>CAWJBG010000034.1:0-161466 GCA_963841025.1 uncultured Alphaproteobacteria bacterium | reverse complement strand
GGGTCTTATGGACGCATCCGCCACCCCTGCCCCGCCCGAGCGCCGCGTTCTGCTGCGGATCGCGCCGTTCACGCTCATTATTTTCCTGGTCTATTTGACGGTCGGCATGCCGCTCGCGGCGCTACCACTCCAGGTTCATGACGTTCTCGGCTTCGGCAATCTCACCGTCGGCATCACCATCGGTCTGCAAGCTCTCGTCACGCTACTGACGCGCCAGTTCGCCGGGGTGTTGTGCGATCGCCGCGGCGCGAAGTTCGGCGTCATGCTCGGCAGCGGCGTCTCGATCCTGGCCAGCGCGATCTATCTGGCTTCCGCGCCTGCATCGCTCGGCCCCGCGGCGTCGCTGGCGCTGCTCCTTGCCGCGCGGGTGATATCCGGGCTTGCCGAGAGCCTGGTGATGACCGGCGCGCTCGCATGGGGGATCGGCGCCGTCGGCCCGAAGAATACCGGAAAGGTCATGGTGTGGGTCGGCATCGGCCTCTACACCGCCATCGCAGTCGGCGCCCCGATCGGCGTCGAACTGATGAAACCGCAGAGCGCAGCCGGCGGCTTCGCGGCGGTTTCGCTCGGCATGATCGCGATTTCGCTCTTCGCGACTGCCATCACTAGTTTCATTCCGGCAGTCGCGCCGCTCGGCGGAGAGCGCTTGCCGTTTACCCAGGTGATCGGCCGGATCGCGCCGTTCGGCGCCGGTCTCGCGCTGGCAACGCTGGCGTTCGGCGCGATCGGCGCCTTCGCCGCGCTCGACTTTCAGGACAAGGGCTGGCCCGGCGCCGGATTCGCGCTGACTGGCTACGGCGTGGCCTATGTGTTGACCCGACTTTGCTTCGGCGGCTGGCCCGACCGCTTCGGCGGAACGCGCGTTGCGACGTGGTCGCTTGTCGTCGAATGCCTTGGCCAGCTCATGCTGTGGCTTGCGCCGCATCCTGCCGTAGCGTTTGCCGGGACAGTCTTCACCGGCATCGGCAACGCGCTGGTGTTTCCGTCGCTGGGCATCGAAGTGGTCAAGCGCGTGCCGCCGGCGAGCCGCGGCGCCGCGCTCGGCGCCTACGTCGCGTGCTTCGATGTCGGCTTCGGTCTCGCCGGACCAACAACCGGACTGATGGCCGGCGCCTTCGGCTATCCTTCGGTCTTTGCTCTCGGCGCACTCGGCGCAGCCGCCGCCATTCTGGTGGCGCGACGCTCGCGCGGCGACGCGCACGCGCCGTCAAACTGATCGCGCGGCGCGGCGACACAACACTCGCCTAACCATTTCTGATCGCGCGCGCGAAAAAAAACGCCGCGCACGCAAAAAACTCTTGCGTCGCTCAGCCAACGCGCTTATGTCGCCCTCGCCCAATTTCGCACGTGCCTGTGGCCGCGTGCCGGTTGGTGGGCATCCGGACAAGAGGCCGGACAGCCGCCCGGAGCAAACGCCGAGACTTTCTTCTCGGCTGCCTGCGCTCCGAACCACTTAACCGGCAGCCGGAGGCGAAACCGGCGCACCCCGCGCTCAACGGGGGACGCGGCTTAAAGCAACGACGGAGCGGGCTTCTCTGGTCTCGTCGGCCCTCCAAAGGTCGACACCAATAGAGGCTTGTCCATCTTTGCCGGCCGTGCGGAGCGGGTCTTTCCACTCCAAGCCAAGGCAGCATCTCGGGTGCAGAGCCCGTCGCACTTGTCCGTGTCTCCACCGCACGGCATGCGCGCCGACTTTCACCCGCTGACGCCGGGCGGATCTCGCTGCTCCGCCTGAACTTCAATCCGAGCCGCAAGGCTCATTGAACCTTGTGAGGAGAGCGCCAATGACCACGCGCATCCGCGATTTCTTGCGCAACCGTAACGACGACGGCCCCTGCCTCGTCGTCGATCTCGACGTCGTCCGCGAGAACTACCTCGGCTTTGCCAAGGCGCTGCCAGACACGCGCGTGTTCTACGCCGTGAAGGCAAACCCGGCGCCCGAGGTGTTGTCGCTGCTTGCCGGCCTCGGCTCCTGCTTCGACACCGCCTCGGTCCCCGAGATCGAGATGGTGCTCGCCGCCGGCGCCTCCGCCGACCGCATCTCCTATGGCAACACGATCAAGAAGGAGCGCGACGTTGCGCGAGCCTATGCGCTCGGCGTGCGGCTCTTCGCGGTCGATTGCCAGGCCGAAGTGGAGAAGGTCGCGCGCGCCGCGCCGGGCAGCCGCGTGTTCTGCCGCATCCTCTCCGACTGCGTCGGGGCGGAGTGGCCGCTGTCGCGCAAATTCGGCTGCGAGCCGGCGATGGCGGCCGACGTGCTCGAACACGCGCACAAACTGGGACTGGAAGCTTATGGCATCTCGTTCCACGTCGGCTCCCAGCAGCGTAACCCGCATGCCTGGGACCGGGCGCTGGCTTCGGCGGCGGCTGTGTTCCGCGACTGCGGCGACCGCGGCATGAATTTGTCGATGGTCAATTTGGGCGGCGGCTTTCCGACCAAGTACCTCAAGAACGTGCCGACGGTGAAAGCCTACGGCGCGGCGATCTTCCGCGCGCTGCGGCGGCATTTCGGCAACCGTATCCCGGAGACCATCGTCGAACCGGGCCGCGGCATGGTCGGCAATGCCGGCGTGATCGAAACCGAGGTCGTGCTCGTCTCGAAGAAGAGCGAGAACGACGACGTGCGTTGGGTCTACCTCGACATCGGCAAGTTCGGCGGTCTCGCCGAAACCATGGACGAGTCGATCCGGTACCCGATCCGCACGCCACGCGATGGCGAACTCGGTCCTTGCGTGCTTGCAGGACCGACCTGCGACTCGGCGGACGTGATGTACGAGAAAGTGCCGTACCCGCTGCCGGTAAGCCTAGAGATCGGCGACAAGCTGCTGATCGAAGGCACCGGCGCCTATACGGCGACCTACTCGGCCGTCGCCTTCAACGGCTTCGCGCCGCTGAAGACGTTTCACATCTAACTCGCCGGGAGTCCCCCACCCCACCCTCCCCTGCACGCGGGGGAGGGCAAGGGGAGGGGCTCCCCTTCCTCAACGCATGGACTGATCACGCCCCGTTCAAGGGCAGGAAGGAATTCGGCCATGGTGACGATCCGCAACGAAACGCATGGCGACATCGCCGCGCGCGAGGATTTGCTCGACCGCGTCTGGGGCGCGGCGCGCTTTGCAAAGACCGCCGAGCGGTTGCGCGAAGGCCGCAGCCCTGCCGCGGGACTTTCGCTTATCGCCGAGCAGGACGAACAGGTCGTCGGCACGGTGCGGCTTTGGCACGTCTGCGCCGGTCCGGGACGGCCGGCGCTGCTGCTCGGCCCGCTCGCGGTCGATGAGGCGGAGCGTGGTCGCGGCGTCGGCGCTGCGTTGATGCAGCGCGCCATGGCGGCAGCCCGCCGGCGCGGGCATCGCGGGGTCATCCTGGTCGGCGACGCACCTTATTATGGGCGCTTCGGCTTCTCGGCCGAGAAGATGGGCGCACTGTGGCTGCCGGGACCGTGCGAACGGCATCGGCTGCTTGGCTGCGAGCTCGCGCCAGGCGCGCTCGACGGCGCCCGCGGGCTGATCGCGGCCACTGGCCGCGCGACGCCGAAGCCGAGTTTCGATGCGCTGATCGCCGGCCTCGCGCGGGAAGGCTCCCGCGCGCAACGCGCCGCTTAGTGTCTTCCAATTGTAAGAGGAACAATGAATATGAACGCCATGACCAAGACCGACACCGCCTGGCCGCTCCACGTAACCTTCGACGGTCCGATCGTCATGATCGGCTTCGGCTCAATCGGCCGTGGAACGCTGCCGCTGCTGGAGCGGCATATTGGCTTTGACCGCAAGAAATTCGTCGTGATCGCGCCGGAAGACGACGACCGTCGCCTGCTCGACGACCGGCAGCTCCGTTTCGAGCGCGCCGCGATCACCAAAGAGAATTATCGCGACCTGCTCACCCCGCTTCTTACTGCGGGACCGGGCCGCGGCATGATCGTCAACCTCTCGGTCGATACCTCCTCGGTCGATCTGATCGCGTTCGCCAAGGACATCGACGCGTTCTACATCGACACCGTGGTCGAGCCCTGGCCCGGGCTTTACACCGACCGCTCGCTTTCGATCTCGCAGCGCTCGAACTACGCGTTGCGCGAAGGTCTTCTGGATCTGCGCCGGCGCCGGCCCGGCGGCGTCACCGCAGTGAACTGCTGCGGCGCAAATCCCGGAATGGTCTCGTGGTTCGTCAAGCAGGCGCTGCTCAACATCGCCGCCGAAAGCGGCCTGAAGGTCGACGAGCCCAAGACCCGCGATGACTGGGCGCGACTGATGCAACGCGTCGGCGTCAAGGGCATCCACATCGCCGAGCGCGATACCCAGCGCGCGCGCGACCCGAAGCCGCGCGGCATGTTCGTCAACACCTGGTCGGTCGAGGGTTTTTGCTCCGAAGGCCTGCAGCCGGCGGAGCTTGGCTGGGGCACGCATGAGAAGCTGATGCCGGCGAACGCGCGCCGGCACGATTTCGGCTGCGATGCCGCGATCTATCTGACCCAGCCGGGCGCCGGCACGCGCGTGCGGTCCTGGACGCCGACCGCGCAGGCGCAGCACGCGTTTATGATCACGCACAATGAATCGATCTCGATCGCGGACTATTTCACGCTGCGCGAGGACGGCAACGTCGTCTATCGGCCGACCTGCCACTACGCCTATCACCCGTGCGACGACGCGGTGCTATCGCTGCATGAGATGGCGGGCGCGGCCTGGCAGCAGCAGCCGGAGTGGAAGATCCTCGACGAGCACGAAATCGTCGACGGTATCGACGAACTGGGCGTGTTGCTCTACGGCCACGCGAAAAATGCCTATTGGTACGGCTCGCAGCTCTCAGTCGAGGAGACGCGGCAGCTCGCGCCGTACCAGAACGCGACCGGATTGCAGGTCACCTCGGCGGTGCTCGCCGGCATTGTCTGGATGCTGGAAAATCCCGATCGCGGCATCGTCGAGGCCGATGAGATGGATTTCCGCCGCTGCCTGGAAATTCAGCGGCCTTATCTCGGACCGGTGGTCGGCCGTTACACCGACTGGACGCCGCTCCACGGCCGCAACGGACTATTCCCGGAGAGCACCGATCAGGACGACCCCTGGCAGTTCACCAACGTCCTGGTGCGCTGACCGTCTGTCGGGACGGGTGGTCAATGCCCGTCCGGCATCTGCGCAAAAGTCGCCGCCTACTCGCGATGGACAACGTTGGCGATACGCCGGTCAGGCACCAGCCACATGACCGCGACCGACGCGTAGAGCACGATCGATACCCAGGGACTGACAAACGCCATAGCGATTCCGCTGAGATAAAGTATCGGCGAGATTTTGCCCTTGAGGTCGCTGCCCAGCGCCCTGGCCAGCACGGAATGCGATCCCTGTTTGTGAATGATCGCGCGTTGCAGCAGGTAGTAGGCGATTGCCGGCAGCAACAACACCACGCCGTAGATCGCGGTTGGCAACGGCGCCGAAAGATTTTGACCCATCCAGGCCGTCGCCGCCGGGATCAATGACAGCCAGAACAGCAGATTGGAATTGGCCCACAGAATGAGTCCGTCGACATGGACGACGGTATGCAGCAAGTGGTGATGATTGTTCCAGTAGATCGCCAGATAAACGAAGCTCATGAGGTAGCTGAGCAGACTCGGCGCCAGTCCCTGTAGCGCCGCCCAATCGGCGCCGTTCGGGACCTTCAGCTCCAGCACCATAATGGTGATCAGGATGGCGATGACGCCATCGCTGAACGCGGCCAGACGATCCTTCCCCATTTGAGATTTATTGCGCGGCGGTTCGCGCCTTGACGCTGTCCCACCATGGACAGACGCCCGGCATCATCTCGTAATTGCCTTCCATCACTTGCACCGGCCGGCGAAAGCCGTTCGCGGCGTTGGTGAGCCGCAGCTCCCGCGCCTTCGCCTGATCCTCGGCCGAGAGCCATTTGCGGTCATGGCCCCACATGCTCGGCCCCTCCTTGCGCTCATGGGGCTGCCAGGTGTCGACGTCGATCAACCGCCCGCCCCAGCCGTACTCGACCATGAAGGCCGATGGCGTGAAGCTGTAAAACGACGTGAGAAAATCGCTGGTGTGCCGGCCGAGCGTCACCGCGACGCGCTCGTCGTTCAACGCGAGATCGTAGCCCTGGCCGACATCGTCGAAGCTGAACAGCTCCATCATCAGATGATGCACGGCGTTCTTGCCGGACTGGACGAAGGCGATGCTGTGATGGCGCGGGTTGAGATGCATGAAGCGGGCGATGAATGGGTGCGAATAATAATCGGTCAGCCGGAAGCCGAGCATGTCGCGATAGAACGCGGTCATCCGCTCGATCGTGTCTGCGGTGT
Source organism: uncultured Alphaproteobacteria bacterium (assembly GCA_963841025.1). Lineage (GTDB taxonomy): Bacteria > Pseudomonadota > Alphaproteobacteria > Rhizobiales > Xanthobacteraceae > BOG-931. Next base: position 155,174 of record CAWJBG010000034.1, on the reverse strand, counting down.
CGACGTTAAGCACCGCATGCCCGATCCCCAACGGGCCGGTGCGGAAGCCTGAGATCGAACGGCCTGGCTTGAACGGCTCGGACGTCGTTTCAGCGCCGTGAAAAAACTCGAGCCGATTGCCTTGCGGGTCGTTGAGCACGACCAGGTCTTTCACGTGCCGCTCGTCAGCGAGCGCGCGCGCACCGTGCGCGACTTTGATCCCTGCGGTTTCAAGGCGCGCAGCAAGACCGTCAAGCGCCGCGGCGTCGGGCATTTCCCAACCAAAAAAGCCGATGCCATCGCCGCCATCGGCATCGACAATGATGCGCTGCTTGCGGTCGTCCATCCGGAACGCCAGCGTCGAGCGCGACTTGTCGATGCGTTGCAGCCCGAGCAGACCGGAGCCGTAGCTCGCCCAATCGCCCAGATCCTTGGCACGCACGCCGACGTAACCGAGAGCCTGCGGAACACTGTCTGCGATCATGGCAAACCTCATGTGCAATTTCGCTATTTGTCATCCTTTTACACCGATGGCATGACCGTTTAAACCGCACAAAAAGGCAAATGACCCATGCTTGCGCGCTCCAAGCCGCCGTTTCGCGCCGACCACGTCGGCAGCCTGATCCGGCCCGATCCGCTCATCAAAGCCCGCGAAGCCGCCGAGAAGGGCGAGATCGCGCCGGTCGAGCTCGAGCGCATCCAGCACGAGGCGATCAAAGACGTGGTGCGGCTGCAGGAGGACATCGGGCTTTAAGCTCGTGACCGACGGCGAATACAACCGCACGTTCTGGCAGCGCGACTTTCTGCTGAAGTTCCAGAACGTGCAGCAGGTCGCGGCCAAGCTCACGGTGCGCTTTCACTCGGCGGCGGGTTCGCGCGATCACTCGCCGCCGTCGCTGCAGGTAACCGGGAAGCTTGCCCGGCCGGCCGGCATTTTTGTCGACGATTTCAAGTTTCTCAAATCGGTCGCTCGCGCCACGCCGAAGATTACCATTCCGTCGCCGACCACGATGCATTTCCGCGGCGGCCGTGAGGCGGTCGACGCCAAAGCCTATCCGCGCCTGGAGGAATTCTACGCCGATCTCGCCCGCGTCTATCGCGAGGAAATCCACGACCTTGCCGCGGCGGGCTGCCGCTACTTGCAGATCGACGAGGTCAATCTCGCCTATTTGTGCGACCCCGAACTGCGCGCGCAGGTGCGCAACATCGGCGAGGATCCGGATACGCTGCCAAAAACTTATGCCCGGCTCCTCAACGAAACCATCGCCGGGCGGCCCGCCGACATGGTGGTCTGTATGCATCTGTGCCGTGGCAACTTCGCGGGCGCCTGGGTGGCCGAAGGCGGCTACGATCCGATCGCCGAGCTTCTGTTCAACGAAATCGATGTCGACGGCTATTTTCTTGAATACGACTCACCGCGGGCCGGCACCTTTGCGCCGCTGCGCTTCCTGCCGAAAGGCAAGACTGCGGTGCTTGGACTCGTCACCACCAAAAGTGCGACGCTCGAAACCAAGGACGAGATCAAGCGGCGGATCGACGAGGCGGCCGGCTACGCGCCGCTTGAGCAGCTTGCGTTGTCGCCGCAATGCGGTTTCTCCAGCGGCATCGGCGGTCAGGCCATGACGGTCGAACGCGAGACAGAGAAGCTCAGGCTTGTGGTCGACACAGCGCGCGAGGTGTGGGGATCGGCCTGACGGCGCGACGCGAACAAATGGAGGAATACAGTGAAAGTAGCGATTGCCGGCGACAACGGAGCTGAAATCCGGGACTTGCCGAAGCCTGAGCCCGGCCCGAATGAAGTCGTGATCCGGGCGCGGGCATCGAGCCTCAACCGCGCCGATCTCCTGGCAGCTTCGCGCGGTGGCGCCGCACGGCTCGGACTGGAATGTGCCGGCGAAGTAGAAGCCGTCGGCAGCGCGGTGACCGGCGTAAAACCCGGCGACCGCGTGCTGGCTTCAGCCGCCGGCGGTTTCGCGGAGTACGTCGTTACCGATGCGCGGCGCGTGCATCGCATCCCGGCCAACAACATGACCTACGAGCAGGCCGCGTGCCTGCCGGTCGCGCTCCAAACCATGCACAACGCCATCGTCACCGCCGGACGGTTCGAGCGCGGCGAAACGCTCTTGATGCAGGGCGCAAGCTCGGGCGTCGGTCTCATGGGCATGCAGATCGGCAAGTTGATGGGCGCATCGCTGGTCATCGGCACCTCGACCAACCCGCAACGCCGCGCGCGGCTCCAGGAATTCGGCTGCGATCTCGCGCTCGATTCAAGCGATCCGAAATGGCCGCAGGAGGTCAGGAAGGCGACTGCCGACAAAGGCGTCGATGTCATCGTCGACATGATATCGGGCAGCGTCGTCAATCAGAATCTGGAGGCCGCGGCGGTGCTAGGCCGCATCGTCAATGTCGGACGTCTTGGCGGCAACAAGGGCGAATTCAACTTCGACGTCCATGCGCTCAAACGTATCGACTATATCGGCGTGACTTTCCGCACCCGTTCGCTCGACGAAATCGGCGAAATCAATCGCCTGCTCCGCGCCGATCTGTGGCCGTCAGTTGAAGCCGGCAAGTTGTCGTTGCCGATCTACAAGACCTATCTGCTGGATGACATCGCCGACGCGCTTGCGGCCATGAAGGCCAATCAGCACTTCGGCAAGATCGCGATTTCTATCTCATAAAATTTACGGCTCACCGGGCTTGAACGGCTCTTCCTTGCCGGGCGGCACGCTTTGCTCGGCCATGGCGAGCTGCATCGCAACCGCGATGTAAGTGCCGGCGACCGCCGCGAGGTCGACGACCTGCTGTTCGCCGAGGAGTTCCTTGGCGCGATTGAAGGTCTCGTCGGACACTTGGTGTTTGGTGGTCAGTTCGGTCACGAAATCGTACACCACCGCTTCCTGCGGCGGCATGTTCGACGGCCGTTTGTTGGCCTTGAGTTCGGCGACGATGTCCGGCGACAGCCCTGCCTTGATGGCAAGCGGCGCGTGCGCGAACCATTCCACCTGCGAGCGCCACTGCCGCCCGATGATCAGGATCGCGAATTCATTGAGCTTTAACGGCACCGAGGTTTCCCAGCGCAGATAATGCAGAAGATCGAACATCCGCTGGCCGAACACCGGGCTGCGCAGCATCGGATTGTAGGGACCGCCAAGGCCGACGCTGGAAATCTTCATGATCTGCTCGCCGAGTGGTTTTTGCTTGTCGGTGAGCTGATCCATGGTCAGCTGCGGAAACCGGGGCTCTTTGCTCATGGCGTGGGATCCTATTTGGGTTCCGGCGATCAGACCGCCGCACACAGTGGCTGCGGTCAACGCAAACAAGGCAAAATATTTCATTTTGAGTCCTCCCGGCTCTCGCAGAGGATGTCGCCTTCACCGAAGTTTATCGGAACATCAAAGACGGCGCCACGGCCGGCGGCTCGCGTCGGAATTAAGGTCCAGCCTTGCGGTCGCGCGGATCGGCGATTTCGCCCCGCTTCTCAGCGAAGGCATTGATGCCGAGTGCGGCGCGAAAGTCGGCTGTCATCTCCGCCTTGTTGTCTTCAATCGGGATGCCGGTTGCGTCCGCCACCCGGTCGATGGCGTTGAATGTAGCTGCGATCGCAGCAGCGTCGACCAGCGCCGCATCGCCCATCCTGGCGCGAATTTCGGATTGGATGGCCGCGAGCCGTTCGTCGTCGTTGCCCAGCACGGCTTCAGCGAATTGAACCAGCAATGCGCCGTGCGGAATGTTGCCGTCGCCACGCGCGCCGGTCAGCAGCGTCAGATCGTAATTCCCGCCTTTTGTTTTGCTGCTCTCACGGAGCAAGACCGCATGCGAGGTGGTTCAATAAAAACATTGATTGAGGACCGAGACACGGCCCGCAATCAATTCGATCTGCGCATGGGTGATGGCGCGATATTCGTTGGCGAAGTCGCGCATCCATTTGCCGGGCAGATACTGGGTCTCGACCAGCTGGAACCAGGCGTAAGCTTCTTCCGGCACCAGCGAGAGCGCGCGCCTGATGTTGGCGAGGACGCCGCCCCAGTATTTGGCCAGCACGCGTTCTTCTTCGGTATCGAGATCACCCTCCAAATCCTTGGGGTGAATCATCGGCACCCAGGCCTCGCCGCGCTGGTGCGCGGTTCGCGGCCGCCGGCGATGCGGCTCGCCCGCGACCGGCTCCGGCATTGGATGAAACGGCACGCCGATTGCGCGGCAGAACGTATCGATCGACACGATGGTCGCGACCACCCCGACAATCTCGACATACTCGGCATCAGACGTGCCGGAAGCGATGATTTCGTCGGACCAGGTCCGCGTGAGCCGGCCTGGATCGCTCACGATGCGATGAATTTGCTCGATCACGCGTTCCGGCAAGACTCCGAGGCTGTCGTGTTGCCCGGCGATGGCATACGGCGACAGCGCTTCCTTCCGTCGCTTGCACAGCGCGCATGGCGGCGCGTGACGCGTTTCCGCGGCGATCGCGACGCGGGTTGCGCCGTCGAACCATGTGCCCGCCCGCGCAATCCGGCCCCACGCGACGTTGTGTGCGTCGGCAATATCCTGGCGAACGGCAACCGCCGAATGAGAATAAGTGGTCATGCGCGCAAGGCTAGACGCCGAACAGCCGGCAGGTCAACAGAACTGACAGCGTTGTGCGGATGTAATAAGACGACGAGCACAAGATCGCATTCGATCGCGACAAGGTTGGGAGGAAGACATAATGAGACTGGTCACGTTTGCCGCATCAGGTGCGGAGCGCGTCGGCGCACTGATCGATGGCGATCGTAAAATCGTCGATTTCGCGGCAGCACGACCTGACGCAGGCCCCGCCTTCGCGAGCATGCAAGCCCTGATTGAAGGTGGTCCCGCCGCGCTCGATCGCGCCAGCGACATCGTCGCAGATGCGCAGCGCACCGGCCGCGGCACGATCGACGCCGCGTCGGTCAAATTGCTGGCGCCGCTACCGACCCCGCCGCAGATGCGTGACTTTCTCTGCTTCGAGAAGCATCTGATCCAGGCCTTTACCAGCATGCACCGGATGCGGGCTGCCGCGGGGCCGGATCCGGAAAAAGCGCTGCGCGAGCTCGAAAAACAGGGAGCCTTCAAGCCGCCTAAAATCTGGTACGAGCGGCCGAGCTTCTACAAACCGAGCCGCTTCGCCGTCTGCGGCACCGGTCAGGAAGTGACCTGGCCCGATTATTCAAAGACGATCGATTACGAGCTCGAGTTTGCCTGCGTGATCGGCACGTCCGGCCACGACATCACCAAAGAGAAGGCCCGAGCGCATATTTTTGGTTACACCATCTTCAACGATCTCTCCGCTCGCGATGAACAAAGCCTGGAGATGCTGAGCAATCTCGGACCGGGCAAAGGCAAGGACTTCGACAATTCAAATCCGGTCGGGCCCTGCATCGTCACCGTCGATGAAATCCCCGACCCCTACGCGCTGGAAATGATCGTCCGCGTCAACGGCGAGGAGCGCGGCCGCGGCAACACGCGCGAAATGCACTGGAAGTACGAGGATTGCATCGCCTTCGTCTCACGCGGAGAGACGATCCGTCCCGGCGAATTGTTTTGTTCGGGAACCGTCGGCAATGGCTCCGGGCTCGAGACCGGGCGTTATGTCGAGCCTGGCGAAGTGGTCGAGCTTGAAGTCGAGAAAATCGGCGTGCTGCGCAATCGCATCGTGCGCGCCTGACGTAACCAATAATTCGGGAGGAGAAACATGCTGCAAAAAATCCGCCGCTTCGTCACCGGCCACAACGCCGCCGGCAAAGCAATCGTGATGATCGACGATCACGCGCCCAATGCCACAGAGATCAAAGGCTGGCCGGGCCTTGGCGTCACCGAACTCTGGGTCACCGACGAAATGCCGGTCGACAACCACGGCGCCAAGGACCGTTCGCTCCGCCCGATGCGTCACGACCCGACACCATCGGGCACCATCTTCCGCGTCGTCGAAATCCCGCCGGAGAGCGCCAGCAGCAAGATCGATCCTGCGGCGGCCTTCGGCCACCTCGGCAGCACCAACAAACCGAGCGCCTCGGATTCCGCCAAGCATCCGACCATGCACAAGACCGACTCGATCGACTATCTGGTAGTAATATCAGGCTCGATGAATATGCTCATGGAAGAAGGCGAGGTCGAACTGCATGCTGGCGATTGCATCGTTCAGCGCGGCACCAATCATGCGTGGGTCAACAGGAGCGGCAAACCCTGCCTGCTCGCAGCGGTGCTCATCGACGCCAAAGCCGCGCCCTGATCCGGGACGTCGCGGAGGCGCGCGATGAACCTCGCGGGCTGGGTCGAGAAATGGGGCCGCGCGGCGCCTGATCGGCCGGCGATTGCGCTCGGCAGCTCGACTTGCGCGACTTATCGGCAATGGGCGGCGCGCTCACGCGCGCTCGCCGGTAGTCTGCGCGCCTTGTGCGGGCCGGACCAGCGCGTCGCGATTGCCATGACCAACCGGCCGGAATTTCTCGAAGCAATGTATGCGATCTGGCACGCCGGACTGGTTGTGGTGCCGATGAACGCCAAGCTTCATAGCGAGGAATTCGGTTACATCATCGGCGACACCGGAGCGTCTCTGGTTCTGGCAAGCCCCGACCGCGCCGAGGACGTCGCGCCCCACGGCCGCACCATCGCGACCGACAGCGCCGAATGGCGCAGCCTTTATCAAGGTGACGGCATCGACGTGGTGCCGCGCGCGCCCGACGATCTGGCGTTTCTGTTTTATACCAGCGGCACCACTGGCCGCCCGAAGGGCGCGATGCTGACGCATCGCAATCTGATGGAGCAGACGCTCGCCTATTTCGCTGAGATCGAACCAGTCGGCGCCGGCGATTGCGTGCTGCATGCAGCGCCGATGTCTCACGGCTCCGGCTGTTATGGCCTGCCCTACGTCGCGATGGGTGCCAAAACCATCGTGCCGGAAAGCGCCGGCTTCGATCCGGAGGAAATCGGGGTGCTCTTGCCGATTTACGGCAATGTCAGCTTTTTTGCCGCGCCGACCATGGTGAGCCGTCTGATCAACCACCCAGGATTTGCCGCCGCCGACCATCGCGGCTTGCGCACCATCATCTACGGTGGCGCGCCGATGCATTTCGAAACACTGTCGAGCGCGATGGATTTGCTGGGTCCGAAATTCGCACAAATCTACGGCCAGGGCGAAGTGCCCATGACCATAACCGCGCTGACCAGAGCGATGCATGCCGACCGCGCGCGGCCGCGCTGGCGCGAGATCATGGGCTCGGTCGGACTTCCCCGCGCCAATGTCGAAGTGCAGGTCGCCGACGGCGAGGACCGTCCGTTGCCGATCGGCGAGATCGGCGAGGTCCTGGTCCGCGGCGAAGTGGTGATGAAGGGTTACTGGAAAAACCCGCAAGCGACCGCGGAAAGTTTGCGCGGCGGCTGGCTGCACACCGGCGACATGGGCGCTTTCGATGAGGAAGGTTTCCTTACGCTCAAAGACCGCTCGAAAGATCTCATCATCAGCGGCGGCAGCAACATCTATCCGCGCGAGGTCGAGGAAGTGCTGCTGCGCCATCCCGGCGTGCTCGAAGTCTCGGTCATCGGCCGGCCGCACGCCGAGTGGGGCGAGGAAGTCGTCGCCTGTGTCGTGGCTCGACCAGAGCAACCGGTCTCGCCGGAAGAATTGGATCAGCTGTGCCTGTCCGCCATTGCGCGCTTCAAACGGCCGCGCGGCTACGTCTTCCTCGACGCGCTGCCCAAAAACAATTACGGCAAGGTGCTCAAGACCGAATTGCGCAAACTGCGCGGTTAGGCGTTGGCTTTTGCCCAATCCATCCGGATTTCCGCGGCGAGCGGAATCCGGGACGGCTGAATCGGCTGGAACTGCGCCAGCAGTTGCAATGCCGGCAAATCGGTAAATTCTACGCGCCGGTCGCTGATGGCAACCATGCCTTCAGCACGCAGTCTCGTCAGCATCCGGTTGAGATGCGGGACACTCAAACCAAGCGCGTCGCTCATCATCTCCTGCGTGAACGGAAGATTGAAGGCAAATTCCTCGCCCTTACCGACCGCGGTCAGGCGCGAATGGATCTCGAGAAGGAAATGCGCCAGGCGTTCGACCGGAGTGCGGCGGCCGATGTCGATGACGCGCTCGACGCAGTTGGCGGCCTCTTGCGCCGCCAGCCAACTCAACACCAGGCCGAACTTGGGCTGCCGATAGCAAAGCGCCACGAAGGCTTCGAGCGAGCAGACCTGCAACGTCATGCCGGTGACGGCGATGACGGAGTTTGTGGCACGGTCGAGAAAACTTCCCGGCAAACCGACGACGTCTCCCGGCAGGACGAAATTGACGATCTGCCGTTTGCCGTTGCGCAACAACTTGTAGCGGGCGGCAAAACCGTCCTTGACGAAGCCGAGTTTGCAGAACGCATATCCGTCCATGACGAGATCGCGCCGCTTGTCGACCGTCAGCTCGGTCTCGATCACGGCGCGCAGGCTCTGCAGCTCCGGGAGCGTCAGGTCGGCGAAGTTTCGAATACGCGTGAGGAAAGGATCGTTGCGCCAGATATCTTTGGCGGCATGAGTGGGCCGGGGCCCTGAAACGGTCCTGACGGAGAGGTTCATTCCGTTAATTTGGATCAATAAGAGCGGTTAAAGCCACCCCTACTAAAGACGGTCATGGTGGTCGCTTGGGGAAACAGCGCGTAAGGAGCTTCCTATGACCTCGAAGGAAAAGGCCTTTTTCAATTCGGTTTCGCGACGCAACCTGCTGCGTCAAGCGGTCGCAACAGGAGCGGGGCTCGGTGCACTTTCGTTTGGCAGCCCGGCCCGTTTCGAATTTGTTCGCAGTGCGTTCGCCGAAGACCACCCGCCGTTAGGTACTTGGCCCGCTGGCTCGGCGGGATCGAGCGTCACCATCGGCGCTACGGTGCCGCGGACCGGCGCCTATGCCGTGCAGGGCGAGGACGAGCTCAAGGGTATGCAGCTCGCCGTCGAACACATCAACGAGGGCAACCCGCTGATCAAAAAGATTGCGCCGAAGGTCACCAAGGGCGTGCTCGGCAAAGAAGTGAAACTGGTGGTCGCCGATTCCGGCGCCAAGCCAAACAACGCGGTGCAGGAGCAGCAGACCTTCATCAACGACAACAAGATCGTCGCAATGACCGGCTCGACGTCATCGGCGGTTGCGGTTGCGCTGAACAAGTTCGCCGAGCGGGAGAAGATACTCTATCTGGTGGCGATCTCCGGTTCCAACGACACCACCGGCAAGGACTGCGTCCGCTACGGCTTCCGCCAGTGCTTCTATGGCGAGACCGCCGCCAACGCCATCGGCCCGGTGTTGGTGAAAAATTTCGGCAAGGACAAAAAGGCGGCGTTCATGACGCCGGACTACACCTACGGTCATACCGTGACCAAGTCGGTGAACGATTATCTGAGCACGCACGGCGGCTGGACCATGGTGACCAACCAGGTCTCTCCGCTCGGCACCCAGGATTTCAGCCAATACCTCACCAATATCGCCAATTCCGGCGCCGAGTTCATCATCAACGTGAACTGGGGCCGCGACGCGGTGCTGTCGGTCCAGCAGGCTAAACAGTTCGGCCTCACGCCGAAGATGAAGATGGTGATTCCCTACCAGATCCCCTTCCTCGCCAAGGAAGTTGGTCCGGAACTCACCGAAGGTGTTTTCGCCGCCACCGACTTCTGGTGGACGCTCGAGGACAAGTATCCGCTGGCGAAGATGTTCGTCGAGGCTTTCAACAAGAAATACGGCTATCGGCCGGAATGGGGCGCCGAGAACGCCTACATGCAGTTTGCGATCTGGGCCCGCATGGTTTCCGAGGCTGGTACCTTCTACCCGCCGGACGTCATCAAGACATATGAGAAGGGCGAGACCTTCCCGTCGATGGTCGGCGACGTGCACTTCCGCCCTGAGGATCATCAATTGGTCCGTCCGGTCGTTATCGTCCGCGGCAAGGCGCCGAAAGACATGAAGAATCCTGAGGACTACTGGGAGGTCCTCGAAGTCGTTCCGGGAGAACCCTTGATGCAGAAGCCGGACGCGTTCGGCTGCCATCTCGGCGACTATTCCTGACGGACACTAAGCCTTCTCCGCATCGTCGATGCGGAGAGGGTCTTTATCGCGTTACAGCCGGGTCAAAGGCGCGAAGCGCCGTCTTCGCTGCTTGAGGCCCGGCTGATATGTTATTGAGGGCCAGCGGCAGACCCTCAAAAATGCGCCGTGACAGACTGCGGACGACAACGTGATCAACTGGGCCAATTTTGTTTCGCAGGTGTTCAACGGCGTGGTGCTCGGCGCCCTTCTGGCGCTGATCTCGTCCGGCCTGACCATCATCTACGGCACGCTCGGCGTCCTTAATCTCGCGCACGGCGCGATGTTCATGCTCGGCGGCTATGCCGGCTGGGTCGCCTACACCTACACCGGCTCCTTTGTGGTCGCCGTTATTGCCGGCTCTTTGTTCGTCATGCTGGTCGGCGTGGTGATGGAGCGGGTGGTCATCCGTTACTTCTATTCCCGACCGCCGGAAGACCAGCTTCTGGTCACGTTCGGGCTCGGCATCGTATTCGTGGAGACGGTTCGCTTCTTCTTCGGCAGCCTGTCGAAAGCGGTGCCGGCGCCCGCGGCTTTGGTCGGGATCACGCCGATCGGATTCATGTTGTATCCAACCTATCGCCTGGCGCTGCTCGGCATCGTCGCAGCGGCGCTGATTGCGCTCTATTTCGTGCTTTATCGAACGCGCATCGGGATGATCGTCCGCGCCGGCATCGAAGATTCGGTGATGGTCGATTCGCTCGGCATCGACGTCTACAAAATCTTCATGCTGGTGTTTGGCATCGGCGCCATGGCGGCCGGCTTCGCCGGTATCGTCAACGCTCCGGTGGTTTCGATCGCTCCCGACGTCGGCGAGTCGATCCTGGTGCAGACTTTCGTTGTTATCGTTATCGGCGGCGTCGGGTCGTTTCCCGGAGCCGTGCTGGGCGGCTTCATCGCCGGCGAGATCATCAGCGTTACGTCGATGTTCAATCCCGGCTATGCCTACGTCATGCTTTTTGTGGCGATGACACTGGTGCTGGTGCTTCGTCCCTACGGTCTGCTCGGCACTGCCGGCCGCGAATGAGCGCGATCGCTTGATGCGCAGATACAGTCACTTTGCGCTCGAAGCGCTGACCGCGATCGGACTGATCGCCGCGCCGTTCATCCTGCCCTATTTCGGCTTTGCGCCGACGACGATGAACCGCATCATCGTGTGGGGCCTCTTCGGGATCGGCTTCGACATCCTGTTTGGTTACACCGGCCTGTTGTCGTTCGGCCAAGCGGCATTCTTCGGTACCGGCGGCATGGTCGCCGCTTATCTGCTGACGGCTTTCGACTTTCCGCATGTCGTGACTGCGATAATCGTCGGCACGATGGTGGCGGCTATCATCGGCTATCTGGTCGGGCTGATCGCGCTGCGACGCACCGGCATCTATTTCGCCATGATCACCGTGGCGATCGCCGAGGTCTTCTATTTCGTCGAGTTCAATCCGCTCTCGGACTATACCGGCGGTGAAAACGGCCTGCCGGGCGTGCCGACGCCGACATTGTCCCTCGGCTTCACTACACTCCACTTCAATACCGATTGGTCGATGTATGCGTTTTTGGCGTTCTGGTATTTCATCGGCATGGCGATCGCACTGCGCATCATGCGTTCGCCGGTCGGCGCGGTGCTCAGCGCCATTCGCGACAACCCGCTGCGCGCCGCCGCGGTCGGCCACAACATCCATGGCTATAAGCTCACTGCTTTCGTCGTGGCCGCGGCCTATGCCGGATTCGCCGGCGGATTGCTCGGCTTGATGCAGGGTTTCATGCCGCCCGACGCGTTCACCTTCGATACTTCGGGACAGCTCGTCATGCAGACCGCGATCGGCGGCGCCGGCACGCTGTTCGGGCCGCTGCTTGGCGCCGCCGTATGGCTTTATATGAGCGACTTCCTGCAGACGACGCTTCACCTTGGCGCGGCATGGAAGCTGGTGCTTGGCCTCGTCTTCGTGCTGCTCGTTTGTTTCCTGCGCCGCGGCTTGATCGGCGGCATCAAGGATCTCGGCGAATTCCTGGTCGGGAAATTTTCGCCGCGTGGCGCGCTCGAGACTGCTTCGTTGGATGCAGCAGCCGCGAACGAGGCCATCGCCGCCGTGCTGACGGTCTCAGCTGCACCAGCCGATGCAATCATGGCGCGGCGGCAGCCGCCCGACGACGCCTCCCGGCCGGTGCTGCAAGCCATCCAACTGAGCAAGCGCTACGGCGGCTTGCTCGCCAACAGCGACATCAACTTCGAGGTCGCCCGCGGCGAGCTGCGCGGCATCATTGGCCCGAACGGCGCCGGCAAGAGCACCTTTTTCAAAATGCTGACCTGCGAGGTCCCGCCGACATCGGGCAAGATCGTATTCGAAGGCCGTGACATCACCGGTATGGACGTGACCGATGTCTGCCAGCTCGGATTGACCAAGAGCTATCAGGTCAATCAGCTGTTCACACGTCTGACCGTGCGGGAAAATATCACCATTGCCGCGCTCGCCGGGCTGCGCGGTAAATTCCGCCTCGACATGCTGCGCTCGCTCTCCGGGATCCACGGATTGGCTGACCAGGTAGCGTACACACTGGCGCTGATTGATCTCACGTCGCGAGCCGACACGCCGGTGGCGCAGCTTGCTTACGGCGAGAAGCGGCGGCTGGAAGTCGGCCTCGCGGTGGCGGGCTCACCGTCGCTCCTTTTGCTCGATGAGCCGCTTGCCGGCATGAGCCCGCTGGAACGGCTTGAGATGGTTAAGCTGCTCAAATGGATCAGCGTCGGCCGCACCATGATCATCATCGATCACGACATGGACTCGTTGTTCGAACTGGTCGAGCGCGTCACCGTGCTGCAGGAAGGCCGCGTATTGGTCGAAGGCACCCCGGCCGAGATCAAAGGAAGCGCGGCGGTTCAGGAAGCCTATCTTGGCGGAGTCCGCGCCGCATGAGCCTGCTCGAAGTCACCGGACTGAACACCTATTACGGCGATTCCCACATTCTCTTCGACGTGGCGCTCACCGTAGAACGCAACGAAGTGGTGGCCCTGCTGGGCCGCAATGGCGCCGGCAAAAGCACGACGTTGAAGAGCCTGATGGGTGTCGTAACACCGCGCGCCGGTTCGATTGTGTTCGACGGTATTGAGATCGCTGGAAAAAAGAGCCACACCATCGCGCAAGCCGGCATGCAGCTCGTCCACGAGGAGCGCCGCATCTTCGGTAGCCTGAACGTTGAGGAAAATCTTATTCTCGCCGGGCTAACGGCGCCCGATCGGTGGCCGCTTGAGCGCGTCTACGATATGTTTCCGCGGCTCAAGGAGCGGCGGACCAGCCGCGGCACCGATCTCTCCGGCGGCGAGCAGCAAATGCTGGCGATCGCGCGAGCACTGGTTCGCGAGCCGAAAATCCTGCTGCTGGACGAGCCCTTTGAGGGACTTGCTCCGATCATCGTGCGCGATCTTCTAGCCACCTGCCGCGAACTCGCCGATGCGGGGCAGACCATCCTGGTCGTGGAACAAAATATCTCAGCGGCGATGGCGCTCGCCGATCGCGTTTACATCATCAACAATGGCCACATCGTCGAGTTGCTCACCGCAGAAGCGGTGCGAGAACGACCGGAAGTCTTGCATCGCCATCTCGGTGTATGATCAGCAAGCCAGACGTCATGTCTCGGCATTAAGGGCGGCAAAAAAAATTAGCGCGTCCACTGAACTCCAGCTTCCTAAGTCGGGAACGTACTCGCGTTAGCCCTGTCTTGTGCGCTGCGAAGAGAAGCCGGCAGCGCGCCGCCCAGCATTAAATTGACAACTCGGTGTGACGGATCGACGTTACGCCGGAATATAGGCGCATTCGCGCAAGCTTCCGGGACTTGGATCATGACGCTCACCGACACGTTGCGGACGGCGGCCGTGCCGCAGGCTCAGGCGTTAGCGGACATGCCGGCCGGCGAGATCGTCCGGCGCGTCGCGGCCCGCGAGCTGTCTTCCGCCGAAGCCGTAGAGCACTTCATCGCGCGGCTCGAAGCCGTCAACCCGAAGCTCAACGCGGTGACCGTCACATTGTACGAAAGCGCGCGCAAGAAAGCCGCCGAGGTCGACCGGGCCCTGTCACGCGGTCAAAAGTTGGGGCCACTTGCGGGCCTGCCGGTCACGATCAAGGAATGTTTCGACCTTGTTGGCACGGCGTCAACATTCGGCCTGTCGACGCGCCGTAACGAGATCGAAATCACCAATGATCCCCATGTCGCGGCGCTGCTCGCCGCCGGCGCCATTCCGATCGCCAAGACCAACCTACCGGAGCTCATGATCTTCACCGAGACCGACAACCCGCTGTACGGTCGGACCAACAATCCGTGGGACCTCGAACGGTCATGCGGCGGCAGCAGCGGCGGCGAAGGCGCAGTGATCGGCGCCGGCGCGTCGCCGTTCGGCCTCGGCAACGACATCGGCGGTTCGCTGCGCATCCCCGCGGCGTTCTGCGGCATCGCCTCGATCAAGCCGACCGCCGGGCGCATTCCCGATCATTGCAGCCACGGCCTGCCGATCGGTCAGCAAGGGATCACGGCCCAGGCGGGGCCGATGGCGAAGTACGTTGCCGACGTCGCGATGGGCCTGCAGGTGCTCGATCGCGCGCGCGATCCGTTCGTTGATCCGGGACCGGAATTGGGCGATCCGGCCGCTGTTGATCTTAGCCGCCTGCGCTTTGCGGCCTTCACCGACGATGGCGAGTTTCCAGTAGCGCCCGCGGTGCGCCGCGCCGTCGCCGAGGCCACGCAAATCCTGATGGCGGCGGGGGCCAAGCTTGTCGACTGGCGGCATCCGCCGCTGAGCCGGGTGAACGATCTGTTCTTTGCCTGCCTTTCCGCCGACGGCGCCAGAGCGTTTCGCCGGCTTCTGCGCGGCAACAAAATCGACCGCCGCATTCGTCCGCTACTCCTTACGGCCGGAATGCCGAGCGCGCTGCGCAGCGTTTTAAGTTCTAGCGCTTGAAGCCTTCGGGCAGCGGCGCTCCGCCGCCGACATGCGGCGCTTCGCCTCCGGGAGCGTCGACGAATATTGGCAGACCGTTGAGGCGATCGGAAATTTCCGCCGCGAATTGCTGCATTCACTTGAGCAGGCCGAGGACGGCCCGATCGATTTTGTTGTTTATCCCGCTTACCCGGTGCCGGCGGTGCGGCACGGCGCGACCGAGATGATGCCGATGCCGGGCTGCTATGCCACCCTCGCCAACGTCAGCGGTTTTCCCGCTGGAATCCTACCGGTGACGCGAGTGCGCGCCGGAGAAGAAAGCGATCGCCCCGCCAGCCGCGATCTGGTCGATCGGGTTGCCCGCGAAGCCGAGCGCGACAGCGCCGGTCTGCCGATCGCGGTGCAAGTGCTGGCGCGGCCGTGGCGCGACCACATTGCGCTTGCCGCCATGGCGGCGATCGAAGCAACTGCGCGAAAACAGTCCGACTATCCGGCGAGGCCACCGTTATGAACGATGTAATGGACCAGGTGCGGCCCGAAACCTCGGCACCGATGCGCGACATCTTTGATGCGCAGCGCGCGGCGTTTTTGCGCGCAGGCGCGCCATCGTTGGAGCAGCGACGCGCCGATCTGATCAGGCTCAACGAAGCCATCAAAAGCAACGTCGGCCGTCTTGCCGAAGCAATCTCGGCAGACTTCGGCAATCGCTCGCGTCACGAGACCGAGCTTGGCGAGATCGTTCCGGTGCAGTCAGCGATCCGTCACACGCTTCGTCATCTGGCGCGTTGGATGCAGCCGAAGCGGGTGTCGGTCGGGCTTGAGCTGATGCCCGCCACCGCCCGCATTCTTTATCAGCCGGTTGGCGTCGTCGGCATTATCAGCCCGTGGAATTATCCGTTTAATCTCGCGATCGTGCCGCTGGTCGCAGCACTTGCCGCCGGCAATCGCGTGATGTTGAAGCCGTCGGAACTCACGCCGCGCACCTCGGATTTGCTGTCCGAACTTCTGGCCGGTCTGTTTCCGTCAGAGAAAGTGGCAACCATCATCGGCGGACCAGAGATTGGCCAGACCTTTGCGCGGCTGCCGTTCGATCATCTGCTCTACACCGGTTCGACGACTGTCGGGCGGATGGTGATGCAGGCCGCTGCCGAGAATCTGACGCCGGTGACACTGGAGCTCGGCGGCAAATCGCCCTGCATCATCGGCGAGGACGCGGGGCTCCCGAGCGCGGTTGAGAGCATCGTTTATGGCAAATTGCTCAACGCTGGCCAGACCTGCATCGCGCCCGATTATGTGTTGGTGCCCGAGCGCAACCTCGACGCGTTCGTCAAGCTCGCCGTCGACACGACCGAGAAATTCTACCCGAAGCTCGCCGCCAATCCCGACTACACGTCGATCATCAACGACCGGCACTATCGGCGTGTCGCGCAGTATGTCGCCGAAGCAAAGGCGAGCGGCACCCGCGTCGTCGAGATCAATCCCCGGCAAGAGGCGCTGCCGGCCGAGGCGCGCAAAATGCCGCCGACATTGGTGATCGAGCCGGGCGAGAACCTGGCGGTGATGCGCGAGGAAATCTTCGGGCCCGTCCTGCCGATCAAGACCTACCGAACGCTCGACCAGGCCATCGACTACGTCAACAGCCACCCGCGCCCGCTAGCGCTCTACTATTTCGGGACCGACACAGCGAGCCGCGACACAGTTTTGCGCAAGACAATTTCCGGCGGCGCCTCGGTTAACACGACGCTGTTTCACTTCGTCGCTGAAAATCTGCCATTCGGAGGTGTCGGC
Source organism: uncultured Alphaproteobacteria bacterium (assembly GCA_963841025.1). Taxonomy (GTDB): domain Bacteria; phylum Pseudomonadota; class Alphaproteobacteria; order Rhizobiales; family Xanthobacteraceae; genus BOG-931. Next base: position 138,417 of record CAWJBG010000034.1, on the reverse strand, counting down.
CCCTCGGGGATCGGCGCCTATCACGGCGAATTTGGCTTCCAGACGTTCTCGCATCGCAAGGGCGTGTTCCTCCAGAGCCGCCTCAGCGGCGCACGCTTTCTCTACCCGCCGTTCGGACGCATCACCAATTTGATGCTGAAATTTCTCAGCCGCGGCTGACGCCTCTAAAGCTCCAGCATTGCATCCTCGCCATGCGCGTCGCGCGCATGAGCGGCGCTAAAATCGATGCAATTTTCCTACCCAACATTGCTGTAATAGACTACGCCATGCGCGTCTTTCCCCTGCCCTCCCTCACGCGGCAGCCAGAATATTGGGCATGAGCGGTTCACCGACCTTCATTGAAAAGCACGGACTATGGAGCGGCGAGCAAATGCGGCTCGCCGCCGAGGTCGCGCGGCAGGTCGAAGCTGAAAAACTGCGTTTCGTCCGGCTGGCCTGGAGCGATACCCACGGCTATTGCCGGGCAAAGACTTTGACCGCGCCGGCATTCGTCTCGGCCCTGACTAGCGGTTACAACATCGGCGTCGCCACCACGACACTCGATTCCGCGGGCGCCCGCGTTTTCTCTTCGTTTACACGCGGCGGCGGTATGGGGCTCGACGAGATGACGGGCTCGCCGAATCTCATGCTCGTCGCCGACCCGTCGACGTTCCGCACGCTACCGTGGGCGCGAGGCGTGGGGTGGATTCTTGGCGATGAATATTTCAATGACGGCAGGCCGTTTCATTTCTCGCCGCGCCAGCTGTTGCGCCAGGCGCTCCGTCCGCTGAACGAACACGGGTTCGCCAGTATTATCGGTCCGGAAATCGAGTGGTACCTCCTGCGCGTCGCCGACACACACCTAAGCGATGATAATATCGGCAATCCGGGGGTTCGCGGCCGCCCGATCGCGACCTGGCCGGTTGAGCCCGGTTACCACTACCACTCCGAATCCAATATGGATCTGATGCAGCCGGCGTTCGATGCGCTGGGCGATGCCTTCGAGCAACTGGGGCTCGGATTACGCTCGATCGAAAACGAGTGGGGGCCCGGTCAGGTGGAATGCACGTTCGCGCCGCGAACGGCGCTGGAAGCCGCCGACAACGTTCTTTTATTCCGCACCGCGACGCGTCAGATCTGCCGGCGTCTCGGCTATTTCGCCACCTTCATGGCGCGGCCCGCGCTCAAGGGTTTTTATTCCAGCGGTTGGCACCTGCATCAGTCGCTCATTGATGCGGCAACCGGAACCAACCTGTTTGCGCCCCAAGACGTGCGCGAAATTCTCTCGCCGCTCGGCCAGTCGTATCTCGCGGGACTTTTGCAATACGCGGTGCCTAGCACCGTCTTTGCCGCGCCAACGGTAAACGGCTATCGCCGTTTCCGCCCCAACTCGCTGGCGCCGGATCGCGCGACCTGGGCTTACGATCACCGTGGCGCCATGATCCGGGTCCTCGGCGGTCCCGGCGATCCGGCGACGCGGCTGGAGAATCGCATCGGCGAACCCGCAGCCAATCCTTATCTTTATATTCTGTCGCAAATTGTCGCCGGGCTTGCTGGGGTCGAAAACAACGCAGCGTTGCCGCCGCCGACCGATGAGCCCTATGCGGCGGAACGTCCACTGTTGCCTAAAAGTTTGCCGGAAGCGCTGCATGCGCTCGATAGAGAGCCGTTGTTCCGCCACACGCTCGGCGATACCTTCATCGACTATTTCGTTAAGCTCAAGCGAAGCGAGGCCGGCCGGTATTTGCGTTCGCTCGAGGAGGACGGAACATCCGCACCAAGCGATGAGCCGAGCGCATGGGAGCAAAACGAGTATTTCGATTTCTTCTGAGCCCGCCGTCCCGGCGCTAGGAACAACGCGACAGCAAAGGAGCACTTCATGACCGCGCTGGAGAAGATCGGATCGCCACCGACCCGGCTTGGCAGCACGGCGCTGTACGATTGGGATTATCTGGTCCAGGAAGATCGCGCGCACCGGCTGATCTACACCGATCCCGCCATTTTCGAAGCCGAGATGACCCACATCTTCGGCGGCACCTGGACCTATCTCGCGCACGAAAGCGAAATTCCGAACCCGAACGATTTCATCACCCGGCGCATGGGCTTGCGTCCGCTGATCATCGTGCGTGACGGCGAAGGAAAAATCCGGGCGCTGTACAACCGCTGCACCCATCGCGGCACGACTTTGTGCCGCTGGGAAAAGGGCAACAGCAAATCATTTCAGTGCCCGTATCACGGCTGGAATTTTCTCAACACCGGCAAATTGCGCGGCGTGCCGTGGCCGGAGGGTTATGCCGCCGACCTGCGCGACGCAAAATACAATCTCGCCCAGGTGCCGCGCGTAGAGTCCTACCGCGGCTTTATTTTTGGCACGCTCAATCTCGACGCGTTGCCGTTGATCGAACATCTCGGCAGCATCAGCACCGTCATTGACGAGTGGCTCGACCGCAATCCCGGCGGAAAAGTTGTGGTCTGTGAAGCAAACCGCTTCAGATACAAGGGCAACTGGAAGCTCGCCTACGACAATTCGTGCGACGGCTATCACGTCGCCTATTCGCACCGCTCGTTGTTGGAAACCGAAAACCGCTTCGCCGGCGAGAATGCCAAGGGCATGGCGTATTATCGCAACTCGCCGGACACCCAGCCGATGTACATGCGCTACACCGGCCGCGGCAATCATTTCAAGGACAAGCGGCCGAACCTGGAACAGCGTCCGGGCGGGCTCTGGGCGCTGGAGAGCGCGCACCCCGGCATGGAGCATTACGAATCCGAATTCATCAAACGCTACGGCGACCGCGCCTTTGCGCTGCTTGACCTCGCGGGCTCCGAACCCGTCAACATCAACGTGTTTCCGAACTTCTCTCTCCTTGGCAACCACATCCAGGTGTTTGAGCCGGTCGGCGTCGAGGAGACTAACGCGATCTGGTACGGCACCATGATCGTCGACGACGACGGCAAGCTTGGCGCAGACGCGGTCACGGACATCAATTCGCTGCGCATGCGCACCCAGGAAGGCTTTCCGAATTTCGGCGAAGTCGACGACATCGCCAATTTCGAGCAGATCCAACGCGGTTTGATGGCGGTTGAAGACGAGTGGGTTTACATGAACCGCGGCCTCGGCATTCCCGATCGCGTCAAAACGCACGCGGACGGCTCGATCACCGCACCGGCGACCGACGAGGCGTTCATGCGTGAGCACTTCAAGGAATGGAAGCGGCTGATGAAGGCGCGTCCCAACTTCGCCATCCAGCGGGAGCCGTAGCGTGAACGCGCCCGCACCACCGCCCGATCCGGCGCGGAGCTCGTATTATGTCACCGACGCGCTCTACCGCGAGCTGGTCGCGAATTTTTCCGATTGGCAGGATGACGACCGTGCCGTGACCGATGTCGCCATTCGCGATGAATTCCGCCGGTTGCTTGAGCGTGAGGCGCGCGTACTCGATCAGTTGCGCTATGACGACTGGCTCGCAATGTACGCGCCCGAGTGCGTCTATTGGGTGCCGTCAACGCCGAACGCCGGCGACCCTCGGCGCGAGATTGCAATCATGTTTGACGATCGCCGCCGGCTCGAAGACCGCATTTATCGAATGCGCACCGGTTTTGCCTGGTCGCAGGCGCCGGCCTCACGCACGGTGCGCTTTGTCAGCAACGTCGAGGTGTTCTCGACCGCCAGCGGCGACGCGCGGATGTTGCGGTCGAATTTCCTGATCAGCGAGTTCTGGGGCGACGAGACGCGGCAGCTCGCCGGCTGGGCCGGACATCGCGTGCTGCGCGGCGACGACGGCTGGAAAATTCAGGCCAAGCAGGTGAACCTGATCGAATGCGATCAGTCGATCCGCAATCCGAGTATTATTCTTTAGCGCTTCATTTCGCCGGCACTGCTTCTGCCGGCGTGTACTCGGGCTGCGCCCGCTGCTCAACCGGTTTTTCCATGCGCGTTACATTATAAGCGCTGTTGACCAGTGCCATGTGTGAAAAGGCCTGTGGGAAGTTGCCGACCAGCCGTTTGACGCGAGGGTCATACTCTTCGCTCAGAAGACCGATGTCGTTGCAAAGCCCAACGAGCCGCGTGAACAATCGCTCGGCATCGGCAATACGGCCCTGCAGCGTGTAGACGTCAACGAGCCAGAAACTGCACGCGAGGAAAGCGCCCTCGCCGGGCGGCAGACCGTCATCCGTCTGCGCCGTACGGTAGCGCATGACGAAGCCATCGTACAGCAACCGCTGTTCGATGGCGCTAACGGTGGCTTCAATGCGCGGATCGGACACCGGCAAGAAGCCTACGCTGGGGAGCAGCAACAGGCTGGCATCGAGCTGTTTCGAACCGAAAGATTGCACAAAGGTGCCAAGCTCCTGGTCGAAGCCCTTGGCACAGACTTCGTCGAATATCTCCTCGCGCAATTTGCGCCATTCTTCGATCGGACCCTTTAGTCCGAACGTTTCCGCGCTCTTGATCGAGCGGTCAAAAGCCACCCAAGCCATTACCTTGGAATGGGTGAAATGCTTGGGGGCGCCTCGGACCTCCCAGATGCCCTGGTCGGGTTCTTTCCAGATCGTCTTCAAGTGTTCGAGAAACTTAAGTTGCAGCTCCCAGCCCGAATTGCTGGTCGTCAGACCGCTGCGGCGTGCCTGGTGGTGTACGTCCATGACCTCGCCGAACACGTCGAGCTGAAGTTGACTGTATGCCGCGTTGCCGATGCGCACCGGCGCGGAATTTTCGTACCCAGGCAGCCACGGTGCGGTCCATTCGGTCAGCCGGCGCTCGCCGGCAATGCCGTACATAATTTGCAATTGTTCAGGGCTGCCGGCGACGGCGCGCAACAGCCAATCGCGCCATGCCAGGGCCTCTTCGTAGAAGCCGGCATTCATGGCGCCGAGCAGAACCAGCGTGGCATCGCGCAGCCAGCAGAAGCGATAATCCCAGTTGCGCTCACCGCCAATCTGCTCTGGCAGCGAGGTCGTCGGAGCCGCAACCATCCCGCCGGTTGGTGCGTAAGTCAGCGCCTTGATCGTTATCATCGAGCGAAGAACTGCGTCCGACCATTGCCGGGCTGGCCGGCATTTCGCCGACCAGTCGCGCCAGAATGTCTCGGTATCGTGCAGCGCCGTCGTTGGATCAAGCCGCGGAGGCAGCGGCCGGTGCGACGGCAAATAGCTCAGAACGAAGGGGACCGTATCGTCTTTGTTGACGGTGAAGGCGCCGATGGTGGTCATATCTTTGCCCTGCAAATGCACCGGCGTACGCAAAATCACCATGTCGGGCCCCGCGATGGCGCGCAGCGCGCCGTCTTCGAGACGCGTCACCCAGGGCACGATCGCGCCGTAACCGAAGCGCAGAATCAATTCGGTGCTCATCTCCAGCTTGCCGCGCGTGCCAACCAAAAGACGCACGATGGTGGAATGCTCTCCTCCCGCCGGCATGAAATCGATCAGCGTGGCGGCCCCGGCATCGGTTTCGAAATGGGTTTCGAGCACCAAAGTGTTCGGCCGGTACTGACGAGTGACTTCGAGCCTCCTCGCGGGGCGCAATTGACCATCGGCCGTGTTCGTTGGTGCCAAGCAGCGCCGCAAAGCAGGCTTCCGAATCAAACCGCGGACAGCAGAGCCAGTCGATCGACCCGTCGCGAGAGACGAGTGCCGCGGTACGGCAATCGCCGATGATCGCATAGTCTTCGATACGAGCGGCCATTGGGCTTTAGGAGAACTCTACGATGACTTTGATATCGTCGGGGTGCCGCTCGAGCGATTGCGTCCATTGCTCAACCGGCTCACGCCGGGTGATCAAGCTGGTGAGCCACGCATTATCGGCTCGCGCCAGCGCTGCACCCGCCATTTCATAGTGCATGCGGTTGGCGTTGACTGTGCCGAACACCGTGTCGTTGTGGAGCACCATCGTTCGATTAAGCGCGCCGATGTCGATGTCGAAGGCGTGACCGGGAGTGGTAACGCCGACCAGACAGACGATGCCGGCAGTGGCTGTGCGCCCGAGCACGTCGCGCACAACGCTTGGCGCGCCAGTACATTCCATCAGAATATCGGGCTCGAATCCGTTCAGGTTCTCGAGACTTTCGGCGTGATAGGTCGCTCCAAGCGCGTCGAGCAGCCGGCGCTTGAGCAAACTGTCGTCGTGATCGAGCACGTGCACGTCGAGCCCGCGCTGCGTTCCCATCAGCGCAGCCAGAAGGCCGACAGGACCGGCGCCGGTCACCAGCAGCGTTTTCGGCTGCCAGGACCGCGTGCGATGACCGATGCGTTCGGTGTGATCCCACGCTTTGGCGACCACGCTCATCGGTTCCAGCAAAACACCGGCAATCCCGAGCGCGGGATCGACCTTGACCAGAAAGTCCGGCTCAATCCGAAAAAACTCGGAGCCAAAGCCATTTCGCTCTTTGATGCCGCGCTCGGTGTAGAGGCCGTTACGGCACATATCCCATTCGCCGACGGCGCAGGCCGAACAGGGAACCGGGTCGGGCCGGCGCACTATGCCGACGATAATGTCGCCTTCCTTCACGCCGCAACCCGCGGGCGCCTCCTCCACTTTGCCGAGGGATTCGTGGCCGAGTACCAGCCTCCGCGCGCCGGGGGGCGCCCAACCGTAATGGCCCGACACGATGTCGCGGTCGGTGCCGCACACCCCGAGCGCCATCGTCCGCACCAGCACCGCACCATCCGAGGCGGGTGGATCGGGGACATCGTCAACTCGCGCCGAATTGGGAACGCCCGGCGCGACGGTAAGAGCGCGCATTCGCTGGTCCGTCGATTCTGAGTTGTTTTAGGCGAGCGCCGGGAGCGCGCACCCTACCGCCGGGGTAAGCGCCCGATCACGGGAAAAGTTCCATGCGATGGAACCTAACGCGCGGCTTCGTGGTTTTCCGTGCCAATTGCCACAACAGGCGGCTTTTTCGGGCCGGCGGGAACGAGGTCGATATGCAGCCTATTGGACGCAGACGCTGGTCCATCGCCGAGGGATATATTCCCTCACAAAGCTCGTTTTCGGATCGTGCTTTGATCTCCCATGAGACGGCCTGCATTCTCAACGCCGGCGATCAAGAAGCCTGCATCACCATCACGGTATTTTTCGCCGACCGCGAACCGGTTGCGTATCGCGTCGCCGTTCCGGCTCGGCGCACCTTGCATTTGCGCTTCAACGATCTCGAAAAGCCCGCGAGCATCCCGCGCGATACCGATTTCTCTTCGGTCTTTGAGTCCGATGTTCCGGTCATCGTTCAGCACACGCGGCTCGATTCCCGGCACGCGGAAGTTTCCGTGATGTCGACGACGGCTTACGCAGACGCCTGAACATTCTTCTGATGGGCGGTTTACGCCGCGCCCTGTATCTTTTGTGTCTTCGCCTTGACCGAGTGAATGCTATCTCGCCCCGCCTGATGCGCGGCGTCCTGCAAGGCATGCCGGATCTCGTCGCGTTTTTCGTGGATCGAAGCGATCGCGAGACCGGTCGCCACGCCAAGCCCGACCAGCGCGGCTTCAGAAAGCTGCAGGCTCGCTTCGGTCGTCTCGGGCACCGCATCGGTAGCGCCAAGACTGTAAAGATGGCGCGCGTGGCCTTCGTCTCTGGCGCGCGACACGATCAGAATGTCCGGCCGCAGTTCGCGGACGTGCTCGACGATATCGTCAATGATGCGCGCAGTGTGGATGGTGATAATGACTCCCGCCGCATTGGCGAGGCCGCAGGTCTCGAGAAAGCGCGGGTCGGCCGCATCGCCATAATAAACATCATGATTATCGCGGCGGTCATGGGTGACCGTCGAAGCGTCGGAATCGACGGCGATATAAGGAATGCCGTGCTGCTTTAAGAGCGCACAAACGACTTTACCGACGCGCCCATAGCCGACCACGATGGCATGCCGCTGCCCGCCGGCTGGCCGGGCAGTAAGCTCGGCATCGACGGCTTTGTTGGACCTCAAGCGCGCCGCAAGGTGCCGCGCGCCGATCGAGAGGAGCGGCGTCAGCGCCATCGTGACCGAAGTCACCGCTAGCGCGAAACTTGCCAGCCGCGGCTCGACGAGCCCGGCGGCCGCCGCCATGCCGATGCCGACGAAGGCGAATTCCCCTCCGGGACCGAGCAGCAAACCGGTCTCGGCGGCAACCGGCCACGACAGCCGGAACAACCTGCCAAGTCCGGTGAGCACCAGTGCCTTCAGTCCAATCAAGCCAATGACGGCGCCAAGGAGCAAAAGCGGTTCGCGTATAAGCTCGCGGAAATCGATGTTCATGCCGACCGTAAAAAAGAAGATACCGAGCAACAAACCTTTGAACGGCGCCATGGTGGCTTCGATCGCCTTGCGGTACTCCGTTTCTGCGAGCAACAGCCCGGCAACAAACGCGCCGAGCGCCATCGACAAGCGGGCCTGTTCGGCAATGACGCCGGCCGCGATGATGACGAACAGCACCGCAGCGATAAAAAGTTCGGTGGAGCGTGCGGTCGCGACCAGCCGAAACAACGGACGCAACAACACGCGGCCGAACAGAACAATGACCAACAGCGCCATGGCCGCCTGCAGCAGCGCGCTGGCAAGGCTGGCGTAGACCGAGCGGCCAGACTGGGTGGTGACGATGGAGACGAACAACAACACCGGAATAACGGCAAGGTCTTGTGCGAGCAGAACGGAAAAACTCGCGCGCCCTACACCGGTGGTGAGACGCTCCTGGTTGGAAAGAAGCTCCAGCACAATCGCCGTCGACGACAGCGACAGGCTTGCTCCGAGCACGATCGCTTCCGACGGATTCATTCCGGCTGCAAGCGCGGCGCCGGCAATCAATAGACTGGTCAGAATGACTTGCGAGCCGCCAAGCCCGATCACCAGCCGGCGCATCGCCGACAGCCTGGGCAGGGAAAGCTCGAGACCGATCAGGAACAGCAGAAACACAATTCCCAATTCGGCGATGCCTGCGACGTTCTTGGCGTCGCTGATGGTGAACCAGGACAGGACCGGCACGCCTTTGCCGATCGAACCCAGTCCCAACGGCCCGAGGACGGCGCCGGCCCCGAGATAGCCGAGCACCGGGCTTAACCCCCATCGCCGCACCATCGGCACCACAACACCCGCGGTGCCGAGCACGACAAGCGCGTCGCTGTAACCGGCCATGTCGTTGGGAGAGACCACGAAACTCTCCAATTCCGCGCAGATACCCGGCCGTTGTAGCCGTTCCAAACCGTCGCTGCGACTCGGGCTGAAAATGCCGCAACTGGCTCAATATTGAACCCTTCCGCTATATCCTCGTTAGGTGATTCGCTGTCCTGTCATTGGGTATCGGCGCACAGCGCCAGCGAGAATGTGCCGGCGAGAACATAATGAAGCTGTTTCAATGCCAGAACTGCGGCCAGCCGCTCTATTTCGAGAACACGCTGTGCGAACACTGCGGGCTGTCGCTCGGCTATCTGCCGGAGCGGGCAACGATCACCGCGCTTAAGCCCGATGCCAGCACGCCGAACGCACCGCAAGTCTGGCGGGCGCTCGCCGACAACAAGACTTATCGCCATTGCGCCAACGCGGCGTACGGCGTCTGCAACTGGCTCGTCCCGGCATCGATCCCGGATGCCTATTGTGCCGCCTGCCGCCACAACCGCCTGATTCCCGATCTCTCATTCACTGAGAACGTCGAGAAGTGGCGCGCTCTCGAAGGCGCCAAGCACCGGCTGTTTTACACATTGTTTCAGCTGCGGCTGCCGGTCGAAACTCAGGCGGAAAATCCAAACGGCCTTGCGTTTGAATTTCTTGCCGATGTTGCGCCAACGACGTCGCCGGTCATGACCGGTCACGCCGACGGCGTGATCACGATCAATCTCGCCGAAGCCGATGATGCGGAGCGCGAACGGCGCCGGCACCAAATGGGCGAACTCTACCGCACGCTGCTCGGCCATTTTCGCCACGAGGTCGGGCATTACTACTGGGACCGGCTGATCGCAAATACCCCGCACCTCGACGAGTTTCGCCGCATCTTCGGCGACGAACGCCAAGACTACGATCAGGCGCTGCAAAACTATTATGCCAACGGACCGGTCGCCGACTGGTCGGAGCATTTCATTTCGCCGTATGCGAGTGCGCATCCGTGGGAGGATTTCGCCGAGACCTGGGCGCATTACCTGCACATGATCGACACCCTCGAAACCGCGCACGTGGCGGGGCTGGCGGTCAGTCCGAAGTTGCCGCAGAGCCCCGGAGCGGTATTTGATTTCCACCCGCTCAACACCGGCATGGATCGTCTTGTCGAAGCTTGGCTGGCGCTCACGTTTGCAGTGAATTCAATCAATCGCAGCATGGGCTTGCGCGATCTTTATCCGTTCGTGCTGGGCCCCCTGGCGGTCGAAAAACTGACGTTTGTGCAGAACCAGATTCGGGCGGTATCCAAACCCGCCACGAAAGATGGCCGAGACACCGGCTTACGAAAAAGCGCCTCAAGTCGCCTCCTTCGGTCCGAAACGGCGTAACCGATTATTTTATGGGCGGGCGGATCGCGACCGGTTAGAGCGAACTCGCGAAAAGCACGGTTCCACTGACGCAGGCTTGCCATAGAGCCGATGTCACTGGTCAAATCTCTGTGCTTAACGAAAAACCAAAACACGCCTTGAATTTTAACCGACTGCCCCTGTAATGGCGTCAGACGGGGTGAAGAAAGCTCATTTATGACCGATTCCACATCAGGCGGCGCGACCGCCGGCACGGTATCGTGGGTTACCGCGTCGGCCATCGTCGTTGCCGACATGGTCGGCGTCGGCGTTTTCACCAGCCTCGGATTTCAGGTCAGCGATATCCCGTCCGGCTTCGCCCTGATGCTGCTGTGGATCGTCGGGGGTGTCGTGGCGATATGCGGCGCATTTTGCTACGCAGAACTGGCAACGATGTTTCCCCGATCGAGTGGGGAGTACAATTTTCTCCGCCGCATTTATCATCCTGCGTTCGGCTTTGTGGCCGGATGGCTGTCCGCAACCGTCGGCTTTGCCGCGCCGATCGCGCTCGCGGCGATGGCGTTCGGGATCTACTTCAAATCCATCATTCCGGGCGTGCCGCCGCTGCTCCTCGGGTTTTGCGTAACCTGGCTCGCCGCGTTGGTGCATCTTGGCGGCGTCAAATTGGGCGGCGCTTATCACAACATCTGGACGGCTCTGAAGCTTGCGTTGATCCTCGTTTTTATCGTCGCCGGTTTTGCTCTCGGCGACGTGCAGTCGATTTCATTTGCTCCGAGCGCAGCCGATCTTGGCTATATCGCCGGTGCGCCATTCGCCATCAGCCTCGTTTTCGTGATGTATTCCTACTCCGGCTGGAATGCCGCGACCTACATCGTCGGAGAAGTGCACCAACCTGCCCGCAATCTGCCGCGCGCGTTGTTCACCGGAACCGCGATCGTCATCGTTCTCTACGTGGCGCTCAACGTGGTCTTTCTGCTGACCACGCCGATGAAGGAATTGGCCGGCCAGATCGATGTCGCGATGATCGCCGGCAAGCATGTGTTCGGCGGTATCGGCGGCCGGATTGTCGGCGCGGTGATCGCGCTTGGCCTCGTGTCCTCGATCAGCGCCATGACCTGGATCGGCCCTCGCGTGACCATGACGATGGGCGAAGACATGCCGCTGCTGCGGCTGTTCTCACGCAAGTCGAAGCGCGACGCGCCGGCCTTCGCCATCATTTTTCAGCTCGTGGTATCGAACCTGCTGCTGTTGACCCAGAGCTTCGAAGCGGTGCTGGATTTCATCCAGTTCAGCCTGACTTTTTGTTCATTTTTCGCGGTGCTCGGCCTGATCAAAATGCGCATCACTCACCCAGATCTGGCGCGGCCCTACCGCGCCTGGGGCTACCCGGTGACCCCGCTAATTTTTCTCAGCGTGACGCTGTTCATCATGTACTATCTTGTGGTCAATCGGCCGCTGCAATCTCTTGCCGGCGTCGCTATGATGTTGGCAGGTCTTGTTATTTATTACGCTTCCCGCCTCTCTTCGAATGTCCCTTCACCTGATGTTTCACAAAAAGTGGCCTAGAGTGATGTCTGCGATCATGCCCAAAATGATAGCAGCTGCCCTGATGGCAGCCATGCTGAGCCTCAGCGCCGCGCCGGCGCGTAGCGCCGAGTCCGCAACAGCGAACGATACCGCGCGATTCCTGGCCGGAATGCCGACGTCTCCGACATCGCCGCTGGCGGCGCTGACCTCAGACGCACGCTGGCAGCAGCACGCGCGCCGCTTCGATGCCCTGTTCGGACGTGAGCAAACCGCCAAGCTTTCGAGAATTAGCGCGTTTTCGCAGCAGTACCTGACCGCGAAGCACGACACCATGCTCTACATGTTCGGCGGTCCGGACTTTCTTTACGCCACTACATTTTTTCCCAACGCCTCGACCTACGTTCTGGCAGGGCTCGAGCAGATTGGCGATGTTCCGTCGCTGACGAGCTTGTCGCGGGGAACCGTCGATCAGACGCTGCAGAGTGTTGAGGGGTCGCTGGGGACGATCCTCAATTTCAGCTTCTTCATAACCAAGAACATGAAGACGGAATTGTATGTCGGTCCGGTCCACGGCACTCTGCCGATCCTCTACATATTTCTGGCGCGCACCGGGAAGACGATCCACGAAGTGAGCTTCGTCGGCATCGACGCGGCGGGAAATTTTGTTGCGCCCGGCGTCAAAAATGCCGCCGGCAGGGCCGTCAAGATTGTCTTTTCGGACGGCTTTGGGGCGAAAAAGACGCTCTATTATTTCAGCACCAATCTCGCCGATGACAGCATCGGTCGAACCGGCTTTTTGCAATTCTGCGCCAAACTCGGCCCAGCCGACAGCTTGATCAAGAGCGCCTCCTATCTGCTGCAAACCGGCCATTTCAACAAGGTGCGCAATTTCTTGCTCGAGCAGAGCGCAACGATCCTGCAGGACGATACCGGCATTCCAATTGCCGATTTCAATGCAAGGGTTTGGCGGTTCCAGGCGTTCGGCCGTTATGTCGGACCGCTCAACATCTACGGCGCAACCTATCAGGCCCGCATGGGCGAATTGTTCCGCACCGCCATTCCGATCGATTTCGGCGTTGGCTATCGGTGGCGGATCAACGAATCGAACCTGGTGCTGGCTCAGAAGATCGGGTCCGGCGGCAGCGCGTTAGCGCCCCCTTTACCACCGGATCAATACCCTCAAAACGCGGCTGGCTCACACAAGCACGCGCCCAGCAAGCGGGCCGAAAATGAGCCAAAACCAGAGCCGCGAGGAGTGCTGGGTTGCGGGATTCCCGGAATTTTCTCGTTTTGTTCTAATCCCGGGACTAAAGCCGGCCAGTAACGCGTCAAAATGGGGACATAGTCGTCGCGGAGACTGGGCACTCGTTGGGGAACGGGGACATTGCCTTCGACGGTCCGAGGACCAAATCTGCAGGCGCTGCACAGGCCGCCCGTCGGGCCGGTCGTTGTCGTGCGCGCGCGCCACTTCGCGTCGGACTCTAAGGCGCGGCGGCTCGAACACCCTGCCCCGCGTGCGCCAGCACCAAAACTCCCGGCGCCAAAACTCCCCGCACCAAGCTACTTCGAGAATCCTCGCACTCCGTCAAAGCCGAAGAGCAGCAAGCTCGAGCAGCGAATAGCGCTGCTAAGGGGCCGGCTACAGCGCAATCTGCTTCACGTCTCCGCCGTGCTGTTCATGGTGGGTTGCGCCGGCTGGAGCTGGCTCATCTACAACCACTTTGCATCGCCGGTTTTGGTCGCGCCCGCGGAGGCGACCTATACGGTTGCTTCAAAGGCCGATACCGAAGTGGGCAAATCGAACGCGTTCGGCATGTCGAGTTATGTGCGCATCGATCGTCCACCCGCGCGGATAACCGACAATTATCTCGGCAGCGGTGAAAGTCCCGCAAACATCGTGGCCAGAGAATGGAAGCTCTTCAATCCCCTGAAGCTAGCCGCCCGCGGCAGCAAGCCCGCAAGACAAGCAACCAAAGAGCAGCATCTGAAGCCAGGGGTGCATCTCGCATCGCTCGAAAGCGCTCCATTGTCTGTTCCCGCGTTCCGCGCTCCCACAGAGGCCGTGCCGTCGCACATCAAGGCGCCCGTTGGCGAGCAAACAACGCTCGTGGATTTCGAAACGGCGCCGTTCCCGTATCACGGCACGATGGGTGATTCAGGCCGGCCGTTCCTGAATGCCGGCGAAGAAGGGCAGCGCGGCCATGTCAATTTCCGCGGCCACGTGCTTTGGGAATCCGAGACGTTCAGCGACGATCGGGTCCTGCTGCACATTCCGCCCGGCTTCGATCCAACGATTCCCGCAGTCATGGTCGTATTCTTCCACGGCCACGGTGCCGATCTCGCGCGCGACGTGCGCGATCGCCAGCAAGTTCCGGAGCAAATCACCGCGGCCGGGATGAATGCGGTACTGGTAGCGCCACAATTCGCGTTCGACGCCGCCGATTCAAGCGCCGGCAAATTCTGGGAGCCTAACGGCTTTAAGCGCTTCCTCGATGAAGCCGCCGTGAAACTTGCCAGACTTTACGGCGATCCGCGTCGCGCGGCTGCGTTCGCCAAGATGCCGGTCGTGATCGTCGCCTACAGCGGTGGGTTCGGACCGACGTTGTCGGTTCTGGAGCGCGGTGGCGTCGGGTCGCGGGTGCGCGGCATCGTGCTGCTTGATGCGCTCTACGCCGGGATCGACAAGTTCGCCGACTGGATCGCAGACAACCGGTCGGCGTTCTTTGTCAGCTCCTACACCCCGCACACGGCGCGGCACAATGCCGACCTCGAGGAGCTCCTGAGCGAACGCTCAGTGCCTTACGGTTCAGAACTCAGGAACAGCCATCTGCAAGGCATGGTCACGTTCCTGCCAACCGGCGATATCTCGCACCGCAATTTTGTGAACCACGCCTGGGCCGACTATCCGATCGCGGATATTCTGGCAAGAATGGACAACCGAAAGTTCGAGACGGCCGGCACCATGTCGCCGCGACCATCCAACGCTCTGGCGTCAAATCGCAACTAAGACGCCTTCGCAGCCGAGTTTGCGGCGGTTCACACGCTCAAATAATTGCGCAGCACCAACTCGTTGCCCTCCAATTCAGCCGAGCTCCCGGTGAAGCAGATCTGACCCTTATTGATGACGTGATGGCGGTCGCCGACCGCAAGCGCAGCGCGAAGATTCTGTTCGACGAGCAGGATGGCCAGCCCGGCGCTTTTTAGTGACGTTATCGCCTCAATAATCGTCTGAACAATCATCGGCGCCAGGCCTTCCGACGGTTCGTCAAGCAGCAACAGGCTCGGATTCAGCATCAACGCCCGCGCGATCGAGAGCATTTGCTGTTCGCCGCCCGATAACTGAAAGCCGAGATTATGGGCTCGCGCCTGCAGGCTCGGAAACATGGCGAAGATGCGATCCAGCGTCCACGGCCCGTTAGCGGCCGAACGTGCGAATACAGTAAGATTCTCCCGCACGGTAAGGCTCGGAAAGATGCCGCGTTCCTGCGGAACGAAGCCAATGCCGAGCCGCGCCACCGCATAGGGCGGCAGCGCCGAAATATCGCGGCCGCGAAAAACGATACGGCCGGGACGCGGCCGCAAGTAACCCATGACCGTCAGGATCGTCGTCGTCTTGCCTGCGCCATTGCGGCCGAGTAGAGAAACAACTTCGCCCTCACCGACCGACAGCGACACGCCATGCAGGATATGACTGTCACCGTAGTAGGCATTGACGTCGTGAAGGTCGAGCATGGTCAGGCCGCGGTTCCGAGGTAGACCTCGCGGACACGAAGGTTCGCCTGGATTTCCGCAGGCGTGCCGGTCGCAAGAACCTCGCCATAGCAGAGCACCGTGATGCGATCCGCCACCGAGAACACTACGTCCATGTCATGCTCGATCATCAGGATCGCCAATGTCCGCGGCAGGCTCGCGATCAGAGCGATCATCCGTGAAGTCTCGGCAGGCGACATGCCCGAGGTCGGTTCATCGAGCAACAACAACTTCGGCTCTCCGGCGAGCGCAATGCCGATCTCGAGCTGGCGCTGCTCGCCGTAGGAAAGACTGCGCGCCGGCCGCGCCCCATCGCCGTCAAGGTGCACTTGCTGCATCAACTCCTCGGCGCGCGCGATCAGGGGGCGAAAACGCTCGATCGGCCAAAAGAACTGCAGCGCATTGCCGCGCCGGGCCTCGACGGCAAGCCGGAGGTTTTCAATCACGCTTAAATTCACGAACAGATTGTTGCGCTGAAAAGTGCGGGAAATGCCGGCGCGGCAAATGCGATCAGGCGTCCAGCCGGTGATATCGGTCTCATCCAGCAGGATGCGACCTTCGGTCGGCCGCAATTGACCGCCGATCTGATTGATCAGGCTGGTCTTGCCGGCGCCGTTAGGGCCGATGATGACATGACGCTCGCCGGGCTCGATGCTGAAGCTAACGTTGTTGGTTACAACGAGACTGCCGAACGACCGGTACAGCCTGTCCGTACGCAACAGGCTCACGACCCGGCCTTTCCGAGGCGAAGCCCGCGCAGCGTTCCCCAGATCCCGCCCGGGAAGAACAGCACGCAGGCGATGAAAATTGCGCCGATGATCAAGAGCCAGTGATCGCTGTAGGAACTCACGACGTTCTTCATCAGAAGAAAAAGGCCGGCACCAATCGCAGGTCCGATCAGCGTGCCCGCGCCTCCGAGGATCGTCATGATCAGAATGTCGCCCGATGCGGTCCAGTACACCGCGTCCGGCGAGATGAAACTGTTGAAGATGGCGTAGAGGCCGCCGGCAAAGCCGGCCAGCGCGCCGGCGATGGTGAATGCTAGCAGCTTATAGGCGCGAGTCGGATAGCCGATCGCCAGCATGCGCGCCTCGTTTTCGCGGATGCCGACGAAAACGTGGCCGAGCGGCGCATTGAGGAGCCGCCGCAAGCCCCAGTAGCTCAGCAGAAAGAAAATCAACGCCATAAAATACATCGGCAGGGTGTTCGAGAGATCGAAGCCGAAAAAGCCCGGCTTGTCGGCGATAGCCATACCATCCGAGCCGCCGGTCAGGTCGCGCCATTTGAACGCGACGGAGAAGATCAACTGCGCGAACGCCAGCGTGAGCATCAGGAACGGAATCCCTGACGTTCGAATACAGAAAAAGCCAATGACCAGCGCAGCGGACCCGGCGAACAGCACGCCGGCGACGACACCGAGCCACGCATTGAGGCCCAAGAACGCGCTGAGGATCGCGACCGCGTAGGCGCCGCACCCGAAAAAAGCGGCGTGTCCGAGCGACATCAGCCCGGTGAAGCCGAGCAGAAGATCGAGGCTCATGGCAAAGATGGCGAAGATATAAATCTCCGTGAGCAGTGCGCGAGGATAATTCGGCACCAGAAACGGAAAGATCAGCATCGCCGCCAGCACGACGAGGCCCGCGATCCATGCCCGTGCTGTCGCCGGCGCGCTGGTCGTGGTGACGGCGGGCGCAGCTGAAACGCCGGAATATTTGATGCCGAACAAGCCTTGCGGCCGAGCCAGCAGCACGACCGCCATCACCAGATAAACCAAAAACATCGCCATGCTCGGCAGGTAGGCTCTGCCGAACGTATCGGCTTCGCCGATCAGCATGCTGCCGATGAAGGCGCCACGCAGGCTGCCCATGCCTCCGATGACGATGACAATGAACGCCGGGATCATGATCTCGGCGTCCATGCCGGGATAAAGGCCGATAATCGGTGCCGCCGCCACGCCGCCGAGCGCGGCGAGCGCAACTCCCGCACCGAAGACGCCGGTGAATAGCGCCGGAACGTTGGCGCCAAGCCCCGCCGCCATCGCGGCATCGTCAACGCCGGCGCGCACCATGGCGCCAAGGCGGCTCCGTTCGAGAACCAGCCACAACAACAGCGCCAGCGCGATCCCGAGCGCGATCAGAAACAGCCGGTACGCCGAGAACACACCGTCGCCGATTTGAATCGCCTGCTGCAGGCCCGGCGGCG
The DNA here is from genome assembly GCA_963841025.1 of uncultured Alphaproteobacteria bacterium. Taxonomy (GTDB): domain Bacteria; phylum Pseudomonadota; class Alphaproteobacteria; order Rhizobiales; family Xanthobacteraceae; genus BOG-931. The sequence goes on along the minus strand of CAWJBG010000034.1, from coordinate 120,530 downwards.
CCGACAGGTTCAAGACCGTGCGGCCCCAGATCGATTGCACGACATCGAAGAAGACAAAGGTGAAGCCGAACGTGAGCAACACCTGGTCCATGTGGCCGCGCCGGTACAGCGGCCGCATGAACAAACGCTCCATCACTATGCCAATGACGGCCACCGCGACCGGCGCGATCACCATCGCCAGCCAGAAACTATGCGTCACCTGAAAGATGCTCAGCCCGACAAACGCGCCGAGCATAAAAAACGATCCGTGCGCCAGGCTGACGACGTTCATCAAGCCGAAAATCAGTGACAACCCGGCGGCCATGAGGAATAGCAGCACGCCGAACACCAGCCCGTTGAGGAGCTGGGCAAGGATTAGTTCCATGAACGATCCACCCGCGGCGCAATAACCGCGGCAATCAATATATCTTCTTCCCGGGGTCCTGCACTTGTTTGGCGGTGTAAAGAACCGTACCGGCAACTTTTCCGTCGCGTTCGATCACCTTGCAGATGTGGATGTCCTGAATCGGGTTGTGGGTTTGCGGATCGAACCGGAACGGGCCACGCGGCGCTGCGAATTTGACCTTGACCAGAGCCTCGGCCAACTTGTCTTTCGCAGTGTCGCCGTTGGTCGCCTTCAACGCCTCCGCAATTGCCTGACCCGCAACGTAGCCGTACTCGGAAAAATTGTCCGGCAGCGCGTTGAATTTCGCCTGATACGCGGCGACGAAACGTTTGCTTTCCGGATTGTCCACGGCCGGGATATAGGTCGTGGCTGAGATGACGCCGATCATCGCCTTGCCGAGCGTGTTCAGCATCAACGAATCGATGATGGTAAAGCCGGTCAGCGGCATTTTTTGCATCAAGCCGTATTCGCCGTATTGCTGAATAAAACGCACAGCATCGGTGCCGGGGAGAAAATCGTAAGTCACCGGCGGATTAAGCGATTTTATGTCGGTGAGATAGGCGCTGAAATCCGTAGTCCCCAGCGGCGGGAATATCTCCTTTAGCACCTTGCCGCCCTTTTTAAGGTACGAGCCCTTAAACTCCGCGATCACGTCCCGGCCGCCGGCATAGTCGGAGCCGGTCAAAACGATTTCCTTGCCGAGATTGTCGTAGACCCAATCCGCCGTCGGCCCGCTGAGCTGATAAGCCGAGATCGAGGTGCGGAACAGATAGGGATAGCGATCCCATGTGATCGCATCCGCGCCGGCGCCGGAGACGATGTAAAACGCCTTCTGCTGTTTTGCGTAATTGAGCACCGCGAGCGCCACGTTGCTCGCTTGGACGCCGACGAGCATGTCGACGTTGTCGCTTTCGACGAGCTTCTTTGCTTTTTGCAGACCGATCTGCGGATTGAATTGATCGTCTTCCTTGATCACCTCGATTTTTCGGCCGGCGACGGTCCAATTGATGCTGTCGAAATAAAGCGACATGCCGTTGAGATTGTTCTGGCCCGCATACGCGATTCCGCCGGTGAAGGAATTGAGGACGCCGATGCGGATCGGTTTGTCGGTCTGCGCCAAAAGCGACGGCGCGGCGAAATTGGAGCTGAGAACCGCGCCGGCGCCGACCGTGTGGGACATAAAGGATCGACGTGAGATACCAGCGGATTTCGCCATGTTTTCCTCCCTAATTTGGCCCATGCGACTGCATTCGGTAGTAAGTGTCAATGCGGCGCGACGACCGCGCGCCACTGATTCAGACCTCGTTCACGAGACCGAAGCGGCTCCAGATCTGGCCAGTCGCCATCCCGGCCAACTCGCGGCCGCATTCGCGCAAAATCAGCGGATGCGCGTGTAGATGCTGCGTTCCGGCGTGAATGTCGCGGAAGCAACGCTGGAGCACTCCGTCCCGCAATGCAACGCCGCCGCCCGCGCGATAGGCGAAATTGCAGATCTCCGCGACCGTCGAGGTGATGTGAACTCATCGATAGCCGGGCGAGCGTAATCTGACGGGTCGACATCACCTCGCCTCGCGCGATCGACGTCTCGATGTCGGTCCACGTCTCATAGATAAGTGCACGCGCCGCGCGAAACTGTGCCTCGGCGGCTCCATAATGCTCGCGAAAGCTATCGCTATCCCGCAGACGGCCTGTCGGACCCGACTGCTCCCGTGCGAAGGCCGCGATCTCGTCGAGCGCACGGCGTCCGACACCGAGCGCAAAACCGGTATGGCCGATGACGGCAAAGCCGAGGAGCCCGATCAGGTAAAGATTGCCGCCGCGCTTCGGCTGCAGAATACCCACCGGATGCGAGAAATCCGCCGGCACAAACAGATCGGTAATCGTGTAATCAACGCTACCGGTCGCGCGCAGGCCGAGCACATTCCAGTCGCTTGCGAGAACGGCGTCGCGGCGTGGTGTGAGGAAGGCACGAACTTCGGGCTGCCCGTCCGGGCCGCAGCGCGGGACGCCATTTTCGATCACGACGGCGCCCGAGTGGATATAGTCGGCATGCCTGGTGCCGCTGCCGTAACGCCAATTGCCGCTCAGCCGAAACCCGTCGCCTTCGACGGTCGCGGTACCGTTTGGACCACCATGCCCGGCGATAATCGGCACCGTGTCGCCGCCGAAGATTTCCTCCGCCGCGCTGTCGCCGAGAAAGGCCGCGCCAGTTCCGATGCAAAGTTGAGCCGCCATAAATACCCAACCAGTCGAGGCATCGGCACGGCTCAACTCCTCGATCACCCGCAACGCCGCGACCGGATTGGCCTCAACGCCGCGAAAACATTCCGGCAACATCAACGCGAAAAAATCGCCGCTGCGCAGCGCCGCAATGGTTCGTTCGGTCAGCGCGCCTCGCGCGTCGCCCGCGGCTGCTTCGTTGCTGAGCAGATCGAACAACGATCGCGCATTTTCCAAGAGGGCGTCGGCGGCGCCTGCCGATGCCAAATTTCCGCGGGTCATTTGTATACTCACGCGCCGCTCTAGCGGCCGACGGCGAGTGCGGTTTGCTTCTCCAGTTCGGCATCGGGTGGAGCGATCCCGAGTTCCGCCTTGAGCCGCGGATAAACTTCGCGCGCGAAAGTCTTGATCCCCAGCACCGTCTCTTGATGATCGAGGAAGCCGGCTTGGCCCATCAGCAAAATATGGCCGAAGCCGCCGACGTGATCGTAGATTTTTTTGATCTGCTTGAAGACCTGGTCCGGCGTGCCCGCCATCATCAGTCCGGTTTTGACGGCGTTCTCGACGGTCGGGCTATCACCAAAATGGCTGAGCGGGCTCATCCTGCCGCGCATCACGTCGACCGCGGTGCGGATCGGAACGTAGCCCGGCGGATAGGTGAACTGCGGCACGATCTTGTTGGCGGTGATGTACCACATCAGCTTTTCCGCGCCGTTGCGGGCTTCGGCTTCGCTCGGCGCGCAATAGACGAGCGCTGCGTAAGCCAGACGATCGAGCGGCACGGTGTCGCCGCGGCCGGCTTCGCGCCAGCCCTTCCGGTAGGCGTCGAACACCGCGCGGGTGCCGTCGTAGCCGGTGAGGAAAGTCGCCTGCACGAAGCCCCGCGCGCCGACGCGCGCCGCACCGCTCGGGCTCGTGGTGCTCACCCAAATCGGCGGATGCGGCTGCTGATACGGCCGCGGCCAGATGTTGATCATGCGGTGATGGAAGAAACGGCCCTCGTGGCTCACTGGTCCGTCGTGGGCGGTCCACGCCTTGATGATGAGATCGAGCGCTTCCCAGTGGCGCTCGTTCATGCGCACCGGATTGCTGTTCGCGGCTGCGACCTCCCAAGGCACACCGCGCACGAAGCCGACTTCGACGCGGCCGCGCGATAGCACGTCGGCCATCGCCATTTCTTCGGCGATCCGCACCGGCTGCCGCCGATTGGCAATCGGATTGCCGAGGATCAAAAGCCGCGCCTTCTTGGTGACGCGCGCCAAGGCGGCGAGCACCAGCGGGGCTGCCGGATCGACACAGGTCGCCGTCTGATGATGCTCGTTGAGCATCACCTCGACGCCCTCGTCGTCGGCGATACACCATTCGTCAATGTAGCGGTCCCAAAGCGCGGCGCCCTTCTCCGGATCGTAGTGCTTGTTCGGGAGCGTCACCCGGATCGACGAGTAGGTATCGACGGGCGGCAGATATGGGTACGCCGTCTCGCTGAAATGCCAGGCTTTCATTCCGGTTTGCTCCTCACAAACATCGTGACCGATGTTTGTGCATACTCAGTTGTCGAGGAAAGCAAGCGCCGCGGTGGCGAACGCCTTGGGCTGTTCGAGATGCGGTACGTGGCCCGCGTCGCCGATGGTTGCGACTTGCGCCTTCGGCAGCAGGCGCGCGTAGGCGCCCAGATATTCCTCCGAGATCAAACCGTCACTGTCGCCGCGCAGAAACAGCGCCGGCGCAACTACCCGGTGCAGCCGGTGCTTCAGCTTGGGATTGTGCATGTACGGTTCCCAGGCAATCAGCGCCAACGTCTCGCGATTGCGGACAATAATCGTCAGTTCGTCATCGCTCAGCGAAGCCGGGTCGCGCACCATCTTTTTTGGATCGTGATAGATCAACGCATTAAGCTCTTCTGCAGGCAGCGCGAAGATATCGGGCACATCAAGCCGATCCGGCCTGCCGGTTTTGACGCCGACCGGGCCGACGAACACTAGCTTGGTGAAGCGCTCCGGCGCCTTCGTCGCCATTTCGGCGGCGATCCAACCGCCGACCGAGCAGCCGATCAGATCGACGGTGCGAAGACCGAGCTGGTCCATCAGCTCAAGGTAGACGTGGGCGATGTCGTCGACGCTATCGAGCCAGTCGGGCAGCGCGGATTTGCCAAAGCCCGGATGCGATGGGCAGATCAGACGGCGTTGCCGTGCCAGCAGCGCGTTGACGGGCTGCCGCGCATCGAAACCGCCGGCGCCATGGAGCATCAGCGTTGGCGCGCCGCTGCCGATCTCGGTCAGCTCAAGATCGATGCCTGCGACATTAATCATACTGCTTGACATGTCCGCCCCTTGAACTCTCCTCCGTAGAAATATTGTAACACATGGTCTTAGGCGGCAGTCTTCCATGCGCGAACCGTTCGAAGAAGTGTTCGCCACACATAACAACCATGACAAACGGGGAGGATAAAATGGACCGGCGTAGGTTTCTGACCACTGCCGCGGCGATGCCCGCGGGCGCGCTCCTTGGCAGCAAACTTGCCCGCGCCGAGGACCACCTCAAATGGGCGGTATTCACGCCCGATAGCGAAGTGACCTTCCGAACGGTGATGAAGCCGTTTGCGGAGACGGTCCAGCGCGAAACTAATAATGCCGTTGTGTTCGATCTGTTTCCGAACGGGGCGCTCGGCCGCAATCCAGGGCAGCAGCCGCAAATGCTGCTCGACGGTGTCGCGGACCTGGCCTGGGTCGTTCAGTCCTATTCACCAGGACGGTTCCCGGACACCGAGGTCCTGGAGCTTCCGGGAATGTTCAAAGACATACGCGAGTCGTCGCTGGTGGCGATGGGCCTTGCCAAGGCCAACGTGCTTAAGGATTACGGCGATTACTACATCGTCGGATTGTGGGGCACCGCGCCCTATTCCATTCACACCAATTTCCCGGTCAATTCGATCGCCGATCTCAAGGGCAAGACGATCCGCGCATCGAGCAAGAACGAAAGTGCAGCGCTCCGTGCCTTCGGCGCCGTCCCGATCGGGATGCCTGTCACCGAAATTCCCGAGGCGATCAGCCGCGGCACAATCAGCGGCACAACGTCGCATATGTCGCCGTTTTTTGATTTTGGGCTCGATCGTGTGACCAACAATCACTTCTTCATCGGGCTAGGCGTCGTTCCGCTCGCGGTTCTCATGAACAAGAAAAAATTCGACGCCCTTCCGCAAGCGTCACGTGCAGCAATCGAACGAAATGCCGGAGATAAGATCACCAAGGTGTGGATCGAATCGATCACGGCTTACAACGCCGCCAATCTTGAGAAGTTGAAGAACAATCCGAAAAACAAGGTGGTGTTTCCGTCACAGGCCCAACTCGACGAAGCACAAAAGCTCCTGACACCGGTGCGCGAAGAATGGGTCGCTGCAAGTCCGCGGCACAAGGAGTTGAAGTCTGCGCTGGACGCCGAACTCGCCAAGGTTCGGGCGGAACATAAGGGATAAGGCAGCCGTCGGGCTTGGGCCGCCTGTTCCCAAACGACGCGGCCGTTCGCTGCCGCAGTTCGTAGAAGTAAGACCGCCGGCACGACCTTGCGCCATGCCGGCATTTTCTGTGCATGATCGTGCCTCCGAATGGCGGGTACGGCTGGAGCGGTCACTGCGATGCCGCGGATCGATCGGGCGACCAAGTTGCTGGCGCAGGTGCTTGTTGTCCTCGGTCTCGGGGCCTTGCTGTGCTTTGCCGTCATGACGATGGCGGACGGCTTGCTTCGCTTCTTCTTCGCGCGTCCGATCGATGCGGTGCGTGATGTCGGCGGACTGGTCGCAGCCTTCGCGGTTGCCTGCTGCATTCCGGTGGCGATCGTCGAGCGCAGCAACATCACCATCCGGTTTGTTTCCAGCGTGATCGGCCCGCGCGCCGGACGAATTGCCGATGCGGCGGCCGCGGTGCTGGTCGAGATCATCCTCGTGCTGATGACCTGGCAGTTCGTGTTGTTCGCGATGCAGGCGCAGGCGACTGGCACGGCCACCTGGATGCTGCGGATTCCGGCCGCGCCGGTGTGGAGCGCCGTTGCGGTGATCCTCGGAATCAGCGCGCTCCTCCAGATCGTCGTCGGCATCAGAGCCTTTCAGGGCGATTATGCCAACGGACATCAGGAAATACCCGGCTGAAGATTAGGGGGACGATTTGGCACCGGCGGTGATCGGCGCAGTGGGGATCGCAGCGCTGTTCGCGTTGATCCTGCTTCAGGTTCCGATCGGCTTCGCGATGATGACCGTCGGCGTGGTCGGCTTCGCCTTGCAGGGCGGCGGCTGGATACCGGCGTTTTCGTTCCTCGCCCAGGAACCCTCTTATGTACTCGCCAGCACGGATCTCGCCGCCGTGCCGCTGTTTTTGCTCATGGGCGTGTTCGCGAGCATGGCCGGATTCTCAGAGGACGTTTACCGCGCCGCGGCCGCCTTCCTGGGCCATCGCCGCGGCGGTCTTGCTTACGCGACCATCAGCGGGTCGGCGGCATTCGGCGCCATCTGTGGTTCGAGCACGGCAACCGCGGCCACCTTCGCCAAGGTGGCGCTGCCGCAAATGCTGGATCGCGGTTATTCGCCCGCATTCTCGACCGGCGTGATCGCCGCGGGCGGAACACTGAAATCGCTGATCCCGCCCTCGCTGGTGATGATCATTTATTGCGTGGTCGCCAAGACCTTCATCCTGGATATGTTCGTGGCCGCCATCGTGCCCGCATTGATCACGATCGCACTCAACCTGATCGCCATCGGTGTCGTTGTGCGCCGCTGGCCGCAGATGGCGCCGGTCAGTGCGCGGATGGCATGGCCCGAGCGCTTCGTCGCGGCACGACAGGCAGCGCCGTCGCTAGCGCTGCTGCTCGGGGTGTTTGTCGGCATCTATAGCGGCGTATTCACCGTCAACGAGGCGGCCTCGGCTGCGGCTATTCTGGCGTTGTTGTTTGCGCTCGCACGGCGCCGATTGAGCTGGCACGGACTCGTTCGCGGCATGTACGAGGCCGGCTCGGTTACTGCGATGCTGTATCTGATCCTGATGGCCGCGCCGATCTTCACTTATTTCATCAATCTGGCGCACGTCCCCGAAACGCTGGTGCACTGGATCGACGGCCACCAATTCCCGCCGCTCGGCGTGATCTTCACCCTGACGGTAGTCTACATTCTGCTCGGAACATTCTTCGAGGAGATGTCGTCGATCCTCATCACGCTGCCGCTGGTGCTGCCGATTATCGTCAACCTCGGCTACGACCCGCTATGGTGGGGCGTGATCTGTCTGATCCAGGTCGAAATGGCGCTGATCCACCCGCCGCTCGGCATCATCGTGTTCCTGCTGCACGCCATCGCGCCGAAGATTTCGATGGGCACGATCTATCGCGGCGTGGTGCCGTTTCTGGTCGCCGACTTCGTGGTGCTGATTATTCTAATTCTGTTGCCCGGTATCGTTCTCTGGCTGCCACATACGCTGCATTGAGCTTCCTACGCATCGGCGCGGACCACGACGCCGCCGTCTGCCAGAGAATTTACCTGCGCCAGCGCGCGATCCCGAATGGCATTGGCAATGCGGGTAGCCGTCGAAGCCAGCGGGAGGTAGAGCTGAGCTTCGGCTTTCTCGATCGTCATCGCCGACGATATCCAGATCGAAGACATACATCCGAGCAGGCGACCGCCGAGACGAATGGGAACGGCAATTCCGGTAGCCTTCGGATTTATCTCGCGGTCCTGGATGGCATAACCTTTCCCCTCGATCGTATTAAGGAGCCTGGTCAGGCGCTGCGGCTCGCGCGCCCAGCGATCTTCCGGCTCTTTCGATCGAGACAGCATGGCGACGATGGCGCGCCGTTCTTTGGCCGGACAAAACGCGAGATAACAACGCCCGGCGGCCGTCCGCAGCATCGGCAAACTACGCCCGACCATGCCGTGATCGATCGACAAGGTGCTGGCCTCGTGGGTCGTCTCACGCACCAGCATACGGCTTTCCTCGAAGGTCATCAGTGCAACCGGCCAGACCAGTTCACGGGTGAATTCCATCATCAGCGGAGCCGCGATATCCGCAATCCAGTCGTCCTCGACAAAGCCGTCGCTCAATGTTCGCACGCCGCGCGCAAGGCAATAACGGTCTTGCGGACTGGAGCGCGTGACAAATCCCGCCCGGCTCAGCGTTTCCAGCAAGCGGTATACAGTTGGGCGCGGCAGGTGCGTGTCGCGCGCCAGCTCGACCACCGACGGAAGCTTGCGCCGATTCATGGCGGCCAACACGGCGAGGCCGCGCTCAAGCGACCGCACGCTTTCGCCTCGCGTTTTCTTTCCGTTTTGTGCCATTGTTGTAGTTCCGGTTGTGCGTGCCGGATTGTCCACCGTGCGGACATCGAGTCAAGACTGCTGGCCGCTACCGCCGGACGGTTCTAGCTTTGTATAAACAATTGCAATGGAGGAATTCGCCATGTCCGATGCGGCTTTAGCGTCCCGCAGCGCCACCGCCCGGCGGGTGCCGTTAAGCATGAGTCACATCGGGCTCTATGTTTACGATCTTCCGAAGATGGAAGACTTCTACACTCGCGTACTTGGCTTCACCGTCACTGATCGCGGCAAGGTGCGAGGCGCCGACATCGTGTTCACCAGTTGGGACCCAAAGGACCATCACCAGGTCGCTCTGGTCAGCGGGCGGCCGAAAGATCTGGCGTTCAATCACATCAACCAGATTTCGTTCCGGGTTGCGGCGGTCGAGGATTTGCAGGCGATCTGGCGGCGCGTGAAGGATGAGCCGGGCGTCAGCGACATGCGGCCGATGGACCATGGCAACGCCTGGTCGCTTTATTTTCGCGATCCAGAAGGCAATCGGCTCGAAGTGTTCTGTGACACGCAATGGTACATCGAGCAGCCGTGCCTGGAAGATCTCGACCTGTCGCTGCCGGCCGATCAGATCCGCGCCAAGTCCGACGCCTTCTGCCGCACCGCACCCGGCTTTCGTCCGATCGCCGAATACCAGGCCGAAATTGCCGCCAAAATGGGTTTGAAAAAATCCTGACCAGGACGTGAACCGGGTCATGGCGTCGCCAGACTTCGATGTCGGCATAATCGGCTACGGGCCGGTCGGCGCTACGCTTGCGAATTTGCTCGGGCAGAGCGGCCTCAAGACCGTCGTGCTCGAGCGCGAGTCATCGGTCTATCACCTGCCACGTGCGGTATCGCTCGACGGCGAGGGCATGCGTCTGTTTCAGACCATGGGCCTCGCCGAAGCATTGCTGCCGAAGCTCGGCGTCAGCCGCAACATCCGCCACGTCAGCGCCGACGGCAAATTGTTGCTGCTGATCGCCCGCAGCGGCACCGGGCCCGAAGGCTGGCATAACGCTTACCGCTTCTATCAGCCGGAACTCGAAGCCGTGCTGCGCGATGGCGTGTCGCGGTTTCCATCGGTTGACGTGCGGACGCGCTGCGAAGCTTTTGCGCTTGATGAGGCGCGCGATCACGTCCGTATTCGCTACGAAGATCTCAAATCGGGCACCCTTTCCGAGGTAACGGCGCGCTACGTCGTTGGCTGCGACGGCGCCCGCTCGACGGTCCGGCGCTTCATGGGCGCTGAGCTGCAGGATTTGCGCTCGCACGAGCGCTGGATCGTGCTCGACATGATTCTCGACAAGCCGCCGGCTGGCGTACCCGAAGCCGCCGACGAAACCGGCCGGGTCATTGATGCGATCCAGTATTGCGACCCGGCTCGGCCGACGACCTTCGTGCCGATGCCCGGCAAGCGCCATCGCTGGGAATTCATGTTGATGCCGCAGGATGACCCGGCGACGATTACACAGCCGGCCTCCATCTACGAGATGCTCAAACCGTGGAGCATCGATCCTGCCAAATCGAGGATCGAACGCGCTGTGGTCTACACGTTCCACTCCGCGCTCTCGACATTGTGGCGGCGCGGGCGGCTGCTGCTTGCCGGCGACGCCGCGCACCAGACGCCCCCGTTCCTTGGGCAAGGCATGTGCTCCGGGCTGCGCGACGCGGCAAATTTGGCTTGGAAGCTGCGCGACGTGATTTCGGGCCACGCTCCTGACGACCTGCTCGATAGCTACGAGTCGGAGCGCATGGAGCACGTACGCGCATTCATCGAACTTGCCGTCGAATTGGGCGGAGTGATTCAGGCTACCGACCCCGAAAAAGCGCGCCAACGCGACCGTGACCTCATCGCCAATCCGAGAATGCTGCGGCCTATTACACCGCGTCTTGGCCCGGGTCTCCACGGCGACGCTCCACCGCCCGCGGCGACCCGCGCGGCGCAACCGCGATTGCCCGACGGCACGCTGCTCGACGATCGCGTCGGCTATCAGTTTGCGGTACTGGCGACGCGCGGCCTCGTCGACCAATTGTCGCCCGCGACGCGCGCGCTGGCCGACGGCGGCGACGTCGTTCTTGTCGTCGCGGAGGGCGAAGTCGCCGCCTATCTGGCAGAGCTTCAAACCGAAGCCGTCGTCATCCGTCCGGATCGGCACATTTTGGGAATCGCCTCGACGCCATCTGAACTCAGTGCAGTACTTGGGCGGATGCGGCTCGCCCGATCAAAAGAAGTTCCAACGCGGACGCGCAAAACCGCCGCCGCCGTCTAAACCGGGAGATTCGCCATGGCTTCGTCTCGCGTTCCAGCCAACGCCGTCGATCACGTCGGCAGCCTGAAACGGCCACCGGAGCTTGTTGCCGCGTGGCGCGAGTGGGAGACCGGCAAGCTTCCGCCTGAAAAACTCCACGCTGTCCAGGACAAAGCGATCCGTGAAGCGGTCGCGATGCAGGAAAGACTGGGACTGCCGATCGTCACCGATGGCGAGTTTCGTCGCGGCGGCTGGTCGCGCGGCTTTCTCAATGCCGTCGAGGGATTCGAATTCCGCGCCTCGAAGCTCACGTTCCGAAACGACGAGGGAGCCTCGACGCCTTCGCCGGCACCGCTTGCAAACAAGAAGGTGCGCCGCGCCAGGCCGATCGTCACCGAGGATTTCAAGTTCTTGCAATCGGTGGCAAAAAATCCCGTGAAGGTGACGATGCCGACGCCGTCGCACATGCATTTTGGACAGTTCAAGGATGCGGTGGATCGAACGGTCTATCCGGACATCGAAGCCTACTGGGACGACATGGTCGCGGTGTTTCAACAGGAGATCAAAGAACTCTACGCGGCGGGCTGCCGTTATCTGCAGCTTGACGAAGTGCCGCTGGCGCTTCTGTGCGACAGCAACATCCGCGCGCTGGCGAAGAGCGAAGGCGACGACCCGGACAAATTGGTTGCGCTTTATATCGACGTGCTCAACCGCGCCGTTGCCGGCCGGCCGGCCGATCTGACCATTGGCATGCACCTATGCCGCGGCAACATGGAAAGCATGTGGATGGGCGATGGCGGCTACGCCCCAATTGGCGAAGCACTGTTCACGCGCTGCGACGTCGATGCATTTTTGCTTGAATACGACTCCCGGCGCGCCGGCGACTTTGCGCCGCTGCGTCATATGCCGGCCGGCAAGCGCGCCTATCTCGGCATCATCAGCACCAAGAATCCGGCGCTGGAAACCGTCGACAGTCTGCTGCAGCGGATTGATGAGGCCGCAAAGCACGCGCCGATGGATCGGCTCGGTATCTGCCCGCAATGCGGCTTCGCGAGCGCGGCAATGTCGAAATTCGCGGTGCTGCCGAGCAAAGTGACGACCGATATTCAAACGCTAAAGATCGAGCTTCTGGTCGAAACCGGCCGCCGCGCCTGGGGCCACGTGTGATTGCGCTCGAGTACGCCATCAGCAGAGAGTAATTCCACAATGCAACAACCCTATCGGAGCGTCTGGACCGAACTGCTGGGCACACCATTCCGCCAGGCATGGGTCGACGCCGGCAGCATCAAGACCCGGTTTGTTCAGGCCGGCGATCCGTCTAAGCCCCCGCTCGTGATGCTACACGGCACCGCCGGAAGCTTGGAGAATTTTGCCGCGAACATCGCCGTCCACGCCCAGCACTTCAACTGCATTGCCTTCGATGCGATCGGCTCGGGCATGACCGACAAGCCCGACTACGATTATGAGACCGAGCATTATGTGAAGCACACGACCGATTTCCTCAATGCAATGGGCGTCAAGAAGGCGTCCCTTATTGGTTTGTCGCAGGGCGCGCGCGTCGCCAGCCGCTTCGCCATCGATCATCCCGACATGGTGGAGAAGCTCATCCTGTTGTCCGCCACGGCTTACTTTCCCGCGAAACCAATCCAAGAAGACATCAAGCGATCGAGGTCCTCTGCGGTGGCGAACCCGACGTGGGAAAGCGTGCAGGAAGTCTTCAAGGGCCTGTTTGACGACCCGAGCAGGGCGTGGGACGACGTCGTGGCGACGCGTCTCGCGATCTACAGTCGCGCCGATATGAAAGCGTCCATGCCGCACATTCTGGCGCTGCTTGATCCCGCCACTTACAACCGCAACCGGATACCCGACGAAGATTGGAAGCGGCTGCGCGCCCCGACGCTGATCGTCGCCGCCATCGACCACGACGACGTGTTTCTCGAGACGGCGAGAACCATCGTGAAGCTCATCCCGAATGCGACAATCTTCGAGATGAAGCACTGCAGCCATTGGCCGCAAATGGAAGATTCTGAGACCTTTAACCGGCGCAGCCTCGAGTTTTTGCGAAAGTGACACCGATGACGACAGCGCTTGCTGAACTCGATAGCTATGGTCTGTTCACCGCTGAGGCTGTTCAGGACCCCTACCCGTACTACAAAGCGATGCGCGAGCGGGAGCCGGTGCATTGGTCGGAACGGGCGAAGGCCTGGTACTTCACCCGTTATCGCGACGTCTACGAACTGCAGGACCGGCCGGATTTGAGCGTCGATCGCGTCGAAACGCTCTACTCCTATCTCCCGCACGCCAACCGCGAGCGCTTCAGCGATATCGTCGAGCATTACCATCGCTGGCTGCTCTACCGCGACGATGCCTACCATGACCGGCTGAAGGGACTGTTCCTGAAGGCGATGACGCCGCGCGCGGTCGAGCGCCTGCGGCCGATGCTGCAGCGCCGCGTCGATAAGCTGCTCGACGAACTGCAGGCGCACGAAAAATTTGACGCCTATCTCGATTTCGCGGCGCGCATTCCGACCCAGGTCATGCTCGATCTGCTGGGTCTTCCGGACGCCGATGAAAAGCTGATGCGGCAATGGAGCGACCGCTGTTCGAATTTTCTGTTCCAACCGGTTGCACCGGACAAAGACGCGATGGCGCAGGAGCAGCGCGAGATTCTCGACGCCCAGCAAGCCTATTTCATGCCGCGGATCGAGGAGCGACGGCATCAACCCGGCGAGGACATGATCTCGGCGATGGCGCAAGCCGACGTCAGCGGTGAGCGGCTGACCGATCTCGAAATATTAGCCACCTGCAACATGATGGCGACTGCCGGCGGCGGCACCTCGCGCAGCGCCATCGCCATGTCGTTGTGGTGGTTGCATCAGTTCCCCGAACAGCTCGCGAAGCTTAAGGCCAAGCCAAGTCTGATCGACCTCGCGGCCGAGGAATTCCTGCGCTACGACGCACCGACCCAGCGCGGCATCCGCACCGCACGCGAAGACTTTGAGATCGGCGGCCGGCAGATCCGTAAAGGCCAGCTTCTCCACATCATGATCGGCGCGGCCAACCGCGACCCGGACCAGTTTGACGACCCGGACCGGATCAACATCACGCGTAACCCCAACCGCCACGTCACGCTCGGCCATGGTGTGCATTATTGTCTGGGTGCGGCGCTGGCGCGGCTTGAATTGCGCGTCGCCGTTGCAAGCTTCCTGGCACGCTTTCCAGACTATCGCCTGGCCAGCGATAAAATCGTCTACATGGATCGCACGGCCAGCCGGCGTCCGACCAGCGTACCAGTGCATGCGTGGGGCTGACAATTCGCCCCACGCAAGCCTGTTGCTGGACGCTCAGTCGCAAACCCAGACATACCCGATCGGCGACATCCTCCAGCAACTGCCGACGCCGTAAGCCCACCAGCGACCGCCGTACCACCGTCGGCCGGTGCCATACCACCTGCCGCCGTAGTAGCGGCCGCCGAAGCGGCGCCCGCCAACTCCGACGCCGACGCCGACGTGAACGCCTCGGCCGCGCACACCGACATGAACGCCGCCGCGCCCACCGACGTGGACACCGACATGCACGTGCGTGCCACCGTGCCCGGCGTGACCGCCACCGTGACTACCGCTGTGACCCTTCGCTTCCGCCGGCGTCGTCGCGCCCAACATCAGCACCGAAGCACCAACCGTCGCCATGCCGTAGGCCCCGGCAAGGGCACTGATCGCCAACACGCCCGTCAACAATTTGCTCGCTCTCATCTACGCTCTCCCTGGAATTGATCGGGTCACAAAACTTTCGACACAAGCGCGGGGCAGAATCTCTTGTCCCATCGCCCGAACATCGTGTTCCCGCCATCGCAGGTAACACCATGCTCCTACTCCGCGTTCGGTAATGTGACGCGCGGCACAACTGATCGGTTTTCGCCGGCAGACATGCTGGGAGCGCGCCAGAGACCGCTACGCGGCGAGCGAGGTGCGAGGTGTGCAACCAAGTGCCCCCGGGAAGGCAAATGCGCACTGCTTCCGCTCGATAGGGCATAGCACGCCCTACCCCTGCCGCGTTGTTAGCGAAGGCAATATGTGACGGGCCTACTGTGCGAAGCAGCAGCCACAATGGGCCGCCGCTCGTTCTCCGGCCGTCTATCGAGCGGGAATGCAAAAAACCGCGAGAGGCGTCAGCGCTGAACCTTCAGATTCTCGGCTGACGTTTTGCCCTTGTTCGCGACCTCTTCGTATTCGACGACCTGACCCTCATTCAGACTGCTGAGGCCGGCCTTCTCGACCGCCGAAATATGGACGAAGACGTCTCTGCCGCCGCCGCCCTGCGGTTGGATAAATCCATAACCCTTTTGGGCATTGAACCACTTCACGGTGCCCTTAGCCATTCCTGATCTCCAATGCTGACATTAAAGGATAGCGCCTCTGCGCGGCATTTCCAATGGCCTTCGGCATCGCCCGGCCGTCACAAGGTTTTTTGCTTCTCGCCGCATTCCTTACACGTGTACGGCACCCGAACCTGTCCCGGCGCCGCTGAGACACGGTTGGGCGCTCCGCACTTTCCGCATTTGGTTTCTATACGAGTTTGGCCCTGTTTAACAGTGACGGTTTTCCGTTCCAGCGCCTCTCTCACCAGACGTTCAGTCTCGTCACGCATCGCTTGTTTTGACATTTCGGAGTTTCCGGTTTTCCGCGCGTTAGGAGCTACTTGCCGGCGGCGCTCTGCGCAAGGAAGTTTTCGGGTCTGCAACCATTATCATGACATCGCAGTCTGTTACGTGCGTTCCGAGTCCGAACGCATCATTCTGAAATAATGCTCGGCGTGCTGGTGATAGTTCTCTGCTGCGACCGTATTGCCGCTCTGGGCTTCGGCGCGGGCGAGCGCCAGATACCGTTCATAGTTTCGCTGCGCGTTTTGAGGGTTCTTCGGCGCGGCGCGGGCAGCACTCGATATCCACCGTTTTGAGCGAGCAGCGGATGAAACCGCCGGTCCGGGTTGGCGCACGGCCATTACTGTATTTTTGCCATTTTGAAGTGTCACTTCTTGGTCATCGGGGGAAATGCTCAATGCGAAATGCTGGCGATTTCCGGGTCCCGATTGGTTCAGGTATCGCGACGAATATCCGCCGACCGCACGCAACTTGGGTTAAGCGGATGTCTGCCATAACACAAAAGGGCGTAAATCCTATTGTTCTTTGCGGCCCCGACACTCATATAGCCGGGAACTGTGCTAACTTATCCAAAGAGCTGCGTCAAAGACGGCGGCGTGCCGAAGTCTCTGTTTCGCCAGTTGGCAGGCGTGGTGTCTGTTGGCAAGCGCTCTTTCAAATATCGACGCTGGTTGCACCGAGGGTGCCATCGGCGCGCTTATTCTGCATATCAGTACGCCGGGAGCCGAGCGCGTTTAACTTTGATCTTCGAACGAGCCTGATCATCCTCTCGATAGAAAACTCGGCCTAAGAACCTTCTTCAGCAGCATCGTCGGCTCACCATCCGAGCGCGGAGTTTCATGGCAAGCAAGACCAAAGCGACGCCGCAAAAGGCAGAACTGCTGGAGAAGGGGAGTCCCGAGATCCCGCTGCTCGACCTTTTGGATGCGGCCGTGAAGAAATTCATCCGCGGCGCCCAAAAGCGCGGCCATGTCACCCACGACCAGATCAGCGCGTTGCTGTCTTCGGAGGACCTCAAGTCCGAGCAGATCGAGGACATCCTGGCGAAATTCAGCGAGATGGGCATCAACGTCGTCGAGACCCATGAGGCCGAGCCGGATGACGAAGCAGCGACCCGCGAGGAACCCGAAGACGACGAGGAGGACGAGAGCGAGAATGAATTGGTCGAGGTGCAGCAGCAGTCGGTTCCGGCCAAGTCTGCGGCCAAGGTGCCGGCTGAGCGTACCGCCGATCCCGTGCGCATGTATCTTCGCGAAATGGGGTCATTGGAGCTCCTTTCGCGCGAAGGCGAGATCGCCATTGCCAAGCGCATCGAGGCCGGCCGCGAGGCCATGATCGCCGGGCTCTGCGAAAGCCCCCTCACCTTTCAGGCCATCATCATCTGGCGGGACGAGCTCAACGACGGCAAGGCCCACCTGCGCGACATCATCGACCTTGAAGCCACTTATGCCGGCCCCGACGCCAAAGCCATGCCGGCGCTTGGTCCGGACGGTCAGTTGATCGCGGGCGCCGCGGCCGCGGCCCCGAATCAGCCCGGGCTACCGCCGCAGATTCAGGCGCCGGCCACCGTGCCCGCGACCGCCACGCCGTTTCGGCCGGCCGAAGACACGGCAGCCGACGGCGCGATCAGCGACGGCGAACTCGATGAAGACGATATGGAGAATTGGCTCTCGGTCACTGCCATCGAGGCAGAGCTCAAACCCAAGGTGATCGAGACCTTCGACACCGTTGCCGGCGCCTACCAGCGGCTGCGCCGCCTGCAGGAGCAGGACATTCAGTTCCAACTCAACAACCAGTCGCTCTCTCCGGCGCAAGAGCGCAAGTATAAAAAGCTAAAGAGCGAGATCGTCGGTGAAGTGAAGTCGCTGCGGCTGAACCAAGCGCGCATCGACGCGCTGATCGACCAACTCTATGACATTAACAAGCGTCTCGTCGGCCACGAAGGCCGCCTGATGCGGCTCGCAGAGAGCCACGGCGTTTCGCGCGCCGACTTCCTTAAAGCTTATCTCGGTTCGGAGCTCGACCCGCTTTGGCTCAATCGCGTGTCGAAGCTCTCCGGCACGGGCTGGAAAAACCTCGTCGGCAAAGATGAAGCCAAGGTCAAATCGCACCGCCAGGAGATCCACGCACTTGCCGGTGAAACGGGGCTCGAGATCGGCGAGTTTCGCAAGATCGTTCACATGGTGCAGGAGGGCGACCGCGAGGGGCGCCAAGCCAAGAAGGAGATGGTGGAGGCGAACCTTCGTCTCGTCATCTCGATCGCAAAAAAATACACCAACCGCGGCTTGCAATTCCTGGACCTGATCCAGGAAGGCAATATCGGTCTGATGAAGGCGGTGGACAAATTCGAGTATCGCCGCGGCTACAAGTTTGCCACCTACGCAACCTGGTGGATCCGCCAGGCGGTCAGCCGTTCGCTCGCCGATCAGTCGCGCACCATTCGTGTGCCCGTGCACATGATCGAGAGCGTCAACAAGATCGTGCGGACCAGCCGGCAGCTGCTCAGCGCGCTCGGCCGGGAGCCGACACCGGAAGAGCTCGCCGAGAAGCTCCACATGCCGCTCGAGAAGGTCCGCAAGACCTTGAAAATCGCCAAGGAACCGCTGTCGCTTGAGACACCGATCGGCACCGAGGACGATACCCACCTTGGCGATTTGATCGAGGACAAGAACGCTGTCCTGCCGATCGACGCCGCCATCCAGTCGAACCTGCGCGACACGACGACGCGAATGCTCGCTTCACTGACGCCGCGCGAGGAGCGCATCATCCGCATGCGCTTCGGCCTCGGCATGAACAGCGATCACACGCTGGAAGAAGTCGGCAAACAATTTCTGGTAACGCGCGAGCGCATCCGGCAGATCGAGGCCAAAGCGTTACGGAAGCTCAAGCATCCGAGCCGATCAAGGGAGCTCAGAAGCTTTCTTGATAGTTGAAGTGCCGGCCGCGGCCCGCGGCAATGGCGGAGGCAGTTGGAGATCAGCGCTTGAATTGTTGGTAGCGGAGGACGGATTTGAACCGCCGACACGCGGATTATGATTCCGCTGCTCTAACCAACTGAGCTACTCCGCCAAACCGTTCAAATTTTTGCAAGCCGGTCGGGCCGACATTTAGGCTAATTCTCAATGGTTTCCAAGAGGCAAACTTGAGCGGAATTAAGCCTGCGCCACGCCTGTCGCCGCTACAAATTGCTCACTCGCAAGACCGCCCAGGCGGATGAAGCGGATCAGCGAGAAATGTCCGAGCGGCGGCATCGTGCGGCGCTCGACAACACGCACGCCGCCGTGTCGCGCCGCCCAATGCGCCAGGCGCTCCCAGCGGAATTCCGGCCGCCACCCGAGCCGGCGCGCGAGCGGCGCGAAACCTTGCTCGGACCAGGAGCGCCAACCGCCGTCTGCACCGAGATGATTCATCAGAATGATCTCGCCGCCAGGTTTCACGACGCGCACAAACTCATCGAGCGTCGCCTCGGGATCCGGCACCGTGGTGATGACGTATTGCGCGACAACGACATCAAACACGCTGTCGCGAAAGCCGAGATGCTGCGCATCCATCACCGCGAGGCCGCTGACGTTGGTCAGCCGGTGCTCCGTGGCGCGCGCCTTGGCCTTGCGCAGCATCGGGGCGGAAAGATCGATGCCGGTGAGACGACTGGTCCGCGAATAATTTGGCAACGATAAGCCGGTGCCGACGCCGACTTCCAGGATATGGCCACCGGTGCGTTCGGCGGCCGCGATCGAAGCCCTACGGCCCCGATCAAACACCGCGCCGAACACCAGATCGTAGACCGGCGCCCAGCGGGCATAGGCTTTCGCGACCGTAACCTTGTCGAATTCCGCCGCCATCACACCTACCGTTGCGGCACGCCGGCCGCCTGATTGTCAATGCGCCGCAGCCAGATCGGTCCGAAGCGCTTCCTTCGCCCGGGCCGCCGCCACGGTACTGGCAATAATGCCGCCACCGAGAACGCGCGCTTGACCCTCGGCGGCGTCATAGAAGGCGCAAGCCTGACCGGGCGACACGCCGTCTTCGCTCGCGATCAACTCGACGTCGATGCCACCGTCGGCGGCCTGACGCAGCCATGCGGCTTGAGGCGGCCGCGTCGAGCGAACTTTGACAAAAACCTCAGGATGACTTTGCAACGTTTGTTGGATCGTTCCGTCGCCAAGCCAATTGACATCGCGCAACCGGATTCGGCTGGTGCGTAGCGCGTCGCGCGGTCCGACCACCACGCGGCGCGAGGCTGCGTCGAGACGCACAACATAAAGCGGTGCTCCGGTCGCAACGCCGAGCCCGCGCCGTTGCCCGACGGTGAAATGAATAATCCCGTCATGCCGGCCGATGACGCGCCCATCAAGATCGACGATTTCACCTGACGCTGCGGCTCCCGGCCGAAGCCGCTCGATCACATCGGCATAGTGTCCGGTGGGCACAAAGCAGATGTCCTGGCTGTCCTCTTTATCGGCGACCGACAAGCCGAAGCGCCGTGCCAACTCCCGTGTTTCCGCCTTGGTCTGGTCGCCGAGCGGAAAGCGCAGCAAATCAAGCTGAGCGGCCGTGGTCGCGGACAAAAAGTAGCTCTGGTCGCGCTCAGCCTCACGCGCGCGGTAAAGCGCACGGCCGCCGTCCGGCAGCGCGCGTGACGCCACGTAATGGCCGGTGGCAAGAACCTTGGCGCCAAGCTCGCGCGCGGTGCCGAGAAGGTCGCGAAATTTGATCGACTGGTTGCATTCGAGGCATGGCACCGGCGTCTCGCCGGCAACGTAACTGTCGGCGAAGCGATCGATCACCGCCTCCTTAAAGCGGCTCTCGTAGTCGAGAACATAGTGCGGAATGCCGATGCGTTCGGCGACTGCACGCGCGTCGTGAATATCGCGGCCGGCGCAGCAGGCGCCTTTGCGGTGGATAGCTGCGCCGTGATCGTAGAGTTGCAGCGTTACTCCGACCACGTCGTAGCCGGCATCGGCCAAGAGTGCCGCCGTCACCGAGGAGTCGACTCCACCCGACATGGCGACGACCACGCGGGTAGCAGACGGCTTACCTTCGATGTCGAGACTGTTCAGCATGACAGGTAGCCAATTCCTCCCCAGCGGCGGCTCGTGCCGCCGCTTTGACACCTCGAGCGCCTCGGGGTGCCCGTTACTATAGGCGCCGAAGAGCCGCTCCGCCACGGTCACAGCGCTGGAGGGTCCGCTTGGATCACACGGCAAAACTTGCCTAGCAGGCGCAGAGGCTGCCGTGTGCCGATTCTGCTGGCTTTTGCTATCCTTTTGAATCTAAATCATTTTTAGCATGGAACGCCGTGGCCCGGCGGTTGCAAGTGACTGCCCGGGTCATCTCGACGGCAGGGGTTCCACAGTGCCGAGTATAGTGTCAGATGTCGGTGCGACGCTCGCGGTCGCACCCTCGCAGTGGCAGCAGGGGCCAAGCCAAGCACAGCAGAGCGACGGCCAGCCGTTCGCGGCCTTGCTCGACGCCACGACTGCGCCGCCCGCTCCAACGACCGCGCCGCCGACAAGTCCTCCGCCGCAATCCGCCAGCCAAGCGCCGGCGACGCCAGCGGGGCCTCCTCAGAACGCCGGGCCTTCTGCTCCCCCGTCGACAAGCAGCGCGACCACAGCGTCCGGCCCGAATTCCGCGAATACGCCCCAAAGTGCGCCGCAGTCCGCACCCGGAACCGCGTCAAACGCCAGCACCGGCTCCAACGCCGCTGCGGGAATCAAGGGCAGCAACCCCAAGACAAACACCGGTTCGGCCTCCAATGCTCAGGCCGCACCAGGCAGCAAGGCTGCGGCTCAGTCCGCGCAAAACGTCCCGGCGAATGCAGGCACGGTGCGTGGCGCGAAACCCCAAGTCGCTCCGTCGGCCACAGCCACGACAAACGCTGCGACGACGAGCAGTGCCGACACCGCAGCCGCGGCCGGCACCGCAAAAGACGCCGATAATCCTGCGCCTGTAAACATCGGCCCTGCCGCCCAGCAGAATGGCCAGCCGGCTTCAGCAACGAAAACTTCGTCGAGCGGCAAAGCTGATGACGGCAAAAACAGCGATGCGGCAGATGCGGCCGCACCGGCTCAGACACAGCCGGCCAATCCGACCCAACCGGTGGCGGCGGCGATAACGGTCAACGCTTCGGAAAACGCCGCGCCGGCGCCGGCGAATGGTTCTGCCGCAAGCCTTACGATTGGCGAGCAAACCAAGGCACGCGGAAAGCTCAGCACGACGACGGCGGCCGCCAACCAGGACACGTCCACGGCGCAGGACGTGGCAAACGCCGATTCTGCCAAGGTAACGCCTTCAACCACGCAGGCTGGCAACACCGCGAACCCAGCCGAAGACGCGAGCAAGGCGCAAGCTGACCAAGCTCGTTCCGCGCAGCAGCCCGCACAAACGGCTAACAACACTACTGCAACGGTGGCGACCGCCGGGGCGGCGTCCGCGAATTCCGATCACGCGGCGGCACAGGCAACGCCACTCCCCTCAGCCTCGACAACGGAAAACGTCGCCAACGCTCCGGTCGCTCAGGGCCCCGAGACCGCCAAGACCGGCGGCATCGACGGCCTGCCGAATTTCGGCTTCCCCACCTCGACGGCGACGGCATCGTCGACGAGTGCGGCCGTCGCAGCTGCGAGCACTGCTTCCACCGGCAGCGTTCCCGTCGCCGGCCTCGCCGTTGCGATCGCGGCCCGCGCGCAGGCAGGCTCCAACCAATTCGATATCAGCCTGTCTCCTCCCGAGCTCGGCCGCATCGATGTGCATCTCAACGTCGATGGCAACGGCCAGGCCACGACACACATGACCGTCGATCGCCCCGAGACGCTGCAATTGCTGCAGAGCCAGCAGCCGCAATTGCAAAACGCGCTCGAACAGGCCGGGCTGACGACGGCCGACAACGGACTGCAGTTTAGCCTGCGCGATCAGTCTTTCACCGGGCAGAACAACGGCTCCGGTGCACAGTCAGCGCCTACCCAACTCGTCATTCCCGAGCCGCAACTCGCCCCCGTCGCCGCAACGCAGATTTACACGCGTATGGGCCTCGGTAGCGGGATCGACATTCGGGTTTGAACGACAATTGCATAACAAAGGACCAGGGTCATGAGCATCCTCTCTACCGCGATCAATTCTGCTGGAACGGCGGCGGCATCCCAGATTGGAACGACTGCCGCGAGTACGCTATCCTCGCTCACCGGCACGACGCCAAGCACGACGACGACGGGATCGACCTCGACCACCGCGCCCATCGGAGCACAATCGATCGCCGGCAACTTCGATACGTTTCTTCAGCTCCTGACCACACAGCTGCAAAACCAGGACCCGCTATCGCCGCTCGACACCACCCAATTCACCCAACAGCTCGTCGAATTCGCGTCGGTTCAGCAGCAGCTCAACATGAACACCAACCTGCAAACGCTGATCTCGATGCAGCAGACCTCGGAAGCAACGTCGGCGCTGCAACTGGTCGGCAACACCGTCACGATCAACGGCAACGCCGCGGCACTGTCCAACGCAACGAGCACCCCCGCGGCGTGGAACATTAACGCCTCCGCTCCGGCCACGGGCACGGTCACGATCACGAGCTCGGCAGGAACGACGGCGTACACCGGAACGGTAGCGCTCAATACGGGGACGCAGAGCTACACCTGGAACGGCGTCGGCAACAGCGGTCAGACCTGGCCTGACGGCACCTACACGATGACGATCAACGCGACCAGCGCCAACGGCCAGGCCGTCACGACGACGACGCAAGTGCAGGGCGTCGTCACCGCTGTCAACATCAACCAGACCCCGCCGACGGTCACGGTCAGCGGACAAAACGTGCCGATCAGCCAGATTCAGTCTCTCAGCAACGGCACGCTCAGCAGTCTCAGCAGCGGCATCAGCAATCTTAACACCAGTATCGCCGGTCTGATCCAGAAGCTGTAACGCGGCTTCCATGATTTGATTGCGCCCGCCGCGCGATACCGTGGCCCCTTGTGCCTACGCCGGTTTTGCCGAAGGCGGCGCTCGTCGCCGGTTCCAGACGGTAAAGCAAATTGTTCGTTTGCTTAGGCAAATTTTAAGCCGCCATGGGTAAGGTCCAAGCCTGTTGTGTTGAGTTCGCGAGAGAGTTGCTATGACCGAACCCCATCGCCCGAGGGTCAAGTATGTCATCGGGCCGGACGGTTCGCCCCTGACGATCGCTGATTTGCCGGCGCCCGGGACGAAGCGTTGGGTGATTTGCCGCAAGGCCGAAGTGGTCGCCGCAGTTCGCGGTGGACTTCTTTCGCTCGAAGAGGCGTGCAGCCGTTACACGCTGACCGTCGAAGAATTTCTTTCCTGGCAATATTCGATCGACCAGCACGGCCTCGCCGGGCTGCGCACCACACGCATCCAGCAGTACCGCCAGTAACGCCCGGTTAATCCGTCTTACCGATCCGTCAACGCCGGCACGACGCCGGCGTTTCTATTCGCGCACGTAAAGGTGACGCGACGCTAAGTTTATCCGCGCTCAATTGGTTCCTATTAACTCGCCGCTAACCATCAACCGGGCAAATCTTGCCGGGTGAGGCGCGAAAGCGTCGCTCGCCCGGAGATCAAGCGCGGTGCAAGGTCTGCTTGAGTTCGTCAAGACGATTGGCGCAACGCGCATTGCCGCCATGGGCGCCGTCACGATCGCGCTGGTCGGCTTTTTCGCCTTCGTGATCCTGCGGGTGACGTCACCACAGATGACGCCGCTCTTCACCGATCTCAACTACGATGACTTGTCGGCCATCGTGAAGGAGTTGGAGCGACAAGGTATCCCTTACGAGCTGCGCAACGACGGCAACATCGTGATGGTCCCGAACGATCGCGTCGCGCGGTTACGGATGGCGCTCGCGGGCAACGGCCTGCCCAAAGGCGGCGGCGTCGGCTACGAGATTTTCGACAAATCGGACGTGCTTGGCACCACGAGCTTCGTGCAAAATGTCAACAACCTGCGCGCGCTCGAGGGCGAGCTGTCGCGCACCATTCGCGCGCTTGACCGGGTGCAGGCGGCGCGGGTCCATCTGGTGATGCCGGAGCGGCCGCTGTTCTCCCGCGACAAAGTTGAGCCTTCCGCTTCCATCGTGCTCAAGGTCCGCGGCTCCCTAGAACCGCAGCAGGTGCGCGCCATACGGCATCTGGTGGCTTCCGCCGTTAACGGGCTAAAGCCGCAGCGCGTCTCGATCGTCGACGAGGCCGGCCATCTTTTAGCCGACGGCGCCGGCGACGATGTCAATGGCGGCGAAGTGAGCGCCGACGAACGGCGAATGGCGTTCGAGAAACGACTGCACGACCAGATTGAGACGATCGTCTCCTCCGTCGTTGGCCCCGGGCGCGCGCGCGTCGAAGTGAGCGCCGATTTCGACTTTAACCGGATCACGCAGACGTCCGACAAGTACGATCCAGAGGGCCGTGTCGTCCGTTCCAGCCAGACCCGTGAAGAAAGTTCGGCCAGCAACGACAACCGTGAAAATCAGGTGACGGTCGGCAACGAAATTCCCGGCGGCGGTAATCAACAGCGCCAGCCGGGGGCGGCTCCCGACGCCAACGCGACGCCGCGCGACCAAAGCAAGAAAACCGAAGAAATCGTCAACTACGAGATCTCGAAGACGACCAAGACGGAGGTGATCGAAGGCGGCCGCGTCAGTCGCATTTCGCTCGCCGTCCTTGTCGACGGCACCTACAGCAAGAATGACAAGGGCGAGGTCACTTACCAGCCGCGCAGCAAGGAAGAAATCGACCAGATAACGGCGCTGGTGCGCACCGCCATCGGCTTCGACCAGAAGCGCGGCGACCAGGTCGAGGTCGTCAATTTGCGGTTCGCCGAAATGCCGGCCAATCCGATTACCGAGCCTACCGGGTGGCTTGCGGCGCTGGCGTTCACCAAAGACGACATCATGCGCGCGATCGAAATGGCGGTCATGGGACTGCTTGGCTTGGTCGTCCTGCTGATGGTCGTGCGCCCACTGGTCCGCCGTATGCTCACGCCGGAGGAGCCAGCGCCGCTGGCGCTACCCGCGGGATTCGTCGGCGTCGGGCCGGAGGCCGCCCCAAGCGCTGCCGGGGTCGTCAGCGAGACGCCAATACCGGAAAGCCAGACCGCCAAAATGATCGACATCGCGCAGGTTCAAGGCCAGGTGCACGCGCAATCGGTGCAAAAGGTCGGCGAACTCGCCGACAAGAATCCAAACGAGGCCGTCTCCATCATTCGCCAGTGGATGAACGATAACGCCGCAGCCTGATCGATTGAACCATGCCGTCCAACTATGAACACCACGAGTCCGGCCGTCGGGAACTCACCAGTCCCCTGAGCAGTCTCGGCACTGGCGCTGCCGGCGCCGCCGTGCCCGAGAAACGAAGACTTACCGGCCCGCAGCGCGCGGCCGTACTCATGCTCGCGCTCGGTGAACATTACGGCGCCAAGATCTGGAGCCTGCTCGACGACGATGAACTGCGCGAAATTTCGATCGTGATGTCCACGATCGGCATTATCGAGGCTGAACAGGTCGAGAATCTGCTGCTCGACTTCGTATCGCGCATGTCCGCGTCGGGCGCCCTGATGGGCACCTACGACGCAACCGAGCGCCTGCTGCAGCAATACCTGCCGCCAGAGCGCGTCGGCAATATCATGGACGAAATACGCGGTCCCGCCGGCCGCAACATGTGGGAGAAACTCTCCAACGTCCAGGAGGAAGTGCTCGCCAACTATCTTAAGAACGAATACCCGCAGACTGTCGCCGTCGTGCTTTCGAAGATCGGGCCGGACCACGCGGCGCGCGTGCTGGCAATCTTGCCCGAGGAACTGGCGCTCGACGTCGTCAACCGCATGCTGCGTATGGAGGCGGTGCAAAAGGAAGTTCTGGAACGGGTCGAGACGACGCTGCGCACGGAATTCATGTCGAACCTCTCGCAGACCCGGCGGCGCGATGCCCACGAGGTGATGGCCGAGATTTTCAACAACTTCGATCGACAAACCGAGACGCGGTTCCTTACGGCGCTTGAGGAAGACAACCGTGAGAGCGCCGAGCGGATCAAGACGTTGATGTTCACGTTCGACGATCTGATAAAGCTCGACCCTGCTTCGGCGCAAACGCTGATGCGTCACATTGAAAAGGACAAACTTGCGATCGCGCTCAAAGGCGCCGCCGAGCCGGTGCGCCAGTTCTTTTTATCAAATATGTCGACCCGCGCCGCCAAGATGCTGGTGGACGATATGACGGCGATGGGGCCGGTGCGGCTGCGCGAAGTCGACGATGCTCAAGTGCTGCTGGTTAATCTCGCCAAGGATCTTGCGGCCAAGGGCGAGATCGTCATCTCCAAGACGCGTGGCGAAGAAGAACTGATCTACTGAGAAACCGACAATGAGCGCGCCAGCCAAATTCCTGTTTGACGTCGATTTCGCGGCCGGCCCTGCGCGGACGCCGATGATTACGCTGGACGAGCATCAGGTGCAGCTTGCCGAGGCGGAAACCGCGGCACATCGCAGAGGTTACGCCGAGGCGCAACATGACGCCGGCGTCGCTGCCGGCCGCCGGATCGCCGAGGCACTCGAGCGCGTCGCCGCAAGCCTTGGCGAGGCGACTAGCGCCCTGCAAACGGTCGAAGCGCGGCTCGAAAGCGAAGCCGTAGAGGTCGCGGTCGCTGTCGCGCGTAAGCTCGCGCCGGCTTTGATCGGGCGCGAGCCGTTCGCCGAAATCGCGGCGCTCGCGAGCAGTTGCTTCCGCGAGCTCGTAGCCTCCCCGCATATCGTTGTCCGGGTCAACGACGCACTTTATGCGGAAGCCCACCAGAAGCTCGACGATATTGCGCGCGCCCACGGCTTCGAAGGCCGTCTGGTCGTGCTCGGCGAACCCAGCGTCGCCATGAGCGACTGCAGAATCGAATGGGCGGATGGCGGCATCAACCGCGATCAAGCCGCCGCTGATACGGCGATCGGCGAGGCAGTTGCGCGTTACGTCAGCGCGCGGCGCGGTTTGGCCGACGGCACGCGGAATACTCAGGAGGTGCGATCGTGAGTGAAGAAGGCCAGGTACCTTTGCCCAATCTCGAAGAGCGCGCTCCCGAAGCCGATGTGCCTCTCGCGCCGGAGCCGGAGGGATCGACGACGCGCATCGCCGGCGATCTCGAAGCGGTATTCGACGTTCCGGTCCAGGTCTCCGCCGTGCTCGGACGGGCGCG
Organism: uncultured Alphaproteobacteria bacterium; assembly: GCA_963841025.1. Lineage (GTDB taxonomy): Bacteria > Pseudomonadota > Alphaproteobacteria > Rhizobiales > Xanthobacteraceae > BOG-931. The sequence goes on along the minus strand of CAWJBG010000034.1, from coordinate 92,517 downwards.
AATGGAAATCAACGATCTGCTCAAGCTCGGCCCCGGCACGGTGCTCGAACTCGACCGCAAGGTCGGCGAAGCGATCGATATCTACGTCAACAACCGCCTGGTCGCTCGCGGCGAGGTGGTTCTGGTGGAAGAAAAGCTCGGCGTAACGATGACGGAAATCATTAAGGCGGAACGGTCGTGATCCAGGCGGCGGATAACGAAGAAGGAATGACACTATGCGGCTCCTGATCGTCGGCACGCTCAACGGCCAGCTCACAACCGCGACCAAGATGGCGATGGACAAGGGCGCAACCGTCACCCATGCGACCGACATCGCCCAGGCACTCGCCGTGCTTCGATCCGGCCACGGCGCCGATCTCCTGATGGTCGACGTCGCCATCGCCATTCGCGATCTGGTTACCGCGCTCGAAGCCGAGCACATCCATGCGCCGATCGTTGCCTGCGGCACCGCTACCGACGCGCGCGCAGCCGTGGCGGCGATTTACGCCGGCGCCAAAGAATACATCCCACTGCCGCCCGACCCGGAATTGATCGCCGCCGTGCTCGCCGCCGTCGCCGACGACCGGCGCGAACTGATCTATCGCGACGAAGCCATGGCGCGGGTGGTCAAACTCGCACTGCAAGTAGCGCCGAGCGACGCTTCCATCCTGATCACCGGCGACTCCGGGACCGGTAAGGAAGTGCTCGCGCGCTATGTGCACACGCGATCGGGCCGGGCCAAGAAACCGCTCATCTGCGTCAACTGCGCCGCCATTCCGGAAACTTTGCTCGAGTCCGAACTGTTCGGTCACGAGAAAGGCGCTTTCACCGGCGCAGTGGCGCGCCGGATCGGCAGGTTCGAGGAGGCCAACGGCGGCACATTGCTGCTCGATGAGATTTCCGAGATCGACGTGCGGCTGCAGGCGAAGCTTCTGCGCGCGATTTCAGGAGCGCGTCATCGATCGCGTCGGCGGCACCCGGCCGGTGCCCATCGACATCCGCATTATCGCGACCTCTAACCGCAATCTTGCCGAGGCGGTGCGCGAAAACACCTTCCGCGAGGATTTGCTGTTTCGGCTGAACGTCGTCAATCTGAAAATCCCGCCACTGCGCGAGCGGCCGGCCGATGTGATCGAGCTGGCCCAATATTTCGTCAGGAAATACGCTGCCGTGAATGGCGTGGCGGTGCGGCATTTGTCGGCGGACGCCCGCCGCATGCTCGCTGTCAATTATTGGCCTGGCAACGTGCGCGAGCTTGAGAACACCATGCATCGCGCAGTGCTGATGGCGACCGGCGCCGAGATCGGGCCGGACGCAATCCTCGCTCCCGACGGTGGCCGCCTCGACCAGCAGCGCACCCCGCCCTCAGTCGCTCATGCCGCGCTCGCCGCCGAACAGGTTTCGCGGGCTTTGGTCGGCCGCACCGTCGCCGAAGTCGAGCGCGATCTGATCCTGGAGACGCTCAAGCATTGTCTCGGCAACCGCACCCACGCCGCCAACGTGCTCGGCATCTCGATCCGCACGCTGCGTAACAAGCTCAACGAATATGCCGCCGACGGTTCGCCGGTGCCGCCGCCCGGCGGCGGCGAGCCGCGCGTGGCCGCGTAGCCTCCTCAGAGTCCCTCAATGATGACGATCTCCACCTCGCCGGCGCCGCTGCGCCGGAACGTGGCGGCATTTTTGTACTCGTCCGACGTGAAGCAGGCGACGCCCTGCTCGAAGGTCGGAAACTCGATCACCACAAAGCGCTGAAACTTCTCAGTGCCTTCCATGATCTGGAAACGGCCGCCGCGCGCCAGCGCCTTGCCGCCGAATTTGGCGAGAATCGGCGGTACCTGATCGGCATATTTTTTGTATTCAACCGGATCGTTGACCTTCGAGCGTGCAACCCAGTAAGCCGGCATCGATGCTTTCTCCATGTTCAAGACGCATGATGCCCGCGACCAGCGCGGGCATCAAAGCCGCCGATTGACCTGGTTACTGTATCACTCCGCGGCGCGGCGCGCGGCAACGATCTGGTCCGCGGTTCGCCCGGTCAACTCGGCCATGTGGTCGAACTTGAAGGTGAAGGTTCCAGCGCCGGCAGTCGCCGAGCGAATTTCGACGATCAGATCGCCGATCTCCGCCTCGGGCATCTTGGCGCGCACCACGTCCCAACCCTCCCAGCCTTCGCGGGTATCGAAGCCGAGGATTTGGCCGCGCCGTCCGGACATCAGCGCGTTGATCTTCGCCGTGGCCTCGCTTGGGCAAACGATCTCGACCAGATGGATCGGTTCGAGCAGCACCGGCTGACACTGCGGCAGACCTTCAACAATGCCGATTCGGCCTGCGGTGCGGAACGCCATGTCGGACGAGTCGACGGTGTGATACGAGCCGTCGACCAGCGATACGTGCAGGTCGACCACCGGGAAGCCGAGCGGGCCGTGCTTGAGCGCGTCGATGATTCCTTCTTCAACGGAAGGAATGTAATTGCGTGGCACCACGCCGCCTGTGATTTTGTCCTCGAAAGAAAACCCGGCACCGCGCGGCATTGGCGCGATTTCGATCACGACGTCGCCGTACTGTCCGTGACCGCCGGATTGCTTCTTGTGACGGCCGCGCTGGGTGACACTCTTGCGGATGGTCTCACGGTAGCCGACGCTCGGCTGGCGACGCTCAATGGCGACGCCGTAACGGTCGCCGAGGCGCTCGGTCGTGACGCGCAAGTGCATTTCGCCCTGGCCCCACAGCACCACTTCGTGGGTCTCGGGATTGTGCACGACGATGACGGAAGGGTCCTCCTCGGCAAGCTTGTTGAGGGCCTGACCGAGCTTGACGTCGTCTTTCCGTTCCTTCGCGGAAATCGCGATCGCCAGCACTGGCGGATAGGGCTCGATCTTGGCGATTGCGACATGGGGTTGTTTTCCGGCGGTCAGCGTGTCGCCGGTTTTTGCTTTGTCGAGTTTGGCGAAGGCGACGGTCTCGCCCAACGTGGCCGGCCCGCGCTTCTCGCTCGATTGGCCGACGAGCTTGAAAACGCCGGCGACGCGGCCGGCTTCTTCATCGGGTGTCAGGAACGTGGTGCCGTCTCCCGCTTGCCCCGCGAGCACGCGCCCAATCGACATCCGGCCGCCGTGGCCACTGTTCTGGGTTTTGAGCACGTAGGCGACGCTGTCGGCGCCGCCTTTGATGCCGAGACGCTTCGCTGTCTCGGCGATGCCCGGTGCCTCATGGCGCAGCGCCTTTAACAATCGCAACACGCCGTTGGCGCGGCTCGCGGTTCCCATCAGCACCGGACAAACCAGCCCGTCGCGCAGTTCGCGCGTGAGGTCGTCGAACACCTTGTCACGCGGCGGCTGAATATCTTCGAGCAGCTGCTCCATCAGCACGTCGTCATGGTCGGCAAGCGTTTCCAGCATGGAAAAGCGCGCCGTCTTCTCTCGGTCCGCGACGTCACCTTCGAGTGCAACGACTTCGGAAGCGGCGTGTTCCTTGTAGACAAACGCGCGCTCCAGGGCGAGATCAACAAAGCCGGAGATCAGATCGCCGGAGAAAGTCGGGATCTGGCGCAAGATCAGCTTGGTGCGGGCTGCCGGCTGCAGCAGCGTGAGCACGTCATGGACGCCGCCGCTCCCTTTGTCGATTTTGTTGAGGAAAAGAATACGCGGAATTTTCCGGTCTTCCAGCTCACGCAGAATGAGCTGGAGCTGCGGTATTTTCTTTTCATCCAGTTCGCATACGACGACAGCGACGTCGACCGCCGGCAGCACCGCGCGCATATCGTGCACGAACTCGACCGAGCCCGGACAATCGAGAAACGTGTAACTGTCGCCCATGAAGCTAGCCGTCGCCACCGTGAGCTCGACGCTCATGCGGTGATGACGTGCTTCGTGGCTGTTGTCGCCGACGGTATTGCCGGCCTCGATCGTGCCCTGGCGCGGAATGACACCGGTACGGGCGAGGATCGCCTCCAGCAACGTAGTCTTGCCGCTCTGAAAAGGGCCAACCAGCGCGACGCAGCGGGGGCCTGCTGCACGCGCGGCATTTCCGTTTGCTGCCATGACCGCCTCCCGGTGCAGATCCGTCGTTAGGCCGCGGATCGCATACGCCATCGTTTCAGGCGTCGACGGGGCTGGTCAAGGGGCGCGATCTTGCGCCTGGTCAAGGGCGCGACCGTACGCGCGCCCCGTGGTCTGCTGTGACTACCGGACCAGGACCGACGTCACCGCGCCGGATGTAGTTCCAGCGCCCCGATGCCGCCGGCGACATTGAGGCCGATCTGCCCCTGCACCGACAATGGCTGCAAAGCGACGCTGCGGTTCGATCCGCCGACCAGGACGTTGGCGCCAAGGCCCGCGGCCACAGACACTTCCGCCGTCGCTCCGGCGTAATTACCGGCGAGCATTCCGGCATAGCGGTTGGTGCCGGCAAACACTGCCCAAACGATCACGCCGCCGGTTGTAAAGCCGATGTCAACGCCGATCGTGGTCATCGTACCGGTATAGGCTTCCTCGGGCTCGCCCGGCCGCCCCTTGAAGATACAGTTCACATTCTTCTGTGAAGCGACGATCAGGCCGACACTGGCCGAAAGAGAGCACGTCAGCGTGCCGACCTGAATTTGCGCCGGCTGCGCTTCCGACGGCTGTCCGACGAGCAAAAGCGACACGGCCGCGACCAGCGACGCTGCAAACAAGTTGCGAAACATAAGAATTCTCCCCCGGCCCGCCCGATGCGGCCCTTAGCGGCGATTGTACGCGAGAATGACACCGCCGTCTTGTCATTCCGGAGGAAGCGCGGTCGTGAAACGCGGATGGTGAAGCAGCTATTTCAGATTTCCGCAGAAACGCTGAATGCGCGTGCACGCTTCCTCAAGCGCACTCGTCGCCGTGGCGTATGAGATACGGAAAGCAGGTCCAACACCGAATGGCGTGCCCTGCACAACCGCGACGCCTTCCGCCTCCAGAAGTTCGCTGACGAAATCCTCATCCGTTGCCAATTTTTTGCCGGTCGGCGCGGTCTTGCCGATCGTGCCCGCGCAGGACGGGTACACATAGAACGCACCTTCCGGCTTCGGACAGCGGATGCCGTTAGCCTGATTGAGCATGGAGACGCAGAGATCACGCCGCTCTTTGAAGATCTTATTGTGCTTTGGGATGAAGTCCTGCGGACCGTCCAGCCCTTCAACCGCCGCCCATTGCGACACGGCCGTCGGATTCGACGTCGATTGCGACTGAATGGCAGCCATCGCCTTGATCAGCGGCTCCGGGCCACCGGCATAGCCGATGCGCCAGCCGGTCATGCAATAGGCCTTGGACATGCCGTTCACGGTCAATGTGCGCTCATAGAGCCGCGGCTCAAGCTGCGCCGGCGAGAAGAACTTGAAGTCGTCGTAGACCAGATGCTCGTACATATCGTCGGACATGACGTGGACGTGCGGGTGACGCACCAGCACGTCCGTCACTGCCTTGAGTTCGGCGCGCGTATAGGCGGCGCCGGTCGGGTTCGACGGCGAATTGAAGATGATCCATTTGGTCTTCGGCGTGATCGCGCGCTCAAGCGCTTCGGGCTTCATCTTGAAGCCCGATTCCATCGTGGTCACAACCTCGACCGGCTCGCCGCCGGCGAGCAACACCATATCCGGATAGCTCACCCAATACGGCGCCGGGATAATGACCTCGTCGCCGGGATTAATGGTGGCGACCAGCGCATTATAAAGCACCTGCTTGCCGCCTGTGCTGACCGTGATCTGCGACGGCTTGTAGGTTAGCTCATTCTCGCGCTTGAACTTGCGCGCGATCGCGGCCTTGAGCTCCGGAATGCCGTCGACTGCCGTATACTTCGACGCCTTGCCGTCGCGGATCGCCTTGATGGCCGCCTCTTTGATGTTGTCCGGGGTGTCGAAATCGGGCTCACCAGCGCCAAGGCCGATGACGTCGCGGCCCGCCGCCTTGAGCGCGCGCGCCTTATCCGTCACCGCGATGGTGGCAGAAGGCTTGATGCGCGCTAGTCGGTCGGCAAGGAAGGCCATTGCAAATCTCCCGTAAGGCGCGTGTTTCCTAAAGCGCCAATGGTGCCCAGGCAAGGGCGCGCTTGGCGCCAATACTCAATTCTCCGTTAAGGCTCCGCTGGCCTAATGCAGGCCACCAGTCCGTCCGAACAAGGAGCCGTCATGGATCGGGCACGCGAGCTTCTGCGCAGCGGCGCCTGGCTGACGCGCGAGCGCATCCGGCTGATCGGCGCCGCGGTCCTGATCGCTTCCGCGGCGGGCTTTCTTTATCTGGTCGTGACCGCGCATGGGCTGATCGACCAGCAGGGCCGGCCGCTGGGGACGGATTTCTCAGACGTTTACGCCGCCGGCACCTACGTGCTCGACGGCAACCCCGAAGCGCCATTCGATCTCGCCCGGCAACATGCGCGTGAGCAGCAAATTTTCGGCGAAGCGACGCCATTTTACGGCTGGCACTATCCGCCGTTTTTTCTGTTTGTCGCCGGCGCGCTCGCCCTCATGCCTTACGGGATTGCGCTTGCGGTCTGGCAGGCCATCACGCTCGGACTTTACCTCCTGACGATCCGCGCCATCCTCGTGACCGATACTCGGCCGGCAGCCGTTGATCCGCTCTGGCTTCTCCTCGCACTCGCCTTCCCGGCGGTTCTGATCAATGTCGGTCATGGCCAGAATGGATTCCTCACCGCCGCTTTGCTCGGCGCCGCGCTTGTGCAACTCGACCGTCGGCCGTTGTTAGCCGGGATTCTGTTTGGGCTTCTCGCCTACAAGCCGCAATTCGGCCTGCTGATCCCATTGGTGCTGGCAGCGAACGGCCGATGGCGCGCCTTCGCAGCCGCGGCGGCAACCGTTGCGTTGCTCGCACTCGCCACAACGTTGGCATTTGGTCCGCACGTCTGGCAGGCGTTCTTTGATTCGACCCGCTTCACCCGCGTCGTCGCGCTCGAGCAGGGCGACACCGGCTGGTACAAGATTCAAAGTCTGTTCGCCTGGGCGCGCATGTGGGGAGCGAATGTCCCGGTCGCCTACGCGCTTCAGGGCGTGCTGATCGTTGCGCTTGGCGCAACGCTGATCTGGTTGTGGCGCAGCGCAGCGCCGTATCCACTCAAGGCGGCGGCGCTTTGCCTCGCCGCTATCCTCGCGACGCCCTACACGTTCGACTACGACATGATGGTGCTGGCGCCGGCCATGGCTTTTATGGCGGTCGACGGTTACGCGCGCGGTTTCGGCCCCTGGGAAAAATCCGCACTGGCAGCGCTGTGGCTGGTGCCGTTGGTTGCGCGGACGGTAGCGCAGGTGACGCACATCCCGCTCGGTGTTCCAACCATGCTCGCGATTTTCGTTCTGTTGTTGCGGCGCAGCACGCTTCAGCTCACCTTTCCGATGGCTTCTTCGGGTGCATTTATTCTAAAATAGTACGCAGCCCAGGGGACGGACGGCGCGGCCACGACATCGCCGCGTTCACGCAATACGTCTGCGAAGGACGATTGAGCCGTGCGGAAGGTTGGGGAGCGATCATGTTCACGCTCTATTCGATGCAGCGTTCGGGAAACAGCTACAAGGCGCGGCTCGCCTTGGCGCAGCTCAACATTCCCTATCGGCTGGTCGAGATCGATATTCTCAAAGGCGAGAGTCACACGCCCGAATTCCTGATGAAGAATCCAAACGGCCAGGTCCCGCTTCTCGAGGTCGCACCCGGACGTTTCCTCGCCGAGTCCAATGCCATTCTCTGGTACATCGCCGGCGGCTCGCCGCTCGCGCCTGATGACCGCATCGAGCGGGCGGAAACGTTGCAGTGGATGTTCTTCGAACAGCACAGTCTGGAACCCAATCTAGGCGCCGCCTACTTCTGGCTCACGCTGGTCAAAGGCGGACGAGACCTCCAGCAACATGCGTTTGAAGACTGGATGGAGGAAGGTCATCGTGCGCTCGGTGTGATGGAGAATCACATTGCCCTGCACGATTTCTTCGCCGCTGATCGTTACACCATTGCCGACATCGCGCTCTACGCCTACACGCACGTAGCGCATCTTTGCGACTTCGATCTCGCCCCTTTCCCCGCGGTTCGCGCATGGCTCGCGCGCGTGGCGGCTGAACCCGATCACGTCCCCATGGACTTCAATCCGGCTCTCGCGGTTCCGGCCGCCGCCGGGGCGTGAAGACTGCCGAGATCCGTAATCGCCAGTTACCCGATGCGAACAAGGATCGCCGCGCCGTTCGCGTTAACCATTGCTTAACCATATTTCACGGAATCGCCTTTGTTCATCAATGCCATCGCCCAAATCCGGCCGAACCCGCGCCGGGTTCAATTGCGATTGTGACCGCAACTGATTCGAAGGATGACGACCATGGCATCGCTGACCGGCAGTCCCGGATTCGCACCGCCGCGCGCCGGCGAGACGCGAACAAGACGATGCGCGATTGCGCTCAATATGATTGCGACCGGCACGTTGGCTGTTTCACTCATCATCGCCGCAACCGCCGTTTCCATGGGCGAACGATCGTTCGCGCGCGGTCACGCGCCGGGACCGGGTTCGACGACCTCGCAGATGCTCCTGCGACAGTAATCTCTCAACATCGCTGCGCATCGCCGCCGGCGCGGATCAATCGCGACACAAGTTGCGACAGCGCCGCTGCTAACCGTTAGGATCGGAAGCGAAGATCGGCGCTTTGCGCGCCAGAGGCGCCAATCGCGATCCGATGAAGGAGCAGTTCGCACCGACGCTGACCGACGATCCGGCCCGCCATCGCGCGATCACCACACGATTGTTGATATTTTTCGCGCTGGTCTATGTCGTTGAGGGCGTTGGTCAGGTCGGCGGCCTCATCGCACAACCGCTCAGCTATTTCTTGAAAGAAGTGCATGGCTGGTCGCCGCTGCAGGTCACAGCCTATCTCGCCATTTTTAATTTTCCTTGGATCATCAAACCGCTCTACGGCGCGTTCTCCGACTTCCTCCCGGTGTTTGGCTATCGCCGCAAAAGCTACCTGCTGGCCGCCAATGTGTGTGCGATCACCGGCTTTATCTGGATCACGCAGCTTACCGCGCCGGGCCAGCTGGTGTGGGCGCTGCAAGTGACGGCTTACGCCATGGCGATATCGAGCACGGTCTGCGGCGCAGTTCTGGTGGAGAACGGGCAGCGGCTCGGCGAGAGCGGCCGATTCGTTAATCAGCAATGGCTGTGGTTCAGCCTGGCCGCGATGATCGCCGCGATCGTAGGCGGCCAACTCGCCCAACATCTGTCGCCGGCATCAGCCCTTCACACCGCCGCCGCCATTGTCGCTGTGGCGCCATTGGCGGCTTTGTTTGGAACGATATTTTTGATTTCGGAGCGCAAGACACGCGTGGATGTCACGGCGCTGCGCGACACGTTCGGCGGCGTCGCCGCGGCGTTCAAAAAGCGCGAGCTCTGGATCGTCGGGATTTTTCTCTTTCTCTACTACTTCAGTCCCGGTTTGAGCACGCCGCTCTATTACGTCATGACCGACAGCCTTAAATTTTCCCAAGGCTACATCGGCATCCTCGGGTCGATTGCGTCCGCCGGCTGGATCGTGGGCGCGCTGTTTTATCACCGCCTGTTCGACGCCATGTCGACCAAGCGCTTCCTGCAGCTGAGCATTGCGCTCGGCACACTGACCACCGCAGCCTATCTGTTGCTCTTTGACGAGGTTTCCGCCGCGATCATCAGTTTTTGCAGCGGCTTCGCCGCCATGCTGGCGACGGTGGCGACGGTTACACTCGCCGCCGACTATTGTCCGCAGCGATCGGAGGGCTTCAGCTTTGCGGTGATGATGTCGATTATCAATCTGGCGACCGCATCCGCCGACATCGTGGGTTCGTTTTTCTTCCAGCATTTGTTCAATCACCACCTGCCGCCGCTCGTGCTGGTATCGGCGGCGTTCACAGCGTTTGCGTTCGTGCTGGTGCCGCTCCTGCGTCTCGGCGACAAACGGCAGGGGCAGGCGGCTGCCGCCACTCCAATAGGCGGCCCGGAAACCAGCCACGTCGTGCGCGGCGTCATTGGCGATTGATTGCGCGAAAACATCGCATGCTGCGATTTGATCGAGATCAAGGTTCGCCGCCTACGCGTCGGATCAATTGATGCATGCTTGCGGCCATGCTCCGAAACGCGCATGCTGCGGGTAGCGGCGCGGATACGGGGGTACCGCGCCGCTTTTTATTTGCCTTTCAGTCCCTCGGCCTCAACTCCGCAGCGCCATTTCCACATCTCCAAGCCGATTGACGGCGGCCCGGAAATTGCATGGAAATGGCCTATTCTCAGGGGCAAAAATAACGGTCGGTAACGCGTATCAGCATGTCGATCATTGTCGGGCTTCATCACGCAACACGATACGATTATGACCGGCCGATCAGTCTCGGCCCGCAGATCGTGCGGCTGCGGCCAGCGCCGCACTCGCGCACCCTGATTCCGAGTTATTCGCTGACGGTGACGCCGAGCCAGCATTTTGTGAACTGGCAGCAGGATCCGCACGGCAATTGGCTGGCCCGCTTCGTCTTCCCGGAGAAGACAAAAGAGTTTTCCATCACCGTCGATCTCATCGCCGACATGACGGTAATCAATCCGTTCGACTTTTTCGTCGAGCCTTATGCGGACAAATGGCCGTTTGCGTTTCCTGCCGACCTGCGCGAGGACCTCGCCGCTTTTGTCGAGCCGGAGCCTGCGGGCCCGCTTCTGCAAAAATTGATTCAATCGATCTCGCGCGAGAAGCGCAACACGGTCGATTTTCTGGTCGAACTCAATCAGCGCCTGCACCAGATGGTCCGTTATCTCATTCGCCTCGAGCCGGGCGTGCAGACGCCCGAAGAAACGCTTAGTTCCGCCGCCGGTTCCTGCCGCGATACCGCGTGGCTCCTGGTGCAGCTTCTTCGCCACATCGGACTGCCGGCACGTTTCGTGTCCGGTTATCTCATCCAATTGCGTCCCGACATCAAACCGCTCGAAGGCGCGGCTGGTGCGGATCACGATTTCACCGACCTGCACGCCTGGACCGAGGTTTATCTGCCGGGCGCCGGCTGGGTCGGTCTCGATCCGACTTCGGGACTGCTCTGCGGCGAAGGCCACCTGCCGGTTGCCGCGACACCGCATTATCGCTCGGCCGCGCCGCTTAGCGGGCTCGTTGAGCCAAGCGAAGTCCGCTTTGCGTTCGACATGAACATCACGCGCATCGCCGAACAGCCGCGCGTAACCGCACCGTTTTCCGAAGAAGCGTGGACTGCGCTCGACGCACTGGGTGACAAGGTCGACGCCGATCTCCTGGCTCACGACGTCCATCTGACTATGGGCGGCGAACCGACCTTCGTGTCGGTCGACGATTACCAGTCGGCGGAATGGAACACTGCCGCGGTCGGACCGATGAAGCGCGTGCGCGCCGACGAACTGATCCGGCGTTTGCGCGAGCGTTTCGCTCCCGGCGGCATGCTGCATTACGGTCAAGGCAAATGGTACCCCGGCGAGCCGTTGCCGCGCTGGGCATTTGCGCTGTACTGGCGTCGCGATGGTGTGCCGATCTGGCGCGACGAAAATCTGATCGCACGCGAGGCGGTGGATCACAAACCGACGTCCGACGATTTACAGCGCCTCGCCGAGGGGATTGCCGCGCGGGTTGGAATTACGGCGGACTACGTTCAACCCGCCTACGAGGACCCGGCCGACCGGATGCTCAAGCAAGGCCTGATCCCCGAGAATATCGATCCGAGCGATCCCAAGATCGACGATCCGCGTGAGCGTGCGCGTATCTTGAGCTTGTTCGATGATAACGCCGGCAAGCCCGCCGGCTTTGTTCTGCCGCTGCAGCGCTGGACCGCGCAAGCAAAGCCGGGCTGGCTGAGCGAAGTATGGCAAACGCGGCGCGGGCGGTTGTTTCTGATGCCGGGCGACTCGCCGCTCGGTTTTCGCCTGCCGCTGCAATCGTTGCCCGAGGTCGATCCGGTCGACTATCCGCACCTTGTGCCAGCCGATCCGTTCGCTGAACGGACGCCGCTACCCGATCCGCGCGTCACTCATCCGATCGGCGCGAAGGTCTTCCATGCTGCGCACCGCGAAGAGCCTTCGCCACCGCTCGCACCCGAAACTTTAGTCCTGCAACACACGCCGGCGCGAAGTAGCTCGCAAGCCAGTTCCGCCAAGCCTGTGCGCACCGCTCTGACCGTCGAAGTCCGCGAGGGCCGCTTATGCGTGTTCATGCCGCCCGTCGAGACGCTCGCCGACTATCTTGAACTCCTTGCCGTCGTCGAAACAACAGCGGCCCAACTCGCGCTGCCGGTGCACGTCGAAGGCTACGAGCCGCCGCCCGATCCCCGGCTCGCCGTGATCAAGGTGACGCCGGACCCCGGCGTGATCGAGGTCAACATTCACCCGTCGGCATCGTGGCGCGAAGCGGTGACGATCACCAAGAGCCTTTATGAGGAGGCGCATCTCACCCGGCTCGGCACCGACAAGTTCATGATCGACGGCCGGCACAGCGGCACCGGCGGCGGCAATCACGTCGTGCTCGGCGGACGCACTCCCGCTGACAGTCCGTTCCTGCGGCGGCCGGATTTGCTGAAAAGCCTGGTGCTGTACTGGAACCGGCGGCCGTCGCTGTCTTATTTCTTTTCTGGCTTGTTTATCGGCCCGACCAGCCAGGCGCCGCGAATCGATGAAGCGCGCCAGGATATGCTCTACGAACTGGAAATCGCGCTGCGCAAAGTGCCAATGCCTGACGGCGTGAACACGGTGCCGCCGTGGCTGGTCGATCGGCTGTTCCGCAACATCCTGGTCGATGTCACCGGCAACACCCATCGCACTGAGATCTGCATCGACAAGCTGTTTTCACCAGACGGCCCGACCGGCCGGCTCGGCCTGGTCGAATTCCGTTCGTTCGAGATGCCGCCCGACGCGCGCATGAGTCTCCGCGCAACAATTGTTGCTGCGCGCACTCATCGCCTGGTTCTGGCGCTCGCCACTTGATGGCAAACCGGTGCGCTGGGGCACGGCGTTGCACGACCGTTACATGCTCGAACATTTTGTTTGGAACGACTTTCTCGAAGTACTGGAGGACTTGGAGCGCGCCGGATACGTGTTCGATCCGGCGTGGTTTGAAGCGCAGCGGCAATTTCGTTTTCCGGTCTGCGGCTCGGTGCAGCACGCCGGCGTCCGGCTTGAACTGCGCCAGGCGATTGAGCCCTGGTATGTCTTGGGCGAGGAAGGCGTCGCCGGCCAGACCGCGCGGCTGGTCGATTCCTCGGTCGAGCGGCTGCAGATCAGAGTCGAGGGCTTGAACGCGGACCGCCACGTCGTCACCTGCAATGGCGCGCGCGTGCCACTGACGCCGACCGGCCGCAGCGGCGAATACGTCGCCGGCGTGCGCTTCAAGGCTTGGGATCTGGCATCGGGCCTGCATCCAACCATCGGCGTCCAGGCGCCGCTGACGTTCGACATTGTCGACACCTGGAGCAGGCGGTCACTCGGCGGCTGCGTCTATCATGTCGCCCATCCCGGCGGACGCAATTACGAGACCTTCCCGGTCAACTCCTACGAGGCCGAAGCTCGCCGCCGCGCACGCTTTGAGGCGATCGGCCATACCGGCGGGCCGATCGACGTTCCGGCACTGGAAATCTCGCTCGAATATCCGACCACGCTCGATTTGCGGCGCTCGGTCTAGCAACAATCGCCGATGTCAGCCCAACGCGACACGCTTGTCGAAACAGACACCGCGAGCCTCGCACAGTTTGTCGCGGCGTACCGGCCGCTTCCCGGCATTTTCGATGAGATGATGGACGGCGACGGGCGCGTGCGCGCGCACTGGCAGCCCTTCCTGACAATGCTGGCTGGACTCGGCGCCGGCGAGATCAATCGCCGCTTCGCTGCCGCCGACCGTTATCTGCGCGGTTCCGGCGTTTTCTATCGCGTGTACGAAGATGCCGCAGGCATCGAACGCCCGTGGCCGCTCAGTCACGTGCCGCTAATCATCGAACCCACTGAATGGAAGCACCTTGAAGCAGGTCTGATCCAGCGTGCCGAACTTCTCGAAGCGGTGCTCGCGGATGCTTATGGTCCGGCGCTGCTCAGCAGCGACGGCCGTTTGCCCGCCACGGTGATCGCGGGCAACCCGGAGTTCTTGCGTCCGATGGTCGGCGTACCGCCGCCCGGCAGCGCGCACATGCGCTTCTACGCGGTCGACGTCGGCCGCGGCGCCGACGGCCGCTGGTGGGTGCTCAGCGATCGTGCGCAGGCACCCTCCGGCGCGGGTTACGCTATCGAAAACCGGCTCGCGCTGTCGCGCGCCATCCCGGACATTTATCGCTCCACGCGTGTCGAACGCATTGCTCCGTTTTTTCAGGCGTTCCAGGCTGAACTCCTGGCGCTGAGCAACCAGGACGATCCGCAAATTTGTTTGCTCACGCCGGGACCGATGAGCGAAACCTATTTCGAGCACGCCTACCTCGCGCGCTATCTCGGACTGTTGCTGGTCGAGGGCGAAGATCTGACGGTGCGCGGCGATGGCGTTTTCGTCCGGACGGTTTCCGGCTTGCGGCGGACTGAAGTTCTGTTGCGACGCATCGATGCTGACTTTGCCGACCCGCTCGAGCTCAACGCCGCCTCCCGTCTCGGCGTTCCGGGGCTGTTGCAGGCCGTACGTGACGGCAAGATCGTCATCGTCAATTCGCTCGGCGCCGGCTTGGTGGAAGCCCGCGCGATGCTGGCGTTCCTGCCCGCATTGGCGCCGAACGTGCTCGGCGCCGATCTGGCGATACCGAATGTTGCCACCTGGTGGCTTGGGCGCTCCGACATGCGCGAAGAAATGATCGAGAACCTCGATCGCATGGTGATCGCGCCGGCGTTCGAATTGCAGACCGACGGCAGCAGCAATGAAGTTCTGGGCGCGAAGCTCGACGAGGCGCAGCGCCAAGCGCTGATCCGCTCGATTCGTGACCGCGGCGTCGACTATGTGGCTCAGGAAGCGGTGACGCTTTCGAGCATGCCGGTGTGGCGCGACGGCCGTTTGCAGCCACGCCCGTTCACGCTGCGGCTGTTCCTCGCCAAAATCGGCGAGCGTTGGCAGGTGATGCCTGCCGGATTTGTGCGGATCGCCGAAAGCGCCGACGCGCGGGCGGTTAGCTTGCAACGCGGCGCCGCGACCGCCGACGCCTGGGTGCTGGCGCACGGCCCGGTCGCTGAAACCACGCTTCTGCCGGCGCCGGAACGCATTCAGGTCCAGCGCGCGACCGGCCTGCTGCCGAGCCGCGCCGCCGACAATCTGTTCTGGGTTGGACGCTATGTCGAACGCGCCGAGGCAACGTTGCGGCTGGTGCGCGCCCTGATCAACCGCGCCGCCGAGGCCGACAAAACCGCGGCGCCCGTTATTGCCGGCATTGTGTCATTGCTTGAAGCTTGGGGCGCCGTATCGAAAGACGCCTTGGCAGCACCGGCAGGTTTCATCAGCCGCGGGGTATTGACGCGCACAGACCTGAGCGGATCGCTTCCATCTCTAACCGGCGCCGCGCGATCGGCAGCTTCCGTCATCCGCGATCGCTTCTCGCCGGACGCCTGGCGGGCGCTCAACGATCTCGCCACCATGATCGCGATGCCGCTCAACGCCGGGCCCACAGAAAGCGTGACCATCGAGCGCGTCGAAGCGGCGCTACGAATCATTTCATCGTTCTCGGGATTGGCGCAAGAAAACATGACGCAGCTCGCGGGCTGGCGCTTTCTCGAACTCGGCCGCCGTATCGAACGCGCGATCCTGACCGGCCGGCTGGTGCGTTGCTTCGCGCTCGTTGGCGCGCCCGACGGCGGACTGGAATTGCTGCTGGAACTCGCGGATAGCCAAATCACCTATCGGCAGCGCTACGTTATGGTCGCGGCGCGCGCGCCGGTGATCGATCTCGTCATGCTCGATCCGAATAACCCGCGCTCGATTGCGTTTCAGCTCGACCGCATCGAGACACACCTCGCCGCGTTGCCGGGACGAAGCGCGACCGGCAGGCTCTCGCCGGTGCAGCAGATCGTTGCCTCGATCGCAACGCGCCTGCGGACTGTCGACGCCGCCGCCATCGACGAGGCCTTGATCGTCGAGACCGAACAGTCGTTGATGAAACTTTCCGATGCGGTTGGTGCGGCCTATCTCAGCAACAACGAACGTTCCGAAGCCGTGTGGGAGGCGCTGGCGTGATCTATGACGTGCGCCAGACGACGACATGCGCCTACGCTTCGCCGGTCGCGCATGCACGCCACGTTCTACGCCTGACGCCGATCCCCCGCTCCGGCCAGCGTGTGCACCTTGCCGCGCTCCAGATCATGCCCGAACCGACACTCCGGCGCGAAGGACAGGATTTTTTCGGCAACCGCCTGACCTGGATCGAAATCGAAGAGCCGCACCGGACGCTGACGGTGAAGCTGTCGGCGCGTGTCAGCGTCGATGCCGCGGCCGAACTCAAGGCGCTTGAGACGCCTGCCTGGGAAGAGGTCCGTGAAGCAGCGTTCGCCACAAGCGACATTGGACCCATATCCCCGGCGCACTTCCTGTTTCCGAGCCGCATGGTCTCGCTCGATCCGGAGATCCGCGATTACGCCCGCGAAAGTTTTCCCGCCGGGCGGCCGGTGCTCGAAGGCGCCATCGAGCTGATGAATTGTATTAAAGCCGACATGACCTACGAGATCGGCGCAACGACCGTCACCACCATGCCGCCGATGTCGTTTGCTCTGCGCCGCGGCGTTTGTCAGGACTTCGCCCACATCATGATCTCCGGCCTGCGCGGCATCGGCTTGCCCGCGGCCTACGTCAGCGGCTACCTGCGGACGATGCCGCGAAGCGACCCGACGCGACTGCAGGGCGCTGACGCCATGCATGCATGGGTGCTGGTCTGGTGCGGAGATGAAGCGGGGTGGATCGGACTCGATCCGACCAACGCGGTCATCGCCTCCGACCAGCATGTGGTGCTGGCCGTCGGCCGCGACTATACCGACGTAGCGCCGATGGACGGCGTGATCGTTGGTTCAGGCGGGCAACAAATCGACGTGGCCGTGAACGTCACGCCGGCCGGATAGAGCGAACTGCAAAAGCTGGGAGCATAGGCATGCGTGCGTATCAACTGCCGAAAGGCGGCGCTGGAATTGACGCGCTCACTCTGGTCGATCGGCCAACGCCGAAACCGCTCTACCGCCAAGTGCTGGTGAAAGTCGCCGCTTGTTCACTGAATTACCGCGACCTCCTGATCACGCGCGGCGGCTATCGCGCACCGGTGCGCGACAATTTCATTCCGCTGTCCGACGGCGCCGGCGAAGTCGTCGAAGTCGGTCCTGGGGTCACCCGCGTCAAAGCCGGCGACAGAGTGGCCGGCTGTTTCTTCCAGCGCTGGGCTGGCGGCGACCCGAGTCCGACGCTGCAAGCCTCGGCGCTCGGCGGCGGCCTCGACGGCATGCTCGCCGAGTTCGCCGTGCTTGAGGAGGAAGGCGTCGTCAAACTCCCCGAGCACCTTTCACTCGAGGAAGGCGCGACGCTGCCCTGCGCCGGCGTCACGGCGTGGGACGCCATCATGAATCACGCCAAGCTGGTCGCGGGACAAACGGTGCTGTTGCAAGGCACCGGCGGCGTCTCGATCTTCGGCGTGCAATTGGCGCACGCCATGGGCATCGTCGCCATCGTCACCTCGTCGAGCGACGAGAAGCTTGCCCGCGCCAAAGCCATCGGCGCGGCGTTCGGCATCAACTACAAGACCACGCCGGAATGGGACAAAGCGGCGCGGGATTTCACCGGCGGACGCGGCGTCGACCATGTGCTCGAAGTCGGCGGCGTAGCGACACTGACCCGGTCATTCGGCGCCATTCGCCACGGCGGCAAGATCAGCATCATCGGCAGCGTCAGCGGCGGCGCGACCGAACTCAATCCGGGGCTGATCTTTTCCAAGCGCGCCAACGTCCAGGGCATTTCGGTCGGCTCGATGCAATCGTTCGAGGCGATGAATGCGGCTATCGCAGCGAGCAAGATCAAGCCGGCGATCGACCGCGTGTACGGCTTCGATGAGGTCAAAGCCGCCTTTAATCACATGGCGGCGGGCGCGCACTTCGGCAAAATCGTCATCCGGGTCGCATAAAGCCCGGACTACAAAAAATTATTGCGCGACCACCCGTGTCGGCGGGAAAGCGACCTCAATGAGGGTGCCAGCGTTCGGCGCGCTCTGGATGCTGAAGTGGGCGCGATTGGCCTCCGCCAGTGCTTTCGTCAGCGGCAAGCCAAGGCCGGTCCCGCCCGAGCCCCAGGTTCCAGCGGTCGCAGTTTGGCGAAACGGTTCGAGCGCCGCTTCAACGTCCTTTTCGCTCATGCCAACACCGGTGTCGCGCACCCGCAGCACCGCCTCGCCGTTATCGGCGAATGCAGTCGATACGATCACCTGACCGCCGGGGCCGGTGAACTTGATCGAGTTCGACAGCAGGTTGAGCACGATTTGGCGAAGCGATCGCTCGTCAGCAACAATTTGGGGCAAGCCTGGCGTGAGCGAAGTGCGGATGATGATCCGCGCGCGGCTCGCCTGCGGCTGCATGATGCCGACACATTGCTGGGTGAGCTCGTTGAGGCTGACGTTGACAAAGCTGAGATTGAGCTGGCCGCTCTCGATTTTGGAAAGATCGAGGAGATCGTTCAACAGCGCGACGATGTGCATCCCGGCGGCGTGCACGTCCTTAAGATAGTCGCGGTAGCGCTCGTTGCCGATCGGGCCGAAGCGCTCTGCCATAATCACCTCGGTGAAACCGGTAATGGCGTTGAGCGGCGTGCGAAATCTCGTGACTGACTTTACCGACGAACTCGGCTTTCGCCGCCGCCGCTTTTTGCGCTTCACGCGTGGCGGCCCGCAACGCCTCCTCGCTCTTTTTGGCGGCTTCGAGCTTACCGGCGAGATCGCGGATTTCGTTCTCGGCGGCGCTCAGTGAAAGCGATGTGGCTTCCCGCTCCGCGGTTTTGCCGTTGGTCAGAATGAGCGCGAGCGCCGTAGCATCCGCCCAGGGAACGGCAAACAAACGAGCCTCGATCTGGCAGGGCGTACCGTTACTCGTGGTGAGCGACAACGTGCTCGGGGTGCCGCCGACCTTAAGCGTGCCGGCGTCGGTTTCGGCGACCAGGCCGTTCAACCATCCGGCCGCCGTCAACGCTTCCAAACTCTGATAGTCGGTCAATTCAAGGAAATGACGATTGGCGTAGAGCAGCGAGTCGTTTCGGTAGATCAGCGCACCGATCGGAATGCGGTCGAGCAACCCCGGTTCGAAGGCAGGCGGGGCTTCCTTTTCGGCGGCTTCAGTTGAGGCCTGCTCCGCTGGCGCAGGTTGCCGTTGGATTTCGGCCTCTGATGTTTGCTCTTGGTTGGCAGCTTGTACGTTGGAAGCTTGTACGTTGGAAGCTTGTACGTTGGAAGCTTGCACCTCAGCGACGCCGGGACTCTCTGCCGCCGGCAGTTGCGCCGTCGCACTCATCAGTGCCGCGATCACTTCGGCAGCGGGAGGAGCAAGAAGAGCCGCAGCGTGTTCAGCCGAAATCGGCTCAGGTGGAGCTATTGGGTTCTCAGCGGGCTCACCCAAAATTTGCTCGGCATTCGGCGGAGTTGTCGGAGCATCGGCCGCTTCAAGCGGAACTGCTTCCTCCGGCAGACTGCTCGCCACACTTTCGGCAGCCGTCGCGTCGTGCCCGCCTTGCAAGCGTGCGGTCAGCTCCTGCGCGAGTTCACGAAAAGCCCGACGTTCGATCGGACTTAGACTCGGCGTTTTCGGCTCGGACGTCCCCGGTCGAAACGGCACGACGTTAGCGGTAGGTGGGAGGCTCGGCGACGGGCGTTGCGGGCGCGGAGCGACCTCCGCTTCCTCTGCGGCCGGTTTTATAGTTGGCGATTGGAGAGCAGCGGATTTTTCGGTATCGGCGGCCGCCTCCGCCGAAATCGCTGGAGCGGCGGCGTCGCTCGCGGCCGAGGGTTCGGGCCGCGCCATGAATCCGATCGGACGTTCGCGGCGCGCGAACGCCAGTTCATTGATGCGCGCGATATCGCGACAGACGCCAAATCCCCGATAGCCGCGAAAATGCCGTTCGCGATCGAATACCGGGAGTCCCGACAGCTCGACCGGAAGCCGCTCGTCGCCGCCATCCACAGGCCAGGAGACGGTGATGCCGCTCCAGGTTTCGCGTGTGGCCACGGCGCGCGCCACCTGCTGGTCGGGATCGAGCTTCAGCTCAGCGGCGATCTCACTCCACAATCGGCCGAACGCGGCCGTGGTTTGCGGCCCGGTCAACTCGATGAACTCGTCCGAACCGACGAGGAAGCGCCCGTCGGCGTCCATTTGCCAAACGAAGCGCAACGGATGACGCCGCTCCACGACCGGCTCAGCCTGTGCAGGACTGCGCGTCGGCTGCGGTTCTGGCGGCGCTACGGCAGAAGGTGCGGGCTCTGCCGGCTGCGGAGGCGCGGGCGGTTCGACGCGCGGCGGCTCCAACTCCAGCTTCGGCGCCAGCTCAAGCGTTGGGGGAGCACTTGGCGCGGCGGGCATGCCGCTGGGCTCAGGCCCAAACGTGGCAAGCAGGACCGCCGACGCACCGCTGCCGAGACGCCGCAAGACGACTTGGCCATGGTCTGTTGGAGCGTCCGCGTAGCCGGCTGCAAGAGCCTGAGATGCGGTTGCGGTTAGCCCAAGGGCAGACAGTGTTGGGGTGCCGGCGAAGCGTTTCGCCGCCGCCGGCGTGGCGGCGAGCAGCGTGCCGTCCGGCGCGAAGGCGGCTTGCGCCTGGGCCTGATCTGAGAACAGGCGCTTGACCCGCTCGCTCAGCGGAAGCGCCCGTCCCGCCGGCTCGTTGGCGATGACCAGCACCGCCGGCGAACCGCCGGCCAACGACAACCGCGAGCAAACGCACGTCAGCGTACGACCAAAGCTGGCGCCGAAGCCGCGCAATCTTTCAAGGCGCGCTTGTCCGCTCGACGGCAGCGTTTCTGCGAGGCGGACGATCTCCGCGGCTGCTGGCAGTTTTGCCTCGAAGCGCAGGCTTGCCAGTTCGCTGATATTTGCAGCGCCGAAGATCGCAGCGCCGACCGCATTCGCCCACAGGATCCGCGACCCGTCGGCGCTCCAAAGCCAAGTAGGTGAGGCGCTCGTCGCGTGGTCGACGAGCTGACCCGAAAGTCGCGCGTCGCGCGACAGGACAAACTCTGACTCAACAATCGACATGCGACAAAACTCATCGCTGTAAAGGAATTCTTAATAATGCGGGCCGCCCGCGTCGTCCATCGCGGGCACTCGACTCCCATCGAACAAGGTAGGATAACCTTAATCGCGTCATAGGCTTGGCCGGCCCCAATGACCGGGGTGCGCGCATAAGGTTAATTCGCTTAGGATGACGATTTAGAGCGACGATTGTCGGGGCGAGGAGTTGATTGATGTCCAAGGAACCCTTCGAACAATTTGCAATGCCCAATGAGGTTCGCGCTTTCGTCGAGCAAAGCGTTTCACAGGCACGGACGGCTTTCGACGGTATTGTCCAGGCGGCAAATCAAGCAGTCGCACAGTGGCACGGCCACGCTGAAGCCGCGCGCGCCGGCGCCAGCGAAATCGCACACAAATCGATGGGCTATGTCGAACAGAACATGGCGCAGACTTTCGAGTTTGCGCAAAAACTGATGCAGGCCAAGGATCCAACCGAGGTGCTCCGGCTACAGTCCGAGTACCTCGCAAACCAAATGAAAAGGCTATCGACCCAGGCGCAAGACCTCGGACAAAGTGCTGCCAAAATAGTCATGGATACTGCCAAGCCTAAGAAGCCGTAGGCTTGAGCCAAGGTTTCGGCGAAATAAACTAATAAAATCAGTTATTTAAAAGAATTTTGTGCAATGCAATATAGTCTATTGCAACGCATCAAAATGCCTGCTATGTATGCGACTGGAAGACCCCGGCTTGAGTTGTGTTGCGTTCTGCCGCGGGCTCAATGAAATGTGATGGCTTGCGCGATGGGCGGCGAGCCGAGGAGCATTCTCAAGGTCAAACAGCCCAAGACTCCAGAAAGCAAGGACGAGTGTCATGGCAGAAGCTGGAACTACTGCCCCCAAAGCAAAGCCCGCCAAACCGGCAATGGCTGCGTTTGAAATGCCGAAGTTCGAAATGCCCAAGTTTGACATGCCGAAGGTAGAGATGCCGGCGGCGTTCCGTGAAATGGCCGAGCGCGGTGTCGCTCAAGCCAAGGACAACTACGAGAAAATGAAGGCCGCCGCCGAAGAGGCGACTGACGTTCTCGAGACCACCTATTCGACCGCCACCAAAGGCGCGTCCGATTACGGCCTCAAGCTCATCGAAGCGGCCCGCGCCAACACCAATGCGGTGTTCGATTTTGCCGGCGAGATCATGGCCGCCAAAACGGTGTCGGAAGTCGTCGAGCTGACCAACGCACACGCCCGCAAGCAGTTCGAGTCGCTGTCGCAGCAGAGCAAGGAACTCGCCGCCATGGCGCAGAAGGTCGCGGCCGAAACTGCCGAGCCGATCAAGAGCGGCATGAACAAGGCCTTCAGCAAGGTCGGTTAATCGACCTTCGATCGCCATAGATCAACCCGTCGCAGGACGGGGAAAAGCCCGGGTTCAGCCCGGGCTTTTGCTTGTCGGCTCTTGCTTAACGGCTTGTTATCGGCTTGCCAAAACCGGACGTTCCCCCTAGCTTTCGCGCACTTCGCGACCGCGCGGGCCGTGCAGCTGTAGCTCAGTTGGTTAGAGCGCCTGACTGTGGATCAGGAGGCCGGTGGTTCGAGTCCACCCAGCTGTACCAGTTTTTCACTCCAACAATTCACGCCCGCTTTACCTTAACGCGACGGGGCCGCGCGACAGCGAAGCTACCTTAGCTATTGTCGCCTATTAAGCGCGGATGCGTCTCCATCCATTCCCGTAAATGCCAGTGACCCGCGCGACCACATTGACGGCGTTTCGGAACGCGTCTTCGCCGCCGGACGTGAACCGCGCGACGGCTTCGCCCGTCGTCGATCGCCTACGCGAAGCGCCGGCGAAATTGAATTTCCACATTTACAGCGACTTGGCGGCGGTCGAGAGCGACTGGCGGCGCTTTGAGCGTGAAGCCGACTGCACTGCGTTCCAAACCTTCGATTGGCTTTCGTCGTGGCATCGGCACATCGGGCTGCGCCAAGGCGTCCGCCCAGCCATCATCGTCGGCCGCTACAGCAACGACGAAATCGCGTTCATCATGCCGCTCTGCGTAACGCCGCAATGGCTGGCGCGGCGGCTATGCTGGCTCGGCCAGGAGCTGTGCGATTACAACGCGCCGCTTTTGGCGCGCGACTTCGCGCAACGCGTCCCACGCGAAAGTTTTCTCGCGCTCTGGCGCGAGCTACAGGCGCAGATGCTGTGCGATCCGCTGTGGCGTTATGACTGGATCGAATTTGAGAAGATGCCGCAAGACATCGGCGCCCAAATAAATCCATTCACTTTTCTTCGCGTCACGCCGAATGCCAGCAGCGCACATTCGACGCAGCTCGCCGATGACTGGGAGAAATTCTATACCGCCAAGCGTTCATCGGCGACGCGCCGCCGCGACCGCACCAAGCGCCGGCACTTGTCGGGACTCGGCGAAATCCGCTTCGTCACCGCCTCGGAGCCGGACGATCGCAGGCATACGCTGGAGACACTGCTGGAGCAAAAACGTCGATCGCTCGCGCGCAAGGGAATTGCCGACATCTTTGCCCGGCCAGGGCACCGCGAGTTCTTTCTCGAACTGGCGTCAAATCCGCAGAGCCGGCATCTGTTTCACATCAGCCGCATCGAGGTTGGCGAAGCGCGCGCGGCCGCGAATTTCGGCATCGTGTTCGGAGATTGCTACTACCACGTGCTCGCCAGTTACGACGGCGGCGACATCGCCCAGTTCGGACCTGGTTCGCTGCATTTGCGCGAACTGATGGCTGAAGCGATCCGAATGGGCCTCAAACACTTCGATTTCACCATCGGCGATGAACCATACAAACTGGAATGGTCCGACGGCAATCTCAAACTGTACGACTTCGCCGCCACCGCGACCTTGCGTGGCTTGCCGGTGCGATCTGCATCAGCGGCGCGACGCCGGATTAAACGCTTCATCAAGCAGACGCCGTGGGCGTGGCGGTTGGCTTCGCGAGCCCGGTCCACGATCGGACCGCTGTTGCATCCGTTCTCGTCGCGATCGCATGCTCGTGAAGCTGTCGCTTCAGGCGCAGCATCGGCGCAACCGGCCGTCGCCTGCGTCATGGGCGACATGGATTTGTTGCGACCGCTGGTCCTGGCCAAAGTTCCTTGCGCCGTCGTTACGCGGGCAGGCGCTCCTTCGCTGTACTCCCGCTACGCGCAATCTCGTCTGGTCTGGGACGATTGCTCGAAAAACACCGAGGTTCTGGTCGGCGCATTGATGCATTTCGGTCAGGCGCAGATTGAGCGCCCGGTTCTTTTCTACGAGGAGGACGCTCAGGTTCTTTTCGTCTCCCGTGAGCGCGAACGTTTGGCCCAGGCCTTCCGCTTTGTCATCGCCGACGCGCAGCTGGTTGAAGACTTGCTTGACAAAGGCCGTTTCCAGCAACTGGCAGAGCGCTTCGCGTTTCCGGTACCGGCGGGACGCCGTTTCAAGCCTGCGTTCGTTGATCCTGCAGATCTCGGCCTTGCGTTCCCGCTGATCGTCAAGCCGCTGACACGGCTTGAGCCCTGGAACAGTGTCTTCGGATTGCGCAAGGCCATTTACGTCGAAAACGCCGAAGCGTTGCGGAGGCTGTGGCCGCAATTGTGTGCCGTCGCCTTTGAACTGTTAGCCCAGGAATTCATCCCCGGCGCGGAAGGCCGGATCGAAAGCTATCACTGCTACGTCGACGGGAGCGGCGGAATTGCCGGCGAGTTCACCGGCCGAAAGATCCGGACTTATCCGGTGTGCTACGGCCACACCACCGCGCTCGAGATCACCGACGCCGATGACGTGCGCCGGACTGGGCGCGCCATCGTGGAGCGGCTTTCGCTGACCGGCGTAGCCAAACTCGACTTCAAGCGCGATCCGCGCGGCGACCTCCGTCTTTTGGAAATCAACCCTCGCTTTAATCTGTGGCATCACGCCGGCGCCATTGCCGGCGTCAACATTCCGGCGCTGGTCTACGCCGACCTCGTCGGAATCCCGCGACCGCCGGTCGCGCCCGCCAGAGCCGGCGTCCGCTGGTGCCGGATGTGGAAGGATCTCCCGGCCGCGCGCGCCGACGGTATGCCGCTCACGGCGTGGCTGCCGTGGGCGCTCGCCTGCGAAGCCAGATCGACTTTGTCGTGGGACGACCCGATGCCGTTGTTACGCTCAACATTTCATCGTGCGGCCGGTCATTACCTCGAACACCAGCAGGCGCCAACCTGGAAGGGATAAAGATCGCGGGTAAGTCCGCAATGTCCGTTACAACCAGCGACATCCGCTTCTTTCCATCGTGCCGCGGGACGCGGTAAATAGTTGTCGGCGCGCCTCCTAGGCCGGCAATCTGGCGCGCCGTTGAACCGCTGAGCATCGCGATGAGCACGAATTCCCTCTGGCCGGACCTGCCGCTGGCGGCATGGTCCGGTACCTGCGACACGCTGCAGCTTTGGACGCAGATCGCCGGCAAGGTGCGGCTTGCGTCAACGCCGCTGGTCAATCATTGGTGGAACGTGACCTTCCATCTGAATTCGCGCGGGCTGGTCGCGCCGGCGAATGTCTACCAGGGACGGACCTTCGATATTGTTTTTGATTTCGTCGAGCATCTGCTTCGTATCGCCACCAGCGACGGACGCGTCGAGAGTTTCCCGCTGGTGCCGATGTCGGTCGCCGACTTCTATGCCGCGTTCATGGGCCGATTGCGCCGCCTCGGCATCGACGTCCACATCTGGACGATGCCGAGCGAAATTGAAAATGCGATTCCGTTCGAGCAGGACCGCACCCATGCCCAGTACGATCGGGAATTTGTTTCACGGTTTGGTCAGGCCATCGTTCAAAGCGCCCGCGTGATGAATGAGTTCCGCACCCGCTTCATTGGCAAAGCGAGCCCGGTGCAGTTCTTCTGGGGCAGTTTCGATCTCGCAGCCTCGCGATTTTCCGGCCGCACCGCACCGCCGCCCAAAAGCGTCACGCCGAACGTTGCCGCCTGGGTGATGGCGGAAGCGTATTCGCACGAGGTTTCGAGTTGCGGTTTCTGGCCGGGCAATGGCGGCTACGGCCGCGCCGCATTTTATGTCTACGCCTACCCGGAACCGACGGGCTATGGCGACACGCAATTGCACACGCCCGGGGCCTTCTACGACAAGAATGTCGGCCAATTCATCCTGCCCTATGACGTGATGAGGCAAGCACCCGATCCCGACGCGTTGTTGCTCGGATTCCTGCAGGAAACTTACGAGGCCGCGGCAAACCTCGCAAAGTGGGATCGTAAAAGCCTTGAGCGCGGCGATCGGCCCGTGCACCAATAAGCTTGAGGTAGATCGGCAGCCGTCATGCGCATCGGCATTCGCCTCGCAATCTCCAGCCTGGTGCTGGCGTCGATCATCATCAGCGCGATCGGCGTGCACCTGTTGTGGTGGCGAACGGCTGAAGCAAACAGCCGCACGCTCGCGGCGACGATCGACGAGCAAATCGTCTCCGCGGTGCAGAAAGAACTCAACACCATCACGACGCAGGCAACCGCCGCGCACACCGCGATCCGCACCTTATTCGTTCAGAACGTGCTCGGCGCGCGCGAGGCCGACAAACGCGAATTCGTGTTTCTCTCGCAGCTGCAATCGCAACCAAGCATTTCGTGGGTCGCGTTCGGGTTCCCGAACGGCGATTTCTTTGCCGCGCACAAACTCGGCGACCTAAGCCTGGAAATGATGGAGATCGCGCGAGTTGACGGCGTAATCAAGCGCCGCGTCGACACCTATCAGGTGGTCGTCGGCGACATCGAATTCGAGAAGCGCCGGTTCGAAGACACCAACTACGTCGTGACCGATCAGGAATGGTACCGCAAAGGCATCCAGAACGACGACCCGGGCTGGTACGAAGTTTCCGACTTTCCGGTCGGCATGCGTCCATCGATCGCCTATGTCGGGCCGGTCGACGTTTACCAAAAACGGCAGGGCGTCCTCGCGGTCATCATCGAGAACACCCGGCTCGCGCAATTTCTCTCGCAACTCTCGGTCGGCAAGACCGGCGCGGCCTTCATCCTGGGCCGCAACGGCACCGTCATCGCCGGGCCCGATCCGGACGCGGACGAACTCAAAATGCAGCGCTCCAATCAGCCGCTGCTCGCAATTGCACAGGGGGCAATGAAAGAAGCCGGCGGCTCATATAGCAGCGACGCGAAAACCGCGCACCCTATGCGCTTTGTCGCCGACGCGAATGCCTACGCGGTCACCATGACGCCGCTGGATTTTCCCGGCTGGACATTGGCGACCGTCATCCCGGAAGCGGAATTTCTCGGTCCGATCGAGACAACGATACGTAATTTGCTCATCGGCCTGGCGCTTCTCATCATCATCGCCGGCATTGTTTCGGCATGGCTTGCCCGGCGGATCATCGCTACTCCCTTGATTACGGTTGTCGGCGAGATCAAACACATCGAGGGTTTCGAACTCGACCAGGTCCGTCGCCACCCCTCGCGCGTTGCCGAACTTGAAAATCTGTCGAATGCGATCGCCGATATGGCGGGCGGCCTTGCCGCCTTTCGGAAATACATACCCGCGGATCTGGTGAGGATGCTGCTGCGCGAGGGCGTCGAGCCGCGGCCCGGCGGCTCGGTGCGCACGCTTACGGTGATGTTCGCCGATATTGCGGGATTTACCGGACTATCGGAGCGGCTGGGCGACCAGATCATCCCGCTGTTGTCCGGCTATCTCGACGTCATGTCGCGCGAGGTCAACACCCACGGCGGCACGATCGACAAATTCATCGGCGACGCGGTGATGGCCTTCTGGGGCGCGCCGATGACCAATGCCGATCACGCCGTCGACGCGTGCCGCGCGGCATTGGCCTGTCAGCGTTCGCTGCGAGCGTCGGGATTAAGCGACGACAGCGGCCGGCCGCTCAAGGCGCGGATCGGCATCAATTCCGGCGATATGCTGGTTGGCAATATCGGATCGGAGTTCCGGCTGAACTACACCGTTATCGGCGACGCCGTGAACGTGGCAAGCCGCCTTGAGGGGGCCAATAAGGAGTACGGCACCGATATTATTATCGGCGAGGAGACGCGCCGCCTGGCCGGCGACCGAATCCATGTGCGCGAGCTCGATCGGTTGATGGTGTACGGCCGCGCCGGCGGCCTTGCGATCTACGAATTGCTCGACGTCGCCGAAAGTGGCGCCAAGCCGCCCGGTTGGGTGGCGCTTTACGACTCCGGCCTCGCCGCCTACCGCGCGGGCGACTTCGCCAGTGCGGTGACGTTCTTCCAGAAGCTTTTGGCTGAGCGGCCCTCTGACTCACCGGCACGCATCATGCTCGAACGATGCAAACAATTTATCGCATCCCCGCCTGGAAGTGACTGGGAAGCGACAAATGCAATGAAAGTGAAGTAAGCCGAAAACGAGATATTGTGCAGCCCGTCATTTTTACTGCAAACCGATCGACACAATTATGCTATGAAATAAGCGTGTCCTCGGCCGTGACAGCCGAAGTTTCGGAAGGGATCACCCCATGAATGCAAAAAGTGCGCTGGCCGCCGCCGTCGCCAGTTCCTTTGCCACCGCTCTGGCAATGATCGCCACACCGGCATTTTCCGCTCCAAAGCCGCCGCAATCCACCATGGACAAATGTTTCGGCATTGCGCTCAAGGGCGACAATGACTGCGCCGCCGGCGCCGGCACCACATGCGCGGGTACGGCTGCCGCCGATTACCAGGGCAACGCCTGGAAGTATGTGCCGAAAGGAACGTGCGCGACCGTGGTAACCCCCAAGGGCAAGGGCTCGCTTGAGCCGAACAAGTCCGACCCGTCGTAGCGGTCCTGTGTCTGCCGCTTCGCACTTGCCGGCGCGCGCCGGCATCGGCTTCAAACCTCAGCATTTCAGGGACATCGCCGCGGCACCGCAGCCGGTCGGCTTCTTTGAAGTGCACGCCGAGAACTACATGGGCGCCGGCGGACCGCCGCACGCGCAACTCGGCGCGTTGCGCGAGCGTTACGCGCTCTCGATCCACGGCGTCGGACTTTCGATCGGCTCGATGCAGCCGCTCGATCGCGAGCATCTCGCGCGCCTCAAAGTCCTGTGCGATCGCTACGAGCCGGAGAGCTTTTCCGAACACCTCGCGTGGTCGTCGCATGACGGCGTCTACTTCAACGATCTCCTGCCGTTGCCATACACCGCGGACACTCTGGCCCGCTTGGCGGAGCATATCGACGAAGTACAGACGGCACTTGGGCGCACGATGCTACTCGAAAATCCGTCCCGCTACGTTCGACTTGCCGAAAGCACAATGCCGGAAGTCGAGTTCCTCGCCGAAGTGTCGAAGCAAACCGGATGCGGCTTGTTGCTCGACGTCAACAATGTGTTCGTCTCGGCCAAGAACAGCGGCGTCGCGCCGCTATCTTATCTGGATTCGTTTCCGCTCGATCGGGTGAAGGAAATCCATCTTGGCGGGCATCACGAACAAACCGATGACGCCGGCGTGCCCCTTCTGATTGACAATCACGGTTCTCCGGTCGCGGACGCGGTCTGGAGATACTACGAACACGTCATCGCGCGGGTCGGCCCGATCGCAACGCTGATCGAATGGGACAACGACATTCCCGACTGGCCGACGCTCCGCGACGAGGCGCTGGCAGCAGAGAAAGTCCTAATCGCAGTCCTCGCGCGCGTCGGCCGCATGAGAGCAAACGCGCCAGGGTCTTTCGAGGCTTCCGTTGCGCGGGCGTTGCTCGATCCCTCAGAGCCAGTTCCCCACGGCATCATCGCCGAAAGCGGCGAATCGCCGGCGCGGCGCTTTGCGATCCACCGCAACAATGCTGGTCATTGGGCTGATAAAAACGCTGCAGGCGCGTTTTCCGGTGGTTGAGAAACTGGTGGGCGAAGAGTTCTTCGCCGCAATGGCGCGTATCTTTGTTGCCAAGGCGCCGCCGCGCACCCCGATCCTGACGACCTACGGTGATGGGTTTGCCGATTTTATCGCCGCATTCGAGCCGGCGCGCGAGCTTAGATATCTCGCCGACGTGGCACGCATCGAAGCGGCGCGCACCCGCGCATATCATGCACCCGATGCAGCGCCAATCGACCGGAGCCGCTTTGCTGCACTCGATCCGCACGCCGTAAGCGAAATACGGGTCACCCTGCACCCTTCGACCGAAATTGTTCGGTCGCCGTATCCGATTGTCACCATCTGGGCGATGAACTCTGGCGAACAACCACTTGCGCCGATCGCGGATTGGCGCGGTGAAGACGCGCTGGTGCTGCGCCCGTATCTCGAAGTCGAAGTACGCTTGTTACCGCCGGGCGGCGCGGCGTTTCTGCTCGCGCCAAGCTCCGGTCATACGATCAGAGAAGCGGCGGAGGCGGCGTTTTCCGAGCACCCGCAATTTGACCTCAGCCGTGGTCTGGCCGAGCTAATAAGCTCAGGCGTTGTGGTCGAGATTGTTGCGCCCTAGTGGGCGCTGGCCGCCTACAACCGTCATGGTTCGCGTCGCTCAGGCGCCTTCGATTTCGCGCCGCACCAAAGCCGCGCCCTCGGCCATCGCCTTGATCTTGGCAAACGCGACCACTCGCGGCAGGTATTTCATGCCGCAATCCGGCGCGACTACGATACGCTCGGCAGGCACGTAAGGCAGCGCGCGGCGAATCCGGTCGGCGACAATCTGCGGCGTCTCTGCATTCATATCGGCAAGATCGATGACGCCAAGGATAATCGTCTTCGACGGCAACGCCTGCAGAACTTTCAGATCGAGCCTGGGCTGCGCCGCTTCGATCGATATTTGTTGCGCCTTGGAGTTTTCCAGTTCCGCGAGGAATGAATAACCGGACGGTTTTCCGCGCACGAGCGCGGCATAACCAAAGCAAAGATGCACCGCGACCGTCCCGGTCACGCCTTGCAGCGCCCGGTCAAGCACCTTGAGGCCGTAACGCCGCGCATCATCCGGGTGCTGCTGCATCCACGGCTCATCGAGCTGAACGATATCGGCGCCGGCAGCAAACAGATCGGCAATCTCGGCGCTGACGGCAGCGGCATAATCCATCGCCATCGCTTCGGCGTCGCCGTAGAAATCATCCTGCGCCTGCTTGCTCATGGTGAAAGGGCCGGGCAGCGTGGCCTTGATCGTGCGGCCGGTGTTGGCGCGCAGCACCTTGAGGTCGCGCAACTCAACGGGGCGTGTCCGCCGGATCGGACCGATCACGCGCGGCACCGGAATCGGCTGGCCGGTCCGGTTGATCGTGGTGCCAGGATTGTCGGCATCGATACCTTCGAGCGCGGTGGCAAACCGGTTTGAATAACTTTCGCGGCGCTGCTCGCCGTCGGTGACGATATCAAGCCCGGCCCGCTCTTGATCGCGGATAGCGAGGATCGTGGCATCGTCCTGCGCTGCTTCAAGTTGGCCGGGGCCGACCAGCCAAAGATCGTCGGCCCGCGCCCGCGGCACCTGCTTGGAAAGCTTGCGGCGGTCGATCAGCCATTCCGGTTGCGGGTAAGAACCGACCAGCGACGTGGGAAGAAGCATAAATCCTCCGAAACGCTCTTACTACTTCGCCTTCTCGCAGAGCTAGAATTGATCGGGGCGCGGACCAAAGCCCGCGCCCCGCAACAAGCTACCGAGAGAGCTTAGAGGACTTACTTCGCTTTGTCGTAGGGATAGATGAGATTGCCTGTTGTCTGATCGGCAGGACTAATCACGGTCTGGTAGCCCATGCCGCGCCAAGTCTCCAGGTTCGCGGCATCTGTAATGCCGTGATACTGCACCTGCAGCATGCCGGACTTGGTCCATTCGCCATTCTTTCCGAACCTGATGTCGCCCACGATGGTCTTGAATTCATGGGTACGCAGGTAGTCGGCGAGCTGCTCGTCTTTGATACTTTTCGCGCCTTCAATCGCCTCGCCGATCAACTGGAAGTCGGCATAGCCCCAACCGCCGAGATAATAACCGAGCGGATCAACGCCGGCGGCCTTTGCGCGCTCTTGGTATTTCGCAAAGAACGCTTTCGCCGGGGCCATCAACTTAGGCGAAGGCACCCAGGTTTCGTAATTGACGATGCCGTTCAGCTTGGACTTGAGCCTGTCCTTGAACACGGTCGCTTGCAGACCGACCATGGCGCCACCTAACATCTTCGGCTTAAGCCCGAGTTCATTCGCAGACTGGACGAGTTCGACCGAACTCAGCGGATACGAGCAGGCGACGACGAGATCGGCGTTGGCGGCCTGCAGCGCGCGGATGACCGGCGAGAAGTCGGTCGTCCCGGGCGGGAAGGTCTTGTCGTAGATGATCTTAAACCCATAGGTCTTGGCATTTTCGCGGGCGCCGTCGCACGCGTTACGTGCGAACTCGGCGTCCTCGGAGGTGAGCGCAACGGTTTGCGGCTTGGGTTTCTGCGCCGCCGCCGCCGCGAAGAATCCTTCAGTGAACGCTTCCCGTGGCTTTGGGCCAGTCGGCAGCATTGAGAAGTATCGCGGATAGTGAAATTCAGCGTTTATATCGAGCGCAAAAAAGCCGACGAAAACCTTGTTCTTCTGAATGACAATCGGCATGGCCGGTGCATTCAGGTTGGTCCCATAAGGACCCATCACGATGTCGACTTTGTCGACATCGATCAGCTTCGTGTAAATGCCCGGGACATTCGCCGGAGAGGATTGGTCGTCGTAATGGACCAATTCGACCTTTCGGCCGAGCAAACCGCCCTTGGCGTTGATTTCCTCTTGCCAGATCTCTGCGCCAAGCAGGGCTTGCTTGCCGTTCGGCGCCAGCGGACCGGTGAGCGCCATACTGAAACCGATTTTGATCGGCTCGCCGCTTTGCGCGGTTGCGGTGACCGGCATCGCAGCCAGTCCGGCGGCGAACACCACCGCCCCAATCCCTCCGGCAACACCGCGTCGTGTCACGCGATCATTGCGATAACCCATGGCCGTTCCTCCTGAGTAGCTTTCGAATTACGCACCCTGGCGGGCCGCCCGTTTTCGGGCTTTGCACGACAGTGTCGCGCAGGACAATGCCCTGCTTCCGGGGTCGTGAAAAGGGCGCAAACGGGGGAGCGTGGCAATCTGCCCCGGCCAACTTCAGCCTAACGCTTAACACTTGCGGCCTGCCCGTTTGTTGAGCATTACGCATTTGCGATTTCGCTTCGCGTTCCAACGAGCTAGACTTAACGCTCGTGACCGGACAGGCGCGGACGTACGACTAAATATGCTGGCACTCTCCGTTAACGGAAATCATTACGAGGCCGACGTCGAGCCCGATACGCCGTTACTATGGGTGCTGCGTGACACGATCGGGCTCACCGGCACCAAATACGGTTGCGGCATCGCCCAGTGCGGCGCCTGCACCGTACATATCGACGGTATCGCCATGCGGTCCTGCCAGATCCAGGTCGGCAGTCTTGCCGGCAAAAAGGTGACGACGATCGAGGCGCTGGCACAGGCCGGCAAGCTGCACCCGCTGCAAAAGGCTTGGGTGGAGCACGACGTGCCACAATGCGGCTATTGTCAGAGCGGTATGCTGATGACGGCTGCGGCCCTTCTGGCGCAAAAGCCGAAGCCGACGGATGCCGACATCGACGCTGCGATCACGAATATCTGCCGCTGCGGGACCTACCAGCGCATCCGCGCCGCGATCCACGCGGCAGCCAGCGAGTCATAAACTGCTGCATGAAGTTTGCGACTACATGAAGTTTGTACGCACCGTCGCCGTTTTGATCCTGATCTGCACGGGCTTCGTGCTGGTACCGGTCATCGCATCGGCGGCCGAGCAAGTCGATCTTCTGCTGATACTGGCGGCCGACGTGTCGCGCAGTGTCGACACCGCGAAATTTCAGTTGCAACGCGAGGGCTACGCCGCCGCGATCTCTGATCCGCGCGTGCTCGACGCCATTCGCTCGGGCCGCAACGGCCGCATCGGGCTGACGTTTGTCGAATGGTCCGGCGTCGGCGCGCAGCGGGTCGTGATCGATTGGACAACGATCAGCGATCTGGAATCTGCGAAAGGTTTCGGCGATCGGCTGTTGGAAGCGCCGCGGTCGTTCGCAGATCGCACTTCGATTTCAGGCGCGATCGAATTTTCCATGGGGCAGTTTTCGCGCGCGCCTTTTAGCGCGCCGCGGCGGACTATCGACGTCTCCGGCGACGGCACCAACAATGCCGGCCGCGATGTGGTTTCGGTACGCGATGAGGCGCTGGCGCAGGGCGTAACTATCAACGGCCTCGTCATTCTCAGCGATACGCCGCTGGCATGGAATCCAGACCACACCAATCCGCCCGGCGGCCTCGACAATTATTACCGCAATAATGTCGTCGGCGGTTCGGGCGCATTTGTTCAGGTCGCACGAGATTTCAATTCGTTCGGCCAAGCCATCGTCAAGAAGATGATCGCGGAAGTGGCGCAGGCGCACTCAACCCGAAGGCTTCGCACGTCAGAGCGATAGCCGAATTGTAGTCATCACTGCGGGCGGCGGTTCCCCCGGACACACTTTCTGCGGCCGGTGACTGCGTTCTGCCAGTGCGATTTGCCTTTGTATGGCAATCATTTGGCGGCGGGTCCGGCCACGAAAGCGACACAGATACCGGGCAGGTTTGCAGCTTAGCTATCAAACCGTATTATTCGACCGACTTAACCGAACCACTCGGAACACGCCTCCTGTGACCGCAGCTACCGGCTTGAAACGCTTGGCGATTGCCGTTGCTGCCGCGATCGCGGCGGTGTTCGTGACATTGGTCGGGCTGTCCTTCCTCATTCCGGCTTCCTCGGTACGGGATGCAGTCGCCCGGGAGATCCACGCTGTCACCGGGCTCGACCCGGTGCTTCGTGGCGAGGTCTCGGTGTCGCTGTTTCCTTCCGGCACTGCGAGCTTCCACGATGTGTTGCTCGGCAACGACCGCACCGGTCAGCCGGCAGTCGTCGCCGAGGAGTTGACCGCTCACCTGCGTTATTTTCCGTTGCTAGCCGGTCGGGTCGAAATCGCCGACGTGACGCTGGTGCGGCCGACCATCACCGTGGCATTCCAACCTGGCGGCCAGTCGAATTGGTCTGGCTTGACCCAATCGCTGGCGCGCGCGCTCGAGCCCAATCCCACCCGCACATCGTCCTTCTCGGAAATCGGCATCCGCGATGGCGTCGTCGTGGTCCACAATTTTCACGCCGGAAAAGAAACCACCGATCGCCTCGAAGGCGTGGAATTCCAGCTCGCGTGGCCCTCAATTTCGCGCAGTTTCGGCGCCAACGGTCATTTTGTGTGGCACGAAGAGCCGGTCGAAGCGAGCCTGACGCTAAGCGACTTTCTCGCCGCACTCAATGGCGATCGTTCCGGCGTTAAGCTGCGCCTGAGTGGCGCTCCGCTGAAAGTTGCTTTCGACGGCGCCGCAAGCGATCAGCCGACATTGAAGCTCGATGGAACGCTGAGTGTGGAGTCGCCCTCGCTGCGCGACGCGCTCCGTTGGGCACACGCGAGCGAATTGCCGTTCGGCGGCTTCGGACGCTTCGCATTGCGGGCACAAAGCAGCCTCTCCGCCGGAGTCGCATCGCTGTCCGCGGTCAACGTCGAACTCGACGGCAATACCGCGGAAGGCGTGATCACGCTTTCGACGGATCAGCGCACGGTCCAGGGCACGCTTGCCGCCGACGCGCTTGATCTGACGCCGTACGTGTCCGGGATTCACATCCTGGCGGCGAACGAGCACACTTGGGATCGGCTGCCCATTGCGCTTGATGGCATGGCCGACTTCGATCTCGACCTTCGGGTTTCGGCGGCCACCGTCAAGATCGCAAATGCGAAACTAGGGCGCACGGCGGCCGCTGCCACCATGCGTAACGGCAAGCTCGATGTAGCCATCGGAGAATCGCAAGCCTTCGGCGGCATTGCCAAGGGTTCGCTTGGACTGGCCAGCTCCGCCGGTGGCGTTGCGGTGACCTCGCACGTTCAGTTTGTCGACGTCGATCTGGAAAACTGCCTCAGCCAGATCTTCGGCATTCGCAAGCTGGAGGGCCGCGGCAACATGGTGCTTAACGTCGAGGGTTCCGGTGCGTCTGTTTTGGAAGTGACAAATACGCTTCACGGCACCGCAAACCTGAACGCCAACAACGGCGCAGTCGCTGGAATCAATGTCGAGCAATTGCTTCGGCGGCTTGAGCGCCGGCCGCTGTCCGGTAACGGCGACTTCCGCACCGGACGCACGCCGTTCGATAAGTTCGCGCTCGGCCTCAAAATCGAGCAGGGCCAAGTGTCGGTCGACGACATGCATCTGGAGGGGCCGACGGTGCGGCTGGCGGTCAATGGCCAGGTTTCCGTGCCTACCCGCGATCTCGATCTCAAGGGCGTCGCCACTCTTGTTTCAAGCACGACTGCCAATCAGTTCGATTTGCCGTTCGTTGTGCAGGGCCAGTGGGACGATCCGATCATGCTGCCCGACGCGCAGAGCCTGATCCGCCGTTCCGGCGCCGCTGCTCCGCTTCTCGAAGCCATCAAAGCCCGTAATGCCGGCGCCGCCGTGCGCTCGGTCATCGATAAGCTCCTGGCGTCTCCCAACGGCTCGGCGCCGGCGGCAAAAAACCGAGACTAGCTTCCGCTCGTGCCGCCGGGCGCGCGTGATTGATCAAATCCTGCCCGCCCCTCTTGCGCCGGTGACCTTGGCAAGCAGCGAAGCGGTGATCACCGCGACACCGACCACGGCAACCATGATGCTGCAAACGGCATTCATTTCCGGCTTCACGCCGAGCCGCACTTCCGAATAGATCCGGATCGGCAGCGTCGTGGCGCCGGGGCCGGTGGTGAAGCTCGCGATCACCAGATCGTCGAGCGACAGCGCAAATGCGAGCATCCATGCGGCGGCGATGGCCGGCAGAATCAACGGTAAGGTTACGGACATAAACGTGCGCAGCGGCGTAGCCCCAAGATCCATCGCCGCCTCCTCGAGGCTCAGATCGAAATCGACCAGCCGCGATTGCACAATCACGGTCGCAAAGCACATCGCCATGGTGGTGTGTGCGATGGCGACGGTCCAGAAACCGCGGTCGACTGCGATCGCTACGAACAACAGCAGCAGCGACAAGCCGGTGATGACCTCCGGCATGACCAGCGGTGCGTAGATCATCGCAGCAAATGGAAGCCGGCCGCGAAAGCGGCCGAAACGCACCAGTGCCACCGCGGCAAGCGTTCCGAGGACGGTGGCAACGCTGGCCGAAATGAGTGCCAGACGAATGCTGATGAAAGCCAACTCGACCAGCGGCGCATCGTTGAAGAGTTCGGCGTACCAGTGCGTCGACCAGCCACCCCAAACCGTCACCAGACGCGAGGCGTTGAACGAATAAATCACCAGAACCGCGATCGGCAGATAAAGAAAGCCGATGCCGAGCGAAATAGCTCCGAGATTAAAAGCGGAAAGCCTCCGCATCTTTACTCCCGCTCCACCACGCGCATCGCCTGGTTCTGGTAAACCACGATCGGCGTGACCAAGAGGCAAACGAGAACGACCGCGACCGCAGACGCCGCCGGCCAGTCTTTGTTGCCAAAGAACTCTGTCCAGATCGTCTGACCGATCATCGGCGATTGCGAACCGCCGAGCAGATCCGGAATAACGAATTCGCCAACGATCGGGATGAAACATAGGAGCACGCCGGCAATGACTCCCGACTTCGACAGCGGCAGTGTGACCAGCCAGAAAATCTTCCAGCGCCGCGCGCCGAGATCGGCGGCTGCCTCAAGCAGCGATCCGTCCAGCTTCTCAAGCGTAGCGTAGAGCGGCAACACCATGAACGGCAGATAGGAGTAGACGATACCGATATAGACGGCCGTGTCCGTCGAGAGCCACACGGGCGGCTCTTTTACAATCGAAAGCGCCATCAGCACTTCATTGAGCGGGCCGTCGCGCTGCAAGATGTTCATCCACGCATAAATGCGAATGAGTAACGATGTCCAGAACGGCAGCACGGTCATGACGACAAGGATCGCCTGCCAGCGCCGCGGCGTGCGCGCAATCGCGTACGCAATAGGAAAACCGACGACGAGCAGGATAAGCGTCGAGACCGCAGCGATCTCCAGGCTCTTCACATAAGACAGAAGATAGAGCGGATCAGAGGTGAGCAGGATGTAATTGTCGAACGAAAGCCCTCTGAAGAAAGCGATGACGCCGTGCCAACCGCTCGCGACGTCGAGCACCGGGGTGTAAGGCGGCTGGGCGATCGCCGTCTGCGACAGGCTGATCTTGAGTACGATCAGAAAAGGCAAAAGGAAAAACGCGAGCAACCAGGCATAGGGGATCCGCACGATGAGCTTGCGCCCCAGCGAGAGCCCCTGCCCTCTCTTCATGGCGTTTTCATCCCGTGATCGATGCGCGGCGACGGTCTCCTCATTGCGTCAATAACATTCCGTTCTCGGGTGGCCAGATCAGCCACACCTCTTCCCCGAAAGACAGAGCGCGCTCGGCACGGCCGCCGACATTGGCGACCGCTGCCTTCATCACCGAGCCGTCGCCGAGCCGCAGCTTGTAGACCGAGCTGTCGCCGAGATAGCCGACATCGACGATTTTGCCGGCGATGCAATTGTCCGCGCCCGGCAATGGCGGATCGCGGGTGATGCGGACCTTCTCAGGCCGCACGGCCACCCAAACCGTCGCGCCGGGTGCAGCATCCGCTTTCGCCGCCACGCGCAGATGCCCGGCTGCTGTCCCCTCAATACTGAGGCCATCGGCCCCCATGCGTCCTTCGAACACATTAACCTCGCCGATGAAGTCGGCGACCCAGCGCGAGTTCGGCTGCTCATAGACCGCAGCGGGCGGCGCCACCTGCATCAGTCGGCCCCGATCCATCACGGCGATCCGATCGGCGACCGTCATCGCTTCGCTCTGATCGTGGGTGACGATGATGAAAGTGAGCCCAAGCTTGCGCTGCAGCTCCACCAATTCGAACTGGGTCTCGCCGCGCAATTTCTTGTCGAGTGCAGCCATCGGCTCGTCGAGCAGCAAAACACGCGGGCGCTTGACCAGCGAACGCGCCAGCGCCACGCGCTGGCGCTGGCCGCCGGACAATTCGTGCGGCTTGCGGCGGGCGAAGCGTTCGAGCTGGACCAAAGCGAGCATGTCGGCGACCCGATGCGTGATCTCCTCTTTGGGCAAGCCCTCCTGCTTGAGGCCGAAGCTGATGTTGGCTTCGACGGTGAGATGCGGAAACAGCGCGTAGCTCTGGAACATCATGTTGACCGGCCGCCGATAAGACGGCACCGGAGCGAGATCGATCCCGTCAAGCAGCATGCGGCCCGAATTCGGGCGCTCAAAACCGGCGATCAGGCGCAGCAAAGTGGTCTTGCCGCAGCCTGACGGGCCCAACAGAGCAAAGAATTCGCCGTCATAAATATCGAGCGACAGATGATCGACGACCGCAGCATTGCCGAAGCGCTTGGTCAAAGTCTCTATGCGCAGCACTGGACGCAGTTTGGGGTCGGTCCAGGGCGCGAAATTGCGTTTTGATGCGACGCTCTGCATTGCCCCCAAACAGCCGCAGCGGACGGCAAACTGCAAGAGCTTTTGTGGGGGGCTTGAAGCGATCGAGAAATGCAGTGGCCGGTCCCGCCCACGGGCGTTCGCCGGCAGCGGTCAGTCGGCTACCGGGTCGGCGAGCGACGTAAGCAGATCGGTCTCGTCGCCGCCCTCACCGGCAAGCTTGCGCGGCTCCGGACCGTAATAGTCGCCGAGCTGCACCAAAGGCCGCGGCTGCGTGATGATCGCGACCAGCCGGTCATAGATCGACTTCGCCGAAACCGGCTTGACCAGGTACTCGTTGACGCCAAGCTTCACGGCTTCGACGACGCGCCAACGCTCACCGTGCCCGCTGAGCATGATGATCGGCACGTCCGGCACCGGGAAAACGCCGGGCGACCGCACGATGCGCACCAGTTCGGCGCCGCTCAACAGCGGCATTTCCCAGTCGAGGATCACGACGTCGGGGCCGACGGTGCGAATAGTATCGAGCGCAGATATTCCGTCGGGCGCCTCATAGATATCCTTGATGCCGCAATTGACCAGCAGATTGCGGACCGTCTTTCGCATGTATTGGTTGTCATCGACGACCAGAACGCAAAGCCCGGCAATCAGGTCCCCAATCTCTTTCTTGGACATTTTGGAGGACATCGCTTGATCGCCTCGGCGGTTCTACGGCGAAGAGCCGGCACCGCGCACATCAGATCATGAGGCGTCTTGCGGGTTGGTAAAATTGTCCCGAGCCGCGGGCGCGGCCGTTGCTATGCGCGCCAGTCTTTCTGACGTGGTGAGGATTCCGTTAATGCACCGCGGCACTGTCCCGGCAAAATGACGCGGCTTCAGCGATCCCGCTGCGCCATGAAATGTTCCAGTGCGTTTCGCTCACTTTCTGAAAACCGCAGGCCAAGCTTGGAGCGGCGCCAGAGCACGTCCTCGGCCGTCTGCGCCCATTCTTTGGTCATTAGATAACGGACCTCGGTGGCGGTGAGCTCGGCGCCGAAGCAAATGCCGAGATCGTCCAGCCGCGTGGCGTTCCCGAGCACGTCTTCGACGCGCGTGCCGTAGGCAGCGACGAGCCGGCGCGCATGATCGTCTGCCAGAAACGGCCATTGCCGCTGCGTGCGCGCAATCAGCGCCGCCGCGCCGTCATAAACGAAATCGCCGCCCGGCAGAGAACTCTTCGCCGTCCAGGGCTGTGAAGCCGGAAAGAAATGCGACAGCCGGGCAAGCGTGTCCTCGGCAAGACGCCGGTAGGTGGTGAGCTTGCCGCCATAGACCGTCAGCAGCGGCGCTTGGCCAAAGCTTTTGTCGAGGATCAGCGCGTAGTCGCGGCCGATATCCTGCGGATTACGCGCGCCGTCGTCATAGAGCGAGCGCACGCCGGCGTATGCCCACACTACGTCGGCGGCGCCAATCGACGAGCGGAAATATTCGTTGATGACGCCGCAGAGATAATCGATCTCATCCTTTGAAGGCGCGACAGCCGCGGGATCGCCGGAAAAACTCCGGTCGGTCGTGCCGATCAGCGTGTAATCGTGCTGAAACGGAATCGCGAACACGACCCGGCCATCGGCCGCCTGCAAAATGTAGGCGCGGTCATGATCGTAGAGGCGGCGCACCACGATGTGGCTGCCTTTGTCGAGGCGCAGCCGGTGTAACGGCGTCTGCTGCAGCACGGTCTCGGCAACCGTCTCCACCCAGGCGCCCGCGGCATTGACCAACACCCGCGCGGTGACCACGTCGCGGACACCGTGCGAATTGAGAATAAGGTTCCATAGATCTCCCCGCTCGGCGCGCACGCAGCGCGTTCGGGTCCGGATCACTGCTCCGCGTTCGGCGGCGTCGATCGCGTTGACCACGACAAGCCGCGCATCGTCGGCGAAGCAATCGGAATATTCGTAGCCGTGATGGAAGCGGCGCTTGAGCGGCTGGCCGGCTTCGCCGGTAACGAGATCGACCGGACGCGTGCCGGGCAAAATCGTTCTGTGCCCGATCAGGTCGTAAAGAAACAAACCGAGCCGCAAGACGATCGGCGAGCGGCTCGCTGCATCAAGCGGCAATACAAAGCGCAGTGGACGGATAAGATGCGGCGCCATTCGCAACAACACTTCGCGCTCGCTGAGCGCGGCGCGCACCAACCGCAGCGCACCATGTTCCAGATAGCGCAGGCCGCCGTGAATGAGCTTCGAGGACGCCGACGAAGTTCCCGAGGCGAGGTCGTTCTGCTCGAACAGCGCAACCTTCAGCCCGCGGCCGGCGGCGTCGCGGGCGATGCCAACGCCGTTGATGCCGCCGCCGATAATCGCAAGATCAAAATCGGCCACTGATTCTCCTTTGCATGCACAGTAGCAAATCCGCCGCCGCTGCTTACCTCAATGCGGTGACCTTGCCTGGGTCCGCGGATGGGTGATGATGCTCCTCCGAACAGGCTGCCAGGAGCCGCGCCATGGATTTCCGCGACCGTCACGTCGTAGTCACCGGCGGCACTGGCGCGCTTGGCACCGCTGTGGTTGAAGCCCTCATCGCCCGGGGCGCGATGTGCCACGTACCATGCATGGACGACGCCGAAGCCAAGCGGTTCCGGCTGCGCGACAACAAGCAGGTCGTGTTGACCGTGACCGGCAGCCTCGCCGATGAGAAAGGCGTTAGCCGGCTCTACGATGGCGTAGGGCCGCTCTGGGCTTCGATCCATATCGCCGGCGGATTTGCCGCCGGACCGCTACGCGAAGCCAGCATCGCGACATTGCGACAACAGATCGACATGAATTTCGTCAGCTGCCTGTTGTGCTGCCGGGCCGCGATCAACACTATGATCACCGCCGATGGCGGACGCATCGTCAATGTCGCTGCCCGACCCGGCCTCGAATGGCGAACCGGCGCCGGGATGGCCGCCTACGCCGCGAGCAAAGCCGCCGTCGCGGCTCTGACTGCCGCGCTTGCCGAGGAGGTCGTGAAGGACGGCATCCTCGTCAACGCCATCGCGCCGTCGACCATGGACACGCCGGCCAATCGGGCCGCCATGCCCAAAGCCGACTTCAGCCTTTGGCCGAAGGTCGAAGAAGTCGCGGCAACGATTTTGTTCCTCGCGTCTCCCGAGAACCGGGTCACGCGCGGCGGCATCGTGCCGGTGTACGGCAAATCTTAGCAAAGCGGCTTGAGTTCCTAATACCCGGGCCACAAACCGGGCGTCGCCAGTTCGAGCACGTGCCCGTCGGGATCGCGGAAGTAAATACTCTCGCCGCCGCGTGGCCATTTGATGCGGCCTTCGATTGCAACATTCGCTTCGTTAAGCCGCTTCTCCCAAGCCGCAAGTTCCTCGGCCGCGATAGAGAAAGCCATATGCACGGGCCCATGACCGTCATGCGGTGGGAGCGAGCCACCGGGCAGTTGCACCGTCTCCAGCGAACCACCGCGGAGAAACAGCAGCAGCACACCGCGACCGCCGACGTCATAAGCGCACAGCCGGGGATCGCGGAAAATGCTGTTGAGCCCGAGTATCTGTTCGTAGAACGGACAAGCGCGTTCGAACGCGTCGACATACAAACAGGTTTCCAGAACGCCGAGCAACTTGGGCATGGCGAATGGTCCGTAGTTACCCAGCCACTTATTCGTCTAACCAGAAACCGCGACGATTTCGCGCGCCGGCGAGCGAACCAGGCGGGTCACGCCGGTCGAGGCAACGATCGCATGCTGATGCGCATAGGCCTCGTGGTTCTCTTCGATGTAATCGAGATCGTAGAGGTAATTGACCATCAGGCCGTATGATTGTTCGAGCGCCCGCTCCGACATATCGGCGATCCAGTTGAGCCGCTGCAACCGCGCACCGTTGCCAAGATGGAAGCGGGCGACGGAATCCACCGGCAAGCCCCGGCGATTGCGCGCACACACATAATACCAAGCGGCAGCGCGCATGATCGGCTCGCCGATGAGTTCGACCATTTGCTCGT
Source organism: uncultured Alphaproteobacteria bacterium (assembly GCA_963841025.1). Classification (GTDB taxonomy): domain Bacteria; phylum Pseudomonadota; class Alphaproteobacteria; order Rhizobiales; family Xanthobacteraceae; genus BOG-931. The sequence goes on along the minus strand of CAWJBG010000034.1, from coordinate 48,998 downwards.
CGAGCCACCAATTGGGACGGTCGAGCGACCGCAGCGCTTCACGATCATCCTGAGCGATCGCCAGCGAAGCTTCGTTGGCGCGTTCGCGGTTAAGCCATTCGGCAAAATTCGGCGCCGGCGACAGCGTGACGAACGTCGAGATGCGCGGCAATTCGCGGCGTACTTCTTCCACCACCTGCTTGATGAGGAAATGGCCGAACGTCACGCCGGCAAGCCCGCGTTGGCAATTGGTGATGGAATAGAAAACTGCAGTGGTGGCCCGTTCCGGATCGACCGCCTCGCGCGTTTCGGACAGGATCGGCGCGATCGCATCGGGTATTTCGCGGGTCAGCGCTACCTCGACAAAGATCAGCGGTTCGTCGACCAGCGCCGGATGAAAGAAGGCGTAACAGCGCCGGTCTGGCAGATCGATGCGCCGCCGCAAATCTTCCCAGTCGCGAATCTCGTGCACGGCCTCGTAGCGGACGATCTTTTCCAGAATCGAGGCCGAAGTTGACCAGTCGATCCGGCGCAGCACCAAAAAACCGCGGTTGAACCACGACGAGAACAGATGAACGAAATCGTTGTCGATCACCGCGAGATCGTCGCGGTGATCCATGGCGTCCATCAACTGGTCGCGCATGTGCACCAAGGCGGCGGTGCCGCCGGGTGCGAGATTGAGCCGGCGAAAAAGCTCGAGCCGGCGCGGTTCGCTGGCGCGATGCAGTTCGGCCGCGTCATCGGCAGATTGCGATTGCCGCCAGGCGGCGATGGCAGCGTCAATGCGCGCAGTATCGTAGCCGAAGGTGCGTGCCAGCGACTCGAAAAACGCAATGCGCGGCCCGTTGTCAGCGCCGCATAATCGGCCAGAATTTCGCTCGCCAGCGCGACGCCGGAGGCCTCGCCGCGGCCGGAAAGCAGCGCTTCACAGAGTTCGATCAGGCCATCCAGGCGCCCGCGTGCCGGTTCACGGCGTTCACGCCGGATCAGGGCGCGGCTGCGGTCGGCGATGCTTTGCAGCATATCGCTGAAGAAAGATGCGTTCACCGCAACCATCGATTAATCGACTCGTCCGCGCCGGCAGAAACAGAAGTAATGATCGCGGCAACCGATGACAAGTTGGCAACCCCATAGCCGGTAGACAAACGCGCGCCGCTTTGTCAGTTAACCGTCCCGGCGCGACTGCCGTAACGCGGGAGGAATTGTTCATGGCTGGTCCCTTGGCCGGTTTGCGCGTGTTGGAGCTTGCCCGGATTCTGGCGGGCCCCTGGGCCGGCCAAATCCTGGCCGATCTCGGCGCCGATGTGATCAAGGTTGAGCGCAAGGGCGCCGGCGACGACACCCGTTCCTGGGGCCCTCCGTTTGTTCCCGCCGCCGACGGCGGCCATCTTGGCGCCGCCTATTTTCACGGCACCAATCGCGGCAAGCGCTCCATCGAGCTCGATTTCGAGGGCGAGGACGGCCGGCGGATCGTCAAGAAACTCGCGGCGCGGTCCGACGTACTGATCGAGAACTTCAAGGTCGGCGGGCTGGCCAAATTCGGCCTCGACTACAAGAGCCTCGCGCCGGAAATGCCGCGGCTGATTTATTGCTCGGTGACCGGCTTCGGCCAAACCGGGCCTTACGCCAGCCGTCCCGGCTACGATCTGATGGCACAGGGCATGGGCGGCTTCATGGACCTCACCGGCAATGCCGACGGCGAGCCGCTGCGCGCCGGCGTGCCGGTGTCTGACATTTTCACCGGAGTCTATTCGGTGGTCGGCATCCTCGCTGCACTGGCGCGCCGCGAGAAAACCGGCCGCGGCGGCTATGTCGATACTGCGCTGGTCAACTCGACCGTCGCCGTCCTTTCCAACCAGGCGCTTAATTATCTGGTCTCCGGCAAGGTGCCGCACCGCATGGGCAATGCGCACGCCAACATCACGCCCTATCAGGTGTTCCCGGTCGCCGACGGTCACATCATCATCGCCAGCGGCAATGACAGCCAGTTTGCCAAGCTGTGCGGCGTGCTCGGCGAACCGGACCTCCCCAAGCATCCGGACTACATCGACAACAAAGCCCGCCTCGCGCATCGTGCCGAACTGATCGGCCGCCTCTGCGCCGCCACGGCGCGCATCCCGAGCGCGATGCTTCTGGAGAAACTCGAGGCGGCCGGTGTACCCGCTGGCCCAATCAACGATCTCGGGCAAGTGTTCGCCGATCCGCAAGTCATGTATCGCGGCATGAAAATCGAGCGGCCGAGTGCTGCCGCCAAGGACGGAAAAATTCCGGGCGTCCGCACGCCAATCGTACTCGACGGCGCACCGATGGCGGCGGAACGTCCCTCGCCGCAGCTTGGCGAACATACCGCGGAGATTTTGCGCGAGATCGGCGAAGGGTGACGCATCGTGCGCGCGTGAAACATTTGCTAAATATTTTCACGCGGCACCCACATCCGCAGCGAACGTGGCGTGAGTTACAACTTGCGAGCCAGACTTGTGAAAACGTTCCGCGTCTTTTTGCTGGTTACTGGCGCAGCGTGCACAACTATCGCCGATGTTGCTTCATCGAGGGCGCAAGATTTGGTCCGCGTTGGCTATACCACGACGCAGCCTTGCTTAGGGTTGCACAGCGCCTGCTTCTCAGGCGGCAGATTGTCGCCGTCTACCGGCACTAGAATTGTCGATGACTATTGCAACGAGCGCTGCGATCAGCAGTTCAATTATTGTCGATACCGCCGCCGGTCATTGGACGACTGCCTCGACCGGCTTAAAACGTGTCGGGCGAGGTGTTAATCGCGCGAAGTCGGTTATCTGGTCGCCATCTGACTGTCACCGCGACCCGATTCCTCGGACGGTCCAGCCCAATCAGCCACACAACGTTCGAGATCCTTGAGATTGCTGTGCATCTGCTCAAGGGCAAATCCGAGGGCGAAGAAACTTTCTGCCGCGTCGCCGGGAAGACTTCGCGTCAGACCGTCGCGGCGGAGCGCGGCGATCTCGCCGGCATAGGCAGCGAGCGCCGTCTCTACAGCGTCGAGCGACGGCGGCGCACGCGACGCCCGCAGCGCGGCGGCGCTCGCGCGCAGGTAATCCGCCAAGGCGACGCCGACCTGCTGCAACGGCGATTGTAGCCGCGCCTGCAAGGTCTCGGGCAGCGGATTAAGCGCCGCCCTGCCGATCATCACCAAGTCGTGACGCAGCCGCAGCAGCGTGCGCAGCAACGGCCCGGTGTCAGGCCCGGCGACCAGCCGCGTCGACCGCTCGTGCTCGGCCTCACTCCCCATCGCATGCAATTGTTCCAAAGCCTGCCGGATGCCGTCCTGAATACGGTGCAGCGATTCCAGGTCGAGACCTTGCGTCAAGCCCGCCAACAGCTGACCAAGAACCCGCGCCATAGCATCGAGCGTGCGCGCCGCCGCCGTAGCGACCAGACGATGAGCGTTTGCCGGCAACAGCAGAAACGAGACGACCAGACCGGTAACGCCGCCGAGCGCAACTTCAATGACGCGATTGAGCGCCGAATCGATCGGACTGACGTGGGTCATGATCGGAATCAACAGCACGATGATGGCGGTGATCGGCGCAGTCGAAAATCTGGGGTTTATGGCCCCGACAAAAGCGAGCGGGGCCACCGCAAGCGCGAGAACCATGAGCAACGCGATTTCGCTCTGGTGTGGTATCAGCACAGCGATGGCGCCGCCGTAGATCGCGCCGCCGAGCGTCCCCAAAAGGTAATCAACTGTCGCCTTCAACGACCGCCCGACGCTGATCTGCGTGACGATGATGGCCGTCAGGACCGCCCACAGCGGCAACGGAAGTTGCAACAATTGCGCAAGTACGAGGGCGGTGAGAGCGGCGGTCGTCACCCGGAGCGAAAGCGCCAACTGGGCGCGGCGATAACGCGCGAAGGCGCGCAGTCTGGTCCAAAGTCTTGTGGTGCGCGTCACGTTCCCAGCCCCGGTGCGGCGATTCGGATGAATGGTAATACTTTCCCCGCAAAATGACGCCTTCGGAATAAATGAAAGAGCCGCCGGCTTAAGCCGGCGGCTCTGCACTAGACTGATAGTGGATAAGAAAACTGCTGGACAAGAAAACGCGGTTTTTTGAAGCTTCAGCCTTATTTGAAGCTAATGGTCGCGACCGCGGCCTTCACGCGCCGATCCGGCCACGGGGCGGCTTTGTTCGGCGCTTTGCTGCCATAGATCATGGTGCCTTGGCCCTTCTGCAGCGTCACCTGCCCGTGCTTGGTGTTGACGGTAACCTCGCCGTCAAGCACCAGCACACCGTAGCCGCCGTCGATATAGCCGCCCCACACCGTCGTGCCGCGGACGCCGAGCGTTCCGATCGGCGTCTCAATGGCGACGTTGCCGCCGGTCGGACCTTCAATCTTGCCGCCGACGAACAGGAATGCGCCCTTGACCTTCATGGACAGCGCGCCGCCCTGTTTGTCGGGATTGTAGACAAACTTGTCGATGGTCAGGCGACCGTGTTCGCCGAGCGTGACCTTGGTGCTGTCGGCAAGCGTTGCTTCGAGGCGGGCCGCATCGCCGGTCTGGATACGGTCGAGAAACAGAACGTCGCCCTGGGCGGCGAGGCTCCGCTTTTCTGCTCCCTGGGACGCATCGGCCTCACCTTGCAGCTTATCGACCAGGCCGACCTTCTCCGGAGCCGCCACGCCGTGATGAATAGGCAACGCAATCAACGCAACCGCACCGACCAACAAGGTACAAACTTTACGCATATGTCCTCTCCTGTTTTGACTATGCCACGTGCAAGGCGACTTGGACCGAATGAGAATTGCCGGGCATGCCGCGGCCGCGCTTCCATGAGCGGACCAGCGCAACGCATTGCTCGATCGGCTGCGGGCGCCCGAACACGTATCCCTGACCGAAATCACATCCGAGCTCCTGGAGGATGCGGGCATCTTCGACCGTCTCTATCCCTTCGGCTACGACGCTCATTCCGAGCGACTCCGCGAGCTGCAGGATATTCCTGACAAGACAGAAGTTGACACCGCCCTCGCTTAGTCCCTGCACGAAGGAGCGATCGATCTTCAACGTGCTCGCCGGCACATTGCGGACCGCCAGCATCGTCGAATATCCGGTGCCGAAGTCGTCGATGGCGACGCGGAATCCGCGGCTGCATGCGACGTGCAAGGCGCTGCGCCCGGTTTCGCAGGTGTGCAGGAGCCCGGCCTCCGTCAGCTCGAGGTGAACCTCGCTGGCGGAGATATCGGACTGGTCGGCGATTTCGGCCAGCCGTTCGACGAGGGTCTCGTCGCCGAGATCGTATGCGGAGACGTTCAAATTCATGTGGAGCCGATCAACATTTTCGACATTCGAAAGCGCGACGTTCATCAGTGTGGGAAGGTCACGCGCGATCGAGCGCATGCAGTGCAAGGTCAGGTCGGCGCTGCGGCCGTTTGCCTCGATAATTGGAACGAAGACCACGGGTGGAATGGAGCCGCGCGTCGAATGCTTCCAGCGAGCGAGCGCCTCAAAGCCCACGAGCTTGCCGTCCGCCAGACGAACAATCGGCTGGTAATGCGGTTCGATCTGGTCGCCGTTGAGCGCGTCGTCGATTTCACGCTCAAAGCGCAACACGGCCGCGGCCGCATCGACCAGAAGGGGGTCGTGCCAAAAGTGAGACGACACATCAAAGTCGGGACCGCCGGCCATCATTGACAAGGTGGCGCGGAATCGGTCGAGCACGACGCTGAGAACCATCCGCATGATCGGGTCCGCGTTCGCCATGCGGCGCTCCAACTGAGCCGCGGTGATCGGCAGAACGACACAACCCTCAAGAGCCCGCACGCTGGCGGAACGCGGAACTCGATCGACGATGGCCATTTCGCCGATGATGTCGCCGGGCCCGCGTACGGCAAGCACCCGATCGCCGCCGTCGCGTTCGAGCACGACTTCCACATGTCCTTCTTCAATCAGGAACGCGGATGTCGGCAGGTCCCCCTGACGGAACAAATAGTCCTTCGGCCCCAATTTCAGCAAGTACAGCTCCGCACGCCACCGCAACCGACGATGCAATACGCATTCCTGCGTAAGCATTTCCTCTTAACTGGGAGCTAATTTTGAACGGCGACAATGATCGACCACTGCCAAGTCTGGAAATGAACAATGAAGCGTCGACTGCCATCAGACAAATAGACCGATCATGGCTAACGATAAAACAATACGATCCCGGCTGATCCGTCTGTCGCCTTCCGGTTCCGGCGTGCTGGTCATAGTTGCGCTGATCGGCGCCGCATGGTTGGCACCGATGCCGTTCGAGCGATTGCGTCTGGCTACGTTCGATTCGCTGCAGCGGGCATTTCAATGGAACCCGCCCGACGTGCCGGTCACCGTCGTCGACGTCGATGAGCCGAGCCTTGCCCGTTACGGCCAGTGGCCGTGGCCGCGGTCGGAACTCGCCGCGCTGGTCGATCGCTTACGGGAACTCGGCGCCGCATCGCTGGCTTTCGATATGGTCTTCGCGGAACCCGATCGGACATCTCCGGCAAACGCGATCGCGCAACTGCCCGTGGCGACGCAAAACGAGCTGAAGAGCGCTGGAAGCAGTTTTCCCGACAACGACCGGACCTTCGCCGCCGCGATCGGCAAGGGCGGCGTGACGCTGGGGTTCGGCTTGATCGCAACGCCAACGCCACGAACCGTTCACCCCAAGGCAAATTTTGCGATCATCGGCGGCGATCCGGCGTCGAGCATTCCGCAATTTGCCGGAACCGTTCTCAATATTCCGGTTCTCGAAGATGTCGCCGCAGGTCTCGGCAGCATCAGCATCGTCGCCGGTACCGATGAAATCGTGCGCCGCATGCCGCTCGTGGAACTCGGCGCCGGCCAGGTTGTGCCGTCGCTTGCTCTGGAGGCGCTTCGTGTCGCGACGGGCGAGCCGACTGTACGACTGCGGCTCAACCGCGCCGGTGCAGGCGGCGCCGTCGAAAGCATGACGCTTGCGCTCGGCGACATGGAGATTCCGCTCGATCGTGACGGCGCACTGCTCCTGCATCATCGGCCGCCTGGGACCACACGTGTAGTGTCGGCCGCGAACGTCCTCGACAATTCAGGGGACGCGATGCGCGCCAAGATCAAAAATCATATCGTTTTCATCGGCACCAGCGCGCTTGGATTGGCCGACTTGCGGCCAACGCCGTTGAACGCGTTCGAGCCGGGCATCAATCTTCAGGCAGCGGCCGCCACGCAAGTTCTTGCCGGTCACTTTCTGAGTCGCCCCGCGATTGCCGTCGTGCTCGAAATGCTAGCGGCCGCGATTGCAGGCATCATACTTCTCAGCTGCCTGCATCGTTTCGGATTGTGGGCGGCGACAGCGACTGGCGCGATGTTATTACTCGTCATCGGCGCGACGACGATTGTAGCTTTTCGGTTCTACGGCCTGCTGATCGATCCGGTCCTGCCGGCCATGACGGTGGCGGCGACGTTTTTCGCTGCGACCCTGTTCGACCACTTCCTGGCGAAGCGCAAGGGGGCGTTGCTCGCGCAAGCGTTCGCACAATATCTGTCCCCTGACCTCGTCAAGGAACTATACAAGAACCCGGATCAGGTTCGGCTCGGCGGCGAAGATCGCGAGATGACGTTCCTGTTCACCGATCTTGCCGGGTTCACGCGCTTTGCCGAGGCGACCGCGCCCGAGCGGCTGGTGGCCACGCTCAACGCCTATCTCGATGGGCTTTGCCGCATCACCACGCGACACGGCGGCACGATCGACAAGATCGTCGGCGACGCCGTTCATGCGATGTTCAATGCGCCGCTCCTGCAACCCGACCACGCTTCCCGCGCCGTCGCTGCCGCATTCGAGATGCGTAGCTTCGCCGACGAATTTGCGGCGTTGCAGGCGCGCGATAACTTGGTGTTCGGGATGACCCGTATTGGCATCAACACCGGCCGCGCCATTGTTGGAAACTTCGGCGGCGCGGCGCGGTTCGACTACACAGCGCACGGCGACGCGGTCAACACCGCCGCACGGCTTGAGGTAACCAACAAAGAATTCGGAACTGCGATACTGATATCGAAGGCCACACGAGACGCAGCCCCCGACGTCAAAGCGCGACCCCTCGGCAAGATAAACCTGCGCGGCAAAAACGAAACGACTGAGGTTTTCGAACCGCTCGAAGACAATCACCCGGCCATCGGCTATGCGGACAGGCTGGGCGAGATTCTGGAGGAAGCGGAGCGCGATCCGGTTGCCGCCGTCGCCGCGCTTGACGCCATGATCCGCCGGCATCCGGATGATCGCGTCCTTCGCGTTATTCGCGATCGCATCGATTGTGAAGAAGGCGGCGCTCGCCGGGTCGCCTAGGCCGCGGCGGGTCAGTTCATCATCGTCGGCAGCCGATAGGCCCGTTTGGCGGCGTTGAAGAACAGTTCGGCTTTGTCGGCGGTGCTATATCCGGCGGCGAGCTTTTTGAATGCGTTCCACATCACGCCATAGCTGTAATAGCGCTTGTCGACCGGGAAATTGCTTTCGAACATGGCACGCTGCGGACCAAACGCCTCGATGCAGGTTTCGACATAAGGCTTCCAGATCTTGACCAGATCGTCAGACGACGGCGGCACCGGCAGCTTCTCGAAGCCGAAGCCGAGGAAATGCATGCCCATGCCGCCAAGCTTGACGACGACATTCTGGCATTTGGCGAGGTCGCGGATGTTGCGCTGCCAGTCCTTGAAGACTTCGTCGTGTTTGCCGGCATAGACGCCGATGCCGAGCGGACAACCGATGTGATTGAGCACAATCAGAGTGTCAGGATAGGTGCGCGCCAGGTCGGTGAGTTCGGGAAGTTGGGTGTGATAAAGGAGCGCGTCGAAGGAAAGTTTGTAGCGCGCCAGCCGCGCAAAGCCTGAGCGGAACTTGTTGTCCAACAGGAGGCCCTTCGGAAAATCCATCGGCGTCGACTTGATCGATTTGTCGGCATCCCACACCGAGCAATACCGGATGCCCTTGAAGCGCTCGCCGGCAGCGCGCAGATGCGCCTCGAACACGGCGTCGACCTCAGCACCCATGAAGAGATTCGCAAAGCTGACGATGCCGGCGCAGATCCGAGCCGGACCGTAGAGGCCGCTCGCGCTCATCGCTGCGACGCCATTGACGAATTCGCTCTCGCCGATCGGCGCGAGATTCGGATCGCCGTCGGCGCGATACATCGAGTCGCATTGCAGGAACACGGTGGCGCGGACGTTGTGGCCGCCGGCATCGATGTCGCCCTTGATGTCGTGGAGCAAATACCGCGCGCCGCCGCGCTCCCACAGATGATGATGCGGATCGAGGATCGGCATGCCAGGATCGATCGGCTCTTCGCGGCGCTTGGCGAGCCACTCTTCCCGCACATCAAATAAGACCTTCTTCTCGGTCTCGGTCTCGCCGATTTTTACCCCCAGCACGTCCATGACTTAGCTCCTCCCGCAAAAAATGTAATGTTTGTTTGCTTGTTGCATACCGGTGCGACGCCCGGTCGACGCAAACTTTTTCGTTGCCCTTGTTGCCCGAATTTCGTTAGACCCCGCGCGCTTCAATTGGAATCTTCCGTCCACGCAGAGTGCCGTCGTAAGCGAATGGCTGCTCACGAAGCGCCTGGTAAAAGCGCGGCGAAAGTTCGCGCTTGAAACTGCCGCCATGCATCGGATGAATCCACGCGGGGCCGATGTTTTGGACCCGATCGACGACCTGCCGCACCGGCGCTTCATGGCCGAAAATCCCGCTGACGCGGTACAGTGCAAGCATTTGAGAGGTTAGATCCTCTGTTACGATCGGCGGCTGATCACCGGGCTGGATGAACAAGTCAGCTGGAAACAGGCTGCTGGTGGTCTCTTCGTAAACCATCAGCGAATCCCAGTGATGCACGTGGGGCGTCTCCAGAAATCTCAGGCGATGGCGTCCAAGATCGAGCACGTCGCCATCGCGCATTCCTTTCACCGCTCCTTTGTAATTCCAGTGGGCAAGGTTGACCTTGGCGCCAATCTCGCTTGCCACCAGCACCGAGTCTGGCGCTTCTGCGACGAAGCGATCCATTCCGCCGCACTCGTCTGACTCGAAATGGCCAAGCACGACGTAGGCCAGGCGTTTCGGATCGAGAACCTCCGCGACCGCGGCGCGCACCGTGTCGTACAACTCGTAATAGCCGGTGTGGATAAGCGTCGGACGCTCGTCATTGATCAGGAACTGATTGAAACCGATCGCCGTCGGGCCTCCCGGCAGCGAGCAAATCCGGTAAATTCCGTCGACGATTTCAGTGACCTGAGCCATTGCTACCTCGCAACTCGCCACGGCGAGCTCGCAGGAAGCTACCTCACCTGTATCGAGCTTGCATCATCAGGCTGCGGCTGTGAGTTGAGTAGTGTGCACGCTGAACATCCGACGCGATGCAATCCGGTCTTTAACCCTCGATTCGCGCCGCCGCCGGTGCGGCGTAGCGGCCTACCGGTCTGCCCGGAGCCTGGCCCGCCGCTTTGAACGCGACCAGTAGCGCCCGCTGCAGGGCGGCGAGATCATACGGCTTCCGCAGCACCTCGAAGCCTTCGCGCACCGCGTCCTGCGCGCTCGAGCTGTAGCCGGTCGTCAACAGCACGACGATGCGCGGAAAGCGTGAGCGCAAGAGCTTCGCGAATTCCAGGCCGTTGAGAGTGCCTGGCATTAAAATGTCGGAGAACACCAGATCGATATCGTCTTCGCGTTCGATGCGATCGAGACCGTCTTGTGCACTCATCGCCTCTTTCACCTTAAAGCCGAGGTCGGCGAAGTAGCCGCGCGCGACCTCGATCACTTCGGCATTGTCTTCAACCAATAGCGCCGTGCCGGCCGGTAGGCCCGCGGCGATGGTTGGAGACGGCTCTGGCAATTGTTCGAGCGAATCGAAGCTGCGTGGCAGGAACAGCGTGATCGCGGTGCCGCGCTTGCTGGTGCTGGTGATGGTCGCGGCGCCGCCCGATTGTTTGGCGAACCCGTAAACCTGAGACAGCCCGAGCCCGGTGCCTTTGCCGACGTCTTTGGTGGTGAAGAACGGCTCAAACACCCGCGGCAGCACATCCGGCGGGATGCCCTCGCCGGTATCGGCGACCCTGATGGCGATGAACTCGCCGCTTAATTCCTCCTCGCTCGCGTTGCCACGCAGCACGATCGGCTTGGTCGTGATGGTCAACGTGCCGCCGGACGGCATGGCGTCGCGCGCGTTGACGGCGAGATTGAGCAAAGCAAGCTCAAGCTCGCTCGGATCCACCTTCACCAAACAGGAGCGTTTTGACGGCAGCACGCGGATCTCGATGTCGCCGCGCAGCGAGCGGCTGAGCATCTCTTTCAGTTCCGGCAGCCAGTCGGCCAAATCGATGACGCTCGGCTGCAGCGTTTGCCGCCGCGAGAACGACAACAACTGCCGGGTCAGACTTTCGCCGCGTTGGGTGGCGGTGGTAATGGCATCGAGAAGCCGCACCTGCTTCTCCCCAACAATATCCCGCCGCAGCCGGTGTACGCTGCCGCTGACGATCATCAGCAGATTATTGAAGTCGTGGGCGACGCCGCCGGTCAACTGGCCGATGGCTTCGAGCCGCTGTGCCTGCCGCAGCGCGCCTTCCGCCACTTCACGGCGGCCAGCTTCTTCGTAGAGCCGCCGCGTGCGGCGCAGCGCCACCCAGAGTACCGCGAAGATCAGAAGTGTGGCGGGCAGACCGAAGATCAAATGCACCGCCATGCTCGACAACCATTCGGCACGCAGCGCCGCCGTGGTCACACCTGCAAGAGCGTAGACCGGAAACCCTGGAAGCTCGCGAAAGCCGAAACGGCGGGAAATGCCGTCGATGTCCGAGTTGGCGGTGTAGAGGCCGCGATCGATACCCTGTGCGATCGTGCTTCGAAATGTGCTCGCCGGACTGAGCCGCCGCGATCGATCGTCGAGCGGAGGAAACCGGGCGAGATATGAGCCGTCATCGCGGATCAGAGCGTAGAAGCTGCCAGGCGTCCGGCCGATCAGCTCGTAAAAGTCCTCGAAATAGCGCGGCCGAACCGCGACCGCGATGACGCCGTTGAACGAACCGTCGGGCGATGCCAGGCGATGCGACAGAACGAAGAAATCGCCGCCCATACCGGGCATCCGCGGTGTGCGCACATCGCTGACATATGTTCCAGGACCTTGCGTTCCAGGATGCTCGTCGCGCTGAACGCGGAAATAATCGCGGTCGCTGAAGTCTTTATCGGCCGGGACCGAAACAAGCGCGCTCGACACCAACGGCCGACCGTCGCGATCGAGGATCATAATGCCCTGCAGCTGCGGCATCGTCGCGACGATGCCGGCGAGGCGCTCGTGCAAACGCGCCTCATCGACGCGAATGTCGTCGCCCGACATGCCGCGCGCGACCTCGTTGACTTCGGCAAAGGTGCGGTCGACGGTTTGGAGAACCTTGAGCGCCTGCTCCTGCATCACGTCGAGCGAACGAACGATGCGCTCATCGGCGACAGCGTGAATGTCGTGGTAACCGATCCAGCAGGCATAAGCGAACATCGCCGCAGGCAAGACCACCGCGGCAACCATCATGGATTGAAGGAGGCGAGTGGCCGATTCCCGTGCGCTGCTCATCAACTGCCAAGCCCCGGGTGGTTGAGCCAAACTCCGGCGAATTAGCGGTAACGGAGTGTTCCACAGTTTGACGTGATGAACGAGGCATGAATTGGCCGCACCCGATTGCAATTTCGTGAGGGCACTGCCACGCCGGAGCCCGAAAATGGCCGTATTTGGCGGGCGGCGAATTGAGCCGCGCCGTTGTCATAATTGATCGCCCGGATCAAAGGCGCTGCCGGGCAATCCGAATTTGAATCGCTTGGGCGCGGCGCTCCTCGCAATCACAGGCGAGAAGGCGCAGCACTCACTCCGGCTTGAAGTCCATCGCCACGCCGTTGATGCAATAGCGCAGATGCGTCGGCGGCGGACCGTCGTCGAAGACATGGCCGAGATGGCTGCCGCAGCGGCTGCAATGCACCTCGGTGCGGACCATGCCGTAATCATTGTCGGTCGAGGTTTCGACCGCGCCCGGCTCCGGATCGTTGAAGCTTGGCCAGCCGGTGCCGCTTTCGAACTTCTTCTTCGAGGCGAACAGCGGCTGCTCGCAGCCGGCGCAGTAAAAGGCGCCGGTGCGCTTTTCGTAGTTGAGCGCACAGCTCCCCGGCAGCTCCGTTCCGTGCTCGCGCATGATATGGAATTGTTCCGGCGTCAAAATCTTGTGCCATTCCGCGTCAGTGTGGGTCACTGGAAAGTGCTTGGTGTCCGCTGCTGTTTTGCTGTCCATGGCCATGCCGCCTGCCTCGTGATGAAACGACGGCCATAAGATAATGACAAACGCTGTCGGGAAAAGGCCGGCGCAATGACGCGATGAGTGAAGCCAGTACCGTGCCGCCGAATTACGGCAGCTTGTCGAAGCCTTCGCCGAAGCCCTTCAGGCTCATCGGAAAGCCGATGCCTTCCTCTGGCGTTTGGAAGATGATGAAGGTCGAGGTCTGGCCGGTGCGCAACTGATCGATCAGCTTGTCGTCCATGACTACCTCGGCGACGCAGCCGTTCGGCAGGCAGCGCACAAAGCCGGCGCGGCCAACATCGTTGTTGTCGATCTTCAAGCCGAGGCCAGAAGGCAGCAGCACGCCCAGCGGGGCGACGACCCGCATCAGCCGGCTCTTCTGGTCGGTGGTCTTGAGCACGATCACCGTCAGTCCGACATTGGGGCGGTCCTCCGCGGTGACGCTTTGCATCAGTGCGCATTGTTCGCTCTGCGCACCCGGCGGCGTGTCGCAGCGGATTTGCCAATCGCCATGAACGGCACGGACGGCGCCCTGAGCGAACGCTCCGCCGCCTCCTGCATAGACCAACGCAAGCGCGATAGTGGCGCCGCCGAACGCCGTGGCCATTGGCCGCAGCGCGCGACCGACAATGCGAAAGGCCATGATCGTCATTCCTTGCCTGCCTTTGACCGTGCCGGCGGCTGCCTTATGGCCTGCCAATTCGACACGAATCAGTCAGTGCGCCCCGGTTGCCGCGCGGGTCTGCCAACATGGCGAGCCCACGCTGTCAAGGACGATGAAAACCAAGCCATTGTGGCCGCGCGAAGGAAGCAAAATCGTCGCGCCCGGCGGCCTTCGGATGCGCTGCGGATAGACTTGCGGAGATGCTCAAGAGTGCATTGCGGTACCGCGCGATTTGTGGTTTGAGGGGTTCGACCCCCGCCGATGCCCGTCAAGGATAAGACCGTGGCACAAACCCGTCGGCAGCAGGCAGCGTCGGGCCGGCGCCGTCGCGCTGCAGACACGCATTTTTTGCATGTTTCGGATCGCGCGACGCCGCGTGACGAAGCTTGACTGAAGCCTGACCGAGGACGAGGAGCCAAGAAACAGATGCCGCAGTTCTCACGCCTGACTGCCGCCGCGTTGACGATGGGCACCGTGCTCGCGAGCGCGGGAACGGCGCTCGCCGGTGTCGGCCAGCCGGTTCCCTGGCAACTCGGGTTTCAGGATGCCGCTTCCCCGGTCATGGCCGACATCACCTGGTTTCACGATTTCCTGCTTTGGATCATCAGCGCCATCACCCTATTCGTTCTAATTCTGCTCGCGATCGTCGTGCTTCGCTTCAACGCCCGTGCCAATCCGACCCCGTCGCGCACCACCCATAATTCGCTGCTTGAAGTGGCCTGGACCATCGTGCCGGTCGTCATCCTGGTGGCAATCGCGGTGCCCTCGTTCCGGCTGTTGTTTCTGGAGCTTGACGAGCCGACCGCGGACCTGACGGTGAAAGCTACCGGGAAGCAATGGTTCTGGAGCTACAGCTATCCCGACAACGGCAACTTCGAATTCGACTCGCTGCTGGTGGCTGATAAAGACCTTAAGCCCGGCCAGCCGCGGCTCCTCACCGTCGATAATGACTTGGTCGTCCCGGTGAACAAGGTCGTGCACGTGCTGGTCACTGGCGCCGATGTCATCCACTCCTTCGCCGTACCGTCGTTCGGCATCAAGATCGACGCGGTTCCCGGCCGCCTCAATGACACCTGGTTCAAGGCGACCAGCCAGGGCCGGTTCCACGGCCAATGCTCCGAGCTGTGCGGTAAGGACCACGCCTTCATGCCGATCACGGTCAGGGTCGTCAGCGAGCCCGAGTTCAACGACTGGGTCGCTAAAGAAAAGAAGAACGCCGGTCTTGAGAGCGCGCCACCGAACGCACTCGCGGCGGCCAGCACACCGACGCGGTAGACTTAAAAACGCGATAAACTCAAAAGCCGAAAACACGCGCCAACGCAGGATCTGACAATGGACACGATGACACACGCGGCACACGGCGATGACAATGGGCACGCCATTCCGCACGGCTGGCGCCGTTTCGTCTATTCGACGAACCACAAGGACATCGGCACGATGTACCTGGTGTTCGCGCTCGTCGCCGGTGTGATCGGCGGCATCCTCTCGATCCTGATCCGGATCGAACTAATGTATCCCGGCCTGCAGATCTTCCACGAGACGCACTACTTCGACGTCGTTGTGACCGCGCACGGCCTGATCATGATCTTCTTCATGGTCATGCCGGCGATGATCGGCGGCTTCGGCAACTGGATGGTCCCGCTGATGATCGGCGCGCCGGACATGGCGTTCCCGCGCATGAACAACATTTCGTTCTGGCTGTTGCCGGCTTCATTCGCTTTGTTCATCGCCTCGATGTTCTTCGAAGGTGAGCCGGGCGCCAACGGTGCCGGAACCGGCTGGACGATCTATGCGCCGCTGTCGACCTACGGCCATCCCGGCCCGGCAATGGATTTCGTCATCCTGGCGCTGCATCTGGCCGGCGCCTCGTCGATCCTTGGCGCCATCAACTTCATCACCACGATCTTCAACATGCGCGCGCCCGGCATGACCTTGCACAAAATGCCGTTGTTCGTTTGGTCGATCCTGGTGACGGTGTTCCTGTTGTTGCTGGCGCTGCCAGTTCTGGCCGGCGCCATCACCATGCTGCTGACCGACCGGAATTTCGGAACCACATTCTTTGACCCGCATGGCGGCGGCGATCCGCTGTTGTTCCAGCATCTGTTCTGGTTCTTCGGCCATCCGGAAGTTTACATCCTCATCCTTCCGGGTTTCGGCATGGTCAGCCAGATCGTGGCGACGTTCTCGCGCAAGCCGGTGTTCGGTTATCTCGGCATGGCCTACGCGATGGTCTCGATCGGCGGCATCGGCTTTGTCGTCTGGGCCCACCACATGTACACCGTCGGCATGTCGGCGAGCGTGCAGGCCTACTTCATCGCCGCAACGATGGTCATCGCGGTGCCGACCGGCGTGAAAATCTTCTCCTGGATCGCCACGATGTGGGGCGGCTCGATCGACTTTAAGACGCCGATGTTGTGGGCCATGGGCTTTATCTTCTTGTTCACCGTCGGCGGCGTCACCGGCGTGGTGCTGGCCAATGCCGGCGTCGACCGGGTGTTGCAGGACACCTATTACGTTGTCGCCCACTTCCACTATGTGCTGTCGCTCGGCGCCGTGTTCGCCATCTTCGGCGGCTGGTACTACTGGTTCCCGAAGATGACCGGCTACATGTACAACGAGTTTGTCGGCAAGCTGCACTTCTGGCTGACGTTCATCGGCGTCAACCTGGTGTTTTTCCCGCAGCACTTTCTCGGACTCGCCGGCATGCCGCGCCGCATCGCCGATTATCCCGATGCGTTCGCCGGCTGGAATTTCGTCTCCTCGATCGGCTCGTACATTTCCGCCCTCGGCGCGCTGGTGTTCCTGTTCGGGCTGATCCAGGCCTTCGTGCGCAAGGAGCGCGCCGCGGCCAACCCATGGGGAGCCGGCGCTACCACGCTCGAATGGACGCTGCCGTCACCGCCGCCGTTCCATCAATTTGACACGCTGCCGCTGATCCGATGAGTCTCACCGTCTCGCGCGTCGAGCCCAGCATTGCTGGTGTCGGCGATTATCTGGAGCTGATGAAGCCGCGAGTGATGTCGCTTGCGGTATTCACGGCATTGGTCGGCCTCCTGATCGCGCCGGTCCATCTGCATCCGGTCATCGCCTTCACGGCACTGGTATGCATCGCGGTCGGCGCGGGCGCTGCCGGTGCGCTCAACATGTGGTACGATGCCGACATCGACGCGCTGATGGAGCGAACCTCGGCGCGGCCGGTTCCGGTCGGACGCATCGCACCGGGTGAAGCGCTCGCCTTCGGCGTCACGCTGGCGGTCGGCGCGGTGGTGGTGCTCGGTCTGCTGGTCAATGTGACCGCAGCCGCCCTGCTTGCGGTGTCGATCGGCTTTTATGTCTTCGTCTACACGATGTGGCTCAAGCGCTCGACCCCGCAGAATATCGTCATCGGCGGCGCCGCGGGCGCACTGCCGCCGATGATCGGCTGGGCCGCGGCAACCGGCAGTATCGCGATCGAGCCCACGCTCCTCTTCCTGATCATCTTCTTCTGGACGCCACCGCACTTCTGGGCGCTGTCACTGTTCCGCTCCGGGGATTACGCGCGCGCCGGGGTCCCGATGTTGCCCGTGGTCGCGGGCGAGCCGGCGACGCGGCGCCAGATCCTGTTTTACACACTTGTCCTCGCGCCGCTTGGCGCCGCGCCGTGGTTTCTCGGTTACACCGGCGCGGTGTACGGCGTTGTGGCGGTCGTGGC
This sequence comes from uncultured Alphaproteobacteria bacterium, assembly GCA_963841025.1. GTDB lineage: Bacteria > Pseudomonadota > Alphaproteobacteria > Rhizobiales > Xanthobacteraceae > BOG-931. The sequence continues at coordinate 31,382 of CAWJBG010000034.1, read as the reverse complement.
GGGCGCCGCCATGGTCGCGCTGGCGTTCCGGGTCCGCGCCGAACGAAGCGGTTATGCTGCCAGCAAGCAGATGTTCGCCTTCTCGATCCTTTATTTGTTCCTGTTGTTTGCCATGCTGCTGGTCGACCGCGTTTCCGTAGAGCTGATCGGCCGGTTCGCGGCATGATGACGGACGCAATCATGAACGATGAGAAGCCGGAAACCGGCATCAAACTCACCGATCAGCAATTGCGCGCCCGGCGCGCCCGCTCGATCGCGATTGCGGTCGCGCTTGGCGTACTCGTTGTGCTGTTCTACATCGTGACGCTGGTGAAGGGACCGGGAGTGCTGGTTCGTCCGCTATGACCCGACAGACCGATGAGCACTGAAACACCGCATACGCGGCCGAAGCTCCGCCGCGACGTTCTCGTCGCCTTCTGCTGCGGCGGGCTGGTGGCGTCGATGGTCGGACTGTCGTTCGCGGCAGTACCGTTCTATTCGTGGTTTTGCCGCACCACCGGCTATGGCGGCACGACCCAAGTGGCTAAGGCGGCACCCACGCACATCTCCGAGCGCACCATCACGGTGCGCTTCGACTCCAACGTCGCTGCTGGACTGCCGTGGCGGTTCGAGCCGGAGCGCAGAACCATCGACGTCAAGCTCGGCCAGGTCGTCACGGTCTACTACGCCGTTACCAACGAGGCCGCCCGCGTGACCGCGGGACAGGCCGGCTACAACGTTAGTCCGTCGACCACCGGCATCTATTTCGAGAAGATCAACTGTTTCTGCTTCACCGAACAGACCATGAAGCCGGGCGAGAAGCGCGACATGGCGGTGGTGTTCTATGTTGATCCGAAGCTCGCCGACGACGCCGAGCAGAACAGTGTCAAACTCATCACGCTCTCCTACACCTTCTATCCGGTGCACGTACCGGATCAGGCGGCGGTGGAGGGGGAAACGCCGGCGAAGTCCGGTCGTATCTAGAGGCAACAAGGCGGCGCGCCCTTAAGGTCGCGCCAACGTGGAGAAGACGACGATGGCCGATGCCGCACACGCCAAACCGCACCACGACTATCACCTGGTCAATCCCAGTCCGTGGCCGGCGATCGGCGCCGTTTCCGCATTCATCACTGCGTTCGGGCTGATCTTGTGGATGCATCGCATCGTCGCCTACGCCCCGATCATTCTCGGCGTCGGCGGCATCGGCGTCGCCTATACCATGATCGGCTGGTGGCGCGATGTGATCCACGAAGCCGAAGTCGAGCACGACCATACCCAGGTCGTGCAGATATCACACCGCTACGGGATGATCCTGTTCATCGCCTCGGAGGTGATGTTCTTCGTTGCCTGGTTCTGGGCCTACTTCAACACCGCGCTGTTCCCGGCAGAGCTGAAAGACGTGGCGCGGACCGCTTTCCTTGGTGGCGTGTGGCCCCCGAAGGACATTCACACGTTTGATCCATGGCACCTGCCGCTCCTGAATACGCTGATCCTACTCACCTCCGGCACGACGGTGACATGGGCGCATCACGCGCTCCTTGAAAACAACCGCAAGGGACTGATTTGGGGTCTCATCTGCACCATCGCGCTCGGCATGACTTTTACCTGCGTTCAGGCTTACGAGTACGCGCATGCGGCGTTTCACTATTCGGGCAACATCTACGGCGCCACGTTCTTCATGGCGACCGGTTTCCATGGCGCCCATGTCATCATCGGCTCGATCTTCCTGATCGTCTGCCTGGTCCGCGCGGTCGCCGGCCAATTCACGCCGACCCAGCATCTCGGCTTTGAGTTTGCCGCCTGGTATTGGCACTTCGTTGACGTGGTGTGGCTGTTCCTGTTCGCCTGCATCTACGTCTGGGGCGGCGGCGTGCCGTTGCCGGAATAGCGCTGGCGCATAACGATTCATCCGCTCATTCCCGCGAAGGCGGGAATCCAGGCGGAAGGTCAAAGAGACTGGGTCCCCGCTTGCGCGGGGACGAGCGGCCGGGCGAAAGCATAACTGGCCGAAAATGTATATGACCGAAAAAACGATCAACACGCTTTCAGGATCGATCCTTGCCGGATTGCTCTGCGCCTGTCCACGGTGCGGCAAGGGCAAACTGTTCCGCGGGTTTTTGACTCTTCGGCCGCGCTGCGAGGTCTGCGACCTCGAATACGGTTTTGCTGACGCCGGCGACGGACCAGCGGTCTTCATCATCCTGTTCGCCGGGTTCATTGTCGTCGCCGCCGCATTGATCACCGAGGTCGTGTATCAGCCGCCGTTCTGGGTGCATGCAGCGCTGTGGTTGCCGCTTATTCTCATTGTCACGCTTGGCCCGCTGCGTTCAATGAAAGGGCTTTTGATCGCGCTGCAATATCATCACAAGGCCGCGGAGAGTCGGTTCGGCGCCGGCGAACCGTGAGTGCGCCGACAACAGCAAAACCTGAAAGGCGGCGTTCGTGGCGAGGCCTGCTTGTTCCGGCGATGCTCGCCTTTGCGGTTCTGGTCGCGCTCGGCACTTGGCAAATCCAGCGCAAAGCCTGGAAAGAGCAATTGATCGCGACGCTGATGGAGCGCCTGCAAGCGCCGCCTGAACTGATACCCCCGCCGGGGACGTGGCCTACGCTCGATCAAGCGAGCGACGAATACCGCCGCGTGAGGTTCAACGCCCAGTTCGAAACCACCAAAGAGGCGTTCGTCTTCGCGTCCGCTTCCGCCTTTCGCCCGGACGTAAAGGGTCAGGGCTTCTGGGTGTTCACCCCAGCCCGGCTGGCCGACGGCGGCATCGTCGTCGTCAATCGTGGCTTCCTGCCCGCTTCGGAAGCAAAGACACTATCAAACCGGGCGACGCCCGGAATTGTCGAGATCACTGGAACGATGCGCTGGCCGGAGGCATCGCATTGGTTCACCCCGAACGCCAATCTCGCTGAGAATGTGTGGTTCGTTCGCGACCCGGCATTGATGGCCACCGCGAAGGGCTGGGGTCCCATTGCTCCATTCTACGTTGAGCAGGAAGCACCGGTACCGACGGGCGGGTGGCCGCAACCGGGCAAACTCGTGCCCAGCCTGCCGGACAACCACCTGCAATACGCGGTGACCTGGTACGGCCTGGCACTCGTTCTTGCCGTACTGTTCGTCGCCTGGTCGGTCAAATCCGGCCGCGAAGGACGTCGCGAGGACCCCGGCAACGCGCCTTCGTCTTCCTTGTGAAAGGGCCCGCCCTTCTATAATTGTGGCTCTGGTCCGGGACGGGCGGCGACGTGCCGCCCGCAGCGAACATCTCGGAAAATCAACAGGTTAGACGTGTCCCAAACGGCTTGGGGCAGCAGGGAAGCTATCGGTTGCGGCATATTTCGACCAGAGGCGAAGCCCCGGCACTGGGATTTGCGGAGGCAATGCTCGCGGGCCTTGCCCGGGACGGCGGTCTTTATGTGCCCGAAGCCTGGCCGCGGCTCGATCATGCGACCATCCTTGGCTTCGCTGGCCGGCCCTATGCCGAAGTCGCGGTCGAGGTGATCCGGCCTTTTACCGCCGATTCGATCCGCGACGCCGATCTCGCCCGGATGGCACGTGAGGCCTACGGCACTTTCCGCCACCCCGCGGTCGCTCCCCTCGCGCAACTCGGCGTCAATACCTTTGCGCTGGAACTGTTCCACGGCCCGACGCTCGCCTTCAAGGACGTGGCGATGCAGCTGTTGGCGCGGCTGATGGATCACGCGCTGGCCGCCCGCGGCGAGCGCCGCACTATTGCGGTTGCGACCTCAGGCGACACCGGCGGCGCCGCGGTCGAAGCATTCCGCGACCGCGGTCAGGTCGACTTGATCGTGCTGTTTCCCCGCGGGCGGATTTCCGCCGTTCAGCGGCAGATGATGACGACGGCAACGGCCGCCAACGTCCATGCGATCGCCATCGACGGGACCTTCGATGACTGCCAGGCGATCGTGAAGGGTCTGTTCAATCATTCCGCTTTTCGCGACCGCGTGCACCTCTCCGGCGTCAATTCGATCAACTGGGCACGCATCGTCGCGCAGGCGGTCTATTACTTCACCGCGGCGGTCTCGCTCGGCGCTCCGCATCGCAAAGTCGCGTTCACCGTCCCGACCGGAAATTTTGGCGACATCTACGCCGGCTACGTCGCGCAGCGGATGGGATTGCCGATCGAACGGCTGGTCATAGCCACCAACGTCAACGACATCCTGGCGCGGACGCTCGCCACCGGAACTTACGAGTTGCGTGACGTGGTCGCGACCACGTCGCCGTCGATGGACATCCAGGTGGCATCCAATTTCGAACGCTTGCTGTTCGATGCCTCCGACCGAGACAGCGGCGCCGTCCGGGCGCTGATGGGTTCGCTGGCGCAATCGCGGCGATTTACTCTGTCGACGCCGGCGCTGTCGCAGATCCGCACGCTGTTCACGGCGGATCGCGCCGACGAAGAAGAAGTCGCCGCGACCATGCGCACGGTCAAACGCGAGACTGGCAATTTCGTCGACCCGCATACCGCGGTCGGCATTGCGGTGGCCGAAAAGGAACCGCGCGATCCCGCCGTGCCGATGGTGGTGCTGGCGACCGCGCATCCGGCAAAATTCCCCGAGGCAGTCGAAGCAGCCTGCGGCGCGAAACCGCCGCTGCCGGAATGGCTTTCGGACCTTAGTCAACGGCCGGAGCGCGTCACGGCGCTGCCGGCCGATCAGTCTGCGGTTGAGCGTTTTGTCCTTGCGACAAGCCGTGCCGCACAAGAAGGAGCGGCGGCATGAGCGTGGCGGTGACGACCTTGAAATCGGGCATCAACGTGGTGACCGACACGATGCCGCATCTGGAAACCGCTTCACTGGGCGTCTGGGTCAATACCGGCAGCCGCAGCGAACGCCACGACGAGCACGGCATCTCGCATTTTCTCGAACATATGGCGTTCAAAGGCACACGGCGGCGGACCGCTCGGCAGATCGCTGAGGAAATCGAGGCCGTCGGCGGCGATCTCAACGCGGCGACCAGCGCCGAGAGCACCGCCTATTACGCGCGCGTGCTCAAAGCCGATGTGCCGCTCGCGCTCGATGTCTTGGCAGATATTCTGTCCGAGCCGGCCTTCGCCCGCGACGAACTCACGCTTGAGCAGAACGTGATCGTGCAGGAAATCGGCGCCGTCGCCGATACGCCCGACGATCTTATTTTCGAGCATCTGCAGGCCATCGCGTTTCCCGATCAGCCGCTCGGCCGCTCCATACTCGGCACGCCAAAGACGGTGCGCTCGTTCGACGGCGGAAAATTGCGCGACTACCTCACCCGGCATTATCGCGGCCCGGATATCGTGATCGCCGCCGCCGGTGCGGTTGACCATGCGGCCGTGGTCGCCGAGGCGGAAAAACACTTCGCGAGCTTCAACGGACCCGCCGGGCCTTCACCGACCGGGGCGCGGTTTGGCGGCGGCGCTCATGTCGAAAAGCGCGAGCTTGAACAGGTGCACATCGCTCTTGCGCTGCCCGGCGTGCCCCAGACTGACCCGTCGCTGTACAGCCTGCAGACCTTCACCAACATTCTCGGCGGCGGCATGTCGTCCCGGCTTTTCCAGGAGGCGCGCGAGAAGCGCGGCCTGTGCTACTCGATCTATTCATTCCACGCGCCCTACTCCGACGTCGGCATGTTCGGGCTCTATGCCGGCACCGATGCAGCCGACACTTCGGGGCTGATGCAACTCGTTGTCGACGAGATCGCCAAAGCCGCGGAGACGATTTCCGAAGCGGAAATCGCGCGTTCCAAGGCGCAGATGAAGGCCGGACTGCTGATGGCGTTGGAGAGTTCCGGCGAGCGCATCGGACAGCTCGCGCGCCAGATGATGGTGTGGGGCCGGCCGATCCCGCTCGCCGAAGTGGTGCAGAAGGTTGAAGCGGTGACGGTCGAGAGCGCGCGCGCCGCTGGGTGCGCGCTGATCGCCCGCGGCAAGCCCGCAATAGCGGTGTTGGGATTGGGGTCGGGGCTTGAAAGCGCGGCAGCCATTGCCGAGACTCTGACCCTCCGGGCCGCATGATGGCGCAATGGCTTTCTTCCGCACCATCAACTTCGCCGAACCGCTGCCGTCAATTGTCGGCGAAGGCGTCGTCCTGCGCACGCCGCAAACTACCGACTACGGCGACTGGGCGGCGTTGCGGGAGCAAAGCCGCGAATTTCTGACGCCCTGGGAACCGACGTGGCCGGCCGACGACTTGAGCCGGAGCGCCTTTCGCCGCCGCATCAGACGCTACGCCGAGGATCTGCGCACCGACCAAGGCTATGCCCTCCTGATCTTCCGTAGTTCCGACAATGTCATGCTTGGCGGATTGACGCTTGCCAACATCCGCCGCGGCGTCGCGCAGGCCGGCAGCCTGGGTTACTGGATGGGGCATCCATTCGCACGCAATGGCTACATGACGGCGGCCGTGCGCGCGCTTATCCCGTTTGCCTTCGGCACACTGCGGCTGCATCGGCTGGAAGCGGCCTGTATTCCGACCAACAACGGCTCGATCCGGTTGCTGGAAAACACCGGCTTCGTCCGCGAAGGCTATGCGCGCGAATATCTCTGCATCAACGGCATCTGGCAGGACCACCTGCTTTACGCGCGTTTGAGGGATTCGAAACCTTGACCGCGCGGGGTCTCGGGCGGAATTCTTTGGCGAGGTCGCCCTTAACCACGCGCCCGACGCCGCCTTGGGATGGCCACGGTTCGCTTGATATAACAAAGGCATCGGTGGGTATTGGCGAAGAGTGACGGGGGAATGCCGGGGACTGACCGTCGAAAGCCGTTGTACGCCCGCGCTTTGCTCGCGGGCTCGCTTTTGTTCGCGCTTTTTGCAGGTGCATGCTCCAGCGGCGGCGGCCTTGGCCTGCCGGCAGCCGAGCCTGCGGATAACTCGCGCGGCTTCGCAGGATCGGGTTCAATCGCCGACTTCTTCACCGGCACATCGGCAAAGGCTCGGCAAACCGCTACCGGGGCGCAATCGGACGTCAATTGCCCGCCCGTCGAAGTCCGCCAGGGCGCATCGACACTCAGCATCGCCGCGGACAGCAATACTAAGTCAGCAATGGCCTTGAAGTATCAAGGCGAATTCACGCGCGAAGCCCGCGATTGTGCCGTGGTCAGCGGCAATCTGGTGATGCGGATCGGCGTGCAGGGACGAGTTATCCCCGGACCCTTGGGTGGACCCGGACAGGTCGAGGTACCATTGCGCATCGCCGTCGTGCAGGAAACGCCGGGAGGCGCACGGCCGGTCGCGACCAAGTTCATTCGCATTCCAGTCGCGGTTGGAAGTAATGACGGCGGCGTGTTTACACACGTTGAGCAGGGCATGACTTTTCCGCTGCCGACGCCGATGTCATACCTCGATGATTACATCGTCTATGTCGGCTTCGACCCGCTCTCGGCCCAATCGCAGGACAAGCAAAAAGAACCGCCGACGCCGCGAGCTCACAAGAAGCCGAAGCTAAAGCCTCAGCCGTCTGCCAGCGCTAACTGACGGAGTTGCGGATCATTCGCGGCTGCGCGCAGAGCTGCAAAGCGCACCAGCGCGCGATCGCCAATTGGCTCGGCGCCGGAATGACGACTACCAACCTCGCAGGTCAATGATGGCGGCCTTCAAGGCACGCAAGTCGGCGATCACGGTGCGCGCACCGGCGGCAAGGAGGTCGCGTGCGAGGCGGCCCTCGGTCCGGCTGCGTCCGACAAAACCAATCGGTCTCATGCCCGCCGAACTCGCCGCAGCAACTCCGGCAGGCGAATCCTCGACCACGATGCAGTCGGCCGGATCGACCTCAAGTTGCCCGGCGGCGAGCAGAAAAAGGTGGGGCGCGGGTTTTCCTTTGGTCACGAAATCCCCGGAGAACAGGCGCGGCTCGAAGAAGCGCAGAAGGTCGGTGACTTCGAGGCTCAAGCGAATGCGATCGAGCGTGGAGGACGATGCCACCGCCTTCGGCCCGCGAATCCAGGTCAGCGCGTGGACGGCATGTGGAACGGCGCGCAACTCGGTGCGCAAACGCTCATGCATCGTCCCCGTAACCGTCGCCGCAAAATCGGTCGGAAGTTTTCGTTTTGTCGCAGCCTCGATCACGGTGCAAATATCCGAAAACCGGCGGCCATGAAACCGGCGCGCCAGCGTATCGGCGGTCACATTGACGCCGGCCCGCACGAAGGCGTCGGCCAACACCGCATTGGCAATCGGCTCGCTGTCGACAAGCACGCCGTTACAATCGAAGATGACCACAGGTCCCCCCGATAGTCCGGCCCCGAAAATCGGCCGTAGTACCGCCCTGATCGAAGCACCCCGCCCGACCATACGCGGCGGCGGAGGTAAGCAAAGACCGTCAGGACGCTACTCACAAGATTATTCGCGAAGCGCTCTGCGCCAGCCCCGCAGGCGTCCGCAACGGCTCAGTTGAACCGCTTCTTTACGTCCTCGATGCCGCGGGCGAGCAAGTCCTCGGCCACCCTGCCCTTGGCTGCAGCGCTGAGAATGCGCTCGGCGGCGGCGACCGCCGTGTCGGCCGCTGCGGCGCGGACGTCGGCCAGCGCCTGTACCTCAGCCTGGGCGATCTTGGCCTCGGCCATCTTGGTCCGGCGCACGACGAAATCTTCCATCCTCGCTTTGGCTTCGACGGCGAGCCGCTCAGCCTCGGCTTTGGCGCCAGCGATGATGGAAGCGGCTTCGCCTTCGGCCTCGCGCCCCTTGCGTTCGTATTCGGCCAGCACTGACTGGGCCTCCTGCCGCAGCCGCACCGCTTCGTCGAGTTCAAATTTGATCCGGGCCTGCCGCGCATCGATCCCGTCGATCACCCGGCGGTGCGCGCCCATGTAAATGAGGAGGCCGAGGAAGATGACGAAGGCGATGGCGACCCAGGCTTCGGCTTCAGGCATAGGCATGGCGGACCTTATCGCTTGCTTACATCGCCCACGGCTGCGGCGACGTCCTGCGGATTCGGTGTCGTCCCGATCAGCCGTTCGACGATGGCCACAGCCGTCTCGGCGGCGATGGTGCCGACGTTCTGCATCGCAGCTGTACGCGTTCCGGCGATCGACTGTTCGGCCGCCACGAGCTTGTCGTGGAGCTGAGCCTCGAGCCGTTTGTTGGTCGCAGCGGCTTCGGCCGCCTGCTTATCGCGCGTCTCATTGGCAATCGCCTGCGCACGTCCGCGCGCGTCGGCGAGTTCTTTCTGATAGGCGGCGTTCGCCGCTTCCGATTGCTCCTTGAACCGATTGGCCGCCGCGAGATCGTCGGAGATGCGCTTGCTCCGCTCGGCAAAAATCGAGCCGATGCGCGGCAACGCAATCCGCGACATCAGCACGTAGAGCAGCAGAAAGGTCAGCACCAGCCAGAGCAGTTGTGAGGGAAAATGCTCCGACTGGAACGGCGGAAACGCGTGCTCTTCAGCTGGCGCCTCGGTATGGGCAGTCGGCGAGGCCATGCGGACGTCAGAGCCCGAACAGCAGCAGAAGCGCGATCAGCAGCGAGAAAATGCCGAGCGCTTCGGTGATGGCGAACCCGAAAATCAAATTGCCGAACTGACCCTGCGCTGCTGAAGGATTGCGCAGTGCCGCGGCCAGATAATTGCCGAAGATGATACCCACGCCGACGCCGGCGCCGCCCATGCCGATACAGGCGATGCCCGCACCAATGTATTTTGCGGCAGTCGGATCCATAACAAAGCTCCTTTTCGAGGTTGCAAAATCGAGCCGTCAGTGGCTCGGGTGTATCGCATCGTTGAGATAGATGCAGGTGAGAATTGCGAAGACGTAGGCCTGCAGGAACGCGACCAGAAACTCGAGCGCGGTAAGCATGATGACAAGGATCAGCGGCAGCGCCGCGCCGAACCAGCCGGCAATGCCGAAACCCGCAAGCATGATAATGAAACCGGCAAATACCTGCAGCGTGATGTGGCCGGCCAACATGTTGGCGAACAGCCGCACGCTGTGGGAAATCGGTCGCGAGATAAACGATAGCACCTCGATCACCACGATCGCCGGCAGGATATAGATCGGCACGCCCTTGGGCACGAACAGTTTCAGGAAGCCTAAGCCGTTCCGCCAAAATCCGTAGATAACGACGATAAAGAAGACCGCGAGCGCCAGCGTTGCCGTGACGATCAGCTGGCTCGTCACCGTGAAGGAATACGGAATGAGGCCGATGATGTTGGCGAACAGGACGAACATGAAAAGCGTAAACACGAAGGGAAAGAACTTCATTCCCTCGGTGCCGGCCGAGCCACGCACCGTATTGGCGACAAACTCATAAGACATTTCCGCCATCGACTGCAGTCGGCCTGGTATTAGCGCGCGCGGTGTTGCGATCAAGAGTGTCGAAACCAACAGAACGATGATCAGCATGAACAGCGCGGAATTGGTGAAATAGATCTGATGACGGCCGATCGAGAACAACGGCGCGATGTTGTGGATCTGAAACTGATGGATCGGATCGATCGTCATGAGTGCATTGCCGCCGTGCGCAAACTCGCCGTCATTGTTTCCGGCCTCCCGAAGTGCCGTCACCGGCCGTTGGGCCGGGGACGACTCCGGCGGAGCGCATCACGTTGAGCACGCCCGCGACGAAGCCGAGCAAGAGAAATACGATAAACCCCCAGGGCGAGATGCCGAGCACCCGGTCGATCAGCCAGCCAAGGCCGGCGCCGACCAGCACGCCTCCAACGAGTTCGCTCGAGAGCCGGAAGCCCCTGGCGTAGCCCGATGCAGTCGCGGCCCGATCTCCACCAGGACCATCCGAAGACTTAGGCTCGGCACGGCCTCGCGCCTGGCCTAGACCTTCGCCGAGACGCTGGAGTCTCGCGGAGAGGGCGGCTTCATCGGTGTGCGCCTTGTCACGACTGCCATTCTCGCGCGTGCCGTCGCTCATCTGTTCGACACTCGCGGCTTGCCGGCAATCGAGACGGGCCCGCCCCCTGAAGCCGCGCGGACCTTACTGATTGGGTTCCGCCAAGTCAAGAAACCGTCGTTAATGCTAACACCCTGAAAGAATGAGAGATACGGGCCGCTGCTGATAGATTTCCGAAGCGCGATTGTGCAGCGCGAAGCGATTGCCGCTAAAATGGTCCGGCGGATGGTATCCGGGCCGGAGCGGATCGGTAATCTCGCAGCCGTCTTCGTTGCGCCAGCGGGGAAATGATGACCAAAACGGTCTTCGCCACTGTCATCGCCGGCCTTTGTTTGATCGCGCCCGCGCTCGCGGATGACGCGACGCCGGACAGCGGCGGTGGACGTTACACGTTCAACAAAGTGGCCCAAGGCTTTTTGCGCCTCGATACCCAGACCGGCGAAGTTTCAGTGTGCAGCCAGCGCACCGTCGGCTGGGCGTGTCAGGCGGTGCCGGAAGATCGGGCCGTGCTCGAGAACGAGATTGCGCGGCTGCGCAGGGAAAACGCCGCGCTCAAAAAGGATATGCTCACGCGCGGCCTACCCTTGCCGAGCGGCATGATGCCGGAACCGCCGATCGTGCGCGACGGCGATCGCTTGCCGCGGCTGAAGAGCAATCCCGATATCGACCGCATGGTGGCGATGGTCGGCAAGATGTGGCATCAGCTGGTCGACGCCATCGTTCGCGCGCAGAAACAAGTGCTGAACAACAAGAGCTGAACGTTTGGTGCATCTCAACCTTTCCGCCGTCCGCACGGCGCGCGCGGAAACCATCGCCACCGCGGTGCTTACGATCGAAACCCCCGGCGAAGGGTTCTTCGAGATTACCGCCGAGGTCGAGCGATTTCTGAACGAGAGCAAAGCGCGCGACGGCGCGCTCACGCTTTTTCTCCGTCACACTTCGGCGTCGCTCGTTATTCAGGAGAACGCCGACGCCGATGTGCGCCGCGATCTCGTCACCGCACTCAACCGCATGGCGCCGGCCGATGCCACCTGGATCCACGACGTCGAGGGACCCGACGATATGCCGGCCCACATCAAATCCATGATCAACGGCGTCTCGCTCAATATCCCGGTCATCGGCGGCGCGCTCAATCTCGGCACTTGGCAGGGCATTTATGTCGCCGAGCATCGCCACCGCCCACACCGGCGTGAGGTGACGCTACAGTTTATCGGCTACTGCCGGGAGGCATAAGCCGGCCGGCCGAGGTACTGCTATTTCGTTGCTCAGACAATCATAACCACGAAGCGCAAAGCCGCAACGGTCGCCTGATCAGCTGTTCGTTTTCAAAGGCGTATTGAGCAAATCCGCTGCCGCTTTGGTATAAGTTTCGCCGAAACTTTTTACCTGCTTGCCAAATGACTCCATTTGAGAGTGCATGAATTCGGTGTGTATCGGCACGACTTCCATCAAATCCTTTGCCTGGCTCAGCTTATGCACGTAGTCGCGAGCCATCGCTGTATTCTTCTCGACGCATTCCTTTGTTTTTTCGCCCAGCTCGGTCCCGGCCAACGGGTAAGCTGAAACAGCTTTTTGAAAAAACCCCAGGTACTGGTCGAAGTATTTGTCCGCCGCTTTGCGAACTTCCTCTCTCATCTGTTCTTCAACTTGCTCTAGTGAAACGTTCCACTCCGTCCATTTCTGGCTTGCCATTGTGCTATCCTCCTACGAAACAGCTGGGGTAGAGAGCGCCTCGATTTACCGGTGCCTGAGGGCGCAGACATCACCCCGTGACAGTCTTTTCCGCTTAATCCCGCACCTTTTATCGATCTAAGTCAACAAGCCGCAGTCGGCGACAGCATCTGATCCGCCCAGGCGCAATCGTATTTGGCGAACTGCGCTTGGAATGCTGCATTTATCACCAAGCGCGCCGGCTGGTCCGCTTAGCCGAAGCAAGCGATAAATCCGGCGCGGATGGTTTCAAAAAAAACTGCCGTACCGTAGTGAGCCCAAAGCCATCCCGTGCCCACGAGCACAAATGCAAGCGCGGCCGTCACCATAACGAACGTCCGCGCCGTGGAGCCTGGGCTGGCGCTTTCAGCCATCGGTGATCATCAAGCCGGCGCGACCGCCGCACGCGCAACAGGTTTCTCCACGATCGGCATGTTGATCAGCGCCGACAGCACGCCGAACAGGATCGAAAGCCACCACACCATATCGTAGGAACCGGTGCGGTCGAACACGATGCCGCCGAGCCAGGCGCCGAGGAAGCCGCCGATCTGGTGGCTGAGGAAGGCAAAGCCGCCAAGTGTCGCCAGCCAGCGTGTTCCGAACATGACGGCGATGATGCCGTTGGTCGGTGGCACGGTCGACAGCCACATCAGGCCCATGGTGGCGCCGAAGACGATACAGGTCACCGGCGTGATCGGAATCGTAATGAAAGCGAAGATGGCGGCGGCGCGCACGAAATAAATGAACGACAGCAGATAGCGCTTCGGCATACGGTCGCCGAGCCAGCCGGACGAGATAGAGCCGACGATGTTGAACAGCCCGATCGTCGCCAGCGTCCAGCCGCCTACCGTCGCCGATAGGCCGCGGTCGATCAGATACGACGGCAAATGCACGGTGATGAAGGCGAGCTGGAAGCCGCAAGTGAAAAAACCCAGCACCAGCATGAGATACGAACGATGCCCAAAAGCTTCGCCGAGCGCATGACGTAACGATTGTTGCGCCGGCCCCCTGCTCCCGTCGGTCTTTGGCGTGGCCAGCCCCAGGGACAATGGCAGCACGACGAGCGTGCTTGCGGCGAAGATCGTCAGCGTTTGTTGCCAGCCGAAATTATCCATCAGCGCGACCGCGACGGGTGAATAGAGGAATTGGCCGAACGAGCCTGCAGCCGTGCCAAAACCGAATGCGACCGAGCGCCGTTCCGGCGGCAATAATTTCGCGAACGCCGCCAGAATGACCATGAACGAGGTGCCGGACAGGCCGAAGCCGACCAATACGCCGGCCGAAAGATCCAGTAGCGGGGCGCTGCTGGCATGCGCCATCAGCGCGAGGCCCGCGGCATACATCAGCCCGCCGACGCAAAACACCCGACCGGCGCCGTAGCGGTCGGCGATCATGCCAGCGAGCGGCTGGCCGATGCCCCAGAGCAGGTTCTGCAGCGCGAGCGCGAAGGCGAACACATCGCGGCCCCAATGATGGGCCGCCGACATCGGTGTCAGAAAAAAGCCGAGCGAGGAACGCGGACCAAACGACATCAGCGAGATCAGGCAGCCGAACCCGATAATGAGCGTTGGCGTGCGCCAAGTGCTGATAACGGCGCCGGATCGCGCCGGAATGAGCCGATCATTGATGCTGGTCATTTTATTCCCGGGTTTAAAACAACTGGCGAACGCCGAACACTATAAACCTGCGCTTAGCCGGGCCGAGTGAAAACTTCTAATCTCGCGAATAGTTTTTCTTTCGCCGGACGATAAAAACGGCGCCCCGCCGGTTTGGAGGGGCGCCGCGACAATGCCTGCAGATTACGACGATTGAGCGTAATCGAAGATCACCTGAACGGCACGAATTGCCGAATGAGGGCTCCGATCGGCGGCGGGCCTATTTTGCGCACCACCGGCCCGTGGACTTCAGGCTCGGGCTCATCATCGCCCACGAGGATCGGGCCAATCGCCTCGAGCTTGGCTTTCTGTTCGTCAGATAGCGTGCCGTAGAAATCGTTGATGGCCGCGCCGACCGACTTCGCCGCATCCAACATGACTTCGAGCCGCTTGTGCTCCGCCATAAGCCGCCCCGTCGGCGTGATCGGCCTATCGAGGCCGCACGTCGCTTTCAGCAGATCGGCGGCGGCCTGCGTGTCGGTGTTCTGTAGCGCCACGAGGCTTGCCCGCTGCGGATCGGTCAGGTGGACCGCGCGATCGATGTCAGCCGCCGGCAGCTCCAGGTCCGCCAGCATAGAGGGACCGCAGCCTTCCATGTCGTCGGCATATTCCGCCTCGGTCTTTTGCGCCAACCCGCCGGTAATGGCATTGACGCGCGCCTTTTGCTCGTCGTTCAACGAACCGTAGAATTTGTCGAGCGGGCCCTGTACGCCGTCGACGGCAGTGAGCATGGCCTCGATGCGCCGTTGCATCGCCTCCATTCGGCCCGGAGCGGTCAGCGGCATTTCTCCCGGGCAAGCGATCTTGATACCCTGCACGCCCTTGGCCGCATTAAGCCCAAGATCGTCGAGTGCTGCAGCGGCATCGCCGGTCGGCTGAACGGCTTGGCCAAACTGGTCTACAGGAAGGCTGGCGACATCCTTGGCGTCCTCACTGCAGGACAACGCCAGCTGATCGGGGGTCGCGTAGTAAGCGAACGGCCAAGCCAGCCAAAAAAGCCCGTTGCGGTAGGCCCCGGCGAAACCGGCGAAGACTTTGCCGTCCTCCCAGCCGTGACCCTTACCTCCCTTGCCCTTGCCGTGATGCTTAGCTTCCTTGCCGCCCTTTCCCTTGCCGCCTTTGTCACCGCCCTTGCTGGCATGCGACGATCCACCGTGGCTGCCGCCGGAACTATGACCGCCGGAACTATGCCCGCCGGAACTATGCCCGCCGCCTGCGCTATGCCCGCCGCCGGAACTGTGACCGCCGCCGCTGGACTTTCCTGCAGCGTAAGCCGTGCTCGCAATCGCCGCGATCGCAATCGCGACCAGAGTCGTCCGTAATTTGTTCGACATTTTTAGCTCCCCTCAGCCCTCAAATACTGCCGCCTTCGCCGAATTCCCGCGACTGTTACGCCTACGGAACTTCGGTATCACCCGCTTGACCCGGAATCATGAGCCGAAGGCTATGGGATAAACGATGCAAAAGGCGTGACGCCCATCACACTCGTGCTTCGGCCCGGACGTTGACCGGCAGATTGATGGTGAAAGTCGAGCCTTTGCCAAGTTCCGAGTCCACGACGATGCGGCCGCCGTGCATTTCGACGATGCGTTTGGAGATGGCGAGGCCCAGTCCGGTTCCGCCTTTTTGCTTGGTGAGCGTATTGTCGACCTGCTGGAACTCTTCGAAGATTTTCACCTGATCGGCCGCGGCAATGCCCGGCCCTGAGTCGCGCACGGCCAATCGGAATGAGCCGTCGGCGAGCGAGGCCTCGATTGCGACTTCGCCCTTGTCGGTAAATTTAATTGCATTCCCGACCAGATTGAGCAGCACCTGGGAGAGACGGCGCTCGTCGCCATGCCCGGCCGGCAAGCTCGGCGCAATCTTGGTCGTCAGAGCGAGTTCCTTCTTCGCCGCCAGCGGTTCGACCGCCGCGTAGACCCCGTAGACGAGGTTCGCGAGCGAATACTCAGACAATGACAGCGACAGCTGGCCGGCCTCGATCTTGGAGAGATCGAGAACATCATTGATCAACCCGAGCAGGTGCTTGCCGTTGGTCTGCACACGCTCCAGTACACCGCGCGCCTTTTCCGGCACTTCACCGTAAATCTCGTCGAGGATCAGTTCGGTGTAGCCGAGAATGGCATTCAGCGGCGTGCGCAACTCATGGCTCATATTGGCCAGGAATTGCGACTTATGCCGGCTGGCCACTTCCAGCTCGCGGCTCTTGTCCTCGATCTCGTGGAACAGCCGCGCATTCTGAATCGCCAACGCCGATTGCGCGGCAAATGTCTTCACCAGCTCGACGGTGTTTTGCGAAAACGCGCCGGGAGCGCGGCGGCGGACGACCAATAGGCCGACGATATCCTCGCCGCGATAGAGCGGCGCGGTCATTCGTGCGCGGTAGCCAGCGCGCAGCGTGATCGCGTTGATCGGATTCGGGGCTTCCTCGCGCAAATCGGAGATTTGCAGTGGCTCGCGCTGCGCCAGCACCGCGGTAACGACGGTCTCGTCAAGCCCGATGTGCCGCTGCGACAGCTCCTCGATCAACTCCTGTTCCATGCCGTAGGTGGCGCGCAACTGAAACTCGCGCTGCGTCTCGTCGAACACGTAGATCGCTCCGGCTTCCGTGCCGGAAAGCTGCACCGCCTTGGCAACGATGGTCTGGAGCACGGTTTGCAGGTCAAGCGTGGAATTGACCGCCTGACTGATCTCGCCCAGCGCGCGCAGCTCCTCAACCAGCTGGCCAAGTTCGTCGGTTCGCTCGCGCAACGCGGTGAGAAGGCGCGCGTTCTCAATGGCGATCACGGCCTGGCTGGCAAAGCTCGTCACCAGCGCGATCTGCTTGTCGGTAAAGGGCCGAACCGCTTGCCGGAAGATGCTTAGCGCCCCGATCGCTTCGCCTTCCTTGAGCATCGGAACCACGATCATGCTGCGCGCTCCGCCTTCATCGACCACGGAGACGACCGGGGGATCACGCTCTTTGTAAGCCGCGTCCTGCCTCAGATCGACCACGTGGACGAACTCTTTATTTGTGAGCGCGCGCGTTATTGGTGCCAGCGCACCGGGGCGAAAGACCGGTTCACGCTGAAAGCGCTCGGTGAATTCCGGCGTCATGTTGTACATGGCGCTGATGCGGAGCATCTCACCTTCGCGGAGCAACAAGTTGCCGAATTGGGCCTCGCACAGGCGGGCTCCGTTTTCCAGCATGGCGTTAAAAACGGGTTGCAGGTCGCCGGGCGAGCTGGAGATGACACTCAGCACATCGGCGGTTGCGGTCTGCTGCGCCAGCAACTCGCGCAACTCGCTTAAGAGCCGGGTGTTCTCGATGGCGATGACGGCTTGCGCGGCAAAGCTCGTCACAAGCGCAATTTGCTTGTCGGTGAATGCGCGGACTTCGGTGCGAAAGACCGTGATGACGCCGATCGCCTCGCCGTCCTTGAGCATCGGCACGGTGAGCATCGTCCGAATGCCGCCGACCTCGACCGAGTTGACCGCTTTGGGATTGCCGGCGAGGTAGGCAGGGGCTGTACTCAGGTCCAACACCTGGATCGGCTGCCGTCCCGCGACGGTCTGGAATGCCTGTAGCCCAGTGTCGGGCTCTAGCACCGTTCCAACCCGCCATTGCTCGTCCCAGGCTTTCGTGAGCGAACCATGATGCGCAGCTACGCGCAGCGCTTCGCCTTGGCGCAGGAACAAACTTCCGAACCTTGCTTGGCAAATCCGGGTGGCATTATCCAGAATAGAGGCGAACACCGGCGCCAAATCGCCGGGCGACGAGCTGATGACGCGTAGCACGTCGGCCGTCGCCATCTGTTGCTCGAGCGTTTCGCGCAGTTCAGTGAGCAGCCGCGCGTTCTCTATGGCAATCACGGCTTGCGCGGCGAAGTTCTTCACCAATTCGATCTGGTTTTCAGTGAAAGGCTCGACACGCTGGCGCGAGAGGCCGAACGCGCCGATGGCCTCGCCCCCCCGGAGCAGCGGTACGCTTAGGATCGTTCTTATGAAGCCTTTATGTGCGGCTTCCCGGCCGGCATGCTCATTGTCGGCGCCGATGTCGGAGATCTGTACCGGACGCCGTTCCGCCAGGGCACGGCCGATGGCCGTCCCGCGGCCAGGCGCATATGATATTGACTGGATCAGCTCCGTCATCTCCGTCGACATCGCCGAGACCGCAACGCTTCGATAATCGTCGCCAACCGGAAGTACGAGATGTCCTGCGTCCGCCTCACATAATCGCCGCGCCTTTTCCACCATCACCTCGAACACTGGCTGAAGGTCACCACCTGAGACGTTGATCACGCCCAGCACATCGGCAGTCGCCGTCTGCTGTGCCAGAGATTCGCGCAACTCGGTGAGCAGTCGCGCATTCTCGATGGCGATCACCGCCTGATCGGCGAAGCTCTGCAGCAATTGCAGCTCGGCCGGCTCGAACGGCTGCGGCACGTTGCGGTAAACCGCAAACGCACCGATGGCGCTGCCCTTGGTTCGCAGCGGCGTACCGACCATGGTGCGAATGCCGGCGCGGCGCGCCACAGGAGGGCCGGGCCAATCCGCGAACTCGTCGTCGAGGTGGTCGAGATCGGGCAAGTGGACCTGCCGGTTTTCGCGGACCACTGTGCCGGGCAAATTGCGGCCGCCAACGGTCGGACGCAACGCAGGGTCGTCATAGAGACTGGTAGTGATCTGCTCCGCGCCCTGACCGACGCCGACCGACCATTTGAAAGCCTCACCCTCGGCGATGCGGAAGGAAACGCCGGCGGCGCCGAACAGCCGCGCGGTCGTCTCGGCGATCTTGCGCAATGAGCCTTCGGCGTCACCGGGCGAGGCCGCAATGGCGCGTAGAATGTCCGAGGTGGCGGTCTGCCCTTCGAGCGATTCGCGCAGTTCCTGGGTGCGCTGCTCGACTTTTCGCTCCAAGCCCGCATACGATTCCTGGAGCCGTCCAGCCATATCGTTGAACTGATCGGCCAGCGCCTCGACTTCGTCGCCGGTCTTGATCGCGATGCGTTGGGAAAGATCGCCCGAGCCGATGCGCGCCGCGCCGGCGCGCAATGCCTGGATCGGCACCACCATGTGCCGGGCGAGAAACATCCCGGCGATGAACGCAAGCGCCAGCGCGCCGAGCAGGACGATGCCGGTGCGCTCGATGGAGGCGTAGAGCGGTGCGTAAGCCTCCTCGATCGGCGTTTCGACAAACACCAGCCAACCGAGCGGCGCGACGGTAGCGTAAGCCGTGAGCACCTTCTGACCTTGAATATCGGTCGCTTCCTGCACCTGCTCGGCCGTGCTGCTAGCGCCAGCAGCGTGCGCGCTGCGCACCTGCACGAGTTGCGACATATCGGTGTTGCGCAGCACCAGGCTGATATCGGGATGAGCAATCAGACGACCCTGGGCGTCGACCACATAGGCGCGCGCATGTCCTACGGACTTGATCTGCGACAGCACATCTTCGATCAGTTTCAGATTGACCTGGGCGATGCTGACGCCGGCATCGCGCCGCGTGCCGGCGAGCGACAGCGTCATGTACGGCTCGGATTCGCGGCGGAAATACACCGGCCCGTAATAGACTTTGTGCGCGACGGCCTCGGTGAATGCCGGCTCTTTCGAGACATCGGCGTTGCTGCCGACGACGTCCATGGCCAGCCGCGAGACCCGCAATTGCTCGTGGCCGGTTGAAATCGATCTCGGCGAGCTCGGTGATGGCGGGCACCTGGCGCAACAGCCGCAGCGCATCGAAGCGACGCTGCTCCAGCGTGCCGGCCGACCAAGGGAGCTGCGTGGTCCAGCCGACCTGACTTTCGATTTCCTGGATGAACTGTCCGATCTTGCCGGCGGCGGCCTGCGCCTGTTCGCGCTGGATCCGCACCAGCGAGGTCTTTTGCTCCTGATAGGAGAACCACACCTCGAACGCGCCGTTGGCGATCAGCGCCAGGCTGACCACGGCGACAAACAGCGCGATATATTTGAGAAACAGCCGGCTGCGCACAATCGACGTATTGGCCGCGGGCGCGGCAGCCCCGTCGCCGGCCGCCGGCATCTCTATCGGTTCGCTACGATGGTCGGCGGGCGCTCTCATTTAAGTCTTATTCTATCACTTCGTCGGCGGTAGCGAGCAGCCTGTCTGGAATAGCAACGCCGAGTGCTTTGGCGGTCTTGAGATTGATGACGAACTCGAACTTGGTCGGCTGCAGAACTGGCAAATCGGCGGGCAATGCGCCCTTCAGTATTTTGCCGACATAAATTCCACCCTGATAATACCCATTCGAGAATACCGCCCCGTAACTCATCAAGCCGCCCTCGACGACAATTTCGCGCAACGCAAAGATGACGGGAATCGCGTAACGTGCCGCCAGGCTCGTGACTTGACCTCGCCTGGTCAGCACAAGCGGATCCTGCGCCGCAAGAAGGCCGCCTGCGCCCTGCCGGGCTAATGCCGCGAAAGCATCGTCAATATCCGCCGCCGTCGTCGCCCCGAACGTGATCAGCTTCACGCCAAGCCGCGCCGCCGCTTCTTGCAATTCCTGCGTCTGCATTTTGGCCCCCGGGTAGTCCGGATTGATCAGCGCCGCGAGTGTGGATGCATTCGGAACGATGGCGTGCAGCAGTTCCAGGCGCTTGGCCTCGAGCGCGACCCCGAGGAGGCTTACGCCGGTGACGTTGCCGCCCGGACGGTTGAGACTGGTTACGATCTTCATGACGACCGGATCGGTAGCGCTGACAAAGACAATCGGGATGGTGGAGGTCGCGGTCATGGCGGCATGCGCCGTGGTGCCGCCGGCAGCGACGATCACCGCGACGCGGCGGGCCACCAAATCCGCGGCCATCGCCGGCAGACGGTCATACTCGCCGTTGGCCGAACGGTATTCGATGACGACGTTCTCGCCCTCGGTGTATCCGGTTTCCTTCAAGCCTTGAGCAAATGCCGACGCCATATGCCGAATGTCGTCGAGCGAACCGCCGCGCAGAAATCCGATGACCGGCTTAAAGGCGCTCTCCGCACGCGCGGTCAACGGCCACGTTGCAGCAGCGCCGAGAAGCGAAACGAAATCGCGCCGCCTCATTCGATCACCTCGTCAGCGGTGGCGAGCAGATTTGGCGGGATGGTGAGGCCGAGCGTCTTGGCGGTTTTGAGATTGATGACAAGCTCAAATTTGGTCGGCTGCTGGACCGGCAGATCGGCGGGCTTGGCGCCCTTTAAGATGCGATCGACGTAGTATGCTGCGCGTCGATGCAGGTCGAGCGTATCGGCGCCGTAGCTCATGAGGCCGCCCGCTTCCACATTCTCCCGCGTCTGAAATACGCCCGCAAGCCGGTATTTGAGCGCAAGCTCAGCGAGCGCTGCCCGGTAAGAAATCGCCATCAACGAGGGGATCACGATGAAGCAATCGGCATGCGCCGCGGTCATCGCTGCAAAAGCGGAATCGAATTCTTCAACCGTGCGCACTGGCATCGTCTGCAGCTCAACGCCGAGCTTTTTGCCGGCGCCTCCGAGTGCATCCAAGGCAAGCACGTTAGACGGCGTCGCCGGATTCCAGAGGACGCCGACACGCGTCGCGTACGGCATGGCTTGCTTTGCTGTTTCCAGCTGCTTGGCCGTGAGATCCGTGAGCATCATCGATAGGCCGGTCATGTTGGCACCGGGCCGCGCCAGGCTTGCCACATGTCCGAGGCCGACCGGATCGGCGTCAGCAGCGAACACGATTGGAATTGTTTTGGTTGCTTGGCGCGCGGGCTCCACCTGAATTGAAGAAGGCGCAAAGATAACGTCGACATTCATATCGACCAATTCGGCCGCAAGCTTTGGCAGCTCGTCAGCCCGCTGGGCCCAGCGGAATTCGATGACGAAGTCGTTGCCTTCAACATAGCCCAAGTCACGCAAGCCCGCGCGAAATGCCTCGACATGACGCGCGGAACCGGAACGGAATAGGCTAAGAAAGCCGATCCGCGCGACTTTATGTTTTTGCTCCGCGCGCGAGGCGATCGGCGCGGCGATCGGTGACGCCGCTGCGCCGCTGACGAGCGCGATGAAATCGCGCCGCCTCACTCGATCACCTCGTCGGCAAGAGCGAGCACATTGTTCGGCACGGTGAGGTTCATCGCTTTGGCCGTTTTCATGTTGATTACGAACAAATAACGCGTCGGAATCTCGAATGGCAGGTCGGCCGGCTTGGCGCCTTGAAAAATGCGGGCGGCAAGTGCCGCGGCACGATCGAAGGATTCGTGCAAGTCCGCACCATAAGACATTAGACCGCCGGCGCGCGCCATGAAATCCTGCTCGTAGATCGCGGGCAGGCGGTGCGCTGCCGCGTAATCGAACACCCGCTTGCGATTGAGGTTGGTGAGCGCATCTGTGACCATCAGGATGGCATCAGGAGGCGTGTGGTCCATCGCCGCGAACGCCTCGTTAAAATCGTCCGGGGCACGGACGCCGAGCGGCATGACCGTGACATCGATATCCCGTGCCGCTTTCGCCGACGCATCATAGCGCTGCGACATGCCGAGATCGTCCTTGTTCCAAAGCATGGCGACCTTGCGAAGTTGCGGCAACATGGCTTTCAGGAGCCCAAGGCGCTTGGTCGAAAGCGCTGCAGCGTCGTCTGATATTCCGGTGACGTTGCCGCCCGGCCGCGCCAGGCTGGCGACGAGTGCGGTCACGACCGGATCGCCCGAGCCCGTAGCGATGACCGTGGCAACCCCCGACGCTTTGGCAGCCACAGCAGCCGGGTAGCCGACGGTCACGACCGCGTCGGCGTTGGCGGCTCTTAATTGCTGCATCAGATTGGCCATCTGGCTCGTGTTGCCGGCGGCGCCGCGAGCCTCGTAAGTGAGATTTTGGCCGAGGGCGTAGCCTCGCTTCGCAAGCCCTGCGATGAGAATGGCTCCGGGGCCCTCAGTAGGCGGGATCGGCGGCCCGATGGTCAGCGTACCGAGATGATAGATCCTGGTATTCGTCTCCGCGGCGGCGCCGTAAGGCGCGGCAATCGCGGCTCCTGCAACCAGCCGAATGAAATCACGGCGTCTCATGGATCAACTCCCTGTCACCGGCCTCACTCAACTATCGCGACGGCGTGGGCAATGAGCCTCGGCGGGAAGCTCAGTCCTCTGCGCTTCGGCACTCTTGAGGTTGACGATCAAGGTATACCACAAGCCGGAACCAGAACCGTACCGATCCCGAAGGGTCGCGCGGTGGACGGCGCCGTGCGTTCGGCAGTAAAGTGACATATGCGTGTCCCCAACACGTGATCGGCTGGGTCATCCCGTTGAGCGAGGCACAATCTCACCGTCTGTTGATCGCCGACGATCACCCGCTGTTCCGCGGCGCGTTGCGCGAAGCGGTAACCGGACTGTTTGACCGCGCCGAAATCGCCGAAGCCGGCACCTTCGAGGAAGTCAGCGAAGTTCTCGATCTCGGCAGCGACATCGATCTGATCCTGCTCGATCTGTCGATGCCCGGCGTGCGCGGCTTTTCCGGCCTGATGTATCTGCGCGCGCAATATCCGAGCCTGCCGATCGTCGTGGTCTCGGCCAACGACGATCCCGCCGTCATTCGCCGCTGCATGGAGTTCGGCGCCTCGGGCTTCATCCCGAAGACGCTGGGCATCGAAGCGCTGCGCGCGGCGATCGCGCGGGTGCTGCAAGGCGAAGTGTGGACGCCGCCCGACGTCGATCTTACGCGGCAATCCGACGCCGAAACCACAGCGTTGATCGCGCGGCTGTCGACGCTGACCCCACAGCAGGTCCGCGTACTGATGATGCTGTCGGGTGGATTGCTCAACAAACAGATCGCCTACGAGCTCGGCGTATCGGAGGCGACCGTCAAGGCGCACGTCTCGGCGATTCTGCAAAAGCTCGATGTTGAGAGTCGGACCCAGGCCGTCATCGCCGCCGGCAAGATCGAAGCCGGCCAATGGCCGCAAGTGCCGGCGCGAGAGAGCTAGCGAGAGGGTGGATCGTCGGGACCAGCCCGGCACGACGGCGTTGAAGTGACGATCACTGCGCGGCCCCTCGCCGGTGCGCACACTTCTTTTTAAGCAAACGCCCCGGAAACCGCCGACCGACCGCGCACCAGGGTGCGCTCGCTTGGCGCGCGCAACAATTCCTTCAGAGCGTTGTCGATGAACTTTACGTCGTCCGGATTGGTGCCCGGTCCGCCGGCAAAATGACCCCAGATCGAGGGGACCGGCATGAACTTTGCGTTCGGCATATTGGCAACTTCGAACGCGCTGTCTTCGGGAGGGAAATAAAGATCGGTTTGTCCGGGCATCACGTAAGCTTTCGCCTTGATCGCGCCCAGCGCCTTCTTGAAGTCGCCGTTGTATATCTCGTTGTCGCCGATGTCGCCGTTCTGCCAGGTCCACAGCATGGTCAAGAGATTGTTGGGATCCTTCGGCAGAAAGAGAGCTTCCCAGAACCGGACCAGAAAATCCTCAAGCGACGTATAGCCCATCCGTTCGATGTCGAGGCGCGCGCGATAGAACGCCTGCGAAAAACCCCAGCCGGCATAGACGCGCGCCATGGCGCGCAGTCCCTTGGCGGGCTTCTCCTTGTACCAACCATCTGCAAAAGCGGCGTCAGCCGTCAGCGCCGCTTTCACGCCTTCGAGGAAAACAAAATTGTGCCGCGAACATTTAGCCGAGCCGCAGAATGGCGCGATGCGCTCCACCATGTCCGGATAGAGCGCGCCCCAATGAAAGGTTTGCAGCGCTCCCATCGACCACCCGGTGACGAGTGCGAGCCTTTTCACGCCGAATTTTTCCGTCACCAGCCGATGCTGGAGGCGGACGTTGTCGCACGCGGTTACCTGCGGAAAGCGCGGTCCGTCGTTAGGCGCGGGCGTGTTGCTTGGCGACGAAGACAGACCGTTGCCCAGCATGTTGGGAATGATGATGAAATACCGGGCGGGATCGAGCGCCATGCCGGGACCGATCAGCCACTCGTTGTCATAGTGCTGACCTGAATACCAAGTTGGATAGACGATGACGTTGCTTTTCGCGGCGTTCATCTGACCAAACGTCTTGTATGCGAGCTTGCAATTCCGAATTGTGGCGCCGCGTTGCAGCCGCACATCGCCAAGTTCAAAGACTTCATAATCCTGCGTCATGGCTCTCTCCCGCCCCGGAGTCATTTTCAATATTTTTGGACCGCAGCGCATGCTGAAAGAAGATGGAAGCTGCCGAAAAAAGCGGCAGACGCAATCATCCACGCCGTGCGATCGCGCTCCGCGACAGCGGCTATTCTGCCGCGACGCGCTGAACGCGCCACTGCGTGATGAGAGCGCGCAGCGAAGCGGGCTTTACCGGCTTGTTGAGGACTTGCACGCCGGCGGCGCGGGCTTCTTCCCGCACATGCAAGGAGCGATCGGCAGTGACCAGGATTGCTCCGAGGTCGCGGCCATAGCGGCGGCGCAACTCGGAAATCGCGCCAAGACCGTTACCGCCGTCGAGGTGATAGTCGACCAGAAGGCCGTCAGGATCGAGACCGCTACCTTCAATCGCTGCAAGCGCTTCGACGAGATCCACCGCCTTGAGCACGCGGCAACCCCAACCGCCGAGCAGCATCTGCATGCCGTCGAGAATGGTCCGCTCGTTATCGATGCAAAGCACGACAGTTCCGGCAAGTCGTCCGGCCGCGGCTTTGGGAACAGCGTGCAGCACGGGCTCGAGAATGGCGGCGGTTGCGCGCGGCACTTCAACTGAAAGCCGCGAACCGCGGCCGACGTTTGATTTGAGCGCCAGCTCGCAATCGAGCACACGCGCGATGCGCTCGACGATCGACAGGCCGAGGCCCACGCCGCGCGCCACCCGCGCGCCCTGGTCGAGCCGATGAAATTCCTTGAACACCGCGCGTCGCTTGGCGTGCGGAATGCCGATGCCGGTGTCGTAGACTTCAATACGAAGCTTGCCGCCGCGGCGGCGGCATCCGACCAGTACGGTGCCTTTGGGGGTGTATTTGATCGCGTTGGACACGAGGTTCTGTAACAGCCGCCGCAACAAGCGCCGATCGGAACGCACCGCCAGCGAGCAGGGCATGAAGATTAGATCGAGCCCCTTCTCGCGCGCCAGCGGCGCGAATTCCACTTCCAGGCGCTGCAGCAATTCGCTGATGCGGAAATCGGTCAGCTCCGGCTTCATCGCGCCGGTGTCGAGCCGCGAGATGTCGAGCAGCGCCGTGAATATTTCTTCGACGGCCTCCAGCGAGGCGTCGATATTTTGCACCAGGCCGCCGTCCGCACCCGCATCCTGCCGCTCGATCAGGCTGGTCACGTAAAGTCGCGCGGCGTTAAGTGGCTGGAGTATGTCGTGGCTTGCAGCGGCGATAAAGCGCGTCTTCGAAACGTTGGCATCGTCGGCCTCGGCCTTGGCGCGCTCAAGCTCGGCATTGAGCCGCGTCAGCTCGCCGGTGCGTTCGCGGACGCGACGCTCGAGTGTCGCGTTGGCGCGCTCCAGCGCCTCGGCGGCCTTCACGCTCGGCGTGATGTCCGTAAACGTCGTGACGACGCCGCCATCAGGCATGCGGTCGGCGCGGACTTCGATTACCAGCCCGCGCTCAGCAATGCGTTCGAGAAACGGCTCGGCTTCCGAGGTATATTTGGCGAGACGTTGCGTGACCCGATCTTCGAGGTCGCGCATATCGCTCGCGTCCTCGTTGGCGATATGGCGAAGAATCTCATCGAGCGCGATACCGATGCGGGTGAGCGCATGCGGCAGTTCGAAGATTTCGCCGAACTGCCGGTTCCAACAAACCAGCGCCAGGTCCTTGTCAAAGACGGCGATCCCCTGGCGCACATGATCGAGCGCGGTCTGCAGGATCTCGCGATTGTAATGGATCGCCGCGTTGGCGTCGTCGAGCAGCTTGAGCGCCGCTTTGGTCGAAACCGTCCGTTTGCGCAAGAGGAGCGACAGCACCAGCCGCGACGACGCGGCTCCGATCGCGGAAGCCAACAGATACTCGCCGTATTGCAGAAGCTGAAAGTCAGCTTCGGCCTGCGGTGCCAGGCTGACGCGGCGCGAGGCGGCGAAGCTCGCGAACGATTCCCGGGTGCGTTCCTCACCAAGATAGCGGGCGATGGTCGCGACCAATTCCTCGGTTGTGACCGACGAACGCCGCAGCCGGAAGCTCGGCGCCATTGGCGCCAGCGACGAAGGTACGAACACGTCGGCTTGCACGCGCTCGATGGCGGTCGGTCTGCGGGCAAAAGAGCAACCGACATAAAGAACAATGTTGGCGAGAAGACTGAGAACGACGCCATGAACGAGCGGCGGCAGATCAAGACCAAACAACGCTTGCGGCCGCAACCAGGCAAGACCAAGCGGGCCGTCTTTGAGGATGTCGCCGACAAATCCGGCGTCGGAGATGCTCGGCAGCAGGAGCGTGTAGGCCCAGACCAGAATGCCGGCGGTCATACCGGCGATCGCGCCCTGGGCCGTGCCGCGCCGCCAAATCAGGCCGCCGAAAAAGGCGGGCGTCAGCTGGGTGACGGCAGCAAACGAAAGCAGCCCGATTGAAGCAAGCTGCGCCGGCCCGGCCGAGCGATAATACACATAAGCAAGAAACAGAATGGCGAAGATCGCGATCCGGCGCACGGTCAGGAGTTGCGCGCCGGCGTTGCTCGGCCCGCCGGAGCCCGCCGCGCGGCGCTTGAGGACCAGCGGCATGACGATGTCATTCGACACCATGATCGCGAGCGCGACCGATTCGACGATCACCATCGCGGTCGCGGCCGACAGCCCGCCGACAAACGCGATCAGCGCGAACAGTTCGGAGTGCGCCTTCAGCGGCAGCGCCAGGACGAACATGTCGCCATCGGTGCCGGCGGGAAACGTCAACAACCCGGCCATCGCGATCGGCATCACGAACAGATTGATCAGGACGAGATAGGCTGGAAACAGCCACGCAGCGCGGCGAACTTCGGCCTCGCTGTGGTTTTCGACCACGCCGACATGGAATTGCCGCGGCAGCAGCACGATCGCAAACAGTGACAGCACGGTCGTGGCGAGGAACGTCGTCGCCGGCGGCACGCGGGTAAGCACCGCGGCTGTCTCCGGCCGTTGCAGCGCGTCGGCGAACAACGCAAGCGGCCCGGGGAACATCACGAAGGTGACAAAGATGCCAACGGCGAGAAAGGCGACGAGCTTGATCACCGACTCGGTCGCGACCGCCAGCATCAGCCCGTCCTGATGCTCGGTGGCGTCGACGTGGCGAGTGCCGAACAGAACCGCGAACGCCGCCATCAAGAGCGCGACGAAGAGCGCGATGTCGCCCAACAGCGGCTCCGCCGCGCCGTTCCCCGCCGAGACAGCAGCCAGAATGGTGCCGACCGACGCCGACACCGCTTTGAGCTGCAGCGCGATGTACGGGATCATGCCGACGATGGCGATCAGCGCCACCGTCGCCGCGACTGCCTGACTCTTGCCGTAGCGCGCAGCGATGAAGTCGGCGATCGAGGTAATGTTCTGACCCTTGGCGAGCCGGATGATACGGATGATCAGCGGATAGGTGAGCCCGACCATCAACACCGGGCCGATATAAATCGTGAGAAATTCAATGCCGGTGTGAGCGGCGACGCCGACCGAGCCGAAGAACGTCCATGACGTGCAGTAGATCGCCAGCGACAGCGGATAAATCAGTAACCGGGCACGGTTGCCGCGCGTGACCTGATGCCGGCGGTCGCCATAGCTCGCAACCAGGAACAAAAAGCCGATGTAAGCCAGCGCAATGACGACGACGACCCAGCCTTGCAGCATGGCGTTTCCTTGGTCGATTCTTTGGTCGATCCGGCGCTTTTCAGTCTCAGATGCGCTTAGTTTTGCTCAAAACACCATAGTTTGGCTGGACTGTCTATCGGCGGGACCGTGGCCTGCCGCGCAATGCCCGCGCCATGCATGGTGCACATCGTTTGGCTGCGGCAACGTCATTTGACGGCGCAGTCCGCAGACGGCATTGATTCCAGCGCCGATGTGGCCTGCTCTTCCTCCCTTGCGCGCGCTGATCGAGCCCGCCGAAACGCTTCTGATCGCCGCCGCCGGCGGTCTGATATTTACCTTATTGGGTTTTCCCGCCGGCCTGGTGTCCGGATCGGTGCTTGCGGTCACCTGCGCCGCGTTGTTCGGGCGTCCGGTCAAGGTGCCGGTCGGGCTGGCTCGTGTCTGTTACGTCATCGTCGGCATCCTGCTCGGCGCCGTGGTGACACCGCAAACGCTCAAAGGCTTCACCACCTACCCCGCCAGTGTCGCGATCCTGATGTTCGCTTCGATCGTGATGATCGTGGCGACCATGACCTATCTGCGCGTGGTGCACCGTTGGGATCCGCTGTCGGCGCTGATGGGTGCAAGCCCGGGATCGATGATCCAGGTGATCGCACTATCGAGCGAGCTTGGCGCTGACCTGCGCGCCATCGCAATCGTGCAGACCATGCGCGTGCTGCTGCTGACCATCGGCATACCCGGTGGACTTGCGTTGTTTGGACTGGTGGCTCCGGCCATACCGGTCGCACGCGGCCCGGCGGACCTGTCGTCGTTGCCGGAAATGCTGGTCGTTGTCGTTGTATCGGTCGTGGCCGGAATAGCGATGGCGCGGATCAGATTTCCGGGCGGACTTTTGTTCGGCGCCATGGCGGGATCGGCGATCCTGCACGGCACCGGTCTGGCACAAGCCGTGCTGCCGTGGTGGATCGGCAGCGCGGCCGTCGTCGTGCTCGGCGCGGTGGTCGGCTCGCGTTTCGCGAACACTTCACCGCGATTGATCGTTAGCTATCTCGGCGCTGCGTTCGGCTCGTTTGCGGTCTCGCTGTCGGTCGCCACATTGTTCGCGCTGATCGCGGCGCACTTCTTTCCGTTTCCGACCGCCAACGTCGTCGTCGCCTTCTCGCCGGGCGCGCAGGATACGATGATGGTGCTCGCGCTCGCGCTCCATCTCGATCCGGTCTATGTCGGCGCGCACCACGTCGCGCGTTTTCTGGTCGTCACCTTCACGGTGGCGATCGCCGCGCGGCGGATCGTGAGGAATAAAAACTAAGACAGCAGTCGTCGCGCCCTCTCCCCCTGCGGGAGAGGGCCACTCGGCGGATCAACAACAAAAATTGGGTGAGGGGTCAGGCCGCCGTCCCTCACCCAACCGTGTTTGTTACAAAGTCCGCGTCGCCCTCTCCCGCAAGGGGAGAGGGCAAACCCGCTCTGTCCGTGATTTATTCCGCCGCGAGCGCGCGTTCTTTGAACGGCAGCCCGAGCTTTTGCCAGACGTCGACCAGCGCCTCGGCCAGATCGTCGATCAGGCCGTCATCGTGATAAGGGCTCGGCGTGATGCGGAGCCGCTCCTTGCCTTTCGGCACTGTCGGATAGTTGATCGGCTGAATGTAGATGCCGTGCTCGGCGAGGAGGAGATCGCTCGCCTCCTTGCACAGCTCGGGGTCGCCGACAAAAACCGGCACGATATGGGTCGGGCTGGTCATAACCGGCAGCGCCGCGGCGGCGAGCACGGCCTTGGTTCGCGCGGCGCGATCCTGATGGCGGTCGCGCTCCCATTGTGAAGTCTTCAGATGCCGGATCGCGGCTGTCGCCGCGGCACAGACCGACGGCGGTAGTGCGGTCGTAAAAATAAATCCCGGCGCATAGGAGCGCACCGTGTCGATAATGGCAGCAGAGCCGGCGATATAGCCGCCGAGGCAGCCGAAGGCTTTCGCCAGCGTACCCTCGATCACGTCGATGCGGCTCGCGGCGCCATCGCGCTCGCTGATGCCGCCGCCGCGCGGGCCATACATGCCGACGGCGTGGACCTCATCGATGTAAGTCATGGCGCCGTAGCGCTCGGCGAGGTCGCAGATGCGATTGACCGGCGCGACATCGCCATCCATCGAATAGAGACTCTCGAACACGATCAGCTTCGGCCGGTCCGGATCGGCGGCCGCCAATAGCGCTTCGAGATGCGCGAGATCGTTGTGGCGGAAGATGTGTTTCTCGCAGTGCGCCTGGCGCACGCCCTCGATCATCGAATTGTGGTTCAAGGCATCCGAAAGAATGAGGCAGTTCGGCATCACCTTGGCGAGCGTGGAAATTCCGGTTTCGTTGGAGACGTAGCCCGAGGGTGAAAACCAACGCCGCTTCCTTGCGGTGCAGATCGGCCAACTCACGCTCAAGCTCGACCAGCGGGTGATTGTTGCCGGCGATATTGCGGGTGCCGCCGGCGCCGGTGCCCATCCGCGTCGCGGTCCGACCATCGCGCCGATCA
>CAWJBG010000033.1:0-82040 GCA_963841025.1 uncultured Alphaproteobacteria bacterium | reverse complement strand
CGAGGCCGCAAACGGCAGCTCGAATGCTTCGATCTTGGCAAAGCGCCCCGGCGTATTACCGGGCACCGCCCAAACAATATCGGCGAAGCCGTCGCGTGCCTGATCGAACAGCTGCGCAGGCGCTCCACCAAGCTGCATCGAAGGAAAAATGTCGATGCGAATGCGGCCACCCAACTCCGCCTCCACCTTGCGCGCCCATGGCGCCAGAAACTGCCCATGAGCGCCCGACACCGACGAGAAAAAATGATGCAGCTTCAGCGCAACTTGCGCCGTATCGGCGCGGGCGAAGCGCAGAACCGCTGGAGCCGCCACGGCTGCTGCAAATGATGTGAGAAAGGTGCGGCGGCCACTACGCATCGTTACCTCACACGCAGGCCGACTTCGCCGGCGACCAGGCTCAATTCAGGCGCGACGGACGATCTTCACTGCCGGCAGGGCGGATGAGGGTCGCGGCCCTCGGTGCAGGTGGAGCGTTCGAAGCCGATGCCGTCTCGGCTTTACTGTCGCGCGATCGCCGCTCATAGCCGCGATACGACACCCATCCGAACGGCAATCCCGCGAGATAGACCAGCGTACCGGCCGTGAGCAAAATCCACGGATAAGCGATCAACAACGCAACGCATAAAACGACGAGAATGATCACCGGCCCGACCATTTCCGGCGGTACACGCGTGCCGACGCGTTTGCCGGAGAACACCGGCAGCCGGGAAACCATCAGTCCGGCAATTACGAGCGTGTAAACCAGCATCGCCCAGGTCACGAACTGCGAGCGCGGCAGGCCGAGGAAAGCGGCGTAGATCGGTAAGAGCACGATGATGGCACCGGCCGGCGCCGGGACGCCGACGAAAAAATTGGCCGTCCAGGCCGGCCGGTCGGGGTCGACACTCATCACGTTGAAGCGGGCGAGCCGCAGACCCGCGCAAATCGCGAACACCATGGCGGCAATCCAGCCGGCCGATTTGAGATCGTGCAGCCCCCAGAAATAAACGATCAGCGCCGGCGCCACGCCAAAATTCACGAAATCGGCAAGGCTATCGAGTTCGGCGCCGAAGCGCGAAGTCCCCTTCAGGAACCGGGCGAGACGCCCGTCGAGGCCGTCGAGAATGGCGGCAAACACGATAGCTGCGAGCGCCAACGCATAGCGGTTCTCGAACGCCATTCGGATTCCGGTGAGCCCGGCGCACAGCGCGAGCAAGGTCACAAGGTTCGGCGCGAGCGTGCGCACCGGAATCCGCCGGAAACGCCGGCGCCGCTGATCTTCGAAGGGAGGCTGGTGCATGGCCATCTGGGCAATATAGCCGTTCCCGGCCTGACCCGCCATCGAGCGGCGGCGGAGGTATTTTTAATGCTTTACGCGGTGGTAAAACTGCGGCCCGGCTGCGGAACTTTCAGATCGGCAAGAACCGTTTCGCCGGCAATTGCGGTCTGTCCTTCACCGACCAGAGGCGTTGTGCCCTCGGGCAGATAGACATCGACGCGCGACCCGAACCGGATCATGCCGATGCGCTGGCCTGTGCCGACCGCATCGCCCTCGCGCACGAACGGCACGATCCGCCGCGCCACGAGGCCCGCGATTTGCACCACAACGATCCGCGGCCCGTTGGCGGCCGAAATAACGAACGCGTTACGCTCGTTGCTCTCGCTGGCTTTGTCGAGATCGGCACTAAGAAAGGCGCCGGCCCGATAGACCATACGGTCAATGCGCCCGGCGACCGGACTGCGATTCACATGGCAATCGAAGACGCTCATGAAGATCGAAATGCGAAGCAGCGGCTGCGTACCGAAATTAAGCTCCGGCGGCGGTACAGCATTGGCGACGCGACTCACCCGTCCGTCGGCCGGCGCAACAACAAGCCCTTCGCGTGCTGGCGTCACCCGCGGCGGATCGCGGAAGAAATAGACGCACCACAAGGTTGCCACGGTCGCGAGCCAGCCGAGCGGCGCCCACAGCCAGAACAGCACCAGCGCCACGAGCGCAAAGGCTCCGATGAAGGGATAACCTTGCGGATGGATCGGCGTAAGTTGCGAACGGATGGAATTGATGACGGACATCTCACTCTGCCGCATCAGCGGCCGGCAGCAGCTCTTTGTCTTCCACGTCCGCTGCTTCTGTTGGTGGATTGCGATTTGGCGCCGTGTCCTCATCGCCGACGACGGCGAGAATCTCGCGGGCCATCTCCGCCTCGCGCTGACGGTTCCACATGCTGGCGTAAAGTCCGTTCTTCGCTAGGAGCTCGTTGTGGGCGCCGCGCTCGACGATCACGCCCTGGTCGAGTACGAGGATTTCGTCGGCGCCAATGATAGTCGAGAGCCGGTGAGCGATGACGAGCGTCGTGCGGTTCCTCGATACGCGGTCGAGTGCGTCCTGAATGTCGCGCTCGGTGTGAGTGTCAAGCGCGGAGGTCGCCTCGTCGAGCAACAGGATCGGCGGCGCTTTGAGGATCGTGCGCGCGATGGCGACGCGTTGCTTCTCGCCGCCGGAGAGTTTCAAGCCGCGCTCGCCGACTTCGGTTTCATAACCTTTAGGCGAGAGCCGGATGAAGGCGTCGATCTGGGCAAGCCGCGCTGCCTCCTCGACTTCGGCGTTGCTTGCATCCCATTCGCCATAGCGGATGTTGTAGCGGATGGTGTCGTTGAACAGCACCGTATCCTGCGGCACCATACCGATCGCGGCGCGTAGCGATTTCTGCGTGACGTCGCGGATGTCCTGCCCGTCAATCAGAATGCGTCCGCCGGTGACGTCATAGAAACGGAAGATCAGTCGCGAGATCGTGGACTTGCCGGCGCCCGTGGGCCCGACGATGGCGACCGTCTGCCCGGCGCCTACCTCGAAGCTTAACCCTTTGAGGATCGGCCGCGCCGGCTCGTAGGCAAACGACACGTTGTCGAAGCGGATCGTGCCGGCGCTTACTTTCAGAGCGTGAGCACCGGGCCGGTCCACGATCTCAGGGTTGCGCCCCAGGATCGAAAACATGATTTCAATATCAATAACCGCCTGTTTGATCTCGCGGTAAACCAGCCCCATGAAGTTCAGCGGCTGATAAAGCTGGATCATCATGGCGTTGATCATGACGAAATCGCCGACCGTGTTGCGGCCGGCCTCGATGCCGTAGGCGCACATCACCATGGCGGCCGCGAGCCCGATGGTGAATATGATCGCCTGACCGGCATTGAGTATGGCGAGCGACGTATAAGCCTTGACGCTCGCATCCTCGTAGCGCGCCATCGAACGGTCGTAGCGCTTCGCCTCGCGCTCCTCGGCGGAGAAATATTTCACCGTTTCGTAATTCAGCAGCGAGTCGATTGCCTTGGCGTTGGCGTCGGTATCGCTGTCGTTCATTTTGCGGCGAATGCCGATGCGCCACTCGGTGGCGTAGAAGGTGAAGCCGACATAAAGCGCGACCGTGAGCGCAATCACGACCACGTAGCGCCAATCGAAGTGGAAGAACAAAACCCAGGCCACCAAAACCACCTCGACGATGGTCGGCAACAACTGCAACAGCAGCATGCGGACGATGGTCTCGATGCCGTTACGGCCGCGTTCAAGGACGCGGGTGAGCCCGCCGGTTTTGCGCTCGAGATGAAAGCGCAGCGACAGCATGTGCATGTGCTCGAACGTGAGCATCGCCAGCCGCCGCACCGCGTGCATCGCCACCTTGGCAAAGATACCGTCGCGCCATTGCGTGAGCACGCCCATCAGGATGCGCGTGCCGCCATAGGCCAACGTCATCATCACCGGCGTCGCTATTGCCCAGGCAAGCCATTGGTTGGCGAAAACTGGCGCCGTGCCGTGGCCGGCGAGCGCATCGGTCGCCCATTTGAAGGTGAAAGGGACGGCCACCGTCGCGAGCTTGGCGATGAAAATCAGCAAGGTCGCGAAGATGACGCGGCCCTTCAGGTCGGCGCGGTCGGCCGGCCAGATGTAAGGCCACAGATGGAACAGGGTCGAAAAAAGGGCTCCCCCGTCGGCTTTTATTTCGCGCGTCGAACGATCGGGGGCAGTTGCGTATTCTCTCATTGCGAATTGTGACCCAGGCGGGTCCCGTTGAACCGCCGCGTCACCGTCATATAGAGAGTTTCTTCAATTCCCGCATCGCCACACCTCTGCAGCGTTGCACATCAAACGCCTTGCGCCGCGGACGAATCGCCGCCACATCTATCTCTTTGTGAAGTGAGACTCTATGAGCAAAATCAATGCTGTGTGCGTCTATTGCGGGTCAAGCCCTGGGACCGATCCCGCGTTCGTCAAAGCAGCGCGCGATTTCGGCAAAATTCTTGCCGAAAACGGCGTACGGCTGGTCTATGGCGGCGGCTCCATCGGCCTGATGGGAGCGGTCGCCAGCGCCGTGATCGATCACGGGGGAATGGCGACCGGCATCATCCCTGAATTCCTGACCGCCA
This sequence comes from uncultured Alphaproteobacteria bacterium, assembly GCA_963841025.1. GTDB lineage: Bacteria > Pseudomonadota > Alphaproteobacteria > Rhizobiales > Xanthobacteraceae > BOG-931. Next base: position 77,639 of record CAWJBG010000033.1, on the reverse strand, counting down.
AGGAGCGACCGAGAAAGCTCGCGCAGGAGCAGATCATCACCCGCGACATGCACGAGCGTAAGAGCACCATGTTCGACCGCGCCGACGCTTTCGTCGCGCTGCCCGGCGGCCTCGGCACTCTGGAAGAACTCGTCGAGCAAATGACCTGGGCGCAGCTTGGACGCCACAAGAAGCCGATCCTGATCGCCAACATCAACGGCTTCTGGGATCCACTGCTGGTACTGATCGATCATATGCGCGGTCTCGGCCTTGTCCCCGCGCCGGCACGCGGCGTTGAACTCCTCGTGACCGAAAACGTCCAGGACATTTTGCCGAAGTTGCGCGCCGCGGCACAAGAAGTAACCGAAGCAGAAAAGAAAATGGCAATCCCGGCGGAACGGCTTTGAACGTTACTTTCGCGAAACCGACCTCCAGGGCTGGCCACACGATTTAAGGACTTACCTTCTTACTTTTCGACGGCGGCTTCGCGCAAAAAGGTCACGGCCTCGATGCGATTACCGTCGGGGTCGCGGATAAAGGCGGCGTAATATCCGGCGTAGTAATGCGGCCGCAGTCCCGGCGCGCCATCAGACGTGCCGCCTGCAGCGAGCGCGGCGGCGTAGAAGGCATCAACCCCTGTCGTATCAGGTGCGCGCAGGCAAATATGAACGCCGCTGTCGTCGGCGATGCGCGCCAACGCGTCGCGCCGGTTGATCCAGAACTCCGGATATTTCTTGCCGAAACCGATCGCGGCATCAGGCCATTCACGCAACTTTACCAAGCCGAGCGGAGCTAGAGCGGCTGCGTAAAACGGTTCGGCCTTTTTTAGATCGCGCACCGAAATGGAGATGTGGTCGATCACGCTTGGGCCCTCACGCCGGAGCGCCGGACTTCAGGAGCTTGTAGACGATCGAATCCATCAGCGCCTGAAACGATGCATCGATGATGTTCGCCGAAACGCCGATCGTCGTCCAATGATCGCCGGTTTCGTCTTCGCTCTCGATCAGCACGCGCGTAACCGCCTCGGTGCCGGCGTTGAGGATACGCACACGGTAATCGGTGAGTTCCAGTCCGGTGATGTAGCTCTGGTATTTTCCGAGGTCTTTGCGCAGCGCGAGATCGAGCGCATTGACCGGACCGTTGCCTTCGGCGGCCGAGATCAGAAGCTCATCGCCGACTTTCACCTTGACCACAGCCTGGCTCACGCTGACGCGCTCGCCCTTGGCGTTGAGGCGTTGCTCGACATTGACGTCGAATTTTTCAACATCGAAGTAGCGCGGCACTTTACCGAGCAGCCGCCGGGCGAGGAGTTCAAACGAAGCGTCCGCCGCTTCATAGGCGTAGCCGATCGCTTCACGCTCTTTGACCTCGTCGAGCAGGCGCGAGAGACGCGGGTCGTCCTTGTCGACGGCAAAGCCGATACGGTCGAGCTCAGCGAGCAGATTCGAGCGCCCGGATTGGTCCGACACCAGGAGCTTGCGCTTGTTGCCGACCAGTTCGGGCGCGATATGCTCGTACGTCTTCGGCTCCTTCATGATCGCGGAAGCATGAATGCCGGCCTTGGTGGCGAAAGCGCTTTCGCCGACATAAGGCGCATGGCGGTCGGCGGCGCGATTGAGCAAGTCGTCGAGCGCATGCGAGACGCGCGCTATGGTACCGAGCGCCTGATCCGAGACACCAATGTCGAAGTTCTCCGCGAAGTCCGGCTTGAGCTTCAGCGTCGGAATGATGGAAACGAGGTTGGCGTTGCCGCAGCGCTCACCGAGCCCGTTCAGCGTGCCCTGGATTTGCCGGGCGCCGGCGCGTACCGCGGCAAACGTATTCGCGACCGCCTGTTCGGTGTCGTTGTGGGCGTGGATGCCGACGTGATCGCCCGGAATTTGCTCGCAGACTTCACCGACGATTTTCTCTACCTCGTGCGGCAGCGTGCCGCCATTGGTGTCGCAGAGCACGACCCAGCGCGCGCCTTCGTCGTAGGCGGCTTTGGCGCAGGCAAGCGCGTAAGCCGGATTGGCCTTGTAGCCGTCGAAGAAGTGTTCGCAGTCGAGCAATACTTCGCGGCCTTTGGCTTTGGCGGCGCGCACGCTGTCGCGGATCGAGGCGAGGTTTTCCTCCTCGGTGGTCTCGAGCGCAACGCGCACCTGATAATCCCAGGACTTGGCGACAAAGCAAATCGCGTCTGCCTCAGCGGCAAGAAGTGCGGCAAGGCCCGGATCGTTCGACGCCGAGCGGCCTGGCCGCCGGGTCATACCAAACGCGGTGATTTTTGTGCGCGCCGGGCGCTTCTCGGAGAAAAACGCGGTGTCGGTCGGATTGGCGCCCGGGTAGCCGGCTTCGACATAGTCGACGCCGAGCTCGTCGAGCATGCGCGCGATGGTAAGTTTATCCGCAAGCGTGAAGTCGACGCCATTCATCTGCGCGCCGTCGCGCAGCGTGGTGTCGAACAAATAAAGCCGCTCGCGGGACATGGGTCTCACCAGAGATAATAGTTCGCCGCCAGCGCCACCGCGACGACGATGGCAATGAGCGCAATCACGACATGATGGGTCCGCAGTCGAAAGGCTGATTCACGCGCCATGTGCGTTAGCCCCGATAAAGCCGATAGGCCGTGAACAGCGTGACGCCGACAGCGGCCACGATCAGTGCATATTTGAGCACAAGATAGTAAAGCCAATGGCGCTGGAACGGCATGTCATCGCGTTTCATTTCAGAGTTCCTCTGGCTGACGTCGCGGCTAGTTGCTTCACCATTGTGGTGTTGGCGATCCACTCGCCGCCGAGCGCCACCGTGTTGCGGGTCTTCGCGACAAAGCCGCGCCGCTCGAAAAAGCCGCGCGCGCTGTCGCTGGCGTCAACGCTGAGTTCTTTGGTGCCACGGCCGGCAGCGATCTTTTCCAGCGCGTCGACGAGCATTTTGGCAGCGCCCTGCCCTGACGCGGCGGGATGCACATAGAGCATGTCGATGCGCGCATTGTCGGCGAGCGAGGCGAAACCGATTGCAGCACCGTCAAATGTCGCGACAAGTGTCAGTTCGGACCCGAGCCGTGCGCCGAATTCTTCCTCATCGTCCGCGGCCGATTTCCATGCCTCTTGCTGTGCTTCGCTGTAATCGTCAGCGGACAATTCCTCGATGCTGGCGCGGAAGATTTCGGCGAGCAGCGGAACGTCGTCCGGCAACATCGGCCGCATCGCCAGCTTTGTTTGCGGGCCGGCGATCATTGTGCCAGTTCCCAAGTAGTGCCGTCCTTGGCGTCTTTGAGCACGACCCCCATCGCCAAAAGCTCGTCGCGGATGCGGTCAGACTCTCCCCAATTCTTACTTGCTCGCGCCAAATTCCGACGCTCAACCAGCCTGCTTACTTGAACATCAAAATCGCTCTCACCGGCATCAGATCGAGACGCAAATTTATCCTTCAGCTGCGATACGTATTCAATTTGCAATGCACGCTGAACAACAGGATCGATCTTACCGAGTTCTTTCTCTCAAGAGCGCGATTACCGCCAGCAATCTTGAACCGGCCTTTGGATTGCCGCTGTTCAATATAGGCTTTTCCCGAACGCCCGCGCTAATATTCTCCCAATCGTTTTTTGAGATTCTAGCGATACCATTTGCGACTGCAATGACGCTGTCAGCGAGCTTTGATACATTACTTCGACCGCCCTTTAGACCCAATGTGTTGAGAACTTTATATACGGTATACCTGTCACGATCAGTTGGCGCGACTGAAGCGACCACGCGATCAATGATTGCGAATGCGGCCGGTGAATTTATGTCGTCGAGAAGCGCTTCCATCACATCGTTGAATAGATTGGCATTCACTTTGCTTCGCGTTCGGTCTGCGGCAAAAGTCTTCCAATTTTGTAATCGCGCTTGGCTTTGTTCGAGAAGCGCAACTGTCCAATCTATCGGTTGGCGATAGTGGGTTTGAAGCATTGCGAATTGGACGACTTGCTCATCCCACTCTCGGTGACCAAATTTCGTGGAGGTCAAAAGCTCGTGAATCGTCACGAAATTCCCGGCCGACTTGGCCATCTTCTCGCCTTCGACCTGAAGAAAGCCGTTGTGCATCCAATAATTCGCCATCACCGGCGTGTCGAAAGCGCAGCGCGATTGGGCGATTTCGTCTTCGTGGTGCGGAAAGACGAGGTCGATGCCGCCGCCGTGGATGTCGAAAACTTCGCCGAGGTATTTCCACGACATCGCCGAGCATTCGATGTGCCAGCCCGGACGGCCAGGGGCCGCGATACCGGCAGGCGAAGGCCACGCCGGCTCGCCCGGCTTCGATGGCTTCCACAGCACGAAGTCACGCGGGTCTTTTTTGTATGCCGCAACTTCGACGCGGGCGCCGGCGATCATTTCGTCGAGCGGCCGTTTTGACAGCTGACCGTAATCCGACATCGACGGCACGCTGAACAGCACATTGTCCTCGGCGACATAAGCGTTGCCGGACGCGACCAGGCGATCGATCAGCGTGCGCATCTCGGCGATATGCTCGGTCGCCCGCGGTTCAAAGTTCGGCGGCAGGCAGCCGAGCGCGGCGACGTCGTCGTGGAATTGCTTGTCGGTTTTTTCCGTGACCTTGCGGATCGCCTCGTTCAGCGGCAGGTCCGGATACTCCTCTGCCGCGCGTGCGTTGATCTTGTCGTCGACGTCGGTGATGTTGCGGACGTAAGTGACATGCTCGGCGCCATAGAGATGGCGCAGCAAACGAAACAACACGTCGAACACGATCACCGGCCGCGCATTGCCGATGTGCGCGTAGTCGTAGACCGTCGGCCCGCACACATACATGCGCACATTCGACGGATCGATCGGCACAAACAGCCGCTTCTCGCGCGTGAGCGTATCGTAGAGTTTCAGTTCCATCCAAAACTCGTGACGCTGCCGCTGCCGGCCGGGCGTCCATCGGTCTCAAAGACGAGATAAAAGACGGCCACAGCCAGCGTTTGTCGCTAGCTAATAATCTCCCGGCAAATGCCGCAGATATGGTTAAGGCCGTACATCGCGCGGACAATGGTCGAGGATCGGCATTGCGTCAAGCCTTAGTGTTGCCGCGGCGTGCAAATAGCTCGACCGGCCATCGGCTTAGCAGCTTCACGCCGCACTGCATCATCGGATTCGCGAATCGCGCACCGACGTTCGATCGGTGGTTCTGCAAACTTCCGCAGTTAATGAAGCGTTAACTCCATCGTCGCATTCTTCATGTTTATAGCTGGCCGAGTTTTGCGGCGCTTGGGGCGCCGGTTGGGGGAAGTTCATGCGTTCCATGATCGCGGTCGCGGTGTTTGCCGCGGCCCTCGTGTCAGCAGGCGCCGCGCAGGCGGAACGGCGGGTGTTCATCATCGCCAACAACGGCGACGGCTACGGCATCGATCGCTGCCTCGCTTCCGGTACGGCCTGCGGCGAAGCAGCGGCCAATTCCTATTGCCGCACGCACGAATTCTCGCAAGCGCTGTCGTACCGCAAGGTCGATCGCGACGACATTACCGGCGCCATTCCGGCGAGCGGACCGGGTTCGTGCCATGGCGCTACGTGCGACGATTTCGTCGCCATCACCTGCGCGCGCTGAGGATTAGCGCCGCGATTTTCGAATTCGTCACGCCCGGTCCACCTGCTGGGTGTGGCGATGTGGGAAACTGAGCCCCGGACCTATGCCGGGGCTCTCTTTTTTAAAAGTGCTCACGCCGTTTGCCTCGCCAGCGCGATGGCCTCGCGCAGCACGCCAAGATCGCCGACGTGATTGGCGAGGATGAGCACAAGTCTCGTATCGAGCTGCGAGGCCTCGGCATCAGATAAATTGCGGCGCGCTTCGACCAGCGCGAGGTAAGCGGCATCCGGATCGGGAAATTGCGAGGCGGTGACGAGCTTTGGCATCGGTTCACCTCTGCAATGCGCGCTGATGCGCGCGCACCACCGCCGCTGGATCGAATTGCCGCCACCGCGCGCACAGATGCTGGTCAGGCCGGACCAGATAAGTCGCACCTGGTGTGGCGTCGAGGCGCTGCGTCAACATTCCCGTCTGGTCCAAATAATCTTCGCCGACCACGGAAATGCCGAGCCCTTCGGGCGCACGAGGCCGGGCGCCGTTTTTGCCGTCGCCGTCCTTGACATAAATGATCTGAAATTGGCCGTGCAGATTGTCGAGGAGATGCGTCAACGTGCCGTCCTTCTGCGTCAGCGGCGCGTCCGGTAACGGCGCGCCGAGTTTTGCTGTGCCGGCAAAGTTCGTCTCATCGGGCGTGGACAGCGGCGTCTCGTAAACCGTCGCCACCGACAATCGGCCCGAATTGACCATGCGGCGCGCGAACTCGGCCCTGGGCGCAAGCTCCAGCACCGCGTCGCGCAACCGCCGCTCGGCCGCCGAATGGGGCGACATGAAATCGGTCGAGCGGGTCGAGTGCCCGATGTTCTCGTCCGCCGCCTGGACGCGCTCGCTTTCGTAGCTGGCGATCAAGGCCTCGCCGCTCTCACGTTTGATGAATGCGGCAAGCTTCCACGCCAGATTTTCGGCGTCCTGAATGCCGGAATTGGCGCCGCGCGCGCCGAACGGCGACACCTGATGCGCGGCATCACCGACAAAGATCACCCGATCATGCACGAAGCGGTCCAGCCGCCGGCAGTTGAAGGTGTAGATCGAGACCCATTCCAATTCGTAGGGATGCGACGTCAGCACTTTGTCGAGACGCGCGCGAACGCGGTGCGGTTCCTGCTCGGCAACCGGGTCGGCGTCCGGACCAAGCTGCAGGTCGACGCGCCAGACGTCGTCGGGTTGGCGGTGCATCAGGGCCGATTGGCCGGAATGAAACGTCGGCGCGAACCAGAAGCGGCGCTCGGTCGGAATATCCGCCGCCATGCGCACATCGGCAATGAGGAATTTGTCCTCGAAGGTGACGCCCGCAAAATCGAGGCCGAGCAGCCCGCGGATGGTCGAACGCGCGCCGTCGGCGGCAATCAACCAGTCGGCGTCGAGCCGGTAGGTGCCGTCCGGCGTATCGATCGTAAGCCGCACCCCATCGTTGAGCCGATCAAGGCCTGTCACACGGTTCTTCCAGCGCAGTTCCAGGTTCTCGATCTCGAGCGCGCGGTCGACCAGCGCCTTCTCCAGATAAAACTGCTGCAAATTGATGAACGCCGGCATCTTGTGCCCGGCCTCGGGCAGGAGATCGAACGAGAACAAGAGTTCGTCGCCACAAAACACTTTGCCAAGCTTCCAGGTGACGCCCTGCGCGACCAATCGCTCGCCAACGCCGAGCCGATCCAGAATTTCCAGTGTGCGCTTCGACCAGCAGATACCGCGCGAGCCTTCGCCGATGCGGTCCGCGTCGTCGAGCAAAACCACCGGCACACCGCGAAGCGCGAGATCGATGGCGGCAGCAAGCCCAACCGGTCCTGCTCCGACCACAACGACGGGGTGACGGACGGCCGCGCGCGATTCCTGGTCGCGCGAGCGGCGATAGTCATAGTGGAAGACCGATTTCCGCGCCGTGTTCATCAAGGCACCTCAGGCGCGCAGCGCTGACCACATCGCGCGGTCGCGCTCCGCGGTCCAGATCACCGGATGCTCAATGCCTTTGGCTTCATCATAGGCGCGGGAGACGTTGAACGGCATGCAGTGCTCGTAGATCGCAAAGCTCGCAAACTTCGGATCCATGACGCCGCGCACCGCATCGTAAGCTTCCTTCAGTGTGCGGCCCTTGGCGACACTGTCGGCGACAGCATTATAGAGTGTGCTGAGAAAGTCCTCGGTCAACGCAATGCCATCGGCGACTTGCTTGGGCGTTTTCAGCGCCGCGCCGCGGCCCGGCACCAGCGCCTTGGCGGAGAATTCGGCGAGCCGGTCAAGCGTCGCCGGCCAGTCGGTGAAATGTGCATCACCGCAATAGCAGGCCGAGTGATACTCGACGAGGTCGCCGGAAAACACCACGCCGGCGTCGGGCACGAAGGCGATGACATCGCCCGCGGTATGGCCGCGGCCGATGTGCATGATGCGCACCTCGCGCTTGCCGAGCCACACCGACATCTGGTCGGGAAAAGTAAGCGAAGGCCAGGTCAGGCCCGGAATACTCTCGACCGCACGAAACAGCCGCGGGAAACGGCCGATCTCGGAATCCATATCCTGTTTGCCGCGCTCGGCAATCAGCGCGCGCGTCGCATCGGAGGCGATGATTTCCGCGTCAGCATAGCCCGACGCGCCAAGCACCCGCACCGCGTGGTAATGGGTCAGCAAGACGTATTTGATCGGCTTGTCGGTGATCTTGGCGACGCGCTCGATCACCTGGCGCGCCATTACGGGCGTTGCCTGCGCATCAATGACCATGACGCCGTCGTCGCCGACGATTATCCCCGAGTTGGGATCGCCCTCGGCGGTGAAGGCGTAAAGATCGGGGCCGATCGCGTCGAAAGTAATCGGCTTGTCGGCGAGATCCGCAGTCGAAGCGAACTCCGCGCTCATCGTGTTTTCCTCCCGGGTACCAGAGTATCAACTAGGAAATCGGCCCACTCCAGGCAAGTTGCACGGCAAACCATCTTCGTCCATCTTTGCTTGTGGTGCCCTAAGGAATGGGGTGGGCGTCCGCGAACGCGGCGCCAGGGGCGTGTGCGGATAAGGGGTCATGGCAGGTCAGCGGGCGATCGAGACCGATGCAAGAAACGCTTCGGCCACGAAGGAACCGAGAGGCGATAAAGCCGCGCCGCTCAAGCTCGAGCAGTTTCTGCCCTACCAGCTCAACGTCGTTTCGAGCCTCGTCTCCCAGGCGCTCTCGCGCGTTTACGCGCAACGTTATGGAATTGGCGTTCCTGAATGGCGGGTTTTGGTTACGCTTGGCCAGTTCGAGGCGATGACGGCTAAAGCGATCGGCGCGCACACCCACATGCACAAGACCAAGGTATCGCGCGCGGTCGCAATGATGGAAAAGCGGCGTTTGCTCGCACGCCGTGCCAACCGCGAGGACAAGCGCGAGGCCTTTCTGTCGCTCACCGCTGCCGGCCAGACCATGTACGAGGAAATAGCACCCCATGCTCTCGACTTCGCAAAACGCCTGACGGAAATCCTGACGCCCGCGGATCGCGAAGCCTTCAATCGCGCCGTAAAGCTTTTGACCGCGCGATCCGCGCAACTCGCTGCTGATGTCAGCGATCCGACACACGATGACGACGACTGAATCCGGCGCACGCCATTTACCGTTGGCTTTTCTCAAACCTTGCCTCGTTTTTCGCACGGTACCTTGGCCGCAATCGTCTATTTCGTGCTAGCTTGATCCAGTCCAAACCGGCTCAAGCAGCAGCATGAAACTGTACTCCTACTTCCGTTCGTCGGCCGCCTATCGGGTGCGCATCGCGCTCAATTTCAAAGGCATCGCTTACGAGACCGTCCCGGTTCACCTCGTTAAAGACGGCGGCCACAACCGGCGGCCCGAATTTCGCGCGATCAACCCGCAGATGCGGATACCGACATTGGAGTTGTCGAACGGCGAGATCCTTATTCAGTCGCTTGCCATCATCGAGTATCTTGAAGAGGTGCAGCCCGAGCCGCCGCTGTTGCCGAAAGATCCGATCGCGCGGGCCAAGGTTCGCGAACTCGCGGACATTATCGCCTGCGATATTCATCCGCTCAACAACACGAGCCCGCTGCGTTACCTCAAGCGCGAGATGCACCAGGAGCAAAGTGCGATCGACGCCTGGTATCATCACTGGGTCACGGAGGGCTTCGAAGCTCTCGAGGCGTTGGTCGAGCCCGCGCCCTATGCCTGCGGGAAAGAAGTGACATTGGCAGACGTGTGCCTCGTGCCGCAGGTCAACAACGCGCGGCGGCTGAAGGTCCCGCTTGAGAAGTTCCCAAAGATCCTCGGTATCGAATCGGCCTGCCTCAAACTCCCAGCTTTCGAGCGCGCCCGGCCCGAGAACCAGCCGGATGCTGAGTAAGCCGCAGCCGTTTTCACACTTTGGTCACCATTGCATCGCTTGATCGCGCCAACGTGGAAGCGGGAAGCCGGGGCAAGATGATTCAGCCGATCAAGCTTTTGCGCAGCTTAGGCTTTGCGATTCTAGGCGCAAGCGCACTTTCCGCGTCCGTTGTCGCCCAAACCGCGCTGCCCTCGCCGCCTGGACCGCCGCCCACGGCCGATCAGCCGGCTTCGAATCCGGTATGCGTCCGTTATGAAGCGCAGCTTGCTGCGCTCAGTCGCGGCGCCGCCGATCCGGCGCGCGCCGATCAGGTCCGGCGCTATGACGACTCGATTGCCAAGCAACAAGCCGAACTCGACCGCATCCTGGCGCAATCGCGAAAACTCGGCTGCGAGGGCGGCGGATTTTTCGCTCTGTTCACAGGACGAGCGCCGCAATGCGAGCCGGTGAACGCGCGCATCCAGCAGATGCGCGACAATCTCGATCACATGATGAGTGATCTCGAACATCTCAAGAGCGACAATAACAACGATCAGCAAGGTCAGCGGGCGTCGTTGATCGGGCAGTTGGCGCAGAACAATTGCGGGCCGCAGTATCGCGCGGCGGTTGCGGCAGGCCCGGCAGGGTTCCTAAGTTCGCTGTTTGGCGGCACCATCATCAGTCAGGGCGGCGACGGCGCGCCGGCCGGCACCTATCGAACCGTCTGCGTGCGCACCTGTGACGGTTACTATTTCCCGGTCTCCTATTCGACGGTGCCGAACCGGTTTGCCGATGACCAGCGCGCCTGTCAGCGCGAATGCCCGGCCGCAGAGGCTGTATTGTACAGCTATCGCAACCCCGGCGAGGACATCAACCAGGCGGTGTCTATCAACGGCCAGCAATACACTGAACTCCCGAACGCCTTCCGCTATCGCAAGGAATACGCCGGCGCGACCTGTTCGTGCCGGCGCCTGGGTCAGAGCTGGGCCGATGCGCTGAAAAATGCCGACGACGCCAGTACACTTGAGGCCGGCGACATCGTCGTTACTGATCAGAACGCTAAAGCGCTCTCGCAGGCGCCACAGCCGAAAGGCAAGCAGCCGCTCAAAGTCGCGCCGGGCCGGAAGGACGCAAATGCGCCGCCGCCGACAAGCGCACCAGCGACTGCTGATGCGAGCGCTTCAGGCTCGGGCGGTGTGCGCACCGTCGGGCCGCCGTTTGTGGCCGGGCACTGACGGATTCAGAAACCTCCTGCATCTGCGTTCGCCGCGGCCGGACCTCTGATCGGCGTGCGGTCAGATTCGGACGCCGGCGCGCCCGGGTCACGGAAGCGATTGGTGATCGGATAGCGCCGATCACGCCCAAAATTCTTCAATGTCACTTTTACGCCCGGCGCAGCCTGGCGACGTTTGTATTCGGCTATCGTGAGCATCCGTTCGACCTTCAGCACCGTTTCACGATCAAACCCAGCAGCGGCGATGGTGGCAACCGATTCCTCACGTTCAACCAGCCGTTCAAGAATCTGATCGAGCGTGTCGTAAGGTGGCAGCGAATCCTGATCGGTCTGGTTCTCACGCAACTCGGCGCTCGGCGCCCGCGTCAACACATTCTCGGGAATGACGAGTTCCGCCGGGTCCAAGCGCGCCTTCCGGCTTCCAGCGATTGCGCAAATGCGACAACCGGTAGACCTCGGTTTTGTAGAGATCCTTGATCGGATTGAAGCCGCCGTTCATGTCGCCGTAGAGCGTCGCGTAACCGACCGACATTTCCGACTTGTTGCCGGTCGTCACAACCATCAGGCCAAACTTGTTGGAGATCGCCATCAGGATGACGCCGCGCGCGCGCGCCTGCAAATTCTCTTCGGTCACATCACGCGGCATGCCGGCAAAGATTTTGCCAAGCGCCGCCTCAAGTCCGTGCACGGCGCTTTCGATCGGAACGATTTCGTACCTCACGCCGAGCGCGCGGGCGGCGGCAGCTGCATCATCCCGCGATTCCTTCGAGGTAAAACGAAACGGCAGCATAATGCAGCGCACCCGGTCGCCGCCGAGCGCATCCACCGCCATTGCCGCGCATAATGCTGAATCAACACCGCCGGAAAGCCCGAGAACCACGCCCTTAAACCGGTTTTTGTCGACGTAGTCGCGCAGCCCAAGCACGCAGGCAGTGTAGTCCGCCCGGTCAGGCTCCTCCGCCGGAGCGATCGGCCCGGGCGCGCATCGCCAGCCCTCCGCAGTGCGCGACCATTGGGTCGTCACGATCATTTCGCGGAACGCCGGGAGCTGAAACGCCATCGAGCGGTCTGCATTCAGAGCAAATGACGCACCATCGAAAACAAGTTCGTCCTGACCGCCGACTTGATTGACATAGAGAAGCGGCAAACCGGATTCGGTAACACGCGCGACCGAAACATTCAGGCGCACATCGGCCTTGTCGCGCCAATACGGCGAGCCGTTGGGCACGATGAGGAGCTCGGCGCCTGTCTCGGCGAGGCACTCGATCACATTCTCGTAGTCACCCCAGTCGGTCCAACTGTCTTCGCAAATCGGCAGGCCAAGCCGCACACCGCGGAAATTGACCGGGCCGGGCACCGGACCGACCGCAAATACCCGCTTCTCATCGAACACGCCGTAATTCGGCAGGTTGACCTTGAAACGGATAGCTTCAACGCGGCCGGCGGCCAGGAGCGCATAGGCATTGTAGAGCTTTGCATCCTCGACCCAGGGCGAGCCGATCAATACGGCGGGACCGCCGTCGGCCGTTTCGCGCGCGAGCGTCTCGATTGCAGCACGGCAGGCAGACTGGAATGCTGGCCTAAGGACCAAATCTTCCGGCGGATAGCCGGCGATGAACATCTCCGGAAAGACGATGACGTCGGCTCGGTCGTGCGCGGCTTGTGCGCGCGCGGCGCGGGCGCGCTCCAGATTGCCGGCGACGTCGCCGACAATCGGGTTAAGCTGCGCCACCGCGATAGCCAGACGATCGGCAGGAGGCTCATTCATGGCGATGGTCTAGAGCATGATCCCGGCAAGTGAAACCCGTTTTTCGGAATGGATGCGCAAACAAACAGTGTGCGCTTGCAGAAACTTGGACCGGAACTTGCTAATATGCCGCTGTACTTAAAGCCGCGAGATCCGCCGCTCCTACAGTCTGGATAAGAGGTTCACCCATGGAACGCTTCATCAACGTCGCCGGAGCACAGACCGGACCAATTGCCCGTAACGAGTTGCGGCAGCAGGTCGTATCGAGGCTGCTCGAACTCATGCACGACGCCAAAGCGCGCGGCAGCGATATCGTGGTGTTTCCGGAATTAGCGCTGACGAGCTTCTTTCCCCGCTGGTGGATGGACGACGATTCCGAGATCGACAGCTTTTTCGAGCGGGAAATGCCGAGCGCGGCTACCATGCCGCTGTTCGAGGCGGCAAAGAAGCTCGAGATCGGCTTTTATCTCGGCTACGCCGAACTCACCCAACACAACGGCGCGGCGCATCGCTACAACACCGCGATCCTCGTCGACAAGAGCGCCAGGATCGTCGGCAAGTACCGGAAAGTGCACCTGCCCGGGCACGGCGATAATCGCTCGCACTATCCGTTCCAGCATCTCGAGAAGCGATATTTCGAGCCCGGCGATTTGGGCTTTCCAGTGTGGCGCGCCTTCGGCGGCAATGTCGGCATGTGCATCTGCAACGATCGGCGCTGGCCGGAAACTTACCGGGTCATGGGTATGCAGAGCGTCGAGCTGATCTTGCTCGGCTACAACACGCCCACTCATTTGCCGTGGGTGCCGGTCTATGATCACCTTTCGGACTTCCATAACCACCTGTGCATGCAGGCAGGCGCCTACCAGAACAGCACCTGGGTCGTCGGCGTCGCCAAGGCCGGCAACGAGGAAGGCAGCGAACTCCTTGCCGGCAGCTGCATCATTGCGCCGTCGGGCGAGATCGTCGCCATGGCGACAACCAACGGCGACGAGGTGTTCACAGCGAAATGTAATCTCGACATCAGCCGGTACAACAAAGAGGCGATGTTCAATTTCGCCCAGCATCGGCGGATCGAACATTATCAGCTGATTACGCAGCGCGCGGGCGCCGTACCACCGACTGCTTAGATCTCGAACGGCCGCACGTTGTAACCGGTGGGCTTGGTTCGCTCGTAGGCGGCGGCAGCCCGGACCACGTCGTATTCGCCAAGCGCGCGCCCAACGATCTGCAGCCCGACCGGCATACCGTCAGCGGCTATTCCGGCACACACTGTCGCGGCAGGCTGGCCGGTCAGATTGAACGGATAGGTGTAAAACACCCACGACACCAGATTGCGGTCGCGCAGGTGATCGGGAACGTTTTTGGCGACGTCCAGCGAAGAAACCGGCAGCACCGGCGACAGCAACAGATCATAAGACTCGAAGAAGGTGCGGACCTTCTCGCGCAACGCGTAGCGCTCGAACACCGTTTCATAGTAGGCGCGCATGTCTTGAGACAGCGCCAGGTCGAGCACGTCCGCGACCGCCGGATCGAGCAGCTCGCGTTGCGTCTCCACGAAAGAGCGCAATCGCGTGCCGACGCCCGCATAAAACTCAGCGGTCCAAATCTCGGCTGGGTCTTTGTCGAAAACTTTTTCGACCAGCTCGACCTTGCAGCCAAGATCCTCAAACGCCCGCGCTGCATCCGCAACGATCGCTTGGACTTCCGGATCAGGCCGGGCGTAGCCAAGCGTCGGGCTGTACGCGACCCGCAGACCGGCAACGCCGGCGCCACATGCGCCGAGCAAATCCGGCATCGCTGCTGACACGCTGAACGGATCGCGCGCGTCATAGCCGCCGATCGCCGAGGTCAGAAGCGCTGCATCGCCGATGTTGCGAGCGATGGCGCCGACATGCGCGAGCGTCGGTGTCGCCGAAGCCGGCCACACTGGCACACGACCGAAATGGGCCTTGATGCCGGCGAGACCCGTGAAACAACACGGAATGCGCACCGAGCCGCCGCCGTCGGTGCCCAATGCAAACGGTGTGATGCCGGCAGCAACCGACGCCGCCGCGCCTGCGCTCGAACCGCCGGGGGTCTTTTCAAGATTCCACGGATGGCGCGTGATCCCCGTCAACGGGCTGTCGCCGACCGGCTTGCAGCCGAATTCGCTGGTCGTGGTCTTGCCGATCAGAATGGCGCCCGCTGCCTTCGCGCGTTCGACCGCCGGCGCATCGACCGCAGCAACGTTTTTCGCCATCGTGCGCGAGCCCGACGCATAACGCACGCCTGCGACTGCCATCAGGTCCTTTGCCGAGAACGGCACGCCGTGCAGCAAGCCAAGCGGCTCGCCCCGCATCACCGCATCCTCGGCCGTTTTGGCCGCAGCGAGCGCCGCTTCCGGCAGCAGCACGAAGAAGGCGTTCAACGTCGCTTGTGTCGCCTCAGCCTTGGCCAACGCGCGCCGCGTCAGCTCAACCGGCGAGACTTCCTTGGCGGCAACGCGCCGGCGCATCTCCGCGGCCGTCATGGCATCGAACTCGGCGGACATTGCAGAGCCTCGGACTAAGCCGCCCTCCCCGACGTCAATTGTTGACGATCGCGAACGCGCGAACCGGCGAGCCCGAACCGCCCTTGAACTTCAAGGGCACGCCGAAGAACTGAAACTCGCCCTTGCCCAGCAATTCCTCAAGGTTCACCAGCCACTCCCAATGGCTGATGCCGAGCTTGCGGCACAGCCGATGCTGCGAAAATATGTTGTCGCTCGGTCGGTCAGTTGACGGTCCCTCAACGCCGTGCATCCGCGAACCGCGATCATACAGCCATTGCGTCGCCTCGACGGTGAGCTGCGGATTTTTCCAAACCGAGTCGAGCCCCGGATAGGTGCGCTTATGGAATCCGCTGCACAGCAGCACGATGTGGCCGTCCACCTTCACGCCAGCCTTCTTTTCGGCCTCCTCCATGTGCGCCAGCGTAATCTCGCCGAGATCGGGAATATGGCGAAGATCGAGGCAAACAGCCTTCCCCATAAACAGATCGAGCGGCATTTCGTCGACCGACTGGCCGTTGGGATTGACGTGCCGAAAGGCGTCGACGTGCGTACCGACGTGATCGAGCGTGGCGATGAAATTCGTCTGAAACGTCATCGCATCGCCGGGTACGCCGAGGTTGAGCGCCTTCGAGGTTTCGTGACTGAGGTGCGTCGTAATGACCGGCCGCTGGAATAATTTGTGAGCTGGCATGTTGTCCTCGATCAGGAGGCTCAGGTCGACGACACGCTGTGGCATATAATTTCTCCATTGAAGCGGGGGCGAGACTGAAAATGCGGCGTTGCTTTTCGGGAAAGCGTCGAGAGGACGTCAAGAAGATCACCACCGCACAATGAATTGCCCGGCGTGACGCCAACCTCGCAATCGTAGCGCAGTCACGCGCGACGGCAATGGGCTAAAGCTAAAGCGGCAGAGATTTCAGTTCAGAATACCGACTGGATACGGTCCGAACTTAAGACCCGCCTGGACGAAGACGCCAAGAATATCGGTCTTCCAGTCGACCGGCTGCGGGAAAGCGGTTTCGCCGACAACGTTGCCCTGGAAATTTGAATTGCCGTTCGCCTGCATGTGCCAGTACCGGCCGCCGATGCCGACGCTGGCGTATTCCGTCACCTGGTACGACAGCGACACTTCCAACTGGTAGCCTTGGCCCCTGCCACTCTCCGGTATAGGCCCCGCAAAGTCGCCGACCGCTGTACCGATGCGCAGCCAGTGAGTGTCCGCGCCGTTGAGAAACACGAAGGGCAAATAGGCGGCCTCGGCGTTGAGCTTGAAGCGCTCGGCGAAGACCAGCGAACCATCAAGCCCAACCCGCACTGATTGCCAACGGTTGTTTTGCGAGATCACCTCGATCGACGTCGGTATCGACCGGCTGGCAAACAGCAGGATTGGTCGCGGTTTGCGCGCAGCCGTAAGCGTTCATCTGTTGGTCGAAGTAGTGGTAGCCGGCCAGCGCACCGATGCGGAAATCGCCGCCGCGGACCACATCGTAGCCGACGTCGCCGCTGGCGTAGCTCAAATAGCCATTTTTCTGATCGCTCGTCGTGCTCGAATACGGCACCAGAGCCGGCGGAAAATCTTCATCCTTGAGATTCCCAAACGACATCGCGCCGCCGCCGATATAGCCCTTGATGAAGAAACCGTTGCTGAAGGCGACGCGGCTGTAGAGTTCGCCCGCATTCGTCATCATGTCGCTGTAAGTGAGCCGCGAAACCATTGCGTTCGACACGCTCGGTATGTTGTACAAACTCTTACTGGTGTTGGCATTGCCGAACCAGTAGCGCGCTGCAAATTCGATCTGCCAGACCGGCACCGGGCGCGGAATGAAATAGTCGACGTCCGGTATCGGCCCGGCTTTGGTCACCAGCGGCGCCGGCGATGATTCCGGCCACAGCGGCGGTAGCGCCGGCCAATCGGCCGCATAAGCCGGCGTGACGAACAGCCATGCTAACGCCGCCCAACGCGGTAAATGAAACCGTACCAACACCGCACGCCCCATGCCCGTTGAAGGCTTTTTCTGAGGCGAAGATTTGAATCAAATTGCTTGCATCTTTCTTGATGGTGCCGACCGATCGCGGATCAGCCTGAGCGGTTCGTAAAACGAAATGGTGTACGAGATGGAAAAACCCGGCAACTTACGAAAAGCGCAAGGAGCTACAGCGCCGCCACGGCCGGCGCCGGCTTCGCCTTGCCCTGGCGCTCGGCTTTAAGGAGATCGGCGACCAGAAATGCGAGATCAAGCGACTGCTCGGCGTTCAGCCGCGGATCGCAGACGGTGTGGTAGCGATCGTTCAAATCTTCATCGCTGATCGCGCGGGCGCCGCCGGTGCATTCGGTAACGTTTTGTCCGGTCATTTCCAGATGAACGCCGCCGGCATAGGTGCCTTCGGCCGCATGCACTTGAAAAAACGTCCGCACTTCCTTGAGGATCTGATCGAACGGCCGGGTTTTGTAGCCGGTCACGGACGTAATCGTGTTGCCGTGCATCGGATCGCACGACCACACGACGTTGCGGCCTTCGCGCTTCACCGCGCGCAGCAACCTCGGCAAGTGTTCGGCGGCTTTGTCTGCACCCATGCGGCAGATCAGGGTCAACCGGCCGGGCTCGTTGTCCGGATCGAGAATGTCGATGAGTTTAAGCAGTTCGTCCGGTTTCTGCGTCGGACCGGTCTTCAATCCGAGCGGATTCTTGACCCCGCGACAGAACTCGATGTGGGCATGATCGGGCTGACGGGTACGATCGCCGACCCACAGCATGTGGCCCGACGTACAGTACCAATCGCCGGTCGTTGAATTGACCCGCGCGAACGCCTGCTCGTAGCCCAACAACAATGCTTCGTGGCTGGTGAAAAAATCGGTCGTTCGCATCTCCGGATGGACTTCCGGATCGATGCCGCACGCGCGCATGAAGTCGAGCGCCTCGGTAAGATGAGTGGCGAGTTCCTGATAGCGCTTCGATTGCGGGCTGTCCTTGACGAAGGACAACATCCATTGATGCGCATTGGAGAGGTTGGCATAGCCGCCCGTTGCAAACGCGCGCAGAAGATTGAGCGTCGCCGCCGATTGGCGATAAGCCTCAAGCTGCCGGCGTGGATCCGGCGTTCGCGCCTCGCGGGTGAACTCGATGGCGTTGACGATATCGCCGCGATAGGCCGGCAACTCGACGCCGTCGCGCTTCTCGGTCGGCGACGAGCGCGGCTTGGCGAACTGGCCGGCAATGCGTCCGACTTTGACCACCGGTGAAGCCGCCGCATAGGTCAGCACCACGGCCATTTGCAGATACAGGCGGAAAAAATCGCGGATGTTGTTGGCGCCATGCTCGGCAAAACTCTCCGCGCAATCGCCGCCCTGAACGAGAAAGGCCTGGCCGGCTGCAACCTGCGCCAAAGCGCGTTTGAGGTTGCGTGCCTCACCTGCAAAAACCAGCGGCGGGAAGCTCGCAAGCTGCGCCTCGACGTCGGCAAGCGCCGCGGCGTCGGCGTAATCCGGCACCTGCACGATCGGCTTCGAGCGCCAGCTATCCGGGCTCCATTTCGCCGCGTTTGTTAGTTTCGACATCGCACTCTCCAAGCCGCCATTCCGTAGCGCGGGCTTAGCCCACACGTCGAAATCCATATTCACGACCGGTGGTTATGGATTCCGGCTCTCGCCGTTGCGACGGCTCGGCCGGAATGACGGGCGTCTTATACACAACACAACGCAGCGGCGACAGCCTGAAATACCTTGTCTATTCCGCGGCTTCCCGGACGTAGCTGGCGCTTTTCTGCCGCATGGTCACCAGCTCTTCAGCCACGGTCGGATGAAGCGCCATGGTGGCGTCGAAATCAGCCTTTGTGGCCCGCATTTTCACGGCGATCGCGGCGATCTGGATCATCTCAGCGGCCGCTTCGCCGACGATATGACACCCGACGACACGATCAGTCTCGCCATCGACCACGAGCTTGAGCAGCACCGTCGTATCGCGCCCGGACAACGTTGCCTTGAGCGGCTTGAACATGGCGCGATAGATATCGGTCCGGTTGAGCTTGGCGCGCGCCTCTGCTTCCGTCAAACCTACTGCTCCGACTTCCGGATCTGAGAACACTGCTGTTGGCACGTTGGTGTGATCGACCGCGGTCGGTTTGCCGCCGAAAACGGAATCGGAAAACGCGGCGCCCTCGCGGATCGCGACCGGCGTCAGGTTGATGCGGTTGGTCACGTCCCCGATGGCGTAAATGCTGGCAACGCTGGTGCGCGAATATTCGTCGACCCTGATGCCGCCGTTCTTGGCAATCTCGACGCCCGCTTCCATCAGTCCCAATTTAGCGATGTTCGGCGTCCTGCCGGTAGCAAACATCACGCAATCGGCGGAGTGATCGAAGCCGTTGGAGAATTGCACCGAAAAGCATTTGCCGGTTTGTTTGATTGCCGCGATCTTGCATCCGGTCACGACCTTGATGCCGTGTTTCTCCATGTCGGTGCGCACATGGGCCCGCACCTCATCGTCGAAGCCGCGCAAGATGTTCTCGCCGCGATAAATGACGGTCACGCGCGATCCAAGACCGGCAAAGATGCCGGCGAATTCGAGCGCGATATAGCCGCCGCCCTGGATCACCACATGCGGCGGCAGTGCGGGCAAATGGAACGCTTCATTCGAGGAGATGGCGTGCTCGATCCCGGGTATGGGATCGCCATAACTCGGGTGGCCGCCGGTCGCGATCAAAATATAGCCTGCGCGCACGCGCTCGCCGGTCGCCAGATGCACGGTATGGGCGTCAGCGATGACCGCGCGGGTCTTGACGATGGTGACGCCGGCCTTTGCCAGCGTCGACGTGTAGGCCGCTTCGAGCCGGGCGATCTCCCGATCCTTGTTGGCGATCAGTGTCGGCCAATCAAAGCTCGATCGCGGTGGCGTCCAGCCATAGCCGACCGCATCCTCGAATTCCGCACGAAAGCGTGATGCGTAGACCAGAAGCTTTTTCGGCACGCAGCCGCGGATGACGCAAGTGCCGCCGACGCGGTACTCCTCCGCGAGCATGACTCGCGCGCCGTGTTGCGCGGCAATGCGCGCGGCGCGCACCCCCCCGGAGCCGCCTCCAATGACAAAAAGATCAACGTCGTAATCGGACATGCGAAAACGCAGCTCCTAATAAAACGTCAAGGACGCTCGACCACCCGCACGCCGTCAGCGCCGGCGAGAATAGCAGTCCGCGCCAGACCAATGAACAGACCGTGCTCCATTACGCCTGGAACCTTGCAAAGGTGCGCCGCCAGCGCCGGCGGATCGGGAATACGCTGAAGTTGTGCATCTAAAATCCAATGTCCACCATCGCTGACAAAAACTTGACCGCTTTGAGCCTTGCGCAAGGCGATCGGACCCGGACAGCCTGCGGCGGCAATAGCCGCTTCGACCGCGCGGTGGGTAGCCGACAGCGCCGAACGGCGCAATCTCGATCGGCAGCGGAAAGCGGCCGAGCATCGACACCCATTTGAACTCGTCGGCGATGACGACCATCTGCATCGACGCCGCAGCGACAATCTTCTCGCGCAACAACGCACCGCCGCCGCCCTTGATGAGCGTCAAATCCGGCGCAATCTCGTCGGCGCCGTCGACGGTGAGGTCGAGCTCCGGCGTTTCGTCGAGGGTCGTCAGCGTAATACCAGCCGCAGCCGCCTGCGCGCGCGTCACTTCCGAAGTCGGAACAGCAATGATGTCGAGCCCTGCGCGCACCCGCTCTCCGAGCAACTCGACAAAGTGCTTGGCGGTCGAGCCGGTGCCAAGCCCGAGCCGCATGCCCTCCCGTACCAACTCCAGCGCCCGAGCGGCAGCGGCGCGTTTTTGAGCCTCGGCGTCCATCGTCGGCTGTGTAGGGCAAAATTAGCTGGAAAGCGAATAAACCCTTGGCTCCGATATGCTTGCGCCGCCAGCGACCGCCCATTAGGCAAGAACTATGCTGACCATCGTTTTCGATCTCGACGGCACGCTGGTCGATACCGCACCCGATCTGATCGACACGCTCAACTTCACGCTGACCCAACACGGGCTGGCGGCTGTACCCTACGACGAAGCGCGCCCGATGATCGGGGGCGGCGCGCGGACCCTGATCGAGCGGGCGCTGGCCGCGGAGGGGCTCGATTGCACGCCTGCCGACGTGGACCGGCTCTATGGCCCGTTCGTCGCCCATTACGGCGAGCACATCGCCGACCGCTCGCGCCTGTTCCCCGATGTCGAGGCGGCGCTCGATCAACTGGCAGACGCGGGTCATCGCCTCGCGGTGTGCACCAACAAACTCGAGTGGCTGTCAAAAAAACTCCTGCAGCAGCTCGATATCGCCAACCGCTTCGCGGCGATTTGCGGGCAGGACACGTTCGGCGTTCAAAAGCCCGATCCGCACGTCTTTCGGGCGACTGTGATGCGCGCCGGCGGCGACCCCGAACGCGCGATTATGGTCGGAGATTCGCTGACGGACATCAGCACCGCCCGCGCCGCAAACGTGCCGGTTGTCGCGGTCGATTTCGGCTATACCGACGTCCCAATCGCGGACCTGCGGCCCGACCGGATCATCAGCTCCTTTGCTGAGCTTCCCGCTATCGTTCTCCAGCTATCTCCATCGCCATCACTCAAATAAAAACCGGAACTCAGGAAGCCCTGAGTTCCGGCATCGCTTTGGCGCTCCCTTTAGCGCGAGATCAGGCCTTCATCGCCGCCTTGACCGCTTCCGCGGTGATCGGCAGCGAGCGCACCCTTGCACCGACCGCGTTGAAGATGGCGTTGCCGATCGCCGGCGCCACCACCGTCACCGCGGGCTCGCCGCATCCCACCGCCGGCTCCCCATTGCCCACGATGCTGATGTCGAGTTCCGGCACCTGGCTCAACCGCATCGGCGTATAACCGTCGAAGTTGGTTTGCTGGATACCGCCGTTCTCGATCGTGCCTTTTTCAAGCATGGCGATCGAGGCGCCCCACAGCGTCGAACCCTCGATCTGGGCTCGCACACCGTCGGGATTGACCACCGTGCCGACGTCCATGGCGACGGTGAGCTTCTTCAACGTCACCTGGCCGCTCTTCGGGTCGACTTTCACGTGGGCGACGCAAGCCGTCCACGTTGGCGATGCGCGCTCCTGCGAACTGACGCAGGCGACGCCAAGGCCTTCATGCTCGCCGAGCTTGATCGCTCCGTAGCCGGACCGACCCACGGCCGTGCGCAACACGTTGGCGAGGCGCTTGGCGCCGCCGACGTTCTGCGGCTTGTCGCCGCCGACATTGGCGCCGGCGCCGTCGAGGAGTTTCAACCGCATTTCGACGGGGTCTCGGCCTCCGGCATGTGCAATGTCGTCCATCGTGCTTTCGACCGCCCAGAACGTCCAGCCGGGCGCAACTGAACGGAGTTGGCCGGATGGCGTCGCATGCTGCGCCAACTTGTTTTCGTAGTTGGTCACGGTGTGGTTGGGGATCGTGTACCAGTAGTCGGCACCGTTGACGGTGAAGGAGTCGTGCGAGCCTTTCTTGTCCACCGACGGCGTCAGGAACGCCGGGATGCCCCAGCGCTTGGTCGGCCACGCTCCGATGACGTCATGCTCCATGGCGATCGGTTTGCCATCGGCGTCCAGCCCGACTTTGACTTTCTGGTAGGTCAACGGTCGGGTGAAATCCATCTGCATGTCGTCTTCACGGGAGTAGATCAGCTTCACCGGCTTGCCGACAGCCTTGGCCGCAGCGACCGCCGGTACCGTCATGTCCAATTCCAGCCGGCGTCCGAAACCGCCGCCCAGATAGTGCTGATGGATGACCACGTTCTTGGGATCGACGCCGGCCACTCCGGCAGCGATCGCCGTCGTGCGGGTACCGAACTGATTGCCGGTGTAGATGTGCCAGACGCCGTTGTCTTCGTGTGCAACGGCGTTCATCGGCTCCATCGGGGCATGGATATTGAGGCTGGTCAGATATTCGCCCTCAATAACCTTGGCCGCCTTTTGCATCGCGCCGGCGGAATCGCCGTTCTTGACGAAGAGGAAGCCTTCGGTCCCGTCTTTTTGCAGCCGGCGGAACTCGTTGATGATCGACTGGTCGGACACGTTTGCGTTCGGACCCTTATCCCAATCGATCTTCAACGCCGCCGCAGCCGCCTTGGCGCCTTCATAGCTGGAGGCCACCGCGACGACCCAGCCTGAAGTGGTGCCGGTCTTGTCCTCGACCACCACGGCCTTGACGAAGCCCGGAACCTTCTTCGCGGCACTGTCGTCGACGGATTTCACCGTCGCGCCGAAGCGCACCGGCGGTATAGCCAGCTTGCCGTAAAGCATGCCCGGCAAGAATGTATCGATGCCGTACTTGCAGGTCCCGTTCGTCTTCGACGGAATGTCGAGCTGCGGCAGCGAATGGCCGATCTTGGTGTACTGATCCGGCGTCTTCAGTGTGATCGCCTTGAGTTCGTCCGGCGTCCAGGTCTTGTTCGCCTTGCCACTCTTGACGATCTCGGCAAAGCTGACGCTCTTTTTCGACTTTGCATGATGGACGCGGGATTCCCGCGCGCTTAGTTCGTTCTCAGGCACTCCCATCATTTCCGATGCGGCTTTAATGAGCGTGATGCGCGTTGCGGCACCGGCGCGACACATCGCATCGAAGTTCATACCGACACTCCAGCTGCCACCGGTGATCTGAGCGCCGAGTACGGGATCGTTGTACTTCGGATCGTTCGAAGCAAGAACGACGTTCATGTCCTTCCAGGACAACTCAAGCTCCTCGGCGACGAGTTGCGCCATGGTGCTGGCAATGTGCTGGCCCATGTCGGCCTTGCCGACCGTGACCCACACCTTGCCGTCGTTCGAGATCGACGCCCACACGGTCGGGTCGATGTTGGCGCCCGCGGCCAACGTTTGCCCGACCTCAGGCAGGATCGCGTAGCCGAGTGCGAGACCGGTGCCGGCGGCTGCGGTTCCGATGATGAAGCTGCGCCGATCGAGTTTCGGCAGCGCGACTTTTTGATGTTTTGTCATGACTTAGACCCCCCGCATATCGGCAGCCGCGCGCATGATGGCGCGCTGGATTCGGACGTAGCTCATGCAGCGGCAAAGATTGCCGTCCATGTGCGCGACGACCTCGGCTTTGGAGGGATCGGTATTCTTCGCCAGCAACGAGGCGGCTTGCATGATCTGCCCGGACTGGCAGTAGCCGCACTGCGGCACTTGCTCGGCGACCCAGGCCCGCTGCAGCGGGTGTTCGCCTTTGGCATCGAGACCTTCGATGGTGGTGATTTTTTTGCCAGCAGCTTGCGAGACCGCAGTCTGGCAGGAGCGCACCGCCTCACCGTTGAGGTGAACGGTGCAAGCGCCACACAAACCGGCGCCGCAACCGAACTTCGTGCCGGTCATCTGCAAATGTTCGCGGATGACCCACAACAGCGGCGTGTCGTTCGGTACTTCTACCGAATGATCATGCCCATTAATGTTCAGGGTAGCCATTCTTCCTCCAATGGCGGTTCTTTTAGGTCACGGACTGCCGCCCTCAGCACCGTGACGTTGCCGGATTCCGGCTACCGGTCGCTGTGCACCGCCATTTGCGGTTTCAGCCCCGGCTCATTGCTGCAGTGCGAAAAAACTTCAACGCCCACACACAGAAGTTGATGCTAACCAAGCCGCGAAACTTGGCAAGACGAATTCCAAACTGGCGATCTCATGTGAGCTGTAGCTTTAGTTACGCTTGGAACTGGTCTTCGTCCGCAATTGGTACCAGCCGCTGCACTGTCAAAAAATGCGCTCTTTTTGGATTGGTGCTCGGCTCGTTCGGTTCTTCACCTCGCAAATCCGCGCGTTTTTGACGAAACCCACGTCACGGCTTTTTGATAAGCGGCCGGAGGAGTCCTCCGTGCGAACAAGCCAGTATCTCACGCAGCGCGAACGGTCGCCTTTATCCATTTGAGTGAGCGGCCCGCCGAACGAAAGAATCAGCCGCGCGCTGCGCCGACTTGCGCATGAAAAGAAAGGCAGGAACAAGCTCATGACTTCAGTCATCGCCGGATCTAGGAACACGCGCCAAAATTAGGATGGACCATCAGGCCTTTATCGGGCACAAAGACTAGCTATATGGCGGTGGCAGCGTTTTTTTGGCTCATATGGAGCCGTAGCCACCGAGACGCCTGCCGATGGACAGTGCGGATATGGAACACTCGCAAGCCCGCGATCTTGACGGCGCGCTCGATGACGCCGCTTTACGCCCAGCGCTGGTTGACCCGTTCGACCGCGAAATAACTTACCTGCGCGTCTCGGTCACCGACCGCTGCGATTTCCGCTGCGTCTATTGCATGAGCGAGCACATGGCCTTTCTGCCGAAGGCCGAACTGCTCACGCTGGAAGAACTTGACCGGCTTTGCTCGGCGTTTGTTGCGCGCGGCGTGCGCAAGCTTCGCCTCACCGGCGGCGAGCCGCTGGTGCGCCGCGGAATCATGACGCTGTTCTCGTCGCTGTCGCGCCATCTCGCTTCCGGCCGTCTCGAAGAGCTGACGCTGACGACCAACGGCTCGCAGCTCGCCAAATATGCCGCCGATCTCAAGGCGCACGGCGTGCAGAGGATCAACGTTTCGCTCGACACGCTCGATGCCGACAAATTCCGCGCCATCACGCGCTGGGGCGCACTCAACGACGTGCTCGCCGGTATCGACGCCGCGCAAGCGGCTGGGTTGAAGATCAAGATCAACACCGTCGCGCTCAAGGGCGTCAACGAAGACGAACTCCCGCGCCTGGTCGAATGGGCGCACGGACGCGAGATGGATTTGACGCTGATCGAAGTGATGCCGCTCGGCGAGATCGGCCGTCTCGATCAATATTTGCCGCTCTCGATGGTGCGGGCGCGCCTTGGCGAGCGCTTCACCCTCGAGGAGCTTGATTACCGCACCGGCGGACCGGCGCGCTACGTTCGCGTCGCCGAGACCGGCGGCAAGCTCGGCTTCATCACGCCGCTTACCCACAATTTCTGCAAATCGTGCAACCGCGTGCGCGTCACCTGCACCGGCACGCTCTATATGTGCCTCGGCCAGGCCGACGCCGCCGATCTGCGCAAGCCGTTGCGCGCCTCCGAGGGCAACGACCTCCTCCATGCCGCCATCGACGAGGCGATCGCGCGGAAGCCGAAGGGGCACGACTTCATCATCGATCGCAAACATCAGCGCCCAGCGCTTTCGCGCCACATGAGTGTGACCGGCGGGTAGCATCGCGTCATTGCGAGCGGAGCGAAGCAATCCAGTCGCTTCGCACCCGCTCTGGATTGCTTCGTCGCTTTGCTCCTCGCAATGACGATAATGGGCCGCACTCAAAACAACCACAGCCCTTCCGAGCCCTTGGTCGAACCAATGCGCATCAATTCGCGCAGCGGCTTGCAGAGCGCGTCCGCCTTAGCCCAATCCGCTTTCGACATCGCCTGCTTGCGATCCCAGTAGCAGGAATCCGGAAACAGACACTGCCGCTCGCGCCGGCAGCGCAGCTTCGCGCAATCGCGCCAGTAGCCGAGCAAGTCGCACTGCGCTTGCGCAATCAGCCAATGCTTCCGCCGGTAAGGAATGCGGCGCCATTGGCTAAACGTCATCCGCCGCGGATATTTCCAGGTGGCGGCGCTGACTTTTCGTCTCACGGTGCACTCCTCTTTGTCGGCGCTCGGCGTGCAACTCCCTCTCCCCGCATGCGGGGAGAGGGAGGGGTGAGGGGCTTGGCCGCTCGGTCAAAATCGCGGCGCTCAGAATCGCGGCGAGGCCCCCTCACCCTCGCGCGCTCCGCGCGCTCGACCTCTCCCCGCGCAGGGAGGTGAAATAGAAAATCGTTCCCGCGACGCGTCTGCGCCCGAGCTTTGCCAGTCTCGAGTCTTGCCAACTACGAAGCCAGTTCTGTCCCCAACAAAGAGGGGGAGCGGAGCGCCGAGAGGCGCATCCAACATGTCCGCGCCGCACCCGCCGATGTTGCCATCGGCCGATGCGTTCGGGCGCGGAAGCGCGCCGCAGACGAAGTGTGCGCAATCTTTTATACAAAGCCTGCGCAACTCATCTGCTTTGGGGCGCGCTCGCTTCCCGGCGCTCCGCAGCGGACTCGCCACGCCAGTCGCAACCAGCATTGGCTCAGCCCCAGGCCGTGTTTCCTGGGACCCGGCTCCGGCGGGTGTCACCCGCTTTCGCCTGTCCCAGTCCAGCGCGCTCCGCGCAGACCGGTCTTTTTGCCGGACCAACGGTGTCCAGGGCCGCCCGGGTGCGGGGTTACGAATCCCGCTCGCGGGCGCCGCACTCGCTCCACCATCGGTACGTCACCGGTGACGCCCCTCAAATGAGCGAGATGGATTGGCGTATAACTGAAACGGCGACGTGAGTCAAGCGTATAGTCCCTGTCTTAGTGACCCTGCTGAGGGCGTTCCGGCGGCCAATAGCCCTGTTCGCTTTTGTGGTCGCTATCGGAGCGAAGCGGAAGTTCACCGGACGCCAATCCGGCCTACGCGGTCGAAATTGACCCAAAGCGAACGCTGATCCACGATTACCTTCCGTTCGGTTAGGCCCCGGGCCAACAGGCGTTCGATGACGCAAGGAGAAAGACGTCCATGAAGAAACACAGGCTTCTGATCGCAGTGATCCTGTTCGGATTGACTTTCATGTTCGGATTGACTCGGGCCGGAATCGCCAGGGCTGAGGATCAGCAACAAGCCAAACCGACAATTCTTCTCGTTCACGGCGCATGGGCGGATTCTTCAAGCTGGAACGGCGTCGTCGATCTTCTGCTCAAAGACGGTTACACCGTGCGAGCCCTACCGAATACTCTCCGCGGACTCTCGGCAGACGCTGCCGTTATCTCAACGTATCTCAAATCCGTCGCCGGCCCCGTTGTTCTGGTAGGCCATTCATACGGCGGCTCGGTGATCAGCGTTGCTTCCGCCCACGCCCCGAACGTAAAGGCGTTGGTGTTTGTCGACGCGTTCGCGCCCGACGCGGGGGAATCGGTCAATTCGGAGCTTGCGAGCGCTCCGCCGCCGCCCCCGGATTTCACGATTGCGATTCCCTTCAAGACTTCCAACGGCAAGGGAGCGGACCTGTACGTCAATTCCAAATACTTCGGAGCGGTATTTGCATCGGCGGAACCGGCGGATGTCGCGGTGCGATTAGCCGTTACGCAGCGCCCGTTCGCAGCACGTTGCCTGACGGACAAAGCGCCGAAAGCTGTGGGATGGAAGAAGATCCCCTCCTGGTATGTCATCGGGGATGCCGACAAGGTCATTCCGCCCGACATCCTGCAGAAGTTTGCGACGCGCGCCAAATCCAAGGTCTACCACGTTCCCGGGGGCGATCATCCAAGCATGATCGCGCACCCGGAAGTAACGGTGGCTGCGATCCGCGACGCGGCGAACGCCGTTTCGCACTAGCAAGTGTAGCTTGGACGCACGCGTTGACGTCCGCAGCGGCGTCGGTCTGAACGATCTACTTGTAATATCCGACGCCGCAGCCGAGATCGCCGACCCTGGTTACAAAGCTGACCTTCGGCACCGGCTTTTTGTTGGGACCAGGCCGCGCGAACATATAGTCCACTTCAGTGATTTGGCCCTCAGGCTTCCGATACGCGTTGTAAAGGTCCAAGCCGAACTTCGTGCCAGTGGCGTCATTGAGGGTTCTGGTTTCGACGCCAATGAGTTGTTTTGCATCAGGGTTGCCGATGGCGACAACCTTGCCGTCGCTGAGACTGCTGCAAAATGGATAGAGGTCGCGATCGAGAAAACCGCCTTCTCCCTTATTGATCATCTCGATGGTTTTTTGCTTGTCCGCTTTCAGGGCGGCGACTGTTTTCGCGAGCATGGCCTTCGCTTCTTCAGCCGTGCCGTCCGGTTTCTGTGCGAAAGCGGTTGGCGAGAACGCAAGGACTGCGACGGTCACCGCAGTGATCACGGACGTACGTATCATGCATTTCCCCTGTTGGAGTTGGCCCCTTTTCCTCCTTTGCCGAGCCGCAGGAATTCGGTAGCGATCGCAGGAAAGTGGACGTCGGGCCGCCATTTGACCGCAGCGGCCAATGACTTGGTATCCGACCCTACCTCGCCGGTTGTGACAAATTCATGTCGGCTTGTTTCAAGGAATTAAGAAGTCATTTGCCGAGAGTGCGACGCCGACCGCAGCCGGCTTCGATCACATCATCGTACCGTGATGTTCACATGTGCCTCGGCTCTATTCCCCCGCTCCGAAACATAGTGGTAAACGACGTAGTCGGTGCCGTGGAACCCGGGTTCGGACCGATATATGACCCGCTTCCCCATGATCAGTGTGCCGCCGCAGCGTCCGGGAGTGCCGAATTTTGGATTCGGATTGGCTCTGTTCAGTCCCGCCACGACCGAAACCGTCCCATGGACGGGCGGTTGGGTCACGGTCACCGTGACACCCAGGGGATGGCAGGCGCTGTCCCAGAAAGTCGGCGAAGAGAGCCGCAGGTCCGCGCCGGCGTCGACTGTGAGCCAGACCGGATCCGGCACGGGGTGGTCGGCAAAGGCCACATTGGCAACGAGCAGAGGACCGGTCGCGCCGCCGAACAACAATGCAGCAACGACGATTGCGCGTATCATGATCGATCCTTCCGTGGTGCCCAAGGGCGGCTCCCAATTGGTCGTCGCCGATCTCAAGGCGGTTCAATGTAACGCCTAAATCGTCCGCGGCGAGGCCCCGTTTGCTGTTGGCACATAGCGTCGTTCGGCGGTATTGCGCCAAATCGGTCGCGATCGGAGTGAAGCGGAAGTCGACCGGCCGGCAAATCCGAGCTGCTCGGCCGAACGCGACCCGAAGGCGATATTCCCCTTCCACCGCCCAGGCCCCGCACTAGCATCCATGCTAGGTTGGTTTTTTTAGCCTGGGGACAGGCAATGAGACGGCGTGAATTTATTTCGCTATTTGGCATGGCCGCTGTCACGTGGTCGTCTGCCGCACGCGCACAACGGCTTCCTACGCGAGTGGTCGGGTTTCTTGGCCTTAACTCCGAACAGGAGATGAAGCCCTACGTCGCGTGGTTCCTCCGCGGATTGAATGAAGCCGGCTTTACCAATGGCCAAAATGTAGCAATCGAATATCGCTGGGCGGAGGATCAATACGATCGGCTGCCGGCGCTGGCGGCAGACCTGGTCCGCCATCAAGTCGGTGTCATCTTTTCAAGTGGTGGTACGCCCCCACTACGCGCCGCTATGGCGGCAACGAAAGTAATTCCCATCATTTTTTCTCTTGGCGGCGACCCGGTCAAGCAAGGCATCGTGTCGAGCATGAATTGACGGGGTGGTAACGTCACGGGGGTAACGTTCACTACCGCGCCCCTTGGGGCAAAGCGTCTGGAGCTGGTACGCGAGCTTATTCCTGCGGCCCAGCGGATTGGCTTGCTGGTGAACCCCGCCGGTGCGGCTTCCGAGGCTGAACAAAGACAATTGGAGTCCGTAGCTGGATCATTTGGCGTGCGAATTGTTGCGGCGAAAGCCAGCAGCGCGATCGAGATCGACGCGGCATTTGCGAAACTCTCGCAACAAAAGGTCGATGCGCTCCTCATCTCACCCGATGCGGTCTTAGCCGACCGGCGCGCGCAGCTGGTCGCGCTCGCAGCACAACATGCGCTTGCGACAGTTTATTTTGAACGCGAGTTTGTCGCCGACGGCGGACTTATCAGCTATGGCGTGCCGTTGCGCGAGTTGTACCACCAAGCCGGCATCTACGCGGGACGCATCCTTAACGGGGCAAAGGCTGCCGACTTGCCGATCGTGCAGGCGACTACGTTTGAACTGGTGATAAATGCAACGACAGCTAAGGCACTCAGCATCAAAATTCCGGACAAGCTAATCGCGCTCGCCGACGAAGTAATCGAATGAGCCCACCGCGATGTCGGCTATTGGCATACGGCGTCGTTCAGCGGCAATGCGCCAAATCGGCCGCTGTCGAAGTGAAAGAAACGAAAGCCGATCGGACACGAGATCCGGCCTGCTCGGTCGAAAATGACCCGCACCGATATCAGGAAACCGGCAACCGCTTTCGCGAATACTGAGCCTCGTCAGCAAACGGCGACGAGTTAACCTGCGCGGTGACGGTGATTGAGAACAGCGGCGGACCGTTGGCCTCGTCTGTGATCCACATCAGCAAAGGAGAATCGCCAAGATCGCCGGCCTCGCCGTCGCGCAGCAAATCGGCAATCATTGCCACTCCTTCAGCGCGGGCCGCCGCGACGTCGGCGAGCTCAATCCCGTCGGTCTGTATGACAGTCGGGCCGTTTTTAACGTAAAAATAGAACACGGATCTCTCCACCTGTTCGCATCCCACAACGCGGGCGAATCAATTGGCAGGGCCAATGTCCATCAGAAGAACGCACTCGCCAATCCGACAACAGCTAACAAGTGTCTGACAGCTAAGAAGTGTCGCTATGAGTAAGCGCCGCTATTCGCGGTGTTTGCGCCCGCTAGTACGCCACGGCGGCCCAAGTCATTCGTTCACTTGTTATTTTACCGTCGGCGAATGATCCCAGGCATCGACCGGGTCGTAACCCCAAATCCACGCCATCGCCCCGACCGCGTCCACTTTTGCGCGTTCGGAATCCCGAACTTGCGGAGCGTAATCGTGTTTCGCCCGGACAATCGCGGAAGAGCGTTGCTGAACGGCATGCACACGCGGCATGCGGATGCGCCGGAAATTCATCGCCGCCGCGACGAGATCGCCCGGCATGGCGGCGATCCAGCGCGCGAGAATGTAGGCGTCCTCGAAAGCCTGCGCGGCGCCCTGCCCGGCATTGGGCAGCATCGCATGCGCGGCGTCGCCGATGAGCTGGATGCGGTCCCGGCCCCAATTGTCGGTCACGGGCCGCAAAAACAGTCCCCACTGCGAGCATTGCGTGACGGCACTGAGCAGGGTTTGCAGCCGCGGCTCGGGATTTGGAAAACAAGCGCGCATGGCATCGGGATCGCCGGCAATTGACCAACCCTCCTCGACCCATTGGCCGGTGTCTTGCTGGGTGACGATGTTCACCACGTCGCGGCCGCGCAGATAGTAAGCGTAAAAATGACGGCCGGCGCCCAGCCACTGGATATGACCGGACGGCTCGAGTACGTCGGCGGGCACCGCCCTCCCCGGCACCAGCGCGCGCCAAACCATCTGACCGGTGTAGGCCGGATTGTCGTCGCCGTAGAGCGCGCGGCGGACCACCGAGTGAACGCCGTCCGCCGCAATCAACAACGCGGCAACGCAACTACTCCCGTTGGCAAACCGAAGCGCGACGCCCGACGGCCGCTCGCTGATTTCGACCACGCGATGATCCAAATGAATGCGTGCACCGTCGACGCCCGACGCAAGCGCGTTCAGCAGGTCGGCGCGGTGGAACGTGCAAAGCGGTGCGCCGAAGCGCGCCGCCGCGGCGGTCTGGTCGCGATAGTCAAGTTCGGCGCCGGTATGCATATCGCGGGTGAGAACGCCGGGAGCGACATTCGCAATCGCCGAGATCTTGTCGCCCAGCCCGATCGCGCGCAGCGCCCGGATCGCCTGCGGACTGACATTGATGCCGGCGCCGATCTCGCCGAGGCTTGGCGCGGTCTCGAACACATCCGCTTCGATGCCGAAATGGGACAGCGCGGCCGCCGTCGCCAATCCGGCAAGCCCGCCTCCCACGATAGCGATGCTTGGAACTTTCATCATCGAGGATTCGCAGCTGCAACCTTATCGGCACAAATGGCCGGCGTTTGCGGGGATTCGCACCGACCGATCCAAAGGTATCGACAACACCATCGTCCAATAGAACAGCGTTGACGCCCTCCCCTACGTTTAGACCGAGGGCCATAATGAAACGAGGAGTTCGTCATGCAAACAACATGGATGCCTCACGAGAAACACGGCGTGCTTACGGCGCGAAGCGACCTGCCGGACAGTGTCTACGCCTTTCCAAACCAACGCAAAGAGCCGCTGACCGACGCCGAGCACGTTCGCAACGCCGTCGCGCGGTTCGATCAGGTCATCGGCGTTTCCGATGCCGATCGTGCCTTGGCCTTCGCCAATATCGAGAAGGCCGCGGAATACTACAACGTCGACCTTTCGGAAACGTCATGGCACGATCTCGGCGTGCATCCGCAGCGCAACCGCAAAGCGGCCGCCGCGAAGGGCGTCGAGACCAAACGTCAGCGCGGCGAACTCTAAGCCGCTGGCGCGAACGGGGCTGCGGCGCGCGAGCCGAGAAACGAAGCTATGAGCGTCGGCCCTTGCCGGCGTCGATGATGGTCGTGAGTTTAAGAACCAGCCTCGCGATGTTTGCTGTTGTCTTTGAATTGAGTGACCCGCTTCGGCGCGCCAGTGCCAGTTTTCGACTAACCAGATCGTTTGTCCGCCAGATCGTTTGTGCCACAGATCGTTTGTCCTCACAGAAAGGTTCAGCCATGAAGGGCGAAAGCAGGCTTATCATTTTCCACCCGTATGAGAAGCGCTGAGGTCCGTTAATGGAAAAGACATTCAAAGTCGGCGATCACGTCAGCTGGAACTCCGAGGCCGGCCAGGTCAGCGGCACCATCGTGAAGGTGCACACCAAAGACGTGAACTGCAAAGGCTATATTCATCACGCCGACAAGGATGACCCTCAATACGAAATCGCGAGCGACAAAACCGATCACGTCGCCATGCACAAGGGCGGCGCGCTGCAGCGCCTTTGACGTTGGCTGCCGGTAACTTGTGGCGGTAACTTTGGGAGGAAGATGGCGAACCCGTTCTTCACGATTGGGCATTCGACGCGGCCGCTTGACGTATTCGCGGATCTGCTGAGAGACGCCGACGTCCGGTTTGTTGTCGATGTAAGGACCGTGCCGCGCTCACGCACCAATCCGCAATACAATAGCGATGCGCTCCCCGAATTGCTGGCAGCATTTCAGATCGGATACGAACACATGGCTGCGCTTGGCGGCTTGCGCGGCAGGCAGCCCGGCGTGTCGCCAACCACCAATGCCTACTGGGAGAACCAGAGCTTTCATAACTACGCCGACTACGCGATGGGCGAGGACTTTCATGCCGGTTTCCGCCGGCTCCGTGAACTCGGACGAGCCACCCCGTGCGCGACCATGTGTGCGGAGAGCTTGTGGTGGCGATGTCATCGGCGGATCATCGCCGACTATCTGATTGCCGCCGGCGAGACGGTGTTTCACATTCTCGCGCCCGGCCGCGTCGAGCAGGCGCGGATGACGGAAGCGGCGCAACTTGGGCCGGCCGGAACGCTGACCTATCCGGCTGAGGTCTTAAAGCTTGACCTCTGAAAGCTTTGGAATTCTTATTTGACCTATCGCAACGCGCGCAACTGCGATAACTCAGAATGTAATATCTATACACTAAGGGCAGTTCGCCGAAGCGGTCCAGCGGGCGAAGAGAAAACGGAGAGGTGTTTCGTGAAAGCTTTTGTTTTAGCAGCCGGCCTGTTGGCCATGAATGCAGTCGCAGCGGCCGCCGCGTCGCCCAATCCTTTCGATGGTTCTTGGTCCGAAGTCATCGTTGGCGAGACCGAGCCGTGCAAGGTTGTAGTCAACACAGCTTTCACGGTCGCAAATGGGCATTTCAGCCAGCCCAATTCCTCGGGTGAAGTCAGCACAAGCGGTGCGGCAAAAGGCACCGCTTCCGCGGGCGGCGTCAACGGCAGCTGGACCGGGCATTTTTCCGGCAATAAGGCGTCGGGCCGATTTACGCGCACCGACGGCTGCACCGGACGCTGGAGCGCGGTCAAGCAATAGAACCGCCTCCGGTTTAGATCGCAGGGGCCGTCAACGCCGCTTTCGGTGGAGCGTCCCTGTTAGGTCGTCAGGACGTTTCTCGCGTATGCGATGATTTCCGGTTCGGTCATGGCAGACGTGTTCACGTCCGCCTGCCGGACGATTCTCGCGTAAACGTCGGGGTGATGATGCTTGAGCCGTTCGCTCAGGATCACCGCCGCGTTGCTCTCGCCGGTGCCGTGGGAAAGAACCACGATACGGTCGGTCTCGCGCAGTGCCTCGGCGATCTTGTCGTAGAACGTCAGGTCTTCCGCGGGACGCTGGCCGCGCTCGCGCAGTTCGTCGCGATGGTGCAGGTGATGAAGGAAATGATGCGGATCGTAGGGCCGCACCTCGTCGCCACGCTGATTTGAAGCCAGATCGACCCGGTAGATCTTGGCGCCATGATGATCGATCAGCACGACGACGTCTATCCGCTCCGCCGCGGCCACCGGCGCATCGCCATGGGGATGCCGGGGAGAAATCCCCGCCGACGCCAAATAGTGGCGAAGCTCGGAGACCTCGCCTGCTTCAAGATGTTTGTTGTGCGGCTTGCGAAAGATGATGTGCTTATCCTTTATGGTCAGCGAATACTTGCCGTCCGCCTTTTCCTCCGCTGATCCGAGATGCATCAAGAGGCGCAGCGTATCCATCCAGCTGAGATTGTGCGGCACCGGATGATGAAAAATGGCGTCGAGCGTCGAGCGATCGGCGGCCGCCATATGCTGCCCGGCGCCGGCCGCTTCCTTGTTTTGATCCGTCATTGATCTCTCACCTCGTTGCTGTCGCGGTCAACCCTACGCCGCGATTGATACACATGGTATCGAATGTTAGCGAACAGAAGACCATCCCGTCGCTGACACGCTCACCACGAAATGCCGCCGCTCCTGCGGCAAGGTCTACGACCAAGCGCCGAAGCAACCTCACTTTATCTCGATCTCGAACCGTATGAGATCGATACTTCAGTACAATAGAGTTTCCTTCGTTCTCGCCGTATTCGCTTGAAGTCAAGGCTGCTGTTTTGAGCTTGGACGGATCGGAAGATCTATTCATGTCACACCATTACGCCGGACCCGACTTTGGCTTTCCGCACGGCGATGCCCGGCTCAATTTGACCGATCTTTATGCCTTCCCCAAACCGGGTGGCGATCAAAAGTCGATCTTGATCATCGACGTGCATCCATCGCACACCTTCGACCCGCAGGTGCCGACCACACCGGTACCCTTCGCCTCTGAAGCGCTGTACGAGTTCAAGATTGACACCAACGGCGATGCGGTCGCCGATGTTGCGTACCGGGTGCGCTTCTCGCCCTTTTCAGAAGGAGCGCAGACCGCGACGCTGCGACGTGTCGAAGGTGCGCAAGCAGCCGGCATGGGCGATGATGGTCAGGTTATCGTCGCGAATGCGCCGGTCTCGCTCGATCGTGAGGCGCGGGTTACGAAAGCCGGAGACTACCGCTTCTTCGCCGGCTGGCGCAGCGATCCATTTTTCTTCGATCCACTGGGCGCGGTGAATGACCTGCACTTCACCGGTCAGGATTTCTTCACCGATAAAAACGTCTGCAGCATTGTACTTGAAGTCCCGAACTCCGCGCTTGGGCCGAAAGAGGTTGGACTTTGGATGCGGACGCTGGACGGTACCGGCGGCAAGTGGCTTCAAGCTGACCGCGGCGCGCTGCCGTCACAGGGCGTTTTCCTTCCGGGCGAGGAGCAAGGCGCTTACCTCGCCGCGGAGCCCGCCGACGACGCACGTTTCATCTCCGTGTTCGCGCACTCGCTGGAGCACGCCGGCGGGTACGCGCCAGAGCAAGCGCAGCGAGTTGCAAAGTCACTGTTGCCGGACATCCTGCGCTTCGACCACGCGCGACCGGCGGCATATCCGAGTAATGGCCGGGCACTCACCGACGACGTCATGGCGGTGTTCCTGCCTATCCTCACAAATGGAAAAGTGAAGACCGACGGTCTTGCCGCCCACCGCGATCTGCTCACCGAGTTTCCATACTTGGGGCCGCCACACAAACAGGCGCATTGATGTACCCCGATCCAGCAAACTCAAACGCGTCGGCGCAGGGAACCTTTCGCCACGTTGTGCGTTTCGGTCCGGGCGCTGGGAGTTTTTGGGTCGCGAGTTTCAGGGTGCCCAGGTCTTCAAGAAAACGTCATCAAGGTTCAATACGCCTCACCTACCGGCTGATTGAAAATGCCGTCGGCCCAGCAGATGCTGCCTCCGCTGCGTGTTTGCGGGGTTGGGCACGCGGTAGATTGAAATTCGCTTGGCGTGGCGAATGTGAGTGGAGAACAGGCCGTGTATAAGCGCACCCGGCGTCAGCTTTTCGGCACCAGCGCGATCGTGCTGCTCGCGATGTCGCGCACGGCCCGCGCCACCATCCTCAAGGGCGCCCTGCCGTGGAAGCCCGGGTCTGCCGATCCACCGACGCTGGTGACGCCGGGGGGTTGGCTTTATTTCACGCCCCAGGAAGCGACGATTGTAGAAGCATTCGTTGACCGCCTCATTCCGCCGGATCCGCAGACGCCGGGCGGCAAGGATTGCGGCTGCGCGGTGTTCATCGACCGCCAGCTCGCAGGCCCCCAAGGCAGAGCTGAAGCTCTCTATATGGCCGGGCCGTTCCAGCCCGGGACCAAGCAACAAGGCTCGCAGTCGCCGCTGACACCCGCTCAGCAATACCGCAAAGCCCTTGCTGCGCTCGAAGGCGCGTGTCGCGGCAAATTCGGCGGCAAGGGATTCACCGAACTTTCTGACGATCAGAAGGACGAGGTCATCAAAGGTCTCGAAGACGGCTCACTCAAACTCGACGGCTTCGACGGCCAGAGCTTCTTCACCCTTATCCTCACCGACACGCGCAACGGCTTTCTTTCCGACCCGATTTACGGCGGCAACAAAGATCTCGCCGCGTGGAAGATGATCGGCTTTCCCGGCACGCATTACGACTACAGCGATTGGATCGACCGCCACAATCAACGCGTAACGCTGCCGACAATCGGTATCAGCAATCATCCGAACTGGTCGCCGTAACGGCGATCGACTTGCTTAATTCATAGCTGGATTTGATCAATCGCATTGAGAACGGAAATGGCCCGCAAACTTCGCCGAAAAGACGTGGTGATCATTGGGTTGGGCTGGACCGGCTCGATACTCGCAAACGAACTGACAGACGCCGGGCTTGATGTTGTTGCCATCGAGCGCGGCCCGTGGCGCGACACCGCGACCGACTTCCTCGATTTCCTATGCCCAGGACGAATTGCGCTATCGGCTGCAGCACGAGCTGTTCCTGCGGCCGGCGCAAACCACCGTGACCTTTCGCAACAACGTCAGTCAAACGGCGCTGCCGGTGCGAAACTGGGGCGCGTTTATGCTCGGCAACGGCGTCGGCGGCGCCGGCGTGCATTGGAATGCCGAGACGTTTCGCTTCCTACCGAGCGACTTCAAGACGCGCTCGCATTTGACCGAACGCTACGGCGAGAAGTTCTTGCCCGAAGACATGACGGTGCAAGATTGGGGCGTGACCTTCGACGATCTTGAGCCGCACTACGACGACTTTGAGTATTTGTGCGGGACTTCAGGCACGGCCGGCAACGTCAACGGCAAAATCGTCGGAGGCGGCAATCCGTTTGAAGGCGCGCGCTCGCGGCCTTACCCAACGCCGGCGCAGAAACAGGGCTACGGCCACACGCTCTTTGCCGACGCCGCCAAGCAGCTTGGCTACAAGCCATATCCGCAGCCGTCGGGAAACCTGTCGCAGCCCTACACCAATCCGCTCGGCGTCACGCTCGGGAAGTGTACCTTTTGCGGCTTTTGCGAATGGTTCGGTTGCGCCAATTACTCGAAGGCTACGCCGCAGACGACGATTTTGCCGGTGCTGCTGCGCAAGACCAATTTCGAGGCGCGCACCGAGTGCGAAGTGCTGCGCATCAATCTGGACAACACCGGCAAGCGCGCGACCGGCGTGACTTATGTCGACTTGTCGGGCGAAGAATTTGAGCAACCCGCCGATCTCGTCCTGCTCTGCGGCTTTCAACTTTTCAATGTCCAGCTTTTGCTCCTGTCCGGCATCGGCACGGCATACGATCCGCAAACCGGCAAGGGCCAGATCGGCCGCAACTTCACTCACCAGACGATGTCGACTGCGACCGGCTTCTTCGACAAGGACAAATACAACTTCAATCCGTTCGTCGCCTCGGGCGCGATCGGCATGTGCATCGACGAGTTCAACGGCGACAACTTCGATCACGGGCCGCACGGATTTGTCGGTGGCGGCTATATCGGGCAGGTCCGCACCAACGGCCGGCCGCTCGAGAGCATGACGGTGCCGCCCGGCACACCGGCCTGGGGCGCGAAATGGAAGCAGGCGCTACGCGACAATTACCTCAGCAGCATCATCTGCGGCGGCGCGTGCCACGGCTCGTTCTACAGCTATAAGGACACTTATCTCGATCTCGATCCGACCTATAAGGACCGCTTCGGCCGACCGCTGATGCGCATGACCATCGATTTCCATGAGAACGAACTCAAAATGAGTGCGTTTCTCACCGACAAATACGCCGAGATCCTGCAGCAGATGGGCGCCAAGCAAGTGGTCAAGCAGCCGCGCAAAGGCCCCTACGACGTCACCGACTATCAGACCTCGCATCTGTGCGGCGGCGCCATCATGGGCGACAGTCCGGGCAACAGCGCCCTGAACAAATACCTGCAGAGCTGGGACGTCCCCAATCTCTTCGTGCAAGGCGCCACGGCGTTTCCGCAAAACGCCGGCTACAATCCGACCGGCACCGTCGGCGCGCTGGCTTTCTGGTCGGCAAAAGCAATCCGTTCGCAATATCTCAAAAATCCGGGACCGCTGGTCGATGCTTAAGCTCACATCACTGCACGGCGTGCTGTGCGCGGTGGCGCTGGCCTTGTCGGCCGGCGCTGCGGGCGCCGGCGACATCGACAAGCAGGAGTTCAACCAGATTGAACGCGGCCGTTATTTGACCGTCGTCGGCGACTGCGCCGCCTGTCATACGCTGCCAGGCAGTGGGCGCGCCTATGCGGGCGGCCGCGCCATCGAAACACCATTCGGCGTCTTGCTGGCGCCCAACATCACGCCCGATCAGCTGACCGGGATCGGCGCCTGGACCGACGACGAGTTCGTCAACGCGCTCAAGCAGGGAACCGGCCGCGGCGGCCAGCACCTGTTTCCGGCGATGCCTTACACCTATTACACCAGGGTGACGCGCGACGACGCGCTCGCCATCCGGGCCTATCTGAACACGGTCCCCGCCGTGCAGCACGCCGTGAAAGCCGATCAGTTGCCGTTTCCGTTTAACGTTCGCGCGTCGTTGATCGGCTGGAACGCGTTGTTCTTTTCCCCGGGCGAATTTCGGCCGGTCGCCGGCAAGAGTGAAAAGTGGAATCGCGGCGCTTACCTCGCCGAGGGACTAGCGCACTGCGGACTGTGTCACACGCCGAAAAATTATCTCGGCGGTGACAAGACCACCGAGAGACTGCGGGGTTATGCGCTACAGGGCTGGTTTGCCGCCGATCTCACCAACGACTCCCGGCACGGCATTGGCGCCTGGTCGGTCGCCGATATCGCCACTTATCTGAAAACCGGCCAGGCCGGAAGCAGCATCGCCACCGGTCTGATGGCCGAAACGATCAGCAATTCGACCTCGCACATGACCGACGCCGATCTCGAAGCGATCGCCACTTATCTGAAAGATGAGCCCAGTCCCGCGACCAGCGAAAATGTTGTGCCGGTCGCGTCGGGCCAGGCGGATATGAAAGTCGGCGCCCAGATTTACGCTGACGAGTGCTCCGGATGCCATAGCGCCAACGGCAAGGGCACCAAAGGTCTGTTCACGGCGCTCGACACCTCGGCGATCGTCCAGCAGAGCGATCCCACCTCGCTGATGCATGTCGTCTTGCGCGGCTCGCGGAGCGTCGCGACCGACAAAGCGCCCACCGGCTCAGCGATGCCTGAGTTTGGCTGGCTGTTGAAAGACGACGAAGTGGCCGCCGTCTTGACCTACATCCGCAATTCCTGGGGCAATGCCGCGCCGGCAGTCACTGCGAGCGAAGTCGGCAAAGCGCGGCACGCATTCGTCGAGCGAAACGACTAGCAGTATTTCGGCCCCTCACTTCGCCCCATAGACCTCGGCGATGTCGGCTTTGATCGCCTTGGCGGCGGCGACGTCGGCGTCGCCGCCAGCGGTATCGCCGGATTTTTTCTTCGCAACGCCGCGGCCGTAGAGCGCATAAGCGTCTTTGGCATTCTGCGCGATCGCAGCTCCGAAGTCGGCGATAGCCCGCTGGAAGTCCTGCTTGGCTGCGTAGGCGCGGCCGCGGTTCCGATAGGCGTTAGCATCTTTCGGATCGAGCCGGATCGCTTCGCCGTAGTCGACGATGGCGTGGTCGTAATCGCCCTTGGCCTGATAGGCGTTGCCGCGATTGTTGTAGGCGAAAACGTATTTCGGATCGAGCCGGATCGACTCGTTGCAATCGGCCAGCGCCAAATCGTTTTCACGCTTGTTGTTGTACGCCAGACAACGGTTGTTGTAGGCGACCGCATATTTCGGAGCAAGCCGAACGGCGTCACTGTAGTCGGCGATAGCACGGTCGAGATCGCCCTTGGCAAGATGGGCGTTGCCGCGGCCGTTGCGAGCCACCGCATATTTCGGAGCGAGCCGGATCGCCTGATCGTAGTCGGCGATGGCGTGGTCCCTGTCGCCCTTGGCCTGGCGTGCGTTGCCACGGCCGTTGTAAGCGAGAGCATAATTCGGATCGAGCCGAACCGCCTCGTTGTAGTCGGCGATGGCGCGATCGAGGTCGCCCTTGGCCTGGTAGGCGTTGCCGCGGCCGTTGTAGGCAAACACATAATTCGGCGCGAGCTTGATCGCTTCGTTGTAGTCGGCGATGGCGCGGTCGAGATCGCCCTTGATTTGGTACGCGTTGCCGCGGCCGTTGTAGGCGATGGCATATTTCGGATCGAGCGTGATCGCTCGACCGTAGTCGGCAATGGCGGGATCGAGAGCGCCCCTGGCCAGGTACGCGTTGCCGCGGCCGTTGTAGGCGAAGACATATTTCGGATCGAGCGTAATCGCTTGACTGTAATCGGCGATGGCATGGTCGAGATCGCCCCTTGCCTGCGAGGCGTTGGCGCGGCCGTTGTACGGGTACGGATCCTTCGGATCGAGCCAGATCGCCTCGTTGAAATCGGCAAGCGCCCGGTCG
Organism: uncultured Alphaproteobacteria bacterium; assembly: GCA_963841025.1. Taxonomy (GTDB): domain Bacteria; phylum Pseudomonadota; class Alphaproteobacteria; order Rhizobiales; family Xanthobacteraceae; genus BOG-931. Next base: position 35,322 of record CAWJBG010000033.1, on the reverse strand, counting down.
CCGTCACCCTTGCCGGCGTATGCGATGCCGCGGTTGTTATAGGCTAGCTCGTTTTTCGCTTCGATCTTGATCGAGTTGCTGCAATCGGCGATGGCGCGGCCGAGGTCGCCCTTGATGCGGTAGGCATTGCAACGATTGCTGTAGGCGACGGCCGTTCCCGGTGGCGGCAGTTTGCCCGACTGGATGAGGGCGCTACATCCGCCGATCACCATATCCGGCGGGTTCGCGCCGCTCTTGTTTTCGCACTGGTCGATCTGTTGCTGGGTCTGCGCCATCGATGGCGCCGCCAGCGCCAACGCGCCACCGACAACCAGGAAAGCGAGCGCCCCGATCCGCCGATGGAAATTCATGTCAGCCCCCCGGCCGCTACTGCGAAGCCTTCTCGCCGCAGCCTGTCAGTGCCGCTCAACATCGCTATTGGGCAACCTTGCCGCAAGATTGTGCAAGTTGCCCGTTCTGCAGCCAATACCAGAATGGCCAATGGCCGCCTGAATGGGCGTCACCGAACTTCTAGCGTAGCCACGCGGCCTTAACGTCCGGTAGCGAGCCGCTTTCCTCCGCCTGAAAAACAGGCCCGGCTTGGCATGACGCTTGCCAACACCAAGGCGGACGATACGGGAAAAGCAAAGATGAGCCGCGCGGCCGACCTGGAACTTGCCTCCATCGTCAAGCGCTACGGCACCAGCGTCGCCGTCGACCATATTTCGCTGAAGATCAAGGCCGGCACCTACTGCTGTCTGTTGGGACCGTCAGGCTGCGGCAAAACATCCACGCTACGGATGATCGCCGGCCACGAGGACGTGAGCGAAGGCGCCATTCTGATCGCCAACAAGGAAGTCGGCGACACCCCGCCGGCCGACCGCGGCACGGCCATGATGTTCCAGAACTACGCGCTGTTTCCGCATCTGTCGGTGATCGATAACGTCGCCTTCTCACTGCGCATGAAGGGGATGAGCAAGGCGCGGCGGCATGACCGCGCGCGCGAGGCGCTCCGGCTGGTCGCTATGGAAGGCTACACCGCGCGGCTGCCGGCTCAGCTCTCCGGCGGCCAGCAACAGCGCGTCGCGCTGGCGCGCGCGCTCGTCACCGATCCGCAGATCCTTTTGCTGGACGAGCCGCTTTCCGCGCTCGATCCGTTCCTGCGCATCCGCATGCGCGCCGAGCTTAAGCGTCTGCAGCGGGAACTCGGCATCTCCTTCATTCACGTCACCCACAGCCAGGAAGAGGCGATGGCGCTCGCCGACCTGATCGTGGTGATGAACGAAGGCCGCATCGAGCAGGTCGGCACGCCGCGCGACATCTACAACAAGCCGCGCACCGAATTTGTCGCGCGCTTCATCGGCGGCAACAACGTGCTGCCAATCGACGGCCGCACTTACGGCATGCGCGCCGACCGGCTGCGGCTGCGCGAAGGCCCGGCCGGCCTCGCCGCTATCGTTCGCGACGTCGAATACCAGGGCATTTTCGTGCTGGTCAGCTTGCGGGCAGATGATGACCTCGACCTCACCGCCATCGTTGCCGAGCAGAGCTTCAACGACAACCCGGTGGCGATCGACCAGCGGGTGATGGTGTCGTGGAATCCCGCCGACCTGCACGAACTGGCTGCACGCTAGCGCGCGCAATCCGATCATTTTGTTGAGCAACCAGAAGGAACCGATGACATGACTGACAAGACTGAGGTCAAGACTGAGCACAAAACCACGCCTAAGAGCACGCGGAAGACCACGCGCCGCGCGCTCTTACAAGGCTCAGCGGTGCTTGCCGGGCTCGCGGGGACCAAAGCAATTACCGGCTTTCCCGCCGTCCATGCGGCCGAGCCGGTGACGCTGCGTTATCTCGGCACCGCAGTGAACCAGTCGACCGACATCGCCAAAAAGGTGAAAGAGGACCTCGGCATCATCATCGAATATGTTCCCGTGACGACGGATGTGGTGACCAAGCGTATCATCACCCAGCCAGATTCGTTCGATCTGACTGACGTCGAATATTTCTCGCTGCCGAGCCTGGTGCCGTCCGGCAATCTCGTCGGCATGGACGCCAAGAAGATCAAACTCGCCGACGATATCACCACGGTGTTGAGCAAGGGCAATATCGGCGACAAGAAGATCGGCAATCAGGGCACCGCTCCCTTCAAGGTGTTCTACCTCGACGGCAAACACTCGAAGAAGTTCTCCAAGACGCCGACCGAGTGGCTGACGCTTATTCCGACGACCTACAACGCGGACTCGCTCGGCATCAGGCCCGACCTGATCGGCCGGCCGATCCAGCACTGGTCGGAATTGCTCAACCCGCAATTCAAAGGCAAAGCCGCGCTGATCAACGTGCCGTCGATTGGCATCATGGACGCGGCCATGGCGATCGAATCGACCGGCGCAATCAAATACGGCGACAAGGGCAACCAGACCAAGGCCGAGATCGACAAGACCATCGAAATCCTCACCAAAGCCAAGAAGGAGGGCCAGTTCCGCGCCTTTTGGACCGACTTCAACGAGTCAGTGAACCTGATGGCGTCGGGTGAAGTGATCATCCAGTCGATGTGGTCGCCGGCGGTGACGGCGGTACGTTCCAAAGGCATCAAATGCGAGTACGTGCCGCTCTCCGAAGGCTACCGCGGCTGGTGCACGGGCTTTGGTTTGCCGCGCACGCTCGCGAACAAGAAGGAAGCCGCCGCTTACGAGTTCATCAACTGGTTCTTGGCCGGATGGGCCGGCGCCTATTTGAGCCGGCAGGGCTACTACCCGGCGGTGCTGTCCAGCACCAAAAAAGTTCTGGAGCCTTACGAATGGGCTTACTGGTACGAGGGCAAGCCGGCGACCCAGGATATTCATGCGCCCAACGGCACCGTGATCGAAAAAACCGGCGCCGTGCGCGACGGCGGCTCTTATGAGACGCGGATGAGCCGGATCGCCTGTTGGAATTCGGTCATGGACGAAAACGAATATTTGATCACGAAATGGAATCAGTTCATCGCCGCATGAAACTGGATCCGGAGCTCCCGGCAGGCGGCGCGGCCTCCGCCGGGAGCTCCGTCCCTCCCCTTCGCGAGAGCAAGAACAAGACCAAGGCATCGCCATCGCGCTGGACGCCGTATTGGCAGGCGGCGCCGATGGCGATCGTCTTCTTCGTGTTTTTTGTTTTGCCGCTCGCTGCGGCGCTGGTCGTCAGTTTCTGGCGCTACAATGAATATTCGATCATTCCGGCGTTCACGCTGCATAATTATTTCGCCGTGTTCGATCAGTGCATCAGCGGCTTGCCTAAGCTGTGCACGACCTTCGCCACTTATCTCTCGACCTTCAAGTTCTGTCTGATCGTCTGGGCGGTGACGCTGGTGCTTGGATTCACCATCGCCTATTTCCTCGCCTTTCATATCCGCACGCTCACCATGCAGCTTGTGTTGGCATTGGTGTGCATCATCCCGTTCTGGACCTCGGACGTCATCCGGATGATCTCGTGGATTCCGCTGCTCGGCCGCAACGGGCTGGTCAATCAGGCGCTGCTCGGGCTTGGCGTGGTCAGCCAGCCGGTCGAGTGGCTGCTCTATTCCAATTTCGCCGTGACTATTGCCTTCATTCACCTGCTCACCGCGTTCATGATTGTACCGATCCTCAACTCCATGCTGCGGATCGATAAATCGCTGATCGAGGCGGCGCGCGACGGCGGCGCCAAAGGCTGGCAGGTGCTGGTCCACGTCGTCGTGCCGCTGTCGAAGACCGGCATCGCCATCGGCTCGATCTTCGTCGTCACCATGGTGATGGGTGACTTCGTCACCATCGGCGTCATGGGCGGCCAGCAGATCGCCTCGGTCGGCAAGGAGATCAACGTCGAGACCGGCTTTTTGCAGTTTCCAATCGCTGCGGCCAATGCCGTGATCCTGCTCGGCGCGGTGCTTGCCATCATCTACGGCCTCACCCGCTTCATCGACATTCGCAAGGAGCTGTGACCGTGAGCGAGAAGCGCCCCGCCTCGTTCTGCTGGCTCGCCCTCGTGTTCGGGGTGTTCGTGTTGTTTCTCTACGGCCCGGTGATCACCATCCTGGTGCTGTCGTTCCAGGGGCCTGACGGCGGCCTGACCTTGCCGATGAACGGCTTTTCCTTGCACTGGTTCGTCCAGCTTTGGCAGGGGATCGGACTGATCGACATCAGTCAGGGACTGTTCAACTCGCTCGAACTCGGCGCTCTGGTGATGGCGCTCACGGTCGTGCTGTCGTTCATGGCCGGGCTCGCCTTCCGCCGCCGCTTTGCCGGCTCATCGGCTTTATTCTACACCGCAATCGGCAGCCTGATCATGCCCTCGATCGTGGTCTCGCTCGGCATCGCGCTCGAATTCCGTATCGTTGACGACAGCATCAAAGCGCTTGGTGACAACTACGACATCGGCTGGATCCAGGACAATTATTCGACCGCGCTCGGCATGTTCACCTCCGGGCTTGGCGCCCATCTGTCGTGGACGCTGCCGTTCGGGCTTCTCATCATGTTCGCGGTCTTCAATCGCTTTAACCGCGCCTATGAGGAAGCCGCGCGCGACCTCGGCGCCTCGCCGTGGCAAACCATCCGCTATGTGGTGCTGCCGATGACCGCGCCGTCGCTGGTCGGCGTCGCGCTGTTCGGCTTCACGCTGTCCTGGGACGAACTCGCCCGCTCGAGCCAGGCGATGGGCTCGGTGAACACGCTGCCGATCGAGCTGCAAGCGCTCACGACGACGGTGACGACGCCGGCGATCTACGCGCTCGGCACCACGACGACCGCGATTTCATTTTTGGTCATCGGCACCGCGCTTGCCGTCATCTTCATCGTCCAGCGCCGCCGCCGGCGGCACGGCTCGGATGCCGGACAGGGCATGGTCTGACGATGCGCATCGTCATCGTCAATCCCAACACGACGCGCGCGATGACGGAGACGATAGCCGCCGCCGCGCGCCAGGTGGCAAGTCCCACGACCGAAATCGTTGCGGTGCAGCCGTCGTCGGGACCGGCTTCGATCGAAGGCGTCTATGATGGGGCGCTTGCCGTCCCCGGCGTCATCGAGGAAATTCACCGGGCCGAGGCATCCGGTCCCGCAGCCGCTTACATTATCGCCTGCTTCGACGACACGGGCCTCGATGCGGCGCGGTCCGCGGTTGTTGCTCCCGTGATCGGGATCGGCGAAGCCGCATTCCATGTCGCCAGTCTGGTGTCGAACCGCTTCACGGTGATAACGACGCTCGCCCGTTCTGTTCCCATCATCGAGCGTAATCTCACGACCACCGGACTGGCGTCACGGTGCGCGCGGGTGCGCGCGACCGACATTCCCGTCCTCGCCCTCGACGATCCGGCAAGCAATGCGCGGGGCCGCATCTCCGACATGATCGACGCCGCCATTCGTGATGAGCAAGCCGACGGCATCGTGCTCGGCTGCGCCGGCATGGCCAATCTGGCGGCCGATCTCTCCGCCGCCCACGGGCTACCTGTCATCGAGGGCGTTTCCGCCGCGACACGTCTGGCTGAGGCCGTGATCGGGCTCGGCCTGACCACCTCCAAATCCGGCTTATGGGCTTCGCCTCTGCCGAAGTCCTACGGCGGCATGGCGGCACCATCCGCTCTCCGGAGCGGCGGTTGATTTTTTGGTCAAGCGGCGAGAAGGATGAGCATGATCTCGGTCGATGTCTTGCGCATACCAACCAGGAGCCCGGGCGACGTTTCCGGCCTGATGCAACTCATCAAGGCCGGCAAAGTGGCGCCCTCGTCGATCCTTGCGGTGCTCGGTAAAACCGAAGGCAACGGCGGGGTTAACGACTTCACCCGGGAATATGCCGTGGCCGCTCTCTGCCAGGCCTTGTCGCCGCATCTCAAGCTTTCGCCCGGCGAGGTGGAGAATAAGATCGCCTTCGTCATGTCGGGCGGCACCGAAGGGGTGCTCTCGCCGCATCTCACCGTGTTCACGCGCAGCGAGGTGCAAGGCTCTCCTCCCACCCAGACGGGTGGCGCGATCAACAAGCGACTCTCCATCGGCATCGCCCATACCCGCGATTTCATGCCCGAAGAAATCGGCCGCAAGGCGCAGATCGACGAAACAGTCAAAGCAGCGCACACGGCGATGCGCGACGCCGGCATCGACGATGCAAAAGATGTGCATTTCGTGCAGGTCAAGTGCCCGCTCTTGACCAGCGAGCGCATCGAGGCCGCACTCGAGCGCGGCAACAAGACGGTCACCGGCAGTGCCTACGGCTCCATGGGCTATTCGCGCGGCGCCTCGGCGCTCGGTGTCGCTCAGGCGCTTGGCGAAATCGGCGGCGACATCGATGAGGGACGTCTGCTCAAGGACTGGGACTTGTTTTCGTCGGTGGCGTCCGCTTCCGCAGGCATTGAGCTGATGCACAACGTCGTCATCGTGATGGGAAATTCTGCGCAGGCTGTGAGCCCATTCGTCATCGGCCACGCCGTTATGAAGGATGCGATCGATCTTGCCGCAGTTGTCGCCGCGCTCAAAAGTGTTGGACTAGGCATCGCCGAGAGCCAAACGCCGCAGCGGCTCGTCAACGTGTTCGCCAAGGCAGAGGCTTCACCGGACGGCATGATCCGCGGCTTCCGCCATACCATGCTTGACGATTCCGACGTCGGCTCGACCCGTCACGCCCGCGCCGCGGTTGGCGGATTGATCGGCGCGGTATCGGGCACCGGCACGGTCTACGTTTCCGGCGGCGCAGAGCACCAGGGACCTCCCGGCGGCGGTCCGGTCGCGGTGATCGCCCGCGCGTGATGGGACTTTACGAGGACGCAGGCTCCGCCAACAAACTCAGCACCGTTGCGGCTGCTTGAAGTTCGGCGGAACGAAACGCACGGCGTTCGAGCGCTTCCTCATCGCCGCCCCATTGCTCGATGTTCCAATCCTCATCGACATTCGCCGCCTGCCCCGCCGCTTTGGCGGTGAGCCGCCCGCGCGCGAGCGCGAGCGCGATGAGTGCCGAACCGGTAAGCGTCGTCACCGCGCTGACGGCGCCAAGCCGCCACGGGTCTTTGGGGAGGGCGGCACTGGCCGCCGCCAGTGCTCGGGCCGGCTGCGTGATGTGAATGACGCCCTCGCCCACCGCGAAATCCGCACCGAGCGTTTCGCTCGCCCATTTCAGAAGCGGCCCCCACGCCTTCGCCTGATGCTCGACCAGGCCTTCGGGAGAGAGCGCGCGATAACAAACCAGGTCGGACGCGAGATATTTCTGAACCTCGGCCGCAACCGGTCCCGGATGATCGCAGACGCCGTCGATGATCGAATTGACCAACCGCGTCAGCGGCATCTTGGCCGGATCGATGATGTCGCTTTGCGCGTTCCACTCGGCGACGATCGCCTCCGCCAACGCTAGCGTCGGCGCGGCCAGCACTCGGCCGGCAGGCGTGCGCACCGGCTTGCCGTCGAGGCGCACGGCATAGTCGCCGTCATCCGCAGCGATAGCCGTCGCCTTGGCGTAGAAGCGCTTCCGCTGGCTTTGCCGCACGCTTCGCCGCGCCGCCTCAACGGGGTTCTCCGACGAACCATTCTCGAACAGGTCGCGCATAAGACCTTCGGACAATAGCGGAGAACATGCCGCGCGGCAGCATGTCGCCTCTGCGTCGCGCGCCGGACCCCGGCAGAACAAAAAAATGCCAACATATTCAATGATTTAAATTAATCGAAGGTGCGGTGTAATGGCCGTCGTTTTCGCGACACTGTTCGCGGCCGCAATCGCGCTCTTGTTAAGGACCTCGGGCGATAAAACCTTATGATAACAAGCAGAAGCGGTAGGAATTTGAATCTTGCTCGTCTACTATCCCGGCCCGGAATTGGCGACGGTGCCTAACCGCGGGGAGTGCCGATCCGCGCAGCAGCGTTAACAACCGCCCGGAGCATTGAGGCGGGTGCTGCGTGTAAGAGGAATGGGAATGAAAACTACCGACATTTCGATCCCGGAATATTTCCACAAGGTCGTCGATTGCCAATGGGCCTGTCCGGCGCATACGCCGGTCCCTGAATACATTCGTTTGATCGCGGCGGGTCGCTACAGCGACGCCTACATGATCAATTGGGAATTGAATGTGTTTCCGGGCGTGCTCGGCCGCACCTGCGATCGCCCCTGCGAGCCCGCTTGCCGGCGCGGCCGCGTCGAGAAGGAGCCGGTGGCGATCTGCCGGCTAAAGCGCGTCGCTGCCGACTTCAAGGACGACATCCGTTCCCGGCTGCCGAAGCCCGCCGAAACAAAGAATGGCAAACGCATTGCGCTTGTGGGCGGCGGCCCCGCTTCACTGACGGTCGCTCGCGACCTCATGCCGCTCGGTTACGAGTGCGTGGTGTTCGACCAGGATCCTTTGTCTGGCGGCATGATGCGCACGCAGATTCCGAAATTCCGCCTGCCGGAAAAAGTGCTCGACGAGGAATGCCATTATATCCTCGATCTCGGCGTCACTTTCGTCGGCGGCAAGCGCATCGACAGCATGAAGTCGCTGCTCGCCGAAGACTTTGACGCGATCTTCGTCGGCTGCGGCGCGCCGCGCGGCCGCGACCTCGAGATCCCCGGCCGCAAGGAAGCCGCCAAGAACATTCACATCGGCATCGACTGGCTCTCCAGCGTCTCGTTCGGCCACATCGACAAGATCGGCAAGCGCGTCATCGTGCTCGGCGGCGGCAACACCGCGATGGATTGCTGCCGCTCGTCGCGCCGCCTCGGCGGCGAGGATGTCAAAGTCGTCGTGCGCTCCGGCTTCGAAGAGATGAAGGCGTCGCCCTGGGAAAAAGAGGACGCCATCCACGAAGACATTCCGATCTTCAACTACATGGTGCCGAAGGCATTCACCCACGAAAACGGCAAGCTCACCGGCATCACGTTTGAGAAAGTCAAAGCGGTGCGCGACGCCAAAGGCCGCCGCGATCTGGTGCCGACGGGCGAGCCCGATGAGCATTTCCCCTGTGACGACGTGCTGGTGGCCGTCGGCCAGGAAAACGCATTTCCGTGGATCGAGCGCGAGTGCGGTATCGAGTTCGACAAGTGGAACATGCCCAAGGTCGATGCCGGGACCATGGCGTCCACCAATCCAAAGGTGTTCTTCGGCGGCGACGCCGCGTTCGGCCCAAAGAATATCATCTGGGCGGTCGCGCACGGCCACGACGCCGCAATCTCGATCGATAAATTCTGCCGTGGCGAGGACGTCAACGTCCGGCCGGCGCCGCAGATCGCGATCGCCAGCCAGAAGATGGGCATCCACGAGTGGAGCTACGACAACGAGATCGCCCTCGATAAGCGCTATCGCGTGCCGCATCGCGACAAGGTCGTGGCGTTGCGCGATATCAAAGCCGAGGTCGAGCTTGGCTACGACGTGGAGCTTGCACTCAAAGAAGCCGAGCGTTGCCTGAACTGCGACGTGCAGACCGTCTTCACCGGCCAGCTTTGCATCGAGTGCGACGCCTGCGTCGACATCTGCCCGATGGATTGCATCACGTTCACCGAGAACGGCGAAGAAACCGATCTGCGCTCGCGCCTGGAAGCGCCGGCCCACAACCTCACCCAGGACCTCTATATCGGCAACAGCCTCAAGACCGGCCGCGTCATGGTCAAAGACGAAGACGTGTGCCTGCACTGCGGGCTGTGCGCCGAACGCTGCCCCACCGGCGCATGGGACATGCAGAAATATCTCATCGATATGACTCACGCAGAACAAGCATGCCACTCCAAAGCGTAAACGACTTCGTCGTCCGGTTTGCCAACGTCAACGGCTCCGGTTCCGCCAGCGCCAACGAATTGTTCGCCCGCTCGGTGCTGCGCATGGGCATTCCGTGCGCGCCGCGCAACATCTTCCCGTCGAACATCCAGGGTCTGCCGACCTGGTATGAGGTGCGCATTTCCGAGTCCGGCCATCTCGGCGCCCGCGGCGGCACCGATCTCATGGTGGCGATGAATCCGCAGACCTGGGACAAGGACGTCGCCGGCATCGAACCGGGCGGTTATCTGCTCTACAACTCCACCAAGCCGATGCCGAAGTCGAAATTCCGCGACGACATCACCGTGATCGGCGTGCCGCTCACCGCCATCTGCAATCGCGAATACACCGATCCGCGCCAGCGCCAATTGTTCAAGAACATTATTTATGTCGGCGCGCTTTCGGCGCTGCTCGACATGGACGTCGGCGAGATGGAAAAGCTGATCGGCGAACAGTTCAAGGGCAAGGAAAAGCTGTTCGACGCCAACAAGCACGCGCTGCATCTCGGCCGCGATTGGGTGATGATGAACGCCGAGCATCCGCTCGGCCTGCGGCTGCAGCGCGCCGACAAGGTCGGCGACCGCATTTTCATCGAAGGCAATTCGGCAGCTGCGCTCGGCGCCGTTTACGGCGGCGCCACCGTCTGCGCCTGGTATCCGATCACACCGTCCTCGTCGCTTGCTGAAGCCTTCACGCGGCATTGCCAGCGCATGCGGGTCGATCCGGCGACGAAACAGAACAAATTCGCGATCGTTCAGGCCGAGGACGAATTGGCATCGATTGGTATCGTCATCGGCGCCGCCTGGAACGGCGCTCGCGCCTTTACCGCAACGTCGGGTCCCGGAATTTCGCTGATGCAGGAATTTCTCGGCCTCGCCTACTTCGCCGAAATTCCGGCGGTGATTTTCGACGTCCAGCGCGCCGGGCCATCGACCGGGATGCCGACGCGCACGCAGCAAACCGATATCATCTCCTGCGCCTACGCCTCCCACGGCGACACCAAGCACGTGCTGCTCTTCCCCGAGGACCCAGCCGAAGCGTTCGAATTCGGCGCCACGGCGTTCGACCTCGCCGACCGGCTACAAACGCCGATCTTCGTGATGCTCGATCTCGACATCGGCATGAACCACCGGCTGTCCCGTCCGCTGACCTGGGACGACACCCGCAAATTCGATCGCGGCAAGATCATGACCGAGACCGCGCTCGAAGCCGGCGCCGACTTCGGCCGCTATCTCGATGTCGACGGCGACGGGATCCCCTTTCGCACGCTACCGGGCACCCATCCGACCAAGGGTTCGTTCTTCACCCGCGGCACCTCGCGCGACCGCTACGCGCGCTACACCGAGGAAGGCCCAGCCTACGCCGACAACATGCAGCGGCTGTTGCGCAAATTCGAGACCGCCAAGGATCTGGTGCCGCGGCCGTTACAGGCCAACGCCGACAAGCCGACCAAATACGGCGTCATCTATTTCGGCTCGACCTCGCCGGCGATGGACGAAGCGAGCGAGTTCCTCGAAGCCGACGGTCACGCACTCGACCGCCTCCGGGTGCGCGCTTTCCCGTTCCATTCCAGCGTCACGAGCTTCCTTGCGGAGCATGATTTCGTGTTCGTGGTGGAGCAGAACCGCGACGCACAGCTTCGCTCGCTGATCGTGAACGAATGCAACGTCGATCCGGTGCGGCTGGTGCCGATCCTGCACTATGACGGCTCACCGATCACCGCCCGCTATATCGCTGGCGCCATCGCCGACCGTCTCGATGCGCTCAAAGTCACGCCGCTGCGGAAAGTCGTATCATGACATACGTCGTCAAACCGAAATTCCATCATCCCGATCTGCCGAAAAACGAGCTCGGCTTTACTCACCGCGACTACGAAGGCGCGGTGTCGACGCTGTGCGCGGGCTGCGGTCACGATTCGATCTCGGCCTCGATCATCGAAGCCTGCTTCGAATTGTCGATCGCTCCGCACCGGGTCGCAAAACTTTCCGGCATCGGTTGTTCGTCGAAGACGCCGACCTATTTCCTCGGCAATTCGCACGGCTTTAACTCGGTGCACGGCCGCATGCCGTCGGTGCTCACCGGCGCCAATCTCGCCAACCGCGACCTGATCTATCTCGGTGTTTCCGGTGACGGCGATTCCGCTTCGATCGGCTTTGGCCAGTTCGCGCATGCGCTGCGCCGCGGCGTCGATATGGTCTACATCGTCGAGAATAACGGCGTGTACGGCCTGACCAAGGGGCAGTTCTCGGCCACGGCCGACGCCGGCTCGAAGTCGAAGCGCGGCGTCGTCAACACCGACAGCGCCATCGATCTCGTGTGCATCGCGCTCACAGTCGGCGCCACCTTCGTCGCGCGCTCGTTCTCTGGCGACAAGACGCAACTGACGCCGCTGATCAAGGCCGCGCTGGAACATCGCGGCGCCGCGTTCATCGACGTGATCTCGCCCTGCGTCGCGTTTAACAATCACGCCGGCTCGACCAAGAGTTTCGATTACGTGCGCGAGCACAACGAGGCCGTCAACAAGCTCGATTTCATCACCGGCCGCGCCGCGATCAAGGTCGATTACGCGCCCGGCACGGTGGAACTGGTACAGCAGCACGACGGCTCGACCATCGCACTGCGCAAGCTCGACTCCGATTACGACGTCCACGACCGGCTGGCCGCGACGAGTTTCATGCAGCACCATGCCGCCAGGGGGCAGGTCGTGACTGGACTTCTCTACGTCGCGCCCGAGGCGGAGGACTTGCACGGTCATCTTAATACCGTCGAGACCCCGCTCAATTCGCTCGGCGAAAAAGAGCTGTGTCCGGGCTCCGCCGTGCTCGACAAATTCAACGCCTCGCTGCGCTAGCGGGCCTGCCCTCTCCCATTCCGGAAGAGGGCTTCGCAAGATTTTCAGCAACCACGATCGGGTGAGGGCTAGCGGCCCGACCCCTCACCCAGCCGTGTTTGTTGAACCGCTGAGCCGCCCTCTCCCCCAAGGGGCGAGGGCACACTCCCGCGCAAACCGCCTGATAATTTGTGCTTTGCTAAAATTGTAGCATTTGAAATTGTTCGGCATCATTGATTTACATTTTTCGTCGTACCGCTGGACACGGCCGCCAGTACGATCTCCCCACAACAACACAGATGCGGTTTGGCCGAGAGGACGAGATGCGCGCGCCAAGACCGCAGCCTGTTGCTCCTCGTTTTCGGCCGGCGGTCGTCACCGCTCGCGGCGGTGAGAGCGGCCTCAACTACCGCAGCGCGGGCGCGCATATCCAATATTGGATCGAAGACGATATCCCTGTGGAGATCGACGCCGAGCGCCTGCTCTCCGCTCATTCGGCCTGGTGCAAGCTCGCAAACGGCGGCTTGCCGCGTTTGTCCGATTTGCTGGAATTGGAAGCGCGCGCGGCCGACGCCGACTTGCTGCTCTACCTCAAACTCGACGATGATTACCTCGTCGTCGCTCAAGGCGCCGACCGCATGCGCCATGTCGGCCGCGATCTGCGCGGCCGTACCATGGCGGGCTTCACGCTCTCGGTCGGTGTGGTGCTCAAGGAACTGTATGACGCTTGCCTTGCGCAGCAGACAGCGATCTATGCGCGCTTTGCGACCGATCTCGCGTCCGACGGCGTTTATTGGGAAGGATTGTTTTTGCCGGTCAAGAGTGACGACGACGGCCGCACCCGCTTTATTGCGACCTACGCTATCCCGATCGACAACAAAACCGACGTGCTGCAAATGGTCCTCGATCGCCAGTCGACCGGCACGATCGTCGCGGTCCCGGTGGGACCGGAGCGCCGCAATCGCTTCGACGGAAGAATCATTCTGATCAACGCGAGCGCGAAGAAACTTCTGAAGTTCGATGCGAGAGGCAGCCGCGTACATTACATCCGCGACCTCTTGCCGTGGATACGCAATATCGCCGGCTGGACACGCGTCAGCTTGACGATCAAGGGCCAGCAAACCCACGTCCAATATCGAGACCGCTCGAACCGAAACTATACGGTGACCATTGAGTCGCTGAACCGCTTTATCTTATTCGGCATCGTCGAAAATGAGCGGGACATCGCCACCGCACCTGCTGACGCTGTCCGTCACTCCTCCGGCGCGTCGACGATCGGGTCGTAGCGCGTAGCATCGAGGCCGAGCAGATTCCACGACTGCTGCATGTGCGGCGGCAGCGGCGCGGTGACGTCGATCACACCACCGCGCGGATGCGGCACGGCGATGCGGCGCGCGAGCAAATGCAGCTTGTTCTGCATGCCGCCCGGCAGCGACCAGTTTTCGATCGAGAAATATTTCGGATCGCCAACGATCGGGTGCTCGATATGCGCCGTGTGGGCGCGCAATTGGTGGGTGCGGCCGGTGACCGGCTTGAGCGACAGCCAGGCGAGCAGCGGGCCGGCGGTTTCCACCACCGCGTAATAGGTCACGGCGTGGCTTGCGCCTTTATCGCCGTGGCGTGCGATGCGCATGATCGATTTGTCTTCGCGCTCCTCCTTGGCGAGAAACGTCGAGATCCGGCCCTGCTGCACCTTGGGTACGCCCGCGACCAGGGCCCAATAAACCTTCCGCGCTGAACGCGAGCGGAAGGTTTTTGCCAAAGCCGAGGCCGCGAACCGGGTTTTCGCGACCAGGAGACAGCCTGCGGTATCCTTGTCGAGCCGATGCACCAGGCGCGGCCGCTGGCCATGGGCATCGCGCAGCACGTCGAGCATACCGTCGAGGTGGCGGGTCGTGCCGGAGCCGCCCTGCACCGCCAGCCCCATCGGCTTGTTGAGCACGAGCACATCGGCGTCTTCGTAGAGCGTGATCGACTTAAGAAATTCGCGGGTCTTTTCGTCGGCTTCGCTGCCCGCGACGCGCGCCTTCGGCGCATCGAGGCGCAGCGGCGGAATCCGCACGGTCTGCCCGGCCTCAAGGCGATTCTTCGGCTGGGTGCGCTTGCCGTTGACGCGCACCTCGCCTTTGCGGATCACGCGTTGAATATGGGAGAAGCTCAAGCCCGGAAAGCGCGCCTCAAAGAAACGATCGACGCGCATGCCGTTTTCGTCGGCGGTCACCGCAACGTTTTGCACGCTAGTAGGCATTGCGACCGGCACGTCATTCCGTTTCACATCATCTTGAGGTGCACGCGCGGGGCGGACTTCGAAAGATGCACGGCTTGACCGCGCGGGCCGCTGCTGCCCGCCCCCTTCCCTTCGCGGCGGAGCGTTAGCGCCAGGGCGCGCCTCAGGGTGTCGGGGGCCGGAACGATGCTTGTGCCGTGGACCGGCGGTCTGCTTGCCACCGCCCGGCTGTCGTGGTCCGCGGGAGCTTCTCATCGGTCGCTCCGCTCGTTCCGCAGCTTTTCCCAATAGTCCAGCCGCTTCCTGATCTCGCGCTCGAAGCCGCGTTCGGGCGGATCGTAGAATTTCTGCCGGCCAAGTTGCTCCGGAAAGTAATCCTGGCCGGAGAATGCTTCTTCGCTGTCGTGGTCGTATTCGTATCCTGATCCGTAGCCCTCCGTCTTCATCAGCTTGGTCGGCGCGTTGAGGATGTGCTTGGGCGGCAGCAGCGAGCCGCCTTCTTTTGCCGCGCGCTTGGCGGCGCCGAAGGCGACGTAGGTCGCGTTCGATTTCGGCGCGGTAGCGACGTAGAGCACAGCCTCAGCGATGGCGAGTTCGCCTTCCGGCGAGCCGAGAAAATCGTAAGCCTCCTTGGCGGCATTGGCGACAACAAGAGCTTGCGGATCGGCAAGCCCGATGTCCTCGACCGCCATCCGCACGATCCGCCGCGCAAGATAGAGCGGGTCCTCGCCGGCATCGAGCATGCGGCACAGATAGTAGAGCGCGGCGTCGGCATCGGAGCCGCGCACCGATTTGTGCAGCGCGCTGATCAGATTGTAGTGGCCGTCCTGTTTCTTGTCGTAGATCGGCGCGCGCCGCTGCACCACGTCCTGCAGGGCGGCGGCGGTGAAGATCTCACCATCGCGCGCCGCGCGCCAGATTTCCTCGGTCAGTGTCAGCGCGGCGCGGCCGTCGCCGTCGGCCATGCGCAGCAATGAAGCGCGCGCTTCCTCGTCGAGCGGCAGTTTCTTGCCTTCGATCGCCTCGGCCCGTTCCAAAAGTTTCTCCAGCGCCGCGGCATCGAGCGACTTGAACACCAGCACCCGCGCCCGCGAAAGCAGCGGTGCGATTAATTCGAATGACGGGTTCTCAGTGGTCGCGCCGACCAGCACCACAGTGCCGTCCTCGACCACCGGCAGAAAGGAGTCCTGCTGCGCCCGGTTGAAGCGGTGGATCTCATCGACAAATAGCAGCGTCCCCTGCCCGGTCTCGCGCCGCGCCCGGGCGGCTTCGAAGACCTTCTTGAGATCGGCGACGCCGGAAAAAATCGCCGATATCTGCTCGAAATGGAGTTCCGTCGCGCGCGCCAATAGCCGCGCCACCGTGGTCTTGCCAGTGCCGGGCGGGCCCCAGAAAATCAGCGAGCCGAGCGAGCGCGTTTCCAACATGCGCGTGAGCGCACCATCGGGACCGAGCAGATGATCCTGCCCGACCACATCGGCAAGCTCATTCGGTCGAAGCTTGTCGGCAAGCGGCCGCGGCGCGGCGCGGTCGAGACCGGCGGCGGCGAACAGGCTTGGCGAGGCCTTCTTTGACCGCTGACTCATCCGTTCGCTCCGACTCCCTCTCCCCGAGGGGGAGAGGGCCGGGGTGAGGGGGTACAGAGTTTCGGATTGAAACGCCGAGCCCCCTCACCCGCCCGCGTTACACGCGGTCGGCCTCTCCCCGGCGGGGAGAGGCGAAGAAAGCGGCGTCGCGATCCGAATTCATCCACTGAACGTGGCCGATATCTGCTGGCCGCCTCGATTGATCAGGAGGCGCCACAGCCGGCTGCCGGCGCGCACGACGCGGTCGAGATCGGAAGTCTTGGCGATGTCCTGATTATTGACCGAGAGCACGATATCGCCACGCTGCAGCCCGACCGATTGCGCGGTGGAGCCGTCAGCGACACCGACGACAACAACACCGCGGCTTTGCAAATCAAGCCGCAGCTCATCGGCGAGCGCCGGCGAAAGATTGGCCACCTTGGCGCCGAGAAACGGCGAGCGCGAACGGATCTCGATCTCCTCGCGCGGTAATTCGGGTGCGGTTTGCAGACTGATCGGCGCGACCTGCTCTTTGCCCTGGCGAAAGAACCCGATCTGCGCCGTGCCGCCGAGCGACTTGGTGGCGAAGCGATAGTCGAAGGCATTCGGGTCTTCGACGATCGTGCCGTCGATGCTGACGATAAGATCGCCGGTCTTAAGCCCGGCCCGCGCGGCGGGGCCTCCGCTGGCGAGGTTTGCGACCAACGCACCGGTTGGACGCTTGAGCCCCAGACTCTCGGCAATCTCGGGCGTGACTTCCTGCAGCTTGGCGCCGAGCCACGGACGCTTGACCGCGGCGCTGCCGCCCTTGGCCGAAGCCACGACGACGCGGACCATATTCGCGGGAATTGCAAAGCCGATGCCCTGCGATCCGCCGGAGCGTGAATAGATTGCCGAGTTGATGCCGATCAGCCTGCCGTTGAGATCAACCAGCGCGCCGCCGGAATTGCCGGGGTTGATCGCAGCGTCGGTCTGGATGAAAAACCGGTAATCGCTGACGCCGACTTGCGTGCGCGCGAGCGCCGACACGATGCCGTGGGTAACGGTCTGCCCGACGCCGAATGGATCGCCGATCGCCAGCACGACATCGCCGACCTGCAGTTCATCGGAATTGCCGAAATCGAGGACGGGAAATCGTTCTTTGGCGTCCTTGAGGCGAAGCACGGTGAGGTCGCTGTGCTCGTCCTTAAGGACGATCTCGGCGTCGAACTCGCGCTTGTCGGCGAGCGCGACCCTGACTTCACTCGCGCCTTCGATGACATGGTAGTTCGTCACCACGAGGCCGCTGGGGTCGACGATCACGCCGGAACCGAGCGATCGCAGCACCTGCTCGCGCGGCACCGCGCCGAAGAACTGCCGGAACAGCGGATCGTTCATGAACGGGTTGCGGTTTTCGACGACCCGCGCCGCGTAGACGTTCACCACCGCCGGCGCCACGCGCTTGACCACAGGCGCGAACGACAATTGCAGCTCGGCAACGGAAGACGGCAGGCGGCGATCCTGCGCGCTCGCAACAAAGACGAGCGCCGAAAGCGCAACAATGCGCAGCAGCAAATGTCGTGCTTATGGCCTGCAGCCGCGGCATAGAAAGCTCCAGATCAATGCCGCCAGATATAGGCGCGCACGCCCGTCTTTAGAAGGGCGGAACGCGGCCGCGCGAGGCCTGAGGTTTAAGCCGCCGCCGAAGCCGTCTCTTCGGCGCGAACCTGTACCGGCCCGGAATCCTTGCCCTTGGCTTCAACGTCGCGGTCGACAAACTCGATCACCGCCACGGGGGCAGAATTGCCATAGCGAAAGCCCGCCTTGAGCACGCGGGTGTAGCCGCCGGCGCGCTCTTTGTAACGCGGACCGATCACCTCGAAGAGCTTCTTGACCATGGCGAGGTCGCGCATCTGCGAGATCGCCTGACGGCGGGCGTGCAGGTCGCCGCGCTTGCCGAGCGTGACCAGCTTCTCCACCACCGGACGCAAATCCTTCGCCTTCGGCAGCGTGGTCGTGATCTGCTCGTGCTTGATCAGCGAAGCGGCAAGGTTTGCCAGCATCGAACGGCGATGGTCCGAGCGGCGGTTGAACTTGCGGTGGGTCTTGCCGTGACGCACTTTTGTCTCCTCCGGAGACAGGGATCAGCAAACCGATCCCTGATACCTGGTCAGTAATGATCCTCGAAACGCTTGGCCAGTTCTTCGATGTTTTCCGGGGGCCAGCCTGGGACTTCCATGCCGAGATGCAGACCCATCTGCACCAGCACTTCCTTGATCTCGTTGAGCGACTTGCGGCCGAAATTCGGCGTGCGCAGCATCTCGGCTTCGGTCTTCTGCACCAGATCGCCGATGTAGACGATGTTGTCGTTCTTCAGGCAGTTCGCCGAACGCACCGAAAGCTCGAGCTCGTCGACCTTCTTGAGGAACGCCGGGTTGAACGCCAGATCCGGAATCGATTCTTGAGCCGTCTCGCGCTTGGGCTCTTCGAAGTTCACGAACACATTGAGCTGGTCCTGCAGGATGCGCGCGGCGTAGGCCAGCGAATCCTCAGGGCTGACCGCGCCGTTGGTCTCGATCGACAGCGTCAGCTTGTCGTAGTCGAGGATCTGCCCTTCGCGGGTGTTCTCGACTTTGTAGGAGACCTTGCGCACCGGCGAATAAAGACTGTCGACCGGGATCAATCCGATCGGCGCATCCTCGGGCCGGTTGCGCTCCGCCGGGATGTAGCCTTTGCCGGTGTTGACGGTGAATTCCATGCGGATCTCGGCGCCCTCGTCGAGCGTGCACAGAACGAGGTCCGGATTGAGCACGACGATATCGCCGACGGTCTGAATGTCGGCCGCGGTCACCGTACCTGGACCCTGCTTCTTCACCACCATGCGCTTTGGGCCTTCGCCCTGCATCTTGATGGCAATGTCTTTGATGTTGAGCACGATGTCGGTCACGTCCTCGCGGACGCCGGCGATCGAAGAGAATTCATGCAGCACGCCGTCGATGTGCACCGATTGCACCGCGGCGCCTTGCAGCGACGACAATAGAATGCGGCGCAACGCGTTGCCGAGCGTGACGCCGAAGCCACGCTCCAGCGGTTCGGCGACGACCGTCGCCACGCGCCGCACATCGGTGCCGGCGCTGACTTGCAGTTTGCCCGGCCTGATCAGTTCCTGCCAATTCTTCTGGATCGTCACGTTTTCACCCATCGCGTTGCGCGGCGCCAACGTCTCGCGCGGCCCACTCCGCTCAGTGGGGCCAAAGTCAGTGCCATGGTCGAGCGGCGGCGAATGTTCAATTTCCATTGGTTGTCCTATACACGCCGCCGCTTGCGCGGACGGCACCCATTATGCGGGATCGGCGTTACGTCGCGGATCGACGTGATCGTGAAACCAGCCGCCTGCAGCGAACGCAGCGCCGATTCACGGCCGGAGCCTGGCCCCGCCACTTCGACCTCGAGCGTGCGCATGCCGTGTTCCTGCGCCTTCTTGGCGGCGTCTTCGGCGGCGACCTGCGCCGCGTACGGCGTCGACTTGCGCGAACCTTTAAAACCCATGGTACCGGCCGACGACCAGGCAATGGTGTTGCCTTGCACGTCGGTAATCGTGATCATAGTGTTGTTGAACGTCGCGCTGACGTGCGCCACGCCCGAGGCGATGTTCTTGCGCTCGCGTCGACGGACGCGCGTAGCTTCCTTACCCATCCTGAACCCTTTCGGAACGGAACCGGCCGCACCGGTGCCGCCTTAACTCTTTGTTCGACGCGCTATTTCTTCTTGCCGGCAATCGGCCTCGCCGGACCCTTGCGGGTGCGAGCATTGGTGTGGGTGCGCTGACCACGAACCGGCAAGCCGCGGCGATGGCGCAATCCTCGGTAGCAGCCAAGATCCATCAAACGCTTGATGTTCATGGCAACTTCACGCCGCAAATCGCCCTCGACCATATAATCGCGGTCGATGACTTCGCGGAGCTGCAGCACTTCCTGGTCGGTCAGCTGCGACACCCGCCGCGCGTCGGGAATCGATACCTTCTGCACGATTTCCTTGGCCTTGGCCGAACCGATGCCGTGAATGTATTGCAGCGCAATCACGACGCGCTTGTTGGTTGGTATATTGACGCCAGCGATACGGGCCACGTCAGTTGCTCCTTATGCGGGCTGGCCGAGAGTTCTTCGGGGCCGCCCGGCCACTATCTGGCGATTCGAATGTCACCGAAGGCCACAAACGTAAAAAGCCAACGCCTGCCTGCCGTTTACGGCCTGGCATTCGTTGCTGATCTCCGACTGGATATTCTCGGCTTATTAATGGATTCATCGCGCTTTCGTCAACCCGGCTCGCGGCCTCGTGTTCAACTTCCTTTACGCCGGCGACCTGCAGCCCTCGCCTTTGGTTTCGGCCGGGCCTTGGTCTTTGCGCCGACCCTGGATTTGGCCTTGGAACCGGCCTTGGAACCGGCTCTGGAACTGGCTTTGGGCTTGGCTTTTTGGCCTCCTCGCTTGGGTACGGCCCGAGCCGGCTTGGACCGCCTGACCGATTTCCGCGCCTTGGATTTTTTTCCTATGCGGCGCCGATCCGACGGCCTTTTCGCGACAGGCTTATCCACAGCTCCGCGTTGTGGCGCTTCAGTCGCTGCAGTCAGCGCCTTTTCAATCTCCTTCGCAACTTCGGGGATTGGCGCCATTCCGTCGACCGACCGCAACATGCCGTGCTGCCGGTAATAGGCGATCAGCGGCGCAGTTTGGTCACGGTAGGCGGTTAGCCGACGGTGCAACACTTCGGGGCTGTCGTCCGCCCGCAATGGCTCGCCGCGCGCTTTCATTTCGGCGACGCGGCTTTCGATGCGGCGGACCAGCGCCTTTTCGTCGACGCGCAACTCGATCACGGCGTCGAGCCCGAGCTTGTGCTTTTCAAGCATGCGATCGAGCGCTTCGGCCTGCGCCACGGTTCGCGGAAAGCCGTCGAGAATAAAACCCTTGCGCGCGTCCGGCGCTTCGATCCGCTGTTCGACGATGGCAACCACGACCTCATCGGGGCACAACGCCCCGCTCGCCATGATTTCCGCGACCTGACGTCCGATTGTTGTGCCGGCCTTCACTGCAGCCCGCAGCATGTCGCCGGTGGAGAGCTGGACCAGTCCGTATTTGGCGACGAGGTGCTGGGCCTGAGTTCCCTTGCCCGCCCCCGGCGGGCCCAGCAGGATTAGTCTCATCTACGGCGCCCCCTCAGCTTCGATCTTTTGATTAAGCCTTCGTATTGGTGCGCCAGCAGGTAACCCTGAACTTGTGCGACCGTGTCCATGGTCACGCTGACCACGATCAGGAGCGAGGTGCCGCCGAAATAAAACGGCACGGCTGCGTATGAGATCAGCATCTCGGGGAACAGACACACGATCGCGAGATAGGCCGCACCGATCACGGTGATCCGCGACAGCACGTAATCGATGTACTCGGCGGTCCGCTCGCCCGGACGAATACCGGGAATGAATCCGCCATGTTTCTTCAGATTGTCGGCGGTCTCGGTCGGGTTGAACACGATCGCCGTGTAGAAAAAGGCGAAGAACACGATGAGCGCGACATAAAGCGCGAGGAACAGCGGCCGCCCATGGGCGAGCTGCGTGGTGATGACGGTGAGCCACCCCGGCCCCTGCCCCGCGGTGAAGTTGGCGACAGTCGTCGGCAACAACAATAGCGAGGAAGCAAAGATCGGCGGAATGACGCCCGAGGTGTTGAGCTTGAGCGGCAGGTGCGACGACTGACCCTCGAACATCCGGTTGCCGACCTGACGCTTCGGATACTGGATCAGCAAGCGGCGCTGCGCGCGTTCCATGAACACGATGAAGGCGATGACGGCGACGACCATCACCAGCACGATAAGAATGAGCCCGGTCGAGAGTGCGCCCTGCCGGCCGAGTTCAAGCGTGCCGGCGACGGCCGAAGGCAGCTGCGCCACGATGCCGGACATGATGATCAGCGAGGTGCCGTTGCCGATGCCGCGCTGGGTGATTTGCTCACCAAGCCACATCAGAAACATGGTGCCGCCGGTCAGCGTGATCACCGTCGAAATCCGAAAGAACATGCCCGGGTCGGTGACGACGTTGCTCGCGCCTTCAAGGCCGACGGAAATGCCGTAAGCCTGGAACGCGGCGAGCACCACCGTCAGGTAGCGCGTGTACTGATTGATGGTCTTGCGGCCCTGCTCGCCCTCTTTCTTGAGTTGTTCGAGCGTCGGCGACACGGTCGTCATCAGCTGAATGATGATCGACGCCGAAATGTACGGCATGATGTTGAGCGCAAAGATCGCCATGCGGTGGATGCCGCCGCCGGCGAACATGTTGAACATTCCGAGAATGCCGCCGGCCTGCGAATTGAAAATCTGATTCCAGGCGTTCGGGTCGATGCCCGGCAGCGGAATGTAGGTACCGAGCCGATAGACCAGGAGCGCGCCGAGCGTGAACCAGATTCGCTTCTTCAGCTCTTCGGCTTTGGCCAGCGCCCCGAAGTTAAGATTGGCTGCCAGTTGTTCCGCTGCCGAGACCATCTACCGCTCCGAGCCCCACCCACCGTCACGGCCGGGTTCGTCCCGGCCGTTCACGTCTTTTGACAGCTATAAGTCGTGGATGCCCCGCACAAGACCGGGCATGACGACCATCAAGCCGCCTGTTCGCTCGGCTCCCGCTTGGGAGCGAGAATCTCAACCGAGCCGCCGGCCTTCTCCACCGCGGCGACCGCCGATTTCGACGCACCAAACACCGACAGCGCAATCTTGGCCTTGAGTTCGCCGCCGCCGAGCAGCCGCACGCCGTCTTTGGCGCGGCGCAAAATGCCGGCCTTCACCAACGTCGCAGCATCGATCTTGGCCGACGCGTCGAGCCGGCCGCCATCGATCGCCTCCTGCAAGCGCCCGAGATTGATCTCGTTGAGCTTGCGCGCGAATGCGGTGTTCTTAAAGCCGCGCTTGGGCAAGCGGCGATGCAGCGGCATCTGGCCGCCCTCGAAGCCCTTGATACGCACGCCCGAACGCGCGGTCTGACCCTTGCCGCCGCGGCCGCCGGTCTTGCCTTTGCCGGAGCCGATGCCGCGGCCGATGCGTTTGCGCACCTTGCGGGCGCCGGCGCGGTCGGACAGTTCGTGAAGCTTCATTGCTATTACTCCACCACGCGCACGAGATGCGCGACCTTGGCGATCATGCCGCGCGTCTGCGGCGTATCGACCAGCTCGGCGACGCGCCCGATCTTGTTGAGCCGCAAGCCCACCAGCGTCTCGCGCTGGGTGTGTTCGCGGCGCAACGGGCTACCGGTCTGTTTGATCTTGACCGTCTTACCGGTCTTTTTGTGGGCGGTCGCGCTGTTCATCGCCTGCTCCAAAGCCTCAATCGGCAATCTGCTCGGCCTCGCCGTCGCGGCGGCGCGCCTGCAGCGCCGAAACCTTGACGTTGCGCCGGGCCGCCACCGAACGCGGCGAATCCTGGTGCTTGAGCGCGTCGAAAGTCGCCCGCACCACGTTGTAGGGGTTCGATGTGCCGAGCGACTTCGCCACCACATCCTGCATGCCGAGCGTCTCGAACACCGCGCGCATCGGACCGCCGGCGATGATGCCGGTGCCGGGGGGCGCAGCGCGCAAATACACTTTGCCGGCGCCGTGACGTCCGGCCACGTCGTGATGGAGCGTGCGTCCTTCGCGCAGCGGCACCCGCGTCAGCGAGCGCTTCGCGGCTTCGGTCGCCTTGCGGATTGCTTCCGGCACTTCGCGCGCCTTGCCGTGGCCAAAGCCGACCCGGCCCTTCTGATCGCCGACCACGACCAGCGCAGCAAAGCCGAATCGCCGGCCGCCCTTCACCACCTTGGCGACGCGGTTGATGTGCACGAGCTTGTCGACGAACTCGCTGTCGCGCTCGTCGTTTCGCCGACCGTGGGGTTCACGCGCCATGTTGATCCGCCGATTTCTGGTCTGCCATCTTCATTGGTCCCTTAGAAATTCAATCCGCCTTCGCGCGCGGCATCGGCGAGAGCCTTGATGCGGCCGTGAAAGAGGTAGCTGCCGCGGTCAAAAACCACGTCCTTGATGCCCTTGTCGCTTGCACGCTTCGCTATCAGCTTGCCAACCGCTTTGGCGGCATCGACGCTGGCGCCAGTCTTTAAACCTTCCAGCGCATCCTTCTCCAGCGATGAAGCCGCAACCAGCGTTGCGCCCTGATCGTCATCGATCACCTGCGCGTAGATGTGTTTGGACGAACGGAATACCGACAGCCGCTTGCGGCCATAGGCGGCGCGGCGAAGTGCGCCGCGCACCCGCCCCTGCCGCCGCTCGGTCCTGTGTTTGAGAGTGGTCATCGGCGGCTCCGTTACTTCTTCTTGCCTTCCTTGCGGAAGATGCGCTCGTCGGAATATTTGATGCCCTTGCCCTTGTAAGGCTCCGGCGGGCGGTACTCGCGAATTTCGGCGGCGACCTGCCCGACCTTCTGGCGATCGCTGCCCGAAATAATGATCTCGACCGGACGCGGCGTGGCGATAGTGATGCCTTCGGGGATCGGATAGACGACGTCGTGGCTGTAGCCGAGCGCGAGCTGCAGGTTCTTGCCCTGCACCGCGGCGCGATAGCCGACGCCGTTGATTTCCAGCCGTTCCTCGAAGCCCTTGGTCACTCCGGCGATCAGGTTGGCAACCAGCGTCCGCGACGTGCCCCATTGCGAACGGGCGCGTTTGGTTTCGTTACGCGGATCGACTTTGATCTGACCACCGTCGAGCTTCACCTCGACGTCGTCCGGCAGCACGATCGAAAGCGCGCCCTTCGGGCCCTTCACCTTGACGGTCTGGCCTTCGACGTTGGCGGTGATGCCCGAAGGCACCGCGACTGCTCTTTTACCAATGCGCGACATGACTGATCCGTTGCTCTTGTTCCCGGCCCTAGAACACTGTGCAGAGAATTTCGCCGCCGACATTGGCATCGCGGGCATCGTGGTCGGCCATGACGCCCTTCGGCGTCGAGACGATAGCGACGCCGAGGCCGTTGTTGATGCGCGGCAAATTCCGCACCGAGGTGTAGACGCGCCGGCCGGGCTTGGAAATCCGCTCGATCTCGCGGATCACCGGCTCGCCCTCGAAGTATTTCAGCTCGATGTCGAGCTCGGAGCGGCCCTCGCGCTCGGTGACGCTAAAGCCGCGGATGTAGCCTTCGGTCTTGAGCACTTCCAGCACGCTTTCGCGCAGCCGCGAGTTCGGGCTCGAGACCTTGCTCTTGTTGCGCATCTGCGCATTGCGGATGCGCGACAAGAGATCGCCGAGCGGATCGTTCATCGGCATTGGGCGATCCTCCTCACCAGCTCGACTTCAACAGGCCGGGGATCAGGCCCTTGGAGCCGAGATCCCGCAGCGCGATGCGCGACAGCTTGTGCTTGCGATAAAAGCCACGCGGGCGCCCGGTCATCTCGCAACGATTGCGGATGCGGGTGGCCGACGAGTTGCGCGGCATTTCGGCAAGCTTGAGGGTCGCTGCGAAACGATCCTCGACCGGCTTGGTCTTGTCCTGCGCGATCGCTTTGAGCCGTGCGCGGCGCCCGGCGAATTTCTTCGCCATCCGGCGGCGCCGGTTGTTCTTCTCGATCGAACTTTTCTTCGCCATCTAGTGCTCCTAACGGTTCCGCGTTTGAGGCTCCCGCCTCACTGCCGGAACGGAAAATTAAATGCCGTGAGCAATGCGCGCGCCTCGTCGTCGGTGCCAGCGGTGGTGCATACGGTGATGTCCATGCCCCACACTTCAGCAGTCTTGTCGTAGTCGATCTCGGGGAACACGATGTGTTCCTTGATGCCGAGCGTGTAGTTACCGCGGCCGTCGAAACTCTTCGGATTAAGCCCGCGAAAATCGCGCACCCGCGGCAGCGCGATATTGATCAGCCGGTCGAGAAACTCGTACATCCGCGCCTTGCGCAGCGTTACTTTGCAGCCGATGGCCTGGCCATCGCGCAGCTTGTAGGTCGCAATCGACTTGCGCGCCTTGGTAACGATGGGCTTCTGGCCGGAGATCAGCGCAAGATCGTTGGCTGCTGCGTCGACCTTCTTGCGGTCGGCGACACCCTCGCCGATGCCCATATTGATGACGACCTTGTCCAGCACCGGAATCTGGAAACGGTTCTTGTAACCGAACTGCTCGCCAAGCTTTTGGCGGATGGTTTGATCGAATTCGACTTTCAGCCGCGCCGGTACCTTTGGCTCCGGCTCGCGAGGCGTCGCAGACTTTTCGGCCTTGGCAGCCTTGCCGTCCGCTGCAGCCTTGTCGGCCTTGTCGGCTTTGGCAACCTTCGGCGCCTTGGCCTTTTCTTCCCGGCCGGAGCCTTCCGGCTGCTGCGCCTTGGGCTTCTTGGCCTTCTTTTCTTCGCTATCAGCCATCGATTTCTTCTCCCGAACGCCGGGCGATCCGCACCTTCTTGCGATCGTCGCCCGAGCCGATGATTTTGAAGCCGACGCGCGTCGGCTTTTTGTCCTTGGGATCGGCCAGCGCGATGTTCGACACGTGGATCGGCGCCTCTTTGGAAATGATGCCGCCTTCCTGCGATGCACTTTGCTTCTGGTGGCGCTTGACCACATTGACCCCGCGCACCAGCGCGCGGCCTTCATCGCGGCGCATCTCAATGACCTCGCCGGTGCGACCCTTGTCGCGGCCGGTGATGACGATGACGGTGTCGCCCTTTTTGATCTTGGCCGCCATCACAGCACCTCGGGCGCGAGCGAAATAATCTTCATGTGATTTTTCGCCCGCAACTCGCGTGGCACCGGGCCGAAGATGCGCGTCCCGACCGGCTCCATCTGCGGATTGATCAGTACCGCCGCATTGCGGTCGAAACGGATGACCGATCCATCGGCGCGCTTGATGTCCTTGGAAATGCGCACGATGACTGCCTTCATCACGTCGCCTTTTTTCACGCGGCCGCGCGGGATCGCCTCTTTCACCGAGACGACAATCACGTCGCCGATGGTGGCGTACTTGCGCTTGGAGCCGCCGAGCACCTTGATGCACATAACGCGGCGCGCGCCGGAATTGTCGGCGACGTCAAGGTTGGTTTGCATCTGAATCATGGGCTATCCCACTGAACCTTTATTGTCGGCGCGCCGCGGTTACGACGCTTTCTTCTTCTCGCCGCGGACCACGGCCCACCGCTTCAGCTTCGATATCGGACGGTGCTCTTCAATCCAGACCACATCACCGACCTTGAATTCGTTGTTCTCGTCGTGCGCGTAGTACTTCTTGGTGCGGCGGATCGTCTTCTTGAAAATCGGGTGCGTGAAGCGGCGCTCGACCCGCACCACGACCGTCTTGCTTTGTTTGTCGCTCACCACGACACCTTGCAGGCTGCGCTTGGGCATCTTGGTCCTCGTTAACTCTTCGGCGCGCGCTTTTGGTGCGCAACAGTCTTAAGCCGGGCGATGTCGCGGCGCACTTCGCGCACGCGCGCGGTGTTCTCCAGTTGCCCGGTGGCGCGCTGGAAACGCAGGTTGAACTGCTCTTTCTTCAACTTGAGCACTTCGTCGTCGATCTGATCGACTGTCATCGGTCTAATATCAGTAGTTTTCATCTCTACGCCTACTCGCTGATCCGCTCGACGAACCGGGTCTTGATCGGCAGCTTTGCGGCGGCCAGCGCCAGCGACAGCTTGGCAACCTCGAGCGGCACGCCGTCGATTTCGAACAGGATGCGGCCCGGCTTGACCCGCGCCACCCAAAGTTCCGGGGTACCCTTGCCGGAGCCCATGCGCACTTCCAGCGGCTTCTTCGAAACCGGCACGTCCGGGAACAGGCGAATCCAAACCCGCCCCGACCGCTTCATTTGTCTGGTCAAGGCACGGCGTGCAGCTTCGATTTGGCGCGCGGTGATCCGCTCCGGCTCCAAAGCCTTCAGACCGTATTGGCCGAACGCCAACTCGGCAGCGCTGGTGGCGATGCCGTGGATTCGGCCCTTGTGGGCCTTCCGGAATTTGGTTCGCTTCGGTTGCAACATCGCGGACGCCTTTTCTCAAACCTTCTGTTCGCTTAAGCCGCGTCGCGACGGGGCCGGCCGGCCTCGCCTTCGGCCATGCGTTTATCCTGCGCCATCGGGTCGTGCTCCATGATCTCGCCCTTGAAGATCCAGACTTTCACGCCGCAGGTGCCGTAGGTGGTGAATGCGGTAGCGACGCCGTAATCGACGTCGGCGCGCAGCGTGTGCAACGGCACGCGACCCTCGCGGTACCATTCCATGCGCGCGATCTCGGCGCCGCCGAGCCGGCCGGAGCAATTGATGCGGATGCCGCCGGCGCCGAGCCGCACCGCCGATTGCACGGCGCGCTTCATGGCGCGGCGGAACGCAACGCGCCGCTCGAGCTGTTGCGCAATCGATTCAGCGACCAGTTGCGCGTCGAGCTCAGGTTTGCGGATTTCGACGATGTTGATCACGACATCGCTGTCGGTCAGTTCGGCAACCTTGCGGCGGAGCTTCTCGATGTCGGCGCCCTTCTTGCCGATGACCACACCCGGACGCGCCGAATGGATCGTGACGCGGCACTTCTTGTGCGGGCGCTCGATTACGATCTTAGACACCGCGGCCTGCTTTAATTCCTTCATCAGCGCTTTGCGGATTTTCATGTCCTCGTGCAGCAGCGAGCCGTAGCTCGTCTTGCCGGC
Source organism: uncultured Alphaproteobacteria bacterium (assembly GCA_963841025.1). GTDB lineage: Bacteria > Pseudomonadota > Alphaproteobacteria > Rhizobiales > Xanthobacteraceae > BOG-931. The sequence goes on along the minus strand of CAWJBG010000033.1, from coordinate 6,384 downwards.
ATACCAGCGCGAGTCCCAGGTACGGTTGATACCGAGACGAAGGCCGATCGGATTGACTTTTTGACCCATAATCCTCGCTCCGTCCCTTAATTCGCCGCCGCCTCGATCTCACGCACCACGATGGTGAGATTCGAGAACGGCTTGGAAATCCGGCCCGCGCGGCCACGGGCGCGCGGCGTAAACCGCTTCAACACGATGGCCTTGCCGACGTGCGCCTGGGTCACCACCAGATCGTCGACGTCGAGGTCGTGATTGTTCTCGGCGTTGGCGATCGCGGACTCCAGACACTTGCGCACTTCGACGGCGATGCGCTTGCGCGAAAACTCGAGATCGGCGAGCGCGGTCGCAACCTTCTTGCCACGGATCAGTTGCGCCAGAAGGTTCAGCTTCTGCGGGCTCACCCGCAGCATGCGGGCAACCGCCATTGCCTCGGTGTCGGACAGCGCGCGATCGCGCTTTTTTTTGCTCATGACAGCTCTCTTTGCCTCACGACGCGCTGGCAGCCGGGGTAGCCGCCGGCGCGGACGCGCCACCGCTATCCCCGCCGCTGCTGCGCTTGGCCTTGCGGTCTGACGAATGACCGTAAAACGAACGGGTCGGCGCGAACTCGCCGAACTTGTGACCCACCATCTCCTCGGCGACGGTCACCGGAATATGTTTCTGGCCGTTGTAGACGCCGAAGGTCAGCCCGACGAATTGCGGCAGGATGGTCGAGCGGCGCGACCAGATGCGGATCATCTCATGGCGTCCGGATGTACGCGCAGTATCCGCTTTTTTCAGCAGATAGCCGTCGACAAATGGACCCTTCCAGACCGAACGCGTCATAATTGCTCCTAAACGTCCCTATTTGCTCTTTTTCCGCGCGTGACGGCTCATCATGATGAACTTGGTCGTGCTCTTGTTCTTGCGGGTCTTGGCGCCCCTGGTCGGCTTGCCCCACGGCGTCACCGGATGACGACCGCCGCGGGTGCGGCCGCCGAGCGGATGATCGACCGGGTTCATGGTCTCGCCGCGGACATGACCGCGCCACCCCATCCAGCGATTGCGGCCGGCCTTGCCGATCGAGATGTTCATGTTGTCCGGGTTAGACACCGCGCCAATGGTGGCGATGCACTGGCCGTGTACCAGGCGCTGCTCTCCGGAATTAAGCCGCAAGATCACGTAGGCGCCGTCGCGGCCGACCAATTGCGCATAGGTGCCGGCAGAACGCGCGATCTGACCACCTTTACCGATTTTCAGCTCGATGTTGTGGACGATGGTGCCGACTGGAATGTTGGCGAGCGGCATGGCGTTGCCGGGCTTCACGTCGACGTAAGTACCGGAAACCACGGTGTCGCCGACCGAAAGACGCTGAGGCGCCAGGATGTAAGCGAGCTCGCCATCCTCATATTTGATCAGCGCGATAAACGCGGTGCGGTTCGGATCGTATTCCAGCCGTTCGACCTTGGCCGGAGCGTCGAACTTGCGGCGCTTGAAGTCGATGGTGCGATAAGCCTTCTTGTGGCCGCCGCCGCGATAGCGGCTGGTGATGGAGCCCGAATTGTTGCGGCCGCCGCTCGAGTTTTTGCCTTCGGTCAACGCCTTGACCGGCGCACCGGTATGCAGGCCGGAGCGATCGACCAACACCAGCTGACGCTGGCCGGGCGTCGTCGGGTTATAGGTTTTCAGTGCCATGACCCGCTCCTCACAGCCCCGTGGTCACGTCGATCCGCTGGCCCTCTTCGAGGGTCACGATCGCGCGCTTGGTTGTCGATTGCAGGCCGAAACGGCCCTTGAACGCCTTCCACTTGCCGCGCCGGCGCAGCGTGTTGACGCTCTTGACCTTGACGTCGAAGAGCTTCTCCACGGCTTCCTTGATCTGCGGCTTGGTCGCGGTCAGCGCGACCTTGAAGATAACTTTTGAGTGCTCGGACGCGATCGTCGCTTTCTCGGTGATGACCGGCGAAAGGATCACGTCGTAATGGCGCGGATCGGTGGTGGTCATTTAAAGCGCGCCTCCAACGCATCGACCGCGGCGCGGGTCAGCACCAGCTTTTGCCGGCGCAGGATGTCGTAGACATTAATCCCGGCAATCGGCAGCACATCGATATTCGGAATGTTGCGAGCGGCGGTGCGGACGTTCTCCGCGACTGCGGCGCCGTCGATGATCAGTGCGTTCGACAAGCCGAGCTTTTCGAACTGGCCGCGCAACGCCTTGGTCTTGGCTTCCTTCAGATCGAACGCCTCGATAAACACGATGCCGTCGTCTTTGGCTTTGGCTGAAAGCGCGTGTTTGAGCGCCAGCGCGCGGACTTTTTTCGGCAGACCGATCTCATGGCTGCGCGGATGCGGGCCGAACGAACGGCCGCCACCGCGGAACAGATTGACCCGCGCCGAACCATGCCGCGCCGAGCCGGTGCCCTTCTGGCGGTACATTTTCTTGCCGGTGCGATGAATGTCGGCGCGATTTTTCACCGCGTGCGTGCCGGCCTGGCGCTTGGCCAACTGCCACACGACACAGCGATGAATAATGTCGGTGCGCGGCTCGAGGCCAAAAATGGCGTCGGACACCGTGACCGAACCGGATTGCTTGCCGTCGAGCGTCGTGATTTTCAGTTCCATATCACGCGCCCTCCCGCGCTTCGGCGGCAGCCGGTTGGGCCTCGGCCGGCGTAACGGAAGAGACATCGGCGAGCTTGAATTTGCCGGGCTTCGGCACGCCCTCCGGCAGCCGCTTCTTGACCGCGTCGCGCACCGTGATCCAGCCGCCTTTGACGCCGGGCACTGCGCCTTCGACCAGAATGAGCCCGCGCTCGACATCGGTCTGCATGACTTTCAGATTGAGCGTGGTCACCCGCTCGACGCCGAGATGGCCCGGCATTTTCTTGTTCTTGAAGGTCTTGCCCGGATCCTGACGGCCGCCGGTCGAACCAATCGAGCGATGCGAGATCGAGACGCCGTGGCTGGCGCGCAGACCGGCGAAATTCCACCGCTTCATGCCGCCGGCAAAACCCTTGCCGGTCGAAGTGCCGGTAACGTCGACAAACTGACCGACGACGAAATGGTCGGCGGTAATTTCGGCGCCGACCGGAATAAGAGCATCGTCGTCGACGCGGAATTCGGCGAGCTTGCGCTTGGGCTCGACCTTGGCGACAGCGAAGTTGCCGCGATCGGCCTTGGTCGTGCGCTGGACCTTGCGGAGGCCAGCGCCGAGTTGCAGCGCCACATAGCCGTTCTTTTCCTTGGTGCGATGGCCGACGACCTGGCAATTGCCGAGCCGCAGCACCGTCACCGGCACATGCTCACCTGCCTCGGTAAAGAGGCGGGTCATTCCGACTTTCTGTGCGAGCACCCCGGAACGCATTTTCTTAATCCCTTCGCGCCTTACAGCTTGATCTCGACGTCAACGCCGGCGGCGAGATCGAGCTTCATCAGCGCATCGACCGTCTGCGGCGTCGGATCAACAATATCGAGCAGCCTCTTGTGAGTGCGCATTTCGAATTGCTCGCGGCTTTTCTTGTCGACGTGGGGCGAGCGGTTGACGGTGAATTTCTCGATCCGCGTCGGCAGCGGGATCGGACCACGTACCTGCGCACCGGTACGTTTGGCCGTATTGACGATCTCGCGCGTCGACGCATCGAGGATGCGATGGTCGAACGCCTTCAATCGGATGCGTATGTTTTGGCCGTTCATCAGTTTGCTCTCGTTTTCCGCTCATTCCCGCGAAAGCGGGAATCCAGTTTCCCGCGTTGAAGGCTGGGTCCCCGCTTTCGCGGGGACGAGCGGCCTTCGATTATTCAACGATGCTCGCGACCACGCCGGCGCCGACGGTGCGGCCGCCTTCACGGATGGCGAAGCGGAGCTTCTCCTCCATGGCGATCGGCACGATCAGCGTGACTTCCATGGCGATATTGTCGCCAGGCATCACCATCTCGGTGCCTTCCGGCAGCGTCACCACGCCGGTCACGTCGGTGGTGCGGAAGTAGAATTGCGGCCGGTAGTTGGTGAAGAACGGCGTGTGACGGCCACCCTCCTCCTTGGTCAAAATGTAGGCCTCGGCCTTGAACTTGGTGTGCGGCTTCACGGAACCCGGCTTGCACAGCACTTGGCCGCGCTCGACTTCTTCGCGTTTGGTGCCGCGCAGCAGGCAACCGACGTTGTCGCCGGCCTCGCCCTGATCGAGCAGCTTGCGGAACATCTCGACGCCAGTGACGGTGGTCTTGGTTGTCGGCTTGATGCCGACGATTTCGACTTCCTCGCCGACCTTGATGATGCCGCGCTCGATGCGGCCGGTGCAGACCGTGCCGCGTCCGGAGATCGAGAACACATCTTCGACCGGCATCAGGAACGGCTGATCCTTCGGACGCTCCGGCTGCGGGATGTATTCGTCGACCGCCTTCATCAGCTCGTAGATCGCTTCCTTGCCGAGCTTGGCGTCCTTGTCCTCAAGCGCCATCAGCGCCGAGCCCTTGATGACCGGGATCTTGTCGCCGGGGAAATTGTACTTCGAAAGAAGCTCACGGACTTCGAGTTCGACGAGCTCGAGCAGTTCCGGATCGTCGACCATGTCCACCTTGTTGAGGAACACTACCAGTGCCGGGACGCCGACCTGGCGGGCCAGCAGAATGTGCTCGCGGGTCTGCGGCATCGGGCCGTCGGCTGCGCTCACCACCAGGATCGCGCCATCCATCTGGGCTGCACCGGTGATCATGTTCTTCACATAGTCGGCGTGGCCGGGACAATCGACGTGCGCGTAGTGACGCTTGTCGGTCTCGTACTCGACGTGCGCGGTGGCAATGGTGATGCCGCGCGCCTTCTCTTCCGGCGCCTTGTCGATCTGATCGTAGGCCGTGTAGGTCGCTTGGCCCTTTTCGGCCAACACCTTGGTGATCGCCGCGGTCAACGACGTCTTGCCGTGATCGACGTGGCCGATCGTCCCAATGTTGCAATGGGGTTTGTTGCGGTTGAATTTTTCCTTAGCCATGAGACTCTCCGTTCCGGCTTTCTTCTATCTTTCGCAAAACTTCAATCAGGCGAATTTGGCTTGCACTTCGTCGGCGATGGCTTTCGGCACCTCGGCGTAGTGGTCGAACTGCATGGTGAACGTGGCGCGCCCCTGACTTATGGAGCGCAGATTGTTGACGTAGGAGAACATGTTCGCGAGCGGCACCATCGCCGTAATGACGTTGGCGTTGCCGCGCATGTCCTGGCCCTGAATTTGGCCGCGCCGCGAATTCAGATCGCCGATGACCGAGCCGGTGTAGTCCTCCGGCGTCACCACTTCGACCTTCATGACCGGCTCGAGCAGCACCGGGCCGCCCTTCTGCAACGCTTCGCGCATCGCGCCGCGCGCGCAGATTTCGAACGCCATCGCCGACGAATCCACGTCGTGGGAGTCGCCGTCGATGAGACTGACTTTGACGTCGACCACCGGGAAGCCGGCAAGCACGCCGGAGTTCAACACCCCTTCGAGGCCCTTTTCGACCGCCGGGATGAACTCCTTCGGCACCGAGCCGCCGACGATTTCGTTTTCAAACTCGAAGCCGACGCCGGGTGCGCCCGGCTCGGCAACGATCTTGATCTTGGCGTATTGGCCGTGGCCGCCGGTCTGCTTCTTATGGGTGAAATCGACGGTCGCCGGCCGGGTGATCTTCTCGCGGTAGGCGACTTGCGGCGCACCGATATTGGCATCGACCTTATAAGTACGCTTGAGGATGTCGACCTTGATGTCGAGGTGGAGTTGCCGACGCCCTCCTCGATGATGGTCTGGCCGGACTCCTGATCGGTTGAGACGCGAAACGAGGCAATCTCGGCCACGAGCTTGGCAAGCGCTACGCCGAGCTTCTCCTGATCGGCTTTCGACTTCGGCTCGATCGCAATCTCGATGACCGGTTCCGGAAATTCCATCTTTTCCAGGATCACCGGCTTCTGCGGGTCGCAAAGCGTGTCGCCGGTGCGAACTTCCTTTAGTCCGGCCAACGCGACGATGTCGCTGGTGAAAGCTTCTTTGATGTCTTCGCGATTATTCGCATGCATCAACAGCATGCGGCCGACGCGTTCCTTACGGGCTTTGGTCGAGTTCATTACGCCGGTCGAGCTCTCGAGCGTCCCCGAATAGATGCGGCAGAACGTGATCGTGCCGACGAACGGGTCGTCCATGAACTCCGAACGCGAGTAGAGCCATCGGCTCGGTGTCGGACGGCTTGCGCCTCTACTTCGTTGCCCTTGAGATCGATGCCCTTCACTTCGGCGGCACGTCGAGAGGCGACGGCAGATAATCGACGACGGCGTCGAGCAAGGGCTGCACGCCCTTGTTCTTGAACGCAGAGCCGCAGAGCACCGGAAAGAACGTGCTGGCGATGGTCGCCTTGCGGATCAGGCGCTTGAGCGTGGCTTCGTCCGGCT
>CAWJBG010000032.1:0-1186033 GCA_963841025.1 uncultured Alphaproteobacteria bacterium | reverse complement strand
AGCCGATATGGGCAAGGCGGAAGCCGCACGCGCCATTGAGCCATTGTGCATGCTGTGGAACATCCCCGGCTTTATCAGCAACGACTGGTTCCACGCTTTCAAGTTGCTGCGGAAGTGATGAAGGGGCGCGTGCGAGCGCGGACGAAACGGACTCAGTGGCGCGCGATAGTCAGTGCCCGGCGCTGCGCCCGGCGTTCATGGCAGCCGAAACGCGCAGCGCAATGGCCGCTGGCGAGAACCGGCCTGACATGGCCATGATTTTGTTGAGGAGCTCGGTGATAACGACGGCACGGCCGGCCTTGAGCCCCTCGTAGCCGATCCGCGCGACGTCGGCCGAACGCATGACCGGAAACATGCCGCTGAACAGCGGCATGTCGCCCGCTCCCGCGGTCCCGGCGAGTTCTGTCGCGGGCACCTGGGCACAATGTCGTGACAGTCACGCCGCTGCCGCGAAGCTCGTAAGCGATCGCTTGGCCGAGACTGAGCACGTAGGCTTTGCTCGCATAGTAGACGGCCATGCGCGGGCCGGGCACGTAGGCGGCGGTCGAGGCCACCAGCATCACGCGGCCGCGGCGGCGCGTAACCATTCCCGGCAAGACGAGACGTGTCAGCTCGGTCAGCGCCATCACGTTGACCTGAAGCATCGCGGTGAGCTTCGCGGGATCGGCGCGATCGAAGCGTTCGTTGTCGCCAAAGCCGGCCGCGTTGATCAGGACATCGAGAGTGATGCCGCGAGCGCTTCCATCGCCTCGCGACGGCGCGCGAACAGCACAAGGTCATGGCCATCACGCGCCGCTTCGCGCGCAAGATCGGCACCGATGCCGCTCGACGCCGGCAATCAGAGCAACGGGGCGTGAAGCCATGGCGATGTCCCCTGTTTCAATCCGCTGTCAGGAAATCCGACCGTCACGTTATCCGCATCGCCGCCGCGCCGCGATGTTCATGCCGGCGAGAGCTTGCGACTGCGCTTAGCCGCGAATCGACGGCTGTGGCAGGAGCAATAATTGGTCCTACGCCTTAACGCGGCTGCAGTGATCCCGCTTGGCGTGGCGCATTAGAGACAGCCGGAGAACCGTCGGTTTCAACTGGAGACTTCACCGATCGACTTGAGCTCAGTGGACATTGCGCAAAACCGTTCCCATGAATTGCAACATCATCCTTTGCTGTTGTAGTTGCAGAACCTGCTGCTCCTGCTGCTGCTGCACCTTTGCCTGCTCAGCTTGGTCAGCCCGAACGCCATTCTGGTTGCCCAATTCAGCTGCGCGCTTGTACAGTTCGAGCGTCGTCTCGTTTGGGCCAATGGGAATAACGCGACCTTTGTCAATTAAGTCAGCAAGGCTCAGCATCGAATCTGAATCACCGGACTGAATACCTTTCCGCCACAGGACGGTTGCAGTTTCCAAGTCTTTTCTATCCCAAAAGTAAAGAGAGGCTAGATTATCAAATGCCGCTACATAGCCTGAACGAACAAGCGCTTGGTGGATTTCCAAGGCTCTTTGCCTATTCTTCGCACGAGCAGGTCCCTCTCCAGCCAATTCCAGCGCCCGACCCAATTGATACTGAAATCGCAGGTCGCCGGAGTTTTGCTTCACCGCTGTCTCGCAAGCATCCACCGCAGTAGCAGCTTGAGACTTTAAGTCCCCATACGACACCCCATCTGTCGCCCTACGAGCATCATTCGGGTTTGCTGCAAGTTCGTCGCATCTACGCGACGCCTCACTTAGCCGCTTAGCCTCTTCTTCCCGTTGGCGTTGTTCAGTTTCTTCTCTTTGCTTTTGTTCTGCTTGGCGCTTTGCCTCCGCTTCTTGCTTGGCTCTCCGTTCCGCCTCTATTCGTTCCTGCTCAGTCTTTAGCTGCTTCGCCTTTTCATCGATTTCCCTTTGGTACTGTCCCAGCTTTTCCCGTGTGAATGATTCTAGGGGCTGACCATTTTGCGGATGGAACCCGGGACCATCGAAAAACTCGTAGTCTCCCTTGTCGTTTCGCCAATACCACAAGCGTGGACTACCAGATACGGGATCGAAAAATACTGTATCGGGCGTGATGGAAACCCGATTTGGCGGCCGAACCGCGTGCTTTGGACTCTTCTGCTTGTCCTTCCATTCATTGACGACTTCTCGCGTCACTAATTGCAACTTATCACCCGTCTGGGGCTGGAACCCTTCGCTGTCATAAAATTCATAACGTCCGTTCGACCCGACCCAATACCAAGCGCGGGCTCGACCATTGAGCGGATCGAAAAAAACATATTTGTCAGGGTCGGAAATCAGTTTGGGGATACGTCGAGCCCTTTCACCAGCCTGCTTTTTCCAATGTTCGGCGACTTCCTTGGTTATTGGCAAAAGCTCTTCGCCAGTGTCTGGATGGAAGCCCATTAAATCAAATATTTCGACGCCGTTGGTCTTGTCGGCATAGTACCAAACTATCGGCTCACCACTTCTCGGGTCAAAAAAAACTGGATTTAAATCAGTAATTGTTTGGGGTCGCTTACCGGCTGCATACTTTTGCAGTCGCTCCCACATTTCTGGGGTCAAAGGTCTACATTGACGACCCGTCGCCGGGTCGACACCAGCTTGCTCACCGTAAGTGACTTGGCCATCTCGAGTTAAAACATAACACTTGATTGCATTTCCACGTCTATCAAATGGCTTGTCGTGCGTTCCATACCAAAGAACCAATGAGTGCGTGATAAAAAGAGCAGCAATACCCGTTATCCCTAGAAGCCTTCTTCGCTTTGAAAATGACCAGATAAATCTCGTGAAAAAGACCGCAATGGCAAACGTGAGCAATACTAGTGCATTCGCCAGATGCGGATTAAGATCGAGAACGCTTGCGACCTCATCAACGTAGGTTTGCGCAAGATAGTAAAAAACGAACTTGTCAACAATCCAAAGGAGAAGAAGTGCGGCCGCAATAACAACGGCAGCGAGCATGAGAATTCGGACGGGTCTCCCTTGCCTCGACGCCCAGTCAATCGTCGAGGCAATCACGCCATATAGTTGGCGTCTAAACTCTGCAAGAAAAGGTAACTTTGGCCTGCACCCGGTTCTGTTGACACGCTGCTAAGCTAATCCCGCCTGCATTTCGAACTCCACGGGACTCAGATATCCGATCGTCGAGTGCCGACGTTTTGGATTGTAGAAGCATTCAATGTAGTCGAACACATCAGCCTTGGCTTCATCTCTCGTCCGATAAGTCTTGCGAGCTGTGCGCTCGGTCTTCAGCGAGGAGAAGAAGCTCTCCATCGCCGCGTTGTCCCAGACGTTCCCCGAACGGCTCATCGAGCAGATGACGCCATGATCGGCCATCAACTTCTGGAACTGCTCGCTGGTGTACTGGCTGCCACGATCGGAGTGATGCAGCAGCGCATCGGGTTTGCCTCGTCGCCAGATCGCCATCACCAGGGCATCGGTGACGAACTGCGCCGTCATCGCTGTGCTCATCGACCAGCCGACCACGCGGCGTGAGAACAGGTCGACGACAGCAGCCACATAGAGCCAGCCCTCCGCTGTCCAGACATATGTGAAGTCGGCAATCCATTTGCGGTTGGGAGCGGGCGCTTCGAAGCTGCGGTCGAGCACGTTGGGAGCGACAGCTGCGACCTGCCGCTCACCCAGATCGGGCGGCAATCGACGTCGGCGCGGACGGGCTCGCAGAGCCTGTAGCCGCATCAATCGCTCGATCCGGTGCAGTCCACACGGCACGCCCTCCGCCAGCATGTCGTGCCACACCCGCCTGGCGCCATAGGTCCGGTCGCTGGCGAGGAAGCTTGAGCGAACCTTCGCGCCCAACTCTTCATTGCTTCGGCTGCGCCGACTGCGCGGTCGTGTTAGCCAGGCATAGAAGCCGCCCCGCGAGACACCGAGCGCCTCGCATAACCATCCTGCCGGCCAGATCCCCCGGTGCTTCGCAACAAAACCGAACTTCACGTTGATTCCTTCGCGAAGTAGGCCGCGGCTTTTTTTAGGATGTCTCGTTCGGCCTTTAGCTTGAGCACCTCGCGCTTGAGCTGCGCAATCTCCAGCTGCTCCGGCTTCATCTGACCTTGGCCGGGAAATGCTTGCTGCGGATCATCCGCAAGCGCCTTAACCCAACTGCGTAGCTGAGATTGGTGCACACTGAGGTCGTGCGAGGCCTGCGTATACGAGACGCCTCGCTCCTTGATCAGCCGCACAGCCTCAAGCTTGAACTCTCGCGTAAACTTCCGTCGCTCCATGACACACCTCCGGTTCCATCAAAACACCTAACTCGGTGTCTTCGGAACCGGGCGTAGGCCACTTGGCGCCCTTTAGGCCGTCGTCAGTTTGGCCTCGATTGTTTGCAGTAATCTCTTCTTCCGCCATCGTTCCCTGGCCTCTGCGCATGTAAGCGCAAAGACTACGGCCCGTCGCGCAATGGTTGCAATAATTATTTGAACGAATGACAATCGAGAAAGTCTAAAAACACCCAGCCCGCGGGCAACCCATCTTTACCCGTTCCTATGTACGCCCAACCTTTTCCATTGTAGGTCGTTTGACTGAATACAACCACAACAGTCCCGTTACTCAGCGTAGTCACAACATTCCCTCCGGGAATCGCGCGCACGTTCAATGGCGTGCCCGTGGGGTCTTCTACTCGGCAGTAAACTTGCTGATCGGCCGCGACCTGGAAACCCGTGGTGCAGGCAACCACAAGGCTAAGCCAAACGAAATCCCTGCCCGCCATACCGCCGCTCCGAAGGGACGCAAGTTTTTATCGAAGCATCTCAACTTGTTGAGTGCAACTTTAGTTGCAAATCACCCTAGTGCAACGTCGATTCTGCCTTGAGCAAGTCGACGTACAGGCTCATCGCCTATAACTGGTGCTGCCGGTAAGGATTGAACTTACGACCTCTCCCTTACCAAGGGAGTGCTCTACCACTGAGCTACGGCAGCGGCCGTGTCGGCCGGGTGCGGCTGATTGCGCGAGCGAGGCGAGCCCGGTAACGACGGCGCAGTATTAAAGCTCCGAAGCGAGCTTATCCAGCCCCATGACGTGGGCGAGGTTGCGGACCTCGTGCTTTTGCTCTTCGCTAAAGCTCATGATCAGCGGGACGGCCGCGGATTTGAGGCCCTGAACTTCGATGCTGTCGGGATCGGCTGAGGCCAGTTGCGCGGCGTTGGCCGGTGCGCCCAGCCGATGCGCGTTGCGCGCGCGCGCGTAGGCGACGTTACGCAGCGCCGCCTCGACCGCCGGCCACATGCTTTCCTGGTCGGCTGTCAGATGCAGCCGCCGCTTGATGCTCGCGATCTGCGCGTCGTTGAGCATGGATCCGGGACGGCCGGTTTGGCGAGATACATTGTCCGCGGCATGTGTCGTTGGTTTTGGCTCGCTCCGCGGGCGCGGCATCGCGGCCACTTTGGCCGCTGGCGGAGCGACAGCTACCGGTGCAGGCCGCCTTGCCGGCACAGCCACCATCGGCTCGGGGCTGAACAGGCCAAGCTTCGCGCCTCCAAGCACCGGAGCGCTGGTCGCCCCAATCGCCGAGGTCGTGTCCGTAGCCGCCGGTGCATCGGCCTCTGCGACGATTGCCTCGTCATTCGGCTCGGGAAATCGCAAGGCGACATTCTGGGAGGGTGAAACACCCAGCGACTGCCAGGTACTGGCATGGCGATCGCCAAGCAGGAAACCAATCAGGCCGGCGACCAGAATCCAGAACCACCGGCTACGCGTTGGCGCCTTTTTACGCCGCATCGGAAACGCCCCGTCCCTTACCAACACCTTTCCCAGTCGTTGCAAACGAAGCTTAATTTATGACTAACGCGGGGAGTTTTGCCGGCGGATCAAAGGCCTCCAACCGGGCGGCGGAACAAAACCGTCAGCGCAAGCAAAAGGCCCGGCATTGCTGCCGGGCCTTGATGCGTTAAGCCGCCAAATAAGCGACGGAAGCCTTATGCCGCCTCTTCTTCGACGACGGCGTCTTCTTCCGCTGCCGCCTCAGGCTTGGGACCACGGTGCGGCCCCTTGGCGAGCGCGGCTTCGATCTCTTTGATCGCTTCGGTCTCGGTAAGCCGCTGCACCGCGGCAACTTCGCGCGACAGCCGATCGATTGCTGCCTCGTAGAGCTGGCGCTCGGAGTAGGACTGCTCCGGCTGCGACTCCGACCGATAGAGGTCACGGACGACCTCGGCGATGGCGACGATGTCGCCCGAATTGATCTTGGCCTCGTACTCCTGGGCCCGGCGCGACCACATGGTCCGCTTGATCCGGGCGCGGCCTTTAAGCGTCTCAAGCGCCCGCTTGACCATCGGCGTTTCGGCAAGCTTGCGCATGCCAACCGAGGCGATTTTCGAGGTCGGCACCCGCAGCGTCATTTTGTCTTTGACGAAACTGATGACGAAAAGTTCCAGGCGCACGCCGGCAACTTCTTGCTCTTCGATCGATACGATCTGGCCCACGCCGTGGGCCGGATAGACGACGAATTCGCTGGTCTTGAAGCCTTGCCGCTGCGTAGTCTTCTTCGCATTCATTCCCAAAGTTGCTCCTTCCGCCTCGGGCTTGCGCCGCGGGACGGGTTTCGCCACGCTTACCCGGCTCCGCGCCGGTCGCCGCGTGGACTGTGTTGGCCTACGGCTAGCGCCGGAGGTGGGTTTTCGTGCCTTCCGGCTCATGCCGGCCGCGCTCTTCTTTGGACGACGATGACGAGTTTTCTCTGCCACAGCTCTCGCGTGGGTCTCACGCCTCTTCTGACGGTTCCTCGGAAACGCCCCGGAAAAATATGCTCCCAACGAGCGGGAGCGGCATATCGGGGGTGTTATTCATTATGTGATGCTTCTATAACACATTTCCAGCCAAAATCAAAGCGTTAACGCGCTGCAAAAGCGCCGCATCCACGAAACGGTTAAGACACCAATTTACGGTTGAAATCAGTCGCCTGTCCCCGGATTAGGGGAGAAATACTTGTCAAATTTGCCGGCTACGCCCTCATAGTCCTTGGCGTCGGCCGGCGGCTCCTTCTTGGCGGTGATGTTCGGCCAGGTTTTGGCGAAGTCCGCATTGATCCCCAGCCACTTTTCGACGCCGGGCTCGGTGTCGGGCTTGATCGCGTCGACCGGGCATTCCGGTTCACAAACGCCGCAATCGATGCACTCGTCGGGATGGATGACCAGCATATTTTCGCCCTCGTAGAAGCAATCCACGGGGCAAACTTCGACGCAGTCCATGTATTTGCATTTGATGCAATTGTCGTTGACGATATAGGTCATCCGCTCACTCTAAGCCGGTTTGGGGAGCAGTTGCTCCTACCGCAAGGCCGGTAGCCACGCAAGTTTAGCGGCCGATCCGCTCCGGACGCGGTGCCGTCGGCCATTTACGTCAATTCCTCGTAGAGAACCTGACCGGTTTGAGCTGATCCTCTGCGCTTCGCAAATCCCCTGACTCTGACGACGCGCACGTTGTAATCGAGCGCGACGGTGACCGTGTCGCCGGTTCGGACCAGATGGCCTGGTGCATCGATGCGGGCGCCATTGATGCGCACGTGACCGGCGCTAGCGAGTGCCGCTGCGGCGCTGCGCGTTCGCACCAGCCGGGCATGCCACAGCCAGCGGTCGATGCGCTGGCGCTCCGGCTCTGCAACCACCTTAACGACGGCCTTTGGCCTCGGCTTCGAGTTGCGCTTTTAAGGCGGCGAGCTTGGCGAACGGCGAATTAGGATCCGCGACCTTCTCACGCCGCTCGTGCCGTTCAAATCGCGCCGGCGGACCCGCCGACCTCTCCTGGTCACGCCGCGGCCGATCGAATCGCTGATCGCCGCCGCCTTGCCGGCGCCGTTGGTGCCGTGAGTGGCGGCCGGGTTTGTGAGTTTCGGCTGCCACCGGCTCCGGACGCGGACTCTGCTCAGCGGCGGACGAGGCCGGCTCGGAAGCGCCGTTGGTCGCGGCCGCTGCGTGCGCGGCACTGTCTGCAGCAATGTCTTGCGTCGGCGCGACCGTTGCGTGCGGCGTATGCCTGCGCGGCTCGCGCTGACGAGACCGCGGACGTTCGCGGCGCCGCTCAGGGCGGCCAGGTCGCCACACTTCGATCAACTCGGGCTCGGCCGTAGCAGCCGTATCCGCCGGCGCCTCGGTTAGCGCTTCGGCCGGCAGCGAAGCGGATGCGGCAGGCGACACGACCAATTCCTCTTCGCTCGATAGGCCTTCGCTCGGAGCGCCTTCGCTCGAAACAACTTCACCAGAGGCAGCTTCGACGACCGGTTCAGTTTCCGAGTTTGGCGAGTCCGCAGAAGCAACCGAAACCTCAATCACGTCACCAACTGACACGATCTCGGTGGGCGTCTGTGAAACGGACAGCGACGGCTCTGCGGTGGGATCAGTTGAAGGTGGGTCCGTGGCCGTGGCTTCGACCACCGCCGTCACGGCCGCTTCAACAACGGGCGGCGGTTCGGCGGGTTTCGGCCGCTTCTCCATGCGATAGCCGAGCGAGCGCAGGATCGATGCAAAGTCCTCACCTGCAGCACCGGTCAGCGACGTCATCGTGTTGACCACGGTGAAACCGCCACCGGCGATCGCGCCGGGCGGCTTTTGTCCCAAAGCGCCTTCACGCCAGGCGAGCGCGGGACGGATCAGATCGGCAAGGCGCTCGAGAATATCGACGCGCACCGCGCGTTCGCCGCAGACGCGATAGCCGGCCACATGATAGAGGCCGGCGTCGATTTCTTTGTTGACCGGGATCGAGGTGCGGCCGCTGCCGGCGAGATGCAGCAAATCGTCAAGGCCTTTGCTTTGCGGCCCGTCATGAGACAACGCCCAGAGTTGTGTCGCAAGCGCGCGCGGCGCAGGCTTTAACAGCAGCGGCAGGTAGATGTTGTGGGCGCCAAACCGCACCCCGTACTTGCGCAAGCTTGCGCGTTCCGGCTGCTCCAATCCTTTGACTTCCTCGGCGACCCGCGCCCGGTCAAGCACACCAAGCGCTTCGACCAATTGAAAGGCGATGCCGCGCGCAATGCCGCTGATGTCGGCGGCCGCCGACAACTCGAACAAAGAACCGAGCAGCTTGGTGATGTGGGATTTTGCGAAAGCTTCAAGCCGGGTCTCGACCGCTTCGCGCGGCGCGCCGGAAAGATGTTCGTCGGCGATGACCCGCACGCGCGGTCGCAACGCCTCTTCGCCGGCGATCAGTTTGCCGACAGCAGCGCCGGTCCAGCGGATGGTGCCGTCGGACGCCAGCACGAATTGCTGGTCAGGCGCTTCGGCAACCCGCGTGGCGCGCACGGCAATCTCGCCGGCCAAAGCCTTTTGCGCCGCGTTCTGCAACGCTTTGGCTTCCGAGCCGCCCTGCGACGCGTCGGGCACGAAGACAAAGCCGTCGAGGCGTCCGATGGTGTGACCCTCAACCACGACCTCGCCGGTCTTACTCATTTCCGGCTCAAGATCACCGTTCTCACGCAGCCGCCGCATCAGCACGCTGGTGCGCCGATCGATGAAGCGCTCGGTCAGCCGCTCGTGCATCGCGTCGGAGAGTTTGTCCTCAACGCCGCGAGTAACGTCCTGCCAATGCTCCGGATCGGCCAGCCAATCCGGCCGGTTGGCGGCAAAGGTCCAGGTCCTGATATGCGCGATCCGATTCGACAACGTGTCGATATCGCCGTCGATGCGGTCCGCCAGCGCCACCTGCTTGGCGAACCAGTCGGTTGGAATTTTGCCCTCGCGCTTGAGAAAGCCGTAAAGCGAGACCACGAGCTCGGCGTGGGTTGCCGGCGCGATCTTGCGATAGTCGGGAATCTGGCAGACTTCCCAAAGCCGCTCGACGTCGGTGCTGGTGCCGATCAACTGACGCACCTCATCATCGCGCGCGGCGTGATCGAGCACGAGAATGTCTTCGGCGACCGGCGCGCGCGTCATGGTGTCTTCCGTCGGCGCCGTCGCCAATGACGCCTGCAACGCGCCGACGGAAGAGAAATCGAGATCGGTGTTGCGCCATTGCACAATCTTCACCGGCTCGAAATTGTGCGCCTCCAGCGCCTGCGCCAGTTCGGTCTCAAACGGCGGACAGCGGCCGGTAGTGCCGAACGTCCCGTCCCGCATGGCGCGGCCGGCGCGGCCGGCGATCTGCGCCAGTTCCGCCGGGTTTAATTTGCGGAACTGATAGCCGTCGAACTTGCGGTCGGACGCAAATGAGATGTGATCGACGTCGAGATTAAGCCCCATGCCGATGGCGTCGGTCGCCACCAGATAGTCGACTTCGCCGGCCTGGTAGAGCGCGACCTGGGCGTTGCGCGTGCGCGGCGACAGCGCGCCGAGCACGACCGCGGCGCCGCCGCGCTGGCGGCGGATCAATTCGGCGATCGCGTAAACTTCATCGGCCGAGAACGCGACGATCGCGGAACGGCGCGGCAATCGCGTCAGTTTTTTCTCGCCGGCAAAAGTCAACTGCGACAGGCGCGGGCGGCTGACGATGCTGACGCCCGGCAGCAGCCGTTCGACCAGCGGCCGCATCGTGGCGGCGCCGAGCACCAGTGTCTCCTCGCGCCCGCGCCGGTGCAGCATGCGGTCGGTGAAGACGTGGCCGCGCTCAAAATCAGCCGCGAGCTGGATTTCATCAACGGCGACGAACGCAACATCAAGATCAGACGGCATCGCCTCGACGGTCGAGACCCAGTAGCGCGGATTAGGCGGTTTGATTTTCTCCTCGCCGGTGACGAGCGCGACCGCATCCGCTCCGACCCGCTCGACCGCCTTGTTGTAAACTTCGCGGGCCAACAGCCGCAGCGGCAGCCCGATCAGTCCGGATGAATGCGCCAGCATCCGCTCGATGGCGAGATGGGTCTTGCCGGTATTGGTCGGTCCGAGCACGGCGGTGACGCCGGCGCCGCGTGCGCGTAGATCTCGATTGGTGGCAGGCGAAAATGAAATCGGCATGGCAGGCCCGGAGTGCCGCGAGGCCGCGGCGGTTGCATCTGTATCACAACAACACGACGGGAAAGCCCTCGTGCTGGTCGGTATAGGTCTGTGATTAAGGTGTGGAACGAGTCTGGAACAAATCGCGGCCGAATCGGCGACTCGCGGCGCGTTCGACTTCGTTCACTGCGACATATGGCGCTACCACCGTTCCACAACACAATATGGGGTGTTTGCGACGACTTTTCGGCATCATTTTCTGGGCAAAAAAGTTAACGTCACTGGCCGACAGAGTTTTCCAATGAGTCAAGGGGCTGGACCCTGTGGATAATGGGGACGTCACGCAGCACATCAAGCCACGCGAGTTTCCTTACGGACATACGGGACGGCCTTCAACAACGACGATGTTTGCCGTCACTGCGTTTTCACGGTGGCTGCAGCCCGCGGCGGTTTCGCGGCCGTAATGAATTGCGTCGCCTGGACCACCCCGGTGCCAACCGGCGTCGGCAGCGAGAAGCGAAACGGCACCAGGACCCGCGTGCCTGTAATCGGCGCGAGCCAAACTTCGGCATCACGCAACTCGGCGAGATACTTGATGGCGAAACGATTGGGCACGTAGCCGGATATCGGCGTGAAGAATACAGCGCAGACAACGACCGGCCCCTGGTAGCCTTTTTCAGCTTTAACGACTTCCATGCGCTTGAACTCGCTGCGCAGATCGAAGCGCATGCGGCCGTCGAACACCGACACTTTGCGGCCGCAGGCCTGCGGCGATAGCAGGTCACCGCTGCCGGTCACCGGGTCGAGTGTCGATGTCATCGGGTCGAGCACGTTGCGGCGATCGCTATCGGTCACTGGAATACGATCGTTGCTTGGCCCTACTGGAGGGTCGACGCTGAAATCCTTGACGTTGCCGCCCGCAAACGACATGCGGACGTCATCGACCCGGTCCCGGTTGGTGATGGTGGACGTATAGCTCGTCGGCGCTGGCTGTCCGGCAGCCACAGTGCCCTGGACCGTGCTTGCGCCGCTACCGTGGGCGAAAAAGCGCAAAATGCCAGTCGTGCCCCCGCTTGCCGATGCGCTGAACTGGTCCTCGGCAAACTCGATGATCCAGTTGCCGTGGCCGATCGGAATTCCGGAAAGCGTCGCAGTATACTCGGCCTCAAGCCGGCCCTGCGCGGCGACGACATGGCTTGCGTCCGCCACGAACATGACCATCGGCATCATGACGATGAAACATCCCGCGGCGAATGCGGGACGGGGCGTCATCGAGGTGAGCCGGCTTGGCAGAAAAGACACGGTGGTGACGGACCCCTCGGAGCCGCGGAGAAAGCTTAACGGCTGCGGGCGGCCACGACAAAAAGCCGTGCCAGCCGCCGGAAGCGATAGTACAAGCGCTGCGCTTTGTTTTGTCGGAGAATGCGTCGTTTCTGTGGTTTTACACCGGTTTGGGCCGGGTGTTGGCCCCTGCCTATCGGCACCGCGCGCTTGACGCTTTTCGGCACCCTGACTATAGGTCCGCAACCTTTTCTCCCTACATATCGAGGGCTCGGCGCCAGCGGCGTCGAGGGCTAACGGGAACTCTGCCATGGCATGGCGCTGCGAACTGACTGGCAAGACACGCCAGATCGGGAATCGGGTAAGCCACTCGAACCGGAAGACCAAGCGGCGATTCCTGCCGAACCTGCTCAACGTCACGCTGTTATCGGATTCGCTCGGCCGCTCGGTGCGGCTGCGGATTTCGGCTAACGCACTCAAGAGCGTCGACCATCGTGGCGGTCTCGACAGCTTCCTCTTGGCGGCCAGGGACGGTGAGCTTTCGGCGCGGGCGCTCGAGCTCAAGCGCCAAGTCGCCAAGAAGCGCACCGCAGCCGCGGCTTAGGGGCCAAGGTTGGGGCGCAAGTTGGCGCGCAAGCCTACCTCAAATATTTGTTGAGCCAGTTGAGCGTGTGCTGCCAGGCAAGCCTGGCGGCGGCTTCGTCGTAATGGACTGTCCGGCTCCCCAAAAACTCAAAGATGCAGGAACCAATTTACGCTTGCGCGCGGCGAGGTCGAACCGGACGCCGCGCCCGTTCCTCCACTGCCGGCTCGTCGAACAACTCGGCGAGTTTCTCGGTCATGACGCCGCCGAGTTCCTCGGCGTCGACAATCGTCACGGCGCGGCGATAATAGCGCGTGACGTCATGGCCGATGCCGATCGCGATCAACTGGACCGGTGAGCGCGTTTCGATATCCTCGATCACCCAGCGCAAGTGACGTTCCAGGTAATTGCCGGGATTGACCGACAGCGTCGAGTCATCGACCGGCGCGCCGTCGGATATCATCATCAGAATCTTTCTCGTCTCCGGCCGCCCGAGCAGGCGCTTGTGCGCCCAGTCGAGCGCTTCGCCGTCGATGTTCTCTTTCAGAAGACCCTCGCGCATCATCAAGCCGAGATTCTTGCGCGCGCGCCGCCACGGCGCATCTGCCGCCTTGTAGACGATGTGGCGCAGATCGTTGAGCCGCCCGGGATTGGCGGGCTTGCCTTGCGCGAGCCAGGCTTCGCGCGACTGTCCGCCCTTCCAGGCTCGCGTGGTAAAGCCCAAAATCTCGACCTTGACGCCGCAGCGTTCCAGCGTCCGCGCCAGGATATCGGCGCAGGTTGCCGCAACAGTGATGGGACGCCCGCGCATCGAGCCGGAATTGTCGAGCAGCAGCGTCACCACGGTATCGCGGAAGTCAGTATCCTTCTCGCGCTTGAATGACAGCGGATGCATCGGATCGACAATGACGCGTGACAGCCGCGCTGGATCGAGCAGGCCCTCTTCCAGATCGAATTCCCAGGCCCGGTTCTGCTGCGCCAAAAGCAGCCGCTGCAGACGGTTGGCGAGCCGCGCCACCACGCCTTGCAGATGCGATAATTGTTTATCGAGATAGCCGCGAAGCCGATCGAGTTCTTCGGGATCGCAGAGATTTTCGGCGCCGACGATTTCGTCGAATTTGCTGGTGAATGGACGATAGTCCGGACCGCGCGGTTCGTTGCGATTGTGCCGCGGCCGCCACGGTTCGGCGGCAGTCTCGGAATCGCCCATCTCCGCGTCGTCGGCCATGTCGGAGGCCGGCGCATCGACGGATTCGGCGGCGGTGTCCGGCAACTCATCGGCCGAGCTCTCGGCCTCTTCGAGACTCATGCGCTCGCTGTCGGCGCTCTCGGCCGCCTCGCCGTCCTGACCGGATTCTTCGCTCCGATCCTGCTCGTCGCCGTCCTCACCCTCTTCCTCGTCGGATTCGCTCGAGCGATCCTCACCCATATCCAGGCAATCGAGCAGATCATGCACCACGTCGCCAAAGCGGCGCTGATCGGTGACGACGCGCTCGAGCCGATCGAGATTGCGGCCAGCGCGCTCCTCGATCAGCGGTCGCCACAGTTCGACGACCTTGCGCGCGGTCGGCGGCGGCGCTTCCCCGGTCAGCCGTTCGCGCACGATCATGGCGACGGCGTCTTCGATCGGCGCATCGGCGCGGTCGGTGATCTCGTCGTATTTGCCGCGGTGAAAGCGGTCGTCGAGCATGGCGGCGAGATTCTTCTTCACGCCGCCCATGCGCCGCGATCCGATCGCTTCGACGCGGGCCTGCTCGACCGCTTCGAATACCGCGCGCGCCTGCTGACCGCCGGGGACGAGTTTGCGATGGACCGACGGGTCGTGACAGGCGAGCCGCAGCGCGATCGAGTCGGCGTGGCCGCGCACGATGGCCGCTTCCCGCTCATTGAGCCGGCGTGGCGGCTCGGGCAGCCGCACTTTGTTGGCGGTCAGCCCCGGGCGCTCGGCGGCGAAGGCAACCTCGATGTCGCTCTTGCCGGCGATCGCCCGCACGCAAACCCCGACCGCGCGTTTGAACGGCTCAGTCGGCGCTTCCTTTGCCGGAGTCTTGGGTTTGATGTTCGAGGTCATCGTTCGTGCGTCGCTTGTACTTTCTAACGCGGAGGCGGTAGTCCGGCCCAGCCGTAGATTTCGTTGGTCAGCGTCTCCACCAGATCGGGACGGTCAACCCCGGCAAGATCGTCGCGCACCGGAAATCCGGCCGACATGACGCAAAAAGACAGCAGATGATAAGACGGGCGAAACTTCTTCAGCTCTTGCGGCTCAATGATGACGGTCTGCCCCGGAATGACCGGCGTAATTTCGTCACGCTGATAAATCACGTCGAAGCCCGACAGCCGCCAAACCTGCTGGCGGCGTTCGGCGCGAAACAAAAATCGCGCATAGCTCGAAAATATGACGGCAATCCCTCTCACCTTGGAGGGAATATCGATGACGCCGCCAAGCTGCGCGATGGCCCGATTGCCCGCGAGCGTCACCAGAATCTGCCCGAGGCGGTGGGTCGCTTTGACGTTGCGCGCCGCCATGTCTTTTGAACGGCGGACAAATTCCGGGCCGCTGCCGTTGAGCCAGCTTAATCGCACCACCGAGTCCTCGTGGTAGCAATCGTGCATCTGCTCCCACAATCCAAGATCACGGCTCAACCGTTCGCGCACGATCAATTGCGAAACAGCGGTAACATCGGCGGCGTCAAGAACCGCCTGGTCGTGCACCGAGCTTTGGAGTGCGACTTTCGAGTCATGTTTTTCCCTCCGCCCGGCAAGGGAAGAGGTGAACTTTCAGGAGAGCGCGACGTTGACGGCAGATTCCGGCAATTCTTGTCCGAAGCAGCGCTGATAAAACTCCGCCACCAGCGGACGCTCGAGTTCGTCGCATTTGTTGACGAAGGTAAGCCGGAACGCGAAGCCGATGTCACCGAAGATTTCGGCGTTCTCGGCCCAGATGATCACCGTTCGCGGGCTCATAACGGTGGAGATGTCGCCGTTCATGAACGCGTTGCGGGTGAGATCGGCTACGCGCACCATCTTGCCGACGATGTCGCGGCCCTGGTCGGTGCGGTAGTGCTTCGCCTTGGAGAGCACGATATCGACCTCGTTATCGTGCGGCAGATAGTTCAGCGTGGTGACGATCGACCAGCGGTCCATCTGACCCTGGTTGATCTGCTGGGTGCCATGATAAAGGCCCGACGTATCGCCCAAGCCCACCGTATTGGCGGTCGCGAACAGACGAAACGCCGGATGCGGTTTGATCACCTTGTTCTGGTCAAGCAGCGTCAACCGCCCGGACGATTCCAGCACGCGCTGAATGACGAACATCACATCCGGCCGGCCAGCATCGTATTCGTCAAAGCACAGCGCGACGTTGTTCTGCAGCGCCCACGGCAGAATGCCGTCGCGGAATTCAGTCACCTGCATACCATCGCGAATCACGATCGCATCCTTGCCGATGAGATCAACGCGGCTGATATGGCTATCGAGGTTTACGCGAACGCACGGCCAATTGAGCCGCGCCGCGACCTGCTCGACATGGGTCGATTTGCCGGTGCCGTGATAGCCGGTGACGATCACTCGGCGATTGCGGGCAAAGCCGGCGAGAATGGCGAGCGTCGTCGGCTTATCGAACCGGTAGTCGGGATCGAGCTCCGGGACGTGTTCATCCGGCTCGGAATAGGCCGGCACTTCCAGGTCGCTATCGATGCCGAACAGCTGCCGGATCGAGACCTTCATATCCGGCAAGCCGGATTCCGTTTCTGTCGCGAGACTCATTGCACCTCCGTGACCCCGGAACGCCCGAGTATCCCGATTGGCCGCGATCGGCCTTCTCTGGCGGTCGGATGTCGGCCCAAACTTAGCAGAAGCCCATAAGGCCGCGAAAGCCGCTATCCACTGGTCAGCAGAATCCCGCCGACTTCAGGTAATTGTAGGCCTGGATGATCTCCCGAAGCTGATCCTCGGAGGTTCGGTCGCCGCCGTTGGCGTCGGGATGATGCCGTTTTACCAATACCTTAAACCTAGCTTTGATATCGGCGCGCTTGGCATCGCCTTCAAGACCTAGCGTATCGAGGGCGCTGCGCTGAGCATTGAGAATCTTGCGGCCCTCGGCCGACGGTCGCGCATGCCCGGCCGCATTGCCACCGGCCGCGCCGAACAAACTGAAGGGATCCTCGGCCGCCCACCCGTCGCCGCGAACGTCGGCAGAGCCACGACGGCTATTGCGGCGGCGGCCGCTGACGCCGCCGATCGACCCCATTTTCCAGGTTGGACGGTGGCCGGTCAGGTCTTCTTTCTGATACTTGGCGACCGCGTCATCGCTCATGCCGGCGAAGAAATTGTATGAATTGTTATATTCGCGGACGTGATCGAGGCAGAACCGCCAATATTCAGTGGCGCGCAACCGGCCCTTCGGCGCGCGGTGCGTCGCCGGCGCCCCGCAGTCCGGCCATTGGCAAGCCGGCAGCTCGGTACGCTGGCGGCGGTCTTGATCCGGCTTGACGCGAATCCGATCGAACAGTGGCGAGTCGTTACTCATTGTTTCAATTATGAGGGTGCGTTGATGGCACCTTCAAGACTTGACAGACCACAAAACCCGAAATGCCGGCATTGACGCGCATCGCACGCTCGCTATCTGTCGCCTATGCAAACACGCGATCTGATCACGGAAAAGTTGCGCAAGGCTTTCACACCCGAAAGCCTCAACGTCGAGGACGAATCACACCAGCATGAAGGCCATGCTGGACACCGGCCAGGCGGCGAGACCCATTTCCGTCTCTATATCGTGTCCGAGGCCTTTCGCGGAAAGAGCCGGATCGAACGTCATCGCATGATCAACGCGACACTCGCGGGCGAGCTGGCCGGCGGCGTGCATGCGCTGGCGATCCACGCGGCGGCGCCGGGGGAAAATCTGTAGCCACCTAACTCGCCTTCGCTGTCGGCATTTTGCGCGCCAGCGGCGTGACCCGCAGCGCCGTGATCCGGTTGCGGGTCTTGCGCAAAACCTGAAAGCGGAAGCCGTGGAAGGTAAAGCTCTGTCCGGGTTCGGGGATCGAACGTGATTCGTGGATCACCACGCCGGCGATAGTCGTTGCCTCGTCATCGGGAATGTTCCAGTCCATCGCCCGGTTGAGATCGCGCACCGGCACCGCGCCGTCGACGTTGACCGAACCGTCCGGCAGCATGCGAACGCCGGGGACAGCGATGTCGTGCTCGTCGCTGATGTCGCCGACAATTTCCTCGATGATGTCTTCGAGCGTCACCAGGCCCTCGAGTTCGCCGTATTCGTCGACGACGAGCGCGAGCGCCGTCTTGCGCGCGCGAAACGCCTTGAGCTGCTCGTCGAGCGGCGTCGTGTCCGGCACGAACCACGGCGGCGTCGTCAGCGACAAGATGTCGATCTTGGTGGCGTCGCCGTCGGCCGCATGCAACGCGCGCAGCAGATCCTTGGCATGCAGGACGCCGAGTACGTTGTCAGGCGAGCCACGCCACAGCGGCATCCGGGTCACCGCGGCGGCAAGGACGGCATCGACTATGTCCTGTGGTTTCTCGTCGGCGTCGAGCATCACCATCTTGGTGCGATGGATCATCACGTCCGAAACCGTCAGCTCGCGCAGATCGAGCAAACCACCCATCATGTCGCGATCGAGCTTTTCCACGACGCCGGCGCGGTGCATCAGATCAACCGCGCCGCGCAACTCCTCGCGCGGCGAGAGGATCGACTGGATGCCAACCGGCATGCCCACGGCGTGCAGTATGAGACGCACAAGCCATTCGACTACGCGCAAAATCGGCGAAAACGAACGCACCATCCGGTCGATCGGCTGAGCGACCACGAGCGCGATGCGATCGGGCATGTTGAAGGCGGCGGTCTTCGGCAGCACTTCAGCGACCACAAAGATCAGCACCGTCATCCCGAGCGTGGCGTAGATCACGCCGACGTTTCCGAAGAAGACCAACAACAAGCCGGTTGCGAGCGTTGAGGCGGCGATTGTGGTCAGGTTGTTCCCAAACAGTATCGCGCCGAGCAGCTGTTCGCGGATAGCCAACAACCGGTTGACGATAATTGCGTCGCGGTTGCCCTGTTTCTCGAGCCGCATCATCGCGGCACGCGAGGACGCGGTCAGCGCGGTCTCGCTGGCGGAGAAGAACGCCGACAACAGCAGGCAGATTACAATTGCCGCAACGGTCAACCAATCGTAAATCGTCATTGCCCGGCGAGCTTCTCGCTGAGAAACGCGCGCACATCCTGTTGATCGACGCCAGCTTCGATAAACGCGGCGCCAATCCCGCGCACGAGAATGAATGTAAGCATGCCGCGCTTCACTTTCTTGTCCTGCGCGATCAGATCCATCAGCCGGTCGACGGGAGGCAGCCCTCCCTGAATGTCTTGTGGCCGGGTTGGCAGCCCGACTTCGGCCAGATGACGGATCGCGCGCTCGGCCTCGGCGGTGGCAACGAGTCCAAGCCGCGCCGAGAAACCGAACGCGAGCGCGGTGCCCGCAGCGACCGCCTCGCCGTGAAGAAGCCGATCGGAAAACCCGCAGGCCGCCTCCAGCGCATGACCGAAGGTGTGACCGAGATTGAGCAGCGCCCGGTCGCCGGTCTCGCGCTCGTCGCGGGCAACGATCGCGGCCTTCGCGCGGCAGCTCACCGCGATGGCATGCTCGCGCGCGGAACCGCCTTTAAAAACGTCGCGCCAGTTCGTCTCCAGCCAAGAGAAGAAAGCCGCGTCACCAAGGAGGCCATACTTGGCGACTTCGGCATACCCGGCGCGAAATTCACGCGCCGGCAAAGTGTCGAGCGTGGCGGTGTCAGCGAGCACCAGGATCGGCTGATAAAACGCGCCAATCAGATTCTTGCCGTGAGCGGAATTGATCGCGGTCTTGCCGCCAACAGACGAATCGACCTGCGCCAGCAGCGAGGTCGGAACTTGCACGTAATCAATTCCACGCCGCACCGCGGACGCAGCGAACCCGGCAAGGTCACCGATGACGCCACCGCCGAGCGCGATCACCAGATCGCCACGCTCGATCCGCGCCGCGATGATCGCTTCACAGACCTGTTCAAACCCGCGAAAGCTCTTCGAGCGTTCGCCTACGGCAACGACAACGCGGCTCGCCGGCACACCGGCTGCCGCAAGCGTGGTTTCGACGGCAGCGAGATGATGCCGGGCCACATTCTCGTCGGTGACGATAGCGGCCTTGGCGCCCGGACGCAGCGTTGCAATGCGCGCGCCGAGCGAGGTGATAAGCCCGCGCCCGATAACGATGTCGTAGCTGCGGTCGCCGAGCGCGACTTTGACGGTTGTCGGATCGTTGCGAAGCGGCACCGTCATTGGTCGGCCTTTCGCTCGGCCGAGGCTTCTTTGTCCAACCACGCGGCGAGCGCCGTCATCATGTCGGCGACGATGGCGTCGTGCGCGACTTCGCGCGACTGCACGATAAGGTCGGCTTGCGCATAGATCGGCTCCCGCTCGACCAGTAGCGCACGCAAGGTCTCGACCGGATCGTCTGTCTGCAACAACGGCCGATCGTTTCGGCGCTTGTTGATCCGGCGCTGCAGCACGTCAAGTTCGGCCTTCAGCCACACCGAAATGCCCTTGGCGCGGATCAGGTCACGCGTATTCGGGTTCATGAATGCGCCGCCGCCGGCTGCAAGGACCTGCGGGCCGGTTTCTAGCAACCGCGCGATGACGCGCGCCTCGCCGTTGCGGAAATACGCCTCGCCCTGATGTGAAAAAATATCCGCGATGCTCATCCCGGCCGCTTTCTCGATCTCGGTATCGGCATCCACAAATGGTATCGCCAGCCGGGCGGCCAATCGGCGGCCGACCGACGATTTGCCGACGCCCATCATGCCAACCAGCACGATCGAGCGCCGCCCGAGCGGGGCTACGATCGCGGCCGGCGAAACGGTCGCATTGGTGTCACTTTGTAAAGCAATATCAGTCATATATCGTTAAACCGCGAGCCGGGGCTGGACGCCCTTTTGACCGGAGGGTGGAACATCCGGATCGTCTTCCGAATAACTTGCCTGCCCCGGCCGAACATGATCGTACTCGGTCCCGCCCACCGGCACCAATAGGACGAACGCGAGCGCATGCCGAGCCTGCTGCGGTTCCTCACCATTGTTGTCGTCCTGGGCGGGATCGTCTTCGGCGGCGTCTATGCGCTGGCGCATTTCGTCCAGCCGAAACCGCGGGAAATTTCGGTCTCGGTTCCGCCTGACCGATTCTTCAAGAACCGTTGAGGTTGACGTCATGGTTCGGAAGACGGCTTTAGAACCAGTGCGGAGGGCAAAGCCTTCCGACCAGCGGCTGATCTCACTATTTCTCGACATGCTGGCGGCGGAGCGCGGTGCCGGGAAGAACACACTCGATGCTTACGGCCGCGACCTTGCAGACTTTGCTTCCTATCTCGGCAGTGTCAGTGGCTCGATAGCGAAGGCGTCGACCGACGATTTGCGGGCCTATCTCGGCGACCTCGCCGCGCGCGGATTGCTCCCGACGACGGTGGCGCGACGCCTTTCCGCGATCCGGCAGCTCTATCGGTTCCTTTACGCAGAAGGGCGGCGCAAAGACGATCCCGCCGCGGTGCTTGAAGGTCCAAAACGCTCGCGCCCGCTACCGAAGACGCTCACGCTTGCCGAAGTTGACCGGCTGTTGCGCGTGGCAGCGCAAACCGATCCGGCGGCGCCGCTATCGGCACGGCTTCGGGCTGCCCGGCTCGCCTGTCTCGTCGAGCTTCTCTACGCCACCGGCTTGCGGGTTTCTGAACTTGTTGCGCTGCCGGCTTCGGCCGCACGCCGCGACGCCCAGGTCATCGTTGTGCGTGGCAAGGGCAACAAAGAACGGCTTGTGCCGCTCAACAATGCGGCCAAGCGAGCGACGGCCGATTACCTTGCGCTTGTGACGGAAGCGTGCGGCAAAGACGGCATGCGCGCCGCGTCGAAATGGCTATTCCCGTCGTTCGGCGATTCCGGCCACCTCACTCGCCAGCATTTTGCCCGCGATCTCAAGGCGCTCGCGGCGGCCGCTGGACTGCGGGCGGCGCAGTTAAGCCCGCATGTGCTGCGGCATGCCTTCGCCAGCCATCTTCTGCACAATGGCGCGGACCTGCGCGTGGTGCAGACGCTGCTCGGCCATGCCGATATTTCCACGACCCAGATTTATACCCACGTGCTGGAAGAACGGCTGAAAAGCCTCGTCCGCGATTTGCATCCGTTAGCGGACGCCTAAGTACGCGTGCCTTAAGTACGTGTATCAGGTGATCTTTTGAGGTAGAAAGCTTGGACTGAGAAAGTTTGGACTAAGACGGACATGAACAAACGCGACGCCATCAAGGTTCTGCTTCGGCATCAGGACGACCTTCGTGCGCGCGGGATCATCCATGCTGCCCTATTCGGTTCTGTTGCTCGCGATGAAGCCGACACTCGCAGCGATCTCGACGTCTTGATCGAACTTGATCCTGAGCTGAGATTAGACGTCTTCGCTTATGCAGGGCTCAAGCGGCACGTCGCCGGTCTGTTCAGCGGCCCAGTCGACGTCGTGAACAAGGGTGCTCTCAAACCACACCTGCGCAAACCGGTGTCGGCCGATGCCGTCTACGCATTCTAGACCGCCCGACTGAAGCTCTCATCGATATTCTGCAAAATATTCAGCTGGCGGCGACCTTTGTGGAAGGGATGAGTTTCGAAAGTTTTCGTACCGATCTCCGCACGGTGTATGCCGTGACACGATGCCTGGAAATTATTTCCGAAGCTTCGCGAAGGTTGCCCAAGCAATTAAAGGCGCGCCACCCGACAATTCCTTGGGCCGACATTGCAGGCGCTGGAAGCGTTTATCGGCATAGCTATGAGGATGTACTCGAACAAATTCTTTGGCACACCCTCAAGAACGGCCTCGACCCTTTGAAAGCCGTCGTCGAAGAGGAGCTTCACCAGTTGGAAACCGGCTGACAGCCATTCTGCACGGGTTCCTTGATGTCGCCGCATTCATCGGAGGATTTTCTGTCCGCAACAATCTGTAGTGCTCGCTCAAAGGGCTTGTTTAGCTAATGCGCTCTTATCTCGACTTCGAAAAACCGGTGGCCGAGCTCGAGGCCAAGATCGAGGAAATGCGCGCGCTGCAGAACGGCGGCGAGGCCATCGCCATCGGTGAAGAGATCAATCGCATCGAAGGCAAGGCGACGCAGACGCTCAAGGAACTCTATTCCGAGCTGACGCCGTGGCAGAAGACGCAAGTGGCGCGGCATCCGCAGCGGCCGCATTGCGCCGATTACATTGCCGAGCTGATCGCTGATTTCACGCCACTCGCCGGCGACCGCACCTTTGGCGAGGACGCCGCAATCGTCGGCGGCTTCGGCCGTTTCCATGGCGAGAGCGTTTGCGTCATCGGCCACGAGAAAGGCTCCGACACCGAGAGCCGGCTCAAGCACAATTTCGGCATGGCGCGCCCGGAAGGTTATCGCAAAGCGGTGCGGCTGATGGACATGGCCGACCACTTTGAAATCCCGGTGATCGCGCTGATCGACACCGCGGGCGCTTATCCCGGCATCGGCGCGGAGGAGCGCGGCCAAGCCGAGGCGATCGCGCGCTCGACCGAAGTCTGCCTGCGCATCGGCGTTCCTAATGTCGCAGCCATCATCGGCGAAGGTGGTTCCGGCGGAGCGATCGCTGTCGCCACCGCCAATCGCGTCATCATGCTCGAGCATTCCATTTACAGTGTGATTTCACCCGAGGGTGCGGCCTCGATCCTCTGGCGCGACGCCACCAAAGCGCAAGACGCCGCCTCGAATATGAAGATCACGGCGCAAGATCTGCTTCGGCTCGGCGTCGTCGACACCATCGTGCCGGAGCCGACCGGCGGCGCGCATCGCGATCCTTCCGCCACCATCGCGGCTGCGGGAGCAGCCATCGCCGAAGCGCTGACCGAACTGCACGGACTCGATCCTGCGACCATCGTCAGGCTTCGGCGCGAGAAGTTCATGGCGATCGGCCGGACGCTGAGCTGACCCGGTTCCTACCCCAGCCTTACGCGCAAGCTTTCTGCCACAATCGTGCCGTGATTGTTCCACGGGGAGCGCGCAGCACAGCGCGGTGCATAAATTCCCGCCAATATCAGTTAAATTTGCGAAAAATTTACCATTGATTCAGCGGCCGCATGATCCATTGCGATGCCCACGACCCGCTTCGCTTGCGAAAACCGCCTCGCAAGGATAACCATTGGTTCTGCGATGGCACGGGGACGGTTCCATCAGTCGGGGAGTATTGATTTGATCCGCGCCAGCCTGGTCCGCGCGCTCACGGCGTCGGCAGTGCTTGCCGCGACGTTGGCGCTTGCCGGCTGCTACACCGAGGACGGTTACCAGCTTCCCACACGCGCCATGAAAGAGCTGTCGCCCCAGACCTTGGCGCTGCTCGAACAAAAACACATGCCGAAAGACTCTCCGATCCTCGTCCGGATCTTCAAGGAGGAATCGGAGCTCGAAGTCTGGAAGCAGGACACCACCGGCCGCTTCCAAATTCTGAAGGTCTATCCGATCTGCCGCTGGTCGGGCGATCTCGGACCGAAGGTTCACGAGGGTGACCGTCAGGCTCCCGAGGGCTTTTATGCGATCACGCCCGACCTGATGAATCCCAATTCCAATTACTACCTCGCGATCAATACCGGCTTCCCCAACGCCTATGACAAAGCCAACGGGCGCAACGGTGCGCTCTTGATGATCCACGGCGATTGTTCGTCACGCGGCTGCTACGCCATGACCGACGAGCAGATCGGCGAAATCTATTCGCTGGGGCGCGAGTCGTTTCTCGGCGGCCAGCATGCTTTCCAGATCCAGGCTTACCCGTTCCGCATGACGCCGCTCAACATGGCGCGTCATCGCACCAATCCGAACATGGCGTTCTGGAAGATGCTCAAGGAAGGCAACGATCACTTCGAGGCGACGCATCTGGAGCCCAAGATCGACGTCTGCAATCGGCATTACGTGTTCGATGCGCAGCAGCCCGCCAACGCCAGGAAGTCGCTAGTGTTCAGTCCGACCGGTCCCTGCCCCGCCTACATTTTGGCGCCTGAGGTCGCGAACCTCTCGCTGGCGAAAGAGCAGAAGGACGACGCCCAGTACGCTCAGTTTGTCAGAAACAACATACCGACCGCGCCAATCAGAACCGGCCTCGACGGCGGCATGAACCGGGTCTTCCTGGCGCAGGTCGGCGGCAACATCCCTCCGGCCAGAAAACCTGCGCCATTCCCGACGCAGCCGCCGGCCGTCGCCGACAATGGCAACGGCCAAGGCGCCAGTGGCTTGCTCGGCGGCCTGTTCGGATCGACGGCCGCGGCCGAGCCGGCGCAAGTCGCCGCAACCGACACGCAAACCGTTGAGCGCGGCGAAGCAAACGGCGGCGGCTTCTTCAACAGCTTGTTCGCTTCGAAGGCCCAGGAGCCTGTCCCGGCAGCGCCTCCGGTGACGACGGCAACGGTCGAGCCGCCGAAATCCAAATCTGTTCCGCGCTACGAGACTGCGGCCGTCTCACCAAAGCCGAAAGCCGAACCGCGCAAGACCGAGCCGCAACCGCGCACAACCGCAACTGCTGCTCCGGCTGCGACTTCGACCACAGCGGCGGCTGCGCCAAAACTAAAGCCGGCTTTGCAGCAGCAAGAGGCCAACGCGGCTGCGCCACCAGCAGCGCCCGGGAGCCTCATGAACGGCGCCCAAGCCGTGGTGCCGTCAGGCAACTTCAACAACCGCTGGGGCGGGTTGCAGTAATCGGGTTTCAGGAAATCAGGTATCAGGCATCACTTCGGACAGTACCGATCCGAATTACTGATACCCGATCCCCGACTGCTGATACCCGCTACTGATACCTGCCATGGCAGTGCTTGAACTTCTTGCCTGAGCCGCACGGGCAGGCCTCGTTGCGGCCGACTTTGCCCCAACTCGCCGGGTCGTTGGGATTGCGTTCCGCCGCAGGCATGTTGCGCGGCATTGCCGTCGCCGCAGCGGCGGTAGCGCCGCCGCCGATGCCGTGGCGCGCCAGCGTTTCGGCGCCTGCCATCGCCAGCGCCATTTCGTCCTCGCCGGTAGTCGGATCGATCTTGTGCGCTTCCATCGGCGGCAGCGCCGACATCTGCTGGTCCGGCGGCGGCGTGTCCATGACCTCGACCCGCATCAGCTGCGCTGTCACTGCTTCGCGCAGGTGCTGGCTCATGGCCTCGAACAGGCTGAAGGCCTCCGCCTTGTATTCGTTGAGCGGGTCGCGCTGCGCGTAGCCGCGCAGCCCGACCACCTGGCGCAGATGGTCGAGCATGACCAGGTGCTCGCGCCACAGATGATCGAGCGTCTGCAGCAGGATCGACTTCTCGATGTAGCGGATAATTTCGGAGCCCCATCGCGCCACCTTCGCGGCCATGTGCTCGTCGGCACGGCGCTCAACGCGGGCGAAAATCTCCTCGTCGGCAATGCCTTCTTCCTTGGCCCATTCATCGACCGGCAGGTCGAGGCCGACGACGCGCTTGAGCTCTTCTCTCAGGCCAACCGTGTCCCATTGTTCCGGATAGGCGTTTTCGGGAACGTGCTTGGCGACCAGATCGTCGATTGAGGTGTGGCGCATGTCGGCGACGATGTCGGCCGTGTTTTGATCGTTCATCCATTCGACGCGCTGGTCGAAAATCACCTTGCGCTGATCGTTCATCACGTTGTCGAACTTGAGGATGTTCTTGCGGATATCGAAGTTACGCGCCTCGACTTTCTGCTGCGCCTTCTCCAGCGCCTTGTTGATCCACGGATGAACGATGGCTTCGTTCTCTTTCAGGCCGAGCCTGGTCAACATGCCGTCGAGCTTGTCGGTGCCGAAGATGCGCATCAGGTCGTCTTCGAGCGACAGGAAGAATTTCGAATGGCCCGGGTCGCCCTGACGCCCGGAGCGGCCGCGTAATTGATTGTCGATGCGCCTGCTCTCATGCCGTTCGGTGCCGAGCACGAACAGCCCGCCCGCGGCCAGCGCCTTTTCCTTCAGGCGCGCGACTTCGGCACGGATCTCGGCCGCACGCGGCGACTTGTCGCGCGCCTGCCAGTCGTCCACATCGGCCAGTTCCTGGCGGATGCGCATGTCGGCATTGCCGCCGAGCTGAATGTCGGTGCCGCGGCCGGCCATGTTGGTGGCGATGGTGATGGCGCCCGGCACGCCGGCCTGGGCGATGATCGCCGCTTCCTGCTCGTGATAGCGGGCGTTGAGGACGGCAAATACCTTGGTCTGCGAGGCGCCCTGGTCGCCGGAATAAAGTGCGGCAAAGGCATTGGGATCGGAGAAGTCGTGCTGCTCCCAGCCGTGCGTTGCGCAGCATTTCGGCGAGCTGTTCGGATTTCTCAATCGAGGTGGTGCCGACCAGCACCGGCTGGCCGCGCGTTTTGCACTCCTCGATCAAAGTGAGGATGGCGCGGAATTTCTCGATTGCCGTGCGATAGACCTCATCATCGTCGTCGATGCGGACCATCGGCATATTGGTCGGGATTTCGAGGACTTCCAGATTGTAGATGTCCTGGAACTCGTCCGCTTCGGTCACCGCCGTTCCGGTCATGCCGGCGAGCTTGTTGTACATGCGGAAGTAGTTCTGGAACGTGATGGATGCGAGCGTCTGGTTCTCCGGCTGGATCGGCTGCCGTTCCTTGGCCTCCAGCGCCTGGTGCAGCCCCTCCGAATAGCGCCGGCCTGGCATCATGCGGCCGGTAAACTCGTCGATGATGACGACCTCGCCGTTGCGAACGATGTAGTCCTTGTCACGCTGGAACAGCTTATGCGCGCGCAGCGCCTGATTGACGTGATGGACGACCGAGACGTTCTCGACGTCATAAAGGGAATCGGATTTGAGCACGCCGGCGGTGCGCAGCGCCTGCTCCATCTTCTCCATGCCGACTTCAGTCAGCGTAACGGTGCGCTGTTTTTCGTCGACGTCGTAATCGCCCTTGTCCAGATTTGGAATGTAGGTGTCGATGGTGTTGTAGAAATCGGAGCGGTCGTCGAGCGGACCGGAAATGATCAACGGTGTGCGCGCTTCGTCGATCAGGATCGAGTTGACCTCGTCGACGATGGCGTAGCCGTGGCCGCGCTGCACCATGTCTTCGAGACGGTACTTCATGTTGTCGCGCAGATAATCGAAGCCGAGCTCGTTGTTGGTGCCGTAGGTGACGTCGCACTCGTATTCCTTCTTGCGCTGCTCGTCGTCGAGGCCGTGCACGATGACACCGACCGTCAGGCCCAGGAATTTATAGATCTGCCCCATCCACTCGGAGTTGCGCTTGGCGAGATAATCGTTGACCGTGACGACGTGAACGCCGCGGCTGGCGAGCGCATTGAGATAAACCGGAAGGGTGGCGACCAGCGTCTTGCCTTCGCCGGTCTTCATTTCGGAAATTCTGCCCTCGTGCAGCACCATGCCGCCGATCAGCTGAACGTCGAAGTGGCGCTGCCCCAACGCGCGCTTGCCAGCCTCGCGCACGGTGGCGAACGCCGGTACCAGAATGTCGTCCAGCGACGCCCCCTCGGCTAATTGCTTTCTGAATTCCGCGGTCCGTGCGCGCAGCGCGTCGTCGGAGAGCTGCGCCAGCTCGCCTTCCAGCGCATTGATAGCGTCGACCCGCGCCCGATAGGTGCGGACGCGCCGGTCGTTGGACGAACCGAACAGCTTACGGGCGACGGCGCCGATCATCGCGTCAACATCCTCTCAATTTCGGACTGCCCCATAGGATTTGGCTCTTCGCCACTGACGCTTGTCCAACCAGCGGAAAATGCGGCGTTATTTGGGCTTCTGCAAGGCGGCATGGAGCGCGTGAATACTGGGGAGACATAGGAGGGGGTAGGTTTTCTGTCAATGCGAGGGACTGTTCACGCGCTCGTTAGGATTGCCGCCGAATCCGCCATTGCCAAGGGCAACCGATTGGGCGAGTGTCCGCGCCGGCAATCCGCGCTTTTAGGACCGGCGATTGCCCACTTACCCAAAGGATCGCGTTTCATGGCCTTCACTCGCCTATCCGTTCGCTACACGATCGGCGCATTGGTAGTTGCTGCGTTTCTATCCGCGCCGCTTGGCGTCTCGTTCGCGCAGGACAGCGATCCGGTGGTCGCCCGCGTTAACGGCGTCGATATTCACCAAAGTGATATCGCATTCGCCGAGGAGGAGGTCGGCGGCAACATGCCGAACATGGCGCCGGAACAAAAGCGCGAGAACCTCATCAACTATCTGGTCGACGTCATCGTCATGTCGCAAGCCGCCGAACAGCAAAAGCTCGCCGAGCGTCCCGAGGTGAAGCATCGCCTTGCCTTCGATCGGAACCGGCTGCTGATGGAATCGATGCTGCAGGATACCGGCCGCGCCGCCCTGACCGATGCGGCGGAGCATCAGGTCTATGACGAGGCGATCAAGCAGGTAAAGAACGAAGAGGAAGTGCACGCACGCCATATCCTCGTTCCGACCGAAGAAGAGGCCAAGGACATTCTCGCGCAGCTAAAAGGCGGCGCGGATTTCGCCACGCTTGCCAAGGAGAAGTCGAAAGACCCGGGCGCTGCCCAAGGCGGCGATCTCGGCTACTTCACCAAGGACCAGATGGTGCCTGAATTTGCCGCTGTCGCGTTCAAGCTCGACAAGGGCCAGCTTTCCGACCCAGTGAAAACGCAGTTCGGCTGGCACGTCATCAAGGTCGAGGACAAACGGATCAAACCGACGCCGACCTTCGAGCAAGTCAAACCCCAGATCGACAATTACGTCGCGCATCGCGCGCAATCGCAGCTGGTCGAAAAGCTGCGCAGCGCCGCCAATGTCGAACGCCTCGACAAGCCGATGGAGCCGAACACCACGCTCAATCCGGCCGCGCCTTCGAAGAAGTAGAAGACTCCAGGCCAATCGAAGTCGTCATCCCCGGCCAACCGGGTCGGGTTTCTCGACCGGCCCGGCCGTAAACTTGTTGCCGGGCATCCACGTCTTTATACACCTCGCCGCATGCAGACGTGGACGGCCGGGACAAGCCCGGCCATGACGCCTCGATGAGGATGCCGTGCCCACCCCGATTTCCCCCCTTGCTCCCGACGCTTTCCCCGAAATGCCGCCGATTGCCGGCGTGCGGCTGGCGACGGCGGCGGCGGGCATTCGTTATCCCGGACGCACCGACGTGCTGCTCGCTTTGTTCGATCCCGGCACCGCCGTGGCGGGCGTGTTCACGCGCTCGAAATGTCCGTCGGCCGCGGTCGATTGGTGCCGCGACCGGATCAAGAGCGGCGTCGCCAGCGCGCTGGTCGTCAACTCCGGCAATGCCAACGCCTTCACCGGCAAATCGGGCCGCGCGGCGACCAAGCTCACGGCTGGGATCGCGGCTGCGGCTGCGCATTGCGAGCCTGATGATGTGTTCCTCGCTTCGACCGGCGTCATCGGCGAGCCGCTGGATGCGACCAAATTCACCGCCGTGATGGATCGCCTGGTCGCTGACGCAACATCAGGCCACTGGCACGAAGCCGCCAAGGCGATCATGACAACCGATACGTTTCCCAAAGGCGCCGCCGCGATGGTGCGGATGGGCTCGCACGCGGTGACGATCTGCGGCATCGCCAAGGGCGCCGGCATGATCGCGCCTGACATGGCAACGATGCTGTCGTTCGTCTTCACAGACGCGCCGCTCGCGCCCACGGTGCTCAGGGCTCTGCTGAGAGACGGCGTCGCCGACACATTCAATGCGGTGACGATCGACGGCGATACCTCGACCTCCGACACCCTGCTCGCGTTCGCCACCGGCGCCGCCGAGGCGCACGGCGTGGCGAAGATCACGCGCCTGTCCGACCCGCGGCTGCCGGCATTTCGCAAAGGCTTCAATGCGGTGCTGGCCGATCTCGCCGAGCAGGTCGCGCGTGATGGTGAGGGCGCGCGCAAGCTGGTCGAAATTCTGATCGAGGGCGCGACGTCGAAAAAATCCGCGCGGCGCATCGCGCTGTCGATCGCCAATTCACCGCTGGTCAAGACCGCGATTGCAGGCGAGGACGCCAATTGGGGCCGCGTCGTTATGGCGGTCGGGAAGGCCGGCGAGCCGGCCAACCGCGACCGGCTTTCGATCTGGTTCAACGGCATTCGCGTTGCGCACAAGGGCGCCCGCGATTTGGGGTACGACGAAGCTGCGGTTTCCGCGGCGATGAAAAAGCCCGAGATCACGCTCAAGGTCGGACTTGGCCTCGGCAAAGGCCGCGACCGCGTGCTGACCTGCGACCTCACCAAGGAATACATCGCCATCAACGGCGATTACCGCTCCTGACCAATCGGCCGCCGCTCCGACGAAGTCGTGCCGTCGCGCGCTTTAACTTTCCTTAACCATTGCGGCGAAAGCGACAAAAGTACTTACAGTGTTGAAGCGCGCCTTTACCATGCATTGTCTAGATTGAGGCCCGGCCGTGAGCGTCAAACTTCTGCTTGTCGCCGCTTGTGCGCTGATCGACGCCGACGGACGCGTGCTCATCGCCCAGCGCCCGGAAGGCAAATCGATGGCAGGGCTTTGGGAGTTTCCAGGCGGCAAGATCGAAGCTGGCGAGCGGCCGGAAAATAGCCTGATCCGCGAGCTGAAGGAGGAACTGGGAATCGTCGTCAAGGAGGAGTGCCTCGCACCGCTGACATTCGCGAGCCATCTCTATCCCGACTTCCATTTGCTGATGCCGCTCTATGTCTGCCGCCGATGGGAAGGAATTGTCACCGGGCGGGAGGCGCAAAAGTTAAAATGGGTAAGGCCGCATGATCTGCGCAACTATCCGATGCCGCCTGCCGACGAACCGCTGATCCCGCACCTGCTGACGCTGTTGTGATGCCAAACCAAGAGAAACCGGCCATGTTCAATGCTTCAAGTCTCGCGATCCGCACGGCGTTCCATCGTTTCTTCAACGACGAACGCGGCGCCACGGCTATCGAATATGCGCTGATCGCTTCCGGTGTTTCCGTCGCCATCGTTAGCGTCGTCGGCGGCCTCGGCACGAACGTGAAGAACATGTTCAGCACTGTCTCCACGGCATTGAAATAAACGTCCTTTCTCCCCTAACTCCCCGCCTTCTCCCCCGTCGATATCTCCCGCGTCCCCAGCGCGTCGGCCAGCCGCGCCTTGGCCGAACCGGGCCGCAACGGCTGCTGCTGGCTCGGGTGCGGCGCCCATCCTGAAAGCCAGACGATCTCGAAGGTCGCGCGCACGCGGCCGTCGGCATCGCTAAAGCGCTCGCTGTAAATCTCCGCCATCCGCATCAGCGTCGCGCGCCGAAGCGGCACACGGCGGCGATCGATCAGCAGGTTGGTTGCGCCCATTCGCCGCAAATCGTGCATCAGCGCAAAAGCGGAATCGTAACGCACGATGATACGGTCAATATCGGTGACCGGAAGCGTAAAGCCTGCACGTTGCAACAGCGCGCCGAGATCGCGCAGATCGGCGAACGGCGCGACGCGCGGCGAAACACCGCCTTCGACTTCGCTTTCGGCCGCGGCGAAGGATTGGCGCAGTTCAGTCAGGGTCTCGCCACCGATCAGCGCGGCAAGGAACAAGCCGTCGGGTTTTAGTGTGCGGCGGAGTTGCAGCAGCGTGCCGGGCAGATCGTTGACGAACTGCAAGGCCAGCGCCGAAACCACCAGATCAAATATACCGTCGCCGAACGGCAATGCTTCTTCATCAGCGACGACAAACGGCCATGCCAGCGCGCCGCTGCTCGGCGGTGCCGTATCCGCCGCGACAATCGTGTCGACAGAGCCGAGACCGCGGAGCGCCTTACGCACCGCGTCACCCGGTGTGCCAAGATCGACCGCCAATTCGAACCGCCGCAGCACCGTGGCAACGCGATCGCCGAGATCGGCGGCGGCGCGATCGAGCAAAAATGTCGCCGGCTCCATCGTCGTCGCGCGGCGGCGACGGATGCGAAGGAGCTGGCGATCAAAAATCAACGGACTCCCGCTCATATCCGATTGTCTCACGTCTATGCATAGGTGTCCCGAAGACCGATGTGGGCCGATGACAATTCCAGCTACGGGCGATAGCGTAGCCTCATGGGGGACGGAACCGCAGACTTAGCCAGCGTCACCGCCGCGCCGCGCTTCAAACGCACGGTGGATGCTACGCGCGCGATCTTTCGCGCGGCGCTCGATCTGGCTTTGCCGCGGTTGTGTGCCTCCTGCCGCGCCCCGGTCGAAGGCCAAGGCCTGTGTCCGACCTGCTGGTCCAAGCTTTCGTTCATCAGCCGGCCGTACTGCGAGCGTCTTGGCATCCCCTTCGTCTATGACCCGGGACCAGGCATCCTCTCCATGGAGGCGATCGCCGACCCGCCGGCCTACAACCGCGCCCGCGCTGCGGTGCGCTTCGACGAAGTCTCGCGCGCCTTGGTGCATGCGCTAAAATATGGCGACCGTCTCGACCTCGCCCCGATGATGGGACGCTGGCTTGGCCATGCCGGCCGTGAGCTCCTCGCCGACGCCGATGCTCTGGTCCCCGTGCCGCTGCACTGGCGGCGGAATTGGGCGCGACGCTTCAACCAATCCGCCATGCTGGCGGCCGCAATCTCCTCGACGAGCGGCGTGCCGATCGCCGCGGGCGCACTCAAGCGCGTCAAATCGACGGTGCAGCAGGTTGGGCTGACCCGGTCCGAGCGCGCAGCCAACGTTCAGGGCGCCTTCCGCGTCCCCCCCGAACAGAAGGCTGCGGTCGCCGGTCGCCGGCTTGTTCTGGTCGACGATGTCCTGACGTCCGGCGCCACCGCCGAGGGCTGTGCGCGGGCGCTGCTCCGCGCCGGCGCCGCTAACGTTGACGTGCTGGTATTCGCCAGGGTTGCCGACCCGGCGCGGACAGCCATATAAGACTTGCGGCACAAAGACTTGCAGTACAAAGACTTGCAGCACAAACACTTGCAACACATGGGAATTTGGTAGATTTAACGCACCGTTATGACTTCTGTCGACATCTACACACAGAGATACTGTCCCTACTGTCAGTGGGCGAAAGAGCTGCTTTCGCGCAAGGGCGCCAGCTTCCGTGAGATCGACGTCACGGGAAATGCGCAGATGCGGCACCAGATGTTTGAGCGCACCAACGGTCGCACTTCGGTGCCGCAGATTTTCATCGGCGCAACCTATGTCGGCGGCTGCGACGACCTCTACGCGCTCGAAGACGCGGGCAAGCTCGATCCGCTGCTCGGACCAAACGAAAGCCCGTCGCAAACGGAAAGCCCGCCGGCATGACCGCCGCCTCTCCCGCCACATTCAAAGTCGGCCTCGTTCAGATGCGTTCAGGCGCCGATCCGCAGGTAAACCTTGCGACCGCACTCGCGGTAATCGAAGAAGCCAAGCGCGCCGGCGCCGCTTATGTGCTGACGCCGGAAATGACCAACATTCTCGAGAGCAAGCGCGAGCGCCTGTTCGCTGCGATCACCGACGAAGAAAGCGATCCGACGCTCGCGGCGCTGCGCGACGCAGCGCGCCGGCTTTCGATTTACGTCCATATTGGTTCGCTTGCCATCAAAGCCTCGCCGGACCGGGCGGCGAACCGCTCGTTTCTGATCGATCCGCGCGGCGACATCATCGCGCGCTACGACAAGATCCACATGTTCGATGTCGATCTGTCGAACGGCGAAAGTTATCGCGAGTCGCGCACGTACCGCGCCGGCGAACTCGCCGTAGTCAGCGATCTGCCGTGGGGCAGGCTCGGCGTCACGATCTGTTACGATTTGCGCTTCCCGGCGCTCTATCGGGCGCTCGCGGAAGCCGGCGCTTCGTTCTTCTCGATCCCCTCCGCCTTCACGCAGCAGACCGGCGAGGCGCATTGGCATGTGCTGATGCGCGCGCGCGCAATCGAGAACGGCTCGTTCGTGTTCGCCGCCGCGCAATGCGGCAAGCACGAGAGCGGACGCGAGACGTTCGGTCATTCGCTGATCGTCGATCCGTGGGGCCGAATTGTTGCCGAGGGCGGCACCGATCCGGGCCTGATCCTGGCCGAGGTCGACCCGGCGCAGGTCGCCGCCGCGCGTTCGCGGATTCCGTCGCTACTCCACGGCCGGCGCTTCGAGTTGATCGAGCCGATGGCTGAGCCGGCCCACCTACACGCGGTGCGAGAGCCGGTATGATCCGTTACGCGCTCAACTGCCAGCAAAAGCACACCTTCGAAAGTTGGTTCCAGAACTCGGCGGCCTACGACAAGCAGGCCAAGCGCGGTCTGGTCGCGTGCCCCATCTGCGGCTCGACCAAGGTGGAAAAGGCGATTATGGCGCCGCGGCTGTCCCGCTCCGACGCGGACGTTTCTCAGGCCGTTCCGACGCTGCCGGTTCCGCACTTGCCGGTTCCGCAACTGCCAGTTCCGATGGCGGCGAATGCACCGCTCGCCGTCATGTCGCCGCCCGAGCGCGAGCTACGAAAGAAACTGAAAGAGCTGCGCGAACACATCAGCAAGAACGCGGATTATGTCGGCCCGCGTTTTTCCGAGCAGGCGCGCAAGATCCATTACGGCGAGATCGAACACCGCTCGATTTACGGCGAAGCTTCACCGGATGAAGCCAAGGAATTGCACGAAGAGGGCATTGAATTTCACCCGCTGCCGTCTACATAAAAACATATTTCTAATTATTATTCTATAATTAAATAACTTATTACAAACAAATCAAACACATTATAAACACATAACCAATCTAACATTTATAATAAAATAAAAAAAACAAAAACAACACAACAACAATAACAACTAAAAACAAACATTTACTAAATAATTACAAAACATAACAAAATACATAAATACCAATAATTACACAAATAACATATCTAATAACAACAAACACAAATAATCAACATCATCACATCATCACATAACACAAAAATACAAAAAAAAATAAAAAAACTACAAAAAAACATCACAAAAAACACAAACTAACATCAACATAATACTTACAAAAAAACACAAAAAATAAATAAACAACAATATTAAAAAATCAATCTATATACAATAAACTTTCAACAAATAAAAAAAAAATTAACGAAGAGGGCATCGAATTTCATCCGCTGCCGATTTTGCCCGACGAGTTTAATTAGGGCCGGCTCACAAACAGCCCGACGAGATCTCTGTCTGGGCGGGCGCCGGCCGCCGTATTGCGTCCTCATGTGGCTCCCCCCAGCATCGTGACCACGCGATCTATCGTCCAGAACGCCGCCGAAATTCCGAGCACATAGGCCGGAGCATATTGGAGCGGCCATGACCATCTGATCCCCAGAAGACGGAAGGCGCGCTCGAGCAACAGGATACTCGCGACGAACAAGAGTTGCCCAATTTCGACGCCGATATTGAACGTCAGGAGCGCCAGCGGAACGTCGCCCTGTGGGAGACCCAGGCTGACAAGGCCGCTGGCAAAACCGATTCCGTGAAGCAGCCCGAACAGAAACGCTACGAACCAGATGTGGCGAAGCGCCAAGCTCGTTTCCCCGCGCAAGGAGCGTACAACCTCGACACCGACGAACAGGATCGACAAGGCGATAGCGGCTTCGACCGGCGCGGCCGGAACATGGACATAGCCGAGCGTCGCGGCCGCCAAGGTGATGCTGTGCGCGACGGTGAACGCGGTGATCGTCTTCACGAGCATCCATCGGTCGCGCACGATCAGCACAAGCCCGAGGACGAACAACAGGTGATCGATCCCGAACATAATGTGGTTGATGCCGTACATGAGGTAGGTGCGGGCCACCGCCAGCAGGCTCTGCCTGGCTTCGATCATGACCCATGGTTGAGACGGATGCACCAGCGTCGTTACGCGTCCGCCGTCGAGCCTCTCGGTATGGACAATGACGTCGGTGATCGTCGCTTCCAAGGCAACGAACTCGATGCGCTTTCCCGAGAGGCCGCCGGGTGCATCGATGATACGTCGTTCGACGAGCGAATCGGGCAGTTCGCGCGTGCTTGGTTCTATAACGTCGCGCACCTCGCTCGGGAAGCGGAGCCCCACGGGAAGGCGCATGCCCGATAAAATTGGCGTCCGCCACAACACCGCATAGCGATTTCGTGAGAGCTCGTCGATTTGCAGATAGGCTGGACGTATTTCGTGCGCCTCAGCAAGTCTCGGGTAAAGCGGGGTCACTAAAGCAAGACCGAAAAGGACCCGCACTACCAGCGAAAGCATGAGTGTCGGTTTTCTCATTGCGAATTACGCATCGAACGAACGGCTGCCAGCGTCGCGGCATCCGGCATCGCGCCAGACTGCGGGGGCAAAGGTGCGGCATCGAGCGGGGGAAGCACAATCGTGTAGTGGGCTCGCATGGCTTCGTAAGCCTTATGCCGAATACCGTCTTGCTGCTCTTGCAGCCATGCGGCCTTAACAGCGGGTTCAACCTCCGAAAAATCTGGCACGCGACCGGGACTCGTCGAGTCCATCCAGACGATATGCCAGCCATATCCAGACTCGATGGGACCTTGCCACGGGCCTGGTTTTAGGTTGAAGAGCGCTTTGGCGAAGGATATCCCGAACAGCTTCGAGAGTTGCTCGGGTGTGCGATCGCCGTAAGCACTCTGGAACATGAAGGGGTCAGCAAGCGATGCCGCGATGGGTGAATCGGCGGGCTCGCGCGCAAGACGGGCCATAGCTTGCAGGGCGTCCTCGCGGGCTCGTTTACCTCGCCGGTCGGGAGAGAAGTAGAGGAGGCGGAGACGAGGCACGCGGCGGCAGCATAAAGCGCTGCTCGTTTTGCTTGAACCAGGCGGTAAGCTGTGCGGTCGTCGGCTCCAGCATTGTTGCCAGATCCTCGATCACGAAGTCCATTTTTTGCGCCAAACGGCGTTTGATGATGGCATCATCCTTGTCGAGACCCATCGCCAAAGCTTCACGAAACAAGATTTCTTCGTCGATCTTGCTTCTCACGAGGCTCGCTATCTCTTCGGCTGTCGGCGCGGGCCGGCCTTGTGCCAACAAAGATACGCTCATTTGGCGCAGATCGCCCTGCGTCAACTCGATCCGATGTGACTGATCCCCGCTGTCGTGTCCGGGATGCAGCATGCTGTCGGTGGCGAACAAGGCGAAGCCCCAACCAGTAAATGCGATAAGGGTCCGCGAAGCCAGCGTCGTCCCA
This sequence comes from uncultured Alphaproteobacteria bacterium, assembly GCA_963841025.1. GTDB lineage: Bacteria > Pseudomonadota > Alphaproteobacteria > Rhizobiales > Xanthobacteraceae > BOG-931. The sequence goes on along the minus strand of CAWJBG010000032.1, from coordinate 1,148,235 downwards.
CGGCTGAGATCATCGAGAGGCGGAGAGATGTGCTCATCGAGCTCTCGATGAGGGAGCGCTGCCTCATAGTCCGCGCCGAGCCGTGCCGGGCATGCTTGATGACGGCCATGTTCGAAGCGGGAATCCTTCAATGTGTCCGATTGGAGAAGCGCCACGTATTCCGGCGAAGCGTCCCAATAGCCCGAATCGCCAAGGTCTTGTGCCATGAAGCCTGCCATGGGTTTCTACGCAGTCATCGAAAGCGATAAGCCTCGATCACACGCTCGCGGGGCGCGGCGGCGTCGGCGTCTTCCTTGGACACTCCACGCCAGCAGCGCGGCCTCCATCTCCGGCAGGGTGCGCCGCGATCCACGGAATACATCTGCTTCAACCCATCGAGGCGCGAGGCCCGGTGCAATTCCAGATCGGTCGCCAGGAGGGCCGACAGGTTCGTCGCATCGTGCCATGCCCGTTTCACGTCCATGCGCTTCTCCAGACCCACCAGATCGTTCGTATAATCTGCTATCCCCAGCAACGGAATATACGTCGACCGCCGGGCGGCAGCTCTGGATCATCGATCCAGGAGGCGACCGAGCGGCATCGACCAGGGGTTTGTACAAACGCGGCGCCGTAGGGTGCCCGCATCATCTCGCCATAGGCCATTTTCGCTGCAGCGGTCGGTCCCTCGAGATAGGCGCGACAAGCATGAGTTGAACTTGATCCGCCCCGACATGATCCAGGCGGTCAGCATACAGCGGCGAAGCTGTTCGCAGAGGCCTTACGACATGGCGACTGTGGCCAGCTCGCGGAGCCATCGCGCGCATCCGGTGTAAACTGCCCATGTCGTCCATAGCTGCGCGAGCTCGTCGCGCAGCAGCAGCAGCGGTTCGCCGCTGCCGTCGCCGCCGCGTCCAGCTTGGACACCGCTCCGCGCATGATTCCGCCAATGTCGCCTCTGCCTTCGACTACGTCTACTATCCTGAATGGTCTGCTGTCGGGAGCCTGCGCGGCGAGCACTGCACTATCATAGCGTTCGATTGCTGACCTGTGGTCAGCACCAGACCGGAAAGCATATCGGACATGCTGCGCGCCTGGTGGTCATAATCAACATCAGGCAGCGACTGCAAGCAACAGCGTCGTTAATTCAGTTCTTCCGTCAAGTCACCGCGGCCGCATCTGATCGATCTCTGGTTGCCATATCTGGCGCAGCCACCAAGCGCCGGCCGCCTGCGGCCGTGACTGCTCTACCGCACCCGGCCACCCGATCCGAGTTCTACCCAGTGTCGGACTGCACGAGCGGCGACCTCCTAGCGGAACTGAATCTCGATGGTGTTCCGAATCGCCGTTGTGGTGGATGATCTTGTAGTCGACGTAGCCGCATCGTTGCTCCGCGCCGCGAGCATCTGTTGCTGAGCTTGTAGAATTCGTCTCAAACCGAAGCGCGATCCAGTGTCGTGACGATCCTGCTGTCCTTATCTGGTACGGGCCGGAATCCCTTGATAGGCGCCCGCATCAGATCGTCCTGCATCGATTGGCCTCGCAAATTTTCTGTCGACATCGTCTATCTGGTAAGGCGATTCTAGTTCTACGTCACTGCGAAGTTCTGCCGCCGTTACATTACTCCGGAGATAGGCGAGTTGCCACTATCAGCTTTGAGTGGCGCATCATCGAGCGCCGTAGTACCTTCGTCTGAGCCCTTTATGTTTTGCTGGTGCGCGGCAGCTTCACGCGCCTGAGCGTCGCGCGTGTACGAGATCGGCGAGCTCTTAGTATGCTCCTGCACTATGTCGCGCACGTTGTCCTTTGGGCCATGCTGAGCTTTCCGCTCGCAGCGTGACCAGCGCGGCGTCGGGATTACGAAGATGCGCGTGTAGGGAACGATTCAAGGAACTGATCGAATTCAGAGTCTTTTTAACAGTTCTCAGCTCCACTGTGCCGACGTCATTGGTGTACGTGGCATTGGCGATACCACTGTGCTGCTCGATTGTGTGAACCTTGCTCGTGAAGGCTCTGCTCACTATTTGTCCTGCCCATGCGACATCTCAAACCTCTGAAAAGCTCTAGCTGCTTCTTCCACGGTCTCTCTCCATGATCCGGATGTGCCCAGGTTGCTGTAACTAGTATTCCTTGACTTCCACAGGCGATCGTTCGGGTCTTTCTATTCCGCCTACTGCAGATCTCGTCCCATCGGCATGCTCGCTCGCATCTTGCTTTTACTGAATTCCGCCGCTCTTTTAGGCTCTGTCATAGTCCTATCTGCCATGTAACTCATCTTCATGTCTCGCTGTTGGTCCAAAATGTCTCCTTGCGCCGCATCGCCTCTAACAGCGAGCGTGGGTGTTCTTCTCTGTAGACGCCGGTAAGGCCGGCGGGGTTTTCCAGCCGCATGTCCAGGTCCTGCCACACATGTCCCGCTATACGCTCCTTGATATTTCCATCGTTCAAGCCGTGCGCGCCAAAAAAATCGGCTTGTCGATAAGGCACGGCGGTGTCGTGCGAGTCGGAGCCATCCACTATTCCCATCTTGTACGGGTCGTAGCTGCGTGCCTGCTGCATCGCGACACCGTCCTTGTAGGCTTTGCGCACGAAGCTGCCGGGAATCGTCGAAATTCGTCCCGTGGTCGCTGAGCAGATAGTCGAATAGTTCATAATTGGCGATCTCATCATTTTGCGAAAGCAGCGGATGAGTTTCCGACTTTCCTTGATCTCTTTGATTTTCTGTCAGCCGTTTCATTGCGATCCCTGGAGGCGGCCCAGGCCGCATTCGATTGGACGCCCCTTTCGTTCACGTCAATTGGAAACATGTGGCCGTTTGAACGATTGGCGTTGTGTGAGATCGCGAGCAGCTCGTGGCCTGCCTTTCGTTGGCCGTCCATCCAGTTCCACAGATCTTCCGGGTTCGTCTACTCGAGCGAGCTCAATGGCAATTCCGGCATCTTCGCGCAATCCTTGAAGAACACGTTGCGATGCAGATCGCGGTTGTTGGGCGTGGAGGTCGATTCGTACGAGCAGAACGCGGTAAATTTCCCGGGCTGATTGGCACGATCGGTGATTGTGTTATTTTCCTTCCAGAATCCAGCCAGCAACTTCGGGGCTGACCAACTCCTTGATCGGCTTCATCGTGATCATAGTCTCGCCGAGTATCTAGATCAGATTCTCTGAATATCTGCAGCATCATGGACAATCAGTTCCTTGGCGATCGGCAGCTTCCTGATCGTGGACCCGGTTCATCGGCGAGGCGGACGGTGCCGACATATTCGCAGTGGTCGGTCATGCTCATCCAATCAAGTGGCGTCGTGATCTTGATGTCGTAGCCCATCGGGTGCTTCATCCTCTCGCCTTTGGCGTATTTATAGGCCTCCGCAGGTCCAGTGATGTGATTGCCGAAGATGTATGCATCAAATGACCAGCTGGTGTGAACATGCGTCTCCCCGAAATAGGCCTCGCGCAGAGGATTGGGATCCGCCAGTGCGGTCGTCGAGAGCAACGTCGCGAGTGCCATGCCCACGCTTGTACGACCAAAGTACGGATTCATCGCTGACCTCCCTTATTTGGACAATGCGCGACTTGAGTGACGCGCTATTTCTTAAGCAAGGCTTCGACAAGCAAGGTTTCGACAGCAACACATCGACATGCGAGGCATCGACAATGCGACGCATTGACAATGCAAGCTCTGGACTGCGCGGCTTTGGGGCAACGCGCAGATTGGTCGATGCGCGGTACAACTGACACTTTAAGGCGCTACTACCGAATATGCAATATCGGCATTGTTGCACGAACTTATTTCGGCGGCGTGAAAGTTAGTAGGTCCGCCGGTCATCCGCAAAGCCATCATCGCCGGCATCCCTCTTCCAGATCGACCACGCCGCCGAATTGATGGCATAACGTGCTGATCAGCGACCCATGCCAGGACGCGCTGTCACAGGCGATGGCTGGCAAAAGCAAGGCGCGATCAAACAAATAGGAATTGGAGACGACTTGCGGATTTGGTGCTCTTGGACGAGGACCACGAGTACTGTAAGGTCAAAGCTTCGCTGCGTGGGCGGTTCGCGGATGCTCATTCCGGCACCCGCGCTTGAGAGGTCGCGCTATGCGTATGTATCGACGCAGCGCAACAGCTGACCGGGGCGGCAATGAAGAAATTTGCTCGCAGATTCGGGAATGTGAAGCGCGGCCAACGATCTTGGCGTTTGCCGGGGGGCATCACGCTGATCTTTGCCGCCGCCATCGTAACCGCGCCGAGAGTCTGCTATGGCGGACGAAGGCGGTATTAGCTTTTGGCTTCCAGGGACATACGGCAGTCTTGCAGCCGTCCCCCAGCAGCCGGGGTGGTCGCTCGCAATCATCAACTACTATGATTCCGTGAGCGCGGCGGGCAGCGTCGCCGCCGCGCGCGAGATCACGATAGGCAAGCTCAATCCGACCGTCAGCGTCAGCCTCAATGCGACTTTGAACTCAAATCTCGACCTTGTTCTCGTCAATCCGAGCTACGTGTTCGCGACGCCGGTGTTCGGTGGTCAATTGGCCCTCGGCATGACGGGTTTTGTCGGCGGCAACAGCACTGCACTGAACGGGACAATTACGGCGGGTGTGGGTCCATTTACAGCTACAGCACAAGGCCACCTTAGCGACACCGCGACCGGCTTCGGAGATTTGTATCCGCAGGCCGCGCTGCGCTGGAACAGCGGCGTCAACAATTGGATGACCTACGTCACGGGAGACATCCCGGTCGGCCTCTATGATTCGAGCAGTTTGGCCAATCTTGGCATCGGCCACGGTGCCATCGACGCCGGCGGGGGCTATCCATACTTTAATCCGGTGACGGGCCATGAAATTTCCGCGGTCACCGGGTTCACGTACAATCTCATAAATCCGAGCACGAATTATCAGAACGGCGTTGACTGGCACCTGGACTGGGGGGCGTCGCAATTCCTATCCAAACAGCTGCTCGTGGGAGCAGTCGGTTACTTCTACGATCAGATAAGTTGTGACGACGGCTCCGGCGACCGCGTCGGATGCTTCAAGTCGCGCGTCATTGGCGTTGGGCCGCAGGTCGGCTATATCATCCCTGCCGGACCGGTGCAGGCATACATTAATTTAAAAGCGTATTGGGAGTTCGATCCGCAGAACCGGGCCTCGGGCTGGAACGCATGGCTCACCTTGTCGCTTTCGCCGAGTGCCCCTCCCCCGACCAATCCGCGATCGGCAATGCTCACGAAATAGACAGAAGAATAGGTTGGTTGGCAGCAGGCGCGCAAGATCCATTACGGCGAGATCGAACACCGCTCGATTTACGGCGAAGCTTCACCGGATGAAGCCAAGGAATTGCACGAAGAGGGCATTGAATTTCACCCGCTGCCGATTTTACCCGACGAGTTTAATTAGGCGCCGAACCACCAACAAACCGGCGAGGACTGCCGAGCAGAAACTCGAGCGCCGAAGCCCGGTATCTTCTCCGCCCAATCGTGAAAATGAAACGCCGAAAGTCGGGGACGCCGCAATGAGCAATTTGAAGATATATGGGATTCCTCTATCGCGGGCCTATCGCGCGCTCTGGATGGCCAACGAGCTCGGGCTCGATTACGACAATGTCCCGATCCATTTCGCCGACGGCAGCGCCAAAACTCCGGAATATCTCGCGGTGAATCCCAACGGCCGGATCCCGGCCATCGACGATAATGGGTTCAAGCTCTGGGAATCCATGGCGATCAATCTCTATCTCGCCAAAAAGCACGGCGGCGAGTTGTTGCCGAAGACGATGGAGGCCGAGGCCGAGGCGACCCAATGGAGTTTCTGGGTCATGACCGAGGTGGAAAAGCCGGCGCTTGCGGTGCTGCTGCATCGAATGTTTTTGCCCAAGGATCAGCGCGATTCGAAGTTGGCGGATGAAGGCGAGCAGCAGTTGCAGAAACCGCTGCAGGTGCTCGATCAACACTTGGCGACAACCGGCTATCTGGTCGGCCCGGCTTTTACAGTCGCGGACCTCAACGTCGCTTCTGTATTGTCCTGGGCGCGCATGGGCGGGGTCGCTTTGTCGGGCTTCCCACACGTTGAGCGATGGCTGGCCGAATGCCTGAAGCGGCCAGCCGCGGTCAAGGCCGCGCCGAGGCGGGGTTCCTGATCCGCGACGGGCCGTACTGCCCCCGCTAATACGCCCAGAGCAACAAACCGACCCCGGCAACGACAAGCACCATGCCCAAGGCTTCGCGCACCGTGGTGCGGTGACCGAAGGCAAAGCGCGCGATCAGTTGCGCGAATAACACTTCGATCAGCGCGAGCGTGCGCACGCTTGCGGCGGTTGCAAGTGCAAACGCCAGAAACCAGAATTGCGAGGCGACGGCTCCTGCCAAACCTGCGAGCAGCGACGGCTTCCAGGCGCGCAGGATGGAAAACATCACCGAAGGGCTGCGTATGCCGAGATAGAGCGATAGCAGCACTGCCTGCAGGGCAATGCCGACCGCAAGCGTGAACGTCGCGGCCGCGATATAGTTGGTCGAGCCGAGGCTGAGAATGCCGCCGCGAAAGCCGATGGCGGAGAGCGCAAACATGCCGCCTGAAGCAAGACCGATCAGCGTCGGCTTGACGCCACCGACCATGCCGCCGGGCTTGGTCGACATAATCACCACGCCCGCGGTGGCGATCAGGATGGCGATCGTCATCGGTAAGGTCAGCACGTCGCCGAGAAAGACCAGGCCGAACACGGCAACTTGAATTGGTTCGGTCTTGGTGTAGGCGATGGTGACGACGAATGAACGCTCGCCCATGGCGGCCAGCATCAGCCCGGTCGCGGCGACTTGCGCAAAGGCGCCGTCGATCACCCACGGCCAGAAAATCAATCCGGGTTTCGGCAGCGCCGCGCCCATTGCGATCAGTTCGCCAATCAAAAAAATCAGCACGAACGGCAGGCCGAACAGGAAGCGCACATGGGTCGCACCGATGGTACCGAGGCTTGTCGTCAGCTCGCGCTGCATCGCGTTGCGCAACGTCTGGGCGAAGGCGGCAATGACGGTGAAGACGGCCCAGAGCCAGGGCGTGGCCATTACGCGGCCTTCTCCGCGACCACCATGTAGTTCACGTCCATGTCAGTGGAGAGCTGCCAGCGGTCGGCGAACACATTATAGATCACGCCGGTCTCGCCGATGACGCGCAGGCCGCCCTGCTCGATGGCGAGATCGAGTTCGTCGGGCACGACGAATTTGTCCCATTGGTGGGTGCCGCGCGGCAGCCAGCGCAAGATATATTCGGCGCCGACGATCGCCAGCGCAAAACTTTTGGCGGTGCGATTGAGCGTGGCTACGAACATAAGCCCGCCGGGTTTCACAGTTCCGGCCGCGAGGTCGACGAACATCGGGACATCGGCGACGTGTTCGACCACCTCCATGGCTAACACGACATCAAAGACTTCGCCCACCTGCGACAGAGCTTCCACCGTGGAGTTGCGATAATCGATGGCGAGGCCAGACCTTGCCGCATGCTGCCGCGCGACCGCGATGTTGCTCTCGGAAGGGTCGACGCCAACGACCGATGCGCCGAGCCTTGTCAGGGGTTCGCAGAGAATGCCGCCGCCGCAGCCGATATCCAGCACCCGCAAGCCAGCGAGGCAATCGAGTCGCAGCGGGTCGCGGTCGAAATGTGCGGCGGTCCGGTCGCGGACGTAAGCAAGCCGCACCGGATTGAACTTGTGCAGCGCCGCCATCGGGCCACGCGGATCCCACCATTCTCCGGCGACGCGCGAAAAACGCGCGACTTCGTCCCGGTCAACGGTGCCGGCTTCCGGCTGTTCCTCGGTCATGGGTCCGTTCATTCGTTTCGGCTCTCTTTTAGGCCGCGTGGCGAACCGGCTCAATCACATTCGGGGGCGACAGCCCACTTAACTGCGACAACGAGCGCACGTTGCGCTCGCCGTGAGCTTGACCGAGGATATCTGTACATCGGCTCCGCCAATGAAAAGAGCAGCCGAGTGGTTGGGGAAGAAGCGACAACGGGAGGAACGCATATGCAAATTTTGTTGCAGAAGTCCTTGCAGTACGGACTTGCCGGCTTGGCGCTGGCGCTATGCGCTCTTGGTTCGGCAAGAGCGCAGGACACGATCAAGATCGGCATCATCGATCCGTATTCCGGGCAGTTCGCTGACACTGCCGCCCAGATGGACAATGCCATCAAGCTCTACATCAAGCAGCACGGCGACACTGTCGCCGGCAAAAAGATCGAGCTTATCCGCAAGGATGTCGGCGGTGTCGCGCCGGACGTCGCCAAACGGCTGGCGCAGGAACTCGTCGTGCGCGATCACGTCGACATCCTGGCCGGCTTCGATCTCACCCCCAACGCGCTGGCGGCCGGCGCCGTTTCCGCCGAAGCCAAGAAGTTCATGGTGGTCATGAACGCCGCCACCTCGATCATCACCACCAAGTCGCCATACATGGCCCGCACCTCCTCGACGACGCCGCAGCTCAATCAGACGTTGGGGACCTGGGCGGCGAAGCAGGGGATCAAGCGCATTTACACCATGGTCTCCGACTATGGTCCGGGCATCGACGCCGAAACCGCCTTCCATACCGGCTTCAAGGAGGCCGGCGGCGAGATCATCGGCTCGGTTCGCTTCCCGGTCGCCAATCCGGACTTCTCCGCCTTCGTCCAGCGCGCCAAGGACCTCAATCCCGACGCGATCTACATCTGGATTCCCGGCGGCGCGCAGCCCGCGGCGGTCGGCAAGGCTTTGGCCGAGCGCGGCATCGATACCCGCAAGATGAAAGTGTTAGGCCAGGACGTGCTGGCCGACGACACTGTGCTCAAGAGCCTGGGCGACCTGGCACTCGGCATTACGACGGTGTCGATTTACAATCACAGCCACAACTCGGCCCTGAACCATGCCTTCGTGGCCGCCTATCAGGCGGACTATCATCGCAATCCAGACATCTTCTCCATCGGCGGATACGATGGCATGCATCTGATCTACGAGGCGCTGAAGAAGACCGGCGGCAACACCGATGCCGAAGCCCTGATCGCTGCCGCCAAGGGGATGAAGTGGGAAAGCCCGCGCGGCCCGATCCTCATCGACCCGGAAACACGCGACATCGTTCAGACCATCTACATCAGCCGGGTCCAGAACGTCGGCGGCGTGTTGCAGAACGTCGAGTTCGATAAGGTCGAAAACGTCAAGGACCCCGTGAAGGAGCGCATGAAAAAATGATGCGATTGGACTGACGTAACACTTCCGCTCAATGCCGCGGGCGACAACGTTCGCGGCGCTTTTCTTTGCTGGTCAAGTGAGGCATTCTGACCGACAACTAAAAATACTGGAGGATATCAATGAAACGTCTGTTGCTCGCCGGCGTCCTCGCTTTCTCCGCAAGCTTTGCGGCGATCGCGGCTCACGCCCAGGAGACAGTGAAGATCGGGATCATCAATCCCTACTCGGGTCAGTTTGCCGACACCGGCATCCAATTGGACAACGGCATCAAGCTTTACGTCAAACAGCATGGCGACACCGTTGCCGGCAAGAAACTCGTCTTCATTCGCAAGGATGTCGGCGGCGTCGCGCCGGATCTCGCCAAGCGGCTGGCGCAGGAGCTTGTTGTGCGCGACCATGCCGACATCTTCGCCGGCTTTGCCTTGACGCCGAATGCGCTGGCCGCCGGCGACGTCTCAGCGGAAGCAAAGAAGTTCATGGTGGTCATGAACGCAGCCACTTCGATCATCACCACCAAATCGCCCTACATCGCCCGCACGTCGACCACCACGCCGCAACTTAATCAAACTCTCGGCACCTGGGCGGCCAAGCATGGGGTGAAGACCGTGTATACGATGGTCTCCGATTACGGGCCCGGCATTGACGCGGAGGGCGCATTCCACCTGGGCTTTAAGGAGGCTGGCGGCCAGATCGTCGGCTCGGTTCGCTTCCCGGTCGGCAATCCGGACTTCTCCGCCTTCGTCCAGCGCGCCAAGGATTCGAACCCGGACGCGATCTACATCTGGATTCCCGGCGGCGCCCAGCCGGCCGCCGTCGGCAAAGCGTTGGCCGAACGCGGCGTCGATCCAACCAAAGTCAAGGTCCTGGGCCAAGACGCGCTCGCGTTTGAGAGCGCGCTCAAGAGCATGGGAGCTGATGCCGTCGGCATCATCACCGTCTCGGACTACGACTATAATCACCAGTCCCCTCTCAACAAGGAATTCGTGAAGGCCTACAACGAGGAGTTCCATCGCAATCCTGACATCTATTCGATCGGCGGTTACGACGGCATGCATCTGATCTACGAAGCGCTGAAAAAGACCGGTGGCAAGACCGACGGCGATGCACTGATCGCTGCCGCCAAAGGCATGAGCTGGGAAAGCCCGCGCGGCCCGATCAGTATCGACCCGGAAACGCGCGACATCATCCAGACCGTTTACATCCGCAGGGTTGAAAAAGTCGGCAACGAACTTGTCAACGTCGAGTTCGACAAGGTCGAGAACGTCAAGGACCCGGTGAAGGAGCGCATGAAGAAGTAATGCGACAATAGCGCACACCGCGGGCCTGTTGCGCGTTAAGCGATAGGGCCCCGAAGATAGCAGCGCCGCGAACAGTCGAGTTCGCGGCGCTTTTCTTTGCCGGCGGAGTGAGGCATTCTCCGCATCAACAAACAAAAGGGGAGGATACGATGAAGCGCCTTTTCCTCGCTGGCGTGCTTATTTTCGTGACAAACCTTTTGGCTGGCGCCGTTCATGCCGAAGACAGCATCAAGATCGGCATCGCCATGGCGTACTCCGGCCAATTCGCCGACCCCTCAGTGCAGACCGACAATGGCATCAAGCTCTATCTGAAGCAGCATGGCGACAAGCTTGCCGGCAAGACCGTCGAGATCATCCGCAAGGATATCGGCGGCATCAACCCGCCGGTTGCCAAACGGCTGGCGCAGGAATTGGTGACCCGGGACAACGTCGACATCCTGGCCGGCTTTCAGCTCACGCCCAACGCGCTGGCCGCCGCCGACGTTTCCGCCGAAGCCAAGAAGTTCATGGTCGTCATGAATGCGGCTACCGCCATCGTCACCACCAAGTCGCCTTACATGGCACGGGTCTCGTTCACGATACCGCAGCTCAACCAGACGCTCGCCACGTGGGCCGCACAAAAGCACGGACTGAAGAGCGCGTATGTCATGGTCACCGACTACGGCCCCGGCATTGATGCCGAGGGCGCGTTTCTGAAAGGATTCAAGGAAGCCGGCGGCAACATTGTTGGTGCGGTGCGCATGGCGGTGCAGAGTCCGGACTTCTCGGCTTATGTTCAGCGCGCCAAGGATCTCAATCCGCAGGGCATCTTCATCATGATCCCCGGCGGAGCTCAGCCCGGCAACTTCGGCAAGGCATTGGCCGAACGCGGCATCGACCCGCAGAAGATCGAGATTCTCGGCCAGGCGGAAATCACCGACGAGCATGCGCTCGCCAGCATGGGTGATGCCGCCATCGGCATTATCACGGCGGGCCACTACGACTACAAGCACCGCTCGAAGCTGAACGATGAGTTCGTGACGGCCTACAATGCGGAGTTCAAGCGCAACCCCGACTTCTTTTCCGTCGGCGGCTATGACGGCATGCACCTGATGGACCTGGCGTTGCAAAAGTCCGGCGGCAAGACCGATGGCGATTCGCTCATCGCCGCCGCCAAAGGCGCAAGCTGGGAAAGTCCCCGCGGCCCGATCACCATCGACCCCGAGACCCGCGACATCATTCAGACCGTCTACATCCGCAAGGTCGAGAAAGTCGACGGCAAACTGATCAATGTGGAAATCGCCGCGATCCCGAACGTCAAGGATCCGTTCAAAGCAGCGATGAAGCAGTAAGGGTCGCCGTTGGGCGCCAACCCCTTTCGCCATCGCCCGGGATTGATTGCGGTGGGCCGGAAATCGTTTGGCCCTTCGCCACGTCGTCCGTTACGTTGTCCGCCGATCCATCGGGGCTAACCGACTATGCTGCCTCCCATTTTGGGCGTCCTGTTCGACGGCCTTGCTTACGGCATGCTGCTGTTCCTCTTGTCGGTCGGACAGTCGGTAACGCTCGGCATGATGAATTTCATCAACCTCGCGCATTGCAGTTTCGCGATGCTCGGCGGCTACGTCACCGTCGCCTTGATGAACCGGTACGGCGTGCCGTTTTTCGCTACGCTGCCCTGCGCGTTCATCGCCGCAGCGGTGGTCAGCGTCGCATTTGAGCAGACGTTGTTTCGCCGGCTGTACCGGGCCGGCGAACTCGATCAGGTGCTTCTGACCATCGGCCTTGTCTTTATATCCGTCGCGGTCGCGGCCTACTTCTTCGGCACCGATCAGCAGCCGCTGCAACTGCCGGCATATCTGCGCAGCTCGTTGACTTTCATGGGCCTGCGCTTTGCCGTGTACCGGCTCATTCTGCTCGGGCTCGCGCTGCTCATTACGGTCGCGCTCGTGGCGGGGATCGAATACACTCGGTTCGGTGCCCGCGTGCGCGCGGCGGTCGACAACGAACGCATGGCGCGCGGGCTCGGCATCGACGTCGATCGCACTTTCGCCATCACCTTCGCGCTTGGCAGCGGGCTTGCCGGGCTCGGCGGCGCGCTCGCGATCGAAATCATCGGGCTCGACCCGTCGTTCGCGCTGACCTACCTGATTTACGTGCTGATCGTCGTCTCGGTCGGCGGGCTGGGTTCGATTTCAGGTTCGTTTGCCGCCGCCGTCGTGCTCGGCATCAGCGATGTTGCCGGCAAGTACTACATCCCTCAGCTCGGCGCGTTTCTCATCTATCTGGTGATGATCACATTGTTGATGTGGCGTCCGCTGGGCCTGTTGGGGAGACGCTAAGCGATGGCGCTCGCCGAGAAGGTGACGAGTCCGCTCGCCTATTTGCGGGCGCAGACGCGATGGCGGCCAATCGAAATCGTATTCTGGGCGGCCACGCTGCTGCCGTACGTGCTGTTTCCAAATTATCTCTCCCTCGCCAGTCAGATCGCCATCACCGCACTGTTTGCCTTGTCGCTCGATTTGATCCTCGGCTATGCCGGCATCGTCTCGCTCGGCCACGCCGCCTATTTCGGCGTCGGCGCCTATGCGGCCGGACTTGTTTCCAAACACGGCTGGGGCGAACCGCTGACGGGACTGGCGATGGCGGCGCTTGCAGCCGGCATCGTTGGCTATGCCACGAGCTTCGTAATCTGCCGGTTTCGGCATCTCGCCCTCATTATGCTGACTACCGGTTTCGGGCTGCTGCTGGCGGAACTCGCGAACAGCCTTGGCTGGTTGACCGGCGGCATGGACGGCCTGCAGGGCATCCATATGTGGAAGCTGTTGGGGATGTTCCGGTTCGATCTGTTTGGCTACACCGCATACAGCTACGCGCTCGCCATGTTGTTTGTGTTATTTCTGTTCGCGCGGCTCGTCATTCACTCTCCGTTCGGCCTCTCGTTGCGCGGCATTCGCGAAAATTATGTACGCATGCCGGCGATCGGCGCGCCGAGCCGCGCGCATATGCGCACCATCTATACCATCGCCGCCTGCATCGCCGGGATCGCGGGGGCGCTGTTGGCGCAGACGACTGAAACCGTGTCGCTCGACTCGCTCGGCTTCGAGCGTTCCGCTGAAGTCGTAGTCGTGCTCGTGCTCGGCGGCGCCGGCAGGCTTTATGGCGGACTCGTCGGCGCTATCATCTTCATGGTCGCACGCGACCAGTTTTCCGGCATCGAACCGCAGTTTTGGTATTTCTGGATCGGCATTCTGCTGGTCGGCGTGGTGATGCTGCTGCCGAACGGCATTCTCGGCGGCCTCGCCAAGCTCGCCTCCCGCTGGAGCCGATCGTGAGTTCACCGGCGCTGGCTACTCGCGGCCTCGCCAAGAGCTTTGGCTCGCTTGTGGTCGCGAGCAACATCGAAATTGAGTTGCCGCACGGCGTGCGCTACGCGCTGATCGGCCCCAACGGCGCCGGCAAGACCACGCTGATCAATCTCATCACCGGGATGTTGCGGCCGGACGCGGGCCGCATCCTCCTCGACGACGCCGATATCACCGCGCTCGCCCCGGACCAACGCGTGCGACGCGGTCTCGTTCGAACCTATCAGATCAACTCGCTGTTTCCGCACCTGACTGTGCTTGAGTCGGTGACACTCGCGGTATGCGAACGAACCCGGGCCGCGCGCATCTGGTGGCGCCAGCTTCCCGCTTACAGCCATGAGATCGACGAAGCCTACGACATCCTTTCAGCGATCAACCTCGCCGCGGTTTGCAACCGCCTGACGCGCGAGCTTGCTTACGGCCAACAACGCCTCCTAGAGATCGCGCTCGCGCTCGCAACCCGGCCGAAGGTTCTGTTGCTTGACGAACCTGCCGCCGGCGTGCCGCGCGAGGAAAGCAAAGAACTGTTCGCCGCCATTGCCGGCCTGTCGCGCGAGATCACCGTGCTGTTCATCGAGCACGATATGGAACTGGTGTTTCGCTTTGCCTCACGCATCATCGTGATGGTCGGCGGACGCGTTCTGGTCGAAGGCAGCCCGGAAGAGATCGCGGCTGATCCACGAGTGCGCGCGGTGTATCTCGGCAAGGGGCTGGATATGGCTCCGGCGAGATCAGCGTTATGACCGAACCGCTGCTTGCCCTTGACAACGTTCGCGCCGGTTACGGCCCTGCAGTCGTGCTCGACGACGTGTCGTTTACGTTACCTGAACGCGGCAGCCTTGCCGTGCTCGGTCGGAACGGCGTCGGCAAGTCGACGCTCCTTCTCACCATCATGGGGTACACGCAAGTCAGCCGCGGCCGCGTGATCTGGAAGGGCGAAGACATCACCCGCCGCCCGCCGCACCGCCGCGCCCGCGCCGGAATCGGCTGGGTGGCGCAGGAGCGCGAGATTTTTGTTTCGCTCACGGTGGAAGAGAATCTGACCGTAGCCGCCCGCTCCGGCCGCTGGGACCTGCCGGCCGTGTACGATCTATTTCCGCGTCTGGCCGAACGCCGCAGCAATTTCGGCAATCAATTGTCCGGCGGCGAGCAGCAGATGCTGGCGATCGCGCGCGCGCTCATGACCAATCCGGCGCTGCTTTTGCTCGACGAACCGCTGGAAGGACTGGCGCCAATCATCGTCGAGGAACTCTCGGCCGCGATCCGGCGCATGACGAGCGAAGGCTCCAACGCTTTCATCTTGGTGGAGCAGCACGCCGACATCGCTTTGTCGTTGACGCAGGCTGCAATCGTGATCGAGCGCGGCCGCATCATCCACTCCGGCCCCTCCGCGCAATTGCTCGCCGACCACGCCGCGCTCGACCGGCTCATCGGGCTCCGGCTGGCGGAGGCGTAATGTTTACGCTCGCCGGGCGTTGACCACCACCGGTCGCGCCCCGCGTTTCATACGACGACGCTCTCCCGCTCGACCGGCGCGGGCAGTCGTCTGTCAGTTTCGAGCGCGGCCATCATGGTTTCTACGCGGCCGATCACGTCGCGCGAATACGGCCCGGCGTGGAGATAAAGCGCGATCTGTCCGGCGATCCAGCGGATCGAGCCTGGATTGCTCGCCACGCACTGGCTCAGCGTGCGGCGGAAGATGTCGCGCGGCTCGGGCAGATTGGTCGCGATCTGGTGCATTGCATAGAGATTGGCGAGCCGGTGCTGCGAATTTTCGGCGCTCGTCTGCTGCTCGCCGCCGGACTTGCCGAGCATCTGCGCCAGACGCTCGACACGGCCAGCAAAAGCGGCTGGGTCGTAGATACGCTCCAGGATGTGGGCGTAGTCGGCGAGCACCTCCCGCCGCGGCCGCCGCGTCTCGAAGTTAAGCCCCATCGTGCACTGGTCGGCGCTCTTCACTTCCTCCCGCACCGGGAGCGAATGCATTCGGCCCTCTTTTTCGAGCCGCCGCGTGAGCTGCGTGTTTGGCAACGCATAGAGAAGCCCCACCATGCAAACCGGGATCGCCGCCTCCTCGATCAGCGCGATCATGGCTTCCGCCGCCGACTCGGTTTCGCTGTCGAAGCCGATGATGAAGCCGGCGATCACAAAAAGTCCGGAGGCATAAAGCTTATGAATGCTCTCGGCAATGCTGCGCCGCGTGTTCTGCTTCTTACGCATCGCAATCAGCGTCGCGGTGTCGGGGCTCTCGATGCCGACAAAGACGCCGGCGAATTTGGCGCGGTTCAGTAACCGCAGAAGCTCCGGATCGTCGGCGAGATTGAGCGAGGCTTCGGTCGTGAACTCGAATGGATAATCATGCGCTTCGAGCCATTTGGCGAGCTCCGGAAGGAATGCCTTCACGGCCTTTTTGTTGCCGATGAGGTTGTCGTCGACGAAATCGACGTGGCCGCGATAGCCCAGGCGGTAAAGTTCGTCGAGTTCTGCGAGCATCTGGGCGTTAGTTTTGGCGCGCGGGACGCGACCGTAGAGTTCGATGATGTCACAGAACTCGCAAGTAAACGGGCAACCCCGGGAGAACTGCACACCGACATGGAGGTAGTCATCGAATTTCAGGAGATCGAAGCGCGGGATCGGCGACTTGGTCACATCGACCTGAAACTTTTCGGCCTCGAACACGCCTTCGCGCGCGCCCGACTCCCAGGCTTCGACGAATTGGTCGATGACTCCTTCCGCTTCGCCGAGGACCAGAAAATCCGCCGTCTGATAGTTTTCTGGAGACGACGTTACGCCGGGCCCACCGACGACAACGGGCTTGCCGCGGGCCCGGCAGAGATCGATGACATCGAGTATGTCGAAGCCCTGCGGCAGCATGCCCCCGGTCAAGACCAGATCGGCCCAGTCAAGGTCGTCGTCGGTTAATTCTTCGGTGTTGCGGTTGACCAGCCGGATCGACCAGGAGCGCGGTAGAAGCGCTGCGAGGGTGATCAGCCCGAGCGGTGGGGCCGGATACTTTGCGCCGAAAACTTCAGAGGTGCGCTTATAATTCCAAAACGTATCCGCTTCGAAGCGAGGGTAAATCAAAAGCGCTCGGCAGGCCTTGGTGTCCAACCCGCGTCCCCCCCTGCCACGTTCGACGTTCACGCTAGGTGGAAACAGCGCCTAAGTCTAGCTTTCGAAGCGGCTTTTCGGCTCGGTTTGTACGTTTTCTAACAAAGGTCAATCCGCCCCGATTCGGCGTTCAAAAAAACGAACGAAGTCATTTAGGCCTCCCAGCGATCTTCTGGGCAATACCGCGACCGAGTGCCCGCGTCAGGGCCGATTGAACGGCGCAGCGCTAGAGGCGTTAGCGCTCACTGGTCGAGCGAGATTGGCCGGAAATCCAAACGTCAGACCAGCGCGCAACTCATTCACCGGCCGGCCGTTAACGAACGCGTAGCGCAATCCGATATCGAACGCGAGATTGTCGCG
Source organism: uncultured Alphaproteobacteria bacterium (assembly GCA_963841025.1). Classification (GTDB taxonomy): domain Bacteria; phylum Pseudomonadota; class Alphaproteobacteria; order Rhizobiales; family Xanthobacteraceae; genus BOG-931. Next base: position 1,130,953 of record CAWJBG010000032.1, on the reverse strand, counting down.
CACTTGCCAGATAGCGCCAACCAGGCCGGAGAACGCTTGGGTCTGGTTGAAGACATTGTCGAAGTAGACCTCAAGAACCGGGCGCACGGTCCATTTGATCGGCCCTTCGACGATGGCGTCCAGGAAAAGTTCGCCATGCTGATCGGGGGTGAGATTCGTTTCCACGTTCAGGTGGACCGTTCCCCATTCCCAGCGTTGCGAAACGATGCCGGTCCAGCTCAATCCTGGAGTCGAGCCGCCATTGTCAGGCAACAGCGCACCAAATTCGGTGGCGATGCTCACGCCGGGCTGGTTCTGCAGGACGCCCGGTAGCACCACGTATTTAAACAAGACAGCATCAGGTGTGCTCAGCGGGCCGACGTCGCCTTGGGGCATTGGCGCCGTGCCTTGAAGGACAAACTCCCACCTGTCCGCAAACCCGTAATTGAAGACCGCGTCGGAAAATGTGCTGGGAGACCCGGGATGCACGACGCCTGCCGGCTGCAACTCGATTTCGACCTCGCCAAAATCAGCGACGGCGGCGTCCGTCCCGTCGAACGGACGATACGCCAAGGCCGGAGCCGTCCATCCGAATGCGCAGCACCCGACAATGATCGCAGCCGCAATGCGTCTCAATGGTATCCTTCGTGGACGTGCTAACCGGGCGCTTGCCGCCAGATGCCAATATGGCTCAGATACAGCGGCGTTCTCCGGCAGCCGATTATTTGCCCTGAACAAGTTTAGTCTACGCGCGACGGCGCCGAGTTTATCAGTTCGCGTCCGGCGATTCGTTTCAAGGGGGAGGACGAATGTGCCGGCAACCGAGGTCTAGTGAAAAGCGTAGTCTACGCCGACCCGGAAGATGTTGTTGTCGAGCGGCACGTCGGAGCGAGTATTGGTGCCTGATGGCGGATTGCTGAAATAATTTGCGCTTTGAAATTTTACGTAAAGGTACTCGGCTTTGAGAGACCAAATCGGAGTAAGTTTGACCTCAACTCCGCCACCGACTGTGCCGCCCCACCGCGCCTGTGTATCAGTTAGTTCCGCAATGCCGGCCGGTATGATGTCCGCTTCGACGCCGGCGACCGCGACGCCACCCGTGGCGTAGAGCATGATGTTGTACGCCGCGATCCAGCCAACGCGCCCGCGGCCGGTCGCAAGCCAATTCTCCTTAGTGTCGATGACCGAGCTGGTATTGAACGGCGACGCCTCGTGGGCGCTGCCCTGAACTCTGACCCAGGACATGTCGCCTTCCAACCCCAAGATCCAGTTGCTGAGCTGCCAGTTGTATCCGATCGTGCCGCCCAGCAAGCCACCCGTTGCGTCATAGCCGGGTGTAATTGCGCCAAAACCAATTGGCCCGTCAGCGATTTGATTAGTGCTGCCGAAGACCCCGCCCCCTTCTACGCCGAAGTAAACGCCCGCCCAACTCGGCGACATAACGGGCGGCGCGGCCGGCGCCGGGATCGGTAAATCAGCGGCCAGTACCACGTCGGGGATGGCCAACAAAAAAATGGCGATCACTGCCCACACGCGCATGCCACAATCCCCAGATGGTCAGTGAGCCCGCGCACTTACCAGGCTCCTCCACTTCCCTCACCGCATTATATTTCAACTCCGCGGCCCCTTACAACGGAAGGTTGTCCGTTCGCGGCAGTTTGACGGTGTTTGCTTCGGCAATCGCCGCCAGCTCTTCCCACAGCTTCGCCCGAATCGGAATCCCGGATTTGCGACGCGTGGCCTCGGTACGGCCGGAGCGCTCGCCAGGCAACAGGATTTCGTCGAAGCCGGCTTGCCGCGGCAGCGCCTTGAGGATTGCCACAAGCGTATCGGCATCTTGCGTAAAATCCGCAAGCGGCCGGAAGGCCTCAACGTCGATGGCGAAGATCGCACAGTTTTGCGTGTGGCGCTTTCGCTTCTCCGGTCCAAGCGTCCGCGCCTGGATCGGGGCGGCGCCAAGCACACTTGCCAGCATTTCGAACATCAACGCGAGACCGGAGCCCTTCGGACCGCCGAGCGGCAATAAAATATCAGCCTGACGCGGATCAGTGGTCGGCTCGCCGTCTGCCGTCAGCACCGTGCCCGGCGGCAGCGCCGTCCCGTTGGCGCGCGCTTGAATGATAGTTCCGTTCGAGATTGTGCTGGTGGCCATGTCGAGCACGATCGGCCCGCCGCCGCTTGGCACTGCAATCGCGATCGGGCTTGTGCCCATGCTGGCGACGCGGGCGCCGTGATAGGCGACGAACGCCACCCCCGAGACCATGATGAGCGCCGCGCAACCGCGCTCTGCCAACCATTGTGCGTAGCGTCCGACGGCGCCGGTGTGCGTGGTGTCGCGCACCAGCCCGAACGCGACGCCCAGCGTTCGCGCCCGCTCGGCGGCGATTGCAATCGCCTGCATCATCGCCGGCGGCCCAAAGCCAAACGCGCCGTCGAGCACGAAGATCGCGCCGCGGTCCTGCACGAGCCGCGGCTGCGCCTTTGGATCGATCCCGCCACGCTCGATCAGCGTCAAATAGGAGGACAGGCGCGCGATGCCGTGCCCGTCGACGCCGCGCAAATTCGCCCACACCAGCCCGTCGGCGACGCTCGCTGCGTCTGCCGCGCTCGCGCCCTTGGCGGCGAGCACCTCGCGGATGAAGCGCGCAAGCTCCCCGTGTCCAACGGCGATCGGGGCGCCGCTCACGCGTGTCTCAGCTCAAATTTGGCGCGTTTGTTCCGGATCATGCGCGTGCCGGAAAATAGATATCCAGCCAATTACGCAGTAGATCCCAAACCCGCACAGAGTTCTCGTTGAACAAAAAATGATCGAGGCCGCTGAACAGATGCAGTTCCGTAGGCTGGCCGGCGTGCTTGAACAATTCGATCGATTGCTCGGTCGGTGTCACCGAATCGTTTGCAGCATGAATGAGAAGGAGCGGGCGCGGCGCGATCTTGCCAACCACCTCCTCGGCGCGGAAATCGAACATGCTCTGCGCCGTCTCGGCCGGAAACATTTCGACCGAGTTGGCGGACAGCATCTGCACATTTTTCTTGTCGAGGTTTTCACGCACGTGCGCCGGGATCGGCACAATGTCGCCGCGCGGCACCATCAGCGACTTGCCGAAGCGGGCGCGATAGGCGCGGCCTTCATCGAGCATGGCGGTGAATTTCGCCCAAGCCTCCGGGGTCGGATGCTGGCCGCGGAATTTACGCTCGCCGTGGCCCCACCCGCCGTTGGAAATGACCGCAGCGATCCGCGGATTGATGCCGCCGGCATAGACCGCGACCGCGCCGCCGAAGCTCGAACCGATCACCCCGATGCGATCGGAATCGACGGCGGGATGGCGAGAGAGGAAGTCCAGCGCGTTGCCAAGATCTTCGACCTGTTCGAGGCAGATGACACGGCCGAACTCGCCTTCGCTTTTGCCGCAGCCGCGCATGTCGAAGCGTAGCGTGACATAACCGAACTCGCTCAGCACCCGCGTCGGCTGGATGACGCTTGGGGACTCGCAGTTGCTGCCGAAGCCGTGGAGCACCAGAAACGCGGGACGCCGCTCCGAAGATTGCGAGCCTGCTGGTGTGCCGAGCACCCCATGCAGGCGCAGTCCGACGGAAGGAATACTGACAATCTCCTCGTTCATGGCGGCTGTCCTGTCTGAAAGCAACGCGTTGTCCCGGCGTGGGCCGCGCTATTCGGGCTGATCTTTTCCCATGTCAAAGGTCCGCACCCCTTCTCGCCGATCCGGAAGCTCCAAGACCTCGGGATTGGCAAGGGTATGTTTGGCATTCCGATAGCCGGACGCCCAGTGCTCCTCCATCGTGCGCCGGGAAAATTCAAAGTCTTTGGCGACGCCTTCGTAGCTTTTGGCGCGGTAGATCAGGTGCACGATATTGCAGACTTTGTCGTTAGCGACCGTCTCAAGCAGTTTTACGTCTTCGCTGTCGCGGAGGTCCGGCGGCAACTTGCTGATAAGATTTGCGGCCGCGATGCGCAGTCGTTGCGCATGCTTGTATTGATCGGTCGCGGCGCGATTGCGGCTCGAATAAATGATTTCCTTTTGACGGATTTCAACGTCGATGACGTCCTTGGGCAATTGGCCGCGCGCGCTCCAGAGGTCGACCTGAAGCGCCAGCGTGTCTTTTCGAGGCCGACTATCGAGCACCCATTGCAGCGGCGTGTTGGATATCAGTCCGCCATCCCAGAAATATTTTCCGTCGATTTCAGTCGGCGGAAAAGCGGGCGGCAGAGAGCCGCTGGCAATGACGTGCTCGACCCGGATCCGATCGGTGGTCGTATCGAAATAAGCAAAGTTCCCGCTGCAAACATCCACCGAACCGACGCTAAAGCGCGGATGGCCGGCGTTGATCCGATCGAAATCGATCAAGCGTTCGAGCGTGGGTTTCAAAGGGGAATTGTCATAGTAGCTGGCCGTGTCGACACTGCCACCGGGCCAGAACAAGGCCGGCGGTATCCGTGGCAAGAAAAAATTGGGAGCGCCGAAGCAGAGAATATTCCAGGCCCGCCCCAGATTGACGGCCTGATGATTAAATTCGTCCTGCGACTCGACGGCCTTGAAATATGGAAATCCCAGCGGGGATGCAGAGACAGTCTCCCAAAACTCCCGCAATCGCGCGACGCGCTCAGCCGGCGGATTGCCGGCAATAATCGCCGAGTTGATCGCGCCAATCGAAATTCCAGCGACCCAATCCGGATGAAGATCGGCTTCCGCCAGCGCTTCATAGACGCCGGCCTGGTATGAGCCGAGCGCCCCGCCGCCCTGCAGCAACAAGGCGACCTGCTCGAACGGCGTGCGATTTTGTCCGCGGCGGATCGCCGGAAGCGCCGTCGTGCCCCGCGCGGTGGAGTCATTCTCGTTCATGTCATGTATTCTAGGATTACGACGCGATGGTGCGCCGCCAATCTAGTGTCGCAGATCGGCGGCGACCGCAAGTCTCATCCCCGTGGACGCTCTTTGTGCTGTTGGCGTCTGTGCGCAACGCGCCCGCTGATCGGGGCGCGCGGACCGGACCTGATCAGATTTTTGTCAGACGGTGCAACGTCGAAAGATGTTCGCCAATTGCGGCGCCGAAATCGGACTGAATGCGGCTTCGCATCCCACCGGAATCTTTGCGCCCGACACCGCCGGCAATCCAAGCTCGTTTGAGTTCGAGTTTGACTTGGAGATCGGCGCAATCAGCGGGAGACGGTCGCCTTTGAGGGTCCGATCGACGCTCATCGGCGAACTTTTAGTCAGCCACAGCGGCGCTGAATTTGGCAATGACGGGAATGCGACAAAGCCCGCCACGAAAGAGGCCAACGCCACGCTCGCGAAGCGAACAAACAAAGGGACGCGCATCGGACGGTCTCCAAAACATCGATCCCCGTGTCCCCGAATTCACCAGGCCGATCGGCCTGGCGTGATGGGAAACGTGGTTGCTTCCCGCGCGGTTCCGCAAGACGTGTCCGGATGATTTGCGAATAGCTGAGGCCGGGCTCACAGCTGCGTGAAGACGCGTTTGCGAAAAAACTTTGAGCCGATTGTGCTGGAACCAAATTGTGGCCGGCGGTTTATCATCCGGACCGGCCATCCTTCCCCCCTTCCCCCCGTGCTGGCCGGTCTCCTTGGGCGCAGCCGCTGGACCGAGTCGGCTGCGCCCTAATTTTTTGTCCGGACGCCAAGCGTTCAGGCTTGGTCCTTTGAGGGACGTCCGCTTTTTCGTTTTGGCTCGAATCCAAAAACGAATGGCCGGGGCAAGCCCCGGCCACGCGTTCGCTTCCGCAAGAAGCTATTGGGCCTAAGCGATTGCCTGCCGTTCGCGCTGCCGCGCCTTGCGCCCGAAGAACAGCGCCTGGCTCGCGACCGCGGAAACCACGGCAAGCTGGAATGGCTTGGCGATCAGGAATGCCGGCTCCGGCCGTTTGCCGGTCAGGAACCGCTCCGGGTAGGCCGTAATAAAAATCACCGGCACTTCGAAAGAATCGAGCAACTCGTTGACGGCGTCGAGACCCGAACTGCCGTCCGCCAGCTGAATGTCCGCCAGAATAAGTCCGGGCGGCTTTTTGCGGGCGAGCGCAATGGCCTCGGCGTGAGTGCGCGCCACCCCAATGACGCGGTGGCCGAGGCTCTCCACCAGCGCCTCGATATCCATGGCGATGAAGGTCTCATCCTCGATAATCAGAACGTCGGTGGCGATTTCCGCGGCGAGCTCACGGCCGGATTCCTCAACCAAGGCGCGCAGCGTCGGCAAATCACAGTCGAGAATTTGCGCCGCGTCCTCCTCCGAGAAGCCCTCTAGAGCGACCAGCAGGAAGGCCTGACGCGGCCGAGGGGTGATCTGGGTAAGGTGCTGTTGCGGCGTGGAATTCGGCTCCGCAATCTCGCTCTTGCCGTTCACTTTGACTGAGTTCCAGATTTTCGTGAACAGGCGGTAGAGCGCAACCCGTTGATTAGGAACGGATTCCAGCATTTTCGGGCTGGCAATCAGCGATTCCAATGCCGCTGCCACATAAGCGTCGCCGGACGCCTGACTGCCAGTCAGGGCGCGCGCGTAACGGCGCAGGAACGGAAGATGCTGGAGTACAGCTTGCGATGTAGACAAGGGCACGACCCTCCCAGTTTCCCAATGCTATGGGCTAGAACGTTGCGGCGCAAACAAGGTTCCATCGCTTGTTCCGGCCCCAGGAACCAATGACGCGACGCCGCGTTGAGCCTCATGCGACGGGGGGAAGCCATGCGAATCGGCAGCGAACGGTCGGCGACGGGGGAATGACGGGAAATGAATACGGGCAAACCAGTTAACCTTGAGCAGCCGGCCCCGGAAGCCGACGGACCAGAAGACCAGGCGATGGATACATCAGCTATTCAACCGAAAAGAGAGGTCCGCCTGGGCCGTGAGGTGCAAGCCCGCATCGGGCAGCAACTTCGCGCCCTGTACGACGACGTCGTCCAGGAAGGCGTGCCGGAGCATATCAACGACCTGGTCCGCCGGCTTAGCGAACAAGATGATGGCGCGGCATGAAGCTCGATCCTGCGATACGCGATCAAGTGCTCGCCACCGTGCCGAGCTTGCGCGCCTTTGCCATTTCGCTGTGCGGCCATGTCGATCGCGCGGACGATCTGGTGCAGGAAACGTTGCTGCGCGCGTTGGCGCATATCGATTCCTTCCAACCCGGCACCAATATGCCGGCATGGCTGTTCACGATTTTGCGCAACCTGTTCCGCTCCGAGTATCGCAAGCGGCGGCGCGAAGTGGAGGACGCCGACGGCCGTTACGCCGAAACGCTGAAATCGCACCCCGAGCAGACCAGCCGGGTTGAGTTCTCCGAATTCCGCGACGCCTTGGCCAAGCTGCCGTCGGATCAGCGCGAAGCCTTGATCCTGGTAGGTGCGTCCGGCTTTTCTTACGAAGAAGCTGCGGGCATCTGCGGCTGTGCCGTCGGCACCATCAAGAGCCGGGTCAATCGCGCACGCACGCGTCTTGCCGACCTGCTGGCGATCGACAACATCGACGATTTCGGGCCGGATCGCGCGACCCGCGCCGTGCTGGCCGGCAGCGGCCGGAGTTAAGCAGCGTTGTTTCGGGCCGCGCCCGACGCGCGAGCTCGGAATTCATAACCAAAGAAAAAGCAGCGACCGCGCTGTCGGTAAAGCTGCGACGCGGATCGCTATAGATTCCGGCCTCCTCGCGAACCCTGCGGCCTGACGAGCGTGTCAGTGTTCCGCAGCGGATCGCCGACAACTCATCGCAACAAAAACTGGACGATACCATCGTACAATTGGCCGAGTGACGCCACGCGCATAAGTTGACACCGTGGCGGTTGGGCTGGCGGTGCTTCGCGACAAGATCTGCAGAGGAGAATCAAATGGCACAGACTCAAACAGCCCAGAATGACGCCGTCGTTGCGGTCTTCAACGATCGGCAGGATGCCGAGACTGGAATAAAGAAATTGGCTCAGGCCGGTTTCGATATGAAGAAGCTCACCCTCGTCGGCAAGGGCTATCACACCGAAGACAAAGTTACGGGATTCTATAACTTAGGCGACCGGGTCAAATTTTGGGGCAGGAACGGCGCCTTCTGGGGCGGTTTGTGGGGCGTGTTGTTTGGCGGCATCTTCATGACTGTCCCCGCGATCGGACCCGTTGTTGTCCTTGGCTACCTCGCCGCCGTGGTCGTCTCCGCGGTTGAAGGTGCGGTCGTGGTCGGAGGCTTGAGCGCGCTGGGCGCGGCGCTTTACAGCATCGGCATTCCGAAAGATAGCGTGATCAACTATGAGACTGCCGTGAAAGCCGACGGATTTCTGGTCATGGTGCATGGCTCGGCCGACGAGGTGGCGCGAGCGAAGACTATTCTCAGCACCGTCAATCCCTCACGTCTCGACGTACACCAAGGTTTGCGCGAAGTGCGCGCCGCCGGTCAAGCCGCCGCGTGACGCTGTTCGAGTGGCGCACTACGGATGCGCCACTCCTGCCAGCCTTTTGAAGCAGCGCTAAAACATCGTGTTGGTGTTAGCTGACTGCTCGGGGACTTCCTGACGGACGTCCCAGTGTTCGACGATCTTGCCGTTCTCCAACTTGAAAATATCGATGATGGCGTTACCGCGGCTGCCGGGCGTCGGCACGTTGTGGACGTGCAGGATGACGTAATCGCCGTCGGCGAAGACGCGTTTGATGTCGCTGTGATAGTTTGGAAATTTGTCGCGGAGGAAAGCGAGGAACCCTTTCAGCCCCTCCGGACCGTCGGCCGCCCGCGGATTATGCTGGATGTATCGTGAACCAAGAAACTTCGACGCAGCATCGAAGTTTTTCTGATTGATCGCGAGATCGTAGAACTCCACCACGGCTTTCTTGTTTGCTTCCATCTGGTGTGCGTCGGCGGCGTGAGCGGCCGGCGCGAACGCGATCAATGCAGCGGCGACGAGCAGGCGAAGCATGACGACCTCCAATGTTCGAGTCTCGCTTACATGTGCGACGGCAAATAGAGCGCGATCGCCGGAAAAGTAATCAGGATCACCAACCGGATCAGGTCAGTGATGATGAAGGGGATGACACCCTTGAAGATCGTTGAGAAGTCGATGTCGCCGATCACGCTCTTGATCACGAACACGATCATGCCGACTGGCGGATGAATGAGGCCAAGCTCCACCGTCATAACAATGATGATGCCAAACCAGATCGGATCGAACCCCAACTCCTTGATCACCGGAAAGATGATCGGCACGGTCAGGATCACCATGGCGAGCGAATCCATCAGGCAGCCGAGCACGATGTACATCACCATGATCAGCGCCAGCACGCCGTAGCGGCCGATGCCAAGTCCGGTGAAGAACAGCGTGACGTTCTGCGGCGTCTGGGTCACGGTGAGAAAATAGCCGAACAACAGCGCGCCGATCAGCACCGTGAAGACCGCAGCTGCGGTGCGGGTGGCCTGCAAAAGCGAGCGGCGGATATCGCTCAGTCCAAGGCGTCCGCGCAACACGCCGATAATCAGTGCCCCGCCGGCGCCGACGCCGCCTGCTTCGGTCGGCGTGAACAATCCGCCATAGAGACCACCGATCACGAAGATAAAGAGCAACAACGTCGCCCAGACGTCGCGCACGCTTTCGAGCCGCTGCTTCCAGGAACTGCGCGGGCCGGCGGGTAGATATTTCGGCCGCGCCCAGCCGATGATGGCGACGGTCGTCATATACATCGAAGCGGCGAGAATGCCGGGAAGGATGCCGGCAATAAACAGTTTGCCGATGTCCTGCTCGGTGATGATGCCGTAAACCGCAAGCACGGTCGACGGTGGCAGCATGGCACCGAGCGTGCCGCCCGCCGCGATCACGCCGGCGGCGAACGACTGCGGATACCCGTAACGTCGCATCTCGGGATAGGCGACGGTCGAAAACGTCGCCGCGGTCGCGACCGAGGAGCCGGAGATCGCCGCGAAGCCGCCGCAAGCGGCAATCGTAGCGATGCCGAGCCCGCCGCGCCGGTGACCGAGAAACGTATTGGCGGCGCGAAACAGCTCCTGGCTCATGCCGGAATTGGTGACGAACGCGCCCATCAAGATGAACATCGGAATGACGCCGAAGGTGTAATCGGTCACGGTGCGCATCGAGGTGTGGCCGATGATCTTCAGCGCCGCCTCGCCGTTGACCAGATAGGCAAAGCCGGCAACGCCGACGAGGCCCATCGCCATGCCGACCGGCACGCGCATCAGCATCAAGGCGAACAGCACCACAAACCCAAGGATCGCGACGGTTTCACCGCTCACTGCTGTTACTCAACCGGCTTGATTTGATAGCGGGTGCCAAATTCGCCGGGCTGGAAGATCAGCCGGTAGGTGCGGATCGCGATCAAGAGCACGGCGGAGGCGTCACCAAGCCACGCGACGAAGAAGAACGGCCAGGTCGGCAGCCGCAGGTCAAACGTCAGCACGTGATCGGCGCGGGTGGACCAGACCTTGTCGTAAAGAGTGTAGGTCTGCACCGTGACCACAAACAAAAGAACCAGCGTGGCGAACACGTCGATGAAACGCTGCATCCGCGGTCCAACACTGGCGTAAAGGAGATCAACGGTGATGTGGGTGCCGCGATAACTCGTCGCGGCGATGCCCCAGAAGATCAAAATACCGAGCAGCAAGCGGCCGAAATCGTAGGCGTCCGGAATCTGCACGCTGAAGAAATAGCGCAGCATGACGGAGATGAAGATATCGGCGGCGACGATTCCGACAAAGCCCGCAGCGACCAGCTCGATGAAATCGATCAGCCAGTTCATCGGGCCGCGTGCGCTGTGCTGCGCAGCACGCTCGCGATCCGATGCTGCGTCCACAGCCGGCCCCGCCATGGTCTCAGCCTGGCCAACTCAATAAGCCGCTTTGTACTGCGCCAGCGAAGCTTTCAGTTCCTTCATCATCGTGTTGGGGTCGCCGCCGCGCGCACGGACCGCGTCGGCCCATTTGTTCTGCAGCGGCTCGGCCGATTTCTTCCACTCGCCGAGTTGTTCATCCGAGATGGTGTAAACCTCGTGGCCGGGCTCGGCCTTGAGCTTTGCGATCCCGGCGTGCTCGAAATCCACCCACGGATCGTCAAACTTCCCCGCCCATTCGGTGGTGCAATGATCGTCGATCACCTTTTGCTGGGCCGGCGACATTGACGCATAGACGCGCGGGTTCATCAGCCACTGAAACGTCACCGTATTGGTCGGCGCGTCCATGTGATACTTCGTAACCTTGTCGACGCCGAGCAGCGGCACCGAACCCCATGGGAAATTCACCGCTTCAGCCACGCCCTTGTCGAGCACGTCGCGGACTTCGGTGGCGCTGGCCTGCACGTTGGTGCCGCCGAGCAGACTGACCCAAGCGGCGACGGTGGCCTGGGAAGGCCGGATCTTCATGCCCTTGATGTCGCCGGGCACCATGATCTTTTTGGTCTTGGAGTGCCAGGTCAGCGGATCGAGGATGAACGAGAAGCAATAGTGCACGTCCTTCATCTCGGTCGCGGCGTATTTGCGATACCACGCATCGATCGCCCGGGCGCCACCGTGAGCGTCGCCGACCAGGAACGGCAGCTCGCCCGCCGCGATGATCGGGAAGCGGCCGGGCTGATAGCCCGGGTTGACGTAGGTGAAGTCGGCGATGCCGTCCCGCGCCATGTCGTAATGGTCAAACGCCTTGCCGAGCTGCTGCGACGGGAAGATTTTATATTTGATAGTGCCGCCCGAGGCTTTTTCGACGTCTGCGGCCCATTCTTCGATCGCCTTCTGCAACGGATGCGTCGGCGGCACCCAATGCGAGAGCTTCAGCTCGAAGGTCTTGTCCTGCGCCGATGCTGCGCCGATCCCAACCGCGATGCCAAAACCGAGCCCAAGCATCGCCAAGCCGCAAAGTCTCAGCGGATACATCCGGCGCATCTGAATTCCTCCCCTTAAGCATTTAGTTGCATTCCTAACTTTTCTATTTAAACGCAAAAGCCGCCGCCTGTATAGCAGCCGGCCTTAACGCGCATTCACCAAAACCGTTCGCGCGTAAGAAATTCTGCACGCTGTTTTCGATTGTTCCCGCCTGACTCTTGCCGCTTTAACGCGGCAGCAGCAGCGGTCGGGTTATCGCGTCCTTGACAACGAAAGAGCCGGGCGAGCGCTTACGCCAGCGCAACGCCAGCCGTCAGGGACGTCAGATGTCTGGTTACGTTGCAGCGCGCCGCTTTGCGGCTTTGCTTGTCTTTTTGCTGTCGGTTGCCGGCAGTTCGGCCGCCTTCGCGCAATATCAGGTGAATCTCAGCGCGGCTTCAGCTCCGGTTCTGTCGAGCCAAACACCGGCGGTGCCAGAACCGTTCGGTCTCGACGCCGTGCCGGTAACCGGCGGCGAAGTCCTGACCAAGTGGAGCGGGGTCGTCGCTGATATCCGCGCCGAGAGCGACATTCTGACGCGCTGTCGCGATGCCGCGCAGCTCTGCCCGGCAGCGGCACAAAAATTTCTCGCCATGATCGCCGATGGTCGAGCCCACGAAGGCCGCGCCCGCATCGGCGTCATCAACCGCGCGATCAATCTCGCCGTCCGGCCTACCAGTGATCTCGTCCAGTGGGGCGTAATCGATCGCTGGAGCCCGCCCCTCGAGACGCTCACGTCCGGCCGCGGCGATTGCGAGGATTACGCCATCGCCAAATATGTTGCGCTGACCGAAGCCGGCGTCAGCGAAAAGGATGTGAAGCTGATCATCGTGCGCGATCTCGCCAGCGGCGAAGATCACGCCGTCGTCGCCGCGCGCCTCGACGACAAATGGATTGTGCTCGACAATCGCCGGCTCACGCTGGTGGAAGATATTGAAATGCCGCGCGTGCTGCCGCTGTTCGCGCTCGACCACGATGGTGTCAGGCAATTCACGCCGACGGCGGTGGCAAACGCCGCTGCTGCGAGGGCGCCAGCGCCCTCCTCGCTCGGGTTTTAGCCAAAAGGCGACCTCATCGCACTTGCTGTGCGAGGCCTACGTGCCGTCGCTCAGCGGGCCGTTTTGCCAGGGCAAAATGGAGGTTTCGCACATTGGCAAGTGTAGTCTCCGTATTCTTTTGATACAATTAGATGGGCTGGCCGGGCGCAAGTCTTGGCGAATGCTTCAGTCTTGCGGTCCACCAGCTTTGACTTCGTTCTCCTTCCAACAGCGTCCCAGGCGGTTTCGTGTCGCAGAGCGTTCTTTCGATTTTTGCGTCCGTGCTCGAAAATGCTGTGCAGGGCGCGCAGGATTTAGAAATTGCTGAAATGATCGAGATGGCACGCAATGCCGCGCCTTCATTTTCGATCGCTCAAGACATTGAGCGCCTGCATCTTCATCTGAATACCGTCGCTCAAGGGGCTCGCGACCGTGGCGTTAGCGAGCGCGGTCTCAGCCTTCTGATCGACACCACGCACGATCTCTCAAGCACGCTGGCGCTGCAGGACCTGCTGCGGACCATCGTCAACCGGGCACGAAGCCTTGTCGCCGCCAACGTCGCATATCTGACAATGCTCGATGAGGACCACCGTATCTTGCGGACCGTCACAGCAGAAGGACACATCAACGCGGCTACCTCGGAAATGAAAACGCGCGTCGGTTTCGGCGCCGTAAGCCTTACGATCAATTCCAAGACGTTCTTCGACACCCAGGATTATCTGCATGACCAGCGGTTCCGGCACTCCGAAGCGCTCGATCGCGTTTTCAAAGCTGAAGGTATCGTCTCGCTCGCCGGTTTCCCGATCCTCTCAGAAGACAAGTTGCAAGGCGTGTTGTTTGTTGCCGATCGCTATCGTCGCAAACTCTCCGAGCGCGAAATTTCCATATTGGGGTCGTTCGCCCTCCATGCGGGCGTCGCCATGCGAAACGCACGCGCCTTCACCAAGCTGTCGGAAGCGCTGGCAGAGGCAGAGCGCAATCGAAACGCGCTGATCGACCACATTCATCGCGTCGATGTTTCGGCGGCGGCTCACGATGAAATGACGTCGCTGTTGGCCAAAGGCACCGAATGGCCGCTTTTCATCCAACGCATGGCCGACCAGATCGATGGCGCGATTATTTTGTATGATGATGCTCTTTCGGTCAGAGGGCGGTACACCTCGGCATCTTTTGGCGGAGAGTTGGCGGCCGTAAAAGACGGAAATATCCAGCCGTCCAAGCTTAGAAGCGCCATTTCCCAGTCGCGTCGCAATGGGCGATCGGTCGTCATGCTCGATGTCGGGGATGAGCACTATCGGGTCATGGCGTTGCATGGCGGGACCGATCACGGCGAAAGCCTCGTCATCTGTCACCGCGGCGAACTCGATCCGATCGACATTCGCAACCTGGAACGCAGTACCGTTGCGCTTTCAATCGCCAAGCTGTGGAGCGAGAAGCGCGAGACCGAGCAGTTGATCGCCTCTTCGACCCTGCTGCGTCATCTCATTCTCGTCGACCCGCCCGATGCGTCTACACTCTCGGCGATCAGGGACCGCCTGAAGATCAATGCCGGCGAGCCGATGACGCTCGCTCTCATCGCGATCTCCGGCCTCGATCGGGCCGCGCAAACAACGATGATCCGCGCGTCGGCCGCGAATATGAATGTGCTCGTCGATCTCATCGACGATACCTACCTGGCTGCCGGTCCCGAGAAATCGGTCCAGGCGCTCCTGCAGACTCTGTTCCGCCGCCGGAAGGGATGGGAGATCGGCGGTATCGTGTCGGACCCAATCTCCGATCTGACGAAGGCCGCAACCGAGTATGGCCGAATTGAGCAGGCGGTTCGAGTGTTGCGCAAAATGAACCGCCTCACCCGGTTTGTCGAATATTCCAAGGTCAATCTGTTTGCCAAGTTATTCGAGGCAGGGGATGCCTCGCGCATTGTGCGGTATCTGGAACGGGTTCTCTTGCCGATCGAGGAGCGGGATCGGCATCAGAAGACGCAGCTCAAGAAGACCTTGTTGTGCTACCTGGACACCCAGCACAACATTGCCCGGACCGCTCAACTGCTCGGCGTCCATATCAATACGGTGCGTCAAAGATTGGGCACGCTGCGCGAAATCACCGGCGGTTGGGACGATCCGGTCGCCCTCCTGGAATTGCACGTTGCGCTTCGCCTCGATTCAATTATCGCGGCACCGTGATCAGCAGATTACAGGTACCGCTGCAGTCCGGAAGCTAAGAGGATGCTGAGGAGGACTTTCCTCCGGCGGCAATTGCCATCTCGGCGAATTTTCGCGTTTGCGCAAAAGCGTCTTGGAGCGGAACGGACTTCTGGTCGCTGAAGATTTCGTTCCAGCGCGCGGCGATGGTGTCGGGCGATCGCTCCGCTTCGTTGAGATAGACACCGGGCGTTTCCTCAATCCGCGTTACTGCGAAAACGCCGGCGCCCGCGCCCAGGATTACCCGCGAAGGGGCCTCCTCGCTGACAAGGAACAACACCGCGGGCGTTACCGATTCCGGCGTCAGCACGTTTGCCGCTTCCGGCGGCAGGAGGCCGGCCGTCATATTAGTCGCCGCGGTCGGAGCCAGCGTATTGACGTGGATATTGTATTTGGAGCCTTCGAGATGCAGCACGTTCATCAAACCGATCATCGCGGCTTTTGCGGCGCCGTAATTGGCCTGGCCGAAATTGCCGTAAATGCCGGAGGCCGAAGAGGTGAAGACGATGCGCCCGTAATTGCGCTCGCGCATCCCGTTCCAGACCGCCTTGGTGCAATTGGCGGAGCCGGTAAGGTGCACGCTGACGACGCGCTCAAAATCGGTCATTTCCATTTTGGCGAAGGTCTTGTCGCGCAGAATTCCGGCATTGTTGACGAGAATATCGACCCTGCCCCATTCCTTCTCGGCGCGTGCGACCATCGCGGTGATCTGTTCGAAATCGACGACGTCTGAACCGTCAGCCATCGCTACCCCGCCGGAGGCCCGGATCTCGTCGGCGACTTTCGCCGCGCTCTCAGGCGCTGCGCCGCCCTTGCCGAGGTCATTGACCACTACCCTCGCGCCGCGCGAGGCCAATCCCAGCGCGTGAGAGCGCCCAAGTCCGCCGCCGGCGCCGGTGACGATCGCAACCTTGCCGTCGAAACGTATGGTCATGTTTCATTCTTCTCTTCAGACAGCGTGGGACACTTGAGACGCATCGCGACGCGCGCGCAAAGGCGTAAACTGATTTTCCCGATCAATGAATTGCGGCGTGCAGGATTTTCTCGGCGCTGGCTTCGGATCGCGCGAATTCCGCGACGATAGTACCGCTTTTCGCCACGAGGATGCGATCGGAGAGGTTGAGGATCTCAGGCAGATACGATGAAATCAACATCACGCCAGCGCCACCATCGGCGAAGCCGCGGATGATCTGGCGGATTTCGGCGATGGCGCCGACATCCACGCCCCGCGTAGGCTCGTCGAAGATGACGAGCTTCGGCTTCTGCGCCAAAGATTTGGCAATGACGACCTTCTGCTGGTTGCCCCCGGAAAGATACAGCACCGATTGATCGTCGCCGCTGCGGCGGATCGAAAGACGCTCCGCCCATTCGCGCGCAATTGCGCGCATCTTGGCGAGTGGCGCAACAATAATGCCACGCCCGAATTTCGCCAGCCATCCAAAACCGATGTTCTGCGATACGCTCATCATTTCGAAGAAGCCGTCGAGTTTGCGATCCTCGGAAACGTACGCAATTCCGGCGGCCACCGCCTGCGCCGGCAGCACATAGCGGACCTCGCGCCCGTCCAGCCATATTTGACCGCCGCCAAAGTTGCGTTTGGTGTGCCCCATGATGACTTTGGCGACCTCGCTGCGACCCGAGCCGATAAGTCCGGCGATGCCGGTGATCTCTCCGGGAAATATCGAGAACGACATGTTGTTGACCACACTCCCCATGCGGACATTTGCCACGCGCAAGACCGGGAGCGCTGTTCGAACCACGCGAGCCGCGTGCGGCGCCGGCGCTTCCACGTTGAGATCGTCGCCAACCATATAGCGAATGAGACGGTCGCGATCGAAAGCGCTCGCCGGGCCGGTTTTTATCACCCGGCCGTTGCGTAGAACGGTGATGCGATCGGTATGCATAAGCGCCTCTTCCAGCGCATGCGAGATAAAGATCATCGCTACACCGGTCTTCTGCAACGACGCCATCAACTCAAACAGATGATCCGTTTCTTCAGGCGTCAGCGCTGCGGTCGGTTCGTCGAGGATAATGACGCGGGCACCGTTGAGCACGGCTCGAGCGATCTCGACCATCTGGCGTTTGGCGGCAGACAGCGACCCCGCTAATTGCGATGGATCGACGTTGAAGTTGAGACGTTGAAGCACCTGTCGCGCCTCGCTTCGCACTTTGCGGACGGAATTGAACGCGTGCTCTCGCCCAAGCACCATGTTCTGCGCCACGGTCAATTGCGGAACCAGGCTCGTCTCCTGATAAACCATCGAAATGCCGCAGAGCGCGGCGTCTTTCGGCGCCGTCAAATGCACGGTCTGTCCGTCGATGACGACGCGCCCCTCCGAGGGCGTGATGACACCGGCAATCAATTTGCACAGAGTGGACTTGCCTGCGCCGTTCTCTCCGACAAGCGCGTGAATTTCGCCGGGGAACAGGTCGAAATCGGCGCCCTGAAGCGCGGCGATGCCGCCGTACAGTTTGGTGGCGCCCTCGAGGCGAATGATCGGACTACCGCTCATCGGAGGCTCCAGTGGAGCCAAACTTCAAAATCTCCTCGCTGGCGCGGCTGACGGCGATCAGACTCCCGTTCCACGCGGTCACGTCGGAGATCGCATGACGAATGCCGTTCGCTCGCGAATGAGCCGAACCAACCGGCGTCATGGCGCGGTCCGTCTCGATCACCAAACCGTAGGAGAACGATGGCGCCCAAGGCTTGATCTCTCCGAACAACCGGGTCGCTCCGAGTTCGATCGGGAAATCATGACTGAATTCGGGGGTCGCACGCGGCGATATCCAGTGCCGCGGATCTATATTGGCTTTCATTTTCGCTACGAATTCCCGCTCCGTCTTGAGAAACTCGATCAGCGGATCGCGCCGCGACAAGCAGGCGAGAGCATATCCCTCACCGACCCTGCGTATTCGGGACAGATACGCCGGATATCCCGATTGGTGCACCTTGCCCGACATATCGACGACACGCGCGCGCTCCAGTTCGGTCACGACCAGCGCGCCATCGGGTCCGCGAGCGATGCCCATCGGGCAATGCAACCCGGTCGCGATGACATGTTGCTCGCCGGTTCGGCTCACTCCGATCACCTGTCCGCGCGCGACCGGGTCCCAAGGCGCAAGAGAGAGGATCGGCTCTCCCGGCCCATATCCATGATCGACAGCGGCCAGAACATCCTCGGACAAAAAGAGACAATCCACGACCGCGCACGGGCTGGTGGTTAGTGTCCAACCCGGCAAAGGTTGGCCGGCCGCATTGCGAACCACGATCCGACCGCCGGAGAGACCAACCGCAATCCGTCCACCCGCGCTCGCTGCAAGAGCTGTTACCGGAGCATCGTAAGTTCCCCAGAGTTCGGGTTCTTCACCCCAGTACGGGATCAGCAGCACATCGCAGCCGGACGACACCAAAAGCTGCCCGTCGCGGTTGACGCAGGTTGCGTCCGGTTTCGTGATTGGAAATGCGTCAGCGTCGTCGAGGCGGCCATTGGGGCCCAAGGCGCCTTCCAAAGGCATCGCCGGCATTTCTTGTTTCCGTCTCTGGAAGAACATCATTCACGCTTTCTTCCAGTAGCTCTCGGGACCGGTCCAGGCCGGGTCAGCTCCGTCAAGGACAAGACGCCCGATTTTGTTGTTGGTGACACCACCGAGATAGAGTGCGCCTTTGTGTTCGCGCATTGACGTGATCATGTACAGCGGTCCGTCCGGCAGATCCCAAAGCGCGTCGCAGATTTTTCCTGTGCCGTCGATCTTTAGCACTCCCCCGATATTGAGATTGCCGAACAGCCAGTTCGTCGGCGGGACGCGTTTGGCCATCCGGCGACGCAACCGCGGCATCGTCATCGCCTCGTCCATCACCGGATTTCGCATTCCGGCGAGTGCGATCCAGTAACCGCCGTCGGAAGCGCGATTGATGTTGTCGGGATAGCCGGGCAATCCGCGGACGAAGACCCGGGGCCCGTCCGCCAGATTCTGCAAATCGAAGATCAGGATCGAACAGGTCCACGTACTCGCCACCAGCAGATGATTGCCGTCGTGCGTGAGGCAAACCCCGTTCGGAAAGATCAGGTTGTCGCAGATCGTTCGCGTCTTGCGAGACTTCGGCTCGAAGCTCAGAAGCCGGCCGTTGGGACGTCCCTCCAACAAATCCAGGCCCCAATCCGCGATGTCATAGCGCTTGGTTGCGTCGGTGAAATAGATCGTTCCGTCGGCGGCGATATCGAGATCGTCGGCCATCCGGATTGTGGTGTCATCCTGGATGCTAAAGAGGCTGCGATCGGTCTGATCCGTCAAAAGCTCGGCCTCGCCCTTTAACGTCACGCGCACAAGTCCCATGCCGGCGACGCAAGCGACGATCCGCCCTTCGGCGTCGAGCGCGAGGCCGAGCGGACGGCCCCCAATCTTGGCAAGAACGCTGACCTCGGTGTGATCCGGCGCCGCGAACCGCACGATACGTCCGTCGCGCGTGCCGCAATAAAGATTGTCCTCGGCATCGAGAAGGACATCCTCAGGTCCGTCGATCTTCCCGGAGCCAATCAACCCGGCACCCGACAGCTTTGGAGCCACAGCATCGGGCATCAGACCGTCCATGCCGCGTACGTCTTCGACTTCCAGGGCAACCGGGTCGAGATAGGTCGACGCCAGCAGCCGGTGCCGGTTCTTGCGGAACCTCACGTCGATCGCGAGGATTAAGATGATGATTGTGCCGAGGACAAATTGGGTGAAATCGCTGCGAAAGCCGGAGTTCAGCATCGCGTTATTGAGAATGTAGATTGTCGCAAATCCCATCAGAACGGAGACGACCGCTCCCCGCCCGGGCAGAAAACCACCGAGGCCAACGACCAGTGCGGTCAACGTAAAGAATTCGAGGCCGATAGCGGTGTCGGAGCCGACGCTGTTTTGCCGTGCCGCGAACAGAAATCCGGCGAGGCCGACGATCGACCCGGCGACGACATACGCAAAGAAGACGGTCAGTTTGACGTTGATGCCGCCGTGCCGTGCAGCCTTTCTGTTGCCGCCGACCGCAAGAATATGCCAGCCAAACCGCGTCTGCCGAAACATAAAGAAGACCAGCAACGCGACGGCAATGAGAACGAGAAAGCCGACCGGTATTCCAAAAGGCTTTTCGAACCCGATCCAGTCCCACAGATCGTCGCTCCTGGCACTGGTTGAAATGGCCACCAACCGCGCCTGCGACGCCAACGTATAAAGTCCACGTACCGTGATCATGGTGCCGAGCGTCGTCAACAACGCACCGCAGCCGATTAATCCGGCAATGGTGCCGTTGACCGCGCCAATCAGGGCGCCGCATCCAACCGCAAAGCCGAGAGCGACCGCGACTGGCAGACCGAGGATATGGAATGCGTACAGTGCCGCGAACGCCGACATCGCGAAGTTTGAGCCCACCGACAAATCGATGCCGCCGACGGCAACGACGATCAAAAGTGCTAGCACCACCAATCCGCCGTCAGCGGCGTATTGCGTGAGGTTGCTCAGGTTGACGGCGGTGACATAGCCGCTGGTGCCGATCAATACGCCCAGGACCATGAGGATGAAGGCAATGAACGGAATTGCTCCCTCGACCCAGCCCTTCGACAGGATGTCTGAGAATATCCGGCGTGGCGAGAGCACAAAACGCGGCACGCGCTGGCGCGGCAGACGAGCGAAATCGATCTGAACTGACAAGTCTGGTGTCCACTACGCGGCGAGCGCGGGGTCCTGAACGGACCCCGCGCGAAGCACCTTCCGGCGAGCCCAACGGGCTCCCCCGATTACAGCTTAAAGCACAGGTTACGGCTATAGGTCGGGCCGGCCTTGATGATCTTCATCGGCGACTCGATTTTCAACATCGAGTGATCTGCGGCAACGCCACCTTGCAGCAGGATGTCGATCACCGTTCCGGCATCGCGACCCTGACCGTCGGCATCATAGCTCCAGACCCGATCAAGGATCTTGTCTTCGACGGCTTGGCAGGTCTTGTCGTCACCGCCGCCGGTCGCATAGACGATGATTTTGTCTTCCAAATGGGCGTCCTTTACCGCCTTGCCGGCACCCATCGTATGCACGTCCCAGTGTCCGAAGATCGCGCAAAGGTTTGGATGCTGTTGAATGACAGTGGCGGTGATCTGACGTGCCTTCTCCGGTTCCCAATTCGATGCCTGGTTTGAGACAACCTTGATCTCCGGATGAGCCCCGAACACCTTGAAGGCCGCCTCGTTCATGAGGACGCTGTCAGCAGCAGTCAATTGGCCGGGGATGATGGCGACTTCGCCAGACTTTCCGCTGCCCTTGCCGCATTCCTTGACAATATCTTCGGCGATTTCGCGTCCGATCCGTTCCCAATTCGCCCCGACGAAGGCGGTTGAAGGCTGGTTCGACTGCAGGTTTATTTGAAGAACCTTGATGCCCTGAGCTTCGGCTTGCTTGATCTGGCGCGAAAGCAGCTGAACGGTCGGATTATGTGCGACGATCACATCCGGCTTGTCGCTGATGGCCTTGGCCAGCAATTCCGACATCGCTCCGGTGTTGAAGGCCGCGTCGCGAACTTCGACGGTGTAGCCGTAGATCGCCGCATGCTCCTTCATCCGTTTCGCCCAAGCCTCGGTGAGCGTGATGCCCATCGCGATCGGTATGAAGATGACCTTCTTGCCCGCGATATTGCTGTCGGCCCGGGCGCCGCCCGTGCCGAGTGCGAGCGCCGCACCGACTGTAAACACCGTTGCGACTTTGAGCAGATGACCTTTCATTTTCCACAACATGCTTTCCTCCTTCTGTTGCGACGCTGTTATCAGAGATCGCCGACCGTATCGGTCTCCGTATCTCTGGGGTTGAAGTAGTTGTCGGTGACGATCGCGAGGATCAAAACAAGTCCTTTGAGGACGTCCTGCGTTTGGGTGGTGAGGTCGACGAGCGTCATCCCGTTGCGCAGCACGGAAATCAGCGCGGCGCCGACGAGAATGTTTCGCATGCCGCCGCGTCCGCCGCGCAGCGGGATGCCGCCAAGAACGACGACGAGAATGACTTCGAACAGGAGAGTGCCGTTGGTGACGGTCCGGAAGTCGACGGTGCCGCTCGACGCCGACATCACGAGCCCCGCCGACAGCGCCATGACTGCGGCGTACACGTAGATCGCCAGTGTCGCGGTTCGGACCGGAAGACCCGTCAACCGGGCGGCCTGAAAGTTGTCGCCCATCGCGTAGGTGATGCGGCCGAACGTGGTGTAGCGGAGCAGGACGAGCGTCAGCAGAAAGGCAACGATCATCAGCGCGACCGGCGCGGCCAATCCGGGCACAAGGTCGCGGGAAAAGAATGCCACTGCGGGATTGTTCTTCGACAACAGCAGCAAATACTCGCCGCGCAGAACGCCAAACCGGAAAAAGCCGGTCACGACCAGCGCCGTAGCGAGCGTTGTCAGCATGGCCGGTATTTCGACGTAGGCGATCAGCCACCCATTGACGAACCCGATTGCTGCGACCGCGAGCAGCGCGAAGCCCAGTGCGATCGGCCAGGGAAAACCCGCGTTGACCGAGAGCGCGAAAGTGGCGGCGCCCGCCACCATGGTTGCAATCAGTGAAAGATCGAGCCCGCGAGAGACGACGACCATTCCCATTCCGCAGCTCAGGATGACCAGGGCAGCGGAATTGGATGCGATGACCCGAAGATTTCCGAGGGTCGCGAATCCTTCGATGAAGATCGAGAACAGAAGAATAAGCGCCAAGGTGACGCCGATGACGACGTATTCGAGCAAGCTGGCGTTTCGACGCCTGCCGCCGGTTTTCGGAGTAACCGCGTATGCACTCATCGTCTGACTGGACACGTACCGATGACCTGGCGTTGACCGAACTTCAATTTCTGCTCCACGGGGAGCCCGTTAGAGATACTCGACGTTGCCGTCGACACTGATGGCTTGCCCGCTAATATTGCGCGCGAGTTGCGAAGCAAGGAATAGAGACAGGTTGGCGACATCGCTGGCGTCGACCATTCGCCGCATGGAAATCTTGCGGAGGTAATCGTCACGCATGTCATCGAACCCGACGCCCATGGCAGCCGCGCGATCGGCGATGACGCGGTTCATCCGTTCGCCTTGCACCACGCCGGGGAGGATCGCGTTGGCACGAATGCCCAAGGGCCCAAGCTCGACGGCCAACGACTTGATGAGGCCGACGATCGCCCATTTGGTCGCCGCGTAGGGCGTGCGCTGCCCATAACCCAATCGCCCCGCGACTGACCCCATCGCGATGATCGATGGATTGCGTTTGGAGGTTTTCAGAAACGGCACAAAACGGTTGAGGAAATAGAATTGCGACTTGAGATTCACGTCGATGGTGCGGTCGACGTCGGCGACGTTGAGCGCATCAACCACGCCCGTCGGCCCCGCGATGCCCGCATTGTTGACCAGTACGTCAAGCCCGCCGAGCGAAGCTGAAACGTCGCCAAACGCGCGATCCACATCCTCGGCGTCGGAAGCATCGCCAACCGTTCCCGACAAGCCGGGTACGGCATCCATCGTTGCCGCGACCGCAGCTTCCGCCACATCGGTGACGTGGACCCTCGCGCCGGATGCCGCAAAGCTTTCAGCAACGGCGCGGCCAATCCCACTACCACCCGCTGTTACGAGTACGCGAAGATTGCGCACATCGATTTCGGGCATGGTCGAAGCGGCCGTCAAAAAGGCAATCCTCCCAACTCCCACGAGCCTTCCCGCTCGATTTGATCGCAATCATAGGCATGTGGAGCCCAAAGTGAATGTCGATAAAAGCCATAAAGCTACGCAATATGTGTGGTGTACACACACAAGTGTAGGCAATGCCTTCGGCCCATGACGTCCTCCCGATCTGGGAACGTCATCGCGAATGAGACGACCCTGCTGACGTTATTCTTCCACGTACGGTCCTTGCGGATCGTGCAGTGCCTGCAAGCGGAGCGCCGCGGCGTGCGCAAAGCGCAGCATCACGGTCTTGCGACGCGCGGCCGCGAGCCGATGCTCGGGCGCCTCGCAGACGATCGACGCACCGAACGCGTCGGCGACAATCAGACCGGCGTCGGTGGGAAATATCTCGCATGGAACGTCGATGATGGTAGCGAAGAATAGCCGGTCGCAGTGCAGCCGATAGTCCATCCACTTCTGATCGGCGCGAAAATCGGCGACTGACGATTTGATCTCGACGATCAGAATTTCACCGTCGCCGCCGAGCGCGACCAGATCGGCACGGCGACCCGACGGCAGCGGCAGCTCGCTCACCACGCAATAGCCGAGCGCATGCAGATAGCGCGCCGTGCCGCGTGCGATGGCAAGCGCCGTCGGGGATTGCCTGCCGTCGACCGGCGGCGGCACCGGAAGCAAGTTGACGCTCATGGTCAGAATTCCGGGAAGCGGCAGGCTGGATACCCGCCTCGTTTCAAGCTTACGCATGTCACTGGACTCCGACTGCGCAACCGACTGGTCAAACCTGCAAACGCGACCCTACAACGTCCTCATTTTGCCGCGGCGGCGCGTTCGGGGAAAGCCCCCGCGAGGGCCGAGCGCGACGCCTCCAGCACGCCACGCTCGGTGATCAGGCCGGTCACCAGACGGGCCGGCGTCACGTCGAAGCCGTAATTGGCGACCGGCGTTCCTTCCGGCGCGATACGCACAGTTTCGATGCGGCCGTCGGCGGCGCGGCCGGTCATAGTCGCCACCTCGTCGGCGCCCCGCTCTTCGATCGGTATTTCGGCAACCCCATCAGCAACAGTGAAATCGATAGTCGGCGACGGCAGTGCCACATAAAACGGAACGTTGTTGTCGCGCGCGGCGAGCGCCTTCAGATAGGTGCCGATCTTGTTGCACACGTCGCCGTTGGCGGCGACGCGATCGGTGCCGACGATGACGAGGTCGACGAGACCGTGCTGCATCAGGTGGCCGCCGGTATTGTCGGCAATCAGCGTGTGCGGCACGCCGTGCTGGCCAAGCTCCCAGGCGGTGAGCGAAGCGCCCTGATTGCGCGGCCGCGTTTCGTCGGCGAAGACGTGGATCGGGATGCCGTTGTCGTAGGCCAGATAAATCGGCGCGGTGGCGGTGCCGACATCGACCGCCGCGAGCCAGCCGGCGTTGCAGTGGGTGAGCACATTAACCCGCTCGCCCGGCTTTTTGTTCGCGGCGATTGCCTCGATCAGCGGCAAACCGTTGCGGGCGATGCCGTTGTTGATTGCGATGTCTTCCTCGTTGATTTCGAATGCGCGGCGATAGGCAGCGGCGGTGCGTTCCGCGCGCGGCCGGTTGCGCACCGCGGCCATCATCTCGTCGAGCGCCCATTTGAGATTGATCGCGGTCGGACGTGTTGCAAGAAGCGTGGCGTAAGCGCGCTCAAGCAATTCATCCGAGGCGTCCGCGCGCAGGGCCAGAGCCATGCCGTAAGCGGCGGTTGCGCCGATCAGTGGCGCGCCGCGGATCAGCATGGCGCGGATCGCGTGAGCGGTCTCGTCGAGCGTTGTCAGCCGCGCGGTGACGAAGCGATGCGGCAACGCGGTTTGATCGATGATGCCCACCGACCAGCCGTCCGGCTCGAGCCAGATTGTGCGCATCGGCTTGCCGTCAACTTTCACGGGCTACTCTTCTGCTCGCGCAAGATCTTTTGTCATGGTGCGCTTTTCTTAGGTCGCGCGGCTTGCCCGCGCAACGCCCTTGCCGCAAAGTCGCGCACCGAATAGCTGGAGTTGCCGATGGCCGCCGCCGATCTTGAGAGCCAATATAATCCCCGCCTCGACGTGCCGGACTGCGACGAGATTTTTGCGCGCTGGGCGCGCGAGGCCGAGCTTTACCGCGCCGAAACGCTCAAGGCCGGCCGCGCCGAGCTTGGCCTCTCCTACGGCGACACGCCGCGGCAGTTCGTCGATCTGTTCCTGCCGGCAGCGGGCGAAAGCGCCCCGCTCGTACTCTTTATCCACGGCGGTTATTGGCGGGCCTTCGATCCTTCTTTCTCGAGCCGGGTGGCGCGCGGCCTGAACCGACGCGGCATTGCCGTTGCCGTCGTCGGCTACGATCTCTGCCCGGTCGTCACCATCGGCGACATCATCGAACAAATTCGCCGCGCCACCGTGTTTCTTTGGCAGCGCTTCGGCCGGCAAATTCTGGTGGTTGGACATTCGGCCGGCGGCCATCTTGCCGCCGCCACGGTCGCCACCGACTGGCAGGCGCTCTATCCCAAGGCGCCGCCCGATCTCGTTCCTGCGGGCTTTGCGATTTCGGGCGTGTTCGATCTGCGGCCGCTGGTGAATTTCGCCCTGAACCAGGATTTGCGGCTGTCCGCCGAAGACGCCAACCGGCTTTCGCCGCTGTTGTGGCCGGTCCCGCCGGGACGCTTGCTCGACGTCACGGTCGGCGATCTCGAAAGCGGCGCATTCAAAAGCCAGAGCCGCACCATGGCCGACACCTGGCGACAGGCGAAGGTCGAAACGCGTTACGTCGAATACCCCGGCAACCACTTTACCGTCATCGATGCGCTCGCCGATCCAAACAACCCGATGGTGACACGCATTGCCGAGTTGGCCCAGCGGCTTAAGACGTAGCATTGCGCGGCGTGTGCGGGAAAAGCAGCACGCAGGCAGACGCAGCAAAAATAAACGCAAAGCCGACGATGTCGGTCCGGGTGAGCCGGTCGCCGACAATCAGCACGGTGGACAAGACGCCGAGCACGGGAATGCCGAGAATGCCGAGTGCGGCGGTCGCCGCCGGCACCACCGGCACGATGTCGAACCACATGGCGTAAGCGACTGCATTTCCCATCACGCTGACAAAGATAAGCGCCAACCAGGCGCCCAAGCCGGCAGATCCGAGATCGAGGCGGCCGTCGAAGATCAGAAGGCAAGCCGTAATCACGACGAACCCGATGGCGAGTTGCCAGGCCGCGGCGCCCATCGGATCGCCGTTGATGCGCGCCCATTTCAGATAAACGGTGCCGGCCGCCCAGCTAAAGCCGCCGCCGACCGCCAGCGCCAGCCCGAGCGGAACGCCGGATGTTGCCAACGGCGCGACCAGGATCGCAATCCCGACGCAACACAGCACGATCGCCACGCCCTGCAATTTGCTCGGACGTTCGCCGAGCACCAGCCACGCCAGCAACAACGTCCAGATTGGCAGAGTGTATGTCAGGATCGCGACTCGCGAAGTCGCGGCCTGAATCTGCGCGAACGCGGTGAACAGGCTGAACGCCGAGATGTTGAAGAATGAAGCAACGAATATGTGCAGCCAATCCCGCGCGGTCGAGACACGGAGGCTGCGGCGCTTAACGATACAGATCGCAAACAGAGCGACGCCGCCGATCGCTGCCGTCATGGTGCGCATGCTCAGCGGCGAAATTTCAGTCAGCGAAATCTTCATCATCGGCCACGTCATCCCCCAGATCAGGCAGAGCGTGACCAGCATCAGCCGCGAGCGGACGTCCGCCGACCGGCCGGATTTTCGCAATTCCTGCTTCTCGGTGACGGTCACGCCGCTTTCGGTCCCGTCGCGCGATACCAGTCGGCGATCTCGCCGCCGGTCCAGAACTTCACGTCGCTCTTGTTGCGAATAACTTCGAAAATGCGGCGGAGGTATTTCAGCCGATGCGGCACGCCCATGATGTACGGATGGACCGAGAGCGCCATGATGCGAGCTGAGCGGGCAGAGTCCGCGTAAATCTGCTCGAACTGGTCGAGCGCGCGGTCGCGGTATTCGGAGGCCGAATGATGCTGGATCAGCATCATCGCAACGTCGTTGCACTCTTGCGTGTACGGCACGTTGAGAATCGGTTTGGTGCGGGTTTTGAGCCACACCGGTTGATCGTCGAGGACCCAATCGGCAACATAGTCGTAACCTTCTTCGACCAGGAGGTCGGGCGTTTCCCAGGTTTCGGTGAGGCCGGGGCCGAGCCAGCCGCGCGGCGGCTTGCCGCTGGCCTTCAAAATCGCGGCGCGAACTTTCCGGATATCCTCGCGCTCGTTCTTCACCTTCTGCATGTTGCGCTGGGTGAAGCCGTGACCCATGAACTCCCATTTGCGTTCGACCGCCGCGCGCACGATCGGCGGATAAGCGGCAATGGCCGAACCGTTGATGGCAAGGACCGCGGGGATCGCGAACTCATCGAACAACTCGACGAACCGCCAGAAGCCGACCCGGTTGCCGTATTCGTGCCAGGCCCAATTCGGCACGTCGGGCATCGGCGAACCGCCGGCCGGCGGCGTCAGCACCGTGCGCGGCATCGGCTGCGTAAAATCCCACTCTTCGATGTTGACGACGACCCACACCGCCATGCGCGCGCCATCCGGCAGCTTGAGCGGCGAGCGCTCGGCAATGGCCGAATAGGCAAAGCGGTCGGTCGGGATCATGCGCCGCTTCGCCGCGCTCTTTGTTCCCAATTTCTTCGGACGCGTCGTCATCGCGCAATCACCGCTTGCTCGGTCAATAGCTCAGCCGGCGGACGGTGGCGCGCGGTGATGGCGCCGATCACCGTAAGCGACGCCGCGCAGATCGCCAACGGCACGAACGCGGCCCACGGCTTGCCGGTCAGGTCCCAAAGCGCGCCGCAGATGGTCGGAATGACGATCGCGCAGGTGTAGCTGATGGTGAACATGCCGGCCGCCGTGCGCGGCACGTCGCTCGGCGCCACCAACAGCGCCGGCAATGCCAGCGTCGGCGTCATGGTGAGCGCGGTCGAAATGCCGATCAGGCCGGTGCTGATGACGATCGCGACAGGAGATGGAAGAAAAATAAGTCCGAGAAAGCCCGCCAGCATGACCGGACCGAACAGCAGGAACGGCCAGGCGCGCCGCTGCATCCGATCGGCCATGACAATCAAAAAACCAAGCGCCAGGATTTGCGCGCCGTTCAGCGACGCAAGCGCGATGCCCAGGACTCCTGTTTCTCCCTTTGTCGCAAGGTAGTCTCCGAGAAACGCATTGGCGCCGAAGAACGGACTGTTATTGCTGCCGAAGGTGAGGCCAAGGAGCCAGATCAGCGGATTTTTCCAATCCGGCCACCACAATCGGCCGAGCGTGCCGATGCCTCCAGTAAATTTGGATTCGGCGGCTGTTTGCTCCTTCGGGCTGAGCAGCGAAAACGCGACTACCATAATGACGGCAGGCACCGCCCACACGACAAAATCAAGCCGCCATGAGCCGCCGACCCAAGGCAAAATCAGCGGCAGAGTCAGGATCGGCGGCAGCGTTGCGCCGACCACCATGCCGTTCGAGTACGCGACGGTACCGAGGCCGACGCGGCCCGGCAGCCAGTTGCGCACCAGCGTCGGCATCGCCGGTTGCATGATCGCGATGCCGAATCCAGTCACGATCGAGGCGGCGTAAAGCGTCCACACGTCGATCGCGGCGCCACGCGCCCCGCCGGCGAGCGCCGCGATGAACATGCCGAGGATCAACGCCGGCTTGGCGCCGATGCGTGCGATCAAGAGCGATCCGGGCACGGCAGCGATGGCGAACATCGCTAGAGGTAGTCCGATCAACAACCCGATCTGCGTCTCCGACATGTGCAATTGTTCGTGCACCAGCGGAATCACCGGCGGCACCACCAGAAGCGTCATGCGCATGGCGACGCCGGCAAGCCACATCAGGCTCAGCAGCCTGACGAGGCGGCCGACCGACGGGCCGACGGCGTGATTGACGGCTTGCAGCATCAGGAGACGGGGGTTTCGGGACGGAAGCTTTTCGAAGCAGCACCATGCTGCAAAAAGAGGCGCTGCGTCAGGGCCTTTCTTTGCATGGCACGCTTGCCAACGGCTTCTCTTATCTCTCTTGCCGCACGCGAAGAACAAAGATAGAACGATCCGCGGGACCGTAACAAATGCCTGACCTCGCTGCGGCAGAGCAAATCCTCCGCACCACCTTCGGCTTCGAAGCCTTCAGACCGGGGCAAGACGAGATCGTCGCCTCGATCCTCGACGGCCGCGATGTGCTCGCAGTGATGCCAACCGGCAGCGGCAAATCGTTGTGCTACCAGCTTCCGGCACTGCTGCGCGATGGCCTGACCGTCGTGGTGTCGCCGCTGATCGCGCTGATGCGCAATCAGGTCGCGCAGCTTCGCGGCTATGGCATTGCCGCCGCCGCGCTCAATTCCGCCAACGACGCCGC
This sequence comes from uncultured Alphaproteobacteria bacterium, assembly GCA_963841025.1. Lineage (GTDB taxonomy): Bacteria > Pseudomonadota > Alphaproteobacteria > Rhizobiales > Xanthobacteraceae > BOG-931. The sequence continues at coordinate 1,100,785 of CAWJBG010000032.1, read as the reverse complement.
CGAGAATTGGGCGACCCGCGATCAGATCGCGCGCGGCGAACTACGTCTTCTCTACATCGCGCCAGAGCGGCTGGTGAAAGCCGACACGCTCGATTTGCTCAAACGCGCCAAGGTCGCGCTGCTCGCGGTCGACGAGGCGCATTGCATCTCGCAGTGGGGCCACGACTTCCGCCCCGAATACGCAACGCTTGGCGCCGTGCAAGCGGAGCTTGGCGACGTGCAAACCGTCGCATTCACCGCCACTGCGGATGCCGGCACACGCACCGACATTCTCGACAAGCTTTTCGGCCGTCCGCCGGCGGTGTTCGTGCACGGCTTCGACCGGCCAAATTTGCGGCTGGCGATGCAGGCCAAAGCCGGCGGCCGAAAGCAGATCACCGATTTCGTCAGCGCGCACGCAGGCCAAAGCGGCATCGTCTATTGCGCCTCGCGGCGCAAGACCGAGGAGCTTGCGGAAGCGCTGCGGGGTGGCGGCGTCAAGGCGCTCGCCTATCACGCCGGCATGGACTCCGCCGAGCGCTCGCGCAATCAGGACACGTTCCTGCAGGACGACGGCATCGTTATGACAGCGACCGTGGCGTTCGGCATGGGCATCGACAAGCCGGATATCCGCTTCGTTCTTCACGCCGATATGCCGTCCAACATCGAGAGCTACTATCAGGAGATCGGCCGCGCCGGCCGCGACGGCCTCCCCGCCGACACACTGATGCTCTACGGCATGGGCGACATCCGGCTTCGCCGCCTGCAAATCGACGAAAGCGAATCCTCCGACGAACAAAAGCGCGTCGACCGCCAGCGGCTCAACGCGCTGGTGTCATTGTGCGAGTCGCCGCGCTGTCGCCGCCAGACCCTGCTCGCCTATTTCGGCGAGACGATCGAGCCATGCGGCAATTGCGATTTCTGCTGCGACGGCGCCGAGGTCATCGACGGCACGATCGCCGCGCAAAAGGCGCTGTCCGCGATCGTTCGCACCGGCGAGCGCTTCGGCAGCGAGCATTTGACCAACGTGCTCATGGGCCAGAACACCGAAGCGGTCGAGAAATTCGGCCACGATATCCTCTCGACCTTCGGCGTCGGCAAGGAATACGGCAAGCCGGAATGGCGCGCGATTTTTCGCCAGCTTCACGGCGCCGGCATCGTGGCGCTTGACCTCAACGGCTACGGCGGCTGGACGGTCACCGATGCCGGATGGCGCGTGCTCCGGGGCACCGAAAAAGTCACGCTGCGCAAAGACACGCTCAAGCCCGCGACCAAAAAAGCCGCGCGCGCGGCCGCAAACGCCACCGCTTTAGCGAACGGCGACGAGGGCGACACCGCGCTGTTCGAGGCGCTGCGAAAACGCCGTTCAGAGCTTGCCAAGGAGCAGCGCGTCGCGGCCTACGTCGTGTTCGCCGACAAGACCCTGATCGACATGGCACGTAAGAAGCCAAAGAACGCGAGCGAGATGGGCGCCGTACACGGCGTCGGCGCGGCAAAGCTCAAGCAATATGGCAACGTTTTCCTTGAGGTCATCCGCGCGCACGCGGCGAGGTCGACGTTGTGATGTGTTGCCGATCTCGGTTGTGGCTATTTAGTTTGACTTCCATAGGTCGTTAGCAATGAACCCACATCGGTCGAATATGTGAAAGAAAAACGGCGTCGGGGAAAGTCCGATAATTACAGGAATACGAACGCCCTGTTGATCATTCGACGCATAAGCTCTTAGACGATGATTGCCATCGACTATTGTGAAAGGGCCCTTCTTGTCGTGTCCCCAAAGGATTGGATTGTGCCAAGTGGATGGGTGTTTTGTTAGAGGTTCAGGTATCCTTTTCGCTACTTTAAACAACTCGTTTTTGTCACGCCCATTCGGCTCATCCAATCCACAACGTGCAATACCATGTATTTCATGTAATTCATTGTCCGTCAGACTATCGACCCTATACCACTCCGTATCGAGCGGAATCTCTCCTATTAGCCAGCGCCGGATCACGTATAAAAGGCGCAGCCTTTGATGGTTGTCGCTCGGGTTACTCAAATCTGGCGAGTTAAGAAGCGCCGGCAACGTTCCTGGCGAAAGTCTCCCTTCCTCTGATCGCAGAAATTCCAAGACGAACTCGTGGACGGAAATGCGTGTCCATGTCTTTTCGGCGAGGGCCATGAGATGCTCTTGGACTTCAGCAAGCGTAGCCTGGATGAGCGAAAGCGATATCCGGGGTCTGCCTCTCCAATTGTCCCGCATGTCGCTACGCTGACGTGGGCTACTTGCTGGTTCGACCTCCGATAAATAAGGCTGCAGCGTATATTATGGTAATGACCACAAACGTGACGGCCAACGATGGAGCTAGAGTAGCGATAATTTGGGTTTGACAGGGAATAACTTTCCAGATCAATGCCAGCCAAACGAGAACCGTGAAATCGCTTAATGCGATCGCCAGTTTTGACACTGAAAACTTTGCCGCGCCCCAAACTCCTTTCTTCATTATTGGCTCCCAGTTTGAAAATAACGGAACCCCTAAGGCACCTCTCTCCACCGTTTCGACTTTTTGTTCCCAAGCCTCTTGCCAATATTTACTTCCACGATTTTGCAACGTCCACGCGATGCTACAGATCAGTCCGAAGCATGATACGGCGAGCGCAAAGTCCTTGTCTGTTTCCTTTATCAGCACGCCGTAGGCAACAAACGCCGCGCCTATGAACCCCCAAAAGAACAGCGAACGTCGCCAAAAAAGATCAATTTCAAATTTCCGGATATCGCTTGCGTATTTCAGAATAGCTATTTTTTGCTCGAGCGACGTTCGGCTCACATCAAGAAGGGCCATAGATTTTCTCCCGTCGCTTTTTTTGGTCACTGGAGAGCCTAGCAAGAATGCCACGAGCTCGTGAAGCGCGTAGGCGATTTTGGCTCTTTGCAAGCGTAGGGTGGGCTAAGCCGCGGAGCGGCGAGCCCACGTCTTTGACGTCCACACGCCTAGTCCGCGTGGGCTTCGCTGCGCTCAGCCCACCCTACTTTCGCGCAACGCGGTGATTTGCAAATACAGCGAAGCCGGATCGATGCTGGGATGATTGTCAGGCAGCAAGTCCAACGCCATCGCGGAAATCTTCGCCAACAGGCCGTCCAGCGTCGGCGCATCGGCCGCTGCAGGAATGTCGTCGCAGTGTCCGGTCCAAACCGACGCCTCGTCATCCCATGCGGCAGAAATCGTGAAGATTACGGGCTTCGACATGCCGGCTCCGTTGTGGGCGCGACGTTCCGTCACGAGATCAAGATAACACGTCGAGCCGGGTCGCGGGAGGCGCAAGCCACATGGCGAAATTCCAAAGATCAGTCGCATTTTCATTGACATAGGTCCCCATTTTAGGTACCATACATGTTCTACGAATCTCGCTCAGTGAAGGACACCTTCGGCCGAGGGTACTCCTGAAGGTGGAGCGAGTGCGGTGCCCGCGGGCGGAGCGATACACTTCGTTCTCGGGCGGCTTCGGACAATACGCCCGGCCGGCACTATGACCGGTCTGCGAGGAGCTCGCTGGACTGGGACAGGCGCGTTGCCACGTCCCAGGAAGCGCGGTTCTGGAGCTGAGCGATGGCGTTCGGTCGCCTACGCCAGAGCCGCGGTGGAACGCCGATAGGCGGCGTGCCCCGCTGGGCACGCGCCGCGCCCTAAAAAGCGCGGAGGTTCGATCCACGCGTCTGTCGGCGTTCCGCTTCCTTTTTTGTTTCGGTTTCTTCGTTCTTTCGTCATTGCGAGCGAAGCGAAGCAATCCAGTCGGCCGGTTCGGCTGTCTCAGCCTTCGAGATGTCGGCGGCGCCGGCTGGATTGCTTCGTCGCTCCGCTCCTCGCAATGACGTGCACAACTCGGGCGCATGTGCGTCGCGAGAACGCGTTCGCTTGTCCTCCCCCGCACGCAGTGCGGGGGAGGGGGGACCACCCGAAGGGTGGTGGAGGGGGCGTGCAGCGCGGAGGAAATCTTCATCGCCCGCGCCCCTCCCACCGCGCAAGTGTGCGGTCCCCCCTCCCCGCTTTCGCGGGGCGGGATGAAAAGCGCGGAGCGAGCGCGGAGAGTTCCGTCATGTTGCACCGCATGGCGCTCTATGTTAGCAAACGCGCGATTTTCGTGGGCGTACGCGGCCCCCGCCGCAGCGTCGCCGGATTTCCAAGTCCCGCTTTATTCCCAAGGGCTTAAACAAGGACTTGTAGAGGGACTTGCACCGGCGGTTTCCGCCGGTTGCCGGTCTTGCGGAAAAACTCCCAAGAAACCTGAAACTGCGGCACGCGACTTAAGGCGAGCATAAACTTTGGCAGGCGAAGCACCCATCGTTCCAACCGACGCAGGCGACTTCGCCAGCGCACCGTTCGCAGGCACCGGCGTTGCGAACCGCTACGCGCTGGCTTTGTTCGAACTGGCGCGCGAGACCAACGCCATCGATGCGCTGAAGGCCGATCTGGACCGCTTCGACGCGCTGGTCGCCGAGAGTCCTGATCTCACGCGTTTGGTGCGGAGCCCGGTTTTTTCGGCGGGTGAACAGCTGCAGGCGCTGTCCGCGGTGCTTGACCGTGCCGGCATCGGCGGACTGGCGGCGCGTTTCCTCAAACTGGTGGCGAGCAATCGCCGGCTCTTCGCGGCCGGCGATATGATCCGCGAATATCGCAAGCTCGTCGCCCGGCATAAAGGCGAGGCCACAGCCGAGGTCACGGTGGCCGAACAACTCAAAGACGATCACGTCGCTGCGTTGCGCGCTGCGCTGAAAGCCGTCAGCGGCAGGGATGTCGATCTGCGCATCAAAGTCGATCCCGCCATCATTGGCGGGCTCGTGGTCAAGCTCGGCAGCCGTATGGTCGACAGCTCGCTGCGCACCAAGCTCAATTCAATCAGGCACGCGATGAAAGAGGCTCGATAATGGATATCCGCGCCGCGGAAATCTCCGCCATTCTCAAGGAGCAGATCAAGAATTTCGGCCAGGAAGCCGAAGTCTCCGAAGTCGGCCAGGTGCTGTCGGTCGGCGACGGCATCGCTCGCGTTTACGGCCTCGACAACGTGCAGGCCGGCGAGATGGTCGAGTTCGAAAGCGGCGTCAAAGGCATGGCGCTCAACCTCGAAGGCGACAATGTCGGCATCGTGATCTTCGGCACCGATCGCGAGATCAAGGAAGGCCAGACCGTCAAGCGCACCCGCGCCATCGTTGAGGTGCCGGTCGGCAAGGGTCTCCTTGGCCGCGTCGTCGACGCGCTCGGCGAGCCGATCGATGGCAAGGGACCGATCAAGGCTGAGGGCAGAGCGCGCGTCGACGTCAAGGCGCCGGGCATTATTCCACGCAAATCGGTGAACGAACCGATGGCGACCGGCCTCAAAGCGATCGATGCGCTGATCCCGATCGGCCGCGGCCAGCGCGAACTGATCATCGGCGACCGCCAGACCGGCAAGACCGCGATCGCGCTCGACACCATCCTGAATCAGAAGTCGCTCAACGCGTCGAACGACGAGAAGATCAAGCTTTATTGCGTCTATGTCGCGGTCGGGCAGAAGCGCTCGACGGTGGCGCAATTCGTCAAGGTCTTGGAAGAACAAGGCGCGCTCGATTATTCCATCGTCGTCGCCGCAACCGCCTCCGACCCAGCGCCGATGCAGTTTCTGGCGCCGTTCTCGGGTTGCGCCATGGGTGAATACTTCCGCGACAATGGCATGCACGCGGTCATCATTTACGATGACCTTTCAAAGCAGGCCGTCGCCTACCGCCAGATGTCGCTGTTGCTGCGGCGCCCGCCGGGCCGCGAAGCCTATCCGGGCGACGTCTTCTATCTCCATTCGCGGCTCCTGGAGCGCGCGGCCAAGATGAACGACGAACTCGGAGCCGGCTCGCTCACCGCACTGCCGGTGATCGAAACCCAAGCCAACGACGTGTCGGCCTACATTCCGACCAACGTGATCTCAATCACCGATGGCCAGATCTTCCTTGAGACCGATTTGTTTTATCAAGGCATCCGCCCGGCGGTGAACGTCGGCCTCTCGGTGTCGCGGGTCGGCTCGGCCGCCCAGACCAAGGCGATGAAAAAAGTCGCCGGCCGCATCAAGGGCGAACTGGCGCAATACCGCGAGATGGCGGCGTTCGCGCAGTTCGGCTCCGATCTCGATGCCACCACCCAACGCCTGCTTAATCGCGGCTCGCGGCTGACCGAATTGCTGAAACAGTCGCAATTCTCGCCGCTGAAGATGGAAGAGCAGGTTTGCGTGATCTATGCCGGCGTCAACGGCTATCTCGACCCACTTCCGGTGCCGCGGATCCGTGCGTTCGAGGACGGTTTGCTCGGCCTGCTGCGCCTGCAGCACCCCGAAATCCTCAACACCATCCGCACGTCCAACGATCTCGACGACGCGACGGCCGGAAAGCTGAAAACGGTGGTCGAGAGCTTCGCCAAGACGTTCGTGGCCTGAGCGGGATCTGACCGAACTCCCATGGCCTCGCTCAAAGACCTGCGCAACCGTATCGCCGCCACCAAGGCGACGCAGAAAATCACCAAGGCCATGCAAATGGTCGCGGCGTCGAAGCTACGCCGCGCCCAGGCAACCGCCGAAGCCGCGCGGCCTTACGCAACGCAAATGGACAAGGTGCTGGGCAATATTGCCGCTTCGGTAGCAGGCTCGGAAAGTGCACCGCGGCTGTTGCGCGGAACCGGTTCCAGCGACCGGCATCTATTACTGGTTTGCACCGCCGAGCGCGGCCTGTGCGGGCCGTTCAATACCGCCATCGTGCGCCTTGCCCGCGAGCGCGCCAGTGCGCTGATGCGCGAGGGCAAGGAAGTCAAATTCTTCTGCGTCGGCCGCAAGGGCTACGAGCAGTTGCGCCGGCTCTATGCCGACCAAATTGTCGAGATGGTCGATTTGCGCGCGGTGCGGACGTTGCGATTCGACACCGCGGAAATGATCGCCGAAAAGGTCATCGCCCGCTTCAACAATTTCGAGTTCGACGTCTGCACGCTGTTCTTCTCGCGGTTCCGTTCGGTGATCGCGCAGATCCCGACGGCGCAGCCGATCATTCCGCCGGTGTTCGACTCGACCGCGGCCGACGCGCTCGGCGGCGCGGCTTATGAATACGAACCCGAAGCCGAAGACATCCTGCACGACTTGTTGCCGCGCAACGTCGCCGTCCAGATTTTCCGCGCGCTTCTGGAAAATTCGGCGTCGTTCTATGGCGCGCAGATGTCGGCGATGGACAACGCGACCCGCAACGCCGGCGACATGATCCGCCGGCAGACGCTCACCTACAACCGCACCCGCCAGGCGATGATCACGAAAGAGTTGATCGAGATCATTTCCGGCGCGGAAGCGCTGTAATCACTCAAGAGGGCCATGATGGCAAACTTAGTCGGACATATCACCCAGGTCATCGGCGCCGTCGTCGACGTGCATTTCGAAGGCGATCTACCGCCGATTTTGAACGCGCTTGAAACCTCAAACCAGGGCAATCGGCTGGTGCTCGAAGTGGCCCAGCAGCTCGGCGAAAATACCGTGCGCACCGTGGCGATGGACGTCAGCGAAGGGCTGGTCCGCGGTCAGGAAGTTCGCGACACCGGTGCGCCGATTTCCGTGCCGGTTGGCGCCGGCCTGCTTGGACGCATCATCAACGTGATCGGCGAGCCAGTAGATGAAGCAGGTCCGGTCAAAGCGGAAGGCATGCGGGCGATCCATCAACCTGCGCCGTCCTATACCGAGCAGTCGACCGAAGCTGCGATTCTCGTCACCGGCATCAAAGTCGTCGATCTGCTCGCGCCGTATGCCAAAGGCGGAAAGATCGGATTGTTTGGCGGCGCCGGCGTCGGCAAGACCGTGCTGATCATGGAGCTGATCAACAATGTCGCCAAGGCGCATGGCGGCTATTCGGTATTCGCCGGCGTCGGCGAACGCACCCGCGAAGGCAACGATCTCTATCACGAGATGATCGAGTTGGGCGTCAACAAGGATCCGCATAAGGGGTCGGTCGAAGGCTCCAAATGCGCGCTGGTCTACGGCCAGATGAACGAACCGCCGGGCGCCCGCTTGCGCGTCGGTCTCTCCGGGCTGACCGTCGCGGAGTACTTCCGCGATCAGGGGCAGGACGTGCTGTTCTTCGTCGACAACATCTTCCGGTTCACCCAAGCAGGTTCGGAAGTCTCGGCGCTGCTTGGCCGCATTCCTTCGGCAGTCGGCTATCAGCCGACGCTCGCCACCGACATGGGCGCGCTGCAGGAGCGCATCACCACGACCACGAAAGGCTCGGTGACCTCGGTGCAGGCGATCTACGTGCCGGCCGACGATCTGACCGACCCGGCGCCGGCGACATCGTTCGCCCATCTCGACGCCACCACCGTGCTGTCGCGCGACATCGCCGCGAAGGGTATTTATCCCGCGGTCGATCCGCTCGACTCGACGTCGCGCATGTTGTCGCCGCTGATTGTCGGCGAGGAGCATTATGCGATTGCCCGCCAGGTGCAGCAGGTGTTGCAGCGCTATAAAGCGCTGCAGGACATCATCGCCATTCTGGGCATGGATGAGCTTTCGGAAGAGGACAAGCTGACGGTGGCGCGGGCGCGCAAGATCGAGCGCTTCCTGTCGCAGCCGTTCCACGTCGCCGAAGTGTTCACCGGCTCGCCCGGCAAGCTGGTCGATCTGCAGGACACCATCAAAGGATTTAAAGGCCTGGTCGAAGGCAAATACGACCATCTGCCTGAAGCCGCTTTCTACATGGTCGGAACCATCGAAGAAGCGGTCGAGAAGGGCAAGAAACTCGCGGCCGAGGCATAAGGCATGGCCGCGCTCCATTTCGAGTTTGTCTCGCCGGAAACTGTACTGTTCTCCGGCGAGGTCGATCAGGTCGACTTGCCCGGGTCCGAAGGCGACATGGGCATCCTTGCCGAGCACGCCCCGCTGGTCACGATGTTGCGGCCCGGGATCGTGACCATCTTCCGCGGCGGCGCGCGTGAGCTGATTGTTGTCACGGGCGGCTTCGCCGAAGTCGGTCCCGCCGGTTTGACTGTGCTTGCCGATCGCGCGGTGGCGCGCGAGGGCATCGATCTCGCGTTGCTCGCCGGCGAAATAAAAGACGCGGAAGAAGACGTCGCCGGTGCCCCCGACGAAACCGTACGCGACAAGCTTACGCGCCATCTCGAACAGTTGAAGGCACTACAGGCGGCTTTGGCGCAGTAACGCTCACCGCCTCACCTCCGACAAAATACTCAAGTAAACTTTGTGAATTCCGCGACCACGCGTTCGTAGACTTTGCGCTTGAACGGCACGACCAGCGCCGGGAGGTTTTGCAGCTTCTCCCAGCGCCAATCGCACGAATTCCGGCTCGTGGCCGCCGGCGGGATGTGCGACATCGATCTCGCTCTCGGCACCAGTAAACCGCAGCGCGAACCATTTCTGGGTTTGGCCGCGGTATTTGCCGCTCCAGGCGTAACCGGCGATCTCGGGCGGAATGTCGTAGGTGAGCCATTCCGCGATTTCGCCGAGACGTTCGACCGAGCTGATGTTGGTTTCTTCGCGCAGCTCGCGCAGCGCCGCCGGCCACGGGTCTTCGCCCGGATCGATGCCGCCTTGGGGCAGCTGCCAGACGTGGGTGTTGTCGATGTGCTCAGGACCGCCGATGCGGCGGCCAATAAAGGCGAGCCCGGCACGATTGAGCACCATCAAGCCGGCACACGGCCGGTAGGGAAGAGCTTCAAATGGCGTCATGAGCGAATGGGGAATATGAGGGTGAGAGATGAAATAGCCGAAGGGACGAGCGGCAATCTATTCGCTATTTCGCCGCTTCGCTATTCGCACCGTCCGTCAGCTCTGCTTGGCTTTGGCAGCGACCGCCGTGATCGGCACCAGTTGCACGCCGCGGCTTTCGGCCTCCCTCGCCCATTTCGCAATATGCTCGATCGATACCGGCAGCGCGGACGCGATGCCGACGGCAAACGAGCGCTCGCGCGCCGCCATTTCCAGGCGCCCGAGTGCGTGGTCGATTTCGCCGGGTGTCGGCACCGCGTCGAGTACAATGTCTGCCTTGGCGAAAGCCAAACTGTTGCCACCGGCGACACGGCCGGCGACGCTCCTTGGGTTGGCGCCATCGTCGACAAAGATCAACCCGCGCTTGGCAGTTTCGCGGATGATTGGAGCGAAGGACTGCTCGGAGGCCGTAAACCGTGCCCCCATGGCGCCGACGATCCCGACATAGCCCTGGAAGCGGCTCATCAGCCAGTGGAGCCGTTCAAGATTTTGTTCAGGCGTCAGCGTCGTGAGCAGCGTTTGCGGGCCGGAATCGTTTTCGGGGTAGTTGAACGGTTCCAGGGGCACTTCCAGCAGAATCTCGTGACCCTCTCCCCTCGCCCGTGCGACCAGGCGCTCGACGTCAGAGCCGTAAGGCATGAAAGCGAGCGTCACGGCTTCCGGCATCTTGGTGATGGCTTCGGCGGTGCCGCTTGCGCTCACGCCGAGCCCGCTGACAATAAGCGCGATGCGCGGCGCGTCCGCGACGCCGGGGATCGGTTTGACCGGCCGGGCAAAGGCTTCGGAAGGACGCGTGCCGTCCGCGGCGATTTTTGGGATAGGCCCCCGCGGCGTCATTTCGATCAAGTTTTGATTGGGCGAGGCCGGAGGAGCGCTCGTCGAATTGCCGGCATTCCCGCCATCCGGAATAACGACTTCCTGGCGCGCTCCGGTCTTGCCGTCGATGATGGTGACCGTCTTGGTTCCCGGCGCTTTATTCTGGCCGGACGGCGGGGATCCGGGTGCCGAACCGTTGACCGCATCATGCCGGTCCGGAGCCTGTAGACCAGGGGTAGCTCCCGGCGCCGGCATCGCCTCAGTTTTTTTCGCGGCAGTCACTGCGTGCAGGTCGATGGGCACGGCGACCACCGGCTCGCCGCCGAACGGATTATCGCCAATGATCGCCCATACCGCGAACACACCGAGGAACAGCAAAAGCGCACCGGCAACGACCTGAGAGATGGAAATAGGCGACTTGAACCGACGCTTCCGCGGCTGTTGGCCGAGCGGCGCGCTCAGATCATCGGCCGTCATGGCTTGGCCCGGCTAATCATGTCCCGGCGAATCATTTGTTGGAGTTTATCACGGCGGCCAAAGCGCACTGAAAGCGACGGCAGCGCTTGGCGGCTTCGCTTACGGCCGGAAAACAAAAACGGGGCGACCAACGGCCGCCCCGCATTTTTAGCTTATCAACCGGGCCTTTTAGTTGGGAACGGCGGCTTTCGGGTTCGGCGGGAACGCGGCGTCGCTGGTCGCGCCGCGCAGGAGGTCGAGCGCTTCCTTGAGCGCCTTGTCGTCCTTTTCATCGGGCGGCACGTAAGACTGCGAGCCAGACTTTTCACTGCCCTCGGCCTTGAGGTGACCGCGTAACGATGCCTCGCCTTTGGTATCGGTCCGCGCCTTCAGGTCCTCCGGCACGTCCTGCAGCACCTCGATGTCGGGCGTGATGCCCTTGGCCTGGATGGAGCGGCCGGAGGGCGTGAAGTAACGCGCAGTGGTCAGCCGCAACGCGCCGTTGCCGGCGCCGAGCGGAATGATGGTCTGCACCGAGCCCTTACCGAACGAGCGTGTACCTACCAGCGTCGCGCGCTTGTGGTCCTGCAGCGCGCCGGCAACGATTTCCGATGCAGAAGCCGAACCGCCATTGATCAGCAAGATCACTGGCTTACCTTTGGTCAGATCGCCCGGCCGGGCGTTGAATCGCTGGGTTTCCTCAGCGTTGCGGCCGCGGGTGGAGACGATCTCACCCTTTTCCAGGAAAGCGTCCGAAACCGAGATTGCCTGATCGAGCAGGCCGCCCGGATTGTTCCGCAGATCGACGACATAGCCTTTGATCTTCTCGACGCCGAGTTGCGAATTGAGGTCGCTAATCGCCTTCTTCAAACCATCGGTCGTCTGCTCGTTGAACTGTGTGATGCGGATGTAGCCGACATCCTCACCTTCGTTGTGCGAGCGCACCGACTTAACCCGGATCACATCGCGCACGATGGTTACGTCAATCGGCTTATCCTGGCCCTTGCGCATGATGGTGAGCTTGATCTTGGTATTCACTGGGCCGCGCATCTTTTCGACCGCCTGGTTGAGCGTCAGGCCCTGTACCTGCTCATCGTCGAGCTTGGTGATGATGTCGTTGGCCATGACGCCGGCCTTTGCCGCCGGAGTCTCATCGATCGGGGCGACCACCTTCACGAGCCCGTCTTCCATCGTGACCTCGATGCCGAGGCCGCCGAATTCGCCGCGGGTCTGCACCTGCATGTCGCGGAAGCTTTTCGGGTCCATGTAACTGGAATGCGGATCGAGCCCGGCGAGCATGCCGTTGATCGCCGATTCGACGAGTTTGCTGTCGTCGGGTTTCTCGACGTAATCGGCGCGGACGCGCTCGAACACGTCACCGAACAGATTAAGCTGCCGGTAAGTGTCCGACGAGGCAGCCTTGGCGCTCGACCCAACGAACGCGATGTGTGGCTGTGTCGCCAGGAGCGTGAGACCGGCACCTGCGACGACGCCAAGGAAAATGAGGGAAGTTTTGCGCATCATCCGCGAACCTTTTCACCTTCGTTTGTTGCCCACCATGGGCTTGGATCAATGGGAGCGCCGTCTTTACGGAACTCCACATAAAGCACAGGCTGCTTGGACTTGGTCGCCGCGGCCGCGGATACCTGCGATCCGCTGCCCATCACTGCTACGGGTTCACCGGTCAGCACAAACTGGCCGAGATCGACGGAAATCCGCTCCATCCCTGCCAGTAACACATGATAGCCGCCACCGGCGTTCAGGATCAAGAGTTGCCCATAGCTGCGAAATGTGCCGGCGTAAACAACCCAGCCGTCACACGGAGATGTGATCTGCGCGCCGGCATGAGCGCCAATGGTCAGGCCCTTTTGAGTTCCACCGACGCCGTCTGAAGCGCCAAATTCGCGGATTTTTACGCCGTTAACGGGTACCCGCAGGTGTCCGCGCATCGCCGCGAAGGCGACCGCCGGCGTCAAACGCCCCGGATCCTTCAGCGCCGAAAGATCCGGGCGGGTTGCGTCTTCCTCGATCGAACGAGCGTCGGCATGTGCGGTGCGCGTGGTGGAATCGAGGCCTGATTCGAGCTTGGCGATCAGTTCCTTAAGGGTATCCACCTGACGGGCCAAGTCGGCTGCCCGCGTCCGCTCGGCATCGAGCGCCTGCTCGGTAGCAGTTTGCTTGCTTTGGCGCTCGTCAATCAGAACATTCAACCGCAGTTGCTCGCGTCCGAGCAAATCGAGATCGCGCGACAGATGCTGGTTCTCGCTGACGATGGTTTTGCGCACCCGCCCGAGGTCAGCTAGATCGCCGGCTAGCGCCTCAGCCTGTAGGCGCATGTCGGGAAGCATAGCGCCGAGTGTGATAGCGGTACGCACCGCTTGCAGCGCGTCCTCCGGCTGTACCAGAAGCGCGGGCGGCGGCTGATGCCCTACCCGTTGCAGCACTGCGAGGATTTCGACGATCACAGCGCGGCGCTCGTCGAGCGATTTGCGAATAAAGATTTCCTGCTCGTCGAGCGGCTTTAGGCGCGTTCGGGTTGCTTCAGTACTTGCTTCGACCGCGCGCACGCGCGCGGCGGTGTCGATGAGTTGCTGATTGAGCGCACGCCGGTCATCACCAAGCGCGTCGATTTCGCGGCGGAGTTTCGCCTGGCTTTCCGCCGACTCGCGCTCTTGCGCTCGTGCGGCGTCAAGCTCCTGATCGTGCTGTTTGAGAGCATCGGCATCGGTCGTCGTTGGTGCCGCGGCCGGTGCTGCCGGAAGAAAAGGCACCGGAGCCTGAGGAATAGGCGCTTGAACGGCGCCGGGGGACGCGGCGTTCGGCATCGTCTGAGCGAGCGCACCGGAAGCAGGACTAAGCGGCAACGCCAACGCCAAGGCCCATCCAAGCGCAAAGCGCGGATCGGTGCGATGCGATCGGCGGAGAATCATGTTGCCCAAGAGTAGGCGCCACCCTCTGGAAGGCAAGGTAATCACGAAAGTCAGGCAGAGCAGATGCGAAGCCACCGGAATAGGACGCAAAGACCGGACCAAGTCGTCACAAATCGGTGAGGCAACATTAAGAAGAATTCAGGTCCGCACGATCGTTAATTTCAGACCCGGTGATAAGGGTGGCCAGCAAGGATGGTGGCGGCGCGATAAAGCTGTTCGAGCAACATGATGCGCACGAGTTGATGCGGCCAGGTGGCGGCGCCGAAAGCGACCCGGGCCCTGGCTCGTTCGGTGAGGCTCGGTGCAAGGCCGTCGGCACCACCAATGATGAAGCAGACCGCTGCGCGGTCATCGGCCCGCCACTGGCGCAACAGCGCGGCAAGCGCCGGACTATCAAGACTCTCGCCGCGCTGGTCGAGAATGACAATGATCGCACCGTCCGGAATGATGTTGGCGAGCGCGATCGATTCCTCGGTACGCCTGCGCTCGACGTCTTGCGCGCGGCTTTCTCGAATTTCGATGATCTCGATGGCCCGCCAGCCGAGTGGGCGTCCGCTCGCCGTCACGCGCTTGCAGTAAGAGGCCGCGAGCTCTCGCTCGGGTCCTTGTTTCAGGCGGCCGACTGCGGCGACAAGCAAGCGCATAATGTGACACGCAAAAAGCGAAGGCGCACAGGATCATGGCCCGTTTTCAGGCCACCCACCGAATCGCCCTCACCGACGCGAGCTTATCAGCTCGCGCGTTGCGCCGGCCGGCTGGCCAACCACATCTTTTCGATGTTGTAGAAAGCGCGAACCTCGGGACGGAACACGTGCACGATAACGTCGCCGGCGTCGATCAGCACCCAGTCGCAATGCGGAGCGCCTTCTACCCGCGCCGCAACGCCCACTTTGTGCAAATCCTCTACCACCCGGTCGGCGACTGAGCCGACATGGCGATTCGATCGGCCCGACGCTACGACCATGTAGTCGCCGATCGATGATTTGTCCCGAAGGTCTATGGTGAGGGTGTCCTCCGCCTTCATATCGTCGAGGCGGGAGAGGACTAAACGAAGGATCTCCTCGGCGTCAGGACGCATTCTGGAGACCGGTTCGGGCGCGCGACGTTCGGCCCAAAGAGTTACTGGTGTGGACAGGGATCCTTATCCTTTCGCTCCTTTTCGGCACCGGCCATCGATTCCGAGGCCATCCTTAAGATAGGCACGCCGGGTTAACAGTTTCAACTGTCTTAAGTCACACATTTGCAACAGTTTCGCCTGCACGCGACCCGCACTCAGCCATCGTGCAAGGCCCGTGCCGCCCGCAATGCCGTCGACGACAACGGCGATTTGAGGCCATGCAGATAAATCCATGCCGGAGGCGTTTGTTCCGGCAGCGTCCGCGCCGCCGTCTCCGGGATACGCGCCCGTCCCAACGCCTGACCGGCGACACTCGCCCTCGCATAGAGGCTCGGTCCAAGACGATCGACGACAGCAATCGGCACCAGCTCGGCGATGCCGCGCCAGCGCTGCCAGCGATGGAAGCTGCGAAGATTGTCGGCGCCCATAATCCAGACGAAGTGGACGCGCGGACAACGCCGGACCAAATAAGCGACCGTCTTATAAGTGTAGGGCGTGCCTAGCTGGTATTCGAGATCGGTCACGTCAATGCGTGGATGATGCGCGAGCGCTTCTGCGGCGGCGATACGTTCGGCAAGCGGAGCGAGACCGCTGGTGTCTTTCAGCGGATTGCCAGGCGTGACCAGCCACCAGACGCGATCGAGACCGATCCGCTTCATCGCGAGCAGACAAGCCGCGCGATGCGCGGCGTGCGCCGGATCAAACGTGCCGCCGAACAGACCGATGCGCATACCGGGCGCGTTCGGCGGCAGAATTACGCGGGTTCTGGCCATTTCCGACCGTCGCCCGTTTCGGGGAGAAGGAACAGCGGCCGCCGCGCGTGGAAGCGGGAACTCACGATTCATGGCCGTCAGAAACAACCCCCTCCCCCTGTGTCATTCGCCGACCGCCGTTCGCGACAACTCGCGACGGAGATGACGTAAATTATGGTCGCGTCTGTCCGCTGCCATGGATGCGGTACTTGAAACTCGTCAGCTGTTCGACCCCAACGGGACCGCGGGCGTGTAGTCTGCCGGTAGCGATGCCGATCTCGCCGCCGAAGCCGAATTCGCCGCCGTCGGCAAACTGCGTCGACGCATTGTGCAGCACAATCGCAGAATCCACCTCGCGCAAAAACTTCTCTGCTGCGGAGCGATTTTCGGTGACGATAGCGTCGGTGTGATGCGAGCCATAGCGCTCGATATGAGCGATCGCCGCGTCGACGCCGTCGACAACGCCAGCGGTCAGGATGGCGTCGAGGTATTCGGTGCTCCAGTCGGACTCGCTCGCCGGCTTCACGCGGGGATCGATTGCCTGAACCGCCGCGTCACCGCGGACCTCACAGCCGGCATCGATGAGCATGGTCACGAGCGGCTTGAGCAATTTGGTTGCGCCTCCCCGGTCGACGAGCAACGTTTCCGCTGCCCCGCAAACTCCAGTGCGCCGCATCTTGGCATTGAGCACGATTGATTTCGCCATCGCCAGCTTGGCTGCGCCATCGACGTAGACGTGGCAGACGCCTTCGAGATGCGCGAAGACCGGCACGCGCGCCTCCCTCTGCACCCGCTCGACCAGATCCTTGCCGCCGCGCGGAACGATCACATCGATCGCGCCATCGAGGCCGGCCAGCATCATGCCGACAGCGGCACGGTCCCGCGTTGGCGCCAGCGAAATTGCGGCCGTCGGCAGTTCGGCTGCGGCGAGACCCTCGACCAGCGCCGCGTGAATCGCCCGCACCGAGCGGAAGCTTTCGGAGCCGCCGCGCAAGATCACGGCATTCCCGGCCTTCAAACAAAGCGCCGCTGCATCGGCTGTGACGTTAGGCCGGCTCTCGTAGATAACGCCGACAACGCCGAGCGGCACCCGCACGCGCTCGATGCGCATTCCGTTCGGACGGCGCCAAGTCGCCATGACGACACCAACCGGATCCTTGAGCTTGCGGATGACGTCGAGCCCCGCCGCCATGGCTTCGATCCGCTTCGCATCGAGAGTCAGACGGTCAAGAAAGGCGGCCGTCGCGCCCTTGGACTTTGCTTCCGCCACATCCTCGGCATTGGCGGCAAGGATCGCCGAATGCGCGCCGCGCACAGCCTTCGCCATGGCTGCAAGCGCACGATTCTTCCGCGCCGCCGGTGCCAGCGCCAGTACCCGCGCAGCCCGGCGCGCATCGCGACCGATCTCACGCATGGCCGCGTCAAGCTTTCCGGCACTCTCCACCGCTTTGAGCGGAGCATTCATCGCCTTGATCCGTCTAACGTTCGGACCGTTCCTACCATGTTCAGTCCGGCCCGGCGAGGAGGCTTAACCCGAGCTGGGCACCCCGGGTTGTCCACAACGGTCCACAACCATTCGTTGGCCGGTCACACATTCGAAGGAACCTGTCTGGGAAAGACAGCGTTTTCGTACAAGGTTTCAAAGGAGAGGATCCTATGGGCGTATCGACAGCAGATTGCTCCGCCAGCGTGCCGCAGCGCTTGCCGGTCGGCGCTACTTACGTGGTCGAGGGATACGGTGGCGGCGACGGGAAACTGCGCGTGATTGCGCGTTATCTCATGCTGCCTGACGGCAACCGCATCAATGTTCGGGGGAACTTTTCCGGACCAACTTCGGTGAGAGCGGCGCGGGCGCAAGCGACCCGGCGACCCTCCAACTCCAAGCGATCCCAGCCGAAACGGCGTTCCCCGAGGGCACGGGAAAAATTCTCGGCCCGGCGAGGAACCGCCTGACGGGATGAACGTTGACTGGGTGGCGCCGGGCGAAGCCCCCCAGCCCCTCACCCTCAATCACCCGGCGTGAACCCCGGTCGCTCAGGCGGCCGGGGTTCTCTTCTTTCGACCGACTGCCATCATTCGGGGCTGACGACCAAATCGTCGCGGTGAACCATCTCGGCGCGGCCGTCAAAGCCGAGCAGCACCACGATATCAGCAGACGGACGGCCTCTGATTTTCAGCGCATCCTCGAGGTCATAGGCACACAGACCGCGGCCGATTTCCGCACCGGTCGGACCGCGGATGACCACCGCATCACCACGCGTGAAGCTACCTTCGACGGCGACGACTCCGGCCGGCAACAAGCTCTTACCCCGCCGCAACGCCGCGACCGCACCGGCGTCGATCACGAGAATGCCCTTGGGCTCGAGCGCACCGGCGATCCATTTCTTCCGCGCCGTCACCGGATTAGCCGACGTGAGAAACCATGTGCAGCGTGCGCCTTCTTTGATGGCGCGTAACGGATGCTCAACGCGGCCAGACGCGATGACCATGTGTGTGCCGGCGTTGGTGGCAATCCGTGCCGCTTCGATCTTGGTCTGCATACCGCCGCGCGACAGCTCTGACGGCGCCGCGCCGGCCATTGCCTCGATCTCAGGCGTGATACGCGGAACGCACGGTACGTGCTGCGCTGACGCAGCCGTATCGGGCGGAGCGTCGTAGAGCCCGTCGACATCCGACAGCAGGATCAGAAGATCGGCGCTCACCATCGTGGCGACGCGCGCAGCAAGCCGGTCGTTGTCGCCGTAGCGAATTTCGTTGGTCGCCACTGTATCGTTCTCGTTGATGACCGGCAGCGCACGCCACGCCAAGAGCGTGTCGATGGTGGAGCGCGCATTCAGATAGCGCCGCCGCTCCTCGGTATCGCCAAGCGTCACCAGCACTTGACCCGCTACAATACCGTGACGAGACAACGCTTCCGTCCAGGTGCGAGCCAATGCGATCTGGCCGACCGCCGCCGCGGCCTGGCCGTCCTCGAGTTTGAGCGGGCCGCCGGAGAGTTTGAGTACCGCGCGGCCAAGCGCAATGGCGCCGGAGGAGACCACCAACACGTCGCGTTTGTCACGGTGAAATTCGGCAAGATCCGCGACCAGCGAAGCGAGCCAGGATTCCTTGAGGCCGCCGGCTTGCGAGTCGACAAGAAGCGAAGAGCCGACCTTCACGACGATGCGGCGGAAATCGGCAAGTACGGGGGTTTTCATGGAGGGCAAGATCTTGGCGGGCCGGACCGGAACGTATACCGATGCCGTCACAGTTCGGCTTCTCGTTCGAGCTGCGACTTGTTCTCAAGGCAATAGTACCCGGACAACCGGCTGACCAGCTTGCGCCGCTTCCAGTCATTGAGAATGCGGCTGACGTTCTCGCGCGCAATGCCAGCCATGGCGGCAATATCGCTCTGGCCGATCTTTTGGCGAATGACGATGCGGCCCGAGCCGACATCTTGACCAAAATTTTCAGCGAGTTCGAGGAGCGTCGAAGCGACGCGGCCTTTGAGCGGCAGAAAACTTCCCGCCGCGATCACCACGTCGGTTTCGCGCAAGCGCGTGGAGAGGATCGTGACCAGCGATTTGTAGACCTCGGGATTCTTTTGGGCAAAAGACTCGAACGAACTGCGGCTGAGAAAGCTCAGCATCGCGGCACGCACCGCCACCACCGACGCCGAACGCGGCCGGCCATCAATCATCGAAAGTTCGCCGACAATCGCTCCCGCTCCAAGGAACGCGAGGATGCGTTCGCTGCCAGTGCGCGAAACCATCGCCACTTTGAGCAAGCCGTCCTCGATCCGGTAGCAGCCGTCGCCAGGGTCGCCGGATAGAAAAAGAACTTCGTCGGCGGCAAGCTTCATCGGCTTGGCACCCACAAACAGGTCGGTCGCGAGCCGTTTCGGCAAGCCCGACAACAGGCTCGGTCCGGAACGACTGACTTTTGGCGCAGATTCCATGGCCCCCTCTGCACACAGCTTTTAACCCAAGCATGCGGCAGAAATTACGGCAATAAAAGACCGCCCGGATCTTTCGATCCGGGCGGGTCCAGTCGACCCTATAAAGGGCCGTAGGGGTGTTTGGGGACCGAGATTTCACCCCTTGGTGGTCGCCGCCAGGCCCACGGGGGGGTCGGGGGGGATCGCGGTACCGCGCGGCGAACCAAGCCATTTCGTTAATGACAACCTACTTCGCTCGCCGCGTTGGCGAAGTGACCGCGATCACACAAAGTTTCTTTGTGTTGAAACGCGCGTCCGCCATTGATTTTGCGGCAATTTTTTCGGCAGGCGGACCGACTTCGAACGCGCAAAGGCTGCTATCGGTCAATTCATCAGTTGCGCGGCGCGCGCACCTTAACGCCAGCGCGGTTTTCGATTGGCTGAATGATTGCGCTGATGTCGGCGTCCGGCCCAATTTCATCGCAGGTCAGCTTCAGCGCCTTCGCTACTGTTGCGATCACGTCGGTTGGCACGCCCAGCACCTCGCGCTCGGCAAGGAAGAGATTGACGTCCTTCATCAACAATCCAGCGGTGAAGCCGAGATCAAACGTCCCAGGCAGGACGGCTTTGGCGAATTTGTCCTCGGTCGCCGTGTTGCGGCCGGTCCCGGAATTGATCACGTCGAGCATCAGGCGTGGATCGAGCCCGGCTTTCATTCCAGTCACCATGGCTTCCGATGTTGCCGCCATCGCGGTAGCCGACAGCACGTTGTTGACGAGCTTCATCGTCTGCCCAGCGCCAGGATGTTCGCCAAGATAGAAAAGCTTTCCGATCGCCACGAGCGCCGGTTCGATTTTCGCAATTTCGGCGCGCGGGCCGGAGGTCATCAGCGCGAGCGTACCGTGCTCGGCGCCCGGCACGCCGCCGCTGACCGGACAGTCGATCTGCACGATGTCGCGCTTGGCAAGGAGCTTGAAGACCCGCTCAGCCATGACCGCACCAGTGGT
Source organism: uncultured Alphaproteobacteria bacterium (assembly GCA_963841025.1). Classification (GTDB taxonomy): domain Bacteria; phylum Pseudomonadota; class Alphaproteobacteria; order Rhizobiales; family Xanthobacteraceae; genus BOG-931. The sequence continues at coordinate 1,080,062 of CAWJBG010000032.1, read as the reverse complement.
CGAAAGATCGACGAAGCGGCGGACGCGTTTGCCCTCGATGACGCCGTTCGGGCCGGTCGCAACCGCGAGCACGATATCCGGTGTCGGCAGGCTCGCCATGACCGTTTCGGCCGCGTCGGCGACCTCCGCGGGCGAGCGCGCGGCGACCGCGCCAATCGCCGCAAGATTGCCGATCGCTTCCTGGCGGGTGTCGTAAACGATGACGTGGTGCCCGGCTTCAACGAGGCGCCGCGCCATGTGCGAGCCCATATTGCCGAGACCAATGAAACCGATGTCCATCGTATTTCTCCGCTCGCTACTGTGCTGTGACCGGTGACGGCAGGAATTCCGCGCGAGCTTTATCCGTATGTTCGCCGAGTGCAGGCACCGGACCATAATGACGTGATGCCGAGGCATGCCGTTCGGCCGGCGCGGGATATGACACCGGGCCGCTCGGCGTCCCCACGGTGATGCGCCGCAGATGCGGATGACGCGCAAGGCCCGCGACGTCGTTGATGCGCGCGAACGCAATATCGGCGGCGGTGAGTTTTTGAATGAGTTGCTCGGCATCGAAGATGCGGGTCTTGGCGGCAACTTTGCCGTCGGTTTCCGCGCGCCGCTGCACGCGGGCCTGGTTGGTGGCGAAGCCCGGATCGGCGGCGAGATCGGCGTCGCCCAGGACTATTTCGGCCAGCACGCGCCATTCGCGGTCGTTCTGAATGCCGATGAGGATTTGCGCGCCATCGCGGGTCGGGAATGCTCCGTAGGGCGCGATGGAGGAATGGGTCAGACCGACCCGTTGCGGCGGCTTGCCTGCTTCCTGCTGCATCAGCGGGACCGCCATCCAGTCGGCAATCGAATCGAACATCGAAAGCGAAAGCTCGGCGCCTTCGCCGGTCCGTTGCCGCGCCAGCAGCGCTTCAAGGATCGCTTCGTAAGCGTTCATTCCGGTCGAAACATCGACCACCGATACGCCGACCCGCGACGGCTCTGTCGTGCCGGTGATCGACGCCAGGCCGACTTCCGCTTGAATCAGAAGATCGTAGGCCTTGCGGCTGGCAAAAGGTCCGCTGTCGCCAAAGCCGGAGATCGAGCAACAAATCAGGCGCGGATAATCGCGCCGCAGCCGCGCGATCGGAAATCCGAGCTTGCCGATCGTGCCGGGTTTAAGATTCTGCACGAAGATATCGGCGTGCCTGAGCATGGCTTCGAGCAGAGCCTTGTCATCGGCTTTGCCGAGATCGAGCACCACCGATTCCTTGCCGCGGTTGAGCCAAACAAAATAACTGCACTCGCCGTGTGCGAAGCCATCGTAGTAGCGGCCGAAATCGCCCTCGGGCCGTTCGACCTTAATCACCCGCGCGCCCGCATCGGCGAGCCGGCAGGTGCACATCGGCGCAGCGACCGCCTGTTCGAGCGATACGACCAGAAGACCGGAGAGCGGCAGCGTCATTTTGCAATTCTAACGTCGTCATGCCCGGCCCCGTGCCGGGCATCCACGTCTTTCGATTGGGTCGACATTAAAGGCGTGGATGGCCGGGACAAGCCCGGCCATGACGGAGGGAATACCTAATATGACCGCGGCAACCCGAGCACGTGCTCGGCGATATATGAGAGTACGAGGTTGGTGGAGATCGGCGCTACCGTGTAGAGCCTGGTTTCGCGGAACTTGCGCTCGATGTCGAATTCCTCAGCGAAACCAAAACCGCCGTGGGTCTGCAGGCACATGTCGGCGGCTGCCCACGACGCTTCGGCGGCGAGGTGCTTCGCCATATTTGCTTCCGCGCCGCAGTCTTTGCCGGCTTCGTAAAGGGCCGCGGCCTCGCGCACCATCAATTCGGCGGCGCGCATGTCGATGTAAGACCGTGCGATCGGAAACTGGACGCCCTGGTTCTGTCCGATCGGCCGGCCGAACACCACGCGCTCACGCGCATAGGACGCGGCCTTGTCGATGAACCACTTGGCATCGCCAATGCACTCGGCGGCGATCAGAATACGCTCGGCGTTCATGCCGGAAAGGATGTAGCGGAAGCCATCGCCTTCCACCCCGACGAGAGCGTCAGCGGGTATCCGCACGTTCTCGAAGAACACCTCGGTGGTGGCGTGATTCATCATGGTGCGGATTGGGCGAATGGTCAGGCCCTTGCCCTTCACCGCGCGCATGTCGAGCAAAAAGACCGAGAGGCCGCCGGTGCGCGACTTCGCCTGCTCCCGCGGCGTGGTACGCGCGAGCAGCAACATGAGATCGGAATACTCGGCGCGTGAGGTCCATATCTTCTGGCCGTTGATGACGTAAGAGTCGCCGTCGCGCGTTGCCGTGGTGCGAAGGCTCAGCGTGTCAGTGCCGGAAGTCGGCTCTGTGACACCGAAAGCTTGCAGGCGGAGCTCGCCGCGCGCGATCCCGGGCAGATAGCGTTTTTTTTGGTCGGCGCTGCCGTGTCGCAGCACCGTCCCCATCGTGTACATCTGCGCGTGACAGCCGGCGCCGTTGCAGCCCGCCGCCTGAATTTCCTCCATGATCGCCGTGGCCGCGGTCATGGAAAGCCCGCTGCCACCATATTCTTCCGGGATCAGCGCGGCGAGAAAGCCGGCGTTGGTCAAGGCTGCGACGAACTCCTCCGGATAGGCGCGCTCGCGGTCGAGGCGGCGCCAATATTCGCCGGGAAAATTCGCGCACAGCGCCCGCACCGCCTCGCGGATCGGTGCGAGGTCGGCGGCCTCATTCACGACGTTACCTCAGCGCGACCGTTGTTGATTGCCACGACGTCACGTCCGACAACGCGCGCGCGAAAACTCACAACCGGGCCGTCGCGCCACATTTCGGTGCGAATTGTTTCGCCGGGAAACACCGGCGCGGAAAACCGGCAGGAGAATGACTTGAGCCGTGCTGGATCGTAGCCGCACATGGTTTTAAGCAAAGCGTGGCCCGACACGCCGAACGTGCCGAGCCCGTGCAGGATCGGCTGGTCGAAGCCTGCGGCTTTTGCTGCAGCAGGTTCGGCGTGCAGCGGATTATAATCACCGCTCAAGCGATAGATCAGCGCCATCTCCGGACGCGTGCCGAAATCGCAAACCGCATCCGGGGCGCGCGACGGGATTGGATGCGGCGGTGGCGACTGCCGCGGTGGACCACCGAACCCGCCATCGCCGCGGCAGAAGATCGTCTGCGTCACAGTGCCGACCAGCGCGCCGGAAGCCTTGTCGGTGATTTTGCGTTCCGTCAAAAGCAGCGCGCCCTTACCCGCTCCCTTGTCGATGACTTCGACGATACGCGTTTTGCCGATCAGCGCACCCTCTCCGGCAAGCGGCCGCTCCAGCGTAAAGCCCTGCTCGCCGTTGACCACCATCACCCAGTCGATGCCGCTGTCGGGATTTCGAGCGAGCGAGCCGCTGTGCGCCAGCACCGTGGCCATGGTCGGCAGCACTTTGAGATTCTTTTCATAGACAAAGGCGAGCTCGTCCTCGTTCATCGGGTCGTGGCCGAGGCCACAGCCAAGCGCGTAGAGCATGCAGTCCTTGGCGTCGTAGATTTGCTCCGCCGGCGTTATCTCGAGCGCCATCAGCTTGTCGTAGACGATGGTCATTGGCTCCCCGTCATGGCCGGGCTCGTCCCGGCCATCCACGTCTTTCTTGCCTCATGCGAACTTAAAGACGTGGATGCCGGCACAAGGCCGGGCATGACGTCGATGAAAGCTTCCATCACACCGGATCCCATGAAAAGACTTCCGGCGATCGCTCGAGCGGCGTGAACGAGGTGGCGAACGCGCTCTTGAGCTGGTCGGCGAGCTTTTGCGGCGTCCAACCGTCGGAGCGATGGAGGGTCCGGATCGGACGGTTCTGATTGAACAGATAGATTTCGTTGTTGCGCGCCGATAGAATCTGACCGGTTATGCCGTCGGCCTTATCCGACGCCAGATAAACCACCAACGGCGCTACTTTCTCCGGTGTCACTTGGGCGGCGCGGGCGACCCGCGCCTTTTCATCTTCGGTTTCGGCGGGGATCGATTGCACCATGCGCGTCCAGGCGAACGGCGACACGCAATTCGAGCGCACATTGAAGCGTGCCATGTCGAGCGCAATGCCGCGCGAGAGGCCGAGAATGCCGAGCTTGGCCGCCATGTAATTGGCCTGGCCGAAATTGCCGATCAGCCCGGATGTCGACGTCATATGCACGTAAGCGCCGGACTTCTGCTCGCGAAAAGCCGTCGCGCAAGCGCGGCTCATAATGAAGCTGCCGTTGAGGTGGACGTTGATCACGTCGGACCAGTCGGACCAGCTCATGCGATGAAAAATCCGGTCGCGCAGGATGCCGGCGTTGTTGACGAGGATGTCGACGCGACCGAAAGCATCAAGCGCCGTCTGGACGATCTTGTCGCCATTGGCCGGTTCGCTGATCGATAACGTTGAGGCGATCGCTTTGCCGCCAATTTTCTTTATTTCTTCGACCACAGTCTGCGCCGGTCCGGCATCGGTGCCGGCGCCTTCAAGACTGGCGCCAATGTCGCAGACCACGACACGGGCGCCTTCCTCCGCCATCAACAGCGCGATAGCACGGCCGATGCCGCGCCCGGCGCCGGTTACGATCGCGACTTTGCCTTCTACGATGCCCGGCATCGGCTACCCCCAGACCTCCTCGGCGACGTCGACGATCATCTTGAGCTTCGCCCATTGTTCTTCCTCGGCAAGCGTATTGCCTTCCTCGGTCGAAGCGAAGCCGCATTGCGGCGACAGACACAACTGTTCGAGATCGGTGAACTTCGCCGCTTCCTCGATCCGGCGCTTGATTGTGTCCTTGCTTTCCAGCTCGCCGGTTTTGGTCGTCACCAGACCAAGCACCGCAAGACGCCCCTTCTGCAGCCGCTTCAACGGCTCAAAGCCGCCGGCGCGCGCGGAGTCATATTCCATGAAGTAGCCGTGCACCTTGATGCGGTCGAACAGGACTTCCTGCATCGCATCGTAACCGCCGCTGCCCATGAAGGTCGACTTGTAGTTGCCACGACACAGATGCATCGTCACCGTCATGTCGGGGGGAATATCCGACATCGCTTCGTTGATGAGATCGGCGTAAACGCCGGCCAGATAGTCGGGGTCATCGCCGCGGTCCCGCATCTGCTGGCAATATTTCGGATCGCACAACATGGCGATGAACACTTCGTCGAGCTGTATGTAGCGGCATCCGGCGTCGGCGAAAGCCCGCACCGCTTTTTTGTAGGCCTGACCAAGATCGGCGAAGAATGTATCGAGGTTCGGGTAGATCGCCTTGTCGATCGGTGTCCGTACCGGCCGGCCATAGAGCGCGGACGGCGCGGGAATCGTCATTTTCGGCGTCCGGCCAGTATGCGCTTTGAGAAATTTGAAGTGCTCCAGCATCGGATGGCCGGAAAAACCGATCTTGCCGGTGACGCGCACGCCTTCATTGCGGGTGGTGACGGCGGCAAAAGCGATACCGCTATCCATCACGTGACGCTCGACGCCGTCGAGACCCCACAGGAAATCGAGATGCCACCACGAGCGGCGGAACTCGCCGTCGCTGATTGCTTGCAGGCCGACCGCCTCCTGCTTTTTGATGATGTCTTCGATCGCGCGGTCTTCCACGACCTTCAGCGCGCCGGCCGTGATTTCGCCTTTGGCGTGGCGCACGCGCGCATCTCTAAGCGCTGCCGGCCGCAGTAGGCTGCCCACATGATCGGCACGAAATGGCGGTTTGGTTCGTTGCGTCATTTTCCCCACACTTCCTCGGCGATTTCGACAATCATGCGCAGTTTCGCCCATTGCTCGTCCTCTGACAGGACATTACCTTCTTCAGTCGAAGCAAAGCCGCATTGCGGCGACAGACAAAGCTGATCAAGCGGCACGAACTTCGCCGCCTGCTCGATCCGCCGCTTGATCTCGTCGCGGCTTTCGAGCTTCCCGGTTTTGCTGGTGATAAGTCCGAGCACCACCGTTTTGTCCTTCGGCACGAACCGCAGCGGCTCGAAGCCGCCGGCACGGTCGCTGTCGTATTCCATAAAGTAGCCATGCACCTTAATGTCGTTGAACAGCACTTCGGCGACCGGATCGTAGCCGCCGCTGGCGGCAAAGCTCGAGCGAAAATTGCCGCGGCACAGGTGCATGGTGATCGTCATATCGGCCGGGATATCGGCTATCGCGGCGTTGATCATGCCGGCATAAATCTTAGGCAGCGTCTCCGGATCCTCGCCGCGCGCCGTGATGTGGGTGCGGAGCGATGGATCGCACAAATACGCGAGGTTGACTTCGTCGAGCTGCAGATAGCGGCAACCGGCGTCGACGAACGCGTGCACCACCTTGCGATAGGTTTGACCGAGATCGCGATAGAAGTCGTCCATCGACGGGTAGATCGATTCCGGCACGACGTCGCGGCCGTACCGGAAGTGCAGCGACGACGGCGACGGGATCGTCACCTTGGCGGTCTGCCTGGTGTGCGCCTTCAAGAATTTGAAATCCTCGATCATCGGATGCGGCTTGTAGCCGCCGAGCTTGCCAATCACGCGCAACAGGATCGGGCGCGGCTGGGGGCCGGCGCTGGTGAACTTGATCTTGCGCTCGCCGACGTAGGACTCGACGTTGTCGAGCTGTTCGAGGAAATCGTAGTTCCAGGAAACGCGGCGAAACTCGCCATCGGTCACGCCGCGAAGCCCAACCGCTTCCTGCTTGCGGATGATGCCTTCAATCTCGCGATCTTCGATCTGCTTGAGCGCCTCGGCGCTGATTTCGCCGCGAGTGCGTCTCTCGCGCGCCTGTTTGAGCGCCGCCGTGCGCAAAAGACTGCCGACGTGATCGGCGCGAAATGGCGGCTCGGTTCGCTGCATGTTTTAGCCCCACACTTCGTCGGCGACTTCGACGACGAGACGCAGCTTCGCCCATTGCTCGTCTTCGGTCAGCACGTTGCCTTCCTCGGTCGAGGCGAAGCCGCACTGCGGGGACAGACAGAGTTGATCGAGCGCCACGTATTTGGTCGCCTCCTCGATCCGCCGTTTGATGTCGTCCTTTTTCTCCAACGCGCCGCTTTTGGAAGTGATCAGCCCGAGCACCAGCTGCTTCTTGCCCTTCGGGAAAAACCGCAGCGGTTCAAAGCTGCCGGAGCGCTCGTCGTCATATTCGAGGAAATAGCCGTCAACATTGACTTCGTTGAACAGCCGTTCGGCAAATGGATCGTAGCCGCCCGAAGCGATGAAGGTGGAGCGGAAATTGCCGCGGCAGGAATGCATGGTGACCGTCATATCGGCCGGTTTGCCTTCGAGCGCGCGGTTGATCATGCGTGCATACGTGGCCGGAAGCTTTTCCGGCTGATCGCCTCGCTCGCGCGAATGGGCAAGTTCGCGCTCGTCGCACATCATCGACCAGGTAGTGTCGTCGAACTGCAAATAACGACACCCTGCATCATAGAACGCGCGCACCGCCTTGCGGGAGGCGTTGGCGACATCATCGAAAAAGGGCTCAAGATCGCGATAGACCTGGTTGCTGATCGAACTCCGGCCCGGCCGGAAATGCAGCATGTTCGGCGCCGGAATGGTCATTTTCGGCGTGACCCGCGTGTGCGATTTGACAAAGCGAAAGTCGTCAAGGTGCGAATGGGTCGTGAAGTCGACGCGGCCGATCGTTCGCACGCTCTCGGCCTTGGTTTTCACGCCATGAAACGTAATGCCTTCGGCGACTTGGTAAAGCTCGACGCCCTGCAATTCCTTGAGGAAATCGAACTGGTACCAGGAGCGGCGCAACTCGCCGTCGGTGGCAAGCTTGAGCCCGATGTCTTCCTGCTTCTTAATCGCTTTTTCGATCTCACGGTCTTCGACTGCGCGCAGCGCCTCTGCCGTAATCTCATTACGCGCGCGTTTCGCCCGCGCCTTCTTGATCGCCGGCGGCCGCAGCAGGCTCCCTACATGGTCCGCGCGAAACGGTGGCGTAGTTCGTTGCATCAATTCCCTCCCGTCGGCCCACTTTTGTTATTGCTTTCGCCGATGCTGGCCGGCGCGATTTAGCAAGGGCCGTGCACAGGTGTAAACCCATTGCGCCCAAGCCCATCCGCGCGGAAACTCATGCCTCGTCCGCGCGTAACGCAGGAGGAGAAAAGCGATGCCCCCGGTGCTTCGGCTCTACGAGGATATTCTGGCGAATGACGGCGCCGAGCTGGCGGTGCCGGCGTTGCCGCACCTGATCTATGTGGTCCACGGATCGATTGCCATCGCCGACCGTATGATGCAGAGCGACGAGGGTTTCGGCGGTGACAGCGCTACCCGGCTCAAAGGCGGTCCGGAAGGAGCAACCGTCTGGCGTTGGGAGCTTGCCGCATCCGATTCTTCCGATCGATCGCGGCCCGGCGCGACGATCGCCTCGCGTGAAAAGCTCACGGTGAACCTCGACAAGCTGCCGAAGGGCCCGCTCCTTCTGCGCGGCGACAGCGTCGCCTTTCCGCCCGACGGCTGCGCCTATCTGCACCGGCATCAAGGGCCGGGCATCCGCTGCCTGCTCGAAGGCGGCATCCGCATCGACACGGCCGGCGACTCGACTTCTTACGGACCGGGAGGTGCCTGGTACGAAAGCGGACCGGAGCCGGTCTTTGCCCAAGCCGCGAACCGGCAGACGCGCTTTATTCGCGTCATGATCCTGCCGATGGCTTATTTGGCGAGAAGCTCGGTGGAATATCTTCGCGACGAAGACAAGGACAAGCCGCGGACTCAGAAGTACAAAATCTACACAGACATGCCGATCGCGTCTTCTTCGTTACAGACTTGAAAAGCTGTTGTTCCCGTTGCGGGAACATGTTATGATGTGTTATGCGGGTCATTGCTCGCAACGTGCTCGTCACATTTTGGAGCAAACATCCGGAAGCGGAGGTTTCGCTCGAACGCTGGTATAGGCTGGTACGAGCCGCGCACTGGACTTCAACAGACGAAGTCCGGAAGGCGGCGCCGAAGGCGAAGGTGCTAAATCGCGAGCGCATCAGGTTTGAGGTTGCCGGAGGAAACTACCGTTTGGTAGCCGCTTTCGATTTTCGCCGGCAAACGGCGTTCGTAAAATTTATTGGAACCCATGCTGAATATGATCGCATCGATGCTCTGGTGGTGTCGCAGTTCCGAAGGAAATAGGTAATGGACGTCAAATTGATCAGGTCGGACAAAGATCACCGGGCGGCGCTTGCCGAAATCGAAGCATGTTGGGGCGCACGAGAAGGGACCAAGGCAGGCGACAAGCTCGACGTGCTTCTCGCACTCGTTGACATCTACGAAGCGAAACGGTGGCCGATTGGTACGGATGATCGCTTTGATCCAATCGACGTGCTTCACTACGCTATCAGCGAACTAGGCCACACCCAGGCAGAACTCGCCGAACTGATCGGTTCGCGGTCACGTGCCTCGGAAATTCTGGCCCGGCGGCGCGTGCTCACAGTCGACATGATTCACGCCATTAGCGGCGGGTGGAAAATCCCCGCAGAACTTTTGGTTCGTCCGTATAAGATCAAGCGCGCAGCCTAAAGCTCGGCAAAAATAATTTGGGATTCCGGAAGTTTATCGATTCTGCAGCAAATGTCTGGCGATAATGAGCTGCTGAATCTCGCTCGTTCCATCGAAAATTCGAAACGCCCGCGAGTGCCGAAACAGGCGCTCGACGGTAGTACCTCGAACCACGCCAAGCCCGCCGAAAATTTGCAAAGCCTGATCGATGATCTCGAAGGCCGTCTCGGTCGAGAACAGCTTTGCGATTGCCGCCTCGCGCGAAATGCTTTGCTCGGTGGCGTCGTGTTGCCAGGCCGCGCGGTAGACCAATAACGCGGCCGCATCGATGCCCACCGCCATGTCGGCAAGCTTGGCCTGGATTAACTGATGTTCGGCGATCGGCTTGTTGAACGCCGTCCGATCGAGGCTGCGCCTCGTCGCCTCCTCCATCGCGCGGCGCGCCAGGCCCAGCGTTGCTGCGCCCACGGTCGGCCGAAACAGTTCAAGAACGCGCATCGCGATTTTGAAGCCTTGCCCCAATTCGCCGATCAACCGGCGCACGGGCACCCTGCAATTCTCCAGCGCCCAAGTTCCGACCGCGTGCGGCGACAAAACCGAAAGGCGCTCCTCAAGCACGATGCCGCGTTCGCTGCCGTCGACCGCGAAAGCCGAAATTCCGCTGGTGCCGTGCTGCCCTTCCACGCGGGCGAACACGACGTACAAGTCCGCCAACCCGGAATTTGACGTCCAGGTCTTGCGACCGTTGATAATGTATTGATCGCCGTCGCGACGCGCGGTTGTCGTGATCGCGGCCGCGTCTGACCCGGCGCCAGGTTCCGAGAGAGCGAAAGCAGGAAGCAGCCGCCCGCCAAGATAGCCTGGCAACAGTTCGTCTTGCATTTCGCGCGAGCCATAAAGCGCAACCGGCAGGATGGCGAGCCAGGGTTCGGACAGCGCCACATCGGCGATCGCCGACGAGAAGGCGCTGATCTCGCGCATCACGCTGACGTGGCGGAGGCTGATTTTGGCGCCTGTCTTGGCGGGTGTCGCAGCGGCCGTTTGCACCGGCAGCGTACTTTGCAACCAGCCAGCGGCACCAAGTCTCTCAAAGATTTGCCGCGCGGCTGCGCCGTCGCCGCCCTCGTCGTGTTCGAAACCGGCAAGTTCGGCTCGCGACCAATAATCGAAGCTTTTCGCAAATTCGACACAGACGGAATCAAAAAAAGGCCAGGCCAGATGGTTCAAGTCCATGGCGGCAAACCTTCGAGGATTGAACCGCGATGGCCACCGCGGAAGTGGCCCGCTTCTGCCGGTGAAAAATTTACAAACATTGGTGCCGCGGAAGGGATTTCGAACCCCCGACCCCCGCATTACGAATGCGGTGCTCTACCAGCTGAGCTACCGCGGCGCGCCAACGGACAGCGTCGTAGTAATACCCGTAAACTCTTAACGCAAGTAGCCGCATCAGTTCGGTTGCGCCTCGGCTCGTAGCTTGAAACGCTGGATTTTCCCGGTCGCTGTTTTCGGCAGCTCGCCACGGAATTCCAGCCAGCGCGGATATTTGAACGGAGCGAGCCTCGTGCGGCAATAATCCTGCAATGTACGCGCCAGATCGTCGCCGGCTTTTTCCGGCGCCTTCAGCACCACGAAGGCCTTCGGCTTGATCAGCGTATCAACATCCGGCCAGCCGACGACCGCCGCTTCAAGCACGTCGGGATGGCCTTGCAGTGCCGCCTCAACCTCGAACGGCGAGACATACATGCCTGAGACCTTGAGCATGTCGTCGCGGCGGCCGCAATAAACGAAGTAGCCGTCCTCATCCTCAATGTATTTGTCGCCCGAGCGCGTCCACTCGCCGAGAAACGTCGTGCGCGACTGCTCACGATTGTTCCAGTACATCAGTGCGCTGGTCGGCCCGCGCACCTGAAGCTCGCCCATCTCGCCGCGAGTTTTGACGATCGCACCATCGTCATCGATCAGACGAACGTCGTAGCCCGGTACCGGCTTGCCGGTGGTACCGTATTTCACTTCGCCGGCGCGATTGGAAACAAAGATGTGCAGCATTTCGGTCGAGCCGATGCCGTCGAGAATGTCGACGCCATACCGCTCGCTCCAGCGGCGGCCGACGTCGGCCGGCAGCGCTTCGCCGGCTGAAACACACCGCCGAATTTTTAACGCTGAGCGTTCGGGAGCGGCGGGGCTCGCGAGGAACCCGGCATAGAAGGTCGGCACCGCATAAAACACGGTGACCTGGTGTTGCTTGAGAATTTCGGCGACCGCTTCCGGCGTCGGCCGATCCGGCAGCAATATCGTCGTCGCGCCGGCTGACAGCGGAAAGGTGAGCGCATTGCCCATGCCGTAAGCGAAAAACAGCTTAGCTACCGAATAGCACACGTCACTTTCGGAGATGCCGAGGAACGGCTTGCCGTAAAGTTCGTCAGTGAGCTTTAGATCGGCATGGGTGTGCACCGCAGCTTTTGGTTTGCCGGTCGAGCCCGACGTGTAGAGCCAAAAACAAATGTCGTCGCGTACCGTCGACGCGGTCACGGGCTCGGCGTCGGCGTCAGCGAGCATGTCCTCGAACAGCGGATGACCAAATCCGTTCGCTCCGGACACGACGACGTGGTCAAGGTCCACGCTCGGGCCGATCAGGTCGGCAAATTTCGGAAACAATTCTTCGGACACAACCAGGAGCCGCGCCCGGCTGTCATCGAGCATGAAACGGTAATCATCAGACGTGAGCAGCGTATTGACCGGCACCGGCACGACACCCGCCTTGATCGCACCAAGGAAAGCGGTCGGCCAATCGATACCGTCAAGCAAACAGATAAGGATCCGCTCCTCGCGGCGCACACCGAGCGAGCGCAACAAGTGCCCGAACCGCTCGACACGAGTTGCTAGATCGCCATACGTCCAGCCCTGGCGCGAATCAATGTAGGCGAGCTTGTCGGCGCGGCCGGCCTCAAGATTGCGCTTGAGGATATCGGCGGCGAAGTTGTAATCGCGCGGAATCATATCCGCAGACGCGCGCTGCGGCGGGGTCGGCTGAGCGACATTCATCGCGGCATATCCTCCCGAGCCACCGTTTGTGCCCACGGTGTGCCCACCGCGTCACATTATGCCGACCGCAAAATTCGGCGGCAAGGCAATGTCAGAGCGGCATAATTGCGCTATGAGAAGCCGCAACAACAACGCCTGCCGCCGGAGCAAGTAGCATGATCGTCAGCCGCGACCGCATCCTCACCACCCATGTCGGCAGCCTGCCGCGCACCGAAGCCTTGAGCGAGCTTCTGGTCCGGCGCGAAGCCGGCGAAAGCTACGATCCCGCACAGCTCGATGCCGAGATGGACAAGGCGGTGCGCCACGTGGTCGCCAAACAAAAAGAGGCCGGCATCGACAGTGGCAATGATGGTGAACAGCAGCGGGTCGGCTTTCAGACCTACGTGCCGGCGCGCATGTCGGGTTTTGGCGGCGAATCCAAGCGCCGGCGCGGCCGCGAGTTTGAGGAGTTCCCGGAGCTCGCGCAATATATCAACCGCCGCTTTCCGAACGTGAGCCGTCAGCAGAACGCGCCGCAGGCCCAAAGCGAGCTGCACTATCACGACACATCGGCGATCGAGGGTGAGATCGCGCGCTTCAAACGCATTGCAGCAGAAGGCAAGCCATTTGCCGAAAACTTCATGACCGCGCCCTCACCGGGCATAATCGCTTCGACAATGCTCAACGCGTTCTACGACACCAATGAGGCTTACCTCGCCGCGCTCGCGCGCGAAATGAGCAACGAGTACATGGCGATCCACAAGGCCGGGCTCGTCCTGCAGATCGATGCACCCGATCTCGCCATGGACCGTACCATGTTCTACCGCGACGGATCGGACGCCGACTTCGTCAAAGCCGTCGAGTTGCACGTCGCCATGATCAACAAAGGGATCGCCGGTATCCCGCGGGACCGGGTGCGCCTGCATATTTGCTACGGCAACTGGGAAGGGCCGCACATTCACGACATTGCGCTCGATAAGATCCTTCCGGCGCTGTACCAGGCTCACGTTGGAGCGCTGTCGATCGAATTTTCCAATCCACGTCACGCACACGAATATACCGCACTGAAGCGCGTCCCGTTCCCCAAGGACATGATCCTGATCCCGGGCGTGGTCGAATTCGACCTCGAACTTCGTCGAGCACCCGGAAGTGGTCGCGCGGCGGATTGAGGAGGCGGTGGCAGTCATCGGCGACCGCGAGCGCGTCGTCGCATCGACCGATTGCGGCTTCGGCACTTTCACACGGCGGGAATGGGTGATCGAGCCCGCAGTGTGGCTCAAGCTCAAGGCGATCCGCGACGGCGCCGATATCGCCTCGGCCCGGCTTTGGGGGAAGAAGGCGGCGTGAGCAATCTCGTTCTGTATGATTTTGGCAATTCGGTCTGCTGCCAAAAGGTCCGCATCACACTGCGGGCTAAAGGGCTGGACTGGGAAGCCATCAGTATCGATCTGTTCAAGGCCGAACAGTACGACCCAAAATATCTGGCGCTCAATCCGAAGGGGGTAGTACCGACGCTGGTCCACGATGGCAGACCGATCATCGAATCAACGCTGATCTGCGAATACATCGACCAGACTTTTCCACATGGCCCAAAACTAGTTCCCGCCGATCCGTGGCAGCAAAGCCGCATGCGTTTATGGAGCAAAATGGTCGACGAGGGCCTTTTTGAAGGCGTCGGAGTAATCAGCTTTTCCGCGATGTTCCGCGAGCGGATGAAAGCCATGCCCGAGGAAACCCGCCAGGCGCGCTTTCGCAATGTCGGCGACCCGCGGCGCACCGACCGCATGAAGTCTACTTACGAACATGGCGTCCAGTCTCCGTTCGTAGTCCATGCGGTCGCCGCCTACGAGAACGCCTTCAGGCACCTCGAAGAGTCGCTCGCAGAAAGCGGCGGCCCATGGATCCACGGCGCCGGGCCGACACTTGCCGACATCAATCTGATGCCGTTCGCGGCGCGTCTTGATTATCTCGGATTGCTTGATGTGTGGACTAGCAGCCGGCGCCGGGTGCAGAACTGGTGGACCGCGGCACAAGCTTGGCCGAGCTTTCAGTCGGGACTCTATGATCTCATTTCCGAAACGGAATTCGTCGAAATGCGGACGCACGGCCCAAAAATTCGCGACGGCATCGCCTCGCATCTCGCAGCGCTGCGCAAAGTCGCGACTGCCTGAATTCCGCTTCGCAAATCCCTGTCCGCAACTGCAACAACCACAGGAATGAAACGGTGATCGACCTCTACACCTGGACCACGCCGAACGGCCGCAAAGCTTCCATCGCACTTGAAGAGCTGGAACTGCCCTACACCGCGCACGCGATCGACATCGGCAAGGACGAGCAGTTCGCTCCGGACTTTTTGAAAATCAGTCCGAACAATCGCATCCCGGCGATCGCCGATCGCGACACTGGCATGACCCTGATGGAGTCCGGCGCCATCCTCATTTATCTCGCCGACAAGACCGGCCGGCTGATGCCGAAATCCGGCGACGCGCGTTATCGCGTCATCGAATGGCTGATGTGGCAGATGGGCGGACCCGGCCCGATGCTCGGTCAGGTTCATCACTTCGTGAAATACAACAAGGGCAAAGCGCCCTACGCCGAGGAGCGCTACCTCAAGGAAGCGCACCGGCTCTACGGCGTGCTCGATCGGAGGCTCAAGGACCACGAATTCGTCGCTGATGCCTATTCGATCGCCGACATCGCGATCTGGCCGTGGATCTCGCGCTTCGAATGGCAGACCATCGACCTCAACGCCTATCCGAACGTGAAACGCTGGTACGTCGCGATTGCCAACCGTCCCGCGGTACGGCGCGGTTACAAAATTCCGAAGGACGTCGGCGAGATTCCGATGCCGTGAAGCTGCGAAGCACAGAACAGAGAGCTATAGTCTGCACGAGGAAGGCCGCGCGCAGCGCGCCGACGGATAAGACAGGAAACACGCCATGGACGAAATAACACGCGACCCGACGACGATCCGCGCCGAGGACGTCAACCCGCGGTACAATTGGGGCCGGCATCTGCCGGTGCTTGGCACCATGGCCGTCGATTTCGAGGAACGCGTCGATTACCGGCGCATGCACCGCTACCGGCTCGGTCGCGCGCAGGCGGCGCTCGAAGCATCCGACCTCGGCGCGCTGTTGTTGTTTGACGACAACAATATTCGCTACGTCACCTCGACCAAGATCGGCGAGTGGGCGCGTGACAAGCTCTCGCGCTGGACGCTTCTCCCGCGCGGCGGCGATCCGATCCTCTGGGATTTCGGCTCGGCTGCGGTGCATCACCGGCTCTACTCGCCCTGGCTCAAGCCCGAGAACTGCAAGGCTGGACTGGTCGGGCTACGCGGCACCGTCGATCCCGCCTTCGGCCTGATGAAGCATCACGCCGAGGAGATGGCCTCGATCCTTAAATCCGCCGGCCTTGCCAAGATGCCGATCGGCGTCGACATCATCGAGCCGCCGATGATGTTCGAGCTGGAAAAGGCCGGGCTGAAAGTGAAGGACGGCCAGCAGATCATGCTCGAAGCGCGGGAGACGAAATCCGCCGACGAGATCGCGCTGCTCAATCGCGCCGCCGCGATGGTCGACGGCGCCTATCAGCTGATCGACGAAAAACTAAAACCCGGTGTCCGCGAAAACGACATCGTCGCGCTGGTCAACGAGTTCCTCTATCGCCACGGCTCCGACGACGTGGAAGCGATCAACGCCATCTCCGGCGAACGCGGCAACCCGCATCCTCACAATTTTACCGACCGCATGATCCGACCCGGCGATCAGGTGTTCTTCGATATTCTGCAAAGCTTCATGGGCTACCGCACCTGCTATTACCGCACCTTCAATGTCGGCCGCGCCACACCGTCGCAACGCGATGCCTACAAGAAGTGTCGCGAGTGGCTCGATCTGGCGATCGATCTGATCAAGCCTGGCGTCACCACCGACCAGGTGTGCAGCGTGTGGCCAAAAGCGCAGGAGTTCGGGTTTCCCGACGAGCTATCCGCCTTCGGCCTGCAATTCGGGCACGGCCTGGGCTTGAATCTGCACGAACGGCCGATCGTCAGTCGTGTGGTGTCGATGGACCATCCAACCGTGATCAAGGAAGGCATGGTGTTCGCGCTGGAGACCTATTGCCCGGCAAGCGACGGCTATTCCGCGGCCCGCATCGAGGAGGAGGTCGTCGTCACCGACAAAGGCCACACTGTGATTTCACTGTTCCCAGCCGAGGAACTTCCGATCGCGGCAAGGTACTGAGATCGTTGCGATTTATGCCGGGTTTCGTGAGTAAGGTTATTCCGAAAGGTTATTCCAATTCGGGCGTTTGTGCGGCGCACAAAAAGGGTGGCTTTTGTTTCAAGTTCGGGGTAGGCAGGCGCCTTCAAATCAAAAATTGAGGGACCCGTCTCAGCATGAAAATGATCATCGCCGCTTGCGTGCTTGCTGGTGTTTGGACCACGAGCGCCAGTGCAATCGATCTCGCTGAATTGGCGCCATGCAAACCTGCGGCAGCCAAGATGTGTGACCATTCTAGCGGCATGACTTGGGAAAGTTTGCTTCGTTGCGGCGCTACGCTGGCCGCACATAGCTGGCGCGTCAGCAGCGACTGCCGCGCTGTGCTCAAAAAGTACGGACAATTGTGATCCGCTAACGGCAGATTTTATTCCATCTACCCGAGCCCCGGCCGTCGCCGGGGCTTTTGCTTTTCGGCTCCGCATCCCTTCCCGGATAGGGGTGAATGTGATGGCAAAACCTGCTAATCCGTTCGCGCGCGGCGTCGCTGCAAGCACACTCGCCATAAATAGATTCGCCAATAACCGATAAACGCGTCGGTCACCCAAGAGGTCTCTCATGTACGCCAATCTCGAACTCTACATCGACGGCCAATGGCTCAACGGCGACGGCCGCGCCGGCGAGGACGTGATCAATCCGGCGACGGAAAAACCGCTGGCGCGCTTGCCGCACGCCAGCACCGCCGATCTCGATCGCGCGCTTGAAGCCGCCAAGAAAGGCTTCGCGGTCTGGCGCGCGGTGTCGGCGTATGAGCGCGCCAAGGTGATGCGCAAGGCCGCTGACCTCATGCGCGAGCGCCACGAAGCGATCGCCAAAACCCTCGTGCAAGAGGAAGGCAAGGCGTATCCGGAAGCGCGTGCCGAAGTGCGCACCTCGGCCGACATCATCGAGTGGTACGCGGAAGAAGGCCGCCGCGCTTACGGCCGGATCGTGCCCGGCGCTTTCAAGGGCATTCGGCAGATCGTTGTGCAGGAGCCGGTCGGCATTGTCGCCGCATTCACGCCGTGGAATTTTCCCGCGCTGACACCGGCTCGCAAGATCGGTGGCGCGCTCGCCGCCGGCTGTTCGCTAATCCTTAAAGCGTCCGAGGAGACACCCGGCGCCTGCGTTGAGATGGTGCGCTGCTTTGCCGACGCAGGTTTGCCGCCCGGCGTGCTCAATCTGGTCTTTGGCGTACCAGCAAATATCTCAGAGCACCTCATCGCCAAGGATGCCGTGCGGAAAATTTCTTTCACCGGCTCAATTCCGGTCGGCAAACATCTGGCCGCGCTCGCGGCCAAGGGAATGAAGCGCGCTACCATGGAGCTTGGCGGCCATTCGCCGGTGGTGGTGTTCGCCGATGCCGATCCGGAGAAATCCGCCGATACGATCGCGGCGTACAAATTCCGTAACGCCGGCCAGGTTTGCATCTCGCCGACGCGCTTCTACGTCCAGGAGCCGGTCTACGACCGCTTCCTCACGCGGTTCACCGACTATGCCAAGTCGCTCAAACTCGGCGACGGCCTGGAAAAAGGCATAGGCATGGGGCCCTTGGCTAACGCCCGGCGCATCGACGCCATGGATTCGTTCGTCAACGACGCCAAAGCCCGCGGCGGCAAAATCGCCACCGGTGGCCAGCGGCGCGGCAATCAGGGCTACTTTTACGAGCCGACGGTCATCACCGACGTGCCGGACGATTCCAAGATCATGACGCAGGAACCGTTCGGTCCGCTGGCTCCAGTGGTGCGGTTCAAGACGTTTGATGAAGTGGTCGAGCGCGCCAACTCGCTGCCCTACGGGCTGGCCGCTTACGCCTTCACCGGATCGGCGCAGACGGCCAACATGATCGGCGACGCGTTGCAGTCGGGCATGGTCGGCGTGAACTCGATCAATGTTTCGACGCCGGAAACGCCGTTCGGCGGTACCAAGGAATCCGGCTATGGCAGCGAAGGCGGCCTGGAGGGACTGCAAGCCTATATGAACACCAAGTTCATTTCGCAGGCTTGAGTTTCTTCACGCTCAGGCGCTCGGCGCGCAGCGCCGAGCCTCGAAGGGCAGCCACTCAGGCGTGATCGACGAGGCCGAAGTGCGGGCCGAGACGCCTGCGCACCCTGTTCATCGCTGCGCGAGCCATGTAGGCATCGGCAGCGATACGCGCCATCGGCGAAAGTTGCGACGGCCGCATCATCAGACTGCGCATTACCGCCCAAATGTCGGCGCGTCCGTCAGGACGCATGTTGATCAGGGCGGCCGGCGGAACTGTACGGTGCGCCGGATCGACGACGACACGCGCTGCGGCAAAGGCGAGGTCGTGAGTGGCGGCAACGCGAGCCACCATGTGGGATTCCATGTCGACTGCGACCGCACCTGTCGTCTTGTACAGTTCGCGCTTCTCGGCCGGATCGGCGATCGCCACATCAACGCCAAGGATCGGCGCGTGGATGGCGCCCGAAATCTTGCCGAGAAGTTTGCGCGACCACACTGCATCGGTAGCGCGCACCGTCTCCGATTCCCGAACCGTTGAAGCAACCACCCAATCGCCGGCGCGCAGGTGCGAGGCAAGCCCGCCGGCGACACCAAAGCTGATCATGCCGCGATAACCTTGCCGGACAGCGGCGGCGGCCACCGTCTCAAGCTCACTGCCGGCAGTGCGGCAAACCACCAGCACTCCGGGGCCCGCTGCAATTCGCGCCTCGAAAGCCAAACCGACGAATGCGATGACGAGAGGCCGCGGACTTTCAACAGCAACATCGGCCGCCTCAAAGGTCGGTTCCGCGTCGCCTACAAGTCCTTCAACGAAAGTTCCACCCGCATAATCGAATTGCGATGCCATTAGAAGCCCTGACCCCTCGTCTGTAGCCCTAAGCCCTTGCCTAGCCCAGCCTAGACGCCCCCCATGTCGCGCCCTTGCAGACGTACTCGGCTTCATTCCGGCAAATCACCGAGTTGCACAAAACTGTATCATAAAACCATCCCATTACCATTGCTAATGCGAATGCCTCAATTCGATCTTCCAATGGAACTCGCATGGCTGTTTGCTTGTAAAAATGCTTGATTCGCGGCCACATTCGCCCAGAAAACCATGGACACCAGCGCAAAAACTTTGATCACCGGGGCGACCGGCTTGGTCGGGTCCGCCGTGGCCCGGAAACTCGTTGCCGAAGGCTTCTCGGTACGTGCACTGGCCCGGCCGAATAGTCCGCGTTTCCACCTAGACGGGCTCGATCTGGAGTTCGTCGCCGGCGACATCCGCGACGCGGATTCGATCCGACGCGCCATGGCTGGCGTTCGCTATGTCTTCCACGTCGCGGCCGACTACCGGCTCTGGGCGCGCGATCCAAGCCAGATTTTTGCCGCCAACGTGGACGGCACGCGGATCGTTATGGAGGAGGCAAAACGCGCCGGCGTCGAGCGCATCGTCTATACCAGTAGCGTGGCAACGCTTGGCCTGCGCGCCGACGGCAGCCCGGCGGACGAGACAGTCGCGCTGTCCGTGGAGCAAGGGATCGGCCCCTACAAGCGCAGCAAGATTGCAGCCGAGCGGCTGGTCGAGGCGATGGTCGCCGACCAACGCACTGCCCGCGGTCATCGTCAATCCCTCGACGCCGATTGGGCCCCGCGATGTCAAGCCGACGCCGACCGGGCGCATCATCGTCGAAACGGCGCGCGGACGTGTGCCCGGATTTCTCGATACCGGTCTCAATCTCGTCCACGTCGATGACGTTGCAGAAGGCCACATCGCCGCACTCAAGCGTGGCGTGATTGGAGAGCGATACATTCTCGGCGGCGAGAATGTGTTGCTAGCCGATATGCTGGCCGACATCTCCCGTATGGTCGGCCGTCGTCCGCCGCGACTGCGCCTTCCGCACGCCCTGGTCATCCCGGTCGCTTACGCCGCCGAGGCGACAGCATGGCTAACCGGACGGGAGCCATTCACGACCCGTGACGGCATCCGCATGGCTGAGCATCATATGTTTTTCACCGCCGCCAAAGCGGAGCGCGACCTTGGCTTTCGCGCCCGTCCTTACCGCGAGGCGCTGGCGGATGCGGTGCAATGGTTCGGGGCCGCCGGGTATCTGGACAAAAAACGCAAGCGCTAGTTCGCGGTGGACGATGCGCGCAGCGCCGCGGCGGTTTAAACAGCAAAATCCGCGTAACCGCCGATCGGATAGCCCGACGCACGCGCCGCAGCAATGCACGCGCCATCGCACAATGCCGCGAACTCTTCGGCATAGCGATAACCCGGCGCCGCTCCAAAGAATGTGTTGGCCGTCGCTGGGTGCAGATAGATTTCCACGAGACCGCTGGGCAGCCGGCTAAGAAGCGCAGCGAGCCTTTGCTGCGTCATCGCACCCGACCACGCTAATCCAAACACAGCATCTGCGGTTATCAGGCCCGCGCTCCGGATGCGCCGACGCAGCCACGCAGCCCAGGGCGCGACCACGCGGCCGGCCTGACGTTGCGTCTTCGGATCGATGTCGGCGACGATGCGCCAAGGCTCGAACGGGACCCGCAGCGCTCGCATGCCATAATGCGTTCCGATGCCAACGATCGCGGCAGCGACAACGGGATGCAGGTGGAAATGCCGGTGGGTGTTGACGTGATCGAGCGGCAGCCCCGTCGCCCGGTAAGCTTCGAATTGCGCTGCGATTTCTTTTTCGATTTGCCGCCGCAGCGAAGAACGAAAGGCGATCTCCATCCCATAGACGGCAACATCGTTGCGCAACCATCCGCCGTCGCCGACCAGGCCCGGAATATCCGCGCGGTCGAGTGCCGGCTTACCGTCAACCAAAACGACGTGCAGACCGACGCGAAGATTGGGCAGGGTCCGCGCCCGCTTGATCGCGTCGGCCGCGGCGGGACCAGCGACCATCAGGCTCGCGGCGCTGAGAATGCCGCGGCGATGCGCTTCTTCGATGGCGGCGTTAACCGGCTCGCTCAGCCCGAAATCATCCGCGGTGATAACCAGGCGATTCAGTGCGCCAACTCCCGCCGTTCGGCATTGCAGTCAAACGCGCTCTGACCACAGTAACCGGCATCGCCACGTATAGCGCCCGGATTTCCAGACGCAAGACCGACGGACACGCGCACGGCTTATTTCGCCGGCACCACCAACGAATAGCGCTCGTCAGCAGCAAACACTGGGCCTCGGGGAAACCCAATTCCTTGCGCACCATGTTGGTGCCGAGCACGAGCGAAACCATCTTGTAGTACGCGTGGCGGCGACTCATGCCTTCGCGGCCCATGCCGCAATCGGACGAGATCACCAGCCGCTCCGGCGGAATGAATTTGAGCGCGGCGCGGATTTGGGCAGCCACCTCGTCGGGACTCTCGACCTGAAGCGTGTGGTGGTCGATCACCCCGATTGCGATCTTTTTCCCAGTGATGGTCTTGCCGATTGCCTCAAGGTCAATGCCGCCGGAACTTGAAGACTTCGAACGTAATCACGTCCGCATCGACGTGGTTATAGGTCTCCAGCGACGGCTTATAACTCTGAACCTTCGCAAACATGCGCTGCTGCGAGGGATTGCCCCAGCACGAATGCGCCCAAACTTCGGTCTTGGCGCGCAGGCCCTTCACGGTGCGATTAAACACCTCGACCATCAATTCCGGCGTGATCACCTTGTCCTGAATGCCGCGCGCGGCGGCGAGATGGATTTGCGGCTCCTCGATCTGGACTACAGGGCAACCGGCGTCGGCGAGCTCATTGTATTCTTCGTTGAAAGCGTCGGCGATCGCGAGCATGCGCTCGGGCACGCTTTTGTAGTAGCGGTCCTGCGACGCAAACGCGACGATCTCGGCCGACACCGCGCCGAATTTGACCGGCCGCGTGGTCTGCCGCTGCGCGGTTTTCCAGAGCGTGGTGTATTGCAGGTCGCCGCGTCCGACCGGGCCGATGATGACCGGCATCACCCGCGATTCCAGATAATCGTGGAGGATATGTCCGCGCGGAAACCACAGGCCACCGCGCCCGGCAGGGGTCGGCCGCGGATCGCCGCGCTCATAGCCGCTCATGTGATGCGGCGGATAGCTGGTCCAGCTTTGGCCGCCGACGTCGTCGTCGAAGCGGCAATCGCCATCGGTGACGATATCGAGACCGGCAAGCTCCTGCTCGCGCAGATAGCAGGTCAGCGCATCGACGTACTGCTCGCGGTAGCGGCGGCTCACCATTGCATCGAGGAACATGCGGGTGCCGAGGTTCTCTGTGTACCAGCTCGGCCGCGGCAGCGAACCGGTGATCGTCGTCGGCAACATGATGTCTTTGGTGGCCCGATACATCTTCAACGCCTCCCGGAACGAGCCTCATCGGCCCTTCGATTGCAGTTCATAATCGGCTCTGTCTAAGCAGCAAAAAACCACCGCTGCAACAGCAGTGCGCGGAGCGCCCAAAACAGATTAGAGATTGGGCAATCGCCCGTTGCGTCGCAGCGTGCACCGAGCAATGGGCGGAAGCCCTTTGACTCATTACAGACCGGGCGCGATCCAGGTCATTCGCGACGATCAGGTGCGGGCCGGCGTCGCTTCGACCTCATCGATCGCCTGCGCCACCGGCATGATGCGCGCGATCGGCCGCAGCCCTTCGATTGCGGCGCGGTGCACCTCGTCGGAGAATGCGGCGCAGCCGTCTTCGAGCACGGTGCAGGAAAATTCGCGCACGTGGGCGTCGCGAATGGTCGAGGCAACGCCGCCATTGGTTACGATGCCGGCGGCATAGACGTGTTCGATGCCGCATTTGTGCAGCACCCATTCGAGGCGGCTCATGTAGAACGCCGAGTAGGCGATCTTCTCGACCGAAACATCCGCCGGCGCGAGCGGATCGACCAGCTGCTGGCCCCACGATCCCGGCGCGAAGTCGCCTTTGCCGAGAAAGGGCCGCAGCTTTTTCAGATGCGGCGAGACGATCGGCTCTCCACCGCGGCCAGGCACCAGCGTGAATAATGTTGCGGCAACGAGGCCACCGCGACGCCGCACAGCATCGGCCAGGGGTTTGACCCTCGCGGGCAGCGCGGCCATGGCAGCGCTGGTATGTCCAGCGCGCGCATAGGCGCCTTGTGGATGCAGGAAGTCGTTTTGCAGATCGAGGAGAAGAAGTGCGGTGTTTTCGAGACTCATGCGCTGCGCTCGACGATGACGTTGCCTAACGTGTCGACCCGACCGCGCAGGCCGGGCTCGATGAAGACGGTCGCATCGGGTTGTTCGAGAATTGCCGGCGATTCGATCACTGCGCCGGCAGGAAGATCAAGCCGCGACCACACCCGCGTTGCGTGCCATTTGCCGGCGAACCACACCGGCCGTTCGCCGCGCTCGGCCTTCGCCATCGAGCCGTCCGTAGGCGGCGCAAAAGCGGTCAAATCGAACGCGGGGCGGCGGCCGATAGCGGCGGTGCGCAATGACACGATCCGCACCGCAATGCCGGGAAGCAGCCGGCCGAAGGCAGCGGCGTAGGCTTCGTCGAACGCCGTTCTAATCATGGCCTCGGTGATGCCGGTGTGACAGTTCGTGAGCGTGACCGGCAACGGCACGGCGACCGTGTGGGTCTGGCCGAGGTAGTGCATGTCGAGTTCGTACAACACATCGATGCGCTCGATGGCGATGCCGGCCGCCGCCACCACACCCCTCGCCTCCCCGCCCGCCGCTGCCATGCGGGCATCGAGCGCGGCAGCATCAAGACCGTCGAGCATGAGGTTGACGGTCTGCACCTGGTCGTGCCGCAGATCGGCGATGACGCAGCCGAGCGCAGAAGTGACGCCGGGAAAGCGCGGCACGATCGCGCATTTCAGTCCGATCTCTTTGATCAGCGCGCTGGCGTGCAGCGCGCCGCCGCCGCCGAATGGCATCGCGGCGAACTTTCCCGGATCGTGGCCGCGCTCGACCGATACCAGCCGAATGGCGCCAGCCATGCGCGCGTCGGCGACACGCACGATCGCCTCGGCGGCTTCTTGCACACCGAGCCCGAGCGGTTCGCCGACATGCGTGAGGATCGCGCGCTTGGCCGCTTCGACATCGAGTTGCGCGAGCTTGCCGCCGATCGGCCGCGCGGCGTTGATGCGGCCAAGCACGACGTGGGCGTCGGTCAGTGTCGGCCGCTCATTGCCTTGCCCGTAACAGGCGGGCCCGGGCACCGAGCCGGCGCTTTCGGGGCCAACCTGAAGGAGCCCGCCGCGATCGACCGCGGCGATCGAGCCGCCACCGGCGCCGATGGTGGTGATCTCGATCATCGGCGTGCGGATCACGAGCCCGAAGTCGACGACGGTCTGCGCCGCGAGCGACGGCATCGCGCCGGCAATCACCGACACGTCGAACGAGGTGCCACCAAGATCGCAGGTGATGACGTTGTCGAAGCCGCTCGCGCGCGCAATTGCGGCAGCGGCAATCACGCCGGCCGCAGGACCGGACAGTGCGGTGCGCACCGGCAGCCGGCGCGCAGTCGCCGTCGACATCACGCCGCCGTTCGACTGGACGATGTGAAACGTGCCGGCGAATTTTTGCTGCGCCAACGCCCCTTCGAGCTTGCCAATATAGGCGCCGACCACCGGCTGCAGATAAGCGTTGAGCGCCGTCGTCGAGGCGCGCTCGAATTCGCGGATTTCCGGGAGCACCTGGTGCGAGGCTGACAGGTGCTCGTTGGGCCAAACCTTCGCCGCAGCCGCGAGCGCGCGGCGCTCGTTCTCGGCATTGGCGTAAGCGTTGATGAAGATGATCGCGAGCGCCTGTGCACCGCGCTGGTGCAGCGCTTTTGCCGCCGCCATCACGGCGGCTTCATCGACCGGCGTGCGGATGCTGCCGTTGGCGAGCGTGCGTTCGTCGACTTCAAGGCGCAGGTCGCGCGCGGCGATGGGAATGAATTCGCCCCACAGACCCCAGGTCTGCCGCCGGTCGCGGCGGCGCATCTCGAGCACGTCGCGAAAGCCGCGCGTGGTGATCACGCCGATACGGGGGCCACGCCGTTCCAATAGCGTGTTGGTGCCAACCGTCGTGCCATGCACGATCGCGCCGAAACTCTTGATGGTGCCGAGCGCGAGCAGGCCTTGCAGAAACCCGGCCGCTTCATCGCCGCGCTGCGACGGCACCTTGGCGACACGAAAGGCCCGCGCCACGGCGTCGAACCAGAACAAATCCGTGAACGTGCCGCCGACATCGACGCCGACGATGGACCCACCTTCCAAACTCATGCGCGCGCCTCACCGCGCAATCGCGCGGTCGCTGGCGCATCGACGCTGCCGTCTTCGCACAGCGCAACGCCATAATCGCGCGACGCCGCCTGCCGCGACACGTAGCCGAGCGCCACATCGCGCGCGACCCGTGCCGGATCGCGGGTACGCGGATCGCCGAAGCCACCACCGCCCGGTGTCTCCAGCCGCACCCGCTGTCCGCGCCGGATCTGCACGTCGGTGATCTTCGACGTCAGCGGCGGTGAGCGCTCGCCCGTCTCGGTCGGATAAAAAAATCGGTTGAGCGCCGCGGACTTGCCGCCGTTGACACCAAACGGCGGAAACTTTCCGCGCTCGCCGAGCAGAAACACCTCAGCGCCGCCTTCGGCCAGCGCCTCGACCTCATAGATCGCACCGAGACCGCCACGATGAAACCCCGGTCCCGCGGAATCAGGCCGCAGCGCCCATTGCGTGAACATCACGGGATAGAGCGATTCCAGAATTTCCGTCGGCGGAATGGTCGCAGTTGAAATCGGATTATTGCCGTGGTTGAGGCCGTCGCCTTCGGGATTGCCGCCGAGCCCGCCGCCGAAGAAGCAGAACATGACCCAGCGCATGCCGTTACTCCGCCAGCCCGCGAGCGAGAGCGCATTGATCGTTGCATACGGGCTGCCATTGGCGCGTTCCGGCGCGGCCTGGGCAAAGGCGCCGAACACGGTGTCAATCACACGTAGGATCGTCTCAGTGTAGCCGCCGACCGGCTTCGGCGCCGAGACACCGAGTAGCGTGGTGTCGGGAATGATGAACTCGATCGGCGCCATGCAACCCGCGTTTGCCGGGACATCGGTGAAGATATGCTTCAGTGCGACGTAGCAGCACGCGACTGCCGTCGACCGCGCGATGTTGAGCGGACCCTGACACGGCGGCGAGGAGCGGGAGAAATCGAGCCGCATCGTCTCGCCGGCAATCGTCAAATCGAGCGCGATGCGCAGCGGCTCATCGGTGACGCCGTCATTGTCGAGGAAGTCGTCATATGAGTAAGTGCCGTCCGGCAGCGACGCGATGTTGGCGCACATCAGCGCTTCCGCGCGCGCAGTGAGTGCCGCCGCGGCGGCTGTGACCGTGTCGTCGCCATACTCGTCGAGCAGCGCATGAACGCGCCGTTCGCCGAGCCCGAGCGCGTTGAGCTGGCCGTTGAGATCGCCCCAGTTCGACAATGGCACGCGCGAATTGGCGGCGAGGATGTCGACGATATCCTGTTGGAACACGCCGCCGCTGATAAGTTTCACCGGCGGTACGCGGAAACCTTCCTGAAAACTCTCCGTCGCCTTGGCGTTGTAGTTGCCCGGCACATTGCCACCGACGTCGAGCCAATGACCGACCGAGGCTAGCCAGGCGAACACCTTGCCGCCACGCATCACCGGACGCACCAACCGGAAATCGTTGAGGTGCGTGCCGCCGTCGTACGGGTCGTTGAACAGATAAGTGTCGCCTTCGCTGAGGCCGCCGTCTTGCGCAACTTTGTCGATGACAGCCTTGACCGCAAACGCCATGGCGCCGACGAAGATCGGCAGACCCGACGAACCCTGCACCAAAGTCGCGCCGGTCTCGGGATGATAGAGCCCGTGACAAGCGTCATGCGCTTCGGCGATGATCGGATTGAACGCGGAGCGATAAAGCGTCGCGTCCATCTCATCGGCAATCTGCACCAGACGGCCGTTGAGCACCGCCAACGTTACCGGATCGAGTA
The DNA here is from genome assembly GCA_963841025.1 of uncultured Alphaproteobacteria bacterium. Lineage (GTDB taxonomy): Bacteria > Pseudomonadota > Alphaproteobacteria > Rhizobiales > Xanthobacteraceae > BOG-931. The sequence goes on along the minus strand of CAWJBG010000032.1, from coordinate 1,052,431 downwards.
TTCGCGTCATCGCTTGCCCGCGGTGCGGCCGGGCTGCGTCTCGATCGCGGCATAACTGTCGCCGCGCTCCAGCATCTCCGGAGTTCCGATCAGGCGGTTGAGTCCGTCGAAGTCAAACATGCGGGCGCGGAACGGCTCGGTGGTGCCTTGCGCCTTCAGCGAGCCATAAAATTCCTCGGCCGCCTTGGCGAGCGTGCGCAAAACGGCGCCCGGAAAGATCACGAAGGCGAACCCGATTGCCTCAAGGTCACTCGCGGGCAGCACCGGGGTCTTGCCGCCTTCCACCATGTTGACCATCAGCGGAATGGATTTGCCCAACTGCGCCGTGATGCGCGCGAGTTCGTCGCGCTGGCGCGGCGCCTCGACGAACAACATGTCGGCGCCGGCCTCACCATAGAGTGCGGCGCGCGCCATGGCCCGATCAAAACCTTCGACAGCGACGGCATCGGTCCGGGCGATGATGACGGTTTCCTTTGACGCCCGGGTATCTACCGCCGCCTTGACCTTGCCGACCATCTCCTGCGCTGAGATCAGCGACTTGTTGTCGAGGTGCCCGCAGCGCTTCGGAAAATCCTGGTCCTCAATCTGGATCGCATTGGCGCCGGCGCGCTCAAGAAGCCGTACCGTGCGCTCGACGTTGAGCGCGTTGCCGTAGCCGGTATCGGCGTCAACAACGAGATGCGTGCCGACCCGATCGCGGATCAGCGCGACGGTTTGCACCACTTCACTCATGCTGACGAGGCCGATGTCCGGCCGCCCCAGCCGCGAATGCGAGATGCCGGCGCCGGAAACGTAAAGCGCCTCAAAACCCGCGCGCTCGGCGATCAGCGCTGTAAGCGAATCGTAGACGCCCGGCGCGATCAAAATCGGCCGGCTGTGGAGGCGAGCCAACAAAGAGGTTTTGGTCATGCTTTACAGTCCCAGATTTTACAGTCCAAGATTTTACATCCCCAGATATGCGCGTTTGAGTTCCGGATTGGCGCCGATGTCGGCGGAAGGGCCCGACATGACGCATTGTCCTTCGGCGAGAATATAGGCGCGGCCGGCGATCTCCAGGCTCTGCACCACATTCTGTTCGACCAGCAATACCGCGACGCCGTCGGCGTGGATACGCGCGATCAACGAGAACAATTCCTCGACCAGGATTGGCGACAGTCCGAGCGACGGCTCGTCGAGGATCAATAGTCGCGGTTCGGCCATCAGCCCGCGGCCGATCGCGAGCATCTGCTGCTCACCGCCGGATAAGGTGCCGGCGCGCTGGGTGCGGCGCTCGAACAGACGCGGGAAGATCCCGAACACGCGGTCGCGGTTGGCGGCGCGCCGCGCAGCGGCCCGGCGGTAGCTGCCAAGATCGAGGTTTTCGCCAACCGACAGGTTAGGGAAAATTCGCCTGCCCTCGGGCACGTGAATGAGACCACGCGCGACAATCGCTGCCGGCTTTTCGCACTCGATGGCGGCGCCGTCGAAACGGATCGCTCCCGTGCGTGCGCGTACAATGCCGGAGATGGTGCGATTGAGCGTTGACTTGCCGACGCCGTTCGAGCCGAGTACGGCGACGATTTCACCGGCGGCGACGCTAAGATCAATGCCGCGCAATACTTCGGTATCGCCGTAGCCGGCGCGCAGGTCGTGGATTTCCAGAAGCGAGGCGGCGGCGATCTCAGTGGACATGACCGGATCTGACTTTTGCCGCTGCGCCATGGCCAAGATAAGCCTCGACCACAACCGGATTGTCCGCGACCTGCGCCGGGCTGCCTTCCGCAATGACACGGCCTTCCGCCAGCACGAAAACGTGTTCGGCCAAACTCATCACCGCCTGCATTACATGCTCGATCATGACGATGGCGATGCCGCGCGCGCTCAAGGCGCGGATGACCGGAACGATGTCACGAATCTCGGACGGATTTAGGCCGGCGAGAACTTCGTCGAGCAGAAGGAGCGTCGGCTCAGTCGCAAGCGCGCGGGCGAGTTCGAGGCGTTTTCGCCCGGCGACAGTCAGTGTATGCGCCGGCCGGTCAAGCATCTCGCCAAGGCCGACTTCTTTCCCGACCGTCGCAGCGACCGCGAGCGCTTCAGCACGTGCCCGGTGGCGCAGATGCGCGCCGACCAGAATGTTATCGCGCACCGAGAGGCCCGCGAATGGCTGCACGATCTGGAAGGTCCGCGCGATGCCGCGCCGCGCCAGCCGGTGCGGCGGCTCGCCGGTGATGTCATTACCGGAATAGCGAACGCGGCCGGCGCTGGGCTTGAGGAATCCGGAGATCACGGAGAAGAGTGTGGTTTTGCCAGCGCCATTCGGGCCGATCAAAGCGGTGATGCGCGCCGCTGGCGCTGTCAGCGATGCGGCATTGACCGCCAGCAAGCCCCCAAAGCGCCGCGACACGCCTTCGACCGAGAGGAGCGCTTCAGCCACGCACCACCTCCGCGGTTTTTCGCAGTGCCCCGAAGCGGCGCGTTAGTCCCGCGCGCAGGTCGGTCAGCGTACCAACAACCCCGCGCGGCGCGAAGGCGATGACCAGCACGAGCATCACGCCGTAAATCATCAGATCGAGGCCGGGCACATCGCCGGTCACAAGCTTCGCGCCCTCGCCGAGCGATTTCACCACCAATGCGCCGACCAGCGCACCAAACACGGTGCCAACCCCGCCGATGATCGGCGTCAGCAGCGCTTCGATCGATATCCATGTGCCGTAGGCGATCGGCGAGTCGATGAACAGAAAATACTGCACATAGAAACAGCCAGCCGCTGCCGTAATCGCCGCCGATATGACCATGGCCACGAGTTTGACCGCGGTCGCGTCGACGCCGAGCGCCCTGGCGGCGTCCTCGTTCTCGCGCACCGCGATAAGCCAGGTGCCGAAGCGCGAACGCTCAAGCCATTGCGCAATCAACAGGCCGATCGCCACGAGTGAGAGGGCGACATAATAAAAGACCGCGCGGCTCTGAAACTGGAACGATTGCGCGCGCAGATCGAGTTTGACCAGAAGACCGACGCCGGCGCCGGTGATCGGCGCGACGCTGGCGAGAATGCGGAGCACCTCGGCGAAGGCGAGCGTCACCAGCGCAAAGTAGGAGCTGCGCAATCCGGCGCGGAACACGAGCCCGCCGATAATGCCGCCGACCGCGGCGCCGGCGGCAATACCGGCGAAGAATCCGATCCAGGCATTGACGCCGTAGTGCACCTGCAGAATGGCGGTGACGTACGCACCGGTACCGAAGAACGCCGCGTGCCCGAAGGAATATTGCCCACCATACCCGCCGATGATGTTCCAACCTTGCCCTGCAAGCCCGATCATCAGCGTGACGACCAGGAAATTGAGTACGACGTTCGAGTGCACGAACAGCGGCACCGCCGCGAGCGCCGCGACCACGATGGCGATAGGGAGCAAGCCTCTCATGCGCTGGCTCCGAACAGGCCACGCGGACGAAACAGCAGCACCGCGATAAAGATCAGAAAAATGCCGACCTGGCCGAGCGACTCACCAAAGAAAAAACCGCCCAAGCTTTCGACAACGCCGATGACAAGACCGCCGATCAGCGCGCCCGGCACCGAACCCATGCCGCCAAGCACAACAATAGTGAAGGCAACCAGCACAAACGCGTTGCCGGCGCTCGGGTTGACGTAATAGGTCGGAATGAGCAGGCATGCGGCGATCGCGACACATGCCGTGCCAAAGCCAAACGTCATCGCGTAGATGTGCGCGACGTTAATGCCGGCAAGTTCCGCCCCGAGCTTCTCCTTGGCTACGGCACGGATCGCCTTGCCGGTGTCGGTCAACGTCATGATCAGCCACAGCACCAGCGCAACGACGAACACCGCCACGAACGAGATTAGCCGCGAAACCGAAACGAAGGTAAAGCCGAAATTGATGGTCTTGAATGAGTAAGCAAGCTCGATAGTGCGCGTGTCGGCGCGGAACTCATAGAGCAACGCATTCTCGATCAAAACTGCCAAGCCAAGTGTCACCAGCAGCATGTTGCGGTCGTCGCCGTGCGAGGCTGGACCGATGATGAACCGTTGCAATGCGTAACCCAGCGCGAAGAAGCCGGGCGCGAGCAAGACCGTAGCGAGATAAGGATTGAGGCCGAGTTTCTGATAAGCAAAGAACGCTGCAAATAGTGCGACACTCAAGAGCGCGCCGTGGGCGAAATTGATAATGTGAAGCACGCCGTAAATTAGCGTCAGCCCCAGCGCGACCAGCGCATACACTGCGCCGATCATCAAGCCATTGAGGACCACTGTGGTGAGGATGACCGGTGAGAGCACGGACGGTCAAAACGCCGCGTCGTTGGACACTTGCATTGCCTCACGAGGGAATCGGGAAGACCGGCTTCGCATCGGCAAATTCGAGCGGCCGAATAACCTTGATATCGCCGTCGATCACCTGCGTATTAACCGGCGCCGCGCCCTGGTTCTGGCCGTTGACGAACTTGGTCGGCCCATAGGGCATGATGTGCCCAGCGAAGGTTGAGCTTTCCAGCGCCGCATTGAGCTTCGCACGATCGGCGGATCCGGCACGCTCAAGAGAATTGGCGGCGAGGAGAACGGCGCTGTAATTCATGCAGACTTCGTAGGTAAAGAACTGACCCTTGCCCTCGACCCTCTTTTTCAGCTCCTGTGCTTTGGCGCTCTTCGGATTGAACCAATTGTTGCAGTCCATGATGTATTTGGCGGCCTCTGGGAATTCCTTGACGAACTTATAGGAGGAGGCGGCGCCACCGAGTACCGAATAGATGCCCTTCGGCCGCACCTGCTGTTCCAGGAGGGTGCGGGCAAGCAGCACATACTCATTGTAGTAGTCGGCTGGAATGATGAGGTCGGGATTCTGCGACTTGATTTTGAGCACAATGTTGTTGAAGTCGCGCGTCGGCGTCGGGTGTGCGATGGTCTCCAGAATCTGGAAGCCTCTCGGCGGCAGCTGTGCATTCAGGAGCTTGGCGACGCCGGAGCCGAACAGCGAATCCTCGTGCACGATGATCACAGTCTTTGCCGGCTTGCCGGCGTCATCGTTGATCGCCGACAAGTTTTCGAGAGCAGTCTTGGCAACGATGGAGAAACTCGGGCCGAAGCGGAACGTGTTCTTGAGACCGCGGGTAACGATACTGTCGGCAACCCCGACGTCGACGACGTATGGGAGATCATAACGGGCGGCGGCTTGGGTGGTGGCAAGACAGATCGAGGAGGAATAGCCGCCCACGATGCAGGTCACGCCCGCGGCGTTCATCTTTTCCACTTCCGCAACCCCACCCTCCGGTGTCGATTGCGCATCACCGAAGACCGGGTCGATTTTGCCCAAACCCTTGATGCCGCCGGCAGCATTGATGTCCTCGACCGCCATAGTGGCGCCGAGGCGGCTTTGCTGGCCGGAATAGGACAGTGCGCCGGTGACGGGCTGAAGCAATCCGATCTTCACGCCGCCGCCCTGCGCGCGTAGGACCGAAGGCATTGCCAGGTTTCCTGACGCGGCAGCTGCGGCGCCAAGTGCCGTGGTGGCAAGAAAGCGGCGGCGGCTGAATGGCATTTTTTGCTTCGACATGGCTATCCTCTCCTCGGTTTTGCTACGACGTCGGATTTTCGACGTTCCACGTGGTCAAATTCATGCATCGGAACTTAGCGTCCGGGCGCGAACATTCTTCCGGACCACCGGCGACCAGGATTTTGTCTCCTTCGCACCGGAACGCACTAAATCCATCTCGAAGGCGTAGCGATCGGGCCGGTAAAGCGCATGCAGGTGCTCGACGGGCCGGCCTGATTGATCGCAGACGACGCGCACGAGTTCGATAAGCGGCGATCCGGCGCGCACGTCGAGCGCATCTGCCACATCGGGTGTCGCCAGCCCAGCGCTGATGCGTTGGCGGGCGTGCTCGACCTTCACGCCGGCGCGCTCCAGAAGCTCAAGCAGCGGGCGCGACGCCAGTTCCTGCCTCGTAAATGTCAGCGCGACGCTCTCGGGTACATGCGTGGTCAGATATGAAAACGGCACACGATCGACGGCGCGCACCCGAACCGATCGCTGCAGCATCTGATCGGGTCCAACGCCCAGTGCGTCGGCAACCGCGGCCGTCGCCGGCACGTAATCGAATGAGAGAAGCTTGACCGCCGTGCGCCGCCCCATGTCGGCAATGTTGGCGAGCACACCGGAAATATCCGCCGTAATTGGCGCCGGTGCCGGACGGTAAATCACCCGCGTCCCGGCGCTGCGGCGGCGCTCAATAAATCGCTCGCGCTCAAGCTCGCCGAGCGCGCGCCGCACGGTAACCCGCGACACGCTGTAATATTGCGCAAGCTCATGTTCGGTCGGCAACCTGGCGCCGAAGCCGAAGGCGCCGCTAAGAATGCGATCGCGCAGGATAAGATAGACTTGCTTTGCCTTCGCTTCGCCGAGCCAATCGCGCACGCTGCTCTCCCGATCGGGTGCCGCCCGGCAGCGGTCCGCTTTACTTGGTATTCTTTAGCGTACAATATTGGCCGCAACCTCCGCAAGCCCACGGCCCGAAGCGTACCGGATGAGCAAAGCCCAAACCCTTATCGACAAGCTGTGGTCGGCCCACGAGATCGCGCAGCGCGAGGACGGCGCCGCACTGTTGTGGGTTGACCGCCATTACGTCCACGAAGGGTCGTTCCTGGCCTTCACGCAGATGAAAGAGCGCGGCGGTTCGGTCGCCGAGCCCGGCCTCACCTTCGGGACGGCCGATCATTACGTGCCGACGCGCCGTAGCCGGCCGATCGCCGATCCCTCGATTGCGGCGATGGTGACGGATTTCGAAGCCAATGCGGCCGCCAGCCATATCAGCAACTTCGGCCTTGGCGATCCACGCCAAGGCATCGTTCACGTCGTTGGACCTGAACAGGGCTTGACGCTCCCGGGGCTATTGATCGTCTGCGGCGACAGCCACACGTCGACGCACGGCGCCTTCGGCGCTTACGCCTTCGGCATTGGCGCCTCCGAAGTCGCACACGTGCTGATGACGCAGACGATCTGGCAAAAGCGGCCGAAGCGCATGCGCGTCACCGTCGGTGGCAAGACAATCGCTGGCGTTGCCGCCAAGGATATCGCGCTAGCGATTATCGCCCATATCGGTGCCGACGGTGCGCAGGGTCACGCCATCGAGTATGCCGGCAGCGCCATTACAGCGCTGTCGATGGAAGGCCGCCTGACATTGTGCAACTTGTCGATCGAGGCCGGCGGCCGCACCGGCATGGTTGCGCCCGACGCGACCACATTCGCTTATCTCAAGGGACGGCCCTATGCGCCCAAGGGCCCGGCGTTGGATCGGGCGGTCGAAGACTGGGCGGCGCTCGTCTCCGATAAGGACGCAGAGTTCGATCGCGAGGTCACCCTTGATGGTGGCGCGATCGCGCCGATCGTCACCTGGGGCACGACGCCCGACGACGCGTTGCCGATTGACGGCAGCGTTCCCGACCCGGCGCGCGAGCGCGATCCAGTGCGCGCGAACTATGTGCGCGACGCGCTCGACTATATGGGCATCACAGCCGGCAAGAAGCTCACCGACATTACCATCGATCGCGTCTTCATCGGCTCCTGCACCAATTCGCGCATCGAAGATTTGCGCGCTGCGGCGGCCGTGCTGTCCGGCCGCGTCAGTAAAGTACCTGGTCTGGTTTCGCCGGGTTCATCCGTAGTCAAACGGCAGGCGGAAGAAGAAGGCCTCGACCGCATCTTCCGCGAAGCCGGATTGGAATGGGCCGACTCAGGGTGCTCGATGTGCGTCGGCATCAACGGCGACGTCGTGCCGCCCGGCGAGCGCTGCGCTTCGACCACCAACCGCAATTTCCGTGGCCGGCAAGGACCCGGTGCGCGCACGCATTTGATGTCGCCCGCGATGGTCGCTGCGGCCGCGGTCTCCGGGCACCTCGCGGACGCGCGGCCGTTCCTGGCCGGCCGTAAGCAATAAGGTCTCAAGCCGATGGAGAAATTTGTTCGTCTTACCGACAAAGCATGCCCGCTGCTTTTGTCGAACGTCAACACCGACATGATCTTCCCGGCGCGGTATCTGAAACTGCCACGCACGCCGGAGCTCGGCGACACGCTGTTCTACGACCTGCGCCGCGACGCGAAGGGCAACAAGAGACCGGACTTCTTGCTCAATCAGCCGATGTGGCGCGACGCCAAGATCCTCATCGCTGGTCGCAATTTCGGCGGCGGCTCTTCCCGCGAGGCTGCCGTCTATGCGCTTTATGAAGCCGGCATCCGCTGCGTCATCGCTTCCTCCTTCGGCGACATCTTCGCGCAGAACTCGGTGAAGAACGGTCTGTTGACTGCCGTCCTTTCCGAGTCTGACGTTCAGGAACTCGGCGCTGCCATTGCCGCCGATCCGGAACTACCGGTCACGGTCGATCTCGAGCAACAAACCATCCTGCGCGGCAATCGCAGCTTCAGCGTCACGATCGATCCGGTCAGCCGCAATCAGCTGCTCAACGGCTGGGACGACATCGACATGACGCGAAGCTACCGCGATCGGATCTCAGCTTTCAAAGCCGCCGATGGCCAGCGGCGGCCGTGGGCGGGGCCGCCGTCATAACGTTGCATTGTCCGTGGTCGAGACGTCTTCGCGCGATCATGCTTCGATCAGCACCTTGAGCGCTCGCGTGGTCGCAGCCTTCCCGAACGTCTCGTAGGCATCGAGAATATTTTCCAGCTTGAAGTGGTGGGTGATCAGGCGCTTCGGATCGATCTTGCCGGACTGCACCGTCTTCAGCAGCATCGGCGTCGTCACCGTGTCGACGAGCCGCGTGGTGATCGTGATGTTCTGCGACCATAGCCGTTCAAGATGAAGATCAGCCTTCACGCCATGAACGCCGACATTGGCGATGGTGCCGCCCGGCGCGATAATGTCCTCGCAAACGACGAATGTCGCCGGAATGCCGACCGCTTCGATCGCGGTGTCGACGCCGCGCCCGCCGGTCATCTTCATGATCTTCTCGGCCGCCTTGCCATCGCCGCTGTTGACGGTCGCCGTGGCGCCAAATCGCTTGGCGATTTCGAGCCGGTTGTCATCCAGATCGACCATGATGATTTCCGCCGGCGAGTAAAACTGCGCCGTCAGCAAGGCCGCAAGCCCGATCGGACCTGAGCCGACGATGGCCACAGTGCCGCCCGGTTGAACTTTACCATTGAGCACGCCGCACTCGAAGCCGGTCGGCAAGATATCGCTCAACATTACGAGTGCATCCTCCTCAGCCCCTTCGGGAATGCGATAGAGGCTGGTGTCGGCATGCGGAATGCGGACGAACTCGGCTTGCGTGCCGTCGATTTCGTTGCCGAGAATCCAGCCGCCGGTCGTGCAGTGGGAGTACATCCCCCTCCGGCAGTATTCGCAACGGCCGCAGGACGAGATGCAGGAGATCAGAACCCGATCGCCCGGATGGAACGTCGTGACGCCGGCGCCAACGCTTTCGACGACGCCAACACCTTCGTGGCCGAGGATGCGCCCGGGCTTGCAGGTCGGAACGTCACCCTTGAGAATGTGCAAGTCGGTTCCGCAAATGGTGGTCTTGGTGATCCGCACAATCGCGTCGCCTGGCTCAAGGAGCCTGGGCATTGGATGATTCTCGTACGCTTTCTTGCCCGGCCCGTGATAGACCAGAGCCCTCATGGTGGTCCGAACTTTCGCTTGCTTGACGGGCGCGTCGGGAACGAGCGTTGTCATGTGGTCCTCATGTGTTTTGTGGGCCGTGAAGCTTCGCGCGAAGGCTGATTAAATCTCTGCTGTTCGCTTGCCCCAAAATGTAGAGCCTGCCACGGCGCGCGCGTTGATTTTCATCAAAGTTCCAAGCGCCGTTCCAAGCGCCGCTTTTTGGAAATGGCGAGCAGGGTACGCGCCGATCTTGACCGATTTATTTCAGCAGGTCGTAACAGCCGTGTGAACGCGTTGATTTAGGTCAAGACGAAATGTCGGATTTTATTGGACATTGCGCTCAATTTTCGAATGGCGGCTTTTCGAGCGCGAAGAGACAATAGATGCATGCACTGGAACACAGCCATACCCGAGAAGCGATCAGCGAGCGGCTCGCGCGCGGGCCGCACAGCAATTATTTGCGCGACTGGATCTATGGCGGCATCGATGGCGCGGTGACGACTTTCGCCGTCGTTGCCGGAGTTGCCGGCGCTGAACTGACCGCGACGGTCGTGTTGGTTCTCGGCTTCGCCAATCTTCTCGCAGACGGCTTGGCGATGGCGGCATCGAACTACATCGGCACCAAGGCCGAACGCGATGACTACGATCGCGTCCTTGGTATCGAGCGCAAACACATCGCGCTGGTGCCGGACGGCGAACGCGAGGAAATCAGGCAGATTTTCGCCGGCAAAGGTTTTGCGGGCAGCGACCTCGAGCGCATCGTCACTGTGATCACCGCCGACCGCGGCCTTTGGGCGAAAACCATGGCGGTCGAAGAATATGGTTTGGCGCCAACGGGTAGATCGCCCGTTCTCGCCGCGCTGAGCACTTTTGCCGCGTTCATCCTGTGTGGCCTCCTGCCGCTTATCACTTACCTCTCGTCCGGCGGTCTAGCCTGGTGCGTTGCCGCGGCCGGGGCCACGTTCTTTGGTGTCGGCGCCATCAAGAGTCGATGGTCACCGCAGGCGTGGTGGCGATCCGGTTTCGAAACCCTCGCCATTGGCTTGAGCGCCGCGGCCGTCGCCTTTGCGGTTGGCTTCGGCCTGAAGGCGCTTTTGCAGCTGCAAGCAGTCTAGATACCAACCCCTCCTTCGAAGCCAGCCATTACAGACGATCGGCCGTTTCCTTTTTTCACTCGGCGACGGGCCGATGGTTGCATTTGATACAAATCAAAGCGGGCCCAGCACCCGCTGAATAGCTTACTGAATAGCTTAATAAATAATTCTCGCGTTGCCGAGAGGAACACGCCCATGCAGCAGGACATTCCGGGTACGATCGTTTTCGATGGAGCGGAAGCGCAAAAAGGCTTGGCGCTAAACCGCATGTGCTACTCATTCAACAGCGCGGAAAATCGCGCTGCCTTCCTGAAGGATGAAGAGGCCTATTTCCACAAATACGGCCTCAATGCCGAGCAGCGGGCGGCGGTTAAGAGTCGCAACGTGCTGAAGATGATCGAGGCCGGCGGTAACGTCTATTACCTCGCCAAGCTTGCCGGCATCTTCGGCCTCAATGTCCAGGATATCGGGGCGCAACAAACCGGCATGTCGGTCGAAGCGTTCAAGTCGAAACTTCAGTCAGCGGGAGCATAATCATGGCCACAATCATCGGCGGCGTCGGTTCGACCCACGTTCCCGCGATCGGCAAGGCGATCGCCGAGAAAAAGCAGAACGACCCGTACTGGAAGCCGTTCTTCAAGGGTTTCGATTACGTCCATTACTGGCTGGCCCGCACCAGGCCCGATGTCGCCGTGGTGTTCTACAACGATCACGGCCTCAACTTCTTCCTCGACAAGATGCCGACTTTCGCCGTCGGTGCAGCAAACGAATATCGCAGCGAGGACGAGGGCTGGGGCATTCCGGTTTCGCGCCCCATCCCCGGCGATGCAGCCCTGTCATGGCACTTGATTAACGCGCTCGTCGCCGACGAATTCGATGTCACGATGTGTCAGGAAATGCTGATCGATCATGCGGTGACGATTCCGATGGCGTTGATGTGGCCGGGCCCGGTCTGGCCGATCAAAATCGTGCCGGTCGAGATCAACACCGTACAGCATCCGTTGCCCTCGCTCGAACGCTGTCTCAAGCTTGGCCGCTCGATCGGCGATGCGATCGAATCCTATGAGCGGGATTTGCGCGTAGTCATCATCGGCACCGGCGGACTGTCGCATCAGCTCGACGGTGCGCGTGCAGGCTTCATCAACAAGGAATTCGACCTGCTTTGCCTCGACAAGATCGTCGCCGAGCCCGAGGCACTGACCCGCTATTCAATCCACGATTTGGTGAAAGAATCCGGTTCGCAGGGCGTCGAATTTCTCAACTGGATGGCAATGCGCGGCGCGATGACCGGACGCGTCAGCGAGCTCAATCGCAATTATCACATCCCGATTTCCAACACCGCCGCGGCAACCGTTGTCTACGAAAACCAGAAAGAGGTCGCGCGCAAGGCTGCGTAGTGCGGCCGGGGAGAGCGCAATGCGATTCCGGCGTTGCTCATGTCGTTATAATGTTATCCGGCTGGCATAAGTCGACTTGATCTGCGTCGATTGGCTTGCGGCCGAAGCGGGCCAACGCCTTTTCGCCGGCGTCTTTGGTGCATGATATGAACAAGCCGCTCTCCATCAACGCCGGCGCGCTGCGACGGCGAACGGCCAAAGGTATTGAGCAAGGAGCGCCTGATACAGCAGAGTTGGCTGTTGTTTCGCTTCCCGATCTCTTTCAAAAACTTCAATCAAATGCCGCCGGCCTCGGCACCGCCGAAGCCGCTACCCGCCTGGATCTCGTCGGGCCAAACCGGATCGACACCGCCAAGCCAAAGGGTCTGGCGCTCACATGTCTCCTGCGTTTGATGAATCCGCTGGTCGTAATCCTGTTGTTCGCCGCGGGCGTGTCGGCTCTGACCGGAGACATCCCGAGCTTTGTCGTCATCGCCGCTATTGTTCTTATGTCCGTCATCTTGGACGTGACGCAGGAACGCCAGGCGCAAAATGCCGCCGAACGTCTCCGCGAGCGCGTTAGTCTGACGGTCCAAGCACTTCGAGACGGACAGAGCGTTGACATTCCGGCAACGGAACTGGTGCCCGGCGACGTCGTTCTGCTAACCGCCGGCGATCTCGTCCCGGCCGACGCCCGCCTGATCGAAGCCCGCGACCTGTTTGTTGATGAGGCACTTCTCACCGGCGAGGCCTATCCCGCGGAAAAACAAGCGGCAATCGCCGACCCGGCATCCGACTCCGCTATGCCGCCCAATCTTGTGTTCATGGGGAGCTCCGTCGTCAGCGGAACAGCTAAAGCGCTGGTGTTCGCGACCGGGCGCAAAGCGCAGTTGGGCTCAATCGCCAGCTCGTTGCAAAAGCCGCCGCCGCCTAGCGCGTTTGCGGTCGGTATCCAAAAGTTCGGCCTGATGATCGTGCAGGCGACAATATTCCTTGTGCTGTTCGTGCTGCTCATCAACCTGTTATTTCACCGGCCGCTGCTGGAATCCTTCCTGTTCGCGCTCGCACTCGCCGTTGGGCTAACGCCGGAATTGTTGCCGATGATCGTATCGGTAACGCTGGCCCACGGTGCGCTGCGCATGGCGCACAAACAGGTGATTGTCAAACGTCTGTCGGCCATCGACGATCTCGGCAGCATGGACGTTCTGTGCAGTGATAAGACCGGAACGCTCACAGAAGCGCATATCAAGCTGGTCCGCGAGGTCGACCTCAACGGAGAGAGCAGCGATTCGGTGATGCGCATGGCGCAGATCAATGCGGCCTGCGAAAGCGGGCTCAAGAGCCCCTTGGATGAAGCAATCCTCGCCGCAGCAAAGATCGACCCCGCGGCTTGGCGCAAAATCGATGAGGTACCGTTCGATTTCGAGCGACGCCGGGTTTCAGTTCTCGCCGAATGCGAAAACCGGCGCATCCTCATCGTCAAGGGTGCGCCTGAAGACGTGCTTGGTCTCGCTGCCACCTTCGAACAGCAGGGATCGCCGCCGCGCGCCCTTGACGCCGCCGCGCGCGAAACCGCGGACACGACTTTCAGGACCCTCAGCGCAGAGGGCTACCGCCTGCTCGGCGTCGCGTGGCGCGATGTCGAGCCGGATCGCCAGCACGCGGACGTGACCGATGAGAAAGACCTGATATTCGGCGGATTTCTGGCCTTTCTCGATCCGCCCAAGGCCGGTGCCAACGAGGCGCTGAGGTCACTGTCTCAACTCGGCATCTCGCTCAAGGTGGTCACCGGCGATAATGAACTCGTGACCCGTCACGTCTGCAGCGAGCTCGGTCTCGCTGTCACCGGCGTTTTGAATGGCGCCGAGATCGCCCACTTAACCGATGAGGCGCTATTAGCCAAAGTCGACGACACGAGCATGTTTTGCCGGGTCACTCCGCCACAGAAATCGCGCATCATTCAGGCACTCCGCAGCAAGGGCCATGTCGTTGGCTATCTCGGCGACGGCATCAACGACGCACCGTCGCTGCACGCCGCAGACATCGGCTTTTCAGTGGACACGGCCGTCGACGTCGCCAAGGAGGCGGCCGCCATGATCCTTCTGCGCAAGGATCTCGGCGTACTGGCGGAGGGTGTGCGCGAAGGCCGGCGGACCTTCGCCAATATCCTCAAATATATGATGATGGGAACGAGTTCGAACTTCGGCAACATGTTTTCGATGGCGGGCGGCGTTCTGTTCCTGCCCTTCCTGCCGATGCTGCCGATCCAGATTCTCCTCAACAATCTGCTCTACGATCTATCGGAGACGACTATACCGCTCGACCGTGTCAGCGACGCCATGGTGGCGCAACCACGCCGCTGGAACCTCAACATGGTCCGCAAGTTTATGCTTTTGTTTGGACCGCTGAGCTCGATATTCGACTTCGTTACCTTCGGCGCGCTGTTGTGGTTCTTCCAAGCGGACGAGGCGCTCTTTCACACTGCTTGGTTCGTCGAGTCGCTCTCGACCCAAATTTTAGTGATCTTCATTATCCGCACCGCTCATCCGCTACGGGATAAGCCGCACCCAGCTCTAGTGGGAAGTTCGATTTTAGCCTTCGCGTTGGCTTTAGCACTCCCCTATTCACCGGTTGCGCACTGGTTAGGGTTTGTCCCGGTGCCTGGCCACAGTTATGGCTTGTCTCATGCTGATAACGGTGACTTATCTTGCCAGCGTTCACGCAATGAAAGTTTGGTTCTTCGCGCGGCACAACCTGGGCTAGCGGCAGTAGTTGCGACTTTGATCCAAATCAAAGTCGTCCCCCTCGCGGCGCTTCATCTTTTCAAAATGCCGTGGGAACCTATCGCTACCGCGCCGTTCGACCGCGAGCTTGAGCTGGCAGTCATCGATCGGGAGGGGCCGCATGCGCTTGCGTTCGCGTGCCGTCGCGCCGACAGTGGCTGGATCGACGCTAAAACCAAGCAGATGATTGAAGTGAATCCAACTCACTGGCGGGATTGGCATGCCCGCTCGTAGCGCACAATGCGCTGACAGTTCCGGTCGGATCGCGCAGCAGGCCGGCGTTACGTGCCTGTTTCTCGCTGTCGCGCTGTTAGGGCCCACCTTCTCATTTGCAAAAGAGTCGCTCAGTCCTCTGGAACGCCACGGCCGTGCACTGGCCGAACGAATGTGTTCGCGGTGTCATGCCATCGGCAGAAGCGGATCAGGTCCGCACAGCCCTGCCCCTCCGTTCCGCACGCTGGAGAGCCGCGTAGACCTCGACACCTTCGCGGCGCGATTGCGCGGCGGGCTGATCAGCGGCCATCCCGACATGCCGATGTTTCGTTTCACCGGCGATGATGCACGCGCGCTTACCGTATATCTGCGGTCGATTCAGGGGCCATAGCTCTGCAACCGCCGCTTGATCCAAATCAAGCTGCGCTGCCAAGAATTAGCCTATGCGAATGACGCAAACCCAATAAGGCACGGTGCCATGACAAAACCCATTCCCGACAAGGCCGAAGTCGCGGTGGAATATCCGGATAAGCTCTACATTGGAACATTCGAACAAACGGCGCGCTTCGACGCGCACCTGGATAAAAACGGCATCTCGCTCAGCTTGCATCGACAGGGCGATGCCGACACACGCAAATCCGTCCGCATGCACTTCCACTACATGCTGTTCGCCGAGATTCTGCGCGATCTTGCGAAGACCGTGACCTCACTGCCCCCGGAAGATGTCTCGCACCGCGAGGCGCTGCGCGATGCTGCCAAGGCTCTCTATGGTGCACTCAATGCGGGCACGCATAAAAACAAGGACAAGGACGACATCTCCAACATGACACCGGACCAAGAGGTGCGGCTCCTGCATATCATGGAGTAGGCCGAGACCTTGCCGCCGATGGCGGCAGATTTTGTCACAATCAACGGCAAACGTCGCGGATTCGATCTACCAGCGTGTTGCCAAACAACGGCTTCTCGACAATGGGAATGCCAGTGCTCGCCGCGCGCGCGGTCAACGCCGGGTTGGGCTGGCTGATGAGCAGGATTGCGGGCGTGAAGACCTCCTGGCCGCGAAGGTGCGCGATCAATTCCATTCCGCTCATCCCCGGCATCCGTTGGTCGATCACCAGACAATCGCAGCCACCAAGGTCGCCGGTCCGCAAGAGTTCATCAGCGCTGCCGTAGGCCCGCACAGCAAAGCCTTCCAGTTCCAACGAGAATTTCAGTGAGCCGCGGACCGCCGGATCGTCGTCGACAACGACGACTGTCAGCGGGCGCCCCGTCAACCGGGATTGCAGCTCCGTCTCTGTCGACTGCACCTGTGGCTCCGCATGCAATGCTGATTTTCATACAAAATGTCAGACCCGCACCGACCTGCATTGATGTGGCTCAATTCGCGAGCGGCATTTCCTCAATTGATTCAGCGCAAAGTTTTCACGGCGAGGCTTAGCTAAAAATGTGGTTATGGAAGTAAAGTCTCATGACCAATCCCAACCCCCGGCCTGCCCAAGCTGCGGCAAGCCCATGTGCTTTGTGAGAGCCGTGCCCAAAATAGGGGCTCAGCCAGAGTCCCAAGTTTATGAATGCAGGGCGTGTCGCGTGATGTTGACCGCAGCGCGCGAATCGCCGCGATAAGTCAAATAATTCTGGGCCGGCATCGGCGCGTCACTCAGAGTCTCGTCACTCAGATGCCACCATCCCGACGATCAGCGCCATCCGCACCAAATCGGACAAGCTTCCCGCCTGCATCTTGTTCATAAGATTAGCACGGTAAATCTCGACGGTGCGCGGACTGATGCCGAGGTCATAAGCGATTTGCTTGTTGGCCCGGCCAGCCACCAGGCCGCCGAGCACGTCGCGCTCACGATTGGAGAGGCTGGCGAGCTTACTTTCAATTTGAGCCCGTTCGGCGTGGCGCTTGCTGTCGCCGTCCTGGCGATTGAGTGCGGACCGCACGCTTGCCAGCAGCACCTCGTCATCAAAAGGCTTTTCCAGAAAATCCATGGCGCCGATCTTCATCGCTTCGACCGCCACTGGAACGTCGCCGTGGCCGGTGATCACGATCACGGGAACGCCGATCTTGAGTTCCTGCAGCCGCCGCAGCAAATCGATACCGCTCATCCCAGGCATTCTCACGTCGGTGATGACACAGCTCCCTCGCGTCTCAGGAAGCGCGTCCAGGAAGGCGCCGGCCGACGCGTAGGTTTGTACCTCGATCTTTGCTGTCCGCAGCAAAAAGGCCAGCGATTCCCGAAGCGCCTCATCGTCATCGATGACGTGGACTATGCCCTTTTCAGACGGCATCGCCGACCTCCTCTTTGGTCACGGCGGGTAGCGTGAAGCCAAAAACCGTTCCGCCGCCGGGATTAGGGCGCGCTGCGATCGAGCCGCCATGGGCCTCGACGATGGTGCGCGAAATCGAGAGCCCGACCCCCATTCCCTGCCGCTTCGTGGTAATGAATGGCTGAAAGAGCTGGGCGCTGATTTCAGGCGCAATCCCGCTCCCGGTATCCGTAACGCTGATCTCGACCATGCTGTCCGGCGCCAACGATGTCGAGACCACAAGTTCGCGGCGCTCGCAGTCTTCCATCGCCTCCATGGCGTTGCGCATCAGATTGAGCAACACCTGTTGGATCTGGACTTTGTCGGCAAGTACGGTATCGGTTTGCGGGTCGAACTCGAAGCGTACGCGCACCCCCCGGTCTTTGGCGCCGACCAGCGCCAGCGCGCTTGCTTCTTCCACGAGCTTCTTGACGTCTTCCACCCTCCGCTCGCTTTCACCCCTGGCAACGAAATCGCGCAATCGTCGGATTACTTGCCCGGCGCGGAGCGCTTGCTCGGCGGCCTTGTCCATGGCCTCGCGCAAGATCGTTGCCCGCTCATCGGAACTGTCCTCGAGCAACCGGCGTGACCCCTTCATGTAATTGGCGATCGCCGACAGCGGCTGGTTGAGCTCATGGGCTAGTGCTGATGCCATCTCTCCCATGGCCGTCAAACGGGAAACGTGGACGAGCTCAGCCTGCAATTCCTGCAGCCGCGCCTCATTCTTCTGACTCTCAGTGAGGTCGCGGATAAACCCGGTAAAGAAACGCTGGTTGCCGGTTTTCATCTCGCCGACGTTGAGCTCGAGTGGAAACGTCGAACCGTCCCTGCGTTCGCCGACCACAACCCGGCCGATGCCGATGATCCGCCGCTCGCCGGTCTTCAAATAGCGCAGAAGATAGCCGTCGTGACCCTCTCGATAGGGTGCCGGCATCAGCATCTTGACGTTCTTTCCGAGAACCTCAGCGGCGCTATAGCCGAACAGACGTTCCGCCGCCGCGCTGAACGATTGCATGATCCCGCGTTCGTCGATGACGATCATCGCGTCCGGAATCGTATCAAGAATAGAATTGACATGGGCTTCACGAGCGAAGGCCTGCTCGGCACTTGCCGCCGCAGCAAGGCGCGAGCGGCGCAACAAATCGCCCCGCCACGAAGTGCCCACCCCAACGAGGGCGAAGACGAAAGCGTTGACAATGTCCCCACCGGAGACGATGCGAAAGTCAGCGACGAAAAACACGCCGAGCAGAAGGCCGAGCGCCGTCGCTAAAACGCCAGGTCCCCAGCCGCCGTACGCCGACGCGATCAGGACCGCCGGCATATAGAAGATGTAGGAAGCGCTACCCGCGAGAATTGGGTCAAATGCCAGCCGAATGAGCACTGCTACTACAATCGCGACGAGCGCAATGCCGTATTGCTGAATGATCCCGCGCGGAGCCGCGATGCTCAACGCCGACGCGGCGTGGCCGCCCGGCAGCGTACGACGGTGAACGAGGCATCGCTTCAGTCATCGCAAAGCCGCTTGGCGTCACGTGTCCTGGGTACGTTTAGATGCCGCGCGCGATTGCAGGGCGACCTTCGCCCTACGGGATATCCCTTATGGACAATATCTGAATTTCTCAACGCTGGCGCGCCGATTATCCCTACCTCCAGACGCTCACCGAGGAAGAGACCCATGCTCGCCCCAGCCCCCATCCGAACCAGTCAATTCCGCCCGTTTATCCCGGCCGCCCGCAGTGCAGCAACGGCTGAAACCGTTATCCACGATAGTCACGAGCCGCTTGCTCAGTCCATGCAGCTCATGGGCGCGGTTATGTCGTACCCGCGCAACACCGAGATTTTCGGGGAGAACGAACCGGCCGACTACGTCTACAAGGTGTTGAGCGGCAGCGTACGGACCTACAAGATCCTAAGCGACGGCCGGCGTCAGATCGGCGGGTTCTATTTGCCCGGCGACGTCTTTGGGCTTCAGTTCGCCGAAGAGCATACCTTTTCCGCCGAAGCTATCGCCGACACGAAAGTGCAAGTGGTCAAACGCAGTGCGCTGACCGCGCTGGCTGGCCGTGACGCGGCGATTGGCCGTGAACTTTTCGACCTGACCAGCCGCGAATTGCGGCGGATGCAAAACCGCATCATGCTGTTGGTCCAGAGCGCACAGGAGCGCGTCGCCAGCTTTCTTCTGGAGATGGCTGAACGCGTCGCAGCCGGCAATATCGTCGAGCTGCCGATGTCGCGGCAGGATATCGCCGATTACCTAGGCCTGACCATTGAGACCGTCTCACGGACGCTGACGGGTTTGGAAACCGCAGCAGCGATCGAAGTGCCAACCTCGCGGCGCATCGTGTTGCGCAACCGCTCGGCACTGAACCGCCTGAACGGCTGATCAGCCCACCCGATCTTCGATCTGATAACGGGGGATACCATGCAAGTCCGTGATGTCATGACCAGGAACGTCATTTCCATGACAGCTGGCGAGACGGTCCTTAGCGCGGTCAACACGATGCTGCAAAACAGGATCAGCGGCCTGCCGGTGGTCGACGCGCAAGGTAACCTCGTCGGTATGGTGACCGAAGGCGACTTCCTGCGGCGCGGCGAGATCGGCACGCAGCGCCGGCGGCCGAAGTGGCTGGAGTTTCTGGTCGGGCCAGGTCGTCTCGCCGACGAATATGTCCATGCCTCGGGCCGGAAGGTCGAAGAGGTTATGACGTCCGATCCCGTGACTGTCAGCGAAGACGATTCCCTTGAGACGGTCGTGGAACTGATGGAGCGCCGCCACATCAAGCGGCTTCCGGTGATGCGGGACGGCAAGATGGCGGGTATCGTCAGCCGCGCCAACCTTATGTTCGCTCTAGCCAGTCTCGCCCGTGACAAGGAGACGCCGGCCACTGACGACGCTGCGATCCGCGACCGCATGCTGGCCGCGTTCGAGAAGCAGCGCTGGTCGCCTCAAGTCAATGTCGTAGTCAAAAACGGTGTCGCGGATTTGTGGGGCACGATCATGGATGAACGCGAACGCCGCGCGTGCCTCGTCACCGCGGAGAATGTCGCCGGCGTTACCGAAGTGCACGATCATCTGGTGTGGGTGGAGCCAATGTCTGGCATGGCGTTCCCATCGTCCGAGGACGAAGCGAACCTGCGCCAAGAAGCGCAGAATGCGGTACACTGAGGGTGATCAACGCCCTCAAACTTGAAAAGATAACTCATGCCCCCGACTTTTGTCCGACGCAGTCAGTTTGGTGCCGCGCTCGCAGCTGCAGCGTTCGCAGTTTCGCTGCCCCAGCTCGCCGTTAGCGCGGAGGCACTCTCGCCGCCCGCACAACGAGGCCAGGTCTTTGTCCTCACCAATTGTTCGCGCTGCCATTCGGTCGACAAAGTGACCGAAAGCCCGCTCAAGATAGCACCGCCGTTTCGCACCCTGCATAACCGCTACCCCGTCGAAAATCTTCAGGAATCGCTTGCCGAGGGCATCATCACGGGCCATCCGACGATGCCGGCGTTTCGGCTCGATCCCGGACAGATCGCCGACGTGATCGCCTATTTGAAAACGCTGGAGCGATAGACCGGGGATCGTTCCCCCATCCTTCTCGGCGCGAATAAGCAAGCCGCACATCAATCAACGGAATGCAAGGACCGCAAGAACGGTTGACCTTCGAAAAAAGCCCGCTATCCACGAGCAGCCCCCGACATTGATCTGTATCAACGCGGCGCACGGTTGCTCGTGTTCCTAAGCACGTTCAGCTCGTTGAAGCCTTCGGGGTGACTTATGGCGCAATCTCCAGCACAAACACGATACATGAGCTTCGGCGAAGGCGGCACGGCCATAGCCTTCGCGGCACTCGCGATTTACGCGATCGTGGTGGCGGCCAAAGCCTACACGCCGGAATTTGCTTTTCACGCTTATCTGTTCGCGGCGGGCAGCGTGGCGACCGTCTTCGTGATCCTTAATCGCTACTTCGACCCCCGCCATGGGCCGGCGCCACTCATGATCGACGGCAAGCCCAACTATAATATGGGCCCCGTCAAACTGGCGACGCTGCTGTCAGTGTTCTGGGGAATCGCCGGATTCACCGTCGGACTTTGGATTGCGCTCGAGCTTGCCTTCCCGGCGCTCAACTTCGATCTTTCATACATTTCGTTCGGACGCCTGCGCCCGCTGCACACATCGGCGGTCATCTTCGCGTTCGGCGGCAACATATTGATCGCAACGTCCTTCTATGTCGTGCAGCGCACTTGCCGTGCGCGCCTCGTCGGCGATCTCGCGCCGTGGTTCGTCGTGCTGGGCTACAATTTCTTTATCATCATCGCCGGCACCGGCTATCTGCTCGGCATTACTCAATCGAAGGAGTACGCCGAGCCGGAATGGTACGCCGACCTTTGGCTCACCATCGTGTGGGTGGTTTATCTGCTGGTCTATCTCGGCACCCTGATGCGGCGCACCGAGCCGCACATCTATGTCGCCAACTGGTTCTATCTCGCCTTCATCCTCACCATCGCCGTTCTTCACCTTGGCAACAACGCCGCCGTCCCGGTGTCGATGTTCTCGCCGAAGTCGTACATCGTCTGGTCGGGCGTGCAGGATGCGATGGTGCAGTGGTGGTACGGCCACAACGCCGTCGGCTTCTTCCTCACTGCCGGCTTTCTTGGCATCATGTACTACTTCATCCCCAAGCGCGCCGAACGACCGATCTACAGCTATCGCCTGTCAATCATTCACTTCTGGTCCTTGATCTTCCTCTACATCTGGGCCGGACCGCATCACCTCCACTACACCGCATTGCCGGACTGGACGCAGACGCTTGGCATGACCTTCTCCATCATGCTGTGGATGCCGTCGTGGGGCGGCATGATCAACGGCCTGATGACGCTCTCGGGCGCGTGGGACAAGCTCCGGACCGATCCCGTGCTGCGCATGATGGTGCTGTCGGTCGCTTTCTACGGCATGTCGACCTTTGAAGGTCCGGTGATGTCGGTGAAGGCGGTGAATTCACTGTCGCATTACACCGACTGGACCATTGGCCACGTTCATTCCGGCGCACTCGGCTGGGTCGGCTTCGTCTCCTTCGGAGCGATCTATTGCTTGGTGCCGTGGCTGTGGAATCGCCCGCTCTATTCGCTACGGCTGGTCGGCTGGCACTTCTGGATCGCGACCATCGGCATCGTCGTCTACATCACCTCGATGTGGGTCGCCGGCATCCTCCAGGGATTGATGTGGCGCGCCTACACCAATCTCGGTTTCCTCGAATACTCATTCATCGAAACCGTGGAAGCGATGCATCCGTTCTACATCATCCGCGCCATCGGCGGCGCCTTGTTCCTGGCCGGCGCACTGATCATGGTCTTCAATTTGTGGCGCACAATCTATTCGAGCGAGCAGCTTGCGCCCGCCATGACCTTGGCCCCGGCCGAGTAGGAGATTCCCATGTCAACGCACACCTCGCTGTGGCAGCGGCACTACCTCCTGGAGCGCAACTCCATCCTGCTCCTGCTCGGCATTCTCATTGTCATCGCGATCGGCGGGTTGGTCGAAGTTGTGCCGCTGTTTTATCTGAAGAGCACGATCGAGACCGCGCCCGGGATGCGGCCCTATACGCCGCTCGAGCTCGCCGGCCGCAATATCTATGTCCGCGAGGGTTGCTATCTTTGCCACTCGCAGATGATCCGCGCCTTGCGCGACGAGGTCGAGCGCTACGGTCACTACTCGCTCGCCGCCGAGAGTGAGTACGATCATCCGTTCCAGTGGGGCTCCAAACGCAACGGTCCGGATCTGGCGCGCGTCGGCGGCAAGTATTCCGACGACTGGCACCGCGATCATTTGATGGACCCGCGCTCGGTCGTCCCCGGCTCGATCATGCCGGCCTATCCGTGGCTGTTTTCGACCGATCTTGATTTCAGCCACATCGCCGAAGACCTGAAAGTGCAGGCGCTGCTCGGCGTGCCTTATTCCGACGACATGATCGCCAACGCTGTCGCTGACGTGCGCACGCAAGCAACAAACGATGCGCCCGACGCGGCCGCACTGATAAAGCGTTACCCCAAGGCGCAGGCGCGGAGTTTCTCCGGCATCGCCGGCCACGTGACCGAGGCCGATGCGCTGATCGCGTATCTGCAGATGATGGGGACGCTGGTCGATTTCAAACTCTACGACGACAAAGCCAATATCCGCTGAGGAGAGAACCGTGTCGACGACCTACGAATTCTTCTCGCAAATCGCCCAGACCTGGGGCCTCGTCTACTTCGTCATCCTCTTCATCACCGTACTGATCTACGCCCTGTGGCCTTCGCGCGCTCGCCAGCAGCAGTTCGACGAGATAGCGCAGATGCCACTGCGGGAGGACTAAACAATGGCTGAGGCAAAAAAATCTGAGCACGGCACGACTGGCCACGAATGGGACGGCATCCAGGAGCTGAACACACCGCTGCCGCGATGGTGGTTGTGGATATTCTACGCAACGATCGTCTGGTCGATCGGCTACTGGATCGTCTATCCGGCATGGCCGCTGGTCTCCTCTTACACCAACGGTGTCTTTAACTGGCACACCCGCAGTGCTGTCGCGGCTCAACTGGCCGCTCTGCAGGAAGAGCGCGGCCCGATGATGACGCGGCTCGCTTCGGCTTCATTGCAGCAGATCGAGACGACGCCGGAACTCCTCGACTTCGCCAGGGCGCTCGGACGCCGCGCTTTTGCCGACAATTGTGCGCCCTGTCACGGCGCCGGCGGCGGCGGAGCCAAAGGATACCCCAACCTGAACGACAATGACTGGCTGTGGGGCGGCAAGCTTGACGACATCGCTCTGACCATCCGGCACGGCGTCCGCGCCGGAGATGACGAAGGCCATCAAGGTTCGATGCCGGCGTTCGGCCACGACGGCTTGCTGAAGCCCGCCGAAATCTCCACCGTTGCCGACTATGTTCGTTCGCTGTCGGGTCTCAAGACTGGTCCCGGATCCGACTTGCCGCGCGGCGCAAAGATCTTCGCCGACAATTGCGCGGTCTGTCATGG
The DNA here is from genome assembly GCA_963841025.1 of uncultured Alphaproteobacteria bacterium. Lineage (GTDB taxonomy): Bacteria > Pseudomonadota > Alphaproteobacteria > Rhizobiales > Xanthobacteraceae > BOG-931. Next base: position 1,028,055 of record CAWJBG010000032.1, on the reverse strand, counting down.
GCCGGACGGCAAAGGTAACCGCGAACTCGGTGCACCCAACCTCACCGACCAGATCTGGCTTTATGGCGCAGATAAAAAGATCATCGTCGAGGATCTTACCAACGGACGCGGTGGCATCATGCCGGCGTGGGGCGGCAAGCTCGACGGCGCCACCATCAAGGCGCTCGCCGTCTATGTGCACACTTTCGGCGGCGGGGAGCAGTAACAGATGTGCCCCGGTTGCGACATCGCGCTCGGCATGCAGGACGCGGCAGCGGCGCAGCATCCGCTGGCCACGCTGGTTGAGGATGCGGCGCGCACCCCGCTCGTTCCGGGTTTCGAGCCCGAACAGCCGGATGATGACGGGCCGCTCTACGCCGCGCGCACGAAGGTTTATCCGCAGCGCGTATCCGGCACCTTCCGGCGTGTGAAATGGGCGGTATTGCTGGTCACACTCGGCATCTACTACCTTATGCCATTCGCGCGCTGGGATCGCGGCCTGAATGCACCGGGCCAGGCTGTGCTGATCGATTTCCCGAACCGGCGCTTCTATTTCTTCTTCATCGAAATCTGGCCGCAGGAATTTTATTATCTCACCGGCCTCCTGATCCTCGCAGCGATGGCGCTGTTTCTGATGAACGCCGTCGCCGGACGGCTGTGGTGCGGCTATCTCTGTCCGCAAACGGTCTGGACCGACCTTTTCCAGGCGATCGAGCGATGGACCGAAGGTGATCGGCGCGAGCACCTGCAGCGCGACCGCCAGCCGTGGACCGCAAATCGTCTGGCGCGAGCCGGAGCCAAACATTTTCTTTGGCTGATGGTCGCCTGGTGGACTGGCGGCGCCTGGGTCCTCTATTTCTCAGACGCGCCGACTTTGGTGAAGGACCTCGCGACATTTCAAGCACCGCTCATCGCCTACGCTTTCATCGGATTGCTCACGTTTACCACCTACGCTTTGGCCGGATGGATGCGTGAGCAAGTTTGCGTCTACATGTGTCCGTGGCCCCGCATTCAGGCGGCGCTGACCGACGAATACGCCCTTAACGTCACTTATCGCTATGACCGCGGCGAGCCCCGCGCATCAGTGAAAAAGGCGGCGCTCCTGCACGAGCACGGCCTTCCCGCCGGTGATTGCATCGATTGCCTCCAGTGCGTGCATGTTTGCCCGACTGGCGTCGATATTCGCGGCGGACCCAATCTAGGCTGCATCCAATGCGGCTTGTGCATCGATGCTTGCGATGCGGTGATGGAGAAAATCGGCCGTCCGGCGCAACTCATTGCTTTTGACACCGACATCAACATCAAACGCCGTCAACATGGAGAAAAGCCGTTCTACAGCATCATCCGCACCCGCACGGTGCTTTATGCCGCGATCATCGTCGTCGTTGGCGCAGTGATGACCTATGCGTTGGCGACCCGGCACGACGATGCCATCAATATCCTTCACGACCGCAATCCGCTGTTCGTGCATTTGTCCGATGGTTCGTTGCGCAACGCTTACACCCTGCGCATCCTCAACAAGAGCCTGGAGGGCAGAAGCTTTGTGCTCACGGTTACCGGGCTTCCGGAGTCCGACATCGACGTCATCGGTAGTTCGTCCTTTATCGGCGCCAATCCGCTGATTGAAGTTGGTCCCGATCAGTCCCGCGAAGTGCGCGTCCTGGTCACCGCGCGTGAGCGGGTGCCCGCGGCCTCTGTCCCTGTTACCTTCACGATCGCACCCAAGACCGGCGGCACGCCGATCAGCGTCAACGATCATTTCTTCGGCCCGTGAGGAAAGCCGTCATGCCCAGCACCGAGCCGCGGCAACTGACAGGGCGAATGGTCCTTGCCATGATCGTTGCTTTCTTTGCCGTCATCATTGGTGTCAACGCGTTTATGGCTCATGAGGCGCTGTCGACCTTCAGCGGCCTCGATGCCGATAGTGCTTACCGGGCGGGTCAGCTTTTCGAGCACGAAGTCGCGCGCGCCAAGACCCAGGATGCCGAGCATTGGCAGGTCGACGCCAAGGTTACGCCAGCGGCTGACGGGACGGCTGTTCTTGATGTCGTCGCGCGCGATGCAACGGGTGCAGCGCTTGGCGGCATGACCACAACCGCCGTGTTCGCCCGTCCAACCGACAGGCGCCTCGATCGCACCATCACCGTCAGCGAAGACGGACCCGGCCACTACCGCGGCGCCGCCGCCATCGAGCCCGGCCAATGGGACCTCATTCTCGAACTATCGCGCCAGGGCAACCGGCTGTTCCGATCCAAAAATCGCGTGGTCATCAAGTGAGCTTCGGCAATGGCCGAGACGATTGACCTGTCGATGTTCGTTGAGCCGGGCGCTACCGGCGCGTCGCGGATGACGCTCGCCGTGGACGGCGTCGCTTGCGCCGGTTGTATCCGCAAAATCGAAAGCGGTCTGACCAAGCTGCCGGGCGTCATCGATGCACGCCTTAACTTTACCCAGCGCCGGCTCGCGGTCGACTGGCGCAACGACGAGATCGACGCTCCGCGGATCATCGAGGCGATCGAAGCGATCGGCTATCACGCCCATCCGTTCGCGCCCGAACGCGTCGAAGCCGACGACGCTGCGCAGGCGAGGTGGCTGCTCAAGTGCCTGGCGATCGCGGGCTTCGCGGCGATGAACGTGATGTTGCTGTCGGTCTCGATCTGGGCGGGCGACGTCTCTGACATGACACCGGAGACGCGCGATCTGTTCCATTGGCTCTCCGCCCTGATCGCACTCCCCGCCGCGGCTTACGCCGGCCAGCCGTTCTTTCGAAGCGCCCTGCGGGCGCTGCGGGCGCGGCAGCTCAATATGGATGTGCCAATCTCGCTCGGGGTGACGCTCGCGCTCGGCCTGTCGTTGTACGAGACCGCCACGCACGCGACGCACGCCTATTTCGATTCTGCGATCATGTTGTTGTTCTTTCTTCTGTGCGGCCGCTATCTCGATTTGACGATGCGGCGCAAAACCCGACTGTTCGCCGGCAATCTTGCCAGTCTGAAAGCGGAGTTTGCGCATCGCCTCGATCCCAGTGGCGAACTCGTACAAGTACCGGCAGCCTCACTGCATCCCGGCGACCGCGTGCTGCTGCGGCCCGGCGAACGCATTCCCGCCGACGGCACCGTCATCAACGGCGCTTCCGATATCGACGAGAGTCTGGTGACCGGCGAGACATTGCACCGCGCCGTGCGCGGCGGCTTGGCGATCTATGCCGGCAGTATCAATGTGTCGGGTGCCCTGACCATGCGGGTCGCCGCCTCGGGCACCGGTACACTGGTTGATGAGGTCGAGCGGCTGCTGGACAAAGCCGTAGGGGCAAAATCGCAGACTGTGCGGCTGGCCGACCGCGTCGCGCGATTTTATGCGCCGGTTGTCCATGCGACAGCAGCGCTCACGGCGATCGGCTGGCTCGTGGCCGGGGCCTCGCTGCACGATTCTATTGTCATTGCCATCGCCGTGCTCATTATTACCTGTCCGTGCGCGATCGTGCTTGCCATTCCCGCCGTGCAGGTCGTCGCCGCCGGCTCTTTGTTTCGCAGAAGTGTCATTCTCAATGGCGGCGACGCGATCGAACGCCTCGCCGAAGTCGACACGATCGTGTTCGACAAGACCGGCACGTTGACGCTGCCCGACCCGCGCGTGGACGAGACTGCCCGGATTGACCCGGATGTACTCGAACGTGCAGCGCGGCTCGCACTATCGAGCCGCCATCCGCTCGCGGCAGCGCTGGCGCGGGCCGCACGTGATCGCAGCCCCTATCCCGGTGCCGTCGAGGAGCCGGGACGAGGCGTTCACGCGATCATCGACGGCACGGAAGCGCGCCTGGGCAACGCGACGTTCTGCAATGTCAGTGAGGATCATCGGACGACCGCGCGCGACGACACCGCATCATTCATCACCTTCGCGCATGGCAAAGACGTTGCCACCATTCCGATCCGCCAGGCCTTGCGACCCGACGCGGTCGCGGTGACCAAAGCGCTTCGTGAGCGTGGTTTTGATCTGGTCGTCCTTTCCGGCGATCGGCCAGCCGCTGTGGCGCCGGTCGCCGCGGAGCTCGGTATTCAAGATTGGCGCGGCGGTCTCACACCGGCGGAGAAGATCGCGGCCATCAAGCAGATGCAGTCCCAGGGCCGCCGCGTCCTTATGGTCGGCGACGGCTTAAACGACGCGCCAGCGCTTGCGGCCGCCCACGTCTCGTTGTCGCCGATCACTGCCGCCCATCTCACGCAGGCGCACGCCGATGCGCTGTTCCTCGGCGATCTGCTCATGCCGGTGTTGCGTGCCGTAGTCGTCTCGCGCAAGGCGCGCGCGCTGATGAAAGAGAACCTGGCGCTGGCCGCGATCTACAACGCGCTCGCCGTGCCGCTGGCGATTGCGGGCCTTGTCACGCCGCTGATCGCGGCAGTCGCGATGTCGGGGTCATCGCTGCTCGTCACGCTCAATGCGTTGCGGGCCCGGTCACGCGCGGAGCCTTTCACATGAATGTCCTGATGTATCTGGTTCCGATGGCTTTGCTGCTGGGACTTGTCGGACTTGTCGCATTTCTTTGGTCGCTTAAGAGCGGCCAATACGACGACCTCGACGGCGCCGCCCTCCGCATTCTGCCGGATGACGACCTAAAAACTTAGTGCGCTGACTAACTGCCGCGGCATCGCCCGCTCAAATCAATTATTTCGTACAGCCCTACACCTCAAGCCAGGCCTGGCGCACCTTGGCGTCGGCGTCGAGTTCGGCTGGCGTTCCCTCAAACACCATCCTGCCGTGTCCCATCACGTAGACGCGATGCGAAATGCGCAAGGCGATGGTGAGCCTCTGCTCCACCAACAAGATTGAGATGTGGCGTTCAGCGATGCTCTGCAACAACTCGGCGACGCGCTCGACCATCTGCGGCGCGAGCCCCTCGGTCGGCTCGTCGATCATGATGAGATCGGGATCGCCCATCAACGTCCTGCAGATCGTCAGCATCTGCTGCTCACCCCCGGAGAGTACGCCAGCCGGCGTCTTCGCGCGCTCCTCAAGCCTGGGGAATAGGCGGTAGGTGTCGTCAAAACTCCATCGCACCGCCTTGTTCTCGGCCTTGACGCCGAGGATCAGGTTCTGCGCGACGGTCAGCGTCGGAAAGATCGCGCGATCCTCGGGGACATAGCCGATGCCGCGATGCGCGATCTCGTAAGGCTTGAGGCCGGCGATGGCTTCGTTTTTGAAGGTGATCGAACCCTGCGGCGGCACATCACCCATAATGGCCTTCAACGTGGTCGAACGGCCGACGCCGTTGCGGCCGAGGATGCTGACGATCTCACCTGCGCCGACGCTGAGCGAAACGCCCTGCAGGATATGGCTCTTCCCGTAATAGGCATGCAGATCTTGGACATCGAGCATCATGCCGCGGTGCCCAGGTAAGCCGCTTGCACCGCGCTGTCCTGTTTGATCCGAGCCGGCACGTCACTGGCGATAATCTGCCCGTACACGAGAACCGAAATTCGGTCGGCGAGGTCAAACACGACACCCATGTCGTGCTCGATCATGATCAAAGTACGGCCAGCGCTGACTTTGCGGATCAGCGCGACCGCACGCTCAGCCTCGGCAACGCTCATCCCCGCGCTCGGCTCATCGAGCAGGATGATTCCGGCGCCGCCCGCAATGGTGATGCCGATCTCAAGCGCACGCTGCTCGGCGTACGTCAACACGCCGGCCTGGACGCGGCGGCGGCCGGTCAAATCGATGGCTTCGAGAATTGTTTCTGTCCGCTCGCGCACGTCGGCGAGCCCCCCGATGCCGCGCCAGAACGCATATTTGTATCCGAGCGACCACAGTACCGCGCAGCGGACGTTTTCCCACACCGAGAGCCGCGGAAAGATGTTTGTAACCTGGAAGCTGCGCGAGAGACCGCGCCGGTTGATCTGGTATGGCGGCAACCCGGTGACATCCTCGCCCTTGAGCCGCACCGTCCCTGAGGTCGGTCCGAGGAGACCGCTGATCAGATTGAACAGTGTCGATTTGCCGGCGCCGTTCGGCCCGATGATCGCATGGCGCTCGCCAGCCGGCACGGTCAGACTTACGCCGCGAATAATCTGGGTCGCGCCAAAACTCTTGCGCACGTCTACGAGTTCGATCGCGAGCGCGGTCATTTCGCGGTCTCGACGCGATGCGCGTACGCGAACGCGTCATGCCAGGCGGCGCTCACAACAGGCCAGGTTAGACGAAACAGCCAAAACCCGCCGGCGACAAGCGCCGCGGCGGTGACCCAAGGCATCGCGCCTGCACTGTCGAGGGCAATGTGGAAAACCGAGATCGTCGTCCCCTCGGACGCCTTGACGCTGAGATGATACGTCATTTCGACCATGAGGATGAGACCGGCAAGCAGCGCAAGCGCCGGAACCAGGGCGATCAGATAGGCGCGCGCAAGGCGCAGCATTGATCCGTAAGCGCGGGCCCGCCACAGCGGCGCGTGCATCAGCAACAGACCGGCGATGCCGTTTGGGGCAAACGTCACCATGCCGATGAACAAGAGGCCAAAATAAAGCTGCCATACGTCGGTCACGTCGCTGAGCATCACCTCCAGCCAGGTGACAAGGACCGCGCCGATCACCGGCCCCATGAAACTTCCAATGCCGCCGATATAGGCGGCGAGCAGCACGAGGCCGGACTGCGCCGCGCCGACTTCGGAGGAATTGACCAGTTCGAAATTGATGGCGGCCAGCGCACCGGCGACGCCGGCGAACAGTCCGGCGAGCGAGAACGCGATGAAGCGGACCGCGCGCGGATTGTAGCCGACAAACTGCGCGCGCTCGGCGTTCTCGCGCACCGCGTTGCACATGCGCCCAAACGGCGTGTGCCTGAGCGCATACATCGCCACCATGCAAAGGAGGCACCAACCCGCGATCAGATAATAGACTTGGATCTGCGGGCCGAAATGCAATCCGAACACCGGCAATAGCTTGGTGCGGTTAGTGCTCACGCCCTCCTCGCCGCCAAAGAAGCCACGCAGGATCAGCGAACTCGAAGCGACCAGTTCTCCCAAACCGAGCGAGATCATCGCGAACGCAGTGCCGGCGCGGCGCGTCGACACCGAGCCGAAAATAATGCCGAACAGCAGACCGCTGAAGCCGCCGACCAGCGGGATTAACAACAGCGGCACCGGAAGTGCATCATGAATGACCATGTTCATGACGTGCACGGCAAGAAAGCCGCCGAGACCGTAATAGACGGCGTGACCGAACGAGAGCAGGCCGGTCTCGCCGAGCAGCATGTTATAGGAGAGCGAGAACACGATCATGATGCCCATCAGGCTGAGCATCGTAAGCGCGCTTCCGGACGTGAAGATCGCCGGCAGGATCGCGAACACAAGGGCCAGCGCAAGCCACGGCATCGCAAGCCGCACGAGAGCTGCGGAACCCGCGGGCCACGCACCGTTGCGCGCCCGCACAGTTGCTACGTCGCTCGCTGCATTACTCAATGTTCACGCGTTCCCAAGAGTCCGGTCGGCCGGAAAATCAGAATCAAGACCAGAAGCAGGTAAGGAATGATCGGCGCGATTTGCGCGACCGTCACGTTCCACAAATCGAACAAGGCGCCGCCGGTCGGGGGCGCGACGCCGATGCCGCCCAGCACATCGGCAACCGAGAGGTTGATGGAGACCGCAAAGGTCTGAACGAGGCCAATCAGCAGCGAGGCCAGGAACGCGCCAGCGAGCGAGCCCAGGCCGCCAACCACGACGACGACGAAAAGGATGGGGCCGAGCGCCGCCGCCATGTTCGATTGGGTCACCAGTGCGGGTCCGGCAATCACGCCCGCGACCGCAGCAAGTCCGGTGCCGACGCCAAATACAAGCATGAACACTCTCGGTACGTTGTGGCCGAGCATGGCCACCATACGTGCATGCGTCAGCGAGGCCTGGATGATCAGCCCGGCACGGGTGCGCGTCAGTACTGCGAACAGCGCGGCGAAAATCGCGACCGCGGTCAGTAGTTCGAACATTTTGTACGCGGGATAATTGGTCGAGAACACCGTGAAGGCGCAGAAATCGAGCGACGCCGGCACGCGATAATCTACCGGCGCCTTGCCCCAGATCATCTGCACGATTTCTTCGATGACGAAGGCGAGCCCGAACGTGAACAATAGCTCCGCGACCGGACCGTGCCGGTGCACATAACGCAGGCCGTAGCGTTCGACGAGCGCGCCGATGCCCCCGACCAGCACCGGCGCGATGATAAGGGCCGGCCAGAAGCCAAAAATTCGACCGATCTGGAAGCCGAAGAACGCTCCCAGCATGTAAAAGCTGGCGTGCGCAAAATTGAGCACGCCCATCATGCTGAAAATAAGCGTGAGGCCGCTCGCCATCAGAAACAACAGCATGCCATAAAGCACGCCGTTGAGCGTCGATATGGTGACGAGCTCCAGCACCCCCGACCGACTATTTAGCTCAGCTCGGCCGATTCATCTTGCAGCTGGTGGGCAGGATGGTGTCCTGCACATTGATCTTGCCCGCCGTCTTCCAGCCCCAGCCGGTATTCTCCTCATCAAACGGGTGATCCTTGCTGATGGGACCGAGGTTCGCGATATACATCGGCTGGAAGAACTGGTGATCGTCGGCTCGCATGAAGCCGTCGCCGCCGTCGTAGACAGTGACTTTCATCCCGGCGAGTGCTGCCGCTATTTTGATCGGCTCGACCGATTTCGCCTCCTCGGCTGCCTTGACGAACATCCGTATCTCGTTGACGGCCCGGGGGTAGAACAGTGTTACCCCGGTTTTGGCGCGGAACGCTTTCTCGAACTCAACCGCCGGCGCATAGGGCTCATTCGACACGCCCTCGGCGATGACAAACACGCGATCTGGAAGGTTGGCCTGCTTGATCGCCGTTGGTCCACCGGAACCGCCTGCATAGTAAGTGTACCAGTCGACCTGCAATCCAGCATCCGCCGCAGCCTTCAGCAACAAGGCAAAATCTTGACCCCAGTTGCCGGTAATGACGCTGTCCGCGCCGGAGGCTTTGATTTTGGCGATGTAGGGCGAAAAGTCGGTGACCTTGAGCAGGGGATGAACTTCGTCGCCGACGATCTCGATGTCCGGCCGTTTGACGCCGAGCATCTTGCGCGCCTCGCTGCGCACCGACCGGCCGAACGAGTAGTCCTGATTGATCAAATAGACTTTCTTGATGTTGGCCCGGGTCTTCATGTAGTTGGTGAGGGCCGCCATCTTGATGTCCGAGTTCGCATCCCAACGGAAATGCCAGTACGTGCATTTGTCATTGGTCAATACCGGATCGACCGCCGCGTAATTGAAGAACAGCACTTCTTTGCCGGGGTTGCGGTCATTGTATTTGGTCACGAAGTCCGAGATTGCGGCTGCGAACGCCGAGCCGTTGCCCTGGGTAATGAAGCGGATTCCGGAGTCGATCGCCTTCTGCACCTGGACCAGCGTTTCCTGGGCGTTGAGCTTGTTGTCGTAGGCCACGACCTCAAGCTTCCGGCCGGCGATACCGCCATGTGCATTGGTCCAGTCGGCGAGATACTGGAAGGTCTTGAGGCCGACTTCGCCGATGCTCGCCCCACCGCCGGACAACGGGTCGACATAGGCGATCTTGACGGTGTCTTCAGCCGCAGCAGGCATCGCCGCGACGACGACGGCCGCGGTAGCGCAGAGCATGGTTATGACGCGCGATGTCACGGATAATCCTCCCCACTTTATCTGATCCTTGCGCCAACCGGCGCTGCTAACGCATAAAATGCCGTGGGCTGCTGTTCGTCAAGAACCTTCCACGCGCTTGGCCGGGTGGACCCGGCCCCGAGGCCGCAACCTCGGCCCAAGACAGTACTAAAGTCGCAAGGTCACAACGACGCAGGCCCGCTCCTGCGGATCGGTCTCGATGTGAAAGCCAAGTTCCCGGCACATTTCCAGCATCATCGTATTCTCTTGCAGGACCTGACCGTGGATGGAACGGACACCTTCGGCTCGGGCGTATTCGATGATCAATTGCATCAGCAGCCAGCCAAGACCCTTTCCCTTCAGATCGGACCGAACCAGAATCGCGTACTCGCCGCTGGCGTAGTCTGCGTCAGCATGCAGACGCACGACTCCGAGCATAGCGCCGGTCGCTTCTTCAACGGCGATAAACGCCATGGCGCGTGCATAATCGATCTGGGTGAAGCGCGCGATGAAGGTGTGGCTGAACTCCTTCACCTGAGCGAAGAAACGCAGCCGCAAGTCGTCGGCGGTCACGGCGGCAAAGAACGGCACATATAAAGGCTCATCTTCCGGCCGGACCGGTCGAACGAGTATCCCCGTTCCGTTGCGAAGCTTCATCTGCCGTTCCCATTCGGTCGGATAAGGCTTGATCGCAAATCGCGGATTGCCTCGCTCGCCGCGTCGGAACCTTTCAAACGGAGCGACCGATACCCGCGCGTCAACCGCCATGACGCCGGTCTCGTCGGCAAGAACCGGATTGAGATCGATCTCGCGAATCTCCGGAAAATCGGCGACGAGCTGAGCGAGCTTGACCAGGAGAAGTTCGATCGCGCGTTCATCCGCCGCCGGCACGTTGCGATAGGCCTTGAGAATGCGGGAGACTCGGGTGCGGGCGATCAGGGTGCGGGCGAGCGTAAGGTCGAGCGGCGGCAGCGCCAGTGCCTTGTCGCTGATGACTTCGACGGCGGTGCCGCCCTGGCCGAACGCAATGACCGGGCCGAAGGTCGGATCATCGGCGACGCCAACAATGAGTTCGCGCGCCTTGGGCCGCAGGATCATCGGGAACACCGTAACACCCAGGATCCGCGCGTCGGGCTTTGCCGCGCGCGCCCTGTCCAGAATTTCCGTGGCGGCCTCGCGCACCGCGTTCTCGCTGGTGAGATTAAGCCGCACGCCGCCGACTTCCGACTTGTGGACGATGTCGGGCGATTGAATTTTGAGGACGACCGGGGTGTCATTCGCCAGGTATGGCTTTGCGATCGCGACAGCTTCGGCGGCGTCGCGCGCCAGCGCGGCCGGCGTGATCGGGATGCCGTATGCAGAAAACAGCCGTGTCAGCTCGACTGGATCGAGCCAGGTTCGCGCCTCGCGCAACGCGGCTTCAAGGATCGAACGCACCGAAGCCGTGTCCGGCACAAAATCCTGCGGCAAGCTCGGCGGCGCAGCCATCAGCAGGTCGCGCGATCGTTGGTAGCGTACGAGGTGCATGAAGCCGAAGATCGCGCCCGTTTCCGTCGCGTAGCTCGGGATACCGGCCGCCTCGAACGCTTCCGCCACCGGATCGCTTTCGCCCATCCACATCGCGAAGACCGGCTTTAGTCGCATGCCCTTCTTGCGATGCCGCTCGGCCGCGGCAATGACCGACTTCGCGGCATCGATCGGCGAGGCGAGCGCTGTCGGCACGTTCATCACCAGCACGGCATCGTTGGCGTCATCGTCGAGCAAGTGTTCAAGAGCGACCGCGTATCTTGCCTCATCGGCGTCGCCGGCGATGTCGACGGGATTGGCGCGCGACCAGATCGGGGGCAACGCCGCGTCGAGTTGCTTCATCGTGTCCGGCGAAATGCCCGCAAGCTCACCGCCGAGATCGACCAAGCGGTCGACAGCAAGGACGCCAACCCCGCCGCCATTGGTGAGGATGGCGAGCCGCTTCCCTTTAAGCGTGGTCAAACGTCCAAGTGTTTCGGCGGCGGCAAACAATTCATCAAGATCGAGTACCCGCAGCAACCCGGCGCGGCGGAACGCGGCTTCATAGACCGCGTCGGATCCGGCCAGTGCGCCGGTATGCGTCATCGCCGCTTTCGCACCCTGGGCGTGGCGCCCCGACTTGATCACCAGCACCGGCTTGATGCGCGCCGCGGCGCGCGCCGCCGACATGAACTTGCGCGCATCATGGATCAATTCGATGTACAGCAAGATCGCGCGGGTGCCGCGATCGACGGCGAAGTAGTCGAGCAGATCGGCGAAATCGACGTCAATGCTGTCGCCTATTGACACGATAGCGGAAAATCCGACGCCCCGGACCGCGGCCCACTCGACCAACCCCGTCGCGATGGCGCCGGATTGCGAGATCAGCGCAAGCTCGCCGACGGGCGGCGATGAGGCGGCAAAGCTAGCGTTGAGCTTCGCGGGCGGCACCAGGACGCCGAGACAATTAGGGCCGACGAGGCGCATGCCGGCGGCGCGCGCGTTCTTCGCAGCAGCGTCCGCAAGCGAACCTGGCCCGTGACCGAGCCCCGCGGTCACGATGATGGCGGCCGCGGTTCCTTTCTGTGCCGCTGCGGCAACGGCGTCGGGAACTCCCGCGGGCGGAACTGCGATCACCGCAACGTCGGGTGCCTCCGGCAGAGCGTCATAGGATTTGACCGCGCTAACTCCCTCGATCGCGTCATAGTGCGGATTGACGACATGAATCGAACCGGGAAAACCTGCACGAAGCAGGTTTTCGATCACGGCGCGGCCGGACGAAGTTTTACGCGGCGATGCACCGACCACCGCGATTGACCCGGGCGAGAACAGCTTGTCGAGATTGTAAGTCGACATCAATTGGCCAATCGCAAGCGGCCTAGGTGTTTCTCGCTAATAAACCAGCGCAACGAGAACCTCTCTTCATCCCGGGCAGCAGAAAGATAAGATGCCCTACTGATTCCGACACCGATATGACGAAGGGCTGCGGACCTTGCCTTTGGTGCAACATGCCCAACGGCATCGTCACGCAGCCCAGTATCACTCCAATGCGGGAGCGCCGTGATCGGATCGCTCCGCTTAGCCAACCAACGGCCGCAGCGCCGGATAGTGCTCGACCATGTGCAACTGGTCGACCAGGCCGTCGAGACCCCAAACATGACCGGCACGATGGGCGATCAGGTAGATAAGTACCGCGGCGTAAACGAGGTGGAAGTCGACGATGAGGCTGAGATGATTCTCCACGTACGGCCATTCCAGGTGCGCGAAGTAGTAGACAATCATCAACAAGACGGCGAACGGCCCGCTGATGCGAACCATGAAACCGGAAATCAGCGACAAACCAATCAGTAGATGGCCCCACTTCACCAGAATATCGGTGAAGGGCAGCACTGCCGGCTGGGCGAATACGGCGAATGCGTTGTGGAACGTAACAACATGATTCAAGAAACCGGCGGTGTCATAGTTCTCCCAGATCTGCCAAACGCCGGCGTACAGAAACGTCCAGCCCATCATAATGCGCAGGACAAAAATAAGGCCACGGTCGAGGTTGGATTCAGTCACGGCACGTCTCCCTTGGGCTTGAAAATTCCCTACCGAGCGCAAAATTCCCCACTTCCCTTAAAACGGCATTGATCTGCCTCAACTCAATTTAGCGGCGAGCTCCGGGGTGCCGCCTTTTCAATTGATCTACATCAACGCCAATCGGCAGGGCCGGGATCATTATGTCTTGGAAACGGAGGAAGCTATGCCAATTACCGATGCACTCGTTCTTACCGCGATTGTCGCCGCCTTTGTTGCGTTCGGGGTGGTGCTGGCTTGGGGACAGTACCAGACCCGGCATATCCGCCCGACGATCCGTGCATCTGTTGCGAAAATTGACGACAATCGTCCGCCAATACGGCTCGCGGCCGTCAACAAAGTGCGGGAAGCCGCCTGAGTTGAACGCTCGTCGCGCGTCCGGTCACCCGGACTGACGAAGGTTCTGGAGTGTCATTTGTGCTGATGATGCGGCGCGTGCTGATAGTGCAGGCGCAATAGGTCAATGCCGTAGTCGTTCCCGTTTGGGGTGCGCACGATGGTATGGACGTGGAATTTCGCCGGCTCGGCGTTGGTCAAGAACACGCCGGCGTGGTGATCGAATTCAATGAAAACCACCGGGCTCTGTATCCGGTAATAGAACGGGCTCGTTTCTTCGAACCCGCCAATCCAGCAGAAATGCGTGTCTGTGAGATGCCGTTCAACTTCGGCAAGCCGCGAGGACAGCGGGCCGGACGGCAACGGCGCGACGTAGGCTGCGACAAGATCCATCAGCTCGCGCCGCTGCAGCGCTGACAGCTCGGAAACGCGCAACCCTTCATATGGCACAATACGATTGTCCTGATAGGCGCCACCGAGGTGCAGATTGTCGGCGAAGTGCCGCCGGTCGGGCGGCAGATCGCCACCCATCATAGAATGCGCCACGATCGCGCGGGTCTGTTGCTGCCGCGAGAGCGAGCGCATCAACTTCAATCCGGCGCGTTCTTCGTCTTCAAACAAGCGCGTGCCGGCAAACGGCCCGGTATCGGCGTAGTTCGGCTCGGCGCCAAAGAAGCACGGCGTCAAGACCATCTGCCGACCGATGACGAAGCAGTTGAGACAGAGGTGGTGACCGAACAATTGCCATCCCCACGGCTCAGATTCCGATGGATTGCCAAACAGACAAAAGATGTAAGCCCATTCGCCGAGCACCTGCGGCCCGCCGACAAGGTCGCCGAGAAACCGATTAAGCCGCATCACGTCGCGCGTCACCTCGTAGCCTTTGCCGCTCAGGCTCGCGCGCACCACCGCCATCGCCGCCGCCTGAATAGAGGCGTCGACCTCGTCCAGCCGAAGGCCGTGATGCTCGACGTACAGTTCGGTATTTTGCCAGTGCCGCCAAAATTGGGAGTCGACTGGAAAATTGGTGGCGCTGCGTTGCGCCGGCGTCAGACGCACCAGCAAATCCTTCACAGCGGCAACCATTGCCGGCGTCGGCGCATCTTCAGCCTGTAGAGTAAACAAATCCGACTGGACATGCCCATCCGTGGTCAATCCGGCAAACGGCGCAGCACCCAGTTTGGCCCAGGTTGCGAACAAATCCTTGGCGCGCGGATTCTGCATCCGCGCCTTTGCATGCGCCCGCGGCGTCGGACCTGCGATGTTGCTTCGCCCCGGCGCAGGAACAAAAGGATGATAGTCGTTGTCGCTCATAGGACCTCGCGGGGCTAACGACTTCGAATACTCAAAGCACTCTTTTCACAAAGCGGCCGCGGCCCACCGCGTTGTCTTGCAGACTTTTGTCGCGCAACACCACAAGGCCGCGCGACATCGCGTGCACGATCGAACCCCGGAAGTCCCAGCCTTCGTAGATCGAATATCCGGCGCTCGAAACCACATCGTCGCGCTCGAGCCGCCAGGTTTGGTCAAGGTCGACGAAGGTGAGGTCGGCGTCATAGCCGACCGCAATGGACCCTTTCGACTTACCTAATCCCATCAGTTTCGCTGGCGCCGTCGCCGAAACTTCCGCTATCCGCTCAAGCGGCATTCCTCGCTTGTGATGCCCCTCGGTCAACAGCACCGGCAGCAGTGTTTCCAGCCCCGGGCAGCCGGGCGACGCGTTCCAGATGCCGCCCTTCTTAGATGTGATCTCACGATGAACGTGGTCGGTTGCGACCGTATCAATGTCGCCGGCCAACAAGGCCTGCCATAACGTTTCGCGATCAGACGGCTCGCGCAGCGGAGGATTGATTTTACCGATGTCCCCTCCAGACCACTTTATGTCATGCGTCAGATAGTGCGGGCAGGTCTCGATATGCACCGTCGCGCCAGCGCGACGATGACGGAGCGCCGCCGCTAATGCCTCCGCCGACGACGTATGGACGACATACAACGGGGCTCCGGCGATATTCGCCACATAAGCCGCGCGCTGTACCGCGTCCGCCTCGACAAAAGGCGGACGCGTGCCATTCCACGTCGCCAGACCGCCGGTACCGTCAGGATCTTTTTTCTTGAGACGATCGCGCAAGACCCACGCGATTTCGATGGTCTCCGGGTGCGGGCAGACCATTCCACCGTGTGATGCCGCCGCCTCGCAGAGGCGAAACAGAAACCCGTCGTCGATATCCGGCAGGCCGAGGCGTGCACCCTCGCCGCCTCGATTGTTCATAAAAATCTTGAAGCTCGGCACGCCATAATCGCGCGCATAAGCCGGCACGCCAGCGAGTTGCGCCTCCGTGGAGATGATGAAGTGATAGCCGAAATCTATCCGGGCGCCGGCTTCCGTGACCGAGACGACATCGTCGAAGATTTTTTCAAACGGCTCGGTCGCCATCAAATAAGGAACAAAACAGGTAATGCCGCCTTTTGCCGCGGCTGCAGTTTCACGATCTGCATCCATGGGCATGCGCGGCCGCGCAATGTCACTGCCGTGGCCGAGATGAAGATGAACGTCGATGGCGCCTGGGAAAACCACGAGGCCGCGTGCGGAAATTTCCGATTGCCCCGCGAGTTTTTCACCGGGCGCGGCAATCGCCGCGATACGCCCGTCGCGAATTGCGATATCGCACTGCGTCCGGCCGCGCGCCGGAAGAATAGCTTCGCCGTTCCGTATCACCAGATCGAAATCGGACATGAAACTGACGCCCGCCTAAGCCGCGGCCTTGAGGCCGCCGAGCACGGCCAGCGCCTCGTCGGTCGAGGTCACGTCGGCGTATTTCGAGGCCATGTCGAAGAGATTGACCGCGTGCGACGTGGCGCTGCGATCATAGACCGCGTCGTAGGGCACCAGGACGCGAAAATTGTAAGCGAAGCCGTCGACGACGCTGCCCCTCACGCATCCGCTCGTGGTGCAGCCGGTGACGACGATGCTGTCGGCGCCCGCGTTGATCAGATAACTCGCCAGCGGCGTGCCGAAAAACGCGCTGGGATGTTTCTTCGGCAGCAGGATGTCGCCTTCGCGCGGCGCGACCTCGGCAACAAACTCGTAGCCTCTTTGGCTGATGTTCATGATCGCAGGCACCTTGTCGGACAGCCGGCCCTGGTCGAAGCTTTGCTTGGGCGAAACGTAAGGGTACATCACCGGCCAGCCGTTGTTGCGGAACATCGCGAGCAGCCGCTCGATCTGTTTCACCGCCGACCAGCCCACTTCCCCGCACGCAGTTGGAAACTCCTTGATCGCTTCCCAGAACGGCCGCGATACCGTGCCGACGGTACGGTATTGCACGTCGATGATCAGGAGTGCCGGCCGCTTGCCCAAGCCGGTCGGACGGCCAAAGCCGGCAGCGTTGTAAGCTTTCTGTTCGTCTTCCGAGACGATCCCATCCCAAGGTTTGCTCATGCTTTACTCATGTCTTACGCGAGTCTTGCTCATGGCCTGATCTCAACTATCGACTTGATAACGCCGTTCCAGTTCGTCCCACACGTCCTTGGCGACTGCCTTTTGCCGTTCTTCGAACGTCGCAAGATGTTCGGCGACTGAAGCCAGCGAGCCGTCCTTGGCGAGCGCGAACAGCACTTCGTAGCTCGCCTTCAGCGCGGCCTGCAGCACGGCGTTGGCATAAAGAACAATAGAGTATCCGTACTCCTTCAATTTTTCCCGGCCGGGCTCCGGCGTCTTGCCGCCGAACACCATGTTGGCGACCTGCGGCACGCAAATTTCCTTCGGAATACGGGAGAGCTCGGCCAGATCGGTCGGCGCCTCAACGAACGTCACATCAGCGCCGGCTTCGGCAAAGGCAATCGCCCGCTCAATTGCGCGGTCGAACCCCTCGATCGCCCGCGCGTCCGTGCGCGCGATGATCTGCAGCGAGCTATCGCGGCGTGTATCAACCGCCGCTTTGATTTTCGGCAGCATGTCCCGCAACGGGATAACTTCCTTGCCGGCAAAATGGCCGCACTTCTTCGGGAAGACCTGGTCCTCAATCTGAATGGCAGCGGCACCGGCACGCTCAAATAAACGGACTGTCCGCACCATGTTAACGGCATTGCCGAAACCGGTATCGGCGTCAACAATGAGTGGAATTGAAACGGTGTCGGCGATGCGGGCCACGGTATCGGCGACTTCGCTCATGGTGGTCAGCCCGATGTCCGGCGCCCCCAACAGCATATTGGCGACGCCGGCCCCGGTGACATAAACCGCTTCGAAACCGGTCGCCTCGACAACGCGCGCAAACATGGCGTTCGCCGCGCCCGGGACGATGACGGCGTCCCGTCGCGCCATGATCTTTTTCAGATTTTCGGTCGGGCGCACTGCTTGATTTTTGTTAACGAAGCCGATGTCGACACTATACAGGACGGCGGCTGCGAGCAAGCAATCGCCAGTTCGGCGCGCTCGGATCAAACCTTAAGACGCATCAGGAAGATTGACCCTCGAACGACTGCGCTACGCCCGCGATCCGGTGTAGAGCTTGGGCATGTAGTGCTCCTGGTAGTGCGCGGCGATTTCGTCACTGGTCGTCAGCCACACGCCGGAGTGCCGGGAGATATAGTTCAGAGCCTTGTCCAGATATTTTTGCCGAAACGGCTGGTTGATGATGAAGGGGTGGAGACAAAGCGCCATGACCCGCCCCGACTTCTTGCCGTCGCTGTAGAGCTGATCGAACTGATCGACCACGGTCTGATAAAAATCCTGTCCCGACATGCCCTTGCCGACGAACATGGTCACGTCATTGAGTTCGATAGAATAAGGCACCGACATCATCCCGGGGATCTTGAGCGGAAACGGCTGATCGTCGGAACACCAGTCGAGCACATAGGTCAGCCCGAGCTCCTTCAACAGCCGCGGCGTTTCGAAAGTCTCCGTCAACGCCGGCCCGAGCCAGCCCTTGATCTGCTGGCCGGTCGATTGCGACGTGATGCTGACGACCTCTTTCAGAAATTTTCGCTCGGCCTCGACATCCATGCCTGATTGAAACATCGAGTTGTTCTTGCCGTGCGCCATCCAGGCCCAGTTGCGCTCTTTTCCGGCTTCGATGATTTGCGGATAATGTTTGCAGCAATCGGCGTTCAAACAGACAGACGCCCGCATGCGGTATTTGTCCAGCACGTCCATCATGCGCCAAATGCCGACCCGCACGGAATAGTCGCGCCAGCCGTAGTTGAGCGGATCGGGCGCCAGCATGTTGGTTCCAGCAAAAATGCTGGTCGAAGGCTTGTCCACCTCATAGTGCTCGATATTCAGGCCGACATAGAACGCGACCCGCGCGTTCTTCGGCCACTTCAGCGCCGGCCGCGAAACGATCGGTGAATACTCGTAGAGCTGGTTATCCATGATCTCCTCTGGACTTCTCCGGCTGACGCAACGTGCAACGAACTACGGAATGCCGTCGCGAGGCCCGTTGCAAGCGCAAACGGCCCGCGCAGCGCTCATTTTTTCGACTGAACCCCGCGCCGCCTAAAATCCGACGCCAAGCATGGGCAGCAGGCGCTGCAAGATGGAAGCGAGACAGACTAATACGACAAGGATCTTCAGCAAATTCGCCAGTCGCCGGTCGCGCACAAACTTGTCGATCACCCAGAACAGGATCGCCCCGACCACAACGGTAATGAGCACATGGATCAAAACTAGAATCATAACAACCTCGCAACTTCCGGGCCTATGCAATGAGTTTAACGGCTATTCGCAACGGTGCGAAGGCGAGTTTGGTCCGCAGCCCAGGATTTATTTCGATAGGCCGTCGAGCAACGCTTTGTGAAAATCGCCGGGCGCCTGAATTTGCGGCGCGTGGCCCAAATCGGGGAATTCAACAAGCTTCGCATGCGGAATGCGTGCAGCGGCGGCCTTACCTAGAACCTGATAATTGCCCAGCGTGGCGCGTACGCTCGGCGGCGCCAGGTTCTTGCCGATCGCAGTGGTGTCCTTGTCGCCGATCATCAACAGCACCGGCACAGAAATCTGCTCGAATTCGTAGAACACCGGCTGCGTATAAATCATGTCGTAGAGCAGCGCCGAGTCCCAGGCGACGGCGGCGCGGCCTGGCCCGCGATACATCCCGGCCAGCATCTGCACCCAGCGCTCATATTTCGGATCCCAAGTATTGGCGTAATATGTCGTTCGTTCATAGTCGCGAATGCTGTCCGCGGTCGTCTTGAGGTCTTGCTGGTACCACCCGTCGACGCTCTGCCAGGGCACGCCCTTGGCTTTCCAGTCTTCAAGCCCGATCGGGTCGACCAACACCAGCTGATCCACCTCGTCGGAATTCATCAGCGCATAGCGGATGCCGATCATGCCGCCGGTCGAATGGCCGATCATGGTCATCCGGCTGATGCCGAGCGACGCCAGCAAGGCGCGGGTGTTGCCGACGAGCTGTTGAAAGGTGAACTGATAGTGCGGCGGCTTGGACGATTTGCAGAAACCGATCTGATCGGGGGCGATCACCCGATAGCCGGCCCCGCTCAAAACCGAGATCGTGTCCTGCCAAGTCGCGGCGCAAAAGTTCTTGCCGTGGAGCAGGACGGCGACCTTGCCGTTCGGCACGGCCGCTTTGACGTCAATATAGGCCATGTTCATGGCCTGACCCTGCGAGCTGAACAAGAAATGCGACACCGGCCAGGGATAGTCAAAGCCCTGCAATTGCGGCCCATACCGCGGGCCATTGTCGGCCGCGGTCGCAGCGGATAGCAGGCCGGCTGCGATGACGCCCACCAAGTCTAACACATAAAAAACACGTAACAGCATGATCCGGCGCTCCCTGTTGATACCGGGGAAAGCACGCAAGATAGAATAGACGGGAAGAAATGCAGCAGTTCCAGATGTAGCGTCAAATATGCGTTTTGATGGGCAGAGGTTCATTGCGGCTGATCGTTGCTCCGGCAGAGATCCATGCGTTAAAGCTTAATTTAGTGAGCGTCGGCTAGTTTCGAGGATGGGTTAAAGTCTTCTTAAGCTTTGGGTTCAAATCTTTAGCGCCGGCGGCAGACGAGCCACCGGAACGGATGGGGCGGACAATCATGGCGAAATCCAAACGGCTCAAACAGCACGCCTGGACGGAAAGCGAAATTCGCCGGCTCAAATCTCTGGCGAAGAAAAAGCTGCACGCGGCTGACGTCGCGCGCTCTCTCCGACGCAGTCTGGATTCGACGAAGAAGAAAGCATCGCGGCTGGGTATACCCCTCGGCACGGCTAAACGCCCGTGGACGAGCAACGATTTACGGCAGCTAAAAGTTCTGGCCAAAAAGCGGCGGCCTCTCATTTATATTGCGAAGGCCTTGGGCAGAACGATGTTTGCCACCGAAAAGGCTGCCTCGGTGCACGGCATCTCTCTTGATGCGCGGGGCTAGGAGCCAGGGTCAGCAGGCCGCGGCGCCTTGACCCGGCGCTAAACTCGCGAGTTCAACTGTCCTCCCTTCTTGGATCGTCTTTGGCGTCTCTGTATTCCATGCCTAGCGGACCGATCGCGGTTATCTGGGTGATGTACTCGCCCGACTTGGCCCAATGGAAGTGCCAAGTGTCGCCCGGCAAGACGATGACGCAACCGGGCGGATACGCTTGCACCCTGTCGCCGTCGAAGCGTTCGCCAAGACCGATGTAGAAAACGCCGGACATCACTGTGTAGACGCGGTCCTCGGGGTGCTTGTGCGGCATCAGCTTCGCGCCGGACGCCGCCTTGACCCTGGTGACGTAAGGGCCGGGCTTCGAGGGTTCACCGACGACGACGGCGAGGCGAACCGAAGCTGGAAATGCCGGAAACGGCTTCCACTCGATGTCTTCGGGGAGGATCGATTTGAAAACAGCTTCTCCAGGCTGATGGTCTCGAACCATTGTCGTCCTCCATATTTCTAGCGTCACTCGACGATCTCGCAACCGCTGATAATGCGCGGCGGCACAGCGCACACACTGGAGTAGGTGAAAATGTGGTTCTATTGAACGATGGTACCGTCGATACTTTTGGATTGGTCGACTTGATCGATCCGCCTCGCAACACCCGCTGCAAATAATCTCATAGCGAAGCGCGAAGGTGCAGGCGCCGCAGCGCCCGGACCAGTCCAAAGGTATCGCCGACACCAAGGTCCAATTGGTTTGGCGATCGGAACAGAGCCATCTGCCGCTCCGTGATGATTGTCGTGCGCCGCCCATATCAGTCGGCGTTCCTTCAATCACTGATCAGTGGAGGCACGCGTGAAGGTATTGATGGTTCTTACATCACACGACCAACTGGGTAACACCGGACGAAAGACCGGTTTCTGGCTCGAAGAGCTCGCAGCGCCCTACTACGTTTTCAAGGACGCCGGCGTCGAGATCACGCTCGCATCTCCGAAGGGCGGTCGTCCGCCGCTCGATCCCAAGAGCGACGAACCCGGCTCTCGCACACCCCTGACGATCCGGTTTGAGAAGGACGCCGCCGCGGAAGCTCAACTCGGAAAGACCGTTCTCCTCAACAGCGTCAAGCAAGAAGATTACGATACCTTGTTCTACCCGGGCGGCCACGGCCCAATGTGGGATCTCGCCGAAGACAAAAATTCCATCAAGCTGATCGAATCCTTCATAGCCGCCGGCAAGCCAATCGCCATCGTGTGCCATTCCACGGGCGCGCTGCGTCACGTCAAGGCGCCGGACGGCGCGTTTCTGGTTCAAGGCAAGGAAGTTACCGGCTTCACCGACGGCGAGGAGGAAGAGATGGGTCTGACCAAAGTCGTGCCCTTCCTTGTCGAAGATGAGATGCTGAAACTGGGCGCCGTGTTCTCAAAGGTAGCGGACTGGGGCGTTCACGTGGTCAGCGACGGCTTGTTGATTACGGGGCAAAATCCGGCTTCCTCCGGCCCAGCCGCGCAGACGTTGTTGGCAGCGGTAAAGCAACGGGCCAGACCGGCTCCCACTGCTCGAGCTTCGTAGATCGAACATCCACTAAGCGACCGCCTGATTTTCCAAGCAGACGGTCACCGCCTACTGTCGGAGGGGCGCTTCCAATGGAGCGCCTCCTTCGGCGGCTCCCTCTGCGGGAGCGGCACTCAACGCGCACATCAGAAATCTTCAACTCCCGTCACACGTCGTTGCTTGCCAAATCGCGGCGCGTGATCCCTTCGTCGCCCTCTTCCAATTCTCGCCTCTGCAGACGACCGACACCAAGGTATCATGGATTTACCTGGGGGCGGCGTTTATCAATGAAGCGGCATGGGATGGGCGGGACAACTGCGCCGATTTCCTTTGCCGGGTCAGAACTTAGCGAAGTTCGGCACCTCTGCGCGTTATTCAACAGCGCAGAGGAAGAGTATCACGTCCTTTTGCCGTTCATCAAGGATGGCTTCGCGCGCGGAGACAGAGCAGTTCACGTCGTTGGGCCCGACCAACAGGATGAGCATCTGAAGCAGTTGGCTGGAATAGGGATCGACACGGCGATGGCCGAGGAAAGTGGCCAACTTGACCTTCGTACCAACGTCGAGACGTACCTCCACGACGGCCGTTTTGATCAGGATCGGATCCTAGAGGTTTTTGAAGAGGTGGCCAGCAGTCCCAAAGGAGGATTCCGACTGGATCGCATCGTCTGCCATATCGAATGGGCAGCCGGCGATCAATCGCACATCCACGATCTGGTCGAGTTTGAATCGCGCGTGAACGAAGTCTGGCGACGCCACGACGACGCGGTCATTTGTGTGTGCGACCTGGCAAAATTTGGAGGGGACACAGTCGTCGACATGATCAGGACGCATCCGCTGATCATCATCGGCGGCACCCTTCAACGAAACCCCTTCTTTGTACCTCCGGAAAGTTTTCCGCCAGAGCTCCGCGAACGGCGGACCCGGCAGATTTCCTCGCCTCTCTCAGCACTGTAGATGCCAGCGAAGCACGATCACCCCATTCAGGAGATCAAGCGCCTTCAGCGCTGCATCGGTGATTTGATCGGCATAATCGGCTTGTCTGCGACGTGGAATGACGGCGATCCGTCCCAGACCGTTGGTACGTTGCTTGACGCGCTCCTGAGCATGCTACGTCTCGATCTCGTCTGTGTACGGTTGAAAGACCCCGTTGATGGGACGCCGATCGAGACCGTTAGGACCGCTCGGTCGACAGGATCGATTGGCCGCCAGCAAGAAATCGTCGAGCCGTTTAGTCACTGGTTGAGAGAAGAACCAAAGACCTGGCCACCCGTCGTACGTAGTTCTTACGGTGGCGGCGAAGTCTCCATCGTACCGCTGCGACTTGGG
Organism: uncultured Alphaproteobacteria bacterium; assembly: GCA_963841025.1. Classification (GTDB taxonomy): domain Bacteria; phylum Pseudomonadota; class Alphaproteobacteria; order Rhizobiales; family Xanthobacteraceae; genus BOG-931. The sequence continues at coordinate 1,004,273 of CAWJBG010000032.1, read as the reverse complement.
CTGCACGATGAAATCGGTCGCCTGTTAGCCGCATCTCAGCGGGCGGATTTTCCATTGGAACCCGAGAGACTCCTTCTCGACGTGGCGGCCAATCAGGTGACTATCGCCCTGCAAAAGGCGTGGCGCCTCGGCGAGCAGAAACGAATAGCGAGCGAGCTCGATCGGCGCGTCGCGGAGCGGACCGGAGAACTTGCCGCGGCCAACGAAAGGCTGAAGCAAGAAATTGAGGAACGCAGGCAGGTGGAGGAACGACTGCGCCGCGAGGAGACTGCGCTGAAACGCAGCGAGACACGCAAGGCGGCAATCTTGGACACTGCGCTCGATTGCATCGTGACGATCGACCACCGCGGCTGCATCACCGAGTTTAATCCGGCGGCGGAGCACACCTTTGGCTATCGCCGCGAGGAAGTGATCGGCGAGCCGCTTGCCGACGTCATTATCCCGCCGGCACTCCGCGACAAGCACCGGGAGGGGCTGGCGCACTGCTTGGCCACCGGACAGAGCCGCCTACTCGGCAAACGCGTCGAGATGACGGCAATACACGCCGACGGAAGCGAGTTCCCTGTCGAACTCGCGCTCGCACGCATCCCGGTAGACGGCCAGCCGTCGTTCACCGGTTACATGCGTGACATCACGGAGCGCCGGCTGAGTGAAGGCCGGTGGAAGAGAATCATCGATAATTCGGCAATCGGCATGGCCGTCAATGACTTGAACGGCAAATTCGAAACCACCAACGCGGCTTTTCAAAAACTCATCGGATTCACCGACGAGGAGCTATCAAAGATAAGGTTTCTCGATATTACTGCGCCGCAATTTCGCGCATACAATTCAGCTCTCATATCCGAGCTTCTTAGCGGTAAGCGAGACCAGTTCAATATTGAAAAGCAATATCGGAGGAAAGACGGCTCACTCGTTTGGGCTCGAAGCAACATATCGTTGCTTCCCGGAGCAGACGGCGCTCCGCGGAGCACGATGGCGATTGTTGAAGGCATCTCAGAGCGGAAAGCCGCTGAAGAATCTCTCCAATTAACGCAGACGCGACTTGCACGTGCCGCCGAGCTCGCAACGGCCGCGGAGCTTTCCGTGTCAATCGCGCACGAAGTCAACCAACCGCTCTCGGGAATCGTCACCAACGCCAGCACCGGTCTGCGAATGCTGGCGAGCGAGCCGCCAAACCTCGAAGGGGCGCGCGAAACAGCGCGCCGAACGATTCGGGATGGCAACCGCGCGGCTAAGGTGATCACGCGATTACGCGCACTCTATGGCAAGAAGACCGCCGCCGTCGAAGCTGTCGATCTCAACGATGCCACGCGAGAAGTGATCGCCCTATCGTGGAGCGATCTACAGAAAACCCACGTGATTGTGCGGACGGAATTCGACGACGATCTCCCGCTGGTCAGAGGCGATCGCGTCCAATTCCAACAGGTCATCCTGAACCTGCTTCGAAATGCGTCGGACGCGATGAGCGGGATCGACGATCGGCCAAGGACACTATTGGTTCGAACGGAACCCGACGAAGGCGATCGTGTGCGCTTGGCTGTGCGAGATGCAGGGGGCGGGTTGGATCCCCAAGCCGTCGATCGGCTCTTTGAGTCATTCTACACGACCAAGAGTAACGGCATGGGAATCGGATTGTCCGTCAGTCGCTCGATCATCGAGAGTCATCACGGCCGAATATGGGGTGAACCAAACGAAGGTCCGGGAGCGACCTTCTCATTTTCTGTCCCTCGACTACCCGAGGGCAAGACTAGTGTCCGCGATCTTGACGCCGCTCGGACACTTTCCGGGACGGCGTCGTGAGGTGTCTTTAATGACTGAACTATCACTCGTGTCGGTCGTCGACGACGACGAATCCGTGCGCGAGTCGCTACCCGATTTGCTGAGGGAGTTCGGCTACGCGGCCAAAGCGTTCTCTTCGGCGGAAGAGTTCCTGGCATCCGATTGCATAGAGCGGACAAGATGTCTGATCCTGGACATCGCCATGCCGGGCATGTCGGGACCTGATCTGCAACGAGAACTGAAGCTTCGCGGGCAAAAAATCCCGATCATCTTCATCACAGCAAACCAGTCCGCCCGCCCCCGCGTGCTCGAACAGGGCGCAGTGGAATGTCTTAACAAGCCGTTTAGCGATGCCGCTTTGCTGGGCGCGCTCCATGCTGTTTTTGGGATCAATTGAACGATGCCTCCCCCCTTTCGCATCCGCGAGATACCGGCTAATGCTACTCAACCTGCGGGGGTGACTGCTGGTCCTGACGTGAGGTCGTCTCAGATGGCTCACGCTGTCCCGATCGTGTTCGTCGTTGACGACGACATCTCTGTGCGCGAGTCGCTCGAATTGCTGATCCGCAATGCCGGCTGGCAGCCGGAGTTGTTCGAAACCGCCCAGGAATTCTTGTCACGCCCGCGCGTCGTCGTTCCGAATTGCCTGGTTCTCGACGTCACCCTTCCGGGTCTGAACGGCATCGATTTGCAGAAGCAGGTCGCCCCCGATCGGACCGACATGCCGATCATTTTTATCACCGGTCACGGCGACATTCCCATGACGGTTCAGGCCATGAAGGGGGGAGCTGTCGAGTTCTTGACCAAACCATTTGGCGAAGACGTCTTGCTGGACGCAATCCGGCAGGCCCTGGAACGCAGCCGGACCGCTCTGGATGTCGAGACGCAGTTGCAAGGGCACCGCGACTGTTATGCAGCGTTGAGCCGGCGCGAGCGGGAAGTCATGGCGTTGGTGGTGCGCGGGCTGCTGAACAAACAGGTCGGCTTCGAGCTCGGCATCAGCGAGATTACCGTGAAGGCGCACCGGGGGCAGGTGATGCGCAAGATGAACGCTGGCTCTTTCGCCGATCTGGTGAATATTGCGGCGAAGCTTGGGCTTGCGCGTCAGCAGTGACGGCAAGAGCTTATGCCTTCGACATCGCAAGACGTCCAAGTTCGCTTCGGTCAGATGCAGCCGTTGTGGGAGAACGGCGAGCGCGTCTTCTACAGAGCGCCGCGTGATGAACCCGGCAGCGATCGGCATACCGTCCTCGTCGTTATTTCCACCACCGAAAGCCCGACGACCATCAGTCTCGATCGGCTTGCGCACGAATACGGCCTGAAAGACCATCTGGACGCTCCCTGGGCGGTTCGGCCTCTGGATCTGGTACGCGAGCGCGGCCGGACCATGCTGGTCCTTGAAGATCCTGATGTCGAGCCGCTTCATCGCCTTCTCGGATCCCCGATGGAGCCGGCGAGGTTCCTGCGTTTTGCGAGGCACTTACGGCGGCTCTGCGCGGGCTGCACGAACGCCGCCTCATTCACAAAGACATCAGCCCCGCGAATGTCTTGGTGAACGATTCGACAAGTCACGTCTGGTTGACGGGCTTCGGAAGCACGTCAGATTTGCCGCGCGAACGACAGCCGCCCTCACCACCCGAGTTCCTCGCCACGCGGCGGCGGCATTGTGCCCCTCGCGGCTTACTTCCTGACCACAGAACCGCCCTTATTCGTGAAGCAGCGTTTTCCAGTTCGAAGGAACCGCCCCGGCCGGTCCGGGCACCGGTTGATCCGACGGGTGCGAATGAGGCGCGTGAAGCTTCGGGCCGTCGAAGAATTCTTCGTTACGATAATCGTAAAACCAATGCTCGCCCGGCTCGAAGCTCGTGATGATCGGGTGACCCGTAGCGGCGTGGTGTTTCGATGCATGCTGACTTGGTGAGCTATCACAGCAGCCGATGTGCCCGCATTCAGCACATCGGCGAAGATGCAGCCACCAGCCGCCCGGAGTGCATTCAACGCAGCCTGTGCCGCTCGGCTTGACTGCCGGGTTGATACCATCCGTCTCGGACTTCATGGTCTTCTCTCCGATTTTTTTGCTCCGATTGCTCAGCATCGACGAACGACTAGGGGACGTCCTTCGACCGTACCATTAGCCGTAAGTGACGCCCGGATTACTTTGGCCGACTTCAATAATATAGCCATCAGGATCGCGAATGTAGCAGCGCGTCTCGCCGTATTTGGGCTTCGGTTCGGTGAGAAATTCGGCTCCTCGGCTTTTCCAAAGTTTGTAACACGCTTGAATATCCGCAACGCGGATATTCATAAAGCTGCTGACCAGATTGGGATCGGGGGGGACGCGAAGCGTTACCGTCGGTTTGTCTGGTGTCGGACCGCCGCCGGGGTTGACGATGAGCCATGTGTTGGCGATCTGAATGTACCCCGGTGCGCCCTCGGTATCGCCTTTGCTCGCGACGTGGCCTCCGAAAACCTTTTCGTAAAATCGAAGCGATCGCTCGACGTCGGCGACGGTGAGAAAGTGGGCGATGGTAATCCCGTCCTTCGGTGGCATTTGATAGCTTTTCTGCTCGACTTGTACTTCGCTCATAGACGACTCCCTTTGCTTGAGATCAATCACATGAAATCTCGAGGAACAGAGCGTTCCCAGTCGCGATGACACACTTCGTTCGCGCCATCCCAGGCACGCAAACTTCCCTGCAACAGGAAGGCTTCGCGCGTGGATGACATTCGCAGCTGCGTCTCGACCCGGATTTGCCATTCGTTTCGCGACAGCGTCTGGGTATGGCGCAGCTCGGCGACGGCGCTGAGCGGATCGTTGTCGTCGACATGATACTCCGTCTTGTCCTGTGTGCCGGATACCAGACCGATGCGGTCGATGCTTTCATACCGGACACCATCGCTACGGGAGATGGTTGGTACGTCGGGCTGCGCCGTCTCCGGTTCAGGAAAAGGCGTGAGCTTGGCATCTGCGACGTTGGGCGGGCGCTGTGGCAGATCGAGCGTGCCGGCAAAGATATGCACGGTCGCCGCTTCTGGGCTGGGCCAGATCATCGGCCAGTAAGCCGTCGATATCGCAAGCCTCACCTTGTGACCGGCTGGAAATACCGAGCCTGCGTCATTGAGCTGAATGCGCACGCGGTAGCGCTCACCTGGCGTCAGCAGAGCGGGATGTTCGTGGCTCTCGCGATGAGTAAGATTGAGCACACCGTAACTGACGCGTAGCGATTCACCGGTCGGGTGCACATCGCATAACCGGACGACGAGATTAGCAATCGGCCGGTCGGACGCGACATCGAGCGTGACGATCGGAGCGCCAAGAATTTCAATCGGTTCGTCGAGCGGCGGCGTGTCGAAAGTGAGCGAACGGACGTCGTCTTCTTGCTGGTCGCCGGCCTGATCATGCCCGCGGCCGAATGGCACCCAATAGCCGCCGCACTTACCGACCGTCTGTGGCGAGCATACGGAGCGGGTCGTCAAAGGCGCCGCGGCCTCCCGCAGCCCCTCGTCGGTCAAGAACAGCCGTCGCGGCTTTATTGCCGCCGGTGGCGACGAAGGTTCTGCAATCCACCGTCCCGGCAACGTGTCATGATGGGTCGCCGGCCTCACACTTTCTGTCATCCACGCCCGCAGCATCGGTTCATTCATCACGCCGGTATCAACGCCCTTTAGCCAGTGGTCCCACCAGCGCAGGATTTCCTGCAGGAATCCAATCTGGGGCCCGGGCATCGCAAAGTGCGGATAGGCGTGACCCCATGGCCCGATGAGACCTTTGCGGGGCACGTTGAGTCGCTCGAGAAGGCGCGGGATTGCATTCTTATAAGCGTCGGTCCAACCGCCGACTGCATAGACCGGGCATTGGATCGCAGCGTAGTCCTCACATACCGATCCGTGCTTCCAATACGCATCGCGCCGCTGGTGCTGCAGCCAATTGTCCTGGAACAGCGGTATGTTCTGCAAGCGCTCCAACCACATCGCTCGCCAGCTATCTCCAACCAGCGCCGGATCGGGCGGAAGGCACATCAAGCTGAAAAAGAAAAAGGCCCACTCAAGCCCGGCGGTGGTGAGAAACGTGCCGCCCATGTAATGCGCGTCGTCGGCGTATCGATCGTCGGTCGAACAAATTGTTACGATAGCTTTGAGCGCCGGAGGACGGCGCGCCGCGATCTGAAGTCCGTTGAACCCGCCCCACGAGATTCCCATCATGCCGACGGCGCCGTTGCACCAGGGTTGCGCCGCGAGCCAAGCGATCAGCTCCACGCCATCGTCTTGTTCCTGCGTCGCGTACTCGTCGAACAGCAAGCCCGTCGATTCACCGCAACCTCGAAGGTCGACGCGGACGCCGGCGTAGCCGTGCCCCGCGAGATACGGATGAGTGAGCGCGTCTCGTTCGTAAGTCCCGTCGCGCTTGCGATACGGGAGATACTCCAGGATGGCAGGAACTGGATTTTGCTCGGCATCCTCCGGCAACCAGATGCGAGCCGCCAGCATCGTACCGTCTTTCAACGGTATCAGCGTGTGCTCGATGACACGCACGGTTCTCGGGAATGTCGTGACAATCATAGGAATCGACCTGATAGATCAATGCATGCGCGCGACAATCGCGGCATCGACACTGTATGGTCCGGCGCCGGCAGAGATGACCAGCAAAAGCATGAAAGCGTACAAAGTTTCCGGCAAATATAGCCAATCGTCGATACGGTCCGCCTCATCGATCGGCTTGTAAGTTTTGATTCGTTGCCTTCCCGATGTCGCGCAGGCGACGAGAATGACGACAAGCAGGCCGAGCGCGGCAAGCGGCGCAAGGAGCCCGATGACCACTGCGCCGCCGGCGGAAAACTCGACCAGCGGCACCCACCACTGATTGATGCGAATCGCATGTACGTTAAGCGCCTTTAGTTCGTCGGTGAACATGCGATGGCGCGGCGCATTGAATAGCTTGTGGTAACCTGAGAACAGAAAGAACGCGCCGACCGCGACGCGGTTGAGAAGGAACGCGATGTCGGGCCAGCCGATCCCCTTGAAAAGTACATCGATCATTTCAGCTCTCCGTGTCGCGTCTTTGCGCTCACCGTTAATCGCCCATTCGTTGGCAGAGGTTCGAGTGGGTTATCGCAACACCGCTGCCACGGATGACAGGTTGGGCGACGGGATCAGCGTCCACGCTCCATCGCCGAGAAGAAACAGTACAAATAGGCCTGCTGCCCAGAACGCCGGATATTCCCAGCCGCCACCTTTGTTGGTGAATTCCCAGCCGTTTTTTCCGTGAACGGTCACGATGGTTCCGATCATTTCCGGAACGAGCAACAACGCAACGTAACGCGGGAAAATACCGAAAATCAGACCGGCCGCACCGAGCAACTCGACCGTGATTGTAACGTAAAGGAGCCAACCGGGCAGACCCAGCGACTTAAAGAACTCAACCTCGACGGGCGGGGTGAACACACGCCACTTGAGCAGGGCGTGGGCCAAGAACATCACACCGAGACACAAGCGAAGGAGGAGCGCGCCGTAGGGAGCTGTCATAATGTCAATCATCGCATTCTCCTATCGAGGCCTCCGCACGAGCTTCCAAACCTCCAGGGTGGCCGCCTGATTTGAAGCTAGTTCCCAACCGACATCATTTGGCGAAAAGCGACGTTTTCGCCGATGTCGCCTCGCGGCGGCTTCGCAACATGATCCGATTGCGCGACTCCTTCTTTCGCGAGGATCACTGAGAACAGTTCCTCGTCATCGGTCCAATCCGCGATCGGAGTCCAGCCGCCGGCCCGCAAGAGGACTCTGGCCTCGCGCAGTCCGTATTTGAGGCTGTTTTCAGTGTGAATCGTCTCACCTTTTGCGATCGAGAACTGACGCCCCTGAACCGCAAAGTGGGCGTCGCGATCAGCAACAAGGTGCATTTCGATCCGCGCCTCAGCCTCGTTCCAGCGCGCGAGATGGCGGAAGGCATCCACCGGCACAGAGCCCCCAAGCTCGCGGTTGATCCGATGTAGAAGATTAAGATTGAATGCCGCCGTCACGCCCTGCTTATCGTCATAGGCAGGCAGGAGCACATCCGTATCTTTGATGCGGTCTATGCCGATGAGCAGCATTGAACCGGCGCCGAGAGTCTTCGCCATCGTCCGCAACAGATCGACCGCGGCCGGGACCACCAAGTTTCCGATAGTTGATCCGGGAAAGAAACCGAGCCGCGGCATGTTTCTGATTGCCGGCGGGAGCCGCAACGCGCCCGTAAAATCGCCCTCAACGGGGTAGATGGCCAGATTCGGAAATCTCTCGGACAGAAGCTCCACCGACTCCCAAAGAAAGTCGCTTGAAATATCGATCGGCACGTATGCACCCGAGTTCACCGCCGACAGCAAAATCGGCGTCTTGGCAGACGATCCCGAGCCGAACTCGACAACCGCACGCGCGCCTCCGGTCAAGGCGGCAATCTCGTTCGCCGCCCTCGAAAGGATCGAGCGCTCAGTCCGTGTCGGATAATACTCGGGCAATGTAGTGATCGCCTCGAAAAGTTCGGAGCCGAAGTGGTCGTACAGCCATCGCGGCGGAATTGCTCGCGGCTGGCGAGACAAACCCTCCAGTACGTCGAAGCGAAACGCAGGATCGGTATCGGCGACGGTCAAGTATCGGTCGTTCTCACAGAGAACCATGATATGCCTCTTGGAAAATGAAAGGCGCTGAAATGCTGAGAAGCTAGTTGATGCTGATGTCGGCTCTTACCTTGACAACTTGCTGCTGATTTTACCGCCGTTAGTCTGAGCACAAGCTCTAGCCCTGCCGCCAGCCAGGCCGTCGGCGTCGGACATTCGCTCGACGAATTGAGCACGAGACGGACCAGGCGGAAACGGGTCGCCGAAATATTGGGTCTCCCGGACGACCTTCCCGTCTTTGAACTCCATTATGCTGACCGTGTACGACGGCTTCCCATCGTACGTGAGAATGAATTCGGTTACCCAGAGGTTGCCTGACCCAATGATCCGCCGCACGGAAAACCGCTTGTAATTCGGCTGCGCCATCCGAGACGCCTGAATGTTCTTGCGGCTGCGGATTCGCTCACCCGATTGCGGATACTCAAGCACCGCGTCTTTCCGGTAAATCTGATGCTCAACGTCAAAATTGTTGGCGTCAGAAGCCGCCCAATGGCGCTCCAGAGCGGTGCGAATTTTGGATTTGGGCATCCTGCTTTTTCCCCCCGCGTTGCCGCACTCGCCCCGCGATATGTGCGTAAAGCGCCGAGGCAAAACCATTGAACGATGGTGTCGTCGATACCTTCGTATCGGTCAGGCAGGAATTCAGACGGCGGCCGTCACCGGATTTTAGCCTAAGGCATCGCGCCCGAAGTGTCCGTCGGTCGCCGTCGACTGACCCAAAAGTATCGACCACACCATCGTCTAATGGATTCGTTTTTAGGGTTATCTCAACCTATGCAGGTCCGCTTCGCTACTGCGCCAACCGTCTATGTGCGAATTTCAGGAGGCGATCTTGTCCAACGGCACGGCTGTTCAAGAACTCGATTGGCCCGCCCCGCCAAGGGAGGGTTTGGCGTTCCGCGAAACGGATGAGTTGTTGTTGCTGCGCGAAATGCATCACCGTCACGCCAATACCCTCATGGTACTCTCGTGCGCGCTCCGACACGAGTTCGGCCTGACCGCGTCGTCAGATCTTCGAGCCTCATTTGAGCGATATGAGGCGAGGATAATCGCATTCGGCAATTTGCATAGATCGCTCATCATTGGCGCAGAAACCAATTGGGTCTCTGTTGAGAATTACGTTGAGCATCTGTGTGGGGCTCTATCGGAGGCGCTTCTCAAGCCATTGGGTGTCCGTTGCGAAGTCTTTGCTGACGAAGGCGAGTTGGCAAGCGACCGGTGCGAACGATTGGGTCTTGTGATTGCCGAACTGGTGACGAACGCGGCGAAGTATGCGTTTCAAGGACGAAATGATGGGTTGGTCCGAGTCGAGCTTATCAACAGAAGCGGCTACTGGCTCTGCATCGTCTCTGACGATGGGGTTGGAACGGGGATAGCGTCGTTCGGAGCCGGATCGAAAATTCTTAAGCAATTGGTGCATACTTTGGGCGGCGACCTCGCCGTAAAGTCGACACATAACGGCACATCGGTTATTGTCAGCTGGCGAGTGTAGTGTAAGGGACGATCATTTTCTGAAATATTCGATTGGGCAAAGCCGCGTCGCTGAACCCCGCCGGGGTCTGCGGAAATATGCCGGTCAACGACACTATGCAATCAAATCGACGAGAGCGTCCCCATTAACGAGAACGTTTTGCAGACTTGGCGGTTATCACGCAGGGGCAGGAAGACCTTTGGCCGACCGTAGCGCGGCCGAGCGCCGCACCGAACATTGAAGGTTGCCGGAGTTCCGAATGGCGCCGTCCTATCCGATCGTCTTTCTGCTCGATGTCGATAATACGCTGCTCGACAACGACAGAATCGAGCAGGACTTGAAAGACCATCTCGACAACGCCTACGGACGGGATGCCCGGGATCGCTATTGGAAGATTCAGGAAACCCTGTTCGCCGAGCTCGGTTACCGTGACTATCTCGGAGCTTTGCAGCACTTTCGCGCCGAGCATCCCCTCGAAGTCGAGCTGCTGGGCATGTCGTCGTATCTCATCGACTACCCATTCGCCGATCGGCTGTTCCCGTCCGTCTTTCAAGTACTGAAACGCCTGGATGCGTTCGGCCCGACCGTCATTCTCTCCGACGGCGACGTTGTTTTTCAACCCCACAAAGTCGAGCGAGCCGGCCTTTCTGACGCGGTCGGCGGACGGGTACTCATCTACATTCATAAGGAAGAATCCCTCGACGACGTCGAGCGCCGATTTCCCGCCGAGCATTATTCTCTGATCGATGACAAGCTGCGCATCTTGACCGCGGTTAAGCGCCTCTGGGGGGGCCGCGTCACGACCGTATTCGTGCGGCAGGGCCGGTATGCTCACGATCCGCAATCAGTCGACCCATTTCCGCCAGCCGATATCACGATCGAACGCATCGGCGATCTTCTCAGCTTTGATCCGCCACGATTGCGGGGCGCGCTGATGCGACCATCCCGTTTGGAGCCGGCACAATGAACCCGACAAAGACGCAGCCGACAAAGACACTGCACGACCTCGGTCAGAGCTTGTGGCTCGATAACATCACGCGCGACCTGCTCAAAAGCGGCACGCTGCAGCGCTACATCGATGAGTTCTCGGTGACCGGACTGACGTCTAATCCAACCATCTTCGATCAAGCCATCAGGAATAGCGCCGAATATGATGGAGACATTTCGCAAGGCGTTTCCCGCACCAAATCTCGGGAGGATTTGTTTTTCGATCTTGCCCTGGCGGATCTGACCAGAGCTGCCGATCTATTTCAGCCGACGTTCGCGCGCACGGACGGGGTTGATGGCTGGGTATCGCTCGAAGTCTCGCCGTCTCTCGCCTACGACACCGATGGCTCGCTCGCCGCGGCGCGGCATCTTCACCAGCGCGCGGGGAAACCAAATCTCTTCATCAAAATACCCGGCACTGCGGAAGGATTGCCCGCGATCGAGTCCGCGATTTTCGCGGGCATTCCCGTCAATGTCACGCTGTTGTTCTCTAGTGAGCAATATGTCGCCGCAGCCGAGGCTTACCTGCGCGGCGTCGAGCGGCGCATCGAGGCAGGCCTCAACCCGGCGGTCGCCTCGGTCGCCTCGCTCTTCGTCAGCCGCTGGGATGTTGCCGTCAGCGGCAAGGTGCCGGCTGAGCTGAGCAATCGGCTGGGCATCGCAATCGCCGAACGCACTTACACGGCCTATTGCGAACTGCTTGATTTGGCGCGTTTTCAACGTGCGGCAAACTCGGGGGCGCGGGCGCAACGTTTGCTTTGGGCGAGTACTGGTACGAAGGATCCGAAAGCATCCGACATACTTTATGTGAAGGCTTTGGCCGCTCCTTTCACAGTCAACACCATGCCCGACGGCACGCTGAAAGCCTTTGCGGATCACGGCGAGGTCGGCGAGGTCCTGCGCCCCGACGGTGGCGAAAGCGAGAAGGTTCTCGCCGCCTTCACCAAAGCTGGCGTCGACCTCGGCGCATTGGCAGGCCGTCTGCAAAAGGAAGGTGCTGGGTCCTTTGTCAAATCCTGGAACGATTTGATGGCTCGCATTGACTCCAAGAGCGCCGCGATGCGCGAGGCGAGCTGAGATGGCGGTGGCTTCCCACCGAAAGCGGACGTCCGAGTCGGCCGGCAACCGGCCGGTAAATCGACCGCTGTTGCGCACACGGCCAGCCTGGGCATCGCTCGAAAAGCACTATCGCGCGATGAAAAACATCCATCTGCGAGAGCTCTTTGCACGCGATCCGATGCGCGGCGAGCGGATGACGGCTGAGGCGGCTGGCGTTTACCTCGACTATTCAAAACATCGGATCACCGATCAAACGCTCAAGCTTTTGCTGCAGCTTGCAGATGAGTTGAGCCTGCAGGATCGCATCGCCGCCATGTTCCGCGGCGACAAAATCAACGTCTCCGAAAACCGCGCCGTGCTGCACGTCGCGCTGCGGGCGCCCCGCGGAACCGTCATTCTTCACGATGGCCGCAACGTGGTTCCGGACGTTCACGCCACGCTTGACAGGATGGCCGACTTTTCCAACCGCGTCCGTCTGGGTGATTGGAAAGGCGAGACCGGCAAGCGCATCCGCAATGTGATAAATATCGGCATCGGCGGGTCCGATCTCGGGCCGGTCATGGCGTACGAAGCGCTCAAGCACTACAGCGACCGCGCCATGACTTTCCGCTTCGTGTCCAACATCGACGGCACGGATTTCATCGAAGCGGTGCACGACCTCGATCCGGCCGAGACGTTGTTCATCGTCTCCTCCAAGACCTTCACCACGCTTGAAACCATGACCAACGCACGCACCGCGCGGGATTGGCTTCTCGGCGCAATGAAGGGCGACCAGGACGCTATCGCCAAACATTTTGTCGCCGTGTCGACCAATGCAGAGGAGGTCGCGAAATTCGGCATCGACACCAGCAATATGTTCGGCTTCTGGGATTGGGTCGGCGGCCGCTATTCCATGGATTCGGCAATCGGCCTCTCGACAATGATAGCGATCGGGCCCGACAATTTTCAGGCAATGCTCGGCGGCTTCCACGAAATTGACGAGCACTTCCGCACTGCGCCGCTGGAACGCAATCTGCCGGTGCTGATGGGTTTGATCGGCATCTGGTGCAACGATTTTTTCGGCGCGCAGACCGTCGCTGTACTGCCCTACGAACAATATCTGAAGCGGTTTCCGGCTTATCTTCAGCAGCTCACCATGGAGAGCAACGGCAAGCACGTCACCCTTGATGGCGCGCGGGTGGACTATGACACCGCGCCAATCGTTTGGGGCGAACCGGGCACTAACGGTCAGCATTCATTTTATCAGCTGATCCATCAAGGTACGCGCCTCATACCTTGCGACTTCATCGCTTTCGCCCGTTCGCTCAATCCTCTGGGTCCGCATCATGACATGCTGATCGCCAATGTGTTTGCGCAGGCGGAGGCGCTGGCCTTCGGCAAGACCGCGGATGAAGTCAAAGCGGAAGGTACGCCCGACTGGCTCGTGCCGCATCGGTCGTTCGAGGGAAACCGCCCGTCCAACGTGCTTCTGCTCGACGTTCTCACGCCGGCGGCCTTGGGCAAACTAGTGGCGCTGTATGAGCACATGGTCTTCGCGCAAGGCACGATCTGGCAGATCGATTCCTTCGATCAATGGGGCGTGGAGCTCGGCAAAGCTCTTGCCCAGCGGATTATTCCCGAACTGGAAGGCGCGACGGAGCCAAAGCTTGAGCACGACGGCTCCACCAACGCGCTAATCCGCCGCTACCGCACGCTCAAAGGAACAGTCTGATGCGCCGAGGACACGCACGTCTGTCATTTACCCCTCTGTCGAGCGTCGAAGCGGACCGACGTTCCGCTGTGGAGGCCTAAAGCCATGCAGCTTGGAATGATCGGCCTTGGCCGGATGGGCTCCAATATGGTGCGCCGACTCCTTAAGGGCGGCCAACAATGCGTCGTGTACAACCGATCGGCGAGCGCGGTGGCGGAGCTGGCCAAGGAGAAGGCCGTCGGTACCACGTCGATCGTGGACTTCGTCAAGAAACTCACCAAGCCCCGCGCAGTCTGGCTGATGGTGCCGACAGCAGCGGTGGACAATGTCGTTGCCGAGTTGCTGCCGCATCTCGAGCGCGGCGATATTCTGATTGACGGCGGCAACTCCTATTACGTCGACGATATTCGCCGCGCCAAGGAACTTGCATCCAGGGGCATTCATTATGTTGACGTCGGCACCAGCGGCGGCGTCTGGGGGCTGGAACGCGGTTACTGCATGATGATTGGTGGTGACGTCGACATCGTTAAGCACCTCGATCCGGTCTTCGCTACGCTTGCGCCGGGCCGCGGCGATATTCCGCGTACTGCGGGCCGGGAGAATGACGCCGGCACGTCCGAGCAAGGCTACCTGCATTGCGGACCACATGGTGCCGGCCATTTCGTCAAAATGGTCCACAACGGCATCGAATACGGAGTGATGGCAGCTTATGCCGAAGGCTTTGGAATTCTTAAAGCCGCCAACATCGGCAAGAAGACCGGTGCGGTCGACGCGGAAACCACGCCGTTGCGCGATCCCGAACTTTATCAATACGATTTCGACTTGGCCGACATCGCCGAAGTCTGGCGGCGCGGCAGCGTCATCGCGTCGTGGCTGCTTGATCTCAGCGCTGCGTCGCTGATCCAGGATCCCGCACTGAGCAAATTTGCTGGACGTGTTTCCGACTCAGGCGAAGGCCGCTGGACCATCAAGGCCGCCATCGACGAGGGCGTGCCGGCATTTGTGCTTTCGTCGGCGCTCTATGAACGGTTCAGCTCGCGCGGAGAAGCGGATTTCGCTGACAAATTGCTTTCGGCCATGCGTTACCAATTCGGGGGCCACATCGAAAAGTCCCCCACCAAGCGCGCCGGATGAGGATGGAGCGAAACGCCCATGCAGCAGCCAAAGCTGAAAAGTTTGACTAGCGACGAGCTTGATGAGCTGGCGATCAACACGATTTGCACGCTTTCGATCGACGCAGTCCAACAGGCAAATTCAGGCCATCCCGGTACGCCGATGGCGTTGGCGCCGCTAGTCTACGTGCTCTGGAACGAGGTCATGCGCTTCGATCCGCAAGACCCGATCTGGCCGGATCGCGATCGCTTTGTTCTATCAAACGGCCACGCCTCGATGCTGTTGTGGTCGGTGTTGTATCTGACCGGTACCCGCGCGGTGAATGCACAATACGAGCTTCTTCCAGAGCCGGCTGTGACGCTGGATGACATTCGCCATTTCCGCCAGCTCGGCAGCAAAGCGCCGGGACATCCGGAATATCACTTGGTGTCGGGAGTGGAGGCGACGACCGGCCCGCTCGGTCAGGGCATCGCCAACAGCGTTGGCATGGCAATCGCCCGCAAATGGCTTGGCAGCCGTTACAATAAGCCCGGTTTCGATCTGTTCGACTATAACGTCTACGCGGTTTGCGGCGATGGCGACCTGATGGAGGGCGTCGGTTCGGAGGCGGCCTCGCTCGCCGGCCATCTTGCGCTCGACGATCTGTGCTGGATTTACGACAACAATCACATCACCATCGACGGCAAGACCAACATTACCTTTACCGAAGACGTTGGCGAGCGCTTTCGCGCCTACGATTGGAATGTGCTGCGGGTCCACGATGCCAACGATCTCGAGAGCATCGCGAAGGCACTCGCCGCCTTTCGCGATACCAAAAAACGGCCGACGCTGATCATTCTCGACAGCCACATTGGTTACGGCGCTCCGCACAAGGTCGATACTTCTGCTGCCCACGGCGAGCCTTTGGGCGAGGACGAGGTCCGGCTCGCCAAGCGAGCCTATCACTGGCCGGAGAACGCCAAGTTTCTGGTGCCGGATGGCGTCATCGAGCACTTCGCCGATGGAATTGGCAAACGCGGCGCCAAGGCGCGGGGCGATTGGGAAGCGATGTTCGCCAAATACCGTGAGCGCTTCCCGGACCTCGCGACCGAGATCGACTTGATGCAGCGGCGGGAGCTGCCTGCCGAATGGGACCGTAACCTGCCGAGCTTCGCACCGGATCCCAAGGGAATCGCGGGGCGCGATGCCTCCGGTCAGGTGCTCAATGTCCTTGCGCAGAATATTCCCTGGCTCTTGGGCGGCTCCGCGGATCTCGGAACGTCAACCCGGACGGAACTCAAATTCGCCGGCGCCGGAGACTTCGAGCCCGGTACGCCCGGCGGCCGCAACCTGCATTTCGGCATCCGCGAGCACGCGATGGCGGCGATCGTCAACGGTTTGTCGCTTTCGAAACTACGCGCTTACGGATCGACGTTCATGGTCTTCAGCGATTATGCCCGGCCGGCTATTCGACTTTCCGCGATCATGGAGCTGCCGAGCATTTTTGTTTTCACCCACGACGCCTTGGGCGACGGCGAAGACGGACCAACGCACCAGCCGGTTGAACAATTGATTTCGCTGCGCGCTATTCCCGGACTGGTCGTGCTTCGGCCGGCGGATGCGAACGAGGTCGTCGAAGCTTATCGCTACATCATGCAACTGAACCACGAGCCGGCAGCGATTGTACTTTCGCGTCAGCCGCTACCGACATTCGACCGTCGCAAATACGCATCGGCCGCCGGCGTTGCGCGTGGTGCTTATGTCATGGCGGACGCTCCGGGTGGCTCGCCCGAGATCATCCTCATCGCTTCAGGGAGCGAAGTTGCTTTGGTCATCCAAGCCCAGGAAACGCTGACAGCCGGGGGGATTCGATCCCGCGTCGTCTCAATGCCATCCTGGGATATTTTCGAGCAGCAACCTCAATCCTATCGGGACGAGGTTTTGCCGCCTTCGGTGAAAGCACGCGTCGCCGTCGAGCAGGGATCGCCGCTCGGTTGGGACCGGTACGTCGGGCCGGCCGGCCGCGTCATCGGCATGAAAACCTTCGGCGCCTCGGCGCCGCTGAAGGCGCTACAGCAGAAATTTGGTTTCGAACCTGAACACGTCGTCTCGGTGGCTAAGGACTTGGTCGCCAAGGAGCTGCTCGGTCGCAACTGACAGCGTTCGATAAACTGCCGCGACCTCGAACGCGTAGGATAGAACATCGATGCTGGACAAACCGGAGCATCGCGCCAAACCAAAAGCCATCCAGCAGACCGCGAGCGCCCCCGCGGCGCCGCCGTGCGCCATGGTGATTTTCGGTGCAACCGGCGATCTGACCAAGCGGCTAGTCGTACCGGCGCTCTACAATCTGCAGCGCACCAAAGTCTTGCCGGAGCAATTCGCGCTGATTGGCGTCGCCCGCTCTGACGAAACCGAAGAAAGCTGGCGTGACCAGCTTTACGACATGCTGAAAAGTTTTGTCGGCCGCGCCGGAGCGGAATTCAACACCGACCATATCGATGAGGACGCTTGGAAGCAGCTGGCCGCAAAGATGACGTATGTCTGCGGCGACCTGACCAAGCCGGGGCTCTATGACGATTTACGCAATGCGCTCGGTAAGGCGGAAAAGCTCCATGGCACTCGCGGTAATGTCATCTTCTATCTCGCGATCGCCGATCGGTTGTTTGGCACTGTCGTAGAGCAACTCGGCAAGGCAAAGCTAACCGATCAGGGCGAAGACCAAAGCGGCAAGCGGTCATTTTGGCGGCGCGTGGTTATCGAAAAACCGTTTGGCCATAGCCTCGACTCCGCGCGCAAGTTGAACGCCAGCATCCTCCGCACACTGCACGAGGACCAGATCTTTCGGATCGACCATTTCCTCGGCAAAGACACCGTTCAAAACATCATGGCGTTTCGTTTCGCCAATGGTCTGTTCGAGCCGATTTGGAATCGCGACCGAATTGACCACGTACAGATCACTGCCGCAGAAACGGTCGGCGTCGAACAGCGAGGCAGTTTCTACGAGGCAACCGGCGCACTACGCGACATGGTGCCGAACCATCTGTTCACGTTGTTATCGATGGTCGCCATGGAGCCGCCCACCGGTTTCGACGCGGCCGCGATCCGTTCCAAGAAGGCCGATTTGTTAGGGGCGATTCCGGCGGTTACCGCCGCTGAAACGGTGCGAGGCCAGTATGGCGCGGGCATGGTCCTTGGCAAACAAGTGAGAGCGTATCGCCAAGAGCCGGACGTTGCTCGAGACTCGAATGTTGAAACCTATGTCGCAATGCGCGTCGAAGTCGACAATTGGCGATGGGCTGGAGTGCCTTTTTATCTGCGCACCGGCAAGCGCCTGTCGCGGCGAAGCACCGAGATAGCCATTTGCTTTAAACAGGCGCCTTATGCCGCCTTCCAGGATACGCCGGTGAATTCGTTGCGGCCCAATTGGCTGGTCATGAGTATCGCGCCCGATGAAGGCATCTCATTGCAATTCGAGGTCAAGCGTCGAGGTCCGGCAATGGATCTCACCGCAGTGAAGATGGATTTCCGCTACGATGACTGGTTTCGCAAAGAGCCCAACGTCGGGTACGAGACGCTGCTCTACGACGTCATGATGGGCGACCCGACGTTGTTCATGCGCGCCGATATGGTCGAGCAGACTTGGCGCATCGTTCAGCCGGTGCTCGATACCTGGAGCAGCGAGGGCGGCAGTGACCTTGCGATCTATCCCGCCGGAAACTCGGGTCCGGTCGAGGCCGACGCGCTGCTGGCGAAGGATGGCCGCGCGTGGCGACCGCTTGATTGAGCGAGGCGGAAAACCGATGCCCGCGAAGCGCAAGATTTCGTTGGTGCTCGCCGATGTGGACGGCACGCTCGTGACCGACGACAAGATATTAACCGAGCGGGCGCGCAACGCCGTCAATGCGCTGCGGGACGCCGGTATCCTTTTCGCCATAACCAGCGGCCGGCCGCCGCTCGGCATGGCCATGCTGTTCGACCCACTCGACATCGAAACGCCTATCGCCGGCTTCAACGGCGGCCTTTTTGTCGACCGCCGCCTCACCATCCTGGAAGAAAAAACGGTGCCGTCCGACGTCGCGCTCCAGGCGATCGATCTGATGCAAGCGCGCGGTCTCGATACCTGGGTCTATAGCGGCAATGATTGGCTGATCACCAATGCCGGCGCGCCGCACGTCGCCCGCGAGGCCTGGACCGTCAAATTCCAGCCGAAAGTCGTATCCGACATTCGCGAACATCTGCAGGAAGTCGCCAAGATCGTCGGTGTGAGCGACGATCTCGACAAGGTGCGAGCCTGCGAAGCGGAGGCGCAGGCTGCATTTGGCGAGCGTGCCACCGCCAACCGGTCGCAGCCCTACTATCTCGACGTCACCAACAAGAACGCAAATAAGGGCGCCGTGGTCGAATATCTCGCGGGGCATCTGCGCGTGCCGGCGGAGGAGATTGCGACCATCGGCGACCAACCAAACGACATCACGATGTTCAAGCGCTCCGGCTTTAGCATCGCCATGGGTAACGCGTCGGACGAGGTCAAGGCCCAAGCAACGGCCGCCACGGCCTCAAACAATGATGAAGGTTTTGCCAAGGCGATGGAGACTTTGATTCTTGCTCCGGCCAGGCCCCAAGGACACGAGCATGCCGATCGGACATATTGAGGTGTTTCCGGATCCGCTCGCGCTGGCGCATCATGCGGCGGAATGGATGACACAGGCCGCACTGACGGCGCACGGTCCGTTCCGCGTCTCGCTCTCCGGTGGGTCCACGCCGAAGACGCTTTATGGGCTACTCGCTTCGGATCAATTTTTAAGCCGTTTCCCCTGGCCGCGCGTCTCCTGGTACTGGGGCGATGAGCGCTTCGTCCCCTACGATCATCCCGACAGCAATTATCGCATGGCCCGCGAAGCCATGCTCGCCAAAGCGCCGGTGCCGCCGGAGAACATTCATCCGATCCCGACCGGCGGCACTCCCGATGACGCGGCGCAGCGGTACGAGCGGACATTACAGGAGGCCTATGGCGCGATAACGCTCGATCCTCACCGCCCGCTTTTCGATCTCACGCTGCTTGGGCTTGGTCCCGACGGGCACACGGCATCGTTGCTCCCGGGCGAACCGGTGCTGGACGAGCGCAAACGCTGGGTGGCCGCCGTCTCGCACGGCCGGCCCGAGGTCCGCATTACTTTGACTTATCCGCCAATCGACAGCAGCCGGCGCGTCGCATTTCTGGTGGCGGGAGAAGAAAAGGCGCCGATCTTCAGCGCGATCCGTGCTGGCGACAATCAACTGCCGGCAGCAAGGGTTCGCCCAGTCGGTGAATTGTTCTGGTTTGTCGATCAAGCGGCCGCTGGCGTGGAGAAGGTGCCGCGTCACGCGGCGGGGCAGACGCGATGAGGTCGGAAACAGCCTCCACAATCGGCGCCGCGCCCCCCACTCCGCGCGAGGGGATGCCGTCGATCATCATAGCGCCCTCAATTCTATCAGCCGACTTCGCCCGATTGGGCGAAGAAGTCCATGCCGTCGATGCCGCCGGCGCGGACTGGATCCATGTCGACGTCATGGATGGCCGTTTCGTTCGTAATATCACCATTGGACCGGTCGTCGTTCAGGCGATCCGGCGC
The DNA here is from genome assembly GCA_963841025.1 of uncultured Alphaproteobacteria bacterium. Taxonomy (GTDB): domain Bacteria; phylum Pseudomonadota; class Alphaproteobacteria; order Rhizobiales; family Xanthobacteraceae; genus BOG-931. The sequence continues at coordinate 983,930 of CAWJBG010000032.1, read as the reverse complement.
TCGACCGCGAAGCCTCTCAACGTTCATTTGATGATCGTGGAACCCGAGCGCTATCTCGCCGCCTTCGTCGAAGCTGGCGCCGATCATCTTCTGGTCCAGGCCGAGCAAGGCTCCACCATCCATCTGCACCGGGTGCTGTCGAGCATTCGCGCGCTAGGCAAAAAGGCGGGCGTGGTGCTCGATCCTGCTACACCGCCGGAGCTTGTCGAATATGTCCTGCATCTGTGCGACATCATTTTGGTCATGACCGTCGATCCGGGATTCGGCGGTCAAAAGTTTCTGCCAGAAATGCTGCCCAAAATTTCACGCCTGCGCGCGATGTGCGCGGAGCGCGGCCTGCGTCCGATAATCGAAGTCGATGGCGGCGAGAACACCAAGACGGTCGCGCAGGCGGCAGCCGCCGGCGCAACCGCAATCGTTGCCGGCTCGGCAATTTTCGGAACCGGGGATTACGCCAAGGCTATTGCCGAACTTCGCGCCAAAGCTACCGCCGCGGCCGCCGCATCATGAATGCGGCTTCTTCCCCGCCCCCCGTTGACCGGGATGTTCTCAAGCGTGCCGCTGCCGAAGCCGCGGTGCAGATGGTCGAGAATGACATGGTGGTCGGGCTTGGCAGCGGCTCCACGGCGGCCTTCGCTGTCGAAGCGCTCGCGCGCCGTCATCGGCAGGGCCTGCGTTTTGTCGGCATTCCCACCTCCGAGCGTACGGCGAAACAGGCCAAGGCGGCGAATATTCCACTGACCTCGTTCAGCGAGCACCGTCAAATCGATCTGACGATCGACGGTGCCGACGAAGTCGAGCGCGGCACGCTCAATCTGATCAAGGGAGGCGGGGGAGCGCTGCTGCGCGAGAAGATCGTCGCGGCCGCCAGCCACCGTCTCGCGATCGTCGTCGACGGCAGCAAGATGGTAGATCGACTTGGCACACGAGCGTCGCTGCCGGTAGAAGTCGTCGCCTTTGGAATACAAGCAACCGCGGAATCGCTCGAAGTGCTGGGCGCCAGCGCTCGCGCTCGCCTGTCGTCGGGCGCGCCCTTTGTCACCGACAGCCGCAACCGCCTGCTTGATTGCGATTTCGGCCGCATCGACGATCCTGCGCGGCTCGAAGAGCGCATCAAGCGGATTGTCGGTGTGGTGGAAAGCGGGTTGTTTGTCGGCCGCGCCGATCCGGTCTTTGTTGCCGATGCAGCCGGCGTCCGGCGCCTGGACAGCGCGCGCGCTCATCGCGGGACGCCGCCGGTCCTGGTGATCATGGGCATTTCCGGATCCGGCAAATCGACAATCGCCGAAGAACTCTCCGCGCGGCTCGGCTGGCCATTTGAGGAGGGCGATTCACTTCATCCTGAATCAAACATCGCCAAGATGCACGCCGGAATTCCACTCACTGATGCCGACCGCATGCCGTGGCTCGAGCGCGTGGCGGCCTGGATCGACGGACAGCGCGCCAGGAAACAGCCGGGCATCATAACGTGCTCGGCGCTCAAACATGACTATCGTCAAATCATCATCGGCAGCCGCCCCGAAGTGCGTTTGGTTTACCTGCGCGGCGGTCGAGACTTGATCGCCGAACATTTAGCCGGACGCCATGGCCACTTCATGCCACCGGAGTTGCTGCGAAGCCAAATCGATACCCTCGAGGAACCGGACCCGCGCGAGGACGCACTGACGGTCGACGTGGGCGCTTCCGCCACCCGGGTTGCCGACGAGATCATCAGGCTTCTCGGCGCCTCGGTGATCATTTCGCATTGGCCGGCGGCCGAGCACACGCAGGAAGCGGGACTTCAAGTCGCCGCAGATGCCACTGGCGCTCAGACCACGCGCGGTCGATGACCGGGGCGATAAGCAAGACGGCATCGTCGATACTTTCGGATTGGTAGACGCTCGATGGACTTTCCCGCATGTTGAGTGGGAAAAGTGGAGCGTGTTTTGAAAGTCTGTTTTTACTCACTGGCCGTCAATGGTCGAGAATCAAGACGCGGGTAACGACCAGTCAAATCGTCGCGACGCCCCCGGCAGCGCCGAGGAGGGCGTTGCAGTTGAACATGCGGCCGCGTCTGCGCAAGCGGCTGCGGTCAGACGGGCGCGCGACCGGCCTAAATGGAGAAAGAGGCTAGCCATCGGAGTGCTGGCCGCTCTGGTGCTCGCAGCGATCTGGAAATTCGGCATCCCCTGGATCGAATTGACCCTCAACACTGTCTCAACCGACGACGCCTACGTGAACGGGCACGTTACGTTCGTTGCCGCTCGCGTCGGCGGCCAAATAGCGCGAGTTTTCGTCGACGATAACAACCGTATCCGCAAGGGCGACATTCTCGCCCAGTTGGATAAGGAGCCGTATGAAGATGAAGTCGCGGTGAAACGCGCGGCCGTCGACACTGCGAAGGCCGATTTGCAGGGCGCCATAGCCGCGGTGCGCGCGCTTGAAGCGCAGGCCAGGAGCTTACGCTGGAAATTGCAATACGCCATTCAGGACGTCGACAACCGGGTCGCCGTGCTAGAATGCCCGCGTTGCGGCGCTGGAGAAAAGCAACGCCACGCTCAAGCTCGCGCAGCTTGACTTCGCACGCGCGGAGCAATTGCTGCCGTCGGGCACGATCAGCCGGCAGGAATATGATCGGCGACAGGCGGTCCTTTCGGAATCGCAAGCCGAAGTGAAGCAAGCCTTGGCGGATGTCCACCAAATCCGTGTCTCACTGGGCGTGCCGGCACAGCCGGAGAGCGGACAACTCGGTGAAGTGCCGCCCGACCTGGATCAGACTTTCTCTTCCGTCCGGGAAGCGCAGGCCGCGCTCATTCAAACCGCAGCGCAACTCGGCGTTATCCGTTCCTATGAACAACTCCCGAAACAGATGATCGAGCAGTTTGAGGAACTGGATCATGGCGACGTCGATCGCGCGCTTGCCGGACTGACCGCGAACGCGCCGGCGGTCAAAGAGGCGGAAGCCAAGCTCGAGACGGCTAATCGCGACCTCGTTCAAGCCGAACTCAACCTTCGCTACTGCGACATTGTCGCTGAGATTGATGGAGTTGTGACACGTCGAAACGTCAATCCCGGCAATAACGTGCAGGTCGGGCAGAGTTCTGATGGCGATCCGCTCACTGCGCGAGATCTGGGTCGATGCCAATTTCAAAGAGACGCAGCTGCGGGATTTGCGCATCGGCCAGTCCGTCGACCTCTATGTCGACATGTACAGAGACCGGCACGTGTTCAAGGGACGGGTCTCCGGGTTCACGTTGGGGACCGGATCGACGCTGGCGTTGCTGCCGCCCGAGAACGCCACCGGCAACTTCATCAAAGTGGTGCAGCGGCTGCCGGTCCGAATCGACATCGAAGGATACGATCCAAACGAGAATACCTTGTTCAACGGCACTTCCGTTGTTCCTTACGTCTATTTGAACAAGCCGCCGACCGGCCCCGATGCCGGGAAATTTCTACAAACCTACAGGCCGCAGTCGCCGACGGTTGATCCATCACAGCGCTCGGTTGATCCCGGCAAATGATGGACGCGGCTGTTTCGCGCTTAAGAGCGAACCCCTGGCTGGTCGCGGCCGTTGTCGTGCTGCCCACCTTCATGGAAGTGCTCGACACCACCATCGCGGTCGTAGCACTTCGCTATATCGCCGGCGGTCTATCGGCGACGGTCGATGACGGTGAGTGGGTTCTCACCAGCTACCTTGCCGCCAACGCGGTCATCCTACCGATCACCGGATGGTTGAGCGCGCATCTGGGTCGCCGCAACTACTTCCTCATCTCGATTGCTGTTTTTACTCTCAGCTCTGCATTGTGCGGAATGGCCGGCAGCCTCGGTCAGCTCATCCTGTTCCGCATCGTTCAGGGTCTGGCTGGCGGCGGTCTTCAGCCCAGCAGTCAGGGCGTTCTGCTCGACGCCTTCCCGCGAGAAAAGCAGGGCGTGGCGATGACGCTGTTCGGCTTGGCGGCCCTGCTGGCGCCAGTCGTCGGTCCAACGCTGGGTGGCTGGCTGACAGACCAGTACCAGTGGCGATGGGTCTTTTTGATCAACGTGCCCGTCGGTCTTCTGGCGTTTGGCGGATGTTATGCCCTTCTGCGCGATCCCGAATATCTCGTGCAAGAGCGAGCCGAGTTGAGGAAACGGCCGTTTCATTTCGACTCGATCGGTTTGTCGCTCCTGATCATCGTCATGGTCTCTTGGGAAGTGATGCTCAGCAAGGGCCAACAGTGGGACTGGCTGGGCGATCCGTTCTGGCGTGTGCAGACGTTGGCCATGCTCAGTGCGAGCGGCCTCGTTGGGTTGATCGTCTGGGAATTGCGCAGCCCCAACCCGGTGGTCAATTTCCGGCCGTTGAGCGAACGCAATTTTGCGGCGTGCTGTATCATTGTGTTTTGCGCCTATGCCGTTCTGTACGGCGCCAGCACTTCTTTGCCCGGCCTGCTTCAATCGTTGTTTGGTTATAACGCCTTGGCCGCGGGGCTCGTGATGTCGCCGGCCGGATTCTTTGCTGTCATTGCCATGCCAATCGTCAGCCGCCTGCTAGGCTGCAAGACGGATGCGCGCTGGCTGATCGGCGCGGGATTGCTGATGATCGCCGCGAGCAATTATTGGATGTCGCAGATGAACCTCGACATCAGTCCTGAACAAGTCATCTGGCCTCGGGCCGGCTTGGTCGTTGGACTGGCGATCGTTTTTGCGCCGGTGAATGTTGCCGCCTATCTCTACACGCCGCCCTTGTTGCGGGGGGCGGCCGTCGGCCTATTGAGCCTGCTGCGCAACGAAGGCGGCAGCGTTGGAACGTCGATGGCCCAGACCCTGCAGGAACGACGGGACCAGTTTCATACGCTGCGGCTCGGCGAGTCACTCGATCCCTTTAATCCGGCCGTACAGTCCTTCCTCGAGCAGGCGCAGGCGCGTTTCCTCCAGCAGACCGGAGATCCGGTCGCCGCGCAGCAACTGGCATGGCAGGCACTGGAGAACCTGCGGCAGCAGCAGGCATCGGCACTGGCGTATTTCGATTGTTTCTGGCTGTTCGCCGTCACGATGCTCGCCGTGACATTGGTCGTATTGTTTATGAAACGTTCGGTGGCCGAAAAAGGCGCGCATATCGGCGGCGAATGAACCAGATATTTTGTCCGCCCCGCGCGTGGCATTAGATAGCCACGGCTGCGACACGATGATCGTCGGTATGGCGGGGGCAAAAGCGCACTCTGACGTCTGCTTTGCCGGACGATTTTATGGGTTCAGGTCCCAATGGACAGCGTCTAATAGCCGTTGATAAAATATGGTTATGTCGGAGAACGACCGTGCCGGTTGAAGATTTCATGACACGCCGGGTGGTGACGATCACGCCCGACACGACTTTACTCGCCGCGGCCAGGCTGATGCTGGAACATCGGATCGGCGGCTTGCCGGTGCTGGACGCGTCGAACCACATCATTGGCATCTTCAGCGAGAGCGATTTGCTCCGCGAGGAGGGCAAGGGCGAGGACGGCTCGCCGTGGCTGCAAATGATGGTCGGACCGGACGGGGAGCCTGCCGAACCGCGCCGGCTCGAGGCGCGAAAAGTCGGAGACATCATGACCCGCGAGCCCATCACCATCGCGCCTGGTGCATCGATCTCTCAAGCCTGCCGCCTGCTGCATGACCACAATCTGAGGCGATTGCCGGTGATCGACGGTGACAAACTCGTCGGCATGATCGCGCGCGCCGATCTTGTACGTGCCGTGGCCGTGTCGGCCGAGAAAACTTCGCCGGCGCCGACGCGCGATGTCAGCGTGGCCGAGCGTCAGGCCGAACTGGAACGGCAGATCTGGCGCGACCGCGCACGGATAATACGGCCGTTTTGACGACCTCATTAATTTCCCACGGTGCGGCGTCCGCTGCATCAGCAACACCTAATGCAAAATCAGGTCCACGCCATGAACGCCGCTTCCGCCAAAGCCCTGCCCCGCTTCACGTGGGGCGTCGCGACTTCGAACTATCAGGTGGAAGGCGCCACCAGAGCGGACGGGCGCGGGCTTGGCATCTGGGACACCTACGCGCTGTTGCCCGGCAAGATCAAAAACGGCGATACAGGCGATGTTGCGTGCGATCACTATCATCGCTACCGCGAAGACGTGGCGCTGATGCAAGAATTCGGCGTTGAGGCCTATCGCTTTTCGGTGGGGTGGCCGCGGATCATGCCGGAGGGCCGCGGCGCGATCAACGAAGCAGGACTTGCGTTCTACGACCGGCTGATCGATGCCGTCCTCGCCGCGAGCATCGAGCCGTGGCTTTGCCTTTATCACTGGGATCTGCCGCAGGCGCTGCAGGACCAGGGCGGCTGGACCAACCGGGATTGCGCGCAGTGGTTCGCCGATTTTACCGATGTGATCGCGCAGCGTTACGGCGACCGGGTGAAGCGCTTTGCGACCATCAACGAGCCGAGCGTGTTCACGCTGTTCGGTTTCTGCCTCGGCGGCCAGGCGCCGGGCATTGTCGACCGCAGCATGCTGTTGCGCGCCATTCATCACGTGAACCTCGGTCATGGCGCCGCCATCGACCGGCTGCGCGCAAGCGTCAAAGACGCTTCACTTGGCGCCATCCACAATTGCCAGCCCTGCCGGGCGGCCGGCGAAAAGCCGGAAGATCGGGCTGCGGCTGAAACGCTCGACGCATACTGGAACCTGGCGTTTCCCGATCCGCAGTTGCGGGGCGTTTATCCGCCCGCCATCGCCGGATTGATGACGCCTTATCTGAAGCCCGACGACCTCAAACATATCTGCCGCCCGGTTGATTGGTTCGGGCTGAACCACTATTCGCCGGTCTATGTGGTCGCGAGCGCCGATAATCCGCTCGGATTGTGGTTCGGCGATGCACCCGCGGACGTACCGCGGTCCACGATGGGCTGGCCGGTTGAACCGGATGCGTTCCGCGAAACTCTCACGCGCATGTACAAGCGCTACGGCTTGCCGATCTACGTGACGGAAAACGGCACGGCCTACGCCGACAAGCCTACGCCGGACGGCAAGGTGCCGGACGAGCCGCGTATCGCTTATTTGAAGGCCTATACCGCGGCGATGTTCGAGGCGATCGCAGACGGCGTCGACGTGCGCGGCTATTTCGTCTGGGCGTTGCTGGATAACTTCGAATGGGGCTCGGGCTACAGCGAGCGCTTCGGGCTGGTCTACGTCGACTATCCTACTCAGCGCCGGCTGCCGAAGGAATCGTTCCGCTGGTTCGCGGACCAGATAAAGACGCATTCGGCATTGGCGAATCCGACTGTTTGACCCGATCGAGCGCGAACAGCAGCACAGCGGCGCGGTCGGCGGCGGAGCGCCACTCCGACAGGCGCTGATAATTGTCGACCAGCCAGTTGAACGCCACCTGAACTGCGACGAAGGCGGCTGAGGCCTGTGTCAATTCGCCAAGTGTCATGCTGCCGGCCAAATATTTCGGCACGCACAGAAACCAGCCAAAGACCGGCGCGAACAAAAGATCGGTCTGCGAGACGAACGTCGTGCCCATCAATTGCCACAGCAGTTGACGCCAGCGCAGCAGCACCTGCGACAGCGCGTCCCGAACCGTACTCTGCCGTTTGAGATCCAGGTCGCTTGCCGGGTGGTTGCCGGACTCGCGGATCTCATTGGCTGCCGCCAGAAATTCGGCCTCGCTCTGGCTCTGCAGCTGAATGACCGACGGCAGGTTACGGCCGATCACCAGCATGAGGCCGGTAAAAACGAGTGCATAGATGACCGCGCCGATGACGAGATACCCCGGAACGGTCACCTCCAGGCCCCCCACGGCAACCGCCAGCCCGCCGCCGACGGACCAGAGCACGCCGATGAAAACGCCGGCGGTCATCACGGAATTGACCAGGCCCAGCGTCAAATCGACCGGTGAATTGGTCGCCGATTTGACATCGTAGGAGATGCGGTATTCGGCATTGTTATAATCGCCGGGTACCGCTTCGAGCTTGCGATAGTGCTCGCTGGCGAGCCAGTCGTCGAGAATGTGGGTGGTCAGCCACTGCCGCCATTTGCGTTGTGTGGTCATGCGCGCCCAGACCGAAATGACGGACAAGCCGACACTCATGATCGCAAGCGGCGCAAACACGGCGACCTGACGCCACAGCGTGTGGCCGTCGCGGAGCGCGAGCGCATTGAAGAAATCGCGATTCCAGTAGTTGAGGCGGTATTGCACGGCGAGCTGCAATACTGCGATGACCACAAGGCCAACCGTCAACGGCCACGCGATCATGCCGGACTTGCCGCGCCAAAATCCGCGGGCGCTGGTCCAGAACCGGACAAGTCGCGCACGATCCGAAAGACCGGAGTCCGCCATCACTCCCCTGCACCTGCCGTCGGTGGTAGGCGCACCGCGGCGGCGCCACTGCCGTTTGCGGGATCATTTCACGGCCGCGCGGCCTATGTCGAGCGGGCATCGTGTTGCCATTCCACGGCGTTGCCGTATCGGTCGCATCACACGATCCGGAGGCGCGCGAATACTGGAACTTTCACCAAATCCAGTACGACCGCGAGCGCAATCGCTGCGGCCAGCGTGCTTGCCACGGTCAAGGCTGGTATGGGCCTCATGGCAACACCGCCGATTGCCAGCACCGCAGCGATCGCGACGTCGGCAACCGACGACAGCACGAGCCAGAGGCTTGGACGGGAGCCCCACACGTCCCGTCGTTGACGAATGGCATACAGCGTCGCTTGGCTGCCGAACACCAAGGCGATAAATGCCAGCGTTCTTAATGCGCCGATCCCAAAACCCATCTCAAATTTGCCGACAGCCAGGACGCCGCTACAGAAGGCGAGCAGACAAATAGCCATGACGGCTCCGGCCGTCGTCAAACTGCCAATGCGCCAAGCATTAGGCATCTGAGATGCCTGCACGTGGTCCGTTGCCAAAGACATGGTCAGGAAATCGCCGGTGATCATGATGATGACCATCAGCAGCGGGCTAAGGATGGCGTCCTTTGTCATAACCAGGCCGACGATCAAGAACAGCACTGTCACGAACTTCTTGATGATGGAGTTCAGCGTATAGGTCTCGATGCGCTGGAACGTCAGCCGACCTTCCTTGATGGCGGCGACAATACCGGCGAGCCCGGGTTCGGTCAGCACCATGCCGGCCGCCGATTTGGCGACGTCGGTTGCCGTCGAAACGGCGATCCCCATCTGGGCCTGGCGCAGCGCCGGCGCGTCGTTGGCGCCGTCGCCGCACATGCCGACGATGTGGCCGTCCTTCTGAAACGCTTTAACGAGTTTGTACTTGTCTTCGGGCAACACGGAAGCGAAGACCGCGAATTGCCCGCGCTGGACGGAGTTGGGTATCGGTCCGGGCGGGAAGATCGCACCAGCGATCCCAACCGCCTTCGCTACGCTGGCCGCCGTCGTCGGCGCGTCGCCCGTCACCATCACCGAGCGCACGCCCAACCCGTGCAATTCGGTGACAAGGGCAGCTGAGTCTGCGCGAGGCGGGTCACTGAGCGCGACGAGTCCTGCGAGTTTCATCGCCGCTGGAGGGCCGGCGGCGACTGCCAGCACTCTAAAGCCCTCTCTTTCAAGTTTCTCCGCGGCCGCATCCGCAGTCGCCGACGGCTGCACGAGGCCGATCACCACGGCAAAGGCGCCCTTCACGATACGTTGCGGCTCGCCCGTCGAATCAGATGCAGTCGCCTCCGACAGCTTCTTTGCCGGATCAAACGGAGCAAATTTGATCAGTGTCGGCGCGTCCGTGATGGCCTTGCTTGCGGCGGCCGCGCGAATGGCCCGGTCGACCGGGTCCTGTCCACCCTCCGAGCTGGCCAGTGCGGCCAGCGCCAGGACATGCGCCTCATCGAAGCCGGGCATGGGATCGACCGTGGTCACGGTGAGCGCGTTGCGTGTCAGCGTCCCGGTCTTGTCGGTGCATAACACATCGATCGATGCCGCTTCGTCGACGGCGGAGAGTTGGGTGGAAAGGACGCCCCGCTTTGCCAAAGCACGAGCGCCGAGCGCCGCCGCCAGAGTAAAGGTAGCCGGTAGCGCGGCCGGTATCGAGCAAGGACGGCCGTCAGAATGAGAGGAATGATCTCGTCGAGGGACATCTTGAGCACCGTCGCGTAAGCCACCAGCGCTACGGTGACGACGACGTTGAAGACAGCAAGATTGCGCACCACGCGCAGAACCGCCTTCTGCTGGGAACTCACGGCGTGTGCGGTACGGACGAGCTCGGCGGTCCGGCCGAACTTGGTGCGCGCGCCGGTTGCCGTAACCTCCGCCACCGCTTCGCCGCGCTCTACCAACGCTCCCGCATAAGTCTGGACGCCAGTGCCGGCCTCGACCGGGAGCGATTCGCCCGTGAGCATGGATTGGTCGAGGAGGACTTCCCCCACGGTGAGAACCACATCGGCCGCGACTACGTGGCCCAGCGATAACTTCACCACATCGCCCGGGACCAATTGAGCGGCGGCGACGGTTTTCCATACGCCATCGCGCCGAACGGAGGCATTCAGCGCGAGCCGCGCCTTGAGAGCGGCAAGTGTTGCTTGGGCGCGGCTCTCCTGGAGTAGTCCGAGGGCGGCATTGAATAACAGAAGAACGGCAATAATCGTGGCCTCGACATACTTGCCGAGCACAAGCTCGAGAACGATCGCCGCCTCGAGCATCCACGGAACCGGCGCCCAGAATTTTTCAAGCGCCATCCGGATCGGATGGAGCGCCGTATCGGGCATTGCATTCGGACCGAATGTCTTCAGCCGACGGCCGGCTTCGTCACTGGTCAGGCCGCCCTGCAGCGAGATATCAGCGTCGTTTGGCGACTTCGGAAGTGAAGTACTTTGGATCGTGGTCATGGTTTGGGCTGATAGCCATATTGGCAGCCCGTTCTTTAACAGTCGACAAGCCAAAGTTCCCCGCCGACGAGGTTCGTGCCCGCTTCGGCTCAGGCTCTGCCGAAATTCGATGTTTGCGTCAGGTCCGTTTTTACCTCCGATCGGGAACAGTCATGTCATTGTCACCAAAAAACGCAAAGTGCTTTACCGGGGGCGCAGAGAAAAAGCGCCACTTTGGAGACGCGAAATGCAAAATGACCTGTCCGAGCTGGATGAAATTCAGGCCGCATATAAAGCGGCCGTCGAAGAATGGATAAGCGCAATCAAACAGGAAGAAGCGCTTGCCTCTGTCAATCATACGGTCGCCGAGGTCGACAAATGGGAGGGGGCGGGCTTTAAAGAGGACGAAGTCCGCAACAAAGTGAAGGCTGCAAAAAAGCAATATGAGGACGCGCTGCGGCGCAAGTTCTTTAATTTCTGAATGACGCCAATCTCTGAATGACACCATGCACTATGGGTCAAACGGTGAAGTGTCCGCCGGGAAGCCTTGTGAATTCCACCTGATTCCGGGAAAATGAATTATCGGCAGTCGGGAGACCGCCACTTCGGAGTTGGACGTAGCGTTCATTCATGCTGAGGCACCCGGCATTCATTGCCCTGATGTTGGTTTTGACCATCGCGCCGGCATTTGGCCAGCCGGATTTGCTCGGCACGTACGAGGCGGCACGGGCTCGCTTTAAGTCGATCTTGAGCGAACGCCGCGCTCAGATCAGTTCGCACGAAAAGCTGCCGAATTTGCCTGGGCAGGCGCTGTACCTCGCCCGCAACGAAATGATCAGCGCTTACAAGGATCTCACCGACGCGCAGCCGTCGCGGATCGGCAGACCAAACAAGTTCGGAATTCCTCCTGCGTACTACGACGCCGACAACGAGCCGCTTTCGGATGAGTACAAGGCGATCTTCAAGATCCTGCAAGCGCCGCCGCGCGACGCGCAGGTCTCGGACACGCCCGATCGAGACGTCGTTGAGCTCGGAACCGCCATCGCCCGGGCGGTAGGCCTCAATGCGGCGAATGCGGAGATCGCCGGCCGCATCAGCCTCGGCATCTTCTTTGCCGAAACCGACGGCTATCAAAACATCGGCAATGGGCGATCGAACAGTTACAAGGGAAGTTTTCAAACCGGCGTAGCGGAAGATGTGAACGGCCAAAAGAAGTGGGCGGCGATAAAGCAATCAGTCGCGGCTTTTGATCCACCGCTGGCCGCTCGCGACGCCAAAGAAGAGGCGCGGGCCGCCAACCTGGATCACCGCTACAATCACTGGACGGCGGTGAGAGACGGCCTGATGAACGCGCACGCGGGCCTGTTCCCTCAAATACCGAAGATTGCAAAGGCGCTGCCGGACCCGATCAATCAAATGAAGCTCTTTGAGCTTGTGCAGATTATCCCAAGTCCCACCAAGGCTGCACTTAGTTCAGGGGACCTGATCGATTATCGGATTTCCGACCCAAAGATCATGGGATACTTGCGCAACAACAGCATTTTCACTTATGGGCACAGCGACAGGGCAAAAACTTCGGCGAGCTTTCGTGAGATTTTCGTCGCAATGTGGGCGTTCAACGACAAATTTGAACGGGCGGTCGCGAAATACAACGAGATCAAAGCGCGGAAGAAATAAGGTCGCTACAACCATTGGCGCATTTCGAGTGCGGCGCGTTCGACCACTCTGCCAATCTAATTGCTCTTCTCGATACCCATAATCTTGATCACGCTGGCGAACGTCTCGTGCTCCTTCTGGAACATCGCCTCGATCTGGTCTTCGGTCATGCCGCCGGGGACAATACCCAAATTTGCCAGGCGCTGTACGACCTCATCCTTTTTGACGAACGCCGAGACCTCAGTCCTGATCGCTGCGACGATGGATGCAGGGGTTCCGGCCGGCACCAGAAAGCCGTTCCAGGAACTCGATTCGAAGCCCGGCACGGTCTCTGCAACCGTCGGCAGGTCGGGCGCGGCAGCTAGTCGGTGCGGCGTGCTCACGGCAATCAAACGGATCTGGTCATTGTTGGCGAGCGGCAACAGCGAGGATGCGTTGCCGAAATAGACGTCGGTGATACCGCCCATCAGATCAGAAATTGCCTGCGGCTCGGCGCGCGCCGGCACCTTGACGAGATCGACGCCGGTTATGTTGAACAGCCGCACCGGCAAGAACTCGCTCAGGTTTTGCACGCCAGCGGTGGACAAGTTCAGCTTGCCGGGGTTTGCTTTCGCATAGGCGAGGAACTCCGCCAGATTGGTCGCCGGCAAGCTGCGCTTGATCGCCATGACCTGCGCGCCGGTGCCGAAATTGGTGATCGGCACCAATTGCTTCATCGGATCGAAAGCGATGTTTTGCACCTGTGGCGTCAGCGTGATCATCGACGACGCGCAAAACAGCAAAGTGTAGCCGTCAGGCCGGGATTGCACGACTTCTCTGACGCCGAGCACGCCGCCGGGGCTGGGCCGATTTTCAACGATGAAATTTTGCCCGAACTTCTGCGACAAATCCTTAGCCGCCAGGCGCGCCATCATGTCGGTATTGCCGCCGGCTCCAAACGGCACGACGATCGTTACCGTCCGGGTCGGCCAATCCTCAGCAAGTACGGGCAGACTCAGCAAGCCGAGCACCAGAAGAACCGAACAAAGCACTTTCAAATGCAATTTGCTTATCATCGTTGTGACCCTTGAGCCGACCCTGTCCGGCAACACGCAAGATCGATGCCGCCCGTAGCGACGCGTTCATTTGCCACGTCGTCAGAACTCTTCGAGGATGCGGCCATGTCCATAGACACGATCCTCGATGCCGCAATTGCGCAGGGCATCCCAGTAAGTAATGACGTTCATCGCCAGCACCGGCTTGTTGAGCCAATGTTCCGCTTCCGCGGCCACTGCGGCATTCGCAAGATTTGTGCCGACCTGGAGAATGGCGTCGATGTCGTCGCCGTCGATCTCGCGCAGTGCCTTGCGCAATTGCGGCGGCTGGATCTCGGCGATAGCCAAAGGCGACGCGCATTTGAGGCCAACGAGACGAACGACGTCGAACCCAGCCTCCGTCAGATAGGCTTGCACGATCTCGTCGCCTTTGGGTTGATGCGGCGTGAGCACCGCGATCCGTTTGGCGCCGAACTTCCGCAGCGCCGCCACCGCCGCGGTCGAGCCCATCGCAACGCGAACCCCGGCTCGGTCGGAAAGCTCTTTTTGCAAAGCATCTGCGGCGGCGACACCGCCAGTAAAGGCCTCGATCGCAACGCCCATGATCACCGCGTCGGGCGCACAAGTCATGACCTGATCGATCGCCGGACCGATGCCTTCGCGCATCGCCTGAACATGAGCGAGGAAGCCTTGCGCGCTGGCCTCGATGGGACGCTGCTTTATGGTCAGACGCGCGATGTGGTTGGTCACGCCGCGCGGGCGGAGCGCCTCGCATTCCGGGGCCACGATCGTATTGGTCGACGGCACGACAATGCCGATTTTCCTACGGGACCCAAGCGCATCCACTGTGACTGCTCCTCATCAGAACCGGCGGTCCCCACGATAGCCGGGTGAGACCCGCGCGGATAAGGCAAAACGCGCACGACGAGGAGCGCGGCCCCACGTCAGAGCTGGATAGATGAATGTGTTCCGGCGGCGGGGGAGGATTTCCCGCTCCCCATTACAATCAATGATTTCGCCGATACTTTGGCGACAGTGCCGACGGGTTGTGGCGGCAGTCATAGTCTCTCTCGCCACCATACCGTGCTGTGGAAAGTCCGAGCAACCGCCTTGTGTTTTGGCGTCGAGATGATACGCAAACGGGCAGGCTTACCGGCAGATTTGTTATCGCGCTTCGCGATATATGAAACGATGTCAGGGGGAATGCCCCTGAACGAACCGTATCATGGGCTATGTACATGGACTGCAATCGACTTCGCCTAAGAGTGCCTGTAAGCCACTCTTTCATTAGGTCGCTTCATTGAATGCGCTGGATCAATTAAAGAAGGCGACAACACGCAAACAGTTCGCTGAGATTATTGGCTACGACGCTCAAACTCTTTCATTCATTCTCTACAAAATTCCCGACGACCAGAAGTATACGACCTTCGAAATTCCCAAAAAGAGTGGCGGCACACGGCAGATCGATGCGCCGATTGCCCGACTAAAATTTCTCCAACGGCGGCTTTCCGATTTGCTGTACCAATGCGCGGCAGAGATCGACGCGAAGGGCAACGAGAGCAAACAAAAAACGCTCTCACACGGCTTCAAGCGTTCTCATTCGATTATAACGAACGCATATCCGCATCGAAACCGACGATACGTTCTCAATTTTGATTTGGAAAATTTTTTTCCGTCAATCAATTTCGGGCGCGTGAGGGGGTTCTTCCTAAAGAATAAAGCATTTGCTCTCCATGAGACAGTCGCCACGCTTATCGCGCAGATTGCGTGCCGTCGAGACATCCTTCCGCAAGGAAGTCCCTGTTCCCCAATAATTTCTCAGTTGATAGCGCACGTGCTCGACGTACGTCTCGTACAACTCGCGAAAGCCCACAAATGTCGCTACACGCGTTACGCTGACGACATAACGTTTTCAACGAACAAAAAGCAATTTCCGCCAGCGATTGCCTCTCGCGCGGAGGCGGCAGGCGCAGAATGGGCGCTAGGTCAGGAATTAATCGCAAAGGTGTCGAACGCGGGTTTCTCGATCAATCCTGCGAAGACTCGCATGCAGTGTAAACCAAGTCGTCAGCTTGTGACCGGACTAACGGTCAATGTGAAAGTCAACGTCCGCGCGCAATACTATCGATACGCGCGCGCTATGTGTGCCTCGTTGTTCAAAACGGGCTCCTACTCTCTACCGGCGATCAATGGTACGGACCCGCCTATATCGACGCTAGCCAAGCTGGAAGGCATTCTCAGCCACATCTATTTCGTGAAAGACACGGCTGACCGTCGCGAACTTAAAGTGAAGGTAGATGATCCAACCGCGGCGCGGACCCTCTACAAACATTTTCTTTTCTTCAAATATTTCGTCAACCTCGAAAAGCCGCTTATTGTCTGTGAAGGAAAAACCGACGCTGTGTATTTAAAGGCAGCTATTCAGAACCTCATTGCGTTTCATCCGCAGCTCGCTACTGTCCAAGACAAATCGGTCAAACTAAACATCTCGTTCTTCAATTACGCCAACCTCGCGCACAAAATTCTCAATGTCGGAGGAGGTTGCGGTGGCCAGCTTGGACTGATCCGAGATTATGAAAGTCTCGTGTCGAAATTCGAGTACGCCCCTTTGAAGCATCCTGTGATCGTTTTGGTGGACAATGACAGCGGACCCGGAGGGGCTGGGGGCATCTTTAATTTGGTAAAGCAAAAATTCAACGTCAGCCCAAGCCTAACATCAAACGCTTCATTCTATCCTCTTTGCCGCAATCTATTCTTGGTGAAAACACCTGAGCGAACCACTGGTGACGGAAGTTCTAAAATAGAGGATTTGTTCGACCAATCCTTTCTTGCGACTGCGCTTGACGGGAAGGTCTTTAATTCAAGCAACAAAAAAAGCGCAGAAAACGAGATTGGTAAAACAGCTTTGGCAAGCATAGTTAGAGCCAATGCGGAGAGCATCGATTTCACAAACTTCACTGCGCTGATAGCTCGTATTGTCGGTGTGATCGATCAATACAATGCTACCGGTTAGGCAATCTACCTAAGGCCTTTGAGCGGAGACGGCGCGCGTCGGCGGCGGCTCGAACATGCAAACCATCCGCCGGCTGCCGCCGCGCGGGGTACCGCAGCCGAGTTTCCAGCGACGATAGTGGAAATGCTCGGCTACAGGCAGCGATTAGATGACGATTGCAATGGAAATTCCGGCCAAATGGCCCGCCGAAGTGGGCTTGGAGTGGTTTACAGCTTCGAAAAATCAATGGCGGAGAGGGAGGGATTCGAACCCCCGATACGGTTGCCCGTATGCCGCATTTCGAGTGCGGTGCATTCAACCACTCTGCCACCTCTCCGCAGAACCGAGGCTAGGCTTGAGCGTCGCGCGTGTATTTAGAGCATGATCGGCGAAAGTAAAAGCCGGTTCTCTGTCTTCGCGAAGCCCATTTCCGCGCGCGGCAAGCTCCGGAACTGACGTTTAAAGGCCGCCGGCAAAAGCCCAACCGGATGCGCGTCAGTCGGGCGGCTTCCGCAGCAGGACCAGGTTGGCAATCAGCGATGCCACCGCGCCGGCGCAGATCAGCGCGACCATCGGCCGCGGCGTGCCGTCGGCAAACCAGCCGATCGCCGCGCTGGTCAGAGCGCCGGCGCCGAATTGCACCGCGCCGGCAAGCGCGGCTCCTGCTCCGGCGCGGTTCTGCGCCACCGCGAGCGCGCCAGAAATGGCGTTGGACGCGACCATGGTGAGCAGCGCCAACACCACGAACAAGGGCAGCGCGATGCCGGCCACGCCGCCGAACCCGCTTAATCCTGTTGCCAGGAGAACGACGCCGCCGCCGGCGCCGACGGTGCAGGCGATCCGCAGCAACCGGTCGGCACCGCGCCGGATCACGATCCGGCTGTTGGTGTAGGTCGCGGTGATCATGCCGATCATGTTCACGCCGAACAGGAAGCCGTAATATTGCGGCGGCACGCCGAAATATTCGATGTAGACAAACGGCGAGCCGGCGATGAAGGCGAACAGGCAGCAGAAGTAAAGCGTGGAGCAGGTGACGTAACCGACATAGCGGCGGTTGCGGAACAGCTCGAAATAGCCAAGCACCATCGTCAGCGGATTGGCCTGGATGCGGCGCGCGTCACCCAGCGTTTCGGGTAGCGCCAGCGCGGCGAACAACGCCAGCACGCCAAAGCCGACCAGCACCCAGAAGATCGCGCGCCAGTCGAGCCAGAGCAGCACCTGACCGCCGATCAGCGGCGCCACCACCGGCGCCGAGGCCGTCACCAGCATGTTGAGCGACAGGATCCGCGCACTCTGGTTGCGGTCGAACAGATCGCGGACCATGGCCTGCACGATGGTGGGTACCACCGAACCGCCGAACGCCTGGACAAACCGCGAGGCGACGATCGCCTGCATGGTGGTTGCCTCGGCGCACGCCACCGACGCGATGATGTAAACAACGAGGCCGGCGATGAGCGGACGCTTGCGCCCGAAACGGTCAGACAGCGGCCCGAGCAATAATTGGCCGACGCCGAAGCCGATGAAGAAAGCAGAAAGCGTGAATAAAGTCTGCGCCTCGTCCGCGCCGAGCGCCTGGCGCAGCATCGGCAAGGCCGGCAGATAGATATCGATCGAGAGCGGCGCGATCGCCGACAGGAATCCAAAAATAAAAATCCGGCCATTCGGGCCGATCATCAGTCGGGGCATTTCAGAGCCAAATGCGCAAGTCCGGCGCGGGCACCTGCCGACGCTGGTTCATCACGTTCTGTTGCGGCGGCGATTTCGGCTTTACGTGCCGGTAAAGACCGGCTTGCGCTTCTCCATGAAGGCGGTGCGGCCTTCGGTGTAGTCACGACTTTTGAAGCAAGCCTCTACCATCTCGGTCATGCGTGCGGGATCGCGTTCGCTCTCGTCCTCGAGGGCTTCGGCGACCGCGAATTTGACCGCCTTGATCGTGAGTGGCGCGTTGGCGCAGATCATATCAGTGATGCTCTTCACTGCGCTTTCCAGTTCGGCGGCCGGCACCACGCGGTTTACGAGACCCATGGCGTAAGCTTCCTCGGCATTGAACTGACGCGCGGTGTAGAAAATTTCCTTAGCATAGGACGGCCCGACCACATCGACCAGCCGCTTGAGCCCGGCATAACCGTAACCCAGACCAAGTTTCGCCGCCGGCACCGCGAACCTGGAATTGTCCGAGCAAATACGCAGGTCGCAACAGATGGCGAGCGCGAGCCCGCCGCCGATGCAATAGCCGCGGATCATGGCGATGGTCGGCTTCGGAAATTCGTAGATGCCGTTGAAGGTCGCCGTGGTCGTCACGTCATAGGCGCGCGTCGCTTCCAGCGTGGCGCGTTCGCTGCCGAATTTCGAGATGTCAGCGCCCGACACAAACGCCTTGCCGCCGGCGCCGGTCAGAACAACGACGCGCACCTCCGGGTCGGCGGCAAACTTATCGAGAGCAAGCTTGGCCGCCTCCCACATCTCCAGCGACACCGCGTTAAGCCGCTCAGGATTGTTGAAGGTGACGATGCCGACACCCGCTTCCTTGTGCGCGAGAATCTTATCGGTTTGAGTCATCTATCGGCTCCTCATCACTTCGTCATGGCCGGGCTTGTCCCGGCCATCCACGTCTTCGTTCCAAGTCGTGGTACCCAGCACAAGGCAGAGCATGACGACAATAAGTAACTACACCGCGCCGGCCTTATGCAGCGCGGCGATATCGCGCGCGGAAAAGCCAAACTCCTTAAGCACCGCATTGGTGTGCTCGCCGCGTTTGGGCGGACGCGCCGCCAGACGCGAGCGAGTCCGCGACAGTGACACCGGCTGACCGACCAGGCGAAGCGCACCCTTTCCCTTGCCGCCGACATTCTGGGCAATGCCGAGATGCGCGACCTGCGGATCGGCGAACACCTGATCGATGGCGTAGATCGGCCCGCAAGGCACGCCGGCCTCGTTGAGCCGTTCGACCCATTCGTTGCTGGTGCGGCCTTGCAAAATGCTTCCAATCTTGGCATTGAGCGCATCGCGGTTGGTCGAACGCGCCGCCTCGGTTTTGTACTGAGGATTCTCCAACAATTCGTCCGCGTCGATGGTGCGGCAAAAGCGCTCCCACATTTTGCCGCCGGTCGTGGCGATGTTGATGTAGCCGTCGCGCGTCTTGAACGCGCCGGTCGGAATACTGGTCGGATGATTGTTGCCGGCCTGCTTGGCCACCTCACCCTCGACCAAATAGCGGGCGGCCTGAAAGTCGAGCATGAAAATCTGGGCCTGCAGCAACGAGGTTTCGACCGCCTGGCCCTTGCCGGATTTTTCTCTCTCGAGCAGGGCGACCAGAATGCCCAGCGCCGCGAACAGGCCGGCGCTCAGGTCCGCCACAGGAATACCGACGCGGAACGGCCCCTGACCGGGCGGGCCGGTGATCGACATCAGGCCGCCCATACCTTGCGCGATCTGATCGAAGCCGGGCCGGTCGGCGTACGGACCGTCCTGGCCGAAGCCGGAGATGCTGGCATAGACCAGACGCGGATTGATCCGCGCCAGCGTCTTGTAATCGATGCCGAGCCGCTTCTTCACATTGGGGCGGAAATTCTCGACCACGACGTCGGCCTTCTTGACCATCCGCTTGAATGCGGCGACGCCCTCCGGCGATTTGAAGTTCAGCGTCATACTGCGCTTGTTGCGGTGCAGGTTCTGGAAGTCGGATCGATCCCGCGGTCCGCCCATCGCGTCTTCCATGCCGGGCGGCGCCTCAATCTTGATGACGTTGGCGCCCCAGTCGGCGAGCTGGCGGACGCAAGCCGGCCCCGCACGCACACGGGTCAAATCGAGTACCGTGAAGCGCGACAGCGCCTTCGAAGCGCGGGGGGTAGGCACTGCCGGCTACTCCGAGTTTCTTGCCGGCAAGAGCGCCGGGAGTGGGTCAGAACTTCTCCGATCCAACGATCGTTGTCCACCGACTCACCTTGTCAGTTCTAACGTCGTTTTGATCGCACGATCCGATAAAATGTACCGAACGAAGCCATCTTTCCGGCACTTTCGCCGGGCGATCATGAACGGAATCGACGCCAACACACCTTCGTAAAATGGGTAACTGATATGCTTGATCTTCACGGGGCGGCCATCGCTTTAGCGATCGCGCTTTTCACCACGGCGGCGTCCGCCCAGGAACATGCGCAAGAGCATAGCGGGCGGCCTGGCGGCGACCGTCCAGCGCACGGCGAACAAGGCCGGCAGGAGGCCCCGGGGCCGGGCGTCCTTGCGTTGTTGCCGGGAGATTCCGTCACCGAGCACAGCATCGACCTGCCGGCTGGCAAGCTGTCGTATACCGCCACCGCCGGGACGTTCTCGCTGTTCGACCAATCCGGCGATCGCTCCGCCGCAATTTTCTACGCCGCCTACGTAGCGAAGCCGTACGACCCGGGGCGGCCGCTGACTTTCGTGTTCAACGGCGGGCCGGGCGCGGGTTCCGCTTTTCTCAACCTCGGTCTGGTCGGTCCGCGCATCGCCGCGTTCGGCAAAGGCTATGACGGCGCCAGCGTGCACCTGGTCGACAATCCGGATACTTGGCTGGCGTTCACCGATCTGGTGCTGATCGATCCGGTCGGCACCGGCTGGAGCAGACCCGCCAAGCCCGACGGCGGCAGCGCGTTTTGGGGCGTGCACCGCGACGCCGAGTCGATGGCCAAAGTGATCGCGCTCTATGTCGCCAAAAACGGGCGCGTCAGCTCGCCCAAATACATTTTGGGGGAAAGCTACGGCGGCTTCCGCGCCGCCAAGGTCGCGCGGGTGCTGCAGAACAATCAGGGCATCGTGGCGCGCGGCATCGTCATGGTTTCGCCGATGCTCGAAGGCCATTTTCAGTTTGGCGGCGACCGCTTCGCGCTCGGCGCAGCGCTGGAATTGCCGTCGCTCGCGGCAGCCGAACTCGAGCGCAAAGGAGCCTTCAGCGCGGCGGCATTGGCGCAGGCCGAGCATTTCGCTCTCACCGACTATCTGCCCGCGCTCGCCGGGCCGCAGCTCCGCGGCGACGCGGCGCATGCATTTTACGCGCGCGTGGCACAAATAACCGGATTGCCGGAGGATGTTATCGCCCGCTCGCGCGGTTTCATCCATGATGCCTACGTCAAGGACCTGCACCTCAAGGACCATAAAATCGTAAGCCACTACGATGCGACGTTTGCGGTGGACGATCCCAATCCCGAATCGGAAAGTTCGCGCGGTCCGGATCCGTTTCTCGACGGTTTCATCCGCGCCTACGGCGGCGCCTTCGCGGTCTATGCGCGCGACGAACTCGGCTTCAAGACCGACATGACCTACAATCTGCTGGCGTCGGATGTTTCTGGCAAATGGGATTGGGAAGAACATGGTGGGCACTCGCCGCCGAGTGCCGCGGAAGATTTGCGCGATTTGCTGACACTCACCCCTTCATTTCGGTTGCTGATCGCGCACGGCTACAGTGACATGGTCACGCCGTTCGCGGTTTCGGGTTACGTGCTCAACCATCTGCCGGCGAGCGTGGAGGGAGAGCGCGCAGAGCTTCGGCTCTACCGCGGCGGCCACATGTTCTACGTCGATCCGCAATCGCGCAAAGCCTTCACGGCCGACGCGCGGTTGATGTACGCTTCGCCGTGAACGGGGGCAGCGTGACGGTGCGGCGTGACGATTATCAGCTGTCATTCGCCGAGATAAGCCGCCTTAACTTTTTCGTCTTTCGACAACGCCGCGGCGGTATCCGCGCCGACGATATGGCCGTTGTCGAGCAGATAACCGCGGTCGGCGATGGCGAGGCTCTGCTTGGCGTTCTGCTCCACGAGGAAGATTCCAACGCCGGCTTCTTTGATGCGCGCCAGCGTGCGGAACAGTTCGGTGCACAGCAATGGCGCGAGACCAAGTGACGGCTCGTCGAGCAAAAGGATCGTCGGCGCCGACATCATGGCCCGTCCGATCGCCACCATCTGACGTTCACCGCCACTCATGGTGCGCACGATCTGCTTCGGGCGCTGTTTTAGCTTGGGGAACAGGCTGAGCACGCGTTCCAGATTTGCGGTCTCAAGCTGGCGCGCCCGTCGCGGGTGGGCGCCGAGGATAAGATTTTCCCGCACCGTCAGGTCGGCAAAGATGCCGCGATCCTCAGGCACCAGCGCGATGCCAGTTTCGACGATTTCGTAGGGCTGGCGGTTCGTGATGTCAGTGCCGTCCATGAGCACTGTGCCGCCCTCAGTCTTCCGCGTCTGCCCGGCGATGGCTCGCAAAAACGTACTCTTGCCGGCGCCATTGGCGCCGAGCATGACCACGATCTCACCTTTGGAAACCGTTGCCGAGACGTTCTCCAGCGCACGATGGCGGCCGTAAAATACCGAAACATTGTGGGTTTCAAGCATTCTCGTCTCCGAGATAGGCCCGGATGACGCCATGATCCGCCAGCACCTCGGCAGGCGTGCCCTCGGCGATTTTGGCGCCGGAGTTCATCACGATGCAGCGGTCGCAAAGACTGCGGATCGCGTGCATGACATGCTCGACAATGATGACGGTGCAACCCTCGACGCGCAATTGTTCGATCAAGGCAATGCCGATCCGAAGCTCGGTCGGGTTGAGGCCGGCGAGCCACTCGTCGAGCAGGAGCACCTTCGGATCGGAGGCAAGCGCGCGCGCCAACTCGACGCGCTTCTGATCGATATACGTCAACGCCGACACGGGCATGTTGGCGGCATTCGGCAAGCCGACCCGGCGCAGCAACGCGTGGGCGTACTCGTCGAGTTCCTTGCCCCAGCGCCGGGCGTGACCAAAGACACCGCCTGCACTGACGTTTTCGAGCACCGTCATTGCCGGAAGCATACGCACCAGCTGAAACGTACGGGCGACACCTTTTTTGGCGACGCGGCTCGCGCCGGCCCCGGTGATGGGATCGCCGTAGAGCTTGATCTCTCCGGAGCTTGGTTTCAGTGCGCCGGAGATCAGGTTCATCATTGTGGTCTTGCCGGACCCGTTCGGGCCGATCAGGCCCAAAACTTCCTTCTCGACAAGATTGAAGGTCATGCTCTCGACCGCAACGAGACCACCAAAATGCTTGGTGACGGCGGCGGCAGTCAGAGCCTCGACAGCCGCGGCGTCAGGCATTGTTGCTCTTCCGCCGTTGCAAAAAATTCCGCAGCGAAGCGGTCGAAACGCCGAGCGTTTGTTGCAGCATGCCAGGCGCCGATCCGCCAACCTTGCCGCGACGTTTTAGAACGTCCTCGATGATGCCGGTGATGCCGTTCGGAATGACATACACGATCAGGAGGAAACACACGCCGAGGAGCAATGTGGTCTGGTCCGGGAACTCGATCGAGATCGCCTCCCATAACAGTGTAAATGGAATAACGCCCAACACCGGCCCCCACAAACGATGGGTGCCGCCAAGCAGCGCCATGATCACGACCTGGAATGACAGGAACGGATTGAACGCGACCACCGGCTCGACATAACCCCAGCGCGGTGCAACCAGAGCGCCGATGATCGAGGCGAAGGTGCTGGAAATAACGAATAGAACCACCTTGGCGCGCGCGGTGTTGATGCCGCAATGTACCGCGACAATCTCATCATTGCCGATGATGCGCAGCGCGAATCCCAGCCGCGAACGGCCGATCCTCCAGCCGACCAGATAGATGACCGCGGTCAGCAGCAAAAGCTGCCAGTAGTACATTGGTTCACTGCGGTCGATCGTGACGTAGAGCCCGCTCATGGTGCCGAAGACGTGCTGCGCCCAGGTCATGATCTGCCGCACGAGTTCGGCAAGTCCGAGTGAAAATATGACAAAGTAGACGCCGGATACGCGCAGTGTGGCCAAGCCCACGACGGCCGCGACCGCGGCGCCAGCCACACCGGAAGCGATGATCAGCACCGGATAAGGCACGAGCTCGATGCCCGCTGCCGTCACGTACATACCGATGCCGAAGAACGCCGCCGTTGAAAGGGCGATGTAGTTGGTCGGGCCGGAGAACAACAGCCAGGACGTAGCGAACGCGGTATACATCACGATAGAGATCGTCACCTGCAGGACATAGCCGTCGAATAGCAGAGGCACCAAGGCGGCAGCAACGAAGATCACAACGGTAGCCGCCACGGTGCGCCACTCGTTGGCCGTGATGCGAAGTCCGAAGGCGCGGAGAGCCGGAGCCTTTTCGACGCTGCTCATGCGGTGCGCCTCCCGAACAGCCCTTCAGGCCGCACCAGCAGTACAATCATGAATAGGACGTAGGCCGCCGCAAGTGTGAGACCCGGATCGACGAGCGACGCAACGGCGGTCTCCGCAAGCCCAAGAACGAAAGCGGCGATAATAGTGCCGCGGATATCCCCTACCCCTCCCAAAATAACGATAATCAGCGCCTTGAGCGTGAAGACGACGCCATAGGAAGCATCGAAGGTCAGATACATGCTGAGCAACACGCCGCCCGCCGCCGTCACCGCCCCACCCAATGCAAAAGCCAACGCGGACGCGCGCGAGACATTGATCGAAACCAGCCCCGCCGCCGACGGATTGACCGAAACGGCTCGCAACGCCAAGCCGGCTCGAGTCTTGTGCAACCAAAGATACAGCGCAGCGCACAGCACCACGGAGCCTAAAAAGGCTACGACGCGATTGAGGCCATAGCGCTCACCGAAAATAAATATCGGCTCCGACAAGTAGGCGTAGTCGGTATATTGGGCGCCGAAGAACGCCACCATAATGCCGATGAATATGAAGCTTAAGCCGAATGTCGCCAGAATGCTGTCGACATCGAGCTTGCCCTGGTTCTTGGCGCGACGAACCAGCGGCAAGATCAACACGCGGTAGATTGCCCAGTTTAATCCGAAGGCCAGTGGCACCACAAACAGCAGCGCCACGAGCGGGCTGACTTTCGTCCCCGCATAAAACCAGAACGCGCCGAACGCGCCGGCGATCAGCATCTCGCCATTGGCGAGATTCATGATACGGGCGACGCCGTACTGCAATTGCAGGCCCATCGCCATCAAGGCGTAGGTGCCGCCGAGCAGCAGGCCGATGATGACGATGTCCATGTCTAAAGGATTTTATCGATTGCGGTTTGTCCGGCGCGTATGCGCCCCTCCCATCCTCCACAATTTTGCCAACGGAGGAAGACAGAAGGGGCAAAGCTCAAGTCGACTCCCATTGTTTTCGTCCCCGGCTTTAGCCAGCCGAGGACGATCACTTGCACGGGGGTCTTTAAACCCGACGACCCGCGATCAAACCGCGGTCGCGGGCTCAGCTTTCTCAGCCCCAGTTGGTCTTCAACTTGACCTGCGAATAATTGGGAAAGCCCTCGCCATTGACGGCGGTAAAGAATCCGCCCTGCCACTGACCGACCGTATAGACCTTATCGAGGATCTGGCCGGGCAACTCGACTTCGCCGATGAGGGTCTTGAACTTGCGGTTTCGGAAGTGCGCCGCGATGGCCATCCGGTCCACCGTACCGATAGTCTCGATCGACTGCGTCAGCATCTGAAGCATGGAGTAGTAGAACGGGCTACCCCAATAATCGGCATCCACTTTGGTGACTTCCTTGTGCCGCTTGTAGAAATCGCGGATCTCAGGCGAATCAACAACGCCACCGGCACCGAGAATGTTTTCGGCGGCGGCACCGTTTTTCTGCGAGAAGCCCTGGAAGGCACAACCAACGGCGCAGTAATACGCCTTGACATTGAGACCTTCGATCTTCGACGCATCCGCAAGACCAAACGTGTCGGGCGGATAGGACCAGGCGACAAAGGCATCCGGATTGGCAGCTTTCGCGGCCTTGACCACCGGCGTGTAATCCTGCGTGCCGAGCGGATAGGACTTGTCGTAGACGATCTCAAAGCCGTTTTCCTTGAACAACGGCCGCCCGGCATTGGCAAGCTCAATGCCGAAGTCGTCGCCGACATTGACGACCGAAACCTTGTTACCGATCTTGCCGCTGTCTTTCAGTTTCTTCAGCACGCCGATCGCACCCTTGGCGTAGGCGGTCGTCGACGATTGGAACATGAAGAACCCGGGAAATTGCTTGACGAGCTTGGGTCCCTGATCGGTCACGCAAGCTTGCGTGAGCTGCGGATAGTTGTGCTTGGCAAACGTCGGTGCAGTAGCAAGGTTGAAGCCGGTAGCGTAAACGCCGCCGATCCAATCGCACTTGTCTACCGTGGCGGCACGCTCGACGGCCTTGATGGCCTCCGGCGGTTGCGTACGATCGTCGTATTCGACGAGTTCGATCTTGCGCTGACCGTCTTTCAGCTTCAGACCGCCGCGTTCGTTGATTTCATGGGCCCAAAGTCTGTAGGGCGGGAAATGGGTGACCGCCGCGCCCGGCGCAAGCGGACCCGTCTTGGCGCCAATCACGCCGACTTTATAGACGCCGGCTTCCGCACTCGCGACCCGCACGAATGGTGCGGTGACCGCAGCCGCGGCAGAATATTTCAGAAACTCGCGTCTTCGCATGAATACCTCCCTGAAGGTCTTGCTGGCAGGGGTTTATGCCCCCGTTGTTTCTTCCCACGCCAAGATGATAGCGATATAAACATACGTTGCATAGTACTTCGCGAAAAGCGACAAGTTGTTTATTAACGGCCGCGCGCGGTTGTTAACGAGTGATCGCTTGCCGAACATTTGCGACCTGCGACGCCGCGATCGGTTTCCTGAAATGATTTGCTTCACCGCTCAACATGGTGAGCTGATGAAATTTTGGGCGAGTGCCCATTTCGCCGCAAATCACAAGCAACAAACAAGCGGGAGATCGCCCAAGAAATAGCTTTCCAATGGTGGAATAGCGACCTGGAGCGGAAAGACGAGATCGACATCGATCTTACGATGCACGACGGTGTTTTGCTCGGCGACGCAATGGCGCGGCATCCTCGAGCATTCGCCAAAGTGGCTTGCGGTCCGGCGCGACATAAGCCGCCCCGGTCCCTCGATCGGACAAGCGGTATTCGGCTTATAGCTTCTCTGCGGATTAGCCCGCCGTGCCGGGATCGAGATCGTATTTCTTGCACATCTTGCGAACGATCGCGACATCTTTGCCGCCGGCGATAAGACCGACGACAGCCGAGGAGACTTTGCCGGCTGTCACTTGAGCTTCGACAATATAGGCCTGCCAGCCACTATACGCAGCGTAAGGGCTCTTGGCATTGACCATTCCGCAGTAATTGACCTGACCCTCCTCAGATGCCGGAATCGTCGGCCAGCGATACTGCGCCGCGCCAGGATCCTTGATCGAAAGCGCGACTGCATCGCTGATGATCTTCTTTTCCGGCAGCGTCAGTTCGCGCTGGCCCTGACCACCCGCCGACGGGGCGCCGCTCAATCCGAGCAGGCTCTCGGCGGTCGCATGCGAAGATGAAGACGATGATGACGAAGACGTAGACGACGTACTGAAGGGCAAGGAGCCAGTGCAGCCCGCAAGTGCTAGGCCAACCGCGAACATAGCGAGTGCTGCAGTCGGTACAGACGCCGACTCGCGGCGGCGCAGACTGGGCCGAGTCGAAGGCGAACCGAAACTGATTGAGAGCGGCCGAGGCCGCAACCAATGACGTGCGATCTTCATCGGACTTCTGTGGATTCCACTAGTGACACTTAGCCACTCGCCTCGATTGTGATACTCGGCATCGTGGGCAACGTGCAAGGCTACGGCTAAAAGTAAAACAAATCTGCAACTTGGAACCGTCTCCCGTCGATCATATCCCCGACCTACCCGGCAGAACAATCGGGGCCGATTCGCGGCTGGCGCCGCTGCTGCCTTGGTTCGTGCAAGCGGCGGCGTTGTCCACGGTCGTCGCTGAAGATTTTCCACAGTGCGGCATATTTGCAACGGGGCAATGATTTGCCGCTATTTCCGCAACGTATGCCGCTATCGCTCCGCCCTTCTGCAGAACACTGTGCGTTTTGGTGCGTATTGTGGCTTTTCTGCACTAGAATCCATACCGGCGGCGCCTGTATGCCTGTGCCATCATTGAGGCCTTTAACGGAGTGAGATTATGAAGAAGTTGGCCGTAGCACTCGCCGCGATGCTTTGTCTCCTGAGCGTTGCTGGCTGTGCCACTCCGCCTCCGCCTATGGTCCACAAGGGGTGAGGTTCGGAAGTTTATTGGGGAGGACCGGCCGCGCGCCTGTCCTCGGTTTCAGGAAGGGCCGGCCTCGTGCCGGCTCTTTTTCGTTTTGAAGTCCGCCTGCTACCTGCCGTTTTGAGTTTCTTGCGCTTCGACTACGTCCACATAAAGTACGGTCACGCGCAGTAATGGTTTTTCGGCTTAGCAAGAGCGAGAGGTTCAATGCCTCGCGTTGTCGGCATCGACCATCTGGTCCTCAGTGTCGGCGATTTCGCCCGCTCGGCGAGATTCTACGACAGTCTACTCGGCTTTCTCGGTTTCAAGCGGAAGTACGATTACGAGGACATGGTCGGTTGGAGTAACGGCAAAACCTTGTTCTGGATCGCTGCCGCCGACGCGCAAGGACGCAAACGGAAGTACCGCAAAGGCGATATCGGTTTTCATCACTACGCCTTTGAACTCGCAAGCCGCGACGACGTCGATCGGCTGGGTGCATTCCTGGAAAATAATGGCATGACCGTGCTCGACCCGCCCGGCGAGTATTACGATCGCAACTACTATGCGGTTTATTTCGCGGACCCGGACGGGATGAAGCTCGAAGGCATGATCTGGGCGCCTCCGAAAAAGCTGAGGCCGCCGAAGCGCAAGGCGGCATCACCGAAGAAAAGACACGCGCAGCGTTCTTGATCGGCAAGCGCGCAAGCGCCGTCGAACTCAGACCAATTCGCTGACGTCAGACGCGGCCGGAAGATGCGCAATCACGGTGTTGCGGCCGCTGCGCTTCGCGGCATAAAGCGCGCGATCGGCAGCCTCGACCAGTTCGGCCGCCGCTTGATCCGGCTTCGGGACCAGGGCTTCGACCCCAACGCTGATCGTAACAATCCCCGCAGCCGCTTCGGCATGCGGAATAAGGAGATCTTCAATCGCCCGACGCGCCTCTTCTGCGAGAGCAGCCGCCCGCTCGAGTTCGATTCCCGGCAACAGCAAGGCGAATTCCTCGCCGCCGTAACGCGCAACAAGGACCGCTTCCTCAAGTGTGACCAATGACAGGGTCTCGCCGACGGCGCGCAGGCAAGCGTCGCCTTGCACGTGGCCATAACGATCGTTGAACAGCTTGAAATGATCGATATCGATCATCATCAGCGCGAGCGGCCGCCGACGCTCGGTTGCCCGCTCCCACTCGACTCGTAGCTCGCGGTCGAAGCCGCGCCGATTGGCCAAGCCGCTGAGACCGTCAAGGCTCGCCAGCTCCTCAAGGTGCTGGTTGGCGATCTGCAACTCCTCCTCGCGCGCGGCGAGTTTGCGGGCCATGTCATTGAGGGCGGCCGCAAGCGGTTCGAATTCGGCGATCCAGGGTTTTTCGGTTTCGCGTACGCGCAGATCGCCGCGCCCGAAACGCGTGGCCGTTCTCACCAGCGACCTGATCGGCCGCAGAATAAGACGTTCACCGCCGAACCACGCTGTCAGCAGCACGAGCAGACCGAACACCGCCAGCTGCACGTAGGCGATGCTGATTTCACGATCGATGCCGCTGTGGACCACCCTTTCATCAAGCCCGACGGCAAGCCGAGCCCGCGTCCAAGGCACGCGGACGTAGGCGAAAATTCGCCGAATCCCGTCGAAACCCGCGGCCGTCAAGGTGCCTTCGTCATTAGCCAAAATGTCGTGTGCGAGCGTGTGGCCGGTGAAGTTCTTGCCGATCAGCGGCGCCTCATCGGCCGATGCGGCGATGAGCGCGCCGTTACCGTCGACCAACGCGACCGAGGTTCCGGTGCGCTGCGCGGCTGTTGCCGCGAGATCGTCAATCCATTGCAGATTGATCGTTCCAAGGATCACACCGCTTACCGAGCCATCATCCTTGACGATCGGATAGGTCGCGATCAGGGCCGGCAGCTGGCTGATCCGTGTGACGAGATAATCGCTGAGCGAAAAATCGCGCGAATGAAGCGCGCTCTGAAAATAGGCGCGGTCCGAGATGTTCAATCCGACGACGCGCGGATCGGTGGCGCATTTAATTCGGCCATCAATGCCGGCAATGTTGACGCCATGCAGCCAAGGGATTTTGCGGGTCAGTTCGGCAAGCGTGCGATTGCAGTCGGCGGGATCGACTGGCATTTTCGCGTAGATACGCGCGAGGACCTGGAGCAGGGCTCGCACGGAGTAGACGACCTCGCGTTGTGCCTCGGCGCCGCCGCGCGCCAGATCGGCCATTCTGGCGAGAGCTAGGTCGACGCGTTCGGCGCGGGTTCGTTCAAAACCGCGCATGCGCTCGAGCATGAGCGGGGCAATCGCCAGGAGGGCGACAACAATCAGACGGGAGCGGATGCTAAGGATCGGCTTGCTGCGCCAGGACGTGTTGCGCCAATCATGCCATGCGCCCGTGAGCCAGGACGGCTTGAGCCAATCCTTGTTGAACCAAGACGCCAGGACACGCTCTGTGTGAACTTCCGGCATGCGCATTCCCCGCCCCAAGGTTCCGGAACCTAATGGAAGTGCGTAAAGACCACCTTGGCGATGTCGTTAGAGTTTGACCCGTTTTGCGGAGCGGTTGACGAAATGGAAACCATAGGAGACGCAGGGCTGGCGGCAGTGCGTGCCGACATTGCTCGGGCCTGCCGCGAAGCCGGCCGCGATCCGCAAAGCGTGACGCTGGTTGCGGTATCAAAGACCTTCGGCGCCGACGCAATTGAGCCAGTGATCGCCGAGGGCCAACTCGTATTCGGTGAGAACCGGGTCCAGGAGGCCAAGTCGAAATGGCCGGCGCTGATGACGCGTCATCCGCGCCTTGAGCTGCACCTCGTCGGCTCATTGCAATCGAACAAGGCCAGGGAGGCGGTGGCTCTATTCGACGCTATCCATTCGCTGGACCGCGCGAGCCTCGCTGAAGCATTGGGCAAGGAGATCGCCAAGCAAGAACGGCGGCCCTTGCTGTTCGTTGAGATCAACACCGGTGCCGAGCCACAGAAGGCTGGCATTGAGCCGCAGCACGCCGATGCTTTTCTTGCGTCTTGCAGCGATGCTTACGGCCTGACGGTTTCGGGGTTGATGTGTGTCCCGCCGGTCAACGAGGCCCCCGCCCCGCACTTCGCGCTCACCGCGCAGATCGCCCGCCGCAATAGGCTTGTGCTTCTCTCGATGGGCATGAGCGCCGACTTTCCGATAGCGATCGCGTTTGGCGCGACGCATGTCCGCGTCGGTACGGCGATCTTCGGCACCAGACCGCGCCCGCCTAGTTATGAATCGTAATTCGCGTCTTCGCGCTGGTCCGGCTTACGAGCTTCTGCAGGTCTTGTAGCCGCAGCGCGATGCAGCCTGCAGTCGGCGTGAATCCCGGTCGGGCGACGTGAATGAACACGGCGCTGCCGCGGCCCGCGACTCGAGGCCGGGTGTTGTGATCCGTCTCGATAAACAGGTCATAGAGGCCGTCGTCACGCCAGAGGCGGTCGCCTGGTTCACTGGCCGACCGCCCGAACGGCCGGTTGTAGCGGCGATCGGAAGAATCCTCGCACCAGGCATCGGCTGGACCGATCTTGCGCACCGGCAACGAGGTCCGTGGACGCGGAACGCGGTCGGCCCGCCACCAAACCCGAACCGGGAAGAACTGTCCGCGCGGCGTGCCGCCGTCGCCCTCGCGCTTGTTGGCCCTGATGCCGCCGCGCCCAAGCGCCACCGGCAGGACCTGTAGACCGGCGCGCATAAAGCCCTGCGAGCGCCGGCCCGGTCGCATGTTAACCCGGATGCCCCCGAGAGAAGTCCGCCGCATATGCGTAGATGGCCTCGTCGGCAGGGAATTTCCCAACTCGCGCTTGCTCTTGTATCTTTGCATGTTCTACTTCGCGCCGGGCGGCGCAACAAAATCGCAGGCGCGCGAAATTGGGCCATTGTGGAAATCCGGCTCAAATTCGTGGGCATTTCATTGACCGGCGAATGGGTGGCCGCAGGGACTGGGATTGATGCCGAACACACGTAAGATTCTGATCGTTGACGACGATACCGAGTTGCGCGAGGCGCTCACGGAGCAATTGTCGTTGCACGAGGAGTTCGAAGCCGTCGCGGTCGAAAGTGGCAGCAAGGGCGTGCAGACGGCAAAGACCGGGCAGATCGATCTGGTGATCATGGACGTCGGGCTGCCGGACATCGACGGCCGCGAGGCCGTGCGCATTTTGCGCAAGAACGGCTTCAAGGCGCCGATCATCATGCTCACCGGCCACGACACCGATTCCGACACCATCCTCGGGCTGGAATCGGGCGCCAACGATTACATCACCAAACCGTTTCGTTTCGCCGTCCTGCTCGCGCGCATCCGGGCGCAATTGCGCCAGCACGAGGCGAGCGAGGACGCCATTTTTACCATCGGTCCGTATACGTTCCGGCCGAGCTCGAAGCTTTTGCTCAACCCGAAGGGCAACAAGGTTCGGCTGACCGAGAAGGAGACCGCGATCCTGCGCTACCTCTACCGCGCCAGCCAACGGCCGGTATCCCGGGAAACCTTGCTGCAAGAAGTCTGGGGCTACAATTCCGGCGTGACCACGCACACGCTCGAAACCCACATTTATCGACTACGGCAGAAGATCGAAAAGGATGCAGCGGCCCCGGCGATTCTCGTTACTGAGGCCGGTGGGTACAAGCTTGTGCCGTAACTTACGGCCGTCATGACCATCGAGGACGACATCACTTTCCTTGAGCGGATACCAATTCTCCGCCCGCTTGGTGCAGCGGCCCTGCGCATTCTCGCCATCGGCGCCGAAAGCTATCGCGTTGAGCCTGGTGAAGTGTTGTTCGCCGCCGGAGACAACGCGGAAGGCGCGTACGTGGTGCAACGGGGCTCGTTCAATCTTCGGCCGGAGCGCGGCGGCGAAGCCGAAGTGCTCGCTGGACCCGGCACTTTGCTTGGCGAAGCCGCGCTGTTGGCGGAAACGCAACGCCCAGCGACCGCCACTGCGCGCGAGGATTCGGTGGTGCTGCGTATTTCGCGCGCGATGTTTCTAAAAATGCTCGACGGTTATCCTGACGCCGCACAGCGGCTGCGCGACGTCATCGCAGCGCGTGCCGACCAATGGGGCCGGGAGATCGAGAACGTTCGCGCTGCGCTGGCTCCGGGCACCAAGCCGCGCTAGCTACACGATCCGCGTCTTGTGTCCCTGCCAGTAACGGTCGCGCAAGACGCGCTTGTAGAGTTTCCCGGTCGGCAGTCGCGGCAGCTCGGCTTCGAAGTCGATCGAGCGCGGACATTTCTGCCGCGCCAGATGCTCGGCGCAGAATGCCAACAACTCTTCGGTGATGTCCGGCCCGGGCGCGATGCCGGGCATGAGCTGGATTGCGGCCTTCACTTCTTCGCCGAGATCCTGGTTCGGCACGCCGAACACCGCGGCGTCGGCAACCTTCGGATGGGTGATGAGCAGGTTCTCGCATTCCTGCGGATAGATGTTCACGCCGCCGGAGATGATCATGAAGGTCGCGCGGTCGGTGAGATAGAGATAACCTTCTCCATCGACATAGCCAACGTCACCCACTGTGCTCATGGTGCCGTCGCTTGAGCACGCCCGCGTCGTCGCCGCCGGATCGTTGAAGTATTCGAACGGCGTCGCGGTCTTAAACCACAGCGTGCCGGCTGTCCCCACCGGGCACGGCTTCATGTTTTCATCGAGGACATGCAGCTCGCCGAGCAACACCTTGCCGACGGTGCCGCGATGCGCCAGCCATTCGGCGCTGTCGCAGGCGGTGAAGCCCAAGCCTTCCGTCATGCCGTAATATTCCAGAATGACCGGCCCCCACCAGGCGATCATCTCTTCTTTCACCTGCACGGGACACGGAGCAGCGGCATGCACCGCGGTTTCGAGCGATGACAGGTCGTAACGCCGCCGCACGGTCTCCGGCAATTTGAGCATCCGCGAGAACATCGTCGGCACGAGCTGGCTGTGCGTCACGTTATAAGTTTGCACCAGCTGCAGATACCGCTCCGGGTCGAACGTCTCCATGATGATGGCGGTGCCGCCGCGATCGATAGTGAGGCTCACGGCAGCCTGCGGCGCCGAGTGATAAAGCGGAGCGGGCGACAGATAGATCATGCCTTCGCGATACCGCCAGAGCTTGTCCAAAAAGGCGTAGAGCGGCAATTGCTGGCCGGGCGGCTGGACCGGCAGCGGTCTTAAAATTCCTTTTGGCCGCCCGGTGGTGCCGGAGGAATACAACATCGCGGTTCCGAGCGCCTCGTCGGCGACCGGCGTTGCGGGAAACTTCGCGATCGCTGCGTCGAGGTTCTGCACGCGCTCGCCATCACCCGCTCCGTCGACGATCAGGCAAAGCTCGATCTTCGGACAGCTTTTGAGTGCTTCCGCCGCCACGCTTCGCTTGGCCTCGGACGTGATCAGGATTCGAGATTCGCTGTTGTTGAGGATGTAGGTCAGTTCTTCCGGCGTGAG
The DNA here is from genome assembly GCA_963841025.1 of uncultured Alphaproteobacteria bacterium. Classification (GTDB taxonomy): domain Bacteria; phylum Pseudomonadota; class Alphaproteobacteria; order Rhizobiales; family Xanthobacteraceae; genus BOG-931. The sequence continues at coordinate 949,015 of CAWJBG010000032.1, read as the reverse complement.
AAACGAATTGACGCATGTGTAGTAAACGCCGCTCCGTGCGCCGGCGCTGCAACACGCGACGTAAGGAGCGTTGTTTTCCATAAAGATCGCGTAGTGATCGAGACGATTGAGCCCGCGCGCGCGAAGAAGGTGCGCCAGCCGATTGCTGCGCGCCTCCAGCTCGCCGTAGGTCACAACCTCGCCGGTCTGCGCCATGATCACAGCCGGATGGTCCGGCTGCGAGGCGGCATGCTTCCCCGGATACACCGCGTTCCTCCCCTTTTCCTTCCAGCGCCGGCGTCTTTTATCGCGCCGCACTGCCGCTTCGTCTCACAGCTCCAACGTCGCTGTTACTGGTACGTGATCCGAGGGACGCCTGGCGCTGCGATATTCTTTGGCAACCGCAATCTTAGCGACGCGATCGGCCAACATGGAAGAGGTCCAGATGTGGTCGAGGCGACGGCCGCGGTCTGATTTGGTCCAATCGGGTGAGCGATAGCTCCACCAGGTATAGAGTTTGGTCGGCTCCGGCACGTGCGTTCGCACCGCGTCGACCCAGCCGCCGGCTTTCTGCACGCCGAGAAGCTTTCCGCATTCGATCGGCGTGTGCGAAACGACGGACAGAAGTTGCTTGTGACTCCAGACGTCGCATTCTAGCGGCGCGACGTTGAGATCGCCGACGACGATCGCGCGCCCGGACGGCGCGGGCCGCAGCGTTTCGCATTGCTGCATCTCATCGAGGAAAGCGAGCTTGTGGGCGAACTTGATGTTCACGGCAGGATCGGGCACATCGCCGCCCGCCGGAACGTAATAATTATGCAGCGTGATCGGGTCCTTCAGCGCGGCGCGTTCGCCGAGAGTGATCGCGACATGACGACAGTCGCTTTTCCCGCAATAGGCTTTGATTGCGATCGATTCGAACGGCAGCCGCGAGACCACAACGACTCCGTGGTAGCCCTTCTGGCCATTCAGCGCGAAATGCTCATAGCCTAGTCGCTTGAATTGTTTGCGTGGAAAACGGTCATCCGGGCACTTGGTCTCCTGCAGACACAAAATGTCGGGCTGTACCGCTTTGATGAATCTGGCGACGAGCCCGATGCGCAGCCGCACCGAATTGATGTTCCAGGTCGTGACAATGATTTTCATGCGCCTCGTTGGATTACCTCGCATAACACGCGACGACACTTATATATTTTGCGTAGGCCGACAAGTCTCCGCTGAGGATGCCGACTGCAAGAGGCTGCTATGCAGAGCGTAGTGCAAAGGCCGCAGGTGGTGATCGTCGGCGCCGGCTTCGCCGGGCTCGAAGCGACCCGGGCTCTCGCCGGGATCGAAGTCGACGTAACCCTCGTCGATGCGTACAACCATCACTGCTTTCAGCCGTTGCTGTATCAGGTCGCAACGGCGGCGCTCTCTCCGGCGGATGTCGCCTGGCCGATCCGTGCGATCCTGCGTGCGCAGAAGAATGTCCGTGTGATCATGGCGCGTGTTACTGCGGTCGACGTGCAAGCGCACTGCGTACACACCAGCGAAATCAACCTCCCCTACGATTATCTGGTGCTCGCCACCGGATCGACCCATTCCTATTTCGGCAACGATTCCTGGGCGCCGTTCGCGCCGGGGCTCAAGCACGTTGAGGACGCGACCGAAATTCGGCGGCGTTTCCTGCTCGCGTTCGAGCGGGCGGAAGTGGTGGAGGACGAGGCGGCGCGGGCGCGGTTGCTGACCTTCGTGATTGTCGGCGGCGGCGCGACCGGCGTCGAGATGGCCGGCGCGATCGCCGAGGTCGCGCGCCGAACCTTGCAGCACGATTTCCGCCGCATCGACCCGCGGAAATCGCGCATCGTTCTGATCGAGGCCGGCCCGCGCTTATTGCCTACATTTCCCGAAGCGTTGTCTGAATACGCGCGGCGCTCGTTGCAAAGCATGGGCGTCGAGGTCGAGCTCAATCGCAAAGTTACCGGCTGCGACGCGCAGGGCGTCTCTTTGGATGGCGGCCGCATCGAGGCCGCGACTGTGATCTGGGCCGCGGGCGTTGTCGCCTCGCCGGCAGCGGTGTGGATCGGCGCCGAGCACGACCGCGCTGGGCGCATCAAGGTCAATCCCAACCTGACTGTTCCGGGCCACCCGGACATTTTCGCTGTCGGCGATACGGCGACCGTCCCGGATAAGGACGAACGGCTGGTTCCCGGTATCGCACCGGCTGCGAAGCAGATGGGTCACTATGTCGGCAAAGTCATCGCCGCGCGTGTGCAGAACCAGCGAGCTCCGCCCCCGCTCGCGTATCGCCATCTGGGCGAACTCGCCGCGATCGGCCGGAAGTCCGCCGTGGTGAAACTTGGTGCTTTTCAGCTCACCGGATTTCTCGGCTGGCTGTTCTGGAGCGCGGTGCACATCTATTTTTTGATCGGCTTGCGTAATCGCTTCGTGGTCGCGCTGAACTGGCTGTGGAGTTACCTCACCTTCCAGCGCGGCGCCCGGTTGATCGGCATTGCACCACGCCAAAACCACGAGCCGCGCTGAACCTTATTTGCAAGCGTTGCGCCTGGCGCAAGACCGCGCATTGACCCTCGTTGAGCCCCTCCTAGAGTTTCGGCGGTCACTAGCAACCGGGCGGACCGCGAGACGGTCCTAGAGGGGTGCTCGTCGTGAAATTTGGCATGTTTTATCCGGTCGCGGTCGCGTCCGAAGCCGACCTTGGAAAAGGCCTGTGGGGACTCGATCGCAAGCGTTACATGACCGCCATCGAGGAACTGCGCGAACAAGCGATCGCCGCCGACGAGACCGGCTGGACCTCGATGATGTTCGCGGAGCATCACTTCGAAATCGAGGGCTATCACGTCACGCCCAACCCGCTGATGCTGAACGTCTACCTCGCCCAGCACACCAAACGGCTACGGCAGGGCCAGATGGGACTGGTATTACCGAACTGGAATCCACTGCGGCTCGCCGAAGACATCGCGATGGCGGATCATCTCACCGGCGGACGCCTCGATATCGGGCTCAGCCGCGGCTACCAGCCGCGTTCGGTTGGCGTGATGGGCCAACATTACCGCGCCAACGCGGCGGGCACCGGGCGCGAGGAAGTCGAAGCCGTCAACAGAAGGATCGTTGAGGAGTGGTTCGAGGTAATGCGCCGCTCCTGGACGGAAGATCTTTGGAACTATGAGGGCGAATTCATTTCAGTGCCGCCGCGCGGCCTGGAATGGAAGCACCCGATTTCGGCGCGGCTCAATGCCGGCGTCCAGGACGGCATCTTGACCAAGGTGGCAACCGTCCCGAAACCCAGGCAGTTGCCTTATCCGCCGCTGTTCACGACGCTGAGCCAAAGTCCCGAGACGATCAATTGGTCGGCTCGGATCGGCGCCTCGGTCGTCACGCTGGCGGCCGACCACGATATCTTGCGCTGGGTATTCCAGACTTACGTCGATGAGGCTGCCAAGCATGGCCGCAAGCTTCGCCCCGGCGAATATTCCACCAAGGGCGGCATGGTGCTCTGCCGTAACGTGGCTGTCGGGCGCACGCACGAAGAAGCGATGGAAACCGCGCGGCAGGGGTCGGCCTTCTGGACCCACTGGCTCGGCGAGTTCGGCTTCTTCGAAGCGTTGCGGATGAAAGGCCAGGAAGGTCCGGTGCCGAAGACTTTCGAACAAATGCTCAAGAGCGGAATGCAGATCGTCGGCACCCCCGACGAAGTCGGCGAAGAAATCCAGCGGCTGAAGGATACGCTCAACGTCGACTACATCATCTTCATTATGTATGCTGGTATGACTGAGCATAAGCGCATGCTGGAGAGCATTCGTCTGTTTGGCGAAAAGGTCATACCCAAATTCGCGGACGCAACGCCGGCCAGCGGGTGAGTACCGATGATTGAAGATCGAGCGACCGGAGACCACGGCGAAATCCGCTGCGTCGGCCGCGCACTCGATCTCTTGGAAATCATGCAACGCGCCGCTCCGGCCGGCATCCGCGTCGCCGACGCAGCCGCACATCTCGGCGTTGATCCGGCAACCGCATCACGACTGCTGGCGACCCTGATATCGCGCGGCTACGCCAGCCGGACGCCGAACCGGCGCTATACGCTTGGCGCGCGGTCGCTGCGGCTGGCCACCGGCTGGGTCGATCGCCTGATGCAGGTGGCCGCGGCGCCGATGGCGCGGATCGCAAACAGTTGCGGCGAAACGGTCTATCTCCTCCAGCTCATCGGTACGGAGGCGGTCACGGTGGCTCGGCTTGCCGGCAACCGGCGCGCGATGGTCGCCGGAGAGATCGGCCCGAGCTACCCGCTTTGGGCAACGGCGGCCGGGCGCGCTTTGCTCGGCAGCCTGCCGCGGACCCAAGCGCCGTCGTTGCTGCCGCCCGAACCGTTCCCGTCTTTCACGCCGCGCACAAAAACAACCTGGGCGGATGTCAGCGCGGCCATCGCCGAAGGGCGCCGCAACGGCATGTACGCCGAAGAAGGCGAGATCGATCCGTTTCTCAATTGCTGTGCGGCGCCGCTACTGCACGGCGAGCGCGACGAGAAGCTGGCGCTGGCCGTCAGTTTCGAGGCCGGGCGTCCGGAACGGGACCAGCGTGCCATCCGCGAGGCGCTGCGCCGGGAATGGCGAGAGCTGACTTGGCAGATCTGAGTAGCCAAGAGCCAGTGTTGTAGTTTTCGGCAGACAGTTCCACCGACGTGCAAACATCCTTCACGTTTGAACAGCTCGCGAAGCCTAAAATCGCCGAAGCAGACGGCATTCTCAAAACCTGCGTGCACTATGGTTTCTGTACCGCGACGTGCCCCACCTATGTGCTGTTTCGCGACGAAAACGATTCACCGCGCGGCAGGATCGATCTCATCCGCGCGATGCTGGAGAAAGGCGGCACGCCGGATGCAAAAACCGTCCACCATCTTGATCGGTGTCTGTCGTGCCTGTCCTGCATGACGACGTGCGCCGTGAAAGTGGACTATGTCCATCTGATCGATATCGCGCGCGCCTATATCGAAAACAATTATCGCCGCCCGCTTGGCGAGCGGCTGCTTCGGCGCATGCTCGCCGAATTGCTGCCCTACCCGAGCCGCTTTGCCTTGGCGCTGCAACTAGCACGCCTCGCGCGTCCGTTCTCCGCCGTTCTGCCGCCGCGCCTCCGCAACCTCGTCGCGCTTGCCGGCAGCCGGCCGCCGGCGGGAGAAATTCTGCGCCCCGCGACTTATCCGGCGGCGGGCCAACGGAAAATGCGGGTCGCCTTGCTGCCGAGTTGCGCCCAGCAAGCGCTCGATCGCAATATCAATGCAGCCACCATCCGCTTATTGCAGCGCTGCGGCTGTGAGGTCGTGGTCGCGGCCGGTGTCGGCTGTTGCGGGGCGCTACCGCTGCACATCGGCCGCGAGGCGCAAGCTAAGGCGCTGGCCGAGGCCAACATCACCGCGTGGAGCGACCAACTGACCAAAGGGCTCGACGCCATTGTCATCAATGCGTCCGGCTGTGGCACCACCGTGAAGGATTACGGCCACTTGGTTGGCGGCGCGGCGGCGAAACGGATCGGCGCTCTGGCGCGAGACATAACCGAGCTCGTCGCCGAGCTTGGTCTGCCAGCCTGCAACGTGGAGCCGTACCGGATCGCGTATCACGATGCCTGTTCGTTGCAGCATGGCCAGCATGTTGAGCGCCAGCCGCGGTCTTTGCTCGCACGCGCGGGCTTCGAGGTCGTGGACGTGCCCGAACGGCATTTCTGCTGCGGCTCTGCCGGCACTTACAATCTGCTGCAGCCGGACATCGCCGCGGCGCTCGGCGAACGCAAAGCGGCTCACGTCGACAGCGTCGACCCAGACGTTGTCGCCGCCGGAAATCTTGGCTGCATGGTGCAAATCGCGCGCTTTGCGCGTGCTCCCGTCGTTCACACTGTCGAGTTGCTCGATTGGGCGAGCGGAGGCCCGATACCGCCGGCCTTGGAGCAGAGAAAATTGCGCCAACCGACGCGCGCGCCGGCGCTTTCTGAACAAAATCACCCCGGCGGCGCGCCATCAGCTGCCGATCCGAACCCAACCGCCATCTGGTGAGCGCGCGTTTGCGCGCCATGACTTAAAACGAGGTCGTCAAATGAGCACTGCAAATCTCGATGCATTCTTCTCCACCGTGGGTGAACTGCTCGGCGGTGAAGGAGTAAATCGCTCGGAAGAAACAATCCGGCGCTACGGCGAGAACACGATGCCGGGCGGTGACCGCCCGCCGGCCGGCGTGATCTACCCGGGGTCGACCGTGGACGTGCAGGCGATCGTCCGTGCGGCGAACAAGTACAAGGTGCCGCTCTATCCGATCAGCACCGGCAACAACATCGGTCTCGGCACGCGATCCGCTGCGGCGTCGGGCCAGGTCGTTGTCGATCTTGGCCGGCGGATGAACCGCATCCTCGATATCGACGAAAAGCTCGCGTTCGCCGTCGTTGAGCCCGGCGTCAGTTACCAGACGCTCTATGATGAACTGGTCCGGCGTGGCAACCGGCTGATGCTCGACGTCACCTCCGGCCCGCCGCAAGGCGGCATGATTGGCAACGCGCTCGACAAGGGCGCCGGCTACTCACCCTATTTCGATCATTTCGGTTTTTCGTGCGGACTTGAGATCGTGCTTGGCAACGGCGAAGTCCTTCGCACCGGCGACGGCTCGCTCGATTCCAAAGATCTCGTCAACTGGCATACGTCGAAATACAGCTTCGGACCAATCCTCGACGGTCTGTTCACCCAGTCGAACTACGGAATTGTCACCCGCATGGGTCTATGGCTGATGCCGCGGCCGCCGGCGGTACGCTCGTTTCACTTCGCGTTTCCCGACGACGACGATCTGGAAACGATCATCGAACTTTGCCGTCCATTGAAACTGTCGAACTTTGTGCCGACTTTGTTCCGGGTCGCCAACGATCTTTATTTGTGCGGGTCGGAAGGCGAAAATCCTGAATACAAAACAAGCGGCGGCAAACGCTCGATCTCCGAAGACGGCCGGCGTAAGCTCCGTGACAGCCACGGTGTCGGCGCCTGGAATGTCTCCGGCGCTTTCTATGGCCCGAATGCCGCGGCGATCGAGCCGATGATCCAGCGCGTCCGCGATTTATTCGCGCAAGGCGGCAAGGCGCGCTATATCCCGCACGACGACGCGACTGCCATTCCGCCGCTGCAGACCGCCATCAACGCGTTTTCCGGCATTCCCAGCATGGGCGAACTCGGGCTGCTCAAATGGCGCCCGGGCGGCGGCAATATCTGGTTCGCGCCAGGAACGCCGATGGACGGCCGCATCGCCAATGAGTTTCAGCATTTGTGCCGGAAAATCTATGTCGAATTCGGCCTCGACTACACCGCCATGAATGTCTGCAGCGCGCGCTTCGCTCGCGGTTTGCACGTGATCACGTTTAACCGCGAGGATGCCGATGAGCGTGCCCGCGCCGACGCCTGCTATCGGAAGATGTCGAAAGAAGTCGGCGCCCGCGGCGTGTTTGTCGGCCGCGCGCCGGTCGACTATCACGACTTTCACATGCAGCAGACCATGCCGGTATTCCGCGATGCGTGCGTTGGCATCAAAACGGCGCTCGATCCGAACGACGTCATCGCGCCTGGGCGGTACGGCATAGCCGCCAAAACTGCGACGTAAAGTACTGCGCCGTAAGGTCCGGCTACTTCAAATTGGTCTGATAATTGATCACGAACAGGTTCGGATCGGGTTTCTTCGCCAAGTCGAGATTATAGACGGCGACGGTGGTATCGAGGCCCTGCGGGTCGGTGACGGTCCACTGCTTGAGCGCCAGCGTTTTGGCGTCGAACATCAGCATCAGCCGGTTGGTGCCGATCATGACCTGAGTTTCCTCGATCACCACGGTGACGAAGGTGTCATCGGCCGACACGCTGACGACGTCGGTGTCGCGCAACAGATCGATGCGGTCGGCCAAGAGGTAGCGCAACGGCGTTTGCGACAGCGGATAGTAGTCCGCGGTTTCGAGCGAACGATCGCGCACCACGACCGACGAGCCGTCGGCGATGATATCGATCGGGCTCGGTGGCTTATATTGAAAGCGGACCTTGCCGGGCTTTTGAATCGAGAACGTCCCTTCGAGCCGCCGACCGTCCGGACCGATCTGCACGAAATTTCCGACCAGCGTCTGCACGCTGGACAAATAACCGCTGACCTTGTCGAGGAGTTCACGCTGTTTGGCGTCAAACGCGGTGGCCTGGCCCGGCCCAGCGTTACTGGATGGGAAATATCCCTTCGGCGCGGCAGCGGCCGTGGATGCGGCCGGCGTCGCTGACCCGGCCTTCGGACGCGGCGTCGGCAGCGGCACATCTTGCGCCGCGGCTGAAGCGGCAACGCACACGATACACGCCGTCGCCAAGATCGCTGTCCGCGCGCCCCGTCCCGTCATTTTCTTCTGCTCCCGTATCTTCGCGCGCACGCTTTGAATCGTGCTCAAGTGGTAGCGATACGATATGGCGAATTCACGGCTGGGAAAACTCGCTTAAAGTTCGATCGGTTGATTCTCAATACGAATCATCCTCGGCAGCCTCGACGAGAATTTCCCTTTTGCCGGCATGATTGGGTTGGCCGACGACGCCTTCCTTTTCCATGCGCTCCATCAGCGAAGCGGCGCGATTGTAGCCAATCTGCAGACGGCGCTGAATGTAGCTGGTCGAGGCCTTGCGATCGCGCGTCACGACCTGCACGGCCTGCTGATAAAGATCGCCGCCTTCCGGTGCGCCCATCGCGGTCGCATCGAAGATCGGATTGCCGTCTTCGTCCTGCGGCTCTTCGGCGGTAACCGCTTCGAGGTATTGCGGCACACCCTGCGACTTTAGATGCCGCACGACTTTTTCAACTTCCTCGTCGGACACGAAGGGCCCGTGCACGCGGCTGATGCGTCCGCCTCCAGCCATGTACAACATGTCGCCCTGGCCGAGCAGTTGCTCGGCGCCCTGTTCGCCGAGGATGGTGCGGCTGTCGATCTTCGAGGTGACCTGGAAGGAGATGCGGGTCGGAAAGTTGGCCTTGATCGTGCCGGTGATGACGTCGACCGAGGGCCGCTGTGTCGCCAGAATGACGTGCAGACCGGCGGCGCGCGCCATTTGCGCCAGCCGCTGCACCGCGCCCTCGATGTCCTTGCCGGCCACCATCATCAGGTCAGCCATTTCGTCGACGATCACGACGATGTAGGGCAGCGGCTCGAGATCGAGCTCTTCGTTCTCGTAGATCGCTTCGCCGGTGTCGCGATTGTAACCAGTGTGTACGGTGCGGGTGAGCTTGTCGCCCTTGGCGTTGGCTTCGGCAACGCGCGCATTGTAACCGTCGATGTTGCGCACGCCGAGCTTCGACATTTTCTTGTAGCGCTCCTCCATTTCGCGCACCGCCCATTTGAGCGCGACCACGGCCTTCTTCGGGTCGGTGACGACGGGCGTCAGCAAATGGGGGATGCCGTCATAGACCGAGAGTTCCAGCATCTTCGGGTCGACCATGATCAGCCGGCACTGGTCCGGATGCAGCCGATAAACCAGGCTGAGGATCATGGTGTTGATGGCGACCGATTTGCCAGAACCGGTGGTGCCGGCGATGAGCAGATGCGGCATCCGCGCCAGATCGACCAGCACCGCTTCGCCGCCGATCGCCTTGCCGAGGCAAAGCGGCAGCCGCGCGCTGGTATCGCCATAGTCGCGCGAGTTAAGGAGCTCGCGGAGAAATACTTTTTCGCGGGTGGGATTCGGCAGTTCGATGCCGATGGCGTTTCTTCCCGAGACGACTGCGACGCGCGCCGAGAGCGCGCTCATCGAACGGGCAATGTCGTCGGCAAGACTGATGACGCGCGAGGACTTGATACCGGGCGCCGGCTCAAGCTCGTAAAGTGTCACCACTGGCCCCGGACGCGCATTGATGATTTCGCCGCGGACACCGAAATCGGCCAGCACGCCTTCGAGAGCCGTGGAGTTTCCCTGCAAGAGATCATTGCTGACCGTAGCGCGGCCGAGTTTGCTCGGCTGACTGAGAAGATCGAGCGGTGGCAGGATGTAACCTCCGTTCGAGCGGCGCGTCGGCCTCACAGCGGCGCGCGGCTTGCGCGCGGCACGCGGCACGGGCTCTTCATCGTCTTCGTCTTCTGAACTGTCCTCTTCGTCAATTCCCGAATGCCGCTGGCCGTCCAAGCGTGGCTCGACCCGGCGCGGCGCCAAGGCATCGCGAGCCGATCCCTTCGCTGGTGCCCGCGCCTGTTTGGGGCGGCGGAACATACGTGTAAGCCGCGAGCGAAAGCTCAAAACAGTGTGCATGAGGCCGCCAAGCGAGAGCCAGGCGCCGTCGCCTTCCTCTTTAGCCTCCGCCGTTGTCTCTTCTTCGTCCGGCGAGCCACGCATGAAAATTCCCGCAGCTCCGCCAAAGGCGGCAAGTGCTGCCACACCAAGCACCACCGCAGCGACCAAACCGTATGTACCCTTGAGCGGCAGACCGAACAGCACAGCCGGCAAACGCAGCATCGCGTCACCGACCACGCCGCCAAGTCCGCAGGGCAACGGCCACCGGATGCCGCGTGGCAGGCACGATGCGAACGCCGCGGCAAGCACCGCGCCAAGCAGCCAGAGCAACACCCGCAGCCGCTCACGGCGAAGCGGCCGATGTCCGAGCAGCCGATAGCCCCACACCGCGATCGGCAACAGCAACGCCAGCGCGCCCAATCCCAGGAGTTGCATCATCAGATCCGCAGCGACGGCGCCGGGGCGGCCGAGCAGATTGTGGACGGGAGAATCGGTGGCGTGGCTCAGCGAGGGATCGTCGACCGACCAGCTCGCGAGCGCCAGCGCCGCAATCATGGCGAGGCTGAGAAGCGCAATGCCGCCGAGTTCGCGCAACCGACGCTGCAGAATGGCGCCGAGCTGGCCCGAGAGAAAAGCCATTCCGTCGAGGCTGCGGTCGATCATCGACATCGCGGCTGCCCCTCCACCTAACCCAGCACCGCAACGAGGCGATGCAATGCGTCGGCGGTCATCTCTTTGCTCTGCACCATCGCGACACGGATATAGTCGGCGCCTGGATTACTCCCGTCGGTCTGTTCGCGCGCAAGATAGCGGCCGGGAACGACGCGCACGCCGGCCTCTTTCCACAAGGCGAGCGTTGCGGCCTCGCTGCCGCCCTGGGCCGCGACATTGAGCCAGAGAAAAAACCCGCCCGCCGGCCGCCGGTAGCCGTAGCGGTCGCCGACGATTTGATCGGCGAGATCGAATTTTTCGCGGTAAAGGCGCCGATTTTCGTCGACGTGCTTCTCATCGCCATAGGCCGCGATGGCGACCCGCTGCGCCGGCATCGCCACCTGCGGCGCCGCGACATTGCGCAATTCCAGATACGACGCCAGAAAGCGCCGGTCGCCGGCGGCGAAGCCGACACGCAGGCCGGGCAAGCTCGAACGCTTCGACAGCGAATGAAACACGACGACGTTGGCGAAGTCTGGCGCTGCCGCTTCCAACATCCCGGGCGGTGGAAGGTCGCTGTAAATCTCACAATAGCATTCGTCACAGAACACGACGAAGCCGAAACGCTGCGCCAGCGCGGCAAGCTTGGCGAGATACGGTCGGTCAGCTACGGCGCCTTGCGGATTCGATGGCGACGCCAGATAGAAGGCAACGGTGCGCGCCAAAAGGTCGTCACTCAACGCGTCGAGATCTGGCAGAAAGCCGGTCTCTGCGGTCGCTGGCAAATAGACCGGCTCGCAATCGGCCGCGATCGCGCCCGCCGAATAAGCCGCATAAAACGGATTGGGGATGAGCACGGCTGGTCGGCCCGCTCGTGGCTTCACCCAGTTCTTGGCGGCGAGCGCGGCAAGAAAAAGTCCCTCGCGCGTACCGTTGAGCACCAGCACTTCGGTCGACGGATCGACCGGGCGTTCGAGCGCGTAGCGGCGGCTCAACCATTTCGCCACCGCCTCACCGAACGCGTCGAGCCCCTTGTTCATTGGATAACGGCCGAACTCGTCAATGTGTGCGGCAATCACCGGCCCGACGAATGGCGGCATCGGATGCTGCGGCTCGCCGACCGCCATGCTGATCGCCGGGTTTCCCGGTGGCATGTCGCCAAGCAGTTCGCGCAGACGCACGAACGGCGAGCGCGAGTCTTGCGCCCGAGGGGGCGAAACAGAAGCCTGGCGGGTCATCCTATACATCTTCAACAGCGGGGCCGCCCGCCGCACCAGCGACTTCGATACCATAGGGATGGCGAGGTTAAGACCCGATTAACCATCGCCGCTCCGGAGCGGTCGCAAGGGTGGGCGGCAAAGCCACCGGGATATCGTGTCAGAAGTATTTTTCCTGCAGATCGACAGTCGATTCGACGCCGATACGGTCGAAATTCTCGGCCAGCCATTTGTCGGCGCGCCGGCGACCCATTTCGTGAAGGTGCATCAGGAAATCCCAATCGCCATTCAGTCTGCTCGACCACGATAGCTTCCTGATCAAGTCCTCGGCTTCGATCAAGTGGACGAGCGTCAGCCTGCCGCCGTCGACCTTGCCGGCGTCAATCAGCCTGTTCAGATAGGCGATCGTCCGCATTTCCCGAATGAGCGAGGTATTAAAGCTGATCTCCTGCATTCGATTCATGATCGAAGGCGACGTGGTCGGGATCCCGGGACGCTCGGCCGGCGTAATGTGGACCATCAGAATGTCGGGCGTTTTGCAGTTTAACAGCAACGGAAAGAGCGCAGGATTGCCGGAAAAACTGCCGTCCCAATAACATTCGCCGTCGACCTGAACCGCGTGCATCATCAGCGGCAGGCATGCCGAAGCGAGCACGTGCTCGACCTGCAGTTCCTTGCCCTCGAAAATCTTGACTTTGGCCGTTTCCACATTGGTCGCGGAAACGTACAATTTGACCAGTCGTTGCTGGCGTACGCGCTCGAAGTCGACTGTCTCGGCAAGCAAATCCTTGAGCGGATCATAATTGAGAGGATTCATCTGATAGGGCGACGCGAAATAAGTCAGCGATTCCATGAATACATAGCCGGGTGAATGTTCGAGGCCATGATTCGGATTGGTCTTATCGAACCAGGAAGGCCGGAACACGCTGCGGGCCGTCAACGCGGCTACTTTTTCCCAATAAATGCGGAGCGCTTTCTTTGCTCCCTGGCGGCCGCCCGCCGCCAAGCCGTCGGCCAACACAACTGCGTTGACGGCGCCGGCGCTCGTCCCGGTGATGCCTTCAAAGCTCAGCCGTGTTTCCTCCAGGAGACGATCGAGCACGCCCCAGGAAAACGCTCCGTGGCTGCCGCCGCCCTGAAGCGCCAGGTTCACTACTTTCTGCTCGACAACTTGCCGGTGGTCCAAAACAGCGGCCCCAACCACTTCGTCTTGCTTCATAAATGTTTCACGGCCTGTGTATCAAAATGGGATCGGGCTTTTGAACGTTAAGGGCCAACGCGTATCGACGGGTTAGGCTCCAAGAAAAGAACCAAGAAAAGCACCAAGAAAAACTCCAAGAAAAGCACCAAGAAAATGTCTAGGAAAAACTAGACGATTTCCAGGACTGTTGGTATCATTCGACGTGTGAGGGGTGCGAGCTTCCGCACTCAGGGCAGGAGTTTGTGGGCGAACGCGTTATGCCCGCGGTCGGCGACCAAAGGGGGCGATAGTCTCTTAGGCGTTAACCATAACAAAAGGTTCCCGGCAGAGCGGAACGGCTTGCTCTAGCAGGACGCCCCCCGAACGTTGCAGCTTTAGATGTGCGGTTCGTACCCATAACGGGCCGCTGCTGGGTGCTTGCGGACCGTCGTCACCACGCGGAAAGCCCGGTGCCGACGCTAGGGGGAAGACGAGCCGCACGCGCGTGGCGCTACTGCGAGTTCGAGGGGGACTATCATGCGAGCCGTTCTCGCCACGCTGTTGCTTGCGACCCTGTTCGCTGCAGCCGCACCGGCGGCGCCTGCACCGCATCTGCATCACAAGCATCAACACCGTCACCAGCAAGTCGCACACCATCGCGCCCTCTCGCACCGCGTCGCGAGAGTGCACCATCGCATTGACGTGCAACACGTCGCGAAAGTGCACCATCATCACCTGAGAATTATCCGAGAGGCGCGGGTGCGGTGGTTCGGTCCCGACAACCGGCCGCGTCAATGGTGCGGTTGGTTCATGCGCCGAATGTTCAGCGTTGCCGACCGCGAGTACAATCGCGCCGCAAAATGGGCGGATTGGGGACACTGGTCTGCAGGACCGCGCGTCGGCGCCGTCGTCGTGTGGCGTCACCATGTCGGGCTGATCGAGGGCGGGCCCGACAATCGCGGGCAATGGCTGGTGCACTCCGGCAATGATGGGAACACCGTCCGCACGCGTTACATGTCGATCGCCAGAGCGATCGCTTTCCGGATGCCCTAGATCGTCCGACCCGGCTTAGCTACACGTCTCGGAAAGACCGAGCTACGCGTGCGCCTTGCGCCGCGGGTCGACACGGTCGACATCAGATACGTCGAAACCGTAGATATGTCGAAACTACCTTGGCGGCATGCTGTCCATTCACTAGTATGACAGCGTCATACTAATGTGGTATAATGACCAGCAGCAAAAGAAAGCCGATGCGCACTAGCAAACCAATCAGTGTCACTCTGGGACCGCTACAAGTCAGCCTTCAACGGCGGCTAGAGTCCGGCCAGTATGACAACGCCAGCGAGGTGCTGCGCCACGCCCTGCGCGCGCTCGACCGCGAGGATGCGATACTGGACGAGATGCTGCGAGAGAAGGTGAGGGCGTCCATGGCCGATCGTCGGCCCAGCGTCCGCGCCGCAGCTGTGTTTAAGCGCCTGCGCGCGCACCACGGACGACGGGTGAAGGCCGCCAAGCGTGGCACGTAAGGTCTACTTCAGGCCACAAGCCGAAACCGACCTGTTTGCCTTGTACGAATACATCGCCAGCAAGACCAGCGAGACCATTGCGGGCAGTTACCTCAGCCGCATCGAGGCGGCCTGCTTGGCGCTAGCAAATTTTCCCGAGCGCGGCACGCGCCGCGACGATATCGTCCCGGGCCTGCGCACGATCGGTTTCGAGCGCCGGGCCACGATCGCGTTCCGGGTCTTGAAAACCCGTGTCGAGATCGTGACCATCGCCTATGGCGGCAGGGATTTCGAAAGTGATCTGCGCGAAGATGAGTAGCAATTCGTGGCGCTAAGCGTGCGCCTTGCGCTGCGGGTCGACGATATTCTCGAGCTTGCCGAGCACGTGCATGCACGGCAACACCTGCGCGAGGCTTGAATTCGGCTCGCGCTTTTCCTTGATCGCGGCGATGAACTCACGATCTTCAAGCTCGATGCCGTCCATAGAGACGTCCACTTTCGACAAGTCGATTTTTTGGTCTTTGCCGTCGGAAAGATCGTCGTAATAGGCCCGAAACGTGCCGTTGTCGCAGATATAGCGGAAGAACGAGCCCAGCGGCCCGTCGTTGTTGAACGACAACGACAACGTCAAAATGGCGCCGGATGGCACTTTGGCGACGATGCCCATGTCCATCGCGATGCCAAGCTGCGGATGGATCGGCCCCTGGACCGCGTAGCAATCCGAGATGGTCTCGCCGGTCTGATACTGGAACAAATCGATAGTGTGCGCTGCATGGTGCCATAGCAGGTGATCGGTCCAACTGCGCGCCTGGCCGGCCGCGTTCATGTTCTTGCGCCGAAAGAAATAGGTCTGCACGTCCATCTGCTGAATTTTCAGCTCACCCTTCTGGATCT
The DNA here is from genome assembly GCA_963841025.1 of uncultured Alphaproteobacteria bacterium. GTDB lineage: Bacteria > Pseudomonadota > Alphaproteobacteria > Rhizobiales > Xanthobacteraceae > BOG-931. The sequence continues at coordinate 933,331 of CAWJBG010000032.1, read as the reverse complement.
TCTTGTGAATGTACTGATGGCTCGGATTAAAGCGCCGCACGTGGCCGGCCATGGCGACGACGCCGGTTTCCTTGGCGATACGCACCAAAGCTTCGGCATCCTCGACGCTGTCGGTGACGGGAATCTCTACCAGCACATGCTTGCCGGCGCGCATCACCTGTTCGCCCTGGCGAAAGTGCATTTTGGTCGGCGTCGTCAGGATGACCGCATCGGCACGCTCGATGCCTTCCGACAGATCGCCGGTGTAGTGCGGAATGCCGTATTTTTTTGCGATCTCCGCGGTGGCGTCCTGATTGCCGCCGACGAGCGATGTCACTTCGGCATCGGGGATACGCTTGAGCGCGTCGAGATGCTTTTGGCCGAACGCCCCCTGCCCCGCTACGCAAATTTTCATCTGTTACCTCTCAAAGCTCGTTCGAGGCTACGCTCGGGAAATGAGTCTATTCCACGCAAAGCGCACTGAGACTTGATTGCCTCGCCCGCATCCTCGCAACGACGATTAGCTGCGGACCCGATGGATTTTGGCACGCGTTGCAGCGCGCTTGTGCTTGGCCGGCCTCTTTGTACCGCGGCGGCGGTTTTCCAGAATGATGTGCCCGACAGCGGTGTTCGAGGCCGGCACCGTGTAAAAGCGGTAGACCTCGTCAACCTTGTCGTCGAGCGCGCCGCGCATGATCAGCCACATCACCATCTCGATGCCTTCGGCGCCGGCTTCGCGCATGTAATCGAGATGCGGAATCTTGGCGAGCTTCTGTGGATTCTTCGACAGGTTATCGAGGAACGCCTTGTCCCACTTGCTGTTGATCAGGCCGGCGCGCGGACCGGAAATCTGGTGCGACAACCCCCCGGTGCCGAAGATCACGACCTTGAGGTCGTCCGGGTAGGATTCGACCGCCTTGCGGATCGCTTTGCCCAGCATGTAGCAGCGACGCCCGGTCGGCGGCGGATACATCACGACATTGACCGCAAGCGGAATCACCGGACACGGCCAGTGCCCATTTTTGTCGATCTTGCCGAACAGCAGGTTCATCGGCACGGTCATGCCGTGATCGACTTCCATCTTGTTGCAGATGGTGAGATCGAATTCATCGAGAATGACCGACTGCGCAATATGGGTAGCGAGCCCAGGGTAGCCCTCCACCACCGGAACTGGGCGCGGGCCCCAGCCTTCGTCGGCCGGCGGAAATTCCGCGGCGCAGCCGAGTGCAAAGGTCGGGATCATCTCGACCGAGAACGCCGAGGCATGGTCGTTGTAAACGATGATCGCGACATCCGGCTTGGTCTCGCGCATCCATTCCTTGGATTTCTCGAAACCCGAGAACACCCGCTTCCAATACGGCTCCTCGGTCTTGCCGTTGTCGATCGCAGCGCCGATGGCCGGCACATGCGATGATCCGATACCTGCGACGATTCTGGCCACGGCGTTACTTCCGTTTTGCTGATTTGGACTTGGATTTAGATTTACCGGGCTTGGATTTGCCGGGCTTGGTCTTCGTTTTTGCTTTTAGCTTGGCGGCGGACGACTTTTTGGCCGGTGCCGCGGCGTCAAGAAACTTGGACGGCGCGTTCTTGCCGGAGCGCGAGCGATTACCTTCGACCGAGCGGCCGCCGCCGAGCATCATCTTGGCGTAGCCTTCCTGCGTGCTGCCGGTCATGAGCGCGGCGAGATGCTGAAACGAATGCCCATCGGTCGCGCCAAGCTTGGCGGTGAAGTAAATATTGCCGCCGAGTTCCAGCATCCGATTGTACTCACGCTTGAGGATCGCTTCGGTCTGCTGCGGCGTCAGGTTGAACTTTTTCAGGTATTCCGGCTCGTTCGCCTTGAAGGCCTTGCGGTTCTCATCCTTCATCAGCGACATACAGAACATGTTGATGCCGACGCCCTGACGGGAGCGCTCGGCGTCGAACACGAAGGTGCCTGGAATGTCGTCGTAAACTTGCTCTTTACGAGCCATGTCAATTTCTCCGGCGTCTTTCCGGTTGGACACCACATATATAGCGCAGGCAAGCTTGGCAACGTAAGTCGTTGTCCCGCAGTCTTGAACTATTCCAGTCATCGTACGCCCTAGCACCGCGTCGTCATGCCACTTCCTGCAAGATCTCGGTCAACCGCTCGGGCATATCGAGCATAACGTCGTGGCCACACGGCATCTCGTAGGTGCGCCAGCTCTTGGCACGCGCGCTCGCGAGGCCGGCATCGAAGTACTGACTAGGGTAGGTCGCCGCCCTGACGTAGGTTTTTTTCGGGATGCGCTCGCGTGCGCCGGCGAGCGTCAGTTTCTGCAGGAAGCATTTGATCGGCTGTGGCGTGCACTGGGCATCGACCCAGGTCCGGTCCTTTTCGTTGACCTTAAAAAATTCAGCAGGACGCGGCGGCAGTGTGGTAGCGCCCTCGCGTGCCGCCGCCAGGATCGGCTCTCGTGCCGCCAGCGGCTGCATGTCGATCACCGCCTGGCCGTCTTCCGGCATGAATGCGTCGAGCATCACGAATGACGCAATCGACTTTTCCATTTTCTCGGCAACGCCGGAAATCACCATCCCGCTGTAGGAGTGGCCGACCAGGACTACGTTCTGCAGCCCTTTCCACTTCATCTCGTTGACGACGTCGAGAATATGGGTGTCGAGACCGGTGTCCGGCGTTCGTAGGTGCGAACGCTCGCAGAGGCCAGACAGCGTCGGCGCGAACACGTCGTGTCCGGCGGCAGTGAGCAGCCGCGCCACACGAGCCCAGCACCACCCGCCGTGCCAGGCGCCATGAACCAGAACGAAAGTCGCCACGTGTTTCTCCCAAACCGCAATGACTATTGGCGGCCGGCCGGCGGCGGGCAAGCACCGCAACTAGCGCCAATAAAGCCGCATTGGGTTGTCGACCAGAAGCTTTTGTTGGAGTGCGGCGGTGGGCGCGATTTTGGGGATGAAATCAACCAGTGCGCCGTCGTCCGGCGCCACCCGAACATTGGGATGCGGCCAGTCGGTGCCCCAGAGGACGCGATCGGGGAAATTTTCCACCAGCGCCCGGCCGAACGGCGCCACGTCGTCGTACGGCGGCCCAGCGACGGTCAGGCGCTCGGGACACGTGGCCTTGACCCAAAAGTTTTGGTGCTGATCGAGAAGACGGTGAAAACGCTGGTTGTCAGGGTCATCGACGCCCTTCTTTACGTCCGGCGTGCCCATGTGATCGACGACGACGACCGTCGGCAACGAGGTAAAAAAATCCTCCAGCTCGGGCAGATCGTGCATCTCGAAATACACCACGATGTGCCAGCCGAGCTGCTCGACCCGCGCCGCAATCCGGTTGAGCACGTCGCGCGGCGTGAAATCGACCAGCCGCTTGAGGAAGTTAAAACGCACACCGCGCACGCCGGCCGCGTCCATCCATTTCAGCTCGCGATCGGTCACCTCCTCGCCGACAAAGGCCACACCCTTGGCGCGTCCTTCGGCAGCGTCGAGTGCATCGACCATCGCCCGGTTGTCTTTGCTGTGGCAGGACGCCTGAACGATCACGTTCTTGTCAAAGCCGAGAAAGTCGCGCAGCGCGAACAATCGTTCCTTCGGTGCGTCACAGGGCGTGTATTTGCGTTCAGCCGCGTAGGGGAATTTGCTCTCAGGGCCGAACACATGGCAATGCGCGTCCACCGCACCTGGCGGCGGCTTGAATTTTGGTTTCGACGGATTGGGATGGAACGGAACGTAACCGGGACTCATCGGCACGTAAAATGTCTCCTATCGAAAATAAATATGATCGCCGGCATGATCATTTGTGACCGAAGTAATGTGATACGAGCCTGAACTCTCCGCGCCGGCGTCCAATCACTCAAATGCGCCAATCAATCGGATAATTCACAATTGGAATGAAGCTCACCCCCGCAGCCTCGCCATCTCGTCGGGCATCAACGATCATTTCCTTGAGCTGTCCCATCTGTTGTGCATCGGCGTCGCTTTCCCAAAAGCTCACGTGAACTGCGGAGCCCGTCGGAGAGGCGCCGGCAAAATAGCCCGCTAGTCCCGGCAGCCTTTTGATCGCCGGAATCAGATATGTGCCGGTGTCCTGGGTCATCGCTTTGACTTTCGCGAAGCTCGCGGGGTCAAAATTACCGCGCGAAACCCGCACGACGGCCGTCGGCGGCAACTGCAGAGTCATAGCCGGTTCTCCTGTTTTCCACGTCATTGTTCCGCGGCGCGGCCGATCGCGTCAAATTCTCTCAATGGCCATCGATACCCCTTGGCCAACCCCGACGCACATTGTCGCGAGCGCACGCTTGCCGCCGCGCTTTTCCAGGCCATGCACGGCGGTCAGCGCCAGCCGCGCCCCGGACATGCCGAGCGGGTGACCAAGCGCGATGGCGCCGCCGTGCGGATTGACGTAGTCGGCATCGTCGGCGACGCCGAGCTGACGCAGACACGCCAGCCCTTGCGAAGCGAAGGCTTCGTTGAGCTCGATGAGATCGAAATCGCCGATCTTGAAGCCAAGCCGTTCCATCAGCTTGCGGGTCGAAGGTACCGGGCCAATTCCCATAATGCGCGGCGGCACTGCGGCCGAGGCCATGCCGAGCACGCGGGCGCGCGGTGTAAGACCATGCTCTTTCGCGGCTGCCTCGCCGGCGAGAATGATCGCGGCTGCGCCATCGTTGACGCCCGACGCGTTGCCGGCAGTGACGGTGCCGGGATTGCGCACGATCGGCTTGAGCTTCGCCAGATTTTCCAGCGTCGTATCCGGGCGCGGATGTTCGTCCTTGTCGACGACGATGGGACCGGCCTTGCCGCCGGGCGCTTCGACCGGAACGATCTCTTCGGCGAAATAGCCGGCGGCGATCGCTTTGCCGGCGCGCTGCTGCGAGCGGAGCGCAAATGCGTCCTGATCCTTGCGCGCGACTTGAAACTCTTCCGCCACGTTCTCGCCGGTCTCGGGCATCGCATCGATACCGTATTGGGCTTTCATCAACGGATTGACGAAACGCCAACCGATCGTGGTGTCGTAAACTTCGGACGTGCGCGAAAACGCCTCGCCCGCCTTGCCCATGACGAAGGGCGCGCGCGTCATCGACTCGACGCCACCGGCGATAGCGAACTCCATTTCGCCGCTACGGATCGCGCGCGCAGCGTCACCGACGGCATTGAGGCCGGAAGCGCACAGGCGGTTCACAGTCACCCCCGGAACGGTGTCAGGCAGCCCGGCGAGCAACAGCGCCATGCGTGCGACGTTGCGGTTGTCCTCGCCGGCCTGGTTGGCGCAGCCGAAGAACACTTCGTCGAGCCGCGACCAATCAACCTTGGCGTTGCGCGCGACCAGCGCCCGGATTGGAGCAGCGGCCAGATCGTCGGTGCGAACCTTGGCCAACGCGCCACCGTAGCGGCCGATAGCTGTGCGCGCCGCATCGCAGATGAAGACCTCTCGCATCGCTATCTCCTCGGGATCTTTCTGGGCCGCGGTCTTTGAGTTTGGTTGTAAAGCTTCGGCTCGGTGGCGCCGCCGGATTTCTCGACAGCATTCGTTTTATTTACGAGCGGGCTTCGACAGGGTCAAACGTCACGCCCGTGGATCGACGGGTCTCCCGGCTTGACGGCGTTCGGTAGTAGTGTCAGGCGGATAGCACCAATACGCTTGAACGACTGCGCCGCGTAGCGCGTAGCTGGTATGATGCCCTTCAAGCAGTCCTCAAGCATAAGCGAGTTGATCATGGATATTCGTGGACATGCGGCCCTCGTCACCGGTGGAAGCTCCGGCCTCGGCGCCGCGACCGCGCGGATGCTGGCCGGAGCCGGCGCCAAGGTCGCGATCCTCGACGTCAACGCCAAAGCCGCCGCCGAAGTGGCGATCGATATCAAAGGCCTCGCCATTCAATGCGATGTCGCCGACGCCGCCTCCACTGAAGCGGCAATCGCCAAAGCCGCTGCCGATCATGGCCCAGCCCGCATCGTCGTGAATTGCGCCGGCATCGGTGGCGCCAAGCGCATCGTCGGCCGCGACGGACCGATGCCGCTCGAGTTTTACGAGCGCATTATCCGGGTCAACCTGATCGGCACTTTCAATACGATGCGGCTTGCCGCCACCGCCATGCAGGGACTGGCGCCGCTCGCCGACGGCGAACGCGGCGTCATCATTTGCACCGCGTCGGTCGCTGCCTTCGAGGGACAGATCGGTCAGGCGGCTTATGCTTCGTCGAAGGGCGGCGTCGTCGCTTTAGTGATGCCGGCGGCGCGCGAGTTCGCCCAGTTCGGCGTCCGCGTCAACGCTATCGCCCCCGGCATATTCCTGACGCCGATGTTGCTCGGGCTTTCTCAGGAGGCGCAGGACAGCCTCGCCTCCTCGCTGCCGTTTCCGAAAAAGCTCGGCGATCCGTCACAATACGCCGCGTTGGTGCGTCACATGATCGAAAACAGCTACCTCAACGGCGAAGTTGTCCGGCTCGACGCGGCGTTGCGGATGGCGCCGCGATAGCTTGAAGGACGTGACTCGTTCTGCACCGCACAATCCGATGCTCAGCAACATCCGCAACGTACGGATTGAGTGGTCCGATTGCGATCCCGCCGGCATCATCTTCTATCCGCGCTATTTCGAGATTTTCGATACGTCGACGACGGTTCTGATCGAGCGCGCTCTCGGTATGAACAAGATCGACTATCTGAAAGCCTACAATTTCGTGGGACATCCGGTGGTCGAGACCAGGGCGCGGTTTCGCCAGCCAACGCGGTATGGCGATGAGGTGGCGGTCGAGACGACACTCGTCGAATGCGCCCAGTCGAGCTTTAAGCTCGAACACCGGATTACCAGGGCCGGCGCGCTGGCGGTCGAAGGTTCTGAGACCCGCGTGTGGGCGGTCGGTCAGCCAAACGACCCAACGCACATTATGCCGCAGGCGATTCCACCCGCGGTGCTGGCGCGGTTGCAACAGCAATAATGCTTCCCGTGCAGAGCACCATTGCGCTTCGCTCCATGCAGCGCTGCGCCCAGGACGCATCAAGACGGCGTAAAAACCCTGTAGAAGCCCCGTTGCCAACCAAGGAAAGAAACCCCCATGCGCATCGACGCGTACACGCACTTTTTTCCGAAGAAATTCTTCGACAAGCTCAATGAGGTCGCCGGCGACTACAAGGATATGGGCAAGCGTGTTCGCTCGCTTCCAGCGCTCTACGATGTCGATGTGCGCAAGAAGATCGTCGACGGCCACAAGGACTATCAGCAGATCCTGTCGTACCCGCAGCCGACGATCGAAAGCTTCGCCAAGAACCCGGCCGATATCGACGAGTTCTGCCGCATCATCAATGATGGTTTCGCGGAATTATGCGCCAAGGAAAAGGATCATTTCCCCGGTTGGGTCGGGCACGTTTCGCTCGCGGCGCCGGACGCCGGCGCTGCCGAAGCGGAGCGGGCGGTGAAAAAGCTCGGTGCGCTCGGTGTGCAGATCTACACCAACGTCAGAGGCAAACCGATCGACCTGCCCGAGTACTTGCCGTTCTGGGACAAAGTGAACGAACTCGGTATTCCGGTTTGGATGCATCCAACGCGCGGCGCCGAGACCCCTGATTACATTTCCGAGCAGAAATCGCTCTACGAAATCTGGTGGACGTTCGGCTGGTCGTACGAAACCGCGACTGCGATGATGCGCCTGGTTTATTCCAGGATCATGGACACCCACCCCAATCTGAAAATCATCACGCACCATTTCGGCGGCATCGTGCCGATGCTCGAAGGCCGCATCGGACCTGGCAACGACGTCATGGGTTCGCGCACGACGGATGCCGATTATGTGACGCTACGTAAAAGCCTGAAGAAGCGGGTGCTGGATTATTTCAAAGAGGATTTCTGGGCCGATACGGCTGCCTTCACGGCCGAACCTGCAACCAAGGCCGGCCTGGAATTCTACCCGCGCGATAAGGTCGTGTTCGCCTCCGATTGCCCGTTCGATCCGGAGGGAGGGACCATGTTTCCGCGCGAGACGTTGCGGATTTTGGAGAAGCAAAATTTGTCAAAGGCCGACCAGGACAAGATTTTCTACAAGAATCTCGAAGCGGTCACCGGCCGTAAGCTGGTTAAATCATAGCTACGCTTGGCGGGTCGCCGGAAAAAAGGCCCGGTGCCGCAGGTTGGCCAAGATCGCGGTAGAAAATTGGACAGTTGCGGTAGGAAGTTGGACAGTTGACGAGGACCAATGTGATGAGGGCCCGATGAAACGGTTGCTTGCTACGGCGCTCCTCGCGGTATTGGCCGCAACTGCGGTCGCCTCGGCGCAACAGGCGCCGATCTCGGCGGCTCAGCTGCAGAAAATGCTGAAATTTCTCCAGATCGTTGGCACGAAAACCAGCTTCCCGGCGCCGACGGCCGCAAGCCTTGGATTTTCAAGCGACGTGTCCCAAACCCTTCCGGTCGTCATGACGGGAACGTCGGATCAAACGATTTACTTCTGCCGCAGTGAGTTAAATCCGGCGGACTACGTCGTTTGGGTTCGCGTGGCGAATGACAAAACCGCGTCTTACATGTTCTCGACCCACGCAGACTTCAAAATGGTACGGGCTTTGTATTTGCGCGCCGAAAAGTTTCCTCAACCTGTCGATATCAACTCGAATGAAGTCCAGACCGTCTACAAAAAAGCATTGGCGGAGTTGGCTGAGGTTATTGACAGAAGTGCGCCTCCCGAACAGTAGCGTCAAAGGGCGGCGTTCCTTGCCTCGTCCCAACCGGCTTCGTATTGTTCAATGATGTCGATCTCGGAGTCGCGCGCCGCCGCAGACAACGCGGTAACCCACCATCGCTTTCGTCAGGTCATGGCGTCGTTTGTCACCGGCGTTACCGTCGTGACCACGCAAGTACGCGGCGAGGTCCGCGGCATGACCGCAAACGCGTTCATGTCGGGCTCGCTCGATCCCCCGCTGTGCGTGATCTCGGTTGCGCTAAAGGCGCGCATGCATGCGTTCCTGGTCGAGGCCGGCCATTTCGGCGTGAATATTCTTGCCCGCGGTCAGGAACCTCTGATCGGTCACTTCTCCGGACGACCGGTGGAAGGCATCGACCCGCAATACGAATACGCCGACAATACGCCGCTTCTCGTGCAAGCGAATTCCACGTTAGCCGCCAAGGTGATTTCACAACACCCTTGCGGCGATCACTCGCTCTTCATCGGTCATATCTTCGCGCTACGACACACCGACGGCATGACTCCAATCGTTCTGCACATCGGCCGATTGGCATCGCTGCTGCACACCCATGAACAAACAATCTGGCCGACGCTCGATTTTTGGTGAGCGGCCGTGGGCTAAATAGTGACGGCGCCATTTGTTTGCTTCGTCGGCTTATTTGTTCTTTGGTCCAGCTGGCGGAACAAGCCGTTAGTCGCGCCGCTGCGCCGCCGAATCGGGCATCGGTATTGTTGGTCTTTCCCGATTAGATGGTCCCAGATGCACGCTTGGTCCCGGACCGCCGGCGCAGGATTGCACCAACAAACCGCTACGGCGACCTGATGATTAGAGCGTTGATTTTGCTCGATTTTATCTGATAAATAGAAGCTTCAAACGGCTCGCTGGGTGGGGCTTTCATTCGTGGCATTTTTGCAACTACCGCCGCGGAAATGACACTTACCCCCGTCACCAAGCCTGCAAAGCATTGCTTTCCTCACTTGTTTGGCAGAATCTCGCCGTAGTTGGCAAACGATGCCGACGGGACGAGAGCATGCGCGATTCTCACGCATGTTTAGGGAAAAATCAGGTGGAGGGGCATATGACCCGACTAAGAAATGTAGTGCTGGGCAGTCTTGCGGCGCTCGCCATTGGCGGCGTGGCAAGTTCCGCCTCAGCCAACGAAGTAGGGACCTTTCAAAATCGATTGACTGGGGCCACGATCGGGTTGCCTTTGGGCGCGTTGCCCCCGCCCGGTCTCTATTCCGGTTTGGAAACCGCGTATCTGGGCTATGCAGGCACAGGCGGTCAGACCGCGGGTAACTGGAAAGTCGCCATACCGGGCGCTAACCTTCCAGCTATCGCTCAAGCCGTACCGCTGCTCTGGGTACCGGGATGGAACTTCCTCGGCGCCTCCTACGGAGCGTCGATCGTGCAAGCCTTCTATACATTCGAGACATGCGGCGCCGGGGCCTGCGGTTTAGGCTCAAACGCCGGCTCTGCTCCGATCACCGGCGGCGGTTACGTGATCGCCAACACGACGTTTAATCCGATCACCTTGTCGTGGAACCTCGGCGGCGGCTGGTTCGTGTCGGGCGCCTTCAACTTCATGGCCCCGGATGGAACGAAGTCTGCTGGCACGCCGAACCCTGACTACTGGACCTTCGAACCCGCGTTGGCGATCTCCTATCTTGCCAATAACTGGGTGCTGTCGGCCAATATGTTCTACGACATCAACACCGCGTCGGCCGCCACTTGCTGCACGGGCGCCTTGGTGGGCAAGGTCACGAACGGCCAACTGTTCTATGCCGATCTGACTGCAGTATACAAAATCGGAAAGTGGCAAATCGGCCCGGTTGGCAACGTGGAATACCAGACCACTAAAGACACCAACTGCGGCGTCGCGGCTCTTTGCGGCATCTATCAGGGCGCTGCGATCGGCGGCTTGGTCGGATACGATTTCGGTCCGGTCGACGTGCAGTTGTGGGCTACCGATGCATTTGTCGGACAGAATGTTCCTGAAGGCCCGGGCGGCATCAACATCTTCACTCGCCTTGGCTTCCGGATCTGGGGACCTGAAGCTCCGAAGCCCCTCGTCGCCAAGAACTAATCTGGCTTAAACTGAGCAAGTTGAAAGGCCCCGCGGGTAACCGCGGGGCCTTTTTCTATTGCGGGGCCAACCGTCGTAAAATTTGCCTCGGCGACTCGACGACGCAAAGCTTGAGTGGCGCGGGTGATTTACCTTGAGGGATGAGATATCTCACGTCGACGCGAGCTAGCGGTCAACGGCTAGCGCAGGGATGTTGCTGCGGCGCTTCCGGCCTTTGCGCCCCGCCCGATCGAGGACCTCGTCTCCGCCATTTGGCGATTTAATCGCCCTGGTCCGAGTCAAAATGGCATCTTCGGCCCGGTTACGCATTTCAAGCGGCAGATGAACGAGAGCACAGAACCCGGCGCGCATATGGCGCCCGGTCGGGCAGCGCAAGTCGCCGTCGGCGGTTAACTTCGGACCAGTGGCATAGTCAGCGCGGTTCAGCATGCTGGAGAATGCCGAAATGTCATCTGCGGGAACGAGCGATGGGTTGGGGCGGCGTGACCCATGCGTTCGCTGAACGCGGAAGCCGTCTGTCGGCAAAAAACGCCTTGAAGCGCGAAGCTACCCGAGCCTGAAGCAGCTAGATCCGTGGGGCTTTCACAGGTCTATTTTGGGAGTTCGGCTCACGGCCAAAGTCCCTACCGAGCCTGCGGAATTACGGCTTAGGAATGTCCTTCAGCGTACGCCGCGCCAGGGATCGTACGGTTTGTCCGGAAGAGCCTTCATTACGGTGTCATACGCTTTGTCATTGGCCCTCAGCTGGGGGTCTCTTTTCGCGTTTTCAGCCCTTTGGTTTGCGTCAGCGACCGACTTTCCAATATTCATCGAGCTGCTCGTCCCCGGACTCAGGCCGGAGGGGGCGATCTGAGCCTGAGCGCTCGCTACCATCATCGCTGTCACCAACCCAATTGTCGCAGTTCCGACTGTCAGCAACTTCATTGACGCGCTCCTTTCCGCTTAGAGCCGCTCCTTACCACCTTACAATTCCAGACTATAGGTATCGCTTGTCTCAAAGTCAGGCAAGATCCTGCCCATCCACACTATGCCAGGGCAGGTTGGCCGGGACACTTGAGATGATCATAATGCGCTTTAGTGCTTGCCACGCATGACGTGATAGCTGAGTTCGCCCGGATCGGTTAGGTCCGGCACCTTCCAGCCATCGAGATCGTATTCGGCCATGCAGTCCTCGGCAAAGCCTTTGAAGCGGTCGGCATTGCCGGAAGCCTGGGCGCCGAACAGGCAATAGCGGCGGATCTCTTCGGTCGAACCGCCGTAATTGATTTCGTAGAGCTCGTGCCGGCCGCCGAACTCGGTGGCAATGCAATCCCACAATAGCTTCATCAGCTTGACGCGCTCGTCAGCCTTGTAGCCGTTGGAACCGCGCATAAAGCGGTCGAGATAAGGCCGGATTTCCGGATTTTTGAAATCGCGCGCGTGCGAATTCAGGTAAATCAGACCCGACGCCACCGTCTGCTCGATGATGTATTTGACCTTGGTGTAGGCCATGGTGGCGATGATCGCGTAAGCGTTGCCTGGATCCATATTCGGCAGCACATAATCTCCAATCCATGGCTTCGGATCGCGCACCATCGCATCCGAGAGCGCCCAGAACAGATTGCGCCACGCAATCACTTCGCCGACGTTGGCTTGGACGCCGCGATAATCCTTAGTGCCCGAGGCTTCGACCGCTTTGAGCAACAAGCCAGCGATAAAATCGAGTTTGACGGCGAGGCGAGTGCAGCCGTGCACGACAAAGCGAGGCAAAAAGCCGGTGCGCGGAAAGAAATTGTTGGCCCGGTCGATGTCGCCATAGACGAAGACGTTCTCCCAGGGCACGAAAACCTTGTCGAGAATGAACACGGCGTCGTTCTCGTCCATGCGGCTCGACAACGGATAATCGAACGGACTGCCCATCGCGGTCGACGTCATTTCATAGGATGTGCGGCAGATAAATTTCACGCCCGGCGCGCTGGTCGGCACCATAAACACCACGGCGAATTTCTTGTCCTGAACCGGAATGAGGCCGTGGTGCGCGACGAAGGTGTAGTTGGTCAGCACCGAGCCCGTTGCCACGACCTTGGCGCCTGATACGACGAGTCCGGCGTCGGTTTCTTTTTCGACGTGGCAGCAGATGTCAGAGACTTCGTTCGGCGGGCGGTCGCGGTCGACCGGCGGATGAATAATCGCATGATTGACGAACGGCACCCGCTCCTGGCTGAATTTGTACCAATGCCGTGCGTTGTCGGTGTAGGGCGCGTAGAAGTCGGCATTGGCGCCCAGCGTCGCCAGGAACGAGGCTTTGTAATCGGGTGAGCGGCCAAGCCAGCCGTAAGTGACCTTCGCCCATTCGGCGATGGCGTTCCGTCCGGCTAGCAGATCCTCCATCGTCTTCGGCGCCTTGAAGAATGCGTGGGTCTTGCCGCCATTGCCTGTGTCGGTCGGCACCATGATTTTGTCGGCATGTTTCGGGCTGTGCATCGCGTCGTACAGGCGCGCCACCATGCGGGCGGTGTTGCGGAAGGCTGGGTGCGTGGTCACGTCCTTCACGCGCTCGCCGTAAATGAACACGGTGCGGTCGTCGCGCAGCGAATTGAGATATTCCGCGCCGGTTTGCGGCGTGGTGACACCCGTTTTTCCCGCGCTCGCCGGCTTGGATGCCGCTCCCTTGTCGCCCTTTGCTGCTGGACTTATGGCGCTCCCCCGATCCGTATTGTTCGGTTATCGAACTATCGTGCGGTAATCGACCGCGAGAAAACGATACTCTGGCGATTGCGGACAGGCAAGGCAGCACCGCGTCAGATAACGGAAGCAGAGATCTGGCCGGCGATCGCGCGCAAGCTTGGCAGGAAGCGCTCGCGCAATTCGTTGCGCGTCGTCCGCGTCGAATGCGTACTCAAGTTGAGCGCGGCGACCGCCTGGCCGTTGCGGTCAACGACCGGCACGGCGATCGAGCGCAAGCCGCGTTCGAGCTCCTCGTCCACGATCGAAAATCCCTGCGCATGATCTTCGCGCACCCGATCAAACAGCGCCTGGACGTCGGTGATTGACGATGGTGTCAGCGCATCGAGGCGCAAGACGCGCAACCGCCGCCACAGCTCAGCGTCGTCGAGAAAGCCGAGCTGAATGCGGCCGAGCGCGGTGTAAAACGCCGGCAGGCGCGTGCCAACTGCAAGCGCCACCGACATAATGCGGCTTGCCGGAATCCGCGCGACGTAGACGATCTCGGTTCCCTGCAAAATCGCGGCCGAGCACGATTCGTGGAATTGCTCGCTCAATTGCCGCATCAGCGGCGCGGCCTGCTCGATCCAATTCTGCGTCGCGAGATAAGCAAAGCCGAGTTTGAGGATGCCGGACGACAGCGCAAACTGCCGTCCGGTCTGTTCGACATAACCAAGCTCAGTGAGCGTGCGCAGAATGCGTCGCGCCGTCGCGCGCGACAGTCCGGCCGCAAGCGCCGCCTGCGACAACGTCATGGTCGGCCGTTCTTTGTTGAAGGTGCCAAGCACAGCGAGCCCCTTGGCGAGCGTCGCCATGAACTCCTTGTCGTGCGCTTTGGCTCCGTCGTCCGGCTCGGCGTCGCCGTCCTTGCGATTGACAGGAATACGGCGCTCGCTAACATGACCCATAGGCGAACCTTCGTTCGATAATCGAACATACCGGCCGTCACCTAATGGTGCAAGTGGGAAGGTATCGCGTCGGAGTGAAACGCCACGGCACAGCCCGATGACGGGCCGCAGTGCTCATTGGGCAGGGAGGGAAGGCATGGCTAGAAAATCAGAGACTATTCGCGTGAACCGGCGCGGCTTTATGAAAGCGTCGGCAGCAACAGGCGCCGCGCTCGCGACAGGCTCGGTGTTCGCGCCTTCGGTGCGCGCCGCGCAGAGTCTTAAGCTCGGCTACGTTAGTCCGCAGACCGGGCCGCTCGCGCCGTTTGCCGAAGCCGACAAGTTCGTCATTTCGAGTTTCCTGGAAACGGTAAAGGGCGGCGTCAAAGTCGGCAGCGCGACGCTTCCCGTCGAAGTTGTCGTCAAGGACAGCCAGTCCAATCCCAACCGCGCAGCCGAGGTCGCCAAGGAACTGATCGTATCCAACAAGATCGATCTGATGCTGGTCGCCTCCACACCCGAAACCACTAACCCGGTTTCTACACAATGCGAGATCGAAGAGGTGCCGTGCATCTCCACGGTGGCGCCGTGGCAACCCTGGTTCATCGGCCGCCAGGCCAATCCGGCCGGTGGTCCACCAGCGTGGAAGCCCTTCAACTATACCTATCACTTCTTCTGGGGGCTTGAAGACGTCATCGCCGTCTTCACCAACATGTGGGGCCAACTCAAGACCAACAAAAACGTCGGCGGCCTGTTTCCGAACGACGGCGACGGCAACGCCTGGGGCGACAAGATGGTGGGCTTCCCGCCGGTGCTCGACAAGCTCGGCTACAAACTCACCGATCCCGGCCGCTATCAGAACCTGACGGATGATTTCACCGCGCAGATCACCGCCTTCAAGAAGGCGGACTGCGAGATCGTTACCGGCGTCGTCTTGCCACCGGACTTCACGACCTTTTGGAACCAGGCGCAGCAGCAAGGCTTCAAGCCGAAAATCGCCTCGATCGGCAAAGCCATCCTGTTCCCGGTGGCGGTCCAGGCGCTGGGCAAGCACGGCAATAATCTGTCGTCCGAAGTTTGGTGGTCGCCCAATCATCCGTTCAAGTCGTCGTTGACCGGACAATCCGCAAAGGCGCTTGCCGACGCCTACGAAAAGTCTTCCGGCAAGCAATGGACCCAACCGATCGGCTTCATGCACGCGCTGTTCGAACTCGCCGTCGACGTGGCGAAACGCTCGGGCGACGTTTCCAGCAACAAAGCCGTTGTGCAGGCAATCGCCTCGACCAAACTTGATACGGTGGTCGGGCCGATCGCCTGGGATGGCAAGAACCTGCCGCCGTTCGGCGCCAAGAACGTCGCCAAGACGCCGCTGGTCGGGGGTCAGTGGCGGCTGCGTGACGGCGACAAATACGACATCGTCATCACCGACAATACGACTTATCCAGCCATCCCGGCCGGCGGTCATATGCAGCCGATCGCCTAATGGCCGGCCCAGCTTCGCGCGACTTACATCCGATCGCGTGAGATAATTCGGGTGAAACAAACTCAAACGCCGGTCCTAGCGGGCCGGCGTTCGTCTGGGCGGCTATCGCGTGATCCTGAAGCTGGATAATCTGACGAAATCGTTCGGCTCGCTCAAAGCCGTCGATGACGTCACGCTTGAAGTTGCGGGCGGCGAAGCGCTCGGCATCATCGGGCCGAACGGCGCCGGCAAATCCACACTGTTCAATCTCATCACCGGCCTGCAGAGGCCGGACGCCGGCAGCGTCGGCTTCGATGGTCAGGATATTACGCACGCTCCACCGCGCGCCCGCTGCATTGCCGGCATCGGCCGCTCATTCCAGATTCCGCAACCGTTCGAAAACCTCACGGTTTTTGAGAATCTGCTGGTTGCCGCGATCCACGGCCGCCAGCAACGCGAGGCGCAAGTCATCGATACCTGCGGCGACATTCTCGAACGGACCGGGCTGCTTGGCTCCGCCAACCGCCGCGCCGGCACGCTCAATCTGCTGGGCCGCAAGCGCCTCGAACTGGCGCGGGCGCTGGCGAGCGCGCCTCGCCTTCTGCTTCTCGATGAGATTGCGGGCGGCCTGACCGAGGCCGAGTGCGCCGAACTCGTTGAACTGATCAAACAGATCCAAAAATCCGGCGTGACCATTGTGTGGATCGAGCACATCGTGCATGCGCTGCTGGCGGTGGTGTCGCGATTGATAGTACTGAACTTCGGACGCAAGATCGTCGAAGGCGAGCCGCGCACGGTCATGGCTTCAGATGAGGTCAGGGCGATCTACATGGGTATCGCGGCGTAAGGCCCCGAGGCAGCAAAACTGACCGTGCTGGAAACCCGCGAACTCACCGCTTTCTACGGCGACTTTCAGGCGCTGTTCGGCATTACGTTTACGCTCAACGAAGGCGAAACGGTCGCCATCATCGGCGCCAATGGCGCGGGTAAATCCACCTTCCTCAAGGCAATCGTAGGCTTGCTACCGCGCGCCGCGGCTTCGGTACACCTCGACGGCCGCGATATTGCAACGATGCCGGCTTATGAGATCGTCAAGCTCGGCATTGCTCTCGTGCCGGAAGGCCGGCGGCTGTTCTCATCGCTATCCGTCGAGGAGAATCTGCTGGTCGGCGCCTACGGCCGGCACACCGAGGGACCGTGGAATTTGACTGCCATCTATCAGCTTTTCCCAATGCTGCGCGAGCGCCGCAACACGCCGTCAACGGCCTTGTCGGGCGGCCAGCAGCAGATGGTCGCCATCGGCCGAAGCTTGATGTCGAACCCGCGCATCCTGTTGTGTGACGAACTGAGCCTCGGTCTCGCGCCGATTGTGATCCGCGACATCTACGCCGCGCTCGCCGAGGTCAAGACCCGCGGCACCAGCGTTGTGCTGGTCGAGCAGGACCTTGCTCACGCAATGTCGGTCGCCGATCGCGCCTATTGTTTCATGGAAGGGCGCGTGAGCCTCGCCGGCCGGCCGCAAGACCTTACCCGCGACGCCATTCACGCCGCCTATTTCGGATTGTGAGCGCATGCTGGGCTGGATCGACACGATACTGCAAGGTGTGCTGCTCGGCGGGCTCTATTCGCTCTATGCCACTGGCCTTTCGGTGATCTTCGGCATTATGCGTCTGGTCAATCTGGCGCATGGCGATTTGATCGTGCTCGGCGCGTTCCTGACGCTGGCGCTTTCCACCTTGGGCGTGCCGGTTGTTCTTGCGCTCGCGATCGTCGTGCCGCTGATGTTCGCCGCAGGCTATGCCCTGCAAACCGCGTTGCTCAATCGAGCACTGGGCCGCAACATCCTGCCGCCATTGCTGATCACGTTCGGGCTTTCGATCATAGTTCAGAACGGCCTCCTTGAAACTTTCTCGGCCGACACGCGCTTTCTCAACGTCGGCCCGCTGCAAGGCGCTTCGCTGCCGCTCGGCGGCGGTATCGCAATCGGCGTCATGCCGCTGATCTGTCTGCTGGCGGCAATCGCGGTGATCGTGGTGCTCAACGGCGTGTTTTATCGCACCGCGGTCGGTCGGGCATTCCGCGCCACCTCCGACGACGTTGAAATCGCCCAGCTCATGGGCATCAACAACAAATCGATCTATGCGCTGACCATGGGCATCGCGCTCGCCGTCTGTGCCATCGCCGGTTTCTTTCTCGGCGCGCGGGCCAATTTCGATCCGAGCATCGGACCGGCGCGGCTGCTCTACGCCTTCGAAGCGGTGATTATCGGCGGGCTCGGCAGCCTGTGGGGGACACTCGCGGGCGGTATCGTCGTCGGCGTCGCCCAGACTGTCGGCGCGCATATCGATCCTGAATGGCAAATTCTATCGGGCCACATCGCGTTTCTGATCGTGCTGGTGATACGGCCGCGCGGACTGTTTCCGCGCGCGGTGGATTAGGGCCGACGCGACGTGCGCATCACCGACATCATCCCGACCGGGCGCAGTGCGGACCGCCGGCACGCCGCACGCTTTACAGTCACGACGGCAACGCGCGCGTCGACCATCACGATGCTGCTTGCTGTCCCCGTGCTCCTTGTTCTTCTGGCGCTGCCGGCATTCGCCAGCCGCGCGCTGCTGCAGGAACTGTTTTATGTGTTCACCATGCTGGCCTTGGCGCAACTTTGGAATTTGCTGGCCGGCAGCGCCGGGTTGATTTCAGTTGGGCAGCAGGCCTTCGTGGGTATCGGCGCTTACGCACTGTTTGCGTTTGCTGTCGTGACCGGCCTCGACCTTGTCACATCGATCATACTGGCCGGCGTCGTCGCCGGGATCGTTGCCGTTCCGGCGGCGCTGATCGTCTTCCGCCTGCGCGGCGCCTATTTTGCCATCGGAACCTGGGTGGTCGCCGAGGTATGCCGGCTGATCCTCGCCCAGGTCAAACAGTTGGGCGGCGGCACCGGGACTTCGCTGCCGCCGGACATCGCCAGCTCCATCTTCGGCATCGATTTTGTCCGCAACCTGTTTCAGGTCCGCGGCCCGGTAGCGCGGGATATCCTGTCGTATTGGCTCGCGCTTTTGCTTGCGGTCGGCACGTTCGTGCTGATCTACCGACTGTTACGGTCGCGCTACGGACTCGCGCTTTCGGCTGTTGGCGACGCCGAGCCGGCCGCCGAGAGCGTCGGCGTCGACGTCTTCCGCACCAAGCTTTTCATCTACGTCGTCACCGCCGCCGCCACCGGCATGGTCGGCGCGCTGATCTTTTTGCAGAAGGCCAGAATTTCACCCGACGCCGCATTCTCGCTGGTCGATTGGACGGCGTATGTCATCTTCATCGTCGTCATTGGCGGCATCGGCACGATGGAGGGGCCGATCATCGGCGTCGCGATCTTTTATCTGCTGCAATATTATCTGGCTTCACTCGGTTCCTGGTATCTGATCATTCTCGGATTGCTTGCCATTCTCTTGATGTTGTTCGCGCCCGCAGGCGTGTGGGGCGTCATTTCGCAGCGTTACGGTATCAGCCTGTTTCCGGTTCGCCGGCGGTTGCTCGTGCGCGGCGCGCGAGTGGAAGAGAACGAAAGCAAGACTTGAGGACGATGTCCGGGATGCTTTCGGGAGTGAAACACGCGCGGTGGGCAAAGGCCTTTGGCTTTGACCGCGCATAAAACATTGTTACGCGCACGGGAATTCGCTAGCTTCCGGTCATCTCAACGCAGCAGAAACGTTGTTTCTTGTGTTCATAAGGTCGTTCGCCGAAACAGGCGGATCGCAGGGAGGAAATAAAAATGAACGTGCCGGCACCGAAATTCTTGGTTGAGAAGACTTGGGAAGGACGCATCTTCGGCGGCGATTGGCGCAGCGCGGCGGGCGGCTCGTTGGACGTCGTCGAACCCGCGACCGGCAACAAGATCACGAGTGTCGGCAATGCCTCCGCGGCAGACGTGCGCAAAGCCGCCGCTGAGGCGCGCGCCGCGCAGCCCGGCTGGGCAGCGACCCCCTATGAGGAGCGCGCCGCGATCCTGCGCAAGGCTGCCCGCGCGCTTGAGGACAATCAGGAAGAACTGATTCCGTGGATCGCGCGTGAGACCGGCGGCATCCCGGCAAAGGCCGGGTTCGAAATCCACATGGTGACGGAAATCCTTTATCGCTCCTCGGCGATGTGCACCGAGCCGCAAGGCCTGGTGCTGCCATCCAACCCCGGCCGTATCAGCATTGCGCGGCGCGTGCCGCGCGGCGTGATCGGCATCATTTCGCCGTTCAATTTCCCGCTTATTCTCTCGACCCGAGCCGTCGCACCGGCGCTCGCGACCGGCAACACCGTCGTGCTCAAGCCTGATCCGCGCACCGCGCTCACCGGCGGCTTCATCATTGCGCGGATTTTCGAAGAAGCCGGATTGCCCAAGGGCGTGCTCCAAGTGCTCCCCGGCGGCGCCGAGGCTGGCGAAGCGCTTTGTACCGATCCGGACATCGCCATGGTGTCGTTCACCGGATCGAGCCATGTCGGGCGGCGTATCGGTGAACTCGCCGGCAAGCATCTGAAAAAAGTGCAGCTCGAACTCGGCGGCAAAAACGCCGTGATCGTGCTGGAAGATGCCGATCTCGATGCGGCAGCTTCGGCGATCGCATTCGGCGCCTGGTTCCATCAGGGTCAGATCTGCATGACCACCGGTCGCGTGCTGGCCAAAGACAAAATCGCTGCGTCACTCACCGCGAAGCTCGTGGCCAAGGCCAATCATCTGCCAGTCGGCGATCCGCTCGGCCAAGTGGCGCTCGGACCGGTGATCAGCAAGGCGCAAGTCCAGCGCATCGACAGCATTGTGAAAGAGTTGGTGGCGGCAGGTGCCAAGCTAGAGGCCGGCGGGACATTCGAAGGTCCGTTTTATCGGCCGACCGTGCTGACAGGCGTGAAGCCAGGCATGCGCGCATTCGAGGAGGAAATCTTCGGACCAGTGGCCGTAATCACGAGCGTCACCAGCGACGACGAGGCGGTGGCGCTCGCCAATAACAACGAGTACGGTCTCTCGGCCGGCGTATTTTCCGCCGATGTCGGCCGCGCGCTCGCCATCGGCAACCGGCTCAATACCGGCCTCCTGCACATCAACGATCAGACCGTGGCCGACGAACCTCACGTGCCGTTCGGCGGCTCGGGCGCTTCCGGTAATGGGACGCGCATTGGCGGTCCGGCCAATTGGGACGAATTCACTCAGTGGCAATGGGTGACGATCAAAGACAAACCGAATCCCTATCCATTCTGAGCTGGGTCGAGAAAACTTTTTTCAAAGACGACCGATGTTCGTAAAAGAGGCAGCGCTCTAAATTTAAATGAAGTCTTTGCGCCGTGCTCATCGCCGAGCGCGGCGCTTTTTTTATTTCTACGCCGCGCTTGGCGTCGTTAGATAATCGTTCTAGTTTTCGCCCGCCAAAAACACCAAGCGATCACGGAACTTCGGTTCCGGTTATCGTCGGAGCAAAACGCGAGGTTCCGGCAATCTTCGGGCCACGACGAGCATCCAGAAGGGACTTGTTTCGTCCGTACAGCGGTGAACATCGGCCGCCTCAATGCTTTTGCGCCTAGCGCGCCTCTGATAGCGTTCTGACCCATGGATGCTGCGCGCCCCATCGGGATTGACGAAACCGGACCACCGCCGGAGCCGGCGCGCGTCACGCCGATGATGGAGCAATATATCGAGATCAAGGCGGCCAATCCGGACTGTCTGTTGTTCTACCGGATGGGCGATTTCTACGAGCTGTTCTTCGACGATGCCGAAGTTGCCTCGCGTGCGCTCGGCATCGTGCTCACCAAGCGTGGCAAGCATCTCGGCCGCGACATTCCGATGTGCGGCGTGCCGATCGAACGCGCCGACGAGTACCTGCATCGCCTGATCGCGCTCGGCCACCGCGTCGCCGT
This sequence comes from uncultured Alphaproteobacteria bacterium, assembly GCA_963841025.1. Taxonomy (GTDB): domain Bacteria; phylum Pseudomonadota; class Alphaproteobacteria; order Rhizobiales; family Xanthobacteraceae; genus BOG-931. The sequence continues at coordinate 911,670 of CAWJBG010000032.1, read as the reverse complement.
CTGCGAGCAGCTTGAGGACCCAGCCGAGGCGCGAAAGCGCGGCGCGAAAAGTGTGGTGCGCCGTGACGTGGTACGGCTGGTCACACCCGGCACGCTGACCGAGGATTCGCTCCTCGATGCCAAGAGCAACAATTATCTGCTGGCGATCGCGCGGGTCCGCGCGGCCTCGGATGAAGATCGTCTGGCGCTCGCCTGGATCGACATTTCGACCGGAGAATTTCGCGTTGGCGAGTGCGAGCGCGCAACGCTCGCCGCCGAGATCGCCCGTCTTGAGCCGGGCGAGATCATCGTTTCCGATGCGTTTTATTCGGACACCGAATTTTCGCCCTATCTGCGCACGCTGCCCGCAGTGACGCCGCTCACCCGCGACGTGTTCGACGGTGCGACCGCGGAGCGGCGGCTGGCGTCGTTTTTCGCGGTCGCGACAACGGCCTCATTCGGCACATTCTCGCGCGTCGAACTGACCGCGGCGGCGGCCACTGTCACGTATGTCGAGCGCACCCAACTCGGCAAACGCCCGCCCCTGTCGCCGCCCGTGCGCGAGGCCGCCGGCGCGACGCTCGCCATCGACCAAGCGACGCGAAGCAATCTCGAACTCATTCGCACGCTGACCGGCGAGCGGCGCGGATCCCTCCTCGCCGCGATCGACCGCACGGTGACGGCGGCCGGTTCGCGGCTGTTGGCGCAGCGACTGGCGGCGCCGCTGACCGATCCGGGCGAAATCGCGCGTCGGCTTGATGCCGTGGCAGCGCTGGTCGATGACGGCGCCGCCCGCGCCGATTTGCGCGAACAGCTGAAGGCTGCGCCCGATCTTGCCCGCGCGCTGTCGCGCATTGCGGTTGGCCGCGGCGGACCGCGTGATCTCGCCGCCATCCGCGACGGCATTTTTGCGGCGGCGCAAATCGCCGGACGCATTGCCGCGCTCGCGAACATTCCACGTGAAGTGGCGCAAGCAGTCACCGCGCTGCGTAGCCCCGACGCTATGCTTGCGGCCGAACTTGAACGCGCGCTCGCCGACGAACTGCCGGCGTTCCGCCGCGACGGCGGCTTTGTCCGCGCGGCCTACGAAGCCGCGCTCGACGAGGCGCGCGCGTTGCGCGACGAATCGCGCCGCGTCATCGCCGCGCTTCAGGTGCGTTACGCCGAAACCACGGGCGTCCGGGCGCTGAAGGTCCGGCACAACAACGTGCTTGGCTATTTCGTCGACGTCACCGCGCAGCATGGCGACAAGCTGATGAGCGCGCCGCTCAACGCCACCTTCATCCATCGCCAAACACTCGCCGGCCAGGTGCGTTTCACCACCACTGAACTTGGCGAACTGGAAGCGAAGATCGCCAGCGCCGCCGAGCGCGCGCTGGCGATCGAGCTTGAGATTTTCGATCGCCTCGCCGCCGCTGCGACGGCGGCGAGTGTCACGATCAAAGCGGCCGCCGATGCGCTTGCGGTCATCGATGTTGCTGCGGCGCTCGCAAGCCTTGCGGTCGAGCGCGATTACGTGCGTCCAGAAGTCGACGGGAGCCTTGCTTTCGTCATCGGTGGCGGCCGGCATCCGGTGGTCGAGCAGGCGCTCGCGCATGACGGCGGCCCGTTCATTGCAAACGATTGCGATCTTTCTCCGCCACCGGCCGGTGCGGACGCCGGCCGCATCTGGCTGATCACCGGACCAAACATGGCCGGTAAGTCGACCTTCTTGCGCCAGAATGCGCTGATTGCCGTGCTGGCGCAGATGGGCAGCTTTGTGCCGGCGCGGGCGGCCCACATCGGCGTCGTCGATCGGCTGTTCTCGCGCGTCGGCGCCGCCGACGATCTGGCGCGCGGGCGCTCGACGTTCATGGTCGAAATGGTCGAGACCGCCGCGATCCTCAATCAGGCCGGCGAGCGGGCGCTGGTCATTCTCGACGAAATCGGGCGCGGCACCGCGACCTTCGACGGGCTCTCCATCGCCTGGGCGACGATCGAGCACCTGCACGAGAGCAATCGCTGCCGCGCGCTGTTTGCTACCCACTTTCACGAGATGACCGCGCTCGCCGCGAGGCTGCCGCGGCTGCACAACGCCACCATGCGGGTGAAGGAATGGCAAAGCGAAGTCGTATTCCTGCACGAGGTCGTCCCGGGCGCCGCCGATCGCTCATACGGCATCCAGGTGGCGAAGCTTGCGGGTCTGCCGTTGAGCGTCATCGAACGCGCCAAGCTCGTGTTGGCGCAGTTGGAAGCCGAGGACCGGATTTCGCCGGCGCGCAAACTGATTGACGATTTGCCGCTGTTCGCCGCAACGCGACCCGCCGCGGCAACGACCGGGTCCGCAAGCGGACGCGAGTCTCGCGGCACTGGTCGAGGCACTAACCGCACTCAATCCAGACGAAATGTCACCGCGCGACGCGCTCGAAGCGCTCTACGCGCTCAAGGGGCGGCTGGCGAAGAGGTAGCTCCGCTTCGTTTCAGAAGCCGCAAACGAATCGCCAACAGCCCGCCGCTCCAAGCGATGTTGGCGGCAATGCCGACAACGAGCGCCAGCCACACACCGAGCGGCGCGACGAGATAATGCACGACAAGAAAGCCAAGGCCGAGCCCGATCAGCGGCAGCTGTGCGTGCGCCAGCATGCTTGCCGTGACTTTGCCGCCGATGCGCGGATGCATGATGACGATCGAACTACCGAGAATGATCGGAAATAGTGCGAACATGCCCGAAGCGAACGAGCCGATGCTGGAACTCGCGGTGGTTACGACGGCCACAACGATGCCGGCGGCGAGGGCGCGCAGCGGAATATCAAAGCGTGTCCGCCGGAACTTCGCCGGCACGCCGCCGGCGCGGTAGCGCCAGGTCAGTGGAATGGTGATGCCAAAGACTACAACGTTGAGAATTACGGCGCTGAGCGGCGTCCAGTCGACGAGGCGGAGTGCCGCTGCTGCGGCGAGCCACACCGCGCTTGCCACTCCCAAGCTCACAAACAGACCGTGCCGCTGTGCTACGGCGGCATAGGCAGCGGCGAAAATGGCGACAGCCGCGTTGACCGCCACGCTGCCGACTGCGCTCGCGGCAATGAAGTCCGGCGAATGTTCGAGTGCAAGGATCGTGTAAGCGGCGCCGGCTGCAGTCGGCGCCGCGCCAATCAGCGCGCCGACGAACGGACCACTTCGCTCGACCGCTAGCGAGGTGATGACGACAACGGTCGCCGTCAGCGCCATTTTGAGCGCGAGTCCGTACCAGAACAATTCGGCGGAGGTCACTTGCGATTGAATTGAATGTCGACCGGCGGCCCGCTCTTGATCGTCTGATAGACGACGCAATAGCGCTCTGTAAGCTTGAGCAACTGATCAAGCTTGTCCTGGGGCGCGTCCGTGTCGAGATCGAACCGCAGCCGGATTTGCGCAAAGCCGACCGGCGCGTCCTTGGCAACGCCGAGCGTGCCGCGGAAATCGAGATCGCCTTCGGCTGAGACCGCGCCAGACTTGAGTGGAATATCGAGCGCGGTCGCGACCGCCTTGAGCGTCACGCCGGCGCAAGCCACCAGCGCTTCGAGCAGCATATCGCCTGAGCACAATTCGAGCCCCGACCCGCCGGTGGCAGGATGCAGACCGGCGACCGCAAGCGCACGGCCGGTCTCGACCTTGCAGGCGATGTTGGCGTCATCGAGTGTCCCCTTGGCATTCAAGGTGATGAAGGCGGCTTGCGGCGCCGCCTTGTAACGCTCCTTGATCGGCGCCTGCAGTGCGCGCAATCTCGCAGAGTCCATAGTGTTAAGTTCCTTCCACTGCGTGTGGTGATCGACTGGAAATTGGCGCCACTGACGTGGACGCTCCAAAAATCCAGCAAGCGTCTTCAGTTCACCCGGGTGTCAGCACCAGCCGGCCAACGACCTTGCCGGCCTTGAGTTCGTTGAGCGCTTCGTTGACCGCCGCGAGCGGACGCGTGCCGACGGGCAGATCAGGCACGCCCTTGCGCCGCACCAGATCGAGCAATTCCGCGAGCTCAGGCAGGCTGCCGACATAGGAGCCTTGAATGCTGATGGCGCGCAACGGAAAGGACGGCGTCGGCACAGTGATGTCGCCACCAAACAGGCCGACGATGATCAGCTTGCCGCCCTTCACGATCGAGTCGAGTGCAAGCTGCACGGTGCGCGAAGCGCCCACCAGGTCGATCACCGCCCAGGCGCCACCGTTGGTCGCCTCGATGATTTGCTTGGCGGCATCGGCCGCACCGCCATCGATCACGGCTTGCGCGCCGGCTTTCAGCGCCGCCTCGCGCTTGACCGGATCGATGTCGACAACGATCGCAGCCTTGCCCCCCATCGCGCGGTGCAGCGCCAGACACATCAGCCCAAGACCACCGGCGCCGATGATGACCACCGGCTCTTGCTGCAATAACGGCCCGACCTTCTTGAGCGCGCCGTAGGTCGTGATGCCCGAACAGGCGAGCGGCGCGGCGCGCTCCGGCGGGATATTGCCGATGTCGAACAGGTAGCGCGGATGCGGAACCAGCAGGTGATCCGCGTAACCGCCGGCGCGGAACACGCCGATGCTGAAGGGCGTCCGGCAGAGTTGCTCGTCGCCGCGCCGGCACACGGCGCATTCCCCGCAGCCCAGCCACGGATGGACCAGCCGGCGATCGCCAATTTTGACCCCGGTCGCATTGGGACCCACGGCGACGACTTCGCCGACATTCTCGTGGCCCATGGTGAGCGGAAGTTTGACGCCCCGGTCGGTGAGCTTAAGCCGCTTGCCGCCGCCGATATCGTAAAAGCCTTCCCAGATGTGCAGATCGCTGTGGCAGACACCGGCGGCTATGACCTTGAGCAGCACCTCGGTCCCGGTTGGCTTGGGGGTCGGCCGCTCCATCAGCCGCAGCGGCGCTCCGCACTCGCAAACGTCATAGCTTTTCATCGGACTAACTCCTCCCGGCGGCGTTTCCAACTCTCGCCGATGATAATGACAGCACAGGGTGCGCCGCAGCAATATCTTCGCAAGCATTGCCGCAGGCAGCCGATGACAGCGGCTGGCGGCTCAGATATGACCTGCACCAATGCTGGATACCCCACGCGGTCCGCGGCCCGCTTCCGAACTCCTCGACAGCGCGGCGATCGTGGCCGATCTCAAGGCCCTTGCCGCAAGCCATGCCGGCCGCGATCGCGAATTGCGCGCCGCCGTCGCGCGGCGTCTCAAAACATCGCTCACCGAGGCGCGCGCCGAGGCCGAAAAACTGCTGCTGAAGGACCGTCACGGGAGGCGTTGCGCCGAGCGGCTGTGCCAGACCCAGGATGAGATCATTCGCATCCTGTTCGAGTTTGCCGCCGAGGCGCTTTATCCGCCACAGGCACGTTCGACTGCCGAACGCATGGCGGTAATCGCGACCGGCGGTTACGGCCGCGGGCTGTTGGCACCGGGCTCCGACATCGATCTGCTTTTTATCCTGCCCTACAAGCAGACCGCGTGGGGAGAATCGGTCGCCGAGACCCTGCTCTATTGCCTGTGGGACATGGGGCAGAAGGTCGGTCACGCGACGCGCTCCGTCAGCGAGTGCATCCGGCAGGCCAAAGGCGACATGACGATTCGCACCGCGCTTCTTGAATCGCGTTATCTGTTTGGCGATGCCAAGCTCTACGCCGAACTCAACACGCGTTTCGAAAAAGAAGTGGTACAGGGAACCGCGGCGGAGTTCGTCGCCGCCAAGCTCGCTGAGCGAGAGGAGCGCCACCGCCGCGCCGGTCAGTCGCGCTATCTCGTCGAACCCAACGTCAAAGACGGCAAGGGCGGCTTGCGCGATCTGCACACGCTGTTCTGGATCGCCAAGTACGTCTATCGCGTGCGCGAGCCAGAGGAATTGATCGCCAGCGGCGTATTCGATCGCGATGAATACAATATGTTTCGCCGCTGCGAAGACTTTCTTTGGTCGGTCCGCTGCAACATGCATTTTCTCTGCGGCCGCGGGGAGGAACGCCTGTCATTCGACATCCAGCGCGATATCGCGGTGCGGCTCGGCTACACCGAGCATCCCGGGCTGCAGGATGTCGAGCGCTTCATGAAGCATTACTTCCTCACCGCCAAACAGGTCGGCGATCTGACCGCCTTCCTGTGCGCCGGTCTGGAAGAACTGCAAGCAAAACCTGCGCCGGTGCTGAGTCGCGTCATCGCGCGGCTCCGCCCCGCGCGCAGCCGTCGCACGCTGACCGAGACCGACGACTTCGTCATCGAAAACAACCGCATCAACCTTGCGCGTGCCAACATCTTCAAGCGCGACCCGGTCAATCTCGTCAGACTGTTTTACCTGGCGCAAAAGCACAATCTGGCCATTCATCCCGAAGCGATGCGCACCGCATCCCGCTCGCTGAAGCTGATCGACGCCGAGGTGCGCGACGACGACGAAGCCAACCGCCTGTTCCTTGAAATTCTGACCTCGAAGAACGAGGCCGAAACCGTGCTACGCCGCATGAACGAAGCCGGCGTGCTCGGCGAATTCGTGCGCGCATTCGGCCGCATCGTCGCGATGATGCAGTTCAACATGTACCACCATTATACCGTGGACGAGCATTTGCTCCGCTGTATCGGTGTGCTCAACGAGATCGAGCAGGGCGACAGCCGCGAAGTGGCGCTGGCGAGCGAGCTGATCAAGACGATTCAGCCGCAGCATCGCACCGTGCTTTATGTGGCGCTGTTTCTGCACGACATCGCCAAGGGACACATCGAGGATCATTCGATTGCCGGCGCGCGCATCGCTCGCCGGCTTTGTCCACGGCTTGGGTTCAATACCGCCGACACCGAGCTCATCGCCTGGCTGGTCGAAGTGCACCTTGTGATGTCGACGGTGGCGCAATCGCGCGATCTCTCCGACCGCAAGACGATCGAGAACTTCGCCGCCGTCGTGCAATCGCTGGAGCGGATGAAGCTGCTTGCAATTCTGACGACGGCGGATATCCGCGCTGTCGGCCCCGGGGTCTGGAACGGCTGGAAGGCGCAGCTGATACGCACGCTTTACTACGAAACCGAGCCGGTGCTCACCGGCGGCTTCTCCGAAGTCAATCGCGCCGAGCGCGTGGCGGCGGCCAAGGCCGAGTTCCGCACCCAGATCGGGGATTGGCCGACGGACGTACTCGAAGCTTACGTCACCCGCCACTATCCGGCCTATTGGCTCAAGGTGGACCTGCCGCACAAACTCGCGCAGGCCCGTTTCGTTCGCGAGGCCGAGGCAAGCGGCAAGCGGCTCGCAACCAGCGTCGGCTTCGACACGGCACGCGGCGTTACCGAACTCACGGTCTTTGCGCCTGACCATCCGTGGCTGCTTTCGATTGTCGCCGGCGCCTGTGCAATGGCCGGCGCCAATATCGTCGATGCGCAGATCTACACCACCAGTGACGGGCTCGCGCTCGACACCATCGCGGTATCTCGCGAATTCGAACTTGACGAAGATGAAGCCCGCCGCGCCGGGCGCATCGGCGACGTGATCGAAAAGGCGGTGCGCGGACAGATCAAGCTGCCGGACGTGGTGCCCAAACGCGCGCCGCCGAAAGGACGGCTGAAGGCTTTCGCCATCGAACCCGAAGTGACCATCAACAATCAATGGTCGCAGCGATATACGGTGGTGGAAGTCACCGGTCTCGACCGGCCGGGCCTGCTCTACGAACTGACCACGACTTTATCCAAGCTCAACCTGAACATCGCCTCGGCCCATGTCGCGACCTTCGGCGAACGCGCGGTCGACGTGTTTTATGTAACCGATCTCCTCGGCGCGCAGATCACCACGCCGAGCCGGCAGGCCGCGCTCAAGCGTCCGCTGATCGCCTTGTTCGCGTCGCTCGGAGCCGAAGGCAAAACGGGGCGAGAAGCCGCCGCGGAGTGATTCCGGCGTTAAAGCGCCGGTAACGCCGCCTTAAACCGCACTGGCTAGCCTCGGCGCTACGCGTTTTGCGCGTGGGGATGGACATGGCGCCGCGACAGGCCGGATGGAAGCGTGCGCTCGACGCTGCCCGCCTTGATCTGCGGCTGCGCCCGCAAGACCGCACCGGCGGTCCGCTCAAAGGACGCGGCGATGGCAGCCGCCGCCGGCGGAAAGACGCTTCGCCGCCGCCACAAGCCAAATCGCGCCGCCGCGGCGGCGGCAAGCGGCGCTCTGCGCTCGGCCGTCTGATCTATTGGCTCGCAGTGCTGGCGCTTTGGGTTGTCATCGCGGGGATCGGCGCGCTGGTTTGGGCCGGCATCCGTCTGCCGCCGATCGAGTCGCTGGAAATTCCCAAGCGGCCGCCGTCGGTCCTCATCGTCGGCGCTAACGGCGCGACGCTTGCCACGCGCGGCGACATGGGGGGCGCGGCGGTGCCGCTGCGCGACCTGCCCGACTACGTGCCGAAAGCTTTTATCGCCATCGAGGATCGCCGCTTCTACTCGCATCACGGCGTCGACCCGTTTGGCATCATGCGCGCGGTCATCGCCGACGTGATGCGCCGCGGCGCCTCGCAAGGCGCTTCGACCATCACGCAGCAACTGGCCAAAAATCTGTTCCTGACGCAGGAACGCACCGTCTCGCGCAAGCTGCAGGAAATGGTGCTGGCGTTTTGGCTCGAACACAAATTTTCCAAAACGCAAATTCTGGAACTTTATCTGAACCGCGTTTATTTCGGCGCCGGCGCTTATGGCATCGAAGGCGCCGCACGACGTTACTTCGGAAAGCCGGCACGACAGCTCACGCTTGCCGAAGCGGCTCTTCTTGCCGGCCTGGTGCAGTCGCCGTCGCGGCTGGCGCCGACGCGCAACCCCGACGGGGCCGAACGGCGGGCGCGAGTCGTGCTCGCCGACATGACGGCGCAGAAACTGATTGGCGAGGACGCCGCGCGTTCCGCGCTTGCTCATCCCGCTCGTGCGGTGAAAGCCGCTGGCGCCGATTCCGTCAACTATGTCGCCGATTGGATCATGGATGCAGTCGACGACCTGGTCGGACGCTTCGACCAGGATATCGTGGTCGAGACTTCGATCGACCCGGCGCTGCAGGGCGTGGCCGAGCGGGCGCTGGCCGAGGCGCTGGCGCAAAAGGGCGAGAAGCTCGGTATCGGCGAAGGCGCGCTGGTCGCCATGACACCGGACGGCGTGGTGCGGGCGCTGGTCGGAGGCAAGAGCTACGCCGATAGCCAGTTCAATCGCGCCATCGCCGCCAAGCGCCAGCCGGGCTCGGCATTCAAGCCGTTCGTCTATCTGACCGCGCTTGAGCACGGATTGACGCCCGACACCGTGCGCGACGACGCGCCGATTGCTGTGAAAGGCTGGAAGCCGGAAAACTACGAACACGAATATAAGGGCCCGGTGACGCTGACCCAGGCGCTCGCCAATTCGCTGAACACCGTGTCGGTGCGGCTGACGCTGGAGTTCGGCCCAGCCGCGGTGATCCGCACCGCCTATCGGCTCGGCATCAACTCGATGCTTGAACCGAACGCTTCGATTGCGCTCGGCACTTCGGAAGTGTCGGTGCTGGAGCTGGTCACCGCGTACGCAACGTTTGCCAATGGCGGGCTTGGGATTTCGCCACACGTGGTCGAGCGCGTGCGCGGCACCGACGGCAAAACGCTTTACGCGCGCTCCAACCAAAACCTCGGGCGCATTGTCGATCCCCGCTACGTGGCGATGATGAACGCGATGATGCATGAGACGCTGGTGAATGGCACCGCGCGCAGGGCGGACCTTCCCGGCTGGCCGGCCGCCGGCAAAACCGGCACCAGCCAGGATTTCCGCGATGCCTGGTTCATCGGCTACACGTCGCACCTCGTCACCGGCGTCTGGCTCGGCAACGACGACAACACACCGACCAGGAAAGCGACCGGCGGCGGGCTTCCGGTCGAGATTTGGAGCCGTTTCATGAAGACCGCGCATCAGGGCGTTGCGCCCACGGCGCTGCCGGGTGTTGGCGGCGGAGGCTGGGCGGCATCACCGCGGCCCGACGCTGGAAATGCGGGCACACCAAGCGCGCAGCCCTCGCCTCCCGCTCTCGATTCCTGGCTGCTCGACAAACTATTTGGACCGCGGTGAGGCGGCGAACTGATCGCGTCAGCTCCCAGCGATAAAGCCGCCGGTCAAGCCAGATGAAATTCGACGTTCACCTGGCCGGTACCGCTGGACGAAAAATAATCGCAGAGCTGCTCGGCAGCGCCGCCATAGCTCTCCCAGCCAAGAAGACCGAACAACATCGCCGTATCAGCCATCAGCGCTTCGCCGCTGCATTTGGTGGCGTATTCCGGCAGCAGGCCGACAAACTCCCGATAGCGGCGCGCGCCCCAGAGTTCGAGCACGCGAAGATCCATCTGCCGGTTAAACTCGCTGGAGACGATGTCCCACTGCCCGTCCCCGACTTGCCGATTGCTGACAACCTTGTGGGACAGCGAACCGCTCGCCAAGACGGCAACACTTGCATCCGATCGGGAAATTGCACGGCGGCAAGCTTCGCCGAATTTTCGATTCTCCTCGACGCTGGCAAATAACGGTGACGCAACAGGCAGAACCTTGAGGCCGCCGTCGACATTCATGTATCGCATTGGAACGATGCTGCCATACTCGAGCGCCAGGCTGCGGACGCGATGGGCATGAACTTCAAGACCTTCACCGGCGGCTTCTTCAACAATCAAATCGGCCAATGCCGGATTGCCCGGATAGTCGTAAGTAAGGTCCTGGATCATGTGCGGCGCTTCGTGGCTGGTGTAGTTGCCGGTGTGCCGCTCATTGGCGTTGATGTGAAAGCCGAAATTGGAAAGCCAATGAGTATCGAAAACAAGAAACGTGTCGGCGCCGCGCTCGTGCGCTCGCCTGCCGATTTCCTTCAGCGATTCGATGGCAAGCTGTCGTCGTCCTTTGAGCGGACCTTCGCGTTCCGATAGCAGCAGCGAGGGCACGTGGGTGACTTTGGCAGCGAGTACAATCTGACCCATTGCTCCCTCGCCCTCGCGGCTCGCGGGACGAAATAAGGCGGCGCGTTACCCCCGTAACCGCGCCGCCACTCGCAAAGACGAAATCGCGAGATAAGATCGTTGCGAGCGCAACAAACATGCTCCGACGCGCAGGCGGCGCTTTGATCTAGATCAATTCGCTTGCGGGGTGGATTAAGCCGAACACGCTAGCTGGCGATCTGCAGCCGTGCACCGCTAAGGTGCCGCTCGCCCCATTTGCGAATTTCGCCGATCACCGGGATGAAGCTGCGGCCGGTTGGCGTCAGGCGATATTCGACCTTGGGCGGCACCACGCCAAAATCCTTTCGCGCGATCAGCCCGCTTCCAGCGAGCGCCTTGAGCTCGCGGCTGAGCACGCGCGGCGCGATCTCGGCCGTCCCTTCGGCGCCGCGCAGCAGGCCGCTTTTGAGTTCGCCGTAGCGCTTCGGCCCGTTCTGCAGATCCCACAGAATCCGCAGTTTGTATTTGCCGCTGATCATCTTTTGAAACGCGCTGACCGGACAGCGATGCAGGCGTTTTGTCGGGGCGTTCGGCATCGGCGTCATACTCCAGTGTCAGGACAACGCCCATAGTATCTTTTTTGTCCGTACTTGCACCTGTGTTCCTTCTCTTCGTAAGTAACTCACCGCGAGGGACCAAGCATGAAACAATTTCTCATCAAGTACCGCCTGCAGAATGCGACGCCGGAAGCGTGGCACAAGGACGTGGCGGACTTTATCGCCGCGATCGATAGCGATCCGGCACTGCGGGGGAAAATCACCTATCGCTGCATGAAGAGCCGCGACGGTTCGGACTACTATCACCTGGCGACTGCGGTGGACGAGGCGGCCGTCAAAGCGCTGCAGCAGAGCGCTTTTTTCTCGCGCTATACGGAGAAAACCAAGCAGGCGGCGGGCGGTACCGTGGACGTCGTGCCCTTGGAGATCGTTGCCGAGACCAAGGGCGAGGCTTGAGCCGGAAGGGTGCCCCGCTAAGCAGAAATCGCGCGGACGTTGGATGCCGTAATGGGACGATGAAATCCTTTCAGTGTCAGCGCGTCGAGCGGCTCGAGCTCGGCGATCGCTTCGACCGCGACACCGACTTTGCGGTCGATCAGGATCTGGCCGTCTTTCGCTTCTGCGCATAAACGTGCGGCGAGGTTGGTCACCGAGCCAATAGCCGCGTAATCAAAACGGCCCTCAAAACCGATACGGCCGAGCGTGGCATAACCGTGCGCGATGCCAACTCCAAAGCCAAGTTCAAAGCCGTGTTTGCGCCACTTGGCGCTCAGATCGCTGACGGCGGCGCGCATCTCGTGGGCCATCCGCACCGCCTGTCCGCACGGATCGTCGCACGGCACCGGATCGTTTAGCATCGCCATCAGGCCATCACCCGCAAAGTGCTCGATGGTAGCCTCGAATTTATGAATGATGGCGCCGACCGCAGCGTGATACTCGCGCAAGGTACCCATAATTTCTTCCGGTTCGGCGGTCTCGGCAAACGAGGTAAAGCCGCGCAGATCGCAAAACACCACCGTGACCTCGCGGCGGTGGCTGTCGAGCACGCGATCGTCGCCGGAAGATAGAATCAGCTCCGCGACCTGCGGCGAGAGAAACCGCTTCAAGCGGTCCATGCGGCCGATCTGCGCCAACTGCTGCGTTACGCGTTCTTCAAGCGTCTTGTTCCAGCCCGCGAGATCCGCTGCCTGCGCGGTCACCCGGTCGGTCAGTTCCTTCATCCGCAACATCGACTTGACGCGCGCGACCAGCGCCGCCTGATCGACCGGCTTGGTCAGATATTCGTCGGCACCGGCTTCAAGGCCGAAGACGACGTCCTTGGTATCGGCTTTGGCGGTTACCAGAATAATCGCCATGAACGGCAGATCGGCGTCGGCCTTCAACCGGCGGCACACTTCGAAGCCATCGAGCTTCGGCATCATCACGTCGAGCAAAATCAGATCGGGCAGCTTTTCGCGGGCGACGGCGAGCGCCTCCTCGCCATCGCAGGCTTGCAGAAGCTCGTAGCCTTGCGGCCCCAATCGCATGACCAGAATGTCGCGATTGGTCTCGTTATCGTCGACGATCAGAATACGCGGAGGACTATGCATCGCTAAACTTTCCACTCATTCCCGCGCCAGCGGGAATCCAGAGGGACTATCATAGACAGCTGGGTCCCCGCTTTCGCGGGGACGAGCGGAAAATGGTGGCGGATTCCATCTCATCTTGTTTCAATTTAGTGCAAGTGCTCTCTGATCTTCGCCAGCAGCGCGCGGGGACTATACGGCTTGGTGATGTAATCGTCGCAACCGGCGGCTCGCGCTTTATCTTCATCGCCTGAGAGTGCGTAGGAAGTCACGACGATGATCGGGATCGCCTTCAGATCGGGATTGGCCTTGATGCGCCGCGTTGCTTCGTAGCCATCCATGATCGGCAGCTGAATGTCCATCAGGATCAAATCGGGCCGCTCGGCCTCGGCGGCGGTGACGCCGCGCGCGCCGTCCTCGGCTTCCATGATCTCATAACCGACCGTCGTCAGCAGATCGCGCAGGATTCGCCGGTTATCTTCCTGATCTTCCACCACGAGAATGCGTTTGGTCATGCCACATGCCCCTCGCCGCCGGCGTTCACCGGAAGCTTGATCGTAAACGTCGAACCTTTGCCAAGCTGGGAATCGACCGAAATGCGGCCGCCGTGCATTTCAACGATGCGCTTGGAGATCGCGAGCCCCAAGCCGGTACCGCCCTTTTCACGGGTCGAGGTGTTGTCGACCTGCTGGAATTCCTCGAAAATTTTCGCCTGATCGGCCGTGGCAATGCCGGGCCCTGAGTCGCGCACCGCAACACGGAATGAGCCGTCCGAGCAGGACGCCTCGATCGCCACTTCGCCTTTGTCGGTGAACTTAATCGCGTTGCCAACAAGATTGAGCAGCACCTGGGCGAGACGGCGCTCATCGCCATGCCCGCCGGGCAGGCTCGGCGCGATCTTCGTCTTCAACGCAAGATTCTTTTTCGCCGCCAACGGTTCGACCGCCACGTAAACGCCTTGCACGAGGTTGGTCAGCGAATAATCGGACAGTGAAAGCGTCAACTGGCCGGCCTCTATCTTTGACAGGTCAAGCACGTCGTTGATCAGCCCAAGGAGGTGTTTGCCGTTGGTCTGCACGCGTTCGAGAACGTCGCGCATTTTCGCCGGCGCTTCACCATAGATGCCGTCGAGGATCAATTCGGTGTAACCGAGAATGGCGTTGAGCGGCGTGCGCAGCTCGTGGCTCATGTTGGCAAGGAATTGCGACTTGTGCCGGCTCGCCACCTCGATCTGCCGGCCTTTGTCCTCGATCTCATGGAACAGCCGCGCGTTCTGGATCGCAAGCACCGATTGCGCCGCGAAGGTCTTCATCAGATCGACCGTACTCTGCGGAAACTCGCCCGGCGTCTTGCGCCGCACCACCAGCATACCGACGGTTTCTTCGCCGCGGACGAGCGGCGCCATCAATCGCGCGCGGTAACCCGCGCGGAGAATGATGTCGCCCACCTCCGAAGTGGCCTCATCTCTCAGGTCGGCGCGCTGAACCGGCTCGCCGTGCGCAACGCCGGGCATGAAGATCGGCGCGTCGAAGCCGATATGCTGGTGCGAAAGCGCCTCGATCAATTCCTGATCCATCCCGTACGTCGCGCGCAGATGAAATTCACGCTGTACATCGTCGAACACGTAGATGGCTCCGGCCTCGGTTCTGGAAAGCTGGACTGCCTTAGCGACGATTGTCGAGAGCACGGTTTGCAGATCGAGCGTTGAATTTACCGCCTGTGATACTTCGCCAAGCGCGCGCAATTCGCCGACCGACCGGCCAAGCTCATCGGTGCGCTGGCGCAGCTCGCTGAGCAGCCGCGCGTTTTCAATGGCGATGACGGCCTGGGCGGCGAAGTTTTTAACCAGATCGACCTGCTTCTCAGTGAACGGGCGCACCTCCTGCCGGTAGACGGTGAACGCGCCGATTACTTCGTTCTCCTTCAGCATCGGTACGGCGAGCATGGTCCGCACCCCGCCCAATTCGACGGTTGCCACGACTTGCGGCGCACGTTCTTCGCGGTAACCTTCATCCTCGGCAAGATCAGGAATTTGAATGACACGCTTTGTTATGGCCATGCGTCGAATACCGGTTTTCGGCCCGCGCTTGAACTGCGGCGCGTCCCGACGTACTTGGTCGAGGGCGGGCGGCAAATTGTGGGTCGCCAGAAGGCGCAAGTTCTCGCCATCCCAACTGTGAATAATTCCGAAATTCGCGCCTGAGATGTGGACGGCATTCTTCAACATCGTCGCAAATACCGGCTCAAGGTCGCCGGGTGAACTTGAGATGACCTGCAGAACTTCCGACGTAGCCGTCTGCTGTTCGAGCGACTCGGTAAGGTCATCAGTGCGCTGGCGCAGTTCATTGAGCAGCCGCGCGTTCTCGATGGCGATGACCGCCTGTGCGGCGAAATTCGTCAACAGCTCGACCTGCTGGGGAGTGAAGGGCCGGACCTCCTGGCGATAGATCGCCGACGTGCCGACGACTTCGCCTTCCCTCAAGAGCGGCACCAGAATAAGGCTGCGTGCGCCGGTCGTGGCAGCAAACTCGCGGATCAGTGCATCCTCATCGCTGTAAGCGGCGATATCCGGAACCTGAACCGCCTGCTTGGTGGCGACCGCCTGCGCGGCGATGCGCCCCATCTGTCCGGTCGGCACCCAGGTCGGCTCACGCCGCCGCCACTCTGCGTACGCCGGCGGCGGATTGTGCATGGCGACCACTCGCAAAGCGGCGCCTTCGCGCAACGACAGGACGCCGAATTGCGCCTGACAGATTCGCGTGGAGTTCTCCAGCATGGTGCGGAACACCGGCTCAAGATCGCCGGGCGAGCTGGAGATAACCCGCAAGACTTCCGAAGTCGCCGTCTGCTGCTCCAGCGCCTCCTGGGTCTCATTAAACAGCCGCGCATTTTCCATCGCAATCAGCGCCTGATCGCGGAAGGATTCGGCCCGCGCGATGTCGGTGGCCCCGAAAATATTCGGTCGACTTCCAAGAAACGCGAGCACGCCGATGCACTCTCTCTCGCGCAGCAAGGGCAGGAACAATGCCGAGTTCACGCCGAACCTCTCATGAATAAAGCGTTCGTGCTCGGGCAGCGCGATGAGCGACCAGTCCGGCAGGTGCAGCATCTTTTTTTCGAGCATGGCGCGAGCAGGAAAGTTGTGATCGCGGTCAATCGGCAAGTTCGCCGGCAGCGGCCCATCGATCAGACCATCCGGCGAGGCCAAGGCAACGGCCGAATAGGTGTTACCGTCATAGCTGTTACCGTCGCGAAGGAGCACGGTCACCAAGTGGCAGCGAAGCAACCGCGCGGCGGTGAGGACGATGCTGTCGAAGACGGGCTTTGCGTCAGTCGGAGAGTGACTGATGACGCGCAGGATTTCGGACGTGGCGGTTTGCGCCGCCAGCGCCTCCTGAAGCTCGCGCGTGCGGCGCTGCTCGGCCTCAAACAATCGCACGTTTTCGATCGCGATCACCGCCTGGTCAGCAAAAGTCGCCACTAGCTCGATTTCGCGCTCTGTAAACGGTTCGACCCGATTGCGCGCCAGCGCGATGACGCCGATCGGCTCACCCTCACGCATCAGGGGCACGCCGATCATCGTGCGAATGCCGCTTAACTTGGCGTCGTCTTTTTTCTCGTAAAGCGGATCGGTCCATGCATCGTCGATGCGGGCGACTTTACGGGTCATCGCGGCACGCCCGACGACGCTTCCGTGGCCCGGTTCGATCGGATTTTCCCGCTCGATTTCCAGATAGGCCGGAATAGCACTGTGGCCGGCCGCGAAACGGTAGATTCCGCCGTCGTCGCGGAACAGCACTGCTTGTTCGGCGCGGCAGAGCCGCATTGCCGTGTTGACGACACTCTGCAGGATGGGCTGCAGTTCGAACTTGGAGCGGCTGATGACGCCGAGAACCTCCGACGTTGCGGTCTGTCGCTCCAGCGATTCAGTGAGGTCGTCGGTGCGCTGGCGCAGCTCGGTCAACAGCCGCGTGTTCTCGATGGCAATGACGGCTTGGGCAGCGAAGCTAGTGAGTAGTTCGATCTGTTTGTCTGTGAAAGGCTGGACCTCGCGGCGGTACACGGAAAGAACGCCGATCAGCTCCTTTTCCTTGAGCATCGGCATGAGGAGGACAGTCCGCACTCCGGTCGTTTCGACGAAGGCGAGAGCATCAGGGTCGCGCTGCTTGTAAGCGGAATGATCAGTCAGATCGGCAATATGAACCAATTGTTTGGTGGCGGCGACGCGCATCACCGGTCCGGCACGGATCACCGGTTCACGCCGGCGCAGCTCGGCAAAGGCGCGCGGAGCGTTGTGCATCGCGGCGACGCGGAACGCGTCACCCTCGTAAAGAGTCGAGTATTCCGAAATTGGCCCCGCAGAGGCGTGTAGCCTTGGCCAAAATCGTCTTGAATACCAGGGTCGAGATCGGTTTGCGAGCCGCTCAACAGCTGCAGCACTTCTGACGTGGCGGTGAACTGCTCGCGCGCCGCGTTCAACTCACGCCGCAGGTCGAGAGCGGAAGGAGGTTGAGCCTTCCCAGGCGGCTGCGCAGGCCGGACTTTCGCCGACGCAACGCGGCGCGCGGCCTTAGTCCGCTGCTTGATCGCTTTACCGCGCCGCTTCATCGAGCCTCGCCTGACCGGCAGATCACGCCGATTTTTGTTGGAGCATACTACCTCGCGTTGCGCGGGGCGAGGTTTTCCGCGCCGTGGAGGGGGACAAACTCGCCGCGAGAGCCTGGCGCTTGCCACCTCCCCCGCGAGCGGGGGAGGAAAGAAGCTGACGCGCGATCAGATCGCTTTGGTCAAATCCTGGTTCTTGATCGGCAGCGAGCGGATGCGCTTGCCGGTCGCGGCAAAGATGGCGTTGCACAAGGCCGGCGCCAGCGGCGGCACCGGCGGCTCGCCGACGCCGCCCCAGAAATCGCCGCTCGGCACAATCACGGTCTCGACCGTGGGCGCGTCGGCAATACGCAGCATCTCGTAATCGTCGAAGTTCGCCTGCTCCGCGGCGCCGTCTTTGATGGTGATCTCGCCATAGAGCGCGGCGGTCAGCGCATAGATGACGGCGCCTTGGGTCTGCATTTCGACCGAAAGCGGGTTGACCACGTGCCCAGGATCAAGCGCCGAAACAACGCGGTGTACGCGCACGTTGCCGCGGTCGACCGAGGCCTCAACCACCTGGGCGCAATAGCTGCCACAAGCTTCGTTGACCGCGATGCCGCGAAATACGCCCTTCGGCAACGGGCCGAACCAATCGGCCTTTTTGGCGGCAGCGTCGAGCACTGCGATGCATTTGGAGTTGCTGCGCAGAAATCGCCGCCGGTAGAGATAAGGATCCATCCCCGCGGCGTGCGCCATCTCGTCGACGAAACACTCTTTGTAAAAGGCGTTCTGTGTGTAGTTGATCGCGCGCCACACCCCGACCGGCACCGGCGTCTGGGTGATGACGTAGTCGACCAGATAGTTCGGCACGTCGTAAGGCATCTCCTCGGTCATGCCGCTGAGAAACGTGCGGTCGATAATGCGCTTGCCGAAACTGGCGACGAACACCGCCACGAACGACGGGCCGGCAAGACGTATCCGCCACGCGATCGGCATGCCTTCGGCGTCGAGCCCGGCGGTAAGACGCGCCATGCCGCACGGCCGGTAAAAATCGTGGCGGACGTCTTCCTCGCGGGTCCACACCATCTTGACCGGCGCATCGACTTCTTTGGCGATCAGCACCGCCTGACGGACATACTCCTGAATCGGCGCACGGCGGCCGAAGCCGCCGCCGAGCATCGTGCTGTGGATCACGACCTTTTCGTTCGGCACGCCGGCGGCGACGGCGGCGGTAACAAGCGCCGTGGAAGCGCCTTGCGTCGGCGCCCAAACCTCGACGCGCTCGGGCGTGACATGGGCGGTGCAGTTCTGCGGCTCCATGGTGGCGTGGGCCAAGTACGGAACGGTGTACTCAGCCTCGATGCGGCGAGGCGCGCGCGCGAGCGCGGCCACTACATCGCCGTCTGATTGACCGACTTGAGCATCCTCAGCATCGAGCGCGGCGCGCACGCGTTCAAAAATTTTAGCGGAGGAAAGATCCTTGTTGCCGCGATCGTCCCAGACGATCGGCAGCGCTTCCAGCGCGCACTTCGCGCGCCACCAGGAATCGGCCACCACCGCGACCGCATCATTCATGCGGACCACGCGGCGCACGCCTTTCATCGAAGCGATGGCGTTCTCGTCGACCGACTTCGGTCTGCCACCGTAAACCGGACACTGCATGATCGCGGCGTAAAGCATGCCGGGTAGCCGCACATCGATCGCGTAAACCGGCTGCGCGGTCACCTTATCGAGCACATCGAGCCGCCGGCGCGGCTTTCCCGCAAGCGTCCACTCGCCCGGCTCCTTCAGCTTGACGTCGTCCGGCGGAGTAATCTTCGCCGCAGCTTCGGCGACGGCGCCGAACGTCAGCTTGCGGCCGCTTGGCCGGTGCGTGATCGTGCTCATCCGGGCAAAACATTCCGACGCCGCCACCTTCCATTGCTCTGCGGCGGCAGCGATCAACATCTCCCGCGCGGTGGCGCCGGCTTGCCGCAGATAAAGCTGCGAGGACGAGATCGAACGGCTGGCGCCGGTCGACATGTCGCCCCAGACCTCGTGGCGGTGAAGATTCTCAAGCGGCGAGACGAACTCGGTGCGGACGCCTGCCCAGTCGCATTCAAGTTCTTCCGCGACCAGCATGGCGAGGCCGGTCTGCGCGCCCTGCCCCATCTCGGCGTGCGCCACGCGGATCAGAGTCGAATTGTCTGGATTGATCACCAGCCACGCGGTGATTTCCGGAAACGCCCCAACCGCGCGCGTCGGGCTAAACGGGACCGCCAAGGCAAACGTAAGGCCACCGCCCGCTGCGCTGATTCCAGCGAGAAAGGAACGGCGGCTAAGTGGAAAGCCCGATATCATGGTGCTCTTCAATCGCATCGCCGCGCGGCGCATCGTCAGAGACGCTAATAGACAATATCAGTCGTCGTCGCACACAAATTCATCACCCCCAATTGATCCTAACAAACATGATGTCGCAGGCAAAGCCGGCGCTTACGTTCGTCCAGCATCCGCCGGGTGACCGCGGAGGTGGCGCGTGAGCAGCCAAACGAGAAAGGTCAGGCAACTCATGATGACGACGACGCCGGCAACCGGCCAGGCCGAATGGCCGAGGTAATCACCCACCGCGGCCGCGACGACGGCGGCGGCGGTTTGCTGCACCAGGCCCATCAATGAAGCCGCAGTGCCGGCCCGGTTGGGAAACGGCGTCAGGGCTCCGGCCATGGCCTGCGGAATGGCAAGCCCCATTCCGGCGAGATAGACCGCCATCGCAATCACCAGCCAGATACCGTCAACATGGGCAGCAACTACTGCCGCGAAGCCCAAGCCGCCCGCCGCTATCGCCGCCACGCCGAGCGCCATGATCCGATCGAGACCGAGCCGTACCACCAGCCGCGTCGCGATGGTCGCGCCGATCATGTAACCGGCCGCGCCGAGCGAGAAAGTGAAGCCGAATTTTACCGCCGAGAAACCATAGACCTCCTCGAGCACCACGGCGCCGCCCGATATCCAGGCGAACAATCCGGCAAAGCTCATGGCGATGATGGCGAGATAGGCGAGAAAACCGCGATGCCGCAGCACCGAGCCGTACGACGTGAACAAGAACGCCAGCGAGAATGGTTCGGCGGTAGGAGTGCGCAGCGTCTCCGGCAACAATCGTGCGGCCAAGCCGGTTGCAACAATTGCGGCCAGTCCCATCAGAATGAAGCTTGCGCGCCAGCCGAAAGCAATTTGCAGAACGCCGCCGATCATCGGCGCCACGATCGGCGCGAAGGCGCTGATCGATCCCATCAGCGACAGTTCCCGCGCCGCGCGCACACCGGCATAGAGGTCACGCACGATCGCGCGCGCCAGTACGATCGAGCCGGCTCCGCCGATGCCCTGAAGAAAACGCGCCGCCAGCAGCGGGTCGATCGATTGCGCCACCGCGCAAACGGCGGTGCCGGTTATGTAGATCGCGAGCGCAGCAAGCAGCACCGGACGTCGGCCATAGCGATCCGACAGCGGACCATAAAATACCTGCCCGACGGCAAAGCCGATCAGATAATACGACACCGTAAGCTGAACGCGCGCTTGCGGCGCTTCGAGGACGTGGGCGATATCCGGCAGCGACGGCAGATACATGTCGATCGACAGCGGGCCGAGCGCAGTTAGCGCGGCCAATAACAAAGTGAGTGCAAACGTGCCGGGGCGAAGCATCAACAAGAATCCAGGAGGCCAGTCTCACGTCATCGACAGCGCAGGCCATGTTCCTACGCGACGGAAACCGTAGTAACAGATGCAAACGAAATATCCGGAGAAAGCTGCCTTCAGCAGGCGAAGGTTTAGCCTATATTAAAGGGACGGCCTCGACCCCAATAGAGTGTTCCAGAACAAAGCATGGATGCAAAAACGGATGGCCGCGTGGCGCATGAGCCGCGCGTAGAGGACGACATTTTGGTGCGCGGACGCGGCCGTTACGCCGCCGACGTCCCGTTGCCGCATCAGGCGTATGCATATTTTGTGCGCTCTCCCCACGCTTTTGCGCGCATCGCGAGCGTTGACGTGACCGAGGCGCAAAGTGCTCCAGGCGTCGTCGGCGTCTTGACCGCGAAGGACATGGAGGGAACGGGCAGTCTCGGGCGCCATCCGCCGCTTTCCGGGCGCGACGGCAGGGGCGTGGTGGTGCCGCACCGGCCGGCCCTTGCTGGCGAGCGCGTGGTGCACATCGGCGAGCCGGTGGTAATGATCGTCGCCGAAAACGCTGCGGCCGCGCAGGATGCCGGTGAACTCGTCGCGATCGAATACGAAGCGCTCACGCCGGTGACCGACGCGCGCGCCGCGCTTGCTCCGGGCGCGCCGCAAGTCTGGCCACAAGCGCCGGGCAACCTCGCCATCGACTGGCCCGGACCGGCGGCCGATCCCGAAGCCAATGCGCGGCAGGTCGACGCCATCTTTTCCAGCGCGAAATTCGTTGCGCGGATCGCGTTGATGAATCAGCGAATGGCGGTCGCTTCGATGGAGCCGCGCGGCGCGACCGCGAGCTACGATGCCGCCGCCGACCTTTACACACTGCGCGTCTGCTCGCAGGGCACAGCCGCAATGCGCGACCCGGTGGTCGCGATCATGCAATTGCCGAAGGAGCGTGTGCGCATTCTGACCGACGATGTCGGCGGCGCGTTCGGCCTCAAGACCGGCCCCTATCCGGAGTACATCGCGCAGATGGTCGGCGCCAAAAAACTCGGGCGGCCGATCCATTGGATGTCGGGCCGTTCGGAGGCATTCCTCAGCGACAATCAGGCGCGCGATATTTATTCGGAAGCCGAACTGGCGCTTGACGACAAGGGGCGTTTCCTCGCGTTGCGCATTCGCAATACCGGAAATCTCGGCGCCTATGTCGGGCCGGTCGGCGCCAATATCCCGACGCTTAGCTTCACCCGCTGCCTGCCGGGTATGTACGACATCAAACACATCGACATCAGTGCGCGCTGCGCCTTCACCAACACGATCACGACCGCGCCCTTATCGCGGCGCCGGGCGGCCGGAAGCCAATTACGTGCTTGAGCGTGTTGTCGAGGAAGCCGCCCGCGTCACCGGCATTGAGCCGGCTAAACTCCGGCGGCGCAATCTCATCCCCGCTTCCGCCATGCCCTACAAGACCGCTGTCGGCACGACCTATGACAGCGGCGAATTTGCGCCGATTTTCGATAAGGCTTTGGCGCTTGCCGATTACGACGGCTTCAAAGCGCGTCGGCGCGAAGCAAGAAAGCGCGGAAAATATCGCGGTATCGGCCTTTCGTGCATGCTTGAGCATGCCGGCGGCGCGCCGCTCGAAGGCGCGCTGCTCACTTTTCCGGGCGACGGCACGCTTGTCGTCAATCTCAATGTACAGTCGACCGGCCAGGGCCATGCCTCGATATTTCCACGCCTGGCGGCCGAGCGGCTCGGCATTGCACGCGAGAAGGTCAGGCACCGGCACGGCGATTCGGCGCTGGAGATCGCGGGCTATGCTTCGGTCGGCTCGCGTTCGGCCATGACGGTCGGCGCGTCGCTGCTTAAGTGCATCACGCTGATCATCGACAAAGGCAGGCGCATCGCGGCCATGGTGCTCGAGGCGGCCGAAGGCGACATCGCCTACGAAGCCGGCCAGTTCGGTGTGGTCGGCACCGACCGCCGAATCTCGCTGTTTGATCTTGCGGCGGAAGCCGCCGAACTAAAAAAGCAGGGCGCGATCGAAGAAGACCTCGATACCAAAACGACGACGGAAACGCCGCTCACATTTCCGAATGGCGTGCACGTCGCCGAAGTCGAGATCGATCCCGAAACCGGGCACATGGACATCGTCGCCTACACCGCGGTCGATGATTGCGGCAACCCGCTCGACGTGATGATCGTCGAAGGTCAATTGCACGGCGCGCTGGCGCAAGGCCTTGGACAGGCGTTGATGGAGGAAGTGTTCTACGACGAAACCGGCCAGCTCGTTTCCGGCTCGTTTCAGGACTACGCCATGCCGCGGGCAACCGATATGCCGCCGGACATCCGCGACGCGCTCCACAACGTGCCGGCGACGACCAATCCGCTTGGCGTCAAGGGTGTCGGCGAAGCCGGCACCACCGCCTCGATCGCCGCGGTGATGAACGCCGTCGCCGATGCGCTGCCCGGCGGCGCCGGTGCGCATCTCGACATGCCGGTTACCACGGCGCGACTGTGGGAGGCCTGCCAGAAAGCGAAAGGTTCGGCTTAAGCCCCTTCGATTCTTATTCGGACCGAAGCCGGTCTTTTCCGAGCGCCGATAGGGCAGCGTTGCGCAGTCGCATCACGTCACGTTCGCCTCGGCGGGCGGCAGCAATGATGCGCTTTGCCATGATCTCTTGAACCACGGCGGGCTGTCCGGTGTCGTGCAGTTCCTTGCACGCCGCATCAAAAGCCTCGCCCATGATGCGGGTGGTGGCGTCATCGAAAACGCCTCTCGGAACGAACGGCAGAATTGATCCCACGCAGACCCCCTAGCGGGCTCAATCATCGCCGAATCCTACCGCGAAAGCCTTCCGCCAAAAAGACCTGCTCGCAAGTGCCGCAGTTCTTTCGTTCCCGAAGCGTTAAGCGCAAACAAAACACCGCCTTGCTACCCCCGAGGGGGACCGTATAATCGGTCGCTTCCTTTGCGCAGGGGATTTTGTTGGCGCCGCCGGGAGCGAAATCCGTAGCCATTATCATGGGCAGCCAATCCGATTGGCAGACCATGAAGCATGCTGCCGAGACGCTTGACGCGCTCGGCGTTGCCTATGACGCGCGCATCGTTTCCGCGCATCGCACGCCTGAACGTCTTTACGCTTTCGCCAAGGGGGCGAAGGGCGCGGGCTTCAAGGTGATCATCGCCGGCGCCGGCGGCGCGGCGCACTTGCCCGGCATGACCGCTTCGCTCACCAGCCTGCCGGTGTTCGGAGTGCCGATCGAGTCGAAGGCGTTGTCGGGGCAAGATTCACTTTATTCCATCGTACAGATGCCGGCGGGTATTCCGGTCGGCACGCTGGCGATCGGGCAACCCGGCGCCGTCAACGCGGCGCTGCTTGCGGCAAGCGTTCTCGCGCTGAGCGATCAGGCGTTGAACGATCGGCTCGAAGCATGGCGGCAGCGCCAGACCGCCGGCGTAGCCGAAATGCCAAAGGACACCAGCGCGTGAGCGCTGCGCTGCCTGCGCTTGCGCCCGGAGCGACGATCGGGATCCTGGGCGGCGGTCAACTCGGGCGCATGCTGGCACTGGCGGCGGCGCGACTCGGCTTCAAGTGTCACATCTTTGCCCCCAATCCGGATTCGCCCGCGTTCGATGTCGTGCACCGCGTCACTTGCGCCGACTACGGCGACACCCAGGCGCTGGACCGCTTCGCCGCCGATGCCGACGTTGTCACCTACGAGTTTGAGAATGTGCCGGCGGAAGCCGCAACGTTTCTTGCCGCGCGCGTTCCTGTGCTGCCAGATCAGAATGTGCTGGCGACAACGCAGGATCGCCTTGCCGAGAAAGATTTCATCGCAGCACTCGGCATCGGCACTGCACCCTATGCATCAGTCAATGCTCCCGGTGAGTTATCCGATGCGCTGGCGCGGATCGGCCGTCCGGCGGTGCTGAAAACCCGGCGCTTTGGTTACGACGGCAAAGGCCAGGCGACGATTAAAAACGGCACCGGTCCCGAAACGGCCTGGCGCGAAGTCGGCGGCCAGCCCTGCATCCTCGAAGCCTTCGTGCCGTTCGCGCGCGAGGTGTCCGTTATTGCCGCACGCGCACGCGATGGCGCGGTCGAATGTTTCGACGTCACCGAGAATGAGCACCGCAATCACATTTTGAAGATTTCGCGGGTGCCCGCTGCCCTGCCGGAAGCGGCTGCGCGCGAGGCGCGGCGGATCGCTGAAACGATCGCGCAAAAATTCGGCTATGTCGGCGTGCTGGCAGTCGAGATGTTCGAGCTGCGCAACGGCGATCTTCTGGTCAACGAGATCGCGCCGCGGGTCCACAATTCCGGACATTGGACGCTTGACGGCGCATCGGTGTCGCAGTTCGAACAGCACATCCGGGCCGTAGCCGGCTGGCCGCTGGCAAAACCGCTTCGTCACGGCCGTGTGGAAATGATCAATCTCATCGGCAGCGAGATCGACGATTACCGGACCTGGCTCACCGTGCCGGGTGCCGCCGTCCATCTCTACGGCAAAGCGGCGACCCGCCCCGGTCGAAAAATGGGGCACGTCACCCGAGTGTTCCTTGAGTAGGGCAGCTTCGACGCGGGCATTTGCCTGCGCCTTTGTTTTGGCGGAACTATCGCCTTATTGATGCGTGATCTACGTTGGCGCACAGGAGCGCTGCGGCGCCACGAGCGGCAGATGTCTGGACCTACGGTTGGAGGAAACAGGCGGCGAGGCTCGAGCCTTACAGGGCGGATCGGGGTGCTTGCGCTGTCCATGTTTGGTTTGCTGGCGCTATCGGACTGTTCATCATTTAGCGGTCTGGCGTCATCTGAACAGGACGACACTGCGCTTACGCCTTCTCAATCAAACCTGGCGTCGCTCTCGGCGGTAGTCGAAAAGCATCCGGAAGATCCGCAAGCCTATAATGTGCGCGGTTCGGTGCTGGCCGAGGCTGGGCGCAGCGAGGAGGCGCTTGCCGATTTCAACAAAGCGATCAGCCTCGACGGCAAATACGCCCAAGCCTATGCCAACCGCGCCCTGCTTTATCGGAAGACCGGCAAACCCGATTTGGCGCTTGCCGATTACGACAAAGCGCTCGCCATCGACGGCAGCTATGTGCCTGCTGTTCTTGGCCGCGGCATCATCCACCGCGAACAGGGCCGGAGCCCGCAAGCTCTTGCCGACCTTAACAAAGCCATCGCACTCAAGCCGGACAATGCGCAGGCGTACTATCAGCGCGGCCTGCTCTATCAGAGCCAGCACCAGCACCAATTCGCCATCGACGATTTCTCAACGTCGATGGGGCTCGCCCCGCATAAGGCCGAGGCGCATGTGGCACGGGCACTCAGCTATCTCGCGATCAGCGATGCCAAATCGGCAGCGACCGATCTTGACGAGGCCGTGCAGATCGATTCCGGAAACCTGCAAGCGTGGACCAGCCGAGGGCTCGCCTACGAACGCCTCGGCCAGAAGGAAAAAGCCGCCGGCTCCTATGCCAAAGCACTCAATATCAACGAAAAATACGAGGTGGCCCGCGCCGGGTTTGCCCGCGTCGGCGGTAAGGTCGGGCAATCCTACCAGACGTTCTAAAGCTTGCAGCTGAGCGGGGTAGCTCATGACAATTACGCTCAATCACACCATCGTGCCGGCGCACGACAAAGCCGCATCGGCAAAATTCTTCGCCGACATTTTCGGTCTCAAGCGCGGGCGCGCGACTTACTTCGCGCCGGTGAAGGTCAACAAATCACTCACGCTGCTGTTCGATGAGGACGCCAAGTTCGAGAGCCATCATCTGGCATTTCACGTCAGCAAACGGGAATTCGACGCCATCTTCGATCGCATCAAGGCGGCCAAAATCGGTTTCGGCAGCGCGCCCTGGAGTCTCGACGACGGCAAACTCAACGATTGGGGCGGCGGCCGTGGCGTCTATTTCCGCGATCCGAACGGACACGTGTTCGAGCTGATGACGGTGCCGCAATAAGTGCGGAGGCCTAGTCCAAATCCCCGGCGAGGAAACGGCCGACGGCGTGCAGGGCGCCGTTCTTGTCCAGATCTTCGTGGCCGCCGTCGACAAACCGGACGATGTGCTTACGTGCTTTGGTCAGATCGAACATCCGCTCGCCCATTGCGTAGGGAACGGTCTGGTCTTTCACGCCATGCAGGATGAGAACCGGCGCGGTGATTTTGCCGATGCGCTCGTCGGAGCGGAATTGATCTTTCATCAATAGCCCGACCGGCATGTACCAATAGCTTCTGGCCGCGACCGCCGCCGCAGACGTGAACGGCGCCTCCAGAATAACGCGGCCGACGGTCTTCTCCGACGCCAGCACGACAGCCAGATTGCTGCCGAGCGATTCGCCCCAGAGCACAAGTTCCTGTGGCCAATAGCGGGTGATCGCGAACGCATAGGCGGCTTCGGCATCTGCAACCAGCCCGGCTTCGGTCGGGCTGCCACTCAAACCGCCAAAGCCGCGGTACTCGACACCAACCAAACCAACGCCACTTTCCATCAGCTTGCGAAAGCGATCGACACGGTAACGCAGCGCGCCGCCATTGCCGTGAAAATAGACGATGACAGGTTTGTCGTGACGCGGCGCGACATGCCAGACGACGATCCGCGCGCCGTCAGACGCCGTCAGATTAACCTCCTGCGCCTCGGGCAGGCCGGCTTGAGCCGGTGTGGTGTGGACCGTTTCCGGGAAATACATCATCGAGCGCTGCGTGAAGTAGAGGATGCCAGCGAGCGCCACGTAGAAAGCGACAAAGACGATGGCCATGCCAACAAACGCCATCACCGCCCACGCCGGCCGGTTCGACCATGCGCGTAGCGCACGGTCACGCAGGGTTGCGACAGCAGGCTGGGTAAATTCGCGCACCAGCACGACAAGGCCAAGCGACGCGAAAGCGACGGTCCGCAAAAAATCGCGCGCGCGCTCAGCGAACTCACGATGCGCGGGCCTGCCGCGGCGTTGCGCATTGGCGGTCCAGGCATCCCGCCAGGATGACAGTGAGCGGCCCATCAAGTGTCACGGTTCAGTTGAGGAATCGCATCGGCACAAAAAGAAACCGGCCGGCTTATAGAAGCCGACCGGTTAAATTCACGGGTATACCGGGCGATCAGTGACAGACCTGAACTGTCCGCACCTGATAACCGGCTCCTTCGACCCAGACCTTGTGCTTTGCCCAATGGCAGCCGGGCGCGAGCTGCGCATAGGCGGGTGCGGGCGGCGCAGCCGCGCCGGGAGGTGGCGGGTAATAAGCGTCAGGAGGTGGCGGGTAATAGCCTTGCGGCGGCGGCGGATAATAGCCGTCAGGCGGTGGCGGATAATAGCCGGGCGCAGGTGGCGGATAGTAGTAACCCGGAGGATAGTAATAGGGGTTGTTCGCGGCAGCGCTCCCGATAATGGCGCCGGCAGCAAGACCGCCGACAATTCCGGCGCCTACTGCGCAACCGACACACCAGGCATTTGCCGGGCTCGGCGTCGCAGCGACCGACACGAGGCCGATACTCGCCGCGCCGGCCAGCGCAATCAGCGACTTGTGCATGTGCTCTCCTCACGATTGGGTGGCTACCACCCGCGAGCGCAATCAGCGCCACGAGCGCGAGCCTCAAATTCTTGCCGCCCAGATCATTGAGCAGCAATTCTTAGGCGGAAGTTAGGAGCGGCGTGCAATCCGCCGCCGGCGGCAAATTTTATGACAATCGCCGCCGGGCGACAGGTGATGTTCGAAGCAGTGCACGCATCATCTGTTAGTAGCAGGCGCGCGTCCAATAGTAGCCGTTCCAAACCCGGCGGCAGCCGCCGTAATACGGGTACGGGCCATTGGGGTAGTAATAACCGTTGTAGTAGTACGGCCTGGAAGCCACTGCCGCACCCACAACCGCGCCGCCAACTACCGCGCCGGCGACCCATGGACCAGGACCGCGCCAGCCACCACCCCAGCAACAACCGCCGCGCCAGCCCCAGCCGCCGCCGCGCCACCAGGCATCCGCAGGGCTAGACGTCACCACTGCCGTTACGCCGAGCGTTGCGGCCAAGGCGATAACAGTCAGAACCTTTTTCATGGCATCACCTCAACTTGCATCCGATGTCTAACCGACCCCCGGGACCTAAACTCCCACTTACGGGTTGAACGGCAACTGAACAATGTTGCCTGATTGTGGCCATCATTTGAAGCGGCGAGAATACGGTTAAGCAGAGCCTAATGTCCCTGATTTTCGCTATTGGCGATATCCACGGCTCGCTGCGCAAGCTGCAGAGCCTGATGGTGCATTGCGAAAAATATGCCGATGGCCGGCCGACGACATTTGTCTTTCTCGGCGACTACATTGACCGCGGGCCGCAGAGTGCTGGCGTGATCGACTATCTGCGCGATCTTCAGGCCCGACGGCCAGAGCAGGTCATTGCGCTGACGGGAAACCACGAGGCGATCGCACTCGACGTTATCGACGGCACCGTCCCGGCAAACGACTGGCTGACACAAGGCGGAGCCGAAACGCTCCGCAGCTACGGCGTCCGCAACGCGGGCGACCTGCCGAGTGCGCATCTGGATTGGCTGCGTTCACTGCCGTTGAGCTACGACGATGGCCGCCGGTTCTTTGTCCATGCCGGCATCGATCCCAACAAGCCGTACAATGCCCAGCGCGACGCCGACCTCATCTGGATCAGGGAGCCTTTCCTTTCGGACCGTCGCGATCATGGGCGGCTGATCGTGCACGGCCACACCCCAACGAGGGGCCGCAATCCGGATTTGCGAACCAACCGCCTCAACATCGATACCGGCGCGGTCTTCGGCGGTCCGCTGACTGCAGCGGTTTTTGGCGACACCGAAATCAAGCCGATCGCGTTTTTTCAGGCCGATTGAGACGCAGCTTCGCTCACATTTGACCTGCGTCAATCCGCCGCATGCGCCGAAGTCCAGCGATCATCCTGATTTGGCTGCATCCGCCACGCTAAGGTCCCTCAGACGATTCGAACTGACGCGCTTTGGGGATTCGGACCGGGGCCAAGTGAAACATCAGGTGAAACACAAATCGGCCAAACCGCGGAGGAAGCCGCTCGATTTACGATCGCGGCACGAGGCGCGGGTCGTTGGACAAAGGCAGAAAGCCGTTAGCCCTGCACAGCCTGCAGCTCCGAAGCAGCGCTCGCGCGCGATTCCGATGCGGCTTGCCGCCGAGGTCGAGCGGCTCGCAGCCGAACTTAGAGCCTCGCAAACCCGGATCAGCGAACTCGAAGCGAGGATCGACGTCGATCCCCTCACCGAGACGCTCAATCGCCGCGGCTTCGAACGCGAACTCAAGCGCTCGCTTGCTTACGTCAAACGCTACGGCGTGAGTGCCGCGCTCATCTACCTCGATCTCGACGGCTTCAAGCCGGTCAATGATCGGCACGGCCACGCCGCCGGCGACGCCGTCCTGAAGGCAGTGGCCGCGGCGCTTGTCCGCAAGGTCCGCACTTCCGACATCGTCGCGCGCATCGGCGGTGACGAATTCGTGGTGCTGTTGTGGAACGTCACTGAGGAAGAAGCTGCAGCCAAGGCGGAAGCACTGGAAGCGGCCGTGTACACCACGCCCGTGCGCTGGAGCACATCGACCCTTGTGGTCGGTGCGTCCGCCGGCGTGACGCCGATCGGCCCGCTCGATGCGCCAGCCGATCTGCTCGCGCGCGCGGATACGGCGATGTACGCGCGCAAGGCGCAACGGGGCTCCAAGGCTGCGCGCCGCGCCTGAATCACAGCTAGGCGATAATGTCCGGCGTCAGCTGGTCTTCGATGAAGGTGATGCGGTCGCGCAGTTGCAGCTTGCGCTTCTTCAGGCGCTGAACCTGGATGATGTCGGCGCCGCGCGAGCCCTGCAGCGCCGCAATCGCGACGTCGAGGTCGCGATGCTCTTGCTGCAGTTGCGCAAGTTGCGCGCGAAGCTCGCGCTCTTCCTCTTGTGTCATCGCCGCCCCGGTCGCGCCTTAGTCACGTTTTGCACGCCCTGCGGCACCGGCTAACAGCAGGTAAGTTCCTATTAATTATCGTGTTTTGGACAAAAACCCACAAGGGCGCAGGCCTGCGGTGCACAGCGGGGATTTTCGCCGCCGATAAAAAGGAGTATGCTTAAATGTAGTCATACTTGTGTAGCATCCCGCTTAAAAGGGGCAGGGGTAACAGACGCAAGGAGGCGGCCATATGGCGATCGAAGCTCATCTCGTAGAGCTAGAGAAGCGGCACCAGTCACTTGATCAGGAAATCAGCGAAGCAATAGCCCACCCGTCAGCCGACGATCTGCAAATCGCGGAACTCAAACGACGCAAGTTGCACGTCAAGGACGAGATCGCCCGGCTCCGACAAGACGCCAGCGTACATTAGTCCATCAGTTTGAAAGCCTATTGTGACGGCACCGTCTCCGCGAAAGTGGAGGCGGACGTGATGTTTTTAACTTCGCGCTTGCTCACACCTCTTTCGCCACGCCGCGCAGCTTGAATTTTTGAATCTTCCCGGTGCTGGTTTTCGGAATGTCGGCGAACACGACAAAGCGCGGGCATTTGTAGGCGGCGAGGTGCGAGCGGCACCAGGCGATCAACTCCTCTGGCGTGGCCTTCGCGCCGGGCTTGAGTTCGACGAATGCGCACGGCGTCTCGCCCCATTTATCGTCAGGCTTGGCCACCACGGCGACGGCGGAGACCGCCGGATGTTTGTAGAGCGCGTCTTCCACCTCGATCGAGGAAATGTTCTCGCCGCCGGAAATAATAATGTCCTTGGAGCGGTCCTTGAGCTGGATGTAGCCATCGGGATGGACGACGCCGAGATCGCCGGAGTGAAACCAGCCGCCGGAAAACGCCGCGTCGGTCGACGGCTTGTTTTTCAGATAGCCTTTCATCACCACGTTGCCGCGGAACATCACCTCGCCCAGCGTCTGGCCGTCGCGCGGCACGGGCTGCATTGAGTCCGGGTCGCAGCACGTCGAGCCCTTCCAGCACCGGATAGCGCACGCCCTGGCGGGCTTTTTTCTCCGCCTGCTGCTCGGAGGCAAGCCCGTCCCATTCGCGATGCCAGTCGTTGATGCTTGCTGGACCGTAGGTCTCGGTCAGCCCATAGAGGTGCGTGACGTTAAAACCGGCGGCCTTCATCTCCGCCAGCACCACTTCGGGCGGCGGTGCGGCAGCAGTCGCGAATTGCACGACATGGGGCAGCGGCTTTTTCTCCTGGGCCGCCGCGTTAAGAAGCGTCGACATCACGATCGGCGCGCCACACAGATGCGTCACCTTGTGGGTTGCAATCGCATCGAAGATCGGCGCCGCGCGCACCGCGCGCAGGCAGACATGAGTGCCGGCGACAATCGACAGCGTCCATGGAAAGCACCAGCCGTTGCAATGAAACATCGGCAGCGTCCACAGATAGACCGGGTGCTTGGCCATGCCGCAGGTCAGGACGTTGCCCATCGCGAGCAGATACGCGCCGCGATGATGATAGACGACGCCCTTGGGATCGCCGGTGGTTCCAGAGGTGTAGTTGAGCGAAATCGCATCCCACTCGTCGCCCGGCATTTGCCAGGCGAAATCGGGATCGCCCTCGCGGAGGAATTCCTCGTATTCGAGGCTGCCCAGGCGCTCACCCGCGCCGGTGAATTCCGGGTCGTCGTAATCGATAATCAGAGGCTTGGCTTTGGCGCCCGCCAACGCCTCTTTCATCACCTTGGAATATTCGCGATCGACGATCAGCACTTTCGATTCAGCATGATCGAGCGTGAAGCCGAGAATGGCGCCATCGAGCCGGGTATTGAGCGTGTTGAGCACGGCGCCCGCCATCGGCACTCCGTAATGCGCCTCGACCATCGCCGGCGTGTTGGCGAGCATCACCGTGACGGTATCGCCGCGCTTGACGCCGCGCCGCGTCAGCGCCGACGCCAATTGCCGGGCGCGCGCATAAAACTGCCGGTAATTCCACGACCGCGCGCCGTGTACGATCGCAGTCTGGTCCGGATAGACCGCAGCCGCGCGCTCGAGAAACGTCAGCGGCGTCAGCGGCTGGAAATTCGCCGCGTTGCGGTCGAGATCAACGTCATAGGCCGTGGCCATTGGTCGCCTCCCTGGCCGTTGAGCGTAGCGAAAATGGCAAATGGCGAATAGGGCGGAACTCAGATGCCGCCAGCGAAACGGTAAACGAAAAGATGATCGGTTAGCCGTCGCGTCAAAGACCGAAGCCCCTTGCGCCCTGCCAAAGCAGCGCAATTGCGATCAGCAGCATCAGGACGTAGGCGATCTTGTAGAATTGCTCGGTGGGTGTTTTGCGGACGAGCCAGATGCCGACAAAGTTGCTGGCGACGGCGATCGGCAGCAACACAACGGACGTAACGAGGTTGCGCGCCGAGAACTCTCCGAGCGCAAAATACGGCACGATCTTCATCAAATTGAGGATGGCGAAGAAAATCACCGTGGTCCCGACCAGCGTGAACTTGTCGAGGCGCTGCGGCAGCATGTGGATCTGAAACGGCGGCGAGCCGACCTGCACCAGAGTTGACGTAAACCCCGACAGCGCGCCCCAGACAATGCCCATAGCCGGATGCGGCCGCTGCGGTTTCGCCGGCGGCTGACCGAGATAGGCGCGCCGCCAGCGTGCCGAACCAGGCGTGAAGCACGAACAGCAGCGCGATCGCGCCGACGGTTAGTTCGATCGTGGCGTTGGAGAGATAGCTCGCGAATACCCAGCCGGCGCCGACGCCGAGCACCGAGCCGGGCAGCAAGACTTTCAGGTTCCAGGCGCTCCAGGCGCGGTGATAGGTCCACACCGAGATCGCGTCTTGAACGATGAGGATCGGCAGGAGGATCGCCGCGCCTTCGAGCGGCGCCACGACCAGCGCCAGCAACGGCGTCGAGATCATCCCGAGGCCCGCGAACCCGCCCTTGGCGAGCCCGATCAGGGTCACCGCCGGAATGGCGAGGAGATAGAACAGCGGATCGGTGATCACTTGGATGGTCGAGTTTGGGCGATGGAGCTTGGGCCGCAGGGCTGGAACGAAACGAATGGTGACATAGATCAAAGCGCACGCTTTGACGCCAGCGTTGTGATGCATAGCGGAGATGCTGGCGCGACGCGGCTTGCAAAGGCTACGGCGTGGGATTGAAAATGAGGTAAGAACCGTAACCGGGAGTGAAGCGTCATGGACGCCCGTTCGAGCCGCTACCACGAGATTTACGCGCGCTGGCAGCGCGATCCGCTGGGCTTTTGGGCCGAGGCCGCCGCCGATCTCGCATGGTTCGAACAGCCCAAGGCGACGTTTGATCCGGATGCCGGTATTTACGGCCGCTGGTTTCCGGGCGGCGTCACCAACACCTGCTTCAATGCCGTCGATCGCCAGGTCGACGCTGGCCGCGGCGATCAAGCCGCCATCATCTACGACTCGCCGCTCGCCGGCAGCAAACGCACCATCACCTATCATCGCCTGCTGACCGAGACGCAGGTGCTGGCGGTGCTGCTGCGCGATCTCGGCGTCAACAAGGGCGACCGCGTCATTCTTTATATGCCGATGGTGCCGGAGGCGGTGATCGCGATGCTCGCCTGCGCGCGCATCGGCGCTGTTCATTCGGTGGTGTTCGGCGGCTTCGCCGCGCGCGAATTGGCGACCCGCATCGACGACGCCAAACCGAAAGTCATTCTGTCAGCGAGTTGCGGCATCGAGCCCGGCCGTATCGTGCATTACAAGCCGCTGCTCGACGAGGCGATCACAATCGCCGAGCACAAGCCCGATGCCTGTCTCATTCTGCAACGGCCGCAGGCGGAAGCTTCGCTCCTTCCCGGCCGCGACCACGATTGGGCGACGATGCGCGACCACGCGCTCATTCACGCGCGCTCGGTCTACGATTGCGTGCCGGTCGCCGCGACCGACCCGCTCTACATTCTCTACACCTCGGGAACGACCGGACGCCCCAAGGGCGTCGTGCGCGATAATGGCGGCCACATGGTCGCGCTCAAATGGTCGATGAAAAATCTTTACGGCATCGAGCCAGGCGAAGTGTGGTGGACGGCTTCAGACATTGGCTGGGTCGTCGGCCACAGCTACATCGTCTACGCACCGCTGCTGCACGGCTGCACCTCGATCCTCTATGAAGGCAAGCCGGTCGGCACGCCCGATGCCGGCGCGTTCTGGCGGGTGATTTCCGAGCACGGCGCCCGCGCGCTGTTCACCGCGCCGACGGCATTTCGCGCCATCAAAAAAGAAGACCCGCAGGGCAAGCTGCTTGCCCAATACGATCTGTCGAAATTCCGCGCGCTGTTTCTGGCCGGCGAGCGCGCCGATCCGCCGACGCTGGAATGGGCCGAAGATCTGCTCAAGGTGCCAGTGATCGATCATTGGTGGCAGACCGAAACCGGCTGGGCGATTGCCGGCAATCCGGTCGGCCTCGGCATGCTGCCGATCAAGCACGGCTCGCCGACAGTAGCGATGCCGGGCTACGACGTGCGCGTGGTCGATGAGTCATGCCGCGACGTGCCGGCAAACAAGATGGGCTCAATCGTGGTCAAGCTGCCGCTGCCGCCGGCGTGCCTGCCGACACTATGGCAGGCGGACGAGCGCTTCCGGGAAAGCTACCTCGCGGAATTTCCCGGCTACTACAAAACCTCCGACGCGGGCTTCAAGGACGAGGACGGCTACCTCTTCGTCATGGGCCGCACCGACGACATCATCAATGTCGCCGGCCACCGCCTCTCGACCGGCGGCATGGAAGAAGTGCTGGCAGCGCATCCTGACGTTGCCGAGTGCGCCGTGCTCGGCATCAAGGACGAGCTCAAGGGCGAAGTGCCGTGCGGCTTCATCGTTCTTAAATCCGGCGTCAACCGGCCACCGACAGAAATCGAGAGAGAGTGCATCGCGCTGGTGCGCGACAAGATCGGCCCGGTCGCGGCGTTTAAGCTCGCGATCACCGTCGGCCGCCTGCCGAAAACGCGCTCCGGCAAAATTCTACGCGGTACCATGAAGAAAATCGCAGACGGCGAGAGCTGGACCATGCCGGCCACGATCGACGATCCGGCGGTGCTCGACGAAATCGGCGGTGCGCTGAAGGATAAAGGCCTTGGTGCGTAATGCCGACCAAGCCGCACGCCGGAACACGCCGATGAAACTTGGTTTGATGTCACGGATGTTTGCGTTCGCGTTCATTCTCGGCGCAGGACCGATCGCTGCTGCGGCTGAAGATGCGGCTCCGCCGCCGGGTGCACAAGAACAGCCCGTGCAAACGCTGCCGCCGAATCCACTGCCTGGTGCCGCCGTGTCTCACGACAAACCGCAAGGCGCGCTTCCGCTGCCTGACGCCGGCACCACCGGGCAATCGGCCTGCATCGAGGAGACCGGCGACTACGAGACCCACGGCACCAAATTCACATTCGTGATCGGGCTGCAAAACAAATGCAACAAGCGTTTGCGCTGCAAAATCTATGCGTATGTGGTCGGCGCCAGGGGACCATCATCGGCGCAGACGACGATGATCCTCGGCGCGGTGTCGAACGGCGCCGCGGCGAAAAAAACTTATGCCATGCCGGTCAAGGCGGCGGGCGGCACCGCGCAAGTATCTCGCGAGTGCCGCGCGTTTTGAATCAATCCGGTCGCCGCTAACTCAGCTGGCGACGGCGCATCGCATCAGGCCGGCGCTCGCTCGTGGCTCAGCGCGAACTGCGAGATGTACCAGGTCGTGATCCAGTGCAGCGTCCACGGAATTGGGATGACGAAAATGCACGAAATCGCGAACAGCCACGTTCTCCAGAGAATGTCCCAACCTCCGCCGATAAAGACGAGCTGCCGGTTGCCGCCTTCGAGATGCCGGCACATCCAGCGGATCCACGCCGCCGCGACCCAGGCCCAACCGACAATGGTGATGAAGGAGATCGCGGTGAACACGTACCAGACCAGCATCAGCAAATAGCTGCCGGTGAACGTGAGCGGACCGCTTTGACCCTCCCACACCGTATTTTGCACCACCCATTTTATGATGATCAGCAGCAGGAACGCGATGATCGCCAGCTTGATCAGCGGCACCAGAATCGTGCTGAGCTCCCAGAAAACGTAGAAGAACGGCAGGTACAGCAAGAAGTATTCAAGGAAGTATCCCGAATACAGGCTCACGAACGCGTACAGCATGAAGATGTACCAGATATCCATCGGCTTGCCGGCAAAACCGGCACGCTGCTGGCCTGGTAAAACGAGGCTTTCGATGAACCATTTGTAGAACGCCGTCATCGCCCATGGCGTGGCGACGATGGTGATTTGCGCGAGAACGACCAGGAGCCCGCGCCCCAACAACGGCCATATGCCGATCGTGGTCGACAGCGCTTCAGCGTCAGCTGGAACGTGCGAGGAGAAAGCTTGACCGAAGCTTTGGCCGACGTTTTCCCCGCCGGCTTGTCCGAATGACTGTCCAAAATTTTGTCCGAAGTTTTGCCCGAAATCTTGTCCGCGACCTGGACCTTGCGCGCCAGCCGCCGGACCAGGGGCCGCACGTCGCTGCGCAGGCGCGGCGGGACCGCGCGGCGCCTGCGGCGGCCCCGGCCGTGGCGGAGGTGGCGGCGCCGGCCGCGCCCGCGGCATCAGGCCCGGAATGTCGCCGGCCGCCGCCCATTCGGTCATGCCGGCGCACCAGACGAACGTATCCGCCCGTACCGCGCCGGAAGCGACCATCTCGCTCAGCCGCTGATCCGAATATGGACCGGCCTGCTGGCCGCCAATTGCGGTGTACCATTGGCGATCAGCCATGAAATCCCCCCAACGAATTCGCCGCGCGATCGTGCGGCTGCCCTGCCCTTTATCGCGCGATTTTCGCCCGACGTGCGTGATACTTATCACACCTGACACAGAAAACGATAATGCCGCTAGACGCCGTCAGTGATGACCGCCGCCGCCGCTATCCCCGCCGCCGCCATCACCACCGCCGCCGTCGCTGAACCCGCCGTGGAAAGAGTCCACGGCGCCCCCGAGATCGAAACTCCCGAGGTCAAAGCTCCCTAGGTCGAAACTGCCCAGATCAAAGCTTCCGAAGTCGAAGCCGCCGTGGTGAGGGCTGGTATCGCTAACGACGCCCGCGTCCCCGCCGTCTCGGTTCATCCGCATGGCGTCGGCAAGCGGCTTGAATTGCCGGGTGAGCTTGTCGCTCAACAAGACGGTGGTACCGAGGGTCGCCGCGAGCGCCGCGGCCTGCGCCGGATCGGACTTGAGCAGCCGCGCGACATCGTCGGCCTTGAACAGATCGGACTTTAGCTGCGCCTGCTCCTTTTCGCCGGCCGGCGTCAGATGGAAAATTCTCACGACCAGAAATTTTCTTTGCGTCAGCAACCCTCGCGCGATCAACGCGGGAACAACAAATTTGGAATTGAATTGCCAACAGGCCGGTCCGAAAGCTTTCTCCGCCGCCTTGATCGTGTCCTTGATCTTGCCGCCGTCGGCCTGGGCGGCACGCACCACGTCAAGCAAGGCGACGACTTCGGGCGGCGCGTTGCTCGGTTCCGCGGCAATGCGCAGATGCGCGATTTTCCTGTTGCGAAAGATGCCGAGCGCTTCGCTCTGTTCGAGGCGCAGAACTCCGGTGGTGAGAAGGAGCAGCAGCGTCGCCTTGATGGCCTTGATCGGCGTCGCCCTGTTCGGAGCGAGCAGCACGGTCGCTTCCGCCGGACTAAGCGGCGCAGTTTGCGGCATCGGATTTGTCGCCCCCGAAAAAGCCGATGATGTGCGGCAACCCTAGCAGCGTTCGGCACAGATGGGCTAATCAATGTCCCGGCCGAAGGAAAGAGACTCTATGAGCAACAGAACCGTTAGATACACCACCGGCGAAATCGGCCGCATCCGCGTGATCGAGGATTTCCTGCCCCGGCCGGATGATCTCGTGCTGCGGGAAGACAACGTAAAAGTGACGTTGTCGCTTTCCCGCCGCAGTCTCGATTTCTTCAAGCGCGAAGCCAAAAAACGCCGCGTGCCCTATCAGCGCATGATCCGGGCGCTCGTGGACACATACGCGGAGCGCCAGGCGGGTGGGCGGAGCAAATCGTAGGACAGTTGGGCTAGCACGAAGCGTTCAACGGCATAACCGATACGCGCTCCTACCTACCCCGTTCGCTAAAATTGTAATGAACCGCGCCACGTCCGGTTAGCGTGCCAGGCCGTATGGAAGCGCCATGAGTTCCATCTTGTCCATTGCAGCTTCGGGCCTGGCCGCCGCTACGCAACGGCTACAGGTTTCGGCCGACAACGTCGCCAACGCGAACTCGGATGGCCCGACCACATCCGCAAGCGCGGCGGTGCAAGCCCAATATCAGCCTGCCTATACCGCCCAGCAGGTCAATCAGGTTGCCACCTCGGGCGGCGGCACCAAGGCGGTCGTTTCCAACGCCCAGCCGGGCACCGTGACGGCGTACGACCCGACCGCGCCCTACGCCGACCAGAACGGCAATGTCTCGGCGCCGAACGTCGACATCGCCAGCGAACTCATCCAGCAGGCGATCGCCACCTACGAGTCCGCCGCCAACGCCGACGTGATCAAGGCCGACCAACAGACGACGCAGGCGCTGCTCAACATTCAGACCTGATGCGCGGGCGTTACGCTTCGCGCCGAGCCCACCCGTTCTCGCAATCCCCGCGCTCTCTCGTTCGTCATTGCCGGACTTGATCCGGCAATCCACGCTGATGTTTGACCTAAGAGACGTTGCGGTCGGGCACGTCGCGTGCGGCACGTCGGCATGGATAGGCGGGTCGAGCCCGCGTATGACGAGCCAAGGTTACGTCTCACACTCGGTGCGGGCGTCATGGCCGGACTTGTTCCGGCCATCCACGTCTTTCTTACTTCAATGAAGGCCAGGCGTGGATGCCCGCGACAAGCGCGGGCATGACGATTACAATCATCGCTGCGAGCAACGGTAAATTGATACCCCCCCTGGGTCGGAGCATGAACTTCAAAAGAAAGCGTCCAAAGTCTGGTCGTGCTGGGTGTCTTCTTTGCAAGCCGCACAAGGCAAAAGGTTGCTGTGCTCGCCCTAAGAACATGCGCATGGGCGACCGGCGCCGATTCGAATCAGGCCGCGACGTCGGTCAGGAGGCGGACGCGCATTACAGGGAAAGTCGTAACTAAATGAGCAAGGCAAAGGTACAGGCGACGAAGGGCAGCCGCAACCTGTTCGCCGATCTCGGCCTTCCGAATCCGGAACAAGAACTGCTCAAGGCCCGCCTGACGCTGCAAATCTACAAGATCGTTAAGGAGCGGGGCCTGACGCAAGCGCGGGCAAGCGAAATCCTCGGCATCAAGCAACCGCATGTTTCGGCACTGTTGCGCAACCGGGCGGGCAACTTCTCGGTAGGACGGCTTATGGAATTTCTGACCGCGCTCGGACAAGACGTCGAGATCACCGTAAAGCCGACACGCAAGGCGCAGGGTGAAATGTCGGTGGTGATGCGGTGACCGATGGTGCCCTGGTGTAGGGTGGGTGGAGCGAAGCGATACCCACCTTGGGCCGGCCGGTAACAAAAAAGATGATGGGTTTCGCTCCGCTCTACCCATCCTACGGGCTTCATGGCCGCAATGCCGCCCTGTGATGCTTTTCTTTCACGTCCGCGATTTTGTTCAGCATGTCCTTGAGCGCCCCGATCGCGGCGGTCTCTTCCGCGGTCAACGGGTCCCGCGGATGGAAGTGCGCCAGCAACACGATCAGCACGTCGCCAATGCGGCCAAGTTGCTTGCCGTAGCTGGCAACGTCGGACAGGACATCTTCCTCGACTTCGGGTTCGCTCGATTGACCCATGTTGATGTTGACCAGCCCGAACTGGCCGCCGGTCATAAATGCCGTGAACGGATTGATCGACTGCACGACATCGCCGGACAACGGAAGCTTGAAGGTTGGCATTTTCGGCTCCTTCATCGTGGGGCAAGACACGGGCGTCGAAGCCGTGCCGGCTCGATTGTAGGCTCAAATTTGAACAATGGGCGGAGGACGCGATGGGCGCCCCAAAAGTGAACGCTCCAATTCGGGTTTGGTACCAAAGAGTTTTCGGTTCTGCTCGACAAAATAGTCCTGATTGAACGAATGAATCACCAGTTTGTCGTCATAAACAATGTGGAGATGATTCTGATAATAACGAGAGTTTGGAAAAACTCTCCAATTTATCGGCTCGCCCGGCAGGGTAATAGGTGATGCCCGCGACAAGCGCGGGCGTGACGACTACAATCTCGTCGACAGAAAAATGAATTGAGAAACCCATGAACGCCCCCCTCACCTCGCATCCGACGCCGCCCTACAAGCACACGCCGCTGTTTCCGCTCGGCAAGGATCAAACGCCGTACCGCAAAATCTCCGCGGACGGCATCCGCGTCGAACGCGTCATGGGCGAGGAGGTGCTGGTGGTGCCGCGCGAGGCGATGCGGGCGCTGGCGGAGGCGGCGTTCACCGACATCAATCATCTGCTGCGCCCCGCGCATCTTGCGAGCCTCAAGCACATCGTCGAGGACCCGGAGGCGTCGGATAACGACAAATTTGTCGCCTACGACTTTCTCAAGAACGCCAACATCGCCGCCGGCGGCATTCTGCCGATGTGCCAGGACACCGGCACCGCGATCATCATGGGCAAGAAGGGCCGACTGGTCTGGACCGACGGCGGCGACGAAGCGGCGCTCGCCGAGGGCGCGCGCGATGCGTATCTCAAACGCAATCTGCGCTACTCGCAGCTCGCGCCGATTTCGATGTTCGAGGAGAAGAACACCCGCTCGAACATGCCGGCGCAGGTCGAACTTTACGCCGAAGGAGCGGGCGAGCATGACGCCGCCTACAAGTTTTTGTTCATCGCCAAGGGCGGCGGCTCGGCCAACAAGTCGTTTCTGTTCCAGGGCACACCGTCGATCCTGACGCGCGAACGATTGCTGCCGTTCCTGAAAGAAAAAGTGCTGACGCTCGGCACCGCCGCCTGCCCGCCGTACCATCTCGCCATCGTCATCGGCGGCACTTCTGCCGAAATGACCATGAAGACGGTCAAGCTCGCGTCCTGCAAATATTACGACACGCTGCCGGACCACGGCTCCGAGGACGGCCACGCCTTCCGCGACAAGGAGATGGAGCGCGAGATCCAACAGATGACGCAGGCGCTCGGCGTCGGCGCACAATTCGGCGGCAAATATTTCTGCCACGACGTGCGCGTGATCCGGCTGCCGCGGCACGGCGCCTCGCTGCCGATCGGGCTTGGCGTGTCGTGCTCGGCCGACCGCCAGGCGCTCGGCAAGATCACCCGCGACGGCGTGTTCCTGGAAGAGCTCGAACACAATCCGGCAAAATATCTGCCCGAGATCGACGCCTCGAAGCTCGGCGGCGACGTGGTGCAGATCGACCTCAACAAGCCGATGCCGGACATCCTGGCGCAGCTGGCCAAATATCCGATCAAGACCCGGCTGTCGCTGTCAGGCCCGATGATCGTGGCGCGCGATGCCGCCCACGGCAAATTGCGCGAGCGGCTCGAACGCGGCGAACCGCTGCCGGACTATTTCAAGAATCATCCAGTGTACTACGCCGGCCCGGCGAAGACGCCGGAAGGCTACGCCTCGGGCGCGTTCGGGCCGACCACCGCGGGCCGGATGGATTCCTTCGTTGCCGATTTCCAGGCCGCCGGCGGCTCGATGGTGATGCTGGCGAAAGGCAACCGCGCCGCGACCGTTCGCGACGCCTGCAAGAAATACGGCGGCTTCTATCTCGCCTCGATCGGCGGCGCCGCCGCGAACCTCGCCGAGCACTGCATCAAGAAAGTCGAGACCGTGGAATATCCGGAGCTCGGCATGGAGGCGATCTGGCGCATCGAGGTGGTCGACTTCCCCGCCTTCATCGTCATCGACGACAAGGGAAATGACTTTTTCAAGGAACTGAATTTGGGGTAGCAACAATTTCCCTCCCGCCTTGTTGGGGAGGGTTGCGTGGGGGCTAGTGAGGCGACGTAAAACCGTCGACGCTCTCGCAGAACCTCTCGACCCCCACCCCCACCCCTCCCCGCAAGGGGGAGGGGAGTGAAAGGAATAGGAATGCAAGAAAAAGCAGCCGCACGTGGTCCGCTGGTTTGGCGTGACCTGGACCAGAAGACGCTCGACGACGGCTACGATCAGCTGGTCTTCGCACCGAACCGCGATCTCGTGCTGGCGCGGATCGCCGCCGCCAGCGCGCGGACGCGCGCAGCGCTTGGCGCGCCGCAGCGTGTCGCCTATGGGCCGAGCGAACATGAAATGCTCGACATTTACCGCACGCCCTCGCCGCCGGCGGGTGGCGCGCCGATCAACATCTTCATCCATGGCGGCGGCTGGCGCGTCGGCAGCGCCGCCGCCAATGCGCTGGTCGCCGAACCGTTGGTAGGCGCCGGCGCGCATGCCGTCGTGCTCGACTTTATCAATGTCGATCAGGCCGG
This sequence comes from uncultured Alphaproteobacteria bacterium, assembly GCA_963841025.1. GTDB lineage: Bacteria > Pseudomonadota > Alphaproteobacteria > Rhizobiales > Xanthobacteraceae > BOG-931. Next base: position 868,079 of record CAWJBG010000032.1, on the reverse strand, counting down.
CGGCGATCTGTTCCCGATGTACCAACAAGTCAGCCGCGCGATCGCGTGGGTGTGGCGCAACGCCGAAAGTTTTGGCGGCGACCGCAATCGGCTTTACATCTCGTCACATTCCTCCGGCTCGCACCTTTCCTCCACCGCACTGTCGCGCGGCTGGCGCGAAGAAGGGTTGCCGGCCGATTTCTGCAAAGGCGCGCTGCTGATCAGCGGCATGTACGACCTCGAGCCGGTGCGGCTGTCGAAGCGCTCGGCCTACGTCAAATTCACCGACGAGATGGAGCAGGGCTTGAGTGCGCTTCGCCATCTCGACGGCCTGACGATGCCGCTTCTCATTGCACACGGCACCTGCGAGACGCCGGAATTTCAGCGCCAGGCGCGCGAATTTTTTGCTGCGGTGAAAGCGGCGGGCAAACCGGCCGAACTGATCGTCGGCGAGAACTACAATCACTTCGAAATTTTCGAGACGTTCGCCAATCCCTACGGTCTGCTCGGCCGTGCCGTGCTGCGGCAGATGGGATTGAAGTAAGCGTCAGGCCGCTTCGGCGCTTTTGACCTGGGTTGGCTTCTGGCTGGGCTTGCCGGCATGACTCGCGCAGGTGCGGATCAATTCCGCGCCGCAGCTGCGGCAGGCATAAACGGTGTCTTCGACTTCGGAGGTAATCGGCCGGCGGGTCTGGTAGACCATGCGCCCGGCACATACCGGACACGGCATCATCAGCGAGGGCAAACTGGACGGCGGCACGGCCGATTGATGACGCATTGTGGACTTACCCGGGTCTTTCACATTTTCGTAATGTTCCGACTCATTCAACGCGGAGTCAATGATTATTGTGCGTTGCACACACCGGCCCGCTGCATTGCCGTAAGTGCATGCCGGAGAGAGGGTTTCAGGAACTTCAGGCCGCGGCGAGCGCGGAAATGCAGGCCACGCCGAGGGTTGCGAGGCTGGCGTGGGTCGCGGCGACCGACCCATCAACGTTAATGCCGCGGCAGGCGTCCTCGACCACGAAAACCGTAAAGCCCTCGCGCTGGGCGTCTTCGGCCGAATAGCGCACGCAAAAATCGAACGCGAGCCCGGCCAGGAAAACGCGGCTCAGGCCGCGTTCGCGCAAATAACCGACGAGCCCGGTCGGAGTCTTGCGGTCGTTTTCGTAAAACGCCGAATAGGAATCGATCGTCGGTTCCATGCCTTTGCGCAACACCAGCGCGGCGTGCGGAATATCGAGCGCCGGATGAAACGCGGCGCCTTGCCGTGCCTTGCACGCAATGGTCCGGCCACAACACCTGCGGGCCGTAGGATACCGGCGATGGTGTCGAACGGCTTTTTGCCGGCATGACTTGAAGCAAACGAGAAATGTCCGGCGGATGCCAGTCCTGCGTCAGCACCACGTGACGAAAGCGCGCCGCCAGACGATTGACGATCGGAACGATCTCGTCGCCGCGCGGCACTGCAAGCGCACCGCCCGGACAAAAATCGTTCTGCACGTCGATGACGATCAGAACTTCGTTGCCGCCGATAGTCGCGCTTTCTTTCATTATTTGCGAACTCGTCACTTCATCGTTTCCATTCGACGATCAAACTCAGCTGCGGCTTTTTTGAGTTCGTCGGCGATCTCGACCGGATAGGTCACGGCTGGGTCGAGCGCACGCAAGGGCTCCGGCAATCGTTCAAGCTCACGCTTGGCGTGGTGGCGAATGTCGTCGAGCGACGGCGACGGCCGCAGGCGTTTGCCGTTTTGCATCACCGGCTGGATCAGCGGTTCGCCTTGTTTCGCGTCGCCCTCAGCAGCAAGCGTATCGCCGATCATGCGGCCGTCGGCGCCATAGCGGCGCCACACCTGCTTGCGTCCGGGCCAGGTCGCTTTGTTCGCCGAGCGCTTGCGCCGCGGCAAACCGGCGTATTCCTGCAATTTGTAGACGCAATCGAGCGTCGGCACGTCGGCGGATGTGGTGAGACTGGTGCCGACGCCGAACCCGTCAATCGGCGCATTCGCCCGCAACAGCGCAGCAAGCGAATCCTCGTCGAGACCGCCGCTCGCGAAGATCGTCACGTCACGCAGTCCGCCAGCATCAAGGATAGCGCGCACGCTGCGCGACTGTGCAACGAGATCGCCGGAATCAAGACGCACTCCGCGGATCGTGATCCTCTCCGCTTTGAGCCGCGGCGCCAGCGTCACGACTTTTCGTGCAGCCGCTTCGGTGTCGTAAGTGTCGAGCAAAAACACGAGATTGTCCGGCCGCGACTTCGCGAACGCCGCGAACGCCGCCATCTCATCGTCGAACGCCTCGATGAACGAATGCGCCATCGTACCGTAGAGCGGGATGCCGAACGCTTCGCCGGCGAGCACTGTTGCTGTCCCGGCGAAGCCCGCGATGTAGCTTGCGCGCGCGGCCATCAGGCCGGCTTCGGCGCCGTGCGCGCGGCGGAAGCCAAAGTCGACCAGAAGCTTGTCCGGCGCCGCCAGCACGACACGCGCAGCTTTTGCGGCAATCAGAGTCTGGAAATGCAGGATGTTGATCAGCCGCAACTCGACGAATTGCGCCTGCGGCAGCGGCGCGGTGATGCGCAGCGTGGGCTCATTGGCAAAGAACGCCGTGCCTTCGGGCATGGCGTGGACATCGCCAGTGAAACGAAACGCGGCGAGATAATCGAGCAGGTTCTGGCCGAACCGGCCGGTGCTCTTGAGCCAGTCGATTTCGGCGGCGGAAAAGCACAAGCCTTCGAGATAATCGAGCGCCTGCTCCAGCCCGGAAGCGACCAGGAAGCCGCGGCGCGGCGGCAGATTGCGGACAAAAAACTCGAAGACAGCCGTCCTGGTTTCACCACGGTCCAGGTAGGCCTGGATCATGTTGATCTGGTAGAGGTCCGTCAGCAGCGCGCTCGGCCGCTCGGTCATCGTCTTGCGCTCCCGGGGTTCCCCCCAACCGTTTGTGTAAGCCACCCACTCGCGGCCAATCTATTTCGGAGGCACTGCATCCCGATACCGCCGGCTGGACTTCTTAACCTTTAGGATAATGGTGCAGAGCGGCAAAACCCATTCACCCTTCATTTACAATGACCTTGCCGGAACCGCCAAGATATCGCATACCTACCACCGCGCTACGGCACGGGGACCTGCAAAGGGTGACGGCGCGCAAGTTGGAAACCGGGGTCGGGCTTATCGCTGACGCTCGAGGGGAGCGTCGCGGGAGGCATGCTTAATGGCTTACGCGTCTGCGTCGCAGGGCGGTTACGGCTCCGGTCCGTCCGTAATTCACGCCGACGCATCTCATCCTGACGCTGTCAGCATTTCCGATGCGGAACTGCTGTTTACCGGCCATCTCGAACGCAAGGGTCCGGACCTCGTCCTGACCGGCCACGACGGCCACCATCACATCGTCCCCGGCTATTTTTCCACCGAGCATCACGCGGACCTCGTAGCGCCGAACGGTGCACGAATCACCGGCGACCTGGTTGATCTGCTCGCGGGCTCGCCGGCTCCTGGACAATACGCGCAGGCGCAAACGACACCTCCAGCTGGCTCGATCGGCCGTATCGAAAAAGTGGTTGGCGATGTCACGGTCATGCGCAACGGCGTCGCGGTCGCGGTGCATGTCGGTGACGCGGTCTACAAGAACGACGTGGTCCAGACCGGCGCCAATTCCTCGGCGGGTATCGGCTTTCCGGACGGCACGGCGCTCAATCTCGTCGCCAACACCCGGATGGCGTTAAACGATTACGTCTACGACCCGAACGGAACCTCGAACGACGCGCTGTTCAACCTGGTCCAGGGCGGCTTCGCCTTCGTCGCCGGCAAGGTCGCCCATACCGGCGACATGAAGATCGGCACACCGGTCGCGACCATGGGCATCCGCGGCACCGCCGGCTACGCGCTGCAGCAGGTCGCCACCGTCAACGCCAACCTTGGCAACGTGAGCATGTCGTTCGCGTTGATTGCCAATCCGGATGATGGCCACCTCGGCCAATATGAGCTGATCGACCAGTTCGGCGACGTCATCGCCCAAGTTGGGCGGACGGGTGTCTGGACCAACGTATCGTTCCAGGGCCCCAACCAGTCGCCGAATATCTCTACCACGCCGATGACGGCGGCAAATTTCGCGATCGAGCAAGCGCTGGTTCCAGCGCTGGTTCAGATCCTTAACAACATCAACAATCTCAACCCAACTCCGCAATCCGGTCCCAACAGCAACGGCAGTTCGACTCCGCCGATCTTCGAACTCATCAACTTGCCACAAACGCCTCAGCAGAACAGCGGCACGGAGTACTCAATCAACGTTCTGGTCAACGGTCAAAACGGGCCAACCACGGAGACCGGCCCAGCCACTATAAGCCCGACGGGCGTGCAACTTACGCCGATCGTCAATTGGACCTCCACATCTAACGGAACTTGGGAAGCGCCAGCGAATTGGAGCGACCTTAGCGCGCCGGCGGCGCCGCAATTCGTCAACATCAAAACCCCTGTCAAAGTGACGCTCGATAAGCACGAAAGCGCGTCGGGTCTCTTGATCGTCAACGGCGCGATCGTCAACGTCGTTTCCGGCGGCGCACTCGAATTGTTCAATGAGATCGCCAACTACGGGACATTCCAGCTCAATTCGTCAGGCGCCGATCCGACGCTTGCCATCAACGGCACTGTCTATCTCCTGGATAGCGGCAAGTTCCAACTCCTGGGGCCGACCGCCTCGAATTTGATCGTCGGCGTCAGCGGCACCGCCGCTACCCTCGTCAACGTCGACAACACCATCATAGGCAGCGGCACGATCGGCCAAGGCGATGGTCGTCTGACTTTGATCAACGGCGCAGACGGCACCATCGAGGCGAAGCCGCTCGGCAGCGCCGATTCAGGACTTCTCGTCATCGACACCGGACACACCGTCAGCAATTCCGGCCTGATGGCGGCCGCCGCCGACGGGACGTTGCGGATCGACGACAACATCACCAACTTGGGCACGATCGGCGCCAACGGGTCTGACGCGATTGTCGCCCTCGAAGGGGTGCACATCTCCGGTGGCAAGTTGGAGACGCAAGCTGGCGGCGTCATTGAGACCTTCGCCGGTGCAAGCGCCTTTTCGAACGTCACCCTCGCCGGCACAAGCGTCGTCGACGCAGGCGCTCACACCGTTTTGCACCTGGAAGGATCGACGGTGCTGGACGGAACCGTTACGTTCGAAGGTCTCGGCGCATTTAACCTAGAGGGCGCGGGCGCGGCGCTCACCGGTAAAGCAAACACTTCCGTCGAACTGGACAATTCCGGCACCATCAATGGCGCAGGAAATATCGGCGCCGGCAACCCGCATTTCGCGCTGGTCAACGGGCAATCCGGCGTAATCGACGCCAACGGCCAGCTGGCTCTTGTTATCGACAATGACAGTCCCGGTAACGCCATCACGCTACCGGGCAATGCGATTTCCAATTTCGGCACGATCGAGGCAAGCGGCCACGGCGGACTGACAATCGACAACACCACGATCAGTAACGCCGCCACCGGCCATGTCGACGTACTTGCGGGCTCGCATATCGAACTCGATAACGCGACCATCGTAGATGGCTTCGTTTCGATCGCCGCCGGCGGCGACATCAACGTTACCGTCACCAGCACCATCGAGAACGCCACTGTCAGCGGCGACGGCGTGATTACTGTGGCGAGCGGGGTGACGCTGACACTCGACGGCGACACGGTGACGGGCACTACCTTTACCGACACCGCATCCGGCGCAATCCTCACGCTCGACAACGACACCACCATCACCGGGGCTGGCACTGGCACGCTGACGATCGGCACCCGAGGCGAACTCGATATCGAAACTGGCAGCGACGGCACCGGCCACGGCGCCACGCTTGACGGCGTCAAGATCACCGACAACGGCGCCATCGACGTCGACTCAAACGCATCCGGCGCGATCCTCACGCTCGACAACGACACCATCATCACCGGGGCCGGCACCGGCACGCTGACGATCGGTGCCCAAGGCGAACTCGATATCGAAACCGGCAGCAACGGCTCCGGCCACGGCGCCACTCTTGACGGCGTCCAGGTCACCGACAGCGGCGCTATCGACGTCGACTCGAACGCATCCGGCGCGATCCTCACGCTCGACGACGACACCACCATCACCGGGACGGGCACCGGCACGCTGACGATCGGTGCCCAAGGCGAACTCGACATCGAAACCGGCAGCGACGGCTCCGGACACGGCGCTACGCTTGACGGCGTCAAGGTCACCGACAACGGCGCCATCAACGTCGACTCAAACGCATCCGGCGCGATCCTCACGCTCGACACGCTCGACGACGACACCACGATCACCGGAGCAGGCACCGGCACGCTGACGATCGGTGCCCAAGGCGAACTCGATGTCGAAACCGGCAGCGACGGCACCGGCCACGGCGCCACGCTTGATGGCGTCAAGGTCACCGACAACGGCGCCATCGACGTCGATTCAAACGCATCCGGCGCAATCCTCACGCTCGACGACGACACCACCATCACCGGGGCAGGCACCGGCACGCTGACGATCGGTGCCCAAGGCGAACTCGACATCGAAACCGGCAGCGTCGGCTCCGGACACGGCGCTACGCTTGACGGCGTCAAGGTCACCGATAGCGGCGCCATCGACGTCGACTCGAACGCATCCGGCGCGATCCTCACGCTCGACGACGACACCACGATCACCGGAGTAGGTACCGGCACGCTGACGATCGGTGCCCAAGGCGAACTCGATGTCGAAACCGGCAGCGACGGCACCGGCCACGGCGCCACACTTGACGGTGTCAAGTTCACCAACAACGGCATCGTCGATGCGAACGGCGGCACGCTGACGCTCGACACCGGCAACACCATCGTCAATGCAGGGCTGTTGGAAGCAACCGCCGGCGGTGAGCTCGACGTCCAGGACAGCAAGATCAACAACAGCGGTGTCGGGCTGAAGCTGGGCATTGTGGTGGGCGCCGGCTCGGAACTGCTGGTCGACACCTCCAGCCTCAAGCTGATTGGCGTCGGCACGGTGACGCTGGCCGGCGGGGCGATCACGGCGGCGGCGGCTGTTCAGACGCTGGAGAACAGCGGCAACACCATCGAGGGCTTTGGCACGATCGGCGACGTCACCGACGGCAACCTGACGCTGGACAACAATACCGGGACGATCGAGGCGACCGGCGGCACGCTGATCATCGCCACCGACAACATCATCACCAATAGCGCGGGCGGCACGCTGGAGGCGGCTACCGGAGCAACGCTGCAGATCGACGACATCGAGCTCGACAACCGCGGCAACATCCAGGTTGACGGCACGCTGGCGGTCGACGCCGGGACGCTGACGCTGGACAAGCTCGGCACGGTGACGCTGGCCGGCGGGGCGATCACGGCGGCGGCGGCTGTTCAGACGCTGGAGAACAGCGGCAACACCATCGAGGGCTTTGGCACGATCGGCGACGTCACCGACGGCAACCTGACGCTGGACAACAATACCGGGACGATCGAGGCGACCGGCGGCACGCTGATCATCGCCACCGACAACATCATCACCAATAGCGCGGGCGGCACGCTGGAGGCGGCTACCGGGGCAACGCTGCAGATCGACGACATCGAGCTCGACAACCGCGGCAACATCCAGGTTGACGGCACGCTGGCGGTCGACGCCGGGACGCTGACGCTGGACAAGCTCGGCACGGTGACGCTGGCCGGCGGGGCGATCACGGCGGCGGCGGCTGTTCAGACGCTGGAGAACAGCGGCAACACCATCGAGGGCTTTGGCACGATCGGCGACGTCACCGACGGCAACCTGACGCTGGACAACAATACCGGGACGATCGAGGCGACCGGCGGCACGCTGATCATCGCCACCGACAACATCATCACCAATAGCGCGGGCGGCACGCTGGAGGCGGCTACCGGGGCAACGCTGCAGATCGACGACATCGAGCTCGACAACCGCGGCAACATCCAGGTTGACGGCACGCTGGCGGTCGACGCCGGGACGCTGACGCTGGACAAGCTCGGCACGGTGACGCTGGCCGGCGGGGCGATCACGGCGGCGGCGGCTGTTCAGACGCTGGAGAACAGCGGCAACACCATCGAGGGCTTTGGCACGATCGGCGACGTCACCGACGGCAACCTGACGCTGGACAACAATACCGGGACGATCGAGGCGACCGGCGGCACGCTGATCATCGCCACCGACAACATCATCACCAATAGCGCGGGCGGCACGCTGGAGGCGGCTACCGGGGCAACGCTGCAGATCGACGACATCGAGCTCGACAACCGCGGCAACATCCAGGTTGACGGCACGCTGGCGGTCGACGCCGGGACGCTGACGCTGGACAAGCTCGGCACGGTGACGCTGGCCGGCGGGGCGATCACGGCGGCGGCGGCTGTTCAGACGCTGGAGAACAGCGGCAACACCATCGAGGGCTTTGGCACGATCGGCGACGTCACCGACGGCAACCTGACGCTGGACAACAATACCGGGACGATCGAGGCGACCGGCGGCACGCTGATCATCGCCACCGACAACATCATCACCAATAGCGCGGGCGGCACGCTGGAGGCGGCTACCGGGGCAACGCTGCAGATCGACGACATCGAGCTCGACAACCGCGGCAACATCCAGGTTGACGGCACGCTGGCGGTCGACGCCGGGACGCTGACGCTGGACAAGCTCGGCACGGTGACGCTGGCCGGCGGGGCGATCACGGCGGCGGCGGCTGTTCAGACGCTGGAGAACAGCGGCAACACCATCGAGGGCTTTGGCACGATCGGCGACGTCACCGACGGCAACCTGACGCTGGACAACAATACCGGGACGATCGAGGCGACCGGCGGCACGCTGATCATCGCCACCGACAACATCATCACCAATAGCGCGGGCGGCACGCTGGAGGCGGCTACCGGGGCAACGCTGCAGATCGACGACATCGAGCTCGACAACCGCGGCAACATCCAGGTTGACGGCACGCTGGCGGTCGACGCCGGGACGCTGACGCTGGACAAGCTCGGCACGGTGACGCTGGCCGGCGGGGCGATCACGGCGGCGGCGGCTGTTCAGACGCTGGAGAACAGCGGCAACACCATCGAGGGCTTTGGCACGATCGGCGACGTCACCGACGGCAACCTGACGCTGGACAACAATACCGGGACGATCGAGGCGACCGGCGGCACGCTGATCATCGCCACCGACAACATCATCACCAATAGCGCGGGCGGCACGCTGGAGGCGGCTACCGGGGCAACGCTGCAGATCGACGACATCGAGCTCGACAACCGCGGCAACATCCAGGTTGACGGCACGCTGGCGGTCGACGCCGGGACGCTGACGCTGGACAAGCTCGGCACGGTGACGCTGGCCGGCGGGGCGATCACGGCGGCGGCGGCTGTTCAGACGCTGGAGAACAGCGGCAACACCATCGAGGGCTTTGGCACGATCGGCGACGTCACCGACGGCAACCTGACGCTGGACAACAATACCGGGACGATCGAGGCGACCGGCGGCACGCTGATCATCGCCACCGACAACATCATCACCAATAGCGCGGGCGGCACGCTGGAGGCGGCTACCGGGGCAACGCTGCAGATCGACGACATCGAGCTCGACAACCGCGGCAACATCCAGGTTGACGGCACGCTGGCGGTCGACGCCGGGACGCTGACGCTGGACAAGCTCGGCACGGTGACGCTGGCCGGCGGGGCGATCACGGCGGCGGCGGCTGTTCAGACGCTGGAGAACAGCGGCAACACCATCGAGGGCTTTGGCACGATCGGCGACGTCACCGACGGCAACCTGACGCTGGACAACAATACCGGGACGATCGAGGCGACCGGCGGCACGCTGATCATCGCCACCGACAACATCATCACCAATAGCGCGGGCGGCACGCTGGAGGCGGCTACCGGAGCAACGCTGCAGATCGACGACATCGAGCTCGACAACCGCGGCAACATCCAGGTTGACGGCACGCTGGCGGTCGACGCCGGGACGCTGACGCTGGACAAGCTCGGCACGGTGACGCTGGCCGGCGGGGCGATCACGGCGGCGGCTGGTCAGACGCTGGAGAACAGCGGCAACACCATCGAGGGCTACGGCACGATTGGCGATGCCGGCAACGGTGACCTGACGTTGCACAACGACGCCTTAGGCATCATCGATGCGACCGGCACGCTGACGCTCGACACTGGCAACCCGATCGTCAATTCCGGATTGCTGGAAGCGACTGACGGTGGCAAATTGGATATAGTCGACAGTGTCAAGGGGGCCGGGAACATCCAGATCGGCAACGGCTCCACAGTGGAGCTCGGAGGCACGGCCACCAACACAGTCACCTTTGAGGGCAGCACCGGGACGCTACAAATCGACAGCACCGGCGGCACATCGGCCTACTCAGTGTATGGAGGCGGCGCCGAGATCCAGCCGGGTAATACTATTTACCTGCAGAATATCAGCTACAACGCGGCGGCAGACCACTATAACTCGACGACCGATGTGCTGACTGTCAGCAACGGGACTGGCGAGACCGTAAAGATTGACATCGTAGGTGGAGTTGGCAGCGGAGACAATTTCTTGTTCAAGGCCGGGCCGGGCGGAAACGGCACTGTCGCTTATGATCCGGCAATCTCGACCGGCAGTGCAACCCCATCGGTTTCGGTTAGCGGCCCGGACAACGAAACATTCGTATTTCATCCCAGCATGGGCGCCGAGACGGTGTCCAACTTCAACCCGAAGGTCGACACGATAGAACTCGACCACTTCGCCAGCATTCACAATGTCCAGCAATTGGCCTCGCTGATCACCACCGACGCCCAGGGCGGCGGGGTGATCGAACTCGGGCACCATGAGAGCATTACGTTGCCGAGCGTGACTGCCACGCAATTGCAGGCGCATCTGCACAGCCTTGTGCATCTGAATTGATCGGATGAATCCGGCTCAAGGCTGTGCTGCGTTCAGTTCGGCGAATAGCGAGTGGCGAATAGTGCGCTCGTCCATTCGCAACTCGCTATTTGCCACTCGCGTCTTGTTTCTACAAGACCCGCGGAATACTGAGGGCCTCGACTTCGCCGAGTATCGCCTTGAGGTTCTGATGGCCCGCGCCGAAGTGACTTTTCGGATGGGTCAGCGCGACGGTGTGGACGCCGGGAAGCCGGTAATATTTGTCGTGGACCAGGCAGCGGCTGCGGATCACCGGCCAAAGCTGGCGGCCGAGCATGAACTGGTCGTGGCCGTACCGCGCCGTCGGCGCGCCGGCGAAATAGCGCCGCATCAGCGCGACGATATCGATGCCGCAATCGGTGCGTCCGGCCCACAGGCAGCCGATCATCAGCTCGTTGTGCAGTACGTGGTCGCGCACGATGTGGAATGGGTAGCCGGAGTCGATCCATTGCTTGACCAGGTCGGCTTCCGGCGCCGAAAGCCGCGCGTCGCAATCGCGCACCAGAAAGCGCCCGACCGCCGGATCGCTCATCACCAGGAAGCGCTGGAATAGTCCGACGCCGGGATACTCACTTTCGATGTTGCGGACGTCGGCGCCGTTGTCGAGCAAGAAGGCGACGCAGCCGCCCGGCACCGCGGCGTCGACGTAGAAGCGGCAGGTCCAGCCCGGATAAACCGTCCGGCTCAGAATGAGATTAATCATGGCGCCATAGCAATAATGCGGCGCCGCGCCCCACAGCGAAAATGAAATCACGTCCTGGCCCGACGGCGGCCCACCTGGTTCGGTCAGCGTGGCGCCCGCCGGAATGCGGCAGGCCTGGGTATCGCGCAATTCTATGCCGCGTTGGCCATAGCGGATCGCTGCATCGGTCTTGCCAGTATAGAAGCATGCGACCTTGAGCACGTCGAGAATGGTGAGGTCGCCGCCGTGCCGCTCGGCGTAAGGCAAAGCCCGCGCGACCGCCTCGTCATAGCGCTTCATGTTCGAGAGCGTGATGATCAACGCTTTCTGCAAGCGCGGATTGTCCGGCTGGCCGCGGGCAAGCGCCTCGACCAAAGCAAGTGCCGGCGGCCACTCGCGCTTCTGAAAGAATGCGTCGAACAACAACTCCTTGGCGACAAGATCGTCGGGCCGGATGACGGCCAGCGCGCACAATTTGACGATCGCTTCGTCGTTCTTGCCAGCCCGAAGCAATCCGCGGATGGAGTCATAGATCGGGAGCGCTGGTGACGGATCAGCCTTGCTTGCAATTTCGGTCATCAACGTATCCGGCGCATGGTGGAGCATCTTAACATGCTGCGCACCAATCACGCCGCAGTACAGGCCACATTAATGGCAAAGAAATATTGGGGGCGGAGCCGAACCGCGGTCCGAAGGCCGCTAGCCGGCGACCGGCGCGGCGATGACGCCCGAGCGTTCCTGCATCCGGCGTGACGTCTCGGCGATGCTCTTGTCGACCAGAACCAGTGGCGCCGACGCGACACGATTGCGACCATCGGCCTTGGCCCGGTAGAGCGCGCGATCAGCCGTCGCCAAAAGCGCGGTGAGACTTCGCCCGGCTTCGCTTGCCATGGCGACCCCGACGCTCACCGTGGCGTTTTCCTCCAGCCCCGGAAACTGCATCTGCGCGAACTCGCGGCGTAATCGCTCTGCGGTTTGCAGGGCTTGCGCCATCGAAACATCCGCCAGCAGACAGGCGAATTCCTCGCCGCCAAGGCGCCCGAACAGATCGCGCGGCGTGGTCGAAGTCACGATCAGCTCGCAGAACGCCTTCAGCACGAGGTCGCCGACCTGATGGCCGGCGGTGTCATTGACGTTCTTGAAACGATCGAGATCGAACAACAACAGCGCCGCGGAACGACGATCCGCGCGCGCCGTTTCGAGCAATGGGACGCCGCGATCGAAAAAGGCACGACGATTGGCAACACCGGTCAGTGAGTCGGTCAGCGCCGCTTTTCTTTGCTGCAGCTCCGCCCGCTCCTTGGACATGGCGACGCGTAGGAACGGCAGGCAGAAGGTAGTGAACAGCGCCTGGAAGGCCAGCAAGGTGACGATCGTGCCATGGGGCCGCCCGGTACTGGCCGATTCCGCCAACGCGCCGGCAAACGGTATGCGCAATAAAAGGAAGCAAGCGTGGGAGACGACCAGCGCCATCGTCGGCCAGCGCGAGATCAGTTCGCGGTCGCGCGCGTACCAAAGCTCGCGCGCGCTCAAGAGCGCGTAGCTGCCGACAATTGCAGACACTAGCATGATCCATGCCGGCGGAGAGGCAGCAAAGCGATCGAACTGAAACGCGCAAATCCAGATTGCCGCGCCCAGCCCAACCAGCGGGATATGGACGCGCCGGCCTTCGAATGAGCGTGCGCCGGCCCACATCATGCCGTAGGCACCGCAGACCAGCGAATTCGCAACGCAGAGCGACCACCCATGCGGCATTAAAGCGGCCGAGCCAAGCAGCGCCGCCGCCGAAGACCCCATCAGATAGCCGATGCCCCAGAGCGCCAGCGCCGTGGTGCCGCGATTCTGCAGCCAGGCAAAGATCAGCAGCAGTCCACCCGTCGCCGACAGGAAGACCGTGATGACGAACAATGTCGGCAGGTCAATGATAAAGTGTGAGGCGGCGACTGTCGGCAACTTAATTCCCCAAGAACTCAAATCCCCAGGCCGCTTAGCGAGCAAGCGTAGGTGTTAGTACCACCCCAGTTCTGAACGCTCGGTGTAGCTTTATCTAAAATTGCACGCGCTCGGGACGCGCCGCCCGTGCATGTTCGCTTTCATGTACGCGCGACTGGCAAAGCTTGGGTATTTATTAGGGTGAAGATTGTGTTGCGCGAGCATCCGCGCGCACATGCGCCCGGGGGCGCGAGCAAACGGCGCTATTTGCCCCAGCCGAAGTGATAGTTCACGCCGGCGCGAAATACGTTCTCCTGCAGCGATACGTTATCCGGCTGCAAGGCGCCGCAGCCGGTGCAATTGAAGCCGCTGAGATCGACGTGAAGATATTCCGCCTTGGCGCTCCAGTTACCGGGAAGCGCAACTTCAAGGCCGGCGCCAACGGTCCAGCCGGGGTTGGTGGTTTCGCCGCCAGCAAGGCCCGGCACTGCGGCGCGAATGTCGCCAACCGCGAGACCGCCGGTGACGTAAGGCATGACCCGGTCGAACGCATAGCCGACGCGACCGCGGACCGTCGAAAGCCAGGTGTCGCTCGCGCTGCAGCCGACGGGACAGCCGACTGAGGTGCTGCTTCCCTTCAATCCAGACCAGTCGATATCGCCTTCGACGCCAAGCACGGCTTTGCCGAGCTGAAAATTATAACCGGCGGTGCCGCCAGCTTGCGCGCCCGACAGATTGATTCCGGCGGCGTTCGAGTTCCACCAGGAATGGCCCCAACCGCCGCCGCCGTTGGCGCCGAAATAAAGCCCACTCCAGTCATACGGCTGCTGTGGCGGCGCGGGAGGTGACTTGTAGAGCGGGGCGAGCGACAAGTCGGCTGCAGCAGCGCAATGCGCGGTAAGAATCGCGCTCAACGCCAGACCTGCCGCCAAAACCTTCTTCATTACGCCTACCCAACGCCGCGGTGCGCTACGATTCGCGCCTGCAGTCCATACGATACTGCGCATGGGTTCGTTACCCCGGCCTTACCGACATCGTTAACGCGGGAGTCACAGCCGCGGTTGCTACTCGCGCAGTCTATCGCCCAGCGCGGCGGAATTGAGTCGGGCCGGAGGCGCCATAGGGGCTCGAATCGCCTGATGGCTTGGCTCGCGTGGCCGATTTGCAGTTTGCCACATTCGGCGGCAGTGTCGCCGCCGGGAACTCTAACGAAGACTTCGGCAGAATAAGCACAACGATGTCCTGGCTCGTCTTCGCGTTCTCCGGCCCGGTGCTGTGGGCCATCTCCACGCATTTGGACAAATATCTGGTCGAGCGATTTTTCAAGCACACCGATGTCGCGCTGCTGCTGCTGTTCACGGCATTCATCGGCGTCTTGACGCTGCCGTTCATCGCTTATTTCGAACCAGAGTTCGCCAACATCGCGCCCCACAGCATTGCGCTCATTGTCGTTTCCGGCATCCTCTATATGGGTGCGATGCTGTTTTATCTGCGCGCCTTGCAATCCGAAGAAGCCTCCGTCGTCGCTCCGTTCTTCCAGACCGTACCGTTGTTCGGTTACGTCCTGGCTTATTTCATTCTCGGCGAGACGTTGTCGCCGCGGCAAATGGCCGGCGGCGCACTGATCATCGTTGGAACGTTGTTCGTGTCGGTACGTCTTGGCGGCGGCGCGCGTGTGTTCAAGTTGCGGCTGGCGCTCCTGATGACTGCTTGTGGATTGGCGGCGGCGCTCTCAGGGTTGATCTTCAAGGTCTTTGCCATCGAGGTGGAGTTTTGGACAACCACGTTCTGGATGTTCGTCGGTGAAGCGATCTTTGGTGTCGCGCTGCTGGCATCCGGCAACTATCGCAAACAACTCGCCGCCATGCTGCGCAAGAATACGGCCGCACTGTTGACGATCAACGGCTCAAACGAACTGGTCAATCTCGGCGGCACGTTGGGAAGCCGCTACGCATTGCTGCTGGCGCCGTTGAGCCTGGTCCAGGCCATCGGCTCAACGACAACATTGTTCGTTTTTGCCATCGGCGTCGGGCTGAGCGTTTTCTTTCCCGGCGTCGGACGCGAGACCTTGTCGCCTCGCGAGCTGGTGCAGAAAGGCATTGCGGCACTCTTCGTCGCGGCCGGCGTTGCGCTGGTCGCGCGCTGACGAGCCGCGGTTTCTATGCGGGTCGAACGTTCCGCAAAACCAGCGCTAAGGAGCCAGGGCACAGACCGCAACCAGTGGCTTATTGGCCGCAGTCGCGTCGATACCGCACGTTGCCTGGCGCTCGCCGAGGAAAGTCGCGGGACTTCGCGATGGCCCGCAATAGGCGTTAACCAGCACTTCGTCGCCGCGGCACGTGACCGAGCAATATCCGACGAGGCAATCAGACCGCACCACGCGAATTGTCGGACTGGGCGCCCCCTGGGGACCTGGCGGCCCTTGCGGGCCCGGTGGTCCGACCGGACCCGTCGCACCTTGAGCGCCGGGATCGCCTTTCGGCCCGGCCGGCCCTTGCGGGCCCGGATCGCCCTTCGGAGCCGGGCCGCAGCCGGCCAGCGCCAACGCCAACGCCAACGCCCCAACCACCAGCAAATGCCCACTACGCATTTAGATTAACCTGTCGCTTGGAAAAATGACACCGCCGCCCCACATCGGCGAGAAAGGTAACGTAACAGAGTAGCAGACTTTGCTGCTCGTTCTAGAGGAACGCGGCGGAATGCCTGAAGCAATCGGGCAAATCTGGTCGCATCGCGGTAAGATGCGGTATAGACGCGCAAGAAAAAGCCGCTGTGTAGATCTAAGGCAATAACATGAACTGGATCTCGAACGTCGTCCGTCCGAAAATCCGCGGGATGCTGCGGCGCGAGGTGCCGGAGAATCTCTGGATCAAATGTCCGGAGACGGGCCAGCTCGTATTCTACAAAGACGTCGAAGCCAACCAGTTCGTCATCCCCGGCTCCAACTATCACATGCGCATGAGCGCGGCGGTGCGCTTGAAGTCGATGTTCGACAACGAGACCTGGTTCGACATTGCGGTTCCCGAAGTGCCGTCCGACCCGCTGCGATTTCGCGACGAGCGCCGTTACGCCGATCGGCTCAAGGACGCGCGCAGCAAAACCGGCCTGAATGATGCGGTCAAGCTCGGCTACGGCAAGCTCGACGGTCTTGCCGCGGTGTTGGCCGTTCAGGATTTCGACTTCATGGGCGGCTCGCTCGGCATGGCCGCGGGCGAGGCGATCATCCGAGGCCTCGACACCGCCGTGGAAAAAGGCTGCCCGTTCGTGTTGTTTGCCGCCTCGGGCGGCGCGCGCATGCAAGAGGGCATCCTTTCTTTGATGCAAATGCCGCGCACCACCATTGCCGTGCAAAAACTCCAGGAGACACGGAAGCCCTATATCGTCGTTCTGACCAATCCGACGACGGGTGGAGTCACCGCCTCTTACGCGATGCTCGGCGACGTGCACATCGCCGAGCCCGGCGCGTTGATCGGTTTTGCTGGCCCGCGCGTCATTGAACAGACTATCCGCGAAAAGCTGCCGGAAGGCTTTCAGAAATCCGAATACCTGCTTGCCCATGGCATGGTCGACATGGTGGTGCATCGCCACAATCTGCGCGCGACCATCGCGCGACTTTGCCGGCTGTTGCTGAAAGCACCGTCCGGCCCGGAGAAGCAGCGCTTCAGTCTGCCGGCGCCGGCGTGACCACGCCGCGTTCCAGCGCGAGCCCCCACCCTCCCCTCCCCCGCAAGCGGGGGAGGGATGAGTGGGCGTCTATCCAAGCGCGCTTGCTGGCGCTGCATCCAAAGCGGATCGATTTGTCGCTCGGGCGCATCGAGCGTCTCCTCGCAGCGCTCGGTCATCCCGAAGAGCATCTGCCGCCGCTCATCCATGTAGCCGGCACCAACGGCAAAGGCTCTACCATCGCATTCATGCGCGCGATTCTGGAGGCCGCGGACCAGCGGGTGCATGTCTACACCTCACCCAATCTCGTTCGCCTCAATGAGCGCTTCCGTATCGCGCATTCGGGTGGCGGCAAGTTTGTCGGCGATGACGAACTCGCCGATGCGCTGACCGAGTGCGAGGCCAAGAACGGCGGCGCAGCCGATCACCGTGTTTGAAATGGAGACAGCGGCGGCCTTTCTGCTGTTCGCCCGCCATCCGGCCGATATTCTGCTCCTCGAAGTCGGGCTCGGCGGCCGCCTCGATGCCACCAACGTGGTCGAACGCCCGCTTGGCGAGTGTCATCACCCGGCTGTCGCTCGATCATCGCGATTTCCTTGGCGACACGCTGGCCGCGATTGCCGCCGAGAAGGCCGGCATTCTTAAAGGCGGCGTGCCGGCCGTGGTCGCGAGCCAGGCGCGCGAGGCGCTCGCCGTCATCGAGCGGCAGGCTGCGCGGGTCAAAGCGCCGCTTGCGATCGCCGGCGAAGACTGGACGGCGACCGAGGAACGCGGGCGGCTCGTTTACCAGGACGACGATGGGTTGCTCGATTTGCCGGCGCCAAAACTTTACGGGCGGCATCAATTCGAGAATGCCGGCACCGCAATCGCGGCTTTACGCCAAAGCGGATTAAAGCTACCTCCCCCGGCATTCGAGGCCGGCATGATCCGGGTCGATTGGCCGGCGCGCATGCAGCGGCTGTCGCAAGGCCGGCTGGCGGCGATGTTGGCGCCGGAAAGTGAACTCTGGCTCGACGGCGGTCACAACGCTGACGGCGGCCGCGCCATCGCCGCGGCGCTCGCCGACCTCGAGGAACGCGTGTCACGGCCGCTGGTGCTGATCGTCGGCATGCTGTCGACCAAGGACAGTGAGGGTTTTCTGCGCAATTTCTCAGGCCTTGCCCGGCGCGTCATCACCGTGCCGATCCATCAGGACAAGGCGCTGTCGGCGTCAGCACTTGCGGACATTGCGCGCGGCATCGGCATTCCGGCAATGACGAGCGATGACGTCGAGCGTGCACTCGCGGTCGCCGGCAAACTCGATCTTCATCCCGCGCCGCGCATTCTCATCACCGGCTCGCTTTATCTCGCCGGCGAGGTCCTGGCCGCCAACGGCACCCCGCCCGAGTGACGCTGCCGACGCACTCGATCAGTGCTTCACGATATTGCGCATCTCGCTCTGCCGTCCGGCAACAAACAGACGCATGTTGTCGGCGATCAGCGGCATGATCAGGTCTTCGTATTCGATGGTGTAGCCGCCGAGATGCGGGGTGATGAAAGACGTTCGGTAGATCCCAGAATGGACTGTCGGCCGGCAAAGGCTCGGTCTGGAAAACGTCGAGGCCCGCGCCGGCGATGCGGCGCTCACGCAGTGCGGCAATCAGCGCCGGTTCATCCACCGTCTGGCCTCGGCCGGCGCTGATGTAATAGGCCGTCGGCTTCATCGCCGCAAACACGGCGCGGTTGAACAGCAACGCGTTGTCGGCGTTCGCCGGCAGCACATTGATCAGGAAATCGGCGCGGCCAGCGGCTTCGGGTAATTGCTCCGTGGGCATCATCTCATCAAAGCCATCGACCGCGCGCGTCGTGCGGGTGACGCCGATGACATGCATATCGAAGGCCTTCAGGAGCTGGCCGATGGCAATGCCGACAACGCCGACGCCAACGACGACCGCGGTTTTGCCGGCGAAGAGGCCGTAAAAGCGCCGGTTCCAAAGATGCGCCCTTCTGCTCCTCAACCAGCGTCTTCACGTCGCGGCTCACCGCCCATCATCAGATAAACCACAGTTTCGCGCATCGGCGCACCGTGAGCGCCGCGGCCGCTGGTCAGGACCGTATCGGGCCGGAACGACGGGCATCGCAGAACTTGATCGACGCCAGTCGCCAGACATTGAATCCACTTCAATCGCGTCGCGCGCTTATAAAAGTCGTCCGTCAATTCGATCGCAAACGATACCAGTACATCGATATCGGAAACGTCGCCGGGCAATTCGGGCAGTCCGCGCGCGACTACGAACTTCGCCTCGGGAAATTCTGGCTGCAACCGGTCGCGATAGATCTCGGCGTGTGCGTCGAGAATGAGGATTTTCGTGGTCATGAGGGCGCGATGTTGGGGAGTGAGCGGAGAGGATCGAAGCGGGGAGTCAGGAACCCGATACCACAAAGTAGCGACCAAATTTCTCGGACGCCATCAAATTTAACTAAAACCATCGCCGGTAGTTAGCCCTGGTTCCAAGCCATTGTTGAACTCCCGCAAAAAACGGGGCAAGCCTCGCCGCGCTATTACGGTGGGGAGGTTTGTGGCCATGTTTTTCCGGATTATCCGTCGTGCATAATTTACGCTGGCTTTTTATCGCGGCCATGGTGCTGCTTCCAAGCATCGCTCCCGCCGATGAGAACGATCGTCTGGGACGCTACAGCTACGAAGAGACCAAACGTCTCGTTTCCTTTGTCGAAGACGCCGCAGCGCTGATTGAGCAAAAGGGCGAATTCGCCTTTCAGGACTTCGGTGTGCCAGGCTCGAAATGGCTTTCGGACGATTACTACGTCTTTGTCTACACCCCGGACGGTGTGAATGCATTCCATCCGGTAGAAGCCCAACTGATTGGACGCAATCTGCGGGATCTGCGCGACATGAACGGCAAGCCGGTCGTTCAGATGATCACGGATGTCGCCAATAAGCCGGAACGCGATGCGAGCGGCTGGGTCTTTTACCTGTGGGAATACAAGACGCAGCTGATCCCGCTGTGGAAGAGCTCGTACATCCGCAAAGCGGTGGCGCCGAACGGTAAGATCTATCTGGTCGGCAGCGGGCTCTATAACCTCAAAACCGAGCGGGCCTTTGTCCACGACCGTGTCGCGCTGGCCTGCGATAAGCTGGAACGCGAAGGCAAGGACGCGGCATTTAAGGAATTCCGCGATCCGGCTTCCCCTTTCGTTTTCCTCGGCGCCTACATTTTCGTGCTCGATCAAACCGGCCACACGGTGGTCGATCCATCGTTCCCGAATGGCGCCGGGCGCGATCTCTCGGCCTTCCGCGACGCGGTCGGAATGCCCGCCGTCAGCGACCTTCTTGAAAAGCTCAATCACGCCGACGAGGCATGGATCCAGTATCTGTGGCCAAAGCCGGGCAGCCCGGTGCCAACGCGCAAGCTTCTGTATGCCCGCAAGGTCATCGTCGGCGGCGAGACCTTCATCGTTGGCTCCGACTTCTACCTGGCGACGCCAATCTGGATGCACGTCTAGGGATCGCGCAGCATGAGACAACCATCCAATCTGATCTACGGACTGGAGGACAGGCCGCCCTTGTCGGTCCTCGCGGCGTTGTCGATTCAGCATATCTTTTTGATGTCGAGCACCCTGGTGCTGCCGATTGCGCTGGTGACCGAGATCGGCGGCAGCATCGCCGAGGTTCAGGCCACGGTCGCCATGACGATGGTGGCCTGCGGCATCGGAACAATCATCCAGGCCGCACGCTGGCACGGCATCGGCTCCGGTTATCTATGTCCCAATCTGTGCGGCCCGAATTTTTTCGCCGCCTCGATCGGCGCCGCGTGGCTTGGCGGACTTCCGCTGATGCGCGGCATGACGATCGTTGCCGGTCTTGTCGAAGTCGTCTTCGGCCGCGTTGCCCATCGGCTAGCTTTTTTGTTCCCGACGGAAATTACCGGCCTCGTCGTGTTCATGGTTGCGTTCAACCTGGTGCCGCTGGGGAGTTCAAAATTTCTCGGCGTGAATTATGCCGGCGATCCGATCCAGCCCAAGACATTCGCCATCGCCGCACTTACGCTCCTGGTGATGGTCGGTATCAATGTGTGGGGATCGAAGCAGCTCAAACTCTACGCGATCCTGATCGGGCTCGTCGTCGGCTTCGGCCTGTCGCTCGGCTTTGGCGTTCTGACCGGCGCGGATTTGCGCAATGTGGCTGACGCGCAATGGGTCGGCGTGCCGAGCTACGAGGGGATGTGGAGCTACTCGTTTCGATGGTCGCTGGTGCCGATCTTCGTTATCGTATCGATCTGCGGCGCGTTGAAATCTTTCGGCAACCTGGTGCTGTGTGAGAAGGCCAACGATTCCGACTGGAAACAACCGGACGTCAAGCGCATCGGGGATGGCCTCGTCGCCGATGGCTTGGCTGTCGTTGCTTCAGGCGTACTCGGCGGTGTCGCTTCAGACACGTCGGCCAGCAACGTCGCCTTGAGCATCGCGTCCGGCGCTACAAGCCGCATAATCGCACTTGCCGCTGGCGGCTTGTTTTGTCTGCTCGGTCTGTCGCCGAAACTGACCGCACTCCTCGCGATCATGCCAAGCGCCGTCGCCGGAGCGATTCTCGTGCTTGTGGTCTGCTTCATGATGATCTCGGGCATCCAGATCATCCTGAGTGCGAAGATGGACACGCCCCGAACCTTCGTGATCGGCATTGCGCTGATTTTCGGCATGAGCCTCGATGTGCTGCCCGAGCTTTATTCGCATATCTATTCGTGGATGCGGCCGCTGGTCGAATCGTCGCTCACGCTGTCGACGGTTCTCGCCGTCGGCATCAACCAGCTGTTGCGGATCGATTGGAAACAGCCGAAAGAGGCGGTTAACGACGCGACAGCGCCGTCACTCGACGAGCACTTCGCCTAGACGGCTGGCAAACCGAGACAGCAGACCGCGTTTCCGGACCGCGATGGCTAGCTGGTCAGCCCGAGGTGTGAAAAGGCGTTGCTGAAAGCGATATCCTTGCGCAGGCCCTCGTTGAGCGGGGTCTCGTCCATGAATTTGCCGGCCTCGGCTGCCTGCTCGAAGGGATAATCGGCGGCGAACATCACGCGATCTGCACCCAATGCGGCGATCGCGCAGTTGAGTGGTTCGGCCGAGCACATGCCCGACGTCGTCACCACGATATTTTGCTTGATGTAGTCGGACGGCTTCTTCCCGAGCTTGACGCCGTACAGCTTGGAACGGCTGTCGAAACGCCAGAGCAGATACGGCAACGTCTCGCCGAGATGACCGAGCGCAACCCGCGCCCGCGGATAGCGGTCGAAGAGGCCACTGAAAACCAGGCGCAACGCGTGCGACCCGGTTTCAAAACCCCATTCCCAGGTCGAGCGGCGGAGCCCGTCATAGCCGTCGAGCACGGGAGCGGGCGTCACCGGATCGGTCGGATGAATGTAGATCATCGCCAGCAGTTCTTCGGCCCGCTCCCAGAACGGCTGGAGCGACGGGTGGTCGAGATACTGGCCGTTGGTGTGTCCGTTGATCATGGCGCCGCAGAAGTTGAGTTCGCGCATGCACCGCTCAAGCTCGTCGGCCGCCGCACGCGGATCCTGCATGGCGAGATGCGCGAAGCCCGAATAGCGGTCGGGCCGTTTGCCGATCTCGCGTGCTAGAAAATCATTGGCCTCGCGGGCCCGCCGCACGGCAGTCGCGGTATCGCGCTCCGCTTGTACGCCCGGCCCGGCGACTGAAAGGATCGAGCGAACGATGCCTGCGCCAGCCATTGCCTCAAGCCGCTCGTCGCCGAAGTCGGTCAGGCGCGCGTGGATCGTGCCGGCCACCTTCGGGGCGATGGTAGCGACCGTAGGCCGCCAATATTCGTCGTAGCCGGGGGGCAGAAAATGCTCTTCAAGCGCAATCTTGCTGACCATGCGTTTCTCGTCTCCCCCCATGCATGCAGGCGCGATGCCGGCTGTTCAACTGGGGTCTATAACCGATATCCAATGCAATGGTATATGGCCCAATGCTATAAGCGGTACCCCACATGGGCCGTGTACAGGGAGGATTGAGTGGTTAAGAAAATTCGCGGGGTCTCGTTCGAGGAAAACGAGAACAACACGATGGGGCTGTCGTTTTACAATTTGTCCCATCGCTTCGGTTATCAGTCGCCGAACTGGCCCTATTTCGAAGACGTCAAGATCGAACGCATTCATTATATGGCGAAGTCGGGCGTGCTGTCGCAGCGCATTACCACGTCGATGCACAACACCACCCATATCGACGCGCCGGCCCATGTCGTCCAGGGCACGCCGTTCATTGACGAAGTGCCGCTGCCGCACTTTTTCGGCTCCGGCATCGTCGTGTCGATCCCGAAGAAGAAGTGGGAGCCGATCACTTATGACGATCTGGAAAAGGCCGCCGGCAAGGTGGTGCGGCCGCGCGACGTGGTGATCGTCAACACCGGCTGGCACAAGAAATACGAGGATAGCGAAGACTACTTCTGTTACGCGCCGGGCTTCGTGGCCTCGGCCGGCGAATGGTTCGTGGAAAAGAAGGTGAAAGTCGTCGGTCACGATACCCAGGCCAACGACCATCCGCTTGCCACAGCGATCGGCCCGCAGCGCAATGGACCGCTGCATCCGCATCTCGCTGCGGAATACAAGAAATGGTCCGGCGGCCGCGACTGGAAAGACGATTTCCCCGACTGGGAGCCGGTGCACCGCATCCTGTTCAAAAACGGCATCCTCGGTATCGAGAATGTCGGCGGCGACATCGACAAGGTCACCGGACGGCGCTGCACCTTCGCGTTCTTTCCGTGGAATTGGGATCGTGGTGACGGCTGCATCATCCGCCTCGTCGCCATCACCGATCCGAAGGGCGGCTTCCGGATCGACAAGGGGGAGAAGTTCTGATGCAGGTAAAGCGATTCTCCGACGCAAAGACTTACGCGGCGCCCAATCACCGCGACTTTACGGGATTGCGGTTGTTCGGCGCCGAGGCCGGCGGCTCCAAAACCCTGATTGTCGGCATTTCTCATTTCTTGCCGGGCGGCGGCGCCGGGCCTGACACGTCGCCGCCGGAGAAAGTCTACTTCGTGCTCGAAGGCGAACTGACCCTGATCGTCGACGGCAAAGAGACGGTGCTGAAGAAGCACGATTCGTGTTTCATCGGGCCGGACGAAAGCCGCGAGATCGTCAACCGCACCAACGAGGTGTGTTCGATCCTGGTCGCCATCGCCCCGGCGCCGAAGTGACGCCAAAGGCGTCATGGCCGGGCTTGACCCGGCCATCCACGTCTTAAGCTTTTCAGAAGACATGGATGCCCGGCACATAGGCGAGCGAAGCGACGCCGTTCTTCGAACGGCTGTGGCCGGGAATAACGAAGGGAGAGATCATGTCCGAAGATTTCCTGAAAAACCCGCTGTCGCTATTCGACGTGAGGGGCAAGACCGCGATTGTCACCGGCGCGACGGGGGCGTTCGGCGCCGTCGCGGCGAAAACACTCGCGGCGTCCGGCGCCAATGTGGTCATCACCGCGAACAACGCCGAGGGACTGAAAAAGCTCGCAGCAGAATGCGGCAAGCTTGGCGGCAAATCCGAAATTGTCGCCAAGCGTCCGAGTTCGGAAGCGAACTGCGACGCGATTGTCGCGGCTGCGGTCGAAAAGCTTGGCGGCCTCGATATCCTGGTGGTCGCATCAGGCCAGAACAAAATTTCGAAAATCGTCGATCAAAAGCCTGAGGATTTTCTCGACGTGATGGATGCCAACGTCACGCAATCCTGGCTGATGGCGCGGGCCGCGTCGCGGCAGATGATCAAGCAGGGCCGCGGCGGCAAGATTATTTTGATGTCATCGGCGCGCGGCTTGCTCGGCCATCCGGCCGGCTACAGCGCCTATTGCGCGTCAAAGTCGGCAGTTGACGGCATTACCAAAGCGCTCGGCTGCGAACTCGGCGCCAGCGGCATCACCGTCAATGCGCTGGGACCGACAGTCTTTCGTTCACCGCTGACCGAGTGGATGTTTGCCGATGACGAGCGCGGCAAGACTGTCCGTGCCGGCTTTCTGACCCGAGTACCGAAGGGCCGCCTCGGCGAGCCGGAAGACCTTGCCGGCCCGCTCCTGTTCCTCGCCTCCAAAGCATCCGACTTCTACACCGGCCACATCCTTTACGCCGACGGCGGCTATACGGCTGGCTGACATGGCGGTGGATCCGGAAAAGGCGCGCATCGCCGTCATCGGCGCCGGCCTCATGGGCCATGGCATCGCGCAAGTGTTTGCGCTCGCCGGCCACGAGGTGATGATCACCGACGCGGTTGCGGCAAGTCTCGACGCGGTGAAGTCGCGCATCGCCGCCAATCTCTATGACCTCGGCGAAGACCAAAGCGCGGTCGAACGGGTGCAGCCACGCGCTGCTCTCGCCGACGCGGTTCGCGACGCTGACTATGTGGTCGAGGCGGTGTCGGAGAATCTGGCGCTGAAGCAGAAACTGTTCGGCGAAATCGAGCGCCACGTGCGCGCCGACACCATCCTCGCCAGCAACACCTCGGTTATTCCGATCACCGCAATCATGCAGGGGCTTGCCAAGCGCGAACGCGCGCTCGGCACGCACTGGTGGAACCCGCCGTTCCTCATTCCGCTGGTGGAGGTGATCGAAACGCAATGGACCGCCCCGCAAGCCGTGGCGTGGACCATGAAGCTGCATGAGACCGCCGGAAAGAAGCCCGCGCATGTGAAAAAAGATGTGCCGGGTTTCATCGGCAACCGGTTGCAACACGCACTTTGGCGCGAGGCGATTTCGCTGGTCGAGAACGGCGTCTGCGATGCCGAAACCGTCGATGCCGTGGTGAAGTCCTCGTTCGGTCTCCGCCTGCCGGTGCTCGGCCCGCTCGAAAATGCCGACCTGATCGGCACCGATCTCACGCTCGCGATCCACAGCAACGTCTTGAAGGAGATCGAGAGCCGGCCCGGAGCGTCACCTTATCTGGAAAAGCTCGTCGACGACGGCAAGCTCGGCTTCAAATCCGGCGAAGGCTTTCGCAAATGGAGCCCGGACGAACAGGCGGCGTTGCGCGCGAAGCTGGTGCAATACCTGAAAGCGATACGGGACTAAGGCGTCTGCTCATCACGCAAGCTTGGGGGTTAACGTGGAGGCGTCCGGTTATCTCTACACAATCGCGGCTGCCGGTATGTCGTTCGCCGCATTGTCGGTGCTGACAATGGTCGTGCGGCAAATACTCGGCGGCCAGATGACCAAGTTCGATACGTTCGTCGCGCGCACCTGGGTTCAGCTGGGGTTTATCGTCACGTTCGGGTCCATCCTGCCGCCGCTGTTGGGATTGTTTGGAATCCCCGCGCCATTGGTTTGGCGGATTTCGAGCGGCGTGATGGCGATCATTCTCGGGTTGTGGGCATTGACGTTCCCCCACCGCCGGCAGGCGACGAACGCATCGCGCTTGCCGATACAGGTCATAATTTTCTCGGCGGCTATGGATCTGATCGCGCTGGCACTCGCGGCGAACGCGATTGCGCTGCCCATTGAGCGCTTGACGGGCGTCTATGCTGCTTCGGTAACCGGGATACTCGTCAGCGCTGCACTGTTGTTCCTGTTCGCCTTTGCGCGCTGGTACGACGCGGAACTTTAAGCCGACAATCGGAGCAATAATGAACTGCCCGAGCCTCATCGCGGTGCTTGCAGTAACCCTCGCCACGGCGTCCCTCGCGATCGCCGAACCCGGCTCCGATAATTTGGCTGCCCGCACCGAACTCCATACAATCCAGACGCTGACTCTGTCTGACGCGCAGTTTCTGAAGGGCGATGCCAACGGCAGGCCAACAACCATCAACGGCCAGTTCCGCATCGCGCTAGGCGCTGGCCGGTTGCCCGTCGTCGTCATTCAGCACGGCTCGGGAGGCATCGGCTCCAACATTGGAATGTGGGAAAGAGAGTTCAACGCCATCGGCGTCTCAACATTTACACTCGACGGATTGACCGGCCGCGGCCTCACGCAGGTGATTACCGACCAGGCAATGCTTGGCCGCCTCAACTTTATACTCGACATCTATCGCGCACTCGACGTTTTGGCCAAACACCAGCGCGTGGATACCGGACGCATCGCACTGATGGGCTTCTCACGCGGCGGTCACGCAGCCCTTAATGCCAGCCTCAACCGCTTCAACAGGATGTGGAACAAGTCAGGCATCGAGTTTGCCGCTTACATTCCGATCTATCCCGATTGCGCGAGCACCTATCTCTCCGACGCCGATATTGCCGATCGCCCGATCCGAATTTTTGGCGGCACACCCGACGATTACGATGCGATCGCGCCCTGCAAGGCTTATGCGGAGCGGCTCAAGGCCGCCGGAAGAGACGTGGAAGTGACCGAGTATCCGCACGCGCCGCACTCGTTTGACGATCCGCACCTTCCGCCGAGCCTTGTTGTCCCGGGCGGCCAGACTTTGCGCCATTGCGTCATCCGTGAACAAGCCCCGGGCTTGCTGATTAACGTCTCGACCAAACAGCCATTTACGTACAAAAACTCTTGTGTAGAGCTTAATCCGCATGTGGGTTACGACGCCACAGCCACCGAGGCAGCAAAAATGTCGGTCAGGCAATTTCTGAAGACTGTATTCAAGCTCTAGTGGTCCCGCGGCGCTGCCGCTCAAAGCTACTTGATGAACGTGCCGTTGCGCAGTTCGGCGACTGCTTGGCGCAACTCGGCCTGCGTGTTCATCACAATGGGGCCATACCATGCGACCGGCTCCTCGATCGGTTTGCCGGAGACGAGCAGAAAGCGAATGCCTTCGTCGCCGGCCTGCACCGTGACCTCGTCGCCGGAGTCGAACAGCACCAGCGAGCGATTGCCGGTCTGCTCACGGACCAGAATCTCGTTCGCGCCGTCGGTCTTCTCGGTCAAGACGCCGAACGGCTGCGACGCCGCGCGGAAATCGCCGGAGCCTTCGAACACATAAGCGAAGGCGTGGCGCTCAAGCTCGACCGCCAGCGTTTTGCGCTTGCCCGGCGGCACCCAGACGTCGAGATAGCGCGGATCGGCGGCGACGCCCTCGACCGGGCCACGCTTGCCCCAGAAATCGCCGCAGACGACGCGCACGCGGGTGCCATCGTCGTCGGTGACGTCCGGAATTTCGGCGGCCTTGATGTCCTGATAGCGCGGCGCCGTCATCTTCAGCGACGACGGCAGGTTTGACCAGAGCTGAAAGCCGTGCATGCGGCCCTGCGCGTCACCCTGCGGCATTTCCTGATGCATGATTCCGCGGCCGGCTGTCATCCATTGCACGTCGCCCGAACCGAGGTTGCCGCGATTGCCAAGGCTGTCGCCATGCTCGACATTGCCGGCGAGCACATAGGTGATGGTCTCGATACCGCGATGCGGATGCCAGGGAAAACCGGCAAGGTATTCGTCGGGCCGATCGTTGCGGAAATCGTCGAGCAGAAGGAACGGATCGAATTCGCTGGTCTCACCGAAGCCGAAGGCGCGGCGCAGGTGCACGCCAGCGCCTTCCATCGTTGGTTTCGATGCAACGATACTTTTCACAGGTCGAATAGACATTGGAGTTTTCCTCGGGAATTCGTCCTCGCAGCGCGATTATTGCGGCCAGCGCGGTGATGCTTTGATCCTGAGTAAAGATAGGTAACTACCCGGCGCGGACAAGCAGGTACATCGGTGTTACCGCGCCCTGCCCTGTCAGCGTCACGCCTCTTCAGGCACCACGTCGTCGAACTTGGTGTAGTCGAGCAGGAAGCGGCCCTGCGGCGAAATGCTGGTGATGTCGCGATAGCGGTGCCGCCAGCGAATATCACGCCACGAGTAGACCCGCCGGGCATAAAGCTGCTGCGCCGAACTGTCGTCGAGACCGCCGACGTTGAGCACCAGGATAGCGTCGCCTTCGGCGAGATCGGTCCCGGTGGTTCCATGCAGCGGACTGTCCTTGTCGATAACGTGAAACAGCATCCAACTCAGCACGAACATCGGATGGTCGTTGCGATCGAGCGCAAGCTCGTAAAAGCGGCGCAACTGATCGCCTTCCTTGGTGCGCTCGGCGCGGATGAGCCAAAGCCGCGCGTTCGCCCGCGAGATCGCATTGTGCCGGGCGTTCGCCATGCGGATCATCAAGGTACGTTGGCCGCCGTGCTGGGTGACGACCGGATAGGCGGCAAAGACGAATCGGGCGCGCGGGCGTGAGAAGCGGGCGAAGACCAATCCGGTCAACACCGCGAGGAAGCACATGCCGGTGAAGATTTCGACGGTGGCGATCAGATGCCCGTAGTTGGTCTGCGGGTGCATGTCGCCATAGCCAACGGTCGCCAGCGTCTCGATCGAGAAGTAGAAATATTCCAGCGGATTATCGCCGGCGACGTTGGCGATCGGCTCATGGCCGAGGAAATAAAGGAAACCGAAAATTGCGTTGAGCGCGACAAACACCAGTGCGGCCCCGCCGAAAAACACCGGCCAATAGACCGACATCGCCCGATGATAGAAATCGGTCCAGGCACCTTGGCTCAGGCCCAGCGTCTCGATTTCACGGTGGCCAAACCTGACGAGGTGGGACTTTCTGTCTGACCGCTTTCGTCGCGCCTTTGCCAACACACCAACGCCTAGACCGCAGCCTGCGCCGGCGCTTTGGTCTTGAGGCGGCTGAACACCCGGCGGGCATTGCCCTCGAAAATCTTCTGCCGGTCGGCGTCGCTCAGTTTTGGCGAATGGTCGACATAGCGTTTGGTGTCGTCGAAATTAAATCCGGTCTTCGGGTCGATGCCCTTCACCGCGCCGACCATTTCCGAGGCGAACAGAATGTTGTCGGTCGGAACGACTTCGGCGAGAAGATTGATGCCGGGCTGATGATAGACGCAGGTATCGAAGAAAATATTATTCTTGATGATGTCGACGAGCTCCGGCCGCCCGTTGTTCAGCGCCAGGCCGCAGAAGCGGCCCCAATGAAATGGCACAGCACCGCCTCCATGCGGGATGATCAGCTTCAGCGTCGGAAAATCCTTGAACAGATCGGACAGGATCAACTGCATGAACGCCATGGTGTCGGCGTTGAGATAATACGACCCAGTGGTGTGCATCGCCGGATTGCATGAGCCGGACACGTGGATCATCGCCGGCACGTCGAGCTCGACCATCTTCTCGTAGAACGGATACCACCACTTGTCGGTCAGCGGCGGCGAATTGAAGTAACCACCCGACGGATCGGGATTGAGATTGCAGCCGATAAAGCCGAGCTCCTTGACGCAGCGCTCGAGTTCGCCGATCGAGTGCGCCGGCGGCACGCCCAGCGACTGCGGCAATTGGCAGACGCCGATGAAATTTTGCGGGTAGAGCGAGACCACCCGCGCGATCAGGTCGTTGCAAATCTGCGACCATTCGAGGCTCACGCTCTCGTCGCCAACGTGGTGGCCCATGCCCGACGCGCGCGGCGAGAAGATCGTGAGATTGGTGCCGCGCTCGCGCTGCAATTTGAGCTGGTTCTGCTCGATGCTCTCGCGGATTTCGTCGTCGGACATTTTGAGCGACGCCCGCGACGGCATCGCCGCCTTGTCCTTGGCAGTCGCAGCGGTGGTTTGCTCCTTGCGGAACCGATGCAGGTCTTTGGGCTCGGTGGTGTAATGGCCGTGACAATCGATGATCATGACAACTTCGCTTCAGGGGTTTCGCTGGCCCGATGCTAGGGCGCGGGGCGGCATTGTCAAACCGTACCCGACAGGCTTTCGAGATATTTAAGTCAACGCAATCGCGGGGCTTTGCGCGGGCGTCACCAACGGACGATTTTCAGCGCGAGGATCGCTACCCGTGCAGTTGTTGCGATCGAGCATCAGATCACGGGCCACCTCTCCGGCAACGGCTTTGACGCAATCGATCAGCCAGCGGTGCGCCGGGTTGATTTCCTTGCGACGGTCGAAGACAAGTTCGAGGGAATAAGGCGGTAAGGTCAACTTTGATTCCGCGCTTCGCAAATTGCAAACTTGCCTGAAGATCGTGAACACGCTTTGCGGAATCATCCCCAATAGGTCCGTGCGGGCAAGGATGAATGGTATCGGAAGGAAATTTTCTGCCGTGGCGGCAAACCGCCTGATAAGGCCCTGATTTTCCAGCAACGGTTCGAAGCAATCAAAGTATGGAATTCTCACATATTTCTGACGGTTCAGTTGTTCTATCGATAGGGAGTTGCTTTTCAGCGGGTGACCCTTTCTCATCGCGATGACAAACGGATCATCAAATAAACTGATCCGCCGCCATGTTGCGCTGCTCTCGCGGATCAAGCCGATCCCAAAATCAACTTCCGGATCTTGCAGGCGACGAAAGCCGGCGGCATTGTCCATGTACTCCGGAAGAATCTTTACCCCCGGGGCCTCCAGGCTGAGCCTGCTCATCAACGAGGGTAAGAAAAAGATACCGCCAAAGTCGATGAACGCTATTCGGAACGATTGAGTCAGACGCTTGGCGTCGAAGCCCTGGTTCAGCGTGGACTCGATACGGTCGAGGGATTCGCAAATCAGAGCGGAAAGCTCCAACGCACGCGCGGTAGGCTCCATACGGCGTCGCATTCTTATAAAAAGCGGGTCTTGATAGGCTTCGCGCAGCCGTGTCAGCGCGTGGCTTACTGCTGGTTGCGTAAGGCCAAGGATGCCGGCAGCCCCGGTGACGCTCTTTTCGAACAGAAGCGCCCGGAACACCCGCAACAGGTTTAGATCGAGATGCCGCGCATGCATGAAATTTATCTTAGGCGCGCGGCGTATCCAATTTCAATAGAGCCATTTTGACGAACGCGGTCGATAGGCTCGGCCGGGCGAAGCCTTGAGAACCTTCATCGCGGATCGTCGGCCGTATTTGGCTGAATGAGCGACGCTCATGGTACACATGCAGACGTTCGATTTCCGCCAATCGCCGCCGTCGCCTAGTATTTCGCGGTGCGGATCGTCCGCGATAGGCGATATCTGCCAAGACAAAAGAAAAAACGCGATGGCCGAAAGTCCGGCGGTTCCAGGGATGCCGCCAGCAAAATGGATCGACGTCGCGGGAACGCGTACCTGCTACCACGAAGCGGGATGCGGTGAGCCGGTCCTGTTTATCTACGGAGGCGCTACCGGCGTCGCCGATTCAGCCGAATGCGCCGGCACCTGGAATCTGAATTTCATGCCGGTCGCGACGCGATTTCGCGCCATCACCTATGACAAGATTGGGCAGGGTTATACCGACAATCCGGCACGCGATGATGATTACACGATCGGGCGCGTTGTCGAACACGCCGCCGGATTTATTGCCAAACTCGGCTTGCCCCCGGTTCATGTGGTCGGCCACTCCAGAGGCGGTTACGCGGCTACGCGCCTGACGCTCGATCGGCCTGACCTCATCCGCTCGCTGACCATCATCAATTCAAGCACTCTCAGTCCGGGCGTCGGCACCAACGAAGTCGTTCTCGCCGGCTGCCCTCATCCTCCCTTTACCCGCGAATCCGTCCGGTGGATTTATCAGCAATATTGTTTCAGCAAGGAGGCCGTCACCGACGAGTGGGTCAACATCGTCGCCGACGTCATGCAGCTGCCGAAGTACCGCGACAGCGTTCAAAAAATGATCGCAGAGCTTTTAAATGCCAAGGTATTCCTCCCTCATCTCGCGCGGCAAAAAAGAGAAACTCTGGCGCTGATCGAACAAGGATACCTGCGGCGGCCGACGCAGATTTTCTGGGGCCAAAACGACCGCACGGCGGCGATCGAGCGCGGCCTAGCGCTGTTTCGCATGATCGGATGCCACGACCGCAACGCCGCGTTCCACGCCATCAATCAGTCCGGGCATTTCCCGTTTCGAGAACAAGCCCGGCAATTCAACGCTCTGCTGATCAATTCGCTTTCTGATACCAGCCGATCGGTTCGGACATGACGGCACTTCGCGAAGAAAAAATCGACGTGGAAGGACAGCAAGCGCGTCTCGTCAGGGCGGGGCTCGGTTCGCGGAACGTCGTGTTCCTTCACGGCGGCATGGCCGGGATTACACCATTCTGCTGTGGCGCCCATCTTTGGATGAAGACGATTCCGCTGTTCGTGCACCACGACGCCTCCGTTATGGCGCCGGATTTACCCGGTCACGGCGGTAGCGGCTTGGCGGTCGATGTCTTGCCGACCATCGGACGGCAATCTCATCACGTCATCGCCTTGCTTGAACGGACCGGAAACGATGCCGTGCATCTGGTCGGACATAACGAGGGCGGCCTGGTCGCGCTCACGGTCGCCATCGATCGTCCAGACTTGGTGCGCTCCGTCGTCGTCGTAGCGAGCAACGCCGCGGCGCCCTCCGGCGATCTGCCGGACAATCCAACATTAGCCTCGCCGCCGACGCCGCTTTGGAGTCGGGAGTCGCAGCGCTGGGCGCTGAGCCGTCTTTCGCCATTCCCGGAGCCGGACGCCTCGTTTCTCGATGCTTGCGTTGCCGCGAGTCAAAGCAGCCATCACCGCGATACCGTGCAGCGGGCGACCGATCCTATGTATGCGACCGCTCTGCGTGCCGACGTACTCAGCGCAAAGGCAAGGTTGTTCGCGGTCTGCCGTGACAGCGGGATTTCCTCACCCGTGCAGTTGATCTGGGGCGACCGCGATCCGCTCGCCGGCGTGGAGCAGGGACTTGTGCTCTACAAACTCATTGCAGCCACTCAGCCTGTATCGAACTTTCACGTTTTAGCCGGAGCAGGACATTTCCCGTTCAACGACCGCGCGCAAACTTTTCACAGCACCGTCGCGGCGTTCCACGCGGGCCTGGATGACGAGTCGTACGACGGAAGCCAAGAGTTTGTGGGTGGGATGAAACAGGATGCCTAGAGCAAACGACGCTGCGCCAGTGCTGAGCGCGCGGGATAAAGGACCCGTCGGCCTCAACACACTGAGCGCGACAGAAATGGCCGAAAGGTTGGATCGCGGTGAGACGAGTTCGGCCGCGCTGGTCGAAGCCTGCCTTGCGCGCATCGAGGCGCGCGATCCGGAGCTGCACGCGTGGGCGTTCGTCGATCGCAGTCATGCTCTGGCGAAGGCGCGTGCCCGCGACGCTGAACCACGGCGGAGCGCGTTGCACGGGGTGCCGATCGGCATCAAGGATATTTTGGACACCTACGACATGCCGACGGCGTACGGTTCCAGCCTGTACAAGTCGCACCGGCCCAGCACCGATACAGGAGTAGTAGCGCTGGCGCGGCGCGCCGGCCTCGTGATCCTCGGCAAATGCACGACGACGGAATTTGCCACGCCAATTCCAATCGGCGTTCGCAATCCGCTTAACGCGGCGCGCAGTCCCGGGGTGTCCTCCAGCGGATCAGCGGCGGCGGTGGCCGACTATATGACGCCGCTGGCGGTTGCTTCTCAGACCGGAGGCTCCACGATTCTGCCTGCATCGTTCTGCGGGATCGTCGGCTTTAAAGCGAGTCTCACCGGCCTCGACAGGGGCGGCATTCGGCATTTTCGGCCCAGTCTCGACAGCGTGGGCCTGATGGCGCGGCAAGTCGGCGACATCGCGCTGCTCAATTCCGCTCTGACCGGTCACGCGCCGATCAATCCGCCGGAAGGCGTTGAGAAGCTTCGCCTCGGCGTTTGCCGGACGCCGAACTGGCATCACGCTCAACCGGAGACGGCACAGGCGCTTGAAGCCGCGATCGCTGCTCTTGGCCTCGCCGGCGCTGAAATCCTCGATGCCGAACTGCCGCCGCCGTTCGCCAATATAGAGGAATCATTTCAGATCATCGCCACCGTGGAAGGCGCCCGTAGCATGGCCGCCGAACTGCGTGAGCACCGGGCGGCGCTCAATCATTGGCTCCAGGATTCGGCGCGCGCGGCAGTAGCGATCGATGATGCTGCATACGACAAGGCGCAGCTTCACGCGATCGCTTGCCAGCGCGCATTGCGCCAAATCTTCGAACGCTGCGACTGCATCATCACCCCCAGCGCTTGCGGCGAAGCCACGGCCGATCTGACCGGTGTCACCAATTCCGCGTTCAATCGGATCTGGACATTGATGTACGCGCCTTGCGTCAGCGTCCCCGCCTACGCCGGACCAAATGGAATGCCTGTGGGAATTCAGATCGTTGGCCCGCAGGGAAGCGACACACGGACGGTCGCGCTCTCCGAAACCATCGCCAAAGCGCTGATGAACTGATCTCGACTCGGCACTTCAGCCGCGGAAAAGCAACCGCGTAACTTCGCAGAGAGAAGTGGAGCAACGAAATGCAAATCGGAGTTTTCGTTCCGACCCTCAGCGGAGGCTGGCTGATAACGCCGGCCAGGAAGCCTTGTGAACCGTCGTTCGATTTCTTGCGGCAGGTGGTGCAGCGCGCCGAGCATTACGGCATGGAGTTCGCGCTCTCTCCGGTCAAATTCAAGGGCTTTGGCGGCCCAAGCGAATTCTGGGACCGCGGCGTGGAAGCGATCACGATGACCGCGGGCCTCGCCGCGGCAACGTCCCGCATCAAGTTGTTCGCGTCGATAGCGACCTTGACCATTCATCCCGCGATCACCGCGCGCATGGCCGCCACCATCGACTCGATTTCACATGGCCGGTTCGGTTTGAACATCGTTTCCGGCTGGGCGGCACAGGAATACGAACAAATGGGCCTCTGGCCCGGCGAGGCGCACTACAAACGGCGATATGAATTTACTACCGAATATGTTCACATCATGCGCGAGCTTTGGGAGAAGGGTCGCTCGGATTTTTCGGGTGAATTCTTTAAACTGAAAGACTGCGTGCTTGCGCCCCGCCCGCAAAGCCGCATCGAGCTGGTGTGCGCTGGTCAAAGCGACCGCGGAATGGCGTTCTGCGCCGACTACGGCGACTATATGTTTTGCGTCGGCACCGGCGTCAACAAACCGGACTCCCATCGCGACATTACCCAGCGGCTGCAGCAGGCCGCCCGTCTTCGGGGACGCGATGTCGGAGCATTTTTGATTATCATGATCATTGCCGAGGAAACCGACGAGGCGGCGTTCGCCAAATGGCGGCACTACAACGAAACCGTCGATCGGGTCGCCATCGCCAACGTCTTCGGTCAAGCGAGCGCCGATAAGACCGCCGGTCAAGAGTTTAGCACGCGCGCGCTCGCCGCCGAAGTCAAAGAGGTCGCGCCGGTCCCGGAAGGTGCGGTTAATCTCAACTTTACCACGCTGGTCGGATCGTTCGCGTCGGTGGCGGCGATGCTGGATGATGCCGGTGCGGTTCCGGGCACAGCCGGCGTGATGTTGATCTTCGACGATTACACCGACGGGCTGGAGAATTTCGGCAAACGAATCCAGCCGCTCATGAAGAGCAGGTCAGCGGTACGCGCTGGAGCGGCAGCGGCACAATAGCCGTCCAAAAGGCGACGGCACGCCAACCACAAACAATCTAGCCCGCCCTCGTCGCCACTTTGATGGTTCAGGACGACAGCCTCAGGAAGACTTGAGTTAATCGTTCAAGCGCGTTGACATGGATCAATAGGGCAAGCTCGCAACTACGCAATAGCTGCGTGGTAGCGGAGAGCAACTAATGACGACCGTCGACGATACCACGACGACGAACGATATGAGCCGACGTGCTGCGTTCAAAGGTCTGGCGGTAGCGGCGGCAACGACAGCGGCCGGCGTCGGAGCAACAAACGAAGCGACAGCGCAGACTGCTTCCCCACCCCCGACCAATCCGTACGGCGGAGGCCCCGGCACCGGCATCAGCCTCCCGCCATATTTCAAGCCGACGGAATATATCAAGAACAACAACGTCTATTACCCGGGCACGGAGGAAGTCGGCAAAGACGAGATGCGTATCTCGTTCGTAGGCAGTTGCCCGTTTCCGCCGCGGATCAACCAGGCCGGCACTGCCATCATGGTCGAGTGCGGCCCCGACAAGCGCTTCTTCTTCGACTTCGGCTCCGGCTGCATGCGCAACATCGTCGCCATGCAGGTTCCCGTCGGCATGATCAACGATATCTTTTTGACCCACCTGCACGTGGATCACTACGCCGACGTGCCGTATCTCGTGCCGTTCGGCGGCACCATGGGATTGCGTTTCAAACCGCTCCGCGTTCACGGCCCGTCCGGCCGTACGCCGGAGCTGGGCACCAAGGCGATGTGCGAGAACATGCGCAAGATGCTGAGGTGGCATATCGAGGAGTTCAACACCTGCCCGGCCGGTGATGGCATGGAGATCGACGTCAACGAATTCGACTGGAAGGAAGAAAACGGGATCTGTTACGACAAGGACGGCGTCACCGTTCGCCACTGGCCGCGCTCGCACGGCAAAGACGGCGCCAGCGCTTACCGGCTGGACTGGAACGGCCTCTCCTTTGTCTGGACCGGCGATGGCCGGCCCGATGAGCTGACGGCGAAATATGCCAAAGGAGTCGATGTCTTCGTAACCGAGGTCCAGAGCGACCTCGGTGCCCTGATGAGCATGAAGATGGGCATACCCGTCGAACTCTACGAATACGTCATCGATACCCATCACACACCGCACTACGCCGCCGGCTATCTGATGAAGCAGATTAATCCGCGCGTCGGCATGGTCACCCACATGTTTCTCGAGCCCGGGTTGGAAAACGAACTGAGTGCCGGCATCCGCACGCAATGGGATGGTTTGTTCGTGGTCGGGGCGCCGGACGTGAAGGTCATCAACGTCACGAAGGATGCGATCTGGGCCCGGGAAGCCAGCCTGCAAGGACTGGCTAACATGAAAAAGGCGTCTGCAAGGGAAGCCCTCTCGCTTGCGTGGGACACGAGCCGCGGCGTTGGCCAATTCTTGCTGCCCAAGGTCAAGATTCCCCGTGAGGAGCAGCAGGAAGCGTTCGTGCGTAAGCTGGAAATTGATCCGGTCAAATACTACCCGCCGGAGGTCAATCGCCCCTTAGTCCTCGAGATGCCGTCCGTC
Organism: uncultured Alphaproteobacteria bacterium; assembly: GCA_963841025.1. Taxonomy (GTDB): domain Bacteria; phylum Pseudomonadota; class Alphaproteobacteria; order Rhizobiales; family Xanthobacteraceae; genus BOG-931. The sequence continues at coordinate 830,030 of CAWJBG010000032.1, read as the reverse complement.
GTGGACATACTCAAGGGGAAGATAAAATCAAAGCTGTAAGGAGAAGAGTGACGTGATCGACCATGACCTGAGAATGGGTCCGCAGGTTACTCCGGTGACTGTGCTCACCGGCTTTCTCGGCGCCGGGAAAACGACGCTGCTCAACCGCATCCTCAACGGCGATCACGGCTTGCGCATCGCGGTCCTGGTGAACGACTTTGGTTCGATCAATATCGACGCCGATCTTATTATCGGCGTCGAGAGCGGCGGGGATATCATCAGTCTTGCGAACGGCTGCGTTTGCTGCAGCATCCGCGACGACTTGCTCGCGGCCGTTCATAAGGTCATGGAGCGCGTGGAGCGGCCCGATTACATCATGCTCGAAGCCAGCGGCGTCGCGGAGCCGTCGGGCATCGCGGCTACCTTTATGGATGCAGGCCTGCGCGGCCGCATCCGGCTCGACAGCATTATGTGCGTAATGGATGCCTCGCAGATTTTTGCCGCGCCGGAAATGATGGAGTTGAAGCTCCGTCAGATCGCCTACGCAGACATGCTCCTCCTGAACAAAGCAGACCTCGTCAGCCGCGACGAGATTGCACGAATCCGTGCGTGGCTTGATGAGCACTTCAACCGCTACCGCCTGGTCGAGGCCATTCGCGGTGAAGTGCCGTTGGAAATCCTGCTCTCGGCGGGCCGCTTCGACGCTGCGCAGTTGGAGATGGCGTTCCACGACCATAATGAGGGTTTTTGCCACGATCCCGGCCGCCACCACCATCACGGTGACGATCATACGCGCAGCTTCAGTACTTGGAGCTATGAGACGGATCGGCCTCTATCGCTCGAAGTTTTGCGTGAAGCAGCCTCACGCCTTCCGGTGAATATCTACCGCTGCAAAGGGATCATTCACAGTATCGAGTCTCCCGACCGGCGCGCAGTCCTGCAAGTTGTCGGCAAGCGGGTGGACATTTCGCTCGACAGTGAATGGGGCGACCGTTGGCCGCGCACGCGCATTGTTGCAATCGGCGCACCCGGCGCAATGACCACTGAAACGCTGCGGGAGACATTCGATCGATGCCGCGCGGTCGAGGCGGAGCGGCAAACGCTAACACGCATCGGATCGGCCGAAATCAAGAGCATAAGCACAACGGCGATGGCCACGATTTAGCCGCAGGGAGCAAGTTTATGGGGAACCAACAGTCCGGCGGTCTCAGCCGCCGCAACATGCTGTTGACCGGAGCCTCCACCGTCGCAGCCGCCGGCCTGCAATCCGCTGCACCGATAACTGCGGCACAGGCGCAATCGGCGACAGGCACCGGCCAACCAAACATCATCGTCATTTTGGCCGACAACTTCGGCTACGGCGAACTGGGATGCTACGGCGGCGGCATTACGCGTGGTGCGCCGACGCCGCGGCTCGATGCGCTCGCCAGCGAGGGCACGCGGCTGACCAACTTTAACGTCGAGCCGTCGTGCACGCCGAGCAGATCGGCATTCATGACCGGCCGCCATCCGATCCGTTCCGGTACCTTTAGCGTGCCGGTCGACGGCAAGCCCTACGGGTTGGTGCAGTGGGAAGTCACGATCGCCGAACTACTGTCCCAGCGCGGTTACGCGACCGCGCATTACGGCAAATGGCACCTCGGCGACAGCGAGGGACGCTATCCAAACGACCAGGGTTTCGACGAGTGGTATGGCATTCCAAATTCCTCCGATGAAAGCCTGTGGCCGCACCAGCCGGACTTTGATCCGGCGGTCGCGCATCTCGAGTACGTGATGGAGGGCCGCCGCGGCGAGAAAACCCGCAGGATCAAGCTGTACGATGCTGACGCTCGCCGCGAGATCGACGGCGACGTCACCGGCCGCACCATCGATTTCATGCAGCGCAACGCCAGGGCCGGCAAGCCGTTCTTCGCCTACGTTCCGCTGACGCAGCCTCACATGCCGACCGAGGCAGCAAAGGCGTTCACCGGCAAAACCGGCCACGGCCCGTTCGCTGACATGCTCGCTGAGATGGACGCCAATGTCGGACGAATTATCGACGCTGTGGCGGCGCTCAACATCCAGGGCAATACCATCATCATCTTCAGCAGCGACAACGGTCCCGAAGAGACGATCCCCTGGCGCGGCTGGGCCGGTCCGTGGACGGGAACGTATGTGACTGCGATGGAAGGCTCGCTGCGGGTGCCCTTTATCATCCGCTGGCCGGGCAAGATTCCCGCCGGCCGGGTGAGCAATGAGATCGTGCACATCACCGATCTCTACACCACGCTCGCCAAGCTCGGCGGCGCGGATATCCCCGCCGATCGCGCCGTTGACGGCGTCGACGAAACTGCGTTCCTGCTCGGCAAGGATGAGAAATCAGCGCGCGAGTGGTTCCCGGTTTTCCAGCAAATCGCCGGCTCCGCAGGCCCGGAGCTGTATGCGATGAAGTGGCGCAACTACAAAATGCACCTGATCTGGCAGGAGCGCCAATATGATTCACCGCAGCGGCTGGTAGTCCCGCGGCTGATCGATTTGTACGACAATCCGCAGGAGCGTCACGAAGAGACAACCGGCGAATCCGCGGTCGTTACCCATGGCTGGATCGCCCACGCGATGTTCGCGGAACTCGCCAAGTTTCAGGACAGCCTGAAGCGGTATCCGCCGATACCGATGGGAACCAGCGATCCATATAAGCCGTCGGGTTCGCGCTGAAAACAAAAGCCCAGTAAGAGGAAGAATCTGGCGGCGCTCCCGCCGGTATTCGGCTGCGCACGCTTATGCTACTATTTTAGCAAGCGGCAGCTGAACGCCGTCCAGGGAGTGAGAAACATCCATGCCAGCATTGACGAGATTGCTGCCGCTGGCAGCGGCGATGGCGGCCGCCGTTTTCCCGATACAGTCGCGCGCTGAAACGATCACTGTCACCCATTGGGGCTCGGCGTTCTACGGCGCCCCGTATGCGGTGGCGATGGAGAAGGGCTTTTTCAAGAAATACGGCGTCGATATCACCGGCGTGCTGACGTCGCAGGGCGGCGGCACATCGGTGAGGAACACCATGGCGGGCGATCTGCCGTTTGGCGAGGTGGCGCTGGCTGCGGCGGTCGAGGCGATCAACAATGGCGTGCCGCTACGCATCATCGGCTCCGGGGCGCAAAGCATCGCCGACATTCTTTGGACGGCGAAGAAGGGCTCGCCGCTGCATTCGATCGAGGATTTGGTCGGCAAGAAGGTCGCCTTTACCGCGCCTGGCTCGGTGACCAACATGCTGATCTTGATGTCGCTGAAGAAGAAGGGCATCGACCCCAAGTCCGTTCAACTGGTGCCGGCGGGCGGCATCGGCGCCAATGTTTCGGCCGTGCTCAATAACGCGGTCGATTCCGGCATGTGCGGCGAGCCGGTGTGGTCGGAGAACGAGGATAAATTGCAGCCGGTATTCTGGCCCAAAGATATCCTCTCGGCGAACATGATGCAGACCGTGACCGTGACCACGGCAGACTACGCGAAGGAGGGCGCGGCCAAGCTGCGCGGCATTCTCGCCGGCCGGCGCGACGGCGTGCGTTACATTGAAGAACATCCGGATGAATCAGCCGACATCACCGCCAAGGCATTCAACGGCGACCCGGCTCTCTATCGTCGCGTCTTCGCCCGCTATGTCGTCATCCATTATTGGTCGGAAGGGAAGTTCGACTACGACGGCATGAATCTCATGGCCGAGGGGTTACAGATCGTCGGCAAGCAGAAAGGTCCGGTGAACTGGGCGAAGATGGTGGACGGCTCTTTCCTGCCCTCCGATTTGCAGAACTGACTTGCGCCCAGTGTCTATGGGCGAGAGGTCCGTGGGCGACAGCCAGGTAGCGCATGCGACTTTACGGGGCGTGACTCGGGTCTATCCCGGCGTGACCCCGGTGCATGCGTTGGGTCCGCTCGATCTCGATCTGGCGCGCGGCGAATTTTTCTCGGTCGTCGGGCCGTCCGGCTGCGGCAAGTCCACGCTGTTGGACGTGCTGGCCGGGTTGAGCGCGCCAACAGCAGGCACCGTCACTTTCGAAGGCAAACCGGTTGCGGGCGAAGTACCCGACGGCATCGGCGTGGTATTCCAGGAAGATGCCAGTCTGCCGTGGCTGACAGTTCGCGACAATGTCGCGTTCGGGCTGCGCCGCGGCGGCACGCCGTCCGCCGAGATCGCGCGAAGAGTATCCTATGCGATCGGATTTATGGGGCTGGACGATTTCGCCGACGCGTATCCGGCGCAGCTTTCCGGCGGCATGCGGCAACGCGTCTGCATCGCGCGGACGCTGGTACTGCAGCCGCGGCTGATCCTGCTCGACGAACCGTTCGGCGCACTCGACCAACAAACCCGGTTGCTGATGGGCGATGAGTTGCTGCGGCTGTGGCGGGAAACAGGCTCCACGGTTTTGCTGATTACGCATGCGCTCGATGAGGCCGCGCTATTGTCGGACCGGGTCGGCGTGATGTCCGCGCGGCCCGGGCGCTTCATTGATCTGGTCAGCACCGGCTGGGCACGCGAGCGTGACAGCCGCATCGCGTCCGATCCGGGCTTTGGCGCAATCACCGCCCGGCTGTGGGCGGCGCTGCGGCCCGAGTCCATGAAGGCAATGGGACGACCGGAACCATGACTCGCGCTCGAGCCATCCTGTGGACGCGCGTCGCCTGGATCGTCGGGGCGATCGGCCTCATCGAACTGTTGTGCCGGTTGGGCGTGATTAATCCACTGACCATGCTGGCGCCGAGCCAGATGGCGGTGGCGCTAGCGCAAATGATCGCGGCTGGCGAACTCACTGCCCCCGCGGCCCGCACGTTCGCGGAAGTCGGCGCCGCCTTCGCCGTCTCGGTCACAGCCGGCATCGCGGTTGGGGCGCTGCTGCATGCGCAACCGCGCGCGCGCCGCGCCCTCGATCCGCTGCTGGCGAGCTGGTATGCGGTGCCGTTCTTCGTGTTCTACCCGCTGTTGGTGGCGCTGTTCGGACTGAATGCATTGCCACTCATTGCCATCGGCGTGATCTTCGGTGCGCCGGCGATGATGCTGAGCACGCTCGCCGGTCTCGACCGCGTGCCGCGCGTGATGCGCAAGGTGGCCCGCGTGCACCGGCTGTCGCTGATCCAGGAAGCGTTTCTGATCACGTTGCCAAGTGCCGCGCCGCATCTGTTCACCGGTTTGACGCTTGCGTTTGCCTATTCGTTCATCGGCATCATCGCCGGCGAGTTCATCCTCTCCGGCGGTGGTCTCGGTTACGGCATCGCCTATGCCTACGAGAGCTTCGAGAACCGCACCATGTACGCGCTCATGCTATTTGTGTTGCTGATTGCGATCGGCGTAAACGGCGCGTTCCATATGTGGGACGGGCGCCTGGCGCGGCGCCGGGGGCGGACATGACCCGGCTCTTCGACTGGATCGTGATCGTTGCGGCGATCTTCGCAATCTGGCTAGGCCTTTATGCTTATGCGGGCGACGTCGCCATCACGCCGCCATTGCGCACCTTCGCATTCGCCGCGGAGCTGTTATCCCGCGCAACGTTTTGGAGCAATGTCGCCGCCACGATGGAAGCCTTCGCCATGGCGCTCGCGATCTCGGCGATAGCGGGCGTGACGCTCGGCCTGATGCTGGGGATGCGCCGGTTCGCCGGCGAAGTTGCCGAACCGATTCTCAGTTCGCTTTACACTATCCCCAAAGTGACACTGTACCCGCTGATGCTCCTGATCTTCGGCCTTGGCATGTCCGCCAAGGTGGCGTTCGGCGTCATCCATGGCATGATCCCGGTGATGCTGTTCACCATGGCGGCGGTCAAGAATCTCGAGCCCGTCCTGCTGCGCACCGCGCGGGCGCTGCGTTTAAGCCGGACGCAGACGGCGCTGAGCGTGGTGGCGCCGGCGCTGCTGCCGGAAATCATCACCGGATTGCGGGTCGGTTTTGCCTTGACCCTCCTAGGCGTCCTGATCGGCGAGATGTTCGCGTCGCAGCGCGGCCTCGGCTTTCTCATCATCAATGGCATCAACGTCCACGACGTGCGAATGACGACGGCCGTGACGCTGATGGTGGTGGTGTTCGCCGTCGCCGCCAACGGCCTGATGCTTGCGCTTGATCGGCGCGCCCATCATTTCGCCTGACTCCACATGAAAATGGTTCGCAGCTAATCTGAGCCAGCAGGAGCGCCATGTCGGTACAGACGATTAGCAATGGGCACGATCCGGTCTACGCCATAGGCGCTGCGCCCAGCACAGCACTCGCGCATATTCCGGGGGATGATGGCTGGCCAATTGTCGGCCATACGTTCTCGCTCCTCGCCGATCCCAAAGGATTTGTCGAGCGTCGCGCCAAGCGCTACGGGCCGGTGTATCGCAGCAGCGCATTCGGCCAGGCCAATGTTTCCCTACTGGGTCCTGAAGCCAACGAGCTTGTGCTGCTCGACAGCCAGAAATTGTTCTCGTCCAGTCTCGGCTGGGGCATCCTTCTCGAACGCGTGTTTCCGCGCGGGCTGATGCTGCTGGATTTCGACCAGCACCGGCTGCACCGGCGCGCGCTGTCGGTCGCGTTCAAATCAGGACCGATGCGATCGTATCTCACCGAGCTCAATGCGGGTATCGCAAGCGGCTTGGCGCAATGGCCGCAGGGCAGCGAATTCAAGTTCTATCCGGCGGTCAAACAGCTCACGCTCGATCTTGCGGCCACCTCGTTCCTGGGCGGCGAACTTGGCCCGGAACTCGAGGCAGTCAAGCGCGCCTTCATCGCGATGGTCGCTGCTTCGATCGCAGTCGTTCGGAAACCGCTGCCGGGCACAAAAATGGGTCGGGGCGTGCGCGGACGCGCGCTCATCGTCGATTATTTCAGCCGGCAGATTCCATTGCGGCGCGAGCGCAATGGCGAGGATTTATTTTCTCATCTGTGCCGCGCGACCTGGGACGACGGCTCGCTACTTTCGACCGAGGACATCGTCGACCACATGAGTTTTCTGATGATGGCGGCGCATGACACGATGACCTCATCGCTCACCTCGTTCGCCTATCGGTTGGCGGCAAATCCCGGCTGGCAGGACAAGGTGCGCGAGGAGCAGCGCGCACTTGGTCTCTCAACAGACCAGCCGCTGCCGTTCGATCGCCTCGATGAACTCGTGCTCACCGAAATGGCGTTCAAGGAAGCGATGCGGTTGGCGCCGCCGGTGCCGTCGCTGCCGCGGCGCGCCGTGCGCGACCTGGAATTCCGCGGTTTCGCTATTCCGGCCGGGACCGGCGTCAACATCAACCCGCTCTACACCCACTATATGCCCGAGATCTGGCCCGAGCCGGAACGCTACGACCCGATGCGTTTCGATGTCGAAGCATCGCGCGGCCGGCACAAATACGCCTTCGTTCCGTTCGGGGGCGGAGCGCACATGTGTCTCGGGTTAAATTTCGCCTACATGCAGGCGAAATGCTTCACGTGGCATTTTCTGAACCGCTTTGCGGTGTCGATCGCGCCCGGCTATCGCCCCGACTGGCGGATGTGGCCGATCCCCTACCCGCGCGACGGCCTTGCGGTGACGCTCACGCGCGTTTGAGTCGCCGCGTATTGCGGACGCCGTTTCTCTCGCGTGCTTTTATTAGTCCGTTTCGCCCGGCGGTCCCAGCACGCTGTGCGTCGCCGCGGCTTGCCGCCGGGTCAGCTCTTTCTGAAGTCTCTGCGCTTCTTCATCCATTCCTATCCAGCGCAACTTGCGAACAAGATTGACCAGCTCGTTTGATGTTCGTTGCTCCGCTGCCAAGGCATCAGGGGCCTTTTGTTGTTCAAGCGGCAGTTCCATCGTCTTCTCCCGTGTCTTTGTTCTTGATTGCACCGTGGTCCGACCACGGCGACATTTTGGTCGCGCTGAGTCGCCAGCGCAGCCTCATAGTTTACCTCTTGGACCTTCTTAACAAGGCGGCAGGAGTGCGCTGCACCATGTCTCTCGCGCTGCATCATTCAAAAACCACTGAGCGAAATTGTTGAATCCGCGATGCGCTCGCCAGTGGGCAGCAACAGATCGTCGGATGTGGAGCCGATTTATGCGGGCGCCGGCCTGACCACGGCCCGTTAAGAATTCGAACCGGGACACTACCCGGAGCAAGCCCCTCCTCTTATAAGATGGCTTGCAAGACGGCATCGGCATCACCGGAGAAAGATGGAAATGGCTGAGTTACCGCGCCTCAACGGCATCATCCGCGCGCTCGAAGCGGGGCAGCACGCGCTGACATGCTTCGCGCCGGCCGAGATCACAAGCGCGGTGGCGATAGCCACATCGAAGTTCGACGGCTGCGTGTTCGAGATGGAGCATCAGCCGTGGGACGGGCGGCTGCTGCGCGACTGCCTGCAATACATGCTCAATCGCGCACAGATCGCCAAAGCGGCTTCCGTGGTGCCCGGCGTGACGCCGCTGGCGCGGGTGCCGGTGAACGGCGTCGAGATGGCGCAGTGGCAGGCCAAGCAGGCCCTCGACATGGGCTGCTACGGCATCGTGTTTCCGCATATTTCGACGGTCGAAGAAGCCGCCAACGCGGTTGGCGCCTGCCGTTATCCGCGGCTCAGCGACGCTTCGTTTTTCCACCCACCCGGTATCCGCGGCGACGGCCCGACTACGGCGGCCCGCTATTGGGGCCTTACCCAGCAGGAGTACTACCAGAAGGCCGACGTCTGGCCGCTCAATCCGCAGGGCGAGGTTTTCTGCATCCTGCAAATGGAGGACACGCGCGGCATCGAGAACCTCGACGACATCCTCAAGAATGTGCCGGGCATCGGCTGCATCCTGATCGGTGAAGGCGACCTGTCGCAGGAATTGGGCTATCCGCGGCAATACGAGCACAAGGTCGTGCTCGAATGGATGAAGCGCGTCGTCGATACCTGCAAGAAGCACAACGTCGTGGTCGGCCACCCGCATGTCGAGCAAAGCAACGCCGAACGCATCGTCAAGGAAGGCTACCGCTTCCTGATGTGCGCGCCGGTGCAGAGCTACGGTCACCTCGAAGCGGCGCGGAAGTTTACCGGAAGGGCTTGAGCGAAAACGAAAGCTCGCGCCTCGCCAGATGACAAAGCGCAACGCGCCGGATATCTGAGCCGATGGCGACGCCGCGCGCAAACCGGGAGAGCGCCATGGCCAGCGCAAAAGGACCGCAGAGCGAGGTCGAAGAGGTTCCGGTTCTGATTGTTGGCGGCAGCCTCGTCGGCTTGTCGGCCGCGGCATTTCTGGCTTTCCAGGGCGTCGAAACGCTCAACGTCGAGCGCCACCGCGGCACTGCGATCCACCCGCGCGCCGGCCATTTCCAGCTCCGCACCATGGAAGTGCTGCGCTCGATCGGGCTTCAGGACATCGTACGGCGCGCGGCGGAAGATCAATATGACCTCGATTTCGGCATCGCCGCGGTCGAATCGCTCGCCGGGCGGCAGCTCGCCGTCTTCATTGAAAACCTCAATGAAGGCGTCGACGCGGTCAGCCCGTCGACGCGGTTCTTTATGACGCAGCAATCGCTCGAACCGCTGATCCGCAAGCGGGCCGAAGAATTGGGCGCGCGTCTTAGCTACGCCACCGAAATGGTCTCGTTCGATCAGGACGCCGACGGCGTCACCGCAACGATCCGCGACATCGACAGCGGCCGCGAGCGCGCGGTGCGGGCGCGCTATCTGATCGCCAGCGACGGCAACCGCAGCGCTGTTCGCGAGCGGCTTGGCATTGCCGTCAGCGGACAAGGTCTTATTGCGCACAGCGTCACGATCTACTTCCGCGCCGATGTTGCCGCCCGCTTGCTTGAAGGCCGCCGGCTCGGCGTCATCTACATCAACAATCCGGTCGTTCGCGGCTTTCTGCGCATGGACAAGGGCAATCGCTCAGGCTTCCTCGCCGTGAATACGGTCGGCGACACGTCGCTTCCGGAAACATCCCGCATCGCCGATACCATCACGCCCGAACGCGCCGTGGATATTGTGCGCGCGGCGATCGGCGCGCCGGCTGCGGAAATTGCAATTACGCAGATCATTCCCTGGCGAACCGTCGCCGACAACGCCGAGCGTTATTCGCAGGACCGGGTCTTTTTGGTCGGCGATGCCGCACACACCATGCCGCCGAACGGCGGCTATGGCGGCAACACCGGCGTTCAAGATACGCACAATCTGGCCTGGAAACTCGCGCTGGTGCTCAACGGCCTGGCTGGTCCGGAACTTCTCGACAGCTATGACGCGGAGCGGCGGCCGTTTGGCGCACTCACGGTCGATCAGGCCTACGCCCGCTACGTCCGCCGGACCGCGCCTTACCTCGGCATCGAGACGGTTGCGCCGCTGGTCGACGATTGGGCCATGGAGATCGGGCATCACTATCGGTCGAGCGCGGTGCTCAACGAACCCGACGATTCCGCCTCGATCCACACCGATCCGTTCAAGTCGGCGGGACGGCCCGGCACGCGCGCGCCGCATCTGATGCTGGAACGCGACGGGCAAAGGCTGTCTTCACTCGATCTGTTCGGCCGTGGCTATGTCTTGTTGTGCGGCGCCGACGGCGACGACTGGGTCGATGCGGTCCGTCGGCTGGCAAATCCGCTGCTGGCAGTCCACCGGATCGGTACACCTGACGGCTGGCGAGAGCGGACGGGTGACTTCGCCAAGTCCTACGGCATTTCGCCGGCGGGCGCCGTGCTGGTACGACCGGACGGCTTCGTCGCGTGGCGCAGCAAAGCCGCGGTTCCTGATCCCGCTGAAACGCTCGGCGAAATTATCGAACGGCTGGTTTCCTGCTCGCCGGCCTGACTCCGCAACGCCGGTGCAGAATGTCAAACAAGCTGCTTCGCTGAGCGAAGTCGTGATGAAGGATGAGCGTGGTTCCGTCACATATTGCGTTGATGCCCATAATGCTGCCGGCAGGCATTTCCAGTTGCTCTTTGCCGTTGCAGACGAACACGATGGTCTGGCGGAAGGTGATGCTGTTGCCATCCACGCTGACCGCCGCGCACGGAAATGGAGCAACCGGCGAAAGCGAGTAGCGCCGTCCTTGCGCCGAGGCTTGCGTGCCGATGCACAGAACGAGCACGGCGCTTATCAGCAGGCTCGCATAAACGCTTCTTGCCACCGCACCCTCCCTGTCCCTTCACACTGACGGCTTCACGACACTCCCAGCCCACCCTTCTCCTCGATGAAACTCGCGATTTCATCGACGCCTTTGCCGGCGCGAAGGTTCGTAAACACGAACGGCCGCGTACCGCGCATGCGCTTTGACTCGCGCTCCATCGTTTCCAGCGAGGCGCCGACATAGGGCGCGAGATCGATTTTGTTGATCACCAGCAAATCCGAGCGCGTGATCCCCGGGCCGCCCTTTGAGGGAATCTTGTCGCCGGCGGCAACGTCAATGACATAGATGGTGAGGTCGGCAAGCTCGGGCGAAAACGTTGCGGCCAGATTGTCGCCGCCGGACTCAATCAGCACCAGATCGAGCGCCGGGAATTTCTGCCGCATGTCGGCGATCGCCGCGAGATTGGCAGAGGCGTCTTCACGGATCGCGGTATGCGGGCAGCCACCGGTCTCAACGCCGGCGATGCGATCCGGCACCAGCGCGCCGGAACGCACCAGATATTCGGCGTCCCATTTGGTGTAGATGTCGTTGGTGATGGCGGCGATCTCATAGCGATCGCGCAGCCGCTTGCACAGCAAGTCCATCAGCGCCGTCTTGCCGGAGCCAACCGGACCGCCGACACCAACGCGCAAGGGACCGTGGGAGTGAGTCATTGTTGCTTCTCAGCTTCTGAATAACCGGGTGTATTGAGTCTCGTGCCGCATGCCGGCGATGTCGGCACGCAGCGCGCACGTACCGATTTCGTCAAGCGGCGTCGTCAGCGCTCGCGTTGCGGTGGCGCCGATCACTGGTTCGAGTGCGGCGAGCGTGCGCTGGCCATCGGTCTGGCCGAGCGGAACAAGCCGCACGCCCGCGGAAATCCAGTTGGCCGCGAGCGCGTGCAGAAAAGCGTGCAACGCCGCCTCGCAAGCAATGCCGTGGCCAGCGCAGGCAACGCCGATGGCGATCGGCAACGCGACCGGTCCGTCCCAAACGGCGGCGAAATGCGGGAGCGCCGGACATGACCACGCCGCGCGTGTCACTTCAAGGAAGGCGCGCCCTTGCGCGGTCGTCTCCAGAAATCGCTCTTTTGATGGAACAAAGGCAGCGGCAAGCTCGGCGACGGCACGCAACGCTGCATCATCGCCGGCTGCGATCGCGCGATGCGCATGAACAAAGAAAACCGCATCAGAAAAGCCGCCACCCTCGCTCATCATCACATCGAGCCATGCCCGCAACGTCTGCGCATCCTTGATGTCGCCGGCCTCAACTGCCCATTCGATGCCGCCCGAATAGGAGAAAGCGCCGACCGGATAAGCCGGCGACAGCCAGGCCATCAGACGATAAAGCGCTGAAGAGTCGAGGGTGGCATTCTCATCCTCCCCCGCTTCGCGGGGGCGGATGCTTTTAGTTCCACGCTTTCGCGGGGAAGTTCGGCGGAGAGTTCTAACCATGGCTGTGACCATGGCCATCATGGTCGTGACTGTGCCCGTGCAGATCGTACGCTCCACGCTCCGGGTCAAACGGCGCTTCGAGCGGCGTGAGCCGTGCGCCGAGCCCGCGCAGCATGTCCTCGATCACGTGATCGCGCCGGATGCGCAGCCGGTCGGCGACGATCTGGACGTCGATGTGACGATTGCCAATGTGCCAGGCGAGCCGCGCCAGCTCGTGCGCGTTCGCCGCTGCAATCTCGATCAGCGGCTCGGCGCGGCCGACGATCCGAACGATCCCGCCATCGTCGAGCACAACACCATCGCCATCATGCAAGGCCGTGGCTTGCGGCAGATCGAGCAAAAACCGCGTACCGCCCTCGCCGCTCAGGACGACACGGCGGCGATGCCGCTCATGGGCATCGAGCGTAATGGTATCGATGGCGCTTGCGGCATCCCAATGACCGGCGGCTTTGACTTCGCGCGCACGCTTCATGCTTGAAACCTCAGCCGGTTCTAACGCAAGAGCCATGCCGTGCGAAAGCGGGATACATGCGGCGGCGGGTGTTGGACGCCGCGGCATAGACCGATAAGGTTGCGCCCGCAAAAAGGGGGGAATTCCCGGCATGAGTGTAAAGGGCAAGGCCTATATCGCCGGCGCCTTCGAGCATCCGACCCGGCACGCACCGGACAAGACGGTGGCGCAGCTTCACGCCGAGGTGGCGATTGGCGCAGTCAAGGACGCCGGACTGACGCTCAAAGACGTCGACGGTTATTTCTGCTCCGGCGACGCGCCCGGCCCCGGGCCCGCGTCGATGATCGAATACATGAACCTGAAAGTCCGCCACGCCGAGTCGACCGAGCTCGGCGGCACGTCCTATGTGACGCTCGCGTCGCACGCCGCCGAAGCGATCGCGGCCGGCAAATGCGACGTGGCACTGATCACGCTCGCCGGACGGCCGCGCAGCGAGGGCATGGCGACCGGCACGGCGCCCCGGGCGCGCCCGGCGGACCAGCCTGAGGCCGGCTTTGAGGTGTCTTACGCCATCACCACCGCCAACGGCTACGGCATGTGCGCGATGCGCCACATGTACGAATACGGCACCACCAGCGAGCAGCTCGCCTGGGTCAAGGTCGCCGCTTCCCATCACGCCCAGCACAATCCGCACGCCATGCTGCGCGAGGTCGTGACCGTCGAGGAGGTCGTGAACTCGCCGCTGATCGCCGATCCCCTGCACCGGCTCGATTGCTGCGTCATCAGCGACGGCGGCGGCGCGCTGATCCTGGTGCGTCCGGAGATCGCCAAAAAGCTAAAGCGCCCGCTGGTGAAGATCATCGGCGCCGGCGAAGCCGTGAAGCATCTCGCCGGCGGCACCTTCGATCTCACCACGTCAGGCGCGGCGCGCTCCGGGCCGATCGCATTTGACGAGGCCGGCGTGACGCCAGCCGACATCAAATACGCCTCGATCTACGACAGCTTCACCATCACGGTGGTGATGCAGCTCGAAGACCTTGGCTTCTGCGCCAAAGGTGCGGGCGGAAAATTCGTCGCCGACGGCAATCTGATTTCGGGCACCGGCAAGCTTCCGTTCAATACCGACGGCGGCGGCCTATGCAACAACCATCCGGCAAACCGCGGCAGCATGACCAAAATAATCGAAGCGGTGCGACAACTGCGCGGCGAGGCGCACCCTGCGGTGCAGGTCAAGAATTGCGATCTGGCGCTGGCGCAGGGCACCGGATTTCAGCTCGCCACGCGTCATGGCAGCGCCACCTTGATCATGGAACGGGAGTAAGGCGATGCCGCGCAAGCTCATGTCGCCGGTGGTCAACTCTGAAACCGAGGCCTTCTTCAACGCCGCGCGCCAAGGCCGTTTCATGATTCCGGTTTGCACGGCGTGCGGCAAGGCGCATTGGTATCCACGCGCAATCTGCCCGTTTTGCTCGAGCGACCAGGTCGAATGGCGCGAAGCATCCGGCAAAGGCACGATCTACACATTCAGCTTCATGCGCCGGGTCAAGGAGCCCTACGTGATCGCCCACGTCACGCTTGCGGAGGGCCCGACCATGCTCACCAATATCGTCGACTGCGATTTCGAAACGGTGCGCATCGGGCAGCCGGTCGCAGTGGTGTTTGAGGAAACCGAGAACGGTCCGCCGGTACCGATGTTCAAGCCGGCGTGAAGACGCCGCGAAATCGGTTCGTATGGACGAGTTTATTTCTGCCGCGCGCGATGCTGCCGCAAGATGTCCTGCGCAGTGGCGGATTGCAGACGGTTGAAGCGTTCCAGGCGCTGGACGATCTCACCTTCGGCGAGGAAGCCCCTCTTGGCGCGCAAGACCAAAATGTCTTTGACCGTGGACCGCGACAGGCCAATTGCCTTGGCGATGACCAACAAGTTTTCCGATTGGTCGCGCGTCATCGACCGCTCGACGAATTGGAGCGGCAGATTTGACATCACCGCCAACACGACGACGACCTGTTCGAAGGCGCCGGCTTGCGCGAACGAGGCCAAGACGCCCTCGTCGAGTTTGCCGAACTGCTTGAGCGTCTGGATCGACGCCATGGCTGCGGTGTAGTCGAACGTCGGCGAAACCAGTCGCGCTTCGACGCGGCCCGCAGCTTCCGCAACCATCCGGTGGATTTCGGCTTTGGCCCGCGGATGCGCGACTTCAAGTTTGGCGCGAACGGCCGACGAGGCTTTCGCAATCAGTAGACTGAGCGAAGGCGCGGGAATTTCGGGCCGTGAACCGACCAGGTCGGCGAGCATATCGTCGCCTTCGGACCGCTGGACCAGAGCTGAAAATCCGTTGTCAGAAATGACGGCGCCGAAATTGTCGATGGTGTTGATCAAGACCTCTCGATCGCCGCGTTCGACCAACACGTCGGTCACCACCTCGTTCAAGGAGGCACGGTGCGAGATCGCGAGCAAATGACCCTGGCCTTTGGTTCGCGCGATTTCCAACAGGGTCTTGTCATCGAGTTGCGCTGACTGCGACAGAACCGGCCCGGCTACCGTGACCGCATCGTCGAAGGCCAAGGCGCGAATGATCAGCGGCGGCGAATTTCGGACCGGCGCCAGGCGTCTGGCGAGCAATTCCTTGGCGGATTGTTCGATTTCGGTTGCGAGCCGGCCGAGGACATCGTCGAATATTGAAATGTCCTCGTCCGAGAGCTGATCGGACCCGCTGATGAACAGGTCAGTCATCTTGCGCAGCATTTCGCTGCGCCGGCCATGCGACGCCCTGGCGATGGGGCCGTCGATTTCGTCGATAAAAGCCGGTTGCGCGGTCATCGCTGCCCCAGTCCACGACCATTTAAACGATCGATCGCGCTGCGAATGGCCGGTTCGCGACGCGCCGATCGCATCATGGTCCCATCCGGTAAAGCAAAGATTGAGGATTGAGGCGCCGCTATCACTTGGCTTGAGGACACAACCGTGCTTTTAAGGCCGGCGGTGTTGCGAGTGGATTATTGAGATCGCGCAAGGAGTTGGCCTGATACTGCTTCAGGCTAAAGGGAATCAATGATCAACAAAATCGTGCAGACCATGGCGGACGCGGTGGCGGGAATCCGCGACGGCGCGGTGGTGCTGATCGGCGGCTTCGGCAGTATTGGCCAGCCCAATGCGCTGATCTACGGCCTGATCGAGCAGGGCGCCAAGGAGCTCACCGTGGTCGCCAACAATGCCGGCGTCGGTCACGTCGGCCTGGCGCGACTGATGGAAGTAGGCCGCGTGCGCAAGATCGTCTGCTCATATCCTCGCACCACCGACCCGGTGGTGTTTGAGGAGCTTTATCGTGCTGGCCGTATCGAGCTTGAAGTCATGCCGCAGGGCACCATGGCCGAGCGCATGCGCGCTGCCGGCGCTGGCATTCCGGCGTTCTATACGCCGACCTCGGTCGGCACCAAGCTCGCCGAGGGCAAGGAGATCCGCGAATTTCACGGCCGGCAATACGTTCTGGAGGAGGCGTTTTTCGGCGACGTAGCGCTGGTCGAAGCCTGGGAAGCCGATCGCTGGGGCAATCTGACCTACAACTCGTCCGCCCGGAACTTCAATCCGGTGATGGCGATGGCGGCGAAGTTGACCATTGCACAGGCGCAGCACATTGTTGACTTGGGCGCGCTTGATCCGGAGAAAATCGCGACGCCGGGGATCTACGTCGATCGTGTCGTGCACGTGCCCTACGGCGAACCGACGATCACGTGAGGAGGCTGAACATGAACGTGCATGCGAACGTTTTGGCCACCTGTAATCCCTGGACGCGGGAGCAAATAGCCGCGCGTGCCGCCCGCGACATTCCGGAAGGCTTCTACGTCAATCTCGGCATCGGCATTCCGGTGCTGCTCGCGGATTATGTGCCGCCGGAACGCGAAGTCATTCTGCAATCGGAGAACGGCGTGCTCGGCATGGGACCGACGCCGGAGCCGGACAAGATCAATCGCTGGCTGATCAACGCCAGCAAGAAATACGTCACGCTGGTTCCCGGCGGCGCCTACATGCACCACGCCGACAGTTTCGCCGTCATCCGCGGCGGACATCTCGACCTCTGCGTGCTCGGCGCCTTTCAGGTGGCGGAGAATGGCGATTTCGCCAACTGGGCGATGTCGGACACCGACATGCCGTCGGTCGGCGGCGCCATGGACCTTGCGGCCGGCGCCAAAGCGGTTTGGTTGTTGATGGAGCACACCGCCAAAAACGGCGCGAGCAAACTGATGCGCCGCTGCACCTATCCGCTCACGGCAATCGGCGCGGCCAAGCGCGTCTACACCAATCTCGCCGTGCTCGACATTACCGCCGACGGCTTCGTCGTTCGCGACATGGTGCCGGGACTGACGTTCGAGGCGCTACAGGACGTGACCGACGCGCCGCTGCATCGGGCGAACTAAAGAAGTCGTCACCGCCATCAAGCTCGCCGACGCTCGCGAGTCCCTCGGCCTGCCGCGATCCGTCAACACGCCATCTCGCGAATATGCGATGCCCGCCACTCGCGGCTGTCAGCGGCGAGCGTCGGATGATTGAGTGCGGGCAGTTGCAGGCGCTGGGCGATTGAGGCCGGAACCGGCGCTCGGGTCATCAAACCGGCCATGAGGTTGTGGGCGGCGGTCAATCGGCGATCTCTTCAGGGACCAATAACCGCGGTCCGGTCGGGCGCTGGCGAGGTTACGCCGCGAAGCGCTTGCCAACCCGGGATCGCCTTCGGACCGCTTGCTCCGCGAGCTCGGCAGCAATGAGTTTGAGACGACGGGCCACGAAGGCAACGATGGCGAGCACCTCGATCCAGTTCTTTCGCTTGAGCTTCTGGTCAATGGCCGCCGATTGCGGTTGTTCAGCGCGTTCACGACGTTTGGAACGCCTGAGGACATCACTTTGCAAGAGCTCCGGATCGATCTTTCATTTCCAGCCGACCAAACGACTCGTGAATTTCTCGTAGCAGCCGCAGGAACAACCGCGTCGCACGCTTCATGATGTCCGCTCTTGGCGCAGACGTCACGTGTGACCCGCAACAGCGCCCTGTGATCGCTATTGCGCAGGAGCCGGTGCGGGCTTGGCTGCCGGATCGGCCTTGGCGGCTTTGTTCGGCTTTTTCTTCGCGGTCTCGGATGCGGGCTTGGTGCCCAATTCAGCAGGCGGCGTTGTCGCCAACGTCGACGCCGACGTTGGCGTCCACTTCACCCTCGGCTTGGTGCCGTCCGTGACAGGGGCCGTGTTTTTCCCGCGGGTCGAATTGGTGTCGGTAGCTTCCTCTTCCGCCGGCTTGGCTGCGGTTTTGCCCTCAGCCTTGGCGCCTTTCTTCTTGTGATGCGGAGCCGCCTCCTCGATCGCACTCAGCGCCGCGATCTGGGATGGCGAACGTGTCGGTCCGGTGTAGACAACGATCGGCGTCGCGGCGGGCTGGTCCGAAAGCAACCCCGCGCCTTTGGGAGTTGGCGCCCGCAGGCTCGAGAGCAGCACCGAGAACGGCGTGCCGGGTTCGGCGCCGAGATCCTCGCTTCCCGCTGCCGCCTCTTCCTCTTCGACGGCAGGTTTCTTGCGATGCGACCCGCATATTTCTTCATGGAGATTAGGCGGAGTGGCTTCGATCGGCGCAAGCGACTCGACCGTTCCAAACGACGACGTGAGCCACGACAGGCCGTCGCGCGTAAAGCCGGCTTCCAGAAGTTCAGCCGCCTTCACGGCGCGCGCCGGCGACGACGGCGCGCCGAGCACGACGGCGATCAGGCGCTTGCCGTTGCGGGTGGCGGAGGCAACGACGTTATAGCCGGACGCGCAAATGAAACCGGTCTTCATGCCGTCAATGCCGGGATAGCGCCCGATCAGCGAATTGGTGTTGCGCATCACGCGCTTGCCGAACTTGATCGCCGGAATATGCCAATAGGAATCGTACTCGGGAAAATCGTGAATGAGTGCGCGCGCGAGGATGGCGAGATCGCGGGCCGAGGTGATCTGGCCGTCGGCCGGCAACCCGTTGGGATTGACGAAATTCGATTCGCTCATGCCGAGTGCGTGCGCGGTGCGGGTCATGTCGTCGGCAAAATTTTCGATCGACCCGTCGACGCCCTCGGCGAGCACGACCGCCATGTCGTTGGCTGAATGCACCAGCAGCATCTTCAGCGCGTTATCGACCGTCACTGTTGTACCCGGCGGAAAACCCATCTTGCTCGGCGACTGCGCGGCGGCGTTGTGCGAAACGGTGAACAACGTGTCCATGGTGATGCGCCGCTGCTTCACCGCACGCAAAGTAAGGTAAGTAGTCATCAGCTTGGTCACGGACGCCGGATACCAGGGATAGCTCGCATTCTCGGCACGGAGCACTTTGCCGGTATCCGCTTCGATGAGGATCGACGCGCCGGCGCGCGCCGGGGCCGATTGCAGAGCCAGGGTACACAGCGGGCCGAGCGCGATAGCCAGCGTCAGCACTCGAAATGTTTGGGATTGATTCACGCGTCGCCGTCCGCTCGGTTGGTCGGGTCCCGAAGTCGTCTCAGGCTTGACCCGAGGGCGGACTTGAGGGGCCGCGAAATGTTCACAAAAGGTTCCCGAAGCCCAGTTAGCGAACCACTTATCGCTCACTATCTAACCCCAAGAGCCGCTCGAACGCAAAGGTGAATCCCGGTATCATCAAGCGGCAACGCACGAATTGACGCCGTAAAGTCCGCCGCGATTCATCACCGCGCTAAAGCTCAAGGAAAAGCGACCAAAGTTCGGCAAGAGAACCACAAGGAAGCTTCAAGAGAGCTTCAAGGGAGCGAAGGGGAACAATTATGACCGCGTGCATCGTGGGCTGGGCGCATACGCCCTTCGGCAAGCTGACCGGCGAAACGGTCGAAAGCCTCATCGTCAAAGTGGCGGGCGAGGCGCTTGCCGATGCTGGAATTGAGGCGCGCGATATCGACGAGATCGTGCTCGGCCACTTCAACGCTGGCTTCTCGGCCCAGGACTTCACCGCTTCGCTGGTGCTGCAGGCCTCGCCCGATTTGCGCTTCAAACGCGCGACCCGGGTGGAGAATGCCTGCGCCACGGGTTCGGCCGCGGTGCATCAGGGTCTGAAAGCGATCGCGGCCAAATCCGCGCGCATTGTGCTGGTGGTCGGCGTCGAGCAAATGACGGCGACGCCGGCCGCCGAAATCGGCCGCAACCTTTTGAAGGCATCGTATGTTCGCGAGGAAGCCGACATCGAGGGTGGCTTCGCCGGCGTTTTCGGCCAGATCGCCGGGCGCTATTTCCAGCGCTGGGGCGACCAGTCGGATGCGTTGGCGCAAATCGCCGCCAAGAACCACAAGAACGGCGTCGGCAATCCCTACGCGCAGATCCGCAAAGACCTTGGCTACGAATTCTGCCGCACCGAGAGCGACAAGAACCCGCGCGTCGCGGGGCCGCTGAAACGCACCGATTGCTCACTCGTCTCCGATGGCGCCGCTGCTTTGGTGCTCACCGATGTCGAGACCGCGCTGAAACTCAAGAAAGCGATCGTGTTCCGCGCCGCCGAACACGTGCAGGATTTCCTGCCGATGTCGCGGCGCGACATTCTCAAGTTCGAAGGCTGCGCCGTCGCGTGGCAGCGCGCGCTTAGCGAAGCCGGCATCGGGATTCGCGATCTTTCGTTCGCCGAAGTGCACGACTGTTTCACCATCGCCGAATTGATCGAATACGAAGCGATGGGCCTTGCCCCCGAAGGTCAAGGCGCGCGAGTCATCGCCGAGGGAATGGTCAACAAAGACGGCAAACTCCCAATCAATCCGTCCGGCGGCCTCAAAGCCAAAGGCCACCCGATCGGCGCCACCGGCGTTTCCATGCACGCCATCACCTCGATGCAGCTGACCGGCAGCGCCGGCGATATGCAGGTCAAGGACGCCCGACTCGGCGGCATCTTCAACATGGGCGGCGCCGCAGTCGCCAACTACGTCAGCATTCTGGAACGGCTGCGCTGAGCTTCTACGTTTCCGCGACCGGGGGCGCATCCGCAGCAACCGGTGCAAACTGCGCGTTCACCAGCTCGGCAAAGTAGCCGCCGCGTTGGACGAGTTCGCCGTAAGTCCCGGTCTCCACCACACGACCGTTGTCGAACACGAGAATACGCGTGGCGTTGCGCACGGTGGCGAGGCGGTGGGCGATGACGAACGTGGTACGGCCTTTCATTACCTCGTCGAGCGCCTGGGAAACCCGCGCCTCGGTCAGAGGGTCGAGCGCGCTGGTGGCTTCGTCGAGAATGAGGATCGGCGGATCTTTCAATAGTGCGCGGGCGATGGCGAGGCGCTGGCGCTCGCCACCGGAGAGGAGCCGGCCGCGCTCGCCGATCCGCGCTTCAAAACCTTCCGGATTGCGATCGATGAATTCGAGCGCCTGGGCGCGCGCCGCGGCTTCGCGCAGCTCTGCGTCGGTCGCGTCGGGTTTACCGACGCGCAGATTTTCAGCGATCGAGCGGTCGAACAGCAGCGTCTCCTGAAACACCACGCCGATGTTGCGGCGCAGGCCCGTGAGCGTCAGTCCGCGAATGTCCATGCCGTCGACCGTGACGAAACCGGCCTGCGGATCGAACGTGCGATGCAGAAGCGCAAGCGCCGTAGATTTGCCGCTACCGGTCGGGCCGACCAGCGCGACGCGATCGCCCGGCAACGCGGTGAAATTCAAATCCGTCACGGCGGGACGTTTGCCGTCGTAGGAGAACGACACGCTCTTGAATTCGACACAGGCCGCGCAAGCGGCCCGGATCGACCGCATCGGGCCGGTCGCGCACCGCCGGCACGGTATCGATCACGCCGAAAAATTCGGCGAGTTTTGGCGCGTCCATGAACAGCCGGTTGGCAAAGCCGACCACCTGCTCGAGCCGGCCGATCAGAAGCGCGGCGATCGCCATGAAGCTGACGATCTGGCCGACCGACGCGAGGCCAATGAGTTTGAGATAAGTGCCAACCAGAAGGATCGTGAGCAAAGCGAGCATGGTGGCGGTGCGCGTCAGCACCGCCGCTACCGCCCACCACGACAGCACCGGCATTTGCGCACGCAGGAGCGAGTTCACCAGGCCCTTCAGCGCCGAGACTTCAAGCTCGATGCGGGCAAAGCTCTGGACCACCGCGACATTGCCGAGCGTGTCGGCGGCGTTCTCGGCAAGGTCGGAGTAATGCCGCTCGACCGAGCGCTGCATCGCATCGGCGCGGTGCATCACCAGCACCGTCACCGCCGTAAACACCGCGCACAGCCCGAGCAATGGCAACGCCAATCGCCAATTCAGAATGAGCGATGTTGGCAGCAGCACGACGATGAAGACGAAAGCGGCAAAATGCTCACGGAAGAACGAGACCCACAGCCACCACAGCGTATCGGTCCCGGTGAGCATGATCTTCAACTGCCGGCCGGAATGCGCGCCGGAATGGTAGGCCAGCGGCAATTGGAGAACGTGCTCGAAAAAGTCCGCGAGGACGAGGTTGCGGCGACGGTGCGCGAGGCGATCGGCAAACCAGGCCACCAGCGCCGCGGCAACGATGATGAACAGGCCGAAACCGACCCACGCCCCGATCAACGGCGCGAGCACCTGCGCGGCAGGCCAAAGGCCGGCCGGCAGCGCACCGGACAGCGCGTCGATGATATGGCCGAACAGCACCGGCTCGACGAACTGTGCCACCGCCAGCGCGATATTGGCGAGCGCCAGCGTGATCGCGAGCCGCGCTTCCGGTTTGAGAAGACCGAGCAGACGCAAATAGATGCGCAGAAACGACATGAGTGCCGCAGTCAGATGCGTTGATAATGCGGCTTCGATCTACGCCATGCCGCCAGCGCTGTCAGCACAACTCGCGGAGACTTTTGCGCACGTTGTCGGCACTGGCGTTTCGCAACAGCCGCTCAGTCTGCGCCTGGGCGCGTTTCCAACTCGGTGTCGCGGCAACAAGCACCGCCCTCCCCGCCGCGGTAAGAACAAGCCTACGGCTGCGTTTGTCGTTGGCGTCGACTTTCACCCTTACCAGGCCACGCCGCCGCAACGGCTTCAGCTTGGCGGTGAGTGTCGTGCGATCAAGCACCAGCACGGCGGCGACATTGCCCATAGTGGGCGGCGCCGGCCGATTGAGCGACATCAGCAGCGCGAACTGGCCCTGCGTCAGCCCGACCGGTCGCAGCGCTTCGTCGAACCGCCGCGCCACCGCCCGCGCCGCCCGCTGCACGTGCAAGCACAAACAATTGTCACGAACGTAGTGTGTGAATGAGAAGGGGAGTTCGGGGCGCGTTGACATGCGGACACTATATCAACGTAATTCACTTAAGGCGCGTTAGCAGAGAAAGGAGACTGCTATGCAGGTTCAACCATATCTGGATTTCAACGGCCGCTGCGACGAAGCGCTCGAGTTCTACAAAAAGGCGCTCGGCGCCAAAGTCGGGATGCTGATGCGCTGGAAAGACAGCCCCGACAAGAGCATGGTCACGCCACAGAATGCCGACAAGGTGATGCATTCGCAGTTCCAGATCGGCGACACCACCGTGATGGCGTCGGACGGCCGCAGCGGCGGCAAGCCGACCTTTCACGGTATCATGCTGTCGATTTCGGCCAACAGCGAGGCCGATGCCGACAAGCTTTTTGCCGGTCTCTCGGACGGCGGCCAAGTCCAGATGCCGATGGGCAAGACGTTTTTCTCGCCGCGGTTCGGCATGGTCGCCGACAAATTCGGTGTCGGCTGGATGATCCTTGTGGCAAACTGAGACCGGCGCCCATGGTGGGCGGGGGCAAGTGTAATGGCTACGGAACCGGCCGGTGGGGACTTCGTCATTTTCCGCGTGCTGGAGGCGGCGCGCGAACGGGTTTGGCTGGTCCTGACAGACCTTGAAGCCATGAAGCATTGGTGGGGCCCCGCCGGCTTCACCATGATCGCCGGAAAAATGGATTTGCGCCCCGGCGGCTTCTTCCATGGCGGCTTAAAGTCGCCCGAGGGCTACAAGGTCTGGGGCAAGTTTTCATACGTGGAAATCGTCCCACCCGAGCGGCTCGTGTTCATCAACACCTTCTCCAACGAAGCCGGGGGGATCACCAAGCACCCCATTATTCCCACCTGGCCGATGGAAACGATGGCGACGCTGACGCTCGAGGAACTGCCCGGCGCAACGACCAAACTTACCGTCCGGTGGGTGCCGCACAACTGCTCAGACGTCGAAAGGAAAACTTTCGACGCCGCGCACGTCGGCATGAAGGCGACATGGAACGGCACGTTCGACCGGCTCGCAGCCTATCTCGCGAAGGTGATTTAGCGTCAGCGTCCGCGAGTGCGTGTCATTTGTTCTTGATTGCCGCTTTAGCCTCGGCGGTTGCCTGGCGGCGAAGGTTCTCGAACTCCAGCCTTCCCGCATCGATTTCCTGTCCTTCCGGAAAACCGGAAATGATGTCGTCGAACAGGCTCTGCACTTCGTCCTTGAATTCGCCGTGCGGCAGGATGTAGGCGTCGTTGCGCTGGATGCCGAGCAAGACCCGCTCGCCGAGTTCGACCGGATCCATTCCGCCGGTCATATCGCCGGTGAAAGAGCCGTGAGCCTCGGCGTCGGATGCCTCTTCCGCCTCGTGACCAGGGCGATGCATTTCGGCTTGCAAAATTCGCGTCCGCGTCATCCCGGGGCACAACACCGAAACGCCAATGTTATGCACGCCCAAGGCTAGCCGCAGCGAGTCGGTCAGGCCGCGAACCGCGAACTTTGAAGTAGCGTAAAGTCCGCCGGCGGACGGCAGCGGAATAAGACCGGCCATCGACGACGTATTGACGATATGCCCGCCCTCGCCGTGCGCGATCATCTTGGGAAGAAAACTGACGATTCCGTTGACGACGCCGCCGACATTGACGCCCAGCACCCAGTCCCAATCCTCGTAGCTCGCGGTTTCGATCGGCAGATTTCCAAACACACCGGCGTTGTTGCACAGCACATGGACCTTGCCGAAAACCTGCTCGGCCTCAGCCGCGGCCGCGGCCATCGCTTTGCGGTCGGTCACATCGAGCTTGATGAAGTGATAGTCGCGATTCGTGCTCTGCGCGAGAATGCGCGCGGCCTCGTCGAGACGCTCCTGTAGAATGTCGGCGATGACGACCTTCATGCCGGCTTTGAGGAAGACCTGCGCCATGCCAAAACCGATGCCGCTGGCGCCGCCGGTGATGAACGCGACCTTTCCCTCGACCTGTTTCATGGCTCCCTCCCGATGGGACGATTATTTGGATGATTATTATTTGGATGATTATGACACCGACTTTGTCCTGTATGCGTGCAGCGCGTAAGCCGCCGCCTGTCTAATCGGCGACGCCGATCTGCATGCCGCCATCGATGACGATTTGCGAGCCGGTCACGTAGCTCGAAGCGGGCGAAGCGAGAAACAGCGCCAAGCCCTTCATCTCCTCCGTCGAGGCCATGCGGTGAAGAGGAGACACTTGCGCGAAGGCAGCCTGGATTTCCGGCTTGTGGGAATGACCGCCGCCGATATTGGTAATAAAAGGCCCAGGCGCAATCGCGTTGACCAGAATGTTGTACTTCGCCAGCTCCAGCGCCGCGTTGCGCATCAGATGCGCGGCCGCCGCTTTGGCCGCCATATAGGCCGCGCCGATCGCGCCTTCGATGAGAAGGGCGGCGACCGAGGTCGTGATGATGATGCGGCCGGACTTGCGCGGTTTCATATGCCGCGCGGCAGCCTTGATGGTGGTGAAGACGGAATTGAGGTTGGTGTCGATGACATGGTCCCAGCGCTCATCCGTATAATTCTCGATCGCACCCTCGCTCGGACGCGTCTTGCGGTCGAACGCGACAAATCCCGGCCCCGGGTCGATCCCGGCGTTGGCGAACACCACGTCGAGGCGTCCATATTTTCCGGCAACTTCGTCGAACGCGCGATGCACCGCCGGACGGTCGGTGACATCGACGACCTTGCCGTCGACGTCGTACCCCAAGCCTCTGAGACGTTTGAGTTCCCGGTCGATCCCGCCGCGATCGACGTCGAGCATCGTGACGCGCGCGCCGTTCTCGGCGAGCACCTCGACGTAAGACAGGCCGAGACCGCTCGCGCCGCCGGTCACGATCGCGCCATAGCCCTCGACCTTGTACATCTCTGCCGCTTTCATTAGTCCCTCCCTGCCCGGCTTGATGCTTTGTTGTCGCGACACCCCAACCACGTGATGACGCACATCCGCGCGCGCGAGGCTGGCGAGCAGCCCCCCAAAACAGATCGCGCCGGATTATAACATCGACTAGCCTATATACCGAGACGGCATTGTCCCGCCGGACATCAGGAGCTTATGGAATGAACGACTCGTCTGCATATACGCCGCCAAAGGTCTGGACTTGGAACAAGGAGAGCGGCGGGCGGTTCGCGAGCATCAATCGCCCGATTGCAGGACCGACACACGACAAAGAACTGCCGGTCGGGCGTCATCCGCTGCAACTTTATTCGCTCGCCACGCCGAACGGCGTCAAGGTCACGATCATGCTGGAGGAGCTGCTGGCGCTCGGCCACCGCGGCGCGGAGTATGACGCCTGGCTGATCAAGATCATCGACGGCGATCAATTCGGCAGCGGGTTCGTCGCGGTCAATCCAAACTCCAAAATCCCGGCACTGTTGGATCGCAGCGGACCAAAGCCGATCCGGGTATTCGAGTCGGGCGCGATTTTGCTCTACCTCGCCGAGAAATTCGGCGCCTTCTTGCCGAGCGATCCGTCAACGCGCGCCGAATGCCTGTCGTGGCTGTTCTGGCAGATGGGCAGCGCGCCGTACCTCGGCGGCGGCTTTGGCCACTTCTACGCCTACGCCCCGATGAAGATCGAATACGCCATCGATCGCTTTGCGATGGAGGTCAAACGCCAGCTCGATGTGCTCGATCGGCGGCTGGCGCAATCCGAGTATCTGGCCGGACCCGACTACACCATCGCCGACATCGCGGTGTGGCCGTGGTACGGCGGCCTGGCGAAGGGCCGGCTCTATGGTGCAGGCGAATTCCTGCAAGTCGAAGGCTACGCCAATGTGCAGCGCTGGACTGACGCGATTGGCAATCGCCCCGCCGTACAGCGGGGGCGCAAGGTGAACTGCGCCTGGGGCGAGCCTGCCGATCAGCTGCACGAGCGCCACGACGCCAGCGATTTCGAAACCAAGACGCAAGACAAGATTGGCGACGGCAAAGCTCCGTAGCCGCGCAAGGCTGGCGCGAGCGATCCATTATCGCCGACGCTTGACACGCATTGCTTTGGCTTGTATTTAACCACTTAGTTATTTAACCGATAAGTAAAATGAATCTCGATACCACCTTCGCCGCCCTGGCGGACCCCACCCGCCGCGCCATTCTGGCGCGGCTCACGCGCGGCGAGACCACGGTGCAGGACCTGGCGGAACCATTCGCCATGACCCTTCCGGCGATATCGAAGCATCTCAAGGTTTTGGAGCGCGCCGGCCTGATCGCACGTTCGCGCGAAGCGCAGTGGCGGCCGTGCCGGATCGAACCGAAAGCGCTGAAAGATGTGGACGCCTGGCTCGATCACTATCGGCGTTTTTTCGACGAGAGTTTCGATCGCCTCGATGATTATCTGAAGAAGCTTCAAGCCAAAGGACCCGGCACCAAGGAGAAGAAGCATGGCCGCAGGAAATGACGTCGATACCGACAGCGATCCGCGTTCGATCATCGCCTCCCGTGTGTTCGACGCACCGCGCGATCTCGTGTTCGCGGTCTGGACCGATCCTGAACATTTGGCGCAGTGGTGGGGACCGCATGGCTTCTCCACGACCACGCACAGCTTTGACATGCGATCAGGCGGCGTCTGGCGGTTCGTAATGCACGGACCGGACGGCCGCGATTTTCAGAACCGCATCACCTACGAAGAAGTCGTGAAGCCCGAGCGCATCGTCTACCGCCACGGCGGCGGCGAAGACGTTGAGCCTGTGCAGTTTAAAACCACCGTCACGTTCGAGGAGTTCGCCGGCGCCACCGCCAAGACCCGCATCACCATGCGGCTGGATTTCCCGTCGGCCGGCGAGCGCGATCGCGTGATCAAGGAATACGGTGCCGCCGAAGGTCTTGCGCAGACGCTCGCGCGCCTTGAACAGCACGTGGCAACCACGAAGGGTGGGTACGTCGCCGCAAGACAGGAGCAATCCGCATGAACGCCGCCGCTCATAAGAAGCCAGCTTTTGCCGAGCGCGAACTGACGATCACGCGGGTGTTCGATGCGCCGCGCGCGCTGGTGTTTCAGGCCTGGACCGATCCAATGCATCTGGCGCAGTGGTGGGGGCCCCGCGGCTTCACCAACCCAGTGTGCGAAATCGACGCCCACGTCGGCGGCGCCATCCGCATTCACATGCGTGGTCCTGATGGCGTCATTTACAAAATGAGAGGCGACGTTCGCGAACTCGTGCCGCCGGAGCGGATGGTGTTCTCAAATGTTGCTCTGGACGATGCCGGCAATCCCATCCTCGAGGGACTTACCACGGTGACTTTTGCGGAAGAGGCCGGCAAAACGAGGCTGGTCGTACAGACGCGCGCTGCGGCTTTGGTGGACTACGCTGCGGGCCATATTAAGGGGATGGAAGCGGGCTGGACGCAGAGCATCGAGCGCCTGCAAGCGCTTCTGGCGGGCGGCGCTTAGCCAACGCTGCTATAGGAGTGCGACTGGCGCGCAGCATCGGCGCGGCCAGCAGCATTTGGAGGCCGCGATGACGGCCACCGCTTCCGAAGTGCCGCTGTTTCGGGCGCCGTTCGCGCCGCCCGACGAGGAACTGGCGTCGCGCTTTCTCGCGGACGCCAACAGGGATGCCGCCGCGGAACACCGCGTCGACATCCGCGCCCGCTCGCTCATTGAGGCAATCCGCGCCAAATCTGGCGGCCTCGGCGGCATCGAAGACTTTTTGCACGCCTACTCGCTTTCGACCAAAGAAGGGCTGGCGCTCATGGTGCTGGCGGAGACATTGCTGCGTGTACCGGACGCAACAACCGCCGACCGCCTGATCGAAGACAAGCTCGCCGCCGGCAGCTGGCTCGACGGCGAGCTAAAATCCACGACGCTTCTCGTCTCGGCGTCGGCGTGGACGCTTGGCATCGCCGCACGCATCATCCACCCGGGCGAAACGCCAGAGACGATTCTCGACTCCATCGTCCGCCGCCTTGGCCTGCCGACATTGCGCGCGGCGACGCGCCAGGCCATGCGGCTGATCGGCTCGCACTTCGTACTCGGGCAGACCATCGAGGAAGCGCTCTGGCGCGCCCGCTCGCACGGCGACATCCGCTACTCGTTCGACATGCTCGGCGAAGGCGCGCGTACAGCCGCCGATGCTGAAAAGTATTTTGCGGCTTATGCCGGCGCGATTGAAGCGATCGGCGCCGGCGCGGGCAATTCCGCGCTGCCGGCGCGTCCCGGTATTTCCGTCAAACTCTCGGCGCTGCATCCGCGTTTTGAGGCGATCTCGCGCCAGCGCCTGGTCAAGGAACTTGCGCCACGTCTGCTTGAACTCGCGCGCATAGCCAAAGCGCATGACCTGCAATTCACCGTCGATGCCGAGGAGGCGGACCGGCTGGAATTGTCGCTCGAAATTATCGGCGCGGTGCTATCCGATCGATCGCTGCGCGGCTGGGACGGTTTCGGGTTGGCTGTGCAGGCCTATCAGAAGCGCGCGCTGACGGTGATCAACTGGCTTGAAGAGGCCGCCTTCGCGGTGCGCGGCCGGCTCACTGTCCGCCTGGTGAAAGGCGCTTATTGGGACACCGAGATCAAGCGTGCGCAGGAGCGCGGGCTTCCCGACTATCCGGTGTTCACGCGCAAACCCATGACCGACCTCTGCTACATGGCGTGCGTCAAGAAACTCATCGCAGCGCGCGATCGGCTTTACCCCCAATTCGCAACCCACAACGCGCTGACCGTCGCGAGCGTCATCGAGGATGCTGGCGGCGTCGAGGGCTTCGAGTTTCAGCGACTGCACGGCATGGGCGAGGCGCTTTACGCGGAGTTGCTCGCCGAGATGCCGGATATGGTGTGCCGGGTCTACGCCCCGGTCGGCGGGCACCGCGATCTCCTCGCTTATCTGGTCCGGCGACTTCTGGAAAACGGCGCCAACTCCTCCTTCGTCTCCGTCGCCGCCGACAAAAGCGTGCCGATCGAAGAGATTTTGCGCCGGCCTTACATGCGCTTGGCGAGCGCTCGCAACGCGCGGAATCCAAAAATTCCGCTGCCGCGCGACCTCTATCGGCCGGACCGGCGCAACTCGGCCGGTGTCGAGTTCGGAAATCGCGCCAGCCTCAATGCATTGCTCGCCGAAGTGGGCAGCGGCACAGCCGAAACCGTCGAGGCCGCACCGCTCATCGACGCTATTGTACTGCGCGGAATCGAACGCTCAATAATCTCACCAATCGACGGCCGTACGATAGGCATCGTGCGCGAGGGCGATGATGCGACCGTTCAGGCGGCGATGTCAGTCGCGGCGGCGGGCTTCTCGGCGTGGGAAGCGATGCCTTGCACGGAGCGCGCCGTGGTGCTCGACCGCGCCGCCGATCTGCTGGAAGAAAATCGCGGCTCGCTTCTCGCGCTCTTGCAAAATGAAGGCGGCAAGACGCTCGACGACGCACTCTCGGAAGTGCGCGAGGCCGTCGACTATTGCCGCTACTACGCGGCGGAGGCGCGATACTTGCTGTCGCCGAGGCTAATGCCGGGGCCGACCGGCGAAAGTAATCAGCTGCGCTATCGCGGCCGCGGCGTTTTTGTCTGCATCAGTCCGTGGAATTTTCCGCTCGCCATTTTTCTCGGTCAGATCAGCGCTGCGCTGGTCGCCGGCAATGCGGTTGTCGCCAAGCCGGCTGAGCAAACGCCGCTGATCGCAGCCTGCGCGATAGCGCTTCTTCACCAGGCCGGCGTGCCGGTCACCGCACTGCAGCTGGTTCCCGGCGACGGCAATGTCGGCGCAAGCCTCGTCGCCGATGCGCGCGTCGCCGGCGTCGTGTTCACCGGCTCGACCGAAGTCGGTCGCGTCATCAATCGCGCACTTGCGGAAAAGAACGGCCCGATCGTGCCACTGGTCGCCGAGACCGGCGGCATCAACGCCATGATCGTTGACGCCACGGCGCTCCCCGAGCAGGTGATCGACGACGTGATCACATCCGCTTTCCGCTCCGCCGGCCAGCGTTGCTCAGCGCTTCGGCTGCTATGCCTGCAGGACGATGTTGCCGAGCCAATGCTCGAAATGCTAATCGGCGCCGCGCGTGAGCTGAAAGTCGGCGACCCGCGCGAGTTGGCGACTCACGTCGGCCCCGTGATCGACGCCGAGGCCAAACAAAAACTCGACAGCTGGATCGCGACCATGGAACGCGCCGGCCGCGTACGCTTCCGCTGGGATCGCGAGACACCGCTACCCGCCAACGGGATCTATGTCGCCCCGACCATTATCGAACTCGACAGCGCGCGCGACCTGAAAGAAGAAGTGTTTGGGCCTGTGCTTCACGTCGTGCGTTGGCGCGCCGAAGAGCTGGACACGCTCCTCAACGACATCGCGGCGAACGGCACCGCACTCACGCTCGGAATCCATTCGCGCATCGACCTCACCGTCGAGCGGATCGCGGCGCTCCTGCAGCACGGCAACGTCTACGTCAATCGCAGCATGATCGGCGCAGTGGTCGGCACCCAGCCGTTCGGTGGGACGCATCTGTCGGGCACCGGACCGAAGGCGGGCGGCCCGAATTATCTCCGCCGCTTTGCCACCGAGCAGGTCATCACGGTCAACACCGCGGCGGCCGGCGGCGACGCCAGCTTGCTGGCGCAAGAGGAATAGAGCGAACAGCGACCAATAAGCACTTTTAGGACCGGATTAACCGCAGATGGGCCGGCGCCAGGCCCTTGCCATACAAGTTTAACACAATTGCGACGTTATCGCGTTATTCTGATACGCGATGGCTGATTCGATCACCAAGCTCTATCAAGCGGTGCTGGCCTGCCGGCACGACGATCCGTCGACGTCGCGGACCGCGCGCCTGCTGCGTTCAGGCCGCAGCAAGATGGCAAAAAAGCTCGCCGAAGAAGCGGTCGAGGTCGTGATCGATGCGATGCACGGCGACCGTGACGCCGTGGTTCGGGAAAGCGCCGACCTCCTCTACAACTTGATCGTATTGTGGGTTTCTTCCGGTATCCGGCCTGAGGACGTCTGGAAAGAGATGGATCGCCGCGAGCGGCTGCTCGGCATCGCCGAGAAGGTCCCCAAGAAAGTCGCGGACCACACCGCGCGCCGTCAGATCATCGCGCTCGAAAGCCGCCGGCTCCGCAAGCGCCGCTAATTGCAGCCTGCAGGCTGACGCAGACCCTCCGGAATGACGGTCGAATTATTGGACAATCGGGCGCGCGCCCGCTAACAGAGCCGCCCATGCTCCGCGCCCCCAGCCCGCAATGATCGACCAAGTCATTTCAGCGCTCGCCGGCTGGATCGTCGAAGTCATTTCTGCCGCCGGATATCTCGGAGTCGTCTTTCTTATGGCGATCGAATCCGCGTGCATTCCGCTTCCTTCCGAGATCATCATGCCGTTCGCCGGTTATCTGGTCTCGATTGGCAAGGCGAATTTGATCGGTGTCGCGACAGCGGGTGCGCTGGGCTGTAACGTCGGGTCGACGGTGGCTTATTACGTTGCCGCCAAGGGCGGCCGCGCCGTTCTCGAACGCTGGGGAAAATACATTCTCATTAGCCGGTCCGAACTCGAACGCACCGAGCAGTTTTTTGCCCGCTACGGCGCCGCGACGGTGTTCTTCGGCCGCCTGCTTCCGGTGGTGCGGACCTTCATCGCCTTTCCGGCCGGTCTGGCGCGGATGCCGATGATGAAGTTCCAGATCTACACCTTCCTCGGCTCCTGGCCGTGGTGCTTCGCACTCGCTTATGCCGGTTATCTGCTCGGCGCGCGCTGGGAAAGCGACCCGACCATGCGGAAACTGTTCCACGACTTCGACGCGCTCATCGCCGTGGTTTTCCTCGCCGGGCTGATCTGGTTTGTCTGGTCGCGCTGGCGCGAGCACCGCGGCTAGAAAATATCGGCCCAAGCGCCCGTATTATCGCCGCCTTGGCTTTATTGTCGTCATCGGAGTATTCTTTGTAACGGCGGCCAGTGTCCCGCTTTTGCAGCTTGTGGCCGCGCTGACATACCGACCATGCCGAGGTTTACCAAGCGAAAGGGCTTTTGCGGCGCTGCCATGGTGTGGTTCGCCGTTGCGGCTTTTTTAGTTGTTGCCGCCGGACATTCGCTCGCTGAAAGCGCGCAAGCGCCACCTGCCGGTGCCGTCCAGACGCCCGTTCCGCCGGCCGCGCCTACCCCTCCAATCGCGGATGCGCCGCGAATACCACCGCAGCCGGCGGCGCCCGACAAACCTGGCTTCTTCCGCGAACTCGGACGCTGGTGGGACGGATCGATCAGCTACCTTCACGACAAGATAAAAGCTACGCCCGGCACGTTCGAAGATATCGGCAAAAAAACCGGTGATGTTGCCAAAGACGCGGCGGTCGCCACCGGCGAGGGAATGAAAAAAACTTTCGATGTCAGCAAAGACGCGGCGACGACGATTGTGCGGTTGCCGAACACGCGGGTGGTAGAGGTCCACGCGCGCTGCGCCACGGCGGGAAACGGCGCGCCCGACTGCGCCGCCGCTGCAACGACCGCCTGCCGCGGCAAGGGGTTTAGCGGCGGCAAGCCGCTCGACTCGCGCACCGGAGAGGTGTGTCCGGACACCGCACTGGCATCGGGAAAGACACCGGCCAGGGGCGAATGTCCGCTCGAAACTGTCGTGCTCCGCGCCGTCTGTCAGTAATCTGCCCGCCAATAATCTGTCTGTCGCTAATCTTCAGCCATAAGGGAGCGTGTACGCGGCCATGATGTCAGAAGCCGATCGCAATAAAGCTGCCGATATTCTCATCGCCGCCGAGAAGGCGCGCAAACAGGCGGTGCCGCTGTCCAAGACCTGGCCGGACATCACCATGGAGGACGCCTACGCGATCTCTACCGAAGTGGCCAAACGCAAGATTGCGGATGGCGCGAGGCTCATCGGCCACAAGGTCGGGCTGACCTCGAAGGCGATGCAGCGCTCCTCGCAGATCGACGAGCCGGACTACGGCCACCTGCTCGACCACATGATGGTCGCCGATGGCGGCCGTGTTGCGCATGAGAATTACTGCCTGCCGCGCGTCGAGATCGAGCTCGCCTTCATTATCGGCAAGCCGCTGCGCGGCCCCGGTATCACCCTGCCTGACGTGCTGCGCGCCACCGAATATGTCGTGCCGGCCATCGAGATCGTCGACGCGCGGCTGCAGGACCCGCGCAAGATTTTCGACACGGTTTCCGACAATGGCGCTGCCGCCGGTATCGTCATCGGCGGCCGCCCGGTCGGTCCACTCGACGTCGATCTGCGCTGGGTCGGCGGCATCATGTATCGCAACTCCGAAATCGAGGAGACCGGTGTCGCCGCCGGCGTGCTTGGCCATCCAGCGCTCGGCGTCGCCTGGCTCGCCAACAAGCTCGGCCAGCACGGCGTGGCGCTCGAGCCCGGTCATCTCGTGCTCGCCGGTTCGTTCACCCGCGTGGTGTTCGCGAAAAAGGGCGACACCCTGCATGCGGATTTCGGCGCGCTCGGCGGCATCGCCGTGCAGTTTGTTTAGCCAGGTATGCGGCGCAAAAAAGCGCATGACAAAACAGTGAATTGAACCGCACGCGCTTTGGAGGGATCATAGTTACGGGCGACGTGCGCCCGAGGACGCGATGATCGTGTTGTCGTTTGTCTTCAAGCGCTGGGTACTGGTCGCCGTAGCGATTTTTTTGCCGGCAACCCTGCTGCACGCCGCGCGCCCAACCGAGACCGAGATTCCAACCCGCACTTGGCTGAACGGCCAGCTTCTGGTCGCATCGCCGCAAGTACGCCAGGCCGCCTTCCATCATTCTGTTATTCTTCTGGTGCGGCATAACCGCGAAGGCGCGTTCGGCATCGTCATCAACCGGCCCGCCGGCAAACGCTCCGTGGCGCGCATGCTCAAAGGAACCGGCGAGAAAACGAGCGGCATCACCGATACCGTGCGGGTGTTTTCCGGCGGCCCGGTGGAGCGGAACGTTGCGCTGGTGATCCACAGCATCGACTACCGCCGGCCCGATACCCTTGATATTGACGGCCGCGTTGCGCTGAGCGCCGCCGACGACGTGCTGCGCGATATGGCGATCGGCAAGGGACCAAACAAAAGTCTGATCGCCTTCGGCTATGTCGGCTGGGAAGCGTCCCAGCTCGAGGACGAAATCGCGCACGGCACCTGGGTCACCTTGCGCGAGGATCCGGCGCTGGTGTTCGACGACGATCGGTCGAAGCTTTGGGCTGAAGCACTGGCGCTGCAGAAGAGCTTGCACTGAAGTCGCGCTGGGCGGCCGCTTAAATCCCTGTACGGCGCGTTGACACGCCCCGCCATCGGCCTACATTGAATACGTTCCTAGGGGAGCTCCCAGGAGGGAGCTGAGAGACCGCCGCACGCCTTCCTTCCCTTCCCCGCTTGCGGGAGAGGATCAAGGTGGAGTGCGACCGCGAAAAACCCTTTGAACCTGATCCGGGTCATGCCGGCGAAGGGACAGGAATGATTTCCACTTCCAGAGCGCCCCCGACCAAACCCCGCAATCGCATAGCGGCGCCGCGGCAGACGCGGCACTGACGCCGGAGGATTAAGCCCAATGCAACCCGTCATCTTCATCGCCCGGCTTGTTGGTCCGCTGTTTATCGTGCTGGGGCTTGGCTGTCTGATCAACCAGACGGTCTATGCCGACATGATCGGACAGGCGATCCTGGTTCCCGTCGTGATCTATCTGTCGGGACTGATGTCGTTTCTGGCCGGTGTCGCCATGCTCAACGGCTATCACGCCTGGACGCCGGACTGGCGGATCATCATCACCATTCTCGGCTGGCTTCTCGTGATCGCCGGCATCATCCGCATCATGCTGCCCGCCGCGGCCGCGGTCGCCGCCATCTCGATCTATTCGGGAGGCTACGCGATGGCGATCGCCGGCATCATCATTCTCGTCATTGGCGGCTTTCTCAGTTTCAAGGGCTATCGGGCCGCGACCGCATAGCCGGCAACAACAACACGCGCGCGCATGATCAAGGTCGTGCGCGAAATGGAAAATCAGGAGTGCATCGATGAACAAGCATATCGCCGAATCCGATCTCGCTACGCCTAAGGTCACCACCGGCTCGATCATGGGCTCGCGCAAGATTTACGCGCGGCCGGACGCGGCGCCCGAGCTGAAAGTGCCGCTGCGCGAGATTGCGCTCGATGCCTCCTCCGGCGAGCCGCCGGTTCCGGTCTACGATCCGTCCGGCCCCTACACCGACCCCGACGCCACGCTCGACCTCGAAAAGGGTCTGCCGCGCACCCGCATCGAATGGGTCCGCGAGCGCGGCGGCGTCGAAACTTATGAAGGCCGCCCGATCAAGCCGGTCGATAACGGCAATGCGTCCGGCAAGCACCTCGCGCGGAATTTTGCGAATACGCCGCAGCCCTTGCGCGCCATTTCTCCCTCCCCCCTTGCGGGGGAGGGTGGGGTGGGGGGTCGAGAGGCAAGAACTCCGTCGCAGACGGGAGCAATACCCGCGTCCGCGATTGCGACTTCCCTCCCGACCCCCACCCCTAACCCCTCCCCGCAAGGGGGAGGGGAACATCACCCGATCACCCAACTCGAATGGGCGCGCGCGGGTATCATTACCAAGGAAATGATCTACATCGCCGAGCGCGAAAATCTCGGCCGCAAGAAAATGCTGGAGGTGGCGCAGGAAGCCCACGACGACGGCGAAAGTTTCGGCGCCTCCGTGCCGCTCTTCATCACGCCGGAATTCGTGCGCTCGGAAGTCGCGCGCGGCCGCGCCATCATTCCCTCCAACATCAATCACGGCGAACTCGAGCCGATGATCATCGGCCGGAACTTCCTCACCAAGATCAACGCCAACATCGGCAACTCCGCGGTCACGTCTTCGGTCGAGGAGGAAGTGGAAAAGATGGTGTGGGCGATCCGCTGGGGCGCCGACACGGTGATGGACCTCTCCACCGGAAGGAACATCCACAACACCCGCGAATGGATCCTGCGCAATGCGCCAGTGCCTATTGGAACAGTGCCGATCTACCAGGCGCTGGAGAAGGTCGACGGCGACCCCGTCAAGCTCGACTGGGAGTGCTACAAGGACACGCTGATCGAGCAGTGCGAGCAGGGCGTCGATTATTTCACCATCCACGCCGGCGTGCGGCTTGCCTACATCCATCTGACCGCCAACAGGGTGACCGGCATCGTCTCGCGCGGCGGCTCGATCATGGCCAAGTGGTGCCTGGCGCATCACAAGGAGAGCTTCCTCTACGAGCGCTTCGACGAGATTTGCGACCTGATGCGCAAATACGACGTGTCGTTTTCACTCGGCGACGGCTTGCGCCCAGGCTCGATCCGCGACGCCAACGACCGCGCCCAGTTCGCCGAACTGGAAACGCTCGGCGAACTCACCAAGGTCGCCTGGGCCAAGGGTTGCCAGGTCATGATCGAAGGCCCCGGCCACGTGCCGCTGCACAAGATCAAGATCAATGTCGACAAGCAGCTCAAGGAATGCGGCGAGGCGCCGTTCTATACGCTAGGGCCGCTCGTGACCGACATCGCGCCGGGCTACGACCACATCACGTCCGCGATCGGCGCCGCCATGATCGGCTGGTTCGGCACCGCCATGCTCTGCTACGTCACGCCGAAGGAGCATCTCGGCCTGCCGGATCGTAACGACGTCAAAGACGGCGTCATCGCCTACAAGATCGCAGCCCACGCCGCCGACCTCGCCAAGGGCCACCCGGCCGCCCAACTGCGCGACGACGCGCTGTCGCGCGCACGTTTCGAGTTCCGCTGGGTCGACCAGTTCAACCTCTCGCTCGACCCCGAGACCGCGCGCTCCTACCACGACGAGACGCTGCCCAAGGAAGCGCACAAGGTCGCGCACTTCTGCTCCATGTGCGGCCCGAAGTTTTGCTCGATGAAGATTACGCAGGATGTGCGGGATTATGCGGCGACGCTGAATGACAAAGAGCAGGGGATGGCCGATATGTCGAAGAAATTTTTAGACCTCGGGGCTAATGTTTACATTGAAGCCGACAAGTGAGGGCAGTGAAAAGACGCGCGACGCGGACAAGGCTTACACAGACATAGTCCAATGAAGTGAGTGCAGGTCGGAATTGCCTGCTCTCGGCAACTGGAGAATAAGCAAGTCCGAGCGCCTTATCCTCTTCTCTTATAAAACATGGATTTCTTGACGATCTCCGCTCTTAATCCTTCGTACGAGTTCTTCAGATAAGAACCTCCAGGAAGCGTCACTATCGCACGATCGATGCTAAGTTTTGCGGCTTCGTAATCCCACTTATTGTAGTGACATTGTGCAAACAGATAATTCCACCTGTGCGACCGCTCACCGGAAACTCGCCGTAGGGAGTCAAGGGCATGGTCTGCATGCTCCTTATACTTTTGCTGTCTTAGCATCTCTTTTATAGGATCAAGCTCGATAGTCATCTTTATTGTCGAGCTCCACTCGGTGTAAAATTCGGCAATATCAAGCCACAATTCATTGTCCTCGAGACGATATTTTTCCAGTTCCATCGCGTAGATGTGCGCCTGGTCAAACTCCGGGGGTTCAAGCGCAACGTGGTATAACATGAGCAAGCGAAGTACCTGCGGGTCATTTCCACTGCTCTTTCTTATTTTCTCCAGTAAATTGATCGCCTCGCGAGGTTGCCGCTTTTGCTCCTTCGTGAACTTTGCATAGTGCAGATTGAACAGAATGGAATCTGGCCGCGCGTTAAGGCGCTCCTTTATGAAATCTTCCGCTTGCGCCAAAGACCCATTCGAGAGGTGTTGCTGAAATATCACGAACGCGTCAAACTCGTCTTTGTTGTAGTCCAGACGCTTCTCCACTGCCAACATTGCAATAGATCGGCGTATGTCGTTGGTCACCTCGGTAGTATCGTGAACCAATTTGGCTGCGAGAAGTCTAATGTCCGGATTTATCGAGTACCTCTCGTCGACATCAGACGGCGACCTTACGATGCATTGGAAATTCAATAGGTTCGTTAATCTGTGTTCTACTTGCGATACATCCGTGGTGAGGATATCTGCCATTTGCCGGGCGAAGATTGAGCGATTGATTAGCTCGAGCAGGATAATAATTCGCGCTTGAAGCGGATCGTCCTTTAGAAAGCGAAAAATCTCAGCAAAGCTAAACTCAACAACCTTGTTTCCAGCCCCCACCAAATTCTGCAACACCACCGAAAAGGGCATGTTGTACTCAAATATTTGTCCGTAACAGTGTTTGATAAGAATTGGTATGCCTTTAGTTGCCTCATATAACTCATTTCGCTGGGCGTCGGTCAGTTGAACTTGCCCTGATTGCGAATATTGTTGATACAATCGTTGCATCAGCAGGCCTGTCTCGCGCTTATCAAGGCCTTTCAGCTGTATTTGGTGGAAGCCAGATGGAATAACCTCGCGAGACGTCAGCAATACCTTGAAATTATCGGGCTTATCGATCAGGTATCTTTTCACGTCCGTCCCGAAAAACCGGATTATTTCATCTTGCGCTGACCTTGAAATGGTTTCGAAATTGTCCAAAATGAGGAGTGTTTTCTGCTCAGCGAATAGTTCAAGGATCAACCACCGTTGATCGTTCGGACTGTATTGCTGCGCGTCTTCGAAACCATGAAACTCCAAAATCGACTGGAATATTTGATCCAGCGATTTGAACTGTTGTGAGCCACTTTCCACAACATTCAAGGTGGGATCATAGTAGTCGCGCTTTGCAGAAACCCAAATAATGCTTCTGAACGGCGCCTTCGCGGGAAGGCCCTCCTCAAACATTTTGCGCGTCAGCTCGATAAGTAATGCGGTTTTTCCGACACCACCCGGTCCATGCAGCAGACCGTTTTCGTTTGGTATTTGGATTACTTCATCAATAATGGTCGCAATCTGTTGTTTTCGACCAACAAACTCTTGCGGATCGTGCGCTGGAATGTTCGCTCGTACGCCACCGGCACTCACTGCAGCCGCCACCGGTGTCCAAAACAGCATCTGTCTATCGGCCACGATAGTTCCACCAAGCGCGGAGTGGCTGAACTTACGCTTCGTAGGAATTATGTCGACGAATGGCCTAAAGACAGGCCGCAATTCATAGCCGATCGCTCTCGTGCGCGCATAACAATGAAGTGTCTGATCTTTAATGGTCGCGAACGGATACATATCGAGCCAGAGGGGCTCCTCACCCTCGGGCAAATTCGCTTCGCACGTCTCTAGTCGATCGCCGCGAAGGTCTGCGTATTTTCGTCTGATCTCCTCCGTGCGCGCGATTCCATCGGAGTAAGAAGTAAGTCTCACCATAAAATCGTCACTGTCGGCATCGACGCGGATTATGTTTCCGACCCGAAAGCCGACGGCCTTTAGTGGCGAGAAGAGCCGCGCCAACAATGGCACCGCCCTCAGCCAGATCGCTTCGTCGACGCCATCAAGTATTTCCGAATCTGCGTTGCGTATCTCTACAAGTCTATTCTCATACTTAGCCAGTTCGGGAAGCACGTATTCCAGAAGCTGCTTTTTTGTGTTGCCCTTTAGAACCGTACGTCCTCGGCGTGTATCAGGTGGGATTACCCTCTCAACGTCGTCAAGAACCTCTCCAATAGGACCGAGGAGAAAATTTTCGGCCATCATTGACCGAAGGTCTTGAAGCAACGTCGGGGCAGTATCGTCTATTAAGTGGTAACATTGCCGCGCCGTTCTCGCCAACGTAGACAAAGAGGGGCTAGTAAAGTTTTCAACGATTGACTGGCTGATCGGTCGAAATTTCTTATGATCCTGTTCCTTCGATCGTTCGTAGTAGCGAATTGTCAGCGCGATAAAGAGTGTCGCTGCGAATTTGCACACCTTTATCTCGGCATCTAGGACACCAGCAAGCTTTTCCAGCGTCTGAAGATCAGAGATGGCATTTATCGCGGCGTCCATGCCGCCAAACGCCAAGTCTATGGTATCCGTTTGCATGATCTGGCTGATGACTGCGAGTATCTTGTTGAATCGGCCAAAATCAAACTTTGCGAAATCCTCCCGCGCTGTGGAAACCGAGTTGGCGAAGTCGCTCTTGGAAAGAGCCAAGTTTTTATGACTCTCGTCGTAGACTTCAGTGTCAAGGACCCTGACGACGCCAGGCCTTGCGTAAAGCTTTCCCTTATGCGCGACGCTTATGGAGGGGTCGGTTAGATGACGACCGCTAGTTGGGTTAAACTCAGACGACAAATATAGCCGACGTCCGTGTTCATCCTTTGTGGCGAGTTCAGTGTCAGTAAAATACAGATCGAGACTCACGCCGATCACATCGGGTCGGTGATCAGGAAGAGGTATCGCAAAAGAAAAAACATTATTTCCCCAATTTTTGTAGGGCTTCGCGACATCGTCGATCTTGCCAAGGATTTCTGGATTATCGCGATCAAAAATAAAAATGGTTGGATTAGGCTGAGTTACCCGGGCGAGTGCTTGGCACTGCTTGAGCAGCTTGTCGTCGCCCATTTCATCGAGGATTTGAAAGCTGATCCGGTAAGGGAACTTAAGAACCTCGACCGCGCGGGTTAGATACTGTGCGTCCGATTTGCCCTCAGTCCAGACGATTGCGTCAGCACTCATTGCTTCACCAAGAAGTTGGCAAAAGTCCTCGCCTGAACGCATATCAGACAGATAGAACTCGCCACTGGCAAATGCTCAATCCGTCAAAGAACCGCTGCCGATCTCGACCATACCGGGTCGGCTCGAAGTAGTCACGTGTATTGATGCCGCTCTACAACTCATATTGGCCGACTTAAGTTTCGTGAAGCGCGTAGGGTGGATTGGCGGAGTGCAATCTGCCATTTCGTCCGAATTGCCGGCGTCGGCAAATGGCGGGTTACGGCTTTGCCTAACCCGCCCTGAAGGCTACCGTACTTCGCTTTGACCGCACGCCGCCTTACGACGCTCCGTTTCTTTCTCCTCGCCACCGCATTCGCGGCCCACGCGGACGACGCAACGCCGAAAGGCCATTCGAGCATCGCGGCGATCGTCAAGGGCGGCGGCTGTGCGCCGAAGGACAACATGGCGCGCGTGCTCAAGAGCGCCAATCCGCTCGACAACGCGCCGAACTGGACCGGCAAAAACTATCTCGGCACCGGCTGGACCTTCATGCCGAAACGCTACGTGGTCACCGAACTCAGCGGCGGCATTTTTCTGGAAGGCAATCTGATCACCACCCGCGGCGCGACGATGCCGGAGGACCTGTTCATCCTCTGCGCCGAATGGGATTGCGGTCATTGATCCGTAGGATGGGTTGAGCCGTTGCGATACCCATCACGGCCTGGCGGCTCTATGATGGGTTTCGCTTCGCTCTACCCATCCTACGCGTTATCGTTACCCCTCATGGGCGCTGTTTTCGACATCGAGCCGCTCGGGGAAAAGGACACCGGCCGTTGCGAATGCTGCGGGCGCGAGAGCCGCACCGTCTGGGGGCTCGTAGCTAGCGAGGGCGTCGGCCACGCCAGTTACTTCGTGCACTGGACGGTGGGCCATGTGTTCGACAACGGCGCCAATATCGACCTCGTTCTCGGGCGTTGGGGCGACGGGACGAGCCCCGCCGATCGCTATGCCGTCCGCCTCGACTACCGCATCTTCGATCATGGCCCCGAATTGATGGTGCGCGACGCAAAAGAAACATCCGTCAAGAACAGCCTCGCCGCGCATTACCTCAAACGCAGCGACGTCATCGGCGGCCCGCTTGCTTCTACTGTTTTCGCTATCTGCGATGCGTTTCTCGCACAGGATGCGCGGCTTGCCGCGCTGTGGGATACGCCGGGAACGGGCTGATCATCGCCGCCATGCCCGGCCTTGTGCCGGGCATCCACGTCTTTATTTGTACGCTTTGAGAACCAAGGCGTGGATGGCCGGGACAAGCCCGGCCATGACGAAATAATCGTCATTGCGAGGAGCCAGCGGGTCCGGCCCGAAGTGGCCGGCCCGATGACAAGCTCCGCGACGAAGCAATCCGGTCTTCGCGGCCGGGCTGGATTGCTTCGCTTTGCTCGCAATGACGGAAAGTCCCGGATTACGCTGACGCTCCATCCGGGCTACGCTCGATGGATCGGAAAAAATCCTGCGATGAAAGGTGTGAAGTTGATCGGCGCCACGTTCGTCCGCGCGCTTGTGGTCTTGCTCGCGGTCCTGGCGACTGTGGGCGGCGTTTTGGCGCCGGTCGGCTGCCTTGCCGAGGGTGCTCCCGTATCCGAGAAAGCAGCGCCGGCGTTGCCGGAGAAAGCGACGCGCGAACTGCCGCCCGCGCTGCTGTCGCTGCTGGCGCAGAAAAAGATGCCAAAGCTTTCGCCGATTCTGATCCGCATCTTCAAGGAGGAAGCGGAGCTCGAAGTCTGGAAGCAGACCGCCACCGGCCGTTTCGAGCTTCTCAAGCTCTACCCGGTCTGCCGCTGGTCGGGCGAGCTCGGGCCGAAGCGGCACGAGGGCGACTATCAGGCCCCCGAAGGTTTCTATGCCATCACGCCAAAGCTGATGAACCCGAACTCCAACTACTATCTGGCCATCAACATGGGCTTTCCCAATGCCTTTGACGCCGCCAACGGCCGCGACGGCTCCTTTCATCATGATCCACGGCAATTGCGCATCGATCGGCTGCTACGCCATGACCGACGGGCAGATCGCGGAAATCTACGCGCTGGCGCGCGACGCATTCGTCGGCGGCAACCCGGCATTCCAGGTCCAGGCCTATCCGTTCCGCATGACCCCGGAAAATCTGGCGCGGCACCGCACCAATCCGAACATGCCGTTCTGGCAGATGCTCAAGATCGGCAACGATCATTTCGAAGCGACGCATCTCGCGCCCAGGGTGGATGTGTGCGATCGCCGTTACGTGTTCGACGCGCGGCCAGTCCCGGGATCGTCAACACCCGGATCTTCAACGTCTCTTGCATTCGCGGCGGAGGAGCGTTGTCCGGTCTTTGCCGTCGACCCGCAGGTCGCGAAACTTGCGCTCGAGAAACAGCGCGCCGATGAAGCCGCATATGCGCAACTGCTCAAGGACAACGTGCCGGTTGCCCCGATCCACACCGGACTCGACGGCGGCATGAATGGGGTCTTCCATCCTCCCTTCCCGTTCAATTTCATATCGCTTGCGAAGGTGCTGCTGGACGGATCTCCGGAATTGCCGCCGCTACCACCAATTCCGTACCTCGACAGTTATGGCGCGATCATTGGCGCGATGACGGCGCGCGGAGGTCCGTCCGGAATCCATAGCTTCAGCACCGGCGGATATGGATTTCAGCTCCTCGCGCGCTCGGCCCCGGAATGAGCTGATCATCGCAGACATGCCTACCTTCTTAGTGCGCTTCAGAAAACAAGACGTGGATGGCCGGGACAAGCCCGCCATGACGAGAAATCGTCATGCGAGGAGCGCGCTGTTGCGGTCGCAGGAGGACTATTTCTTCCGCTTCTTCCGGCCGAAGGCCGCGACCACTTCCTTTTTCTTGATGCGCGCCGCCGGGTTGCCGCGTTCGCTGAGGTTTTGCTCCTCGGTGCCATCGCCCATCATACCGGGATGCGACACTTTTGATTTTTTCCCGCGCCGCTTGGCGGCGGCCGACTTTCGCTTCTTCATGCCGAATACTCCGTGGGAAGAGGACCGATGGTGATCCGGCATGATACGCGTTTCAAGATGCAGGCGACAGGAACTTCGCTGTTGCC
The DNA here is from genome assembly GCA_963841025.1 of uncultured Alphaproteobacteria bacterium. GTDB lineage: Bacteria > Pseudomonadota > Alphaproteobacteria > Rhizobiales > Xanthobacteraceae > BOG-931. The sequence goes on along the minus strand of CAWJBG010000032.1, from coordinate 785,331 downwards.
CGTCATGCCCGGCCTTGTGCCGGCCACGACGGAGGAGACAGGCCAAGCGCAGGCCGGCTCGAGCGGAGTATTAAGGGGCGCGGCGTAGAACATCGAACGATGCATATGGACAGGAGCCCGTGAACGCCTTCGATGTCGTCGTCGTTGCCGTGGCGCTTGTCGTGATCGTCATGGGCTTTAGCGCGGGGCTGCTGCGCAGTCTGGCGACCATTCTCGGCTATCTGATTGCCGCGCCCCTTGCCGTTGCGATCGCCCCCTTGCTGACCGCGCTCATCATCGGCCAACACATCATGCCGTCCGATGGGTTGCCGGCCGGTCAGGCGTCGGCCGGCCAGATCTGGCTCGTGCTATGCATCGCGTTTATCGCGGCCGGAATCGTCATCAGCGCAGTACTGCGGTCCGCGGTCGGCGCATTCGCCGGTCACGATATCGGTCTGTTTGATCGTCTCGCAGGGGCCGCGCTCGCCGCCGTGCGCATCGGCCTGATCGCGGTGCTGATCGTCGTTATCTTCGACCGCGTCATCCCGGCCGACCGCCAGCCGCAATTCCTCGCCAACTCCCGGCTGCGGCCGTATCTGTCCGCGGCCGGACAAAAAGGGCTGCAATCCTTGCCGCCGGAGATCGACGATTACATCAATCAGCTACGGCGCCAGCGCGGAATTTAGCAAGCGTAGCCCGGTGGAGTGCGGGCTGCTCGCATGCCAGTAGCCTGACCCGTGTTCACCGGATCGGTGCCTCGCCGACCAAAGCAGCAGTCAAAACCTGCAGGTTTGCGGCGTTCACGAGGGCAGACCGCGATGCCCCGGCCACTTTGCCGTGTTTTGAAATCCTGCCCGCGAGCTGGTTGGCGGCCGAGGCGATCTTCGGAGATTGCTTCTCAAAATCAATCGCCGTCAGAATCGGCGCGGCAAAAAGTACCGTCAAACGCGACGCGACGACGGTCGCGACATTCTTGGCAACTTCGGCCACGAGATTGTTGTCGCCCACACTGAGTTTGCCGAGAACACCAAGACCCACCTCGATGCCGCCGGCTGATTTGACCACGAGGCCGGTTTCGCCCGCAGCAATCGTCGCTGCTTGATTGATCAATGACGTCATAAGACCGAGCTTGAATGTATTCATTCCGCAACCCGATGGGCCGGCGCCGATCTTTTGCTCTATTTGCCCTGCCTGGTCGCTGTTCACCAGGAGATACGTGGGCTGCATGGTCGAACCGCCAGGATAGTAGCCGGAGATTTGATTGTTTGAACCATACGTGACCCAAATGGTGCTGTGCAGTATTTCGTCGAAAAGGTATTCGACGAACACCTGCACGGCCGGGACGATTTGCTCGTCACTGATGGTGGACGCGCCCCCGATTGCTATGGTTGTCGATGAGCCAGTAACCGAAGGCGCGGGTAGAGAAGAGCCAAGATAGGTCTGGAATTTTCCCTGGAAGTAAATGGCGTAGTACAATTTCAGATTTTGCAAAGCTCGTTTGACCGCCGGATCCGGGTCTGGCGCGGCCGTTACGCGATGCATGAATTGGACGGCCAGTTTGCCAAATTCAAGGAACTCGGACGGCGTGATTTCAGGCAGCGGCTTGTCGGCTGGCGGCGCTTCGTTTGTTTCCTTGGCCAGGACCGAGGCCGCATGCAAAGCGCGCGACGACGCGTAATGGGATTGCGCAATCAACTTATTGACGAAGGAGTTTTGCGCAACTTCCTGGGGTAGTCCTACGCCCGGATTTTGAAGGAAGCTAATAATACGCTTGTGTCGTTCTTTGGACTTGACCAGTACCGGCAAGGCACACCGGTTCGGCACGTAAGACCCGATTGAACCATCGGACTGGACCACATCTAACTCGGGTCCGAGCGCCGCCATTTGGATGCCGCAGGCGGCAAGCAGGAACGCACTACCGCCGACCAGACCAATCAAACAAAATGCATACCGTTCCTTACTGGTAAGCAACATGACACCCCCCGCTGCCCATACAGACAAATACACGTTTTGCTTGATTAATAAGAAAATACAACTTTAAGCAAGAGTCAACCAGGAGTCGTATCCGGCCGCGCGGCCGGGGTGCGCACCCTCGCCCGGGGGCGAGTATCGGTGGCACCGCGCGAGCTAACGCTCCAATGGACCCGACCCGCCCTACAAACTGCGATTTAGAACCAGCGATGGGCCAGCGCCGTTACGAGCCAGATGCCGACAACGATCATCAGGAAATAGCCGAAGACGCCGAAGAAGTTCAGCTTTTTCGATTGCGGATAGCGAAAGCCGTTGCGGATGATCCGGTACGCCGCGTAGCCGAGCACGAAGGTGACCGCACAGACAAGCAGCGCTGCCATCTTGCGCGACCTTCAAGCCGTCGCCGACGCGTGCACTCGCGCGCCGGGGGCGAGCGTCGGCGGCGCCGTGTTGAGGGTCTCGATGGCAAAGCCCGCAGCGGCCTTGTAGCCGGCCATGAACGCGGTGCGTTCCGCCGCCGGAATCACGTCGTCGATGTTGTCGAACGTGCCGCCGCAACGCTCGTCGACCATGTTGAGGAGCCCGAACGGACCGGCGCCGCGGTTGCGCAAAATGAGCTGCGAAATCGGGCCGCACAGTTTGGCGTCGTAAGCCGCCAGCGCCGCCTGATTGACGCCGTGCTCGACCAAACAAGCGCCGAGCACGCGGGTGTCGACGATCGCCTGACTGCCGCCGTTGGAGCCGGTCGGATACATCGGATGCGCGGCATCGCCGATGAGCACCACCGGGCCATCGCACCAGGTCGGCACCGGGTCGCGGTCGATCATCGGGTTTTCGAACGCACTGTCGGCGCCGCGCAGCAGCGCCGGCACATCGAGCCAGTCCCAGATCCAGTTGTCGAAGTGGTGGACGAAATCGGAAGTCGGGACTTCGCGGAACCAGCCGCTTTGCTTCCAGCCCTCGGCATTGTCCATCGTGACCTCGGCGATCCAGTTGATCATCGAGAGGCCGGTCCCCGGATCAGGATACGAGATCGGATAGAACACCATCCGATGGCGGTGCGTGCCGAGACCGACAAACGACGAGCCGGTGCGGATCGGTTTGCCCCATGTGGTGCCGCGCCACATCACCGCGCCGCCCCAATGGATCGGCGGCTGAGCGGGATGCATCTGTGCCCGCACGGCGGAGTGGATGCCGTCGGCGCCGATCAAGAGCGCGCCGCGCGGCTCCGAGGTGGAGCCGTCGGCGTGTTCGACGCGCGCGCTGACGCTACCGTCGGCATGTTTGCGATAGTCGGCGACACGGCTTCCTAACCTCACCGCCTGCGGGCCCAACCGCTCCACGACTTTGTCGTGCAGCAGCATATGGAGCAACCCGCGATGCACCGCATATTGCGGCCAGTTGTAGCCCGCGCGTTTGCCGCGCGGCTCCGAATAGATGTCATTGCCGTTGAGCCCGACCAGCGCCCATTCTTTCGCCGGCAGGCCGATGCGGTCGAGATCGGCTTCGGTAATGCCGAGATCGTAGAGTTCGCGCACGGCATTGGGTTGCAGATTGATACCAACGCCGAGCGGACGCATCTCGCGGACCGCTTCGAACACGACGGAGCGAACGCCGATCTGATGGAGCGTGAGCGCGGCAGTCAGCCCACCGATGCCGCCGCCTGCAATGATGACGCGATCGTCGGTCACACCGGTACTCATGAACGCAACACCCTCCCCGGCCGATTTTTACGACCGGACGCGCCCGTCGTCCACTTCCAACAAACCGTGATTTGGGTCACGGCGTCCGGTCACTTGCCCGGTAACAATGAGGTCATCCTTAGCGGGCGCGGCTTTCGCTGACGCCGTAAGCAGAAAACATTGGGGCGCATGATGAAGCCGTTTTCCACGTTGTTGCCCGCCTGCGCGGGCATTTTATGCGCGCCGCTTTTGGCGCTTCCGGTCGCGTTTGTCTCTGCCGATAGAGCCGCGGCCGATACGTCGCCGCCGGCCGCGAAGATGAACGCCTATATCGGCTGCATCAATCGGCTGTCGGAGCGCTCCTATGCGTCGCGCAAGCGCTATTTCAGCTGGGCTGCGCCGAGCGGTCCGACCGGCCGCGAGCGGATCATCTATGGCACCTACACCATCTACGACACCTCCCATTGCCGCAACGACGTCGAGAAGGCGAACGCGATGGAGCCGCACGACGCAGCGCTAGAAGCCGCGGCCACCGCCTATGTGGCGGCGGTGAGCAAACTCGAGCCGCTGCTCAAGGAGGCCGACGATTACTATACGGCGGAGAACTACAAGGACGACAGGATGGCCAAAGGCCAGGCCTTGCACCCGCGCCTCGTTGCCGCGTGGGATGCGTTCGCCAGCACCGACCAGAAGCTACGCGACGCCGTCGAAACCATCAACGACAGAAGCGCGCTGGAGAAACTCGCCGCCATCGAGCAGAAGGAAGGCCGCAAGGCGCACTATTATGTCGAAGCGCTGATGATCAAGGCCAAGCGCGTGCTGCGCACAGAGGATACGGCAGCGCCCGATGCTGCCGCGATCACGAAGGCACTGAATGAGTACGAAGAGATGATCAAGGGTACCGAAGAGGCGTCGGGCGCCGACGGCGGCGCCAAGATCGGCTCGATCTTCATCAGCAACGCTAAGTCCTACCTGGTCACGGCGAAGCAATTGATGCGCCGCATCCGCGATCACGTGCCCTACAGCTCCGGCGACAAGATGATGCTGTCGAATGCGGGCGGCGCCTGGATGGTCGAAGGCTCGCCACCGCGACTGGTGCGCGACTACAATCAGCTGGTTGACGCCTATAACCGCGGTCCGGGGATTTAGTCCGCGTCGACCGTAAACGTTGCCGATCGTTTCCACCGGCTACGCTTGTCCAACTTTATTCCTCCGTGCGCACTATCTCGAATCAGTTATGAAGCGGCATGGGAAAGTCTGCTCGGATGCCGGTGCTAGCCGCCGGCGGCATCGTCATCAGCAACGGCCGCAAGCCGCTGATCGCGATCGTGCAACGCCGCCGCGACAACGCCTGGGTGCTGCCGAAAGGCAAGCTCAAGCCGAATGAGCGGCCGGTCGCCGCCGCCAGACGCGAAGCGACCGAGGAGACGGGCTGCGACGTGCGCGTACACGAGTTTCTCGGCGTGATTTCCTACATCGGCGGCAGCGGGCCGAAGATCGCGCATTTCTGGCGCATGCAGGCGATTGGCGATCCGATCGGCAAGCCTGCGGCCGACATCAAGGCCGTCGAGTGGCTGCCATTGGCCGCGGCGATTGATCGCCTGACGCTATCGCACGAACAGTTCTTCTTAGGCCACATCGGCCGTCACGTTCTGCGACGAACCCTCAAACGGACGCCGATCAGACCGCCGGTGAAGGTATCGGCGCAGCCGCGCGCCGGCGCCAAGTCACATCCCGCGCGCAAGCCACGCTGGCCGATGATCGAGCGGCTTACCAGGCGCTGGCAGGCGGCAATCGGCGGGACCGGTTGACGTACAACGGATCATTCATCAGTTTGAGCAGCCGCCGCGGTGCCGCCCTTGTCACGCGTCATGCCGCTTCGATCTGATTGTTGGTTACGAGCGGCGGACGCTGCGGCCTGCAATTAAGCCGGCGTAAAACTGGAAGACGACCGGCTACCCATCAACCGTTGCGGCCTTCCTTGGCCTGGCCGTCCAAAAAATCCGACAGGCTGCCGCCGCTGCCTTTTTTCTTGCTCCTGCCCTTCGGCGCAGCAGGCGCCGGCGGGGGCGCGGCGGCGTCGCGGGCGAGGCGGAGCGCCTTCAGCCGCTCGGTCTTGGCGCGCAGCGCCGCGGCGTTGGATTCATATTCGGAAGCCGCCTTTTTGGCGTCGTCAGCACGCTGTAATTTGGCGAACTGGGCATTGCCGTCATATTTCTTGGATTTATCGGCCATATCGCCATCCTTCTCGCTGAATCATACGTTTATATAAGGGCATACAGGCCGCGGGACAGGATGGCGAGGTAAATCGGGGCAAGGCGGCGGCGGTTAGCCCGTTGGTTTATACCCGTAATCATGCTTAAGACCCGGCGGGAATGTAACAGTGCCAAGCACAAGAACAGGGATCAGAAGGGATCAGACCGGATCATGAGCAACGGCCCCTTGCTTTCGCTGAAGGAACTCGAGCAACGCATCGCCGACACGCGGGAAAATATCCGTGTGCTGATCGAACAAGCGGCGGCCTATTCGGGCGCCGGAGACGAAGAGCGCAGCACGGCGCGGATTGCGCAGCAAAATGAAGAGCTGGAGCGCCTGCAGAAGATGCGTGATACGCTATTGAAGAAGAAGTAGCTGTTGGCGCGCTCCTTTTCGTCATTGCGAGGAGCGAAACGACGAAGCAAGCCAGACCGCGATGCCGTACTGGATTGCTTCGCTCCGCTCGCAATGACGAGGTTGCCAGCTCAGAACGCTACGCCGACGCGCCGGCCTTTTTGCCAGACGATATGGCAGGTTTTTTGGACACCGCCGTGGTTGAGCACGAATTGCGGCGGAATGGCGTCGCTGCCGTGCACTTCGATACAGGCGCCGCCGGCGCTGACATCGACCACCTTGCAAACGGTCGCCGGGCTTTTCATGTCGACAAAAATCGTCCCGGCCTTGGACATCATGCCGGTGGGCCGAACCCGCTGAAACCTTCTGTGCTCCTGCAACTTATCCATCACGAAGGCTTCCAAATACGGGCTTATCCTAATACCGTCGGACCCGGACGCAAAACGCCTCGCCGGCCAAACAGGTTATTTGCTCATAAATTTCTAAACCCGGATTTTTTGGTTATCGGAAAATTTGATATAGCCCGATAATCAGAAAATTCACCATACCAGGCACACCGGGTCCACGGGCCCTTAGTGCCGGCTAAATCGATCGTTGGATCGGCTGCGCAAGGTTGTCCGCCCGCGCCCGAAAGATGTGCGAAGCCGCCGCCGCAAATGCGCACAGCGTCGGCACCGCGAGCAGCGAGCGCAGCGCTGTAAATGTGAGCTGGTTTTCGCTCGCGTGCCCCGGTTTCAGCAGCAAGAAGTAGAGCAGGCCGGCGACGATCACGGCCGGCACCGTTACAAAGAATAGAATGAAGGCCACACGCCAGGAGCTTCCTTTGGTGTCGCGTCTGGCATTGCTCCAGGTCGCCCCCGCGGCGTCCACGGCGACGGCGGGAAACAGGATAACGCGCCGAACCAAGACGACCATGATGGTGACAAAGAGCGCGAAGCTGATGAGCCCAAGCAACGCAACCGTGCCCGGACTTTGCTGCATGTCCAGCATGTAGCTTTCGAACACGCCGGGGATGGACGACAAGACGTTGACGAGCACAGCGAAGCCGGCAAACCTCACGTAGCGTGCGTTGAACGGATCGAGCGGGTAACGCTGCGCCACCTCGCCCAGCAGCACATAGCGGTGCATGACGATGGCGAGCGGGGCTAGCAGCACGCCGCGCACGATACTCGAAATCAGGGTGAACGCCGGGAGCCACGAGCTGGCGACCAACACAATAGGATCCGGCACCAGCCAGGAGGTTGCGAGCGACAGCAAGATCAGAATCACCAACGCGACGCCGGCCACAAGCGGCATGGCGGTGATCGCTCGAAAGGCGTCGGCCCAAGCTACCACCGCCGTGCCGATGATCGGCGGTTTTGATTGCGGCATGAACGCCTCTCTCCGGTCGGCCGTGCATCGGCACCGTAATCGCAATTCGTCGGTCGAAGCGGTACTATTACCCCACTGCAGAGGAGATAAACATGCGTGCGTATTTGCGATTGATCGGCGTGGCGGCTTTCGGTGCTATCGGCTTATTCGCCGCATCGGCCGCGGTTTCGGCGCAGGCGCAGGAGCCGGGACCACGGTTCTACAATTCGCCGGCGGTAGCCGCGATGAAACCGCCGCTCAACCAGGCGGTGCGCGTCGGCGATATCCTCTTTATGTCGGGCTCCATCGGCATCGTGCCGGGCACCCCCGATCTCGCCGCAGGCGGCATCGAGGGCGAGACCAAACAAGCCATGGACAACATCGGCGCGGTACTCAAAGCCAACGATCTGAGCTTCGACAACGTCGTTAAATGCACCGTGATGCTCGCCGACATGGCGAAGTGGGGCGACTTCAACAAAGTGTACGTCACTTATTTCAAGCCCGGCCGCCTGCCGGCGCGCTCCGCGTTTGGCGCCAATGGACTGGCGCGCCACGCACAAGTCGAAGTCGAGTGCCTGGCCTATGCGGGGAAGTAACCGGTACGGTTTGATGTTTTGCTGCGCGCTCGTTTCGGCGCCGCTGAACAGCGTTGCCGCGCAAGAAAACGGCCCGACGGTGACGCCGCTGCTCTCGACCGGCACCACGGTCGCGGGCGAAATGCTGCACTATCCCGCGGGCGGCGCCGCGCACGTGACCGCCGAGATCGTTGCGCTGCCGCCGGGGATGCGGACGGCATTGCACAAGCACGGTGTCCCGATGTTCGCGTATATTCTCGACGGCGAGATCACGGTCGATTACGGCGACCGCGGCAAGCGCACCTATCACAAGGGCGACTCGATCATGGAAGCGATGGATGTAGCGCATTTCGGCACCGATGCAGGCGCGCAGCCTGTACGCATCCTCGTCGTCTTTATGGGCGCGGACGGCGTAGCCGATACCATCCCGATGAAATAGCAGCGGCGCGTCGCCGCTAGCCCCGGCCGATAAACGATCGCTGGTGATTCGGCAGAATCGTTGCCTCGTACAAATTCACTTCCGGCGGCAATGACGCCATGAGCACGGCAACCTTCGCGACGTCTTCGGCGCTCATGACATAGTCCTCCGGTTTCTCGCCGGCGCCAGCTTTGGTGCGGCCGGTGCGCGTCGTGAACGAGGACAGGGTCGAGCCCGGATGGATGATCGAGGCGACGATGTTGTGCTTGCGGCCGTCCATGGTCAGCTGATGGGTCATACCCTGCAGCGCGAATTTGGTTGTCGTATAGGGCAGCGAATCCTGTCGCGGCGTCTTCGACGAGATGCTGCCCATGTTGATGATGCGCCCGCCTACCGGAACTTGCGCCTTCATCACACGGATCGCTTCCCGGCTGCACAGGAATGGCGCCGTGATGTTGATGTCGAGCGCCTCGCGCCAGTATTCGAGCGTGATCTCCTCGGTGTTCTTGTGGGTCGCGATGCCGGCGTTGTTCACCAGCACGTCGAGGCGGCCGAAGGCTTTCTGCACCATCGCAAACAGCGCCGCGACTGCGTCTTCCTTCGTCACATCGGTCGGGGCCGGCTGGGCCTGCCCGCCGCGCGATTTGATGCCGGCTGCGACCTCGTCAAGCAGTGCCGCTCGCCGAGCCACCAGCACGGTCTTTGCTCCTTCCGCGGCAAATGTCTCGGCAATAGCGCGGCCGATGCCATTGCTTGCGCCGGTGATGATCGCGACCTTGTCCTGCAATTGTTTGCTCACGTAGCCCTCCCGGATTGCCAATTTCCACCGCGCTGACCGCGAACGTCCCGAAACACACCATCATGCCATTACAGCGTAAGTAGTTCTACGCAATAGCCCGGTGGGCAATCTGCGGGCATGCAGGAGATCGTGTGCCGCTTGTTGATTCGTTGCGTTCCCGCAACACGAGCCAAGAGACACGCCATGCACACCATCGCTTTGGTTTCGCGCAAGGGCGGCACCGGCAAAAGCACGCTTGCCATCGGATTGGCAATTGCCGCTTCGGCCAACGGTCACAAAGTTTGCCTGCTTGAAGCCGACCCGCTCGGCACCATTTCAAATTGGCGCCGCCGCCGCACCGAGCCTGAGCCGACCGTCGAGACCGTCCACAATGGCTACGAGCTCACCAGGCGCATGCCATTTCTCGGGCAATGCGGCGTGACGCTGACGATCATCGATACCGCCGGCGGTTGGAGCGATACGGCAACAGCGGCGATCGGCGCGGCCGATCTCTGCCTCATTCCAGTCCGTCCAAGCCCGGCCGATATCGAAGCTGCTGCACCGACGCTCACCGCAATCCGCGAGCGCGGCAAGCCGTTTGCCTTCGTGCTCAATCAGACGCCGGCCCGCAGCGCCCGGCTTGAAAGCGCCGCAACGTCGCTCAGCGAAACCGCGGCCGCGCTGCATCTGACGGGTCTGGTAGCGCTGCCGACCATCGTTCTCCGCAACGATCAACAAGACGCGCTTGGCAGGGGCCTTGCGGTTACCGAATACGCGCAGGGCGGCAAATCGGCCGACGAAATACGCGGACTATGGCAGTGGGTCTCGGACCGGCTAACGTCACTCACGCCGCAAAACGCGCAAGCGGTCCTGCAAACGCCGGCATTGCCGGCCAACGAACAGGCCGAATTGCGCGCCGCCGGTTAGGGAAATCGCCGCAGCTCTTCAGGGCTAATTGCCGACCGGCAACGGCGGACGTGGCGCGTCAGTGTCAGACGCTGACGGCCTGGGACGCAAGAGATCCGGAATCTTCTTGATCATCGAGAAGATGTCCCTGTCCTCTTGCTTCGCCTCAGCCAGCGGCGCTACCGGCGCCGATTCGTCAACGGCCGCGACCGGACGCGACTTGATCTCGACCGGAGCCAGCGGTTCGGGCTCAAGCGGGACCTTCTCTGCAAGCAGGGGCGCTGGTTCGGCGACGGGCGGAACTGCGGCGACGGCGGCTGGCGTTGGCGCGGTGTCGACAGGTTTTGGCTCAGCCGTAACGGCCGCCGGGGCGGAAATCACCTCGATCTTGGGAGGCGTGACCTCGGCCGGTGCCGGGTGGCTGGCATCAACGTTGGCGAGGGCGGCGCGGACCTGGGCTTCGACCGATTCCAGGTCGCGCGCCTTACTCTCGACTGCGGGGACTTCCGCCGGCGATGGTTTGTGCGGAGCCGCGGATTCTTTGGCGCTAGCCTCTTTGGCCCTGACCTCTTTGGCAGCGATCTCTTTGGCACTGACCTCTCTGGTATCTACCTCTTTGCTACCGACTTCTTTGGCACCTAGCTCTTTGGTACCGACTTCCTTGGTACCGACGGCGGCTGGTCTGGGCTGGACGACGAGCGGAGGCGAACTCGTGAGGCGCTGTTCTGCGGCGTCGAGCCTAGTTGAATGAACCGGTTGGGCGCGTTGGCTCTTCGAGATGACGCTTGTGCTGACGCCGGTGCTCAGATTTGGGGCGACCTGCACGGTGGCAGGGGCCGATGCCGGCGAGGACCAATAGCCGCTGAAGTGCGCCAGCAGGTAGCCGCTCAGCGCGGTCGCGATGCCCGCGCCCACGACTTCGATGAACTTCACGGCGAAGCGCTTGAAGAAAGAACTCACGGCCGGTTCGGACATCCCCAAAATCGCCCTGGAATCACTTGGTTAATTCGCCGCACCCAGGCCCGCATTAGAACCTGAAGTATCAGGCAAAAGTTTGATCGTCTGGTCCTGACGCGGCTAGGGGATGGTCACCCAGGCCATCCGTCACACGAATTTCTCGTCGCGCTGCAAAAGTTCGATCGAGATACCCTGCGGTCCGCGGAGAAAGCAGACGCGTATGCCGGGGCGGACGGTGGTCGGCTGCATGGTGAACTCGGCGCCTTTTACTTTCAGTGCTGCAGCGACGGCGTCGACGTCGTCTACATGGAAACCGAAATGATCGAGCCCCTGATACGGCGTCACCGGCGCAGGGTTGACTTTATCGGTCGCGCCAACCGGCATGATGAAGATGTCCGCCCCGCCGAGCTTCAAGTCGACCCGCGGCTTGCCCTGCTGCATGGAGCGGATCACTTCGGCGCCAAGGATGCGCTCGAACCACGCGGCGGTCGCCTCCGGATCGGGGCTGCGCAGGTGGATGTGGTCCCATTTGTAGTTCGGCGCTGCATTCGGCATTGTTGAGTGTCCTCCCATGCGCGAAGGTAGCCCGAATGGGGCCAAGCGCAAACGGGTCGCTGCCGCTCACAGCCGCAAGGGTGAGTTTAAGGGTGATTTAGCCGGCACGCCATCGAAGAGACTGCCATGCCCGTCAAACGTTATCGCTTTGTCCCACCCGGCGGCGGACCGAACTACGACTGGACCCGCGACCACACCTTCGTAAAAGTCGCCGCTGCCGATACCGGCGGCGCGTACGCGCTGATGGAAGACAACCTCAAGCGCGAATTCTCGCTCGGGCTGCATCTGCACCGTCACCACGCCGAGACATTTTACATTCTTGAAGGCGACCTCAATTTTTACATCGACGGCGACTGGATGACTGCGGCGCCAGGTGCTTGCGTGCACGTTCCACCCGGTGTGCCGCATGCACTCGACCTGCCGGCCGGCGGCACCGGGCGTTGCCTGATGATCTTTCAGCCGGCGGGCTTCGACCAGTTTCTCGCCGAGCTTGCCGGTTTAACCGCGGCGCAGTTGGCCGACGAGCCGCTGATGGCCGCATTGAACGACAAATACGACATCGTAAATTTGGGCGGCGTCCCGCCCCACCGGTAAGCAGCCAACAACACGCCGCAAAGGATCGAAGACTATTTCCCAGCTACCTTGCGCAGCGCCGCGTTGATGCGATCCTGCCAGCCCGGGCCGTCCTCCTGGAAAAAGTCGAGCACGTCGCGGTCGATGCGGATCGTCACCGCCTCCTTCACCCCCGGAAGCGATGGCGGGGCCCTTGGCGGACCTTCCACCGGCTTTGTGGTCGCCGTCTTGAAGGCCTGCTCGGCCGCGCTGCGGGAATCGATGGGACGTCGCGCCATGCCGAAACTATAACAGACACGCCCGGCGTCGCATAAAAAAATTCGGCGCGTCTCTCTGCCCCTCTCCGTGCGCGTCGCGCATGCGTGCTCTGCGCCGCCAACCGGGCTTGTTTGACACAAATCAAATTTTCACGGCTTGGAGGAGCGCCGGCTTATCCAGTGTTGACGGGCTCCACTCGTGCCCGTGGGTCACTTAACTAAAACAGGGAATGCGAAATGTCCGCGAAGTCACTATTGCCGAAACCAAGAAGCCTCGCGTGGGTAGCCGCAGCCGCCGTGTCTCTGCTGATTGCCGCCGTACCGGCCCAAGCTGAAGAACCGATCAAGATCGGCCTTGGCATGTCGCTCACCGGTCCATTAGCCGCTAACGGCAAAATGTCGCTGGTGGCGATGCAGGTTTGGGAAACGGACATCAACGCGCAGGGCGGCCTGCTCGGACGGCCGGTGAAGCTCGTCTATTACGACGATCAGAGCAAACCCGCCGAAGTCCCGGCGATCTATTCAAAGCTTCTCGACATCGACAAAGTCGATCTGATCGTCAGCGGTTACGCTTCGACGCAGATTGCCGCGGCAATGCCGATCGCGATTGGAAGGAACAAGCTGTTCGTCAGTCTGTTCGGCACCGGCGTCAACGACACGTTTAAGTACGACAAATACTTCGCGATGATCCCGAACGGCCCGACGCCGAAGCCGGCCTTCACCCGCGGTTTCTTCAAGGTCGCCGAAGCGCAAAATCCCAAGCCGGAGACGATTGCGCTCGCCTATGCGGACGCCGAATTCGGGCAGAACGCCTGCGAAGGCGCACGCGAAAACGCGAAAGCATCCGGCTTCAAAGTCGTCTACGACAAGAGCTATCCGCCGGCGACAGTCGATTTTTCGCCGATCGTGCGCGCGATCCAGGCCAGGAATCCGGACTTGCTGGTGATCTGCTCGTATCCGCTCGACACCGTCGGCATGATCAAGACGATCAACGAAATCGGCTTCAAGCCGAAGATGTGGGGCGGTGCCATGGTCGGCCTGCAGGCGACCGCGTTCAAGACGCAGCTTGGACCTTTGCTCAACGGCGTCGTCAACTTCGAGACCTGGCTGCCGGTCAAGTCGATGGAGTTCCCTGGCTCGATGGAGCTGCTGAAGAAATATCAGGAGCGCGCCGGCGGCGCCGGCACCGATCCGCTCGGCTATTACATGCCGGTGTGGGCCTATGCCGACCTCCAGGTGCTCGGCGAGGCGATCGCCGCGACCAAGAGCCTGAAGGACGACGTGCTCGCCGCCTATATGCACGGGCATACGTTCAGCACCGTGGTCGGCGAGGTGAAATTCGGGCCGACAGGGGAATGGACGGAGGAGCGGACGCTTGCCGCCCAATTTCAGAATATCAAGGGCAACAGCGTCGACGACTTCCGCGACGCCAAAACGGAAGTGATCGTTTATCCCCCGCAGTTCAAAAGCGGCGAGGCGATCTATCCGTACCAGAACGCGATAGCAAAATAGAGCCGGCACCGCTCAGGCAAACGAGCCCGGCCTGCGAGCGCCGAGTGTGGCCGCTTTGCCGCACTGTTTCAAAATCACCATTGCTGCGACGTAGCGCCGCTTTTTGGCAGGTTACTGCCTTGCCGACGCCTTGATTGGTCGCAACCTCGCGGTCTTCTAACGAAGGAAAGGGCCTTAATATGAAGTCTTACATCTTGGCGGCCGCACTTGCCGCAGCGACATTCGCGGTGCCGATGGCGGCGCAGGCGCAAAGCATTCCAGAAGGCATCGTGCACGGCGGATCAGTCGGCATGAACGCAGCCGGGCCGGTCGGAGCAGTTGTCGGCGGAGCTCTCGGCGGGGTCGTCGGCGGCTTTGAAGGACTGTTCGGTATTCGCCCGATCAACGCCTCCTATTCGGATGGCCAGCCGCACGGCCCATACCACCACGGGGTACGGCACACCTATCGCCGCATGCACCGTAAGCCGGCAGCAACCTAGGCTTCGTCAAGCGGGTTGGATCGAGCGCAAGCACGATCCATCCGCTTGTTGCGGGCGCCGCGGACGACGCCTCCGGCTGGACACCCTTCGGGCGGTCACTGCCCCGCCCCATTCTCCCGCGCGCAGCGATAGCGGGCCCGCTCCAGCGCCGCATCGATCGGAGTGGAGTTTTCTGCGGGCAGCGTGCAGTTCGGCGAGCCATCGCGCGCCGGGTAGGACACATCGCAATAAGTCGGTGACAGCTTGAGCTTGCCGAGGCAGTCGGCGCGATCCTGCTCGGTTTGTTCGGCGAAGCGTTTGCACTCGGCCGCGTATGCAGCGGCGTGGATGGTGAGAGCGCTGCCGATACAAGTGTCATAGGCGCTCTGGGCAGCAGTCTCCCGCGCCATGTTCGCCAACAGCGTCACCGCGATAAGACCGCCGCGTATTGCAGTGCGCACTATCCGCATTGAATGGCGGCGAAACGGCGAAGCTTTCACTGCAGTGCCGCCCGCCGCTCGCGCTGGCAACGATTGCGGGCCTGGCTCAAGTCGCCGTCCAAACCTGTCGCGACTTTTTGCGGAAGTACGCAATTGGGCGAGGCGTCGCGAAGCCTATAGGAAGCATCGCAATATCCCTTCGGCAGTTTCGGCTTAGTCAGACACTCGGCGTGATCCGTGCGGGCCTTCTCGGCGAGATGTTTGCATTCCGCCGCCCATGATGTCTCGTGGCCGGCGTTGGCTTTGTTCAGACACGTTTGATAGTGCGCCTCGGCGCTCGCTTTCATCTCAGCTTGCCGTTGTTCCACTTTCTTGTGCTCCGCAACCGATCGCTCCTGCGCGGCGTGCTTCTGCGCTTCGGCTTGCACTTTCTCCTGTTTGTGCTCACTCTCAAGCTGCGTGTCCCGGCGCGGCAGATAGACGCCGTAATAAAACCCGACGCCGGATGACGCCAGCAGCAGCGAAACAATGACGCTCAGCTTGAGAAGTGTGTTCATCCGTGTCGCCGGCGCGAGTGATCAACAGCATCGGCGTCAGCGTTGATCATAATCGCCAAGGCCACCCCGCTTTACGCCACCCTCGCGAAGATACATCGGCGCGTGGCCTCACTAAAGCACGCGGCACCGCAGAAATCGGGTGGGTTTACGCGTCCCATAAGCTCATCTTCCGTGCTGGTTAACGAAGGAGGAGATCATGCACTTTCGCATTCGCGGCCTGCCGGCCCAACACTTTGCTCCCATGTTCGGGCTCTCCGATGAAGAACTCGCGGCGCAAGGCGCCGTGCGGCGGATCGCCGACGGACCCCGCCCTTGCCGCATCAGCCTTACCGACGCAAAGCCTGGCGACGAATTGATCCTCGTCAACTATGAACACCACCCGGTCAATTCGCCGTACCGGATGCGCTTTGCCATCTACGTGCGCCCGGGCGAGGAAACGTTCGACGAAGTGGACAGCGTGCCGGAGCAATTGCGCAAGCGAACGCTTGCGGTCCGTTCGTTCGATGCCGATGCGATGATAGTCGGTTGGGAACTCGCCGAGGGCGCACAACTGGAAGACACGATTGCTCGCCTGCTCTCGGATCCCCGCGCCGTTTATCTGCACGTGCATTTCGCCGCTCCCGGGTGCTATGCAGCCCGGATCGAGCGGGCTTAAGCGCGTCGTCATCGGGTCATCCGGACGTCACGCGTTTAACGACGAGGCATTTCATAGCTTGTCATAGGCGGGCGGGGAGTTATTAGTACGCGCACCCGCCGCTCATCCAGGCAGCGGCATAAGACTAAGGGAGCGACCCATGAAGCTTACGGCTGCTTTGCTGCTTGCCGCTGGTTGCGCATTTGCAGGATCCACATTCACTTTTGGACAAGCCAGTGCGGCGACCGCCGACGACATTAAATGGATTAATCAGTGCCTGACGGACAACAAGGGCGGCGCGGGCGCCGATGTCGTGCGCAAGTACTGCACCTGCATGAACAACAAGATGAGCGACAACGAAACCCAGTCGATTACCCAATGGGAAAAAACCCACGTCGCGGAACGCACCGCTTGCGATAAGGAAGCCGGCTGGAAGTAGGGGTTTTGTTCAAGCACGTTTCTCCCTTTCCATCGAGGACGGGGAGAAACCAGCGCACTACTCGCTGTTCAGCATTTCCGGCGGGGCAGGACCGCGCCAGCGATCGAGAGCGAGCGTACAGACAAAAGCGAGCACGATCGCAGCGACGACACTTGCGATATTTTCAATCGAGCGCAGCAGAAACGCCGCGCCCAGCAGCCACAGGGATTGCGGCTCCTGATCCCAGGACACCGGCATCACATCCCACAAGAACTCACGCCGCAGCACGAAGGCGGCCGCAAAAACCACCAAACTTAGAACGAACAGCCTGCAAGCGTCGCGGAGCGACATCTTGATCTCCAAATTTATTAATTGTGGCTCAGCCCGTCCGGCGGCGCTTTGATACGGATCAAAAAATTACGGCGGCCAATGGCGCGTTAGCTTCCGCGGCTTTTTGGTACAAATAGCGCGCCGGCGGTTCCGCTTTGTTAAGCTAGCTCGCTCGCTTGTGCGCTGCGCCGACGCGGTTGCATTTAACCTTGGCGTCCGGCTTGGTCTTTCATTAACGCCCGGCCGCCAATCTTGCGCGCGAAGCACCATGCATCAGATCGTTTATACCAGCAGCGCCAGGCAGGAATTTGCCGTCGTCGACTTGAAAAAGCTGCTTGTTGGCGCGCGCATGCGCAACAATGCAGTCGGCGTCACCGGCATGCTGGTATTTCATGACGGCACGTTTCTGCAGGCGCTCGAAGGCGAGAACCGCGCCGTCAACGAAATCTTCGCCAGTATCAAGAGCGATTCGCGCCACGGCAATCTCACCGTCCTGCATCACGGCCCGGGACCGGATCAACGCGTGTTTGGCGAGTGGTCGATGGGCTTTGCGGATTTCAACGGTGCCGCTGCCATCCTCAAGGGTTTTGTGCGCGTCAATAATGATATCAATCTGAAAGACCTCGACAGTACCCTCGCGGTCGAATTGCTGACGGCGTGTGAAGACAACGAACTGCTCAAAAGCGCCTGACCGGCAACCCAGCCTGCGCGCTGGAACTTCACGGCGTCAATTTACTTTGCTATCACGGGTCGCGCCCCATACGTCACCGCTGATATAGCGAAGCTAAAAGAGCCAATCATGGTCCACGTCACCTACAAAATCGTTCGCCACGAAGACGGTTGGGCCTATACCGTCGACGGTGTTTTCTCGGAGAGCTTCCCGACGCACGCCAAGGCGCTTGGCGCGGCGCGGCGTGCCGCCGCTGAGCAACGCACACCAGGGCGGACCGAGGCGATCGAGTACGAAGACGAAAACGGCAAGTGGCACTCGGAACTTGCCCGCGGCAACGATCGGCCCGACACCGACGTCGAGGACAGCGCGTAAACAAACTGAAGCGAGATCGCGCCTGGTTGGACGCGATTCGCAACGTCGGTTTTTAAGTGCGCATTGGCAAAGCCACCCTGTCCCGGATCACGGCCGGGGCAGGCTCGGCGAGTACTTGCTCGTACCTGCCCTTTGCTGACTCTGCCGCAGATTTTAGAGCGGGCCGGGATAGTAGTGGCAGCGATACGGGCCGATGATGAGATCGCGATAGCACTTCATCATGCCATGGCGGGTTTTGCGCTCGGCGTATTGAGCCTGCTGGAGCGGCGACGTCGCGGCCGCGGCGTCCTGCACCGCCGTTCCGCTGACCGGTGCAGCGCCGGCACTTTGGCAACAAACAAGGCCAATGCTGGCGGCAAAGGTCAAACAAGCTAACGTCTTTCGCATGGGTACCTCCTACTTTCCTAAAACAGGAACAACTAAGCTAATCCCTTCCGGTTCCACAAGTTCGCGCCGAAGTTGTTGAAGGGCTTACGGGCGTTTGGCTTTAGGGGCTTTTGGCGCCTTTTCGGAGCACCTCGACCCGCAGCGGCAGCACAGCGCCGAACCAGCAGGCATGCGCGGTGTGGTCGGTGTAGTCGTCGCCGGTCTCGGGATGCAGCAGGACGGTCAGCCCATCGCGGTTGAGCATCAGCCACGGCAGAAAAGACCCGACGAGATCGGCCGGAAAAGCGATCTGGTACATCGATTGCGGATGAGGCCCGACCAGTTCGTCGTGCCAGCGGCCAAGCTTGGCGCGGGGAAATTCCTCGGCGATGCGCCGGCGCAGATGATCCGCCCGATCGCGCGTCTTCTTCGGATCGTAATAGACATGGGCATGATAGGCGGCGATCGAGGACGGCGCCGCTGCGCTTTGCTCAGGCATCGGTGACGCCCCTTAGGGGTGCGGCGCGCTTTTGCGGACTTTGCTGAAATGGATCGCAAGCCACGACGCCATGACCACAATACCGAGCGCGGTGGCGAGCACGATGCCGACCGGCCGCGGCGGTGCGGCAAAAAAGTAACGCACCAAACCGGCAGCGACAACAACGTTGAAAAAGCCCCAAAGCACATTGACGATCGCCGAGGACTCGCCAATCCCCGCCGGCTTGGCGAACGGCGTCTGGAATTTGTTGCCGCAAATACCCTGCACGAAATGCGGTATGCCGTTGGCAAGGAATGCGCCGGCAAAGAAATGCGCGAGGTAATAATACCAGGGCACGATAGATGCTCCTTCGCTGGTGTTAAATTGGCGGACTTGACGAGCCTGAGGGAAGCCGCGCTTTTCCACGGCAGTAGAGCCTACAATTTTGCCCGCTGTCATCCCCAAGGGCGGGGCACCGGCCGCGGCGAAGGAAACAGACTCGCCAGCAGCACGGCGAGGATGCCGGTGAGGAAAATGCCGTCAAAAGTCCCAGCGCCGCCGATCGAGGCGACCGGGGCGCCCAGCCCGCGCACCTTATCGAGATTGGTCAGGTCGGCGCCGATCAGCGTACCCAAACTGCCGGCGATATAAGCGAGCGGCGCCGCATTCTCACGCGAGAGCACCAGCGCCACGGCCGCGGTAATCAGCGCCGGCCAGAATACCGGCACCGCAATGCCAATTCCGGGGACCGGATTGGCAAGCCAGTGCATCGCCAGCGCGACGGCGGCGGTGGCGATGGCGCCGTTGACCCACAGCCTCCGTACAAAGAGCAGATAGAGCGACATCAGCGTCGGGATCACGGCGCCGCCGACGTTGACCGCAATCACCGTACCGGCCCAATTCTCGACCGCCGGCACATTGTATTGCATGCCAAAGAAATCGATCACCCGGTCCGAGACCACCGGCTCGTGCGGCAGCACCGCGATCGGGATGTTGAAATAGCTGCCGATCAGAGAACCGAACAGCAGCAGCATGGCGGTCGAGGAGCTGATTCCGAGGTTGAGATAGGCCTGGCGCAGCGCCCGCAACACCAGCAGAACAACCAACAGAATGAGGAAAAGCCCGACCAGAATGGAGAAAAAGCCGGGCGTGAGCGGCAGATAATGGTAGTGGCTGATTTGCACGGGTGTTGCTCCGAATTACAGTTAAGCACGAAATCTTAGGCACGAAATCTGCGGAGGCGAGATATGAGACTGCCGAACCGCGCATGGTCGAGAAAGGCCCGGCGTGGCGGGTGGAGCGACCCATGACGCAAGCAGTATCGGCCCCGGAGGTTCCGCTACCGCGGTTGGTCCCGGCCCTGCTGAGCTTCGTTGCCGGTTACGTCGACATCTACACATTCCTCGCGCTGTTCGGCCTGTTCGTCGCCCAGGTGACGGGAAGCTTCGTGACTGCCGGCGCCGAGCTCGTCACCCACGACCTCGGCATCGCCGGCAAAATGCTCGCGATCCTCGCCTTCCTGTTTGCAGCGGCGCTGGCTGCCGGACTGATTGGCCTTGTCCAACATCACCAGCGCGCGCCGTTGCCCTGGATGCTCGCATTCGAAACCGCACTGCTCGCGGCATTCACGGTCTTGCTGCTGATCGGCCCGCCCATAACCGGCGTGCAGGATTGGCACGGCATCTTTGCCGGTCTGTTCGGCGCGATGGCGATGGGCACCCAAAGCGTGATTGTCCGGCTCCTGATGCGCGGCATCCCGCAGACCAACGTGATGACCGGCAATATGACCCAGCTCGGCGTCGAGACCACCGCGCTGCTGTTGGCCTGGCGCCGGCGCACGAGGCACCCGCACGATCGCGACAACGAGCGGGAATTTGCCGCGGTGCGATCGCGGTTGCTCACTGTTCTGACAATTGCGATAGGTTTTGTGCTTGGGGCGGTTTTCGGCGCCATCAGCTATGCGAAGGCGGGACTGGCCGGCGCCCCGCTCGCCGTCGTAATTATCGGCGCTCTGACGCTCTGGGCAGTGTGGCGCGAGCGGCAAAGTTGAACGTCACTTAAGATTGAACATCATTTAAGAAACGAAAACGGAGCAGTGAATGTCGCAGCATCCTGAAGACATTGTCGCGGGCAAAAAGCGCCCCTTTACGGGAGCTGAATTTCTGGAATCGCTGCGCGACGGACGCGAAGTCTACATTTATGGCGAGCGCGTCAAAGACATCACTAAACACCCCGGTTTCCGCAATTCGGCGGCTTCGATCGCGCTTCTCTACGACGCCTTGCACGATGAGAAAACCAAAGATGTATTGACGGCGCCGACCGATACCGGCTCTGGCGGCTTTACCCATAAATTTTTCAAGGCAGCGCGCTCCCGCGACGAGGTCATCGCGCAGCGCGACGCCATCGCCGCGTGGGCGCGGATCAGCTATGGTTGGCTTGGGCGGAGCCCCGACTACAAGGCCGCGTTTATCAACACGCTCGGCGCCAATGCGGAATTTTACGGCAAGTTCGCCGACAATGCGCGCGCCTGGTACAAGCGCGGCCAGGAAGCGGTGCTTTTTCTCAATCACGCCCTGGTCAATCCGCCGATCGACCGCAACAAGCCGATCGAAGAGGTCAAGGACGTCTACATCACCATCCAGAAGGAGACCGACGCCGGCATCTATGTCTCCGGCGCCAAGGTCGTCGCCACCAATTCGGCGCTGACCAACTACAACTTTCTCGGCCAGAACATGAGCGTGGAGATCACCGACCCGAGCATGGTGGTGATGTTCATCGCGCCGATGAACACGCCGGGCATCAAGCTGATCTGCCGGCCGTCCTACGAAATGGCAGCGGCCGCCACCGGCTCGCCCTGGGATTATCCGCTGACGTCGCGGTTCGACGAGAACGACGCCATTTTTGTTTTCGACAATGCGTTCATCCCTTGGGAGAACGTGCTCATTCATCGCGACGTGCAGCGGCTGAAGGATTTTTACCCAAAGTCCGGCTTCTTCAACGGCTTCACCTTCCAGGGCTGCACCCGCCTCGCCGTGAAGCTCGATTTCATCGCCGGCCTTCTTTACAAAGCCGCGCGCACCACCGGCGTCGAAACGTTTCGCGGCGTGCAGGCCCAGATCGGCGAGGTGATCGGCTGGCGCAATCTGTTCTGGTCGCTCACCGACGCCATGGCGTGTAATCCCGATCCGTGGGTCGACGGCGCGGTGCTGCCGAACGTACGCGCCGGCGCCACCTATCGGCTGTTCATGACCGAAGCCTATCCGGCGGTCCGCAACATCGTCGAAAAGGTCATCGCGTCGGGGCTGATTTATCTTCCCTCGCACGCCCGCGACTTCAAGAACCCGGAGATCGACAAATATCTGGCGCGATACGTGCGCGGCTCGAACGGTATCGACTACAAAGAGCGCATCAAAACGATGAAGCTTCTATGGGACGCAATCGGCACCGAGTTCGGCGCCCGCCACGAGCTCTACGAGATGAACTATTCCGGCAGTCACGAGCTGATCCGGGTCTTCCAGCTGCAGCAGGCGCAAGGCAACGGCGCGCTCAAAGGAATGATCGGGCTCGCCGAGCAGTGCATGGCCGACTACGACGAGGACGGTTGGAAGCATCCCGCCTACCAGGACGGCGCGGATATTACGGTGCTGGGGAAAGGTTGAGTCGTTGGCGGTATTGCTATTACAGGCCGGTGGCGAAACCGACGGTGATCTGGACTCGCAATGTGTCTTCGCCGCTGGCTATCGGTACCGCCGCCGCCAACCCGCCCGCAGCGCGCAGGGCTTTCATTCCACCAGACGGAGCGAAGCTTGGGTCTTCGGTGATCCATGCAACGCGTCCAAGCTCCAAGCCCGCGGCGCGCGCGTAAAGCTCCGCCTTGCGGCGTGCGTCGGCGACCGCAGCTTCACGCGCCCGATCGAGCGCCTTCGACAGATCGGAATGCAGAAATTCCACGCCGCCGAGATCGTTCGCGCCGGCTGCGACAAGTCGGTCGAGAACAGCGCCGACCATACCGATTTGGCGGATGGTCACGGTGAGCTGATTGGACACGCTGAAGCCGGAGAGTTTCGGTTCGGTATTCGGCTGCGCCGGCGCATAGATCGGCTGAACTGAAAAACGTGACGTCTGAATATCCTTTTGCTCAATTCCTGAATCCCGCAACGCGGTAATGACCGCGCCCACCAGTTTCGTATTGGCGTCTGTAGTGTCTTTGACGGTCCTGGCCCTGGTGGTGACGCCGGCCCTGATCTGCGCGTAATCGGGCTGCAAGGTGACGCTGCCTTCGCCATTCACGATCACCCGCGCTTCCGGCCGTGATTGAGGTTGCTGCGCGTGGGCTTTCGGGCCCGCGACAAGAACAATCGCTGCAAGAATGGTTGCCGCAAGTTTCGTGGCGCGAGCAATCATCCGTAGCGAACTAGCTCGGCGGGCCAACATTGTTGTACGGCGCAGCGGTGCCATCATGGTCTCCGTTAAGTGGCTGCCAGAAACAGTCACTTCCAAATGAGGCGTATGTTTGTGAACCCGGGGACGGCCGTCGCTCACCCGGAGCCGAAAGCCTGCTTAACACGGACATCCGATCGCGCGAGCTTGGCGCACTATACCGCTATCTTCGGTTGGGTCGCGCCGACAAGTGCAAGAATGACAAGCGCAATCCCGGCGATCTGGAACGTCGTCAGCGCCTGACCGAGCACAACGACGCCAAGACCGGCAGAAATCACTGCATCGGCATAGGAAAACAGCGACGTTCGCACTGGGTCAATCATCGTTATGGCAATGAAAAAGGCGATCATTGCGAAGCCATAGAGCGCGGCAGCAACTAAGAAACCAATCCACCCCGGCGTCGTGTGTGGCAGTGCGAAGTCCCCACTAACCGCACACAGTATCAACAGCACAGCACCTGCGGACGCCGCCATGTACAGGGTCAGCGGCCGCGCATCGCCTTTTCCAAATATGCGGCTGGAGACGGCGACGACGACGGCCAATCCGATTGCGGCCAAAAACGCCAATAACACACCCTCGGTGTTGAGGTTGCTGCCCCGCACGTCGAGGGCCAACGCCAGTCCGGCAAGGGCAACCACAATCGCCGCACCGGTTTTCCAGGCGAATTTCTCCCAACCAAAGGCCGCAACAATTACGGCGGCCATTAATGGGAATAAATAAAAAATCAGCACCGCAAGAGCGAACGGTATCGAACTGAATGATCTAAGGAGCGCCCAGGTGTAGAGTGCCGTCACAACTCCGAGCAAAGCAGCGGCAAGTGCGTCGCGTTTCGGGAGAACCAGCGAAATGCCGCTGACGCGCAGCCAAACGATGAGGGCAGCCGTCGGCACAAGAAAACGCAGCGCGGCGACCGTGAGTGGGTTACTGCCGCCCTGGTAGGCCACGCTCGCCGAGGTATTGGCCAAAGCAAAGCCCGCCGCCGCGGCCAATGCTACAGCGATGCCCGCGCGCGTGCGCGGACGAGAAGTCATATTGATTGCCGACACTCTCACGCCCCCCGGCTGTCTTGCGTATTCTAACGTCCCGTCTCCAGCCACTTCTGCTCGCGCGCATAAAACGTTTCCAGAAGATCGGGCCGGTCATCGCCAAGCAATTCCGGGTTCACCTTGTAGCCGCGCTTGACCTGGGTGTAGCCGATAAATTTGTAAGACGGCCGCAGCGACTTGATGATGTCCCAGTCAACCGGCAGCGGATCGCGCGGATCCACGGTCTGCATCTGATCGCGCTGATAGATGCCCTCAAACGAACCAAGCTTCCAGCCGCCGGCAGTCTTGATGACGCGTGAGACAAAGCGGCAATACTGAAACGTGTCGAACTCGATGCCGTCGAAAGTGAGCCGGTCGAAGATCAGCGCCGGGCTCTCGACCAGCGCGCGGCCATCGTTGATCTCGAGCCGCGCCGGCATGATCCAGTGCTTGGCCTGGCTGCCCGACGTCATCTTCTTGCGCGACGCCTCGGCGAAGTCCTCGACCGTGCCGTCGAACCAGGTGGTGCGCACCGGAGCGTTCGGGACGAAGCAGCGGAGCATGCCAGGAAAATCGCGCTGGTCGCGGCACAATCGCTCGAACCGCACCAGGTCGAATATCTCGGTGCGGTCGAGTAACCGTTCAAGCTTGGTCTGCAAGGCGACGTCAGTCATGGTGCG
Source organism: uncultured Alphaproteobacteria bacterium (assembly GCA_963841025.1). Taxonomy (GTDB): domain Bacteria; phylum Pseudomonadota; class Alphaproteobacteria; order Rhizobiales; family Xanthobacteraceae; genus BOG-931. The sequence goes on along the minus strand of CAWJBG010000032.1, from coordinate 760,337 downwards.
ATATTACCCCCAGCGGCGCGATTTCGCGACGCTTCCATGACCTCGAAAGCTAAACGAAAACGGCCGAGCCGTCGCCGGCCCGGCCGCATGTCAGATACGTGCCGATCGCCTGAGCGTGATCAGCGAGCCCAGCAGCGGCCGCCTTCGGCCCAGCGATAGCCGCCCGGGCATACGCGGCCGCGGGCCATCGGCCAGCAATGTCCGTCGGGCGTGCGCCAAAAGCCGCGGCCGCAATGGTCGGCGACCGTGATCACCACGGCGTCGCCGCTGCCGATCGGTGCGGGCGTGATGCCCGCGCTGGCGACGGTTGCAAGCCCACACGCCAAAGCGGCGCCTAATAGCAATGTGCGAATCATGAGTTTCTCCTTTTTTGTAGGTAACGCGCGCGTCAGTTTTTGTTTGGGCACGCGCTCCTTCCTCGTGAATACCGCCCCTTATGGTGGAGCGAACTTAGCGCGTAATTAAAGCAGCCGTAGCAATGAATGGAGGCTGAACAGGTCGTGCAGACTGAAAGTCGCGATATTAAAGTTTAGATATCTGGTATCGCCGCGCATGACCGAACATGACATTCTGTTCATTTGTAGATGCGATCAAACAAACGGCGATAACGGCTTTGCGCACGATCACTTCCTGGCATCCGCGTACGGATAGATCGCGTCGCCGGTTTTGTAGCGCGCCGGCGATACGATCACTTGCTTGTCCATATCCTTGAACTGGGAGATATCGTTCGAGACAATGCCGCGATATTGCACTTGCAGCATGCGCGATTGCGTCCACTCGCCGTCGGCGCCGAATTGGATGTCGCCGATGATGGTCTTGACCGGGTTACCGTGAAGGTAACTGGCCAGCGTCGCATCGTCGATGCTGTTGGTCGCGCGGATCGCCTGCTCAAGGACTTGCAGGTCGGCATAGGCGAAGGGCGGCAAGTTGTAGCCGAGCGGATCGACGCCTTCGGCGCCGGCGCGAGCCTGGTACTTCTCCAAAAATTCCGCCGCACCGGCGAACTGCATAGTCTTCGTCGGCAACCAGGAATCGTAGTTCACGACGCCATTCGACAACGGGCCGAGCTGCGTCTTGATGGCGGTTGATTGCAGCCCGACCATCGCGCCGCCGAGCAATTTTGGCGTGAAGCCCACCTCATTGATCGCCCGCAGCATGGCGACCGTGCCGACCGGATAAGTGCAGATGACCAGAACATCCGGATTGACCGCTGCAATCGCGTGCACGATCGGACCCAGATCCGTCGCCGCCGGCGGATAGGTGCGGTCATAGACGAGCGTCATCCCCGCCGCCTTGGCGTTAGCCCGCGCGCCCTCGGCCGCTTTGCGGCCGAATTCCGCATCGGCGGCGATGATCGCCACGGTTTGCGGCTTGGGATTCTGCGCAGCGGCGACTTCGAACAGGCCCGCGGTCACGGCGCCCTTGGCGTCGGGGCCGTTGGCATTCATTGAGAAGTACTGCGGGTAGTGAAACTCATTGTTCACCGCCGTGCCGAACAGGCCGAGAAACAATTTGCGGCGCTGGATCGCGACGACCAGCGCCGGTGCGATCATATTGGTCGCATAGCCGCTGACGATCAGGTCGACTTTGTCGATGTCGAGAAGCTTGGTGTAGATGCCGGGCACGTTCGATGGATTGCTCTGGTCGTCGTAGTAGACAAGCTTGACCGGACGGCCGAGCAACCCGCCCTTGCGGTTGACATCCTCCTCCCAGATTTTCATGCCGACCAGCGCCGACTTGCCATTGGCGGCAAGCTGACCTGACAGGGCCATGCCCAGGCCGATTTTGATCGGCTCCGCCGCTCGTCCCGCTTCTGTCGCAAAAGCCGCCACCGCGAGAACAAGCGCGACGCAAAACCAACGACCGAGCATAGCCAACGCTCCAATTATGCGGTCGCAGCATATTCGTCCGCCGGTCAACCAGATAGGGCTGCCCGGCCTTGACCAGGCATTCTATCCTCCTGCAAAGATGGGGTCGGACGCGGCCTCGCCGGTCCGCAACAAGCGCTGCCAGGGAGGTTTTGGATGCCCGACGCCGTCATTGTGTCCACCGCACGCACGCCGATCGGCAAGGCCTATCGCGGCGCATTCAACATGACCCACGGCGCCGATCTGGGCGGCCATGTCGTGCGCCACGCGGTAGAGCGCGCCGGCGTCGAGCCGGGCGAGGTCGAGGACGTCATTCTCGGCTGTGCGCTGCCCGAGCGCGCCACCGGCGGCAATATCGCGCGGCAGGCCGCCATCCGCGCCGGTTTGCCGGTCACGGTTTCGGGCATGACCGTGAACCGCTTTTGCAGTTCGGGCCTGCAGGCGATTGCGCTCGCGGCGCAGCGCGTGATCGCCGGAGAAGCCTCGGTCATCGCCGCCGGCGGGCTCGAGAGCATCAGTCTGGTGCAGGACGGCAAGAGCATTCCGGCCTATGACGACTGGATCGTCGAGCACAAGCCCGCAATCTACATGCCGATGATCGATACCGCTGACAACGTGGCGGAGCGCTACAAGGTCAGCCGCGAGGCGCAAGACGCCTACGCGCTGGAGAGCCAGCTGCGCACCGCCACCGCCCAGCAGGCCAAGCGCTTCGACAGCGAGATCGTGCCGCTGCCGACCACCAAAAAGATCGTCGACAAGAACACCAAGGCCGAGAGCTTCGAGCCGGTCACGCTCAAGAGCGACGAAGGCAATCGCCCTGACACGACGCTCGATGGCCTCGCCTCGCTCAAGCCGGTCCGCGACGGCAAATGGATCACCGCCGGCAACGCCAGCCAGCTCTCGGACGGCGCATCGGCGTGCGTGGTGATGGACGCCAAGCTTGCCGAACGCCGCGGGCTGAAACCGCTCGGCACATTCCGCGGTTTTGCCGTCGCCGGCTGCGAGCCTGACGAAATGGGAATTGGGCCGGTGTTCGCCGTGCCGAAGCTGCTCAGTCGTCAGGGACTGAAAGTCGGCGACATCGATCTGTGGGAGCTCAACGAAGCGTTCGCGAGCCAGGTGCTCTATAGCCGCGACCGTCTCGGCATTCCGCAGGAACGGCTGAACGTCGATGGCGGCGCGATCGCCATCGGTCACCCCTACGGCATGAGTGGGGCGCGGATGACCGGCCACGCTTTGATCGAAGGCAAACGCCGCGGCGCCAAGCTCGCCATCATCACCATGTGCATCGGCGGCGGCATGGGCGCCGCCGGCTTGTTTGAGATAAACTAGGCTACGCTGTTTCGCCTGACCAGGAGAGCGTCATGGACCTTCGCTTCACGCCGGAAGAGACCGCGTTCCGCGACGAGGTGCGCGCGTTCATGAAAGAAAAGCTGCCGGCTGCCACCCGCGCCAAGCTGATCGAGGGACGACGGTTGAGCAAAGACGACATGGTCAACTGGCAGCGCATCCTCAACGCCAAGGGCTGGGCGGTGCCGCATTGGCCGAAAGAATGGGGCGGCACCGGTTGGAGCCCGGTTGAGGTTTATCTGTTCCGCGACGAGATGCAGCAAGCGCCGGCGCCCGAGCCGCTGCCGTTCGGTGTCAATATGCTCGGTCCGGTCCTGGTCGCATTCGGCAACGAGGCGCAGAAGAAAAAGTTTCTGCCGCGAATCGCCAACCTCGACGATTGGTGGTGCCAGGGTTTCTCCGAGCCCGGCTCAGGTTCCGATCTGGCTTCGTTGAAGACCTCGGCGAAACTGGTCGATGGCCATTACATCGTCAACGGACAGAAGACCTGGACCACGCTCGCGCAATATGCGGACTGGATTTTTTGTCTGGTCCGTACCGATCCTGGCGCTGCAAAGAAGCAGGAAGGCATCTCGTTCCTGATGATCGACATGAAGACGCCGGGCATTACCGTGCGTCCGATCCAGACCATCGACGGCGCCAGCGAAGTCAACGAAGTGTTTTTCGACGACGTGAAAGTGCCGGCGGAGAATTTGGTCGGCCAGGAAAACAAGGGCTGGGACTACGCCAAGTTTCTGCTCGGCAATGAGCGCACCGGCATCGCCCGGATCGGCGCCTCCAAAGCGCGCATCCGCCGGTTGAAAGAGCTTGCCGCGCTGGAACAGGCAGGCGGCAAGCCGCTGATGGCCGACGAGCGCTTCCGCGCCAAAATCACGTCCGTCGAAGTCGAGCTCAAGGCGCTGGAAATGACTGAGCTGCGCGTCGTTTCGGCGCGCACCCGGAGCAACAAGTCCGATCCCGCCTCGTCCATTCTCAAGATCAAGGGCTCGGAGATTCAGCAGACCATCACCGAGCTGCTGCTTGAAGTCGTCGGCCCTTACGCGCTGCCGGACCAGACCGGGCACGACGAGAGCGAGCGATGGAACGAACCGCCGATCGGCCCCGACTGGGGCGGCCCGCTCGCTCCGCAATATTTCAACACCCGCAAGACAACGATCTACGGCGGCTCGAACGAGATTCAGAAGAACATCATCGCCAAGGCGATTTTAGGATTGTGATGTGTGCTTCGTCATTGCGAGCGGAGCGAAGCAATCCAGTCAGACTCACCGTCTGGATTGCTTCGTCGCTACGCTCCTCGCAATGACGAAATAGCGGCTGGGAACTCACAAATGGATTTCGCGCTGACCGAAGAGCAGCAGATACTACAGCACAGCATCGAGCGGCTGTTCGCCGATCATTACGCGTTCGATGCGCGCAAGCGCTACATGCAGGAGCCGGACGGCTGGAGCCGGGCGCTGTGGAAGCGTTACGCCGAGCTCGGTCTCCTGGGACTGCCGTTCGACGAGGAGCACGGCGGCTCCGCCGGCGGCCCGGTCGAGACAATGATCGTGATGGAGCAGATCGGCCGCGCGCTCGCGCTTGAGCCCTATCTCGCGACGGTCGTCCTTGGCGGCGGTTTGCTCCGGCTTGGCGGCAGTGAAAAACTGCGCGCCGAACTGATCCCGCAGATTGCGGCTGGAGACCTTCTGCTCGCTTTTGCTCACACCGAGCGGCAGGCGCGCTACGACCTCGCCGATATCGTGACAAAAGCGCGCCGTGATGGCTCCTCCTACGTGCTCGACGGCGCCAAGACTTTGGTGCTGCACGGCGACGCCGCGCAGAAATTCATCGTCTCGGCGCGGCTTTCCGGCGGCCAGCGCGACCGCGATGGTGTCGGACTTTTCCTGATCGACGCGAAGGCGAACGGCGTCGCAACCCGCGGCTACGGCACGGTCGATGGCTTGCGCGCCGCCGAAGTGACGTTGAACGGCGTGCGCGCCGACGCCAGCGCCGTGATCGCCGAGCCGGGCTCAGCCTTCCCGCTGATCGAGCGGATTGCAGACATCGCAATGGCCGCGTTGAGCGCCGAAGCGGTCGGCGCCATGGCGGCGATGCAGGAAACCACCGTGGACTACCTGAAAACGCGCAAACAGTTCGGCGTCACCATCGGCAGCTTCCAGGCCTTGCAGCATCGCGCGGCGCAGATGGTGGTGGATGTCGAGCAGGCGCGCAGCATGGCGATGCTGGCGACGATGATGGCGGGAGAGGAAGACGCCCGCGAGCGGCGGGCGTCGATTTCAGCGGCGAAGGTGCAGGTCGGCCGCTCCGGCCGCGCCGTTGGCCAGGCGGCGATCCAGCTGCATGGTGGCATCGGCATGACCATGGAGGCCAAGGTCGGCCACTACTTCAAGCGCGTCACCACCATCGACACGATTTTCGGCGACGCCGATTACCACCTTGGCCTATTAGGCGCATCCGGCGGCCTCATCGCGGCGTAAGGAAAGCGCGCGGCACGTTTTGGGGTGCCGCGCGACGCGCCCGGTCAGGCGTGCTCCGGCTGTTTGGCCAGCACCGGATAGTCGGTATAGCCCTTCGGCCCCGGCGTGTAGAACGTGGTCGGGTCGGGCGGATTGAGCGCGGCGCCGGTCTTCCAACGCTCGACGAGATCCGGGTTGGCAAGGATCGGACGGCCGACCGTAATCAAATCAGCCTTGCCCGCCTCAAGATCGCTCTCGGCGCGCGCGAGGTCATAGCCGCCGGAGAGAATGAGCGCGCCCTTGAACTCCTTGCGGAAGACATCCTTGATCGATTGCGGCACCGCCGGCGCGCCCATCGACGAGTGATCGACCAGATGGATGTAAAGCAACCCGGTCGCATTGAGCGCGCGGGCGAGGTAGGCGTAGTCGGCTTCCAGCTCCGGATAGAGCGGCATGTCGTTGAACACGCCAAACGGCGACAGGCGGATGCCGACCTTGTCCTTGCCGATCGCCGCAATCACCGCGTTGACGACCTCGATCACAAAGCGTGCGCGGTTCTCGATCGAACCGCCATAGGCGTCGGTGCGCTGGTTTGAATTCGGGCGGATGAACTGCTCGAGCAGATAACCATTGGCGCCGTGCAGCTCGACACCGTCGAACCCGGCGGCAACCGCGCTCTTCGCCGCGTGCACAAACTCAGCAAGGGTGCTCTTGAGGTCCGCGTCGTTCAGCGCTTTCGGAGTAGCGTGCGGCTTCGGCCCTTCCGCGTCGGTGTAGATCTCGCCGGCAGCCGCAACGGCCGACGGCCCGACGACTGTGGCGCCGGCCGGGAGGTTGTTCGGATGTCCGATCCGCCCGGTGTGCATGAACTGGATGAATATCTTGGTGCCGAGCGCATGAACGGCATCGGTGACCTTTTTCCAGCCGGCGATTTGCGCGGCGGAATAGATGCCGGGGATGCGCGGATAACCGAGGCCGTTCGGAGAGGGTGAAGTCCCTTCGGTGATGATCAGTCCCGCGGACTGCGCCCGCTGGCGATAATATTCAACCATCAGATCGTTCGGGACGTTATCGGTCGCCCGATTGCGGGTCAGCGGCGACATTACCAGGCGATTTTTCAGCGTAAGCGGACCCAACTTGGTCGGCGAAAACAACAGCGACATCGATTGCCCTCCAGGGGTTTGACAGAAGAGTTTGACGGACCCGGCCTCAAAAAAAGTACATGGGACGAGCAGCGTGCAACGCGCAAGCGCGGTTGGCGATTTTCGTCGCGTCGAATGCGTAAGCCGCGCGTTAAGGACGAGCATGTGGGAAGAATGTCGCCGTGGGTGCGCCAAAGCGGGAACCATTCTTCCAAATTCTATGGTACTTGCTTTGCTGGCGTGTTGTGCGCGGGTTACATGCAGCTCGCACGACGCCACGCACGCTCGCATGGCTGGGATACGTATTTGTTAGTACCCTCAGTGTAACTGGAATTCTTTGGTAGTACCCTCGGTGTAACCGCGATTTGCGACTCTACGTCCCGCGCCGAAAGACGACGCTGAGATTATTGGCCGGCATTGGTACGGTCTCGATCAGCGCCAAGCCATGGCTCGCAGCGAGAGCAGTTACGTCGCCGAGATCGCGAATGCCCCATTCCGCATTTCGCGACCGCAAAGAAACGTCGAACGCCTCGTTGCTCGGTGCGGTGTGGCGACCGTCGATCTTGTAAGGGCCATAAAGAAAAAGAATCCCGCCGCTGCGCAAAACGCGGCTCGCCCCGCGCATCAGACCTTCGGTCACCGCCCACGGCGAAATATGAATCATGTTGTTGCACACCACCGCATCGGCGTGCGCAACCGGCCATTGCTCCGCAGTAGTATCGAGACGCAGCGGCGGCAACAGATTTGGCACGCCAGCCGCGGCGCGATGCGCGGTGCTGCTGGCGAGTGCGGTTGCGTCGATATCGGTCGGCTGCCAGGACGATGCCAGGCAGCGCCTTGGCGAAAAACGCGGCGTGCTCGCCGCTGCCGCTCGCGATTTCGACGACGAGACCCGAGGCGGGCAGCACGCGCTTGAGCACGACGAGGATCGGCGTGCGGTTACGGGCGACGTGGGCGTGGTAGAGCCGTGGATCGAGTTGTGTCCGGCATTTTGTTTGTTTCCCTTTGCGAAGCGAGCGTAGCCCTCGATTTTGCTGTGCTAAAATACGCGCCGCACATTGTAGCGTCATGCCCGGCTTTATGCCGGGCATCCACGTCTTTTCGTCTGTAAGGGCAGACGTGGATGGCCGGGACAAGCCCGGCCATGACGACACAGACTGTGCCGGGAAGATCAGAAGTGAAAACCGCCATTACCGAAATGTTCGGCATCCGCCATCCCATCATCCAGGGCGGCATGCATTTTGTCGGCTTTGCCGAACTGGCGTCCGCGGTGTCGAACGCCGGCGGGCTTGGCATCATCACCGGCCTGACGCAGAAGACGCCGGAATTGCTGGCACGCGAAATCGCCCGCTGTCGCGACATGACCGACAAGCCGTTCGGCGTGAACCTCACCTTCCTGCCGGCGCTCAAGGCGCCGCCTTATCCGGAATACATCGCCGCGATCGTCGATGGCGGCGTCAAGATCGTCGAGACCGCGGGGCGCAGCCCCGAGCAATATCTGCCGCCGCTGAAATCGGCCGGCATCAAGATCATCCACAAATGCACCTCGGTGCGGCATTCGCTGAAAGCCGAGCGGATCGGCTGCGACGCGGTGAGCGTCGACGGCTTCGAGTGCGGCGGTCATCCCGGCGAGGACGACGTGCCGAACATGATCCTCTTGCCGCGCGCCGCCGACGAATTGAAGATTCCGTTCGTCGCCTCGGGCGGCATGGCGGATGCGCGGAGCCTCGTCGCGGCTTTGGCGATGGGCGCCGCCGGCATGAACATGGGCACGCGCTTCATTGCCACCAAAGAAGCGCCGGTTCACGACCACGTCAAACAGGCGATCATCGCCGCCTCCGAGCTCGACACCCGGCTGATCATGCGGAGTTTGCGGAACACCGAGCGCGTTCTGAACAACGCCGCGGTCGAACGTTTGATTGAAACCGAGCGAGCCAAAGGCGCGGCGCTGACCTTCGCCGACATTCAGGAGCAAGTCGCCGGGGTTTATCCGCGGATCTTGATGGAAGGCGACATGGATGCCGGTGCCTGGAGCTGCGGCATGGTCGCCGGCCTGATCCACGACGTCCCAACCGTCGCCGAACTGATCGACCGCATCATGGCCGAAGCCGAGCGCCTGATCCGCGATCGGCTGATGGGCCTGCTTGGTGAGGCAGCGATACCGGCGGCGAAGGTGGCGTGAGAACCCAAAACAGGCTGGACTGAAGGAGCCGTGGTGATGCGCTACGCTGTTGTGATCGAAAAGGCGGACGGAAACTATTCCGCCTGTGTGCCGGATTTACCTGGCTGCGTCGCGACCGGCGATACCGTGGAAGCCGTCGAAGCCGAAATCCGCGATGCGATCCGCTTCACATCGACGGGCTTAAGGCCGATGGCTTGCATGTACCGGAAGCGACCAGCATTGCGGATTACGTTGAGGCGTGACGGCCTGCGGGCGTAGCCCGGAAAAAAACCGCTTGAGACAAATGTTGATCTTTCGGAATTGACATTATATCAGTTTTGATATAGGAAGGTTGGCGTGATGGCTGCCATTGACCCGCAGCAACTGCCAGCCGCGCCGCTCGACGAGTTGAGCGAAGTCGCGACCGGACAATGCTTTCATACGGCGATTTCCAGAATCCGTCGTTTGTCGTCGGGTTTGGTTTCGGCCACGTCGACCGACAGACAGCCTTCAATTGCCTCGTGCACGTTGCGCAGCAGTTCATCCATCGTTTCGCCCTGCGTCGCACATCCCGGAATAGCGGGGACTTCGGCCCAGAAGCCGCCTTCTTCCGCATCGTGCACCACGACTTTGATCTTCACTTCGGCACTCCTGTCCAACACAGCAACAATAAGCGTTCGCAAGCGCGGAACAAGATGCATTGGCTACGCCCAACCCATCCTACGGACTGTCAAACATAGTTCGGAATGCCCGTCTCGTTTTCATTGACTTTGGTCACTTTTTGCGCTACGCTGTATCAACAGCTTGCTCGTAAGGGACGTGATCTCGAGACACACCTGACCACGGAGCGAGTGCGGTTCCTGCGGGCGGGGCTTGTAACCCCGTTCTCGGGCGGTTCGGGCATCGATCCCGCCGGCATTACGACCGGCGCGCGGAGTGTCCCGCTTAAACGCGATTGACGGCGCGGGTAACGCCCGCGTTGCTTGTCGATCGCGTGAAGCACGGCCTGGGCTGAGTTGGAGCGTTCGCTCGCTCTGACAAGAACCGTGGCGAAGCGCCGGAAGGCGAGCGGGCTCCGTTAAGCCCGCTGCCGCGCCCGGCATCGGCAAGCGGCGACGTTTGCTGCTGCATGCGCGGACATGGAAGGTGCGCCTTTCGGCGCTCCGCCTCCCTTGCTTTATGTCCGAGGGCGGCGAAATTTTTGCGGGCGTGGTGGTTGGCAAAACCCGGGCGCGGAGCGCGCCGCGGGAAGGATCTTGCTATTTCGTCATTGCGAGCGAAGCGACGCAATCCAGTGCGGCGGCAAGGTCTGGATTGCTTCGTCGCTCCGCTCCTCGCAATGACGAGGACGTGCATGATGGAGGGCCTCTCCGCGATTCTGAGCCCCGCGGATAGGCCCCCTCATCCCAACCTTCTCCCCGCGTGCGGGGAGAAGGAGAGCGGGAACGGAGAACACGATGACTAAAATCTATCTCGCTGGCCCTTTGTTCTCGCTCGCAGAGCAGAACTTCAACGCCGAACTCGCTCGGTTTCTGGAGAGCGAAGGCTTTGAGGTGTTTCTGCCGCAGGAGCATGAGCCGCGCAGCAAAGCGGCGAAGTCGATCTTTGACATGGATGTTGCCGGGCTCGATTGGGCCGACATGGTGGTTGCCTGCATGGACGGGCCCGATCCCGACAGCGGCACGGCGTGGGAGTGCGGCTACGCCTACGCCAAGGGCAAGCCGATCGTCTGCTACCGGACCGATTTCCGCATTTCCGGCGACGCCAAAGGCGCGCCGTACAATCTCATGCTGACCGAAAGTGCTGTGGCGCGTGTCGAACTACCGTTCCGAACCAAAACTTCAAAGTTTCACAAACTCCTGCTTGCGGAAATACGCAAAGTGTTGCGCGCGCCTCGCCGACAATCGGAGCGCAAGGCCAAGTAGCGCGTTCACGCAATTTCGCCCGGCTATTTGTTGCTGGTCTTTTTGCCATTTGAAATGGATACTGTCGCCGGTCGGTGGGGCTAACCTCACACGATTGTTCGAAAACAACGTAAAATTGGAATCCGGGAGGAAGTGATGAGACAGGCTGCATACGGTATTGCGTTTTCACTCGCGATCGGCGCCGCCGCGATCGGCGCCATGGCGACGGCGGCACAGGCGGAGGAAAAAGAGATCCACCGTGTCGTTACCGCACTCGATGCTAACAACAAATCGACCGCGTTGTTCAATGCCATGGTGCCGCTGAAGATCGGCGGCGCCGGTGAGGGTGCTGCGACTGTCTGGGTGACGCAGAAAACTCCGGCAGATTTTTCATGGAATGCGGACCGCTCCGGAGAGCGCAAGGGCTTTTCGCCGGTTCCGAACGGAACGCAGTTTCTGATCGTCGATTTTCCACCGGTCGGTGCGGACGTCGATAAACTTCCGATGGACCTGATGATGAAGGTGGTGGGCGACGGCGTTCCCAAGCGCGGGATGGCGCCGAGCAATCCGCTCATGCACCGCACCAAAACCGTCGATTATGCGATCATCATGCAGGGTGAAATCGACATGATGCTCGATACCGGAACGGTCCATCTCAAGGCCGGAGATGTTGTCGTCCAGCAGGCGACCAATCACGCCTGGCTCAACCACAGCAAAGAGCCCTGCCGCATCGCATTCGTGATGATGGATTCGCAGGAGCCCTAGAACGAACCAACGACCGGGCGCAGCCTGCGGCGGCAGGCTGCGCTTTTTACGCCGCCTGCGTCATCTTGATCGGGATGGCGCCGATAAAGTCGCGCTTGCCGAGCTCGACGCCGCTGTGACGCAAGATCGCGTAGGCGGCGGTGAGATGAAAATAGAAGTTCGGCAGCACGAAATGATTGAGGTAGTCGCTGCCTTTCATGTGGCCGGTGGCCGGGCCGAGCGGAAACGCGATCTCGCGATCGGCCGACGCGTCGATCTTCTTGGCGTCGAGCGTTTTCAGATAGGCGACGGTCTTGGCCAGACGCGCTTTGAGCTGATCGATCGTGGTCTCGTTGTCTTCGTAACTGGGGGCCTCGGCACCGGCGAGGCGGGCTGCGCCGCGTTTTGCCTGATCGGTGGCGACCTGAACCTGGCGGGTCAAGTCGAACATGTCCGGCGCGAGCTTGGTGTGGAGAAGAACCGCGGGCTCGATCTTCTTGGCGGCCGCGAATGCGGCGGCTTTGTCGAGCACCGCAGACAACGCGTTGAGACCGATTTCAAATACCGGAATGGAAGCCTGATACAACGATGACGCCATGGAATCCTCTCTGGGGGTATGAAGTTTCGCAGTTACGGAGTTTCGGATTTGATCAAGTAGCGGTGCGAACTGGTTTTACGAGTAACGCCGGCTGCCGGCCGGACTTTGCTGATAGCGCAGACGATAATCTTCAACGTCGACGATGATCTTGCCGATCGGCCATAGCGCAAGGCCGGCGAGTTTCAGGTTAGCCCACGCGAACGGAATACCGATGATGGTGACAGCGAACAAAATCGCGAGGATGAGGTGCCCGAGCGCCAGCCACCAGCCGGCGAGGATGAGCCACACGATATTGCCGAGGAAGCCGAGCGGCCCGGTGCCGATGTCGCCGGTGCCGAAATATTCAGCGCGCGAAACCGCCCTGCGGCCGAACGGCAAGAAAGTGTAGGAGGCGATGTTGTATGCGGCGCGCGCCCAGGGAATGCCGATGATGGAAATCGCCATGATGACGGCGGCGATCAGCCAGCCGATTGTCATCGCCAAGCCACCGAAGACGATCCACAAGACGTTGAGCAGGAGAGAAAGCGGCGACATGAGATGCTCCCGGTCGCTTCAGATGTGTGCCGTCGTCGCAGCGAGGCGTCATGGCGATCTAGGCATTCGGCCTTCGCTTCGCCAGAGCCGCTACGCAGACCACGGCCAGCGGCGCGGTTACCGCACTTGAAAGACCAGCTTGCCGCGGAAATGCCGGCTTTCGCTGAGCCGATGGGCTTCGAGGGCTTGCGACAGTCGGAACAGCTTGACCTCGGGCGGACGCACGGCGCCGGCGGCCACCAGTTGCGCGATCTCTTCGAGCGGCTCGCGGGCACGGATCACGTTGGGCCGCAGCGACGTCACGTCGCTGCGCGTCGGCTGCGGCGCCTTCCACCCGGAAGCAATGAACGCGGCGCGACCGCCCGGCCTGAGCACTTCGAACGATTTGATCGCCACCTCACCGCCGACGGTGTCGAACACGGCGTCGCAATTGCTCACCGCTTTTGTAAAGTCAGTCGCGTTGTAATCGATCACCTGGTCGGCGCCAAGGCCGCGCACGTAGGCGAGGTTCGCAGCGCTCGTAGTGGTGATCACGCGGGCGCCGAGATGCTTGGCAAGCTGAATGGCAAAGCTCGCGACGCCGCCGGCGCCGCCTTGAATGAGAATGGTTTCGCCGCGCTGAAGCTTCAGGGTATCTTCGATGCTCCTGATCGCGGTCAGACCGGCAAGCGCCAGCGCCGCAGCGTCGATGTGCGAAAGCGTGTCGGGCTTTTTAGCGACGATGGCGGACTTGATCGCAACTTTTTCCGCATAGGCGCCCTCCTTGCCGACGTCGAGCACGCCGAACACTGCGTCGCCGATTTTCAGATCGGTAACACCCGCGCCGGTCGTCGCAACTGTTCCGGAAAAATCCCGGCCGAGAACAAGCGGGAAAGTGGCTTGCGAATATTCGCCGGCTCGTACTTTCCAGTCGGCGGCGTTAATGCTCGCCGCGACCTCGTCGACGACGATTTCACCTGGTTCGGCAACCGGGTCCGGCATGTCGCCATAGTGCAGAACCTCGGGGCCGCCAAACTTTTCAATGAACACTGCTTTCATGGATTTCACCTCATTGCCGCATGATCTTATAGACTAGGCTTATTGCGGGCTACGTTTCCTGACGGGAGGAATTGTTATGGCGCACGGGCTTTACGTCGACGGTGTCTGGCGCGACGAATGGTACGACACCGGCACCACCGGCGGACGCTTCGTACCGACGGAGCCCGTGTTTCGCAATTGGGTGACGCCGGATGGCAGCGCCGGCCCTTCCGGCAAGGGCGGCTTTCCGGCGGAGCGCGGCCGCTATCACCTCTATGTCTCGCTCGCCTGCCCGTATGCCCACCGCACTGTGATTTTTCGCAAGCTCAAGGAACTCGAGAGCGTGATCTCGATGTCAGTGCTCGATCCTGTGATGGGCGACCAAGGCTGGCAGTTTGGCGACGGGGCGCTCGCCGATAGCGTCAACGGCAAGCACCGTCTCGGCGAGATCTATCTGCTCGCCGATCAGCGCTACACTGGCCGCGTTTCGGTGCCGGTGCTGTGGGACAAGGAACGCCACACCATCGTCAACAATGAATCGCCCGAGATCATCCGCATGCTCAATGCGGCATTCGCGGATCTCACCAACGACCGCGCCGACTATTACCCGCCGGAGCTGCGTGCCGAGATCGATCGCATCAATGCCCGCGTTTACAGCGACGTGAACATCGGCGTCTACCGCGCCGGTTTCGCGACGGCGCAGCCGGCGTATGAAGAAGGCTGCCGCGCCGTATTCGCCGCGCTCGATTGGATCGAAGACCTGCTGTCGCGCCAACGCTATCTGGTCGGAGCGCAGTTGACAGAAGCGGATTGGCGATTGTTCACAACGCTGGTCCGGTTCGACGCGGTGTATTACAGCCACTTCAAATGCAATCTGCGCCGGATCATCGACTATCCGAACCTGTCGAATTATCTGCGCGAGCTCTATCAGGTGCCCGGCATCGCCGACACGGTGAATTTGGACCACATCAAACGGCACTATTACATGAGTATGACCGCGATCAATCCGACCCGGATCGTGCCGCTCGGACCAAAGCTCGACTTTTCAGCGCCGCATGATCGCGGGAAGTTTGAACGTCAGGCGTAGCCTCCGAGCAGAAATAATGTGTGACAGCAACCACAGAAGCGTTCCGGTGCGTCGATCAGATGCCGACGATAGCCTGACCGCAATTAGGGCTGATGTTCTGACCGGTCACCGCATCAGCCTCGCGGCTCGCAAGCCAGGCGACCGCGTAGGAAATCTCCTCCGGCAGAACTTGGCGTTTGAGCGCCATGCTCTCGATGATCTCCTTAAAGATTTTTGGCGAAGCGTCATGGCGCGTCATCGGCGTATCGGTAAAACCGGGGGAGACCGTGTTGACCGTGATCTTGTAGGGCGCGAACTCCCGCGCCCAGGAGCGCGCCAGCGCAGTCAGCGCACCCTTGGCGCCGCTGTAGTGGCTCATTGCCGGCGAGCCGGTCATATTGAATGTCGAGCCGGTATTGATGATACGCCCGAACTGCCGCTGTTTCATTCCCGGCACAGCCGCCTGAACAGCAAAGAAAGCCCCTTTGACGTGGGTGTCGAACAGGCTGTCGAAAAACGCTTCATCGACTTGCTCGATGGGAGCCATCAGGCCGGTGATGCCGGCATTGTTGACAAGAACGTCGAGCTTGCCGAATTCCGCTTCGGCCGTCGCGACCGCGGCTTTGACTTCGGCGACGACGCGGTTGTCGGCTTTGAGGCAAAGCGCAGCGATGCCATCACGCTTCAATTCGGCCTTTGCCTGATCGAGATTTTTCTGATTGAAGTCGGTAATGGCTACTTTGGCCCCGCGCGTGCCGAGCACGCGCGCGTGCGACAGCCCCAACCCCGTGGTGCCTCCGGTGATGAGAACGGCGTAACCATCGAGGCCGTTGTTCGGCATGCGTCCCTCCCGCCTGAGCGTTTGTGGACGCAATGAGTACCCATTCGACGCCGGGCCGCCAAGCGGTCGCGCGTCGTCACAGAACGGAATTTGCTAGAGACCGAATGACGAGCACAACCCGGCGGCATAGCCACCGGCTTGCATTTCAGCTGGCGCTCACCGAAAGCAACAGCGCTTCATCGGCAGGGTCGATGATGCCAGCAAGTGGCGCTCCGCATTCCTTGCATTCGAAGCGATAGCTTTCGAACCCGCATTCGTCGATATGGGGGAAGCTGGTTCTGGAGAACGTCAGCAGCGCATCACACGCCGGGCACGCGACCGCCTGCGTGTCCAAAACGGTGGGTGCTTGGTCGTCACTCGTAACGTCGAGAAAAAGGCTCATTGAGATTGGCGGTGGCCGAACAGCGGCAATGCAAAAATTCTTATATGCGACGCTTCGCAAAAGTGCGTGAAGTCGACCTGCCGCTTTTTACTCCGGTGATTTATGTTCGGCTAACCGTACTGCGGTGGACATCGGCGGCCGGCGAACCGACGAAGTCAATTCCAATGCACCGCGTTGTCGCGGCTGAAGCGTGCGGAAAAACGGAAGACTTCAGCGTCCTCACCCCGCCAAACGGGGGAACTCGCTTACCAGCGGGGTCAGGTGCTCTTCGGACTGCGCAGACTTCGGAGCCCCGCTTCGCTCGAACATCATCCGTCGTTCGAACAAAGTTGATCTAAAAAACGGGTACCGCCGATACAAGCGATCCGCGACCTCGGAAAAATGGGTCGTCATGAGACAAATCGGCCGTGCCAGTCGCGGGTAAGGCCGCGCTTCACAGATCAGCCGATGCTGGAACGTTCGCCGATAAAACCCCTGGTGCTCCGGCCGTATGGCGGCCAGAAGGTGCTCGGCATTGAAGTAAATAGCCGCCATCCAGCCGAGGCGTACGGTGACATAAGGCAATCCACGATGCTCGCGCGAACAGGCCTCGTCCGAGACGAAGCGGGTCGAATCGATGACAACCTTGCCGGCATCTATTTCAGGTTGCAGAACGTCGGAAAAAGCCTCGAGCGACGGAAATTTCGGGTGGGCCAGGGAGCCGATGTGCATACGGAGTGAACTGACCAGGTCGCCGTCGAGGTAGAGTCCGAACAGGTAGGCATTCTCTGACTCGTCGTAAGGATCGGAGAACGTGCCCGCGCAGTTCGGCGAAATTGCTCCTTCGCGCAGATAAGCCTGATACCGAAGGCGATAGATATTGTCCCGTTCTTCAAGGGTTTCCGCGCGGCGAACGTCTATCCTATCCAGTAGCAGCGCAACGCTTTCGGAGAACCCGGTCTCTGAAGGCGACAACTCCGAAACAGTTGAACGCGATTGACGCGAAGTCCCCGTCGTCAGCGGAGTCATGAACGCCTCACCACACGCCTTGCCAGCGCCAGCAAGCGATAGGTTAACACTTTGTTACTCTGATTACAATTTTTCCGAGCGGGTACGGTTAATACCCAGATCAGACCCTTGCAGGAGGCGCGACGAGGAAATGACAGCGAGCGAGATCCGCTCAGGCGGCGTCGCTGCGAACTCTTGCAGGCCACGCGGTAGTCTGCGTGGGGGCAACATAGAATGCGTATAACAACTTCCGCAGATCGGCGGCCGGCATGGGCCGGCCGAGCAGGTATCCCTGCACCTCGTCGATGCTGTCTTCCGCGGCAAGCAGCTCGAGTTGTTCTTGCGTCTCAACCCCCTCGACAACAACGCGCAAACCCAATTGCGCGCTCAGCCGGGTCATGCCGCGCAGCAACGTTAGTCTGCGTTCGTCATCGCCGAGACCCTGCAGGAACGATTGGTCGATTTTCACCTTGTGGAACGGGAAGCTGTGCAAATAACTGAGGCTCGAATACGCGGTGCCAAAATCATCCAAAGATATCTTCACGCCGAACTCGGCAAGCTGATCCAGATCTGCGCGAGTCCGTTTGGTATTTTGCAGCAGAGTTGATTCCGTAATTTCCACCTCAAGCCGATGCGCGGGCAGATTGGTGGCGGCCAGTGTCTCGCGAACCAGCGCCGGAACATTGGAACGATCAAACTGAATCGACGAAAGATTGACCGCCACGGCAATGTCGCCTGGCCAACGGCGGCATTCCAGACAGGCGTTGTACAAAACCTGATTGCCGATTTCGACGATCAGGCCCATTTCCTCGGCAACCGGAATGAACTCCGCGGGCGAGACCATTCCGCGCTCGCGATGCGGCCATCGCAGCAGTGCCTCGCAGCCCTCTATGCGTCTGGTTTTCAGATTGAAGATCGGTTGATAGTACAGCTCGAACGCTTCGCTCTCGGTCGCGTTGCGCAGATCAAATTCGAGAGCCCTGCGCGCCTGGGCGTTGGCTTCCATTTTTGCTTCGAACCAGCGCCAGGTCCCGCGGCCGTCGGACTTTGCCTGGTATAGCGCGATATCGGCGTTGCGAAGAAATTGGTCCGGATCGACCGGGGTCGTTGCCAGCGCAATCCCGATACTGGCGGTCACGACGACTTTGTGGCCGTCGAGATCGTAAGTGCCGCCGACGGCGTCTAGAACGCGCGTCGCCAGCGCCTCACCTTGTTCGACCGAGGTGACCGGCGCCTGCAGGATCACGAACTCGTCGCCGCCGAAACGCGAAATGACGGCAGCGTCGCCAACGTGCTCGCGCAGACGATGAGCAACGGCCTGCAGCAGCATGTCGCCCCGCGTATGGCCGAGCGTATCGTTTACCTGTTTGAACTGGTCGAGATCGATAAAATGAATGGCGCACATGTTATCCGGCCGCCATTCGGCTATGGCCTGCTCCATACGGTCGCGTAGAACATTGCGATTGGGCAGGCCGGTCAGAGGGTCAAAGCGCGCGAGGTGGTTGATTTTGGCCTCGGCTATTTTTCGCTCGGTGATGTCCTCCACCAGGACAACCATGCCGCCGTTTTCCATCGGCTGGAGCGCGAATTCGAGTGTTCGCCCGTTCGTCATATCGACGGCAAACGCGGCATCGTCGGTTCCTAAGAGCCGCGCGGTGAGGCGTTCGGTCAGGCTTTGAGCGTTGATTTCCGACAGCAGGCCCGCTTTGACAATCGTTTCGACCAACTCGCGCCCTTTTGAGCCCTTAAGCTCGAAGTCCGGTGGCAATCCCAGTTGCAGTTTGAGCTTCTGGTTAGCGACAACGACGCGACGAGTTGAATCGAACATGCACAGGCCGTGCGGCATGTTGTTCAGCGCCGTATCGAAGCGCGTTGCCAAGAGTGACATGTCGCGGGATACGATCACCGCATCGAGCAGGGTGTGGCGCAACCTTTCAGCTATGAATTTGATCACGAGAAAAAATGGAGTCAGCAGAACCGCAAGCGCCCAATGATACCAATTGCCGTGAATCAGGAGCGCCGCCGTCAGCGGCACCCAGGCGCATAACACCTGCACCACCACGAAGCGGGAATTTCCGAAATTTCGTCCAAATACGCCGACCATATAGGCAATGGTCATCGAGAAACTGATGAGATGAGCTATTGGATCGGAACTCTCGCTGAATGCGAAGTAACACCAGACTCCCAAACACGCGATGGATGCGACCGCGCCGGCGACATAGCGGCGCTCCCACCGCTTGGCGACTTCGGCGTCGGTGACGCTTGAATGGACATACCCGCGCATCACCAGTCCGCGGGCACAGGCGATAACAACGAACGCAATCGCGCAATACAAAAGTACGAGTTCGCCGGTCTTCCAATACGTGACGAAAATGGCAGCGGTCACAAAAATCGAGCCGACGAACAAGGTACGCCCTTCTTTGAAAAGGGAGTCGACCAGCGGAATATAGATTTCCGGAGGCAACGTTTCGTTCGCGGTTTGGCGAGGCTGAAGCTCGGAACTCATACTGCTTTGTACCGCCGACAATCGACACAACTTTAAATGGTACTAATAAGTATCGCTTAAAGGTATCTCCACCGGGTAAATGTGAACGCGATTATTTGCGTCGGACGCGGAAATCCCGCGAGGGGCGGCTTGATGACGATCGATCAAGTGCGGTTAAGATAGAATTATCCATAAGCGCTCGTGCAGTTACTTGAGAACGGTGGCGTTGCTTGGCAACGGCCGAACGTGGCGTTTTGGATACATTACGGAAGGCTTTATGACCGACTCAGTGAATTTTTTGGAAATCACCGTGACGGCCAAGGCCATCCTTGAAACGTGTGGCTCCGGCCACTCCATCGGCGATCAGCGCCTCTCGTCCGTTGTACCATTCTTGGACTAGCGCCTCCCGCACACCGAGCCCGTGACTCTTGATGGCGGAACGGCGATCGGCGCGCACGCAGACCTGGGGAAACCGCGCGATGTCGTGCGCCAGCTCTTCCGCCTTCTGCCGGGCGCGGCCTTTCGGCGTGACGTATTCGCACAGGCCGATGCTCAGGCATTCGTCCGCTGGGACCTTGCGGCCGGTGAGGATAATCTCAAGCGCGCGCCCTTGGCCGACTATCCGCGGCAACCGCACGGTACCACCATCGATCAGCGGCACGCCCCAACGCCGGCAGTAGACGCCAAAATACGACTCTTGCGCCATCACCCGAAAATCGCACCACAGTCCGAGCTCCATGCCGCCGGCGACGGCAGGACCTTCGATCGCGGCGATGACCGGCTTGTCCAACTCAAGCCGCGAAGGGCCCAACGGCCCGCGCGGAATTTCCCCGCCATTGCCGCGCGGCCCCGCGGGCGGAATATCGAGTTCGCCCAGCGGATACGCGGCATTCAGCGTGCTGACATATTTGAGATCCCAGCCGGCGCAAAACGAGCCGCCGGCGCCATAAAAGACCGCGACCGAAGCATTCTTGTCGGCATCGAATTCCAAAAACGCTGCGGTCAAGGCGTCCGCGCTTGCCGGGTCCATTGCATTGCGGGCTTCGGGCCGGTCGTGAATGACGGTCCACACCGATCCGTTCTTCTCAACTCTCACTGCCATATTCGATTCCTCTCCTGACGAACCTTTAGTTTGTGGCGCGGCCCGTCCGTTATTGGCTTCTGAAAATCGGCACGCGCCGTTCAGCCATCGCTTTCACGCCTTCCTTGAAATCGTCGGTCTTGCGCAGACGTGTTTGTTCCGCGAGTTCATGTTCGGTTGCCGCTCGCACACGGTCGGCCAAGTCTCCGCGCATGGTGGCGCGCGTTGCGATCAGGCCCAACGGCGAGTTCTCGGCAATCTCGGCGGCGAACGACAGCGCCGCGGTACGTACTTGATCCTGCGGCACCAAGAGGTCAGCCAGTCCCATGGCGTGAGCCTCGTCGCCAGGAACGCGGCGGCTGGTGTAGAACACCATCGCCGCCCTGGTTTGGCCGATAACGGCAGGCAGCGTGACGGTCAACCCGAAGCCCGGGTGAAAACCAAGCCGGGTGAAGTTGGCGCAGAAGCGCGCTTCGGGGCACGTCACGCGAAAGTCGGCAACCATCGCCAGACCCAAACCGCCGCCGACGGCAGCGCCTTGAACCGCGGCAATGATCGGCTTTTTTGTTCGGAACAGACGGTTACCCTCGATGTAAAGATGCGCGGCGCCGGGCCTTGGTCCGCTTAGAAGTTCGCCACCGCCGCTGTCATCGCCACCGAAATTCGCTCCCGCACAAAATGATTTGCCTTGTGCAGCCAGCACCAGCGCCCGGCAGTTGGGATCGGCGTCGATTTCCTCGAAAGCAGTGGCGATTTCCTTGATCAACGCCACATCGAAAAAATTATGCGGCGGCCGTCTGATCTCGACGAGCGCAACGTTGCCCGTCTTCTCCACGCCAATATCCTTGAAGGGACCCATTAGGCTTTTTCCTCGCGAGCTGCTACTCAGCCGCGCCGCGGCGTTCCGCCAATTGCGCATCGCGTTTGACGATCAAGGCGTCGACCACGGAAACGCCTTCGCCCTCCCCGTGCACGATAACCGGATTGAGATCGATTGAGTCGATCTCGTCCGCATGATCGGCCGAAAATTGAGACAGCCGCACCATCAGACCGGCAAGCGCATCGGTGTCCGCTGCTGGCGTGCCGCGATAGCGCCCGAATACCGCAGCGGCCTTGAGCCGCCCGATGAGCGCTCGCGCCCCGGCATCGTCGAGCGGCACCGGCGCGAGCACGACATCGTCAAGCGCTTCGACCAAAACACCCCCTAAGCCGACCATCAACAATAATCCCCAGGTCGGGTCGCGATTGACACCGAGAATGACCTCACGTCCAGGCGGCGCCATCGGTTGCACGAGAATGCCGTCGACCTTCGCTGCCGGCGCGTAAAGTTTCGCCGCAGCAAGCAAGCGGTCGTAAGCCGCATGCACATCGTCGGCCGTCAAGAGATTCAAAGCGACACCGCCGGCCTCAGTCTTGTGCGGAATATCGGTGGATTGAACCTTGAGTGCGACCGGATATCCGATCGCCTGTGCTTGGGCGGCAGCGTCGTCGCGCGAGCGAACCAGCTCGCCGGTATTATTGGTGCCGATCCCATATGCCGCAAGCAAAGTGCGCGCCCTATGCTCGCTGAGCACCGGAGGCGACGCGGCAAGCAACGCGGATACCTTTGTGCGGACGGAGGTTTCCGACGCAGCGCTGCTCCGCGGCCGCAACGAGCACTCGCGCATCGCGCGATAATCAGCCATTGCGCGCATGGTGTGGGCACAACCGCGCGCGCCGGTAAACAGCGGATTGCCAGCCTCGTTGAGGATCTCGATCGTGCGTTCGGCCGGCAGCGTGTACGTCCACATGAAAACCGGCTTGTCACATTCGCGCGCGAGGCTTTTGAGCTTCGGCATATCGGCCTCAAGAAAAGCCGAACGGCGCGCGGTAATCACAACGATGACACCGTCAACAACAGGCGACTGCGCGACCAATCGGGCGAATTGCGCATAGCCGAGCTTTTGCACGCCTTGAGCCGTGGAATCGACCGGGTTCTGTGTGGAGCCGTAGGAGGGCACGTAGGCGTCGAGAGCCGCGCGCGTCGCGTCGTCGAGCACCGGGACATCGAGACCAGCGTCCGCGCACGCATCGGCCATCCATATGCCGGCGCCACCCGACGCGGTACAGATTCCGACGCGATGACCGGCGGGCAAGCGGCCGCCGCAAGCGAGAAAGGCGACCGCCAAATCGAGCATCTCGTCGAAGTCGCGTCCCTCGATCAATCCATAATTATCGAAAATCGCGCGATAGGCCGCCTGCGAACCAGCAAGCACGGCAGTGTGGGACGCGGCAGCGCGGCGGCCAGGGTCGGTCTGGCCGATCTTGCCGACGATCAGCGGTTTCCCGGCTTTGAGCGCCTTCTCGGCGACGCGCAGGAACTTTTCCGGCGTCTTGACGGCCTCGACTAACAGCAAAAAGACGTCGGTCCCGCCTTCATCGAGCATGTAGTCGACGAAATCGGCGATCTCGAGCGCGGCTTCGTTGCCGGTTGTGGCGATGTAGCGAAACTTGATGTTGCGCGGGCGTGCGCGGTCGAGGAACGCAAAACCGAGGCCGCCGCTTTGCGAAATCACCGACACCTGGCCACGACCAAGCGGCTTCGCGGGCGTGAGCGGCCCGGCACTCTTGTCAGACGCGGGGCTGAAGTTTGCGCACAGCGCAGCCGCGATGTTGGCGAAGCCTTCGGAGTTTGGTCCGCTGACAGCCATGTCATAACGCCGCGCGGTCGCGGCGATCTCGCGTTGCATGCGGACGCCGGTTTCGCCCGCCTCGGCAAAGCCCGAACTGAGAATAGCCGCGGCCTTGATGCCGGCGCGACCGCAGCGATCAAGCTCCGCCGGCACATATTCGGCGGGGACAATCAGGATTGCCAAATCGACGAGTTCGGGAAGCGCGTCAACGGAAGCGTAAGCCTTCACGCCCTGCACCTCCGCAGCACTTCGGCTCACCGGATAGACGTTGCCGGCATACGGATGACTGCGAATGATCTCAAAAATTCGTCCGCGCAAACCGTGCGTGTCGGACGAAGCGCCGACGACCGCTACCGATTTTGGCCACAGCAATTTTCCGATGTCAGGCACCGCGCATCAGCCTTTCAGCGCAAGCCGAGCCCGCGCGCGATGATGCCGCGCAGGATTTCCGTAGTGCCGCCCTGGATGGTGAGCTTGGGTGCGATCATGGTGGCGAAGGCGAGCTGATCCTCCAGCGTGGCGCGGTTCAAAATTTCCGGCTCGAGGAAAGCGGCCAGTTCGCGCACACGGCCGGGCAATTTCTGCTCCCAGATCGTACCGAGATCCTTAACGATCGAACCTTCCACCACCGGCTCCTTGCCGGCCTGCAGCATGCCGGCAACCGAGACCGACATTCGCCGCAGCGTATGCAGTTGCGCTACCAGGCGTCCGAGCCCCTCGGCGCCGCGCAAATCGGGTTCCGGACCGAGCACGCGGATGAGCTCCAGCAAAACATAGAAGGTTTCCAGAAAGCGCTCTGGTCCGCTACGCTCGTACGCGAGTTCGCTGGTCGCCTGCTTCCACGCGCCGTCGATCTCGCCCATGACATGATCGTCGGGCACGAAGGCATCGTCGAACACCACCTCATTGAAGCCGGGCTTCCCGGTCATTTGATTGATCGGGTTTACGCTGATGCCCGGCGTCTTCATGTCGACCAAAAACTGAGTCAGCCCATGGCGGCGGTTCTCTTTGGTCGGCGGCGCGGTACGAAAAAGCGCCAGCATATAATCCGCAACCTGGGCGCTGGTCGTCCAGATTTTGCTGCCGTTGATGCGCCAGCCGCCGTCGATTTTCGTAGCTTTGGTCTTGGCCGCGAACAGATCGGAACCCGAGCCCGGTTCGCTCATGCCGATCGAGAAGCACACTTCGCCGCGGCAGATGCGAGGCAGCACGTCGTTCTTGACATGCTCGGGAGCATATTTGAGCAGGATCGGGCCGCTCTGGCGGTCGGCAACAAAGTGCAGGTGCGACGGCGCGTTAGCGACGCGAAACTCTTCAGTGACGACATAGCGCTCCAGTTGAGTGCGCTCATGGCCGCCATATCGCTTCGGCCAGGTCATGCCGATCCAGCCTTTGTCGCCGACACGCCGGCTGAAGCCGCGGTTGTAGGAATCGCCATGAGCGGCCTGGTGCGGATCGAACGTTCCCGCCGCGATTTCCCGCGCCAGGAAGCCTCGCACCTCTGCGCGGAGTGCCTCGCATTCAGGCGGCAGGCGGATCGGATCGAACTGCAGGTTAGTGTTCATCGCGAAGCAACCAAAGGCCAGAATTCGTCGGCACCGCCCCGAGCAACGCGTTTGCCCAGTTCGGCCGCCCAATAGCTTTCATTGCCGAAATCGTCCCGCCAGGACAGCATGCGCAGCGTAAAGCGATGCAGAATGTGTTCCTGCGTAAAACCAATGGCGCCCAAAACCTGATGCGCAATCGCCGCGCCTTCCGTAGCGGCTTCGGCGGTGCGAATCTTTGCGGACGCTGCTTCAAAGAAAACCGCGTCGTCGAATGTTTTCGCCTGGGTGATGGTGTCGGCAGCCGAACCAGACACTGCGAGCGCGGCAGCGACTTCGCCGGCGAGTCGCGCGAGATTCTGCTGGACTGCCTGAAATTTGCCGATCGGCCGCTCGAAAGCGACGCGCTCATTGGCGTAAGCGACGCTGAGCGACAAGATTGCCTCCAGTGCGCCCGCGGTCTCGACGCTTCGAATCGTCGAGCCCATCAGCATCAGGGATGATTGGTCGAAGCCGGTCGGCGCGGCGGCGCTGATGAGCGGTTTGACGCGATCAAACACAACGGTATCAGTGGCGTCGCCCGCGAGATTGCGGCCTCCGCTAACACGGCAATCTTTGACGTCTGCAAGTGCGACCACTTGTTTCCGGTTGTCATCAGCAAGCACTGCGATGTGCGGAACGTCGCGCGCGAATGAAACGCCGGTCGCGCGGCCATTCAGCGTGCCATCCGCACCGACGGTGATCCGGTCATGCGGACGCGCAGGAGCGAGAGTCATCGGCGTTGCCGGCGCTTCGATGCCCGCGCGCGCAAGGAGCCAGCCAGCGGCCATCGTCTCCGCCAACGGCACCGACAACGCAAAGCGTCCGGCGACGCCGAGAATGGCAAAGCCCTCAGCTAAACCGGCGCCGGAACCGCCTAATTCTTCAGGCACCCATGCAAGTGGCAGTCCCGCGTCACTCAGCGCGCGCCACAGTGGCTCCTTCCAGGCGCCATTAGCCGCTTTGTTGAGATTTGCGGATCGGCGAGATCGGCGAGAATTCGGGCCGCCGTATCGGCGACGATATGTTCCCTCTCCTCCAGCACAGCTCGCTGAACCCCAATGTTACGCCTGCGGCACCCGCGATCCGTGAGCCGCAAATGCCGCCTTTGCGGCTATCGTGAGCGGAAGCGCAACGCTTGGCAAGTTGCCTGGAAATTCACTTGGCAAGCCGGTTCGTTTGCGCATCCGTTGTGGAAACTGGGGGCGTGGCGCAAAATGCCGGGCAGGGAAAGCCGGCCAGGTTTCGGTCAAGCTGGAGAGCGCAATTGGCGAAGCGAAACGCGACCGTAGCCGTTATCGGTGCGGGCGATTTTATCGGTGCCGCGATCGTCAAAAAATTCGCTGCCGAGGGTTTCACAGTCTTCGCCGGCCGTCGCAATGCCGACAAGCTTCAGCCACTGGTCGCCGACGTTGAAGCGGCTGGCGGCGAGATCGTGGCTCGCAGCCTCGATGCGCGTAAAGAGGATGACGTGGCCGCGTTCCTTCGCGCCGCGGATGCGCATGCTCCACTCGAAGTCTGCGTGTTCAACATTGGCGCTAACGTCAATTTTCCGCTGCTGGAGACGACCGAAAGAGTCTTTCGCAAAGTCTGGGAGCTGGCCTGCTATGCCGGATTCTTGAGCGGCCGCGAAGCAGCACGGCTGATGCTGCCGCGCGGCAAAGGCTGCATCTTCTTCACCGGCGCAACGGCCAGTGTGCGTGGCGGCATTGGCTACGCCGCATTTGCGAGCGCCAAGTTCGGACTGCGCGCCGTCGCGCAAAGCATGGCGCGAGAGCTCGGTCCCGAAAAATATCCATATCGCACATCTGATCATCGATGCCGGCGTCGATACCGCTTTCGTCCGTGACCGCATCAAGCAGCGTGGCGGCGCGGAGGCGCTGGAGAATCTCGAGCCTGACCAGCTCATGAATCCGGCGTCGGTCGCACAAGCGTACTGGCAACTTTACCTGCAGCCGCGCGATGCCTGGACCTTCGAACTCGATGTGCGCCCTTACCGGGAGGTCTGGTGAAATGGCTAAAGTGGAATTTCACTTCGACTTCGGCAGCCCGAATGCCTATCTGGCGCACCAAGTCATCCCGCAAATCGAAGCGCGTACCGGAGCCAAATTCGAATACGTTCCGGTCCTGCTTGGCGGCGTCTTCAAGCTGACCAACAATCGCTCGCCGGCCGAGAAGATGGCCGGCATCAAGAACCGGCTCGATTACGAACGATTGGAACTCCAGCGCTTCGTCCGGCGTCACGGCGTAGTATTCAATTGGAATCCGTTCTTTCCCGTCAACACGCTGTTGATCATGCGCGGTGCAATCGCGACCCAGCTCGACGGGAAATTCGAGCGCTACGTCAACGATGTATTCCGCCACATGTGGGCAGAGCCAAAAGACATGGACGATGCCACTGTCGTCGCCGCGGCACTCACGGCATCCGGCTTCGATGCCGCCGCTCTCATCGCGCGCACGCAAGACGCCGAAGTTAAAGACCGGCTGTTGAAGAATACCGAGGATTCAGTCGCGCGCGGCACGTTCGGATCGCCAACGTTTTTCGTCAGGGATCAAATTTATTTCGGCAAGGATCGGCTGCGCGATGTTGAAGAGGAAATTCTGCGCACCAAATAACGGAGGCTTGTCTCGGCAACGCAAGCGTCGCGCCGATATTCGCCTAAAATGGTGAGGTGTTAAGTGGTGTCTCCGGCGAAACCATCAATCATCGATACACGACACGATCAGATGTTCCCGGTTCTGGAAACAGCGGAAATCGAGCGCGTTCGGCGGTTTGGATCGGTACGTTCGTTCGCCACCGGCGAGGCGTTGGAGAAAGCCGGCACGGTCGGCTACGGCATAGCCATCGTCCTCGAAGGGCAGGTCGAAGCCTTCCAGCAAGATGCCGCGGGCCGCAAGACGCCCATCGTCACCCAAGGGGCCGGATCGTTCCTGGGCGAACTGGCGCAACTCGCGGGCCGGCCCTGTCTGGTAGACGCGTTTGCCCGCGAACCGACCAGTGCGCTGATCATCCCGCCCGACCGGCTGCGGGCCTTGTTTGTCGCCGAGGCAGAACTTGGCGAGCGGATCATGCGCGCCTTGATCCTTCGCCGGGTCGGCCTGCTTGAGAGTGGCACCACGGGGCCCGTGATCGTCGGGCGCGCCGACAACGGCGATGTGCTCCGGCTGGCGAACTTTCTGCGCCGCAACTCGCATCCGCAGCAAACGCTCGATCCCGACATCGAGCCGGAGGCAAAGGCGCTGATCGAGCGCTTCCACGTCGATCCCGGCCAGCTACCGATTGTCCTATGTCCGGGGGGACAATTGTTGCGCAATCCGAGCGAAGACGAGCTTGCACGCTGCCTCGGTTTGGTCGGCCCGATCGATCCGGATCGTGTTTATGACGTTGCCATCGTCGGCGCCGGACCGGCGGGTTTGGCCGCCTCGGTTTACGCAGCGTCCGAAGGACTTTCGGTTTTGGTTCTGGACTGTCGCTCAAGAGGCGGGCAGGCCGGTGCGTCTGCGAGAATCGAAAATTATCTAGGATTTCCGACTGGCATCAGCGGTCAGGCCCTGATGGCGCGCGCCGCCAACCAGGCGCAGAAGTTCGGTGCTGAAATGGCTATCCCCGACGAGGTGACAAGCGTTGAGGCGTCTAACGGTTCGTCGCCTGGGCAATTCGTCCTGAAGTTATCCAACAATGAAACCGCGCGCGCCCGCGCCATCATCATTGCGAGTGGCGCGCGATACCGGCGGATTGCGTTGCCGAACCTGGATTCTTTCGAGAGTTCGAGCGTGCACTATTGGGCGTCTCCCCTGGAAGGAAAGCTTTGCGGCGGACAGGAGGTGGCCTTGGTGGGCGCTGGAAATTCGGCAGGCCAGGCGACTGTCTATTTGGCCAGTCAGGCGGCCAAGGTCTGGCTGATTGTCCGGGGCGGCGATTTGACGGCAAGCATGTCGCGCTATCTGGTCGACCGCATCAGCGGACTAGGTAACGTGGAGGTGCTGCTGCGTGCCGAGGTCACCGGCATGGAAGGCACTGACGGCATGATGCAGGCGATCCGCTGGCGACAAGGGCCTTCAGGCGAGGAAGTACGCCGCGTTATGCGTCACCTCTTCCTATTCATCGGCGCCGATCCAAACACGGATTGGCTCGCCGGGGCCGGCGTGGCGCTCGACCCTCGCGGCTTCGTGCTGACCGGCCCGGACGCTGGCCCAGATCACCGGCAGCTGGAAACAACCCGCCCGGGAATATTTGCGATTGGCGACGTGCGGTCGGGCTCGACCAAGCGGGTGGCGGCGGCGGTTGGCGAGGGCGCGCAGGTCGTGGCGGCACTGCATCGTTATTTGGGTGCGGCATCCGAGGATCCCGCTACGGCGGCAGTTCGTTAGCTAGCGGCCTTAAGTCTACGCCGCGGCAATTGCGTGAAAAAATGTGCCGGTAACGCGGCCCCGGCGGCCGCCGGTTTTCTCCAACGCGCGGCCTTCCCCGTCAGCAAGTTCGGCGAACGGCTCATCGTCTCCGGCGCATGTAAGCGAGGCATAATGAAATTCGTGGCCGCGAATGAGCGAACCACGAACGCCGAGCGGGTTGTCGGCGAGCAGCCGTGCGGTGCGATAACCAAGATGCAGCTTGCGCTTGGCGAAGCTCGTTGCATGCCCAAGCAATCCGGTCATGGCGAGGCGCCGTCCGGCCGCGTCTTCCAGGCCCTCTCCTAGCACCATGTAGCCCCCGCATTCGCCGTGGACCGGCCGCGTTTCGGCGAAGCGCCGTAGTCCTTCGCGGAAACGACCGGCGCCGCTGAGCGCATCGGCGTGCAGTTCCGGATAGCCTCCCGGAAGCCAGCAGCTATCGGCGTCCCCGGGAGGCGGCTCGTCGGCGAGTGGTGAGAATGGCAGGATTTCGGCACCGGCCTTTCGCCAGGCGTCGATCACATGCGGGTAGATGAACGTGAAGGCGCGATCATTGGCGAGCGCAACGCGCTGGCCTGGCGGCGGCAGCGTGTGAGCTTTGCGCGAAACGTCCCCGATCCGCAATGGTGCGGCACACGCGATTATGGCATCGAGATCAAAATAACGCTCCGCCATTTCGACAAGGCGGTCGATCAGCGCAGCAAGATCGGGATGCTCGCCGGCTGCGACGAGACCGAGATGCCGTTCCGGCAACACGAGCGCCGCTTCGCGCGGCAGCGCGCCCAGAACCGGAACATCAAGCGCGGCGATCGCGCCTGCGACCAGTGCGCGGTGGCGTTCGCTGGCAGCGCGATTGAGAATGACACCGGCGATGCGCACGGCGGGATCGTGCATGGCGAAGCCACGAACCAAAGCCGCGGCCGATTGCGCCTGCCGCGTAACATCGACCACCAGCACGACCGGGAAATGGAAATGCGCAGCGAGATCGGCGGTCGCGCCACGCCTGCCGGGTCTCCCGGCTCCGTCGGCTGCACCATCGAACAGACCCATCACGCCTTCGACGATGAGGATGTCAGCGCCGTCGGCTGCTTGTGCGGCGAGCGCGTCGAGAAGCAATTCCGGCATCGCCCAGGAATCGAGGTTGACGCTGGCACCTCCACTTACTGCGGCATGGAACGCCGGGTCGATGTAGTCGGGACCGGCTTTTGCTGTCCGCACGGCCATGCCGCGGCGCTTGAGCGCGGCAACGAGCGCAAGTGTCACCGTCGTTTTCCCGGCGCCGGAATGCGGTGCCGCGATGATCAGCCCGCGCGCCTTCATTGCGGTACACTGGCGCAGAAACGATTGTCGTGGGCCGCGCGCCGTTTCAAAACGTTTGAGAAACCGCTCACGCCGCGCCTCCCCGGAACCGACGGCGATAATCGGGATCGTAGAGCGCGCTGTCGCGAAAATCCTGCGGCGCAATCGCGCGGCCGACGAGTATCAGCGCCGTGCGCTCAATTTGCGCGGTGGCGACCTTCGCAGCGATATCGGCAAGCGTGCCACGCAGGACACGTTCTGCCGGCGAGCTTGCCTGAACCACGACAGCCGCAGGGCAATCAGCGCCGTAAGCGGGCGTCAATTCCTCGACGATCTTCTCGATGGCGTGGATCGCAAGATGGATGACGAGGGTGGCGCCGCTTGCGGCAAAGCCCGCAAGTTTTTCGGACTCCGGCATGCGCGAGGCGCGGCCGGACACACGGGTGAGCACCACGCTTTGCGCGATTTCGGGCACCGTCAGCTCGCATTCCAACGCGGCAGCAGCAGCAGCAAAAGCCGGCACGCCCGGTGTAAGCGTATAGGGTATGCCGCGTCGGGCGAGCCGGCGCAGTTGCTCGGCGAGCGCTGAATAGATCGACAGATCGCCCGAATGCAGCCGCGCGACTTCGCGGCCGGCAGAATGAGCCGCGGCGAACTCGGCCTCGATTTCATCGAGCGACATCGGCGCGGTATCGACGATGCGCGCGCCGGCCGGACAAAAGCCGAGCAACTCGCGCGGCACGATTGAGCCGGCATAAAGACACACCGGACAGCGCGCGATCAGATCGCGGCCACGCAGAGTAATCAGGTCTGCCGCGCCCGGCCCAGCGCCGATGAAATGCACGGTCACGGCGCGCCATCCGAGGCGGCGAGCGCGCAGGTCGCCGCGCCGATCACGAGGCGGGGACTAATAAGACGCGCCGACGGCCCCGCAGCGGCTAGCGCGGCAGCCTCAGCGACTGATGGCACGCCGGCAAGTGCGCGCACGCGCTCGGATCGCGTTTGTGTCCGAGCCTCCGCCGCCTGCAAGTCGGCATCTGAGACCAGAACAACGGACACACCAAATTTTTCAGCCGCCGCTTGAATGCCGATCTCGGCGTCCTTTGCCGCAATGGTGGCAATACCGTCGAGCGCGTCAGCGGCAATGTCGGCGCGCAAGAGCGCTGCGCGGATCGCGGCTTCGATGTCGGAAGCGGGCGCGCCCCGCCTGCAGCCGACGCCGGCGACGATCATGGTTTGGTCCAAACCCATTGTGTCACCGGCATCGCCGGTCGCCACCCGGATTTTTCGCCGACTGCACCCCCCCGCGCGATGGCGATGCGAATGAGTTCGCCACCTAGTGCGGCGTGGCGCTCGATGAGCAGTGCTTCAGTCGCAAGCGTTACTGCATTGACCACGAGACGTCCGCCCGAACGAAGCACTCCAATTGCAGTATCGAGCACCCCGCGCTCACTCGCACCACCTCCGATGAAAATGGCGTTAGGCGGCACAAGGCCCGCAAGCGCGGCGGGCGCGGCGTCTTCCACGATCTCAAGTCCCGGCACGCCGAAAGCTGCGGCGTTGCGGCGGATGCGTGCGGCGCGTTCTCGCGCGTTGCTCGATGGCAATCGCGCGCATCGAAGGATCGGCAAGCATCCATTCGATTGCGACCGAGCCGGCACCGGCGCCGATATCCCACAGGAGTTCGCCGCGCCGCGGCGCGAGTGACGACAGGGTCATCGCGCGGACCTCGCGCTTCGTAATCTGGCCATCGTGCTCGAAAAGATCATCGGCAAGGCCGCCCGCGCGTGCGATCACCCGCGCGTTCGGCGCGGCCTCGACGTCGATCGCTATCGTATTGAGTGAATCAATGGCGTCGAAGGCGTACGTGGCTGCAGTCGTCGCGCGAACGCGTTCGCGTGGGCCGCCCAGCGCTTCGAGTATGGTGAGTCTTGACGCCCCGAAACCTGTCTCCGCGAGCAGCCGCGCGAGCGCCGACGGCCCATCGCCGTCGGAGGTCAGCGCCAAAATATGCGCGCCGGGTTGCAAATGCGGGCGAACCAGATCGAGCGAACGGCCGTGTACCGAGAGCAGCACCGTTTCCGGCAACGACCAGCCGAGCCGGGCTGCCGCCAGACTGAACGCCGAGGGCGCCGGCACCACGATCATCTCGCGCGCATCGATGGTTCGCGCCAGCACAGCGCCGACGCCATAATGGAACGGATCGCCCGACGCGAGCACACAGATTTGACGACCGCGATGATGCAGCACTTCATCAGCGGCGCCGTCGAACGGGCTGGGCCATGGTCGCGCCGCGCCGCGGATAAGCGGTGCAGCAAGACTGAGGTGGCGCCGGCCGCCGAATACGATTTCAGCCGCGCCGATCAATCCGCGCGCCGCCGCACTCAAGCCATCGACACCATCTTCGCCGATGCCGACGATGGACAGCCAGCGCGGCGATGCGGCAGTGTCACGCGCGATCACATCAGGAAGCGGCATGAAGCGCGTCCTTATTCTCGGCGGCACGACGGAAGCACGATTGCTGGGAGAGCAGCTTGCGGGCAGGGCGGACCTCGATGTGACGCTTTCGCTCGCCGGGCGCACCGTGACCCCAACGCGTCAGCCGGTGCCGGTTCGCAGCGGCGGCTTTGGCGGCGCTGCCGGGCTCGCGGCCTATTTGGCGCGCGAGGGTGTCGACGTGCTGATCGACGCCACGCATCCTTACGCAACCTCCATCTCGGACAATGCCGTCGCTGCCGCGCGACAGATCGGCGTGCCGCTGATGATGTTGCGGCGTCCGCCGTGGATCGCGACCGTCGCCGATCGGTGGACTGAAGTGGGCGATGTCCGTGAGGCGGTGCGCGCGCTCGGAGAAACGCCGCGCCACGTTTTCGTTGCGCTCGGCCGCAACGAACTCGCGCCATTCAACGAAGCGCCGCAACACTTTTATCTCATCCGCAGTGTCGATCCGGTTGACCCGCCGCTGCCTTTGCCGCACGTCGCTTACGTGACCGCGCGCGGTCCGTTCAGTGAAACCGCCGACCGCGCGCTCATGACCAAGCATCGGACTGAAATTGTCGTCGCCAAGAACAGCGGCGGCGATGCCACCTACGGCAAGCTCGCGGCGGCGCGCGCGTTGCAAATAGGCGTAATCATGCTGCGCCGACCGCCGGCACCGGCCGCGTCCACCGTCGAAACGGTGGAGGACGCGCTCGGCTGGCTCGATCACGCGCTCACCTTGGCAACTGCGCGCGGCGTATAGACCAGCGGCGAACGTCCGGCGCGATCAATCACGCGCGTTTCGCGCGAACCGACGATGATCAGCGTTGCCATGTCCGCGTCGGTCGTATCGGCGACAGCAAGCGTGGCGACGTCGACCCGTTCATCCGGCCGTCCAACGGCGCGGCCAAACACGACCGGTGTCGTGGCCGGCAGATGTCGGCGCAGCCGCTCTATCGCGGCACCAAATTGCCACGGCCGCGCGCGTGAGATCGGATTGTAGAGCGCGATCACAAAGCCAGCGCTCGCTGCTGCATCGAGCCGGCGCTCGACCAAATCCCAGGGCTTGAGATTGTCGGAGAGCGAGAGCGCGCAAAAATCGTGACCGAGTGGCGCGCCGATCCGGGCCGCCACGGCAAGCATCGCGGTGATCCCCGGCATGATTGTGACATCGAGTGCACGCCAAGCATCTGGACCCCTTTCAATTTCTTCGCAGATCGCACTCGCCATCGCAAAGACGCCCGGGTCACCGCCGGAAACCACGGCAACGCGCGTGCCGGCGGCAGCGTCGCGGAGCGCGGCAAGAGCGCGCGCGCGTTCTTCGCGGTTATCTGATGTGTGACGAATTTGGCCGCCCCGTTTCGGCACCCGGTCGAGATAAGGCCCGTAGCCATAGAGCGCCTGCGCTGACGCGAGTTCAGCCTCGGCCTCGGGCGTAAGATAGCGCGCGTCACCCGGCCCCAATCCGACGACCGCGAGGTGCCCGCTCACAGCCGTTGCTCCCAACCCGGTACCAGCACGACGGCGAAGTAAGGCGCGTCGTCGTCCGCCTTCGCGCTCAGCGGAATCATTTTCGCGTCGGCCATGGTGCCGCGCTCGACATAGAGGGCGCGCGGCAGGCGGCCGCTTGTTGCGAGCGCACGGCGCAATTTCGGCAAATGGCGGCCGACCTTCATCACCACAGCTGCATTCGCGTCCGCAAGCCGGCGTACCAATTCGTCCTCCGGCAAGGTCGCGGGAAGCACAGTGAAAACATCGTCGCCCTGCGCCATCGGCATTCCCGCCGCCGACCAGCATCCCGACATGCCGGTCACGCCGGCAATAATTTCAGCCGAGAAGCGCGGCGCCAGCCGTGTATGCAGGTGCATGTAGGAGCCGTAAAACATCGGGTCGCCTTCGCAGATCACGGCCACCACGCATCCGGCTTCGAGATGCGCGGCAATCTTGGCGGCTGCTTGGTCATAGAAATCGCCGATCGTATCGCGATATCCGTTGCTGCATTTCGGCAGCTCAGTCGTGACCGGATAGAACAGCGGCAGCTCGATCACGCCGGCGCGCACATGCGCAGCTGCGATCGTGCGCGAGTGGCTTGCGTTTCCAGCCTTGGCGAAGTGCGCGACGACTTCGGCGTCGGCAAGTGCGCGCGCAGCTTTCAGCGTCATCAACTCGGGATCGCCCGGTCCGACGCCGACACCGAGAAGTTTGCCGGCGCGTGTTGGCGAGCTCATATCCCGGCCCTCGCTAACGCGTTGATCGCCGCGGCAGTCATGGCGCTGCCACCCATGCGTCCGCGCACGGTGAGGAAAGGCACGCCGCGTGGATCGGCCGCGAGTGCGGCTTTGGATTCTGCCGCGCCGACAAAGCCGACGGGGATGCCCACAATCGCCGCCGGCTTCGGCGCACCCGCATCAATCAGATCGAGCAGCCGGAAAAGGGCGGTCGGCGCGTTGCCGATGGCGACGACGGCACCCGCGAGACGCTCGGTCCACAAATCAAGCGCCGCCGCGGAACGCGTGGTGGTCAGTCTTTGCGCGAGGTCGACGAC
Source organism: uncultured Alphaproteobacteria bacterium (assembly GCA_963841025.1). Lineage (GTDB taxonomy): Bacteria > Pseudomonadota > Alphaproteobacteria > Rhizobiales > Xanthobacteraceae > BOG-931. The sequence continues at coordinate 724,752 of CAWJBG010000032.1, read as the reverse complement.
GCGCGGGTCGTTGAGCGTGCAGATCACTTCGTTGCGCGCCGGCAGACGCGCGCGTGTGATCCCGCGGCCAACCATTTCGGAATCGCAGAGGATCGGCGCACCGACCGCGAGTGCCCCGTGCGCCGCAGCGACGAGGCCATTACCGAACACGAAGTTCTGCACCGCTTCAACGACGCCGCAGGCGTGGATCATGCGCATGGCGACCTCGGCCTCTTCCGCCGTAAAGCGTGACAGATCGGCCTCGGCGCGGATGATCGCGAATGAGCGCTCGTAGATCGCCGTGCCGTCGCGCAAATATGCCATCCGCTCAGACATGACTGTCCTCGCGCACCTTCTCGTGAAAGTAGTTCTCAATCGCGACCGGAAGTTCGTCAGTAGCAATCACGGCGAAGGGAATGTCGCGCGCCGAGCCATTGGCAATCAGCGCACACGCGGCGGGTGAGCCGACAATAGTCAGCGCTGCGCTGCAGGCGTGTGCGCAACCCTTGGAGCATCCCGAAATGTGGACCTGGCGCGTTCCATCGATATGCCCCGCCAGGATCTCGGCAATCCGCGGCGCCAGTGCGCGCGCGGCAATGTGCGCCGACGAACAGATCGGCGCACCGGCACAGGCGACGATATGCCGGCGTGGATCGTTGGCAGCGACGATGAAGCCGAGAGCTTCGGCAGCGATGGTGAAAGCGGACGCCGTCGCTCGCGCAAGCCCGATGATCATGAGAGCTCGGCCAGCGGCAGCACGAACGCCGACGGCGCCAGCGGCGCTCGCGGCTTCAACCAAACGCTCCAGCGTGGCGGCATCGGCGTGACCGAACGCAAGACCGACACCGCACGCGAGCGATCCATTTCGCAGCCGATGCGATCCGATCGGATCGCCGCCGGTGCGTTTGCGGGGCGGCGTTCTATCCTCGATCAGGAGATCGCCGAGCGTCGAGCGAAATGGCGTCTCGCCCTCGACCGCCAGAATATCGCGCGCCCGCGCCGTGCGGCCGTGTCGCGCGACGACTTCGAGGAGCTTAGCGACTGCCTCGACGCCATCAGCAGGCGCGACCGCGCCAGCTTGCACTGCGCTCCCTTCGTCACCCGCGATACCCACGCGCAGCGTTGCGCCGCTGACGTTCGCTTCGGCGCGCAATCGCACGTCGGCTGAAACATTGTCGAGGTTGAGCGCGCCGCCACCGTCAATGACGACCGAGACCTTGGGGGCCAGTCTTGCAGTCAGCGACGTCCGGGCCAGCACTTGCCGCAACGCCACCGCAAGCGCATTCGCATCCAGAATTTCCTCCGCATCGAGCCCGGCGAGCGCGTTACTAAGAACGGGCGTGCCGTCCTCCGCTGCGATTCCGAGCGCCGCGACGACATCGGCAAAGCGCGGCGCCGACCCCGCGTTCAGCCCACGAACCTGGATGCTGCCGCGGCTCGTTACTTCAATGATGCCGTTGCCGTGCTGTCGCGCCGCCACGCACAGCTGCGCGAATGCGCCGAGCGGGATGGTGCCGATCGGCAGGAGCCGAACGAGCAACCCATCGCCTGTTGGCATCGGTGCCGATAGTCCGGGACAGGCACCGCGAAGCTGCGAGAAGAACACGGCGCGGGCGGTCATGCCGTCATCTCCGCTCGCAGATCCGCAAGACCGGCGTCGATGTCGTTGCGCCGTGGATGCCAAAGACCCTGCCGCCGCGCAGCCTCGAGCCGCTCGGCAATCGCTGCGGCGGCTTGTGGGTTCTCGCGCAGCAGAAAGGCATGCACATCGGGATCGGCAACATAGGCCGCGTGCAGAAGATCAAACAACTCGCTCGCGACGGCGTCGGTCGTTTCCGCAAAGGCAACCAGCCGGTCGACCGTTTCGGCAAGTTCAGCGGCGCCGCGCGGTCCGTGGCGCATTTGCCCGGCGATGAAGCGCGGGTTGATCGCGCGTGCGCGGACGATGCGGGCCAGTGCCGCCGAAAGCGTGCGGGCCCGCGGCCGTTGCGGATCGGTCAAATCGAGCATGACGAGATCGGCCGCGCGACCAAGCATCTTTGCAGCCGCCGCGAAGCCGCCGACAAAGGCGACATCCTCGGCGCCTTCGAGAAGATCGCGCGCTGGATCGTCGCTCGGATGGATCAGAAGGTCCGCGCCCGCGATGCGCTGCGTGAAGGCGCCGGGCGCGGCGCTGCCGTTACCTTCGGCGCCGCCATAAGAGTGCGAAGCCGCCGCCAGGTACGCCGCGCCGATGGCCTCATTGTCAATGTCACGGCCGAGCAACTCTTCGACACCGGAACCATAAGTGCCGGGCGCGGTACCAAAGATGCGATTAAGCCGCTCAGAGCCGGCCGCGCGTCGCGCGCCCGCGAGCGGGTTCTCGTCGTCGGCCTCGGCGCGCGCGGCGACGGCTTGCACCGCGGCGTCGATGAGGGCGATTTGTGCGGGAAAGAGATCGCGAAACAGTCCCGAGATGCGCCAGGTGACATCGACGCGTGCCCGCCCGATGGCCGCATTCGGCAGCACCTCGACTCCGGTGACGCGTCCGGTCGCGTGGTCCCAGATCGGCCGGCAGCCGAGCAGCGCAAAGCCTTGCGCGATCTCTTCGCCGCCGGTGCGCAATGTGGCACTCCCCCACAGATCGATCACGACGCTGCGCGGCGGCTCGCCGTGCGTCTGAAGATGCGCCCGCAGAATTTCGTCGGCAGCCAGCCGGCCGAGGTCCATCGCAGTCGGCGTCGGCAGCGCGCGCGGATCGGCGGTGAAGAGATTGCGGCCAGTTGGGAGGACGTCGCGGCGGCCGCGTGTCGGCGAGCCCGCCGGGCCGGGCGCGATCCGGCGACCGTCGAGCGCTGCGAGTAGTGCTTTGCGTTCGGCGTCCGCGCTTGCCCGCCATAGCGGATCATCGATACCGGCCAGCGCGCGGGCATAAATGTGCAGCCCGTCTTTGATGGCGAGGTCTTTCAGATCGCACAACCACGCGTCGATGCGGCGAAGTGCGTCGCCGGCTGACGTGACGTTATCAACGCCGGCTTCGCGCGCCAATCCGCTGCATCCTGCCGTCTCAACGATCAGCTTCGCCAAACGTTCGCGCCGCCGCCGGTCAAGACCATCAGCCTGCGCGTACTCATCGACCAATCGCTCCAGCTCGCGCGCATCACCGGAAAGTCCACCAGCGACCAGCGGCGGCGGCAGATGACCGATGGTTACGCCCGCGATCCGCCGTTTTGCCTGCGCCGCCTCGCCGGGATTGCTGACGATGAATGGATAAATCACCGGCAGCGCGCCGGTGACGATTTCCGGAAAACATTCCGCGGTAAGCGCGACTGCTTTGCCCGGCAGCCATTCCAGCGTGCCGTGCGCGCCCATGTGGACGAGCGCGTCGGCCTTCTCCACGTGCTGTAGCCACAGCCCGAACGCAACAAGCGCGTGCCGCGGCGGCAGGACTGGATCGTGATAATCGGCGCGGCGTTCGGCGGACCGGCCACGGTCCGGCGGCAGCGCGACCAAAAACTTGCCAAACTTTTTGGCGCGGAAGAAAAACGCCCCGTCGTGGAAATCAGGATCGGCCCCTGGCTCGCCCCACGCTTCCCGCAATCGCACAACTGCCGCCGCCGGTAATTTAGCCAGCAGGCTCTCGTACTCCGGCAACCCGAGCTTCGCACCGTCCGCGCCCTCTGCAAGCACGTTCAAAAGATCGCGCGACGTTTTTGGCGGCTCACTCACGCTGTACCCAGCTGCAATGAGGTCATCGACAAGCGCAAGCACGCTCGCAGGCACGTCGAGACCAACCGCGTAGCCCGCGCGACCCGGCGCGCCGGGATAATCCGGCATCAGTACCGCAATCCGCCGCTCGCCACGCGGCAACGCGCGCAAGCGAACGAGCGCGGCGATGCGGTCGGCGACCATCGCGATCCGGTCTGCTTCGGGCCGGCTCGCCAACGCTGTGAACGAAAGTCCCTCCAGCGGCGGCAGTTCGTCCTTGAACGCGACTGCGCCGGCGAGCACGCGGCCATCGAGTTCGGGAAGGACAACGTGCATCGCGAGATCGGCAGCGCCGAGGCCGCGAGCGCTCTCGCGCCATGCGGCGCGGCGCGTCGTCGCGCTGATGACTTGCAAGACAGGGACATCGGCGGCGTCGAGCGGCGTCAATTCTCCGCTGTCGCTGCTTGCCGCGAAGGCCGTCGTAGTGACGATGAGTGCGGGATCGAGCCGCGCGAACGCGCCTTGCAAGAACGCCGCCGCTTCTCCGTCCTTAAGGCTGGTGACGACGAGCGGAGCCGGCGCCAAGCCGCGTGTCGTCAGCGCCGTGCATAGCGCGTCAATGGGCGCAGTGTCGCTCGCCAGCAACAGCGCGCGGTAGAAGATAATTGGGATAACGGGTTTGCCAAGTTCTAGCGAAGCACTAAGCCGATCGAGATCAACAGCGCCTTCGACGGGCAGATAGCCCGCCAGTCGCGGCACCGGTTTGGGCTCGCGCATTTCGAGATCGGAGCCGGCGTAACGAGCGAGCCGGCGCAACAATGCGCGCAGATTTTCGCGGCCGCCTTCGCGGAAAAACCGCAGCAGCGCGCCGAGTTCTTCCGGCGACATCGTCGATGCCGCCGTAAGCCGTACGTCGTCGCGATCCTCGCCAGGTAACACCGCAAGCGCGATGTTGCGCTCCCGCGCCAGCGCCGACAGCCGCTCGATGCCGTACTTCCACCAATCGAGACCGCCGAGTAGGCGCACGACGATCACCTTGGCGTGCGTGCCGACGCGATCGATCCACAGATCGACCGACATCGGATGACGAAGATCGCGCAAATGCGCGAGGCGAACGCTTGGCAATGTGGCGCGCTCGGCTTCCCAGGCGGCGGCAATGCCGGCAAGGTCGCTGTCGGCAAACGAAAGTACAACGACGTCGCCCGGCGATTGGCCGAGATCTACGGCTTCGACAATCTCGTCGAGGTTGGTCGAAGTCGTCGTGAGCAGATGCATCGCCTAACCCACCGCTACCCGACAAGCGCCCGTGTTACCGCCGCACGATCGAGCCCCTTCAGCCCGATCACCACCAGCTGGCCCCGGCGCGCCTCGGCAGCAGTCCAGGGCCGGTCGTATTGGTGGGTTACGCGCGCGCCGACGGCCTGAACCAGCAAGCGCAAAGGTTTTCCGGCCACCGCCGCAAACCCTTTTACGCGTAGCACCTCGAAACTCTCGGCGAGCGCCGCGACACGGGCAGTCAGTACAGACGGATCAGCAATCTCGGCCATCGGCACGACGAACGAGTTGAAATCGTCGTGATCGTGATCCTCCTCGGCATCATGATGGGTGCGCCGATTGGCGATGTCGTCCTCGGTGCCGACGCCGAGGCCAAGCAGCAGCGCGTGATCGACCTTACCATCGGCGGCGGTGATTACTTTCACGCTGCGCGGCAGCGCGTTGGCGATCGCGGCGTGGGCCTTCTCGATGCCGGCAGCATCGATCAGGTCACGTTTGTTCAGGACGACAAGATCGGCACAGGCGATCTGGTCCTCAAAAACTTCTTCGACGGGATCGTCGTGGGCCAACGCCGAGTCGGCCGCACGTTGCCGGGCAAGCGCGTTGAGATCGTTCGCTACGCGGCCGTCGGCGAGCGCCGCACCATCAACGACGACGACAACGCCGTCGACCGTGACGCGGCTCTTGATCGCCGGCCAATGAAACGCCTGCACCAACGGCTTCGGCAGCGCCAGCCCCGACGTTTCTATGACGATATGCTCGACCCCGTCGCGCTTAAGGATAGCGTCAAGCGCCGGAACAAATTCGTCGGCGACGGTGCAGCACAGGCAACCGTTGGCCAGTTCGACGATGTTTTCCTCAGGGCAGGCCGAATTACCGCAGCCTTTGAGAATGTCGCCGTCGATGCCGACATCGCCGAACTCGTTGACGATGACCGCAAGCCGCCTGCCCTGCGCATTAGCGATCACATGGCGAATGAGCGTGGTTTTGCCGGCACCGAGAAATCCGGTGACGATGGTGCAGGGAATGCGCGCGAGCGTATTGTTCACAGGTCGGCCTCTTGAAAATCCAGCGGCGGAACCCGCGCAATCAAGCCGCGCTTGAGCGGCGCCGGGCGTCCGCGCCACGGCAGAATGCCGTCGTCAGCGCCGGCGAGGAGGCGCGCACCTTCGATGAGCGCGCCTGCGCAGGTCACGTCGAGTCCGCCGAATACGTAGGTCCATGAGCCGTTGCAGCGGAGCGCTGCGCTCGGACCGCGCGAGCAATTGGCGAGGCAGCGCATCGGGCGAACCTCAACTTCGGTATCGGCGGCGGCCGCCGCAGTTGCTGCAGCGAGGAGCGCGCCGGGCCGCACCGGACTGTCGGGCTCGCCGACCGGCCGGCAAGTGACACACACGTAGACAATTGGAGCAGCGGACTGTGCCGCTTTGGTCCCGAGCGTTTCGTTGGAGGATATCGTCATCGGTTCCTCCTACGCGCGCTCGACCACTGGCCGGTCGAGGCCCTGCCAACGATAGATCAGATAGGAGAGCGCCCAGCTTGCGAGGAAAACGCCGACGACGAGATAACCGAAATTGGCGATGCCGCCGTTGAGATCGCCGATCACATTCCAGAAGGCGCCTCCGAGACCGAGCTTGCCGGCAATAAGGCTCAGCGCCTCGACGCCGCCAATCAGCACCGCGACGATTACGGAAATTGCTGTGATGGTGAGATTGTACCAAATCTTACGGATTGGATTGAGAAACGCCCAGCCATAAGCGCCAACCATCAGCACGCTGTCGGTGGTGTCGAGCAGCGTCATCCCGGCGGCGAACAATGCGGGAAAGATCATGACCGTGCCGAGGGTCAGACCGTCGGATGCCTGGCTGGCCGCGACGGTAAACAGGCTGATCTCGGTCGCGGTATCGAAGCCGAGGCCGAACAGAAACCCGATCGGAAACATTTGCCAGCTTCTCGTCACCATGCGGAACAGCGGGCGAAAAATCCGGGCAAGCAAACCACGGCCGGAGAGGAGAAGATTCAACTCGTCTTCGGCGACCGGTTCACCACGGCGAGCGCGAAGAAAACTGCGCCAGACGCCGCGTAGAACGACGAGATTAATGGCCGCGATGGCGAGCAGAAAGAAAGCTGACGTTGCTGTGCCGATGATGCTGCCGATCAATTTAAATTCATGGAAGTGCCGGCGCAGCGCAAACGCCGCCGTTGCGATCGCCGCGACAGCGAGCGCAACGACAAGCGAGTGGCCAAGCGAGAAAAACAAGCCGACGGCGACCGGTCGCTTGCCCTCCTGCATCAATTTGCGCACGACATTGTCGATTGCGGCGATATGATCCGCGTCGACGGCGTGGCGCAGGCCGAGCACGTAAGCGAGCACGGCGGTACCGAGCAGCGTCGGCCGCCCGGCCAAAGCGATAACGGCCCAAGCCCAAACTAAAGCGTTGGCGGCGAACAACAGAGCATAGATCGCACCTATCTTGGTGCGCTGGTCGGACGACGCGTCGTCGACCGCCGTTTTCAGGAAATTGAGCATGACCAGTCCTCGCGTAACCAAACGCCGGCGCGAGCGAGGACCAAAAGACTTCCGTCTTCCAGATCATCCACCGATGCACCCCGAGCGGTGTTTGTCGCGTCGACTAGGCCCGACGGCAGGTCTCCTGGCTCGCGGATCGGCGCCCCGGCCTGCCTTCCCGGCGGCAAGAAGGCCGCCAGTGGCTTATTCGGACGAGACTACCCGCTTACAGTTGCGGGGGCAGCTGCGGATTAAGAACTCGCGTTCCGCACCGCATTCCCTGTTCGCTCTCTCACGAGAGACCGTCGAAGGTGCTAGTTAGCGGTCGAGGCTGCGGCTTTGTCAATGGCATCTGGTTCCGTCATGCTGATCTCGCTCCAATTCGGCCCTTGGACGGGACAAATGAGCCGCGTGAATATCATGTGGATTGCCGGGGACAGTCTTCCGTGAGCGTGCCGCTGACCTTCGTGCTCGGCGGCGCGCGCTCGGGCAAAAGCCGTTACGCTGAGGCCGTGATCGCCGCATTGTCGCCTCCGTGGGCCTATGTGGCGACAGCGGAAGCGGGCGACGAGGAAATGTCGGCACGCATCCACGTGCATCGCGAGCGCCGCGGTACAGACTGGCGAACTATCGAAGCACCACGTGATCTTTCGGCCGCCCTGGCGGCATGCGGGAAGTTGCCGGCGCTTGTCGATTGCCTGACGCTTTGGCTCTCGAATCTTATGCTGGCGGACGCTGACATCGAAAATGAGATGCAAGCTCTGGAAACGACGTTAGCAGCGAGGACGACGCCGACCATTCTGGTGGCGAACGAAGTGGGCTCCGGGATCGTACCCGACTATCCGCTCGGCCGGCGGTTCCGCGACTTGCAGGGCATTCTCAACCAGCGCATCGCAGCGCGGGCCGATCGCGTTGTCCTCATGGTCGCGGGCTTGCCGCTCGCGGTGAAAGGGACTTAGGGAGGAATATCATGACGGAAGCGACCGATAACGCCGAGGCGGAACGCCATCGCGCCAAGATGGCGAAGCGCAAAGCCGTGCAGGATGCCGAAGTCGCCGATAAGAAGATCGAGAAGGGTTTGCTGATCGTGCACACCGGCTCCGGCAAGGGAAAGTCGACCGCCGCGTTCGGGCTTGCTTTGCGCATGTTGGGGCGCGGACAACGCGTCGGTGTGGTGCAGTTCATCAAAGGCGCTTGGCATACCGCCGAGCGCGACGCGCTGGCGAGATTTGGCGATCAGCTCGTTTGGCACACGATGGGCGAAGGCTTTACCTGGGAGACGCAGGACCGCGAACGCGACGTCGCCGCCGCGGAGCGCGCGTGGTCGAAGGCGCTCGAACTCATAGGCAACCCAAGCTTTGGGCTTGTCATTCTCGACGAACTCAACATCGCGCTCCGCTACGACTATCTGAACCTTGCCGATGTTGTCGCCGTCTTGGCCGGTCGTCGCGAAGGTCTGCACGTGGTCGTAACCGGCAGGAATGCCAAGCCGGAACTCCTCGCCGTCGCCGATCTCGTCACCGAGATGACGCTGGTGAAGCACCATTTTTCGGCCGGCGTGAAGGCTCAGCCCGGCATCGAGTTCTGACCGTATGTCGGCGCGTTCGCTCATGTTCCAGGGCACCGGCTCGGACGTGGGCAAATCCCTGATCGTCGCCGGACTCGCGCGCGCGCTGACGCTTCGTGGTTTGGCCATTCGCCCATTCAAGCCGCAGAACATGTCGAACAATGCAGCGGTAACGGCGGACGGAGGCGAGATAGGCCGCGCCCAGGCCTTGCAGGCGCGCGCCGCACGCACACCGGCAAGCATCCACATGAATCCGGTGCTGCTGAAACCGCAGAGCGAGATCGGCGCACAGATCGTCGTGCAGGGTCGCGTCTATGGCAACGCCAAAGCTGCCGCCTACCAGCACATGAAGCGCGATCTTCTGCCGTACGTTCTCGACAGCTTTGAAAAGCTGCGGCGCGAAGCAGATGTCGTGCTCGTCGAAGGCGCCGGCAGCGCCGCAGAAGTGAATTTGCGCGAAAACGATATCGCCAATATGGGATTTGCCCGCGCCGGCGATGTGCCGGTGGTGCTGATCGGCGACATCGATCGTGGCGGCGTGATCGCGAGCCTGGTTGGCACCAAAGCCGTTCTCGCGCCTGACGACGCGTCGCTGGTTCGCGGCTTCATCGTCAACAAATTTCGCGGCGACGCGTCGCTGTTTGCTGCGGGAATGGAACGCATCGCGCAAGCGACCGGATGGGAAGCGCTCGGCCTGGTGCCGTTCTTCGCCAGCGCTCGCTCGCTGCCGGCCGAAGACGCGCTCGCGCTTGAGCAGACCCGGCCGCGCAAACCGAAAGCTCATATCCGCGTCGCAGTTCCGCTTCTGCCGCACATCGCCAATTTCGACGATCTCGATCCGCTCGATGCCGAGCCAGACGTCGATCTCGTGCGCGTGCATCCAGGCACCGCGCTTCCCGGCGATGCGGATCTCATCTTGCTGCCTGGCTCAAAGGCGACCATCGCCGATCTCACTGCGCTGCGCGCGGCCGGATTCGATATCGACATTGCCGCGCACCGGCGGCGGGGAGGAACGATCCTAGGGCTTTGCGGCGGCTATCAAATGCTTGGTTGCAGCATTGCCGATCCCGAAGGCGTTGAAGGGCCGCCGGCAAAAGTCGAAGGCCTCGGTCTCATCGACGTCGCAACGACGCTATCGGCGGAGAAGCGTCTTGAGCCGGTGAGAGGAGCGACCAATGATGGTGCGCCTTTTACCGGCTACGAGATGCATATGGGCGTAACGCAGGGTCCGGATTGCTCGCGGCCCTTTGCGCATCTCACCAACGGATCAGCGGAGGGCGCCATTTCGGCAGACGGCCGCGTCATCGGAACTTACGTCCACGGCTTGTTCGCCGATGATCGTCAGCGCGCGGCGTGGCTCGCACGTTTCGGCGGCGCTGTAACCATCAGCTATGACTCGTTGGTCGAGAATACGCTCGACGCGCTCGCGGCACACCTCGCCGCGCATCTTGATCTTGACCGCCTGCTCAAATTGGCAAAATAAGCAAAGCTGTCACGACAGCGAGAAACGCGATCAGGATGGCGTCCGCACCCTGAAACAGCACGAGCGCACGACGGATGTCAGCGGCGTTGGCATCGCGGCGTCCGTCACCCATCGAGGCATCGTTGACGCTCATGCCGCCATAGCTGCGCGGACCCGCAAGTGAAAGGCCAAGCGCGCCCGCCATCGCCGCCTCGGGATAGCCCGCGTTGGGCGAACGGTGCCGCGCGGCATCGCGACGCACTGCGCGCCACGCTGAACCAGTGTCGGCGTCCTTGCTCAACGCCGCCGCAGCGATGAGAAGAAGCGCCGAAAGGCGCGAAGCCGGCAGGTTGATGAGGTCGTCGAGCCGCGCTGCGGCCCAGCCGAAAGCTTCATGGCGCTGCGTGCGGTGACCGATCATACTGTCGGCGGTGTTGATTGCCTTGTAGAGTGCGGCGCCAGGAAGTCCGCCTATGACCGTCCAGATGACCGGCGCGACGACCGCGTCGGAAAAATTTTCAGCGAGGCTCTCGATGGCCGCGCGCGCAACGCCGGCGGCGTCAAGCTCTGCCGTGTCGCGGCCGACGATCCGCGCGACGGCGATGCGGCCAGCGGTGACTCCTTCCTTATCGAGCGCGGTTGCAACATCCGCGACATGGCGGTTGAGGCTCCTTTGTGCGACGAGAGGGCTGGCAAGGAAACTTAAGACAAATATTCCAAGTGGCAGGCGCAGAAGCCCATACTCAACCACCAAAGTGACCGCACCGACGACGGCAACCAAGATCAAGACCCCAACAACACCTGCGGCGCGGCGTTCGTTTGGCGGAGCCGCGTCGCGATTGAGCCAATCGTCCAGCGCGTCGATCAATCGCCCGATCCACGTTACCGGATGGCCAATGACGTTCAGCACAGCGTCCGGGTAGCCGAAACAAAGCTCGATCAGCATGGCGATGAGAGCTAGCGCGACAAACATGATCCTTCACCGCGGTGAGGATGAACCTCTGCTGCATGGCGGCGATCTCAGCGCCGCCCGGCGCCTGTTCCCGGGCGCACCGGAACCTTTCATCGACCTGTCGACCGGGATCAATCCCATTCCCTATCCGTTGCGCCGGTTTTCGCCTGAGTTATTCGCCCGCCTGCCGGACCCCGCGGCCATGGACGCTCTGGCCCAAACGGCCGCGCGCGCTTACGGCGCCCCGACCGCCGCGCATGTCGTGCCGGCTCCGGGCACGCAGATTCTTCTGCCTCTAGTCGCCGGCCTGGTACGGTCTGGGCGCGCCGCCATCGTGACACCGACCTATCCTGAGCTCTCCCGTGCCGCGATACTTGCGGGGCACAGCGTGAAAGCCGTGCGCCGCATCGAGGACTGCGGCGATGCTACGCTCGTCATTATCGGCAATCCCAACAATCCGGATGGCAGGCTCGTACCACGGGCAACTTTACTCCGGCTCGCGCAAGACCTGCGCCGCCGCGGCGGCGTACTAGTGGTTGACGAGGCCTTCATGGACGTCGAGCCGCCGGGAGCGAGCCTCGCCGCCGACGTAGCGTGTGGAAATGTCGTCGTGCTGCGCTCCTTCGGGAAATTTTTCGGTCTCGCCGGGATCAGACTAGGCTTTGCGATCGCAGCGCCGGCGATCGCCACGCGGCTTGGCGCTTTGCTTGGACCTTGGGCGGTCTCAGGACCTGCGCTCGCCGTCGGCACAAAGGCGCTGGCAGATATCGACTGGATTGAGCGGACGCGCAAACGAATTGCGAAAGCAGCAAAAAAACTCGATGCGATTCTAACAGCCTCAGGCCTGTCCGTGATCGGCGGCACCAGCTTGTTCCGCCTCGCACAATTTCGCACCGCCAGCGCCTTATTCCGCCATCTCGGGCGCGCCGGAATTTTTGTGCGTGCTTTTCCGGACAATGCGAACTGGCTGCGCTTCGCTTTGCCCAAGAATATCCAAGAGTGGCAGCGCCTGGAATCCGGGCTGGCTTCGTTCCAAAACAATTCCGAACATGACAACTGATACCGTCATGCCGAGAGACTCAACCGTCGTGCCAAAAGACCCAATTGCGTTCGACGACGCCTTCCGGGTGCGGCTGCGCGATCTTCTGGTCTGGCGCCGGGATGTCCGGCGCTTCCGGCGCGACCCGTTGCCAAGCGGTACGCTGGAATCCCTGATCGAACTGGCATCTCTGGCACCGTCAGTGGGACTAAGTCAGCCGTGGCGTTTCGTCGTCGTCGACGACGATGCCACCCGAACGGCGATCCGCGACAATTTCGTACGCTGCAACGCCGACGCGCTCAACACGCAGAACCGCGAACGCGCGGCGCGCTACGCGCAGCTCAAGCTCGCGGGAATGGAGGAAGCCCCATGCCATCTAGCGGTTTTCGCCGATCGCTCGACCGAGCAGGGGCACGGCCTCGGACGCCTCACGATGCCGGAGATGATCGAATACTCCGCCGTAACCGCGGTGCACACGATCTGGCTTGCCGCGCGCGCCCAAGGAATCGGCATGGGGTGGGTCTCGATTCTTGACCCCGCGATTGTGGCCAAGCTGCTCAACATTCCCGCTGAGTGGAAATTCATCGGCTATTTCTGTCTCGGCTACCCCGAATGCGACGATACCATGCCTGAGCTGCAGCAGATGGGATGGGAAGAGCGTCGTCTCCCCGCATCGGTTATCATTAAGCGTTAACAGCGGCGCGGCAGCGAACTCGCCACGGCCGCCTCCCTCTGTGCCAAAACAGGGCAGATGCGCTGGCATTTGGCTTGCTCATGCTCGCTTGAGATTTGGCGCACGTTCGATGGCGGGTAAAGCCGCTGCCGATGAACGAGGGAGCGAGAGCGGTGTTAACCAGTCGTCCTGCCGAAGCGACTTCGGCGTTGTGGCCGGCCGCGCAAATCGGCACCGCAATTTTGCTCTCAGTCGCAACCTGGACATCTGCCGGTGCGGGCAATATCGCAACTGAGAACTGCGTCAGAACTGCGCGAAGCTTCAACTGCGTCGACAATTGGGGAACGTCAGCCGACCCCCACGTCCGGATGGTGCCGGACGCCATCAGCGAGGCGGAAAAGACGCAAATGACCGAGCGCGATCACAGATGGCTCGCCCGCTGTCGTCCGATCGTCCAGCGCGACCGCTATGGCGTCGCGCGTTATTACTATGCTGCGCCCGGCTGTGAATTCGGTGTCGGCTCGGACTGAGCAGCGGCTCTATCTCAACCAGCGGCTCACACTTCCACACGAGCGCCGAGTCAGCGAACCCTGTCCGCCGATTTCGTGTTACCCGGATGAGGTCGCATGATTGCGGATTTTGGTGGCGGTGCCGGCAGATATCTGGCGACGATCGTCGGATCGAGCGCCTTCGCTGAAGCGTCCGGCAAACGATGCCAGACCTCATCGCGCCCGAGCAACGGTATCATCAGATATCCGCGTACCGTCAGGGATTGACCGTCCGGGCTCAGCGTCATCACCGCGTGGTAAATGTTGCCGTCGCGCGGATCCAGAATATTCCCGTTTTGATACTTCAAGCCGACCCGCTGCATGTCCCGGATAATCGGTAATCCGAGTAGCGGCGCATTCTTGCGATCGTCCTGACAACGGGTACAGTTCGGCGGCGTCGGACCATCGGTCGGCAGCGGAAACAACTTGGCCGCAACGCCTTCGTAACTGCCGCCATTTTCGTGGAACAGAAACCAAATGACCGGCTTGCCGGTTTCAGCGTCGGTCTTTTGCCACAGACCAGCCACAGTGGGCTCCGCGGCCGTTAACGGTTGAGTCGCGGCCAAGAGCCCGATCAAGAGCGCGACCAAGCCAGCCATTGCCAACCGGGTAAATGGCAGCGCCAATGCTTTCTCCATTCGTCGACCGGCCAGAATCAAATTCGTCGCCTTGCGGGCCAGAATCCATCGTTGGACAATGCGGTGATTTAACGACGTCACGGATGGGAACCCGAAATTATGCCATCGCCGACCCGAACGGATTTCAACGGTCTACGCGAATTTCGTGCTCAGGTGAAGTGAGCTTTCGCCAGAGTCCGAGTATATTATTTGATTTTCTTGCTTGCAGCGGCGTCGTAGCGTTTCAATGGTGGGAGCCGGGACGCTCCGGGATCGGGTAGTTGGGATTTAGACGTTTGATGCCACCACGTGCCGTTACCATGTCGCGCTCGAGCTTGGCGCTCGACAACTTGCGCGCCGTCGTCATTCTCATCGTGCTCGCGTTCCACTCGGTGTTGGCTTACGTCCAGTCGATACCGCAGAGCACAGTCGGCTTTAACCACCCGCCGTACCAATGGCGGTCGTTTCCAATTTTGGACAGCCACCGCTGGTTCGGCTTCGATCTATTCTGCGCCTGGCAGGACGTCTATCTGATGTCGTTGATGTTTCTGCTGTCGGGCTTGTTCGTGTGGCCGAGCCTCGCGCGCAAGCGAAACTGGCGGTTTGTGCGCGACCGCCTGCTGAGGCTCGGCATTCCCTTTGCATTTGGCATCATCGTGCTGGTCCCGGTGGCAATTTATCCCGCGTATCTCGTTTCTGCGACAAACCCGAGCGTCCCCAATTACATCCACGACTATTTGGCGCTGCCGTTCGTACATAACGGGCAGCTGTGGTTCCTGTGGCAACTCCTCGCCCTGAACTTCGTGGCGGTCGGCGTTAATTGGGTTGCGCCGAACGCACTTCCGGCCTTGGGCCGCTACGCGGCAGCAGCGGGCGAAAGGCCCGGTTATTTCTTTGCACTGCTCGTCGGGATCACGGCGGTTGCTTACGTTCCATTGGCGCTCATCTTCACGCCGTGGGAATGGAACGAAATGGTTTTCCTTCCCTTTCAGCTGTCGCGACCGTTGCTTTATGCCGTGTATTTCTTCACTGGGCTCGGGATCGGGGTTGAGGGTATCGATCGCGGCCTCGTGAAAGCGGACGGCCCCTTGGCCCGGCGCTGGGCGCTGTGGCTAGTCGCGGCGCTTGTCTCGCTCGCACTCTGGATGGCCGCGACATCCTTGACTTTCGATGAGCCGGTCCCGTTGGGAATCCGGATCGCCGCCGATCTGAGCTTTGTCTTGGCTTGTGCCTCCGGCTGCTTTTTCTTTCTCGCCGCCAGCTTGCGCTTCGGCACCCGGCGCTCGGCTATGATGGAAAGTCTTTCGGTCAACGCCTACAGCCTTTATCTCCTCCACTACGTCTTCGACATTTGGCTCCAATACGCGCTGCTGCCGTTCGCACTGTTCGCCGTGGTGAAGGGAGCAATTGTTTTCACCGTTACGGTGGCATTGAGCTGGATAAGCACTCTTTTGCTTCAACGCACGACGATTGGCGCACGTCTTATCGGCTCTACGCTGCCGGCTGCGGCGGTGCTGCAATCATCTCCATCGCCGGGTGGTCTTTACGCGCGGCTCCGGCAGTTCGTTTCGCAATAGGCTTAACTGCAATGCCGGGAACGCCGCCGCGCCGAACGCGGCGAGGCCTGCGCCGACATAGCTCCGCAATTTGCGCCCGTGATGCCCGCATTCGGCGCCTCAGTCGTGCCCACGCGGCGGCCCTGCGCGGAGTTCAAATCACCTCGCCGGTAAATGCGCGTAATAATGTTTGAATGACCCCGCACGGGTGTTATGGGATCGCATCAAAGTCGCGGACAGGATTGGGGTGAGCCGCGATTTTCCATGACGATCGTGTGACAACGTTCCAGATGAATCGGGCATCGCCACCATGCGACTGATCGTGCCTATTTCTGTTGGCGGGTGGCCTCGGATGTTCACCCGCTGGGATGTGCTGGCGCTATTTTTGATCCTCGGTCTATTGGTGTTCTTCTCCGAGGCGAGCCGCCACCTGCTTCAGCCACTGGCTGAACTGCGATTGAAGCCGGTTTCGCTCGATCCGACCAATCTGCCTGAATACGCCGCGCGCACGACACTACGCATGCTCATCGCCATGGCGTTGTCGCTGCTTTTTACCTTCACCTATGCGACGCTCGCTGCCAAAAGCCGGAGGGCGGAACGGCTGCTCGTCCCGCTTCTCGACATTCTCCAATCGGTGCCGATCCTCGGCTTTATCTCGATCACCGTCGTGTTCTTTATGGCGCTCGCGCCGGGTCGCGTCCTCGGCGCCGAGTTCGCGGCCATCTTCGCGATTTTCACCAGCCAAGCCTGGAACATGGCCTTCAGCTTCTACCAATCGCTGCGCACGGTGCCTGCCGAATTGGTGGAGGCTTCCCACAACTTCCGGCTCAGTCCGTGGATGAGGTTCTGGCGAGTCGATGTGCCGTTCGCGACGCCGCAACTGATCTGGAACATGATGCTATCGATGTCCGGAAGCTGGTTCTTTGTGGTTGCCTCCGAGGCGATCAGCGTCGGCAACACGACGATTACGCTCCCGGGCGTCGGGTCCTATATCGCGCTCGCCATTGAGCACAAGGATCTCATCGCCGTCGGCTATGCCATCCTCACCATGCTGATCGTGATCCTGATCTACGACCAGGTGATATTCCGGCCGCTGGTGGCGTGGGCTGACCGCTTCAGGTTCGAACAAGAGCCGGGTGGGATACCGCCGCAATCGTGGATGCTGACCGTTCTGCGCCGCTCCCGCCTGGTTGACCGCCTCACCCACCCGTTCGCGTCGTTGTGGCGGCGCGTTTTGCTTGCGCGCTGGTCCAAAAGCGCTGCTCCGGTGATGCGCGAACAGCAAAAGCAGCATGGCTGGGTGACGTTCCAATGGGTCATCATCATCACGGCGCTGGGCGCGCTCGCGCTTTGGCAAGTCGGACGCTTTGTCATCGAAGACATCACGCCGTCCGATGTAGCCACCGCCTTACTTCTCGGGCTCGCGACCTTGACCCGCATTGTGGTCCTCATCGCCATCGCCAGCGTCATTTGGGTGCCGATTGGAGTATGGGTCGGCACGCGACCCTACGTCGCCAATTTCGTCCAGCCTGTGGCACAGTTTCTCGCCGCGTTTCCGGCAAATCTATTGTTCCCCATTGCGGTATCGTTGATCGTTATGTTCAGGCTCAACCCCGATATCTGGTTGAGCCCGCTGATGATCCTTGGCACGCAGTGGTACATCCTTTTCAATGTCGTTGCCGGAGCGATGGCAATTCCCGCCGAGCTGCGTGCCGCCGGCGCCAATTTCCGTGTCCGCGGCTGGTTGTGGTGGCGGCGGATCGCGATCCCCGCGGTCCTTCCCTACTATGTGACCGGCGCGATCACCGCCTCAGGCGGATCATGGAATGCAAGCATCGTTGCCGAAGTGGCGACTTGGGGAAACGACCGCCTCGTGGCGCAGGGCCTCGGCGCTTATATTGCGGAGCAGACCGAAGCCGGCGATTTCCACCGCATTGTACTCGGCATCGCGGTCATGAGCTTATTCGTCGTTCTGATCAATCGCACGTTCTGGCGGCCGCTCTATCTCTACGCGGAACGAAAATTCCGGCTTGGTTGAGGCTCACATGGACACCGCACTCCTCGACATCCATGCCCTTCGTCAAACCTTTCCGCGCGCCGACGGCGGCGAGCTTTTGGTTCTCGACGGCATCGATCTGCAGCTGACACAGGGACAGATCGTGGGGCTGCTCGGCCGGACCGGATCGGGTAAATCAACCTTGCTGCGTTCAATTGCCGGTCTGATGCCGCCATCGGGTGGCAGCATCACCTATCTCGGACAGCCGGTACTCGCACCCGCACCCGGCATCGCCATGGTGTTCCAGGGCTTTGCGCTGTTTCCCTGGCTGACGGTGCTGGAAAACGTTCAGCTCGGCCTTGAGGCGCTCGGATTGCCCGAAGTGGAAATCAGAAAGCGCGCGCTCGCGGGTATCGATCTCATCGGCCTCGATGGCTATGAATCCGCATACCCGCGCGAACTGTCAGGCGGCATGCGCCAGCGCGTCGGTTTTGCCCGCGCGCTCGTCGTGCACCCAAATATTCTTTTGATGGATGAACCGTTCTCGGCACTCGACGTGCTCACGGCGGAAACCCTGCGCACGGATTTCCTCGAGCTTTGGGGTGACGGCAAGCTGCCGATCAAAGGCGTCATTCTCGTCACCCACAACATCGAGGAAGCGGTGCTGATGTGCGACCGCATTCTTTTGTTCGCCTCGAATCCGGGGCGAATCATTCGCGAGATCGCCGTCGATCTCAAGCAACCGCGCAACCGGCTGGATCCTTCCTTCCGCGACCTGGTAGAAAAAATTTACGTCGCAATGACCGCGCGGACGCAAACACCGCCGCGGATCGGAACGACGCCGGGCACTGTTGCGACAACCATCAGCACTATTCTTCCGCGCGTTTCGGCCAATCTCCTGTCCGGACTTTTGGAAGCGCTCGCCGCCGAACCCTTCAACGGCAAAGCGGACTTGCCGGTCCTTGCCGACGAATTGCATATGGAAGGCGACGATCTTTTTCCGGTTTCCGACGCGCTGCAGATGATGCATTTCGTCGAGGTCGAGGGCGGCGACATCAAGCTCACGGACATCGGCAAGCAATTCGTGGAAGCAGACACCGACGAACGCAAAAGGATCTTCCAGCGCCAGCTTCTGTCCACGGTTCCGCTTGCCGCTCACATCCGCCGCGTGCTGCAGGAGCGCACCCATCACGGAGCCCCGAAGAGCCGCTTCTTCGACGAGCTGGAAGACCACATGAGTACCGACGATGCGGAGGAGACACTGCGTTCGGTCACGGCCTGGGCCAGATACGCCGAGGCGTTCGCCTACGACGACGACACGCAGACTTTCAGCCTGGAAAATCCGACCTAAACCAACCGAAGACACTACGCCGCGGTGCGCCGCGCCTTCACTGCAATAGATAACAGCACGCGCTCGGCAATCGTGTCGGCGAGAACAGCGGTTTTTCGCGATACCAGAACAGCGGCGGCGAGCTCCGTCATGGCGTTGGCAAGCCGCGCTGCAGTCCACTGCTTCAGCGCCGCTTCGACAAGGTTTTTGCGGGTGAAATGCAGCGGCGGCTGCAAGCGTTCGAGCGAAAACGGCGCGCCTTCTTCGATCATTGTCCGCCAGCGGTGCAGCTGTGCGAGTTGCCGCTGGGCAGCGAAAAAGATCGAGCCGACCGGGGTGCCGGCAGTGCGGACCTTCGCGAGCTGTTTCTCCAAATCAGCGGGCCGGCCGGCAAACGCCGCATCAACCAGATCGTCCAGCGCAAGCTCCGAGGCGTCGGACACCACTGCGATAACGTCGTCCACGCCGACTTCGGCGCGGCCGCGGGCATACAGCGCGAGCTTTCGGAGTTCATTACGCGAAGCCGCCCGGTCGCCGCCAAGGAGCGGCATGAGCATCGCGCGGGCGTCTGGCTTTAGCGTCAGCTCAGCGCTGCGCATCTCGGCGTCGATGAGCCTTCCCAGCTCCTTTTCACCATCGGTGTAGCAGGGCAACGCCGCGGCGTTCTTGGCGCGCTCGACGAGCGCCCGCAACGGCGCGGTCCGGCGCAGGTCGCCACCCTCGATCACCACGCGGCATTCGTTAGAGGGCAGAGCCAGCAGTGCCTCGACGGCGGGCGCGATGCTACGGGTGCCGGCCTTAACCCACACCGCCCGGCGCCCACCAAATAAAGGTATTGTCTGCGCCTCTTCGACCAGACGGCCCGGATTGGCGGTAACCTCCTCCCCGTCCAGACGCACCAGCGAGAACGGATCGTTCGGGTCATCGACCGAAGCTTTGACGATAGCGTTGACCCGTTCGCTGATGAGGCCGGCGTCCGGGCCGAACACAAGTATGACCGGCCGCGACGGATCGAGGCGAACAATGAAAGCGTCAACCTCGTGATTTTTAACGGCAACCATATGCCGCACTTAATGCATGATCGGCAAAAGTGGAAGCTGGTCTTACGAAAAGATCACGCTCCGGTATCAGGTCCCGGCGATGAAATATGACGCCAGTCTGTTCCTGATAGCCTCGGCGGCAACGATGACCGCATGGTCTTCGGCGTCGCGTCGCGCGCGTTGGCCGGCAAACCGCTGCTGTGGACCGGGAATATCGTAGTCCACATGCGCAGTGGCGTCGCCACTTGCCACGCTCTTGCCAGTTGCGATTTCAGTCAGTTCAAAGCTCGCGTTTACGACTTCGATTGCTGCATCCGGCCGGCCGCTGGTGGGATCGATGACGGCGGTGAATTGCGAACTCGTGACGTCAACCTTGAGATGATAAAGCGGCGGCGCGCCATTGCCGCCGTTATGCAAATTGTACGTCAGCGCATTGTACATTGCGACGGCGACGCGTTCGGTCGGAGTGCCTTTAGGGGCGACGACCGGCCGAATTTCGACCGCTGCAAATTTGTCCTGTACGCCTTCGCCTCCAGCGGACGGGTGGCTCTTGTACAGCGGCTCGAAGCAGCCGGCAGTGATCGCCGCTGCGGCCAGCACCACGAGAAGCCGGGCAAACCGGCGCCAGTTCATCAAACGCTCACGCCACCACATTGACGATCCGTTGCGGCACGACGATCACCTTTTTCGGCGCCTTGCCGTCGAGCGCCTTTTTAACAGCCTCGAGCGCGAGAACGGCCGACTCGATCTCCGCTGCCGCCGCGTCGCGCGCCACAGTCACATCCGCGCGCTTTTTGCCGTTGATCTGCACCGGCAAGGTCAGCGTGTGCTCGATCAATAAGTCGCGTTCGACCTGCGGCCAGACAGCCTCAGCGACCAGCGTATCGTGGCCCAGTGCGGCCCAGCATTCCTCGGCGAGGTGCGGCATCATCGGGTGAAACAGTTGCATAAGAACGTTAACCGCTTCGCGCATGGCCCAGCGAAAGTCAGGTCCAATGTTCGCAACGGCCCCCTCAGGCTCTTCGATTTCGCCAATGATCGTACTGATCCTGTTGGCGAACTCATAGATATGCGCAACACAAACATTGAAGTGTAGCTTTTCGATGTCATCGCTAACCCGGGCCAGCGCGTAGTGGGTCGCCTTGCGTAGTGCTGCCGCGGCGGGCGTGAACTGGCTCGGCCGATCGGCCGGTGCGGATTGCGCGATCTCCCCCGCCTCACCGGCCAGACGCCAGAGCCGCTGCATGAAACGCCAGGCGCCTTGCACGCCGCGTTCGGTCCACTCGACGTCGCGCTCCGGCGGCGAGTCCGACAGCATGAACCAGCGCGCAACGTCGGCGCCGTATTCTTTGATGATGTCGTCGGGATCAACGGTGTTCCTTTTCGACTTCGACATCTTCTCGATCGGCCCGATCTCGATCGGTTCGCCGGTCGAAATGAGCGAAGCGCGACGCACGTCGCCCTGCGTCTCGATCTTAATATCCGACGGCGTTACCCACTCGCCGTCCAGCTTTCGATACGTCTCGTGCACCACCATGCCTTGGGTGAACAGGCCGGCGAACGGCTCGTCGAGCCCGATGTGTCCGGTCTTCCGCATCGCCCGCGTGAAGAAGCGGCTGTAGAGCAAATGCAGAATCGCGTGCTCAATGCCGCCGATATATTGGTCGACCGGCATCCAGGCGTCGGCGACCTTGGGATCGGTCGGCGCGGTTGTGATCCACGGATCGGTGAAGCGGATAAAATACCAGGACGAATCCACAAAGGTATCCATCGTGTCGGTTTCACGCGTCGCCGGCGCACCGCATTGCGGACACTTCACGTGCTTCCAGGTCGGATGCCAGTTGAGCGGATTACCGGGCCGGTCGAACGTCACGTCCTCGGGCAATGTGATCGGCAAATCTTTTTCCGCCGCCGGCACCACGCCGCAGGATTCGCAGTAGATCACCGGGATCGGACAGCCCCAGTAGCGTTGCCGCGAAATGCCCCAGTCGCGCAGGCGAAAATTAATCTGACGCTGAGCAACCGGGCGATTGCCGGCGCTCTCGTTCTCCAAGCGCCGGGCGACTTCTTCTCTGGCTCCCGTGGTGGTCATGCCGTCGAGGAAGCGAGAATTGATCATCCGGCCGTCGCCCTCATAGGGCTCGTCGGTGATAACAAAAGTCTTTGGGTCAACGCCGGGCGGGCAAACGACCGGTGTATTGCCGAGACTATATTTGTTGGCGAACTCAAGGTCGCGCTGGTCGTGCGCCGGGCAACCGAAAATCGCGCCGGTGCCGTAGTCCATCAAGATGAAGTTGGCCACATAGACCGGCAGCTTCCACGACATATCGAATGGGTGCACCGCCCTGATGCCAGTGTCGAAGCCCATTTTCTCGCCGGTTTCGATGTCGGCTTCCGCAGTGCCGCGGTGCCGGCATTCCTCGATGAATGCTTTGAGCGCCGGATTCTTTTTCGCCGCCGCCGCAGCAAGCGGATGATCCGGCGCCACCGCCATAAACTTGGCGCCGAACAGAGTGTCCGGCCGCGTGGTGAAGACTTCCAGTTCGTTGGTGCCGTCCGGCGTGGTCGACGGATCGAGCGCAAAGCGCACCAGGAGCCCTTCCGAGCGCCCGATCCAGTTCTTCTGCATCAGCTGGACTTTTTCCGGCCAGCGCTCGAGCGTATCGAGCGCGTCGAGCAGATTCTGCGAATAGTCCGTGATCTTGAAAAACCATTGGGTCAGCTCGCGCTGCTCGACTACCGCGCCGGAGCGCCAGCCGCGGCCGTCGATCACCTGCTCGTTGGCGAGCACGGTCTGATCGACCGGGTCCCAGTTCACCTTCGACTTCCGCCGTTCAACCAGACCGGCGCGCATGAAGTCGAGAAACATTTTTTGCTGATGTTTGTAGTAGGCCGGATCGCAGGTCGCGATCTCGCGGCTCCAGTCGAGCGACAGCCCCATCGATTTGAGCTGCGCTTTCATCGCCGCGATGTTGTCGTAGGTCCACGCCTTGGGATGGATGTTGCGCTCAGCGGCTGCATTCTCGGCCGGCAGACCGAAAGCGTCCCAGCCCATCGGATGCAGGACGGCAAAACCCATCGCCCGCTTCACTCGCGCCACCACGTCGCCCATCGTGTAGTTGCGCACGTGCCCCATATGGATGCGACCCGACGGATAGGGGAACATCTCCAGCACGTAATACTTCGGACGTGCGTGATCATTCGACGTGGCGAAGATGCCGCGCTCGTCCCAGACTTTCTGCCAGCGGGCCTCCGCTTCGGCGGCGTTGTAGCGTTCAACAGGCATTTTTGCGTTCGTCACCCGGCTTCATTTCAAGGCTAGGCGACGTGGCACGAAAGCCTTTGCCGGTCAATGCATTGTCTTGCGAGAAGTCTACGGCCTCAGCTCACACTCGCCGCTTTTCTCCGGTGAATATCTTTCACATCGGAAAAGGAAATATCCTTGTTGTGTTCGCCGGTGTATTCGAGGTCGAAAGCGGTGCGTGCCAAAAAGACAAGATCGCCATCGAAATCCTCGGCGATCGCCGACGAGTAACGCGCAGCAAACCGATCGATCGTTTTGCGGTCGTCCGCCGAGATCCAGCGCGCGAACTGAAACTCAGGCGCGCTCCAATCAATTTCCAGTCCGTATTCGGCGGCAAGCCGGGCCTTCAACACATCGAGCTGAAGCGGGCCAACCACGCCAACGAGGAGAGCGGTACCGTCGGTCGGTCGGAAGACTTGGGCGACGCCTTCCTCGGATAGTTCTTCCAGCGCCTGCCTCAGTTTCTTGGCTTTCATGGCGTCAGGCAAACGAACACGGCGCAAAATCTCCGGCGCGAAGTTGGGCACACCGACAAAGTTCAGATCCTCGCCTTCGGTCAGGGTGTCGCCGATGCGCAGCGCGCCGTGATTGGGTATGCCGACCACGTCCCCAGCATAGGCTTCCTCCGCAAGCGCCCGATTCTGGGCAAAGAAAAATTGCGGTGCGCGCAGGCTCATCGCCTTTGCCGTTCGTATCTGCTTGACTTTCATACCGCGGGTAAGCTTGCCGGAGCAAAGCCGCACAAAGGCGATGCGATCGCGATGGTTAGGATCCATGTTTGCCTGAATCTTGAAAACGAACGCCGACATGCCGGGCTCGGTCGCCGACACGACGCGTTTGTCTGCCGCCTGGGTCCGCGGCGGCGGCGCCAACTCGCCCAGTGCATTGAGCAGATCTCCGACGCCAAAATTCTTGAGCGCGCTGCCGAAGAAAATCGGGGTCAGGTGGCCCTCGGCAAACGCTTGCGGCTCGAACTGCTTGCAGGCATGACGCACTAGATCAAGCTCGCTGGCGATCGTTGCCGCGTCGAGGTTGGCGTTCAAAACCGCGACTTCGGTAAGCGACATTTCGCGCAAGCTGCCGGCAGAACCGGAATCGCCATCAAGCAGCCGCACGCCGCCGGATTTGACGTCGATGGTGCCGACGAAATCGCGCCCACGCCCGATCGGCCATGCGATCGGTGCGGCGTCTAGCGCCAGCGTCTTTTCGATTTCGTCAATCAGATCGAACGGGTCGCGCGTCTCCCGGTCCATCTTGTTGATGAAAGTAATGATCGGAATATCGCGCAGCCTGCACACCTCGAACAGCTTGCGCGTGCGCGGCTCGATGCCTTTGGCGGCGTCGATCACCATGACGGCCGAATCGACCGCCGTGAGCGTCCGATAGGTGTCTTCCGAAAAATCCTCGTGGCCCGGCGTATCGAGCAAATTGAAGACACGACCGCCGTATTCGAAGGTCATGACCGAAGTCACGACCGAGATCCCGCGCTCACGTTCGATTGCCATCCAGTCCGAGCGGGTCGATCGACGGTCGCGTTTGGCTTTGACCTGCCCGGCAAGCTGGATGGCTCCGCCGAACAGCAGCAGCTTCTCCGTCAAGGTGGTCTTGCCGGCGTCTGGGTGCGAGATGATCGCAAAGGTGCGGCGTCGCCCAACCTCGGCCGCAATGGGCGACGGGGTTTCGGCGCCCGATGAGGTCCGGAATGGCATATTCATGACGAAGTGGATGTGGCAGTTCGCGTGATTCCGTTCAAGACCGGGCGGATTCAATAGCGCCCGCAAGTTCTTCCCGCAGGATCTCAAGCTCGAGCCATTGCTGCTCTGCCGCGGCAATATCCTGCTGGACCTTGGTAAGCGCGACGGTGGTTTTTTCGAAGGCCGCACGGTCGCGCGCATAAAATCCGG
Organism: uncultured Alphaproteobacteria bacterium; assembly: GCA_963841025.1. Taxonomy (GTDB): domain Bacteria; phylum Pseudomonadota; class Alphaproteobacteria; order Rhizobiales; family Xanthobacteraceae; genus BOG-931. The sequence goes on along the minus strand of CAWJBG010000032.1, from coordinate 699,314 downwards.
GATCGTCGAGCTTTGTCCTGAGGCCGTCGGCCTCGGCCTGGAGTGCGGCAATGGTTTTGGGCAGGGTGTCGAGCGCGTGCTTGTCCTTAAAAGTCATCCGCCGTCTCGCCGGCGGCAGCTCGGCAATATTCGACCCCGAAGCCTGCGCTGCTTTCTGCGGCTCCGGTTTGGGAAGATCGCGAGCGGGTTGCGCGCCACGTTGCGCAAGCATGTCGCTGTATCCGCCGGCATATTCGGTCCAGAGGCCATTTCCTTCCGGCACGATCACGCTACTCACCAGGCGATCGAGAAAATCACGATCGTGGCTGACGAGCAGGACAGTGCCGGGATAGTCGCCAAGCACGTCTTCAAGAACGTCCAGCGTCTCCATGTCGAGATCGTTGGTCGGCTCGTCGAGGATCAGAAGGTTGGACGGTTTGGCGAGCACCTGCGCCAGCATCAGGCGGCCGCGCTCGCCGCCGGACAGCTTGCCGAGCGGCGTGCGGGCCTGCTCACTCGCAAACAAGAAATCCTTCATGTAGCTCACGACATGCTTAGGCTGTCCGTTGACCATCACGGTATCGCCGCGGCCGCCGGTCAGCGCCTCCGTGACGGTGACACCGGGATCGAGGCTGTCCCGATGCTGATCGAGTGCGGCGATCGCAAGATTCGATCCGAGGCGCACCGTGCCGGCGTCCGTCGGCAAGGCGCCGGTCAAAAGATTGATCAGCGTTGTCTTGCCGCTGCCGTTCGGTCCGACGATGCCGATGCGGTCGCCGCGCGCAATTCGGATCGAGAAGTTGCCGACGATTTGACGGCCGTCGTAGCGCTTGCCTACACCGATCGCCTCGATGACCAGCGCGCCGGACGGCGCGGCTGATCCGGCGGTGATCGTGGCGGTGCCTGTGGTGCCCCGATAAGTCCGGCGCCGCTCCCTTAACGCCTGCAGATTGCCTACTCTGAGCATGTTGCGCTTGCGCCTGCCCGTGACGCCGTAGCGCATCCAGTGCTCCTCGGCGACGATCTTGCGATCGAGCTTGTGCTGCTCGCGCTCCTCCTCGGCCAGCAGCGTGTCACGCCACTCCTCGAAATGAGCAAAGCCCCTGTCGATGCGCCGCGTGCAGCCGCGATCGAGCCAAACCGTCGAGCGCGAGAGATTGGAGAGAAAGCGCCTATCGTGACTGACGAGCACGAGCGCGGTACGCTTGGAATTAAGATCTCGCTCCAGCCATTCGATTGCGGTGAGATCGAGATGATTGGTCGGCTCGTCGAGGAGAAGGATATCGGGCGACGGAGCCAGTACGCGAGCGAGCGAGGCGCGCCGCGCCTCGCCGCCGGACAGATGTGCTGGGTCTTCTTGGCCGGTGAGTTCGAGTTGCTCCAGGAGGTGCCGGGCAATATGGATATCGTCGCTCGCCCCGAGACCGGCTTCGACATACGCAAGCGTCGACGCAAAGCCGGAAAAATCCGGCTCCTGCGGCAGATACCGGACGACGGCCCGCGGCTGCACGAAAACGGAGCCATGGTCCGGCTTGACCAGTCCAGCTGCGATCTTGAGGAGGGTAGATTTGCCTGAGCCGTTGCGTCCAACGAGAGCTACGCGCTCGCCAGACGAGACGGACAGCTCCACGCTGGACAGAAGCGGCGTGCCGCCGAAGGTCAGCGCGATGTCTTTGAGCTGCAGAAGAGGTGGAGCCATAAAGCCTGGTCAGCCGCTGTGTGTGCGGCCTCGCCGCGGGTCGAGTGTTCTTAGCCTGATCGCCACCTACCCGCCTACACGAGATGCAAAGAACTATGATAATTCAAATAGGGTCATAAACTTATACGAGTAGGCCGCGTGGACCCCGAATTCATCCGCGAACTTTTCTCGCCATTCGGCGCGGTGACGGTAAAGCGCATGTTCGGTGGCGCCGGCATCTGGTCCGAAGGTCTAATGTTCGGGCTTGTCTTTGACGGCGCGATCTTTCTCAAAGTGGACGAGACGAGCATCCCGGACTTCGAGCGCGAGGGCAGCAAGCCTTTCGTCTACACCCGCGCCAAAAGCAGAGGCCGCGTTGGCCGAGCTTCGCTGTCATATTGGCGGCTGCCGGAGCGGCTCTATGACGATCCCGAAGAGCTTGCGGCATGGGCCGGCCGCGCGCTCGCGATCGCACAGCGCAAGAAATTTGCCCCTCCCCCGCGCGCCAAACAAAAGCCGCGGTCAAAACGCACCAAGTCGTAGTTCGAAATGAAAACAATCAGTTTCAGATCGTCGAGTGAGTTCCGAACATGGCTCGCGGAAAACCATGGGCAATCGGAAGGCTTTTTGCTGCGGATCTACAAAAAGAACTCTGGAGTGGCTACCGTGACGTACGCGGAGGCGCTTGATCAAGCGCTTTGCTTTGGGTGGATTGATGGACAAAAAAAGCCGCATGATGAGCAGTCGTGGTTACAGAAATTTGGTCCGAGGCGGCACAAAAGCCGTTGGTCCAGGATCAACACGCGGCATGCGGAACGTCTTATCGCGACCCGGGAAATGACTCCTTTCGGACTGCGAGAGGTGAACGCCGCAAAGGCGGATGGTCGCTGGAAAGTGGCCTATAATTCCTCTGGCACCGCGACAGTGCCTGACGATTTCTTAAGGAAAATCTCGCGCAACAAAAAGGCAAAGACCTTCTTTGAAACACTCAACAGAACCAATCTGTATTCGATAGTTTACCGACTCCAGACGGCGAAGACGCCCGAAACCAGAGAGAAGCGAATGGTGGCTATCATCGAAAAATTGGCCCGGGAGGAGAAGTTTCACTGACGGCAATACTCGTGGCCGCACAACGCGGGAAATTCGCGCCGTGCCCGGGTGTTAAACGAAAGCGACAATCGAGACCTCGCGCGCGATGAGGTTTGCGTCGGCATTGTCACAGGCCTAGAGTTTATCGACAGGAGGCAGTCGTGAAGAGTTCTGGCTCGCCTAAGGTTGGCCGACGGCGCGTTTTAGAGGCGGCTGCGTTGGTTGGCGCTGCGGCGCTGGCGCCCGCGGGCGTGGCCCGCTCGCAAGCTCATCCGATTGCGATGCCTAAGGTGAGGTCCATGACCGGTGAAATGACCGCCGACGAAATTCGCAAACTGTTGCAGCTCGAACCCAACGCCACGTGCGGGTTCGTGCGGCTGACATTCTTAAGCAAGCAATCGATCGCACCGGGCAGCCTACCGCCGCCGTTCGCCGATGGGCGGCCCTTGGGCTCCGCGCTTTACTTCATGGTAACGCCGATCGCGCCGGTGCGCCTGCATCGCATTCGCAACGACCAACTTTACCACTATTATCTTGTCGATCCGATTGAGCTGTTCCTTTTGCACGCCGACGGCTCCACCGAGCGGGTCATCGTCGGACCCGACCTGCGCGGCGGGCAACGCGTACAACTACGCATTCCAGGCAACACCTTTCACACCGCGCGGCTGCTTGGGCGTCATCGATGGTTCTTGGGGGGAAGCACCGAGTGGCCCGGCGTGGTGCCAGCCGATGTCGAAATCGGCAACCTTGACGAATTGGCCGGAAAATATCCGGCCGTCGCTACCGACTTACGCGCCATCGCTGCATCGGTACGACAATCGCTCCCGCCGGAGCCAATTCGGGCTGATGTACCAGCACAGCACGAAGATATCCGGTTACTACACCATATGCTCGGGATGGAACCGGCGTATCGCCATGATGCCGAGTGCAATAAAAATCAGCAGCACGATCACCTGCGCGATCAGGAACGGCGGCTCCGACTGGGTCGGCGCTAGCGTATGCAGGAATGTAAGCTTGGCGAATGCCTGAATGACTCCGACGAACGCATCGAGATAGAGCGCCATCATCGCGGTGACGACATAAATCCAGCGCCAGGCGCCACGCAGCCGGAACGCATAGATCGCGGCCACCGCGATCGCGAGCAAAACCAGCGAAAGAAAACCGACCGTGCGCGGCGGATCGAGACCGAACGGCGGCAGGGGAAAGCCGGTTACACTGGTCAGGATCAACGCGGCCAAAAAGAGCACCGTCCACGCACCAAGCACTTCGCCGCTCAACAGCCCGTAGACAACGATCAAGCCGAGCACCAAGCCAATCAGGCTCAGCGCAACATGGATGTCGAGGAATATATCGGTCGGAATTCGCCAGGTCATCGCAGCCTTCTCCACCATGATTGAGTTACAATGTCCCGATCGATGCCAAGCGACCGACCGCATCGATGCTCAACCACGGCGCGGGAAGTATAGTCTCCATTGATGAAAGTGGAATGGCCGCTCGAATGGCGCGGCGGAAGCAACGAGGACGATAGCAACGATGATTCGACGATACAGCGATCACGCTGCCAACGAGCGGACCTTTTTGGCTTGGGTCCGCACCGCAATCGCAGTCATGGCCTTCGGCTTCCTGGTCGAGCGATTCGATTTATTCCTGCAGATCGCCGGACAAACGCTGGCTCGACGCGCGCTGTCGCCGACCGGACAACTCGTCGGCAATACCGCCGGCTTGATCTTGATTGCGCTCGGCGCGGGCCTGATGGCTTTGGCGATCTTCCGTTTTCGCAAGACCGCAATCGAGATCGACAGCGAGGAGACGCTGCCCGGCCCCGGTGAGCGCGCCGACCTCGTGCTCGCCAGCCTCCTCACCGTGCTTGGATGCGCGCTATTCGTCTATCTCTCCTACACGGTCATCAGCAGACTCTGAATAAGTCGCGGGAGCGATTGGACCGAGCGGCGAACCGGCCGTCGGGATTAACGCTTATGCCGATTTTCAAATCCCGCTAACGATACGCGACCTAACAAGGCATCATGGCCGCCATGTTCGCGGACGTCTCGAAGTTTCCGGACTGACCAGCAACACAGCCGTTCGGCGGTCGATCGTGGAACAAAAAGCTCCAGCCCCGCGGACCGAGGTCAATTGCCCGGCCTGGATTGATTTCGGCGACGGCTCTCCCCTCTTGAAATGCACCGCAGTCAATCTGTCGAGGACCGGTGCAAAATTGGCCGTTGGCGCGCGCACCACTCTGCCCGACGAATTCGTCCTGCGGTTCACGCCAAGCGGCGACATCGCCATGCTTTGCAAAATTGTATGGTCGAGAGAAGGTGCCGTTGGCCTGCGCTTTATTGCGCGTGCTGGCAACGGCGCTGCGCAGCAGGGTTAGTTGCAAAAGCCGAAAAAGTCGTCAGCGGCCCTACCTCGCTTAGCCTCGCGACAACAAGCCGCCGACGACTGGTATCCAGCGGCGTTTACTCGACCTTGCTGGCAGCTTTTTTGCACGCCGATTTGAACTTCTTCCGCGCGTCGCCGTGCAGCCCTTTGGCGTTGGCCTTATCGATGCAAGATTTGGAAATGGCTTTCTTCTGGGCGCTCATTTTGGACGACGCGGCCGGTTGGTCCGATGTGGCCGGCGGGGTGTCCTGCGCCAGAACCGCTCCGGTCCCGAATGCAAAAGACAAAAGAATTGCCGAAATAACAGTCGATCTCATCACGTCTGCTCCTCACTTTTCATTCGTTTCAAGGTAATCAGGTTGGCGCTTTTACAGCATGCACCCGGCCGGATGATAGAGCATCAGTCTGTCCAAACAATGACGCGCCTGCCGTCAATGTCTTTGAAAGCGCCGACGATGATCATAATGAAATCAATGAATGTCCAGATACCCAAACCGCCGAGGGTGAATATCTGGAGGACGCCAGTACCAACCTTGCCGACATAAAACCGGTGAGCGCCGAATATCCCGAGGAACCAACACAACAACAGCGCGGCAAGGCGGCTCTTGGGGCTGGCGTCCAGTGGCGCCATTCGTCCGCCGGTCGGTGCGCCGCAGTGCGGGCAGGTCGGCGCCAGGCTGGAAATGATTTGGCCGCAGCTGCGGCAAAACTGCTGATTGGCAGGCAACGGCGGCATCGTTTGCGACATTATGCACCCTCAGGATTATGCACCTTAGATTTTCGTCAGTAGCATCAACCGCTGGCGACGGCGAGCCATTCGCACTGTGCTAAAGCGGCGGGTCGGCCTCGCTTGCCCTTTTGAACGCCAGACTTTCCTCCTCGAGATCAAGCTCGCGCTCGATCCGCCGGCGCGCTTCGTCGGTAATCACGCCGTCCTTCAACAGGCCATAGATGTATTCGCGTTCGGCGGCGATCAAATCTGCCCGCAGCTCCGCTGCCGCCGCAACCGCTTCGCGCCCGCCCGCCTCTCTCGCCACCTGCCCGGCTCGATGGTCGTGGCGCCCGCGCAAGATCGCGAGCACGTTTGGGTCAGTGTTACCGTCGGCGGCAATTCCATCGAGTCGGCCCTGCGCCACCTTCAAAGCTTCGAGCCGCGCGGTAATCTCGGCGTCCTGTTCGCGGCGGCGCTCATCTTCGGCGTCATGCGGTAAAGCGAGCCAGCGCACGACCGCCGGCAACGCCAGCCCCTGGCCGACGAGCGTGACGACGATGACGCCGAAAGTCACAAAGATAATGAGATCGCGGCCCGGAAACGGCGCGCCGGAAAAAGTGAAAAACGGAATGGCGAGCGCCGCCGCGAGCGAAACCACACCACGCACGCCGACAAAGGAGAGAAGGAGGCTCCATTGCCAGGGCGGCAGCGGATCTCGGCGCGCCAGAGCCGGGATCAGCCAGCGCGGCAGATAGACTGAAGGGTAGCCCCAGATAAACCGCGCGGCCACGATCACGGCGACGGTCAGCGGCACGGCGACCGCCAAGTCGCGCATCAGGACCGTATCGCTGCGTTCCAGCAGCGGCCGCGTCTCCATACCGGTCACCAGGAAGAGAATGCCTTCGAGCTGATAGACCAAGAGGTCCCAGAAGAAGATGCCCTGCAGTCGCGTCGCCGCCGGAATGAGCAACGGCCCATTCCAGCTCACGAATAGGCCGGCGGCTACGGTGGCGAGGACGCCCGAGCCGCCGAGATGTTGGGGCACCAGGAACGCCGCGTAAGGCGTCAACAGCGACAGCGTGATCTCGACTTGCGGATCGCGCGCCCAGCGGCGCAGCCGCAGACTTGCCCAACCGACACCGATACCGTAGGCGATTTCGCCAACAACAATGAGGGCGAACGTGCCTGCTGCCTCGCCGAGCGAGAACAGGCCGCTGCTTACGGCGGCAACCGCAAAGCGATAGAGGATCAAGGCCGTGGCGTCGTTGGCGAGCCCCTCACCTTCGAGCACGACAATCAGCCGGCGCGGCAGACCCAGATTCCGGATGATCGCCAGCGGGGCGACCGCGTCAGTCGGCGCCACGATGGCGCCGAGCACGAAGCCGACCGCCCAGGGCATGCCGAGCACAAAGTGCACCGCTGCCGCCACCGCGGCAGTTGTGAAGATCACGCCGCCAAACGCCAGGAGCGTGATCGGCCGCAGGTTGAAACGAAATTCGCGCCAGCTCATGGTGACGCCCGCCGAATAAATCAGCGGCGGCAGGATTCCGAGCAGCACCAATTCCGGGGCGAGTGCAACGCGCGGCAGGCCCGGAATGAGCGCCAGCGCAATCCCGGCAACGACGAGTAAGATTGACGGCGCCGTGTTAAGCCGCCGCGCCACGACGGCCACGACCACCAGCACCGCAAGCAACAGCAATATAGTCTGAATGGTCGCCGTCATCGCTTACACGATGCCGGATGTTCGCAGGCGGTCAAGTCTGGAACCAAAAAAAGCGCGGGTCAGCGGGGCCTTTTGTGTCTAGCGTGCCTTTTGTGTCTAGCGTGCCGTTTGTGTTTAGTGTGCCGTGCTGCTCTTGGGCGCGCGGTGAGAGCGGCCCGACTTGATCACGCCGAGGCGACCCGAATAGCTGGGGCCGGTCGATGGCCCCGCCAACCAGCGTAAGACGCTGCCGGTGCGCAGTAGAGGCAGAATGTCCTCCGCCGGCATGGGTGCCGCAAAATAAAATCCCTGCGCCTGTCGGCAACCCCAGCGATACAGCAGACTCAGTTGATCTGCCGTTTCCACTCCTTCGGCGAGCACACCGATGCCCAACTCGCGCGCCAGACCGATTGCCGCCTTGACGATCGCGGTATCGTTGGCTTCCACACCGATATCCTTGACGAATTCCTGCGCGATCTTGATCCGATCGACCGGAAAGCGCCGAAGGTAAAGCAGCGACGAATAACCGGTGCCGAAATCGTCGATCGCGATCCGGAGCCCGCGCTTGCGCAGCCGGTCGACGACGTTGTCGTGCGCGCTCGAGGTCCCCATCAGCGCGGTTTCCGTCATCTCGATTTCCAGCAAACCGGGCGGCAGGCCAGTGTCCGCGAGCACGGTATCGATTTCCTTTTCCAGATCGCGAGACGCCTTGAACTGCAGCGCTGAGACATTGATGGCCACTGGCGGCAGCGCGATGCCGCTTTCCAGCCATTGCTGAGCCTGCCGGCAAGCCGAGCGCAAAACCCAGTTTCCAAGCATAACGATGAGGCCGCTGCGCTCGGCCGCAGGCAGAAACTCGCCGGGCGAGAGGACACCGCGCGTCGGGTGATTCCAGCGGACCAAAGCCTCCAGCCCAACGAGGCGGCTGGTCTCCATGTCCACCTGAGGCTGGTACACCAGAGACAACTGGCCGGCCGCAATCCCTGCATACAGCTCAGATGTCAGTGTCACGCGTTGGCGCACTTCCGCGTCCATAGCGTCAGTAAAGAATTGATAGGTGTGGCGTCCTTCTGATTTCGCCAGATAGAGCGCGACGTCCGCATGCGCGAGAAGAGATTCGGCATCGGCCGCGCCCGGCTCATAAGTCGCAATGCCGATGCTGACGCCGGCTTGGATTTGGTTATCGTCAAGCACAAAAGGCTCGCTCATGATTTGCAGGAGTTTGTTCGCAAGTACTCCGGCGTCGGTGGGATCGGCAATATTAGCCATCAGCAAAGCAAATTCGTCGCCGCCAAATCGCGCCACCGTGTCGACCACTCTGACGTTCGTCTGCAGCCGCTCGGCGACTGATTGGAGCAGCCGGTCCCCGATGGGATGTCCCAGCGTGTCGTTGACATCCTTGAAATGATCGAGATCGAGATAAAGCACCGCGAACCCGCGTTCACCGCGGCGCGCACGCTCAATGGCCCGTCCGACCTCGGCGACGAATACGCCGCGATTGGCCAATCCGGTGAGAAGGTCGAACTGCGCCAACTTCTTAAGTTGATCTTCGGCCTCTTTGCGCCGCGAAATTTCGCGGGCCGTCGACAACAACAATTCTCGTCCGCCGAACTTGGCGCGGCGTAGCGAGACTTCCACCCAAAGCAACCGGCCGTCCTTGGTCTTGGCGCGCCAGTCGAACGTCTGCGGCATCCCGGATCGCGCCTTGCGCACCTCCAACAAAAAATTCGCGGCGGTGTACGGCGGTTCGTTCTGGGCGAGCCCCCCAACTTTCTGAGTAAGCAACTCATCACGCGTGTAGCCGAGCATTTCGCAAGCGCGTTGATTGACCTCAACGACAGCGCCGGTTTCGAACTCGCGGACAAATATGAGGTCACTGACCAAGTCAAAGATGGTTCGGAAGCGCTCCTCGCTCTGTTGCAAGGCCAATTGCGCATTCTTGAGAGCGGTGATGTCCAGTACCATCCCGATCAGGCCGGTCACCTCCCCGGATTCAGATCGGAACGGGAAGAAGTTTGCCAACCAACAGCGCGGGACATCTGGCGCCGCGGGCGTCGCGCCATGAATTTCCGCGTTCAGAACGGGCTCGCCGCGCTCATAGACCGGCCGGTGCAGCTCCAAGACCTCGTCCGCAAGTCCGGGAATGATTTCACGCAAGGTGCGGCCGATATGAGCGCTGACGGGCAGCCCATTGATCTCCGCCATATGCTCATTGATCCGCACGAAGCGATGGTTGACATCCATGAAACAGAGGCCGACCGGTGAATACCGGTAGATTTGCTCGATTTCGTTGAGCACCGCCTTGCTGTCAGCCACCGCGGCACGCAGTTCATTGTTCGCGGCGATGTGGTCGAGCCTCAGTCGCACGGTCTCGACGATCCGTCGGTTGATGTAGCGCCCCATCAGCGCGACGACCACAGCATAGACCGCCAGCATGAGGCCCATGGCGACGGAGGCGCGGTCTCCCTTCACCAGGAAACAAACGACTTGTGGGACGACGGCGGGTAGCGTGAAGGCGAGAAAGGCCGGCAGATACGCCGATTGCTGAAAAACCGCGCCGACCGTAATTCCGCCAATCACAAACGCGACGACAACGTGAGTGAGCGGATCCGGCGACACAAAGATGGCAGACGCCGAAAGGCCCCAGAGCAAACCCGTTGCAGCGGCGCCGGTGCTGAAACGCTTCGCCCAGACAGCCGCATGGTCGGCGGCATACGGCTCCCTCAAAAAGCGAGCACGCTCTACGAAACGGGCGCTGAGCACGCCGCAGAACAGCCCGACCCACAGCAGCAGAACCCACGCGGGATAAGCCTGCCAGAGCACCGCGGCAAGAATGACGGCGTTGACCGCGTTGAACAGCATGATCGCAGGCGTTTGATAAAGCGCCTTGATCTGCTCGGCGCTGATAGCCGTCTGCAGCTTCGCCTGATCGGGACCCGCGGGGATATCCTCCAAAACGGAATTGTTGTGCATGAAGTCGACGGATGCCCAGCTCGCGCAATACCGCCGTCCCTAAGCCGGACTACGCAAGCGCACCGTCATTAGACTGGAGCGCTGTTAATTATCGCGAAAATGGGAAGTTGGTACTTTTACTTATGGGACCTGCCGCGCAGTGGTACACATCCATTCAATCATTGTTCACCAGCTAGAGACTGCGAAGATAATGGCCATGCAACCGCAGTCGATCCCTCGCGTCGCGCTCACCGTAATCGTCGCGTCGTTCGGCGCGGCGTTATTGTCGCGCGCCGGATTTGCAGCACCCGCGGCTAATGAAAGCCCGCGCGCGTATTGCGCCCGCATCAGCTCCGACGACACGCTGCAGACGCCGCCGCCTTCTCTCGCACCGGCCATCCGCCGTTTGTTCAATATCCGTGGCCACTACGCAGCCAACGCAGCCTACTACCGCTGCGCCGGCGGCGCTGTAAAAGTCTGCTTCGTCGGCGCCAACCTGCCGTGCGGCAAGGCCAACACCAGGAAAAACCTGCCGGCTGTGGCGCGCTGGTGCGAAACGCATCCGGATACGGAATCCGTTCCGCTTTATGTCGCCGGGCATGACTCGCTCTATTCCTGGCATTGTATCGGCAGCAAAGCTGCCACTGGTGCCTCGCATGGGACACTCGATGCCCGAGGATTTTTTGAAAAATATTGGAAGACAGTGAAGTAGCTGCGCGGCTAGGTTAGATGCCGCGCGTCCTCGTTAAAACTCCGCAGCAAGTAGCCCACATGAGCGCAAGCGATATGCGGGAACGACCGCGTAAGCTCGTAAGCTGTCGCCGGATTTTGCTTTGCTCATCCAGGCTACATTCGCGTCGCCTACAAAAAACTCTGCGGGTCGACGTCGATGTCGAGCTTGATCGAGCCCTTGGCCTTCGGCGCGGTGGCGAGCCATTCGCGCAAGTAGGCCGAGAGATCGAAAGCGCGCGGCGCTTTGACCAGCAAGCGCAAGCGGTGGCGGCCTCGGACCAGAGAAAGTGGCGCATCGGCGGGGCCGAGGATGCGGACGTCGTCAAGCGGCGGCGCCGCGCGCGCCAGCGCCCGGGCGTAAGATTGCGTCTCGTGTTTGTCGGCGCCGGAAATGAGGAGGCTCGCGAGCCGTCCGAATGGCGGATAGTGCGCGGCCTCGCGCATAGCGATCTCGGCGTCGTAGAACGCCTCACGGTCTTGCGCGATCAGCGCGCGCATCACCGGATGCTCGGGCTGGTGGGTCTGCAGATAGCCGCGACCAATGCCGGCGTCACGTCCGGCACGACCGACCACCTGATGCAGCAGCTGAAAAGTGCGTTCGGCGGCGCGCGGATCGCCATTGTTCAGCCCGAGGTCGGCGTCGACGATGCCGACGAGGTTGAGCTTCGGGAAGTGATGGCCTTTCGCCACCAGCTGGGTCCCAATGACAATATCAAAGCGGCCCTGGGCGACATCGTCCAGCTCCTGGCGCAGTTGCTCGACCGTGGCGATCAGGTCGCTGGACAGCACCAGAAGACGCGCCTGCGGAAACAGCGCGCGCACCTCCTCTTCGAGGCGTTCGACACCCGGCCCGATGGCGGCAAAAGAATTCGCCGCATGGCAATGCGGGCATTCGGCAGGTTGCGGCGTGGCGAAGCCGCAATGGTGGCAGACCAGTTGCCGGCGAAAGCGGTGGTCGACCAGCCAGGCGTCGCAGTTGGGACATGAAAAGCGAAAGCCGCAGGCGCGGCACAAGGTCAGCGGCGCGTAGCCGCGGCGATTGAGGAAAAACAACGCCTGCTCGCCGCGCTCAATCGCGGTTTGCACCGCTCCGGCAAGCGTCGGCGCAATGAAGCGTCCGGGCGGCGGCCGCTCCCGGCGCAGATCGATCGCCTCGACCGAGGGCATCCGCTGGCCGCCGAAACGCTCCGGCAGCGCCAGCCGCCGGTACCGGCCCCGCCGGGCATTAACCTCGGTTTCGAGCGAGGGCGTCGCCGACGACAGCACCACCGGGATGCGCGCGATGTGGCCGCGCACGACCGCCATGTCGCGGGCGTGATAGCGCACGCCGTCGTCCTGCTTGTAGGCGGCGTCGTGCTCCTCATCGACGACTATCAGCCCGAGATCGGCGTAAGGCAGGAACAGCGCCGAGCGCGCGCCGACCACGACGGAAACGTCGCCGTTCGCAACACCGCGCCAGGTTCGCGCCCGCCGACGCGGCGACAATTCCGAATGCCATTCCGCCGGACGGACACCAAAGCGCGCGGCAAAGCGGTCGAGGAATTGGGCAGTGAGCGCAATCTCCGGCATCAAGACCAGGCTTTGCCGGCCGGCCCGGAAAGTGTCGGCCACAGCCTCGAAATAGACCTCGGTCTTGCCCGAGCCGGTGACCCCGTCGAGGAGCGTCACTGCGTAGCCGCCTTTGGCGACCATCGCTCTCAGTTCCGCCGCGGCGGCACTTTGGTCGTGGGTGAAGTCGGGTGGCGCGAAATCGGGATCAGGTTTTTCGACCACCGGCTCGGGCGGCAGCACGAGTGTCTCCAGAGTGCCTTCATCGATCAGGCCATCGATCACGCCGGTGCTGACACCGGCTTCACGGGCTGCGTCGCTTTTGCTGCGCAGCATTCCGTCTGTAAGGAGCAACAAGGCCCGCTGGCGCGCCGGGGTCACGCGCTGCGGAGCCGGGCCGGCCAACCGCACGCCAACGCGCTCGCGCTCGGGTCCAAGGTGCTCCCCCATACGCAAGCACATGCGCAGCACCATGCCGCGCGAAGCAATCGTGTAGTTGGCGACCCAGTCGACGAAACTGCGCAATTCCGAGCGCAGCGGCGGCAGTTCGAGCTTTTCTTCGACGTCCTTGAGGCGGTTATCGAGGCGGGGGTTAGGCTTGGGGTTCTCCGCCCAGACCACCGCGGTCGCCTCTCGGGCGCCAAGCGGCACGCTGACGATGTCGCCTGGTGCGAGTTCAAGCGCCTCCGGCACCCGGTAGGAATAGGCCCGGTCGAGCGCGACCGGGACCAAAACATCGACGACACGCCTGATCATGGCGCAGGTTGTGCCGATTCTCTGCGCTTAGGAAGTTTTTTGGGGCTTTAGGAAGGGGAAAGGGTGCCGCACCTATCCTGCCCTCCAAGGCAGGCTACAGGGCAGAAAAGCGGCCATGCGAAAGACTGAACCGGATTTCATCGCACCCAAAGTCGCTGCCGAAATCGAAGGCTGGCTCCGGTATCTCGGTGATGAGCGCTGCTATTCGCCCAAGACCCTTGAGGCCTATCGGCGCGATGTCCTGCAGTTTCTGGCCTTCCTAGCCGAGCATCTCGGCGGACCGCCATCGCTGAAAGAACTGGCCGAACTCACACCCGCCGATGTGCGCGCCTTCCTGGCGGCGCGCCGCAATGCCGACATCGGTAGCCGGTCGCTGATGCGGTCGCTCGCAGGGGTCCGCGGCTTCGCGCGCTATCTGGAGCGTAACGACAGGGGCAAGGTCGGCGCTCTGGGTACCGTGCGGGCGCCGAAGATCGGCAAGACCCTGCCACGGCCGCTTGCCGCCAGCGCCGCAAAGCGCCTCGCCGACGCCGATCTCGCTGCTGGAGACGACCGCGAGCCCTGGATTCACACGCGCGACGCGGCGGTGCTGGCTTTGCTCTACGGCAGCGGCTTGCGGATTTCCGAGGCGCTAGGCCTGACCCGTGAAGAATTTAGGGCCAGAGCACCCGATGTCATCACCGTAACAGGCAAGGGCCGCAAGCAGCGCATGGTCCCGGTGCTGCCACAGGTCGCCAAACTGATTGGCGACTACCTCACGCTCTGTCCGTACGACCTGCCCCGCGACGGCCCCCTGTTTGTCGGCGCCAAGGGCGGGCCGCTATCGGCGCGTGTCGTCCAGTTGGCGATGACGCGGCTACGCGGTGCGCTTGGCCTGCCCGAAACGGCGACCCCGCATGCGCTGCGGCATTCGTTCGCCACCCACCTCCTCGCCCGTGGCGGCGATCTACGCGCGATCCAGGAACTGCTCGGACATGCTTCGCTGGCAACGACCCAGATCTACACCGAAGTCGACGCCGCGCGACTGATCGAGGCCTATCGCAGCGCCCATCCGCGCGCCTGAAGCCAAATCATGCTATTCCTTTCGTCATTTCGGGGCCCGCGTCACGGCTGGCCCGGAATTGACCGGATGGGGGCGAACATGCCGGAAGCGACCGAGCAGATGGAACATGCGCTGCATGCCGAGCATGCGTCGCACTCAAGCCGCAAAATCGGCCTCCTGATTGCAGTGCTGGCGCTGTTTCTGTCCTTCTCGGAGACGCTCGGCAAAAGTGCGCAGACCGAAGCGATCAGCGCCAATGTGGAATCCGCGAACCTCTGGGCATTCTTCCAGGCGAAGACCGTGCGCATGACGACGGTGCGGACCGCCGCCGAAGAACTCAAGCTCACTGCGGAAAGCGCGAGCGATCCTGCAGTGAGGGCCGCGATGGAGAAACAGATCGAGGCCTGGCAGAAGAATGCCGCACGCTACGATTCAGAGCCTGACACCGGCGAGGGCCGCAAAGAACTCTCGGCGCACGCCAAGGAGGCGGAGAAAAACCGTGACCTTGCGATGGCGAAATACCACCACTACGAGGTGGCATCAGCAGCGTTCCAGATCGGCATTGTGCTCGCTTCGGCCGCTGTGATCACCGAATTGATCGGGCTTGCCTGGTTCGCCGGCGTGCTGGGTCTTACCGGTATTCTGATAACGGCGCTCGGGCTGTTCGCGCCGCACGCGGTTCACAATTTACTCTAGGCCCCGGTAGCGATGGTCTCCCGCGGCAAAGCTGAGCGGCAGGCGGCCCGCAACGCGCGGCTCTCCGCGGCTTTGCGCGAAAACCTCAAGCGCCGCAAAGCGCAGGCGCGCAGCCGCAAGGAACCGACCGCGGCCGCGGAAGTTGGCTCGGTCGAAGCGCCCGCGATCGAGACACCCCTTAGCGACCCTATGGCTCCCGACTTTCGCCGCAATCGCGGACGCGATTAGGACCGGCGAAAGCGGCTGGTAACTGTTATAATTATTGAGCTTTGCGCCTCGGCGGCGGTCGGGTCATAAGTCGCTGCCGGGTTCGGTCCGGGACGGACCGTGGGGAAAAGTATGGATCGTATTCGTATCGTCGGCGGCCAGCCTCTCAGCGGCACGATCCCGATCTCGGGCGCCAAGAACGCCACGCTTCCCCTGATGATCGCGAGCCTCCTCACCGAGGACACGCTTATTCTCGACAACGTGCCGCGGCTCGCCGACGTCGTGCAGCTGCAACGGATTCTCGGCAATCACGGCGTCGACGTCATGGTGAGCGGCAAGCGCTCCGGCGAGACCGCCGACCATGGCCAGACGTTGCACATTTCCGCGGCCCACATCGTCGACACCACCGCGCCCTACGAGCTGGTGTCAAAGATGCGCGCGAGCTTCTGGGTGGTTGCGCCGCTCGTCGCCCGCATGGGCCGGGCACGCGTCTCGATGCCGGGCGGCTGCGCCATCGGCACGCGGCCCGTCGATCTCCTCATCATGGCGCTGTCGCGGCTGGGCGCCGATATTGAAATCGACGGCGGCTATGTCGTCGCGCAGGCGCCGCATGGGCTCAAGGGCGGCGAGATCGTGTTTCCCAAAGTCACCGTCGGCGGCACGCATACCGCGCTGATGGCAGCCGTACTTGCCAACGGCACCACCGTGATCGAGAACGCCGCCCGTGAGCCAGAGATCGGCGACGTCGCCGATTGCCTCAACAAGATGGGTGCGCGCATTTCCGGCGCCGGCACGACGCGTATCATCGTCGAGGGTGTTGCCAAACTGAACGGCGCGCGTCATGCCGTACTGCCCGACCGCATCGAGACCGGCACTTACGCCATGGCGGTCGCCATGGCGGGTGGCGACGTCCTGTTGCAGAACGCGCGGCCGGAATTGCTGCAGGCCGCCCTCGATGTGCTGACGCAAACCGGCGTGACGGTCACGCTTACCAATCAAGGCATCCGCATCGCGCGCAACGGCGCTGGCCTGAAGCCGGTCGACGTGACGACGGCGCCGTTCCCGGCATTCCCAACCGACTTGCAGGCTCAACTGATGGCGCTGATGTCGCGAGCGCGCGGCACTTCGCACATCGTAGAGACGGTGTTCGAAAACCGTTTCATGCACGTGCAAGAGCTGGCGCGGCTCGGCGCGCGCATTCAGCTTGAGGGCGAGCGGGCTACCATCGAAGGTGTGGAGCGGCTCAAAGGCGCGCAAGTCATGGCGACCGACCTGCGGGCTTCGGTTTCGCTGGTGATCGCCGCGCTCGCTGCTGAGGGCGAGACCGTCGTCAACCGCGTCTACCATCTCGATCGCGGCTTCGAACGGCTCGAAGAGAAACTTGGACGCTGCGGCGCCGCCATCGAGCGGCTGTCGGGATAGGCGCATCCGGACGCGATTATCGGAAAAAGAACGGCCCCGCCGACCTAGGAGCATGGCTGCGTTTGGCGGGGCCGCTCTTGCCAGTGCGAATTGCCAGTCCAATTTCGCCAGTCAGATCTTGCCAGTCAGATATCCACGCTTGCGGGACGGACATTAGGCCGCCGATTGTTGCCGAGACGCTAATCTCGAACTAGGCGAAAATCGGTACGTAGAAATACTTCGCGGCATAGCTTATCTGTTGAGGCGAAACGCCCAAGCCGAAGTGCCGAGGGCAATAAGAACATGGGAGTCCTGGGATGGCCGATACCCCTATCTCGCTGATCGATCGCGCCGGTCTCGATCGGCCGCGTCTCGCCAAGATCATATCGGGCGGGCTTGAAGGCGCCGATGACGGTGAATTGTTTCTGGAATATCGGCAGGCCGAGATGCTGGTGTTCGATAACGGCCGGCTGAAGCAGGCGACCTACGACACCTCTCAGGGATTCGGTCTGCGCGCGGTGAAGGATGAAGCGGTCGGCTATGCGCACGCCTCCGACGTCTCAGAAGCCGCGATTGCCCGCGCCGCCGACGCCGTGCGCGCCGTCAAGGGCGGCTATTCCGGCCATTATGCCGGCCCGCCGCCGCGGACCAACGTGAGGCTTTACGGCGAGGATAGCCCGCTCGGCACCCCGAGTTTTGAAACCAAGGCGCGATTGCTTGAAACCATCGACGCTTATGTGCGTGCCAAGGATCCGCGTGTGCGGCAGGTCTCGGTCAGCCTCGGCGCCACTTGGCAGGCGGTGGAGATTGTCCGCGCCGACGGCGAGACCTATCGCGACGTGCGGCCTCTGGTGCGCCTTAACGTATCGGTCGTCGTCGGCGATGGCGACCGCCAGGAAACCGGCAGCTCCGGATATGGCGGCCGCGAAGGCTATGAGCGCTTCATCGTCACCGATACGTGGCAACACGCCGCCGACAATGCGGTCCGCCAGGCGCTGATCAATCTCGATGCGGTGCCAGCGCCGGCCGGCGAAATGGACGTCGTGCTCGGCCCGGGCTGGCCGGGAGTCATGCTGCATGAGGCGGTGGGTCACGGGCTCGAAGGCGATTTCAACCGCAAGAAGACTTCGGCCTTCGCAGGACTGATGGGACAACGCGTTGCCGCCAAGGGCGTGACCGTCGTCGACGATGGAACCATGGCGCTCCGCCGCGGCTCACTCTCGATCGACGATGAAGGCACGCCAACCAATCGCACCGTCCTGATCGAGGACGGCATTCTGGTCGGCTATATGCAGGACCGCCAGAACGCGCGGCTGATGGACATGAAACCAACCGGCAATGGCCGGCGCGAGAGCTTCGCCCACGTACCGATGCCGCGCATGACCAACACTTACATGCTCGCCGGCACGCGCGACCCTGAAGAGATTATCGCTTCGGTGAAGAACGGCATCTACGCCGTGCATTTCGGCGGCGGCCAGGTCGATATCACCTCGGGCAAATACGTGTTCGAGTGCACCGAGGCCTACCGCATCGATAACGGCAAGCGCGGCGCGCCGATCAAAGGCGCCATGCTCATCGGCAACGGCCCGACCGATCTCAATCGCATCTCGATGGTCGGTAACGATCTTGAGCTCGACGAGGGCGTCGGTACTTGCGGCAAGAACGGCCAGGGCGTCCCGGTCGGCGTGGGCCAGCCGACGCTGCGGATGGAGCGCATTACCGTCGGCGGGACCGGCTAGTCTCTCGCAGCGGATCGGTCGGCTGGATTGTGAACGCTCAGCTGCGGAAGTGCTTCGATAGTTTCAGCCCCTGCGCCTGATAATTTGAACCGATGCCGGTGCCGTAAAGCCGGTCGGGACGCGCCAGCATGTTCTCGTAGACCAGACGGCCGACGATCTGGCCGTGTTCGAGAATGAACGGCACTTCGCGTGAACGCACTTCCAGCACGGCGCGCGAGCCTAGGCCACCCGCTCCGGCATAGCCGAAGCCAGGATCGAAGAAGCCCGCATAATGCACGCGGAATTCGCCGACCAGCGGATCGAACGGCACCATTTCCGCGGCATAGTCCGGCGGCACCTGCACCGCTTCGGTCGATGCAAGAATATAAAATTCATCGGGATCGAGGATCAGGCTGCGGTCCGCGCGGGCCGTGATCGGTTCCCAGAAATCAGCGACTTCATAGGTGGCACGGCGTTCGACCTCGATAACTGCGGTGTGGCGCTTGGCGCGATAGCCAACGACGCCCCCTCCGCCGGAAAGATCGACGCTCACCGCGACACCGTCGCCCATCACCGCCTCGGCGCGATCGACCAGCCGTTCACGCGTATGCAAAGCGCGCAAGGTCTCGGCATCGAGCACTGCATCGCCGTGGCGAAAGCGGATTTGCGACAGCCGCGAACCTTCGCGCACCAGAACTGGAAAAGTCTTCGGGCTGATCTCGGCATAGAGCGGCCCGCGATAGCCGGGCGCAACGCGATCGAAACCGCGCGTTTCATCGGCGATCACCCGCGTGAACACGTCGAGGCGTCCGGTGGAGCTTTTCGGATTTGTTGATGCAGCGATATCCGCCGGCAGCGCCAAACTCTCGATCAGCGGCACGATATAGACGCAACCCGTTTCCAGCACGGCGCCGTTGACGAGCGCGAATTCGTGCAGTTTCAGTTCCGCGATCCGTCGGGCGACTGCAGTGCCAGGGCCAGGCAAGAAGCTCGCGCGGACGCGATAGGCAATGGCGCCGAGCCGAAGGTCGAGACTTGCCGGCTGGATTTGATCGGCCGCGAACGGCTGCGATGGACGAATCCCGCCCGCCTCGGCCAACGCCGCGATCATACGGTCAGGCAGAATTCCCTTGTCGTTGGGCGCAAAAGACAGCGGCACGCGATCACCAAACTTTTCCTCCCCCGCTTGCGGGGGAGGCGGCGAGCGAAGCGAGACGGTAGGGGCAAGTGGCGGCTCGCTCGGAACAAGCCAGCCCCCTCCACCGCGCCAAGCGCGGTCCCCCTCCCCCGCTTCGCGAGGGAGGATTTATATGGGCGATCTAAGCCGATGCCCGGCTTGACGGAAAGGCAGACGCGGCGTAAGACGCGCTTTATCCCGTGGTCATTTGAGCCGGCCGGCTTGCAAGCCACGTAAAACAAATTGCTAAAAGGCCGGGGACGCGTGAGCCCGGCCCGAGGATCATTCCTCCCGGCCGGGTTTTTGTTTGGCCAATGAGGAGGGCCACATGACCGCGTCAACGCCTGATCGTTACCGCCCCGAGACTCGTCTGGTGCATGCTGGCACGTTGCGCTCGCAATTCGGCGAGACCTCGGAAGCGCTGTTTCTCACTCAGGGCTACGTCTATGACAGCGCCGCTCAGGCCGAGCGCCGTTTCAAAAACGAAGAACCGGGCTTCCAGTATTCCCGCTTTGCCAATCCCACAATCGCGATGTTCGAAGAGCGCATGGCGGCGTTCGAAAACGCCGAGGCCGCTCGCGCAACCGCGACCGGAATGGCGGCCGTCACGCTGGCGCTGGTCGGCCAGCTCAAGGCCGGCGATCACGTAGTCGCCGCGAAGGCCCTGTTCGGCTCGTGCCGTTACATCGTCGAGGATTATCTGCCGCGTTACGGGGTCGCCTCGACGCTGGTCGATGGCACCGATCTCGATCAGTGGCGCGACGCAGTGCAGCCGAATACCAAAACGTTTTTCCTGGAAACGCCGACCAACCCCACGCTCGAGGTGATCGACATTGCCGCGGTCGCGCAGATTGCCCACGAAGCCGGCGCAACGCTCGTGGTCGACAATGTGTTTGCCACACCGATCTATCAAAGCCCGCTCGCGCTCGGCGCCGATTGCGTGGTCTATTCTGCCACCAAGCACATCGATGGACAGGGTCGCTGTCTCGGCGGGATCATCCTCGCGTCACAGGACTTCATCCAGAAGCACATTCACACCCTGTTGCGTCAGACTGGCCCGTCGCTATCGCCGTTTAATGCCTGGGTGCTGCTCAAGGGCCTTGAGACCCTGCCGGTGCGAGTTCGGCGGCAGACCGACAGCGCGGCGACCCTCGCAGTTACGTTGGCCGAACACCCGAAGATCACCCGGCTGATCTATCCCGGCCGGCCCGACCATCCACAGGCCAAGATTGCTCAGAAACAGATGCGCGGTGGCTCTACGCTCGTCGCCTTTGAGATCGAGGGTGGAAAAAAAGGGGCGTTCCGGTTTCAGGACGCGCTCAAGCTCATCCGCATCAGCAACAATCTCGGCGATGCGAAAAGCCTGATCACCCATCCGGCGACAACAACGCACCAGCGCCTGACCCCGGCGCAGCGCGCCGAGCTCGGCATCAGCGACGGCTTCGTGCGTGTTTCCGTGGGCCTTGAACATCCCGACGACATCGTCGAAGACGTACTCGCCGCATTAGACGCGGTGTGAGCCGCCCGCAGTGGTGCTCGCTAAAGATGGCCGGACGGATCAGCGTCCGGAATGCACGGCGGCCGATGCGGTCGGGCGGGTCGCCGCATCGGTGATCGCGCTGGCGAGGAGTTTCGCCACGCAGTCGTAGCCCCAGTCGTTCATGTGCAGCTGATCCGGCGCAACAAAAGCCTCGAACGGTATGTGCTCAGCCTCGTGCCAGTGGCGCATGACCGCGAAACGGTTGAACAGATCGACATCCGCCTCTTTGGCAGTGAGCGCAATCTGATCTTCCATACCTTGCGTCTCAGACTTGGCGACGACCCGCGGTGCAAATTGCATGTCGATCAGCACGACGTCGGCTCCCGCTGCCTTAAGTTGCGCGATGCCTTCACGCAGCAGGACCGAATGCGGCTTCAGCGGATGGTCGCGCAGCACTGAGTTCGTGCCGACCTGCCAGAGCACGAGATCAGGGCGCGCAGAAAGAACGTCGCTCTCAAACCGCGCCATCATCTGCGCGGTCTCTTCGCCGTTAATGCCGCGATTGAGCACCGTGACGTTGAGCGCCGGGAAACGCTGTTTCAGCTCGACCTCAAGGCGGCTCGGATAGCTTGCCGCGCGCGAACTAGCACCGGCACCAGCAGTTGAAGAAGAACCGACCGCGACAATTGTCAGCGACTCCCCTGCGGCGATACGCCGGCCGGCGTGCCGAAGCGGGTTATCAAAACGCGCAAGTTCTGGTGGCGTGGTGCAAGCGAATGATGAAGTTACAGGTGGCGTGGCGGCTGGCGGCAATGCGGCGGCCGTCAGCGCTTCACTAGTTAAAGGTCCCGGCGCCGCGGCGGGATGCGTAGCGGGCATCTGCGCATGTGCGGGGGCAAGAAACGCGACCGCAGCCACGCAGACTGTCGCGCAAATAACGCGGCCGGAGACTGTTTTATTGAACGGCAACATCAGCGCGTGGTTTGCGTTTTGTCGGCTTCCAGATGACCAGCATTGATAATCTGTGACGCCAAGGCCCTGCCAATACATTCATGCACACGGCGGGCCATAGCATAGCCGTTGGTCGCCGCATAGAGGTCGAAAACGCCCGCATCGCTCCAATAGTGCATAATGGCTAATCGATCAAACAACACAACGCCGCGTTGTTCGGCTACCCAGCGCATGACGTCCGCGTAGGTGGAAACATTCAACATCGTTTCGGTGCGCGGGCTGTATTGCATGTTCATCATGATCGGGTCCGCGTTGGCGGCCGCGATCGCGTCGATGCCCTGGTCGAGACTGGTACGAAAATCCTCCGGCTCGACGCCGCGCATCGCATCGACCGTCCCGGCCTGCCAGATCACCAATGCCGGCTTGTCCTCCGATAGGATTGCCGGCAAGACCCCCACCATATCCGCGGTGGTCTTCCGCGACTGAATGTGCACTGTCACTTTGATTTCGTTGCCCGGTAGTCGCTCTTTGAGCGCTTGTTCCAATTGCGCCGGGTAGGCAAAGCGCTGTCCGTCGGGACCGGTGAGCACCGAAGATGCCGAACCGACGACGCTGATATCGAGCCGATGGCGCTCCCTGAGCTCGGTCGCTGCGTGCGTGAGATCGCTCTCCGCCGGGATGAGCGATTCCGGCACGTCACAGCTCTCCGCGACGGTCGCTGCTGCGGCACCATTAATGAGCGCGATGGTAGCCAGAACGGCAATAACAAAGGTCATGCCTCGCCCCCCGCGAGGTCGGCGCCGGAAGTTTTGACACGCGCCGGAGGACTTCTTCCCTCGATGCTCTTGTACCACGATATCAGGTACGCTGTAGCAATCATGATGAAAATGCCCAACATGCTAACCGCCGTCTGCAGCAGCGGGCCACCAGACGATTCCGCAATGATGAACTGCCCGGCAAAGGCCAGGAAGACACCAAGGCAAAAGATTTCCAGAGAGTGCTGACCGCAGCGGATTGCGGGTTGCAGGAACCGGGATTTCAGGCCGGACCAGTCGCGGGGGACGAAGCGTACCGTCACCGCGGCCAGCGCCAGAAAATGCGCAAAACGGAGCACATCGAGATTGGTCTTATCGACCGGATACATCCAGTCCTTCAGCAAAGTTGGAACAAAACGATCGAGTGATTCGAAATGCCACGTCAGCGTGATGCCAAAAGCAAAAATCAGGTAAGCGACGGCAATTCCAAGCACCACATTCGAGCGCAACACGACGGTCAGACGTTGCGCGCCGCCGAGCGCGCACCAGGCGCCGAAAACGAACAACAACTGCCAGGCAAATGGATTGAAGAACCAGACGCCATTCGGATAGGCGGGCAGATTGAAATCAAGCTTCCAGGTCAGCGCATAGAGTACCGCCGAACCTGCCAGTGCCAGGTTCGGCCGCCGCAACAGCATGTAGAGTGCGGGAGGGAACAACAGCAGAAGCACAATGTAGAGCGGCAGGACGTCCATGTTGGCGGGCTTGAACTTCAGCAACAACGCCTGAAAGATTGTGATATCCGGCTGCTTGAGAAAATCGAGGATCTTCATTTCCTCCGCATAGAGCGGATTGTCGAAGGTGGCTGCGACGTAGGCGATTTCCGCCATGAAGATCGTGAACAGAAAGATGTGCGCCACATAGATCTGCCACGCGCGTCTCAGGATGCGGGCGCTGGATAGCAGAAACCCACGCTCGCGCATGGTGCGGCCGTAGACGAACGCTGCCGTGTACCCGGAAATGAAGATGAAGATTTCAGTGGCGTCGCTGAAGCCATAATTGCGGATGGTGAACCAGTTGAGGATATTTTCCGGAATATGGTCGAGGAAGATCAGCCATAGCGCGATACCGCGGAATAGATCGAGCCGCAGGTCGCGTTCGCTGGTAACTGCCGGAGCGGGAGATGCCACCGTCATGAAGTCCGCCACTTTTGCCGGCGGCCGCAATGGGCGGCACGGCGGCGCGACCGATTTAGCAAAAGCTGACCCCTAGCTATGTTCCGATCCCAGGTTCGCACGTCATTGTGGCACAGTCTTCTTCTCGCGCCGAGCATGCGGAAACCGCTTTCGGTAACACAAGCTGCGGCTTGAGAAAGCGCGCGCGCCCGTTTATTGCAACATTCGATTCGGACGCTGCTTGCTTGGCCTGTCTGAACAGCGGCAGCTGCCGGATCGGGGCTACAGGATCGACGCCATGTATCGTGCCGTCACCCGCAACATTGAAGTCGTGGTGACCCCGCGCTTTGTCGCTGACCGTTCGTCGCCAGAGAACAACTATTTCTTCTGGGCTTACACAATCGCAATCACCAATCGCGGCGACGACACCGTCCAGCTGAAGACCCGCCACTGGCGCATTACGGATGCGACCGGCCGCCGCCAGGAAGTACGCGGCGCCGGCGTCGTTGGCGAGGAGCCCGTGCTCAAGGCCGGCGAATTGTTCGAATACACCAGTGGAGTGCCGCTGCAGACGCAGTCGGGCTTCATGACAGGCACCTATGGCATGGTAGGCGCCGAGGGCGAGCATTTCGACATCGAGATACCCGCTTTTTCGCTCGATTCCGGCGATAACAAGCGCACCCTCAACTAGCCTAGGCTTGGGCAATAAAGCCTTGCAAATAGGCCGATTTATCGAGTTCGAACCAGGCAATGAACCTTTTCCGGGCCTGCCGCGACCAATGGGTATCGAGCCCATCAGTTCGGAGACCCGCCATGTCCAGCAAACTCATTCTCGCTCCCGAGAAAGCGGTTCGCGATCACATCGGTACGCTCTTAACCGAGCGTTTCCGCGAAGGAGTTGCCCGTCAACATGCGGAGATCGCCACCGAGAGTGCGCCACGCAAGCGGCTGCGGTGGCGGCGGCTTCTGAGCGGATTGCGAACAGAGGCAACCAAGCGCAGCGCTTAGTCGAACGCGACAAATGGAATTCAGGCGTCGACCGGCACAGCTACCACTTCCTCGGGCTGGAATACGTATACGGAACTGCAAAATTCACACGTCACTGTGATCTTGCCGTCTTCGACCATGTCGTCGCGATCTTCCTGCGGAAAGCTGCGCAGCATATTCTCGACGCTCTGGCGCGAACATGAGCATTGCGCCTCGATCGGTGCGGCGCGGAATACCCGCACTCCGCGCTCGTGGAACAGGCGATAAGCAAGGCGCTCGCTCGACAGGTCCGGATCGATCAATTCGATATCGTCGACGGTAGCAACGATCGAGCGGCCTTCCACCCACGCGTCGTCCTCGGGTTGGAGATGAGGCTCCGAACCGGGCGGCGCGTCGCCGGGATCGAGATCGGCCTGCCGGGCAGGCTCGACCGATTTAGGTAAAAACTGGAGCAATATGCCCCCCGCGCGCCAACGGCGCCGCGCGCCGTTTTCACCACCGCGAAATTCCTCGGCGACCGCAAGCCGCACGCGGGTCGGAATCTGTTCCGAGCGCAGAAAGTATTCATGCGCGGCATGCTCGAGGTCTTTGCCTTCGAGCGGGACGAGCCCCTGATAACGGCTCATGTCGGGACCCTGATCGATCGTCATGGCGAGGTGGCCCTTGCCGAGCAGCTGGCCCGGTTTGGCCTCGCCGGCGGCGATCGCAGCGGCAACGCGATCGGCGTCAAAGCGCGCGCAAGCGCGCACCTTGCTCGGCGATGTGAAGTCGACCACGAGCATGCGCACCGGCCCGTCGCTCTGGGTCTGCAGGATGAAACGGCCGTCAAACTTGAGCGCCGAGCCCAGCATGACGGTCAGCACGATCGCTTCGCCGAGGAGCTTTGCGACCGGGAGCGGATAATCGTGATTGCTCAGAATGGCATCGACCGCCGGCCCAAGCCGCACAATGCGGCCACGCAGATCCAATGCGCCGACTTCGAACGGTAGGATCGTATCATCGAGGCCGGTCTGCGCCGGCGCTCGAACCGGGATGTCCAGATTGGGATTGTTCATGGTCAAGAAATATAGGAAACAGCAGTCGAATTGTGAGCCCCAGCGATGCAGCCGGGCTCACCTCGCATCCGCCAGGCACCAGGTCAGGATGCCCTTTTGCGCATGCAGCCGGTTCTCGGCTTCGTCGAACACCACTGAGTGCGGCCCGTCCATCACCTCGTCTGTCACTTCCTCGCCGCGGTGCGCAGGCAGGCAGTGCATGAAGATGGCATCGGGCTTGGCCCGCGCCATCAGCCGCGCGTTGACCTGATAGCGCCGCAACAAATTATGGCGGCGCGGGCCATTGCGGTCGCCCATGGAAATCCAGGTGTCGGTGACGACGCAATCGGCACCCTTCACCGCTTCTTCCGGGTCGGTGGTGAGCGTGATCTCGGCGCCGGAAGACTTGATCCAGTCGATCAGCGGCTTCTTGGGCGCGAGTTCCGGCGGGGTCGCGACCCGCAAGCGGAACGCAAACCGCTCAGCCGCCTGCATCCACGACGTCAGCACGTTGTTGGCGTCGCCGGTCCAGGCCACGTTGCGGCCGCGGATCGGGCCACGATGCTCTTCAAACGTCATGACATCCGCAAGCACCTGGCACGGATGCGACCGCCGCGTGAGGCCGTTGATCACCGGCACCGTCGCATAGTGCGCGAGTTCTTCCAGATCACCGGGATCTAGCGTCCGGATCATGATGGCATCGACGTAGCGTGACAGAACGCGCGCGGTGTCGGCTATGGTTTCGCCGCGGCCGAGCTGCATTTCTTCAGCCGTCAGCACGATGACGTCACCGCCCAGTTGCCGCATGCCGACTTCGAATGAAACGCGGGTGCGCGTGGAGGGCCGCTCGAAGATCATCGCCAAAGTCTTGCCGGCGAGCGGACGCTCGTTACGCTGCCGTCTCGCCTTCATGGCTCGCGCCGAGTTCGATCATCTTGCGCAGATCCGCGGGCCGCAGGTCGATCAGATCGAGGAAATGGCGCACCGCATTCATCGGGCCACTTCCTCTTTAACCGGCGCCGTATGGGCCTGCTCAACCCGGGCGCAGGCACGGTCGAGCCGGGCGATACCCTCGGCAATTTCCGGCTCTCCGATAATGAGGGGAGGCAGCAAACGCACGACGTTATCGCCGGCGGCCACGGTGATCATTTTCTCGGCGCGCAGCGCGTCGACCAACTCGGCGGCCGGAACAACGGCACGCAGCCCGATCAAGAGTCCTTCGCCGCGCACTTCGGCGATCACGGCCGGGTGGCGATCTTTGATTTCCGCGAGCCGCTGCTTGAGGAGCAAGGCTTTGTGGCGCACGTCGTCAAGGAAGCCCGGCTCAAGCATCACATCGAGCACCGCGCCGGCAGCACTCATTGCCAGCGGATTGCCGCCGAACGTCGAACCATGCGTGCCGGCCGTCATGCCCTTTGCCGCCTCGGTCGTCGCAAGACATGCGCCAACCGGGAACCCGCCGCCGAGCGCCTTGGCAAGCGCCATGATGTCGGGCGCGACGCCCACGCGCTGATGCGCAAATAATTCGCCGGTGCGGCCCATACCGGTCTGCACCTCGTCGAAGATCAGCAGCAGACCGTTCTGGTCGCAGAGGTCTCGCAATGCCCGCAGGAACGACGGCTCGACGACACGCACGCCGCCCTCGCCCATGATCGGCTCGATCAAGATCGCGGCGGTTTCATCGGTAATCGCCTGCTTGGTCGCCTCAAGATCGCCAAACGGCACTTGATCGAAGCCCTCGACGACGGGGCCGAAGCCTTCGAGATATTTTTTCTGTCCGCCGGCGGCGAGCGTCGCCAGCGTGCGGCCATGAAAGGCGCCCTCGAAAGTGATGATCCGATAGCGCTCCTGCCGGCCGCTCGCCGATTGGTATTTGCGCGCGGTCTTGATCGCGCATTCCATCGCCTCGGCGCCGGAATTGCAGAAAAACACCACGTCGGCAAAGCTTGCATCACAGAGGCGCTCGGCAACACGCTCGGCTTCCGGAAGCTGATACAGGTTGGAAACGTGCCAGACCTTCTGCGCCTGTTCAGTCAACGCGGCGACGAGATGCGGATGCGCGTGCCCGAGCGCGTTCACGGCAACGCCTGAGGTAAAATCAAGATAGCGATCGCCGTTGGTCGCGATCAGCCAAACACCTTCGCCCCGCTCGAAGGCAAGGCTGGCACGGGCATAATTCGGCAACAAATGCGATGTCACGGCTGAGCCTGCGCACGCTGCGCAGCAGCAATCTCGGCGCTGCTGAAACGAAATGTGCCGCCTCTCCGGGCGGCACGATTTAAGTATTTTATTTGCGCTGGGTGCGCTGGTCAACAGTCCAAAAGCGGACGCCGCGAGCTGCTTGTCCCCAAATCGTCCACATCATGGAGGGAACATGTGGACGCATGAAGCGGGACTCTTGCGCGCGACTCTCGCGATATTGTAGGTTGCCGCTTGTCAAGTACGACATCTCGTGCGGCGGACACTTATCTAAAGCGTTGAAGCGTGCGTGTTGGGCGGCGAGCGCTGCCTGGCTCGGTGGCGGATTCCGCCAAGGCCGAAAGCCCGCATATTTTCAAGGAGGACTGGGCATGTCGTGGACTGACGAGCGGGTCGAGCTGTTGAAGAAGCTCTGGGCCGACGGTCTTTCGGCGAGTCAGATCGCGGCCGAACTCGGCGGCATCACCCGCAACGCGGTGATCGGCAAGGTGCACCGCTTGGGACTATCGGGGCGCGCCAAGAGCGCGTCGAGCGCCGCACCGCGTCCGCGCAAACCACGCTCGGCCACGCACATGCTCCGCATCGGGCGTGGGGCAATCCGCGGCAATACCGCACTCGCCCACGCTTACGAGATCGAAGCCGAAGCAACGCCAGAGTTGATCGAGAACATCATCCCGATCGGCCAGCGGCGGACCATCCTTGAGCTGACAGAGCAAACTTGCCGCTGGCCGATCGGCGATCCCGGCAGCAGTGAATTTTTCTTCTGCGGCGGCAATACCGTCGCTGGCCTGCCGTATTGCGCCTATCACTCGCGCGTGGCCTATCAGCCGGCCAGCGATCGCCGCCGAGATCGAAGGCCGGTGCGCTAACGGTTAACTTGCTTTGCCGAACCGGTCGTCGAGCGAATAGCCGGCGCCGCGTACGGTGCGGATCGGATCGGCGGCACCGTGGCCGCGATTGAGCGCCTTGCGCAGCCGGCCGACATGCACGTCGACGGTCCGCTCATCGATGTAGACGTCGCTGCCCCAGACGCCGTCGAGCAATTGCTCTCGGGAGAAAACCCGGCCGGGTCGCTCCATCAGAAATTCGAGCAATCGGAATTCCGTCGGACCAAGGTCGACCGGACGGCTCGATCGCGACACCCGCTTTTTCTCGCGATCAAGCTCAAGATCGCCGATGGACAGCACCATCGCTACCCGTTCGGGACTGGCACGGCGTAGCAGCGCGCGAATCCGCGCCAACAGCTCCGGCACCGAGAACGGCTTGACGATGTAATCGTCGGCGCCGGTCGCGAGACCCCGCACGCGTTCGCTTTCCTCGCCGCGCGCCGTGAGCATGATAATCGGCAGGGATTGTGTCTGCGGCCGCGCTCGCAGGCGGCGGCACAATTCGATGCCGGAGAGGCCGGGCAGCATCCAGTCGAGCACGATCAGATCGGGCGCGGTTTCGCGGAGCCGCGTGTCGGCCTCGTCGCCACGCGTCACGGCATCGACCTCGTAGCCTTCCGCTTCGAGGTTGTAGCGCAACAGCGTGGTCAGCGGTTCCTCGTCTTCCACGATCAGAATGTTGGCGCCCATCGCCGGCCTCCTGTCATTTCTGCAGCAGCGCTGCGCTAAAGTTTGTGGGGTCGCCCTTCGGACGCTGATCGGCAATCGCGCGGCCTTCGATGATGTAATAAACGGTTTCGGCGATATTGGTGGCGTGATCGCCGATGCGCTCGATGTCCTTCGCACAAAACATAAGTTGCATGCAGAACGTGATGTTACGCGGGTCTTCCATCATGTAGGTGAGCAACTCGCGGAACAGCGCGGTACAAAGCGCGTCGACTTCTTCATCGCCATTCCAGACCGCAAGCGCGGTTGCCAGATCTCGGCTGGCGTAGGCATCAAGCACCTGCTTGAGCAACGACAACACCAGCGACGCCATGTGTTCTACGCCGCGGATCAGCCGCTGCGGATGAAGGTCCATATCGAGCGCTACGACCCGCTTGGCGACGTGTTTGGCGTGATCGCCGATCCGTTCGAGATCATTGCAGACCCGCATGGCGCCGACGATTTCACGTAGATCGACAGCCATCGGCTGCCGCCGTGCGATGGTGAGAACCGCCTTTTCCTCGATCTCGTGCTGCATGGCGTCGATCGTGGGATCCGTGGCAATCACGCGTTCGGCAAGATCTGAATCGCGATCGGTCAGAGCCTGGATCGCATCGGCGATCTGCCGTTCCGCGAGCCCGCCCATCTCGGCGACCTTCCGCGTGATCTCCTGCAAATCAACGTCGAACGCCTTGGCGGTATGGTCTGCGCGAGGAGTAACATCTGTCATGGCGATCACCCGAAGCGGCCGGTAATATAATCTTGGGTACGCTGATCCTGCGGCGCCGTGAACATCTTGCTGGTCGAATCGAACTCGATCAGCTCTCCCAAATACATAAAGGCGGTGAATTCGGAGACGCGCGCGGCCTGCTGCATATTATGGGTAACGATGACGATGGTGTAATCGTCGGTCAGCTCGTCGATCAGTTCTTCAATCTTTGCCGTGGAAATTGGATCAAGCGCCGAGCACGGCTCGTCGAGCAGGATCACCTCAGGACGCACCGCGACCGTGCGCGCGATGCACAGCCGTTGCTGCTGGCCGCCGGAAAGGCTTTGGCCGTTGGCGCTGAGCTTGTCCTTTACTTCCTCCCATAGCGCCGCGCGACGAAGCGACGTTTCAACCCGGCCATCAAGCTCCGACTTGGACAGTCGCTCGTACAACCGGATGCCGAAGGCGATGTTCTCATAAATCGACATCGGGAACGGCGTCGGCTTCTGAAACACCATGCCAATGCGCGCACGCAACAGATTGAGATCCTGCTTCGGCGACAAAATATTCATGCCGTCGAACATGACGTCGCCGGTCGCGCGCTGATTGGGATAGAGGTCGTACATCCGGTTCAGGACGCGCAACAATGTCGACTTGCCGCAGCCCGACGGGCCGATGAAGGCGGTGACCTTATGCTCATAAAGCGGAAGACTGATCGCCTTCAGCGCCCTCGCTTCGCCGTAGAAGAAATCAAGGTTGCGGATGGTAACTTTCTCGGCGAGGCCCGCCTGTTCTATCGGCGGGGCTTTGACTGACGGAACGGCGACTGACACTACGCTCATGACTGCCTGCCCGATGGGACTAGGGTGCGTGCGGTGATGCTCAGGGCGAGCACCGCCAGGGTGATGATGAGGGCGCCGGTCCAGGCCAGCGATTGCCAATCCTTGTAGGGACTAAGCGCGAACTGAAAAATGACCACCGGAAGGCTGGCGATCGGCGCGTTGAGGTTCGTGCTCCAGAATTGGTTATTAAGCGCGGTAAACAGAAGAGGCGCCGTCTCGCCGCTGATGCGGGCGACCGCCAACAGCACGCCTGTCACCATGCCCGCGCGCGCGGCGCGGTAGCAGATACGCATGATCGTCAACGAGCGGGGCAGTCCGATCGATGTGGCTGCCTCGCGCAGTGCACTGGGAACGAGCGTGAGCATATCCTCGGTCGTACGCACGACAACCGGTATCACAATGACGGCGAGCG
The DNA here is from genome assembly GCA_963841025.1 of uncultured Alphaproteobacteria bacterium. GTDB lineage: Bacteria > Pseudomonadota > Alphaproteobacteria > Rhizobiales > Xanthobacteraceae > BOG-931. The sequence continues at coordinate 667,404 of CAWJBG010000032.1, read as the reverse complement.
CGACGCCGCCGGCCAAGCCGGAGAAATGCCCCATCGGCGCAACCATTACCTCGTAGATGAACAAACCGACGACGATCGAGGGCGCGCTCAGCAGAATGTCGTTGATGAAGCGCACCACGCTGGTCAGGCGATCATAGCGGCCGTATTCGGCCATATAGGTTCCGGCGAGAATTCCAATCGGCGTGCCGACCGCGACCGCAAGGACCGTTAGCATCAAACTTCCAATGATCGGATTGAGCAATCCACCGCTTGCGCCGGGCGGCGGTGTCATCTCCGTGAACACCGCGAGTGATAACCCGCTGAAGCCATTCCAGAGCAGCGCCCCAAGAACCAGAACCAGCCAGCCCAGTCCAAACAGCGTGGCGGCCAGCGCCAGCACCATAGCGATAGCGTTACGGCGACGACGGGCACCGTAGCGAGCGCTAACGACTTGAACCACCATGGCGTCACCCGATCCTGCGCTCGATGCGCATCAGCATGTAACGCGCCGCCGCGAGTACGATGAAAGTGATGACAAACAGGATCAATCCAAGTGCGATTAAAGCCGACGTATAGAGATCGCCCACGGCCTCGGTGAATTCGTTGGCGATGCTGGCGGAGATGGTGGTGCCGGGCGCAAGCAATGAGGCCGACACCCGATGCGCGTTACCGATCACGAAGGTCACCGCCATGGTCTCGCCCAGCGCTCGGCCAAGACCGAGCATGACGCCACCAATAACTCCGACCCTTGTATAAGGTAACACGATATAGCGCACGACCTCCCAGGTTGTGCAGCCGACGCCATAGGCGGCCTCTTTGAGTACGGGAGGCACGGCTTCAAACACGTCGCGCGAGATCGAGGTCACAAACGGCAGCACCATAATGGCGAGGATCAGCCCTGCAGTCAGTATGCCGATGCCGTAGGGCGGTCCCGCGAATAGTGGCGCAATGATCGGCACATTGCCGAGCGTATTGATCAGGAATGGCTGCAGCGTCTCCTGCAGAAACGGCGCAAAGACGAAAAGCCCCCAGATCCCGTAGATAATGCTTGGGATGCCTGCGAGTAATTCGATGGCTATGCCGATCGGCCGCCGCAGCCATTGCGGGCACAGTTCAGTGAGGAAGAAGGCGATCATCAAGCCCACCGGCACCGCGATCACCATGCCGATGAACGAAGTAACGAGCGTGCCGTAGATCGGCGCCAGCGCGCCGAAATTCTCTGTAACCGGATTCCAACGTTCGCTGGTGAGGAAGCCAAAACCGAAAGCCCTGAGCGCCGGTAACGAGCCGTCGATCAGCGCAACGATCACACCACTCAAGAGCAGCAGGACGCCAAAAGCCGCGGCACGCGTCAGATGGCGGAACACCATATCGCCAAGACGCAGCCGATCGAGCGCCTTGGCGCGAGTGAATCCGGCGACGGACACGACCGCTCCTTCCTGCAGCGTTATGTCGACCACCGATTGCCTCCGGGTCTCATCCATAGAGGCATCCCTTCAACGACATTCCGGGAGCGCCCCACTCAAACGAACAAACGGCCGCCGCACAACCGCGTGCGGCAGACCGGGAAGTGGTTAAAGGGCGAGGCGACCGAATAACCTACGATATGCGCGGCGCCTCGCCGATTTTCGTCGAGCCTAGTTCGTCTTGGCACCCTTGATTTCAGCGACCCAAGCCTTCTCGATGTCGGCCACGACCTTCTTGGGCATTGGCACGTAATCAAGCTCCGCGGCCATCTTGTCGCCGTTAGCATAAGCCCAAGAAAAGAACTTGAGAGCAGCAGTAGCAGCTTCGGCGTCCTTTGGCTCTTTCGGGATGAGGATCCAAGTCGCCGCCGTCATCGGCCACGACTCTGCCCCTGGCTGATTGGCCAGTATCACCCCAAAGCCCGGTACCGAGTTCCAGTCCGCGTTGGCAGCGGCAGCTTGGAAAGCTGCGCTGGTGGGCTCGACGGTCTTGCCGTCCTTGTTCGTCATCTTGGTGTACGTCAGCTTGTTCTGCAGCGCGTAGGCATACTCGACATAGCCGATCGAGCCCTTGGTCTGGGCTACATTGTTTGAAACACCCTCATTACCTTTCGCTCCGATACCGACCGCCCACTCGACGGAGGTGTTGGAGCCGACCTTCGACTTCCAATCGCTACTAACCTCCGCGAGATAATAGGTGAAATTGAAGGTGGTCCCGGAGCCGTCGGAACGGTGCACGACTGCAATCGCCTGGGCGGGAAGTTTGGCTTCGGGGTTGAGTTTCTTGATCGCCGGATCATCCCAAGTCTTGATTTCGCCTAAGAAGACCTTGGCGAGTGTCGGCCCATCGATGACCAGCGCGCCGGGTTTGATCCCTTCAAGGTTTACGACCGGGACGATGCCGCCCATAACCATCGGAAACTGCACCAGGCCGTTTTTAACGAGGTCGGCGCCCTTGAGCGGCGCGTCGGTTGCGCCGAACGTAACGGTTCTCGCCTCGATTTGTTTGATTCCACCGCCCGAACCGATCGATTGATAATTCAGTCCAACGCCGGTCTCTTTTTTGTAGGCATCTGCCCACTTGGCATAGATCGGATAGGGGAACGTCGCGCCAGCGCCGGAAATCTCGACGGCGGCGGCAGGTAGCACGGTAGCGGCGATGAAGCCCGCAGCGGCAATCGCTGTCAGATGTTTCACTGATCTCTCTCCTGTCAGAGGAATTTTGCGCGACGCAGGCCGTTGACCCACGCCGACTTCAGGTTCCGTTCGGAACCCTTCGCGGTGTTTGACGTCTTCGGCAACGCGCTGCGACGAGGAACGTCCGGCCCATACAGAACCCGGTCCAACAGAACCGCAGCAGCGGATTGTTTAGGCTGAACACGTCAAGGTTCTATGAGGCCATCACGACAATTAGATGACAGTCGAGGCCCTTGATTTATCAGCCGATTTGCTCGGCTGGCTGAGCCACGTTGGTGGGCAGTTGGACAGTAAAAGTAGCGCCCGCGCCAAGCTTGCTTTCAATCGATAACCGGCCGCGGTGACGGTTGAGGATGTGTTTGACGAGCGCCAGGCCAAGCCCGGTCCCGCCCTGGGCGCGGCTTTCGGTGACGTCCACCCGGTAGAACCGCTCGGTCAACCGCGGCAAATGCTCCGGCGCGATACCGGGTCCGTAATCGCGCACGGCGACCTGCGCTTCGGGCTCGCCTTCGGCGGATTCGTGGTGGGTGACGGTAACGTCGACACGCTTGCCGGGAGCGCCGTACTTAAGCGCATTTTCCACCAGGTTCTCGAACACCCGGACCAGCTCGTCCCGGTCGCCGGGAACCGTCATTGCACGCGTGGCCTCGATGTGGACGGTGACGCCGCGATCGCGCGCCAGGGTTTCAAGACCGTCGACGACCTGACGAACGATAGGCACCAAATCGACTAATGCATCGGGGCGGCGGTGGGCATTTAGCTCGATGCGTGAAAGCGACAACAGGTCGTCGATGAGCCGCGCCATGCGGCGCGCCTGCTCCTGCATGATGGCGAGAAAGCGCTCACGCGCCTTGGCATCTTCTCGCGCCGAGCCCTGCAGGGTCTCGATGAAACCGGAAAGCGCAGCCAGCGGTGTGCGCAGTTCATGGCTGGCATTGGCGACAAAATCGGCCCGCATCTCTTCGACGCGTCGCAACGGCGTGAGATCGTGAAAAGTCATAAGGACCAAATCGGGCCTTCCCGGCTTCGACTGCCGCTTGACCGGCACCACAATGGTTTCGAACCAGCGGTCAAGCGGAACGCGCTCCGAATATTCGACCCGTTGCTCTTCACCCGTATCGTAGGCGCGGCCGATCGCCTCGATCAGCTCGGGCATCCGCAGCGCAAGCGACACAGGCTCGCCTTGGCGGAGGGCGGGAGTAAGGGAACGTGCGTGATCGTTGAGCGTAAGCACGCGCCCGTTCCGATCGAGCGCGATCACGGGATCGGGCAAGCCGGCGACCAATGCCTGGAGCGAGTCGCCCGCGCCCTGGGACACTGCGATCGGCCGCGCCAGGGGGCTCACTTCCTCACCAGCGCGCGTGGCGAGGAAAGCAGCGGCAGCTACAATGATGAAACCGGCAACCGCGTAGCCTACGGTCAGCGCGTCAAGGGCCGCCAATCCCGCGAACACAGCTGCCGCGGTCACGATCATCAGGCGTAACCGACGCCATCCTCCCCGTTGCAGCGCTACGCGATCGTCATTCAGGCTCATCGAAACCGCCCCGCGCAGCCGCCCGGTCGCCGATTAAGTCACGTCCGATTTTTCCCGCACCAACCCGGCGACGGAGGGCATCGACGTTGTCACCGGCGGCTCGAGCCGTCGCACAGTCTGACCGAGCAGAGCTTCACGCCCTCCGAGGATCAAGAGTGAGAGCACGAACGGAATGATGTAATAGAGCAAACGAAACAGCAGGAGGCCCGCCAATAAGTCTTCCCTGTCGAATTGCCACAACGCCACCATCATGGTCGCATCAAAGACGCCAAGACCGCCCGGAGCGTGGCTGGCAAAACCGAGCAGAGTGGCGGCGACAAAAATGACGGCGACCTGAATGAAGCCGAGATGCGGCTCGTCGGGAACCAGCCAGTACATCGCCATTGCACAGAATCCGAGATCGAGAATGCCAATCACGATCTGCACCAGCGTCAGCGGTCCGCCGGGCAACGCCACCTGCCAGCCATCGCGGCCGATGATCCGGGGTTTCACCCACACCCACACCACATAGGCGGTGAGCAGAGCAAGTGCAGCGAGCGCCAGCGCGCGATTGAGCCAGATCGGCAGCTGGTCGATATCGCTCGCTTGCTGTGGCGCGTGGAGAACGCCAAGGCCGAGCACCGTGGCGTTGCCGAGCCAGAAGGTCAGGCCGGCGACAAAACAGATCTTGGTGACCTCGATAACGCTCAGGCCCCACGAGGAATAAATACGGTAGCGTACCGCGCCGCCCGAGAACACGCTGGCGCCAACGTTGTGCCCGACGGCGTAGCTGGTGAAGCTTGCAAGCGCCGCGATGCGATAGGGGATATCGCGCCGGCCGATCGTCCGCAGCGCAAACAGATCGTAGAACGTCAGACTCAAATAGCCCGCGGCGACGAACAAACCGGCGATGCAGAGTGTTCGCCAATCGGTCGCCTCAAGCGCGTCGACGACCTCTTCGGGATCGATGTCGCGCAGGATGTGATAGAGGACTATCACCGCGACGACGACAATGATGAGGCTGAGTGCCACACCTATTCGACTGAAGCCCACCTTTTCGTTGAAGAAGTGCGCGAACGTGCGCAATCTCCTCAGCATTCCTTACTCCAGACCGGCTGTTTGTGCATCAATCGACCGTTCGTCCTGCCCACTCAGCGCAAACCGACTCCCACCTAGCAGATGTAAGGTGTAGGTGCGAGTGCGACCCGCGCAAGCCCCGGGCGCGCTGTTTGGCCACACCCGACAGTAAGGACAAATGCGAACAGTGACCGGCGGACATTGGCGATCTCGTTGATCCGCGTCGCTCGTCACGGATGTGGCGGCACCGCTTTTGTCTTGGCCTTGCGGCGTTTTTGGGATGACGCCCATTCCGCGCGACTGCGTTTTGTAGTTGACGAAACAAGCAGTCCCCGCTTGTTACTGGCAAAACCGTTCCAAGGAGAAAGTACCGAATGACCAGAAACAAGCCGCCGTTTCGCGCCGACGTCGTCGGCAGCCTGTTGCGCACCGCTCCGCTGAAAGAAGCGCGCGTGAAACGGGAAAAGAACGAGATCAGCGCGGCGCAGCTCAAGGAAGTCGAAGACCGCGAGATCGAGAAGATCATCAAAAAACAAGAGGAGGTCGGCCTCAAAGTCACAACCGATGGTGAATTCCGCCGCTCGTGGTGGCACTTCGATTTCTTCGGCATGCTCGACGGCGTGGAAATCTACGAAATGGACCACGGTCTCCCTTTCCAAGGCGTGCAAACCCGGCACAGCAGGCCGCGCATTAATGGCAAGCTCGGCTTTTCCAATCACCCAATGCTGGAGCACTTCAAGTTTCTCAAAGCGCACACGCGCGTGACGCCGAAAATGTGCATCCCAAGTCCGGCGATCTTGCACTTCCGCCTGGAGCCGGACGCCCTCCTCACCAAAGAATATGCCGATCGCGACGCGATCTTCGACGATCTTGCAAAAACCTATCGTCAGGCCATTCGCGCATTCTACGACGCCGGCTGCCGGTATCTGCAGTTCGACGACACCGCCTGGGCCTATTTGTGTTCGCCGACTGAATTGAAGCGGGCGCGGGAGCGCGGGCTTAACGCTGACCATCTGGCGAAAGACTACGCTCGCGTCATCAATCAGTCGCTGCAAGGCAAGCCGGCCGACATGGTGGTCACCACGCACGTTTGCCGCGGTAATTTTCGCTCGACCTGGATTTCCGAGGGCGGCTACGAGCCGATTGCCGAGATCATGCTCGGCGAATTGAACTACGACGGCTATTTTCTCGAATACGATAGCGCGCGCGCCGGCGGGTTCGAGCCGCTGCGCTTTTTACCGAAGGGCAACAAGATCGTCGTGCTCGGTCTCGTGACTACGAAAAGCGGAGAGTTGGAGAGCAAGCAGGATGTTAAGCGGCGTATCGACGAAGCGACCAAATTCGTCGCGCTCGATCAGCTGGCTTTGTCGCCGCAGTGCGGCTTCGCCTCGACCGAGGAGGGCAACGTGCTCGCTGAGGAGGAGCAATGGGCGAAGCTGCGGATGGTGGTCGAGCTCGCGCGACGAGGTATGGCGCTGAGAGGTGCTGCACTTGCGGCGCAGGCGTTGTCGGCCCCGAGCGAGGCCTGGAACCATAGGAATTTAAGCCGAAACTGCCACCGTTAACCAACCTGTATTTGAAATCGTGGGTTCGGTGGCAAACCGACGATGACAAAACGATTGCGGTGAAGTAATACTTTGTTAAGGCAGTTAGCCTGTGAAAATTTGCGGGGAAAGGGGCCTCAGATGTCGTCAACGGAACACTCGATGCCAGACGCGAACCGGCTCTACATCGGTGAGGGCGTCACCATTAAAGGCGAGATTTCAGTGCCCGATACGCTCGTGGTTTGCGGCAGCCTCGAGGGCGACGTGTCCGTTGGCAATCTGGTGGTCGGCGAAACCGGCACGATTAAAGGCAGGATCACCGTTGCCGAGAACGCCGAAATCTCCGGGAAGGTGTTCGAGAAGCTCGAAGTCAAATGCCTCCTGATCCTGCGCTCAACTGGCCGGGTCGATGGCAATATCAGCTACGGGCTCCTGCAGATCGAGCAGGGCGCCAGCATCGCCGGCGGCCTTTCCTCCACTGAATACCGTCCGGAACAGAAGCCCGCAAAGGCCGGCGATGTGTTCAACAGTCAGAAGGCCGCCGCCAAGCCGGATATTTCCAGGCCAGCAAAGCAGCCGAGCCTGACGGCTTTGGAACCGCTGCCAACTCCGGCTGCGCCGCCTTCCAGCTAAGCCGACACTGAGCTGAAATCTCCCGGCTTGATTATCGCGCTGTGTCCGCGCGGCGCGGTCTATCCGCGACCGGGTTCATCGCACTGGCCGGGGCAGGAGTTTTCGCCCGCTAATCCGCTTATGGACGTGCACCATCAGCGCTGTGGCGAACAACGGCGTTGCCAGATTGACAATCGGGATCGAGACGAAAGCCGCGATCAATAGTCCGGCCATATAGACTGTCGTCCCGTTGAGCTTCCGCAAGCCCCTGGCTTCTTCAGGCGGCCGAAACCGCATCGCGGCCAGTTCAAAGTATTCGCGGCCGAGCAGCCATGCGGCGGCGAGAAAGAAAATCACCGCGCCGGCCCCGGCAAATAGCAGGAACGGTACGGCACAAAGGTAGACCACAATCGCAAGCGCGGCGGTCTTGCCGCCTTCAAGAATCGCGCGGGGCGCGGGCAGGGCGACGCCCGGCGGATCGTCCGGGTAAGACTCGCGCTCGACTTCTTTGGCGATCTGGTCCGCAAAGAAGCTCGCAACCAGCGCCGTGACCGCCGGCATCAGCAACACACTACCGGCAACGATACCCAACGCGGCAGCGATCGAGAGCAGCCAGGCGATCGCATTCACCGGCAGATGTGCGGACGAGCCAATGCCGGATTCCAACGATGCCGTGAGCCATCCGACCAGCCAGATGAGGAGCCGGTCGAGTACGAGGGCGAGAACAATGATGAGCGTGAGCGCAAGCGCAATCGATTTCCACAACACCGCACGCAAGGGCGGCGAAAGCATCGCGCTGAGCGCTTTGGCCGCGTCACTAAGCATGAATGTCCTCCGCGCCTGCCGGGCAGAGGTAGAGGGAGCGCTCCCGAACCTCAAGAGGCGTCAAGCAGCGTTCAGGCCAGCATCACCACCGAGGTCTCGTCCACGCCGGCGACAGGCGGAACCAGCGGAACTTGCGCGTCGTCGACCAGTTCGGGCAGCCTGGAACCATCGGGTTCATTGGTTTGCACTCGATCGGCCCAGGACAGTGTCTTGTAATTAAAGCCCTTGGTAATCGTCGGCTTCACCACGTTGAAATAGGGTGAAATGTCGAAATCGCGCGGGCAATAGAGCGAGGAATTGCGAATCTCCAGGATCTCCTGCATCGCATGCACGCTGTGCGCCAATCTGATCCTCGGCAGGATCGGATAGTGCACGGCGCGGAACGCTTCGGCGATCAGTGCCGAACAGATCAGCCGGGAAGGATCTCCTGAACCAAGCGCAATCATTCGCCGGCGCCAGCGATGCGGCACCGGAAGCGGGAACAGATAGCGCAACAGGTCGATGATATTCTTCAGATCGTAGGCGAAGCCGACGCGCGAAATGGCATACGCGCATACTGTCGTGCAGTCTTCTTCAGTCAGGCCGACCGGCCGGCAAATGCGGGTGTGAAAGTCCAAATATTTCGAGAGTGGCGCCGAGACAACGCCCTCACCGGCATTGGCCTCAATCAGTACATGCGGTTCGCCATCGGGCGCGACGTGACCGCCGATCGGTCCGACATAGAGCGCCGAATGTGACCAGGTCGATTGGGTCAGATATTTGATGACGCCGGAGATGTGGTTGTTGCCCTCGACCAGGAGCACGTCGCCGGGCTCCAGCGATTGACGCAACGCATCCGGATCGCTCGGCGTAAACGGCTCATAGCCGAGTACCGGGCGATCCAGATAACGAACGATGACCCGCCCGATACCGTCGAGCATCCAACTCATGCAGCCTCCACTGTCGCGCGCTTTGGTCGCGTCTTTCTTGCAGGCATTTTAGTCGAAGGCCCTTGCAATTTGGTTCACACAACGCGGGCATGCTTGATGAAACGTCTACCGTTTGCGCGGTGTGCGTCGTTCGGGCACTGTGCCGCAAATTTGAAAGCATCTGGAAACCATGCCGCGACTGAGCCGCCGCTCATTTCTTGCCACGTCTCTAGCCACGTCGGCCGCAACACTTGCGGCACCAGCGATTGCAGCGCCCACATCGACCGCGGTCGATTTCGACGTTGTGATCATTGGTGCGGGAGCTGCTGGCATCGCCGCGGCGCGCCGGATCGCCGCCTCTGGACGAAAGTTCGTGTTACTCGAAGCCGCCGGGCGCATTGGCGGCCGATGCGTCACCGATACTCGCACATTCGGCGTGCCTTACGATCGCGGCGCGCACTGGATCCACACGCCTGAACTCAATCCCATCGCAAAACTTCCACCGCACAGAGGCGTCGACATCTACCCGGCGCCGCCCAGCCAGAAGGTGCGCATCGGCCGGCGTTACGCCCGCGAGGGCGAACTTGAGGATTTCTTAGCCATACAGGTGAAGGCCAATCGCGCCATCGCCGACGCGGCGCGCAAGGGCGACATCGCATGCGCGCAGGCGCTGCCGAACGACCTCGGCGATTGGCGGCATTCAGTCGAATTCGTCCTCGGGCCGTTTGGCTGCGCCAAGGAGCTGACACAGGTGTCGGCGGCGGATTTTGCCAAATCCGCCGAGCGCAACGCCGACCTGTTTTGCCGTCAAGGTTTCGGCAAACTCCTGGCCTCACTCGCCGAGGGGGTCGCCGTCCGACTGTCGACCCCTGCGATCTCGATCGATACCCGGCGCGGGCTGATTGTGGAGACGCCAAAAGGAACGATTTCCGCGCACGCCGCCATCGTAACGGTATCAACCAATGTGATGGCGTCCGGGGCGATCAAATTCATGCCCGAACTGTCCAAGCGGGAGTTTGATGCTTTCACTAAGCTGTCGCTTGGCAGCTACGACCACGTTGCGCTCGAACTCGCCGGCAATCCGCTCGATGCCGACAGCGACGATCTGATATTCGAGAAGTCGGCTGGCGAGCGCACTGCCGCAATTCTGGCAAACGTTTCCGGTACGCAACTTTGTCTGATCGATGTCGCCGGTACGTTCGGGAAAGAACTTACCGAGCATGGCGAAGCGGCGATGGTCGATTTCGCTGCCGATTGGCTCGCCGGGCTCTACGGGTCGGATGTAAAAAAGGCCATCAAGCGTTCGCACGCCACGCGGTGGAACAAAGAGCCGTTGGCGCTCGGCGCCTTTTCGGCCGCAGCACCGGGAGCGCAGGGCGCGCGACGCATCCTGATGGAGCCGGTCGACAACGCCGTGTGGTTCGCCGGCGAAGCGGCGCACGAGACGTTGTGGGGTACGGTCGGGGGCGCCTGGGAATCCGGAGAGCGCGCGGCCGGAGCGATTTTGCATCGGCTCGGTCCCGCCAAAGAGCCTGAGGCAGCGCCCGCCGCTCCGCAACCGCGGCGGAAATTACAGGCCTTGCCGAATATCATCCGACGATAAGACGACTGCCGCTCACGCCCGCAGCGTACCGCCCGTGCGCTTGCTGACTTCGGCGACTATTTTCGCCGCCAGCGCTTCGATCTCGGCATCGGTCATGGTCTTGTCGCGCGGCTGAATGGTGACTGCGATGGCGATCGATTTCTTGCCCGGCTCGATGCCGGGGCCTTCGTAAACGTCGAACACGGTCACGCCTGCGATCAGCTTGCGATCGGTCGACTGCGCGGCACGCGCGAGGTCGGCCGCCTTTACGCTGCGGTCGACCACAAACGCAAAGTCGCGATCGAGCGGTTGGAATGGTGAAAGTTCGAGCGCGGGCTTGGCGCGCGTTGCTTTCGCCTTCGGCTCCGGGATGCGCTCCAGAATAACTTCGAAGGCGACCAGCGGGCCTTCGGCGTCAAGGTCCTCAAGCGCGCGCGGATGCAACTCGCCGAAATGGCCGAGCACATTCTGCGGTCCGATCTGAACTGTGCCGGAGCGGCCGGGATGAAACCAAGCCGGCGCGCCGGCCACGACTTGCATCGCCTGCGCCGAAGCCCCGGCCGCCGTCAGCACCGCAAGCGCGTCGGCTTTGACGTCAAACGCGTCGACCTCGCCGTCGCGCTTGGTCCAGTGGCGGCCGATACCGGACGGCTTGGCCAGCCCACGCCGAATTCCGGCAGCAGCCGTTAACTGATCTTGCAGCGCATCACCGCGGAACACCTGACCGACCTCGAACAGCGCAACATCGGGAAAACCGCGATCGGCATTCTTCTGCGCGGCAGCGACCAGACCCGGTATCAGGCTCGGTCGCATGTCGGAAAGTTCAGCCGCGATCGGATTGGCGAGCGACAGTTCCGGCTTGCCGCCGCCGAATTGTTCAGCCTGCTTTTTCCCGATGAAAGACCAGGTCACCGCCTCGACCAGATTGCGCGCGGCGAGCGCGCGCTTGGCTTTGCGCGTGCGCTGCTGAAGCGGCGTCAGCACCGGTTTACGTGGGACGTCGCCGCGACCGAACGGCGTCAGCGGTACCCGGTCGACGCCGAGGATGCGCACCACTTCCTCGACAACGTCGGCTTTGTTTTCCACATCAGCCCGCCACGACGGCGTTGCGACCTTCACCCTCTCGCCTTGGCCGGCGACAAAAAAGCCGAGACGCTCCAGCGCGCCGCGCATTTCTACAAGCGGCACGACGAGACCGGCCAGGCGTTTCACCTCGGACACCGGAAAATCGATGATGCGCTCCGGCGGTTCGGCATTACCGAAAATGACGATTGCCGACGGCGAACCACCGCACAGATCAAGCACCATGTGCGTTGCCAGTTCGAGCCCCGGGGCCATGAAGGTCGGATCGACGCCGCGCTCGAAACGGTAGCGCGCATCGGAATTAATGCCGAGCTTGCGTCCGGTTTGCGCAATATTGGCCGAGTTCCACAACGCTGACTCGATCAACACATCGGTAGTTGCGGCGGAGCAGCCGGTTGTTTCGCCGCCCATGATGCCGGACAGCGACTCGACGCCCTTCTCGTCAGCGATGACGCACATTGAGTCGTCGAGTGCGTAGGTCTTGCCATCGAGCGCGAGCAGCAACTCGCCCGAGCGGCCGCGGCGTACAACAAGATTGCCCCGCACTTTCGCGGCGTCGAACACGTGCAGCGGCCGGCCACGGTCGTAGGTGATGAAGTTAGTGATGTCGACAAGCGCATTGATCGGCCGCAGACCGATCGCAGTCAGCCGTTTTTGCAGCCACTCAGGCGACGGCCCATTCTTAACGCCACGAACGAGACGCAAAGCGAACGCTGGACAAAGTTCAGGCAACTCGATCGTCACTGCTACCGGACACGGAAACTCACCTTTGACCAGCCTGACCGCCGAATCTTTGAATCTCCCCATATCGGCGGCGGCAAGGTCGCGGGCGATGCCGTGCACGCCGGTGCAATCGGCGCGGTTCGGCGTCAGGTTGATCTCGAGCACAGGATCGTCGAGGCCGGCCCATTGCGCGTAATTGGCGCCGACCGGCGCATCGTCGGGCAATTCGATGATGCCCTCGTGATTGTCGGAAATTTTCAGCTCGAATTCGGACACCAGCATGCCGCGGCTTTCAACACCGCGGATAGTGCCGACTTGCAGCGTCATGTCCTTGCCGGGAATGAAAGCGCCCGGCGGCACGAACACACCCTTCATGCCGGCACGCGCATTCGGGGCGCCGCACACCACCTGGATCGGCGCGCCGCTGCCGGTATCGACCATGCACACCCGCAACCGGTCGGCGTTGGGGTGCTGCTTCGCCTCGGTGACGCGCGCGATGACGAACGGCGCAAGAAGCTCGGTCTTGTCCTCGATGCGTTCGACTTCGAGCCCGATCATGGTGAGCTTGTCGGCGAGTTCGCCGAGCGACCGATCGGTTTCCAGATGCTCTTTGAGCCAGCCGAGGGTGAATTTCATCATGGGCGCGTCTCTCCGCGCGCGCGCGGCGAAGTCACGAGCTTAGTCCGCCCGCCAGCGTCGGCAGATCGAGCGGGCGGAAGCCGTAGTGGGAAAGCCAGCGCACGTCGGCCTCGAAGAAGGCACGCAGGTCCGGCATGCCGTATTTGAGCATGGCGATCCGGTCGATCCCCATGCCCCAGGCAAAGCCCTGATACTCATCGGGATCGAGCCCGCAATTTTTCAACACGTTTGGATGCACCATCCCGCAGCCGAGAATTTCCATCCAGTCGTCGCCTTCGCCGAAGCGAATCTCGCCCTTATCGCGGCGGCATTGAATATCGACTTCAAGCGATGGCTCGGTAAACGGGAAGAACGACGGCCGGAATCGCATCTTGACGCGATCGACTTCAAAGAACGCCTTGCAGAACTCTTCCAGAATCCACTTCAGGTGGCCGAGGTGCGAGCCTTTGTCGATGACCAAGCCCTCGACCTGATGAAACATCGGGGTGTGGGTCTGATCGCTGTCGCTGCGATAGGTGCGGCCGGGAATGATGACGCGGATCGGCGGCTTCTGGTTCAGCATGGTGCGAACCTGAACCGGCGAAGTGTGCGTGCGCAGTAACAGGCGCGAGCCGTCTGGCTTCGGATTGAAGAAGAACGTGTCGTGCATGTCGCGGGCCGGATGCCCTTCGGGGAAATTGAGCTTGGTAAAGTTGTAGTCTTCGGTCTCGATGTCGGGGCCTTCGGCGACAGCAAAGCCCATATCGGCAAAAATCGCGGTCAGCTCGTCGATTACCTGGGTGATCGGATGGACACGCCCGATCTCGGTAGGCGTCTCGCGCACCGGCAGCGTGACATCAACGCCCTCGGTATTGAGCCGCGCCTCGAGCGCAATGTTCTTCAATGCCTCGCGGCGCGCGCCGAGCGCCGCATTGACGCGGTCCTTGAGACCGTTGATCAGCGGCCCTTGAGTCTTCCGCTCCTCGGGCGCCAGCGTGCCGAGTGTTTTCAGTAAAGCCGTAACCGAGCCGCTCTTGCCGAGTGACGCGACACGCACTGTTTCAATCGCCGCTTCGTCACCTGCGGCAGCGACTTCAGCCAGAATTTGTTGCTCGAGTTGGGCGGTGTCGGACATCTTGTTTGCTTCGAAGGCGATTAATCAGGCATGACCGGCAGATCCGTGTCACTGGGTTTGCCGCCGGCCTGGGTCAGCATGCAGTGCACCTGACCGCGATGGTGGGTCTGGTGATTGAACATATGGGTGACGAGCATCCACCGCGGTCTGGTCCACTCGCGCTTCGTCGCAGCCGAATAGTAGGTCTGTTCGGCACCAAGCCACGACGGTTCGACCGCGTCGGCCCAGTCGATCATGGTCTGGTCGAAACTCGAGCGTTCGGATTTCAGGCTGCCCCAATCGGGATAAAGCGAAACCGATTCCGGAATTCCTGCCTGCGGCTTCGGCACATCAGTGAAACGGCTCATCCAAATCCGGTCGGCCCAGAGCAGATGGCTCAGCGTTTTGTGGATTGAGCCGAAGAATGCGCCCCGTTCGCGATCACGCTCCTCTGCGGGCAGCCTATCGGCGACGCCATAGAGGTTTTCATTCTGCCAGCGATTGTAGCAGGCCATGCGCTGCACATAGGCGCGGTCAATCATGGCGCGCTCGATGGTATGAGCCGCCAGTCATGACCTTACGCCGCGAGTGCGGACTTGGCCTGTCCGACGATGGCCTCGAACGCCGCCGGCTCGGTGATCGCCAAATCGGACAGCACCTTGCGGTCGACCATGATGCCGGCCTTGCTCAGCCCCGCGATGAAGCGGCTGTAATTGAGACCGAACGGCCGTACCGCTGCGTTGAGGCGTTGAATCCACAGCGCGCGAAAAGTGCGCTTCTTTCGCTTGCGGTCGCGAAAGGCATATTGATTGGCCTTCTCGACCGCCTGCTTGGCGATACGGATGGTGTTCTTGCGCCGACCGTAATAACCCTTGGCGGCCTTGAGCACTTTCTTGTGCTTGGCATGACTGGTGACGCCGCGTTTAACGCGTGCCATGGCTGATCTCCTCTAAAATCGCAAAAACTGGAATGGACGAGCGCGGCAAGCCAGCGCCGTCAACCGTTCGGCAAAAAGTATTTCTTGATGTTGTCGCCGTCGGTCTTAAACAGCACGCTGGTGCCCCGCAACTGGCGGATGTTTTTCTTCGTGCGCTTGATCATGCCGTGGCGCTTGCGCGACTGCGCATAGAGGACCTTCCCTCCAGCCGTCACCTTGAAGCGCTTTTTGGCGCCCGATTTGGTCTTGATCTTGGGCATTTGGCTCTCCTGATGATGGCAAGCTCGGGCACCGGCCCGAGTGCCGACGATCTGACGACCGTGTGCTGATGAGCACTTGGCCGACGCCACGGCAGCCCTAATCAGCCGGGCATCGGAAAGGGCGCGGTTATGGCAGACGCGGCTTAAATTGGCAAATGCCGCCGCGAGCCTTAGCGCGGGGCCAGCACCATCACGACCTGGCGGCCCTCGAACCGTGGTTCCTGCTCGATTTTGGCGATTTTCGCGGTGTCAGTCTTGACCCGGTCGAGCAGCTTATAGCCGAGTTCCTGGTGCGCCATTTCGCGGCCGCGGAAGCGCAGCGTCACTTTAACCTTGTCGCCTTCCTCGAAGAAGCGCGCGACCGATCGCATCTTCACATCGTAATCATGATCGTCGATCATCGGCCGTAGCTTGATCTCCTTGATCTCGACGACCTTTTGTTTTTTTCGCGCCTCGGCCGCCTTCTTCTGCGCCTGATATTTGTATTTGCCGAAATCGAGGATTTTGCAGACAGGCGGGGACGAATTCGGCGCGATCTCTACCAGATCGAGGCCGGCCTCCTGCGCCATGGCCAGAGCGGCGTTAATTTCAGTGACGCCCTTGTTGGCGCCGTCTTTGTCAATGAGCTGGACCTCGCGGACGCGGATCTCCTCGTTGATGCGCGGACCTTCCTTGGCGGCAGGTTGCGCGGTTCTGATCGGTCGACGAATGGTACTTTTCTCCTTATTTCGTTGCAGGGAACCCGGAAGATCGGGAGTTTCGGGTCATAAGTCAACGCAATTGCGCGTTGGATCGATGGAGAACCGGTGCGTGACGTGATTATGTCGGGCATCGTGAGCCTTGCACCGGGTGACAATCAATAAAGTTCGATGAACGATAACAGCCTGAAATTTCTGCAAATTGGATCGGGAAGCGAACGCCACCGCCTTGCCGTGCGGGAGCGCTCCGGGACCACGCCCGGGCTGTTTTGGCTGTCCGGCTACAAATCCGACATGATGGGCACCAAGGCCGCCGCGCTGGCGCACTGGGCCGAGGAAACGGGCCGGGCGTGCGTCCGCTTCGACTATTCCGGGCACGGCGAATCGGACGGCGAATTCACCGACGGCACGATCGGCCGCTGGCTTGCTGATTCTCTCGCCGTTTTCGATGCCTGCTGCCGGGGGCCACAGATTTTGATCGGCTCGTCGATGGGGGGCTGGCTGGCGCTGCTGCTCCTTCGCGCGCTGCGGGCGCGGCCGCAAGCGGCGACGGCGTCGATCATCGGTCTGGTGCTGGTCGCGCCGGCGGTGGATTTCACCGAGGAGCTGATGTGGAAGCGTTTCACGCCCGAAATCAGGAAAGAGCTTGAAGAAACGGGCGTTTGGAAGCGACCGTCGGAATATTCGTCCGAGCCCTATCTCGTCACCCGGCAATTGATCGAAGAAGGGCGCAAGCATCTCCTGTTGGGCGGCATGATCGAAACCGGATGCCCGGTTCGCATCCTGCAAGGCGTCGAAGACCCTGATGTACCTTGGCGGCACGCGGTCGAACTGGTCTCGCGGCTCGCCAGCGACGATGTTGTTCTCACTCTGGTCAAAGACGGCGATCATCGCCTGTCGCGACCGGAAGACATCGAACGGCTGATCCGAGCGGCCGCAGAATTTTAGGCTCACGCCGGCGCATCCAAAGTTTCGAACGTCACGCCAAGTTTGTCGTTCGTCCGCCAGATAACTCGGCATTGGCGCCGCGTGCGACCGTGCTCGAAGGTAAGGTCGAAAGTTTCCGGAACGCCGAATGTATTCGCGAGCTTGAGGCAGGCACCGGCGCTGGTGATGTTCTGCACGGTGCAGTGAATGATCGACGAAAGGCGCGGCACGATAATCTTGGCGCAGCGCAATACACGCGTTCGCTGAATCGCTCTGCGTTCGACTCGCATGACCTTGCCTGCGCGAACCTCGGGGGCTCGGACTGCGCATCCGGCCGTTCGCATGTACAGGTCAAGTCTTACCGGCGATCGAACGGCCGCGCCGCTAGAACGTTAACGGGGCGGAACCATCCGCCCCGTTTTCGAACCTCTAACTCGAGGCTTGGCTCGACCTTTGGCCGCTTAAGCCGCCTTGTCGGTGCCCATGGCGCTGTCAACGCTGAGGGCGCCGGCTCCGTGCGCCACGACGAACAGGAAGCCGCCGGCCATCACGAGGTTCTTGTAGAAATGGATCATGTTGGCCTGATCGCCGACCGGCAGATGAACGGCAACACCGGTTACCACACACCAAATCGCGAGCACGAGCGCGACCCACCGGGTCTGGTACCCGATAAGAAGCAATATTCCGCCAACCAGTTCGACGATGATGGCCACCCATGCCGCCAAGGCCGGGAGCGGCATGTGTACGCTCGCCATGTAACCCGCCGTCCCCGACGGGCCGAACATGAAGAGCTTTGCGTAACCTGCCCAAATAAAGAGGCTGCACATCAGCAGGCGTCCGAGTGGAGCCGCGTAGGTTTTGATACTGTCCATATACATATCCCCCAGCTTTGGTATCGGCGCTTTCGGGCGCCATCGGCATTAAAGACTAACAGCCGGCCAACATGCAGCACAATCACAAGCGCGTTTGCATGTCGCAGGCTTCACCCGCGAAGTTTACGACAAGAACCGCTGCACTGCATCGACGGCTTCCCGTTTTTCATCGAGCACCAGGTGACCCGCGCCCTTGAAAATCTGAATGTCGGCCTTGGGAATGTAACGGCGCCAGATTTCCGACTGCTGGACTGGTATGAGGCGATCCTCTTCGCCCCACACCAGCAGCGTCGGCATGGTCAGGCGGTGCAGATAGCGCGGCAATTTCTTGTCCCACGGATGCTCCCACAACAACCGCGCCAGCATTCCACCCTCGCGATAACGCTCGCCTATGAAGTCGAGATCGGGTTTGTCCGGCAGATACGGTTTGATAACGTCGAAATTCGAGACCAGCATCCCCGGAATTTTGTCGGGCGGCAGCATGAACAGGTCGGGTCCGGGATTGGCCTTGTCACGCAAGCCGGCCGGGCCGACCAGCACCAGCTTCTCAACGCGATGGCCGTGTTCGACGGCAAACTTCGCGGCCATGCAGCCGCCGAGCGAGAACCCGACCAGGCGCATCCGCTCGATGCCGAGCGTGTCGAACAAATCGAGATAGTGCATGACGTAGTCGTGCATGTCTGAAATTGATGGGTCATCGGCGGATTTGCCGAAGCCCGGATGGAACGGCACGATGACGCGATATTTTTCGGTCCACGGCTTGGTAAAATTGATGCCGTGCCAGATACCGGCGCCGTGCAAAAACACCAGCGGCTCGCCGCGACCAGCGGCTAGCACGACGGTCTTCACGCCGTTAACGGTGTGAACTTCACGCTTGAATTCGGCGGGAAACGGATTGGCCATGCTGCGTCTTCCTTACTCGGCGGCCGCACGGTGGTGGACCGGCGTGACGGCGCGCACGCGCGGAATGACGTCCTCCGCAATCAAGCTCAGGTTTTTCACCACCTTCCAGTTCGGCATGTTGCCGATCGCAGCAAACATGACGAAGTGGTTGGTTCCCATCTGTTCAGCCCATAGCTCCAGCTTCTCCACCACCTGATCCGCAGTCCCGACAGCAACGAAGAACGATTGCTCGATGTTCTCGAAACTGAAGGCGCCGTGGAGCTTGTCGGCGAGCGCAGCGCGCTTCTTCAACTGATCGACCGAGAGATAGCCGGGTGGAGCGAGGAAAGTCGGCGTCGTACGAAGCGCGTCCTCGAAGAAATATTGAATGTGCTCGACGGCTTCTTCCTTGGCCTTCTCCTCGGTTTCCGCGACGTAGGTGATCACTTGCAGCGGCAGCTGATCTGGCCGGATGTGATGCCCGTGCTGCTCCGCGCCGCGGCGCAGTTCCTCGTTGAGCTCGCGCGCCCGTTGTTTGGTGACGAAGACTGACGCGTAACCGAAGCCAAGTCTCGACGCGAGGTCAATGGTCTCCGGACTGCCGGTGCCGACGATGTAACACGGTGGATGCGGCTTCTGAACCGGACGCGGCCACGGATTAAGATACCGATAGGTGTAGAAGTCGCCGTAATACGACGTTGGCCCATCCTGCGTCCAAGCCTGCAGAATGATTTCGATCGATTCCCGGTGGCGCTCGCGGGCGGTGGCCGGATTGACCGAATTCGACCAGTACTCCATGCCGGTGCCGAGCGGGAACGCGACTTCCAGACGGCCCTGCGAGAGCACGTCGAGCATGGCGTATTCTTCCGCCAGCCGGTTGGGGTGTTCGAGATTGGGCGGCGTTCCCCACACGCAGATCTTCGCGTTCTTGACCTGCGGGATCAGCGTTGCGGCGATCAGATTCGGCGCCGGCATCATGCTGTAAGCGGTGTTGTGATGCTCGTTGACGACGACGGCATCAAAGCCAAGTTTGTCGGCGAGTACGAGTTGCGAAAGATACCGCTGGTACAATTCATGCCCGCGCACAGGGTCAAAATATTTGTTGGGGAAGTCTACCCACAGCGACGGAAAGTCTTTCTGATTTTCCGGCAGCGCCGTGTAGTGCATGAAATGAATGAAATCGAAGCGGGCGTTGCCGATCATCATGGCCTCCCTATTGCGTAACGGTGTCGCCGCAGAACTAGTCGATGGCGAAAAGCGACGCCGCGTTCTGTCTGTTTTCGCTGATCAGGTTATGAGGTCGTGCGCTGAAGTTCAAGCGCGCTGCAATGCAACTTGGTTCGATGCGCGAACGATTTTGGCGCGGGCAGAAGAAAAATGGGACCGATCGATCTGCGCTAGAACTGATCGGTCGAGTGTTCGCGAATCGAACAAAGAAAGCTGACGAAACATTGGACCAAAGGCCACGCGGCGGCTTTGCAGAGTGGGCGCGCGACGTCCCAAATGGTGGGCGCCTCGGAGGTGGGCACGCCTTGAAGACTGCTGACACTGCGCAACAGCGCCTATAGGATCGCGGCAGGGGAAACGTTCAAGCGTCTGGCAGGGTGCCCTACCAATGAGCATTGGTTGGCATTCAACATGAGTCTGCTTCCTTTCATCGCCTCCGGAATCGGACTAGGCGCCGTCTACGCGCTATCCAGCGTCGGCCTGGTCATTCTTTACCGGGCGTCGGGTACGTTAAATTTTGCGTTCGGCGCCTTTGGCGGCCTCTCGGCCTTCCTTGCCTGGGAGCTGACGGAAGACGGCCTACCGGCGCCGATCAGCTGGATTGTGGGAGTCGCCGTCTCGACCGCCATCGCCTATGGCTACGGCCGCGTTTTCGCCCCGCGACTGGCGCATCGCGACAGGGTCGTCCGCGCCATCGCCACGCTTGGACTGGCGCTCTTCCTCTTTGGCGGCATGGCGCTCTATTGGGGCGTCGGCGTGGCTCGGCGCCTCGTTCTGCCGACCGATTTCAATTACGTCCTGCTGTTCGGCGTCAGGCTGACGGTGACGCGGCTGATCGCACTCGGCCTGTCGCTGGCGATGGCGGCCGGCATCGGGTTGTTGTTGAGCCGCACCCGCATTGGCCTCGGCATGCGCGCGCTGGCAAGCGACCGGCACATCAGTGCCGCCATCGGCGTGCGCGTGGTGCAGATCGATTCCATCGCGTGGCTGGTCAACGGCATGTTTGCTGGCATCGCCGGAATCCTGTTGGCGAATATCAACCGGCTTGATCCAGGTACTCTGACGTTTCTCGTTATTCCAGCGATCGCCGCCGCAATCATGGCGCGCTTGTCATCACTGCCCGGTGCGTTCATTGGCGGGATCGTCGCTGGACTTATCGAGGCGCTGCTGATTGCCACGTCGCCCGAGATCGCAAACTTGCGCAGCGCGGGACCGTATGTCGCCGCGTTGATCTTCTTGATGATCGTCGGCGCAGGTCAAGGCGTCGGAGCGCGCGAATGACCGAGATCGTCGAAACGGAGATCATCGAGACTGAAATTACAAAGACCGAAATCGTCAAGATCGCCGTTATCCGACTGCCGATGCCGCACGAAATTTCGGCCTGGATTCGGGCCGTCGTTATCGTCGCCGTAGTCGGCATCGTCTCGGGAGTTATTGCAGCAACCTGCGGCGGCTATTGGCTGTCGAATTTCACCCAGGCTTACTGCATGGTCATGGCCGTGCTCGGCTGCGCGCTGCTCTATGGGCAACTCGGCCTGGTATCGCTTTGCCAATGGGCGCTGGTCGGCGTCGGCGGCTGGGTAAGCCTGCGCGTCTATCACTCCATTCATCCGCCGTTCTTCATCACCATTCTGGCCGGCGGCGTCGGCGCGTCGGTGGTCGGGATGATCTGGGGACTGCCGGCGCTCCGCATGCGCGGGCTTTATCTGGCGCTGGTCACGCTGATGCTTGCCGGCGCCTTTCAAACTCTGGTCTTCGTGATCAGCTTTCCGGTGGGTGGTCCCGGATTTCTGGGCCAGGTCGGCGCCAGCGGCAACGATCGCATCAACATGGCGCGGCCGATCTTTGCTTCAAGCGATACCGGCTATTTTCTGTTCGTCGCGGTCGTGACCGTGCTCTGCATCTTTCTGGTCGAGGCCCACCGCCGCACCAAGCCGGGACGCGCCTGGGCCTTGATCCGCAAAAGCGAGCAAATGGCGGTCGCGTCCGGTGTCAGGATCGTTTTCTACAAAGCGTGGGCATTTGCACTCTCGGGATTTGTCGCCGGCGTCGCTGGAGCGTTGCTGGCGGGCCTTTTTGGCCAGCTCGACGCTTCGGCCTTCCCGACCACAAACTCCATCGTGATTTTCATCGGCACGTTGTTGGGTGGATATGACGTCTGGCTCGGCGCGTTCCTTGGCGGCCTTCTGACCCGATTCATTCCCGCGTTCCTGATCGACCTTAACGTCAACACCAATGTCGGATTCATGATATTCGGCGCGGCTTTGTTGTTCGCTTTACGTGATCCACTTGGCCTCGGCGGCCAACTCACCATCCTGGCCGAACGTCTCTACAACAAATTCCAAGCGCGACGGGCGCCATGATCAAGATCAACGCACTGACGGTGCAGTTTGGCGGTATCACGCCGCTTGACGCGCTCGATGCCGAATTCGTGGCGCCGATTTGCGGGCTGATCGGCCCCAATGGAGCCGGCAAGACCACGCTGGTCAACGTGCTCTCCGGGTTTGTCACTCCTGTCGCAGGCACGATACTTTTGAACGACGCCCTGTTGCTGGCGCTATCGCCGCGCAATCGCGTCGGCATCGGGTTGCGCCGAACCTTTCAGCAAGAACTTGTCGTCGACGAATTGACGGCGATCGAAAATATCCAGGCGATTGCGGATCATGTCTCGTCTGACCGCGGCAGCGCCAAACGCGAAGTCGAGACCGCGATCGATTTTGTCGGTCTCGGCGAGCGCCGCAATACCCGCGGCCGTCAGCTCAATCTGTTCGAACGCCGCATGGTCGAGATCGCTAAAACCCTGATCGGCCGCCCAAAAGTCATTCTCATGGATGAACCGGGCGCCGGCCTCAACGAGGCCGAAACCGAGCGGCTCCGCCGGCGTTTGGTGCAAATTCCATCGACGTTCGATTGCCAGCTGGTGCTCATCGACCACGACGCGGATCTCATCGCCTCGGTGTGCATGGAGACGTTGGTGTTGGATTTCGGCAAGCGCCTCGCCATGGGGCCAACCCGCGCGGTGCTCGATGATCCGGTCGTACGCCGTGCCTATCTCGGTCGCGAGTAGACGATGGCCGAAACGGGATTGATAGTAAGCAATCTCTTCGTCGCGCGCGGCGGCCGGCCGGTGTTGCGCGACGTCTCCGTCAGTGTCGCGCCCGGAGAGATTACCGCGCTATTGGGTGCCAATGGCGCCGGCAAATCGACTCTCGTTCTCACCATCGCCGGCATATTGCCGGCGCTGCGTGGCGAAATTTCCAGTAACGGCACGCAACTGCTGGGGCAATCGCCCGACGCCGTGCGGCGGCATGGCGTCGCTCTGGCGCTTGAGGGCCATCCGGTTCTCGTCGGCCTTTCGGTGCACGACAATCTCGCCGCCGCCGCCCTGATGCTTTCGCGGCGCGACGCCGACAACGAAATCGAAGCGGCGCTCGAAATCTTTCCCGAACTGCGCAGTCGCCTTTCGGTTCCGGCACAACTTCTGTCCGGCGGCCAGAAGCAGATGGTGGTGATAGCGCAGGCCATGATTTCGCGGCCGCGCTTCCTCCTGATCGATGAGCTTTCGTTCGGCCTTGCACCGGCTGTCGTCAGCCGCCTCGCCGAGACCGTGCAAGCCATTGCGCGGCGCGGCGTCGGCATTCTGCTGATCGAACAGTTCACCACCCTGGCTCTGAGTTTGACCAGGCGCGCCTACGTCATGGAGCGGGGCACTGTGGCGTTCGCCGGCAGCAGCGAGGAATTGCGGCAGCATCCCGAAATCCTGCACGGCGCCTATTTGGCGTCGGGCCAGGCCGCCGCAGGCGAGACGGCGCACAGCTAGACTTTTGTCTTGCTCAAGCCGGCCTTCAAAAAGCATCGAGGACTTTCATGGTCCTAACGACCACGAAAATCCTCGAGCACTTGCACGTATGTTTTAGACGCGGCGACCTAGCACGCGCCGCCGCGTTATTCGGGCGGAACTTGGTCTTTGATCGCTATTCCGAGCTTCTTTTCGAGGGCCTCGATTTTGGCGAGACCCGGATCCGGATCGGGCATGCAACCTTCCACGGTCTTCCACTTGCCGTCGTGGATCGTCACCGTGCGCGTCACGTGATTGGCGTTGTGTTCGGTCGCCTCCGGGCCGCCCCAGTACCACGGCATGCAGAGAATGTCGGTGTCATAGGGCTTCATGTTCTGGATCGCCGCCGTCACCGTATTGCGGTTGATGTCGTCCGGATTTTTGATCGAGAGCATGGCGTTGACGGCAATGCGTCCGGCGATGTAGCCGGCTTGCGAGAAACTATCCCGCAGCACCTTGCCGCCATACGCGTCCATCACGGCGATCCAGTTCTGATTATCCTTGCCCTTAGAATCGAGCGGTGCCAGTTCCGCATTCACCCACAAGCGATCGTTCCAGTACTTGGCGTCGATCGCCTTCGGGATACGGACCGTGTAATACGAGGTCGGCACCGTCCACTTCATCTTGGCGGCGCCGTCCTGCTGTTCGGCGGCGTCAAGAATGCGAGCACCGGTATCATCGGTGCCGTAAACCATGATCGCTTCATCGCCGGTCGCCAGGAACTGCAGCACCAGCGAATTGTAGTCGGGTGAAACCGGGTCAGAGTAAATGCTGTTCACCTTGACGCCGAACTTCTTGCCCCACTCCTCCAGTCCGTTGCAGCTATAATCGGAGCCGGGGAACTTCGGAATCGAACACACCAGAACTCTTCGCGCCGAGCTTGCGGCGCGCGTAGTCGGCGCCACCGATGCCGCTTTGCCGCGGGCCGGCGTTAATCTCGGCGATGTTCTTCGATTGAAAACACTGCGACGGAATGCCAAGGCCGATCTCGAGGACATTTTCTTTGAGGTAGTAGCTGGCGTTGGGGATGCACTCGATGAAACTGGTACTCCCGATCAGCGCGTAGACACCCTCGTCGCCGACCAGCTTTTTGGCGGCTTGCGCGGCGACGTCGAGTTGGCTTTGGTCGTCCTCTGCGTGGTAGGTAATCGGCCGGCCATGAATGCCGCCGTTGTCGTTGACGCACTTGAAGTAAGCTTCTGCCGCGTCGCCGGCTTCCTTGAAGCTGCCGATACCGCTCATTGAAGTTACGCCGCCAATCGGGATTGGCTTGCCAGTCGCCTTCTTTCCGGTGTTTTCTCCACAATCCGGCTTTGCGAACGCCGGTGCCGTACCAAGCCAGAGCCCAAGCACGAGTGCTCCGGTCAAAAACGCAAGCATGCGCTTCATCGCTTCCTCCCTGGTTCATTTTTTGGGTCGGTTTTTGAACGGTCTTTTTGGTCTGCTTGATGCGCCGTTTTGGCGATACATCATGACCCCAAGTGGCGATTTTACGTACGCAAGCTCCGCCCGGTCAATCAATGTCTTTCAATCAGTGTCCTCGCCGTAACGTGGGCGGCGTTCCAAGTTGTTGCGTTCTTGTTCGTCGCCGCCCTGCCCACCAGCGCGGGCAGCGTGCGTAAATTAGTCTTCACTGCGGCGTCCGCGCGAAGACGTTCCGATGTTAGATTCAGAGTTTGAAATGCTTCAGAAGTTGAAATGCCGGATCGGCAAACCAAGATGGGCGCGACCGACCGGCGCCCAGAAATTCTCGAATAACGCAGAGGGATGCGCGCGATACATTTGCGCGTCGCGGAAGTAGCGCTCCATGCGGCTGCCTTTGCGCGTCACCGATGTCCCCGCGTTCTTGAACAAAAGCTCGACTGCATCGCAGGCCATGCGACCGGCCTGTTGCATCATCGCCCACAGCCGCAGGTTCTGCTCCACGGTAATCAGCGTGCCATCTGTCGCCCAGCGTTGGCACATCTCCATGTAGACCTCGCACCCGCGGATCATCAAATTCTCGGCAGCGTCCGCGAGCACCGTCGCCTGCCCGAGCGCGCGCTGAAAATCCTCGTGCTCGGCGCGCGGGACGAACGGCGGAAAGGTAGTCTTTTTGCTCCGGATGATATCCTCGTATTCGTCGAGCGCTGCTTTCGCCGCGCCAATGACCGTCGTGACCAGAGATATGTGATAAGGACCGGACACCCGCCCGAGATACATCGGATTGCCGTGGAGCCGGGTGCCGGGCGTGCCGTCGCGCATATCTTCCGGGCGGGTGAACATAGCTTGCATCGGCACGGCATGATGCGCCGGTACGAAGGCGTCCCTGATCTCGACGCTGTTCGAGCCGCTGGCGCGCATGCCAAGCGTTTGATCGCCGCCCCAATCGTCGAGGATGCGCAGCTTGTCGCGAGGCACCGCGGCGCAGAAAATCTCGGGCGGCCCATTAGCAATCGGCAACCGGGCGCCACAAACGAGATGGGTGGAGTAAGGTATGCCAGAGCAGAAATCCCACAGACCGCTGAGCCGGTAGCCGCCTTCGACCGGCGTGAGCACGCCGCTCGGCGGCACCCGATGCGGCGCGGCAAAGTGACCGTCGGCGCCAAACAATTCGCGCTGAGCCTGCTCGGACCAATGCGATGCAATCAGAAACGGATGCGACGCGCAGAGCGTAAGGCACCAGCCGACCGACGGATGGCCATGCGAGATTTCGAGCATAGCCCGGTAAAAAGTCGGGATGTCGAATTCATAACCGCCGAACATGCGCGGCTGCACGGTCCGATAGAGGCCAGCGTCAAGGAACGCCTGGTGTAGTTCCGGCGAGTAGGAGCCGCGTTCGTCGTTCTCCGCCTGCTGCTGGCGCAGCAGCGGCTTGAGCGCCGACGCGCGCGCTATCAGTTCTTGCGGCGTCAGATCAGGCTCCGGCACCGGCAGAACAGTCCGCACGGCCGGCCGGTTTGCGAAAGCTACCGTCATCAATCTTTCTCGCATTTCGGCGGCGCATTGGTCTGGCCCGCAGCATAGCGGCATTCCAGAGCGAAGGTCGACCCGAAGGCTGATCGAGATGGGGCGAACGCCCAAGACAATACCACTTCCGCATGCTAGCTTCCGCCGCCCAACCAAGGGAGGAAAACATGCACAGATTGGCATTAGGGGCTGTGGTTATGGCGTTCGGCGCGTTGAGCGCGTCGGCGGCTTTCGCGGGAATGAAAGTGACCAGCGATGACATCAAGAATGGCGCCGTCGGCACCAAAGCCATGGAGGCCAACGTCTTCGGCTGCGACGGCAGCAACGCTTCGCCGTCGTTGAAATGGACCGGGGCGCCGGAAGGCACCAAGAGCTTTGCCATCAATCTCTATGACCCGGATGCGCCGACCGGCAGCGGCTTCTGGCACTGGGTCGTGTTCAACATTCCGGTATCGACGACGTCGATCCCAAAGAACGCCGGTGACGTGAAAGCCAAGCTGATGCCCGAAGGGGCCGTTCAGAGCCGGACCGACTACGGCGCCGACGGTTACGGCGGCATGTGCCCGCCAAAAGGCGACAAGCCGCATCACTACACCTTGACGGTTTACGCGGTCGACGAAGACAAACTGCAATTTGCTAAAGATGACATGGTATCGGCCGCAGTCGTCGGCTTTGAGTTGCACTTCCACTCAAAAGCCAAAGCGGCGATTCACTGGACTTATGGCCGTCCCAAGTGATGGTACGTTCCTGATGCGAATGTGGGGCGGCTTTAGGCCGCCCCTTTTTTCTGCGTTAGAGTTGCCAACCCGGTCAACGGCGCCTGTCGTCACGGCTAGCCTTCTTCCGACGGAATAAAACGCTGTTGCGTCTGGATATCCCTGATGTTGGTCGGCCGGTCGAAAGCCGGAGGCAGCGGCTCCCCCGGTTGGCGTGGATGGCCTAACGCTTTGAACCAGTCTTCCAGACCGGGCGGGCTGATAAACCAGACGAGCCGCATCTGCTCGGCGCCGGTGTTGGTGACTTTATGCTGTAGGCCGCGGCCAATCAGCATCATGGTTTCTTCGCGAACGTCGTAGGTTTTGCCGTCGATCTCGGCCGTGCCGGTGCCGCGAAAGCAGAATAGAATTTCGTGGCTGCGCTCGTGGCCGTGGCGGCGGATATGCGCGCCGGGCTCCAGCACCTGAATCCCGATAGAGAAATTGTCGTAAGGCGACGTGTACGGACTGAACTTGTTGACCACATAACCCCGGGACGGCATCGGCTGCCAGAACAACTCGCCGTCGTCCGGTCCGAGCACGATTGCCGTTCCCTTGGTGAAGCTGTTCATCGGCGAACTCCCTAGCTGCCGTGTCTTGCGCCGCGTGCGCGAATATCCGTTACCGCCGGCGCCGCAGCTGTTCCTTCGTACCCATACGTCGCCATAAAATCTTCCGCGATCTGGTGCAGTTCATCCCACGGCGCGTTGACGAAATTATAGTTTCGCACGGCGAAAGCGGGACCGACGAAAAATTTCTCGTAAGAAGTCGCACGACTGGCATGATCGGAACCGATCAGGTCCCAGGCCAACTTGAAAAGCTTCATGCGATCGACGGCGCTTTGCTCGCCTGCCGTCCAGTATGTTCCAAACAGCTCTCCGAGCGCCGGATCGTCCAGCACCTCGATGCCCGCCGGGAATTGAAACTGCCCGCCGCCCATCAATTCGCGCATGATGTCGATCACCGTCGAATGGTTCTCCATCGCCCAATTAATCGCGGCGTAGAGATAGCGCCGGTTATAAAGCGCAAAGCCGTGATCGACTTGCAGATACGACTCGATCTGTCCGTCGATCATGGCGCTATAACCGGCCTCCATGGCAGCCAGACGTCCAAGTGTATCGCGCACCGCGGGAATATCGCGAGCGCCGGTCGCCCGCGCCAACAGACTCGCCATCGCCACCATGAAACGCAGCTTGGTGCCGAACCGCACGTTGCACTGATGATTGGCCATCACGTGTGATGGCGTCTGCACGTAGATGTTCCGGCTCAGCCCGGCATTGTCATGCACGATCACCTTTTCCCACGGCACTTTGACGTCCTGAAATACCAGCATGCAGTCGGATTCGTCGAAGTGATAAGTCAGCGGACTGTCAAATTCGATCGTGTCGGCCCGATTGAACGGCCGCCGCGACCACAACGACAAGCCCGGAAGATTGAGCGGTATGACGCAAGTGATCGATTCTTTGAGCTGATCGGGCGCGAGCGGCATGACATTGCCGATCAGCACTTCGTGGGCGTAGGCGGCACCGCTCGCCAGCATCTTCATGCCGTTAAGCGTGACGCCATTGTCGTCTTCGGCGGTCACGCGCAGCGCCGGCTGCTGGATCCCTTGCGCCTGGTAATAATCCTTGTTGCGCGCCGCCGGCGGCGGCACCAGCGCGTAAGTGGTGAAGACGTCGTCGCGCCGCATATGCTGGTAGATGTTCAGGAGATTATTGCGGTTTCCTCCCGGTTCAGCGTCGAACACTTCCGGCTTCATCGACAGACCGGTGATGTTGCCGGCGATCGCATCGGGCGTGCGGCCCATCAAGCCAAAGCAGAATTCCGCGATCTTTCGATGCGCACGGGTGCGCCGCCGCAGATCCTCCTGCGAACGCGGTTGCAAATAATAAATGTTGTAGCGACCATCGGCGTCCTCGAACGTCATGACGTCGCGCAACGCCGGATCGCACTTCATGTCGTAAAGCGCAGCGTAAGTCCGCGCTCCGCCGGCGAAAGCCGGGTGCCGGGTCTGATCGGTGATGCGCTCGCGGCCGACGTAGAGCGTGCGGCCGTCGCGGATGCTTTCCAGATATTCTTTTCCGGTCATCAACATGACGATGCACGCTCGGAGTCGCCGGGCTCGGGACGCTCTTTATCCATTGCTAAGCAGCGACAATCTTGGCCGGCTTGGCATCGTCATGGCTGTAGCTCGTTATCAAGTCCTCGACGATCTTGTTGAACGCCGCCCAGTCGGTCTCGCGGTAAGAATGGTTGCGGATGATGAACGACGCGCCGGCATAGAACTTCTCGTATTGCTGATGTCGTCCTGCAAATTCCGATCCGACCATGTCCCAGGCGAGCTTGAACAGCTTCATGCGAGTAAGCGCGTCCGCCTGCGGCGTCTGCCAAAAGGTCTGGAAGTTTTTTGCCAGAGCGGGGTCGTTCATGACCGAGATATTGGCGGGCATCTGGAACACGCCGCCGCCGCACAGCTCGCGCAAGTCGTCGACGAATTTGCTGTAATTCTGCGTGCACCATTCCAGCGCGCCGTACATCATCCGCCGGTTGAAGCAGACATAGCCTTCCGGACCGCCTGGCCAGTTTTCACAGGCATTGATCTGGCCGTTGACCATGCCGGCTATCATCGCCTCTTGCGCCGAAATGCGGCCGAGCGTCTCCTTGACCGCCGGGACTTGATCAGCGCCGGTCGCGTTCGCGATTTTGCTGGCTATTCCCACCAGCAATTTCATCTTCGACCAATAGCGGACGTTGGACTGGTGGTTGCCGAAGCAATGGCTTGGGGTTTTGACGTAGATGTCGCGTGACAATAGCGCGTCGTCGTGCACGAAAACGCGCTCCCAAGGCACCTTAACCTCATCGCACAGCAACATGCTGTCGCTCTCGTCGTAGCGGTAGGCGAGTGGCGAATCGACTTCGGAGATGCAGCCGAGCTCTGCTGGCTGCCGTGACCATAATTGCAGACCAGGCGCGTTGCAGGGAATAGCGCAGGTGATCGCTTCTTTCTTCTGATCGGGCGCCAGCGGGATGACGTTGCCGATCCAGATTTCGTTGGCGAACAGCGCGCCGGTGGCGAGCATCTTCATGCCGGAAATCACCACGCCGGTATCGTCCTCGCGCACCACCCGCAAGGTCGGCACCGGAATGTTCTGCCGATGATAGAACTCCGGATTGCGTGCCGCCTGCGGCGGGACCACCGCATAGACCGTATAGATGTCGTTGTCGCGGATGTGGCGATAGTAGGCGAGGAGATTTTCGGGATGGCCGTATGGCGGCTTCAGCTCGTCGACCTTCATCGCCATGCCGGTGACAAAGGACGAAACGTGGTCCGGCGAACGGCCGAACATACCGTAGGTGAAGTCGGCGATACGGCGATGACCGTTCATCCGCCGTTGCAGGTCATCACGCGAGCGGGCGCGCAGATAATAAATTGAGTGGCGGCCACCGTCTTCCTCGAACGTCATTTCATCGCGCAGCGCGGGATCGGCTTTCATATCGTAGAGGGCGGCGACCGTTTGCGCGGCGTTGCGGAACGCCGGATGTGTCGTTACGTCGTCGACGCGTTCCGATCCGATGTAGACCACGCGTCCATCGCGGATCGATTCGAGGTGCTCCTTGCCGCTACGCAACATCTCAGAGACTCCCGCCGTCAGATCGCCCGCATGATGTGTTGCACGAAAAGCCTTAGCTCTCTGCGTAGAAGTGCACTTCCAGCAAGATGCAGCCGTTTTCAGATTTGAAAGGCCCGTGGTGCACGCCGGGCGGCCGCACTGCATAAGTGTAGCCTTCAAATTTCTCGCCGCCATTGCCCTGTTCGTCGTTGCCGACGATCAGATCGCCCGAGACCAGAAACACTTCCTCCCAATATTCGTGGACGAACGGCGCGGTCGTGTAGACACCGGGCGCAAAGCGCAGAAACCTCGTGCGATTGCCGCGGCGCGCCTTTTCGTCGAGTTCACCGGCGATGATCTTCTGTTGAATGCCCGACGGATAGCCGGGCGGCGTGTGCCAGCCCTTGTCCATGTCGAGGGCGTGAAATTCCTTATGTCCCTTGTGGTAACCCATTGGTTTCCTCCTAGCCCTCATCGGGCAACGTGCGCACCCGATAGCTGTGCGTGATCTTCCGGTGCAGGACCGGATCGTCCAATTCCATTTCGAAAGTCTCCGCCGGCGCAATTCCACCGTGAACCGCGAGCGTGCCGCAGAACATCGCTGTGCCAGCGGGCAATTGTTCACGGTTGCTGTAGAGCTTGAAAAGCTCAGGCAGCGGCCGCATCGCTGCGACCGAGCCTTCCTGATAAAGCCTACGCTCGCCGTTGACGCCGGCATAAGAACGAAGGACGAGCGCGTCCCAATGCGGCGCTACGTCTTCCCATCGCCAAAGGTCGCGGCTTACCGGCTTGGCGCACATTTGCTTGGACAACGACACGCCGACAGTTTCGGCCTTGCGGTCGGTGTGATCCGAGCCAAGGCCGACGAAGGTGCCGTCATCGAATGAATAGACGACGCACTCGACCTCGCCGCTCGAATTCTCGCCAAGCACCTCGATAGTATCATCTGTAGTCAGCAGCGACGCCGATACCCGGTAGAATATCGGCGTGGTCTTCGGCCGCTTCACGCCGATCGCCTCAAGCTCGCGGATGTGCTTTTCCAGCGCGGCCACGTCGCGGCCGGTCCACCCGGCAACGACAAGTTGCCGGACGCGCCGGACATCGAGCTTTTCTTCGCGGTGCAGGTCCAATCCTCCATTAGGGCAGGCAAGTTTACGATCCGGGCTTCACAGCCTGTCACTGCGGTGAAATTTCACAAAGCATTTTTTCTGAGCACGAAAGCCGCTCTTGCGGCAAGGCTACGGCGATCTCCGTCGTCGCTATTCCGCGGCTTCGCGCCAAGACTCAAGTTCGGACCCAACGTCGGGGCGATGCAGCGAAGCCGTTGCCCGTGCCGAGCCGCGAACCAGAGCCGCCATCGCACCCGATGCTGCGGCGAACATCGACGGCGTCAGTGTACCGAAGAAAATGTCGTTGACCCTGCGAATCTCGGCGCTATGGCGCGCGATCAAACTGCGGCCGGCGCGCGTCAGACTGAGCAGCACCGCGCGTCCGTCCTTCGGATTGGCGCGTTTGGCAAGCAACCCGGCCTGCGCCAGCTTGCCTAACTCGGTGGCGGCAAACGCGCTGGACACGTGCATGCTTTTGGCAACCGCAGTGACGCCGACACCGCGCTCGCCCTGGAATTGGCCAACCGCCATCAGCAGCGAATATTGCGGCGCGCTGATGCCCATGCGGCTCCCCAGATGCTCGCGCACCGTGGTCATTCGGCTCGCGATGGTGAGGAGATCGTAGACCAGCCGGCGGAAACGGTCGTCGGCGCCTTTTTCTAAAAGCGCCGGACGCGACACCGTTGCCGGCAGGCGAGCGTTCGCAGCTTCGTGCGCGGCGGCGCGCGCCGTGTTCCGTCGGCGGCGGGTTTTACCCCGCGGCTTAGAGATCGACATAGCCGGTGTCTTGCAGGAGCTGGCTCTCCACCGGAATGTGCAGACTGTCGTGCACGGTGTTGTAGAATTTCCAGAAGCCGACGACGCAGGAAAGTTCGACGATCTGCGCCGGCGTCAGGTGCTTTTTCAGGCGCTGCAAAAGCTCATCGGGAACCGCGGTCGGATCGGCGGACGCCGTGCGCACGTATTCGAAACAAACGCGCTCGAATTCGTCCTTCGGCTCGATATCGCCGGTAATCAGCGCTTGCAGTTCTTCCTCGCTGATGCCCCAGCCTTCGAAATCGGCGTCGCGCGACTTTTTCAGCATCGAGCAGCTATGGGCGGTGCAATAGGCGCAGCCGTTGGTCGCGCAGGCGATGGCGGCAAGCTTGCGCTTGAGCATCTGGTCGAGCGTCGACGACGGATCGCGCATGACATTGCTGTTGAGCTTCCACAGCGTCTCGGCGATCTCTGGACGATAGGCATAAAGCTTCAACGCGTTGGGCAGAAAGCCCATGCGCTTTTTGTAAGGCTCAACCACCGGTTTGAGCTTCGGCGAGAAGTCTTCCTCGCGCACATAAGGAATAAAAGGCTGTGCTTCGACCAGTACATGCGGTTTGGGCGGCGTCACCGGCTTGTTC
This sequence comes from uncultured Alphaproteobacteria bacterium, assembly GCA_963841025.1. GTDB lineage: Bacteria > Pseudomonadota > Alphaproteobacteria > Rhizobiales > Xanthobacteraceae > BOG-931. The sequence goes on along the minus strand of CAWJBG010000032.1, from coordinate 633,701 downwards.
ATCGCTTTTGCTCCTGTTGATCGCGCGCGATCTCGTTCGTGCGCTAGAGAAAATCTTCGAGGCGGACCTTGCCCCAGTTGACCGGCCACGCCCGCTCGAAATCGGCGGGGTTGTGGCGCGACTTGCGCGTCGCATCGATGCCGATCTTGCCGACGGTGCGCAATGGTGCGTGGCCCTCAAGCGGCTGCGCCGACGGATCGAACGGCGACCCGCGGGTATGCGGCACGATGATGATGTCGCGCGAAGGATCAACCCGCGTCGCGATCGCGTGATAGACCTCGCGCGCATCATCGATGTTGGTATCGGGGCTGACGGCGACCACCATTTTGGTGTTGAGCCACGGCGCTCCCATCGCTGTCATCAGCGCGTCGTTGACAAAACCTTCGCGGGGATAGCCGAACTGCAAAATGCAGGACAGTGCCGCGCCCCAGGTCGGAAAGCGTACATCGGTGACGGTCAGCCCGATTTCGGTGAGGCGGTTGTACAGCACGGCCTCATGACACAGCCGCGGCAGCGTTTGGTGATCGGTGTCGGGCGTCGTCTGATGGTTGCGGTAGATCGGCCGGTCGCCGCGCATGGTCACCGCCGTGATAATGACCTCGGGCACCTGCTCGGAATGCGGCAGGTGATACATCGACGGTGACGTCACTTCGCCGACCGGAAATTTCTCGCCGAGATGCACGTAGCCTTCGACGACGATTTCAGCTTGCGCCGGAACGGTAAGATCGATCGTCTCGCAGGGCACCATCTCGATATCCCGATCCATGATGGTGCCGACCATTTCCATCTCGCCCCACATGTCCATGTGCAGGCCGGAAAAGTTCCCCATGATTTCGTAAGCCGGTGGAATGCCGAACACGAAGGCGATCGGCATCTTGTCTTTACCCATCGCGCGGTACTTGTTCATGATGATGTGCGAGTGCGGGGTGATAAAGCTGATCAAACCGCGGCGCGGTCCGACAGCGTAAGTTCCGGCATGGCAAGAATTGTAAAAGCCGGTCTCCGGATCGCGGATGATGTTCATCGCTGTGACATAGGGCGCAGCGTCCACATCCTTGTGGCGGGGAATCGGCAGGATCGTCCAGTCGGCGTCGCTGCCGGTGCGGACCACTTCTTTCACCGGCCCGGTCTTAACGTTTTTCAGTCCGCGCGGCGGCTGGCGCAGCCGGAATGCCAGCGTCTTTAAATAGTTTTCCGGCGTCACCCCGAGCGCACGGGCCTGGGCGCGCCGGTTTTTCACGAACATATCGCAGAGGCGGAAGCCCGGCTTCTCGATGATATTCTCGAATACGATCGGCTGGTCGCTTTGCGCCGAGAGCGCGCCGATGTCGTCGATACGCACCGGTTTGGTGATGCGCGTGACGATATCGGCGTTGGTTTCAAGATAGCCGCGCAAGCTCGCATCGAGCGGTTGCTCGTTCGACCGCGGCCCGGGCTTGACCGCTGATGCGGCCGTCTCTGGCGGCATGACCTCGCTCCAGATAGCAAAGTAAGTTTATTATGCAGGTTTATTATGTCAACGGCGCTTGCCGCCGTCAGACCCGAGCGGTAAGCGCGGCGGCGGCCAGATGCGAGGTCAGGTCGGGCTGGCCAACTGCTATTCCATGGATTGCCAGCAACGCCGCGATGTTGGCCGCGACGGCCGTTTCGGGCTGGGCGCGCGGCCAAGCTTCAAGGCGCGATACACTCCACATTTCAAGCATGATTTGTTCGATCCGCTCGGCCTCAAGCTCGGCAGCTTTGACGGAGGTTCGCAGCGCCGCGGCCGATGCGCCGGCCGCCGAAGCAACCGCCGCAAAAGGCTTAAGCGCGCGCCGCACTTTGCGCAGACTGCCGACGATCGCTGTATTCCATTTGCCTGCTACCGCAGTAGCCGCGCGCACGTCGAGGTCCGATAGGAGCGCGCCGTGGATCGCCCCAACGTATGCGCAGAATAGCAGCACGTTGATATCGACGCCGTACCGATCCTGGAGAAGGAGGCACTCCTCCTGAACACCGGGACCGCCGTAGACGGTCAGCGAAAATTCCCAGAAATGCGACTGACCCTCGGGCACAGCGAGACTACGTGTCGCTCTCGGTCCGCCACCGTTTGACCAGCCCGACATCGATATCGAACAGGTCGAGACAGCGCCCGACAGTCTGATTGATGATATCGTCGATGGTCTTGGGACGATGATAGAAGGCCGGCACCGGCGGGACGATGACCGCGCCGTTCTCGGTCGCCGCCAGCATGCTGCGCAAATGGCCGGCATGCAGCGGCGCTTCGCGCACTACCAGGACGAGGCGGCGCCGCTCTTTGAGCGTGACGTCGGCGGCGCGGCTCAACAAACTGTCAGTAGTGCCGTAGGCAATGTCGGACAGCGTGCGGATTGAGCACGGCGCGATCACCATACCGCGCGTGCGGAACGATCCGGACGAAATCGCCGCGCCAATATCCGTATTCTGATACGTGGTTTGCGCGAGCGCGCGAACGTGATCGATCGAGACATCGGTCTCTTCTTTGAGCGTCAGCGCCGCCGATTTCGAGACGACGAGATGTGCCGGGATTTTTTTGTCGTGCAAGGCTTCCAAAAGCCGGACCCCATAAATGGCACCGGAAGCTCCGCTGATACCGACAATGATAGGTGGGTCCGCTCGCATGTCTCGAATGTGACTGTTTTGTTCGTTGATCGCAACCGCGCTGATCGGCGAGGCGCACGCTACGTATTTGCGTGTGCGCTAAAGCGAGAATGTTCGATCGCTGCGAGCAGATTTATCGTTGCTCAGACGATTAAGCCGCACTCGGCGCAGCTATTGCGCAAAAGCGATCTGGAACGCCCCGCCGCCGTCCTCGGTGGCCTCTCCAGCGCCTTCGTGCGCGACGTCGTTCGCCGCTGGCGCGCTGCGCGGCGAGATCACGAAGCTGTAGGACTTTCCGGACTGGACATTAAAGCGATAGCTGGTGCTGCCGGATGGCAGGCGATTGGTTCCCATGCTCGTCGACGCCGCCCAGGCAGAGACTTTGAGTACGGCATGTCCCGGAGGCACCGTGCCGCTATACGACCGGCCGGCTGCAAGCATTGCAACCTCATTGCCGTTGATCTCAACACTAGCCGCGGCCGCTCGATAGCCGAAATCGTCCGACCGGGTGATGGTGATGGACGGTTGTCCAGTCGTCGCGGCGGCGTTTGGTGGCCCGAACTGATCGGTGACGCAGCCGCCGCAGGCCAGCAGCGTCAAGAGCAATATCAATCGGGAGAGCAGAACCATGCGAAGCCTGAGCGAGGCGAATCGCCTAAGCAAATTAGGATGATGGATGGTTACCGGAGAGTTAATTGCAGGAGTTAATTGCAGGGCCGGCCGTCTTACACGCGTTGTTCGTTACCTACGCTAAGAAAGGCAGTGAACAAAGAACCCGCCGCCGTCGCCTCCTCCGCCGTTCCAGCAAAGACCTGAACGCCTGAAGACAACACGCACACCCGGTCGGCGACGTCTAGCGCGCGGGCGGTGTTCTGCTCTACCAGAAGAATGCTCAGACCTTCATCTTTGAGCTTCATCAGCGCATCGAGGCAAAGGTCGACCATCTTCGGCATCAGCCCGAGCGAGAGCTCGTCGACCAGAAGGAGCCGCGGCTCCGCCATCAAAGCGCGGCCGATGGCGAGCATCTGCTGCTCGCCGCCGGACAGCGAGCCGGCCAGCTGGCCGCGCCGCTCATAGAGCCGCGGAAAGTAACCAAACACGCGATCCCGCTTGGCTGCATCGTGCGCCAGCGGCCGCGCGTAGCCGCCAACGGTGAGATTTTCGCCGACGGTGAGATCCGAAAACAGCTGGCGGCCCTCAGGAACGAGGGCAATCCCCAGGTCAACGCGATCGACGGCACGGCGGCGCGTAATGTCCACGTCATCGAACACGATGCGGCCGGCATAGATGTCAACATGACCCATGATCGCCATGATGGTCGATGTCTTGCCGGCGCCATTAGGACCAAGCAGCGCAAGCACCGAGCCGGTTGGCACGTTGAACGAAACATCGTGCACGGCGCGGACCGAGCCGTAGCCGCAGTTGAGGTGCTCAATGCCGAGCATGGCTTGCGACCCCGGTTCCGACATAGGCCTCGCGCACGATTGCATTGGCCATGACAACTTGCGGCGTACCGTCGCCAATAATGCGTCCGTCGTTGAGCACGATGAGGCGCCGGCATGAGCGCATCACCTCTTCGAGATTGTGCTCCACCAGCACGACGGTTATGCCTTGCACATTGACGTCGGTGATAGTTTCGATCAGGCGCGCCGCCTCGGTTTGATTGAGTCCGGCCAGCGGCTCGTCGAACAGAACGATTTGCGGATCGAGGGCCAATGCCCGCGCCACTTCGAGCCGCTTCATCTGACCGAGCGGTAGCGAACCGGAAAGCTTGTGTTCGGTGCCGGCTAAACCGACACGAACGAGGATCCCGGCGGCACGCTCGCGCTCGGGCCGGCGGTCAACATTGAGCGCGGCGCGCAACGGGTTTGCCGTGCGGCGATACCCGGCGGCAAGCGCAACATTGTCGAGCACCGTCATCTCGCGAAATGGCCGTACCAGCTGGTGCGTCAGCGCAAGCCCTTTGCGCACCCGCGACGCTGTGGAATTTCCGGTGACGTCGGTGCCCGCGAGAACCACCCGTCCGCGATCCGGTTTGACCGAACCAGCGACGATTCGAATGAGCGTTGTCTTGCCGGCGCCGTTTGGTCCGATCAGTCCAACAAATTCACCTGGCCCGATTGAGACGGTCACCCCGTCGACCGCGTTCACCCCGCCGAAATGGACCGCGAGGTCCTCAAGTTGCAGCGCGGCAGTCATGGCTTTACCGCACGCACGGTCAGTCGCCGGGCCAGGCTCGCAAGACCACCGGGCGCCAGACGAATGACCAGCACCAGAAGGCCGCCAAAAACCAGCAGGCGGTAGTCGTTGACGAAGCGGATCGCCTCCGGCAGCAGCGTCAGCGCAATCGCGGCGACGACGACGCCGAACGTGGAACCGATGCCGCCAATCACCACCATCGCCATCAGCAGTACAGAAAATATGAAGTCGAACGTGTCGGCCGTGATGAATTGGGTAAAGAACGCGTAGAGACCACCGGCCAAGCCGGCCAGCGCCGTGCCGATGCCGAACGCGGCGAGCTTGTAGGCGCCGGCGTTAATGCCAAGCGTGGCCGCCGCATTTTCGTCCTCGCTCACCGCGCGAAACGCAAAGCCCATCCAGGACCGGTTGATATAGAGACTTAGAGCGATGGTGGCGCAGGCGAACAACAAGATCATGATCATGTTGCCGTTGCCGCCGAGACCCAAAGAGGGAATGCCGCTGATCCCCATCTCGCCGCCGAGCCACGCCTGTTTGCGCACGAAGCCGGTGAACAGAAAATTCACGCCGATCGTCGTGACGGCAAGAAAATCGCTGCGCACCCGCAGCGAGGCAAATCCGACCACGATGCCGGCCAGCGCTCCCACCGCCGTCGCGCAGACAAGTGAGAGCGGAAAATTCCGGGTCGCAATCATCGTCAACGCGGCGGCATAAGCGCCCGCGCCGTAGAACGCGCCGTGGCCAAGGCTGATCTGCCCGCAAAATCCGCTGATCATATTGAGGCTGACCGCGAGGATCACATTGAGCCCGATTACCGACAGGAGACTGATCTCATACGCGCTCATGTCGCGCGCGCTCCGGTAAATCCCTGCGGGCGGATCATCAGGAGCGCGATCAGAGCAAGGAACGCGATGCCGTCACGGTTGAGCCACGAGCCGATAAAAATCGTGCCGTAGGCCTCCACCATTCCCAGCACCAGGCTCGCGATCAATGTGCCGCGCACGCTGCCGAGGCCGCCGAGTACGATAATCGCCAGCGCCTTGTAGCTGACGACGTAGCCGATCACCGGATCGACGAGATTATTGAGAAGGCCCACCAAGCCGCCGGCCAACGCCGCGAGCGCCGAGCCGATGGCGAAATTGAGATAACGCACTTTGATGGCATCGACGCCGAAGCTCGCGGCGATCTTCGGCCGCGATACCGTAGCCCGCCAGGCGACGCCAATGCGGGTGCGCGTGGTAAAGAGATGCAGTCCGACGAATACGACAAGCGCGCAGACGACGATTGCGACCTGCACGGCGTTCACCCGCACGCCGGCGACGTCGTAAATCTTGAAAGCGTAGATGTTGTTCTTGAATGTGACGCCCTGCTCGCCGAAGGCGATACGAAAGGCGTCCTGCATGAAAACTAACAATCCGACCGACGCGATCATCGGCACGTCCGGCCGATAACTCAATAGCGGCTCGTATAGCAGGCGGTAGACCGCCATGCCGAACAGCGGCGTCACCGCAATGGCGGCGAGAAATCCAAGGCCAATACTGCCGGTCGCATTAGCAACGATCACCGTGAGATAGGCGCCGAGCGCGAACACCGCGGCATGGGCGACGTGTAGAATGCGCAACAGGCCGTAGACGAGGGTCAGGCCGACCGCCATCATGGCGTACATACATCCGAAACTCAGGCCCGTCACCGCGAGATCGATGTAGTACACCGCTCGGTCCTTAAAGTGGAAAAGGCCAGACGCGAGTCAAATTGCGCCGATGCCTATTTCTCCGGCGGCGCAAACGCTTCCAGATTGTCCAGTTTGGCGAAAGACTTCATCTTGCCGTCTTTGACGGTGTTGACGCTGATCGTTTGGATGACTTCGTGCAAATTGTTGAAGCCGATCAGTTCGCCAGTCAGGAGCGGATAGTTCTTGGTCGCCGCGAGCGCGTCGCGCACTTTCGCCGGCTCGGCGCCGCCGGCGCGCTTGATCGCATCTGCCATCAGCATGACCGCCGAATAGCTGATGGCCGCGACGTTCTCGGGCGGATAGCCGGCCCGCTTGGTGAACTCGGCGAAAAAACGCTTCAACGCAGCGTCGTCCCGGCCGCGATCGAAACTATCAACGATGTAGGTGCCCTCGGACGCGGGACCCGCAATTTCGATGAATTTCTGCGAATCAAAGGCTTGTGAGCTGATGACCGGCACCGTGACCCCGCCGCCGCGTAATTGCGCGACCAGCGGGCCGCCGGTGAAGAAATAGCCGGTGGCGTAAACGCCGTCGGGATTGTCGCGTTTGACGCTAGCGACGATCGAGCCGAACTGGCGGTCGGTCAGCGAATAGCTGTATTTGTTGACGACTTCGATGCCGTATTTGGGCGCGGCTTCGAGAAAGCCTTCCATGGTCGCCTGCCCATAGTCGTTATCCATGGTGATAGCGGAAATCTTTTTCAGCTTCAGATCCTTGCCGATAAACAGCGCCGCAGCGCGTCCTTGCGGCGGTCCAAGATGAACCAGCCGGAACATCAGATCGCCGGCACGGGTGATATCGGGATGCACGCCATAGGCGGAGATCATGACCACACCGGCATTCTGAAACACCGACGCCGCGGCGCGTCCGGAGGCCGAGTAGCTCGCGTTGACCACGAGCTTAACCCCGTCCTCGCCGATCAGCTTGTTGGCGGTGAAAATCGCCTGATCGGATTTGGCCTGGTCGTCATAAGAAACGAGCTGCAGCTTCTGTCCGATTTCTCCCCCTGCAGCGTTGATTTCCTCAATCGCCATTTCGGCGGCAATTTTGGCCGACTTGCCGTCGGTCGCAGCAAATCCGGTCAGCGGCGCCTGAAAGCCGATCTTGATCTCGGCACTGGCGGGACTACTGGCCGCTACGAGGCCGAAGGCCGCGATTGCGATGAGCGCACTCTGCGCCGGCACTACCTTCGACACTTGATGCCACATTGCACTTCTCCATCAGCGGGAATTCGGACGGCGGTTGCCCCTGTCACAGCGTTGCCCTGCTGGAGCGCAACAACTCGCGGGCACGACGTAGCGCCTGTTCGGGCGGTTGCGCTTTCTTCCAATCGGACCGGTCACTGTCGCGCCGCGTCGCGTCAATGGCAAGCTTGGCAATCGTGCCGCCCGACTCCAGCGGCTCCGATCGGTCGGTGCGCACGCCGGGCACGACAATAAGATCGCGATCGGCCTTCATGCGCGTCGCCATCGCCCATTCAACCTGTGCCTGATCCCACGGATCGATGTCATCGTCGACGACGACAACTCGTTTGATCAAATTCACCGCCGCCCAGATTGCAAACGCGACCTTGCGGGCGTCGCCAGGGCGTGGCTCGTGCAGCGACACGACGGCGTGCAAACGGCCGGCTCCGCCCATCCCCACGGCGACCTCGCACACCGCAGGAACGCTCGCGCGTGCTGAACGTGCAAGCCCGGCAGCAATCGCGACGCCACCCAGCAGACAATGTTCCGGATGATAGCCGGGCAGCACGACCTGGAACAACGCGTCATGCCGCTGCGTCAAATGTTTGAACGTCGCGGCAATGCCGGCGCCGTAGTTTTCATACAGGCCGTGAAACTCACTGACCGGCCCTTCTTCAATACGCTCGCCGGCATCGAGAGTTCCTTCAAGCACGCATTCGCAGTGTGCCGGCACCAAGAGATCGGAACCAATGCAGCGGACGACGTCGAGCGGTCCGCCAAGGAGCGCGCCGGCAACTTTCAGTTCGTCATCGCCCAAGCCGAGATAAAGACAGGAAGCGATCAGGACAGCAGGATGATTGCCGATGCAGACGGCGATATCGAGGGCTTCACCGCACGCATGCGCTTGCCGCGCCAGCACAGCAAGGTGATGGTTCGGCGCAATGCCGACGAAAGCGCGGTTAGCGCCGAGCGGCATAAGCCGCGCGATGGAGAGATTGGTCTGACCTGTGTGCCGGTCCTTGGCGACGATGACGCCAGCAGTAATGTAAGGCCCGCGTTCGCGCTCAAAGAAACGCGGTATCGGTAATTCGCCGATCAAATCCGGATCGGCAACAACTTTCTCCTGACAAGGCGCCGATGTCAGCACGCGATGCGCCAACGGCACTTCGATCGCGCCAATGATTGCGCTTTGGATTTTTGATTGCGGCGTCCCGAGCCCCATGCCGAACCGCGGCAGCGAATTGAGCAAATTGCCAACGACGGGCATTTTGCGTCCGCTGACGTTATCGAAACGAAGCGCCGGTCCTGCATCCAACTCCGCCAAGCAAGCCGCAATCTCAAACTCGGCGCTCACCGGCTGCACGATGGTCGTCACCTGCCCGGCCGTCTCCAGCGCAGCGAGAAACGCACGCATCGACTGCGGCGAATTTCCCGCGGATCCGCGGCGATCGTCTTTCGCCTCACGGCCTGGAACGTTGTCCATTTGACCACCTGAAGCTTATCAAAAGCCGGACTGCCATCGTGCGCGCCTGCGCCGCTTAAGACAATCGGAAGTGATTGAGGCCTTTGTCTCTGGCCTCTTCGAGCGCCTCGGGATAGCCGGCGTCGGCGTAACGCATGACGCCGAGGCTCGTGTCGTTGGTCAGCGCCAAGCTCAGGCGCTCGTCAGCCTCGCCACTGCCGTCGGCAATCACGGTGACGCCGGCGCTGGTCATGTAACCCGAATAACCGCCGCCACCGGAGTGAATCGCCACCAGATCGGCTTGCGACGAGCACATCGCCATGGCGTCGAGCAGCGGCCAGTCGGCGATCGCGTCAGAGCCGTCGCGCATCCGCTCGGTCATGATATTTGGATGCGCCATGGCGCCGGCGTCGAGATGGTCGCGGGTGAACGCGATCGGCCCGGACAGCACACCTTCGCGCACCAGGCGATTGACCCCGACCGCGAGCGCGGTGCGCTCCCCGTGTCCAAGCCACGCAATGCGCGCGGGGAGCCCCTCGAACGGCACATGCCGTCGCGCCAAGGCGATCCAGTTGGCGAGAATGCGGTTATCCGGAAACGTCAGGAGCAGATGATCGTCGATCTTGCGGATGTCGTCGCGATCGTTGGCAAGCGATATCCAGCGGAACGGGCCGATGGCGCGCGCGAACAGCGGACGCAAATACGCCTCGGTGAAAATCTGGATGTCGAAGGCGTCTGCTACGCCGCCGTCGCGCGCCTGGGTGCGGATCAAATTGCCATTGTCGAAAACGACAGCGCCGGCATGTTTAAAACCGAGCATCGCGCGGACGTGACGGACGACGGTGGCGCGGCTCTCTTTCATAAGAGTATCCGGATCGTCCCTCCGCATGCGCCGCACTTCGTCAAGGGTTCGGCCTGATGGGATGTAGCCGTAAACAAGATCGTGCGCTGATGTCTGATCGGTGACCACGTCGGGGACGACGCCGCGAGCAAGTAGCGTCTCGTACACTTCAGCAGCATTGCCGAGAACACCGATCGACGCAGCGCGGCGCTCGCGCTTCGCCGCTTCGACCAGCGCCAAAGCGTCGTCGAGATCGCGGGCGCGGTGATCGAGGTAACCATTCGCGAGGCGCTTAACGATGCGCTCTTCGTCGATCTCGACGCAGAGAATGACCGCACCGGCCATGCGTCCTGCGAGTGGCTGCGAACCGCCCATCCCACCGAGCCCCGCCGTCAGGATAAAGCGGCCAGCAAGAGTGTTGTTGAAATGGCGCTCGGCGATGCGAACAAAAATTTCATAGGTGCCCTGAATAACGCCTTGCGAGCCGATATATTGCCAATCGCCGGCCGTGAGCCCACCCCAACAGATCAGGTTGCGCTTCTGCAGCTCGTAGAAGTTCTCCGCCTTGGCCCATTGCCCCACCATGTTGCAATTGGCCATGATCACGATCGGCGCTTTGTCGTGCGTTTTCAGGAGACCGATCGGCTTGCCGGACTGAACGATCAGCGTCTCATCGTCCGACATCGTCATCAGCGTTTCGACGATTTTGTCGTGCGACGGCCAATCGCGCGCAGCCTTGCCCAGCGCCGCATAGACCACGAGATTGGCCGGATCCTCGCCGACCGCGAGTACGTTTTCCAGAAGCCGTAGCAATCCTTCCTGGCGCCAGCCGCGGCAACGCAGATTCGATCCCGATGTGACGCCGAAGTGTTTGTTCATCGGGGCTCAGGCCAGTGCATAGCGCGCGATCGGAATGCCGAGCGCGGCCTCGCACACGGGATACACCGCGGGGTCTTTTACCGACGAGCTCAGCGGCAAGTGCGATTTTTCAATGTGGAAGACTGAAAGCTCCACGCCCTCCTTGATATGACCGACGCTGACCGGTCGTCCATCGGCGTCCAGTGTTGTAATCACGTCGGGAAACGTCGCCAGACGTGATTTACCCTCATCGACCGCCATGTATTCGTTCATGACGTGGAGCACGAGGTCGCGCGCGCCGCTGCGGATTGTGATGGTGCCGATATCAAACGCGCCTTCAGTGTAGGTGACGGCTTTGCGAGTGACTTTTCCCTCGCCGAGAATTTTCCCCGCGGTCGTGCGGCAGATCGCATCGATCACGGCGCGGCCGCCTTTTGCCTCGGCGGCCATAATCCCGTGCCCAAGCTCAAGCGCGCGCGAAATGCCGCCGAGCGCCGCGTGCTTCTTTACATAAGACGCGCGGACGGGATTGCGGCAGCTGGCGATGAAGCCGCCGGACATGTCGGCGGCCTTGCGCAGGATCGGCGATATTTTTGCGGTCGCGCCGCGTACGACCAGCTCAATATAAGAATGACTGGCGCGATGGCCGCCGACGGCGACCTGGATCGTTGCCTCGGGACTGCTTGCCATTCCGATCGAACCCATATCGCCGGTCGGATGCGCGCGGATGTCGCCGACCGCGTCGACGACCTTGGTGCCAAGAAGCGCTGACGGCAGCCAAGCGTTCATCGTGCTCGACATGCCGTTCTGGCCGATCATCAATCCGTAGATCGGCGCGCCAAGCGCCTCCTGCAGCATCTCGACCGCTTTGACGTAATCGACGCCGAGCATCTGCCATTCGGTCGTACCGGCCGGCGCGCCAATGGCAGCCGCGGTGGCGATGAACGCATCGTCGGGTACTTCGTCGATGCTTACCAGTTCGGGCTGGCCGATGGTGACAGCGGCAGTTCCGAGCATGCGGCCGTGATCTGCCCAACCGCCGCCGCCCGCAGCAAACACCGAACCGCCTCGGATCGCGGCCTCAACATCTGGCAAACCGAGAATGCGGCCCATTACTGCGCTCCCTCGCTCGCGCACGCAGCGCGCGGCAATGATTGATCGAGCGACGTGACCGTTTGCAGCATCACCGCAGCGCCGGCGGCGATTTGATCGCGATCGGCCCATTCCTCAGGCGCGTGGCTTTTGCCGTTGCGGCAAGGAACAAACACCATCGCCATCGGACAGATGCGAGACATAAAAGCAGCATCGTGCCCGGCGCCGCTGGCGATATCGGTCGCGCGAAGGCCAAGCTCCTGGGCGCCCTTGTGCAACATGGCGCGCAATATCGGATCGCACGCCGCGGGCGGCCCATCAGATAACGTGACTAATGGCTCGCGCGAAACCCGCGCGTCTTTCGCGTGTTGGTCGCTCGCGCGCTCGATTTCGTCGACAAACTTTTGCGTTAGCGCCGGATTGGTAGTGCGCGCGTCAATGACCAGCCGACATTTCCCCGGCACGACATTGGCGGCGCCCGGTTCGACGTTCAGAGTGCCTACCGTCGCAACGAAATAGTCCGATCCTCCACTGGCGAGCTGCTCGGCGATGCGCCGGACGGTGACGACAGTGTTGGCGGCCGCAACCAGCGCGTCGTGCCGCAACGCCAGCGGCGTTGTGCCGGCGTGATCGGCGGCGCCTTTAAAAGTGATCTCGATGCGGCGGATGCCGACAATCGAGGTGACAATACCGACATCGAGCGATTGCGATTCCAGAACGATGCCCTGCTCGATGTGCAATTCCAGAAACGCCTTGATGTCATTGCGACGCGCCGATGTGAAATAATCCGGATTGCCACCGACCCGGCGCAATGCCGCGCGCAATGTCTCGCCGTGCGGTTCGGTCATATCGAGCATTCGTGCCTCAAGCGCGCCGGCCATGCCGCGGCTGCCGATGCAGGATAAGCCATAATCGCTCGGCTCTTCGGCAAGAAAATCGATGATTTCCAGCGAGTGGTCGAGCCGAACTTGCGCGTCCCGCAAAGCGCGGGCGACTTCGAGGCCGGCGGCGACGCCGGCAATCCCGTCGAAGCGGCCGCCCGATGGCACTGTGTCGCTGTGCGATCCGACCGCGATCACACCGAGCGCCGGATTTTTACCTTCGAAACGGCCGATCAGATTACCGGCCGCATCAATGCGCACGGCTAATCCCGCTTCCGCGAACTGCTCGGCAAGCCAGGCGCGGCCTTTCAGGAACAGCGGACTGAACGAGCGGCGTGTGTATGGGCGCGCGGGCTCAGTAATTTCCGCCAGCGCCATAATGTCGGCCCACAGGCGATCGGCATCAAGCGGCAGCGCGGCGGTCACTTTCGGTTCCCGTTCAGTGCGCCGGAAGCGATGGCGCGACGAACCGGCCGGCGCCGGGTTCGGCAGTTACGCGACCATCTGCCATTACGTTCGCGCCACGAACAAATGATGCAACGACGCGGAACGGCAATTCGATGCCGTCGTACGGGCTCCACGAAACATAATTGTTGCCGCTATCGGCGGCCTTGTAGCGATACGGGTCGCGCCGCATCAGGACGATATCGGCGTCGCGGCCGACAGCTAACGCGCCTTTGAGGTGCGCGATGCGAAACAGTGCGGCGGGATTATGCGCCAACAGCCGCGCCGCATGCGTCAGCGGCAGATTACGCTCGCTCAGCCCCTTCATCAGCAAAGCGTACAGAACTTCGAGACCGGGAACGCCGGACGCGTTCTTGAGCATGTTCGGATCGGTCTTGCGATCCTCCGACCAGCTGACGTGATCGGTGGAGACGATGGTCACATTGCCGGCGGCGAGGTGATGCCAGATCGCCTCAACCTCGCGGCGCGAGCGCAGCGGCGGATTGATCTTGGCCTTGCCGCCGAGCCGGCGCACGTCGTTCTCCTCGTCGAGCGTCAGATAATGAATGCACGCCTCGATCGTCGTCGCGTGTCCCTGCGCGCGATAGGCCGCCGCCAGTTCATAGCCGCGGCCGATCGATGAATGCACAATGTGCACCGGACAGCCGGCGCCGGCGCCAAGCTCGAACACTTCGACATCTGCCAGCGCCTCGGTAATCGGCGGCCGCGACAAACCGTGGGCGCGATAATCGGTAATGTTGCTCGCTTCAATCTGCGCGGTGAACGCGCGCACCATTTCGTCGTTCTCGTTGTGAATGCCGGCAATCAGGCCCCGCGGGCCGATCTGACTGAAGCAGGCGTAGAGGAGCTGCGGCGGAACCCGCGGGAAGCGCTGCGGGTGGGTGCCGAATGTCGAGAACTTGAACGCGGCCGCGCCGGCGTCGATCAGTTCCGCGATACGCGCCGTTCCTTCCACCGGATCGACCGTTGCATAGAGCGCAAAATCGACGCGGGCCTGCGCGCCGGCTTCTTGTTTCTTGCGCGTAAAGCGTTCCGCATTCGCGATCAGATCGCCGTCGTCGTAGGGCATGTCGACGATTGTCGTCACGCCGCCGGCGGCGGCGCTCCGCGTCGACCAGATGAAATCCTCCTGGCCCTTCTGGCTGCGGCTATGCACCTGCGCGTCGATCGCGCCGGGCAACACGAAAAATCCGGCGCCGCCGTGTTTGTCGCCCGCCGGCAGCGACCCGGACCCGACCCGCTGCACCACGCCATCGCCGACCAGCACATAACCGTCTTCGATGACCCGATCCGGCAACACCACCGTGCCCGCGAACACCTGATCGGCCATCAATCTTCTTTCTTACTAAACGCTTTCTGCACGAACGCTTCGCAGATAACTGGCGCGCCCGAAGGGATTCGAACCCCTGACCTCTGCCTTCGGAGGGCAGCGCTCTATCCAGCTGAGCTACGGGCGCAAAATCGCGGCGTCAGCCGTTAGATAGCGGAAGCCCGCGGGAGCGGCAACGCCTCTTGCAATGCTGGGTTTCCGCAGGCCCCTTTTCCGCGCGACCCCAAAATGCTGTAAGCTTGCCGCAAGCCCTCAAGGAGCAAAACCATGGCGCAGCTTGCGGAAAAGCGCGAAACCAAATCGGTCCAGATCAAGGACGCGGCGTTTAACTGGGAGGACCCGCTCGACCTTGAAAGCGAGCTGACCGAAGAAGAGCGCATGGTGCGCGACACCGCGCGCGATTATGCGCAGGAGAAGCTGTTCCCGCGCGTGCTCAAAGCGTACCGCGACGAGAGCTACGACCCGGCGATCATCCGCGAAATGGGCGCGCTCGGCCTGCTTGGCTCGACCATTCCGGAAGAATACGGCGGCGCCGGCCTCGGTTACGTCTCCTACGGCCTGATCGCACGCGAAGTCGAGCGCGTCGATTCCGGCTACCGCTCCGCCATGTCGGTGCAATCCTCGCTGGTCATGCACCCGATCTACTATTACGGCAACGAAGCGCAGCGCCGCAAATACCTGCCGAAGCTCGCCAGCGGCGAGTTCATCGGCTGCTTCGGCCTCACCGAGCCCGATCACGGCTCCGATCCCGGCTCGATGCTCACCCGCGCCGAGAAAGTCGCCGGCGGCTATCGCCTCACCGGCACCAAGATGTGGATCACCAACGCGCCGGTCGCCGACATCGCGGTGGTCTGGGCCAAGCTCGACGGCAAGATCCGCGGCTTCGTTGTCGAACGCGGCACCAAGGGATTCTCCACGCCGAAGATCGAGGGCAAGCTGTCGCTCCGCGCCTCCATCACCGGCGAGATCGTGCTCGACGGCGCCGTCGTGCCCGAAGAAAACCTGCTACCGAATGTCTCCGGCCTCGCCGGTCCGTTCGGCTGCCTCAACGTCGCGCGCACCGGCATCGCTTGGGGCGCGATCGGCGCCGCCGAATTCTGCTGGCACCGCGCCCGCGACTATGTGCTGACCAGAAAGCAATTCGGCCGGCCGCTCGCCGCCAACCAGCTGATCCAGAAAAAACTCGCCGACATGCAAACCGAAATCACACTCGGCCTGCACGCCGCACTCCGCCTGTCGCGCATGATCGACGCCGGCAAGGCATCACCGCCGGCGATCTCGCTGCTCAAGCGCAACAATTGCGGCAAGGCGCTCGACATTGCCCGGATGGCGCGCGACATGCACGGCGGCAATGGCATCTCTGACGAATTCCACGTCATGCGCGTCCTCTGCAATCTCGAGACCGTCAACACCTACGAAGGCACCCACGACATCCACGCGCTGATTCTCGGCCGCGCCCAGACCGGCATTCAGGCGTTCATGTAAGAAAAGCGAGTGGCGAATGGGGCGCACGCTTCTTCTATTCGCCTTTTCGCCATTCGCTATTCGCGCCTTCAGTCATTACATTCACCTCCCGGGAGTAACGCCGAAATGACCGAAGCGCTCACCGCCGTCGTCACCAAATATCGCGATCCGACCGAACTGTGGAAGGTGCCGCTGCCGGAGCTCACGCCGGGCTCGGTGTTGATCAAAGTCGATGCCGCGACGTTGTGCGGCACCGATGCGCATCGCTGGATGGGCCACCTCAGCGAAGAGGGCGGGCCCGACCAGCCGTTCATCGAGCCGCTGAAACTGCCGTACACGCCCGGCCACGAAACCTGCGGCACCATCGTCGAGACGCGCGGGCCGGTGACCGACATTCTCGATCAGCCGCTCAAGCCCGGCGACCGGATCATTTCGTCGTATTCGCATTGCGGCCACTGCTATTACTGCCGCGTCACCCGGCAGACGACGCTCTGCCACGAGAACACCAGCTTCGGTCATTCGCATCCCAGCCGGATGATGGGCGGCTGCGCCGAGTATCATTACTTTCCGCCCGGCGGCACGTTCATCCGCGTACCTGAGACGGTGCCGCCGGAGCTTGCGGCATCGGCGGCCTGTGCGCTGCGAACGATGATGCACAGCTACGAACAGCTCGGTTTCATCGCCAGCCACGAGACTATGCTGATCCAGGGCAGCGGGCCGCTCGGCCTTTACGCGCTCGCCATCGCCAAGGATCGCGGCGTCAAGAACGTGCTGATGCTCGGTGCGCCGGCAGCGCGGCTCGCGGTCGCCAAAGAATGGGGCGCCGATCATGTGCTCGACCTCACCAAAAACGAAAAATCCGCCGATCGCGTCGCCTGGGTCCGCGATCTCACGTCGGGACGCGGCGCCGACATCGTCCTGAACTGCGCCAACTCGCACGCGCTGCCGGAAGGCCTTCGCATGGCGCGGCCCGGCGGGCGGCTGGTCCAGGTCGGCGTCTCCGGCGGCGCCGACGTCGCCGTGCCGCCGATGTTGTTCTTCCGCGGCGTGCAGATTTTGTCGACCGTCATGGCGGAAGCCCGGCATTTTTATCAGGCCGTGGAATTCATCGCGACGCGCAACAAACAATTCGACTTCAAGAAGCTGATCTCGAACACCTACACGCTCGACAAGCTGACCGACGCGCTCAAAGCCATGAGCGAATTCCGCGAAGTAAAGCCGCTGATCCTCCCCCGCGCGGCGTAGACGCACTTCATCCTGCCCCGCAAAGCGGGGAAGGGGGACCGTGCGAAGCATGGTGGAAGGGGCCTCGGCGTCAACGCTGGCAAAGCTTCGCAGGCAAACCTCATCGCTGCACGCCCCCTCCACCGCGCAAGAGCGCGGTCCCCCTCCACCGCTGCGCTTCGCTACGCGGGGGCGGATAGTTCCGCCGCCATTCGCACTATTGCATCTGCAGCCTGATCGATTTCGCGCAGCTCGGTTACGGGGATGCGCACTACACTAATCCCACGCTCTTCAAGCCACGCATCGCGGCGAATATCGCGCTGTGGACGATCGCCGAGATCGTGACTTGCACCATCAAGCTCAATCGCTAGCCGTGCCTTTGCACAATAAAAATCCAGCACGTACCGGCCAATCGGATGCTGACGCCGAAACACCGGCCTGCCCGGCGCCCGTTGACGCAAGCGACTCCACAATCGCGCCTCCGGTACCGACAACGCGCGCCGAAGCCGCCGCGCATGTCCAATTGTTTTCCGAGGCGCCCGCATGCACTGTTCAACTTATCCTACCCCGCGAAGCGGGGAAGGGGCACCGCGCTGCGCAGCAGCGCGGCGGAAGCGGCCTCGGCTGCACAACTGGCACCACGTCTGAGATAAAGCCCCCTCGCTGCACGCCCCCTCCACCGCGCAAGGGCGCGGTCCCCCTCCCCCGCACTGCGTGCGGGGGAGGATAAGCGCGGGCATTCCCGCGACGCATCCGCGTCCGAGTTTTGCCACCACCACCAACAACGAAAAACAAAAGAGGGAGGCGGAGCGCCGAAAGGCGCATGCCAGCCATGGTCCGCCACATCGGCACATTACTGTCGCCGACGCCGCAGACGCGCGCCCTTGTCTCTTCTTCCTCCCCCGCCTGCGGGGGAGGGTTTGGAGGGGGCACGCTCGCCTTCCGGCGCTTCGCCGCGGACTCGCCACGCCAGTCGCAACCAGCATTGGCTCAGCCCCAGGCCGTGTTTCCTGGGACCCGGCTCCGGCGGGTGTCACCCGCCTTCGCCTGTCCCAGTCCAGCGCGCTCCGCGCAGACCGGTCTTTTTGCCGGACCAACGGTGACCAGAGCCGCCCGGGAACGGACTGCAAATCCGCGCGCGGGCACCGCATCTCACTCCGCGTTCAGGCATGCCTCGAGAACACGACCCTCAAGTGAGCGAGATTCTTTGTTTGGTACTCTAAACAGAGACTAATGTCAACGTAAAAGCGACGACACCCAGTATCGCCCCCTCTCGAACAGGCAAGCGATCAGAATTATTGGAGCCAGCTTTCAGTGCCGCCAAGTCTAAGTCGCACCGCGATCCTCACAAGAACCGCGGGAATTCTACTGAAACAGCCAGATTTGATGCCGGATAACCCTTTACGCGCATCGCAAGGCGCGTGCCAGCTTCGCTGGAATCGTTAAGGATTCGGTAACCATATTATTGGATTCCACTTGACGATATAATGTTGCACAACGCATCGATCGAGACTAGATTGGATTCCTGATGAGCGAAACTCGCAATCTTCTGGTGAAACGCCGAGCGGAAGTCACCGCCAAGTTGCCCGAACTAGAAGTCGCCGCTCAAACAAAACGAAGGGAATGGCTGGAGGCCCTCGATACTTGGGGGGCGGCAAAGGAAGAACTGAGGAAGATCGATGTCATGTTGAACAGCCTGAATGAGGAGGATGCGAAGTCCGCGCATCCCACCATCATGGCGTCGGTGTTGGAAGTGCTGAGACAAAGGCCGGACGGCATGACCGCGCTGGAGATACTGAACGAGATCAACGCCCGTTATTTTGATAGCCGGATCTTACGCACAAGCCTTTCACCTCAGTTGTCTCGTCTAAAAGATCGCGATCACAAGATCACGCTACGTGGCAATCGCTGGTTCTTGCTTGATGAACAGCCTTCGCTGTTCCGGCAAAAAAGCTAAGGCCCCGGATGGTCCGGGGCCTCGCTGACAAGCGGCATACCGATGAGTGCTTAGGTCATCGGAGAAAGGGGAAGCCAATGCCTCCCGACGACGCACCTCTCGGTGTGGGCAACACCGGGAACCTTTTCCAGTGTTGCCACGGCCTCGAACTCTCACCTTCGAGGCCATACCCGAGAGGCAAATCAATCCAAGTTAGAAGGGGCAGGAAACTGCCCCTTCTTTTTTAAATATTAAATTACGCCGTATTGTCAAGCAGCCGTAGCAAGAATCTTAATGAGATTCCAACGCGTTACGGTCGACTGTTGCCTTTAGGCAGCTAAACGACCCCGGTTTGTAAGGTGGCTGAGAAGGGTGGCGCGGCCCTGGCTGATCTTGAAGAGCAGTTCGCCTGTCAGCGAAGATTGACGTGACCATCGCGTCAATAACGACGTGCAAAAATCGCCGCTGCACTGGATTGCTTCGCTTCGCTCGCAATGACGAGAAACTACCCCGCCGCCTTCGGCTCCGCGGCATCATCCGCCGGCTTGTCGGAGACTCCGGCCTCGGCGAACGTCGCCATGCCGGTGTGGCAGGCGAGCGCGGCGCGCAGGAGCAACAGCGCGACCGCGGCGCCGGAGGCTTCGCCGAGCCGCATGTTGAGATCGATCAGTGGCTTTAAGCCCAGCTCATCGAGCAGCATGCGGTGGCCGGCTTCGGCGGAGACGTGGCCGGCGACAGTGTGAGCCAGCATGTCGGCGCGGAGCTTGGCGAGCGGCGCGACTGCTGCGGTGCAAACGAAGCCGTCGAGGATAACCGGGATGCCGTAGCGCCGCGCCGCCAGCGTCGCGCCGAGAATGGCGGCAAGCTCGCGGCCGCCGAGGGCTGCCGCAATGCGAAGCGGATCGTTGAGGATCGCGGCGTGGCGGGTCAGCGCGCGGTCGATAACGCCGCGCTTTCTTTGCAGGCCCTCGTCGTCGACGCCGGTGCCGCGACCGGCCCAGCGCGCGCCGCCGCCGCCGAACAATGCCGCGGCCAGCGCGGCCGCCGCACTGGTGTTGCCGATGCCCATTTCGCCGAGACTGATCAGATCGCTTTGCGGCGACACCGCTTCAAAGCCGGTCTGCACCGCGGCGAGGAATTCGGCTTCGGTGAGCGCGGGCGCTTGCGTGAAATCTTCGGTCGGCCGGTCGAGCGACAGCGGAATGACGCGCAGTTCAGCGCCGGCATTGCGCGCGAGCTGGTTGATGGCGGCGCCGCCGGAGGCAAAATTCGCCACCATCTGCACGGTGACTTCGGCGGGATAGGCGGAGACGCCCTGTTTGGTGACGCCGTGATTGCCGGCGAACACCAGGATGTCGACGCGATCGAGTTTTGGCGGCGCATGGCCTTGCCAGTGCGCGAGGAAGGCGACCAGCTCCTCCAGCCGGCCGAGGCTTTTCGGCGGCTTGGTCAGCGTGTCTTCGCGCTTTGCGACCGCGGCGCTCGCGGCCGGATGTCCACTCGGCAGATCGAGGCAGACGGCGCGCAGTTCGGCGAAGCTGGTGAAAGTTGTCATAGCCGCATCCCTACATGACATCCGCTCGTCCCCGCGAAGGCGGGGACCCAGCACTGGATTCCCGCTTTCGCGGGAATGAGCGGGGAACAATCCCTTGAACCTTTAGCAAATTTAAGCGCCGCCCGAAAAGTGAGAGGCCGCGAACTTTGCCAGCTACTTTGGCGGCCTCTCAAGCAGACGTGAACACTCAAACGGTTATGGACTTTTCGACCGGCCCGCCGGCCTTGCGACTAATTCTCGGCTCCCTCGACCATGAAGGCGAGCGAGTCCGACGTTTTGGCGCGGATCGCATCGACCTCTTTCTGGGCCGCCGAATTGTGCCACGCCATTGCTTTCTCGGGGCTGTCAAACTTGAGCAGGACGAAGCGCGCCGGCGGCGTTCCGTCGAGACTGGTTATCTTGTCGGAGCGGACGACGAACGTCGCGCCGACCGCCTTGGCCGAGGCGGGCCCTTTAACCATCACTTCCTTGTAACCGCCGGCGTCGGTTATCTTGCGAATGGCAATGACAACATAAGTCGGCGGCTTCATTTGAGCATGAAGCCCCTCGATGACAGCGCCCCCCAGCGCAACACCTGCTAGGAGCGTGAATGCCAGTTTGTAGTTCTTTGTCATGGCTTCCTCTTCCTGTTTGGTTGCAAGTTCGGTTGCAGCACCGCTTTACCACACCTTCAACGCCGGTTACATGACATGATGCGCCGCGCTGTCTGCGGCTGGAGTTTTTGGACAAAACAATGATTCCGCGCACGGCTGACGATTGGATGTCCTGGCTGCCGGAGCGCGGGCGCGAGATCGTGACCGCGATCGCGTTTTCGACGCGGTTGCCGCTGGCGCGGATCGCGCCGGCAGAGGCTTCATCCGCGGATCTGGCGACGGCGATCTGGGCACTGCCGCTCGCCGGCCTCCTCGTCGGCGCCATCGGCGCTCTGGTCTATGCGGTGGCGCACCGGCTCGGCGTGCCGGCGTGGCCGGCGGCGGCGCTCACCATCGCCGCAACGCTAGCGCTGACCGGCTGCCTGCACGAAGACGGGCTCGCCGATACCGCCGACGGCTTTGGCGGCGGCGCGACGCGCGACCGTAAACTCGAGATCATGCGTGACAGCCGCATCGGCGCTTACGGCGTCTGCGCGCTGGTGGTGTCGATCCTGATCCGCGCCAGCGCGCTCGCCAGTCTCGCCGATCCGGGGTGGGTGGCGTGGGCATTGATCGCCGCGCACGGCGCCGGCCGCGCCACGCTGCCGGCGTTGATGTTCCTGGTAGGGCCGGCGCGCGCTGACGGCCTGTCCGTCACCGCCGGTCAGCCGCCGCGCGAACAGGCG
Source organism: uncultured Alphaproteobacteria bacterium (assembly GCA_963841025.1). Taxonomy (GTDB): domain Bacteria; phylum Pseudomonadota; class Alphaproteobacteria; order Rhizobiales; family Xanthobacteraceae; genus BOG-931. The sequence continues at coordinate 611,541 of CAWJBG010000032.1, read as the reverse complement.
ATTGCGGGCGCGGTGCTTGGCGTTCTCATTCTTTTTGTTTGTCTCGGCTTTGACCCCGCGCTGATCGCTGCGGTTCTGCTCGCAGTCGCGGTGGCGCTGGTGGCGCGATTGAGCACCGCGCAAATCGGCGGCCAGACCGGCGACGTGTTGGGCGCGCTGGAACAGGCGAGCGAGATTGTCGTGTTGTTGGTCGCGGTGGCGTAGCTTAATTTGCCGCGTCAGGAAATCGCGGCGCCGAATGTGTGCCCTCGCCCCTTGCGGGAGAGGGCAGCGCAAGACTCTCAACAAACACCCTAGGGTGAGGGGCTGCGGCAGCGCCGCCCCCTCACCCATTCTTGTTGTTGCACCACTGAGTAGCCCTCTCCCGCGAGGGGAGAGGGCGCGACGACACGGCCTTATCAGTGCTTCCGCGGACTCAAAAAACGCGCGCCGCCCAAGAGCGCGAGCGTGATCACCGCCGGCGCGATGGCGAGCCAGAGGCTGACGGCAGCGACCGCGGCGGTGGCGGCCCAGCCGATTGAGGAGAAGGCTTCGGCAAACGTTGCGATGCGCGAAGAGACCTGGCGGCGGCGGAATTGGCTTCGTTTCGCCTGGGTGCGGAACCAAAGCTGAATCGCGGTCGCCGATGCAGCGGCAATGACAACGCCTAAGCCGGTGACAAGCGCGTGCCACGGCGAGATGATCGCGAGCGCCGCGACCAGCGGCGCGAAAATCACCGCGATGATGCCGAGCACCGCCTCGATCTTGGCGCGCAGAATGAAGCCCGCCGGTACCGGCGCCGTAGCAACGAGATCTGGCGCGTCTTCGCCGGAGATGGTGAGCCAGGCGAGACCGCCGGAAAGCTGGCCGGCCGCCATCACCAGCACCGGCACCAAGAGGTAGAGCGCGCTGCCGCCGGCCTGAAAACTTCGCCACAGCAGGATCGCCGGCGGCACCAGATAAAGCATCTGCATCAGCGTCTGCGACACCAGCCACGGATCGCGGCGCAGCAGGATCCATTCCTTGCGGCGCAGCGCGCGCCGCGGTGAAGTGATACGGAAAATGGTGCGGCGCTGCGGCGCGGCTAGTCGGCGCGCTCTCCGCACCAGCCGCGGCGACGGCGTATTCACCGAAGCGCGGCGCGACGAACGCAACGGCGAGTGCAAGCAAGACGAAACTGAAAATCAGAACGCCGGCGAGCGGCACCGCTTCGCCAAGCACGGCGCGCGCCGGCCACCAGAAAACGCTCTCGACACCGGGCGCGAGCGCGAACAAGCCGTCCGACTGCAACACACTCGCCTGCGACAACGTCCCGTACGACAGGATCGCCGCCACCTGCAGGCCGATGACAAAGGCGGCGCCGATCACGGCGGCGACGACTTGCGCAACAAGGCGCGTACGCTTGGGGCCGATAGCGCGGAACAGCGCGACCGTCAGCGCCACCGCAAGCGCCGCCGCTGCCGTGCCCATGGCAACGATGACACCGTAAGCGCCGAGCCAGCGGATGCCGCCGCGCCAGATCAGCATGTCGATGAACGGTCCGGCGAGCGGCAGCGCCATCGCCGCGACGGTGAGCGCCACGGTCGAGATGCGGATGGCGAACAGCTTGTGCGCCGCCGTCGGCGACGCGAGGATCAGATCGAGATCAGCGCGGGCGTAAAACGCGCGCGTCATCGATTCCATCGCCTGCGAGATCATCAGCAGCCACGCCAACAACAGCGTCGCTGTGATCGTGATCATCGTATGCTTGTCGGGCGCGGCGGTCGCGGATGCGCCGACCACGAAATACGCCACCGCGTGCATGAAGACGATGAAGGCGACAAAGCCGATGGCGACGCCGCGCGCGCGGGCGCGGCGGCCGGCCGTCATCATCGACAGCCAGTCGCGCCAGGCGAGCCGTGATTCGTGCCGCGCAAACCAGATTGCGGTGCCGGGCTGGATCGCGGCTGAAAGGTTCACGCGGCTTGCGCCGGCTGGGCGACGAGCGCGAGGAAGGTGTCCTCGAGACTCGCGGCGGCTACTGCGTCTTCGCCGATGGCGGTGCCCGCACCGTTACCGGCCTGCTGGCGCAGCTCGTCGAGCGTGCCCTCGGCGACGAGGCGACCGTGAGCGATGACGCCGATGCGGTCGGCCATGCGCTCGGCGACTTCAAGAATGTGCGTGGTCATGATGATGGTGCCGCCGGCGCGGGCGCGTTCGCGCAGCACGCTTTTGACCTGACGGGCGGAGCCGGCGTCGAGGCCGGTGAGCGGCTCGTCGAGAATGATCAGGCGCGGGTCGTGCACCAGCGCGCCGGCGAGCGCCACTTTCTGCCGCATGCCCTTGGAGAACGTCTCGCAGCGTTCGCGCGCATGCGCCGCAAGCCCGAGCCATTCCAGCAGCTCCCGCGCGCGGGCCTGCGCCAGCGCCGGCTCGACGCTCCACAGCCCGGCGATGAATTCGAGATATTCTTCCGGCGTCAGCTTGTCGTAGATCATCGGCTCGTCGGAGATCCACGCCACCACGCGCTTGGCCGCCACCGGATCGGCGAGCGCGTCGATGCCGGTCACATGGATCGAGCCGGCGTCGGGCCGCAGCAGCCCTGCGATCATGCGGAGCGTCGTGGTCTTGCCGGCGCCGTTCGGGCCGAGCAGCGCGTAAAATTCGCCGCTGCGCACCGCAAGATCGAGACCGTCCACGGCCGGTCGGTCGAAGCGTTTGACGAGGCCGCGGACTTCGAGGGCCGGGGAACTGGATTGAAGCACTTTCTGCGGTCCTCATCCTGAGGTGCGAACGGGAGCGAGCCTCGAAGGATGTGGCTGAGGCGCGGGGCCCTTCGAGGCCCGCGTTGTGCGCGGGCACCTCAGGGTGAGGATTGGGGTAGCAGACAGTGGTTTCGCGGCGGTGAATCCGCCGGCGCATTTTTCGCCGGTTCGCTTAAGCAGTGATGCGATCGATTTCCGCAAGATCAGCCGGCGACAATACCCAGCCCACTGCGGCGACGTTCTGTTCCACCTGCTCTGGCCGGGTCGCGCCGGCGATAATGCTCGACACCGGCGAGCGGCCGGCGAGCCAGCTCATCGCCAGTTCAAGAAGGGTGTGGCCGCGCGCCTCCGCGAACGCGCCCAGCGCATCGACGATCTGCCAATTGCGCGGCGTCATCACGCTGTCGGCGAGACGTTTGGTGGTGGCAAGCCGGGTGCCGGCCGGCGCCGCCGCGCCATGTTTGTATTTGCCGGTCAGCAATCCGCTCGCCAGCGGAAAAAACGGCAACAGGCCGAGGCCTTCCTTCTGCATCACCGCGATGCGATCCTTCTCCAGACCGCGCACCAAGAGGCTGTACTCATCCTGGCAGCAAACAAAAGACGCCAGCCCGTTCTTGCGCGCGACATTCAGCGCTTCTTCAAGCTGCGCCGCGGAGAAATTTGAGCAGCCGATGTAGCGAACCTTGCCAGCCTTCACCAGCTCGTCGAGCGTGCGCAACGTTTCCTTGATCGGCGTCTTCGGATCAGGCTGATGGATCTGATAAAGGTCGATCCAGTCAGTCTTGAGCCGCGTGAGGCTCGCTTCGACCGCCTCCATGATATAGCGCCGCGACGCACCCTTGCGGGTGCCGGCATCGTCCATCGCCATGCCGAACTTGGTCGCCAGCACGATATTTTTGCGGCGCGGCCCGAGCACTTTGCCCAGCACTTCTTCCGAGCCGCCGTAATTGCCATAGATGTCGGCGGTGTCGAACAGCGTAACGCCGAGCTCGATCGCCTTGTCGATGACGCGGCGCGAGGCTTCGAGATCAATCCGGCCGCCGAAATTGTTGGTGCCAAGGCCGACCAGCGAGACTTTCGGACCCGCCGTTCCGAGCTTGCGCTTTTCCATGCTGCTTCCGAGCGGTGTTTATTTCAGCCGCTGACGTTATAGGCGGCCAGCGCCGCCATGTTGACGAGTTGCGCGTCGTTGGCGGAGAGCGGCACGATCTGCACCGAGCGGTCGAGGCCGACCAGGAGCGGGCCGATCACGGTGGCGCCACCGAGTTCCATCAACATTTTGGTCGAGATCGATGCCGAGTGGAACGCCGGCATGATCAGCACATTCGCCGGACCCGAAAGCCGGCAGAACGGATAGGCTTCGCGCAGCTCCATGTTGAGCGCCACGTCGGCCGCCATCTCGCCGTCATACTCGAAATCGACGCGGCGCTTGTCGAGCAGCCGCACCGCTTCCTGCACCCGCTGCGAACGCTCGCCCGGCGGATGGCCGAAGGTCGAAAACGCGAGCAGCGCCAGCCGCGGCTCGTAGCCTAATGTCCGCGCCACGCGCGCGGCTTCAACCGCGATGTCGGCGATATCGGCAGCGTCTGGCATCTCGGTGACTGCGGTGTCGGCAACCAGCACGGTGCGGCCGCGCGCCAGCACCATCGAAACGCCGATCACGCGATGGCCCGGTTTCGGATCGATGCAGCGCCGGACGTCTTCGAGCGCGACGGAGAAATTGCGGGTCACGCCGGTGAGCATGGCGTCGGCATCGCCGAGCGCGACCATGCAGGAAGCGAAATGATTGCGGTCCTGGTTGACCAGCCGCTGACAGTCGCGCTGCAGAAAGCCGTGACGCTGCAGCCGTTCGTACAAATACGCGGCATAAGTCGCATTGCGTGACGACAGCCGCGCATTGATGATCTCGATGCCGCCGCCAAGTTCGACGCCGAGTGCGTTCGCGGTCTCCTTCACGCGCTCCTCACGGCCGACCAGCATCGCAGTGCCGAGCCCCTGCTGCACGAACGAGGCGGCGGCACGGATCACCTGCTCCTCTTCGCCCTCGGCAAAAACCACGCGCCGCGGCTGCCGGCGCAACACCTCGAACACCCGCTGCAACACGCCGGCGATCGGATCGCGCCGGGTGCGTAATTGCTGCCGGTAAGCATCCATGTCGACGATCGGCCGCCGCGCGACCTTCGAATCCATCGCCGCCTGCGCCACCGCCGCCGGGATCGCAGCGATCAGGCGCGGATCGAACGGCACCGGAATAATGTAGTCCGGTCCGTATTTCGGCCGCGCACCATAGGCGGCGGCGACTTCGTCCGGCACGTCTTCCCGCGCCAGCGCAGCAAGCGCATGCGCAGCCGCGATCTTCATCTCCATATTGATCGCGCGCGCGCGCACGTCGAGCGCACCGCGAAAGATGTAGGGAAAGCCGAGCACGTTATTGATCTGGTTCGGATAGTCGGATCGGCCGGTGGCCATGATGGCGTCCGAGCGCACAGCGGCGACTTCCTCAACGGTGATTTCAGGATCGGGGTTGGCCATGGCGAAGATAATCGGCTTCTCGGCCATCGACTTGACCATGTCCTGCGTCACCGCGCCCTTGGCCGAAAGCCCAAACAAAACGTCGGCGCCGACCAACGCGTCGGCGAGCGTGCGCGCGTCGGTTTTGACGGCATAACCCGACTTCCACTGGTTCATGCCGTCGGTGCGGCCTTCGTAGATCACGCCCTTGGTGTCGCAGAGGATAAGATTTTCCGGCCGAAAACCGATGGCGCGCAGCAGTTCGAGACAAGCAATGCCGGCGGAACCCGCGCCATTGCAGACCAGCTTGGTGGTCTTGATCTCGCGGCCGGTGAGTTCGAGCGCGTTGATCAGCCCAGCCGCGGCGATGATGGCGGTGCCGTGCTGGTCGTCGTGGAACACCGGAATGTCGAGCAGCTCGCGCAGTCTTTGCTCGATGATAAAGCACTCGGGCGCCTTGATGTCTTCGAGATTGATGCCGCCCCAGCTCTTGCCCAAAACCTTGACGCAATCGATGAACTCATCGGGATCTTCGGTCGAAACTTCAAGATCGATGGAGTCGACGTCGGCGAAGCGCTTGAACAACACCGCCTTGCCTTCCATCACCGGCTTTGCGGCAAGCGCACCAAGATTGCCGAGACCGAGAATGGCGGTGCCGTTGGTGATGACGGCGACGAAATTGCCCTTGGTGGTGTAATCGTAGGCGCGGCTTTCATCCTCGGCGATTGCCAGCACCGGAATAGCGACGCCCGGCGAATAGGCGAGCGACAAATCGCGCTGCGTCGCCATCGGCTTGGTCGCCACCACTTCGAGTTTGCCCGGCCGGCCCTGACTGTGAAACAGCAAGGCTTCCTGGTCGGTAAACGTCGGCCGGCGTGTCGGGGTGCCGGGTTTCGATCCGGTTTTCGAAGCCATTTCAAATCCTTGCTGCTGGCGCGCCGGTCGAACGCGGCGGCAAGCTTGACGTTAGCGGAACCGACCACCCGTGCTCAAGAGAGCGGCGGATCACGATCCGGCCTCCTCTTTACAAGAAGTGGCGCATCCTCGTCGCATTGAATAAGGCAGCGCGGGGTAGTATGGCCTGCAAACAATCGCTGCCTGACAGGAGCTTGCTGGCGCCCCATGCTCAGATTTCTGCTGCGTCTTATCGGTCTTGGCGTCATTGCGCTGGCATTTTTCTTCATTGTTTATGACGGCAGCCGATCGATCGCCAACCAGCGCGTGGCTTACACGGATGTGGCGCAAGCCTGGGCCATTGTCGATCAGAACGGCCTTGCTCTCCTGCAAAACTGGGTGAAGCAAAAAGCCGGGTGGGCAGACCCGTCAGTTCAGAAGGCATTCGAATTGCCCGTTGCCGTCATCCTTGCGATCGTGGCGATGATCCTGATGCTGCTGGGACGAAAAAAGCGGCCGCTCATCGGCTATGCCCGCAACTGAGCGCGCGGCGCGCGCGACTTCCATCCGACCGGTTCTGCGCCGCTCACTGCTTGCCTTCGCCGCTGTTGTCTTTGTTCTCCTCGCGCTGCCCTACCTGATCGCCCCGCTTTACCGGTTCGTGCAGCCGGTTTCGACACCGATGCTGTGGCGCTGGATCACCGGCAAGCGGGTCGAGCGGATCATCGTTCCGATCGGGCGCGTCGGGACTGCGCTGCCGATTACCGTCATCGTCGCCGAAGACGGCACTTTCTGCCATAATCGCGGCATCGACCTCGGCGCGCTCCGCGAGGCCATGGAACAAGCCGACGACCTCGGCGACGCCCGCGGCGGGTCGACCATTACCCAGCAGACCGCCAAGAATCTGTTCCTCTGGAATGGGCGCAGCTTTGTGCGCAAAGCACTCGAATTCCCGCTGGCGGTGTGGATCAACCTGGTGTTGCCGAAGCGCCGCGTGCTCGAAATTTACCTCAATATCGCCGAGTGGGGTCCAAACGGCGAGTTTGGCGCCGAAGCCGGTGCGCGCTGGGCCTTCGGCAAGTCCGCACACGATCTGACCGCCCGCGAAGCGGGACAGCTTGCGGCCATCCTGCCGAACCCGGTGCGGCGCAGCGCGCGGACACCGAACTCCATGGTGCGCCGGCTTGCCGCCCTTTATGAACACCGTGCCGAGGCGCACCCGGCGCTCGATACTTGTGTCCGCCCCCGCGCCCGGGCCCCCTAGCTTCTCCCGGGCTGTTCTTCTATAAGCGCGCCAATCCAAGCACTGCCAATTCAAGCACTGCCAATTCAAGCACTCGGGCCTGTACCAGGAGAGCGACACATGGCCGTTCCGAAGCGAAAAACGTCACCATCACGGCGCGGCATGCGCCGGTCCGCCGACGCGCTCAAGCGCCCGAGTTACGTCGAGGACAAGGATTCCGGCGAATTGCGCCGTCCGCACCACATCGACCTCAAGACCGGCATGTATCGCGGCCGCCAGGTGCTCAAGAAGAAGGCCGAGGCATAGCGTTTCGGAAGCGCCATGTTTGTTCTCGGTTTTCCGCTACTTCTTGTACCTTTCGCTATTTACAACATCATCGCGTTTATTACTCCGGGCGTCGGCTGGACCACCCCGGTGACGACCGTGCACATGATGTCCGGTCAGGACTGGGTGCTGACCTGGGAGGACTTGCTCCTCGCCTTCGCCATCCTGATGCTCGCGGTCGAGATCATCAAATCGACCCGCATGGGGATGCGCTCGATCGTCGATCACGTGCTGGCGATGGCGCTTTTCATCGTCATGCTGGTTGAGTTTCTGCTGGTGCAGCGGGCGGGAACGTCGACGTTTTTCCTGCTGACCATGATCGGCCTGGTCGATGTGCTGGTCGGCTTTATCGTCAGTATCCGCAGTTCGCAGCGCCAGGTCGAAGTCCAAACCGAGCGGGCCGTCTAAAGAGCGTCGCCGATGACGTCGAACGGAAAGTTCCGCAAATTCCTACCCGGTCCTGATCATCCGCCGATCCAGGGGATCGAAACACAAGACGCCTATTCGCACGGCGATCTCGTGCTGAGCGGTCCCCTGACAGAAATCTTATATGCACGGCCCAAACGATTGCTCGCCGAACCCTTCAAGGGCATCACCTGCGACGGCGAAGTCCGCAAAAACCTTTTTATACTCGAGCCGAACGGCGCACCGGTTGAAGCCATGACCGCGGCCGCGCGGGCAATCCTCAATATTGCGACCGCGGACGAACTAACAAAAATCAGGCGGCCGATCAACTCGGAGCAGTGGCGCCAATGGAGCAACCCGGAATTCTACGTGTTCCGCGACACCCTTCGTCTCGAAGAGCACAGCCAGCCGATCCGGGACGCTATCCTTGGTTTGCTCCAGGCAAGCATGAGTCCGAAAGGTTTCGAGAAAGCGGTCAAATGCATGCGCATCAACCACTTTCTCGGCGAGCTCGTGAACGCGCCGAAAGTACTGAACCAGTACAGCTATAACTTCTGCCTGTTCGGCGAGCCTTCGCTGACCGAGCCGTGGGGCTGGCAGTTCTTCGGTCACCATTTGTGTCTGAACTGCTTCATCGTCGGCGAGTCGATGACGATCTCCCCGAGCTTCATGGGAGCCGAACCCAATGAGATCGACATCGGCCCTTATGCCGGCACGACGATCTTTCGCGATGAAGAAAAAGTCGGCTTGCAGCTGATGCAATCTCTCACACAAGATCAGAAGGACCGCGCGCAGATTTATAAGCTGATGAAGGATCCGGCGATGCCCGAGTGGCGCTGGATTTTTTCAGATCAGCGCCATCTCGGCGGTGCCTATTTCGACAACCGCGTCATTGCCTATGAGGGCGTGCTCGCGTCAGAAATGACCAGGCTGCAGCAGCGCACGATGATCGACCTGGTCGGCGCTTTCATCGAATATTTGCCGGCCAGTCCACTCGCCGCTCGTCTTGCCGAAGTTGAGAGGCATGTCGGTGAGACATATTTTTCCTGGATCGGCTCGTACGGCGACGACGACGTCTATTACTACCGGATTCAGAACCCGGTCATCATGGTCGAATTCGATCACCACTCCGGCATTTTCCTGTGCAATCAGGAACCGGAGCGTTTTCACATCCACACGCTGGTGCGGACGCCTAACGGAAACGATTACGGCAAGGAATGGCTGCGGCAGTATCGGCGGCAGCACAAATAACGCGACGGTAGTGCGGACTATCTCGTCCGGTCGATGCGTCCTCGCCGCCCTAAGCGATCTTCGCACCGAAAAAAACTGCAGACCCGCGCGTATTGTTCCGCGAAATTGATCTAGATCATTTCGCGCCGGTTGCATGCGGTGCAAGAGCCCGCGCATGCTGATCGACGACATAGAGCGCATTATCCGGTCGAAGCCGGGCCTGAAAGCCACGGAGATCGCCGCCGAGCTCTACGGCGCAAGCGGCTATCATCAGCGGGTAGCCGCTGAATGCCGGGCGCTCGTCCACATTGGACGGATCGAGCGGCGTGGCGACGGCGGCCCCGGCGATCCTTACAGGTATTTTCCGCACGAGGCTGATTTGAGTAGCGCCGAGCAACCGCGAGGTCGAAGTGTCGATGGTGGGGAGAGCTGCTGCTTCCAGTAAGAAGCTCGCGGTGAGCCAACAGGGAACACCTCGAAATTCAAAAGTGAGCGGTGAGGACGGACAAGTCTTTCAGAGCGAGCGCTGCAGCGCCCCGCCCGCAGACGTCGGGGTTCGATCGCTCGAACAATAAGCGGCAATCGCCACATCCGGCTCGGCGCGGCGGCGCACGCGTGTCTGCGGCGCCTTGACGGAAGTGGCAATGAGCTGAGCGAGGAAATCGGCCCGCGGGCGGCTTCCGACCTGCAAAACCGGCGCACTGTCGGTGGCGGGAGCGAGGCGGACCAGGGCGGTGCTCAGCGGGGCTGTGCTCATTTGGCGCGCTTCCTGTCCCGAAATGGGACTGCAACGTTCCTTGAGCCTCACATCGCAAACGCCGTGCCGCCGTGTCCGATGCATCAATTCGGCGTGCTAATTTCGGAATTCTTTAAATTCTTCCGCTACTTTGCCGCATAAGGCCGTCTGCAGTCGCCGCCGCGGACTGCAACCCGTCAATGAGGCGACCGTGAACAATAACGGCCGGCAAGAGCCCAGTCCTAAAGACGCTAACAATCGCATTGACCAAGTGGGCGGCGCCGCCGCCGGGTCGAAGACCGTCGCGGGCGCCGAAGCCCACGAAATTCTGGCCTCGGTCGGTGACGCACTCTATCGCTGGGACGTCGAGAGCGACGTTCTGAGCTGGAGTGCGAACGCCGCCGACGTCCTCTCGATCCGCGATCCCGCGTCCATCGCCAGCGGCCGCGCTTACGCCAAGCTGGTCGAGAAAGAAACCGCACAGACGCGCTTCGCCGCAATCATGCAATCCGAGCAGCGCGACGGCGGCCGCGGCGTGAGCTACCGCATCCAGTATTGCATCCGTCCCGAACCCGGTTCCGACAAAGCGCTTTGGCTCGAGGACACCGGCCGCTGGTTTGCCGGGCGCGACGGCAAGCCGGTTCACGCCCACGGCGTGGTCCGCGTCATCAACGAGCGCTACGAAAGCGAACGCCGGCTCGACTATCTTGCCCGTTACGACAACCTCACCGGCGAGCTCAACCGGTCGCACCTGACCGAGGTCCTCGAAAAGACTCTGGAAGAGTCGATACGCTTCCGCTCCTCCTGCGGCTTTCTGTTGATCGCGATCGACAATCTGGCGCGGATCAACGAGTTGTACGGATTTGAGGCCGCCGACCAGCTGATCGGCGCGGTCGCCAAGCGCATTCGCAAATTGATGCGCGGCAAAGACACGCTGGGCCGGTTTTCCGGCAACAAGTTCGGCATCGTGCTGCGCGACTGTACGCCGGACGATCTGGCAATCGCCGCCGAGCGCATGCTCAGCGGTGTGCGCGACGAGATGATACCGACCGCCACCGGTACGATCGCGGTGACGGTAACGATCGGCGGGGTCACAGCGCCACGCCACGCCCGCACCGTCGCTGAAGTGATGGCGCGGGCCCAGGAGGCGCTCGACACCGCGAAGGACAAGCGCCGCGGCTCGTTCTGCGCCTACCGGCCGAACATCGAGCGCGAAATGCTGCGCCGGGAAAGCGTGCGCGCCACCGATGCGATCGTCGCCGCGCTCAACGAACGCCGGATTTTTCTCGCCTTCGAGACGGTCGTGACTGCAAGCAATCGGGCGCCGGCGTTTTACGAGTGTCTGATGCGCGTTCGCCGCGCCGACGGCAGCCTGCTTGGCGCCAACGACGTAGTCCCGGTCGCGGAACGGCTCGGCCTGGTGCGATTGCTCGACCACCGGGTGCTCGAACTCGTGGTCGAGGAAATGGTCGCGTCGCCTTCGCTGCAGGCGAGCGTGAATGTTTCGCCGGGCTCGACCACCGATCCCGATTGGTGGGCGGGTCTCGACTCGCTTCTGCGCGCCAATGCCGGCGTGGCGGAGCGCCTGATCGTCGAAATCACGGAAAGTGCCGTGATCCAGGACATCGACGAAACCCGCGGCTTTGTTGCCCGCGTCAAGGATCTCGGTTGCCGCATTGCGATCGACGATTTCGGCGCCGGCTACACGTCGTTTCGCAATCTGCGCAAGCTCGGCGTCGATATTCTGAAAATCGACGGCGCATTCGTGCAGAACCTCAACCGATCGGAAGACGATCGCGCCTTCGTCCGCACGCTCACCGATCTTGCCAAACGGCTCAAGCTCGCCACCGTCGCCGAATGGGTGCAGGACGAGCAGGCCGCAAAGACGTTGGAGTTGTGGGGTTGCGACTATCTGCAAGGCGCGTTCATAGGCCTTGCTTCGGTTGAGCGGCCGTGGCTTGCCGGTCCGCTCGCACAGACGGTGTAAGCCGCGTTACTGCGATGGTTCGCCGCCGGTCGGGCCTTTTTCGGACAGCCGATTGACCTTCCGCTGCATCTCATCCAGCTGACGCTTGAGATCGTCGATCTCGCCGGTCTTCGGCGGCGCGTTGCCAGCTTCCGCGGCAGCTTCGGCGGCCTGGCTCTCACGCCGCGCAAACGGCGCAAACATCGTGAAGGCGCGTTCGAACATTTCCATGTTCCGCCGCACCTGGTCTTCCAGCGAAGGAAAGCCCCCGACCCCGAACGCCTGCGCCATCTGGTGCCGGAATTTTTCCTGCTCGCGGGTCAGCGACTCGATCGAGACTTCCAGATAACGCGGAACCAGCATTTGCATGCTGTCGCCATAGAACCGGATCAGCTGGCGGAGAAAGGCGATCGGCAACAGGTTCTGCCCTTCTTTGTTCTCCTGCTCGAAAATGATTTGAGTGAGCACCGAGCGGGTAATGTCATCGCCGCTCTTGGCATCGTAGACGACAAAATCTTCGCCGGTTTTGACCATGCTGGCCAAGTCCTCGAGCGTGACGTAGGCGCTCGTGCCGGTATTGTAGAGTTGGCGGTTGGCGTATTTCTTGATCGTGATCGGCTCTGCGGTCTTGGTCGTACTCGTCGCTGCAGTCATGGTTGCGGTCATGTTGCGGCCGGGGGTTTTGACATCAGGCTGGCGCTGCGTGGCCGCTAAAGTAGGCGCTTTCCGGCGACCCGGCTACCGTTTTGTGCGAGGCGCAGCACCAGCTTAAAGGCGGTGCAGGAAGACCGGGCAGCAGAAAAACTGGGCAGACAGCGCCCCGGCGGCATGGCAGGATTGCGGCGTGCTCCCGTCTTGTCGATGGGCGGTCATATCCTTATGACATATATCAATAACGCCGCGGTGCTTCCGCGTCATAAATCCTGACCCGAACCAGACCCGAAAGGACATCGTATGAAGGACGACATCGTCATTGTCGGCGCGGTACGCACGCCGGTCGGCGCATTTAACGGGGTGTTCGGAACGACGCCCGCCCACGACCTCGGCAAGGTCGCGATCAAAGCGGCTATCGATCGCGCCGGCGTCGAACCGTCGCGGGTGTCCGAAGTGATTTTGGGTCAAATCCTGCAGGCAGGCCAAGGCCAGGGCCCGGCCCGGCAAGCGTCGGTCAATGCCGGTATTCCGGTCGAGGTGCCGGCCTGGAGCGTCAATCAGCTCTGCGGCTCGGGTCTTCGCTCCGTCGCGCTCGGCTACCAGGCGCTCGTCAACGGCGATTCCGAAATTGCCGTGGTCGGTGGCCAGGAATCGATGAGCATGGCCCCGCACTGCGCGTACCTGCGCAGCGGCGTGAAGATGGGCAATTTCGACATGGTCGACACCATGATCAAAGACGGCCTGTGGGATGCCTTCAACGGCTATCACATGGGCAACACCGCCGAGAACGTCGCGCGGCAATGGCAGATTACGCGCCAGCAGCAGGACGAATTCGCCGTCGCCTCGCAACACAAGGCCGAGGCCGCGCAAAAAGCCGGCAAGTTCAAAGACGAGATCGTGCCGGTCACGATCAAGGGCCGCAAAGGCGACACCATCGTCGACACCGACGAATATCCGAAGCACGGCACCACGCTCGAAGGCATCAGCAAGCTGCGGCCGGCGTTCGACAAGGAAGGCACCGTTACAGCGGCCAGCGCCTCGGGCATCAATGATGGCGCCGCGGCCATGGTGCTGATGACAGCCAGCGAAGCCGCCAAGCTCGGCAAGACGCCGATGGCGCGCATCGTATCGTGGGCTCAGGCCGGCGTTGATCCGAAGATCATGGGCACCGGCCCGATCCCGGCTTCGCGCGCCGCGCTGAAGAAAGCCGGATGGAGCGTCGGCGATCTCGACCTGATCGAGGCCAACGAGGCGTTCGCCGCACAAGCCTGCGCGGTCAACAAGGACCTCGGCTGGGATACCGGCAAGGTCAACGTCAACGGTGGCGCGATCGCCATCGGGCATCCGATCGGTGCATCGGGCGCGCGCGTGCTGGTGACGCTGCTGTACGAGATGCAGAAGCGCAACGCGAAAAAAGGGCTCGCTACGCTGTGCATCGGCGGCGGTATGGGCATTGCCATGTGCGTGGAGCGGTGAGCGGAGGCAGTTGAAGGACATTGGTCGGCGTCATGGCCGGGTATAGCCGTTCGACGAACGGCGTCGCTTCGCTCGCCTATGGTCCCGGCCATCCACGTCTTTAAATTAGCTTCAAAAATCGGACGTGAATGCTCGGCACAAAGTCGGGCGGGACGCTGAAGGACAGGGAGGACCATCATGCCACGCGTCGCACTGGTGACGGGCGGGACACGCGGTATCGGCGCAGCGATTGCCAAAGCGCTGAAAGCAGCCGGCTATAATGTCGCGGCCGTTTATCACGGCAACGACGAAGCGGCGCAAAAATTCAAGGCCGCGACCGGCATCAACGTCTACAAATGGGACGTGTCTTCATTCGACGGCTGCGCAGCCGGCGTGAAACAGGTCGAGGCCGATCTGGGGCCGGTCGACGTGCTGGTCAACAATGCCGGCATTACCCGTGACTCTGCAGCTGCACCGCATGAAGCCCGAGCAGTGGACCGAGGTGATCAACACCAATCTCGGCTCACTGTTCAACATGACCCGGCAAGTCATCGAAGGCATGCGCACGCGCAAATTCGGCCGCATCATCAACATTTCTTCGATCAACGGCCAAAAGGGCCAGTTCGGGCAAACCAACTATTCGGCCGCCAAAGCCGGCGAGATCGGTTTCACCAAGGCGCTTGCGCAAGAAGGCGCGCGTGTCGGCATTACCGTCAACGCGATTGCGCCCGGATACATCAATACCGAGATGGTGCAGGCGGTGCCGAAGGATGTGCTGGAGAAGAGCATCCTGCCGACCATTCCGATCGGCCGGCTCGGCGAGCCCGAAGAGATCGGGCGCTGTGTGGTGTTTCTCGCTTCCGACGATGCCGGCCTGATCACCGGCTCGACGCTGACGGCAAACGGCGGGCAGTACATTACCTGAGCGGGTCGCTCGGCTGCCAACCCTTCGGCGCCAACTCAAACTTTGCGAATTCAAATCCCGGCGCCACTGTACAGCCGACGTAACGTCCAGTCGCCGAGACTTTGCGCAGCCTGCCAGGCGTGAGCCGGCACGACGGCCTGTGGCCGTTCGCCGGCGATCAGATCACAGCCAAGTGTCACGCGCTCGCGCCGTCCGTCTGCCGGCGCAATCTCAAGTTCGAGCGGCGCACCGGCGTGCCAGTGCCAGACTTCGGCCGCGTCAACCCGATGCCAGTGCGAGCGCTCGCCGCGCGCCAGCAGGAAGTAAATCGCGGTAGACGCGGCTCGACTGGCCCCCACCCTACCCTCCCCCGCAAGCGGGGGAGGGTTAACTGAAAGCGCATCGCGAAACGTTTCGCGGAAATACCCGCCTTCCGGATGCGGTTTCAGCTCGAGGAGCCGGATCACATCCGCGGCGGTGAGTACGGGCATTAGAACTTATTTTTACGTTCGCGAATTTCCGCAAACACTTTCCAGGCCGGACTGCCGGCGAGACCAACAGACTTGGCCACTTCAGGCAGGTCCGCACGCAGGAACGGATTCTCGGTTTTCTCGGCACCGATCGTTGTCGGAATGGTGGGCGTACCGTCGGCAAGCTGTTGCTTGACTTCTTCGGCGCGCGCGGCGAGCGCCTTGTTGTTCGGCTCGATGGTCTTGGCGAAGCGGATATTGGCGTCGGTGTATTCGTGGCCGCAATAAAATCTGGTGTCGTCGGGCAGATTGCGCAGCTTAAGCAGCGACTGCCACATCATTTCCGGGTTGCCCTCGATGACCCGGCCGCAGCCGATCGAAAACAAAGTGTCGCCGACAAACGCGAGCTTGTCCTTCGGGAAGAAATAAGAGATGTGGCCCGCGGTGTGGCCGGGCGTCTCGATCACGCGCCCTTCAAGCCCACCGACCCGCACCACGTCGTTCTCGCCAACCGTCTCGTCCACGTCGGCGATCCGTTGCGCTTCGTTGCGCGGCGCGACCACGCGGCATTTGTGATGGCGCTTTAATTCCGCAATGCCGGCGGTGTGATCGCCGTGATGATGGGTCACTAAGATGTCGGTCAAGCGCCAACCAGTTTTCGCCAGCGCCGCCTCGACGGGTGCTGCTTCCGGTGCGTCGATGGCGGCAGTCGCGCCAGTCTCCGGGTCGTGGATGAGCACGCCGAAATTGTCTTTGAGACAGGGGAACAGATACGTCTGCGCGGCCATGAGTATTTTCTCGTTGTTTCGCTGAATGAAGATCATCCGCCTTCGCAGATGGCGGCGCAACCCGCATAGTTAACCCTGTAGGGCGACGGAAAGATAACGCATTCCATGCTATTTTGCGCGCTATGGACGTGGTCGATCTCCGCAATTTCTACGCCCAGCGGCTCGGCACGGTGGCGCGCCGCTTCATTGCCCGCGGCATCCGCGAACGCTGGCCCGATACCACGTCGCTGCGCGTCGTCGGGATCGGCTACGCCACGCCGTATCTCGGCCTGTTCCGCGAAGAGGCTGACCGTTGCCTTGCATTGATGCCGGCCCCGCAAGGCGTTGTGCGCTGGCCGTCAGCCAAGCCAGCACTGACCGCTTTGGTCGAAGAGGATGACCTGCCGCTCACGGATTCTGCGGTCGACCGCGTGCTGCTGGTCCATGGGCTGGAAAACTCGGCCGATCCGGTGAGCCTGTTGCGCGAAGTGTGGCGCGTGCTCGCCGGCGGCGGTCGTCTGCTCGCCGTGGTGCCAAACCGGCGCGGCCTGTGGGCGCGCATGGACACGACGCCATTCGGTCACGGCCGGCCCTATTCGCGCCCGCAGATCACGCACCTCCTGCGCGAGACCTGGTTCACGCCGACCGGCTGGGGCGAAGCCCTATACGTGCCG
Organism: uncultured Alphaproteobacteria bacterium; assembly: GCA_963841025.1. Classification (GTDB taxonomy): domain Bacteria; phylum Pseudomonadota; class Alphaproteobacteria; order Rhizobiales; family Xanthobacteraceae; genus BOG-931. The sequence goes on along the minus strand of CAWJBG010000032.1, from coordinate 594,585 downwards.
CCGATTTCGCGCGGCTGGTTCCTGCGCTCGGCGGTGGCCTGGGAGCGCACCGGCGCGACGCTCTCGGCGCCGTTCGCCGGCGTCCATATCGTCGAAGCAACCAAGCAGGTTTATCGCGCGATCCCGGCACGGCGTGAGCGGCGGCGTCTCATGCCGGCGCTACAGCCGGTGCTGGCTCCCTCGCCTGGAGCAGTCGCAGTCTCGCGTTTCGACGGCGAGCCTCCAACTGCCGGCAGCTGAAGTCACTCCGGCCACGGCTCGGCGGTGACCGCAGCGGCGTCGGCGCCGACCAGATCGTTGAGATTGTCGAGGCGGTCGCGGTCGAGTGCGCCCAGGAGAGCCGCCTTGATCTCAGTGACCAGACCGAGGCCGCGAAACACCAGCGCCGAGTAAAGCTGCACCAGACTCGCGCCGGCGCGAAATTTCGCCAGCGCTGCAGCGCCGGAATCGATTCCGCCGGCTCCGATCAGTGGAAACACACCTTCCACCCGCACATAAGTCTCGGCCAACATACGGGTCGCGAGCGGGAACAGCGGCCGGCCGGACAAGCCGCCAGCCTGTTTCGCCATTTCGGTTTCGCGCAAGGCCGGCGGCCGTGACAGCGTGGTGTTGCTGACGATCATGCCGTCGACGCGCCGCGAGCGCGCGATGCCGACAATGTCGTCAAGATCGGACAACGAAAGGTCCGGCGCGATCTTCAACAGCACCGGCGTCGGGCCCGCATTCTCCACGACGCGTTCGCGGGCATCGACCACGCGCGCAAGCAGATCGTCGAGCATGGCGGCCTGCTGCAAGTCGCGCAGGCCGGGCGTGTTGGGCGAAGACACGTTGACCGCAACATAGCTCGCGACCGAGGCAAAGCGCTCGATCAGCCGCACATAATCGGCGACGCGATCCGGCGTATCTTTGTTTGCTCCGACATTGATGCCAACTATGCCGCCGCTCGCGGGGGACGGAAGGGAGGGGGCTCCAGCTCGCGCCGCGAGCCGCTTGAGAACCGCGTCGGCGCCTTGCGAATTAAAGCCGAGCCGATTGATCACGCCGCCGTCGGCGTCAAGGCGAAACACCCGCGGTCGCGGGTTGCCCGCTTGCGGTAGCGGCGTGATGGTGCCGACTTCGACAAAGCCAAAGCCCAGGCGCAGCAGCGCATCGGGCACCTCGGCATTCTTGTCAAAACCCGCCGCCATTCCGACCGGATTGGGAAAGTTCAGCGCAAAGGCGCGCACCGCGAGCCTTTTGTCGTCGCGGGCCGCGCGAAGCAGCGGAGCAAATTTGAGCATTTTGAGCGTGAGCCCGTGAGCATCTTCCGGGTCGAGCGTTCGCAACAGCGGCCGAAAGAGCCCATCGAACAAACCGATCACGGTTCCAGCTCCGGAAGCGTGCGGCGGCCGTCCACTTCGTCCGGCAGCGGGCGCGCCCATTTCACGGCCGAGAGCGACAATACGCCGTAGAGATGCGGAAACAGGTCGCCGCCGCGCGAACGCTCCCAAACCAGCGTCATTCCCAAGGTGTCGGCATCGACTGCGACCAGGACCAGATCGGTTTTGTTGCCGTAATGCTTTGCGGCAGTCTCTGCGAGCTGCGCTGCGGTGGAGAAATGAATGAAGCCGTCGCGCTCGTCGGCCTCGGTGCCAAGAAACGACTGAGCGGCCTCGGCCTCACGCCACGCCGCGCGCTCGCAGATTTTATAGATCGTCGTCACCTAAACCTTCCGCTTTGACCCTATCGGTGCGGAATTGCCTGTTCAACAGACGACGCCCAGCGTTCGACCGCTGTCCACGACCAAAGCCGCGTGCATCCACGGACTTGAGCGTGCAGGAATAATTCCCTACTATCACTCGGAGGTTGAGGGGGTCGGATGCTCACCCATGCGCAGGTCTGGTCGGCCATCGATCGTCTGGCGGCCCGCGCCGGCCTGTCGCCTTCCGGGCTCGCCAAGCGCGCCGGGCTTGATGCGACCACCTTCAACAAATCGAAGCGGGTCACCCCGCAGGGCCGCGCCCGCTGGCCGTCGACCGAGTCGATCGCCAAGGCGCTCGCCGCGACCGGTATCTCAATTGACGCCTTCGTCGAGCTGATCAACGCCGGCGGCGGCCCCGCGACCCGGGCGGTGCCGCTCCTTGGCTTCGCCGAAGCCGGCGCCGGCGGCTATTTCGACGACGGCGGCTACCCGGTCGGCGAAGGCTGGGACGAGATCGCGTTTCCCGCGGTCAGCGACGAGCACGCTTATGCGCTCGAAGTCTCCGGCCAATCGATGGAGCCGGCTTACCGCGACGGCGACGTGATCCTGATTTCACCGGCAGCGCCGATCCGCCGCGGCGACCGCGTCGTGGTGCGAACTCGCAGCGGCGAAGTGATGGCGAAGGAGCTCAAGCGCCGGACCGCGAAATCGATCGAACTGCGCTCGCTCAATCCCGAGCACACCGACCGCACGCTTGCGGCGACCGACGTGCTCTGGATCGCGCGTATCCTTTGGGCGAGCCAGTAAAGGCGAAGCCGGGTATTGGACTAGGCGCGCTTGCCAGAAAATGAAGCGCTGCCGAAGGCTCCCAGAGCGACGCTGCCGCTGAGCTTGTCGCCATCGATCGTGCCGCTGAATTCAAGCGTCATCGGCATCGGGTCGGTGATCGAAACCTTCCAGGCGACGGCATTGCCGTCGACGGTGCCGTCAAAAATCTCGGCCGAATTTCCCTCGGCCATCTGGCTGCCCTTGAGGGTTTTGCCATCTGTCTTTGCCGAAAGGGTTGCCTGACGTTCGCCCATCGGCGTCGAAACAGTGAGATTCCAGTTTCCATCTGCGGCCATTTAGCGCTCCTCTCAGCGGCAGCGAACCTATATGCGGTGACGGGGATATTCAAGCGGAGCGCGCCAGCGCGCCGTCAATCATGTCGATGGTGTTCGCAATACCATAGGCGGCGACGAAGGAGCCAAAGCGCGGGCCCTTCTCCTGGCCGAGCAGCACCTGGTAGAGCATGTTGAACCAGTCGAGCGTGACGCCCGGCTTGCCGTCCTTGGCTTTCTTTTTCTGGTCGAGAAACGGTTCGCGCCGGCCGATCTCGTAGACCACGTTCTGGATCTCTTCGGCGGACGCGTCGGCGGCAAGTTGCGAGAGCGCGTCGCGCAGATCGATCAGCGCAGCGCGTTCGCCCGAGCCCGGCTCGCGGAATTTTTTGGCCGGCAGCACGAAATCGCGGAAATAGTGGATAGCGTAATCGACCACAGCGGCCAGATGCGGATGGGTCTGCCGCGTCACGCCGGGCCGGTAGCGGCCGATGAAGCCCCACAAGGTGTCGGCGTTTTCGGCGTTCGATGCAGTGACGAGCGACAGCAGCATTGCGAACGTCACCGGATTGTCGGCCTTCGGCGGCACGCCGCCATGAATGTGCCAGACCGGATTCGCCAGCCGCTCTTTGGGCGCCTGCCGCTCGTAAGCTTCGAGGAATTGCTGATAGTCGTCGACGTGCCGCGGGATGACGTCGAAATAAAGCCGCTTCGCCGACTTCGGCTCGCGATACATAAAGAGCGACAGGCTTTCCGGGCTGGCGTAGCGGAGCCATTCGTCAATGGTCAGCCCGTTGCCCTTGGACTTGGAAATTTTCTGGCCGTTCTCGTCGAGAAACAGTTCGTAGTTGAAACCCTCCGGCGGCGAACCGCCGAGCGCGCGGCAAATCTCACTCGACAGCTTGACGGAATCGATCAGGTCCTTGCCGGCCATTTCATAGTCGACGCCGAGCGCGACCCAGCGCATCGCCCAGTCCGGCTTCCATTGCAGCTTGCAGCGCCCGCCGGTGACGAGCGTGGTTACGCGCTCAGCCGTATCCGGATCGTCGTAGGTGATGGTTCCCGCTTTGGCGTCGTGCGCGACCACGGGCACTTGGAGCACAATGCCGGTGCGCGGCGAGATCGGCAGGAACGGCGAATAGGTCTCGGCGCGTTCCTCGCGCAGCGACGGCAGCATGATGTTCATCACCGCGTCGAAGCGCTCCAGCACCTTCAACAGCGCGGTGTCGAAAAGCCCGGACGTGTAGCAGGCCGTGGACGACATGAATTCGTAATCGAAGCCGAACTGGTCGAGGAAGGCGCGCAGCCGCGCGTTGTTGTGCGCGGCAAAGCTGTCGTGGATGCCGAACGGGTCGGGTATTTTGGTCAATGGCTTGCCGAGGTGCTCAGCAACCATCGCCCTGTTGGGGATGTTGTCGGGCACTTTGCGCAGGCCGTCCATGTCGTCGGAGAACGCGATCAGGCGAGTCTTGATCTTGTCGTCCGTGAGCACCCGGAAAGCGTGGCGCACCATCGTGGTGCGCGCGACTTCGCCGAAGGTGCCAATATGCGGCAGGCCGGACGGACCGTAGCCGGTCTCGAAAATGACTTCCGGCTTCGGATGTTCGTTGCAGCCGCGCGACGATTTTGCGCGCTTCCTCGAACGGCCAGGCGTGCGACTGCTCGGCGACTTCGCGCAAGTCCGATGCATTTTCAATGACTGCGGTCGTCATCATTCAATCCATAAATGCTTGTCGGCTGGGATCAAATCAAAATGGACTGATCGGGAAATAGCGCAGCCACAAATCGGTGTAGGCGCCCTTCTCCCACAGCTGGAACAGCGCCCAGTTGATCGCCAGACGCAACAGATCGTTGCCGCGCTTGACCGCAATCCCGATCCCTTCGCCGAAATAGCGGCTCTCCAGAAACGGTCCGCCGCGAAAGGCGCAGCAATTGCCGGAGTCCGAGCCGTTGAGCCAGAACGCCAGCGAGATACCGTCGCCGAACAGAAGATCGACTTCTTTTATGCGCAGCGCCTCGCGCGCCGCTTCGGCGTCGGGATAGGGCCGCACCTCGGCTTCGGTGAACATCGCCTTGAGAAAAGCTTCGTGCGCCGTTCCGGCGATCACCGCTATCTTCTTGCCTTCGAGCCGTTCCGGCAAGACGTCGCCGATCGGGCTGTCGGTGCGCGCCACAAACCGCGCCGGCGTGCGGTAATATGGGTCGGTGAAATCGGCGCGGCGGCGCGTTTCGGGTGTTGGCGAGATCGACGCGATCACGGCATCACCGCGGCCATCATTGAGCGCATCGAGCAGGCTGGCGAACGGCCGCGCCTGGATGGTGCAGGTGACTTTGATTTCGTCGCAAATCAGCCGCGCCAGATCGACATTGAAGCCGGCCGGATTGCCGTCCGGACCGGAATAATTGAACGGCGGATAATCGAACTCGGTGAGGAAGCGGATGCTGCCAATGCGCGAGAGATCGGGCCGTTCCGGCCGGCGGCGTGGATCCCAGAAGCCCGGAACGGCGACGGCGCGCGGGGGTGCGACACCCTCCCCGGCCGCCGCGGCCGGATGCATCCCGGCCGCGATCGTGGCGAGGGAGACCGCTGATGCGGCGATCAGCCGGCACGCGGCTGCGCTCGTAAAAGAAATGAGACCTGACGACATGCTCTCCGGGCTCTCCGGGCGCTCGGTTGCTGCGGCCCGCTTAACGGGGAAGCCGGTAAAAGTCGAGGCGAGCGACACTGCGCTGCATGATTTAGTCACCCGCCGGATGTGTGCGCGGCGTTAGCCCGCCAAGCGGACAAAGACCTGACCGTCGCGGACCGCGACCTCAACCGGCGTCAGCCGTACCGACGCATCGCCCGGATGACAGCCGGTCTCCAAATCAAATTCGTAGCCGTGCCACGGGCAGACGATGTGCCGCTGCTTGCCGAAACGGAGCCCCGCGCTCTTTTTGTCGGCGGTAATCAGCTCTTCGACCTGATTGAAAATCTTGCCCTGGCAGACCGGGCCGCCGGCGTGCGGGCACACATTCTCATAGGCCACCACCCGATTGCCGAAACGGAAAACACCCACTTCCATCGCATCGAGCGCAAAGATGCGATAATCGCCTTCGGGGAGGTCTGCGAGCTTGGCGACCGCGATTTCGTTCATCCGCGTCCTTTCGTCCATGCCGGTCCCGTATCTAACCCTTACGTCGCCGGGCGATGAAACCACATCGCTACGTCGAAGATGTTGAGATCGGCGGCCCGGATCATAGCGCATGCCGCCACCACCGTTTCGGTCGCGGTGATCAGCCCTTTCGGAAATGGTTCTAACCCGCTGCCGCGCCGCTCCGCTTTCGCGGCGTAACATTTCACCGCGGCGGCTAGCACGTTTTGCAGTTCTTGATCGGAAATCACGTCTGGCTCTCCGCGGTCGAGTGCTGATTGCACGCGCGCGGAAAAATCCGTCCCAAGCACGCTCGCGCGGGCGCGGACCGGCGTCCGACGCGCTTTGGTTTGTTTGCTCGCCTTGCGTGCTGGAACTCGTGGCATACCTAAATGTCTCTTGCTCGACGGCTACGCCGTGACTGTCTCGCGCCGCGCCGGCGCTTTCTTGACTTGCTGTTGCGGCGGAACCGGCAAACCGAACAGCCGCGCCGCGTTCAGCCCCAGAATGTTGCGCTTGGCTTGTTCAGAAAGGAACGGCAGCGTCGTGATCGCATTCGGCAAATCGAAATCCCAATGCGGCCAGTCGGACGCGAACAGAAGCTGCGTCTCCGCCTTGATCGCATCGAACGTCGCCTCGGTGAGTTTCAGGTTCGAGCGTTCCAGCGGCTGACTGGTGAAGTACATGTCGGCGATGTACTCGCTCGGCCGGCGCCGCAGCAACGGCGCCTCCGAGGACCGCATCATGTACTCGGAATCCAGCCGCTGCATCAGGAACGGCGCCCAGGCGAGCCCACTCTCGATCCAGATCACCTTCAGCTTCGGAAACCGCTCCGGGATGCCGTTGATGATCCAGTTGGTGAGATGCACCAGATTAAAGTGCACGAACGAAATCGCATGCATTGAGATGAATTCGATTGCATTGCTGCATCGACTGATCGCCCCAATGAAATCCGGAATGAAAGCTGAGCGGCTTGCCGGTCGCCTGAATGGCGGCATAGAGCGGCATATAGCTGTCGTGGTGCACCGGTCGGAACCGGGTCGAGGTAACGGTAAAGCCGATGACGGACGGGTTATCGGCATATTGCTCGACGACTTTGACGCAAGCTTCCGGATGGTTGAACGGCAGATAGAGCATCGCCTTGATGCGCTCGTCCTGCGGCAAGATCTCATCGGTAAGCCAGCGATTAAACGCATTGCCGATCGCCACTTCCATATCGGCCTGCGGATGCATGCCGAGCACCAGCATCGGCGTTGGGAATACGACCATGTAGTCGATCCCCATCGAATCCATCGCGCGCTGCACCAGCGTCACTTGCGCATGAGTGCGTCCACCCGGAACGGCTTCCGCCAGACGCTGCTGATGCGGAATGCGGCCGAACACGTCCTGGTACAACATGCCGGGCGTCGCATTGAGCAGACCGGGCGGCGAGCCGCCGCGATCCTTGAACGCGCTCGCCATCTGCCGGTAGACGTCGCTGTCCATGCGCTCGACGATTTCCGACCAGAACGCAGTCTCGGTGACATGGGCATCGACATCGACGATGAAATAATCGTCCAGCCGCGCTTCCTTGGCGGCGTGGGCAAGAATGTCGCGCGTGTCGGTCTGGGTGGTGATCTTGGGCAGCTCGCGCACGCGCAGGGCGCGCTTGCCGTTCTTGCCATTGCGCGGCACGGGCTTCGGCATGGCTTCCTCCGATCGCGAGGCGGGCGCGTGGTCGCACCTCGGCTACCCGGGCAAAATATCAGCAATCGTTGGGCGGCGAAATGCTCACCGCCGCCGCCCAATCATAGGCTGGCAATATCAGGGAGGCGCGCCACTTCACGCTGACCCCCCGGTCTGTTACCAACGCGGGACGCAGTTTTGCCGTCGCGTTTCGAAGCGGACCTTTGGCTATGAAATTGCCGCCCTTCGAATATTCCAGCCCGACCAGCCTGTCAGAAGCCGTGGCGTTGCTCGCCGAGCACGGCGGCGAAGCAAAACCATTGGCCGGCGGCCAAAGCCTGGTGCCGATGCTGGCGTTCCGGGTCGCCGCGCCCGCCATCGTCGTCGATTTGAGCAAGCTAAAAGAACTGAAGCGGATCAATATCTCCGATCAAGGCGTCGCGCTCGGCGCCATGGTGCGCTGGCGCGATATTCTCGACGATGCGCAATTGCGCTCAGCGCATCCGCTTCTGGTCGAAGCCATCTCGCATGTGGCGCATTATCAGATCCGCAATCGCGGCACGGTGGGCGGTAGTCTGGCACATGCCGATCCTGCAGCAGAAATGCCGGGCATTGTGGTTACCTGCGACGCCGAAATTGCCGTTACCAGCAAAGCCGCGACACGAACCGTTGCGGCGCGCGATTTCTTCCAGGGTCCGTTGATGACGGCGCTTAAGCCCGACGAAATCATCACCGAAATCCGTTTGCCGCCGTGGCCGGCGCAGCGCCGGTTTGGCTTTGCCGAATTCGCCCGCCGCCATGGCGATTTCGCCATCGTCGGTGTGGCGTTGTTTTATGACCAGGACGGCGTCGGAAAAGTCGAGAACTGCCACATCGGCGTGATCGGCGTTGCCGACCGGCCGTTGCGTTTGGCTGCTGCAGAGAACGTGCTCAACGGTAAGCGCGCCGATGAACCAACCATTGCCGCAGTTGCTGCCGCCGCGAGCGCCGCCGTCGACCCGGCCGACGACATTCACGGCAGCGGCGCCTATCGGCGCGTGCTCCTCGGCACCCTGGTCGAACGGGCGCTCAAAAGCGCTTGATCGTGACGCGGCCGCCTCGCCGGCGCCGTTGCCCTCGGGTGAGCCCATACACAAATGAACACTTTGGCATTTTATTAGAGCGGTCATTTCGCGCGGGGTGACATGTCATGGACCAGATTTACGTCAACCACCAACCCGCCGGCGCGGTGAAGGAGCCGCCGAAGCTTCCCGGCCAGGTGGTATTGGTGTTTCAAGGGGGCGGTGCGCTCGGCGCCTATCAGGGCGGCGTTTATCAGGCGCTGCATGAAGCCGGCATAGAACCTGACTGGATCGTCGGCACCTCAATCGGCGCGATCAATGGCGCCATCATCGGCGGCAACGAGGTCGGAACGCGGCTCGATCGCCTGCGCGAATTCTGGGATCGGGTCGGGCGCAAACCACTCTGGGACGGTACGCCGTTCGCACATCTGGCCGGCAACGCTGCGTCTTACGTGATGGCGATGTTCAACGGAATTTCCGGATATTACGCGCCGAACCGCGCGCTGGCGTGGGGCGGAATGGGCGCGCTGCTCGGCGTCGAGCACGCCGCCTTCTATACGATCGACGATCTGCGCAAGACGGTGAGCAACCTCGTCGATTTTACGCGGCTCAATTCCCAGCAGATGCGCTTGACTGTCGGTGCGGTGAATGTGCGAACCGGCAAGATGCATTATTTCGACAGCCGCGACCTTGCCATCACGCTCGACCACGTGCTGGCCTCCGGCGCGTTGCCGCCTGGATTTCCCGCGATCCGGATCGACGGCGATCCATATTGGGACGGCGGGCTCTACTCAAACACGCCCATCGAAGTGGTGTTCGACGACAATCCGCGGCGCGATTCCGTGGTGTTCACAGTCCAAATCTTCCCGATCGCAGGCCCGGAGCCGGAATCGGTCTGGCAGGTGTTGAGCCGGCAGATCGACATTCAGTACGCCAGCCGCGCCGACAGCCACATACCGCGGCAGGAGCATATCCATCAGCTGCGCCATATGGTGCGGGAACTCGTGCGTATGCTGCCGGAGAGCCAGCGCCAGAGTCCGGAAGTCAAGGAAATGGCCGGCTATGGCTGCGGCACCCTGATGCACATCCTGCGGATCAACGCCACGCCTAGCAAGAATGACGACTATCTGCGCGAGATCGATTTCTCGTCGGAAGGCATTCAAAGGCGCTGGCGCGCCGGCTACGACGACACCATGCGCACGCTCGACCGCCGGCCGTGGGAGGTGCCGATCGATCCGATGGTCGGCGTTGCCGTGCACGATTCCGATGCGCCGGATCTTCCCAAGAGTCTGGAGAAAGCCAGCTGACGGGCCGCAATTCTTTGTCGCTACCCGGGCAAAAGCAGCGGCGGAGCGGCGATTTTGCCGTCCGCGACCCGCTGATTTTACTGCGAATTAACCAGCGCCATTAATCATGCCCCGAATTGCCGAAGGGCCCCTCGATGGCCGGTTTCGATCTCTCGATTCGCAACAAGCTCGCCCTATTCGCCGCCGCCGGTGTGATCCTGGTTGCCGGGATGCTGGTCAACGAGCAAATCGGCAATCAGCGGGCGACGCGGCAACGCGCTGAAGCCGAAAGCAAGCAACTGGCCGCCATGGAGGCGCTGCGCGCCGCCGACGATCTGCGCACCATGCAGATCGAGACGCGTGAAATTCGTCTCGCCATCACACCGAGCGAGGTCGATCGCGCATTACACCGATTCAATGCCGATCATGCATCAGCTGCCGGACACATCGAGACCGCGCTCGATTTAACCAACGAGGCTGCCGATAAAGAGCGGCTCGAAACGCTTGGCGAATTGGTTCGGGACTATGCTGGCGGCGTCAGCGAACTCGCCGCCGCGGCGAAGGACTATGGCGATACGGTCAGCAAGCTCAAGCGCATCGGCGACCTCGGCGAACAAATGAATGGGCTGATCGAAGCGACGACAGCCGCGTTGATTAGGGCGGCGCAGGAGCGCAAGGAGCAAGCCGACACTGAAAATGCGTTTGTCAGCCGGCTCGATCTCGGCATCGGGCTGTTCATTACCGTGCTGCTCGGCCTCGTTTCCGTTTTTGGCGCGCTCGCAATTTCGAGGCCAATCCACCGCATTGGCGCAGTGTTGCGGCAGCTCGTCGCCGGCAACAAGAACATCGACGTCCCTTATACCGAGCGCGGCGATGAGGTCGGCGACGCGGCACGCGGAGCGCTGGCCTTCAAAGAAAAACTCATCCGCATCGAGCAACTCGAGGCGGCCGAGAAAGAAACCGCACGCCGCTCGGCCGAGCAACGCCGGACGGACATGCAGGCGCTCGCCGGCGCATTTGAGGAAACGGTCGCCAGTATCGTGCGGTCGGTGTCATCGTCATCGGTAGAGCTTGAAGCGGCGGCCGAAGCCTTAAGCACGACGGCGGGGGCGACACGCGATCTATCCGGCAGGGTCTTGGCGGCATCGACGCAAGCCTCAGAAAATGTGCATTCAGTCTCGGCGGCCACCGAGGAGCTTATCGCGTCGGTCGGCGAGATCTCCAGGCAAGTCCAGGAATCAGCGCGGATTGCGCTCGACGCCGTGGCACAGGCCGAGCAAACCGATGGACGGATCGCGGAGTTGACGCGCGCGGCAGGCCGCATCGGCGACGTGGTCAAGCTGATTACCGACATTGCCGAGCAGACCAACCTGCTGGCGCTTAATGCCACGATCGAAGCGGCGCGCGCCGGCGAGGCCGGCCGCGGCTTCGCCGTGGTCGCCCAGGAGGTCAAAGCGCTGGCGGCGCAGACTTCGAAAGCTACCGAAGAGATTGGCGTGCAAATCGCCGGCGTTCAGGCAGCGACCCGGGATTCGGTGGCGACGATCAAAGTCATCGGCGCCACGATCGGACGCATTTCGGAAATCGCCGCCGTCATCACCACTGCCGTCGACGAGCAGGCAGCGACGACGCAGCACATCGCGGAAAACGTGACCGCCGCCGCCGGCAGCGCCAAAAACGTCGCCGCCAACATCGGCGAAGTCAACGAAAGCGCGACCGCCATCAGCTCCGCTTCTTCGCAGCTGCTCTCATCAGCCCAGACGCTGTCGCAGGACGGCAGCCGGCTGGCGGCGGAAATGGAAAAATTTCTCGCCGCAGTCTGCGCCGCCTGAGTGGCCCAGCGTTAGTCGAGCGGAACCCGGATATCGACCGGACCGGACGGCGGAAACTCGCCGGCGTAGGCGCGGCGGTGCAAATCGTCGGGCGAAGCTCCTTCGGCGCGCGCCTGCACCATCTTCGCCGGATCGATCATCATGCCAATCGGGTTTTGGGCAAACGCCGGCGAGGTTCGCATCCACTCGGATGACGCTTTCCAATCGCCGAAATTGTCGTATTGCAGCTCGACGCTGTTGCCGTCCGGATCGACGTAGTAGAACGACATCGTCATGCCGTGATCCAGCGACATATGCGGCACGATACCCAGCGCTTTCAGACGTGTGTAGGTGTCGAGCAGTTCGTCGCATGATTTGTATTCGAACGCGATGTGATGCATTCCCGTGTGCATCAATTTGTCCGGGTCGTCAGTCATTTTTGACGACGTGAGCAGCGCAATCCGATGGTTGGCGCCATCATTGGTCAACCAGGCGCCGCCCGGAAACTGGAACGTCGGCTTTGTTCCAATCACGATTCCGTACCAATCGATCATCTCCTGAAGCCGCTTTGTCTTCAGATTGACGTGATGGAAAACCGGCCCGTGAGCCGCACTGGCTTGGCTATTCATTGTTTGCTCCTTTCACTCCGCAACAGGGGTTCGTTGTAAATCTTCCGCCCGGCGGGATTCACCGCCAAAGCTGTTTGCTGGCGAGCCGCGCGCCGTCTTCGAGCACCTTGAGCTTTGACCACGCGATCTCCGGATGCACCCGGCCGCCAAGGCCGCAATCGGTGCCGGCAATAACGTTCTCGCGGCCGACGGCGTTCGCGTAAGCGAGGATGCGATCGGCCACGAGCTCCGGATGCTCGACCACGTTGGTGGCATGACTGACGACGCCGGGAATGAGGATCTTGCCGTCAGGCAGTTTTACGTCCTGCCAGAGTTTGTACTCGTGCTCGTGCCGGACGTTGCCGGCCTCGACGGAATAGGCCTGTGCCTTGACCCTGAGCATCACGTCGACAATGTCGCGCAAGGGAATGTCAGTGGTGTGCGGTCCATGCCAGCTGCCCCAGCAGATGTGGTAGCGGACGCGATCTTCGGGAATGCCGGCGAGCGCGTGATTGAGCGCATCGACGCGCAGCGTCGCGTAACGCTTGTAGTCGGCCAATGTTGGCTGCGGATCAAGCATGTCCCAGGTGTCGGGCAGACCGGGATCGTCGAGCTGCAACACGAAGCCGGCGTCGACGATGGCCCGATACTCAACGCGCAGCGCCGCGGCGATGCCTTCGAGGAATGCTTCGGCGTTGGCGTAATGGCGGTTTTGTCCGCGGCAAAACATTTCCAGGCTGCCGACCGCAATCGACGTGACAAAGGCTTCTTTCACGCCGGCCGCATCTGCGGCGGTCTTTAAGTTAGCGAGATCGCGGCGGAGCGCGTCTTGGCCGGTGTAAGCGAGCGCGGCAAGGCAGGTCGGCCGGCCGGCCGGGCGCGCAATCCCGGAAATGTATTCAGTGTAAAAGCCCGGAAACTCGCGCTGCTCCCAGCGCAGACCAACGATACGCGTTGGCTCGCCAGTCTTGGCTTTGTCCGGCGCTTCGGCGCCGGCCGGCGTCGGACCGAATCCCGACAGGCGGCCGAAAATATAAGTGCCCCAGGCCGCGAGATCCGATGCGGCGCGCATCGGCTTGCCGAATTCGCCGTCGTTGGGAACATCGACGCCGAATTTCTTCTGCCCGGCAACAATATCAACGACGGATTTTTTCAAGAGCGACTCGAGCTTTGCTTCCTGCTGCGCATCGTTGCCCGGTAGCGACCACGCCTCGCGAAGCGCGTCCGGCCGCGGCATGCTGCCGGCGTGCGTCGTTAAAACGCGATCGATGCTCCGTTGCATTCGAGATTCCTTTTTATACGCAACTGGCCGGCCGGAGCTGCCTTGCTCAAGAAACTTTCGGATTTGGGTTGAGCGTACCGGCGGCCTTGATCCGGTCAGCATGAAAGGTGAAAGCGAGGATGAACACCGCGGCGACGAACGGCGCGAGTGCTGTCGCAAGAAAGATTTGCGTGGTTCCCCAACCCAATCCAATCATCATGCTGATAATCAGCGGTGCAATGACCTGGCCGCCGCGGCCAAGCCCCATCGCCCAGCCGACGCCGGTCGAGCGGAGCGCGGTCGGATAGTTCAGCGCCGCGAGCGCGATCGCTCCCGAGGCGCCCATGCCGACGAACACGCCGATCAGCGCCAGAACGATCGAGATCGAGACCAAGGACGTCGCCGCGTAGCCGATCGTGGCTGTTGTTATCGCTCCAAGGATAAGTGCCGGCACCAGCGTAGCGGTGGTTCCGAACGCTTCCATCAAACGCCCGGCGCTTCCCATTCCGATCAGCGCGCCCATGCCGTGGAAGCCGAGAACAATCGCGGCCTGCGATGGCGCCATGCCGTTGGCGCGAAGCAAAGTTGGTGTCCACAGCACCGTGATCGCAAGCGTCGCGAACGCCGTGATGAACGGCACCCACAGTAGGAGCGTACCGACCGCGCGCCCGTCGCTGAACAAGTGCTTGAGCGCCACGCCGGCAATGTGTTCCTCGTCGGCAACGATCTTCGTGGTCGGCGCGACCGACGGCACGATCCGCCGTGCGATGGCGCGGGCTTTTTCCGGATCGCGATCCTCAGCGATCAGAAACCGGATCGATTCCGGCAGCCAGATCATCAACGCGCCGGCGACCAAAAGCGGAAGCACGCCGCCAACCCAAAAAACCACCGGCCAACCAAAATTCGCAAGGATGTAGGCATTGAGGAAACCGCCAGCGGTCCCGCCGAGGGGAAAGGCGGACCAGATCAGGCTTGCAATCATCGCGCGGCGGCGTTGCGGAGCGTATTCGGAGGCGAGCGCGATGAAGCACGGGGTCGCGCCGCCGAGTCCGATCCCGGAGACAAAACGAACCACCAGCAGCTCATTATAAGAGCCGGCGCGCGCCGTCAGCAGCGTGCCAATACCGAAGATGATTGCCGCCGCGATCAGGCAGCGCTTGCGTCCGAAGCGATCGCCGAGCGGCCCGAATGTCAGTGCGCCAATCATGGCACCAAGAAGCGCCGCCGAGAAGATCGGCCCCAGCGCAGTTCTGGCAAGGCTCAGCTTTTCAGCAATCAGCGGCGCGGCAACCGCGATCGACTGGCTGTCGAGGCCGTCCAGGAACGCGACCAACGAGCAAAGAATAATCGCGCCGATCTGAAAAGACGTGAACGGGCCGGCATCGATGGCTTGCGAGATATTGAGGACATCGCGTTTGTCGCCGCTCATGCGGTACGCTCCCGGAGTTCATTGGCCGGCGCCTCGTTGTGGCGAGCGCCGCGCACGATAGCGATGATGTGGTCGGGATCGACCGCGCGCGCACCGCGCCACGCCACGTATTGATCCGGCCGGATCAACGCGAGCGGCGCGCCGTAAAGCTCGCGCAATTTTTGATCGCGGAAATTGAGCACGGTGAGCGGCACGCCGGCGCGCTTGGCGGCTGCCACCAAAGCGTCCGCCGATGCCGCGTCATCGAACACCAGAAGCGTGTAGCCGCGGCCGAAATGATCGTAGAGCGAGGTGCCGTCAGGCAGCCACGCATGCGGCGCGAGACAGCCAGGAAAGGCCGAAGGCTCGAAATTCGCGTGATGCTCGGCAGGCGGCGTGCTGCCGTCGTCGATGATGATCGGCGAGTCCCGATAGCGCGAACCGAGCACGACGCCGAGCGTCTTGAACTCCCGGGTCTTGGTCCGCTCGATCTCCTTGCCGACTGCGCGGCGCGCCTCTTCTCCCGCGGCACTATCCTCGTCGAGATTATCCTTGAGAAGCTGCGCGCTGAGCGTGCGGTAATTCTCGACCGCTTCGGCGATGGTGCGTTGATGCACGGCCCGGCGTTCTTGCTCGTAGGAATCGAGCAACTCTGATCCGCCCCAGCCGGAAAGCGTCGCCGCAAGCTTCCATCCGAGATCGACGCCGTCGGCGATGCCGAGATTCATGCCATAGCCGCCGAACGGCGGATGCAGATGGCAGGCGTCTCCGGCGAGGAAAATGCGCCGGTTGCGATAGTGATCGGCGATCAGACGATGCGCGGCCCAGACGTCGCGGGTGAGGATTTCGATATCGACCTCGCGGCCGACGGCTTCGCAGACCCGGCGGCGGATCGTGGCATCGTCGGGCTCCTCGTCGCCTGCCGGCAATGTCACGTTGAAGTACCAACGTTCACTATCCATCGGGCCCATGACGGCCGGCGTTTCTTTGTTGATGAGCCAATACATTATGGCGCGCCGGCTGGGCGGCGCGCGCACGAGTTCGGGCACGCGCATGATGAGACTGTAGTTGATCCCATAGGCGTGCTCGCCTTCCATCTTCGCGCCCATGATCGAGCGGACGTTGCTTCGTGCACCGTCGGCACCAATCAGGTACTTGGCGCGGACGATCCGCTCCTTGCCGTCAGTAACGTCGCGAACGCGCGCAGCGACCTCGCCGTCCGACTGCTCCGCGGCCACAAGCTCGGTGTTGAATGCGATCTTGACCGAAGGAAATGTCTCGACGCGCTCCCGCAGCACCGCTTCAACAGTGAATTGCGGCACCCATTGCGCCGGTTCGGGGAAACGCGGATCGCGGCGCTTGGCGCCCTCGAAGGCATTTTCAATGACCGCAAGCGTGCGGCCGAACAGTCGGGTCGCGAACACGATGTCGGTTGGATAGTCCGACGGCAGCGGCGCGGCGGCGCGCAGTGCCTGCGCAATGCCCCAGCGGCGAAAATGCTGCAGCGAGCGGACGTTCGTGGTTTTGGCGCGCGGCTGGTTTCCGGTTCGCGGGTGCCGCTCGACGACCATTGCGCTCACGCCGCGAAGGCCAAGCTCAATTGCAAGCGAGAGCCCGGTCGGCCCCGCGCCCACGATGAGAACATCGGTTTCGGCTTCGTCAGTTGCCATCGACGCTTCCTTGCCTGCTGCGCGTGGTTTCTTGTTATTGGGTAACGGACCAGACCCGATCCATCCCGTTTTCTGACCCCTAAGACCCGATAATGCATGAGTCAACAGATCATGCATATTTCTCTTTTTGTGCATGATCTGCTAAATGGGCATCGGAGGATTGCATGCCCGCCGGGTCTACGCTCACGCAGAACGTCTATCAGAGCCTGCGCGCAGATCTGCTCGCTTGCCGGCTGATGCCCGGACAGAAGCTGAAAATCGAGGAGCTGTGCGAGCGGCTTTCCGCCGGCTCAAGCGCAGTGCGTGAGGCTTTGTCCCGGCTAGCGGCCGATGGTTTTGTGGTGGTGGAACCGCAGCGCGGATTTCGCGTCACGCCATTATCGTTCACCGAGCTGCGCGATCTAACCAATGTACGCTGTGAAATCGAAGGCCAGTGCATCCGCGACGCCATCAAGCACGGTAACATTGATTGGGAAACTGCGCTGATCGCCGCGTTGCATCGTCTGTCGCGAACGCCCGAGCGCGCGCCCGACGATCCGAAGCGTTACAACGATGACTTCGCCATCGCGCATAATGCGTTTCACCAAGCCGTCGTCGCTGCCTGCGCGAGCCCGTGGCTGCTGCGGATTCGCGCGCAGTTGTTCGCGCAGCATGAGCGCTATCGCTGGCTATCGAAGCCGCTTGCGCAAATCGAGCGCGATCTCAAGGCAGAACATGCCGGCATCGTCGAAGCCGCAATCGCGCGCCGCACCGGCGAGGCGGTCGAACGGATGAACGCGCATATGCAATTGACCGCCGAAATCATCTTAAGCTCACCGCTGCTGTCGGAAACGTCCGGCGGGCTTGCGACAATGATACCGCCGCGGAAGCGGCACAAAGCCGCGGCGCCGACGGCTTATTGATTTTGTTGATTCACGTCGCGCTCCGCGCGAGCATTCGTATCACGATCAGCGGAATGCATTTCGGGCTTTCCAATATTAGATCTCATCGGGATTGAGATGCGGTCGATCGTGCAGAACATAGTTCAGCAGCCCTCTTTGAACGGTCAGGCTTCCGTTGTACTCGATCAAGCCCATCTTCCTGAATTTGTTCATGAACACATTCACCCGACCCCGCGTAGTGCCAATCAACGCGGCAAGGGTTTCTTGATTCACTTTTACCGGCAGCGGTTCGGCGCCGACGTCGCCGCCATAATTCGCCAACAGCAAAAGCGCCCGGGCCAGCCGCATCTCGCTGGAGTTGAACAATTGATCGACAAGATCCGCTTCAACGCGCGCGGTTCGAGTCAACAGATGATTGAGAAAATAATCGGCAAAGTGCGGATCCTGATGGAGGAGACGCACCACGGTCTCCTTCTCCAACCGCATGACCTCGCAGGCGGACATCGTGACCAGCGTAGCCAGGCGTTTCGGCTTTCCCGTCAACGCACCCTCGCCGCAGAATTCGTCGGGTCCCCGGATTGCGACGACGGCCTCCTTGCCGTGCTTCGACATCACGGTGACTTTGACCTTGCCCTTATGGACGTAGAAAATGAAATCCGCGGGGTCTCCCTGTGCGTAGAGAGTCTGCCCGTCTCGGTATCTCGTTACTGCAGATCCGAGGTTGTTTTGTTTGAGAAAGGCCCAGACGTCAAAGGGTGGGCCGTCTAAGTTTTTCTGCATGACCAACCTCCATCGAAGTTGATTGCGTCAACCTCCTCCGACGTTGACGGTGTCGCAATTTATCGAGCATACCCGGCCGTTAGCAATCTAAGGTTGCTGCGGCCAAATGGACTTCCAGCGGTCCAGAAGTCACTTTGCGAATGCTAAGCACGAAACGCGAACAGCCTCTGTTCTGTTTTGTACAGCTGGAACGTATGCAGAATGCTCCGTGTCAATGACTCAGTCCGATCCCTCGACGGCCCCTCGAAGTGGGCTTGCTCAACCGGCGCAGTGCTCTCGACGACGACGACCTGCCGTATTGTACGATACCGTACAAAAGTTCCGCCTGATGTACAAAAAGAGACAGCCAGAATCGATGAGTTGGCCCTGGCGCGTGTTGTGCCCAGGTACGTCTTTATCGTCGAAGGTCCGGATCGCGACGGCGGCGAACGACCCAACCGGCTCGGTATTCCCGACAGACCCCGCAGCCCTGGACGACGCGCAAACGATGCGGGCGCCTACCGCGATCCCTGGCCGATATGGGTTGAACGCAGCGATGCCGATCCGGCATGAGAGTTGGCGGGTTTCACTTCGGTCAATCTAACCAAGGGGTTTCGACACCCTTGCAGCCCGCTGCCCCTTGGCTATGCTGAAACAACGCGCGGGCGTAGTTCAGTGGTAGAACATCAGCTTCCCAAGCTGACTACGTGGGTTCGATTCCCATCGCCCGCTCCAACATGACCAAGATCTGAGACCGGGGGAACACCATGGATCAGCGGCGAAGCGCCTGGAGCTGGTGGTATCTGCTATTTGTAATCCAGTTCGCAGCGGTGCTGTGGCCGCCGTTCTACAACAAAATCGAGCCGTCCTGGATCGGCATTCCGTTTTTCTATTGGTACCAGCTCGTCTGCGTCGTCATCGGCGCGGCGCTGACCGCAATCGTGTACTTCGCCACCGACGATTAGAGCGACGTTGCCCAGCTCATCATCTTCGATCGCCAAAATGAAATAATCGGGGGGAACGCCGTGGGGGACGTAAACTGGACCGCGCTGATCATCTTCATCCTGCTGTTCGGTTTTATCACCTGGCTCGGTTTCGCCGCGGCCCATTGGCGCAAGGGCGACCTCGATCAATTGCACGAGTGGGGGCTCGGCGGGCGGCGCTTCGGCACGTTCATCAGCTGGTTTCTGATCGGCGGCGATCTCTACACCGCCTACACCTTCATCGCCGTCCCGGCGCTGGCGTTTGGCGCCGGCGCCATCGCCTTCTTTGCCGTCCCTTACACGGTCGTCATCTATCCGATCCTGTTCATTTTCTTTCCGCGATTGTGGCGCGTCTGCCACAAGCACAATTACATCACCGCGGCGGATTTCGTGCGTGGCCGCTTCGGCAACCGCTGGCTGGCGCTGGCGGTAACGATCACCGGCATCGTCGCCACCATGCCGTACATCGCCTTGCAGCTGGTCGGCCTGCAGGTGGTCATCGGCGCAATGGGCGTTACCTCATCCGGCTATACCGGCGATCTACCGCTGATTATCGCCTTCATCATTCTGGCGGCCTTCACCTATTCGAGCGGCTTGCGCGCACCCGCTTCGATCGCTGTCGTCAAGGATATCCTGATCTACATCACCGCATTCGCCGCCATCATCGTCGTCCCGCTTCAGATGGGCGGCTTCGGCAAAATCTTCGCCGCCGTGCCGGTGCAGAAATTGCTGCTGGCGGTACCTGCCGCCAACACCACCGGCTCGTACGGCGTGTACGCCACGCTGGCGCTGGGATCGGCGCTGGCGCTGTTCCTCTATCCGCATTCGATCACCGGAATCTTGAGCGCGAGCAGCGGGCACGCCATCCGCCGCAATGCCGCGCTGCTGCCGGGCTACTCCTTCATGCTCGGTTTGCTGGCGCTGGTCGGTTTCTTTGCGATTGCCGCCGGCCTTGGCACGCTGCCCGAGTTCGCGGCGGGCTTCAAACAGTTCGGCAACAATTTCGCGGTGCCGGCGCTCTATTTGCACAGTTTCCCGTCGTGGTTCGTCGGGATCGCTTTCGCCGCCATCGGCATCGGCGCGCTGGTGCCGGCGGCGATCATGTCGATTGCCGCGGCCAATCTCTACACCCGCAATATCCACCGCGAGTTCATCAATCCCAATCCAACCGACAAACAAGAAGCGCAAATGGCGAAATGGGTGTCGCTGATCGTCAAGTTCGGCGCACTGATCTTCATCGTGATCGTGCCGACGCAGTTTGCGATCTATCTGCAGCTGCTCGGCGGCATCCTGATCATCCAGACGCTGCCGGCCATCTTGCTCGGCGTCTACACCCGCTGGTTCGACGATTGGGCGCTTCTGGTGGGCTGGCTGGTCGGCACCGTTGCAGGCTCGTGGATGTTTATTGCGGCGCACCTGACGCCGAATTATCCGCTCGCCATCGCCGGCTATACCTTCCCCGGCTATACGGCGCTCTACACCGTCATTCTCAACCTCGTCATCGCGATCGTACTGACGCCGGTGTTTAACGCCATGCGCGGCGGAAAGGCGCCGCTCGACGCCACCTCCGCCGCCGATTATCTCGCGGCGTAATTCGGAATCCGCTCGTTCTCGGGTGGTGGCGGCGGCTTACAGCCGCGTCACCGGTACGTGCAGCAATGCCGCGCGGCCGCCGCGGACTTCCTTGGCGCAGCGCGCAATTGCGGCTGGTAGGTCGGCCGGATCGCCGACCTTCTCCGCATAGGCGCCGAACGCTTCCGCGATCTTGGTGTACTCGACCTTGGGCGCGAGCACGGCCTCGAACTCGTTGGCGGCATTCGCCTCACCGTCGGGATACACCCGCAAGGTCGAGGCCTTGACCGCGCCCCAACCGGAATTGTCCAGCACGATCGACAGGATCGGCGCCTTATATTGCTGCGCCACCGCAAAGACCGAGGTCGGATTGTTGAAATAGAAACTGCCGTCGCCGGACACCTGCACCATCATGCGGTTCGGCGCTGCGACCTTGGCGCCAAGCGCCATGCCGCCGGACCAGCCGAGCCCGGCGCCATTGGTATTGAACGCGGTGTTCGGCAGCGGGCGCGGGATCTGGATCAGCACGGCGCCGGTATTGGTGACTGCTTCGTTGAAGATGATGTCCTCGTCGTCCAGCACCTTGGCAAGCTCGGCCATCAGATAATGCGGGTTGATCGCACCGGGCTTGCCCTTGTCGGCGGCGAGTTTTGCGGCGCGCGCCTTGCGCTGCTCGCGGACGCCTTTCAGGCGGTCGAGCCGCGCCGCTGCAGCCGCCTTGAAGCGCGGCGTCGCTTTCGCCTTCAGCTCGATCAGTAATTGATCGAGGATGCGGCCGCTGTTGCCCTGCATGCGCAGATTGCCCGGGAACGTCCACATCGGCGACCCGACTTTGAGAACATCGACGTCGATATGGGCCCAGAACGATTTGTCGTTGGGCTGCACTTCGGCGGGGAACCACGGCACTTCAACATCAACCAGCAGGCCGACATCGGCATCGGGCACGGCGTCGTCAGCCGAAAAGCCGGCAAAGCACGGGCTCTCGTACGAGACGTTATTCTTCGAATTTGCTTCGTAGACCGGTATACCGGCGAACTCTCCGAGCTCGATGATCTTGTGCGCGGTCGCGACATCGGTGCCGCCATAACCGGTAATCAGAATCGGATTCTCCGCCTCTAGCAGCCGAGCGGCCAGCGCAGCGATATGCGCGGGATCGGCGCCACCGCCGGCGAGCGGGCCGAAACGATCGGCGGGATAGCGGTGAACCTCGTCGACGTCCCAGTGCTCGGTCAACGTCTCGCGCTGCATCATCAGATAGACCGGACCGCGCGGCTCGCTCTGCATGATCGAATGCGCGCGCCGCAGTACTTCCTTGACGACGACACCCGAAGGCAGCGTCCACTCCCACTTGGTGTAGGGCCGCACCAGGCTGCCCTGATCGAAAGGCTCCTGGACGAAATGCACGTGGGTATCGCGCGAGCCGACCAGTTCGCCGTGCGTCGTGTACGGCGCCTTGCCGGCCATCAGCAGCACCGGCAGCCGGCTGCGATAGGCGTTGTGCATGCCGTTTGCGGCATTTGCGGTGCCGACATCGACATGCACCAGCACGCCCTGCCCGCGTCCGGTGACGAGCGCATAGCCGGCGGCCATGTGCACGGCGGTATTTTCGTGCGGGCAGCGCACGACTTTCGGCATCACCTCGCCGCGCTGGCGGCGATGCGCCATCTCCTCGATGATTGGCGCGTGATCGGTGCCGAGATTGCAGAACAAATACTCGATGCCGTTCTCGTTTAAGCCTTCGAGAAAATAGTAGGCCGTGGAGAACTCGGTAACGTTGGTCTTCCGCCCGACTGATGTATCCATTGCTGCAACCGATCACTTCCTTGGTTTCAAGTTCCACATTGTAGCATCCGCCAGCCGCGCGCGCTTTGCGCCGCCGGCTTCCCCGCATGACAGTATGGCATAGCCGCTGAACACGGTCTGTCGCGAAGTTCCACACGCGCTCCTAAAGCGTGTGCGTTTACGACGCGGCCGACCCCTCCTTTCCGAACTGTCGCCACAATGGCACAACATGGTGCGGTCGGAACGGGGAAAGGGTCCAAGATGAAATGGCAGGCAGCCGTGGCCGGCGCTTTGGCGTCGGCCCTCATCGTTACTGTGGCTTCCGCAGAGGTACGCGTCACCAATGATCCAGGCGGAGAAATATCCGCTTATGTCACCAAATTCCAGAACATGCGTCAGTCGGGAGAACGCCTGGTCATCGACGGACCATGCCTTTCGGCATGTACGTTGTTTACCGGGTTTCTTCCGCACAAACAGGTTTGTGTGACGCCCCGAGCGATTCTCGGGTTCCACGCCGCGTCTTACTATGACGACGCCCGGCGCTCGCTGGTGCCGACCCAAGCCGGAACACGGCTGGTGATGCGGCTCTATCCACCGGCGATACGGAGCTGGATCGCTCGCCACGGCGGACTGACCCCGCGGATCATCGCCATGCGCGGCCGCGAGCTTGCGGGACTTTTTAACACCTGCCGGTAAGCGGCGATCGAGGGAACGGCGGGGCTCCGGTTTCCACGCGACGCCTGATGTCGCGGGCCCTGCTGCTTGCGGGCTGAAGGGCCTATATTGCGTTCCTCAGCAGACCGTGTCTCGCGGTTGAGGAGGATGATTTGAGCGGAGGAATACGGGCTTCGCGCTTTTTGCCGATGCTGGGCGCCTTTATCTGCGGCCTCGTCGTGGTGTTTGCGGCGATCGTCTACATCACCGGCCGTTACCCCTCGCCAATCGGCACGGCGGTCGCGTCCGTGGGCGGCCCGTTTCATCTCGAGGATCAGAACGGCAAACCCTTCAGCGATCAAGACCTGAAGGGACGGCCCTTCCTGGTGTTCTTCGGCTTCACCCATTGCCCCGACATCTGCCCGACCACCCTGTTCGAAGTTTCGCAGATCATGCAGAAGCTCGGCAAAGACGCCGACCGCACCGGCGCACTTTTCATCACTGTCGATCCGGAACGCGATACCCCGGCAACGCTCAAGGACTATCTGTCGAACTTCGATCCGCATCTGCGCGGTCTGACCGGCGACCCCGCGGCGGTTAACGCTGCGATCAAGGCGTACCGGGTCTATGCCAAGAAAGTTCCGCTGGACAACGGCGACTACACCATGGACCACACCGCCATCGTTTATCTGATGGACAAGGAAGGCCATTTCGTCGCGCCGTTCAGCTTAAAGCAAACCGCCGACGAAGCCGCCGCACAAATTCGCCGCTATCTGTAAGCGGGTTTAATCCGCGATCTGTCCGAGTGCGTAAACCGCCTGCAACAGCAGGCCGGGGTGCGCCCCGAAGAACCACCGCTCGAACAGTCCAACCGTCTGTCCACTGCGGAAGATTTGAGCGAGCCCGGTGTTGACGGCGAGCCGCATCGCCCAGTCGCCGCGCGGTACCGCGATCGCGTATTGCTCGATCGACAGATCGTCCGGTAACAGCGCAAAAGCTTCCGGTTTTTTGACCTGGGCGCCGGCAAGCAAAAGCTTGTCGCTGGCAAAGGCGTCCACCCTGCCGGCCTCAAGCGCGTCGATGCCCTCGTCGCGGTCTTTCACAAGGACCAGCGTGATGTCGAGTTTTTGCTGACGAACTTGTTCGGCGACGGCGCGGGCGTTGGTGGTGCTGGAAACGACGGCGATCTTCTTTCCCCCATTTCGGCAAATGAGTGGATATTCGAGGCTCGCGTCACCAATACCCCGGTCGATTCCACAAAGACAAAGATCGAGAAGTCGACTTCTTTCATGCGGCCAAGCGTAACCGTCGAAGAGCCGCACTCCATGTCAGCCTTGCCGCCGGCGACCGTGGAAAACCGCGTATCGACGGTCACCGGCACCCATTCGATCTTCAGCTCCGGCAATCCGTACTGATGCGCGATCGAGCCGGTTACCTGCTTGCAGAGATCGATCGTATACCCGAGCGGTTCCTTCGCGTCGTTGACGAACGAAAACGGCCGCGCATCGGCGCGATAGGCGATCCGGATGACCTTTTTCGCGATGATCGACTTCAGCCGGCTGTCCGCCGGCACTTGCGACTGCGCCGACGCCGCGGCGACCGACATGAAAATAGCGCCGGCGAGGATCGCCAAAGCGAGCAAAGTCCGCTTGCGCCGACCGTCAAAAGCATCACCCAGCATGATCACACCATCAGTTTGTTGTTACGTCAGTTGTAGCGATGAGCCGCATCAAACAGGCGCGACGTTCGCGCCAGCCCGTGCTCGGTCTTTTCCCAGCGCTGCGGAGCATAAAGAAGTTGGAACAGCGCGCGCCATGCGGCAAGCGAAAGTAGAAACCAGTAGAGCGGCGTCAGCACCAGCACCCAGGCATGGCCCAGCAGGCGCCGCCGCGTCAGCCCGATCACATCAAGAGCGATGGTCGAGACATAGCCACAGAGCAGTGTCGCGGCAAATACTGGCGCAGACCGCATCACCCCGACCGCCTGCAGCGGCGTGAGCGCAAGGAGCGAATAGCAAAGGCCGGCCATGAAGATCGGATGGACTAGCGCCGCCAGCACGTTGCAGGCGAGGAAAAGTTGAAAGGCGAGCGCGCCAGCGGACCCAAGCTCCCGAACCAGACGCACCGGATGGCGCATGTGCACCAGCCACGTTTGCATCCAGCCTTTGTACCAGCGGGTGCGTTGCTTCAGCCAAGGCCGAAAACGCGCCGGCGCCTCCTCGTAGGTTGCCGAAGACAACGCCCCGCAGCGATAGCCGAGGCGATGAAGCCGAATGCCGAGGTCGGCGTCTTCCGTGACATTATAGGGATCCCAGCCGCCGACTTGCCGCAACACCGCGGTGCGAAAATGATTTGAGGATCCGCCCAATGGGAATGGCAGATGCAACGCCGCCAATCCAGGGAGGAACGCATCGAACTGGCCGGCGTAGTTTGCCGTGAACATGCGCGTGAGCCAGCTGTCGGCGGGGTTGTCGATCGTAAGTGACGCCTGCAGGCAGGCGAGCCGATCGTCGGATGCCCTAAACGCAGCGAAAGCGCGCCGAAGTTGATCGGGTTCCGGCACATCTTCGGCGTCATAGACGACCGTGAATGCGCCGCGCGCAAATGGCAGCGCCACGTTGAGCGCCTTGGGTTTGGTTCGCGGCCCGAGTGGCGGCGCGGTGACGACTGTAAAAGGCGGACCCAGCTCGAGGTGAGCAAGCGCGCGCCGCGTCTCGTGGTCGTCCGCTTCCAGCACCAGCTTCACATCGAGTTTTTCGGGCGGATAATCCAGCGCGCGGATCGCGGCGACGAGATTGCCGACAATTCCGGCTTCGCGATAGAGCGGACAAATGATGGTGTAGATCGGTAACTCATGATCGGCCACGCGCACCGCGCCATAAGCATCGCGCGGAGCGAAGACAACGCTCAGGAGGCGTAAAGCGGCTGCGGCCAGGAACACGCTGCAGAGCAATGCGGCACAGAAGTCGATCGCTGCGGGGACGACAGCAAAAATATCGATCAGGATGAACACAAGCGCCACAGCGGCCAGCCGGCCGATCCCCAGCGGTCGCGGTGCATTTGATAGCGACGGTCTGGAGCGTCGCAGTCCTCCAATTGCTCGCCGGGCCAGCGCTTTTTGGGTGTGGCGCGCGACAAACCGCAACAACCGCTCCGACGAAGTCAGGCGAAACGAACGCAGTCCGCTCGGCAAGAGCGGCCGCGGCCCGGCCAGATACCGCGCGGTCAAGTGGCGCGGAGAGATGACCCAGACGTGCTCGTCGCCTTCGGACAGCGGCAACAGTCCCACCTCCGCCGCGCGGATCAGCTGATCATCGTCGAGCGGACATTGCCGCCGAGAGATATGGTCGAGAGGTTCAAAAGACGTGCCGAGAGAGGCGGCAAGAGCCGTAAGGTAAGCCTCTTCGGTTATTGCATCGCCGCAAATCAGCGCACTATCGGCACCCGAGCCTGTCGATTGCGCCCGTTTTTCCGCTGCGGCGATGACCCAGCGAGGCAAAACATTGCGGACGCAATCAATTTCCGGGCAGGCCCGCGGCGGTGCCTTCGGCAGGACGCGCGCCCGGACACGCGCAACCAGCGCTCCAGGCTTTGCCCGCCGCGGCCGCTCGGCCGCTCTAGGCCTGCGGACCGGCGCCCCTTTGACATTACTCAACGCCACCGACGGCCCCCCGCCGCAACGGACAGCATCATCTTGCCCCGATTTTTTGCTGCTAATCCGTCTTTAAGGGCAATCTGAGCTTAAGCCATCGTGATCGATGCGGCCGGTAATGGCAATATGGGAGCGTTGACGGGGACGCCCCGCACCCCTATAAGCCCCCTTCGCAAAACTCTCGCGCAGGAAGCGTTCGCGCAAACGTCATGGCCAATACAAAGTCTGCAAAGAAGGCCGCTCGCCAAACTGAACGCCGCACGGCGATCAATCGGACGCGCCGCACGCGTTTGCGCAGCGCGGTCCGGAAGGTCGAGGAAGCAATCGCTGCCGGCGACCGGTCGGTCGCACTTGCCGCTATGGCTGAAGCCGAGCCGGTCATCGTTCGTGCGGCGCAAAAAAACATCGTGCACCGCAACGCGGCCCGCAGAAAAGTATCGCGGCTAGCGCACCGGATTGCTGCGCTCGGCAAATAGTCGCAGTTCCCCATCTCAAACTGCTCACGACTTCTTGTTGTTTGAGGCAATCGTCTGTCGATTGCTCGTCTGGACTTGGTCAGAGCCGTCGCGGTATTATTTCACCGCACGCGACCCTTATGTGCCCTTGCGATATTCTGTGGACTGCAACCAATCTGTTGCAGATTTGTCACGTCGTTTTTAAAATGTTGCGATTCTGCGCCTTCCTTACAATTCACGTGTCAAGAGTGTGAAGATTTTGTTTGCTCCGCATGACGCAGCGTGGGGCTACCCTTCAATGTCGGTCAGAATAATCGACGTGCCGATAATGGGTTATTGCGCATACAAAGCGAAGGGTTTCGAGTCGTATGAAATTTCAGTGCGTGCGAGTTTGTTTGCTCCGATGAGCTATTTCACTGATTTAAGAGCCTGCACGATCATCAGTTGATCTTTGATTCATCGCGTTGAGTCAAAGCCTTGCGAGCCGCGCATCGCCGTCATCGGCGGCCTCGATTTCACGACACCAGCGCTGGCCGCGGCGATTTTGCGGTTGCGGACCGAAAATCCCGTGATACCGTCAAAACTCCTTCGGCGTCCCGAAGGTGTCTTTGAAAAATGTGAGTCTCCTCAAACTCATCGGGGATGGGTGCGGGAAAGTCGTGTCCGGCGAAGTTTTTGCCCAGTGAAGGTTTGTGTCGCGTACCTAAATCGAGTTCCGATTGAGAAGCTGAAGTGAAATGCACAAGGGGAAGACCTGACAGTCTCGCGAGAAAACGCGAAGTGAGACGTCGGCAATTGCCATCGAATTTGGGAGCGATGGGGTGGGGCATGAAAACGATAATTCAGACAATCACACGATCGACTAGCGTCCGTTCCTCCTACGCATACCGGCCCATTGCGGGAACCGTCTCGTCAGCGCCGCGCCGTTATCGCGTGCCGACCATTACCTCCAGCGGCTGAACGCCGCCGATCCGATTGGCGTCTGCATTCTGTTTTCCCGCGGCGCCGTCAAAACTCATCAGTCAAAGCGTGCGTAGCGTTAGCCCTATGTCGGGCGTCGTGGGTTCTACCTCGCCTTGTGTTGCTCGCTTGAATCCTTTTTCCGACGATAAAAAGCAGGCCAAAATGACGAGCCCGGATCAAGATTGTTGGCAGCGGGTCAAGAACCGGCTGCGCGCTGAACTCGGTGAAGATGTGTTTTCGAGCTGGTTTGCACGGATGGAGATCGAGGCCGTGGACAAGGGTGCGGTGCGCCTGTCAGTGCCGACGCGCTTTCTGCGCAACTGGATCCAGTCGCATTACAGCGAGCGGGTGCTGAGCACCTGGCAGTCGGAAGAGCCTGCGATCACGAGGCTGGAGGTGAGCGTCCGTTCGGCCGCGATCCGACCGATTGCCGTGAAGCCAAAAGTCCTGGAGGCGCCGCCGCCGTCGCGCGAGGCACATAACGGAGCTCTGAACGGCGCGGACTCGCGCGCGAGCGTCCCGTTCATGACGGTGCACGAAGCGCTCGGCGGCTCGCCGCTCGACCCGCGGCTCACATTCGACAGCTTCATCGTCGGCCGCTCGAATACGCTCGCGCACGCCGCGGCGCGCCAAGTGGCAACGAGCCGCCGGGGCGATCCGCTGATGTTCAACCCACTCTACATCCACGCCGGCGTCGGTCTCGGAAAAACCCATCTGCTGCAGGCGATCGCCTGGGCGGGCAATGGCGGCGAACGCAAAGTGCTGTATCTGACGGCCGAGCGGTTCATGTACGGCTTTGTCTCGGCGTTACGCACCCAGACGACCATCGCCTTCAAGGAAGTGTTGCGCGGCTTCGAGGTTCTCATCATCGACGACTTGCAATTCCTTCAAGGCAAGTCGACGCAGGCCGAGTTCTGCCACACACTTAACACCCTGATCGATGCTGGCCGGCAGGTCGTCATCGCCAGCGACCGGCCGCCGTCAGACCTCGAGAGCCTCGACGATCGTGTCCGCTCGCGGCTTGCCGGCGGCCTCGTGGTCGAAATTGGCTCGCTCGGCGAGGAGTTGCGGCTCGAAATTCTCAAGAGCCGTATTGCCGCCGCCTGCTCCCATCATCCCGGCTTCGAAGTTCCCGCTCCCGTGCTCGCTTTCATCGCGAAGTCGGTGACCCATAATGGCCGCGACCTGGAAGGCGCCGTCAACCGGCTGCTGGCCCATAACAAGTTGACCGGCCAGCCGGTCACGCTCGAGATGGCCGAACGCGAAATGCGCGACCTGATCAGGCCGGTCGAACCGAAACGGGTCAGAATCGAGGACATTCAGCGCATCGTCGCCCGGCAATACAACGTCAGCCGCGCCGATCTGTTGTCTTCACGCCGCACCGCCAATGTCGTGCGTCCGCGCCAGGTGGCGATGTACCTCGCCAAGGTCCTGACGTTGCGCTCGCTCCCTGAGATCGGCCGCCGGTTCGGCGGCCGTGACCACACCACCGTGCTGCACGCGGTACGCAAGATCGAGGCGCTGGTCGGCAACGACAACGCGCTTGCCGAGGAGATTGAATCGCTCAAGCGGCAGCTCCAGGATTAAAAGGCCAGCTTCGCCCCGTCCTGGCCTCTAAAACCCAGCCCCTGTGAAACCCAGGGGAAAAGGCCGATCCATTCGCCACCCGGCCTTGCCGAAGGCGGCGCGCCGCGCCACCTTTACTACCCCATCGGCAACGGATTTCGCGATGAAGGTCACTGTAGAGCGCTCCGAATTGTTGAAATCCCTTGGCCACGTGCATCGGGCGGTGGAACGGCGCAACACCATTCCGATCCTCGCCAACGTGCTCATTCGCGCCGACCGCTCGAAGCTCAGCCTGAAGGCCACCGATCTCGATCTCGAAGTGACTGATGCAATTGCTGCCGAGGCGGGTCCCGGCGGGTCGACGACGGTGCCGGCGCATATGTTCTACGACATCGTGCGCAAACTGCCCGAGG
This sequence comes from uncultured Alphaproteobacteria bacterium, assembly GCA_963841025.1. Classification (GTDB taxonomy): domain Bacteria; phylum Pseudomonadota; class Alphaproteobacteria; order Rhizobiales; family Xanthobacteraceae; genus BOG-931. The sequence continues at coordinate 564,221 of CAWJBG010000032.1, read as the reverse complement.
GCGCCCAGATCGTGCTTGAATCCTCCGGCGACCGGGCAGCGCTGTCGATCCGGGCTGGCCGCTCGCGTTTCACGCTGCAGACGTTACCGGAGAGCGACTTTCCCGATCTCGCGCCGGGCGAAATGACGCACAAGTTCACCGTTAAGGCAGCCGACCTCAAGCGGCTGATCGACAAGACCCAGTTCGCCATCTCGACCGAGGAGACCCGCTACTATCTCAACGGCATCTATCTCCACGTCGCCGGCACGGGCGCAGCACAAACACTCCGCGCGGTCGCAACCGACGGCCACCGGCTCGCCCAGATGGAACTGGAATTGCCGAAAGGCGCCGCCGGCATGCCCGGCATCATTGTTCCGCGGAAAACCGTGAGCGAAGTGCAGCGGCTGCTTGAGGACGGCGAGGCCGAGGTTACCGTCGAACTTTCTGCTGGAAAAATTCGGTTCTCGGTCGGTGAGGTGATCCTGACGTCGAAGTTGATCGACGGGACATTTCCGGACTACGGGCGGGTCATCCCGGTTGGCAACGACAAGGAGTTGATCGTCGACAAAAAAGAATTCGAAGCTGCGGTCGACCGCGTTTCAACAGTCTCAAGCGAGCGCGGCCGCGCGGTCAAGCTGTCGCTGACCGGCGGAAAACTGTTGCTGTCGGTCACCAACCCAGACTCCGGCAGCGCCACCGAAGAGCTCGAAGTCGAGTACGAGTCCGATCCGATCGACATCGGTTTCAACTCACGTTACCTGCTCGACATTGCGACCCAGATCGAAAGCGAGGCCGCGGTCCTCAAGCTCGCCGATCCTGGTTCACCGACGCTGATTCAGGACAAGGATTTGCGCGGCGCGCTCTATGTGCTGATGCCGATGCGGGTGTGACAGCGATCGGGCGTCAAGTCTCGGATCAGGTATCGGGGATCAGATTCCCCAGCATCAAAGATCAGAACGTTGGAATCCCGCTGATCGGGCCTATCTTGGTCGCCTGATTTCTGATCCCTGATTGGTGATGCCCGCCTACATCCGCCGCCTGACGCTGACCAATTTCCGCAATTACCATGCAGCGACGTTGCAAACCGACGCCCGCGTGATCGTGCTTTACGGGCCGAATGGCGCCGGCAAAACCAATTTGATCGAGGCAATCTCGTTTCTCGCTCCAGGCCGCGGCTTGCGCCGCGCCACCCTGGAAGAAGTAGCGTTCCATGAGGGCGACGGTTCTTGGGCCGTGGCGGCCGAAGTCGAGGGCGCGCTTGGGCTCGCCACGCTCGGCACCGGCGTCGAACGCAAGCCCGAAGACGGAGCAACCGGGAACCGCGCATGCCGGATTGATCGCGAGCCGGTTCCCTCGGCATCAGCGTTTGCCGATCATCTCCGCGTCGTCTGGCTGGTGCCGGCGATGGATATGTTGTTCGTCGGCCCGCCATCCGAGCGGCGCCGCTTTCTCGATCGCCTGGCCGCGGCGGTCGATCCCGAACATGCCGGCCGGGTCAACGCGCTCGACCGCGCATTGCGCTCACGCAACCGGCTGTTGGAAGAGGCACGACCCGATCCGCACTGGCTCGATGCCGTCGAACACGAGACCGCTGAGATCGCCGTCGCGGTTGCCGGCATGCGCGCGGAGACCATGCGGCGGCTCTCAGCCAAACTCGCAACGCGACGGGACTCAGCCTTCCCGATCGCCGAGATAACGCTCGACGGCTGGATGGAAAAGCTGATCCCGGCGCATCCTGCCATCGAGGTCGAGGAGCGCTATCGCGCGCTGCTGCGGGAGAATCGCAGCCGCGACGCCGCTGCCGGTCGCACCCTCGACGGGCCGCACCTGACCGACCTTTCAGTTGTCTACACCCAAAAAGGAATTGCCGCCGGCGATGCTTCGACCGGTGAGCAGAAAGCGCTGCTGATCGGCCTTGTGCTCGCGCACGCAAGCTTGGTCGCCGAGATGACGGGTTCCGCTCCAGTTCTGCTGCTCGACGAGGTTGTCGCACACCTTGATCCCGGACGGCGCGCTGCGCTGCACACGGAACTTGCGCAACTCGGCGCGCAAGTCTGGATGACAGGCGCCGACCCCGCGCTGTTTGCCGAGATCAATAAGGCCGACGCGACAATGGTCGAGGTCCGTTCCGGCGATTTGCAATTGCGGAACAGTTAAGGCTGCGGAGCGGCTGAAACAGTTCCGATACCTTTGTCAGATTCGCATCGGTGCAAACAAAAAAGCTGGGGAACAAGAGTGGGATAGAACCTCTTAGTCCTGGAGGAGCTGGACATGTCTTTTGCCGGATCGAGGCCTGATGAAGCTGCCCGAACGTGCGCCAGATTTGATTGTTCGTAATCTCGTCGAGGCGTTGAATCGTCTCCACGATGATCTGGATCGCGTAGAGCTGTGGACGACTGCGCTAGGCAGCTTTCAACAACCGCCGGCGGAATACCGGCCTGAGGACCAGCACCTCCTGCCTGTTCGCAAGCCGCAGCGCCCAAAGATTTAAGCGCGCTCGCACCGGCCTCGGCTTCTCAAACCTTGGCATTTGTTCCGGCGATTTTTCGCCGGCCGATTTAGCGAAAATTGGCTGCGATAAGCCTCCGGCAAAACCCCTCAAAAACGAGGCCCGTTGATGGCGCCGAAACGGCCGCATTCTGGCCGCACCAAACCATTGAAAAATGCCGATTTGACAATATCTTACAGCTAGTCACTTTGCCCTGTACCGGGCAGCATTTTCGTGTACAAGAAAATAGCGATTCTCCGGCGTTTTTTCCGCCGCTTCGAAAGCTTCGTGAAAGCCCTCTGAAAGCCCTGTTGCATGGCCGAGCCCGCCCGTAAACCGACTCCTGTTTCCGCCTCCGATTACGGCGCCGATTCCATCAAAGTCCTCAAAGGACTTGATGCCGTGCGCAAGCGGCCGGGCATGTATATCGGCGACACCGACGACGGCTCGGGTCTGCATCACATGGTCTATGAGGTCGTCGATAACGCCATCGACGAGGCGCTTGCCGGTTTTGCCAAGGAAGTCGTCGTAACGCTCAATCCCGACGGTTCCTGCACCGTGCGCGACGATGGCCGCGGCATTCCGACCGGCCTGCACGAAGGTGAAGGCGTGTCAGCAGCCGAAGTCATCATGACCCAGCTGCACGCCGGCGGAAAATTCGATCAGAACTCCTACAAAGTTTCCGGCGGCCTGCACGGCGTCGGCGTTTCGGTGGTCAACGCGCTTTCAAGCTGGCTCAAGCTGACGATCTGGCGCGACGGCCATCAGCACTTCATGGAGTTCCATGACGGCGAGGCGGTCGCTCCGCTTGCCGTCGTCGGCGCGGCCTACGACCGTCGCGGCACCGAGGTGAGCTTTCTGCCGTCGACCAACACTTTCACCATGGTTGAGTTCGACTTCGCCACGCTGGAGCACCGGCTGCGCGAGCTTGCGTTCCTCAATTCCGGTGTCACCATCACGCTTTCGGATATGCGGCATGCCGTCGAGAAGCGCGAGGAGATGCGCTACGAAGGCGGCGTCGAGGCATTCGTCAAATATCTCGATCGCAACAAGACGCCACTGGTGCCGCAGCCGATCGTGATAAAAGCCGAACGCGACGGCGTCGCTGTCGAATGCGCCATGTGGTGGAACGACGGCTACCACGAGAACGTGCTCTGCTTCACCAACAACATCCCACAGCGCGACGGCGGCACCCATCTCGCCGGCTTCCGCGGCGCCTTGACCCGCCAAGTCACCGGCTATGCTGAATCGGGCGGCGCTGCGCGCAAGGAAAAGGTCGCGCTCACCGGTGACGATTGCCGGGAAGGCCTGACCGCCGTGCTCTCCGTCAAAGTAGCGGATCCGAAATTCTCCTCGCAGACCAAAGACAAGCTCGTCTCGTCCGAGGTGCGGCCAGCCGTCGAGGGCATCGTCAACGACATGCTCAAGGCCTGGTTTGAAGAGCATCCTTCCGAGGCGAAGATCATCGTCGGCAAGGTGATCCAGGCGGCGGCCGCGCGCGAGGCGGCGCGCAAAGCGCGAGAGATGACGCGCAAGAGCGCGCTCGGCATCACCTCGCTGCCCGGCAAGCTCGCCGATTGTCAGGAGCGCGATCCCGCGAAGTCCGAACTGTTCATTGTCGAGGGCGATTCCGCCGGCGGCAGCGCCAAGCAGGGCCGCAACCGCGCATTCCAGGCCGTACTGCCGTTGCGCGGCAAAATTCTCAACGTCGAACGCGCGCGCATGGACAAGATGCTCTCGTCCGAGCAGATCGGCACGCTGATCACTGCGCTCGGCACCGGCATCGGCACCGACGAATTCGCGATCGACAAGCTGCGCTACCACAAGATCATCATCATGACCGACGCCGACGTCGACGGCGCCCACATCCGCACGCTGCTGCTGACATTCTTTTACCGGCAGATGCGCGAGATCATCGACCGCGGCCACCTCTACATCGCCCAGCCGCCGCTCTACAGAGTCTCGCGTGGCAAGTCCGAGCAATATCTCAAGGACGAACGCGCGCTTGAAGATTATCTGATTGACACCGGCCTCGAAGAGACGGTGTTCCAGCTCTATTCCGGCGAAGAACTCGCGGGTCCGGACTTACGGCGCGTCGTCGATGAGGCGCGAACCGTGCGCAATGTGCTGCGCGGACTACACAGCCGCTACAATCGGCAGGTGGTCGAGCAGGCAGCCATTCTCGGCGTGTTGAACCGCGATATCTTCGGCGACCCGGAGAAAGCGATGGCCGCAGCGCCTTACATCGCGCGCCGGCTCGATGTGCTGTCGGACGAGACTGAACGCGGCTGGCAGGGCGAATTCACCGAAGGCGTTGGCTTCCAGTTCGAACGCACCGTTCGCGGCGTTAAAGAGGTCGCGGTGCTCGACCATGCGCTGCTCGGTTCGGCCGACGCCCGCAAGCTCGACGAATATGCCGCCGACCTGCAGGCGGCTTACGCACGGCCCGGCACGCTTCGCCGCAAGGATGAGCAGACCGCCATTCACGGTCCCGTGGGCCTGTTCGAAGCGGTCACCGCCGCCGGAAGGAAAGGCGTTGGGCTGCAGCGCTACAAAGGTCTGGGCGAGATGAATCCCGGTCAGCTCTGGGAAACCACACTCGACACCAACGCGCGTTCGCTCCTTTGCGTCAGCGTCAAGGAGATCGACGAGGCCAACACCATCTTCGACGAATTGATGGGCGACAAAGTCGAACCGCGCCGCGTGTTCATCGAGGAGCATGCGCTCACCGCGAGCGTGGATGTGTAAGGGCGCCCAATAGCTCGGCTTGGCGTTCGCCGAAGGTTGTGCTAAAGTGACCAACTAGATGGTCACTAAGCAGATCAAGCGCCATGGAAACCTTTAGCTTGGCGGAGGCCAAAGCGCGGTTGAGCGAGCTGGTCGAGCGAGCCGCGGCAGGCGATACCGTGCGCATCACGCGCCGTGGCAAGCTGGTCGCGCAGATCACGTCGGTCAAGGCGCCGCGAAAGCGGATCGATGTAGCGGCGTTGCGGGCGTTGACCGATTCCATGCCAATGCAGCAGGAATCTGCCGGGGATTTTGTTCGCAGGATGCGGGACCGAGAGCGGTATTGACGCTCTATCTGGATACGTCGGTGCTTGTCGCCGCCTCTACGCGAGAGGTGAAAACCGCTCGGGTGCAAGCATGGCTGGGCGAACAAACACGCGACCGACTCATGATCAGCGACTGGGTGATAACCGAGTTCTCCTCTGCCCTCTCGATCAAGCTGCGGAACGGACAGATCGAGTCCAGCCACCGCGCTGATGCGCTCGCCACATTGTCGCGGCTGGCCGATGAGAGTTTCGCGATCCTCCCGGTTTCCGGATCGCAATTTCGTACCGCGGCGCGATTCGCTGACAATTATGCATTGGGGTTACGCGCCGGCGATGCATTGCACCTCGCCATTTGCGCCGATCATGGCGCAACGCTTTGCACACTAGACCGCCGCCTGAGCGAGACAGGTCCGGCACTCGGCGTGAAAACCACTCTATTGTGACGGGACGGCGAAGACCGCAGCGCGCACTTATTGTACGCGATATTGACTGCACCCCTGCCGTGCGTGCGGTTTGACATTCCGATTTTGACAGCCCGTCGTGAACGCGGGATACAATCGGCGTTCTTCCGCGGAAAAGGGGTGTGGCGTCATGGAATTTAGCATTTATTCGGAGCTTCAGACTTGGCCGGGCAAGACCCAGCAGCAGGTTTACGCCGAAGCGCTTGAGCAGATCGTCAATGCCGAGCGGCTTGGCTACTCGACCTACTCGATCATCGAGCACTTCTTTTTCGCAAAATTCGGCGCATCGCCGAACCCGTTTGCGTTCTTCGCCAAAGCCTCGGAGCGGACGAAGAACATCAAATTCCGCACGCTGGTGCACGTGCTGCCGTATCACAATCCGACCGTGCTGGCCTCGCAGATCGCGCAGTTCGACATGCTGGTCGACGGTCGCTACGAGTTCGGCCTCGGCCGCGGCCATGGCTGGATCCCGCTGAAGGGCGGCATACCGGTCGAAGAATCGCGCGAGCGCTACGAGGAATCGCTGAACATCCTGATCGACGCGCTCGAAAAGGAGCGCTTCTCGTGCGACGGCAAGTTCTACAAAGTCGTCGACTCCCATATCGTGCCGCGGCCGATGCCCGGCCGGAAATTCCGCATCTTCCTCGGCGGCACCAGCGACTACACCTATGAACTCGCCGGCGAGCGCGGCTACTCGGTCGTCGTGCCGCCGCTATTGCCCTACGAGGCGCTGCGCGCGCAGCTCGACATTTACCGCGCGTCCTGCGCCAAGCATGGCAACAAGCCGGACATCGTCTGGATCCACGCCTGTCACCTCGATTTCGATCGCGACACCGCCAAGCGCGAGGCCGAGAAGATGATGCGCGGCTTTCTCAAGGGCAACGCGTCGGTGCTCCTGGAGCACAAGGACGAGATGGCGCCGAAGGCGGTGCTCGAAGCCGCCGGTTACGGCTTCTACGCGTCGGGCATTATGGAGAACTTCTCTGACATGCCCTACGACGAGATGATCAAGAACGACATCGTCTGGGTCGGCACCCCGCAGGACATCATCGAGCGGATCGAAGCGGTGCAGGAGCTATGCGCCGGCCTCACCGAAGTGGCGATCACCGTGAACCCGGGCGGCGTCGAGCACTGGAAGACGATCAAGACCCAGGAGATGTTCGCCCACCACGTCATCCCGCACTTCGCCGGGAAGAAAGCGAAGAGCGGCGCGCGGGCGGCTTAGCGGGAATCGTCGCGCAGGGTCGAAATATCCGCTCATTCCCGCGCAAGCGGGAATCCAGTTCTCGCTCGAACACAGCCTGGGTCCCCGCTTTCGCGGGGACGAGCGGAGTGGGGCAGCCAGTCTAAAGCCGCGCGCTAAAACAGATCGAAGTACTCGTTCTGCTCCCAGGCGGTGACGTCGGCCTCTTTGCCGCCTTCGGTCATGAACCGGGCGTACTCGGCTTCTTTGATGTGGGCGTAATACTCGACGAAGCCGTCGCCGAAGCCTTTGCGAAACACCGGGTCGGCGCGCAGTGCTGTGATCGCTTCGCCGAGATTCTTAGGCAGCGCCGGAGCGTCGGTCTCGTAAGGCGTGTCGGCCGCGGGTCCAGGGTCGCGTCGTTGCGCGAGGCCGTCGAGGCCTGCGTAAATCTGCGACGCGATATAGAGATAGGGATTGGCCGCGGGCTCTCCGACCCGGTTTTCCAGACGGGTCGCCGCATCGCCGGGCTCACCGAGCACGCGCACCATCACGCCGCGATTATCACGCGCCCAGATCGCACGATCGGGCGCGAGCGTGAACGGCCGATAACGTTTGTAGCCGTTGACGGTCGGCGTCGTGAACACAGCTGCCGCGCGGGCATGCGCCAGCAAGCCGCCGAGAAAGTTTCGGGCCGTTTCGGATAAACCGCCACCGCCTTTGCCGACAAAAGCATTGGTGCGCCGTTTGCGGTCGATCAGCGATTGATGCAGATGCCAGCCGCTCGAAAACAAATTCGGCAGTCCCGGCCGGCACATGAAGCTCGCCAGTAGACCGTGACGCCGCGCGATCTGTTTGGTTGCAGCCCGGAACAAAATCATGGTGTCGGCGGCGGCAAGTGCAGGCAGCGGCCGGAAAGTAAATTCGCATTGGCTCGGCCCAAGCTCGATTTCGAGCGAGCGGAGCGGCATGCCCAGCGCCGCGATGCCGCGCCGGATCGGCTCCAGCGCCGAGTTCGATTAAGTCGAACCGCGTTTCGGTCAAATACTGGTAGCCTTGATTGAGCAGAGACACCTCGGGCGCCCGCGGCGGCCACGTCGCGTCTTCAGGTGTCAGCCGCGGATTCTCCAGCTTGAACAGATGAAATTCGACTTCGAGCCCGGCGACGAAATCAAAGCCCTTTGCCGCAAGCCCTGCTAGCGCGTCGCGCAGAATCTGCCGCGTCGAGAATGGCACCGGCTTGCCGTTGGTGAAAAAAATGTCGCAGAGCAACCAGCCGGTATTGGGCGTCCCGTCATTCCCGGTCCACGGCAGAACCTGAAACGTGGACGGATCGGCGACCATGACGAAATCGCCGCCGCCCTGCATCTCCGCCATGTCGAAGCCGCCGCCGGCGGTGAACACCGGATAGACGGTCTTATGTGCGGTGTCCTTGGCAAGGAGCGTGGTCGTCATGGTGACGCCGCTGGTCATCGCACTTAGCGCATCAGCGGCCACCAAGGTCTTGCCGCGCAGCACGCCGTGCTGATCGGCAAACGAGAAGCGCACCAGTTCGAGCTTGTCGCGCTTGATCTGTTGCGCAACGGCCTTTGCCTGGCGCGCCTGTTCAGCGGACCAGAGACCGTGACGCTCGACAAAACTTGCGGGAGTTCGATTTCGCGGAGGCATTTGTTACGGCGAATGGCGAGTGGCGAATAGCGAATGAAGATTACTCGCGTTTTCCCTATTCGCTATTGGCCAATCCCTATTCGCTAATGCCCGTTAGCCCAGCTTTTGGTGTCCTGCCGGTGCTTGTTGGTGCTTTGCCAATAGCCCTGCCAATCCGCTGCCGGGCCGATGCCGTCGACGCACGCCGGGCCGGTGATCTTTGCCGCCTCGGCTTTGTCGAGCACCATCATCGGCTTTGCGCCTTTGCCGGATTGCTCCAAAGCCTGCCGCAACAAGCGGCGATAGGCGCTGATCGCCTTGTCTGATGTGCCGAGGTGCTCCTCGGTGCGATCCTGAATCGCGCCCATCAACTCGCAGGCCCATTGATCGTGCACGTTGATGTCGGTTCCCATCCCGGTATAGGTCGTGTGCTCCTGCTCGTGCGGATCGAAGCCGTAATCGTTGTCTTTGTTCCGGCGCGGCACGTAGTCAGGCAATTCGTAGAGCTCGAGGCGCTGCCGGCGCATCTCGTCCTTGTCGACCGGCGCACCAAACGACGTGAAGATCGCGTACCAATAGTGCTTCGCGTCATCGATCGGCACGTGCCATTGCGAGATCGTCATCTCGCGGCTCATCGGAATGATGAAGGCGTTGGGAAAAATCAGATTGGTGACGCGCACATGCGCCTTGTCGCCGCCAATCTCGCGTAGCGTCGCCAAGCGGAAGCCGTAATCGGTGGGCTCGATCTCGAGCCGCGGCCGCGGAAACTCGCGCATGATTTGCGTCATCGGCATGTCCGAGTCTTTGGAAATGTCCCGGAACATCTTGCCGTAACCTTTGTCGGGATCCTCATCCTCAAAGAAGCGGTGAAGGAACGAGGTGTGCACCGGATCGATGCCGACTTCGAGCGACTGCAGCCAGTTGCAATCGATCATGCCCTTGAAGGCGAAGGTGTGGGTGCCCGGCGCAATGAAGCAGTCGAAATCCGGAAATGCCGGCGGCTCGCCGGGGCCGAGATAGGCCCAGATGATGCCGCTCTTCTCGACCACCGGATAGGATTTCTGTTTCAGGTTGGCGCACAGATTGCTGTCGTCGGGCTCGGCCGGCGTCTGCAGGCACTTGCCGTTGACGTCGAACAGCCAGCCGTGAAACGCGCAGCGCAGCCCGCCGTCTTCGAGCCGCCCGTAAGCGAGATCGGTGCCGCGATGCGGACAATGGCGGCCGATCAGCCCGTAGCGCCCCTTGTCGTCCTTGAAGGCGACGAGGTCCTCGCCGAGCAGCCGCACCGGCTTCACCGGCCGGTTGCCGGACAATTCATCGACCAGCGCGGCCGGCTGCCAATAGCGCCGCATGAGTGCGCCGGCGTCGGTTTTCGGTCCCGTGCGAGTAATGAGATCGTTCTGTTCCGCGCTCAGCATCGGTCATTGCCCTGTTGTAACGACTACCCAACTCCCGTTTCCCGGGCGCGGCGCAGCACGAAGTGGTGCGCTGCAGAACCGGGATCGCCGCAGATATCGAGACTGGGACGATCCCGGATCAGCAATGCACCGCTTCGCGCTGCATTGCATCCGGGAAACGCAGACCATCTTAGCGACTTTGAATATCATCGGGAACGAGGGATTCAAAATCCCGGCAGCACCAGCACTTTCGGGGTCGCGGGCAACGTAGTCTTTGAGACCACGACCGACGGCACCTCGGCTCTTTCAACCGGCCATTGCTGCTGTGCTCGCGCGACGAACCGGTCGAGCGTGTACCAGCCGAAAAAATGCATCGGGATGATGAGCTGCGGCTTAAGCGCGGTCAGCACCTCCATCATGCCGTCGAGGTCGAGGGTGTAATTGCCGTCGACCGGCGCCAGCACCACGTCGATGCGGCCGATCTCGTTGAGCTGTTGCTGCGTCAGCGTGTGATGCAGGTGCCCGAGATGGGCGATGCACAGATTGGCGATCTCGAAAATGAAGATCGAATTGCCATAGCGCTCGGTACCGCCGTTCCAGTCGCGGATATTGGTCGGCACGTTGCGCACCCGCACGTCGCGATATTTCAGATCCCAGATCGCCGGCTGTTCCGGGGTCGGCCCCCAGCCGCGCAGCACGTGTTTGATCGCCGGATCGGGGTGATCGGTGTAGTGCGTGTCGTGTGCATGGTTCATCGTAATGATGTCGGGCAGCACTGGCGGGCGCACATAGTCGTTGTAGTCGGTCGCGATCCGCACCAGTTCCGGACTCTCGATCAGGAACGTGGCGTGGCCGATAAACGTGATCCGCACCTGATCCGCGTTGAGCGCCGCAAGCCGCAATGACGCGGGGATCAGCGGCGGCCGGTTTGCCCGCGACGAGGCCAGGACAATTCGCCTGCATTTCCGGCTTCGGCTGCTGGGCGAGCGGAGACGGCGGACCCTCGGGTGAATGCGCTGTCGCGGCACCGGTCAACGCCACGCAGCCGAGGACCGTGATGGCAAGCCGCGCGATAGCCGCGAAAACGCCGATGCGCGAGAGGCTCAATGGCCAGCTCCCCTGTTTGCGGCCCGGCGTCGCTAAAGGAGCTGATAAATTGGCACGGATTGAGGCGACGGACTATGGGCGCGCGCGCATAGTGGTTCGTCATTGCCGAGCGCAGCCCGTCTAAGACGGGCGCAAACGCCCTTTCGTCCGTCAATCCAACTTTTTCAAGGGAGAAGATCGGTCACCCGGGTCAAGCCCGGTGACGACGTCCAGTGAAGATCAGCGTTCCGACGTGATCACGCCGCGCCCGGTCACGACGACCCAGCGGCCGTCTTCGCGTTTGATGGTCTCGACACGACCGAGGCCTGGAAGAAATCCCCCGGCCGCCACAGCGAACATGCCGCCGTAGCGGCTTGCCACCAGGGCGCGATTGCCGCGGACCTCCTGCACGACCCAATCCTGCAACACACGGTCGGGCGCCTTGGCTTCGCTAGCCGCCGGCGCAGCGGCTGCAACCGGCGCGGCGGGTGCGGTCGACGCGATTGAGCCGGTCGTCTCGGGCGCGGACGACGCGGCAGAGGCTGCTGCGCTGCGCTTCTCCAGCCGATCGACTGCGTCGGCAATGTGCGAAAGTTTGATCGAGGGCTCGGCCCCCGCGCGCTCGACGTGGTCGAGGCGGTCGGCGAGCTTGGCGAACTGGCCGTTCGTGCTCCTGGTCGCGTTGTCGAGGTTCGCTTTCAGGGCCGAAAGCTCCGCCAGCTCGGCCTTGAGCGCCTGCACGGTTTGCAGCGTCTTTGCATCCGACACGTAAACTTTTGCGCCGCCGCCGGACATGAAATACCCAAGTCCTGAAGCCGACAGCGATCCAAACAGCGCGCCGACGGCGGCCGCGATCGCAACGGAAGCCGCCAGCAACATGAAGCGCGACGGCTGCGAAGACGATGCGGGCGCTGCGGACTCTGCGCTCGACTTTGCCGCTGCTGCCTTCGTCGCCTCGTCGGCGGATGACGATCCCGTATGTTCGGCGCCGGACGAGAAGAACTCTTCCGCCGCACTCTCCCCGGCATCGAGCTTTGGCGACCAAACGACCGGCAATTGGCTGCCAGCGGGCTTGCCGTTGCTGGGTGTGCCGTCGGTGGGTTTGCCGTTGGAAGGTCCGCCAGCTTGGGTATCGTTCATCGTCGGATCTCCGGGATTTTCGGACGATCCGTCGGTAGACCGGTTCGGTTAGCAATTCGTTAGCGAAGCCAGCCTCACGCCAGCGCGCCGACCAAAAGCTGCACGGGCCTAGTCGATAAGGCCATTTTCGAACGCGAGGTTCTTAAGCGAGGCCTCCGGCCGGGCGCCGAGATGCTGGATCACTTCGGCGGCGGCAAGCGCGCCGAGCCGGCCGCAGGTGCGATCGTCGACGCCGCGGGCGAGGCCGGAGAGGAAGCCGGCCGCAAACAGGTCGCCGGCGCCGGTGGTGTCGACGACCCGCTCGACCGGGAAAGCCGTCACCGCCTCAATCCCCTCCGGACTGATGACCACGCAGCCTTTTTCGCTCCGCGTCACCACGGCGGTCGCGACATCGCGGCGCAACGCAGCCACCGCGGTGTCGAAATCCGATGTTTGATAGAGGCTGTGCACTTCCGCCTCGTTGGCGAAAATCAGATCGACCGTGCGCGAGCGCATCAGATGCAAAAACTCGTCGCGCCAGCGGTCGACGCAGAACGCATCTGACAAGGTTAGCGCGACCGTGCGTTCGGCCTGATGCGCAATCTCGGCCGCCTTGACGAACGCGTCCTTGGCGTTCTTCGGATCCCACAAATAGCCTTCCAGATAAATGATCGAGCTTGAGCCGATCATCTCCGGATCGATGTCCGACGGATGCAGGTTCTGCGCCGCGCCGAGAAACGTGTTCATGGTGCGCTCGCCGTCCGGCGTCACCAGGATGTAGCAGCGCGCAGTCGGCGCACCGTCGGCGGCCGGAGGCGTGGTGAAGGCAACGCCCGCTGCGCGGATATCGTGGGCAAAAGCTTTGCCGAGGCCGTCGTCCTTGACCTTGCCGATGAAGGCTGCCCGCGAACCAAAGCCGGCAACGCCGACAATGGTATTCGCCGCGGAACCGCCGGACGACTCGATGGCCGGACCCATCGCGTCGTAGATTGCTTCGGCGCGCGGCGCATCGATCAGCGCCATCGTGCCTTTATTCATGCCCTGCTTGACCAGGAAATCTTCTTCGGTGCGGGCGATGACGTCGACGATCGCGTTGCCGATGCCAAGAACGTCATAACGTGCGGATGCCATACCAAGACTTTTTTGAAAAAACCGATGCGCGGGAGGCGCACTATAGCGGCGACGAACATGCACGCAATGGCACAAACAACGGCCCACCCACGTCCTTCATGCTAAGATGGGCGAAGGACCTTGCACGGTTGCGGTCGGCCGTGGCATGGGACGATCGTTTCTTGGCGGAGGCCTGCATGGCGTTTAGAGAACTGGTCTTTTCCGGCGTGCAACCGACCGGAAACTTGCATCTCGGCAATTACCTTGGCGCCATCAAACGCTTCGTCGAATTGCAGAACCGCTACGATTGCATTTACTGCATTGTAGACCTTCATGCGATCACGACTTGGCAGGATCCTGTAGATCTTCCCAAGGCCATCCGCGAAGTCACGGCTGCGTTCATCGCCTCTGGCATCGATCCGAAAAAACACATCGTCTTCAATCAGAGCCAGGTGGCCGAGCATACAGAGCTTGCTTGGGTGTTTAATTGCGTTGCGCGGATGGGCTGGCTCAACCGGATGACACAGTTCAAAGAGAAGGCCGGCAAGGATCGCGAAAATGCCTCGGTTGGCCTCTATGCCTATCCAACGCTGATGGCCGCCGATATTCTGGTCTATCGTGCCACTCACGTGCCAGTGGGTGAGGATCAGAAACAACACCTTGAGCTCGCGCGCGACATCGCACAGAAGTTCAATAACGACTTCGGCCTGTCGATTAGCGAACACGGCTACGGTGATTCGTTCTTCCCATTGCCAGAGCCGCTGATCACCGGCGAGGCGACGCGCGTCATGTCGCTGCGCGAAGGCGTACAAAAAATGTCTAAGTCGGATGCGTCAGATCAGTCGCGCATAAATCTTACCGACGACGCCGACATAATCGCAATGAAAATTCGGCGAGCAAAAACCGACTCAGCACCGTTGCCAAGTGATGAAAACGGGCTGTCGCTTCGGCCTGAAGCTGCAAACCTAGTCGCCATTTTTGCTGCACTCTCTGGCGACAAAAAAAGCGACGTGCTTAGGGAATACGGAAACGCGCAGTTCTCGACCTTCAAATCTGCGCTTACCGAACTAACTGTAAGTAAGCTCGGTCCGATAACCGCAGAAATGAAACGTCTCTTGCGCGATCCAATTGCGATCGATGAGGTGCTGGCCGATGGAGCTGCACGAGCGCAAGTTTTGGCGGGAAAAACAATGACTGCCGTCAAGGAAATCGTCGGCTTAATCGGGCGACGCAATGTTTGGATTGGGTACTCGTCATTGGCTTCCACTCACCGACGCGCACATTGGGAGCTACCAACTGGCGACACAAAATCATTTGTTAAGCGCCAGACCGAGGCGGCCATTACTCACTTAAACAATGGAGAGTGGGATACTGCACTCACACTCGCCGCAATGGCGAACGCTACATTGTCACCGACAAGCAACGCCGATTTAGCCCGGCAAATACTGTCTCATTCCGAGCATCAGTTCGTGTATTCACTAGAGCGCGGACTAGACAATGATTTTGAAGACACGCTAACTTCGCTCATTCGAAGTTGGAAAAAATATCGTGGTAGTGATGTTTCAAATAGCTTAGTCATTGCAGATATTAGTGATAGCCTAATTCGCTCAAACGAGGAATTTGCTAATAGGTTGGTGTTGCAGCTTCGCAACTCGTTAGAGCACCACCACGGTGATGCATTTAAAAGCACTATCTTTTACACGCTCGAGACCGCGTGGCTCATTGAACAAACGATCGCCCGTTTTTCCGCTACCTACCAAGAGAGTCCCGGGATGTTCCAAGATTTTCTAAAGAGAGCCCGCGAAGCACGGCCGTATTCTCAATGACTGACGGCGGTGAAGGGCATCGTCGGCTTCGTGCGAGCGTAACGCGGGTTCATCACTAGACGGCTTGTCGGACCACGCCCCGCCGTGGCAGCATTTCGGCCGCCGGAAGAATTTAGATGCCACGCAGGCGCCGCAGCTACGAAGTCGGTCACAAGCCGAAGCTTCTCGTCGTGGTCGACGACACCGAGGAGTGCGACCGCGCCATTTATTTCGCCGCGCGGCGAGCGGCCCGCATTGGCGGCAATGTCGTCATGTTGCGGGTACTGGAAAACCACGATCAGAGTCAGCAATGGCTCGGCGTCGCCGATATCATGCGCGCCGAAGCGCATGGGGAGGCCGACGCCGAACTCGGCAAATACGCCGCCCGGGCCAAGGCCATCGCCGGCATTAACGCCGAACCCGTGATCCGCGAAGGCGACAAAGCGGAAGAAATTCTCAAAGTGATCGACGAGGACGAGGATATTTTCATTCTCGTGCTGGCGGCGGGCATAGGGTCGGAAGGGCCGGGCCCGCTGGTGGCGAACATTGGCCGGACCGCGGGCGATTTTCCCATCCCGGTGGCGATCGTGCCCGGCCACCTCACCGATGAGGAGATCGACGCCTTGGGCGGCTAAGTCACAACCGTCTGCCGTGCCGGACCCGCTAACCCAGTCGGCCACTTGAACTTCCAACGGAATTCGCCACGTATTACACTGCATTAGAGAGTCACGGACGCCGAGGCACCTGCCGGGCGAGGTGACGGAGGACGCCATGTTCATCCAGACCGAAGCCACGCCGAACCCGGCCACCTTAAAATTCCTGCCCGGACGGGCGGTGCTGGAAGGTGGAACGCTCGATTTGCGCGATCGCGACGAAGCCGCCAAATCGCCGCTGGCCGAGCGGCTGTTCGATATCGGCGGGGTCAGCGGGGTGTTCTACGGCTCCGACTTTATTGCGGTGACCAAAGACACCGGCGAATGGCAACAGCTTAAGCCGATGATCCTCGGCGCGATCATGGAGCACTTCATGTCCGGCGCGCCGTTGCTCGCTGAGGGCAGCGGCAATGCCGAGCAAAGTGACGAGGACGAGTTCTTCGACGCGGCCGACACCGAGACGGTTGCCACCATCAAGGAACTGATCGAGACGCGGGTGCGGCCGGCGGTGGCCAATGACGGCGGCGACATCACCTTCCGCGGCTTCAAGGACGGCGTCGTCTATCTCCACATGAAGGGCGCCTGCTCGGGTTGCCCGTCATCGACCGCGACGTTGCGGCATGGCATCCAGAATCTGCTGCGCCACTTCGTACCCGACGTCACCGAAGTCCGGCCGATGTGATCGGCAAATCTGTGACTGGGCACATTGTGACTCGGCGAAGCGGCCGCGCATCGGCGCCATAACCTTCTATGCGCGTTCTTGCCATTGATACGGCGCTGGCGGCTTGTTCCGCAGCGGTTTTCGATACCGATCACGGCGGCATCCTCGCAAGCGAGAGCCTGCCGATGGTGCGCGGCCATGCCGAAGCGTTAATGCCGCTCGTCAAGCGGGTTATGGACCAGGCGGGCATGGGGTTCGCCGCGATCGACCGCATCGCCGTGACCACCGGCCCCGGCAGCTTTACTGGCTTGCGCGTCGGCCTTGCCGCTGCGCGCGGGATTGCCTTGGCGGCCGATAAGCCGGCCGTGGGCCTGTCGACGCTTTCGGTCTATGCCGCTCCCCACATGGCGAGCGACGACAGCTCCCCGGTCGTTGCCGCCATCGATGCGCGGCACTCGCACGTCTACCTTCAAGTTTTCAGCCCAGGCGGCCGGACTTTCAGCACGCCGCGGCTTGCGAGCTTAAACGAAGCTATCGCCGCAGCAGCCGAAGTACCGGCCTGCATCGTCGGATCGGCGGCACTGGCGGTGGCCGATGCCTTGAGCGACAGCGCCGCTCGGCCGGTCGCCATCGATGCGCGGCCCGCGCCCGATATCGCCTGGGTCGCGCGGATGGGCGCTGTGGTCGTGGAAGAACAATCGCCGCCGACCCCGCAGTACCTGCGCGCCGCTGACGCGCAGCCGCAATATGCGGCGCAATTGCCACGCCGATGATGAACTTTGTTGCCCGGCTGCTAACGCGACCCGAGCCGATAATCTCCGAGGCGGGAAGAAACGACGCCGCGATCATTGCCGCGGTGCATGCCGCTTCGTTCCGTCATGGCTGGAGCGAGGATGAGTTTCGCCGGATGCTCGCCGACCACAAGATCGTCGCGCATCGCACGATGATCCGCCGGACCTTGATCGGCTTCATTCTGTCCCGCCTGATCGACGATGAAGCCGAAATCCTGTCGGTCGCGATCGCGCCGCCCTGGCGCGGCCGCGGCTTCTCGCGGCCGTTGTTGGATCTGCATCTGCGCCGGCTGGCCGGACTCGGCGCCCGCACCGTTTTTCTCGAGGTGGACAAGCACAATGCACCCGCCACCCGGCTCTATCGGCAGGCCGGATTTTACGAGGTCGGCCAGCGCCAAGGCTATTATGACAGCGGTGCGGCAGCCCTGGTGCTTCGGCGCGACCTCGGCTGACGCGCCCCTGCAAACAAGCTATGATCTAGGCGAAGCAGAAAGGCTTCGAAAACGAGCGGAATGAAAGGTACTCGCAAGCTCTTCGTCAAATCCTTCGGCTGCCAGATGAACGTCTACGACTCACAGCGTATGGCGGACACCCTGGCGCCGGGAGGCTATGTCGAAACCGCGACGCCCGAAGACGCCGATCTTATCATCCTCAACACCTGTAACATTCGCGAAAAGGCGGCCGACAAGGTCTATTCCGAACTCGGCCGTATGCGCCGGCTGAAAGAGGCTGCCGCCGACAACGATCGGCGCGTGCTCATTGCGGTCGCGGGTTGCGTCGCGCAGGCCGAGGGCGAGGAAATCGTCCGCCGCGCGCCCACGGTCGACCTCGTGGTCGGATCGCAGAATTATCATCGCCTGCCCGCGCTGATTGCCCGCGCCGAGCGCGGCGGCCCCGCGGTCGATACCGAGTTTCCGGCCGACGATAAGTTCGACCATCTCGCTGCGCCGAGCCGCGCTGCGATGCGGGCACGCGGCGTCGCCGCCTTCGTCACGGTGCAGGAAGGCTGCGACAAGTTCTGCACGTTCTGTGTCGTGCCGTTTACCCGCGGCGCCGAAACCTCACGGCCGGCGGAAAAGATTGCGGCTGAGGTCGAGCGCCTCGCGGACTCGGCCGTGCGGGAAATCACGCTGATCGGCCAGAACGTCAATGCCTATCACGGCTCAGGGCCGGATGGCCGGCCGTGGTCGCTCGCCCGCCTGCTCGAACGCCTCGCCGGGATCCGCGGCATTGAGCGGCTGCGCTACACCACCAGCCACCCGCTCGATATGGCTGACGATTTGATCATGGCTCACCGCGATTTGCCGGCGCTGATGCCGCAATTGCACTTGCCGGTACAGTCGGGCTCCGACCGCATTCTGACTGCCATGAACCGCCGTCATACGCGTGCCGATTACGTCGCTGTAGTATCGCGGTTTCTAAAGGTGCGGCCGGATATGGCGCTGACTTCCGACTTCATCGTCGGCTTTCCAGGCGAGACGGAAGCTGATTTTGCGGCGACTCTCAGCCTTGTCGAGGAAATGGGTTATTCCGGCGCGTTTTCTTTTAAATATTCGCCGCGGCCCGGTACGCGCGGCGCCGAAATGACCGATCAACTGGACGAAGACCTCAAATCCGATCGACTGCACCGCTTGCAACATGTGATCGATCAGCAACAGGCGGCGTTCAATCGTCGCTGCGTCGGCCGCACTTTCGACGTGCTATTTGAACGGCCCGGCCGCTATCCCGGACAGATCGTCGGCCGCTCGCCCTATCTCCAGCCGGTCCAGGTTGAAGCACCGCGTTCACTGATCGGCGAGATCGGGCCCGTCACCATCACCGAACTTTCCAGAAACAGTCTGTTTGGCGCGCTGGCGCGAGAGCCGGCGCTCGTTGCCGCAGGAGCCTGAATGCGAACCAAGACTGATGAAGCGCTCATCGTCGCGCCGGACAATACGGCACAAGTCGCGCTCACTTTCGATGACAATCGCCTCGCCTCGTCGCTGTTTGGACAATACGGACAAAATCTCGCGCTGATCGAGCGCCGGCTTGGCGTGGCTGCTACTTCACGCGGCAATCAGGTCACGCTGGAAGGCCCGCGTGAAGCCTGCGAACAGGCGCGACGCGTGCTTGAGACGCTTTATGAGCGGCTTGCGCGCGGCGACGAGGTGGCGCAGGGGGACGTCGACGGAGTGGTTCGGCTTGCACTGTCGCAAGGCTCGCTGTTCGATTTCGATCCCGCCGCGGCGCGTGAGAACTTTGAAGAGATCAATCTGCGCAAGCGCCGCGTGCGTGCCCGTACCCCGGCGCAAGACGCCTATGTGCGCGCGCTCAAACGACATTCGCTGGTTTTCTCCACCGGCCCCGCCGGCACCGGCAAGACCTGGCTTGCCGTTGCTAATGCGGTGCAATTGTTTGAACGCAAGGAAGTCGATCGCATCGTGCTCTCGCGCCCGGCGGTCGAGGCCGGCGAGCGGCTTGGCTTTTTGCCCGGCGACATGCGCGAGAAGGTCGATCCTTATCTCCGCCCGATCTACGACGCGCTCTACGATCTGATGGACGCGCGCATTGTCGAACGCGCGATGCAGAGCACCGAAATAGAAATTGCGCCGCTTGCCTTCATGCGCGGCCGCACCTTGGCGAACGCCGCAATCATTCTCGACGAGGCGCAGAACACGACCGCGATGCAGATGAAGATGTTGCTGACCAGGCTTGGAGAAAACAGCCGCATGGTCGTGACCGGCGATCCGAGCCAGGTCGACCTGCCACCGGGACAAACGTCCGGCCTCGCCGAGGCGGTGAAACTCCTTGAAGGTGTCGAGGGGATCGCGCACGTCACCTTCTCGGCCGCCGATGTCGTCCGTCACGAACTGGTCGCGCGGATTGTCGAGGCTTACGACAAGGCTGCGGCCGCAAAGCGCGAGCGGTCTTAAATGGCGCAAGTGGCGCGGAAAGCGCGAATAGCACCGAAGATTGATGTTCTCGTCGAATCCAAGCTCTGGAAAGGCAATCGTGATGCCGAACCAGCGGTCCGGCGGGCAATCGCCGAGGCCGCCGCCACCCAGTCAACACCGGGGGCTGAGCTTGCTATTGTGCTGACCGATGATTCGGCGATCCGCCTGCTCAACCACAACTGGCGCGGCGTGGACGCGGCCACGAATGTGTTGTCATTCCCGACCGGCCATACCGGCGGCGATCCGCTGCTCATCGGTGACGTGGTCCTGGCCTACGAAACCATCGCGGCGGAAGCTCGCGCCGAAGGCAAACCATTCGCCCATCATGTCGCCCATCTTGCGGTGCATGGTTTTCTGCACCTGCTGGGCCACGACCACGAGCGGAAGAAAGACGCAGAGACCATGGAACGCCTTGAGCGCGACATTCTGCAGCGGCTTGGGATCCCGGACCCCTACCGACATGGCGGCAAGGCCTGAAGTCGGGCGTCCGACAATCTAATATATTGACCATGAGCCAATCCCCGACCCGTAACGAATCCGACGAGACCGAGCATCGCGGTCTTCCCGCGCTTGTGCCCGATCATGGCGAGCTGCACGAAGGCTGGCTTACGCGCGTCATGCGCATTCTGTTCGGCTGGAAGGCGGCGGCAACCCGCGCCGACCTTGAACTCGTCCTGACGGCCGATCAGCCGGAATCTGGCTTCTCGCCGGCCGAAGCCGCGATGCTGAAAAACATTCTCGGTCTGCGCGAGTGCCGGATCGAGGGCATCATGGTGCCGCGCGCCGACATCGTGGCAGTCCAGCAGGACATCACGATCGGTGAACTCGTCATGGTGTTCGCCGGCGCCGGCCACTCGCGGCTCGTGGTCTACAACGACACGCTCGACGATCCGACCGGCATGGTCCACATCCGCGATTTGCTGGCTTTCATGTCGGCACGCGCGGTGATCGAACCCGGCGCCGCAAGCGCTGATGAAAAACCGCCCGCCGCCGATCTCGATCTCGATCTCGGGAAGATCGATCTTTCGATGCCGCTTGCAGCGACCAAGATCGTCCGCGAAATGCTTTACGCCCCGCCTTCAATGCCGGCGCTCGATCTGCTGGCAAAAATGCAAGCGACGCGAATTCACCTGGCGCTCATTATCGACGAATACGGCGGCAGCGACGGATTGGTGTCGATCGAGGATCTGGTCGAGCTGATCGTCGGCGACATCGCCGACGAGCACGACGAGGCGGAATTGCCGGCAGTGATACGCCAGAATGACGGCTCGTTCCTCGCAAGCGGTCGCGCCAGTCTCGATGAGGTGCGCGCCGTCGTCGGCGACGAGTTCGACGTCGGCGAGGCCGCGCAAGACGTCGATACGCTCGGCGGATATTTGGTCATGCGGGCGGGCCATGTCCCGGTGCGCGGCGAACTGGTGCCGGGACCGGATTCATTCGAAGCCGAAGTGCTCGATGCCGATCCGCGCCGGGTTAAGCGGGTAAAAATCTATCGCAGCAAAGACCGGCGCCCAGCCTCCGCGCCGGCCTTGGCGAAGCCGGCGGCCGCAAAGCCGGCCGCCTCGCGTGATGAGGCGACGCGGCAAAATCCGAACTCACCGCCCGCGCCGTGAAACCGGAGCGTGCGATCCACGCTATCGTTTTGTCCTGGGGATGGCGGCGCTGGCTTATCGCGTTCGTTGCCGGCGCGCTGTCGGCGCTTGCGATGGCGCCATTTAATTTTTGGCCGATCCTGTTCCTGACATTCCCGACATTGGTCTGGCTGATCGACGGCACCGGGACCGGCTACGGGCGCGGAATAAAGAACGCCGCGGCGATCGGCTGGTGGTTCGGCTTCGGCTATTTTCTCGCTGGGCTGTATTGGGTCGGCTACGCCTTCCTGGTCGATGCACCAACTTTCGGCTGGTTACTGCCGTTCGCGGTAATGGGCCTTCCCGCCGGGCTCGCGATCTTCACCGCGTTCGGCACCGCGTTGACGCGTTTGTTGTGGGTGCGCGGGGCCGTGCGGATCCTGGCCCTGGGTGTGGCGCTGACTGCCGCTGAATGGCTGCGCGGCCATATACTGACCGGCTTTCCCTGGAACGCGTTCGGTTATGCACTCACAGCGCCGCTAGTGCTGGCGCAAAGCGCGGCGCTGATCGGCATCTGGGGCCTTACTTTCATTGCTATAGTCGTCTGCGCCAGTCCCGCCACGCTCATTGACGATCGCGCTGAAACCCGCTGGCCATGGCTGCCGATTGCGCTCGGCATCGCGATCATCGCGGGATTAGGCGGCTTCGGGGCGGTACGGCTTGCGCGCACGCCAACGCGGTTTGTCGACGGCGTCGAGCTGCGCATCATGCAGCCAAACCTTCAGCAGGACGTGAAGTTCAATTATGCCGCTAAGCAAAAAGTTATGGATCGCTATATCACTCTGTCCGAGCGTGCAGCCAGTCCGCGACAAACCGGTACCAGCGAAGCAACAATTCTGATCTGGCCGGAATCGGCGTTTCCGTTTTTCCTCGCACGCGAACCTGACGCACTCGCCCAAATCACGCAGCTCTTGGGCGAACACACTGTGCTGATTACCGGCGCTGTGCGGTTGGGCGAACCGGTGAATCCCGCCAATCCGACGGTCTACAACTCGATTTACGTCATCGGCCACGACGGCACGATCGGCTCGATCTACGACAAGGTTCATTTGGTGCCGTTTGGCGAATACCTCCCATTCCAAAAGATCCTGGAAGCGATCGGACTTCAGCAACTCACCAAACTGCCGGGCGGCTTCTCCGCGGGAGACCGGCGCCGACTTATTTCCGTTCCTGGCGCCCCGCCGGCGCTACCGCTTATTTGTTACGAGGTGATTTTTGCGGATCAACTAATGCCGAAAGACGGACGACCTGGCTGGGTCGTTAACGTTACAAACGACG
This sequence comes from uncultured Alphaproteobacteria bacterium, assembly GCA_963841025.1. Taxonomy (GTDB): domain Bacteria; phylum Pseudomonadota; class Alphaproteobacteria; order Rhizobiales; family Xanthobacteraceae; genus BOG-931. The sequence goes on along the minus strand of CAWJBG010000032.1, from coordinate 540,946 downwards.
GCTGGTTTGGAATTTCCGCCGGACCTTTTCAGCACCTGCAGCAAGCGCGCGTTCGGGCGATCGAAGATGGTCTGCCGGTGGTTCGTGCCGCCAACACGGGGGTCTCGGCAATCATCGACCCACTTGGCAGGTTGATTGATTCGTTGCCGCTTGGCAGCGAGGGCTTGCTCATTTCGAGATTGCCGCGGCCGGTCGGACCTCCGGTCTATGCCCGCGTCGGCGAAGTTCCCGCAGCCATGATCGTGGCGATCGCGCTGTTGGCGGTTATACGCCGCCGGTTGCAGCCCAATACCTCCACATCGAATTTCGCCGAATAAAGCGCAAACAAAGCACAATCTATCGTCATTTTTGGAGAATGTCCGCCTATCGGACACTTCGCATTTTAAGATGACGCGCGTCGTCCCAATCGGGATACAATATTGTTGAACATTGTAGTTGCAACTAGACCGCGCAGACGACCCTGCTATACTCGCCTGACTTACGGTTAATTCTATCGCGATCGTTCGCATAGCTAGTATTCGTCGGCGCGATATTTGAAACCTGCAACTATTCCGGTAAAGAGGGCCAACTTAGGAGAGCCAGTAGAAATGATGATTGCGAAAAAGGCCCCCAACCCCATCGACAAGCACGTCGGCAGCCGTGTGCGAATGCGCCGCATGATGCTCGGAATGAGCCAGGAAAAACTCGGCAACGCACTCGGTCTTACTTTTCAACAAGTGCAAAAATACGAAAAAGGCACCAACCGCATCGGCGCGAGCCGCCTGCAGCAAATAGCCCATATCGTCCAGGTGCCGGTATCGTTCTTTTTCGAAGGCGCGCCTTCCGTTCCGGGTTTGGGGCGTCACGACGGAATGGGTGAGGCTCCCTCGCCGGCTTATGTCTCCGATTTTCTCGCCACTTCGGATGGCCTCGCGCTGACGAAAGCGTTTACGCGCATCGGCGACTCCAAGCTGCGGCGCCGCATCGTCGATCTTGTTGAACAGATTGCAGCCGGCGAAAAACGCTAAGCAACGTCAACAGCTGTATCGGCAACCTCCCCACTTTAGCCCACGTTTAGCCCACATCTTGACCGCGCGCAGCGCCGCTGCAACAACCATGCTATCAATCAGCGCTGGTCTTGCCGGCGTTCGTTCCAAACAAGCTCCGACGCAATCGGGCGCGGCTTGACGAGGGGAGTGTTCTCGCGGTGCAACGTACAAATTATCTGTTTACCAGCGAATCCGTGTCGGAAGGACATCCCGACAAGGTTTGCGACCAAATCTCCGATGCCATTCTCGATGCATTCCTGGAAAACGACATCAAGCTCGGAATTGCCGACGAGAGCAAAGTAAACACCCGGCTGGGCTGCGAGACGCTTTGCACGACCAACAAGATCGTCATCGCCGGCGAGGGACGCGGTCAGTCGCCGCTATTCCACAAGCACGGCGACAAGGCGGTCGCTAATCGCGAACTGATCGCCGAGACTGCACGCCAGGTGGTCAAGGACATCGGCTATGACCAGGATGGATTTTCCTTCTACGGCGCCGACGTCGAAGTGTTGTTGCACGGCCAGTCGCCAGACATCGCCATGGGCGTTGACGCCAAGAAGAAAAAAGGTGGCGACGAAGAAGGTGCTGGCGATCAGGGCATGATGTTCGGTTATGCCTGTAGAGAGAGCGAGGTCTATGAAAAGGGCTCGTTCATGCCGGCGCCGATCTATTTTGCGCACAAGATTTTGAAGGTGCTTTCGGAAAAACGCCGCTCCGGCGCGCTGTTTGATCTTCAGCCCGACGCCAAGAGCCAGGTGACGGTGCGATACGTCGACGGACAGCCTGTCGGCGCTACTAAAGTCGTGGTTTCGACCCAGCACAATGCGCAGACCCGCAACGGCAAGAAATACACGCCGGGCATGGTCAAAGACATGATCGCCGATTCCGTCGAATCGGCACTGCCGGAAGGCTGGATGCCGAAGCGGCCGAGCGATTTCCTGGTCAACCCGACCGGCAATTTTGTCGTCGGCGGACCGGACGGCGATTGCGGCCTCACCGGGCGCAAGATCATCGTCGACACTTACGGCGGCTACGCGCCGCATGGCGGGGGCGCTTTCTCCGGCAAGGATCCAACCAAGGTCGATCGTTCGGCCGCCTATGCCGCACGATACCTGGCCAAGAACGTGGTCGCCGCCGGCTTGGCCGACAGCTGCACCATCCAGATCGCCTACGCGATCGGTGTCGCCGATCCGATGTCGGTCTATGTGGACACCCACGGCACCGGCAAAGTCGACGAGGCGAAGTTGCAGAAGCTGCTGCCCGAGCTGTTTCCGCTGCGTCCAACCAACATTCGCCGCGCGCTCAAGCTCAATCGGCCGATCTATCGCCGGACCTCCGCTTACGGTCACTTCGGCCGTGCGCCGGAGAAGGACGGCGGCTTCTCCTGGGAGCGGACCGACCTCGCCGACGCACTCAAGCGCACGTTGCGCTGAGTTAACCGCACGATTCCGGCTATTCGGAAACCCCCGGCCTATTGCCGGGCTCTGCCGACATTGGCGCGGAACGAAACCCTCAGATGCGGATTGGCAGAACAATCGACGGAGATCGCGTGCGATGAAATCCATTCTCGCGTGTCTGGCGGTAGCGTTTGCCATTGCAAGCATGCCAGGCGTCGCCGATGCGAAAGGCTGCATCAAAGGCGCGATCATTGGCGGCATTGCCGGACACTATGCGGGGCACCATGGCTTGGTGGGTGCGGCTGCTGGCTGTGTGATTGGCCATCATGTGGTAAAGAAACAGGCGAAGGAGACGCAAAATCCTTCGCCTGACACCTCGCATTAAATCTACGCCGAACCGGTGCCGGCGCCCGTAACCCTGGGGCGTCATCACGGCTTTGGCGAGACCCGTGTCCAGAACTCGTCGAAATCTCTGGTATCAAAGAAGGCGATCGCCTTGACGACCTCGGTACCCTTCATCTGAAAGTACCAAGTGTAGGTGTTGTGATAAGGCACGCCGTCCTTTGCTGTAGCGGAGGCGTCGAACAGAATGACGACGGTGTCGCCGTCGGCATAGATGCCTCGTACCGCAGGAACTAAAGGCTTTGCCATGCGGGCGTTGAACGGGTCGATCACCTCATCGATAAATTCTTTCTTGCTGCGATAGCTCTTTGACAACGGCGACGAGCCGACGATCGTCCACTCCGCGTCCGGGGCCAAAAGCTCGAACGGACCGCCCGTACCATCTCGCCAGCGATCAAAGCTCGCCCGAACCAATGCTTTGTTGTGATCCTGGACGCTGGAATCTAACGTCATGGCGGTACCTCCAAAACGATTGCGAGCAAGAGCTGAATCGTAACCGACACCATCTTGGAGCGCTTGCCTAATCTGACTGCGGGACGACAACAACGGCTATGGATGCTGCACAAGATAAGGCGCGCGCTTTTTTTGGGCGCCGCAAAGGACATAAGTTGCGTCCGCGACAGGCGCAGCTCTTCGAGACGCTATTGCCACGGCTTGCGATCGATCTCTCCCGCCCTGCTCTGGCCGGTCTACAGGCCATTTTTCCACTACCCGTTACCGAGGTTCAGCTCGAAATTGGCTTCGGCGCCGGTGAGAATTTGCTGGCGCAGGCGAAAGCGCAGCCGCTCGCCGGATTCATCGGGGTCGAACCGTTCGTCAACGGCATGGCCAAGGCCCTGGCGGCGATCGAAGCGGCCGATCTGCGGAACATCCGCCTGCATTTCGATGACGCGACAAGCCTGCTCGCGTGGCTTCCTGATGCGTCCTTGGCGCGGATCGAATTGCTCCACCCCGATCCTTGGCCGAAGCGGCGGCATTGGAAGCGCCGCTTTGTTCAAGACGCGACGATCAAGCAATTTGCCCGCGTTTTGCGAAGCGGCGGCGATTTTCGTTTCGTCACCGATATCGCCGACTACGCTTCATGGACCTTGCAGCGTCTGCTGCGATCCTCTGATTTTGAATGGACCGCGCGGTGCGCCGACGATTGGCGAAAGGCCTGGCCGGATTTCGTCGGCACCCGGTATCACACCAAGGCTGCGCGCGAGGACCGCGCGCCGTGCTTTCTGGTCTTTCGGCGCCGTTGATCAGGCTGACTGGGGTTGGCCTATTCGCCCTGCCGCACCTGCCAAAAGCGGACGACGCGATGCGCGGTTGAGGCCGAAAGCTGTCCGTAGTTTGTAAAGGCCGCATCGAGCCCCTGTGAGGACGTGCCTCCGGTGTCGGGCCGCGCCAGAATGATCGCCCTTACCGTCGCCCATTTCAGGTTGGCGGCTTTGCACAAGATCAGAACCGGATCGGGCCGATCGCCGCTCATCAGCCGGTCGACGATTTTGATCGGCACTTTGGCAAGCGCTGCGAGTGCAGCGACTGTTTCTTCGTATTTTTTCTCGGCGCAGAATGCCGCGAGCGCCGGCTCGTCCAGCCGCCTCGCCTTGTCGAGACTCAAGATCACGCGCTGCGCAGCGCGATAATCGCGCGGGCCGACGCGCGCGCCGACCTCGGTCGAAACCTTTGCCAAAATATCGATGATCGCCGCTCGCATCTCGGGTGTCGCCGAGGCAATCAGCCGCTTGCGCACGACCGCAGTCGCTTTGCTCAGCAAATCCCGAAACATCGGCGCCGGAATATCAGGCCGTAGCCCCACCTTTTCGGCGAGGATGCCATCCTCTTCAGCGCGTTTAATCAGGCGGTCGAAGCCGTTCGCGGAAATACGAGCACCGCGGTTGTCGGCAACCCGGCGGGCGACGTCGCGATCGCCGCGGCGCACCAGGACATCGGTCACCGCCTCGCCGAGCGCGCGGCGTCCTGAGATCGCCTGCAGGTGCGCCTGACTTTTGGTTTCGGCCACATCGATGAGATCAGACTCGGCGAGACGCGGCGCGAGCTTCAGCACCGGCCCGGCGACGGCGATATCGTCGTCGTGGGCAAGCCGCCGCAGCACTTTGACCGGTGCGTTGCTGACCGGGGCGAGACGATGTGAGAGCTCGGCGCGCGCCTTGCTCTCGATCTCCTCGATCAACAATCCAAAAACGTCGTCGAAAACCTCGACGTGCTCATTCTTGTAGTTGCCGGCGCCGTTAACAAAGAGAGCGGTAATGCGTTGCAACGCCTCGGTCCGTTTTTCACGGGAACCGTGTTGAACCACCTCTTCGAGTTCGGGAATGAGCGAAAGGGCGGCGTCCATTCACGTATCGGTCTTCAGTAATTGATAATCATCAGTTTTATTACGTATTTGATTACCGAACACTGATTACTGATCCCTGAAGAGGCACTTGCAAGAGCGGCGGAAGACGCTATATTCGCGTCATCCGTCATGGATACCTCATAGCGGTCGGTTGATCCGAACGGTTTTGGGAGTGGGCCCGCAAGGACCCGCTCTTTTTTATTACCTAAAACCGGGCGTGCCTCTGACCGGCGTATGACGCAGGAATAGTGATCGCAAGCGGCATGGAAGACAGGCCGACATCTTTTGCCGAGGAGCCACGGCTCGTTATCGAGCCGGGTCGGGCGGCGCGCGTCGCCGCAATCGCTGCACCGGTGCTTGCCGAGCTTGGCTACCGGCTGGTGCGCGTGCGCGTTTCGGGATTTGCCGGCTGCACGGTCCAGATCATGGCGGAGCGGCCCGACGGCTCGATGGCGATCGAAGACTGCGAGGCCGCATCGCGCGCATTATCGCCGGTGTTTGACGCTGCCGACCCGGTAGAAGGCCCCTATCGGCTGGAGCTTTCATCGCCCGGCATCGACCGGCCGCTGGTGCGGCGTTCCGATTTCGATCGCTACGCCGGTCACACCGCCCAGGTCGAGATGAATGTCGCCGTCGACGGGCGCAAGCGCTTCCGCGGCGAACTCCTCGGCAGCGAAGGCGATTGCATCCGTCTCCGCTGTGACGGGCCGGGCGATGTGCTGTTGCCGATCGACGACATCATGGAAGCAAGGCTTGTTCTCACCGATGCACTCATTTCCGAAACGCTGCGGCGGCAGAAACGCGGCGGCAAGGAAACAGCGGAAACACCTCACACCCGATCAAGGTCGGCGCGTAACGAAACGCAAGGGAGATTGAACGATGGCGACGATCAGCGCCAATAAACTCGAATTGCTGCAGATCGCAGACGCGGTCGCGCGGGAAAAGGCGATCGATCGCAAGATCGTGCTCGGCGCCATGGAAGAGGCGATCGCCAAAGCCGCCCGTTCGCGGTATGGCAGCGAAACCGAAGTCCGCGCCGAGATCGACCCGAAGAGCGGCGAGCTTCATCTGTCGCGCCACATGCTGGTGGTCGACGCGGTCGAAAATCCGGCGTTCCAGATCACGATCGAAGAGGCCCGCCGGCATCATCCGGCCGCCCAAGTTGGCGACACCATCGCCGACAAGCTGCCGCCGCTCGAATATGGACGCATCGCCGCCCAATCGGCCAAGCAGGTGATCGTACAGAAGGTGCGCGAGGCCGAGCGCGATCGTCAGTATGACGAGTACAAGGATCGGATCGGCGACATCGTCAACGGCATCGTCAAGCGCGTCGAGTACGGCAACGTGGTGGTTGATCTCGGCCGCGGCGAAGCCATCGTCCGGCGCGATGAGATGCTGCCGCGCGAAGTGTTTCGCAATGGCGATCGCATCCGCGCCTACATCTACGACGTGCGCCGCGAGCAACGTGGCCCGCAAATCTTCCTGTCGCGCACTCACCCGCAATTCATGTCGAAGCTGTTCGCGCAGGAAGTGCCGGAAATCTACGACGGCATCGTCGAGGTAAAAGCGGTGGCGCGCGATCCCGGTTCCCGGGCCAAGATCGCGGTGGTTTCGCGCGATTCCTCGGTTGATCCGGTCGGCGCCTGCGTCGGCATGCGCGGCTCGCGCGTGCAGGCGGTCGTCAACGAGCTTCAGGGCGAGAAGATCGACATCATTCCGTGGTCGCAAGATATCGCCACGTTTGTCGTCAACGCGCTTGCTCCCGCCGAAGTCGCCAAAGTCGTGCTCGATGAGGAACGCGAGCGCATCGAAGTCGTGGTCCCCGATCAGCAGCTTTCGCTCGCCATCGGCCGGCGCGGCCAAAACGTGCGGCTCGCTTCGCAGCTCACCGGTTGGGATATCGACATCCTCACCGAGCAGGAAGAATCGGAACGCCGTCAGGCTGAATTCGAAAACCGCACCCGCATGTTCATCGACTCGCTGAACGTCGACGAGGTGATCGGACAATTGCTGGCCTCGGAAGGCTTCGGCTCGGTGGAGGAACTCGCAATGGTGGACGCGAAAGAGGTTGCCGGCATCGAAGGCTTCGACGACGACACCGCAAGCGAATTGCAAACCCGCGCGCGCGACTACCTTGCCAAGATCGAAGACGAGCTTGATGCCAAGCGCAAAGAGCTTGGTGTTGAAGATGTTCTCAAAGAGGTGCCGGGTGTCACCACGGCCATGTTGGTCCGCTTCGGTGAAAACGACATCAAGAACATCGAAGACCTTGCCGGATGCGCGACTGACGATCTGGTCGGCTGGACCGAGCGGAAGGACGGCGAGAGTGTGCGTGAGGCCGGCATTCTCGATGGCATCGATATTTCGCGCGAAGAAGCCGAGGCCCTGGTGATGCAGGCCCGGCTGAAGGCCGGATGGGTCAACGAGGCCGATCTCGCTCCGCCAGCCGTTGAGGAGGCTCCCGTGCCAGAGACGCAGGCATAAAGGAGCCTCACAGACGGATGATTGCGGAAGCGCAACATAGCGAACAAACCTCCGAGCTCGACGGCGGACCGCGGGCACGGGAGCGCGAGCGCATGTGCGCAGCTACCCGTGCGGTCCGTCCGGTATCTGAGCTGATCCGTTTCGTCGTCGGGCCGCAGGGCGAAGCGGTCGCGGACATCAAAAGCAAGCTCCCCGGCCGCGGGATCTGGATTACCGGGACGCGGGACGCCCTGAATGAAGCGTTAAAGCGCAAAGCCTTTGCCCGCGGCTACAAACGGGAGGTCCGCCTCCCCGTCGACTTTGTCGCCCGGACCGAGCGGCTCCTCGAACAGGCCGTTCTCGATGCCTTGGCAGTAGCCGGAAAGGCTGGACTGGTCGCCGCCGGGTTCGTCAAAGCCGAGAAGGCCTTGGAAGCCGGGAACGTTGTCGCCCTGGTGCACGCGGTCGAGGCTTCACCTGAAGGGACCCGCAAGCTCGACGCTACATGGCGCCGGCAGTCGGGCGGGCCGCCGGTGGTGATCGGATTTCTGACCTCCGCGCAATTGGATTTGGCATTGAACCGCCCAAATGTGATACATGCAGCCCTGCTCGCCGGCCCTGGAAGCGAAACCATTTTGGCGCGTTGTCGGCGCCTCGAACGGTTTCGGACCGGTGATCAGAACAATAGGCCGGAAGGCTGTGCCGAACTTGAAGCCGGCCAAGGACATGATGCGTAATGACCGAGACGACCAAAAATAGCGGCGAAAAGCTGAGCGTGACGTCGACCAAGACGCTGACCCTGAAGCGTGGCGGCGTCGAGCAGGGCGTCGTGCGACAGAGCTTCAGCCATGGCCGCAGCAAATCGGTCGTGGTCGAGAAGGTAAAGCGGCGCACTGGTGGTCCGGGCGACGCCAGGCCAGAACCCGCAGCTCCCGTCGAGCGCGTTGCGGCGCCGAAGCGCGCGGTCACAACCGCCAAGGCGCCGGCGGCGCCTGCTGCTGCGCCAGCCGCCGTTCCCGGCGCTGCTTTGAAGCCTTCCGGAGTCGTGCTGCGCACACTGACGGACGAGGAACGAAACGCGCGGGCTCATGCGCTCGCCGACGCGCGCCTGCGTGAAGCCGAAGAGCGCAAGATCGCCGAGGAAGAATCGCGCATTCGGCAAAGCCGCGAAGAAGCCGACAAGTCTGACCGCGCCAAAGCGGAAGCGCGCAAACGTGACGAAGAAGAGCGCCGCAAGCACGACGAAGAAACCAAACGCAAGGCCGACGAGGTCGCCAAGAAACGCTTCGGCGCCGAGCCAGTGACGGCAAAGCCCGGCGCTCGCCCGGTGCTTGAAGCCGATGAGGAAGAAGCGCCGCGTACCATCCGCCGCGGCCCCGGCGGCGCACCGGTACGACCGGCGCCCCCACCAAAGACACCGCGCGTTGGCGCCGAGAAACGCCGCGGCCGGCTGACCGTCGTGACAGCCCTCTCCGCCGACGAAGTCCGCGAACGCTCGGTGGCTTCGTTCCGCCGTCGCGTCCAGCGCATCTCCGGCCATCGCGACAATGAGCCGAAAGAAAAGATCGCCCGTGAAGTGACGGTCCCGGAGACCATCACCATCCAGGAACTGGCCAATCGCATGGCCGAACGCGCGGTCGACGTGATCCGCATCCTGATGCAGCAGGGTCACATGGCGAAGATCACCGATACGATCGACGCCGATACCGCTCAACTCATCGCTGAAGAACTTGGCCACACCGTGCGCCGCGTCGCCGAGTCCGACGTCGAAGAAGGCATGTTCGATGCTCCGGACGATCCGGCCAACCTGCTGCCGCGCGCGCCCGTTGTCACCATCATGGGCCACGTCGATCACGGCAAGACATCATTGCTCGACGCTATTCGCTCGACCGACGTTGCGGCCGACGAGGCCGGCGGCATCACCCAGCACATCGGTGCTTATCAGGTGACCGCGCCGTCAGGCGGCCGCATCACGTTTATCGATACGCCCGGTCACGCGGCTTTTACAGCCATGCGTGCGCGCGGCGCCAAGATCACGGACATTGTCGTGCTGGTGGTCGCCGCCGACGATGGCGTGATGCCGCAGACGGCGGAAGCGATCCAGCACGCCAAGGCAGCGAAGGTCCCGATCATCGTCGCCATCAACAAGATCGACAAGCCCGACGCCAGACCCGAGCGAGTGCGCACCGAATTGTTGCAGCATGAAATCCAGGTGGAGTCGCTGGGCGGCGACGTTCTCGAAGTCGAAGTGTCGGCGAAAGAGAAACGCAATCTCGACAAGCTGCTCGATTTGATTGCGCTGCAGTCCGAAGTGCTCGATCTGAAGGCAAACCCGAACCGTGCCGCCGAAGGCACGGTGATCGAGGCGCGGCTTGATCGCGGCCGCGGTCCAGTTGCAACGGTCCTGGTGCAGCGCGGCACGCTGCGACCCGGCGATATCGTCGTCGCGGGCTCCGAATGGGGCCGCGTTCGGGCGCTGGTTTCGGATACCGGGCATTCGGTTGTCGCCGCTGGGCCGTCCATGCCGGTCGAAGTGCTGGGCTTTAATGGTACGCCCGAGGCAAGTGACCGGCTGGCCGCCGTCGCGACCGAGGCTCGCGCGAGAGAGATCGCCGATTACCGCGCGCGACAACGCCGCGACATCACGGCAGCGCGACAAACCGGTATGCGCGGCTCGCTTGAGCAGATGATGAATCAGCTCAAGACTTCCGGCCGCAAGGAATTTCCGCTGGTCATCAAGGGCGACGTTCAAGGCTCGATCGAAGCCATTCTCGGCGCGCTGGAAAAGCTCTCGACCGATGAGGTAGTGGCCCGCGTTATCTACTCAGGCGCCGGCGGCATTACCGAATCCGACGTAACGCTGGCGGGCGCTTCGGGCGCAGCCGTGATCGGCTTTAACGTTCGCGCGCATAAGGAAGCCCGCGAGGCCGCCGACCAGGCCGGCATTGAGATACGTTATTACGACATCATCTATAACCTCGTCGACGACGTGAAAAAGGCGATGTCGGGATTGCTGGCGCCGACTTTGCGCGAGACCCCGCTTGGCAACGCGACGATTCTCGAAATCTTCAAGGTCTCCAAGGTCGGCACCGTCGCCGGTTGCCGCGTCACCGATGGCGTTGTCGAACGCGGCGCCAATGTCCGGCTCATTCGCGACAGCGTTGTTGTTCATCAGGGCAAGCTGTCGCAGCTCAAGCGCTTCAAGGATGACGCGCGCGAAGTCGCGGCCGGTCAGGAATGCGGCATGGCGTTCGAGAACTACCACGACATGAAGGTAGGCGACGTCATCGAATGCTACCGGGTGGAAAGCGTGCAGCGGTCGCTGTGACCGTCTGCAACCATCTTGGCCGGCTTGATACCGGCCAACCACGCCTTTAGCGGCAATCGACAATTAAAGATCTGAATGACCGGAACGAAACCCGGTCATGACGAACAAGAAACGAACTACCGAACGCAATGGCACGTCATCGTCAGCACCATCGTGATCAATCCGCAGGCGGCTCGGCGCGCCAATTGCGCGTCGGCGAACTCATTCGTCACGCGCTGGCCGAAATGCTGGTGCGCGGCGATATCCACGATCCGGTCATCGAAACGCACATGATCACGGTGCCCGAGGTGCGCATGAGTCCCGATCTGCGGCTCGCCACGATCTACGTCACGCCGCTCGGCGGACGCGACGAAGAAGCAGTGCTCGCGGCGCTGGAAAATAACAAACGCTATATGCGCGGCGAGATTTCCCGGCGCGTTAACCTGAAATTCGCTCCGGAAATCCGGTTTCGCATCGACGAACGATTCGACGAAGCGGAACGGATCGGGAAGCTTTTGCGAACGCCGGCGGTCCAGCGCGACTTGCAAGGCGAGCATTCCATCGAAGAAGACCCGCAAAGCCCGGATTTGAGCGGGGAAAAGGACGATTAATGTCGGCAATCAATCCGATTCGATCCGTCGACGAACCCGAGGGCGACGGCACCGCCGAGGTCGCGCTCGCGGTGGCGGCCGATTCGTCGGCCGACGAAAAGAGGTCGAACAAAAAACGGCCGAAACGGGATGTGCACGGCTGGGTCGTGCTCGACAAACCGGTCGGCATGACATCGACGCACGCGGTCGCGGTCATCAAGCGCTTATTTACGGCCAAACGCGTCGGTCACGCCGGAACGCTCGACCCACTCGCCTCCGGTTGTCTGCCGATTGCGCTGGGTGAGGCGACCAAGACTGTCCCGTTCGTGGTCGATGGCCGCAAAACCTATCTGTTCACCGTGCGCTGGGGCGAGGAGCGCGACACTGACGATTCCGAAGGCCGCGTCGCCAACACCAGCGACAGCCGCCCCGACCGCGCAGCGATCGAGGCGCTGCTGCCACGCTTCGTGGGCACCATCGAGCAGGTCCCTCCCCGCTTTTCGGCCATAAAGATTGACGGCGAACGTGCCTACGATCTGGCCCGGGAGGGAGAAGTGATCGAAATCGCGCCCCGCCCGGTAACCATCCACCGGCTGGAACTGATCGACACGCCCGACGCGGATCACGCGGTGTTCGCGGCCGAATGCGGCAAGGGCACCTACGTGCGGGCGATCGCGCGCGATCTCGGCCGGACGTTAGGCGTTCTTGGTCACGTTTGCGCGTTGCGAAGGAGCCGGGTCAGTCCGTTCGCCGAAAGCGACATGATTTCGCTGGAACGGCTTGAATCTTTATGCCATAGAGCGGCCGCCGGTGAGGGAAACCTCGCCGATATACTACTGCCGGTCGAGACCGCGCTGGACGACATCCCGGCGCTGGCCGTGAGCCCGGCAGATGCGGCAAGGCTCCAGAGGGGCCAAGCCGTTTTGTTGCGTGGAAGGGACGCCGCTATTATGTGCGGCACGGTCCAAGTCGCTACGGGCGGTCAGTTCGTAGCCATTGCCGAGGTCGACCGCGGCGAGATCGTCCCCAAGCGCGTGTTCAACTTAAACGGCGTGACTGGTCGCGCCGACAGACAAAAGGGTTGGTGACGATGTCGATTACGACCGCGCGTAAGGCGGAGGTTATTACCACGTATGCCGTCAAATCCGGCGACACCGGATCGCCCGAAGTGCAGGTAGCGCTGCTTTCGGAGCGGATCAATAACCTGACCGATCACTTCAAGACTCACATCAAGGACAACCACTCACGGCGCGGGCTTCTGAAGCTCGTGTCGCAGCGGCGTCAGATTCTCGACTATCTGCGGCGCACCAATGAGGGGCGTTACAAGGAATTGATTGAGAGATTGGGTATCCGTCGTTGACGAATTCGCGCGCGGGACGTCCCGCGCGCGCCGTGGCGGACTGCAAGATGCAGCCGCCGTTTGTAAGGCAGCATGAGCTGCCGATTAGAGCGACGGGCCGAAGCCCGTCAATATCACGGTAAGGCCGATGGCCATGGCAGGATCGCCGGATGCTGTTTGGATTCGCAACTCCGTTGCGAACGACAGCCTCTCGCCGTCTTGCTCATGGCTTTCGCGCCACCGCGAAAACCATGAGAGACAATCGAAATGTTCAACATTCATCGTGTACAACTTGACTGGGGTGGCCGCACACTCACGCTAGAGACCGGTAAGATCGCGCGGCAGGCCGATGGCGCCGTCCTCGCCACCTACGGCGAGACCACTGTGCTTGCCGCCGTTGTGGCGGCCAAGCAGCCGAAGGAAGGAATCGATTTCCTTCCGCTCACGGTCAACTACACCGAGAAATACTACGCAGCAGGTCGGATTCCCGGCGGCTATTTCAAGCGCGAGCGTGGTCCTACCGAAAAGGACACGCTGACGTCGCGCCTGATCGATCGCCCGATCCGTCCGCTGTTCGCCGAAGGCTGGCGCTGCGACACCCAGGTGACCGTTACCGTGCTCTCGCACGATCATGAGAACGATCCCGATATCGTGGCGATGGTCGCCTCGTCTGCCGCGCTCACCCTGTCGGGCGCCCCCTTCATGGGGCCGATCGGCGCCGCACGCGTCGGCTTCATCAACAACGAATACGTGCTCAACCCTCAAATCGACGAGATGACCGAGAGCCAGCTCGATCTCGTTGTCGCCGGCACGCAAGACGCCGTGATGATGGTGGAGTCGGAAGCCAAAGAGCTGTCCGAGGAGATCATGCTCGGCGCGGTGATGTTCGGCCACCGGCACTTTCAGCCGGTGATCGACGCGATCATCAAACTCGCCGAGAAAGCCGCGAAGGAGCCCCGCGAGCTGGTCGTCGCCGACAACGCGGCCATCGAAAAGGAAATTCTCGGTCTCGCCGAGCAGGACCTGCGCGCGGCTTATTCGATCGTGCGCAAGCAAGACCGCCAGGATGCGGTAGCGGCGGTCAAGAAGAAGGTGATGGCGCACTTCTTCCCCGAAGGCGCCGAACCAAAGTACGACAAGCTGGCGGTTGCCGGCGTGTTCAAGGAACTGGAAGCCAAGATCGTTCGCTGGAACATCCTCGATACCGGCAAACGCATCGACGGCCGCGACGTGAAAACGGTGCGGCAGATCGTGTCGGAAGTCGGCGTATTGCCGCGGACCCACGGTTCGGCGCTGTTCACCCGCGGTGAGACGCAGGCTTTGGTGGTCGCCACGTTGGGCACCGCCGAAGACGAACAATTCATCGACGCGCTGCAGGGAACCTACAAGGAAACATTCCTGCTGCACTACAACTTCCCGCCGTTCTCGGTCGGCGAAACCGGCCGCATCGGCGCGCCGGGCCGCCGCGAAATCGGCCACGGCAAGCTCGCCTGGCGCGCGATCCATCCGATGCTGCCGTCAAAGGAAGAGTTCCCCTACACCATCCGTCTCGTCTCCGAGATCACCGAGTTCGAACGGTTCGTCGTCAATGGCGACGGTGTGCGGTTCTTCCCTCGCCCTGATGGATGCCGGCGTGCCGCTCAAGCGGCCGACCGCGGGCATCGCGATGGGACTGATCAAGGAGAATGAGCGCTTTGCCGTGCTCTCCGACATCCTCGGCGACGAAGATCATCTCGGCGACATGGACTTCAAGGTAGCCGGCACCGACGGCGGCATCACCTCGCTGCAAATGGACATCAAGATCGCGGGCATCACCGAAGAGATCATGAAGGTGGCGCTGGCCCAGGCCAAGGATGGGCGCCTGCATATCCTGGGCGAAATGGCGAAGGCGCTGGACACGGCCCGCGCGGAGCTCGGCGAGCATGCCCCGCGGATCGAGACGTTCAAGATCCCGACCGACAAGATCCGTGAAGTCATTGGCACCGGCGGCAAGGTCATCCGTGAGATCGTCGAAAAGACCGGCGCCAAGATCAACATCGAAGACGACGGTACGGTGAAGGTCGCATCTGCCGACGGCGAGTCGATCAAGGCGGCGATCAACTGGATCAAGTCGATCGCGTCGGAGCCGGAGCTCGGCCACATCTACGAGGGCACCGTCGTCAAGGTGATGGACTTCGGCGCGTTTGTGAACTTCTTCGGCGCGAAGGACGGGCTCGTTCATATCAGCCAACTGGCATCGCGCCGGGTGCAGAAGACCAGCGATGTGGTCAAGGAAGGCGACAAGGTCAAAGTGAAGCTCCTTGGCTTCGACGACCGCGGCAAGGTCAGACTGTCGATGAAGGTCGTCGATCAGGAGACCGGCGAAGACCTCGAGGCGAAGCAGAAAGCGGAAGGCGAGCAGCCCCGGGAAAGCGCTGCCGGCGCGGCGGAGTAGCCGCGAGCAACCAAAGCTCGCTCACGAAAAATCAAAAGGCGGCCGGTAATGCGGCCGCCTTTTTTGTCGGACCTGCCGGTGTGCGCTCAATCAATCGTGCACGATGACCGGCGCCGCCGTGCGGGGCCGCCCCGGCCTTCTGAAAACCAACAACAGCGGGATCACAGCGAGCGTCGCGATCATCAACAGCTTGTAATCGTCGATGTAGGCGATGATCTGCGCCTGACGAGTGATCACCGCGTCGAGCGCCGCGCGACCGGCTGCGGTCATCGGATTCCAGGCGTGCGCGATGAGCGGATTTTCCAGCGCCCGGTTGACCGCAGAGATTTGCGGCACGATGGCGGCGTGATTAGCCTGCGTGTTCGTAACCAGCAGGCTGTTGACCACCGAAATGCCGACGCTCGACCCGATGTTCCGCGACAAGCTAAAGAAGCCGGCGCCTTCGGTGCGCTCCGCCAGCGGCAGCGTCGATAACGTCGCCGCACTCAGCGGCACGAACAGGAAGCCCAGCCCGGCGCCCTGGACCATGGTCACGGCGATGATCGATGCCTGCGACACGTCGGGCGTCCATCCCGTCATGGCATTGAATGACCACGCCGTCAGTGTAAGGCCGACGGCCAGCAAGATCCGCGTATCCACACGCCCGACTAGCCGCCCGACGATCAGCATCGAAGCCATCGTCCCGACGCCGCGCGGACCCATCACCAGTCCAGCCGTGATGACCGGATAGTCCATGAGCCCCTGCAGGTACGGCGGCTGCAGCGCCATCGAGGCGTAATAGGTGAGGCCGACAATGGAGATAAAGAGGACGCCGGCGGAGAAATTTCGATCGCGAAACAGCGACGGCCGCACGAACGGATTTTTCGCGGTGAAAGTGTGGACGATAAATAAATAGATCGCGGACGCCGCCACGATCGCTTCGATGATGATCTCGCCGGAGCCGAACCAATCCAGCTGCTCGCCGCGATCCAGCATCAATTGCAGCGAACCTATCCCGACGCTCAACGTGCCAAAGCCGAACCAATCAAGCTTCGAGCTGGCATTGTGCGAGGTCTCCGGCAGAAAGATGATGATGCCGATAAGATCGAGAATGCCGATCGGCAGATTGATGTAGAACACGTACCGCCAGCTGTAATACTCCGTCAGCCAGCCTCCGAGCACTGGGCCGAGCACCGGCCCGATCATGACACCGATGCCGAACAGTGCCATCGCAAACCCTTGGCGTTCCCGCGGGTAGCTGGCGAACAAGACGGTTTGCGAGAGCGGAACAAGTGAAGCGCCGAACGCGCCCTGCAAGATTTGAAACAGCACGATCTGGCTCAGCGACTGCGCCATACCGCACAGCATCGAAGCAACGGTGAAGCCGATGACCGCCACGATGAAAAGACGTTTCAGCCCGAAGCGGGTGGCGAGAAATCCGGTCGGCGGCGTCATGATCGCAGCAGCGACGATGTAGGAGGTCAGCACCCAGGCGATCTGGTCCTGGCTCGCTGAGACACTGCCCTGCATGTAAGGCAGCGCGACGTTGGCGATGGTGGTATCGAGCGCCTGCATCAGCGTCGCCAGGATGACGCAGACGGTCAACGCTGTCCGATTGCCGCCCGACTCGGTCAGCTCCGCAGCCATTACGGCGCCTGATGATGACCGCGACCGAACAATGCCGTGAGGAAGTGCGGGAAGCCCCGCGCATGTCCGGTATCGACATCGACGATGACACTCAATCCGGCGCGAAGCGGCGGCAGGCTCTTGTCGCTGGTATCGAGGCGAACGCGCATCGGCACGCGCTGAACGACCTTCACCCAATTGCCGCTGGTGTTTTGCGCCGGCAGCAAGGCAAATTCCTGCGCGGCCGCCGGGCTAACGCTTTCGACCACGCCGTGCCATTCCAGGTCCGGGTAAGTGTCGACCGTCACCGTGACTGGCTGGCCCGGCCGGACATACGTCAGCTCGGTCTCTTTCGGTGTCGCGTCAACCCAGATGTGATCGGTATCGACCAGGAAAAACGCAGTCGTCGACGCCGCAAGATATTTTCCCGGCGCGATCGACGGCACGTCGGTGACGACACCGGCGAACGGCGCCGTTACCACCGTGTGATCCAGCTGGCGCTGCGCCTCGTCAACTTGCGCTTTCGCCTGCAAGTATTGCGGATGTTGCGTGACTACGACCTCCGGATCGCCGCCGAGCTTGGCGAGCTGCACCTGCGATTGTTCGCGCGACGCGGCGAGTTTGCTCTTGTCGTTTTGCAAGGTGTACGCGGCTTGATCGTAAACCGCTTGGGTCGCCGTGCCGCTTTTCAGCAGCATTTCTGCGCGATTGTAGTTGGTCTGATCGAGATCGACCTGCGCCTGCTGCGCGGCCACATCGCTCGTCATCCGCTTGTAGTCCCGCTTCATCGACTTGATCATCAGCCCGATCTGCGCGAGATTGGCTTTGGCGTTGTCGAGGGCAATCTGGAATTGGCGGGGATCGAGCCGATAGAGAACTTGTCCGGCCGCAACGTGGTCGTTTTCCTTCACCGCCACGTCCTGCACGATGCCGGAGACGTCGGTCGACACGCCAACCTTCTGCGCATTGACGTACGCATCGTCGGTCGACATCACCTGCCCGCCGGCGACGTACCAATAACCGCCGATGATCAGCGCTATCGGCAACAGCGCGAACAGCACCCAGCGAATCCGCTCGCGGCGCCGCAACTGGCGCACTTTGTCAGCGGCGGGAGTTCTTCGGCTTGGGGCGCTTGTCGGGCGGAGCGATTGGTGCAATCGGCGACCGCGGCGTTTCTGGCGCTTCATCCACCGGAACGGGTTTGCGGAGAGCTTCAGCCATAGCGCTGCTCTCCCGCACTGTCGGTGGCGCGCTGCTGAATCAGCCGGCGCAGATTCTCTTTGACCACCCCAAGCTCGGAAACCATCTGCGCAATGGAGTTGCCTCCAACCCCGGCAAGAGCGCCGGCCACCGTTTCCTCTCCCAAAATGCTCAGCCTCTCGAGCAGGGGCCTTGCTGCCGCGGTCAGGAACAACCGCTTCGCGCGCCGGTCTGTGGGGTCAGGGCGACGTTCGATCAGACCGCTGTCGCAGAGCTTGTCGAGCAACCGCGTGAGCGTAATGGGCTGCAAGTCGAGAACCTCGGCGAGCTCAGATTGATTGAGCCCCTCCGAGCGATCAACCCGCACGAGTACGGCCCACTGTGCCCTGGTCATGCCGAATTGCGACGCCTTATAGTCGGCATAGGTTCGCAACAGGCGAGCCACGTCATTGAGCATAAAAGCGAATTCTCGGTTAAGCGAAGGCGGTGGCATTGCAGGCGGCCTCGGTTACACAGCCTCCATAATATAAGGAAGCTTAAGATTTTGTAGCGCCGATGCTGCAAAGCAGTATTGCAAAAAACTCAAGGCCGTTTTGGGGTTTACGCCAGACTAAGGTCGGCGAAAGCCTCGATGTGGTGGTCGGCCGCTTGCTGGGCGAAACAGCAGAACACTACGTTTTTCAGGCTGTGCCGCGACGACGCCAACTCGGCCGTCACCGTCCCGACGGCGATCCGCGCGGCTCGATCCGGCGGAAATCGGTAGATGCCGGTCGAGATCGCCGGAAAGGCAATCGACGCCAGCCGATGTTGGGCGGCCAGATCGAGTGCGGTCCGATAGCAGGACGCCAGCAGCTCGTCTTCGTTCTCACCGCCGCCGCTCCATACCGGCCCGACCGCGTGAATGACGTGCTTGGCCGGCAACCGATAACCGTGCGTGATTTTGGCGCCGCCGGTTTCGCAGCCCGCGAGGGTGCGGCACTCGGCGAGCAACTCCGGCCCGGCGACGCGATGAATTGCGCCGTCGACGCCGCCGCCACCGAGCAGCGTCCGATTGGCGGCGTTCACGATCGCATCGAGCGCCAGCGTAGTGATGTCGGCGACGCAGACATCGAGCCGCGTCGTACCGACTTCAGCGGAAATAAGAGGCGTCACGTTCGCCATAGCGGAAGTGTATCACGCCCACTCGGCGTGTGATTCAGCAGCAAGGTCGACGGTGCTTTTGACACCGATGTCGTCGAAATGCTGGTCGAGGAAGCGCCGCGCGGCGCGCTTGCCGTTGACGTGCAGCGTTTGGAAGAAACTGTAGTCCGTCTGCAATTTGCTGGACGCATCGAAAGTGGTGCCGAATTGATCGAACAGAATGCGATGAACATTGACGCGGCGATACTGGCCGCTCCCGGTTCCACGCGGCAGCCGGTGCTGATCGATCAGGCGGGCGACGAATTCGATGGCGCGGTATTCCTCCAGCAACGAGGCGTTAAATGTAATCTCGTTGATGCGATTCATGATCTCGCTCGCCGACGTCGGCGTCGCTTGCCGCACCAGCGGATTGATTTGCACGACCAGAACGTCTTCGGTCGTCGTCGTGCCAAAGAACGGAAAGATCACCGGATTGGCAAGATAGCCGCCGTCCCAGTACGGCACGCCGTCGATCTCGACCGCGCGGAACAACAATGGCAGGCAAGCAGATGCCATCACCGCTTCCGGAGTAATCTTATCGCGCGAGAAGATGCGGACCCGGCCGGTCTGCACATTGGTTGCGGAGATAAACAGCTGCAGATCGGGAAACGCGCGTAACGCTTCGAAATCGACGAAGCGCTCGAACAGCTCTTTGAGCGGATTGATGTTCAGCGGATTGAAATCGTACGGCGAGAAATAGCGCGCCATCATGTCAAGCCAGGCCTGCATCGGCGTGCCTTCGAGCGGAACAAACGACAAGAACCGCTCCACCACGGCGCGCTGCAATGGCGGCAGGTTGCCATTGTTGCTCACCGCGCGCCAAAAATCGGCCAGCCGCTTTTGCGCTTCGGCACGCCCGCCGCGTGCCAATCCGTCGGCGAGCATCACCGCATTGACGGCTCCCGCGGACGTGCCGGAAATCCCTTCAAACGAAATCCGATCGTCGCTCAGGAGCTGTTCCAGCACGCCCCAAGTGAAAGCTCCGTGCGCACCGCCGCCCTGCAGCGCGAGGTTGATGCGCTTGGTGGGCGGCGAGGATTGCGGGTTCGCTGCGCGGCCGGGCAACAGCGAGGCGAGCGGATTTTTCATGCGGACGTCATTCCGCGGCGCGCGCAGCGCGAGCCCGGAATGACCATTTACGCAGCGGTCCAGCCGCCGTCGATCGAAAGATTGGCGCCGGTGATCGCCTTCGCAACATCGGAGCAAAGATAAACAGCGAGTGCGGCAACTTCTTCAACAGTGACGAATTCCTTGGTCGGCTGCGCGGCCAGGAGCACGTCGCGCTTGACCTGCTCTGCGGTCATGTTGCGCGCCTTCATGGTGTCGGGGATCTGCTTCTCCACCAGCGGCGTCCACACGTATCCGGGGCTGATGCAATTCACCGTGACGCCAAAAGTCGCAAGCTCAAGCGCGACCGTCTTGGTGAGACCGGCGATGCCGTGTTTAGCCGACACGTAGGCGACCTTGAACGGCGAAGCGACCAGCGAATGCGCGGAAGCGGTGCTGATAATGCGGCCCCATTTGCGCGACTTCATGCCCGGTACGGCGGCGCGAATGGCATGGAACGCAGCTGAAAGATTGATCGCGATGATCTGATCCCATTTCTCGATCGGGAATTCCTCGATCGGAGAAACGTATTGGATGCCGGCATTGTTGATGAGGATGTCGAGGGAGCCAAAGGTTTTTTCGGCCGCGTGCACCATGTCGGCGATCTCGGCCGGCTTGGTCATGTCGGCCGGGGAATAAAATGCCCGCACGCCGAAATCCTTCTCGATGCTGACGCGTTCCTTTTCAATCGCCGCCGTGTCGCCAAAGCCATTGATCGTGACATTGACGCCTTCAGCCGCGAGAGCGCGGGCGTAGCCCAAACCGATGCCGGACGTTGAACCGGTTATGAGGGCAGTCTTTCCTTTCAACATGATGATCACCAATTCATGAGGTTGCGCGACTGCGCGTTGCCGGGAAGCGGCGTTGCTGAGGGACTTTTGTGCGAAGTGGCGGCAATGTGAGATGCTTTTTGTTGCGGCGCAATATCAAAATCGTGGGCGCGTCACGTTTTCGCAAGACCGGATAAAGCGCTAGAATGGCGGTAGAAAGCCACCGGACGATGACGACGACCAAGCCACAAGCCGTTTTTCCGGCACCCGACCACGATCATGATACCTGCACGAGCGCCGCCATTGCGCATGCGGAAGAGCTGTGCACGTCGCGGGCGCAGCGGCTGACGCCGATGCGCCGTCATGTGCTCGAAACGTTGCTCGCCAGCCATAAGCCGCTCGGCGCCTATGAGATCATGGAGCAATTGGGTGGGGATGCGCGCCCGGCCCCGATCACCGTGTATCGTGCGCTCGATTTTTTGCGCAATAACAATCTCGTCCATCGCATCGAGAGCCGTAACGCTTTCGTCGCTTGCGTTCATGATCATACCGGTAATGATCCGATCGTGTTCCTGATCTGCGAACATTGCGGCGCGGTTGGCGAGGCGCCAGGAGCCGCAGTCGCAGACGCGCTGAAGGCATCGTGCCGCGCAGCAGGTTTTGCATCCAGGACCCCGGTCATCGAAATCACCGGCACTTGCTCACACTGCCGCAAACAATGACGAATTTGAGCGCTCCGCCACCGGAACGTTGGTTCCGGCCGTGACCTCTTGCACGTAATTGGAATCCATTAAGTGGCCGTCGCCCAATCGCCGTCATCTCGTCCGCTCGATGCGTTTGCAATCACCGTGACCATCGGGCTCTGCCTGTTCTGGGGATTCAACAACGTCGCCATCAAGCTCGCGCTCCACGACATCCCGCCGCTGATCCAATCGTCGACGCGCTCGGCTCTTGCCGCGATCATCGTCGGCGCCTGGGCGCAAACCCGCGGCGTACCGCTGTTCAACCGCGACGGTACGCTCGGCGCCGGCATTGTCGCCGGCGTGCTGTTCGCGCTCGAATTTCTGCTGATTTACCGGGGCCTGCTCTGGACGACGGCGACGCGCGCCGTGTTGTTCCTCTACCTCGCGCCATTTTTTGTTGTGGTTGGATCGCGCTGGCTCATCCCCGGCGACCATTTTCATGTGTCGCAGTGGCTCGGCCTGCTGTTGTCTTTCATCGGCCTCGTTATCGCATTCGGGCTGCCGACGCCGGCCGCCGATCCCCGGCAAATGCTCGGCGACATCATGATGGTCGGCGCCGGCGCGGCGTGGGGGGCGACAACGCTGGTCATCAAGGCCAGCCCGCTCAGTCGCGTCAGCGCGGAAAAGACCCTGCTCTACCAGCTCGTGGTTTCGGCACCGCTGCTTGCCGCCGGCGCGCTCATCTTCGGCGAACACATCGACAAGATGCCGTCTGCCGTGGCGCTAGGCGCCTTTGCCTACCAGACCATCTGGGTCGTCAGCGTCACGTTTGCGGTCTGGTTCGCGCTGATGGTGCGCTATTCGGCGGCCCGGCTGTCGGTGTTCACGTTTCTGGCGCCGTTGTTTGGCGTAGCCGCGGGCCATCTCGTCCTTAACGACCCGCTCACACCCGCCTTTGCGCTGGCGGCCGCATCGGTGGCGGCGGGCTTGGTGCTCGTAAACCGGCCCCGATAGGGCTATATCCGTGTCATGTCAGCTACCCCTACCGGGGGTACGATGAGGAGCCAAAGGGTTGTCGCGATGATGCAGTTTTCCGGCCCCGCGGAACGGCACAAAACCATTGCCGTGAAGGTGGGCAACGTCACCGTTGGCGGAGGCGCCCCGGTCGTCGTGCAGTCGATGACCAACACCGATACCGCCGACGTCGAGGGCACGACGAGGCAAGTGGCCGCGCTGGCGCGCGCCGGTTCCGAACTCGTTCGCATCACCGTCGACCGAGACGAGGCGGCTGCCGCCGTGCCGCATATCAAGGAGCGGCTACTGCGGATGAATGTCGACGTGCCGATCGTCGGCGATTTTCACTACATCGGCCACAAGCTGCTCGCCGATCATCCCGCCTGCGCCGAGGCGCTCGACAAATATCGCATCAATCCCGGTAATGTCGGCTTCAAGGAAAAGAAGGACCGGCAGTTCGGTGCCATCGTCGAAACCGCGATCCGGCACGACAAGCCGGTGCGCATCGGCGCCAATTGGGGATCGCTCGATCAGGAACTTCTCACCCATTTGATGGATGAGAACGCACGCTCCAATCATCCGATCGATGCGCGCGATGTGACGCGCGAAGCCATGGTGCAGTCGGCGCTGTTGTCAGCCGAGCGCGCCGAAGAAATCGGCCTGCCGCGCTCGAAGATCATTATCTCGGGTAAAGTGTCGGCGGTGCAGGATCTGATCGCGGTTTATACCGAATTGGCGGAGCGATCGAACTACGCGCTGCATCTCGGCCTCACTGAAGCGGGCATGGGCTCAAAGGGCATTGTCGCGTCATCGGCAGCAATGGGATTCCTGTTGCAGCAAGGCATCGGTGACACTATCCGCGTTTCATTGACGCCTGAGCCGAATGGCGACCGCACAGTGGAAGTGAAAGTCGCGCAAGAGCTGCTGCAGACGCTGGGGCTGCGCACATTCGTTCCGCTGGTCGCCGCCTGCCCCGGCTGCGGCCGCACCACCTCAACGACATTCCAGGAACTGGCGCAGAGCATCCAAAAATTCATTCACGAGTCGATGCCGGAATGGAAGACGCGTTATCCAGGCGTTGAGGGCCTCAACGTTGCGGTGATGGGCTGCATCGTCAACGGGCCGGGCGAAAGCAAGCACGCCGATATCGGCATCTCGCTGCCCGGCACCGGCGAAGCACCTGCGGCGCCGGTCTTTATCGACGGCAAGAAGGCGATCACCCTGCGCGGCCCGACGGTATCGGCCGACTTTCAGAAGCTCGTTATCGATTATATCGAGCGGCGATTTGGCTCAGGCGCCGGAAGAACTGCGGCGGAGTGACCGCGCCTTCACGGCGCGGAAGCGCGCGTCGTGCTTTCGCTCAAGGCGTCCGCACTAATTTCTGAACCAGATCGTCAAGCTGTTCGAGATTGTTGTAGCGGATCGTCAACGTGCCGCGATCATTGTGATGATTGATACTGACGACGAGGCCCGTTGCATCTGAAACTTTTCTCTCAAACGCCAGCATATCAGCAGTTTTCGCGTTCGAACTGCGTGCTTTTCGGCCACCGGCGCCTTTGCTCTTTGCGTTCGCTTCTCTCGCGATTGCCTCGACCTGGCGCACATTGAGGCCGCGTTCAACAATCTGCTCCGCAAGTTCTTCCGCGTTCGGCGCACCGATCAGCATGCGCGCGTGGCCGGCGGTCAGCTTTCCATCGTGGATGTAAGCCTTCACCGGATCGGAGAGTTTCAGAAGCCGCAGCGTGTTGGCGACGTAGCTGCGGCTCTTGCCGACGGTCTTTGCAATCTCATCCTGGCTGTTGCCAAATTCTTCCACCAGCGCACGGTAACCTTCGGCTTCTTCGAGCGGATTAAGATCCGCGCGCTGCACATTCTCGATGATCGCAAGCTGCAGCGCCTCGGCATCGGTCGCTTCGATAACAACGACCGGAACTTCATGCAGACCGACGCGCTGCGCCGCGCGCCAGCGGCGTTCGCCGGCAATGATTTCATAACCGTCGGCAACGCCGCGCAACGGGCGCACCACGATCGGCTGAATGATGCCGCGCTCGCGCAGCGAGGCAACCAGCTCATCGAGTTCGGCGCTGGCGAAAGTCCGCCGCGGATTGCGCGCATTTGGTCGCAGCGAACCGGTCGGCAGACGCCGCTGTCCGCGCGGACGATCAACCGTGCTTTCGGCGCCCACGTCACCGATCAGCGCGGCAAGGCCGCGCCCCAGTCGCGATCGCGATCCCTCCTCGGTCATCGCGGTTTCTCCCGAGCTCCCGGTCATGCGCACAGTTCTTTTTCGCGCTGAATGATCTCCGTCGCCAGCCGCAGATACGCTTCGCTGCCGCTGCATTTCAGATCGTAAACCAGCACCGGCTTGCCGTACGACGGCGCTTCAGACACCCGCACGTTGCGCGGGATGATAGTGTCGTAGACTTTGCGGCCCATGAATTCGCGCACGTCGGCGACGACCTGCGTCGAGAGATTGTTGCGCGAGTCGTACATGGTGAGCACGATACCGTGGATCGTGAGATCCGGATTGAGCTGCTCACGCACCGAATCCACTGTCTTGAGAAGTTGCGACAGACCTTCGAGCGCGAAGAACTCGCATTGCAACGGCACCAGGATCGCATGCGCCGCGGCCATCGCGTTGACGGTCAGGAGATTGAGCGAAGGCGGACAATCGACCAGCACGTAGGTGAAGTTTGTTTGGTCCGATGCGCGGGCCTTGAGGGGCATGAGCGCATTGCGCAAACGATACGCGCGATCACGCGCTTGACCGATTTCAAGCTCGAGGCCAGTGAGATCGAGCGTTGATGGCGCAAGCTGCAAGCGCGGCACCGCAGTCGCCACGATCGCGTCGCGTAACGCCGTCTCGCCGGCCAGCACATCGTAGGTGGAGTAACGGCGGCTGCGCCGGTCAATACCAAGGCCGGTCGAGGCATTGCCCTGCGGGTCGAGATCGATGATCAGCACCTCCTCGCCGATCGCGGCGAGTGCCGTGCCGAGGTTAATAGCCGTTGTGGTCTTGCCGACCCCGCCCTTCTGGTTCGCGATCGCGAGCACCCTCGGGGCGCGGGCGATATCCATCTGAATCCGGGGGGACGGTACATCGAGAACGGATGCTTCGCTCATCGCGGCCGGCTTCCTTTCTCCCGCGGCTTTGGCGCGAGACCTCGCACAACGACGATCTGGCCCCGGGCGTCCGTGCGGCTTTGGACCAGTTCAGACTGAACATTCCAACATTTAGCGGCTTCGGTCAATTCAGACCCTACATCTTGACCCTTGGGAAACAGCCCCAGCGCGCCTTTTCTCAACAACGGATAGGCCATCGGAAGGAGTTGCGGCAATGGCGCCAACGCCCGCG
This sequence comes from uncultured Alphaproteobacteria bacterium, assembly GCA_963841025.1. Taxonomy (GTDB): domain Bacteria; phylum Pseudomonadota; class Alphaproteobacteria; order Rhizobiales; family Xanthobacteraceae; genus BOG-931. The sequence continues at coordinate 514,729 of CAWJBG010000032.1, read as the reverse complement.
CGGTCACGACATCGAAGGTTTGCACCGTTTTTTCTAGAAACTCCTCGATGCGCATTTGGTGCACTGTCGCCGGCGCGCCGATGGCCTGGGCCGCGTCACGTAGGAACGCGGCTTTCTTGCCGTTGCTTTCGACGAGGTGCACTTCGGCTCCAGGTCTGTCTGCCAGCGCGCAGGCGATGACCAGGCCTGGAAACCCCGCGCCGGAACCGAGGTCAGCCCATACGCGCGCTTCCGGTGCGAGGGGATGAAGCTGCAACGAGTTCGGCCACATGCCGCGTCCAGACGGCAGCCTCGCTTGAGCGCGAGATCAAATTCATCCGCTGCTGCCAATCCAGTAGCGTCGCGACAAAGCGATCGAGCCGCTCCGTTGTTTCACGTGAAACAGGCGTCAATTCCAGCGCGCGCGCGCGATCGGCCGAAAGCTCTTCGGGAGAAGGCTGGACACGAACTGGGCGCGACTCTCGTCCCTCGCCCCCGTCTGCCGCAGTCATGCCGCGCCGCGGCTGGGCTTCCGGCCTTTCCGGCGGAGATGCGCGACCAGAAGCGTCAGCGCCGCCGGCGTGATGCCATCAAGCCGCCCGGCTTGGCCGATGGTGCGCGGCCGGTGGGCTTGCAGCTTGTGCCGCACCTCGTTCGACAGGCCCGGCAGTGCCGCATAGTCGATATTGTCGGGCAATACGACGCTCTCGTCGCGGCGGTACGACTCAACGTCGGCGGCCTGGCGCGCGAGATAAACGTCATATTTGGCGTCGATTTCGAGCTGTTCGGCGATTTTAGGAGCCAGATTGCCGAATTCGGGCCAAATCCGCGCCAACTCGCTGGTGCCGATATTTGGGTAAGACAGCAGCTCAAAAGCGGTGCGGCGCTGGCCGTCTTTGCGCAATTCGAGACCATGTCGCGCTGCCTCATTTGGCGTGACATTCAGCGTTCGCGCCATCCCCTGAGCAGCCTTGAGCGCGGCCATTTTCACCTGGTGAGCGAGGGAGCGCGCAGGCCCAACGCAGCCCAGTTCGATGCCCCGGTCGGTCAGCCGTTGATCGGCATTATCCGCCCGGAGCGTCAGGCGGTATTCGGCGCGGGAAGTGAACATGCGATACGGCTCGGTGACGCCCCGGCTCACAAGATCGTCGACCATGACGCCGAGATACCCTTCGGCCCGGTCGAACACGATCGGGGCGCCATTTCCGGCCTTTGCTGCGGCATTTAGGCCCGCAATCAGACCCTGGGCGGCAGCCTCCTCGTAACCGGTGGTGCCGTTGATCTGGCCGGCCAGAAACAGGCCCGGCAACCGTTTGGTCTCCAACGTCGGCTGAAGTTCGCGTGGATCGACGTGGTCGTATTCGATCGCGTAGCCGGGGCGTACGATGCGAGCGCGCTCCAAACCGGGAATCGAGGCAACGATTGCGCGCTGCACCTCTTCCGGCAGCGATGTCGAGATGCCGTTCGGATAGACAGTGGTATCGTCGAGACCTTCGGGCTCAAGGAAAATCTGATGTCCCTCACGGTCGCCAAAGCGGACAATCTTGTCCTCGATGGAGGGGCAGTAACGTGGCCCCCGGCTCTGGATCTGGCCGGAATACATCGGCGACCGATGGACATTTTGCCGAATAACGGCATGGGTCGCGGCCGTTGTGCGCGTTATGGCGCACTGAATTTGCCGGTTTGTGATCCGCTCGGTGAGGGTGGAAAACGGTTCCGGGGGGTCATCCCCCGGCTGCATTTCGAGCACCGACCAGTCGATGGTCGTGCCGTCGAGTCGCGGAGGGGTGCCGGTCTTCAGCCGGCCAAGCGTAAAACCGGCGCGCTCCAATGTCCGCGAAAGCCCCGCGGAGGGCGCCTCGCCGACCCGACCAGCCGGAATTTTGCGCTCGCCGATGTGAATAAGCCCACGGAGAAAAGTGCCGGTCGTCAGCACGATTGCGGCCGCATCGAAGCTGCGGCCGTCAGCCAGCCGCACGCCGGTGACGCGATCGTCGCCGAGCAGATCGTCGACTTCGCCCTCGACGATTGTGAGATTCTCCTGGTGATGCAGCGCGTCCTGCATCGCCGCCGCGTAAAGCTTCCGGTCAGCCTGGGCGCGCGGACCGCGCACAGCCGGCCCCTTACGGCGATTGAGCATACGGAACTGAATGCCGGCGGCATCGGCGACTCGGCCCATCAGGCCATCCAGCGCATCAACCTCGCGCACCAGATGCCCCTTGCCGAGCCCGCCAATGGAGGGATTGCAGGACATCGCGCCGACGGTGGCGAACCGCTGCGTGACCAGCGCGGTACGCGCGCCCATCCGCGCAGCGGCAGCAGCGGCTTCGCAGCCGGCATGGCCGCCACCGACGACAATCACATCGAAACCGACGTTCATCGCATTCTCCGCAGCCGGCGAGCTTGTAGCGGCGGCCCGATCGGCGGTCAAAGGCGGGTCAAAAGGCGTGTTTCACGTGAAACATTGGCATTCAGCAGCAAGTCCGCGGGCCGATCCGGCCGTTGTTAACAAATCATTTACCGATGCAAAAATCGCGGAATATGGCATCCAATATATCCTCCACATCGACGCGACCAACGAGTTTGCCAAGCGTCGTCGCGGCCGACCGCAATTCCTCGGCGATCAACTCCTCACTACCGCCGGCGCCGTGCGCCAGCGCCCGGTCAAGCGCTCCCGCGGTTTCTTCAAGCGCCTGCCGATGCCGCGTTCGGGTAACGATCGAGCTCTCGGTTGCGGAAAAAAACTCGCCAGCGAAGGCGGTCAGAGCAGAAATCAGCGCCTCCATTCCGACGCCGGTTACCGCCGAGATCGCAAAAACTTTGCCGAATCCAGATTCACTGCTTTTGCACAGCTTATCCACAGTCAAATCGATCTTGTTTCGTAGTGCCCAAGTCTCTGATTTAATGCGATTCTCTGGCTGATGCTCGGTTGCTCCGCCAGTGGCCGATCCGTCAGTGACCCACAGCACCAAGTCGGCCGCTTCCGCCCGCGCCAAAGCCCGGCGCACGCCCTCCTGCTCCACTGGATCACTGCTTTCGCGGATTCCGGCCGTATCCAGCAACGTCACCGGGTAGTCGGCCAAATTCAGGTGGACCTCGATGACATCGCGCGTCGTACCGGGGACCGGCGACACGATCGCGGCCTCACGCCGCGCCAACCGATTGAGCAAGGTCGACTTCCCGGCATTCGGAGGCCCAGCGATGGCGACAACCAGCCCATCCCGCAAACGCTCGCCTCGGCTATTTGCGAGCGCTTCACCGATCTCGCAGCGCAATTGCTGCGCAGCATAAAGCGCCGGGCCGATCAAATCCTCGGGCACATCAGCTTCGTCCGAAAAGTCGATCCGGGCTTCGATCAGCGCCAATGCCTCAATGATTCGCTTGCGCCAAGCTTCCGCACGGTCGCCGATCAGGCCCTTGAGCTGTCGGAACGCGTGACGGCGCTGAGCCGGCGTTTCCGCGGCGATCAAGTCGGCCAGACCCTCCACCTCCGTCAGGTCAAGTCGGCCATTCTCGAACGCCCGCCGCGTGAACTCACCAGGTTCAGCCAGACGGCAGCCATCGATCGCACCCAGCGCGTCGAGCACGGCCGCGATCACCGCGTGGCCGCCGTGTAGCTGCAGTTCGGCCATATCCTCCCCGGTCTCGCTCCGGGGACCCGGAAACCAAAGCGCAAGCGCCTCGTCGATCACCTCCACGCTGGCGGGATCACGCACGCGCGCGAGCATCGCCTGCCGCGGCGGCGGCACTCGCCCGATCAATCTCTCAAGCGCAAATGATGCCTTTGGGCCGCACACCCGGACCACCGCGACCGCAGCAGGCGGCCGGCCAGAGGAAAGCGCGAAAATAGTCGGGCGCTTGCTTTGCATTGCCTCTTGTCGAACGAATGCGGGATGCGGACAAGTCGGCCGCAACCGGGTATCCGTTGTCTTTATGACCTCGCCTTCCCCAGCGTCATCGAGTCATCAAAACCGCCTCGCCCGCGAGACGAGCCCCTATCTCCTCCAGCACCGACACAATCCGGTGGACTGGTGGGCTTGGGGCCCAGAAGCGCTGGCGGAAGCAAAGCGCGCCAAAAAGCCGATCCTCCTGTCGATCGGTTATGCCGCCTGCCATTGGTGCCATGTGATGGCGCATGAAAGCTTTGAGGACGAAGCTACCGCGCGGGTGATGAACGAGCTGTTCGTCAACATCAAAGTCGATCGCGAGGAACGCCCGGATATCGATCAGATTTACATGGCGGCGCTGCATCATCTCGGCGAGCAGGGCGGCTGGCCGCTGACCATGTTTCTGACGCCTGACGGTGAGCCGATCTGGGGCGGCACTTACTTTCCGAATTCCTCGCGCTACGGCAGGCCCGCTTTCGTCGACGTGCTGCGCGAGATCGCCCGGCTGTTCCGCGAAGAGCCGCAAAAGATCGAGGATAATCGGGCGGCATTGATGGAGCGGTTGGCCGGTGCCGCGCGGAAGCCCGGCACCGTCACTCTAGGTGCGGCTGAGCTTGATAACGCTGCGCGTCAGCTGGGCGGGCTCATTGATCCCGTGAATGGCGGGACCCGCGGCGCGCCAAAATTTCCGCAAGCTGCTTTGTTTGAACTCCTCTGGCGGGCCGGGCTGCGCACCGGCGAGTCCCGCTATTTTGCGGCCGTGGAGATCACGCTCGACCACATTTGCGAGGGCGGCATTTACGATCATCTCGGCGGCGGCTTCTCGCGCTATTCGGTCGATGAGCGCTGGCTCGTCCCGCATTTCGAGAAAATGCTTTACGACAACGCCCAGCTCCTCGAGTTGCTCGCGATCGCACACGCGCGCTCCAGCAAGCCACTGTACCGGCAGCGCGCGCAGGAGACGGTTACCTGGCTCGCGCGCGAAATGACAACAGGCGAGGGTGCGTTCTCAGCCTCACTCGATGCCGACTCCGAAGGCGAAGAGGGAAAGTTCTACGTCTGGTCCTATGCAGAGGTGCTCGAAGCGCTAGGCGCCGACGATGGTGAGTTCTTTGCGCGCCACTATGACGTGACGCCGCAAGGGAATTTCGAAGGCCACAACATCCTCAATCGACTGCGGCCACTGCCACGCTCCAGCGAGGATGAGGCTCGGCTTTCTGCACTCCGCATGAAACTCCTTGCCGTTCGCGCGACGCGCGTCCGACCAGGCCTCGACGACAAAGTATTGGCCGACTGGAACGGTTTGATGATCGCCGCGCTCGCTCATGCGAGCCTTATGCTCGCCGAACCATCTTGGCTTGAGATGGCGCAGCGCGCGTTTTCGTTCGTCGCGCACACCATGACCCGCGGCGATCGGCTCGGTCATTCCTGGCGCCAAGGCCAGCTCAAATTTCCCGGCCTCGCCTCCGACTTCGCGGCGATGATCCGCGCGGCGCTGGCGCTCTACGAGGCCACCGGCGAACAGAGCTATCTTGATCAGGCGCTGGTCTGGCAACGCGCCCTTGATCGCGATTATTCGAATGCGGAATCGGGAGCGTATTATCTCACCGCCGCGGATGCCGAAGGCCTTGTCATCCGACCGGCCTCAACCGCGGACGAAGCGACACCGAACCACAACGCGGTCGCTGCGCAAAACCTCATTCGGCTGGCACTGCTCACGGGCGACGACGGCTGGCGGCAAAAAGCCGACCGGCTGATCGCGGCCGTCGCGCCGCAGGCGATCGAAAATCTTTACATGCACATGGCGCTGCTCAATGCCGTCGATCTGCGGCTGCGCGCGGCGGAAATTGTCGTGACCGGGGAGGGATCAAACGCCGATGCACTGCTCGCGGCCGCGCGCGCGCTGCCGCCGCTCGATCGCATCGTATTTCACGCCGCCTCAGGAGACGCTTTGCCGCCGGCGCATCCGGCCCGCGCCCAGGTCGAAGCCTCACGCGGGCAGCCGCGAGCTTTTGTTTGCGTCGGCGAGACGTGTTCCTTGCCGGTGACTGATCGGGACGGTCTCACTCGCGCCATCGCCGGCGTGCGACATAGTTGACGCCACGGTTCAATCGTCAGCGGTTTGTGCTTTACTTGAGTCGGCGGGGCCGAAAGCGACGGAGATCAACCAATGCCGTGGGGAATTGTTTTTGCTGCCGCCCTGAGCATTCTAACCATTAGCGATGCTTCTGCCGCCGAATGGTGCGGCTACGGTTCGCACGCAAAATCCCTCATCGAATGCGGCTATTCGAGCGCGACCGACTGCGAGAGCGCCGTCGGCAAGGGCGGCATGTGCTTCGTCGATCCCGAATATGCAATGAACGTCAAGGCGTGGCACCCCGTCGTTGCGGGTCGTTCCTCAGAAGCCCGCGATCTTCGCTGCTGCACAGAACTAAAACGCAAATGCCCGGCACAAGGCCGGGCATCACGCGTGACAGGCGATCTCTCGCGTCCCGGTTACGTATTCATCGAGTCGAAGAATTCGCCGTTGTTCTTGGTGTTGCGCAGCTTGTCGAGCAGGAAGTCCATGGCATCCATGGTGCCCATCGGATTGAGGATCCGGCGCAGCACGTACATTTTCTTGAGCTGATCGGGCGGCACCAGGAGCTCTTCCTTGCGCGTACCGGAGCGGGTGATGTCCATCGCCGGGAAGGTCCGCTTGTCAGCGACCTTGCGGTCGAGGATCAGTTCCGAATTGCCGGTGCCCTTGAACTCTTCGAAGATCACTTCGTCCATGCGGCTGCCGGTATCGATCAGCGCGGTGGCAATGATGGTCAGCGAGCCGCCTTCCTCGATATTGCGCGCGGCGCCGAAGAACCGCTTCGGACGCTGCAGGGCGTTGGCGTCGACACCGCCGGTCAGCACCTTGCCGGATGACGGCACGACGGTGTTGTAAGCGCGCCCGAGCCGGGTAATCGAGTCAAGCAGGATCACGACGTCGCGGCCGTGCTCGACCAGCCGTTTGGCCTTCTCGATCACCATCTCGGCGACCTGGACGTGGCGCACCGCGGGCTCGTCGAAGGTCGAGGAGATCACCTCGCCCTTCACCGAGCGCTGCATGTCGGTGACTTCCTCCGGCCGTTCGTCGATCAACAGCACGATCAGATAACATTCCGGATGATTGTGCGTGATCGAGTGCGCGATGTTCTGCAGCAGCACGGTTTTGCCGGTGCGCGGCGGCGACACGATCAAGGCGCGCTGGCCCTTGCCGACCGGCGCCACGATGTCGATGACGCGAGCTGAAAGATCCTTTTTGGTCGGATCTTCGAATTCCATCTTCAGCCACTCGTCCGGATAGAGCGGCGTCAGATTGTCGAAGTTGACTTTGTGCCGCGCTTTCTCGGGGTCCTCGAAGTTGAGCGAGTTGACCTTGAGCAAAGCGAAGTAACGTTCGCCTTCTTTCGGGCTGCGGATATGGCCGTCGATGGTATCGCCGGTGCGCAAGCCAAAGCGCCGGATTTGCGATGGCGAGACGTAGATGTCGTCCGGGCCGGGCAGGTAATTTGCTTCCGGCGAGCGCAAAAAGCCGAAGCCGTCCGGCAGCACTTCAACAACACCTTCGCCGACGATATCGGTTTCGCGCGCCGAGAGTTGTTTCAGGATGCCGAACATCAGCTCCTGCTTGCGCATCGTCGAGGCGTTCTCGACTTCGAGCTCCTCCGCAAAGGAGACCAGCTCCGCCGGGGATTTCGTTTTTAGTTCTTGGAGTTTCATTTCCCGCATACAGGGATGTCCTATGGAAATTGGGCGTCAGCGGAGTGAGGGACAGAAAAGCGTCGCTGACTGGAAGAAAGAAAGCCGCAGGTCTTGGCCAATAGGTCTTGGGCAAGAAGGAGGGTTTAAGCTCCCGACCCGATGCTTAAGTCGGCTCCATTCCGTGGAGCCAGAGACTCAAACTGCATCCGCCTACGTTCGGTGGGATGCCCCAAACATAGGAAAAGAAAGCACTTCAGGCAAGGGGCTAGACGGACTGTGCACCGTAAAACACGTCAACCTCAGAACGGTTTCAGCACCACGAGCAGTACGATGAGGATCAGCAATATCGTTGGTACCTCGTTGATAATTCTGTAGAATTTAGCCTGATGCCGGTTTCGATCGGCGGCGAAATCCTTAACCCAACGGGCAAAAAATCCGTGGAGCGCCGAGAGCGCCAAAACCAGCACAAGCTTGGCCTGCAGCCACCCGGAATCGAACCAGCCGTACCGAGAATCAGGGCCGAGCCAGGCCAGCGAAAGCCCCAGTACCCAGGTTGCAATCATCGCCGGATTGATGATGCCACGGAGCAGCCGGCGCTCCATGAGCTTGAACTTTTCCGACTGCACCGATCCTTTTTCGGCGGCGCAGTGATAGACGAACAACCGCGGCAAATAGAGCATTCCCGCCATCCAGGCGATCACCGCGATGATGTGAAATGCTTTGAGCCAGAGGTACAGGTTCATCGCTTTCGATCCCGCGAGCCCGAACGTCACGCGCCCGTCGGCACGCCGCGGACGCGCGCGACGAGCCGCTCGACATGCGCGATCGGTGTTTCCGGCAGCACGCCGTGACCAAGATTGAAAATGAACGGTCCTGACGAAAAATTTTCGATGATGGCATCGATTGAACGATCAAGCGCTTCGCCGCCGACCAAAAGTGCCAGCGGATCGAGATTGCCCTGAATGGGTCGCCGCGGCTGAATGTGATCGCGTGCGAAAGCAAGCTCCATGGTCCAATCCAGACCCATGGCGTCGACCGCAATGGCATCGAGATATGATCCAAGCCCAGTGCCGGCGCCGCGCGGAAAGCCAATGATCTTTGCGCCAGGAATTTCCCTGCGCACTGCCGCAACAATGCGCGCACACGGTTCCACGCACCAGTTCCGAAATTCGCCCGCCGGCAAATTTCCCGCCCAGGTGTCGAAAATCTGCACCGCATCGACACCGGCTGCAAACTGCCGAATCAGATAGCTCGCCGAAGCCTCAACCAGCGTATCGATCAGTCCTCTAAACTCATTCGGAAACCGATAGGCAAACAGCCGCGCTGGATGCTGATCGACGGTGCCATGTCCCGCGATCATGTACGTAGCCAAAGTCCACGGAGCGCCGCAAAACCCCAACAATCCGACCGTCGCCGGCAGCTCTTGTTTCACTCGACCAATCGTTTCGTAAACCCGCGCAAGCTTTGAATGATCGACATCCGGGCGCAGGCTTTTCAGCGCCGAAGGATCTTTGAGCGCATCGAGCTTCGGACCGCCACCCTCCTCAAACGACACGCGCTGCCCAAGCGCATGCGGCACCACCAGGATGTCGGAAAACAAGATCGCGGCATCAAATCCGAAGCGACGAATCGGCTGCAATGTCACCTCTGCAGCCCTTGCGGGATCAAAGCAAAGATCGAGAAAGCTTTCAGCCTTTGAACGAATCGCCCGGTATTCGGGAAGATACCTTCCCGCTTGCCGCATCAGCCAAATCGGTGGAATTGGCTCACGCGCGCCTGCCAGTACGCGCAGCAGAGGGTTCTTTTCGAGAACTTTCACCACACTCCCATCCTACCTCAAATCAAATCTATTAGAATCTGTTGTAGTTGGCTGGGCGGTTGATTGGACTCATACATTTGTCCGCATACGTCATCCACGGTCTATCCACATATTCCCCGTGACAAGGCCATGTTCGCTCTCGGTGGTTTCGGCGTTTGTCTACGCGGTTCTTTATGGCTGATCTCACATGGTTCCGGAGGTCCTATCCACATTTCACCGCTACTCGGCATGGGGCGTGATTTTCTATACCGGCGAGGCACATGTGTGGACGGATTCCATGGCTTACCGGCTATGGCGCTTGCATGACCGCAAAGGCCGTGGCCTTCTCCCCACCCATCAACAGCTTCTGCAATCGATCCGATGACACTTACAGCCGGATATTTCCACCTGCATCTGGTCTCCGATGCCACCGGCGAAACCTTGATCACGGTCGCGCGGGCGGCGGCGGCGCAATACACCAAGGTGATGCCGGTCGAGCATATTCACCCTCTGGTCCGCAACCAGAAGCAGCTCGACCGTGTGCTTGCCGACATCGAGGAATTGCCCGGCATCGTGCTTTATACGCTGCTGCAGGAGAACCTGGTCGCCAAGCTTGAGGAGAAATGCCGATCGCTTGGGTTGCCGTATCTTTCGATCCTCGGCCCGGTGCTTCACCTGTTTCAGGCCTATCTCGGCGCCGAATCGACCCATAAGGTCGGCGCACAGCATACGCTCAATGCCGAATATTTCCGCCGCATCGATGCGCTCAACTACACGATGCTGCACGACGACGGGCAGCTGACCGACGACCTCGAGGAGGCAGATGTTTTGCTGGTAGGCGTCTCGCGAACCTCGAAGACGCCGACCTCGATCTATCTCGCCAATCGCGGCGTAAAGACCGCAAACGTTCCGCTGGTTCCGGGCGTGCCGTTACCGCCAGTCATCGAACAGCTGAAGCGCCCGTTGGTCGTCGGTCTGTTCGCGACGCCCGAGCGGATTGTCCAAATTCGACAGAACCGGCTACTCGGCCTCAAAGCGCACCGCGACGATGACAAATACATCGACCAGCAAGCCGTGGCCGAGGAGATCGCCGCGTCGCGGCGGCTGTGCGCCAAACACAATTGGCCGCTGATTGACGTTTCGCGCCGTTCGATCGAGGAAACTGCGGCGGCCGTTCTCGCCCTTTTGGGCGAACGCCGCCGACACATGGCCTCATGAGCGATGTCGCTTTGGCTTGCCTCCGATCCGCTGTTGCTGGCGTCAAGAAGTGCCGCGCGGCGGACGCTGCTTGAGGCGGCAGGTATTCCGGTCGAATTGCATCCGGCCGATATCGATGAGCGCGGCCTCGAAGCGGACGCGGGTTCAGCGGCTCCGGCTGAAATCGCGGCATTGCTGGCGCGCGCGCAAGGCTTCTGTGATTGCGGGACTGCGCCCCGGACGGCTGGTTCTCGCCGCCGACCAAACTCTCGCGCTCGGCGCCGAGCGATTTGCCAAGCCGGCCGATCGTGAGGCCGCCCGCAGCCAGCTCCGCGCATTGTCCGGCCGCACCCATGAACTGCATTCGGCCGTCGCGTTCATGCAGGACGCAACGGTGTTGTTCGAATATGTCGGCTCGGCGCGGCTGACGATGCGCAAATTGACCGATCAGCTCCTCGACGAGTACCTCGAAACCGTCGGAAGCGCTGCGACGGCCAGCGTTGGCGCCTACCAGATTGAAGGCCCAGGCGTCCAACTCTTCGAGCGCGTGGAAGGCGATTACTTCACTATTCTCGGATTGCCACTGTTCGCGACGCTCGATTTTTTGCGGCGGCGCGGGTGCCTCACGTCATGACCAACGCGCGGCCATTCGTTCTCTGTCTGACCGGTTCGCTCGGCATGGGCAAATCACGCACCGCGCAGTTTTTTGCCGAGCTTGGCGTGCCGGTTCATGATTCCGATGCAGTCGTGCACGCGCTCTATGAGAACGAAGCCGTGTCCGCCATCGAGAATGCCTTCCCAGGCGCGACCGCGGAGGGAAAAGTCGATCGGACGAAACTTGCGAAAATGGTCGTCGGCGACGACGCCGCGCTCGCACGGCTGGAGGCCATCGTGCATCCCTTGGTCGCCGAGGCGCGGGACAAGTTTCTCGCCGATGCACAAACCGGCGGTGCGTCCGTGGTCGTGCTCGATATACCGCTCCTGTTCGAAACTGCCGGGCAACGCGGCTGCGATGCCGTCGTGGTGGTCTCGGCCTCTACCGAAATCCAGCGCCAGCGCGCGTTTGAGCGGCCCGGCATGACCGAGGAAAAATTCTCAGCGCTTCTCGCCAAGCAGACGCCGGATGCCGAGAAGCGCCGGCGCGCCGACTTTATCGTGGACAGTTCGCAATCGTTCGATCATGCCCGCGCGCAGGTGCGCGACATCTTGCAGGCAGTAGCTAAGATGCGCGAGAGCGCCGGTGATTCGTGAGGCAGTTCACGACACCCGCGGCAGATGGACCTTAGATGCGCGAGATTGTGCTCGATACCGAGACCACGGGTCTCGATCCTCTGGACGGCCACCGGCTGGTCGAGATCGGCTGCGTCGAGTTGGTCAACCGCATACCGTCCGGCCAGACCTTCCATCGCTATTTCAATCCCGAACGCAACATGCCGGCCGAGGCGTTTGCGGTCCACGGCCTCAGCGATGAGTTCCTCAAGGACAAGTTTTTCTTCGCCGAAGTGGCCGACGATCTGATCACCTTTCTCGGTGATGCGCCGCTCGTCATCCACAACGCCGCATTCGACATGGGATTCCTCAACGCCGAGCTTGAGCGCGCGAAGCGACCGTTGCTCGCCCGTGAACGCATGGTCGACACGCTCTTGCTTGCGCGGAGGAAGCATCCCGGCGGATCGAACCGTCTGGACGATCTGTGCACGCGGTACGCGATCGACAATGCGCGGCGCACCAAGCATGGCGCGCTGCTCGACGCTGAGCTTCTCGCGGAAGTCTATGTTGAGCTGATCGGCGCGCGCCAGGCGCAACTCGTGCTTTCACAAACCGCTATGCCGGAGCGCGCGTTCGGCGAGCCGATCATCGTGCGTCAGCGTCTGGTGCCGCTTGCGGTCGTGATCACCGCAGATGAACGTGCAGCACATCGGGCGTTCATCGCCACGCTTGGCGAAAACTCAATCTGGCAGGACTACATCAGCTCGGATTGACCGGCTGTGAGGGCGCCGCGGCCGCGAGGCGTTGCCGGTACAGCGCAACAAAATCGATCGGGTCAAGCAGCAGCGGTGCGAAGCCGCCGTTACGCACGGCAGTCGCGATGATTTCACGCGCGAACGGGAACAACAGACGCGGGCATTCGATCATCACAACGGCCTGTGTGCTCTCGGTCGGCACATTCTGAATACGGAAAACGCCGGCAAAGGTCAGTTCGAAGCTGAACAGCATCATGCCTTGCGATTCGGCCTTGCCTTCAAGGCGCAGCGTCACTTCGAAGTCGGTCGCGGTTGCCGGAGCGGCGTTGATCGGCGCGGCGTCGACGTTGACCTGGATGTTGATGGTCGGCGGCTGCGCCGCCGGCGCCATCGAACGGGGCGCGTTCGGATTCTCGAACGACAAATCCTTCACGTATTGAGCAAGCACGCCGATGTGAGGCAGTGCCGCTTGCGGTTGCGGACCGCCGTTCGTGGTTGACATGCCGTTTATCCCTGGAGGCTGCTTCGGCGTTGGCTAACACAGCCAAAAGGCCCGAACAATGGTGCGCCGACAGCGCCTTTCTTCGGTATTCCGGCGCGGTGCCTAAAAGCACGTCAGCCGAGCGCCACCCGCTTTTGGCTCCCCCGTAACATTAATGGGAACGGGTCATGTGGCTATGATGTTGGCGCGGCGGCAGTGATCGTCTAAGGTTTGGCCAAAGGCGCGCGTTTCGGATAACGGCTACTGGATGGTTCCCCCTGCGTGCCTACATAGAGCGGGAGCCGGCGGCCTCCCGCGGATTCGCCACTTGGGAGCCGCGATTAGGGTCTACCGTCACCGCTGGGCCTGACGCCGAGAGATTTGCGCCGAGAGATTTGAGATTTGTTCGACATTTACACCATCATCTTCCTCGCGCTCGCAGTGTTCATTTTCCTGCGGCTTCGCAGCGTATTGGGGCAACGCACCGGCCGTGAGCGGCCGCCGTATGATCCTTATGCGACCCGCGATGCGGTGCGCAGCCCGGCGACCGACAAGGTCGTAACCCTGCCGCCGCGTCCGACCGAACCGGCCTCGTCACGGCCTGTCGAAGCACCGCCGCCGGTGGTGGATCGCTGGAAGGGTGTTGCCGAAACTGGATCGACCATCGCGGCGGGACTGGACGCGATTGCAGCAGCCGATCCGACTTTTGACGCCAAACACTTCATTACCGGCGCGCGCGCCGCCTACGAAATGATAGTCACCGCTTTCGCCGAAGGCGATCGCCGCCAGTTGCGCAATCTTTTGTCCCGTGAGGTTTTTGACGGCTTCGACACCGCGATCACCGAACGCGAAGGCCGGGGCGAAACCGCGGAGACGCGATTTGTTTCCATCGACGGCTCGACCATCACCGCCGCCGAGGTGCGTGCCCGCAACGCTCAGATCACGATCCGCTTCGTCTCCAAGCTCGTCTCCTCGACCCGCGATCGGTCCGGCAACGTGATTGATGGCAACGCTGAGAAAGTGACCGACGTCACTGACGTGTGGACGTTTGCGCGCGATGTCTCGTCGCGCGATCCAAACTGGAAGGTCGTCGCCACCGAAGCCGGACAGTAAGGCCTATGGCCGCACGTTGTTGCGTTCTGCTCATCGCCATCGCGTTCGCTGGTGCCGTCGGCTTGAACGCGGCTAATAGCGCCGAGCTGGCACTGCTCAAATCACCCGACATGCAATACGAGCCGGTCGAGTGGACCAATCTCGACGGTTGGGCCGGTGACGATCACGCCACGGCGTTTGCTTCCTTTTTGGATAGCTGCCGGGCGCTTAAACATCGGCAGCCGAACCGCGAGCCCACGGCGATGAGCGATGCGCTGCGGGCGGTCTGCGAGCGTGCCGTCGCCGCCATCCCGCTCGAGGAGGATGGCGCACGCAAATTCTTCGAAGATAATTTCCGGCCGCTGCGCATCAACAGGCTTGGCGATGCCGACGGCTTCCTCACCGGATATTATGAGCCGATCATTCAAGGCTCGCGGGTGCCCACCGGCGAATTCACGGCACCACTCTATCGGCGGCCGCCTAATCTTGTCGCCTCCGGCCGTCGCAAACTTGGCGACTCGTTTCCGAGCAAGGGCGTGAAGGTCGGCCGGCGTTTTGGCCGCCGTCACATCGTGCCGTATTACGATCGCGGCGAGATCGAGGACGGCGCGCTCGACGGCTGGCATCTGGAAATTTGCTGGGTGCGCAGCCAGGTCGACGTCCTGTTCGCGCAAATCCAGGGTTCGGCGCGGATCAGACTTGAAGACGGCACGATCCTCCGCCTCAACTACGATTCGCACAATGGCTGGCCTTACACGCCGGTCGGTCGCGTGCTCATCGAACGCAAGCTCGTTCCCAAGGACGAAGTGACGATGCAGCGCATTCGCGACTGGATGGAGGCCAATCCGGATGCAGCAAAGGATGTGCGGCGGCAGAACAAATCCTACGTCTTCTTCCGCATTACCGACCTGTCCACTGAGGACGAAGCGGTCGGCGCTCAGGGAGTACCGTTGGTGCCCGGCCGCTCGATTGCGGTTGATCGTTCCCTGCACGCCTACGGGACGCCGTTTTTCATTTCTGCCGATCTGCCGATCGCCAACGGGAAAGTGGGGACGAAGTTTCGCCGGCTGATGTTCGCGCAAGATACCGGCTCGGCCATCGTTGGACCTGCGCGCGCCGACATCTATTTCGGTGCCGGCGATGAAGCAGCGCAGATTGCCGGACGCATTCGCAATCCGGGCCAGTTCGTCATGCTTGTGCCGCGCGAGCTCGATCCGGTCGCGGCCGCGGGTAATGTGCCACTGCCGCCGGAGCGCGCAGCTGCACCAGGATTCTTCGCGCGCTTCAACGCGACAACAATGATCGATCCGACTGTTGACGACGTGCCGCTCCCGGAACCAAAACCGGCTGAGGCGGATCAGAAAGCAAGCGCACAGCGAAAGCGATGACCCGGCGCCGTTCTTTAAGCGACGAGGAGCATGCGCTGTGGACCGGCATCGCGCGGTCGATCAAGCCATTGCACCGTGCGCGAAAGCAATCCGCTGAGCCAGCGAAGACAATCGAAGGCGGCAACAACCGCGAAACAGCGCCAGTGCAACATGCGCTAACGCGTCGGATCGCGACAACGCCTGCAGCACCGGAAAAAGACGCACCCCCGCTCGCGCCGCTCGGCCGAAAGCTTAAGAAACGCGTGGCCCGCGGACGCGAGCCGATCGAGGCTCGTCTCGACTTGCACGGCTTCACGCAAACGCAAGCGCACGCGGCGCTGCTGCGCTTCCTGCACCGCGCCCAGTCGGACGGCGTAAGGATCGCGCTGGTCGTGACCGGCAAAGGAGCAGCTAAGAGAACCGACCGGCACGACGGCGCGCCTGCGCCGGGAATTCTCAAGCGGCAAGTGCCGTTGTGGCTTTCACTGCCGGAGTTTAGGTCGCTGGTCGTCGGCTTTGAGGATGCGCACCTCGGTCATGGCGGACAGGGCGCGCTTTACGTCCGGCTGCGCCGCGCACGCTAAGCCGTTCTTAACCTTAACAATCGGAATACCGCAGCGGAGACGAAAATCGGCCATGAAAGCCGGCGAAAATCGCATTCGTCGTTGGAGTAATTTGCGTCATGTCCGAAGCCGCCGATACGCCGCCGAAGTCCCATTCAAACCGTGGCAATAGCGCCGACCAACGAGCCTTTGCTCAGGTCGAGAAGTGGATGGCGATCATCCGCGAAATCAGCCGCGAACGGCAGGGACCGAATTTTCTCCGCGGCTGACCGCCGCGAACACTTTGTCGCGAACGCTTAAAGAATGAACCGGCTCAGATCGGCATTCTTGGCGAGATCGCCGACGTGCTGTTGCACGTAAGCGGCATCGATCTTGACGGTCTCGCCTGATCGATCCGATGCGCTGAAGGATACGTCGTCGAGCACCCGCTCCATCACGGTCTGCAGGCGCCTTGCGCCGATATTCTCTACACTCGAATTCACCGCTACTGCGGTATCGGCAACGGCGTCGATCGCGTCTTCGGAGAATTCCAGCACCAGACCTTCGGTTCGCATCAGCGCCACGTACTGCTTGATCAGCGAAGCTTCGGGCTCGGTCAGAATGCGGCGGAGATCGTCGCGCGTCAGCGGTTTTAGTTCGACGCGGATCGGCAGCCGGCCCTGCAGCTCGGGCAAGAGATCAGAAGGCTTAGCCGTGTGGAACGCGCCCGAGGCGATAAAGAGGATGTGGTCGGTCTTCACCGGTCCATGCTTGGTCGCGACCGTGGTGCCTTCGATCAGCGGCAAGAGATCGCGCTGCACGCCCTCGCGCGACACGTCGCCGCCGATCCGGCCGTCGCGGGCGCAAATCTTGTCGATCTCGTCGAGAAAGACAATGCCGTTGTTCTCGACCGTCTTGATGGATTCCTGGGTGAGCTGCTCGGTATCGAGCAGTTTGTCAGACTCTTCGTTGATCAGGATTTCGTAGGAATCGTGCACCGTAACGCGTCGCGTCTTGGTGCGGCCGCCGCCGAGTTTGCCGAAAATGTCGCCGATCGAGATGGCGCCTACCTGGGCGCCGGGCATGCCGGGAATTTCGAACAGCGGCATGCCGCCGGACGACTGCACCTCGATCTCGATTTCCTTGTCGTTGAGTTCGCCAGTGCGCAGCTTGCGGCGGAATGCTTCCTTGGTCGCAGCGCTGGCATTGGCGCCGACGAGCGCATCGAGGACCCGGGATTCGGCGGCCTGCTGAGCCCTGGCCTGAACGTCCTTGCGTTTCTTTTCCCGCGTCAGCGCGATGGCGATCTCGACCAGGTCGCGCACGATCTGCTCAACATCCCGGCCGACGTAGCCGACTTCGGTGAACTTCGTCGCTTCAATTTTGAGGAACGGCGCACCGGCGAGCTTGGCCAGCCGACGCGAGATTTCGGTTTTGCCGACGCCGGTCGGGCCGATCATCAGAATGTTCTTCGGCAGCACCTCTTCGCGCAGCTTGTCGTCAAGCTGAAGCCTGCGCCAGCGGTTGCGCAACGCGATCGCGACGGCGCGCTTGGCGTCGCCTTGGCCGACAATAAACCGATCAAGTTCAGAAACGATTTCGCGGGGAGAAAAATCACTCATGCGTCGCGTACCATTCGAACTGCGCCACTTGGACCAAGACTACTTGGACTAAGACCACTTGAATTTAAGACCACTTGGATCAAGGCCACTTCGATCAAGCGTTGTTCAACGTTTCGACGGTGACATTCCGATTGGTGTAGACACAAATGTCGGCGGCGATGTCGAGCGACTTGCGCACGATGGCCTCGGCGTCGAGCGGACCGTCGGCAAGCGCGCGCGCAGCGGCAAGCGCGTAATTTCCACCCGAGCCGATACCGACAATGCCCGCTTCAGGCTCAAGCACATCGCCGGTGCCGGTGAGCACCAGCGACACATCCTTGTCGGCCACGATCATCATGGCTTCGAGACGGCGAAGATAACGGTCGGTGCGCCAATCCTTGGCAAGCTCGACGGCGGCGCGCATGAGCTGGCCGCGGTACTGTTCAAGCTTCGATTCCAGCCGCTCAAACAGCGTAAACGCGTCGGCGGTCGCGCCGGCAAAGCCGCCGATCACCTCGCCGCCGCCGAGACGGCGAACCTTGCGCGCATTGGCTTTAACGATGGTCTGACCGATCGATACCTGGCCGTCGCCGCCGATGGCGACAATGCCGTCCTTGCGGACAGTCAGGATCGTGGTGCCGTGCCAGAGCGCGGATTGGCCGGATTCGGCAGGTAACATGTGCTGAAAAGCCTTTGTCCAGCGCCTGATTTATGACTTGAGTAGCGGTATTGCAAATCCGCTATTCAGAAGATGGCGAAGCAGGCAAACCCCTGATAAAAAGCGCCGCGCGCCGCGGAGACTATGATGCGTAAGGCATCCGTGAAACGAACGACCAAGGAAACCAGCGTGGAGGTCGCCGTCGATCTCGACGGCGAAGGCCGCGCGTCGATTGCGACCGGCATCGGCTTTCTCGATCACATGCTCGATCTGCTTGCGCGGCATTCGCGGATCGACCTCGACATCAAGGCCAAGGGTGATCTGCACATCGATCATCATCACACTACCGAGGACGTCGGCATCGCGCTCGGCCAGGCGGTGAAACAGGCGCTCGGCGACATGAAGGGCATCACCCGTTACGCCGACGTGCACGTGCCGATGGACGAGGCGCTGACCCGCGTTGCCGTCGATATTTCCGGCCGCCCGTTCCTGGTGTTCAGCGCCGAGTTCGTGCGCGATAAGGTCGGTTCGTTTGACACCGAGCTGGTGCAGGAATGGTTTCAGGCCTTTGCGATTAATTCGGCCATGACCCTGCATGTGGCGACGCTTTACGGCACTAATGACCATCATATCGCTGAATCGTGCTTCAAAGGTCTGGCGCGCGCGCTACGGGCTGCCGTCGCCATTGACCCGCGGGCCGCGCACGAAGTGCCGTCGACCAAAGGCACGCTCGGCGGCTAGACGGCCCTTGTTTGTACTGCCGTAGCTGACAACATTGGCAATATTGGAAACGAGCCATGTCCATTTACACCGTTCATGAACCGCCGTTGCGCGCTGCGGAAGCCGCTCCCAACCCGGAGCGTTTTGTTTTCGTCCGCGACGGCTTCTATTTCTGGGCGTTCGTGTTTTCGGTGCTGTGGATGCTGTGGCACCGGATGTGGCTGATATTGTTGATCTACGTGGCTGTCGTCGTCGGTCTCGAATCGGCGCTGCGCTATCTTGGAGTTTCCAGTCCGCTACTCGGCTTGATCGGATTTCTGATCGCGCTGTTGGTTGGCATCGAAGCGGCGACCTTGCGGCGCTTTAAGCTGGCGCGAAGCGGCTGGAAGAATATCGGCGTGGTCAGCGGCGATAATCTCGAAGACGCCGAGCGCCGCTTTTTTGACTCTTGGCTCCGCCGCGCTTCAGATCCGCGCCCGGGGCCGACTGCCTCGCCTCCGGGCCCGCCTGCTGCACCACCATCGCCGACGCCGCACACATCTCCGGCGCCCGACATCATCGGCCTGTTTCCCGAGCCCGGAGCCGCTAGGTGACCGTGGCGATCGTTGATTACGGCTCCGGCAACTTGCACTCGGCGGCCAAAGCGTTCGAGCGCGCCGCGCATGACGCCGGCCTCGATCAGCCGATTGTCGTCACCAACGATCCGCGTGCGGTGGCCGCGGCCGATCGCGTTGTACTGCCGGGTGTTGGCGCCTTCGCCGATTGCCGGCGCGGGCTCGATGCGGTCGACGGCATGGTCGAGGCGATCGAGGAGGCGGTTCTGAAGAAGGGCCGGCCGTTTTTCGGCATCTGCGTCGGCATGCAGCTTCTGGCCGACCGCGGGCGCGAATACGAAGTGAGCGACGGGCTGGGCTGGATTGCCGGCGAGGTCGATCGCATTACGCCCGACGATCCGCAATTGAAAATCCCGCACATGGGCTGGAATACGCTCAATGTTTCGCGGCCGCACAAACTGGTCGACGGTCTTACGCTCGGACCGCAAGGCCTGCACGCCTATTTCGTGCACTCGTATCAGCTCAATCCAGCGCGCCGCGACGATCTTGTCGCCGACGCCGATTACGGCGGCGCGATTACCGCGATCGTGGGGCGGGACAATATTGTCGGCACGCAGTTTCATCCTGAGAAGAGTCAAAAACTCGGCCTGGCGCTGATTGCAAATTTTCTGCAGTGGAAGCCGTGATCCTCTTCCCGGCGATCGATCTCAAAAATGGCGAAGCCGTGCGTCTCGAACAGGGCGACATGGCGCGGGCGACTGTGTTTAATCGCGATCCAGCCGAGCAGGCGCGTTCGTTTGCGGCCCAGGGTTTTGAATACCTTCACATCGTCGATCTCGACGGCGCTTTTGCGGGGAAGCCGCAGAACGGTGCGGCGGTCGAGCGCATCCTCGCTACGGTGAAAATTCCAGTGCAACTCGGCGGCGGCATCCGCGATCGCGCTCGCATCGAAAGCTGGCTCGATAAAGGTGTCGCGCGCGTCATCATTGGCACTGCCGCGGTGCGCGATCCGGCGCTGGTGAAGGATGCGGCGAAGGCGTTTCCGGGCCGCATTGCTGTTGGCCTCGACGCCCGCGATGGCAAAGTTGCGGTTGAAGGCTGGGCGGAGACCTCCGAACTCACCGTGCTCGATATCGCGCAACGCTTCGAAGATGCGGGTGTTGCTGCGATCATTTACACCGACATCGCGCGCGACGGCATGCTGCGCGGTCTCAATCTCGATGCCACGGTCGCTCTCGCCGATGCGGTGTCGATTCCGGTCATTGCGTCGGGAGGTTTTGCTTCGCTCGACGACGTGCACGCACTTCTTGCGCCCCGCGCGCACAGGCTTGCCGGCGCGATCATCGGTCGCGCGCTTTACGACGGCAGGCTCGATGCCGCGGCGGCCCTGCAACTGATCCGCGCGACGCGGGCCGCCTGACATGTTCAAGGTCCGCGTTATTCCGTGCCTCGACGTAAAGGACGGCCGAGTCGTCAAGGGCGTCAATTTCGTTAACCTGCGCGATGCCGGCGATCCGGTCGCGGCGGCCATCGCCTATGATGGAGCCGGCGCCGACGAGCTGACGTTTCTCGACATCACCGCGAGCCACGAAGATCGCGACATCATGCTCGACGTGGTGCAGCGCACCGCCGAAGCCTGCTTCATGCCACTGACCGTCGGCGGCGGCGTGCGCACCGTCGACGACATCCGCGCGCTGCTTTCCTCCGGTGCCGACAAGGTATCGATCAATACGGCCGCGGTCGCGCACCGGGCCTTCGTCAAAGAGGCGGCGGAAAAATTCGGCGACCAGTGCATCGTGGTCGCGATCGACGCCAAAAAAGTATCGAAGCCGCCGGAACCGGACCGCTGGGAAATCTTCACCCATGGCGGGCGCCATCCGACCGGCATCGACGCGGTCGCCTACGCCCGCGAAGTAGTCGCGCTCGGCGCCGGCGAAATCCTGCTCACGTCGATGGACCGCGACGGCACCCGTAGGGGCTTTGACATTGCGTTGACGCGCGCCATCGCGGACGCCGTCACCGTGCCGGTCATCGCCTCCGGCGGGGTCGGCAATCTCGAACACCTGGTCGAAGGCATTCGCGACGGGCACGCGAGCGCGGTGCTGGCCGCCTCGATCTTCCATTTCGGCGAGCATTCCGTGCGCGAAGCCAAAGCCTATATGGCCGGCGCCGGCCTGCCGATGCGGCTTGATCCGTAGTAGCCCGTGTGCCCCTGAGCGGCCGATTGAGCACAACTTACATGCATACCGGCCACTCCCGGCGTGAGCGGAGAGGTGGTAAGGAACGCCGATGACCTCGTTCACCATCCACGACCTGGAAAAACGTGTTCAGGACCGCGCCAAAGCAAGCGCGGACGTGTCGTATACGCGCAAACTGATCGAACGCGGCGTGATCCATTGCGCCAAGAAGCTGGGAGAAGAAGCCGTCGAAGCGGCTATTGCGGCCGTCAGTGAGGACCGGGATCGCATGACCGCTGAGGCTGCCGACCTGCTCTATCACCTGCTTGTGGTGCTCCACATCCGCGACGTTTCGCTTGCCGACGTCGAGGCTGAATTGGCGGCGCGAACGCGCCAGTCGGGCCTCGACGAGAAGGCCGCGCGTAAGGGCGGCTGAGAGCATTCCTCATGGAGCAACGCACCGAGCCTGAGGTCTCGCCGTATCGCGCATTCTCGCGGGCGGAATGGGCGGTGTTGCGCGCGGACACGCCGATGACGCTTGAGCGCGAGGAGATCGCCCGGTTGCGCTCAGTCCACGACCGGCTGGACATCTCGGAGGTCGAGGAAATCTATCTGCCGCTGTCGCGGCTGCTGTCGCTCTACGTCGCCGCGACGCAGCGGCTGTTTCGCGCGCAACAGGGTTTTCTCGGCACCGAAGACGCCAAGATGCCCTACATCATCGGCGTCGGCGGCTCGGTCGCGGCCGGCAAGTCGACCACCGCGCGCGTGCTGCAAGCGCTGCTCGCGCGCTGGCCGAACGTGCCCAAGGTCGACCTCATCACCACCGACGGATTTCTCTATCCCAATGCGGTGCTCGAGCGCGAAGGCCTGATGGAGAAAAAAGGCTTCCCGGAGAGTTATGACCTTCCGGCGTTGCTGCACTTCCTCTCGGACATCAAAGCGGGCCGCCGGCCGGTGCTGGCGCCGGTTTATTCACATCTCGTCTACGATGTGATTCCAAACAAATGGATCGAAATCGACCGGCCGGAGATTTTGATCGTCGAGGGTCTGAATGTCTTGCAGGCCGGCCGCCTTCCGAGGGACGGCAAGGCCGTTCCGTTCGTCTCCGACTTTTTCGATTTCTCCGTCTACCTCGATGCTGACGAAGGCGTGTTGCTGTCGTGGTATGTCCATCGCTTTTTGGCGCTGCGGAGCACCGCGTTCGCCGACCCGCAATCTTATTTTCATCGCTACGCGGGATTGTCCGATGAAGAGGCAACCGCGGTGGCGACTTCGATCTGGAATCGCATCAACCTCGTCAATCTCCACGAAAACATTCTGCCGACGCGCCCGCGCGCCGATCTGATCCTGACGAAGGGCGAGAGCCACGAAGTCGAGGAAGTGGCGCTGCGAAGATTATAAGGTCGCGGAGGAGCCCGGTACTACGCTGCGAGCGCCGCGCTTCCCGGTGCTGAGAGTGCCGCGGCGAGGCGTTCGCGGTCGAGCGGCTTGACCAGAAATCCATCCATGCCGGCGTCGAGGCACGCGTCGCGGTCTTCGGCGAAGGCATTGGCGGTCAGCGCGAGGATCGGCGTCCGCGGTGACTTGGTCTGTGCTTCGATCGTCCTGATCCGGCGCGTCGCTTCCAGGCCATCCATGCCCGGCATGTGCAGGTCCATCAGCACGCGGTCGTAAGACATACCGGCGGCGCGCGCCGCGAGCCAACTTTCGATGGCTGCCGTGCCGCTTTCCACCATCGTTGGGCGGTGGCCAAGCTTGACCAGGAGGGCACGCGCGAGCATCGCGTTAATTTCGTTATCCTCCGCAACCAGGATTGAGAGGCCGGCACCCGCACGGGCGACGCTTTGCGTTTCCACGGGCTCGATTGCGGCGCCGGGATCGAACACGTCTTCCGTCGAGAAACGCGCCGCGAGGGAAGCCGCGCGGACCGGCTTGATCAAGTAGCCGGTAAAGCCCGCCTGCTTGAGGGCTGCAAGTTCACCACGCATCGCCGGCGTGACCATGATGAGCCGGCGCGGGATTGCCGCCGCCATTCGAGCAAGTGTCTCACTCGCGGATGTGCCCAGCGCGTGATCGACCAGAACGGCGCTCCACAATTGCTCAGGCACAAGTGCCGCCGCCACTTGATCGTCGGGGACGATTTTTGTGCGGGCACCCCAGCGCTGCAGACGCCGTGCGATCAAGGACGGTTCAATCGCCGCGGGGGCAACGATCAGAATGTCCTGGCCGGCCAGATCGGGTACCGCGAGTGGCGGTTCATCGTTATCGTTGGTGCGCGGCAGCGGAATGCTGACGTGGAACGTAGCTCCTTGGCTGGGTGTGCTCTCGACCGCGATCGAGCCGCCCATACTCTCGATAATTCTTTTCGAGATGGTGAGGCCGAGTCCAGTGCCGCCGAACTTCCGCGTCGAACCGCCATCAGCTTGCTCGAATTCCAGAAAGACGCGCGCCTGATCTTCGGCCGAGATGCCGATACCGGTGTCGCGAACGGAAATGGCAATCAACTCCGTCGTGCTCGGCTCGACAATAATCGAGACGCCGCCATGCTCGGTAAACTTGATGGCGTTGCCGGCGAGGTTGAACAGAACTTGCCGGAGCCGCGCGGCATCGCCGACGACCCGCGCCGGCAAACGCTCATCGACGTAGCAGCAAATTTCCAGGCCTTTGGCTTGGGCGCGAGGTCCGAGCAGCTCAACCGCCTCCTCGACAAAGTCGGCGAGGGCAAACGGGCGTGCCGCAAGATCAAGCCTGCCGGCTTCGATCTTGGAGAAGTCGAGCACCTCTTCGATCAGCGACAACAGCGTTTCGCCTGAGGTTTTCACTGCTTTCAGATAAGTCGACTGCTCAGGCGACAACGGAGTGTCGCCCAGAAGGTCGGCCATGCCCAGAATGCCGTTCAGGGGCGTGCGGATCTCGTGCGACACCATCGCGAGAAAACGGGACTTGGCGCGGTTCGCCGTCTCCGCCTGATCGCGCGCTTCAGCGAGTGCGCGCTCGGCGTTGACACGGTCGGTGACGTCGCGACCGACGCTCTGTATTTCGCTTGAGCCATCGGAGCGGACGTTGACCTCGCGCCAGGCGATCCAGCGTGCGCCGCCCGCGGCAGCGATCTTTTGATCTTGGGCGCGCGTGCCGTCGGCGAGACGAGTGGTTTCACTCTGCTCCAAAACCGGCAGCGCGAAATCCGTGGTGAGAATTGATTTACGGTCGCGGCCGGCCAGCGCGCAGAAGGCATCATTGGCATAAGTGATCCCGCCGAGACCGTTCCGGCGCACGATCACGTCGTCTTGCGCTTCGAAGAAGCTTGCGGTGCGTTCCTGGGCTTCCCGGATTTCCCAATTGCGGTCCGCCGCCTCGTCGAGGTTCGCTTCGAGCGCCCGCAGCTCGGCCTTCATCTGACGGATGCGCGAGAACAGAATCCCCATCGCACCGCAGGCGGCGCCGAACAGCGACGAGACCCCGATGGCAAACATGTACGGGTCGTAGTGGGCCGAGGGCGACGTCGCTCCCGAGAGGAAGCCGAAAGCGACCGCAAACGCCATCGTCGTGATGACGACGGCCCGGATGACAAGCGAGTACAGCCTGCGGCCGAGGATTGCGGGTTTTCGAAGGGTGGCGCGAGGGCGCATGGTCCCTATCCCGCTCGGCAACGCGGCGCGGGCTTAAGCCAAATCCGCGCGGTGCCCGTTGTTATCGATGCAGTGATGCGTATCTTGGCTGGTATCTTGGCCTGGGAACCCTTGCGTATCCCTTGCCAGAGGGGTGGACGATTGGAGCAAGGGATAATGCTTTGTTAACATCGCGCCGGACCGTTCGATTGGACATCGCGAGAACGTTGGCGCGCCCGGGAGAGTTGGAATGGACAGTATTGTGAACGCAAAGCGCTCGCGCGCGAAGTCGGCTGGTGCGGCACAGCCGGTGCGGCCGACGCGCGAGCAGGCCGAGGCGGCGGTGCGCACCCTGATCAGTTGGGCGGGCGACGATCCTGAACGCGAGGGCCTCCGCGCCACGCCGTCGCGCGTCGTGCGCGCCTATGAGGAATGGTTTTCCGGTTACAAGGATCATCCGCGCGAGTATCTCAAGCGGACGTTCGAGGAGACCGGCGGCTACGACGAGGTCGTTGTGCTGCGTGACATTCGTTTCGAATCTTTTTGCGAGCACCACATGGCGCCGATCATCGGGCGCGTGCACATCGGTTATCTGCCGCGCAATCGCGTCGTCGGCATTTCCAAGCTGGCGCGGCTGGTCGAAGTCTATGCGCGGCGGCTTCAGATCCAGGAAAAGATGACCGCGGAGATCGCGACTTGTGTCGACGAGGTGCTCAAGCCGCACGGCGTCGCGGTCGTCGCCGAAGCGACGCACCAGTGCATGACGACGCGCGGCATCCACAAGACCGGCGTCAGCATGGTGACCAGCCGTATGCTCGGGGTGTTTCGCGATCACGCCGAAACCCGTCACGAATTTCTGTCCGCGATCGGCATGCGCGGCGCAATCAACGTCGCCAGCGGGGCGTGAGATTTTATGCCGCGCGTCTGATTTCGTCCGCGAGTGCCCGGTATGACAACGCTTCGGCAATGTGCACGCGGCCGACTTTTTCTGTGCCGTCGAGATCCGCAAGCGTGCGCGCGACACGCAGCACCCGGTGGTAGCCGCGCGCCGAAAGTCGCATCGCGTCGGCGGCTTCGCGTAACAACGTCATTCCGCCTGCATCGGGGCGCGCTACATCTTCGAGCACCGCGCCGGAGACAGCGGCATTGCTGCGGATGTGCGGCAATCCGATCGCAGCGTAGCGTGCTGCCTGGCGCTCGCGGGCCTGCGCCACGCGGTCGGCGACTTCGCGGCTTCCTTCGGTCGGTGGCGGCAGGATGAGATCCGCGGCGGTCACCGCAGGCACTTCGATGTGCAGGTCGATGCGGTCGATTAGCGGGCCGGAAATGCGTGCCTGATAATCCGCCGCGCAGCGTGCATTGGCGTTGCGGCGGCAAGTAAAACCGGGCTCGTCGGCGCGGCCGCAGCGGCACGGATTCATCGCCGCGACCAGCATAAAGCGCGCCGGATAAGTGACGCGGTGATTGGCGCGCGCAATCGAAACTTCACCGGCTTCGAGTGGCTGGCGCAGCGAGTCGAGCGCCTGCGCCTGGAATTCCGGCAACTCGTCGAGAAACAGCACGCCATGATGCGCGAGCGAGACTTCGCCCGGGCGCGCATGCAATCCGCCGCCGACCAGCGCCGGCATGCTGGCGGAATGATGCGGCGCCCGAAACGGACGCCGGTTGGTCAGTGCGCCACCTTGGATCTGGCCGGCGACCGAGGCCACCATGGAAACTTCAAGAAGCTCGGCCGGCGCCAACGGCGGCAGAATGGAAGGTAAGCGCGCTGCGAGCATCGACTTGCCAGCGCCGGGTGGCCCGACCATCAGTAAATTGTGGCCGCCGGCGGCCGCGACTTCGAGCGCGCGCTTGGCGCTCTCCTGACCCTTGATGTCGGCAAGATCCAGTAACGTGCCTTGTACTTCCAGTATCTTTGGCTGTGGGCGCGAGAGCACCTGCGTGCCCTTGAAGTGATTGGCGAGTTGAATGAGCGAAGCCGCCGCGATGATCTCAATCTCCGGGCTCGCCCAAGCGGCTTCCGGGCCGCACCGCGCCGGGCAGATCAATCCCTCGCCGCGGGCATTAGCGCCGATCGCCGCAGGCAACACGCCGGCCACGGCTGCGATCGAACCATCAAGGCCAAGCTCACCGAGCACTGCGAAGCCTGAAAGCGCATCGTGCGGAATGGCGCCGATCGCCGCCATCAGGCCGAGCGCAATCGGCAGATCGTAGTGGCTGCCTTCCTTCGGCAAGTCAGCCGGGGCCAGATTGACGGTGATGCGGCGGGCCGGCAGTGCCAAGCCGGAAGCGATCATCGCCGAACGGACGCGCTCGCGCGCTTCAGAGACTGCTTTGTCAGGAAGGCCGACGATGGTGAAGGCCGGCAGTCCGGGCGCGACCTGCACCTGGACATCGACGGGTCTGACCTCGATGCCTTCGAACGCGACCGTTGAAACGCGCTGGACCATGTCCGCCCCCGCCCGCAGCGAACAGTAGCGGAAGCCTGTTCAGCACGGCGATGTTATCTATCCCGTACCCAGTAGCTAATCCTTGATTGTTTTGATTATTTGATCCGCACGTCGGCGGAAAATAAAGGCGATCGCCCAAGCCACAACAAACGCGGAGAATATCGCGAAATGTTCGCTGAAAGGGGGTGGCCCTTTGTCTACTAGTCGTTCGCTATAGGCAAAATAAGGGACTGCAAAACCGCCGACGAACGCTCCGACAGACGTATTGTTTAGCCAAGTCGCCCTGAGTTTGATTGCTTCGTTATCCGCCGTTTTTCCCATTGTCGCGCTCCTTCGATTGGTGCCCCAATTCACCAATAATTTTGTCGAAGGCGTCTGACAATTCATCCGCGCCAAGCTCCCGAGCGGTTTCCTTGAACCGCTCGGATTGGTTCTTGTCAGTGATCTTGGGCCTTTTTTTCTGCTTTTCGCCGAGTTTTCCCATAAGGCCTCTCAGTGACTAGCTGTTTGGTAAGTCAGCCTCTTACCGATGATGCCTTTCAACGCGCGATCAGCACGGGCAACGTCGCCGACGCCAAGTGCGATCCGATTTGAATACCGAAAGTCGAACTCCGCGAGGTATCGGTGCAGGTGCTTCTCGCCGCAATGCTGATAGATGCCCTTCATTCCGCGCTTGAAGATCGAATAGTAGCCCTCCACCGTGTTCGTGGTGATTAGCTTATCGCCCTCTCGTCGCACATATTCATCCTGAGTGTGGTCAACGCGATCATGGCTGGCGAAATGACCGTCGCGGTTCATGTACTTGTACCAGCTTGCCGCGTCGGTCATGATCGCGCTTTCCTTCAATACGTTGGCGCGGATGATCGGGATAAGTTGCGCCGAAGTGGTGCCTTCGACGTGAAAGCTGCGCGCGGAACCGCCGCGCTCTACCAAGGTCAAAACGGTGCGCCCATAGCCGCCCATTAGGCGACGGGCTTTCTTCGGTGCGCCTTCAACTCGGCCCGAGGCGGTTTCGTCAATCTCGACGACTTTTCCCGCACCGCCCATCGGCTCCATGCCGAGCACTTCCATGGCAAGCCGCACGCGATGCGACATAAACCACGCAGTTTTGAGCGTCACGCCCAAGGTCCGCGAAAGCTGGTTGCTGCTAATGCCCTTTTTGCTGGACGCCATAAGGTGCACAGCCTGTAACCACAAGCGTAGCGGCACATGGCTGGCCTCGAATACGGTTCCGACGGTCGCCCTGAATGGTTTGCGGCACTGGTAACACTTGTAGACGCCAACGCGGGTGCTCTTGCCCTGCATCTTGGAAATTCGATCCACACCGCCGCAATGCGCAGCACGCAAGAACATTTAGGGAACAGAGTGAAAGATCAAGCGTCAGCGGTAAGAAGCATCCCGCAACTCGTGGCGTACCGCCTCCAGGATCTCGTTCGAGAGCGCTTCGTCGTCGACCGCACGCGCAAGCGTTACGGCGCCGACGAGCGCTGCCATCGCTGCGACCGCCTTGCGCCGTTTTGCGGCCTTCGAGAACCCGGGAAGTGCATTGGCAAGGATGTCGAGGAGCGACTGCAAGCCTTCCGCAAACGCTTTGCGCACGGCGCCGCTGCCTCGCGCCGCATCGGTCCCGAGTGCCGCAAAGGCGCAGCCTTTGCCCGGCTCGTCGCGATGACTAGGGGCGAGGTAGTGCGCCAAGAGAGCGGCGTAAGGCTTATCCGGTGCATCGGCGACAATACGCGCCCAGTTTGTCGTCGCCCTGGCCATCGACCGCCGGCTTGCTTCGGCGACGAGATCGTCCTTGGATGCGAAATGGCCGTAAAAACCGCCGTGGGTGAGGTCTGCTGCCTTCATGATGTCGGCGACGCCGATGCCGCCGAAGCCCTTGGCGCGAAACAGCCCGCTGGCGGCATCGAGGATGCGTTCGCGCGTCTCGGTGGCTTTTTCCCTGCTCACCCTCATGTGAGGTCCACTCATGACCGAAAGCAATTGACAAATCATATGATGACCATCATCAATACGCAACAGAAAAGATGATGAGCGTCATTTAAGGCAATTCAGCACGCTGGGTCAAGCAATTATGGTCTCTTCTCGGCTCGCAACATTCCTGGCCCGCCACAAAATCTACTACGGTTGGGTTGTCGTCGCGGTTACGTTTCTGACCATGCTAGTCACCGCCGGCGCCATGGGCGCGCCTGGGGTGCTGATCGTGCCGTTGGAGCACGAGTTCGGCTGGGCCAACGCCCAGATTTCCACGGCACTGGCTATTCGCCTGCTGCTATTCGGCTTGTTCGGTCCGTTCGCCGCGGCGTTCATGAATCGTTACGGGCTGCGTCGGGTCATGATCGCTGCCGCTGCTCTGATCGTTATCGGACTCATCAGCTCGCTGGCGATGACCCAGGTTTGGCAGCTGGTGTTGTTGTGGGGCTTTGTCGTCGGCATCGGCTCAGGCCTCACCGCGATCGTGCTGGCGGCAACGGTGGCGGCGCGCTGGTTTACGCAGCGGCGCGGCCTCGTCGTCGGCCTCCTCTCGGCAAGTTCGGCGACCGGCCAGTTGGTATTCCTGCCACTGATCGCAGAACTGACCGAGCATCTCGGTTGGCGCGCGGCGCTCGTTTTCGTCTGCGCCCTGCTGGTGGTGGCGGCTCTCACGGCGCTGGTGCTGATGCGCGACCGGCCAAGTGACCTCAATCTGCCATCCTACGGCGAGACCGCGGTCACGCCGCCTCCGCCAACGGGCGTCGGCATTCTGTCTCTGCTATCGGCTCCGCTCACCGTCCTTGCGGAGGTGGCCCGTGTGCCGCTGTTCTGGGTGCTGTTCGCAACGTTCTTCATCTGCGGCTTGAGCACCAACGGGCTCATTCAGACCCACTTCATCACGTTGTGCGCCGACTACGGCTTGGCGGCGGTGACTGCGGCGAGCGTGCTGGCCACGATGGGCGTGTTCGACTTCGTCGGCACCATCGGCTCCGGCTGGCTATCCGACCGTTTCGACAATCGCTGGCTGCTGTTCTGGTATTACGGGCTGCGCGGGCTTTCGCTGCTGTTCCTACCGTTCACGGATTTCTCGTTTTACGGGTTGTCGCTGTTCGCGGTGTTCTACGGGCTCGACTGGATCGCGACGGTGCCTCCGACTGTCAAACTGACCGCCGACCGATTCGGCCGCGAGCGTGCCGGAATGATCTTCGGCTGGATTTTTGCCGGTCACCAGATCGGCGCAGCAACCGCGGCGTTCGGCGCCGGTTTCTCGCGCACGGAGTTTGCGAGCTACTTGCCGGCGTTCTTTATTGCCGGCGCGATGTGCCTTATTGCGGCGGGGTTGGTTCTGACAATCGCCAAACCCTCGGCGAAGGGCTTCGGCGCGGCAGCGCCGCAACCGGCGCGCGGCTGACATCGGATTTTACGGCTTGATCAGATGCCGTCGTGCAAAGCGGGCTTGCCTATCGGGCCTAAATGCGCCAATATTTGCGCATTAGAGAACACTCGCCGTGACCAAGGCCGAAACCAACCGGACCAAAGTGGCGGCAAGGCTCAAGCGGGACGGTTGGATCGAACGTCACGGTGGTGACCACGACATCTACAAACACCCAAGCAAGTCAGGCCGGATCATCGTTCCGCGGCATCGCGAGCTTTCGCCGGGCGTGGCCCGTGCGATTGCGCGTCAGGCCGGGTGGCAATGACGGAGGGTTGTGTGGCGCGCTATGTTGCGATCGTTGATGGGAAGCCCGGTGCATTCGGCGTCGTCGTTCCCGACCTGCCGGGTTGCACTTCAGGCGGCACGACTGTCGATGCGGCTTTGCGAAACGCGATCGAGGCGGTCACGCTGTGGGTGGAGGATGCCCGCGCTGACGGTGAGAGAATTCCAAAGCCTCGTTCCGCCGAAAAGCTCCGCGCCGATCCGGAAGTGGCCGCTGCACTTACGCGCGGCGGCATCCTTGCGTATGTGCCGCTTGTGCTTGATGCGGGACGTCCGGTTAAAGCCAATCTCTCGCTCGATGCCGGCCTCCTGAACGCGATAGACGAAGCCGCAGAACGCCGTGGACTCACGCGTTCCGCTTTCCTCGCCAGCGCCGCGCGGGAGAAAATCGAAAGCGAAGGCTAGCGTGTTTCTAGCTTCGAATTGAATGCAGTGCGCCGACTGATCTTGCGGTGCGCGTTTGGCCGCGGCTAAGCTTTCTTCCGTTTCGCCTCGATCGTGTCCCAGACCAGCGCCGCGATATCGGGACCGCCGAGATTCTTCACCGCGCGGATGCCGGTGGGGGAGGTGACGTTGATCTCGGTGAGAAAGCCGTCGATGACGTCGATGCCGACGAACAACAGGCCACGCTGGCGCAGCGGCGGCCCGAGCCGCGCGCAGATTTCGCGCTCACGCGCGCTAAGGTCGGTCGCTTTCGGTACGCCGCCGCGCACCATGTTGGAGCGCAGATCGTCCGGCGCCGGCACGCGATTAACCGCGCCGGCAAATTCGCCATCGACCAGAATGATGCGCTTGTCGCCATGCTTCACGGCGGGCAGGAATTTCTGCACCACCCACGGTTCACGGAACATCGCGGTGAATAGATCAAAGAGCGAGCCGAAATTGAGATCCTCGCGCTCCAGACGGAACACCGCCTCGCCGCCTTTGCCGTAAAGCGGCTTCATGACGATGTCGCCCTGTTCGGCGCGAAACGCCTTGATCGCTTCAAGGTCGCGGGTGATGACCGTCGGCGGCATCAGATCGGGAAATTCGGTGACGAAGATCTTCTCTGGTGCGTTGCGCACCTGAGCAGGATCGTTGACCACAAGCGTTCGCGGGTGAATGCGCTCCAGCATGTGCGTCGAGGAGATGTAGGCGAGGTCGAACGGCGGATCCTGGCGCAGCAGCACCACGTCGAGTGAAGAAAGATCGATGTGCCGCGGCTCGCCGAGTGTGAAATGGTCGCCTACGGTGTCGCGCACTTCCAGCGGCCGCACCGAGGCGGAAACTTTGCCGTCGCGCAACGCCAGCCGGTCGGGCGTGTAGTACGACAGCTTGTGGCCGCGCAGCTGCGCTTCCAGAAGCAGCGCGAAAGTCGAATCGCCGCGGACATTAATCCGCTCGATCGGGTCCATCTGTACGGCGACATTCAAGGGCATGTGAGCAATCTGGGCTGAGGGCAGGGGCGCCAACGTCTACGCAATTTTGGCGTCCACCGCTACGGCGATGGGCGCAAAGGCGGAAATTCAGCGGCTCGCATCGAAGGCGTTGGCAATATGCTGCGGCATGCTGCCGGGCGCTACGAGGATGACGTCGAAACGGGTATCGCGCTGCACGTCCTCAGGGTGATGAGCGAGCCAGAGTTCGGCAGTTGCAATGATCCGCCGTTTGGTCCGCTCGGTTACGGCTTCGGCCGCGTCATCGGCGCGCTCGCGCGCCTTGACCTCGACGAAGACCAAAGTGCCCCGGCGGCGGGCAATGATGTCGATTTCGCCCAGCGGCGTTTTCCAGCGCCGGGCAACGATCCGGTAGCCCTTGGCGATCAGCAATATCGCGGCGCGGCTTTCGGCGGAGAGCCCAAGCCGGAACGCCGCGACACGCGCGGGGCGCGGGCCTTCGCCGATACGCGCGGATGGCTTAGCGCGGCGGGCGATGGTCCTGCTCCTTCACGAGAACGAGTGCGCGCTGATAGAGGTCGCGGCGCGACAGTCCGGTCGCAAGCGCGACTTCGCCGACGGCATCCTTCAGCGAAACCCGCGCGAGCGCCTGGCGCAACAACGTCTCGGCGTCGTCAACGCTCGGCTGCTCTTGCGCGGCCGGTGGCGCGACCACGAGAACGAATTCACCGCGCAGTTCACCCCCTGCAGCATAAGTTCGAGCCAATGTTTCGAGATCGCCGCGCCGGACCTCTTCGTGCAGCTTGGTGAGTTCGCGGCACAAAGCGGCTTCCCGCGGTCCAAGCCCCGCAGCGAGATCGGCGAGGGTCTCGGTAATCCGCGGTCCAGTTTCAAAGAACAACAACGTCGCCGGGATGCGGCCGAGCTCGGCGATCCGCGCGCGCCGCGCTTTTTGTTTGGGCGGCAGGAAACCGGCAAAGAAGAACTGATCGGTCGGCAAACCGGCGACCGCGAGTGCCGCCAGCGGCGCCGATGCGCCGGGCAGCGCGGTTACCGAACAGCCCGCTTCCTGCGCTGCGCGAACCAATTTGAATCCGGGATCGGAGACAAGCGGCGTTCCGGCATCCGATACCAGCGCGATCGTGGCTCCCTCGGCAAGCCGCTGCAGCAATTTGGGTCGCGCCGTGGCGGCGTTGTGGTCGTGGTAGGGGGTGAGCGGCGTAACGATGGAATAGCGGTCGAGCAGCTTGCGCGTAACGCGGGTATCCTCGCAGGCGATCAGATCGGCGGCTGCGAGCGTCGCGAGCGCACGCAAGGTGATGTCGCCGAGGTTGCCGATGGGGGTTGCGACGATATGCAATCCGGGCGCGACCTCGCCGGCGTCGAAGGAATGGCCGCCGAGCGTATAGCGCCGTTCGCGATCCTTGTGGCCGGGCGGTTTGCTCATCATCGCAGCCTAGCGCCGCCCCGTTGGGGCGTCATGCCGCGGCGAATTCCCTATTTTTTTCATTTAGTTAACCATTCGCCGCCAGAATGACAGATTGGGGCTGCCTTAATATCACAGCGCTTGTCCGCTGCTGGGGAGAACCGGAGTGTCCGCGGAGTTGCCGGTTATGGGGTCGGTCGCCATGCCCACACGGCGCCGCGCACTGGGCGGCGTATTGGCTGTAGCCAGCGTTCTGTTGGCGTCCTGCACGAACAATTCAAACTACTTCTCCTCGCTGCCCTCCCTGTCTTCCGCGCCGGGCACAGCCCCGGCGCCAGGGGCAACGCTCGGCACCGGCCAGGTCAAAGTCGCGGTCATTCTACCGTTGTCGGCTGCCGGCAATGCCGGCCTCGCCGGTCAGGCAATGCGTAACGCGGCGGAAATGGCGTTCGCGGAATTCAACGCCAATGGCAACATTCAGTTGCTGATGAAAGACGACGCCGGCACGCCCGATGGTGCACGGGCGGCCGCGGAACAGGCGCTCAATGAAGGCGCTGAGATTATCGTCGGGCCGCTGTTTGCGCAGTCGGTCACGATTGTCGGCCAGATCGCGCGGACCCGCAACATTCCGGTCATCGCTTTTTCAACCGATACCAATGTCGCGACCAGCGGCGTTTATTTGTTGAGCTTCCTGCCTGAATCGGACGTGCAGCGTATCGTGCAATATGCGACCTCGGTCGGTAAGCGCTCGTTTGCGGCGCTCATTCCTGACAATCCCTATGGCACGGTGGTTGAAGCGGCATTCAAACAGGATGTGACGCGCCGCGGCGCCAAGATCATCGCGCTCCAACGCTACACCCACGACAAGACGGCGATGGCAGCCCCGGTCAAGACGGTCGCTCAGGCCGCGGCGCGTGCCGACGCACTGTTTATCCCCGACGGGGGGGACGCTGCACCAGATGTTGTCCAGGCGCTGGCCGCCAACAACATCAACACCAAAAAGATTCAGCTGCTGGGCAGCGGGTTATGGGAAGACGATCAGCGCATCTACGCGACGGCCGCGCTCCACGGCGCCTGGTACGTCGCGCCGGATCCCACCGGCTATCGCAATTTCGCCGCGCGTTATCGGGCCCGCTTCAAACTGGAGCCGCAACGCACTGCGACGCTCGCCTATGATGCCGTCGCGCTCATTGCCGCCTTGGTCAAAACGCAAGGCGCGCAACGATTCTCGCCCCAAGTTCTGACCAATCCGTCCGGTTTCTCCGGCATCAATGGACTGTTCAGATTCCGCGCCAACGGCACCAATGAGCGCGGGCTTGCCGTGCTGCGCGTCACTCCGTCGGGCGGCCAGATCATCTCTCCCGCGCCGCGAAGCTTTACCGGGTCGGGAACTTAAACACCTTCACGCCGCCAAATCGGCGACCACAGCGTCAAGCACCGGAAACCCGGGCAGACTGACGCGAAGACGGCCTTCTTCCGTGGTTTCGACCAGCCCGTGTTCGCGAAGCGCCGCGATCCGCGCCGGATCAAGCGAGCGGTTCATCAACGCAGTATAGCGCGCGGGGTCGATGCCTTCGGCGAGCCGCAGCCCCATCAGCAAAAACTCATCGGCCATTTCCTCGCGCGTCAGCACGTCGTCAGTGATGAGTCCGTTTCCGTGGCTTTCAACGCGCTCCAGCCACGCTTCGGGGCGCTTCTCTGTTGCGGTCGCATGCCGCGAGCCATCGATGTCGAGCCGGCCATGGGCGCCCGGTCCGACGCCGGCGTATTCCTGTGCGCGCCAGTAAACGAGATTGTGCCGGCATTCGCTGCCGGGCCGCGCGTGGTTGGAAATCTCGTACGCGGGCAGACCATGCGCCGCGCAGACTTCCTGCGTGGTGTCGTAAAGCGCACGCGCGGCATCATCGTCGGGAGTGATGAGCTTGCCCGCTGCGTGCAGCGTTGCGAACGGCGTGTCCTGCTCGATCGTGAGCTGATAGAGCGAAAGGTGCTCTGCGGCCTCGGCGAGCGCGCGTTTCAGCTCTTCTTCCCATTGCTCTGGCGTCTGCTGCGGGCGCGCGTAGATGAGATCGAACGAATAGCGCTCGAACACGCTGCGCGCGATGGCGACGGCATCGAGCGCCTCGCGCGCTGTATGCAGCCGGCCCAGCGCTCCGAGCGCGCGATCGTCAAGCGCCTGCACACCGAGCGACACCCGATTAACGCCGGCTGCGCGGTAGCCGCGAAAGCGCGTGGCTTCGACGCTGGTTGGATTGGCCTCAAGCGTGACTTCAGCATCGGCCGCGACGTGCCAGTGCTGCGAAATCGAATCAAGCACTGCCGCGATCGTCGCCGGCTGCATCAGCGAGGGCGTGCCGCCGCCAAAGAAGATCGTGGACACGGTGCGGCCGGGCGCGCGGGCCGCGGTCGCCGCGATTTCGGCGGCGAAGGCGCGCGCGAAGCGGGTCTCGTCGATCGCGGCGTGGCGGACGTGACTGTTGAAGTCGCAGTACGGGCACTTCGACAGACAAAACGGCCAGTGGACGTAAACGCCGAAGCCCGCCGGTTCATCGTTCAAGGCACGCCTCCGCAAGCTTCAAGAAAGCGCGGGCGCGATGCGACAACCCTTGGCCGCGCGGCGGCAGGCCGTGTTTCTCGTCGCCGGTCATTTCGCCGAATGTACGCGCGTGACCGTCCGGCAGGAACATCGGATCGTAACCAAAGCCTTTGTCGCCGCGTGGCGGCCAAACCAGCGTCCCATCAATGCGCCCCTCGAATTCCGCCATACGACCATCCGGCCACGCGACACAAAGCGAGGAGATAAAGTGCGCTTTGCGCTGTTCAGGCGCTCTCGCGGCGAGCGCATGCAATTTTTCTTCGATCGTCTCCATGGCCCGGCCGAAATTCCGGTCCGGTCCCGCCCAGCGTGCGGAAAAAACGCCAGGGTCGCCGCCAAGCGCCGCGACCGCGAGGCCGGAATCATCGGCAAAGGCAGGGAGGCTCGACGCCTGCGCAGCGGCTTCCGCCTTGATCCGCGCATTCGCGCGAAAGGTCGTTCCGGTTTCGTCGGGTTCGGGGAGGCCCATCTGTGCTGCTGATATGGCCTCGATTTGGTAGGGCGCCAGCAGTTCGCGCATTTCTTTGAGTTTGCCGGGATTATGCGTCGCGATCACAAGGCGGCCTGTGATCCGGCGATGACCCTCACTCACATCACCGCCATTTTCTGCAGGTCGATCAGCTTGTTTACGCCTTTGCGCGCGAGCGCGAGCAGGGTGGTGAGCTGTTCTTCCGAGAACGGTACCTTCTCGGCAGTGGCCTGGACCTCGACGATGTTGCCGGAGCCGGTGAGGACAAAGTTGGCGTCGGTCTCCGCGTTGGAATCCTCGGCGTAATCGAGATCGAGCACCGCGACGCCGCCGCACACCCCGCAGGAAATCGCCGCGATGTGATCGCGCAAAACATCCTGGCTGATCATCTGGCGCGTTTTCATCCAGGCGAGACAATCATACAGCGCGATCCAGGCGCCGGTGATCGAGGCGGTGCGGGTGCCGCCGTCGGCTTGAATGACGTCGCAGTCGATGGTGATCTGCCGCTCGCCGAGCGCTTTCAGATCGACGACAGTGCGCAGGCTCCTACCGATCAGGCGCTGAATTTCGACGGTGCGGCCGTTTTGTTTGCCTGCTGACGCTTCGCGGCGGGTCCGCTCCAGCGTGGCGCGCGGCAGCATGCCGTATTCGGCGGTGATCCAGCCGCGCGCCTGACCCTTGAGCCAGGGCGGCAGACGATCCTCAAGTGTCGCGGTGACGAGCACGTGCGTATCGCCGAATTTCACGAAACACGAGCCCTCAGCGTATTTCACAACGCCGCGCTCGAGCGACACGGGCCGCAATTCGTCAGGCTGTCGGCGACTAGGCCGCATTTAAAGTCTCCCTGCCGGCGGCGGCCGCGCCGCGCCGAAACTATTCGCCAGTGTCAATTGGCTCCGTGTTTTAGGGGCGGGACGTAGAACCGACAAGGGTGGGGCGCAGAATAGCGTGCAGGGCCTCAATTTGCCTTGGCGGTCGTCTTGCCGATAGGTTGCCTTTGAACAACTGGAACAAGTGAACAAGTCTTAAAGGCGGTATCGCCGGCAAAAACCTGTAAAATATGTTGAGCGCCAGCGTCTGGAGTTAACATTGGCCAGCCACGACCTGCCTCTTGCAACGAGCCAGTTGAGCCTTGCTCAGCTGAACGAGCGCTCGCGCGAAATCTTCCGCCACATCGTCGAGAGCTATCTCGCGACCGGCGAGCCGGTCGGCTCGCGCAATCTGTCGCGGATCCTGCCGATGACTTTGTCGCCGGCGTCGGTGCGCAACGTCATGTCCGATCTCGAACAGCTTGGTCTGGTCTACGCACCGCACACGTCCGCTGGACGGCTACCGACCGAGATCGGGCTTCGCTTTTTCGTCGATGCGCTGATGCAGATCGGCGATCTTACTGAAAACGATCGCAAGGCCATCGAAGCACAGGTTGCAGGCGCCGGTCAGTCGAAGTCGCTCGAGGCGGTGTTGACCGAGGCCTCTGGTCTGCTCTCGGGCTTAAGCCGCGCGGCCGGCGTGGTGCTCACCGCGAAATCCAACCAGCGGCTCAAGCACGTCGAGTTCGTGCGGCTTGAGCCGGAGCGGGCGCTCGTGGTTCTGGTCGCGGAGGATGGTCAGGTTGAAAATCGCGTCCTCAATATCCCGGTCGGCTTGCCGACATCTGCGCTCGTCGAAGCGGCTAACTTCCTCAATGCGCGTATTCGCGGTCGCACGCTTGCTGAGGTTCGCGCCGAGATCGAGCAGCGGGTGAGGGAAGGGCAGGCCGAACTCGATGAGCTGACGACGAAGGTCGTCGCCGCCGGCCTTGCCAGCTGGTCGGGCGGCGAACGTGACGAGCGCAAGCTGATCGTGCGCGGCCAGGCGCATCTGCTTGAGGACCTCAAGGTGCTGGCGGATCTGGAACGCGTCCGTTTGTTGTTCGACGATCTTGAGACCCGGCGCGAGGTGGTCGATCTGCTCGGCCGCGCCGAACAGGCCGAAGGCGTTCGGATTTTTATCGGGTCGGAGAACAAGTTGTTCTCGCTTTCGGGCTCTTCAACGATTGTCGCGCCGTACCACGACGCGTCCGGCGAGATTGTCGGCGTCCTCGGCGTAATCGGGCCGACCAGGCTGAACTACGCGCGCATCATTCCGATGGTGGACTACACCGCCAAGGTGGTCAGCAAGCTGCTCGGGGGCTAGGGCCGGTTGACCGGGGGCCGGTTCCGCTCCGCCGCCGTGCTTGATTTTTGTGCCTTGAGCCCTGATATCCGGGGCAGCAACGGATGGGTATCGATATGACGGAACAGACCGCGCGCGCCGAGGACGCAGCGGCCTCGGCGAAAGAGGCCGGTGCTTCACCATCGCCGGCCGCGGCCCCGGAGGGCGATCCGGCGGCGCTTGCCGCCGATTTCAAGGACAAGCTGCTGCGAACGCTTGCCGAGATGGAAAATCTGCGCAAGCGGACCGCGCGGGAAGTGACCGATGCTCGGCTCTACGGCGTGACATCGTTTGCGCGCGATATGCTTGCTGTCGCCGATAACATGCGCCGCGCGCTCGATGCGGTGTCGCCGGCGTTGCGCGCCAGCGCCGAAGCCGGCGTCAAGTCGCTTATCGAGGGCGTCGAACTGACTGAGCGAGAGCTCCTCAAGGCGCTGGAGAAGAGCGGCGTGCGCCAGTTCACGCCGCGGGGCGAGAAGTTCGATCCGAACGTCCATCAGGCGATGTTCGAAGTGCCGAACCCCTCGGTCCCGGCAGGCAGCATCGTCGAGGTCGTGCAGCCCGGCTACATGATCGGCGAGCGCATGCTGCGCCCGGCGATGGTCGGCGTATCGAAAGGCGGCCCGAAGACTGCGCCGATAGTCCGGTCGGCCAACGACAACATCACCGGCTGAGCAGTCTGAGAGCGGCGGCTGAAGCGCGCCGCGGGATCACTTCAGCTCCACGCTATCGCGAACCGCTCGCAGCCGCGCCAGAACACTTGTCCATGTGTCGGCCGGACCGACGCCAATCATCTGCATGAACCCGGCACCGCCGAACCGCAACCACTGCACCACTCTGATATCGGCACCAGTGGCTGCGTCCTTGGCCTCCGCCATGGTCTGATACCCCGACTGACCGCCGATCCGCAGCGGCTCTGACATGGTCAGGTGGACGTCCCTGATCCCGCCGATTTCGTTGAAGGCCAGCCGGGCAAAATTCGCGTGATCATTCGGGTCGATGGGGGGACTAGGCATTGCCGCGATCAGCAAACGCGCTTGGGAGCCAGTGACCGCCAGCGCTCCCTTGGCGGCATCCTCGGGACTCTCCTTGCGTGAGTCGCTCAACATCAACACCCGCCCGCGAAGGACGCCGTCGACATGGAAGCCGGCAAGATCGGCAACTGCAAAGGGCAGGAGGCCGAGTTCCTCCGCCTCCGGGACCTTGGCGCGCACCGATAACGTCACAAGCGCCTCGCGCACGACGCGATCCGAATAAAGGGCCTCCTGCTCAGGGACCTGGACAGTGACCAGTGCGGTGAGGTCGTCGACAAGGGCCACCAGCAGCCACTTGCGGTAACGGGTTTTATCGGACACCTGCCGGCCGCTCAGCAGAAAGCCTTTGCCGCCATCGAGCTTGATTGGCTCGCGCTTCTCCACGTTGACGCCCTGTTTTTTCAGGACGTCGGCATCCAATGATTTCTCAAACTGGGAATAGGCCGCCGCCGGCAGCACGGTAATGAGGACGGCCGCGTTCTTTTCCGGATCCGCAAAACCGTCAAACGCATTGCTCGTCACCATGCCGGGTGGCGGGACCAACCCGACGCGGGAGCCAGGTGGGAAAACAGGGTCCGCCGCAATGGCCGCGCTCGCCAAGATTGTCGAGAACAGCGCCGACGAAACCATAAGCGCCAGCGCGCCAGCAATGCCGTGAGCTCGGATAGAGCCAGAGATGCAATAGCTGAGCATGCCGAACCTCTATCAACGTTGAAAACTGGAGCTCTCGGGCGCGCTGCGCGTCACCCGGCGCAGGGTCAGATTGATCCGTCCGCCCTCCGGGAGCAAGCGCGATGTTCCGGGGTAGATACGTTCGACGCCGTGAAAAGCGAGCCGTGACGCGCCGCCAAGAACGAGCGCGTCGCCAGAACTGAGGCGAAACGTGCGCGTGGGTTCGCTGCGCTTGAGGCCGCCGACCCGAAACTGGCAGGAATCGCCAAGCGAGATTGAAATCACGGGTGCGTCAAAGTCGGCCTCGTCGCGATCCTGGTGCAAACCCATTTTTGCAGTCGGACCATAAAAGTTGATGAGGCAGGCTTCTGGCGAATCCGGGTATCCACCAAGCTCATTCCATATCGTGACGAGCGTCGGCGGCATCGTCGGCCAAGCCTTTCCAGTCTCGGGATGCGTCGCTTGATATCGGTATCCGGCTTCGTCGGACACCCATCCGAGCGGTCCGCAGTTGGACATGCGCACCGTGAACGGGCGCCCCGACTTTGGCATCCGCGGCACGTAGAGCGGTGCCGCAGCGAACACGTCGCGCAACGCGGCGACCAACTCCGTCTGTGCGTCGCGGTCGAGATATTCGGGATGGATTTGCAGCCCGGAAAAATCTGGCGGCGGCTTTATCACCTCGCTCGTTCCGTCGGCGGCAGGTCCCATCGTAACCGTGCTCTCGCTTGAACCCAGAGACTGTCTTGCGGCCAGATCATGCTCTCCTATATGAGCCAAGGACGTCGCTTGGAAATGGGCCGGGCGACTAAAAGGGGGTCGGACCAAAGGCGCCGTTAGGGCCTGCCCGACCTGCCGCTAAAGAGAGGATTAACACCATGGCCAAGGTCATTGGCATCGATTTAGGAACCACGAATTCCTGCGTCGCGGTGATGGAAGGCAAGACGCCTAAAGTCATCGAGAATGCAGAGGGGATGCGCACCACGCCGTCCATCGTCGCTTTTACCGACGAGGGCGAGCGTCTCGTAGGCCAGCCGGCCAAACGCCAGGCGGTCACTAATCCCGAGCGAACGATTTTTGCGGTCAAGCGGCTGATCGGCCGTCGCTACGACGATCCGATGGTGGAGAAGGACAAGAAGCTTGTCCCCTACAAGATCGTCCGCGCCTCCAACGGCGACGCCTGGGTCGAGGCCGAAGGCAAGAGCTATTCGCCGTCGCAAATTTCCGCCTTCATTCTCCAGAAAATGAGGGAGACGGCAGAGGCCTATCTCGGCAGCAAGGTCGAGCAGGCGGTCATCACCGTTCCCGCTTACTTCAACGACGCGCAGCGTCAAGCCACCAAGGACGCCGGCAAGATCGCCGGTCTCGAAGTTCTGCGCATTATTAACGAGCCGACCGCAGCGGCGCTCGCTTATGGGCTCGACAAGAGCAAGACCGGCACGATTGCGGTTTACGACCTCGGCGGCGGCACGTTCGATATTTCAATTCTCGAAATCGGCGACGGCGTGTTCGAAGTGAAGTCCACCAACGGCGACACCTTCCTCGGTGGTGAAGATTTCGACATGCGGCTCGTCAACTATCTGGCCGACGAATTCCAGAAGGAGCAGGGCATCGATCTGCGCCGCGACAAGCTCGCGCTGCAGCGACTCAAGGAAGCGGCCGAGAAAGCCAAGATCGAGCTGTCGTCGACCACACAGACCGAGATCAATCTGCCGTTCATCACGGCGGACGCCTCAGGTCCGAAGCATCTGACCATGAAGCTCACCCGCGCCAAGTTCGAGGCGCTGGTCGATGACCTCATTCAGAAGACGATTGAACCCTGCCGGCAGGCGATCAAAGACGCCGGCCTGTCCGCCGCGGAGATCAACGAGGTGGTTCTGGTCGGCGGCATGACCCGCATGCCGAAGGTCCAGGAAGTGGTGAAGCAGTTGTTCGGCAAGGAGCCGCACAAGGGTGTCAATCCTGACGAGGTCGTCGCGATTGGCGCTGCGATCCAGGCCGGCGTGCTGCAAGGTGACGTCAAGGACGTGCTGTTGCTCGACGTGACGCCGCTGTCGCTTGGCATCGAGACGCTGGGTGGCGTGTTCACGCGGTTGATTGATCGCAACACCACGATCCCGACCAAGAAGAGCCAGGTGTTCTCCACGGCCGAAGACGGCCAGACCGCGGTGACGATCCGCGTGTTCCAGGGCGAACGCGAAATGGCGGCGGACAACAAGATGCTCGGCCAGTTCGATCTGGTCGGCCTTCCGCCGGCGCCGCGCGGCGTGCCGCAAGTCGAAGTCACGTTCGACATCGACGCCAACGGCATCGTCAACGTTTCGGCCAAGGACAAAGGCACCGGCAAAGAACAGCAGATCCGCATCCAGGCTTCTGGCGGCTTAAGCGAGACCGATATCCAGAAGATGGTCAAGGACGCCGAAGCGCACGCCGAAGAGGACAAGAAGCGGAAAGCGCAAGTCGAAGCCAAGAACCACGCCGAGGGACTGGTCCACGCGACCGAGAAAACGCTTGCCGAGCATGGTTCGAAGGTCGGTGAAGCCGACCGGCGCGCGATCGAGAACGCCATGGCCGACCTCAAGGAAGCCTTGAAGGGCACTGACGCCGAAGCGATCACCGCCAAGGCCAGCGCGCTGTCGCAAGCTTCGATGAAGCTCGGTGAGGCAATGTACAAGCAATCGGCCGAGCAACCGGCCGGTGGTCCCGGACCCGATGCGAAGCAGGATGACGTCGTCGACGCCGAGTTCACGGAAGTCGACGACGACAAGAAGAACAAGAAGTCGGCTTGATCCGGCGAGGCATTTGATGCCGGCTGTCGCTAACGATAGGTTGGAAAAGTCTGCGCCCCCGGGGTTGACCCGGGGGTGCATCTTTTTCGAGAAAGAGCGGTCGGGCTTTGACCCGCTGAAGGGCTCACGCCCTCTGGGGGATCGTGCGCAGCTGTGATGCTGTGCGGGGGTAAGGCAGGGTTAGAGCGGGAATGGCCAAGCGCTGCTATTATGAAACGCTGTCGGTTGAGCGAACAGCAAGCGACGGTGACATCAAGGTCGCTTTTCGGAAGCAGGCGATGCAGTGGCATCCGGACCGCAATCCGGGTGACGATTCTGCCGAGCACCGCTTCAAGGAACTCAACGAGGCCTATGAGGTCCTAAAGGACCCCGACAAAAGGGCGGCCTATGACCGATTCGGCCACGCTGCATTCGAGCACGGCGGCGTAGGCACGGCGCACGGTTTTGGCGCTGATTTCGCCACCACATTCTCCGATATTTTCGATGATCTGTTCGGCATGAACGGCCGCCGTGGCCGCGGCTCTGGACGCGAGCGCGGCGCGGACTTGCGCTTCAACATGGAAATCTCGCTGAAGGAAGCCTACGTCGGCAAGACGGCTTCGGTCCGTATTCCGACCTCGGTCACTTGCGAAGCGTGCTCCGGCACCGGCGCCAAGACCGGCACCAAGCCGAAGGCCTGTCCGATGTGCGCCGGGCAGGGCAAGGTTCGTCACGCTCAAGGGTTCTTCACGCTCGAACGCACCTGCCCGAATTGCCACGGCCGCGGTCAGGTGATCGACAGTCCGTG
This sequence comes from uncultured Alphaproteobacteria bacterium, assembly GCA_963841025.1. Lineage (GTDB taxonomy): Bacteria > Pseudomonadota > Alphaproteobacteria > Rhizobiales > Xanthobacteraceae > BOG-931. The sequence continues at coordinate 469,883 of CAWJBG010000032.1, read as the reverse complement.
CGCGTCGTGTTCGGGCTCAGGCCGCGTGACGCGCGAGCGGACACTATCGGTGAACATTCCCGCCGGTGTTGAGGATGGCACCCGTATCCGGCTCGCCGGTGAGGGCGAAGCCGGCGTACGCGGCGGCCCGGCAGGCGATCTCTACATCTTCCTGTCGCTGGGTGCGCACGAGTTCTTTCAGCGCGAGGGCGCCGACCTGCACTGTCGGGTTCCCGTCTCGATGGTGACGGCGTCGCTCGGCGGCGAGTTCGAAGTGCCCACGATCGACGGCGGCAAAACGCGGGTCAAAGTGCCGGAGGGCATGCAAACCGGTCAGCGCTTCCGCCTGCCAGGCAAAGGCATGCCGGTGCTGCGGTCGCGGCAGAGCGGCGACATGTACGTCCAGGTGGTCGTCGAGACGCCGCAGAAGCTCAGCAAGAAGCAACGCGAGCTCTTGGCGGAGTTCGACCGCCTCTGCTCGTCGGAGACGCACCCCGAGTCCACGGGTTTTTTTGGCAAGGTCAAAGAGCTGCTCGGAGGCAAGAGCGCGACCTCCGCGTGAATGTATTGTCTCTCCAATGACTTGCGAAATTCTGTAGGTATCATCGGGTGCGGTGGGCGCCGCGCTCGGCTGGTCATCAGTTTGCGAATGTAATAGAAGCGTGACATTGCGTTGTGGGAAGCCATGCCGGTTCCGGGACTGCAAATGTTTGAACAGAAGGTCGAGCGACAGCTCCGGCTGTTGGAGCTGAGTAAGATCCTTATCGAGCGCAAGCTCGGACGCCAGTTTCGGCTGCTCGACCAAAAGCGTGACGGCATCAGCAAGAAGATCGAGCAGAAAATTCGCCAGTTTGAACGCAAGCGGGGCATTCGGCTCGACGACGAGGTGCGCTTCATCCGTTCCTGGCTGGAACGGCCGCTCACCGTCGGCGCGGTGACGCCTTCAGGAAAAATTCTCGCGCGCACCATGGCGCGCTATGTCGACCCCGACAGCGATGGTCCGGTGGTCGAACTCGGGCCTGGCACTGGGCCGGTCACCGAGGCGCTGGTGCAGGCCGGCGTCGCGCCTTCGCGGCTGGTGCTGGTCGAATTCAATCCGACGTTCTGCCGGATCCTGCGTTCGCGCTACCCGGAGGCCACGTTGGTGCAGGGCGACGCCTACAGCATGCGCCGTCTGCTTGAAACGCTGCTCCTGCAGCCCGCCGCCGCCGTCGTCTCCGGCCTGCCGCTGGTGACCAAGCCAATCAAGATGCGGCTGCGCCTCATTCGCGACGCCTTCGATCTGATGTTGCCGGGTGCGCCGTTTGTCCAGTTTACTTATTCGGTCGCTTCGCCTCTGCCGCGGCGGTTGAGCGGTTTTTCGGCGGAAGCATCCGAACGGATCTGGATGAATCTGCCGCCCGCGCGCGTCTGGGTTTATCGCAAAGCTTGATTTTTGACTTTTAACACTTGAAGTTTTCCGATCATGGTTGCTCCGAAAATTCTGGTGACGGCTGGCTCGCTGCGCACGGGCTCGTTCAATGCGCGGCTCGCCGCGCTCGTGGCGAAAGAGCTGGCGCTCGCCGGCGCCAACGTGACGCGCATCTCGTTTGCCGATTATCCGTTGCCGCTGTTCGATCCCAATCTTGCGGCTGACTTCGCGCTGCCGCGCTACGCGCTCGAACTCAAACAAATGCTCGGCGCGCATCAGGGCGTATTCATCGCCAGCCCCGAATACAGCGCTTCGGTGCCGCCGCTGATCAAGAACGCCATCGACTGGGTTTCGCGCGGCCGCGACCGCAACGAGCCGAACTACACAATCTTCAAGGGCCGCGTCTTTGCGATCGGCGCGGCGGCTAACGGCTCCGCGGGCGGCTTGCGCGGACTGATGGCGCTGCGGCAAGTGCTGGAGCTCGGCTGCGGCGCGTTGGTGATTCCAGAGCAGGTGACGGTCGGCCGCGCGGCACAAGCGTTTGACGACATGGACAACCTCAAGGATGAAACGCCGGCAGCGGCGCTCAAGGCGCTCGTCCGCCGGCTCATTGACATGGCCGGCATGATGCCGCAGGCAGCGGCGTGAAAAGGAGCCTGGAAGGATAGGCAATGCCGATCGAGCCACGCGACCGATTGATCGTCGCGCTCGATGTTTCCTCGGTTGAAGCGGCGCAAGCCATGGTCGCCCGCTTGGGCGACGCGGTTTCGTTCTACAAGATCGGCTACCAGCTCGCCTTCGCCGGCGGCCTTCCTTACGCGCAGACGCTCATTGGCGCCGGCAAGCGTGTGTTTCTCGATCTCAAACTCCACGACATCGGCGCGACTGTCGCAAACGGCGTCAAAAGCGTGGCATCCCTCGGCGCTACATTCCTCACTGTGCACGCGTATCCGCAGACCATGAAAGCGGCGGTCGAAGCGCGCGCCAATGGCCTGCGCATCCTCGCCGTCACGGTGCTCACTTCCTACGACGACAACGACCTCGCCGCCGCCGGATATAATCGCTCGGTGCGCAAGCTCGTCGCCGAACGCGCCGCGCAAGCGCGCGAGATCGGCGTGGACGGCTTGGTGTGTTCGGCCGAAGAGGCCGCAAACCTGCGCGCGATTGTCGGGCCGCACATTTCGTTGGTAACGCCGGGCATCAGGCCGGCCGGAGCCGACAGCGGCGATCAAAAACGCATCATGACCCCATCTGCTGCAATCGCCGCAGGCGCCGATTATCTGGTCGTCGGGCGGCCGATCATCGCGGCGGCCGATCCGAAGGCCGCGGCCAATGCGATCGTCGCGGAAATCGCGCAGCAATCAGCCAGGGAGAAGTGACGATGGCGAAGGGCTATTGGATCGGGCGTGTCGAAGTGCACGACGAGGAGGGTTACAAGCCTTATGCCGCAGCCAATCCGGCGATCTTCAAGAAATACGGCGGCCGCTTCGTGGTGCGCGCGGGCAAATATGAGTGCACCGAAGGTGCGAGCCGTTCGCGCAACGTGGTGATCGAGTTTCCGGATTATGCAGCGGCACTGGCCTGCTACCAGTCGCCGGAATACCAGGCCAACATCAAGGTGCGGCAGCCGCACTCGATTGTCGATATGATCATCGTCGAGGGTTACGACGGCCCGCAGCCGTAGCGTTGCTGCCGTAAGCCCGGTATATCCGCGGTCAGCGGAGATAGATTTATGCCTTCGGCAAATTCCGACATGCGATTGGTGATCGCCGGCGCGGGCGGGCGCATGGGGCGTGCGCTGGTTCATGCCATCGCCGCGACCAAAGGCGTCACGCTTGCCGGGGCGATCGAGGCTGCAGGCTCCCCGGTGATCGGGCGCGATGCCGGCGAACTCGCGGGTCTGGGCCCAAATGGCATCAAGGTGGTCAGCGATGCCGCGCCGCTGATCAAGTCGGCCGACGGACTGATCGAATTTACCATCCCCGCCGCGACGCTTGCCCTCGCAGAACTGACCAGCGCGGCCGGCATCGTTCACGTCATTGGCACCACGGGCCACTCGGCGGAACAAGAGTCGGCGATCGCAAAAGCCGCAAGTCGTGCAACGATCGTTAAATCCGGCAATATGAGCCTCGGCGTCAATCTGCTCGCGGCGCTGGTCAAGCGCGTGGCGCAGACGCTCGATGACGACTACGACATCGAGATCGTCGAAGTGCACCACAACAAAAAGATCGACGCGCCGTCCGGCACGGCGTTGATGCTCGGCCGTGCGGCTGCCGCCGGACGCGGCATCGATCTGCCGCAACATTCGGTGCGCGGACGCGACGGCATGACCGGCGCGCGAAATCCCGGCGATATCGGCTTTGCCTCATTGCGCGGCGGCACGGTGGTCGGCGACCACACCGTGACCTTTGCCGGACCGGCTGAGCGCATCGAACTCACCCACCGTGCCGAGGATCGCATGATCTTCGCCCGCGGCGCGCTGCACGCCGCGTTGTGGGCGCGCGGGAAAAAGCCGGGGCTCTATTCGATGGCGGATGTGTTGGGGCTTAACGACATCTAAAAATCCGCGCCGCGGCTGGGCACTTCTCCCGATCGCCCGCGTAAGCCGAATTTTAATTGTTCTTCGCTATGGATGGGAGTGTCGCGGGCGATCGGCGTCGTCTGGCGGAGCGTTGCGTATCACATGACGCCAGCTGTGTTTCCCGCAGCGGAGGTAGTCATGGCGACGGTTAAGCACATCCTTTTTGCCGCAATCGGCATCGTTTTTGGCGCATCGGCGGCTTGCGCGGCCGATATGGGACCGCCGGTCTACAAAGCAGCCCCTTATCCTCCTCCGCCGCCACCCATGTATAGCTGGACCGGCTTCTATATCGGCGCCAACGGCGGCTTCGGCGGCAACAACGTCAATTACTCGAGCGCGCTCGCCGGTGTACCTTTGAATGCATCGCTCAACTCGAGCGGCTTCCTCGGCGGCGGCCAGGCCGGATTTAACTGGCAGCTCGCGCCGCTGTGGGTGATCGGCGTGGAAACCGACTTCGATGGCACGGACATTTCGAGCAACGCCAGCGCCTCGACGCCGCTTGCTTCTGCCAATGCCGGAACGAAAATCGACTGGTTCGGCACGGTGCGCGGCCGCGCCGGCTTCCTCGTCACACCCGTTGCGCTCCTCTACGGCACCGGCGGCTGGGCCTACGGCCACACCACGTCGTCGGCGAGTGCCACGGCTCTCGGCGCGACGAGCTCGGTTTCGAGCGCCAACATGCAGAACGGCTGGACTGCGGGTGCCGGTCTCGAATACGCGATCAATCCGTGGCTGTCGTTCAAGACCGAGTATCTCTATGTCGATCTCGGGTCCGCCAATCTCAGCGGCACCCTCGGCGGCGTGCCGATTGCGCTGAGCGAAAAGACCACGGCTCACACCGTCAAGGCCGGCCTCGACTTCAAATTCGGCGGCTGGGGTCCGTAGCGGGTGACGAAGCGCCGGTAATTTTCAACCGTCTTTGACCGGCTTTTATCTTTTCAGGCACTGCCGTATAGCCGTCCGCGGGGGTCGTTGCCCCCGCTCGGCAATTGCTGCGGGAATTAGCGAATGAGTGACCGGCTTCTTGTGCTCGTGCGCCACGGCGAGAGCGAGTGGAACAAAAAAAATCTGTTCACCGGCTGGCGCGATGTCGGACTGACCGAGAAGGGCATCGTGGAAGCGCAGACCGCCGGGCGAAAGCTCAAGGCGCAAGGTATTCGCTTCGATGTCGCGTACACGTCGGCGCTGGTTCGCGCGCAGCATTCGCTCGACCTGATGCTCGCGGAGCTGGGGCAGAAGGACATTCCGGTCATCAAAGATCAGGCGCTCAATGAGCGCGACTACGGCGATCTGTCGGGGTTGAACAAAGACGATGCGCGCGCCAAGTGGGGCGCCGAGCAGGTGCTGGTCTGGCGGCGTTCCTATGATGTCGCGCCGCCCGGCGGCGAGAGTCTGAAAGACACCGCCGCGCGCGTGCTGCCGTATTACATCCAGGAGATTCTGCCGCGCGTGTTACGTGGCGACAACGTCATCGTCGCCGCGCACGGCAATTCACTGCGCGCACTGGTGATGGTGCTGGAACATCTCTCGGCCGACAAAATCGTCGCCCGCGAGATCGCGACCGGCGTGCCGCTGATCTACCGGCTCAATGCGGACTCCACCGTAGCCGAGAAGCGCGACCTCGCGGCGTAACCACTCTCCCTCTCCCCGAGGGGGAGAGGGCTGGGGTGAGGGGGCTCGGCGTACGAGATAAATTTCAGCGCCGAGCCCCCTCACCCTCGCTCGCCTTACTCGCTCGACCTCTCCCCGTCGGGGAGAGGTGAATAAAAAGCATTACGCCGCGGCCCCAACCCGCCCGGCTTCCCAGCCGAGCATCGCCTGCTTGCGGGTGATGCCCCAGTGATAGCCGGTCAGCGCGCCGGCTTTGCCGATCACACGGTGGCACGGCACCACGAACGACACCGGGTTCTTGCCGACCGCGGCGCCGACGGCACGCGCGGCGGCAGGTTTGCAGACCTTGTTGGCGATGCCGGAATAAGTCGCGACTTTGCCCATCGGAATTTTCAACAGCGCTTCCCAGACCCGCACTTCCCAATCGGTGCCGATCAGTACGACGCGGAGCGGCCGGTCCTCGCGCCATTCCCTCGGATCGAAAATGCGCCGTGCGATCGGCGCAGTGCGCCCCGGGTCGGCGACGTAGCTCGCCCGCGGCCAGCGCCGCTTCATGTCGGCGAGCGAAGCGTCTTCCTCGCCGGCGTCGGCAAAGGCGAGGCCGGCGAGCCCGCGCTCGGTCGCCATCACCAGCGCCTTGCCGAACGGCGACGGATGAAAGCCGAACCGCACCGTCAGCCCGTCGCCGCCGGATTTCCATTCGCCCGGCGACATCGCTTCGTGGGTGACGAACAGATCGTGCAGCCGGCCCGGCCCCGACAGGCCCACTTCGTAGGTGGCATCGAGCACGCTTGCGGAATCGCGCAGCAATTGGCGCGCGCCGTCGAGCGTGAGCGCCTGCAAGAACGCTTTCGGGGTCAGCCCGGCCCAGCGGCGGAACAGATGATGCAGCTCGGTCGGCGTGACGCCGGCAGCTTCGGCGATGGCATCAATTTCGGGCTGCTCGCGCCAGTGCTTGCGGATGTGGCCGATGGCGCGGCGCACCACGTCGTAATCGGCGGCCGCGGTATCGAGCGGCGTGAGGTCGGGATTGCGATCGGGTGACAACATGAGTGCCTCCATTGATTGCTCCCGATTTAGGCCGCTGGTGGGGCCGAAACCACCCGATTTCTGGCGGGCGAATGGCGAAATAGCGAATGGCGAATAGTGAAGGCCGAGAAGGGACTTAGACCCTATTCCCCATTCGCCATTCTTCGCCATTCGCCTCTTCAATTCCGCGTCGGCCCCCGCTTCGCCTCGCCAATCGCATTCGACAACGCTAGCGCAAAGCTTGCCTTCTCGTCCGGCCCGAGGAACGCGGCGATCGACAGCCGCCGGCCGCGGGAGACCAGGAACAAGCGCTCGATGCCGAATTCCTCGTGCACGATGCGATCAAGCTGGACCCACACCGGGTTCAGCGTCCATTCGCGCACCCGGCCGCGCGGATTGACCTTGCGCACCGTAAGTTCGGAGGCGGTGACCGTCACTTCCTCGTAAGCGCGCGCGGCGCGAAAATTGGCGCGGAACGCCCAGTAGATCAGCGCCACATCGAGGCCGAGAAATCCGAACACCGGCCATGCGCCCAGCAGCAAAAACACCATCCCCGAGACGAAGCTCACGCCGCCAATGCAGAGCATCAGGATGAGAAAGCCGGCCGAGCCGAGCGAGCGGTGCGGCGTGATCACGGCCGAAAAGATCGTCGGCTCGGAGATTGGTGCGTTGTCTGCGGTCATGGCGGTCACTATAGGGGAAACATGGCGCGCAAAACCATTCACAAGACCGTTCGCCAAAGCCTGAAGGCCGCCGGCAGGGGTAACGCGGCGCAGGTCAAAGACGCGAAGGCGCGGGCGAAGGCCGATACCGAGGCCGCCGACGGCGAAGTGCCGCAATGGACCGAAGCCGAGGTCGCCGAAGCGTTCCGCCGCTTTGCCGCCGCCAATCCCGATCCCCGCACCGAACTGCAATACATCAATCCGTTCACGCTGCTGGTTGCGGTGGTTCTCTCCGCACAGGCGACCGATGCCGGCGTCAACAAGGCGACGCCGGCATTGTTCAAGCTCGCCGACACGCCGGAGAAGATGGTCAAGCTCGGCGAGCCGAAGGTGCGCGCGCTGATCAAGACCATTGGCCTCTATCGCACCAAAGCAAAGAACGTGATCGCGCTGTCGCGCCAGCTCATCGCCGAGCATGGCGGCAAGGTGCCGGACGACCGCGAAGCGCTCGAAGCGCTGCCCGGCGTCGGAAGGAAGACCGCGAACGTGGTGCTCAACGTCGCTTTCGGAGAACCGACCATCGCGGTCGACACCCACATCTTCCGCGTCGGCAACCGCACCGGCATGGCCGTCGGCAAAACCCCGCTCGACGTCGAGTTGAAGCTGATGGAAGTCGTGCCGAAGCGTTATCTGCTCCACGCCCACCACTGGCTGATCCTGCACGGCCGCTACACCTGCATCGCCCGCCGCCCCTTGTGCGAAAAATGCATCATCTCGGATTTATGCAAATGGCCGGGGAAGACGACGTTGTCCGCCCCCACACGAAGTGCCGGGGACGGAGACCGGTGACCGGCTACGCGGGGTGAACAAGCGCGCCGCGTGAGCATCAATCGCAACGCGTCCGGATCGCAACATCAGAGAGGAAAAAAATGGAAAGCTGGCGAAGCCGCAAGACCCTGATCCTCGGCCGCACCGACATGATGGGGCTCGTGAGCCCGGCGGAATACGTGACGTGCGTCGAGCAGGCGTATCGTATGCACGGCGAGGGCCGCTACTACATGGATCCCAAGGGTCACATCGTACTGGATAAATATCCGGGCGAATGGGAGGCGATGCCGTCCTACATCGAGGAGCCTGAGGCGGCCGCGTGCAAATGGGTGTCGATCCGTGAGCGCAATCGGGAAAAATTTGATCTGCCCACAGTGTTTTCCATCCTGATCTATACCCATCCCGAAACCGGTTTCCCGCTGGCGATCTGCGACGGCTCGTATCATACGGTGATGCGCACGGGCGCAGCCGCCGCGGTCTCGGCAAAATGGCTGGCGCGAAAGAATTCGAAGCGGCTTGCGATCGTCGGCGCCGGTCACATGGCTGAAGGCACGCTGGCGACCTGCGAAACGGTCTTCGCCTGGGAAGAAGTGCGAGTGTGGAGCCGCTCGCAAGCCACGCTCGACGAATTCGCCAACGCGCAAGGGCCGAAATATCCGCGCCTCCCGATCCGCACGTCCCGCAACCTCGAAGAGGTGGTGCGCGGCGCCGACGTCATCGTCACAGTCACACCGGCGCGCGAGCCGCTTGTGCAGGACGAATGGATTTCGCCCGGCACGCACATCGCGGCGCTCGGCGCCGACAAGGGCGGCGACCAGGAGCTCGATTCCCGCATCCTGAAACGGTCCCGGATTTTTGTCGACGATATCCGGCAGTGTCGCACCGACGGCGAAATCAATGTTCCGCTGTCGGAGGGTGTGATCCGCGAACAGGACATCGCCGGTGAGATCGGCGAGGTCATTACCGGCAAGAAGCAAGGCCGCCGCTCCGACGACGAGGTCACGCTGTTCGACTCGACCGGCATCGCGCTGCAGGATTCCGCAACTGTGCCGCTGGAATACGAGCGGGCGATCGCTGCAGGTGTGGGTATTGAGAAAAAGATGATTTCAACGTGAGTTCGAAAACCGCGGTGAAATCGCGGAACGGCAGTGAGCGTAGCCCGGATGAGCGAAGCGACATCCGGGTTTTTGGACCGTCTAGTTTTCCCGCATGTCGCTGCGCTCATACAGGCTACATGGGCTGCGACCCTTCGGGGCGGCGCTTTTTTGTTGACGTCTGTCCCTATTTCAGTTATAGGAAAAAAATCTTGCTCACCTAAAGGACGCCAGCCGGTGACACCGGGTGACGGAGCGAGAGCGGTTCCCGCGGGCGGGGTTCGTCACCTCCGCTCCCGGGCGGCTCCGGGGACATACGCCCGGCCGGCACCATGACCGGTCCGCGAGAAGCTCGCTGGACTGGGACAGGCCAGAGACGGGTAACTCCCGAGGAAGCCGCGTCCCAGGAAGCGCGTATCTGGAGTTGAGCTGTGGCGTTCGGTCGCCGCAGCAAGCGCCGTGGTGGAACGCCGACAGGCGAGCGCGCTGCGATCAGCGCGCGCCGCATTTAGCGGATGGTTTGCGCAGACTGCGTAAACTTGTCTGCGATGATGCGGACGGTTGGATACGCGTCTGTCGGCGTTCTGCCTCCTTTTTTCTTCTTTTGTTTCGTCATTGCGAGCGAAGCGAAGCAATCCAGTCCGGCCTCACGGTTCTGGATTGCTTCGTCGCTTACGCTCCTCGCAATGACGATATTTGGTCGTGCATGGCAGAGCTCGGGCGCGGATGCGTCGCGAGAACGAGATCGCTTTTCCGCCCTCGCACGAAGTGCGGGGGAGGGGGACCATGCGAAGCATGGTGGAGGGGGCGTGCTGCGCGGAGGGTGACTTCGCCGCCGTCGCCCCTCCCACCGCGCAAGTGCGCGGTCCCCCCTCCCCGCTATTCGCGGGGCGGGAAAAACAAACGGAGGCTTCAACATGCGGTCATTGCGCAACACATCGCCAAGCGCAGCGAACTACAACAAACGGCGCACGTTCGATCAGGGGCGGGCGCTCATCGATGCTGCGCATGTCGCGACGTATCGGCTTTATTGCGACGTGCTGGCGTTCTGGCGCACTTGTCCGAAGGCGCCCTGCAAACGACATCGGCGATGTGCCGGCGAGCCGGCCGGATGTCTGATGCGCAATCTGCCGTTCGTGCCGCAAGCGGAGCGGTTGAAGGCCGAGAAGGAAGTGATCGCCGGAGGTCCGCGGTGCATTCCGCCGGCGACACATATGGAGTGGCAGGTACGCCGGACTGCGCTGGCAACGGTGATGACGTGGCAGATTGGGTGACCGATGACGCCGCTTTCACGATGCGACGACATATTGGCCGCCACGGCAATGCAGCTATATTGACCGTTGCTAAGCAGTGAGCGTCACCATGCCTGCAGGCGATGCGTTGCCTTCCTCGTTGCGGCCCGTGGATAAAGCGGGCCTGCCCGGCCAGGTCGTGCTGGTGCTGCAGGGCGGCGGCGCGCCCGGGTGCTACCAGGGCGGCGCCTATCAGGCGCTGCACGAGGCCGGCATCGAACCCGATTGGGTGGTCGGCACTTCGATCGGCGCCATCAATGCAGCCATCATCTGCGGCAACAAGGTCGAGGACCGGCTACCGCGATTGCGCGAATTCTGGACGCGTCTGGAAACGCCGCCGGGGCCGCTCGGTCAAATCGTGCCGCTGACGACCGGTGTGCCCGGCTTCTACAGTCTCAACCCGGCGCTGGCTTGGGGTATTGACGCCAGCGTCGGCACTGAGCTGGCGGCGATGTATCTCGTCGGTCCGCTCAAGAAGCTGTTGCCGCGGCTGGTCGATTTCGATCTCATCAATGCCGGGCCGACGCGGTTTACGCTCGGCCTGACCACGGTGCGGACCGGCCAAATTCGCTATTTCGATTCAAAGCAGGACGTCATCAGGCTCGATCACGTGCTGGGGTCGAGCGCCATTCCGCCGTGCTTTCCCGCGGTCGAGATCGACGGCGAGTATTACTGGGACGGTGGTATTTATTCCAACACGCCGGTGGAAGTAGTGTTCGACGAAGACCCGCGGCGAAGCTGCGTCGTGTTCGCGGTGCAGATTTGGCACCGGCGCGGCCCGAATCCAAAATCTCTCGCGCATGCTTTCATGCGCGAGAAGGACATTCTGTTCGGCAGCCGCACCAGAGGCGCCATCGCCCGGCAAGCCGAGCTTCACAGGATGCGGCGGGTCGTGCGCGAACTCGTCGACATGCTTCCCGAGGAACAGAAGACTTCACCGCGCGTTCAGGAATTGGCCGGGCGCGGCTGCGGCACCACGATCCATCTGGTCGAGGTCAATGCCCAACCGCTTCCAGGCGAGACCAATGCCCGGGATTACGATTTTTCACGCCGTGCGATCGAGGCCCGATGGCAGGCGGGTTACGACGACACCAAGCGCATGATCGCCCGACAGCCCTGGACGGATCCGATCGATCCGGTGACAAATGTCACGGTCTACGAATCGGACGCGCCCGTTTAGTTCGTCATCCGGTAAACCAACGACTACAGGAAAGTCTGATGTCCGACCGCAGCGATCCCGAGCAAAATTCAGAGCCAAAACCAGTCATGGAGCCGTTCCCGGACAAGACCGGGACCGGCTGGCATGTGGTCATCAGGTACCCCGCGGGCCATGAGCGGCTGATCGAAGGCTTTTCCAGCAAAGATGAGGCCGTCGACTGGATTGTCGAAAACGCTTCTGAGCTTGACGAATAAGTATCGCGCGGGGATCGGTTTTTCCGCGCCAAGAAACTTTCAGCGCGAAGATAATTTCAGAACAGAAAGTAGCGCTGCGCCATTGGCAGAACCTCGGCCGGCGCGCAGGTCAAAAGTTCGCCGTCGGCGCGCACTTCGTAGGTCTCCGGATCAACCTCGATGTCGGGCGTCGCGTCGTTGTGGATCATGCTCTTCTTGGAGATTTTGCCGCGGGTGTTTTGCACGGCGAACAGCTCTTTCTGAATGCCGAGCTTTTTGCCAAGCCCGGCCTTCACCGCCGCTTTCGAGGCGAACACGACCGAGGACGCGGTGCGGGCGCGGCCGTACGCGCCGAACATTGGCCGGTAATGCACCGGCTGCGGCGTCGGAATAGACGCATTTGGATCGCCCATTTGTGCAGCGACGATGGTGCCTCCCTTGATGATGCATTCGGGCTTGACGCCAAAGAACGCAGGCGACCAGACCACGAGATCGGCAAGTTTGCCCTTCTCGACCGATCCGATCAGTTTCGAGACGCCGTGAGCGATCGCCGGGTTGATGGTGTATTTGGCGACGTAACGCTTGACCCGCGCATTGTCGTTGTCGCCCTTTTCCTGTTTCAGGCGGCCGCGCTGTTTCTTCATTTTGTCCGCGGTCTGCCAGGTGCGGATGATGACTTCGCCGAGCCGGCCCATTGCCTGGCTGTCCGACGACATCATCGAGAGCGCGCCGATGTCGTGCAAAATATCTTCCGCCGCAATCGTCTCCTTGCGGATGCGGCTTTCGGCAAAGGCCAGGTCTTCGGCGATCGACGGATCGAGATGGTGACACACCATCAGCATGTCGAGATGTTCGTCGATGGTGTTGCGGGTATAAGGCCGCGTCGGGTTGGTCGACGACGGCAGCACGTTTTTCAATCCGGCGATCTTGATGATATCCGGCGCATGCCCGCCGCCGGCGCCTTCGGTGTGGAAGGCGTGAATGGTACGGCCCTTGAACGCCTTGATGGTGTCCTCGACAAAGCCGGATTCGTTGAGCGTGTCGCTGTGGATCATCACCTGGACGTCGTAGTCATCAGCGACCGAAAGGCAGCAATCGATCGCCGCCGGCGTTGTGCCCCAGTCTTCGTGCAGTTTCAGCGCACAAGCGCCGGCCTTGATCATTTCCTCGAGCGCCGCCGGCCGCGACGCGTTGCCTTTGCCGGCAAAGCCGAGGTTGACCGGAAAATCGTCGGCGGCCTGGATCATCCGCGCCAGATGCCAGGGCCCGGGCGTGCAGGTGGTCGCGAACGTACCGTGCGCCGGCCCAGTGCCGCCGCCAAGCATCGAGGTGACACCCGACATCAGCGCTTCGTCGACCTGCTGCGGGCAGATGAAGTGGATGTGAGTGTCAAAGCCGCCGGCGGTGAGGATTTTGCCTTCGCCGGCGATCACTTCGGTGCCGGGCCCGATGACGATGGTCACGCCGGGCTGAATATCCGGATTACCGGCCTTGCCGATGGCGGCAATGTAGCCGTCCTTAATGCCGACATCGGCCTTGACGATGCCCCAATGGTCGAGGATCAGCGCGTTGGTGATAACAGTGTCGACCGCGCCTTGTTTGTTGGTGATCTGCGATTGCCCCATGCCGTCGCGAATGACTTTGCCGCCACCGAACTTCACTTCCTCGCCGTAGATGGTGAAGTCCTTCTCGACTTCGATGATCAGATCGGTGTCGGCAAGCCGCACGCGATCGCCCGTGGTCGGGCCGAACATGTCGGCGTAAACGGCGCGGCTGATGTTCGATGGCATGATGGCTCCTTAACTGGGCTTGGCGATGGCTCGCGCCAAATCGGCGGCGCGCTTGGGCGGATGGCTCAGAGCGGCTTTCGCATCGCGGTAGCCGGCCGCCATTCGCCGGTCGATGCTCGCTTTCGAGAAGTCGGTGGCGCTCGACGCCGCTTCGCGTTCGTTGTTGGTGATGGCGATGATGCTGTCGAACAGTTTGTATTTTGCGAGGTCTGCAAATTCCGGAAGTTGGGTGACGGAATCCTTGTGGTGACTAGGCACGCCCTGCAAACGCTCGATGGCGGCAACGAGCTGGTTGATCTTGCGGGCCAGCGCTACGTCGGTCGCGGTCTTGTTGGAGAATTGCAGTTCCGTCATGCGATCCCAGACCTCGAACATTGTCTTCGGGATAACGCCGGCGTTCGGAAACAGATTGATGACGATAATGCGGGTGGTTTCCGCCTCGTCGGGGCTAATTCGGTCGAGCAGCGCGGACAGCGGCGTGTTGTCGAACAAGCCTCCGTCCCAGTAGCTCTTTCCGTCGATCACTCGGGCTGGAAAGTTCGGCGGTATGCTGCCGCTGGCGATCAGGTGATCGATCGTCAGTGGCCGTTCGGGCCGGCTGTTGTCGAATGCCTCTATTGTTCCGCTCTCGATGTCGGTCGCGGTCACGACGAGGCCTACTTCTGCTCGCGCGATGAACGCGAGATCGACGTGCTCCTTCAGCGTGGTTGCGATCGGGCTCAGGTTGTAAAGGCTGGTCCAAAGCGGAAAATCGTAATAGTCGAGGCGCGGCTGATAAAACGCGTTGTTGCCGAAAAATGCGAGAAACTTTTCTGCCTGTGGCAGCATGAACGATGAGTGAAAGACCGTCAGCTGCTGCCACAGCTTGGCGAGGTTAGGGATCGGATTTTTAGGATGACTGGCGACGATCGCAGCAGTGAACGCGCCGATCGAAACACCTGAGACGCAACAAACATCGATGTTAGGTTCGGATTCGTAGATGTATTTGAGCGCCCCGAATGAGTAGGCGCCGAGTGCTCCGCCACCTTGCAGCGCTATCGCGGTTTTCTTGTGGGTTTTATTTTCGGGCATCAAATAATCCCCAATGTTATCCCCACTGCGTTGCACAAGCGCGGCGTTGCACGCTTTTTCTTGCATCGTGCGCCAGCTGCGATATGTTCACTTCCAGATCGCTCGCGTTTGGTTCCGCCAGATGAGAGAGGTCGCCAAGGTCAGATCGGTCTGGTGTTGAGCCGCTACCGGTGTCGCACCAAGCGCTGATGAGATCATGGTCCCAGTCGCGGTAGCAGCGCTGAGAACTTGACGAGCGAGCTTGCGCAAGCCCGCTCGTCACGGTTTTTTTGCTCCCGATTTTGCCGGGTTGCCTTTTGCGGACTTTGGTGTTTCCGGCTTGCCCTTTTCAAGCTTGCCCATGATGTCCTGCCGGAAGCCGTAGACAGTGCGCGTGCCGGCGAGCGCCATGAGTTTCACCTCGCGGGTTTGACCGGGCTCGAAACGCACAGCAGTGCCGGCGGCGATGTCGAGACGCATGCCGCGGGCCGATTTGCGGTCGAATTTCAGGGCCGGATTGGTTTCGAAGAAATGATAGTGCGAGCCGACCTGGATCGGCCGGTCGCCGGTATTTGAGACTGTGAGCGTGAGGCCTTTGCGGCCCTTGTTGAGCTCGATCTCGCCGTCTTTGATGAAAAGTTCGCCGGGGATCATGTGCGCCTCATCTGATCGGCTCGTGCACGGTGACAAGCTTGGTGCCGTCCGGAAACGTCGCTTCGACCTGAATGTCGGGGATCATCGCGGCGATGCCGTCCATCACTTGCGAGCGGGTGACCACGTGCGCGCCTTGCTCCATCAGTTCGGCCACTGTGCGTCCATCGCGCGCGCCTTCGAGAATGAAATCGGAGATCAGCGCCACAGCTTCCGGATGGTTGAGCTTTACGCCGCGCTCAAGCCGCCGCCGCGCCACCATCGCAGCCATGGCGATCAAAAGCTTGTCCTTCTCGCGCGGGGTGAGATTCATGGGCTGTCACGTTACCAGTTGGCGCATGATCTTAGCCGAAAAACCGGCTCGACTTTTCGGGATCATGCGCTAGTTCAACCATAGCCGCGGCAGCGGCGTCGTATTCAATGCCGTCAATACACCAACGAGATCGCGACGCAACGCTGCACCATCGGGAGCAACCAGACGCGCGACAAGCAGACCGTTCCATGCAGATACGCCGACCTCGCCGGCAAAGTCTTTCGAAATGTCACGAACCGCTGCGGCGCCGGATTCGTCGCCCGGCACCTTGATGACGCTGGCGATGGCGACGCTTTCGCCTGCAATTGCGGGACGCGCCAATTGTTGTGCGATGGCGTCATCGAGACGCAACGTCTCGGCAAAAGCCAGCGCGCCGCTGATGCGCACCCGCCAGCGGTCGAAGAGATGCCCCTGGAGCACGCTTTCGCCCATGGCGGACCTTCCAAACACGATTGCCTCGGCAAGAATGAGATCGGAATCGCCGGCGAGGTCAACGTCGATCGTGCGGCTAAGCCGCACCTGATCGAACAGTATCGTCTCCTGTGGCAGCCAAGCGAGCGCACCGCCTGGTCCGACGTCAACCTTGAGGCCAACCTCCGTGTCCGGTCCGAGCGAGCGATAGACCTTTTCCGCAGCCGCCGTCGTCACGGTCAGGCGCGCGCCGGTGCCGACGCTCACGTCGATGTCGAAGCGATCGCCGCCCGTCATTCCGCCGGCGGTGTTGACGATGACGGCGTCGAGTACCTCTTTGTTGACTGTATTCGGGAAGCGCACGCGCAGGGAACCCGCTTCATGCACTTTGCGGCGCCGGGTTTCGCCGGACTCGGCCGTGACCGCAACGGTCACGCGTCCACGGGCGCGATTGCCGGCGAAAATCTCACTCTCAGCCGGCGACCTCGCCAACACGTTCGCTCCCCCGCAGCGGAAATCACTCAGCGGAAATCAAATCGCCATCGCCCGCTGCAGCGCGCGCTCGTCGAGATTGTCGCGGTCGCAGGAATAGACAATGGCGCCACGCTCCATGACGGCGAAATGGTCGCCGAGTTCGCGGGCAAAGTCGAGATATTGTTCGACCAGTACGATGGCAATTTTGCCGAGTGAGCGCAGATATGAAATGGCGCGGCCGATATCCTTGATGATCGAAGGTTGAATACCCTCGGTGGGCTCGTCGAGCAGGAGAAGCCGCGGCCGCATCACCAGCGCGCGGCCGATGGCAAGCTGCTGCTGCTGGCCGCCCGACAGATCGCCGCCGCGACGGCGCAGCATGTCCTTGAGGATCGGAAACAGCGTGAAGACGTCGGGCGGAATGCTGCGCTCATCGCGCTTGAGCGGCGCAAAGCCGGTGCGCAGGTTTTCCTCGACCGTCAACAACGGAAAAATTTCGCGGCCTTGCGGCACGTAGGAAATGCCTCGCCGCGCGCGTTCCGGCGGCCGCAGCGCGGTAATATCGTGGCCTTCCCAGGTAATCGTGCCACGCGTCACCGAATGCTGGCCGGCGAGCGCGTCGAGGAGGCTGGTTTTGCCGACACCGTTTCGGCCCAGCACGCAGGTCACCTTCCCGGGCTCGGCCTTGAGCGAAACGGTGCGTAGCGCCTGCGCAGCGCCGTAATGCAGATCAATGCCTTTGACATCGAGCATCAGTCTATACCTCGAGGCATGATCTTTCCGAAAGTTGGCGGCCATTTTTCGGAATCATGCGCTATCGCCCCAAATAAACTTCAACAACGCGCTCATTTGCCGAGACCTGGTCGATCGTGCCTTCAGCCAGGACCGACCCTTCATGCAGGCAGGTGACTTTGACGCCAAGCTCGCGCACGAAAGCCATATCGTGCTCGACGACGACAACGGTGCGCTCGCGATTAATCTCTTTCAGCAGCTCAGCGGTCTGCTGGGTTTCCACGTCGGTCATGCCGGCGACCGGCTCGTCGACCAGAAGCAGTTTCGGTTCCTGCGCCAGCAGCATGCCGATTTCAAGCCATTGCCGTTGACCGTGCGACAGACTGGCGGCAAGTCGATCGCAGACACCAGTCAGACGAATGATCTGCAGTAGTTCGTCGATGCGACGACGCTCAGGCGGGGTTTCCTGCCACAACAATGCGGCTCGGGCGCGGCGATCGGACTTGAGCGCAAGCTCGAGGTTGTCGTTGACGGTTTGGCTTTCGAACACCGTCGGTTTTTGAAACTTGCGGCCGATGCCAAGCTCCGCGATCTCGGCCTCGTCGAGCTTGGTGAGATTGTATGAGCCGTCGAACAGTACGTCGCCGACGTCCGGCCGGGTCTTGCCGGTGACCACGTCCATCATCGTGGTCTTGCCGGCGCCGTTCGGCCCGATAATGGCGCGCATCTCGCCAGACTCGATGGCAAAGGATAGGTTGTTCAACGCCTTGAAGCCGTCAAACGAGACGCTGACACCATTCAGATAAAGCAACGAGGAGGTCAGCGCTTCCATGGCCTGATGCTCATTCCGCCGGCAGTGGGTCGGTCACGCCTTCCTCGGCAGCAGCCGAGGCGCGATCACGGCGCAGCGCCGTCCAGTGATACAGCGTGCCGACAATGCCGCGCGGCAGCAGCAAGGTGACTCCGATGAAGAGCGCGCCCAACATGAACAGCCAATAAGGAGCGAGAAAACCCGACGTGAAATACGTCTTGGCGTAATTGACCACCACCGCGCCGAGCGCCGCGCCAGTGAGTGTACCCCGGCCGCCGACGGCGACCCAGATCACCGCCTCGATGGAATTGCCGGGGGCGAATTCGCTGGGGTTGATAATGCCGACTTGCGGTACGTACAGCGCGCCGGCGACGCCCGCCATGCACGCCGACAGCGTGAACACGAAGAGTTTGTAGGATTCTACGCGATAGCCGAGAAAACGCGTCCGCGCTTCGGCATCGCGAATGGCAATCAGTACCCTGCCGAATTTCGAGGTGACGATGGCCCGGCACAAAAGAAAAGCGATGATCAGCGCCACGCAGGAGACCACGAACAATGCGTCGCGGGTTGTTTCCGCCTGCACATTGAATCCAAGAATATCCTTGAAATCGGTCAGGCCGTTGTTGCCGCCGAAGCCGAAATTGTTACGGAAGAAGCCGAGCATCAGCGCAAAGGTGAGCGCCTGGGTGATGATCGAGAGATAGACGCCGGTAACGCGGCTGCGAAAAGCAAACCAGCCAAACACGAAGGCGAGCACGCCAGGCACCACCACGACCATGAGCAGCGCGTAGGGGAAAAACTGGAATCCATACCAATAGATCGGCAGTTCCTTGTAGTTCAGGAACACCATGAAATCCGGTAGGATCGGATTGGCATAGACGCCGCGGGTGCCGATCTGGCGCATCAGATACATGCCCATGGCGTAACCGCCGAGGGCGAAAAACGCGCCGTGGCCGAGCGAGAGAATGCCGCAAAATCCCCAAATCAGATCGATCGACAGCGCCAGCAAAGCGTAGCAGGTATATTTGCCAAACAATGCAACCAGATAAAGCGGAATGTGAAAGTCGGAGGAGGGTGGCAACGCGAGATTGAGGATAGGCACGCCGATGGCGATGACCGCCACGATGATCAGAAAGATCGTCGCGCCGCGATCGATTGAGCGAATGAGAATGTGCGCCATCATGCTTCGACCGCCCGACCCTTCAGCGCAAACATGCCACGCGGGCGTTTCTGAATGAAGAGAATGATCAGCACGAGTATCGCGATCTTGCCGAGCACCGCGCCAGCGTAGGGTTCAAGGAACTTATTGGCGATCCCAAGGACGAAGGAACCGACCAGCGTGCCCCAAAGATTACCGACCCCGCCGAATACCACAACCATGAAGCTGTCGATGATGTAACCCTGGCCGAGGTTTGGGCTAACATTGTCGATCTGCGACAGGGCGACGCCAGCCATGCCGGCGATACCAGAACCCAACCCGAACGTGAGCGCGTCGACGCGAGCGGTGCGGATACCCATCGAGGCGGCCATCGGACGGTTTTGCGTGACCGCCCGCATTTCCAAGCCGAAGCGCGTGAAGCGAAGCAATGCCAGCAGCGCAACGAATACCGCGAGCGCAAAGCAAATGATCCATAGCCGATTGTAGGTGATGGTGATGCCGCCGACGTCGAACGCGCCACTCATCCAGGACGGATTGCCGACCTCGCGATTGTTAGGTCCAAAGGCCGAGCGCACCGCCTGTTGCAGGATCAATGAAAGTCCCCACGTGGCCAGCAACGTCTCCAGCGGCCGCCCATACAGAAAGCGGATGATGGTGCGCTCGATGACAATGCCGACGCAGCCGGCAACCAGGAAGGATAGCGGAATAGCAATCGCCAGCGAATAATCGAACAGTGCCGGATTGTTCTGGCGGATCACCTCCTGCACGACGAATGTAACGTAGGCGCCCAGCATCACCATCTCGCCATGCGCCATGTTGATGACGCCCATGACCCCGAAGGTGATCGCGAGACCGATGGCAGCGAGGAGCAGGACCGAGCCGAGAGAGATTCCGTACCACGCGTTCTGCACCGCTTCCCAAAGAACGAGCCGATTTTTGATCCCGGCAATCGCGCCGGCCGCGCTTTTCATCACCGGCGCAGCGGTGTCCGGCGGCAAGCTTGAGAGGAGCCCAAGCGCCTCCTGATCGCCGCGCTGGCGGATAACGTCGACCGCGGCGAGCTTTTCCTCGTTGCTGGCTTTGTCGCCGGACAGGATAATGGCGGCGCGCGCTTCGATCATCGCCCGCTTAACGCCCGGATCCTGCTCCTTGGCGATGGCTGCTTCCAGCGTCGGCAGCACGCTCGCCTGACGTGATTTAAAAACGGCCTGCGCTGCCTCGTAGCGCACACTCGGATTGTCGGCGAGCAACGTTAGGCCGCCGAGCGCGGCGTCGATGGCTCCGCGCAAGCGATTATTCAGGCGTACCGCGTCGACATCGGCCGGGGCATCGCCGGCGATTGGTCGTCCAGTAGCCGCGTCGGTCAGCTTACCGGCATCGTCCTTGATGTAGACGGCTTTCTGTTCGGCGCTGTACGCCAGCTTGCCGTCTTGAAGCGCACGAATAATGGTCAGCGCACGTGGGTCGCCGCTCGCTACGACGTCACTGATGCCGGTGCTGGTTTCGCTGAAATCGTCTGCGGTAAAATGGGCAACTGCTTCATCAAGGTTTGCCGCGCGTGCACCAACGCTGCCGAGCGCGCAGCTCAAGGCCAATAGCAAAGCGACGAGGCAAGCTCGGCAAAAACGCATCGTAATGTCTACCCCGGGCTTAGTAGTGCAGGAAGTAGTGCGGGAAGGCGATACGCTGCCTTCCCGCGAGGTCACCGTGTTACAACGGTCGCGTTGTTAGGCGCCGCCGCACTTCTTGGTAACAGTATTGTAGTTGCCGCACTTGAGCTTCACCCAGTCGCCAATGAGGTCCTTGGAAGTCGCTATGTAGGGCGACCAGGCGGCGCCGGGAACGAGCTCTTTAGTCTTCCACACCACATCGAATTGACCGTCTCCTTTGATCTCGCCGATGAAGACTGGCTTGGTGATGTGATGGTTCGGCAGCAAGGTCGATACGCCGCCGGTGAGGTTCGGCGCCGTGGTACCGGGCAGCGCCTCGATCACCTTGTCAGGATCTGTCGACTTCACCTTTTCCACCGCCTTTACCCACATGTTGAAGCCGATGTAGTGGGCTTCCATCGGGTCATTGGTGGTGCGTTTCGGGTTCTTGGTGAACGCGTGCCATTCCTTGATGAAGGCCTCGTTCGCCGGCGTTTTGATCGAACTCGAAGTAGTTCCAGGCGGCGAGATGGCCGACCAGCGGCTTGGTGTCGAGACCGGCGAGCTCTTCTTCGCCGACCGAGAACGCCATTACCGGAATGTCGGTCGCCTTGATGCCCTGGTTGCCGAGCTCCTTGTAGAACGGCACGTTGGCATCGCCGTTAATGGTCGACACAACCGCCGTCTTCTTGCCCGCCGAACCGAACGCCTTGATCTTGGAGACTTCGGTCTGCCAGTCGGAGAAGCCGAACGGCGTGTAGTTGATCATGATGTCCTCGGGCGCCACCTTAAGCACGTCCTTAAGGTAAGCCTCGAGGATCTTGTTGGTGGTGCGCGGATAGACGTAGTCGGTGCCTTCCAGCACCCAACGTTTCACCGAGCCGCCGTCCTTGCTCGCAAGATAATCGACCGCAGGAATTGCCTGCTGGTTTGGCGCGGCGCCGGTGTAGATGACATTGCGCTCGCTCTCCTCGCCCTCGTACTGCACCGGGTAGAACAGGAGGTTGTTCAGCTCCTTGAACACCGGCAGCACCGACTTGCGTGACACTGAGGTCCAGCAGCCGAATACGACTGAGACTTTGTCCTTGCTGATCAGTTCGCGAGCCTTTTCGGCGAACAACGGCCAGTTCGAAGCCGGATCGACGACGACCGCCTCGAGTTTCTTGCCGAGCACGCCGCCCTTCTTGTTCTGCTCATCGATCAGCATGAGCACCACGTCCTTCAACGTAGTCTCGCTGATGGCCATGGTTCCGGAGAGCGAGTGGAGAATGCCGACCTTGATTGTATCCGCGGCCTGAGCGGGCAGCGCCGCCGTTAGGCCCAAAGCAAGACCCGCCGCGGCGGCAAGCCAGCGGCGACCCCGCGGTCGTCTAGCGACCGCGCCCATCGAGTTAAGCATCGCGTTTTCCTCTGTTTGACGCGCGCGACCGGCACGTGGCCGTCACGCAGGCGTCAAATCGCAAGGAGCGTGCCAATCGATGACAGCGGCTAAGTCATTGCTCTAAAGGAAAAATTCGCATACGAGGCCTGCAACCGATGCGAGTCTCGCCCAATTTGAATCCGAATTGAGCGAGGGCTCCGCCTATTGATTGGGCATCGCCGTGAAAACAGTAGAAAAAATGCGGTGAAAAATTAGGCAGATGGGTCTGTTTGGCTCCGAATTTGGGAACTTCGACGCGACCGAGCGCCGAAAGTTCGTTGTCAGCGGCGCGTAGGGAATAGAGCCGCAGGAAAGTCCGCTGCGTAACGTAGCGCTCGCTCGCGCGGGCGATACTCCAGTTGCGACGCCGGATCGGGCTGCACGGCCTTGCGGTAGAGGTGCCAAGTGGCGTGACCGAGCACCGGCATGACGACCGTCAGACCAAGGAAGAACGGCAATGAACCGATCACCAGCAAGGCGGCAACGATCAAGCCCCACAACGCCATGGTCAGCGGATTGGCGATGACAACACGGATCGAAGTGAATAGCGCGACCGCAGCACCGACATCGCGGTCAAGCAGAAGCGGGAAGGATACCGCACTGATAGTGAGGACCACCGCGGCGAACAGGAAACCGACGCCGGTGCCGACGACGATGAGATGCCAGCCGGGCGTCGTCGTAAGCACGGCCTCGACAAAGTGGCGGATCGAGGCCGGTGCGGCGTAACCAAAGTTGGCGACATAGATGGCTTCGGCTACGGCGAGCCAAATCAGGAAGATCGCCATCAGCAGCACGCCCAGTACAACGATGGCGCCGAGCGAAGGCGAGCGCAGAACATCGAACGCGTGACTTGAGGATGTGTCGAGTCCGGCCTCCCGGCGCCGGCTCAATTCGTAAAGGCCGATCGCCGCGAGCGGACCGATCAGTGCGAAGCCGGCCGCGAGCGGGAAGGCAAGGGGCAGCATCGAGTAACCCGAGGTGAGCGAGATCAGCCACAAACCGAGCAAAGGGTAAATCAAACAGAGAAACACGGCGTGGCTTGGCATCGCGGAAAAATCGTCAAGGCCACGCGCGAGCGCTTGCAGCAAATCGGCGGGTGTAATGTGCCGAACGACGGGGCGCGCGGGATTTATGCTTGCCCCGAGAAGAATGTGTGAAGAAGCCATTGGCTGTCTCCCTGAACTTTTATTTGTTGCTGTTGCGTCTGCGAGCGCCGGTCGTCCGGCGCGGCGAGATCATCAACTGATAGCATCATGCCAAGACGGCCGTGCAGATGCCACAAGTGTCGCTGTGGAACTCGCCGGCGGCTTGTTCACAATGCGGTGTTCAGTAAACGGCGGGTTCGTATTTGTGCAGCGCAGCGCCACCCGACTGGAACTCAAAAGATAAAGGGCGCCGGAACAATTCCGACGCCCTTACAACGATTCGAATGGCAGGAGCATTCGACGAGGCTAGAAAATCCTCGAGAACGCCCAGTACAGCGTGCCGGAGATCGCCATGGCCGCCGGCAGCGTGAGCACCCACGCCAGTGCAATATTGCGCACGGTCGAAAGCTGCAGCCCGGAACCGTTCGCTGACATCGTGCCGGCGATACCCGACGACAGAACGTGAGTGGTCGAGACCGGCAGTCCATACATGTCGGCGGCAGCGATGGTCGCGGCCGCTGTGATTTCCGCGCAGGCGCCTTGCGCGTAGGTCAAATGCGTCTTGCCGATTTTCTCGCCGACAGTGACGACGATGCGTTTCCAGCCGATCATCGTTCCGAGGCCGAGCGCGATCGCCACTGCAATCTTGACCCAGGTCGGGATGAACTTGGTCGCCTCATCAAGGGAGAGACGGTAGGTCTTGAGCGTCTTGATTTCCTCCGATGACAGGGTGCTGGCGTCGTCTTTCATCACAATGCGAATAGCTTCCGACGCAAGGTACATGTCGTTGCGCGTGTTACCCACAACCCCGGCCGGCACCTTAGCGAACGATCCATACTGGCCGATTTCGCTCGAGATATCGCGGACCAAAACCGCCAGCGATGGGAACGTTCGTTCGTCAAGCGCGTGACTGGAGACATAGGCGGTTACTGCCGGGCGTGGATTGCCCAGGACGTTATGGCCGGCAGCTTTTTGTTCGATGACCGCGCTTGCGGCCTGCGATCGCGATGCGAATGTCTGCAGCTGATCAGCTGGCAGCGCACGGTTGAGCGCGTAAGCCGTCGGCACGGTGCCGATCAGGATGAGCATGATCAGGCCCATCCCCTTCTGGCCGTCGTTGGAGCCGTGGAAGAAGCTCACCAGCGTGCAGGTGAGAATGAGGATACCGCGAATCCACCACGGCGGCGGATGATCGCCCTTCGGCTCGGCGTAGAGTGCAGGGACGCGGACGAGGGATTTAAGCAGTAGCAGCAACGCGGCCGCGAGCAAGAAACCAAACACCGGGGACAGCAGCAGAGCCTCGCCGACTTCCTTGGCTTTCGACCAGTCGACGCCGGATGTGCCGCTGCGGCCATGCAATAGCGCATTGGCGATGCCGACGCCGATGATGGAGCCGACCAGGGTGTGAGAGCTCGATGCGGGCAAGCCGAATGCCCAGGTGCCAAGATTTCCAGATGATGGCCGCGATCAGGAGCGCGAACACCATGGCGAAGCCCGCGCTGCTGCCGACCTGCAGGATCAGTTCGACCGGAAGCAGCGAAATAATGCCAAAGGCGACCGCGCCGGACGAAGCAAGAACCCCGAGAAGATTGAACACACCCGACCAGACCACGGCGAAATTTGCCGGAAGCGATCGTGTGTAGATGACGGTTGCAACCGCGTTTGCGGTGTCGTGAAAGCCGTTGACGAACTCGAAGCCCAGCGCGATCAAAAGCGCCACGAAAAGCAGCAGAAATGGCGCGAGCGTCGTGACTTTCGTGCCGGCGGCGTCGATATCGGCATAGATGCTGTAGGCAACGAACAGCAGCACAGCCGCGATCAGGCCGCCAAAAATAATGCCGGTAATCGGATTAACCGCGCCGGTCAGATCCGGTCCCTTGCGGGCTGCCGGCTCGATTGAACCGGGTAAAGCGATGTCACTCATAGGGCCCTCGTTGGCTCGGAAGGGCTGCGACTTTGCGCGGCCTATGTGACAGCTAGATGAAACTTGGCTTGCAATCCGAAGGCGGCGGCTGCCGGCGCTTCTCAACTCTGTCAGTTGACGGAGACGTCGCCGTCGCCGGGGCCGGCTTCCCAATTCTCGACGTCCATGTTCCCGGTCTTTCGGGTGTAGCAATAGGTCATCGGCGGCTTCTTGAGCGGAACGCTCAGCATCGCCGGGACGGCCGCCTCGATCATGGGCGTGTAGGGCCGAACCACGATTGCTCTTGCGTGATTTCGTCGCGCAAATTCGCGCGCGGCCCAGATCAGCTCCCGCGCGATTTGGGGGTCTGCGTCGCGACAGCGGCATTCGAGCAAGTAGTAGGAATGCCCCGCCCATTGTTTCATCGCCAGATAGCCAACGAGCACTGGTCCAGATCGTGCGACCAGCACGGCTCTGGTTCGTTTGATGGTTGCGGTTCCGAAATAGAGCCAGTTGAGCGTAGGCACATCGCGGTAGGCGTAAGTCGTTGCGTTCGAGGCTTCGCACCCATCGAGGTCGTCGGCATCAAACTCCGAAAATCCATCGATGCGTTCGACCGACAGTACTTTGGAGCGCCGGGTCAGTAGCGCCATGGTGTCGAGCGCGAACTCGAGCGCGGTCCCTGCAAACCGTCCGACGAAATTCGGTGAACCGGCTGTCGCCGAAACACCTCCGACCAGGGCACGACCATCAGCCAGGACCCGGCAATTGGTGCGCTGCCAGCGGGCATCCAGGGACTTCATGCCGAGAGAGCGCCAGAGACCCGCCGCGAATGGCGTGGAATCGGTGGCTAACAAAAGGTCGCCGTGGATTTGACTTAAGAACTTTCGCCCGACCAATTTCGCCAGTCCGTTGCCGCGGAAATTCGGATCGACCGCCGTGCCCCCGGTGGCGCAGCAGAGCGCCGGATTGCCGGCGATTACGTATTTAAAGGGGATATTCGCCGTGAAAGCAGTAATCGCTCCCGTATCCGAGCGGACCAGCCAGCCGCGCGGGATCTCAGCGTCCCACGCCGGGTTAAGCGCCCACCAATGGTCGAACCAGTCCCGCCAGATCATCCGGGATTCGCCGCCAAACACCGAGGCGAGAAAACACGCCAGATCATCGAGCGCGGTCTCCTCGAGTTCGGTCGCCAATCCCGGACAAGTCTCGGCGGTCGCTTCAGTCTTAAAATCAACAAGGGTCGTGACACGCACTCCGGCGCGACGGCTCTGGAGAGCCGGTCAGAACAATGAAAAGCAAAATCTGCTGACGTAGTTTTATAGAGCGAACCCGATCATCTCGGGCCGAATAGGGCGGTTAACGCTAATGGCGACAGCGGCCGCCAAAGCCGGGTCGCTGTGAGATAACGCGCCCCAATGACAATGTCGGCCAGCAATTCGGCAATGAAGAAAGAAGCCATCGCGATCGACGATCCGTCGCCGGCTTTCGCGCTTTCGCGCCCCGATGACGGCGCCCGGTTCGGACCAGGGCTAATTGGCGGCAAACTCTCGCGGTTCATGGCGCGGAATATCGTCACCAAGACGCTGACGATGTGCAACGACAAGCCGCTGGTTACATTCACGTTCGACGATGCGCCGGCATCCGCGTGCACGACTGGTGCGGCGCTGCTGGAGCAATATCAGGCTCGCGGTACCTTCTACATTTCCGGCGGCGGATGCGGGCTTGTGAGTCCCGGTGGCCGGCTGGCTAATGCGGAGCAACTGAAAGCGCTTTGCGCTGCGGGTCACGAAATCGGCTGCCACACTTTCTCCCACGCGGCCGCCGCCACGGTCAGCCATAACGAACTCGTCGCTGAGCTAGAACGCAATCGAACATTCCTGCAAGGAATCCACAGCGACATCGTCGTCCGCAATTTCGCCTATCCGTATGGCGACCTGTCGTTTCGCGCCAAGAGGTGCGTCGAAACGCATTTCGATTCTTGCCGATCGCTCCTACCGGGCGTGAATGTCGGAGTCGTCGATCTCGGAGCGTCGAAAAGTTGCGAACTCCAAAACTCCTCGATCGGAGGCGAAGGTATTCGCGACATTATCGACGAGACCGTTCGGCAAAACGGCTGGCTCATCTTCGTCAGTCATGACGTCGACAACGAGCCAAGCCAGTTCGGAGTGTCGCCGGACCTTCTTGAATTGGCACTGGACACCGCCACGACCGCCGGATGCCTAGTCGTGAACGTTGAGAGCGCGCTGCAAATATTGAGTGGGGTCGCGCTTCGTTCAGGCAGCCAGCGCGGCCCTCGTAAACCACCCAGGTCCGGCGGCTAGACGCTGCCTCTCTGACTTACGGCGATTTGCCAACTTAGCCTTCCGCGGCGTGTTTGCGCCTGCGGCGCCGGAATGGGTGCGTCGTGCAATATCAGAGCTCACGCGGCCCGCGGCAGTTAGTCGTTTCAAGCGAAAAAATAGCCCTTAGGAATTGCTAAACGACCCTGAGGTAGATTCTTAACGAGTAGTAATCGCCGCCGGTGAAGACGACTTGGCAGCCTACGCCCGGCGACAGGGCACAAAGGACGTTCGACCCCGTCAGCAACTCGCAACGAGCAGCTCAGTTAGCAGACCAGACAATGACCGCGCGCCTCACGCTGATCCCCGAACTCGAACAGGCGATAACACACGGCTCGCCACAGCGGCGTGCCGAGATACTGTCCGCGGTCACGGATCTTTTCGTCCACGGATCGGTTCAATTTTCAGACGACGAGATTGCCCTGTTCGACGACGTCATGACCCGGCTGGCCCTGGAAATTGAAGTATCGGTCCGGTCGCTGCTTGCGCGGCGCCTCGCACCGATGGCCAAAGGACCGCCCAATATCATTCGAATACTGGCAAACGACGATGAGATCAGCGTCGCCTCCCCCATTCTCGTTCAGTCTGAACAGATCGACGAGACCACTCTGGTGCAATGCGCGCGATCAAAAACTCAGGACCACTTGCTGGCAATTTCGCAACGGAAATCGCTCAGCGAGGTCGTCACCGATGTGCTAGTTGAAAGAGGCAACAAACAGGTTGTGCTTAGCACCGCCAGGAATCCAGGAGCGAAGTTTTCCGCCACGGGCTTCTCTCGACTTGTTCAGCGTTCAACCGGTGACGATGCGCTCACAGCATGCGTTGGCGCCCGGCCTGACATTCCTCATTCTCTGTTCCTGACTTTGCTTGGAGCCGCGTCAGAACGGGTTCGGTCGAAACTCATTGCCGAGAAGCAGCACGGGCGACGGGAAATAGATCAGGCCGTGGCGACGGTTGCCGGCGACATTCGGAAGGCCGCAACCGCCAATACGATGAACTACGACAAGGCGCGGGCCGCGCTTAAGCTGAAGTTCGAGTCAGGCGAACTCGATGACGCGGCGGTTCGCTCCTTTGCCGAAAACAAAATGTTTGAGGAGACGATTATCGCCCTGACCTATCTGTGCGATGTATCTGTCAATGTTGTCGAACAGGCCATGATGCAGGATCAATTCGATATGATACTGGTGCTGGCCAAAGCGGCCAAGCTGTCATGGGCAACGACGAAAGTTTTGCTTTTATTTCCAGTCCGGAAACGGCGCATCGCGTCGGGCGAGATCGAGCAATGTCTGGCAAGTTTTGAACGTTTGAATGTGGCGACGGCGCAGCACATCATCGAATTCTACAGATTACGTCACGCAAACAAATCAATGCGGCCGGCTGGATCGTGGTCGGCGGATGTGTCGGCGCGACATTAAACTGGCCGCACGCACGTGCGCCCTGGGTTAGGCCGCGCCCATATATTTCGCGAGCGAGGCCCACATTGGTTTTCGGTTGAGGCTGGCATCGAGCGGCAGCGGCCGCAGCGGTGTTCCGTCCCGACGTTTGTAATATTGGCGGAGCCACGTGTAGCGGTCGCTCAAGCCCCAGGTCGCGATGGACAGCGGCGGCGCGACGGAAAATACAATGTCGAGATATTCGGCGGCATGGCGCGCTACCGCCAGATCGCGTTCCGGCTCGGTGCCGCGGACCTTGACGTCGTTGACGTCCATCTCGGTGATCAGCAATCGATAGCCGAGCTTGACGACGCTGCGGAGAAACGACGTCAATTCGCGGTGATCCAAAATCTGGTGCGCTTCGAGATGCGACTGCAGTGCGAGGCAATCGATTGGCGTGTTCCGATCGCGCAGCTTCTGCAGCAGCGCCAGCAAGGCGTCCCGCCGGCGTTGCGACGTTGCGGTCGCATATTCGATCCCATACTCGCTCAGCGCCAGCGGCACCGCCGGATCGGCAGCACGCGCCAGACGGAATGCCTGATCGATGTAGTCGGCGCCGAGAGAGCGGAGCCAGACCGAATTACGATAGCCGCTATCGAGGTACTCCTCGGGCTCGATCGCTTCATTCACGACATCCCAAGCCCAGATTTTTCCGCGATATCGCGAAACTTGCGTAGAGATGTGCCGCTCCAGCGCCGCTTTGGCCTCCTGGCTGGTCGTTATCTGAGAGACCCACGGCGGGATCGCTGCATACCAAACCAGCGTATGGCCGTGGACCAGCATATCGTTGCGCGCGGCAAACGCGGCGATGCTGTCGCCTTCGGTGAAATTAAACTCTCCCGGCCGCGGTTCGGTCTGATCCCATTTCAACGCGGTTTCGGGGACAAAGATGTTGGCCTCGGTCGCGAACTTTTCCAGAAGAATACCGTCCGTCTGGACGTTCGGCGCAGCGCCGGCACAACCATATTTGATGCCCGAGGCACGGGAATGACTCCGTAACGGCGGCGCAAGCTCGAGATCAAAGTCGGCCCGTGCGGTGCGAGCATGCAGTACTGCCGGCGATACAATCACGAGACTTGCCAGCCCACGGATGGTCGAACGCCTCGATGGTTGTTGTTGGCTTGAACGCTTCACGTGATCCCGCACAAAATCGACCTTTATTCATTTTAGTCGCGCAGGTTACGCCTCGCATGGCAACTGTGACTCGATTATCGACAGTGGTTAATTTCGAACGCTTCGCGCCATTAACGACGTGCCCCGAACACGGACTTGTTAACTCGAAGCACCCTGCTTTTTGATCTATGAACATTGGGCGGGAGCAGTTTCCCGCATTTTCATTTGAATTCTTGAACCTCGCGCGACCGAGCGAAGATCGAAACTTGCAGTATCGTTGATGATCAATCCGTACGCCCTGATTTACCTTGTCGCGCATGTCATCCCGGCAATGATCGGGTTCGTTGCGCTCATTCTGTACACACATCTTCTGTCTGCCGCCGAATACGGGATCTACGTTGTTGGCGCGAGCATCGCCGGCGTCATCTCCGCGGTATTTTTCGCCTGGGTTCGTCTCTCGGTCGCGCGATACCAGGCAAAGTCGCCCGAGCTTGACCTGCGTGTCGAGGCGATCGTGGCGTATGGCGGCACGGTTCTGGTCATTGCCTGCCTCACGCCTGTCGCGTTGCTCATCATTCGCCCAAATATCGGTCTTGGCGTTGTGGCCGGCATCCTGCTGCTATCGCTATCCCTTACCGCGTTCGAAATCAGTCAGGAGTTTCGGCGCGCGCAGCTTAATCCGCTTCGCTATATGACGATTGGCGTAACGCGAGGGATATTGGGACTGGCCTTCGGATACGCCGCTATCGAACTCGGCGGCGGCGGGCTTGGCCTGCTGCTCGGGATTGGAGCGAGCTTTCTGGTCGCCAACATCCTGAGCTTTCAACGCAATCCAGCCAAGCCGTTGCGATCTTTTTCAATCGGTTATCTCAAGACCTTTGTCCGCTATGGCTCCCCATTCCTCATCGGCGCGCTCGCCTTTGCACTGCATGGCGCACTCGACCGACTGAGCGTTGCCTATCTGCTGGGTCCAAGCGCAGCGGGTTCCTATGGAATCGCCGCGGACCTGACCCGGCAGATCGCCGCAGTTCTCGCCTCAAGCGCAGCGGCCGCGGTCTTTCCCATCGCGTTTCGCAATCTCGCCCAATCCGGTGCGAGCGTAACGCGAGCGCGGCTCGCAGATGGCGCCGAGCTTTTGCTGGTGTTGATCGCGCCGGTGACAGTCTGGCTTGCGATCTCTGCCAATGTGGTCGCGGGTACTTTGCTCGGAGGTGAATTCCAGACCAGCGTAGCGGCACTTCTGCCGGTGCTGGCGCTGGGCCGCATGTGCGGCGCTATCAATCAGTATTATCTGCACGTCAGTTTTCAATTGGCCGAAAAACCGATGCTGCAAGTCGTGCACGATAGCCTGATCCTGATCGTGAACATCGCATTGCTGTTTCCTCTGACTTTTGCGTTCGGACTGCAAGGAACGGCCGCCGCAGTGCTGATTGCTGAAGCGTTCGGCATTCTGATCGGGATCGGTCTTTCGCGCCGGGCCTTCAAGTTGCCGTTCAATGCCCGGGGCATGGGGCGCGTCCTGGTATCGACGCTTGCCGTTGCAGTCGCCACTTACGCGGTCAAATCCGCGACAGGCGGGCAGGGATTTTCGGCGCTGTTAAGCTTGGCGACTGCGGGTGCTGTTTCTTACGCCGGCGCGGTCATGCTGTTCGATGTTGCCGGTATCCGGACGATGATCGTCTCGCTTCTGAGGCTGCGCAGATTTGCGGCCAGTTAAGGCCGGCCTGACCGCGCCTGTGTAATTCTGAAGCCCATCAAACAGCCGTCAAATCAGGAACTGGCGCGCCGGCTTGCCGGACGCCCGATTTGCTGCTGCAGCGCGCGGATGAACAGATAAACCAAACGCGGCCGCAGCACACTGTCGGGATATCGAAGAGTGCCTACGATCAAACACGTCCAAAATTCGATCATCCGGCCATGGACGCAGGCGTTGCGCGCTCCGGTCCAGAACGCGTCGATCTGAGCGAGCCGTCGCCTGCGCTTCAGTTCGCCGCGAGAAAAACGTTGCTGGATCGCCGGGTTCGAATAAACCGCATCGATAGCCTTGAAATTTGGCCGAAGTGGCGAATTCTTCAATCGAAAATTCGCGCTGCTGAAGTGCTGGCGATATAACAGCACGACATCGTCGGGCATCGCGGCGAAATCACCCAGTACCGCGAGGCGGCACCAGAATTCCCAGTCTTCGCCCCATTTAAGCGCCGGATTGAAGCCGCGAACCGATCGCGCGGCGTCAGTCCTGATGCAGATGGCGCCGCAAACAATGAAATTCTTTGAGACGAGATAACGGAGTGTGTCGTCGGCGGGAAAAAGCTTCCACGCGAGATCAGCACGCTCCGATAATTCAACGCCGTCCTGCCTGATCCGGATATGGTGCGCGAAACAGGCAACGCGCTTCGGGTTCTCATCGAGAACGGTGACCATCCGGGAAAGCGCATCCGGCACCAGGGTATCGTCGGAGTCGAGAAAGAAAACATAAGGCGCACTGCCCGCGGCCAAACCGGCGTTTCGCGCGGCGCTCACGCCACCATTCGCCTGCCGAAGCACGTTCAGGCGGCTGTCGGAATAAGTTTGCAAGATTTCGGGCGTGCGATCGGTCGAGCCGTCATCGACCACGATCACCTCGATATTCGTCAGACTCTGCGCCAGCACACTGTCCAATGTTTCCCGAAGGAAGGTCTCGGCATTGTACGCGGCGATAACGACTGTGACTCTGGCGGGCATCGGCCTATCCAAATTCATTTCAAGGTGGCACCGTCATCAGCGTAGATGCGGCCGCTAATCAGCCGCAGCCCTTGGGCAATTGTCGGCAGTCTGCAGCCGGCTTGTTCCGCGCCGGCGACGGCCCACTCCAGCAAATCCGGCGTGACGCCAAACCGGCTGGGTTGGTCAGCCACATCATGGCTGTAAAAAATCAACCAGCCGCTGGTCCGGACCGTCTCGGCGATCAGTTCGGCGACTTTCCGCCGATCCACCGACGCGTTGTCCAGCGGCCACGCCTTAAGTCCGCCAAGGTCGGCGACGGTGGTGTTGATGCCGGCGTGGCCGGAGCGGCAGGAATCGAAGCGGGTTTCAAGGTAGCGCTTGGTGCGAACGGACATATCGCCGTACGGATAAGCAAAATTCCGCACCACGATATCGCTGCTGACGGTCTTCAGAACGGACTGGTTCCGATCGAGTTCTGAAATCGAGTTCCTCTGAGCTCATATAGCGAACGGCCGGGTGCGAGAAGGTGTGGCATCCGATTTCGTGCCCGTTCGCCCAAATCGTCCGCAGCTGATCGATTGATGCCCGTAGCGGTCCGCCGACGTTCGCCGAGCCGCATCCGCGGCCGGCGACATAGAAAGTGCCGCGCGCGCCATGCCGCTCAATGATGCGCGCGCCGAGTTCGCAGGCCGAGGCCGGCACATCGTCGAAGGTGAACGTTACCATCGGCGGTCCCGAGCGCATGTCCAGGATCTTGTTGCGGTTCCAGCGCGCGAGAACCCGCGATGCCATATTGGTGACCCTGGCCGGCCATGAGCCGCTGTTCGGATCGTGGGTTTGCAGCGCAAGCATGGTTATCGGTATTCCTCGTAGAGAATGCCGAACTCTGCCGCGATGCGGCCGGCTCCGCGCGCGGCCAGCGTCAAGCTGCGCATGACGGCGCTTCGGCCTGCCAATGCGGTGAAGGGCAGGATCAGAATTGCAGAGCCGAGCAAGCCTAGGGCTTTGCACCAGCGGCGGACGGTGCCGCCGACATTGCCCGCGAACATGCGTTCGACGCGGGTGGCGCCTGTGCCCTTGCGGAATCTTCGCCGCAATACGTAGCCGACAGTAGTCCGCGACAGCGGCATTGTCTCGAACACCTGCGCGTCGTCCGCCCAGGCGAAGCTGCGGCCATCCCTGCGGCAGCGAAAAAAGAACTCTTCGTCACTTCCGCCGGTGAAGGCGTAGTCGTGCTTGAATGGCTCGTCGAGGTATTGTTCTAGCGTGGATCGCCGGATCAACATGCTTCCGGTGCCGTAGATCATCGACACCGGCCCGGTTGCAAAGCGGGTCGGTGCGTAGAGGCCGCTCTTGGCCAGCCAATGATCGGGTGCGTCAAATACCGGAAACACCGGACCGCCAACGATCTCGACGTCGTAGTGCAACGCCACCCTGACCATTTCGGTGAGCCAATTCGCATCGGGGTATTCGTCGTCATCGAGAACGGCGACATAGTCGGGGGCGTGCGCCGAGCGACACGCGCTCACGAACGCGCGGTTATACGCGTAGGTGTGACCGCGGCGTGGCTCGATGATGCAAGTCAGGGGGAAGCGAAACGTCCGCGAGATGTCTTCCACGACAGCGGCACCGGCACGGGTTTCCGCGTCGTTGTCGACCACGATGATCTCGAAGCGGCCGGCGTAGTTCAGCTGTTCGATATGCGCCAACAATTTACGCAGCCCGTCAGGGCGGCGAAACGTCGGCACGCACAAGCATACGCTGGGCGGTGACTGTCCGGTCATGTTGAAATGACGCCCCGGATCATCGGCTAACTCTTTGATCATCGAGTTGGCGAATGTTCGTCAGCCCGGTGCGCGTGAGCAGCAGGAACAACGCATGCGGATTGGTCTTGAGATAGCGGCCGGACAGACGCCGCGGCTCCAGATACATTCGGTAGGCCCATTCGAGCCCGGCGCTTTGCATCCAGGCCGGCGCCCGCGTGTTTTTGCCGGAAAGATAATCGAACAAGCCGCCCGAGGTCTTGATCAGGCCCACCGCGGTGAGCCGGTCGCGGTTGCGCACGGCAAACGATTGTTCGTTGGGTACCCCTAGGCCAAGCCAGAGAATGTCCGGCGCGGCGTTGTTGATGATGTCGATGATGCGCTCTTCGTCGCCTTCGCGGCGCAGATAGCCGCAGCTGCGGCCGACAATGTCGAGATCGGGATAAAGTGCGCGAACGCGCTGCGTGGCAGCGTCCACGACCGATTTGGTTGCACCGAGGAAAAAGAAACGCGCGCCGCGCTGCGGAGCAAGCATGGCGATGTCATGGAAGAGGTCTGTCGTGCAAACCCGCTCGGGAAGCGGCGTCTTGCCGAACAGGTGCGAGACAAAAACCAGCGGCATGCCGTCCGCATGAATGAGATCGGCACTGAGGAACAGCTCGCGAATGTGCAGTTGCCGGGCGCACAACGAAACGACCTGACCGTTCGCCGAGCTGATAATGATCGGGGGCCGCCTGGCGCCGCGCCGAGCGAGGGCGACATCGATCATAAGCTGCGCCGATTTGGTCCGGTCAATCGCCGCGATCGGCAGGCCGCCGATGGTGGTAAACGGGACCGACCAACGCCCATCGGCCGCGCCGTCAAAGTTAAGACAGCTACTTGAAGCGGTCATTTGGGGGAAGCACTCCTGCAACCCACATTTAGGAGCCAAGCCACGGGAAACAAAGTGAAAGTGGCCGTTAGCCTTAAGACAGAACCGGAGTGTGAAGCATCGGAAGGCGGCGCGCGGCGTTAACTAAAGGCGCTGCTCCAGCGTCCTCTCGGTTCGCGTCATTTAGCTCGTTGAATACCGGCTCAGGCCGTGACGCGCGTGACCGAAATAAACCGCAAACCAAATGCCGCCATGAAAAGGAAAAGTCCGAGCGTGTTTGCCTCGATCAAAAGGCTCTCAAAACAGGAGCCGAACGCCGCAAACAAGCAGACCCGCAAGAACAGCATCTTTAGCGGCGCCGCGGCCGGCGCATTTGCCGATCGGTAAAAGTCGACGAGAGGAAGCACCACAAGCCAGAGGGTCGCCAATATCGATCCCGGAATGCCCACAGTCAAAGCGAGGTTGAGATACGCATTGTGGGCGTGAGCAGCCATGTTGGCCCAGATCGAAGTGCCGCTCATTCCGTAGACGACCTCCGAGGTTCCCCAAAACGCGGCGAAGCCATAACCCGTGATCGGTCGCTGCGCGATACGATCCAGCGCAAATTGCCAAATGTCGGTTCGGCCGGTGAAAGACGAATCCGTCAAGACCGCGTCGAGCAGATCGCGGACCGGTTCGAAATAAATCGATCCAATCGATAAAACGTTGAATGCGATCACGACCGAAAGCGCCAGCGCAATTCCCACGCTTGGCCTGCGAATGCGCGTGAGCAGCACTGAAACGATCAACGTAATCGGCAGCATGGCGATCGATGTCTTCGACCTCGTGAATAGGAGAAAGATCAAAGCCAACGCCGCGATCAGCCCGCCCAATGGAATGCTGCGCACCCGCGCGATAAAGAGGCCGAGAAAAACGAACACGACCATCGCCGCGCTGGCTTCGTTTTTGTGCGAGAACACGCCGCGCCAGTCTCCGGCCAGTTCCGGTTCGATGTAGTCGACGGTCTGGTGGATCGCCTGATCAGGGATGAGAAAGACGCCGAGATAACACGCGGCCAGCACAATCAGCGCTACCACAGCCATGACATCGCCGAAGTGCCGAACATTCTTTGGCAGCAGCAACGCCATCGCCGCCAACCCTATCGTCACCAGCGTAAAGGCAAAGCGGCGGGCAGACAGTGATGGTTCCCAGGAAGTGAGCACGCACAATGCGAACCAGAGCAGCGTGACAATCAGGACCGGCCGCACCAGAACCAGCAACCGGCTCGGATCGTGGTTCAGGCACCACGCCGCCAGCAGCAAGAACAGCAGCGAGTAGCCAATTTGATTGATCAGGTTGCCGGCGTTTGTGATCTCCGGCGCGACGGAAAGATTCTCGAACGGGCGAAAGGAAATCCACAGCAACAAAAATACCGCAGCAAGGAGCACGCTGCGGATCAGCGTGCCGGCATCGTGCGCCTGAGCGGATGCGGGATTTCGTAGCGGGAGGAAACCGGGGTTTGCCAGGGTCGCCTCGCTTTGCGGGCTATGCGGACCGCAGTTTGGCTGGTCGCGACATGCGCGCGGTACCCGTGCCGGTCACGACTGCGCCGCGGATCTTTTGGGCGTCAGCACCGAGCTGCGAGGCGAAGTGTTCGATAGTCGCCGCATCTTGCTTGTCGGCCTCCACGACCAGCAAAATGTGGTCGACCAGACCGGCAAAGAGGCGCGTGCTCGGATCGCCCTCCGGCCCGACTGCGGCAACAATCACCATGTCGAAGCGTTTGGTCTGGTCGAATGCCCATGTGACGTCTGCTTCGGTGATCCGGCGGTCGCGCCGGCTGTTCGGCGAAACAAACGAAACCAGATTGATGCCCGTTTCGCGGTCACGGGCGATGACTTCGCCGAGCTCGCGGCGGCCGACCGCCACGTCGATAAGTCCGCCTTCTTTTCTGTCGGCATCGATTGCCACAAGCGTGCGACGCTCGATGTCCGCATCGATCAGCAGCACCCGTTGCGTCACGGCTGCGGCTGCGGCAAGCGTAAGCGCAACCGCTACCGTGTCATCCTCATCGTCAGCGGCGATGACGAGGATGCTCGGATTACCGCGCATTCTGTGGCTCGCGCGAATCGCTTCCAGCACCTGCCCAATTTCCCAGGCAAAATGCGAATTCGGATCTTGCGCGGCGCTAAGCGCAAACGAGGTATCGACATGCGGCAGCGTCGCGAGGATCGGAATGGAAGGTGGAGCGGCGCCGGTGGGCAAAAATCCGCCGATGGTTTCGGTAAATCTGCCGAGGAAGGTTCTTCCTCCAGTAGCGCGGGGCTGACGAGGCACCGAGTCGGCTCCCGTCGCGCGCAAAAGGACGATGCCGGTGCCGGCCGCCGCTCCTATCAGTAGCGCGCCCAGTGCGAGCAATGTGTTCGATGGCGGGAAGCTGCGGCGGGCCGGCGGATCGGCCTTGGAGATCACGCGAATGTTCTTGGTATCGAGCCGCTCCTGCTCGCCGGTTTCGCGGGCGCGCACCAGAAACGACTCGTACACCGCCCGGCTTGCGGCCACATCGCGCTCGAGCTCGCGCAACGTTACCATCGCCTCATTGGTGGTGACGGCGTTGCCCTTGAGTTTTTCCAGGTTGCCGGCCAGCGTCGCCTCGTTGGCGCGTGCGCTCTCGTACTCGCTGCGCGCGGACAGGGCGATGCGGTGCACTTCGCTCTCGATCATATGCCGCAGCCGATCGGCCTGGGCCTGGATTTCGATGACCGCGGGATGCCGCGCCCCAAGCGAAGTCATCTGTTCGGCCTCGCGGCGCATGATCTCTGCGTATTGTGTGCGCAACGCGGTGATGGTCTGCGACTGTACGGCCTCGGGGAAGGAGCCGATGTCTTCCTGGGAAACGTGTACGTGCTCGACCTGGTCGAGGCGGGCTTTCGCCGCCGCGGTGCGGGCGCGGGCCATCCCCAATTGATTGTTCAGTTCTGAGAGCTGCTGTTCATTGACCAGTTGTCCGCCCGCGCCGAGGATGTTGTTTTGGACCTTGAACGTTTCGACCCGGTCTTCGGCTTTGCGGACACGTTCCTTGAGCTCGGTGAGACGGGCCGACAAGGATTGCGAGATCTGCCGCGCGGCGTCGGACCTCACGTCGGTTTGTTCCGCCAGATAAGCTTGCGCGATGGCGTTCGCGATGCGCGCCGCTTTTACCGGGTCGCGCGTGGTGACGCTTACATCCACCACATAGGTGCGCTCGGCCCGTTTCACCTGGACTGCGCGCTTGAGGGAGTTCAGCGCAGAAAGGGTGCCGTCGCCATAACTGGCGCCGCCAAACCACGATTGTTGTCCAGCAAATTCCGGATCGTGGTCGAGCGCCTCAGCTTTGATCACCCGCCGCAGCACGCCGTCGGAGGTCAATACGCGGACCTGGCTTTCGACTTGCAACACCGCGGCATCGTTGGCTTGATTGGCCGGCGACAGGTCGGTCGCCACTGCGCGCAAATCCGTCGGGTCTATGAGGATCTGGGTCGTCGCCGTGTATCGATGCGGGACCAAGGAGACGAACAACACCGCCGCAAGCAACGCGATCGCCGTCGTTGCGAGAATGATCGCCTTGCCGTGCCAGATGACCGACAAAGTTTTTTGAAAATTGAATTCGGAGGCGGGAGCAAACCCACCGGCTATCTCGTCCGTCCCAACAATAGCTGATCGGCTTTGGCGCGGCGCCTCGAACATTCCGTGCGTAACTTTCTGACAACCGGCAGCGCTGGTCGCGCTCACGATTCCAAGCAGCGCCGTGATTAGGCGCAATTAATCCGCCGCACGCGCACTCAAAGGCAGGCCACCCGCCATGTCCAGGCGAGTCCAGATGGTTAACCAATTGATAAGGGAATTAGTGTTAACGAGACGTATACGCGGTCCATGCGCGCGGCTCACCGCTAATTGGCGCTGCTACGGTTACCGCCGAAGCAGGCGAAAGATGGCGCCGGCTGCAACCGCCAGCACAAGGATCGGTATCCAGAGCAACACCGCACCGACCACAGTGAGCAAAATCAGGGCGGCAAGGATTCCAATCATCAGGATGAGCAGCGCCAGGCCGACCGGTCCGATCCGGCCGACGTAGATCCGCTGAGTCCCGCCCATCCAGGCTGAACCCTCGGGCTGCCAACTGCGTCGTTGCCAGTCCGGCGTGCGGTTGGTCCGGTCCGGAGGGATGATTTCCGGCTCGGCACGCGGGCGTTCGGGGATGTCGGACTTGTCGGTCATGGCTTGTCAGTCAAGGCTTGGCTGCAGCGTCCTACGCGCATTCCTCTATGTAAGCTTTGCCGAGGGTGTCACAAGCGGCGGCACTGTAGCCGGTATTCATGACGTGGCGCGTTCCGCGTGGTAGCGTTTGCGCGTGAAAATCGGGTGGTCTCGGTGTGACTCGTAACATCCTTCTCGGCCTTCTCAGCGTTGCAATCATCTCGGGCGTTAGCGAAAGCG
The DNA here is from genome assembly GCA_963841025.1 of uncultured Alphaproteobacteria bacterium. Lineage (GTDB taxonomy): Bacteria > Pseudomonadota > Alphaproteobacteria > Rhizobiales > Xanthobacteraceae > BOG-931. The sequence continues at coordinate 429,816 of CAWJBG010000032.1, read as the reverse complement.
CGCCTGGACAGGAGAAGCCTGTCCTCAGTGAAGCGACCAATGCCATGATCGGTGCGTGGGAATTCTCCAACGCCGATCGCGACAAAATCTGCCGCTTCAACTTTCGGCCTGAAACCGCGACCGGCGGCTATAAGCTCGACATCGACAAGAACTGCCCAAGCTTGTTTCCGACGACCAAAGATATCGTCGGATGGTCGGTCGACAATTTCGGTGGACTTCGCCTGCTCGATGCCGGCGGCAACGCGGTGATCGAACTCAGCCTGGCCGAGGCCGGCCTGTACGATGGTTTTGAACCGGAACAGGGCCGCTATGTGCTGCAAAGCATTGCAGCTGCGCCGGTTCGCTCCGCCGAAGATTTGGTTGGCGACTGGGCGATTGCGCGCGGCACTGGCAAGCCTATTTGCTTGCTTGCGCTTGCGAACAATCCGGCTGGCGCCGACGCCTTGACGCTCAAGGTAAAGCCCGGCTGCGATCCAATGGTCACGCGTTTTGCACCGAGTTCCTGGCGCATGGATCAGAGCGAATTGGTTTTGCTTTCGGCGCGCGGACAGTCTTGGCGTTTCGAGGAGAACGACGCCAATACCTGGCAGCGAGTGCCGGAAAGTTCGGATCCGGTTCTGCTGGTCCGTCAGTAATTGCGATCGCGGTATTTCAGGGGGAAGCATGAGTAATGCGGCTGCAGCCTTCAGCACCAAGCAAACCGGATACCTCCCGGCAATCTTGGGATTCGAATGGATCGATGTGCAGAACGGTTTTGCGCGCGGCCGCTTCGATGTCACCAAACAACACATGGCTCCAAACGGTTACCTCCACGCCGCGACGGTCGTTGCGCTCGCCGACACCGCTTGTGGCTACGGCTGCATAACGTCGCTTCCGGAAAGCGCCGCGGGTTTCACGACCATCGAACTGAAAGCCAACTTTCTCGGCACCGCGCTCGAAGGCGGCGTGATTTGCGAAGCGCGGCTGCTGCACGGTGGGCGCACGACGCAGGTCTGGGACGCCGAGGTGAAAAGCGAGGCCAGCGGCAAGACCATTGCGCTGTTCCGCTGTACGCAAATGCTGCTCTCCAAAGCTCGCGGCAATATCTGAGGCGGGGTAAACGGAGTCGCCGCGTGAGCGTCAAACTCCAGCCCGCAGAGGGTTTTGCGGTTAGTGCGCCGCTTGTGATTATCGGCGCCGGCGCGGCCGGTCTTTGCGCGGCGCTGGCCGCGCACGAAGCCGGTGTGGACATTATTGTTCTCGAGCGCGATCCTGTGCCCCGCGGCTCCACGGCTTTATCCGCTGGGCTCATTCCCGCCGCCGGGACGCGTTTTCAGAAGTCGCTCGGCATCGACGACGGTCCAGCGCTGTTTGCTGCCGATCTCAAGCGCAAAGCCCACGATGAATCCGACCCGGCAATCGTCGACTTGATTGCCCGCGAGGCGGGCAAGACGGTCGAGTGGCTGGCCGATGGCTACGGTTTGCCGTTCTCCGTGGTGCACGACTTTGATTACCCCGGACACTCGGCGCGCCGCATGCACGGCTTGCCGACCCGGTCGGGCGCGGAATTGATCGACCGGCTGCGGCAAGCCGCGGAAGAGGCGGAGATTCCCATCATCGTCGATGCGACCGTAACGGCGCTCTATGCCGACACCGAACGCTTGATCGGCGGCGTGGAAATCACGCGGCCAAATGGCAGCCGCGATTTATTGGGCTGCCAGGTGCTTCTGCTTGCCTGCAACGGATATGGCGGCGCGCCCGATCTCGTTACGCAATACATCCCCGAAATGAGCGGCGCGCTTTATTTCGGCCATCCCGGCAACCGCGGCGACGCCGTCTTATGGGGACAAGCGCTCGGCGCCAAACTTCTCCATATGTCCGGCTATCAGGGACACGGCTCCGTCGCCCATCCGCACGGCATCCTCATTACCTGGGCCGCGATCATGGAAGGCGGATTTCAGGTGAATACGAGCGGCGCGCGGTTCTCAGACGAGAGTCTCGGTTACTCGGAACAGGCGGCCGTCGTTCTCGCGCAGGCTGATGGCATGGCTTTCGATATATTCGACGAGCGTATCGCCGTCATTGCGCGGCAGTTCGAGGATTTTCGGCAAGCCGAGGCATCAGGCGCGGTTATCGAAGCCCCGACCGTCGAACGCCTGGCGGAGCGGCTGAACCTGCCGGCGGCAGCGCTCGCTCAAAGTTTTGCTGAAGTCGAGCAGGCCAAGCGCGCGGGTGCGCACGATCGATTTGGGCGATCTTTCGGCGGCGTAGCGCCACTGTCGCCGCCATTTAAGGCCGTCAGAGTCACAGGCACTCTGTTTCACACTCAGGGCGGTGTTGCGATCGACCAACAGGCTCGGGTGATGAACACACAAGGCAAGCAATTGCCGAACCTGTTCGCTGCTGGCGGTGCTGCCGCCGGCATTTCCGGTTCGCGTGCAAGCGGCTATCTGTCGGGCAACGGGCTGCTGACCGCGGCCGTGCTTGGCCGAATCGCCGGTTTAAGTGCGGCGGCGCTTCTTAAGAGTCTTGATGCTCCCTGACGTGCAGCTTACCGACAGTCAATTCATCGACCTCCAGTGAGCCAAACTTCGCCTTCTTGATGGCCAGCCGGCCAATCGCCATTTGCCCAATCGCCAACGCGCCAATGGCGACGGCACCGACAGCCATGGCGCCGACCGCGAGCGCCAATATCCTGCTCGGCGGAAGCGTATTGGGTCGTCTTATTAGGTCACGCGCCATGGCCGCTCTCCCGAATTGCTAAATGAGCTTCAATCCCTTGAGGCTCGCGTGACCTTCCTTGCCGACGATGATGTGGTCGTGCACGGAGATGCCTAGCGGGCTCGCCACCGCGATGATCTGCTGCGTCATCTGGATGTCGGCGCGCGACGGCGTCGGATCGCCAGACGGGTGATTGTGCACGAGGATGATGGAAGTTGCCGACAATTCCAGCGCGCGTTTGACCACCTCGCGCGGATAGACCGGGGTGTGATCGACCGTGCCGATCTGTTGGATCTCATCGGCAATGAGCTGATTGCGCTTGTCCAGAAACAGAACGCGGAACTGTTCGCGGTCGGCAAACGCCTGCGCGGTGCGACAATAGTCGAGCACGGCCGACCAGGATGAGAGCACTGGCCGCTTTTTGACTTCGCCGCGCACCAGCCGGCTTGCCGCGGCTTGGACGAGCTTAAGCTCGGTGATGGCTGCGTCGCCCAGCCCCTTCACGGCGTTGAGCCGGGCGACCGGGGCCGAAATCGCCTCCGCGAACGAACCGAAGGTGGCGATCAGTTGTTTGGCGAGCGGCTTGACGTCGCGTCGCGGCAGCGCGCGAAACAGCACCAATTCCAGCAACTCGTAGTCCGAGAGCGCCTCGGCGCCGGCTTCGCGAAACCGGTCGCGCAGCCGTTCGCGATGGCCGTAATAATGCGGTGGGGCCTCGGCGAGGCCGTGTTCGCCCTCGCGCTTTTTTTCCAGCATGGACCCAACGTAACTCCAAAGCCGGCGGCGTACCTTCCGGCCGGCCCAAGGATGACCGGATTGCGATATTTTGCAATCGGATTGCGAAGCAATACTTTGGCAACGTCGGCGCGAACGGTTCAGAGGCACTGATGGGCAGGGGAAGAACGCCATGCACAAGGCCGGCAGCTACGCCTACCTTCCGCTGGAACGGGTCGTGTTCGGCCGTCCGGCCGCCGAAGCAGTCGTCGATGAGGTGGCACGCGTCGGTGCAACGCGCGTGTTCATCGTTGCTTCAAAGAGCCTGGCGCGGAACACACCGGTCATTCGCACCATCGCCGATGCGCTGGGCGTACGCTACGTCGGGCTGTTCGATAGCTGTGTGCAGCACAGTCCGCGCGCCAGTGTCATTGCGGCGACCCGTGCGGCGCGCGCCGCGAAGCCCGATCTTATCCTGACCGTCGGTGGTGGGACCGCCCTCGACACGGTCAAGGTATTGCAGATCTGTCTCGCCCATGACGTCGACAGCACCGAAGCGCTCGACGGACTGCATACCTCGATCGGGCCCGACGGCAAGCGGGTCGTGCCGGACATCAAGCCCTCGCCGGTGCGTCAGGTCGCCGTGCCGACGACGCTCTCCGGCGCCGAGTTCTCAAACCTTGCCGGAGTGACTGACGAACGTATCCGCCAGAAGCATTCGTTCATCGGTGCCGATGTCGGAGCGCGTGCGGTGATCCTCGATCCCGAGGTGACGGTCCATACGCCCGAATGGTTGTGGCTCTCGACCGGTGTGCGCGGCGTCGATCACGCGGTGGAAACGCTCTGCTCGATCGACGCGCACCCTTATTGCGATGGTCTTGCGTTGCATGCCCTGCGGCTGTTTGCCGAATCGCTGCCGCACCCCAACGATCTCGCCGCGCGGCTCGCTTGCCAGGAGGCATCGTGGTTGGCCGCGTCCTCGATCGCGCGCCTCAACTACGGCGCGAGCCACGGCATCGGCCACGCGCTTGGCGCTTTCGCCGACGTGCCGCACGGCCACACGTCTTGTGTCATGCTGCCGCACGTGATGCGTTACAACGAGCGCGCGACAGCGGCCAAGCAGCGATTGATCGCCGAGGCGATGGGCCGCCCCGGCGTGGCGGCAGCCGATGTGATCGCCGAACTGATTGCGGCGCTCAAGCAGCCGGCGACGCTGCGCGCCGTCGGTGTTAAACGCGAGCAATTGCCGAAAATCGCCGAGGCGGCGATGAACAATATCTGGGTGCTTAACAATCCGCAGCCGATCCGCTCGCCCGACGATGTAATGCAGATACTCGAAACTGCTTGGTGATGGCGCAGCAGTTCACGCCCGATAAGGTGGCTTGGTAAAGCCCTTCGGTGAGAGCGTGAACACCTCTACGCCGGTATCGGTGACACCAACCGAGTGCTCGAATTGCGCCGACAGCGAGCGATCGCGGGTCACCGCGGTCCAGCCGTCGGAGAGCACCTTAACGTGCGGCCGGCCGAGATTGATCATCGGCTCGACGGTGAAGAACATGCCCGGCCGCAACACGATACCTTCGCCGGGCCTGCCGACATGCACGATGTTCGGCTCGTCGTGGAACAAACGTCCAAGGCCATGGCCGCAGAAATCGCGCACCACGCTCATGTGCTGCGCTTCGACGAAAGTCTGGATCGCATGGCCGATGTCGCCGGTGGTCGCGCCCGGCTTTATTACGGCGATGCCGCGCATCATTGCTTCGTAGGTCACCTCGATCAGCCGTTCGGCCCGTCGCGGGATTTCGCCGATGGCGTACATGCGGCTTGAATCGCCATGCCAACCCCCGAGAATGAGCGTTACGTCGACGTTGACGATGTCGCCCTCGCGGAGCGGCTTTTCCGAGGGGATGCCGTGGCAGACGACGTGATTGACCGACGTGCAGGTTGATTTCCGGTAGCCGCGATACATCAGCGTCGCAGGTGTGGCGCCGTGATCCATGCCGAATTCGTAGACCAGGTGATCGATATGCTCGGTAGTGACGCCCGGTCCGATTTTATCGGCCAGCATGTCGAGGCATTCGGCCGCGAGCCGGCCGGCTTTACGCATGCCTTCGAAGGCCGCGGCGCCGTGAATCTTGATCTGTCCGGTTTTACGCAGCGGCGCGACGGCCGAGTTGACATAGGTCATGGCGTTGCAGCTTTGGGCGATAAAAAGCGGCCAAAACGCCGCTGATTGATCCGAAATGTAAGCATGCGAGCGTACAACGCAAGCAACTTGAGCGCCTGCCCGGCGACAGCCATTCAGCTCTCGACGATCGGAACCGGCGCCACGATCTCGATTCCGTCGAGGCCGATCTTGCAGCGCCACGCCAGCATTTCGACGCCTCGTGCGCGCGCTTGGTCAAATGCTCCGGCATAGTCCGGGTCGATGTCACGGGCGACGGCGAAACGGTCAGCCGAGGCAATCTGAATGACAAAAAGCATGACGGCGCGCGCGCCGCTTCGCCGTACCGACGCGAGCTCGCGAAGATGCTTGGCGCCGCGTTCGGTCACGCTATCCGGGAATTCGGCCAATTTCGGCTTACGCATAAGGTGGACGTTTTTGATTTCCAGATAGCAAGGCGGCCGCGCCGGGTCTTCGAGCAGAAAATCAATCCGCGAAGCTTTGCCGTATTTTACTTCCCGGCGGATCGACGGGTAGTTGCGTAATTCCGGGATCAGCCCGGCTTCCAGCGCCTCGGCGACGAGCTGGTGCGGATGCCCGGTGTTTACGCCGACGACTTCCGGGCCGCTACCGAGTTCGGTCTCCACCAGCTCCCACGACAGTGGAAGCTTGCGCAGAGGATTTCCGGAATCAGAAAGCCACACCCGCGACAGCGGCCGATTGAGGCCGGTCATGGCGCCTGGATTGGCGACATGCACGGTTATGACCTCGCCGGATTCAAGCACCACGTCGGCCAGAAAGCGCTTGTAGCGCCGGGCGAGCGTTGCCGGGATCAGAGTCGAGACGAACTTCATGCCGCACTTAAGCCGCCGAATCACGTGCGGGGGAAGAGCATCGGACGAACATTAAGCTGCGATCCGGCCACCCAACTCGTCGTCGATATGGGCGCGGATGATTTCATCGAATGATGACTCGGCCCGGAAGCCGAGCGCGAGCGCGCGTTGCGGGTCGAACCGGCTCGGCCACCCGGCAACGATGCGAATGACCAGCGGGTCCGGCACGTGGCGAATACGGGAGGCGACCTTGTCGCCGGCAACGCGGCGCAGCGCGGCGATCTGTTCGGAGACGGTGCAGCAGAAGCCGGGCATGGTGAGATTGATGCGCTGACCGAGCGCTTTGCCGTCGAGACCCGCCGCGTGGATCAGAAAGCCAACTGCCGCGCGTGGGCTGGCGTGCCAGCTGCGCACGCCGTCATCGACCGGCAGAGCCACTTCCTCACCGTTGAGCGGCTCACGGATGATCGACGAAAAAAATCCCGAGGCGGCTTTGTTTGGCTTGCCGGGCCGCACGACGATATTTGGCAGCCGCACGCCGACGCCGTCGAGGAAACCGCGGCGCGTGTAATCGGCGAGCATCTGCTCGACCATTACTTTCTGCGCCCCGTACGAGGTCAGCGGCGTCAGCGCAAAATCGTCCGGGATCGTTTCCGGAAACGGCGCGCCAAACACGGCGATCGACGAGGAGAACACGACGCGCGGCCGGTAATCGTCGCCGCCGGTGCGGATCGCTTCAAAGAGTGAGCGCGACCCGTCGAAGTTGACGTGCATGCCCTTCTCGAAATCGAGTTCTGCTTCACCCGATACAATGGCAGCGAGATGAAAAACCACATCGGGCCGGCCGGCGACTGCCGCGCGCGCGGTGGCTGGATCGGCGACGTCGCCCCCAATCGCCTCTATATGCCCGGTGAATTTCTCCGGCCGTTGCGGCGCGCTCAGGTCGAGGAGAGTAATTTTTTCGATCGGCTGATTGTTGAGCGTGCCGGTAGTGACCAGGCGCGCCGTCAGCTTGCGCCCGATCATTCCTGACGCGCCGGTGATGAGGATATGCATTGCTTGTGATGCGACGGTTACAGCGCCATGCCGCCATCGACCAGATGCGCCTGCCCGGTAATGTAGCTCGCCTCATCACTGGCAAGGAAGAGGGCGAGCGACGCCACTTCCTCGGGGGTGCCCAACCGGCCCATCGGCTGACGTGCGACAAAGTCCTGCCGCACGGCGTCGAGCGGCTTGCCGGTTTCCTGCGAAACCGCGCTAATGCGCTCGTCAAGCGACGGCGACTCGATCGTGCCCGGACAAACGGCGTTGCAGCGGATGCCCTGCTTGATGAAATCGGCGGCGACGGCTTTGGTAAGCCCGATCACGGCGGCTTTGGTCGCGCCGTAGACGTAGCGGTTGGGAACGCCGCGGATCGAGGAAACCGCGGAAGCGATGTTGACGATCGCGCCTGATTTTTTCTCGAGCATGCCCGGCAAGAACGTCTTGATCATCCGGTGCATCGATTTGACGTTGAGGTCGAAGGAGAAATCCCAATCCTTGTCGGTGCAATCGAGGATCGAGCCTTGATGGACGTAGCCAGCGCAATTGACCAGAATATCGAGCGGGCCGTATTCGCGGGAAATGTCGCGGGCGAACGCTTCGATGTCGGTCTGCGAGCGGACGTCGAGCTTATGCAGCTTGCCCTTCAGACCTGAGAGCTTGGCGGCGTCGAGGTCGGTCGCGATCAACTTGGCGCCCTCGGCAGCAAATTTCTCCGCGATCGCGCGGCCAATACCCTGGCCGGCAGCCGTGACCAGCGCGACCTTGCCTTGCAGTCTGTTGCTCATGCTTGCATCTCACATTGTGTATCTTGAACGGCGCGGTTGTGCCCGGGGATCAACGCATCAACGGACCTTGTGTTCAAATCATCGGGGCTCGACGCCGTTGCGGCGCGCCGATCAGGACATTTTTTTGCGATCTTCGCTGAAGAACTTGTTTAGCTCGGGGTTGGTGACAAGGCCGGCAAAGCCGTCAAATTTTCCCTCATTGGCAATCTCGGTCGCGGTGCGGATGAAAGCGTGCATCGCTGCGCGCGCCAGCGAGCCGCCGACGCTGATGCGCCGAACACCCATCGCCGCAAGATCGCTGACTGTGAAGCCAAATGCGCCGCCGCCGAGAAAATTCACCGGCTTCGGCGCTACCGCCTTCACCACGGCTTCGATCTGTTCGCGCGTTTTGATTCCCGGCGCGTAGAGGCAATCGGCGCCGGCCGCCGCGTATGCTGTAAGGCGCCGGATGACGTCGTCGAGATCGGGCACACCGCGGATAAAATTCTCAGCGCGCGCCGTGAAGACGACGTCACCACCGACACGATCGACTGCGGCCCGTGCGGCTTTGACACGCGCCAACGACAGGTCGAAGTCGTAAAGCGGCGTGTCGTTCTTGGGCGAATCTTCGATCGACAGGCCCGCCACGCCGGTTGCGATGCAACGGGTCACGCTGTCGGCCACGCCGTCCGGATCGTCGGCGAAGCCGTTTTCGAAATCGGCGTTAAGCGGCACGTCGGTCGCTTCGACCAGCTCGCGGTAGTGCGCAAGCACGACGTCGCGGCTCTGGCCACCGTCTGGGTACCCCAGAGCGTGGGCGTGTCCGGCGCTCGTCGTTGCCAGCGCTTTAAACCCGAGGCCTTGCAGGTAGCGCGCGGTGCCGACGTTCCACGGATTGGGAATGACGAAGCAGCCGGTCTCGTGCAGCTTGCGAAAAGTCTTGCGCTTGTCGGCAACAGACGGACGGGAAGCGCTCATGTTTCACCCCGTATCTGAAAACGGATGGAAGTCAGTGATTGTTTCGCGGCACGAACGTTTGCGCGACGCGCTGAAATCTTACGGCCGGCTCAAGCACCATACCCTCGGCCAGCTGGTCGACCATCTCGCGCTGGATTTCCTGCCACGGCGTCTGGCTCGGCGGATAGCGATAGCCGCCGTCTTTCTCCAGCGCCGCGTAACGTTCGGCTAGTTCTTCGGCCGAAATCAGCATATCGGCGGTGCCTTTCTTGAGATCAATACGCACCCGGTCGCCGGTTTTGAGCAGCGCCAGGCCGCCGCCGTCCGCCGCCTCAGGTGAAGCGTTGAGGATCGACGGCGAACCGGAAGTGCCTGATTGCCGCCCGTCGCCGAGACACGGCAGCGAGGTTATGCCGCGTTTGAGCAACGCGGCGGGCGGCTGCATGTTCACGACTTCGGCCGAGCCCGGGTAGCCAATCGGGCCGGTGCCGCGCATGAACAAAATGGTGTGCTCGTCGATACCGAGCGCCGGATCTTCGATGCGCCGGTGATAGTCCTCAGGACCGTCGAACACCACGGCAGGGCCTTCGAAGGCGCCCGGATCTTTCGGATCGCTGAGATAGCGCTCGCGGAACTCATCCGAGATCACGCTGGTCTTCATGATTGCGGAATCGAACAGATTGCCGTGCAGGACCCTGAAACCCGCTTCCGCCTTTAAAGGTTCGTTGTAGGGGCGGATGACGACCGGGTTGCTCGCTTTTGCCCGCGCGACGTTGTCGGCAATGGTCTTGCCGTTGATCGTCAATGCGTCGCCGTGAAGCCGGCCGGCGTCCAGCAGTTCATGCATCACTGCCGGCAGTCCGCCGGCACGATAATATTCTTCGCCGAGATATTCTCCTGCCGGCTGCATGTTGACGAGCAGCGGCACATCGAAGCCAACCTTCTCCCAATCCGCGATCGAGAGTGCGACGCCGATGTGCCTGGCGATGGCGTTGAGATGGATCGGCGCATTGGTTGATCCGCCGATCGCCGAGCAGGCGACAATGGCATTCTCGAACGCGGCGCGGGTGAGGATGTCCGACGGCTTCAAGTCCTCGTTCACGATCTCCACCGCGCGCACGCCGGTGGCGTAAGCCATCTGCCCGCGCTCCCGATACGGCGCCGGGATTGCGGCGCAGCCGGGCAGCGACATGCCGAGCGCCTCGGCCATGGCGTTCATGGTCGAGGCTGTGCCCATGGTGTTGCAATGACCGATCGACGGCGCGGATGAGGCGACGAATTCGATAAATTCCTGGTAGGTGATTTTGCCGGCCGCGACCTCTTCGCGTGCTTTCCAGACCGCCGTGCCGGAGCCCGCAAGTTGACCTTTGTAGTAACCGTCGAGCATCGGGCCGCCGGAGAGCACGATCGCCGGCGTGTTGACGGTCGCGGCTGCCATCAAACAGGCCGGCGTGGTCTTGTCGCAACCCGTCATCAGCACGACGCCGTCGAGCGGGTAACCGAACAACACTTCAACGAGACTGAGATAGGCGAGGTTGCGATCGAGCGCGGCGGTTGGCCGCTTGCCGGTCTCCTGAATCGGATGGGTCGGAAACTCCAGCGGGATGCCGCCGGCATCGCGGATGCCAGCGCGAACGCGATGCGCCAGATCGAGATGGTGACGATTGCAGGGACTGAGGTCGGAGCCCGATTGAGCGATGCCGATAATCGGCCGACCCGATGTTAGTTCGGCGAGCGTCAGGCCGAAATTGAGATAGCGCTCAAGGTAGATTGCGGTCATGCCCGGATCGTCGGGATTGTCGAACCATAGTTGCGAGCGCAGGCGCCGCCGCTGCGAACCGTTGGAACCGTTACTTTTCGCCATCGCCGTCTCCGGACGTTTCCCACCGCAATTCATAGATAGTCCGATTTGCCGTTGGCGCGAACCTGCCACGCATCAAAGCAGCCCCGTAAAAGCGCAGAGTCGATATTGCAGCGCAGCATTGCGAAGGTGTTTGCGTTTTTCGCGCAATTTAGGTTCAAGTTCCGGTCATGCTGAAGACCGTGGCTGCCTTCGATCGCATCGGTGAGGAGAACGCTTTCGCGGTGCTCGCGCGCGCGACGCAGCTTGCGTCACAGGGCCGCGACATTATCAATCTAGGCATCGGTCAACCCGATTTCCGCACACCGGATTTCATCGTCGAGGCAGCGGTCAAGGCGCTGCGCGACGGTCAGCACGGCTACACGCCGGCGGTTGGCATTTCGCCGTTGCGTGAGGCTGTCGCCGCCGACCTGCACAAGAGGTTCAATGTCACTGTGTCGCCCGACGCGGTGATGGTCTTTCCCGGCGGCAAGCCGACCATGTTCATGTCGATCATGATGTTCGGCGAGCCGGGCGCCGAAATTCTTTATCCAGATCCCGGCTTTCCGATCTATCGTTCGATGATCGAGTTCACCGGCGCGCGGCCAGTGCCGGTGCCAATCAGGGAGGAGAACAATTTCGCGTTCTCCGCCGAAGAAACGCTAAACCTGATCACACCGCAGACGCGGCTCCTCATTCTCAACTCGCCAGCCAATCCCACGGGCGGCGTGACGCCGAAAGCGGAAGTCGACAAGCTCGTCGCCGGACTGGAACGCTATCCCGACGTCGCGCTGATGTCGGATGAAATCTACGACCACATGCTCTACGACGGCGAGACGCATGTCTGCCTGCTGCAATATCCGTCCATCCACGACCGGCTGATCCTGCTCAATGGCTGGTCGAAGACCTACGCTATGACCGGCTGGCGGCTTGGCTACGCGGTATGGCCGGGCAAACTGTACGACTACGCGCGCAAGCTCGCGGTCAATCTGCATTCCTGCGTCAATGCTCCGACCCAATATGCCGGGCTCGCCGCGCTGACCGGCCCGCAGGACGAGGTGACAAAAATGATCGCCGAGTTCGACAAGCGGCGAAAGGTCGTGGTCGACGGCCTCAATGGCCTGCCGGGCATATCGTGCACGACGCCCAAAGGCGCGTTCTACGCGTTTCCTAACATTAAGCGCACCGGCTGGAAGGCGAAGCCGCTCGCCAACGCCCTTCTGGAGGATTCCGGCGTCGCGTTGATCGGCGGGCCGGATTTCGGTGTACTTGGCGAAGGTTATGTGCGGCTGTCCTACGCCAACTCGACCGAAAATATCTTGCGGGCACTCGATCGCATGGCTGAGTTTTTGCGAACCCGCAAAGCGGCGTGATCTCAACCCCGCTGGGTTAGTTGGAAGCCGGCGACGACAATCACCAGTCCGACCAGCTGTGAAACGGTTGGGACAATGCCGAGCGCAGCGAACCCGATCAACAGCACGAACGGAGAGACGAGCGATGGAAACAGCGCAGCACGGGAGACTCCGAGCAGTACGACTGCGCGCGTGAACAGATAAGTAGCGGCTGGTCCGGTGAGCGTGCCCTGGACGACGGCCTGGAACAGATTCTCCCAAAAACCGGCCGCTACCATATTGTCGAAGGTGAACAACAGCATCGGCAGGCCAACGAGCGACAAGATGCTGGTCACAGTCACCGCCTGCATCGCCGCGACCCGCCATCGCCGCACCAGCATCCCGAAAACGGCAAAGAAGCAACCGGCGGCCACAAACAATAAATCGCCGCCGACCCCGTGCGCGCCTATGGTCCGGAACGCTTCGGCTCCGATCACCGCCAAGCCGAGAACGATGACCAGCGCGCCAACGACCCGACGCGCCGGCAGCGGTTCCTTCAACACGGCGCGCGCCAGGATCATGCCGCCAAGCGCCGCGCAGGACGGCTGGATAATGCCACCATGGCCGAGCGGAACAAACAAATAGCCGAGATAGCTCAGAAGCGCGAGCGGCAGCCCGCCAAACGCCGCGAGAGCAAAACCGCGTCCCCATCCTATGCCGCCGAGATTGCGCCACCCGCGAATGGCAACAAAAGCAAGCAGTATCAGTCCGGGCCAGACGAAGCGGTGCAGCGCAAGGACAAGCGGCGACAATCCGACATCGATGCCATGACGGGCGGCGACGAAACCGAGCGCCCAGCACAAAGCCGCGCCGGCGCCGCAAGCGACACCGAGCGTCTTTGCATGTTTAACCGGCGGAGAAGCAAGTTCCATTCAGGCGCGGTACCGATGCGTGTCGGCGGCGTGCTCGCGCCGTTCGATTGTTTCGCGCCAAAATCCGTTCCTCATCGATAATCCGGAGTCACGACCGGCGCGACCATAACCTGTTGTTGTCGTGCGCGACAGTGTGCGATTTGTCATGGCTGGCTTCGCCACGCACGAAGTTCACTCCGGTCCGTACGCGTCGGCGTCTTTGAGAAGCTCCAGCCCGCCAACCGCTACCACGCGGCCGGCCTCGATCCGCACCACCTTGGTCGCAATCCGCCGAAGTTCGGGCGCGGTGTGGCTGACGTAGATCATAGGCACGCCGGAATCGTCGCGCAGCCGCACCAGGTAGGGAAGTATTTCCCGTTTGTGCCCCGCGTCGAGCGACGCCAACGGTTCGTCGAGCAGCAGGAGTCGCGGGCGCATCAGCAAGGCGCGGCCGATGGCGACGCGTTGACGCTCGCCGCCGGACAACAGTCGCGGCCGGCGATCAAGCAAACCGCCGATATCGAGCAAAACAACGACGCGCTGTAATTGGTCCGCATCATACGGATGGCCGCTCATCCGCCGGCCGTAGTCGAGATTTTGCCGCACGCTCAAATGTGGAAACAGCCGGCCTTCCTGAAACACGTAGCCGATCCCGCGCCGATTCGGCGGCACGTTGATGCCGGCGGCGGCATCAAACAGCACGACGTCATCGAACTTGATCGATCCTCGATCGGGCGTGAGCAGGCCGGCAATCATATTGACGATTGTCGTCTTGCCGGAGCCCGATGGTCCGAACAGCGCTGTGACGCCGGCGGCGGCCTCGAAACGCGCGGCCAGCACGAAGGTGCCGAGCCGCTTCTCGACGTCGACCGCGAGCACGATCATTCCCCCCGGAAACGCATGCCGGCGCGACGGGCGAACCATTCCGAGGCAATGAGCGCGACAAGCGCGATGCCGATCGCGATGAGCACCAAGCGCCCGGCCGCCGCATCGCCGTCGGGGATTTGCAGCAAGGTGTAGATCGCGGCCGAAATTGTTTGCGTCTCGCCCGGAATGTTGGAGACGAAGGTAATGGTGGCGCCAAATTCTCCCAACGCCCGGGCAAAGCACATGACGGCGCCGGCGATCACGCCCGGCAAAGCCAGAGGCAATGTGATGGTGAGAAATACCAGGATTCGATTGGCGCCGAGCGTTGCGGCGGCGTCCTCCAGACGGGGGTCGATCGCCTCCAGCGCGAGCCTGATCGGCCGGACCATCAGCGGGAAGCCCATCACGCCGCAAGCCAGTGCCGCGCCGGTCCATCGGAACGAGAAAACAATGCCGAAATAGTCGTCGAGAAACGCGCCGATCGGACCGCGGCGCCCAAACGATATCAGCAACAAATAGCCGGTGACGACCGGCGGCAACACCAGCGGCAAGTAAACGATCCCGTCGAGCAACGTCTTGCCCCAGAACTCCTTCCGCGCCAGTAGCCAGCCGATGGCAATACCGAACGGCAGCGCGCAAGCAGTAGCGACAATCGAAATCCGCAGCGACAGCTCTATCGCAGTCCATTCGGCGGGAGAGAGGCCAAGCACGATGGCTTCTTACCTGATCGTCCCGTCTTCAGTTGGGACTGGTGTGAAATCGGCCCAATTACAATGCCGGCTTTACCAAAAAACTAAAGCCGTAGCGCTCGAAAATAGACTTTGCCGCCTGCGTGCGCAGGAACGCCAGGTATGCCGCCCCATCGGGCTTAGCCGCCAGCGTCAGCGCCACGGGATAAATGATCGGCGGGTGCGAATCTTCTGGGAACACGCCGACGATTTTCACACCATGCTCGATCTTGGCGTCGGTCTCATAGACGATGCCAAGCGGCGCCTCGCCACGCGCGACCAAAACCAGCGCGGCGCGCACATTCTCGGCCATTGCCAATTTCGGCTCGACCGCCCCCCAGGCGCCGAGCTTCTGCAATGCGGCTTTGGCGTAAAGCCCGGCGGGTACCGCGCGAACGTCGCCAACCGCGATACGCCCGCTGCCGGCAAGAGCGGCGAGATTGAATCCCGGGCCGATGGTCACGTTATCGATTTTTAAATCCTTGGGGGCGATCAGCACCAGCCGATTGCCGAGCAGATTAAACCGCGAGTCATCCTTTATGAGCTTCTTCTTCGATCCGTAGTCCATCCAATCGACATCGGCGGAAAGGAATACATCGGCGGGCGCGCCCTGCTCGATCTGTTTCATCAGCGCCGAACTGGCGGCATAGCTGGCGACCACCTTTGTGCCAGTCTTGGCGGTGAACGCCACGTCAACATCGTCGAGGGCATTCTTCATCGAGGCTGCGGCAAAAACGACGATCGATTTTTCCTGCGACACGGCAGGGAGCGCGGCCGCCGCGATCGCAATGATTGCGGAAAAGATAACGAGAACTAGCTTTCTGATGAGCACAACGGTTCTCCGGCGCGTTCGGGTCTTCACGGGTCACATCGATGACCGCGCGAATACAAGATCGATACGACCGCCTTGAAAGAACCGTCGTTCCAGGCCCGCACGGCACGCGCTCAGCACGCCGCTCGTCGCACCTAAAGGATAGGCGCTCATCGGAGCCCGGACAAGCGACGGTCCGCGCTAATTCAAGCCGTGCTATGATTTCGGCAAGATTCGGGAGGGACGAATCCAAGAGCTGCGGAGCGAGCGCGGGCCGATCGCCAAGCGGTCCTGATACCGCCGCGATCATGTGGAGTGCGACATGGCTAAAGCAAAGCCGATCGAGGGCGAATACGACTACATCATTGTCGGCGCGGGGTCTGCCGGTTGCCTGCTGGCTAACCGGTTGTCGGCCGACGCGGATCGTCGTGTGCTCGTGCTCGAAGCCGGCGGCCGCGATAACTGGATCTGGTTTCACATCCCCGTCGGTTATTTGTTCGCGATCGGCAATCCGCGTTCCGATTGGTGCTTCAAGACCGAGCCTGAGGAAGGCCTCAATGGCCGCAGCCTCAGTTATCCGCGCGGTAAGGTGATCGGGGGCTCGTCGGCGATCAACGCCATGGTCTACATGCGCGGGCAGGCCGCCGATTACGATCATTGGCGTCAGCTCGGCCTGACCGGCTGGGGTTGGGACGACGTGCTGCCCTACTTCAAACAGCACGAAGATCACTTCCTCGGCAAAAGCGATCTGCACGGGATCGGCGGCGAACTGCCGGTGCAGGAGCCACGCGTGCGTTGGGATTTGCTCGATGCGTTTCGCACCGCTGCCGAACAGGCCGACATCAAGTCCGTCCCCGACTTTAATACCGGCGACAACGAAGGCATCTGCGCGTTTCATGTGAACCAAAAGCGCGGCCGGCGCTGGTCAGCTGCGGCGGCGTTCCTCAAGCCGGCCCTCAACCGGCCCAATCTACGGCTCGAAACCGGCTGCCTCGTCGAAGGCATCGTGTTCGAGGGTAAGCGCGCCGTCGGCGTGCGGTGGCGGCAAGGCAATGAAAGTCGTATGGCGCGCTGCCGCGGCGAAGTGATCCTCGCCGCCGGTTCGATCGGCTCGACCCAGATCATGCTGTTGTCCGGCGTTGGGCCGGCGCAGCAGCTTGCCGAGCACGGCATTCCGCTTGTGGCGGATCGGCCGGGCGTCGGCGCGAACCTTCAGGACCATCTGCAGCTTCGCTTGATCTACAAAGTCGATGGCATCCGCACGCTGAACGAACGCTACCACGCGCCGCTGGGTCTTGCCGGGATGCTCGCCGAATACGTGCTGTTCCGGCGCGGCCCGCTGACCATGGCGCCGTCGCAGCTCGGGTTGTTCACCCGCTCGGATCCCGACCAGGTGCGCGCCAATCTGCAGTATCATATCCAGCCGTTGTCGCTGGAGCGCTTCGGTGAGCCGCTGCACACGTTTCCGGCTTTCACGGCGAGCGTCGCCAATCTCCAGCCGACCAGCCGCGGACACATCCGGTTGCGCTCGCGCGATCCGGCCGATCCGCCGGCGATCAAGCCCAATTATTTGTCCACGGATCAGGACCGCCGCATCGCTGCGCATTCGATACGCGTGACGCGCCGCATCGTGGCGCAGCCGGCGCTCGCCCCATACCATCCGAACGAATATCTGCCCGGCGCTGCGTTTCGCGACGACGATGAACAGGCGTTGACGAAAGCAGCGGGCGATATCGGCACCACTATCTTTCATCCGGTTGGCACCGCGAAGATGGGGCTTGCGAGCGATCCGATGATGGTTGTGGACGGCGATCTGCGCGTCGCCGGAGTCGAGCGGCTTCGGATCATCGACGCCTCCGTTATGCCCACGATCACATCCGGCAACACCAACGCGCCGACAATGATGATCGCCGAGAAAGGTGCCGCAGCGATCCGTGCCGCTGCCAAGGGGCCGCACAGATGAGTGCTGCCTTGTGTGCTCAGGGCGCCATCAGCACCTTGCGGCACTCCGGCGGCAGGTTCGACATTGTCAGGAGATGTCTCGCGCCGCCGGACAAATTCGGATGCAGGTTCCCTTCCAAGAACCAATGATCGAGCTCATGTCCGCAGCCGTCCTCCGGGCCCGGCGGCGGTTGCGGTTCACAACCTTGGCTGTCGGGGGGACAATAGATGCGGACGTGGAAATGATAATCGTGCCCCCACCACGGCCGGACCTTGGAGAGCCAGCTGCGGTCTGAACCGGCCTCCCGGCACAGCGCCTTCTTGATCGCCGCGTTGACAAAAATACGCTCCACGTTGGGGTCTTCGGCCGCGGTGCGAATGAGCTCGGTGCGCGTGTGCGTCCACACCTTCGGATCGACGTCGAGGCGATTGTCCGCGACCATGTTGACGGCCGACATGAACTCGCGTTGCTCGGCCGAAAGCGTGTGGTCAGGCATCGGCGTCAACCAGATATCGGCATCGAGGCCGACTTGATGGCTGGCATGGCCGGTCAGCATCGGTCCGCCGCGCGGCTGCGATAGATCGCCAACGAGGAGGCCGTTCCAGCCGACTTTCTTGGCGTTTTGCGCGAGACGTTCGAGAAAAGCGATCAGGCGCGGATGGCCCCAATTGCGGTTGCGCGACAGCCGCATCACCTGCCAGGTTGGGCCGTTGATCGGCAGCGCCGTCGCGCCGGCGAGGCAGCCCTTGGCGTAACCGCCGATCGATCGGGCGGCCAGCGGAACCGGCTTGGTTTCGCGCCCGAACAATTCCTTCGCTGGTGTCGACGCGTCGGGATGTTCGAGAGGCGGCAGCGGCTTTTTGTCCAGCGTGCCGGCATCTTGCGCCAGCGCCGGACCGGCGACGAGCATCAAAAGTACCGGCATGAGGCGAAGCAAGGTACGCATCATCCATTCTCCGCAGCGGCGTGCCGCGCCAAACTTTCGCTGAAACCCGACGGCACACAGCGTGGCGCTGGCACGCTGCCGCGATTAGGTCGTGCTGTCCAGACGCGAACAGGTCGCACCGGACTCGATAAGGCGCCAAGCGTCTCCTCGTACCAAGGATGTGCAACATCACAAACAGGGTGCACGCGGGGAAAGGGTGAAACGTAGCGATGCGTTCTCGCGTTGCTTCGGCATCCGAGTTTTTCCGATCAAAGTCTTGCCAACGACCACCACCGCGAAGCAACCACAGCGAAAAAAGGGAGGCGGAGCGCCGAAAGGCGCATTGCCGTCCATGATCCGCGCTGCATCGGGCAAACGTCGCCGTCTACCGATGCCGGGCGCGGAAGCGGGCTGTATCGGCGCCCGCTCGCCTTCCGGCGCTCGCGCCGCGGCACTTGTCGCAGCGAGCGAACGCCGCAACTCAGCCCAGGCCACGCTTCGCGACAACGAGAGGATGCGGGTGTTACCCGCGCCGTCATTGTCGCTTAAGCAAGGCACCTTGCGCCCCGGTCGTTATGCCGGAGGGGATGATGCCCGGACCGCCCGGGGGCGGAGTTACAAGCTCCGCCCGCAGGAACCGCACTCGCTCCGCGATCAGGTGTGTCTCGAGATCACGACCCTTAAGTGAGCGAGATTCGCGGTTATTTAGTAGCCGATATCGTGACGAAAGTCAATGTAATTGTGACCGGGTACTCACTCTCAACGGCGCGAATCGGGAGTATTTCTATCGAGGCTCACTCTCGCCGCGCCTTTACCTAGAAGATTCGCGATGTACGCCAGCAATCTCCAAGAACTGCTTTTTCATTGCAGCGAACATAGCGATGTGTCGCCGCAACCTTTCACAGAGTTCACTCTGCGCTTCGATAAGCTTCGCAGCTATGGACACCTTCCCAAGGGTCGCGATGGCGAAAGCAGCTGCTAACTCCAATACAAATAGCGTCGGTCATTCTCGGTTTGGTATCTACACAGCCCGCATGGGCGGGACACACGGCTACGATCCTTAAGTCACTGTCACCTGTTGGCGGTCCCGAAGGGGGCTTCTACAACACAGCCACTCTTGTCGAAGCGATAGCTCTGTTACTTACCGATGCTATCGCGCGTAACAACCTAATAGTAGCTCGCGTCATGCTCGGCCAAGTGGGCATGAACAGCAATGGAGGAGCCGTATTCATCTATGAGCATGAAGGCGCTAGGAAACAGGCCTTCTTTGTGCCTCGCGGTTTCGTTTCGCTCACACGAGCGGGAGCCGAATCATCTTTTGACTTTGAAAAGCAATTGTTCTCTGCCGCTACCCGTGAAATGAGCTTCGCGCAGTCATTCTTCCAGCGTCTCGCGCGGGCGATGGAGACCGCCGCTCGTTTTCCGCGTGAGCCGGCGGGTGATGTTTCCGAATACGACGAGGAGGAAGTTAAGCAAGCACTTTGGAAGAAACTAGGCGTGACCGCGCGCTCGCGGTTTCTCAACGTCGCTGCCGACAATCACGTAACATGGCCAAATGAGCCCACGTTAGTGAAGTTTGATAATCACCACTTCGTGCTGATGCCTCGAACAAAAGACAATGTTCAATCAGTTCACATGGACCTAGTGGCAAATAGGTTGGATCATGGTGGCGCCACAACAGTGTTGCGCCGATTCTTGAGCCTTATGGCGTGGTGCGACAACAATTTGCAACGCTCGGTGTTGGGTGGTCAGGGAACCCTGTGCCGGTCCCAGTAGCCAAACCTGAGTTGGCTTTTCGGACTACGTCGCATTACGCTTTTGACCGCAAAATGCCCTCGACGACGAAAGCGCGCCGCGCGCTCGCGCTCTACCGGGAGGCGCTTAACGCAGAGCACAGCCAGCTGATCAGCTACGCCGTCCTCAACTACTACAAGATCATCGAATTGACACAACGTCATCGCGGCCAGACAAAGAAGTGGTTCCAAGAGAATTTCGCTTATGCCCGCAGCGTTAAACATCTAAAGCAGTCGTTGGACGATTTTGATGAGCTGCGCGGTCCGACGGAGCCGCATGAATATGTTTACAAATCATGCCGGCTAGCCGTCGCTCATGCCGGCAAAGACTCCGAATCTGATCCCGATGATGCACGCGAGTTACTGCGGTTGCACACTGCGGCTAATATCATGCAAGTCCTTGCTCGCCGCAGTATTGAGATGGAGTTCAAAATTTCGGATTCCATGTTTGATGGTAGCTGACCGCGAATATACTTGATATCTGAGCCGACTCGTTTCTACACATCCAGCGCGACGATGAACGCCTCCTGCAGGATGTCGACTTTGCCGAAGTGACGCATGCGCTTTTTGCCTTCCCTTTGCTGCTCCGGAAGCCCGCGCCAGGACTAGACGAACCAGCCGCCGAAATTCGTCGGCGGATCATTCTCGACCGGTCCGGGCGCCACATCGTCGACCAACGGCGTTACCTTGACGTTCCTGATCAGTCCGAGCTCCAGACCCGGATCGAAATAGCGCATCGCACGGACGTCGAGATCGATGATGCGGCCGGCCCGCAGAGTCCCGACATCATTGATCTTGACGATAAGGCGCTTGTCGGCGCTCTCGACCAGCGCGTAAGCCGACTGACAGTTTCCTTTTGCAAAACCGAACTTGTCGCGCAAATCGATGCGGATCGCCGCGCTCCAGCCATCGGGGGTCGTATTTTTCGCCAGATGCCATATCAGCGCCGCCGGCGTGGAGGTCGCCAGGATCGCCCGGATCGTATGTCGATGCGATCCCCTCGATCGGTGCGCTCGCCGGTGCAAAACGCGAAGCCAAAGCGCAGCGTTCAGCCCCGGTGTAGGGCTGAGTTCGCCGTCAAAGCTTGCCGAGATTGTCAGACAGTCGTTCGTCAGCCAGCCAATTCTTTTTGCAGAAGGACCATGTCGCGCCGCGTTCCTCGCTTCCCGCCAATGCGCGTCATCCTACCGGTTTCTACAAATCCCAGACTGAGATGCAATGATAGAGAGACCACGTTGGTTGAGTTTATTGCTGCAACGATTACCATTTTTCCGTTTCTTTTCGCCTCGTCAATTAAAGCCAACAACAGCGCCCGACCTATACCTTTGCCCTGCGCACTTTCAGCCACATAAACAGAATGCTCAACGGTCCCTTTGAAACCTTCATATGGACGAAAGGGGCCATAGGAGCCAAAAGCAATAACCTTCCCGCCATCTTCGGCGACTAACACGGGTAAGTCCTGTGAACGTCGCGAGGCAAACCAGGCAGCGCGTTCTGAGGGGGTTTCCGGCGTCTCTATCCAGACCGTCATCAACGTAGCGATCGCGTGGTTGAATATCTCCGTGATCGTTGGAAGGTCAGCTTCGCGCGCGTGTCTTACAATCATAGTTCGAACATTTCGCCTGCATAACGGCGCTGAGTGTCGCTGCGTCTAGCCTCTACCATATTGCCCATAAGGGCGCCGTTGTGCGTTACAGCAATTTTCAGCAGCCGATGTCGCCCAAGGGACAAAAACCGGAAGTCGCGACCAGAAATAATGATGTCCGATTTGTCTCTAAAACCGGACATCGCTCACGAACGACCTCACGCATGCGCTTTTTGCCTCCCTTTGCGTCTCAGGAAGCTTGCGCCGGGACTAGACGAACCAGCCGCCAAAATTCGTCGGCGGATCATTGTCGACCGGGCCGGGCGCCATGTCGTTGCCGACCAACGGCGTTACCTTGACGTTCTTGATCAGTCCGAGCTCCAGAGTCGGATCGAAATAGCGCATCGCGCGGACGTTGAGGTCGATGATGCGGCCGGGCCGTAACGTCCCGACATCGTTGATCTTGACGATAAGGCGTTTGTCGGCGCTCTCGACCAGCGCGTAAGTCGACTGACAGTTTCCTTTTGCAAAACCGAACTTGTCGCGCAAATCGATGCGGATCGCCGCGCTCCAGCCATTCGGGTCGTATTTTTCGCCCGATGCCATGTCAGCGCCGCCGGCGTGGAGGTCGCCCGGATCGCCCGGATCGTACGTCGATGCGATCCCCTCGATCGGCGCGCTCGCCGGTGCAAAACGCGAAGCCAAAGGCAGCCTCGACAGTCCCAAAGCAGGCGCCGGCTCGACGGCACCGTCGCGAACGTTCACAACGGGGTAAGCTTGCGAGTTATCGGAGCCCGCTACGGAGACCGTCAGCGCCGGCACACGCGCGCTTGCCCGCGATGTCTCGACGAGATCAGTTCGCGTCGCGGCTTCGGCTTCACTGACGGCCGCGATCATTAGGCAGACCGTAACCAAGGTCGCCATGCCACAGCTGCGCGCGAAGCGCGCACAAAATCTGGACATCTGGCCCCTCCCCAAGGAGACCTTTTGTTGTTGGGGAGGATTAGGCGGAGGGAAATAAAACCGCGTAAAATTTCAAGGTGAAGATAATTTCACAGCAAGGACAATGTAAATTTGGCGTTTAAGAATACGCGCCCTGCTCTGATGCGAGCGAGTCAGACATCCACCTTCAGCGCGGCGATAAACGCCTCCTGCGGGAGGTCGACCTTGCCAAACTGGCGCATGCGCTTTTTGCCTTCTTTCCGCTTCTCCAAGAGCTTGCGCCTGCGCGTGACGTCGCCGCCGTAGCGATCCTAGCCGGGCGAAAGGGGAAGCGTCGATTCCTTTCCATCGACCTCGTCGACGAGTACGAGTTTACCGCCATCGGCTGCGCGCAGTTGCTCGTTGGCATTCAACAGCTCGATGCCGTACACGGAGCCGTCCGGCGCAATATCGACATTGAGCTCGTCGCTCACCCTGATCGTTTCTATCTCGCGTCCTTTCGGCCGCAGCCGGATGTAAGCGATGTTGTGGTTTCGATCGTAAGTGAGTTTCATGGCATAGCCTTCAGAAATACTTAGTGACGACCGTGATGACCAGCCACTGATCCGGTTCTTCAACCGCGTAGGCCTCGACCTGCTTTGTAGCATAGCGCCTGCCCCTCCAGATACCGTCAAAAGGGAAGGCTCGACGGAAGCCGACACGCCCGAACTTCGCTGGAAACCGGTCGCCGGCTGATACAGTCGAAACGACTTCATCAACGCTCGCGCCGCGCTCGACAGCCCGTTCGCGTGCATGAGGATGGAGTTCGACTGGGAGCGCCATCATGCGGCATCGCTACCACGGCGCCGCTCGATGCGCGCTTCCCTACACATCCACCTTCAAGGCCGCGATAAACGCCTCCTGCGGGATGTCGACCTTGCCGAACTGGCGCATGCGCTTTTTGCCTTCTTTCTGCTTCTCCAAGAGCTTGCGCTTGCGGGACACGTCGCCGCCGTAACACTTGGCGGTCACGTCTTTTCGGAACGCGCGCACGGTTTCGCGGGCGATGATCTTGCCGCCAATTGCGGCCTGGATCGGCACCTGGAACATGTGCGGCGGAATGAGTTCTTTCAGCTTCTCCGCCATGGCGCGGCCGCGGCTCTCGGCGCGAGTGCGGTGGACCAGCATCGCCAGCGCGTCGACCGGCTCGGCGTTGACCAGCATTTGCAGCTTGACCAGATCGGCCGGTTTGTAGTCGGTGAGGTGATAATCGAACGAGGCGTAGCCGCGCGACACTGATTTCAGGCGGTCGTAAAAATCGAACACCACCTCATTGAGCGGCAGATTGTATTTCACCAGCGCGCGGTTGCCGACGTAGGTAAGTTCTTTTTGATCGCCGCGGCGGTCCTGGCACAGCTTTAACACCGCGCCGAGATATTCGTCGGGCGTCAGTATGGTCGCCTCGATCCACGGCTCCTGCATTTCCTCGATATGGTTTGGATCCGGCATGTCGACCGGATTGTGAATCTCCAGCTGCTCGCCATTTCTGAGTTTGATCTTGTAGATCACCGATGGCGCGGTCGCGATCAGGTTGAGATTGAATTCGCGCTCGAGCCGCTCCTGAATGATCTCAAGATGGAGAAGTCCGAGGAAGCCGCAGCGAAAGCCGAAGCCCAGCGCAGCGGAGGTCTCCATCTCGTAGCTGAAGCTCGCATCGTTGAGGCGAAGTTTCCCCATGGCGGCGCGCAGAGCCTCGAAATCCGCGGCGTCGACCGGGAACAGGCCGCAGAACACCACCGGGATGGCGGGGCGAAAGCCGGGCAGCGGCTCGGCCACCGGCTTCTTGTCGTCGGTGATGGTGTCGCCGACGCGGGTGTCGGCCACTTCCTTGATCGAGGCGGTAAGAAAGCCGATTTCGCCGGGTCCGAGTTCGCCGAGTTCGACGCGCTTCGGGGTAAACACGCCCACGCGATCGACTTCGTAAGCGGCGTCGGTCCCCATCATGCGGATGTGCTGGCCCTTCTTCAGGGTGCCGTCGACGACGCGGAACAGCACGACCACGCCAAGATAAGCGTCGTACCAGCTATCGACGAGCAGCGCCTTGAGCGGGGCTGAGGCATCGCCCTTGGGCGGCGGCAGCCGGTGGACGATCGCCTCCAGCACTTCCGGCACGTTCACCCCGGTCTTGGCGGAGATCAGGATCGCATCGGAGGCGTCGAGGCCGATCACGTCCTCGATCTGCTGCTTGACCTTGTCAGGCTCCGCGGCCGGCAGGTCGACCTTGTTGAGCACCGGCACGATTTCGTGGTTGTTGTCGAGCGCCTGATAGACGTTGGCAAGCGTTTGCGCCTCCACGCCCTGGCTCGCATCGACCACCAGCAGCGAGCCCTCGCAAGCGGCGAGCGAGCGGTTGACCTCGTAGGCGAAATCGACGTGGCCGGGCGTGTCGATCAGGTTGAGCACGTAATCCTTGCCGTTGCGGGCGCGATATTTGAGCCGCACGGTCTGCGCCTTGATGGTGATGCCGCGCTCGCGCTCGATGTCCATCGAATCGAGCACCTGCTCGACCATCTCGCGCGCCTCGAGCCCGCCGGTGAGCTGGATCAGCCGGTCGGCGAGTGTCGATTTGCCGTGGTCGATATGGGCGATAATCGCGAAGTTGCGGATGTTTTCGATGGGAACCGAAGCCATGCCGCGCAGATAACACTCGCGTTCCGTAGCGGCAAGCGGGCGCACCTCAGTCGTCATGGCCGGGCATAGCCGTTCGAAGAACGGCGTCGCTTCGCCCGCCTATGTCCCGGCCATCCACGTCTTTCGGCCGATAAAGCTTAAGTCGTGGATGCCCGGCACAAGGCCGGGCATGACGGAGAAGGATCTACCGCTGCCGCCAGACGAAGGCGGCGCTGACGACGAAGTTCCAGACGGTCCCGATCGCGGCGCCGCCGAGGCCGGCGATCCACCACACGCTGTCGTAGTCGTAGATCCACGTCGCGATGCCGACATTGGAGATCGCGCCGATGGCGCAGATCACCTGGAAGCGGATCAGGCCGGTGAGGAAGCGCCAGCCGGTGAGCCGCTGGTCGCGGTAGGTGAACCAGTTGTTGAGCACAAAATTCCAGGCGATGGCGCCGACGGTGGCGAGCGCTTGCGCCTTGCCGAAGGACAGCGGCGCCGCAAGCAGGCTGCTCAGCAGGCTCAGATGTACGGCGATGCCGGTCAGCCCGACCATACAGAACAGAATAAAGCGCGCTGAGATCGTGTCCTTGGTCAGCTTCGCCGTGACCAGCGCGGCGAAGTCGAGCGCGATCTTTGCGTCAAGCTTGCTCTCGCCGTGCTGACGCTCGCGGAACGTGGATGGCAGTTCGACGGTGCGCAGACGGCCGCGACCCGTCGCCATGATGTCGAGCAAAATCTTGAAGCCTTGCGAGGACAGCGCCGGCGCCAGCGTTTCGAAAACATCGCGCCGGATCATGAAATGACCGCTCATCGGATCGGTGAGATCGATGCCGAGCACCAGACGCACCAGCCCGTTCGCCCACCGGCTGACGCGCGAACGCTGCTTGGAGAGGCCAGTCGACGAGCCGCCGTGGAGATAACGGCTGGCGACGGCGAGATCGGCGCGCCCGCCGCGCAGGCAATCGAGCATGCCAACGAGCAGGCCTTCGTCATGCTGCAGATCGGCATCCATCACCGCGACGTAGTGAGCTTGGCTGGACAGCATGCCTTCCAGACACGCGCCGGCAAGACCGCGGCGGCCGATGCGGCGAATGCAGCGCACCCGGCTGTCACTCTCACCAATGGCGCGCGCCGCCGCAGCGGTGCCATCCGGAGAATTGTCGTCGACGAACACGACCTCCCAATCGCAGGACACCAGAAGCCGTGACAGCCGCTCTACCAGGATCGGAATGTTGTCCCGCTCGTTGAAAGTCGGCACGACAAGGCTGAGTTCCGGCGCCGGGCGGACGGTGGCAGCTTCTTCTGCACCCGCGATGGCCGCGCCGCTTGCCGTCGGAAAGTCATTTGTTGCCGACTGAGACAAACCGTTCGCCTCCAATTTCGGCGCCTTTATTGCTCTATCCGCTGGCCCGCGCTAGTAGGCTTCCCAGGTTTCGGAACCGACCTCCGCTATCCTTCTTAGATTTGGCCGACAACGGCCGCTCGCCGAGAGAGCTTATGTCGAGCGCTGGGCGCGAACTTCCCGACCGGACACATTCACGGTTCGCCGGCTGGATCGACCGGCTTTGCCAACCGGGCCGCCGTTTCATCGACAAACACGCCGAAGGCACGATCGTGCTGTCGGCGCTCGCCGCGTTTGTTGTGCTGTGGATGATCTTTGACGTCGTCTCTTTGGCGTCGGTCGATTTGCATCCGGATTGGAGCGAAGCCGCGCTTTGGGCGCACAATTTTGCCTTCGGCTACAAACATCCGCCGATGACCGCGTGGCTGTTTATGGTGTGGTTCGTGGTTTTTCCGCGTCAGGATTGGGCGGCGGATCTTCTGAATGTGTTGGTCGTCGCCGCCGGTCTTGGCATCACCTGGCGTTTGTTGCGCGATCATCTCGACAAAAATCGCGCGCTGCTGGGGCTCGTCGCGCTGGTTCTGATTCCGCTCTACGACATCAAGACGGCGATTCTGAACGCCAATACCGTTATGATTCCGTTCTGGGCGGCGGCGTTGCTGTTCTACCTGCGGGCTCGGCGCGGCCTTGGCGTCGCCGATGCGTTTCTCGCCGGCGCATTCCTAAGCCTCACCGTCTTCGGCAAGTACTGGGCGCTGTTTCTGGTTGCCGGGATGGCATTTGCCTCAGTCGTAGGCCCGGGGACGCGGCGGTTTTGGCGCTCGCCCGCGCCTTATGTCATGGCGCTAGGGGCTGCCATTGTCATAGCGCCTCACGTCTGGTGGTTTGTTAGTGAGCGCGGCGGCACGAGTTACGCATTCGTGCGCGATACCGTCGTGGTCAGCCAATCGTTTGGCGCGGCTTTGCTGCGCTCGGTGCGCTATCTGATCAACGCGGTGGCCTACGCGATCGTGCCGATTTTATTTCTCGCGGCGCTGCGGCCGGGCAGGGCGGCACTCGCTGAAATGACCTGGCCGCCCGGCGATGATCGCCGCCAGGTTTTGTTGTTGTTCCTGGTTCCGCTCGTGCTGCCGGCAGTGGTCAATCTGGCCATGCCCTACCGGTTGACCGCGGACTGGACCTATCCGAACTGGGCTCTGCTGCCTGTCGTCCTCTACGCTTCGCGCGACATCTTCGTCGATGAACGCGTGGTTGCGCGCGCCGGTCTCGTTGCGCTTGCGGTGACGTTGGTTGCGATCGCCGTGTCGCCCGTTGTCGCTTACGCCAGGCTGATGCGAGGCGACGACCAATATCGGGCGCATTTTCGGCAAGTCGCCGCGCTTATGGATCGGCTCGCGGGCGAACCGGTGCAGCTGTTCTGGGGCTCTCCAGACATTACCGCGGGGCTGCCGTTCTATTTGCCTGCGGCGCGCCGTTTGATGGCCGATCCATTGTCGGCTGAGGGCCGCGCTGCGATCGGCGCGCACGGGCTCGTCGTTGTCTGCTTGAGCGCTGACGCGCCGTGCCGGAAAACCGGCGCGGCGCTTGCGGATGCGGGCGGACATGCGGCGAACGCTTCGTTCACGCGCAGCTTCCTCGGTGCCTCAGGTCAGCCGATGAACTTTGAGATCATTGTGGTGCCGCCGGCTCACGCGCCGGCGCGCACCACGGAGAAATCTCAGTAGCGGTACTGATCGGTCTTGTACGGGCCGCTGACCGGGATACCGATATAGGTCGACTGCTTTTGCGACAGCTGCGTGAGCTTCACGCCGATTTTGTCGAGGTGCAGCCGCGCGACTTTCTCGTCGAGGTGCTTCGGCAGCGTGTACACCTTCTTCTGATATTTGCCCTTGTTGGCCCACAGTTCAATCTGCGCCAGCGTCTGGTTGGTGAACGATGACGACATCACGAAACTTGGATGGCCCATGGCGTTGCCGAGATTGACCAGCCGTCCCTCGGACAACAGGATTATGCGCTTGCCGTCAGGGAATTCGATTTCATCAACCTGCGGCTTGATGTTTTCCCATTTGAGGTTCTTCAGCGCCGCCACCTGAATCTCACTGTCAAAGTGGCCGATGTTGCAGACGATGGCGCGGTGCTTCATCTGTCGCATGTGGTCGATGGTGATGACGTCGACATTGCCGGTCGCGGTGCAGAAAATGTCGGCGCGCGACGCGGCTTCGTCCATGGTCACAACTTCGTAGCCCTCCATCGCCGCCTGCAGCGCGCAGATCGGATCGATTTCCGAAACCAGGACCCGGCAGCCGGCCTGGCGCAACGACGCCGCCGAGCCTTTGCCGACGTCGCCGAAGCCCGCGACCATCGCCACCTTGCCGGCCATCATCACGTCGGTGCCGCGGCGGATGCCGTCGACCAGTGACTCGCGGCAGCCGTAGAGGTTGTCGAACTTCGATTTGGTGACGCTGTCGTTGACGTTGATGGCGGGGAAGAGCAGCTTGCCTTCCTTCTCCATCTGGTAGAGGCGGTGCACGCCGGTCGTGGTTTCCTCGGTGACGCCGCGGATGCCTTTGGACATCGTCGAGTACCAGCCGCGCTTTTTGATCAGCCTATCCTTGATGGCCTCGAACAGCACCTCCTCTTCCTCATTGTTTGGGTGGTGCAGAATGGTCGGGGGACATTTCCGCCTGGGTGCCGAGATGCATCAGCATCGTGGCGTCGCCACCGTCATCTAGGATCATGTTCGGGCCGCCCCCGTCCGACCATTCGAAAATCCGATGGGTGTATTCCCAATAATCCTGCATCGACTCGCCCTTGACCGCGAAGACCGGCGTGCCGCTGGCGGCGACCGCTGCTGCGGCGTGATCCTGCGTCGAGTAGATGTTGCAGGAGGCCCAGCGCACGTCGGCGCCGAGCGCCTTGAGCGTATCGATCAGCACGGCGGTCTGGATGGTCATGTGCAGCGAACCGGCAATCCGGGCGCCGCGCAGCGGCTGCTCCGGGCCGTACTCCTCGCGCGTCGACATCAAGCCGGGCATCTCGGTCTCGGCTATGGAAAGCTCCTTGCGGCCCCATTCGGCAAGGCCGATGTCCTTGACGACGTAATCGGTGTCGGAAGCTTTGGTTTTGGTCGCGGTGCTCATGATGCTCCTTGGCG
Source organism: uncultured Alphaproteobacteria bacterium (assembly GCA_963841025.1). GTDB lineage: Bacteria > Pseudomonadota > Alphaproteobacteria > Rhizobiales > Xanthobacteraceae > BOG-931. Next base: position 399,814 of record CAWJBG010000032.1, on the reverse strand, counting down.
ATTTTCTGATAGTCGTTGGACGACCGTATGGGGCGCTGGGCGAAGTGAAACGCTGGCCGAGGCTCGCAGCCGCGCTCCAGCGGGCCGCACTAAACATAAAGATACCTTTATGTCCATCGTTTGAACCATGACCCGGATCAAGCATTCCTCCGACATGAACGAAATTGCGCCAACCTCGATCACATCGCTACGCCAACTCGCCGCGCGGGAGGAAAGCTGTAAGCGCTGCCCACTCTACCGGGACGCTACTCAGGTGGTGCCCGGAGAGGGCCCAAGCCGGGCCGATTTGATGCTGGTGGGCGAGCAGCCGGGCGATAAAGAGGATCTCGCCGGCAAGCCGTTCGTTGGGCCGGCGGGCCGAATTTTCGACCAGGCGCTGCAAGACGCCGGCATTGTGCGTGAAAAGACCTTTGTCACCGGCGCCGTGAAGCATTTCAAGCATGAGATGCGCGGCAAGCGCCGCCTGCACAAGCGCCCGAACAATTATGAGATCGAACGCTGCAAGATTTGGCTCGATGTCGAGCGGAAGTTGGTGAAGCCGTCAACGATTGTCGCACTCGGCGTGACCGCCGCCCGCAGCCTGACCGGACGCACGCTCACCATCAGCAAGGTACGCGGCAAGCCGCTGGCGTTGGCAGATGGGACGAGACTGATTGTCACTCTTCACCCCGCGGCTCTCCTTCGCATGAAGGACGATGATGAGAGGCACGCGGCGTATCGAAGTTTCGTCGCCGATCTCAAGGCCGCCGCTGTTCAAGGTCCTCGTGCGCCGGCGCGCAGCAACGCGGGCTAACGGCGACCCATACTTGCAGCGATCACTCCTTCGGCGGCGCCTCACCCGCCCGAGGCATGGGCCTGGCCACGCCAGCCTGCGCGAGTGCCGCCCCAATCTGCTGCATGCGGTTGATCAGCTCGGCCGCCGCGGCTGGCGGCAGGACGAGACGGCAGGCGGGATAACGGCGGCCGGTGATCGGCGTATTGGGTTTGACCTCGTCGAGACGCGTGACGGCGAATTCGATCCGCAGCGATTGACCATCAAAGACGAGACCGCTGACCGAGTCGGCAAACGTCTCCGGGATTTCAGGGCGATCGACATATCGGATCGTCGCAGGCTGCCGTTCGCGTTGTACGGCCGTCGCCGCGCCGGTCGATGCAGTCGGACTAATTTGGTCGGCAGCCATCACGCTTCTCCCTCAGCCACTCGCTAAATGGTTCTGTCAGTCGTCTTCGCCAAACCGTGTCTCGATAAGATTAGTCAATGCGTCGACGACTTCCGCTGCTTGTCGGCCGGTTGCCTCAACGGTGATCGAGGTGCCGGGTGAGGCAGCGAGCATCATCAGGCCCATGATCGAAGTGCCGCCCACAGTCTCGCCGCCGCGCATGACGCGAACGTCGGCGTCGAATTTTTCGACCATCTGGACGAACTTCGCCGAAGCGCGCGCGTGCAGCCCTTTGCGATTGCAGATGCAGAGTTTGCGGACAATTGCGCCGTCGCGAACCGCCTGCTCATCGGGCATGGTTGCATCGCCGCGCTGAGCAGGTGCGCTCATTTTCCGCTCAATACCCTGCTGGCGATGGTCACATATTTCCGTCCCGCGTCCTGCGCCGCGGCGACCGCTTCCGCCAGCGGACACTCGTCACGAACCTTGGCGAGTTTGACCAGCATCGGAAGATTGATGCCGGCTAAGACTTCGACTTTGGGCCGGCTCATGACCGAGATGGCGAGATTGGAAGGGGTGCCGCCGAACATGTCGGTCAGGATGGCGACGCCATCGCCGCTGTCGACGCGCTTGACCGCTTCTATGATGTCCTTGCGGCGTTCCTCGACGTCGTCGTCGGGTCCGATCGTGACCGCTTCAATCTGGTCCTGCGGGCCGACCACGTGCTCCAAGGCCGCGCGGAACTCGACAGCCAACCGCCCGTGGGTGACAAGCACAACACCAATCATTGAACACCCCGCGGGCGCGTCCCGGTTGCACCGCACGAAAGGGTGCTCATCTTGACCATCCAAAGCCCAAGCGCAAGAGGCATTTTCGGCGGAATCTGGCGGCTGCTGCATTGCGATAACGCAAAGTCGAATTCAGATTAATGCCGCCGCTGGTGACCTGCTCTAGCGCGGTCTGCTGCAGAAAGCGGCTCGTCAAAGTCTAACGGCGGTATGGTTAACCAATCTGCAATTTGCAGCGCGGGCCGCTAAATCCAATCGCCGCAGCCGGAAGTAAGGACGGCCAGCACGGCGGGCAAGGCCGCTGCGTCCTTTGCGACCGGCAGCCGCGGTAATTGGATACCACTGATCTCGGTTGTTCGCTGGTCTGCTTTCGGCAACCGTTCCGCGTCCAGCGCGGCGAAGTCAACCACGAGTCCGATGACCGCGCACGCCTCGTGCATGATGCGCAGAAGTCCGACACCGCGCACTTCGATCAGGCCGGCGAGCGCGTCAGGTGGGCGCGCCAGCAATCGCCCGCCCACGGCTTCGAGATAGACGCGATCGTCGGCGACAAGTCTGGCAAAGCGCAGAGCGCCGGTGCGCGACGCTTCGAGAAGTTCAAGTGCAAGTCGCGATTTCCCGGATGCCGAGGGTCCGCGGATCAGAACCGCGCGCGGGCCGACCAGTACGGCCGAGGCATGCACGGTCGCCGGATCAGCCGCCATCACGTCGACGGCAGGCGCACAACAAAGCGCGCACCGGCAATTGTTGGAGCGCCATCAGCGTCCACAGCGCCCGGTCTATTCTCAACCCAGATGGCACCGCCGTGCGCGTCCACGATCTGTTTGGAAATCGAAAGACCAAGGCCGGAGTTCTGGCCGAAACCCTGCTGCGGACGATCGGTGTAAAAGCGCTCAAAAACTTTCTCGAGCGCATCGGGCTGCACACCCGGCCCGTCATCGTCGACGTAAATCTCGACATGAGTCTTGAGCCGCCGGCAGGTCACGCGCACGGTGCCTCCCGCTGGTGAGAAGGAGCGCGCATTCTCGATCAGGTTGTCGACAACTTGCCCTAGGCGGGAATCGTGTCCCGGCACCTGGAAGGCCCGCGCACCGCCGCCTTCGAACCGCAGCGTAACGCGCACACCGTCGTCGCGCTTCACTTCGTTTGCGACCGAGACCACCGTGTTAAGGAGCTTCGCCACGTCGACCGGCGCCGTTTCATTCCTCTGTAGTTCGGCGTCAAGACGGCTGGCGTCGGAAATGTCCGAGATCAGGCGATCGAGCCGTTTGACGTCGTGCTGGATGACAGCGAGTAAGCGCCCGCGGCTTTCGTCGGTTTTCGCAATCGGCAATGTTTCGACCGCCGAACGCAGCGACGTGAGCGGGTTTTTCAGCTCGTGCGCGACATCGGCGGCGAAGCTTTCGATGGCTTCGATACGGCTATAAAGCGCGTTGGTCATGTCGCGGAGCGTGCCTGAAAGATGTCCGATCTCATCGCGCCGCCGCGTAAAATCAGGAATCTCCACCCGCGACCGGATGCGGCGGCGCACGCTCTCCGCCGCGTCGGCCAGTCGCCGTACCGGCTCGGCAATCGTGCCGGCGAGCAAGATCGAGAGCACGACCATGACGCCCGCTGCAACGATGAAGACCTTGAGGATGGCAAGCCTTTCGGCCTCCACCATGTCGTCGATATCGGCTCCTTGCGTCGAGAGCATGAGGGCACCGCGGACGGCGCGGAAGCGTTGCACCGGAACCGCGACCGACACGATGACATCGCCGCGGTCGTTGATGCGCACCATGCTTGCGTTCTGGCCGTTCAGGGCTTGCGCGACCTCCGCGTAACCGCGTCCGTTTCCAGCAGCGAGTTCGCGGTAAAGTGGCAGGTCGCCGCGGCCGAGCCACTGGCGAATGCCGATGAAGATGCGTTCAAAAAAACTTGGCTTCTCGGCGTTCGGCGCCGGCAGGTCGAAGCGCAGCACGTCGCCACGTCCGAACAGGTTGCGGCTGTCGACCAGAAGCACCCCATCGCGATCGTAAATGCGCGCGCGCGTTTTTGTCGGCGAAACAAGCCGCCGCAATACCGGCGCGACACGCTCCGGATTGATCGGGAAATTGATTCCGTAGAGGGCGTCCTCGGACGGGCCGTAGGTCTCGCCCGGATGCAGCTCAAGCAGCTTATCGGGATCAATGGTGATCGACGAATTGGTCTCGACCGTCGCCGAAGCGGCAATGGCGCCGGCGATGATTTGTCCTTGTACCAGGAGGCTCTGCACCCGCGCGTCGATCAGGCCGGCGCGAAACTGAGAGAGAAAGGTGATGCCGATTGACAGCGCCAGCAGTCCGGCAACGTTGAGAAAGACGATACGGCGCGTGAGACTTGAAAAAGTCTGCGTGACAAAAAACTGCCACGCGCGCTGCAGCCAATGGCTTACTCTGGCGAGGCCGCGCGGCCGTGCACGCACGGAAACCTCATCGAGACTATCAGCCTCGATTTGGCTTTCGACCGGAGTCGATTGTGAGGCCTTCTTTTCGGCCTCAACGATTTCCACGGTTCGATCAAGCACGTTGTCTGCCGGGGTTGCGATCAACTCCCACCTTTAAGGTGCGAGCCGGACGTTATTAATACCGCACGTCAGCCGCCCAGTCAGGAGCCACCAGTCAGGGGCCATGGAACCTGCAAAGGCAGTCCATGACCCGCACGCAAATGCTGCGCTTATTCCTTAAAACGATAGCCGACGCCGTACAGCGTCTCAATCATATCGAATTCGGTATCGCTCGCCTTGAACTTTTTGCGCAGCCGCTTGATGTGGCTGTCGATGGTCCGGTCGTCGACATAGACCTGATCGTCGTAAGCGGCATCCATCAGCGCGTTGCGGCTTTTAACCACGCCGGGCCGGCTCGCCAAAGCGTGGAGGATCAAAAATTCGGTGACGGTCAGAGTTACGGGCTCATTCTTCCAGGTGCAGGTATGGCGTTCCGGGTCCATGCGCAGCAGCCCGCGCTCCAGAACCTTGCTGTCAGCTTCCTTCGGTGTGACGCCATCCTTCGGTGAAGCGCGGCGGAGCACCGCTTTGACCCGCTCGACCAGAAGCCGCTGCGAAAACGGTTTGCGGATGAAGTCGTCGGCCCCCATTTTCAGGCCGAACAACTCGTCGATTTCCTCATCTTTCGAGGTGAGGAAAATGACCGGGAGGTCGGACTTTTGCCGCAGCCGGCGCAACGTCTCCATCCCGTCCATGCGCGGCATCTTGATGTCGAGGATGGCAAGGTCCGGCGGAGCACTCTTAAAGCCGTCGAGCGCCGAGGCGCCGTCGGTATAGGTCGTGATCCGATAACCTTCGGCCTCGAGCGCGATCGATACCGAGGTCAGGATGTTGCGGTCGTCATCGACCAGAGCGATTGTCGGCATGGCGGCCTTCTAACATGAGTCGGCCGCAAGCATCGTTTTTGCCCCGGCCCCGTAAGCCTTTGAAAACCCATGTAGGGGCGGAAGTGTGACGAGACAAGGCAGAATCGGGGCAATTGCCCTGGCAGGCCCTGGAGCTGGAGAAACTTAAAGTGGCTGAAGCTGAAGACGCAGCAGCTTTGCCGGGCGTCATGCCGGACCGACTGCCGGAAAACGCCCCGGCTGCGGAGTTTGACGCCGTAGGGGTCGCCAAGTCGTTGTTACGGACGACACGGGCAGGCGCGCTCGCGACCATCGACCGCAACACCGGGCACCCGTTTGCGTCATTGGTTAACGTCGCCACCGATGTCGACGGCTCGCCGCTAATTTTGATTTCCCGGCTTTCGACCCATACCGCCAATCTTGAAAACGACGGCCGCGCATCGTTGCTATTTGCATCGGTCGGCCGCGGCGATCCGCTCGCGTATCCGCGCCTGACCGCGCTCGGCGCTTTTGCGCCGGTCGCGCGCCAGGACGCTCGCGAACCTCGTCTGCGCCGCCGATTTCTCGCCCGTCATCCGAAATCGGAGCTTTATGCCGGTTTCGGCGATTTCTCGTTTTGGCGACTCGAAATCGTTTCCGCTCACCTCAATGGCGGCTTTGGCCGAGCGGCCGATCTGAAAGCTTCAGATGTTTTGACGGATGTCAGAGACGCGGATGACTTGATCGACGCCGAAGCAAGCGCCGTCGCGCATATGAACGCGGATCACGCCGAAGCGGTGCGGCTCTACGCCACTAAACTTCTCAGCGCCGAAGACGGAGCGTGGCAGCTGACCGGGATTGATCCCGAGGGCCTCGATCTGGCGCTTGGCGATGCCACACTACGCCTGGTTTTTCCCGCGCGCGCGGCGACGGCGGAGCAGATGCGCAAAATAGTCGTCGATCTGGCAAAGACCGCGCGCGCCGGATAGGCGGGAAAGCCCTTTCCAGCGGGCGTGCCGAGCATTCTGTTGCATCGCAGCGTGGGAACAGACGGAGATATTGGTCCGTTAGGCTTGTCGTGGGAGTCCGTCTTGGCACGTGCTAAGATCGCAGATATATGGTCGCACGCCCCAACCCCCGGCGGGCGATACCGGTGTAACGCGAGTTGCGGAGGCGAGGGTGAAAGAAACGGGTCTGCGAAATAGTGCCCACGGGGCCGATAAATTCGGGTTAAAAGATCTCGCGGCAATCCACTGGAATTTACCCGACACTGCGCTAGTCGAACACGCGATCGCCGGTCGCGAGGGGTTTTTGGTCCAGGGTGGCGCGTTCTGCGCCGAAACCGGTGTTCATACCGGCCGCAGTCCCAAAGATAAATTCGTCGTCGCCGACGCGCAGACCGAGAAGTCGGTATGGTGGGAGAAGAACGGCCGCCTCTCGCCCGAAAAATTCCAGTTACTGTTCGACGATTTCATCGCCCACGCCCGCGGCAAGACTCTGTTTGCGCAGGACCTCTACGGCGGCGCCGATCCGCGATATCGCATCAAGGTCCGCGTTTATAACGAGCTTGCCTGGCATTCGATGTTCATTCGCGCGCTGCTGATCAGGCCCGAGCGCACCGAACTTGCGCATTACGTTGCCGACTTCACCATTCTGTCGCTGCCCTCATTCAAGGCCGATCCAAAACGTCACGGCGTGCGCAGTGAGACGGTTGTCGCGATCGATTTCACCCGGCGCATTATCCTGATCGGCGGCACCTCCTATGCCGGCGAGATGAAGAAGTCGGTATTCACCACGCTCAACTATTATCTGCCGGCCGAGAGCGTGATGCCGATGCACTGCTCCGCCAATGTTGGTCCCGATGGCGACGTCGCGCTGTTTTTCGGTCTGTCCGGCACCGGCAAGACGACGCTGTCGGCCGATCCCAAGCGCACGCTGATCGGTGACGATGAGCATGGCTGGGGCCCGCAGGGCGTGTTCAATTTCGAAGGCGGCTGCTACGCCAAATGCATCAAGCTATCCGCTGAAGCCGAGCCGGAAATTTACGCCACCACGAAACGTTTCGGCACCGTGCTGGAAAACGTGGTGTTCGATCCCGATACGCGCGTCTGCGATTTTGACGATGAATCAAAAACTGAAAATACGCGCGCTGCGTATCCGCTTGAATTCATCCCGAATGCCTCGCGCACCGGCCGCGCCGGTATGCCGAAGAACATCGTGCTGCTGACCGCCGACGCCTTCGGTGTCATGCCGCCGATCGCCAAGCTCACGCCGGCGCAGGCGATGTATCACTTTCTGTCCGGTTACACCGCCAAGGTCGCAGGCACCGAGAAGGGCCTCGTCGGCGTGCAGCCGGAATTCTCCACCTGCTTTGGCGCGCCATTCCTGCCGCGCCACCCTTCCGTCTACGGCAATCTCTTGCGCGAACTGATCAGCGCACACGAGGTCGATTGCTGGCTGGTGAACACCGGATGGACCGGCGGCATTTACGGCGTCGGACGCCGCATGCCCATCAAGGTCACGCGAACGCTGCTCACCGCGGCGCTGAATGGTTCGCTCAAGAGCGCCAAATTCCGGACCGATCCGTATTTCGGTTTCTCGGTGCCGACGCAGCTGACGGGGGTCGAGCCGCATCTGCTCTATCCGCAAAAAACCTGGCAGAACAAACTCGAATTCGACCAGACCGCGCGCAAGCTGGTCGATATGTTCCAGAAGAACTTCGTCCAGTTCGAGGACCACGTCGAAGCCGACGTCCGCGCCGCCGCTCCGGAAGTGCGCATCGCCGCGGAATAAACGGGTCTAGGCTTTCCACGATCGCCAGGGTGTCTCCGGGACCGGGGTAAGTGGCGGCCCGCCATCCGCCCAGGCGAGAATGTTGTCGACCAGGAGCTGATCCATCTTCTCGCGCGTGAATACCGACGCCGAGCCGAGATGCGGCAGCAGCACGACGTTTTCCATCGCCAGCAATTCCTCGGGGACCTGCGGCTCATTGACGAATACGTCGAGGCCGGCAGCCATGATCTTTCGCTCACGCAGCGCTGAGATCAACGCCGGCTCGTCGATCACTGAGCCGCGGGCGACGTTGATCAGAATGCCGTCGGGGCCAAGCACTTCAAGCACTTGCGCATCGATCATGTTTTTGGTCGCGGCGCCGCCTGGCACGATGACAATGAGGATGCCGACATCGCGCGCCATGTCGAGGAGCTTTGGATAATGCCGGTAGGCGAGTTCTGGTCGCGGTCGTCGCGTATGGTAGACAATCGGTACGCCGAACGCTTCCAGCCGGCGCGCAATCGCCGCGCCGATGCGGCCCATCCCGACCAGACCGACGGTGCGGTTACGCAAAGTCGCCCGGCTCAGAGGAAAATTGCCCGCGGGCCATTTGCCGGCGCGCAGATGGCGCTCGCCCTGCGGAAGTTCGCGCACGGTGCAAAGCAGGAGGCCGATGGCAGTGTCGGCGACCTCTTCGGTCAACACATCCGGCGTATGGGTCACAACGATGCCGCGCTCGCGCGGCCGCATTGGCGTCGATGTGATCGTAGCCGACACCGAAACTCGCGATGATCTGAAGGTTAGGCAAACGGGCGAGCAGGGCATCGTTGATTGGCTCAACCGGCGCACTCACCGCCATCGCGCGTACGTCGGCGGCGGTGTTCAAAAGTTCAGCGCGGTTCGCCGCCGCGGTGAGGTTGTGCACGGTGAAATTCGCGAGCCCGTTGGCGATAACCGGCCGCAATGGCCCGATCAGCAGCACCTCGGACTTGTTGCCGGCCATTCCGCAATTACACCAGCATCGTCACCGGCGTTTCGATCAGCGTCCTGATTGCGGCCAAGAGTTCCGCGCCGAGCGCGCCGTCAACGACACGATGGTCGCATGACAGCGTCGCAGTCAGCATGCTGGCGAAGGCGACGCCGCCATCAGCTTTCTCGACCGCCTGCCGGCGCGCCGCGCCGACGGCGAGAATCGTCGCCTGTGGCGGGTTGATGATGGCGGAGAATTCGCGCACGCCGTACATGCCGAGATTAGAGATTGCAGATGAGCCTCCCTGGTAATCGGCAGGCTTCAGCTTCTTCTCTCGCGCGCGCGACGCCAAATCCTTCATCTCCGCTGAGATGGCGGTTAGCGACTTCGTCTCGGCATTGCGAACGACCGGCGCAATCAAGCCGCCTTCGATGGCGACCGCAACGCCGATGTCGGAATGTGTAAGGCGCAGAATGCGATCACCCGCCCACGCCGCGTTCGCCGCGGGCACGCGTTGCAATGCCAACGCCAGCGCGCGGATGATGAAATCGTTGACCGAAAGCTTGAACGCCGGATTGCCGTCACGATCTTTCGGCGCTGCGGCGTTGGCCTCCTCGCGCACCGCGATCAGGCGATCGATGGTGATGTCAGTCGGTCAGATAGAAATGCGGGATGGTCTGCTTTGCCTGCGTCAGCCGCGCCGCAATGGTCTTGCGCATGCCGTCGAGCGGAATTTCCTGATAGCTTCCCGGTTCGTACAGTGCCTTGACCTGATCGGCGCTTGGTCCTTCAGCGATTGCAGCGTGTGCAGCCGGCCGCGGCGCGCTTTCCACGTCGTGCGCGACGATGCGGCCATGCGGCCCGGAGCCGCGCAGCCGTGAGAGATCTATGCCGGCTTCGCTCGCGAGCCGACGCGCCAGTGGCGTGACGGTAATACCGCCGGAAAGCCGCGCCGATCCAAAGTTGCGCGCCGGCGTGCGCACCTCGAAAAACGGATCAAGCTTGATCGGTTGCTGCGGCGCAGGCGCGGACGGAGCCGTCTGCGCGGACGCTGGCGGTGCTGCAGCCGGCGACACGGCTGTCTTTGGCGTCTGCGCTGCCGCAGTTGCGGGCTTGGCTGAACTCGCGGCAGCCCCGCTGCCGCCGATGATCGCGACGATGGCGCCAACCGGCACGACCTCGCCCTCGGAAACGCGAATCTCGCTCAAGACGCCGGCTTCGGTGGCCGGCACTTCCATCGACACCTTGTCGGTCTCGATCTCGAACAGATTGTCGCCGGGCTGGACCGCATCGCCTGCCGACTTGAACCACTTGGTGATCTTGCCCTCGGCTACGGTTTCGCCGAGTTGCGGCATCAGAATGTTCATCGCACTGTTTCCCGCTGCCGGCTCACTTGATCCGTTCCCAAGTGACTTCCAGCGTCGAATTGACCCCTCGAAGCATCAGACGGTCGCCGGCAAATTCGTAACGGCGGATCAGATCTCCGGAATCGCCAGGTTGGATACTGTCTTGGCGATGATGCGTCACGGTTCCGGCTTGCTCGTCGATGGTGTAGGTGCCGAAATAAGCGATGTAATCGGACACCGCGATCTTGGCCTCTTCCGGCGTCATCACTGCGCCGGCGCGCTTGCGGTTCACGTCGGGTGCGACCTGCACCGACATTTCGCCGTGCGGGCCGTAGTAGATCATGCCCTTTGGGTTCGGGCCGCGATCGAACCTCTCGCCGTCGACCGTCGTGCCCTTGTAGCGCCAGGCGCCGATCAACTTTTTAACCACGTCGGAGTCGGTCATAGCGCCTGTCGGGTTACCACGTCACCGACACGTATTGCGTATCCAGAAACTCCATCAAGCCCTCGTGTCCGCCTTCGCGGCCGAGGCCGGACTGCTTCATGCCGCCGAACGGTGCGGCCGGATCGGAGACGATGCCGCGGTTTAGTCCGATCATGCCGAAGTCGAGCTTCTCCGACACGCGCAGACCTTTGCTGAGGTCTTTGGTGTAGAGGTAGGCGACCAGCCCATATTCGGTGTCATTGGCGCGGGTGACGACTTCGTCTTCCGACTTGAAGGTCTGCAATGACGCGACCGGACCAAAGATTTCCTCGTTGAGCATTTTTGCGTCGTCGGACACGTTCGAAAGCACGGTCGCCGGATAGAAGAACCCGGGCCCGTCGGGCGTCTTGCCGCCGGTCAGGACTTTGGCGCCCTTCTGGACAGCGTCATCGACCAGTTCGATGACCTTGTCGCGGCCTTCCTTGTTGACCAGCGGGCCGAGCGCCACGCCGTCATCGAGCCCGTTGCCCATCTTCAAGCCCGACATTTTGGCGGTCAGCTTCTTAGCGAACTCGTCGTGCACCTTCTCATGCACGTAGAAGCGGTTCGCCGCGGTGCAAGCTTCGCCCATGTTGCGCATCTTGGCGATCATGGCACCGTCGATCGCCGCATCAATGTCGGCGTCGTCGAAGACGATGAACGGTGCATTGCCGCCGAGTTCCATTGCCGGCCGGATGATGTTGTCGGCGGCTTCACGTAGAAGCTTCCGTCCGACTTCGGTCGAGCCGGTGAACGACACGACGCGCACCCGCGGATCATGCAGCATCGCGCCGACGACCTTGCCGGACGAGCGCGAGGGAATGACGTTGACGACGCCGGCCGGGACGCCGGCCTCTTCGAGAATCGGCATAAGCGCCAGCATGGTGAGCGGCGTGTCGGATGCAGGCTTAAGAACCACCGAACAGCCGGCGGCGAGCGCGGGACCGATCTTGCGGGTCGCCATCGCGGCGGGAAAATTCCATGGCGTCACCAGCACGGCGATGCCGGCGGGCTTGTGATGCACCAGGATGCGCGCGCCGGTGGCCGGCGCCACGGAATTTTGTCCGATATTGCGCACCGCCTCTTCGGCGAACCAGCGGAAAAATTCCGCCGAATAGGCGACTTCGCCGCGCGAGTCCGATAGCGCCTTTCCATTCTCGATAGTGATGAGCTTCGCCAGCCGTTCGGCGTCGCGCATGATCAGTTCGAACGCCTTGCGCAAAATTTCTCCGCGCTCGCGTGGTTTTTTGGCGGCCCAACCGGGGAATGCGGCTTGCGCGGCATCAAGCGCCGCCTTGGCGTCCTCGACCGTCGCGCTTGCCACCGAAGCGACTTTGTTCTCGGTCGCCGGGTCGATCACGTCGAAACGGGCGCCGTCCGAGGATTTGCGCCACTTGCCGCCAATCCAAAGATCGGTCGGAACGTTGGCGAGGAGATTGTCGTACATGGCCATGGCGCTAATCCTGTCCGGCGTTACGCGCGATTACGAACTCACTTGCCGTTTTTCAGCTCAACAAGGATGTTCTGATACATGTGCCCGCTTAAATTGCGCAGCTCGTGTTTCTGGCCGGCGTCGTTCCAGATCACACCGCCAACTTTGTCGTCGGCGATGAAGGCGTGCCCGTCGACGTTCTCAAGCTCGATCTTGCCGCCGGTGACGTTGATGATGACGTAATCGAGCTTGTGGTGATGCCATGGCTTCTTGCCGCCGGCCGGGACTTTCATGTCCCACACCCGCACCTGGTCGTTCTCGAACAGAATTTCGGTGCCGATCGGTCCACTTGGATTTTCGCGGGTCGGTTCGTCGGCCGTAACCTTGCGCTCCGCCATTTTCTGCTCAGCCACGTTTTTTCTCCATTTCCAACTTACGCGTTAAGACTGCGCTGCACGCGCTCGGTGATACGGTCGACGCTCGGCAGTGCAAGGTCTTCCAGGATATCGGCTGACGGCAGCGGAATATGCGGGGTTGTGATCCGCACCGGTGGCCCGTCGAGATCGTAGAACGCCTCGTCGGCGACAATCGACACGAGTTCGGCGCCCCAGCCGCACAGCCGGGGATTTTCCTCGACCGTGAACAGGCGGTGCGTGCGCGCCACCGAACCAAGGATCGTCTGGGTGTCGAGCGGGACCAGTGAGCGGACATCGACGACTTCGCAATCGATGCCGTGTTCGCTCTTGAGCCTTTCCGCCGCCGCTAGCGCCCGCGGCACCATCAGCGCTAGCGCGAGAATAGTAGCGTCCTTGCCCGGTCGGACGATTTTGGCGGTGCCGAGCGCGTCGACGATCTCGCCGTCCGGCACTTCGCCTTTGACGGCGTAAAGCGACTTGTGTTCGAAGAAAATTACCGGGTCGGGATCGCGGACGGCCGCCGCCATCAGCCCGATCACGTCGCGAGGCGTTGACGGCGCGACGACCTTGAGCCCCGGAATCATCATGCACCAGTTCTCGACGCTCTGCGAATGCTGGGCGCCGAAGCGCGCGCCGCCGCCGTTGCCGGTGCGCACCACCAGCGGAACTTTCACCTGGCCGTTGGTCATGTATCGGCTCTTGGAAAATTCATTCGCGATGTAGTCAAAACACACCGCGATAAAGTCCGAGAACATGATTTCGGCGATCGGTTTTAAGCCGGTCATCGCGGCGCCCATCGCGGCGCCGAGAATGGCCTGCTCGGAGATCGGCGTGTCGCGCACCCGCACCGGGCCGAACTGTTCGAACAGCCCGACAGTCGCTTTGAACACGCCGCCAGCCTTGGCGACATCCTCACCGAGAAACACCACGTCGGGATCGCGCGTCATTTCCTGCGCGATGCCGCGGATGACGGCATCGCGGTAGCTTAGTTCCGCCATGCGAAACCTCCGTCGGCGTAAACGTCGGTGGTAAGGATATCGAGCGACGTCGGCGGCGCCGCCTTACATTCTTCAGTCGCCTCATCCACCTCCTGTTTCACCTCGGTGTCGATGCGCTGGATCGCGTCGTCGCCGATGCCGAATTGTTTGAGGCGTTCGCGATAGAGTTTGATCGGATCGCGCGCTTTCCACTTATCCAGTTCACCCTCGGGCCGATATTTGGCCGGGTCGGCGCGCGAATGTCCGCTGTAGCGATAAGTCATGCACTCGATCAGCGACGGGCCATCGCCGGCGCGCGCTTTTTCATAGGCGGTAACGGCGGAGCGATAGACCGCGTCGGCGTCGTTGCCGTCGACGATGATGCGCGGCAGCCCGTAGGCGGCGGCACGATCGGCCGCTGGATGCTCTACTGCGGTGACATCGCTGATCGGGGTATATTCCATGTAAAGATTGTTCTCACAGACGAATACCACCGGCAGCTTCCAAACGACGGCGAAATTCAGCGCCTCGTGGAAGGCGCCGATATTGGTGGTGCCGTCGCCGAAGAAGCAGACCGTAACGTCCTTGGCGCCTTTGTATTGGGCGCGCCAGGCGGCGCCGCAGGCGATCGGCAGATGCGCGCCGATGATGGCGTAAGAACCCATGACGCCATGGTCGACCGAAGTCAGGTGCATCGAACCGCCCTTGCCACGCATCAGGCCGTTGTCGCGTCCCATCAACTCGCCCAACACTTTGGTGATCGGTACGCCGCGCGCGAGCGTATGGGCATGTCCGCGATAGGTGCAGAATGAAAGATCGCCCTTACGCATCGCCACCGCAAAGCCGGCCGCTACCGCCTCCTGGCCGAGCGACAGGTGGCTGGTGCCTTTCACCAGATTTTGCAGGAACAGATCGTAAGCGCGCTGCTCGGCCTCGCGGATGACAACTTGCGTGCGGTACATCGCGAGCCGCTTTTCCTCGCCGATGTCGTCGTTCAGCGTCAGGTTCGCAGCCGGCACGCGGTCCTGGAGATTGGCCATGAAATATCCTTTGAGGGCCCAATACGATGCAGCGGGCGCGCGCAACTTAGCGCCACTTGCAAAGGTGAGGCAACGGTCTCCGGCGCAGGACGTGTCTGCGGTCGGCTGTCAAACAAGCATGTCTCGCTTGCGGGATCCGATCTCGCTTGCAGATCCAATGGGGCCAAGCCCGCGCTCGGCGCCCCTCAACTTCCCAGTAGCGGCTCGAGGCTCTGCTTAGCCGGAAGCGACTAAGTCGCCCGGGTGCGCCGCTTCGCGGCGCCCCGGAACGACATTAATCGTCCGATGACTGCGGCCCTGATGGACCATCGCCTTCGCCCTGCATCGAGTGGTCGCGCGGGCCGCGATGCCGCCGGCGGCGCCGATGCAGCGGGAAACGGTCGGCCGAACCCTCGTAGCCGTTCTGACCATTCGAGCCGTTAGGACCGTTGCCGCTGTTATGGCCTTGGCCCTGCTGCGGGGCGGGCTGCTCCGGCTGTTGTTGATTTGGCTGGCCGCCGCCGCCGGTAATGAATGACGGCAGCCGCTCCACGTCTTCTTCGTTCGAGGAATTGTGCTGCTGACGCGGCTGAAACTGCTGCGGCTGATTTTGCTGGTGTTGTTGCTCGCGCGGATAGAACGGTTGCTGGTCGCGCGGAGCGAACGGCTCGCCGGCAGATGGCTGGTCGTCGCCATCGTCGTAGCCGTCGTCGCCAACGTTGCTGCGCTGATCGCCGCCTTGCTGAAAATAAGGCTGGCTCTGTCGAAACTGCTCCTGTGCCGCCGCAATCAGACGAAAGTAATGTTCGGCGTGCTGATAATAGTTTTCCGCTGCGACCGGATCGCCCGAACTCTGTGCATCCCGGGCCAGCTGGAGATATTTTTCAGCGACGTGGGATGCGGTTCCGCGAATTTTTATGTCCGGTCCATTGGACTCGTACATACGCGACAATGGATTTTGATGATGATGGCCACCGCCGCCACCTTTGCGGTTGCGACCGCGCATGCGCTTGTTCTGACCGTTTCTCATGATTCGCTATTCCGCCAACCCCCTGATGTGCGACGGCGCGAATGCCGCCTCTCCAGACTCACAGAATGTCATTTCAACACGACGCATTATTCTCAACAGTTGCAAACGCGAACGTCATCCCGCCTTTACCGCAGCGCGGCCTGTCAACTTTTGAAACCTCAGCAATGCAGCCTTGACCCGCAGTTTCGCCGCGGTATGCGAACCCCTCTTGGTGCGCGACATTCTCAACGAAGCGCGCGGAACCGATGGAACTTCTCGGTCTGAATTTGGCGATCCCGTCTGCCGTCTGTCCGGCTTTCGCTATTCCGGCTTTCGTTTCACCTGGCCTGCGCTGCAAAGCCTCTAGGAGGATCGCTCCGGGCGTTCGAGGCAGCGCGGCACCCAATCTTCTGGGGCCGATTCCGTGAGCGGAAGTTAGTCGGTTCCGGACGATATTCCAAGTGCTTTTTTGCTGCTTTTTTGCTGGGGCCCAATGCTGCAAATTCATGTCCCTTTTATGCAACTTTCTTCGCAATCAGGGCCCGCGGCAGACCTTGAAGATCAAGCCGCAGCGGCAGCGGTACAAGCCCCGCTTCTGA
This sequence comes from uncultured Alphaproteobacteria bacterium, assembly GCA_963841025.1. Classification (GTDB taxonomy): domain Bacteria; phylum Pseudomonadota; class Alphaproteobacteria; order Rhizobiales; family Xanthobacteraceae; genus BOG-931. Next base: position 383,515 of record CAWJBG010000032.1, on the reverse strand, counting down.
AAACAATGCCGTGACCGCGAGCGCCTGCCCGACGCCGAGTTCGGCAACAACCGAGCCATTGGGCCTAAGGAGCACGGGCGCGGAGGCGGCAACCAAACGATAATAGTTAAGACCGTCCGGTCCGCCATCGAGTGCCGCCCGCGGGTCGAAATCGCGTACTTCAGGGGCGAGCGCGGCGATATCGCCGGATGCGATATAGGGCGGATTGGACACAATCAGATCGAACGGGCCGCGCAGCGCCGCGGTCATGTCGCATGCCAGGAACGCCGCCCGCGCGAACTTGAAACGTCGGGCGTTGCGTCGCGCCACCAACAGCGCGCTGAGGTTTATATCGGTGCCGACGCCAAAGGCGTTCGGCAATTCGGTCAGCAAAGCCAAAAGCAGCGCGCCCGAGCCGGTGCCGAGATCGGCGATCCGCAGCGCCCGCGTGCGAGGGCCATCTGCGTCGATCGCGGCAAGCGCGGCTTCGACCACCGTTTCAGTCTCAGGCCGCGGCACCAGTGTTGAAGAATTGACAGTGAGTTTCAGGCTCCAGAATTCCTTGTTGCCGACGATGCGCGCGACCGGTTCGTGCCCCAGACGGCGCCGTGCAAACTCCGCTATCGCTTCTTGCTCTTTGGTGTCGAGAAGACGCTCGCCGGCCGCGGCCAGCGCGGCATGGTCAAGCGCCAGCGCGTGTCCCACGAGAATGCGGGCGTCGAGTTCGGGCGAGTCGATATCCGCGGCGCGGAATTTTTCCGTCAGCGCGCGACGCATTCCGGCAACGGTCAATATGCCGTCCTGCCGCGTCAGCACTGCAGAACCAGTAACAGGCATCACGCGTCCTCGGCCGCGAGCTGCTCGGCCTGACGCTCGGCGACCAGCGCGTCGATCACTTCGCCCAACGCTTCGCCCTCCATGATCTGCGGCAGCTTATAGAGCGTGAGATTGATGCGGTGATCTGACAAACGGCCTTGCGGAAAATTATAGGTACGGATGCGTTCAGAGCGGTCGCCGGTGCCGACCTGACCGCGTCGTTCGGCGGCGCGCTCAGCTTCCAGCTTCTGCCGCTGGAAATCATAAAGCCGTGTGCGCAGCACGGCGAGCGCTTTGGCGCGGTTGCGATGCTGCGAGCGATCCTCCTGCATCATGACCACAATGCCGGTCGGCATGTGCGTAATCCGGACCGCCGATTCAGTCTTGTTGACGTGCTGTCCGCCGGCGCCGCCTGAACGCAGCGTGTCGATCCGGAGGTCGATATCGTTGATGGGAACATCGACCTCCTGCGCCTCGGGCAGCACGGCAACGGTCGCGGTCGAGGTGTGAATGCGGCCGGAAGCCTCGGTGTCGGGTACGCGCTGCACGCGATGCACGCCGGATTCGTACTTGAGCTTGGCGAAGGCGCCACGGCCGCGGATTTCGGCGATGATTTCCTTGTAGCCGCCCATTGAGCCATCGCTCGCGGTCATGATCTCGACCTTCCAGCCCTGCTTGGCGGCGTAGCGCTCGTACATGCGGAACAAATCGCCGGCAAACAGCGACGCCTCGTCGCCGCCGGTGCCGGCGCGGATTTCGAGAATAACGTTGCGGTCGTCCATTGCATCCTTGGGGATGAGCGCGACCCGCAACTCCTGTTCGAGCGCAGCGCGCCGCGCCTCGAGCTCCCGCCTTTCCGCAGCGGCTATCGAACGCATTTCCGGATCCGTCGCTGGATCGTCAATCAAGCTATCGACGCCTTCGAGTTCATGCCGCGCCGCCCGATAGGATTTAACCGCCTCGACGACCGGCGCCAGTTCGGCAAATTCGCGTGACAGCTTCACAAAGGTTTCGGCCGGCTGCGAGGCCGCAAGCTCGCTCTCCAGCGTCGCGTGGCGAACGATGAGAGCCTCAAGTTTCTGATCGGGCAACATGGTTTTCTGATCGTCATGTCCGGCCAACCGGGTCCGGCCGGAAGTGGCCGGCCCGGCTGTAAACTTGCGCCGGGCATTCACCTTTCACTTTTTGACTTGCTTTCGCGTTAAGTAAAAGACGCGAATGGCTGGGACAAGCCCGGCTCTAAAGGCGTCGCTACATCTGCAAGCCGCTGTCGGCTGCGAACTTTTGCAATTGAGCGCGGATCGGTATCGCACCATTCGACTTCTCGATTAATGGGCACAGAAAGGCGGTAGCCTTGCGGATATCGAGTTCGAGCAGCATCGCCTTGACCGGCCCCATTGCCGACGGCGTGAGCGACAACGAGCGATAGCCGATGGCAGCGAGTGCCATGGCGCCGATTGGCTGTGAACCCAGTTCGCCGCACAAGGTAACCGGCTTGCCGTGTTCGCGGCACTTGTCGGCAATGTCCTTGAGCGCGCGCAGCACCGGCGCTGACAATGGATCGAAGCGGTTGGAGACGCGCGGGTTGCCGCGGTCGGCCGCATAGAGGAATTGCACGAGGTCGTTCGAACCAACCGAAAGAAAATCGACGCGTTCGAGTAAATCGTCGAGCTGATAGAGCAGCGCGGGCACTTCGACCATGCTGCCGACTTCGACTTCCTCGGGCAGCTTGTGGCCGTGTCGGCGCAGATGCGTCAGCTCGCGTTCGACCAGTTCCTTGGCCTGTTCGAATTCGTCGACGGTGGCGATCATCGGGAACATGATCTTCAAGGCGCGGCCGGCCGCCGCGCGCAGGAGCGCGCGCAATTGCGTGCGCAACAACGCAGGCCGGTCCAGTCCAAGACGGATCGCCCGCCAGCCGAGTGCAGGATTCTCCTCCTCGACATTGCGCATATACGGCAGCACCTTGTCGCCGCCGATATCGAGGGTGCGAAACGTCACCGGTTTGTTGCCGGCGGCATCGAGCACCGAGCGATAAAGCGTGAATTGTTCGCTCGATCGCGGGAAATTCGGCGCCACCATGAATTGCAGTTCGGTACGAAACAGGCCAATGCCCGCGGCGCCGGTGTCGGCGATGTGTGGAAGATCGACGTTCAAGCCGGCATTGATCAGCAACGCGATTTTCTCGCCGTCCTTGGTGACGCACGGAATGTCGCGCAGCGCCTGATATTGCTGTTGCCGCCGCGCGCGAAGCCGCACGCGCTCGGCGTAGGCGGCCTCCATGTCCGGCAGCGGCCGCAGGTGCAAATCGCCGGACGTGCCGTCAACGATAATAGCGTCGCCCGGATCGGCGATTCCGGTCGCGTTGTCAACGTCGCCAACTGCTGCGATTCCGAGTGCGCGCGCGATGATGGCGACGTGCGAATTTGGGCCGCCTTCTTCCAGCACCAGACCGCGCAAGCGCTTGCGGTCGTAATCGAGCAACGCCGCCGGCCCCATCGAGCGCGCGACCAGGATGGCGTTCTCGGGAAGATTCTCGCGCGACGGCGCGTGATCGCGGCCGGTGAGCTGGCGCATCAATCGGTTGGCAAGATCGTCCAGATCGTGCAGGCGCTCGCGCAGATAAGGATCCGTCTGCCGCAGCATGCGGGCGCGGGTGTCTGATTGTACGCGCTCGACCGCGGCCTCCGCGGTCAGCCCGGTCATCACCGCTTCTTCGAGCTTGTGCACCCAGCCGCGGTCGTACGCGAACATGCGATAGGCTTCGAGCACGTCGCGATGCTCACCGCCTTCGACGACGTCGCCGTGTTCAAGCAGTTCATCGAGTTGCGTGCGCAGCGACTCGACCGCCGTTTCCAGATGCTTGAGCTCTTTTGGTACGTCATCGGCGATATAGTTGGTGACGACGACGCGCGGTTCGTGCAGCACCACATGGCCAAGCGCGATGCCTTCCGAGAGCGCCTTGCCGGTGAGGTGGACCGAGCGTCGCGCGGCCGGTTCGGCGCCGGGAGGCGCCAGCGCCGATAACTCACCCGACGCGATCATCTCCGCCAGCACCATGGCGGTGGTCTGCAGCGCCTCGACCTCTTCCTCGGAGTAAGTGCGCCGGGCGCGGTTCTGCACCACCAGCACGCCGAGCGTATTGCCGGCGCGCAGGACGGGGACGCCGAGGTACGAGTGATAGATTTCTTCGCCGGTTTCCGGCCGGTAGGAGTACGCCGGATGGGCCTGCGCGTTGGAGAGGTTGATGGCGCTTGCCTGGCTCGCGACCAGGCCGACCAGACCCTCGTCGGAGCGCATTACGGTGTTATGCACCGCATCGCGATTGAGGCCTTCGGTGGCGTAGAGTTCGAGCGTGGAATCGACGCGCAGCACATAGACGGAGCAGACCTCCGCAACCATGTTGGCGGCGATCAGCACCACGATCTTGTCAAGGCGTTCCTGCGCGCTGACCGGCTCCGCCATGACTTCGCGAAGCCGGCGCAACAGCACGCGAGGACCGCCGAGCGCGCCACGCATGACGTGAGGTCCCTCGGGCATTCTTTGACCGAAGGCGCAGCCCGCATCGCCCCGGCTTATCGAAGATGGATTCGCCCAGGCTCAGAGCCCCCGGCGAGCATCCTCACGGCTATATCGAATGCGGTATGCAAACCGCAAGCCAGAGACAAGCCAGAGACGCGGGTATGACGGTGGTGGAATTGTGCGCCGCAGCGAGAACTTGCCATTTCGTGGCCTGGCCAAAGAAATGGCGCCCCGAATCGCTAATCAGGATGTTGCGTGGTCGAGGCCGTAGAGAGAGTGCAGCGTACGCACCGCAAGTTCGGTGAAGGCCGCGTCAATCAGAAGCGAAAACTTGATCTCAGAGGTGGTGATGGCGCGGATGTTCACAGCCCGCTCGGCGAGCGCGCGGAACGCTTCCGCCGCGACGCCGGCGTGACTGCGCATGCCGATGCCGATAACCGACACTTTGGCGACGTCGGTCGCGCCATCGAGGCGCTTGTAGCCAACCGCGCTTTTCGCTTTGGCGAGGACATCGAGTGCCCGTTGATAGTCCACGGCAGGCACCGTGAAGGTGAGATCGGTCGTCTTCCCGTCGCTGGAGACATTCTGCACGATCATGTCGACGTTGATATTGGCGTCGGCCAGCGGAACGAAAATGGCGGCGGCGACGCCCGGCTTGTCGGCGACTTCGCGAACCGATATCTGCGCTTCATCGCGGGTGAAGGCGATGCCGGTGACCACTTGCTGTTCCATGATCTCCTCCTCGTCGCAGATGAGAGTCCCGGGCGGCGTGCCGTGCGGGTCGATATCCTCGGGCCGGTCGAAACTCGAGCGCACAAAAATCCGTACGTTGTGAACCATGCCGAGTTCGACTGAACGCACCTGCAATACTTTGGCGCCGAGCGACGCCAGCTCCAACATCTCTTCGAACGCGATTTTGTCGAGCCGCCGCGCCCGCGGCACGACGCGCGGGTCGGAGGTGTAGACGCCGTCAACGTCGGTGTAGATGTCGCAACGGTCGGCCCGGATGGCCGCCGCCACCGCCACCGCCGAAGTGTCGGAGCCGCCACGCCCAAGCGTGGTGATACGCGTGGTTTCCTGGTGCACACCCTGAAAACCGGCGATGACCGCCACTTCCTTGCGCTCGCTGAAACCGCGGATCAGTTCGGCGCCGTTGATTTCAAGAATGCGGGCCGAAGCGTGCACGTTCGACGTCAGAATCGGAAGTTGCCAACCAAGCCACGAGCGGGCGTTGACATCCATATCCTGAAGCGTGATTGCCAGCAGGCCGGCGGTCACTTGTTCGCCGGTCGCGATGACGGTGTCGTATTCTCGCGCGTCGAACAGCTGGCGTTTTTTCAGGGCGGCATTGCACCAGCCGACGAGTTGATCGGTCACGCCCGACATCGCCGATACGACGACCGCGACTTCGTGGCCGGCCTCGACCTCACGCTTGACGTGGTGAGCGGCGTTGCGGATGCGATCGATGTCGGCGACTGAGGTGCCGCCGAATTTCATAACAAGCCGGGCCATAGTCGTCGTCTGCGCTCTTTCACGGCAAGCGCGCCGCCCTGCTGCTGCGGGACGGCGCGAAAGGCGCGTATAGATACCGGCGGCGTGCCCACCCTGCAACCTGCCCCGGCCAGCGCCTAAAATCGCGTCCCAGGCAGGTGCGGATACAGGAATTCCGGTGCTTAAGTCAGGGAAGAAGTCGAACGATCGCGACGGTCCTTGGCCCTCACGCGAATTGGCGATGCAGTCTCCTGCCAACCCGCCGCAATCCCCATCACATTAGACCAGAACGCGATCCACATCAGGATAGGCATGAGAAAATCTCCTCGTGGATCTGAACATCTGGTCAACGTTTTCGGCGCGCGGAAGTTCCTTCTATTGTCGGCGCCGCGGCGTAGAAGCCAGAGTTGTCGTTTGCACTTATCTGGCCGCCGGGGCCGGTGAGATTCTCAGTTCGCTTACAATCGCTGCCGGTGTTGATTTCATTTGCTGTGACACAGCGACGGTCTGTCGCTCCTTTAGCCTATCGGCCGATTGCGGATCGTGCGTCGGCAAATAAATAGTCCGACGCTGAGCGCACAATGCGCGGATGTTCGCGAGTGTTGAATGTGCGACGGCCTCGTCGGCGCTTATGCCGTCGATCGTGCCGCTCAACATCGTTGTTTCGAGATAGGACGCGTCACCGGCGAGCATGATCTGCGTATCGCCATCGGACACGACGACGGATACGTGGTGCGGGGTGTGTCCTGGCGTAGGCACTGCGATGATATCGCCAGCCGTCGTTATCCGAGCGCTTCGCTGGAATGGTCCATACGGTGACTCGCTCCAAACAAGCGATTCAGGATCGAACCACTTCGGCCAGCGGTTCGGCAAGTAACCAAGCACCGCGCCGCGAATACCCGAGGCGCGCCTTAGCTCCTCGCCGCTTGCGACGATGCGGCTATAGGGAAAATGCGCGAGACCGCCGTCGTGATCGATATGAAGGTGTGTCAGTACAATCGTTTTGACATCGCGGGCGCCGATACCGAGGTTCCGCAATTGCGGACCGAGCTCTTGCTCGGGTTCGATATCGAACCTGACGCTCAATTGAAAATAAGGATGCCAGCGCGGCAGCGATTTCAGACCAGCGTTAGCACCAGTGTCGACGATGATGATGCCTTCGGCGTGTTCGATCGCCCAGGCATAAACCGGTGACCAGTCCGCCCATTCGGACGAGAGCACCGGCTGCAATTGCCGCCAAAGCCCGTGGCCTCGGCCTTCGATCTGCGCTTGTTTGATACGGACGCGGCCGGTCGTGAGGGCGTGAATGCGCATGATGTTCTCCTGATGCGTAGCAATTAGTTTCGGCGAGCGCCGCCGAGGTGCGTGTCGCCGAAGGCGGTCGGATATTTCAGGCCGTAGCCAAGCGCGCGGTCTAAACCGATGTGGGCGATCCAAATGAGGCCGCCGGCCGCGGCGAAGGGCACGCCGCTGAACAAGCCAAAGAGCGCGAGAGCAAGCGGCAGAACGTAGGTGTGCGCGAAATTGTAACCGAGCGCGCCGGCTCGTGGTCCGACGAGATAGGCGAACATCGCGAGGTCCGGCGCCAGAAAGAACAGCGCGAAGGCGAACCAGGAGAAGTCGTTCTGCCAATAGATCGCGAGCGCGGCTGCGAACGCAGTAAACCCTTCCAGCCGCAGTAGCAGGCCCACACCGCCCGTAACGAACCCGCGTTCGGCAGGTGCTGCCGAGGGTACGGGGACGGTGGCGAGCGCAGAATGAAAGTCGGCAGCGGTCATGGGTTCCTCGTTTTGCGTAGGCGAAATTTCAGCGAACGCCCTTTAGGTAGACCCATCGCTCGATAACCGGAATTGCATATTTTCGTCAGTTAGCTATACGTTTTCGTATGACACAACGCGCCCCAAGCTGGGACGAATTGCGCACCTTCGTTGAGGTTGCTCACGACGGTAGTCTGTCCGGCGCTGCACGGAAACTCGGCCTGACCCAGCCGACGGTCGGCCGTCACATTGACGGGCTGGAAGCAGCGCTTGGCTTGGCGCTGTTCACGCGCTCGCCGCGCGGTCTCACTCCGACGACAGCTGCGTTGGCGCTGGCGCCGCACGTTGAAGCGATGGCCGCATCCGCCGCTGCCCTGGCACGCACTGCGTCGGGCGAAGCGGCGGCCGATCGCGGGGTAGTGCGGGTTACGGCGAGCGACGTCGTTGGCTGCGAAGTGCTGCCGCCGATCCTCGCCACGTTTCGCGCGGAGCATCCGGGCATTGCCGTTGAACTGGCGCTGACCAATCGCAACGAAGATCTGGCGCGCCGCGACGCCGACATTGCCGTCCGCATGGTGCGTCCGACGCAAAGCGGTCTGTTGGCGCGGCGGATCGGGGTCTCGCGTATCAGTCTTTATGCGCATCGCGATTATCTCGCGCGCTTTGGCGAACCGCGCTCGCTCGCCGATCTACCCGGTCACTGCGTAATTGGTTTCGATCGCGACAACCGCTCATTCCGTGCCGCCGGCGATTTTGCCAAGGGGCTGACGCGCGAGGATTTCGGCTTTCGTTGCGACAGCGATCTCGCTCAACTCGCCGCGCTGCGCGCCGGCGTCGGCATCGGCGGTTGTCAGGATAATATCGCGCGGCGCACGCCCGAACTCGTTGCGGTATTGCCGAACGCCATTCAATACGCGCTGGAAATCTGGCTTGTCATGCACGAGGACTTAAAAGCAACGCGCCGCGTGCGCTTGCTGTTCGATCGCCTCGCGGCGGGTCTCACCGATTACGTCAAAGGACGTCCGCTCGCTGCCAGAGTCGCCCCGTGAGCCGGCGCGACCTATTTCGGCGCACGCTTGGCGAGGATGCGCTGCAAAGTTCGGCGATGCATGTTCAGCCGGCGCGCTGTTTCGGAAACGTTGCGGCCGCATAATTCGTAGATGCGCTGGATGTGCTCCCAGCGCACGCGGTCGGCCGACATCGGATTTTCCGGCGGCGCGATTTTCCTGTTGTCGAGCGCAAGCAGCGCGGCGGCGACGTCATCGGCATCGACCGGCTTGGCAAGGTAGTCGACCGCGCCGAGCTTCACCGCATTAACCGCGGTCGCGATGTTGCCGTAGCCGGTCAGGATAATGGCACGCGCCTCCGGCCGGCGTCTCTTCATGGCGGAAATAACGTCGAGGCCGTTGCCGTCGCCAAGCCGCATGTCAACGACCGCGAACGCAGGAGCGGCTTTCTCGACCTGGAGCAGGCCATCGGCAACCGACTCGGCTGTGGTCACGACAAAGCCGCGGCCTTCCATGGCGCGCGCTAAACGCTGCAAGAACGATACGTCGTCTTCGACAATCAGAAGCGAACGCTCGCTCGGAACTGTCGCATTTGGCGAGCGGCTATCACCCGGCACAGGACTGGTTAACGCTTGGGTCATGGCAATTTATTCTCCAAAGCGCCCCTCGATCCCCATAACTAGGACGCAAGCGCTGCCGGCTCAAGGGGTCGCGCGCTGGCCACGGCCGGCTGCTCAAAATCCCTGCGATTCCAGCCGACCATGATCGTGGCGCCATGCAGCGGAGGTGCCTGATTTGTCAACGTGAGCGTGGCGCCGGACCGCTCCAGCAACGTCTTGGCAATGAAGAATCCCAGCCCGAGGCCAAAGCCTCCGTCTTCATCCTCATCAGGGCCCCGGGTTTCCGGCCGCCGATGGGTGACATAAGGGGCGCCGATGCGATCCAGGACTTCAGGAGAAAATCCAGGCCCGTCGTCGCTGATAGTGATGCTGACTTCGTCCTCGGTCCATTGCGCGAGTATTTCGACCCGCGCATTGGCAAAATCCACCGCGTTTTCGATCAAATTGCCGAGGCCGTAGCGAATGGCCGGATTGCGCGGTCCGGCCGGTTCCGCAGTGCGATCGGGGGGCAGTTTTACCGTCAGCGATACGCCGAAATTTCGATGCGGCGCTACAGCCTCTTCGATCAGCGCGGAAAGTGGTGTGCGGTCGAATGGATCCGCGGTCGGCAATTCAGTGATCTTGGCGAGGATCTCGCGACAGCGCCGCGCCTGCTCGCGCAGGAGCTTCACGTCGTCCGTATGTGGCGAGTTTGGATCGAGCGCACGTTCAAGCTCGCGTGCGACGACAGTGATGGTGGCAAGTGGCGTGCCGAGTTCGTGCGCTGCCGCAGCAGCAAGACCGTCGAGCTGGGAGAGGTGCTGTTCGCGCGCCAACACCAGTTCGGTGGCGGCGAGTGCATCCGAAAGCTGCCGCGCTTCCTCGGCGACCTGCCACGTGTAGACGCCGATATAGCCGATCGACAGCAGGATCGAGAGCCAGATACCAACCACGTAGGTCTCCGGCAACTCCAGCGGCTCCTCGGCTTCCCAGGGAAGCTGATAGTGAAAGAACACCAGGAGCGTGGTGCACACCACAGCGAAAATGCCGATCATCAGAGTCATGCGCGGCGGCAGCGCGGTTGCCGCGATCAGAACCGGCCCGAGCATCATGAAACAAAATGGATTTTGCAGACCGCCGGTCAGAAACAGAAGTGCCGTGAGTTCAGCGATGTCGAACGCCAACACGTAGGCGGCGCGATCCGGCTCCAGCCATTGCGCCTTCTGGAAATTCAGGCGGAGCGCGACGTTGAGCAGCGCCGACAGCGCAATCACGCCCAAGCAGGGCCAAACCGGGACCGTGAACTCAAGGCCAAAATGCACCACCAGGATGCCGGCGACCTGCCCAAAGATGGCCAACCAGCGCAGGCGCACTAGCGTATCAAGCCGCACATTGCGCGGCCGATGAGTTGTCCGTGGCAGACCAAACATGCCGCTAATGTAGCGTTTGCCGCCGGTTAATCCAAACAACCCAGCTTACGGGCGCCACGCGGTTTCGGTCGCAGGTTCCTCGACGGCGCCCCTGCGTGCTCCCTGGATCACCTTCAGCAGTTCACGCAGAACCTCGGGAACGCCTTCGCCGCTGACTGCGGAGACGACCAGCGGAGTTTTTTTGGCCGCACGCTTGAGCCGGGCCGTTTGTTGTTTGATCTCATCGGCCGTTAACGCGTCGGCCTTGTTGAGGGCGACAATCTCCGGCTTGTCTATAAGACCGTGGCCGTAAGCTGAAAGTTCGGCGCGCACCGTCTTGTAAGCCTCGCCCGCGTCGCCCGTCGTCCCATCAATGAGGTGAAGGAGTACCCGGCAACGCTCGATGTGACCGAGGAAACGATCACCGAGGCCAACGCCTTCATGGGCACCTTCGATCAGGCCGGGAATGTCAGCGAGGACGAATTCGCGCCCGTCGCTTCGGACCACGCCGAGCTGCGGCTGCAGCGTCGTAAAGGGATAATCGGCAATCTTTGGCTTGGCAGCGCTTACGGCAGCCAAGAATGTCGATTTTCCCGCATTCGGCAGTCCGACCACACCGGCGTCGGCGATCAGCTTGAGCCGCAGACGGATCGTGCGTTCTTCTCCCGCCTGTCCCGGGTTCGCCCGGCGCGGTGCGCGATTGGTTGATGATTTGAAATGTGCATTGCCAAAGCCGCCATTGCCGCCATGGGCAAGCGCGACGCGTTGGCCAAGCTCGGTGAGATCGGCGATGAGGGTGTCGCCATCCTCTTCGTAGATTTGCGTGCCGACCGGCACCTTAAGCGTAGCATCGGAGCCGTTGGCGCCGTGACGGTCCTTGCCCATGCCGGCGCGGCCGTTCTGCGCGTAAAAGTGCTGCTGGTAGCGATAGTCGATCAGCGTGTTGAGGCCGTCGACGGCTTCGGCGATGACATCGCCGCCTTTGCCGCCGTCGCCGCCATTTGGGCCGCCGTATTCAATGAATTTTTCGCGCCGGAACGACACGCAGCCGTTGCCGCCGTCGCCGGAGCGAATGTAGACCTTGGCTTCGTCTAGGAACTTCATTTGTCCAACATCAAACTGCGAATTGCTGCGGCCGCAGCGTGCTCCTGATATAGTGCAGATCGTAGCAACGCGGCACTCGGATTTGTCGGTTTCCGAGCGGGGAATGGTAAACGTGTGGTCGGTGCTTAAACTTGCGTTGCGCGCTGCAATTTGGCGTACGTCGCCAGATCCGCGGCCGGTCGGCCTCCCAAGCCTGCTGATCTCGATCACCGCCGTGGCTGCGTTGCGCGTAGTGCTGCAATTCGTCGAGGCCGGTCCTGCCGGTCGCTTTAATGCTTACGGGCTCAATGCGGTAGTCGCCTGGCTCGCGCTAGAGGGCGTTTTGGCGGCGCTATTCGTGCCGTCGGCCGCGCGTATGACGGCATTGTCGGCGTTGTTCGCGTTGCTCTTTCTCGCCGAGCTTGCCGCTTACGCTGGCAAAATCGCGGTCACGATGGTGCCAACAACAATGGCGTCGGACGCCGTTGCGAGCGCCAGTTCAATTGCAATCTTTGCTTTGGTTTCAGTTTGGTGGATTGGTGCGGTCGTCGCGGTGTTGCGCAGCTGCACGCAGCTTCGGCGGTTTCCCGCCTTCGGCAGGGTCGTGGGGCTGTGGGTCGCGCTTTTGGCGGTGACGGCGATCCTGCCGCATGCTCCGGTCTTTGTTGGCCGCGACTTCGACCCGCGCAGCGCCAATTTGTGGGAATTGCTGCGTTCGAGGATGGCGGCATCGGCGGCGAACGCCGGTGTTGCGCAAGGCGAAGCTGCGCGCTTCGAGCAGTCGCAGCACACGCTTTTGCAAGCCGAAGTCGGTGCTCTCGTTCCGCCGAAACAAGGTGCGACCAATGTCTACGCCATCGGCATTGCCGGGTGGGCTGGGCAGGACGTTTTTCTTAAGGAGCTCGACGGCGGCCTGAGCATGCTTGACGGGATTCTCCCGATCAAAGGTCACACGCTGCGCCTCGTCAATCAGCGCGAAACGCTCAAGAGCCTGCCGCTGGCAGATCAGAGAAACTTTGTTGCGGCGGTGCATGCCGTCGGCGAGGTCATGAACAAAAACGAGGACATCCTTCTCCTCCTGATGACCTCACACGGAGAGCCGAGCGGCTTTGGCTTGCGCCTGCCCAATGACGCGATCGTCGAACTTAAGCCCGCCGACGTTGCGGCGACGCTCAACAACGAAGGCATCAAGAATCGCATTGTCATTGTATCGGCTTGCTTTGCCGGCGTATTCCTGCCGCCGCTCGCCAATGACAACACGATCGTGCTCACAGCCGCGGACGCGAAGAATACTTCATTCGGTTGCTCACCCGAGCGCGACTGGACCTATTTCGGCGATGCTTTCTTTCGGCAGAGCATGCGGCCCGGCAGGGATTTTCAACATACGTTCGACAACGCCCGGACGCTGATCCACGGCTGGGAGCTTATGGATCACGCGACACCGTCAAATCCGCAGGGCCATTTCGGGCCGGCGCTGGTCGCTAAGCTGGCACCGTTCTTCATGGCTTCATCGACAGGCGGGCAGTAATTTACGCCACCTGCCGCACCGGTCCCCACGCCTTCAGCGAAGTCCACAGCCCGCGGTCGAGGCGAAAGCGATCGACCGGCGCCGCCGAATTGATAGCGCGGATACGAGTGAGACGCACGCCGGTCCATTGGAAGGCGCACTTTTCCAGCACGCGGCGCGATACCGGATTACTGACGCGTGCGCCGGCCTGGATCGTTTCATGCTCGAGATCGCCGAACGCGTGGTCGATCATCGCTCGTGCCGCCTCGGTAGCGAAACCGCGCCCCCAAAAAGGCGTCCCGAGCCAATAGCCAAGTTCCGGGCCGTCCTCGTGCGGATCGAGGCCGCAGGCGCCGATCAGCCGCTCACCCAGCACGATCACGAAGCAGACCTCGCCATCGCGCTTGTTGACGGACTCGATGAATTGCCTGGCGTCATCGGCGCTGTACGGATGCGGAATGCGAGCCGTGTTCGAAGCAACGCGGTGGTCGTTGGCGAGTGCGGCAATCGCTTTCGCGTCCCCGCGACGCGGTGCACGCAAGGTGAGCCGCTCGGTCTCAAGGACCGGAAGAGCACATTCTCGCCGGGTCTGATCGACGATGCCTTCCAACAGGGTCATGACGGGCTCCTGGACAAGAAATCGAAAGGGGGAGCCGGCAACCCGTCTCCCCCTTTTCGAAGCCCATTTGGGCCCGCCGGTTGGACTGGATGCCGGCGGACTCAAACTATGATCCACCGTGTTACTGGGCCGTAGCTGCCTCGGTCATCGGAAGTACGGATACGAAGACGCGGCCCTTGGATTTGCTACGGAACTCAACGTGACCGTTGACCAGCGCAAACAGGGTATGGTCGCGGCCGACACCGACATTGCGGCCGGGGTGCCACTTGGTGCCGCGTTGGCGCGCAATGATGTTGCCGGCAACGACCTCTTCGCCGCCGAAAATCTTGATGCCCAAGCGCTGACCGCCTGAATCACGGCCGTTACGCGAGGATCCGCCTGCTTTTTTGTGAGCCATCGCTCAAACCTCTCTTGACGGTTACCTATACCGGATTCGTGACAAAAGCATCACCACATCCGGTCATTTTTTGGTCTTTCCCCTCGGCGACGGGCTCTTGGCCTTGGTTGCCGGCTTTTTTGCTTTGGCCGTCTTGGCCTTTGGCTTCCGGGCTGTGGCGCCATCCGGCGTTTCCGTATCCGCGGCTTCGCCGGTGGCAGAAGCCTCGGCGTCAACCTTGGGCGCAGTAACGCGCTTCGGCCGCGGCGGCGGGGTTTTGCTCGGCTTCTTACCGTCGGTCAGAATCTCGGTGATGCGCAGCAGCGTAAATTCCTGCCGATGGCCGCGTTTGCGGCGCGAGTTCTTTCTCCGCCGTTTCTTGAACGCGATGACCTTCGGCCCACGCGCCTGGTCTAGCACTTCGGCAGCAACCGTCGCGCCGGCGACCGTCGGGGCGCCGAGCGTCACGTTATCGCCGCCGACGACCAGAACTTCGCCGAACTCGACAATCTCACCGGGCTCGCCCTTGACCTTCTCGATCTTGAGCACGTCCTCGGCGGCTACCCGGTATTGCTTGCCGCCTGTTTTGAAGACCGCGAACATCTTTTGTCCTCGTGTTCGATCCCAGTGCTCGGAAAATCCATCCGGACCGGCTTTTTGCAGTCAATTCTGCTGGTGAATTCGGGTCCGCGGCGGCAAACATTAACGTCCGCCCAGCGGCGCCCGCGTCCTTATGACGGGGCCGTAAACCTCTGTCAAGAAAAGCAAAGCTGACGCCAGCCCGATGCATAGCCGGCTGTTCTGGGCCCGGACAAGCTTTCGCGTCCTGTGTTAAGAGAGCCCCGACAAAACAGGAGCTTGGCATGGCCACGAACGGCAAAGACAATAAACCGAAGATCGGCTGGATCGGTACAGGCCGCATGGGCATCCCGATGGCCGAGCGGCTGATCAAGGCTGGTTATGAGGTCACTATCTGGAACAGGACCCGTGCCAAGGCCGAGCCGCTTGCCAAGGCCGGCGGCAAGCTGGTCGATCACCTCTCCGATTTGAAGAACGTCGACGTGCTGTTCTCCATCGTCGCCACCGGCAAAGACGTTCAGGAGGTGCTGTATGGCAAGAACGGCGTTTGCAGCCAGGGCGGCAAGGTGCCCCCAATTGTGGTCGATTGCTCCACCATCGCCGTCGAGGAATCCGCCACGATCCGCGAGAAGCTTACGCAGCTTGGGTCCAAATTTGTCGCCGCACCGGTCAGCGGCAATGCAAAGGTGATCAAGGCCGGCAAGCTCTCCGCCGTCGTCTCCGGCGAAGAGGCCACCTGCAAGTCGGTGATGCCGCTGATCGAGGTTTTCGCCCCGCGTGGCGTTTCCTACGTCGGCGACGGCGAACTGGCGCGCGTCTGCAAGATTGCCCACAACGTCATGCTCGGTGTGATCATCGAGAATCTGATCGAGATGACGCTCCTGACCAACAAGATGGGGGTGCCGCGCCACGCGTGGCTCGCCTTCCTCAACAACAGCGCCATGGGCTCGATGTTCACGACCTACAAATCGCCGGCCCTGGTCAATCTGGACTGGACCACGACGTTTACTCCCGAGCTTTTGCGCAAAGACCTCGATCTTGGCCTCGAGCTTGGCCGCGAGATCGACGTGCCGCTGCCCGTGACTGCAGCCGCACGCGAAGTGCTACAAAGCCATTTCGGCGCTGCCATGTTGCAGAAAAATCCGGAGGAATATTTGCAGAAGGATTTTGCTGCGCTCGCCGAAACCATGGCGCTCGCCGCCGGCATGAAGCTCGAAAGCGAGAACAAGAATGTGCCAACGGGACTCGAGAGCTAATTCGCCATTCTGCTACCGGCATGCAGAATGATGACCTAAAACTCATTTGACGTCGGTGTGGACGCTGATCGCCATCTGCCATTCGCCATTGCGTCGCACCCACACACGCGCTGCACGGTAGGGCGATCGCAAATTGTCGGGCATCGTCTGCAACGCGGTCATGGCCGCGCCGTCGCCATAAACGGCCAGCCGCATTGTCTCAATTTCACCGATCGCGGTTACGCTGTTCGCTTCTTTTTGACGCTCGATCGCCGCGATACGCTCTGATTTCGGCACCGGCGTCTGGCCGGTGCCATAACGCACGAACTCGTCGGCGACGTGTTTTCCCCATCCGGGGGCATCATGCGTGACAACCGCCTTCTCAATCGCCTGAAAGGTGGTGACAATCTCCTGCTCGGCCGGGGAGCGCACGCGATAGGGGATCGTCTGGCACGGATTTTGGCATTCAATCTGTTGCGGCTCGGCTGCCGAGGGAGCATCGCCAACTGCCGCAACTGGAGCGTTGGCAGCGGCGGTCACAACCTCCTGCGTCAGCAGCGCGCGCCATGTGCCCTTCTGCTTGGCCCAAATGTCGAGGAAAAACACCTGGGTGTCGTGCGCCGAAATGCGGTGACCAACTACAGTCGCGAGGAGGCCGTACAGACGTACCGTCGTATCGCCGGCAGGCGTCGCGGCATGGCTCTTCAGATCGGATAGAAACTCCTTGCGCACGCGGCTGTTGCCGTCGGCGTCGATGAAGCCGAACTGCAGAGCTAAGAGCCGACGGGCCACGGTTCTGTCGCCGGCGCGCATCGCTTCGCCGAGCGCCGCATCGGCGGCAAGCACGGGCGTTTCATCACCCGCAATCGTCTGTGCCGCCGATTGTGTTCCCGGGAAGCCAAACGCCGCGACGAGAACGCCCGCGACCAGCGCGCCCGAACACCCCCACTGTGTGGCCCGCGCCATAGCGACTCTTACAAACTCCGCACGACGCCGCTCACAGATAATCCGGCGCTTACAACGTGGCTCCCGGAGGATCATCAAACAATTATGGGCAGCCCCAACCCTGGCAAGTCGCCTTGGGGTGACGCCGCCTGTGCCTGTGAGCCTGAGCCATAGCGTGGCGGCACGCCTCGCTGAGTTGCGAATGTTTTGCGGTCATGCATTTGGTGATCTTCGGCACGTCTGGGATAAAATCGGAGCAAAGCCGCATCGCATCCGGCGCGCAGGCTTGGCGTTCTTCCGGAGTTCCTCGATCGGCTGCGGCCGCCATGCTGGCAAGCAATAGTCCGGCTGGCAATAACTGCCAGCAGAGTAGACGCGCTTTGCGCACCATACCTTTTATTCCCCTCTAAATGCAGACAGCCCGTCCAACCGCGGCGCACCCTAGAGCATGATCCGCAAAAGGGGAAATTGGTTTTCCGAAAAGTGGGCGCCTCCTGGAGGGGTTCGCTGGGAACTATTCAGTCAGAAAGCACTCGCGCTCTAGGCGCGCTACGCGCCCGTGCGGTTCGCGGCGGGCGATTTCGGTTTTCCGCTTTTTGGGACTGGTGGTAGCGACTGAGACTTGGATACTCAGACTTGGATACTCAGACTTGGATATGCAGGGTCTTAACGGGAGCGCCAGGCGAAGCCCGTCCGGCCGTTGGTGTGCCGTTTGCCGATATCCTGGTCGCACTGTTCGACGGTACGTTCGGTGACTTCGCCGGTCACGTTGTCGAACGCGAGGTGGCGACAAAAAGCTCCGTCCGGCATGGTGTAGACAATTTCGCCGACCCGGTTCGACTCGCGGTTATTCGCAGCCGCTTCCAGCAGTGGGTCGATCAGCGCCCGCCCGCCCACCAACAACGCACCCGTCAGCAACAGGAGAAACAGTGAAAACACGATGCCGGTGCGAACCGCTTTGGCATGCCGCTCGTCACGCCGCGCCCGCATCGACCAGCGCTCGATCTTGCTGACGCCGACGTGATTGACCGCTGCGGCCAGCCACTCCGCTTTTGTCCCGACATGTTGCTCCGCGCGCATGTCGTCATATGACAGGAAAGCGGTTGAATAGCCGATAAGGAATTGTCTTCGATTTGAATGAATACAGTTGTCGCCCGCGGTACTCAGGCCGTCACGAACAGGCTCCCGACGCCCGTTTCGGGATGGCTTCATGAACGCCGTCAAATATTTGGGCGCCGGTCTCGAACTCCAGCGGATCGAGAATCCCTGCAACAGCTCGGGTTAACTCGCCGACCAACAGTTCGCCGAAAGGTCCGCCAATGCGGTGGCGAGCCAAAGTCTCGGCTATGGTGGCCGCAAACTGGTCGACTATGGTCTCGTCCAGGGCCATTCGTAGCGTAAGTTGTATCATTATATTTATGCTCTTGTAAGTAGCATATTTCCCGAGCGCACACCGGCAATCCCCGGAACGTTCCTTCCCTGCGCGACCCTCGGGGTGAGATAACTGTCTGCGAGCAAAAGTGCCGCTTAACGAGGGAGCAAAGGGTTGCTGACTGCCGCACGTAACGAAATGCTAACCCGGGTCGGCGCGGGCACGCCGATGGGCGAGCTTCTGCGCCGCTATTGGCAACCGATCGCAGGCGCAAGTGAGTTCGATGCCAATCCGATCAAGCCGGTGCGCATTATGGGCGAGGATCTTGTCCTCTACCGCGATCGCAGCGGACGCTACGGTCTGATAGAACGTCACTGTCCACATCGGCGCGCCGATATGGCCTACGGATGGGTTGAGGAAACCGGCATCCGTTGCAGTTATCATGGCTGGTTGATTGACGAGACCGGCCGCTGCGTGGAGCAGCCTTACGAAGACCTTGTCAGTCCCAAGCCATCGCGCGCCGGCTGCGACGCCAAAGCCTATCCGGTGAAAGAATGCGCCGGTCTCATCTTTGCGTATCTCGGTCCGACACCTGCGCCCGAATTGCCGGTGTGGGAGCCGTTCACCTGGCCCAACGGCTTTCGAGAGATCGTGCTCGCGGATGTCCCCTGCAATTGGTTTCAGTGTCAGGAGAACTCAATTGATCCGGTGCACTTTGAGTGGATGCACGACAATTGGGGCGCCCGGCAGCGCGGCAATGATCAGAACGCCGCGCCCAAACATCTGAAACTGAAATTCGAGGAGTTCGAGCACGGCTTCGTCTACAAGCGCGTGCGCGAAGGCCAAAGCGAAGAAGATCGCTACTGGACCGTTGGGCGCGTCGCGTTGTGGCCCAACGGCTTCTACCTCGGCAGCCATTTTGAATGGCGCGTGCCGGTCGATGATGAGAACACGTTGAGCGTAGCGTGGTTTTTCATGCGCGTGCCAAAGGGCCGCGAGCCTTACGTGCAGCCTGCTGTTCCGACTTGGACCAGCCCGCTGAAAGACGAAAGCGGGCGGCTCATCACCAGCCACATCATCAATCAAGACATCGTTGCCTGGACTGGCCAAGGGCGCATCGCTGACCGCACCAAGGAGAATCTGCGGTCGAGCGACATTGGCATCACCATGATGCGCCAGCGCTTCTTTGCGGAGATGGACGCGATGGCGGTCGGCAACGAACCCAGCGGCATCATCCGCAGCGCCAACGCGGCGCATTGCATTTCGCTGCCGAACATGGCGCGCGAACTCAACACCGATGGAGTTCCGCTTACCGAGTTCGAGAAGCACCCGCTTCTGAGCCTGCGCCTCAAGGATTTCCGCTTCCACTACGGCCAACCGCCGGAGGTGCGACGGGCCTTTGTCCAAGCGATGGGAATTGGTGGCGCCTAAGAACGGCCGGTACAAAACCGGGAATTATTCTCGCGGCGCGTGACAAATTTGGGTTGGTCGGAATCAATTTTCGAAACCGCGGCGACGATACTCTTCCAATACCTCCTGCCGCAGTGAATAAGAAAACATGCGCACTCAAGTCGCTATCATCGGCGCCGGCCCGTCGGGTTTGCTGCTCGGCCAGCTCCTGCACAAACACGGCATCGACAACATTATTGTCGAGCGCCAAACCGCCGAATACGTGCTCGAGCGCGTACGCGCGGGAGTTATCGAGCAAGTCACGATGGACCTGCTCGACGAGGCTGGCGTCGGCGCACGCATGCACGCGGCCGGCCTGGTGCATGAAGGCGTGCAAATCTGCGCGGATGGGGTGCGTCACCGGATCTCATTCAAGGAGATGACCGGAAAATCGGTGATGGTTTACGGGCAGACCGAAATCACCAAGGATCTCATGGACGGCCGGGCCGCCGTCGGCGCGCCCACAATCTACGCCGCGTACGACGTCGCGCTGCACGGAATCTCGAGCGACCGGCCGCACGTGACTTTTCGCGGTGACGGCAAAGCCCAGGAAATCGAGTGCGACTTCATTGCCGGCTGCGACGGATTTCACGGCATCAGCCGCAAGACCATACCGCACGCCGCGACCACAACGTACGAGCGCGTCTATCCGTTTGGCTGGCTCGGCATTTTGTCCGATACGCCACCGGTCTCCGACGAGCTGATCTATGTGCGCCACCCGCTTGGGTTTGCACTTTGCTCGATGCGCTCGCCGACGCGCAGCCGCTACTATCTGCAATGCAGTCTTGCCGATGACATTGAGTCGTGGCCGGACGAACGCTTCTGGGAGGAGCTTAGGCCGCGGCTCGACGAAGAGGCCCGCGACCGTCTCGTCACCGGCCCGTCGATCGAGAAGAGCATAGCACCGTTGCGCAGCTTCGTTGCCGAGCCGATGCGTTTCGGCCGGCTGTTCCTCGCCGGCGATGCCGCCCATATCGTGCCGCCGACCGGCGCCAAGGGCCTCAATCTCGCGGCGAGCGACGTGCGCTATCTTTCGCACGCTTTGGTCGAGCACTATGCCGAAAAATCCGACGCCGGCCTCGATCATTATTCCGATCGCGCACTGGCGCGGATTTGGAAGGCCGAACGCTTCTCGTGGTGGATGACGATGCTGCTCCACCGGATCTCTGAAAATCCGTTTGACCAAAAAATTCAACTGGCCGAGCTTGACTATCTGTTCCGCTCTAAGGCGGCAGCAACCGTATTTGCCGAAAATTACGTTGGGCTTCCGTACTAGACCTTAAGTTTGCCGCGTTTTTGTTTTTTCTGCGACTTCAGAAACCATCGCCGCGAGCGCGCTAAGCCCCTTGGTTCCGAACCGGAACCAAGGGTAATCCGTGAGCGTTTAGGTGGACGATGTGAAACTCGGCAGGAAAGTACGGCAGGACGGTCATGAAATTATTCGCGCTCTGTAGCGCTTCCGCTGTCGCCCTCTCAGCAATCGTTAGTACTGCACAGGCCGATCCGAGAGGTCTTTGGCTGGCCCAGGACGGAGCAAGGGTTCGCGTTACGAATTGTGGCGGAGGGGTGTGCGCGATCATCGCAAGCCCCAAATCGGAAATTGATCCGGCGACTGGCGCGCCGTGGACCGACAAGAACAATCCCGATCCTGGCAAACGCGGCCGACCATTGGCCGGTGTCATGGTCTTTGCCATGGCACCAGATGGTCCGGGAAAGTGGTCGGGATCGCTCTATAATGCCGACAACGGTCAAACCTATCAGGGCCATGTCGTCGAAGTCGGTCCTGATACGATCCGGGTCGAAGGCTGTGCCGGCATTTGCGGCGGCCAGGACATGCGACGAATACAATAAACCGATAGCCGCCGGCCGCCTGACCACACCGGCAACCGGCTTGCCGTAAGTGTCGCTAAAACTCAGGCCGCCTTCCTGCCCCACAATTCCTGTGAGGCGAGCCGCGCGCCTTCCGCCAGCGATTTAAGCTTGGCCCACATGATCGAGGGATGCACGCGCCGCACATACGGCGATTGCGCGAAGCCGCAATCGGTTCCGCCTATCACGTTCTCGCGCCCAACCAGTTTGGCGAGCCGGGTGAGGCGTTCGGCGACCAGTTCGGGATGCTCGACCACATTGGTAACGTGGCTGATGACGCCGGGAATGAGCTTGCGGCCAGCTGGCAATTTTACGTTTTCCCACACGCGCCACTCATGTTCGTGCCGCGGATTGGCCATTTCGATGCAGTAACCGCCGGCCTTCACCTTGAGGATCAGGTCGACGATATCCTTGAGTGCTACGTCGGTGACGTGCGGCGTGTTAAAACTGCCCCAACAAATGTGATAGCGGACGCGATCCTCCGGCAAACCGGCGATGGCGTGGTTGAGCGCGTCGATACGCACCGCCGCCCATTTCCGATATTGCGCCATCTGATCGGCGGCGAATGCCACGTCGTACATGTAAGGCAGGAACGCATCGTCGATCTGAACGATCAATCCGGCATCGACAATCGCTTTGTATTCCTCGCGCAGGGCCTCGGCGAGTTTGAACAGGAACTCCTCGTCGTTCTTGTAGTATTCGTTCTTCGAGCGGGGAACGGCGCTCGCGGGCGCGACCACCGGCAGGAAAGCATCGGCGACATCGGCACCCTTCAATGCCGCCTTGAAGATGGCGATGTCTTTCTGGACTGCGGCCTGGCCTTTGTACGCGATCGGGCCGACGCAGACGGCCGTTCCGCGTTTCGGTAGCTTCTGCGTCGGAAAGTACTCGGCGTAGAACTCGGGAAATAGTTGCAGATCGCGCCCGGCGCCCCGCGCCGTCTCGATCGCTCGTTCCTCTATGCCGGAAAGACGATCGAGGACGTAGAACGACCAGCTGCGGAATTTGCCGAATTCGCCGTCGCTGACAATGTCGACTCCGGCCTGCTGCTGCCGCCTGACAACCTCGGCGACGCTGTCGGAGAGGCATCGGTCGAAAGCGGATTGATCGATTTTGACGCCGTTGTCGATGGCCTCGATGTACCTGGTGAGTTCGGGTGGGCGCACCAAACTGCCGACATGCGTGGTGAGGATGCGATCGTCGCTCGTTGCCATAGGGGACCTCCCGACGCGGCACGAACGGCCGCTTGCGACATGATTATGTAGGATAAATTATTTCGACTCGGCTTCGTAGACGCCGTTCCAGTCGGACGGCGGCGGGTCGCTTTGATAGGCCTCCATGCGGTCGATGTACATGTCATAGAGACCGGCAACGCCAAAACCGTTGGCGACCTTGCGGCATCGGTCGATCAGGCTCCTGGCGTCGTCCCACTGCTGCTTGCGATAGGCCGCCAACATTTGAGCGTGGAGATCGCGCAGCTGCCCGCAACGGGGATCCTGTTCCACTTCAGACGGTCCAAGCACGGTGTACACCACTTCCGGCTGCTTCTTGCCTTTGACCTGAATGAGGTCGATCTCCATGGTGGCGTACTTCTTGTTGGCTCCCTCGGCCGTTCGTGACCCGATCACCATTGAGAGCCGATAGTCTTTGGTGCGCGATTCCAGCCGCGAGGCGAGATTGACGGTATCGCCCAGCACCGAATAGTTGAAACGGAAGTCGGAGCCCATGTTGCCGACGACGCATGGCCCGCTGTTGAGCCCAATGCCGATGCGCAGCGGCATATAGACACCGCCGTTGGCCTCGGCCTCGCGCTTGAGCTCGACGTTCAGGTCCTCGGCGCGGCTCAGCATTTCCAATGCCGCCGCGCAGGCATTGGCTTCATGCTCTTCGTCGTCGAGCGGTGCATTCCAGAATGCCATGATGGCGTCGCCGATATATTTGTCGATCGTGCCGTTGCGCTCGATGATGGCGTTGGTCAGCGGCGTGAGAAAACGGTTCATCAGGCGCGTGAGGCCCTGCGGGTCATCCTTGTAGTGCTCGGAGATAGTGGTGAAGCCGCGCACGTCGCTGAACAGAATGGTCATGCGGCGTTCTTCGCCGCCGAGCACCAGCTTTTCCGGAGATTTCGCCAGTTGTTCGACCAGCGGCGGCGACAGGTAAAAGCCAAACGCCGAACGGATCTGATGGCGCTGCCGCTGTTCGCGGAAATAATTCACGAACGTGAGAACCAGATAAATTAGCCAGCTCGATATCAGCGGATAGGTGAAGTCGATCAGGAGGTTGTGGGCGACAAACGCGTACCACGATATGCCGATCAGGCCCGCAATCAGCAGCGCGCCAAGCGCGACGACGATGGCGGCGGGCAACAGCGGTGCGGCGATAATGATCGCGAGACCAACGGCCACAGCCGTGACGATCTCCGCACCGATTGTCCAACTCGGCGCCGAAAGCATCGAATTACTCAAGACGTTCTCGATGACCTGAGCGTGCACCTCGACGCCGGGGATTACAGGATCGAGCGGCGTGGTCCTCAGATCCAGCAGGCCGATGGCCGAGGTGCCAACCAGAACAAGCTTGCCCCGGATGCGGTCGTCAGACACCCTGCCCT
This sequence comes from uncultured Alphaproteobacteria bacterium, assembly GCA_963841025.1. Taxonomy (GTDB): domain Bacteria; phylum Pseudomonadota; class Alphaproteobacteria; order Rhizobiales; family Xanthobacteraceae; genus BOG-931. Next base: position 359,293 of record CAWJBG010000032.1, on the reverse strand, counting down.
GCAAGACGTCTCTCGCCGACACATAGCGCTCTGGATCGGTGTGATTGAAATAGATCCACAACCGGCCCTCTCGGTCTGTGGGCAATCGAAAACGACTGAAGTTCACGCCTTGAATGCCGTTTTTGTCGGAGCGAATAACCGGTGAGTTGGAGCCGGTCGCCACCCGCAACATCTCGAGCGCCAGCGACGGAACAAAAGCGTCCCCCGCATGCATGACCATCGGTGCGCGGCGGACGATTCCATCGCGTTCGTCGGCCTCGGTGAAGACGCCGCGGCCAGCGGCCGCTTTTTCAAGGATGGGAATATTGCGGACGAGGCCCGGGAAAGAGACCAGAAAAGTGCGCGGGTCCGGAGCGCCTTTGGTGGTGACGACACCGTAGCCGGAGCCCTCGATCGCAAAATCGTCAGGGCTTTGGGACACAGATTCGCCGAGCACCACCCGTGAGCGTCTGATCGCTGCGGCAAAAATTTCATCATTGCTGGGCAGGCTGCGCAAACGCGCGCGCGTTGCATCGTCGAGATCGCGCAGTGAAAGTGCTACGAGATTCGGCGACAGCTGGTCGGGCTCGGCGAACACGACGTCGAAGCCAATGGCGACAGCGCCCATGTCGGTGAGACGGTCGACCAGATCGGCCAGGATGGTGCGCGGCCACGGCCACTGTCCGATTTGTTTCAGGCTCGCCTCGTTAATGTCGACGATGACGACCGGCCGCGTCGTCTGCTCACGCGGTCGCAAAAACTGAAATTGATCGAAGGTCCGCAGCCGCGCTTCCTGCAGCAGCCGCGGATCGGCGATGCGCAACGGCACGAGCCCCAGCAGGAGCGCAATGCATACGGTTCGCGCGATACCGAATTGGCGCGCCCAGCGGGCAATTCGCTTCATGGTTCGACAGGCCTGCTCTGCACGGGCCGATATTATAGCAAGGAGATGGTACGCGGGGAGAATCCAGGTTCGCGCCGGATCGGCCCGGAACGATGGAACTTACTTCTCGCGGAACGAGCGCATCAATTGGTCGCGCAGCGGCTTGACGAGGTACGAGATCATGGTGCGGTCGCCGGTCTGAATGAAGGCTTCGACCGGCATACCCGGGCTCAGTTTGACGTCGCCGAGTCTCTTGATCTGGTCGGCCGTCATCGAGATGCGTACCAGATAGTAGCTCTGCCCGGTGCGCTGGTCGGTGGTGGTATCCGCTGCGATGCGCACAACCGTGCCGTTCACTTCCGGTGTCGTTCGCATGTTAAACGCCGAGAAGCGCAGCACAACCGGCTGACCAAACTGCACCTGATCGATATCCTTCGGGTCGACCTTGGCTTCGACCAAAAGGTTGTCGGCCGCAGGCACGATCAGCATGACCGGCTCGCCGGCGGTGATGACGCCGCCGACGGTGTTGACGGTCGACTGGAACACAACGCCGTCCTGCGGTGCGCGCAGATCGGTGCGCTTGAGCTGATCCTCTGCGGTGACCTTGCGTTCGACGTATTCGCCGACCTTGCTGTCGGTCTCGCGCAGCTCTTTGGCGACGTCGCTGCTTAGTTCCTGATCGACCTGGATGATTTGCAGTTGCGTTTCGACAATCTTGCCCTTCGCTTCGGCGGCGGCTGCGATTAACTGGCCGCGTTCGCCTTGCAGGCGCGCGGCCTCACGTTCAAGGGAGGTAAGCCGATTGATCTGCACCAGGTTCTTCGCCCACAGGTCGCGCACGCCCTGAAGCTCCTGCTCGATCAGCGCCATCTCTTTGGACTTGGCATCTTGCTGAGCGGTCAGTCCGGCAATCTGCTCGTCCAATTGTTTGATGCGTTGCTGCAGTTGTTCTTTCTGCCCGGTCCGCGACTTGCGCCGCAGCTCGAACAGCTTGCGCTCGCTTGACAGCGCTTCCTGTACGTCGGGATCATCAATTCGATCCGCGAGCTCCTTCGGCACGGCTACTGATTCGGCGCCATCGCGCTCGGCAGCGAGCCGCGCCCGGCGCGCATAAAGTTCAGTGAGGCCTTTGGTGACGATCGCCAGATTGGCGCGGGTCACTGTCTCATCAAGGCGAACGAGAATGTCGCCCGCCTTGACGTGGTCGCCCTCGCGCACCCGGACCTCGCCGACAACTCCCCCGGTGGGGTGCTGCACTTTCTTGACATTGGAATCGACGACGAGCGAGCCTTGCGCGATCAGCGCACCGGAAATCTCTGCAGTCGAGGCCCAGCCGCCGAGTCCAATGGCGAGAAATCCCACGACCGCACATCCTACCACGATGTGCCGATGGATCGAGACCGACCAGACTGTCCGCACCGGGCCGCTCATCCGACGCCTCCCTGCTCCGGCACGACTTTCAGGGCGCGCGGCGGGGTAGTCGGCTGAATGACGCGGTTGAGGACTTCCTCTTTTGGTCCGAACTGCTGTTGCCGTCCCTTGGCCATGACCAAAATATAGTCGACGCCGGCGATGGCACTGGGACGATGCGCAACCACGATTACGATGCCGCCGCGCGCGCGCACGCCAAGAATAGCGCGGGTCAGTGCTTCGTCGCCTTCAGCGTCGAGATTGGAATTGGGCTCGTCGAGCACTACCAGGAACGGGTCGCGGTACAGTGCGCGCGCCAGCGCAATACGCTGCGCCTGACCGGCGGACAAAGCGCTGCCGTGATCGCCGACATTGGTTTCGTATCCGTTTGGCAGATTGACGATGAGTTCGTGAACGCCGGCCGCTTTCGCGGCGGCAAGCACAGCCTCGGAATCAGGCTTGTCCTCGAACCGGGCGATGTTCTGCGCCACGTTACCAGGGAAAAGTTCAACGTCCTGCGGCAAATAGCCGATGTGCTGGCCGAGCGCCTCCGGCGACCATTGCTCGAGTGTGGCGCCGTCAAGGCGCACGCTGCCGCGAGCGGGCGTCCACACCCCGACCAGCATGCGCGCCAGTGACGATTTTCCAGATGCCGTCGGACCGATCACGCCGAGCGCCTTGCCCGCCGCGAGTGCGAAGTTGATATCCTGGGATACGATCTTCTGCTCGCCCGGCGGATTGACCGCCGCGTTTTGCACCAGGAGCGTCTTGGTCGGCGGCTGAAGCGCCATTGGTTCGGTGCGCGCGGGCAGGTGTCCGAGCAGCCGCGACAACCGATGCCAGCTCTGCCGCGCAGCGACGAAGCCCCGCCAATTGGCAATGGCAAGATCGACCGGCGCCAGCGCGCGGCCGCCGAGGATTGAGCCGGCGATGATGATGCCCGGCGTGAACTCCTGATAAATCACCAGCCAGGCGCCGACAGCTAAAATTGCCGACTGCAGCAACAGCCGCAAAACCTTCGAGAAGGCGCCAAGCACGCCGACAACGTCGCTGGCCTGGCCGCTTGAGGCGACATAATCCTGATTGAGTTTGTTCCAGCGTGTAGCGGTCCGGCCAACCATGCCCATCGAGGTAATCGCTTCGGCGTTGCGCCGGCTCGATTCCATCAGCGCATTGCGCGCGGTGGCGAATTGCGTCGCGCTGCGGGTCGGGCGTCTGGTCTGAAATTCGGTCGCGACGGTCAGGATGATGAGAATAATCGCACCGCCCAGTGCAGTCAGACCGATATAGGTGTGAAACAGGAAGCAGATGGCGAGGTAGACCGGCATCCACGGCAGATCAAACAACGCGACAGGGCCGAGGCCCGAGAGGAAGCCGCGCACCGTATCGAGATCACGGATCGGCTGGGCACCGTCGCCTTTGCCGCCGATCTTCAGCGGCAGCCGAACGATCACGTCAAAGACGCGCAAACTCATCGCTTCGTCGAGGCTGTGCCCGATACGAACGAGAATGCGGCTGCGAATGGCGTCGATGACGCCTTGCGCGGCGTAGAGGCCGCCGGCCAGGATCAACAATGCGACCAGTGTCGGCACACTTCGGCTCGGGAGTACCCGGTCGTAGATTTCAAGCATGAACAGCGCGCCGGTGAGCATCAGGATATTGCTCATGCCGCTGAACAGCGCCACGGCGAAGAAGGCGCGCTTGCACGACGCCAACGCAGCGGCGAGTTCGAAGCTCGGCGTTTGCTGCCGCGGCTGGCCTGGAACCTGGTTCATCGTAGGGTGCCCATCACCGTAGCACGCCTGATATCACGATCCGCCTTATAAATTACTAGCGGCCAACGCCTTCATATCCCATTTCGGGCGGGTTCATTTCCAATTTTTAAGGAAGGCCGGACCGGACTACCGCGGCGCGCACCCGCCAGCAATTACTGGAATGAGCCCTGAGGCAAGCGCGGGTCCGGACATCATTCCTAATCAGATGACTTGTCGTTCATCGCGGTCTAGCGATTTGCCGCACTGATCTAATAACAATACCCAAACGACATCGATCCAAACGACATCGCGCCGAGCCTGGGATCGCCAGGCCGGCGTCGATTTCGTACCGAAGAACTCGGATGTTTGGTGAAGCTTAGGAACGGGAGTCGAGCGACAGCCCGATGCTGAACGCTTTTTGCCGCGTCGCACCTTCCGTTCTTTTCAATTTTTTGGCGATCTTTGCCGCGGCGGTTTTTTTCTTCGCCATCGACCTCAACTCACGGACCTCGGTCGCCGTCCAGGCGCGCCGCTTCTTTGACTTCTTAGCCATAAATCCTCCCTTTCAAGAAAGACGACATTAATCCCATAGCGGGGGTGAAAGAAACAGAACAGATAGGGTAGAGGTCGTGAGGATCGCAGTCATGGTCCACAAACGAGCCTCGCAGATACGGCAGGACAAGTTAACAAGCCGTTTGTTAGGTTGGTCTTAGCAACCTCTCACGCCAGACGCAAATCCAACTTACACGACCAACTAGCCTTTGTTGATAGCCTGGCGCTCGCTCCGTTGGTGGAGCGTGGGGCGACCCGGGCCGGAGTTTGGTCGTACTTGTTCGCGGTGCGCGGCGGAGGAACAGTCGATGTTGAGAACTTATTAGCATCGTCGGTATGTTCTTCGTCATGCTGTCGAGCCGCTGAACAAGTATCTGCGTCGAGATTCTCAATGTCTTGCGGGGTCTTGCGAGCCGACGGGAGCCGTCCTAGCTTTGGTCGCGGAAAGACGCCGAGACCGGGGACGCGACATGGAAGAACTAAAACTCGTCGCCCTCGACAAGGATGACATCGAGGTCGTTTCGGCCCATGTGCAGGATGCCCTTGTCCGGGTGGCTGATATTTTCTGGCAACCGCACGAACATCGTTTCGTGATGGCGCTCAAGCGGTTCGACTGGATGAATGCCGTCGATGCCGGCGGCATCAAAGACGGCCATTCGCAGGATTACCGTCGGTGCAGAACAGCGTTGCGATTTGAGCGGGTCAATGCCTGCAAGTACCGCAATCTCGATCAGACCAGGAAGGACGCGACGCTCAATCTGCTGGCGGTCGAATTTGCCGAGCGCGACGGGCCTGCCGGCATCATAACTCTGACATTCTCAGGCGGCGGCGCCATCCGGCTTGACGTGGAATGCCTGGAAGCCGAACTCGCCGATCTTGGCGAGGTTTATTCGGCGATGGCCTGCCCCGATCACTTCGCCGCCGGGACGAAGACGGTATAGCTCAAAGTTTAGACCGTCTGCGGGCGTGGTGCGGAAGGCACTGCAAAGAGCTTCATCAGCACGGCTATCACCAAAAGCGTCGCCGCATAGACAATGAGCTGCATGGCAGTCGGCTGGTCGACATAGCCGACCAGTGTGTGCAGGCCGCGTCCCAGCATGCTTTCATCGCTCAGGATCCAGGACGTGTCCCACACCGTTTGGTCGAATGCGGTGAGGATGTCGGCCTGCTGCAAAAAAGCTATCGCCTGCGCGGCCATGCCGGCGGCCAACAAAGCGATCAGCGTGCTGGTGACGCTGAACAGATACCGCATCGGTATAGTGATGAGACCGAGGTAGGTCAGCAGGCACACGAACGCGCCAAGGGCGAGCCCAATCGCGCCGCCGATCAGCATGCCAATGCTGGCGCCGCCTTCCGCCGCTGCCACGCCGTAGAGAAACAGCACGACTTCCGAACCCTCGCGCAGCACCGCGATCGTCACCACCAGCGCGAGCGCGGCAAGCGACTTCGAGCCGGTAACGACCGCCTCGCCGGCGGCGCGCATGTCTGCAGCAAGCTCACGGCCATGCCGCGACATCCAGACGTTGTGCCAGCCGAGCATCAGCACGGCGAAACCGAGGATGGCGGCGTTGAACAACTCTTGCCCGTTGCCGCCGAACAATTGCGACAAGCCGCCGGCAAACAGCGCCACCAGGCAGGCGCCGAGTACGCCCGCCGCGACGCCGCCCGCGATCCAGCGCCCGCGCCCGGCCACGCCCGACGTCACCGCCATGACGATGCCGACGATCAATCCGGCTTCGAAGACCTCACGGAAGACGATCAGAAGCGAAGGCAGCACGAACACCTCACGGCACGGCGACTGTTTGACCACTCATGGTACGACCAGAAATCCTTGCGTCTGGCGATGGAAATCGTCGAAGAAATTATAGCGTCCGGGCTCCAGCGGCCGCACGTGAACCATTGCTTGGCCGCCCGGCGGAATCACCTTCTCGACATGCAGCGCGCCGCTTTCGAATTCGGAGGCGATCGAGCCGAGATTCTTGATGGTAAATACGATCGGCTTTCCCGCCGGAGCATGCACTTCGGCGGGTTCGAACTGATGGTCCTTGATCGATAGCGACAGCATCACCGGTTCATCCGCGCAGGCCACGCTCACGCTCAAAACAAACACGCACGCGAGTATTGAGCAAAGCGTTGCAGGTGTGCTTTTTGTCATAACCCGGCACGGGGGCTTCTTGTCGCCCCTGAATAGAGTGAACACACGAGGAATTGGTGAACGGCGCGCCTTTTGTCAATCAGAAAGCTAGACATTAGAATTGTTATAATCAAAGAGACGTTCAGGATCGCTGCATGACAGCGCAAAAGGTATCTAGATGGCCATTCGCCTCGACGCACGCGCCGCGGATTTCGCCGAAAAGTTCCGCGCTTTTCTTGACACCAAGCGCGAAGCTTCGGCCGATGTTGAGACGACCGTGCGTGCGATCGTCGCGGATGTGGTCGCGCGGGGCGACCAAGCACTGCGCGACTACACCCAGAAATTTGATGGTTTCGATCTCAACAGCGTGGGCCTTCGGGTCACACCAGAGGAGGTAGACGCTGCGTTCAAACACTGCCGGCGCGATGTGCTCGACGCGCTCCAGTTCGCCCGCGATCGCATCGAGGTTTTTCACACCCGGCAAATGCCCAAGGATGACCGCTTTACCGACGTGCTCGGCGTCGAGCTCGGCTCGCGTTGGACCGCGATCGAAGCAGTCGGACTCTATGTGCCGGGTGGTACCGCCGCCTATCCTTCGTCGGTATTGATGAATGCCGTGCCGGCCAAGGTTGCCGGCGTGCCGCGCATCGTCATGGTGGTGCCCGCTCCCGGCGGCATCGTTTCGCCCCTCGTACTCGCTGCTGCCAAACTCGCCCGTGTCGACGAGATTTATCGCGTCGGCGGCGCGCAGGCGATTGCCGCGCTGGCGCATGGGACCGAGACCATCGCTCCAGTCGCCAAAATCATGGGGCCCGGCAACGCTTTTGTCGCCGCTGCCAAGCGCGTCGTGTTTGGCAAAGTCGGTATTGACATGGTGGCCGGACCTTCGGAAGTGCTGATCATCGCCGACTCCAGCGGCAACGCCGACTGGATCGCGGCTGATCTCTTGGCGCAGGCCGAGCACGATGAGAGCGCGCAGGCGATCCTCGTGACTGATGATGCCGCGCTTGCTGCCGCAGTCGAGGGCGCGGTTGAGAACGCGCTCGGTCAGCTCAAGCGCGGAAAAATCGCCGGCGCGTCGTGGCGCGATTTCGGTGCGGTCATCCTGGTGCGCGATCTCAATGAGGCGCTGCCGCTCGTCGACGCGATCGCGCCGGAACATCTGGAAATTGCGGCGGCCGATGCCGAAGGTCTTGCCCGTCGCGTCCGCAACGCCGGCGCAATCTTCATCGGCCCGCACACGCCTGAAGCGATCGGCGACTATGTTGCGGGTTCGAACCACGTTCTGCCGACGGCGCGTTCGGCGCGGTTTTCTTCAGGCCTCGGCGTTCTCGATTTCATGAAACGCACTTCGATCCTCAAATGCGGCCCGGAACAATTGCGCGCGCTCGCTGATGCGGCGATCACCTTGGGCACGGCGGAGGGGCTCGACGCTCACGCCCGCTCGATTGCCATTCGGCTCAACCGCTGATGGCGCCCGACAACAGCGAAACCTGCAAACTGGTCGCAGTGACGCTCGACGAATCTTCGATCGGGCGCGCCAGTCGCGATGTTGAACATGAGCGCGCGGTCGCGATCTACGATCTCGTCGAGGAGAATTCGTTTCGGCCGCAGGATCACGAGGGCGGTCCGTACGCGCTCCATCTTCGTATCGACGGCAACCGTCTGGTTTTCGACATCAGATTGGCGGACGAGACGCCCGTCATTGCGCATCTCTTGTCGCTAGCGCCGTTCAGCCGCATCGTGAAGGACTATTTCACGGTGTGCGACAGCTACTACGCTGCGATCCGCGGCGCGACTCCCGACCGTATCGAAGCACTCGATATGGCGCGACGCTCATTGCACGACGAAGGCTCGCACATCCTGATGGAGCGGCTCAAGCGCAAGGTCGAAGTCGACTTCAACACGGCGCGGCGTCTGTTTACGCTGGTCACGGTGCTGCACTGGAAGGGGTAGGGAGCCGCAATGCCGGCGTCCGACGCACAACCTTCCACGCGACCCCAGGCGGTGCTGTTTGCATGCGGGCGCAATTCGATCCGCTCGCCGATCGCCGCCGGACTGTTTGGTCAGATGTTTGGCCGCACTGTCTATGTTGGCTCGGCTGGCTCGCGCAAAGGCGAACTCGATCCGTTTGCAGTTGCCGTGATGGCGGAAATCGGTGTCGATATTTCGCGCCATAAGCCGATGACCTTCGAGGAACTCGATGAGCTGGAGGGGCTCAATTTCGATCTCATCATTACGCTCGCGCCCGAGGCCCACCATCGCGCGCTCGAACTCACTCGTATGAGTGCAGTTGATGTCGAGTATTGGCCGACAGGCGATCCGACCGATGTGGAAGGCAGCCGCGAGCAGCGGCTTGGCGCCTATCGCGAGGTGCGTGACCAGCTTTTGAATCGGATCAGAGAACGCTTTGCCGGCCAGCGCCCGGGCAATGAGTGACGGGATTGTCCTCTTTGAAGGATGCCGATTCTGCAGCGCAACAGGCCGTCTGCGCTTAGGAAAGCTCGTAAAGTTGGCGTTGTGGAAGCCTCCGTCATCCGCTAGTTTTCGCGCAATTTTCGGCCGAGATGCGGGCTAAGGCGCGGTCGATGTCAGCGAGCCGGATCACGAATGGCGAAGGAAGAACTGCTGGAATTTCCGGGTGTCGTGACGGAATTGCTGCCGAACGCCACCTTTCGGGTCAAGCTTGAGAATGAGCACGAAATCATCGCCCATACTGCCGGCCGCATGCGCAAGAATCGCATCCGCGTGCTCGCCGGCGACAAAGTGTTGGTGGAAATGACGCCTTACGATCTGGCCAAGGGCCGGATTACCTACCGGTTCAAATGATCGGCCGCCCAAAATTCGTCCTCGCCTCCGGCTCGCCGCGCCGGCTGGCGCTTGTCAACCAGGCGGGCATCGAACCCGATGCGCTGCGCCCGGCGGACATCGATGAGACACCGAAACGGGGCGAGCTGCCGCGCGCCTGCGCCACGCGGCTCGCGCGCGGCAAGGCAGAGGCTGCGCTCGCCATGGTCCGGCTCGATGAGGAGCTGAAAGGATCCTTTATCCTTGCAGCCGACACTGTGGTGGCCGTCGGCCGCCGCATTCTGCCGAAGGCGGAGTTGCTCGACGAAGCCGCACAATGTCTGCGGCTCCTGTCCGGCCGCAATCATCGCGTCCACACCGCGGTGTGCCTGGTGACGCCGAAGGAGACGTTTCGCCAGCGTTACGTGGAGACCAGGGTGCGCTTCAAGCGGCTGTCGGACGAAGACATCGAAGCCTACCTCGCCTCCGGCGAATGGCGCGGCAAGGCCGGCGGCTACGCGGCCCAAGGCATCGCCGGCTCTTTTATCGTGAAAATCGTCGGTTCCTATTCCAGCATTGTCGGACTGCCGCTCTACGAAACCGCGTCGCTGCTTGGCGGCGAAGGCTATCCGATTCATTTTGGCTGGCTCAACGCGCTGTGAGCGGCGATTGGCCCGGCGCCGCGCGCAGCCCATATTCCACTTATGCCAGACGCTCGCCGTCGTAGCGCCTGCCCGATCTGCGGCAAGCCTGCCGCCGAAGGGTCCCATCCGTTCTGCTCGCCGCGCTGCGCCGATGTCGACCTCAATCGCTGGCTCTCGGGCGTCTATGCTGTGCCGGTGACCGAAGACGAGGAAGAGGACGAACGCCGCGACGAGGGCGGCGAAACGGTAAACTGATCGCCGGAGCCCATTCTGGACAGCCGGAAACCGAGCCTCTATAAAAACGCCGCTCGTGCGTGCCTATCAACGGCACGTCTGGCGGGCGCCCAGGTAGCTCAGTTGGTAGAGCACTGCACTGAAAATGCAGGTGTCGGTGGTTCAATTCCGCCCCTGGGCACCACTACTTTTCGTTTTTGAAAAGTCGCCGCCAAAGTGGCTTCAAATTCCTGCAAAAATTCGTTCCGCCGCCCAAAACGCAGGCGCGTGAGGACCGTCAAAACCGCTGCGAGATGCCGGCGAAGACTTGGATGGCCGGTGTTGCGGCGTTGAGGCCGAAATCGGCTCCGACATCTAACTGCAGATTGGGACGCACCGTCCAGGCGAGTGCCGTATCGAAGCTGACCTGCGTGGTTCTTTGCAGCGGATCGTTGTTGTAGTCGGACCATAGTTCGACGTAGAGGGTGAAGTCCTTGTTGATCACCTGGTGACTCAGGCCGACGACATTGATGTAGTTAGCGTGCTGACCTTCGCCGACGCTGTCCTTGAGTTCGTCAAGCTCGGAGTTGAATACAAATGTGTATCCGCTGGGCAGGGTGACCGACAGCGGCGCGATGAGGCCTTCTTCAACTGCGCCGTTCCCGATCCCGGGCGCCGCGGTCGGGGCCTTGATGTAGGGAATGAGCGCAAACGCAGTTGTTCCGCCGTCATTGCCCCACAAATTGATCTTGGTACGGACGAACAGGTCGCCGTCGCCCCAGGCCGTGCTCCATTTGCTGGTCGCGGAATTGAACGCGTGAATGCCGACGAGCGCCATATTGAGTTCAAGTTCAGTGTTGCTTGTGAGACCGAACTTCAACGTCGGGTTCGGCAACAGAAGAATATTGGTCCGCGCCGGGCCGGTGGTCTGGTCGGCGAAATTGACAATATCGGTCTCGTATTGGAAGTGGCCGGCGTCGACCGTAAATGGCAGGTACGCTTTTGGCGGACGATCGGTGCTGAAATCGCGCATCTGATCGTCCGGTACCGGATTGAAGAGCCAGTATTGGCTCTTGTCGGGCGGATTGGCTGATTGTGCGAGCGCTATCCCCGTGACGCTGGTCGACAGCCAGAGCGCCAAGCCGGCCGCCACGCGGAGAGCAAGGCCCATAGTGCCCTTTCGCGAATCAAAAATCCTATCTGACGATAATACGCGCTCGATCAGACCAATAACGTTTGCGCTACATCAAAAATGGCAATGCATCATACGACGCCTCGCGCCGGTTCGGCCTCATGTTTGGACCGCTCGCGGCTTGGTATCCGATTGTTAACGGAAACAAGAGTAAAATGATCTGTAAATTGGCGGGCTTCGGCACTCGGCGGCCGAAGGGGGTAAGATGCGTATCACCGACTGCGCCAAAAATCTGCGCCTCGACATTGCCGTGTGGCGCGCTTTCAACACTCGCCCATTCCTTTCAACGAAATCATGCAATGGCGCTCGACTGTCCATCGTCGTGCTGACAGCGGCGCTTCTTGCCGCCTGTGCGCAGACCTCTGTCGTCAGCAACAAATCCGGATATCGCGCCGCTGGCCGGCCGGCATCGCTCGCTGCGCTCAGCATCGGCAGGCATAATCCGCTCGCTCGCGGCAAACACGCTGCGGAAAAATACGGCGTCGCCAGCTTTTATACCGAAGGAACCGAGACGGCGAACGGCGAAAAAATCAACCCGCAGGCGTTGACCGCGGCGCACCGGACCTTGCCGTTTGGCACGATGTTGCGGGTGACGAATTTGGAGACCGGACGAGCGGTGACCGTGCGGGTCAACGACCGTGGCCCGTTCGTCCAGGGAAGAGATGTCGATCTGTCGTATTCCGCAGCCGAATCCATAGGAATTCTTGATCAGGGCGTTGCCAAGGTCCGGCTTGACGTTCTCCGCTAGCTGAAGTTCAGCTGCTCAGCAGAGCGTCGACTTCCGACTCCACCTCGTTTCCGGGTCGATGATATCCGGCATTGCCTGTTTACGCGTGCGCCGCGTGGCCATGCGCACACGCGTCTCGATATCGCTTCATTCCCGCGAACATCACCATGCGGTCGAGCGGTGCCTTCGATCCTGAAAACTCGCGATAAAGGGCGGCGCAGTTGATGACCATGCGCTCCGGATCGAGCCAGGAGGCAAAGCGGTCGAGGCTTATTTTCTGCGCCGCGATTTCGTAGGGCACATCGTTGTCGAAATGCCGGCGCGCCTCGGCCGCAATATATTCGAAATAGGCTTTCAATTCGCGAACCGCCGGTTTTTCAGCGATCGGCCCGTGGCCCGGCACGATGATGTCGACGTCGAGCTCTAAAATGTAATCGCAGGCCTTGATCCAGTTTCGGATCGGACCCGACCAGATCACTGGATGGCCACCCACGAACAAAAGGTCGCCGCTGTAGAGAACGCGATCCGCGGGCACGTGGACCAGAACGTCCCCGCGTGTGTGCGCGGCGCCGAGATGGGTCAGGACCAGGCGCTTGCTGCCGACCGTGACTTCCATGGTCCGGTCGAACAAGGTTGTCGGCGGTGTATTGACCAAGCCGCGCCAGTCGAAGCGGCTGCCCATGATTTCGTGAAAAAATGCTCCGCCCTCGCCGGCGCCCTGCCACGCGGCAGCGCGCGCCGCAAATGCGTCCGGTGGCGCTTCGGCGTATTCCTCGGCGCAGGCTCGGCAGGCGATGATCTCCGCACCTTCGACCAGCTGATTGCCGAATGTGTGGTCGCCGTTGGCGTGGGTGTTGATGAGCTTCCGGATATTGCGCGCCGCCGGAACTGCATCACGCATGGTTGTGAGCATCTCCGCGGTCAGCGGCAGGTCGAACAGAGTGTCGACGAGAAGGGTCTGATCGCCGTCAGCGATCAGACCCGCATTGCTCCAACCCCACGAGCCGTCAGGCTGCAAATAGGCAAAGCACCCGCGCCCGAGATCGTGCAGTCCCCTGGTGTATTGCCACTTACTCATCACAATTCTTTCCAGTTCGCAGATGCGGATATCAGGTGGAAGCTATCATATTCCACGGCCGCTTTTTGCTAACTGAAATTCTGCAGCATCGTCTCGCGCAAGAATTTCGGTAGTTCGGCGAGGTCCCTATCACCATAATTGGCGGCGACCGCCGCCGACAGCGAAGCAAGCGTGCCCGCCGCCAACGGCATCGGCACGCCGGTGAGCGCGCCGGTCGCCACTACCGACATGAGATCTTTTCGCAGTGTGCGAATGTCGAGCGTCATCTCGGCCTTGCCACCTTTGAAAACGTCGAGCTTGGCCTTGAGCCAGCCGCTGGCGTAGGGCCCGTCCTGAATAACATCCAACATCTGCTCGAGCGTCAGGCCTTGCTTCAAACCAAGCGCCAGCGATTCCGCCAAGGCCTGCACATAGCCGCCGAGTCCAAGATTTGCCGCGAGCTTCATGGCGTAGCCGGCGCCGTTCGGGCCCATATAGGCGATGCGCCCGGCCAGCTTTTCGAGCACCGGGCGCGCACGTTCAAGATCCTCGGGCCGCGCGCCGACCATCGCCAAAAGCTTGCCGTCGCGCGCCTGCGGAATTGTCCCAAGCACCGGAGCATCGATGAGGCGCGCGCCCTTCGCTTCGACCAGCGGCGCCAGTTCGCGGCCGGTCATCGGCTGCAGCGTGCTCATTTCAATGAACAGCTTGCCGTTCACGTCGCCTTCGAGAAAGCCCGCCGGGCCGTTGAAGATTTGGCGCACACCGTGGTCCTCAGTGATACTGGAAATGACGACGACCGCATCGGCCGCAACGCCTCCGGCACTGGCGGCGATCCGCAGTCCGTCAGCTGCCAACTTTCGGCTCGTGTTTGCATTGTGATCCCAGCCGATTATGTCGAAGCCCTGTTGGCGCAGCCGCCGCGATATGGCCGCACCCATTCGACCCAACCCAACAATTCCAACCTTCATCGATCTACTCCCCATCGAGGCAATGATCGCGACGCACGCAATTCGTCGCGAGTGTGCCGCCACTATAGTCGAGAAGAAGCATTGCGCCGACCCGGCCCGCGCCGCTAGTTTGCCCGCGGCGGGAGGGCACAATGGCGAAACAAATGCAGGGCAAGGTTTGCGTCGTTACCGGCGGTGCAGGCAGCATTGGTCTGGCGTCGGCTAAGCTTCTTCACGATGAAGGAGCGAAGGTGATGCTCACCGATCTGAATGAGGCCGCGCTGAAGCAAGCTGCGGCACATATCGGCGGCAATTCCGGCGCCGGTAGCCTTGCCTGGTGTGCGGCGGACGTGACCAAATCGGACCAAGTCAAAAATGCAATTGCACTTGCGGTGAAGCAGTTCGGCAAGATCGATGTTCTGTTCAGCAACGCCGGAAATTTCGGCACCGTCGCGCCGATCAGCGAATATCCGGAAGACGTATTTGACTCAGTCCTTGCCGTCCACGTCAAAGGCGCATTTCTCGCCGCCAAGCACGCGGTGCCGCAGATGAACGACGGCGGCTCGATCATCATCACATCCAGTATCGTCGGGGTGAAGGGCGATCCTGGCGTCTACGGTTACATCACCGCCAAGCACGCCCAGGTCGGCCTGATGCGGGTACTGGCCAAGGAGCTCGCGGGACGAAACATCCGGGTCAACACCATTCATCCCGGACCGGTCGACAATGAGTTCCAGTTAAACGTGGAAAAGAACCTGACCGGCGTAATTGGGCGCGACGCCACGCAATTTTTCAATGACATTATTCCGCTGCACCGGCACGTCCGCGCCGAGGAAGTGGCGCGCTCGGTGCTCTTCCTCGCCTCCGACGCTTCGAGCTTCACGACCGGAAGCCTCTTGATGGTGGACGGCGGCTTGAGTGCGTGACGTTTGATTAACGAAGCGTAAATGGATGTCCGATAGCTAGAGGCCGGGAGACAACGACCAAGCATCAGCAACGATGTCCGGTTTCCTCAACCGTTTGACGCGATTCAGGGGCTTGGGGCTCGAACATAGGGGCCATCTCCTGGCGCTCGTACTCGATAACATGACCCAAGGCGTCGTCATGTTCGACATGACCGGACGACTTCTGGTCTGCAACGATCAATATCGCAGCATGTACGGCCTGTCCCCGGATGTGGTGAAGCCAGGGGCCACGCTGTTGGATGTCATCCTGGAGCGTAACAAAACCGGTAATTTGGGACGTGATCCGGCGAAGTATTGCGCGGATATTCTCGGCAATATGGCTGCCGGCAAAATTTTGAGCTTCGTCGCCGAGGCGCCGGATGGGCGCGCCATCTCGGTGGTCAATCGCCCGATACCTGGCTCCAGCTATTGGGTCGGAACCCATGACGACATTACAGAGCGCCGCGCGGCCGAACGAAAAAACGCATTGCTCGGCGAGCAGGAGGCGCGCCGCGCCGTGGTGGATGAAGCGATCATCTGGTTCCGCGAAAGCGTCGAGGGAGTGCTGACGACCGTCGCCGACAGTGTCGGCGCGATGAAGTCGACCGCTTCGGCTCTCTCGGCCACATCGAATGAGACCACCGCGCACACCGCGAGCGCGGTCAAGACTTCAAACGAAGCATTCGGCAGCGTCGAGGTCGCCGCCAGCGCGGCGGATGAGTTGGCCAAGTCGATCGGCGAGATCAACCGCCAGCTGTTGCGCGCCGCGGAAGTGGTCAAGGCCGCCGCTACCGAAGCGCAGTCGACTAACGAAGACATTGCCGGGCTGGCGCAAGCCGCGCAAAAGATCGACGATGTCGTCAAGCTCATTCAGAGCGTCGCCGGCCAGACCAACTTGTTGGCGCTCAATGCCACGATCGAGGCGGCGCGCGCGGGAGCTGCCGGCAAAGGCTTCGCCGTTGTCGCATCCGAGGTCAAAGCCCTGGCCGTACAAACCGCCAAGGCGACCGACGACATCGCCGCCCAAATCGCGGCGGTGCAAGCCTCAACGCACAGCGCGGTTGGCGCTATCGGCAATATTACCGGCCGCATGCAGGAAATCAGACAATTCACGGCCGCTATTGCCACGTCACTCGAACAACAAAATGCGGCGACGCAGGAGATTTCCGAGAATGTCGATGCGGCCGCGTCCGGGACGAAATCCGTGGTTGCGGTGCTGCAGCGCGTCTCCGGCGCAATCGCCGACATGCATTCATCGGCGGATACGGTGCTGGCGGCGTCGCACGCCGTCGAGAAAGCCGCGGACTCGCTTCGCGGCAGCGTTGACGGCTTTCTCCGCAAGGTCGCGATCTAAAGCCGAAGCGACCGCAAATTAGGATACGCCGCGCGCCGGCTCCGTGGCGACGCGAGCGAAGGTCGCGATGATGCGCGATCCGGCCTTGAGCGATCCGCGCAAATTGCCGGCGACTTTGGATTGCCCGCCGCTGCGCCGGCGATAAGGGACCGGCAGTTCCAGGACGCGGAGACCGGCGCGGGCCACGCGCATCTGCATTTCAAGATTCCAGCCATAGGTGAGTTCGCGCATGTCGAGCGCAAGCAGGGTGTCGCGGCGCATGGCGCGGTAAGCGCACATGTCGGTGTAGCGCACGCCGTAAAGAAGGCCGATCAGAGCGCCCGCGGCCAAACCGGCGAGGATTTGGTGGCTGGCCATGCTTCCGGGCTCACGGTTCCCGCGCGCGCGAGACCCAATGACAAAGTCGTAGCCTCCAGAGGTAATGGCCTGGACCATCGAAGCGATCGCGACGGGGTCGTCAGCGCCATCGCCATCCATGAACACGAGGATGTCGGCGTCGTCAGCCGCCTGCGCACCAGCGAGGCACGCGCGGCCGTAGCCGCGGCCGACGGTGATGACTTCTGCTCTCGCATGGCGCGCAACGTCAGCTGTTCCGTCGGTGCTGCCGCCGTCGACCACGATCACGCGGTTGGCGACGTCGCGCGGAATGGAATCGACGACCGCTCCGATCGATTCAGCCTCGTTGAAGGTCGGAATGATAACGGCTACGCGCGTTTCGGCCACGGCCACCTACAAACTCCAGCGCAAGCCGCAACTCGCACACGCGGCGGGTGGTTGTTCCGACGTGAGTGCATGACGGAAATCGCGGTAGGCCGGCCCCGTCCAGATTTCGCGGAGCGTCTGCTGCGTGGCGTCGCCCAATGTGTAGTTCTCATAACCGCGCTGCGAAAACGGCGCGATGCAGCACGGCAGCGCGCGGCCATTGGCGGTGATGTACATCACGGTCCACGGCCGCCGGCACAGTGACCACGGCGAACCGCTGTCGTGGCGTTTCAAACTCATGCCCGGCTCGGACGCCGCACCCGAAGCGCTGAAAGTGACCCCAAGCGAAGCGGCGACAGCGGCAGCACGATCGATGTAGATTGCTTCATCCCCCGACAGTTGTTCGTAAAGTGCCTGGTCCGGCCGCGCTTTGCCGATGGCATTCTCGGCGAAGAACACCAGTCGCTGCAGATAGACCTCCTTGACGCCGGTGTCTGCCGCGACGCGGACAAAATCAGGCAACTGCTCGATGGTTTCACGCAATCCGGTCAGCCATGCCGATACACGCGGCTTGAGCTTGCCTTCACGCTCCTGCAGTTCGCGGAATGCGCGCACGTTTTTCAAGATACGATTGAAATAATTCTTGCCGCGAATGGCGCGATAGGATTCCGCGTTAGCGGCGTCGAATGATACTCTTAGTTCGTCGAGATCGGCCTCAATGAGCGCCCGCCCGTTCTTTTCGTTGAGTACGGTGCCGTTGGTGTTGAAGAGGACATACGTGCCTTTGTCTTTCAGATAGCGCACCATCCGCGGCAGGTTCTTGACCAGCATCGGCTCGCCGACGCCATGCAACACCGCGCGCTGGAGCTTGGGAATCTGATCGACTATCGAGCGAAACAGGTCCCAGCTCATGTCGGCCGGCGGTTCGAGCTCCTCATAGGTGCGAGGGCAGGTCGTACATAGCAGGTTGCAGCGGTTCGTAGTCTCCAAATAGAGGCAGACCGGCTCATGGGTGGGAACGTCGCTGTCGGTACGCACGCTTTCGAAATAGCGCCGCGGGTCGATTGCTGGCTTTGCTGCCGTCGCCGTTTCCATATCGCTCATCAGTCCTCAATCGGTATTTCAACAAATGCGCGGCTAAGCGTGCACAAGACTTTCGCGGCGGCGGGAGAGTTCGCCGTCCGGCCAGAGGCTTTGGAACAATTCTGCGGTGGCCGAAGGATAATTCGGCTCGCGCGAATTGAGCGTGGGCTCAGATGTGCGCGGATGACGCAATTCGCTTCCGAGCCGGCGCAGGCCTTCGACATCGTCGACGTCGTACCAGACCGGTAGCATGTGAATGTCGAGCTTGATCTCGCGCGCGCGCTCGAGCGTTTGTTGCGCGACGCGTTCAGTGCTCCAGTCGATGTCCTCGAACATGCGTCGATGCGCGGTCTTAAGTCCCAACAGGTAGTAGCCGCCATCGCTCGACGGACCGAGCACGGCGCGCTCGCCGGGCCGTGACAATGCTCCCGCCGTTTCTACGAGGAAGGCGGTCGGCAGTGTCGGGCTGTCGGAATTGAGGACGACCGCCGAATGATGTCCGCGCTCAAGAATTTCCTCGGTCGTCCGTAACAAACAATCGCCGAAGTTTGGCAGACAGGCGTCGATCAGGCTGATCGCGGGCGGGAGAATGCGCGAGAAAAACTCTTCGGAGCCGCGTGGCGCAAAAGCCGCGTAGCCTGAGATGCCCGCGTGCCGGCCGGCGAGCAGCAGGTTCCCAGCGATGTCCTGGAGGAACGCGGTGTTGAGCGCCGCGGCTTCGTCGAAGGTGAGCGGTGGCACTAAACGAGTCTTGGTCCGTCCTGGCGCAGAGGCTTTAGCCATGATGGCGATGCCGCAGGTTGCGCCCGCGCTGGGGTTGTCGTTAAACCCGTTCACACCTGCCATACGATGCCGCCCCCCGGAAAAGTTCAGCTGAAATCGAATCGGAACCAAAACGAAACCAAGCGTCAGTGTTTGGCATAGCCGACTGACGCGCCAATCACTTCCGGCTTAATGCGTTCAAGTCAGCGCGCGCCAAAAAGTTATGGTTCTCACCAATTTGTGATCAGGCGTGCTGGCGCGGGAATTAGCGTCGGGCCAGCGCGATTTTGATCGTCGTGTCGGATGAGAGGGCCTGTGCCTTCGCATCGTGCCAGGTCGGCGCTTTCGCGTATTCACTTGGCGACATATCGAGCGACGCCAGTTCGCGCCCCTGGATGCCAATGACTTCGATGGGCACCGCAACCAGACGTGTGCCCCAGCCAAGAAAGCCGCCGTAGGCCACAATCAGTTCGATTTTATCGTTTTTGGCGCGCACGACTTCGCGGACGTGGCCAAGCGTGCTCGAGCTTTCGTCGAGCACGGGCAGCCCGATCAGATCGCCGATACGCACATTCTGTGGAAACCGTGCCTGCATACGCTGCTCGGGAGTTATCGGCTTCTTTTCTTCCTCCCCGCCGGTCGGCACCATTACCTGCGAAAGCGCAAGCTGCGCCGGCGTCGCGACGATCAAGGCGGTCACCAATCCAATGGTTACCAGCTTTGTCTGCATTTCAGGCCTCTTCGATCAAACACGCCACGCGGTTTCGTGATGCCAGTTTATTTGCGAACGAATTCTTACGACCGTACAGTTTGTGCGAAGCACCCAATCGGCCACGCCGCGGAAATATTCAACAATGTCTGTGCTGTCGGTCAAATCACCTGCACGTCATGAGCGTCGCCTTCACCCGCTGCCCGTGCGCATCATGCATTGGACCAATGCCGTCGCCATTTTCATTATGATCGGCAGCGGCTGGAAGATTTATAACGACGACGTGCTTTTCGGCTGGCTGCATTTTCCGGACGCCGTGATTATTGGCAAGTGGGCGCAATACGGACTGCAGTGGCATTTCTTCGGCATGTGGATTTTCGTGCTCAATGGCCTCGCCTATCTCGTTTATGGCATTACCACCGGCCGTTTTCGGCAAAAGCTGTTTCCGATTTCGGTACGCGAGATCCTGGCGACCGTTGGTGACGCGTTGCGTTTCAAGCTCGGTCACGACGATCTGACCCACTACAACGCGGTGCAGAAGATTCTGTATCTCGGCATCATTCTGATCGGCATTCTCATCGTCATTTCGGGGCTGGCTCTCTGGAAGCCGGTGCAATTCTCGGAACTGGCGGCGCTGTTTGGCAGTTTCCAGACCATCCGGCTGGTGCATTTCCTGTGCATGTCCGCGATCGTTCTGTTTCTGCTTGTGCACGTTGCGCTCGCGCTCCTGGTGCCGAAGAGCCTCGTCGCCATGTTGACCGGCGGCCCTGTGGTGCAGAGCGAACCGCTCACCGTCGCCGACGCGACGCCAACTGCTTCGCGGTAATCCGATGTCGCTTCGCACCCGCGCGCCGTCGATTTTTCGGCCAAAAAAGCCGATCGACCAAAATGTGCTTACGGCGAACCGTGAGCTGGTCGAAACCATCAATCGGCGAGACGTACTGCGCGGCGCTCTCAGTCTCGGCGCGCTGACGTTATTGACCGGCTGCGATGTTACCGAAGAGGAGCCCGTGCAGAAGGTGCTGCGCTTGGTGTCGTCATGGAATGATCGCGTGCAGGCCGCGATGTTCCGGCCCGGTCACCTGGCGCCGACGTTCGACGTCAGTCAGGTGGTTAAGCCGCCGCGCTTTAATGCTCATTTCGGCGTCGAGGACGTCAAGCCCGTGGACGGCGCGACCTGGAAGCTCGAATTGGCGGGTCTGGTTGCCGACAAGCGGCCCTGGACCGCGCAACAAATTTATCAACTGCCGGAGCAGGAAATCATCATCCGGCATGTCTGTGTCGAAGGCTGGGACTATATCGGACAATGGTCCGGACCGAATCTGCGTAACTTCTTGGAACGCGTCGGCGCGGATCTGAGCGCGAAGTACGTCTACTTCCACTGCGCCGACGATTACACCGAGAGCATCGATATGGCGACGGCACTCCATCCGCAGACCATACTCGCGACGCGGTACGCCAATGAGACCATCACCGATCCATTTGGTTTTCCGCTCCGGCTGCGCACGTCGACCAAGCTCGGCTACAAGAACGCGAAATGGGTGCAGGCAATCGAAGTCTCCAATACGTTCACCGAGACGTTCTGGAGCGAGCAGGGCTTTAACTGGTTCGCCGGGATTTGACGCGCCCGAAGGTTATCGCTGCCGGACGTAAATCCGCCAGCGATCGTCGCGGCTTTCGGCCAGACGATACTTTGGACTCGCCGCGAACGGGTCTTTTTCCCACGCCCCGTCCTGAGGAACGACGACCACAACTTCGCAATCGTATTTGACCGCCATGTCGCCGACATCGTCCGGCATGGCGTCGCCGGCGAATATCCGGATGAATTGGGCGTTGATCGCATCGCGGCGTTCGGACGGCAGCGGAGCATAAGCCATCGCCAGGTCGCGGTTGGCGAAGCACG
Organism: uncultured Alphaproteobacteria bacterium; assembly: GCA_963841025.1. Classification (GTDB taxonomy): domain Bacteria; phylum Pseudomonadota; class Alphaproteobacteria; order Rhizobiales; family Xanthobacteraceae; genus BOG-931. Next base: position 337,554 of record CAWJBG010000032.1, on the reverse strand, counting down.
AACTGCGATTGGCGAGCAGAGCCCAGGATATGTTCACCGGCCACGGCGTCACGTCTTCAAGAAACCGCGGATTGTTGGCGACCCGGACATTGCGCGCAGCATGGCGGCGCACCGCCGCCCATAGTTCGGGCGATTGCGCAAAAATTTTTCCGCCGGGTTTTGGTGTACCGGCGAGGTTGTCGTGAATCATCATCGCGGTGTCAGGCAGACTAAGCGCGAGTCCTGACCATCGCGACCACAAGGGTCGCGCGTCGCGGCCAACTCGTCAGTGCAGCAGCCACAATGACAATGAGCGCGATTTCAGCGGGGATAATCGCGCGCAATCCGAGGTCGTTGTTGTCGCCCAGCGTTGAGACCAGAAGCCACGAGACAAACAGACCGGCGCCGGCGAGACACGCGAACACAACGATCGCGAGCCGTTCCGGACCGGCTTTCATGTCGCGAAGCGCGGTTGTCAGCGCCAGAATGCCGGCGACGTAGATTGCCGGGAGCTCGACCGGCAGGATGATCAGCCAATAACCGGGGATATCCATGATCCGGCGGAGCCAGTTCGGGAACCGCTCGCCGAAGACCATGTAATGGCTGATCGCCAGCGGGCTGCCGCCGCCGCGTGCAGCGACTGAAGTGAACTGGTCGCGCAAAAACGGCGCGATCAGGCAGATTACCAGCAGTGCAGCGATCGCCTGTCCAGCCGCGAAACGCCAGCGCTGCCGTCGAGGTGTTGCAACAAAGAGGATCGGCGCCGCGACAACGCCGGCAACGGCGAACGTCACGCCGCCAACGAACGTCGAGCTTTCAAAGCCGGCGACGACGACCAAAGCGAGAACCAAGCTGAAGGTCATGCTCGGCCGTTGTGAGAACCGGATCAGCAACAGCATCGTGGCGACCACGCATGACGCCGCCATCAAATGTTGCGGCACCCAGGTCGCCTGAAACAACCAGCTCCCCATGCCGATCGGGTCCGCCAACACCGGCTTGAAATCGTCGGTTCCAAATATCCAGTACAGCGTTGTCCACAGCGAAGCGGCAACCGCCAGGGCAACGACCCAAGTGGCAGCGACGGGTCGCTTGCTGAGCCAGACGGCAAGCCCCATCATCAAACAAAGCGACGCGAAGGCGGTGAACCAGGTCAGTCCGATATCGGCTTCCCAACCGCTGGCGCCGAACGTCAGCGCGACCTCGGCGGCGCTGAAATGCCAGAGGTAATAGTAGGCGAGGCGATCCGGTCCGCCGATTTGCCCAAACACCGGGTTGACCGGCGGCAGGCCGAGCCGCGCCATCGCATCGATCATCGCAGCCTTGGCATGATCGAAGATCGGGTCCGCAAGCTGCACGGCATCGCCGGAATATTTCGGCAAGATGGCGACGGCGGGCACGAGCGCAAGGACCGCCGCGGCAGCGAACGCCCATTGCGGAATGACGAGATCGCCTTCGGCCTCACTGATCGGTGCCGGCCGCAACAGCGAAAAGCCTGCGGTGAGCAGGCAAATAAAGCCGCTCACGACAACGGTGTTCTGAGAAAATCCGATCAAGGTGAAGATCGGCAGCGCTACGGCGCTGTGCGCCGCCCATCCGATCACCGCCGCTGCGCCAATGGCGAGCACGCGCGGAAACAAATGCCGGCCGATTGCGTAGCCCAGAAATGCCCAGAATGCGGTGGCAATCAGCGCGCAAAGCGCGGCATTGACGGGCGACGCCATGGCGAGTCCGGGCCCAAGCTATTTGAGGCTTGAGCGGATCCGATTGTTATTGGGCTGAAGCGACAGGAGTGGATGCAGTGGCCAGCACCACAACTTTGGTGCCAACGAGCGCGCGGTCATAAAGGTCGGTGATGTCTTCATTGGTCAGACGAATGCATCCGGCGGAAACGTTGTGGCCGATCGTCCAAGGCTCATTGGTACCGTGGATCCGATACAGAGTATCCTTGTTGCCTTGCCAGAGATAGAGCGCGCGGGCGCCGATCGGATTTTCCGGGCCGCCATGCATGCCGAGGCCGCTTTGCAGCTGGACCATGTGCGCCTTCAGGTCCGGCTTTCGTTCCAGCATTTCCGCCGGCGGATACCAGTCCGGCCATTCCTGTTTGGTGTGCACCGTCGCCACGCCCGACCAGCCAAATCCTTCGCCGCCAACGCCGACGCCGTAGCGCACCGCCTGTCCGCCCGGTAGCAACAGATAGAGGTAGTGGCTCCCGGGATCGACGACGATCGTGCCCGGCGTCTCGCGCGAGGCATAAGTGACGAGGCGGCGGGCGAACGCCGGATCAGGCTCGCGGCTCTGCTGCTCCGACGTGGTGACGCAACCGCCCAGGCCGAGCCCAAGTCCGAGGGCAAAAACTGTCACAACCGCGATGCCGGGGGTCGACGTGGTTCGAGACTTTGCCTTCATCGATGTAACCCAACGGCCGTTAGCTTCGGCCTTCATTGCGCCAGCAAACCAAAAATTAATCGAGAAAAAGTGAATTTTAGGGCGAGGACCCGCGTGTTGTTACCGGGCGGCTGGACCCTCAACCTTCGAGATGCGATCTGGTTCGAACGAACGGCTGTTCACCGCTCTTCTCGGCGGCTTATCGCGAGACTACTCTTGTACTTTCTGGTCGAATGCGGCAGTGCCGCTGGCTTTGAATGGGAGGTCGACCGTGGTCAGACTGCGCTTTTTGGCACTAGGCGCCGTGTGCCTGGTTGGCGCTACGGTCAGTGCTCAAGCCGGGCCGTGCACCAAGCAGATCATACAAGTCGAAAACCAGATCCGCCGCGCGGCGCGGGGGCCGGTTGGCGGGCCCACCGGGACTCAGACGGTAGGGGCCCAACTGCACCATCAGCCGACGCCTGGTTCCGTGGAAAATGCCGAAGTGAGAGCCAAGGCTGACGGCCGGCTGGCCTTGGAGCGCGCCCGCCACGCTGACGCGGTGGGTGATGCAAACGCTTGCGCAAGGGCCCTCAACGAGGCGAGAGCGCTGTACGGCCTATAGTTGAGGCGGCTAGTACGACTCTTCCGCGTAGATCGGATCGACTGAGCCGCCCCACGGTCCGTGGAATTTTTCCAACAATTCCTGCGCCGGCGTCGTGCCGCGCGCGAGCCGATCGTCGAGAATGTCGAGGTACTTTCCCTCGTCTTCACCGCCAATGTCGAGGTGCTTGCGGCGGGTCAGACCGGCGCGTGCTAGGCGCAGAACGTCGGTCGCGACTTCAAACACGGTGCGGTCACCAGCTTTTGCGGCGAGGCCTGCCTTCGGCACGGTGTCGCGAAGGAGCTGGCGTTCTTCCGCGGTCCAGTTCTTGACCAGGTCCCATGCCGCATCGAGGCTCACCTGGTCATAAAGGATGCCGACCCAGAACGCCGGCAGCGCCAGCAAATTTGGCAGCGTTCCTGAATCGGCGCCGCGCATTTCCAGATAACGCTTCAACCGCACTTCGGGAAAGATCGTCGAGATGTGATTCGCCCAGTCGGAGATCGTCGCGCGCGCGCCGGGCATGCCGGGGAGCTTGCCTGCCATCAGGTCGCGGAATGATTGGCCGGCCACGTCGACATACTCATCGCCGTGCTTGACGAAATACATCGGCACGTCGAGTGCGTAGTCGACCCAGCGCTCGAAACTCATGCCGTCCTCGAACGCCCACGGCAGCATGCCGCTGCGGGCGTTATCGGTGTCGCGCCAGATTTCCGCGCGGTATGAAAGAAAACCGTTGGGCTTTCCTTCCGTGAACGGCGAATTGGCAAACAGGGCGGTCGCGACCGGCTGCAGCGCAATCGACAGCCGCAGCTTCTTGACCATGTCGGCTTCTGACGAAAAGTCGAGATTGGTCTGCACCGTGCAGGTGCGATACATCATGTCGAGGCCGAGCTTGCCGACCTTCGGCATGTAGTTGGTCATGATCTTGTAGCGGCCTTTTGGCATTCGCGGCATCTCTGCGCGCGTCCAGCTCGGCGTCATACCAATGCCGAGAAACCCGATATGCAATGGCCGGGCGACCTCGCGGATTTGCGCGAGATGCGCCATCAGTTCACTCGATGTCTGATGTACTGTTTCGACCTGGGCGCCGGATAGTTCAAACTGGCCGCCGGGTTCGAGCGAGATCGCGCCGCCGCCGGTCACATCGAACAGGCCGATGATGTTTTCGCGCTCCATGATGGGCTGCCAGCCCAAAAGGAGGTTCATGCCTTCGAGCAGCGCCCGAATTCCGCGCTGGCCCTCGTATGGCACCGGCCGGTGTCCTTCGAGGGTAAAGGCGAATTTTTCGTGCTCGGTGCCAATGCGGAATTGCGCCTTCGGCCTGCTGCCTTGCGCAATCCACTCGACGAGCTCGTCGCGCCGCTCGATCGGCCTTAGGTCGACTTGATCACGCGCCATGGGATCCGGGATGACTGGCGGCGACGATCTTCAAGCAGCCTTGCGGGTTTCTGGCGGGAAGTGGTGATAGAAGGTATCGCCCGTCTTCGCCATCTCGCGCAAGAGCTTGCCCGGTTTGAAGCGGGGGCCGTATTTCTTTGCCAGTCCGTTACACATCTCGACGAAGGCCTTCGCGCCCATGCCGTCGATATACGAAATGGTGCCGCCGGTGAACGGCGCATAGCCAAAGCCGAGAATCGATCCGACATCGGCTTCACGCATGTCGGTGACGACGCCCTCCTCGACACAGCGCGCGGACTCCAGGGCCTGGATCGCCAACAGCCGGTGTTTGAGCTCATCGACGTCGATCGTGTCAGGATCAAGTTTGATCGGCTGCAATTCGATAAGTCCCGGCCATAGCCGCTTGGGCCCGCTTTGCGGATAATCGTAAAACCCCTTGCCGTTCTTTCGGCCGTAACGCCCGCGCTTCTCGACCATGTCTTCGAGCAGCGTCTTTTGCCGCGGGTCGATCGCGTCTGCGCCGAGATCGGCCTCGGTAGCCTTCAGAACTTTCCAGGCCAGATCGACCGCGACTTCGTCGTTGAGCGAAAGCGGTCCGACCGGCATGCCGGCCATGCGCCCGACATTTTCGATCATCGCCGCGGGCACACCCTCGGTCAGCATCAGGTGACCCTCGCGGATGTAAGTGCCGACAACGCGCGAGGTGTAGAAGCCGCGCGAATCGTTGACTACGATCGGGGTCTTGCGGATCGCGCGCACGTAATCGAGCGCCATCGCGAGCGCCGCGTCGCCGGTCTTTTTGCCCATAATGACTTCGACCAGCATCATTCGATCAACTGGCGAGAAAAAGTGAATACCGATGAAGCGCGGCGTGTCTTTGAAAGTCTTTGCCAGTGATGTGATCGGCAACGTCGACGTGTTGGAGCCGAAGATTGTCTGTTTGCCGATCACCGCCTGCGCCTTGGCAATCGCTTCTTCCTTCACCGCACGGTCCTCAAACACCGCCTCGATGACGAGGTCGCAATCCTTTAGCGCCGTGTAGTCCGGCGTCGCGGTGATGTGCCCGAGCAGCGCGTCGCGATCGGCCGCGGTGGCGCGGCCGCGATTAATCTGACCGGTGATCAGTTTCTCCGAATGTGCTTTGCCCTTGTCGGCCGCTTCCTGATCGCGGTCGATGAGGACGACATCAATGCCGGCCTGCGCGGTGACGTAGGCGACGCCGGCGCCCATGAAGCCGGCGCCGAGCACGCCGATTTTCTTGATCGGCTTTGCTGGCACCTCGGCCGGACGGCGCGCGCCCTTGTTTAGCTCCTGCATGGAGACGAACAGCGAACGGATCATCGCGGCGGCTTCCGGCGAGCGCAGGATCTTGGCAAAGTAGCGCGACTCCACGTCAAGTCCCTGGTCCATCGGCAGTTGCAGGCCCTCGTAGACGACCTGCATGATGGCCCGTGCAGCAGGATAATTATCGTAGGTCTCGCGCCGATAAAGCGCGTTCGCCGGTGGGAATACCATCATGCCGGCTTTCGAGTAGACCGCACCACCCGGCAGCTTGAAACCATCGACGTCCCATGGCGCTGTCGCCTTGCCGCCTGCTTTAATCCACTCCTTGGCTTTCTGAACAAGCTCACCCGGCGGCACGATCTCGTCGACAAGTTTCATCGCCTTGGCGCGATTGAGCCGAAGCTGATCGCCCTTGAGCAGATATTGCAGCGCATCGGCCGGCGGCATCATGCGGGCGATACGCTGGGTGCCACCTCCACCGGGAAAAAGACCGACTTTGATTTCCGGCAAGCCGAGCCGGGTTTTTTCATTCTCGGAAGCGACGCGATGATGGCACGCGAGCGCGAGTTCGAAGCCGCCACCCATGGCGGTGCCATTAAGCGCCGCGACCCACGGCTTGCCGGACGTCTCCATGCGGCGCGCGATCTGCGACAGTCGGCGGCTTTCCCCGAGCAGCTGTTTGTTCGCGGCTTCCTCGCCTTGCGCCTTGAGTATCGCGGCGAAGGCGCGGCTCTGCGTCTCCAGCATCGTCAGGTCGGCGCCGGCGCAAAATGCGTTCTTGCCGGAGGTCAACACCGCACCCTTGATGGCTGTGTCGGTTGCCACCTTCTCGACGATGGCGGCGAGCTCCTCCATCACCTTGGCGTCGATGACATTCATCGAACGTCCCGGCATGTTCCAGCTGACCAGTGCGATGCCGTCGGCGTCGATATCGAAGCTGAAATTCTGGTACGTCATAGTGGTCTCCCGTCACATTGTGTTCGCCTCGCCCCCGCGGGAGAGGGAGAATTATTTCGGATACGGCTTGCCGTCCTTGTGGGTGTAGCGCCCGCCGCTTTCGTCGCGGATCACGACCAGGTCATCATCCGGATAATCGGCGCGTTCGTATTTCGAGCGCGTGCCGATTTCCAGATAGACCGCATCGCGTTCCGATCTGTTGACCAGGTGATGCCCGTTGCTGACGCTGGCCTTGAAGCCGGCAGCATCGCCGGCCTTGAGCACAGTCTCGCCGCCATCCTCGATCAGCGCCACTTCGCCCTCGAGGACATAGACGAGTTCGTCCTCCTTTTCATGCCAGTGCCGCAATGCCGAAGCGGCACCGGGCTTGAGCGTCGTGAGGTTGACGCCGAACTGGTCGAGACCGGCGGCAATACCAAGCCGCTTGCGCGAACGGCCTTCAACCGCGCGCTTGAACGGCTCAGGATAGGTCGAGCGGCTGTCCACCGGCAGTTTGGCGATGTCGATCTTGGGCATACGCGCGCTCTTCGCTCACCTCATCCCAAGGGCGCGCGCAGCGGCGCCCCGAAAGATGACGGCTTGCTCCTCACACCCGCTCGATAATCGTGGCGGTCCCCATGCCGGCGCCGATGCAGAGTGTGACCAGCGCGGTCGACAAACTGCGGCGCTCAAGTTCGTCGAGCACAATGCCGAGGATCATCGCGCCGGTGGCGCCGAGCGGATGCCCCATGGCGATGGCGCCGCCGTTGACGTTGATCTTGTTTGGATCGATGTTGAAGGCCTGCATGTAGCGCAGCACGACGGAGGCGAACGCTTCGTTGAGTTCGAACAGGTCGATATCGTTGAGCGTCATACCGGCGCGTTTGAGCACCTTCTTGGTAACGTCGACCGGCCCGGTCAGCATGATCGCCGGCTCCGAGCCGATATTAGCGAAGGCACGCACGCGCGCCCGCGGCTTTAACCCGGCTTTTTTGCCGGCGCGGGCGTTGCCAAGGAGAACTGCCGCCGCACCATCGACAATGCCCGACGAATTGCCGGCGTGGTGGACGTGGTTGACGGCTTCGACCTCCGGATATCTCTGAACGGCAACCGAATCGAAGCCGCCCATTTCTCCCATTTGCACGAACGACGGCTTGAGCGCGCCGAGCGACTGCATCGTTGTGTCCGGCCGCATGTGCTCGTCTCTGTCGAGCAGCGTGATCCCGTTGACGTCCTTTACTTTCATCACCGAACGGTCGAAGCGGCCTTCACTCCACGCCGTCGCGGCACGCTTCTGGCTCTCGACCGCGTAGGCATCGACGTCATCGCGCGAGAAACCGTATTTGGTCGCGATCAGATCGGCGGAAATGCCTTGCGGCACGAAGTAGTGCGCGACCGCAATCGTTGGATCGACCGCCCAGGCACCGCCGGATGCACCGATGCCGACGCGGCTCATGGATTCGGCGCCGCCGCCGATCGCCATGTCCTGCTGTCCGGACATGATTTGCGCGGAAGCGAAATTCACGGCGTCGAGGCCGGAGGCGCAGAAGCGATTGATCTGCACGCCGGCGACAGTGTCGCCATAACCGGCGACGAGCGCTGCCGTGCGCGCAATATCGGCGCCGGCCTCGCCGACCGGATCGACGACGCCCATCACGACGTCATCGACCAAAGTAGGATCGAGTTCGTTGCGGCTCTTGATGGCGCCAAGCGCCTGGCTGGCGAGATTAAGCGCGGTCACCTCGTGAAGCGAACCGTCGACCTTGCCGCGGCCACGGGGAGTGCGCACGTGATCGTAAATAAAGGCGTCCGGCATAGCGTTTCCTCCTGGCGCAGGCGCGTCGCTATAGGTTCCTGGAAACCGAAACTTCCATATAGGCCAAGTTTCGAAGAATTGCAGTAGTGACTAGAACGCCTCCGCCGGCAAAGCCATAGTCGAGGCTGCGCCGGCCTTGATGCGTGCGAGATGCGTTGTTGCCGCCGGCAACAGACGCTCGGCGAAAAAACGGCCGGTGGCGAGCTTCGCGGACATGCGCTCGCCCGAGCCGTTGGCGCCCGCTGCCGCCTTGGCCTTCGCCGCTTCGACAATAAGACACCACATGTAACCCAGTGCGACCAGGCCGAAGAGATGCATGTAGTCGGTTGAGCCGGCGCCCGCATTGTCGGGGTTACCGAGCGCGTTTTGCATCAGCCACATCGTTGCTTGTTGCAATTCGCCGAGCGCTTGACCGAGCGGCTTCACGTAGGGTGCAAGTGTTTCGTCAGCGCCTTTGTCCTTGATGTAGCCAGACACCTCGCCGAAGAACGCCTGCAAGGCACGGCCGCCGTCCCGCGGTAGCTTGCGGCCGACGAGATCAATCGCCTGAACGCCGTTGGCGCCCTCGTAGATCATGGCGATACGCGCGTCGCGCACGAATTGCTCCATGCCGTTCTCGGCGATGTAGCCGTGGCCGCCGAACACCTGTTGGGCCATCACGGTGTTGGCAAAACCCTGATCGGTGAGGACGCCTTTGATTACCGGCGTCATCAGGCCCACGTGATCGTCGGCCGCTTGGCGCTCTTTGGCATCGCCCGAGCGGTGAGCGACATCGCTGCGCAACGCGGTCCATAGCACGAGTGCGCGCGCGGCCTCGTTGAAGGCGCGCATGCTCATCAACATGCGGCGGACATCGGGCTGCACAATGATTGGGTCGGCGGGCTTGTCCTTGAACTTCGCGCCGGTCAACGCCCGGCCGGCGAGGCGTTCTTTCGCGTAGGTGACGGCGTTCTGGTAGGCGACTTCGGAAAGCGCGAGCCCCTGCATGCCGACGCCAAGCCGCGCTTCGTTCATCATCACGAACATCGCGTTTAGGCCCCGATTCGGCTCCGCCACGAGCCAGCCGGTAGCATCGTCAAAGTTCATCACGCAGGTGGAATTGCCGTGAATGCCCATTTTCTCTTCGATCGAGCCACAGGCGACGCCATTGCGCGGGCCGACGTTGGCGTCCTTGTTCGGCAGGAACTTGGGGACGATGAATAGCGAAATACCCTTGGTGCCTTCCGGCGCGCCTTCGATGCGCGCCAGAACCAAATGAACGATATTCTCCGCGAGATCGTGCTCGCCGGCAGAAATGAAAATCTTGGTGCCGGTGATCTTGTAGCTGCCGTCCGCTTGCGGCACCGCGCGGGTGCGTACCAAACCGAGATCGGTGCCGCATTGCGGCTCGGTCAGGTTCATGGTGCCGGTCCATTGGCCGCTGACGAGCTTCGGCAGATAGAGCGCCTTCTGCTCGGGCGTACCGTGAACAATGATCGCGGCCGCTGCTCCCTGCGTCAGTCCCGGATACATGGCAAAGGCCATGTTCGATGAACAAAGAAACTCGCTGATCGACTGGGTGAGCGCCATGGGCAGGTCCTGGCCGCCGAACTCGGTTGGCGCTGAGGCGCCGATCCAGCCGCCTTCGATGAGCTGCTTGTAGGCGTCCTTAAATCCGGTCGGCGTCGTGACCGAGCCGTCGGCGTGCCGCTTACAACCCTCCTTGTCGCCGACACGGTTGAGCGGGGTGAGCACGTCTTCGGAAAACTTGGCGGCCTCGGCCAAAACCGCTTCGATCAGATCGGGCGTGGCATCGGCAAAGCCGGGCAGATTGTTGTAGCGCTCGATGTGAAAGACGTCGCTCAACAGAAACATCACGTCATCAACGGGAGCCTTGTAAGTCGGCATGATGTCTTCCTCCCCTACCGCGTCCGCCGGTCGCCGGCCCGACCAATAGCTATACGGTAGCGAATTTGCGTCAACGGTAAGACAACGCGCCCTTGGGCGCGCTTCGACCCAAAGCCGGCCGTCGGCCGCAACCGAGGGTAGTGAGCGTTCCGACCCCGCCGAATGAACGATCGGTGACCGCGCGGTCCCACCTTTAACGCCTTCTTTACCGTAATCCTCAACATTCGGTTCGAGGACAGAGAACCACGCCCGCCACCTCGTCTGTTCAGGGTATTGGCTCGAGACAGGGGCACACCCTGCTCCTCACGAAGTGGTTTGGACGCGAGAATGAAATCGAGCGGTCCGTGGAATCTGAGAGGTCTCCGTCCGGAAGCGCGGGAGGCCGCGCGCGAAGCTGCACGCCGTTCCGGCATGTCGGTCGGTGAGTGGCTGAACACCGTCATCCGCCCCGCCGATGAGGACGACGAGTGGTCGGCAGATTTCAGCCCCGAGCCGGAAGAGTCGGCGCCGCTGCGTCGCCGCCGCAATGACCAGGAACGCGAGCAATATCCGAGCGCGGATCGACGTCTGCGCGAGCCGGATGATTATTGGGCACAGAGTCGTCGCCAAGAGAGCCGTCGTCAGGACAGCCGTCGTCAAGACGATCGCGAGACCGAAAGCCGCCGCGAAACGAACGTCCGCCGCCGTGATCGTAACCGAAACGACGAGCCGCCGATCCGACCGGAGGGCGCGCCCTATCGCGAAGAGCATCGCAGTTACGGCCAGCCGTATTACGAAGAGCCTCGCCGTGAGCGCGCAATCCAATCCCGTCGCGAGCGCGAGCATCCTCGGCAAAACCATGATGAAAGCTTCGCTCGACCGCGTCATGAACCCCCGGTTTTCGAGCCGCTTTTCGAACCGGCTGATGAACGCCCAGCGCCCAATCCACGCAACGAGCGCGCGTCCCCTGGGCCGGCGGAAAACGATCGCGATCTCTTCGTCGACCAGGCCGTAGCTGAGATTACGGCGCGTCAGCGCGCGCTCGACGCAGCCGTCGAGACTCCGGTGGCTCATCGTGTGGTCGATAACGCGGCTGCGGACGTAGCGGCGCGACAACACTCCGGCGATGTGGACGTCGGCGCCGAGCCGAAGGTTTCCCAAGCCGCAGGCGACGACGATCTCACCACCCAGATCGCCGCGCGGCAACGGGCGCTCGAAGTCGATACTGCTCCGGCCGAGACCTCATTTAGTCAGCGCGAACCGTTGCCGCTTTCGTCGCTTCCGCCGGAAGTCCCCACAGCTCGCGACCAACATCCGCAATCCGAGGACCGGCCAAGCCAAGAGGTGGATCTCGGCGGTCTTGAAGAGCAATTGCGCCTGATCACGATGCGGATCGAGTCGCTACGGCCGTCTGCGGAAGTCGAAACCGCGATCAACGGTCTGCGCGCCGACCTCGCGGAGATCGGCCGTTCACTGACTGAGGCGCTACCGCGGCATGCGGTGGAGTCGCTCGAAATCGAGATCAAGGGCCTGGCACAGCGGATCGATCATAGCCGCCAGTCCGGCGCGGATACCGCAGCGCTCGCCAGCCTCGAACGCGGACTATCGGAGGTTCGCGAGGCATTGCGGACGTTGACCCCTGCCGAAAGCCTGGTCGGTTTCGATGAGGCGGTCAGGGGGCTCGCCAAGAAAGTCGATGCGATCGCCGCCAGGGACGATCCGGCCACGCTGCAGCAGCTTGAGACTGCGATCAGTTCCTTGCGCGGCATCGTTTCCCACGTTGCCTCGAATGACTCGTTGGCGAAGGTCGCAGAAGAAGTTCGTGCGCTGGCCGCCAAAATCGACGACCTCGCCGCCAGTGCGGCAAACGCGCCCGCGCTGTCGAAACTCGAGAACCGCATCGACACGCTCGCCACCGCGCTTAACGCCTCGACCGAGGCCGGTCACGCCGTGCCGCGGGAACTTGAGAAGCTGCTTTCAGGGCTGATCGAGAAGCTCGAGTGGGTGCAGCTCACGCACACCGACCACACGGCGCTCGCTCACCTCGAAGACCGTATCGCGACGCTGGTCAAACGGCTGGACACTTCGGACTCCCGTCTTGGACTGCTCGAAGGGGTGGAGCGGGGTCTCGCCGATTTGCTGGTCCACATCGAGCATTTGCGCGGCATCAAGACCGAGGGGGAAGGCCTCACGGTCAAACCGGTCGCCGCGGACGCGATCGAGCAGGAGGTTGCCCGCACCCAGGATTCTCTCGAAGCCGTGCAAGGCGCGGTGGAGCACGTTGTCGATCGCCTCGCCATGATCGAAAGCGACATACGCGTCGACCGGGCGAGGATAGCGCTTTCGGATGAGCCACTGCCGATGCCGGCAGAAGCGGAGGAACCGCCGCCGCTGCCGCCGCAAGCCCGAGAACCGGCGCCTATGTTCGCGGCAGCGGAAACTCCCGAAGCCTCCGAAGACCTGTACGCCGAACCGCCCGTTGAAGCGGTCGGGCAGGTGCAGGCAGAACGTGCATCACCTCGCCGGCTCGCCGTTGCGCGGGCGCCGATCGATCCAAATCTGCCGCCCGATCATCCGCTGGAGCCAGGCTTCACCGCCGCTGGTCGCTCCCGTAATCAACCCTCAGCCGCGGTCCGGATTGCTGCATCAGAAGCCGCCATCGAATCAAAACCTCCCGTGATCCCTGATCCAGGCGGCGGCAAATCCGATTTCATTGCTGCCGCCCGCCGCGCGGCACGCGCAGCGGCTTTGGACGCGCCCAACGGGAAACCGGGCGCAGCATTTGCCGGCGGTTCAGCGCAACCGAAAAAGATGACCGACCGTCTGCGCACGCTGATGGTGGCGGCAGCGGTTGTCGTCATTGTCGTCGGCGGCTTTCACATTGTTTCGCGCATGCTGGAGGATGGTGGCTCGGCGCGCCAATCGCCGGCGCCCGCGGCCGCGCCGCCGATCCAAGCGGCGCCACCGGCGCCGCAAACCGAACCCGCACCGCCGGAAATGCTGCCGCCACACGCGCAAACGCAGACGCCCGGACCACCCCTCGATCTGACACCCGATGGAAATCCGCAGACCGCTCCGCTGCCGCTTCCCGGCGAAGATTCCGCACCGCGTCCGGGCGCATCGCTACCGCCGAGCACTATGCCAGTTACTGCGCCGAGTACCCGTCCAAGCCCGCCACCAACCGCTAGTCCCGCGCACCAATCTCAGTTGAATTCCGGCAACTGGCCGCCGGCCGTCATGGCGGCTGGGCCGACAAACGCCGGGACGGGCAGCTCAGCCCCGTGGTCCGCGGCTGATATTACCGGTTCGCTGCCGCACGCTCCGGCGCCGCACAATGTGGCTTCGCCCCCGACAATGGCCGTTGGAGACAAGCTGCCGGCGGCGATTGGCAGCGCGGCGCTGCGCTCTGCCGCTCTCGCCGGCGATCCATCGGCCGCCTATGAGGTGGCGGTTCGCCTCGCCGAGGGCCGTGCGGTTCCGGAGGACGATGAAGGCGCAGCGCACTGGTTCGAGCGCGCTGCCAAGAAGGGCCTGACACCAGCGCAGTTCCGGTTGGCAAGCCTTTACGAAAAAGGCATCGGCGTGAAGAAGAACCTCGCCAGGGCGCGTGACCTCTACCGCGCCGCGGCCGATAAAGGTCACGGCAAGGCCATGCACAATCTGGCCGTCCTTTATGCCGAAGGCATCGACGGCCCAGGCGACTACCGGACGGCCGCGCAATGGTTCCGCAAGGCCGCGGAGCACGGCGTCACCGACAGCCAATACAACCTCGCCGTCCTTTTCGCGCGCGGCTTTGGTGTCGAGCAGAATTTCGCCGAATCCTACAAGTGGTTCTTCCTGGCGGCCCGAGAAGGCGACAAGGACGCAGCGAAGAAGCGTGACGAAATGGCCGCCCATCTCGACGAACAGTCGCTCGCGGCAGCGCGTATTGACGTTGAAAAATGGACGCCGCTGCCGCAACCCATGGAAGCGACTACTGTGAAGGGTGCGTGGGACCCGCCCGCGAACCTGACGGCGACGTCAAAGCCGAAATCGCGGTCATCCGCTAAGGCTTCTGTGCCGGACGCCGCCAAGACCAACTGACGGCGCGGCGCGATCAAATCTCCGCGCTGTTCGCTGCGGGACAGTTGCGATCGGGCGTTTCGAGCGTAGAACCGTCCAAACCCCTGCAGCGAGCGCCAGCAGACCAGCCGTGCAGATTTACCTTCCGATTGCCGACATTCCCGTCAACGTCTTTCTGGTGTTGGCGATGGGCCTCGCTGTCGGATTCATTTCCGGCATGTTCGGGATCGGCGGCGGATTCCTAATGACGCCGCTGTTGATCTTCATCGGCGTGCAGCCGGCCGTCGCCGTCGCCAGCGTCACGACCCACGTTGCAGCTTCTTCATTTTCGGGCGCGACCAGCTATTGGCGCCGCAACGCCATCGACGTGACGCTGGCGCTCACGCTGCTTGCCGGCGGCATCTTCGGCAGCGCCGCTGGCGTCGCGCTGTTCACCTGGCTGCGGGCGCTCGACCAACTCGACCTCGTCATCGGTCTGTCCTACGTGACGCTGCTGAGCATTGTCGGGGTCTTGCTGGTCGGCGAGAGCGCGCGCGCGATTGTGCGAAGCTTTCAGGGCAGGCGAGCCGAACTGCGGCGGCCGGGCAGTCACACCTGGATTCACGGCCTGCCGCTCAAACTCCGGTTCAAACGTTCGAAAATCTACGTCTCCGCAATCCCGGTGCTGGCGATTGGTTTCATCATCGGGTTTATCGGTTCCATCATGGGCGTCGGCGGCGGATTTTTGCTGGTGCCGATGTTGATCTATTTGCTGCGGGTGCCAACCGCGACGGTCATCGGCACGTCAATGGTCTTGACGTTCCTCACCATGGTGGCCGCGACTGTTATTGCACGCGGCGACCAGTCACCTCGTCGATGCGGTGCTCGCGCTGATCCTGATGGTGGGCGGTGTGATCGGCGCCCAGTTCGGCGCCCATGCCGGGCAGCGCATACGCGGTGAATGGCTGCGGCTTTTGCTCGGTCTGCTCGTTCTCGGGGTCGGCTTGCGCTTTGCCGGTCAGCTGGTGTTGCCGCCCGACAATCCATATTCGATCCGGCTAATCGGAAGCGCGCCGTGAGACTGGCGCTTGCCGCGACACTCGTCTTTTTGAGCCTGATGAGCGGCATAGGAACGGCGACAGCCGAACGTCTGATTGTCTCCCTGACCAATCAGCAAGTATTGATTACCTCGAACTATACCGGCGTGGAGCTGGTGTTGTTTGGTGCGATCGAGCGCGATGCCAAGACCCCCGAGCTGATCGGGCCTTACGATATTGTCGCTACCGTTACCGGGCCGCGGGAATTGCTGCGCACGCGGCGCAAAGAGCGCGTGCTTGGTATTTGGGTGAACGCCGACGGACGTACGTTTGTCGATCCGCCTTCTTATCTCGCGGTTCTTGCGAGCCATCCGCTCGATGCCATAACCAACGCAGAGAACCGGCGGCGGTTGCAGCTTGGGATCGCCAACACGCCGCTGCCCGAACTGATCCACAACGATATCGGCGAGGTGAGCCACGATCCGTTCCGCGCCGCGCTCGTCCAGATCATGCGCGAACGCGACCTTTACGGCGAGGAGCCAGACGGGGTGACCTTCCTGACGCCGACCGTGTTCCGTGGGACGATCGCGCTGCCGGCGCAGGTCCCGACCGGCAACTACACGGTCGACGTCAAGCTGTTCGCAAACGGCAATCTCGTCACACAGACGGACGCAGCCTTTCAGATCGCCAAATTCGGCTTCGAGCAATTCGTGGTCAACGCGGCGCGCGATCACGGCCTGCTCTATGGATTTGCGACCGCGCTGATGGCGCTGGCGACCGGCTGGATCGCGAGCGTGGCGTTTCGGCGGGACTAATTCGGTCGCAACTGCGCGCCAGCTAATCAGGCAGGCATCGCTCGGCGGCGATGGCGAACAGGCGGCGTTCGCCGAGCATGTGCGCGGTAAATGAAAGCGCATCAAACAAGCCGGAGATCGCGTGATCGCGAACATTGAGGCCGCCGGCATAAGCGCCGAAGGCCGGCATGATGAGGCGGCGGCCATCGCTGGCAAAGCAGCGGCGGCTCATTGCTCGTCCGCGCTGCGCCACCCGCGCAACGGGATGCAAATGGCCGGCGATTTCGCCGTGTCCCGGCTGCTCCGACGGCTCGTGGCGAAACGTCAGCGGACCGAGCGCTAAAACATCGGCATGTCGTCCGCCGATGCCGTCGGGAAGATTAGGGTCGTGATTGCCGGCGATCCAGATCCAATCGCGGCCGCGCTGAAGTAGCTTGAGTGCCGTGCGGTCGGCAGTCGACATGCGCAACGGACCGTCATCGTCGTGGAAGTTATCGCCCAGGGCGACGAGGAGACGCGGCGCGTAGCGTTCGACGAGCCGCGCGAGCCGCGCCAAAGTTGCGGCCGTATCGTAAGGCGGAAGCAGCACGCCGCGCCTCGCGAAGGCGGAACCCTTCTCCAGATGCAGATCGGCAACGATGAGCAGCTGCTCATCCGGCCAGTATAGCGCGCCGTCACAATCGGCGAGGAGGGTCACATCGGCGAGAACGACGGAGCCGGATTGCGGCGCGCGCTCGGTCTCTGAATTCCCGCCAGCGTGAGAATGAGCCGTAGAAGCGCCAGTGCTCATTGCATCGCCTCCTTGACCAATTCGGCCTCCGCTTCGGCGAGAAGCGAATCCGCAGCCTCGCCGTAAACCATCTCGCGCCCAATCTCCAGCATCACCGGCACGGCGAGCGGCGACACGTGGTCGAGCGCTTTATGGATGATTCGCCCCCTGATGCGCGAGAGCATTTCGGATACGCGGCGCACGTCGAGAAGTCCGGTCGCTGCATCGGCGCGGGCGGCGCGCAGGAGAATGTGATCGGGCTGGTGACTGCGCAGAACGTCATAGACGAGGTCGGTCGAGATCGTGACCTGCCGCCGGGATTTTTCCTGTCCCGGGAAGCGGCGCTCGATCAGCCCGGCAATGATCGCGCAATTGCGGAACGTCCGCTTCATCAGCGCCGATTCGGCAAGCCACGCTTCGAGATCGTCGCCGAGCATGTCTTCATCGAATAGCGCAGCAAGCGAGAGGTCTCCACGCTCAATATGTTGACCAATATTGCCGAGCCCCCAAACCGCAAGCGCGTATTCATTGGCGACAAAGCCCATGGGCCGCAGCCGCGCCCGCTCGAGGCGCCGCGTCAGCAGCATGCCGAGCGTCTGGTGCGCCAGCCGGCCTTCAAACGGATAGCAGACGAGATAGTGCTTGTTGGCGCGCGGAAATGTTTCGACCAATAGCTCGTACTGGCCCGGCATCTGCGAGCGCCATTCCTGGATTTCGAGCCACTCGCGGACCTGTGCGGGCAACTCGCGCCATTCCTGCGGATGCGCAACGATTCCTCGCACCCGTGCGGCCAGATACGTCGACAACGGAAATTTCCCGCCCTCGTAGGCCGGCACCTTCGGATCTTCAGCAGCGGACCGCGAGACGTAAACTTCGTCCTCGACCAAGGTCTCGTATTTGAGAATCTCGCCGGCGAAAACAAAAGTGTCGCCGGGCACCATCGTCTCGATGAAATATTCTTCGACCTCGCCCAACAGCCGCCCGCCGCGCGGAATAATCTTCGAGGCGCGCGAGCGGACGAGGCGGACTTTCAGCATGTCGGCTTCGACGATGGTGCCGACGTTGAGCCGGTAGCGTTGCGCGACGTTGGGGTTAGTGATGCGCCATCGCCCGTCCTTGCCTTCGCGGATGCGGGCGAAACGGTCATAGGCTTTGAGCGCGTAGCCACCGGTGGCAACGAAATCGACCACGGCATCGAAGTCGGCACGCGTCAGAGCGGAGTAGGGGGCCGCGGTCTTCACCTCGGCGTAAAGATCATTGCTGAAGAACGGCTCGCCGCAGGCGCAGCCGAGCACATGCTGCGCCAACACATCGAGCGCACCGACCCGCAAAGGAGGCGTATCCTGTGCGTTCTCGGCGATCGCATCGAGAGCAGCGCGGCATTCCAGCACTTCGAAGCGATTAGCCGGAATCAGCACGCCTTTCGAGGGCTCGTCCATGCGGTGATTGGCGCGGCCGATGCGCTGGAGAATGCGCGAGGCTCCCTTCGGCGCGCCGACGTTGATCACGAGATCGACGTTGCCCCAGTCGATGCCGAGATCGAGCGAGGAGGTGCAAACGACCGCGCGCAGGAGGCCGCCGGCCATTGCGGCTTCGACTTTGCGCCGCTGCGCCACGTCGAGCGAGCCGTGATGCAGTGCGATGGGAAGATTGTCGTCATTGATGTGCCAGAGCTGCTGGAAGATCGCCTCGGCTTGGCTGCGGGTGTTGACGAACACGAGCGTAGTCTGGTGCGCGTGAATAAGCCGGTAGATTTCGTCGAGCGCGTGCCGCGCCGAATGCCCAGCCCACGGCAGCCGTTCGCGGGTATCGAGCATGGTCACATCGGGCGTCGCACCGGCTTCGGCGATGATGATGTCGGCGGTTACCGCTGCGCCGTCTGGTTGCGGCACCATGAAGCGGGCGAGTTCCGCCGGCTCGGCCACGGTCGCCGACAGGCCGACACTGGTGAGGTTTACCGCCATGCGGAACAAACGAGCGAGCCCGAGCGAAAGCAAATCACCGCGCTTCGATGTAACGAGCGCATGCAACTCGTCGAGGATGACGCGCTTGAGTGAGCCGAACAGATAAGGCGCATCTGCGGAAGCGAGCAGCAGCGCTACTTGTTCTGGCGTCGTCAGCAAAATCTCCGGCGGATCGCGGCGCTGGCGCTGACGTTTTGAGGTCGGTGTGTCGCCGGTGCGCGTCTCAATTCGGATCGGCAGCTTCATCTCGGCGACCGGCGCTTCAAGATTGCGCGCGATATCGACCGCGAGCGCCTTGAGCGGCGAGATGTAGAGCGTGTGCAGTCCGCCCTCGCGGCGGACATCGCGGCCTATTGAAATGAGTTTTCGTTTTTCTGCTGCGGTGGCTGCCGGGGGTGTAGATGCAGCGCCGCTCAGTTCCACGAGGCTCGGCAGAAAGCCCGCGAGTGTCTTGCCGCCGCCGGTCGGCGCGATCAGAAGGACCGAGCGGTGCGCCTGCGCTCTTGCCAAAAGCTCAAGCTGATGCGCGCGCGGAACCCAGCCGCGGCTGGCGAACCAGCGCGCAAAAGCGTCCGGCAGGACTGCAGCACGCTCGATGACGGTCACGTTTCAGAACTAGCGGGCGGATGTGCCGTGGTCGAGGGCTGCGCAATCACGACCAGGCTATCGACCGGCACGGCCCTCTCGCTTCGTACCGCTGCTTTCGCAATCGATGTGGGAGTAAGACCGGCTTCGGACAGCACGCGCCGAACGTACGGCTCGCCGTGGGCGTAACGCAGCGTCGGCAAGAGCTTCACCTCGTCGCCGGGATGAGTTTCGACTGTGAAGGCGAAAAGGCCTTCGGGCAGCAGCACACGCGCAACGCCGGCCATGATCGGCGCCAGATCGCTGACATAGACGAACACATCGGCGGCGAGGACGAGATCATATTTCGCCGTGTTAGTAGCCTCGTCTGAAAGAAACGATGTGAGGTCCGCGGTGGCGAGACGGTCATAGAGATCTTTGGCAGCCGCCTGAGCGACCATCGCCGGAGACAGATCGACGCCGACGAGCTGATCCACCACTGCGCGAAAAGCGGCACCCCCAAGCCCCGTTCCGCAACCAAGGTCGAGCATGGACCTGAAATACAGCCGGCGCCGCGCCCCCTGCATCGCATTTTCGACGGCTTCGCGGAGCAGCGCCGGTCCGCGATAGGCGAGGCGTTCGGTGAGCGCCGTGTCGTAGCGCGCGGCATATTGATCGAACAGCCGCCGCACATAGGCTTCACTCATCGCGGGCGTGGCGTCCCCGGCGCCGAGCCGTGCGAGTTGAAGCCGGGCGCCGTGATAGTCTTGCGGGTCCGCATCGCGGGCTTGTTCGAATGCGGCGACGGCGCCGCCCCGATCGCCGAGCCGGTCGCGAATGGCGCCAAGCGCGAACCAGGCGGTGGCAAAGCCCGGCGCTAGACCCACGGTCTGCACCAGAACATCCGCGGCGCCGTCAAAATCGCCGCGCGCAGCCTGATCGAGCGCCCACTTGTAGCGCCGGTCGGCGATGAGATCGCCGGAGGAGACGAAAAGCGGGCCGGTGTCGGTCATGGTGTGCTCGCGTCCAGAAGCGAAATGACTATCTATGACTCTCCATGCGACCTGAAGACATCCTGGTGCCGACGCCGTCCGGTGTCTGCTGCAAGCTCGGTTCCTTCCATATCGATCCGACGCGGGTGGTCGAGCGGGCGTTGATCACGCACGCCCATTCCGATCACGCGCGCGCCGGTCATGGTGCCGTGCTGGCGACGCGCGAAACACTCGATCTGATGCGGCTGCGTTACGGCGAGAACTTTGCCGGCACGACCCAGGCGATCGGCTACGGCGAAAGCGTCACTCTCGGTGGCGTCAAGGTCAGGTTCCATCCTGCCGGCCACGTGCTCGGCTCGGCGCAGATCGCGGTCGAGGCGAACGGCCTGCGCATTGTTGCTTCGGGTGACTACAAGGACGTTGCCGATCCGACGTGTGTGCCGTTCGAACTCGTCCCGTGCGATGTGTTCATCACTGAGGCGACGTTTGCGTTGCCAGTGTTTCGGCACGGGGACCCCAATGGAGAAATCACCAAACTTCTTCACTCGGTCGCGGTGTTTCCCGAGCGCGCTCATTTGGTCGGCGCCTATTCGCTTGGCAAGTCGCAACGCGTGATTGCGTTGCTGCGCCAGGCCGGCCACGACGCGCCGATCTATCTGCACGGCGCCATGGAAAAAATCACGACCTACTACGCAGAGCGCGGCGTTGCGCTCGGCGAGCTTCGCATCGTACGCGGCGCCGCTAAAGCCGAGCTTGCCGGCACCATCACGCTGTGTCCGCCTTCCGCGTTAAGCGATCTGTGGGCGCGCCGCTTTCCCGATCCGGTCACTGCATTTGCTTCCGGCTGGATGCGCATTCGCGCCCGGGCCCGGCAATACGGTGTCGCCTTGCCGCTGGTGATTTCCGATCACGCCGACTGGCGCGGTCTTACAGCGACGATCGCCGCAACCGGCGCCGGGGAAATCTGGGTCACGCACGGCCAGGAGGACGCGCTGGTGCATTGGTGCGCGACGAAAGGATTGAAAGCGCGCCCGCTCGATATCGTCGGCTATGGCGATGAGGAAGACGAAGCGATCTCTCCACCGCAGGGCGAAGCGGAAAGTATCGACGGTCCGCAGGCATGAACCGCTTCGCCGAACTTTTGGACCGCCTCACATACGAGCCGGCGCGGAACGCCAAGCTGCGGCTGCTGACGGATTACTTCCGCTCGACGCCCGATCCCGAACGTGGCTGGGCGCTGGCGGCGCTGACCGGAGCGTTGAATTTCCCTCATGCCAAAGCGGGCCTCATTCGCAATCTGATCGCCGAGCGCACGGATCCCGTGTTGTTTGAGTTGTCCTACGACTACGTGGGCGATCTCTCCGAGACCGTTGCGCTAATGTGGCCGGCATCAACTCCCTCCCCCCTTGTGGGGGAGGGTTGGGGTGGGGGGTCGGGAGGTGAAGCGCAAGCGTCGACATTAGTGCACGACCGCCCGACCCCCACCCCTAACCCCTCCCCACAAGGGGGAGGGGAACAACAACTATCGCTCACCACGGTCGTCGAGACCCTCTCCACGCTCGGCAAGGCGCAGTTGCCGGCGCGGTTGGCGCGCTGGCTTGATGTTCTCGACGAAACCGGACGCTGGGCGCTTATCAAGCTTATGACCGGCGGTTTGCGCATCGGCGTGTCCGCGCGGCTCGCCAAGGCCGCCGTGGCGGCGCTTGGCGCTACCGACGCACAAGACATCGAGCTTATTTGGCCCGGACTTTCGCCGCCCTACATCGACTTGTTCGCCTGGCTCGAAGGCCATGGCGACAAACCGGCCACCACCGACCCGGCGCCGTTTCGTCCGCCAATGCTGGCGCACGCGCTTGACGAGCCGGACCTTGCGACGCTGGTGCCGGCCGAGTTCATGGCCGAATGGAAATGGGACGGCATTCGCGTGCAGGCCGTTGCCGCACCGAATGACGGCGGCACGATCGCGCGGCTTTATTCGCGGACCGGCGAGAATATTTCCAAGAGCTTTCCCGATCTCACCGATGCACTGCATTTGCCCGGCGCCATCGACGGCGAACTCCTGATCATGCGCGATCGTCGTGTGCAAACGTTCAACGTTTTACAGCAGCGGCTCAATCGCAAAAGCGTCACGGCGAAACTGATGGCCGAGTTTCCCGCGCATCTTCGCGCCTACGATCTCCTTGCCGACGGGGACGAAGATCTGCGCGAGCTTCCATTTGTCGAGCGCCGCAAGCGGCTTGAAGCGTTCATCGCGCGGCTCAATGAACCCCGTGTGGACCTTTCTCCGCTGGTCGGCTTCGCCGGCTGGGACGAACTCACCGCCGCACGCAACGATCCCGCGGCGGCAGGCGCAGGAGCCGATGCCGATGCGGTTGAAGGCATCATGCTCAAGCGCCGTGATGCGCTCTACGTGCCGGGGCGGCCGAAGGGGCCCTGGTGGAAATGGAAGCGCGATCCGTTCATCATCGACGCGGTGCTGATGTATGCCCAGCGCGGTCACGGCAAACGTTCTTCGTATTATTCCGACTACACGTTCGGCGTCTGGACCCGCGGCGACCAAGGCGACGAACTGGTGCCGGTCGGTAAGGCCTATTTCGGTTTTACCGATGAGGAGCTGTTGCAGATCGACCGCTTCGTCCGCCGCAATACCGTCGACCGGTTCGGTCCGGTGCGCGAGGTCGTGCATGAGGCGGGCGAGGGTTTGGTGCTTGAGGTTGCCTTCGAGGGGCTGCAACGCTCGACGCGGCACAAGTCCGGGCTGGCGATGCGGTTTCCGCGGATCAGTCGGCTGCGCTGGGACAAGCCGCCGGGCGAAGCCGACCGGTTGGAGCGGCTGGAGACAATATTGGCGGGCATCGAGGCGGGGCGTCCTTCGAAAGTGGATCGCCGCGATGGCGGCCGTCGATAGCCGCTATTGCGCGGCCCTTGCCGCAACCTTCGTCACTTCCTCTAACGGCCAGCGGGCGCGCGGTGCGGTATCAAGCGGATCAGTAAGTCCCAGCGCCAGCCGTTCCGCGCCAGCCCAGGCGATCATGGCACCGTTATCAGTGCATAACGCCGGCGGTGGCGCGACCAGCGTAACGCCGACTTCGAACGCGACGCGGTGCAGGACTTTGCGGATCGCCTGGTTAGCGGCCACGCCGCCGGCGCAGACGAGCGCCGTCGGCGTGCCGATGCGGTCGCGGAAGATCCGGAGCCCGATGCGCAACCTGTCCATGATCACATCGCTCACCGCTTGCTGAAACGACGCACACAAATCGGCGACGTCCTGGTCGCTCAGTGGCGCGATTTTTTGCGCTTCCAGACGGAGCGCAGTTTTGAGACCCGACAGTGAGAAATTGGCGTCATCGCGCCCGGCCATCGGTCGCGGCAGCGCAAAGCGCTTCGGGTCGCCGTTCGCGGCCTCTTTTTCGACCAGCGGGCCCCCCGGAAAACCGAGGCCGAGCAGTTTGGCAGTCTTGTCGAAAGCTTCGCCGATCGCATCATCGACCGTGCCGCCAAGCCGCACATAGTCGCCGACGCCGAGCACGCCGAGAATTTGGGTGTGACCGCCGGACGCGAGGAACAGACAGTAGGGAAACGGCGTCGCGTCGGTGAGCCGCGCTGTCAGCGCATGCGCTTCCAGATGGTTGACCGCCATCAGCGGCTTATCGTTGACCAGCGCGATCGCCTTCGCCGTTGTCAGGCCGACGATGACGCCGCCAATCAAGCCTGGCCCCGCAGCTGCGGCGACACCGTCCAATGCGGCGAAAGAGACCTGCGCCTCGCGCATCGCTGCGGCTATAATCGAATCCAGCGCTTCGACATGGGCGCGGGCGGCAATCTCGGGCACGACGCCGCCGAAGGCGGCGTGTTCGGTGATCTGCGACAGCACCACATTGGACAGGATCCGGCCGTGCGCGTCCTCGGTCCGCTCGACCAGGGCAGCGGCGGTTTCGTCGCAGGTGGTTTCAATCCCGAGAACGATCATCGGCGTACTATGACATGACCTTGCGCCACGCCGCGCGGCGTAGCACCTGAAGGTCCGATGACACAATCCGCCAGCCAGCAACCCGCTCTGCGCGTCGGTACGCGCGGCTCGCCGCTGGCGTTGGTGCAGGCCCGAGAGGTGAAAAGCCGTCTCGCGGCGGCGGCGGGACTGGAAGCCGACCGGATCGTGATCGAAGTCATCCGCACCAGTGGCGATATGATGCAGGATCGGCCATTGGCCGACGTCGGCGGCAAGGGGCTCTTTGCCAAGGAAATCGAAGAGGCGCTGCTCGCCGGCAAAATCGACCTCGCCGTGCATTCGGCCAAGGATTTGCCGACCGAGCTGCCAGCGGGGCTCATGCTCGCCGGCTTTTTGCCGCGCGAGGACCCGCGCGATGCCTTCATCAGCCGCAAAGCCAACACGCTCCACGAGTTATCGGCGGGTGCAGTCGTTGGGACTGCTTCGCCGCGGCGGCAGGCCTTTGTCAGGCGGCTGCGGCCGGATGTCGGCACCGCCCTGTTGCGCGGCAATGTGGAAACCCGGCTGCGCAAGCTCGAAGCCGGCGAAGTCGACGCGACAGTGCTTGCGGTCGCTGGCCTAAAGCGGCTTGGGCTCCTTTCGGCGGCAACCGCAATTCTCGATCCCGACGAGTTTCTGCCCGCGGTCGGGCAGGGCGCGATTGCCATTGAGACGCGCGTGGACGACGCCCGGACCCGTGCGCTCGTCGCCATGATCGACGATGCTAATACGGCAATTGCTCTCGCCGCCGAGCGCGCTTTTCTCGCCGTGCTTGACGGCTCGTGCCGGACGCCGATCGGCGGTCACGCGAGACTGCGCGGAGAAACGCTCCATTTCCGCGGCGTGATCGTTAAACCGGACGGCAGCGAGGCGTTCGAAACTGTGCGCGAGGGCCGACGCGAGGATGCGGCCAAGCTCGGCGCCGACGCCGGCCGCGAATTGCGCGAGCGTGCCGGCGCGGACTTCTTTGTTGAGACCTGACGGTGCGCCTGCTCGTAACGCGGCCCGAACCCGACGCCGAACGCACCGCGGCGGCGCTGCGGGCAAAAGGTCACGCCGTCACCATCGCCCCGCTTTTGCGCGTGGAGATATTTGCGGATGCGGAGCTCGGGGCGGGGCCGTGGGCGGCGATCCTTGTGACCAGCGCTAACGCCGCGCATGCGATCACCGCGCATAAACGCCTCGCGGAATTGCAGGCGCTGCCGGTGCTCACGGTCGGCGAGCGTACCGCCGATGCGATGCGCGCCGCCGGCTTCGCCGATGTCAGCTCTGCCGAAGGCTCTGCAAGCGATCTTACGAAGCTTGCCGCAACGCGGCTGAAACACGGCGAGCCGCTCCTCTATCTTGCTGGGGCGGATCGCTCCTCGGACATCGCCGCAGACCTTGCCGCGCAGAACTTTCTTGTCAGTACCGTCGTGGTCTATCGCGCAGTCCAGGTGAATGCGCTGCCGGCCGCAGCGGCTGAAAGCTTGAAAGGCGGCGTCGATGGCGTGCTGCATTTCTCGCGCCGGAGCGCGGAGGCCTACGTGAACGCTGCTGAGGCTGCCGGTTTGTCGGAGGCCGCCATCAAAAAACGGGTTCACTTTTGTTTGTCTGCCCAGGTGGCGAGGCCACTTGCTCAAGCCGGCGCGATCGATATTCGTGTCGCCCGAGAGCCCACCGAACTCTCTCTTATCGCGGCGGTCTCCGGCGGCTGATTTTCCCGTCGGGTCGGTATTTGCCGACGTGTTGCCGCCATCTCGGCAGCGTACTATGCCGTGGCGAGCGACGGGCTGGCGGGTCGAATCGGTCGGCTTTGCCTCGGAGAAAGTATCCTTGGAGAAGGTATGACGAGCGAGCCCGACAGCACACCGCGCCGACGGCCGCCGACTATCGATCTGACGGCGAAAGAAGTCGAGACGGCGCCGGAAGCTTCAGCGCAGGATTCCGCCGCAGCGGAGTCGGTGAAAGTGGGCGCGTCGCGCGCGGGGCGCGCCATTCCTTACGTGATCGGTGCAGTCGTTGGTGCGGTTCTGGTAGCGGCGATCGTTGGCGGCACTTGGATCGGCGGTTCGGTTCCGGTGCGCGAGGCTCCACGTGAAGCTGCCGCTACGCGCCCGCCCGCGATAAATCCGGCAAGCAACACAGACGAAATTTCCTCACGGCTTGAAAAAATCCAGGACGCATTAAAGGCGCCGCGCGCCGACGGTGCATTGGTCAATCGTATCGCAGCGGCGGAAGCCCAAACCGCCGCGCTCGGCGATCAGCTCTCTGCGCTTGCGCGCCGCGTCGACGATGTTGCGGCGACCTCGCAGACTGCTTTGGCGCAAGCCAAAGCTGCTTCGTCTGTCGCTGAAGGGGCAAAGAACGCCGCTCAAGCAGCTGCGCAACACGCCGATCTTGATGCGCTCAACCAGCGCATCGCAGCGCTTGAAAGCACCATCAAATCCCTTGACTCGGAACTGACACAACGAACGTCCAGAGCCGACGACCGTGCCACCCGCGTGACCGTCGCCGCCGAGGCGTTGCGCGCGACAGTCGAACGCGGGGCGCCCTATCAAGCGGAACTGGCCACCGTGAAATCGCTCGGCGTTGAGGACGCGGCGCTGGCGCCGCTCGTGCCGTTCGCCGCTGAGGGAGTGCCAAGCGCAGCAGCACTCGCCCGCGAATTCACCACGCTGTTGCCGTCGCTGTCGCAGGCATCGGAGACTCCGTCGCAATACACCTCGATCACGGGAAGGCTGGAGGCCTACGCGCGGAATTTCGTGCGTATCACGCCGATCGATGCACCGCTGCCCCGTGATGAGTCTTCTGTCATCGCCCGTATCAACAACGACGTTGCGCGCGGCGATTTTGCGGCTGCGCTCATTGGTACTGCTTTGTTGCCGGAACGGGCGCGATCGGCCGCGCAAAGCTGGGTCAAGAAAGTCGAGGCGCGTGAAGCGGCGCTCGCGGCGAGCCGGCGCATTGCCGCCGATGCGCTTGCCGCCCTCGGCAAGCCGGTATCGCAATGATCCGCGTCGTCTTTTTTCTGCTTGTAGTCGGTGTGCTCGCCCTCGGCACGGCCTGGCTCGCCGATCGTCCCGGCGACGTGGTCGTGACCTGGCAGGGCATGCATATGGAAACCACGGTCATGAGGCTGGTCGCAATGATCCTGGTTGCGATGGTCGTGCTTGCGTTTATTTGGACTGTCCTTCGTGCGATTTTCACCTCGCCCTTTATCTTTCGTCGGCATCTTCACCGCCGCCGCGGTGAACGCGCCTATGAGGCAATCTCGCGCGGTCTGATCGCAGTCGGTTCAGGCGATCTCGGCGCCGCGCGCCAACACGCCGCGGAAGCCAGGCGCATCGCGCCGGCTGAACCGTTGGCGCTGTTTCTTACTGCGCAATCGGCGCAGCTTGCTGGCGATCGTGAGGCGGCGGACGCAGCCTTTCGTACCATGGCAAGCCGCGCCGATACCAAGGCGCTCGGCTTGCATGGACTTTTCGTCGAGGCCCGCCGCCGCAACGACCTCGTCAGTGCGCACGCATTTGCCGAGGAAGCGGCGCGAGCCAATCCGTCGCTCGGTTGGGCAGGTAGAGCTGTGCTCGAATTCCGCTGCGCGACCGGCGATTGGGCCGGTGCGCTGGCGCTGCTGGAAGGCAACAAGCGTGCGCTCGACAAAGAAAGCTATCGCCGTCAGCGGGCGGTGCTGCTGACGGCGCGCGCACTCGCCGCGGAGGAAGTCGACCGCGACAATGCGAAGGCTTTCGCGCTTGAAGCGGCAAAGCTCGCGCCGACGTTCGTGCCGGCGGCGGCGCTCGCCGGCCGCATGCTCGCCGAGGGCGGCGAACTGCGCAAGGCGACGCGCGTGCTGGAGAAAGCCTGGCGGGCCAATCCCCATCCTGATCTCGCGCAGGTGTTTTCCGATCTGCGGTTCGGCGACGCCGCGCGCGATCGACTCAAGCGCATCGAAGGACTGGTGAAAAAAATACCGGGGCACATTGAGGGCGCGCTGGCGCTGGCGCGCGCCGCAATCGATGCACAGGAGTTCGGTAAAGCCCGTGCTGCGCTCGCCGCTCATCTTGCCGCGCCGACCAAGCGGGTCGCGCTGCTGATGGCCGAATTGGAGCGCGCCGAGCGCAACGACGAAGGACGCGCCCGCGAATGGATCGCACGCGCGCTGCACGCCGCGCCCGATCCGGCATGGACGGCCGAAGGTCATGTCTCCGATCGCTGGCTCCCGGCGTCACCGAGCGGCCGCCTCGATGCCTTCGAATGGCGCGTGCCGTTGATGGGTATCGCAACCACCGCGCCGGCGATCGAGCCGGAAGCCCCCGCTTCCGAGGTTGTATCGGTTGTCGGGGTGAGCGAACTCAAGGCCGACGGCGCGCCGATACTGGAGCAGAAGCCGGAGACTTCTCGACCCGCACCGGAGGAGTCTGCGGCTTCTACGCCCTCTCGCCGTCGCGTCCAGTCGGGGCAGCCGAAGGCGGAAGCGGTGATCCCGCTCGTCCATGCGCCCGACGATCCGGGCCCTGACGCTGAGGTTGTCGAAGACGTCGAACCGCTGCGGGAGCAGCAGGGCAGTGGTTGGCGGAAGATGTTTGAATAACGCCGGCCCAGCCGGGATGTTGCAAATCCGCGGGTCTTCATGCATTATAGTTCATGCGCTATAATGCATCGGTTTGATAGTCGTGGCTAACCCGACGCCGAAAAACACGCTGCCTCGGTCAGCCAGCGTCGTTGCGCCCGGCCACCCTGCACAAACGGCCGCATTCCTCGCCGCCATCGGCCGGGAGGTGCGAAAGAACCGCGCCAAGCGCGGTATGACGCGCCGGCAACTGGCGGAGGCGTCCGAGACTTCGGAACGATATCTGGCGCAAATCGAAAGTGGCGCAGGCAATCCTTCCGTCAGCGTGTTGCGTTCTATCGCGCAGGCGCTCGATCTTCCCGCTTCGGCGCTTCTCGCGGAGACCGGCACCCGCACTGCGGAGCTTGGCTCGCTCGTCGATCTTCTGGCGCAGCTGCCTGAAAAGGAACTGCCGGCCTTGGCTAAAGAGCTTGCCGCGCGCGTCGCGTGCGCAGGCGGTGCGGATCGCGGCCAGCGCATTGCGCTGGTCGGTTTGCGCGGCGCCGGCAAGTCAACGCTCGGCCGAATGCTGGCGCAGCATCTCGATTGGCCGTTTATCGAACTCGACCGCCGCGTCGCGGAAGAATATGGCGCGAGTGTCCCCGATTTGATCGAGATGGCCGGCATGGCGACCTTCCGCCGCCAAGAACGCGATGCGCTGGATCGTGTCATTGCCGGCCACGAGGCTGCGATCATCACGACGGCCGGGGGCATCGTTTCGAACCTCGAGACTTACGCGCTGCTTTTGCGCCGCGCCCATACGGTGTGGATCAAAGCACGGCCCGACGAGCACATGAGCCGGGTCATGGCGCAGGGCGATTTTCGCCCGATGGCGCAGAACCGCGCCGCGATGGCAGACCTGGTGGCGATCCTGGAAGCGCGGCGCGCCGACTATGCGCGCGCCGAAGCCGAGCTCGATACTTCGGGCGATGCGGTTGAGCAGAGCTTTGCCAAGATTCTCCGCATCGTAAAGCCATTCATGCGCGAGCAGCAGCGGTGACGCTCCCCGTGGCTCTTCCGGATTCGGGCTTTCTTGAGCTCGCGCCGATGCGGCTCGAATATCGCATGATTGGGCCGCGTCCGGATGCAGCGCCCACCATCATCATGCTGCATGAAGGGCTCGGCTCCGTCGGACTATGGCGCGCATTCCCGGAACAGTTGGCGGCCGCAACCGGTGCCGGTGTCTTCCTCTACTCGCGCGCAGGCTACGGCCAATCCAGTCCGGCAAGTCAGCAACGTTCGCTCAAATTCATGGATGAGGAAGCCCTCGACGTGCTGCCGCGTGTGCTCGAAGCGATCGGCTTCCAGCGCGGCATTCTGTTTGGCCACAGCGACGGCGCTTCGATCGTGACGATTTACGCCGGTGGGATTCAGGATCATCGGGTGCGCGGTCTCGTGCTCATGGCGCCGCATTTTTTCACCGAGCCGTCGGGTCTCGCCGAGATCCGCCGCGCCCGCGACGAATTTGCTGGCGGCGCTTTGCGGGAGAAACTCAAGCGCTGGCATGCCGACGTCGATGCCACATTTAGTTCCTGGGCCGGACCGTGGCTCGATCCTGCGTTTGAGAAATGGGACATCACCGAAGCGCTTGGCTACATCCGCGTCCCGATCCTGGTGGTGCAGGGCGCCGACGACGAGTATGGCACGCTGCGGCAGGTCGAGGCGGTGCGGGACGAGTGCTACTGCCCGGTTGAGACGGTCATTCTGCCAGGCGCTCGTCACTCGCCCCATCGCGACGCGCCCGAAGCGACGCTCGAAGCGACCGCCGGATTCATCGATCGGCTTTTGCGCGACCACCACGAAAGCGATCGGCCGCCCGATTCAGGGGTTGCGGCTTAATGCATTATAGTGCATATAAGGGCCGGAAACGTTCATGCATTATAATACAGCGGAAAGTGCTCTTTGATGGGCGATGCGCCGCACGTAGCCGAACGCGCTCTGGCCAATGGCCGGGCGCGGATCGATTTCCAGACTGAGCCGTCCCAGTACCGGCACTGGAAGCTCAACATCGACGGCGATGTCGCCACGCTTCTGCTCGACGTCGACGAGAAGGGCGCGCTGTTCGAAGGCTACGAGCTCAAGCTCAATTCGTATGATCTTGGCGTCGATATCGAACTTGCCGATGCGATCGAGCGCTTGCGCTTCGAGCACCCGGAAGTACGCGTTGTTGTGTTGCGGTCGGGCAAGCCGCGGGTGTTCTGCGCGGGCGCCAATATCCGGATGCTCGCCGGCTCGAGCCACGCCCACAAAGTCAACTTCTGCAAATTCACCAACGAGACGCGCAACGGCATCGAGGATTTAAGTGAGAACTCAGGCCTGCAGACCATTTGCGCCATCAACGGCACGGCTGCGGGCGGCGGCTACGAACTCGCGCTGGCGGCCGATTACATCATGCTGGTGGATGACGGCTCTTCGGCTGTCTCGTTGCCGGAATTGCCATTGCTTGCGGTGCTGCCGGGCACCGGCGGGCTGACGCGCGTTTCCGATAAGCGAAAAGTGCGGCGCGACCATGCGGATTTCTTCTGCACCACCGAGGAAGGCGTGAAAGGAAAACGCGCGGTCGATTGGCGGTTAGTCGATGAAGTGGTGCCGGGCTCCAAATTCGAAGAGGCGGTTGCCGCGCGTGCGCACGAGTTCGCTGCGCGATCCCGCCGAGGCAACGGCGCGCATGGCATCAAGCTCGTGCCGCTCAAGCGTACCTTCACGCCCGATGGCGTCGATTACGGCAACGTTGCCACCGAGTTCGATCGCCAAGGGCGGATCGCCACCGTCACCTTGCGTGGACCGGTCGCGCCGCCGCCCGCATCTGCCGACGCCATGGTGGCGCTCGGCGCGGAATTCTGGCCGCTAAAGGTCGCGCGCGAACTGGACGATGCGATCCTGAATATTCGCCTCAACGAGTTCGATGTCGCGGCCATCGTCTTCAAGTCATCCGGCGATCCGGCCGAGGTCGTGGCCTATGAACATTTCCTCGACGCCAACAAAGACCATTGGCTGGTCCGCGAAGTCCGGCACTTCTGGAAGCGCGTTCTGAAGCGCGTCGATCTGACCTCCCGTTCGCTGGTGACACTGATCGAGCCCGACTCGTGCTTTGCCGGCACGCTTGCTGAGCTGCCGTTTGCGAGTGACCGCTCGTACATGTTTCTCGGCCAGCGCGAGGGCGACAACAAGCCGCCGGCGGTGATTGCGCTGACCGCGGCCAATTTCGGTCCCTATCCGATGTCGAACGGGCTGACGCGCTTGGCCAGCCGGTTTCTTGCCAATCCGGCCGACGTCGAAGCCGCAAAATCCGCGAGCGAGAAGATGCTCGATGCCGAGACCGCGCAGCGGCTCGGTCTCATCACCTTCGCGTTGGACGATATCGACTGGGTCGATGAAGTGCGCGTGTTCCTCGAAGAGCGCGCCAGCTTCTCGCCCGACGGCCTCACCGGCCTCGAAGCCAATCTGCGCTTCGCCGGGCCCGAGACCATGGAATCGAAAATCTTTGCCCGGCTGACTGCATGGCAGAACTGGATTTTCCAGAGGCCCAACGCGGTCGGCGAGGACGGCGCACTCAAGCGCTACGGCACCGGTCAGCAGCCGGTGTTTGATACCCGCAGAGTCTAGGCCCGACAGGAGCCAGCCATGATCATCGAGAACGTCGACTACTCGACCAAGATCCCGAACAACGTCAATCTCGTCGAAGACCGCCAAGTGTTGCGCGCGCTCGAGAGCTGGCATCCGGGGTATATCGACTGGTGGATGGATATGGGGCCGGAAGGCTTTCAGCAGGCACTGGTCTATCTGCGCACTGCCGTGTCGGTTGATCCGAAAGGCTGGGCGAAGTTCGACTATGTGAAGATGCCCGAATACCGCTGGGGGATTCTGCTTGCTCCCAAGGAGGACGACCGGAAGATTCCATTCGGCCACCATTACGGCGATCCGGTTTGGCAGGACGTGCCCGGCGAATATCGCGCCATGCTGCGCCGTCTCATCGTCATCCAGGGCGACACCGAACCGGCCTCGGTCGAGCAGCAGCGCTATCTCGGCAAGACCGCGCCGTCGCTCTACGATCTGCGCAACGTTTTCCAGGTCAACGTCGAGGAAGGCCGTCATCTCTGGGCGATGGTCTACATCCTGCAAAAGTACTTTGGCCGCGACGGCCGCGAGGAAGCGGCTGAACTCCTGCAGCGCCGCTCCGGCAGCGCCGACAAGCCGCGCATGCTCGGCGCCTTCAACGAGGCGACGCCCGACTGGCTGTCGTTTTTTATGTTCACGTTCTTCACCGACCGCGACGGCAAGATGCAACTCGAAAGCCTGGCGCAATCGGGCTTCGATCCGCTGTCGCGCACCTGCCGCTTCATGCTGACGGAAGAGGCGCACCATATGTTTGTCGGCGAGACCGGCGTCGGTCGCACCGTCCAGCGGACTTGCGAGGCGATGCTGGCGGCCGGCATCGAGGATCCAAACGAAATCGCCAAAGTGCGGGCACTCGGCGTCATCGACTTGCCGACCATCCAGAAGAAACTCAATCTGCACTATTCGCTGTCGCTCGATCTGTTCGGCTCGGAGGTTTCGACCAACGCCGCCAACGCGTTCAACGCCAGCCTCAAGGGCCGCTTCCAGGAGACCAAGATCGAAGACGATCACCGGCTCGAACACGCGACCTATCCGGTGCTCAAACTGGTCGATGGTGAGATCAAGAGGGTCGACGAGCCGGCGCTGACCGCGGTCAATATGCGGCTGCGCGACGACTACACCACCGATTGCCAGCGTGGCCTCGACCGCTGGAACAAGATCATGGCCAAGACCGGCGTCAACTTCAAACTTGAACTGCCCCACGTCGGCTTCCACCGCCAGATCGGCGAGTTCAAGGATGTGAAGATCTCTCCGGTCGGCGTCATTGTCGATGCCGCCACCTGGAGCCAGAATCTCGACAAGTGGTTGCCTTCGCGCAGCGACGGCGATTACATCGTCAGCTTGATGAAGCCGGTTTCGGAGCCGGGTCAATTCGCCAACTGGATATCGCCGCCGCGGCTCGGCATCGACAACAAGCCCGGCGATTTCGAATACGTGAAGATCGCGGCCTGACAATCTTCGGCCCTTGCGCCATGCGCGCGAGGGACCGGTTTCGCGCGGTCTCGAAAGCGATGTCACTCGCCTCGTGTGCGCGTGGCTTCGAACAGGAACCACGTTCGCCGCTCGGCCTCGTCGATCCAGACCTCGATCAAACTTGCGGTGGCGACATCGCGGTGCTCGTCGCAAAGGTCATGCGTCTCGCGCAGGTTTGCCACTAGTTGTTTGTTGTCGTCGCGAAGCTCGGCCAGCATGTCCAGCGGCGTCACGAAATCCGCATTGTTGTCCTCGATGCGCTGCAAGCGCGCGATGTTGCCGATCGAGCGCAGCGTGGTACCGCCGATCTTGCGCACGCGCTCGGCAATGGGGTCGGTGGTGGCGAAAATCTGGTCGGCGTGCTCGTCCAGCATCAGATGGTAATCGCGGAAGTGCGGACCTGAGACGTGCCAATGAAAATTCTTGGTTTTCAGATAAAGTGTAAACATGTCGGCAAGCAGCATATTGAGCGCGCCGGCGAGGTCGCGGACGGCGTTTGATTGCAGGTCGGTAGGCGTTGCGAGTGCGGCCGTCTGCAACGACTTGGCATCTTGAGCTTTCATTTCAGTCTCCTTGATAACGCGGGATCGGAATCGGATCCCAAATCAATTTTACGAGCAGTGCATGACACGATTATTCCGCCGTAGGGCAACCGGTTCCGCCTCAATCAATTCACGGTTATTGTTCCGGCGGAGCACGGCCTTTTCAAAATTGGCTCCGTTATTCCGGGCGAAACTCTAAACCAGTGGCCCCTCACGCAATCTCGTGAGATCGAAACGATCCACCTCGCGAAGCAGTTCCACAAAGGCTTGGGCACCGTGGATGAGTGCCGCCTCGCCCTTGGCCGCGCTCGCCAGCGTCGCGTCGCCGATCGCGCCGGTCGCATTGATGTCCTGCGTCATCCAGGCGAAGCCGGCGGGGCGATAAGCGCCGAGCCATTTGAATTCGAGCGCCATCGCCACGGTGGCGGGGATCGCGTTGGGTGCCTTTTCCATGCGCACTGTTTCCGGTACCGCGGCGAGCATCAGCGAAGTTTCGATATCGCCGCCGTGAATGCCATGCTTTTTCTCTTTGACCGAGAATGCGCCCTCCGGATAGCCGAAGCGATGCCAGCCGACTGTCACCGCGAGCATTCCCAACCTCGCGCGCAGATCACGCGCCACCAATTCCATGGCGGCGGTATTGCCGCCGTGGCTGGTGACGAGAACGAGCTTGCGCACCCCGCAACGCGCCAGGCTCTCGCCGAGTTCCGTCCAGGTGGCGATTGCGGTCGCGGCCGACAGTGTTAGCGTCCCGGGATACGCCAGATGTTCGACGGAAACGCCGATGCGCTGCACCGGCAGAAACGTAACCGGAAGCTCATCGGGCAGAATGTTGCGAACTCGCGCCACATAAGCTTCGGCGATGAAGCTATCGACGCCGAGCGGCAGATGCGGCCCATGCTGCTCCACTGCGGCAAGCGGCAGCACCGCGATCCAGCGCGCTGTTGCTGCGCCAGCATCGGTAAGCTCCTGCCAGGTCATCTCCGTCCAGTCGCGTCTTGGCAAATTCATTGGCAAATTCATTGGCAAATTCGTTGATGTTCGCGTTCGATTTGGTGGCGAAACCGCGATCCTATCCGAAAACCGCTGACCACTTTTTCGCTATCATGCGGTATTGTCGCC
Organism: uncultured Alphaproteobacteria bacterium; assembly: GCA_963841025.1. Classification (GTDB taxonomy): domain Bacteria; phylum Pseudomonadota; class Alphaproteobacteria; order Rhizobiales; family Xanthobacteraceae; genus BOG-931. The sequence goes on along the minus strand of CAWJBG010000032.1, from coordinate 301,809 downwards.
GCGCCGGCGGAAAGGAGCAACCTATGCGGTTCGCCAGAACATCCCGGATGGTTTTCGCTTTTTTCGGCCTATGGGCTGCGGCATTGACCGTGCCGGCCAGCGCCCAGGCGCTCGACAAGGTCACCTTCGGCACCAACTGGCTGGCTGAGGGCGAGCATGGCGGCTTCTACCAGGCACTCGCCGACGGCACCTACCGGAAATATGGCCTCGACGTGACCATTCTTCCGGGCGGCCCGAATGCCAACAATCGCATGCTACTAGTGGTTGGCAAGATCGACTTCTTCATGAGTGCAAATACGCTGCAAGGCTTTGACGCTGTGGCGCATGGTGTGCCGACGATCGAGGTCGCCGCGATGTTTCAGAAGGACCCCCAGGTCCTTCTCGCGCACCCCGATCGGGGCATCGATAAATTCACCGATCTGAAAAATCTGACGCTGTTTGTTTCGAGCGAGGGAGTGGCGAGCTATTTCCAATGGCTCAAGGCCGACTACGGCTTCAAGGAAGACAAAGTGAAGCCGTACACCTTCAATCCGCAGCCGTTTATCGTCGATAAATCGAGCGCGATGCAGGGTTATGTGACCTCCGAACCGTTCGCGGTCGAGAAGGAGGGAAAATTCAAACCGAAAATCTTCCTCCTCGCCGACGAAGGGTTTTCTGCCTATTCGACTTTGATCGAGACCCGGAGTGAGCTGGTCGAGAAGAAACCCGACCTCGTGCAGCGCTTCGTCGATGCGTCGGTCATCGGCTGGTACAATTATCTCTATGGCAACAACGCTCCGGCCAATGCGCTGATCAAGTCGCAGAACCCGGAGATGACGGACGAACTGCTGGCATATTCGGTCGCCAAGATGAAGCAATATGGCATCGTTGATTCCGGCGATGCTACTACGCTCGGCATCGGCGCCATGACCGATGCGCGCGTGAAGGATTTTTTCGACAAGATGGTGCGCGCGGGCGTGGTGAAAGCCGCTCTCGATTATCGTAAATCCTACACGCTGCAATTCGTCAACAAGAAGGTCGGGCTCGACTTGCGGCCGAAACGATAGCGATCCCGATGCCGCCTGCGACCGCATCGCGCCCGGCGCCGCTCGTTGCGCTGCGCGACGTCGGCAAGGATTTTCCGAACGGCACGCGTGCACTCGCCGGGCTCAATCTCGAAGTCCGGCCGGGGGAATTCGTCTCGCTGCTCGGACCATCGGGCTGCGGGAAATCGACGGCGCTTCGCATTATTGCGGGCCTAAGCGCGCCGACCGTCGGCGCTATCGAATGGTCGCAGGTCGGCACTCCGGCCAGTAGCGGCGGCAGGATCGGTTTTGTATTTCAGGAGCCGACGCTGATGCCCTGGGCCACCGTGACCGACAACGTATCACTGCCGCTAAAGCTGAAAGGTGCGGCCGAAGATAATGCCGCCGAACGCGTGGAAGCGGTCCTTGATCGTGTCGGCCTACGTTCGTTTGCTGCCTCCTATCCGCGAGAACTGTCCGGCGGCATGCGTATGCGCGTCTCAATCGCGCGGGCGCTTGTCACCGAGCCGCAGCTTTTGCTGATGGACGAGCCGTTTGCCGCACTCGATGAGATCACGCGATTTTCGCTCAACGACGATCTGCTTCGGATGTGGCAGGCGTTGTGCACCACCATCATCTTTGTCACGCACTCGGTATTCGAGTCGGTCTATTTGTCGAGCCGTATCGCAGTCATGGCGCCGCGTCCGGGCCGGATATTCACCGAGCTTGCGGTCGATGCGCCATATCCTCGTGACGCCGATTTTCGTACATCGGTCGAGTATGTGGCGTTCTGCCGCCGCACGTCGGCGGCGTTGATCGAGGCCACGGCGGCCGGCGGCGGGCCATGAAGCCGCGCCTCTCAAGCTTGCGCCGCGATAGCCGCGCCCAGCGGGAGCGGATGTTGCGAATAGTTTTGCCGATCGTCGTGCTGGCGATCGCTCTCACGATCTGGGAATTGGCGGTGTGGATCGGCGGCATTCCGCCTTACGTGCTGCCGTCGCCTTGGCTCATCGTGCGGACGCTGGTCTCCGATTGGGGGCTGCTGTCGCAATCGTTGCTGGTCACGCTGACAACGACCGTCGAGGGGTTTCTGCTCGCGGCGGCCGGCGGCGTCGGCCTCGCAGTTCTGTTCAACCAATCGCGGCTGGTCGAATACTCGCTCTACCCTTATGCGGTGATCCTACAGGTCACGCCGATCGTCGCCATCGCGCCGCTCCTGTTGGTCTATCTTCCGCAGTATGCGGCGGTACTCGTCTGCGCCTGGATCGTCGCGTTCTTTCCGGTGCTGGCAAATACGACGCTCGGCCTGAATTCGGTCGATCGCAATCTCGCCGACCTGTTTGCGCTGTACGGCGCATCGCGCGGGCAGACGTTGTGGCATCTCAAACTGCCATCCGCGCTGCCCTACGTTCTCGGTGGCCTGCGTATCGCCGGCGGATTGTCGCTGATCGGCGCCGTCGTTGCCGAAATCGCAGCGGGCTCGGCGGGGGCCGGCTCAGGCCTTGCTTACCGGATCGTTGAATCCGGCTACCGGCTCAATATCCCGCGGATGTTCGCGGCGCTGATTTTACTCTCGCTCGCCGGTATCGTTATCTTTTACTTATTGTCGCTCGTCAGCCATTTGTCGCTGCGCCGCTGGCATGAGAGCGCGCTGGCAGCGGAGCGCTGAAGCTTCACGACGCGACGGCGCGAACCAATCGCTGATCGGCAGTCAGGTGAAGGCCGCACTCCTTCTTGTCGTCTTCCTCCCACCACCAGCGTCCGGCCCGTTCGGGCTCGCCGGCCGCAACGGCTCTGGTGCATGGCGCGCATCCGATGGAGACGAACCCTTTGGCATGCAGCGGATTGATCGGCACCTTGTTGGCCACGGCGAACGCATGGACCTGATCGCGGGTCCAATCCAACAGCGGGTTGAGTTTTAAGAGCTTGCGCTCGTCAACACTGACGAGCCTGGTGCTCTCTCGGTGGCTGGATTGGTCGGCGCGCAACCCGGCAATCCAGCCAGCGGCGCCGGCAAGCGCGCGATTAAGCGGTTCGACTTTACGGGCGCGGCAACAAGCAAGACGGGCATCCCGCGATTTGTAGAAGCCGTTTACACCGTCCTTCTTCACGAGGGCTTCGAGGTTGGCGTGCTGCGGGTAGATCGCTTCGATGCGTCGGCCGTAACGCTGCTCGGTCTCCGCCCAAAGCGCGTAAGTTTCGGGAAACAGCCTGCCGGTATCGAGTGTCGCAATGTCCACGTCGACGTCGTGCTCGGCGATCAGGTGGAGGATGACCTGACCCTCCATGCCGAAACTCGTCGTGAGCACCGTTTTTCCCGGGACTTCCTCACGAAAGCGGGCTAGGCGCTCCCACGGCTTAAGTTCAATGAGCGAGCTGTTCAGTCGGGAAGCTTGCTCGGCCAATGTGGCGGGGGCGGAATCCTCCAACACGCCGTTGCCGTTTGCGGCGGGCCATGAATTTTTCGGCGCTACGCTGCCGGCCGCTGCCGGCAGAAGCTCATGGCCGTTGCCTGAAAGAACAAGCGACGCTTCTCTCGCCGAAATTCCCATCGTTTCTTCCAACTTTTGCAGGGGCCAAAGAAAGAATTTTCTTCTCTTTTTACCCCTCCAAGCTTTTGTATATGGAAGATAATTCCTGTCAAACAAGATTTTAGCGGCGATCACTTTCGCGCGTTCGAAAACAGATTTTCCGTGGCGAGATGCCGCTATGCGCTTGCCCGATCTTGGTGCGGCGAGGCTTGACCCACGGGGTGCATTCGGGGAACAAGGCCACGCCGCGGCGCCCTCGGACGAGGCGCGGCCGGGACTAACGCAAGCGTCCGCAGGAGTTCGAAGCAATGCCGCAGAATGCATCGCGTCTTCCCGGACGCCAATTTTTGCAAATTCCCGGGCCGACGATGTTACCCGATCGCATCATGCGCGCAATCGACATGCCGCTGATTGATCAGCGCGGGCCTGAGTTTTCGAAACTTGCCAAGCGCGTGTTTGAAGGCATCAAGACGATTTTCAAGACGACGCAGCCGGTGATCATTTACACCGCGACCGGCACCGGCGCCTGGGAGGCCGCGCTCGTCAACACGCTGTCGCCCGGCGATCGCGTGCTGATGGTCGAGACCGGCCAGTTTGCCACGTTGTGGAAAGTCATGGCGGAGCGGCTTGGGCTCAAGCCTGAATTCATCAAGACCGACTGGCGTGTCGGCGCCGATCCGAAAATCATCGAAGAACATTTGCGCGAGGACAAGGCGCACGAGATCAAAGCGGTTTGCGTGCTGCACAACGAAACCGCGACCGGCTGCTTGTCGCCGATCGACCAGATCCGCAAAGCCATCGACGCCGCCGGTCATCCGGCGCTTTTGTTGGTCGACACGATCTCGTCGCTCGCCTCGACTGATTATCGGCATGACGAGTGGGGCGTCGACGTCACCATCGGCGGCGCGCAGAAGGGCCTGATGATGCCGCCCGGCATGTCGTTCAACGCGGTGAGCGAGAAAGCCTTGCGTGCGTCAAAGACGGCGAAGCTGCCGCGGTCGTTCTTTCAATGGGACGACATGCTGACGATGGCCAAGCAGGGTTTCTTTCCCTACACGCCGGCAACGCAGATGCTGTACGGCCTCGATACCGCGATCGAGATGCTGCACGAAGAAGGGCTCGATAACGTGTTTGCCCGCCACGACCGATTGGGCGAAGCGACCCGCCGCGCCGTGCGGGCGTGGGGACTGGAAGTGCTTTGCCGCGAGGCGAAGTACTATTCGCCGACGGTCACTGCTGTGCTGCTGCCCGACGGCTACGATGCCGATCAATTCCGCGATGTCGCGCTCAACACCTTCAACATTGCTTACGGCGCGAGCTTCGGCCCGTTCGCGAAGAAGTATTTCCGCATCGGCCATATGGGCGATATCAACGACGCGACGTTGATCGGAGCGCTGGCCGCTACCGAAATGGCGCTGGCGGTTGCCGGGGTGCCGCACAAGAAAGGCGGGGTCCAGGCAGCGATGGATTACATCGTGTCGGCGCGATCCGGCGCTTCGCGGGTGGCTGCAGAGTAGCGGCTACGCCATCGGCACGGCCGCGACCTGATCCTTGAACGCCTGACGCGCGGAAATTGCCGCATACCATCGCTCGAAATTAGGGAGCGGCGGCCGCTCCGGCACGAGCTGCCGATAACGATTGGCCATCACTGCGGCAGGAATATCGCCGTAGGAGAATGCGTCGCCCGCGACGTAAGCGGTCTTGGCGAGCTGCCCGTCCAGGATGGTGATTGCCGCCGTCGTCCGCTTTTTTGACTCTTCGATTGCCGCGTGATCGCGTTTTTCCGGTGGCGTGCGGATCAAGCCGACGAAGCCCGGCGTGATGGCCGGGGCAAGCACGCTGAGCTGCCAATCCATCCAGGCGCTGGCCCGCGCCTGCGCATGGAGATCAACCGGTTCAAGCACCGTGGCGCGGTGCTTGGTGGCGAGATAGCGCACGATCGTGTTTGATTCCCAGAGCAGAAATCCGTCTTCTTCTTCGAGCGTCGGCACCAGCCCGTTCGGATTCATGGCGAGATAGGCTGGGTCGCGGTTTTTCCCGAACGGTCCGCCAATATCGATCCGCTCGTGCGGCAGCCCGATTTCGCCGATCGCCCACATCACCTTTTGGACGTTGGACGACGTATTGCGGCCCCAGATTTTGATCACGGACTATTCTCCTGCACGGTTGGCCGCGCCGCCAGCTTCACTCAATCCGGCGCGCTTCTTCCGGCAGCATGATCGGAATGCCGTCGCGGATCGGATAAGCGAGCTTGGCCGCGCGCGAGATTAGCTCCTGTTTCTCCGCGTCGTATTCGAGCGGCGTTTTGGTCAGCGGGCAGACCAGGATTTCCAGGAGTTTCGGGTCGATCGTATCGCCGGGATGGTCGGATGACATTGGCAAGCTCCCATGCGCGTCACTTACCACAAATCACGAGAGCAATCCCATCCGCCGCGGCGTCGTCACGCTACTGAAGCGTGGTCTCGCCGGTTCCGCCCTTGGCAAGTTCGATCTCGGTCACCGCCACCAAGATCTCGGCGCGTGTCTTAAGGTCCGGCGCTTCCAGCAGAGCCTGCTTCTCCGCACTGCCGTACGGCGACATCATTGCCAGCGCATTGACCAGCGCTTCGTTCGGCGCGTTCTCGATGCCGTCCCAGTCGGCCTTGAGATTATTGGACTTGAGGAAATCCGCGAGTGCACGCAGCAGCGCTTTACGGTCGACCTCGTCTTCGCCCTTGCGCGCGGTGAAGTCGGCAACGAAGGGATGATAAGTCACGCGGCATTGCCGATAGGGAGTGGCAACGGCGAGTTCCTCTTCGATACGGTAACGGGCGATGCCGGTGAGCTCGAGCAGATAGCGGCCATCGCCGCTCTCCGCAAACTGGGTCATGCGTCCGACGCAGCCGATGCGAAATAGCTTCGGCTTCGTCTCGTCAGGCCCCGGATGGGCCGGATCGGGCTGGATCATGCCGACGAGACGCAATCCGGAGCGAAGCGCATCGTCAATCATCGCCAGATAGCGCGGCTCGAAAATGTTGAGCGGCATTTGTCCGCGCGGCAGCAGCAACGCGCCCGGCAACGGAAATACCGCGATCACGCCGGGGAGATCTTCAGGCCCCTTGTAGGTGGCATTAATCGGCATGCCGTACTCCGTACGCGCGCGCGTCACCCCCGGTGCAGAGGTGCAATCTTACGCGAACAGGATCGACGAAAGCTTCTTGCGGCCCTCAATCGTGGCTTCGTCGACCGGACCCCACGCATCAAAGAACTGCACCAGCTGCTTGCGGGCGCCGTCGTCATTCCATTTGCGATCGCGCCTCACGATGCTGATCAGATTTTCAAGCGCCTCCATCCGGCTGCCCTTGCTGTTGAGCGCGAGCGCGAGATCGAAGCGAGCCTGATGGTCGAGCGGATTGGCGGCGACTTTCTGCTCCAGTTCGGCAACAGGCCCGAGCGTCTTGGCCTGTTCGGCCAATTCCAGCGCGGCACGCGCCGCGGCGACTGCGGTGTCGTTGCGTTTGGCTTCCGGCACCATCGCCAGCGTCTGCTTTGCCTGCTCGATCGCGCCGGTTTCGACATAACACCGCGTCAGTCCGGCCAGTGCCTGGATATTGGTGTTGTCCTCGGCGAGAAGCTCGGCATAAAGCGTTGCCGCGTTCGCGGCGTCGCCCGCGGCGAGTGCTGCATCCGCAGCCTTGAGCAAATCCTTTGCCTCGCCGCCGATGCCGCCCTTGGTCACGCGTTCCAGAAAGGCCGTCACCTGGCTCTCCGGCAATGCCCCCATGAAACCGTCAGCCGGTTGCCCGTTGACGAACGCGATCACGGCAGGAATGGACTGGATACCCATCTGACCGGGAATGGCCGGATGCTCGTCGATGTTCATTTTGGCGAGCTTCACCTTGCCCTTGGCGGAGCGCACGACCTTCTCGAGAATCGGCGTGAGCTGTTTGCAGGGGCCGCACCAGGGCGCCCAGAAATCGACCAGAACCGGCTGCCGCTTCGATTCCTCGATAACGTCCTTGACGAAAGCTTGGGTCGTCGTGTCCTTGACGAACCCGTCTGCCGCGGTGGTTTGGGCTTCCTGCAACATCTCCTTGAAACGCCTTCCCTTTCGGCCCTTTCGGGGCGCCAGCTTCCCTGTTCGCCTGATTAAATGGGAATAAGGCGGCCGAATGCAATCGCAAGGTTCACGAGGCGGCGGCCGAAATCGCCTCGATCCGGGGATGGTGCCCCGTGGCTTCGAGGAATTTGAGCAGACCCTCGCGGGAAATCGTCGTGGTGCCGGTGTTCACCAAGGGATGAAAGTTGAGCACGTCGTGCACCATCATGGCGGCGTCGAGAATGACCGTCACGCGTCCGCCTTTGTCGTTGATGACGGCAAAGGGCGTTACCGAACCTGGCTCGACGCCAAGTAGTTCGCGCATCAGTTCGGCCGAGCCGAACGAGAAGCGGCCGGAGGCGCCGAGGAGCCGATGCAGCGATTTCAGTTCGATCGCCGCGTCTTCGGGCGCCACCACCAGAAACAGCGCGCCCTTTTTGTCGCGCAGAAACAAATTCTTGGTGTGACCGCCGGCCGCGTTGCCTCGCACTGCACGTGCTTCCTCCACGGTGAACTCCGGCGGATGCGTTACCGTCTGGTACGCAATCCCAAGATTATCCAAATATGCAAATAGTTCCTCAGGCGAGGCGGGCATCGGCGGGTTTATGGGCTACGGGCTGTGCGGTTGCAAAGCGTTTAGGTCTTTGGCATAGCTTGGCAACGCGGTACACTTTGTGCCGTCGTCCTACCCATACGGATGCGGGTGTAGCTCAGGGGTAGAGCACAACCTTGCCAAGGTTGGGGTCGAGGGTTCGAATCCCTTCGCCCGCTCCAATTTCAGATTTGCCCAGCCCGGATACATGGGTAACAGATCGTACTGAGACACTGGGCGGCAACCTGGTGCCGGGCGACAAAGCGTAGGCGTTCTTCCATCACCGAACTCACTTTCCGCGGCATTCATAGGTCCCGCCAAAAAGCGAAGAGTGTTACACACGTGTCGTCTGTCACTTTATGTCTTCAGGTCGCCCAATCAAGCATTTAGCCGTTATCGCGGTCTTGCCGATTTTGATTCAGGGTAACACCAGGGTAACAACGATTTCGAGGTTTCCACAGCATTGGCCCTTGCCAAAAAATCAAACCGCGACATCGAGCGCGCCTATTTCGAGCGCTTCAGCCAAGCCTACGCTCTGCCGCCTGGCACCGTGTCCTACGCAGACAAGCCAGACGTTTTAGTGACCGGCCAGCGCGTGGTTGGTATTGAGATCACCAACTTCTACCTTGAGCCAGGCAGTGACGAAGAAAGCGAGCAACGCCAGCGCCGTCGCCGCTACGAGGTCGCATCCGAGGCACACCGGCTTTACTTGGCCGATGGCGGCAGAGGCATCGAACTGACGATAGAATTTGCCCCGAACAAGCCGATCACGTCAGTGACCAGAAAAGCGTTACCAAAGAAATTGGCTCAGTTCGCTACGCGCATCGATACGCAGCCTATTGGTCGGTACTACCCGGAGAGCTTCCCCGACATGCCTGAGATCGCGTCCATCTGGTCGAGCGGTAGGGAATGGCCGAAACCCACTTGGGTCCGGCCCGGTCAAGTGTACTCCTACGAAGAAATGCCGGCCGCAAGGCTTCAGAAGATCGTCGCCGAGAAGGAATCGAAGGCCGCCGACTATGTGCCATGCGATGCTTATTGGCTCCTGATCGTCGTCGATTGGGCCGACGCGGCCCAAGGCCAGGAAATCACCACCACTGGCCTCAAGCTCCCATCGGAAGTGTTCGAAAAAATCATAGTATACAAGCCGGGTTTCGAGGATCTCGCGGTGCTCAAGGCCTGAGTCGCCTCTACTGCATTGGGCTAGCGATTTACGCCATATACGCCGCCCGCATGGATGATCGGCACAGAGATTTGGCGACCTGTCAGATTGAGTTGTTGTGCAAAAAGAGAGAGCATACTGGCATCTTGGTGTGAGTCGGAGGGTACCAGCCATGCGATTCTTTTTAGGTGCACTGGCAATTCTTCTTCTCATTCAAACGGCAGCCGCGGGCGGGATCGGTGGCTGGCCCTTGCTTCATTGGGGCATGACCAAACAACAAGTTGAACTGGCTTACCCAAACTTTGAGTACTACAATCACATGTTCGCGCCAGGACCGGAGAAAGTATTGGGTCTTGAAGAGTATTCTGCTGCGGGCTGCAATTTCGCGGTGTGGTTGGAGTTCTACGACAACGGATTATATAGAATCCAACTCCAATCGATTATTCGAAAGGGCGATCTTTCGGATCAATTTTGCAAGGCCAAGGATGCCTTACTTAAAGCTTATGGACAGCAGTCTGAGGTCTCCAACCTTATACCTGACAAACCAATCTTTACGTGGAAAACGACTGATACCGATGTGACGTTTCACGATGGGGCTTTCGGCGACGGCTTTCGTGAAGTCGGGATAGCGTACACCAAGCACGATTGGTGGAAGACGCCTCACCAAGGGAAGCGTCTCTAAGGGCTCGCAATCGGCACAATTGCGTGTTGCGCGTCTACCGCGGCGGCAGTCGTTCGAAGGTCGGCAAGCCCTCGGGGATTTGATGGAAAGCCTGTTTGTCGATCGTGAAGATTGCCATCTGCGGTTTGCCGAAAAGGCTTGGCTCGTCGAGCGTGCCGACTTTCAAAATGACCGCAGGCAAACCCGGTCGCCGCGTGGCCAGATGAGTTCCGCATTCGGCGCAGAATTCCCGCGTCACGGCCTTTTCAAGGTCGCTGCGCGAAAACTGCTTGGGCGTTCCTTTGGTATAGGTGAAGCCGGCCGGCGGCATCAGCATGAACATATTTGGCGAGCCGCCGCTGATGTATTGGCATTCGCGGCAATGGCATTGTGCTTTGAGCATCGGTTCGCCCTCGGCCTCATAGCGGACATGGCCGCAATAACACCCGCCGTCCAGTTTCATGGCAATCTCCCGGCATCGTCGCTTTTAATCACACCACCGTTAGCCGCCGAGATTGTTGCGCGCTACGAGATTGCGATCAATGTGCCAGGCAAAATTCGCGATCACCATAAGTGCCGGGCCGGCGACACTGGTATAACCACATATTTTCTTGTTACGAGAAGACCATGGCCGCGCCGAAACCGCCCGCGTTCGAAACCTTGAGCCTGCATGCCGGACAGCACCCCGATCCGGTCACGCGTTCGCGCGCGGTGCCGATCTATCAGACCACTTCCTATGTCTTCGATGATGCCGATCACGCCGCCGGCTTGTTCAATCTGGAACGCGCCGGTCACATCTACACCCGCATTTCCAATCCGACGACCGCGGTGCTGGAGGAGCGGTTGGCGGCGCTCGAAGATGGCGTCGGTACGGTTTGTACGGCAAGCGGAATGGCGGCGATGCATCTTGCCATCGCGACGCTGCTTGGCGCCGGCGATCATATCGTCGCGTCCGCGTCGCTCTATGGCGGCAGTATCAATCTCCTTACCCATACGCTGCCGCGCTTTGGCATCACCACCACCTTCGTCAAGCCGCGCGATCACGACGGCTTGCGCGCTGCCATCGGGCCAAAGACCCGGGTGGTGATCGCCGAGACCATCGGCAATCCGGGCCTGGAAGTTCTCGATATCCCGGCGGTGGCCGGAATTGCGCACGACGCCGGCATCCCCCTCCTGATCGACAACACATTTGCGACGCCGTATCTGAGCCGGCCGCTCGCGCTCGGCACCGACATTGTCATGCACTCCCTCACCAAATGGATCGGCGGGCACGGCATCGCCATTGGCGGCGCGATCATCGACGGCGGCCGCTTCGATTGGCAGGTGTCCGAGAAATTCCCGACGCTGACGAAGCCGTATGCCGGTTATCACGGTATCGTCTTTGCCGACGAGTTCGGGCCGTCCGCTTTCATCATGCGTGCCCGCGCGGAAGGCTTGCGCGATTTCGGCGCCTGTTTGTCGCCAACCAACGCGTTTCATTTGCTGCAAGGTGTAGAGACGCTGGCACTGCGGATGGAACGCCACATCGAAAACACGGCAGCGGTACTTGCCTTCCTGCGCAAGAATCCGGCGGTCGACTGGGTTCTGCATCCGTCGCTGGAAACGCATCCGGACTACGCGCTGGCGCAAAAGCTGTTGCCGAAAGGAGCGGGCTCGATCGTCAGCTTTGGCATCAAGGGCGGCCGCGCCGCCGGCCGCAAATTCATCGAGGCGGTGCGGCTCTCGAGCCATCTCGCCAATGTCGGCGATGCCAAGACGCTGGTGATCCACCCGGCGAGCACCACGCATCAGCAGATGGATGCGGCGGCGCTCGCAGCTGCGGGTGTTGGCGAGGAGCTGATCCGGATTTCGGTGGGGCTTGAGGCCGTCGGCGACATTATCGACGATTTCGGACAGGCGTTGCGCGCCTCGCAGAAAGCTTGAGGCGATGCGGCTGGTTGTTGAGGGAAGAGAAGTCTTCGCCGGCACCGGCGGCCGCGATTTCGATCCAGCTCTGCCGGCGATCATTTTTCTGCACGGTGCCGGTTTTGATCACACCGCCTGGGCGCTGCTGGCGCGAGCGTTCGCGTATCACGGGTTTGGCGTGCTCGCGCCCGATCTGCCGGGACATGGCCGTTCGGCGGGCCCGGCGCTTTCATCGATTGGCGCACTCGCCGACTGGACCGCGGCGCTGATCGATGCCGCGGGCATCCGCGCGGCGCGGTTGATCGGTCACTCCATGGGATCGCTCGTGGCATTGGCGACCGCCGCGCGGCATCCTGAAAAAGTCAGTGCGCTCGCGCTCATCGCGACCGCTGCGCCGATGCGAGTGTCGGACGAGCTTTTGAATGCGGCGAAAGCAAACGATCATGCGGCAATCGATATGATTTCGCTTTGGGGCGAGGGTTACCACGCCACGCTCGGCGGCTCGGGAACGCCGGGTCTGTGGATGCTGGGCGGCGCCGAGCGGCTCCTCGAACGCGCCCGGCCCGGCGTATTGTTCGCCGATCTGTCCGCCTGCAACGATTATCAGGACGCGCTCGCCGCGGCGGTGAAAGTGACTGCTCCGTCGATCGTGATTCAGGGAAGCCGCGACCTGATGACGCCGGCCAAGAGCGGCAAAGCCGTTGCCGCGGCGATTTCCGGCTGCCGCGTCACGATCCTTGAAGGCGCCGGCCACATGCTGATGAGCGAACGTCCGGACGAAGTGCTCGCTGCGCTGCGCAACTGATCGGAACGATATGGCGCGTTGTGCAAGTGGCATCCCGCTATACGTTGGTCCATCGATGTGTTCCACTATCACCACGATAAGCCGGGAGCGTGTTCCGTGAACGTCAATGAACTGATCGCGATCGATGTCCATACTCATGCCGAGGAGCCGTGCGGCACGCATCAAGACGACGGTTACGACGATCTCCAAGCGCAAATGGCGATCTACTTCAATCAACCAAACAATCGCCCGACCATCGAAGACACCGCGGCCTATTATCGCGAGCGCAAGATCGGCGCGGTGATTTTTCCGGTCGACGCCGAACGCGAGACCGGTTATCGGCGCTATCCGAACGAAGAGGTGGCGGAAAAGGCGGCGGCCAACAGCGACGTTCTCATTCCCTTTGCGAGCATCGACCCGGCCAAGGGAAAAACCGGCGCACGGGAAGCGCGGCGGCTTATTCGCGAATTCGGCGTGCGCGGTTTCAAGTTTCATCCCTCGATGCAGGGCTTTTATCCAAACGACCGCAGCGCCTATGTCCTCTACGAGGCGATTGCGGAAGCCGGACTGCCGGCGTTGTTTCATACCGGTCAGACCGGGGTGGGCTCGGGCATGCCCGGCGGCGCCGGCATCCGGCTGAAGTACTCCAATCCGATGTTTATGGACGACGTCGCGGTCGATTTTCCCGATATGCCGATCATCCTCGCGCATCCGTCGTTTCCGTGGCAGGAGGAGGCGCTGTCGGTCGCGCAGCACAAGCCGAACGTCTATATCGACCTGTCCGGCTGGTCGCCGAAATACTTCCCGCCAATTCTGGTCCGCTACGCCAACTCGCTTCTGAAGCACAAAGTGCTGTTCGGTTCGGACTGGCCGGTCATCAAGCCGGACCGCTGGATCAGCGACTTCGACAAGCTCGACATCAAGCCCGATGTGCGGCCGCTGATCCTGAAGGAAAACGCGCTCAAGCTCCTTGGTTTGGGCGCGCCCAAGGGGTAAAAACCCGAAAAAACGTGGCGCGATGCCGCAGGCGCTTGACCGGGATTTCGCGCTAGTCTTTACGTTACCGATTGATTTTGGTGCCTTGTTGGGGCGGGGGCCATGGCACTGGTGATCGCTTCGCGCGAAAATACCCGATGATTGGGAGATAAAACGCCGGTGATGCCCGGGCGCGCTGTACGAGCGATTAGCTTGCCGCAACGGTTTGTCGATGTTGGTTATCGCGCTGCGGTTCGGCTGTGGCGCGGCGGACCGCTTGCGCGCCTCAATCGGTACGATGTCGCCGCGCTGCTGCTGTTCGGCACGCTGATTGCGCTCGTCGCTTTCACCTTCAAAGACTACGCCATCTCCAACGACGAGGAAGTGCAGCAGCGTTACGGCGAGATGATCATCGCCTATTACACGAGCGGCTTCGTCGACCAGGCGCTGTTTCATTTCCGAAACCTCTACCTGTATGGCGGCCTGTTTGACGTCATCGCGGTCGGTCTCGAGAAGCTTCTTCCGCTCGATATGTACGAAGTTCGGCATCTGCTCACGGCGCTGTGCGGTGTCGGCGGCCTCGCCGCGGTGTGGGCGACAGCACGAGCCATCGCCGGGCCGCGCGCCGGACTTCTGGCGGCGGCCGCGCTTGCGGTTTGCGGCACCTGGTACGGCGCGATGTTCAACCACACCAAAGACATCCCGTTCGCCGCCGCCGTGATGGCAGCGCTCTGGCTCCTGGTGCTGATCGGCCGCGAATTGCCGCGCCCGCGCTGGCATCTGGTGGTGCTGTTTGGCGTGCTATGCGGCTGCGCGCTCGGCATTCGCGTGCTTGGCGTTTTTCTGATCAGCTACGCGGGGGTCGCGGTCGTCCTTCATGCCCCGCTCAGCCGCGGCGTTCCGTTGCGTAACACGCTCGCCTTTGTTGTCCGTTCGGCGCTTCCGTTCGCCGTTTCCTTCGTCATCGCTTATTTGATCATGATTGCGGCTTGGCCGTGGGCCGCCTTGGCGCCGCTTAATCCGCTGCGCGGCCTGACGGATTTCGTTGATTTCAATTATCCGATTCAGACCGTCCTCGCCGGCCATGTCTATCAGATGGGCGACGTGCCGCGCTGGTACGTGCCGACCTATATGGCGATCAAGCTCACGCTTTGGCTTCTGATCGGCGCCGGCTTGGGACTGATTTTCGTCGTGTTGCCGCAACGCGCCGCCCAACGGACCGATCTCTGGCGAAAACAAGCCATGCTGGTGGCGTTTGCCGCCTTCGTTCCGCTGCTCAGCGAAGTAATTGTGGATGGGCCGGCGTTCACCGGGATGCGGCATTTTTTGTTCACCGTGCCGCCGATCGCGGTGCTGGCCGGATTGGGGCTCGACGGCCTGCTGGCCCGGCTTGAAAATGTGAACCGGCTGGCCGTGGCCGCCGCCGCGACGGTCATCGCGCTGGGCCTGGGCTGGAACGCCGACACGCTCTACCGACTGCACCCGGACGAATATCTGTTCTTCAATCCGCTGGTCGGCGGCCTCGCCGGCGCGTCGCGCAACTACGACACCGATTATTGGGTCAACACCATGCCGGAGGCGGTGAGCGACCTTGAACATTACCTCGACAAGACCGAGGGCAAAATGCGGCCGGGCTTTCATTATCTGGTCGCGGTGTGCAGCGAGCGGGTGCAATTCGAGAAAGAAGCAGATTTGCGTCTGGAATGGACGCGCGATGTGGATCGCGCGGATTTCTTCATTGCGCCGACCAACATGAATTGCGACCGCGCCCGCAAAGGCCGCATCATTGCTACTGTCGAGCGGCTCGGTGTCGTGATCGGTGTGGTCAAAGATCGCCGCACCATCACCCGTCCGAACCTTGCTGGCTTGAGCTGGCGTCTCCCGCGATAACGACATTCGCTAATACCCCGCAGCGAGCGCGCCGCGCGTGCGCGGATCGGCGGCGCCGGTGATGCCAGCGGGCGTCACCAGGATCGAATTGGCCGACGTGGTCAGCGGCCGCACCACCACGTTTTCGCCGCGTGCTTGCAGCGCTGCGACAAGATCGGTCGGCAGCGTCAGCTCGGCAGTCACCCGGTCAGGCATCCACTGATCGTGAACGCGCGGCGCCGACACCGCGCTTGCGATATCCATGCCGCGGTCGATCACGTTTGAGACGATCTGCAGCACCACGTTGATGATGAAGCTGCCGCCGGGCGAGCCGGTGACCAGGAACGGCTTGCCGTCCTTGAGCACGATGGTCGGCGTCATCGATGACAGCGGCCGTTTGCCGGGCGCCGGCTCGTTGGCGGCGTCGCCGAGCAGTCCGTAAGCGTTTGGGGCATTCGCCTTGGCGGCGAAATCGTCCAGCTCGTTGTTGAGAAGGACGCCGGTGCCTTCGGCGACGAGGCCGAGGCCGTAGCTGAAGTTGATCGTGTAGGTGTTGGCAACCGCATTGCCGAACCGGTCGATGATCGAAAAGTGCGTGGTGTTGTGGCCTTCGCGTTCGACGATCGCGCCGGCGCGGATTTCGCTCGCCGGCGTCGCGTGCGCCGGATCGATGGTGGCGCGCCATTGCGCCGCGTAGCTCTTTGACGTCAGCCGCGCGACCGGGATCTGCACGCGGTCGGGATCGCCGAGAAACCAGGCGCGGTCGGCGTAAGCGCGCTTCATGGTTTCGACCATCAGGAACAGCGCCTGCGCCCTTTCTTCGCGCGCGAGATCGTAGCCCTCGATAATGTTGAGCATCTCGATCAGCGCGACGCCGCCGGAGGAGGGCGGCGGCATCGAGACGATGTCATAGCCGCGATAAGTGCCGCGCACCGGCTCGCGCTCGGTCGCGCGATAGTCTTTCAGATCGGCAGCGGTCATCACGCCGCCGGCCGCCTGCACCGCGGTGGCGATTTTTTTCGCGACCGGGCCTTCGTAGAATGCGCGCGGGCCGTTTTTGGCGATGGCGGTGAGCGTGTCGGCAAGGTCCGTCTGCACCAGTCTCTCGCCTTCGCCGAGTACGGTGCCGTCGGCTTTCAGGAAAATCTTCGCCGACGATGGCCAGCGCGCCAGCCGCGGCCGGTCGACTTGCAGCGAATCGGCATTGTCGTCGGCGACAACAATGCCGTCGCGCGCCAGCGCAATCGCCGGCGCCAGGAGCTCGGCGAGCGTGAAATGGCCGGAGCCGTATTTTGCTTCCGCCAGCGCCAGCCCCGCGACCGTTCCCGGCACGCCGATGCCAAGCGCGGACTCGCGCGACTTTTGCGGATCGGCATTGCCCTGCGCATCGAGGAACGATGTGGTGTTGATCGCCGCCGGCGCGGTCTCGCGATAGTCGATCACCGTGTCGCCGCCGCCCGCACGATGGATCACCATAAATCCGCCGCCGCCGATATTGCCGGCGCGCGGATAACTCACCGCCATGGCAAAACCGACCGCAACGGCTGCATCGACCGCGTTGCCGCCCTTCCGCAAAATCTCAACGCCGATCCGCGCGGCAAGCGCCTCCTGCGCCACCACCATGCCGTTCTGCGCGGTGACCAGCGGCGTCGTGCGCGCCGCCGCCTCTTCACCCCGCGCGCCAAGCGGCAGCGCAAGAAGCGCAATCAGTGCGAACGTCAGCGATTTCGCGATCAAGGGTTCTTTCATCCGCAAATTAGACACGAGCCCCAGTTGACGCGCAAACCGCGGTGCTTTTCATCCTGCCCCGCGAAGCGGGCAAGGGGCACCGCGCTGCGCAGCAGCGCGGTGGAAGGGGCGTCGGCGGTGCCGCTCGCACGGCATCAGATAATCCTCATCGCCGCACGCCCCCTCCACCGCGCAAGGGCGCGGTCCCCCTCCCCCGCACTGCGTGCGGGGGCGGATAAGCGCGAGCATTCCCGCGGCGCGTCCGCGCCCGAGTTTTTGCCACCACCGACAACAACGAAAAACAAAGAGGGAGGCGGAGCGCCGAAAGGCGCATGCCATCCATGGTCCGCGCTCATCGGCACATTGCTGCTCGCCGACGCCGCCACGACGCGCGCCCTTGTCTCTTCTTCCTCCCCCGCTTGCGGGGGAGGGTTGGGAGGGGGCGCGCTCGCCTTCCGGCGCTTCGCCGCGGACTCGCCACGCCAGTCGCAACCAGCATTGGCTCAGCCCCAGGCCGTGTTTCCTGGGACCCGGCTCCGGCGGGTGTCACCCGCCTTCGCCTGTCCCAGTCCAGCGCGCTCCGCGCAGACCGGTCTTTTTGCCGGACCAACGGTGACCAGGGCCGCCCGGGAACGGACTGCAAATCCGCGCGCGGGCACCGCATCTCACTCCGCGTTCAGGCATGCCTCGAGAACACGACCCTCAAGTGAGCGAGATTCTTTATGTGGTACTTGAAATGGGGACCATTGTCAATGAAAAAGTGACCGTACATAAGTCTTGTAAGTCGTAAGACGGTAAGCCAAATTACTCCTCATGAACCGTCCGACGCGCGCACCCTCCGCCTTCTCCAAGGTTTCGGTCAAAAGCCAAACCGTCATCCCGCGCGAAGTGCGCGAACGCCTCGACCTCAAGCCGGGCGACACGCTGCGCTACCGCGTCACCGGTGACGGCGTGCTGCTCGACAAAGCGCCGGCGAGCGAGGCGGACGATCCGTTTGCCGCGTTCTCCGAATGGTCGAGCGAAGCCGACGAAAAGGCGTATGGCGACCTCTGACGAGCGCCGTTTCGATCCGTTTGACGTCGTCGTCGTGCCTTTTCCCTATGCCGACCGTCTCGCCGAGAAGCGCCGTCCCGCACTGGTGATTTCCAATCGTAAGCTCGCCATGCACGGGCTGGTTTGGGTCGCAATGATTACCAGTGCCGACAACGAATCATGGTCGAGCGACATTTCAATTGTCGATCTCAAGCGCGCGGGATTGCCCGCTCCGTCCGTCGTCCGTCCGGCCAAGGTCACTTGTATTGAGCCAGGACGAATCGACCGGCGCATAGGGCGTCTTGATAAAGCGTCAGCACGAGCGATGAGCCAAAAGCTGCGTGGGTTTTTAGGATAGGAGCTAAAGAGGCGGTGAATTAAGGTCTCTTCGAACCGAGTTCGTTGTCGCCCTGCATTTCCAATACTTTGATCACGTACTTTGAGACCTCCGGCACACTGTGATCGACGGCTAGCTCGGCTAGGCGATTATTTTTAGGTCTAGCTGAATAAGGATAGTTTGGAATTCGAGAAAACGTTCGCTTACCTCGTGGCTGAAGATTGCGCGCGCTGCCGCTATTTATTGGTGATAGCGTGATTTTGTCTCGATAGTCCCGCACAAGCGATTTGCTATCGACTTCGAGAACATCATGTTTCCTATCTCGGTAGGCCTTGGCGCCCAGCAAAACGCTCAGTCGCTTCCAAGACGGCCAGAAAAATACCCTGCGATTTAG
Organism: uncultured Alphaproteobacteria bacterium; assembly: GCA_963841025.1. Classification (GTDB taxonomy): domain Bacteria; phylum Pseudomonadota; class Alphaproteobacteria; order Rhizobiales; family Xanthobacteraceae; genus BOG-931. Next base: position 282,757 of record CAWJBG010000032.1, on the reverse strand, counting down.
TAGAAGATACCAGTCGCGAGGCTTAGGGTCATCTTCAGGACACCGTTCGAGGGCGGTATCAGTCATTGGCTTTTGGTCGCGAATTACTATTGGCGGAAGTGTTTCGTGTTCAAAAGTCACACTCTCTGGCCGTCTAAGTTCTTCGATTTGCCGTCTCTCTTCACTCCGCACGCCATACAAATCCAGAATCGCCGTTGTGCTCAACAACCCTTGGTCTTTTATGGACGGCCAACTCTCGAACTCCGCCATATGGTAAAGCTTGGGGCAGGCATGGAAAAATTCTTCTAGCTCTTGGTCCGTCACGAGAACCACCTACGATCACGTTTCGCCGGTTGAAATCGGTAAATAGCATACTGATCGAAATGCCTGAAACGCGCTGAACCCTCCGCGACGAGCCGTTGGGTTTCTTCAGTAAATAGCTCATCCGCGCTACATTCCTCCGATGTCACGCTCCGAACGGTTGTTCAGTCTGCTGCAGGCGCTGCGCAGATTTCCGCGGCCGGTGAGCGGGAAGGCGCTGGCGCAAGAGCTTGGCGTCTCGATGCGCACGCTCTATCGGTACATCGTCGACGATAACCTCAAAGCTCTGTCCAGACTTCAACGAGACCCTCATGAAACTTTGCCGCTTCGACAATAACCGCCTTGGGCTCGTTTCCGCCGATGGAGATGCGGTGGCCGACATCACCACAATCACAGCCGATCTGCCGGCCGTCGCCTGGCCGCGATCGCCTGCCGATCCGCTGCTGGCGCGATTGCCACAGTTGCATGCGGCCATTGAAGCACTCGGGCGTTCGGCTTCCTGGATGCCGATCGAGCGCGTTGCGTTGCGCAGCCCGGTCACAAGTCCCAGCAAGCTGATCGCCGCGCCGGTCAATTATCGGGCGCATATCGACGAGGCCAACGCCGACAAGGGCATCAATTTCGGCAAGACGATCAAATCGATCGAGGAGTACGGCCTGTTCCTGAAAGCGTCATCGTCGATCGTCGGCCCCGCCGACGGCGTGCACCTGCCGCCGCTCGACCGCCGTGTCGATCACGAAGTCGAGCTCGTGGCGATCATCGGCAAGGAGGGCTATCGCATTCCGCGCGAGCGCGCGCTTGAGCACATCGGCGCCTACGCGATCGGCCTCGATATGACGGTGCGCGGGCCGGAGGATCGCAGCTGGCGCAAATCGTTTGAGTCGTTTGCGGTGATCGGGCCGTGGCTTGTTACCGCCGACGAAATTCCCGATCCCGGCGATCTGGATATGCGTCTGACCGTCAACGGCGAAGTGCGCCAATCCGCCAACACCAGCGCATTGATCTTCGATGTGCCGCGGCTCGTGGAATATGCGTCCGCGACCTACAAGCTTTATCCGGGGGATGTGATCATGACCGGCACGCCCGAGGGCGTCGGGCCGGTAGCCGACGGCGATGTGCTTGAGTGTTTCATCGAAAAGATCGGCACGATGCGCGTGGCTATCCACGCTGCGTAGCGGTCTCCATGTATCAAGTCTCTCCGACGGGGGACGTGTTTCTCCGCGTCATGGCCGGACTTGTTCCGGCCATCCACGTCTTTCCTTTCGCCGGAAGTAAGACGTGGATGCCCGGCACAAGGCCGGGCATGACGGGCGTAACTACAGCATCGACGGCAGGACGCGATCCGGCGGGCGGTGACCGTCCATGAAGGTCTTGATGTTGATGATGACCTTTTCGCCCATGTCGACGCGGCCTTCGACCGTGGCCGAGCCGAGATGCGGCAGCAGTACGACCTTGCCGGCTTTGGCGAGCTTGACGAGCTTCGGACTGACCGCCGGTTCGTGCTCGAACACGTCGAGGCCCGCGCCGGCGATCTCGCCTGACTCGATCAGCCGCGCCAGCGCGTTCTCGTCGATCACTTCGCCGCGTGCGGTGTTGACGACGTAGGCCTCGGGGCGGATCACCTTGAGCCGGCGCGCCGAGAGCAGGTGATAGGTCGCCGGCGTGTGCGGGCAATTGACCGAGATGATGTCCATGCGCGCCAGCATCTGGTCGAGACTCTCCCAGTACGTGGCGTTGAGTTCTTCCTCGATGCGCGGCGCGGCGCGGCGGCGATTGTGATAATGGATCTGCAGCCCGAACGCCTTGGCGCGGCGTGCGACCGCCTGGCCGATCCGGCCCATGCCGACGATGCCGAGGCGCTTGCCCCAGATGCGATGGCCGAGCATCCAGGTCGGGCTCCAGCCGGTCCAGTCCTTGTCGCCGGTCAGCACCTGCGAGCCCTCGGCGAGCCGCCGCGGCACCGCAAGGATCAGCGCCATGGTCATGTCGGCGGTGTCCTCGGTGAGCACGCCCGGCGTATTGGTCACGGTGATGCCGCGCTGCAGCGCGGTCGCCACGTCGATATTGTCGACGCCGTTGCCGAAATTGGCGATCAGCTTTAGTTGCTCGCCGGAATGACTGAGCACGGAGCGGTCGATGTGGTCGGTCACCGTCGGCACGATCACGTCGGCCACCTTGGCGGCGTCAGCGAGTTCGCTTTGGCTCATCGGCTTGTCGTCGAGATTAAGCCGCGCGTCGAATAGTTCGCGCATGCGTGTTTCGACGCTGTCGGGGAGTTTGCGGGTGACGACGACCAGCGGCTTTTTACCCGATGCCATTTTCTGCCTCTTGCACTTACTTCTTGCGCAACCAGAGACGTCAGTGGCGCATGACCCGTTTCCCGATCATGCTTGAAGCCGCCCGGCTCTCCCGGCCCTCTTTAGCCGCATCCGCCCGTTAAGTTCTCGTTAAGCCGCCTCGCCGACACTTGAACGTTGGGAGGCGGCACATCTTTTCTCTCTAGCAGATGGCTGCGTTCCGACAAAGCGCGCCGGGTTCCCGGCATAACCGCGCGCCGTTGCGTTTGGGGGCGTTTCGCTGTGGCACCGAGCCAAGCACTAAGCCGTGTCAGGGTCGTGATCGTCTGGGCTTGTGCCATACTGGCGGCCCTGTTTGCGTTGACGATCGCCATGGAACGCGCGCAGGCCGGCGGTGACGCGACGACTAGCGGCTTGCCGGTGCCGCGCTTCGTCAGCCTCAAGACCGATCGGGTCAACGTCCGCGGCGGCCCGGACCGGGATCACGACGTCACCTTTATCTATACGCGGCTCGGCTGGCCGGTCGAAATTACCGCCGAGTTCGAGAATTGGCGGCGTATCCGCGATTCCGACGGCTCCGAAGGCTGGGTCTGGCATTCGATGTTGTCCGGTAAGCGCATGGCCGTGGTGCAATTGAAGTCCAAGGCCGATCTCGGCCAGCTCCGCGCCAAGCCCGATCCGCAGAGCCCGGTCACCGCGGAGCTGCAATCTGGCGTGCTCGGATCGATCAAGCACTGCACCGGCACCTGGTGCCGCGTTGCCGGCGATGGTTTTGACGGCTGGATCGAGCAAAACCGGCTGTGGGGCGTCTATCCGGACGAGAAGGTCGAGTGAGACTCGCCCTGCATGCTTATGGACGTTTCGCCGTTTGTGCATCCAACAGCGCAATCAATCCCTTGAGGATTTCAAGTGGCGAAGGCGGGCACCCGCGAATGTGCAGGTCCACCGGCAGAACTTTTGAGACCCCACCGACGACGGCGTAACTGCCGGCGAAAATTCCGCCGTCCAAGGCGCAGTCTCCGAGTGCCACCACCCATTTAGGATCGGGCGTTGCGACGTTGGTCCGCTCCAGCGCTTCGCGCATGTTCCTGGTGACGGGCCCGTCACCAGGAGCACATCGGCGTGGCGCGGCGAAGCGACGAAGCGCAGTCCGAAGCGTTCGAGATCGTAAAATGCGTTGTTGAGCGCGTGGATTTCGAGTTCGCAGCCATTGCACGAACCGGCATCGACCTCGCGGATCGAAAGGCTGCGGCCGAGCCGGCGCCGCGCCGAGCGCTCAAGGCTCGCTGCCAGTTCGACGAGCGCAGCATCATCACGAGACGGCGGCGCCTCGGTGAGCTGGCCGTGAGTGAAGCTCTCGAACAGCGTCCTGCGCATGCGCTCCTAGAGATCGTGCCCGGAATAGGAGCAGTTGAACGATTTGTTGCAGAGCGGAAAATCGGCGACGATGTTGCCCTCGATGGCGGCTTCGAGCAGCGGCCACTGAAACCAGGACGGGTCGCGCAGATGGCAGCGCGCGATGCGCATCGCCGTCGATCCGCACGCCAGACCAGTACGTCGCCGCGGAAACCTTCGGCAAAGCCCAATCCCTCGCCGCTGCCGCTCGTTGGCTGTCGCGGCGATCGGCCCGCTCGGCAGCCGCGCGATCAGATCTGATCGATCAGCGCCAGACTTTGCTCGACTTCGCGGATGCGAATCCAGACACGGGCATCGACGTCGCCCGCCGTCAGCATCGGCAACGTCAAATTCGAGTTGATCGTAAGGCGGCATAACCCGGCGTTTTGCGCGCATCGAAATTGCGGCCGCTGGCGCGCCCGACATAGCCGCCCGCGCCGAATTGGCGTGCCAGTTCGGCGGTGCACGATTCCGGTGCCGACGGTGCGGTCCTGCAGCGAAGCGGTGTTGTCGTAAAGCTCGATCAGGCGCGGAAAACGCCGCCGAAGATGTTCGAGCAGATCGCTTCGCAGATGCTCGGCTGAGCCGGCAGCGTCGAGATCGGCAGTGACGCCGCCGGGAACGACGCGATCCATCATCAGCCGATGGCCGAAGCAGCTGTCGGCCGCGCGCAACACGCGTTCGCGCAAGATGCCGCAATGGGCGTGCATGAGGGCAAACGACGCATCGTTGCAGATGGCGCCGATGTCGCCGAGATGATTGGCGAGCCGTTCCAGCTCGGCCATCAGCGCGCGCAGATATTGTGCGCGCGGCGGCGGTTCGATCTCGAGCGCCGCCTCAACCGCATGCGCGAAAGCGATGCCGTAGGCGACGGTGCTGTCGCCGGAGGTGCGCGCGGCCAGCTTGCGCCGCGCGCTCGATGTTCGCGCCCGCCATCAGCGACTCGATGCCTTTGTGGACATAGCCGAGACGCTGTTCGAGCCGCGCCACGGTTTCGCCCGCCGGCGGTGAAGCGGAAATGTCCCGGCTCGATGATGCCGGCATGCACCGGACCGACCGGAATTTGATGCAGGCTCTCGCCCTCCACCGGCAGGAATGCGTAAGCCGGCCGCGTGTCCGGCGGCTGCGCTGCGGGCGCCGAGCGGATGCTGCACGTCCCAAAAGCCGAGATCGAGCCACGGCCGCGCATCCGGCGCGCCGATCGGCTCGAGCCCGTAGAGGCTGTGAATTGCGCGTTCGAGACGGATGGCGGGCGGATGCAGCGCGCCGACCGAAGGAAATGTTCCGTCCGGACATTCGAGCTCACGACCGCAATGTCGTTGGCAGCGTCGCCGCTGATCGCCATGTGCACCGCGAGCGAAGGGCCGGCGTCGCCCCACAAGCCCAAGCAGCGTCGCACGGCCGCCGGCCATCGCGCTGGCAACGTTGCGCCAAGTGTCGGCCGTCACGATGACGCGCGGCCACGGCCGATGTCTTCGACCGGCTTGCCCTGCAAGAATGTCGGCGAGTGCGGCATCTGTCTACCCGAGCAATCCAGCGACGTTTTGAAACCAAGCGACCAGCGCCGGCGGCATGTAGACGCCGGCGACGAACACGAGCGCGAGATGGGCGAACATCGGCACGTAGGAGGCTTGCGCCTTGTCGGCCGGACCGCGCGGCTCGCCGAAGGCGATGCTGTTGAGCCGCAGAAACAATCCGCCGAATGCGACGAGGATGCCGAACACCAGCATGATCGCCAGCAGCGGCGCGCGGGCGAAGGTCGAGCTCACCACCAGAAATTCGCTCATGAAGATGCCGAGCGGCGGCAAGTCCGGCGATGGCGACCACGCCGAGGATCAGGCCCCAGCCGAGCAGCGGATGGGTCTCGGTGAGCCCGCCCATGTCGGCGATCCGCTGCGTGCCCTTGACCTGCGCGATATGGCCGACGGCGAAAAAGATCGCCGACTTGGTCAGCGAATGCATGGTCATGTGCAGGAGGCCGGCGAAATTGGCGAGCGGGCCGCCCATGCCGAAGGCGAAGGTGATGATGCCCATATGCTCGATCGACGAATAGGCGAACAGCCGTTTGATGTCGCGGCGGCGGTACAGCATGAAGGCCGCGAACACGAGCGACAGCAAGTCCGAGCGTCACCATCAGCGGCCCGGGCGCCAACGCGGCGGCGTTCGCAGCCAGCAGCATCTTGAAACGCAACAGCGCATAGAGCGCGACGTTGAGCAGCAGGCCGGACAGCACCGCCGAAATCGGCGTCGGGCCCTCGGCATGCGCGTCGGGCAGCCAGGCGTGCAGCGGCGCGAGGCCGACCTTGGTGCCGTAGCCGAGCAGCAGAAAGACGAAGGCGACATCGAGCAGCGCCGGATCGAAGGCGCCGGCGCGCTTGACCAGCACGGTCCACACCATGGCGTCGAGGCCTTCGCCGACGACCGGCCGGGCCGCCATGTAGACCAGAATGGTGCCGAACAGCGCGAGCGCGATGCCGACGCTGCCGAGGATGAAATATTTCCACGCCGCTTCGAGCGCCTCGTGGGTGCGGTAGATGCCGACCATCAGCACGGTGGTCAGCGTCGCGAGCTCGATCGCCACCCACATCAGGCCGATATTGTTGGCGACCAGCGCCAGATTCATCGCGAACATCAGCACCTGATACATGGCGTGATAGAAGCGCACGAACGGCGGCGTCAGCCGGCCGATCTCGAGTTCGTGGCCGATATAGCTCGCGCTGAACACGCTGGTGGTGAAGCCGACGAAGGTGGTGAGCACGATGAACGTGCCGTTGAGATCGTCGACCAGGAGATAGGAGCCGGGCTGCCGGCCGGCCGAAGAACAGCGACAGCGCGCAGAGCAGCGTCAGCGTCGTCGCCAGCACATTGAGCCGCGCGGTCACGCGATAGCCGGGCAGTACGGCCAGCAGCGCGGCGGCGAACGCCGGGAATCATAGAGCACGCCGGTCAGCGCGCATCGAAGCGTCATCGGCGCTCTCCGCGGAAGCGGTCGAGCGCCTGCACGTCGACCGTGTCGAAGCGCTCGCGGATGCGGAACAGAAAGATGCCGATCACGATGAAGGCGATGAGGATCGAGAACGCGACGCTGATCTCGACCACGAGCGGCATGCCCTTGGCGCCGGTCGCCGCCAGCACCAGGCCGTTTTCCAGCGACATGAAGCCGACCACCTGGCTGACCGCGTTGCGCCGCGTCACCATCATCAACAGGCCGAGCAGCACGACCGACAGCGCGAACGCGAGATCCTCGCGCGCCAGCGGATCGGCTTCCTGGGTAACGCGCAGCATCACCACCATGGACAGCGCGACCAGGCCCATGCCGGCGAGCATGGCGGGGCCGACGCCGACCACCTTTTCGATCTCGCGATGAATGCCGAGCCTGACGATCATGCGATGCAGCGCCACCGGGATGACGATGGCCTTGAAAACGAGCGCGATCACCGCCGTGACGTAGAGATGCGGCGCGTCCTGGATGAAGGCCTGCCAGGCGACCGAGGCCGCCAGCACCAACGCGTGTGCGCGCATAGACGTTGAGCAGCGCGTAGAGCCGGTCCTGGTAGAGCTCGAGGAAGCTGATCAGCACCAGCGAGCCGGCCAGCAGATGGGCGACGTCGAAATCGATCCGGCTCATCAGAAGCTCCCCGACACGAAGCAGCAGCAGCGTCGCCAGCAGACCGAGCATCAGCGCCGCGCCGAGGAATTCCGGCACGCGGAACACGCGCATCTTGGCGATCGAGGTCTCGAACAGCGCCAGCAGGAAGCCGCCGACCGCGAGCTTGCCGACATAGGCGGCGATGCCGATCGCGAGCGCCGGCAGCGCCGCGCCGGCGGTGTCGATGCCCCAAGGCGCGAACAGGCAGGCGATCAGCGAGACGTAAAGGATGAGCTTGAGCGAAGCGGAAAGCTCGATCAGCGCCAGATGCCGGCCGGAATATTCGAGCACCATGGCCTCATGCACCATGGTCAGTTCAAGATGCGTCGCCGGATTGTCGATCGGGATGCGGCCGTTCTCGGCGATCGCCACCATGATCAGCGCGACGAGCGCGAGCCCGAGCGAGACGCGCAGGCCGACGCTGCGCGACGCCATGAATGCGGCGATGGTGGAAAGCTGGGTCGAGCCGGCGATCAGCGCCAGCGTGAACACGATCATGATCATCGCCGGCTCGGCGAGCGAGGCGATCATCACCTCGCGGCTCGAGCCGATGCCGCCGAAGCTCGTGCCGACGTCCAGCCCGGCGAGCGCGAGAAAGAAACGCGCGCTGCCGAGCAGCGCGATGATGGCGATGAGATCGGCCGACCAGGAGAACAACAGCCCGGTGCGGAAGGTCGGCACCAGCGCGGCCGCGACCCAGGTGGCGGCGAAGACGAGATAGGGAATGACGCGAAACAGCCACGAGGCGGTCTCCGCCAGCACCACGTCCTTGCGGGTGAGCCGGACGAGGTCGCGATAGGGCTGGATGAGCGGCGGGCCCTGCCGCCGCAACAGCCGCGCCTTGACCTTGCGCACGAAGCCGGTGAACAGCGGCGCCAGCAACAGCACCAGCAGCATCTGCGCGCCCTGGATGACCAGATCGCGGATCAGGACCATATCGGCGAGCACCAGGAGCAAAATGACCAGCGCGCAGAACACCAGCCTGAGGAACTGCCGGATGGTCAGGAACTGCAGACGATTGAGCCGATCGGCGGCACGCCGATGCCGACGACGAGCGGCGCGTAGAGGAAGTCCCAAATCGGATCGTGATTTCGACGGTCAGCCGCGCCGGACGCATGTCGCCGGGCGGCGGCATGTCGACCTGCTCGCGGGCGCGGAACACAAAGGTGCCGAACACGCGGCGGATCGGCTGCGCGAAGCTCATGGCGGTGTATTGCGTCGCCGGGCTCGGTCGGGATAGCCGCAGTCCCAGGCCGGCGCGCGGCGCAAGCGGTCCGAGGCGAGGCGGTGGATCGCGTAGGCCGCGAGCGTGCCCGACAGCGTCGATGAACAAAAACACCAGCAGGCCGTCGTAGGAGCTGCGGCTCGCGGCGATCGGCACGATCGAGAGCCATTGCGCGCCGATCTGCGGCGGCATGCGCGCGCCGATCAGCGCCGTGCTGACCGGCGCGAGCGCATCGATGAACACGCCGGGCAGGATGCCGGCGAGCGAGACAGAGCGCGGCCAGAAAGAACATCGCGGCCAGCGAGAAGCGGTCGGTTTCCGCGCGCGTCTCGGCGGCGCGGCGTGCGCGGGCGGCCGAGAAAGGTCACGCCGTAGGCCTTGACGAAGCAGGCGGCGGCGAGCGCCGCCGAAAGCGCCAGCAACGCGCCGACGGCCGGCACCAGGAGCTTGAGTCCCCATGACGGCAGCTGCGGGCTCAACAGGATCGCCTGGAACGTCAGCCATTCGGAGACGAAGCCGTTGAGCGGCGGCAGCGCCGAAATCGCCGCGCAGCCGACCAGGAAGACGAACGCGGTCTGCGGCATGCGGTGGATGAGGCCGCCGAGATGCTCCATGTCACGTTCGCCGGTCGCGGTGAGCACCGCGCCGGCGCCGAAGAACAACAGGCTCTTGAACAGCGAGTGGTTGAAGACGTGCAGGAGCGCGGCAGTGAACGCCAGCGCCGCGGCGAACGGCATGCCGTTCGCCTTGAAAGCGAGCGCACAGTCCGAGCCCGATGAAGATGATGCCGATGTTTTCCACCGTGTGATAGGCAAGCAGCCGCTTGAGATCGTGCTGCATCAGCGCATAAAGTACGCCCATCACCGTCGTCGACGCCGGCAAGGGCGAGCACGACGATGCTCCACCACCAGGCCGGGGGCCGGCGAGATCGAAGACGATGCGCACGAAGCCGTAGACGGCGACCTTGGTCATCACGCCGCTCATCAGGGCGGAGACGTGGCTTGGCGCTGCCGGGTGCGCGAGCGGCAGCCACACATGCAGCGGCACGAAGCCGGCCTTCGAGCCGGCCCCGATCAGAGCGAGGAGGAGCGCCAGCGCGCCGAGCGCCGTCGAGGGATGCGCAGCGCGCATCTGCGCGAACGTGTAAAGGCCATCAGGCCCGGCCAGGAGGCCGAACGCGAGCAACAAAGTCAAGCGTCCCGAAGCTCGCCATGACGAGATAGATGTAGCCGGCGCGGACGTTCTCTGGCACGCGATGATGGGACATCACCATCGCCCACGAGGTGAGCGACATGAACTCCCACGACAGCAGAAACGTGAACGCGTCGTCGGCGAGCGAGAACGCAGCGTCATGGCGGCGAGAAAGGCGGGATAGAACGGCAGCACGCGCTCCGGCGCTGTTTCATGCCGCCCGTAGCCGAGAGCAAACAAGCTTGCGCTCATCGCACCGAGATCGATGACGACAATGAAGAAGGCGGAGAGCGCGTCGAGGCGCAAATGCGCGCCCAGCCAGGGCACGCCGATTGGTAGCACTATGCTTTCAGGGGCGGCTGCGCCGAGCAGATGCATCAGCGCGGCGACCAGCGAAATCGCCGACGCGGCCATGCTGACGCCGTAAACGAATTGCGTAGCGGCGGTTCTGCGCGCGAGCGCAACGGCGAGCGGGGCTAAGACCAACAACGCCGCGGCGCAGAGGAGCACGATCGTGAGCATTACGACGACGCCCTCTTCAGTCGCACGCCGCGGCCGCCGTTTTGGCTCGCCGTATTGTCTGAAATCAGCTCAACGCCGAGCGTGTCGAGTGCCGCGACCAGCTTCATCAGCGAATCGACATTGCCGCGAACGACACCGTCGCTTGCTTCCATGCGCTGGATGGTCGGCAACGACAGTCCTGCCGATTCGGCAAGCGCCCGCTGATCTATCCCGAGAAGGGCGCGTGATGCCCTGATTTGGCCTGCGGTAATCATGCTGCAGCGATATTAGAAATGATGTTTTATATCGCTGTTTTTGTGTAAATCAACTCTATTATGATGGTTCTAGTAGGTATTTGTACGTACGCATGCATCGGGGTTGCGCAGCAATGAGGAAAAGGAGGTATCCCCGCCCGTCGCGCCGGAGTTCGAGGCTGGCGCATCAGCGCACAGACCCCCGATGCGCGGGCGCGCAGCAACTTCAGCGACCATCGCCGGTGAGCCGGCGGCCGCGACGACAGGATGGCAGACTATAGAGTGAATAGGAATTTCAGCGCGCGGTTACTTTTTCTTGCGCCGCAGCCGCACCACGACGTCGATGCGGGCGATCTCATAACCCTCCGGCGCGACCGGTGCCTTGCCGACGACGACGTCAGAGGAGGGGATATCCATCAGATCGTTCTGGTCTTCGATGAAGAAGTGATGGTGTTCCGAATTGTTGGTGTCGAAATAGGCCTTCGAGCCATCAATGGCGACCTGGCGAAGCAGGCCGACCTCGGTGAACTGGTGCAGCGTGTTGTAGACCGTGGCAAGCGACACCGGCACCTTGGCGTGGTTGGCCTCTTCGTAAAGCATCTCGGCGGTGACGTGTCGGTCGCCCTTGGCGAACAGGATCCACCCAAGCGCCATGCGCTGCCGGGTTGGACGCAGGCCCACTTCGCGCAGCTTCGATTTAACATCATGCCACGGGCATCCGGTCAGATCGCCGGCGGCGCGCGCCTGGGCGGTGGCCGGAACGAACGGGGCTGAAGAAGGACGCGGCTGTGTCATTGCTGCACCTGACGGCCTCATAGCGCGGGCCGAGCGTGATCGGTTACAAGTGAAATCATTATACGCCGCCTTACGTATGCTGCCAACTGCTTAAGGTGCTCGCGGAGCGTGTCTTGCGGCGCTGCATCAAGGGGCTGGCGGGGTGCTGCTTTGCCGCGAAAGTCCCATATGTTAGGGATTCGGCCGCGGCGGTCGGCGGGGGCGGAGACGGAAGGCAATGCAGGAACGACGTTCCAACTTCGAGTACGAAGACCTGCTTGCGTGCGGGCGCGGCGAGTTGTTCGATAAAGGCCCGCAACTGCCGCTGCCGCCGATGCTGATGTTCGACCGCATTTCCGAAATTGCGGAAGTCGGCGGCGAATACGGCAAGGGACTGGTGCGGGCGGTGCTCGATCTCAAGCCCGATCTCTGGTTCTTCCCCTGCCACTTCAAAGGCGATCCGGTAATGCCGGGCTGCCTTGGTCTTGACGCGCTCTGGCAATTGCTTGGCTTCTTTCTCGGCTGGGTCGGTGCGCCGGGCAGGGGCCGCGCGCTTGGCATGGGCGAGCTCAAGTTCTCCGGGCAGGTGCTCCCGACCATGAAGAACGTCATGTACGGCATCGACATCAAACGCGTGATGCGCTCGAAACTGGTGCTTGGCATCGCCGACGGCTGGCTTGCCGCCGATGGCTCGGTCATCTTTCGCGCGCTCGATCTCAAAGTCGCGCTAATCCACGACGCCGCGCCGCAGCCGAGCAGCGCCTGATCAAACGGCGGCGGGTAGTGGCAAGAGGCTGACGAGGCGAATATGCGACGGGTCGTCGTCACCGGGATGGGCATCGTCTCGTCCATCGGCAACAACACGCAGGAAGTGCTCGCTTCGTTGCGCGAAGCGAAGTCGGGCATTGTGCGCGCCGACAAATACGCGGAGCTTGGCTTTCGCTCTCAGGTCCACGGCGCCCCCACGCTCGATGCGAGCGAATCGGTCGATCGCCGCGCCATGCGCTTTCTCGGCGGCGGCGCCGCCTGGAACCACGTCGCCATGGAGCAGGCGATCCGCGACGCCGGGCTTGAACCGGACGAAATCTCGCACGAACGCACCGGCATCGTCATGGGTTCCGGCGGCCCGTCGACGCGCACGATCGTCGAAAGTGCCGATCTCGCGCGGACCAAAGGACCAAAGCGCGTCGGCCCGTTTGCGGTGCCGAAATCGATGTCATCGTCGCCCTCGGCAACGCTGGCGACCTGGTTCAAGATCAGGGGCGTCAGCTATTCGATCTCCTCGGCCTGCGCGACCTCCAATCATTGCATCGGCAACGGCTACGAGCTTATTCAAAACAACAAGCAGGACATGGTCTTTGCCGGCGGCTGCGAGGAACTGGACTGGACTCTGAGCGTCCTGTTCGACGCCATGGGGGCGCTGTCCTCGAAATACAACGACCAGCCGGCCAAAGCCTCGCGCGCTTACGATGCCGATCGCGACGGCTTCGTCATCAGCGGGGGTGCAGGTGTGCTTGTGCTCGAGGAGCTTGAGCACGCCAAGGCGCGGGGCGCGAGAATTTACGGCGAGATGGCTGGCTACGGCGCAACTTCCGACGGCGCCGACATGGTGGCGCCCTCCGGCGAAGGCGCCGCGCGCTGCATGCGCATGGCGATCAATGACATCAAGCTGCCGGTCGACTACATCAATCCGCACGCCACCTCGACGCCGATCGGCGATCTCAAGGAAATCGAAGCGATCCGCGAAGTGTTCGGCTCCGGCGAGAAATGCCCACCGATTGCCGCCACCAAATCGCTGACCGGGCACTCCCAGGGCGCGACCGGTGTGCACGAGGCGATTTATTCGCTGCTGATGATGAACAACGGCTTCATCTGCGAAAGCGCCAATATCGAAAATCTCGATCCGGCGTTTGCCGACATGCCGATCGTGCGCGAACGGCGTGACAATCTGAAACTTAACTGCGTCCTCTCCAATTCGTTCGGGTTCGGCGGCACCAACGCGTCCATCGTGCTCAAGCGGCTGGATGCGTAAGCCGCATGCTCTTCATGGTCATTGAGCGATTTCGCAATCGCGATGCCGCGCCGGCGACTTCTGACGACATGCAAACACAGTTTCCTCAAACCTGAGTGGTGCTATGTCCGGGCTGATGGAAGGCAAGCGCGGCCTCATTATGGGGGTCGCCAACGATCACTCGATTGCGTGGGGCATCGCCAAAACGCTCGCCGCGCACGGAGCGCAGCTGGCGTTCACCTATCAGATCGAAGCGCTCGGCCGTCGCGTCAAGCCGCTCGCCGCGTCGATCGGATCCGAATTCGTGGTGCCATGCGATGTCGAAGATATCGCGTCGGTCGATGGTGTGTTTGCCGAGGTCGGCCGGCAATGGGGCAAGCTCGATTTTCTTGTCCACGCCATCGGCTTTTCCGACCGGACGCAGCTTCTCGGCCGTTATGCCGATACCACGCGCGAGAATTTCGTGCGCACCATGGTGATCTCGTGTTTCTCCTTTACTGAAGCTGCCAAGCGGGCTGCGACCCTGATGCCGGATGGCGGCGCCATGCTCACGCTCACCTACAACGGCGGCGACCGCGCCATGCCGAATTACAACGTGATGGGTCTGGCGAAAGCGGCGCTCGAATCTTCCGTGCGCTATCTCGCGATCGATTTCGGCCCGCAGGCGATCCGCGTTAATGCCATTTCGTCCGGGCCGATCCGCACGCTTGCGGGCGCCGGGATCGGCGACGCGCGCGCAATGTTTGCTTTCCAGCAGCGCCACTCGGCGCTCCATCGCGGCGTGACGCTCGACGAACTCGGCGGCGCCGGGCTTTATTTGCTGTCGGATCTCTCCACCGGTGTCACCGGCGAAATCCATTTCGTCGATTCCGGCTACAACGTCATCGCCATGCCGCACCCGGACGCGCTGCGCGCCGATCGTCTGCGGAAAGAGGATTAGTGCGAAGTAGCAAGCGACGCTGATCCGCATAAAAAATAAAAAATGAGTATAAATACGTATCAAAGAAGAACAGGATGATTGCGTCGATTACAGCATGAGCTGATGAAGCATGATGGTGCAGCACAACGCGAGCGCGGCCGTTGTCGGGACCATGACATGACGCGCGTGTGACCCTTTCTCGGAACTATCAACAGGAAACCTGAGGCATCGCCAACCAGAGGATGTGCAAGGCGATGCAGTGTGGTATTATGCTGGCTAGTCGCGGCTCGCTTGGCGCCTTGAGGGGGGCGCCAGTTCGATCCGTCCCCCGGGACTGATTCCTCAAAAAACACCCCTTAAGCAACTGCTCGATGGCCGCGCTGCGGCCGCCTATCGCCGTCCGGTTGAGCGACCGTGCCGATTGGGGCGCGGCCCGCCGCCTAACGTGGGGAAATTGCCATGACGACCACCTCCGTCACATCTGGAACGACCTCTGGAAACGTCACCGTAACCAGCGGCAACACGCTCGTCGTCGACTTCGGCGGAGTGGTCAGTGGACTGACGGTCGATTCCGGCGGGACGGTATTAGGTAGCGGCGGTGCCATTTTCGCGAGCGGTGGCAACAGCATCGTCAATGGCGGTCTGATCGAGACAATGTCAGGCTTCGATCCATACTTGGCCATTGTCGGCAACGTCAGCAACACCAGCACGATCGAGGCGTCGGCCGGTGCGGACCAGTTTGCTGAACTGCTGATGACCAGCGGCACGGTCGTCAACGGCAGCGGCGGCGTCATCGAAGCCGTGGCGACGGCGTCGTTTGCCGGCGCCATCGTCGACGTTTCCGACATCGTCTCGGGCGGCAAGATCGTCGCCGACGGCAACGCCCATGTGGCTCTCGATGGCGCAACCGTCTCGGGCGCCGGCTTGCAGACGCTGGACGGCGGCCGCATCGGCATTTTCGGCAGCGGCGCCGCCACCGTCACCGCGGCTGCAGTATCGGCTGGCGCCTTCATTTTCGATGATGGCACGCTGACCTTCAGCGGCGGCACCGTGCAGAACGGTGCGACCTTCGATGCGTACAACGGCGCGCTGACCCTGAGCGGCATGACTTTCGGCGCCGGCGACGTATTGTCCGCGACCGTGCTCGGCTCGCTGACCGTCGATGCCGGCAGCGGCGGCACCAACACTTTCGGCGCGACCTCGCTCCTTGAGGCGACGGATTCAGGCAGCGCCGTCCTGTCCGGCGGATTGTCCAATTCCGGCGCGATTATTGCGGGCGTCGTCGGCGGCGTGGATAACGGCGACATCGTAGTGATTTCCGCCGGCGGCAGCGGCGTGACCAACGCCAAGGGCGCGCTGATCGAAGCGCTGACAGCCTCTGGCTATTTCGGCGTTTCGCTGGTGGCGATTGTCGGCAGCGGCTCGGTGACCAATTCGGGCACGATCGAGGCCCTTGCCAGTTCATCCGTGGACGGTTTGGCCCAAATCGTCCTATCGGGCGGCTTTGTCAGCAACGCCAACACGATCGAAGCGATTGCCACATCGAACACCAGAACGTCCGCGACGATTTCCGCCATCAGCGGCATCACCAATTCCGGCTCGATGCTGGCCAGCGCGAGCGACGACAGCGATGCCGGTCTGAGTGTTTTGGTCAGCGGTGGCACGATCAGCAATACCAAGACCATTGAGGCGCTGGCGACCGCCAACGCCCAGACCGATCTGGAGATTAACGACGACAGCACCAGCGCCAGCCTCGTTAATGCCAAGGGAGCGGTGATCGAAGCCTCGGCGACCGGCCTGAGCGAAGTAGTCAACGAGATGAGGATCGCGGTCGGGAGCGGCATCACCAATTCGGGCACCATTGCGCTCCTGGCGAATGCCGATAGCTACGCCGACGGCTTGATCAGCGGCAGCAGCCTGCTTAACGCCGGCGCCGTCAGCGCCGTGGCGACAGGCAGCGGAAGCACTATCAACTCCTTCGACATCGTCATTTCGAGCGGCGGCAGCTTCGGCAATATCGACAATGTGGGCAGCATCACGCTTTCGGCGGGCGGTGATGGCACCGTCACCGGAGAACTCGAAGGCGCCAGTTTGACCAATTCCGGCCGCGTCACCGAAGCCTCCACGACGGGCGGTACGGCCAAGCTGACGGTCGATCTGCAAAGCATCAGCGGCACTCTCACGAATGCCAAGAATGCGGTAATCAGCGCCTACGCCTACGGCATCAACATCGGCAGCGGCGTCGTTACCAATTCGGGCACGATCGCGCTGTCGGTGACCAGCGGCGAGAACGACGGCACCAATACCATCAGCGCCGGCAGCCTGACCAACGGTGGGGCCATCACCGCCTCGGCAACCGGCGGCATCATTACTGCGTTCGATATTGTCATAGCCGGCGGTGGCAGCGGCGGCGCTATCGTCAATACGGGCAGCATCGCGCTGGCGGCGAGCGACGATCGGTTCCGTCACCGGAGAACTCGCAGGCGGCAGCCTGCTCAATTCCGGTAACATCACGCAATCGGCAACGGCCGGCAGCACGGCTAGGCTGACCGTCCAGGTCGTCAGTTCCGGTGGCTTCGTCACTAACGCCAAGGCAGCGACGATCGAAGCCCGCCACTATGATATTGCGGTCGGCAGCGGTGCCATCACCAATTCCGGAACCATCGCGCTCTCCGTCAGCGCGGGTACGTCCAGCAACGTGATCTCAGGCGGCAGCGTCATCAATGCCGGCAGTCTCACGGCGACGGCAACGGACGGCGGCACGATCAACGGCTTTGCGATTGCCGGTTCGGGCAGTATCAGCAATACCGGCGCGATCAGCTTTACGGCGGATAGCGCCACGATCACCAGCGCTGGGATCAGTGGCGGCAGTCTGACCAATGCGGGCGGCGCCAGCATCACGCTGACCGCGACCGCGGCCGGGACGCTAGACACCACGGAAATCGATGTAACCGGTGCGATAACCAATTCCGGCACCATCGCGATTTCCGACAGTGGCGACAGCACAATCAGCAACACCGAAATTACGGCCGGCAGCCTGACCAACGCCAGCACCGGCAAGATCGCCTATACGGCGAACGGCGCTTTTAGCAACATCCAGTCGGCAACCATTGATGTTGGCGGCACTTTCACGAATTCCGGCAGCATTGCCTACGCGGCTACCAGCACCTCCGAGATTTTTGAGCCGACAATCTCGGCCACGACCTTCGTCAATGCCAGCGGCGGCAAGATTTCTTATACGGCAACCGGCGCCGCCTCCGGTGTTGCTTATCCTGCCTATGTCCAGGATGCGGCGATTGAGGCCAATAGCCTGACGAATTCCGGAAGCCTCACGGCCGCCGCTGCGACGAGCGGTTACGTGCAGCTCTCTGTTGCAACCGATGGCGCGGACTTAAGCCTCATCAACGGCGGAACCGTCGAGGCGTCGGCAACCGGCGCCGACGGCCAGGCAAATATGTACCTCGTCGCCAGCAGCGGCGGCGCCATTACCAACAGCAAGCTGATCGAAGCATCGGGGATCGGGGGCGGCAGCGGCTTCATCTATCTGGGCGGCGACCCCAGTATTGCGGGAATGAACAATTCCAGCGGCACGTTGTTGGCGACTGGAACCGCGTTGATCGACCTTGGGTTCGACGACGGCGTAGCGCTCTCCGGCGGCACGCTTGAGACTGTCGGCGCCGATGCGTTCATCGGCGTCAAAGACGGCGACGGCTCGGCCAGCAATGTCATCATCGTCAAGGATTCCAACATCGTCGGCTTTACCGGCGCCCTGACGCTCCGCGGGATTGTCGGTTCGATTTCCGGAGGGACGCTGGTCGAGGCGGCCGACAACGGGACCGTGAACGTTTCCGGCAATTTGAACAATTCCGGTACCATGGAAGCACTCGGCAGCGGCGGCGAGGCTGGCGAGGTCGTGATTTCCGCCGGCGCAGTGGGCACCGCTGCCAATTCGGGCACGATGGAAGCTGTCTTGACGTCGACGGGAGATGGCGCCTCACTCTATGCCAGTGGCGGCACCGTCAGTAACACCAAGACGATCGAGGCGGTGACATCGGACAGTGTTGAATTTGGCGCCACTGTCACGATCTCCGGCGGCACAGTCACAAACGCGGCAACCGGCACGATCGAAGTGCTGGCGACATCGGCCGACAATGGCTTCGACAGCGCCGTCGGCAGTGTCACCGGCACCATGGTCGTCAATGACGGCGCCATGCTGGTGGCGGCCACAGACGAAAGTGGCGACTCGCACGCCATTTCGCTGAGTGTCGATGGCATCAGCGGTGTCGTTAATTCCGGTTCGCTCTCGGCGGTTGCGAGCGAGTTCAGCTCTGCCACATTAAGCGTGTCGGGCGGCATGGTCACCAACGACAAGACGATCGGCGCGACAGCGACGCTCGACTCGTTTGTCGGCGTCGACATACTCGGCTCCGGCGCCGGCAGCGTGGTGAGCAATTCCGGCTCGATCGTAGTTTCCGCGACGGAATCCAGCGACGCCGGCCTCGATCTGGCCAATTCCGGCGGCACGATCGTCAATACCAAGACGATTACGGTGGTGGCGACCGATCAGAGCACAGCGTCCGCGGTAATTTCCGCCACCAGCATCGTCAACAGCAGCGGCGCGATCGTGGCAAGCGGCGGTGCGGATAGCACGGCAGACGTCTATTTCGGCGGCACGGTGAGCAATACCAGCGGCACAATCTCGGCCACGGGCAACGGCGCGATCTGGCTGGACAATGCGACCATTTCCGGCGGCACGCTGCGCACCACCGGTGTCTTGGCCGCCATTATCGTCAGCTCCGGCGGCGTCAGCGGCATCATTGAAGACGCGACTATCTCCGGTCAGGCGTTCCCGCAGTTCGGCGGCCACCTCATTCTGGGCAACGCGGCCGTCATTGCCAGCGGCGCCCTCGTTGAGGCGATCGAGGGCGGCACGGTGGTGGTCGGCAGCGGTGCCGTCATCACCAACTCCGGGACGCTGCTTGCCGGCGATCTCGGTCCGGGCACGGTGGTTGTATCCGGCACCGTCAGCGGCAATGCGGTGACGGTCGGCGAAGACGGCCTCGTCAACGTGGCCTCCGGCGGTTTCGCCAATGTGGCTTTTGGCGTCAACGACAACGGTACGCTCGAACTGGCGGACATATCGGGCGGCACCGGGGTATTTAGCGGCACGGTCACGGGCTTTGGCGGCTTCGGCGGGGAATATCCCGATCAACTGATCGAACTCGGCGGCGTTGCCTACGATTCCGGGGCTTCAGCTACCTTCACTCCCACCGGCTTCGACAGCGGTACACTAACAGTCAGCAGCGGCGCCACGATTTATGCCGCCGTCAAACTCGTCGGCGACTATATCAACGCGACGTTCACCATCGTCGACGACGGCGGCAAGCTAGCGGTCAGCGATCCGCTGTCGGTCCTCGGCGGCACGCCGACGACGCTGGCCTCGACCGCAGACAAGGGCGGGGACGATCACAAGCACCATCACAAAGATGGCGCCAGCAACGTCGCCCTGCTGGGCAGCTACATGGCCTCGGTCTTCGGCTCGCCGGGCATCGGTCAAGTTGCCACCCAAACGCTGGACACGGCGCAGACGGATACGGTTCTGACGCACCCGCATACCGGATGATCGAGGCGGACTAAGGCGCGAGGACCGGTTGCCTCAGGGTGACGGCGATTGAACTACAGCTTCGCCAGATGCGGCATCACCTCGGTGTTGAACAGGGCCAGCGAGCGGAGCGCTTCGGGCAGCGTCATGCTGCCGAGAAAGAGGTAGCTGAGCAGATAATTGATGCCGAGCTCGGCGACCTGCCGTTCGATCTCGGCGCGCACCTGCTGCGGCGTGCCGGCGATGACCAGACCCTGCTTGCGGGCATCTTCGTAGCTGGAGCCGAATGAGGTGTTCAGCCGTGAAGTGAAGGTGGCATCACCGTGCTTTGTGCCGAGCCATTTCACGTGGGCGACATGCCGTTCCAGCGCCGGCTCGCCGAAGCGGCGCGCCTCGGCATCCGTGTCGGCGACGAAAACGTAGCGCGATACACCGACAGCGACGCCGCCGGAAAACTCCGCTTTCGGTTGCGCCGGTGCGCCGCGCTTTGCCAGCCCCGCGCGGAAGGCATCGATATTGGCTTTTGCCGACACAGTCGGCCCCAGGGTCACGAAATGCAGGCCTTGCTCGCCGCCCCAGGTCGCGCCGACGGGACTGGATGACGCGTACCAGAACGCCGGATGCGGCTGCTGCAGCGGCCGCAGCACGATCGGCACATTCTCGTAGTTGAAGTATTTGCCGGAATAGGTCAGCGAGTCGGTGGTCAGGCCGGCGCTGACGCATTTGAACGCATCGATGAAGATGTCGCGCGACTCGTCGTGATCGACTTTGTGGAATTTGAGTTCGAACGGCGACACCCCGCGGCCGACGCCCGACTCGAAGCGGCCGTGGCTTAAGTGATCGAGCATGCAAATTTCCTCGATCATCCGCAGCGGCGAATAAAGCGGCAGCAAATAGACCAGCGGACCGAGCCGCATACGTTTGGTCGCCCGCGCGACCGCGCTGAGATAAACGCCCGGCGCCGGCACCATGTTGAGCGGGCTGGCGTGATGCTCGGCGACGTGCACGCAGTAGATGCCGGCCTCGTCAGCCGCCTGCGCAAATGTCAGGCGTTCGTCGAACAACGTCGCCAGCGGTCGTTCCCCGTATTCGACATGATCGAAAAGTCCGACTTTCATGATTTATTTCCGCCCTTATGGCGCGATCCTCGCGCACTCATTACTCCTCCCGTCTTTTGCCATCTTCGATGTGGCGCTTCCATCCCGGCACTGGCTGGGCAGCCATGTTTTCTCCCCTTGCCTCGGTCGTTCGCGCACGCCACATCTGCGCGGGCATGTCCACCTCTCCCCCCATAAAAGTCGAACGCCTCGTCAAAGCCTACAAGCGGGTGACCGCAGTCGACGGCGTCTCCTTTGAGATCGCGCGCGGCTCGATCACCGGGCTGTTGGGCGGCAACGGCGCCGGCAAGACCACCACCATTGCGATGATCATGGGCCTGATCACGCCGACGTCCGGGCGTGTGTCGGTGCTGGGCGCAGACATGCCGCAGCAGCGTTATCGCGTGCTGCATCGGATGAATTTCGAAAGCCCCTATGTGGAAATGCCGATGCGACTGACCATCCGGCAGAACCTCAAGGTGTTCGGCATGCTCTATGGCGTGCCGAACCTCCGCGATCGCATCGAAGAACTGGGCGAGGCCCTCGACCTCACGCATTTGCTCGACCGGCAGACCGGCAAGCTTTCAGCCGGGCAAAAGACCCGGGTGTCGCTTGCCAAGTCGCTGCTCAACGCGCCCGAGCTGCTGCTGCTCGATGAGCCGACCGCGTCGCTCGATCCCGACACTGCCGACTGGGTTCGCGCCCACCTCGAGCGTTACTGCCGCGAACGCGGCGCCACGGTGCTGCTTGCCTCGCACAACATGGCGGAGGTCGAGCGGATGTGCGAGCGGGTCATCATTATGAAGGAGGGACGGATTGAGGACGACGACGCGCCGTCGCGGCTGCTCGCCCGTTACGGCCGCCGCACCCTGGAAGAAGTGTTTCTCGATGTCGCCCGCGGACGCGACGAGATGAGCGAGGCCGCGCAGTGAGCACGTACGTGGAGGGTGCGGTCGACTTCTCGCCGCGGCGCGTGGCGGCGATGATCTTGCGCTATTGGTATCTGCTGCGCTCGTCGTGGCCGCGGCTTCTCGATCTTATCTACTGGCCGCTGGTGCAGATGATCACGTGGGGCTTCATCCAGTATTACGTGATGGAGAATGCCGGCTTCTTTGCCCGCGCCGGCGGCACGCTGATCGGCGCGTTGTTGCTCTGGGATATTCTGTTTCGCGGCCAGCTCGGTTTTTCCATCGCGTTTCTGGAAGAAATGTGGGCGCGCAACATCGGCAATCTGATGATGAGCCCGCTGCGGCCGCTGGAGTTCATCTTAGCGCTCATGGTCATGAGTATCGTCCGGCTGTCGATCGGTGCGGTGCCGGTGACGATCCTTGCCATCGTGTTTTTTGGTTTCAATCTCTATGGACTTGGCTTCGCATTGGTCGCGTTCTTCATCAATTTGATGCTGACGAGCTGGGCCGTGGGGATATTTGTTTCCGGCCTGGTGCTGCGTAATGGACTGGGCGCGGAGAATTTCGCCTGGTCGATCATGTTCGTGTTCATGCCGTTGGCCTGCGTTTATTATCCGGTCACCACCCTGCCGGTCTGGCTGCAGCCGGCAGCCTGGGCGCTGCCGCCGACATACGTATTTGAGGGGATGCGGGCGCTCCTGATCGACCACATCTTCCGCTCCGACCTCATGCTCGAAGCGCTGGGGCTGAACGTCCTGTTCTTCGCAGGCGGAGTGTTTGGCTTTCTCAAGCTGCTGCAGGCGGCGCGGCGCAACGGCTCGCTGATGCAGACCGGCGAATAGCCGCAGTGCAGCGTGGAACCCGGAACCGGGTTGACCTGCTTACATATCAAGCTTGTCCGGACGTTTCAGAGACGTAACAACTGAGGAAAAAATTGCTTTTATGCTGGTGATATGACAGATCGTTCCAGTATTGCTGCATTGCAGCAAACCGGGCAAGGATCAGCCATGGCTATCGGTGAGTTCGGCGGCGCGCCTGCCGTGCCGGCCGGGGCAACGACGCCGATCTACTGGCTCTATGAGATGGGCCACGCGGCGCTAAATCCGGCGCGGGCGTGGGCCGACGCGGTGCGCCTGTCGCTCAAGAATCCGATCAACCCGCTCTATCACACCACCTTCGGCAAATCGATTGCGGCTGCTGCCGAGCTGTTTGAGCGATCGACGCGCCGCTATGCCCAGCCGGAATGGCGGATCTCTTCGACCCTGGTTGGCGCCGAGCGCGTGCCGGTCAATATCGCGTGCGTTTGGGAGCGCCCGTTCTGCCGCGTTCTGCGCTTCGAACGCGCCTTCGAGCGTCGTCCGCGCCGGCCGCAGCCGCGGCTCCTCATCGTCGCGCCGTTGTCGGGGCACTACGCGACGTTGCTGCGCGGCACGGTCGAGGCATTCCTCCCCAATCACGACGTCTACATCACCGAGTGGCGCGACGCGCGCATGGTGCCAGTGTCGGAAGGGCGCTTCGATCTCGACGATTACATCGACTATCTGATCTCGATCCTGCATGCGCTGGGCGGCGACACGCATGTCGTGGCAGTTTGCCAGCCGGCAGTGCCGGTGATGGCGGCCGCCGCGTTGATGGACGGCGATAACGACCCCTACGTGCCCGTGTCCATGACACTGATGGGTGGCCCGATCGATACCCGGGTCAATCCAACGGCGGTCAACAAGCTCGCCGAACGACGCGGCATCGATTGGTTCCGGCGCAACGTCATTTCCAAGGTGCCGTTTCCTAATCCCGGCTTCATGCGCGATGTCTATCCGGGGTTTCTGCAGCTTCACGGCTTCATGAGCATGAACCTCGACCGGCACATCGAGGCGCACCGGCAGCTGTTCACCAATCTCGTCAAAGGCGACGGCGACTCGGCGCAGAAGCACAAAGAGTTCTACGACGAGTATCTCGCCGTCATGGACCTTGCGGCCGAGTACTATCTGCAAACGGTCGATACCGTGTTCGTGCGTCACGCGCTGCCGAAAGGCGAGATGATGCATCGCGATCGGCCGGTCGATCCGAGCCGGATCAAAGCGTGTTGCGCTCCTCACCATCGAAGGCGAGCACGACGATATTTCCGGCGTCGGCCAGACAGAGGCAGCGCATCGCCTGTGCGTCAACATCCCGCCGGAGCGCAAGGCGCATTGGCTCCAGCCGGGCGTCGGACATTATGGCGTGTTCAACGGATCGCGCTTTCGCTCCGAGATTGCGCCGCGCATTTCCGATTTTGTGTTGTCGATGGGTGATGGTGCGCGGGTCTCGCGGATCGGCGACGCGCCGGGTCGCAAGGTGGCTAACGGGAAGGCGCAGAATGGCGCGCTGCCGGAGCATGGCGAGCGGCCGCCTGCAACCGCCGGCTTCGCCCCAGCCAAGGGCGACCCCCAACCGCACTGATTTGCCGGGTTATCGCGGCAAACCGGCCATCTTCCGCGTGTGCGGTGCTAACCCTCTGAGAACGCCTCGCTATTTCGAATCAACGGCTGTCAAATTTCCGCGCCGCCTGGCGGTCAAAATATGAATCAATATTCGCCGCATCGATTACCCCAGCTGGGGCTGGTAGGTCACGCTGAACCCTAGATGTTGTATGTCTGCATCGTCGGTATCAAAGGCGCTTTACGATCCGTTGGATATGGCACTATCCGGCCGCTGGGTTGGGTTTCGTCGGGTTCGGGATTGCCAGTTATGTCGCATCGCGCGTTGCTTTATCGTCGGCCAAGTGAGCCTCACGCCATCGAAGTCATTTTCGATCGATCGATTTATATCGTGCGCATGCGGCGCCACCGTCAGGCGCGCCGCTACACGTTGCGGATTGCGGCCGCGACCCGGGAAGTGATCCTCACCATTCCGCCGCGCGGGACGGTGAAAGAGGCGCGGGCGTTTGCGCAAAAGCACGGCGGCTGGATCGCAGCGCGTTTGGGGCGCCTGCCGGAAGCGGTGCGCTTTGCTCATGGGGTGTCGGTACCGCTGCGCGGCGTCCCGCATCATGTCACCCACCGTCGCGGCGCGCGCGGAACCGTCTGGACCGAGACGGACTCCGAGGGGCAGCGGCTTCTTTGCGTCGTCGGCGACGCGCCGCACATTGATCGCCGGATTGCCGATTTTCTGCGGCGTGAAGCCAAGCGCGAGCTCGAAACTGCGAGCCTGCGCTACGCCTCCGAACTGGGTGTGAATATCAAGCGCGTCTCGGTGCGCGATCAGGCGAGCCGCTGGGGCTCCTGCTCGACGACCGGCGTGCTGTCATATTCGTGGCGGCTGATCCTGGCGCCGAGCTTCGTGCTCAATTACCTCGCGGCGCACGAAGTCGCGCATCTGGTCGAGATGAATCATTCCGCCAGATTCTGGCGCCTGGTGCGGCGGCTGTTCCCGGATCATGAGCGGGCCAAGACCTGGCTCGACGTCCACGGCAGCGACTTGCACCGCTACGGCTTGCCGGAGCGCAGCCGCGCTGCGTGACGAGCGTGAAGCTCCTAGTGGTGCTGCGTGGTCTGCGCCGCCACCACGTCCGACGATAACGGCAATAGGCCGAACGAGAGCTTTGTCGCCACCGCAAGCAGCGTTACCGCCAGCACGACGCGCAGCGCCGTTTCGTTAAAGCGGGCGGCCGCATAGCTGCCGATCAGAATTCCCGGCACCGAGCCGAAAATCAGCGCCGTGAACACCTGCCAATCGATCGAACCCAGGAACCAATGGCCAATGCCGCCAACCAGCGTCAGCGGGATCGCATGCACGATATCGGAGCCGACGATGCGCGCGGTCGGCAGCTTTGGGTAAAGCAGAACCAATGCTGTGACGCCGATGGCGCCGGCGCCGACCGAGGAGATCGAAACCAGGACACCCAGAACGCCGCCGACGATCACGGTCAAAACCGTAATACGATTCGGCGACACCCTGCTGAGGCCCGGCGCGAACCTGGCCACGATCCTGTTGCGGAATACCAATGTGATCGCGGTGAGCAACAACGCAAACGCCAACACCGCTCCGATCAGTTGTCGTGCCCCTTCGCCCTTGATGTCAAAATAACTCAGCGCGGCAATCGTCACGACTGTCATCGGCACGCTGCCGGTCGCCAAACGCCGAACTACCCCCCAATCAACAGTGCGGTTGAGGCCGTGCACGATCCCGCCGGCAGACTTTGTCGCCGCTGCGTACAAGAGGTCCGTGCCGACCGCGGTTGCCGGATGGATGCCGAACAACAAGATCAGCAACGGAGTCATCAACGAGCCGCCGCCAACTCCTGTCAAGCCGACCAGCAGTCCGACGACAAACCCGGATATCGGGTAGAGAATTTGCATTGAGGTAATCGCGCTCATCCCGGTTACTCGCGTCGTTCACGGCCTGCGGGCCTATCTAAAGAACCCGCGTGGACGACACCAAGGACTCTAGAATATTCCCAGCACCTGCGCACGACCCGACCCAACCTTGTCACGAAAATAAAATTGTTGCATTGCGCTGCGGAAAGCTTGGTGAAAAGTTTTTCTCCCCGATAGCTTCAGATTAGTGCAATCGCATTGCAATTGCGGAACAATTTACCTCGACGCGGCGATTACCGCATCGCAGAATTCTGTCCGTCACCTTGACGAAAGCAACGGAGCAAACACGCACGCAACCCATTGCAGTTTCGTAATATTGGGGCGTGCGCGCAAGTTGAGCAGTGATCGTTGTCACACCCGGGCACAAAAACGGGCGCTTTGACGCAGCCACCAACACTAACGCGTGATCCACGTTGCATCCTGGATGCGTGCACCCATTTTTCCCTCATAAGGCCCGACCGGACGGCTCCCCATCCCCCGACACCCCGCCGTCCGGCCTAATAAGCCTGAAGTTGAGGCAACAACCTGAGAGCCCCAAGCGCGTAGCTGCTTGGGGCTCTTTTTTGTGGCTGACGCGTCTTTTTTTGCTGGCGGCGCCTATAGCTAGTTCTTCACCAGATCTCCAAGCAGGCTCGCCGCAACGGAAAGTTTCGACAGCGTCAGCCCCGATCCGGCAATTTCATGGATCGCTCCGCGGATGCGATCGACTTCGCCCTTGCGCGGCGCCACCCA
Organism: uncultured Alphaproteobacteria bacterium; assembly: GCA_963841025.1. GTDB lineage: Bacteria > Pseudomonadota > Alphaproteobacteria > Rhizobiales > Xanthobacteraceae > BOG-931. The sequence continues at coordinate 255,547 of CAWJBG010000032.1, read as the reverse complement.
GGCCTCGACCGCGCCGGCGCCGGCGGCGCCGTTGCCGACCATCGCAGCCGTCAGCCGGCGTTCGGCGTCGCCAATAGAATCGCGCGCCCGATCGAGCGCCAGCCGGTCGAAATAATCCGTGACCGGAATTGTGCGCGCCGCAGCGGCGATGTGGTCAAGCCGGAAAAACGCGCCGGTGGCGAAATACGTAGCCGCAACTTCACCGATGGCCTTGTCGGTGCGGTCGGCGACCAGCACGATGTCGGGTGCGGCGGTGAGCGGACCCAAATTGGCGATGGTCGCGGCAAGTTCCGTGGGCACGCCCGCGTCGGTCAGCTCTTGTTGACGCAGCGCGCGCGCGCTCAATGCCTCCTCGGACAGCGCACGGTCGAGAGCAGCCGCGACTGAGGCGATGCCATCCCGGTAGTGGGCCACGAGATCGGCGAGCCCCTTGGTCAGATCGACATTGCGCAAGAACCAGATGATGCGATCGAGCAACAGGTCTTGCACCGCCGCGTAGAGATCAAGCTGCACTTTTCCGTCGACCCGATTGTCGAGCGCATCGATCGCGGTGTTGAGCGCAGTCATGTCATAGCTGTCGCGTACCGCTGCGAAGGCTGAGGCGATCGACGCCGGCGCCGCACCGGTCTGATCCGCAATGCGCACGATCAGCGAAGGGCCGCCACGGTTGATCATCGAGTTGCCGAGCTGGGTGGCGATGATTTCGCGGCGCAGCCGATGATGTTCGAGCGCTTCGGGAAATTGCGCGGCGATCTCTTTCGGAAAATAACGGCCGAGTTCGCGGGCAAGATAAGGATCGTCCGGCACCGCGGATTCGAGCAAGTCCTCGTAAAGCGTAAGCTTGGCGTAAGCGAGCAGCACTGCGAGCTCCGGCCGCGTGAACGGCACCAGGCGGCGCCGGCGTTCGGCCAGCGCCATATCGTCGGCCAGAAACTCGACAGCGCGATCGAGCAGACCGCGCCCCTCCAGTGTCTGGATGACCCGCTGCAGAAAGCCGAAATCCTCCATGCCGCGCCGCTGCGACAACGACAGCGCCAGCGGCTGCAGGTAATTGTTGCGGAGCACGAGCGCGGCGACCTCGTCGGTCATCTGCGCCAGCAGCGCATTGCGGTCGCTCATCTGCAAGCGGCCATCGCGCACCGGGATGCTCAATGCGATCTTGATATTGACCTCCATGTCGGAGGTATTCACGCCGGCGGAATTATCGATCGCATCGGTGTTGAGCCGCACCCCGCGCAACGCAGCTTCGATCCGGCCGCGCTGGGTCATGCCGAGATTGGCGCCTTCGCCGATCACCTTGCAGCGCAGATCCACCCCGGCGATGCGGATCGAATCGTTGGCGCGGTCACCGGCCGCCTCGTCGCTTTCGTCGCCAGCGCGGACGTAGGTGCCGATACCGCCGAAGAACAAGAGATCAACTTGCGCTTTTAGAATCGCGCGGATCAGTTCCTGCGGGGTGAGCTTCTCGCCGACGCCGAACAGCTTCTGCACCTGCTCCGAAAGCCTGATCTCCTTGGCGGAGCGCGAATAGATGCCGCCGCCTTTCGAGATCAGCGTCTTGTCAAAATCCTGCCAGCTCGAGCGCGGCAGATCGAACAGGCGCTTGCGCTCGGCGAACGTGCGCTCGGGATCGGGCTCCGGATCGATGAAGATGTCGCGATGATCGAACGCGGCGAGGAGCTTGGTGGTTTGCTCGCGCAGCATGCCGTTGCCGAACACGTCGCCCGACATATCGCCGACGCCGACAGTCGTGAAAGTGGTTTTGCCGATGTCGATATCCATCTCGCGGAAGTGGCGCTTGACGGATTCCCAGGCGCCGCGGGCGGTGATGCCCATTTTCTTGTGGTCGTAGCCGGCGGAGCCGCCCGACGCGAAGGCATCGCCAAGCCAGAAGTTGTGAGCGATGGCGATGCCGTTGGCGATATCGGAGAACGTCGCAGTGCCTTTGTCCGCCGCAACGACGAGATACGGATCGTCGCCATCGTGGCGCACCACATCGGCCGGCGGAACGACGCCAGTCGTTCCAGTTCCGATATTGTCGGTGATGTCGAGCAGCGTCGAGATGAAGAGCTTGTAGGTGGCGGTACCTTCAGCCTGGATGGCCTCGCGCGCACCGCCGCGCGGCAGCCGCTTGGGTACGAAGCCGCCCTTGGCGCCGACCGGCACGATGACCGCGTTCTTCACGTTCTGCGCTTTCACAAGACCGAGGATTTCGGTGCGGAAATCCTGCGGCCGGTCAGACCAGCGAATGCCGCCGCGGGCTACTTTGCCGAACCGCAGATGCACGCCTTCGAAGCGCGGCGAGTAAACGAAAATCTCATAAAGCGGCCGCGGCAACGGCATATCGTCGAGCTTGCGGCTCGCGAACTTGACCGCGATCAGCTCCTTGGCCTGCCCGTGGTTATCGAGCTGATAGAAGTTGGTGCGGATCGCCGCCTGAACTGCGTTGACGAAACGGCGCAGGATGCGGTCCTCGTCGAGGCTGTCAACGGCCTGCAGCGCGGCCTCGATCGCCGTGGCGACGGTGGCCTCGCGCGCGGCACGTTCGTCGGCCGCTACGCCGAGCTTCGGGTCGAAGCGAGTGTGAAACAAAGTGACGATTTGCGCTGCAATGCCAGCGTGCTTGCGCAACGTCGTCCACATATAGTCCTGCGAAAACGGCACCCGGACCTGGCGCAGAAAGCGCGACAACGTGCGGATCAAGGCGACGTCGCGCCAGACCAGCCCGGTCGCCAGTACCAGCGCGTTGTAGCCGTCATTCTCGGCGCGTCCGCCCATGACGGCGAGGAAGCAGGCTTCGATCTTTTCGCGGAGCGCATCCAGATCGAATGGTTGGCCCATTCCGCTTTCACCGATGGCGCTTTCCAGCGTCATGTCATGGAACCACACGTCGGCAGCGTCTTGCGGCTCGATGTGATAGGTGCGCTCATCGACGACGCGGAAGCCCATGTTCTCCAGCACCGGCACGCGCTCGGACAAAGCGATCGGACGGCTGTGGCTGAAGACTTTGAGGCCGGCGCTGGTCGCCTCGGCGCCGAAACTGCGGTACAACTCGACGCCGAGCGGATGTTCGGCGGTCAGCGTTTCAATAACCTGGATATCGGCAACGGCTGCCGCCGGCGGGTAGACCTCGCGGTAATCGACCGGAAAAGCGTCGCGGTAATTCGCCGACAACATGCGTCTCTTGCCCGGCTCATGCGCGGCCGCAAGCGCCTCTTCAAAGCCATCGGTCCAGTTTCGAACGATCGCTTCAACGGCACGCTCGAGAACGGCGCGATCGACGACGGGGGTCTCGCCCTCGTACCGTCCGATGATGAAGTGAACGCGAACCAGCGGGCCTTCCGGGAAGAACGGATAGAACGCGCGCACCCGGCCTTTGAAAGTCGCGGCGAGGTACTCGCCGATCCGTGATCTGATCTGGCTGTCGTAGCGCTCGCGCGGGATGTAGACGAGGACGGAAACAAAGCGGTCGAAACGATCGCGTCGCGGCAGCACCCGAACCCGCGGACGTTCGTCGAGCTGAAGAATGGCGAGCGCGAACTGATAGAGCGTGTCTTCGTCGATCTGGAATAGTTCATCGCGCGGATAGTGTTCCAGCACGTTGACCAGTGCCTTGCCGGAATGGCTTGAGGGATCAAATCCGGCACGGCTGATAATGTTATCGACCTTGCGCCGCAGATAGGGAATGGCGCGCACCGAGCGGGTATAGGCGGTCGACGTCAGCAGCCCGCAGAATCTGCATTCGCCGACAAGGTTGCCGTCGCCGTCGAAGCGCTTGATGCCGATGTAGTCCAGATGGACCCGCCGGTGCACGCGCGAGCGCACCGCAGCCTTGGTCATAATGAGCAGCTTCGGCTCCTGTAGGAATTCGCGGATTTCCGGCGTGATCGTCACGAGCTGGTTGCCGCGCCGCAGCAGCCGCATCTCCGGCGATCGTAGCAGTCCGAGCCCGGTCTCGAACTTCGGTTCGAGCGCGTGCTCGCTGTCGGTGTAGGCGTAGTTGCGGGCGCCGAGCAGGGTAAAATTATCCGCGGCGATCCATTGCAGGAATTGGACCGCTTCGGCGATCTCGTCGGCGGGCAGCGGCGGCGGGTTGGCTTTTAGTTCTGCCGCGACTTCCTGCAGGCGCGCGAGCATCGCCCGCCAATCCTGAACACCGACCCGGACGTCGGCGAGGACGTCTTCCAGCGCATGGACGATATCGGCCCGCTGCGCTGCGTCTTCGATCCCCAGGATGTGAATGTGAATGAAGCTTTCGCGCCGGCCCTCGCCTTTGCGCACGCCCTTAAACGCGGTGAGCCTGCCCGCCTCATCACGCTCGACGGTGAAGACCGGGTGGACGAGCAGACGAATGTCCAATCCGCGTTCGCTCAGTTCGCCCAAAACCGAATCGACCAGGAACGGCATGTCGTCGTTGAGGATTTCCAGCACCGTTACGTCGGGCGTGAGGCGTCCGGGCGCACAGGCGACCTTGGCGGTACCGGGCTTGCGCTCCGAAATAAACGTCCAGGCTTGTTCGCCGATGGCGGCGAGTTCCTCCGGGCGGTAACGATCGAGATCGTCCGGCGCCGCACGGCCGTAAAGCGCAGTGAAGAAATCCGGCGGCAAATCGCGCCGGCGTTCGGCCGCGAGCGCTGCGGCTTCGCCGATCAACGTTTGGCTGGCGCCCTTAGTGTCCGGACGAGGAATATTCTGGACGGCCATGGTTTCCCCCTTGCCAACTCGCAGGCGCTATTTTCTGCGATACTACCCGCACGAACCACACGTCCGCTATGGCAAGTACCTATAATGTCATCCTATCCACTGCCGCCGATGGACGATTGAGCGTCTCCGGAAGGAACTAAATATGGCCAAACGCAGCAACAAAATGCCGGCGCGCGCCTCCGCGCCGAAATCCCGCACCTCGGCAGTCGACGGCGACGATACCAAAATCACCGCGCTCAAGCTTCCGCGGGACGAGCTCTCGCCGGAAATGGCGGCCTATTTTGCCAAGTGTGAGGAAAAGCTCGGCTTCGTCCCGAACGTGCTGCAGGCCTACGCGTTCGACGGCGCAAAGCTTTCCGCCTTCGTCGCCATCTACAATGATCTGATGCTGGCGCCGTCGGGCCTGAGCAAGCTCGAGCGCGAAATGATCGCGGTCGCGGTATCATCGCACAACCGGTGTTATTATTGCCTCGTCGCCCACGGGGCTGCGGTGCGGCAGCTTTCCGGCGATCCGCCGCTCGGCGAACTGATGGCGATGAATTACCGCGCCGCGCGTCTGTCGCGCCGCGAGCGCGGTATGCTCGACTTCGCCGTCAAGCTCACGGCGGAGCCATGGTCGGTCGAGGAAGAAGACCGCGAAGCGTTGCGCCGTATAGGCTTCACCGATCGCGATATTTGGGACATTGCCGCGGTGGCCGGCTTCTTCAACATGTCCAATCGCGTTGCGTCCGCGACTGATATGCGGCCGAACAGCGTCTATCACCGCCAGGCGCGGTGAAGTCCTTGTTATTTGCTTGATATTTGTTCGATCGTTGCGTGAGTAGGCGTGCAGTGACGGCGAACACGCTATCGAGTATCATGACATTCATCGATTAAGCCCTTTGGAGGTCCGCGATGCGGATAGAGATTGTGCGCGCGGCTGCAGGCGGCGCCCTCAGTATTTTCTTCGCCACGGCGGCGTTTGCCGCACCGCCCGTTGCGCCACCAGTTGTAAAGCTCGCGCCGGCCGATATTCAGACGACGTTCTTCAACGGTCAGCCGTTTATCGCGTCATCGCCGTCCAACCTCAGATTCAAGATGACGTTTATGCCCGATGGTAAAATCAAGCGCGTACCGATTGGCAAGGGCAACAGAGGTGAGGGGACCTGGAAGCTTTCCAAGGATGGCTTCTGCACCGCCTGGAAGGAAGGCAAGGACAGCTGCTTTACGCTTGTCAGCGCCGGCGCCAAGAAATGGACGGTGCTGAAAGGCTCGACCATCATGGCGACGTGGAGCAGATAGCCGATCGGCAGCTATCCGGCTAAAGGCCCGGCTCTTTGCCGCATTTCACGCGCCTTTTCGATCGCTTTGTCGCCCGGATCGGTTGGTGAGATGAAGTCAGCGGGCAAAGTTAAGGCGAGGCTGAGCAAACCGAGGCCCCATATCGCAGCTATCGCTAACACAATAGTCACGTCCAACAGCTCCAACGGCACCTACAACTATATTGCGGATGCTCCGTGACGACCGCATGACTGCCGCGTGGCGGAAGGCATGAGCAAGCGTTATTCCGGTTTGCGTTTTTTGGTTTCGCGCCTTTTGGCCCGGCGTTCTTCACGAAGCTTTTGCTCGTGACCTTCAAGAGTCTTCAGTGCGCTCATATACAATTGGAGGGTCTGTTCGGCTTCGAGGGTTGGCTGCCCCGAAGCTTTGAGTTCCCGCAACGAGCTGCTCCTGGCGCGCAACTATGCGCCGCGCCTCGGCCGCACGTTCAGCGGCCAGAATCAACCTGGGGCTTTTCCTTGGCATCCGGTCACAAGTCGTTACTTGCGCGATACCCTAATTGCCTCAGCGGTTGTGACGGGCAGATGTAAAGTTACGCGTGACCCGACAGATCGCGGATCGTCGGGTGCTCGCCTGACAGCGGGTTCGCCGGATCCCATTCGTAACGCAACGTCTCAAACCGCATGGCCCGGGCATCGAGCATGATCAGGCGGCCGACGAGGCCTTCGCCAAAGCCGACAATTTCGCGGATCACCTCCAGCGCCGCCATCGAGCCGATCACACCCGCCAATGCACCGAGAATTCCGGCTTCGGCGCAGGCAGGCACAGTGCCCGGTGGCGGCGGCTCGGGAAACAGACACCGATAGGTCGGATTGGGTTTGCCGTCGGCGCCGCGTTCATGGGCGCGGATCGTCGTCAGCGTGCCGTCGAAAGGGCCCAACGCCGCGGTTACCAGCGGCTTGCCGGCAAAGTAGCACGCATCAGCGACCAGATAGCGGGTGGCGAAATTATCGGAGCCGTCGACCACAAGATCGTAACCCTCGATCAACGCGAGGGCGTTCTGCGCGGTAAGTCTCTCGGGATGTTGCTCGACGGCGACATGAGGATTGAGCCGATGGATCACGGCTGCGGCGCTGTCGACCTTGGGCGCACCGATGTCGGGCGTGGCATGGATCACTTGCCGCTGCAGGTTCGAGAGCGAGACCACGTCGTCATCGACGACGCCGAGCGTGCCAACGCCGGCGGCGGCGAGATACAAAAGAACCGGCGCGCCGAGGCCGCCGGCGCCGATCACCAAAATGCGCGCGCGGCTGAGCGCAGCCTGTCCCGGCCCGCCGACGTCGGGTAGCACGATGTGGCGCGCATAGCGCTCCAGCTCATCGGTACTCAACATTTGGGCACTCGGCGTTGGGGAACTAAGCATAATGTCAAGATAGGCTTGAACGCCGCGCGGAACCACCGCTACCGTTGCGCGATTGTCAGCGGATTGGCGTCGGCGCGCGCCTCGGATACTCTCAATCCGTGCCAAGTCGCGCGTGCGTTAAGGTGGGATGACCATGTATTTGAAGGTGGCGGGTGTTTTCTTTGGCCTCCTTGCAGTAAGCACGCTGGCGTTCGCGCAAGATTCCAAAGCCGATCCCAAGCCCCGAAAGACGCCGGCGGCAAAGACCCACATTGCAACCGCACCGGCTGCCGCGCCCGAGCATGAAGAGAGCGCGCGCCACGGCAGGGGCGGGGTTGATCGGCGCAAACACCGGGAAGAGCCGGCCAGCGTCGGTGCGTTGGAACACGATTCATCCGCCGTGCCGGTAAATTTTCCCGATTCCGTTGGCTGGCAGCTGACCGAGGATCCCGCTACCGGCGCGCGGCTTGGTCTGCCGGGCAAGCTCGTGCCGCGCGTTGAAGCTTCCCGCACCGGTACCCGCTGGACCTCGGCCCAAGGTCAAATTCAGATCGAGACGTTTCGTCTGAGTGAAGCGGCCCTGCCGGCGTTGTTCGAGCAGGAGAAGAAAGCATCGAAGCGGGAAATCCTGTCGAGCCAGCTCGCGGCGGACTCGTTTGTCATCAGCGGCGTGCAGGGGCTGAAGAATTTTCGCGTTCGCGCGGCGGCGCGTGGCACCGAGGTGCGCGGCGTCACCGTCCTCTACGACCAGGCGACCGAAGGGACGATGGACCGTATCGCAGCCGCTGTGATCGGCGCCTTCGCCGCGTTTCCCGACCTCAATGCGTCACGGGCCGCGGGCATCCGGCGCATGGTCGAATACGGCACCGCGATCGTGGTGAGTGGCGACGGCGATCTGATCACAACCGCCCACGGCACGGATGATTGCCAGGCCATCACACTACCCGGTCTCGGTCATGTCGAGCGCGTCGCGACCGACAAGGCGAACGATCTCGCGCTCCTGCACGTCTACGGTGCGCGCAATCTTGTTCCGGCGGCGCTCGCCGGCGACGCTAACGGGGCCGACTTCAAGCTGATCGGCGTTGCCGATCCGCTTGCACAGGCCGGCGCCGCGGAAGTGACCAGCGCTGTTTGTCGTCGCAGCGGTCAAGGCATCGAGCCGGCGCCGAAGCCGGGGTTCTCCGGAGCGGCCGCGGCCGATGCCCGCGGGGCTGTGGCCGGTATGGTGGATTTCAAACCATCCGTCGTCGCCGGTAATGGCGCGCAAGGCGCCACGCTGGTACCGGTCGAGACGATCCGCGCGTTCCTGCAAGCGCGGGGCATTACCCCCGCGGCCGCGACATCCGATCATGCGCCGATCGAACTATCAGTCGTGCGCGTCGCCTGTGTGAGGAAGTGACCAGGCGTCACTTGTTCTCAAACTTCGCCGGCCGTTTCGCGACGAACGCCGCCATGCCTTCTTTCTGGTCGGCGGTCGCAAACAAGGAGTGAAACACCCGGCGTTCGAACCGCACGCCTTCCGCGAGCGAAGTCTCGAACGCGGTGTTGACGGCTTCCTTGGCGCCGAGCACTGAAGGCAGCGACATCGACGCGATCGTTTCGGCGACCTTGAGCGCCTCCTCGACGAGATTTTGCAGCGGCACGATGCGGGCGACGAGGCCGGCGCGTTCGGCTTCCTGCACGTCCATCATCCGGCCGGTGAGGATCAGGTCCATCGCCTTGGCTTTGCCGACCGCGCGCGTCATCCGCTGGGTGCCGCCGATGCCGGGAATGATGCCGAGCTTGATTTCCGGCTGGCCGAATTTGGCGTTGTCGGCGGCGATGATCAGATCGCACTGCATCGCCAACTCGCAACCGCCGCCGAGGGCAAAACCCGCCACCGCGGCGATCACAGGCTTGCGCACTGTCGCGGCGCGGTGCCAGTTCGCAGCGAAGTCGCCGAGGAAAGCCTCGACGAACGTCTTGTCGGCCATTTCTTTGATGTCGGCACCGGCGGCGAACGCCTTGTCGGAGCCGGTGATCACGATGCAGCCGATATTCGCGTCGGCTTCGAATCCGTCCAGCGCCTGACTCAATTCGTGCACCAGGGCGCTGTTCAGCGCATTGAGCGCCTGCGGGCGATTGAGTCGGATCAATCCGACTTTGCCGTGCGTTTCGACGATGATGTTTTGGTAGCTCATGATTTGTCCCGGCGTTGTCTTCCCTGTTGTCACTTTTGGCATACCGGACAATAAAACGTCGAGCGCCCGTTCTGCACGATGCGTTTGACGATGCCGCGGCAGCCGGGCGTCCGGCATTTTTCGCCTTCGCGATCGTAGACCCGAAAGTGATGCTGGAACATGCCGAGCTCACCGTCGGTGAGCTTGTGATCGCGCAGTGAAGAGCCGCCGGCCTTGATCGCGTCGTTGAGCACAGCCTTGATCGCTTCGACCAGGCGTTCGGCGCGTTCGTTGGGTGCGCCCGTCTTGCTGGCGATCGTCGCGGCGTTTCGTTTTGGCGACAGCCGCGCAAGATGCAACGCCTCGCACACATAAATGTTGCCAAGCCCTGCCACGACTCTCTGGTCCAATAGCGCTGCCTTCAGGCTCGTTTTCTTTCCCTTGCAGGCGACCGCCAGCATCGTGGCGTCGAAGGCGTTGCCGAGTGGCTCGGGGCCGAGCCCCGCCAGCTGCGGCTCGTCATCGAGTTTTGCGCGGGCAACGAGCTTCATCGAACCGAAGCGGCGCGGGTCGTTGAAAGTAACGATCGCGCCGGACGACATATGAAAGACGACGTGGTCGTGGGCCGCATGCTGCGCTCGCTCGTGATGATAGCGGCCAATCTTGTTGCCGCCGCCGCCGCGAAAGACGTGAAAAGAGCCGGACATGCCGAGATGCATCACCAAAACCTCGCCGGATGAAAGATCGGCCAGGAGATACTTCGCCCGCCGGCCAAGGCCGGTCACGGTCTTGCCTTCGAGGCGCCGGGCAAAATCTTTCGGCAGCGGCCAGCGCAAATCGCCGCGACGAAGCTCGACCTTGCTAAAGCGCGCGCCCTCCATCGCCGGCGCAAGTCCGCGGCGCACTGTTTCGACTTCGGGTAATTCCGGCATTGTCCAAAAGGCTTTCGCGTCACAAAAACCTGGTTAATTCCGCAGACATAGCGCCGGTTGCGCCGCCGCGCTATGGTTTGGCCAGGAAACTTATCGCCATGACCGACACCACCCAATTCGGCGCGCGGGAAGTGCCTCTTGCTGACAAGCAGGGGCTGGTCAACGACGTCTTTCGCAGCGTCGCCCGCCGCTACGACGTGATGAACGACCTGATGTCGTTGGGGCTGCATCGCGCCTGGAAGGATGCGCTGGTCACGGCGGTCAATCCGCCGAAGCGCCGGCCATTTGTGTTGCTCGACATCGCCGGCGGCACCGGCGACGTCGCCTTTCGTGTGCTTGCGGCTGGCGGCGAAGGCACGCGCGCCACGGTCTGCGACATTAATCCCGACATGCTTGCAGTCGGGCGCGAGCGTGCCAGTGCTGCGGGTCTGGACGAAAAGGTCACGTTCGCCGAAGCCAATGCCGAAGCGCTGCCGTTTGCCGACCGCTCGTTCGACGCCGCGACAATCGCATTCGGCATCCGCAACGTGCCGCGCATCGAGGTGGCGCTCGCGGAAGCGTTTCGCGTGCTCAAGATCGGCGGACGCTTTCTCTGCCTTGAATTCTCCGCCGTGGACGTGCCGGGATTGCGCACGCTCTACGAGTTCTACTCGTTCAAGGTCATTCCGCCGCTCGGCCGCGCCGTGGTCGGCGACGCGGAGTCTTACCAATATCTGGTGGAATCGATCCGGGGCTTTCCGAAGCCGCAGGAATTTGCCGCCATGATGCGCGCGGCGGGTTTTGCGCGGGCTTCGCATCAGCTCATGACCGGCGGCATTGTGGCGCTGCATTCCGGCTGGCGTTTGTGATCTCCGCGCTTCATCTCCTGCGCATCGGCCGCGCCGGTTTTGTGTTTGCGCGCGAGGGTGTGTTCGGCACCATCGATCCGGCCGTTATTCCGCCGCCGGTCCGGCCGCTGGTGCGCATGGTGCGGCTGATCGAACGGCCGTCGATCGGCGCCGCCGATACGCGATTGTCGGCAGCGTTCACGCGGCTAGGCCCGAGCTATGTGAAGCTCGGCCAATTTCTGGCGACGCGGCCCGACGTGGTTGGCCCGGCGGCGGCGCGCGATCTGGAACGGCTGCAGGATCAAATGCCGCCATTCCCGCAGCAGGAGGCGGAGGCCGCGATCGCCGCGTCGTTCGGCAAGCCCGTCAGCGCGGTTTTCTTGAGCTTTGGGCCGCCGGTCGCCGCCGCTTCGATTGCGCAGGTGCATAAGGCGGAAGTCGCCGGCGACGGCGGCCCGCGGGCGGTCGCGGTCAAGTTGTTGCGGCCGGGTATCGAAGGCCGGTTTTACGCCGATCTGCGTGCTTTCGACTACGTGGCGCGTCATGCCGAAAGTGTTTCCGCAGAAGCCCGGCGGCTTCGCTTCGTCGAAGTCGTCGACACTTTGCGGCGCACGGTCGCGGTCGAAATGGATTTCCGCCTTGAGGCGGCGGCGCTCTCGGAAATGGCCGAGAACACCAAGGACGATCCGGATTTTCGCGTGCCCAGTGTGGACTGGGACCGCACCACCAAGGAAGTGCTGACGCTGGAATGGATCGACGCGACGCCGCTATCGGACCGGGCGCGGTTGCTGGCCAAGGGTTTCGATCTGCCGCGGCTGGCGCGCGCGCTGATCCAGACTTTTCTGCGCCACGCGTTGCGCGACGGTTTTTTTCACGCCGACATGCACCCGGGCAATCTGTTTGTTGATGACGACGGCCAGCTTATCGCCGTCGATTTCGGCATCATGGGACGGCTCGGCACAAAGGAGCGTTTGTTCCTCGCCGAAATTCTGCACGGCTTCATCACGCGCGATTATCACCGCACCGCCGAGGTGCATTTCGAGGCCGGCTACGTGCCGGCGCATCATTCGGTCGAAAATTTTGCCCAAGCGATCCGCGCCATCGGCGAGCCGATCCATAACCGCGCGGCCGAAGATATTTCGATGGCGCGGTTGCTGACGCTCTTGTTCGAAGTGACCGGCCTGTTCGACATGCGCACGCGGCCGGAACTCATCCTGTTGCAAAAGACCATGGTGGTGGTGGAAGGCGTCGCCCGTTCGCTCGATCCCAAGCTTGATATGTGGTCGGCGGCGGAACCCGTGGTGCGCGAATGGATGACGCGAAATCTCGGGCCGGCCGGCAAGCTCGAAGGCGCAGCGCAAGGCATGTCCGAGATCGGTCGTTTCATCAGCAACGCGCCGGGCCTGCTGACCCGCGGCGCCCGCTTGCTCAATCAGCTCGATGACATCACCCACGACGGTCTCGTGCTGTCGCCGCTGACTTTGGCCGACATCGACAAACGGGAACGCCGGCGCAGCCGCTGGTCCACGATCGCCTTGTGGGTGATCGCGGCGCTACTGTTCTGGATCATCATCCTGCTGTTGCGGTGATTGCATTGATTGCAATGCAATCACTGTGCTGCTAATCTTAAGGCATGGCCAGTCTCACCGTCCGGCAGCTCGACGATAAGCTGAAGCGGCTATTGCGCTTGCGCGCCGCGCGGCAGGGCCGTTCGATGGAAGACGAAATCCGCGTCATCCTGCGCCAGGCGGCGGAGGAAACCGGCCACGACGTGCTTGAACACTTCGAGCCGTCCTCGCGGCGCGCGAGCCGGAAAGCGCCGTCCGTCGTTCCCGACACGCGGCGTGTTCTTCTCATCATTGGCGGCGGCATTGCCGCCTATAAATCGCTCGATCTCATTCGCCGTTTACAGGATCGCGGCACTAGCGTCCGCTGCATTCTCACCGCCGCCGCGCAGCAATTTGTGACGCCGCTTGCGGCAGGGGCGATTGCCGGCGGGCGCGCCTATACCGATCTGTTCGATCCGCAGAGCGAATTTGATGTCGGCCACATCCGGCTGGCGCGTGACACCGATGTTGTCGTTGTTGCGCCGGCGACGGCCGATCTGCTTGCGAAAATGGCGGGCGGCCATGCCGACGATCTTGCGACCGCGGTGCTACTCGCGACCGACAAGCCGGTCCTGCTCGCTCCCGCGATGAATCCGCATATGTGGGCGGCAAAGGCGACGCAACGCAATCTCGCGCAATTGAAGGCTGACGGCATCCGCGTCATCGGACCGAATGCCGGCGAAATGGCCGAGCGCGGCGAAACCGGCAACGGCCGCATGGCGGAGCCACTGGAAATCGCCGCAGCGGTAGAGGCGATCATGCGGAGTAGCGGATCGCTCGCCGGCAAGCGCGTGCTGGTCACGTCGGGACCGACCAGCGAGCCGATCGATCCCGTGCGCTTTATCGCCAACCGCTCGTCCGGCAAACAGGGTCACGCTATTGCCGCCGCTGCGGCTGCGGCTGGCGCGGACGTGGTGATGGTTTCAGGTCCGGTCAATCTGGCTGATCCACCCGGAGTTTCTGTGGTGCGTGTCGAGACCGCGAAGGAAATGCTGGCGGCAGTCGAGAAGGCGCTGCCGGCCGACGCTGCGGTGTTCGCTGCCGCAGTCGCCGATTGGCGTCCGCTGAAGGTGAGCGGAAGCAAAATCAAAAAACAGCAAGGGCGAATCCCGACGCTCGAGTTGGTCGAGAACCCGGACATTCTCTCCACCATTGCGCACCGCAAAACCGGGCGTCCGCGCCTCGTCATCGGCTTCGCCGCAGAAACCGATGACGTGATCGCCAACGCCAAAGCCAAGCTGAAGAAGAAAGGCTGCGACTGGATTCTCGCCAACGATGTTTCTCCGGGAACCGGAATCATGGGCGGCGACGCCAACACCATTCAGCTGGTGACGGCCGCCGGCATTGAATCATGGCCGCCGCAGTCGAAGGACGACGTCGCGCGCGCGCTGGTCGCGCGGATCGCAGCGGCACTTACGGAAGCCAAACAATGAGCGAAGAGGGAGGCGTCGAGGTTCGCATCATGCGGCTGCCGCACGGCGCCGATTTGCCGCTACCGCACTATCACAGCGCGCTAGCCGCCGGCATCGATCTTCCAGCAGCAGTTGCGGCCGATACGCCGGTTGAACTCGCACCAGGAGCACGGGCACTGATTCCGTGCGGTTTCGCTATGGCGTTGCCGCCCGGCCATGAAGGGCAGATCCGGCCGCGGTCGGGTCTTGCATTCCGGCACGGCATTACGGTCCTCAACTCTCCCGGCACCGTCGACGCCGATTACCGCGGCGAAGTGCAGGTTATTCTGGTCAATCTCGGCTCCGAGCCGTTTGTCGTCACGCGCGGCATGCGCATCGCGCAATTGACCATCGCGCCGGTGCACCAGGCGCGACTTGTCGAAGCGAAGAGCCTCGATGCGACAGACCGCGGCGCCGGCGGCCTCGGCTCCACGGGCACGGCGTCCAGCATTGCCGGCAAGCGCGACTGAAAGGTTCGCGCCGCCGCCACGTTCACGATCTGGACTCTTTCGGCGCGATTCCGCTTGAGAGTAAAGTCGTGCGATTCGCGCGCTGGCCATGGCGGCGGCTGCCAGCGGAGGCACAAGGGGCATGCCGGACACGATCCGGAGGAGCGGGGGTTATGCTCGTCCGTGGTTGGGCGGATTCCCTATAGCCATTGGCGCGCTCGCGCCGCTTCCGGCCTATGCAGACACCAAACACCCGGCGCTGGTGCTGCATCAACTCGTGCTGGGCGCCTCGCGCAGCATCGACCACCATCAGATTGCGGTCTTGGTGCTGCTGGTCGGGTTGTTGGCGTTCGCGGTGGTGACGGCAATTCTGCTGGTTCGCGCCCGCAGCGGCTGGGCGCGCCTGGAAATTTCATCGCACGACGAGATTGCGGCGCTGCGGGCCGATCTTGACCGCGCCAACGCTCTGCTCGCCTCGGAACCGCAGGTGATGGTGGACTGGCCCGCCGCCGCCGATGAGCCTTTCATCGAAGGCGATCCAGCCGTGGTCGGCGTTCCCGCCCCGCATCGCGTCCTGGCCTTCGGCTCCTGGCTCGATGCGGGCAAGGCGAGCGCCATGGAGCGGGCGGTCGAGGCGTTGCGCGCGCGTGGCGAGGCGTTCTCGATGGCGTTCACGACTGTGTCCGGCCGCCCGATCGAGGCTCAAGGCCGTGCCATCGCCGGACGCGCGGTGCTGCGCCTCAAAGATGCGAGCGGTGTGAAGCGTGATCTTCTCGACCTCGCCGAACGCTACGAAGCGCTGCAGAGCGAGATCGCAGCGATGCGTGCGCTGATCGAAAAGCTGCCGTCGCCGGTGTGGCTGCGCGATGCGACCGGTCGGCTGATCTTCGTCAACGCCGCTTACGCCCAAGCCGTCGAAGCGCGCGATCCCGCCGACGCAATCGAGCGCAGTCTGGAACTGCTCGATAGCGCCGCACGCGACAACATTGCGCAGGCGCGCCATGCCAACGGCGGCTATGCCGGCCGTTTGCCCGCTGTCGTTGCCGGAGCTCGCCGCAGCTTCGACGTGCTCGACTTTCAGACCGAGACCGGCAGTGCCGGGCTCGGCATCGACGCTACCGAAGCGGAAACCATGCGCAACGCGCTGGCCCGTCTGGTCGACGCCCATCGGCGCACGCTCGATCAGTTGTCGACCGGTGTTGCCATGTTTGGCGCCGATCAGAAGCTCACATTCTACAATGCCGCCTATCGCGCGCTGTGGAATCTCGATGCCACATTTCTCGATCGGGGCCCGACCGACTCAGGCGTGCTCGAGGAGTTGCGGGCGACGCGCAAACTGCCCGAGGAGCGGGACTTCCGGCAGTGGAAGGCGCAACTGCACGGCGCTTACAGCGCCATGGAAGCCAGGGAACATACCTGGCATTTGCCCGACGGCCGAACGTTGCGCGTGGTTACAACGCCAAATCCCGGACGGCGGCCTCACGTATCTGTTCAACGACGTGACCGAACGGCTCGATCTCGACCGGCGGTTCGAAGAGCTGATCCGCGTCCAGGGCGAAACGCTCGACAATCTTGCCGAAGGGGTCGCGGTTTTCGCCAGCAATGGCCGCCTACGGCTGTCGAACGCCGCGTTCGCGCGCATGTGGGCGCTGCCGGTAGAGACGCTGATCGAGCGTCCGCACATCGAAACGATCTCGGCGCTAAGCCGGTCGCTGCACGGCGACGCGCCGACCTGGCAAGCGCTACGCGATGTCATCACCGCAATCGACAGCCGCCGGGCGATCTCGGGGCGGCTCGAACGCCGCGACGGCACCGTCGTCGATTGCACCACCGTGCCGCTGCCCGACTCCGCGACGCTGGTGACGTTCCACGACGTCACCGACTCGGTCAACGTCGAGCGGGCCTTGCGCGAACGCAACGAAGCGCTGGAGGACGCCGACAAGATCAAGATCGATTTCGTCCATCACGTCTCGTACGAATTGCGCTCGCCGCTCACCAACATCATCGGCTTTGTTCATCTGCTCGGCGATCAGGCCACCGGCCCGTTGGCGCCGAAACAGCGCGAATATCTTGACTACATCACGGTCTCGACCGACGCGTTGCTCGCGCTGATCAACAACATCCTCGATCTCGCCACCATCGACGCCGGGCGCATGCAGCTCAATCTCGCGCCGGTGGATATCAAGCAAACCATGGCGGCGGCCGCCGAGGGCGTCCAGGATCGCCTGGTCAGTACCGGCATCGCGCTGGAGATTCAGGCCGTCGACGATATCGGCAGTTTCGTCGCGGATGAACGCCGCGTTCGCCAAATTCTGTTCAATCTGTTGGCCAACGCGGTGAGCTTCTCGCCCCCCGGCCGTACCGTCACGCTGCTGGCCGAACGGCGCGCCGATGCGCTCGTGTTCGCGGTGACCGATCACGGGCCGGGCATTCCACCCGATGTGCTCGAAAGAGTGTTCGACTGGTTCGAGACGAATTCGCTCGGCTCGCACCATCGCGGCACCGGCATCGGCCTCTCGCTGGTGCGCTCGTTCGTCGAACTGCATGGCGGCACTGTCACCATCGCCTCAGTCGTCGGCGAAGGTACCACGGTGACCTGCATGTTCCCGCTCGGCGCCGCCACCAGGCAAACGGCGGCCTGAGGTATGATCCGCAAAGCGGCTGCCGGTTTTCTGTTAAGATCGGTTGGCCGTTAACCGCACCGAGCAACCTCTCCGGCAATCAACCGTAAAGTCGCCCATGAGCTTTTTTCAGATTTTCGACCTGACCAACGAGTTCAACATTTTGCGGCTGATTTGCGGCTTATTTCTGCTGCCGCACCTTTACGCCAAGGCGAGCGATCTGCCGCTCACCTACAAGATTTACGATGATTTCAAGCTCTATCCCGTCAAGCTATGGGTTTTCTCCTGCATGGTGATAGAGGTCATTTGCGCTATCGGCATGGTGTTTGCGATTTATACGCGCTATGTCGCGCTGCTCGAGGCGGTGTTTCTGTTGGTGGCGGCGTGGGCGGTGTGGCGCCACAGCACGGGGAAGTGGCTGTGGCAGATCGGCGGTTTCGAATACTGCCTGTTTTGGGGGATTTGCTGCATTGTTGTCGCCATGCACGGCTGAACCGATCGCGGCGATCCTGATAGCGTGCTGAACGAGCATCGGAGCAGCGCGATGTTTCCGACCGCCGCCGGCGGCTCAAACTTCACCGTGACATTGCCAAACGAACAAGCGACGGCCCGCTTCGCCATCGATATTGCAGCAGCGCTTGAGCCGGGCGATCTGGTGACGCTGTCCGGCGATCTCGGTGCCGGCAAGACCACCTTCGCGCGCGCGGTAATCCGCTATCTCGCCGGCAACGAAGCGATCGAGGTGCCGAGCCCAACCTTTACGCTGATGCAGAGCTACGAGTTGCCGCGTTTTCTGCTCGTGCATGCCGATTTCTACCGGCTGTCGGGCGCCGCCGAACTTGGTGAACTCGGCTTCGACGATCTGCCCGAGCGCACTGTCGTGCTGGTGGAATGGCCCGACCGCGCCGCCGGCATTCTGCCGCCCGATCGTCTCGACATTACCTTTACGCTGGCGCCGCAGCTCGATTTAGGCGCGCGCAACGCACGCGTCGTCGGCTATGGCGCACTGTCGGCGCGGGTCGATCGCATGATGCAGGTGCGCGCTTTCCTCGACGAGTCTGGTTTTGGCGAAGCGGTGCGCTGGCGCATGGAGGGCGATGCTTCGACCAGGATTTTCGAACGGCTGACCCGCGATGGCCAGACCAGCATCCTGATGAATGCGCCGCGGCGGCCCGACGGTCCTCCGGTGCGCGACGGCAAGCCGTACAGCGCCATCGCGCATCTCGCCGAGGACATTGTTCCCTACCTTGCGATTGCATCGGGTTTGCGCGATCGCAATCTTTCCGCGCCGGCAATTCTTGACGCCGATCTCGAACGCGGCCTGCTGATCATGGAAGATCTCGGCAACGAGCGGATCGTGAGCGGCGAGCCGCCCGCGCCGATCGCGGCGCGTTACGAGGCCGCGGTCGAGGTGCTGGTGTCGCTGCATCGCCGGAGATTGCCCGAGATGCTGCCGGTGGCGCCGCGGCGCGACTATCGGATTCCGCGTTACGACATGGAAGCTTTTTTGATCGAGGCCGAGTTGTTGCTCGACTGGTATCTGGTCAGTGTCGATGCGGTGCCTTCGGATAAGGTGCGGGAAAACTTCACCGCTTTGTGGCGTGACGCGCTCGAGCCGGCCGTCAGCGCGGCACCAACCTGGATACTGCGCGACTATCATTCGCCAAATCTGATGTGGCTCCCCGATCGCGAAGACGTCGCCCGGATCGGCATCTTGGACTTTCAGGATATGCTGCTGGGCCCTGGCGCCTACGACGTCGCTTCACTCTTGCAGGACGCCCGCGTCGATGTGTCCGAGGAACTGGAGCTCGCGTTGCTCAGCCACTACGTCCGTGCACGTCTTCCCGACGCGCGCTTTGACCCGGCCTTGTTCGCGCAACTCTTCGCAACGATGGCGGCGCAGCGGGCGACCAAAATTCTCGGCATCTTTGCGCGGCTCGACCGGCGGGACGGCAAGCCGCAATATTTGCGTCATATCCCCCGCCTATTGGGCTACCTGCAGCGGTCGCTGGCGCATCCTGAGCTCGCGTCGCTTCGCGCTTGGTATGCGGCGAACGTGCCATCGTTGAATGGGCTATGATGGATCAAATCGGCGGATGTTGACGGGCGGGAGAACACCATGATGCCGAGGAGCGCAATGGTGCTGGCCGCGGGGCTCGGCACGCGGATGCGGCCGTATAACGGCCACGTCCCGAAGCCGCTGGTGCAGATGCGCGGCAAGTCTTTGATCGATTATTCGCTGGATCGTCTCGCCGACGCCGGCGTCGAACGCGCCGTGGTCAACGTGCATTATCTCGCCGACGCTCTGGAAAGCCATCTCGCCGGGCGCAAGCGGCCGCAGATCATCATTTCCGACGAGCGCGAGAATTTGCTTGGCACTGGCGGCGGCATCGCCAAAGCGTTGCCGCAGCTTGGCGCCGCGCCGTTCTTTCTGGTCAATTCCGACACGGTGTGGCTTGACGGCGTCAAGTCCAACATCGTGCGGCTCGCCGAAGCCTTCGATCCGGCGGAAATGGATGTGCTCCTTCTGCTTGCGCCGATCGCCGGCAGTATCGGTTATTCCGGCCGCGGCGATTACGCGATGCTGCCTGATGGCCGGTTGCGGCGGCACGCCGAGAACGAGGTCGTGCCGTTCGTCTATGCCGGCGCCGCGATCCTGGCGCCGTCGTTGTTCGCCGATGTGCCGCCGGGCGCCTTTTCGCTGAACCTCCTGTTCGATCGCGCCAGCGCCGACGGCCGCCTGTTCGGCTTGCGCCTCGAAGGTCTGTGGATGCATGTGGGCACGCCCGACGCCGTCGCCGCCGCGGAAGCGGCCCTCGCCGCCGCGGTTTAGCATCCGGGAGCTATCCGCCTCCGCGGAGTGAAACGGAGCGGGGGCGGATATTGCCTCCGCACCGGCTAGAATACGGCGTAGAATCACTCACCCGTTTGCTAACGCGGTTCCGCCATGACTTCTCGCGTCTTCACCATTCCGGCGTCGGCGCCGTTTCTGCCGGCGCTGATCGAGGCGTTGGTCGGCGGCAAGCTCGGCGTGCGGATTGCTGACGATCCGCTGACGCTCGCGGCCACGACGCTGTATCTGCCGACGCGACGCGCGTGCCGGCTGATGCGTGATGCATTTCTCGATGTGCTGAAAACCGATGCGGCGATTTTGCCGCGCATTGTTGCGCTCGGCGACATCGACGAGGACGAGATCGCGTTTGCCGAGGCGGCAACCGGCGATCTTGCAGCCGAAGCGCTGGCGTTACCGCCGGCGCTCGGCGGTCTCGAGCGCCGTCTGCTGCTCACTGAGCTTGTCGCCAAATGGGCGAGTTCGCCCAGCGTGCACGGCGTGAGCGGCAGCCCGCTGGTCGCGCAGACGCCTGCGGCAGCGTGCGCGCTTGCCGACGATCTGGCGCGGCTGATCGACGACATGACGACGCGCGGCGTCTCGTGGGACCGCCTCGACGATCTCGTGCCCGAGATGTTCGACGAGTACTGGCAGAAGACGTTGAGGTTTCTGCAGATCGCGCGCGAGGCTTGGCCGAGGATCCTTGCGGAACGCGATCGCAGCGAACCGGCGAAGCGGCGCGACGCGCTGATCAAGGCCGAGGCCGCAAGGCTTGCGCAAAAGACCGACGGTCCGGTCATTGCCGCGGGCTCCACCGGCTCGATACCGGCGACGGCGGAATTGATCGCGACCATCGCGCGATTGCCGCACGGCGCCGTGGTGCTGCCGGGCCTCGACACCGATCTCGACGAAGCGTCCTGGCGGCTCATTGGCGGTGATGAGGGTAAAGGCATTGCGCCGGCTCCGGGGCATCCGCAATTCGCGCTGCAGGCGCTGCTGACCCGCATCGGCATCAATCGCGACGCCGTCGTCAAACTGGCAGACACGACCGGCCGCGAGCGGCTTTTGTCAGAAGCGTTGCGGCCTGCGGCCACGACCGAGTTGTGGCAGCTGCACGCGGCCGATCCCGCGTTCGGCCCGCGCGCGGACGCCGCGATGGAAAATATCAGTGTGATTGAGGCGGCCAACGCCGAGGAAGAATCGCTCGCGATCGCCGTAGCGCTGCGCGAAGCGGTACATCAAGGCAAGACCGCCGCGCTGGTCACCCCGGATCGCGCGCTGGCGCGGCGCGTGAAGGCTGCGCTCGCGCGGTGGAATATTGCGGCCGAGGATTCCGGCGGCGAGGCGCTTGCGGAGACTTCAGCGGGAATATTTGCCCGGCTTGCTGCCGAAACGGCGCTCGGCAAGCTTGCTCCAGTGACGCTGCTGGCGTTGCTCAAGCATCCGCTGCTGCGGCTCGGCATCCAACATCGCGAGCGCGCCGTCGCTACGCTGGAACGCGCTGTGTTGCGCGGTCCGCGGCCGCGTGCCGGCAGCGACGGCCTTGCGCACGCGCTCGTTTCGTTCCGCGCGCAACTTGAAAAACACTACAGCAAGCAAGAGTCCGATCTGCATCATTCCGATCCGCGCCTCGGACTGCACGACAGTGAGCTTGCGGAAGCCGCGGAATTTGTTGCGGCGCTTGAGCGAGCCCTGGCGCCGCTCGAAAGTGTTGCCAACCAATCGCACCGTTTGAGTGATGTGGCTGCCCGACATCGCGAGGTTATTGCCGCGCTCTCGCGGCAAGGCAGCGATGAAGCCGCTTTAACCGGCGCCGACGGGTCAAATCTTGCAGACGCGCTCGACGAATTGGCAACGAGCGAAGCCGCCGCCGCGTTGGTGGTCGATACGTCCGACTACGTTGAGCTGTTCGTCGCCGCCCTCGCGGATCGCGTGGTGCGGCCGCCGCCGCGTGCGGGCGCGCGCGTGCGTATTCTCGGCACCATCGAAGCGCGCCTCACCGATAGCGACCGCGTCGTGCTTGGCGGTTTGGTCGAAGGCACTTGGCCGCCGGAAAGCCGGTCCGATGCGTGGCTCAGCCGGCCGATGCGGCTTGATCTCGGACTTGATCTCCCGGAGCGGCGCGTCGGTCTCACCGCTCACGATTTCACTCAGTTGCTCGGTGCGAAAGAAGTCATCCTCAGTCACGCCGCCAAGATTGGCGGCACGCCGACAGTGCCGTCGCGTTTCATCCAGCGGCTTGCGGCCGTCACCGGCAAGGAACGGTGGAAGACGGCGCTCGGTCGCGGCGACTCTTATCTGTCATGGGCACGCGCGCTCGACCGGCCCGCGCAAGTGGCGGCGGAGCCACAACCTGCACCCAAGCCTCCGCCGGAGGCGCGCCCGAAAGGGCTTTCGGTTACCGCTATCGAAGACTGGCTGAGGGATCCGTATACGATCTATGCCAAATATATTTTGAAGCTCGCGCCGCTCGATGCGGTCGATCTCGCGCCCGGCGCGGCGGAGCGCGGCACCATCATCCACGCCGCCGTCGGCGATTTCACCAAGCGTCACGCGGACGGTCTTCCGTCCGATCCCGCGGCCGACCTCATCGAAATGGGAAAGCCGCACTTTGCCACACTGGAAGATTTTCCCGAAGCGCGCGCGTTCTGGTGGCCGCGCTTTAAACGCATTGCCGACTGGTTTGCCAGCTGGGAGAAGGAGCGGCGTCCCGACATCCGTGCACTGCTTGCTGAGATCGGCGGCAAAATCGAAATTCCGCTGCCTGAAGGCGTGTTCACGCTGAGCGGGATCGCCGACCGGATCGAGCGTCACGCCGACGGCCGTTATGTGATTCTTGACTACAAGACCGGTTCGGCGCGCACCGAAAAGCAGGTGCGAACCGGGCTCGCGCCGCAGCTGACGCTTGAAGCGGCGATGCTCCGCAACGGCGGTTTTCCGGACGTTGCACCCGGCTCAGTCGCGCAGATCGGCTACGTGTTGTTGAAAGGCGGTGCACGGCCTGGTGAACCGAAGATGATCGACTTCATCGAAGGCACGACGGACAGCCAGGCCGATCATGCGCTCGCAAAGTTGACGCTCCTCGCCACGCGTTTTGCCAAACAAGGCGAGCCTTATCGTTCGCTCGTCCATCCGATGTGGACGAAGCACTACGGCGACTACGATCATCTCGCGCGCGTCAAGGAATGGTCGGCGACCGGCGGCGAGATTGACGATATTTGGGGCAGCGAATGAGAGCGGCTGCCTCGATCCCGAGCGAAGTGCGGCGGAAGCAGAGCGAAGCTTCCGATCCCGAAGCGTCGGCCTGGGTCGCCGCCAACGCCGGCTCCGGCAAGACCCACGTCCTGGCGCAGCGCGTGATCAATTTGCTGCTTAAGGGCGTCGAGCCGGAAAAAATCCTCTGCATCACCTTCACCAAGGCCGCCGCCGCCAACATGTCGCGGCGCGTGTTCGACACACTCGCCGAATGGACGACGTTCAGCGACGCCGAGCTCGATGACGCTATTCGTGACAACTCCAACATGGTGCCGGACGCGCGGCGGCGAGCGTTGGCACGGCGGCTTTTTGCGCGCGCACTTGAAACACCGGGCGGCCTCAAAGTGCAGACCATCCACGCCTTCTGCACGCAACTGCTGCATCGGTTTCCGTTCGAAGCCAACGTCGCCGCCCGATTTAGCGTCCTCGACGACGCCGAGCAGTCACAGCTTCTGGAGCGGCTGACGCTTGGCGTGCTGCTTGAAGGCGCCGACCATCCAGGCAGCGCTTTGGCGCAAGCGTTGAACCAGGCCATGACGGCGGCAGCCGATCGGACTTTTCGCGACGTGGTGCGCGAGGCGATCGGAAAAAGCGATGCGATCAGCCAATGGGTGCAAAACGCGGGCAGCGTTGAGGCGGCGATCGCGAATTTGGCGCGGGTGCTTGGCGTCGATCCGTCCGATAGCGCCGACGAAATCGAGGCCGAGTATTTTTCCGGCGCGATTATTCCGCAGTCAGAGTGGCCAGCGCTGGCACAAATCATCGCCCGCGGCGGAGCGAACGATCGCAAGCGGGCTGAGTGCTTCGCCAAACTGCCGTCGCTCGCCGGTTCGGAGCGGGTCGAAACCTATCTCGACATTTTTTTCACGGGTTCGGGTACCAAACGGCAGTCCATCATATCGGCAGCGCTCGGCAATCCTGCGTTGGCGCGGCGTCTGCTCGACGAGCAAGCGCGCGTCTGGGCATTGCTCGAACGCCGCCGCGGCGTCGCGTTGCGGGATCGCAGCGCCGCGCTGCTGACGGTCGTGCACGCGGTCATCACCCGCTACGCCAAAGAAAAGGCGCGCCGCGGTCTGCTTGATTACGATGATCTCATCGACAAGGCGTTGCAGCTTCTCGCCAATGTCGAATTGGCCTGGGTGCACTTCAAGCTCGACCTCGGCATCGATCACCTGCTCGTCGATGAGGCCCAAGACACCAGCCGCAAGCAATGGGACATCGTGGTTCGGCTCACGGCTGAATTCACCGCCGGCGCCGGCGCGCGCGGCGTAAGACGTACGATATTCGCCGTCGGCGACGAAAAACAGTCGATCTATTCCTTTCAGGACGCTGCGCCGAAGGAATTTGCGGAGATGCAGCGTTTCTTCCAACTCGCACACGAGAGAAGCGAGCAAAAATTCATCGTCAGCAAATTCGAGCACTCGTTCCGCTCCGGCGCGACCATCCTCGCGGCGGTGGACGAAGTATTCAAACGCCAGGACGTTGCACAGAGCGTTACCTCGGATCAGGCCGGATTTCCACCGCACATCGCTTTGCCGGAAACGCCCCCCGGACTGGTCGAAATCTGGGAGCCGGAAAAGCCCGACGAGCGCAAGGAGATGGAAGGCTGGGACGCACCGTTCGATACCGTGAGCGAAACCAGCCCGCGCGTGAAGCTGGCGCGCCGCATTGCGCGGCATGTGCGGAAGCTGGTCGACGAGCGTGCCGCGCGCTATGGCGATATTTTGATTCTGGTGCGCCAGCGCGGCGAGTTGTTCGAGGCGATCATCCGCGCGCTCAAGCGGGTCGAGGTGCAGGTCGCCGGCGCCGACCGTCTCGTGCTGACCCAACACATCGCGGTGATGGATCTAATGGCGCTCGCGGAAGCGCTGTTGTTACCGCAGGACGATCTCGCGCTCGCCACCGTGCTGCGCAGCCCGCTGTTCGGGTTTTCGGACGAGGAGCTGTTCGAGATCGCCTACGACCGCAGCCGCGCGCCGCTGCGCACGGTGCTCAAGCGAAAGGCAGCCGAGAAAAAAATCTTCGCCGATGCCGCGGCGCTCCTCGACGAACTGGCGGAGGCGGCGCGGCGCGAAACGCCATTCGCATTTTACGCGCTGCTGCTCGGCGAAGGCGCGGGGCGGCGCCGTTTTCTGGCGCGGCTCGGCCCCGAAGCCAACGATGCGCTCGACGAGTTTCTCAATCTGGCGCTGGAATACGAACGGCGCGAAACACCATCGCTGCAGGGGTTTTTGACCTGGCTCCGCGACGCCCGCGCCGAGGTCAAGCGCGACATGGAGATCGCCCGCGACGAGGTCCGCGTCATGACTGTGCATGGTGCCAAAGGCCTTGAAGCGCCGGTCGTGATCCTCGCCGACACCATGACGCCGCCGCAAGGACCACGGCCGCCGCGGCTGCTGCAGCTTGCCGACGGCGCCGTGATCTGGGCGGGGCGCAAGGCCGAGGACGTTCCGAATGTTGCTACAGCGCGCACCGCCGCTCTCGCTGAGGCGGAGCACGAATACCGCCGGCTCCTTTATGTCGCCATGACTCGCGCTGCCGACCGCTTGATCGTTGGCGGTGCAGACGGCGTCAAAGGGCGGCCGGCAGGCTGCTGGTACAATCTGGTGCGCGACGCGCTCGATCCCTTGCTCGTCGCCGAAGGCGAGAACGACGAAAAGGTTTTTCGCTTCCGCAAGCCGGAGGCGGAAGAGCCGGCGCCGCCCGCAACGTTGCCCGAAGCAACAACCGCCGACGATCGCCGCGAAGCACCTTCATGGCTTCGGCACCCTGCGCCTCCGGAAGGGCCGCGCCCGGCGCGCATTTCACCATCCTCGGCGTTTGACGAAGAAATCTCCAGCGCCTCGCAGACGGGCACCGCCGCGGATCGGCAAAGAGCTCTCGCACGAGGCCGCATCGTGCATCGGTTGATGCAATCTTTGCCCGACATTCCAGCGGCTGCGCGTAGGTCAGCAATCGAGCGTTTTCTCAGAAACGCCGCCACCGATTTTACTGCTGCCGAACAGGCCGAGATGGCGCAGCAGGTGCTGGCGATCCTCAACGATCTGGTGTTTGCCGAACTGTTTGCGGCTGGAAGCCGCGCGGAGGTGCCGATCGTTGGGCGAATTGCATGCGCAGGAGCTGCGCCAATCGAAATTTCGGGACAGGTGGACCGTTTGGCGGTGACGCCCGATTCGGTGCTGATTGCCGACTACAAGACCGATCGGGCGGTCCCGGCGCACCTGGCGGAGGCGCCGAAGCCTTACGTCGGCCAATTGTCGCTCTACCGCGCCCTGCTCGCGCGCATTTACCCGGCGAAAACGATTCGCGCTGCATTAATCTTCACGGCCGCGCCAAGGGTGATCGAGATCCCTGGGCCGGCCATGGAGGCGGCATTGGCCGATATCGTGGCTTTGAATTCGGCCGAGAATCTTCGGGTAAAAATGACGCGCCGGGCAAAATGACCCAAACGTCAGTGGCCAAAAGCAGTACCAAATCACGCGCCGGTGAACCTGCCTTGACGCTGGCGGATGCCGTTCATACGTTCGTCACTCTGTTTTTCTCCCACCGCAACAGCGAGGTCTTCCATGGTCGACAAGGTAACCGACGCAACGTTCGATCAGGACGTGCTGAAATCGAGCGAACCGGTGGTGGTGGACTTCTGGGCGGAATGGTGCGGCCCGTGCAAGATGATCGCCCCCGCGCTTGAAGAAATTTCCAAGACGCTCAACGGCAAGGTCAAGATCGTCAAGCTCAACGTCGACGAGAACCCCGGTACGGCGGCGAAATTCGGCATCATGTCGATCCCGACCCTGATGCTGTTCAAGAACGGCGAGCTTGCGTCGCGCCAGGTCGGCGCCGCCCCGAAGCAGAAGCTCGAACAGTGGATCACCGCCGCGGTGTGATTGCCGCCGCCTGATACCCTGTTGCGTTTGATATTTCATAACGTCATGGCCGGGCTCGCCCCGGCCATTTGCGTTTTTAGATTGGCGATCGGCGCTACTTTTTCAGTGACACGATATAAGCCGCGATATCCTCAATCGCCGTGCGGCTCAACGCGAGTTTCGCCATCTTCGGATGCGGATCGTACAAAAGATATGCCAGGCGATCGGCATTGAAAGTCGACGATTGAGCAATCGCCGCGAATGGCGGCGCTGCTGCTTTCCGTGTCGTTCTTTGCTCGGCCGAAACCAGATGGCACGAAGAACACCAATTTTCAGCCAAGCCGCGGCCGTGGGCGGCATCGCCCGGAGGCGCCGCGTTGTCGGCGGCATAACCCGACAATGAGAGGAGCAGCCACGCAGCGATGATAAACGGAGTAATCCGGAAGATTTGCATCTAGGCCCCGTCGTGCATGCCCATCTGGCTCAAAACTACAGCTACGATCGCAGATTAGTGGATGAGCGGTCCACAACAAACCGAGCGCGGACTTCGAACGCCGCCGATTGTGGCTTTACCGGTTTGTTCAAGCCTGCAAAATGGCTCGGCGCGAGGGGATGCTGCGGCTAGCGTCCTGGGGATGGGGGATCCGGTGCTGATAAACTTCTTCTATTCGTACCCAACCTGGGTGGTTGGACTGGTGGTGATCGGCGTCTGGACCGGCCTGGCATTGCTCGGCCTTTACATCTTTCGGCCGGTGATCGACGTCCACGTCCGCGAGAAGGACACCGAGACCGTCGGCCTTACCTATGCGATCGTCGCGGTTGTGTTCGCCGTGCTCATTGCCGTGATCGTGGTCGATGTCTGGGAGACTTTTGCCAAGGCCGACGAGATCGCCGCCGCGGAGGCCAACAAGCTCAGCAGTCTGATGCTCGACACGGCCGGGTTGCCGGCGCCGGTGGCAGAAGCGGTCCGCACCGACATCGACAAATATATCGACATCGTCGTCAAGTCGGAGTGGCCAAGCCAACAGCAAGGCAACCTCGGCGAAGCGGTGTTCGAGCCGGGCTGGGCGGCAGTCGGCCGTCTCAGCACCCTGCTGGCAACCTTTGATCCGGCAACGATGGGTCAGAACGCCACTAAAGCCGAAATGTTGCGCACCGTGAACGAACTGATCAAAGCGCGCCGCAGCCGCATCCTCGCGGCGGGAGCTCACCTGCCGGATGTGGTCTGGGGCATTCTGCTGATCGCCGGCGGGATCGCGGTGTTCTATACGTATTTCTTTGGCGCTCACAGTTTCAGGATTCACCTCAGTATCACGGGTCTTATTGCCGCTTCGATCGCGCTCGTCTTCGTTCTCCTGATTGCGCTCGATTATCCGTTTCGCGGCGATGTCAGCGTCAGCGACGAAGCCTTCGCGAATGTCAAAACGACGATGGGAGCCAGCCATGCGCCGGAAGAAGCGATACCCAAACCGCACTGATCGCTGAGTCGCGAAGTCAACGTTTTTTCCGAACGGAATCTCGTCATGCTGAACGCCTGGTTTTACTCTCATCCGATCTGGGAAGTGGTGCTCGCGGTCTGCGCCGTCATGGTCGTCGTTGCGCTTGTCGGGCTCGTTGTCTTCCATCGTCTGGTGCGTTGGGAGGCCCGCGAGAAAGACACCTCAATGATCGGGTTGAGCTACGCGCTAGCCGGCGGCATTTATGCCGTCGTGATTGCCTTCGTCGCGGTCGGCGTTTATTCGGCCATGGATAAAGGCGATGCCATTGCTTCGGCGGAGGCCAACTCGCTGAGCAGCCTGGTCTTTGACAGCGCCGGACTGCCGGCCGAACTCGGCGCCCGGGTGCGCAACGACGTCGAGGCCTATATCGACACCGTCGTCAGCAAAGAATGGCCGAGCCAGAAGGCCTACCACATGGAGGAGAGCAACTTTACCGCAGGCTGGGCGCTGCTTCGCCGCATCGGTGTCGATCTCGCCAGTTACGAACCCGCGAATATGGGTCAGACGACCGTCAAAGAGGAAATGCTGCACGGTATCAACGAGGTCTTCAGTGCGCGGAGCGCAAGGCTTTTGGCGGCCAACGCACATCTGCCGGACGCGACCTGGCAAATGATGATCTGCGGCCTGATTTTGGTGATGGTTTATCTTTATTTGTTTGGTCCACACAGTTTTAAAATCCACATGGTGGTGACGACTCTCACCATGGTGGCGATCGGTCTGGTGTTTTCTCTGATCATCGCGCTTGATTATCCGTTCCGCGGCGATCTGAGCGTCGACGACGAAGCGTTTCGCGGACTAAAGGAAATCGCCGTGTCGGCCTTGGCGCCAGGCGGGGAGAGCCCGGCTGCTGGGGCACACGAGGCAAAGTAGCCGCGCCGAATCCGCCGACTCACATCGAGCCTGCGAGTCTGCGGTTTCTCGCCCTAATGCCGGAAATGCCGGGTGCCGGTAAACACCATAGCGACGCCGTGATCGTTGGCGGCCTTGATTACTTCATCGTCGCGCACTGAACCACCGGGCTGGATGACAGCGGTGGCGCCGGCCTCGATAGCAACGAGCAAGCCGTCGGCGAACGGAAAAAACGCGTCGGACGCGACGACAGATCCTTTGGTCGCCGGCTCTTTGTGTCCCGCTTCCTTGGCGGCGTCTACGGCCTTGCGCGCGGCAATCCGCGCCGCATCGACGCGGCTCATCTGGCCGGCGCCGATGCCGACGGTCGCCAAATCCTTGGCGTAGATAATCGTATTCGACTTCACGTGCTTGGCGACGCGGAAAGCAAAACGCAAATCGCGCAGTTCGGCGTTGGTCGGTGCGCGCTTGGTTACGGGCTTTAAGTCCATGTCTTCAACGACGGCGTTGTCGCGGGTTTGCACCAGCAAGCCCCCGGCGACGGTTTTTGCCGTCAAACCTATGGCGCGCGGATCGGGCAGGCCGCCGGCGATAAGGAGCCGCAGGTTCTTCTTGGCGCCGACGATGGCGATTGCTTCTTCGGTTGCGTCCGGCGCGATGATAACCTCGGTAAAAATCTCGGTGATGGCGCGCGCTGCGGCAGCGTCGAGCGTGCGGTTAAGCGCAACAATCCCGCCGAACGCCGAAACCGGATCGCACGCCAGCGCCTTGCGGTAGGCGTCGGCGAGAGAATCGCCCTCGGCGACGCCGCACGGATTGGCATGCTTGATGATCGCGCAGGCCGCCGTTCGCACGGGATCGAATTCGGCAACGCATTCGAATGCCGCGTCGGTGTCGTTGATATTGTTGTAGGATAGTTGCTTGCCCTGCGCCTGCCGCGCGGTAGCGACGCCGAAGCGCCGGTCGGGCGTGCTGTAGAACGCCGCCGACTGGTGCGGGTTCTCGCCGTAGCGCAACTCTTCGATCAGCCGTCCGCCGAAGGCCCGGTAATCGGGCGCGCGTTCGCCGAGTTCGCTGGCGAACCAGTTGGCGATCGCCGCGTCGTAGGCCGCCGTGCGCGCGTAAGCCTTGGCGGCGAGCCGGCGGCGGAGCGCGAGCGTCGTCATGGCGCCGTGCTGCGCAAGCTCGTCGAGCACCGAAGCGTAGTCGGCGGGCTCGACAATGACGGCAACATCGGCGTGGTTCTTGGCCGCGGCACGGATCATCGCCGGGCCGCCAATATCGATATTCTCGATGCATTCGCCGAAGCTTGCGCCGCGCGCGACGGTCTCCTCGAACGGATAAAGATTGACGACCAAGAGATCGATGGGGTGGATGTGATGGTCCCGCATGGCTTCGGCGTGCGCCGGATTGCTCCGGACGGCGAGAAGCCCGCCATGGACGGCCGGATGCAGCGTCTTGACGCGGCCGTCCATCATTTCCGGAAAGCCCGTCAGCTCGGACACCTCGCGCACGGCGAGACCGCCGTCGCTTAAAGTCTTGCGCGTGCCGCCGGTCGACACGAGCTCGATCCCGCAGCCGGAAAGCGCGCGGGCGAATTCGACAATCCCGGATTTGTCGGAGACGGCGAGCAGGGCCCGCGTCACGCGGCGGAGATGTTCGGTCATGGCGAGTTGTGGTCTGTCATCCTCTCCTGCGTAGCGCAAGCGGAGCGGGGGAGGATGAGGTGCGAGCGGTAGCTAATTGTACCATCACAGCGGCAAGCGTGGCTCCTCCTCGCGCGCGCGGCGTGTGTTGCCGGCGGTCGCAAGCGCGGCCGCACTTGCCTGCTGGAAGCGCCAGACCACACGAGGCGCCGAACGGGCATGTCCGTGGATAACCAGTTGCACGGTGCGGCGCGGACTTTCGTTGCTGGCGAGATAAACACTGTCTTCGAGCTGCACCTGATCTTCGCCGGCACTGAAGGTCCACGCTTCTTTGGTGGGCGTCATCAGCAGGACGCCGTGGCCGTCGGTCAGGCGCGTCGCCTTGACCGTCGGATGCAGATGAAAGCGTACCGCATAGCGGTCCTGCTCGGTGCGGATTTGCGCGCTGCCGTCGGCGGCAAGGAATAAATCCTCGCCTTCGAATTTGGTGCCGTTGGCCGTGAGCGTCACGGTGCGCTCATGGATGATGCCGAAGCGCTTGGCGTAGCCGTCATGCGCCGCCCGGATCAGCGTGCCGTCCGGGTGCTCCTCGCGCGATACCCGGACCTGGCTTGGTCCGCCGAGCATCGGCGAGCCGCCCAGCAGATTGCGGAAGGCGGCGGCTTCAACGAACTGCGCCGAGGAGACGTCGTTGAATGTAACGGTCGAATGTGACGCGGTAGCCCTCGCCACCGGCCGCCATTCAGCGCGCGTATTGGCCGAAATGCCGCAATTGACCACGATGAGGCTTTGCTTCGGCGAGGAGAATTCGAACGCGAGAAAGCCGGCATGAGCCTCGAGACTCATTTCGAGCGGCGGGGCGCGGCCGGTATCCATGATCAGGACACCGCCGCCGGCTTCGAGCCGTTGGTAGGCGGAATAGGGCGCATTCGACAGCGGCGCGCCATGGGCTTCGTCATAGGCCATCAGCGTGAGCAGGAGATCGGCCGGCGTCGCCGCCATGCCGTTGAAGTGCGCGAAGGTGCCGTCCGAATGCCGGAAAAAACGCAGCATCGGCATCATGCGGTCGATGGCGTTAAGGAGCGGCTGCGGCGGCGGAATGTTGCGGGACTTGAACGCCTGGCGAAGCGGCAGGAATTCCAGCAGCAGTTCGATGATCGCGCCTGGATCGCGGCTGGCGTGACCGCCGTCGGGAAGAATTTGCTGCTCGATCTCGCTGTTCAGCCGCTCGGTCGCGGATTTGATGTAGCGCGCCTGGCCGGCGATGCAGAGCGCGGCGTAGGTGAGCGCGATGGTCGCCTGCATGCGGGCGACGCCTCGGCCGGCATGCCCCGCGGTGTGGCGCAGGTAACGGACCTGCCGGACCAGGCTGCGCAGGAAACGCCGATAGAACCGGACATCGGCGTCCTGCAAAACCAGCGGCGCCTGACTGAGCCACGAGATGATGCGCCGGGACAGCACGTCGGCCCGCCACGCCGGCGGATGCCACGATCC
Organism: uncultured Alphaproteobacteria bacterium; assembly: GCA_963841025.1. Taxonomy (GTDB): domain Bacteria; phylum Pseudomonadota; class Alphaproteobacteria; order Rhizobiales; family Xanthobacteraceae; genus BOG-931. The sequence continues at coordinate 222,699 of CAWJBG010000032.1, read as the reverse complement.
TTGCAGTGTCATCCACTCGTCGACCAGCGCGCGCGCGTTGGCGCGGGTAATGCCGGATTCGGCCGCGCGCAGATGACGGAGCCAGGTGAAGCCGAGCAGCGCCGATTCCCATTCCTCGGACGGCGGCGCCATCGCGAAGATCGATCGCTCGTCGCAGACCACGACCTTGCCGGCGAATGCAAAGCGGCCCGAATAGATTTCCGTGGCGCGGGTGGCGTCGGCGGTGCGCAGCTCCTGCGGCGCGATCAGCAGCCGGTCGGCCTTGATCGGTCCTACTCGCCAGCGCAACAGCGGATGGCCGATGAGGAGTTCGCGCAGCCGCCGCAGTGCGCCACGCAGCACAAGCCACCACAGTGTCAAAGACAGCTTTCCACGGTTCGCGACCAAAGCGCGCGCCATCGTCGCGTTCGCCCCTCCTCGGCGGAAGCAGGAATCTCCCGCCAATTCGGACCATAACGGAATGGCGGATCAGCGGCTAACCGGCGGGAATTAGCATTAAAAGGCTAACGTCCGACGAGAAAAGCTAATGTCTCACAAGCCTTGCGGCGTAAAAGCCGTCGAGGCCGGCGAGCCGCGAATCGGGATCGGGGAAATAGGACGGCAGCGTCCGCAGGTCGCCGTCTTTGGTCAGGAACTCGCCGCACCCGAATACCTCGCCGGCGGCGATCGGCGCCCGCCGGACGCCGGGTTCGCGCGCCAATAGGCCGGCGACGATGTTTTCGCCTTCCTCCGGTTCGAGCGAACACGTGCAATAGACCAGCGTGCCGCCGGGTTTGGTCAGCGCCACGGCGCGATCGATTAGCCGGCTCTGAAAGGCCGCAAGCTTGGTGATGTCGGCGGCGTGCTTGAGCCACGGGATGTCCGGGTGACGGCGGATCGTGCCCGTCGACGAACATGGCGCGTCCAGCAGGACGGCATCGAACGGCTCAGCTTGCCATTCCTCGACGTCGGCGCAGACAAGCTCGGCCTGCAGCGACAAGCGGGCCAGATTTTCGCGGAGCCGGTTGAGCCGCGCCGGCGCGCGATCGACTGCCGTAACCTGCGCGCCAGCATTGATGAGTTGCGCGGTCTTGCCACCGGGCGCTGCGCACAGATCGGCGACGCGCAGGCCGGTGACGGCGCCGAGCAAGCGCGCCGGCAGCGCCGCCGCGGCATCCTGCACCCACCACGCGCCTTCGGCGAAGCCGGGCAGCGCAGTGACCGTACCGTGCGCGATGGTGCGCACCGTGCCGGTCGGCAACACGCGGCCGCCGAGTTGCGCCGCCAAACTTTCGGGATCGCTTTTGACCGTCAGATCGAGTGCGGGCTCTTTGCCGTTGGCGGCGGCAATTGCGCGGGCGGTGGTCTCGCCGTAAGTCCCGGTCCAGCGCGTCATCAGCCATTCCGGGGTATCGAGCGCGACCGTATCGAGCGCGGCGAGGCGCTCGGCGCCTTCGCGGGCGACACGCCGCAGCACGGCATTGACCAGACCGGTGAAGTGAACGGCGTCCCGGTCAGCCCGCGCCAGCCGCACCGAAAGATCGACGGCGGCGTGGTCGGGCACATCGAGGAACAGGATCTGCGCCGCACCGATCAGCAGCACGATCTCGACCCGTCGCGCCTGCTCGGGCAGACCGCTTTCGAGAAACAGCCCGATCAGATGGCGCAGCGTGCCGAGCCGGCGCAGCGTGGTCGCGACCAGCGCGCGGGCGAGCGCCCGATCGCGGTCGGGGAGGCCGGCAAGCCCGGCATTGGCGCCGGCGCCGTCGAATTGCTCGTCGAGCGGACGATGCTGCCGCAGAACGCCGTCAAGAATGTCGGCCGCAACGCGGCGGGCGGCGAGACCGGGCACGTCGTCGCTGCCGGCAGATCGGGCCGTGTGCCGGCGCGCATGTTTCATCCCCGGATTGCCTCCTTCGCAGCAGCCACTTGTGGATCCGGCACGGCTACGCCAAGTCACAGGCGATGCCAACCGATCCGTCACCGCCAAAGCCTGTCGAAGGCAACACTGCCGACAATCAGGCACAAGGAAAACTGCCGCTGACGCCGGCGGCCGAGCGCGCGCTCGCAGAAGCCGCTACCCGCCGCGCCGAACGCGATCGCATCGCAGCCGAGCGGGCCAAGGAAATTGCGCCCAAGGAAATCGCGGGCCGCGACGGACCCGAGCCGACCCGTTACGGCGATTGGGAAGTGAACGGCCTGACGTCGGATTTTTGACGCCAATATTGACTTTATTCCGGTCTTTAGAATATAATCCTACACGCAATAATAGATTCTTGACCTGATACAATTCAACATTTGGGTATGGCGCACCTGTCCTTCGCACCTCTGGCGCCGAAACGATATGGCGGCTTGCTCGCTGTAGCGGCTGGAATTTTTGCGCTTGGATTTGCGAGCGGCGCGATTGTGAAACCCGGCCGGCTGCAGCGCGCGGAATCGGTTGATACCGTGTCCGCGATCTCCCGCGAGGCCGCACCGCCGGTGCCGGTCGCGAACCCGCCGCGTCTAAACCCGCCGCTCGCTTATTCCGCCGAAGTCATTCGCGTCATCGACGGCGATACGTTTGAGGCACGCGTGCGGGTGTGGCCCGGGCTCGATGTCAGCACCAAGGTGCGGTTGCGCAATATCGATGCTCCAGAGCTGCACGCGCGATGCGCCGACGAACTTGCCAAAGCGCAGGCGTCGCGGGCCGCGCTGGAAACGATGCTGGCCGCAGGCGGGGTCACGGTGTCCCGGGTCGGCATCGACAAGTATGGCGGACGGATCGATGCGCTCGTCGCCACGCACGAAACCGCAGACGTGTCCGCAGCGCTGCTCAGCGGCGGCTGGGCGCGCAGTTACGACGGTGGCCACCGCGGCAGCTGGTGCTGATGGCAGGGATCGGGGATCAGTAATCAGGGATCAGTAATCAGGGATCAGTAATCAGGGATCAGTAATCAGGGATCAGCAATCAGGGATCAGCAATCAGGGATCAGCAATCAGGGATCAGCAATCAGGGATCAGCAATCAGCAGCGAAAGTCCGCACATGCCGATCTTCTGATTACTGATCCCTGATTGCTGATCCCTGAAAGCCGGTTGTCGGGCATCAGGTTGATTTCCTGATGCCCGACCCCGTCCCCCATAAAGGTATCGGGCCTTTTCAGGCTTCGCCGATACCTCCCCCAGTTACTGGACCACCACCCGGGTGCCGACGCTGACGCGGCCAAACAGATCGGTGATGTCCTCATTGAACATGCGGATACAGCCGTAGGAAACGAAGTGGCCGATCGAGCCGGGCTGGTTGGTGCCGTGAATGGCGTATTCGCCGCCGGCGAGCGACATGGCCGCAACGCCCATCGGATTATGCGGTGAGCCGCCGGGAACGACGTTCGGCAGGTTCGGGTGGTCATGCCTGACGACTCCCGGCGGCGACCATGCCGGCCGAAGATATTTGCCGTCGATGTAGGATTCTCCGGCCCATTGTTTGCCGGCTCTGCCGACGCCGACCGGATAGGCGATCGCCTGTCCGCCGCCGATGACGTAATAGAGCCGCCGCTCGTTGGTGCGCACAACGATGGTGCCGGGCATGAATGTCTCATTCATCATCACCATGGCGCCGTGGGCCCGAGCGGAATTCGGCGCAACTGCGAATGAAGACACGAGAGCGGCAAGCGTGGCCGCGAACAGAACTCTTCGCTTCATGGTCACAATCCAACTACCAACAACGACCAAACACCCTCGGCGAGGCCGCGCCTATCCCTGCAGCCATCAACACTCTATTCCAATGGGCGGTTTCGCCCAGCCCCGAACAAGTAACACGGCATGCTTTCTAAAGATTTTCCATAGGTGTGGCCGGCGAGCACCAGAGGTGCGCGCCCTAAAGCCCGAGAGGCGGCGTCAAGTCCGATAAGGACGGCCTTTACGCGCTTTTTTTGTTCTGCCGGTTGGTGACCAGATCGTCGACCACCCCCGGATCGGCTAGCGTCGAGGTGTCGCCGAGATTGCCGGACTCGTCCTCGGCGATCTTGCGCAGGATGCGGCGCATGATTTTGCCCGAGCGCGTTTTCGGCAGGTTCGGTGCGAACTGGATCAGATCGGGTGAAGCAATCGGACCGATTTCCTTGCGCACCCAATTGGTGAGTTCCTTGCGCAACTCTTCGGTCGGATGTTCGCCAGCCATCAACGTGACGTAGGCGTAGATGCCCTGGCCTTTGATGTCGTGGGGATAGCCGACGACGGCCGCCTCTGACACTTTCGGATGCGCGACCAGCGCCAACTCCACTTCCGCGGTGCCCATACGATGGCCGGCGACGTTGATCACGTCGTCGACGCGGCCGGTGATCCAGTAATAGCCATCATTGTCGCGGCGGCAGCCGTCGCCGGTGAAATATTTGCCGGGATAGGCGCGGAAGTAAGTATCAACGAAACGCTGATGGTCGCCATAAACCGTGCGCATCTGACCGGGCCACGAATCCGCGATGCAAAGATTGCCGGTCACCGCGCCGGTGAGCACTTTGCCTTCGGCGTCGACGATCTCCGGGATGACGCCAAAGAACGGCAGCGTTGCCGAGCCGGGTTTTAGCCGCGTCGCGCCCGGCAGCGGCGAGATCAGAATGCCGCCGGTCTCGGTCTGCCACCAGGTGTCGACGATCGGGCAGCGGCCGTCGCCGACGACGCGGTGATACCACTCCCACGCTTCCGGATTGATCGGCTCGCCGACTGAACCCAGAAGCCGCAACGACGCACGGGAAGTTTTCTGCACCGGCCCATCGCCCGCTTGCATCAGCGCGCGGATCGCAGTCGGTGCGGTGTAGAAGATGTTGACCTGGTGCTTGTCGATAATTTCCCAGAATCGAGAGTTGCTCGGATAATTCGGCACGCCCTCGAACATCAGCGTGGTCGCGCCGTTGGCGAGGGGTCCATAGACGATGTAGCTGTGGCCGGTGACCCAGCCGACGTCGGCGGTGCACCAGTAGATGTCGCCGTCGTGATAATCGAACACATCCTGGTGCGTCATCGAGACGTAGACCAGATAGCCGCCGGTGGTGTGCAGCACGCCCTTCGGTTTCCCGGTCGAACCCGACGTATAGAGAATGAATAGCGGGTCCTCCGCGTTCATCTCGGCGCACGGACATTCCGACGTCACCATGTCGGCGGCGTCGTTGTACCAAACGTCGCGTCCCGGCAGCATATTGACGGGTGCGCCGGTGCGCTTGACCACAATGACGTGATCGACGCCACCGACTTTGTCGATCGCCGCGTCAGTGTTGGCCTTCAGCGGGACTTTGCGGCCGCCGCGCAAACCTTCGTCGGCGGTGATGACGACCTTCGACTGGCAGTCCTCGATCCGGCCGGCGAGCGATTCCGGAGAGAAGCCGCCAAACACCACGGAATGAATGGCGCCGATCCGCGCGCAGGCAAGGATGGCGTAAGCCGCCTCCGGAATCATCGGCAGGTAGATGGTAACGCGGTCGCCCTTTTCGACGTTGCGGTTGCGCAGCACATTGGCCAGGCGGCAAACTTCGTCGTGCAGTTCCCGATAGGTGATCTTTTTTGAGTCTTTGGGATCGTCGCCTTCCCAAATGATCGCGACCTTATCGCCGCGGGTGTGAAGGTGACGGTCGATGCAGTTGTAGGCGGCGTTGGTCGTGCCGTCCTCAAACCATTTGATCGAAACGTTATGCGGGTCGAACGAAGTGTCTTTGACCTTGGTATAGGGTCGGTACCAGTGAATGCGCTTGCCTGCTTCGCCCCAGAAAGCGTTGGGGTCCTTGATCGAGCGGCCGTACATCGCGTGGTATTTTGCGTCGTCGATGTACGCGCGCTTGGCCCACGCCGCGGGAACATCGTAAATCTTGTCCGGCATTACATCCTCCACGCGCACCGCGCGCGCACTCGCTCCCTGAACGCCCATTATTGTCACCCCTGCCGTTGCGAACAAGCGGGCCGTGCCATCCCGGCCGCCCAAATTGCCGCATCGATTAAGAATGACTTGGCTCGGAGGGGTCTTTGATATGAATCAACGCCTGCAATGCGACTAAAGACGAAGGCGCGGGCGCGACGATCATTGCGCTGAAATCCCGCCCATCTTGCAAATCAGCTTCCACTGCTCGGCCGTTACCGGCTGCACCGACAGACGCGAATACTTCACCAGCGCCATGTCTTTCAGTTTCGGCTCCGCTTTGACGGCCGCGAGCGTCACTGGCTTCGGCAGCGGTTCGACCGCTGCCGTGGTGACGGCTACCCACGGTTCGCCCTTTGCTGCGGTCGGATCGGGATAGTGCTCCTTGATGATTTCGCCAACGCCGACCACCTGCTTCTCGTCGCCGGTGTGGTAGAAGAAAAACTTGTCGCCCTTCTTCATCTCCTTGAGGTTCGCCCGCGCGGTGAAATTCTTCACGCCGCTCCAGACCTCGCCCTTGGCGCCGCGCTTGACCTGCTGGTCCCAGGAAAATTCTTCGGGCTCGGTCTTCATCAGCCAGTACGCCATAAACTTCCCTCCATGATCACCCCTCCGCTTTGAACGGCCGTGACAACAATGACTCGATCGCCGTGTCGACGCTCAACTTGCCGTCAAGGAGCGCCGCGACCGCAAACGAGATCGGCATGTCGATGTCGCGCTCGCGCGCCATCTGGACGAGCACCGATGCGGTGAAGGCGCCTTCGGCGAGTCCGCCATGAATGGCCTCGGGTTTTATGCCGCGGCCGAGATTGGCCCCGAAGCTGAAATTGCGCGATTGCGGGCTCGAACAGGTCAGGATCAGATCGCCGAGGCCGGAAAGCCCCATCATCGTCTCCGGCTTTGCCCCATAGGCTCGCCCGAAGCGCACCAGTTCGGCAAAGCCGCGCGTCGTCAGCGCGGCCGCCGCGCTCGCGCCCAGTCCGCGGCCGGCAACAATGCCCGCGGCGATAGCGAGCACGTTCTTGGCGGCGCCGCCGATCTCGACGCCGCGCACGTCGGTGGAGTGGTACGGCCGAAAGCTTGCAGAGCCGATTGCCTGCGCGAGTTCACCGGCGAGCTTGTCGTCATTTGCTGCCAGCGTGACCGCCGTCGGCAGGCCGCGCGCCACGTCAGCAGCAAAGCTCGGTCCGGACAGAATCGCCGGCATCGCGTCAGGCGCGCATTCGGCAATCACCTCGGTCATGAACTTTTCTGTACCGCGCTCGATGCCTTTGGCGCAGACGATCAGCGATGTGCGTGGCGCGATCACGGGAACCAGCAATTTTGTTACGGCCCGCACTGCTTGCGCCGGTACCACGACGAGGATCGCCGGCGCGCGTGCGGCTTCGGCGGCAGTGGAGGCGATTGCGATGCTGTCTTCTAGTCGCACGCCAGGCAGAAATTGGCTTTCGCGCGTTTTAGCGAGCAGCGCCGCTTGAGCGGCATCAGGCTCCCAAAGCGTTACCTTGCGTCCAGCGCGCGCACAGGTGAGCGCAAGTGCCGTGCCCCAGGCGCCGGCGCCGACGACTGCAATGTGATTGAACGCCATGTTCTCAAGAGCGTGCGGAAAGAGTTTCGGCGCAACTATAGCATTTCGCCGCGAAGCAATTTCGGTACTTCGCCGACCAGTCCCGCCGCCTCGCGGATAAAGAGCCGCTTGAGACCGGGCACCCGGTCGACCATGCCGAGACCGACGTCGCGCACGAGCCGCAATGCTGCGGAGCGGTTGGAGAACAGGCGATTGAGCCCGTCAGTGGCAAAGCCCATCGCCATCGTATCGAACCGGCGCCAGCGCTGATAACGCTCCAGCACATCCGTCGCGGCGGGATCGAGGCCGAGCCGCGCGGCATCGACGATGACTTCGGCGAGTGCGGCGACGTCCTTGAGCCCCATATTCAATCCCTGGCCGGCAATCGGATGAATGACGTGAGCGGCGTCGCCGACGAGCGCGATACGCTCGGCGATGAACGAACGCGCCACGTAGAACCCCAGCGGATGAATGCGCCGCGCGCTCACCGAGGTAATGTCACCGAGGTGCAATTTGAAACGCTTCTCCAATTCGGCGTGGAAGTCGTGAGCGGGCAACGCGACGATGCGTTCGGCCTCGCGGGTTGTCTCCGTCCAGACGATCGACGAGCGCCGGCCCTTGAGCGGCAGGATGGCGAACGGTCCCGACGGCAGAAAGTGCTCCTCAGCCCGGCCTTCGTGATCGCGTTCGTGCCCGACATTGATAACGATCGCCGACTGGCCGTAATCCCAGCCGTGCACGGCAATCCCGGCGCGCTCGCGGATCGACGAGCGGGCGCCGTCGGCAGCAATCAGCAAGCCCGTCGTGACCGACGTGCCGTCAGCAAGTTCAACATCGAAATGATCGGAGGTCGTTGCTTGCGCGGGCGAGAATTTGGCAAGTGCGCTCGCGCGAAGCTCGACTCCCGCGTCGCGCGCCTTCGCCTCCAGCGCAGCAATGAGGAAACGGTTCTCGATCATGTGGGCGAACGGCTCACCTTCCTCGACGTCACCCCCGAAGGTGAGGAACACCGGCCGCACCGCGTCGTCGACGCGGCTGTCGGTCACCACCATGTCGAGGATCGGCTGCGCCTGGTCGGCGACGGCTTGCCAAACGCCAAGCGTCTCAAACAGCCGGCGCGCCGCCGCAACGATTGCAGAAGCGCGCTCGTCGTCCGCGTGGGTTTTGCCGAGCATCGGGTCGGCGACCGTTACCGAAAACGACGGTCCGAGCCCTTGGCGTAACGCGATCGCAAGCGTGAGGCCGGCAAAGCCGCCGCCCGCAATCAGCACGTCCATTTGACCATCCCGGCGCATGACAACACGCAAACCCTGTACAGGAACGCCTGTTCCGGGCAGCATAGCACTGGACGGCAAGCGCGCGAATGTGTCTACACGGCCTCGCACGACCGTCTTTCCCTCCCGGGACGCAGATTGGAATTGATTGATGTCCTCCGCCATCCAGGACGTTCTGACGATCCTCGATCTTGAGCCGCTGGAGGCGAATCTCTTTCGTGGCCGCTCGCCGCAATCGCGCTGGCAACGCGTGTTCGGCGGCCAGGTCATCGGTCAGGCCCTGGTCGCGGCCTGCCGCACGGTCGATGATGTAACGACGCGGCCGCCGCATTCGCTGCACGCCTATTTCCTGCTCGGTGGCGATCCCAAGGTGCCTATCATCTACGAGGTCGATCGCATCCGTGACGGCCGAAGCTTCACCACGCGGCGCGTGGTTGCGATCCAGCACGGCCGAGCGATCTTTTCCACGGAAGTTTCGTTTCACGTTACGGAAGACGGTTGGAGCCACCAGTTCGCCATGCCGGACGTGCCGAAGCCGGACGAGCTGCCGAGCGAAGCCGAGGTCCGGGACAAGCTCTTGCCGCAGATGTCGGACGCGGTTCGCCGTTACTATGAGCGCGAGCGGCCGATCGAGCTGCGGCCGGTCGAATACGGACGCTACCTCGGTGAGAAATTAGAGGGCGATCGTTTCCACGTCTGGATCCGCGCCACCGGGCGTCTACCGGATGAGCCGGCGATCCATCAATGCGTGCTGGCCTACGCCTCGGACATGACGTTGCTCGATACCGCGCTGGTCCCGCTCGGCAAGACCGTTTTCAACGAAGACGTCATGGCGGCGAGCCTTGACCACGCGTTATGGTTTCACCGGCCGTTCCGCGCCGACGAATGGCTGCTCTATGCCCAGGACAGCCCCTATCTCGGCGGCGCGCTCGGTTTCGCGCGCGGCTCGATCTTCACGAGCGACGGCATTTTGGTCGCCTCCGTCTCTCAGGAAGGTTTGCTGCGTCCGCGTAAAAGCGAGAAGTGACTTAATTCTCGGCGCTAATGCCGATATGCTGTGCAGATCGATTTTGAACCGAGTGTCCTCATGAAGCTGGTTACCGCCATCATCAAGCCGTTTAAGCTCGAAGAGGTTCGCGACGCGCTCCTTGCACTTGGCGTGCACGGTATGACGGTGAGCGAGGTCAAGGGTTACGGCCGGCAAAAGGGCCATACCGAGATTTATCGCGGCGCCGAATATGTCGTGAACTTTCTGCCGAAAATCCGTGTCGAAGTCGCTGTTACCGAGGATCGGGCCGACAAAGTTGTAGAAGCGCTTCGTGCCTCGGCCAAGACCGGACAGATCGGCGACGGCAAAATCTTTGTAACGCCCATTGAGAGGGCCGTGCGCATCCGAACCGGCGAGACGGACTTGGACGCGTTGTGATGCTCTCGGCGCTCCGGCGGCGGCAAATTGCGTGAAGAATTCAGATAATTAGCCGCACGCTTCAAAAGTGCGCATAGCATTCCGCCTATTTCTTAGGCATAGCTTGACCCGGGTCTCGGGGAGGGCACCGCGTAGCGTGATTGCGGGACGGGGGAGCAGTCGAATCGACGTTGGATATCAGGCCATTGCGGCCAATTTCCTGTAACTGGCACGGCCTTTGATTCCCTGAGTGCGGCCACGCCGCGAGGCGGCAGTTTGCAGCGGTCCGGGCCAGCTTAGTGTCGCCTCGTCGAAGTCGTACACGAGGAGGGCGAGGGGAGAATGTTTCTATGAAAATTGTCATGGCCATCATCAAGCCATTCAAGCTCGACGAGGTCCGCGACGCGCTGACAAAAATTGGCGTTCAGGGGCTGACTGTCACCGAGGTGAAAGGCTACGGCCGCCAGAAGGGCCATACCGAGATCTATCGCGGCGCCGAATATGCCGTCAGCTTTCTGCCGAAGATCAAGCTCGAAATCGCCTGCGCGTCCGAACAGGTCGACAAGGTGATCGAGACCATATCGTCGGCGGCCAAGACCGGCCAGATCGGCGACGGCAAGATCTTCGTGTTCGGTCTCGACCACGCCGTACGCATCCGCACCGGCGAAACCGACGCCGCGGCCCTTTAGCAACCCCGCACCGTATTTCGACGGACAGGAGTGAACGATGAATTCGATGAAGATTTCTCGCGGGGCGCTGCTCGCTCTCGCTGGAGCGATTTTAATTGCGATCGTGTTGAGCCTGCCAACCTGGCACGCGTCCTACGCGGACAATGCGCCGGCGGCAGCACCGGCAGCCGCAGCGGCCGCGCCTGCGGTGCCGCCCGCTTGCGACGGCAATGCCAAGCCCCCGGTTCTCGAAAACTGCACGCCCAATTCCGGCGACACCGCCTGGATGCTGACCTCGATGGCCATCGTCCTGATGATGACCATCCCGGGCCTGGCGCTGTTCTATGGCGGCATGGTGCGCAAGAAAAACATCGGCGACACGGTGATGACGAGCTTTGCCATTACCTGTCTCGTCAGCATTCTGTGGCTGTTGTTCACTTATAGCCTCGCCTTCCGCGCCGGCACTCCATTCATTGGCGGGCTCGATCGTGCGTTCCTGCAAGGCATCGTCAGCAATACATTCAACGCTGCCGGTGTCGCCTTGAACATCGGCACGCCCAATCCGCTGGCGCCGACAATCCCTGAAACCGTTTATTCGATGTTCCAGTTGACCTTCGCGATCATCACGGCGGCGCTGATCGCGGGTTCGTTCGCGGAGCGAATGAAATTCTCGGCGATGCTCTGGTTCATCGGCTTGTGGGCGATTTTCGTCTACTCGCCGGTCGCGCACTGGGTCTGGGGGCCAGATGGCATTTTCAACAGCGCCAATCCCGACGCCAAATTCCACGTTCTCGACTTCGCCGGCGGCACCGTGGTGCACGTGAATTCGGGTACGGCCGGGCTGATGGCTGCAATCATGCTTGGCAAGCGCAAGGACACCGCACCGGCCAATAATATGGTGCTGACCATGATCGGTGCCTCGCTGTTGTGGGTCGGCTGGTTCGGGTTCAACGCCGGGTCCGCCGTCAGCGCCGGTATGCAGGCCGGCATGGCGATGACCGTTACCCATCTCGCCACCGCGACTGCGGGTTTCACCTGGATGATCGTCGAGTGGATCATCCGCGGTAAGCCAACAGTCATCGGCATCTGCTCGGGCGCGGTTGCCGGGCTTGTTGCCATTACGCCGGCGTCTGGCTTCGTTGGTCCGATGGGGGCGTTTGCGATCGGTATCGCGGCCGGCATCATCTGCTACTGGGGGTGCACTGGGTTGAAGCACTTCTTCGGTTATGACGATGCACTCGACGCTTTCGGCGTCCATGCGGTCGGCGGCGCGACCGGTGCGATCCTCACCGGCGTGTTCGCGGTGGCGGCCTATGGCGGCACCGCCGGACTGATCGAGGGCAACCCCGGCCAGGTGGTGACGCAGCTGATCGGCGTCGGCACCGTGTTCGTCTACGATGTGGTCGTGACCCTGATCATCTTGAAAGTCGTCGACATGGTTATCGGGCTGCGCGTCAGCGAGGACGTCGAGCGCGAAGGTCTCGACCTCGCTCTGCACGGCGAGACGATCCAGTAATCAATGGACCAGGCCGGGCGGCGACCCGGCACGGCTCAACGTAAGAGGCCCCGGCAGTAGCCGGGGCCTCTTTTTTGTCTGCTCGGGGCGCAAGTCCTTTGCGCCGGGCGATTGGCTGGCGTCAGGCCTAAAGCCGGAGACCAAGCCGTTGAGGCAATCTGCGATCTGGACAACAGCCGCCTTGAGTCGCTATGCCATTTTTAGTTGTTCAAAATCAGCGTACTTCCGGGAGGTAATCATGGTCCGCAACTGTTTTCTCATTGCCGCAATCGCTGCACTGGGCCTGTCCGCGGCTGGCGCAGCTTCTGCCCAAGAGACGGTCAAGATCGGCTTCATCCTGCCGATGACCGGGCAGCAGCAATCGACCGGCAAGCAGGAAGCTGCCGGCATCAAGCTTTACATGGCGCAGCATGGCGACATGGTCGCCGGCAAGAAGGTCGAGCTGATCATTCGCGACGATGGGGCGGTTCCTGATAATACCAAGCGCATCGCGCAGGAAATGATCGTCAACGACAAGGTGAATTTTCTGGCTGGGTTCGGCGTTACGCCGGCGGCTCTCTCGGTTGCTCCGCTGTCAGCGGAATCAAAGACCCCTGAGATTGTCACCGCGGCCGGAACATCCATCATCACCGAGAAATCGCCCTACATTGCGCGCACCAGCTTTACGCTGGCGCAATCGACCGTACCGATGGCGGACTGGGCGGCGGACAATGGGATCAAAAAAGTCGTGACGATGATCTCGGACTATGCGCCGGGCGTCGATGCCGAGAAGTCGTTTACCGGCGAGTTCACCAAGAAGGGCGGGAAGGTGCTCGAGAGCATCCGCTTTCCGCTGGCCAGTCCCGATTTCGCACCGTTCCTGCAACGCGCGGCCGATCAGAAGCCTGACGCCATCTTCGTCTTTGTTCCGTCCGGACAGGGCGCCACTTTCGTCAAACAATTCGTCGAGCGCGGGCTCGACAAAGCCGGCATCAAGATCATCGGTCCCGGCGACGTGGTGGACGACGATCTCCTCAACGGCATGGGCGACGCCGTGATCGGCACCGTGACGGCCCATATCTATTCGGCCGATCACGATTCACCGGCGAACAAAGCTTTTGTCGCCGCGTTTGAAAAGGCCAACAACAATATGCGGCCGAACTTCATGGCGGTCGGCGGCTATGACGGCATGCACCTGATCTATGAAGCGCTGAAGAAGACCGGCGGCAAGACCGACGGTGACTCGCTGATCGCGGCCATCAAGGGCATGGCCTGGGAGAGCCCCCGCGGTCCGATTTCGATCGATCCGGTGACGCGCGACATCGTGCAAAATGTCTACATCCGCAAGGTCGAGAAGAAGAACGGCCAGCTTTACAACGTCGAATTCGCTACCTTTCCGGCCGTCAAAGACCCGGTCAAGGCTGCGGCGGCGGTGCCGAAGTAAAGCAGCGGTCGGAGACTCGGGCGTCAGACTCGTCATACCGGGGCACGGGCGCGAGCCCGTGAACCCGGAGTCAATAGCCCTAAACCGTGCAATAATGCCGAGGGCAGCGGTGATGGATTCCGGACAGCCGGTGTGCGGCTTCCGCGATGACGGGGTATTGGGGCGACTATGCTGACCATTCTGTTCGATGGCGTCGCTTACGGCATGCTGCTGTTCGTGCTGGCGTGCGGCCTTTCGGTCACGCTCGGCCTGATGAATTTCATCAATCTGGCCCACGGCGCCTTCGCCATGGCCGGCGGCTATTGCTCGGTGATCCTCGTCAACCGTCTCGGCGTTCCGTTCGCGCTCGGACTGCCGCTGGCGTTTCTGGTGACGGCGGCGATCGGCGGTTTGTTGGAGCGCACGCTCTACGTTCATGTTTATCGGCGGAGCCATCTCGACCAGGTGCTGTTCAGCATCGGGCTCGTTTTCATGTCAGTCGCGGCGGTCGATTACGTGATGGGTTCGTCGCAGCAATTCGTTCAAATTCCCGAAGCGCTGCAAGGCCAGTTCATCGTGTTCGGAATCGGGATGAGCAAATATCGGCTGCTCATCATTCTGATTTGCGGGCTGTTGACGCTCGGGCTGCAGCTGACGGTCGCCAGGACGCGCTTCGGCAGCCGCTTGCGGGCCGCCGTCGACGATCAGCGTGTGGCGCGCGGTCTTGGCATTAATGTCGGCGCAGTCTTCGCGATTACTTTCGCTTTCGGCTCCGGGCTCGCCGGACTTGGCGGCGCGCTTGGCGCCGAAATTCTCGGGCTCGATCCAACCTTTCCGCTGAAATACATGATCTACTTTTTGATCGTGGTGACAGTCGGCGGCACCACCAGTATCACCGGGCCGTTTCTCGCTTCGATACTGCTCGGCATCGCCGATGTCGCCGGCAAGTATTACGTGCCGACGCTCGGCGCGTTCGTCATCTACACGATCATGATCGTGGTGCTGATCTGGCGGCCGCAGGGCCTTTTCGCCCGCAGTACGGCGCGGTGAGCGGGATGGGGCCGGTGTTTGACGCGGTGTCCGGTTATCTGGCTCGCCGCTCGCGCTGGTCACCGGCGGAAGTGGCTTTCTGGGTGTTTGCTTTTGCGACCATTTGGCTGTTTCCGGGCAAATATCTGATCATGAAGGATGCGGCGATCCTGGCGCTGTTTGCGCTGTCGCTCGATCTCATCCTTGGCTACGCCGGCATCATTTCGCTCGGACAGGCGGCGTTCTTCGGTCTGGCCGGATACTTTTCCGGCCTGGTCGCCAAATACGGCTTTATCAACGAGCCGGTCATCGCGCTGGTTTGCTCCGGCCTTGTTGCGGCGATGCTCGGCTTTGTCACGAGCTTTCTGGTGTTGCGCGGCTCGGACCTGACCCGGCTCATGGTTACGCTCGGCGTGTCGCTGATGCTGGGCGAAATCGCCAACCGCTATTCTAATCTCACCGGCGGCGCCGATGGGCTCCAAGGCGTCGACATTGCGCCGGTGCTGGGCCTGTTCCGGTTCGATCTCTATGGCCATACCGGTTACATCTATTGCCTCGTCGTCCTGTTCATCTGTTTTCTGCTCGCGCGCCAGGTGGTTTATTCGCCATTCGGACTTTCGCTGCGTGCGCTCAAGGGCAACGCGTTGCGCGCATCCGCGATCGGCATTCCGGTCAAGCGCCGGATGGTCGCGATCTACACGCTTTCCGCCGGCATCGCCGGCATTGCCGGCGCGCTGCTCACGCAGACCACCGCGTTCTGCTCGCTTGATGTTTTCTCGTTCGATCGCTCCGCCGATCTTCTTCTCGTCCTCATCATCGGCGGCTCCGGCTATCTCTACGGCGGCCTGATCGGCGCCGTGATCTACAAATTTCTGCAAGACTGGATCGCAACCCTCACCCCGCAATACTGGCAGTTCTGGATTGGCTTCGTGCTGGTGGTGATCGTTCTGGTCGGCCGCGAGCGCGTCGAGGAGTGGACCGGCCTGGTGCGCGGCACGATCGTCCGGCTTGGCGCTCGCCTTGTAGCGCGTCCGGCGGCGGTCGGTGGCGCAGCGCCGGACGGACGCTGAGATCATGCCGATTCTCGAAACCATCGATCTCGAAAAGCGCTTCGGCGGCATTGTCGCGACGAACGACCTTTCGCTCGCGATCGAGAAAGGCGCGCGCCATGCGCTGATCGGGCCGAACGGCGCCGGCAAAACGACAGTGATCAATCTTCTCACCGGCGTGCTTAAACCGACCGCCGGCCGCATCATTCTCGATGGCAAGGACATTACCGGGCTTGCGCCGCATCAGCGCGTCCGGCTCGGCATGGCGCGGACCTTTCAGATCAATCAGTTGTTCCCGGACCTCACGCCGCTGGAATTGATCGGCCAGGCGATCTCCGAGCGCATGGGCACCGGCGCGCAGTGGTGGCGGGTCATCGGCAGCAAAGCGGTGGTGACCGGGGAGATCGTCGAAATTCTCGAGCGCTTTCGCCTGGTCGACGTCATGCATGAGCGCACCGCGATCCTGCCCTATGGCAAGCAGCGCCTCCTGGAAATTGCGCTCGCTTTCGCTTGCCGGCCGCAGGTGCTGTTGCTCGACGAACCGGCCGCAGGGGTGCCGGACGTCGAGCGCCACGAACTTCTTGCCACCATCGAAGCGCTGCCGGCCGAGGTCACTGTGCTTCTGATCGAGCACGACATGGATCTCGTGTTCTCGTTCGCCGATCGCATCACCGTTCTGGTCAACGGCGGACTACTCGTTGACGGTCCGCCGGAAGAGGTCGCGCGTGATCCGCGGGTGAAATCGGTCTATCTCGGCGAGGAACTCGATGCCTGAACTTCTCAGCATCGAGAATTTATCGGCGGGCTATGGCGAGGCTGTCGTTCTCTCCGACATCTCGCTATCGCTGGCCGAGGGGCAGTCGCTCGCGCTCCTCGGCCGCAATGGCATGGGCAAGACCACGCTCATCAATACCATCGTCGGCGTCACCCATTATTTCTCCGGCAAGATCACGCTTGCGGGCGTCGACTTGACCCGCCTGCGTCCGGATCAACGCGCGCATGCCGGCGTCGGCTGGGTGCCGCAGGAACGCAACATTTTCAAATCGCTGACCGTGCATGAGAACCTGACCGCGGTCGCGCTGCCCGGCCGCTGGACCGCCGAAAAAATCTACACTTTGTTTCCGCGGCTTAACGAGCGGCGGCAAAACCTCGGCAATCAGCTCTCGGGTGGTGAGCAGCAGATGCTCGCGGTCGCGCGCGCACTCGTGCTCAATCCGCGCATTCTGTTGCTCGATGAGCCGCTCGAGGGCCTGGCGCCGATCATCGTCGACGAATTGCTCGGAGCGTTGCGCCGGATCATCCGTGACGAAGGCATGTCGGCCATTCTGGTCGAGCAAAACGCCAAAAAAATTCTCGGCGTCACCGATCACGCTATCATCATCGAACGCGGCGCCGTGGTGCACGCTGCCGAAAGCGCGGCGTTGTTAAATGATCGCAGCGCGCTCGAAATCCATCTCGGCGTCACCGACACCGGCCCCCGGCGCTTCGGCCGCAAAACCGGCTGAGGCCGCGAGGCGTTCTAGTTGTGCGCTGCGCCCGAAGGTCCGATGGCCTATAGTCGCAACGCCATCCGCAGGGTCACGCAATGTACAGCGCCACGATCGGAGCAAGCCGCTATGTCTTCGCCGATCTGAAGACCCTGTTGGCCAAAGCCTCGCCGTTACGCAGCGGCGATCAGCTCGCGGGCGTAGCGGCGGCGACCGGCGAGGAGCGTGTCGCGGCCCAATACGCGCTCGCCGACTTGCCGCTTGCCACGTTTCTCAATGAGTCTGTCGTTCCCTATGAGTCCGACGAAGTCACGCGGCTTATTGTCGACACTCATGACCGCACAGCCTTTGCGCCGGTTTCACATCTGACCGTCGGCGGCTTTCGCGATTGGCTGTTGTCGGATGAAACGACGACGGCGGTGCTGTCCGCGCTCGCGGCCGGCGTAACGCCGGAGATGGCCGCCGCCGTGAGCAAGATCAGCCGCCAGCAGGATCTGATCGTGATGGCGGCGAAATGCAGTGTGGTCACTGCGTTCCGTGACACCCTCGGCCTGCCGGGCCGCTTGTCGGTGCGGCTGCAGCCCAATCACCCGACCGACGATGCGCGCGGCATCGCCGCGAGTATTTTCGATGGGCTTTTGCTCGGCGCCGGCGACGCCGTCATCGGCATCAACCCTGCGACCGACAGCCCGGACCATGCTCACGCGCTTCTCGTCATGCTTGATGAGGTTCGGACCAAACTCGACATTCCGACGCAAAGCTGCGTGCTGGCGCATGTGACCACGACCCTCGAACTGATCGGCAGGGGCGCGCCCGTCGATCTGGTGTTCCAGTCGATTGCCGGGACTGAAGCGGCCAACAAAAGCTTCGGCATCAACCTCGCCTTGCTCAAGGAGGCGCATGACGCCGCGCTATCGCTTCGCCGCGGCAGCGTCGGCGACAACGTTATGTATTTTGAAACCGGCCAGGGCAGTGCGCTCTCCGCCAACGCCCATCATGGCGCCGACCAACAGACGCTTGAGGCGCGCAGCTACGCCGTGGCGCGCGCTTTCAAGCCGTTGTTGGTCAACAGCGTGGTCGGCTTCATCGGTCCCGAATATCTGTTCAACGGCAAACAAATCATCCGGGCCGGATTGGAGGATCATTTTTGCGCCAAGCTCATGGGCGTGCCGATGGGCGTCGACGTTTGCTACACCAATCACGCCGACGCCGATCAGGACGACATGGATGCGCTGCTGGCGTTGCTGGTGACAGCGGGCGTGAACTTCGTCATGGGCGTGCCGGGCGCCGATGACATCATGCTGGGTTATCAGAGCACATCGTTCCACGACGTGCTTGCGATGCGCGACTTGTTCGGCCGCCGTCCGGCGCCGGAGTTCGAAGCATGGCTCGCCCGGCAAGGCTTGATCGATGCCGCCGATCGCATTCGTGTGCGCGGCCTGCCGGAGCGCTTCCGCATGCTTTTAATTGACGATTCCGGAAAAGACCGAACCACGGCTCGGAAGCGCGCATGGAGCGTGAGCACGAATTCTGGGCAAGCTTGCGCCGGCTGACCGCGGCGCGCATCGGACTAAAGCGCACCGGCGCTTCGGTCGCAACCGGTCCGCTGCTCGATTTTCAGCTGGCGCACGCCCGCGCGCGCGACGCTGTGCACGAGGCACTGGACGAAGCAAAGCTTGCGGCCGAATTGGCAGGACTAGACCTGCCGGTAATTTCGATCGCCAGTGCTGCGAACGATCGGCAGACCTATTTGATGCGCCCGGACCTCGGCCGCCGGTTGGCGGGGAACGCCGAGGCCGTGCTGGCTGCGCACAAGGGTCACTATGACGTCGTGTTCGTGATCGCCGACGGACTATCGGCGCGCGCCGTTGCGCTGCATGCGCGGCCGGTTTTGTCGAAAGCAATAAATGCGCTGCGCGCCGAAGGCTGGCAGATCGCTCCGCTGGTCGTCGTCCGCCACGGTCGCGTCGCCATCGGAGATGCCGTCGCGGCCGCGCTCGGCGCTGCCAGCGTCGCAGTGCTGATCGGCGAGCGGCCGGGGTTGTCGGCTCCCGACAGCATGGGCGCTTATCTGACCTTCGAGCCGCATGGGCAAACGACCGACGCGGAGCGCAACTGCATCTCCAATATCCGGCCGCTGGGTGTCGGTTATAACCTTGCGAGTGCGAAACTCCTCTACCTGTTGCGGACTATGCGCGACCGCCGTCTGTCGGGCGTGCAGCTAAAGGACGAGTCAGACCGGCTTCTGGCATTAAAAGGCTGATTTAACTTTGGAATCGTCTCCGGTTCGGCTATCGGAGGTGTATTCAAATCCGCGTCGCCAAGACGGGCGCGGCCGTTTAAACTCCCGGCACGCGCTGAACCTCATGCAACGGCAACAGAGCCAGTAAGAGAACCATGTCCACGTCCCTGATGACGACGCGACGCTTCGCACCATTGTTCTGGTGCCAGTTCTTCTCGGCATTCGGCGATAACTTTCTCAAGACCGCGCTCGTCTTTCTCATTTTGTTTCAGATCGGCGGCGCCGATTCCGCGGTGTTGATCACGCTCGCGGGAGCGACGCTGATCTTCCCGTTCTTTTTGCTGTCAGGCCTCGGCGGCGAACTCGCCGACCGCTACGACAAGGCGATGGTGGCGCAGCGGCTAAAGCTGTTTGAGATCGCCGTCGCCGGCCTTGCAGTATTGGGCTTCGCGATCCATTCCATCGTGCTCTTATTTATATCGGTAGGATTGTACGGCACCATCGCTTCGCTGTTCGGACCGATCAAATACGGCATCCTGCCTGACCATCTCCCTCGCTCCGAATTGCCGTCCGCTAACGCGCTGGTCGAGGGCGGCACCTTCCTCGCCATTCTGATCGGCACCATCGTCGCCGGCATTGCGGCGAGAGACGGTGGCGATCCGATCCACTTCGCCTGGCTGATGATGGTGACGTCGGTGGCGTGCTGGATCGCAAGCCGATTTATTCCGCCGACCGGTGAAGGCGCGCCGCATCTTGTCGTCAAGCGCAACATTTTTGCCTCGACCTGGGCGCTCATCAAATATATCCGCGGCGAACCGCGCTTGTGGTGGGGCGCGATGGTGTCGAGCTGGTTCTGGCTGGTCGGCGCGCTGGTGCTCTCACTGCTGCCGCCGCTCGCGACCTTCAACATCGGCGGCAGCGAGGGCGTCGTCACGATCTTCCTCACCATCTTCTCGATTGCGGTGGCGCTTGGATCAGGCTTGGCCGCGTGGCTCGCTCACGGGCGCATTGTGCTGCTGCCGACGCTTGTTGGCGGCGTGCTGCTCGGGCTGTTTTCGCTCGATCTCGCCTGGACATCCTCTGTCATCGTGGCTGCGACGAGCCCGCTCAGCATTGCCGAGTTTTTCGCTGCGCCGCACAGCATCCATGTTGCGATCGACCTTGCCGGGCTCGCGATTTCCGGCGGCCTGTTCATCGTGCCGACGTTTAGCGCAGTGCAGGCCTGGGCCGACGCCGACCAGCGGGCGCGTGTGGTCGCCGCCGTCAATGTCCTCAACGCCGTCTTTATGGTCGCTGGCGCGATCGTCCTCGCCGTGTTGCAAAAGCTCGGCCTTTCCACGCCGCTCCTGTTCGCGCTCATCGGTGTCGCCAACCTGATCGTCGCCGTCATTATCGCCCGCACCATGCCGTCGAGCTGGCTGAACGATCTGCTCTCGATCGTGTTCCGTACGCTCTATCGGCTCGAGGTGACGGGATTGGAGAACGTCGCCAAGGCCGGCGACAACGCCATTATCGCGATGAACCATGTGAGCTTCCTCGACCCACCGGTGGCGATGGCGATCCTGCCCAAGCGCCCAGTGTTCGCGGTGGATACCGGTATCGCGAAGCAATGGTGGATTCAGCCGTTCTTACCGTTTGTGCGGACCATGCCGCTCGATCCGCTCAAACCGATGGCGCTGCGCACCGTCATCAATGCCGTAAAAGACGGCAACATGCTGGTGATCTTTCCGGAGGGCCGCATCACCATCACCGGCAGCCTGATGAAAGTCTACGACGGCGCTGCCATGATCGCCGACAAGTCGGATGCCATGGTGGTGCCGGTCCGCATCGACGGGCCGGAAAGCACGATGTTCAGCCGGTTGAAGAGCACGCAAGTGCGCCGCCGGCTGTTCCCGAAGATCAAGGTGACGATCCTCGAACCGGTGAAGCTCAACGTCGATCCGGAGCTCAAAGGCCGCAAGCGTCGGTTGGCAGCCGGAGCGGCGCTCTACGACATCATGTCCAACCTGATCTTTACCACCACTTCGACCGATCGCACCGTCGTCGAAGCTGTGATCGAGTCGGCCAATGAACACGGCGGCAAATGGCTCGCCATCGAAGACCCGACCAGCGGGCAGTTGACTTACAAGCGTCTCCTGCAGGCCACCAGAATCCTCGGTGACAAACTGATGCCGCTTGCGCCCGAAGGGCGCGCCATCGGCGTCATGCTGCCGACCTCCAACGGTGCGGCCGTGACCGTGCTCGCGCT
Source organism: uncultured Alphaproteobacteria bacterium (assembly GCA_963841025.1). Lineage (GTDB taxonomy): Bacteria > Pseudomonadota > Alphaproteobacteria > Rhizobiales > Xanthobacteraceae > BOG-931. The sequence continues at coordinate 200,951 of CAWJBG010000032.1, read as the reverse complement.
GATGTCAGGCGGGCGCGTACCCGCCATGATCAATTTCACGTCCGGTGCTGCGAATGTCCTCGGCGCCTGCCGCGCAGCGCAAGTCGACACCATCCTCACCGCGCATGCGTTTGTCGACAAGGCCAGACTCGAAAAACTCGTTACCGCGATCGAGAAGCAAGTGCGGATCGTCTATCTGGAGGACATCCGCAAGACGGTGACGTTCTCCGACAAACTGCGCGGTGCGCTGCGCGCGAAGAAGCCGCTGGTTAAGCGCAAGCCGGACGACTGGGGCGTCATCCTGTTCACCTCAGGCACCGAGGGTGTGCCCAAGGGCGTCGTTCTTTCCCACCGCAACGTGTTGGCAAATGTGGCGCAGGTGGAAGCGCGCATCGACTTTGGGCGTGAGGACCGGCTGTTCATGGCGCTGCCGGCGTTTCACTCGTTCGGATTCATGGGCGGCATTGTGCTGCCGCTTATTTCCGGCGTTCCGACGTATTTGTATCCATCGCCGTTGCACTATCGCACCGTGCCGGAATTGGTCTACGGCATCTGCGCCACCTACATTTTCGGTACCGATACGTTCCTTGCCGGCTATGCGCGCATGGCCAATCCGTATGACTTCCGCTCGCTGCGCTACATCGTTTCCGGCGGCGAGCCGATCAAGGAATCGACCCGACGGATTTACCTGGAAAAGTTCGGCATGCGTATCCTTGAAGGCTACGGCGTGACTGAGACCTCGCCGGTGCTGGCGCTTAACACACCGATGTTCAACAAGTTCGGCACCGTCGGTCGCGTGCTGCCCGGCATGCAGGCGCGGCTGGAAAAAGTCGAGGGCGTCGACGACGGGGCCGGGCGGCTGTTCGTCAAAGGGCCGAACGTGATGCTCGGCTATTTGCGCGCCGATAAACCGGGCGTGCTCGAACCACCGCATGACGGCTGGTTCGATACCGGCGATATCGTCGCGATCGACGATCAGGGTTACATCGCCATCAAGGGCCGCGCCAAACGCTTCGCCAAAATCGGCGGTGAGATGATTTCGCTCGCCGCTGTTGAAATGCTCGCCGCCGAGCTGTGGCCGCACTACGTCTCTGCGGTGGTCGCGGTTCCCGACGACCGCAAGGGTGAACGCCTTATTCTGGTGACCGACAAGCACGGCGCCACGCGCGCCGAATTTCAGGCCTATGCGCGCAGTCAGCACGCTTCGGAGCTGATGTCGCCGGCCCAGGTCATCATCCTCGACAAACTGCCGCTGTTAGGTTCCGGCAAGCCGGACCTGCAGACGCTGCAGAAATTGGTGCGCGACTATTTGGAGGCGAAGGTCGCTGCCGCCGAGTGAGCGAACTCTCGCGCTGGCATGGCGTCGCATGGACACCGCACGCCCCCAAGCGTTAGGCTCTTGAATACTGGCGGGCCTGAACGAGCCGGAGGAATCTTGCAATCCATCGCTGGTCCTTTCCGCGAGCTGACGCGCAAGCGCGACTTCTACGCGGGCGGATTAATGTTGCTGATCGGTCTCGGCGTCGCGCTCAAGGGTTGGTCGTCCTACCGGCTCGGCACGCTGATGCACATGGGCCCCGGCTTCTTGCCGACGGCGCTCGGCGTGATCCTGGCCGCGATCGGGATCGCGATTGCCGGTGCAGCGGCTTCGGCGAGCGGGCCGCCAGGCGAAGCCAACGAACGCATCCTGCCTGAACATCCGCAATGGTGGGGCTGGCTCTGCATCCTCGGCGGGCCGGCGCTGTTTATTTTGTTTGGCCGTTACTTCGGGCTCATGCCGGGAACATTCGCCTGCGTGTTCGTGGCCGCGCTGGGTGACCGAACGGCGACATTGAAGAGCTCGTTCGTTCTTGCCCTCATCGTGACTGTGTTCGGCGTCGGGTTGTTCTCTTATTTCCTGCAGATTCCGATGCCGGTGCTGACCTGGAGGGGCGGCCTGTGATTGCAACCGCACTCACGGACCTCTGGTACGGCTTCGGCGTCGCGCTTGAACCGCATAATTTGATGTGGTGCTTCATCGGCGTCCTGGTCGGCAACATGGTCGGCGTGCTGCCGGGCATGGGTCCGCTCGCGACGATTTCGATCCTGTTGCCGCTGACGTTCGGCATCCCGCCGGTCGGTGCCGTGCTGATGCTGGCCGGCGTCATGTACGGCGCGCAATATGGCGGCGCGATCTGCTCGATCCTGCTCAACCTGCCGTGTCATCCGCCGCACGCGGTGACCTGTCTCGACGGCTTTCCGTTGACCCAACAGGGCCGCGGCGGCGTGGCGCTCGGCATCACGGTGCTAGCCTCGTTCGTCGGCGCCTCGTGGGGGATCACCGAAATGATCTTCCTGTCGCCGGTGCTGGTGAAGGTGGCATTGGAATTTGGGCCGGCGGAGGTCTGCTCGCTGATGCTGCTGGGCTTGCTCGCCGGCTCGACGTTGGCCCGCGGCTCGCCGCTCAAGGGCGTGGCGATGACGGTGCTTGGGCTCATTCTCGGTTGCGTCGGTACCGATCTCGAGCTCGGCTCCGAGCGTTACACGTTCGGAATGACAGAACTCGACGACGGCATTGCGCTCGTTGCGCTGGCGCTCGGCCTGTTCGGCATCGCCGAGTTCATGAACAGCATCAATCAGGTCGCGCCGATCAGCACCCGGTATACCAAAGTCAGGCTGCGCGATTTGCGGCCGACCAAAGCCGATCTGAAACTGTCGATTTTCCCGATGTTGCGCGGCACGTTGGTCGGCAGTCTTTGTTCGCTGATCCCCGGCACCGGCCCGACCATCGCGTCGTTTGTCGCCTACGCGACCGAAAAGCGCGTCTCGAAAACGCCCGAGCGGTTCGGCACCGGAGCGCTCGAAGGCGTCGCCTGCCCCGAGGCAGCGACGCACTCGTCGGTGCAGGGCGATTTCATCCCGACCATGAGTCTTGGCATTCCGGGCGATGCGGTGATGGCGCTTCTGCTCGGCGCGCTGATGATCCACGGCATCGTGCCCGGCCCGCAGCTGATCTCACAGCATGCGGATATCTTCTGGGGCCTGGTCGCGAGTTTCTGGATCGGCAACATCCTCTTGGTGCTGTTGAACGTGCCGCTGATCGGCATCTGGGTAAAGATGCTGGCGATCCCGTATCGCTACCTTTATCCGAGCGCGCTGTTTTTTGTGTGCATCGGCGTCTATGCCGCCAACAACGATATGTTCCAGGTCGGCGAAGTGATCGTCATCGGCGCGTTCGGCTATCTGCTCCTGCGTCTCGGCTTTCATCCGGCGCCGATCCTGCTCGGCTTTGTCCTCGGGCCGCGGTTCGAGGAAAACTTCCGGCGCGCCATGCTGATCTCACGCGGCGATCTTGCGGTATTTGTCGAGCGCCCGATCAGCGCGGTGTTCGTGGCGCTGTGCATCGGGCTGGTCGGCATGCAGATTTACTTCCGGCTGCGCGGCGCCAAGGCGGACCTGATACCCCCCGCCGGGAGCACCGCTTCGGATATCGCTGCCATCGAAATGACGCCGCAGCACGTGCCGATTCGGCCCGCGGAATAATGCCGCAGCACGTGCCGATTCAGCCCGCGGAATAATGCCGGTCAGGTGAATGATGTTTGCGTTATCGCGATATGTGTTGGTGCTCGGAGTTATTGTTGCGGGTCTCGTGTCCGCCGACGCCCAGCAATTTCCGGCCAAGACGATCACGCTCGTCGTGCCGGCTGCGCCCGGCGGGGTCACCGACCTGATAGCCCGGGCGCTCGGTCAGCGGTTCAGCGAGAGCTTCGGCCAGCCGGTCGTGGTCGAAAACAAGCCGGGAGCGAGCAATCAGATCGCCGCCGAATACGTCGCGCGCTCGTCTGCCGACGGCTACACCTTGCTGGTCAGCCCCGAAGCGACAGTCGCCATCAATCCGTATTTGTTCGGCAAGCTTCACTACGACCCCGCCAAGGACTTCGTGCCGGTTGCCGGCCTTGTCAAAATTCATCAGGCGCTTGTCACCAGCCGGTCGGTGCCTGCGCATAATGTTGCCGAGCTAATCGCGCTCGCAAAAAAGGAGCCCGGCACGCTCAATTACGGGACCTATGGCGTCGGCTCGACCGGACATCTGAACATGGAAATGTTCGAGGCGATGGCCGGGGTACAGATGGTGGCGATACACTATAAGGGCGCGACGCCGGCCCTGACCGACGTCATCGCCGGACACATCCAGACGATGTTCATCAGTGTCGGCAGCGCGGTTCAGCCGTGGAAGGCCGGCGATTTGAATGTGCTGGCAGTCGGCAGCAAAGAACGGCTGGCGGGCCTTCCCGATATCCCGACGATTGCCGAGAGCGGCCTGACTGGATTCGAGGCGGTTTCATGGTTCGGGCTATTCGCTCCGGCGAACACGCCGCCCGCAATTGTCGGTCAGCTTAACGCGCAGACGCAACGGGTTTTGAGCGAACCGGGATTTCGTGCGGCAATTCTCGGTCCGCAGTTTTTCGAGCCAATGCCCGGGTCGCCACAGGAGTTCGCGAACTTCATCAAAATTGACGCGGAGAAATGGCGGCGCGTGATCCGTCTCTCGAATGTTAAAGTCGATTGAGCGGCGCCGCCCGCGCCGGTGATGAGTAACGCAAAGGTTCTTCCATGCCAGAAAAAGACGACACGCCCGCCGTTCTCGCTGAATTTCGCGACAGCTACGTCAAGCTGTTCGGCTCGTTGCCGCCATTGCCCGCGGCGCGGTTTGAGTTTTCGGGAAAAATCAATCCGGAATTCTTGCGGCGCGCCGAGGCGCTGCGCGCGCACGCGTTCTATTCAAACGTATTCGACGTTAAGACCACGAACCTGATCCTGTTCGGCATGCTGCTTGTGGAGCACAACCCCGCAGCCCAAATGCACGCGCTTGCGGCGCGCCGCGCCGGCGCCACTTGGGAAGAGCTGCATAAAGTCGTTGAACTCGCCTCGACGACCGGCGCGCTCGGTCCCGCCAACCAGGGCAGCGCCATGCTCAAGACGCTGCACGACGGGGAAGCGCGCTGAGCAATGCTTGAATGCAACCCGGCGCGTGTTGTGGCCGTGTGCTCAAAAACGAGTTTGAGGAAAAGCGCCTGCACGACCTGCGGCGGCGTTGCGGCCGCGCACCGAATATGGAGAATGGTTCTTCATAGGGAGAAGCTTTCCGCCATCCATAAGGAATCGGCCCATGCTCGCCATCACTGCGCGCTCCATCTTTTGCAATTCCATGGCACGTTCTGTTGCTGTAGCGGCGGCGATGGCTTGCGCGACTTTGCTCGGCGCGCCAAACGCAATGGCCCAGGGACTGCCGCCATTGGCGAAGCAGCTGGTTCCCGCGCAGACGGCGCTGATCCTCATCGACTTTCAATATCCCTTCACCAATCCGGAAGGCGGAAACTATCGCGCCGTCAAAAAGGAGCTTGAGGACAAGCACCTGCTCGACCGAGCGGTTGAACTGGTGAAAAAGGCCCGCAGCCTCGGCGTGTTGGTCGTGCACATCACCGAAGGTTACACCAGCGATTACCGCGAGGTTGATGCGACCAATCCCGGCGGCTTTCACCGCGGCCAAATTTTACGCCAGGCCTGGAAGATCGGCACCAAGGAGGCTTCGTACTATCCGCCGCTGTTGCCCGCTGAAGGTGACAAAGATCTTTTCCCGGCGCCGCGCAATCAGATCAGCGTGTTCGGCGGCACCGGACTGAACGAGATTTTGCGCGCCAAAGGCATCAAAAACGTCGCCATCGGCGGTTTCACCACCGACGTGTGTGTCTATGCCGCTGTCACCACCGCCTACGATCTGGGTTACCACGTCTATGCGCTCCGCGATGCGATGGCCGGATATTTTCCGGAGCAGTCAGAGCTGATGCTCAAAAACACCTATCCGATGTGGTCTAAAGTGATCAGCAACGACGACTGGGTTGCGATGCTGGAACGCAGCGACGCCACGCGCTAGCGCCGCGGCGATTCCTAATTCCAATTCGGGTTGCGCCCCTTTGACGAAGCAAACCTGGCAGGACAGGCGGCGAGTGCTGCTGGGCGTGGTTTCCTTGCCGGTTTTGGCGGCAAGCCGGGCAACGGCGGCCGACGCGCCGCTACTGGCGGTCATCGATCAAAAGGCGTTGGCGGAGCCCTGGACGGCGGCGGAATTCGGTTTTGAGTCAGAGGGTGAACGCGTCCCGGGCATCGTCGTCAAGCTGCCGGGCGAGCGCTGGTATGCGTCGAGCCTGATTTGCCCTCACGCCAAGTGCGTCGCGAAATATTTTCGCGACGTGACCGTTGCGCAGGACACTTTCGACGTTGCCGCCAAAAATCCCGTTCTCGGATGCCCGTGCCACTTCAGCGTCTTCGACGTCGCCGACGGTGGCAAGGTCATTTCCGGACCGGCGCCAAACCCGCCGCAACAGTTCACGGTCGAAGTGCGGGACGGCAAGGTATTTGTCAGCAAATAAGCAAATGCCGGGCGACCGTTGCGGCGGTCTGTAACGCCATGATTTGCGACGGAACCCAAACAGCGAACCGCCTCGATTCCACAACCAAATTTGATATTCTGGATCGATGCCCGCAAACAAAATCATGATCATCCGTCACGCCGAAAAACCGGCGGGCCCAGTAAAAGGCGTGAGCCATAAAGGAGACAAGAACAAAGAAGAATTGGCGGTGCGCGGTTGGCAACGAAGCGGAGCACTGGTCGGCCTCTTTGCGCCCCGCGATGGAAAGTTTTTAGACAAGCGGCTTGCGCACCCGGCAACCATTTTTGCTTCACGCGCGGGCAAAGCCAGCAAGAGCCTGCGACCGCAGCGCACCGTCCACGAATTGGCGAAGAACCTGAAACTGCCGCTCGATCTGCGCTTCGCCAAGGGTCAGGAGAAGCATCTTGCGGCAGCGGCGATGGCCGCCAAAGGCCCGGTGCTGATTGCGTGGGAGCATGAGGCGATCCCGAAGATCGCCAACGCCATACTCGGCGACACAACGACGTGCCCACAAAAATGGCGGGGCTCGCGGTTCGATCTCGTGTGGGTCCTTCATCGCAAGAATCCGAGCGATCGTTGGAAATTTGCGCAGGTGCCGCAAATGCTGCTCGCCGGCGACAGCAAAGAACCAATCGCGTAGCGCGCCCCAAGACGGCCGGTGGCGGTCATTTTTGGAAGATACCGGGTTATTTGCAAAACGTTATTGTGTATATTGTGATTCATTCGTACACATTGGGCGAGGTTAAAAAAGATGCGCACAAATATCGAGATTGACGACGCGCTCATGATCGAAGCCCAGAAGTTAACGGGGCTGAAGACCAAGAAGCAGACAGTGGAGCAGGCGCTTCAGCTGATGATCCGGCTTAGGCGGCAAAAGGAAGTTGCGTCGGCGTTCGGAAAATATCGCTGGCGCGGGAACCTGGCGCGGGGCCGGAAAGGCCGGGGGATTAGGTGATTGTCGTCGACAGCAGTGTTTGGATCGACTTCCTTAATGGCCGGAAGGCGCCACACGTGCGACGGCTCGTCTCAGCCCTTGGAACGGACGATGTAGCTCTGGGGGACCTGATGCTTTGCGAGGTATTGCAGGGCTTAGGGAGTGAAACCGAGGCGCGCGAAGTTGAAGTTTTGCTAAGGCGCTTCTCCATTGTTTCGATGGTTAGTGAGGCGATTGCGATAGCGGCCGCCCGCAATTTTCGATTTTTGCGCAGCCGCGGAATTACTTTAGGCAAGACCATTGATTTGCTGATCGGAACCTGGTGCATCGAAAATCACAGTCCGTTACTGCATAACGACAGTGACTTCCGCGCCATGGCGCGTCATCTAGGCTTGATCGAGTTGCCACTGACGAGCTAGGGCGCTCGAGGCATCGCCAGCACCCGATCCACCATCGCGCCGGCTTCGCCGAGGTAGTTCGCCGGATCGCAGAGTTTCACCAGGGCGTCGCGGTCAAGATGCTTGGAGACTTCCTCGTTCTCGGCGAGCAGATCGACCAGTGGACGGCCGGTGGCGATGACTTTGCGGCAGATGTCGTAGACGAGATCGTGGGCGTATTGCCGGCCAAGATAGGGGCCGAGCCCCATCATTACCGCCTCGGAAACGATCAAGCCCTTGGTCAAATCGAGATTGGCGCGCATTTTTCTCTCGTCGACCTGCAAGCCGGTGAGCACGAACAGGGTCTGCGACAGTGCGCCGGCGGTGAGACAAAAGATTTCCGGCAGCACGATCCACTCGATTTCCCACGGGCCGGTGGCGCGTTCGTGGTCTTCGACCATGGCGTCGAGCAACGCGGCGACCTGCTGGCGCACCACTGAATTCAGTGCGGTGATATAGACCGACGAGATCGGATTGCGCTTTTGCGGCATGGTGCTCGATGAGCCGCGGCCTTCGTGGAACGGCTCGTAAAGCTCTTCGACTTCGGTCTGCATCATAAGCTTCACGTCGAACGCGATCTTGCCGCAGGTGCCGGCGACGAGGCCGAGAAAACACCCGGCCTCGGCGATGGTGTCGCGCACCGTGTGCCAGGCGATCGCCGGAATGCCGAGCCCAAGCTCCTTCATCAGCTCGGCCTGAACTTCGAGGCCGCGGTTGCCGAGCGAGGCCAGCGTACCGGCTGCGCCGCCGAACTCGCCGACCAGTACGCGGGCGCGCAACTCGCGCAGCCGCTGTTTGTGGCGCTCGAACGCGGCGAGCACGGTTGCCATCTTGTAACCGAAGGTGATCGGCACGGCCTGCTGCAAGTTGCTGCGGCCGGCCATCGGCGTGTCGCGGTGTTTGCGCGCCAAGCCCGCGAGAGCGTCGGCGATGGCGTCGATGTCGGCTTCCACCAGGGTTAGCGCTTCGCGAATCTGCAGCACAGTCGCGGTGTCGGTCACGTCCTGCGTAGTCGCGCCCCAGTGGCACCACTCGCCGAGTCCATCGCGGCACAACGCCACGAGCTGTTGCACGACGGGGAGAACCGGATAGCCGATCCGTGCCGTTTCCCTTTCAAGCTTAACAAAGTCGATCTCGCCGACATCGCAATGGTGAACGATTTCTTCGGCGGCGTTCTGCGGGATGATGCCGCGCCGCGCCTGCGCCCGTGCCAGCGCCGCCTCGAAGTCGAGGTACTTTTGCACGCGGTTTTCATCGGAAAACACCCGCCGCATGGCCTCGGTAGAGAAGATGTTGCGGAACACGGCGGAGTCGATTGCGGTGGCGGGCATGCGCGCTGAACCTCGTTGCGGTGGGGATCGCCGGAATGATTGCGAAGGCTGAATTTTCGTAAAGGTTATCTGTTCGCTTAAAGCAAAGCGATACACACCTCGTAAAGAATACCGCTTCAAGCAATTCTTCAGCATAGGCCGAAAACGCGCGGTTTGTTTCACCAATTCAATACTACCGGCGTCCCAATACTGCGCACGCAATACGAAGAATAACGGACGCGTCATTAGGGGACAGACGTGCGCACGAGCACCATCGTGATGATCGCCTTTGCAGTCCTGTTTGGGCTGCTTGCGGTATTCCTGGCGCAGACTTGGCTCAACAATCAGGCCGAGATGCGGATGCGGAATCTCGAGGCGAATAAGAAGCCGGAAGCGCCGGCACGCACGATCGTGGTCGCGAGCAAGCCACTGCGGTTTGGCGACGAGATCGTTGCCGCATCGCTGCGCGAAGTGCCGTGGCCGCAAGGTGCGCTGCCGGCCGGCGCTTTCAGTAAGGTAGCAGACCTGGCCACCGCAAAGCGCGCGGTGGTTCTGCCGATGCACGAGAACGAGGCGGTGCTGGCTTCCAAGATCACCGGTCCGGGCCAGCGCGCCACCCTTTCGGCGGTGCTTCAGGAAGGCATGAAGGCCGTCACCATTCGCGTAAACGATGTCGAGGGCGTCGCCGGCTTCGTGTTCCCCGGCGATCACGTCGATGTGGTGCTGACGCGCCAGACCGACAAAGAGAACGCGACCAACGACGTCGTCATCGAGAACGCGCGGGTGCTTGCCGTCGATCAGTCGGCGGACGCGATGGCGTTAAAGCCTTCAGTGGTCAAGGCGGTGACGCTGGAAGTGGAAGTCGCCGATGCGCAAAAGCTTTCGCTCGCCTCGCAGGTTGGCACCTTGTCGCTGTTGTTGCGCAAGGCCGGCGAAATGTCCGCGGACAATTCGCGGCGCGTGACGCTTTCTGACCTGACTAAGGTATTCACGTCCTTCCGCGATGCGCATGCCGTGACGGTCAGCGTGACGCGCGGATTCAAGCACGAGCACGACACTTTCAAGCGCGACACCTACACCGTTCCCGTCGAGCCGGCGGGAGCGCAAACGGCCATGCGTCCGGAACGGGAGCCGGCGCACGACTGACGAACATAGTGATCAAACAAAAGATTGGGGCGTTGACATGAGTATGGGGACAATGAGCAGCGGCGGGGAGGCCGACGTGAAAAACCAGTACAACAGCAAGAACGATTCCGCCGGTGATCGGCGGTTTGGGGACCGCGGCATCATCCGCGGACTGTCGGAGCTGTGCCGAATTGCAGCGGTGCCGGCAATAGCGATTGCGGCGATGCTGGCGCTTACGGCCGACAAATCGCAGGCGCAGCAGCGGATCGCGTTCGCAAATTCAGCCCACACCGCGACCGTGGTGGTGCTGGTCGGAAAGTCCGAAGATGTGCATACCGACCAACCGTTGGTTGACATCACGGTCGGCGATCCGGATATCGCCGACGTCAATCCGCTCACCGATCGCACGATATCGATCCTCGGCAAGAAAATCGGCACTACCCGCGTCACCGCTTACGGCGAAGGCAAGAAAGTTATCGGCATCTTTGATGTCGAGGTCGCCTACGACGTCTCGCGGCTTAATACCGAGATTGCCCGGGTCGCCGGCAGCGGCATCAGGGTTTCCTCGGTCAATGGCCGCATCTTGCTGAGCGGTACGGTGGCGGATGCCGTCACGCTCGACAAGACGGTGCAGATTGCCCGCCAGTTCGTGCCCGACGTCGTCAACACCGTGCAGGTGTTGCAGGCACAGCAGATCATGCTGGAGGTTCGCTTCATTGAAGCCGACCGCCAGGCGAGCCGCCAGCTTGGCGTGCAGTGGAATATGTTTGGCGGCAATACCACCCTCAACGTCGGCAACCAGGTCGGCGCCAGTCAGTTGCCGGTGACCGGGGCCGGGCCCAATTTGAATCCCAGTGCCGCCACTATTTCGCCGACCGTCGCGGCCGGCGTGCTCTCAGGCGCGGCGCCATTCGGCTTTCTGGTCAGCCAGCTGACCGGTGGTCAGAATATGCTCAGCGTTTCGGTCAATGCGCTAGAGCAGAAGGGTTTGGCGCGCAGTCTCGCCGAACCTAATCTGGTGGCGCTCTCAGGCGACACCGCAAGCTTCCTCGCCGGCGGGCAATTCTACGTTCCCGTGCCCGGCGCGCTCGGCGTTGTCACCTTCGCTCCGCAATCCTACGGCGTCGGCCTGTCCTTCACCCCGACCGTGCTGAGGGATGGCCTGATCAATCTTGTGATCAAACCGGAGGTGAGCACGATCGACACCAACAACACCGTCACGATCGCCGGCACTTCGGTGCCGGCACTGATCGTCCGCAAGGCCTCGACCACGGTCGAACTACGCGACGGCCAGAGCTTTATGCTCGGCGGCCTGTTGCAGAACACCAGCAACACCGCGCAGGACCAGCTGCCGTGGGTCGGCGATGCGCCGGTGCTCGGGGCCCTGTTCCGCTCCAGCCAGTACCAGAAGAACGAGACCGATCTGATCATTCTGGTGACGCCGCACATTGTTCATCCGCTGCCGCCGACCGCTCCCATTCACACGCCGCTCGACTCCAGCCTGCCGGCGAACGACATCGACTTTTTCTTGATGGGTCAGGCCGAGGTGAGTCCGTCGCTGGCGCGGCTGGCAATGGGCGCAATCAACCGGCCGTTTGTCGGCCACATCCTCGATCTGCCGAGGACGGGAGGGGTTTATGTCTCAGCCAGAAACTAAGCGGAGAACGCAAAGGGCGGTGCGTGCGCTGGCGATCAGCACGATGCTCGCTGCTGCGCTTGCCGGTTGCTCAGACATCTATTACGCGCGCCGCGACACTCTTGCGCTCTCCGCCGGCAACTCAGTCGCCGCGAACGCGGTGGAACAGATGTACGATCCGTGGCCGCGCAACAGCGGCAACGTCAACATCGCCTTCAACGGCCAGAAGATGCAGACGGCGATCGAGCGTTATCGCAACGGCAAGGTTACCCCGCCGGTCGATCCCACTACCCTCGACATCTTGCAACCAGGCTCGGCGGCGGCGGCGACGGTGAACATATCGCAGCCGCAAGCCCCACCGCCAACCGTACAACCGACTCAATGAATAGCGTACGCGTAATGCGAGTTTGAGTGATGCGCATCGGCCGATCTGCATCCCCCGGGACCCGGACCCGTGTCGTCGTCGTGACCGCCGATGCCGCGTTCGACGAAAGCGTTCGCACGACTTTCGGCGCCAGTGCGCAGATCGAGCTCGATGTCGTCAAAGGGACGCTATCGGAGCAGGATCACATCGATGTCGAAGGCGCGAGCGTCATCGTCGCCGATCTCGATCCCGGCGACGAATTGGAGTTGCAGGCCCTTGAGCAATTGATTGCTCGCATCGGCAGCTGGCCTCCGGTTGTTGCGGTAACACGGAGTTTCGAGGGTAATGTTGCCCGACGTCTGATGCAGATGCGGGTAGCGGACATGCTGGTCAAGCCGGTGCCGCCGGTCGATCTGGTTCAGACCTGCGCGCGTGTCGCCAAGCCGCCGGCGAGTGCGGACGCCAAAGAATCCCAGATATTCACGTTCCTGCCCGCAGTCGGCGGCGCCGGGGTGACCACGCTCGCGGTCCAGACCGCGATGCTGCTCCTCAATAACGGCACGCGCGCGAAAACCTCGACCTGCCTGGTCGATCTCGATTTCCAGCACGGCGCCTGCGCCGATTACCTCGATATCGAGCCGCGTCTCAATCTGAGCGAAATCGAACCGCGCCCGGAGCGGCTCGACCGGCAGTTGCTCGAAGTCATGCTGTCGCATCATTCGTCCGGCCTCGCCGTGGTCGCCGCACCTAACCGTCCGGCGGAGATGCGCTCATTCGATCCGGACGTGGTGACGCGACTCCTTGATCTCGTGTCGTCCAATTTCGATTACGTGGTCTTCGATATGCCGCGCACCTGGTTCTCGTGGACCGACAGCGTGCTCCTTGGCTCCAACAGGTTGTTCGTCGTCAGCGAGACGACGGTGCCGGGGCTGCGCCATGCCAAGCAGCTGGTCGAGGCCATCCGCGAGCGGATGGGTGAAGGCCCGCAACCGCAGGTCATCATCAATCGTTTTGCGCAGAAGATGTTCTCTTCCGGTTTGCGCCGTGCCGACATCGAACAGGCGATCGGCGACGCGTTTCTGACTTGCGTGCCCAACGACTACGGCCTCGTTCGCGAGGCCATCGACCGCGGTGTACCGTTGGATGAGGTCAGGCCCGGCAACAAGATCACGGCGCAGCTCAAAAAAATTATCCTGCCGCAGGGCAGCGGCAAGCCCGCCAAGGCGGGGGCGGCCGACGGCAAAAAATTCAAACTGTCCTGGGCGCGGTCTTAAGTAATGAACGTGCCAAGGGCGAAAGCAACGCGCACGCCGGCGTCGCAGGATTAAAGTTATGGCAGGTCGTTTCTCTATTCGCCGCACTGTTGCTCCGGAGCTGATCCCGGCTGCGGACGATAGCGCGCTTGAGGGCGTATCCTGGACAGTATTTCCCGACACGCCGCCAGATGCCGCGCCCGAAGCGACAACGCCCGCTGCCTCAAATCCACTCCTGACCGACAAGCTTCTTGATGCCAAAGTGCGATTGCACCGAAAGCTGATCGAGGAGATCAATCTGTCGGCGCTCGAGAAACTCCCCGAAGAGGAAATCCGCGGCCACGTTCAACAGCTGGTATCGCAATACGTCCTGACCGAGCGGCTCGCGCTCAACACCCAGGAGCTCAACGATTTCGTACTGGAAATTCTCGATGAGATGACGGGCCTTGGCCCGCTTGAGCCGCTTCTGAAAGACCAGACCGTCAACGACATCCTCATCAACGGCCATGAGTGCGTTTACGTCGAGCGCGGCGGCATACTCGAACCCACCGGCGTTCGCTTCAAGGACGAGGCGCATCTGCTCCGTATCATCAATAAGATCGTATCGGCGGTCGGCCGGCGTGTTGATGAATCGCATCCAATGTGCGACGCGCGGCTTCTCGACGGCTCGCGCGTTAACGTCGCGGTGCGTCCGGTGGCAATCGATGGGCCGCTGGTCTCGATCCGCAAATTCTCCAAGAAGCCATTCAATCTGAACAAGCTGGTCGAGGTTGGCGCGTTGCGGCAGCCAATGGCCGAATTGCTTGCGGCCGCCGTGAAGGCGCGCATCACGCTCATCATTTCCGGCGGCACCGGCTCCGGCAAGACGACGATGCTAAACGCGCTCTCTTCTTTCATTTCCGAGAAGGAACGGCTGCTGACCATCGAGGATGCCGCCGAGCTGCAATTGCAACAGCCGCATGTCGGCCGCATGGAGACGCGGCCGCCGAGCCTCGAAGGCAAAGGCGAGATCCGCCAGCGCGATCTGGTCAAGAACGCGCTCCGCATGCGCCCCGACCGCGTGATCCTCGGCGAGTGCCGCGGCGAAGAAGCCTTCGACATGCTCCAGGCCATGAACACCGGTCACGAAGGCTCGATGGCGACAGTCCACGCCAATACACCGCGCGACGCCGTCTCCCGCCTTGAGCAGATGATCGGGATGGCCGGTATGCCGATGACGGTGGCGAGCATCCGCGGCCAGATTGCCGCCGCCATTCGGGTCATTGTGCAGCTATCGCGCCTCTCCGACGGCAAGCGGAAAGTCATGAGCATCGCCGAGATCACCGGGCTCGAAGGCGACATCATCCAGATGCAGGAGATCTACAAATACGTTCGCACCGGCACGGCGCCTGACGGCACCGTGCAGGGCCATTTCCAGGCCACCGGAATACGTCCGCGCTTTCTGGCTGATCTCGTCGCGCTCGGAATCAAGATTCCCGGCTCCTACTTCGATCCGTCGCAACCCCTGTGATCGGAATGGCCGATGTCCACTGACTTCGATCCGATCTATCTGATCTGGGTGCTGGTCGCGGCTTCGGCGGCGCTGATTTTCGAGGCCGTCTATCTGCTCTGTTTCACAGCGGGTTCGTATCGCAGCACGATCAATCGGCGGCTGATGCTGACCAAAGATCGGAAGGATCGCGAGAGCGTCTTGGTCGAGCTGCGGCGTGAGCGCGGGTTGACCAGCGGCGGCAATTACCGCCTCAACTTGCTCGCGCTGAACCGCCTGTTTTTGCAGTCGGGCCTCACCATGGGGTTTGCGCGGCTCATTTTGATCATTACGGTGACCGCCGTTTTCGCGACCGTCACTACTTTCGTGCTCACCGCGAATGTCCTTTATGCGGCGGCGGCCGCGTTGTTCAGCGCGACAGTGCTGCCTTATCTTGTGCTCCGTCTGTTGCGCGCGCGCCGGCAGAAACGATTCGGCGCTCAGTTCCCCGATGCGCTCGATATGATCGTGCGCAGCCTGCGCGCCGGACATCCGGTGCCGATCGCCATCAACATGGTGTCGCGTGAGATGCCCGACCCGATCGGCAGCGAGTTCGGCATGGTATCCGATGAAATCACCTACGGTGCCGACCTCGAAACCGCGATGCGCAACCTCTACGCCCGCATCGGTTCCGACGATCTGCCGCTCTTTATTACCGCGGTCGGTATCCAGGGCTCGACCGGCGGCAACCTCGGCGAAATCCTCGAAAACCTATCCGGCGTCATCCGCGAACGGTTCAAGATGCGGCGAAAAATCCGAGCGCTGGCATCCGAAGGCCGCGCCTCGGCAATGATCCTCTCCTCGCTGCCCATCGGCATGTTCATCGTTGTCCAGGTGGTGGCGCCCACTTTCTACGCCGCGGTTTGGCACGAGCACCTCACTAAGGTCCTGCTCGGCTCCGCGGCTGGATGGATGCTGCTCGGCAATCTGATCATGTTCAAGATGGTCAACTTCAAGATCTGATCCAAGGCGCGCTTAATGAACGCAAGCTCAACCTTTGCCATGTTCGGCGACAGCGGGACGACGATGCTGAGCCTGCTTGGTTTTCCTCGCCACCGGCACGCTTGCGTTTGCGGTGATGATCGGCGTACGGGCGCGCGAGGCGGTTCGCCGCCGTGCCGTTCGGGTCGGTAGCGATGATGATGAGGCCGCCGGCCGGCGCTCGCTGCGATATTCGGGCGTCCAGGCCGCGCAGAAACTAATCGATTACGCGACCAAGCATTACTCGACCTCGGACAGCAAAGATCTCAAGATGCTGCAGCACCGGCTTGTGCAAGCCGGCATCTACAATCCGCGGGCAGCGGCCTATTTCTTTTTTGCGCGGCTGGCGTTGGCGTTGGGTTTGGCGATCGCGGCGTTCTTTGTGGTCCCGATGTTCCACTTTAGGAGTCAGTCGACGTTTTGGCTCTTGGTGCTGGCCGGCGGTGTGTGCGGATATTTGGGGCCGACGTTTTACCTCGACCAGATCATCAAGCAAAAGCGTCAAGAGCATCGCTCCGGATTCCCCGATCTCATGGACCTTATGGTCGTATGCGCCGACGCGGGTCTTGCGATAGAAGCTTCGCTCGACCGGATTGGACGCGAACTCGCCGATTCCTATCCCTCGCTTGCCGCCAACATCCACATGGCCAATCTGGAAATCCGCGCTGGCCGCACCGTGAGCGAGGCGCTCGAACATCTCGGTGACCGGCTCGGTCTGGAAGAGGCGCGTTCGTTCGCTACGCTCATCCAACAGTCGGACGAGCTTGGTTCCAGCATCAGCGACGCGTTGCGGGTTTATTCCGACGATATGCGGCACAAGCGATTGTCGCGCGCCGAGGAAAAGGCCTACGCGCTCCCGGCCAAGCTTTCGGTGCCGATGATGGTGTGCATCTTCCCGGTACTGTTCGTCGTCATCCTGTGCCCCGTCATCGTACGGATGATGACTGGCAACTGGTAGCGATGACTACGGCGCCGCGAGGCCCAGCGACTTCAGATAACCGGCGTTGACGCGATCGTTTTTGAACTTCGCGGCTTCCAGATAAGCGTCCAAGATCGCTTTCGCTTGTGTCGCGCGGCGGCAACCGAGTTGCTTTCAGCGCGGCAACGTCTCTGCTCCCGACTTCGGCAATCAGATCCCACCCCGTCGGTTTTGGGATGGACACCACCGCGGTGTCGGTGTCGAGACTCTTGTAGGGCCAGAAGCACCAGCCGATGCCGAAGCGCTCGTTTAGTTCGCGGAAGGTTTGATTCCACGCGTCGTTGTATTCTCCGGTCTCGCCGATCAGCAAAGGCACCTTCCAGCGATTGCTGAAATCCAGATAGCTCTGCACCGCATCGCGCGTCGGTTTGGCCCAGAATTTGTGATAGGTGTAAACCGCGTTGGCGTCGAACGGCCGGCTGAACGCAGCGAAGCTGATGCTCCACTGCGCGCCGGCGAGCAGCACCACATGGTTTTTATCGACCGTGCGAATGGCGGCTACGATTTCGCGGTAGAGCGGCTCCAAATGCGGATTGAGATAATCCATATCGTTGTAGGGCGAGATCGGCTCGTTCAAGAGGTCATACCCAAGTATGGTCGGGTCATCGCGATAGTGGTTTGCCAGCTGGCGCCATAACGCGACTGTAAGCCGGCGATAATGCGGTACGTAGAAGACCAGGGGAAAGCCCGGACCGTCATCGTGATTGACACCGGTCTGACCGCCGGGCGCGGCGTGCAGATCAAGGATGACGTGAAGCCCGGTTTTCCGGCACCAGCCAACGAGCCGGTCGATCAGAACCCAACCGGGGCCTTCGAAACGGTCGGCGCCTTCATCGTCCGGTTCGACGAATAGCCGCCAGTGCAACGGGACGCGCACCGTGTTGAAGCCAGCCGCTTTGATGAAGCGGATATCCTGTTCGGTAATGTAAACGTCGCGAAATTCGGTCCAGAAACGCGAGGCATCTTCGGGCCCGACCAAGGCCGCGATCACATCGGCTATCTCGCTGGGGGACCGGGCGCGCTTGAACTTGAACATATAGCCTTCGGGAACCAGCCAATTGCCAAGATTGATTCCTTTGATGTCAAAACGGCTGCCGTCGGCACCGACGAGGTGCTGCCCCTTCGCGTGGATGAAATCGCCTGGGGCAGCTATTGCTGACCGGTTCGCGATACTCAGAGCGGCGACAAGCAACAGCGCGCTTAGCCTACAAGAGCGAAGACAAATCCTTAAACCGTGAATGCTCATATCGATTGCGGTTCCGGAGCGCGCCTCGCGCAAATCATATTAAGATGGAAAAATCGCGCCGCCAGTGATTCACGCGACAAAAGAGCACGGCGATATCGTGCTATGAAATAAAGGCCAACCTACGCGATGTCCGCAATGCCTTTCCTCGACTGCCTCCTCCTGTTTGCAGCAGTCATCATTGTCGTCGCCGCCACGCAGCTGCGTCATTTCCATCCGTTCCTTGTGATCGTGTTCGTGGCCTCGGCGTTCGGTTTAACGGCCGGGCTCTCGATTAGTCTTGTCGGACGGGCCTTCGGCACCGGGTTTTCGCAAGCGCTATATTCGCCGGGATTGGTGATCGTCGCCGCGTGTCTTGTGTCGGGTCTGGCGGAAAACGCCGGAGCCGCTGATCGGATCGAGAGTGCAATCGGTCATTGGCGATGGTTCGGGCGCACCAGGATTGCGGCGCTGTTGGGCATGATCGCCGGCATCGGCGCCTCACCCGCCAACGCATTTGCTGTGCTGACGCCGCTTATTCGGCCGCTCAGCGGGTCAGGCGCTCAGATGCGCGGGCCCGTCGCGATCACGCTGGCGCTGGCAATTTCGGCGAGCCACGGGCTCCTGTTTTCGCCCGTGCCGATCGCGGCGGCCTCGATTCTGGGCGCTGACTTGGGACGCGCCGCTTTGTTCGGGCTGCCGCTCGCGCTTTTGCTTGCTGTGATCGGCGCAGGATGGGCACGCTGGCATGCGGTGACGGCCGTCGCGTTGCCGCCACCGACTCAAGAACCGCTTCCACCCGCCCGGAAGCACGCCGGATGGACTGCGACCGTGCTTATCCTGGCGACAGCGATCCCGCTTCTGATGCTGATGGAGCAATCCATCGGCGCCATGCCGAGTGAACCGCTCGGCGGGGGCACCGCGCGAGAATTGGTGCTCGGAATTGGGCGTCCGCTGGTCCTTTTTGTCGTCGGCGTTGGCATTACGGTCCTCGGACTGTGGCGGCTGAGCTTGCAGCGTCTAGCTGAACCCGATTGGACCAGCCGCATCTTGGGCAATGTCGCGGGAATCGTGCTGACCGTGGGCGCTGCAGGCGGCCTGCAGCGCTTGTGTCAGGAAACCGGCATGGCAGAGTTGCTCGGCGAGCGTCTGCTGGACTGGCGCGTCGGCGGATTCGCCGGCGTGCTGATCGCGTTCCTGATCGCAGCGGTGATCAAGACCTTGCAAGGTTCGTCGCTGGTTGCTGCGATTGCGGCTGCCGGTATGGTGCAGCCGATTTTGACGCCGCTTGGGCTGGATGGCGACAACGGTAAAGCGCTTGCGACGCTTGCCGTTGGTGCGGGCGCCATGACCGTTGCCCACGTCAACGATGAGCTTTTTTGGCTGGTTTCAATGAGCGCGGGACTTCGGCCGCTGCGCGGGCTGGCCGCGTTTACGGTCGGCACGCTGCTTCAGGGCTTCGTCGCTGTGGCGGCGTTGCTCCTGCTGTCCGTGCTCGTCTCGGGCTGATGGCCTTCGCTCTCGGCGGTGGTCCAATCCGAAAATCGCTCCGGCGCCCTGGCGGTGAGTTCCACGGCGAGGGATTCCTTAACCATCGTCGCCTAGCTTTGCGTGTCCGGGGCTGTCCGATCGGCCGGACAAGTCGTGGTCCGGAGCGCGTTGATGAGTATCCGAGTAACTCGGGCGTTGATCGTCGTGGCTGCTGCTTGCCTGACGGGCCTGGGAGGCTGCGCCTCGTCGAACAAACTCAGCGACCTGTGGGCCCCCAAGACAAGCGACGCCTCAAAGACAGCCGACGCTTCGGACGCGCCCGCCGGCGCGGACACCCCCGCCGCCGATAACGGCTTTCGGCTGAACGAGCTGTGGGCGCCCAGAAGCGCCGACGGAACGAACTGGATCACCGGCGGCAAATCCGCAGAGACCACCGGAACCGTCAACACAACACCGGCTGAGCCGGGTCCGAGCGGCGAGCCGATCGCACCGGGGGCAAAGCCCGGACTTCTCGGCGACGACCCCCACGACGATCTGCAACTCGCCAAGAAATACTTCCGCAGCAATAATTACGGCCTCGCCGAAAAGGCCTTCCGCACCGCCGTCGAGCAGCATCCGCGTGATGCAGAAGCCTGGCTCGGGCTTGCGGCTTCCTATGACCGTTTGCACCGGTTTGATCTTGCTGATCGCGCCTATACGCAGGCCATTCGCATCGTCGGTCCGACCGTTGAGATTCTCAACAACCAGGGGTTCTCGTACATGCTGCGGGGCGACTACGCCCGCGCCCACAAGAAGCTGGAACAGGCGGCCAGCCGCGATCCCGCCAATCCGTACGTGGCGGCCAATCTGCGCCTGCTTCAGGAAAGCTATCGCGAAGGCAAATCTGTTCAGTAAGCCAAATCCGGCCGCCGCGGACGCGGGCTTGAATGGCCTGCATTATCTCGCATATGAGCATAGTCTTTTGGGTGCTCCATACGGAACCGGCGCATGCTCGAAACGTTGCGAAATTTTGTCGCCGAGTTCGTGGACGGCGGAAAACATCCAAGCCAATTCGCCGAAAATGACTACCGCCTCGCGGCGGTGGCGTTGCTCGTGCACGCCGCGACGATCGATGGCGATATGTCACCAAGTGAGCGCGATAAACTCCATGCGGTGGTCAAACAGCGCTTCAACCTCGACGATGCCACGGCTGACGAGCTGATCGACAAGGCGACAGAGGCCGAGCATGAATTGGTCGACCTTTATCATTTCACCAGCCTCCTCAACCGTGTGCTCGACGAGGAAGGCCGCGCCCGGGTCATCGAAATGATGTGGGAAATTGTTTATGCCGATGGCCGCCGGGACGAACTTGAGGATAATCTGTTGTGGCGTGCCGCCGACCTCCTCGGCGTTTCGCAGCGGCAGCGGATTGAGTTGCGTCAGCGTATCGCCACAAAGTCAGGCGAGAACAATGGTGACGCATGAAGCCCATAACCCTGATCACTGGCGCTTCGGCCGGCATTGGTGCGGAACTGGCCCGGGTTTTCGCCGGCCACGGCCACGAACTGGTGCTGGTCGCCCGACGCGAAGGTAAGCTCGCGGCCCTGGCTGACGAGATCGCAGCCGCCGGAGGGCAACGGCCGACGGTGCTGAGCATGGATCTCGCGCGCAGTGATGCGATCCCCGCGCTCGCTTCGGAACTGGCTGCGCTCGGGCTCGAGCCTGAGATCATCGTCAACAATGCCGGTTTTGGACTCGTTGGCCGTGCGGCACGGCTCAGCCGCGACGAACAGCTGGCGATGATCGATCTCAATGTCCGCGCGCTGACGGAATTGTCGCTCACCTTCGTGGACAGCCTGGCGCGTCATCGCGGCGGTATTCTCAATGTCGCTTCGGTTGCGGCGTTCTCACCGGGGCCCGGCATGGCGGTCTATTACGCCAGCAAGGCTTACGTGCTTTCACTCAGCGAAGCATTGCATCAGGAATACGGACGCCGCGGTGTCAGAGTGACGGCGCTGTGCCCGGGACCGGTCCCGACCGAGTTTCAGCGACGTGCCGGGCTGCGTGACGAGCGGTCGCAGGCCCTGCTGCTATCGCTTTCGGCAGAGCGCGTCGCGCGGATCGGCTATGATGGATTCATGCGGGGCAAACGGGTGGTCGTTGCCGGCTTTGGCAACCGGGTCGCCGTGTTCTTGATGCGAATAATGCCTCACGTGCTGCTGCTGCCGCTGATGTATGTCGGCACGCGCTCGGCGGAGCGTCACTCATAGCGGTCACGCATCGCGTCGCCTTGAATTTACCGGTGAAAGCAATACCAAGCTTGACCGGGCGCTTTCCGATTCTCGTTCGTCATGCGACAGCCGATTCTGATCGTCCTCCACCAGGAGCACTCGACCCCGGGACGGGTCGGCTACGCTCTGCAGCAGCTCGGGTTTATGCTGGATGTTCGCCGGCCGCGCTTTGGCGATCCACTGCCAACGACACTCTCCGAGCATTCCGGCGCCGTCATCTTCGGCGGCCCGATGAGCGCCAACGACCAGGATGATTTCATCCGCCGTGAAATCGACTGGATTGCCGTCCCGCTCAAGGAGCAGAAGCCGTTCCTCGGCATTTGCCTCGGCGCGCAGATGTGCGCGCGGGCGCTAGGCGGAAAAGTCTTTCCCCATCCCGATGGTCAGGCCGAGATCGGCTACTACCCGATCCGGCCCACCTCCGCCGGTCTTGCCGTGGTCAATCCTTGGCCCGAACAGGTCTATCAGTGGCACCGGGAAGGCTTCGATTTGCCAAGCGGCGCTGAGCTTCTGGCTGCAGGTGACATGTTCAAGGTGCAGGCGTTCCGCTACGGGCGAAGCTACGCGCTGCAATTTCACCCGGACGTGACCCGCCTGATGATGCACAAATGGACGGCGCGCGGTCATCTCCGGCTGGAGATGCCGGGAGCAAAACCTTACGCCGCGCATTTCGCCGACCGCGCGGTCTACGATTACAGCGCGCGCACCTGGCTCAGCCATTTTCTCGATCGCTGGATCGGAGACGCGTCAATAGTTTAGAATTATGGCCATTGACACCATATGGTCCAATAGGACATAATGCCAAAGAAAAATGCGGAACTGATCTTTTACGAACGGATCGACTACGAGGACGGCGCTATCGTTGAAATGAAGCTTTGGCGTGTCGCTTTTGCGGTCCCGCCTTCCGTCCACGAGTTTAAGTACTCGCTATTTTATGGTCGGCCGGGGTTTCGCGAAATCGGCTACGACAACGAGCGCGGCAAGGGCGATCACAAGCATTTTCGGAACTCCGAGACCGCGTACAGTTTCACAACGGTTGAGCAATTGATGACTGATTTCTGGTCTGATGTTAGGATCTTGCGCGGCGAGATATGAAAAAAACGAACAAAATAAGAGTCACGGTAGGCGGCGCTTTTGAAAAAGAGGCCAGAGATCGATTCGTCAATGCCTGGCACAGGGCTGAACGCGGAGAAAAGTTCCGGGAACGGCATTTGACGTTTGAGAACTGGGACACGTTGGCCCGTGTCCTGAGTGGTAAGCGGATGGAACTGCTGCGCTACGTCCATCGCCACGAAGTCACAAGTGTGCGTGCGCTCGCGACAGCGCTGATGCGCGACTACAGCAACGTTCATGCGGATGTGCAGGCGCTGAGTGCTGCAGGGCTTCTCGATGTGACGAAAGGTGGGGTGCGAGCGGATTACGACGCGATTGAGACAAGAATCTCAATTTAATTCGAGGGCATATCGCCTGCTGTTTGATTGTTGAGGTGACGTAGTTTTACTGGCCGGCCGCGAGTTGCTCGGCGAAATAGGCGACGGTCCGCGTGTAAACTTTCGACGCATTCCACTGCAACAGCACCTGGAAGTTCGGCGTGCCTTCGCCCCACGCCTGGCCGCGCTGCCAGCCATAGCCTTTGAGATAATTGGCGGTCGAGGCTAGCGCATCGGGCACGCTGTGGATGAGATCGCGGCGACCATTGCCATCATAGTCGACGGCGTATTTCAGATATGACGACGGCAGAAACTGAGTTTGCCCAATTTCGCCCGCCCACGCACCGCGCATCTCGCCCGGAGTCATGTCGCCGCGCTCGACAATGCGCAGTGCGGCAAGCAATTCACCGCGAAACTTGTCCGGGCGCCGGCAATCATAAGCAAGCGTCGCCAGCGCGCGGATGGTTGGGAACTTGCCGACATCGGCGCCGAAGTCGGTTTCCAGGCCCCATATCGCGACAATAACCGGGCCTGGCACCCCGAACTGTTGCTCGATCCGGCTGAACATCGCGCTGTTCTGGGTAAGGAGTTTTTTGGCGCGCGTCAGCCGCGGCGGCACCATGCGGCCGGAGAATTGCTCGAAGCTTTGCCGGAACACGCCCTGTGCATGATCGCGTGAGATGATGGCGGGATCATAGGTCACGCCGGCGAGCGCAGATTGAATCGTCTGCTGTGACACGCCCGCCGCCGCTGCCTCCTGTTCGAAGGCTTCAAGCCATGCGGCGAAGTCGCCGCCGCAGGGAGCGGCCGCAAGTGCCGGCGCCGAGACCCAGCCGAACAGCAACAATGCACAGGCCAGCCGGAGCGCGATCGGTCTCATGCTTTATCGCACCTTGCAGCCGACGATGAATCAGCGGATCGGATCGCGAATATGATGCAGCGGTCGCAAGACGCATTCTAGAGGAGCCGCGGACTAAAGGCTAATATGGTTTCTGTGGGAAGCTACGCCGCGGCCCGCCTACATTGCTTCGCAACTTCGGCGCGGCGAAGGCTGGTGGAGCCGAGGGGATTTGAACCCCTGACCTCCGCAGTGCGATTGCGGCGCTCTCCCATCTGAGCTACGGCCCCCGCCGCGAGCAAAATCGGCGGAAAAGTGCCGACTTTTGGCGAGTTCGGGCCATTTAGGGCCGCGCTTGGATAGTGTCAAGGCGACCGCCGTTTGGGCGTCTCGTCGGGTCCGCATCGGCTTGTGAGCGCGCCAGCAAATCGCTAGGTTCCGGCGTCGTCACTCGCGAAAGCCACCCATGCGCGCCCTCTTTCTCGTCATTGATCTGGCCCTCGAGCTTTACATCTGGATCGTGATCATTGCGGCCATCTTCTCGTGGCTGGTGGCGTTCCATGTGGTGAACACACGCAACCAAGTCGTCGGCATGATCGGCGAATTTCTCTACCGGATTACCGAGCCGGCGCTGCGTCCGATTCGCAATTTTCTGCCGAATCTCGGCGGCATCGATATTTCGCCGGTGATCCTGTTTTTGATCATCATCTTCATTCGCTACGTGATCGCGCTTTACATTCTTCCCAACGTCTACTGAACTGCTGTGGCTGCCGAGCCGTGGACGGCAACATCGGATGGCGTCGTCATCGACGTGCGCTTGACGCCCCGCGGCAGTCGTGACGCAATCGAAGGGACCGAACGGCGTGCGGACGGCCGCAGCGTCTTCAAGGCGCGCGTCCGCGCAGCACCATTCGAAGGCGCGGCCAACGCTGCCTTGTGCCGGCTTGTTGCCGACGTACTCGGCGTCGCTCCGCGCAACGTGACGGTTGCGGGAGGCGCCACGTCGCGGGTGAAACGTGTACGGGTTGTCGGCGAACCAGGCGCTCTTGTCGCGGCGCTGCGGCACCAAATCACCGAGCCCGCGTAAACGGACGCTTGCCGCCCTTAAGCTTTCGTCGGGAAACCTCAGCTATTCCAGCCGAAGGCGACCTTGTCGAGCACCCGCGTGCCGAACTTTTCCGACGAGCGGGCGACGGTTTTGCCGCTGAGTGCGCGGTAGAATTCGACCGCGGTGTCGTTCTCCGACAGCGCCCACACGATCAGCGATTTCAATCCACTCTGCGCCAGATCGCGGCGTGCGGCAGTGAACAGCCGCCGGCCGAAACCCAGTCCCTGAAATTCAGGTCGCAGATAGAGCTCGTAGATCTCGCCGTCATAATGCAGGCTGCGGGCGCGATTGCGCCCGTAATTGGCGTAGCCCGCAACCTTGTCGCCGAACTGCAGCAGTGCAACGCGGCTACCTTTGCGGATGGCACTGTCCCACCAGGCCGGGCCGCGGCGATTGATCAGCCGGTCGAGTTCGGTGCCGGGGATGATGCCCTGATACGCCGTCCGCCATGCCTCATCGTGGGCGTCAGCGACCGCGCTGGCGTCATGCGCCTTGGCGCGGCGGATTTCGATGAGGACTGTGCTCATGGTGCAATCAAAGCAAGCGGTCTCGCGGGCTTCAAGTGCCGACATTCATACTTCGTTAACGATGTGGATTATTAGCGGACCGGCGGCCTGTGCGCCATCGCGACGGGCAAAAAAACCCAGGCCGGCTCATAATCTGCGGGGCTGTTGCAAGGGCGACACGGTCGCCCGATATTTTGTGACACTTCCGGCGTATTGTCAGTTGCAGCGAGGGGCAGATCGCCGCCCCTCGGTTGGCACTTCGGCCGGCCCGCCTTACACCCGCTCGGCTTCTTTGCGCTTTTCGTCCTTTTTCCGCTCGTTGGGATCGAGCAGCTTCTTGCGCAGCCGAATCGATTTCGGTGTCACTTCGACCAATTCGTCATCCTCGATATAGGCCAGCGCCTTTTCGAGCGTCATACGAATCGGTGGCGTGAGCCGGACGGCTTCATCCTTGGAATGGGTACGGATGTTGGTGAGCTTCTTGCCCTTGAGCACGTTGACTTCGAGGTCATTGCCGCGGGTGTGCTCGCCGATGATCATGCCACGGTAGACCTTCCAACCCGGCTCGATCATCATCGGCCCGCGGTCTTCCAGATTCCACATGGCGTAAGCGACGGCATCGCCCTGGTCGGTCGAGATCAGTACGCCATTGCGGCGGCCCGTGATATCGCCGCGATGCGGCCCATAGGCATGGAATACGCGGTTCATCACCGCGGTGCCGCGGGTATCGGTCAAAAGCTCGCCGTTGTAGCCGATCAAGCCCCGCGTCGGTGCGTAGAAGATAAGCCGCACGCGGCCGCCGCCTGACGGACGCATCTCGACCATCTCGCCTTTGCGCTCGGCCAGCTTCTGCACGACCACGCCGGCGTGCCCTTCGTCGACGTCGATGACGACTTCTTCGATGGGTTCAAGAAGTTCATTCGCTGCGCCGTATTGAAACAATACCTTGGGCCGCGACACCGAAAGCTCGAACCCCTCGCGCCGCATGGTCTCGATTAGAATGCCGAGTTGCAGTTCGCCCCGGCCGGCGACCTCCATCGAATCTTTCTCGTTCGATTCCGAGATCCGAAGCGCAACGTTGCCTTCCGCCTCGCGTAACAAACGCTCGCGGATGATGCGGCTTTGTACTTTGTCGCCCTCGGTACCGGCGAGCGGCGAATCATTGATGCGAAACGTCATCGCCAGAGTGGGCGGGTCGATCGGCTGTGCCGGAAGCGGTTCGGTGACTTCGGGCGCGCACACGGTGTGCGAAACGAATGCTTCGGGCAGACCGGCGATGGAGACAATGTCTCCGGCAAAGCCTTCCTCGATCGGCGTGCGTTCGAGGCCGCGGAAGGCCAGAACCTTGGTTACGCGGCCAACTTCGACCAACGTCCCGTGCCGGTCGAGCACCTTGGCGGGCTGATTGGGTTTTACGCTGCCGGAGAAAATGCGGCCGGTGACGACACGGCCAAGATAGGGATTGGCTTCGAGAATCGTTCCCAGCATCCGGAACGGGCCGTCCTCGACTTGCGGCGGGGCCACGTGGCGGACCACGAGTTCGAACAGCGGCGCCATGCCGCGATCTTTCGGACCTTCGGGCTTGTCGGCCATCCAGCCTTGCTTGGCGGAACCATAGAGGATCGGAAAATCGAGCTGTTCCTCGGTCGCATCGAGGGCGGCAAACAGATCGAACACTTCATTGGCGACTTCGGTGGGGCGCGCGTCCGGCCGATCAACCTTGTTAATGACCACAATCGGCTTGAGCCCCATTTTCAGGGCTTTGGTGACCACGAATTTCGTCTGCGGCAACGGCCCCTCGGCGGCGTCGACCAGTACCAGGGCACCGTCCACCATATTGAGGATGCGTTCGACCTCGCCGCCGAAATCGGCGTGGCCGGGCGTATCGACGATATTGATTCGCGTTTCCTCCCAGACCAAGGAGGTGGCCTTGGCGAGGATGGTAATGCCGCGCTCACGCTCGAGGTCGTTTGAATCCATCGCCCGTTCGGCGACGCGCTGATTCTCCCGAAAAGCGCCGGATTGCTGGAGCAAACGGTCGACCAGGGTAGTTTTCCCATGGTCGACGTGGGCGATAATGGCAATGTTGCGCAGGTTCATGGGAGCGGGGTTAGATTGGGGGCGCTGTTAAATTGCGACGGGCCCTCAAGGGGCCCGCATGTTGCTCTGCAATATAGTCAGCCGCGCGCGGTTCGCAATGCACTGTTTGCGACGATGGGTGTGATAGTCTTAAGTCTCCTTAACGCCGCTGCTGGTCCCTGGGGTAGCTAGGATCGCGGCGGGGTAGATTGAGAGGTTCCTTGCGTTTTTCGCAGTCCACCTGCAACACGCGCCGGATTCTCTGCGTCTTTCCGGCCTATACGCCATCGTTTGGCACTTTCGCTCACGCCTACCGGCTCATGCACGATGTGCGGGCGTTTATGCCCCCGCAGGGGCTGCTGCTGATTGCCGCCTACATGCCGGAACATTGGCCGGTCCGCGTCATCGATGAAAATATCGCCCCGGCGACCGCCGCCGACTTCGCCTGGGCCGACGTCGTCCTCGTCAGCGGCATGCACATCCAGGCGCGACAGATTCACGACATCGCCCGCCGCGCCAAGGAAGCGGGCAAAATTACCGCGCTCGGCGGCCCGTCGGTTTCGAGTGCTCCTGAAATGTATCCCGAGTTCGACTACCTGCACATCGGCGAACTCGGCGACGGGACTGACCGTCTCGTCGCCAGTTTCGACGCGAGCAGTGCGCCGCCACCCGCGCAGGTGCGCTTTGAAACCAACGAGCGCTTGCCGCTGACCGATTTTCCAATTCCCGCCTATCACCTCATTCCGCTGCCGCGGTACCTGATGTGCACGCTGCAATTCTCCAGCGGATGCCCGTATCTCTGCGAGTTCTGTGACATCCCAAACCTCTATGGCCGGCAGCCGCGCTACAAGACGCCGCAACAAATCACCGCCGAACTCGATGCCATGTGCGCGCAGACGGGGTATCCGCCGAGCGTGTATTTCGTCGACGATAATTTCATCGGCAACCGCAAGGCGGCGCGCGAAATGCTGCCGCATCTCGTCGAATGGCAGAAGCAGCACGGCTATCCGATGCAGTTTGCCTGCGAGGCGACGCTCAATATCGCCAAGCAGGCGGAAATCCTGACGCTGATGCGCGAGGCGGCCTTTGTCGGAATATTCGTCGGCATTGAAACGCCGGAATCCGATGCGCTTAAGGCGATGCGCAAGGATCAGAATAATTCCTTGCCGATGATGGACGCGATCAAGACGCTCAACGATTACGGCCTGGAAGTGATTTCCGGCATCATCCTCGGGCTCGACACCGACAGCGACGATACCGAAGCGCGGCTGAAGGATTTCATCGACCTGTCCAATATTCCGACGCTGACAATCAATCTGCTGCAGGCGCTGCCGAAGACGCCGCTCTGGGACCGGCTCAAGAAATCCGGACGTCTGAGCGAGGATTCGCGGCGCGAAAGCAACGTCGTGTTTATGCGTCCTTACGATGAAGTGGTTTCGAGCTGGCACCGGTCGATCGGCTATGCCAACGATCCCGAGCGGCTGTTTGAGCGGTTCCGGCACCAGATCGATGCCACTTACGCAAAGCGCATCAGTCCACCGGCCCGCGGCCAGCTCACCTGGTCGAACCTGCGGCGCGGTGCTGTGCTGGGCTACAACGTGCTGGTCGAGGTCGGCGTGAAGTCCGACTATAGGCGCGCGTTCTGGCGGGCGGCGCGCCACGCGTTGCGCCGTGGCCGGATCGATGCGGTACTGTCGATGGGCTTCATGGCCTATCACCTGATCGAGTTTACACGCGAAGCCTTGCGCGGCGATCACAATGCCTCGTTCTATTCGACCAAAGAGCACAAGAGCGCACCGGTCGACGAAGCCGCGCCGTTGTTGCGCGAGTCTGCTTGAACCGAAGAGGTTCGCATATGGCACAGAAGCTTTCCGCAGAGGCTCGCAGCCGCGCACTTGCCACGCTCAAAAGTTGGAGCGAGGTGAAAGGCCGCGACGCGATCACAAAGAAATTCGTGTTCGCGGATTTCAACGAGGCTTTCGGCTTCATGACGCGCGCCGCTTTGATGGCGGAGAAGCTCGACCATCACCCCGAATGGTTCAATGTCTACAAGACCGTGGACGTGACGCTGTCGACCCACGATGCCGGCGGGGTGACTGAGCTTGATATCAAGCTCGCCGCGGCGATGGATAAGTTTGCGGGCTGATCTGTCGCCGCTGGTTTCTCGCCACCAATCGACCTGCCTTGCGATTGCCGCCTTTCGCCACCATCTTTTTGGTCGCGATTTCGCAGTGCTATTGAGGATCCATCGCCATGTCGTTTCGATACGCGTCCGCGTCATGGTCGCCGTCGTGGGCCCCGTCATGGGCCGACGTTGAAGCGCTCACGCGCCGCATCGCTGCCGATGAGGCTAAGCTTCGACGCAGTTTCTGGAAGAAGCTGCGTGGCTTAGCCGCGCGGTTGCCGTTTGCTGAGGATTTGATCGCCGCGCATTATTGCGCCTTCGATCGTCAGACGCCGATCCACGTGAAGGCCGTGCTCGTCGGTGCGATCGCCTATTTCGTGCTTCCAACCGACTTCATTCCCGATGTGCTGCCGGTGATCGGTTACACCGACGATGCAGCCGTGCTTGCGGCTGCGTTCAAGCTCGTCTCATCCCACATTAGCCACGACCATCGTGAAGCGGCGCAGCGTGCGCTCGCTCGGATGCGCAGCTAACCGGCCCTTACGGCTTCAACACGATTTTACCCATGACCTTGCGGTCGGCGATGGCCTTCAACGCCGTCGCAATCTCCGCCAGCGGATAAGCCGCGTGCACGTGCGCGCTAAGTTTGCCTTCGGCGCACCAGCGGACGATGTCGGTCATCAGCGCGCGCTGGCCGTCGGGGTCACGTAACGCCCATGCTCCCCAAAGCACGCCGCGGATGTCGCAGCTCTTGAGCAGCACGAGATTGAGTGGAATTTTTGGTATCTCGCCGGCGGCAAAACCGACCACCAGATAACGGCCCTCCCAGCCCAGCGCGCGCACGGCCGGCTCGGCATAAGAACCGCCAACCGGATCATAGACCACGTCGACGCCGCGTTCGCCGCCGAGGCGCTTCAAGGCGCCGCGTAGGTCTTCGCTGGCGTAGTTCACGGTTTCGTCGGCGCCGTGCTTGCGCGCGAAGGCGAGTTTTTCGTCCGATGACGCGCAGGCGATCACGCGCGCGCCCATGATCTTGCCGATCTCGATCGCAGCGAGCCCGACGCCGCCCGAAGCGCCAAGCACGACCAGCGTTTCGCCGGACTTGAGTTTGCCGCGCTCGCGCAATCCGTAAAGCGTCGTCGCATAAGTGACGGTCAGACCGGCGGCGCGATCGAAATCGAGACTGTCGGGAATTTTGACGAGTTGTTTGGTGCTGGCGGCGAGAACTTCGCGCGCCGCGCCCCAGCCGGTCGAGCCGATTACGCGGTCGCCGGGCGTAAAATCAGTCACGCCGGGCCCGACGCTTTCGACGATGCCGGCGAATTCCGAGGCCGGCGAGAACGGGAAAGGCGGCTTATGCTGGTACTTGCCGGCGATGATCAAAAGATCGAAGAAATTCAGCGCTGCGGCCTTGATCCTCACCGCCGCCTGGCCGGGTCCGGCGGTCGGCGGGGTGATGTCGGCGAGCTGGAGGTCGTCTGGCGTGCCGAAATGGGTACACAGGATGGCTTTCATGGCGGCCTTGGCTCGTCGTTTGGGGGAGGCGGGATTATTGATCGGCGCAGACTATTCATAACCACGAAAAGTCCAGGCGAGGGAAGGCGGCCCCTCCCGGCTGCCCAGCGGCGTTTCGCCGGCTGCCTCTTCGCCGCCGAATTCGTTCCCTATGACCCCGGTATGGGTTAAAGTTGAAGGGCTTGGTTTACCTTCGCGTGATAACCCGCGGGGCCGGATGCAGACCAATCGACATAAGCAGCTCGTTTTACTGCTCGCCGCGGTGATTTTTGCCGCGCCCGCGCTCGCGCAGCAGCCGCCGGCGACGGATCAGGCTCCGGCGCCCGCAGCCGCGCCGGCCACACCTCCGCCCGCAAAGAAAAAGCACAAACCGAAGCCCCCAGCGGCGACCGAGCAGCCCGCCGCGGCGGCACCGGCTGCCGCCGCTGAACCTGGCGCACCCGCCCCGGCTAAAAAGCCGCCCAAGCCGAAGCCTGCGGCGGCCGCAGCCGCAGGGGCGGCGCTGTCCGCAGCCGTTGCCGCCGGCGCCAAGCCGACATTGCTGGGTCAATATGGCGAATGGGGCGCCTACGCGGCCACGCCTAACGGGAAGAAAGTCTGCTTCGCCATCGCCAAGCCCGCGACTTCAGAGACGACCCCGCCCGGTCGGCCGCGCAACCCGACCTACATCTTCATTTCGTCGCGGCCTGCGGACAAAGTGAACAACGAGCTGTCGATCATCATCGGCTATCCGTTCAAATCGAGCGCGGACGCGACGGTGGAGGTCGGCGCCACTTCGTTCGCGCTCTATACCCAGCAGGACGGCGCCTGGATCAAGAACGGGACCGAGGAAGCGCGTTTAGTCGAGGCCATGCGCGGGGGCCAGAGCGCGATCGTCAAGGGTACTTCGACCAAGGGCACGAAGACGACCGACACATTTTCCTTGAAAGGTCTCGCCCAGGCGCTCGATCGCACCGACCGGGACTGCAAGTAAGCTCAGCGTTACTTGACCCGCCCGGATGTGCGGTTTCGGCCTTCTCCTATCGCCAGCGCGGTGTTAGCCCCATCTAAGCTTGAGCCGCGTAAGCGCTTTCACCTGGATTGACCATGACTACCCCGCTTGCCGCCACCCAGCCGGAGGACGTCGCCTCGGCCGCGCTCATCGAGAAGCGGCCGCTGGAGCGTTACGTCGCGCCGGCCAAGCCCTCGCTGGTTGGGCTGTCGCGCGGCGCGCTTGCCGAAGCTCTCGGCGAAGCCGGCGTGCCGGAGCGGCAACATCGCATGCGCGTGCAGCAGCTTTGGCATTGGCTCTACGTGCGCGGCGTCCAGGACTTCGAGGCGATGACGACGCTGTCGAAGGAACTCCGTTCGCAACTCGCGGAGCACTTCACGCTCGCGCGGCCCGAGATCGTCGCCGAACAAATTTCCGTCGACGGCACGCGGAAGTGGCTGCTGCGGCTTCCCGGCGAATTCGCCGATCGGCCGCACGAGGTCGAATGCGTCTATATTCCGGACACCGGTCGCGGCACGCTTTGTATTTCCAGCCAGGTCGGATGCACGCTCAACTGCACGTTCTGCCACACCGGCACGCAGCGGCTGGTGCGCAATCTTACTCCCGGCGAGATCGCGGGCCAGGTCGTGCTCGCGCGCGACTGTCTCAACGATTGGCAGCGCGCGGCAGCGCCTGCGGGTGCCGACCCGGAAAAGCGATTGGTCTCGAACGTTGTGATGATGGGAATGGGCGAGCCGCTCTACAATTTCGAAGCCGTGCGCGATGCGCTCGATGTCGTCGCCGACGGCGAGGGTTTGAGCATTTCCAAGCGGCGCATCACGCTTTCCACGTCAGGTGTGGTGCCCAACATCGTCCGCGCCGGTGAAGAAATCGGCTCGATGCTGGCGATCTCGCTGCACGCCGTGACCGATGAACTCCGCGATAAGCTCGTGCCGCTCAACCGCAAATATCCCTTGCGCGAACTGCTCGACGCCTGCCGCAATTATCCGGGACTGTCGAACGCGCGCCGGATCACTTTCGAATATGTCATGCTCAAGGACGTCAACGATTCGCTTGCCGAAGCGCGCGCGCTGGTGCGTCTGGTCAAGGGCATTCCTGCCAAGATCAACCTGATCCCGTTCAATCCGTGGCCGGGGAGCAAATACGAATGCTCGGACTGGGCCCAGATCGAGAAATTCTCCGAGATCGTTTTCGACGCCGGCTATGCCTCTCCGGTTCGGACACCACGCGGGCGCGATATCCTGGCGGCTTGCGGCCAGCTCAAGAGCGCAACCGAACAGCTCTCAGCCCGCGAGCGCCTGGCGCTGCGCGCGATGGCGATGACGGACTGACGCGGCGCGAGCTCAAGGCATGAATCGTATCGCGCTCGCCGTCGTGCTTGGCGTCGGTATTGTTGTCGGCGTCATTTTCGGCGCCTATCCGCAGCTCGACCTGAAAATCGCGGCGCTGTTCTACGATCCGGCGACGCACGGTTTCATCGCCGTTGGCGATTGGGTCGCCTACGTGCGGGATGCGGCGACCTTGCTGATTACGGCTTTGGTCGCTCCGGCTTTCTTCGCGATCGTCGGCAAGCTCATTATGCCGCGGCGGCGCATGCTCATTCCCGGCCGTGCCGCGCTGTTTCTCAGTGTGTCGCTCATGGTCGGACCGTTCCTCCTGGCCAACGTGGTCTTGAAGGACCACTGGGCGCGCATGCGTCCGGCGGACATGGTCCAGTTCGGCGGCGCCGAGCAAATAACCGCATGGTGGGACCCGACCGGACCGTGCCCGGACAATTGTTCGTTCATCGCCGGCGAGCCGTCCGCTGCGTTCTGGACGTTTGCGCCGGCGTCCTTTGCGCCGCCGCAGTGGCGGCCGCTCGCCTACGCCAGCGTGCTGATCTTCGGCGCCGCGATGGGCGTGTTGCGCATGGCCGGCGGCGCGCATTTCTTCAGCGATGTGGTCTTTGCCGGCGTGTTCATGTTCCTGGTGGTCTGGACGTTGCACGGGCTGATCTATCGCTGGCGGCCGACGCGGCTGACCGATGAAGCAGCCGAACGGCCGCTTGAGCGGGCAGGCAACCGGCTTCGCGCAGCACTGGCGCGGCTGACCGGCCGCAAAAACCAAAGCCCCTGAATTGCCGATAAAGCAGAGGCCGGCGCAGCGGCGGACTGCTTGCGTCGCCGGGAAGCCCGCCTATAGTCCGCGCGCATTTTGGGCGGCTGTTTCGCCCCACGTCAGGATTATCCGATGCCTAAAGGCGATGTGAAGAAAGTCGTATTGGCTTATTCCGGGGGGCTCGACACCTCGATCATCCTCAAGTGGCTGCAGACCACTTACGGCTGCGAGGTCGTGACCTTCACTGCCGATCTCGGCCAGGGCGAGGAGCTCGAGCCGGCGCGGGCCAAGGCGATGATGCTCGGCATCAAGCCGGAAAACATTTTCATCGAAGATTTGCGCGAAGAATTCGTGCGCGATTACGTGTTTCCGATGTTCCGCGCCAATACGCTCTACGAGGGACAGTATCTGCTCGGCACCTCGATCGCGCGGCCGCTGATCGCCAAGAAGCAGATCGAGATCGCCGAGAAGGTCGGCGCCGACGCAGTCGCCCACGGCGCTACCGGCAAGGGCAACGACCAGGTGCGATTCGAGCTGGCCTATTACGCGCTCAAGCCGGACGTGAAAGTCGTCGCGCCATGGCGCGAATGGGACTTCAAATCCCGCGAGGCGCTGATTGCGTTTGCCGAGCAGAACCAGATTCCGATCGCCAAGGACAAGCGCGGCGAGGCGCCGTTTTCAACCGATGCGAATTTGTTGCACACCTCGTCAGAGGGAAAGGTGCTGGAAAATCCGGCTACCGAAGTGCCGGACTACGTCTATTCGCGCACCGACGATCCCGAGCATGTGCCGGACCAGCCCGCGTACGTGACGGTCGAATTCGAGCGCGGCGATCCGGTCGCGGTGGACGGCAAGAAAATGTCGCCCGCCGAACTGCTCACGCACCTCAACGCGCTCGGCCGCAAACACGGCATCGGCCGGCTTGATCTCGTGGAGAACCGTTTCGTCGGCATGAAATCGCGCGGCATGTACGAGACGCCGGGCGGCACCATTCTGCTTGCCGCCCATCGCGGCATTGAATTGATCACGCTCGATCGCGGCGCGGCGCATCTCAAAGACGAACTGATGCCGAAATACGCCGAGCTGATCTACAACGGCTTCTGGTTTGCGCCGGAGCGCGAGATGCTCCAAGCAGCGATCGACAAGAGCCAGCAGTTCGTGACTGGCAGCGTGCGGCTGAAGCTTTACAAGGGCAATGTCGGCGCGGTCGGACGCGAAAGCAAATATTCGCTCTACGACCAGGATCTGGTGACGTTCGATGAAGGCAAAGTCGCCTACGACCAGCGTGACGCCGAAGGCTTTATTCGCCTCAACGCGCTGCGGCTGCGGACGCTCGGGCAGCGGAAGAGGAAACTGAAGCTGGATTAGTTCGCAATTAGTTCGACTGTAGCCGACCGACGATGAGCCGCGGCCGGCGCAACGCTATCCGGAACTTCGGCAGATCGTTGCCCGGCTTTCCCGGAAAGTAGTCACGCTCGGAGCCCGCTCCCTTTGGATCGATCGGCTCATCGACCGGATACGGCGTTCGCGGGCCTTTCGGGCCGAGTTCGGGATCCTCAAGTGGTTGCTTCGGCTGTTGTTCGCTTGCTGCTGGGCTCATCGCACTCTGACCTCTCGCCACTTGCCCTATGCCGGCGCGCGCCGGTTCGTTGGGCATAACGTTCTCGCGCGAAGAGTTGTTCCCGGCTGCTCTTGCGCGACTGGGCCCCGGCCCCGGTCACATCGAGACGGTGACTTTGCGATTTTCGCCGAGGTCCGGCTTGTCTCCAGTCAGTCGCGACTTGATGAACTGGAACGCCGCGACGGCGTCACTCGCCGGTCCGTCCCATAATTCCGCGGTCTGCGGGACGACGCGCAGCAGGCCGGCGTTCGGATCGTCCGGGCCGCTCCACCACATCCCGTCCGTGGTCTTCCAGATTTCGGCGGCCTTGGCGGGATCGCGGCACGGCGCGGCGCGCGCGGTGAGTGACAGATAGGCTTTGGCGCCTTCATCGATCAACACGAGCCCGACATCGTGTTCGGCTTCGATCTCGCGCTCCTTGCCGCTGCGCCGATCGGTGATGAACCAGATCAGGCCGGCGGCGCGATCCGGCCGCGGTTGCAGCGGCCGCGCCCGCAAACCCGCATCAAAATGCGTGGTGAGCATGCACACGCCGACGCGCTCGATGATGTCCCAGACCCGGTCAAGGTGTGATTGGTCGGCCATGGCTGGCTAACAGCACCGGCGCCGCGCGGGTTCCCAAAGCGCGGTTCGATCAGGAGACGCCGCGAGTGATTAAACCTGCCGTTCGACCAGCGCCTGCTTGATCTCGGCGATGGCCTTCGCCGGATTGAGGTGTTTCGGGCAGGCCTTGGCGCAGTTCATGATGGTGTGACAGCGATAAAGCCGGAACGGGTCTTCAAGGTCGTCGAGCCGCTCGCCGCCCGCCTCGTCGCGCGAGTCCACGATCCAGCGCTGCGCTTGCAACAGCGCGGCCGGGCCGAGATAGCGATCCGAGTTCCACCAATAGCTCGGGCATGAGGTCGAGCAGCAGGCGCAGAGGATGCATTCGTAGAGGCCGTCGAGCTTGGCGCGATCGTCGTGGCTCTGCTTCCATTCCTTCTGCGGCGTCGGTGAAACCGTTTGCAGCCACGGCTTGATCGAGGCGTGCTGGGCGTAGAAATTGGTCAGATCGGGCACCAGGTCCTTGACCACCGGCATGTGCGGCAGCGGGTAGATACGCACCGCGCCGTTCATGTCGCTCAATGCCTTGGTGCAGGCGAGCGTATTGATGCCGTCGATGTTCATCGCGCAGGAGCCGCAAATGCCTTCGCGGCAGGAGCGGCGGAAGGTCAGCGTCGCGTCGATGTTGTTTTTGATCCAGATGATGGCGTCGAGCACCATCGGCCCGCAATCGCCGGTGTCGACGTAATAGGTGTCGAGGCGCGGATTGGCGCCCTCATCCGGGTTCCAGCGATAGATGCGGAACTCCTGCTCGGCTTTGGCTTTCGCCGGATGCGGCCAGGTTTTGCCTTCGCCGACTTTGGAGTTCTTTGGCAGCGTAAACTGGACCATTGCAACCTCAATAAACCCGCTTCTTGGGCTCGATGTAGGACACATCGTTGGTGAGCGTGTAGGTGTGCACCGGCCGGTAATCGATCGTGACTTTTCCGGTCACGGTGTCGAGCCACGACAGCGTGTGCTTCATCCAATCCTTGTCGTCGCGCTCGGGAAAATCTTCGCGCGCATGCGCGCCGCGGCTTTCGGTGCGGTTGAGTGCCGAATCGACGGTGACGAGCGACTGTTCGATCAGATTGACGAATTCGAGCGTTTCGATCAGGTCGGAGTTCCAGATCAGCGAACGGTCGCTGACTTTGATGTCGGTCGCGCCGTTGAACACCTCGTGAATGAGCTTCGAGCCTTCCTGCAGCACCTCGCCGGTGCGGAACACCGCGCAATAGGTCTGCATCACGTGCTGCATCTTGCCGCGCAGTTGCGCGGTCGGCGTCGAGCCCGAGGCGTAGCGATATTTGTCGAGCCGTGACAGCGCGCGCTCGGCGGAATCCTTCGGCAGCTCGGGCTGCTTGTCGTTGGGGGTGAGGATTTCGGCACAGCGCAGCGCCGCGGCGCGGCCGAACACGACAAGATCGATCAGCGAGTTCGATCCGAGCCGGTTGGCGCCGTGAACCGAGACGCACGCTGCTTCGCCCAGCGCCATCATGCCGGGGATGACCTGGTCGGGATTGCCATTTTTCTTGGTCAGCGCTTCGCCGTGATAGTTCGTGGCGATGCCGCCCATGTTGTAGTGCACCGTCGGTACGATCGGCACCGGCTCATGGGTCAGATCGACGCCGGCGAAAATGCGCGCCGACTCGGTGATGCCCGGCAGCCGCTCGGCGAGAATCTTCGGATCAAGATGGTCGAGGTGCAGGAAGATGTGATCCTTCTTCGGCCCGACGCCGCGGCCTTCGCGAATTTCGATGGTCATCGCGCGGGACACTACGTCGCGCGAGGCCAGGTCCTTGGCGGAGGGCGCATAGCGCTCCATGAAGCGCTCGCCTTCCGCATTGACGAGGTAGGCGCCTTCGCCGCGGGCGCCTTCGGTGATCAGCACGCCGGCGCCGTAAACGCCGGTCGGATGAAACTGCACGAATTCCATGTCCTCGAGCGGCAAGCCTGCGCGCAGCACCATGGCGTTGCCATCGCCGGTCTGGGTGTGTGCGCCAGTGCATGACGCATAGGCGCGGCCGTAGCCGCCGGTCGCCAGTATCGTCGTCTGCGCAGCGAAACGATGGATCGTGCCGTCGTCGAGATTGATCGCGACGACACCGCGGCAGCGGCCGTCGTCATCCATGATCAGGTCGATGGCGAAATATTCGATATAGAACTGGGCCGAGTGGCGCAGCGCCTGGCCGTACATGGTGTGCAGCATCGCGTGGCCGGTACGGTCGGCGGCGGCGCAGGTGCGCTGTGCAGTGCCTTTGCCGTAATGCGTGGTCATGCCGCCGAACGGGCGCTGATAAATCTTGCCGTCCTGCTCGCGCCGCGAAAACGGCAGACCCCAGTGCTCCAGCTCGTAGACCGCTTCAGGCGCGTTGCGGCACATATATTCGATCGCGTCCTGGTCACCGAGCCAGTCGGAGCCCTTGACGGTATCGTACATATGCCAGCGCCAGTCGTCCTCGCCCATGTTGCCAAGGGCAGCCGCGATGCCGCCTTGGGCGGCGACCGTGTGCGAGCGGGTGGGAAACACTTTGGTGATGCAGGCGGTGCGCAAGCCCGCTTCGCTGCAGCCCACTACGGCGCGCAAGCCAGCGCCGCCAGCGCCGACGATCACGACGTCGTATGCGTGGTCCTCAATCGGATAGGCGCGGCCGTTGATGTTGGGCGCGCTTCCTCCGTTGCTGCCATTTGCCGCCATGCCTACACCCCGAACGAAAGCTTGAAGATGCCGTAGGCCGCGGCTAGGCCCACAGCGATGGTGAAGAACGTATTGCCCATGATCAGAATGAGTTTCGCGGTTTCGTCGTGGACGTAATCCTCGATGATCACCTGCATGCCGATGCGCATGTGGGCGCAGATCGAGGCGATGAACAAAAGCATGATGATGGCGACGAGCGGCGAGCCGAGAATTTGCGCCGCGGCCGCCTGATTGCGGCCGAGCAGCATCACCATGATGATCACAACCGCAATGGTCAGCGGGATGTTGGCGACGGCGGTCAGGCGTTGGCGCCAGAAGTGACCGGTTCCGGAGTGCGCTGCGCCGTGGCCGCGCACGCGCCCTAGCGGCGTGCGAATATGTTTGGCGGAAGTTTCGCTCATCGCGGCCCTCCCATCGCCAGGAGGCCGACGACCCAGAGCAGGATCGTAATCGCAATCGAGCCGACCAGGTTGGCCGCGGCGAGCCATTCGCGCTCGCTCGGTCCGAAGCCGCGCCCGGTGTCCCAGATCAAATAGCGGATTCCACCTAGCATGTGATGGATCATTGCCCACGTGTACCCGAACAGGATCAACCGGCCGATGAGCGAGCCGGCGAACCATTCAAACTTCGCGTAGCCGGTCGGGCCGGAAGCGGCGGCTAAAAACCACCAGGCCAGCAGCGCCGTGCCGAAGTAGAGGCCGGCGCCAGTGATGCGATGCACGATCGACATCATCATCGTCAGCGTCAGCCGGTAGATTTGCAGGTGCGGCGACAGTGGCCGTGCGGCGGGGGCCTTGGTTTCGGCCATTGAGCTCATCCGAATTCGCTCGACGGGGATGCCAAGCTTAGGCCTGTTCCTAGCTAATCTCCGCGCGGGCCGCAACGGAACGATGCCCGCTGTCCACGCGCTTTCTCAGCCTTTGCTTCGCACAAAGCGAAAGAATAGTGTTAAATTCCGCGAGCACAATTGACGTTATGCAAAGTCAGACTTCGCTAAATCCGAAGGATGAGACCGATATGCGGTTCGATCTTGCCGATCTCAGTTTGTTTCGCCACGTCGTCGAGGCTGGCAGCATCACGCACGGCGCCGAGCGCGCGCATCTGGCGTTGGCGGCGGCCTCGACGCGTATCCGCAATATGGAGGATGCGCTTGGCGTGCCTTTGGTCACGCGCGGCCGCCAGGGCGTCACGCCGACGCAGGCCGGCCGAACGCTGTTGCAACACGCGCGCACCATCCTGCGCCAGGCCGAGCGCTTGCACGAAGACCTCGGCGCTTACGGCGGCGGCCTTGCCGGCCAGATCCGGGTGTTGTCGAACACTAACGCGCTGACCGAGTTTTTGCCGGAGGCGCTCAGCTCGTTCCTGGCCGCGCACCCGACTGTGAGCGTCGATCTGGAAGAGCGGCTGAGCGACGAAATCGTCGGCTTGATTGCCGAAGGCGTCGCCGATCTCGGTATCGTCGCCGGTACCGTCGATGCTGGCACGCTCGAAACCTATCCGTTTCGCCGCGACCGGTTCGTGCTTGTGGTTGCGCGCAGCCATCCACTGGCGAAACGCGCCAGAATCGGCTTCGATGATGTGCTTGAACACGATCTGGTGGGGCTCGACCGCGCCAGCGCGTTGCAGCGCTTCCTTGCCACCAAGGCGGTGCGTATCGGCCGGCCGCTGCGTCTGCGCGTGCAACTGCGTAGCTTCGATGCGGTGTGCCGGTTGGTCGAGTGCAAGGTCGGTATCGGCAT
This sequence comes from uncultured Alphaproteobacteria bacterium, assembly GCA_963841025.1. Taxonomy (GTDB): domain Bacteria; phylum Pseudomonadota; class Alphaproteobacteria; order Rhizobiales; family Xanthobacteraceae; genus BOG-931. Next base: position 159,682 of record CAWJBG010000032.1, on the reverse strand, counting down.
CGTGCCGGAGACGACCGCACGCCGCGTCGCCAAGACCATGGCGATTGCGATCGTGCCGCTGACGGATTCGTGGGCAATGCGCGATTTGACCATCTGCATCCGCAATACCAAGGAGCTGCCGCTCTACGCCCGACAGCTGGTCGAGCACTTGCGTGCACAAGGCTGAGCCTTATGTTTTTTGCACGGCTGATGCGGCGGCTTGAAACTTGCTAGAACAAACGAAGCCATTACAAATTTGGGTCTTAACCAGGGGTGTATGATGCCCGGTCGCCTTGTTCGTCTGCTCGCGCTCGCGCTTTGTTTTTGGGCCACGGGCCTCAACGCTCAAACTTTGCCGCTGCCGGATAATTTGACCGATCTCGGTTCGGAGCAGGGCGAAAAATACTTTTCCGAAAGCGGCACACCGCATAGCTATTTCGCGGTCGCCGACAACTTCGTCACTCAGAAGACGCAGGCTTATTGCGGTGTCGCCAGCATCGTCATGGTGCTTAACGCACTGCACACGCCGGCGCCGACCACGCCGGAATATCAGCCCTACCACACGTTCACCCAGGACAATGTGCTCGATGAGCACACCGATTCCATTCTGCCGCGCGAGATTCTCGCCCGGCAGGGCATGACGCTCGATCAGCTCGGCGCGCTGCTCGGCCTTTATCCCGCGACCATCGAAGTGCATCACGCCGAAGACAGCGGCCTTGATGCATTCCGCAACAGCGCACGCGATTATCTCGCCGCCAAGGATCACTTCGTGCTCGTGAATTATTTGCGAAAAGCGATCGGACAGCAGCTCGGCGGCCATATCTCGCCACTCGCGGCCTACGATGCCAAGTCGGATCGTTTTCTGATCCTTGACGTTGCTCGCTATAAATATCCGCCCGTCTGGGTTAAGGCCTCGGATCTGTTCGCTGCGATGAACACGACGGACTCCGACAATAACAATAAGACGCGCGGTTACGTTCTTGTGACCAAGCCAGTGGTCCAATAGCGCGGCGGGTGTAAGGCCAAGGACGAAGGCGTGATGCAGGATGGCAACGGAACCGCTGTGAGCCGGCGCGATCTGTTGTCGCTGATCGGCACGGTCGCCGGCAGCGCGGCGATGTATCACGCCATGACCAGCCTCGGGTTCGCGGCGGACTCAGCGTACCAGGGTCCGATCAAGCTTGGCGGCGACGTTAAAGGCGCTTCCGTCCTGATCCTCGGCGCAGGCCTCGCCGGGATGACGGCGGCGCTGGAGCTGCGCAAGGCCGGCTACACGGTTCAAATTCTGGAATTCAACAGCCGCGCCGGAGGCCGCAACTGGACGCTCCGCGGCGGCGACACATACACCGAACTCGGCGGCTTCACGCAGACCTGCGCATTCGAGCAAGGGCTTTATCTCAATCCCGGCCCGTGGCGGATTCCGTATCACCATCGCGCGGTGCTTGATTACTGCAAGCGCCTGAACGTCGCGCTCGAGCCGTTCGTTGAGCTTAATCACAATGCGCTGCTGCACGCGTCCGGAGCGTTCGGCGGCAAGCCGCAGCGTATCCGCGAAGTCCAAGCCGATTTTCAGGGACAGATCGCCGAGCTTTTGAGCAAGGCGACCGCTCAGGGCAAACTCGACGAAGCCGTTTCGCCGGAAGACAAAGAGATTTTGCTGCAAGCGCTGCGGTCGTGGGGCGCGCTCGATCAAAACTATGCTTACAAGGCCAATCTGATCTCAGCCGAGGTTCGCGGCCATGCCAAAGGCCCCGGCGGCGGTCTTGGTGCCGCGCCAATAGCCAGCCAGCCGATCGACCTGTCGGAGATTCTCAAGTCCCGGCTGTGGCGCTATCTGCAGAATTTTTCGATGCATTTGTTCCAGACCACGATGTTTGAGCCGGTCGGCGGCATGGACATGATCGGCAAGGCTTTCGCACGCGAAGTCGGCGATCTCATTCGTTACGACGCAAAAGTTATCCGGATTGCGCAAGACGACGGCGGCATCACCGTCACCTATGAAGATGCAAAAACTCCATCGGCCGTACAGACGGCGCGGGCCGACTGGTGTGTCTGTACGATTCCGCTCTCCATTCTCAGTCAAATCCCGCTCAACGTCGGTCCGCGCCTGAAAGCCGCGATCGAGGCGGTGCCCTACGCGTCAGCTGTCAAAATCGGCTTGCAGTTCAAGCGGCGGTTTTGGGAGGAAGACGAGGCGATCTATGGCGGGATCAGTTTCACTGATTTGCCGATCCGGCAGATCGCTTATCCCAGCACGGGCTTAAATCGCGGCGGCCGCGGCGTTCTACTTGGCGCCTACATCTTCGAGGGATCGAACGCCTACGAGTTCGCGTCGATGCCGCCGGCGGAGCGCGTTGCCCGCGCCGTTGCGTTGGGCTCGCGCATTCATCCGCAGTATCCTGCCGAGTTTGAAAACGGCGTCGCGGTGGCCTGGCATCGGGTGCCGTTCACACTCGGATGCGCCGGCTATTGGACCGAGAAGACAAGAGCGGAGCACTACGACGATCTGTGCCAGATCGACGGCAGGATCGTGCTCGCGGGCGAGCACGCGTCGTACCTTCCGGCGTGGCAGGAAGGCGCGATCCTCTCCTCGCTCAACGCCATCACGCGGCTGCACGATCGCGTTGTGAAGACGTAAGTTAATTTTCATCAGGGCGAACGCGAGCCAATGCGACCTATGCCGATATGGCGCCTTCCCAAGGTACTTGCCGCCGTGGCGCTCGTTGCGCTGCTGTCGGTTGTCCCCGCGACGCTGCCGGCGCAAAACGCAACGCAGAGCGCTGCGCCGCCGCGTGCGGCCGAACCCATGCTCAGCCCGAGCTTCAGATTTGCGGAGCAGAGCGGCGAGGCGCTGTACACCAATATCTGCCAGGCCTGCCACATGCCTGACGGCAAAGGCGCGAGCGGCGGCGGAACATATCCGTCGCTCGCCGGCGACCAAAATCTCGCCGCACGCGGCTATCCGATACTAGTCCTCGTCAACGGCCAACGCGGCATGCCGCCGATCGGCCTGATGATGAACGACGATCAAGTCGCCGCCGTTATCAACTACGTGCGCACGCACTTCGGCAATCATTATCAGGACGCGGTGACCAGCGAAGAAGTCAAGAGCGCCCGGCCTTGAGGCGTCACCGCGGTATCAGCATCCAATAATCCAGATCCAGCAATACCGCCGGATCGTAATCGTCACCGGATTTGAGCGGAAAATCTTCGCAGGGACGGTCCCGCGTAGCGATAGTTCGCAGCCGCAACGCGCCGACGTCGTCCCGACCCGGCAGTTCCGATTTGGCGAGCACTTCTGACCAGGCGAATACGGTGCCGCCAGCAAAGAGCGGCGCGACATGGCGCCCACCGTTGATGGCGGCAAGATGGAATGCGTTGGCGAAGCCATTGAAGGAGAGCGCACGCGCGATCGAGATTACATGGCCGCCATAGATCAACCGGCGGCCGAAGCGGCCTTTGCCTTCGATGTACTGGTTGAAGTGAATGCGCGCAGTATTTTGGTAGAGGCGGGTAGCGATCATGTGCTCCGCCTCTTCCACGGTGACGCCGTCGACATGATCGATGCGCTCGCCGACCTCATAATCGCCGTAGAGGTAAGGGCTGCCGGACAGCGCCGTATCGTAAGCCGACACGTCAATCGGCGGGCAGGCTTCACTCAAGACCTTGGGATCGAGCACGGTCGGCAGGCGCGGCACGTGATCGCCGGGCGCAGCCGCTGCTTCGTCGCGTTTGCGCACCATCACCCAGCGGACATATTCGAGCACCGACACGCCGTCCTGATTGGAGCCGGTGGTGCGCACATAGACGATGCCGGTCTTACAACTCGAATTTTCCTTCAAGCCGATGACTTCGGAAAGTGCGCTAAGCGTATCACCCGGAAATACCGGCGCGCGAAAATAGCAGCCGGCATAGCCGAGATTGGCGACCGCATTGAGCGAGACGTCAGGCACGGTCTTGCCGAAAACGATGTGAAACACGAGGAGATCGTCCACTGGCGCGCGCGGGTATCCGATCGCCTTTGCAAACACGTCGGATGACTGCACGGCGAAGCGCGGTCCGAATAGGCCGTTGTATAGCGCAACGTCGCCGGTCGTGACTGTTCGCGGTGTCGCGTGCCGGATCACCTGGCCGATACGGAAATCTTCAAAGAAATTGCCGGGACTGGTTTTAGGCATCAATAACCCTTTGCATCACTGCCCGGCGTGGCATTCGCGTTTCATACCCGAACGGCAGTCCGGCGCAAGGCTGGGCATGCGTTCACGCAGCCGTGACGCCGTGGCTGAAACCGCCCGGAAAAGCCGCCGTATCTGGCTGTGAGACGCAAAATGCTGCGCCTCTTGCCGGGGTCTTCACCGGCAACGTCAATCGCAACCCTCTCAGATTCCAAGGATGGAGCTCCTCATGTCCAAGCGTTTCACTTTGCTCGCCGCCGCGGCGGCTCTCGCGCTCATCGCCACTGTCACTGCGCCGCTCGCCGCTGACGCGATGTCGGAGAAAACCGTCAATGTCGGCGGCGCGCCGATGTATCCGTCGAAGAACATCATCCAGAATGCGGTGAATTCGAAGGACCACACCACGCTCGTTGCAGCGGTGAAGGCCGCCGGCCTCGTCGACACGCTCTCCGGTCCCGGCCCGTTCACCGTGTTCGCGCCGACCAATGCCGCCTTCGCCAAGCTGCCGGCCGGCACCGTCGACAATCTGCTCAAGCCTGAGAACAAGGCCACGCTCGTCAAAGTGTTGACCTATCACGTGGTTCCAGGCCGCATGACCGCCGCCAGCTTGATGAAAGCCGTGAAGGAAGGCGAGGGTTTGGCCAAACTCAAGACCGTCGCCGGCGAGGATATTTGGGTGAAGCAGGCCGGCCCCGGCAAACTCACCATCACCAACTCCAAGGGCGATGTCGCCATGGTCACGATCGCCGACGTGTTGCAGTCGAACGGCGTGATCCACGTCATCGACACTGTTCTGCTCCCCTAAGTTTGCGGGCGCGCGTACGACCCTCTCCCCATGTTCGGGGAGAGGGGCTTTCCTCGACGGACCAACTCACGCTCAAGAACTCACGCTCCCGTGTTGCGACCTTGATCTTCGCGTGACACGAATGTGAGCGGCGTCGTATCAGCCAGCTTGTTATAAGCCGGCGACATCGGACCCACATATCGGTCAATACCATGACGATTGAAGCCGCCATCCGCCAACCGCTCGCGCCGCATACCGGGGCGCGAACTCGTCATCCACCCGGCTTGGGTGCGCGTGACACACTGGATCAACGCGATTGCGATGCTGTTGATGATCGGGTCGGGCTGGCAAATCTACGACGCCTCGCCGCTGTTCCCCTTCACCTTCCCCACAGGATTTGCGTTAGGCAATTGGCTCGGCGGTGCGCTGCAATGGCATTTCGCTGCGATGTGGCTGTTGATGACCAACGGCGCAGTTTATCTCGCGCTCGGCATCGCTTCCGGCCGCTTCCACCGCAAGCTTTTCCCGATCTATCCGCGTGAGGTCTTGCACGATCTTTTTGATGCGTTGCGTGGCCACCTCGCGCATGACGACCTGTCAGTTTACAACGCGGTCCAGAAGCTTCTTTACCTCGGCGTCTTGCTGACCGCCGTCATGATCGTGCTCTCGGGTCTTTCGATCTGGAAGCCGGTGCAATTTCACTATTTGACCGGCTTCTTTGGCGGCTACGACTTCGCGCGTTATGTGCACTTTGCCGCCATGTCCGCGATCGTGGCGTTCCTCGTGGTGCATGTTGCGCTTGCCGTTCTGGTGCCGAAGACGCTGCGCGCGATGATCATCGGCCGCTGACGGACGAGGAGACAAACGTGGCACGGTCCCGCAAGCATCCGCCCGGCGTCGATCCGAAGCTCCTGATCAAGGATGCGGCGAAGCTTTTGCCCGAGCCTTCGCGGCGGCTGTTCCTGCGCGGCGCCGTAAGCCTCGGCGCACTCGCCGTGCTGTCGGGTTGCGATATCGTCGACGGCGAAACGTCGGAGAACGCGCTCCGCGTCATCTCGACGTTCAACGATCGCGTCCAAGCCTTGCTGTTCAACCCGAACACGCTGGCGCCGGAGTATCCGGAGAACGCCATCACCCGGCCGTTCCCATTCAACGCCTATTACAGTGAGGACGAGGCGCCCGATATCGACGCCGACCGATGGCAGCTCGAAATTGGCGGCCTTGTCGACAACAAAAAGCCGTGGACGCTGTCGGAGCTTAACAAACTACCGGCGCTCAACAAGCTCCCGGAGGTCTCACAGATCACACGCCACGTCTGCGTCGAAGGTTGGAGCGCGATCGGCTCCTGGCAAGGCGTGAAGCTTTCCGATTTCCTCAAGCTGATCGGTGCCGATACCACCGCCAAGTATGTCTGGTTCCAGTGCGCCGAAGGCTATTCCAATACCATCGACATGCCGACCGCGCTGCATCCGCAGACGCAACTGACGCTGAAGTTCGACCACAAGGTGCTGCCGCGCGCCTATGGCTTCCCGATGAAGATTCGCATCCCCACTAAACTCGGCTTCAAGAATCCGAAATACGTGACTGCGATGTGGGTGCAAAACAACGACGCCGGCGGCTACTGGGAGAACCAGGGCTACAACTGGTTCAGCGGGCTTTAAAGGTTTGTTTGTTCGGCCGTGTCGTCGCCCCGAATGCGGGCGTCACTTCTTGTAGCCGCGCTCGCGCAGGATCTTGTCGAATGCTTCCGACGCTTGGCGCTGGACCTCCTTGAGGCGTGGCACCAGAGTAGAAGTAAATTCCCCCATCACTTGCGGCATCTCGTGCAATGCTTTAGCGCCGACCGGCGTTTGGTAGAACGCCGATAATTCATTGAGCTCGGCAACGGTAAAGTGTCGCGCGTAAATGGCAGGCGCCTGCTTCAGGGCGTCGGTGACGAAGGCGAGTTCGACGCGATCGAACTCCTTGCGCAATTCGGCAATGGTGGCGTCGTCGATTTTTTCCGAGCGGGCGCTTTGTTCGACGGACGGCCAGAATGCGCCGGTGATCTGGGTGGTGAGCTGCTGCAGCATGTCGCCCGATACGATCGTGAAGAGCTGCTTGGCCGCCGCCAACGCTTCGGGCGAGGGGGTGTCGTCGGCGCGTGCCCGCTCGCCGGAGGCGGCAACGAGCACAAGCGCAATCAGCAGGCCAAAAATTCGCATGATCGGACTTCTCCGTGATTGGGCATTGTATCACCTTCCCGAGTGCAGGGCGCCCAAGCTTGCCAAGGTGCTCAGCGGGCTTTAGCAATCCTGCGCTGTTATTCGGGAGGCGTGATTTATGGCAAGTTACAAGCTTCTTTTACTCGCCGGTGACGGCATCGGCCCGGAGGTAATGGCCGAAGTTAAGCGGCTCCTGGGCTTCCTCGCCAAGGCCGGTATCGCCAGGTTCGACACCGAAGACGGGCTCGTCGGCGGCGGCTGCTACGACGCGCATAAGGTCGCCATCACCGAGGAGACCATGGCGAAGGCGCAGGCCGCCGATGCCGTCATTTTCGGCGCGGTCGGCGGGCCGAAGTGGGACGATGTCGGTTACGACGTACGCCCCGAGGCCGGCCTGCTGCGGCTGCGCAAGGATCTCGCCCTCTTTGCCAACATCCGGCCCGCGATCTCCTATCCGGCGCTCGCCGACGCTTCGAGCCTCAAGCGCGATGTGGTGGAAGGCCTCGACATCATCATCCTGCGCGAGCTCACCGGCGGCGTTTATTTCGGCGAGCCCAAAACCATCACCGACCTCGGCAACGGCCAAAAGCGCGCCGTCGATACGCAGGTCTATGACACCTACGAGATTGAGCGCATCGCGCGGGTCGGCTTTGAGCTTGCCCGCAAGCGGCGCAACAAAGTCACCTCCATGGAAAAACGCAACGTCATGAAGACCGGCGTGCTGTGGCGCGAAGTCGTCGCTGACCTGCATGCACGCGAGTACAAGGACGTCGAGCTTGAGCATATGCTGGCCGATGCTGGCGGCATGCAGCTGGTGCGCTGGCCGAAGCAGTTCGACGTCATCGTTACCGACAATCTGTTCGGCGACATGCTCTCGGATATCGCGGCAATGCTGACCGGTTCGCTCGGCATGCTGCCGTCCGCTTCACTCGGCGAAGTCGACGCCAAGACCAAACGGCGCAAGGCGCTCTATGAGCCGGTGCACGGTTCCGCGCCCGATATCGCCGGCAAGGGGATTGCCAATCCGATCGCGATGATCGCCTCATTCGCCATGGCGCTTCGCTATTCGTTCAACATGGGCAAAGAGGCCGATCTCATCGATGCGGCAATCGCTGCGGCGCTGGCCAAGGGTTTACGAACCGCCGACATCAAGTCGGAAGGCACCAAGGTCGTAAGCACCTCCGAAATGGGCGAGGCGATTGTTGGCGAGCTGGAAAACCTTACGACCAAGCACTAGCGGCGCTTCAGAAGCGCTGCCGCGGCTAGGCCTTTCGGCTTAACGTTCAGTACGGCGTCGGATATCCGGGGCTGAATCCCGGTATCAGCCACGGCTGCGCCAGTGGAGTGCCGCCAACGCCGGCGGTGTCGGGCCCGAAATACCAATTAGTCCGCCCGGGATCGCCGCCTGGCGGAAATGCGTAATCCATGGTCCGGGGATAGCCCAACGGAACTTCGTTACCGACGTCAAGGTAGGAGCGCCGGGGCACCACAATGATTGTCGTGGTGCCATCGGGATTGTGGAGGATGGTGCGCGTCGGTTGAATGACGGTGCCGCTCGCGGACCGAAGCACGACCGGCGCCGGCTTTTTCTTGGGGTGGGTCTGGGCGTAGGTCGGCGTTTGCGCGAGCGCCGCCATCGGGACGGCCGAGACCAAGGCTAGAGCGGCAACGCCAACGACACATACAAATCCGCGCATGACTCCTCGCTTTTCGCCGATTCACAACATAGCCGTTTTGCGCCGTCGGCGATAGCCCACTATTCCTGACCGGCGTTGTGCCGGGAGCATTTCTGGCCTAAAAGCGCCCCAATTTGGCGCACCGTCAGCGGGCGCGAGCCAAATCTGGATGGAGTTTGACGATGGGTTTCACCGTCGCAGTCGTCGGGGCGACCGGCAATGTAGGCCGCCAAATGCTCGACATTCTCGCCGAGCGGTCGTTCCCGGCCGACGAGGTTGTTGCGCTTGCCTCGCGCCGCAGCATGGGCGTCGAAGTCTCGTATGGCGACCGGACGCTGAAGGTCAAAGCGCTCGAACACTATGACTTCTCCGGCACCGACATCTGCCTGATGTCGGCGGGCTCGGCCGTGTCCAAAGAATGGTCGCCGAAGATAGCGGCGGCAGGTGCCGTGGTGATCGATAATTCGTCGTGCTGGCGCTACGATTCCGACGTGCCGCTGGTCGTGCCCGAGGTCAACGCCGATGCGGTCGTTGGTTTTCGCAAGCGCGGCATCATCGCCAATCCCAATTGCTCGACCGCGCAGCTTGTTGTCGCGCTCAAGCCGCTGCACGACCGCGCCAAGATCACGCGCGTCGTGGTCGCCACCTATCAGTCGGTTTCGGGCGCCGGCAAGGAGGCAATGGACGAGCTGTTTTCACAGACCAAGGCGGTCTTTCAGGTCGGCGAGATCGAGCCGAAGAAGTTTCCGCGGCGCATCGCGTTTAATCTGATCCCTCAGATCGACACCTTCATGGAGGACGGTTACACCCGCGAAGAATGGAAGATGGTAGTCGAGACCAAGAAAATTCTCGACCCGAAGATCAAGTTGGTCGCCACCTGCGTGCGCGTGCCGGTTTTCATCAGCCATTCGGAAGCAGTTAACATCGAGTTCGAGAACCCGATCAGCCCGGATGAGGCGCGCGATATTTTGCGCAACGCGCCGGGCTGCATCGTGATCGACAAGCACGAGCCGGGCGGTTACGTGACGCCCTACGAAGCGGTGGGCGAGGACGCGACCTATATCAGCCGCATCCGCGAGGACGCCACCGTCGAGAACGGGCTTGCGATGTGGATCGTCTCCGACAATCTGCGCAAGGGCGCGGCGCTGAACGCCATCCAGATCGCCGAGTGCCTGATCAACCGCAAGCTGATCACCGCGAAGCAGAAGGCGGCTTAGCTCGTCTCCGTCGGATCAGCGGCGCGACGCTTCGCGTTGTGCCGCCTCTGGGAAAGGTCCCGTAACCGGCGAAAATTTTCCGGTCGCATCGTCGCGTACTGAGAGCTGCCCGGTGGCGACGCCGAAATAGGCGCCGTGGATGGCCACCTCACCGCGTTCGACCAATTTGCGCAGCCTCGGAAACGTCAGGAGATTCTCAATGCTGTTGGCGACATTGGCCTGTTCAAGCCGCGCGAGATAGTCGGGCCAGGGAATGCCGTCCGGCGCGCCAACCTTTTCCGCTGCCGGCGCCATCAGCCGCATCCATCGGCCGATGAAATCGCCGGGCGATAGCGGCTCAGCGTTTTCGGCAAAGGCTTTGACGCCACCGCAATGGGCGTGGCCAAGTACGACGATGTGCTTGACCTTCAGCGCGGCGACGCCGAATTCGAGCGCCGCCGAGACGCCGTGCGCCTGCCCGTCGGGCGCGTAAGGCGGCACGATATTCGCCACGTTGCGCACCACGAACAGTTCGCCCGGGCGGGCGTCGAAGATGACTTCCGGCGAAACGCGCGAGTCGGAGCAGCCGATCACCATCACTTCCGGCGATTGCCCGGCCTCGGCGAGTTCGCGGTAGCGGTCTTGCTCACGCGACAAGCGGCCGTCGCGAAAAGCGCGGTATCCATCGATCAAACGCGTGGGAAATGGCATGCGGCGCACTCAATCACGCCGCCTTTGCATTTGGCAACCAGCGCCGGTGAGGCATTGGCACGCAGCCTTCAGGGCCGCTAATTTAAGCCCGGATCGAGAGAGGAACGAGCCATGCAAATCCGCCCGCGGCGCAGCGTTCTGTACATGCCCGGATCAAACGCGCGCGCCATGGAGAAGGCGCGCGAGCTTCCCGTCGACGCCGTGATCTTCGATCTCGAGGACGCGGTGGCGCCCGACGCCAAAGCCAAGGCCCGCGAACTGATCGTCCAGGCGCTGCGGCAAGGCGGCTTCGGCAGGCGCGAGGTCCTGGTGCGCATCAACGGGCTCGATACCGCGTGGTGGCTGGACGATCTTGCCGTTGCCGCCGCCGGCCCCGACGCGATCCTGGTGCCGAAGATCTCCACGCCGCAACAGCTTCGCGACCTCGGCAAGCATCTGGTCGGTGTCGGGAAGGACAAACTCATCCGCATCTGGGCGATGATGGAGACGCCGCTGGCGATGCTCAACGCGCGCGAGATCGCTGCAGCCGCGCTCGATCCGGAAACGCGCCTCTCCGGCTTTGTCATGGGCACCAACGATCTTGCCAAGGATACCCGCGCTCGCCTGGTGCCCGGCCGGGCGCCGATGCTGCCGTGGCTGATGAATTGCGTTGCCGCGGCGCGCGCCTATGGCCTCGACATTCTCGACGGCGTTTACAACGATCTCGGCAATGCCGAAGGTTTTGCCGCCGAATGCCGGCAGGCGCGCGATCTGGGCTTCGACGGCAAGACTCTGATCCATCCGCAACAGATCGCGCCCTGCAACGAAGCGTTCTCGCCGGGTGCGGACGAGGTGTCGTGGTCGCGCAAGATCATCGCCGCGTTCGAACTGCCGGAGAACCAGGGCAAGGGTGTCATTCAGGTCGACGGTCGCATGGTTGAGATTCTGCACGCCGATATGGCGCGGCGAACGGTGGCGATCGCCGACGCTATTGCGCAGAGCCAGCCTGCGTAGGCCTTTTGCGTTCAAACCCGCGTGAAGTCCAAACGCCCGGTAGGTTGGGACGCTAATCTGTTGGGGACAGGCGGCGCCGCTGCCTCAATAAAGTTCCAAAGGCACGGTCTACGACGTGAAATGCGAGGCGGCGGCTATGCGGCACTTGGTCGTATGGGGTCTGGAGTTTCTCAAGCTTCTGGGCGGGCGGCGGCTTCATCCCTTGGTCGCCGAATGCCCGATCTGCCAGCAAATGGTTCGCCTTCACGTCGATCAGGCCGGCCGCCGACACGCGATCGCACACGCGCGGTCATTGTATGAGGGGTCCCGATTTGGCGTGCATTATGCCGCCGCGGCCAGGTGCGTCGGTTCGGGCACCTTAAAGGTGTTCCATCCTAATCCGAACGAACCCCAGCGGTTCAAGCTGCCCAATACGTTGCTTGAAAAATAGGGTCGCCGCGACTTTTGGCACTACGCCTTAGGTCTTCAGACGGTACCCGGTCTTGAAGATCCACCACACGATGGTCAGGCAGATAGCGAGAAACAACAAAATCGCCCCCGCGCTGATACCGACGTAAACGTCCGAGATGCCGAAGAAGCTCCAGCGGAATCCCGAGATCAGATAAACGATCGGGTTGAACAGCGTCACCTTGTGCCAGAACGGCGGCAACACGCTTGTCGGATAGAAAGTGCCGCCGAGGAACGTCAGCGGCGTGATGATGAGCAGCGGCACGATCTGCAGCTTGTCGATGCTGTCGGCCCAGATGCCGAGGATAAAGCCGAGCAGGCTGAAGCTCAGCGCCGTCAGAACCAGGAACGCGAGCATCCACAGCGGGTGCTCGATGTGCATCGGCACGAACAACGCTGAGGTCGCCAGAATGATGATGCCGAGGAGGATCGATTTGCTCGCGGCGGCGCCGACATAGCCGAGCACGATCTCGAATGCGGAAGCCGGTGCGGAAAGCACTTCATAGATCGTCCCGGAGAAGCGGGGAAAATAGATGCCGATCGCGGCGTTGCTCACGCTTTGGGTGAGCAGCATCAGCATCATCAGGCCGGGCACGATAAAGGCGCCGTAAGTGACGCCTTCGATCGCACTGATGCGCGAACCGAACGCCGCCCCAAACACCACGAAGTAGAGCGAGGTCGAAATCACCGGCGAGACGATGCTTTGCAGCCAGGTGCGCCGGGTGCGCGCCATCTCGAACCGGTAAATCGCGCTGACAGCATGAAGGTTCATTGCTGCTGCCTCACCAGGCCGACGAAAATCTCTTCCAGCGAGCGTTCCGTCGTAACCAGGTCCTTGAATTGCAATCCGGCGCTCCGCAGGTCATCCAACAGGTCCGTAACGCCGGTTTGCTGCCGCTGCGTGTCGTAGGTGTAGATGAGCCTGCTGCCGTCTCCGGCAAGCGTGAGATGATGTTTCGCGAGCGCCGGCGGCACCGCCGCGATCGGCTCACGTAACTCCAGCATCAGTGTCTTCTGACCAAGCTTGCGCATCAGCTCGGCCTTGTTCTCGACCAGAATGATCTCGCCTTTGTTGATCACGCCGACGCGGTCGGCCATCAGCTCGGCTTCCTCGATGTAGTGCGTGGTCAGGATGATGGTCACGCCGGATGCCCGCAACGTTCGGACCATCTCCCACATGTCCTTGCGCAATTCGACGTCGACGCCGGCGGTCGGCTCGTCAAGGAACAGGATGCGCGGTTCGTGCGATAACGCCTTCGCGATCATCAGGCGGCGCTTCATGCCGCCCGAAAGTGTCGCGATCCTGTTGTCCTTTTTGTCCCAGAGCGACAGGTCCTTCAGCACTTTTTGGATATAGGCTGGATGCGGCGCCTTCCCGAACAGGCCGCGGCTGAACGACACCGTCGTCCACACCGTCGAAAACATATCGGTCGAAAGTTCCTGTGGCACGAGGCCGATCAGCGAGCGGGTGATCCGGTAATCGGCGATAATGTCGTGGCCGTCGACCAGGACCTTGCCGCCTGACGCATTGACGATACCGCAGATGATGCCGATCAGCGTGGTTTTGCCGGCGCCGTTCGGACCAAGCAACGCGAAGATCTCGCCATGGCTAATCTCAAGGTTGATGTCCTTGAGCGCCTGAAAGCCGGAAGCGTAAGTCTTGTCGAGATGCGAAACGGAAATGGCGGGGGTCATTGCGGCTTTTTCTTTCGTCATTCCGGGCCGCCGCGAAGTAGCGAGTCCCGGAATGACGGGGCTTCCATCACAACCAGGGCCGGGCGGCCCTGGATTTTTGCTCGAAGCTGCCGATCTTTTCGTCCTTCACCATCGTGAGCCCGATGTCATCGAGCCCATTGAGCAGGCAATCTTTGCGATGCGGGTCGATCTCGAACTTCACGACCCCGCCGTCGGGGCCGCGGATTTCCTGCTTGGCGAGGTCAACAGTCAGCGTCGCGTTGGCGCCGCGCTCGGCGTCGTCGAACAGCTTCTCCAGGTCTTCCGGCGAAACCTGTACCGGCAGCACGCCGTTCTTGAAACAATTGTTGTAGAAGATGTCGCCGAACGATGTCGAAATCACGCAGGTGATGCCGAAATCCTTCAGCGCCCACGGCGCGTGCTCGCGCGAGGAGCCGCAGCCGAAATTATCGCCGGCAACCAGGATCTTCGCCTTGCGATAGGCCGGCTTGTTAAGCACGAAATCCGGGTTCTCGGTGCCATCGTCGCGAAAGCGCTTTTCCGAAAACAGGCCGCTGCCGAGCCCGGTGCGCTTGATGGTCTTCAGGTATTGCTTGGGGATGATCATGTCGGTGTCGACATTGATCATCTTCAGTGGCGCCGCCACGCCTTCAAGCACGGTGAACTTTTCCATTGTCTCGATCCCACCCGAAGCGCTTCCGTAGCCGGTAAATGGCGCGGCTACCGGCGCGGGTCAACCCTGCGCCGCTACGGCAGATTTCGTAGGTTCTTTCGCTGATTCGTCAGCACCGAACTTCGATTCGCGGTCGAGCGTGCACACCTGGATATGATATTCGGTGTAATACTTCGACCGCGCCAGTCTCTGCGCTGCGATATGCTCGGGATTGGTCCGCCAGGCGCGCATACCTGCTTCGTGCTCGAATTCGACGATCGTTACCCGCTCGCCGTCATCGGCAAAAAAGCCCTTGTGCGAAATATAGCCCGGCATGGTTGCGGCGAGCGCGGCCATGCGATCGACCAAGGCAACATACTCGTCGCGGACTCCCGGCCTCAGGCGGGAGCGAAACACCGTAACGATCATGGCATTGCTCCACGTTTCGAGCCCCAAAGGCTCAAGTTCTCTCTAGCACAATCGCGGCTGATTTCATCAGCGCAAGTGAGCGGTGCCCTGCTGGGTCTCGCTCTTTGGCAAGCTGCCAAGTCCATTGACCCAGGACTGCGCCGAACGCGTCCAGATCTGCTGCGTCGGAGGCAGTTGATCGCGCTGCCGCAAAATCCCGACCCGCAGCATGTATGAATCTTTGGGGCCGTCGCCGGGCGTGGTCGAATAGATCGGCGAGCCGCATTTTGGGCAGAATGCCTGGGCGCGACGATTGCCGCTCTCCGCGACTTTTTCATAGAGCGTCGGCTGCCCCGTCATCTTGAAGGCATTCCCCGGCGTTGGAACGGAGATGCGAAACGCCGAGCCGGTGCCGGACTGACAATCGGTGCAGTTGCAGATCGTGACTTTCCCGGGATCGACTTCGGCTTCGATTGTGATGAAACCGCAATGGCAACGACCGTCGACTTTCATGAGACAGCTCCTTTGGTTTCTTCCGCCGTTTCTTCAATGGCGGCCATATCCGCATCCGAAAGGCCGAAATGATGACCGACCTCATGTACCAGCACGTGCCTGACGATCGCACCAAGCGTTTCATCGTGCTCGGCCCAATAGTCCAGGATCGGCCGGCGATAGAGCCAGATCATATTCGGCATCTGCATCGGCGCGCTCTCGGTGCGAAACGGCAAGCCGACGCCCTGGAACAGGCCCAGCAGATCGAACTCGCTCTCGGCGTCCATTTGCTCGAGCACTTCATCGGTCGGAAAATCGTCGACCTGAATAACCAGATCGACGCACAAATCCCGAAAACGCCGCGGCAAATGTCGAAAGATTTCGCCGGCCATGACTTCGATTTCGACGAGTGAAGGCGCCTTCAACGGCCGCCAGGCCAGCGGGTCGGATGACGGATCGGGCATGCCGGTGTTGTAGGCCGTTTCACTCGCGCTGAAAACGCGCTGGGCTATGATTGACGCACAGAGCGCTATGCGAGACGCTCAAAGCGGGTAGAGGCGGGGAACGGAGCGCAACGAGTATGCCTGCAAAATCGCTCAACGCCGTCGCTGGCATAGCGCTATTGTGCTCGGCGGCATCGATGGCATCGGCGCAAACTCCGACGCCGCCTGGAACCTCTGCAGCGCCGCGTGGCGGGCCACCACGCATTGAGGTCAATCCGCAGCGATTGCTCTACCGGCGCTGTGCCGATCGCTACGTGATCCAATATCGGCCGAGCGGGATGGTGTTGTTTCCGGAAAAGCACTGCTGGTGGGTCCGCGGCTGACCGCGTCCACCTGCCAAGGCAGATTCTCCTGCCGTCCGCCGGAAATTCGCCAACGGCCGCGAAACACCGTGAACCTTTCAGCGCGCCGCCGCGACCAACGGAAATGAGGCGCGTGAGAGGAGAATAACCATGACCGCCGTGGCATTTGAGCGGCCTACGAAGCTTCCGCTGTTTCGCACCGTCGGCCAAGCTTACGCGTTGTGGGGCCGAAATTTTTCCGATCTCGTCCGCGTTTGCGGCCCGTGGATGGTGCTAATGGCGCCCGTTCTGTTGATCTGGAACTGGATGCAATCCGCCCACCTTGCGGAGATGGTAAATGTGCTCAACTCCGGTCGGCCATTCGTCGATCCCAACCCCGTGCTCACAGCGCTGCAAGTTTTGGCCGGCAAGCTGGTCATGTTGCCGCCGCTCACGTCGGCCGCGGTGGCGTGGCACCGGCTGCTGCTGCGAGATGAGCATCCCCAAGGCACCTACCTTCGGCTCGATGGCACGGTCGTCAGTTATGCGACCCTGGCGTTCCTGATCGGAATGATCATCACGGCGCCAAGCAGCCTGACTTTCCTTCTTCCGCAAGCCGGCCCCGCGAGCGAGACCGGTTCAATGATAATCGTCAAGTTTCTCGCCAGTATCGTGACTATCTTTGGAGTTTTTGTCGTACCGCGATTGTCGCTGGCGCTGCCTGGGATAGCGCTAGGCCGTACCGACGTCACGATTGCCGCGGCGTGGCGTGTCAGCAAGCGCAACACCTGGCGGATGGTTTGGGCTTACTTGTTCTGCATCCTGCCATGGATGGCAGTCGGCGGAGCGATGACGTACTGGGTGGTCCAGCCCGGACACGATCGGGTCGTCGTCATGCTGGTATCAGTGGCGATCGGCTTGCTCTGGATTCCTGCCGGCATGATCAGCGTCGGCATGCTTTCGCTTGCCTATCGCCATTTCTTCGAGCGGCCGGATTTAGCTTAAGCGCGAGCGGCGGCGAGTTAGTGCCACTCCCGCACATCAACGAAATGTCCAGCGATCGCGGCGGCAGCCGCCATCGCCGGCGACACCAGATGAGTGCGGCCCTTGTAGCCCTGCCGGCCCTCGAAGTTGCGGTTCGAGGTTGAGGCGCAGCGCTGACCCGGCGACAGTTTGTCCGGGTTCATTGCCAGGCACATCGAGCAGCCCGGTTCGCGCCACTCGAAACCGGCCTTGACGAAAATCTTGTCCAATCCTTCCGCCTCGGCCTGCTCTTTCACCAGACCAGAGCCCGGAACGATCATGGCGCCGACATTGGCGCTGACCTTCTTGCCGTCGACGACGCGCGCCGCGGCACGCAAATCTTCGATCCGGCCGTTGGTGCAGGAGCCGATGAAGACGCGATCGATCGCGATTTCGGCGATCTTCTCGCCGCCCTGCAATCCCATATAGGCGAGCGAGCGTTCCGCGGCCTCGCGCTTGTTGGCGTCGACGATGTCTTCCAGGCGCGGCACCCGGCCGGTTACCGAGACCACCTGCTCGGGGCTTGTCCCCCATGTCACCAGCGGCGGCAACATGGCGGCGTCGAGCCTGATTTCGCGATCGAAATGGGAGCCGTCGTCGGAGCGGAGCGTCTCCCAATAGCGCATCGCCTCGTCCCAGGCTTTGCCCTTCGGGGTCCGCGGCCGGTCTTTCACATATTCATAAGCCTTTTCGTCCGGTGCGATGAACCCGGACTTGGCGCCGCCCTCGACCGACATGTTGCAGACGGTCATGCGGCCTTCCATCGACAGCGCGCGAATGGCTTCGCCGGCGTATTCCAGCGCGTAACCGGTGCCGCCGGCGGTGCCGATCTCGCCGATGATGGCGAGGATGATATCTTTCGCAGTGACGCCGTCAGGCAACTTGCCGTCGACGACCGCGCGCATGTTTTTCGATTTCTTCTGGATCAGCGTCTGCGTCGCCAGCACGTGCTCGACCTCCGACGTGCCGATGCCGATCGAGAGCGTGCCGAACGCGCCGTGGGTGCCGGTGTGGCTGTCGCCGCAGACCAGCGTCACGCCTGGCAGCGTAAAGCCTTGTTCGGGGCCGATGATGTGAACGATGCCCTGGCGCTTGTCGAACTCGTTGAAATATTCGAGCCCAAAGAACTTGGCGTTCTCGGCGAGGTAGGCTATCTGCGCTTCGCTTTCCGGGTCGGGATTTTTCTGCCGCCGGTCCGTGGTCGGTACGTTGTGGTCGACAACGCACAGCGTCTTGTCCGGCGCGCGCACTTTGCGCCCGGAGAGCCGCAGTCCCTCGAACGCCTGCGGGCTCGTTACCTCATGCACGAGATGCCGATCGATGTAGATCAGGCTGGTCCCGTCGGCGCCTTCGTCGACGAGATGGTCGTCCCAGATTTTATCGTAGAGGGTACGCGGATTGGCCATGGTCAAGAAACTCCAGCAACGATGTGGAGCATATAATTGCGATGCGAGCTTGATATTACTTTGCGGCTTTGGCTTTGGCTTTAACTTCGGCAGCGGCCTCGTTTTGCGCGCTGTGATCCTGCCGCTCAACGATGCGCGCCGACTTGCCGCGGCGGCCGCGGAGATAATACAGCTTGGCGCGGCGCACCTGTCCGCGGCGCACCACCTTGATCGAGTCGATCATCGGCGAATAGAGCGGGAACACGCGCTCGACACCTTCGCCGTACGAAATCTTCCGCACCGTGAAACTTTCGTTCAGGCCGGCTCCGGAGCGGCCGATGCAGACGCCTTCATAGGCCTGCACGCGGGTGCGTTCGCCCTCGACGATCTTGACGTTTACAATGAGCGTGTCGCCCGGCTGAAATTCGGGGATTTCCCGACCGGCGGAAAGCTTCGCCATCTGTTCGTTTTCGATTTCTTTGATCAGGTTCATGGCAAGTCTCCAACGGCTGCGCATCGGCTGCGCTGCGGCGCGAATTTCGGCCGGGGTTAAACGGGTTGGCGCAGCTTCTACGCTACCGCGCCGGATTTGTCACCTTCTCGTCACCCCGTACGCGACCCGGACTGAAAGCGCCGTAAATAGGTGGCCCAAAGGTCCGGCCGCCGCTCGCGGGTCAGCCGTTCAGCCTCGGCCCGCCGCCAGGCGGCGATCTTGCCGTGATCGCCCGACAGGAGCACTTCAGGGATGGTCAGGCCCTCCCAGGTCTGCGGCCGGGTGTAGTGCGGATACTCCAAAAGCCCTTCGTTAAAGCTTTCCTCGGCGCTTGAGGCGGCCGCGCCCATGACACCGGGAAGGAGCCGCACGCAGGCGTCGATCAGGACCATCGCCGCGATCTCGCCGCCGGAAAGGACATAGTCGCCGATCGAAACCTCTTCGAGGTCTCGCGCTGCGATGACCCGCTCGTCGATGCCTTCGAACCGGCCGGAAACCAGCACCACGCCGGCCCCGCGGGCCAGCGCTTCGACCCGCGGTTGGGTTAACGGCGTTCCGCGCGGCGAGAGGAGGAGCCGCTGGCGTTGATCGACCGCGGTGTCGAGGGCGCGGCCGAGCACGTCGGCCTTCATCACCATGCCTGGACCACCGCCGGCGGGGGTATCGTCAACGGTGCGATGCTTGTCGGTCGTGAAGGTGCGGATGTCGACGACATCGAGCGACCAGGCTCCTGAGGCCAGTGCCTTGCCCGCAAGACTTGCGCCCAGGGGGCCGGGAAAAACATCTGGGAAGATGGTCAGCACGCTTGCGCGCCACATCTTATCCTCGTGGCGAAATGACAATTCGCCCTGCGGCAACATCGACGACCGGGACGTGAGCTCCATCGAACGGGATCAACTCGGTTTTTCCGCCGCTATCGCCCTGCACCTCGATCAGATCGCCGGCGCCAAAATTATGGACGGCGATGACCGTTCCAAGATTGTTGCCTGCCGGATCAAGCACGGCGAGGCCGATTAGGTCGGCGTGATAAAACTCATCGGGCTCTTGCGGCTCCGGCAAGCGCGCGCGCGGCACGTAGAGCTTGACCTTGCTCAATTGTTCGGCGGCGTTGCGATCGCAAATCCCTGAAAGCCTCGCCACGAAATGATCCTTCGCCGGCCGCATCGCTTCGATTTCGAAGATGCGGCCGTCCTCTGTTTCGAGCGGGCCATAGCCGGCGATGGCTTGCGGGTCGGACGTGAACGAATGGAGCCGAACTTCGCCGCGCACGCCGTGAGCGGCGCCGATTTGCCCAAGACAAACCCGGGCACCACAAACGCGGGCGGCGCCTGCCATCGCGCGCGCCGGCTAAGCCGCCGGTGGAGCTGCAGCAGCGGCAGGAGCAGCGGCCGGCGCGGCCTTGGCGGCTTCTTCCTTCGCCTTGCGCTCCTTGCGCGGGACCGCCTTCTCCGGATTGTTGCGCTTCTCGCGCTTCATGATGCCCGCGGCATCGAGAAAGCGCATCACCCGGTCGGAAGGCTGCGCGCCTTTGGCGACCCAGGCCTTGACCTTGTCCATATCGAGCTTCAGCCGCTCGGTATTGTCCTTGGGCAACAGCGGATTGAAAAAACCGAGGCGCTCGATGAAGCGGCCGTCGCGCGGCGCGCGGCTGTCGGCGACGACGATATGATAGAATGGCCGCTTCTTGGTTCCGGCGCGGGCCATGCGGATAACAACTGACATTTGGTTTTCCTTTGTTGAACGAGTTAGTGAGTTTGGGTGACCAGAACGCGCCCTTTAGCGCCGACTGCAGTTTCGCCGTTCTCCTTGCGGATGCGGCCGCGCAGATCGATGACATCGCCGTCAAGGCGCGCATTGTGTTTGACCGACACGACCAGCCATTCGAGCGTGATCGTTTCGTCGGCATAGATCGGCTGCCGAAACCGGACCCAGAATTCCAGTCCGAGCATCGCGCCGCGCTTGGAAAAATGTGAGGCGGTCAACGCCAACAGATGCGCCGTGGTTTGCGGGCCGCTTGCGATCAAACGGCCAAAGCGTGATCGCGCCGCCAGCTCGGCGTCGTGATGGACCGGGTTGGTATCGCCAACGGCGCTGGCAAACGCGCTGACTGCGCCTGGATCCAGCGAAACCTGAGCAGAAAAACGCTCGTGCGGCTGGGTGTGCGTCATTTCTTTTTCCCGAAACCGGGAAAACCGGGCGGCAGTCCGCCGGGAAGCTTCGGGCCAAACCCGGGAAGTCCGCTGGGCAGACCACCTGGCAAGCCCGGAAAATTCGGCGGCAAGCCGCCCGCGCCGCCACCGGGCATACCGGCCGGCAGGCCGCCAGGCATGTTCGCTGCAAGCTTCGCCATCTCTTCCGCGCTTGGCATGCCGCCGCCGCCAAGACCGCCGCCGCCAAGACCGAGCATGCCGGCGAGTCCGGCCATTGGGCCGCGTTTGGCCCCCCCCATCGCCTTCATCACGTCAGCCATGGTGCGGTGCATTTTCAGGAGCCGATTGATGTCCTCGGGCTTGGTGCCGGAGCCTGAGGCGATGCGGCGTTTGCGGCTGGCTTTCAGCACGTCCGGATTGCGCCGCTCCTGCGGCGTCATGGAATCAATGATCGCCATTTGCCGCTTGAGCAGCTTCTCATCGAGATTGCGCTCGGCCAACTGGTTCTTGATCTTGGCGACGCCGGGCAGCATCGCCATCAGCCCGCTCATGCCGCCCATGTTCTGCATCTGCGTCAGCTGCTCGCGCAGATCGGAGAGATCGAAGGCGCCCTTGCGCATCCGCTCGACCGCGCGCGCTGCCTTCTCCGCGTCTATAGTCGTCCGGGCCTTTTCGACCAGCGCGACGATGTCGCCCATGCCGAGAATGCGGCCGGCGATCCGCGCCGGATCGAAATCTTCCAGCGCGTCGAGTTTTTCGCCGGTGCCGATCAGCTTGATCGGCTGGCCGGTCACGGCGCGCATCGACAGCGCTGCGCCGCCGCGGCCGTCGCCGTCAACGCGCGTGAGCACGATACCGGTGAGGCCGACGCGCTCGTTGAAGCTCCGCGCCAGATTGACGGCATCCTGGCCGGTCAAAGCATCGGCAACCAACAGCACTTCATGCGGAGAAGCGGCGCGCCGCACTTCCGCGGCTTCGTTCATCATCGCTTCGTCGAGCGTGATGCGGCCGGCGGTGTCGAGCAGCACCACGTCATAGCCGCCGAGCCGTCCCGCTTGCAGCGCGCGCGTCGCGATCTGAACCGGCGTCTGTCCGGTGACGACCGGTAGAGTATCGACGTTGACCTGACGGCCAAGGATCGCGAGCTGCTCCATCGCCGCCGGGCGGCGCGTGTCGAGCGAGGCCATCAGTACTTTACGCTTTTGAGTTTCCGCAAGGCGCTTGGCGATTTTTGCCGTGGTCGTGGTTTTGCCCGAGCCTTGCAGTCCCACCATCATGATGGCGACCGGCGCGGGCGCGTTGAGGTCGATCGGCTGCGCCTCCGAGCCCAACGTTTCGATCAACTGATCGTGCACGATCTTGACGACCATCTGGCCCGGCGTGACCGACTTGATGATCGCAACGCCGACCGCGCGCTTCTTTGCTTCCTCGGTGAAGGCGCGCGCAACATCGAGCGCCACATCGGCCTCGATCAGCGCGCGTTGCACTTCCAGCAAGGCCGCCTCGACGTCAGCTTCCGACAGCGCGCCGCGCCGGGTCAGCCGATCGAGGACTGCATTCAAACGCTCGGAAAGACTATCGAACATTTTTTCCTACTTACCTCTCCCCGCACGCGGGGAGAGGAGAAAGCACAAACACGCCCGAGGGCGCATCGCGCTGTCGGGCGGTAGCCTCCGGTCTCGTGGGCCGGTCGGCGGTCATTAACTTTAGTTCTCTTGCGAGAGCGCTAGGAAAATAGGTGCATACCCGGCTTTCGTCAACCGTGGCATATGGCTCCGCTGTTGTCGTGGCCGAGCTTATATAAACGTCCGAATGTCGCGCTATTACAACGGCCCGGTATCCGATCATTTCGACGGCGAGCGCTTCTTCGACCGGCGCGCCGCGCCGCCGCGCGGCCAGCCCGATCTGTTGCGCTGGATGGTCGATCGCTACTGGCGCGGCAAGAGAGCGAAGTGGCCGGCCTCGGCGCCATCGCCTTACGCCGACCAGCCGCCGGCGAGTGTCGACGGCGCCGGGTGGCGCATTTCCTATATCGGCCATGCGAGCTTTCTCATTCAGACTGCCGGTCTGAATTTGTTGCTTGACCCGGTTTGGTCGAAGCGCGCCTCGCCGCTTCGTTGGGTCGGACCTAAACGGGTCAACGATCCCGGTGTGGCATTTGCGAGATTGCCGCCGATTCATGCCGTCGTGGTTTCGCACGGCCACTATGACCACCTCGATGTAGCGACCCTGTCACGGCTCGCCGCCGCCCATCGGCCGCGAGTCATCACGCCGCTTGGCAATGACACCATCATGCGCAACCACGATGTCGCCATCACCGCCGAGTCCTATGACTGGGGCGATCGGGTTGAGCTTGGCGCTGGTGTTGCGGTGACACTCTTGCCATCGCGGCATTGGTCAGCGCGCAGTTTGTCCGACCGCAATATGTCATTGTGGGCGTCAATCGTGATCGAAACGCCCGGCGGACGGATCTATTTCGTCGCCGATTCCGGCTACGACGATGGCCGGCATTTCCGCGAGGCGCGCGAGCGCCACGGGCCATTCAAGCTCGCCATTTTGCCGATCGGCGCCTACGAGCCGCGTTGGTTCATGCGCGACCAGCACATGAACCCGGCCGAGTCGGTGCAGGCGTTGATCGATTGCGGCGCCGAACGCGCGCTCGCCCACCATTTCGGCACGTTTCAACTGACCGATGAAGCAATCGATGCGCCGCTCATCGCGCTTGATGAAGCTTTGCAGGCTGCCGGAATTCCCCCAGAGCGATTCCGCACGCTGCGGCCTGGCGAGGTTTGGGAGCTTTAACAGGGCGGTGCTGCATGTGTGCCCTCCCCGTTGCGGGAGAGGGCTTCGCCAGAGATTGAACCGGCGCGGCTGGGTGAGGGGCCGCGGCCGAGCCCTCACCCATTCTTGTTGTTGAAACGCCGCGTAACCCTCTCCCGGAACGGGAGAGGGCGCGACAAATTATTTGATCAGCACCAAAACGTTGACGACGAGATGATCCTCGCTGGTGGACAGCGGATCGGTGACATATTGCTCGATGAACATGTCCTTGGCTTCAAGCCGCCGCTCGTCGAGATAATTGGTGATCGCCTCGTAGGTGTTGTCCAATCCGTCGTACGATCCGTGATGGACGAATTTCAGCGCGCGACCTTCCGGCGACGTGCCAACGCCGACGTCGCCGCGCGGCGGCGTCTTCGGCGCTTCGGCGATCGGGATAGCCGCCTGAAACTGAAAGCCGGTGTCGTCGGTTGCGGTAAAAATGGTCATCGGCTCGCCGTCTGCTTTGAGATTTTCCTTGGCGATATAGGCTTTGAGAGTCTTCAACGAGCCGGTGATGGTCTGGAACGCGGTATCCCAGTTGCCGGTGCCCTTCACAAAGACGATCGGCTTGGCGGTAAGCGTTGTTTCCTCGCCGAACGGATCGCCGGGGGCGGCGGTAGCAGGAGCGGCATCCGGTTTGGCAGGTGCAGCGGGCGCCGCCGGCGCTGCCGGTGCCGATGTTTGCGCGTAAGCGTGCTGCGGCTCGGCAAAGGAAATGGCCGTAGCTGCCAGACCGATGCAAAGAGCAAAACGGAGGAACATCAGATACTCCCGTATGTGAGCCGGCGATCCCGAACGGGCACCGTCTCTGCGCTTCCTATTAAAGATAATATTACCACGACACCCGGTGGCCGCCGCCCCCAAACCAAATCCTGCCACTGGCGCCCAACACCCAAGTCCTCATATAAGTCCCCGACATTCGGGCATAATCATGAGCGCGCTGGCGAACTGCGATTTCGTGAAAATGAACGGTCTCGGCAACGAGATTGTGATCGTCGATCTGCGGCGGGCGCCAGGCACGATCGAAGCGGCCGAGGCGCGCGCGGCGGCGCGCCAGGAGCCGTTCGACCAGCTGATGGCGCTTTATCCGTCGCGCGGCGATACCGATGCGTCAATACGGATTTATAACAGCGACGGATCGGAGGCCGGCGCTTGTGGCAATGGCATGCGTTGCGTCGCCTCTTTGCTCAGCGCCGAGACCGGAAAATCTCGCCTCGACTTCGATACCACAGCGGGCGTCGTGTCCTGTTGGCGTGAAGATGAAGGTTTGTTCACCGTCGACATGGGTGTGCCGCGCTTTCGCTGGAACGAAATTCCGCTGGCGAACGAAATGCCGGATACGCGCGCGATCCACTTTCAGTTCGGGCCGGCCGATGCGCCGATCCTCAACTCACCCTCTGCCGTAAGCATGGGAAATCCGCACGCGATCTTCTGGGTCGACGAGCCGCAAGCCTATGATCTTGCGAAGATCGGTCCGCAGATCGAACGTGATCCGCTGTTTCCGGAGCGCGCCAACATCACGCTCGCGGCGACGCCATCACGGGATCGCGTGGTGATCCGCACCTGGGAACGCGGCGCCGGTCTCACGAAGGCGTGCGGATCCGCGGCGTGCGCTGCAGCCGTAGCTGCGGCGCGCCTTGGCCGCACCGGCCGCAAGGTTACGGTCACCTTGCCCGGCGGCGATCTTTCGATCGAATGGCGCGAAGCCGACGACCACGTCTTGATGACCGGCCCGGTCGAATACGAGTACGCCGGACGCTTCGATGCGGCTTTGCTTGCCCGCGCAGGCGCGGCGTGAGGCGATGAGCGTCGACGTCGTCACCTTTGGTTGCCGTCTCAACGCAGCCGAGTCGGAAGTGATCCGCCGCGAGGCGGAGCGCGTCGGTTTAAGCGATACGGTGGTGGTCAATACCTGCGCCGTCACCGCGGAAGCGGTACGTCAGGCGCGGCAAACCATCCGGGCGCTCCGGCGCGACCGGCCGCAAGCAAAAATCGTCGTCACCGGCTGTGCGGCGCAAACCGAACCGCAGACTTTTGTCGGCATGGCCGATCGTGTTCTCGGCAATACCGAGAAACTCAACACCACGGTCTGGAATGACACGCGCGCGGCGTTCGATCTCGGCGATGCGCCGACGGCTGTGGTCAACGACATCATGGCGGTCAAAGAAACCGCGCCGCATTTGATTGAAAGCTTCTCAGGCCGTGCCCGCGCCTTCGTTCAGGTGCAGAACGGCTGCGACCACCGCTGCACTTTTTGCATCATTCCTTACGGCCGTGGCAATTCGCGCTCGGTGGCGATGGGCGCGGTGGTTGCCGACGTGCAGCGTCTCGTCGGCAACGGCTATAGCGAACTCGTACTGACCGGCGTCGATATCACCAGCTATGGCTCTGACCTGCCGGGCGCGCCGAAGCTCGGCATGTTGGTCAAACAAATTCTCAAGCATGTGCCGGAGCTCAAGCGGCTGCGACTGTCGTCAATCGATTCAGTGGAGGCGGACCGCGATCTGATCGATGCGTTCGCGCAGGACGAGCGGCTGATGCCGCATCTGCATCTGTCGCTGCAGGCGGGAGATGATTTGATCCTCAAGCGGATGAAGCGCCGCCATACGCGCAACGACGTAATCACATTCTGCGACACCTTGCGCCGTCTGCGGCCGGATATTGTATTTGGCGCCGACATCATCGCCGGCTTTCCGACCGAAACCGAGGCGATGCTCCAAAACTCGCTCGATCTGGTCGATGCTTGCGGGCTCACGCACCTGCACGTCTTTCCATTCTCGGCGCGGGTCGGGACACCGGCCGCGCGGATGCCGCAGCTTTCCGGCACGGTCGTCAAAGAGCGCGCGCGGCGTTTGCGCGAGCGCGGCGCTGTGGCGCTGCGGCGGCACCTCGATGCTGAGGTTGGCGCCACGCGCCGCGTGTTGGCTGAATCGCTGACGCACGGCCGAACTGAACAATTCACGCAGGTTTTGCTGGGGAAGGCAGCCGAGCCCGGTGTGGTCACCGAACTAAGAATGATCGGGCACGACGGCAAACAATTGCTGGCGTCTTAGCTGCCGCGTCATTCAGCGGCCGCAGTTTCAGACTCACCCGTCCATCCACACTCTGCCAACACTATGCGCATGTGCGGCGGCACCGGCGCGCTGACGCAGATCGGCGCGCGGTTCTTGTACAGCGGCACGACAATTTCGCGCGCGTGCAGATGCAGCATCGGGCCGCCGGTGCGCGGCGCGTTGCCATAGATCGCGTCGCCCAAAATCGGCCAGCCCATTTCGGCGCAATGGACGCGGAGCTGGTGGGTACGCCCAGTCAGCGGCTCAAGCGCAAGCCACGTCCTTTTCCCTCCCCCCTTGTGGGGGAGGGTGGGGTGGGGGGTCGGGAGGTGGTGGGTGGCGTCGACGCGAGCGTGCGGCCTCTCGACCCCCACCCCTAACCCCTCCCCACAAGGGGGAGGGGAATCACGCCCCAACACCCGCCACTTCGTCACCGCAGGCTGGCCTCGCTCCGGATCGTGCTTCATCCACCAGCCGCGTGTTGCGTCGAGGCGGCCGAGTGGAAGTTCGATCGTGCCCTCGTCTGTCTCGGGCGAACCCTCGACCACGGCCCAGTAAGTTTTGTCGATGGCGCCGGACTTGAACAGCTTGCCGAGCTGCGCCAGCGCTTTGCGATGCCGGCCGAGCACGAGGCAGCCGGAGGTATCGCGGTCGAGCCGATGCGCCAAAGAAGGCGCGCGCGGCAGCCCGAAGCGCAGTGCGTCGAAGTGATCCTCCAGGCTCTCGCCGCCTTTGGGACCGCGATGCACGGCAAAGCCCGGCGGCTTGTCGAGCACCAGCATCAGCCCGTCGCGATAGAGAAGCCGCGACACCATCTCTTCGGGGGTCATGGTTGCGTACCTTGACGGAACCGCTATCACGAGCGCTGCAAGAGCGACAGTATTAGTGAAATGAACGACACGTCGACGCAAACAAAGCGCAATTGGTGGCAGCGCCTCACCGGCGGGCTCAAGCGCACCTCGTCTGCGCTGGGCAGCGCGATCTCGGATCTCGTCGTTAAGCGCAAACTCGACGCCGCAACCATCGCCGAGATCAAAGACGTGCTGATCCGCGCCGACCTCGGCATCGAGACTGCCGAACGCATCGGCACGGCACTCAGCCAGAGCCGCTATGCGGCTGAGATTTCGCCCGAAGAGGTCAAAGCGGTGGTCGCTGCGGAAATCGAGACGGCGCTCATTCCGGTCGCGCAGCCGCTCGTGATCGACGCGGCGCAGAAGCCCTTCGTTATCCTCGTCGCCGGCGTCAACGGTTCCGGCAAGACCACGACAATCGGCAAGCTGGCGGCAAAATTCCGCGCCGAGGGCCGCAGCGTAATGCTTGCAGCCGGCGATACGTTTCGCGCTGCCGCCATCGAGCAATTGAAAATCTGGGGCGAGCGGACCGGCGCGCCGGTGATTGCGCGTGAAGCCGGAGCCGATGCCGCCGGACTTGCGTTCGATGCGGTGCGTAACGCGAAGGAGACTGGCGTCGATATTCTCCTGATCGATACCGCCGGGCGCTTGCAGAACCGTACCGAATTGATGAGCGAGCTGGAAAAGATCGTGCGCGTGATCAAGAAAGTCGATCCGTCCGCGCCGCACGCGGTGCTGCTCGTGCTCGACGCCACCGTCGGGCAGAATGCGCTGTCGCAGGTCGAGCTATTCCGTAAAGCCGTCGGCGTCACCGGCCTCGTCATGACCAAGCTTGACGGCACTGCGCGCGGCGGCATCCTCGTCGCCATCGCGGCGAAATTTTCGGTACCGGTACACTTCATCGGCGTCGGCGAAAGCGTCGACGACCTGGCGCCGTTCTCCGCGGGAGATTTTGCCCGTGCCGTCGCCGGGCTCGATACATAATTGATTGATGAGGCAGTATTGAAGGCGCCGGCGAACATGACAGAAACGACGAAACCGCAGCTCAACCCGCTCCTCAAGCTCGCGTTCGATCTTGGGCCGCTGGTGTTATTCTTCTTCGCCAACTCCCGTTACGGCATTTTTGTCGCCACCGGCACGTTCATGGTCGCTGTGCTCGCGGCGCTGGCGGCTTCTTATGTGCTGACGCGTCACCTGCCGATCATGCCGGTCGTGACCGCAGTCATCGTGCTGGTGTTCGGCGGCTTGACACTGGTCCTGCACAACGACCTGTTTATCAAAATCAAGCCGACGATTCTTTACGCGCTATTCGGCGCCGTGCTGCTCGGCGGACTGTTTTTCGGCAAGTCGTTCCTCGGCATCATTTTCGATTCGCTGTTCCATCTCACCGACGAAGGCTGGCGCAAACTGACGGTGCGCTGGGCGATTTTCTTTTTCGTGCTTGCGGTGCTCAACGAGATCGTGTGGCGCAATACCTCGACCGACGTTTGGGTGAACTTCAAGGTGTTCGGCTTTCTGCCGCTCACCTTCCTGTTCGGCGCGCTGCAATATCCGCTGCTGCGGAAATACGCGGTCGAGCCAGCGGAGTAGGGAGTCTCGTCATTGCGAGGAGCGAAGCGACGAAGCAATCCAGGCCGTGAGGCTACGAACCCGCCGCCAACGCTTTCTCGATCTCGGGCTTAAGCACTGTGTTCAAGTTCTCAGGCGTGATCGGCCCGACGAGCTTGTAGGCAATGCGAGCGTCGCGGCCGACGATAAAAGTCTCGGGCACACCATAAACGCCCCAATCGATCGCGGTACGACCAGAGCGATCGGCGCCCGCCGCGGCGAATGGATTGCCGTAGCGGCCGAGGAAACGCCGGGCATTCTGCGGGTCGTCTTTGTAATTGATGCCGACGATGCGCACGCGGTTGTCGCCGGCCAATTGCATCAGGAGCGGCGCCTCGTCGTGGCAAGGCACGCACCACGACGCCCAGACATTCACCACCGTCACCGCGCCTTTGAAGTCCGCCGGGTCGATCCCGGGTACGGCCGCGCCATTGCGATCAAGCCCGGCAACGGGCGGCAAATCGGTTTGCGGCGCCGGGTGGCCGATAAGGGCCGAAGGGATGCGCGAGGGATCGCCGGCATAGAGCCGGATCAGAAACAGCGAAACCAAACCAAGGAAAACGACAAGCGGCACCAGCACGATGAGGCGCCGGCGCACGATATTGGCGTTTTCTTTGGCGGGGTCGGTCATGCGTCCTCTTTCGTCTTTTGCGCCGCCGGCTCGGTGCGCTCGGTTGTCGAACGCCGTGTAAAGCCCCGCTTCTCCATATCCGCGAGCCTGCGCAACTGCGTGCGGTAGTCGAGCAACACCCAACCGGTGAGACCAACGACGATCACAATGGCGGCCGCGTAGGCGGCGACTATGAAGTCCATGTGAGCAGTCGCTTGCATCGTCAGCTCACTGCGTTCGCCTGCATGAGCCGCAGCGTTCGCACCCGGCGACGCAGAATTTCGTTGCGCATGGCGGCGAGAAGGAGCGTGAAGAACAGCAACGTGAATGCGACCGCCATGATCAACAGCGGGATCAGGATCGACCGATCAATCGTCGGTGCACCGAGGCGAAAAACCGAGGCCGGCTGATGCAAGGTGTTCCACCAGTCGACCGAGAATTTGATAATCGGCAGATCGATGGCGCCGACCAGCGTGAGGATCGCCGCGGCGCGTGCCGCGCGGGAAGGATCCTCGACCGTGCGCCACAGCGCGATTACGCCGAGATAAAGCAGAAACAGCAGGAGCACCGAGGTGAGCCTCGCATCCCACACCCAGTAGGTGCCCCACATCGGGCGTCCCCATAGCGAGCCGGTGACGAGACACATCAGGGTGAACGCGGCGCCGATTGGTGCCGCTGCTTTCGCGGTGACGTCGGCCAGCGGGTGACGCCAGACCAGCGTGCCGAGCGCGGCGACAGTCATAACGCCCCACGCCAGCATGCCGAGCCAGGCGCCGGGGACGTGAAGAAACATGATCTTGACGGTCGCGCCTTGCTGATAGTCGTCGGGCGCGATCGCTGCCTGATTGATGCCGAAGGCGAACGCAATCACCGTCAGGCCGCCGAGCCAAGGCAGCGTGCGGTTGGCAAACTTCAGAAAGCGCGACGGGTTGGCGAGATCGGCGATGGCCATCGCAGTTTTCCTAGTCAGTTCGGCATCACGGCACAATGTCGCCGAGGCTGGTACGCTTCAACTTTCGAAGCGCGGAATGACTATTCCATTTCCTGTCGCAGTGCAGCCGCGGCCGCGAACGGTCCTACCACCAGACTGGCGAGCGTCAGTGCGCAGAGAATCGTAAACGGAGTGCCAAAAGGCACCGGCCCAATCACGGCCGCATTCGCCGCAGCGACGCCGAAAATGAGCACCGGCACCGCCAGCGGTAATACCAGCACCGCGAGCAGGAGCCCGCCGCGACGCAGTGTCACGGCAAGCGCCGCGCCAATCAGGCCGATGAAGGTCAGCGCCGGCGTGCCGACGAGGAGCGTCAACACCAGTGCGCCGGACGCTCGCGCATCGAGGTTAAGCATCAGCCCGATCAGCGGGGCGGCGATAATCAGCGGTACGCCGGTCGTAAGCCAATGGGCAATGCCTTTGACCAAAACGACGAGTTCGAGCGGCGCGCGCCCGGTGAGAATGAGATCAAGCGATCCGTCCTCGTGGTCGGCGGCAAACAGCCGGTCGAGGGCGAGCAGGCTTGCAAGCAGCGCCGCCAGCCACAGAATCGCAGGGCCGATCCGCTGCAGCAGCGCAAGGTCAGGTCCGAGCGCGAACGGCACCAGCGTGGCGACGACCAAAAAAAACAGCACGCCCATCAGCGCGCCGCCGCCGACGCGCACGGCAATTCGCATATCGCGGACAAGAACGGCGAGCAGCGTCGTCATTGCTGCTCCGCCATTTCGTCCTGTGGGATGAAATTGCCATCGAACCGCAATTCTGCCGCGCCGTCGAGCCCGATCGGCCCGTGCGTGGCGGCCAGAATCAGTCCCCCGCCGGCCAGATGGAAGCGCATGATTTCACGCAGGCTTTCCTGAGCTGCGGCGTCCAGCGCGCTGGTCGGCTCGTCGAGCAGCCAGATCGGACGTTTGACGGCAAGGAGTCGCGCGATCGACAGGCGCCGGCGCTGCCCGGCGGAGAGGTAGGCGGCCGGCAGATCGGCAAGCGAATCGAGCCCAACGGTTGCCAGCGAACCGCTGACGTCGGCGAAATCCGCCCCGAGAAAGCCCGCCCAGAATCGGAGGTTCTCGCTAACCGAAAGGGCGGGCTTCAGGGCGTCCTGGTGCCCGAGGTAGTGGGCTTGTTCACCGACCGTCAATTCCGAATCGCCCCCCTCAAAAGCCAGCCGGCCGCCGGCGATGCGAAGAAGCCCGGCAACCATGCGAAGGAGCGATGATTTCCCGGCGCCATTGCGGCCCGCGACCAACAGGCCTTCGCCACCCGCCACGGAAAAGCTGATCCCGCCAAAAACGTCGCGGCCGCCACGCCGGCAGACGAGATCAGAGGCTGAAAGCCGCATCGACGTTTCCAAACAATCAAACAATTTCGCCGATCATATCGGCTATTCCTTTGTCGAACTGGAACAAATCTTGTAAACGCCCTATAAGCCACGCGACGGGTAAACGGCGCGTTCGGGACGCCTGCCGCGCCCGGCCACCAACGGTCTGTTGGAGCCTGTTCCGGCAATTAATGGCCTCTACTTGCGCCGGTCGGCGGCCGGCAGGATGGGAAAATAATCCATGACCTCCCTCGATAGCTTCAAATGCTTACGGCCGCTCAAGGTCGGGTCCAAGACCTATGCCTATTACAGCCTTCCGGTTGCGGAAAAGAACGGCCTGAAAGGGATTTCGCGGCTGCCATTCTCGCTCAAGGTGCTGCTCGAGAATTTGCTGCGCAACGAGGACGGCCGCACGGTCTCCAAGGAGGACATCCAGGCGGTTGCGCAATGGCTCAAGACCAAAACATCCGAGCGTGAGATCGCTTTCCGCCCGGCGCGGGTGCTGATGCAGGACTTCACCGGCGTGCCTGCGGTGGTCGATCTCGCCGCCATGCGCGACGCCATGAAGATGCTGGGCGGCGATCCAAAGAAGATCAATCCGCTGGTGCCGGTCGACCTCGTCATCGATCATTCGGTGGTGGTCAATTATTTCGGCTCCAACACCGCGTTCAAAAAGAATGTCGACGAAGAGTACAAACAAAATCAGGAACGCTACCGCTTCCTGAAATGGGCGCAGCGCTCGTTCGAAGATTTCCGCGTGGTGCCGCCCGGCACCGGCATCTGCCATCAGGTCAATCTCGAATATCTTTCGCAGACGGTCTGGACCGCAAAGGCGAAGCTCAAATTCGCCGACAAGTCAGTTGCCACCGAGCTTGCTTATCCGGACACGCTGGTAGGCACGGATTCGCACACCACTATGGTCAACGGGCTGTCGGTGCTCGGTTGGGGCGTCGGCGGCATCGAAGCCGAAGCGGCGATGCTCGGTCAGCCTTATTCGATGTTGCTGCCGGAAGTGATCGGCGTTCGTTTCAACGGCAAGCTCAAGGAAGGCGTGACCGCCACGGATCTTGTCCTGACTGTGACACAGATGCTGCGCAAGCGCGGCGTAGTCGGCAAGTTCGTCGAGTATTTCGGTCCCGGCATGCCCAATCTGACGATTGCGGACCGCGCCACACTTGGCAACATGGCGCCGGAATACGGCGCCACTTGCGGTTTCTTTCCAATCGACGACGACACCGTCCGCTATCTGCGCGATACCGGTCGTGCTGCGGATCGCGTTGCGCTGGTGCTGGCCTACGCCAAGGCACAGGGCATGTATCACACCAAGACGACGCCGGATCCGCTGTTCACCGAGGTACTCAAGCTCGAGCTGGCCTCGGTCGAGCCTTCGCTCGCGGGGCCGAAGCGCCCGCAGGACCGGGTGCCGCTCAAAGAGGTCAAGAGCGGCTTTGCTTACTCGATGGACAAGGAATTCGGCAAGGGAGCCGAGATGGACAAGCGCGTTTCAGTGGAAGGGCGCGCCCACACGCTAGGTCACGGCGACGTTGTGATCTCCGCGATCACGTCGTGCACCAACACTTCAAACCCGAGCGTCATGATCGCGGCGGGGCTGCTTGCCCGCAAAGCGATCGCAAAGGGCCTTACAGTGAAGCCGTGGGTCAAAACCTCGCTGGCGCCCGGTTCGCAGGTGGTCGGTGAATATCTAGCCAAATCCGGCTTGCAAAAGGATTTGGATACACTGGGCTTCAATCTGGTCGGCTTTGGCTGCACCACCTGCATCGGCAATTCCGGTCCGCTGCCGGCGGAGATTTCCAAGGCTATCAACGACAGCGACCTGGTCGCTGCCGCTGTGCTTTCGGGCAATCGCAACTTCGAGGGCCGCGTCAACGCCGACGTGCGCGCCAATTATCTGGCTTCGCCGCCGCTGGTCGTGGCCTACGCGATCGCGGGCTCGATGCAGATTGATGTTGCCAAGTCTCCGCTCGGCACCGACCAAAAGGGCAAGAAGGTTTATCTGCGCGACATCTGGCCATCGAGCCGCGAGGTCAACGATTTCATCCGCAAGAACATCAACCAACAGATGTTCACGCGCAAATACGGTGACGTCTTCAAAGGCGATGCCAACTGGCGCAAGATCAGCGTGAAGGGCGCGCTGACGTTTCCGTGGGACGGCAAATCAACCTACGTGCAGAATCCGCCATATTTCGTGCACATGTCGCGGCGGCCGGAGCCGCCGACCGACATCATCGATGCGCGGGTGCTGGGATTGTTCCTTGATTCCATAACCA
Organism: uncultured Alphaproteobacteria bacterium; assembly: GCA_963841025.1. Lineage (GTDB taxonomy): Bacteria > Pseudomonadota > Alphaproteobacteria > Rhizobiales > Xanthobacteraceae > BOG-931. The sequence continues at coordinate 124,893 of CAWJBG010000032.1, read as the reverse complement.
CCGACCACATCTCGCCGGCCGGCTCGATCAAGGTCGATTCACCGGCCGGAAAATATCTGGTCGATCACAAGGTCAAGCCGGTTGATTTCAACCAGTACGGCACCCGCCGCGGCAATCACGAGGTGATGATGCGCGGCACCTTCGCCAACATCAGGCTCAAGAACCAGATGGTGCCCGGCGTCGAGGGCGGCTACACCATCCACTATCCGTCGCGCCAGCGTATGACGATCTACGACGCAGCGATGCGCTACAAGAGCGAGCGCGTGCCGCTGGTGGTTTTTGCCGGCAAGGAATACGGCACCGGCTCATCGCGCGACTGGGCCGCTAAAGGCACGGTGCTGCTCGGCGTGCGCGCGGTGGTCGCGCAATCGTTCGAGCGGATCCATCGCTCGAATCTGGTGGGCATGGGCGTCGTACCACTGGTGTTTGAGGAAGGCACCACCTGGCAGACGCTCGGCATGAAGGGCGATGAGCAAGTCACCATCCGCGGGTTGCACAATGATCTCAAGCCGCACCAGCGGCTGATCGCCGAGATCATCGCCGCCGACGGCGGCCTCAAGCGCGTCCCACTGATCTGCCGCATCGATACGGTCGATGAGCTTGAATACTACCGGAACGGCGGCATCCTGCAGTACGTCCTGCGCCATCTCGCAGCGTAGAGCATGATCTGAAAGGTTGGCGTGCTTTCCGAAAAGTTCATGCTTGGCCGTTATGCATGGCTCACCGCGAAGTGAGTAGCGGGTGAGCAACGCGCTCGATATCACTGCATACTTGCTAAATCGACGCTGAGGGGGCCGGCCGGTTGGAGAACGGAATGCTGCGTCGCGGCTTTGTTTCGACACCGCTCATCGCGAGCCTGCTGCTGGCCGGTTGCGCGGTCGCGGGCGCGAGCGAACCGCGCGCGCTGCTCGAACTCTTCACCAGTCAAGGCTGCTCCTCCTGCCCGCCGGCCGACAAATTGCTCGGCGAGCTCGCAGAGGATCCGTCGCTCGTCGTCGTCAGCCTTCCGATTGATTACTGGGACTATCTGGGTTGGAAGGACACGCTCGCCATCCCAGGGCATTCGTCGCGACAGCGCGCCTATTCGCGGGTGCGCGGCGACCGGCAGGTCTATACGCCGCAGATCGTTGTCAATGGTGCGATCCATGTCCTCGGCAGCGATCGCACGGCCGTCGAGCGTGCCATCGCACAGACCGATCGCAATGCAGCGATCATGTCGGCGCACGTGCTGGTGTCGGTCGGTGGCGGCGATTTGAACGTCAAGGTCACTGCTGGCAAAGAGCATCTCGGCGGCGAGGTCTGGCTGTGCCCGCTCTCCAAATCGGTGCCGATCACAATCGGTCGCGGCGAAAATAGCGGGCACACGATCACCTATTACAACGTCGTGCGGCGCTGGGTGAAGCTTGGAGACTGGACGGGAAGCGACGCGACTTGGAGTGTCCCGGTTTCAGATTTCATGACCGACCAGGTCGACGCCGCCGCCGTCATGGTCCAGCAAGGCTCCAAGGAAAAGCCGGGCATGATCCTCGGCGCTGCCTTTGTGCCGCTATCTGCGCGCACGACCGAAGTCAGGCCGCCGGCGTCCGATGATCAGTCGCCGAAGAAAGAGTGACCGCCGCCGTGCTGAGCGGTCGTCGGATCAAATAACTCTGCGCAAATAGTTTTGCGCAAATAAAAAGGCCGGCGAACAGCCGGCCATTACGCAACTCAGACTCAACGCTACCACAACTCTGGCTACTGAAACTCTGGCCCGGTCCGTCCACACCCCGGGGGGCTGGGGGGCTGAGGAATCCGGAATGCGATCCAGACCGGGCCCTGAGGCAACGGTGTACTATCTCGCAGCCCAGCTTGGCGTGTGATTGGCCGAAATGGGGCCGCATTATGATTCGCTTAACGAAAGCGTGATTCCGGCCGGCAAAATGCCGCAGGCCGTAAAACCCCTTACTTTCGGCCCTCGGCATTAGGGTTTTGAGGCTCCGTAAACCCCTTGCCCGCGCTCCCATCCGGCGCGATCATGAAGTGATCGTGAACCTTCAATGACAAGGGAGGCGCCGCATGGACATCGGCGAGACCGAACCCAGCGCGTGGCGCGGGGGCGAGATTCGAATGCCCGCCCCCGCCAGCAAGGTTACCTTCAGCCGGCGAGAGCTTGATCGCATTCTCAGTCTTTACGGGCGCAAGGTCGCCGCCGGCGAGTGGCGCGATTACGCCATCGATTTTCTCAAAGACCGCGCGGTGTTTTCTGTTTTCCGGCGGGCCAGCGAATTCCCCATTTACCGGATCGAGAAGGACCCGCGGCTGGCGCGCCGGCAGGGGGCCTACAGCGTGATCTCGGCAACTGGCCATATCCTCCGGCGAGGCCATGAGCTTGACCGGGTGCTGAGTGCGCTTGATCGCTCGCTCCGCGTTGTCGCCGGTTGAACACGACGACTGACGCCACCCGATCGCGGTCGGCCGTCGTCACGGCGCTTGGGATTGCGCAGACGCTCGCCTGGGCTTCCAGTTATTATTTGCCTGCGATCCTCGCCGAGCCGATTGGTACCGGCATCGGCGTTCCGCGATCGTGGGTGTTCGGCGCATTTTCCGGGGCGTTGCTGATCGCCGCATTCGCCGGCCCGGCTGTCGGGCGCGCCATCGATCGCCGTGGCGGGCGCGGCGTGCTGGTACTCTCCAACGTCGTATTGGCCGCCGGCCTCGTTGTGCTTGCAACGGCAAACGGTGTTGTGCTGCTCGCCGTTGCTTGGGCCATTCTCGGCATCGGCATGGCGCTTGGACTTTATGATGCCGGCTTTGCCGCGCTCGCCGCACTCTACGGTCACAACGCGCGCGGGCCGATCACCGGCATTACGCTGTTCGCTGGTTTCGCCTCGACCGTGAGCTGGCCGCTGACGACGGTGTTGAACGATGCGTTCGGCTGGCGGGAGACTTTGCTGGTCTGGGCGGCGCTGAACATCGTCATTGGTATTCCACTTAATTTGCTGGTGCCGGTAGCCCGGCAGTCGGTGGAAGTCTTGCGCGCCCCAGAACATTCGATCAGCTGGAAGCCATACAGAGAAATGTTCCTGCTCGCTTTCGTATTTGCCGCTGTGTGGTTCGTCACCGGCTCGATGGCGGCGCACCTGCCCGGACTGCTTGAACGCGCCGGCGCCACTCCGGTCCAAGCGATCGCCGCTGCGGCTTTGGTCGGACCGGCGCAAGTGGCGGCACGGCTGGTCGAGTTCTTCGTCTTGCGCCGTGCCCATCCGCTGATTTCAGCGCGGATCGCGGCGCTGTTGCATCCGGTTGGTGCAGCCGTGTTCGCTGTCTTTGGGCCCGCGGCGGCGGTGGCGTTTACGGTTTTCTACGGCGCCGGCAACGGTCTTCTGACAATTGCGCGGGGTACGGTCCCGCTGGCCGTCTTTGGTCCGCACGGCTACGGCGAACGTACCGGCGTTCTCGGCGCACCGGCGCGCGCGGCGCAGGCGCTTGCGCCGCTGCTGTTTGGTCTTTTGCTCGACGCGATGGGGGCTTCGGTCATTATCGTTTCGATCGCGCTGTGCCTTGCGGCTTTCGTGGCACTGCTCTGTTTGCCCGCTGCTCCGTCAGACTAAGGCGCTTCAGTCCCGCAAAAGAAAAACGCCCCGGCTTTTGGCCGGGGCGTTGTATCGCGGTTTATCTTTATGTTTAGCGGCGATCGCCGAACAGACGCAGCAGCATCAGGAACAGGTTGATGAAGTCGAGATAAAGCCGCAGCGCGCCCATCACTGCCTTGCGGCCGGCGACGGTGCCGTCATCCATCGCTGAGTACATCTCTTTGATGCTCTGTGTGTCGTAGGCGGTAAGCCCCACGAAGACCAGAACGCCGATCACCGAGATCGCCCAGCCAAGCCCGCTCGACTGCAGGAACATATTGACGAGGCTGGCGATGATGATGCCGATCAGGCCCATGAACATGAACGAGCCAAGGCCAGTCAGATCGCGCTTCGTCGTGTAGCCGTACAAACTCATCGCGCCGAATGTCGCCGCCGAGATAAAGAACACCCGCGTAATCGACTCATGCGTGTAGACAAGGAAGATCGATGCCAGCGACAAGCCGAGCAGACCGGCATAGACGAAGAACAGCGCGAGCGCCGTTCCCGCCGAGAGCCGGTTGATGGCGAAGCTGAGCACCATCACGAGGCCGAGCGGTGCCAGCACGAGAAGCCACATCAACGGGCTGCCGAAGATGGCATGTCCGAAGGAGGTGAGCTGAAGTGCTCCAGTGTTAGTCTGAACGACGGCGGCCGAGAACGTAAACCAAGCGACCAATCCGGTCAGCGCCACGCCGGTAGCCATATAGTTGTAGACGCGGATCATATACGCGCGCAGGCCCGCATCGATTGCTACCTGATCCGTGCGGTAGCCGGTCCGGGCGCTCGCGACATTCCGGTCGAAGTCCGACATGGAAATTACCCCTGAGTTATCCCGGCACCCGCCGGGTCGTTGCGGCCGAGAATACCGGCAGCAAATCTAAACCGAATCTAATGCCAAAGGCCTTTGTACGCCAGATGGCCGGATCGCGATATTTAGGGCAGGTTACCGAGTGTTCATAATTCCGGCGCGCTAGAGATTCCTCAATACCTCCGCGGGCTTGTGGCCCAGCGCCGCAAAAGTTCCGGCAAGACCTAATATGACGGTAACAAGAAGCGCGCCAAGCGCCGCTGCTGCCGCCTGGGTCGGCGCCCACACGAAAGGAAATTCCATAACGCGCGTGACGACGAGCGCGGCCGCAATCGTGCCGGCGGCGATGGCGAACACAACTGCGGCGAGACCTATAAAGAGATATTCGAGCGCATAGGCGGCGAGCAGGCGAAGCCGCGTCGCTCCCAACGTTTTTAGGATCACGGCATCGTAAATCCGAAACCGCTGGCCAGCCGCAAGCGCGCCGCCGAGGACCAGCGCCGCGGCGATCAGCGTGACAGCACTCGCGCCACGCAGCGCCGCGACAAGATTGCCGACAAGCCGGTCGACCGCATCGAGCGCTTCTTTCACACGCACGGCGGTGACGGTCGGGAAAATATCGGCCAACGCCTTGATAAGCGCCGTTTCCTCCTGCGCCGAACCGCCGTTGGCGAAAGTCAGTGTGGCGATGTCGGTGTGCGGCGCGCCGGCGAAGGTGCCGGGCGAAAAAACCATGACGAAATTGATACCGAGGCTTTGCCAATCGACCGCGCGCAGATTGGCAATACGCGCGGTCACGCCACGGCCGAGTACGTTGACGGTAATGGTATCGCCGATCTTCAAATTCAGATCCGTCGCGGTCCGGTTCTCAAGCGAGACGAGGGGCGGGCCTGCATAATCAGCCGCCCACCATTCGCCGGCAACAAGACGGGAGCCCTCCGGAACTGTTGCCGCATAAGTGATGCCGCGGTCGCCGCGCAGTACCCAGGCTGACCCTTCGCCAGGCTTGAGGTCTTCGGCTTTGATGCCGTTGGCTGCGACAATGCGGCCGCGCAGCATCGGCACGCGCTCGATCGCACCGTGCGGCGCGTGTTCGTGCACGAGCGCATCAAAGTGGCTGGCGTCGGCCGACGGAATATCAAGGAAGAAGAACGACGGTGCATGCTCCGGCAGTGCCGACGCGAACTGGCGATGCAGATTGCCGTCGATCTCAATCACCGTCACCAGCAACGACAGCCCGAGACCGAGCGATAGCACGACGCTCGGCGTCAAGGCGCCGCGCCGGTGAATGTTGGCAATGGCAAGCCGCAGCACCGTCGAGCGCACGCGCGGCAGGCGGCGCGCGATCGCCATGGTCAGCATAGCGATCAGCCAAAGCGCGGCGAAGACGACAGCGGCGGCGCCGACGAAGATCGCCGCGAGCCGGCGGTCGTAGGCGAACATAATCGCCATTCCCGCGAGAGCGGCAACGATGACCGCGGTTGCAATGACATAGCGCCGCCGCGGCCAAGTACGCTCGGCGGCGATCTGATCGCGGAACAGGCTCGACACCGAAATATCATGCGCGCGTCCAAGCGGCCACAAGGCGAAGGCGAGTGCTGTCAGAAGGCCGTAGGCAATCGACAGCACCAGCACCACTGGGCTTAGCGACGGCTCGACCGGCAGCGGGATTATCGAGCCAAAGATCGACACTATTACGAAGGGCAACGCTGCGCCGAGAAGAGCACCGATGAGCGTGGCGAACAGTGCGACGATCATGATCTGAGTGCAGTAGACCGCGAACACGTTGGCGCCCGTCGCGCCAAGCGTTTTCATGGTCGCGATCGCCTCGCGTTTGCGGGCGAGATGACTTGCGACGGCATTGGCAACGCCGACGCCGCCAACCAGCAGCGCGGTCAATGCGACCAGCGTTAGGAATTGGCTGAAGCGCTCGACATTGCGTTCGAGTTGCGGTGTGGCCTTGTTGCGAGTGCGGATATCCCAACCGGCATCGGGAAATTTTGTTTGCGCCTGTTTTTGGATTGACGTCACCGTAGCATCGCTCGATGCCGCTGCAGGCAGGCGCAGGCGGTACTGCCAGCGTATCAGACTGCCGGGCTGGATGAGGCCGGTGGCGCGCAACGCTGCCTCACTCATCAGGACGCGCGGCCCAAAGCCGATGCCGCCGGCGAGTTTGTCTGGTTCGGCGGTCAGGGCTGCGCGAAGCTCTATCACCGCGTTGCCGATGGTGATCCGATCGCCGGGCTTGAGATCGAGCCGCGTTAGTAGCGCCGGATCGGCTGCAGCGCCGAATGTATTGCCTTGACGCGCAAGGAGTGCCGAGAGCGGCATCGGCGGATCGGTAACGACCGTACCCAACAGCGGGTAGGCGTCGTCGACGGCTTTCACTTCGACCAACGTTGTTCGTCCGTCGCCGGTGCGCACCATGGTCGGCAGCGTGGCGACTGCGGAAACCGTGCCGTTGGTGCCAAGATAAGCGCGCTCGCTTTCATTGGCTTCGCGCTGGACCAGCGAAAAGGCGAGGTCACCGCCGAGGATCACGCTGCCTGCGCTGACCAGTCCATCGGCAAGGCCTTTGGCAACCGAGCCTATGCCGGCAATCGCCAGCACGCCAAGCGCAATACAAGCGATGAAAACACCGAAGCCGCGCAAGCCGCCGCGCAATTCGCGCCAGGCAAACTGCAGCGGCAACAATGCGCTTGGCTTGGTGGCTGCTGCAAGCATCACAAAGCTTTGGGCATGATGCGGGCCAAGACGAAATGCGTCGGTCCGTAAGCGATCAGCGGTAGTCCGATCAGCTGTCCGGCAAACCAAACATACGGCGGCACCCAGGTCTGCGCGGCGTAATCGCTCATGCCCCAGACATAGTTGACGTTGACTGGCACCAATCCCGGATTAGGTGTCGGCGGCGGCAACAAGAAGAACGAGATCAGCAGCAACACCCACGCAAGCGCAGTCCATGACCAAAAAGCACGCCGGTCATATCCGATTTTCCAGACCAGAAAGATCAGCAGAAACGGCAGCCAGCCGTGAAATGACGAAAGCAGGCGCAGGAACAGCGAGCGGTTGGGATCGAACATATAATCCGTCATGCCGAGCAACGAGAAGCCTGCTGTATGACCGAGGAAATCAGCCACCCACAGCGCCTGCGGCACCACGATGCCGATCGCGCACATGGAAATCAGCAGCGCGTTCTCCGGCCAGATCGCAATCAATGTAAGGATCAGCGCAACATCGCAGAAATAAAGGAAGTTGGTCGGCCCGTAATAGTGCCAATAAACCGGAATCAGCACTGCCATGAACGCGGTGTACGCGACCTTCAGCGACAACGGTACGCGCGAAGCGGTCTGCGTCATGATGCGGCGACAGCGCCCGTTCGACTTTCAAGCTGTCCGGAGTGCATATGCAGCACCCGGTCGCATCGCGCCGCTAGCGCGGTGTCGTGCGTGACCAAAACCAGCGTGTTGCCATGCTCGCGATGGCCGCGAAACAGAAGCTCGATGATTTCCGTTCCGGTTGCTTCGTCGAGATTGCCGGTCGGTTCGTCGGCGACGACGATGGCGGGATTCGGCGCCAGCGCCCGGGCGAGCGCGACGCGCTGCTGCTCGCCGCCGGACAATTCGGCCGGGTAATGGCCGAGGCGATGTTTCAACCCGACCGCCGCCAATTCACGCTCGGCGCGTAAAAAAGCATCGCGTGCGCCGGCAAGCTCAAGCGGCACGGCGACGTTCTCCAGTGCCGTCATCGTCGGTATTAGATGGAAGGCCTGGAAGACGATGCCGATATGACCGCCCCGGAAGCGGGCGAGTTCGTCCTCGCCGAGCGTCTGCAAATTCTTTCCGGCAACGACGACAGCTCCGCTCTCCGGCCGTTCCAGTCCGGTCATGACCATAAGCAGCGTTGATTTGCCGGAGCCCGATGGGCCAAGGAGGCCGATCGCTTGACCGCGTCCTATATTGAGATCGATGTCTCGCAGGATATGAACCCGGCCCGCGCCGCTGCCGAGTGAAAGATTGACCCCGGACAGCGCAATAGCGCTGCCGGCGAAAGGATGCCCCGACGTGTCATTCATGTGGCTGATTGATCGCTTCCCCGCGGCGCCGATCCGTTCATATGGGGTCGGAAGAAGTGTGCGCCAAATCTTGTGTGCGGCGGTTTGTAGCGCGGCGCTCGTGGTTGCCGCTGCCATTCCCGCCGCATTTGCCGAGACGTCGGTCAAGATCGTTGCGCTTGGCGAACTCGCTCACTGCGGGTCTGGGTCTGCCGGAGCAGGATGGCTTTGTGCCGCGGCTGCAGGCGGCACTCGCCGCCAAAGGGATCGCCGCGACGATGGTGAATGCAGGTGTGTCCGGCGATACGTCCGCCGGCGGCCTGGCGCGCCTTGACTGGTCGGTGCCGGACGGCACCGACGCCGTGATCCTCGAACTCGGCGCCAATGACATGCTGCGGGGATTTAAGCCTTCGGTCACGCGCGACGCGCTCGATAAGATTCTGCAGCGCCTGAAGGACCGTCATATCGCCGTGCTTCTTTGTGGTATGCGGGCCGCGCCCAATCTTGGCGCCGACTTCGGGCGATCCTTCGAGACGATCTATTCCGAGCTCGCTGCCAAATACGGCGTTTTGCTGTACCCGTTCTTTCTTGACGGCGTTGCTGGTAATCGCAGTCTCAATCAGCACGATGGTCTACATCCCACCGCGGCCGGCGTGGACGTGATCATTGCGGCTATTCTGCCCAAAGTGGAGGAGTTGATCGCTCGCGCACACGCGCCGCACCCGTCTTAAGGGTTGCGCGCCGCGTGCGATCTCCGCATGCTGGCGCCTGCTGCGATTCGCCCGCCCGATCAGCGCTTGTGTCATGCCCCGTCTGTTCACAGGTCTTGAAATACCGCGGCACGTCGGTGAATCGCTCGCGATCATGCGCGGCGGTTTGCCAGGTGCTCGCTGGATCGATCCGGAAAATTATCATCTAACGCTGCGCTTCATCGGCGACATCGACGATGCGCTGGCGAGCGACATTGCCGGGCTCCTCAGCCGCGTCCAGCGGCGGCCATTCGAGCTGCGGCTGGATGGGCTTACGTCCTTTGGCGGCCGCAAGCCGCGGGCGCTCGTGGCAACTGCGACCCCGATCGCTGCGCTGATCGAGTTGCAGGCCGAGCAGGAGCGGCTGCTGCAGCGGCTCGGGCTCGAACCCGAGGGGCGGAAATATATCCCGCATGTGACACTGGCGCGGTTGCGCGAATCCTCGAGCTGGCAGGTCGCCGATTATCTGCATGCACGCGCGCATTACCGCTCGGCGTCGTTCGAGGTCTCCCGTTTCGTGCTGTTCTCGTCTCGCTCGTCGGTCGGGGGCGGCCCTTACCTCGTCGAGGCCGCCTATCCGCTGGCGGCGCCCGAACTCAGGTTCGCGCACCAATCCTAACGCAAATCTGGCGCTACGCCCTAAGCAACCTCGATTGCAGATCAAGCATGGCGGTCGCGAAGCCGTATTGATCTGCCATTAGCTCCTGCATGACGGACAAAGGGTTCGCGCGCGAAGATTCGACTTCGCCGACGACGCTGCCAAAATCGAACGAGAGCTCGGCGTCGAATTTACGGGCGAGTTGCTGCATGCGCCGGTTGTCGGCAAGGCACGCCATGTGCAGGAGCCGGAAGCCGCGGTTGCGGGCGGCAAGCAAAGTTCGGCGCAACAGCGCCGAGCCGACGCCATGAGACTGCCACGACTTCTCTACGCTGATCGCGGCCTCCGCCTGACGTGGAAGACGTACGCCGAGCTGCCGCAGCTCGGCTGCGCCGCGCATCACGCCATCGAGGAAAAAACCGTGCACGACCGCTTCGAGCGAAATCGACAGGTCGACGAAATTGCTGACAAAATCGTCCGACACGCCGCCGCCGAACCGGTTATGCCGGCTTGCAGGATCGAGGCGCAGCAGATGTTCGCGGTACTTGTCGGCCTCTCCGATCCACAACTTGCGGATCGTGCCGCCTTCGGGAAGAACGTCCCGCATTCCAGGGGTCTCCTGACGTTGTCGTCAAACACCCCCTGATCGCGTCCTCCGCTGAACCATCAAATCGTGACGCGCGTCTTTCGCGTGCGCCTCGAATCAAACCATCATGTTGTGCGCGGCCGGACTTTAGCAAGCCGAAGCATTGAGCAACATGGCGACATTCCGTATACGCATGACTAATTGACTATTAATTCGACTCTTTGACTGTTTAACGACCGCGCATTTGGCACACGAAGTGCAACGTCGTTAAACGATCAGCGTCCCGCCACGTTTTGCCCGCACCGGTTAACCTCACCATGGCGAGCTCAATCACAGCGCGATACGCCGCGGCGGTGGCCGGCGGACGAGTCGAGCATGATCCCGCGCAGCTGACGGTCGTAGACATGCTGGGCCGGCTTGAGACGCAGATTGTCGAACATCGTTTGGCGCGCAAGTCATCGTCGCTGGGATGGCTGTTTGGCAGCCGTGCGACAAAGCAACCGCCCGTCAAGGGACTCTACATCTACGGCGAGGTTGGCCGCGGCAAGACCATGCTGATGGACTTGTTCTTCGAGGCGAGCCCCGTGGGGCGAAAACGTCGCGCGCATTTTCACGAGTTTATGATCGACGTCCACGAGCGCGTTCATGCGTTCCGGCAAAAGATGAAACTCGGCGAGCATGCCGGCGAAGACCCGATCGAACATACGGCGATCGAGCTTGCGCAGGAGGCGTGGCTCCTCTGCTTTGACGAATTCCACGTCACCGACATCGCCGATGCGATGATTCTCGGCCGCCTGTTCGCGCAATTGTTCGAGCGCGGCGTCATCGTGGTCGCGACCTCGAATGTGGCGCCTGAGGATCTCTACAAGGACGGCTTGAACCGCGCCCTATTTGTTCCGTTCATCCATATGCTTGAAGCGCACATGGAGATCGTACGGCTTGACGCGCGTGCTGACTTCCGCCTCGAGAAGCTGGCTGGCATGCCGGTTTGGTATGTGCCGGCGAGCGCCGCCGCCGATGCCGCGCTTGACGACGCGTGGCGGCGGCTCGCGGGCGGCCATAACGGGGAGCCGCAGCAGCTTCCGGTCAGGGGACGCGAGATACGCGTGCCGCGCGCCGCCATGGGGGTCGCGCGTTTTTCTTTTCATGATCTTTGCGAGCAACCGCTCGCCGCCGCGGATTATCTGCGCATCGCGCGCGAATATCACACCATCATTCTCGACCGGGTGCCGGTGATGAATTTCGACATGCGCAATGCCGCCAAGCGCTTTATTATCCTGATCGACACCCTTTACGACATGAACGTGAAGCTGATCGCCTCGGCTGAGGCAGAGCCCGACGCGCTTTATCGCGGCGATGAAGGTTATGAGGCGCGGGAGTTCAAACGCACTGCCTCGCGTCTTATCGAAATGCGCTCGCAAGCGTATTTGGCGCGACCGCATGGCGCCGCCCATTCGCTGCTCTCAGGCGTATCCACCGGCATTGTAGAAACCTGACGGGGACGGTCAGCCTTATCCCATCGCGCTGGTCAGGAAGAACGCGGCGACGACGACGCCCATGAGCAGCGTCGCCAGCCAGCCAAAGATCGCCAGAAGCCGCGAAGCGGCGAAGCCGCCCATGATTTTAGGATTGGTAACAACGATCATCATGCCGACCATCAACGGCACCGCAACGATGCCGTTGAACACCGCGCTCCACACCAGCATCGTGATCGGATTGATCGGGCTCATCGCGCCGAGTGCTCCGAGCAGAATCGCCGCTCCGATCAAAAAATAAAACTTGCGCGCCCGGGCGACCCGCAAACCGAGACTGTTCCTCCAGCCGAAAATCTCAGCCACCGCATAGGCTGCAGAGCCGGCAAGGGCAGGGATTGCCAGGAGCCCGGTGCCGATGATTCCGAGCGAGAACAAAAGAAAAGCGAAAGGACCGGCAAGCGGCCGCAACGCCTCGGCCGCCTCGGCGGCGGTGCCAATATCGGTTTTCCCATGCGCGTGCAGCGTCGCCGCGGTAACGACGATGATGAAGAAGCCGACGACGTTCGAAAGTCCCATGCCAACCCACGTGTCGGCCACGATGGGGTTGAAACGCCGAACCGCCGAACTTCCGTCGCGCAGCGGCGCCTCTTTTTTCCTTTCAATCAGCCGCCGCTCCTCGACTTCGAGCGAGGCCTGCCAGAAAAACAGATAAGGGCTGATGGTCGTGCCCAGCACGGCAACGAGCATCAGAATAAACCTTCGATCCCAAGATGCGTGGGGGACGAACGTGGAAAACAGCACCTCATTCCACGGTATGTGAACGCTGAATGCCGTCGCCACATAGGCGAACAAAACCAGCGTCAGCAATTTCATGTATCGCGCGTAGGACCGATACGGAATGAAAACCTGGGCGATGAGACAGCCAAATCCGAGGCCAAGCGCATAGATCGCGGCCGGCCCGCCGACGAGCAGGCGCACTGCCTCGCCCATGGCTGCGATATCGGCTGCGATATTGAAGACATTGGCCGCAACAAAAACCGCGATGACGCTGTAGAGCAGGTATGGCGGAAGTGCTTCTTGTAGATTGGCGGCGAGTCCCCGGCCGGTGACCGAACCGATCCGTGCGCTGACGATCTGCACCGCGACCATGAACGGCGTGGTGAGAAACATGGTCCAGCACTGCGCGTAGCCAAGTTCGGCGCCGCTTTGCGAATAGGTCGCGATTCCGCTTGGGTCGTCATCGGCCGCGCCCGCCATCAGTCCGGGGCCCAGCACGCGCAATATTCTTGTCACGAATGGCGGGCGCCGGCTCGTCATGTGAAATCTCGCTGCGGCCTGGAAGCCGCCTCAGCCCAAGCGTGAACAATGTTCAAAAGGTCACACCGGTTCCGGTGAGCAATCGCGGCAGCGGCTTGAATGCGCGGGCCGAAAGGGTTAATGACCGCGACCGGGGCATTATTGGCCAATCAAGGATTTTTCTCCGATGGCGCGGAACAAGATTGCATTGATCGGCGCGGGGCAGATCGGCGGTACGCTGGCGCACCTGGTAGGGCTCAAGGAACTTGGCGACGTCGTCCTCTTCGACATTATGGAGGGCATACCGCAAGGCAAAGCGCTCGATCTCGTGCAAGCGTCCCCTGTCGAAGGCTTTGATGCCCGTTTCACCGGCACCAATTCCTACGAGGCGCTGGATGGTGCGGCGGTGTGCATCGTCACCGCCGGCGTGCCGCGCAAGCCCGGCATGAGCCGTGACGATCTTCTCGGAATCAATCTCAAGGTGATGGAGCAGGTTGGAGCCGGGATCAAGAAATATGCCCCCGGCGCGTTCATCATCTGCATCACCAATCCGCTCGATGCGATGGTCTGGGCGCTGCAGAAGTGTTGCGGCCTGCCGAAGCATATGGTCGTCGGCATGGCGGGTGTGCTCGACTCGGCGCGCTTTCGCTATTTCCTCGCCGACGAGTTCAATGTCTCGGTTGAGGATGTCACGGCCTTTGTGCTCGGCGGTCACGGCGACTCCATGGTGCCGCTGATCCGGTACTCCGCGGTCGCAGGCATCCCGCTGCCCGATCTTGTGAAGATGGGCTGGACTACCGCCGCGCGGCTTGATGCGATCGTGGACCGCACACGCAATGGCGGAGGCGAGATCGTCAGCCTGCTCAAGACCGGCTCTGCCTTCTATGCGCCTGCCACCTCGGCGATCGCCATGGCGGAAAGTTATCTGCGCGACAAGAAGCGGGTCTTGCCCGCCGCCGCCTGGCTCAACGGCGAATATGGCGTTAAGGACCTCTACGTCGGGGTACCGGTCGTGATCGGCAGCAAAGGCGTTGAGCGTATAGTTGAGATCGAGCTCAACGGCGCCGAGCGTGCCATGTTCGATAAGTCGGCTCAGGTGGTGGAAGGCCTGGTCGAAGCCTGCAAGAAGATTGCTCCCGATCTCGGCAAGTAGCGCGCGTCGGCAATTCGAATACGCCGAAGGTCTGAGCTCCGATTTCATAACCCTGTACAAAAAGCTACTTGCGCTTAAGCCACATTAGATAGGACTGTGGTGATGGATTCCGGCTCTTGCTCGTGTCGCTCTCCCGGCCGGAATGACCTTGGGCGGGCACCCGCATGAACATCCACGAATACCAGGCTAAAGCGGTGCTGCGCGAATTCGGCGTGCCGGTGCCGCGCGGCATTCCGGCGATGAGCGTCGATGAAGCGGTGAAAGCCGCCAACGAACTCGGCGGCCCGGTTTGGGTGGTGAAGGCGCAGATCCACGCCGGCGGCCGCGGCAAAGCCGGCGGCGTCAAAGTGGTGAAATCGGTCGAGGACGTTAAGCGCGAAGCCGAGCGGCTACTCGGCTCGACGCTCGTCACTCATCAAACCGGACCGCACGGCAAACAGGTGCATCGGCTCTACATCGAGGAAGGTTCAAGCATCGACCGTGAATATTATCTCTCCGCACTGGTCGACCGCGCCACCTCGCGCATCGCCTTCGTCGCCTCGACCGAAGGCGGTATGGATATTGAAGAAGTCGCGCGGACACATCCGGACAAAATCTTGAGCTTCTCGGTCGACCCGGCGACCGGATTCATGGCGCATCACACCCTCGAAGTTGCACACGCGCTTGGACTGAACCGCGAAGTCTCCAAGCAGGCCGCGACCGTACTGCCTAAACTTTTCCAGGCATTCCTCGCCAAGGATATGAGCCTGCTTGAGATCAACCCGCTGGTCGTGACCAAGTCGGGCGAACTCATCTGTCTCGACGCCAAGATCGGCTTCGACGACAGTGCGCTTTATCGTCATCCCGACATCGCCGCCTTGCGTGATCCAACCGAAGAGGACGCCAAGGAGATCGAGGCCTCGCACTACGACCTCAATTACGTTGCACTCGACGGCACCATCGGCTGCATGGTCAATGGCGCGGGCTTAGCCATGGCGACGATGGACATCATCAAACTCTACGGCGAGACGCCGGCGAACTTTCTCGATGTCGGCGGCGGCGCCAGCAAGGACAAGGTGACCGCGGCGTTCAAGATCATCACCTCCGATCCGAACGTGAAGGGAATATTGATCAACATCTTTGGCGGCATCATGCGCTGCGATATTATTGCCGAGGGCGTGGTCGCGGCCGTCAAAGAAGTAGGTTTGCGGGTGCCGCTGGTGGTGCGGCTCGAAGGCACCAACGTCGCGCTCGGCAAGGAAATCATCAGCAAATCGGGCCTCAACGTCATTTCCGCCGACGATCTCGACGATGCCGCGCAGAAGATCGTCAAGGCGGTCAGGAAAGAGGCGTGAAGGTGCTCCGGCTCGCCATATGGGTTGGTCTGGTTTTCGCCAGCACAGCGTGCGCGGCCGGCGTGGTTCATGCCACTGAACGAACTGCTGAGCTGGTGAGTTTCTTTCAAAATTTTTGCACGCCGGGGCCGCCGGATTTTGCCTCGCTCGATGCCAAAGCAACGGGGATGAATCTTTCCGTTCGCAAGGATGTGACGTCGCCGCCGCGTCCGGATCAACATGGACATGTAAAATCCTGGATCGTGCTGCTCGCCAGCGGCAAGCATGAACTCGTCGCCACCGAGGCGCGAAGTGCCAAGGGCAATCTCGACTCTTGCGGCATTGGTGCCGAGGACGTTGACGGTGAAGAGCTGAGGCAAGAGCTGATCAAGGCAATGAATCTTGGCGCGCCGCTTCGTCAAACCGTGTCGGTCGACGGCATGCAGCGGCTGACGACGTGGAAATATGCTGACGACGATGAGCTATTCCTTGCCGATGGAACGGCCGCGAGGATTCCCGGCATTTACCTCACGTGGTTGCACTCACTGAACAAGGCCCGTTGAGCAAATGCCCATCCTCATTGATAAGAACACCAAGGTCATCTGCCAGGGCTTTACCGGGCGGAACGGCACTTTCCATTCCGAGCAGGCGATCGCCTACGGCACCAAAATGGTCGGCGGGACTTCGCCCGGCAAAGGCGGCACGACCCATCTCAACTTGCCGGTGTTCGATACGGTGGCCGAGGCGCACGAAAAAACCGGCTGCGATGCCAGCGTAATCTATGTGCCGCCGGCCGGCGCCGCAGACGCGATCTGTGAAGCGATCGACGCCGACATTCCGCTGATCGTCTGCATCACCGAAGGCATCCCTGTCCTCGATATGGTCAAGGTTAAGCGCGCGCTGTGTGGTTCGAAATCGCAGCTGATCGGACCGAACTGCCCGGGCGTGATGACGGCGGGCGAATGCAAGATCGGCATCATGCCCGGCAATATTTTCAAGCGCGGCAAGGTTGGCATCGTCTCGCGCTCCGGTACGCTCACCTACGAGGCGGTTTTTCAGACCACGCAGGAGGGCCTCGGCCAAACCACGGCGGTAGGCATCGGCGGCGATCCGGTCAAAGGCACCGATTTCATCGCGATCCTTGAGCTGTTTCTCGCGGACAAAGAGACCGAGGCGCTGGTCATGATCGGCGAAATCGGTGGTTCGTCCGAGGAGGATGCGGCTCAGTTCCTCAAAGACGAAGCTAAAAGTGGCCGGAGCAAGCCAACGGTTGGGTTCATCGCTGGCCGCACGGCCCCGCCGGGGCGGCGGATGGGGCACGCCGGGGCGATCATCGCCGGCGGCAAAGGCGACGCCGAGTCAAAGATCGCCGCCATGGAAGCTGCGGGCATCAAAGTATCGCCGTCGCCGGCGCGTCTCGGGAAAACGCTGGCTGAAGTATTGAAATCTTGATTCAGTCTTTACGTCTTTCGGTTGCCGCATCCAGTCGTTAAATAGGGTAAAAAGGGATTCGCCCCGCGCCGGGCCGGGCTGATTCGGTACTGCTACGTACTTGTCGGATCTGCCGTCAGTTCCCACACCCCAAGCTCGGGATTCGCCATGTCTCGCCAGGACGCAAACGCCACCTTTGCCCTCACTTCGTTTCTGTACGGCGCCAATGCCTCGTACATCGACGACCTTTACGCGCGCTACGAAGCCGATCCGAAAGCGGTCGACGCCGAATGGCAGTCGTTCTTTCAGAGCCTGAAGGACGATGCCGCCGATGTCGCGGAAAATGCCCGCGGCCCTTCGTGGCGGCGGTCGGATTGGCCGCGGCTGGAACGCACCGACCTGACCGCGGCGCTCGACAGCGACTGGACCGAAACCAGCAAAGCTCTCGGCGCGAAAGTAAAGGCGCAAGCGCAAACCAGGGGCGTCGAGATTTCGACGGGCGAAGTCGAGCGCGCGACACGTGATTCGATCCGCGCGCTGATGCTCATTCGCGCCTATCGCGCGCGGGGACATTTCCACGCCAACCTCGACCCGCTCGGATTGCAGCCGCCGAATGACGAAGAGGAACTCAATCCGGGCACCTACGGCTTCGGCGAAGGCGATCTCGACCGGCCGATTTTTCTCGACAAAGTGCTCGGTCTCGAATTCGGCACGATCCGTCAGATCGTCGCGATTTTACGGCGAACCTATTGCCAGACGCTCGGCGTCGAATTCCTGCACATCTCCGATGGTGCGCAGAAAGGCTGGATACAGGAACGCATCGAGGGGCCGCATAAGGAGATCACCTTCACCCGCGAAGGCAAGCGGGCGATCCTTACCAAGCTGGTCGAGGCCGAGGGTTTCGAGAAATTCTGCGATGTGAAGTTCACCGGCACCAAGCGCTTCGGTCTCGACGGCGGCGAGTTGATGATCCCGGCGCTGGAGCAGATCATCAAACGCGGCGGCGCGCTTGGCGTGCGCGAGATCGTCATCGGCATGGCCCATCGCGGACGGCTGAATGTTCTCTCACAGGTGATGGCGAAGCCGCATCGCGCCATCTTCCATGAATTCAAAGGCGGTTCCTCGACGCCGAACGAAATCGAAGGCTCGGGCGACGTCAAATACCACCTCGGCGCCTCGTCGGATCGCGAGTTCGACGACAACAAGGTTCATCTGTCGCTCACCGCCAATCCTTCGCATCTCGAGATCGTCGATCCGGTCGTGCTCGGCAAGGTCCGCGCCAAACAGGATCAGCACGGCGCCACGCGTGAAGATCGCACCATGGTGATGCCGCTCCTGATCCACGGCGACGCCTCGTTCGCCGGTCAGGGTGTGATTGCGGAGTGCTTCGGGCTGTCCGGCCTGCGCGGCCACCGCACCGGCGGATCGGTTCATTTCATTGTCAACAATCAGATCGGCTTCACCACCAACCCGCGGTTTTCGCGATCGTCACCGTATCCCTCAGACGTCGCCAAAATGATCGAGGCGCCGATTTTTCACGTCAACGGCGACGATCCCGAAGCGGTGGTGTTTGCCGCGAAGGTTGCAACCGAATTCCGGCAGAAATTTCAGAAGCCGGTCGTCATCGACATGTTCTGCTACCGCCGCCACGGTCACAACGAGGGCGACGAGCCGCAATTCACCCAGCCGTTGATGTACAAGGCGATCGCGGCGCATCCGTCGACGCTGGAAATCTATAGCAACAAGCTGATCGACGAGGGCGTGGTCACCGCCGGCGAAGTCGAGAAGATCAAGGCCGATTGGCGCGCCCGGCTCGACGCCGAACTTGAAGCTGCGCTCGGTTACCGCGCCAACAAGGCTGACTGGCTCGACGGCCGCTGGGCCGGCTTCACGACGGCGGGAGACGCCGACGATCCGCGCCGCGGCAAGACCGGTGTGAGCATCGCCGAACTCAAGGACATTGGCGAGAAGATCACGACGCTGCCGGCGGGCTTTCATGTGCACCGTACGCTCAATCGATTTCTGGAGAACCGGCGAAAATCGATCGAGACCGGCACCAACATCGACTGGGCGACCGGCGAGGCGCTCGCCATCTGCTCCTTGCTGCTCGACGGCAACAAAGTGCGGCTGTCCGGCCAGGACAGCGAGCGCGGCACCTTTTCGCAGCGTCATTCGGTGTTTATCGACCAGGAGAACGAGCAGCGGTACACGCCGTTCAATCATTTGCGCGAAGGCCAACCGCGCTACGAAGTCATCAACTCGATGCTGTCGGAGGAAGCCGTGCTCGGCTTCGAGTATGGCTATTCGCTCGCCGAACCCAATGGGCTCACCATGTGGGAGGCGCAGTTCGGCGACTTCGCCAACGGCGCGCAGGTGTTGTTCGATCAGTTTATCTCTTCCGGCGAGCGCAAATGGCTGCGCATGTCAGGGCTCGTTTGCCTCTTGCCGCATGGCTATGAGGGGCAGGGGCCGGAACACTCGTCGGCGCGGCTCGAGCGCTTCCTGCAGATGTGCGCCGAGGACAATATGCAGGTCGCCAATTGCACAACGCCGGCAAACTACTTCCATATCCTGCGTCGTCAGCTCAAACGCGATTTCCGCAAGCCGCTGATCCTGATGACGCCGAAATCGCTGCTCCGCCATCGCCGCGCGGTGTCGCGGCTTGATGAGATGGGGCCCGATACCTCGTTCCATCGGCTTCTTTGGGATGACGCGCAGCTGTTGCCGGACGAGAAGATCAAGCTCGTCGCCGACGACAAGATCCGCCGCGTCGTCATCTGCTCCGGCAAAGTTTATTACGATCTCTATGACGAGCGTGAAAAGCGCGGCATCGACGATATCTACATCCTGCGCATCGAGCAGCTTTATCCGTTCCCGACCAAAGCGCTGATGCTGGAGTTGTCGCGATTCAAACAAGCCGAGATCGTCTGGTGCCAGGAAGAGCCGCGCAACATGGGCGCCTGGGTATTCGTCGACATCTTTCTGGAGTGGGTGCTCAACCAGATCGGTGCGAAACACCGTCGTGCGCGTTACACCGGCCGGCCAGCTGCGGCATCGACAGCGGTCGGACAAATGTCGCTGCACCAGCTCCAGCTCAAGAATTTTCTTGAAGAGGCGCTGGGATAGTTTCTCATCGTCATCCCGAGACGGCGAACCAGAAGGCAGAGACCATGGCTGAGATTCGCGTGCCAACGCTCGGCGAGTCGGTGACCGAAGCAACCATCGGCAAGTGGTTCAAGAAGGCCGGCGATGCTGTCGCCGTTGACGAACCGCTGGTCGAGCTTGAGACCGATAAAGTCACGATCGAAGTGCCGGCGCCGGCCGCCGGTGTGCTCACTGACGTTGCCGTCAAAGATGGCGATACCGTCGCCGTCGGTGCGCTGCTTGGCGCCATCAAGGAAGGCGCCGGCGCCGCGCCGGCAAAACCTGCCGTGAAAGCCGCCGACGCGGCGCCGCAAGCCGCATCGCCTCCGAAGCCCGCTGTTCACTCAAAGCTCCCGCCGCCGACGCGCCGCTGGCGCCGTCAGTGCGCAAGATTGCGGCCGAGACTGGGATGGATGCATCGACGGTGCCGGGGACCGGCAAGGATGGCCGCGTCAGCAAGGGCGACATGCTCGCGGCAATCGAGCGCGCCGCAGCGCAGCCCACGCCGGTCGCTACGCCCGCCGCCGCGGTACAAGTCCGCGCGCCTTCGCCGGCCGACGACGCCGCGCGCGAGGAACGCGTTCGGATGACGCGGCTGCGCCAGACAATCGCGCGCCGGCTCAAGGATGCGCAGAACACCGCCGCCATGCTCACGACCTTCAACGAGGTCGACATGACGCACGTCATGGCGCTCCGTAATCAGTATCGCGATCTCTTCGAGAAGAAGCACGGCGTCAAGCTTGGCTTTATGGGCTTCTTCGTGAAGGCCTGCGTGCAGGCGCTGAAGGAGATTCCCGCCGTCAATGCCGAGATCGACGGCACCGATATTATCTACAAGAACTACTATCACATCGGTATCGCCGTCGGCACCGAGCGTGGCCTCGTGGTGCCGGTGGTGCGCGACTGCGACATAAAGTCGATCGCCGAGATTGAAAAGACGATCGCCGAGTTTGGCCGTCGCGCTCGCGATGGAACGCTCAAGATCGAAGATATGCAGGGCGGCACCTTCACCATTACCAACGGGGGCATCTACGGTTCGTTGATGTCGACGCCGATCCTCAACGCGCCGCAATCCGGTATCCTTGGCATGCACAAAATTCAAGAGCGGCCGATGGTGGTCGGCGGCAAGATCGAGGCGCGGCCGATGATGTATCTGGCGTTGTCCTACGACCACCGCATCGTCGATGGCCGCGAGGCGGTGACGTTCCTGGTGCGGGTGAAGGACTTTTTGGAAGAGCCGGCGCGTTTGGTTCTGGATTTATAATTTCTCACGGCGAGAGGTGCATCCGTCATGTCCTACGACCTCGTCGTCATCGGCACCGGCCCCGGCGGCTATGTTTGCGCTATACGCGCTGCTCAGCTCGGGCTGAAAACCGCGGTCGTCGAGAAAAACTCGACCTTCGGCGGCACTTGCCTCAACGTCGGCTGCATCCCGTCGAAGGCGCTGCTGCATGCCTCGGAGCTGTACGAGGAGGCCGGTCACAATTTCGCGCAGATGGGAATCAAGGTCGGCAAGCCGAGCGTCGATCTTGGCGCACTGCTCAAATACAAGCAGTCGAACGTCGACAGCAACGTCAAGGGCGTCGATTTCCTGTTCAAGAAAAACAAGATCGAAGCGTTTCACGGCGCCGGCCGCATCGTCGCGCCGGGCAAGGTGGAAGTGAAAGGTGACGACGGCAAGACGCAGACGCTGGAAACCAAGAATATCGTCATCGCGACCGGCTCGGACGTGGCTCGCCTCAACGGCATCGACATCGACGAAAAGCGTGTTGTGTCTTCGACCGGCGCGCTCGACCTTGCAGAGGTGCCCGAGAAGCTCCTTATCGTCGGCGCCGGCATTATCGGTCTGGAGCTCGGCTCGGTGTGGCGGCGGCTCGGTGCGCAGGTGACGGTCGTCGAATTCCTCGATCACATCCTGCCCGGCATAGACGGCGAGGTTGCGCGACAATTTCATCGTTTGCTGCAGAAGCAGGGCGTAGCGTTCAAGCTGTCCTCGAAAGTCACCGCGATCGACACCGCCGGCAAAACGCTGAAGATCAAGGTCGAACCTGCGGCGGGTGGCGGCGCGGCCGAGACGATGGAGGCCGACGTTGTGCTCGTAGCGATTGGCCGCGTGCCTTTCACTGAAGGACTTGGCCTCGAAACTGTTGGCGTAAAGAAGGATAATCGCGGCCGTATCGTCGTCGATGGGCATCTTCGCACCGGCGCCGCGGGCATTTACGCCATCGGTGACGCTATCGCCGGCCCGATGCTTGCCCACAAAGCAGAAGAAGAAGGTGTTGCCGCGGCCGAGATCATCGCTGGCCAAGCCGGGCACGTGAACTACGACGTGATTCCGAACGTCGTCTATACCAGTCCGGAGATCGCTTCGGTCGGCAAGACCGAGGAGGAACTCAAAGCAGCCAATATCGCCTATCAGGTCGGCAAATTTCCATTCAGCGCCAACGCCCGCGCCCGCGCCAATCTCGCGACTGACGGTTTTGTCAAAATCCTCGCGGACGCCAAAACCGATCGCGTGCTCGGCGTGCACATACTCGGGCCTGACGCCGAAACCATGATCGCTGAGGCTGCGCTCGCGATGGAGTTCGGTGCTTCGTCGGAAGACATTGCCCGCACCTGCCACGCCCATCCGACCTTGAGCGAGGCGATGAAGGAGGCAGCGCTCGCGGTTGCCAAGCGCGCGATCAATTTTTGATTTCCGACGTTTGCGGCTAGTCTTGCGGCGATGATCACGCGCAAGCATTGGCCGGTCGTTGTCGTTGGCGCCGGCCCGACCGGACTGACGCTCGCCTGCCTGTTGGCCCGCTACGGCATCGACGTTCTTGTCATCGAGCGCAATCCACAAACCGTACAGGAGCCACGCGCGGTTTCGATCGACGACGAATCGCTGCGCACGATGCAGGCGGTCGGCATCATCAATGCTTTGGTGCCGCAGATCGTGCTCGGTTACGGCTCGGAATATTTCTCCCCCGCCGGCCGGCGCTTTCTCAAGGTCAAGCCGAAGACGCTGGAATACGGTTATCCGCGCCGCAACGCGTTCCGGCAGCCGGTGCTTGAACGGCTCTTGCGCGAACATCTCGATGGCCTGAGCAACGCGACCATCGTGTTCGAGACGGAGCTGACGGATTTCTCGCAGTCTGCAGAATCTGTGACGGCGCGCGTCCGACATGGCGGCGAAACCATCGATCTGTCCTGCGATTATCTGGTCGGCTGCGACGGCAGTCGCAGTTTTGTGCGCCAGAAACTCGGCATCGAGATGCACGGCTCGACCTTCAGGGAACGCTGGCTGATCGTCGATCTCGAACAGACCACCGATCCGACGCGCGACACCAAAGTCTATTGCAATACGGTGCGGCCGTGTCTGTCGCTGCCCGGCCCAAACGGCACGCGCCGTTTCGAGCTCATGCTGCACGATGGCGAACAAGATGCCGACGTGTTGGCGCAGGACAACGTGACCGCATTGCTGCGGATGTACGGCACCGACGACAAGGCGGTGCTGCGCCGCAAGGTGGTCTACACTTTTCATGCGCGCATGGCCGATCGCTGGCGCGCTGATCGGGTATTTCTCGCCGGCGATGCGGCGCATCTGACGCCGCCGTTTGCCGGTCAGGGCATGAACAGCGGTGTGCGCGATGCGCACAATCTCGCCTGGAAGCTTGCCGCGGTCATACCGGGACGGCTCGGCGACCGGCTGCTCGACACCTATGAGATCGAGCGTCGCGATCACGCGGCGGAAATGATTCAGCTCGCGATCCGCATGGGCTACGTCATGATGCCGCGCGGACGTCTGCAAGGCCTTGCAGTGCGCACATTCTTTCGGGCGCTGGCGCTGTTTCCGGCCGCCCGATCCTATTTCGCCGAGATGAAGTACAAGCCGAAGCCGAAATTCCATCGCGGTTTTCTGTTGGCTCCGGAATCCGTTTCCGAGTCCAAGCAATCTTTGGTCGGCAAGCTGTTTCCGCAAGCGCTGGTGATGACGGCGTCGGGCTTTGCATTGCTCGACGATGTTCTCGGCGACGGCTTTGTGCTGCTGGCGCCGCCGGCAACGCCGCCGCAAACGCTCGACAGCGTCAGCCTCGAAAAAGCAAACCAGCTTGCGATCCACCGCGTCGCGGTGCTGGACAAGGAGGACGCGTCCGCGGTCGCTCCGCCGATTGTCCCGGCGCGCGACTTGCGCGGCGATCTCGCTGCGCTTCTCACCGGCTATCCGGCGGGCCTTTATCTGTTGCGGCCCGACCGGTATGTCGCCGCGTTTTTTCCGGTCCAGAACGTTCGGTCGGCCGGCGACGCAATCGCCAAGCTCATCCGCGAAACCTGGACCGAAAAGACTTGAACTAACAAGACTTGAACTAACAAGACTTGGACCGACAAGACTTGGAGGCCAGCCGCGCTATTCTACGACGATCTTGACTTCGCTGCCGGCCTTCAGCCGCTCGCCCGGTTCGAGGCCATTGAGCACGCGGAAGCGCTCGACCTGGCGATCGGCAACGGCCATCCGGGTGGCGAGCTTGTCGACCGTATCGCTCGGCGCAACTGTCACGATCTGCAGCCGCAGCGGCTTGGCGTCTTCGATTTCGGCAAGGCTCATGCGCCGGAACGTACCGACCAACTCGCGGAACGCGCGGTCGGTCTCAGGCGTGCGATGCTTGGAAGCAAAAATGAACCGATAGACGTCGCTGCCGAACCGGACAGCGTACAGGCGGAAGTCCCACTGATCGCCTTTGGCGGCGGCGGTAGCGCCGGCGAAGCCGTTGATGTTGACGTCTTCAACGGTGGCGGGATCGATATTCTCGATCCAGCCCGAGGTCAGGTAGCCAGCGAGCGTCTGCTCCGAGGGCACGCGCACGACGTCGAGCCGCAGCGCCTGGCCGCCGCCATGCTTGACGCCGAGCACCGCCTCGGCGGTGTTTTCCAGGCTGAAGCCGTCCGGCGCGGTGAAGGTGAAGCCGAGCCGCGGATGCAGAAAGCGGCGGCCGCGGACAAAGCCTTCGCTCGGGTCTTCGCCGAACACGATGCCGTCGATGCCGGTGAGATAAGCCTGCTTATTCAGCCCGACCGCGGCAGGCGGGATCGTGTATTGCCGCGCATTGGCGCGGGCGTTGGTGATCCGCTCCGGCGTCGCCGGGTGCGACGACAAGAAGTCCGGCGCGCGCGGGTCGATGTCGCCGCTCTGCTGCGGCTTGAGTTCGGAATTGTGCTCCATCGAGGTGAGAAAGCGCACCGCGCCATAGGGATCGTAGCCGGCCCGCGCAGCCATGCCGATGCCGATCGCATCGGCCTCGAATTCCTGCGACCGCGAGAAGCTCGCCAGCGCGAGTTTCGATTTTGCCAGTGCCAGCGCGCCTTGTTCCGGATCGGTGATCACGTCGGTGACGACGCGGCCGACCAGCGCCGCCTGTTTGGCCTGCTCCTCCCGGATGGCGGCGTGCCGCGCGACCACGTGTCCCATTTCGTGAGCGAGCACGGAGGCAAGCTCGGATTCGTCGTTGGCGAGCGCAACCAGGCCGCGGGTCGCGTAGAGCTGTCCGGTCGGCAACGCAAAGGCGTTGATCGACTGCGAATTCAGCATAGTCACTTTGTAATGCAGATCGGGCCGCTCCGACGCCGCGACCAGGCGCTCGACGGTCTGCTCGAGCATCGCTTGCAATCGCGGATCGTTGTAGACGCCGCCATAGGCGGCGAGGATGCGCTGATGCTCGCGCAGCACCGCCGGCGACATGTCGCTCGTTTCGGCCGGCTTGGCCGGGGGCGCCAGCAGCGAAGTTTGTTGCTCAACCGCAGGCGGCGACGCCGTGCAGGCGGCGAGCGCAAGCGCGGCGAGGACCGGCGCGAGCACGGCGATGCCGGCTCGGGGAAGCCGAAGCCTCCCCAATCCCGCGAACCGCCAATTGGTCACCGCCCTGTCCATAACCTCGCGCGCAAACCTTTCGCACTCACTCGCGGTCGGTCAGCTCGATCTGTTCCGGCCGCGCCGCCTCGATCCACGGGCCGCCGCGCTCCTCGATCCATCCGCGCACGCGGACCCGGCGCCCGGAAAGTTTCTTCGGTTCAAGTCCCGCCGCCGTAAAGCTACGCTCATTTCTCTTCAGGATCGTAACAGTGAAGTCCGTGCTCCACCGCCGCCCGAAGTTCACGTAGATGGTGGCCCCGCTTTCGCGGACCGAAACCACCTTACCCTCGACCAGCGCGAAACGGCCCTGCTTCGCCAGCACCGCGGCGGGGTTCTCAGCGTCGAGTGAATCATAATACGAACCGGCCCACAGGCCAAGCTTGGCCCGCCGGGCCGCGTCTTCCCGGCTCAGGAGTTCCAGGGCACAGGCCCGGCTGCTCGAGCGGGGCGTCGCTCGGGCAAACCCCGCGGCGAGCAGGTCGCCCTGGATCAGGCGCTCGCTGCCGTCGCGCGTGACGAAAGCGTACGCCACGATCCGGCCGTAGCGATCAGTCTTCTGCGGCTCGGCCTGCTTAAGCACGATCTCCGCGCCAGCGAGCAACGTGGCAAGGCCGTCTCTCGCTGCGGCGCCGCCATCCGACGCGCCGGAGTCTTTCGACAGCCGCGGCACGTCGATCGCGGCCAATCGCACCTCCCGGCCATCATCAAGAACAAAGCTGCGGCCATCGCTGATGTGGCTCGCAGTGCCGTGTGTAACGATCTCGCCCGCGCAGGCGCTCGCCGGCTGTGGCCGCTGCTCTGCGGCCACGCCAAGACCTCCGCCAACAGCCACAGCGGCCGCAAAAGCTGCCACGGTAACCCCGTCCCGCAACGCACCCATCGGTTGCCAAGCGAACGGCCTGAATACGGCGGTACTGCGGCGGTTCGGGCCTTCGCAAAACGCGTTGCGCGACCGAGACTTAGCAGCCACGACCGGCGCGATGCCGCTGGAGATGCCGCTACACCAGCGCGCCCGGCAATAACTCTCGCAGCGTGCGCTCCGCGGGTCCGGCGTCTGCCGGCATTGCCACAAGGATCTGGTGCCGCGCCTCAGGCTGATGGGCGGCGACATCGTGCTGCACCGGCCCGACGCCGATTTCGAGCGTTTCGAGCAGGCGGTGCGCACCAAGATCGAACAATTCACCAGCCCGACTACGAACCAGCGCGTGCGCGACGCCGGGCTGGCGTTTGCGCGCCATCTGGTCGAGCAAGTGCTGATGCAATTGCGTGCCGAGGTTCAGATCAAGAAAAGCTTGAGCATTAATCCGCAAACGGCGCCGGCGGAAAAAGCCGCGGCACCGGCGGCTGAAGTGCACGCCGACCTGCCAAAATTCCAGAACTAAGAAAGATTTTCGTAGGATGGGTTGAGCAAAGCGAAACCCATCGACTCCTCGTCAAGCCACGGTGGGTTTCGCTTTGCTCAACCCACCCTACAATGTGCGGTTTAGCCGGCCTTCCGTTGCCGTCCGTTGGATCGCGCCGGCTTGCGATGCTCTTCGCGCGCGGCTTTTTTGCCGGCGATCGGCAGCAGCATTTCTTTCTGGCCTTCGACTTTCTTGCGGCCCTTTTTGGCGGGAGCGGCCGCGGCGCGTGGTGCTGCTGCTGCGCGCGTTGCGCGGCCGCTTTCCGCCTGTACAGAACGGCGCAGCGCATCCATTAGATTGATGACCTTGCCGGTCGGCTCCTGCTTCGGCACTTCAATCTTCAGGCCCTTGGCCTTCTTCTCGATCAGATCCTTCAGCGCGTGCTCGTAATGGTCTTCAAATTCCTGCGGCTTGAAATGGCCGCGCTTGGTTTCGACGATGTGCCGCGCCAAATCCATCATGTCCTTGGTCAGCTTCACGTTCGGAATGTCGTCAAAATACTCGCCCGCGTCGCGCACCTCATAGGGGTAACGCAACAGCGTGCCCATCAGGCCCTTGCCGCGCGGCGCGATGGCGATGACGTGCTCACGGCTTGTGAGGACCACGCGGCCGATCGCCACCATCTTCATCTGTTCGATGGCGTCGCGGATGACCACGAAGGCGTCCTGGCCCACATTGCCGTCGGGCGCGATGTAGTACGGCCGGATGTTATAGAGCTCGTCGATCTCGTCCTTCGGCACGAACTCGTCGATGTCGATGGTTTTGGTGCTGTCGAGGGTGACCGCCTCAAGCTCCTCGTCGGTGATCTCGATGTATTCGCCCTTGGCGACCTCGTAGCCCTTGACGATCTCGTCCGACGGCACTTCTTCGCCGGTTTCGGCGTCGACCTTGCGGTAGCGGATGCGGTGGCCGGTTTCCTTATTGATCTGATTAAAGCTGATCTTTTCGCGCTCGGAAGTCGCCGGGTAGATCGCGATCGGACAGGAAACCAGCGACAGCCTCAAATAGCCCTTCCAATAAGCGCGCGGTGCCACGGTTAACTCCTGCTCAACGGCATACTGACAACACAATGAATGATACCGCGTTCCGGGCCTAAATCCGACTCGCACGGGCCGCCTCGTTTATGGTTTGTTCTGCGGGGCGTTTTTACGGTAAAGTATTTGCACTCAACCGATTCGCCGCCGGGAACCGCGAAAATGCCTGCCCTTGCTCGTAAGTTTGAACCAACACCGCCGCCGGAGCCGAAACTCCGCACTTTCCACGCCACCGTCCTGGTGACGCGGCTTGAGGAATGGTGGGTGGAAGCGGAAACGGTGGAAGAAGCAAAAGCGCTCCTCGCCGCCGGCGACGGGCATCATGCCGCGGCTGGTGAGCGTATGCATGTTGAGTTGGAAAGCGTGCTTGAGGAAGAGGTTTAACGTCCATTTGCGCTCATTCCCGCGAACGCGGGAATCCAGTACGGGTAGTGAAGAAAGCACTGGGCCCCCGCTTTCGCGGGGACGAGCGGCTAGTAAAACTTCCCGCAAGTTTTCACGCCTTCTTCTGCTCGTGCAGGCTGAGTTCGTCGATCACCGCTTCGCGCATGATGAACTTCTGCACCTCCCCGCATGCAAAACGCTGCCAGCAGACGCGCAATGGTGAGGTTGGCTACCGGCTCAATCATGGCGTAGGAGTGTGGCGACGCCAGCATCAGACTGTCGAGGAAAGCCAATGCCAACAAACAAGGGCCCAACAGTGGGCGATCCGACCATCAGCGACATTTCCATCATTAATTGGAACACCGCGGAAGCTAAACCGGTCGCGTCCGGGCTGGAGCGGACGCTTTGCAGCGATGGTCTGTGTGGTTCGAAGACGCTGACCGTCTATCAGCGGACGGTGCTGCCGGGCCGCCAGTTGGAGGTGAACGCGCGCGACGACTACCACCTTGTCTACGTCATCGAGGCGGCGAAAGCCGGCACCGTCAGCTTCAACGGAAAGTCGCATGCAGCGGAAGAGGGCGCCGGTGTGCTGCTCGTGCCAGGCGAAACCGCGCGATTTGAGGCGTCCGGCGCGGCGCTTGAGCTGCTTCACATGGTAACGCCCAAGCCACCCGCCGCCGTGGAAGGGGGATTACAGGGCGGGCCGGGATATTTCTTCAATCGCGGCACGCTTCGCCCTCTCAGTGACGCCAGCGGCGGCCGGGTGCGGCGCTTTTGCGCCGAGTTCGACCGTCAGACTTCTCGATGGTGCGCGGCTCACGCCAACCAATGCAATCCAGGCGGGCGAGATGCATTATCACGACGGCGGATCGTCGCCCTATCATCGGCACATCGGCACCGCCGCCAATCCCGGCGGCGCGTCCCATTGCTACATCACCTTCAAGGGCCGTGGCGTGGTCGAAGTCGGCGATACGAGGCAGGAACTCGAACCCGGCACGTTGGTCTACTTTCCTCCGGGCATACCGCATCGTCTTCGCGCTCACGGCGGTCCGCTCGACTACTTCGAACTTCAAGCCTGGCGGAGTTTCAAGACCGACGTACTGAGCGAGGAGCCGCTGGGGCTGAAGTGGTACTACGACCCCGTGACACCGGGCGCCGCGCGGGTGGAGTGGGACCAGAGCTGAGAAGATCGTTACGCGGTCTTCTGCTCGCTCAAGCCCAATTCGTTGATCATCGCTTCGCGCATGACGAACTTCTGCACTTTTCCGGTCACCGTCATCGGGAAGGCGTCGACGAACTTGATGTAGCGCGGGATCTTGTAGTGCGCGATCTGGCCTTTGCAGAAGCTTTGGACCTCTTCGGCGTTCGCGCTCATGCCGGGCTTGAGCTGCACCCAGGCGCATAGCTCTTCGCCGTATTTCTCGATCCGGCACGCCGACCACCTGGATCGCTGCGATCTTGGGGTGGCGGAACAAAAACTCCTCGACTTCGCGCGGATAAACATTCTCGCCGCCGCGGATCACCATGTCCTTGATGCGGCCGACGATGTTGCAGTAGCCGTCCTCGTCGAGCGTCGCGAGGTCGCCGGTGTGCATCCAGCGGGCGGGATCGATCGCTTCTTTGGTGCGTTCGTCATCATCCCAGTAGCCGAGCATCACCGAATAGCCGCGGGTGCATAATTCGCCAGCGGTGCCCGGCGGCACAATGCGGCCGTCGCCATCGACGATCTTGATCTCCACGTGCGGATGAATGCGGCCGACCGTGGCGACGCGGCGCTCGAGCGGATCGTCGTGCGAGGTCTGCGTGCTCACCGGGCTGGTTTCGGTCATGCCGTAGGCGATGGTGACTTCGCTCATGTGCATTTCGGCGACGCAGCGCTTCATCACTTCGGTTGGACACGGCGAGCCGGCCATGATCCCGGTGCGCAGTGACGACAGATCGAAGCGCTTGAAATCGGGATGGCCAAGCTCGGCGATGAACATGGTGGGCACGCCGTAGAGCGCGGTGCAGCGCTCGTCCTCGACGGCTTGCAAGCTCGCCAGCGGATCAAAACCTTCCGACGGATAAACCATCGCTGCGCCGTGAGTGATGCAGGCGAGATTGCCGAGCACCATGCCGAAGCAGTGATAAAGCGGCACCGGAATGCAGACCCGGTCGCGATCGGTGAGCCGTTGCGCCTCGCCGATGAAGTAGCCGTTGTTGAGAATGTTGTGATGGGTCAGCGTCGCTCCCTTGGGCGTGCCGGTGGTGCCGCTGGTGAACTGGATATTGATCGGATCGTCGAATTGCAGCGTGGCGGCAAGCTCGGCCAACTGCGCGCGATGGCGGTCGCCACCCATGCGCAGTACGTCGGCGAAACGCAGAAAGCCGCGCTTCTCGTCGTCGCCGATACGAATGAGCGTCGCCAGCGCCGGCAGACGCTTTGATTGCAACTGGCCGGGCGCGCTGCGGTCGATCTCCGGCGCAAGCTCGCGCAGCATGCCGACATAGTCGCTGGTCTTGAACGAATCCGCAGTGATGAGCGCCTTACAGCCGACTTTGTTGAGCGCGTAATCGAGCTCGGACAGCCGGTACGCCGGATTGATGTTGACGAGGATCAGCCCGGCTTTGGCAGTGGCGAATTGGGTGACCACCCACTCGGAATTGTTCGGCGACCAGATGCCGACGCGGTCGCCGCGCGTGAGTCCGAGCGCGAGCAGGCCGGCGGCGAATGCATCAACCCGCGTTTTCAACTCGGCGTAGGTCCAGCGGACATTCTGCTGCCGCACGATCAGCGCGTCGCGTTCGCCCCATCGCGCCGCGGCCTTGTCGAAGTGAACGCCGATGGTTTCGCCGATCAGTGGGGTCGCGGAGACGCCGTGGACGTAGCTTTGAGTGAGTTTGGCCATGACGCTCCTTCCGAGACGCTCGCTCCCGTGCCGCCGCGTTGGTCCAACAATGGGGTCGGCGGCTTTCGTTATATCTAGCGATCGCCGACGGCGTCTGCACGCGTGATCAAGCCGTGCGTCAAGTGGCCGCCATGCCCGCATACGCGCGGGGGAGAAGCCGCGCGAGCCGGAGTGCCCAGGTGTGCTGCCCGCGATCTTCGGCGATCAAATCCTGGCGGATCTCGATCAAGGCGTGCGGCAACCCCATGCGTTCGCCGTGCACCGGAATGGTGTAGTCGGTCGAGTCGCTCACGACGTAGGGCTCGTTGTTGCCGACCGCGAGGCCAGTCTCTGCCTTGAGCATCGCCAGGAGGTGCCGGGGCAGCCGCGGATCGCGGTTATAAAGAATGGAGATATGCCAAGGTCGCGGCACGCCCTTGAAGATCGGTGTGAAACTGTGCAGTGAAATCAGCACCGCCGGCATGCGCACGCGCCAGCGCCGTTTGATCTCGGTGTCGATGCGCTCGTGATAGGGCGCAAAAATTTCCTTGATGCGCAGCGCCTTGTCTTCATCGCTCAAACCGACATTGCCCGGTATGCGTGTGAGTTCGCTGACTTCCGGAATTGATGACGGCATACCCGGCGGCCGATTACAGTCGATGACAAGGCGCGAATAAGCTTGCTGGATCAGCACGGCGCTGAGCGCGTCCGCCAAGATGCGTCCAACACCGGCAATACCGATGTCCCAGGCAATATGCCGGCGCAGCTCCTGCGGCGCCACGCCGAGCCGGCCAAGTGCGCGCGGGATCATGTTGCCGGCATGATCGGCGACCAGAAGGAACGGCGAGCCGCCATTGGGGTTGTAGACGGAGACAGGTACCGATTCGCCGGTTGCCAGCAAACGTTTCGCGGGCTCCTTCATCGGAGTTCACATTTGCAAAGCAAAAGCGGGCAACGCATTGGGGAATTCTTGGAGCACTTTTGGCCCGAGAAATGCATGTAATATACACGCTATTGTAGAGCAGCGCCGCTGATACTCAAGACACAAAGCCGGGAATGCCCACTTTCAATCGTAAAATTTCCGCCGCGTCCGGCCAAAGCGTCCGTCGATGAAAATTCGTGCCGGCTACGAAATCGCCTACGAGTGTCCGCAACCGACGCCGATGATTCTGATGCTGAGCGTGCATCCGTCGCGCGCTGCCGATTTGCTGACGCTGGACCGGCCGTGGCTTAATCCGGCGATCCCGATCAATGCCTATCAGGATGGTTTCGGCAACGTCTGCCATGTGGTCCACGCCCCCAGGGGCCGGCTTACGCTCTCCACGGATTTTTTGATCGCGGATTCCGGCGCGCCGGACGATTTTGCGCCGAACGCCGAGCAGCATCCGCTGGAGAAGCTTCCGGTCGATACGCTGGTTTATCTGCTCGGTAGCCGCTATTGCGAAACCGATCATTTTGTCCAGTTGGCGTGGTCGACATTCGGCAACGTCCCCAAGGGCTGGCCGCTCATTCAGGCGATCTGCGATTACGTCCACGATCGCACCACGTTCGGTTACCAGTTCGCCAATCCGACCAGAACGGCCTGGCTTACCCACACCGAGCGCCGCGGTGTCTGCCGCGATTTCGCGCACCTGGCGATCACGTTGTGCCGCTGCATGAACGTGCCGGCGCGTTATTGCACCGGCTATCTCGGCGACATCGGCGTGCCGCCCGATCCGGAGCCGATGGATTTTTCCGCCTGGTTCGAAGTCTTTCTCGGCGGCCGCTGGTACACCTTCGACGCCCGCCACAATGCCCCGCGCATCGGCCGCATCCTGATGGCGCGCGGCCGCGACGCCACCGACGTTGCGATCACGACTTCGTTCGGCCCTAACACCCTCGCGGGCTTCAAAGTTCACACCGACGAAGTGCGGGAGGAAACCGCCGCGGTAGGCTAGCGGCGATTTCCCAAAACACACACACGCGTAACGACGCGCGCCGTTCGTGATCAGCAGGCTCAACCCGGCAGATAGACCGACTTGATCTCCTGGTAGGCTTCCAATCCTTCCGGTCCGCCGACGCGACCGACGCCGGATTCCTTGTAGCCGCCGAACGGTACTGCGTTGTCCAGCTTCAGTCCGTTGATCGACACATTGCCGGTACGGATGCGCCGCGCTACGGCCAATGCTTTATCCGGATCGCTGCTGAACACCGCGCCGCTTAAGCCGTAGGTGCTGCTGTTGGCGATACGGATGGCGTCCTCTTCGTTGTCGTAAGGCATCACCGATACGACCGGCCCGAAGATCTCTTCCTTCGCGATCGTCATATCGGTGTCGACGTTGGAGAAAATCGTCGGCTCGACGAAGTAGCCGCGATTCATATCCTTGGGGCGGCCGCCGCCGGTGACGAGCTTGGCGCCTTCCTTGCGGCCCTTTTCGATGTAGCCCATGACGCGATCGAGCTGCCGTTTCATCGACAGCGGACCCATCTGGGTATCCGCCTTCCACGGGTCGCCGACGGCGATTTTCTTGACCGCCTGGCTGTAGGCGTCGACCACTTCGTCGTGGCGCTTCTTCGAGACCAGCACGCGGGTGAGCGAAAAGCAGATTTGACCGGTCATCGGCATGGCGAAGGGGACGATGGTGCCGATCGCGTTCGAAAGATCGGCATCGTCGAGGACCACTGCCGGCGATTTGCCGCCGAGCTCCAGCGTGTACCGCGCCAACCGCTTGGCGCAGACTTCTGCGATGCGCTTGCCGCCGGCAACGCTGCCGGTGAAGCTGACCTTGTCGATTTCCGGCCGGTTGATCAGATAATCGCCGACTTCGCGTCCCGCCGGGACGACGTTGAGCACGCCGGGCGGCAGGCCGACGGCTTCGGCGCATTCGGCGAGAAGCTGGCCCTCGATCGGCGTCTCCGGCGCCGGCTTGGCGACGATGGTGCAGCCGGCGGTGAGAGCCGCCGCGACCCCATAAGACATCAGCACCATTGGCGCGTTCCACGGCGTGATGATGCCGACTACGCCGACCGGTTCGCGGATGACTAGGGCCTTGCCGCCGTTCATCATGTCGCGGGTTTCGGCAAAGTCGGCGCTGGCGCCGAGCTTGCCGTAGAATTCAAACAGTTGCGGCGCAAAGTTGATGATGTATCCAGCGAAGCTTGTCGGCGCGCCGACCTGAGCCGTCCATACATCGGTCAGAAGCGGGGCGCGCTTTTTCATCTCCTCGCCGATCGCGAGGACGAATTTGGAGCGCTCTTGCGGCGTCATCCGCGGCCAAGGCCCATGATCGAAAGCTTGACGTGCGGCTTTCACCGCCCGATCGACGTCGGCCGTGGACGCTTCCGGCAAACTCAGAAAGCATTCTTCGGTGAGCGGCGAGATCAATTCGAGTTTCTGATCGGACTGCGGCTTGACCCAGTCACCGCCGATGTAAAAATTCTTCAGCACATGCTGCGAAAGCGCCTGTTGCGGATCAAACGCGCTGCCGGTGGATGTCGACATCGAATTCCTCCCTGGTTTTGTAAAGCGCGCCAACTCGCGATCCGGTGGCGCGTCTGTCCCGATGCTACCTAGGCGACTGGCTATATACAAGTGAATATAGCGCGACGCCCGGGCGCATACGCCGAGCCTGCTTTAGCAGCGCGTCCTCCGTGGGAAGCTGCCCTCTCAGTTCAATCTGTCGCGGCTGGGAACGACCGCCTCCTCACCGACCACGCTCACTTCGACCGCGTCATCGGCGCTGCGCCGCAAAGCAGAACCTAGCGATTGGCAAGCCTCCGACGGAATGCCAAAGCAGACCTCAAAACCGTTCCTGGTTTTCAACGTGGCAATCAGGCAATTCTGGTCCTTGGCGCGCTCGACTGACCACTCTTCAAGATCAAAAACATACCGCGCATCATCATTACCCGTGCACCTAACCAGCGCGCGCGCCAACAGGTGCGGCAATGTCATGACGATGGCTTCGGCCTGATCCAGCGGAAACTCCACGGCGACCGTCGCGCCGGATGAGTCGAGAAATTCAAGGCCGACGCTAGTGCCGTCGGAACCAACACTACACGTTGTCAGCTTCTCGCTTCGGATTCTCATGGATTTCACTCTTCTCATCGGCCTGGTTTTCAGGCATAGTTCGCTATATTCCAATGAATATAACGTGTCTGCGGCCGAACGGCAACGATCTGGATCATGTGGAGGACGCATCGTGAATATCCCTCTTGCCCACCCTCATCTCAGTGAAGCGACATCGAAGTTTCTCGCCGGGAAACATCAGGCATTGATCGGCGGCAAGTGGGTCGACGCCGTCTCCGGGAAGACGTTCGACACGTTCGATCCAGGGACTGGGCGAGTGATTGCTCAAGTTGCCGAGTGCGACGCCGCCGATGTCGACAAGGCGGTCGCCGCCGCGCGCAAGGCGTTTGAGGGCCCCTGGAGCCGCGTCACGGGAAGCGAGCGTGCCCGCATGATGTGGAAGCTCGCCGAACTGATCGAACAAAACGCCGCTGAGCTTGCTGAACTGGAGGCGCTGAACAACGGCAAGCCGGCTCCCAATGTGCGCGGTTTCGATCTCATGCTCAGCTGTAAATCGCTGCGCTACACCGCGGGTTGGGCGACCAAGATCACCGGCGAAACCATCGCGCTGTCGAGCGCGCCGAAGGTCCACGCTTTCACGGTCAAAGAGCCGATCGGCGTCGTCGGCCAGATTATCCCTTGGAATTCGCCGATCATGATGGCGTGCTGGAAACTCGCGCCTGTGCTGGCGACCGGCTGCACGGCGGTTCTGAAACCTGCCGAGCAGACACCGCTGACCGCGCTTCGCCTCGGCCGACTGATCCAGGAAGCCGGAATTCCCGACGGCGTGGTCAATATCGTACCGGGCTTTGGGCCGACGGCAGGCGCTGCCATCGCTGCGCACCCCGATATCGACAAGGTCGCATTCACCGGCTCTGGCGAAGTAGGCCGGCTCATCATCAAAGCCGCGACTGGCAATCTGAAGAAAGTCTCGCTCGAACTGGGCGGCAAGTCGCCGGTGATCATCTTTCCGGATGCCGATGTCGACGTGACCATCCCGGGCGCGGCGCGCGCGATCTTCACCAATTCAGGCCAGGTCTGCGCTGCCGGCTCGCGGCTCTACGCCCACAAGCGCGTTTTCGACCAGATCATCGCCGGCGTTGCGCAGGAGGCGAAGAAGATTCGTGTCGGTCATGCCTTGAGCGAGGGCACGCAGATGGGGCCGCTGGTTTCCAAGGATCAGCTGGAACGGGTCTCAGGCTACCTCGAGCAAGGCGAAAATGACGGCGCTACGGTCATCACCGGCGGAAGCCGCATCGGCAACGAGGGATATTTTATCGAGCCGACAATCCTGACCGACACCCGCCCCGAAATGTCGGTCATCCGCGAAGAAATTTTCGGCCCGGTGCTCTGCGCCATGCGGTTCGACGACGACGATCTCGATGAGATCGCCAAAGAAGCCAACCGGACCATGTACGGGCTCGCCGGCAGCGTCTGGACACGCGATCTGAGCATCGCCCACCAGATGGCCCGCAAGATCAGGGCGGGCACTGTCGGCGTCAACGTTCACAGCTCGATCGATCCCGCTTTGCCGTTTGGCGGCTTCAAACAATCCGGCTGGGGACGCGAAAAAGGCCGCGAGGTCATCGACCTTTATACCGAGGTCAAGTCGGTGGTCATGGCGCTGTGACGTGAAGCCGCTGCCGGGCTCAGCACCACGGTTGCTGCGAGTTATGGTATAAGCTGGCCTCCACGCATGGTCCCGTAGCTCAGCCGGATAGAGCAGCGGTTTCCTAAACCGAAGGTCGCAAGTTCGAGTCTTGCCGGGACCGCCATTGTATGTTGGTAAGGGCTAGGTGCGCCCCTTTGCCAATACTCTAAGATCAAGACAACGGTTCGGGAGAGAAATCATGGCGCTTACGCTCTATCACAACGATATGTCGGTCTGCGCCCAGAAAGTCCGGCTGTGCCTCGCCGAGAAGGAGATCGCCTACGAAGGCAAGCATCTCAATCTGCGCGCCGGTGACCAGAAAAGGCCCGACTATCTGGCGCTCAACCCGAACGGCTACGTACCGACCCTGGTGCACGATGATTTTGTTGTCTGCGAATCGACCGTCATCTGCGAATACATCGACGAGGCGTTTCCGGATCGGCCGCTCAAGCCGGCCGACGCGCACGCTCGTGCGCGCATGCGCGGCTTCACCAAGTTCATCGATGCGGCGATCTTCCCGGCGACAGGGACAGTATCGATGTCGATTGCTTTTCATCATCAGTATCAGCCGGAGATGTACGACGTGATGGAAAAGGCGCGCCCCGGGTGGCTGGCGAATCTGCGCCAGCTGCAAAAGGGCACGGAGAATCCGGCCTTTCCGGCTGCGATCAAGCGGCTCGACAAGATGATTGCGGATATGGACCGGGCGCTGGCGGACCATGGAGGTCCATGGCTGACGGGCAAGACCTATTCGCTCGCCGACCTGGGTTACGCGCCCTACGTCACGCGGCTCGATCACCTCAAGTTCTTGCCGGGAATGATAGAGCAGCGCCCGCGCGTTGCGGCGTGGTACGATCGCATGCGCTCCCGCAAGCCCTACCAGGACGCGATTGCCGCATGGTTCAATCCGAAATATTTGCCGCTGATGGAGGAGAAGGGCGGCGAGGCGTGGCCTCGCGTGCAGGAGCTTCTCGCTGCTTAGGCCCGAGTAGGGCGGTGAGCGTCGTTTAGTCTGAGACGATCAGCCGGATAGAGCAGCGGTTTCCTAAACCGAAGGTCGTAAGTTCGAGTCTTGCCAGGACCGCGAATAATAATCCTATGCGCGCTCCCGCGCAGCTTCGCGCTTACTTCACCGAAAACGAATCGAGGAAGCGCTTGCCGAGCGCATTGTCGGGTGGTCCGATGAACATCACAGTGACGAAATAGCGGTCGGTGATGACGACGCGGACGCTGTAGACGTCTTTGTCCTTATCCTGCATGACGAAAGGCCCGCGCCGGAAAGTCGCCGATGTCGTCGTCGGCGCTCGATATCGTGGTGTTGCCTTCGGACATCCCTTTTACGACGGCGTCGAGAATGGTCGCCGCTTCCGGCCCGGGCGTTTCTGATTGCGCCTGATATTTCAGCATGAAAACGAGGTCGGTGCCGGCGGCTGCCTTGTCGAGGCCAATGAGCGCGGTATCGACCTTGTGGCCATTTCTCTGTTCGCTCTTGAGCTGCGGCTTGCCTGGCATCTCGATGCTAAAGCCACCGCCCGGCGGCTGGAACGCCTGCCAGTCCACGTTCTGCGCCGCCGCCGGCGACAGGGTGGCAAGCGCGATAGCGGCGACAGCGAAAATCAGACGCATGCCGGTGTTCATGTCGTTACTCCAAGGCTTGAACAGACGATGAAGGCTTAGAAATCAATTGTCGGGATCAGGTTGCAATATCTGCGGTGGATGGAGGCAAAACGGGGATGGTTGCACGGCCCCGCAGACCAATAATGTCTCACATTCATGCGACACACCGCATAGTCGTGGGTGCCCCGCGCGTAGCCGTACGCTGAGCAGGCATCATTGGCGGCAACTTGTGCTGCGCTGGCGCCGTCACCGGCCATGATTGCCGTGGCGAACAACAAGAGCCCGACCGTGCGGATCAACCAGACTCTCATCGTGCCTCACTCCGCCGCGCGGCGTGCTTCGAAGTTGCGGTTTTCCGGCCGCGGCAGGCCCAGATTTTCGCGCAACGTCTTGCCCTCGTATTCGCGGCGGAAGATGCCACGGCGCTGCAATTCCGGCACCACCTGTTCGACAAAGTCGTCAAGGCCGCCGGGCAGATAGGGGAACATGATGGTAAAGCCGTCGCTCGCTTGCGTCTCCAGCCATTCCTGCATTTCGTCGGCGATCGTTTTTGGCGTGCCGACCATGGCGAGGCCGGAATAGCCGCCGAGGCGTTGCGCAAGCTGTCGCACGGTAAGTTTTTCTCGTGCCGCCATGGCGACCACGCGGTCGCGGGCGCTTTTGCTGGCGTTGCTCTCGGGAATTTCGGGCAGCGGCTTGTCCGGATCGAAGCGCGAGGCGTCGTGCCCGAGCGCGATCGACAGCGAAGCGATGGCGTTGTCGTAATAGACGAGACTGTCGAGCTTCGCCCGTTTCGCCCGCGCTGCTTCGATGCTGTCGCCGACGACAACGAAGCAGGCCGGCATGATCTTCATGTGATCGGGCGACCGGCCAGCCTTTGCCATGCGCGCTTTCACGTCGGCGTAGAATTCGCGGCCGGCGTCGATGGTGCTCGGCGGCGTGAACACCGCTTCCGCGGTCTCGGCTGCAAGCTGCCGGCCGGAATCCGACGCCCCGGCTTGCACGATCACCGGCCAGCCCTGGATCGGGCGCGCGATGTTGAGCGGGCCGCGGACGGAAAGATATTTGCCCTTATGATTGAGCACGTGCAGCTTGTCGGGATCAAAAAACAGCCCGTGTTCGACATCGCGGATGAAGGCGTCGTCGGCCCATGAATCCCAAAGTCCGGTGACGACGTCGTAGAATTCGCGGGCGCGGCGATAACGCTCGCCGTGCTCCATGTGGTCGGTCATGCCGAAGTTCAGCGCCGCGTCCGGATTGGACGTGGTGACGATGTTCCAGCCGGCGCGGCCGCCGCTGATATGATCGAGCGAGGCAAAGCGCCGGGCGACGTGATAGGGCGCATCAAAGGTGGTCGAGCCGGTGGCGACGAGGCCTAGATGGTCCGTCACCATCGCCAGCGCGGACAGCAGTGTGAACGGCTCGAACGAGGTCACCGTGTGACTATGCTTGAGCGCGTCGAGCGGCATGTTGAGCACGGCCAGATGGTCGGCCATGAAGAAGGCGTCGAACTTGGCCCGCTCCAGCGTTTGCGCAAACCGCTTGATATGGGCGAGATTGAAATTGGAGTCCGGAAAGGCGCCAGGATAGCGCCAGGCGCCGGTATGGATGGTGGTCGGCCGCATGAACGCGCCGAGACGGAGTTGCCGTGAACTGCCCATCGCTGCCTGCTTTTGTTTCTGTGTTCTCTTTAGCCCCGGATATGCAATTAATGTTGCTCTGGAGATTAAGATTTCAAGGGGAACAACCCGCGAGGAGGGTAACGTGAGCAGTGTACGCCATTTGAATCCGCAAGCATTGTCAAAACCGCCGGGTTACACCCACGTGGTCGAGGTGACCGGGCCGGGACGCACCGTCTATATCGCCGGACAGATCGGGCTCGACCGTAACGGCAAAGTCGTCGGCGCGCCCGGCGACGCCCGCGCCCAAATGGTTCAGGCTTTCGAGAATCTGAAATCAGCGCTGGCCGAAGTCGGCGCCACGTTCAAGGACGTAGTGAAGATCACCAACTACCTGGTCGATACCGCGCACATCAAAGACTTTCGCGAAATCCGCGACAGCTATTTCAACACGGGCGCGCCACCGGCTAGTACGCTGCTCGTCATTTCCAGACTTGCTGCCGACGGACTAGTGTTTGAGATTGAAGCGGTAGCTGTACTGCCGCAGAAATGATACAGGCTCGAATAGGGCCGCCAGGGAATGGGTGCTGGGTGCCAGCGTGGTGCAGCGTAAGGGGAGGTAGAGGTGAAGAAATTTCTTGCCGGAATGGTTCTTGCGGCGGGTGCGTGGGCCGCCTCGGCCGCGCTCACTGCTCATGCCGCCGACATCAAGATCGCGCTGATCTACAGCAAAACCGGCCCGCTTGAGGCCTATGCCAAACAGACCGAGGCCGGGCTCATGCTCGGTTTGGAGTATCTTACCGGCGGTACCATGATGCTGGATGGCCGCAAGATCGTCATTCTGCCCAAAGACGATCAGGGCAAGCCGGACGTGGCCAAGTCGCTCCTCGAACAGGCATATGCCGATGACCATGTCGATCTTGCCATCGGCACCTCCTCGTCGGGTGCGACCATTGCGATGCTGCCGGTCGCCGAGGATGCCAAGAAGATCCTGCTGGTCGAGCCCGCAGTCGCAGACACCATCACCGGCGACAAGTGGAATCGCTACATCTTCCGCAGCGCCCGCAACTCGTCTCAGGACGCGCTGTCGGGCGCGGTTGCGCTCGGCAAGGGCGACGTCGCAATTGCAACTTTGGCGCAGGATATCGCCTTCGGCCATGACGGTATCGCGGCGTTCAAAGCCGCGCTGGTAGAGTCGCACAGCAACTCCAAAGTGGTGTTTGAGGAATATGCGCCGTATTTGACCACCGACTTCACGGCGTCGGCGCAACGGCTGTTCGATGCGCTCAAAGACAGGCCCGGCGGCAAGGTTATTGCCGTGCTCTGGGCCGGCCCCAATCCCGCGGTCAAGCTCGCCGACATGAAGCCGGAACGCTACGGCATCGCACTGGCGCCGGGCGGCAATATTCTTCCGGTGATGCAGACGTGGAAGCAATTGGCCGGTGCCGAGGGCACGATCTATTATTACTACGGCTTCCCCAAGAACCCGATGAACGACTGGCTCGTAGCCGAGCACGAAAAGCGCTTCCACATGCCGCCCGACTTTTTCACCTGCGGCGGCATGGCGGCGGCGA
The DNA here is from genome assembly GCA_963841025.1 of uncultured Alphaproteobacteria bacterium. Lineage (GTDB taxonomy): Bacteria > Pseudomonadota > Alphaproteobacteria > Rhizobiales > Xanthobacteraceae > BOG-931. Next base: position 82,594 of record CAWJBG010000032.1, on the reverse strand, counting down.
GCGCGGTTGTGACGGCGATCAAAAAGGCCGGCGGCACCGACACCGAGAAGCTGATCGCCGCCATGGAAGGCATGGAGTTCGACACGCCAAAGGGCAAGATGACGTTCCGCAAGGAAGATCATCAGGCGATGCAGTCGATGTTCGTGTTCAAGATCAAAGCCGATCGCAAGAACGACTGGGATTTGCTGGATCTGGTCCGTGAAATCCCGGCTTCGGAAATTCCGGTTCCGATCCGCAATAAAAGATGAGATCGCGGGCCGGACGTTCTGTTGAGACGCTGGGGTTTCCGACTGGATTCCCGCTTGCGCGGGAATGAGCGGAAATGCTCGATAGCCGGCAGGAGAACGTCCTCGAAACGCGCGAACTCAGCATCCGCTTCGGGGGCCACCTCGCCGTCGACGCGGTGAGCTGCGCGTTTCATCCGGGCACGCTCACCGCCATCGTCGGCCCGAATGGCGCCGGCAAGACCACCTATTTCAATCTGATCTCCGGGCAGCTCAGGGCCACCGCCGGCCAGGTGTTGTTCAAGGGCGTGGATATCACGTCAACGGCGCCGTCGGAGCGCGCGCGCCGCGGGCTTGGCCGCGGTTTCCAGCTGACCAATCTGTTCCCGTATCTCAGCGTTCACGAGAACGCGCGGCTCGCAGTGCAAAGTCGCCGCGGCGCCGGCCTCGATCTGATCCACACCTGGCGGGCGCACACCGAGTTGATCGCGGAAGCCGACGACATTCTGCGTCAAGTCGGCCTAACCGCACGGCGTGACGTGCGCGCCGGCCTCTTGCCGCATGGCGATCAGCGCAAGCTCGAAGTCGCCATCCTGATTGCGCTGCAGCCCCGAGTCTTTTTGTTCGACGAGCCCACCGCCGGCATGAGCGTTGACGAAGTGCCGGTCGTTCTCGACCTCATTCATTCGATCAAAGCGACGAGCGATCGCACCATTCTTCTGGTCGAGCACAAGATGGACGTGGTGCGTTCGCTCGCCGACCGCATCATCGTCTTGCACAACGGCCAGCTCGTGGCCGACGGCGACCCCGCGAGCGTGATCGCGCTGCCGGTGGTGCAAGAGGCTTATCTCGGAGCCGCGAATGTCTGACGGCGCTCCGCTGCTCACATTGTCCGGCGTCAACACTCACATCGGGCCGTATCATATTTTGCAGGGCGTCGACCTCGCGGTGCCGCGCGGTGCGCTCACCATGCTGCTCGGCCGCAACGGCGCCGGCAAGACCACGACGCTTCGCACCATCATGGGGCTGTGGCACGCCTCGGCGGGCACCGTGCGTTTCGACAACAACGACATTACGGCTTGGGCGACCCCGGACATCGCGCAATCGGGCATCGCTTACGTGCCCGAGAACATGGGCATCTTTGCCGATCTGACGGTTCGCGAAAATCTGCTGCTGGCGGCGCGTTCCGGCCCGATCGACGAGGCGCGGTTGCGCTGGATCTTCGGCCTGTTCCCAGCGCTCGAAAAGTTCTGGTCGCTGGCGGCCGGCGTGCTTTCCGGCGGGCAAAAGCAAATGCTCTCGATCGCGCGCGCCATCATCGAACCGCGCAAGCTGTTTTTGATCGACGAGCCGACCAAAGGCCTCGCGCCCGCGATCATCGGCAACATGATCGCGGCGTTCCAGGAACTGAAAAAATCCTCCGGTGCCACTATCCTCGTGGTTGAGCAAAATTTCCTGTTCGCGAAATCGCTCGGCGACGCGGTCGCGGTCATGGACAATGGCCGGGTAGTGCATTCCGGCGCCATGGCGGAGCTGGCTGAGGACCGCGATCTTCAGCACCGGCTCCTCGGCCTGCATCTGGACCAGCATCAATGACCGCGCGCGGCGAGTTGTCTCTTCCGGTGCAGCGCCGCGACTTTGTGCCGGTGCTGCTGGTGCCGGTTGTGGCGCTGATTGCATTGCCGCTGATCGGCTCGCCATCGACCTGGGTGACGCTGACGGTGGCCGGTCTTGCGATGGGCATGATCATCTTCATCATCGCCTCCGGCCTCACGCTGGTATTCGGCCTGATGGACGTGCTCAATTTTGGCCACGGCGCGTTCATCACCGTCGGCGCCTATGCGGCCGGAGCGCTGGCGCCGTTGTTGGCGACGTCGCTGCGCGCCGATTCGATGATGTCAAATATCCTCGCGCTCTTGGCACTGATCGCGCTCGCTATGGCGGTGACCGCCGTTCTTGGCTACGCGTTCGAGCGCGTCATCATCATGCCGGTCTACGGTCAGCATCTGAAACAAATTCTCGTCACCATCGGCGGTCTGATCGTCGCTGAGCAGCTCATCATCGCAATTTACGGACCGGTACAGATCGCGCTGCCGCTACCGACGGCGTTCCGCGGCTCGGTCATCTTCGGCGACGTCGCCATCGAACGCTATCGGCTGATCGCCGTGGTCGTCGGACTGGTGATCTTCGCGGCGATGCTGCTCATTCTCAACCGCACCAGAATCGGACTTTTGATCCGCGCCGGAGTCGAGAACGGCGAGATGGTCGAGGCGCTTGGCTATCACATCCGCCGGCTGTTCGTCGGTGTGTTCATGGCGGGCTCGGCGCTCGCCGGTCTCGGCGGCGTGATGTGGGGATTTTATCGCGAGGCGCTGACTCCCAGCATGGGCATGGACGTGATGGTGCTGGTGTTCATCGTCGTCGTCATCGGCGGCCTCGGCTCGGTCGGCGGCTGTTTTATCGGGGCGCTGTTGGTCGCCGTCACCGCCAACTACACTGGCTTCCTGGCGCCGAAGCTCGCGCTCGGCTCGAACATCCTGTTGATGGCGCTCATTCTGTTGTGGCGCTCGCGCGGCCTCTATCCGGTGGCGAAGCGATGAGAGTGCTCGGAGCGATCCTGTCGGGCGATCCGCCGCGCGGCCGCGTGTTGACGTTTCTGCTACTCGCTATCCTGATCAGCCTCGCGTTCGCGCCGTTCCTGTTCCCCGGAACAGCGTCGCTCAATGTCGCCGCCAAGATTTGCTATTTTGTGGTCCTCGCCGCGAGCTACGATCTGTTACTCGGCTATACCGGCATCGTGTCGTTCGCCCACACCATGTTCTTCGGTATCGGCGGTTATGGCGCCGGCATCGCGCTCTACAGTCTCGGACCCTCGTGGACGTCGATCCTGATCGGCACCGGCGCGGCGCTGGTGTTTGCGGTTTTGCTGGCGCTGATCATCGGTCTGTTCTCGCTGCGGGTGCGCGCGATCTTTTTCGCCATGATCACGCTTGCGGTCGCCAGCGCTTTTTCGATTCTCGCCTCGCAGTTGAGCACCGTGACCGGCGGCGAGGACGGCCGCAATTTCCGCCTGCCAGAAGCGTTGCGGCCGGGCTTTCACTTCGACGTCGGCCCATTCGCCGTCAATGGCCGCATCATCGCCTACTATCTGATCTTCTTTGCCGCGCTGATTTTGTTTCTGCTGCTGCTGCGCGTCGTCAATTCGCCGTTCGGGCGCGTGTTGCAGGCGATCCGCGACAACGAATTCCGCGCCGAAGCGCTCGGCTACCGCACCTTTATCTATCGCTCAATCGGCAATTGCCTGGCGGCCGGCGCTGCCGCGCTGGCGGGCGTGCTCTGCGCGCTGTGGCTGCGTTACACCGGACCGGCAGTGACGCTCTCGTTCGATATCATGCTCGACATTCTGCTGATGGTGGTGATCGGCGGCATGGGCACGCTCTACGGTGCGGTACTCGGAGCTGCGATCTTCGTCCTCGCCGAAACTTATCTGCAGGCATTGATGGCGATGATCAGTCACGCGACGGCCGGCGTGCCGATCCTGCCGCTAGTGTTCGATCCGGATCGCTGGCTGCTTTGGCTCGGCGTGTTGTTTATACTCAGCGTCTATTTTTTTCCATTCGGAATCGTCGGGCGGCTCAGAGCGCACCGCTAGGTGTCGGTCACGGTCGACAGCTAAGTTTCCTCTCTGGCGATGCGCGAGTCAGACCCTGTCCGAATTTGTACAGTCGAAAAGCCTGGCTATCGTCCGGCATAGGGTCTATAGCTCGGTTATCGCTGGCAGCGGTCTTGAGACAGGCGCCGGTGACTGAGAGTGGTTGCGCTCCCGCCTGGAATTCAGGGAGCACGCCATGCCGGCCGGCAATCATTTGCTCGCGTCGCTTTCGAGCCGCGACCTCAACGCGTTAGCGCCCCATCTTGAAGCCGTCGCGCTCGATGTTCGGAAAAGCCTGGAAAAGCCGAACAAGCGTATCGACGTCGTGTATTTTCTAAATAGCGGGTTCGCCTCGGTTGTTGCCATTCAAGCGCACAGAGAGGTTGAGATCGGATTGATCGGGCGGGAAGGCATGACGGGTTTGCCCATCGTTTTCGGCGACCATCGTTCGCCGCATGCAACTTACATTCAAGCAGCGGGGACCGGGCACAGCATCCGGGCGGCTGTCTTGCGCGATGCGATGAACGAAGGCCCATCGCTTCGGGACTCGCTGCTGAAATACGCGCAAGCTTTTGGCGTTCAAACCACACATACGGCGGTCTGCAATGTGCGGTCTAAACTGGACCAACGTTTGGCGCGCTGGGTTTTGATGGCTCACGACCGGATAGATGGCGATCTGCTCCCGCTCACGCATGAATTTCTCGCGTTGATGCTTGGCGTCCACCGGCCGGGCGTTACCGAGGCATTGAAGGCGCTCAAAAAGCAAGGCGCGATATCGACCGCGCGGAAGGGCATCACGGTGCGCGACCGAAAACGGTTGGAGCGGATCGCCGCAGACACTTACGGCGTACCCGAAAGCGAATATCGCCGCCTCATCGGCTGATAAGGCGCGCTACGTTAAGTCGCGCCTTTGGTTCGGCGCCACGCGCCGGCGAGCACCGCCGCCAGCACGAGCGTGCCGTGCAAAACGAGCCCGGCGGCAAGAGCCGCAAATAGCCAGCTCAGCGATCCTGTGATGCGCAGTGCGATGAAACCGCCGCCGATCGCGACTGCCATTCGCACGAAGCCGGCGAGCAGTGGCCAGCCGACGCGTCCCGCGCCCTGCGAGGCAAAGTAAAGCGCGAGCCCGAGGCCAAAGAAGCCGTAGAACGGCCCGACCGCGCGCAGATAATCGCTGCCTGCGGCAATCACGTGCGGATCGGTGCTGAACAATTCAAGCCACGCGCGCGGCCACAGCGCGGTCGCCAATCCGATCGCCTCGGTGATCGCAAACGCGATTGCTCCACCGTACAATCCGATGCGCAGCGCGCGTTGATATTGTCCGGCGCCGATATTGGTCCCGACCAGCGCCACCAGCGGCGCGCCGAGCCCAAACACGAGTGGGATCAGCAGGTATTCAAGGCGCGCTCCGGTGCCGTATCCGGCGACCGCGTCGGCGCCGGCGACGCTCGCCACCAGTGCGGTGGCTGAGCCAATGATCACGTTGGTCTGTATCGAGGAGATCGAAGACCACGCGCCAACTCCGAGAATGCTGCCGATCAAACGCCAGCGCAGCGACGTCAACCGCAGCCGCGCGGCGTTGCGGCCGGAGAGGACGTACCAACCGAGAACAATCGTGCCCGCGGCATTGAAAATGAGGAACGCCAATGCGCCGCCGGCAATCCCGAGCGCCGGGAACGGTCCGATGCCGAAAATCAAGCAAGGTGACAGCGGGACCAGCACGACTACGCCGACACAGATCACCACCGCCGGCACCAGCATATTGCCGGTGCCGCGGATCGCGCTCGACAGCGCATTGAGGGTCCAGATCACGACGTTGCCGGCGAACACGACGTTCGAGTAGATCAACGCCGCTTGCAACTCGCCGCCACTGCCGCCGAGCGCGCCGTAGATCGGCAGCCCGAGCGGCAGCATGACTGCTGTGAACAATATGCCGAGCGCGACGTGGATGACGAGGCCGTGAAGCACCAGCGCATCGGCTTCGTCGCGACGCCCGGCTCCGATGGCGCGCGCAATCGCCGAGGAGATGCCGCCACCCATGGCGCCGGCGGAAATCATCTGCATCAGCATGACACCGGGAAACACCAGGGCCATTCCGGCAAGCGCGTCAGTGCCGAGCCGCGCGACGAAATATGTCTCGATCAAACCGGTAAGAGCCTGCGCCAGCATCACCAGAATGTTGGGCGTAGCGAGCCGCAGCAGGGTCGGCACGGCCGGGCCGCGCAGCAACTGCTCGGTGCGCGACGCCATCGCGGCTGAGCGCTGCGCAAGCGGCTCGTGCACGCGAGCGGTTACGCCGAGTGTAACGGCGCTCATGACTTGCTCTCCGATTGTCCGGGCCGCGCCGGCAAGCCGTAGCGCCGGCGTGTACTCGCCGGTGCGGCCGGCCCGGCCGTGAACCGATGCCCAGCGTCGGTAATCGGCCGCTTGGTCTTGCTATCGACGAGGATCGGGTCGGCGACTTTTCCGGTCAGGCGGTCGACCAGCCGAATGCTCTCGCCTTCGGGCGCAAAATGTTTGTTACCCCACGCCAGCAGCGCAATCAGCACGGGGCGAAAATCGCGCCCGAGAGCGGTCGGCAGGTACTCGTAGCGCGGCGGGTGTTCGCTGTATCTGCGCCGCTCCAGGAGTCCGGCTTCGACCAGCGACTTAAGGCGGCGTGTCAGCATGTTTGGAGCAATGCCAAGGCTCTCTTGAAACTGATCGAAGCGCGTAAAGCCGTGCAGTGCGTCGCGCATGATCAGCATCGACCACCATTCCCCAACCCGCTCCAGACTGCGGGCGATCGGGCAGGGCATCGTCGCCAGGTTCTTGTGCCTCATAAAGGCAACCTAAGGCAGTAACTATCACTATGCAAGTCACTGTGCCGTGAATGGCGCCGATCGGCTTGAGAGGATCGCCGCCTCGGTTGTCGTCGGCGGATCAGAACATCGTGTTGTTGTTCGCAGCGGTCGCTGGGATCGGCTGGATGACGTCCCAGTGCTCGACTACCTTGCCGTTTTCCCACCGGTAGATGTCAACGACGGCTTCGCCGCGCGGACTGTCTGACAAACCATGCCACTGGCTGTGGAGGACGACGTAATCTCCGTCCCCGAAGACGCGCTTGATTTCGCCATGCGCGTTCGGACGATTGGTCTTCATCGCAGCGATGAACTTGCGCAGCCCTTCCATGCCGTCCTCGATGAGAGGATTGTGCTGGCGATAGGGGGTTCCGCCGTAGAGGCGGAACGCGGTCTCAACGTCGCCTTCAAAGACCGCCTTGGTGTGGAAGGCCACTGTGTCGGCCTTGTTGGTGTCGGACATGGTCCTTCCTTTCAGGACGGACGTGATTGAAGAATTGCAGAACCGCCGATCATTTCACCAGCGCGTCGGCGCCGGCTTTGGCGACCTGGGCGTCCTGGGACGATAGAGCGCCTGACACGCCGATGGCGCCAATGATCTTGCCGTCGACCACGATTGGTATTCCGCCTTCGAGCGGAGTGATGTCCTTTACGGCGAGCAGGCGAAGTCCGGCCCCGCCCGCGGCAATGGCGTCGTCGAGAGCCTTGCTGGAACGTTTGAAAGTGACCGCGGTACGCGCTTTGCCTTCCGACGCGGTAATGGAAGCAAGTTGGGTGTTATCGAACTTGTGAAACATCACCAGATTGCCGCCGCTGTCGAGGATCGTAATCGCGACTTGCCAGAAGTTCTTGGCTGCTTCGAGCTCTGCCGCCGCCATCGCGCGCTTGGCATCATCGAGCGTAATTGCCGGCCCATAGGGCGGCGACGTGGGCTGCTGCGCCAATGCCGAACCGGTCATTCCGGCGACCGAAACAAACGCGGCCAACGCACAGATGAGCGCGAGCATCCGAGACATCGTGACTACCTCCATTGCCGCCATTGCCGCCATTGCCGCTCTGGCGCGGCGCGCGGCGGCACAATAAGCGGCAAAAGCGGCCGGTGGAAGGCGCTCGCGCTGGAGCGAATGTGATCGCGTTGGGCGCTGCGCCGCCTTCGCGCCGAGACTATATTGCGCTCTGCATTGCGAGGAGACAGCGCCATGTTCAATTTCGGAAAGAAGATCGAAATGCCTTCCGCCCAAGACGCTCTGCGCGGGCGTTCCACACCGATTCCCACCGCCCGGCAGCATTTCGTGAACGGTCATGCGTTGAAGGGTCCGTACCCCGACGGGCTCGCTATGGCGATGTTTGGACTCGGATGCTTCTGGGGCGCCGAGCGCAAGTTCTGGGAGCTCGGCGACGGCGTCTACGTGACGGCGGTCGGCTATGCCGGCGGCATGACGCCCAATCCGACCTACGAGGAAGTCTGCAGCGGCCGGACCGGCCACAACGAAGTTGTGCTCGTAGTCTACGATCCCAAGAAGATTTCCTACGAGCAGTTGCTCAAGACTTTTTGGGAAAGTCACGACCCAACCCAGGGCATGCGTCAGGGCAACGACGTCGGGACCCAATACCGCTCCGGCATCTATACGTTCTCGCCGGCCCAGCGGGCGGCGGCCGAGGCGTCGCGGGCGAGCTATACCAAAGCGCTGGCGGCCCGGGGCATGGGCGCAATCACCACGGAAATCGAGGATGCCCCGCCGTTTTATTTTGCCGAAGACTATCACCAGCAATATCTGGCGAAGAATCCGCACGGCTATTGCGGCCTCGGCGGGACCGGTGTGAGTTGCCCGATCGGGACCGGCGTCGCTGCTTAAGATCGTGCGAATAGCGCGTGGCGAATAGCAAATAGGGGTCGATCGGGCATTCGCCATTGAGCCACTCGCTGCTCGCCATTCGCTATTCGCCATTCGCCTCTTGTGCTAGCTAGCCCTTAAGGCAGCGGGCGGAGCGGATATGCGACGGATCGAGCACGGCTTCCAAAGGGCGCTCTTGTTCTCACGCTGGCTGATGGCGCCGTTTCTGGTCGGCCTTGTCTGCTGTGTCATTCTCCTGATCTATCGCTTCTTCGCCGATTTCTACGAGGCTGCCAGCAAGGTTCAGACTTTGAGCTGGCACGATCTGGTCGTCGACGTGCTCAACCTCGTCGACGTAACGTTGACGGCGAATCTCGTGCTGATCGTCATCTTTTCGGGATACGAGAACTTCGTTCATAAAATCGAGGAGCCGCACCGTGACGCATTGCCGGGCGGTTTGACCGACGTCGATTTCGGCGCGCTCAAACAGAAGCTTCTTGGCTCGGTTGTCGTTATCGCCGCGATCGACGCACTGGCCTGGTATCTCGACCTCGAAAAATACACCGACACTTCCAAACTGACCTGGGCGCTGGCCTTTCCCGTGATGTTGGTCCTGGCCTTGCTGATGCTAGCGGGCGCCGACCGGCTGTCGCGTCGCAATTCGTAGGCTCGGGGTCGATTCTTCAGCCGTGTCAGCGCCCAGGTCGACGCGACCTGCAGGACTTCACATTTCCAAATGCCGCCGCGGGGCGGTGAGGGATTGTTAACCATACCGGGCGTTAATCGGGTCTCAACGTTTTGCTCACGCTGGGCCGGAACGCGCGTATGCGGGTCATCCGCTTTTTCTTCCTGTTGCTGGGTGTTGCCATGGCGGCGGGATGTGCCCGGCAGCCAGTCGCTTACGTCGCCTATTCCCCAACCCCGGCAATGTCCGGTATCGACAACGTTGTGTACGGAGCGCCCTCGCTGTCCGCGCCTGCTGTGATGGCCGGCGGGACATACGCGATGGCGCCCGGTTCGGGCGGGCCCTATGCGGCTCCCTACCCAGCGCCTCGTTACGCGGCCCCAGCGCGATACGCGGCAGCAACGCCGTATCCGGCAGCGACACGCTACGCGCCGACGCCTTATGCTGCCGCGCCGGCGGCGCCGGCTCTTTTTGGCTACGCGCCGCAACCTTATTCGCCGCAAGCTGCCTCACTGCAAGCCGGTGAAGGCGCCGGGCCTTACACACTCGATGCCGGCGATCGGCTGCGCATTGTGGTATTCGGCCAGGACGGATTGACCAACTCATACGTGGTTAGCGCCGGCGGCTTCATCGACATGCCGCTGATCGGCTCGGTGGCCGCGCGGGGAATGACGCCCGATCAACTCGCCGGCCGCATCTCCGAGAAGCTACGCGACGGGTTTATTCGCGAGCCGCATGTCGCTGTCGAGATTGAGAGTTACCGTCCGTTCTTCATTCTTGGCGAAGTCACCCAGCCCGGTCAGTATCCCTACGTCGCCAACATGACCGCGGAGACAGCGGTAGCGATCTCCGGCGGATTTAGTCCGCGAGCGTTCCGCAAAACCGTCATCCTGAACCGCACCTATATGGGCCGTCAGGTCCGCATGCAGGTGCCGCTGACCTTCCCGCTTCGTCCCGGTGACACGGTCAACGTGCAAGAGCGCTGGTTCTGACAGGGATCGGCAAATCAGGGATCAGCAATCAGGGAACAGGAATTATCGCGACCCATCCTGATCCCTGACGCCTGATGCCCGATACCTGCCTAAACGTGCTCGGCGCTGGAAGCTGTCGCTGAGGCCTGACGTTTTGCGGCTTCGACGCTACCCAGCCCGTTGAAGAAAACGTTGAGCACCACCGAAACAATCGCGGCCAAAAGGATGCCTGATTCCAGCAGCGGATGAAGCTCATCGGGCGTGTGGCGGAAGAAGTTGGGCGCGACCAGCGGGATCATGCCGAAGCCGACCGAAATCGCGACAACAAACAGATTGTAGCGGTTGGTCTTGAAATCGACATTGGTGAGGATGCGGGCGCCGGTGGCGGCAACCATGCCGAACATGACGACGCCGGCGCCGCCCAGCACCACGACTGGCACCGCCTCCACCAGCGCCGACATTTTCGGCAGCAAGCCGAGCGCCACCATGATGATGCCGCCAGTCGCGGTGACCCATCGCGATTTGATGCCGGTGACGCCGACCAGGCCGACGTTCTGCGAGAACGACGTGTACGGGAAAGTGTTGAAGATCCCGCCGAGAATGGTGCCGACGCCGTCGGCGCGAAGTCCCCGCGTGATCGCCGCTTGATCGATCTTTTTTCCGGTCATCTCGCCGAGCGCCAGAAACATTCCGATCGATTCGATCATGACTACCACCATCACGATGCACATGGTGACGATCGGGATCAGATGAAATTTCGGAACGCCAAACCGGAACGGGATCACCACGTCGACCCAGGCGGCGGACACCACGCGCTCGAAATGCATGACGCCGAGGAGCGACGCCAGCACCGCACCGGCGATGATGCCGATGAGTACTGCGACGTTCGCGACGAAGCCGGTGAACCAGCGGAGCAGTCCGAGAATGATCGCCAGTACGAACAGCGCGATGCCGAGCCCCCGAAGTTGCCCATAGCCCGGGTTGGGGAAGGCCCCCGCCACGCCGTCCATCACCTTGGTCAAGGTCGGCAAGCCGCCGCCAGCCCAGTTGATGCCGACCCGCATCAGAGAAATGCCGATGACCAAGATGATCGTGCCAGTGACGACGGGCGGGAAAAGCGGTAACAGCCTGCCCATGAAAGGCGCGACGATGACGGCGAACACGCCGGCTGAAATCACCGAACCGTAGATGCCAAGAAGTCCGATGTCGGGAGCTGCCGCCATGGACAGCATGGGGCCGACCGAAGCGAAGGTGACGCCCATCATCACCGGAAGGCGGATGCCGACGCCGGGAAAGCCAACGCATTGCACCAATGTCGCCAGTCCGCAGGCGAACAGATCGGCGCTGATCAGAAAGGCCACGTCTTCAGGCGGAAGCTTCAGGGCGCGGCCAAGAATAAGCGGCACGGCGACCGCGCCCGCATACATGACCAGCACATGCTGAAGCCCAAGCGTTAGCAGCTTGGGAACCGGCAAGAACTCGTCGACCGGTTGAACGTCCTGCACCATTTGGTTGCCCCCCGCAAAGTATTGCCCGGGGCTATTGTGACACAAAAACTACGCCGGATCGCAAGGGCGTTTCTTACGCCGCCTGACAATAACGACGCGCCACGATTACAGGGGGCAAAAGGGACGAAGCAATCCAGCCCGACGTGGCTGGATCGCTGGATCGCTTCGGCAACGACGTATTTTTTTTGTCGCGGTGGGCCCGCTTACTTTTTCATGTTCTTCTGCAGGAACGCCATCGATCGGTCCCAGGCGAGCTTGGCGGCCGCGTCGTTGTAGCTGCCGCGCTCGTCGCAGTGAAAGCCATGCTGCGCCTCGGGATAGACGTAGATTTCACAGTCGCCGCCGCGTTTCTGCTTGATGATCTCGACGTCGCTCATCGGGATGCCGGCATCCTTCTCCCCGAAATGCAGTTGCACCGGCACTTTCGGCTTTTCGTCGGCATTCTTGGCGATCTGGCCGCCGTAATAGCCGATGGCGGCTGACAACCCGTTGAGCTTGCAGGCGGCCAGGAACGCGATGGTACCGCCCATGCAGAAGCCGATGATGGCGGCGGGCCCGTACTTCTTTGCCTCGTCGATGGCCGCCTGGGTGTCGCGCATCATCGCGCCCCAATCCGGATTGGCGACGAATTTGCGGGCGTTGGCGATCTCGTCCGGCGAATAGCCGCACTCGAAATTCGGCTGCTGGCGGTCGAACACCGCGGGAGCAACAGCCACGTAACCATCGGCGGCGAGGCGGTCGCAGACCGCGCGGATGTGTTGATTGACGCCAAAAATTTCCTGGATGACGACGATGCCGCCCTTGACCGATCCAACCGGCTCCGCGCGGTAGGCGCCGAGCTTGAAACTATCCGACGCCACAAGTGAAAATTGCTTACCCAAGACGATCCTCCGTTCGACTGAAAAGCCCGACCCTGCGAGCGAACCTAATATACACCGGCGACGATGCCGGTTGGAATGGCGCTGCAGCCAATCGCCGCTGGAGACAATCGCCGCCGCAGACAATCGCCTCAGTGGGTGACGACGATGAAATTCGTACCCTCGCCGGTTTCTTCGCCAAGCCCCTGATCGGAGACAATGAGCGTAGAGCCGGGGACGATCAGTTCGGAAATCCGGGCGATCACGTCTTGCGGAATTTCGATGCGGGCGAGCGCTTGCCGGGGCGTTTCCTCGAAGGGTCTGTCCCGCATGCGCCCGTTTTCAACATGGCTGAACCTGCCGAAGCGGAACATGTCGAATTTCTTGTCGTATTCGGCTCGCCGATCCGCTTGCTCGCTCGGCATCGAGATCACGTTCCACCGGAAGTTCGACCGATCATCGGAATATGCCATCGCCGTAAAGACGTGGGTCCCGAATTGCTGTTCCGGCTGGTTTATCTCGATCGCGGCATCGAACAGCGGATAGAAATCCTGGCGCACATAGATTCTTTTATTCTTGCGACTGACAAAAATTGCGAGCGGCGCATGGTCAGTAGAATGCGTAAGGTCAGCCGGCCTGGACGGCGGCAGTGGCATGATTTCCGGCGTCGCTTCCTCCGGTTCGCCTTCGGTAGTGGCTGAATCTACCGCGTCGGGGATCGGCATCACACCGGAATTCTGGCCGGCTTCGCGCTGGGCATCGGTTGTTTTGTCAGCCTGGACTGTTTCGGCGGTCTTGAGAAAGTCGGCCGCTGTCAGCGCCGATGGCAGCGGAGCGGCGGGAGCCAGTGACGTTGGTCGGTCGGGATCCGTGGGCTTTTCTTGGTCTTTGTGCACGAACAGATGCGGGTCGGAAATTTCCTCCGGCCGCAGTTCAGGGCGCGCGATGACGACGCCCGTGCCGAGCTTGGTCAGGCCCCACAATTGTATTGCGAATTCGTGCGACATGCGGACACAGCCGTGCGAAGCCGGATGGCCCAGATTAAAACCCTCATGCAGCGCGACGCCCGACCAGGTGATGCGCTCCATGAACGGCATCGGTGCATTGCTGTAGATGTTGGAACGGTGCTCGCGCTGTTTCTGAACGATACTGAAAATGCCGAGCGGCGTCGGATGCTCAGGCACGCCGGTTGCAATCGGCGCATCGGCGACGTGTGTGCCGCCGCTGTAGAGGTGCAGCTTCTGCTGGTCGACGGAAATGATGATCTGCAGCGGGCCTTTCGGAATTTCGTTTCGGGTGGCTCCCAGACGGTGCAGACCCGGCGCAGTCTTGGTGTTCGCGACAGCTACCGCCGGTGAAGCGATGCTGGCCAGCGCGCCAACGAACAAGATCGTACAGGCAGCGCCGAGGAGAGCGGATCTTAAGCGGAGGCGGTTAGGAAGCGTCACCGCGTATGGCGCGCAGCTGGTTCGCCCCCAATTGAGAGCCAAGATGTGCTTCGAGGCGGGAAGTCTTCGTGGATACACCGGTTCGCACCGCGGCTTAAACTGTGATGAGAGTTGCTTCCCACCCATTTGGGTGAGCGCGAAGGTAAAGCAATAACGCAGTGAAGCTTTGCAGGTTTCAATCTTACGCTTCACTGAAGCGGTGCGATAGCGAAAGCTTCCGCCAGTAGTTCGTAGGAATGCCGTCGTGCGGTATGATCGTAGGTCATGGTTGTGATCATCAGTTCATCGGCACGTGTCGCTTCGATCAATGCAAGCAATCGACTCTTAACCGTATCGACACTGCCAACCACGAGCCGCTCGCGATGCCGCGCGATCCGGCTGCGATCGATCGGCGTGTAGGGATAGGCAGCGGCGTCCTCCGGTGAAGCGAACGGCAGATATTCGCCGATAGCGCGGCGCGCGAAATTGAGGTCGGCGCTTGCGGCGATCCGCTCGGCCTCCGCATCGCTGTCAGCGGCAATCGCCGCGGTGGCGAGAATGGCGTAGGGCTCCGGCAAGGTCTCTGACGGTTTGAAATGCTCGCGGTAGGTCAGCATCGCGCTCTCGGCGTCGTGCTCGGCGAAGTGGTGCGCGAACGCGAAACCCATGCCGGCAGCGGCCGCAAGCTCGGCGCTGTAGCTGCTTGAGCCGAGCAGCCAGATCGGCGGCAGCGCGACATCGGCGGGCACTGCATGCACCTTGCGAAACGGGTGGCCTTCGGGAAAGCCGTCGCGCTCCAGCAGGATCAGTTCCTGGAAGCGTTCGAGAAATTCGTCGCCTTCGCGCGGGTCCTGCCGGCGGCGTAACGCATACGAGGTCACTTGATCGGTCCCTGGCGCGCGGCCAAGCCCAAGATCGATGCGGCCGGGAAACAACGCCTCCAGCACCTTGAAGCGCTCGGCGACCATGAGCGGCGCATGGTTCACCAGCATGACGCCGCCCGACCCGACCCGAATGTGCTTCGTTGCGGCGGCCACTTGTCCGATCATGATCTCGGGCGCGGAACTGGCGATGCTGGCGAGGTTGTGATGCTCCGCGAGCCAGAAGCGCTTATAGCCAAGAGCATCGACCAGCCGTGCCAGATCGATCGAATTGCGCAGCGCAACTGACCCAGGCGTGGCCGTGGTGACGGGCGATAGGTCGAGGACGGAAAGTGGGGTCACGTGCACGCGGCGGGAAAATTCCGGTTAAGCCCGTGCAACGTGGGCACGAGCGGGCCCCTCGTCAATCCCGTGCCGGCTACTGCTGCGGTGGGCTGACGAATGGACCGCCAGTACCCAGCGTCGCGTTTGCGGGTATTTTCGCGATGATTTTGGATCGCTGGATTTTTGCCCGAGCTTTTTGCGGCTGCTCGGGCGTCCACCAGCCGAGGCCGGTTTGGAAGGTGGCCTGAGTTCCGAAAGCGAATGCTTCCGCGGTAGAGGGCGGTTTGTGGAGGCGGTGCGTTCGCGCGTGTTTTACTTTCTTCTCCGGCTTTTCGGCCGCGTTTGTGGAGAGGTCGGGCGAGGTACGCACGGGCTCGACCGTCGGAGGAGCTAGCGAGACGTCAGCCTCTTCGGTGTGCGCGGGCGGCTGCGCCGGTTCGGGCGCTGGCGCTGCAACCGGCGGCTCGATGAGGGCAACAGTAGGTGGGTCGGTCGGGGCAACCGATTGCGTCGATGCCGCAAGCGCCTCGTCAGGTTTCGTTTCGAGCGCAGCTTCCGATAATTCAGCTTGTTGTGCTGGAATGTCGGCGCTCTCCACCGCGGGACTTGTCGGCTCAGGCGCCGGTTGCGCCGCGTTTGGTTCGGGATGGTCGGCAGCCGACGCGACGACTTCCGCCTCTGGCTGTTCGGCCGGCTCCGGGGCCGCGTACGCCAAGGCCGCAACGCTTCCGCTCCCCGGCCCGACAGTCTCAAAGCGATTGTTGAACGGCGCCGCCGCCGTGACGCTCAGCACGGGCGCTGCGTCCTGCGCAGTGAAGAGATGCAGCGTCGAAGCGGATGCCGCCCGCTCGAGTGGAGCGTGGTTGACACGGAAAGTGGCGAACATGCCGAATCCAAAGATCAGCATCAGGACCGCCGCAAACATCGTCGCGATCATCAGTCGGACATTGGGAAGCATTGGACCTCGCTGAACGCCGTGCGCGACTCCGAAAAACACGCGTCACATAGAGCGAGAGATCAGCGCGAGGCACTTGCGCTCGCAGCGGCCGCGGTTCTGCGACCGAACAGTCGTGCCAACGATGGCAACCCATCGGGCCGACCACGGTAACATTAAGTGAGTCGCGGAAAAAACCAATAGAGAAATTTTAAATGGTACGGCTGCGCGCCGTTCACACGAGCGCGGAATCGCGTCCCACTAACGCGGATAGGAAGGACCGCCTCTCGCAGCGACCGACGCCGATCCCGGCAGAACGACGACGCGCGAGCCGAGGTTCACTCTGTTGTAGAGGTCTTCGATGTCTTCGTTGCTCAGGCGAATGCAGCCTGACGAAACGAAATGCCCGATGGTTGACGGCTGATTGGTGCCGTGAATGCGATAGAGCGTGTTGCCGAGATAGAGTGCGCGCGCGCCCAGCGGGTTGCCGTCGCCTCCGGCCATGAACCGCGGCAGGTAAGGCTGCCGATCGATCATCTCTTTCGGCGGATGCCAGTCCGGCCACTCGGTCATGCGGCTGACGCGCTCAGTGCCCGACCACGTGTAACCTTCGCGGCCGACGCCGATGCCGTAACGCATGGCCTTGCCGTTGCCGAGCACGAGGTAAAGGTAAGTGCGCGGCGTATCGATGATGACCGTTCCGGCCGGTTCCGCCGTGACGTAGTCGACTAGCTGGCGGCGGAACTGCGGCGCCACTTGCCGTGGCGGTCCTCGTTCGGGCTGATCGTCGGGCGGTAGCGCCGCTAACGTCGCCGATCCGTCCGGCGCCGGCTGGGTGCCGGCGGGGCCACCGAAGTTCGGACGGTCCGGATTTGCAAAATAAGGACGGCCAGGCGGCGGGTATGGCCCCGGTTGATTGTCGTAGCCTTGCTCACCGTAGGCCGGACCAAATCCGTTGGGGTCGCGATAGGCGTAAGCCGGGCGTTGCCCGAAATAAGGGTCGCCGGGCTGACCGACGTTCGCTGGCGGTATTGGAGCATTCGCATAAGGCCGCGACTGAGGCGGCGGATAATAAGGCGGCGGCGGCGCGGCGTAGTAATCGCCGGGCATCGGCGGCGGATAGGTTTGCGCCATCGCCGCGCCACCCGCGGCGGCAAGGATAAACCCAATCGCTAGAAAACCTAACGTGATGCGCAAGGCGGCGCCTCGATCACCCAACATTGCTTTGTTCTGCAAAGGAGATTTGGCGGGAACAAGGCAGTTTCGACGAACGCGCTAACTATACGACAGCGGAGTGCCGCGATGGCTGCGTCAAGGTGTTCATGGATAATGAGCAATTAACGGCGCCGGTGTGGTATTGTGGTACGCTACCAGAGCAATCAGTACATTGGCACCGTCTTTGCACCACCTGTAACTCAAGGACAGTGGCCGCTGGACTCAAGGGAGACTGGACGTGAGGCGGCTTGCCTTCGGCGTGATTACGCTGTTGTTATTTCCTGGGTCTGCGCTGCATGCGCAAAATCCTGCGATCGATGACATCAAGGGAAAGATCTTCGACGCGCACATGGCTCAACAGATGTTTGCGGGCGGTTTGAAATACTGCGACGAGCTGGACGGCAAAAGTTTCTTCTATCAGGTGCGCAACCGCCTTCTGAATCTGGAAGAGTTCGCGCACTCAATGGAGGCCCTGGTCAAAGCGCAGGCTTTCAATCCGGCGAAGAAGCGGCCCTGGACTCTGGAAGATGCCAAGGAACGCTGGGAACAGGTGAAGAAACAGGCGGAGGAAGACAAGCAGAAGTGCGAACTGATACGCAGCCTGCCGGAACTGGAGAAACGTCTCGAGGAACTGCAACAGCGTGCCTCCGCGACCGACAAGCCTGAGCAAGACAAAAAGGAATGAGATGGCGTCCTTGAGCGACTGGAAGGTGCCGACCTCGGTACAGCCGAAGCCAGAGGATTATTCCTACGATCTCGAATTGGCGCTGTCCTGTGTGGTGGCTTTGCGCGCGACCGTGCCGACCGATGCCTTCACCGCGGAAACGCTTGGAACCGAGCGCGCCGGCAATGGCGTCATCATTCGCGGCAATGGGCTGATCCTGACGATCGGCTATCTGATCACCGAAGCAGACACGATCTGGCTGACGCTCAGCGACGGCCGCTCGGTGCCGGGTCACGTGCTTGGCTACGACCAGGAGACCGGGTTCGGGTTGGTGCAAGCGCTCGCCAAGCTCGACATGCCGGCGCTTGAGATTGGTCAGTCGGCTGACGCTTCACTCGGCGAGCGCGTGGTCGTCGCCGGCGCCGGCGGGCGAACCCACTCGGTCGCCGCGCGGATCGTCGCCAAGCAGGAGTTCGCGGGCTATTGGGAATATGTGCTCGACGAGGCGCTGTTCACGGCGCCGGCGCACCCGAACTGGGGCGGCACCGCGCTGATCGGGCCCGCCGGCGATCTGCTCGGCATCGGTTCGCTGCAGCTCCAGCAAGCCGCCGAGAAGGGTAAGCCACAGAACATCAACATGATGGTGCCGATCGACCTCTTGAAGCCGATCTTCGACGATCTGCACAAATTCGGCCGGCGCAACGCGCCGCCGCGGCCATGGCTCGGCTTCTATGCCACTGAAGTGGAGAACCGGCTCGTCGTGGTCGGGCTCGCCGATCGCGGACCGGCGAAACGCGCCGACTTGCAGACCGGCGACGTCGTGCTGTCGGTCGCCGGCACCGAGGTGCACGATCTGGCGGGCATGTTCCGCCGCATCTGGGCCCAGGGGGCGGCCGGCGTCGACGTGCCGATCACCATCTATCGCGACGGTGACACCATGGATCTGCGCATCAAATCCGGCGAGCGCGATCGCTTCCTCAAGGGCCCAAGTTTGCATTGACGCTCGTCTGCGTCGCTCCAAACAACGTGCGCAGGCCTTCGCGGTAAGTCGGGTAATCGAGCGTCACTCCAAGTTCGCGCTTGAGTTTATCGTTGCGGACACGCCGGCAGTCCTGCCAGAAGCTCAGCGCCATCGGCGACATGGATGGCGCGGCGTCTTCGAAGCGGATTTCCGGTGGCGGATCGCGGCCGAGAAGCTGCGCGGCGAAGACGATTGGATCGGCCGGCGGCGCCGGTTCATCGTCGGTGACGTTGAAAATTCCGTTAGCCTCGCGTGCGAAGGCCGCATCGATCGCCTGCGCGATGTCGCCGACGTGGATGCGATTGAACACCTGGCCGGGCTTGACGATGCGCCGCGCTTCGCCTCGTGCGATTTGCACAAGTGCATTGCGCCCAGGACCGTAAATGCCGGCGAGCCTCAGGATAGCGACGGCTTTGTGCGATCGCTGACCGAACGCTTGCCACGCCTGTTCAGCGGCGAGCCGCTCGCGTGCGCGCTCCGAATCCGGACGCGGTGGCGTTTCCTCATCGACCCACGCACCGCCTCGGTCGCCGTAGACTCCGACGGTGGACAGATAAACCACCGAACGCAGATGGCTCGCGTGCCGTAACGCCTCGCCGAAAGCCGCCAGCACCGGATCGCCGTTCGCGGTCTGCGGTATTGAAACCAGCGCGACATCGGCTTCGCCGATCGCGTTTGTCAGGTCCGGCGTTGCAGAGGTGCCATCGAAGGCCAGGACTTTGAGACGGGCACCGAAGCGCGCATTGAGCGCGGCGGCGCGCTCGGCGCCGCGGACGGTGCCGACGATATGTTCAAAGCCGTCGCCGAACCGTGCGACGTAATGCTCCGCGGAATAACCAAGCCCGAAGCAGACAAGCCTGGACATTTGAGCGCTCATTGCAGCGCGGCGTTCCATTCGTCGAGAACCGCGGCATCTGTCTCGACAGCGCGCCGCGTTCCGGCGCAGCGATCAAGTTGCCTGCGATCGAGCCGGCCGAGCGCCCAGATCGCTGCGCCACGAACCAGCGGCGATGGATCGTTGAGCAAAAGCTCGGCCGCGCCGGCCAACGCAACTTCGCCGGAATTGCCGATGGCGATCAGCACATTGCGCACGAACCGTGCGCGGCCGATGCGCTTGACTGCGCTCTTGGTGAACAAAGTTCGGAATGCGGCATCATCGAGTCCCGCCAATTCAACAAGCTGCGGGGCGCGCAACGCGTCGCGCGCGGCAAGTTTTGCTTCGTGTCCGGCCTGCGCGAATTTGTTCCACGGGCAAACCGCCAGACAATCATCGCAGCCATAGATGCGGTTGCCGAGCAGCGGGCGCAATTCGCGCGGGATCGGACCCTTGTGCTCGATGGTGAGATAAGAGATGCAGCGCCGCGCATCGAGACGGTAAGGCGCCGGAAACGCATCGGTCGGGCAGACATCGAGGCAGGCGCGGCAAGTTCCGCAATGATCTTCTTCGGCGGCGTCGGGCGGCAGTTCAAGTGTGATGAACAGCGCGCCCAGCAACAGCCATGAGCCGTGCTCGTGCGAGACCAGATTGGTATGTTTGCCTTGCCAACCAATTCCGGCAGATTGCGCCAGCGGTTTCTCCATGACCGCCGCGGTGTCGACGAAAACTTTGATATCGCCGCCGGCTTGTTCGATCAGCCAGCGCCCAAGATGTTTCAGCCGCGGCTTGATCACGTCGTGATAATCGTCGCCCTGGGCATAGACCGAGATGGCGCCGCGCGTGCGCTGGCGCAGGATCACACGCGGATCCTCGGTCGGGCCGTAATTGATGCCGAGCATGACGATGGTGCGGACCTCGGGCCACAAAACTTGAGGGTCGGCGCGACGGCGTGGGTCTCTCGCCATCCAGTCCATGTCGCCGTGGGCGCCGGCAGCGAGGAATTCCTGCAAGCGCGCGGCGGTTTGGGGGCTCGAATCCGGCCGCGCGAATCCGATGGCGTCGAAGCCTTGTGCGCGCGCGGCAGCCGTGAGTTCGTTCTTAAAAGCGGCTGCAGCAGCCGGCGTCAGAAGTCGAGGTTGGCGTAAGTCGCCGACGGCGGCACGCCCGGGAGCGCCTCGCCGAGCAGCGTGCGGAACGATGGCCGCGATTTGATCCTCGCGTACCAGGCTTTGGCGGTCGCGTCTTCGTGCCACGGTACATCGCCCAGATAATCGACGGCGGACAAATGCGCCGCCGCTGCAAGATCGGCGTAGGTCAGGCCATCGCCGGCAAGCCAGTCGCGCTTGCGAACGAGCCAACCAATATACGACAGATGGTACTTAATATTGCTGCGCGCCGCCCGCATGATCTCGGTATCGGGCGGCCCACCGCCCCCGTCGGCCGGGATAAAGCGCTTGTAAATGCGCTCGGTCACCAGCACGCCGCTGACCTCGGCGAAGAATTTGTCGTTGAACCAGCTCATCAGCCGCCGAATTTCGATCCGTTGCGCGGGTTCACGCGGCATTAGCCCCGCTTGGGCACTGGTGGTTGCCCGCGTTTCGTCGAGATATTCGGCAATGATGGCGGCTCCCGGTATCGGAGGCACGCCTTCTTCCACCAGAACCGGCGTGGTCCCCGCCGGATTGAGCATGAGGAATTCCTCGCGCCGCTCCCAGGTCCGCTCCTCGACCAGGCGCGGCGGCGTCCCAAGCTCCTCGAGGATGAGCCGCACAAAACGGGAATGCGGACAGGAGAAATGATGAAACAGGGTCAGCATGCTGTCAGGAGTGAGCAATGAATATGACTAAACCGGGTCGGTGCGAACGATTGCCGCAACGGCGAAGCGTCCCTTATAGGCAAAGCAATTCTGCGGGCAACCGGCGCGAGAAATTCGTAGGGCAGCGCTTGTTGAAGGCGCCCTGAGCGTCTTGCCAGCGCGCCGATGCTCGGTCACAAGTCTGCCGTCGATTCGTGCCGATTCCCTTAAGTTGGGCGCACGCTGCGCCTTCCTCCGCCGCGGAGTTCTCACTTATGACGCTCGATTTCATCAAGGCCATCATCCTTGGAGTGGTCGAGGGGCTGACTGAATTCGTTCCGGTATCATCGACCGGGCATCTCCTGCTGATGCAGCAATTTTTTGGCTTCGGCGACGACGATTTCGGCAAAAGCTTTGCGGTTCTCATTCAGTTCGGCGCGATCCTGGCCTTGCTGTCGATCTATGCCGTGCGGCTGTGGCATTTGTTTCTTGGCATGTTCAACGATCCGCAGGCGCGGCGGTTTATCATCGGCGTCCTTGTGGCTTTTTTACCAGCAGCGGTGATCGGAGCGACGGCCTACAAATTCATCAAGGAAGTTCTGTTCAACCCGTGGATCGTCTGCGTTTCGCTGATCGTCGGCGGCCTGGTGTTGTTGTGGGTCGATCGGCTCGATCTCAAGCCGCGTTATCAGGACGCCACAAAGTTCACGCTGCCGATGTATTTCATCATCGGGCTTGCCCAATGCATCTCGATGATACCGGGCGTCTCGCGTTCGGGAGCGACCATTGTCTCGGCGATGCTGCTTGGCGCCGAGCGCCGCGCCGCGGCTGAATTTTCCTTCTGGCTCGCCATGCCGACCATGGCCGGCGCATTCGCCTACGACCTCTACAAAAACCACAGCCAGATGAGCCACAACAACGTCATGCTCGTCGCAGTGGGATTTATTGTGTCCTTTATCTGTGCCTGGTTCGTGGTGAAAACCTTCCTCGGCTATGTCTCGCAGCACGGCTTCACGTTGTTCGTGGGCTGGCGGCTCGTGGTCGGTGTGCTTGGCCTTATCGCGCTTTCGCTGCACCTCTGATCACATCGTCGATCCAGCCGGCAAGCGTATCAAGCATTTCGCTGCGAACGTCCGCGTCCTTGCGACCGCTTCGCGCCGGCACGTGAAACGAATGATCGGCATCCTCGAATAGCTTCAAGGTGGCGCGCGACCCGAGTGCGCGGCAGAGTGGCTCAAGCTGATCGAGCTCTGCCAGCGTATCGCGCGTTCCTTGCAGGAACAGCATCGGGATTTGCACATCAAACAAATGTTCGGCCCGCTCCTGCGAAGGCCGGCCGGCCGGGTGCAGCGGAAAGCCGAGAAACGCCAGGCCGTGGACGCCGGGCAGCCGGGCTTTCGCCTGTGCCTGTGACGTCATTCGCCCGCCGAAGGACTTACCGCCGGCGACAAGAGGAACGTCGGGCAGTGACCGGCCCGCCGCGTCTACAGCGGCACGGACAGTTGCGTGTGCGATGGCAGGCGG
This sequence comes from uncultured Alphaproteobacteria bacterium, assembly GCA_963841025.1. GTDB lineage: Bacteria > Pseudomonadota > Alphaproteobacteria > Rhizobiales > Xanthobacteraceae > BOG-931. The sequence continues at coordinate 59,360 of CAWJBG010000032.1, read as the reverse complement.
ATCGGGCCGTTTGCCGCCGCGCTCCATGTAGGGAAACTGATAGCGCAAGGTTGCGATGCCGCACTGCGCAAGTTCCGCCGCGACCGCAGCCATAAACGGATGCTTCATTCCCGCTCCGGCGCCATGAGCGAGCACGTAGCAGGCTCGCGGCTTCGCGGGCGTTTGCAACAAGCCCGAAACGCGCACGCCTTTGTCGTCGGTGATGGTGACGGGTTCGGCTGCGAAAGCTGACACGAAGCGCTCCGGCAGAAGGGTGGCTGTGTTCGCCAATTTACCGCAGCGAGCATTAAATTGTAGGATGGAAAGAACGGGCAACCAAAGCGTCAGTACAGGCAAAGCGTCAGTACAGCCAAAGCGTCAGTGAGGAGAAACCGATGTGCCGCAACATCCGCACACTGTTTAATTTCGAGCCGCCTGCGACCGAGGAGGAAATTCGCGCGTCGGCGCTGCAGTTCGTTCGCAAGCTGAGCGGTTTCACCCATCCGTCGCACGCCAACGAAGCGGCATTTAATCAAGCGGTCGAGGAAGTGACGGAGGTGGCCCGGCGGCTGCTGATTTCGCTGGAAACGGCAAGCCCGGCCAAGAATTGCGAAATCGAAGCAATGAAAGCCCGCGCCAGGGCGCGGGAGCGATTTGCGTAGCGGCCGAAGTTTCAGGCTGCTTCGATCTTCGCGCGGTGTTGCCGAACGATGGGGAGTTTGAGCCTCCCGGCCGGACATGGCCGGCCGAACAAATAGCCTTGGGCGTGGGTACAGCCGGCGGCGCGCACCAGAAGAAGCTGGTCTTCGGTCTCAATTCCCTCGGCGACGGTGCCGATGCGCAGGCTCCTTCCCAGCCCCGCTACCGCGGAGACGATCGCGGCGCAGTCGGCATTCTTCGCCAGCTCGTGCACAAACGATCGATCGATCTTGATCTTGTCGAACGGAAACATCCGCAGATAGCTGAGCGACGAATATCCGGTGCCGAAGTCGTCCAACACGATGGCAATGCCCATCAGTCTTAGCTGATGCAGTGTTTCGACATTTTCCGCGCTGCCTTGCAGCAGTACCGATTCGGTGATCTCCAGCTCCAGGCGTTCCGGGGGCAGGCCGGATTGCGCGAGCACGTCGCAAAAATTATCGATCGGATAGACCTTGCGAAACTGCACCGCTGACAGATTGACGCTGACCTTGACGTGCGACGGCCAGCGCATGGCGTCGCTGCAGGCCTTGCGCAAAACCCAGTCGCCGATCGGATTGATCAGGCCGGTTTCCTCGGCCACTTGAATGAATTCGCCGGGCGCAATCAGGCCGCGCTGGGGATGTCGCCAGCGAATGAGCGCTTCGACGCTGGCAATTTCCCGCGTCTGGATATCGACGATGGGATGGTAATGCAGTTCGAACTCATCGTTGGTCAGCGCATTGCGCAAGTCGCTTTGGTAGGCGCGCCGCCGCCGCGCCTCCACGCCCATCGTTTCGTCGAAAAAGCGGTAAGCGTCGCGGCCTTCGGCCTTTGCCTTATAGAGCGCGAGATCCGCGTTCTTCACCAGCTGGTCGACGGCGGTGCCATGTTCGGGCGCGAGCGCGACGCCAATGCTGGTCCCGATATTGAGCTGATGTCCGTCGAGATTATAGGGCTCGGCCACTGCCGATAGGAGCTTGTTGGCGGTGATGATAGCCGCGTGCCGTTGATCGCCGTCGACGCTGGCCAGAATCGCAAATTCGTCGCCGCCGAGCCGTGCCACCGTGTCGGTCGGGCGCATACATAATCGCAGGCGGCCGGCCACAACCTTCAACAACTCGTCACCCACGGGATGCCCGAGCGAATTGTTGACGGTCTTGAAGAGATCAAGATCGAGCATGAATAGCGTGAACTGGCCGCCATGCAGCCGAACGCGCGCGAGCGCGTCCTCCATCTTCTCCAGCAACACCGCCCGATTGGCGAGGCTCGTCAGGTCGTCGTGACGCGCCATGTAGGCGACTTGCGATTTGGCGCGTTTTTGCGCGGTGATATCTTGATGGATGGCAACCCAACCGCCGTCCGGCATCGGCCGGTGATTGACGGCAAGCATGCGGCCGCCACGCATGGCGGTCTCAACATCGTACGGCTCGCCCCTGCGGACTTCCGCCAGACGGCCTTCGACGTATCCATCGGCCTGTAACGGACCGTTGGGCCCCGTCAGGCGCGCTTCGAGAATGGAACGAAGTGTCGCACCAGGTTTGGCTACACCCGGCGGCAGACCAGAGATCTCGACATAACGTTCATTGCAAACGATCAAGCGTTCGTTGCGATCGAACATGCATATGCCGTGCGCCATGTTCTCGAGCGCCGCGTCGAAACGGAGGTTCTGCGCCTGTAATTCAGCCTCGCGCTCGCGCAATGCGGCGGTGCGCTCCTGCACGAGTTGATCGAGCCCGCGGTTGAGTTGCTCGAGTTCCTTGATCATCAGCCCGATCGAGCGATCGGTGCGTTGACGATCGTTGTCCGACTGCGCGTAGGCCTCAGCGACGAGCGCAATGAGCGCCTGGAGGTCTACTTCACCCGAGCTCTTGGTCGCTTTGGCGAGCTGTCTGGCGAGGAGCTTATGCACCGGCGTGTTCCGGCACCTCCGCAATCGTGGTGACAGTCATGGTCTGATTGTGCAGTTCGCAGACGCCTGACACGCGATGCGGGGAGATCTCGCCGTACGAATAGAAACCAAGTTGAGGCATTTGCGGTCCGAACTCGCTGCTCGCGGCTTCGAGTTCGTCGGCGGTGTGCTGGCCCATGAGCAGCCGCCGGCCGATGCAGCTGACCAGGATGGCGAGCTGATCGCCGACCCGGGCATCGGCGACACTGTCGGCCGCCTGTCGTGCTGCCGAGGCTGCGCCGGCCGCCAGCCGGTCGAAATTGCCGCGCATCAATTGCGCCGTCCAGCCTTCAGGAACGTCGCCCGCGAACGTCATGGAACGGGCTTCGTGATCCACGGCCAGGATCGTGCGGACGATGTCGTGATCCGGCCGCTCGGGATCGAAAATGCGCAGGGGAAACAGCAGGGCGGAGCCGGGAAGGCCTCTCGCCTCCTCCTCGCCGAGATAGAGCTGGTAGAGGTCGAGCGCCGGTTGGCCGTCAAATTCAAACAAGACGTTGCCGCGTGATCGGGTGATTTGGCGCCGCGGCCCAAATTCGTCCCAGCCGCCGGCACTGCCATGCCCGATGCGAATCGCCGGACCATAGAAGCCAACGGCTGCGACCATCTGTTTGCGTGGAGCGCAGTCGGCGCCGACCAGGGTTTCGCGAAATTCGGCGCCATCGCCGGCGAGGCCGCCGGTTACCGCGACCTCTTTGCCAACTGCTGCCGTGATGCCGGCGACAAGCTCGCTGCCATTGACGTTCAGGCCGTCTGACAGAACGAAAATGCCGACCAGGTCGGGTGCGGCCAGGGCTCGGCCGATTGCGTTCCCGCAGGCGCGGGAACTTTCCGTTGAGCACGCCGGCTCGCTGGCGATGCGGAGTTTGGTCGCGTCGAACCCGATTGCAGCGGCAGCGATCTCGTCATCGCTGATGTCGTCGTTGCTGATTTGCCCGCCGGTGCTGCAGCCGAGAATGCGGGCGGCCGGGAACATGGCGCGCAGTTCGCGATAGCGCGCGCCGCACGCCAGAGCGCGCCGCGTACCGAAAAAGAAAACCAGATCGGTCTTCGAAACCAAATCGGTCTTGAAAACGAAGTCAGTTTTGCCGCGATCGCCGGAAACAGCGGTCCAGCCGGCGGTCTCGCTCCAAGACAATTGAGCCACGCGCATGGCGGTCTCTTAAACGTGGATAGAGCGTCGGTGCAGGTTATGTGGTTCTACCTACGAGACCTGAAAATTCGGTTTATCTGATTGCAATAGTTACAGATTTTCATGGTTCGTAAACCGTGTTCGGTCCGGGGCCGGGACCCGCGCGGAAAGAGGCCGGCGGCGAAAACGCGCGGCAGATCGAGTGAGAATGACGCTCGGTTCCCGGCTACCGCCGCAACGTCATTTCCGGCGCGGCTTCTTGTCTTGACTGGGTTTCAACTGGTGAATTGTCGCGGACACGCCGGCACTCCGCCGGAGCGCGTCTTTCAGATCGACGGGACGATCGTACTTCTTCAACAGATCGCGGAACGCTTCATCCGCCAGTTCCTGAAAGTCCTTCATCTGGTCGTGGCCGAGCAGGTCCAGTTGTCGCCAGGACTCTTCGTCGATTTGCACGCGTTTACCAGGCATGACTTCCTCGTTCGCGCTGCCGGAGCGGCCTTTCAGCTTCCTTCTTTCACTGGCCGGAGTCCAGCGTCGAACAAAAAGACGGCATCGACGTGACGGTCCACCTTGCTCTAAGCTTGAGCCAGACGCGTCAGGTATTGGCCGCGCGTCGCGTTTAGCCAGGGAAGGAAAAGTCCAATGGCGAAGAAACAATCGGACAGCGTCTATCGGATTATCGATGTGGTTGGCGTCAGTGAGAAATCATGGGAAGACGCCGGACGCATCGCGGTCGCAACGGCGTCCAGTTCCTTGCGCGATCTGCGCGTCGCCGAGGTTACCAAAATGGACATGAAAGTGGACAAGGGAAAGGTTACGGCGTTTCGCACCCGCGTCGCTCTCTCGTTCAAATACGAGGCGTGACCTGAAACGCGAGCTTCGCGGTTGTTTCACCAAAGCCAGAGCGACAATCGTTTCAAGTTGAAGTGCTTGTCGCTCTTGGTGTCGACCGCCGCTACACGGTGCGGCCGTGGAATTGGCCGGCCGTGCGGAAGCGCCAAAGATAGTCCGGTACAATCGAGGCGATCGAATTGGGCACGATGCCGAGCCCTTCGAGCGTGCGGCCTTGCTCATGCGCGGCCGCAGCGACGACGTTGTCGCTTTTCAAAAGCTCGACCTGATCGGGCGTCAGCGGCGGCTTCGGCAGAAATTGCAGGAACGCCGCCTGCAACTTCATCACCGCAAACGGGACCGGCACCAGCAGCCGGCGGCGTTGGATAGTCGCGAGCGTGAATTCCATCAGCTCCTTGAACGTGCGCACGTCGGGGCCGCCGAACTCGTAGACCGTTCCCGGCTTCGCGTCGCCATCGACAGCCTTGGCGATGGCTTCGCCCACGTCGCCGGCAAATACCGGCTGAAAGCGGGTATGGCCCCCGCCGGGAAGCGGCAGCGCCGGCGTGATCGGAGCGAGTGCGGCGAACCGGTTGAAGAAATCGTCCTCGGGACCGAACACGATCGACGGCCGCACGATGATCGCTTGGGGCTCGGCCGCGAGCACCAGCCGCTCGCCGACGGCTTTGGAGCGTGCGTAGTCCGAGACCGAATTCTCGTCGGCGCCAATGGCTGAGACGTGGACGAGCCGGGCGCCGGCGGCGTGCGCAGCCTCGGCCACTACTCCGGCGCCTTGCGCCTGCACGGCGTTAAAGCGCTGCTTCCCTCGTTCAAACAGAATGCCGACCAGATTGATGACGACATCGGTGTCGCGCACCGCCGCCTCGACCGATGGCGCAAAGCGCACATTCGCTTGCAGCGCGTGAATTTGCCCGACCCGGCCGAGCGGCTGCAGCACGCCGGCGAGTTCCGGGCGGCGCACCGCCACCAGGATGCGATAGCCCCGGTTGGCAAGCGCCCGCACCACATGGCGGCCGAGGAAACCCGAGCCGCCGAACACGGTGACCAGCGTGTCAGAATTGCTTTTCACAGCCATGTCCGGAAAGTCCCTCGGTCGCGGAAATACAGGATCGATTCTGCGCTGTATAGGGGGATAGCGCGTTCGATTGACAACCAGAATACGGCTCCGTACCTATCGCCGCTTAAGCCCAGGTGGCGGAATTGGTAGACGCACTAGTTTCAGGTACTAGCGCCGCGAGGCGTGGAGGTTCGAGTCCTCTCCTGGGCACCAACGCAAAAATACGGTTTTGATTCCCCTTAGTTTTTTACTACGCGACGGCGAAAAAGCCGCTACGCTCGAAGCTTTGCAATGTAAGCCCGGTCATGAACGACTCTGCTGCGAATACATGAGTTGGCTCTAACGCCCTTCGGAGGACTCTAATGACATTTCAGGGGATCAAAGTCGGCGTCTGCTGCGCCATTTTGGGCGCATCATTGCTGTTTCTGGCGCCCGCAGTCGCTCTGGCGCAAGACAGCCCGGTGATCGGGACCTGGAAGCTTAAAACCTTTGTTCGTGAAGTTTTAGGAACAAATGAACGGTATAATCAGCTTGGAGACAATCCGAACGGATACATCGGCTACTCTCGTGACGGTCGCATGTATGCGATCCTCGTGGCCGGTAGTCGCGCCAAGCCGCAGGTAGGATCCCAGAGTGACGAGGAGCGTCTCCAGTTATACAAAACCATGGTCGCTTATGGCGGTACGTATACTATCGACACTGAAAAGGTCGTGCACTTCGTAGATATCTCATGGAACGGTTCATACACCGGCACCCGGCAGGTTAGGTTTTACAAGCTGGATGGCGATACTCTGACTCTCAGGACAGCGCCCAACAAGAGCCCCATCGATGGACGCGAAGGCGTCGGCATTCTCGTCTTCGAGCGAGTTAGGTAACGCAAACGGTCATGGCAAAAGCGAACGGAAAGACGGCGCTGATCACCGGTTCGACCGACGGTGTCGGTCGCGTGGTGGCGGAACGATTGGGAGCGGACGGTTGGCGCGTCCTCGTCCACGGCCGCGATCGAACACGCGGCGAGCGTGTCGTTGCCAGGATTAAAGCGGCCGGCGGCACGGCAGAGTTTCTGCAGGCGGATCTGTCGTCCATGGCCGTGGTGCGGCGTCTTGCCGATGCGGTGCAAGACACCACGAATTGACTCGATCTTCTCGTCAACAACGCCGGTATCGGCCGAGGCGACCCGGAAGCCGGGCGGGATCTCAGCCCCGACGGCTTCGAGTTGCGCTTTGCCGTCAATTATCTCTCCGGATTTTTGCTGACGTATCTGCTGCTGCCACTGATCAAGCAAAGCACACCGGCGCGGATCGTCAACGTCTCGTCGCTCGGCCAGGAAGCTATCGACTTCAATGATGTGATGATGGCGGATAGCTACAGCGGCATGCGCGCCTACCGCCAGAGTAAGCTCGCACAAATCTTATTCACCATCGATCTTGCGCCCGAACTTAAGGGCAGTGGCATCACCGTCAACGCCTTGCATCCTGCGACGTTCATGAACACCAACATGGTGCGTCAGTTCGGAACGCCGATGACCACGGTCGAGGAGGGCGCCGACGCGATCCTCAAACAGGCCATCGCGCCGGAAATGGAAGGTCGCACCGGGTTGTTTTTCAACGGGCAGCGTGAAGCGGAGGCAAACGCGCAGGCCTATGACCAAGAGGCCAGGCGGAAGCTCAAGGCGCTCAGTCTTGAATTGGCCGGCCTGGTCCCGGCAAAAGCCAGCTAGTCTTGCCGCGGCGGTTACGTTATTCAAGTGAGTAGCGTCCCTGCCACAGCGCGTTCCCACATGACCATACGGCTCCATCGCGGCGACCTGCCCGACCTTTCGCGCTACACCGGCGCGGTGGCGATCGATACCGAGACCATGGGGCTCAACCTCGGGCGGGACCGGCTGTGCGTGGTGCAGCTTTCGCCGGGCGACGGCTCTGCCGACGTGGTGCAAATTCCGCCGCACGCGATCGACGCGCCCAACCTCAAGCGGCTGCTGGCTGATCCGCGCCTCACCAAGATTTTTCACTTCGGCCGGTTCGACCTGGGCATGCTTTGCAACGCCTTTGGCGTCATGCCGGAGCCGGTCTACTGCACCAAGATCGCTTCGCGACTCGCGCGCACCTACACTGACAAACATGGCCTGAAAGATCTGGTGCGCGAAGTGCTGGGCCACGAGCTCTCCAAACAACAACAATCGTCCGATTGGGGCGGGGCGGAATTGAGCGACGCCCAGGTGTCGTATGCCGCAAGCGACGTCATCTACCTCCATGCGCTCAAAGACCGGCTCGATGCGATGTTGATCCGCGAAGGCCGCGATCAATTGGCGGCGGCCTGTTTTCGGTTTCTGCCCGAGCGGGCGCGGCTCGATCTGGCCGGCTTCGCCGCCGAGGATATTTTTGCTCATTCGTAGATTCGCAGCGATTTCAACGGGATCGCCATTAAATCCGGCCCCGGGCGCGACCATTTGCGCCCGCTCGCAGCCACATTCGCGAGCGATAACTTCCCGCAGAAACTGCTAAAGCGGGCGTATCCGAATCGGAGCACGGCTGGAGGGGCAAGCTGACCAGCGTCTATCCTGGCGACACGGCGAGGCGGGTCGGATTTACCGCAACCGCTCGCGGCGACGCCGATCGAATCTATCGCGCGGCGCTGCGGCACAGCCGCTATGTGCACTGGCTTCGGGTCGGCGTTCCCGCGGTCATTGCCGCAGCTTTGATCATGGTCGTGGCGGTCAATTATATGCCGACCGTCGGCGGCCTGCGGTTACCGGGAGATCTGGGCAAGCTCGTGATCAAAGGAACCAAGGTCACCATGCAGCAGCCGCGTCTGAGCGGTTTCACCGTCGATTCGCGACCCTACGAATTCACCGCCCAATCCGCCGACCAGGACATCACCAAGCCCGATTTCATGGAGCTGCATCAGATCGACGCCAAAATAGATATGGAGGACAAGAGCACGGTCACGGTCACGTCCAACTCCGGAACGTATGACATGAAGGCCGAAATGCTGACGCTCACCGATAATGTTCACCTCGTTTCCTCGACCGGCTACGAAGTGCGCCTGACCGACGCGTTGATCGACATCCACAAAGGCAACGTGATGTCGGAGAAACCGGTCTGGGTGAAGCTCACCAACGGCGTCCTTACAGCCCACCGTATCGAGGTCATCGACGGTGGCGACGTCATCCGATTTAGCAAGGGCGTTGCGATGACGATACGTCCCGATCGGGATTCGACCGAGGCAGTCAAACCATGAAGCGCTGGTGTTGGCTCTCGATCATGATAGTCGCACTGGCCCCGCCGGCATCGGCGGCACCTCAGGGTCAGCGCGCCCCCTCGGTGGTGCCTGGTGCAGGGATCCTGCGCGAGCAAAACGAACAGAATCAGGATCAGCCGATCCAGATCGAATTCTGCAACGCTCGAAGTGCACGACAAAAGCAAAATGGCGACGTTCTCCGGCGACGTGCAGGTTGTTCAGGGAGATACGACGATCAAATGCCAGACGCTTGTTGTTTACTACGGCGCGGGCGGACCCGGCGGCGGCCCGCCCGTTTCCACTGTCACACATTCTCCCGCGGGAGCGGCGCCAAGTGCCTCACAGCCGCGTCCGGTGGTGCCGCAGGGCACGCAGGATATCCGCAGAATTGAAGCGCGCGGCGGCGTCACCGTCATTTCCAAAGACCAGAATGCCAGCGGTGATCTCGGCATCTACGACGTGAAGAAAAAGACCATGACGCTGACCGGCAACGTCGTCGTCAGCCAGGGCAAGAACGTCCTCCACGGCGATCGCGTGATCGTCGATACAGTAACGGGAAACGCCCACATCGAATCCGGTGTGACCAGCCAGAACCGTGTCCGCGCGCTGATCCAGCCGAGCAAGAATGAAGACGGCACGTCCTCGAACTTCCCGTCCCTCGGGCCCGGCCCAAACAAGCCAAATTAGAGCATGATCCCGAAAAGTGGGAAGCGGTTTTCGGAAAAGATCACGCGACCGCCAAAGAACCAACCGCTAACAGCATGACTACAAGGAATCGGGTAAAGTCCCGGCCGAAAGTCCGAGATTCCCGCCACGCAAAGCGGGCCTGACGAGGTAGCGTGCCTGACATCTTCTCATACTTTCGCCGGCGCCCCCGTCCGGCGCCGCGCCAGCAGACAGCGGTGAGCGGTGAGGTCATCGACCTCGCCAGCATGGGCGGTGACATTAACGGCACGTATGTCGATATTGCCAGCGTTCCGGCAAATACCGCGAAAGCCCACAGCGCACGCCCGCAGCAGCGGCAGCGTCGGCCGCCGCCGCCTTCGCCGCCCGAAAATGTCCCACAGCGCCAACCGCCTCCGGAATACCAACCTCAGCCCCAGCAGAGGCGGATGCCACGGCGCGCCGATGGCAATGGTGCAGCCTCGCCTGACCGCAAGGGCGTGCTCTCGGTCCATGGCGTGGAGAAGAGCTTCGTCGGGCGCAAAGTGGTGAAGGGCGTCAGTCTTTACGTGCGCAAGGGCGAAGCCGTCGGTCTGCTCGGCCCTAACGGCGCCGGCAAAACTACGGTGTTTTATATGGTGACCGGCCTTATCAAGGCCGACAAAGGCCGCGTCGAGCTCGACGGCCACAACGTCACGGCGTTGCCGATGTACCAGCGAGCGCGTCTCGGCATCGGCTATCTGCCGCAGGAAGCCTCGATCTTCCGCGGCCTTACCGTCGAACAGAACATCCGCGCCGTGCTCGAAGTGGTCGAGCCCGATGCCAAGCGGCGCGAGCGCGATCTCAACGGGCTGCTGGAGGAGTTCAACATCGCGCGGCTGCGCAAGACGCCGGCGATCGCGCTGTCGGGCGGCGAGCGCCGCCGCGTCGAGATTGCGCGCTCACTTGCCACGCGGCCAAATTACATGCTGCTCGACGAACCGTTTGCCGGCATCGATCCGATCGCCGTTGGCGACATCCAGGCGCTGGTGCGCCATTTGACCAATCGCGGCATCGGCGTGCTCATCACCGATCACAATGTGCGTGAGACGCTCGGTTTGACCGATCGCGCCTACATCATCTATTCCGGCGAAGTGCTGATGGAGGGCGACGCCGCGGATATCGTGAATAACGCCGAGGTACGCCGCCTCTACCTGGGCGAGCAGTTCCAGCTTTGATCTCAAACCTGCTCCGGTCTTAAGCCCGCAGCCCGCTTTGATCTTAAGCCAGCCATCTTAAGCCTGAGCGAAATCGGTTGACGACACCGGCCCCGAATTGCTGTAGAGAGTGACCTACAAGCAAGAATCGGACCAATTCTCGGTCCTTCCGGGGTTCAATGGCGCTTTCGCAACGACTTCAGATCCGGCAGAGCCAGGCGCTGGTGATGACGCCACAGCTGATGCAGGCGATCAAGCTGTTGCAGCTGTCCAATCTCGATCTGGTCGCCTACGTCGATGCGGAACTCGAGCGCAATCCACTCCTCGACCAAAGCGTGGAGGACGGACCGGCGGCGGCCGAGGCCGATGGTGCGTCATCGCCTGACGGCCCGCCCGCAGATTCCGAGGCCTGGAGCGTAAATGGCGCTGAGCCGAACGGCAGCGCCATCGAGGAACGGCCCGACGCACCCGTCGAAGATGTGTTCCCGGACGACGCGGAGCCGCCCCGCCCGCGCACGGCCGAAGGTCCGGCTGGTTATTCCGAGTGGGCCGCCGTCGGCGCCGGCGGTCATGACGACGGCGAATACAATCTTGAAGCCTTCGTCCCCGCCGAGACCACGCTCGCCGATTGGCTGCGCGAACAACTCACGCTCGCGATCAGCGATCCACGGCGGCGGATCATCGGGCAATATCTGATCGATCTGGTTGACGAAGCCGGCTACCTCGGCGGCGACGTGCCTTCGGTGGCGGAAAAGCTCGGCACCAGCGTCAGGGAAGTCGACGCGGTGCTCGCGATTCTGCAGGGCTTCGACCCGCCCGGAATCTGCGCGCGCGATCTCGCCGAATGTTTGACGTTGCAGCTCAAAGAGCGCGACCGGTTCGATCCGGCGATGCAGGCCCTGATCGGGCGCCTCGATCTCCTGGCCAAGCGCGATTTCAACGCACTCAAAAAAGTGTGCGGCATCGGCGACGAAGACCTCGCCGACATGATCGCGGAAATCCGGCGGCTCAATCCCAAGCCCGGTCTCGCCTTCGGATCGGCGCTGGTGCAGCCGATCGTGCCGGATGTTTTTGTGCGGCCCGGTCCGGACGGCGGCTGGATCGTGGAGCTTAACTCCGACACCTTGCCGAAGGTTCTGGTCAATCAGAGCTACTATGCCGAGGTCTCGGCGACGGCGAAGCGCGACACCGACAAGTCATATCTCGCCGAATGCCTGCAAAGCGCCACCTGGCTCGTTCGCGCGCTCGATCAGCGGGCGCGCACCATCCTCAAAGTTTCCAACGAAATCGTCCGCCAGCAGGACGGTTTCTTCGCGCACGGCGTCGAGCATCTGCGCCCGCTCAATCTGAAGACCGTTGCCGAAGCCATCAGCATGCACGAATCGACGGTGTCCCGCGTCACCGCCAACAAATACATCGCCACCAGCCGCGGCATTTTTGAGTTGAAGTATTTCTTCACCTCGGCGATCGCGGCGTCGCACGGCGGCGCCGCGCATTCCGCCGAAGCGGTGCGTCACCGCATCAAGCAATTGATCGATGCCGAGATCGCGGCCGACGTTCTGTCCGACGACACCATCGTCGATAAACTGCGCGAAGAAGCCGGCATCGACATCGCGCGGCGAACGGTTGCAAAATACCGCGAAGCGCTGCGCATTCCCTCCTCGGTGCAGCGGCGCCGCGAGAAGCAGGCGGCGGCGCTCGCTTGAAACGTTATCGTCGCCAACGCGTTAGCTGAGTAAGTACTAATACGCCGCATTGCATCGTCGGCGGGCGATGCCTAGGTCAGGTTTGCGGTTGATGCGCCACCCAAGGCTGCGTCATCAAAGGCTGCGCCACGCAAGACTACGCCACCAAAGATGGAGGCTGTCATGTCATTTCGCGTCTCGGGAAAAAACCTGGACCTCGGCGAGGCGCTGCGCGAGCGGATCAGCGGGCGCATCGGCGAGGCGATGAGCAAATATTTCGATGGCGGTTATTCCGGGCACGTGACGGTGGCGCGAGAAGGCTCCGGCTTTCATACCGAATGCGCCTTTCATCTCGACTCCAAGGTCGTGCTTCGCGCCGAAGGCAGCGCGCCGGACGCCTATACCAGCGCCGATCAGGCTGTGCTCCGGGTGGCGAAGCGGCTGCGCCGTTATCATCGCCGTCTCAAGGAGCACCACGTAAAACCGGAGCGACCGGAACCCGATTGAAAACCGTAAGTTAGTGCGCTGGGCGGCGAATACGAATTTCGCCGACCGATACGGTTGTAACCATTCGCGCCGGTGCCCATTGACGCAATTGTCCGCGCTCCCTATGTTCCGCCGCGCTTTGCGGATGATCTCAGAAAACGTGCACCGGCTTCCGGGGAAGATCATACGCCCATTCACAGCGCGCTAGGCTTAAGGCCTCGCTCTCCAGGTCCTGCTCATGGCGCTCACCGATCTCGTCGCTCCGAACGCGATTATTCCGGCACTCAAAGTCAACAACAAGAAGCAGGTGCTTCTTGAGCTTGCCGCGCGCGCGGCTGTGCTCACCGGTCAGAACGAGCGGGCGATCTTTGACATTCTGATGCAGCGCGAGAAACTCGGCTCGACCGCGGTCGGCAACGGCATCGCCATTCCCCACGGCAAGATGCCGAATCTGTCGCGGCTGTTCGGGTTATTCGCGCGGCTTGACCGGCCGATCGATTTCGAGGCGCTCGACGGCCAGCCGGTCGATCTGATTTTTCTGTTGCTGGCGCCCGAAGGTGCGGGAGCCGATCATCTGAAGGCGTTGGCGCGGGTGGCGCGGCTGCTGCGCGACTCCTCCATCGCCCACAAGCTGCGGGCCTCGCGCGATGGGGAAGCGCTCTACGCCGTTCTGGCAATGCCGTCGGCGAGCGCTGCATAGCGCTCGCCAGGGATCAGGCATCAGTAATCAGGCATCAGTAGATGCGATAAGAAAAAGGGCCGCGACAATGTCACGGCCCTTTCTGATTGCTGATCCCTGATTACTGATCCCTGATCAGTGCACGCTCACCATTTCGAGTTGCTGACTCACCGCATTGGCGAAGGCGGCTTCTCGGCTGTCGGTCAGCATGATCGGCGTGCCGTCGGCGGCGTGCAGGGCGAACAGCTTCATCCCCGGCTCGATACCCATGTCGGCCACTTGCGGGAACAGCGCGCGGACTTCCTCGGAACGGACCGTCTTGACGTACGCGATCTCGCCGTCGCCCATATGGGCGAGCGCTTCCGGGGTGATCGCGATGTCTTTCACTTCGCTGCTGCTCGATTCCATGGCCTTGCTCCTTCTTATTATAACACGGTTGACCGGCGTTAGGTTTCCTATTCCGATTCCTTGATGGAAATTGACTTAACAACGCGTTCTGGTTGCGGACGCACCAAATCGATTGATAGCAAACCGTTTTTCAGGTCGGCGTCGAGGACTTCCATGCCTTCCGCCAGTACGAAGCTGCGCTGAAATTGACGCGCTGCGATACCGCGGTGCAAATATTGCCGGCTTTTATCGTCCTGCTGCCGGCCGCGGATGACGAGCTGATTCTCTTCCAGCGTCACGTCGAGCTGATCGCGGGTGAAGCCCGCGACCGCAAGGGTGATGCGCAGCCGCTCCGGCATGTCGGCGCCGCGCGCGATGCGCTCAATGTTGTACGGCGGATAGCCGTCGGCCGCCTTGGCGACCCGATCGAGCACGCGCTCGATTTCATCGAAACCGAGCAGAAACGGACTCGAAAGTGACGACACTCTGGACATGGTCTCAAAGTCCTTTGCCAAGCGACTTTGCGGGGCCCTTACGGCATCCCCGGAACGCTTCCCAATATGGCGTCACCGGATCGGGGCCGCAAGACGCGAAACAAGACCGTGAAACAGCGCGAAACGAGGGCGGCAAACAACGCCTATTTCAGCGGCCCTGGCAGTGCTCGCTCGGCTTCCGCCGCAAGCTGCGCTTCGTGCCGCCTGATGAAAACGGCGCCGGCGACCAGCGCAATCAATGCGGCAATCCCGATGACGATCACCACCGGCCCGGCGAACTTGTGGACCTGATGCCCGAAGATGTAAGCCGCGAACCCAAAGAACGAAGCCCAGACCACCGCGCCGACGACATTGGCGAGCATGAATTGCCGCCACGGCATGCGGTTGGCGCCGGCAAGCAGCCCGGCGAGGCTGCGCAGCAGCGGGACGAAACGGCCGATAAAGACGATCTTGCTGCCGTAGAGCAGAAACAGATACTCGCCGAGCTTGATCCGGCTTTCGGTTATTCCGATGTACCCGCCGTAGCGCAGCAGCAGCCAATAGCCATACTCGCGGCCGATCGCGTACCCGATCATTTGCCCGACAATGGCAGCGCCGGCCGCCGTGAATACCACCGCGAAGATATTGAGCTCGTGTTTGGTGCCGGCAACAATCCCAGCGAGGATCAGCGCCGTCTCGCCGGGGAAGGGGAAGCCGAGGCTTTCTAGTCCAATGACTGCGGCGACCACGACCAGGCCGTAGGCGTGAACCAGATGGCCGATGTTGGGGAGCAGGTCGAACAAATCACAAGACTCAAATGACCAAGACTATGGCTAGCCGACTATGACAACGCGAGTATGGCAACGCGGTAGCAAGGTATTGCGATCCATATAAGGGCTTTCCCGAACAAGGTCACCTTGCGGTGCGGTTGGTGACACCGCAATGGCGCTTACGCTATTTTGCGACCACCAATTTGGCGTTAAGTGGACCGGCGCGTGACGAAAGGTGCGCTGATTGATGCGAGATGATGGCTTGATGCAAAGCAGCATTTGCCGGCGCGCCGCCAGCCTGATGCCTGGTTTGACTTTCGCGTTATTTATCACCCTGGCGTTTGCGCTCGGCGGTTGTGCGCATGACCAAGGCCTGAACGTTATGGCCAGCAGCGGCGACGACGACGACGTCAACATTCGCCCCGCCAACTACAAGTCCGACATTCTCGGCGCCATGCACGCCTACCTGAACGATCCGACCGGCATTCGCGACGCCGGCATTTCCGAGCCGGCGCTTAAATCCTTCAACGCCTCGAAACGCTACGTCGTCTGCGTACGCTACAACGCCAGGAAGTCGCGCACCGAGTATATCGGCGACAAGGAGGTCGCGGCGGTGTTTGTGGCAGGCCGCTTCGACCGCTTCGCCGAGACCGCGCACGGCACGGGAAACGACCAGTGCGCGGGCGTGACCTATGCGCCGTTTCCAGAACTTGAAAAGCTGTCGCGCTAGATGAGGACCACAATGAACTTCGCACGGATCGCCGCGGCTGCCGCCGCGCTCGTTGCGCTGTGGGCGTCGTCCGCACACGCGCTGACCGCGCTTGCCGTCAGCGATGTGAAAGTGCGGCAAGGACCGGGAACGAATTACCGGATCGTCGGCATCATTCCGGGCGGCTCCACGGTCGAGGTCTCAGGCTGCCGCGGCCGCTGGTGCATGATCGCGTGGCAGGGCCACAGCGGCTACGCGACGGCTGCGAGCTTTACCGGCAGCGCGCCGCCGCCCGGCGCCGGGGGCCCGCCGCCCGGAGCCTACGCGCCACGCTACGTGCCGCCGCCCGCCGTCGATTACCCGGGCTTCGAGTTCGGCCCCAACAGCGCTCACTATTATGGGCCCTATGGCGGCTACGGCCATTATTGGCCCAATCGCTGGTGGTGGTGAGGGGGCGGCTGGGCTAATCGCATCTCGTAACGCTTATTGCTCGCCCAGCCCGCTCGCGACGACAAAGCGCGCTCTCAAGTTTTTTGAGGACAACTAAGGGTAGCCGGAACATTGCGATTCAGTGCGTTTTGCGGAACGCATAAAGTGACGCGCCTGAAAACCTAGCGGGGATTCTAACATGACCGAGGCCACCTGGATTGGTCTGACCGCACGCGAGCGTGCGCTTCTGCTGGATGCTCTCGTGGTCCTGCGGCAGCGCGCGGAAGACGCAAAAGACATTGACACACTGACGATCAAACTCGTCCACACCGCGCCGCATCCAAAAATCACTGTTGGTGTTCACGGCGGGCAGGTGCAATGGACTCTGGGAAATCCATTTCCGATCCGCATATGCGATTACGACGGCACAAGCGAGGAAGACCTTCCCGATATGGATGAACGCGGTCAGCGATGCAGGGTGTGCTGGGAGCCTGCTGATGAAAAAGCAAGGACGGGCATCTCAGTTGAGGAAGCGATTTAGGTTATGCCACCGAAGAAAGTCTGGATTTGGCCAATCGGATTTGCCGATAGGTAATTGAAGGCTCTTACCGTGTAGTTTCAGATATTCCTCACCATTGTTGAACACCTCTTTGACCTTTTTGCTCACCAAAAAGCGATGGCCTTCGTCTACCGTCGCATAGCCAGCATCAAACACGCTGTGAATATCTTTGCGCAACAAGATGCCGTTGGATTTCATATGATGTCCACCTTCGCTATACGGCCGGATATGCGCGGCATCGAGGGCGGGGAGAACCTTTCCGCCTGTTATGGCGCATTGTCTCCCATATGCTTCGGTGACGGCCACTCGAAATGCCCCCTGTCCGAGCCTTGGAACAATTAGAGTTGGAGCGCCATACCGAGCCTGTACCTCGGTCATTTCAGTAGCCAAGGGCATCGTACATAACTGCGCCGCATCTTGAAGCTGATTCCACAGTTTGAGACCCTCTGACTCTTCGGTTGAATAGAGCTTGCCACGTTGGATACTGCGCGACCACGAGGGCGGCAGATCGAACCAGAGATCGGGCGGAAGGAAAACCGGTTCCACGAGAACAGTGCAACCGATATTGGTCATAGGGCCAACAACACTTCCTGATCTGTAGTTTCCGATTGCACCGAGCAACACCTGGAATGATGAAGTGCCGTTTGCCCGACCAAAGCTATCCCAGGCAAGTTGGACAGGCAGGAGCGAGTGGTTACTGAATACACCAAAGCCGCCGATCTTGTTTCGGGGACTTTTCAACCTGAAGACCAGCAATTCGCCCGGATGAATGGCGCGAAAGGCCATCTCGCCGGGCCACCAGAAGTTCACTTCGTTGACATTTGGTTCTGACGCTAGGAAGTCGAACCAAGCGTTGTCCGTGTTGGCAACAAAGAGGTTGACCATGAGTGATTTAATAACGAAAGGAACGCGCGATAGCTATTGCCACTTTCAGGCCGGTTGGTGGGACGCGATCTCAGTACGCTTACGCTGGCGACCAAGAATCAAAACCGATCCGAGCTCCGGTGCTGAGTTGGAGCTTAGTGCCCGAAGAACGCTTCCCGCGGGCCCCGTCCTGCGCCTGCGCTAAATTCCCGCGACAAGCCGCCGCGCGGCGTTTCGGTCGTGGGATGAACGGCTTTTAACGAAACAACGAAGCCGCGTCGCGCGTTTTTCTCACGGGGCGATCAATCCAGAAGAATGGAGATCGCCAAATGAAAGCACGAACCTCTATTGCATTAGCCGCGGCAGCCTTGTTGGCCGGCGTGTCGGCGGCGTCGGCTGCCGGCATGCAGCCGTCGAACGCCGGGTCGAACATGGCGCCGATGGCGGGCGACATGCTCAGTCTGTCCAGCGCGCAGCAGAAAACCGCGTGGAAGGACCTTTATACCGGTTCGCTGGACCAGAAGGCGCCTTCGGGATTTAGCGCCGTCACTGGCGCTGTGGTGCCGAACACCGTGACCACGGCGCCGATTACCAGCAAGGCCGCGAGTGACGTACCGGCGCTGAAGCCGTACCACTTCGCCATGCTGCAGCACAAACTCGTGATCGTGAATCCGAGCGATAAGAAAATCGCCGAAGTGATCACGCGCTAAGCGGTCTCCCTCTCCCCGCGTGCGGGGAGAGGGTCGGGGTGAGGGGGCCTTTCCGCAGGGCTCAGAATTGCGGTGAGGCCCCCTCACCCTCGCAAGCTCGACCTCTCCCCGCGCAGCGGGGAGAGGTAAGTTGCGACGAACAACCACGGTAACAACACCACAACGAATCCAACCGGCGCCAGCGCGATGACGATGATTGCGCGCAGCGGC
Source organism: uncultured Alphaproteobacteria bacterium (assembly GCA_963841025.1). Lineage (GTDB taxonomy): Bacteria > Pseudomonadota > Alphaproteobacteria > Rhizobiales > Xanthobacteraceae > BOG-931. The sequence continues at coordinate 40,648 of CAWJBG010000032.1, read as the reverse complement.
CAGGGGCCGAGGGCGTCGATGAAGGGCGGGACTTCGCTTGGGTCCGCGGGATTGCCGAGGAAGCCGTAATTGGCGCCGAGCGCTACGTCGACCGGCATCACCACCGCGATGTAGACGGCGCTGGCGATGACGGCGCGGCCGAGGTCGCGCCAGGTCGGACGAAAGCCGAGCACGACAATGTCGTAAACGGCGCTGGCGAAGATGATGGTGTGGGCGATCCAGAACGCCCAGAAGATCGGGGAGGCCGGTCCGGCCCGGAGCGCCGGCTGCACAAAGGCCTGCAGCGTCAGCGCCGCGGTCCAGAAGTACAATGTAGCCTGCGCCCAGCGCCACCGCGTCAGCAGCACCAGCGGCGCCAGCAGCCCGTTGACGTCGCAGATTTGCAGCGGCAGCCCGGTGCGCAGATCGAGGCCGTGCCAGTTCCACCAAATATTGTAGACAAGCCAGTAGCAGACCGCGAAGGCGGCGAGCGCGCGGCGCAGGCTGAGCTCCGCCCTCTCGGACAGTGTGCGCCCGATCAGACTCGGCGCGGCTATCAGCAGCGCGCAGATCGCGAAAGCGACTGCGTGCAGCCCGCTATAGGGGGCGAATGTATCCCACGATCCCGGTGCGAGGATGTTGAGCGGCGGATTTATCGTGACCCCACCCGATGCGAAGCCGCAATATCTAAAACGCAACTAAAAAAGCTTTGTGACTTAATGCCGGCCGCGAGGCTTCCAGCCGCCGCGCATGCCCGGTCGGCCGAGCGTCGATCGCGGGCCAACGGTCTTGCCGGGGACAGACTCTATGCCGGGACCCATTTCGTCGAGCGACGGTTTGCGCGGGCCGCTGCTTTTGCCGCCGGGGCGATGTGGGGCGACTTCGTGGTGAAGCGCGATGCCCATTTCGTCGAGTTCGGGTTTGTGGACTCGGCTTTTTTGCGAGCCGTTTCTAACCTCCCCCTGGAGGGGGGAGGTCGCCGGCCCCAGGCCGGCGGGTGGGGGTGCAGACCGCGACGCCCGCACCCCACCCCGTCGCGCTCCGCGCGCCGACCCTCCCCCTGCAGGGGAGGGTGAAGGGAGAAACTTCGCTGTCGGGTCGTCGGTCACGGCAAGCTCGGTCGAGCGTAGCCGCTTGATCTCGTCGCGCAGGCGTGCCGCTTCCTCGAAGTCGAGATCGGCGGCGGCGGCGCGCATGCGGGTTTCTAGATCGCCGATCACCGCCTCGAAATTGTGGCCGATGGTGGCGGCCTCCTCGAACTCGCCGCCGCTGCCGGCGCCGGCCGAGACCAGCACGTGGTCGCGCTCGTACACGCTCTGCAAAATGTCGGAGATGCCCTTGCGCACGCTTTCCGGCGTGATGCCGTTCTCGGCATTATAGGCTTCCTGCTTCTCGCGCCGCCGATTGGTCTCGGCCATGGCGCGCTCCATCGAGCCGGTTACGGAATCGGCGTATAGGATGACGCGGCCGTCGATGTTGCGCGCGGCGCGGCCGATGGTTTGAACGAGACTGGTTTCGCTGCGCAGAAAGCCTTCCTTGTCGGCGTCGAGAATGGCGACCAGTGCGCATTCGGGAATGTCGAGACCCTCGCGCAACAGATTGATGCCGACCAGCGCGTCGAACGCGCCGAGCCGTAGATCGCGGATGATCTCGATGCGCTCGATGGTGTCGATGTCGGAGTGCATGTAGCGCACGCGAATGCCCTGCTCGTGCAGGTACTCGGTCAGATCCTCGGCCATGCGCTTGGTGAGCACGGTGATCAGCGCGCGGTAACCGTTTTGCGCCACAGCGCGGACTTCGCCGACCAAATCGTCGACCTGGGTGCGCGCCGGGCGGATGTCGACGGGCGGATCGATCAGGCCGGTTGGGCGGATCACCTGCTCGGTGAACACGCCGCCGGATTCGTTGATCTCCCACGGGCCCGGCGTGGCGGAAACGCAGGTGGTCTGCGGCCGCATCGCGTCCCATTCCTCAAACCGCAGCGGCCGGTTGTCCATACACGACGGCAGACGGAAGCCGTATTCGGCGAGCGTCGCCTTGCGCCGGAAGTCGCCGCGATACATGCCGCCGAGCTGCGGCACGGTGACGTGACTCTCGTCGACGAACACCAGCGCGTTGTCGGGAACGTACTCAAACAAAGTCGGCGGCGGCTCACCGGGCTTGCGGCCGGTGAGATAGCGCGAGTAATTCTCGATGCCGGCGCAGGCGCCGGTCGCCTCCATCATTTCCAGATCGTAGAGCGTGCGCTGCTCGAGTCGCTGCGCTTCCAGCAGCCGCCCGGCGGCGTTGAGCTGATCGAGCCGATTCTTCAGTTCGAACTTGATGCTGGAGATCGCCTGCAGCAAGGTCGGGCGCGGCGTCACGTAGTGCGAATTGGCGTAGACCTTGACGAATTCCAGCTCGTCGGTTTTTTGCCCGGTGAGCGGATCGAATTCGTGGATCGATTCGACTTCGTCGCCGAACAGCGACACCCGCCAGGCGCGGTCTTCATAGTGAGCGGGAAAAATCTCGATGACGTCGCCATGGACGCGGAACGAGCCGCGATAAAAATCGCCGCCGGAGCGCTTGTATTGCAGCGCCACCAAATCGGCGAGCAGGGCGCGCTGATTGATCCGCTCGCCCTTTTTCAGCGAGAACGTCATCGCCGAATAAGTCTCGACCGAGCCGATACCGTAGATGCACGATACCGACGCAACGATGATGACGTCGTCGCGCTCGAGCAGCGCCCGCGTCGCCGAGTGGCGCATGCGGTCGATCTGTTCGTTGATCGACGAATCTTTCTCGATGTAGGTGTCGGTGCGCGGGATGTAGGCTTCCGGCTGGTAGTAGTCGTAATACGAGACGAAATACTCGACCGCATTTTCGGGAAAGAAATTCCTGAACTCGCCGTAGAGCTGCGCCGCCAGCGTTTTGTTGGGCGCGAGGATGAGCGCAGGGCGCTGCGTCTGCTCGATCACCTTCGCCATGGTGAAGGTCTTGCCGGAGCCGGTGACGCCGAGCAGCACCTGGCTGCGATCGTTGCGGCGCACGCCCTCTACCAGATCGGCAATGGCCTGCGGCTGATCGCCCTTCGGTTCGAACTCGGATTTGATGACCAGCGGACGGCCGCCTTCGGATTTTTCCGGCCGCGGCGGCCGGTGCGGCACCCAGATTCTGTTGGCGCCGTCTTGCTCGCGAAATTCCGCGCGGCCTTCGCGCAGCAGTTGGTCGAGCGATTGCTGGCTGGCAAGGCCGGCGACCGTTCCGATTTCGCGCGAAGCCGAGCGCGCCAGGCGCAAGTGCGCCGGACCCATGTCCGGCGTAATCACGTTGCGCGCGTTCTCAGGCTCGCCCTCTTGCTCATCGATGCCGAGCGAGCGCGCCAGATCGGGATCGAGTTCGCCCGGCTGATGGGCACGCCGTTTTTCAGGGTGAAGCCGGCGACATAGGCACGCAGCGGCAGACGGCGATCGGGTGGCAGGTTCCAGAGATAGATTGAGACGCCCCGGCCGAAATCGGCGCGAACCACCGAGCCCGGGTTGGCGAGCGTGGTGCCATAGAGTTCGCGATAGCGGACCAGCATGACCTCACGAATCATGTCGGCGACCTGCTCGCCTTCGCGCTGTGAAAGTCGCGTGCACGCCCGAGCGCCAGAATCTGGAGAACATCCGGCGTGGGCAGTTTGAAGGCATCCGCGCTGAGATCGCGACCAACCCTGCGCGCAAGCCGGACTTTGGCAAACCGCGGGTGCATCCGACGGCGGGGGCCACCGTGGTGGGCGCGCGCAAATTTCTCATCGCTTATAACGTATTTTTGAATACTCCGGATGTCGAGATCGCGAAGAAGATTGCCAAGGCCATGCGCTTAGAGGCGGGCTGCGATTCGTCAAAGGCGCGGGGTTTCTGGTGAGCGGCATGGCGCAGGTTTCCAGTGAACCTCACGGACTTCGAGCAGACACCGGTGCATCGCGTTTTCGAAGTTGTGAAGCGCGAAGCAGCGCGCTATGGCGTTGCTCCGGTCTCCAGCGAGATTGTTGGGCTGATTCCGAAGAAGGCTTTGGAGTCGGCCGCGGAGTGGTTCTTGCAGGTGGAGAGCAATACGTACTGTTCCTGCCAGGCCCCTTGGTTAGACTGAACCTGCTAAGACTTTCAGCAGCCATTTACAGGCAGGCAAAGTTCATTTACCCGCTCCGCAGAGTAGAAATCAGAAAGACTCAGGTGGAAGCTATGCCAGCAGTTGCACCTGCTTCATCATAGCTACTTTTATGGTTAAGAAGTAATGGGAAATTCTTTAGTGTTTTTCTTATCTCCCATTTACGATCTAATTGCCTTTTCAGCTCTATTTTCTATAGTATACTTGGAGATAATGCTACATAAATTATAAATTATAGGCTGCAAAGTAAAAATTAACACTTCAACAACTTAAAGCAATAGATTCATAGTCAGGAATATATATCATTCTACTAAACTCAAAAGCAAAATTTAGCCACAAAATCATTCCAACTGCTATATTTCCAACAATCCACAAAAATATTATTAATAGTTCTAAGTAAATACTGATTTCAAACTGCTGTTAACATCTATTCACAAATTGTAAGCTAAGCAAAAAGAAGAATTTTGACAAAGCAATTAAAATGGACCCGCAGGATTCAATTGGATGGGCTATAGAAGGACGTTTAGCTAAACAGATTAAATAAATCCAATGTGTAGTTTAAATAATTTCTTAATTTTCATTTATTTTTTATGATAGCGTGCCTAAAGTTCTGTAAAATCTGATTGACTCTCTAATAGGTTTTGAAGTAAAACATATGTATTTTTCTCTGTCAACTTTCCATTACAATTTTTTGCACTATTACCTTTACATGCTTAAGACTATAGTTAAACGCAGCCCAATTTAATTTTAAATAAGCTAGCTCTCTTTCAGTCCAACTTGCTTTTCTGTTTGTAACTTGATACTAAATATCTTCTCATTTTCACGATTCTAATGTTGGATGCCCACTTATTTTATGTGGGATACTCTACTTATAATCATGATACTCAATATAGTCAATTCTTTACATATCGATTTTTTGGAATTTTCACAACTTCAATATATTTTACTATATTCTGTTCCAAAATTTCCATATCGTCTATTTCAGATTTACCAAGACTGAATTCAGATTTGGTTTCGAAATCATAATCAGGGACCTCAGGCCCCTACCTAGTCCATTATCTCGATTATACCTACTGAATAATTCTATGTAAGGTGCATAACTACAAGTTTTGATATGGTCATAAGTTTAATTGGGTGTTTAGCTATGTGCCAGCACGATCGGCAAAATTGGCAAGATGCAAGGCATCAGGATCAACCCGACTCCTTCGACGAAAGCTAGCACAACATTGAGCTACTCAGTGTTTTACGTAAAGGTTGGGGAACTCTTTCTCAAGCGCTTTCACTTTCGGCATATCGTTGATCGCGATGTAGGGATCAGACGGATGAAGCCTTGCATAGTTTTGGTGATAATCCTCAGCGGGATAGAAAGCCTTTAAAGGCTCCAGCCTAGTTACAATCGGAGCCTTAAATATTTTTGCTTGTTGCAATTGGTCAATATAAGCTTCAGCAACTTCTTTCTGTTCCGGCGTCGAATAGAATATCGCTGAGCGATATTGTGTGCCGTGGTCGGGACCCTGGCGGTTAAGCTCAGTCGGATCATGGGCGACTGAGAAAAACACTTTCAGGATTTGCCCAAGCGTTATTTGCGCGGGGTTATACGTCACTTGTACCGACTCTGCATGTCCTGTTTTGCCGGTGCCGACGCTTTCGTAATGCGCCGTATCCGCGGCTCCTCCAGCATAGCCTGCTACAGCGTTAGTCACGCCTTTGACATGTTGAAACACGGCTTGGATACCCCAAAAACAACCACCAGCCAAGACGATGCTAGTTTGCGATTGGTATGCTGTTCCAACACTCGGTGCCAAAGACGTGTCGTGCACAGTGTCGGGCAATGTTGTGGTGCTCGCGTTTGCAATGCTGCAAGCGTGGATCGTTGCCAAAGCAAGACTAAAAATATTTGGTATCAGCGATCCTACTTTGAGCAAGAACATATTTCATCACTCTTTCGTTACGAACTTGATCGCTACAACGTCTGTGCCTTTTGCACTTTTGGCGTTTACTGCTCCAGCTGTTACTGATAGTAAGAAACCAACTACCAGTAGAATAAAAATTGTCCTTTTAATTTGACTGAATTTTTGTATACTCATATCTGTAATCTCCATAATTCACATCTTTTTAACAAATCTTCTACTTTTGTAATACCTGTCATTTTTTGATTTTTTGAGCAATAGCATTAGACCCGCAATCATTCATTTTAGTTTACCTTCAAAATTGCATGCTGTTTACGCACTGCTGTTTTGTGCCTTACTGTCTCAATCGTCACTGATAGTAAAAAACCAACTATCAGTAGAATAACAAGTGTCTTTTTTTGCTCTACTAATATAAGTCCACACATTTGTCAATGATTAATCGTGTCGTATTTACAAAGTTTTTTATTTTATTAATATTATTTAACTCTTTGGACGATTTTAATTTCGTTTTTTGCAGCGTTCTTAGAAATAAAATATAGCTTGGAAAAATAGGTTAATCTGATAATGCCAAGTTAATAGAGATCAGTAAATGGAATACGATTAATATTGATTTTTTTTAGTATAAAAGACATAGTTATTTCTTCAGTTGTCTGAATAGCAACTTTTTTGATAAAATATAGGTAAATTTGGTATGTTTGTATCATTTCAACTTCTTAAACTTGGAGCTTTAAGAGCAAAATCAGTAAAAGTTTCCATAATTAGAATTTAATGTTAAGGGGTTTAAACTCTTCAATACTGAAATGCATAGGAATTTATCGAAATTATCTAAAATCCATATATGTTCTCAACGTAAACTCTCATTAATATTTTATTCATTAGTACCTATACTCACAAACTGAAAAGTATAGAAAAACGTATGTATGTTTAATTTTCAGCAAATTAATTTATTTGTAGTCCAGTTAGCTTCTATACTTATATAGCGATACTAACTGTTGTCTTATTTTTCATGATTACAATACAGACTGCCCACTGCTTAGAATATAGGTATCCTAGGTTAATATTGTAAATATAGAAAGGAATCAGCCAGTGATCGGTTCCTGATAAGGTCTTCATTCGATAGCAATGGCAATGCTAGCCACCATAAAATAGATCATGGAGTCTCTAAAGTGGTTCACGTTGGCTATGTAGGCTAAGGGTTTTTGGATCGCATACTTGGTAGACGGTTTAGTAACGATAATGCATGTTTTAATAAAACTATTCTTTGTTGGCACAAATTGGTCAAAATATCTAGGGAGTTTGGCTGAAAACGAGTAAGTAATAGATTTAGACACAAAAAAACTATGCATAAGTCAAAACGATAAATCCTGTTTTTTGTGGTGAAAAAAGTATAGAGTCAATCAGAAATGACAGAACTTACAGTACAATGCCTAGTTTCTGATATGGTATATTCAAATACTTTTATAGTCGGCATGTTAAATAGAAAATTTTAAATATAATTATATATCCAGTACATTACCGGTAATATAAGAAATTTGTTGAAATCAGAGGTCTGTTGAAATTTTCTATATTTCAGCATGCTATTAATTTGAACAAAATATACAGGAGTAAAATAATGTTGAAACAATCATGTAGTAAAATAAAAAAGGTACTTATTATTTTGCTGACAATACTTTTTGTTGTATCGTTGACAGCATTGGCAGCTAGTGGACATGGCGGCGGTCGCGGCGGCGGTGGGTGGGGCTGGGGCTGGGGTGGTTATCCCTATTGGGGCTATGGTACAGGATGTGTATGGGTGAACGGTAATTGGAGTTGCCCACCATACGTAGGAATGCCATACACGATGCAAGCTTCAGCGCCTGCAGCCCCAGCACCAGCTCCAACTACAAGTCAAAATTTAGCAGGAGTAGCTATCTTTTCATAAACAGCATCAATAAATCCCGAAATATCACCAGCTGCAGCAACATCGATAAATTCTTCAGGTAACTAATTTAAGCTATGTTAATAACATTCCCTTTAGTCACAGTATAGGATTTCGGTAAACCACTGATTTTTAAGGAGTCAGGTAGTATACTTTCATAAATTTAGGACTCATTTTATTGGTTTATAGAAATCCTCTACTAATTATTAAAAGTCCTTAACTTATGATCATCATTGATTCTTATATTTACTTAATGACATATATTCATAATTAAGATTTCTTTATATATTATATCCTTTGGATATCAATAATCTGATGCTATATTTAGAAATCATTTCTATCGGCAAATGCCCTAGCTTCATTAATTTATTATACTTAAGTCTCTTAAAAATGAAACTGACTAGTTGCTTCAATACTAGTTTGTGAACCTGTTGGTGAAATACTAGTTAGTTAAATAATATTTCCACGGCACATCTGCCGATGGAAATGCATTGAAAAAGTAACAGTATAAAAGGTATATCCCCAAAATGTATCATAATAGTTGTATCAAATGAGAGTATATAGTAAACAAAAATTAGGAGAGGAAATCGGTGAGAAAACAAACATTTTCCAAAATAAGAAAAACAATAACTATTTTATTAGTAGTCTTTTTTGTAGCTTCTTTGGCAGCTATAATAGTAGATGCTTCCCGCGGTGGCGGAAGTTGCGGTGGTAGCGGTGGCTGCGGCAGTTGTAACAATGGCATAAGTGGCGGTTGTAACTGTGGCTGCGGCAATTGTAACAATGGCTGCGGCTGTTGGCTTGACCCAATTCCACCAATGCCACCAATGCCTTTCTGCGGAGGATGTGGTGGCTGTGGAGGAAATGGCGGCTGCAATCTTTGTTAATATTAAAATCTAATTACAGTACTGCATGCTAAAAATGAATACTCCAAAAATTTATAGAATTTACACAGTAGTAGGTTCTGGATATTGTTCCCCCCACTCTTTCAATATTATAATCAAAATTTTGGTAGCGTACCCCGCTGCAAGCGATGTAGCCTGCTCTCTCCAATGCTATTGATTTCAAGAAATAATTTAATATCAAATACTTTTGCTCGCGCGTATGCTTTTTTTCTTATTGGTCTCCATTACTTTGCAACAAGTTTTTAGTGACATTGAAAGTTGTACCACCCCACCCATCGATATAGTATCACAAGAAGCAACTCAGAAACGATGGAGATTTACAATTCATATCTTAAGATCGCTGAAGCAATTTCATTGGAGAATTTAACACTTTGGAGAGAGGGAACTATATAAGTGAAGATGCTTCGATAGACATCTTTTAAGTTAATAAGATATCAAAACGGAATAATGAACTTATTTGTTTAAAATCCATTATGTATATGTCTCTTATACATTTAATTTTGTGAGTGTAGAGTACTAGTGAATAAAATAGTAATGGGGAGTTTACGTTGAAGATAGACATATGTTTTTAACAAAACATAGGTAACTTTGGGATGTTTGTATCATTTCAACTTTTAAAAATTGGAGCTTTAAGCCCTTAAAATCTCTCCTTTTCAGTTTATATATGAAAATTAGAAGACTATATTAAGTTTTATCTGTTTTAAAAAATTAAATTTTTTGCTCTTTACGGGCAAGTTTAATTATAAATCGAATTTCTATAAGGGCCTATACTAAAAGTGATGCACTTACTGTAACTTTGAATTAAAACCATTGACCTCTCAATTAAGCTCTATGATAGATTTGAGCATATGGTTTTTATTAATCAAAAGTTAGGAAGAGGTGAGCAAATAGTCAGTATTTTTTACACTTTGCAAATTGCTAGTGCTTGGAAACCTAAGAAACTATTATTAGGTTATTGTAAGCCAAAATAAGAAACTATCATTTCATAAAACACTTAACTTAGTCATGTCAGATAAAGTGATTTGGAGTATCGGATTAAGAAATATATGGCTCTTCGCTATTTAGATTGTGTAATTTATTTACTTTTTAATATCTTCGGGGATTATTAAACTAGTACCAATTAGTTTTTTTATCATAATGAATTCTCAAATAATGCTAATTAATACCAAACTTGGTAATTAATTGTAAATTGAAGCCAGAGTAGCGATTTTGGTGACATGTCGTGTAGCATGAAGGAAGATTCTATCTTCTTGCTATATAGTGATAAATATTAAGTCTACGTAACTCTGAATAGATCACTTAATTTTCATTACCAGATTGATTTTACTTAATTATGCGTTCCAATTGACAAGCTCTATGTACATCAACATGAATCGATTATTGCAGTAATATTTTTAAAGTTAACAGATTCCTTAGAGAATATAAATGATATATACACACTTAAATTATGAAATTTTCCTTAAACAAATAGAACGCCAGTGGGAAACTAAAAACCACTAACATCTTTCATTTGGATTAAATCTTAAAGATCCGAATAGCCCTTATTATTACGGTTTAAGTCCCTTTTTGGAGAAAACAAGATGGATATACTACGAAAACCTTGGTATTCATCCCTTATAATATTTCTAATTTGGTTGATTGTCATAATGAGGGTACAAGATTTACCGTTTGTAGTCCATCACAGACCACTACATCAATTTACAGGAAAATCTATCAACTTTCTAGAGTTGGAATCACTTGTCTTTTTTTTCGGAGCTATTACTTATTTGAAATGGTGGCCTCAAGTTGGGTTGAAAGGTCTAGATAATAATAGAGTTGAGATCTTTTTAGGAGTTGAATTACGATATTTACGTTTTTTGTGGCTACCTGTCCTGTTTCTTTTCATTCATATACTATTAGTTTTATCTGCAGGTCTACCGCCAACCCGGGTTCTTATGTTTGTACTCATCAATACTTTGATGGTAGGGATCTGCGAAGAGTTGCTGTTTCGAGGCATATTGTTTCATGGAGCTTCATCATCATTCGGGATCTGGCGTGCAGTGTGGATCACAACAATTATTTTCGGCGCTATACATGTATTAAGTGGTTTTGTCAGTGGTGACTTTAATACGAGTATACTTCAGGCTTTTTATGCATTTATGTTTGGTTTCTATATGGTAGCTTTGCGAATCCGTCTTGATACTATTATTCCAGGAATCATTATTCATTGGCTGTGGGATTACTTGATCGATCTGACACATTTCAATGGGTATTCGGGGGTATGGGTAGAATCAATTCTTTTTTATATTGCGTTTTTCGCGTACGGCCTATGGTTACTTCGAGACTATATACCTAAAAGATCCAATGGTAGATCGCAAACAAAATATTTCTAAAAATACTTTAAATAGCTGCATATGTGAGAGAAAAAATTAAATAATTTGTGACCCATTACTTTCTGCAACCAGATCAAACTTAGCTAGAATTTGGTTTCTAATTATATCTGCTTTCTTGACTGTTATCTCAACATTTCCGTTTTTGTTCTCTGAAACACCATTTGTTTTTAGATATTGTCGTCTGGCGAAGTCTTCCGGGAAACGTCGCTCCAAGATCCACATGCAAACTTGACAGTTCCCAGCTTTTGCTGCTGAGTCTAGGCGTTCTAAAAGTGTTTTTGCAGCATCTGCGTTGCATTTTTGAATGTGTTGTGAGAACTTAAAATAATTTCCAGATGTTGAATTTCTTCCTTTTTTCAGCCTTCGTTAAGAGTCTGATACGTAATTCCGGCTGCATTGGCAGCGAGAGCATAGGGAAGTCCTAAAGCAATGTTATCCCCAATTCGCGTGGTTATATCTGGGGTAAGTTTCGAAGGGCGAGCCCTGTTAACACCGTTTTTACTTCTTATAATTGATATAAGTGAATCTTGTATTTATCATTTAGTTAGTTATCTTCTGCATAGAAGCGGGGTTTATGTACGTCAAATCAAATAGGAGATATTATCAGGCACTGTGAGCCATTTTTATGACTGATGATGATATTAAAAAACTTACAAAAAAAGTCTCACTAGTGACCCTATAATAAGTCATTATTTAGACAAAAACTAAATCCCCATGATTTGACTTTCTATAACGATAGGTTGCTCCACGAAATTTTGTATACATTTTTATTTTTTTAGAATAATAAAATTAAACTCATAACTCGGTTTGCTCAGATCTTTAGATAGAATTCTACATATTTTTCTAACTATTTAGTTATAATATGTATTATATAGTATATATGCAAAAGATCTATGAATAATTAAAACTAATTATATTTTCTAGGTTCTCAAACCTTTAAACAGATTCTCTACTGACTGCAGGGAACGACCCCCTGCAGTCACAAGATCCACTTTTCTACATTTTAGATTAGCCTGCTCACCTATACTAATTAATAAAGTAGAAGATCAATTATGGGATGATTTTAAAACAATTTCCTGAGCAGGTTAGGGTTATACTACATTGGATTAATTGTAACCATGTTGTAGGAGCTGAGATTAAGTCATTTGTTTACTAGCATTGAAGGCTTCCTTATGTTATAATTAGCGATATTTGGCCCACGAATTTTAATACTAAATATTTTAAGTTAGGATAATATATCAATGAAAATATATAATTATATAAATTTAATTGTAAATGCTGTATAACCTCATATAATCAAGTAGATATTTGATCGAGCTGTAGGCATTTCCCCCCACAGCTCACAAGATTACCTTTTTGACATCTAAGATCAACCTGATCATTTAGATTAATAAAGAAAACTAAGTAATTGATGGCTTTCGACGATGCAGTGGTTGTTATTTGCATGCTCGATGACAAAATTAAGGTGAAGCAAACAGTATTTTTTATAGTTAAAGTCATTATTGCTGGTACATTTTTGGGGATCGTGATAGGACTATTTGCTTTGTTTCTCTCCGTAAAACGGACTTAAAATTAGCGCTGGAGAGACTAAATAAGTTCAAAGCAATGATAAAATAAAAATCAGCCCACCGATATTTGTTCAATTAATCTTAATGAAGGCGATTATTGAGAGTGTTTTTCGCTATCGGAAGAATTCACTTCTCCTGAAATACAATTTTTAACCCACGAGATCAGAACCACATAATATGAATACTAATTAGTTTAAGTTCGTACAATATATATATATATATATAAGTATATAACTAATTAAATTTAATTATGCTAATAAATTCCCCCGTATTTTAAATGAGTTATGCGATCGAGCTGTGGGGATCCCCTTCGCCTGCATCTCATAAGATCAACTTTTTTGATATTTTAGATCAGCCGGATCACTTAAACTAATAAAAGAATTTTGATTTTTTAGTCAATAACATTATCTTTTGCAATATGACCGATCATGTTGATTAATAAAAATAGATGGCACACTCCACAGTCTTTCAGTCCATTATAACGTTTGATTCACTATTTTTTTTGTTGCACTTTATTTGTTTAAAAGCTAGTTGACTGGTAAGATGAAAAATTAGATTATATTTGACCTATTAAGGTACTTTCACGGTTTGGATACAAAAATAACACTTAATTGAAGCCAAAAATCTATTTTCAAGGCTTATAGTTGATTTGATTTTAAAAGAAAAGGGAAAAAAACAATGTTTGAACTGATTCATATAATTTTAGCACATAGGTAAAAAAAGATTTAACCAAAAGAAGATACAACTGTCTAAAGATCACAGGTTTATCAGGTTTTTTTTAATTCTGTGCATAAGAAAAAAATATTGGTTATTATGATAGTTAACTTCCTACAGAGTGGTAAAAAATAATATATAATAAAAGGAATAGGAAAAACCTGATAAACCTGTGATTTTTTGATAAATATGGAACAAAAAAATGAAAAATACTCTCTCCCACACAAATGGGGTATTGTAGTAATTATACAAGGTCAAAAGACCAAAATGTTCATAATGTTCTACACTAGTATGTGGAAGAAAAAATAAAAACAGGAATGAATTGAATGTCGAAACAGCAAGTTAGTAGAATAAAAAAGGTACTGCCTATTTTGCTGGCAGTCTTATTTGCAGTATCATTGGCAGAAGCAGCTGCATCAAATGAGAATTATTACAAAAACATGAGCATGAGCAACGGTTGGCACAATATTATAGTGAGCTTTCGTGATTTCGGCGGCGCGCATTTCTTTGAAAGATACAAAGGCGATTTCAAAGGAAATTATACTCAGCACGTCGAAGCAAACAATGAACTTGTGTACAACCCGGTTTTGGATAGGGCTGTGAAAGTGAATTTAGTGGAAGATATAAACGTCAAAAACGGGGTGTCAAACACCACTACAGAAATAGACGGGAAGCCGGTAGACCCGAATGACCCATTAGCCGAGCAGGCAGCAAATGCAGCTCACGGTAAAATTGTAAACTTCCAAATCCATGCCGACGAAGCCGCCCGAGAAGACAAACAAGCCCCATATCTTGAGAATAATATTTCGCAATAAGTCCACGACACATCTATGTACACGTGGATTCACCAGTACTTAACTCACAAACTGAAAAGTATAGAAAAACACACATGTATTTAATTTTAAACAAATATGTTTATTTTCAGTCAAACTTGACTTTCAGTTACAAGTTTAATACCAAATGTTGTTTCATTTTTAAAATTATAATACAGGATATCCAAAGCGTTAGATATGGATACCCCTATCTAGAAATCCAACTATTTTTTATCTACTTTAAATACTGATTGATTTTTTCGGTTTTATTGTGTTTGGAGTGATTTTTTGTTTATGTTTACTCAAAGAAGCTTTAGCTTTGGAACTATTCAATTTAGCTTTTTGGATATTACCACCTATAAACTGTCCGAAGGCAACGGGCTGGGGTCTTACAGTTACATTAGTTGTAACCTTGTTTGTGGTCGTGTTAATCACAGAGACAGTGCTTTGAGCATAGTAACTTTCTCCCATGCGACTATATCCTGCGGGTTCGCCACCGTTTACTACATATACATTTGCTCCATCCTGGGTGATTGTAACTCCCCCCGGTTCACCGTTCACTTTTACAGTGAATACAATTGTGTTTGTTGCTGTGTCAATTACAGAGCCAGCCTATCCAGGGTAGTCGCCGAAGTTCGCTATGGTACTTTTGTAAATAATTATCAAAATTTTACCATGGTTCATCTTTACATGCTTCTAAACCACTGATTTTTCAGGAGTCATATATATACTTTCATAAGTTTAGGACGAAATTTATAGGTTTATAGAAATTCTCTACCGATTATTGAAAGTTGTTAATTTATGGTAATCATTTATTCGTATATTTAATTAGTAATACATATAAATAAGTATATTTTCTTTATAAATTATATAGTTTGAATATTAATAGTCTTATAATGTAATTAAAAATCATTTCTACTGGCAAATAAACTTACTTTACTACTTCGTATTATACCAGTCTTTTAGAAATAGAGCTAACTAGTTGATTGCAATACTAGTTTGTGAACCGGTTGTTGAAATACTAGTTAGTTAAATAATATTTCCACCGTATATCTGCCAATGGGAAATGTATTGAAAAAGTAACAGTATAAAAAGTATATCCCTAAAATATGTATCATAACAGTTGCATCTTATAAAAAGTTTATAGAGTAAAACAAAAATTAGGAGAGTAAATCGGTGAGAAAACAAACATTTTCCAAAATAAGAAAAACGTTAACTATTTTGTTAGTAGTCTTTTTTGTAGCTTCTTTGGCAGCTACAATAGTAGATGCTTCCCGCAGAGGCACAAGTAACGGTTGTAACGGTAGCTGTGGCAGTTGTAACAATGGCTGCGGAGGATGTGGCGGCTGGAGCTGGGGCGGGTGGGGCTACGGCAGCTGGGGCTGGCCTGGCTGTGACGGCTCTGGTGGGTGGGGCTATCCAGGCCGTGGCACCTCTGGCGTCTGGGTCTGGCCTGGCTGTGGCGGCTACTGAGGATGTGGCGGCTGGGGAGACTATGACGGCTGGGGAGGACGCGGATTCCACGGACCCCGCCATCACAATCGCTTCCGCTAATCGAAGCACATTCGTAATCAGAAATTAATTTCTTTTTTATTTTTTATTTAATTGAATTTTTTCCTATGGTAATTTCCTAAAAGGACGATCTAAATATTCTTAATAGTCCTAAGTAAATATTATTTTTCAAAGTTTTATGGATCTTTTTTGCTTTGACATTGGAGCAGATTTGGAGCGGGTGTAGGAGTTGAGGGACGAGTACAACAAATTTGCCCAAAAGCAGCTCCACTGGATTATGACTAGTTAGTTGTAACTCTACATCTATTTAATAATAGTTATCAAAAGATAACGACAAATCCAAATGGTTGGAATTTGATCGCTGACGGGCTTAAGTATGAGTATAGTTCAGCGACATTTGATAGTTCGTTAGGCTATCAGGATATAGAAATTGTTAAAGGTGGGGATATTGAAACAAAAAGAGTATGCCTAGTAAAAGGACATTCAACCCATGCTCATTTACAATATCCAGATTCTGCTGCATTTAGGCGTTCGAATAGTTTCCTAGCTCCATCAGCATTACATTTGTTAATATGTTTATAGAGCTGATAATATTTCCTAGATTTCTCTGTCTTCCCCTTGTTCATATAAGCATTAAAAGTATTATACGTGATTCCTGCAGCTTCGGCAGCAAGAGAACATGTGAGTCCCAAAGCAACATTATCGCCGATTAGTTAGTGTGCATTTTCATCATTTGGATTGATTTTCAGAGCAATTTTATACTGTTCTTCAGCTTCTTTGTTGCGCTCCATTTCTACTAGTAAATCTCCATAACTACAGTGTATATCTGCATCATTTGGATCGATGTCCAGAGCAATTTTATACTGTTCTTCAGCTTCTTCCCCTCGCTCCATTTCTGCTAGTAAATCTCCGTAACTACAGTGTATATATGCATCATTTGGATTGATTTTCAGAGCAATTTTATACTGTTCTTCAGCTTCTTTGTTGCGCTCCATTTCTACTAGTAAATCTCCATAACTACAGTGTATATCTGCATCATTTGGATCGATGTCCAGAGCAATTTTATACTGTTCTTCAGCTTCTTCCCCTCGCTCCATTTCTGCTAGTAAATCTCCGTAACTACAGTGTATATATGCATCATTTGGATTGATTTTCAGAGCAATTTTATACTGTTCTTCAGCTTCTTTGTTGCGCTCCATTTCTACTAGTAAATCTCCATAACTACAGTGTATATCTGCATCATTTGGATCGATGTCCAGAGCAATTTTATACTGTTCTTCAGCTTCTTCCCCTCGCTCCATTTCTGCTAGTAAATCTCCGTAACTACAGTGTATATATGCATCATTTGGGTCGAGATTCAAAGCAATTTTATACTGTTCTTCAGCTTCTTCCCCTCGCTCCATTTCTGCTAGTAAATCTCCGTAACTACAGTGTATATCTGCATCATTTGGGTCAAGATTCAGAGCAATTTTATACTGTTCTTCAGCTTCTTTGTTGCGCTCCATTTCTGCTAGTAAATCTCCGTAACTACAGTGTATATCTGCATCATTTGTATCAATGTCCAGAGCAATTTTATACTGTTCTTCAGCTTCTTCCCATCGCTCCATTTCTGCTAGTAAATCTCCGTAACTACAGTGTATATCTGCATCTTTTGGATTGATTTTCAGAGCAAGCTTAAACTGTTCTTCAGCTTCTTTTGCATTCTTTTCTTCCATAACAAAATCCTCAGTTTAAATTAAATTACTTAACTGATTATTAAGTATCATTTAGAGTAATACAATATAATTTAGAGTAATACAGTATAGTATATTATATGGCAATGTAAAGTTATATACTCATAAGTTTTGTCAAACAAACTAGGGATAAAAATAGTAATTGATTTAATCAGAAATTAATGAATACTGTCATACTTAGATAGCATAGATACACTGTCAAATTTTCATTGATGGTTTTAATAATTCTATGGATTATTCCTGATCTTGTTCACAAGGTTTTTGATAGCCTCAGCAACCCGATATTCCGAATCTCCCCAGTGGACAACAACTCCTTCAAAGCTGGAAATGTTTACAAGTCCAGAATTTTCAGACCTGCAGCAGCGCGTAATGAAAGGTCTTGATGGCACCAATATTTCGGATTTGATTGGACATACATTTATGAAGGAGTATTCAAGCTCTGGAAAGCGCATTTCAAAAATGATCTTTGAGATTTCACACCC
The DNA here is from genome assembly GCA_963841025.1 of uncultured Alphaproteobacteria bacterium. Taxonomy (GTDB): domain Bacteria; phylum Pseudomonadota; class Alphaproteobacteria; order Rhizobiales; family Xanthobacteraceae; genus BOG-931. The sequence continues at coordinate 22,612 of CAWJBG010000032.1, read as the reverse complement.
TACAAGCAGGTGTCCGTTTTCGGTGAGTATATCCGAATCCAGGCATTTTCCTTTGAGCCCAGACGAGCTACATGGAAAAACAGTATTTATTCCTTCAAAATCTCGAAGGTCAATTACCTTTTCAGCAAAATTGACCTGCAGGTCACCGAAAATTCCACTGGCTTCAAGCCTCCTTACGACCATGGAGAGCCAGGAAGGCTCAGGAGGAACGACGTCGAGTATCTCTATATAAAGAATACTGGAAGTATCAGGCTTATGAACAAATGTAACGTGTTTGTCCAAGCCTGTAAAAATTATAGTATTAACCTTGCCTGCGCAGAGGTTTACTGCAGTCTCAATCAGAAGGGTACGATTCTTTATATTCAGTTCCTCATCATACTTGATCACTTCTTCTCCAGAGGCAATGAGTCCAAGGTATTCAACTTTTCTGAACAGTCCTTCCCCGCTTTTTTTCACATAGGAAATCTCATAATTGGCATTGCAGGTATCAGAATTTTCCTTTTCGACGATGAGGTAGTCAGTCAAAAAGTAAATAAGTTCTTCAGCAGCTGAATTAATGGATCGCTGCACACCCACACGTTTATATTCGTCAGGAAAAATCATAGATAGCTGTTGTTTTAAGTTGTTATAATTCTTTCAAATCGGTCATAGATCTGGTTAATCCTTACTTACTCTGAACTTTCTTCCTGTGAGCCACAAGTCCACCATCAGTAAGTATCTCTAGTAGGAAGTCAGGCAGTTTGTTTCCTTTGAATATACTTTTTCTGGAAACTTCAACCTCGCCTTTTAGCAGATCAACCCTGGCCTCACATCCATCCTGACATTTGACATCTGCTTCCATTAGAGGCAATCCAACATTAATTGCATTTCTGAAAAAAATCCTTGCAAAGGACTTTGCTATAACGCAGGCTACTCCGGCATATTTCAAAGCAAGGGGAGCCTGTTCCCTTGATGAGCCACAGCCGAAATTGGTTCCTGCAACAATAATATCTCCCTGCTCCACTCTTTTTGCGAATTCCGGGTCGATGCCTTCCATTGCATGGGCTGCAAAAACCTCCATATTCTTAGTTCGCAAGTATTTTCCTGGGATAATCACGTCTGTATCAATATTGTCTCCAAATTTCCAGACCCGGCCTATGATAGGATTTATCACTAACCTTCACCTACTGATTATGTTTTTTTATAGTATATTTAACTTGACATTGTAATATTAAATTTAATTTCATACTGTCACAATTTATTTTCATCAAAATGCAAACCATTTTAATAATCATTAACTTACCATTTTTGGGTCGTATCAATGAGTTTTGATCAATTCCAAAAAAACGATCTCAACATAAATTTGAGCAAAACGCAGAGAGAATCTTGTACTCACTGATTTCAGCGTCAACAAAACAAAACCCACATTTGTTTCTTTAAACCCACATTTCGCAGATGTACAAATATCTATAATTTATTTGCCAATTTATCCAATATTCTTCCTTAAAGGCGGGATGAACATTTAAACTACTTCCGTATTTAGAAAATAGGTAACATTTTTGTGTACATATACGGAATGTCGGATGTGACATATCCCATAGGATATTATTACTGAGGATATATATAAAAATGACTAATAGGCAGGGAGTTTAAATAAAGGTTTAGTTTGCCTGAAAAAAGGCAAGATCTCATTTATTTTCAGTCATTTTTATTTATTTCACTAAGATATCCGCAAACTGAACAAGTGTTTAACTTTGAGAGTGAAACTTTACTGAAATTCCCTGAAAATCCATTCCAAAACAGGAGGCGACCTTCCAGAAGTTTTCCTTTTTCTGTCAGGAATTTAATTGCTTCATTTGCCTGAATAGAACCGATAACTTCTGGAGTTACCCCTAAAATCGGAAAAACTTCTTTTTTGGAAATACATGGAAAAATGCTGCAAAAGAAGGAGGTTTTCCAAAGAATTATTGTTGTTACCTGCCCATCATATCCGGTGAATGCTCAATGAATTAGAGGATTCTCCTTTTTACGGCAAGCCTGTTAAGCAGGTGTCTCGTCTCGAGGTTATCAAGGGCATCGACGATAATAGCACATTCAATAATTAGGGATTTGATATTTGAGTCTATAAGCATCTCTATGGTTTCGATCTCAATGTCCAGGTTCATAGAAAGAAGCTTTTCCTTTGCTGACTAGACCTTAGCCCTTCAGATACACTTTTCGTGATGGATAAACTGCCTGTTGAGATTATGGGGATGAACGGAATCAAAATCTGCAAGAATTAATTTACCTACCCCGGCTATTGCGAGATATGGGGAAACTGAGTTTCTGAGGCCGCTTGCACCGGCAATCAGTACTTTTGCATTCTTCAGATTTTCCTCCCCATCTTCCCCAAAAAAAGGATCTTCCAACTATATTTATCACGCTCAAAATCATTCATGTAAAGCCTTCCAGAATATTGATTCATTAAGGATATTGATTTTTATTTTTTTCGTCACTAAGAATAATTTTATTCCGGATAATTCAAATCACTCTCAGTAGTGATTGAGCTCTTTATGCATAACTTATTAGGATGGCAAAAGACAAAACTATAAAAAACTTTAATCATACGTGTACTCTATGTAAGCACATGAAGTTTGCTAAAATATGGGAATTTCAGCATATAATGGCAGAAAAATATATCATCAGGAAAAGACATAACCCGCATAAACATCAGTTACCAGGGATAAGAATTTTTTTTGAAAAAATTAATTAAGCAAGGCCCATAAAAATGGTGAATTCATTTTTAATATTGTTTTGACCGCCTTTTGCGGCTCATTATTGTAAAATCCCTCCAGTGTATTAAAGACGAGATGCTGGAAAAGAGAAATTTATAAAGGTTTTGGGTTTATGAGAGTTCCGGATTTAAAAAGCACCATCATCAGTATCAAACAGGAATTTACAGGTTACTTTAAAGAAAGGGAGGCCGAAATTAATGGATCTCTTCTTGCACTCCTTTCGAGCGAACATGTCCTCTTGCTGGGCCCGCCAGGAACTGCAAAAACCTTGCTTGCAAGCAAAATCTGCGAAACTATCAAGGGAGGAAATTTTTTCCATTACCTTCTGACCCGTTTTTCCACGCCTGAAGAGGTATTTGGCCCGCTTTCTCTTAAGGCACTCGAAAGAGATGAGTTCAGCAGACGAATAGATGGCTACCTGCCGACTGCCCATATATCCCTGCTTGACGAAATTTTCAAGGCAAACAGCTCCATTTTAAATAGCCTGCTGACCGTGCTTAACGAGAGAATGTACCATAACGGCAAGGAAATTATTGAGGTGCCTCTTTTCTCCGTTTTCGGAGCCTCTAACGAGCTACCTGAAGAAGATGAAAGTCTCGAAGCACTTTATGACCGTTTTCTTTTCAGGTACAGGGTGGATTATATCCAGCATGAAGAGAACCTTGAGGATCTCATTTTCAAAAATACGGAAGACTTCGTGCCCTCAATTAAACTCAATATAGAGGATATAAGGGAAACCCAAAATAAAGCAAGATATCTCCCGGTTGATCCTGAGATCCGGACGATAATAAAAGGGCTCAGAAGGGAACTTAGAAACTCCAATATTTTCATTTCGGACAGGCGCTGGAAAAAGATTATAAACGTGCTCAGGATAGCTTCAGCCGTAAATGGTCATGCCAGCGTAAACAGGATGACTGCTGTTCTACTCCAGCATATGCTCTGGGAAGTGCCTGAACAGAAGGAGTCAATAAGGAAACTTATCCTCGACAGGGTTGTTTCAGGAGGAACAGACACCGGAAAACTTAAACTTGATGTTTTTGACCTGAAAAACTCGATTTACAGCTGCCTGCAGCAGGAACTTCCGGATCTTATAGCCTGCAATAAGTGCTATGAAGAGGAGAGAAAAACAACAGGTGGCATGAAAAGCTCAAGGTTTTCCGGGATGAAGACCCAGAAGAACCTGACATTTGACAATGCCCTTGATCTGCTGAAGCACCATACCGAGTTCCTGACCCATACCTACAGCTTTGGGCTTGATTATAACAATCTTAATATCTCCCTAAGCTTTGAGTCGCTGGCAGAACAACTCCACAGGAAATACGGGTTTAAATTCAAGGTCAGCCTCGACTATGGAGATAAGAAGCTCTATGAAAAAGAGTACGAAAACCTGGAGGAGAGACTGAACTATTTCAAAAAGCAAATCCAGGAAGAAGAAAAAGCTCTTAAGAATACCCTGAGAGAAAATATCTGGGTTTCAGGGCAGGACAGCCAGGAAATTCTGATGAAATACCGTTCCAAAAACACGGATATTTACGAGATTGCAAGCAGCCTGAATGAAATACGGCTCCTGCTGAAAAAGCCTAGAGTATTTGATGTGGCAATTGAAAAAGCAGGAGAGATAGCTTGAAACTGAGAATGAACGAAATTCCCGTCAAATCGAAATAAGCCTTGAATAAAAATGTCCCAAAAGCTTAAAGAAACTTAGGAAAAGGAAAGATATGCAGGAATTAAAAAACCTGACGAAGAAATCTGAAGATGTACCAGGATCAGGTTATTCTTTATCCTTCAACCGCATCTTCAATCCTTCCGCAATACTAAACATAGAACTGAGGGAAATCCTGGCGACTCCGCGAAGAATTCCAAGGCAGCTAAGGGAAGAAATTGCAGAAATTCTAATTTATGAGCTTTTTTCAGAAAAAGGGTATGAAATAAAGGATGAAAAACTGTTTATGGGTAAATTCGGAGCTTTTTATCCCATCCTTCTGAGTATGAGGGATTTTACTGTCTGGGCCAAAATAAAAGCTCTTGCCGAAGCTAACAACATGGCAGGAGTCTTTATCCTAAGAACTCTGCTTGAAGAACTCTTTACACTTCTGGGAGACTGTGAAAAAATGGAATCCGAGTTTTCAAAGAAGTTTCCTAAAAGCCTGGAAAAAATTCTTAAAGCGCTGAAGGATCTGATCAGTGAAACTAAAGCTGCATGGGAAAAAAATAGGTTACAGTGGATGGAGAAAAACTTTCAATGGCATGACAAGCAGGATACTTTCCAGAGACAGGGAACTGGAAAGAATAGCCAGGAAAACTTCCTGAAGGGTTTTGAGGGCGAGGTCGACAAAAATCAAGACCCTCAACATGGAACGACGGTAAGATCAGAAAAACTCGTCTCAATGACTCAGGATTTTATGTCCTCAGAAAATGCAGGAGAGATTCTTGATTCTGCGGTCGGAGAAAAAATAGCTGCAAAAATTGAAGAACTCATTCCTATCCTTGAAGACCACCTAGAAATGCTCGAAATCCTCTCAATGCTCTTTCCAGGTAAAATTTGGGATCACTACCTATGGGCTTTGCACAGGGAATACTTTGGAAGCCTGGAAAAATATTCCGCAATGCTCAGGAAAAGTTCTTACCTTCATGAAATCTTGGAACAAATCGGAAGAATTGAACTTGAGTACGGCTCAAAAAAATTGAACCTATCGGCATACAGCAAAAGCGAGGTACACTCAATTACTTTTTCAGGCGATATCCAGACATTGCTTCCAGTAGAAGCCGTAAAGCTGAAAAACCCCCTTCTAAAGCGCAAATTCTATGCTAATATGCTTGAAGGAAAACTCCTGACGTACCAACTAATAGGGAAGAACTGGAACTCGGATGCTTCAGGAAAGAAGAGAAAAGGACCTGTAGTCGCTCTGGTGGACACCTCGGTGTCGATGCGGGGAAGCCCAGAGATTCTTGCAAAAGCCGTACTTCTGGCAGTTGCAAGAAGAATGCTGAAAGAAAACAGGGATGTTAAAGTGATTCTTTTCTCCTCGAAATGGCAGACCGTTGAAATTGAGCTTACGAATAAAAAGCGTATGGGTGAGGAATTTCTGGAGTTCCTGAAATTTACTTTCGGCGGCGGCACCGATTTCAATACCGCACTCCGTGCAGGCCTGAAAGCTATGAAAAATGAAAAAGCCTTTGAGGGAGCAGACCTCCTTTTTCTTACCGATGGGATATCTGAACTTTCAGAAAGACCTCTTATCCGGGAATGGAATGAGATAAAAGCCGAAAGAAAAGCCCGAATTTTTTCCCTGATAATAGGAAACTATGATGCAGGAGGACTAGAACAGGTTTCTGACCACACATATCTCATAAGGAATGCAGAAAACTGGGAAATCGGGGAAAGCCCTGCGAGTTTTGTGAAGGCTATAAACAAGCCCTTCAGATTTTGAGTTCACGAAAGTTTTTTCAGAGCGTTCGGAACTTGTGATTCAATGCCTATGCTTGAAGAGTTTCTGTAGATTTTCTACAAATTCTTTCAGGTCTTTTCTGCCCGGAGTCTGATGCCTATATATTCTTGATAGAACAGAAAATGTTGCTTTTTGCATCTGGTGGAATTCTTGAGCAGCCAGATTTCAACCATTGCAACTATCAATTCGGAAATTATTTTACTGTCTCCTGGATCAAGTTATTCCATTTTTCATTGAGTTTTTTAGAAGAGCTTATTATTGATTCTGTCCTCTCGGATGCTATCGATGAGGCTTTAGAGGAAGCAACTCTTGGGCTACCTATTATCCGCTTCTTTCCGCAGGAAGCAGTTCCCAAAAAAGGCCTAAAAGTAATCCTTGTGATATCTTTTATTTTCTTCTTTTTATCAATAGGGATTTCTTCTTCAGAAGCCTTTTAGAATCTGCTTTTAGAAGCTCTGCCTTCCAAAATTTTGCGAACGTCGTCAAATATCTAGGAAATTTCTTCCTGAGACTTCGTTTTAAGGTATTCTCTGAGGTTTTCCAGAAGTTTGGAGTCAATTGGTTCGGAATTCGATTCAGAAGGAGGCTTCGGGTCACGAAAACGGCCTTCGTCTATTTCAACAAAATCCGAATCGATTATAGGGCAGGATTCAAAAATACAATCACATGATGAAGCCTTCCAGAATTCAGGCTTTCTTCTGATCATGAAGCATGCATTTGAAAGCCTGTTGCACACTCACTTTTTAAGCAAGAAAATACATCCATTCTTAAAACAAAATACCTTCTTCATTAAAATCCACATTCTGCAGATGTATACAAATGTATAGTTTATTTGCCGTTTTGCCCAATATTATTCCTTAAAGGTGAGATGAACATTTAAACTACTGACGTATTGAGGGAATAGGTAATATTTTTTTGGACATCTGCAGAATATCGGTTGAAATCTCTTCCGGATTAAAACTTCCATTATACAAACCATTATAATTAAATTATATCAAACTTGAACATTTAACAATAAGTAAAAAATCAATTTCTGTAAGTTCGTCTCCAACTGACTGAAGACATTTGTATTTCCCTTTAAGCGCAAAATCATTAAAAATATCCATGAATAAAGATTATTGTTAATAGATTTAAATTTCAAATGCTTAAATACATCGGGAGTTTATCTAAATTCTCAATATTATACCGAAAGCATCAATACTATTAGATAGCTAATCTGACCATATCCATGTTAAATTGTTCAATCCAATTCTTATCATATCCCGATCAAAGTATTTTGGGGCATCATCTCTGCTCATGATGCCTTGGAACTTGAAGAAATGGAATAACAAGTGAATATTTTTGGAAACAAATTCCCAGTAGAAGCAAAATTTTGAATTGGAACTAGATTGTTTGAGCTGTAAGAATATTGAAAAATTAAAAAAAGTTTTAAAGCTAAATTATTTCATGGTGAATGATCTGATTTTGGAAATGGAAAAAAAGATAATTATGAAGCTTTTAAGCTTCAAAGTTCAGTCCCTACTTCCAAATGTCTAGAAGCCTGTATGCCTGCATTTTGAACCATTTCATTCCTAAGAATCTCGAGATAAGCTCTTGATTCTGAAAGTACCTTAATACTATTGTTTAGCCTGGTTAAGAAACCGATCTGAGCATCAAGATCCTCGTTATTCCCCTCTTCCGGAATTTCTTCAATTGGTAACAATCCGCCATTTAATTCAATAGCGAAAAGTACATTGTTTATCATTAGATCAAATTTTGATATACTTTTATCAAGCACTACACTATGGTGAGTTTCATAATTTTTCAGGCTCAGAAATTTTCCGGAGAAGTCATTTATTCCTTCTTTGGTTGTGTTATGAATTGACTTTTTGAGTTGTTCGAGTATTTCAATCATTTTATGCACTCCTTTTCAAAAACTAAGAGGTGCAGATTTGGGGGTCTGCTTTTTTCTATCCTTTCTGAAATTCAATAAAGATATTCCACAACTGGATAAAGATTCAGAATTGGGGGTCTGCTTTTTCTTTATCCTTCTAGAAATTCAGTCATGTCCACGATTTACTGAAAACGGTGAACACAAAAATTTCTCTGCATTTTCTGCAAATGCAGAAATAGTACTCGCTTTTATAGAATTGATCAGTAACTCCTAGAAACGAGCTGAAATCCAATACAAGAATATTTCAAAACCGTATAAACCTTGAAGAAATTAAGTTCCCTATTTCATTTAAGTAAATAAATTGGCATAAATATATTATTCATATAGTAAATATCATCAAGGCAAATAATCATTAAATTTTAGACAACTGTAAAAGTAAAGTTACGTCCTTGTATGGAATTTTGCACATGAATTCAGGATCATTTTATCATCGATGAATTACCTAATTCTTATGACGGAACAAAGAAGCTCACAAACTTAAGTTAACAATTAGCTCACAATCAAGTGTAACTTAATCACGAGCTATCATGCAAAGTAGAACATAAAAATATGGAGCCTCTCCTGGTATGGAAACTTATACAAACATTCCCGAGGATTTGAAGCAGGCGGTACTTGAGAGAATAAAACCTACAGTAGCTGAAAGAAAAACTCTCATTGGGATTCAGGAAGAATTAGCCACAGAAGTGAAAGCTGCAGCTGAGAAACTAGGTGTACATGATGTGCTTGTGAAAATGGTAGGTTCCGCAGCAAGAGGCACGTGGCTTTCAGGAACTCACGACATTGATACCTTCATGTGCTTTCCAGAGGAGACACCCAGAAAGGAACTGGAAACCATGGGCATGGCAATTGCCAGAGAAGTAGCAAAGCTTGCAGAATATGCCAAAGATTGCCATGCTGAGCATCCCTACCTGAATATTGTATTCAAAGGCTTTGACGTGGATTTAGTTCCATGTTTTAGGGTTTCATCAGCTTCCCATATTAAATCGGCAGTTGATAGGACTCCTTTCCATAACGATTTTGTTAAAGCCCACATAAAAGGGTTTGAAGACGAGGTGCTGCTTCTGAAGCAGTTTATGCGAGGGTGTGGAGTCTACGGATCAGAGTTGAAAACTCAAGGCTTTTCAGGCTATTTGACCGAACTCCTAATAATTCATTACGATTCATTTGAAAATACAGTCAAAGAAGCCTGCTTCTGGAAGCCTGGAGAGAGAATAGATATAATGCAACATTCTCAAATAAAACACGATGAACCCTTAGTCATGGTGGATCCAACCGATCCCAAACGGAACGTTGCAGCAGCTCTTTCCCTTGACAAATTTTGCATGTTTATAGACTGCTGCAGGGAATTTTTAAAAAGCGTGGAAATTAAATTCTTTTTTCCTGCTTGTTTCTTGCCTCTTAAGGACAAAGAAATTCTCCAACGGCTCGAAAATAGAAGGTGCACACAGCTTGCAGTCTTCTTCAGGACCCCGGACATAGTCGAAGATGTGCTATATCCACAGCTTTATAAAATGGAGCATTCAGTAGCTGCCCTTTTGATGGAATATAAGTTTTCTGTGATTAAAACTGGGGTCTGGTCAGGGAAAAATGAAACCTTAATTATACTCGAACTTATCTCAGGTACCCTTCCAAACGTCAAAAAACATGTTGGTCCACCTGTCTGGGTCAAAGAGCATGCTGAGAAGTTCAAAGAAAAATATAAAAGAGCCGAGGAAGTTTTCGGAGGTTATATCGAAAATGGAAGATATACCTTTGAGATCCAGTGTAAATATCCACTAGCAAAAGAGCTTCTTGAAAAACAGCTTATCAACTGCTCCCTTGGAAAAAATGTAAAGCATAGCGTTAATGAAGGCTTTAAGATTATAGAAAATGCTGAGATATGCACATTAAAGGATCCAAATTTCAGGGTTTTTTTAAGTAAATGGTTGTGAAAATTGACCATAAAATGTAAGAATGGGCCCTATTCACAAAGTAATATTTAACTTCATAATGCACTTTTTTAACCTGCACCTACTGTTATTTTATCATGTAAATATGTGGGACCGTGTCCTTCAGTAATTGATCAGATCTAAAAAACGAGCATATCTCTTATTTTTGGGAAAATGTTAGAGAAAATTTTGTGTTCATTATTTTCAACAAAGAATTGACAAAAATAAATTTCACATTAACTATGCTAGTTGAATACACCTTCCAATGTGAAGCAAAAAATAAGAAAAGTCAGATGGTTCATTGCTAAACAGAAGAATTGAAAAAAGATTTCCATTATAATTGGGATCTAGGGAATTTCAGATCTCCATCTTTAACATATCTTAGATAATACAGTTATACATACTATAATACCTTTATTGGTACGAATATTGGCCGACTAAAAATCAGTTATTTGATAACTAAATAAAGCTATGGTCAACTAAGCAATTAATTACACTTTTAGTTCGTTTGTCAAAGATTTTCATCCAATCCTTAGCAAATGATTTCCGATTTAGCTAACTATATATTTATATCTCATCAATTTTTCAAGTCAGGGAAAGATAGCAGTGAAGAACACGGAATTGGATATAATTCTTCTAAAAAAACAAACGTAGGTTTTTCCACCTAGCAGGCAAGAATTCATGCCTCATGTATGCCTGAAGGCCAGAGTTCAAAAGCAAGGGAATAGGTCTTCCGTAGCTTTTTGCTTTTTGCTTCATCTAGGGCATAGAAATATCAAGTACCATATCAGTATTTAATCCGTACCTGCCCTTCACGACAGATGTCTACGGATATCCATTTTTTTCAAGGCTTCAAAATTTCCCTAAATTCGGGGGGCAGATTGAACTTTTTTATCTTCCAGCGAGATTTTATCGCCAGAAGTTTTTCAAGGAATCTGTTTTCGACCTGTTTCAAGAAAGATTTGCAATAATTTCTTCGATTTCCCCGACTCCTGCACTTTTTACTGTTATTTCTTCCCTGCTGTGAACCCCTAAATTAAGTTCCACAGCCCTTTTGATCTGAGGTTGGGCCCATACAGAATGATTCTGGATCTTGGGAACTGTGCCCAGGGTTTTCAGGAGGGCAAGACCCACAGCATCATTTGCTATCACATCCGAACTTGCCAGCACGATATCAGGCTCTCTCAAAGTTCCTATGTTAGGGCCGTCGGTAGCAAAGCATTTAGTAGCATCTGAGATATAAAAGTCAGGCCTGTAAACAAGGTTTGACTCAGCAATCATATTACCAAAAAGCATATCCCAATTTTGTCCATGAGGAAGTTGTCGTCGGTCCCTGTCTGCGGTGATGCTTATCTGTGACTTGAGCCCCATGGTAAACGTTGCAGTCCAGTGGGTCTTGATCACTGGCAGAGCGATCAAATAATCAATTGATTCCAAAAACTCAGGCACTTCGAACCCATATGGCCAGGAGTAAGCTCCCTTTGGCTCCACAAGCCGACGTTTCATGTGATCAAAAATCAGGATTTCGTCTACACCTTCGGTTTCTGCGACCTTCCAAAGTCCAAGTTCCTTAAGCACTTTTTCTGTGTCCAGCAGAGTCATCGACTTTTCAGCCACAATTACCTTTTCAGGGTTATATTTATGCACTTCCCGGATAGCTCCTCTCAATACTTCGGGATTTGTTGATCCAGGAGGCAGGTCTGCAGTGTTTGCATTCGGCCGAATCATCACAGTAGATCCTTTTTCTATTCCCAGCCCACCAGCTAATTCCACTGCTATTTTTACTGATTCAATGGTATTTTTATTTATAGAAAGGCCAACGATCACCATACTAAAGCACCTGAATAGTAATTATAGCCGGAATATAAATTTCGCCATTAATGGAATCGTTCAAGTCGTCCATTGTAGTTCCATTCTCCCTTAAGCTGAAAGTGATTGAAAGCGTGGACAGTTTTCGCAGGAGCAGCGGCTCTAAAACGTTTAGCTATCTAATGATCCCCTTCTTAATCGACTTTTTTTGCAAAGGCCAAGTGTGTCCTGTTTGCCATTGATTCACCAGTCAATGCAGCTTTAAGATGCTTCTTAAAATTAAATCTGATTCGACAATTGGGATAGGACTTACGCATTTGAACTGAAAAACTGTAGCATTAAACCGTTAAATGTCTAAAATACAAATTAAACAATGGTGTTTAATATACTTGATATTATACCAAAGTACGTAAATGCTATATAAAAAGTAACTATCCGTATAAGGTCAATGCGTAACTTGATTTTCGGAAAAATTTGCTATCTGAATTTGAAATTAGCGTTGCACATTATCCAAATGTAGAAATTATATGAATTTTACGGCAGCCTCTAATATTATCCTTGGAATTCATAGATATCTCCCCTTAATTCGAAATCTTGTTCTCCCTATATCATGGTCAGATATATCATTTATAATGTACGAGATGTTGACATTAAAACTATTAAAAATCTATTTGTGGCAGTGGAATAATTCTTGTTGTCAATAACTAGTTATAGATTCTGAAGTTATATTCATCTCAAAAGTTCAAGTAGTTATAATATTTTGTCGGAAGCATGACCTTCAAATGACAAGAAAATGTAAACAAAATTAGTTTGTATAGATAGGATTTAAACGCAAGAACTCATACGGAAATAAGCCAATATCTTTATAACTTTTCTTTATACCTAGAATTTACGCATTTGAAGTACAAAACCAATAGTATTAAATTCATAAATTTCTAAATTTTATTTTTTAACTATAATATTTTAGTACTTGATTTATGTATCAAAAGTGCGCAAGTCTACCCATATGAAAACACCTTATCATTCTAAAAATAAGTATCAGCGGAAATAAAGGGGTTATATATTAAAATTATATTTTATAATTTTATTAAAATTTTAGACGTAAAACAGTTGATGTTTGATTTTACCCGGATGTCTCCTTTTCAAAAAAGCTTTATTCAGCCTCTAATATAACATACTAAAATAGTCAATTTAAATGTCAATCTTATTATGGTTAACATTTCCACTATCTTCGTTTTATCTTCAAACATCTTGGAATAGCTTTAATTATCCCTCAAAGCCTATGATTTCCCAAGGCTTAAACTTCGCAGGGTTGCTAAAATTGCTTCAGGGAAAGTTGCTAAGGGAACATACTAAAAAGAGTTAAGAATAATGTTTAGAGGGCGTTTATAATGGATCCAGATACTTTTATGACGTTGAATGTGATTGCACTGACAGGAAAGCTGCCTCCAAAATCTAAAGAGGTATTGGATGAGTTAATAAATTTCGATTTTGAAGATTATATATCCCTAGATAAAATTGAACTTCGGAAATTTCTTACCCAAGCCTTCCTAATTGGATATGACAGAGGGAATATTGACAGAGAAGAAAGGGAAGTGAAAGAGTGTCAAAAATTGGAATAATATTCAAACCTGGAGATCTATAGCCCCTGAAAACTATAAGACAAATGAAATTTTAACAATAGATGAAGCAGATCTACCAAATTATTAAATAATTATGAAGAAATCTTGAATGAGTTAACTGAATGTGAAGAAGAAGCTTTTGATAAATGGTAAAAATTGGGATGCGAGCTGAAATAATATGAAATTCCGTATGAAATTTTACGGATATAAGGAAGAGTACAGATTTTATCAGGTTTGAGAATGTTCAGAGGAAGACTTTGACAATGACGAAATCACATCTTTTCAGACATAAATTGCAAAAAGGGTAAAGTTTAATGCGAGGAGTGCGATTCGAACGCACGAACTCCTACGAGAATAGGCTCTGAACCTATCGCCTTTGACCTAGCTGGGCAATCCTCGCATATTGAGTTTACTTTTTCAAAAAAATATGATATTCTATGTTCAATTCTAAATCCAACACCATTGATTGGAATGAACAACCATCCATAATAGAACTCATTTTGTAGCAGGAATAGTATTGCTATTTGTTCTTATACCTTATCCCTGAAAACCTTTTCTGAAGACTAAATATATCCTGGACTTCCAGATAATTTTCTTTCTCCGGGAAGCAGATTTTAAAACTAAAATCCAAAAGTAAGTGCTAGGAAGTTTATGTGAATTTATGAAGGAGTTAGAAATTGATGAAATAATTCATCCCATCAATTTCAGGATAAGGGCTTTTTGAGAATGCAGGCGGTTTTCCGCCTCTTCAAAGATTGCTGAATTCGGGCCATCCATCACTTCGTCTGTAATCTCTAGGCCTCTTCGGGCTGGCAAGCAGTGCATAACCATTACATCAGGCTTTGCAAGGCCAAGAAGTTTTGTGTTTACCTGGTAAGAAGCAAAGTCTCTCAGCCGTTTTTCCTGTTCGGCTTCGTCACCCATAGAAATCCAGACATCCGTATAGATAATGTCTGCGTCCTTTGCTGCGATTTTAGGGTTATCTGTGATCTTGAATTTGCCTCGGAGGGATTTTGCCTTTTCAAGAAATTCTGTTCTTGGTCTATATTCCCTCGGACAGGCTACTGTAAAATCCATTTCCATGATTGCCGAACCAAGTAAAGCTGAGTTGCAAACATTGTTTCCATCTCCTATCCAGGCAAATTTCAGGCCTTTAAACCTTTTTTTGTACTCCATGATGGTCATGAAATCGCCCAGGATCTGGCATGGGTGTTCCCTGTCAGAAAGCGCATTAATTACAGGTATAGTTGAGTAGTTGGCCAGTTTAGTTACTGTTTCGTGACTCATGACCCTGGCTATTAATCCATGAAGGTAACCGGAAAGAGTTCTTGCGGTATCCTCAATAGTTTCGCCTCTTCCCACCTGAATATCCTTGGGATTCAGGTAAATGGAATGCCCTCCGAAATCTGTCATAGCAACCTCAAAAGATACTCTGGTTCTAGTAGAGGATTTTTCGAAAATCATTCCTAGACTTTTGTTCATCAGGTATTCAGTAGATTCTCCCGCCTTGCGCTTTTTCTTCAGGTCCGCGGCTGATTCGAGGAGTTCATATATCTCCTCTCTGGACAGATCAGTTATCGAAAGTATATCCCTCTTCATCATTTCAACTCCGACTTGGTTCTGGCTGAATTATAACTTTATATTACCAATAGTACTTATTTGAAAGCCGTACGCTTGTATAACTTTTGAAGCAGTCAGCTTCTAAGTTCTTTCATATGATCGATTCTTTTCTGAATTAGAGCAGCAGTTCCAATGTCTTTCCGGAAAAAAAGATTGCCACGAATATTTTCAAGAGCATTCTGGGCAATTTTTTCAGCTGCATCTATAGTTTCCGCACATCCCACGATTGCAACAGCACGAGAGCCAGTAGTATAAATTTTCCCGCCTTTCTCATAAACACTAGCATAATAGACCAAAGCTTCTCCTAGATCCTCTACAATTACTTCGTTATCCTTTTCAGGATTATCAGGATATCCTGCAGGAACTGCATACTTACAAACAGTTGCTTTCCTGCTGAATTTTACAGGCAGTTTTCCAAGGGTTCCTTTAACCACTGCAAGCATGATTTCCACAAAATCTGTTTCAATGATGGGAATTATGTTCATGGCTTCAGGGTCTCCGAATCTTGCATTGAATTCCACTACCTTGGGACCGCTAGCTGTAAGGATAAACTGCCCGTAAAGGATACCCATATATTCCGTCTTTGTTTCCTCGTAAAGTGCCTTTACAGTACTCTTCATTATTTGTTTTGCTTTTTCGAGATCTTCAAATAGCATAAACGGTAAGATTTCCTCTGCATCTGTATATGAGCCCATGCCACCTGTGTTAGGTCCAAGATCACCTTCATAGGCTCGTTTGTGGTCCTGCACTGCAGGGAAGAAAACAAGGCTTTTTCCATCCACTAGAGCTTGTAGGGTAAACTCCTCTCCTATTAAGCGTTCTTCGATAACAACAGATCCTTTCTCAAGAAGCATACTCGTGTAAGCCTTGGCAGCTTCAATGTCAGGAAGCTGATCCCCCATAACTTTTACCCCTTTACCTCCTGTCAAACCTGATGGTTTGACTGCAACATCGCCCAGCTTCTCGATAAAAGCATGTGCAGGTCCTTCCTCTGTGAAAGTTTTGTAAGTAGGGCAACCTTCAATTCCATATTTTTTCATGAAATTTCGTGCCCAAGCCTTATCAAACTCGATAATTGCGCAGGTTTTTTTAGGCCCAATTACAGAAATTCCGGCTTCCCAGAGAGCATCTGAAATTCCTGCTGCGAGCGGAGCTTCAGGCCCTACAAATGCAATATCTATGTTTATAGATTTTGCATATCCAATGACTTTTTCAACATCTGTTTCCTTCTCAAGCAAAAAATCCTCACAGAGGGCAGCAATTCCTGGATTTTTTTTTGCCATTACCGCATAGATGGAGGGATTATGCTTGCTGCTCTTGATTCCTGCGGCAATTACGTGTTCTCTTCCGCCACCACCGATAATTAAAATCCTCATTTTCATTCTCCTTTCTAAAAAAATTACTTCACTACATTATAATTGGCTATAATCTGTGTCGATAAAGAAATCAAATAAGAAAAGGTAGTGAGTTTTCAGTCCTCAAAACCTCTCAATATTATTTTGACCTACATTCCACAAATGTGCAACCATGTAAAATTTGGTTGTCTATTTTCTCACTATTCTTCATTGAAAGCTATATCGTTTTTAAGTGACTGTCATATTAAGAAAATAGATGATAATCATGTATAAATCTGTAGCAAGTGGGTTTTATGGAATATATTTTCATTAATTGTAGTGTATTTTTGATTAGCAATACTTATATAATCTGGAATATACTGAAAGAATTTATAGATCTCTATTTATTCTAATAAATATCTTCTCATTGTTAGACTCACATTTATATTTTAATTATATTTTTTAATTTTTTTCGGAACTTGGCTTTCCGTTTCCTCAAACAGTTAAGTTTTCCAGATTTTTTGCCAAAAATATAATTGGAAACATTCATAATTTAATGCATTTTCAGCAGATTGAATGAATGAATCAAATTCCATGTAAAATTACTAAAATAATGTTCAGAAGTTACAGCACTTTTTAGTAACTCTTTAAATCTCAAAGAGCTCTATAAGGACAAAATGTAGATCAAAGCAGTTAATAAAAATTGCTATCTGAACAGCGAATCAAAACTCAAAAGATGTTCAGATCCGTGTAATGATAGCAATAATTAAAAACAACAACTTTCTAAATAATTAGATTTTTAATTCTATTGAATCTTTATAACTCAAGTCTTGATACAATCCTTTATTGCCTTAATAAATCAATTAGAGGGACCGAAGGTAAATTCTAAAAAGATCAAAAAAATATTTCGAAGAATTAACATGAAAGCTAAAAACACTTATTAAACAAAGATATCTTTAAAAGAAGCAAAATATATTTTTATATTTATTCATTCAGATCTCTTCAATATAGAAAAATGAGTATTACTACTTTAACTTAACAGGTCACTTGCACTTACAAGAGGAAAAAGTTCTGCTCCTGCTTCTTTCATCTTTTCCTTTGCCCCTTCTTCTCTGTCTACAACACTAATTATATGCTTCACACTGGCTCCAGCTTCCCTGATAATTTTGATTGCATCTATGACAGAACTTCCAGTTGTAGTAACATCTTCGAGCATTAAAATCTTGTCTTTTGGTTTAATATCACCTACAAACCTGCTTTTTGTGCCGTAGTCCTTCGTAGCCTTACGAACTATAAGCAATGGAAGTTCTGTTTCCATCGAAACTGCTGTCGCCAGCGGCACGCTCCCCAATTCAATCCCTGCAACTGTGCTTACATCCATAGCCTCTATCTTGATTGCTGCTTGTCTGGCTATAAGCTTCAGGGTTTTAGGATCAGTACTGGCTTTTTTGATATCTATATAATACTTGGTTTTCTTCCCTGAAGTCAGAGTGAAATTACCATATTGAACAGCTCCGCAGGCTTTGAGGGCTTCGATAAGTTCCTTTTTTTGAATATCCAACTCTTTTTTTGTTTCTGGTTTTAATTTACTCATGATCTCACCTGTTGCAGCTTTCGTTGCTCCATTAATTATTATAATTATCATATCTATTGTTTCTTAATATTTAGAGAATCATTATTCATTTTTATCCTATTATTTTACCTCAATATTTTATTAATTTAAATGATTTCACCAGGGTTCTTTTTTTACCCCTATAAAGTATCCTATTATGTTTGTGGTAAGATGAAGCAGAGGTGTTATTACAAGGACTACTATCATTACGTTGGGAGTAAAATTACTCACAAACCATTCTGGGGATATAAGGTATGTGAAAACCCAAGATCCTACTACAAAGTCCAGCTGGTCTACAAGGGGAAGAAGTTCGCCTCTTTTCAGATTCATTCGACGTTTGAAAAAACTCTTGAACATATCTCCGAGAAGTGAACCGCAGGAAAGAGCGAAGATAACTTTTAGTGCGTAAGTGTAGTTCTGGCCAAAAGCTGGTACATCAATTCCCAAAATTTCGAACCCATTTGAATTGAGCCATATCTGAATACTGCCTGCAAGAACTCCAAAAAAAATTCCTGAAAAAAAGCCCCTGTAGGTCTTTCCATCCCCTATGATTCTTCTTCCATCCTTTAGAAACCTGCCTCCATCAATTGGCTTCCCGCCACCAAAAATAGCTGCAAAGGAATTGGGGATGTAAGCTGGAAACATCAGCCAGATTGCTTTAATTATCAGATCGATCATGTTATAAACTCTTTATTTTGGTTTTATTTTTTTTCGTTTGGAATAAATTAAGTTATTTTCCTATCTTTAACAATTCACCGTGTATTTAAGTTTTGAATGGGTGTCAATTACACATCTATAACAACTCAAAATAAGCATATAAAAGCTGATTTTTGTAGCTGAATGATTATTATATTTCTTCTTTTAGCAGAAAGAAGCTTAAAACCTCTAATCTCTAGCAAAGAATAGTAGGCATCCAATCCCACTAAATTTACTATGCAACCCAACAGATTAACAACATGTTCAACTAATAATGTTACTTCGTCTCTTTGCAAAAACTAGCCAAACGGAACTATTATAGTGTACTTCAATAAACTCTGATCTTGGTTAGTCATTTTTATCCTCTCCTTATAAGCATATGACAAAATATAGGAATTTATTGATAATTCTCAATAGTTAATGCACGCATTGGGATACTCTTGAATATAATATAGGTATAAGACTATATTTTAAAAGTGTAAACATTGTGTGTAATGACTTCAATTATAAATATTCAATTTTTAACTTAAGCCAAACTCTAAAACCATAAAAAATTTACAGGATGTAAGAAATCGATCTATGTTATAATACCCACAGGGAAAAAATATCACATTAAAAAACTGCAATTTTATAAATCTACTCCCTCGAGTGAATATAAAAGGGCAACACATACCAAACTACAACTCTGCAGAGGAACAATTCTGATGGTAAAAAATTCTGTCCACATTCCCTTTTTTTCTGTTTTTCTTGTTTTCACTTACGCATAGTTTTTAACGTGAAACATATGTATGATCCTAAACATCAATTTTCCATTACAATTTTTTTTCTAGTATTAACCTAACTCACAAGCCTAAGAATATGGAGAAACGCACACGAATTTAATTTTAAACAACCTTGTTTTTTTCTAATCTAATTTCCTTTTCTGTTTACAAGTTTAATACCAAATGTTGTTTCATTTTTACGATTATAAGGAAGATGCCCCTTGCTTTATGTGGATACTCCACCTTATAATCGTGATATGCAATATAGCCAATTCCCTCCATATCGATTTTAGGGATTTTCACAACTTCAATACATTTGACTAAATTTTGTTTCAAAATTTCCATATCATCGGAAGCAATGGGCTCAGTCTGTCGTTACAGTCCCTACTTCCATTTAATGGAAATCCAACTATTTTTAATCTAATTTACACTTGTTGATTTTTTTATGCTTTTATGGCATCTAGAGTGGTTTTTTTGTTTATGTTTACTCAAATAAGCCTTAGCTTTTGGAACCACTTAATTTATCCTTGGAACTTTTAGACGAAGAAACCTTAGCCTTGCAGCCATCAAAGTCCGAATTTGGTGCTTCTGTTGTGCCCGAAGGTTACTGCCATACTCATAAGGTTCACTACCTACCCATAAAAGTTCACTACATACCCATAAAGGTTCACTACCATACCCATAAGGTTCACTGTCATACATAGGACTGCCATACATCATCGGTATAGTACAAAAGCAGCGCAACAACCGCCATAACCACCATTTTTAGGTCCAAAATCTCTGTCATTGGTTGGATGGTTATAGAATAGTTCGGGGTGAAATTGTTGGTTTGTTGTTGAATGAACCTGTTGCATTTGCTAAATTGGTCACAGAACCTGCATCAATGTCGGCGAAAGCGTCCAATATTTATGGCAGGCTTGATAGAATATCCATCATTATACATTTCCAACCAGGTATTCTATAAATTCTTTTCATACTGGGAAGTTTAAGAAATCCACCGATTGACTTGCTGGGTTGGTTACTAATGCTACTCCACATTCACAGGTTGGGAAGCCACAGTCACATCCACAGGCTGGGAATTTTAGAGAATCCACCATTAAAAAAATAAATTAAAAAACTGCAATTTTATAAATCTACTCCCTTGAGGAATAGAAAAGGGCAACACACTACCGAGCTACAACTCTGCAGAGGCACAATTATAAGTGGTATAAAATTTTGTTCATATTCCCTCTTTTTCTGTTTTTCCGTACTTTCAGTGTTTCACTTTATTTATTTAAACTTCAGTCAGCGGACTAATTATACACCTTTTAGAGGAATCCGATTTACGTTTATTTTTTCCCATGAATCCTGTCCAAATTTTCTCACTAATTTATGTATTTGACCTATTTTTTTAAATTTATAGGTAAGCCACGGAAAATGCGGAAAAATAAGGAAGAAATGAGTTTAGGGAACTTTTTTTCCTTGGTTTTCTTTTTTCCCGTGATTATAGAATTTCAAGTGACTTGAGCATAAACAATAACTTTTGAAAACATAATTATTTCGTAAAAGCGCAATTAATTCATTTACTTTTGAATCGACATTCTGCAGATTTACACCGATTTAGAATTCGATTGTCTATTTAACCATAACTATTCATTAAAAGTGACTAGTCAGTCTACCAAATATCAGGTGTGAGATCTGTTTTGGCGTACTAGATACTTCTGATTGTTAACTGCTGGGTAAATAAAAAAAATGATCAATAACTTACAGCTGAAGAAAATAATTCTCCCGAATATTACTCAATGAATTTTGGAAAAGATTGCTGTCAGTATTGTTTTACCAGGTTGAATCGTTACCAATGAAAGTTAGATAAATTTTCAAGCTACTATCATATTGAGAAAATAAATAACATTATTTTGTGTGTATGAGAAAATGAATTTAGAAATACTAATTGGCTTTTAATTGGATTTTCTTTTAATTGGCTTTTTAATTAGTTAGTTTACTATAGAGAATTTCGATAAACCTCTGATTTTCACGAGTTATTTAGGCTCCATTAATAAGCATATGACAAAATTGAGGATTTTATAGAAACCCTCTTTAATACATTAATCACTGCAGGAAAATTTCAGGTTTCGTTTCGTCTGTAGATTGCAGAGTTTAAAAATGATAAATTATTCTAAAAGAAAAATTCGGTCATATTACCAACTTTCTGCAGGTATACACAGGGATGAAATCGATTTTCTAAATATGACAGTAGCTTAAAAATTAATTTAATCTCTATTGAGAATAGGTGGGCAAATAGGCAAATAAATTATACATCTGTGTGCATATGCAGAATGTCGAATATCACTTGGTCCTTACTCCATTTCTTCAATTTAAATCCGTCTAAGTTTTACTAACTCAGAAATCTCAGTAAATACTTACCCCTTTCACTGAGTGTAGGTTCAGGATCTGATCCACCAGATCTCCAGGAACTTTGCGGTCGGTGATAATTGTAAGCCTTGGGTTGTCAGTAAGGTAGGGATCATCGGAAACAGCCTGCCGGATACTTACATTGTTTTTGGAAATAATGCCTGCAACTTCTGCAAGAATACCCATATTAACAGCATCTTCCGGGATAATAATAATCACTCCTAACCCCAGTGAGGGAGCAACATCTCTGAGAAAAGGAATTGAATGAACATTTTTAAAAATAGCACTAAAAAACTCATCTGAGATAATTGTCTTTGTGGTTGCGTCAACCACTCTCCTGTCAACGCCTGCTTCTCTTGCAAGCTGTGTATGCGCGATCTCAATATTTCCTGAAGTGACTTTTCCTTCCTCATTCACCTGAAATCCACGTTCGAATAGCAATTTAAGTACTTTTGCCTGTGCAGGGTATTTTTCAAATTTTTCTACTAACTTATTCCACATATAAACTTAATTAAAACTAGTTCCTTGATATACTTTCGTATTACAATATATTCTCTTCTGAACAAAATTTTTAACAATTATAATTTTAGAATAGCTTTGAAGTTAATTGCTTCCTGCGTTAATTTGATGTACCTGCAGAACACGAACTTTTATATGGAAATTTTCAGTTCATGCAGTAAACAAAAGCAGAAAAAAACAAACTA
>CAWJBG010000031.1:0-10197 GCA_963841025.1 uncultured Alphaproteobacteria bacterium | reverse complement strand
TTCCGATTTGTAGCACCGCGTTGCAGCCGCACATCGCCAAGTTCAAAGATTTCATAATCCTGCGTCATGGCTCTCTCCCCCCCGGATCATTTTCGATATTTTTGGACCGCAGCGCATGCTGAAAGAGATGGAAGCTGCCGAAAAAAGCGGCAGACGCAATCATCCACGCCGTGCGATCGCGTCCGGGATAGCGGCTATTCCGCGGCGACGCGCTGAACGCGCCAGTGCGTGATGAGAGCGCGCAGCGAAGCGGCCTTCACTGGCTTGTTGAGGACTTGCACGCCGGCGGCGCGGGCTTCTTCCCGCACATGCAAGGAGCGATCGGCAGTGACCAGGATTGCTCCGAGGTCGCGGCCATAGCGGCGGCGCAACTCGGAAATCGCGCCAAGACCGTTACCGCCGTCGAGGTGATAGTCGACCAGAAGGCCGTCAGGATCGAGGCCGCTACCTTCAATCGCTGCAAGCGCTTCGACGAGATCCACCGCCTTGAGCACGCGGCAACCCCAACCGCCGAGCAGCATCTGCATGCCGTCGAGAATGGTCCGCTCGTTATCGATGCAAAGCACGACAGTTCCGGCAAGTCGTCCGGCCGCGGCTTTGGGAACAGCGTGCAGCACGGGCTCGAGAATGGCGGCGGTTGCGCGCGGCACTTCAACTGAAAGCCGCGAACCGCGGCCGACGTTTGATTTGAGCGCCAGCTCGCAATCGAGCACACGCGCGATGCGCTCGACGATCGACAGGCCGAGGCCCACGCCGCGCGCCACCCGCGCGCCCTGGTCGAGCCGGTGAAATTCCTTGAACACCGCGCGTCGCTTGGCGTGCGGAATGCCGATGCCGGTGTCGTAGACTTCAATGCGAAGCTTGCCGCCGCGGCGGCGGCATCCGACCAGTACGGTGCCTTTGGGGGTGTATTTGATCGCGTTGGACACGAGGTTCTGTAACAGCCGCCGCAACAAGCGTCGATCGGAACGCACCGCCAGCGAGCAGGGCATGAAGATCAGATCGAGCCCCTTCTCGCGCGCCAGCGGCGCGAATTCCACTTCCAGGCGCTGCAGCAATTCGCTGATGCGGAAATCGGTCAGCTCCGGCTTCATCGCGCCGGTGTCGAGCCGCGAGATGTCGAGCAGCGCCGTGAATATTTCTTCGACGGCCTCCAGCGAGGCGTCGATATTTTGCACCAGGCCGCCGTCCGCACCCGCATCCTGCCGCTCGATCAGGCTGGTCACGTAAAGTCGCGCGGCGTTAAGTGGCTGGAGGATGTCGTGGCTTGCAGCGGCGATAAAGCGCGTCTTCGAAACGTTGGCATCGTCGGCCTCGGCCTTGGCGCGCTCAAGCTCGGCATTGAGCCGCGTCAGCTCGCCGGTGCGTTCGCGGACGCGACGCTCGAGTGTCGCGTTGGCGCGCTCCAGCGCCTCGGCGGCCTTCACGCTCGGCGTGATGTCCGTAAACGTCGTGACGACGCCGCCATCAGGCATGCGGTCGGCGCGGACTTCGATTACCAGCCCGCGCTCAGCAATGCGTTCGAGAAACGGCTCGGCTTCCGAGGTGTATTTGGCGAGACGTTGCGTGACCCGATCTTCGAGGTCGCGCATATCGCTCGCGTCCTCGTTGGCGATATGGCGAAGAATCTCATCGAGCGCGATACCGATGCGGGTGAGCGCATGCGGCAGTTCGAAGATTTCGCCGAACTGCCGGTTCCAACAAACCAGCGCCAGGTCCTTGTCAAAGACGGCGATCCCCTGACGCACATGATCGAGCGCGGTTTGCAGGATCTCGCGGTTGTAGTGGATCGCCGCGTTGGCGTCGTCGAGCAGCTTGAGCGCCGCTTTGGTCGAGACCGTCCGTTTGCGCAAGAGGAGCGACAGCACCAGCCGCGACGAAGCGGCTCCGATCGCGGAAGCCAACAGATACTCGCCGTATTGCAGAAGCTGAAAGTCAGCTTCGGCCTGCGGTGCCAGGCTGACGCGGCGCGAGGCGGCGAAGCTCGCGAACGATTCCCGGGTGCGTTCCTCACCAAGATAGCGGGCGATCGTCGCGACCAATTCCTCGGTTGTGACCGACGAACGCCGCAGCCGGAAGCTCGGCGCCATTGGCGCCAGCGACGAAGGTACGAACACGTCGGCTTGCACGCGCTCGATGGCGGTCGGTCTGCGGGCAAAAGAGTAACCGACATAAAGAACAATGTTGGCGAGAAGACTGAGAACGACCCCATGAACGAGCGGCGGTAGATTAAGACCAAACAACGCTTGCGGCCGCAACCAGGCAAGACCAAGCGGGCCGTCTTTGAGGATGTCGCCGACAAATCCGGCGTCGGAGATGCTCGGCAGCAGGAGCGTGTAGGCCCAGACCAGAATGCCGGCGGTCATACCGGCGATCGCGCCCTGGGCCGTGCCGCGCCGCCAAATCAGGCCGCCGAAAAAGGCGGGCGTCAGCTGGGTGACGGCAGCAAACGAAAGCAGCCCGATTGAAGCAAGCTGCGCCGGCCCGGCCGAGCGATAATACACATAAGCAAGAAACAGAATGGCGAAGATCGCGATCCGGCGCACGGTCAGGAGTTGCGCGCCGGCGTTGCTCGGCCCGCCGGAGCCCGCCGCGCGGCGCTTGAGGACCAGCGGCATGACGATGTCATTCGAGACCATGATCGCGAGCGCGACCAATTCGACGATCACCATCGCGGTCGCGGCCGACAGCCCGCCGACAAACGCGATCAGCGCGAACAGTTCGGAGTGCGCCTTCAGCGGCAGCGCCAGGACGAACATGTCGCCATCCGTGCCGGCCGGAAACGTCAACAACCCGGCCATCGCGATCGGCATCACGAACAGATTGATGAGGACGAGATAGGCCGGAAACAGCCACGCAGCGCGACGAACTTCGGCCTCGCTGTGGTTTTCGACCACGCCGACATGGAATTGCCGCGGCAGCAGCACGATCGCAAACAGTGACAGCACGGTCGTGGCGAGGAACGTCGTCGCCGGCGGCACGCGGGTAAGCACCGCGGCTGTCTCCGGCCGTTGCAGCGCGTCGGCGAACAACGCAAGCGGCCCGGGGAACATCACGAAGGTGACAAAGATGCCAACGGCGAGAAAGGCGACGAGCTTGATCACCGACTCGGTCGCGACCGCCAGCATCAGCCCGTCCTGATGCTCGGTGGCGTCGACGTGGCGAGTCCCGAACAGAACCGCGAACGCCGCCATCAAGAGCGCGACGAAGAGCGCGATGTCGCCCAACAGCGGCTCCGCCGCGCCGTTCCCCGCCGAGACAGCAGCCAGAATGGTGCCGACCGACGCCGACACCGCTTTGAGCTGCAGCGCGATGTACGGGATCATGCCGACGATGGCGATCAGCGCCACCGTCGCCGCGACTGCCTGACTCTTGCCGTAGCGCGCAGCGATGAAGTCGGCGATCGAGGTAATGTTCTGACCCTTGGCGAGCCGGATGATACGGATGATCAGCGGATAGGTGAGCCCGACCATCAACACCGGGCCGATATAAATCGTGAGAAATTCAATGCCGGTGTGAGCGGCGACGCCGACCGAGCCGAAGAACGTCCATGACGTGCAGTAGATCGCCAGCGACAGCGGATAAATCAGTAACCGGGCACGGTTGCCGCGCGTGACCTGATGCCGGCGGTCGCCATAGCTCGCAACCAGGAACAAAAAGCCGATGTAAGCCAGCGCAATGACGACGACGACCCAGCCTTGCAGCATGGCGTTTCCCTGGTCGATTCTTTGGTCGATCCGGCGGTTTTCAGTCTCAGATGCGCTTGGTTTTGCTCAAAACACCATAGTTTGGCTGGACTGTCTATCGGCGGGACCCTGGCCTGCCGCGCAATGCCCGCGCCATGCATGCGGCGCATCGTTTGGCTGCGGCAACGTCATTTGACGGGGCAGTCCGCAGACGGCATTGATTCCAGCGCCGATGTGGCCTGCTCTTCCTCCCTTGCGCGCGCTGATCGAGCCCGCCGAAACGCTTCTGATCGCCGCCGCCGGCGGTCTGGTATTTACCTTATTGGGTTTTCCCGCCGGCCTGGTGTCCGGATCGGTGCTTGCGGTCACCTGCGCCGCGTTGTTCGGGCGTCCGGTCAAGGTGCCGGTCGGCCTGGCCCGCGTCTGTTATGTCATCGTCGGCATCCTGCTCGGCGCCGTGGTGACACCGCAAACGCTCAAAGGCTTCACCACCTACCCGACAAGTGTCGCAATCCTGATGTTCGCTTCGATCGTGATGATCGTGGCGACCATGACCTATCTGCGCGTGGTGCACCGTTGGGATCCGCTGTCGGCGCTGATGGGAGCAAGCCCGGGATCGATGATCCAGGTGATCGCACTATCGAGCGAGCTTGGCGCTGACCTGCGCGCCATCGCAATCGTGCAGACCATGCGCGTGCTGCTGCTGACCATCGGCATACCCGGTGGACTTGCGTTGTTTGGACTGGTCGCTCCGGCCATACCGGTTGCACGCGGCCCCGCGGGCCTCTCGTCACTACCGGAAATGCTGGTCGTTGTCGTTGTATCGGTCGTGGCCGGAATAGCCATGGCGCGGATCAGATTTCCGGGCGGACTTTTGTTCGGCGCCATGGCGGGATCGGCGATCCTGCACGGCACCGGTCTCGCTCAAGCCGTGCTGCCGTGGTGGATCGGCAGCGCGGCCGTCGTCGTGCTCGGCGCGGTGGTCGGCTCGCGTTTCGCGAACACTTCACCGCGTTTGATTGTCAGCTATCTCGGCGCTGCGTTCGGCTCGTTTGCGGTCTCGCTGTCGGTCGCCACATTGTTCGCGCTGATCGCGGCGCACTTCTTTCCATTTCCGACTGCCAACGTCGTCGTCGCCTTCTCGCCGGGCGCGCAGGATACGATGATGGTGCTGGCGCTCGCGCTCCATCTCGATCCGGTCTATGTCGGCGCGCACCACGTCGCGCGTTTTCTGGTTGTCACATTCACGGTGGCGATCGCCGCGCGGCGCATCGTGAAGAATAAAAACTAGGACAGCAGTCGTCGCGCCCTCTCCCCCTGCGGGAGAGGGCCACTCGGCGGATCAACAACAAAAATTGGGTGAGGGGTCAGGCCGCCGTCCCTCACCCAACCGTGTTTGTTACAAAGTCTGCGTCGCCCTCTCCCGCAAGGGGAGAGGGCAAACCCGCTCTGTCCGTGATTTATTCCGCCGCGAGCGCGCGTTCTTTAAACGGCAGCCCGAGCTTTTGCCAGACGTCGACCAGCGCCTCGGCCAGATCGTCGATCAGGCCGTCGTCGTGATAAGGGCTCGGCGTGATGCGGAGCCGCTCCTTGCCTTTCGGCACCGTCGGATAGTTGATCGGCTGAATGTAGATGCCGTGCTCGGCGAGGAGGAGATCGCTCGCCTCCTTGCACAACTCGGGATCGCCGACAAAGACCGGCACGATGTGGGTCGGGCTGGTCATCACCGGCAGCGCCGCCGCTGCGAGCACCGCCTTGGTCCGCGCAGCGCGATCCTGATGGCGGTCGCGCTCCCATTGTGAAGTCTTCAGATGCCGGATCGCGGCGGTTGCCGCCGCGCAAACCGACGGCGGCAACGCGGTGGTGAAGATAAATCCCGGCGCATAAGAGCGCACCGTGTCGATAATGGCAGCCGAGCCGGCGATATAGCCGCCGAGGCAGCCGAAGGCTTTCGCCAGCGTACCCTCGATCACGTCGATGCGGCTCGTGGCGCCATCGCGCTCGCTGATGCCGCCGCCGCGCGGGCCATACATGCCGACGGCGTGGACCTCATCGATGTAAGTCATGGCGCCGTAGCGGTCGGCGAGGTCGCAGATGCGATTGACCGGCGCGACATCGCCATCCATCGAATAGAGACTCTCGAACACGATCAGCTTCGGCCGGTCCGGATCGGCGGCCGCCAATAGCGCTTCGAGATGCGCGAGATCGTTGTGGCGGAAGATGTGTTTCTCGCAGTGCGCCTGGCGCACGCCCTCGATCATCGAATTGTGGTTCAAGGCGTCCGAAAGAATGAGACAGTTCGGCATCACCTTGGCGAGCGTGGAAATTCCGGTTTCGTTGGAGACGTAGCCCGAGGTGAAAACCAGCGCCGCTTCCTTGCGGTGCAGATCGGCCAACTCACGCTCAAGCTCGACCAGCGGGTGATTGTTGCCGGCGATATTGCGGGTGCCGCCGGCGCCGGTGCCCATCCGCGTCGCGGTCTCGACCATCGCGCCGATCACCTTCGGATGCTGGCCCATACCGAGATAGTCGTTCGAGCACCAGATCACGACATTCTTCGCACCCTCCGGCGAATGCCAGACCGCATGCGGAAAACGGCCGGCGATTTGCTCGAGGTCGGCAAACACCCGGTAGCGCCGCTCGTCATGCAGGTGGGCGAGCGCGCCGGTAAAAAAGGTACGATAATCCATGAATCTTCCCGCCTTCCGGGACGGCCGGGCCCGGCCGTGCGCTCTTTTTAGAGTGGTTCCAGCATAGTTGTCGAGGCGCTTATCGGCGTAAAATCGTCGCGTTGCCTTGCGGTAGATCAAGTCCCGCATCGAGTAGTGAACGGTCCGTTGCTTCGGAAAGTGAGGAGGCCCCTACCGCTTCGGCCCGTGCGGCCAAATATGTCAGGCGGTCGAAGCGGACCTGGTGCGGTCGCACATGGCGCAAATGGGGAGGAAAGACATGAAGGTTGGTATCCTCGGATCTGGCGACGTCTCGAAATCTCTCGCCGGCGGTTTCATCAAGCACGGGCATCAGGTCATGCTCGGCACTCGCGACACCGGAAAACTCAAGGACTTTGTCGCGCAGAATAAAGGCGCGCAGGCCGGCGGCTTCGCCGATGCGGCGAAGTTCGGCGAGCTTGTCGTGCTTGCGGTCAAAGGCACGGTGGCGCTTGACGCGCTGAAAGCCGCCGGCGCCGCTAACTTAGCTGGCAAGCCGGTAATCGACGCCACCAACCCGATCGCCGATGCACCGCCGGCAAACGGCGTGCTGAAATTTTTTACTAACCTCGATCAATCACTGATGGAAAAGCTTCAGGCGGCAATGCCCGCGGTGCATTTCGTCAAGGCGTTCAATTCCGTCGGCAACGCCGCGATGATCAATCCGCAATTTCCCGGCGGCAAGCCGACCATGTTCATTTGCGGCAACGACGATAAAGCCAAAGCGACCGTGGGCGGCATCTGCGATCAGTTCGGCTGGGAGATAGCCGATATGGGCAAGGCGGAAGCCGCACGCGCCATTGAGCCATTGTGCATGCTGTGGTGCATCCCCGGCTTTATCAGCAACGACTGGTTCCACGCTTTCAAGTTGCTGCGGAAGTGATGAAGGGGCGCGTGCGAGCGCGGACGAAAACGCACTCAGTGGCGCGCGATAGTCAGTGCCCGGCGCTGCGCCCGGCGTTCATGGCAGCCGAAACGCGCAACGCAATGGCCGCTGGCGAGAACCGGCCTGACATGGCCATGATTTTGTTGAGGAGCTCGGTGATAACGACGGCACGGCCGGCCTTGAGCCCCTCGTAGCCGATCCGCGCGACGTCGGCCGAACGCATGACCGGAAACATGCCGCTGAACAGCGGCATGTCGCCCGCTCCCGCGGTCCCGGCGAATTCTGTCGCGGTCGCACCTGGGCACAATGTCGTGACAGTCACGCCGCTGCCGCGAAGCTCGTAAGCGATCGCTTGGCCGAGACTGAGCACGTAGGCTTTGCTCGCATAGTAGACGGCCATGCGCGGGCCGGGCACGTAGGCGGCGGTCGAGGCCACCAGCATCACGCGGCCGCGGCGGCGCGTAACCATTCCCGGCAAGACGAGACGTGTCAGCTCGGTCAGCGCCATCACGTTGACCTGAAGCATCGCGGTGAGCTTCGCGGGATCGGCGCGATCGAAGCGTTCGTTGTCGCCAAAGCCGGCCGCGTTGATCAGGACATCGAGAGTGATGCCGCGAGCGCTTCCATCGCCTCGCGACGGCGCGCGAACAGCACAAGGTCATGGCCATCACGCGCCGCTTCGCGCGCAAGATCGGCACCGATGCCGCTCGACGCCGGCAATCAGAGCAACGGGGCGTGAAGCCATGGCGATGTCCCCTGTTTCAATCCGCTGTCAGGAAATCCGACCGTCACGTTATCCGCATCGCCGCCGCGCCGCGATGTTCATGCCGGCGAGAGCTTGCGACTGCGCTTAGCCGCGAATCGACGGCTGTGGCAGGAGCAATAATTGGTCCTACGCCTTAACGCGGCTGCAGTGATCCCGCTTGGCGTGGCGCATTAGAGACAGCCGGAGAACCGTCGGTTTCAACTGGAGACTTCACCGATCGACTTGAGCTCAGTGGACATTGCGCAAAACCGTTCCCATGAATTGCAACATCATCCTTTGCTGTTGTAGTTGCAGAACCTGCTGCTCCTGCTGCTGCTGCACCTTTGCCTGCTCAGCTTGGTCAGCCCGAACGCCATTCTGGTTGCCCAATTCAGCTGCGCGCTTGTACAGTTCGAGCGTCGTCTCGTTTGGGCCAATGGGAATAACGCGACCTTTGTCAATTAAGTCAGCAAGGCTCAGCATCGAATCTGAATCACCGGACTGAATACCTTTCCGCCACAGGACGGTTGCAGTTTCCAAGTCTTTTCTATCCCAAAAGTAAAGAGAGGCTAGATTATCAAATGCCGCTACATAGCCTGAACGAACAAGCGCTTGGTGGATTTCCAAGGCTCTTTGCCTATTCTTCGCACGAGCAGGTCCCTCTCCAGCCAATTCCAGCGCCCGACCCAATTGATACTGAAATCGCAGGTCGCCGGAGTTTTGCTTCACCGCTGTCTCGCAAGCATCCACCGCAGTAGCAGCTTGAGACTTTAAGTCCCCATACGACACCCCATCTGTCGCCCTACGAGCATCATTCGGGTTTGCTGCAAGTTCGTCGCATCTACGCGACGCCTCACTTAGCCGCTTAGCCTCTTCTTCCCGTTGGCGTTGTTCAGTTTCTTCTCTTTGCTTTTGTTCTGCTTGGCGCTTTGCCTCCGCTTCTTGCTTGGCTCTCCGTTCCGCCTCTATTCGTTCCTGCTCAGTCTTTAGCTGCTTCGCCTTTTCATCGATTTCCCTTTGGTACTGTCCCAGCTTTTCCCGTGTGAATGATTCTAGGGGCTGACCATTTTGCGGATGGAACCCGGGACCATCGAAAAACTCGTAGTCTCCCTTGTCGTTTCGCCAATACCACAAGCGTGGACTACCAGATACGGGATCGAAAAATACTGTATCGGGCGTGATGGAAACCCGATTTGGCGGCCGAACCGCGTGCTTTGGACTCTTCTGCTTGTCCTTCCATTCATTGACGACTTCTCGCGTCACTAATTGCAACTTATCACCCGTCTGGGGCTGGAACCCTTCGCTGTCATAAAATTCATAACGTCCGTTCGACCCGACCCAATACCAAGCGCGGGCTCGACCATTGAGCGGATCGAAAAAAACATATTTGTCAGGGTCGGAAATCAGTTTGGGGATACGTCGAGCCCTTTCACCAGCCTGCTTTTTCCAATGTTCGGCGACTTCCTTGGTTATTGGCAAAAGCTCTTCGCCAGTGTCTGGATGGAAGCCCATTAAATCAAATATTTCGACGCCGTTGGTCTTGTCGGCATAGTACCAAACTATCGGCTCACCACTTCTCGGGTCAAAAAAAACTGGATTTAAATCAGTAATTGTTTGGGGTCGCTTACCGGCTGCATACTTTTGCAGTCGCTCCCACATTTCTGGGGTCAAAGGTCTACATTGACGACCCGTCGCCGGGTCGACACCAGCTTGCTCACCGTAAGTGACTTGGCCATCTCGAGTTAAAACATAACACTTGATTGCATTTCCACGTCTATCAAATGGCTTGTCGTGCGTTCCATACCAAAGAACCAATGAGTGCGTGATAAAAAGAGCAGCAATACCCGTTATCCCTAGAAGCCTTCTTCGCTTTGAAAATGACCAGATAAATCTCGTGAAAAAGACCGCAATGGCAAACGTGAGCAATACTAGTGCATTCGCCAGATGCGGATTAAGATCGAGAACGCTTGCGACCTCATCAACGTAGGTTTGCGCAAGATAGTAAAAAACGAACTTGTCAACAATCCAAAGGAGAAGAAGTGCGGCCGCAATAACAACGGCAGCGAGCATGAGAATTCGGACGGGTCTCCCTTGCCTCGACGCCCAGTCAATCGTCGAGGCAATCACGCCATATAGTTGGCGTCTAAACTCTGCAAGAAAAGGTAACTTTGG
>CAWJBG010000030.1:0-7553 GCA_963841025.1 uncultured Alphaproteobacteria bacterium | reverse complement strand
GGCCTGCACCCGGTTCTGTTGACACGCTGCTAAGCTAATCCCGCCTGCATTTCGAACTCCACGGGATCTCAGATATCCGATCGTCGAGTGCCGACGTTTTGGATTGTAGAAGCATTCAATGTAGTCGAACACATCAGCCTTGGCTTCATCTCTCGTCCGATAAGTCTTGCGAGCTGTGCGCTCGGTCTTCAGCGAGGAGAAGAAGCTCTCCATCGCCGCGTTGTCCCAGACGTTCCCCAACGGCTCATCGAGCAGATGACGCCATGATCGGCCATCAACTTCTGGAACTGCTCGCTGGTGTACTGGCTGCCACGATCGGAGTGATGCAGCAGCGCATCGGGTTTGCCTCGTCGCCAGATCGCCATCACCAGGGCATCGGTGACGAACTGCGCCGTCATCGCTGTGCTCATCGACCAGCCGACCACGCGGCGTGAGAACAGGTCGACGACAGCAGCCACATAGAGCCAGCCCTCCGCTGTCCAGACATATGTGAAGTCGGCAATCCATTTGCGGTTGGGAGCGGGCGCTTCGAAGCTGCGGTCGAGCACGTTGGGAGCGACAGCTGCGACCTGCCGCTCACCCAGATCGGGCGGCAATCGACGTCGGCGCGGACGGGCTCGCAGAGCCTGTAGCCGCATCAATCGCTCGATCCGGTGCAGTCCACACGGCACGCCCTCCGCCAGCATGTCGTGCCACACCCGCCTGGCGCCATAGGTCCGGTCGCTGGCGAGGAAGCTTGAGCGAACCTTCGCGCCCAACTCTTCATTGCTTCGGCTGCGCCGACTGCGCGGTCGTGTTAGCCAGGCATAGAAGCCGCCCCGCGAGACACCGAGCGCCTCGCATAACCATCCTGCCGGCCAGATCCCCCGGTGCTTCGCAACAAAACCGAACTTCACGTTGATTCCTTCGCGAAGTAGGCCGCGGCTTTTTTTAGGATGTCTCGTTCGGCCTTTAGCTTGAGCACCTCGCGCTTGAGCTGCGCAATCTCCAGCTGCTCCGGCTTCATCTGACCTTGGCCGGGAAATGCTTGCTGCGGATCATCCGCAAGCGCCTTAACCCAACTGCGTAGCTGAGATTGGTGCACACTGAGGTCGTGCGAGGCCTGCGTATACGAGACGCCTCGCTCCTTGATCAGCCGCACAGCCTCAAGCTTGAACTCTCGCGTAAACTTCCGTCGCTCCATGACACACCTCCGGTTCCATCAAAACACCTAACTCGGTGTCTTCGGAACCGGGCGTAGGCCACACGCCTCCTTCGATGTTCAAGTCTACATAGCCTCGAACGATTGCCGCGCGATCGTAAGTTATGATTGACGGATCGGTCTTAATGAAGTCCATGCCATTCGCATCGAGTGGAACATTCGTGACAAACACGCCACGCAGCGCGAAGTCCTTTTCTAATAAGTTGCGTAATCCAAGTTTCTGTATTTTGTCTTTGATTTCTTGGTCGACTTTACCTGCCAAGAAAGCATCGATTGCATCGACTGTGCGCAGCTGATTTAGCGTACCCGAGAACTCTCGGAGGTCTTTATCTCCAATCGTGCCATTTTGCTTGGTTTTCGACTGGAAGATGTGGATTTCCAATTGATTTTCATCGACATAGATGCCGTCGATGCCGCGATCGTTACTCTTATCGCAAATAGCATCTTCGGCCGCCACCTGATCCAACCTGTAGATGTGTTCTAGAAACCAATTTAAAAAAGCAATGGAGATTGGCCGGCCTTTGTCAGTATAGGGCTTAATCGTCGCGGCCATTTTGCCGTATTCAAGGTCTGCGTTTTTCATTTTCTCCCCTCGGTGTCCCTCTCCTTAGATCATTTCCGCTCCCCTGCTCGCGAACGATGCCGGACGTGTCTGCACGACCACCGACGGCATCTTCGATCTGGAGTTGGAGGATCGGCCGACACTTCGTAAAGCCGCTCGGTGAAGCTGCAACTTTCGAGTGTAGCACGCATTGCCGCGTGATCTAGCCGGAAAACGCCAAGGTCTTGATCGTCAGAATCTAATCCACCACTGCAAGCGCCCGCGTCAGATCAAGATAAAGCTCATCGGCGTCTTCGAGACCTACGGAAAGCCGGAGCAGGTCGCCGGGGCAGGGCGAGCCTTCGCCTTCGATCGAGGCGCGGTGTTCGATCAGGCTTTCGATGCCGCCGAGCGAGGTGGCGCGCTTCCACAGTTCGACGTGGCCTGCGACCGCGATCGCGGCGCGTTCGCCTTGTTTGATCCGGATCGACAGCATGCCGCCGAAGCCGCCTGCCATCTGGCGCAAGGCGGTGTCGTGGCCGGCGTGCTGCGGAAGTCCGGGGTAGAGCACCGCCGACAACGCCGGATGAGCGTCGAGACGGCCTGCCAGCGTCGCCGCGGTTTTGGCTTGCGCGCGCACTCTCACGTCAAGGGTGCGCATGCCGCGCATCAGCAGCCAGGCATCGAACGAGCCGAGTGCGCTGCCGAGCTGCTGGCGCACTTTGCGGATGCGCGCCCACAGCGCGGTCTCGCGCGCGCAGGCGAGCGCGCCGGCGACAACATCCGAATGCCCGTTAAGATATTTGGTCGCCGAGTGCATAACGATGTCGGCGCCGAGCGCGAGCGGCCGGGTGAAGATCGGCGTGGCGATGGTCGAATTGACGCACAGCACGGCGCGGGCGGTATGTGCGATCTGGGCGATGGCGGCGATGTCGGTGATGGTCCACAGCGGATTGCTCGGGGTCTCGATCCAGAACAGGCCGGTCTCGCCCGGCCGCACCGCCGCGCGGACCGCTTCGAGGTCGGAGGTTTCGACGAAACTGACGCGATGGCCGTAGCGGTCGAGCTCGCGCAGCCAGGAGCGGAAGCCCCAATACATCACCTGCGAGGCGATGATGTGGGTTGGCTTGTCGAGCGCCAGCAAGACGCTGGTGGCAGCCGCCATGCCGGAGCCGAAGAGGAGCGCCTCGTCGGCGCGCTCGAGTGCGGCGATCAGATTCTCGGCCTGTTGCACTGAGGGGTTGTCGGTGCGGCCATACACGTAGCCCGAGGAATAGCCGTTGTCGGCGTCGCGCAGGTAGGTCGTCGACATATGGATCGGGGGTACCAGCGCGCTTGGGACCGGCTCATGGGCCGCATATCCTTGCGCCAGGATGGTTTTGGCCGAAAGCTGCGGTTTGGTCTGATCGTCCATATGGCTTTTTTTTGAAAACGCGGCAGGGAGATAATGGGGCGCAGCGACGGGGTTCCGCCACCGGCCCGCAGATCACACACAATCCGGCGTTCAAAACGAACACACGATCTGTTGTTTAAAAGGAGATTCCAGCCGGACTGTTCGTGAAGGTTCGCTCGGCGGCGACCGATTTAACGCTCATAACTCGCGGGCACGACCTTGGCGGAAATCATCGATGGTTCGATCGGCCAAGCCGTTGAGCTTGCCGGCTTTGGCGTCTCGCTCGATCTTCTGATCGAAGCGCACGGCATCGAACGTGTCGAACCAATCGCGAAATTTTGCGAACTGGTCGGGCGGCAGCGTGGCGACGGTTTTTTCGATGTCTTCTATGGTCATACTTTCACTATAGCACAGAAGACGCCGGTTTGCAGTGTCTGCGCGGTTTCCTTAAGCCGAGGCCGAGCGCCGGCGCAGGAACGGGATCACGAACAGCGCCGCCACCGGCAGGTGGAGCAGGACGCCGAGCAGCGCGATCAGCCCGACATCGGCGCCGGTCAGCGCGCCGCGACCGACTTCGTGCGCGAGCACGAAGATGGTGAAGGGGAGGAACAGCACGACGCCAGTGACAAGCCCCGGATTGTACATCCGCAGTTTGATCGCGGGGGCAATGTGCGTCAGCCCGTTGATCAGCGTGAGCCCAAGCCAGCCGAGACCGACCCAGCGCAGCGTCTCGGGGAACGCTATCGCAAGCCCCATCGGGATCCAGACATAAACGGTATTGACCAGCGCGACGCCGCCGATGCCGACCGGCCAGTCGTCATTGCCGCTGTGAAAGATATGGGCGTCGGCGAATTGGCGGAAGCCGCCCGGCCACAGGTGCTCCTCGATCTGGTGCAGGAAGTAAATCACCAATAGCGCCGCGAACAGCGAGCGCTCGCTCAACGGGTTGTCGCGGAAAAACGCGATCCAGGCGGCAATGCCGATGGCGCTGAGCGCCGGCAGGGCTTTCTGCCAATTGGCGGAGATGAAAGCGAGCGGGGGCATGGGCGAAATCCTTTGCGAGGCGGCGCTGCGCAGCGCGCGATCGGCCGCGAGCGTTACACCGGATTGCTTAAAATTTCGTGGTCAGGTCCCGTCTGTTCTTCGGCTTTTGCGGGGCGCATAGGCAAACGCCCAGGGGTTGGCCATAATCGGTCAGAACGAAGATTGGCCGCGGCCAAAGGAACCAACGCGGGAGGATTTGATGCACGCAGCGCTTCGCCGCCAAACGCTTGCCGATCTGTTGCGCCGCACCGCCAAGCGTTTTCCAAACAAGACCGCGATCATTTGCGGCGACACGCGGTGGAGCTACGCCGAGTTCGATGCGGTATGCGAGCGTCTGGCGGCGGGGCTTGCCGCGCGCGGCGTCGGCAAGGGTGCCCGCGTCGCTATCCTGTCGCGCAATTCGCATGCGTTTGCGGCACTGCGATTTGCGCTGGCGCGGCTCGGCGCCGTGCTGGTGCCGATCAATTTCATGCTTAAGCCGGAAGAAGCCGCCTTCATCCTCAAACACGCCGGCGCCGAGATGCTGGCGACGGACACCGGCCTCGCCGAGGTCGCGCGAAGCGCGGCTGCGCTGGACACCAAAGTCCGCGAGCTGATCTGGCTGCCGTCGGAGGAAAAGACCGCGCCGGCGCCCGGCATGATCGCATTCGATGAGCTGTTGTCGAACGCCGTGCCGCCGGAGCTCGATCTCAGCGGCAGTGATGTCGCGCAGATCGTTTACACCAGCGGCACGGAATTGCTGCCGAAGGGTGCGATGCTCACGCATGACGCCGTGATCTGGCAGTACGTGAGCTGCATCGCGGACGCCAGCATCGCCACCGACGATCTCGCGTTGCATGCGCTGCCGCTTTTCCACTGCGCCCAGCTCGATGCGTTCCTCGGCCCGGCCATCTATGTCGGCTCGACCAATGTCATTACCGCCAAGCCGACCCCCGATAATTTGTTGCCGCTGATCGAGCGCCACCGTGTCACCTCGTTCTTTGCGCCGCCGACGGTGTGGATTTCGTTGCTGCGCTCGCCGCGCTTTGATTCGACCGATTTGTCGAGCCTGCAGAAGGGCTATTACGGCGCCTCGATCATGCCGGTGGAGGTAATGCGCGAAATGGCCGAACGCATGCCGAAGGTGCGGCTGTGGAATCTCTACGGCCAGACCGAGATCGCGCCGCTCGCCACCATGCTCGGCCCCGATGATCAGCTGCGCAGGCCCGGCTCCTGCGGCCGCGCGGTGCTCAATGTCGAGACCCGCGTCGTCGACGATCGTATGCGCGACGTTGCGCCCGGCGAAATCGGCGAGATCGTGCACCGTTCGCCGCATCTGATGCTCGGCTATTTCCACGACGACGAGCGCACCAAGGCCGCGTTCGAGGGCGGCTGGTTTCATTCTGGCGATCTCGCCACCATCGATGCCGACGGTTACATCTACGTGGTCGACCGCAAGAAGGACATGGTCAAGACCGGCGGCGAAAACGTGGCGAGCCGCGAGGTCGAAGAGATGATCTACAAATTGCCGCAAGTCTCGGAGGTGGCAGTGATCGGCGTGCCGCATCCGCGCTGGGTCGAAGCGGTCGTGGCCGTCGTCGTCGTCAAGGCCGGGCAGACGTTATCGAAAGACACCGTCCACGCCCATTGCGCCGCGCATCTGGCGCACTTCAAGGTGCCGAAGGACATCGTGTTCGCGGACGCCTTGCCGAAGAACCCGAGCGGCAAATTGCTCAAGCGCGAACTCCGCCGCGACCACGCGGCGTTGTTTGCGTAAGCTCCGCCGCGTCACGTAATCCCGACAACGACGCCGCCGTCGGCGGAAACAGGGTGGGTTACTGCGTCAACAGCGCCGCCGACGGCAGTTTTTTCACCTGCAGCATGCTGTCGGTGATGATTTTCGTCATCTCGATCACCGATTGGCTGAGCGCCGCGTAATCGACGACGTCGCGTTCGATGCGTTGACCGTCGGTCGTAAGCTTCTCGCGCAGCAGCCGCAATTCGCTGATCAGGGCATCGATCTCGCCGGTCGAGTTTGCCGACACCCGGCGCAGCAAATCGCCTAGATGGCGGGTCGCGGCTTCGCTTTCGCCGTCGGTCTGGCGAATGGCGTTGCTCTCGCGCCGCACCAGCTCGTGAATGTTTCCCTCAAGCTCGGCTTCGGCCGATCGATCCGCGCCGACGGAGCCGCGCTGCCTGATCATGCTCATGTCGCCATCCCCCTATTTTTTCGGACACCCGTTGCCGGGCGACGAGCCGGCGCCGAATGACCCCGAAGCAGTGTGCAACCAGTCTGAACGACAATGTGACGGCTTCGGGGCCGCCGGTGGCGCACTTGCGCCTCCTGGGGATTACTGCACCGTTCGCTTTTTTGCGCCAATCCGCCCTATGCTGACGCCGCGTCCGGCCGAAACGTAACCAGGCAACAAGGCCGATCAGAACAAAAATCGCCAACACCGCAGCCTGCGTGATAGCGAACGGTGGCTCCGATTGTGTCGGCGCCAGCGCATTGAGCGCCGCCACTTTGACGAAACTCTGCACGACGATAACGAAGACATTCAGATAAAGCGCCGCAATCGCGGTGATCACGTAAATCCAGCGCCAGGCGCCGCTGAGACCCTTGCCGTAATAGGCGAACAGCGCAATCGCAAGGATCACGCAGGAAACGCCGCCGACGCCGAGCGCCGGTGTGAAGCCGTAAATCGGGAAGAAAAACCCGGTCACGCTGGTGAGCACCGTTGTCAGCAGAAACAGCGCGGTCGTGACCGGCAGCCGGCGTGAAGCAAACATTCCGCCAACCGCAATGAGCCCGCTGCCAATCGCCACGAGCGTGATCGCGACATGCAAAAGCGTAAAAGCGCCGATCGACATACCTAAAATCATGTTTCACCCCGTATAGGCGCTTGCTGCGCCGGCAGCAGATTACGCCGCCGAGGCGCGGGCCGCTACGGGGCAAAGTCGTCAGGCAAAGGCGTGAACGACCCTGGCGGAAGCCTGGTTACATCCGGTGGTGACGAAAGTGTTATATGCAGAGCATGAGATTTAAAACCGTTGCACATGCACGCCCCCAACTGAAATGCGCAAGGTAATCGCGAAAACCGAGAGCCCCGGCATATGACCGACGACGCGTTCGCATCGAACCGCAAGACATCCCTCCAGAACTCGACCGCTGGAACTGGGGCGCGTTCCTGCTCAACTGGATCTGGGGCATTGGCAACAACACGTACATCGCGCTGCTGATTTTCGTTCCGATCGTCGGCCTCGTCATGCCCTTCGTGCTCGGTGCCAAAGGCAGCCGCTGGGCCTGGCGCAACGGGCGTGACAGCGTCGAGCATTTCAGACGCGTCCAGCGCCAATGGGCGATTTGGGGCGCGGTGATCCTCGTCGGCTTTTTG
>CAWJBG010000029.1:0-248026 GCA_963841025.1 uncultured Alphaproteobacteria bacterium | reverse complement strand
ACCGGGCGTTGGTTAATTCCAAGGCGCTTCAAGACTACGCTGCTGCAAATTTGCAGGATGAATTTCGTGAGGTTCGGCCACTGGCTTTCTCGTGCCGCGATCACGGCGTGCTGCACGCCAACCGCGCCGTGCGGACGATCGAAGACCTCAAAGGCTTGCGGCTGCATGTTGCAAGCCGCCTGGCTGGCGAGGCGGTGCAGGCCCTCGGTGCTCGCGGGGTCAGTGTGCCGATCCCGCAGGTTCCGATGGCGATCGCCGGACGCGTCATCGACGGCTGTCTTGATCCGTGGGATGTGGTGCCGATCCTCCGTCTCAACGACGCCTTCAAGGCCCACACCGACTTTGCGGACTGCCTCGTTGAGCACAACGACGTTCGTGCTGGCGATGAACAAAACATCTTATGATCGGCTGTCACGTGACCTGAAGGTCGTCATCGATAACAACTCCGGACAGGCTGCTGCTGCCATGGCGGGGGCGATGTGGGATGCCGAGGCGAAAGCCGTCGCGCAAACGACGCAAGAGCGGGGCGATCTCATCACCGTGTTGACCAACGAAGACGTCACGCAGTGGCGCAAAGCCACCGAGCCGGTCACCGCGGCCTGGTTGAAACAGATGAAAGACCG
The DNA here is from genome assembly GCA_963841025.1 of uncultured Alphaproteobacteria bacterium. GTDB lineage: Bacteria > Pseudomonadota > Alphaproteobacteria > Rhizobiales > Xanthobacteraceae > BOG-931. Next base: position 247,403 of record CAWJBG010000029.1, on the reverse strand, counting down.
CAAGATCGATGGCGGGAAGTTAATCGCCAACGTTCACGCCTTGCTTGCTAAATACGCAAATGAGCCGGAGCCGCAAACTCAGCCCGGGCCGACCCAAGCCGAGAAGCCGGTACAGCAGCATTCGCCAGAGCCGCGACAACCTCAGAAGCCGGAACAGGGCGCCGGTGCGCAGCCGCAGTCGGTGACGCCACAGAAACCGACTGCTGCTGAACAGAAAGTCGTCACCCAACCGCAGCGGCTTCAGAAGCCGCCCGTGCCGGAACCAAAAGTCGCGACCCAGCCGAAGGCACCGCTAACTCATGCCGACGTGAAAGTCCCCAAGGTCAATGCGCCTGCCGGTACTCCTGTCACGAAGACAGCTCCGGCCAAGGAGCTCGACATCCCGCTGTAATGCGCTTTCTTAAGCGGATATCGGCGTCATACTCCTACCGCGACAGCGTAAGCGCCGCTCCGCCGGTCTCATGTCCTTCAAAGCGGCCGGCGGAGAACGAAAGCTGAGCCAGCGGTTCGTCCTTGTGGTTACGCATGATCAGCATGCCATGCTCGAAGGTCCATTTGCGGCTGGTGAAGAAGTTGCCGGGACAGCCGCCTTCCGGCGCGATCGTGCCTTGAGCGGCGGCAGGCGCGTTGCCGAAGTTCATAAAGCAGGCGCGGCTGCCAGCCGCGGTAAGCTTCCAGCGACCGGTTAGATCGACCGGGGGTGGCGCGGGGGGTGGTGGCGGCGTTGGGGCAGGGGTTGCCTGAGGCTCCGGCCGATCGCCGGCAACGTGATTGTTCGTCGCGCATGCGGCCAATAGCGCGAACGCCAGCACAGCGGCCGTGGCGGCCACCAATCGCCCTTTCCCACGCCCCATGTGTCCCAGCCGAGCCATCAGTCGATCAAAAGACCTCAATTGTGGCCGCAAAAGAAGTGGCCGAATCCGCCCTTATCCGGGCAAAGCGCCCCATTTGCGCCAAAGTTGCTAACCGGAATCAACACTTCTGAGCGGCCTGTGTCGAGGGGAGGCACGTCATGAACGCATCGCAGTCTGCACTTGTCCAAAGGCTTGTCCAAGGCGGCGCTACGCGCTTTACGGTAGCCGCATTGTTCGCCGTAGCTCTGACGTTCTCCGGTACCGGCGTGCGCGCCGAAGACGCGGCCAAGGCCGGTTCGGATAGTGCTATCTCGCCGGTCGAGGAATTCTCCCAGCAGCTCGAAGCATTCCAGAAGAGCGTGCCGGACCTCAATACATCCATCCAGGAGTTTGCCAGTACCATCGATGGCGTGACCGATCCTGAAAAAGCCAGAGCCGAAATCGACAAACTGCGCGCCACAGTCGCCGGGCTGTTAGGCGCCGTTTCGGACAACGGTCCAGTTTCGCAACTCGGCGTCAAAGCGCTCGATCACATCCGCGGCAAGCTCAAGGCGCTGGCGGCGGAAACGCGCTACAAGCCGGAAGAGCGGCTGTTTCTGATCGATCAATGGCGCAAGCTTGAAACCGAGACCCAGAGCGCGAACAAAGAGCTTGACGACGCCCGCGTGCAATTCGTCGGCCTGTTGCAAACATTGCAGCAGAACGAGGATTTCATCAGCGAGCTTCTTGAGATCAGGCAGGCAGAGAAAGCGCTCGAGGTGATCCGTCACCTCACCGCCGACATTCGCGATGCTTCTAGTCAGCTCAATAAGCTGATCGGAGGAATCAAGCCGCCGGGGGCGTAGGTTTGAACGCAACGTTACGGCGCGCGCTGGGGCTTGCGGCGGGCGGCGTCGTTCTTGGCGCCGCGATCGTCCTGTTCAAGCCGACGAGCGATGTCGGTTATGTCGAGATCAAAACCGTGCCGGTCGCGCCGGTGACGCAGACCGCGCTTTATATTGATTCCAGCAGACTGGCTCCGATCAAACAGGGCAGCACTATCCTGCAGGAGCGCGTTGGCACATTACGGCTTCAGGCTGACGGTCTGACCGGATCGCTCGCGCCACTGTGCGATATCGTCGTGAAACGAAACCGCATTACCACCGTGACAGTCTCGGTACTGGAGCGTCCACCGCGGTGCCTCTGCCGCTTCAACGGCTCCGACGCCGCGCGTGCCTGTGTAAGTTAGTTCGCGGCGAACAGATCGCGGATGCCGCAGACCCGATCGCTTCCGGGATTGCAATGGGCGCATTATTTCATTGTCGGAATAACGAACTCGGCGCCTTCCTTGACGCCCGACGGCCACCGCGCGGTCACGGTTTTGGTCTTGGTGTAAAAACGGACCGCGTCGGGGCCGTGCTGGTTGAGATCGCCGAAGCCGGAGCGTTTCCAACCGCCGAATGTGTAATAGGCGAGGGGTACCGGAATGGCGAAGTTGACGCCGACCATGCCGACTTCGACGCGGTTGACGAAATCACGCGCAGCATCGCCATCGCGGGTGAAAATGGCGACGCCGTTGCCGTATTCATGCTCGGACGGCAGCCGCACCGCCTCTTCGTAATCCTTGGCGCGCACGACTGACAGTACCGGGCCGAAAATTTCTTCTTTGTAGATCCGCATGTCCGGCGTCACGTGATCGAACAAACAGCCGCCCATGAAATTGCCGTGCTCGTAGCCCTGGAGCTTGAAACCGCGGCCATCGACGACGAGCTTGGCGCCTTCTTTGACACCTAGATCGACATAGCCCTTGACTTTGTCGAGGTGCGCCTTCGTGATCATCGGGCCGTAATCGGCCTGCGTGTCGGTCGACGGACCGATTTTCAGGCTCTCCACGCGCGGGATGAGCTTTTCCAGCAGAATATCCGCTGTCTTCTGCCCAACCGGCACTGCGACCGAGATCGCCATGCAGCGCTCGCCGGCGGAGCCGTAGCCGGCGCCGATCAGCGCATCGACTGCCTGATCCATGTCGGCATCCGGCATGACGATCATGTGGTTCTTCGCACCGCCGAAACATTGCGCGCGTTTGTTATGGGCGGTGGCCGTGGTGTAGACGTATTCGGCGATAGCCGATGAGCCGACAAACCCGACAGCCTGGATGCGCGGGTCGGTCAGCAGCGTATCGACTGCTTCCTTGTCGCCATTGACGACGTTGAGCACACCCGCGGGCAGGCCGGCTTCGACCAGAAGCTCAGCGAGCCGCATCGGCACCGATGGGGCGCGTTCGGACGGTTTGAGAATAAACGCATTGCCGCAGGCAAGCGCCGGCGCGAACTTCCACATCGGAATCATGGCCGGGAAGTTGAACGGGGTAATGCCGGCGACCACACCAAGCGGCTGGCGCATCGAATAGAGATCGATGCCAGGGCCTGCACCTTCGGTGTATTCGCCCTTGAGCAGATGCGGGATGCCGCAAGCGAACTCCACCACCTCCAGGCCGCGCTGGACGTCGCCCTTGGCGTCGGCGAACGTTTTGCCGTGCTCGGAAGACAGAAGTCGTGCAAGCGAGTCAAATTCCTTCTGCGCCAGGTCGAGAAACTTCATCAAGACGCGGGCGCGGCGCTGCGGGTTCGTGGTCGCCCAGGCCGGCTGCGCCGCTTCAGCCACCGCGATCGCGTGTTCGACCTCGGAGCGCTTGGCGAAGGCAACCCTCGCCTGAACCTCGCCGGTATTAGGGTTGAATACGTCGCCGAACCGCCCCGATCCCCCCTTCACCTCTTTGCCGCCGATGAAGTGGCCGATCTCACGCATGAAGTCTCTCCCTTGGACGTCGAACGGCGCGTGCCGCCTCGCGGCGCTATTGTGCCGCCTTTTTCCGCAGCGGTCACTGGGTGGGCCCGGCGGCATCGTGACACCGGTGATTGGTCATTCCGGCATCAATTGTAAAGAAAGCTCCCGTCAAAGGCGCTACGCGGGCAACCGGATACCTAAGGTAACCGTCCCTTAAGCGCGATGACGCTACCTTCAGGCACCGATTTTAAGCGTGCGCGGGCGGAGTGTTTTCTTAATGGATATTGCAACGGGCCTGGGCTTGGCCGCCGGGATGGTGGTCGTCGCCACCATGATGCTCTTGGGCGGCGACCTGCACATGTTCGTAAGCGAACATGCCGTCATCATTATTTTTGGCGGGTCCTTCGCCGCTACGTTGATCCGCTTTCCTCTGACCGCGATTTTTCATGGCCTGCCACTGGGCGCCAGATTCGCCTTCACCATGCGGCGCACGAGTCAGCGCGAGCTTGTGGACGAGATCGCGGGGCTGGCTGAGATCGCCCGCAAACAAGGACCGATCGGATTGGAAAAAGTGGAGATCGATGACCCGTTCCTGGCGAAAGGAATTCGCTTCGTTGCCGACGGCTACGACGCTGCATTCATCCGCGACAATCTGGAGCGCGACCGCGACAATTTTCTCACTCATCTGGACGAAGGTCAGAAAATCTATCGCGCGGTCGGCGACTGCGCGCCGGCCTTCGGCATGGTCGGCACCCTGATCGGCATGGTGCAGATGTTCGCCAACATGACCGATCCGTCCAAACTGGGTCCATTCATGGCAACGGCGCTGCTCGCCACACTCTACGGCGCTCTGTTGGCAAACATCTTCTGCCTGCCGATCGCCGACAAGCTGCATCTCAAACTCGTCGACGAGGAGATCAACCGCACTTTGATCATCGACGGGATCCTCATGATCCGCGAGTTGAAGAGTCCGACGCTCGTTCGCGAAATGCTGATTGCCTATCTGCCGGAGAAGCACCGCGAGGCGGAGCCGGAGCCGGTGCCGGCCTAAAGCTGATCCGGCACGGAGATTTTTAAGCGATGGCACGGCGTAAGGAAGCGCACGGTGGCGGGCACGGCTGGTTTGTGACCTTCGCCGACCTTATGGGCCTGCTGGTGAGCTTCTTTGTCATGCTGGTCGCCTTCTCCAATCAGGACCAGCAGAAGCTCCAGATCGTTGCCGGCTCGATGCGCGACGCTTTCGGCGTCCAGAACAATATCCGCTATTCCGGCGTGATCGAAGTAGACGGGTTGCCGACGCGGCCAAAGCTTAAAAATGCGGCCCATATTCAGCCCGAAGACGCTTCGGCAACGCCGACACCCGAGGAACAGGATCACAACCACCACTACGGCGCGAAGATCAGCAGCGATCAGGCTTTTGCCCTGGCCACCGCGTCATTGCGCCAAGCCCTGCAGGATATGCCCGAACTCGCGGAAGCCTCGAAGCACATCATGGTCGAAGAAACCAAGGAAGGCCTCAATATCGAATTGGTCGACCAGGAGGGCCGTTCCATGTTCGCCGAAGGTTCCAAAGAGCCCTATGAGCGGACGCGCCGGATCATCGAAAAGCTCGCGGTGCCGCTGAAGGCAATGCCTTATCGGGTCGCTATCACCGGCCACACATCGGCCTCCAAGACGCCGCCGCGGTCCGATTACGGACCGTGGAACCTCTCGGTGGATCGTGCCAATTCGGTGCGCCAGATCCTCGAAGAGGAGGGCCTGCCATCGAATAATTTCTACGAGGTCGGCGGCAAGGCGGACACCGATCCATTATTCCCGGACGACCCTTTTATTGCCGCAAATCGCCGCGTGACCATCACGCTGATGCGTGAGGCACCCCCAGTCCCGCCGGACTTAAAGCCGTAAGCCACTGCCGGAACTAAGAAATCGTCGCTTGCGACCACTTCTGGCGCCGCGTCGCCGGCGATAACGAGTGGGTTCTCGTGCGGACCGAGCAATTCCGTCCGGCGTTATGCCGCGGTGGCGGCTGACATTAAAGTGCCAAGCATTGATCTGGATCATGACTCCTTGGCTCGGAGCGTGTATAGGCGCGGGCCGCATCCATCTCGATGCAGTACCAGGAGCAGGGCGACTTCCTGTCCCAAAGTCCATGGCAGATAGTGTAGCCGCTCCGCACGGGGGCGAAGTGTCCGTTGATGACACCGCGGATACCCGTTCCGGCGCCGGGTTTTGGGGCCTGACGCTTGGCAGCATCGGCGTCGTCTACGGCGACATCGGCACTAGCCCACTATACGCGCTACGCGAAGCGATCGTCGCAGCGTCCGGCACCAATCACGGAGTCGTCCCGCGCGAGACGATCCTGGGCGTCGTGTCGCTCATTCTTTGGGCACTGTTCGTCGTTGTGACGCTCAAATATGTGTTGATCTTGCTGCGCGCCGATAACAACGGGGAGGGTGGCACGCTGACGCTGATGGCGCTCGCTTCGCGCGCTGTCTCGCGTGTCGGCCGGGCTGCCAGCGCGGTGGCGCTGCTCGGCATTGTCAGTGCCGCATTGTTTTACGGCGACGCGGTTATTACACCCGCATTGTCGGTGCTCTCTGCCGTCGAGGGAATGGACGTCGCGACGCCGGCGTTTCATGACTATGTGGTGCCGATAACCGTGGTCATTCTGATTGTGCTGTTTGCGTTTCAGTCGCGCGGCACGGCCAAGGTTGCGGCCCTGTTTGGTCCGATTACCGCGGTTTGGTTTGTCGCGATTGCGATACCTGGTTTTATGTGGATCGCGCGCGATCCCGGCGTGCTGTGGGCGCTCAATCCGGCGCATGGGGTCGCGTTTTTGCTCAACCACGGCATCATTGGATTTTACACGCTAGGAGCGGTGTTTCTCGCCGTCACCGGTGCCGAGGCGCTTTATGCAGACCTTGGTCACTTTGGCAGACTTCCCATTCAGGCGGCCTGGCTTTGTCTCGTGCTGCCGTCGCTGGCGCTGAACTATCTCGGACAAGGGGCACTTGTCTTCGAGCATCCGGAGTCGATCACCAATCCGTTCTTTTTGCTCTATCCTGAATGGGTTCGCATTCCGATGGTGGTGCTGGCGACGGCGGCGACCGTGATTGCGAGCCAGGCGGTGATCACCGGCGCCTATTCGCTGACCAGCCAGGCGATCCAACTCGGCCTGTTGCCGCGTTTTGAAATTCGCCACACCTCGGCTCATCAGGCCGGCCAGATTTATATGCCGCGCGTCAACACGTTGTTGCTCGTCGGCGTGCTGCTGCTTGTTGCGCTGTTCCGCTCGTCGAGTGCGCTTGCTTCGGCCTATGGCATTGCCGTTTCGGGCACCATGGTCGTCACCGCGATGATGGCGTTTATCGTCATCTGGCGGATGTGGCGGTGGTCGCCGTTTGCGGCTGCGGCACTGATGCTGCCTTTCATCTTGATCGATCTGACGTTCCTCAGCGCCAACATGCTCAAAGTCGTCGAGGGCGGCTGGGTGCCGCTGGCGCTTGGCGGTATCGTCATGCTGGTGATGTACACGTGGCGGCGTGGCTCGCGGCTCTTGTTCGAGAAGACGCGCCGGCAGGAGACACCGCTTGACGACCTCGTGAACATGCTCGAGCGCAAACCGCCGCAGCGGGTTCCTGGAACTGCGGTGTTTCTGACCAGCGATCCAAAGAGCGCTCCCACGGCACTGCTGCACAGTCTTAAGCACTACCGCGTGCTGCACGAGAAGAACATCATCCTCTCGGTCGAGACGACCCACACGCCGCGCGTCGACCCCGGCAAGCGCGTGCGCATCGAACCGGTCGGCAAGACCTTCATGCGGGTCCACTTGCGGTTCGGCTATATGGAGACGCCGAACATTCCGAAGGCGCTCGGGCTCGCGCGCAAGCTTGGGCTGCAATTCGATATCATGTCGACGTCGTTCTTCCTGTCGCGCCGGGCATTGCGGCGGGCGTCGCGTTCGGGAATGCCGCGTTGGCAGGACCGTATGTTCATCACGCTCGCGCGCTCGGCCAACGATGCCACCGATTATTTCCAGATACCGACCGATCGCGTGGTCGAGGTCGGCACGCAAGTGAACATCTAGGGCATGCTCTCCGGGCGATCCGCGACGATCACTGTCGAGATCATCCAAAAGGCAGCGGAGTTGGCTAAGACCCGGCCTTAAGGAAATTGGCAAAAGCCGCTTTGATTCCGCACATGGCTGACGCAATCTGCCCCGTCAGGGGGCTTTTTCACCAGGAGGGACCATGGCGGATCAAGCAATGGATGGGCACAAGGTGCACGATCTGACGCCGCAACAGGTCGCGCAAGGACTGAAGGATGGCCACCTCGTTCTGGTCGACGTGCGCGAGCCGAATGAGACGGCCGTCGAGCGTTTTCCCGGCGCCGTACTGGTGCCGCTCTCATCGTTCGATCCGGCGACTATCCCGGCCCCGCCCGGAACCGAAGTGGTGTTCGCCTGCCGATCCGGACGTCGCTCGGTGACGGCGTCGCTCGCGGCGCAGGAGCAGGGTTTCGAGTATAACTCCCATCTCGCCGGAGGCATTCTTGCCTGGAAGGCGGTGGGATTGCCAATTGAGGACTGACACGATTTTACTGTGAAGGGCCTTTGCCATAATCCAACCAATCCCGCGCTGGCGGGGTTTATTGTCGCGGCCGCGGGCGCACTGATAGCGGCCGTTTGGCCGGCAGCGGCTCAAAAGCAACGCGTCGTCAACTTCTATAATTGGTCCGATTACATCGACCCGACGGTGCTGGATGATTTCAGTAAAGAGAGCGGCATAAAGGTCCGCTACGACACCTTCGATTCCAACGATACGCTGGAGGCGAAACTTTTGGCCGGAAAATCCGGCTATGACGTTGTGGTTCCCACGGGTTATTTTCTAGCCCGTCAGATCACGGCCGGCATTTTCCAGAAACTCGACAAGTCGAAGTTGCCAAACCTCGCAAACGCCTGGCCGCAAATCGCTAACCGGTTGGCCAGTTACGATCCGGGCAATCAATATGCGGTCAACTATATGTGGGGCACGACCGGGATCGGTTACAACGTCAAAGCGGCGCGCGAAATGCTTGGCGGAACTGCGTCCATCAATTCCTGGGACGACGTGTTCGATCCGGCGAAGCTCGCCAGATTCAAGGATTGCGGCATTCACCTGCTCGAACTCGTCGGACGACATCATGCCGGCGGCGCTGCATTATCTTCATCTCGACCCGAATTCGAGCGATCCAGGCGATTTGCAAAAAGCGGCGGATTTACTCTTCAAGATCAGGCCGTATGTGCGCAAGTTTCATTCCTCGGAATATCTGAACGCGCTGGCGACCGGCGAGATTTGTTTCGTTGTCGGCTTTTCCGGTGACATCAAGCAGGCGCAGCGGCGGGCCGCGGAGGCAAAAGGCGCCGTCGCAGTCGGCTACGCAATTCCGAAGGAGGGCGCACAATTGTGGTTCGACAATCTCGCCATCCCCAAGGACGCGCCCGATGCCGCTGAGGCGCATGCGCTGATCGATTATCTGCTCAAGCCGGAGGTGGCGGCAAAGAACACTAATCTTATTGCGTATGCCAATGGCAATCTCGCAAGCCAGAAATTCATCGACAAATCGATCATCGACGACCGCACCATCTACCCCGATACCGCGACCATGGCTAAACTCTATACCATCACCGCGCACGATCAGAAGACGCAGCGGCTGATCAACCGCCTGTGGACGCGGATCAAGACCGGCAGATAAGAGGTACAAATGGGTGCGTTGGATGGAAAGGTCGCCATCGTTACCGGCGGCACGAGCGGCATCGGCGAACGGATCGTTGAACTGTTCGTCGAAGAAGGCGCCAAGGTTGTGGTCGCCGCGCGCCGCGAGCAGGAGGGCGCCGCGCTGGAAAAGCGCCTTGGCGTTCGCTTCATCCGTACCGATGTATCAAGCGAAGCCGACGTGAAGGCGATGGTCGATCACGCGGTCAATTGGTTCGGCCGCGTGGATTGTCTGGTCAACAACGCCGGCGTTCCGTCTCCAATGGTCAGCATCAGCGAGATCGATGTTCCGACCATCGACCGGCTTATGGCGGTCAACGTCCGCGGCGTGCTCTTGGGCATCAAGCACGTGGCGCCGGTCATGATCGCGCAAAAGGCTGGCAGCATCGTGAGCATCAGCAGCATGGCCGGTTTGCGCGGCGGCGTATCTGGCCACATTTACTCCGCGACAAAGGGCGCGGTGCTGGCGCTGACGCGTTCGGCCGGCGCCGAACTCGGGGAGCAGGGCATCCGCGTCAACAGCATTTCGCCAGGCGCGATCGTCACCGGCATCTTTGCCAAGAACGCGGGCGTCGAAGGCGCCAAAGCCGACAAGCTGAGCGACATGCTCAAGGTCGGCTTCGCCGCACTACAGCCAATTCCGCGCGCAGGCCTACCCGATGATATCGCCCGAGCGGCGGTTTATTTGGCGAGCGATGGATCGAGCTTCGTCAACGGCCAGGACATCGTCGTTGATGGCGGTCACTCAAGCGTCACGCGCGGATGGTCGACGATGTTGAATGGCCGAAATGAAATGACCAAGCGTCTCAAAGAGGCTGCCGCCGCACTTTAGGCGCCGGCCCGGTTTCGCTTGCTCGCGGCCAATGTTGCGCATGTTCGGACCGATGTCCCTTGTGGGAGCCCAACAATGCGAAGAAGGCCTCTTTCTTTTGCGAAGCCGGTAGAGCGCCGGAGGTTGCTCAAGGCGGGCTTGGCGTCGGCGGCTGTCCAGATGGCGTCGCCCTTCCTGATCAACGCTCGTGGCGAAGAAGCCATCAAAATCGGCATGATCGAGCCGCTTACAGGGGTCTACGCGCATCTCGCTAAAGCGGAGGTCGCGGGCGCTGAGCTTGCGGCAGCGGAGGTCAATCGGAGCGGCGGCATTCTCGGCCGGCAGGTGCAGCTGCTGGTCGAGGATTCTGCAAATGAAATTGCCGTCGGCGTTGCAAAAACCCGACAACTGATCGATCGCGATCACGCCGACTTCATCCTGGGCGATGTCAACTCGGCGGTCGCGCTCGCAACGATGCGGGTGACGGCGGAGAAGCGCAAGCTCCATGTCGTCACTGGTGGGCACACCGACGAGATCACCGGCAGGCAGTGCAGCTGGAACGTCTTTCGCATCTGCAAGACCGCCACAATGGAAGCCAATGCGATCGCCGATACGCTGGTCGAAAAATTCGGCAAGCGATGGTTTTTTCTGACCCCGGACTACGCCTACGGCCGTTCCTTGCAAGCTGCTTTCGAACGCAAGCTTCGCCAACATGGCGGGACGTGGGCGGGTGACACTCTCCCGCTCGGGACGGTCGATTATTCCGGTTCGCTCCTGAAGGCCGGGACTTACGGGCCGGATGTGCTCGCCGTTCTCATGGGTGGTCAAGATCAGGCGAACAGTTTGGAGCAGATTGTGCGCTTTCACCTCAACGACGACATGGCGGTCGCCGGCGCCCTGTTCGAACTAGAGAGTATCCTCGCGGTGTCAGATGCAGCGCGGATCGGGTGGTGGACGATGGAATGGTGGTGGAACCAGCCCGCTAATCCGCAGATCAAGGCATTCGACGAAGCGATCCGCCGCCGTACCGGCAGAGCTGCAAGCGCGCGGGATTGGTTCGGTTATGCCGCAGTCCGAACGCTGGCGAATATAGCCAATCGGGAGAAAACTCTGGATTCAGTTGTCCTGGCACGAGCGCTGCAAGGCTGCGCGTTGCCCGCCGATGTCGCTCTGGACCCCAATGGCGCGTTTTTCCGTGCTGGCGATCACCAGCTCATGAGCACGATTTTGGTCGGCGAGGTGCATCCGCCGCGCAGTGATCCGTTCGACGTCTTCACTGTCGGCGCGACCGTCAAGGGCGACACGGCGGCGGGGCCAGTCGCAGGAAGTGAATGCAAACTCGCATTTCCCGGCTGACCTCTTCGCGGCACGTCACGACAGTTGTGCCGGAGGGCCGGGCTTGACCTGCACCTTTTGGCCGTCGGTGAAATCGACGGGAGGATTGAGGATAACCTGGTCGCCATCCTTGACGCCGGCACTCACCTCAACGGTGGTGCCGAAATCGCGCACGACGGTCACCGGGTGGATGCGCGCGATGCCGTCCTCGACTACAGCGACGCTCAAGCCGTTACGATTGAAGATGATTGCCTCGGACGGGACAATCATCGACGGCGTCTTGCGCGGAATCTTCAATTCGACAGTGCAATAAACTCCCGGCGACAGCGCGTGGTCCGGATTGGGTACGTCGATTTCGGTCAAGAGCGTCCGAGAGCCCGGTTGCAACGCCTCGGCGGTGCGGGTGACCGTTCCGGGGAAGTCGCGACCAGGCACCTCTGGCACGTGCACTATCGCCACGACACCGGGAGCGATCCCGAACGCTTCGTCCTGCGGTACATAGAGCTGGATCCGGAGCACGTCGCTGTGCATGACAGTGAACAGAAACGTTCCACTGGTGGCGTCTGCAGTGACCAGACTGCCGATGTCGATGTTGCGCTGGGTGACGACGCCGTCGAATGGCGCAACGACGGTCTGGTAAATCTTCTGCTGCTGCAACACCAGCAACAATGCATCCTGCGCTTTGATGTTTGCTTCGGCGACCGCGACGGAGGCTTCTCGCGCCTGGAGGTTCAGCCGGTCGGTGTCGCCTTGTTGCGGGGTCACCCAGCCTTTCTCCACCAGAGGATCATCACGGTTCCAGGTGACTTTGGCGAGGTCGCGATTGGCTTTCGCCAGCTCCAGCGACGCTTTCATTTGCGCCAGGTTTCCCTCAGCCTGAGCGATCTGATGCTCGAGTTCGGGCGCTGTGATCTCGACAAGAAGCTGCCCGGCCTTGACCCGGCTGCCAATGTCGACGTCGCGCTTTGAGATATAACCACTCGCCCGAGCGTAGATATTAGCCTGCTCGAATGCCTCGGTGGTGCCCGGCCAAGTCACCGTCATGGTGCTGGCGCTCGCACGTACCGGCGCTGCCCGCACCGTAGGGATGAAATCGCGGTGTTGGTCCGCCGTCGTCAGCACTTGCGCACGCAGCCGGTAGTGTTGCCAGAAACCGATGGCCAATGCGCCCCCCAGCAACACCAATGCGCAGATCGCGAGAAGCCGAGCGCCGGGCACCCGCTTCGTCTTGACCGTTGGACTGTTTGGATCGGTCGCCGGACGGTTTGGTTCAGCCGGCGAGCGGCCGGGCCCCCGGTCGCCGGGGTCTGTGCGCGACCGGGCGTCGGCATCGACGGCTGGAAATTGCTGGATCTCGTTCATTGCGGGTCCTCCGCAAACACGCCACGCGCGGGTTTGCCGTCATTACCCTTGCGCAGCATCGCGAACAGATAAGGTACCACCAGCAGGGTGGTCGGCGTGGCGAAAAGCAGGCCACCGATCACGGCTCGGGCCAGGGCAGCATTCTGCTCCTCGCCGGCGCCGCCGATGGCCATCGGAATCATCCCGACAATCATCGCGGCCGCCGTCATCAGCACCGGGCGAATACGGGTGCGGCCGGCTGAAATGGCTGCATCGAATGCGCTCATGCCGGCGAGCTGCTGTTCGCGGGCGAAAGTAACAAGCAAAATCGAATTCGCCGATGCGACGCCAATCGCCATGATCGCGCCCATCAGTGACGGCACGCTCAGAGTGGTGCTAGTGACGTACAGCATGGTGACGATGCCGCAGAACGTTGCCGGCAAGGCCAGAATGACGACAAACGGGTCGCCCCAAGTTTGATAGTTCACAACCATGAGCAAATACACGAATACAGCCGCGAACAGAATGCCAATGGCGAGATCGCGAAACGCCGAGTTCATGCTGGCGATCTGGCCGATCACTTCGATCCGATTGCCGGGTGAAAGCTGCTTCCGGTACTCGGCTACGATTTTATTGATGTCGCCGGAAATCGAACCCAGATCCCGGCCATCGGCATTGGCATAGATTTCATAGACCGGCTGGATGTTGGCCTGATTGGTATTGGTCGCGATCGAATCGCGTTTCAGCGTGGCGACGTTACTTAAGAGCCCCGGGACGGGATTGCGGCCCGCCACCGTGAACTTGGTCACTGGCGTGTTCTTGAGTTCGTTGAGAGAAGACACGCGCCACTCTGGTGTCTGCACCGTCAGATAGTAGGGCGTGCCGTTGCTTGGGTCGGTCCAGAAGTTCGGCGATATCTGCTCAGACGAACTCAAACTGGTGTTGAGATTAAGCGCGATGTCGCTCACAGTAAGACCCAACTGGGTGGCGCGGGCGCGGTCGATCTGAGCAAAGAATTCCGGACCGTTGACCTCCTGCTGCAAGTGCACGTCCGCGAGTCCGGGGAGAGCCGCAATCCGCTTCTGCAGTTCCTTGGCGACGCGAAGGTTCTTGTTTCGGTCGTAGCCGACGGTGCGCACGTCGATCTGCGCCGGGATGCCGAAGTTGAGGATTTGGGTCACCATGTCGGCGGCCTGGAAATAAAATAAATCCTCGGGAAAGGCTGCAGGCAGCGCTTCGCGCAGGTTGCGAACGTAAGTCGCCGTCGGTGCGTGCCCTTCCTTGAGAGCGACCTGGATCACGCCGTCGTTGACGCCGATCGCCGTCCCGTCACCAAACGCATAATTGTAGGAGCGGGACGGCAAACCGATGTTGTCGACAATGAGGTCGCGCTCGCCTTCCGGGATCACCTCGCGAATCTTGTCCTCAATCGCCTGAAAGATTTGCTCGGTCTTCTCGATGCGCGTGCCGGCCGGCACGCGCACATGCAACTGTACCTGGCCGCCGTCGATGATCGGGAAGAAGTCGCGGCCAACGAACAGGAACAGTACCCCGCCCAACGCCAGCACTGCGACCGCCGCCGCCGGCACGATCAGTCGCCTCGTCAGCAACGTATGCAGAATTTCCGCGTAGCCTTTGCGCATTGCTTCGAACCCGCGCTCGAACTTCGCAAATTGGCGCGCAAACCAGCCGTTCCCAGCCTCCTCGCCGTGGCGCTCGTTCTTGAGCAATAAGCCAATGGTGATCGGGGTCAGCGTGCGCGAAAAGCCATAGGAAGCCAACATGGCGAACACCACGGCAAGGCCGAGCGGTGTGAAAAGATATTTCGCCGGGCCGTGGAGGAAAACGACGGAGACGAACACGCAGCTGATGGCGAGCGTCGACACCAGCGTCGGGACCGCAATGCCGGCTGCGCCGTGCAGCGTCGCCGAAGGCAGCGGCATGTGTTCCTCGGTGAGCAAACGGTGCGTGTTTTCAATCGTGACAGTGGAATCGTCGACCAGGATGCCGATGGCAAGCGCAAGCCCGCCGAGCGTCATCGTATTGATCGTGTCACCGAGGAAATAGAGGACCACAAGCGACGCAAGAATGGACAGCGGAATCGAGATCATGACGACCAGCGTCGACCGCCACGATCCAAGAAAAAGCACTATCATCAATGCGGTCAGCGCGGCGGCAATGGCGCCTTCGCGCAATAGTCCCGTAATGGAGTCTTTGACGAATACCGACTGATCGAAAAGCTCAGTGATCCGCATGCCGGGGGGCGCTGCCGCGCGCGCGACGACCATAGCTTGCTTGACTGCATTGACGACGGCCAGCGTCGAGGCGTTGCCGTTCTTGATGATACTGAGCAAGACCGAGCGACGGCCATCGGTGCGCACGATGTTCTGCTGTACGGCATTGCCGTCGTGAACTTGCCCCACGTCCTTGACGAAAACGGTGGCTCCGTTCACGTATTTGACCGGGATGTTGTTCAGATCGTCGATGCTGGTTGGCACCGCGTTGGTGCGGACCGTGAACTGCGTGTCGCCGATCTTTGCCGTGCCGGACGGCACCGTCAGATTCTCCGCATTGACGGCGTTGACGACATCAAGCGGCGTTAGGCCCTTGGCCTGAAGCTTCAGCGGATCGATATCGACCATGATCTGGCGGTATTTGCCGCCGGCCGGGGTCGGAAGCGTGACACCGTGGATCGGCGCAAGCTGCTGCCGCAAACGGTAGATGCCGTAGTCGTAGAGCTGCTGTTCATTGAGCGTGTCGGAGGACAGCCCGATCTGCAGCACTGGCACACTCGATGCGTTGTATTGCACCACCACCGGCGCCTGAATTCCCGGCGGCATCAGAACGCGGATAAAATTAGTTGCGGACACGATCTGGGAGATCGCGAGATCGAGATTCACGTCGGGCTGGAAGAAAATCTTCTGAACCGAAATTCCGTTAAGGGTTTGCGCCTCGATATCCTGGATGCCGTTCACACTCGAGGATAGCGCGTACTGGCTGTAGGTCGTGACACGCTGTTCCATCTCCGGGGTACTGAGCCCGGTGTATTGCCAAACGATGGTCACGACCGGGATATCGATCTCGGGAAAGATGTCTGTCGGCATCGACAGAATGGCCGTGGTGCCTAGAAACAGCACAAGCACGGCGAGTACGTAGAAGGTGTGGGGTAGCCTCAGAGCGAAGCGAACGATGCCCATGATTCAGTGACCTGTGAGACGCGAATCCGCTTCCGTTGTCGGTTCCTTGGCGTTTTCCCAGGTGCAGGCGTTAACCGGCAGATCTTTGTTGACGTGCCCGGACGACGCCTCACGATAGACAATGGATGAAGTTTGTTATTGCGCAAGGGGCCGGTGCTTCGCCTTTAACAGTCAATGTCAGCCGTGGGGTCCCTTTTTTGCCTGTTTTCGCAATATGGGAACCCCGCAGTGGGATGCCAGCCGGTTTTTGCATAACTCCCGCGCCGATATGGGGTTTCACCGCATTGTGAGGTTGTGCGTACTTTCGGAGGGTCTTTAAGGACGTATTCTTGATCCGAGGCCGTTCGGTCTTGAGCTGATCTGGCGTGCCGCTTGCTCGCGGCAGAGACGATGGAGAGGCAATGGCGAGCGAAATCACGCTGCGGGTGAACGGCACCGACCACCGGGTTGCCATCGACGATTCGGATATGCCGCTCCTTTACGCCCTGCGCGACGATCTCGCGCTGCGCGGCCCCAAATTCGGTTGCGGTCTCGGTCAGTGTGGCGCCTGCACTGTGCTGATTGACGGGATGCCGACGCGGTCCTGCGTCACGCGCGCCGTAGACGCAGAAGGACGTCAGATCACGACGCTGGAAGGGCTCGGCAGTCCCGCGCAGCCAAGTCGCGTACAGGCGGCGTTCATCGCCGAGCAGGCTGCGCAATGCGGCTACTGCACCAACGGCATGATCATGACAGCGACGGCGCTGCTGTCGCGTCAGCCGCATCCAAGTGAAAGCGATGTGCGTGAGGCACTGGCGCAGAATCTTTGCCGGTGTGGGAGCCACGTGCGTGTGCTTGCCGCGGTGATGCGCGCGGCACGGGAGGGCTGAACCATGAGCTATGTCAGCCGCCGCTCGTTCATGCAGAGTGCCGCCGGGCTTGTTGTCGCCTTTAGTTTGCCGCGCGCCGCCGCAGCGAGCACGACGACCGTCGTCGGCGAAAGTGTCGATGCCTATCTTGCGGTCGCGCCGGACGGCGGTGTTACGATTTTCGCAGGCAAGGTCGATCTCGGCACCGGGGCGCGCGCCGCGCTCCGTCAGATTGTTGCCGAGGAGCTTTCGCTTTCTCCGAAACGCATTGCGCTCGTGGAAGGCGACACGGCGCTCACGCCCGATCAGGGATCGACCGGAGGTTCAACCGGCATCATGGTCGGCGGCGTGCAAATACGCCAAGCGGCGGCGACCGCTCGCGCTCATTTGCTGGCGCTCGGCGCCACGCGACTCAATCGTCCTGTTGCAGAACTGGAAACGCGCGACGGCGCGGTCACGATCCGCGCCAGCGGCGAGGCAGTCAGTTTCGCCGCACTCATCGCTGGTGCGACGTTCAATGTGCCGGTCGACAAATCGGCGCCGCTACGTAACCCGGATACCTATACGATCGTCGGCACCTCATATCCGCGTCCTGACATCCCGGCGAAGTTGACAGCGCGCCATGCCTACGTCCAGGACCATCGCGTCGAAGGCATGTGGCATGCGCGCGTCATCCGCGCGCCGGCGATCGGAGCCAAGTTACTTGATGTCGATGCCGGCTCGATCTCAAAAATCCCGCAAGCACAAACCGTCCGCTTGCGCGACTTTCTCGCAGTTGCTGCGCCGCGCGAGTGGGATGCGGTGCGTGCCGCCCGGGCGCTGACGGCAACCTGGAGCGAGTCAGCCACGCTGCCGGGATCGGACGCACTGTTTGAGGCCGTGCGTGCGACGCCGGTCGCGCGGACCGAGACGATGCGCAACGTCGGCGAGGCGACTGCGGTGCTCTCGTCGTCGCCCCGCGTCATTCGTGCATCCTACGAGTGGCCGATCCAGTCGCACGCATCGATGGGACCTTCCTGTGCCGTCGCCGACATTCGTGACAGCGGCGGCACGGTGTGGACTGCGTCGCAAGGGACACACCGCCTGCGCAAGACGATCGCGCGACTCCTCGGACTAGATGCGGCCAAGCTTCGGCTGATCTACATGGACGGCTCCGGCAGTTACGGAACCAACGGCAACGACGACGTTGCCTTCGAGGCGGCGCTGTTATCGCGCGAGCTGCGCCGGCCGGTACGCGTGCAATGGATGCGCGAGGACGAGCATGCCTGGGACCCGAAGGGGCCGCCGCAGCTTCTCGATCTCCGCGCAACGCTCGGTGCCGACGGCGCGATCGCCGCGTGGGAAACCGTGGCGATAGCGCCGGCCAATGCGCCGAGGGCGCCGGATATCCCGTTGCTTGGCGCCGTCGCCGCCGGGCTCGATGACGGCAGCGCGCTGTTTTCCGGCCTGCTCTCGCTGAATTCCGACCCGCCGTACGAAATCGCAAACATGCGCGCCGAGATCAGATGGCAGGCGACTACGCCGCTGCGGCCATCAAACTTGCGCGCCCCTGGCAAGATCGGAAATGTCTTTGCCGTCGAAAGCTTCTTTGACGAGCTCGCCGCCGCTGCCGGTGTCGATCCACTCGCTTACAGGCTTCGTCAGCTGCGCGACCCGCGTGGGCGCGAGGTCTTGCAGCGCGTCGGCGAAATGATGCGCTGGACCCCGCGCACCTCGCTGCCGGACCGCGCCGGCAAAACATTCGACGGGCGCGGCATCGCCTACGTGCATTACAAGCAAGCTGAGAACTACGTCGCCATGGGCATGGATGTTGCGGTTGATGCTTCGACCGGCGCCGTTCGCGTCCTCCGAGTTGCTTGCGCCCACGATTGCGGTCTGATGATCAATCCGGACGCCGTGCGCGCGCAAGTCGAGGGCTGCATCCTGCAGACGCTGAGCCGCACTTTGTTCGAGGAAGTCACGTTCGATCGTTCGCGTGTAACCAGCACCGACTGGTCGAGCTACCCGATACTGACATTCCCCGACGTGCCGCAACTGGACATCGCCCTGATCGATCGCCGCCATGAAAGGCCGCTCGGCGCCGGAGAAGCCGCGGCCGCCGCGGTTGCTGCGGCGGTCGGCAACGCGGTCTTCGACGCCACCGGCGCCAGATTACGCCGGGCGCCGTTTACGCCTGAACGCGTCAAGGCTGCCCTTGCGAGTCGAGCCACCTAGCAGCAACGAGCACCTTTAGGCCTTCAGTGCCTGCTCGATGAAAGTGTTGGTATAGAGCGCCTCAACTTTCGGCACGGTTGCTATTCCCGCGCCGCCGATTCCTTTTTGCGCCTTTGTCCAAAGTTCAGGCACGTTGCGCAGGAAGTTCTCGCGCCCTTGCGACATCCACGGACCGTCCATGATGAACCGCATCAGCGCAACCTGTTCGTCCATCTTCTTCATGCCGGGAATGTCGAAATCGCCGTTGGCGCGCTGGAAGATCGCTTTGAGGTCGCCGTGCAGCATGTCTTCCGTCGACGCTTTGAGCGCTTTAAGGAAGCCGACCACCATCGCGGGTTTCTTCTCGATCGTCTCGCGCGTGGTCACAAAGATCTGGCTCGGCATTGGCGCGTAGCGGTCCGTAGGCCAATGAACAATCGGTTCGTTGGCGGTTTGCAGCGCAACGACCACGCCGATCGAGTTGATGAAGCAATCGATGCGGCCCTGGCGCAGGAATTGCATCGCGCCTGGGCTGTTGCCGACCACTTGCGTCGTCACGTCGGCCTTGGTCATCCCTGCGGACTGCAGCATGATATCGAGCAATTGCTCAGTGGAGCCCCCGACCGAGACGATGCCGATGGTCTTGCCTTTGAAATCCTCCGCGGAGTTGATCGGCTTGTCCTTTGTCGAGATCACGTGAAACGTCGAGCCTTGGTAAAGCGTCGCCACGCTGACGAACGCCATACCTTTGGCTACGGCGACGAATTCATCGATCGCCGTCAGCCGCACAAAAGATACCGCTCCAGTCATGAGCTGCTGGGCCGTTACGACGGCGCCCTGGCCGCCAAGCAGCTTTGGCGCAAAGCCCTGCTGAGCAAGAAAGCCGCCGGAGACCATGTTCATCATTTCCAGAAAATCAGGGATGAAGCCGAACGGCGTCATGAAAGTCAGCGGTTCAGCCGCCTGCGCCGTGCGCAGATAAGGCTTGGCGATCGCGGCACTGGCTACAAGTCCACCGGCGATCTTGAAGACGTCGCGTCGCGTGGTCATATCCGATCTCCGTTCGATGCTTGTTTTCTCACAATCGTAAGATTACGATTTTCGACAGTGCCTGCGAATGTCAAGCCTACAACTTAATCACGATTGCGAAGTGGCCGTCGTCGGCGGCGGCCCGGTTGGCCTTGTTACGGCTTTGTTGCTGGCGCGGGAAGGCGTTGCTACCGCGCTGCTGGAAAAGACCCCCGACGTCGAAACCGATTTGCGCGCGTCAACCTTTCATCCACCCACGCTCGATTTGCTTGATGATATCGGACTTGCAGGCGATTTGATCGCACAGGGCCTTATTGCCCCGCAGTGGCAGGTGCGACTGCATCCGGAGGGCGACCGCGCTGTCTTTGATCTTGGCGTGATCGCAAACGCGACGCGACACCCTTATCGCGTGCAATGCGAGCAGTGGAAATTATCTCGCCTGGCGCTCGCGGCGTTGCGAGCAGAGCCGAGGGCGGAGATCCGGTTCGCTACCGAAGTCATGGGGGTCACGCAGGACGACGGAGGGGTCACGCTCGATCTCGGCGGCGCCGCGGCGCCGGCGAAGCTGCGCGCCCGCTTTGTCATCGGCGCTGACGGCGCGCGTTCGGTGGTGCGCCAGTCGCTTGGCTTTGGTTTCGAAGGCGAGACGTACCCGGAGACGACGTTGCTCGCGACCACGACTTTCCCCTTCGAGGATCATCTTGAGGGACTGACCAACATCGCCTACTGCTGGAAGGCTGGCGGCAACTTCTCGCTGCTCCGCGTTCCCGGCCGCTGGAGGGTGTCGATCTATCCGCGCGAAGACATGCCGGTCGAGGCGCAGATCACCGATGAGGCGATCGCCGCAAGCATGCAGGAGATTGTTGCAAACCCGTCCGGCTATGACGTGATGGAGAAGCGGCCCTACCGCGTTCACAAGCGCATCGCTCCCCACTATTTCCGCGGGCGTGTCGCGCTCGCTGGCGACGCGGCCCATCTCAATAGCCCCTCCGGCGGCATGGGGTTGAACGGTGGCTTGCACGATGCGTTCGAACTGGTTGCGGCGTTGCGCGATGTACGCGCCGGCGCGCCGTTGGCGGAGCGGCTCGATCTCTACGAGCGCCGCCGGCGGCCGGTGGCGTTGGAGCAGATCATCGCTCAGGCTGATGCCAACCGCGCCCGTATGCGGCAAAAGGATCCGGCGAAACGCCGTGAAATCCTCGCCAACTTGCAGGCGATTGCCGCCGATCGCGGGCGTCAGGAAGATCACCTGCTGCGAACCTCGATGATCGCTGGCCTCCGCCAAGCCGCTGCAGTCTCTTGAGCTAATTGTTGCGCGCACCGCGGCGTGCGGATTCGTGCCAGGGGATGAGTGCACGGCGCAACAGCGAGATGCCGAAATAGAACAGGAAGCCCAGGATCGTCATGTGAATCATGACGGCAAACAGCCCGTCGGTCTCGAACGCGTTCATCCGCGCGACCAAGAGGTGACCTAATCCCAGATCGCCGCCGACGTATTCGCCGACGATGGCGCCGATCAGCGCCAGCACGATGCCGACTTCCATGCCGGTGATGATGTACGGCAGCGACGAGGGGAGTTCGAGCCGGCGAAAGATCTGCCAGCGGGTCGCGTTCAAGCTGACCATCACGTCGCCGTAGCCGCGATCGATGGATTTAACGCCCAATACAGTGTTGGTGAGAATCGGAAAGAACGCGAGCGTTGCCGCGATCAGGACCTTCGACGTCACACCGAACCCGAACCAGACCACGAACAGCGGCACCAATGCCACCTTTGGCAACACTTGGCTCGCCACGATAAACGGGTTGAGCGTTTGCTCGAGCCAGCGCACCCGCGCGATTAAAACGCCGATGCCAACGCCGGCAATCATCCCCCAGAAGAAGCCAAGGAGCGTGGCATAGACCGTCATCACAGTGTCGATCCAGGCTCGCTTCGACAACAAGAGGCCGACCCAGGCCTCTCCGACTGACGCCGGTGTCGGCAAAATGAATGCGGAAATTTTGCTGACGTCGATGTAGATCCACCAGACTGCCACGAGCAGCAGGCACAAGGCCGGAGTAGTGATCCAGGGCAGGTACGGCTTGAAGTCGCTCGGCGGCGCGGGCGCCGGCTCGTCTGCCGGCGTGAAAGACGCTGGGGTCGGACTCTTATCGGTCATGCCATCTCCGCGAGACGGTGACGCAGATTCTTCGCAATCGTTTGAAACCTCTCGGTCGATTGCACATCAAGCAAACGCGGCCGTTCGAAATCGAGCTCCACGACTGTATCGATGCGGGCCGGCCGCGGGGAGAGGAGCACAATCCGGTCAGCGAGAAACACCGCCTCATTGATCGAATGGGTTACGAGAACGATGGTCTTGCGTGTCTGCATCCAGAGATTTTGCAGCTCGATGTTTAAGCTGTCGCGGGTCATGGCATCGAGTGCACCGAACGGCTCGTCCATAAGAAGAATATCGGGATCATGAGACAGCGCGCGTGCGATTGCCGCGCGCTGCCGCATGCCGCCGGAAAGTTCGTATGGCCAGCGCTTTTCGAAGCCGCTGATGCCGACGAGCGCAGTCAGCGTTCGGGCGCGCGCGAGGCGGTCTTGTTTGTGCATGCCCCGCAGCTCAAGCGGTAGCGCGACGTTTTCCTCGATCGTCAGCCACGGAAACAGGTTTGCGTCCTGAAAGACGACGCCCAGATTGGACACTGCGTCGGCCTGACGAGTTCCATTTTTCCAGAGATCGCGCCGCAGCACCTGCAGCTGGCCATGACTTGGCGCAATCAGGCCGCCGATCATACGCAGTAAAGTGGTCTTGCCGCAGCCTGAAGGGCCGAGCAGTACGACAAACTCATGCTGGGCGATGTCGAGGTCGGTGGCGGCAAGTGCGTGAACGGGGCCGTCGCGGGTCGTGTACCACCGCTCGACGCGCTGAAGGCGGATGGCCGGCAATGCCTGCTCCGATGCACCGCCTTTATCCGGAAGGCCGGACGTGATCTCGCCCCGCAAAGGCCCAGCCGACGCCATCACCATCCGTTTCCGACCGAAGGGAATGCCGGCCGTGGCTCACGCAAGAAGAGCGGAAGCCGTTAATTGAATCCGTGCCGGCGCTTTGTATATCTTATAGGACAAAGGCGCGGGTCAAGCAAAAGCACAGAGAGGCGGTCGGCGGAGCAACGCATGGTCGAATACGCGCGCAGAGGGCTGATCGGCGTGCTCACGCCTCAGGCCAACACCACCGTCGAGCCGGAATTCGCGATCCTGATGCCGCCGGGTTACGCGTTTCTCAATGCGCGTTTGGTTAGCGACAAACCAACGATCAATGCCCGGCTCGACGATTATTTTGCGGCGATGGAAAGCTCGATCATCCAATTCGCCAACGCGCCGATCGGCGCGGTAGCGTTTGCGTGCACCGGCGCGTCGTACCTGCAAGGTGTCGAGCGCGAGCAGGCCGCCGTCGAAGCGATCGAAACCGCGCGTGGCATTCCGTTTGTAACGGCCGGTCGCGCTGTCGCGGAGGCGCTGCGGCGTCTCGATGCGCGCCGGATCGGGCTCGTGTCTCCCTATCCGCCCGATTTGACCGAGGCGAGCATCTCATATTGGCGCTCGCACGGCTTTGAAATCGCCGCCGTCACCGGCGCGTTCGATGCGTCCAGCAAGTTTCATCCGATCTACGATCTTCCCGCCGAGCATGCCGAAAGCGCCCTGGCTGGCATCGATCTCGACAAAGTGGATGCGGTGGTGATGCTGGGCACCGGCATGCCGACGCTGGGACCGATCCTCGCACATGCTGGTGGTTCCACTATACCGGTGCTGTCGTGTATGTCGGCGCTCGCGTGGCGATCGCTGGTTGTGTTCGATCGCGATCTTGCCGAACCGCACGTGATGCGCCGCTATCTTGCCGGCGAAAGTTGGCGGGAGCGTTTTTCGCGGGCGATGGCGTGAGCGTCGCCAAATCGCGCGCTGGGTTCGAGCGGGAACAAATTCCTCCTTGTCGCAGTTCTTATCGGTGAGGGGAGAAAGTCTATATGGTTCCTGCCGAGGTTGTCGCCATTCGCGATCCGGCAATTCTTGTCGTCGAGGACGAGGTCCTCATTCGCATTTCGGTCAGCGATTTTCTGCGTAGCGAAGGGTTCACCGTCATTGAAGCCGGCAACGCCCGTGAAGCGCTTTCGGTGCTTCGGACGCATGCGGACGTTGCCTTGGTTCTGACCGACATCAACATGTCCGGTGCGATGGAAGGTTTGGAGCTGATCCGGAAAATTCGCCAGTCATATCCTGCGATCAAAGTGATTGCGGCTTCGGCTTATCGAATCAGTGAGCCGGTCGAAGGCGCTGTCATCAAGCCTTACTCCCTGGAGAACCTGCTCACTGTCATCAGGTCTGTACTCGGTCTTTAGGGAACCCGGTGGTTCCATAGCCGTTGTGTAGCTGATGGACAGCGCCGCCATACGCCAAGACGTTTTGGGTCGCGCACCAGAGACCTTAATCGTGCTGGAACACGATGTACTGGTTCGCAATTCACTGGCGAAGTATTTGCGCTCATGTGGATATCGCGTGCTGGAAGCGCGAAGTGCACCAGAGGCGATCACCATCCTGCAAGAATCTTCCGACGACATTCGTATCGTGCTTAGTGATGCGGAAAGCGGGTTTCGTCTATCCGGTTGGGTGAAGGCAAACCTGCCAAAGACCAAGATCATCTTCGCTGCCAACGCCGAACACGCATCCCACGCTGCCGCCGAGTTGTGCGACGCCGGTCCGCACGGCAAGCGCCCATTCGACCCGCAGCAGCTCGTCCAGCAGATCAAGGCAAACCTGGCCAGCGGCTAGACGGACGACCTCGGCCCTGTTGAGCAGCATGGCCGTTACAGCTGTTGTGCTGTAATTTCACTCGATGCGTAAATTGTATGATGCGGAGCACCCGCGGACGCTGAACGCGCTTCTGTCGTGGTCGGCCCGCGACGCAGTGGCGCCCGCGGTGACAGATGCCGCGGGCACGCAGAGTTGGGGTGCTTTCCAGGATCGCGTGCTGAGGGTCGCCGGTGCGCTGCGCAGAGCCGGACTTGGGCCAGGTGGTCGTGTGGCGCTATGGTTGCCAAACGGCACCGACTATCTCGCCGCGATCTTTGCCTGCGCGCGACTAGGCGCGCTCGCAATTCATATCAACACCCGGTTTCGCGCCGCGGAGGTCGGCAATCTGTTACGGCGGTCGCGCGCTACCGCTGTGGTCACGCAGTGGGAATTCCCGCTCGTCGATTTCCCAACGATTTTCTCGTCGCTGCCGGCCGAAGATCGCGCCGCTGTGCGCTGTCTGCTCGGGCTTCCGCTTTCCCTCGGTGTGACGGAGCTTGCAGGACTTCCAGTGTTGCCGTTCGAGGGCCCTGCCGGCGATGCGGGGCCGGATGAGGGGAGGGGAGAGTCGCATTGTCTGACCTTCACCACGTCGGGCACCACGAGCGGGCCAAAACTGGTGTTGCACGATCAGCAAACGATCGCCGGCCACGCCGCCGATGTAGCCCGCTACATTGGGCTGGATGCGCCGGACGCCGTGTTGCTCGGCGCAGTGCCATTCTGCGGCACGTTCGGCAACGCGGCGGCAATGGCGGCAATTGCCGGCGGCGCGCATATCGTTTGCCTCGCTCAATTTGACGGTGAGGCCGCGGCAAGGCTGATCCGTCAATATCGTGTCACGCATGTGGTAGGCGGCGACGACATGTTCGGTCGTATCGCCGCTGCGTCGGGCGGGCGCCATTTTGAACTCGGTGCGATTCTCGGGCTTTGCGGCATTCCACTCCAACGCTGCGGCTTCGATCGCCGCCGCAGAGGCGGCAGGTATGATGCCGCGCGGCCTATACGGCAGTTCAGAAGTCCAAGCGCTATTCTCGATCGCCGAGGGCAACAACCGGCTGCTCGGCGGCGGCGTGCCGGTCAGCGGTCAGGTGCGGCTCGCGGCGTGCGATCCGGAGAGTGGAGGGGCCCTACCAACAGGTGCGTCCGGTGAGCTGTGGATCGACGCGCCGTCGCGTTTCATCGAGTATTTGGATAATCCGGCGGCGACGGAACGCGCCATCAATGCGGACGGCATGTACCGTACCGGCGATCTCGCCCGCATCGACGACGAAGGCTTTGTGTATGAGGCACGTCTTGGCGACGCCATGAGGCTTGGCGGATTCTTGGTCAGCCCCGAGGAAATCGAGATTGTGATTCAGAAAGAGCCCGGTGTCGCCGGCGTCCAGGTCGTAGCCGCTTCGACAGGAGGAAGCGATCCGGTTCCGGTGGCCTTCGTGCAGCCGAGCCCGGGTGTTGTCCTGGACGGGGCGACCTTGCGGGCACGCTGCCTTCAACAATTGGCGCGATTCAAAGTCCCGGCGCGGGTCGTCGTGGTGGATCAGTTCCCCATCGTGGAAAGTCCAAACGGTCCGAAAGTGCAGCGCGTGCGGCTGCGCGAAATGGCCGAGGCGCTGTTGCGCGAACCAGCGGCACAATTGGTCAAGTGACGTTCGCGCACGCCGCCAAAAAGCCGGGGCTTATTGCGTCTTCTTCACCAACGGGCATTTGGACTCCGACAACGGCAGAAACGCCTGATCTGCGGGGATCGTGGCGACGAGTTTATAGTAATCCCATGCACCTTTAGACTCCGCCGGCTTCTTGACCTCATACAAATACATCTCGTGAACCATCCGGCCGTCATCGCGGATGGTGCCATTTTTGAAAAAAAAGTCGTTAATCGGCGTTGAACGCATCTTCGCCATCACCGCCCCGGTTTCGTCGGTGCCGGCGGCCTTCACGGATTTGAGATAGTGCGTGGTGGCCGAATAGATCCCGGCCTGACTCATGTTCGGCATCCGGTTCATGCGCTGGAAGTAGCGTTGCGACCAGGCGCGGGTCTCGTCATTGCGATCCCAATAGAACGCGTTGGTCAGGAGCATGCCTTGCGCTGCTTCGAGGCCGAGCGTGTTGACGTCGTTGATGAAGATGAGCAACCCCGCGAGCTTCTGTCCGCCGCGCACAATACCGAACTCAGACGCCTGTTTGATGGCGTTGGTGGTGTCGGCGCCGGCATTGGCGAGCCCAATCGCCTTGGCTTTCGAAGTCTGCGCCTGCAGCAGCGCCGAGGAGAAATCCGCAGTGTTGATCGGAACGCGGACGCCGCCGAGCACTTGGCCGCCGCTCGCTTTAACGACCGCGGCGGTGTTTTGCTCGAGATCGTGTCCAAAGGCATAATCGGCGGTCAGGAAGAACCAGGTGTCGTAACCGGCCTTGACCACCGCGGAGCCGGTGCCGTGGGACAGCGCATAATTGTCGTAGGTGTAGTGGATCGAGATTGGTGTGCAGGCCTCGTTAGTGATGCGCGCGGAGCCTGGCCCGTTAAGAACGACGATCTTGTTCTTGGTCTTGGCGACATCGACTGCCGCCAGCGCAGTTGCCGAAGCGGCAACGTCCATGAGCGCGTCGACGTGGCCGGTGTCGAACCATTCCCGCGCGGTGGCCGCCGCGATATCCGCCTTGTTCTGATGATCGGCAGACACGACTTCGATCGGCTTGCCCAGCACTTTGCCGCCGAAATCCTCCACGGCCATTTTGGCCGCTGTTACCGCGCCAATGCCGGTGATATCGGCATAGATGCTCGACATGTCTTCGATCATGCCAATCTTCACGACCCCGTCGGAAATTTTTTCCTGAGCGGGCGCGTCGAATGCCGAAGCAAGGAGCAACACGGCGCCGGTTGCAATCGCAGCCGATCTCTTCATCGTTACCTCCCGAGCATTTGTTTTTGGGACGCCTGCGGCCGGCGTCTAATTCAAAGTGACGAAGGTTCAGACTAACGCAAATATGACAGCAGCACAAAACAGTGCGCGCGGTTGCGCCCCGTTGTTCGCGCTTGCGAGGTCATCGCCATGCGGATATGACCCCGTGCCTGCAGCCCGCTGGTGAATGCCGTTGGCCTTGATGCACATCAACGTCGCCAAGGGCGCCAGTCACCTATAAATTAACGCAGTCGTTTTATGGGTTTTGAACGTCCGGAAATTCATGCGGCGTCGAGGATTATGACAGTCCCATCATGACAGCCATGACAACCGCCGCCGACGAAAGATCGGCCGCGCCGGCGGGAAAACTCGGCACCTTGATGCTCGGGGCGCTCGGCGTCGTCTACGGCGATATCGGTACTAGTCCGCTCTATACCCTGAAAACAGCACTCGAATGGGCTGGGGGCGCCACGGCAGACGTCGCGATCGGCATGCTGTCGCTGATCGTCTGGACGTTGTTGATCACCACCTCGCTCAAATACGTGACCGTTGTCATGCGTGCCGACAACGATGGCGAGGGCGGGATTCTGGCGCTGATGTCGCTGCTTGGCATCAAGCACGGTGAACGGATTGTCGTGATTGCGATCGGGGTTTTGGGAGCAGCGCTGCTTTACGGTGACGGCGCCATCACTCCGGCCATTTCGGTTTTGAGTGCGCTCGAAGGACTAAAAATACCGGCGCCGCAAATCGCGCCGTACATCGTACCGATGTCGGCGCTGGTTCTGGTCGGCTTGTTCGCTCTGCAATCTCAGGGCAGCGACCGGATTGGCAAATTGTTCGGCCCGATTATGACGATCTGGTTTGTGACAATTGGCCTCCTCGGCCTTGGCGGTATCCTCAGCCACCCCGGCGTGCTCGTCGCGCTCGATCCACGTTATGGCTTCAGTTATCTGTTCGGTCATGGCTTTACCGGCTTTCTGGTCCTGGGCGCGGTCTTTCTGTGCGCGACCGGCGCCGAGGCGCTTTATGCCGATATGGGACATTTCGGGCCGCGGCCGATCAGGTTCGCGTGGTACGGTTTGGTGCTGCCTACGTTGGTGCTGAACTATGCCGGCCAGACTGCAGTCGTGGTCGACGGTGGCGCCAGCGCGGGCGCCAATCCGTTTTTCACGCTGTGCCCGGCGGCGTTTCAGGTGGCGCTGGTAGCGTTGGCGACGGTGGCCACCATCATCGCCAGCCAGGCCATCATCAGCGGCGCGTTTTCGATGACGCGGCAGGCGATCCAGCTTGGACTGTGTCCGCGTCTCCACATCGTCCAGACTTCGGACGCGGGCTATGGGCAGATTTATATCGGATTTGTGAATTGGACTTTGATGGCGCTGACGCTCGGTCTCACGCTCGGCTTTAGATCGTCGGACAGTCTCGCCGCGGCTTTCGGGATCGCGGTCTCGCTTACCATGCTGCTGACGTCGATGCTAATCTTCCTGACCATGCGCGAAATTTGGGCGTGGGGCTTGGTGGCAAGCGTGGCAGTGGCCGGATTGTTCGTCATCGTCGATCTAGCGTTTGTTAGCGCCAATTTGATGAAGGTTTTCGAAGGCGGCTGGTTTCCGCTCGTCGTGGCTGCATCGATTTTCTTTCTGATGTTCACGTGGCGGCAGGGTCGCGACGCGCTGCTGCGTACGCTGGAGCGGGATACCTTTCCGCTGTCCAACTTCATCGCCCAAGTTCATGGCAAGACGCGGGTGTCCGGTACCGCCATCTATATGACGAGCCGGCTCGACGTCGTACCGGTGCCGCTTCTTCACAATCTCAAGCACAATAAGGTGCTGCATGAGCAAATCGTTCTGCTGCACGTCGCGACCGCGAACATTCCGCGCGTGCCGCCGGAGCGGCGCATCGAGGTCGCGCATCTAGGCGACAATTTCCATTCTATCGTCGTGCGCTACGGGTTTATGGAGCAACCGGACATCCCGGAGGTTCTTGAGGAGTGCGCCAACCGGGAACTTCACTTCAACATGATGGATACGTCGTTCTTTGTCGGACGCGTTACGATCGTCGGCGCTAAGCACTCCCCAATCGGCGCGATCCGACGCCAGCTCTTCGATTTCATGCATCGCAATGCGCTCCCTGCGACCGAGTTCTTCAGAATTCCACCGAATCGGGTGATCGAGCTGGGCGGACAGGTCGAAATCTAGGGATTTCGCGCCCTGATTTTTGTTGAAATGGCATCCGGGTGTCGCGGAACTTAATTAGGAATGCTCCGTTTTATACCCTCGGTAACCCCCCAACGGAGTTTTGGATATGACACTTGGTAAGACCCTTTTTGCCACTGCAATCGGTGCCGGCATGCTGGCGCTCTCGGCGTTGAATGCATCGGCAGCAGTCGTGTGCAGCGGCAAGGTCTGCTGGCACGCCCGCGAGGCCTACGAATATCCGACAACGGCCCGCGTGATCGTTCATCCGGACGATTGGCGCTGGGGCCCGCGCGAGCACTTCGCATGGCGCGAGCATGAGGGCCGTGGCTATTGGCGCGGCAATCGCTGGATGGCGTGGTAAACGTGCCAGTCGCCGGATCGCTGGACTGAGTTTTTCGGCCAACCGACAGAATTGCAAAACGACAGCCGGGCTTTGATTGAGTTTAAAGCCCGGCTGTTTGCATTTTCACGGGTTTAATTGGGGCGTTCCTGAAGCAGCAGTTTTAGTTTCGTACCGACTGTCCCAAGGCATCCAACAGCTTCTTCTTCTCAGCGGTGTCTTGTTGCAATTTGGCTTCGAAAGCATCGCGATCGGCGAGGTAGCTTCGCGGTTGCGCTGCGCGCTCGGTGGCCAAGACGTAAGCCGAGTCTTTCGCTGCTTTCGCACAGGAACCGGACAGCGTGTTCATGATCGCCGTCGGCGTTCCCGTTGGGGCAAACAAGCCGCCAAAACTTGTCGGCGCAACGTTGAACCCTTGTTCTACCGACGTCGGTGCATCCGGGTAACTCGGATGTCGTTCGTCGGCGAACACGGCGATAATACGTGCACCGTGACCGATGATGCCAACGGCTCCGAGCACGACCGCGGCGACGTCGATTCGGCCGCCGAGCAAATCGGTCAGCACCTCCGGATCTCCACGATACGGCACGCCGTTGATCTTAAGCTTCGCCGCGGAAAGAAACTCTTCCATCGCCAACTGCGGAATCGTCGACAGGCCTTGGTGGCCATAGTTCAGCACGCCGGGACGCGCTCTCGCCTGGCTCGAAAGATCCTTCAGATTCCTGATCGGTGAATCGTCGCGGACCAGAAGACCCATTGTATTGACGAACGTCTGGCAGATCGGAAGAAGCGCCTGCGGCTCGTATCCTATTTCGGATTTCGGCCGGACCTGCGGCAACACCGAGATGACGAGGGCGGGCGCGAACAGCAACGTATAGCCGTTGGGTTCGGACCGTGCGGCCAATGCCGTGCCGATCGTTCCGCCGGCGCCGGGCTTGTTCAGAACCACAAATTGTTGTCCCAAATCTTTCGACAGACCGACCGAGAGCGCGCGCACGAGGGTGTCGGTTGTGCCTCCGGCCTGATAAGGATTTATGATCTGAACGACCCGCGCCGGATATTTTTCCTGCGCCGCTGTCCCCGATCCGCAGAGGCTTGCGCAAACAACGATTGCAGCCACGATCCTTGCTAGAAATTCGCGTACCTTCGGCATTTCGTGTTTCCTCAGCGCGGCCGGTTCGGCCTCGGGGCATGAACGACCGTCGCCAAATGCAGATCAGCGTATAGCTATTGCTACTGCTGGCTGCCCCATTTTTCGGAGTACCATAGGGGGCGCCGATGCGGTCTGACAGATGGGACAAAGCCGCAGGGCGAAGAAGTGGGAGGAATTGTGAACGACGAAGTACTTCTGGTTGGCAGCATTCCCCTCGATACGGCCGAGGATGTGTTCCGTGCTTTTGGCGGCCCGCTCGGTCTATCGCTGACGGCGATCCCGGACGGCGAGGTCGGTCCGCGCAAACACTGGATCAGCAAGGTCCATTATCAGGTTCTGTCGGGCCATCCGGAACTCGAAACGATCCGTCGCCCGCAGCCGGATAACGGCGTCGAGCGCCTCAATCCGCGCAACGCTGCCGACAGCTGGCTCTTCAAGGTCAAGGGCGGCGTCGAGCGCGTACGTTTCTGCGATCCAGGATGGCGGCTGGGCTATGCACGCGACGCCATCAATTCGTATTTCGTGTTCAAGACGCTGCGCGAGAAAGGCGTGCTGCCCAAGCACTTGCGCTTTCAGGTATCGCTGCCGTCGGTCAATAGCACGCTGCCGCCGCGCATTTTTCCCAACTCGGTGGATCTCGGAAGGATCAGGCCGGGTTTCACCGATGCTATGGCCGCCGAGATTGGCACTATCGTGGAAAAGATCCCGCATGACGATCTTGCGATCCAATGGGATTGTGCGACGGAAGTGCAGGATGCTTACGGGGCAATTCCAGGCCTTTCTGCCGAAGGTGCGATCGAACGCAACATCGAGCAGTTCCGGATTTTGTCTTCGCTTATTCCCGAAACAGTGCTGCTTGGTTATCACTTTTGCTTCGGCACCCTTGGCGGTTGGCCGCGCTTTGCGCCGCCAGATCTGTCCGCAACTGTGGCGCTTGCGAATGCGGTAAACGAATCCTCGGGCCGTCGGGTCGACTGGATTCATATCCCGGTGTTGGACGGAGTCGGCGATGCTTTTTTCGCTCCGCTGAAGGATTTACGGCCGCGTAACGCCCGGGTCTACCTCGGCCTTGTCCATCACATGAAGGGCTTTAAGGAACGCTTCGCGACCGCCCGCAAATATCTGCCGAATTTTGGAGTTGCCGCATATTGCGGCTTCGGTCGCCTGCCGCCCGATCAAATACCGGCGGTGCTCGACGAGCACCTGCAAGCAATCAAGGTCGCGCGTAACGCCTCGTCAAATGGAGAGCGGATATGAAGTTTGCCGGGCAACGATCGCCGTTGTTGCTTCTCGCCGTCGCTGCTTTTCTTGCGACAAACTCGGCAACCGACGCACAGTCTTTTCCAGACCACGTCGTCAAGATCATTGTGCCGACGGCGCCCGGCGGTGCGATTGATACGACCGCGCGCGTGATCGGCGAACAGATGCAGCGGAAATGGGGCAAGCCGGTCGTTATCGAAAACCGACCAGGCGCCGCAATGCAGGTTGGCGCCGAGGCGGTAGCGAGGGCAGCGCCGGACGGATACACGCTCCTCGTCGCTCACGACGGCACCATGGCAATCAATCCGCTGGTGTTTCCGAAGCTGCCGTACGATCCGCAAAAGAACTTTGAGCCGCTCGGGCTCGTAACTTCTATTCCGGAAGCGATCATGGTCAACGTCGAAGTGCCGGCTCACACGATCCGTGAATTGATTGCGCTTGCCAAGAAGGAGCCCGGGCAACTCACGCATGCGTCGGGCGGTTCGGCAACGCTGCTCTCGCTTGAATTGTTCAAGGCGATGGCGGGCGTCGATATCCGCAGCATTCCATACCGCGGCGGCGCGCCGGCCGTGATGGCCACGATGGCGGGCGAGACCAGCATGATCATTGCCGATCTCACAACCGGCGCCGTGGGCCTGCAGTCGGATCACATCAGGCCGCTCGCCGTGACCAGCAAAACGCGATCCAAAAAGTATCCTGAACTCGGCACCGTCGACGAAGAGGGTGTCCCGGGCTATGAAGTGAACACCTGGATGGGGGTGTTCGCTCCAGCGGGAACGCCAAAGGAAATCGTGCAAACAATCGAAACGGCGATCAAGGACGCGCTAGCAATGCCGGATGTGCGCGCGCGCTTAGAATCGACGGGTGCCGATTTGCGCAGCGGCACCGCCGCGGAGATGCGCCAAGTTCTCGCCGCAGATGTTGCCAAATGGGCTACCCTCGTGAAGGAAAAACACATTACATTTGAACAATAAGTTCAAGGTGCCGATGCCACGCCTCCGCCGTTCGTAAATAAACGCTCCAGGCTTGCTTTTTCGCAGATAAAGTGGCCTCCGTTGCCGATTTGCGGCCAAATCTCGGTGTAAGCGGATAATTCGAATCGATAGCCGGGATTTCGGTTTGCACCGACGAAAACATCTTCGGTTCCGCAACTGGACGGCCATTCGCGTGGCCGATTAACTGCACCTCCCAGAAGGGGAGACCGCAATGAGTACGGACAAACGCCAAAGGCCGCGAAAGCTGCTCAATTTGCCGGCGTGGATCGAGGTCGGCGATGATGCGCGTCCGCAAAGATGCACTTTAATCGATATGTCCGATAGCGGAGCGAGGCTCGCCGTCGACGATATCGAATGTTTGCCCGACAAATTCCATTTGGCGTTGTCGAAGTTCGGCCGACCCCGCCAAAGCTGCAACATTGTGTGGCGCCGTCACGACGAGATCGGGATCGAATTTATCGCTGCGCCGGGGACGAACGCACGCGACTTTGCAGGCGTTGAAGCACTCACATCCGAACCCGGCAGCCTGGACGTGTTAGCCGGCCGCGTAAGCCAGGACGACCACAACGACGCGGCTGAGGGGTTTGCGCCTTACCTGGGGCGATCCCTCGGGGATGATGGCGTCAGCGCGCGCCTGTTGCGAAAAGTCTCCGCGCTACTCGCCCACGGCCTGCGCCGCGGGCGTCATCCGATATAATCTTACAGGGCGTCGCCGCATGTTGAACGGCGCGGCTAGTGCAAGCTGATTGTCATGCCGCCAAGACCGAGGGTGGCTTCCAGGCCACGCTGCTCGCCGTGGAGTTCAAGGATGACTCCCTTGCCGTTCTGCAGCCGCGCAACCTTCGGGCCGCCGACAACCGCCACACTCGCACCCACTACGTCGTAAGTGCCGACGATATCGGCTACGTGATGCAGATGGTACGCAACGCCGGCCAGACGCGCCTCGGCTATGCCGA
Organism: uncultured Alphaproteobacteria bacterium; assembly: GCA_963841025.1. Taxonomy (GTDB): domain Bacteria; phylum Pseudomonadota; class Alphaproteobacteria; order Rhizobiales; family Xanthobacteraceae; genus BOG-931. Next base: position 212,646 of record CAWJBG010000029.1, on the reverse strand, counting down.
TGGTGCCAAGCGTGACGCCGCCAACTCTCAGATGATACGTCGAGCCGTGCAAGGTCAAGGTGCCGCTGCCACCGCCTGCGCCAAGGATGAACCCGGCCTTGACGATCCGAAGGTGGACAATGCCGGTCTCCGCCGAAGATGCCGTTGAAGCGCCAGATAGCATCATAGCCGCCAGCAGAAGAGCCGCCCCGAATTTCATTGTGCGAATGAACTGAACCATCATTGCCTCCACCCTAATCATTAGTCTGTACCACGGCACTGTAGCACGGAATGGTTTCGCTAGGCCAAACCATTCAATCAAGATGCGCAGCCGCTGAAGGTCGTGATCCGAGTTTCGTCATCGCCACCGGCGATGCAGCCACAGCCATTGTTCGGGATGTTCACGCACCCAGCCTTCGATTACTGAGGTGATCGTCTGCATTGTGCCTTTGATATCGACGCGGCCGTCGGCGTCGCGTACCGGATCGATCGGATCAGTGATCTCGACCCAAAAGCTGTTGCCGTCGGGCTTGCGAACGACGCGCATGCCGTGGATCGGAGATTCGGTCTGCCGCGCAATCATCGCGATCAGGGGGTTGGCGCGGCAGCGTCGGCCGAAGAAGATGACGTCGACGCCTTTGCTGAAATGCTGGTCGACCAGCATGCCGACGTGGGCGCCGGCTTCAGAAAGGCGTGCCAATTTCACGGGAGCGTCGATGCCGGTGGCGACGAGTTCACCCATCAGCGGTGCGCGCAGCTTGATGATCACGTCGCTGATCGGGCGGATGTTCGGCCGCCGGTAAAGCACCGCTGAATGTTGGCCTAGTGCTTTCGCGACCACTCCAGGCAGCTCCCAATTAGCGAGATGGGCGCCGAATGCCAGCATGGGTTTGCCGCTCTCCAGTATGCGCCCGTAGCGTTCGGCCGCCTGCGGAGCATGCGTGATGATGTCGGGCGTCTGGCGGCCGCCGCCTTCAATACAGAACTCATCCAAATGCGCGAACTCAACCGCGATGCGTCCAAGATTGTCCCAGACGCCAGCGAGGATTTTGTCGACCTCGGCGTCGGATTTATCGGGAAAAGCGGTGCGCAAGTTTTCGCGGCCGATGCGATTTTCCGGCAGGAGCGGGCCGATTGTGCGCATGAACGCGCCGGCGAAATTCGCCGTGCGTTTGCGATTCATGCTTTTGATCGCGCTCAAGAGCCCGACCGTGATCGCGCCGATCATGCCGTCGATAAACTTGGAACGCGGCTTCGCCATCGCAGCCGCGTACTAGAACGTGACGATGATCTTGCCGAAAATCTGGCGGCTTTCGAGCCTCGCAAGGCCGTGCTCGAAGTCGGCGAGGGCAACTTCGGTGTCGATCACCGGCAGAAGGCCGGCGGCCATCTTGGCGAGGCTCTCGCGGACGCTGCGCATGGGTGCGCCGAACGACCCGAAGATGCGATATTGCTGCTGGAACAACTGGAATAGGTTGATCGTCGTCGTTTGACCCGAGGTCGATCCGCAAGTCACGAGCCGGCCGCCGCGCTTGAGGCAAAGGAGCGAGCCGTTGAAGGTGTCGGGACCGACGTGCTCAAAGGCAACATCGACGCCTTTTTTTCCGGTGAGCTTGCGAACGACGCCTTCGAAGCGATCGGTCTTGTAGTTGATGACGTGGTCGGCGCCGAGCGCCTTGGCCTTGGCCGCCTTTTCGTCATCGCCTACGGTGGTAATGACGGTGCAGCCGATGGCCTTCGCCATCTTGATCGCGGCGGTGCCGATGCCTGAGCCGCCGGCCTGCACCAAAATGGTCTCGCCGGGCTCCAGTTTGGCGTTGTCGAACAGCATGTGCTGTACGGTTGCGAACGCGATCGGAGCGCAGGCGGCGTCGCGAAAGCTCACGCCCGCAGGCACCGGGATCACAAGCCGCGCCGGCATGTTGACCAAGTCGCGGGCGAAGCCGTCGACGTGAAAGCCCATAATACCGGCGACGTTTTCGCAGAGGTTATCGCGGCCTTCGCGGCAGGCTTTACATTGTCCACACGTCAGGCCGCCATATGCAACGACACGATCGCCGACTTTGAAATCGGTCACGCCGGCGCCAACGGCCCGGATTTCGCCTGCGGCCTCGGCGCCAACCACAAGCGGCAGCTTGCGCTTGGCGAATGCCATGCCACGCCAGCCCCAAACGTCGATATGATTAAGGCCGATCGCCTTGATACCGATCTGCACCTCGCCGGATGCCGGGGGCGGTGGCGCAGCAACGTCGCGAAGCTCGAGCTTGCGATCGGCGACGAGCATGAGTGCGCGCATCGATTGCCCGGCGGCCGGGGCAGGGGCGCTCGGCTGGTCGCCCGCAACTGTGCCCGCGGCGACGCTCACGCCGGCTCCAGCGCCATGACGAGACAGACATTTTGCCCGCCGAAGCCAAACGAGTTGGAAATGGCGCGATTGACTTTCGCATCGCGCGCCACGTTCGGCACGACATCGAGCGTGATCGCCGGATCGGGAATTTGATGATTGATGGTCGGCGGCAGGCGCTGATTTTGCAGAGTGAGGAAAGTGACCGCCGCTTCCACGACGCCGGCTGCGGTTAGTGTATGGCCGATCATCGATTTGTTGGACGAGATCGGAATGCCACGAATGCGCTCGCCGAACACGGTGGAAACGCCAAGATGTTCCATCTTGTCGTTCTCCGGTGTCGAAGTCCCGTGGGCGTTGATGTAGTCGATGTCCTCGGGCGCAACGCCGGCATCGGCAAGTGCATTGCGCATGCAGGCAACAATCGGCTTGCCGTCAGGGCTGGAGCGGGTGCGGTGGAACGAGTCGGACTTTTCCCCGACGCCTTCAAGGATGCCGAGTACGCGAGCGCCGCGGGCGCGGGCGTGATCGAGATTTTCGAGGACCAAAGCCGCAGCCCCCTCTGCCAGCACGAAACCGTCACGGTTTTTGGAGAACGGCTTGGAGGCTCGGTCGGGCGGATCGTTTTGGGTCGAGAGCGCAGACAAGAGGGAGAAGCGCACCAGCGATTCGGGTGTCAGCGAGGCGTCAGCGCCGATCGCGAGCGCCGCGTCGCACTCGCCGCGCCGTATTGCTTCCATGCCGAGCTGAATAGCACTGGCGCCGGAAGCGCAGGCGGTGTTGAGCGAAACCGGCGATCCCTCGGTGCCGAAATGCTCGGCCAGATGTTCGCCGATGATGCCGAATTTGAACGCGCCGTTTTTGGCGGCAAATTCGTTGGCAACGCGCATCAAGTCGGGGTAGCCGGTGTCGGCGTTAGAAGCCGCTAATTCCGCCATCTCGATCCGGTCGCGCCATTCGATTTCGAGCGGCGGCGGCGCGAGGTACAGCGGTCCGGGAAAACGACCCTTGCTGCCGATGCCGGCTTCGGCGATCGCCTCTTCGGCGGCCAGCATGGCGACGCGCTCGGACAGCTCCGCCGGTGTCATCGCGTCCCGGTACACGTCATTGACCGCGCCGGCGATGGTGGTGCGCAGTCCTTCGGTCGGAAAGCGCGAAATTCTTTTTATGCCGGACACACCGCCAGTCAACTTCGACCAGTTTTCCGACTTGCCGACGCCGAGCGAGGTGACGACGCCGATGCCGGTGACGGCAACGATCGGACGTCCGAGCTTGTCGCGGCTTGGCGCGGCCATAAAATGCTCCCTCAACCGACCCGTTCAACCAGCGCGAGACCCTCGCCGCGCCAGTTTCCCACCGACGTCACAATCACCTGAGAAATCCCGGGCGGGCTTGATCCGGTATCTCCTGTGCCCGCGGGCGCAAAAAGCTTGCCGTGTTCAAGCACCGCGCAGGCGATCCCCAAGTTGGCCTCAAACTGTGCTTCGAGCCCATGACCGATATACGTGCCGGTATTGCGTACGGGAAGACCTATCTCTTTGAGCACATCCCGCTCCGCCGACGTTGCCGGTTCAAGTCCTGCTGCGCCCGAAATAATCCCGGCATGTGTCCGGTCGACCTTGCTTGCGATCGTATCCCATTGGCGGCGAAGGGTAGTCTCGATGTCTCCTGCGTGCCGTTCGTTGCGATCGGAGCGAATCTCTGAAAGCCGCGCGCGGGGCCTCGCGCCGCGCGCTTCCGCATGCTCGCGGCTTTCCAGCACCAGAAACGCACCCATGTTGCCGACCGCAAGTCCGCCTTGCGGGCCGCGCTCCCAGACTGGCGCAAATTTGCCCTTCAGCGCCGTCCCTGCTTGCTCGAAGATGAGCAGGATGTCCCAGCGCGCGGCGTTGTAGGAGCCGCCCACCAGGGTCAGTTCGCTCTGTCCAGAGGCGATGCGCGCGTGCGCGATACGCACCGCGTCAACGCCGGCCGCTTCTTCGCCAAGAAATGTGCGCGAAGAGCCAACGACGCCGTGCACGATCGAGATGTTGCCGGCCAGGAGGTTCGGGAGCTGCGCCAGGAACAACGTCGGGCGCAAATCGCTCATCAATCGCTCGTTGAGATACGCGCCACGCTCGGTGACCTTGCGCATGCCGGTAAGGATCGTTGAAGTCGGCCGCAATATCGCGCTCACCACCGCCGGCGGCGACGATCATGTCTGTGGTGTCGAGTAGTTCGGGCTTGCCGGCGATACCGGCGTCACTCAGCGCTAATCCCGCGGCGTAGACGCCGATGCGCTGCCACGGCTCCATTTGCCGCTGGTCGCTCTTTTTCGGAATTTGTTTGTCAAAGTTCACCGGTGCCAGCGGGTGCACGATATAGGGCGCAAAGCTCTTGTCGTCGTAGGGCGGCGGATCGCCGCGCTCGAGATGCTGCCACGCCGCATCGAGGCCCTCACCAAGGCATGTCAGCAGGCCGACGCCGGTGATCCACACCTCGCGGCGTCCGCTCACTTCGTGAGTTCCTTGACCGGTACCTGAATGCGCTCTGCCCATTCGAACAGCGCGGTACGGAACTCCGGGCTCGGAAACGGCATGATCGTGTACATGATCCGCGCTTCGCAGACGAGCTTTCCATTTCGTCGGCCCTTGCCCTCGCCGACCGCGAAGCCTGAGCCCTCATGCACGACGCTGCCTTCGATTTCGAGTTCATCGCCCGGAAATACCGCGGTGCGGAACTTTGCCTCTTTGACGCCGGCCATAAATGGCATGGCGTTAAAATTGTTCATGGCAATCAGCAGCCAGCCGGTAGTCTGGGCCATGCATTCGAGCAGCAGCGCGCCTGGCATCAGCGGATAGCTCGGAAAATGGCCTTCGAAGATGGTCGACGTTTTCGGCACCGTGCAGATTGATCGAGCCGAACGCCCCGCAACGTCGAGCGCGACCACGCGGTCGATCATCTGGAAGTATTCGAAGCGCATGCGTGGCGCCTCAGGCGCCTTTCGCCGCGATCAGCTTGTCGATTTCCCCGCTCAGATTATTGAGCACGAAATACTGATCGGTTGTCGCCTTGCCGTCGTTGACCTCTTGAGTCCACTGCTCGAGTGGGAGCTTGATGCCGAAAGTCTTGTCGATGGCAAAGGCAATATCGAGGAAATCGAGGCTATCGATTTCGAGGTCGTTGATGGCGTGGCTTTCCGGCTTGATATTATCACGCGGAATATCACAAGTTTCCGCAATGATATCAGCGACTTTATCGAAAGTGGCAGACATCAGGCTTTATAAGCCCGATCGCTGCGGGCCCCTCCGGTCGTTGCTGCCCGTATAGCGAAGGATACCGGCAAGTTCAACGCCTTGTCGGGCCGGGCATTTTTGCCGTCTTTGCCACATTCCGGCCAGTTGCCATCCGGCTTAAAATCTCTAAGTCAGGGCGTGGAAGCGTCGATACACGGGAGCAGGCCGATGCCTTATTTCGCACGGAAGTATCTCTTGGGCAGCCTCGCCGGCGTCTGCACGTTCGCAGCCGCCCAACTTATGGCAACGACCAGTCACGCCGCCGACTACAATGTTGGGGCGGTCCACATTGCTCAACCCTGGGCACGCGCGACTCCGAAAGGCGCAAGCTCGGCAGCCGGGTACATGACCGTGACCAACGGAGGCACGACGCCGGACCGTTTGACGTGCGTTTCGAGCGAAGCTGCTGCGGAATGCCAGATTCACACCATGAGCCTTGAAGGCGGCATCATGAAAATGCGCCCTGTGGACGGTGGCCTCGAAATTCCACCGGGCGGAACGGTCACACTGAAGCCGGCAGGTCTGCATGTGATGCTGGTCAATCTCAAACACCCGCTGGAGCCGGGAAAGATGGTCGAGGTGACGCTCAAGTTTGAGAAAGCTGGCACGGTCGAGGTCGAACTTCCGATCGCCGCCATCGGAGCGCCGGCACCCGGCGCCGCCGCAGCCGGAGCGGGCGGCACCATGATGATGGACAGCGGCCACGGCGGCATGATGCAGATGGACAAGCACTGAGCCGGCGCTTCCGCCGACCGGCGCGAAACTATCCCAGATGTTGTCGGTTGCCTTTTAAGCGCACCCGAATGGATCGCTTGATATCTAAGCGCCTTACCATTGGTTAATACTCGTTGACGTATACCTGCGCGATGGCATCGCACGCTGGTCTGCGAGCATGAACGATTCCGATCCGAAAGAGGTCCGCACTTGGTCGGGACCGATCACGGCTCTCGCCGACGACGATCGGCAATCCGAAACTGATGCCGTGACGGCGTCGGCCCGGCCGCGCATTGCGATCACGGAAGCGCTGCGAAATAACTGGTGCGAGATCTGGTATCAGCCCAAGATCGATCTCAAGCGCAAATGCCTTGCCGGCGCCGAAGCGTTGGCGCGTATTCGCCACCCACAGTTCGGTGTCTTACAGCCGGGCGATTTTCTTCCCGAAGTCGATGAGAATAGTATTGCTGAGCTTGCTCAGCAGGCGCTGCTGGCGACGCTGCTCGACTGGACTATGTTCGACGAGGCCGGCTTTAATCTCCATCTCGCCGTGAACGTGCCGGCCCACGTTCTGTTCAAGTTGCCGATCCCCCAGCTGGTAGCCGAATATCAGCCGAAATCTGAACGCTGGCCCGGATTAATTCTCGAAGTGACCGAGGATCAGATCGTTCGCGATGCTGCGCTCGCCAATGAAATCGCCACGCGATTGCGGGTGAGCGGCGTCACCATCGCGCTCGACGAGTTTGGTGCCGGTTATTCATCTTTTTCGAGTCTTCGGGCGTTGCCGTTTGCAGAGCTCAAGATCGATCAGTCGTTCGTGAGCGGATGCGCCACCGATGCGGCGAACGCCGCCATCTGCCAGACTGCCATCGATCTGGCGCACCGCTTCGGCAGTGCCGCGGTCGCCGAGGGCGTCGAGCGCACCGCAGATCTGCAGACTTTGATGGTGATGGGCTGCGACTTCGGCCAAGGGCCGTTGATCGCGCCGCCGATGCCGAAGGAACGCTTCCTCGAACTCCTTCGCCAGCGTGTGAACAAGCCGCGCGGGGCCTCGCCCAGAGATGCGATGCAGGTCTCGCAAAAGGTGACCGGCCGCGTCGCCTGAATTTTATTTGCTCGCAGGCTCGGGGAACGGCAGCGGCGCGTCTTCAGGCACAGGCATCCGAAAGACATTCAGCGTCATCGATATCAGAACGTAATAGCCGAGGATGGCGACGAGTTCGACCACGCCGCTATCGCCGAGCAACTTCTGCACGCGAGCATACGTGGCGTTGCTCACGCGCCTGGTCGCGTAAAGCTCTTTGACGAAAGCATAGATCGCCATTTCGTCGCGCGGCGCTGTTTTGGGGGTGCGGCCCGCGTGCAAGTCGCGGATGGTCGTTTCTTTTACGCCTTGCTTGGCGGCGATCTTTGCGTGGGCATGCCATTCAAACTGTGCTTTCCAATATCGTCCGGTGCAAAGGATTGCGAACTCGGAAAGCCGCGGCGGCACACTGGTGTTGAAACGCAGGTGCCCGCCGAGTTGCTGCGCCAGCATGCCATAAATGGGCGCGTGCAGAAAAACTGCAAACGGGCCCGCGTTCATAAACCGGCCGCGCGGGCCGTTATTGATCGCATCCACGATCGCTTGTTGCTCTGGTTTGAGGCTGTCCATTGCGACGGCGGGTAGGCGAGGCGAGGGCTGCTTGCGCAATTGTTTTGACGGCTTTTTCGGCATCGGGGTCCTGCTGTGGTGACTTTACTTCGTGATTTTACTTCTTGGCGATGAGGTCGATAAGCGCTGACATGCCGACGTGCCCGGTGCCTTCATTGATCGCACTATCGTGCTCGCGGATTTCGAGCGCGGCCATGTCGCCGAAGGCTTCCTCTAACAAGCCGCGTGTGTACAGCCGTTCGGCCTCCGGTGGCCCGCCGGTTCGGTAGGTGAGTTGTTCCACACGATAGCCCTGCATGAGCAGAAGCCCGCCGGGCTTGAGTGTGCGTTTGAGATTGACGAAAAACGCGACGCGCTCCGCAGGAAACACAACCTGAGTGAAAATGGCGACGACTACGTCGAATGCGGCTTCGGGCCAGCGCCACTTGGTCACGTCGGCGACCTCGGTGCGTAGCTGAACCCCACGCTCCTGCGCGAAGGCACGCGCTTTCGCTAACGCGGCCGGTGAGAAATCGATCGCCAGTACGTCTAGGCCTTGTTCAGCCAGCCAGACGCCATTGCGGCCTTCGCCGTCGGCCACCGAAAGCGCGGTTTGGCCGGGACGCAGGTGACGCGCCTGCGACTTGAGAAACGCGTTCGGCTCTTTGCCGAAGACATAGTCTGGAGACCTAAACCGCGTCTCCCACCGTTCTTGTTCCGACATGCAGCCGCCTGAAACGTTCCCGCCCGCGCTTTTGCCAATTGCGCCGTTCCGGTAAGTGTAGCGGATGCCGCTCGCGGTGAAAGCCCTGTTGTTCGATGTGTTCGGCACCTTGGTCGATTGGCGCACCTGCATTGCGCGAGAGAGTGCGGCGATACTGGCGCCGCTCGGTTACGCGGCCGATTGGTTTGCCTTCGCCGACGCCTGGCGCGGCGAATATCAGGGGGCCATGGAAGAAGTGCGCAGCGGGCGGTTGCCGTTCTGCAAGCTCGATGTCCTGCATCGGCGCAATCTCGATCGCATCCTGCCGCGCTTCGGCGCGGACGCGCTGGGTGAGGAGGATCGCCGCCGCGTCAACATGGCGTGGCATCGGCTCGATGCGTGGCCAGATGTGCCGCCGGGGCTTAGACGTCTCAAGCGTCGTTATCTTGTGGCGCCATTATCGAACGGCAATATCTCGCTGATGGTCGATTTGGCGCGCCGCAACGACTTCCCCTGGGACGCGATTTTGGGTGCTGAGGTTGCCGGTGACTACAAGCCGAAGCCGCGCGTTTATCGCGCCGCAGCCGAGGCTTTCGATCTTGCTCCAGATGAATGCATGATGGTCGCGGCGCACAGCACGGACCTTGCCGCCGCGGCATCAATCGGGCTGCGCACCGCCCACATCGCGCGTCCTAATGAGGCTGGGCCGGGACGGGGAGAGTCTGCCCCCAACGTGCAAGTCGATTTAGCTGCCAAGAATCTCGAAGACTTGTCCGATCAGCTAGCGGCCCGAGAGCGGGTTGGCCCTGAGCGTCAGTGATGGGGAAAGAGATGTTGGCGCGCGCTGATCCTGATTGCCGCACGACGCATCTGCCACTCGAACAATTGATCAGTCACCAGACCTAGGTACTTCAGGGCGATGAGCATTGGCGTGCTCCCTCTTTCAGCTGCACTCCCAACTGCAAGCTACCGCACGACGTTCCACGTCGAAGTGACGGAGGTCACAACCCGTCGCTTTCGGTCCAAGCCGTTGGAATAGATAATATTTTGCCGTGGATTATCTGCAGCTCGGACGTTGAAGCTACCGGAAGTAGTATCGCTTCTGGCTCCTGCGTCAGCCGTGGATAAAATCGCAGACGTGGGCCTCTATCAGCGCCGGATAGTCCTAATCGCACGCGATCTAGTTTGACGCGCCGGTTTTTGGCGGTTCGACGGTGAAGCCGCCGCCGGGTTCAAGTTTGATGCGACCGTCGGCGACGGCGCGGGCCCAGCGGCTGGTCGCCGGGATACCGCCGAATGAAAAGAAGTGCGGCACCACGTTAGCGAGCGCCGCGTCTGCGAGCGTGCGTACCAGGTCATCCGGAGTGGTCATGGCGAACATTTGCCGCATCAGGCCCGCTCGTCGCGCCAGACCTTGCGCGGAAGCCCGCACGCCGCAGCGGCCCGCATAACGCATCAGCGAGGTAAGACTGGTCGGCCCGGCAAGTCCGATCCGCAACCGATGCTCGAAGCCGAACGCGCGGAGCCGGGCGATGAAGTTTAGGATGGCGCGTGCGTCGAAGCAGAACTGGGTGACGATCTCGACAGTCAGCCCGATCGCCTCCGCCGCCGCGATTTTTTCCGCCATTGCGCGGTTAAGCTCCTCATCGCCAATGCGAGGGTGCCCTTCGGGGTAGCCGGCGATGCCGACGGTCCGGATCCCGCGCCGCCGCAGCACGCCCGAAATCGATAGCGTCAAGCGCCCGCCGGAGCGGTCCATGCTCGGCACGGTCGCCGGCGATGACGAGGACGGTGTCGACGGCGGCCTCGCCGTTGAGCCGAGCCAAAAAATTGTCTAGCTCCCCCGGACCGGCGAAGTTGCGTACCGCGACATGTGGCACCGGCTCAAAACCGGCCGCGCGCACACGGATCGCGGCGCCAACGGATTCTTCAGCCGGGCGGTTAGGGACCGCGCTGAGATAGATGCGGGTGCCGCGCTTGAGCACCGAGAGCGCCGCAATGTCGGCGTCGGACGGCCGCGTGGCCTCGATGGAAAATCCGGCCATCAATGCCACGACGCGCGCGACCGGATCGGTCGCGGCGTGATCTGGAATTGGGAGTGCGGTCATCATGCGCTCACCATTTCCGCGTTCGGCCTCCCGCGGGGGAGGAGGAAGGGCTTATGCGCGCCGGCGTGAAATCACGTACGATTCATCGAAGAACCATAACCCGCCGCGTTCGCGCAGCACCGCGCGCGTGGCGTCGATATAGCGCCCGTCCGATACCGCATCACCGAGGCGGTCATCCTCGACCTGGGCCACGTAAATCGCCGCGTTCCACGCCGCAAACAACGTTGATGTGCCAATCGATTCAGAGATTTCCGACGGCAGTGTGTGCATCACGTAGCGGAACAGCGAGCGGTTGTCGGCATAGGCGTTAAAGTTGAGATCGCGGCCGGCCGGTCCAAGCTCATGCTTGACTGCTTTCAGGATCTGATGGCGGTCGTGGATGAACGGATTGTCCCCGGGCCAAACCTTCTGAATGATCTCCATGCCGGGATCGTGGCCGTGCGACTGAATGCCGATCAGCCGTCCGCCAGGGCCTAATGCGCGTGCCAGCGGAGCAACGACGCGGGAGGCCTTGAATTCGAGCGAGGCGCGGGCGCGATAGGGCTGTGAGGCGATGACCAGATCGTAATTCGCGCTGGTGCCGCCGGCTCGGGGAATAATCGGATCGAGCACGAAGCGATGATCTTCGCGGTAGACGACGAGCACGATTGGCCGCTCGTAAACCGGATTCCCGGTACGCGGGCTTACGCCCGCTTTCCAATTCTGAGCCAGGAACGGCTCAAGATCCATGATTTGCTCTTCAAAGCGATGGGCCGAATTGCCGACCAGCGGCAGCTCGTGCCAAACCATGCTGGACGCGGCGTTCATCGATTTCACGTGGAGCCACGGTGCGTCCGCGTAAGCGAGGTTGGTCAACACCAACACTGTAGACGGATGTTCAAAGAAGCGGTCGGACATTTTTTGCAGTGTCAGCCGCACGTCTTCCAGACTGATTTCCTTACCGACCACGTAAAACGGCATATGCGTGAAGCGGTCGTGCATGGCGCGCATCACGCGCGTGAGCACGGATCCATCGCCAACGCCGGCGTCGAAGAGGCGTACCGCCGGTGGATGCGGATGAATGTGCGCGAGTTCTTCGGAGATGCGATGTGCGACCTCCCATTTCTCGCTACAGGTATTGACGAACAGCAGATACTTCTGCCGGTTATCGAAAAAGCGGAAATTGCGCTGCGCTTCGCCGGGCGCCTCACTGGGTTTGGCCGGTGCTGCAGGCATGGGCGCCGGAGGCAACGCAGTTGCTGGGCGGTGTTCGCGGGATCGTTCAATCACGATAGGACGAGGCCCCTGAGGTGGGTGGGCAGCCATGAAGCCATGGATGCGGTCGAGTGTATCGGTGGTGATCCGGCCGCCATTGCGCAGCCGTGCGGCCAGCTTGCCGTCGTTGACCGCTCGGCGGCCGAACGTCGACTCGGCTAGCCCGGATTGCCGACAATAGTCCGATATTTGCTGCAGTAATTGCTGGGCGTTCATGGTACGCCATCCTGCGGTTTCCTCGACCTGTGCGCCGATTTCAGGCTTGTTTTTCGCGCACGGCTTCTGGTCCTTAGCGAACCAAGCAGCGGGAACAGGGTCAACCACAAAATAGCCCACTCCGGTAGTGGGCTTTATGATGGGCGTCAGTCTCGGTCTGCACAAGGGTTTCGGGCGTCGAAAGGCGAGCTGGATGAAAGCATTGACGATCGGTCCGCAACGCAAAAAATAGCGACCTCATGCCCCGCTTCGCCGCTAACCTCGCGTATTTGTTCGCCGAGCGCCCATTGATCGAGCGCTTCGGCGCTGCGGCTGCGGCCGGCTTCGATGCCGTCGAGCTGCTGTTTCCCTATGACATTGCGCCGTCGGCGGTGAAGGCGGAGCTTGCTCGGTACGGCCTGACGCAGCTTGGCGTTAACACGCCGTTTGGCCGTGAGGGTGAAGCCGGTCTTGCCGCGCTGCCGGGCCGCGAGCGCGAATGGGAGGCGGCGTTTACGCGCGCCCTCGATTACGCGGTGGCGATTGGCGGCCGCACCGTCCATTGCATGGCGGGCTGCGTCCGGCCGGAGCAGCGCCCGGCGGCTGAGACCGTTTTCATTAGAAATCTTGCCCGGGCGGCGGAGAAGGCGGCTGGCTCAGGGATCACACTCTTGATCGAGCCGCTTAACCCTCGTGATCGGCCGGGCTATTTCCTCAATCGCGTCGAACATGCCGCCGATATCATTGGCAAGGTCGGCAACGCCAATCTGCGCATCCAGTTTGATTTCTATCATGCCCAAATCGTCGGCGGGGATCTCATTCGCCGCTTCGAAGCCCACTTGCCTTTGATCGGCCATGTGCAGATTGCCGGCGTTCCGGCGCGCCGCGAGCCCGATGAAGGAGAAGTCAATTACCCGGAAATCTTCGCGGTTCTTGACCGGCTCGGCTATGCTGGTTTCGTTGGCTGTGAGTACCGTCCACGCGGCCGCACCGAGGATGGGTTAGGCTGGGCACGGCCTTACGGCATTGTGCCGCGTGGCTAAGAACTTGGACGAGAGGCGCTGCTGACTGGGGTCGTCCGCGTCCGAATCGGCCATAATCTGTGCGTTTGGGAAGCAGCCGCAGGCGGCAGGCCTGTGTATATGATCACGAGGATATCTTCCGCGGACGAATGAGGTAGTGAAAGTGATGTGGGGTCGAAAACGCAAATCCGCGACGACCGCGCCTGATCGTGAAGCAAGTTCACCGCTGAAACAAGCGGTGCATCTGGCACGCGTCGAAGCGGCGGAGCGATCGAGCGTCGTGATCGACCTGCGCGATGCGGAAGTGGCACGTCTGGAACTCCTCAACGAGGCGCTCGATCCGCTGTTCGCCGAAATTCCACCCGAGGTCGAATTATTTGACCGAGGCGTGAGCCGCGGCGAGACCCCGCGGCTATGGATCGATGCCGTCGTGCACATTGCGATGGGTCGCGACAAACGCACCTATCGTCTGCTGCAAGACTCGCGTTTCGGCCGTCGCGTGCTCGCTGAGTTGCTCGACATTCCCGAACTCGTGAAGGCGGTTACCGATTACGTGGCGCGCCGGCTGGTTGAACGCGAGCGGGCACTCGACGACGATCCCGATTTCGTCGGCCGCATCGGCCGACGGGAAGTGGCGCGCGAGCGGCGACGCCGGCGCCGCAGAGTTTTCGGCGCACTTGTGTTCGGTTTTTTCCTCGGCCTCGTGACGCTCGTGCTGATCGCTTTGTTGGTAGGCCACTCCTAAGAAAGCTTCTGCCGTTTGAGTTCGCGGACGATGCCGTCGGCGCCGCGCTGTCGCGCGATCATCTCGCAGCGCCAAACGCCCGGTTCGCCATCGATGTGAAAGAGATTGTAGCCACCGGCATCCTCGTCGCCGTGAGGCGCGCGCGCCGAGCCCGAAGGCGCGCCGATGGCGGGAATAGTCTTGCCGGCGCCGTCGAGCCAGATCAGCGAGAAACAATGGTCATGACCATGCAGAACGAGCTCGGCGCCTTTTTCCGCGAGGATCCGGCGGAACGCCGCTGCGTCGGTGAGCCGCCGCATATAGCGGCTCGGCGGGCTTTCCGGCGGATGATGGACAAGGACGACCCGATACAGATTTCGGTTTTGCTCGAGTGCTTCGGCCAGGCGTGAAAGCTGGGAAGCGCCAAGCTGGCCCGTGGCCGAAAACGGCGCGGTTGGCAGCGCCGAGGACAGCGCGATCAATGCTGCCGGTCCGCGCCGGCGCACGAACGGAAATGTGCCGGGCGGAGCGCCGTCGTCACCCCGCATATAATCGCCCCAATACTCGGCCGGCCAGGCTCGCGCTTGCGGTACGTAAATATCGTGGTTGCCGGGAATGACGGTAACGGCGGCGGGCGGTCCGAGCGTTTCAAGCCACGCGCGGGCGCGCACGTATTCGGCGCGGACTGAGAAATTGACGAGATCGCCGGTCACCGCGGTGTGGTCGACATCGAGGCTTTTCAGATCTCGCGTGATCGCTTCGAGCACGTCGCCGCGGAAGATATGCTTTCGCCCGCGGTGCCAGTTGATAAATCCGAGCCCGCGCTTGCCGAGAAGATCGAGGGGGCGCGGCCGAGCCGAAAGATGCACGTCGGAAAGGTGGGCGAGTGCAAACATCGCCGCATCATGCGTGCGAATCGGGCGCGCACCAAAGATTTTCTGATCGGCGCCGCGTGGTGATCACGAACTGCCGATGAGAATGCCGGCGGCAAAAACCAGTACGCCGCCGATGACCACCTGGAACGCGGCTTGCAGGAACGGCGTATCCATATAGTGGGTGCGGATCCACGAGATAGCGGCAAGTTCGATCGCCACGACTGCGAACGCAAGCGTGGTCGCCAGATAAAAATGCGGAATGATGTAGGGCAGCGTGTGGCCCAGCCCGCCGACCGCGGTCATCACGCCGCACACCGCACCGCGCACCACTGGCGCGCCGCGGCCGGTGAGCGAGCCGTCATCCGACAGCGCCTCGGCGAAGCCCATGGAGATTCCAGCGCCAACCGCCGCCGCGAGCCCGACCAGAAATGTCGCCCAGGTATTGTGGGTGGCGAAGGCTGCGGCGAACAACGGCGCAAGCGTGGATACCGAGCCGTCCATCAGGCCGGCGAGACCGGGCTGGACGTATTGCAGCACGAACATGCGCCGCGCCGTCTCGTCCTCGGCTTTGCGGGCGCCGGGCGTTATCCCTTCGCCGAGTTCCTGGGCAAGTTTCTCGTGCTTGTCTTCGGCGGCGGCGAGCTGTGTCAGCAGATCGCGCGTGGCACTGTCTCGCGCCGATTCCGCCGCGCGCCGGTAAAACCGCGCCGTCTCGAATTCCATTTCCTCGGCGAATTTACGCACGGCGTCGAGGCCGAGCGGCCGGTTGAGCCAGATCGCGCGGCGCGCGACAAAGCCTTTGACGTCTTGCCGCCGGATCAGCGGGAGAAAGTCGCCGAATTTCTTGCGGTGGAGTTCGAGCAGCATGTCATGGTGGTCGACCTCCTCCTCCGCCATGGTGTCATACATAGCCGCCGTATCGGGGTAGGAGCCGCGCAACGCAGCCGCAAACGAGCGATAAATGCGGCTATCTTCGTCCTCGTTGGCGATGGCGAGCGCCAAGACTTCCTGTTCGCTCAGATCGGCAAAGCGCTTCACGGGACTACCTCAATGCGGTCTCCGACATTAGAACGCTTCTAAAGTTAAATGCTAGGGGGCGCGACCCGTCTTGCATCATTCAAGTGCGCTTCGTGGGATGTACGGAAGAATACCAAGGTGGTTGATCGATCAATAGGTTGCCGGAGTTTGCTCATATGCAGCTTGATTCTACTCGCCGGCCCTTTGAGCCGATCTTGCAGCGCGTTTTGCATTTCTATTGGCGCTTTGCGCGCGGGTTGACGCTCGGCGTGCGCGCACTTGTGATCGACGGTGCGGGGCGCGTGTTTCTGATCAAGCACAGCTACATCGCCGGCTGGCATCTGCCGGGTGGTGGCGTCGAGGTCGGCGAAACGCTTGCGACCGGGCTTGCGCGCGAATTGCACGAAGAGGGAAACATCGAACTCACCGGGCCCGCGCCGCTGTTTGGTATTTATTACAACCGCCGCGTCTCGACGCGCGATCATGTCGCGCTCTATGTGGTCCGCTCTTTTCGTCAGAGCGCGCCGCCGCAGCCGAACAGCGAAATCGTGGCGCACGGTTTCTTCGCACCCGATGCGCTTCCCGAGGATACGACCCGCGCCACGCGGGCGCGGATCGCCGAAGTGCTCGAACAAATCACTGCTGCCGAGTTCTGGTGAGCCGCGAAAACGCCCGTGCATCACGATCGCGTAATCTGCGTCATTTGGTCATTTGCTTGCCGGCCGGCAACCACCACGTCTCAAACAGGGCCGTTTGGTGAGGTTTGGCGCAGGCGATTTGAAATCGCAGCAGGAGAGACTTCGATGCGGAAGAAAATACTGGCGCTCGCCGCGGCCGTGGCGCTTGGCACCGCGACGATGAGCACCGGCGCGTTTGCAGCCGGACATAGCGGTGGTGGCGGTGGCGGCCACTTCGGCGGAGGGGCCCATTTTGGCGGAGCCAGCTTCGCAGGTGGAGCGCATGCGGGCGTAGCGCACGTCGGCGGCGCTCGTTTCGCCGGCGGTCATTGGGCCGGCGGTCATTGGGCAGGCGGCTGGCGCGGCAATCCGGGCCGAGGTTATGACTACCGCCGCTCGGGGTGGGGGTGGGGTCCAGGCGTAGCACTCGGCCTGGGCTTGGGTGGCCTCTATGGGTATGGCGGCGACCTTGGCTATTGCGGCTATGGCTACCCCTATCCCAACTACAATTGCGGCCCTTATTACGGCTGGTAATCTCTCGCCAAAGATACGAGCAGAGATACGACATGTCGCGCCGTCTTGGGCGCGACATTTCTTTTGCTATCAGGGTCAACCGAAGCGGCCGCGGTCGTGCGGCAGGGTAAAATCGAGCTCCGGCCCGATCGGCACGATGCCGGTTGGATTCACGTTGCGGTGGCTGCCGTAATAGTGCCGCTTGATGTGATCCATGTTGACGGTCTCGGCGATGCCGGGCACCTGATAGAGGTCGCGCAGATAGTTCCAGAGATTCGGATAATCGATGATGCGCCGCACATTGCATTTGAAGTGGCTGTAGTACACCGCGTCGAAACGAATGAGCGTCGTAAATAGCCGCCAATCGGCCTCGGTGATCTGCCGCCCAGCCAGATAGCGCTGTCGCGACAGTAGCTCTTCAAGCTGATCGAGCGTGGCGAACACCGCGCGCGCCGCCTCTTCGTAAGCAGCCTGCGAGGTGGCAAAGCCCGAGCGATAGACGCCATTGTTGACGGTTTCGTAGACGAGGTCGTTGACGCGGTCGATCTCGCCCCGCAATTCCGCCGGATAATAATCGGTGCGCACGTCCGTGAAGGCATCGAATGCGGAATTGAGCATCCGGATGATTTCAGAGGATTCGTTGTTGACGATGGTTTTCTGCTTCTTGTCCCAGAGCACAGGCACGCTGGCTCGCCCGCTGTAATGCGGATCGGCGAGCACGTAGATGTCGGCAAGGACCGATTTGCCGTTGATGGTATCGAGCGTCGCGCCGGGCTCAGTGCCGAATTCCCAGCCCTTTTTGCCGAGGAGCGCGACCGTCACCGAGACCGAAATCACGCTCTCGAGCTTTTTCAGTTTGCGGAATATCACCGTGCGGTGCGCCCACGGGCAGGCGTGCGAAACGTAGAGATGATAGCGGTCACGTTCGGCGGCAAAGCCGCCTTTGCCGGTTGGTCCCGGACTGCCATCCGCCGTGATGTAATTGTGGAAGGCGGTAGGCTTTCGAACGAAACGGCCCTCCTGGACACGCATATCGACATCTTGCCAGGCGCCGTCGACGAGCAGACCCATTGTCATCTCCGCTGAAATCGCTGATCCGCATGTAAGCATCCGGCGGGCGATCGTTAGTGTTTCGGCTGGACCACGGCGTTGCGCAGGTGCTACGCGGCGGCGCCATGAATGATGTTTCGCTCACTATCCTGCCGGAGACCGCGCATGATGCGCCGGCGATTGAGCGCCTGCATGAGCGCACGTTCGGTCCCGGCCGCTATGCCAGGACCGCGTATCGGTTGCGGGAGCAGGTGACGCACAGCCTCGATCTGTCGTTCACCGCGCGTATCGGCACGTTGCTGGTCGGTTCGGTGCGGCTCTCGCCGGTGCGCATCGGCGAAGCCAAAGCATTGCTGCTCGGGCCGCTCACCGTCGAGCCGCCGTTTCGCGAGAAGGGCGTCGGTCAGGCGCTGATCGCGCGCGCGCTCGAAGCGGCACGCGCAAGCGGCCACCGGCTGGTCATGCTGGTCGGCGACGAGCCGTACTATGGCAAATGCGGCTTTAAACGCGTGCCACCAGGCCGCGCGATCATGCCCGGCCCGGTCGATCCGAACAGGCTCCTCGTCGCCGAGTTGATCGAGGGCGCGTTTGAAGGCGTCTCCGGGCCGGTGCTGCCCGAATAGGAAATTTAAATCCGTCCGCATTCTTCCGTCCTTGCGTTCTCTCTCGTCATTGCGAGCGGAGCGAAGCAATCCAGTGCGGCTGAGAGGTCTGGACTGCTTCGTCGCGGAGCTTGTCATCGGGCCGGCCACTTCGGGCCGGACCCGTTGGCTCCTCGCGATGACGATCGCTCCCCCGACGCGTCCTCGTCATTGCGAGCGGAGCGAAGCAATCCAGTGCGGCTGAGAGGTCTGGATTGCTTCGTCGCGTTGCTCCTCGCAATGACGAGCGTTCTCGCGACGCGTCAGCGCCCGAGGCATGTCTCACCACCACCAAGAAAAAAATGCCAAAAAAAATGCGAAGGGAGCGGAGCGCCGATAGGCGCACCATCCATTGTCCGCGCATGCGCAAACAAGTCTACGCAGTCTGCGCAAACTTATCTGCTACGCGGAAGCGGGCCTCTTTGTCTCCTTCCTCCTCCGCGTGCGGGGGAGGGTGGGGAGGGGGCCCGCTCGCCTTTCGGCGCTCCGCCGCGGCGCTTGCCTCGGCGAGCGAACGCCAAGACTCAGTCCAGGCCGCGCTTCGCGCGAACGGGAGGATGCGGGCGTCACCCGCACCATCGATCGCGCTTAAGCCAGGCACCTGGCACCCCGGTCGTAGTGCCGGAGGGGCATAGCAGTTTGCATTTCCGCAAACTGCGTAATGTGATGCCCGGACCGCCCGAGAACGGATTGCGAAACCGCCCGCAGGAACCGCACTCGCTCCACCTTCAGGATCGCATCTAGAAAGCGCCCTTCGCTGAGCGAGATTCGATAGAACAGGATAACGAAAACGGGGACGTGTGTCAAGAAAGTAGTGACGCCGTTGGTCAAGGAATATCGTCTCATCCGATGTCAGGCGCCTATCATCTCAACCATGAATGGTGTGTTTCGCACCTAAATGTAAGGATTCGCTGCCTTTATGGTCCCACTTAAGCGATCTCGCCGACATCACTTAAGTATATGTTGCATAAGATGTTTTCTGATAAGCGAAGAAATCGGGCACGAGGAACTTGACCACCCAATCGCGAGGCGGTTGAAAAGAATTAGGGGCAGCGTTCTCAACGAAAACGAGCAAGGTGGTGCGCAAGCGAACCAACGCCGACTCGGATGCCCGTACTAAATCTGACGATGCGACGGCCAAGGCCGAACTCCGCACCGAGACCGCTTCACCTTCACACACTCGATTTATTGCTAGCCGATCTGATAGGGGGAGCCGCTGTTTCGATTGGTGAGGGCTCGACATTTGCTTTGCAGGATGAGTGCACGCGCAGCGCATTAGAATGGTATCGAAGGCGCGGCGCCGCGAACTGGACGGCCAATGTTTCTAAAGATCACGCTGAGCAACTAGTCGACTGCATCCAGGTCGCGCCGCTGCAGGTTCCAGCGCCTCACGTTCGGCCAGCAAACGCCAATAAACGACGACTCAGACTCGCAAGCCTCAGGGCGCACCGTTTTGCTGGGTTGCATAAGTTCGGCACTCCTGAAGCCGCACCAGGAGACTATGTTTTCGAATTCTCGTCGCCTCTTACGCTTTTCGAGGGGCGCAATGGGTCTGGGAAAACTTCGCTCGCGAACGCCATCCTTTGGGCATTGACTGGCGAGATTATCAGGTCCCAACGCGAGCCCGAAAGTGCGAGCTTGGAGTTCGAGTGTAGTGTTTCAGGGGAAAATGCGACGGATCAGCCCACAGTCCATCGCATTACCCCGGTCACGCCCACACCGGACGTTGACCAGTTTCGGCCGGATCGCGAATGGATACCGGCTGATACGTGGGTCGAACTGACATTTGTTGATGAAGACGGAACACCCTTGCCACCAATCCGGCGGGCCCAAAGACGGACTTGTCAGGGAAAATTAGAAGAGGACGAGCCGGATCTCAACATTCTCGGAATTGATCCAATTGCGGTGCGC
The DNA here is from genome assembly GCA_963841025.1 of uncultured Alphaproteobacteria bacterium. Lineage (GTDB taxonomy): Bacteria > Pseudomonadota > Alphaproteobacteria > Rhizobiales > Xanthobacteraceae > BOG-931. Next base: position 192,011 of record CAWJBG010000029.1, on the reverse strand, counting down.
ATTGGCACCGTGATGCCGAGCCTCATTCCACACCTAAAGGTGGGGCGTGAGTCCGAACTAGGCCGTGCGGTCGCAGAGCTTACTGGTTTAGGCGCGCTGACCGACCTTGCCTCGCATGCTCTGCGTGCAAAGACGAAAATCGACAAGGAATTTATCAGAAACAAAATTCATGATCGCGACCAAATTACGCGGCAGTACGAAATCGCCAGAGATGACGTGCAAGCTTTATTGATGCAGCACCCGTCGTTGTCGCCGTCTAGGCCGGTGCCGCCTGCTTCGGACGAAGCTTCCATTGAGACGACGCTCATGGAGATGCTGCGCCATTTCGAAGGGAAGAAAACAAGTGCCTTCAAATCCGTAAGTAGTATTCTCGGCGATGACTTCGATCCGACCGACAGTAAGCGAAGGACCGATCTTGAAAAGTCCATAGGGCCGGCTCTCAGCGAAGCGGCGCAGCCCCATCGTCTGCAGTCAATAGCCAGACTAAGAGGATTTCGCGACCTAGCTAACGACCAACTCGCGGCGGCAAAGAACAAGATTTCGGAAATTTTGAACGAAGCTCAAATACTCAAATCTCTTGCGGAAAATCCATCATCGGCTGCTCGAGCGCGTCTTTACGCTCGAATTTCTACATGGCTTGATGATCATCCTGATCCATCTCGCAATGAGGATCGTTGCGTTGTGTGCGGCGGCTCCCTGATCGATGCCGCTGATCCAATCTCCGGCAAGCTGGTGAAGACTCACATTCACGAAGCGAAGACCAATGCGGCTCTAGTTTCTCAGACATTGAGCCATTGGTCGAATGCCGCCCAGGGCGAGCTCGCTCGTAGACTACCCCAGCCGCTACAAGCGGAGCTTGCGACCGATTTGCCGGAACATCCTTGCGACCTGCTTCGAGCAGGAATCGTCGAGGAGCTTTTTGCATCTGAAGCGTTTGCTGGGGAATTGGCTAATCTGAGACAGCAGACCGAAAAAGCATTCGACGCGGCAGTTGAGGGCAGTCCCCCGCTATCCCGAGCGACTGCCATTTTGCTACCAACGGTATGCGCTTCTTTAGAGACTTCGCTGAAACGGCTCGATGCGGCGGTGCGATTTGCTGAATGGCGAAAAGCCAATGATGAATTTGCGCGGAAAGTCTTTGAGCATGTGTTGGGTCGGCGACCTAAACAAGGCGAACCGCCTGAGCGAGTGACCCTAGCGGGAAAGCTGCTTGAGCTTAACGGCATCGTCGCGGACGCAGAACCCATTACGAGGGCCATTGTCTTGTGTGGTCGCCTGCAGGAACAGATGAAAAGTCGGCGAGCAGCCCAAAAACGCCTTGCGGAATATCAGCTCGCGAGCGGGGCGCTTGGGAACCTCGCGCAGCTTGCTGATTTGGCAGATAAACAGGTCCAAGAGCTGCAAACCACATTAAGGAGCGGAACTCAAAAATGGCGGTCTCGTATTTATGTTAGTTCGTTTCCGAGTCTTACCCACGAACTCGTGGATACTTCAACGGGGAGGAAAGGCCAGATAGGATTGCTCCTAAAATCGGGGGGCGTCTCTGCGCCTGCGCAGCACGTTGCAAACGCGTCAGCGCTGCGGGCTAGTTTAATTGGTTTCTTCTTTGCTTTTTGGGAACACGTCCTAAGAGAACGCGGCGGATTAAAAACCCTTGTTCTTGATGATCCGCAGGAGCTTTTAGACGAAGAGAATAGGGAACATCTTGCCATTTCCTTCGGAGCATTGCTTGCTGAAGGAGCACAGCTTGTCGTCACGTCGTATGATCGTCGGTTCGCCGGTCACGTAGCTCGGATTTCTTGTGAGCCGCCTGTTCTGCACCTTGCCGTACATCCAGCTACTATCAATCAACCTGTCATTCGCACGACACCTCACCAAGCTGAAATAGAGGCTCGGAGAGCACTCTATGATAAAGATCGGGATGCCGAAGAGCCGGCTCGTTCCTTCGCTGATGGCTGCAGGGTCTTTCTGGAATCCGTGCTCGGAGACATTTTTGATGAACCTGCACATTTTGGGTGGGCAAAAAAAACCCCTAATCCTACGTTGGCGGACTTCGTGAGCAGACTGCGACCGAGCGTAGTAGCCGCCGGTCATGTCGGAATGCTTGGCATGCAGGTGTTCAAGGACTTTGTTGGTCATCCGGCGCTCGTCGAGAATTCGCCTGTTTTAACGTTGATGAACAAGGCTCACCACGGCAATCGGAACAATATACGGGCGGGTGAATTAGCAGCCTGTGCTAACGACCTGTCGCAGCTAGTTGCGCTTGCTGGACGCATGGAAGAGGAATGCGCTCGTTGGAGGCGTCGCGACATTGTTGAGGAAGTAACTCAAGCGATCGCGCCGCCGCCTGAGTTAGAACCAATGGCGATGCCAGCGTTAGAGCTGGACATTTGTCCCGACCTCGCAGCCTTCACGCGGTATTCGCCGGAATTGGAATTACAGGAGCTTGTGGAGCCATTTGACTCTGAAACTTCTGGCCGGGAAATGCGTATTTTATTTGCGGCGCCCTAATTTTGGTTTTGCTGCCCCGCAGGGCGCTCTAGCCATAGTCGAAGCGTTGTCTGGGCCGGTCGCTGACCGCCGCCTCGTCATCGCGCGACGCGGAAGTGCGATATATGCACGTCGCCTCCTACGTTCCAAAGACTTAAATGTTCTGGCCTTGACGGCAGAGATACCTGATCCACGTACGAGAAACCCAGCCACGCTGTTCTTTCCGGAAGTGGAAGTGGCTCTCCATAGAGTAGTAGGCATTCTGTTCGAGCACGACCTTGCGGTCGGCCACGGACAGGACGAGGCAGCTCTTGTTGACGCATCCAGCATCTTTCAGCGAGCCCAGACGGCCTACCGCGTGGCCGACGAAAGTGCGGTACCACTTGCCCTTCCAAAACAAATTGTGTTCGGAGGGCAGGCGATCGACCTTTCTGATATTGAGCGCCATGAAGGAACCCTAGTCGCGCTAACGCTAGACGACGGGTCGAGCATTTTCAAACGGGTTGGCCCTTCGCTACCTGGAAAGCTCGAACATCTTCGTCAATTTGAGAGCATTGGCGGCCTCGGTTCATCGCAGGTTTTTGCAATTGGGAAGCCTCAGACGGATATCCGAAGTGTGCTGTCTGCTCGACTGATAATCGGTGTTATGTACGATGGCTGAGGGCCATTATCTGGTCCCGAGATAGCTGATCCATGGTGGGTTCTTTCAGTTGCGCCGCCGTCATTTCGCGTTGCGCCGATATTCTTTGCCGGCCGCTGCCCATTGCCTGACGTTCCGCCGTTTTCTAAATAGAAGTGCGATGTCGCTGGCGGCGTCCTTCGATTTGGAGAGTTTGGTGAGCATTGCGGACCTGGTCTATGAACAGATAAAGACGTTGCCCGATGAGCTTGCCCGCGAAGTGCTGGATTTCGTTGGCTATCTGCGTGAGCGGGGCGACCGCGCCGAATGGCGCGATCTGGTGAGAGGGCAATCAGCATCGCTTGGGCCGGTTTGGGACAACGCCGAGGACGAAATCTGGAACGATGTTTGAACGCCGCGATCTGCTATATCGGTTACCCCGGGCTCAATTGAGGGCGGATTGCGCAGGGCGGGTTGAGACTAAACGTCGAGCAATTCCTCGTCCGCAAACTCCGCGCGCTCCTGAATAAGCTCGAAGCGCAGCTCCGCTTGGTTGCCCATCAACCGGTCGACGGACTTGTCGGTGGTTTTGCGGTCGGCCTCGACGACTTTGACCTGCAGGAGCGTGCGCCGCCGCGGGTTAAAACCAACGATGGAACCAAAACCGCGCCTTTCGGTTACCAACCGCGAAAGGAACCGGTCATGTCTTTGCTGAAGTGGGCGCTGATTTTCTTGTTAATTTCGCTTGTTGCGGCGTTGTTCGGATTTACCGGCATATCGGCTGCGACCGCCGACATTGCGCGAATCCTGTTTTTCATTTTCGTCGTGATTTTTCTGGTGCTGCTGGTTTTGGGCCTTACCGTCTTTCGGGCTTGATGCTTCTGCACGCAGCGCAAGGCCGCGCGACCGTTCAGCGTCCTTCGCGCGCCCAGGTGCCGGCGAGACTGCCGAGCAGGAGAAGGAGGCCGAGCAGACCGGCGAACACCGGCAGCACGCCGATGCCGCGGATGACGCTGGAATCGCGCATCTTCAGGCCGATCCAGTCGTCGCCCTGGTAGGTGTCGCCGGAACGCACGGCGAGGACGCGCGGCACGCTGTCGCCGTTTCCAGTGTCGAGGCGGCGGGAATCGCCGCCGGTCGCGGCGGCGATCGGCGACAGCACCTCGGTGGTCGATGTTACTTCGGTGAATTCGCGCGGGTTGACAGGACCGATGTTAACCAGCGCGTTGAGCTTGCCGTCGGTGGCGCGCCAAAGCCCAAGCTCGTTGGCCGCGACGTTGGTCGACCAAACCCCGGGTTCGCCAGCCGCCAATTTCAGCGTCGACGTCGCACCCGACGGCGACGTCAAGGTCACGGGCGCAACGTCATCGGCCATGGTCTGCCGCCGTATCAGAAGTTCATGCCCGCGGACCGTAAGGCGCAGCGCTTCCTCTTCAAGATCCGGTTCTTTCATCAGCCAATGCGAGAGCCGGCGCAGCAGATCGAGATGCGGCCCGCCGCCTTCGAAGCCGCGGGCCCACAGCCAGATGTGATCGGAGAGCAGCAGCGCGACGCGGCCTTCGCCTTCCCGGCCCAGCACGAGCAGCGGCTTGTTGTCCGGCCCTTCCATGACCGCCGTGCCGGTGGGCTTTCTGGTGTCGACCAGGCGGAACCACTGGCTCCAGTGCGGCGGATTGCTGTCCGAACCTTCGAGATCGCGGGTCACCGGATGGCGCTTGCCGAGCTCGGTGAGGCGGGCGCGGAAGCCTTGCTCAGTGATGTTGCCGGTGGGCTCGGCGGGCAGGATGGAATCGAGCGGTGTGCGCCAGATGCTGGTCTGGCTCGCATAGTCGGGACCGGCGGCCACAAGCACGGCGCCGCCTTCGCGGACAAAGCGGGTGATGTTGTCGAAATAGATCAGCGGCAGCACGCCCTGGCGCGCGTAACGATCGAAAATGATGAGCTGGAATTCGCCGATCTTCTGCTGAAACAGCTCGCGGGTCGGAAAGGCGATCAAAGAAAGCTCATTGATCGGCGTGCCATCCTGCTTTTCCGGCGGGCGCAAAATGGTGAAATGAACGAGGTCGACGGAGGCGTCCGACTTGAGCAGGTTGCGCCAGGTGCGCTCGCCGGCGTGCGGTTCGCCCGAGACCAGGAGCACGCGCAGCTTGTCGCGTACGCCGTCGATCGTGACCACGGCGCGGTTGTTGACACTTGTCAGTTCGCCGGGCAGCGGCGCGGCTTCGATCTCGACGATATTCTGCCCGCCGTGCGCGATCGGGATATCGACGCGCTGCGGCGTGCCGACCTGGACGGTGCGCGTTTCCACGACCTCGCCATCGCGGCGGATGGTCACTGCGGCGGTGCGCTCTTTGGCGCCCTGATCCTCGACTTGAAAGGTGACGGTCTGCGACTGGCCGACGATGCCGAAACGCGGCGTGGCGAGGAGCGCCACGCGCCGGTCGCGCTCGTTCTTGTTGCCGGTGATGAGCGCGTGCACCGGTGCAGCAAAGCCGAGCGCGCCGGCGTCGGTCGGCACATCGTGGACCCGGCCGTCGGTGATCATGATGGCGCCGGCGACGCGATCGGGCGGCACGTCGGCAAGTGCCGCACCCAACGCGGTGAACAATCGCGTGCCGTCGGTTTCACCATCCGATTGCCCGGCTTCGACGACGCGGACGTCGAGGCCGGGAATGCGGCTGAGCCGTCCGACGATTGCGACGCGCGCCGCTTCGGTCTGCCGCGCCCGCTCGCCGAAATTTTGGCTCGGACTTTTGTCGACGACGACAACGGCGACCGAGGACAGCGGCTCGCGATCTTCTCTGGTCAGCGAGGGATTGGCGAGAGCGAGTACGATAAATGCCAGCGCCAGCGAACGCACAATGGCGCCGTGGCTGCGCGATACAAACAACAGCAACGACAAGATGACAGCCGCGGCGACGGCAGCCCACAGCACCGGCATTCCAACAAGCGGAGCGAACGCGACGCCGAAGTTCAATCCGTCCTCCTACTGCCCCAATCGCTCAAGCAGCGCCGGGACGTGCACCTGGTCTGCCTTGTAATTGCCGGTGAGCGTGTACATTACGATGTTAACGCCGGCTCTGAACGCGAGTTCTCTCTGGCGCGGCTCGCCTTCGAGCATCGGCAGCATCGGCTGACCGTCGGCCTGCATCGCCCAGGCGCCCGCGAGGTCGTTCGAGGTAATGATAATCGACGACACGCCGTCGCCGCCGCGCGCCGGCCGCGCCGACGCCGCGTCCTCGCTCACCGCCGGCAAGGCTTCGACCCAAAGCTGACCGGAATTAAAGCGGCCAGGGAATTCGCGCAGCAGATAAAACGTCTTGGTCAGAACGTGATCGCGCGGCACTGGCTCAAGCTCGGGAATATCGAGCGATGACAGGATTTTGCGCAGTTCGAGCATGCCGGGACTGCGGGTATCGCCGCCGGCGCCCGGCGGGGCCGAAACCGCGTCCCGGGTGTCAAACAAAACCGTGCCGCCCTGTTTCATGTAGGTATCGACGCGCTTGAGCGTTTGATCGGACGGGCGCGGGGCGCCGGGGACGATCGGCCAGTAGATCAGCGGATAGAACGCGAGTTCATCGCGGGTAATGTCGAGGGCGGCCGGCTCGCCCGCTTCAAGTGCGGTGCGCTGCGCGAGAAACAGCGTCAGCCCGCCAAGGCCGGCTTTACTGATCGAGTTGACGTCGTGATTTCCGGTGACGACATACGCGAGTTTGGTTTCAAGCGCGGCGGCTGGCACATCGGTATTCGGCAGATCTTCAGCGCCGGCGTGCGGGATGCTCAGCGCCACCGCCGAGAGGATCAGCGCCGTCGCCGCGGTAGCGCGCGCCACGCGCGGAATAAGCCGGGCAATGCCGCCGCCGAGATAAAGCACAAGCAGCGTGTCGAGCAGCAACAGGCCGAGCGCCGCGAGGAAAATAGGCCCGCGCAAATCTTGCGGCTCAGTCTTGCGGTAGACATCGCGGCTCGCATTGGTGAGCGCGGAGAAATCAAGCGGTGCCAGCCGATCGGCGGCAGTGAGCGTGTTGACGGCCAGAAGATTCTCCGGCGGACCGTAGAAGCCGGGCGGATGATCGGCTGTGGCGCTGCCGGAAAAATCCGTGGGCACGGGGCGCGCGGTCGAGGGGGGCGAGACGAAGAAGCCGAAGCCATCGAGCACGCGGTTGGGTGCAACCGCTTCATGCACGTTCTTGGTCTTTGAACTCGTATTGCCGTTCTCGGTCTGAGCGATGTTCGCGGTGCCGGCCAGCGCGACGATGCGCTTGAGCATGTCGACGAAAGTGCCGGACAGCGGCAGGTCCGACCAGCGGGTATCGCCGGTGACGTGGAACAGCACGATCATCCCTTTGCCGCGGCGCGCGGCGGTAACCAGCGGCGTGCCGTCGGCGAGTGTCGCCCACGTATTCTCCGTCACCGTCGCGTCGGGTTCTGCCAGCACCTGCCGGCTGACCGTCACGTCGGTGGGCACGGCCATGCCGTTGAATGGTGAGTCATGTGAAAACGCGGCGAGTGGTTGCGGCTTGTCCCAACTCAGACTGCCGCCGAGGATCCGGCCGCCACGGCGCAGCCGGACCGGAACGAGATCGTCATCGGACGCGGCGAGTCTGGGTCCTGCGAAACGCACCAGCACGCCGCCGTCTTCGATCCAGTGCGCCAGGCGATCATGGGCTTCGCCCGCGACATTGCCGACATCGGCGAGAATAAGCATCGGCAGGTGCTGATCGAGGAAATGCGTCACCGCTTCCGCCGGCGACTCGCCCTGGGCAAGCCGGACGTCCGCGAATGGCCCGAGCGCGCGGGCGATGTAGTAACTCGAGGAAAGCAGCGGCTGCGAAGTGTCGGCGGTCGCGCCTGAAACCACGCCAACCGTACGGCGGCGCCAGCGCTTATCGAGCAATTGCACCGCGCCCGCGGAGCGCTCGCCGGCAATCTCGATCCGGGCAATGTCGTTGCGAATTTCCACCGGCAGATCGAATTGCGCTTCGGTTTCACTGTCCGCGGATTTGAAAGCAAACGGCGCTTCACCGAGCGTCAACCCTTTGAGATCGAGTGCCCGTACTGTCCCGGCTGCGGCCTCACCGCTTGAGGCGCGGACCACCTTCACGCTGAGGGCACCGGCAGCATTCTCGGCGGACGCGAGCGCGAGCGGTTGCGGGATGCCGCCGGACACGATCGTGACCGGTCGGGCTTCGATCACCTTCGCGAGGGCTTTCACGAACTCAGCGCCGTGGCCGACGTCGGTCGCATCTGACAGCCAGACCACCTCGACGTCGCGGGCGGCAGCGAGGAAACGCTTGATCGCCGGCAGCGTCTCCGCGCGATCGACTGTGTTCGGCACCGGCTTGATCTGTTGCAGGCGCACGCGCGCCGAGCCGGCCGTGGCGAAGGAAATGTCGCGCGGTCCTTCCGAGAGTGGAATGAGCGCGATCGCGCGATGATCGTTCTCGGCGCGTGAAATGATGTCGTCAGCGGTGCGAAGCCTTGCCTCCCAGGAGGCGGCGGCCGCCCAGCCGTCATCGATCAGGATCGCGATCGGCGCCTTGGTCTTCATGGCCGCGAGTGGCGGATTCCATAACGGGCCAGCAGCGGCGATGATGACGAGGGCAGCGAGTGCGAGCCGCATCACGGTAAGCCACCACGGCGCGCGCGCGGGGGTTTCCTCTTTCGGCGCGATCTCAAGCAACAGCCGCGTCGGCGGAAAGTCGATGCGGCGCGGGCGCGGCGGGATCAGCCGCAGCAGCCACCACAGCACCGGCAGCGTGAGCAACCCAATCAGCACCAGCGGTTCGGCAAAACCGAGTGGAAGTCCGGCAATCATGCCGAGACCCTCGGCGCGGCGCCTGCGTGCGAATGCATGCCGTCCGCGAATGCCGCGCCGATGCGAGCGTGCAGCGCCAGCAGAAGCTCGCTGGCGGGGCGATCGGTGCGGTGGATAATGAAGCTCCAGCCCAGCCGGTCAGTCTCTGCGCGGATTTCGGCGCGGTGGCGCGCGACCCGCGCCGTGTAATCAGTCCGCCAGATTTGGGCGCGGCCCGCAGTGATGCGGCCGCCGCCCTCAGGCTCGACAAACTCGATGCGGCCCCAGTAGGGAAAAGTCTCCTCGGCCGGATCGACGATCTGCACGACGTGACCGCGCGCGCCGTTACCGGCGAGCTGGGTGATGGTGCGGCGCACGTCGGCGATGTCGCTCCACAAATCCGAGATGAGGACGACCTCGGCAAGCGGGGAGGGCGAAAAGTTTGCCGGCAAGCTCGTGCGCTCGCCGCGATCATGCATGATAGCCTGCGCCATGCGCTCGACGACATTGCGGCTGCCGGTCGGGACCATCAAGCCCGGAATGCCGATACGTTCGCCGCCTTCGACCAGAACTTCGGCAAGCGCCAACGCGACAACAAGTGCGCGGTAAAGTTTGGTGTCGCGCACCAGCGGTGAGGCGAACACCATCGACGGCGAACGGTCGGGCCAGATCCACACCGTGTGTGCGGCTTCCCATTCCTGCTCGCGCACATACAGATGATCGTCGCGCGCCGAGCGACGCCAATCGACGCGGGATGCGGGTTCGCCGGATACGAAGCGGCGATACTGCCAGAAATTTTCCCCGGACCCGGCGCGGCGCCGACCGTGCAGGCCGTGCAGTACCGTTGCCGCAACTTGCCGCGCTTCCAGGATCAAGCGCGGCATCGCCGCGGCCAGCGTTCGTCCTTCGCCTACCGCACGCTGTACCGCCGGCCGATCGTGATTGGGTGCGCGCTTTGCGTCGAGCGCCATTCGGTTATCCGATCCGCGCTTTCAGCCGGGCAATAACCGCTTCGATGGTCTCGCCCTCGGCGCGTGCGGTGAAGGTCAGCGCCATGCGGTGCTTGAGCACGGGCTCGGCGAGATCGAGCACGTCGTCGATCGAAGGCGCGAGGCGCCGGTCGAGCAGCGCCTTCGCGCGCACCGCAAGCATGAGCGCCTGGCTCGCGCGTGGCGACGGACCCCAGGCGATCCGCTTGGCGGCATCGCCACCTTCAGGGCCGGGTCGGGCTGAACGCACCAGCGCGAGGATTGCCTCGACGACGGATTCGGTGACCGGCAGTCGGCGGACCAGTCGCTGCGCGCTCATCAGGTCTTCCGCGGTCATCGCCGGCTTCGCCCGCGCTTCGTCGGCGCCGGTGGTTTCAAACAAGATTCGTCGCTCGGCCGCGCGATCGGGATAGTCGACGTCGATCTCCATGAGAAAACGGTCGAGCTGCGCTTCAGGGAGCGGATAGGTGCCTTCCTGCTCCAGCGGATTTTGCGTCGCGAGTACGTGGAACGGACGCGGCAAATCGTGGCGGGTGCCGGCCACGGTGACATGCTGCTCCTGCATGGCCTGCAGCAGCGCCGATTGAGTACGAGGACTGGCGCGGTTGATTTCGTCAGCCATTAGCAGCTGGGCGAACACCGGGCCGGGAAGAAAGCGGAAGCTGCGTTTGCCGCTTTGATTTTCTTCCAGCACTTCGGTGCCGAGAATATCAGAGGGCATAAGGTCAGGCGTGAACTGGATGCGCCGCGCGTCGAGCCCGAGCACGATCCCCATCGTTTCGACGAGCTTGGTCTTGGCGAGACCAGGGACGCCGAGCAGGAGCGCGTGTCCGCCCGACAGAATGGTGATGAGCGCCTGCTCGATGACCTTGTCCTGGCCAAAGATAACAGTGCCGATCGCTTCCTTGGCCGCGCGCACATGATCCGCGCTCGATTCGGCCGCACGAACGATCATGTCTTCGAGCTTTTCGAGGCCCTCTCCGCTGACAGCGGCCATGCTTAACCCCTTGTCTTTCGCCGCGTTGAATATCGAATCAGATTCGCGGCATCGGTACGAATCAAAGCATTCGGCTTTGCACCGCTATTGCGCAATGCAATATACGCGCCAGCGCCATTCGAACGGACGTGCCACTATTCTTCCATCCACAGGGAACAAACCCTAATTTCAGCGCGAAGGTGACTGCATCTCGGCGATCACGATTCCGCGAGGATGTCGCCCCCGGGACGTAAGGTCCAAGCGCAGACGTTCAAGGCAAACAATGGCGAAGGAAGGGCAATCCGGTCTCGAAGCGATCACTGGCGCGTTAAGTGGTGCCGGCAAAGGGAAGGGGCCGCCTCCCGTCGAGCGCTGGAATCCGCCGTATTGCGGCGATCTCGACATGCGCATCGCCGCCGATGGCACGTGGTTCTACCTAAAGACCCCGATCGGTCGTCCGGCGCTGGTTAAGCTGTTCGCCTCCGTGCTCAAGCGCGAGGGCGAAAAATATTTTCTCGTTACGCCGGTGGAAAAGTGCGGCATTGAAGTGGATGATGCGCCATTCCTCGCCGTCGAACTTAAAATCGAAGAATCATCGGACGGACCGGTCCTCAACTTTCGCACCAATGTCGACGATTGGGTCTGCTGCGGACCGGAGCATGCATTGCGCTTCGAGCCGGAAGCCGGCACCGGCGGCCTAAAGCCGTATCTCCACGTTCGCCGCGACCTTTGGGCGAAAGTGACGCGCACGCTGTTCTTCGATCTTGTCGAGCGCGGCGAGGAGCGCGACGTTGCGGGCAAGGCTATGTTCGGCGTTACGTCAATGGGCGCCTTTTTTCCCATGGCGCCGGCCGACCAGGTGAGGGATTTCGCGTGAACCAACAATTGGCGCCATTGCCGAAGGTGGCGACGGGAGACTTTTTTGATCGCGCGCGGACGCGGCTCACGCTCGAAGTGCCGCCGGCGCTGACCGATCCGATGGCGCAGGGTGCGCGCGGCGATCTCGATCTTAACCCGTCAATGTGGGAGCGGGCCGGCGTTGCGGCGACCAAGCCTGCGGCGGTGCTCGTCCCGGTCATTGAACGCAATGAACCGATGGTGTTGTTCACACTCCGCACGCAGCAACTCGCGAGCCACGCCGGGCAGGTAGCCTTTCCCGGCGGCAAGATCGATCCCGGCGATGACAGTCCGGTCGCTGCAGCGCTGCGTGAAACGACAGAAGAGATTGGTCTTTCGCCGGCGGTGATTGAGCCGCTCGGCTATCTCGATCTGTATCTCACCTTTTCTGGCTTTCGCATTTTGCCGACGGTCGCCCGCGTCAAGCCAGACTTTGCGCTGACGCTCAATCCGCGCGAGGTCGTCGAGACGTTCGAAGTGCCGCTTTCCTTCCTGATGACGCCGGACAATCTGCAACGCCGGAGCCGCGAGTGGAAAGGCATCATGCGCGAATATTACGCGATACCGTTCGGCGATCGCTACATTTGGGGTATTACTGCGGGCATCGTGCGCAATCTCTACGACCGGGTCTGGGCATGATACGGCCAATCGCCACCGAGATCGGACTCTTCCTCGTTCCGTTTGTGCTCTACGCCGCATTTTTGTTGGCGACGCGCGCGGGCGCGCTGCAACCCGACGCGTGGACGTTGAAGCGGATCGCCGGCCTTGTCATTGTCTCACTGGTTCTCGTGGGCGGAAGCTTTGTCGTGCTGGCGCAGTTCTCCGGCGCGCCGCCGGGCTCTGCTTACGTGCCGGCACACATCGAGAATGGCAAATTCGTCCCGGGGACAACGCGGTGACCGACGCGGCGCCTCTGCGCGACGCTGCCTGGCTCAAGCACGGCGAAGTTCCCCGGCTGCTTGAGCTGCTTAATCGCGACGGCGAAGAAGCGCGCGTGGTCGGCGGCGCGGTGCGGAATGCTATGCTTGAGCTTCCGGTCGCGGAAATCGACGTAGCAACGACCGCGTTGCCGGAAGAAGTCATGCGGCGTGTCATGGCGGTCGGCGGCAAAGCGATCCCGACCGGCATCGAACACGGCACCATCACCGCGCTGATCGATCATCATCCCATCGAAGTCACGACATTGCGCGAGGACGTCGAAACGTTTGGCCGCAAGGCGCGCGTGGCGTTCGGGCGCGATTGGAAGACGGACGCCGAGCGGCGCGACTTCACCATCAATGCGCTGTCCGCGACGCCAGATGGCACGGTGTACGACTATGTCGGAGGATTTGACGATCTCGCCGCGCGCCGCGTGCGCTTCATCGGCGATCCGCGGCGGCGGATCGAAGAAGACTATCTGCGCATTCTTCGGTTCTTTCGCTTTCACGCGTTGTTCGGAGCGGGGGCGCCGGATGGAGCCGGAGTCGCGGCATGCATCAGCGCGCGTGGGGGCATCGAGACGCTTTCGCGCGAGCGCGTGCGGACTGAACTGCTTAAGTTGTTTGTTGCTCAGCGGGCGACGCCGGCGCTGGTGGTGATGGCCGAAAGCGGCCTGCTTGGCCTGGTACTCGGCGGCGTGGCGTTTCTCGCCAGCTTCGAGAACATGGTCAAAGTTGAAGCGGCGCTCGGCGTTGAACCTGATGCGGTCCGACGCTTGGGTGCGCTTGGCGTTTGGGTTTCCGAGGATGCGGAGCGGCTCACGCAGCGGCTGCGGCTCGCCAACGCCGAGTTGGAGCGGCTTTTGGCGCTCGAATGTTGGTGGCGCGTGGCGCCGCAGCCCAATGCGCAGTCAGCGCACGCGTTGCTTTACGATCTCGGCCCGCAATCATTTGTTGATCGCGTGCTGGTCGCGTGGTCGCGCTCAAAGGAGGGGGTTACAAACGACGCCTGGCGTGAGCTGGCAAACTCGCCGCAACGCTGGACGGCGCCGGTATTTGCGCTGAAAGCTGCTGACTTCACCCGCCGCGGCATTCCCGTCGGGCCGTCACTCGGTGTCGCCTTGCGTGCGGCCGAGAAGGCTTGGATCGCTGCGGATTTTCCGACCGATCGCACGGCGCTGGAGGCGATTGCCGACGGCGCCGCGCGGAATACCGTGTCCAATTAGCGCGCCGATGTTCGGTTTACGACATCCGTTCGCGGAGTGAGCGGAGTCGCCGGCGCGCGACCGGAGCCAATTCGGCGAATCGCGGTCGCATCTGTGCCATCACCCGGCGCGGGCGCATCCGTTCAACCTGCATCTCGTTGCCACGCCAGACGAAGTCGTCAGTGCGCAATCCTTTGACGAAGAGCACCGGCAAGGTCAGATCGCGTGCCAGGCAATAAAGCGGATAGAACGCCGAGACGTGCCAGCCGGCAATCGCGGCGAGCGAGGTTTCGCTGCCGTACCAGAATGCGCCGAGCGCCACCACGCTGAGCGTCGCCGGCAGACCAAGATGAGGCGCAGCGACGGCGAGCGCGATCATCGGCAGCAAGCCGCCTGAAATGGCTTCCGGCAGGAAGAAACCCAAAAAACTCGCGCGGCGCAGTCGCGCCCAGCGCAGTTGCCGGTTCCAGACCTCGGCCGCGGTGCGATGACCAAGCGGTTGGGGGAAGGGCCGATCGACCAGCCGCACCTTAAGACCGGCATTGCGCACGATCTTGGTCGAGGCCGCATCTTCCGCTACCTCTTTGGCGAGGCTTTCGATGCCGCCGGCGCGTTCGAGATCGGCGCGGCGCCACAGCATGGTCTTGCCCTGCGCGAAGCCGAAACCAAGCGCATCGGCAACATATTGCCACCGCGCCTGATAGGTATTGAGAAACGCGCATTCGAGTTCGGCCCAGATCCCTCGCGGCTTCGACCCGATCGGCGGCGAGGCGACAAGGCCGGTATCCGCCCGCCAAGTCGCCATCAGACGTTCTAAGTAATCTGGCGGCATCAGTACGTTGGAGTCTGCGAGCACGATCCAATCGTACTGCGCCGCCCGCCAGCCCTTGAGCACATTGTTGAGCTTCGGATTCGCACTCGCCCTCTCATCACCGATCAGGAGTTTCGCGCTGGCGCTCGGGTGCTCTGTTATCAACCCTTCGACGAGCGGAATGACTGGATCGTTGGCGGAAGCGACGCAGAACAGGATTTCGCAACACGGATAGTCGAGTTCGAATGAGGTGCGCAGCGTCTCGGCAGCGTAGTTGTCGATGCCGCACAGTGGCCGCACCAGGCTCACCGCAGGGAACTCTTGATGTGGCGGCGGCTCGGCCGACGTGTTCCGGCGCAGGCGAACGCCCGCGATCACGATGCTCACAAAATGAATGGCAGTTGTAACCAGACAGAAAAAGGCGGCGGCGAGAATCGGCGCTGTCATCACAACGACACTTAGCCGAGCGCCATGACAACGCTGTGACTCCGGCAAACAGAGTCCTAAAGCCGGCGTTAACTTTTGCGGCAAAGTGCGGCGTTAACGATTGCTGTCATTTAGCTGCAATCGAATCAACCTATACGCCGCCCATGTCGAATGACCGAGAGATCAAACATCGTGACACTTGAGCACGGCGCGCGTCTGTTCCGTACTCTGTTCATTTCGGATGTTCATCTCGGCGCGCGCGGCTGCCAGGCCGAACGGCTGCTCGATTTTCTGCGTTATCACGACGCCGATACGATTTATCTGGTCGGCGACATCGTCGACGGCTGGCAATTGCGCCAAGGCTGGTACTGGCCGCAGGCGCATAACGACGTGGTGCAGAAGCTGCTGCGCAAGGCCCGCAAGGGCGCTCGTTTCGTCTACTTGCCCGGCAACCACGATGAGTTCCTGCGCGATTATTACGGGACGCATTTCGGCGGCATCGAGGTGGTGGAAACGGCGATCCACGAAGGCGCCGACGGCCGCCGTTATCTGGTCGTGCACGGCGACGTGTTTGACATGGTGGTCAAACATGCGCGTTGGCTCGCGCTTCTAGGCGACACCGCTTATGATCTCGCCATCCTGATCAATCGCTACTTCAACGCCATTCGCCGCCGGCTCGGTTTTTCCTATTGGTCGCTGTCGCAATGGGCGAAGCGCAAAGTCAAGAACGCAGTCAACTATATCGGCGCATTCGAACAGACGCTCGCAGCAGAGGCGCAACGCCGCAACGTTGACGGCGTCATTTGCGGCCATATCCATCACGCCGTGATCCACGACGATTTTGGCATCCGTTACATGAATTGCGGCGATTGGGTCGAGAGCTGCACGGCGCTGGTCGAACATCGCGACGGGCGCTTTGAGATCCTCAATTGGTTCGAGACCGATGCGGCGCAGGTCACTCCCGGTTTGACCTTGGTCGATCCGGACGAAGAAGCGGAAATCGCGGCCTGATCTCTCACGCGCCCGTCGTAACCGCTGCGCTCACCGTATCGCTGCGCCTGTAGACCAAACCCATCACCGCTATCGATATCGCTGCGAGTAACATCGGAATTGCCGTAACGACGAACAAACTCGTCGCCTCAAAGTGCCGCTGGATCAACATGCCCATTAACAGCGGTCCGGCGATGCCGCCGAGGCGTCCGACGCCGAGCGCCCAGCCGATGCCGGTCGAACGTATCGGCGCCGGATAAAACAGGGCAGCGAGCGCGATTACGCTTTTCTGCCCGCCGCTGACGCAGAAGCCGGCGAAGAATGCGCTCGCCAAAAGCATCCATTCGGGGCGATCAAGCACGACGCCGATCAGCGCCACGAACACCACACCGGCGAGATAAAGCCACAACAACGATCCGTAAGCTCCGGCGCGATCCATTGCCGGGCCGACTATAAAGGCAGCGATAATGCCTCCTATCGTCGTCAGAACTCGTTGCCGTGGCAACGGTCGTAAGTGAATAGTAGTGGTCGGTCAGGATGGTCGGCAGCCAGGTTTCCAGCGCATAGAACTCGCCAAGGTTGAGAGCAAACACAATCCACAGCAACAGCGTCCCGGCAATTCGGCCGGCACTGAAAACGCCCCGGACCGCACCGAGTTTTTCCTGCTGATCCGTCGTGAATTTTGCCGGCATCGGCGCGCCCGTGAGACGCGCGTCAATGCGCTGCAAAATTATCCAGATTTGATCCAGCTTCACGCCGGCGCGCACCAGTTGATCGAGCGAGTCCGGCAACAACACCAGGAGGATGACTGCCAGCGCGAGGGGAAAGCCTGCGCCAATCCACAACAATGAGCGCCAGCCGAACGGTACAAGCAACCACGCAGCGGCGATGCCGGCGACGACGAAGCCCAATGAGAACCCACAGTAGATCGCCAGCACGAACGTCGCGCGCAGGCGCTTTGGCGTGTATTCGCTGGACAGCGCGACCGCACTCGGAATTGCCGCGCCGAGACCGGCGCCGGTCAAGATGCGCAGCACGATGAGTTCGGTGACGTTGGTTGCGAAAATCGTCGCGCCGGTGAACAGGGCAAAGAAAATTGTGCTGGCGATCAGCATGCGCCGATGACCGAAGCGGTCCGATAATGGCGCAAGTGCAAGGTAGCCAATCATGAGGCCAACGAGGGCGGAAGCAAAAATCGCCCCGAGCATCATCAGTGGGGTGCCCCATTCCCTGGCCATACGCGGCGCGATGTAACTGATTGCCTGCGTGTCGAACCCGTCGATCAGCATGACGAGCCCGCAAAGCAGCACGATCATGTACTGAAATGCGCTGATCCGGCCTTCATTGATGATGTCAGGGACATGCATCGTTGGTGCTGCCACCGATCTCTCCTTGATTGCGCGGTTGCTGCCGGCGATTTCAACGCCAGCATCGTGATCGAGCCGCGCGATCGCCGCAAGGCGGCGACTTGAGGCGACTGCCGCTTGCGGGGATGAACTAAGCTTGTTCGATCACGCTGGACACTTTTGCGAGCCTGTGGGTATCTCGCTGCGGCCATCGTTCATGCCGATTGCGGCGCGAAGGTCGTTGTGCTGTCTAACTCATAGTCAGTTGAGGAAATGATGGCCAGCGATCTTTCGTCATTGCCGGATGTCTTGGACGAGTCGCCGAGCGAGGCGGACTATCATGCGTTTCACGCTGAGCTGATGGCGACCGAGCGCGGCCGGAACTTCCTGACGGAATATGCAAACCGCAACCTCGATCAGGACGCGCGCAAGCTCGTCAGTACTGTCGCGCGCCTCGAGTTGGCGATGCGCGATCAGCAGACGCCGCAAATACCCACGGCAATGTTCCACGGCCTCATGGAGGCGGCGCGCGCGGTCGAGCAATCAGGCGCGGCCGGTTCGGCGGCCGGCGGCTCGACGGCCGACGATCTCCACGCGGTGGAGCGTATTGAGGATATCTGCATGGCGCTGCGCCGGCGGGACGTGGAACCGGCTTTGTGCGACGCATTGGAAACATCGGCCCGCGAAATCGGCGACGCCATGGTGCGCAGCAACGCTGCAGCGATTGGCGCGTCGAGCACCGCCTCACTCCTGCACGACCTGTTGGCACGCGTCCACGAACTCGTCGGATGCTACAACTCGGCCATTAGCCTAGGTGCAGAAGCGCCTGCCGATGAGGGCGTGCGGGGCGAGCGGGCAACATTCGGCGAAGGTGCGATTCGGAATGATGCCGAATCGCTCCTTGGCGTCGCGACTGAAAAAAACGCAGATGATGAAACACGAGGCGATATCAACATCGAGCGGTTCGATCATACCGCAGACGAATTGTCGGCTGATGCGCGCAGCACGGATGCACCCGGAAGCGATCGCGCGGGTTCGCAGCGTGGTGATCCGTCGCTGCGGTTGACCGCATCTGCGGCCGAGGCGCGGCCGAGGTCTCGAACGAGAATCAGGCGTTCAGTTCGAGCCGCAGTTTGATACCGGTCCTCAAATCGCGGCTGAGCCGGAAGAGCCCGCCGCAGCTGAAACCGCTTTAGTTCTCGGCATTTTGCGCCCAATGGAACCGGCAATTCAACGCGCCCCTCAAAGCGAATCGCTGAAAGCCATTCTCGCTTTGAGCGAGGAAGAACTCATCGCGCTCTTCACATAGCCGCTAGCGTTTTTGGATCGGCGCGGAACGAGTTCCCGATTCGACTCTAGTGAGTACGAGCGCGTACGTCGCGGCTATGTTCATTTGTTGTTAACCCGCAATAGTCTCCCATAGTGCGATTCGATGAGCGGCATGGAAGTTGCTTTCGTTTTGAGTTCGATGCGGAGCAACAATAAGAGCAGGCGATTTGTTCTCCAGGTCTGCCGGACCCTCTCTTTGTTGGTCCGCACATCACGATCATCTGGAGGCCACGATGCACAGACTCTTCTGTCCGACAGTGGCGGTTGTTGCGTTGTGCACGAGCGTGTTCGCTTCGAGCAATGTGTCTGCGCGTGACGATGGTCGCTACGCCAATGAACCACTTCACGCATGGTTCGACCAATTGGCGAGCGGAAAGGGGCTATGCTGTTCGTTTGCCGACGGGGTTAGTGTCCAGGATGTCGATTGGGATACGCGAGATGGCCGCTATCGCGTGCGGCTCCACGGCGAATGGGTCTTCGTACCCGAAAGCGCCCTGGTGACCGAGCCCAATCGCTTCGGCCCGGCGGTGGTGTGGCCCTACATGGATTCCGATGGGGCAACACAAATCCGCTGCTTCTTGCCGGGTGCCGGTGCGTAGATCGGGTCCCGCCTAATTTTCGCGCAAGCGGAAATCAAGCGCCGCGTTCGCGTACTTGAAATGAATCCTCGGTGCTCGCGCGGCAACGAGACCCGTTGTGGCGACCTGGTTCCGATGTTCCGGCGATGCGGGCGCTGCAGGAACTGAGATCGGGCACACTAAGCGACGAGCCGCGAGAACAGCTCCGGGTCGATGTTTCCCCCCGACAGGACGGCCACGGCGACCTTGCCGGTGACGTCCACCTTTCCGGTCATCAGCGCGGCGAGGGCAACGGCTCCTCCGGGCTCGACCACAAGCTTCAATTCCGAAAACGCGAACGCGACGGCTGCCGCGACTTCTTCGTCGCTCGCCACGACGCCGGCTCCGACGAGCGCCTGGTTGATCGCAAAGGTAAGCTTGCCGGGCATGCGCGCCATCAGTGCATCGCAAATCGTGCCGCTGAGCGCGGCATTTTGCTCGCGCTGTCCGCTGCGAAATGAGCGCGCGTGGTCGTCGAAGCCCTGCGGCTCGGCGGTATAGAGCATGGCGTTCGGTAGGCGTGCCCGAACCGCGAGCGCGATGCCGGCGGTTAGTCCGCCCCCGGAAGCGGTCACCACAACGACGTCGGGCACAAGCCCAAGCGTTTTCAAATCCTCGACGATCTCCAGACCGGCCGTGCCTTGGCCGGCGATGATCAGTGCGTCGTCGTAAGGCGGCACCAGAACTGCGCCGCGGCGCGCCGCGATTTCGCCGGCGATCGCCTCGCGATCGTCGCGGGCCCGATCGTAAAGCACGATTTCGGCGCCGAGCATCGCCGTCCGCTCAAGTTTGGCTCGCGGGGCGTCGGACGGCATCACGATCACGCAGCGCATGCCGAGAAGCCGCGCGGCTGCCGCGACGCCCTGGGCGTGGTTTCCCGACGAGAACGCGACCACCCCGCCGGTGCGCTGCTCAGGCGGAATAGCTGCGAGCCTGTTATAGGCGCCGCGGAATTTGAACGAGCCGGTGTGCTGGAGGGTCTCCGCTTTGAGAAAGACGCGCCCTCCGGTCATGGCATCGAGGGCGGCGGACGTCAGAAGCGGCGTGTGCAAAGCAACGCCGGCAAGCCTGCGGGCGGCTTCATCGACATCCTTGGCGGTGGGTAAGGAAACCGGAGCTTCCATGGATTGGACGGTAACGCCGCGGTCACTTGGGAAGCAAGACCGCCGGTGGTCGTTCCGATTTGCCGGCTGCCACAATCGCGTGACTGCTCGAAAAAAGTCGCGCTTGGCGGGCGCTCCGCGTCGCCAAGCGCCTTATCCGATTAGCGAATTACTGATCGAACCGCCCCGCGGCGTGCGCCAGCATGGTGTAGACCTTGCCGGTATCCGACGTCAGGTAGTTGCGCACCACAGCGGGTCCGCGGTCGCCGCGCGACACCTCTTCGAGCAGCCGCTCGAACTCGTGGATGTATTGTTCCACGGTTTGCCGGAATTCGGGATCGGCGCGATACTTGCGGCGAATTTCTTCGAACGCCTTTTGACCCTGCGGCGTGTAGAGACGCCGGTTGAACAGATTGCGGTCGCCGCGCTTATAGCGCTCCCACAGTTCGGCGACAGCGTCATGGTCCACCATGCGTGCCACGTCGACGGCAAGCGACTCGAGCGAGTCGACACTGTGGCGCGCGGCGCGCTCTCCGCCTTCACGCGGGGAGGGGGCAATCGGCGGACTATCCTCGCGCGAAGCACGCGTCAGGAGATCGCTGAGCCAGCCATCATTATTATTGTTGCGGCCGTTTCCGCCGTTCTGCTGAGGGCCTTGCGGTACGTCAGGGCGCCGTGGCGGCGCGCCGGTAATATCGCCGCGCATCGTGGCAGGTGGCGCGGCGGTAATGTCGCCGCGTGCCGGGCGTGCCGGGGCGCGGGGAGGGGCTGCGGCATAAGCGGGCTCAGGCTCACGCCGCACCGGCTCCGGCTCGCGCCGGATCGGCTCCGCTTCTCGACGTATCGGTTCGGCCCTGGCTGGCTCGGCGGTGTCGAGCGAGCGTCCATGGCGAGCGACAATGCGATTGAGCTCCGCCAAGGCCTCGATCTGATCGACGATGACACGGCGCATTTGCGCGGCGCTCTCGGCGGTCTCCTGCGGCAACTCGAAGATGCCACGGCGCAGCTCCGCGCGAGTCGTCTCCAACTCCTGCTGCATTTCCGCCGCCATTTGCTTCATGCCCTGCATGATCTCGGCGTAACGCTCGGCGGATTGACTGAACATCCCGTGGACTTGCGCAGAAGCCTCATCGTAGACCGCATTTAGAGTTTCGCCGGTGCGTCGGCGCTCTTCTTCGGACGTCGTGCGGACGAGTTCGTACTGCTGCTCGATGACCTGCACACTCTCGTTGCTGGTCTCGGCAATGATGCCGGCAATCTCTCTTGCCCGCGACGACGCGGCGTCAAGCGACTCGTCCAACAGGCTGGAGAAACGCTGCAGCCGGTCGCCGAAATCTTCGGTTCGCGCGTCCAGCGTCGCGATCAATGTCTCGATGCTTGTGCGGCGGGCGCCGACCGACTCCTCGCTGCGGCGATTGCTCTTCTCCACCAGTTCCACCGCTTCGGCAAGCGAGCGTCCGTGGGTGTTGAATTCGGTGGCGAGTTCGCTGAGATCGCCGAGAACCTGGCGCGTCACGGCGTTGAAAGTGCCAAGGTGCTTTTCAACGGCGGCAGCAGCAGTATCGCTTTTGCCGCCAACATCGTTCATGGCCGTGACGAATTCCGATACGCGCGTCACCATGGTCCGCTCAAGCGAACTCATGTTCTCATGCGCGCCGCTGAGAACTTCCTGCAGCAGGATGTTGGCTTCACGCAGACGCTCAAACAGCGCGGTGGTGTCGGAGCGCAGCATGCCGTGTGTTTCCAGCATGTCGGCGATCGTCGCGGAAGCGGTCTGCTTCGATTCCTCGATCGCAGACCGGGTTGCGCTGTGCAAATCCTCGATCGTTCGCGTAAGCGACGTTTTGGCCGCTTCGCTCACGCCGTGAGCGCCTTCCTGCAATTGGCCGAGTGTACGGGTCATTGCCGAGGTGGCGTTTTGGCTCGCGTCGTTGATAAGCCGCGCGATCTCCTCGCTGTTGTCCATCATGGCTTGCGTGAAAGCAAAACCCTTGGCCTCGATCGACTTCACCGCCTGGTCGGTGATGCGGCTCACTTCGCCGGCGAATTCCTGGCCCTTGCCGGAAAGCGCCACGATCAACGTATTCGACTTCTCGTCGAGGAGACCGGTCATCTCGCCAACACGCTGCGCCACTGTGGCCGTGATTTCGTTGGCCCTGCCGGTGACGTTACGAGCTACCTCGGCGCTGGCTCCACTCAATGCTCGTTCGGCCTCAGCTGGCACTCCGGCTAATCGCTTCGGCGGTTGTAGCCGCGGTGCGCGCCAGAAGTTCGGCGGAGTTGGTGGTCGTATTGCCGATGGTTTCGTTGGCAGCCGCCGCGCTCTTGTCGATGCTGTTGCTCAGCGCGTTTGCGCTGCGATTGAGCGAAGCAGTCGCCTCAACGGCACTGCGATTCAATGCGTCCACCGCCGCGGCGCTCGCGGTCGTGCTCTTACCGAGCGCATCGACGGTCTTCAGCGCGAGTTGACCGAGCGATTGCTCGGCATTTCTGGAATTGGTCTTGATCGATTCCGAAAGTTCCTCGAGCCGCCCGTTGAGGAGATCCGCGGCCGCACGGCTGCGCGTCTCGATCTGTTGCGCCACGGCCTCGGCACGTCCGACGAGGAGTTGCTCAAGATGGCCAATACGGCCGTCGAGCGTGTTGGCCACCCGCACCGCTTGCGCGCCCAGCGTCTTCTCGATCTCGGCGGTGCGTTCGCCGATCGTCTCCGCCAGCTTGGCTGCGCGCGTATCGATGGTGTTGGTAACATCGGCAATTCGTTTGTCGACCGCGCCAACGACCTCCTTGCCGCCTTCGGTGAGCGTCTTGGCAATATCCAGAACGCGGTTTGACAGTGCGTCGGTCAACGTCTGGGTTCGGCTGTCAAACGTTTCCTGGAAGCGTGAAAGACGCTGGTCGAGCAGGGTGGTGACTTCGGTGGTCTTTGACGTGACGCGATTGTCAAAGGTATCGACATAGCTGCGCATCGATTCCGAGACGTCTTGCGTTCTCGCGCCAAGCCGTTCCACGAGTTCGGAACCGTAAGTCTTTACGGTGCGATCGAATTCGGTGAGGTGCCGGGTGATAAGATTGCCGAGTGTCGAGGAATCGCGGGAAATCTTTTCGCCGAGTTCGGTGCCCGAATTGTTCACCATCTGCTCGAACGTGGACAGCCGCGTCTGCAGTATTTCCTTGATCTCTTCACCGCGGGCGGCCACGACGTCGGCAACATGGTCGGCGCTCGACCGCAGCGTTTCGGTGACCTTATCGCTGCGCGATATCAGGTCTTCGGCGATCCGGCTTCCGGCCTGTTCGATCTTCTTGGCGACGTCGCCGCCGCGCAGATTAAGGTCGAGGATGACGGATTCGCCGGAGGCCTTGAGCGTTGAATTGACTTCCTCGGCGCGCGTCGCAATCGTTTCGGCAAGTTGACTGGAAGTGTCGACGATCGCGTCTGTCAGTTCTTGGGATCGGCCAACCATCATGTCGACGATGGCGAGCGACTTTTCCGAGAAGCCGTCGGTCACGCCATCGAGCCGCGACGTCATCATGTCTTCCAGGCCGCGCGCGATCTCGGCAAACTCCTCGCCGATGTGCTCGGTCTTGAAGTTGAGACCGGTAGTGAGCTGTTCGCTCGCTGACGCGATCGCGCGTGCGGTGTCAACGCTCACGGTTTCCAGCCGAACCAGCAGATCCTCGCCGCGTTCGTTCAGCTGCTCGATCATATTGTCGCCGATTTGACCAAGTGCGAGCGTGATGTGCTCGCCCTTTTCAGCCAGCGAATTGGTGATCCGCTCCGCCGCGGCGTTGACCTGCTGGCCCACCAAATCGCTGATGGTGGAGAGATCCTGCGTCAGATCGATTTGAACGTTGCTGATCGCGGAACGGACCTGCTCGGCTTGGCCGACTAGCGTGTCCCGTTGATTGGTGAGTTCGTGAATAAGGCCGCGGATGCGGACTTCGTTGTCGCTATACGTGCGTTCAAGCGAAGAGACCTCATTGTGCACCAGCGTTTCGAGTTCGCTGGCGCGGGCGAGCGCGCGCTCGACGCCGTCGCCCATGGCGGCGACTTCGCGGCGAATAGCCTGTCCGACAGTGACGATGGAATCCCGCGCCACGCTCTCAGGCTCGGCGAGCCGCATGGCAACTTTCGCCATCGATTGGGCGATCAGCCGCAATTCCTGGGCGCGCCAGGCCATATGAGCCACACCGAAGAAGAAGATGATCGGCAGCAGTGCGGCGGCGCCCAGACCGATCATGATGGCGGTCGGCGAATGGCCGGGGTCAAGTGCGGCGTTTAGATCGGACAGATAAGCCCACGACAGGGCGGTGCACCCGATCAGCCAGGCGACGGAGAAGATAATAGCGATAAAATAGGAGGTGCGGGCCGGGCGGTTCTGCAGCGCCTGCAAAACCTGCCCGATAGACTGCTGATCGTCGTTCGCAGCGCGAAAGGTGCGAGGATCACTGCCGCGACCGCCGATTTCCTGGTCGGAGATGCGCAGCTGCGGTGGTGCGTCAGGTGCATCACGCCAATGGTCTGCCAACCCGCCGGACGGATCGGACATGGGTTCCGGCTGGCCAGCAGCCTCGGCCGGATCGTCGCGAACCTTGAGGGCTTCCTGGATCGCGGACAGCGCCGCTTCCGTCGGATCCACGACTTTTTTCGGGTTATTGGCCATACCGGTCGTCGCCTCGCGATTTACGCTGGACTAAACGGCACAAGCCCGCCTGGAAGCTTGGCCTGAACCGCGCCACGAGCGCGTTGTCGTCCAAATCCTGCCGACACAGGGCTCCCCCGCCCTCAGATCGTACTACCGTGGGCTATCCTATCGGTCTGGCGGATCGAAAGAAACCGAGCCTGGTAACGTCCCTTTAATCATCGTTAACGGTTTGGTCACCATAAGCCGGTCGTTCGATCTATCCCCGTAATCACAGTCATTGTGCTGCCAACATTGCGGCCAGCTTGGGGCCGGAATGGGATCGACCGGCCGCGCCGATACCCCTTGGCGGACTTCGCGCCGCGCGAACGCTGGGTAAGGACTTTCTTACTATTGCCGTGAAAGAACGCCCCGCGAGCCCCATTGTGGCGAGCGGATTTACCCGTCCTTCGGCGCGGCCGTGCATGGTGTGCTTCAAGTGCCAAAAAATGGTCGCTGGGGAGAACGTCATGGCCGCATTGAGCCTATTCGTTGAACAGGGTCCGGAGCGAACCGACAGCGTGCTCGACGACGATCATCTTGGGCGAATGACGCTCGGTGACCGGGACCTCGAACGCGAGGTTCTGGAGATTTTCGCCCGCCAGACCACGTTGAGCCTTAACCGTCTCGTAGGCGCGGAGCCGGCGCGCGCGGCGGCCGTGGCGCACACCCTCAAAGGCTCAGCTCGCGGCGTCGGAGCGTGGCGCGTCGCGCGCGCGGCTGAGCGGTTAGAACAGGCCGCGGCCGGTAAGGTCGACGCGGCGATCGAGGCCGCGATTGCACAACTTGATGCCGCGAGCATCGAAGTGCGTAAGGCCATCGGGGCGCGGCTCGGCGATCGCTTCGACGAAATCGCGGTCCGCACCTACGGCGAGCGGTCGCGCGATCATTGATCCCGGCCTGATTTTCACTCCACTGGCGTTACGCGGTACGACCCGATAGAAGACGGGCCGCCGGTCGTCTCGTTATTTCCGTTTTCCCCTCCGCCGGCCGACAAGCGGGCTTCAGCGGTCCCATGGTCAAGGTCACTTTCATCGATGTTCAGGGCACGTCCCGCACGGTTGAGGGCGAACCCGGCTCGACACTGATGGAGACCGCAATCAAGCACGGCGTGCCGGGGATCGAGGCCGAATGCGGCGGCGCCTGCGCGTGCTCGACGTGCCACGTCTATGTTGAAGAGGTTTGGCGGGAAAAAGTTGGCGAGCCGTCGCCGATGGAAACGGACATGCTGGATTTTGCCTATGGAGTGCAACCGAACTCGCGCCTGTCATGCCAGATCAAGGTGAGCGAGGAACTCGACGGTCTCACCGTGCGAACCCCGGAGCGGCAGGCTTAGCTGGCATAAATCCAAGTTAAGCTGGGACAAATTCGGCGTCCTGGCCTGCGTGCCGGTGGCTCCGCTTCCTCTTTCCCTGCCGCGGCGAGCGCGCTAGACACTTGCGACCTCACCAAACCCAGCCATCAAAGACGGTACGACGACAAGGCATAGAGCGGCATAGGCAATACAGACATGGGCGAACCTATCAAGACTGACGTCGTTATCATTGGAGCCGGCCCGATCGGACTCTTCGCGGTGTTCGAGCTTGGCCTGCTCGACATGAAGACGCACCTCATCGACATTCTCGACAAGATCGGCGGCCAGTGCGCCGAGCTTTATCCGGAAAAGCCCATCTACGACATTCCGGGCATTCCGATGACCAGCGCGCAAGGCCTTGTTGATGGATTGATGGAGCAAATCAAACCGTTTAACCCGCAGTTTCATCTCAATGAGATGGTCGACAAGGTCGAGAAGATCGGCGAACCGCTGTTTCGCGTGACCACCGATCAGGGCAAGGAATTTGAATGCAAGGTCGTGGTGATTGCTGCCGGGGGCGGCTCGTTCCAGCCGAAGAGGCCGCCGATCCCGGGCGTGGAACCCTACGAAGGCAAATCGCTGTTCTATTCCGTCCGCAAGATGGAGGCGTTCCGCGACAAACGCGTCCTGATCGTTGGCGGCGGTGACAGCGCACTCGATTGGACCCTTAACCTTGCGCCGATAGCCAAGCATCTCACGCTGGTGCATCGGCGCAGCGAATTTCGCGCCGCGCCCGATAGCGTCAACAAAATGATGGCGCTCGTCGGCGAGGGCAAAATCGATTTCGTGTTGGGTCAGGTCACCTCACTGCAAGGCGAAGAGGGTCAGCTCGCCAAGGCCGCCGTCAAAACCAATGACGGCTCGGTCATGGACCTCGCCTGCGATATGCTGCTGCCGTTCTTCGGCCTGACCATGAAGCTCGGGCCGGTCGCAAACTGGGGCTTTGAACTCAAGAACAACGAATTGATCCCGGTCGAGACTGCGGCGTTCGAGACCAGCACGCCGGGCATTTTCGCCATCGGCGATATCAACTGGTACCCCGGCAAGCTCAAACTCATTCTCTCAGGCTTCCACGAGGGGGCGCTGATGGCACAAAAGGCGTATCACTACGTTTATCCGGAGAAGCGATTGGTGTTCCAATACACCACCTCGTCAACGAGCCTGCAGAAGAAGCTCGGGGTAGCGCCGCAGAAGACGCCGCAACCGGCCTGATAACCCGATAGTCGGTCGGCGTTTTCCCCTCGGCGCCGAATAAAACGGGCGTGTGGTTATGCCGAATGCGCTGATCACCACCAAGTGCTGCATCGCCGGCGGCGGCCCGGCCGGGATGATGCTGGGTTTTCTGCTGGCGCGCGCCGGTGTCGGTGTCGTCGTGCTGGAGAAGCACGCCGATTTTTTGCGCGACTTTCGCGGCGACACCATTCATCCCTCGAACTCTCGAACTAATGTACGAGCTCGGCCTGCTAGATGATTTTCTGCAACTGCCGCATCAAAAGCTCGACCACATGACCGCGCAGGTCGGCGACCAACGCGTTCGTATGATCGATCTCACCCACTTGCCGACCCGCTGCAAATACGTGGCGCTAATGCCGCAGTGGGATTTTCTCGATTTTCTCGCAGCCCGGGGCAAACGCTACAAGTCGTTCGATCTGCGGATGTGCGCAGAGGCGACCGACCTGATCGAGGAGGGCGGCCGCGTCGTCGGCGTTCTTGCGCGGACGCCCGACGGCGAACTTACGATCCGCGCTGACCTGGTCGTCGGCGCCGACGGCCGTCACTCGACGATACGTGAAAAGGCCGGGTTAATCGGCGATGACTTTGGCGCGCCCATGGACGTGCTCTGGTTTCGGCTGCCGCGAAAGGAAACCGACGAAACCGAAACATTCGGCCACATCGAAGCCGGCGTGATGATGATCATGCTCAATCGCGGCGATTACTGGCAATGCGCGTTCGTTATTCCAAAGGGCGGGATCGATCGAGTGAAGGCCTCAGGTCTCGACGCGTTCCGCGATCGCGTTCAGATGATGTCGCCATTTCTTGCCGACCGGGTTGCAGACTTGAAAAGCTGGGATGACATCAAGCTTCTGACCGTCACCGTCGATCGGCTGCGGCAATGGTGGCGGCCTGGACTGATCTGCATCGGCGATGCTGCGCATGCGATGTCGCCGATCGGCGGGGTCGGCATCAACCTCGCCATCCAGGATGCGGTAGCCGCGGCGAACCGCCTCGCTGCGCCTCTAAAAGCGGGCGCCGTGAGCGATGACGACCTTCGCGCCATCCAGGCCCGGCGCTCGTTCGCGGTGCGTTTTACGCAGGGGCTCCAGCTGATCATCCAACGTCAAGTTGTCAGGCGCGCACTATCCGGTACGCAGCGGCCAAAGCCGCCGCTGCTGCTGAGGTTGTTTGATCTCATTCCTCTGTTGCGGCGGATACCCGGTCGCCTCCTCGGTGTTGGCGTCCGGCCCGAACACATCCACACACCCGATATTCTAGCCGCGTCGTAGGTGATGGCCGGCGCTGGCCTTGAATTAACGGCTGGTTCGCTCCATCTCCGAACCAGATAATTTTGCCGGAACACTGCCATGACCATGACCGAGGAGACCCAATCGGAGAGCCGACCATTCGAGGCCGACGTTGCCAAGCTGCTGCAGCTGATGGTGCACTCGGTCTATTCCGAAAAGTCCGTCTTTCTCCGCGAACTGATCGCCAATGCCGCCGACGCCAGCGAGCGTTTGCGTTACGATGCTCTCGCGGCGCCGGCGCTGCTCGGCGACGATCCAAAGCCGCGCATCACGATCGCGCTCGATGCGGATAAGCGCCAGCTTACGGTTGAGGACAACGGCATCGGCATGAGCCGTGACGAAATGGTCGAGGCGCTCGGCACCATTGCCCGCTCGGGTACCAAAGCATTTCTTGACCGGATCGAGGCTGCGCAGGCGGACGAGGAAACCGCGCTGATCGGGCGGTTCGGCGTCGGCTTTTATTCGGTGTTCATGGTGGCCGAACGCGTCGAGGTGATTTCGCGGCGCGCCGGTTCGGATGACGCTTTTGTCTGGTCGTCCGACGGCAAAGGCAGCTTCACCGTTGCGCCGGTCGATCCGGTTGTCATCGAAGCGCCGCGTCGCGGCACCCGCGTAGTCCTGCATCTGATGGAAAGCGCCAAGGAGTACACCGAGCGTTTTACCGTCGAACGGCTGATCAAGGCGCAATCGGGCCATGTGCCGGTTCCGATCGCGATTATCGAGAAGTCCGGCGCCGAGCCTGCCGAGGTAACCGACGGTGCGGCGCTGTGGGCGAAGCCGAAGTCTTCGATTACGACGGCCGAGTACACCGATTTTTATCGCAGCATCGCCGGGCAGTTCGATGAGCCGGCGCTGACGATCCATTTCCACGCCGAAGGCCGGCACGACTACACGTCGCTGTTCTTCGTTCCCGGTTCGCGGCCGTTCGACCTGTTTGATCCTGACCGGAAGGGCCGCATCAAGCTCTACGTCAAGCGGGTGTTCATCACCGACGATGCCGACATTCTGCCGCGCTATCTGCGGTTCGTCCGCGGCCTGGTCGACAGCGCCGATCTGCCGCTGAACGTCTCGCGCGAAAAGATCCAGGAGAGCCCGCTCCTCGCAGCGATCAGGAAGGGCGCGACCAGCCGGGTGTTGAGCGAGTTGGAACGGCTCGCCGACAAGGAGCCGGACACCTACACGAAAATCTGGGACCTTTTCGGCGCTGTGCTGAAGGAAGGCATCTACGAGGATTTCGAGCGCCGCGACGCCATGATTGCGCTGGCGCGTTTTAAGACCACTGGTCCGGCCGATACGTGGCGCAGCCTCAAGGACTACGTCGGGGCGCTGAAATCCAATCAGACCGCGATCTACTATCTGGCCGGCGACAATATCGAACGGTTGAAATCGTCGCCGCATCTCGAGGGTTTCCGTGCCCGGGGCATCGAGGTGCTGCTGCTGCCTGATCCGGTTGATACCTTCTGGGTCATGTCCGGCGTGTCGTTCGAGGGCAAGCCATTTAAGTCGGTGACGCAAGGCGCCGCCGATCTGGCGCTCATTCCGCGCGTCGATGCGGAGGAAGCCGCGGCTCCGGAGCAGGAAGGTTTGGTCAAGGATTTCCTGGCCTTTATGAAAGGCACGCTTGGCGATGCCGTCGCCGAAGTGCGTGCGTCGGACCGGCTTACGGATAGCGCCGTCTGTCTCGTTGCCGGCGAAAGCGGACCTGACCGGGCGTTAGAGAAGCTCCTCGCCGGCTCCGGGCGGCTGAATGCTGCGTCGAAGCCGATCCTGGAGGTCAATCCGCGTCATCAGCTCGTGGTGGCGCTGGCAGGGCTTGGCGATGGCGAGCAAACCCTGAAAGAGGATGCCGCGCATCTGTTGCTCGATGAGGCACGCGTGCTCGAAGGCGATCGCCCGACCGATCCGAAATCGTTTTCCGAGCGCCTCGCGCGCGTACTGGAAAAGAGCGTGGGGAAGGGTCCTTAACTCGTCATTGCGAGGAGCGGAGCGACGAAGCAATCCAGCTTGAGTGTCGAAGGCTGGATTGCTTCGCTTCGTTCGCAATGACGAGCTAATGAAAATCCCGGCTCTTAAGTAGAAGCTGCGCGTCCAGCGGGTGAGCGCTGATAGGCTTGCCACCAAACGGACTGTCCTTCTCCTGCGGCAGCGTGCCGCCGGAGAATTTGGGTGAAAACAGATCGCCGCCTTCGCGCAGCCACGGTAACTCGGCGGAAAGATCGACAAAACCTTCTGCGACGACGTGGATGACGAGGCCGGCCCGTTGCAGGCGCCCGCGCACGGCGAGAAAACGCGCCGTCATTACGATCCGGCGATTTTTTTCAAATGCTTTCGGCCAAACGATGATGTTGGCGATGTCGGTTTCGTCTTCGAGCGTCATGAAGATCACGCCCTTGGCTGTCCCGGGCCGCTGCCGCACCAGCACTAGGCCAGCGACGGTGACTCTCGAATCCTGACGCAATTCGTCGCCGCGAAGGCCGGCGTTGGGCAGGGCGCCGAGCGTGGTGAGGCGATCGCGGAAGAAGCGGACTGGATGCTCCTTCAGCGACAAGCCGGTTGCCACGTAATCTTCCACCACGTGTTCGGAGAGCGGCATGGCCGGAAGTGCGACCGCTTCCTCCGGGAAAAGTTCGTCGCTCAGATGCGGCGTCAAGAGCGGAAGCGGGGCTTGCGTCGCGGTGGAACTGGTGCGGCGTGCCGGATGAGCGCCGATCACGTCAAGCCGTCGGGCCGCCCATAACGCGGCGCGCCGATCGAGCCCCAACGAGCGGAACGCGTCCGCTTCGGCCAGCCGCTCGATGGTGAAACGTGAAACGCCGGCAATAGCTGCCATTCGCTCGATCGAGGAAAAACCATTGCCGCGTGCCGCGATGAGATTTTTCAGCTCGTCTTCATTGAGCCCGTGGATGACGCGGAAGCCAAGGCGCACGGCATGGCCGCTGTCCGCTCGTCCCCGCGAAAGCGGGGACCCTGTAGAGTTCACCGTGTCAACGGACTCTTCCACTGGATTCCCGCTTGCGCGGGAATGAGCGGAACAAGAACTTGCCTCCAGCGTGCAATCCCAATCGCTGCAATTGACATCGGCGGCGCGGATTTCGACGCCGTGCGCCCGTGCATCGCGGGTGAGCTGTGCCGGTTGATAAAAGCCCATCGGTTGGCTGTTGATGATGGCGGCGCAGAACACCTCCGGATAACGGCATTTGATCCATGCCGAGGCATAGACCAGAAGCGCAAAGCTCGCGGCGTGGCTTTCGGGAAAACCGTATTCGCCAAAGCCTTCGATCTGGCCGAAGCAGTTTTCCGCGAACTCGCGGTCATAGCCGCGCATCGTCATGCCGTTGATGAACTTGTCGCGGAACAGATGGACCGTGCCGTTATGACGGAAGGTGGCCATGGCGCGGCGGAGCCCATCGGCCTCGTCGGGCGTGAATTTCGCCGCGGTGATGGCGATCTGCATCGCCTGCTCCTGGAACAGCGGCACGCCGAGGGTGCGTTTGAGAACCTCTTTCAATTCGTCCGGTGGTCCGTGTGCCGGATCGGGCGAGGGGTAATGCTCCTTCTCGATGCCATCGCGCCGGCGCAGATAAGGGTGCACCATATCGCCCTGGATCGGCCCAGGCCGCACGATCGCAACCTCGATAACGAGATCGTAGAAGCATTGCGGTTTCAGGCGCGGCAGCATCGACATCTGCGCGCGGCTCTCGACCTGGAACACGCCGACTGAGTTGGCGTGCGACAGCATCTCGTAGACGGCAGGGTCGTCCTGCGGCAGCGTGGCGAGCGAATAGGCCTTGCCGTAATGCTGCTGCAAGAGATCAAGCGCGCGGCGTAGGCAGCTCAGCATGCCAAGCGCAAGCACATCGACCTTCATGAGTCCGAGCGTGTCGATGTCATCCTTGTCCCACTCGATGAAGGTGCGATCTTCCATGGCGGCATTGCCGATCGGCACCGTCTGGTCGAGCGGCGCGCGGGTGAGCACGAAGCCGCCGACATGCTGGGACAGATGGCGCGGAAAGCCGATCAGTTCGCCGGCGAGATCAACCGCTTGCCGGATCGCCGGATTTGAAGGATCAAGCCCGGCCTGACGGATGTGTTCGTCCAGCAATCCATCGCTGTAGCCCCATACCGTTTTGGCCAGCGCCGCGGTCACATCCTCGGTCAGGCCCAAAACTTTGCCGACTTCGCGGATGGCGCGCCGGGAGCGGTAATGCACGACGGTCGAACAGATCGCGGCGCGGTCGCGGCCGTAACGCCGGTAGATGTACTGGATCACCTCCTCGCGCCGCTCGTGCTCGAAATCGACGTCGATGTCGGGCGGCTCGCCGCGGTTCTCGGAAATGAAGCGGGCAAACAGAAGTTTGGTCTTTTCCGGGTTTACCGAAGTGATGCCGAGGCAATAGCAAACCGCGCTGTTTGCCGCCGAGCCGCGACCCTGGCAGAGGATTTCCTTCTCCTGTCCGCGCGCGAAGGCCACCACGTCATGGACGGTGAGGAAGTAGCGCGCATAATCGAGCTTGGCGATCAGCGCGAGTTCGTCATGGAGCCGCTTCGCGACGTCGTCAGGGATGCCTTCCGGATATTTGTCTTTCGGATAGCGATCCTGCGCGCCGGCCCAGGTGAGATCTTCGAGATGCTGCTGCGCGGTTTTGCCTTCCGGCACCGGCTCATCGGGATATTCGTATTTCAGTTCGCCGAGCGAGAAATGGCACGCCTTGGCGATCTCGATCGTGCGGGCGATAGCTTCGGGAAAATTTCTGAACAGCCGCGCCATCTCTGCCGGGGGCTTGAGATGGCGCTCGGCATTGACGGCAAGCCTTAAGCCGGCTTCGGCAATGGTGCATTTCTCGCGCACGCAAGTGAGCATGTCGGCAAGCGGCCGGCGTTCCGGCGCGTGATAGGCAACATCGTTGATAGCGACCAGCGGCGCACGAAGGCGCTCGCCGAGTTCGGCCAAAAGCCCAAACCGGCGCGGCTCGTCGCCGCGATGATAATGGACCCCGGCCAGGAAGATGCGGCCGGGTGCGGTGCGGGCTAGGGCGGAGAGACGTTCGATAAAAGCCGCCGTTTTTCCGCCCCCGCGAAGCGGGGGAGGGGGACCATGCCAACGGGTCCGGCCCGAAGTGGCCGGCCCGATGACAGGCTCAGCATGGTGGAGGGGGCGTGGCGCAGAAGGTTCGCGCGGCAAGAAACGGCTACTCAGTGTGCCCCCTCCACCGCACTTCGTGCGGTCCCTCTCCCCCGTTCCGCTTTGCTCCACGGGGGAGGACGAAGCGAACAATTCCACCGGCGGTAAGGCGATCAACATCTGGCCTTCGCTCGCGGCGAGAATGTCGTCGAAGGTCAGATGGCATTCGCCTTTCTTTGCCTTGCGATTGCCGCTGGTCAGCAATTGGCAAAGACGCCCGTAGGCCTGTCGATCGGTCGGATAGGCGAGAACCTCAAAGCCATCGACGGAGACCAACCGCGTGCCGACAACAAGCTTGATGCTTTTTCTCTTTTTCCATTCGTCATAGGCGCGCACCACGCCGGCAAAAGAATTGCGGTCGGCAATGCCGATGGCGAAACACCCAAGCTCATCGGCGGTCGCGACTATTTCTTGCGGGTGCGAGGCTCCACGCAGGAAGGAAAAATTAGTTTTTCCAGAAAGTTCGGCGTAATCGGTCATCTGCACTCTCACGCGAAAGAATTCACGCAAATAGCCCGTGCACGAACCAGCGCGCTGCCGCTGTCTCGCGTTCGTAGAGGCCTTCGCGATAGAGCCAGAAGCGATGACCGACGGCGTCTTCGACCAGGTAATAATCGCGCGTCGGAGCGTTTTGCCGCTCGTCCCCGCGAAGGCGGGGATCCAGTTGGTCTCTCCCATTCGTTGCCGGATTCCCGCTTTCGCGGGAATGAACGGAAGAGTTTGGCGCGCTCTGGCGCCACCATTCGGCGCCGATACGTTCCGGACCTTGTGAGCCGGCGACCTCATAAATCACCCCACGCCAGCGAAACCGCCGCGGCGGACCATCGGGGATGACGGCCATGACTTCTTCGGCCGGCTCGGCGTGGGGCAACAGCAACAATGGTCGCGTTTGCTCCGGTTCCGGCCATGGTGCGGAAGCTTCACGGGCAACCGGCAACGAAACTTCGGCGCGCTCCGGAATATGACTGGCGACCGGCTCGAACCGCCGCACGCTTTGCGATCCAAGGCGTTGGCGCAGTGTATCGACCAAAATTGCGCAGCGGGCCATTTTGTCGGCAGTGCTGCTGTCGTCGCCAATAAGATCGTTTTGTTGCGCCGGGATGGTTTCGGCGCGAGTGACGGCAAGCCCGATGGCTTCAAAGCCGAAGCCGGCATCTTCTGTTGCCGCTTGCGCCTCGAGCTTCAGCTCGATCATCCGCGCCACATGAGAGACATTGCGTGTCGGCAGCGTCAGCGCGATGTCGACCGTCCTGATTTCGCCATCGACGCGATAGAGCGACAGCCGCAACGCGCGCGCTCCGACATCGTCGCGGGTGAGCACGTGGGCGAGCGTCTGCATCAGACGCGTGGCGAACGCCACGGCGGCTTCCTGTGTGAAGATCGGTTCGAGCAGATAACGCAGCGTGTGATAGACCGGCGGCGCCACGATCGGCACCAGCGGCTCGTCGATGCGGCCGAGCGCCTGGTCTACACGCCGCAACAGTTCGGCCGGAAACCGCGCGGCAAAGGGCGCGCGCGGTTTGTCGAGCAGCGCGCCGACGGATTTAAGGCCGAGCCGGCGCAGTGTCGCGCAGGTTTCCGGCGAAAGCCGCAACGCTTCGATAGGCAACGGTTTAAGCGCTTCGCTTTCCTGCCCCGAGGGCAGAACGAAAGAGGGCGCGGGGTGATAACGCGCCAGCGCCCAGGCCGCGCCTGGCGTCGAAGCGACGGCGAGCCGCGCCGGCAGGCCGAAGCTTTTGAGCCGGGAAGAAAGATCGGCGAGTAATTTCTCTTCGCCGCCGAACAGATGCGCGGCGCCTTCGATGTCGAGGAAAAATCCGTCGGCGCCGTTCTCCGTGCTCCAGATATCCCTGCACAATGGCGAAGCGGTCGGCGTATAACGCGTCGCCCACAGCGCCAGCCGCCGCAGCGCAGCGTCATCGGCGGCTTCGTCGACCTCGCGAGTCTGCAAGTCACTGGTTTTCGCGCGCGCATCAGCCAATGGCTCACCGCGCACTAGGCCAGCGGCTTCTGCGGTCTCGTTCAAGGCTGCGATCCGCGGTCCCCCGGCGGCGGTCACGGCAAGAATGAACGGCAGGTCGGGATCAACCGGCTTGCCGCAAGGATTTTTCGAAGAATTTTTCGCCTGTGCTGTGAGAAAACGCAGGATCGGCCAGCGCGGCAGCCAGACTGAAACGATGCGCGACATGATCGTACTCCACCATCCAGTCGCCGGGCCGTCCGTTGCGGCAGCGTTCAAGTTGCAGATGCCATCGTGAGCGTGCGAACAGGCCGAAGCGGTCGCGTGCGGCTTTCGCCGTACCGACGCGCCAGCGCGTCGCGGCCGCGCTCGATTCCAGATTTCGCGCTGGTCGCAGCAGCAACAGCGGTAGACCCGCAGCCGTGGCCGCAAGCTGCAGCCGTTGGCTCAGTTTCAGTTCGAGCTGGTCGATGACGCCGGCGATGGCGGCGGGCGCGCCCGAATGCAACGCCTCCTCCAGAGCCCACAGGGTGTCTTTGCGATGCGTGGTCTCGACCAGGATCAGGCGAGCCGGATCGAGACCGAAAACGTTGAGGCCATGACCGCAAAGCCGGCCGAGTTCGCGCACTTCATAGCGTGGCACGACGAAGACGATCTTTTCCCTCCCCCCTTGTGGGGGAGGGAAGGGTGGGGGGTCGCGAGGTGACGCGGGAGCGTCGACGCTTTTACCGAGCCTCCCGACCCCCACCCCTAACCCCTCCCCACAAGGGGGAGGGGAATAAAGGAGGCTAAGGATCGCCGCCATGAAGCCGAAGGCGGCAGGCGTGGCGCCTTGTTCGGGTACGACCTCATGCAAGCCGCCCCGGGCCAAGCCGCCTTGCGGGAGGTGGGAATCAAGGACAGCAAGGCCGAAGGGGAGGGCTGTGGGTAAATTCTCTACCCCGGGTAGCAAACGGCGGAGTTCCGCCATAACGACGGCTCGACTTCGTGCCAATGTATGGGCATTAAGCTCGGTCATGGTTGTGTGGGACCGGTAGATATTCGCTGTATGTTCTCAGTCTGAGCTATACTAGAACAAAACAGGAACTATGCCAAGGCCTCGGTGATTATCCCCTTGACGCACGTACGCAGATGTTCTACATTGACGACATTCGAGAGGTCGTCATGTCAAAAGATACGCAACTTCAAAAGCTTGGAAGGCTCACCGTAGGCGAGTTCTTCGCCCGTTTCCCGGACGAAGCCGCCTGTCTGAGCCACATCATGGAAGTACGATTTGGCGTCCGGCATACCTGCGGTGCGTGCGAGGTATACGGCACCTTCCACAAGCTCGCGGAGCGCCGCGCCTTTTCGTGCGCCCACTGCGGGCACCACGTTTACCCGACTGCCGGGACGGTTTTTCAGGACACCCGCACGCCGCTGCAGGTTTGGTTCTATGCGATCTATCTGTTCGTCACGACCCGGCATGGCGTGAGCGGCAAAGAGCTACAGCGCAGCGCTTGGCGTGACCTACAAGACGGCTTGGCGCATGGGCCAGCAAATCCGCATCCTCATGGCCAAGGCCGACAGCTTCGAGACGATGAAAGGCCACATCGAAATCGACGAAGCTTTCATCGGCGGCTACCGCGCAATGGGCAAGCCCGGAAGGGGCGACAACAAGACTATCGTGCTCGGCATGGTCGAACGCGGCGGACGCACCATTGCCAAGTCCGTCCCGAACCTTAAATCGGAGTCCGTTCGCCCGTTCATTTATGAGAACATCGAAGCCGGTTCGGCTGTCTCTACCGACGAGTTGCCGATCTATCGATTTACTCAGCAAAGCCGGGTACGACCACAAAGCGGTCAATCATTCCAAAAAGGAATGGCGGAAATTCAATTACCGCCGTGACGAATATCACCACACAAACAGCGTCGAAAGTTTTTGGCGGCTGTTCAAGAACTTAATCAAGAGCACGCACATTCACGTCAGCGAAAAATATATGGACCGTTATCTGAAGGAATTTACGTTCCGTTCGAACCATCGCCAGATGACGAATGCGATGTTCGATCTTTTGATTTCAGCGGTGTAGTCGCCAACCTTTTGATTGCTGCGTCTAACTCACCCAGATCAATCGGACCGACCCCGCGCGCTTCCTCTTGCTCAATGAACTGAGCTAACCGGTCTGTCTTGATGGCGTCCGAGAGCGTCAACATTCTGGCGCGGCCCTTGCGGCTATAAACTCAGCGTACTGAACCTAGGCTAATCTGGGAAATGTTTACCCTAAGTTGAACCCCCTGTCTGGGCTGGGGAGGGGTGGTTGACTTTTAACACAACCTCACTATCTTTGCTGAGAGCCATTCGGACAAGAAGCTACTGCTTCGTGAACCGTTGCGGCCATTGGCTGACCAGCAAAGGTATTTGCTCGTGACGCCGGAGATAGACGCCTTATTGGATGGTCATGTTCAATTTGGCCTTTTCCCAGCTCCCGCAACAGAAACTCTAATCGGCATTTTTTCAGCCGGGCAACTCGTGACCGTCAGCCGCAAATTCACGGACCGGAAGCCGGATGTCGAGCAAATAGTTGGAGTGAATGAGGTCTGGGCACTTTGTCCCAGAAGACCGCCCCCAGGTTGGCGGCTTCTCGGCCGGTGGATCGAGAAAGACCAGTTCGTCGCGTTTCGTGCGTGGGACAAGAACCGACTGTTTCGACAATACCCAGCGGCAAGCCAAGAGGTGATCGAAGATTGGGAGGAAATTTTCAGCGGCCAAGCGCCACACAGTGGCATCTCCGTCGCTGACTATCTGAGTGGAGTATTTAGAGATGTCGACGACAACTCGTAAAACAGAACCAAAGTTCGTCCGATCTTACGTCCGGGGCATGCTCCGATCGGCGTTCGTCAGCCTTTTCTGGGCCGTAATTACTGAGCGTCGTAAGCGTGCGCCCTTTACTTTTCTTGCCTTCGCAAAGCTTCTTGGCACCAACAAAGGTGAGGTTTCGCGTTGGTTCAACGGCGATCCGAATTGGACCATCAACACAATAGCCTCAATTGCTGAGGCTCTTAATGTGGAAATTCGCATTCAGGCAATTGATCGCAGTACTGGCATGATTTTTACGCCCGCTGGCGTTCAAACACCGTCCATAAAAAAGGAGATTTGGACCGAGACACTAAGCCCGGGTGTAACTTTTAGAGCCATGGCCGGGAATGCCAACTCGTTCCCAAAGACTTCAACAGGTCCGCAACCACGGGCTGTCGCCGCATGAAGATTCTCGAAACCCCGGATTATTTTGG
This sequence comes from uncultured Alphaproteobacteria bacterium, assembly GCA_963841025.1. Lineage (GTDB taxonomy): Bacteria > Pseudomonadota > Alphaproteobacteria > Rhizobiales > Xanthobacteraceae > BOG-931. The sequence goes on along the minus strand of CAWJBG010000029.1, from coordinate 152,532 downwards.
GCACACCATTTTCTGCGATGACGTCCGGCAAGAGCTTGGCGGCAAGGCTTCGTTCATTGGAGTCTACCGCGCAGTTATGTTTGTCCATGATCAGTTTCCCATTGTTATTCCGAAGTTCGTGTGCGGCATAAATTTTTTTCAGCGAGCGACAGCCATAAAAGAACCGGCGCGTCTAAAGATTTTTCTTCCCGGCGACGAAGAAAATTACGAGAGGCCAGCACAAATTGAAGGTGAACTGACTGGCTTGATTAAGGGGGCTGAGGAATCGAAAGCGGCACTGTCTGCCTTCCCTAAGGCCGACCTCTCTTTCATGAGGGTAGAAATGCCTCTTGTATTTACGCCGCTGATTTTGAGGGAGCCGGGGCTTATCAAAGTGCGCGTTGTGCTTGACGACGAACTGGTCGTCAGAATCGGCCAGCTCCAAGTTTTCAGCCAACCCGCCGACGGCACCCCTTCTACAATCCCTGCCTACTGACCTCGTAATCTGGAACGTCCTCATTGTTGCATCGCAGCATTTTACTTACCTGCCTCAAGGGGATAATCCCGAAGGCCTCAAAATGGCCCAAGCGCATCGCGCACGCCGATGCGGAAGCATCTAGTCCGTCTTGCTGGCGCAAAAGCGATGACGCATACGTCTTTCCGACAGCGCCCAAAACGCAGGGCGGGGAAAGGCGCACATGCCGGAAGCCGATAAGGAAGGGGAACGCTACGCGGTCGATCAACCGCAGCAGACGCCGGGGTTTTTCCTGAAAGGATCCCATCAGCTCGACTGGGGCATGAAGAACCGGATGGCGCGGGTGTTCGACCCGGTTTCTGGCCGCACCGTGATGCTTGCCGTCGACCACGGCTATTTCCAGGGCCCAACTACGGGGCTCGAGCGCATCGATCTCTCCATCGTTCCGCTGTTGCCGTCGTGCGACGCGCTGTTTTGCACGCGCGGGATTTTGCGCTCGCTCATTCCGGCGGAATGCGGCAAGCCGATGGTGCTGCGCGCGAGTGGCGGCCCGAGCATTCTGCGCGAGGAACTCTCCGACGAGCAGATTGCCATGGACATGGACGATGCGGTGCGGTTGAACGCCGCCGGCGTCGGCATCCAGGTGTTCATCGGCGGCGAGCACGAGACCCGCTCGGTGCACAATATGACCAAGCTGGTCGATGCGGGCTTGCGCGTCGGCATTCCGGTCATGGGCATCACCGCCGTCGGCAAGGCGATGGTGCGCGACGCCAAATATTTTCGGCTCGCATGCCGCATCATCGCCGAGCTCGGGGCGCAATATGTGAAGACCTATTACGTCGATGACGGCTTCGAGACCGTCACCGCGTCATGCCCGGTGCCGATTGTGATGGCCGGCGGCAAAAAACTTCCGGAACTGGAAGCGCTGACGATGGCCTACAACGCCGTCCAGCAAGGCGCCGCCGGCGTCGATATGGGCCGCAATATTTTCCAATCGGATGCGCCCAAGGCCATGATCGCCGCGGTCGGTGCTGTCGTGCACAAGAACCTGAAGCCGAAAGAGGCCCTCGACTTATTCAAGTCACTCAAGGCTGACGCTGAACGCGTCACCACCAAGGCTTCATTCCGCGGTGCCGCTGAGTGACGCGCGGAAAGCCTCAAGCTACCCATACGTCCGCTGCGGTGTGACGCCGATCAGGAACCAGGCTGCGGAGCCGGCGGCCACCGCACCGCCGAGTGCTGCAAGGACCTGCGCGATCCATGAAGCGGTGCCGACTTGGCTGCCGGGATGGTTACTGACTTGGCTATTGACCTGGCTGCTAACTGGCTCGCAGACGGCGGTTGTGGCGCCGCTATCAGAAAGTCCGACTTCGACGACGCCTCGGCGACTTCGTTCTTTGCCGGAGCCGGCGAGGGCGTGTCAGTTGAGCCGACGTCGCTGGCCGGCGACTGCGTGTCGCTGGCGGCGCGGTCGAGTTCGTTGACTTCGTTCGGTGCGGCAAGCTGCACGGTTTGGCCGGCGACGACGAGTTCATTCGGGACCGGCACACCGGGCGTCAACCCCGCTGGCGGGGCAGAAGCCAGCGTCGTTCTCGGTATCGTCGTTTCTGGCGGTGTGGTGGGATTGTTCGCCGGCCAGACACGAGCGGGCAGCCTTGCTGCTGCGGTTTCCGTCGGATGCCGGCGGTGTTTGGTAAATGCGGCTGCGGTGCGTATGGTCTTTCTCTCGGCTGTTTTGGCGCCGGGCTTGGTCGTGGGTTTGTTCGCCTGCGACCCAGCGCGCAGCCAATGCAGCAATTGCAGCGGCCCACCGGGCGCCTGATCGGTTACTGTTTGTGCCGTCGCGCCGCCGGCGGTCAAGCTTGAGAGCAACAGCAGAGCTGCGCCTGCGGCGGCGATACGAATACGCGGCATTACGCCCTCCATTACGGGACCGTCGGACGCATTCGGGACAGGCCGCCGTGACCTAAGAGTGACGCAATTGCGGATTTTTTCGCGCAAACCGTGGCCCCAATTTGGTCGCTCTTAACCTTCTCCCCAAGTGCTTCGTCCAGATGAGCCGCAAGCGTGCACTAGCACTGTCCGCATGGAGTGCGGTATTCGTTCGATTGCTTATGCGCGCGATGAGTGGAGCATGATCGATCTGAAAAACGACGGCGACGTTGCAGTCGTCACTATCAGGCACGGCAAGGCCAACGCGCTCGACATCGAGCTATGCGAGGGCCTGGCGAAATGCTTTGAGGAACTTCGCAGCTCGGATGCGCGTGCGGTTGTCGTGACCGGGCAAGGCCGGATATTTTCCGCCGGCGTCGATCTCATCCGGCTGAGCGCGGCCGGCGCAGATTATGTGCGTGCGTTCCTGCCGTCGCTGCACCGGCTTTACGATGCGGTGTTTTTTCTTCCCAAGCCCGTGGTGGCCGCGATCAACGGTCATGCCATCGCCGGCGGTTGCGTGCTCGCATGCTGCGCCGATCGCCGCATCATGGCGCAGGGCAATGGTCGCATCGGCATCACCGAGTTGCAGGTCGGCGTGCCGTTTCCGGCGTTGGCTTTTGAGATCGTGCGTTTTGCGGTGCCGTCGCGGTACCTGCCTGAGTTTACGTTCGGTGCGGCTACCTACGACACTGATGTAGCGCTGCAGCGCGGCTGGGTCGATGCCGTGGTGCCGGCTGAAGCGTTGATGGGGGAGGCGATGGCGGCGGCGCGGCAACTTGCGCGGCTCTCGCCTGCGGCTTTCGCTCAAGCCAAGAAACAGCTCCGCCAGGGGATTAGCGAGAGTGTTGCACGGAGCGGATCGGCGACCGACAAAAGCGTCACCGATATATGGGCCGCGCCGGAATCGCTCGGCTATATCCGCGATTATGTCGCGCGCACGCTGAAGAAAACGTAGCGCGATTAAGCGGCCAGCGACTTGAGATATTTGTCGGCTTCTTCCGGCACCGCGAACCACGGAAAATAATCCAGCGGCTCGTTGAAGCCATTGGCGATGCGTTTGGCCAAAACCGGGAAACCCTGCGCGGCGCCCATGATGTTGAGGACGTGCGGCGGTGGCGGCTGCAGCAACGCGTTGGTCCAGCCGGTCACGTACTGGACGTAATCCCAGAAGCGATCGAACGTCGCCTGCATCCACGCCTGGTCGAGCGGCTTGTCGCCCTGTGCGAGGATGGAGTCGAGATAGATCTTCGCGCACTTCGATGCGTTGTTCGATCCTTGCCCGGTGATCGGGTCGTTAAGCACGACCACGTCGGCCATCCCGAACACCGCTTTGCCGGACGGCAGTCGCGCGATCGGTTTGCGCACGGTCGGCGCAAAACGTCCGACGAGGATGCCGTTGGCGTCGGTGAGCTGGCAGGTTTTGGCGCGTGCGCCTTCCCACGGCAGGAAGGTGTCGAGAATCCATTTCGATTTCGCGAGATGCTGGTCGGGGGTCGAAACATCGCCCCAACAATCCATCGGGCCACCCGGCACGCCTTCAAACACCATGATCTCGCAAGGCCCGGTCGTGGTCAGCGCGGGAAAGACGAAATATTCGCCGACGCCCGGAATAAGATTGAACGCGACCGCGGAATGGTGCGGGCGCGGAGTCAATCCTTTGACATAGGTCAGCGCCAGCGCGCGCTGCGGGGCATCGAACTGGCTCTTTTGCGCATCGCGCTCGAACAGCCGGGCGATGTCGCCCTTGCCGGCCGCGACGATGACCAGGTCGGATTGCGCGGCGTACTTTTCGAGGTCGGCGGTGGAGGCGGCCTTGTATTCGATGGTGCCGCCGCGCTTTTCAAATTCCTGCATCCATCGCGGAAATTTTATCCGCTGATCGACCGCCTGCGCCGGCTTGTCGAGCATTCCATTCCAATCGATCGCCTTGTTGCCCGATCCATCGGGCGCCGGAACGGTAAAGTTGATCGAGTCGACGGTCGGGCATTCCTTGTCCCAGAAATTCAAGCCGAGCTCGCGCTCGTAGCTCAGTGCGATGTCGAACATGCACTGGCTCGACATGACCTTGCCGGCACGGATCTCATCGCCTTTGCGATCTTGCACGAGACGGACGTCATAGCCGGCCGACAAAAGACCGTTGCCAAGCTGCAGGCCCGATTGGCCGCCGCCGACGATCGTGATTACTTTCTTCGCCATTTTGCGCTCCCCAAATATCTACAGCGAGTTGCTGCCGTGCTCTTATTCATTCCATCAATAATGGTATTGCCGGATCGGCACGCTCCGGTCCCATGGCGGTGTAGCCGCCATCGACGCGAATGTCGGTGCCGGTAATGAAGCTTGCATTGTCCGACAACAGAAACGCCACAGCCTCGGCAACTTCCGCCGGATTGCCGGTGCGGCCGAGCAAATGGAACGGCTTCGCCACGCCGTCGGTTTTGGCCCGATCGTTTTTGGTCAGTTCGACCATGATGTTGCTCCAGGTCCAGCCTGGCGAGACGGCATTGACGCGAATGCCGTCCGGGGCAAGGTCCATGGCTTGATTGCGCGTTAGTTGCAGGATCGCGGCCTTGGACACCGGATAGACCCAGCGGCCGGTCTGCGCGACGCGCGCCGAGATCGAACCGAAATTGACGATCGCGCCCTTGTTCTTTTTCAGATGCGGCCGCGCCGTTTGCATCAGCATCACCGAGCCGACGACGTTGACGTCGAAAGCCTTCAGCCAATCGGCGCGCGTCGTCTCGGCGCCGTTGTCGAGGTAGGTGCAGGCGACGTTGACGAGATAATCGAGCCTGCCGGTGGCCTCGACAGTTGTTTTGACCAGCGCGGCAATATCTGCGTCGCTGCACAAATCGCAACGGATGAAGCGCGCTTTGCCGCCGAGCTTTTTGGCCGCTGCTTCGCCGTCAGGCACATTGATATCAGCGATGACGACGCTACAGCCATAGCCGGCGAGGGTCTCGGCGACGGCTTGCCCGATCAGCGTCGCGCCTCCGGCAACGATCGCCGTTTTTCCGTCTAATCCTCGCATGTCGGCGTCCCACCCTCGGCCCCTGGGACCGCCATTGTGCGAAACTCCGTCAGCCGCGCCAACCCCCTATAGGCGAGCGGTCAGCCCAGTTCGGTGATGATTTCGGGAAAATGGTGCAGCCGTTCGGAAGGCCCGTTGGCCTCGATCAGGTAATTGTCGCACACCCATGACAGCACGTGGCCGCGAATGTAGGTCGGATGCACGACGATGTTCATGTCCTTCTCGATATTCATCGGTTCGTCGTTGCGGATCAGCGGCCGCTCGACCAGATCGTAGCCTTGACCGTGGCAATGCAGCCGCTTTTCCTCAGGCCGGCCGTTCTTGCGCATGAAGTCGTTGTAAGCGGCAAAAATATCCTTGCAGGGTGTGCCCGGCTTGAGCAGGGCGAGATTGAATTTGCGAGCCTCAAGCGCAAAGGCGAACTCGTCCTTGATCTCCTGTGAGGCCTTGCCGACCACACAGGTGCGGCCGAGTTCGGTGTACATGCCGCCCGGACCGGAATCTTCGACCAACAAAGCGACGGTGTCGCCTTTCTCAATGACGCGGTTCTGGAAATGGCGCTGGCTGAACTGTGCCGGTTTATCTGGCGGCATTGACGCACAAAGATAGATGCCGTTTTCGCTGCCGTGACGCTGGCTGTAGCATTGGGCGATGGCCGCGATATCGCGGTCGCGCATTCCCGGTTCCACCGCGGCGAAGGCGGCGCGCATGGCACCGTCCTGCATCGCCGCCGCGCGGCGTACGAGTTCGCGTTCTTCGGCGCTCTTGATCACCTTGATGCGGTCGACGAGGTCGGAGGCATCGACGAAGCGCGAGTTGGAGAAGCGGCCCTTCTGCAAATAATCGACCAGTGCAAACGACATCTGATAAGTGCCAAGGAGGCCGATGGTGCCGCCGGTGTACGGCGCCAGCGCCGCCGCGGCGAGTTCTGGGTCGTAGTTCGCGGTGTAGACGCAGGACGCGTAACTCGGGGTGGTCAGCCACTGCTTGACGCCGCGGGCAATGCCGTCGCCGTTGGCGGTCGGATTGCCGCCGCCGAACGGGCCTTGGCTGACCATGGTCATGAGATCGTCGCGCGGGAATACGACCGTGAGTGGATAGCCGTTGGTTGCCGGCAAATCAGTAAAATATTTGACGTAACCGCCCATGTAATCGTTGTTGTTCTGCATCAGGAGCACGTCGATCTTGTCGCGCTCCATGGCGGCGCGCACGGCAGCCCAGCGGCGTTCTAGTTCGGCCGTCGAGATTGGGGTCTGCAGGCGTTCGGAAAACTGCTCCATGAAATTCCTCTTCTGCGTGCATCCGCCAGCTGAAGGCAAATTCGCCGCGGCGCTCTCGCTCCTGCCGGCTCGCCGAGCAGGTGCAAAGGAGCCATATCTTTTTATGCGAAGGGGTGGCAAGGCGTCGCGCGGCGCGGCATGGTGGGGTAGTCTGTAGGCGGATCGCGTCGTGTCCCCCCGTTTCACCCAGTTGGTACATCAGGAGCACAGAATGCCTATCGATTTGTCGGCAGTGAATTGGGCTTTCGTCGGTTTAATGGCGTTGCTGGCGTTCGTCGCGGCGTTGCTTGGCAGTCTCATTGCGTTCCGAAATCGCTTCCTCGGCGCCATCATTGCCGCGATCCTGTTCGCCGCGGGCTTCGTTGCCTGGAATTACTATCCGCACGCTTTTGGGATGCCCATCATCAAGACTATTGGAATGGACGGCATGGCGGGTTAATTGACCTTCGCGCCGGCCACGTTATGCGTATTTGAGAATTTGCCGGGAGAACGGGAGTAGACATGAACAAGGTCTATGCGGACCAAAAATCCGCGTTGGCTGGGCTGCTCAAGGACGGGATGATGATCATGGCCGGCGGGTTCGGCCTGTGCGGCATTCCCGAGACCTTGATCCTTGCAATCCGCAATTCCGGGGTCAAAAATCTGACCGTCGTCTCCAACAATTGCGGGGTCGATGGCAAGGGCCTCGGCGTCCTCCTCGACACCCGGCAGATCAAGAAAATGATTGCCTCCTATGTGGGGGAGAACAAGACGTTCGCGCAGCAATATCTGGCGGGGGAGATCGAGATCGAATTCAACCCGCAGGGTACGCTGGCCGAGCGCATTCGCGCCGGTGGCGCCGGGGTTCCGGCGTTCTTCACCAAGACCGGCGTCGGGACCCTGATCGCGAAGGACAAGGATGAGCGCGAGTTCGAGGGCGAGCGCTACGTGATGGAGCGTGGCCTTGTCGCCGACATCTCCATCGTTCACGCCTTCATGGCCGATACCGAAGGCAACCTCGTCTACCGCAAGACCGCGCGCAACTTCAATCCGGTGATGGCGACGGCCGGCAAAGTGACGATCGCGGAGGTCGAGCATCTGGTGCAACCCGGCGACATCGATCCCGACCACATCATTACGCCCGGCATTTATGTGCAGCGCATCGTCCACGTCCCCAACGCGATCAAACACATCGAGCAACGCACCGTCCGCAAGCGTCAGAAATCCGATGCGGCGGCCGGAGCAGGAGATGAAGTCTAATGCCTTGGACCCGCGATCAGATGGCGGAGCGCGCCGCCAAAGAACTGCGTGACGGTTTTTACGTTAATCTGGGAATCGGCATTCCGACCTTGGTGTCGAATTTCATTCCGGACGGAATGAGCGTGCAGCTGCAGTCGGAGAACGGCATGCTGGGCTTCGGTCCGTTTCCGTATGAGGGCGAAGAGGACGCTGATCTGATCAATGCCGGCAAGCAGACGGTCACCGAGCTACCGACCACCAGCTTTTTCAGCTCGGCGGAACTCGTTTGCGATGATTCGCGGCGGCCACATCGATATCGCCATTCTCGGCGCCATGCAGGTGGCCGAAAATGGCGATCTCGCCAACTGGATGATCCCCGGCAAAATGGTCAAGGGCATGGGCGGCGCCATGGACCTGGTCGGCGGCGTCAAGAAGGTTGTCGTGGTGATGGAGCATTCGGCCAAGAACGAGGCCAAGCTCCTGCATCAGTGCACGCTGCCGCTTACGGGTGCCGGCGTCGTCGATATGGTGATCACCGATCTCGGCGTCTTCAGTATCGACCGCAAGGGTGGCGGAATGACGCTCGTCGAGATCGCTCCCGGGGTGACGCTCGACGACATCAAGGCCAAGACCGAGGCAAGCTACAAAGTCGCCAATACGCTGAAGCACTGAAGAAAGTTACTTCAGGACCGCGCGATCGAATCTCACTCCGCTTCGCGCGCGATCTTCTCCTGGATCGGACGCCAGCTTGTTTGCAGCGAGTGGATGTAGTCGGTGGTTTGTTCGGGAGTTTGGTAGCGCGCGAAGGCGCCATTCGACGCAAATCGGTCGATCACCTCTTTGTCTTCCAGCGCGGTGCGCAAATCGGCGCTGACCTTGCTGATGACTTGGACCGGCGTGCCGACCGGCGCCAGCATCACACCCCAACCGGCAACAAAGAAGCCCGGCAGCGTTTCGGCGACCGTCGGCAGGCTTTCCATGCCCGGCACCCGCTCCGACCATGTAGATGCGAGCGCCTTAACGATGCCGCCTTGAATGGCGCCGGCCAGGCCGGCGTAGCCGTCGAGGATGATGTTGACCCGGTTGCCGATGACGTCGCCCATCGCCTCGGCCGGTCCGCCGGCATAGGGAACGAGTCGCAACTTCACACTGGCGCGCGCTTCCAAGAGCTCCATCGTCAGATGCGTCAGGCGCCCGCGTCCGGTCGAGGCAAAGGACAGTTCGTTCGGCCGCTGTTTGGCCTGTGCAATCAATTCCGGAATTGAGTTGATGCCGGCCTTGGGCGAAGCGGCGATGAACAACGGCTCCTGAAGGATGCGACCGACCACTGCAAAATCACGTGGCACCTCAGCCGGCAGGTTGGGCGCGACGCCGGGCCCGCCATGCAATGCCAGGAACACGGATGCCGCCGCGATGTAGAAGGTATAGCCGTCAGCCGGCGCACTCGCGGCTACACGCGCGGAAATGCCGCCGCCGGCACCCGGTTGATTGACGATGACGACTTGCTGGCCCCAGATTTTGCCGAGTTTGTCCGCGACGATGCGGGCGGTCACGTCGTTAGCGCTGCCGACCGGGGAATCCGAGATGATTCTGACGGGTTTATTCGGATAGGTTGTTTGCGCGCGCGCGATGCCAGCGGGAATGAGGATCAGCGCCAGCGCCGCCAACAACGCGACTAGACGGAGCCTGAGGAAAGCGCTTTTTTTCATCGTGCCCCCGGTACCGCGCCGGAAACGCAGCTTCGACCGCGGTCAAACCTGTTTTCGGTTTTAGTCTCCGCTAACCGCGACGCCGATTGAATTGCCCGGGACGTTGCTGAGCTGAATCGTGAACGGCTCGCCCTTCAAATCGAATTTCACGCTTTTGCGAATGCCCTCGCAACCGGTCGCACCACTAAACGCTACCGATTTCAGCAAATGGCCTCCTTGCGCAACATCAATCCACGCTTCGGACGACAAGCTGATCTTGTAAGTACCATCGTGCGCCGGCGCCGCGACCTGTAAAAAGCCGGCAAACGATGTCGGCAACCGTGGCGCACGCTCCGGCGGCGTCGGAAGTTTTGCGTCCGCGAACGGCACCAGACCGACAGTCACCGCGACAGGAAGCTTGGATGTCACGCTACTCCCTGACGCGACGGCCGCAGTTTTGCCACTGGTGAGCAGGCTGCGCTCCTGATCCAGCGGCCATTTGAATTTATCGCAGCCTACTGGTTCCTGCGCGTGCACAGGCGCCGCAAAAAGGCAGCCAAGAATGACAACAATCGCTGCTCTCATAGCCACCCGCCTAGTCGATCGCAATCATGACATCGGAAGCCTTGACGATGGCGGTGGCCGCTTCGCCGGCTTTTAGTTTGAGTTCGTCCACTGCCTCATTGGTGATCGAAGCGGTGATGACCCGACCCGGGGCGATCTCAAGCCTGACATGCGCGGTAGTGGCGCCTTTGTGGACTTCGAGGATCTTGCCTTTGATCTGGTTACGCGCGCTGATTTTCATTTGAGGTGCTCCGCCACGGTGCGCTGTGCGGCATCGCCGCCAGCTGGTGAAAGACTATCGAAAAACCACAACTCCGAAATGGCGTTGCGGATATAGAGAAGCGCTTGCGGCGCTCAAGGAGCAGGTGGTTTATAGCAAACGTGCGCAGCCAGACCAAATCCGTGCTAAGTCACGAAAAACCAGTTGCAATATCGGCTTAAGTCCAGCATTTCCCGCCTTTACGCTTGGCTTGAAGCCGCCGAGAATGAGGCCGAAGGGGTGGGTGGTGCCTGAAAGTCCGATTCTCGAAACCGAAGACCTGACCAAGGAGTTCGCCGGCTTTCTGGCGGTACGCTCCGTCAATTTGCGCATCAACCGCGGCAGCATTCACGCGCTGATCGGACCAAACGGCGCCGGCAAAACGACGTGCTTTAATCTTCTCACCAAATTCCTTGCGCCGACGCGCGGCCGCATCGTGTTCGATGGCCGCGACATAACGGCGCTTAAGCCCGCCGATGTCGCACGCCTCGGTATCGGGCGTTCGTTCCAGATCTCGGCAGTTTTTCCGCATCTGACTGTGCTGGAAAATGTGCGCATCGCACTGCAGCGACGCCGTGGCAACTCATTCGATTTTTGGCGCTCGAAGCGCGTGCTCGGCGTTCTCGATGATCGGGCCAAGGCGCTGATCGCCGATGTCGGATTGGACCGTTACGTCGACGCGCTCGCAGTTGAGCTGCCTTACGGCCGCAAGCGCGCACTCGAGATCGCGACAACCTTGGCGCTCGAGCCCGCAATTCTCCTGCTCGACGAGCCGATGGCGGGCATGGGCCGTGAAGACATCGCGCGCATCAGCGCGCTGATCAGAGCCGTTGCCGCCGACCGCACGGTCCTGATGGTCGAACACAATCTCAGTGTCGTTGCCGATCTGTGCGACCGGATCACTGTTCTGACCCGCGGACAGGTTCTGGCCGAGGGCGACTATAAAACGGTGTCGGCCGATCCGGCGGTGCGTGAGGCCTATCTTGGGACCGGTGATGCCTGAGACCGATACGCTTCTGACTGTTAATGAGCTTGAGGCGTGGTACGGGGAATCGCACATCCTCCACGGCGTGACGTTCGACGTGCAGGCCGGTGAAGTGGTGACGCTTTTGGGCCGCAACGGCGTCGGCAAGACGACGACGCTCAAAGCCATCATGGGCATCATCGAAAGCCGCACCGGCTCGGTGCGTTTCGAGGGCCGCGAGTTGATCAAACGGCCGTCCGACGCCATCGCTCGCGCCGGCATTGCCTTCTGCCCGGAAGAGCGCGGCATTTTTTCCAGTCTCGACGTCAAAGAAAACTTGCTGCTGCCGCGGCAGGTGCGTCCCGGCGGCCTCGATCTCGACCGCATCTTCGAACTGTTTCCCAACCTCCGCGAGCGGCTCAACAGCCAGGGTACGAAACTGTCCGGCGGCGAGCAGCAGATGCTCGCGATCGGTCGCATCCTGCGCACTGGCGCGCGGCTCTTGTTGCTTGACGAGCCGACCGAGGGCTTGGCTCCGGTCATCATCCAGCAGATTGGGCGCACGATCAGTACGCTCAAGGCGCAGGGCTTCACGATCCTGTTGGTCGAACAGAATTTCCGCTTTGCCGCTACTGTGGCCGATCGCTACTACGTCATGGAACATGGGCGCATCATTGACCACTTTGTCGCAGCCGAACTAAAGGCCAATACGAATAAGCTGCACGAGTATCTTGGAGTTTGATATCAAGAACCGCAGTAGGCTTAAGCAGCAAATAGGGAGGTTCTAAATGACCCTCGGATCAAGGCTGATCCTTGCGGTTGCTGCAGTGATGTCTGCGGCTGGGGCCGCGCACGCGGAGGATGTGTCCGTCAAGATCGGCGTCCTCACCGACATGTCCAGTCTTTATTCGGATATTGGTGGCGCCGGTTCGGTCGCTGCCGCAAAGCTCGCGGTCGAAGATTTCAATCCGGCCGCGCACGGAATGAAAGTCGAGGTCGTCAACGCCGACCACCAGAACAAGCCCGACGTCGGCGCTGGCATTGCCCGGCAATGGTACGACGTCGACCACGTCGACGTCATTGTCGATGTGCCGACCTCGAGCGTCGCGCTCGCCGTCAGCGACGTCACCCGCGAGAAAAACAAGGTTTTCCTCGGCTCGGGACCGGCAAGCTCGGATCTGACTGGACCGAAATGTTCGCCGAACACCATCCAGTGGACGTACGATACCTGGATGCTCGCCAATAGCACCGGCAAGGCGTTGGTCAAGACCGGCGGCGACACCTGGTTCTTTTTGACTTCGGACTACGCTTTCGGTCATGCGCTCGAACGCGACACCGCTGCAGTCGTGGAGAAGAATGGCGGCAAGGTATTGGGGAAAGAGCTGCATCCGATCAATACCAGTGACTTCTCGTCGTTTCTGCTGCAGGCGCAGGCGTCAAAAGCGAAAATCATCGGGCTTGCTAATGCCGGCGGCGACACCGTCAATGCCATCAAGCAGGGTGCCGAATTCGGCATCACCGCCGGCGGCCAGCATTTTGCCGCCCTGCTGATGTTCATCAACGACGTTCAGGCGCTTGGCCTGAAAGCCGCCCAGGGGCTGGTTCTGACCGAGACTTGGTATTGGGACATGAGTGACGCCAATCGCGCCTTTACCAAGCGCTGGCAAGTCGCGCGGCCGGGCAAATTCCCCAGCATGGTCCCGGCTGGGGTCTATTCTTCGGTGATCCACTATCTGAAGGCGGTCGAAGCGCTCAAGAGTGGCGCCGACGGTCGGGCAGTTGTCGCCAAGATGAAGCAGATGCCGACCAGCGATCCGCTGTTCGGCAAAGGCTCGATCCGTGCCGACGGCCGCAAGCTGCACGACGCCTATTTGTTTGAAGTGAAGAAGCCGGGGGAATCAAAATATCCGGGCGACGACTACAAGGTCCGCGCTACCATTCCGGCCGCCGAAGCCTTCCGACCGCTCAAGGATGGCGGTTGTCCGTTGGTGAGCGGCTGATGCTTCGATCTCATCTGCAAGACATCTGAAGGTTGGCCCTTCCCGCTTCTGGGGAGGGTAGGGGGGACGGATGTTCGAGATTTTCGGCATTCCTTCGCAGGCGCTGTTCGGGCAGTTGCTGCTCGGCCTGATCAATGGCTCGTTCTACGCGCTGTTGAGCCTGGGACTTGCTGTCATTTTCGGCATGCTCAACATCATCAACTTTACCCACGGCGCGCAGTACATGATGGGCGCATTTGCCGCGTATCTGCTGCTCCAGCACCTCGGCATCGGCTATTGGGAAGCGCTGGTGATCGCACCGATTTTGATCGGTGCGACCGGCATCGTCATTGAGCGGCTTTTTCTCCAGCATCTGCGGAAGCTCGATCCGCTTTACGGGCTTCTTCTCACATTCGGGTTGGCCCTCGTTATCGAGGGCTTGTTCCGCAACTATTATGGTTCGTCGGGGCTGCCTTATCAGGTGCCGGACGCGTTGCGGGGCGGCCGCAATCTCGGCTTTATGTTCCTCCCGAACTATCGCGCCTGGGTCATCGTGCTTTCGCTGATCGTGTGCTTTGCAACGTGGTTTGGCATCGAGCGCACGCGGCTCGGCTCGTATCTGCGCGCCGCCACCGAAAATCCGGTGCTGGTGCGCGCCTTCGGCATCAACGTGCCGCGCATGGTGACGCTCACTTATGGCTTTGGCGTCGGGCTTGCGGCGCTGGCGGGCGTCATGGCGGCGCCGATCTACAACGTTTCACCGCAAATGGGCTCCGATCTCATCATCGTGGTCTTCGCGGTCGTCGTGATCGGCGGCATGGGCTCGATCATGGGCGCGATCCTTACCGGCTTTTTGCTCGGCATCGTCGAAGGTCTGACCAAGGTGTTTTATCCGGAAGCATCTAATACCGTCATCTTCGTTATCATGGCGATCGTGCTGTTGTTTCGTCCGGCCGGGCTGTTTGGACGGAACGCCTGATGGAACGCGCCCTCGACCCTCCGGTTCTGCAGCACCATCGGGACACGCCGGTCAGCCTCGGCGTGGCATTCGTGGTGATGGTCGCGCTGTTGATCGTGGCTCCGTTCGTGGTTTATCCGGTCTTTCTGATGAAGGCGCTGTGCTTCGCTTTGTTCGCTTGCGCCTTCAATCTCTTGATCGGCTATGTCGGCCTGGCCTCGTTCGGCCACGCCATGTTCTTTGGTTGGGCCAGTTATCTTACGGCCTACGCCGCCAAGACCGGTTCGCTCAGCATTCCTTATTGGTTCGGCCACACCATGTGGTTTGTGATCGGGTTTCCGCCGCAGTCCCCCGCAATCGCAATCCTGATCGGTGCTGTGACCGCTGCTATTCTTGGCTATTTCACCGGCGTGATCGCCATTCGCCGGCAGGGCATCTATTTCGCCATGATCACGCTGGCGCTGTCGCAAATGCTCTATTTCTTCGCACTGCAGGCGAAATTCACCGGCGGCGAGGACGGCATCCAGGGCGTCCCGCGCGGCCGCTTGTTCGGCGTTTTCGATCTGTCCGCCGAAATGACGATGTACACGTTTGTTCTCATCGTTGTTCTCGCCGGCTTTCTCCTCGTCTTCCGGATTATCAATTCACCGTTCGGCGAGGTCCTAAAAGCGATACGCGAAAACGAGCCGCGCGCGATCTCGCTCGGCTACAACACCGAACGCTACAAGCTTGTAGCCTTCGTACTGTCGGCGACGCTTGCCGGGATCGCCGGCTCGCTGAAGGCGCTGGTGTTTCAGTTAGCGTCGCTGACCGACGTCCATTGGACCATGTCGGGCGACGTCTTGCTGATGACGCTGCTCGGCGGGCTCGGCACCGTGTTCGGGCCGGTCGTCGGGGCTTTTGTCGTTATTGCGATGCAAAACTACCTGGCGCCGTTCGGTCAGTGGGTGCTGGTGATTCAAGGTGCGATTTTCGTGGTCTGTGTCCTGGTTTTCCGCCGCGGCATCATTGGGGAATTGGCGCATCTCTTGCGGGTCCGATTGTAGACGTCACTTTTCCCCGGACTTATCAACAGAATCAGCTTATCAGTTAGCTTTGGTGCACAAGACCAAGGCGTAGACGCCAGCATTTTCATTGCCTCACGCGGCGTTCCCGGTGAGGTTGAGTTTGGGTGAAGTGGGTCCGGCGGTGATTCGTGTTCCCGGCCGGTTTGTTTGCCGTCACGGCATTTGTAGTTCCAAGTGAGATTGTGGCGCCTTGTACGGCGTCTGTTCCGCGTGCACGCGTTCCCGAAAACCATTTTTCGGCCCCGTCTCGATGGGCATTTCCGGCTTTCTCATGTCGGCACGGCAGTCAAGCCCGTACGACAGTCTCGCGCGCAAATGGCTCGCACTGGCGGAGCGTCGCCGGGTTCATGTCTTTGAATTGCGCGACAGCGGCCGGTGGCACCACTATTACACCCCGGAACAGTTGCTCGAAGCGATCCGCGAGGCGATCCGCAGCCGCGATCAATGGGCCAGAATCGCCGGTATCGAAGTGGGTGAAGCCTAGACCCGCTTCCTTGCCTTTGACCGGCTGCCGCTTCCTTTTCAAATTCCGTTCGCGTGCTATTTGATCGTTATGACAAGCGCTCTGTTTTCACCGCTTCGGCTGGCGGATCTCAATTTACCGAACCGCATCGTGGTCTCGCCGATGTGCCAATACAGCGCCGATGACGGCGTTGCCTCCGATTGGCACATGACGCACCTCGGCATGCTGGCTAATTCCGGCGCCGGCTTGCTCGTCGTCGAAGCAACCCACGTCGAGCGTCCAGGACGCATTACGCACGGCTGCCTCGGCCTCTATTCCGACGCCTGTGAAGCGGCGCTGGAGCGTGTCGTGGCCCATTGCCGGCGCATCGGCAGTGCCAAGCTTGGCATTCAGCTTTCTCACGCCGGACGCAAGGCTTCCGCACAGCGGCCCTGGGAAGGCGGCAAAGCGTTGCCGGCGGGCGAGGATCCGTGGCCGACGATTGCGCCCTCAGCGATTGTGTTCGGTCCCGGCTGGCATACGCCGCGAGCCATGACCGAGGATGACATGGCGCGCGTGCGTACGGCCTTCGTTGACGCGGCCAAGCGCGCCGTTCGCATCGGGTTTGATGCCGTCGAGCTGCACTTGGCGCACGGCTATCTGTTGCACGGCTTCGTTTCGCCGATTTCGAATACGCGCAATGACAATTGGGGTGGTTCACTGGAAGCCCGCATGCGTTTTCCGCTCGAAGTTGCGCGCGCGGTTCGCGCTGTGATCCCGCGTGGTACCCCGTTCGGCGCACGCCTCACCGGGAGCGATTGGCTCGACGGCGGGCTCACGGTGGCGGATGCCGTCGTGCTTGCCAAGGCGCTCAAGGAGGCCGGCCTCGCTTACGTCGACGTCTCGTCCGGCGGCGTGAGTACACTGGGTCAGACTGCCGTACCCAGGGACCCCGGCTACAATGTCCCGCTTGCGGATCAAATCCGTCGTGAGGCCGCAATCGCAACACGCGTCGTCGGCATGATCGCAAGCCCAAAGCAGGCGGAGACGATCGTGGCCAACGGTCAAGCGGATATGGTGGCGCTGGCGCGCGCGTTCCTCGACGATCCACATTGGGCCTGGCACGCAGCGCAAGCGCTTGGCGGCGAAGTCACTCACCCGCCGCAATACCAGCGCGCGGCAGCGGCGTTCTGGCCGGGAGCGGCGTTGCGAGTGTGAGTGCCGTTTGTTAGCGCGAGGCTGTGCCTTACACCGGCTGTTCGAGGGGGAAAACGATGGCCGACCGGGTTACTGTCACTATGACCAACGGCGTCGCCGATGTTCGGTTATCGCGCGCCGACAAGATGAATGCGCTCGACCCGCCGATGTTCGACGCGCTTATCGCAACTTGCGGCCGGCTTCGCACGGATCGAAGCCTCCGCGCCGTGGTCTTGTCCGGCGAGGGACGCGCGTTCTGCGCCGGCCTCGATCTCAACAGCTTTGCCGCGATGAAAGAGGGCGGCATTCGCAATATCGAAGTGCGGACGCATGGAATCTCCAACAGCTTTCAATATGCGGTGATGTGCTGGCGCGAACTCGGCGTTCCGGTGATCGCGGCCGTACACGGCATTGCCTACGGTGGCGGCTTTCAGCTCGCGCTCGGCGCCGATGTGCGCTTGGTCGCCGAAGACACGCGCATGTCCATCATGGAAATAAAATGGGGCATCGTCCCCGACATGGGCGGCACGGTCCTGATGCGGCATTTGGTGCGCGAAGACGTGATCCGCGAACTTACCTACACCGGCCGGATATTTTCGGCCGAGGAGGCGCGGGTCTACGGTTTCGCCACCCGCATATGCGCCGACCCGCGTGCCGAAGCGCTCGCTCTGGCGCGTGACATCGCGGAAAAGAATCCGGATGCGATCAGGGCGGCCAAACGCCTTTTCAATATCGCCGCGGCGGGAAGCGATGCAGCGACATGCCTCCTCGCCGAATCGCGCGAGCAGGCGCAGCTGATCGGCTCGGCCAACCAGACAGAGGCGGTCATGGCCAATCTCGAAAAGCGTGCGCCGCGATTTGCTGACGCTCGACTGGAACGGAAATGAGGTCGGATCGCTGCGGGTCAGTGACGCCGCTTTGCCGCGATAAGTGCGACCAGTAGCTTCTCAGTGGCGATCAACAGCGGACGAAAAGCAACCGAACGGCTTTTGCGCCGGCGCTGCGGACCAAATCTGACGCGCGGAATGTGAACGAATTGAATCAGCCGGTGTTCGTTGCCGGCGCGGTCCAATGCCCGCCAATAGGCATAATTGCAAAGATAGCGTCCGGCGTCGCGTGATAGGCGGGCGGGAATTGCACTTCCCCGCAGCGCGCCGAGCAATTCGGCGAATGGCGCGCGGCCCTGCAGCACTTGCCCGCCTCGAACGATGACGCCGCGCTGGGGACGACGTCCGCTCGCATCGGGATACAACAGCGAGACCGCATTGCGCGCCCGGGTTTCGATGCAGACGTGGCGTCTACTGCCGGCGAGGCCAAACATGAGGATGATATCGGGCTTTTGCGCGAACAGCTTCGGCAGGTCGCGATCGACCGTCTCGTAGGTCGTAGCAAATATGTGCGTGGTTCGGGCGATTTCGGCGAGCGCCGGCCGTCGGCGGCGAGCGAGGGCTTTGACCAGAACGGCGCTGGGATTGAACGGCACGCCGGGGAAGGGTCCGAAACCGGTGAGAAGGACCCGCATCTCAGAGTTTGAGCATGCCGGCAATTTCCTCGACCGCGGCCGTTGGCGCGAGCTTGCCTGCGGAGACCTCAGCCTCAATGCGCGGTAGCGCGCCCTTGAGCGTCCGGTCGGAGCGCAACGGTTCAAACAGCCGCTCTTCAAGCATCGCCCACATCCATTTGACCTGCTGCTCGCCGCGGCGAGCAGCAAGTTCGCCCGAGGCAGTCAACCGTTGGCGATGATCGATAACCTTGGCCCAGAGGTCCGCGATGCCCTCGCCGGTCATGGCCGAATAGGTTACGACCGGCGGTGACCAGTTTGGCGAGCGCGGCGAGAGAATGTGCAGAGCCGCGCGATATTCAGCCGACGCCGCTTTGGCGCGGCCGATGTTGTCGCCATCGGCCTTGTTGACCGCGATCATATCAGCAAGCTCGACGACACCTTTTTTCAACCCTTGCAGCTCGTCGCCGGCGCCGGGCAGCATCAGCACGAGGAAGAAATCGGTCATGTCCGCGACCGCGATTTCTGACTGGCCGACGCCGACTGTCTCGACCAGCACGACATCGTAGCCCGCGGCCTCACAGACCAGCATGGTCTCGCGCGTCTTCGCCGCGACGCCGCCAAGCGTGCCGGAAGCAGGCGAGGGGCGGATGAAGGCGTTGGCGTCGTTGGCGAGCCGCGCCATCCGCGTCTTGTCGGCAAGGATCGATCCGCCGGTGCGCCGCGACGACGGGTCGACCGCAAGCACCGCGACCTTGTGGCCCTGTCCCGTAAGCATGGTACCCAGCGCATCGATGGTGGTCGATTTGCCGACCCCCGGCGCACCAGTAATGCCGACCCGCACCGCATTGCCGGTCGCTCCGATCAGCGCCTGCGTTAGCGCCGCGGCCGAGCGGCGGTGATCCGCACGCTTACTCTCGATGAGCGTAATCGCCCTCGAAAGCACGGCGCGGTCACCGGTGCGGATGTCGCGGGTCAGACGCCCAACGTCGAATGCCGGGGCGGAGGAAGCCATAGTGTCTCTTCGGCGAGCGCGCTCGAGCCGTCAAGCTGCATCAGCCACGATGTTTTGTTGCCGCGATTTAGCAATTTGCAACCAGCTTTTGTGAGAGCGGGTGCCGGCGACGCAGGGCAGCCGCTTTTAATTTGACAATCGCGGTCCGACAGAACGGCGCCAACATTCATCTTGGAAACACCGCGTTGTCGTCGAATTCAGGCCGCATCCCACGGCTGACATTGCACGTCCGAAGCCAGTACGGGAGATGCCGATGAACTGGGATCAAATCGAAGCCAACTGGCTCATCTTCAAGGGGGAGCTGCGGCACAACTGGATCAAGCTGACCGACGAGGACATCACGCGCATTAACGGCAGGCGGGAGGAATTGGCGGCCAGGCTGCGGGAGCGGTATGGCTTCGGCAAGGCCGAGGCCGAGCGGGAGGTCAGTGCCTGGATGCGCGCGCAAAGATTTGCCGCGTGACGATGCCGGCGGAAAATCCCTGCCTTTAAAAATAGCGCGACCGATCACTACCGCCGGCCAGCTCGACGATGAGTGCTCGCGACAGCGACGGCGGCCCGCGGGTACGCCTGGCGCGTTCAGCGCCAAAGCTCGCGGCTCGCGAGTGCTGCTCCTTGAGCGAGAGCTTCGAGCTTGGCCCAGGCGATCATCGGATGGATCCGGCCGCCAAGTCCGCAATCGGTTGCGGCGATGACCCGTTCTCGGCCGACGGCCTTCGTAAAGCGCAAAATGCGCTGGGCAACGAGCTCCGGGTGCTCCACCACGTTGGTGGCGTGGCTCACCACGCCGGGCAGAATGATCTTACCGTCGGGGAGTTTGACGTCCTCCCAAACCGTCCATTCGTGCTCGTGGCGCACGTTGCCAGCCTCGAACGAATAGGCCTGGCACTTCACCGCCAGCATGACGTCGACGATGTCGCGCATCGGAATGTCGGTGGTGTGCGGGCCATGCCAACTTCCCCAGCACAAATGGAAGCGAATGCGGTCTTCGGGCAACCCTCTGATGGCATGATTGAGGGCCTCGATCCTGATCATGGTGAACTTCTGATAACCCTCGATCGAGGGCTCGGGATTGATCATGTCCCAGTTTTCGGCAATCGCCGGATCGTCCAGCTGAAGGATCAAACCGGCGTCGACGATGGCTTTGTATTCTTCGCGCATGGCGTCGCCGACGGCGAACATGAACTCTTCGTCGGTTTTGTAATAGACGTTCTTGAACCGTGCGGCGCTCGCCGGGGCGACCGAGGTCATAAAGCCCTCTTCGACCCCATTTGCTTTGAGCGCGGCCTTGAAATGCGCGATGTCGGCTTTGATTGCTTCCTGGCCCTTGTACGAAACTGGCCCGATGCAAAGAGGCCACTTGGCCATTGCCGGCCCGGTCGTCACTTCTTCCTTGTAAACCGGTAGGAACTTGTTTCGATCGCGGCGGTCTGTGAAGCTTGTGAGGACGACCTCGCCGGGCTTGGCTCGTTGGGGCGTACCTTCATACAAACCTGGGCCGCTTAGATCGAGACCGCCGAGGCGATTGAAGCAATAGCTCCACCACGCCCGGTAGTTCACCTTGTGGCCCATCGATTTGCCGAATTCGCCGTCGCCCGGCACGTCGATGCCGATTTCTTTTTGCTTCTGCACGACATTGGTTACGGCCGCTTGCAGCGTGTCCTGATAACGCCGCTCGTCGGTGGTTTCGCCGGCTTCGCGGGCGCGGTTGGCTTCAATCAGATCATCCGGACGCGGTAGGCTTCCCGCCTGGCTGGTCAGAATATGGTCTCGGCTCATTCTCATGGGTCAATCCAGAGGAGTGCAGACGAACGAGGAAGCGCAGAACCAATGGCTCCGCACTTCCCTGTCGTTCGTCGATGGTCCTCAGTCCTTTGTTGTCAGATCGCGTGGAACGGCTGCTCTTTCACCGAAGCGACCAGGCCGTGGAACACCTCGTTGACCGGCGCCCAACTCGGCAGCTTCTTCATGTTGTTGAGCCACCGTTGCACATTGGGATAGGCCGAAAGATCGCAGCGGATCACCTCGCCGAGCGTCACCAGCGCGGCGCCGAAATAGTCGGCGATGGTGATCTGATTGCCGCAGAGGTATTGGTTCTTCGGCCCGATCCAGTAGTCGTTGAGGACCGACAGCCACTTTCTTGCGTTCTGCTGACCGATCTCGATGGTGGCCGCCTGCGCCTCGTCGCTGCGCCGCTTTTGATTGGGGAACAGCTGCGGGTAGGCGAGATTGTAGGCCCAATCGCGATAGAAATTGGTGTTGAGCCAATCCATCATCTCGTTGACCTTGGCGCGCTGTTTCAAATCCTTCGGATAAGTGGGCGAGCCAATCTTGTCGGCGAGATATTTAAGGATCGCCGAACTTTCTGTCAGCTTCAGATCGCCGTCTTCGATCATCGGCACGAGAGCGTTCGGATTCATATCGGTATATGGCGGCTTCATGTGTTCGCCGGTGAACAGATCGACCACGACTTCATCGACCGGAATTTTGTTCTCGGCGATGAACAGCCGTACCGGCCGGCTCGTCATCGACACCGGATGCATGTAGAGCTTCATGATTACTTCCTCCCAAGACAGATTATCGGCGAAGCTTATAGAGCATCTTTGCGACTGGCGAAATGCGGAGTTCCTGCCCACCGGAAGTATAACGACGCGTGGGCGGTATCCGACGCGTTTGCCAGCTCACCGTCCCCGCCTTGCTCGCGCGACAATATCGGCAATGAAGCGCGGTAGCGCGAATGCGGCCGCATGTACTTCAGGCGTCCAATATTTGGTCGCAAAGCCGCCGGCGTTGCGATAGCGGGCGGCGATTGTTTTCACCGGCGTTCGGCGGTACCGAACCTTGTCGCTAGCGAAGCCCATCGCCATGTGTCCGCCGACATAGGTGGGAATGGCGGCGACATAGCAGCTTGTGTCCGCAAACAACCGACTGAGTTTAACGATGCTGGATGTCAGTTCGCGGGGCTGAAACATCGGCACGCCGTTCTGCGTCACCAAGATGCCGGCGCTCCTCAGGCAACGTTTGCAGGCCCGGTAGAATTTTTGGCTGAAGAGGATCTTGCCGGGGCCCTGCGGATCGGTCGAGTCAACGATAATGACGTCGAAGCGCCGTTCGGTCTGCGCGATGTATTTCGCGCCGTCGTCGATCACGCTCTCAAAGCGTGGATCAGCAAACACCGGCTTGGTGATTTCCGGGAAATGCTCTTTGGCGAATTCGACCACTTTGGCGTCGATTTCGACTTGGGTGAGGCGTTTAACGGTACTGTGTTTCAGCACCTCCTCGGCGATGCCGCAATCGCCGCCGCCGACGATAAGAACTTCGCGCGGTTTGCCGTGGGCAAAAAGCGGCACGTGAGACATCATTTCCTGATAGATGAATTCGTCTTTTGCGGAAATTTGGGTCGCGCCGTCGATCATCAGCATTTTGCCGAAGAACGGTTGCTCGAACAGCACCAGGTGCTGATGTGCGGTCTTTGTCTCGTAAAGGAGCTTGTCGACGCGGTAACTGATGCGAAAGCCGAGTTCGTCGAACAGTGTCTCAGCGATCCAGCGCTTGTCGGCCATGACGTTCCCGCTGCTCAATGTAGGGAAAGAAAAAAGCGGCCGGTAACGTGCCGGCCGCCTAAGCTCAAACGAGCAGGTGGCCGGCTTAGCCGCGTTGCCCCCGCAAAATTTCGTTCACGCCGACGCGCTTTGCCGAAAACGCCTCGCGCAACACCGGAATGCAGGCGTCGGGCTCAGCGGAACCGCACATGAATACATCGAGCGCCGCGTAACCTGCGTCCGGCCAGGTGTGAATGGAGATGTGGCTCTCCGCGAGAACCGCCACGCCGGACACGCCGTTGGGCTGAAAGTGATGCACGTGGATGTGCAGAAGCGTTGCGCGTGCGGCCTCAACGCAGCGCCGCAGCGTCGCCTCGATGTGACCAATGTCGTCAAGGCGCTGTGCGTCATGTAGATCGACGATCAGATGCACGCCGGCGCAGCGCACGCCGTTGCGGATAGCAAAATGTCCAGGACCGTTCCCGAGCGGTGCCGGAGACGCCACTTTTAACTTGGTCTTTCTGTCGTCTATTCGGGCCGAGCCTGGGATCCCCAAGCCCTTCCCCGATCGCAAGAGGGCGTTCTGGCTCATGCCGTCCTCCCGAACCTGAGGCAAGAACCCGAGATGCCGGCTAGCCGGCGCCACGGAAAGTGAAAGTCGCTCGATCGCGTCAGCACGGACGATCGGAAGCGGCAAGGCCCCAAATAAATGCAAACCCCTCGGAGTCAAGCAAATTTTGTGAAAACCGCAGTGAGGTTCTGTTCTGAAATCGATCGGCAGTGTCGAGAGGTTTTGGCCACGCGTTTTTGAGCTGGAGCGGCGTCACGTAAGCTATTCGCCAACGGCGATCGCTGGCGGGACCATCGGCTGGGCCGGCTTTTTCACTCGCGTGCGGAAGAAGCCAAGCACGCGACGAGCAGTGTCGGGCTGTAAGCGGTTGAAGCTCGCCAGCGCATTATCCAGGTCCTTCGCCGACATACCGCGATCTGCGGCACGCAAAAGCAGTATCGCTTTCGTCGTCGTCGACGACAAACCGGCGACTTTGGCGAGAATGAGCACGATCTCCGCGCCCGGATCGAGCAGCGCCCGTTCGACGACATCGATTGGCGTCTCGCACAGAATTGACAATGCGATCGCGGTCTCTTCGAACTTTCGATCCCGTGCGTAGTGGTAGACTTCGGCTTCGCCGATCCGGCGGATGCGATTAAGCCGCTCTACGGCCGCTTGTGCAGCGGCAAAATCCGGTGAGGCGTTGCGGGCGTCGTTGCGAATACCGCCAACGACTTCTGCCACCACGCCGTCGATGGCCGTGCTGGCTTGCGGATTCTCGACGGCAAGACGAGCGCGCACGGCGCTGGAAGCTTTTTCCAGCAATACGAGAAAATGCGTACGGGGAATGTCACCGCGCATGCCCACAATGGTCGCAAGATCGTCGTCGCCGACCGAGCGCTTGACCAGCATTCGGAAGCCAGCGTCGGAAAACCGGGCACCGGCGTTCTTCACCACCGAATGGACGACATCGCGATCGCCTCGCTCGACCAAAACCTCCGTAACCGCTTCGCTCAAAATGCGGCGCTGGGAGATGGCGAAAAGATGCTGCTGACTTTTGGTGCTGGCGTTAGCGAGTAGAGCCGAATCTTCGAGCCGTTCCGATTGTCTGAGGATCGGACGCGCGACGTCGATGTCGTCGTCAAAGGCGAGCATGTGAACCACGCTTGCCGGAGCGTTCGCGATCGGCGCCAGCCGGTTCGCCAGCCTGGCGCGTGCCTTGGCCTCAATCGTACTGGTGAGGCGCACCATGACATCGTCGAATACGCCGATCTGGTCTTCGGAATAACGCGGAGCGCCACCGACGAAGAGATCGGTGATGCGCGTCAGCATCTCGATCCGGCGGGTGTTGGTGCCGGAGCTGAGCGCAGCCTCAAGTTCGTCGATGAGCGGAAGCGTTCGCATCATGCTACGGGCGCGGCACCGTTGAAACAGCGATGACAATGCCGCGATAAGGGTGAACAAAGGCTTGCCGTTAATCCGGCCGCCGCGGCTTAAGGAAGCGTCAAGCAACCGATGCGAGGAACAACCTACCGTCGGTTGTGCGACGCCTTGTCGTCACGCGGTTCTGGTCTCGGATGCCTATTCACGCATCCACGTCGTCAGTGTGATGCCGGCTACCGAATCAATTTCCTGTCGGGGGCCCGATTTGAGGCCGTGACGGGCGAGTACGGCTTCCGGCGTTTCACTAGAACCAACTGACGGAAACACCGGCCGTCCATGTGGAATTTCGGCAAAAGCGGCCCGGGTGAGCTGGAACACGTCGTAAAGCGGCAAGAACATACCAAACACATCAGTACCGCCGATGATCGCAATCGTTCCGCTGTTGACGCCGAGTTTGGCGAGCCCCTCTTGAAGCGTTGCCCCGGCCGGGTTCCATAAAAACGCGTTGGGAAGCGATGGATCTGGCGCTATGGAAGCGATCTGACGCGTGACGACCAAACGCTTACGCTGCGCGGCGCGCGGCCCGCCTTCGTGCGAGTGGCGACCATGTACGATAGCGGCAGCACGATCGAGTTCGGTCTGCAGGAACTTTTGGTCGGCATCGTTGCGAATAGCGTCTGGCATCGTCCCGTCAGCGTCGGCAATCATGCCGTTCGCTGAGACGATAGCGCAGCCTTCGATCCGGTAAGGTCCAATCATAGGGTAGGGACGATAGCGGCGTCCATGCACCGAGTCATTTGTGCCGTAAGGTTGCGAGCTTAAAACCGGGGCCGGGGAAGGTTCCAACGAGCCAACCGGCCCCGGCAAGTTGCAAATAGACCGCCAAGCCCATATCTCAAATTCGAACGAGAGTTTGAAAAACGTCCCAGGGCCATCGTCGGACCATGACGCGACCATCGGAAATCACGCGCGAGCGGATCCTCAAGGCTGCCGAGCGGTTGTTCGCCGAGCGGGGTTATGATGCGACCAGCGTGCGGGCCATCGTCGCCAAGGCGCGTGTGAACCAGGCCGCCATCAATTACCACTTCGCGGGTAAGGAGGGGCTGTACCGCGACGTGCTGCGGGCAGCGTTTCGCGCCCTTACCGAGGAACAGCTGGCCCACGCCGAAGAAGCCAAAGCGATGTCGCGGGAGGAGGCGCTTGTTGAATTCGTTCGCCGCCAGTTGCAACCGATAACGGCCCGCGACGAAGTCAGCCGTTACATGCGGATTTTCAACTGGGAGACGGCGCGCCCGACGGCCGTCTTTCGCAAGCTGATGCGTGAAGAAACGGCCCCGTTCATGGGGTTGGCGGTCGATCTGGTGCGCCGCTTTATGCCCGAAGCCGACCAACATACCCTCGCGCTCGCTGCGATCTGGCTGATCGGTCAATGCAGCGTGTTTGTGCGCAATCGCGAGCAGCTTGCCGAACTCCCGGTCGGGGTTTCACTCGATGAATCAGCAGTCACGCAACTCGCCGGGCTCGTCAGTCGCTGGGCGCTCGGGGGCTTGGCCCACGTAGATTAGGGCCATTTTGCCAAGTAAATCCGCGCCGCCGCCGCAAAAATTCCTTTTTCCGGGCCAGCGGCCGCCCATAACACATGTTTGAAATTCAATCGTCCGTTTGAAAAATACGGTCGCCTGGAGAACACTCTCATGCGCTACCAGATGCCGCTGAAGCGTCTTCTGAGCAAGCTTGTCCACGACATTCTGCCGGCAGCGCTGGCAAGCGTGATCGGCGGGTTTCTCTTCACGCATTTCCAGTTGGGACGCTGGCCGGAGCCGGTGGCGGCGCAGGTGACGCCGGCCTCGGACGAAATGATGCAGCTGCTTCGCGACGAGCACGGCCTGATCGTAAACTTCGTTCAAGGGCGTATCGCGGACGAAAAGAAGCAACTCGTCGCGGACGAAAGTAGTTCGCGCAGCAGCGCCGCGTTGCGGCCTGCAGGGGCCACCGCCGCTTCGCGGTCGCCCGTCGTGACACTGGCGATGAGCAAAGCCAATACGACGCGCAGCAAGAGCACTGGAGCCGGTGTTTCGCCACCACGGCTTCTGATCGCGCAGACGCAACAGGGCGAAAGCAGCCTACCGGCCGCGCGCGGAGATGACTCGCTTCTGGCCAAGACGATCGGCATCAAGGATCATGTCGTCGCCGCCACCCACCGGGTCGTCTCAGCGATTGGCGGCATCCCGACCTGGATCGGCGCGATCGGCGACCGGATCGGCGGCGAGGACGCCAGTCCTCGTCCCCCAGCCAACTTGGTCAGCGCTTCTTGAGCTTTGACGTCTGTGTTCGCGAAAACGCGCGGTGGCAAACCGCTTGGTTAATTCGCTTCAACTTCGCAGCTTACAAACATTCGTGAACCAACAACCATTTGTCAGCGACAAACAGGAACCGGGTTCGTTTCGAGGCGTTTCCATTTCGGCGGCGGCTCGGGACGAAGGTGTTCGGCTTGCCTTGGAGGTTTGGATGCGTTTGGCCGACAACTTCAATCCGGAATGGGGATATCTCGCCCCGGCGCCCAGCTTCATGCGCACGGCCCGCGTCGCCCTCGTGGCGGCAGCCGTCGGCGCGATCTCCGGTGCCGGCGTGGTACTGTCGCTGATTGACCGTCCGGCCGCTGAGGAAACTTCGGTCGCGGCTCGCACGCTTGTGCGGCAGCCCGACTTGGCATCGGTCGCCACGCTACCCACGGGACAACTGCAAAGGTCCCATGAAATCAGCACCACGACTGATCACGTGGCTAACTCCTTGCCGAGGGTTGCTGAGTCCGACCCCGTACGTTCCGTCCCGCACAGTTCGGCGGCCGCTTTGATGCCTGCTGTGGCCGCTGCTGCTGCGCCGACGCCTGCCATCAACGAAACCGCAATGGCCGCCGAAACTCCGTCACTTCAAAAGAGGGCCATCAAGAGGCGGCCGCTACCACAACAACGCCTGACATGGCGCGCGCCCGAACCGGCTTTTGGCGGCCACGGAACGCCGCTGGCGCTGCTGCCGAATAGCAACAATTCAATGCGCGGTCAGTATTCCGGTGCGTACCAGGCACGGAACGATTTCTAGCGCAGAATTGTCGGCCGCAGCATTTGCATGACCGTTTTAGCGACAACCGCCTTGGCTGATGGCGTTCTCAAGTACGGCGTGTGCAGCTTCGGGGTCAGGCAGACCGACCGCAAGTTTGGTCCAGCCGGTACCCCACGGAGTAGCCCGCGCTATCCCACCATACCTGACAAAAGCCGTCGCCAAATTGGACGACCGCGTAATCCGCGTACGCAGGCGTCAGCGCGACAAATCCCGCCACCAGCAAGCCTAGTCCAAATGCCAAAGGTTTCATGTTTGCGCTCCCTGATCGGGGGCCAACGGCGAGCGCGCTCGGATGTTCCTGGCGACAAATTAACGCGTTTTGGCGGAGCAAAAAAATAAGCCGCCCGCCACTGTCGCGGCGGGCGGCAAATAAAAGCCGATTAGAGAATGCGCGTTAGGACCAGCTCTTAAGACCAGCTCTTGCACATCTTGTGCTTCATGGCCCAGGCGCCTTTTTTGCCGGCCGCTTCCCTGGTCATTACAGGCTTACCGACCCACCACCAGTCTTTGCCCTTCATACCCATCGGGCCCATCTTGGTGTCACTCCAGGTCCGGCAAGAGCCGTCCTTGTATTTGATCACGGCGAAATCGGCGCGAGCCGCAGTCGTAGCAGCAAACCCAAGCGCCAAAATGGCGGCAGCAAAAGCCAAACGTTTCATCGTCCCCTCCCTTGTGGCAACCGACGCGGTTCCGTAGTACGGAACTTGATCTTCACGCAAGCCCATACCGGCCTTACGCACGACTTTCGCTCGACCATGGCCGGCCAACAACACGGAGAAGTCCATGCCGGAAATCGTCGTCTATCTCATTGAGGGCCGCTCGATCGACGAGAAGCGCGCGCTCGTTAAAGACGTAACCGCCGCGGTCGTGAAGAACATAGGCGTACCGCCGGAGGCGGTCGTTATCTCGTTGGTCGAGCAGCCGAAGGCGACGAAGAGCAAAGGCGGCGTGCTGTTTAGCGACATGCCCCCCCGATAGGGAACCGCTTACGTTACACGGCGTCAGATCGCGGTTTCTCCTTATGGCTGCCCTCCAAAAGCGCGCCCAATTGAGGGCTTAAGGCTCCTTCGATTGTCCTGTGTGCATTGCACAATTTCCTTGCTGCAATGCGACACAGGATGATAATAGGCGTCTACAGCGGGAAGAAGAACAAAGGCGCAAACATGAGCGACGAATGGGAAACAAAAGACGGCCGCCGGCGGGTTCGTCGGGATCCGCCAACGGTTGAGGAAGCCGTAGTTGCCGCCCAAGGGCTCACCGACGATCTCAAGGAGCAGATTGAAATTGTGGCGTCGCTGATGGAGGTCCCACCGGATGAGGCCAGAGGCGTCGTGTTGCGGCTGGGGCAGCGCAAGGACGTGGACCGTGTGACCATTACCAGCCGCGTCGGTGCTCCTCGCGCCGTGGTTGTTGAACGACGCACCTCTCGTTTCGCCGGGTTGCAACGCCGTACAGCGGCACGATAGCGCGCGAGGCGCCTACTTAAGCGCCCCGGGCTTTTTGCGCGTCTGCGCGCCTACAAATAGCGCCGGTCGCCGGGATCGGGAATCGCGTGGTTCATAACCAGCCGGTGCCAGACAAAGAGTACGACGAGTGCACCGACCACAGCGCCGATGAGGCCGGCGCCTTGGTTGGGGCCGTACCAGCCGATTGCCTGGCCGATGAACGTCGCGACGAATGCGCCGACAATGCCGAGCAGGGTGGTGAGGATAAAACCCGCGGGGTTGTTTGGGCCGGGTGCGAGAAACCGGGCGACAATGCCGGCGACAAATCCGATGATAATGACCCAAAGAATATGCATACTGGCCTCCCTGCGGTGCGGCAATTAACGTCACATATCTGCGTCGGTTCCAAGACGAAAAACGCCTTGCGCATGCGCGAGGCCTGTCGCGTTGCCGTCGCGCGCCTGGCCGGAACGCATTAGATAAGCCCGACGACCGAGATTATACTTGGTGCGGTTCACCGAACGCTCCCGGCGGAGCACCGACAATGACCAAGACTCTGGTGAAGACGCGCACCAAGGTGCGCACTAAGACGGAGCGGCCACCGCTCTACAAAGTGATTCTGCTTAATGACGATTATACGCCGCGCGAATTCGTGGTGCAGGTGCTCAAAGCAGTATTCCGCATGAATGAAGATCAAGCCTACCAGGTCATGATGACCGCGCACAAAAAGGGCGCTTGCGTCATCGCGGTCTATGTCAGGGACGTTGCTGAGACCAAGGCTAAGGAAGCGACGGAGCTGGGCAAACAGAACGGCTTTCCCCTGTTCTTCACCACAGAGCCCGAGCAATAGACCTCCGCATTTCCGTGCACGATCCAATGGGTTGGACGAACAAGCGTCTCGCCGGGCTGGTCTGCGAAACTGCGATAGGTTGCTGCGCCAGACTAGGTTATTCTTGGTGACTTTTCGCCCGGGACAAGCCATGACCATTGACGTTTCCGCCGCAGACCGATTTGTCCGCCCCGCCGAAGTTTCGCAGCGGCGGCTTTCGATCGGCTTTCTCAATGTTGCCCACGGACTCGACCATTTTGTGATGCTGATCTTCCCGATGGTCGTCATCGAGCTTCAGGCCTTTTACGGCCTGTCCTATTCCGAGCTGATCATGTTCGGCACGGCATCGTTTATTGCGTTCGGACTGTTCTCATTGCCGGCCGGTTGGCTTGCGGACCGCTGGAGCCGCCGCAACATGATGGTTGCGTTCTACATCGGCTGCGGGGTGTCGCTGATCGGTGCCGCTTTCGCGCCGTCGCTTTACTTTCT
Organism: uncultured Alphaproteobacteria bacterium; assembly: GCA_963841025.1. Classification (GTDB taxonomy): domain Bacteria; phylum Pseudomonadota; class Alphaproteobacteria; order Rhizobiales; family Xanthobacteraceae; genus BOG-931. The sequence continues at coordinate 121,625 of CAWJBG010000029.1, read as the reverse complement.
TGCAGCCGCTTTGTTTGCACTCGGCGTCTTCGCAGCGATCTATCATCCGGTAGGCACGGCGCTGGTGCTGGAAAACGCCACCCAGCGCGGCCGGACGCTCGCGTTCAACGGCGTCTGCGGCAATCTCGGCATTTCGCTCGCCGCCGCCATCACCGCGGTATTAACCGCTGCATTCTCCTGGCGGGGTGCATTTCTGGTGCCGGGCATCGTGTGCATCGCGACAGGCTTCGCCTATTTGCGCTTCGTACCGAACGAGGCGCGACACGGCGCATCGCGGAGCGCCGCGCCGGATGTTTCGCTTTCGCCTGCGGCTGCGGCTGCAATCTTCGGCTTGTTTGTCGTGGTCGCGCTCTGCGCCGGTCTCGTGTTCAACACCATCTCGATTGCGCTGCCGAAGATCATCGACGAGCGCGCCGGCGGCGATATCTCGCTGCTCATGATCGGCGGTTTGACCACGGCGGTGTTCCTGTGTGGGGCGATTGCGCAAATGGCGGTCGGCCGGATCGTCGAGCACGTCCGGTTGCACATCCTGTTCGCGATCCTTGCCGTGCTGCAGTTTGGCAGCGTGGTGTGGGCGGCGTTCGCAAACGGCAAAATGCTGCTGGTCGCTTTGGCCTGCGTCATGACTGCGATTTACGGGCAGATTACGGTGAACGATCTCGTCATCGCCCGTTACACCGCCGACGCCTGGCGCGGCCGAGTCTACGCTGTGCGCTATTTCCTTACCTTTATGATTTCCGGCGCCGCGGTATCGATGATCGCCATCTTGTATACCCGCGGCGGCTTCGACCTCATCCTCGGCGCAACTGCGATTGTCGCGCTGGGCTTTTTGATCGCGGTGCTGGCTATCGCGCTGATTGCTGCAAACGTCGAAAGAGCTCGGGTGCCTCACCCGATGCCGGCGGAATAACTCAAAGTTTTGCCCTGATCCGCCGGGTGCGGCCCGAAGTGGTCGGCCCGGAGACAGCAATAGGACAAGCCGCCTAACCGCGCCGCCCTATGTGGCTTCCCGCAAGTCAGGTCGGCGTATTTTATTCACGCGGTTGCGGGATGCCGCGCTGCCAGCGCCATGCCAATCAGGGCTATGCCGCCGAACACCATGTTGATTCCGACCAAAAGGCCCAGCGCCCAGAGCGCCGTGCCCGGAAGTCCGGCAAAAATGATTCCGGCAAGGATCAGGTCGATGATGCCACTGACCAGCATCCAGCCCCAACGTCCGCTGAGCTGGTTGCGATGTTCGATTGCGTACAGGATCGAGGCGATACCTTCGACCACGAAGAACGCGATCAGCACCAGCGTCAGCGAGACCGATCCGCTGATCGGCCAAAGCAGCAGCACAATTCCGGCGGCGATGGCGATAAGAGCGGAGATCAGCGCCCACCAGAAGCCCGGCGCCTGGCGGGCCATGAAGGTCGTGATCAGGCCGACGATGCCGCTGACCAAAAAGATCCAGCCGATGATGATGGTGAAGGCTATGGTCGCAAGCGGCGGCAGCACGATGGCGGCGATGCCGAGAATCACCAATATGATGCCTTCAACCAGAAACATCACCCAGTGCTGGTGGATCGCGCCGGCGACCGCGCGGCCAATGCCCTCGGCCGATGCTTGATTAATGCTCATAATCCTCTCCCTTGCGGTTCAGGCGCCGATTGCGCCCAGTCGGTTGCGCCCAGTCGGTTGCGCCAGCCTAGCCGAACTCGTTGAGAAAAGAGCGAGTCGCCCGGTTGCGCACGCGCAAACATAGTAGCTGGTGGGCGATCTTGGAACCTGCACCAAGGTCTCGCCCAAAAGCAGACCTTGCATAATAGCGATGGCATGCCCACTTAGTGAGCAGCGACGTTGATGCCCTTACGGGTTCCGTCGCGGGACGGCCACGGTTACGACGGGTGACGCCGGATGTACGCGCACCTGATCGTTTCGTGGCCGTTGGCATTTCGGCCCCATCCGCAGGCGTTCCAAGCCCCATAAATTCTGTGTCATAAGACTGTAATCGACCGCCACCATGAGATTGAAACAATTGGGACAGCAGGGGACGCTATGCCGGACACCAATATCGATTTCGGGCTGTTAGCCGGGGCAGGGGCGCCGGTGCGCAGTTTCAAAGCCGGTGACGTGATCTTCAAAGAGGGCGATCCGGCGGAGGAACTTTTCGTCGTCCAAACCGGCAGCGTAGAAATCCACCTCGGTAACCGGTTGCTGGATACGCTGCCCGAGCGCAGCATTTTCGGCGAGATGGCCTTGATCGATCACGGCCCCCGCAGCGCGACGGCGGTTGCTGCAACCGACGCCACGCTTGTTCCGGTCGGCGAGAAACAGTTTCTGTTCCTGGTGAGCCGCACACCCTATTTTGCGATTAATGTGATGAAGGTGCTGGTGCAGCGCCTGCGTTCGTCCAACAGGGTGATTTACTAGGGCGTGGCGGGCAGTAACGCCCGGACGTTAACCTAATTCTGCAACCGCTCGATCAACGCTATAGCCGCTGCCGGCGCGCGGATTTTGCCTTCGTGAATGACGTAGGCGAAGACGTCGCGCGACGCGGTTTTTTTCGACTGATAGGCCGGATCGACCCGCGTCAGATCCTCGGGCATTTGACCCGCTGCCCAGGTTCGCAAACGTTGCGCCCATGCCTTGATGTCCTTCGGCGGATAGGCGGTCGGGATCGTGTCCTGGCCTTTTTGCAGGCGCGCATAGACGAAATCGCCCGGCAAGTCGGCCAGCGACGGGAAGGTCGCGTGATCGGTGAACACGACCGGCGTACCGAACTGGCGCAGCAAATCAACGAAGGCGGATGTGGCGAAGCTTGCGTGCCGCACTTCCACCACATGGCGCAGGCGGGTTCCGTCCACCTGCGCCGGCAAGAGTTCGAGGAATTTTCCGAAATCGGCGGCATCGAATTTTTTGGTCGGCGCGAATTGCCAAAGCAGCGGTCCCAGCCGGTCGCCAAGCTCCAGCACGCCGGAATTGAGAAACCGTTTGATGGAGTCGCCGGCCTCGGCAAGCACGCGCCTGTTGGTGGCGAAGCGCGGTCCCTTGACGGAAAAGACAAAACCGTTGGGCACGGCGTTCGCCCATTTGCGGAAGCTCTCCGGCTTCTGCGAGCCGTAGAAGGTCGAATTGATCTCGATCGAGGTTAGCCGGCTTGCAGCGTATTCAAGCTCCTTCGCCTGCACCAGGCCTTTCGGATAAAACACGCCGCGCCACGGCTCGTAATTCCAGCCGCCGATACCGACGTAGATTTGGCCTGATTTTCTCGCCGTCATTTTCGCCGCCATTGCGCTGTCGTTACGGGGTCGCGGTCATACCGTCGTCACGCGTCACTGCCATAGTTTCTAGCGCACTTGGCGGCGGGTTTCGACAGCCGGCGTCGGTCGCGGCCACGGAACCGGTGACGCCGGACGTACGCGCACCGTTTATTGTGGTCGTTAGTTTGATCGTATCGCGTATTCCTTTCGTACCTGTTGCGTCTGTTTTTGAGTCCTTCTGTTTTGAGTCATCAGACCTCGTGTGAAGGCCCGGTATTTTCGGGCCTTCTCTTTTTCGGCGCGCAGCGTCGGGCGGCATTGAACCGTTTCCCGGTGGCTCGGACCAATGGGCACTGTCTCAACACTGGTTCAACCGACGTCGCTTATCCGCGAGCGTTCACTACAACGCCGGCAGGCCTGCACCCGCAGAACCAAAAGCAAGCTGGCAAATCCGGTTGGTCAGATCCTCGTCCGGCGCCGCGAGTGCGTCGAGGATGGTGAAGTGATTTCGGCAGGCGACTTCGCACAGTTTCGCCGGCGCGCCACGCGCACGCCATGCGGAGACGAAATCCGCGGTCCACTGCTTGAACCCTTGCGTCTCATCGCCTCCGACAATGCCGAGCAGGGGCACGAGCGCGGCTCCGTCCGTCAAGGCCTTGATGCGGAGCAACGGACTAGCCTCCGCAGCTTCTGCCGCTGACAAATTGAGATCGGCATTGATCGATGTACGCAACAAGGGGCGTAAGTCGAGCGCCCCGCTGATTGTCGCCAATCCGACGATCGGCCCTTCGCCTCGAACGGCCTGATCAAGTGCGAGCATGGCGGCCAGTTGACCGCCGGCGGAGTGGCCGGAAACCACAGCGCGATTGGGCGCGAGATGTTTAACGGTCCAATCAAACGCCAGTCGCATTTGGTCGACAATCCCGCCGACGCGAATGTTCGGAACCAAGTCGTAGCCGGGCATCACCACCGTTATGCCGGCGTTGCGAAATGGCTCGGCGATGAAGGAGACGTAAGATTTGTCGAGCGCCCGCCAGTAGCCGCCGTGGATGAAAAACAGAACCGGGGCATGATCGCCGGCGGGAAAAATATCAAGCAGGCAACGCGGACCCGCCGCATAGCGTTGATCCGGGATGCAGGCACTTTCGGCTCGCACAATCGCGCTGCGGCGCTTGTGCTCATCATAAATCGCGTCGCGGTCCGGATGCCGCTTCCGCAGCGCGAACTCGGCTTCGAGCGTCTCGTCGATCATTGCCACTATGCCGTTCGGTCCATCAGGGTTTGAGGTAAGCATCTTTCACGGCGGGATCGTTCGCCAGCACGCTGGTCGCCGCGCCGCGCACGAGTTCCCCATCCGCGATCACGTAGCCGTAAGCTGCCGCGCGCAACGCCATGTTTGCGTTCTGCTCGGCCAGCAATATCGACATGCCGGCTGCATTGAGCTGTCTGATGGTTGCGAAAATTTCTTGTACAACCCGCGGCGCCAGGCCGATCGAAGGCTCGTCGAGCAGCAGAAGCCGGGGCTTGGACATCAGCGCCCGCCCGATCGCGAGCATTTGTTGCTCACCGCCGGACAGCAGTCCTGCGGCCTGACCCTGGCGTTCCTGCAGGCGTGGGAACAGGTCGAAGACCATCGTCATATCTGCCGCCACCGAACGATCGCGCCGCGGCCACAGGCGGCGGAACGCGCCCATTTCAAGATTTCTCACGGACCGTCATCGGCGCAAAGACACGGCGGCCTTCCGGTACCAATGTGACGCCAAAGTCGAGCCGGGTCGAAGCCGAGCGGCCCGCGATGTCCGTGCCGTCGACCGAGATGCGCCCCTGCCTTGGCGGCAACAAGCCACCAAGGCAACGCAGCAATGTGGTCTTGCCGGCGCCGTTGGCGCCAATCAGGCAGACCGATTGTCCGCGCTCTACCCGCAGCGAAATTCGATGCAGGACTTCGATGCTGCCGTAACCGGCGCTGACCGCCTCGACTTCAAGCATCTTCGGTCGCACCCAGATAGGCGGTCACCACGTCGGGGTGCCGGCTTACTTCGTCGCCCGAGCCTTCCGCGATCCGTGCACCATGATTGAGAACAAGAATGTCGTGAGAGAGCGACATGACCATGCGCATATTGTGCTCAACCAGAAGCACAGTCATGCCCTGCTTGTTCAGGTCTCTTACGACCTCTTCCATGTGCTCTGCATCCGCCCGTGGCAGTCCGGCGGTCGGTTCGTCGAGCAGGAGCAGTCGCGGCTCGCCGGCGAGCGCACGCGCGAGTTCAAGGACCTTCATTTCGCCATAGCTTAAGGCGCCGGCAGGCAAGTAGGCCTTGTCGGCGAGGTTAAATCGCGCAAGCAACTCGAACGAAGCTCTTTCGAGAGAGCGTTCTTCGGTGCGAAATGTCCGGTCGCGCAGGATGGCGCGCGTGAAGCCAGCACGGCCGCGCAGATGACATCCGGCGATGACATTTTCCAGTACCGTCATCTCGCGGAAGATCTGCAGATTTTGAAACGTACGGGCGATTCCGAGTCGGGCGCGGGCAAACGTCGGCAGGGTGTCGATGCGATGGCCGTCGAAGAAAATATGACCGGAGGTGGGTCGGGTAACGCCCGCGATCATGTTGAACAGGGTGCTCTTGCCGGCGCCGTTGGGACCGATGACAGCTTTGATCTCCCCGGCAGCTACCGTGAAGTCGAGATCGGCGACGGCGCGCAGTCCCTGGAAATAGCAGTTCAATGCTTCGATCTTCAGCAGCGCTGTGCTCACGCCGGCCTCGCTTGCCGACCGGCGCGCCAGTTTCGCAAAGCCGTTGGAATACCGGCGAGACCGCGCGGAAAGACAATGAGCACGATCAGCATGCCGAGACCAAACAGCATCAGCTCGGCGTCTTCGTAACCAAGCAGAAGCTGCGGTACCGCGGTGTAGATCAGGGCTCCAAGTACGGGCCCCCAAAAAGTGCCGGAACCGCCAAGCGCCACCATCACGACGTACAGGATGGAATTTGAAATGCTGAACGTTTCCGGGGAGGCGTATTGGTTGATGTGGACGTAAAGACTTCCGGCAATTCCTGCCATTCCTGCGCTCAGCACAAAGAACAGGAGCTTGATGCGCGCGCTGTCGATGCCAAGCGCTTCAGCTCCGAGTTCATTGGTGGCGACGGCGCGGAGCGCGCGACCGAACCGCGAATGCAGAACGTGGAGAATGGTGACCATGACGATGAGCGACACTAGCCAGACCAACGGAAACTCGCGCAGGTCGGTGTCGAGCCGGAAGCCACCGATGGAGAACGGGGCGACACCGAGCAGCCCATTCGGTCCGCCGGTGAGTTCGACGAGCCGATTGAACAACACGACGAGAATTGCGTTCCAGCCAAGCGTCGCCATCGACAAATAGAGGCCGCGCAGGCGCAGCACCGGAATGCCGATTACGAGAGCGGCAAGGCCCGTGGTGAGCATGGCTGCGGGCAAACCGATCCAGGCGGAAAGGCCGAGCTTGGCGCTGAGAATGCCGCTGATGTAAGCGCCGAGGCCGAAGAAGCCGGCGTGGCCGAGTGAAATCTGCCCGCCATAGCCCATCAGCAGATTAAGGCTCGCGATCAGCATGACGTTGATCAGGAAAAGATTTCCGAGCGAGACCAGATAATCGTTCGGCGCAGCAAAAGGCATCGCGAGCAAGACGAGCCACAGGAGCAGCAGCCGCCCATGATCGGACAAAAGCAGTGCTGCTGATCCGCCTTTTGCCTGGTTTGACTGGCGCCGGCCGCCGTTTGTCGGAGGTCGTGACAAGCCTGTGCCACTTATCGGTGGGGCCAAAGCCATCGGTCAGACCTTGGTGATTTCGGCGCGGCCGAGAAGCCCGGATGGACGGACAAACAGGATCAGCAGCAAGACGGCGAAGGCGATCGCATCCTTAAAGTCGGACGAAATATAGAAGCTGCCAAAAGCCTCCAGCAATCCGAGCGCGAGACCGCCCACCACCGCGCCCGGCAAGCTGCCGACGCCGCCTAACATCGCGGCGCTGAAACCTTTGAATCCGAAAGCGGCGCCCTGATCGTATGAGGCGAGTGTCAGCGGTGTGATGATGGCGCCGGCCAGCGCGCCCGCGAACGCCGCGATGGCAAACGACAGCATAACGGTCGTCTCGACTTTGACGCCAACGATGGCGGCTGCCTCCCGGTCGGCCGCCGCGGCGCGAAGCGCTTTGCCCAACATGCTGCGCTCGAAGAACAGGTGCATGCAGATCAGGAAGACAATCGTGATGCCGAAAATCCACAGCGTTTGCGTCTGGACGCTGATCCCCCAAAGTCCCAGACTTTCCGTTTTTGAAAAGCCGGGATAGCCAACCGGCTTTTTGCCGAGGACCAGCATCACCAGACTGCGCGTGCAGATGGCGAGCCCAATGCTGATCAGCGTGATGAGCAGCGGGTTGGGGTGCCGCAGCGGCCAAATCACCAACCGCTCGGAAACGATGCCGACGATCGTCATGAGCAACACAGCCACCAGACAGGCCAACGCGACACTGTTGATCGTCGCGAAGGAAGCAGCGGCAATCATGCCGGCCATGACGACCCATTCGCCTTGAGCGAAATTCATCGCGCCGGTACTTTTGAACACGACGTTGAAGCCGAGCGCGATCAGCGCGTAAATGCTGCCGGTGCCGACACCGCTGACCAGCAGCTGAACCACCGTAGCGGCGTGCATCGCGGCGATTAGAACGTGCGCATGCGGTTGGTTTCGAACATAGGCAGCACGATGCCCATTTCGTGGAACCTTTCGCGCGCGTTGGCGACATAGGTCGCCATGGTGTCTTCTTCATGCGCGCGGCTTGCCGCGCCGAGGCCCGCCGCCGCACTGATGGCGTCGGCTTCTGCCTCGGCGGCGGCATGTTCCGGTGCGAGCCAGGGACAGTGATAGCCCTTAAACTCCGTATCGCGGATGTGTGCGACTAATTGCTCCGCGATGAGTTCGCGTTCGGCAGCTGTCCAATGGGGCGCCCTGGTGCCGAGGTAGAGCCATCCGAAGGCCGCGTGGCGTTCCCTGTCGGCGATGATGTGATCGAGCATCGCAGCGATTGCAGGATTTTTTGCGTTGGCGCGCCAGGTACGGCAGAGCTCCAGCTCCAGTCCGTCCTCAAATGCCGAAAAACAAGCAACATAGCTGTCGAGATGCTGCCCGGCATCGAGTACACGGCGATGCAGGTTTCGATTGAATGCCGCTTCATAGCCGCGATCGGCTGGCCCGGGGAGACGGCCGCCAAATGCGTCCGTAACGCGCTCGAAACACTCGACGTGCCACGCTTCTTCAGTGTTGCGTACCGTAAGAAAAAACTTCGGATCGATTTCCCGGCCGGTCTCCATGCAAAAGCGAACCAGGAGGGCAGGGGTCTCGGTCAAGCCGGTGACCTCCATCCACAGCCGGCGGCTCCATGTCCGTCGCGCCGCTTCACGGGTTCGTGCATCGTATTGCTCGGGGCGCAATGTGGCCCAGTCGATGTCACGGTGTGGATTCCAGCGGCCGGCTTTGCCGGTGTCGTAAAGCTCCCGGATCTGCGGAAGCGTGACGTTCATTTCCAGCGGAAAGCGCCGCTCGACCAGAAGACGAAGCGGCGGCAGCGCCGGCGCCGTCTGCGGTGCGGAACCGTGCATCTCAGATAGTGCCGAGCTTCGGATGCGTGAACGGCGGCAGGTTGATGCCGAGCGGCCGCATTTGCTCCCTGATGCGCTTGACGGTGCCGATAAAGATCGGCTTCTCGATTTCCTCGATCGTGGAGCCGAGACCAGCCTCGTAGGTGATGCGGTCGGCTTCGACCTCGGTTCGCGAGGCCGGGTTGTCGGGCGCCAGCCATGAGCTGTGATAGCCGTTCAACTCGACTTTCTCGACCATGGCGACGACGGAATCCTCGATCATCGTTTTCTGCTCGGGCGTCAGCGTTTCGCAGATTGCCTCTAGGAAATACCAGCCGAACGCGCAGTGGCGGGATTCATCGCGCATGATAAAGCGAACGATCTGCTTTGCGACCGGGTCACGGGTCACGTCGTCGAGATGGCGGAAAACGTCGAACGCGATTTCTTCAGCGGTGCAAACCAGCGCGGCGATGATGCCTTCGAGTGGGGTGTTGGCGCTGAGCGCAGCGCGCCGCACGCCGTGCGTGGCGACCGAGCCCTCGAACAGCTGCTGCACCGGCTTCTCGATATAGCCGCCGAGCTTTTCCGCCATGGTGTGGCACACCTCGGCATGGCGCGCTTCTTCCTGCGATCGAATCGTAAAGAACAGCTGCATGTCCGAGGGACGTTGCTCGACGCCGAAGCGCACCTGCAGGGCAGGGCTCTCGGAGATGGCGCCGTATTCGCTCCAGGCCCTTCTGCTCCAGTACAGGCGGGCGGCATAGCGCTGCTCTTCGGTGTAGACTTCGGGATCAAGCAAGTCCCACTGCACGTCCGTTTTTGGATCCCACTGGCTTCGCGTAGCGGTGTGAAACAATTCCCGGATCCGCGGCAAATCGGAATTGAAGGTGAGCGGAAATCTGTTCTCGGGTTGGTCAAGCAGCGTTTGCACGACCTCGAACGCCTGTTCCGCCGACATTTCGCGCGAAAGTGCCATGACCTGTTCCTTTCGAAAGAGCTTCCCGTTTAGGCGTAGTCGACGAGATTGAACCTGCCGTCGCGCCAGTTGATGAGCACGATGTCCTGCTTCGACAAGCCGGAATGGCGCTCCGGCGAAAAGTTGAAGACGCCGCTGATGCCGGTAAAATTTCGGATTTTTTCCAATCCCTCCGGCAGCTTCGACGGGTCGCCACCGACGTTCAGAAGTCCCTGACGCGCCAGCATAGCAGCGTCGTAGGATTTGGCAGCGTAAAGGCTCGCGGCCCGGCCGAAACGCGCCCGATAGTTGTTGAACAGCTTGAGTATGCCGGATTTGAGCGGATCGGAATCCGGCAATTGATCCCCGACCGGCAGCTTAAGGCTTGCCAGCAAGATCGAACCGGCGGCGTCGCCGGCGAGCGTCATGTAATGTGAGGAGACGAAGCCATAGCTATGGATCAACGTACGTTTGTCCAGCCCAAGTTCGCGTGCCTGCTTGATGAAGATCACGCCGGCCGGGGTGACGGTCCAGCAGATCACGGCGCCAACGCCGCTGTCGCGAATGCGCGTCAGCTGAGGCATCATGTCGGTGTCGGCCGGGCCGAAAGTCTCGTAGACGACGTCAAGATTCCGCCGCGGACCGACCTTGTGCATCTGGGTCACCGCGCCCTGACCAAAGCCGCTGGTATCGGCGATCAGCGCCACCTTCTTGATCTTTTTCTTGTCCAGATAGTCGGCGATCCGTTCTAGCACGTCCTCGTCGTTGACGGTGCTCTTGAAAACCCAGTGCCGTTCGGCAACCGGGGTAACGATGGCGAGCGCGCCCTCACTCGCGATGAACGGGATTTTGGCGGCCTCCATCATCGGAGCCATGGCGAGCGCGATGCCGCTCATATTGCCGCCGCTGACGATCAACTGAACCTGGTCCTGGCTGATCAGGCGTCGCGTCTCGGTTATCGCTTTCTGGGTCTGACTTTCTGCATCGTAAAACGTCCAGGCGATTTTCCGGCCGTTGATTCCGCTGGAAGCATTGATCTCGTCGACGGCAAGCTGCAGGCCGGCCTTCATGTCTTCGCCGAGAAAGGCCGCCGGTCCGGTGACGGAGAGAATCGATCCGACGCGCAGCGGTTCTTCGGCCGCGTACGCCGCGCCCACTTTTGTAGCTGCGAGGGCACCGGGAATGAGTTGGAAAAACTGTCGTCGTCCGAACTGCACGATAAACTCCTCTGCTCTCCATCGGCACATCGCGTTGACGGTGCCGCGCTAATTCAAGCTCGCGCCTTGTCTGGCGCACTCAGTCGTCGTGAACGCCCCCGCATCCGAGATCGTCTTCGGCGCGCGCACTCGCGCGAGCCAGGGACACTTGCAACGAATACCGAACGAGGTCGCCGCGGTGGACCGTATGACCCGCCATTACATAGCGGCCGTCGATGTCGCAGTATCGCAAATTGCGGATCAAAACCGGCGCGCCGGCACCAAGATGCAAATATTCGATTTCCTCGGGTCCGGCGGCACCCGCTTCGATTGCGAAGTCACCCTTGCAAAGCTCGACCGTTTGCCAAAGCAGGTGGAGCGGTGATCCGCGGGCGGACGTTTCATCCCAGTCGGCCACTAGGTCATTGGGAATGTAGCGGTAATCGATCGCGACCGGCATCCGCGCAGCAGCGCGAACGCGTTTGATGAAGAGCACGATGCTGTTAGCGCCCAGGCCCAGTGTAGCCCCGATGGTGTCGCCGGCGGGACGGCGCTCGAAAGCGAGCAGCGTCGACTGCATCGGCACGCCGCTGGTTTCCCATTGGCGCAGGAAATCCATGCCCGGTCCGAACCGCTCTTCCAGCTTGCGCATCGAAACGAACGTGCCGACACCGCGGCCGCGCCGCAGCAATCCTTCTTGCACCAACTCCGCAAGCGCCTGGCGGACGGTTTCGCGGCTGACGCAGAAAACCGCGCACAATTGTTCGTCGGAGTAGAAGCGGCGGTCGGGTTGATCCCACCGCAAGATCAGGCCGATCAATCGCTGTTTGATTTGGGCGTATAGCGGCAGCGGCGAGGTCCGATCCAACGGCGGATTGGCCCAAGCAGCATCCGGCGGGTTCGGACTTACAGCCGTTTCGCGCATCGCTCGCCCATTTATTCAATTGTCTGCCTCACCGTACATTTAAGCAAGGCCAATTTTACTGGTCTACGCCGGCGTTCGCAGCTGTGACTTCGCGATGAAATTGACGCCGGCAGGCCGCCGAACAGCGTGCACCGCCATTCCGGAGATCGTGGAGTCCTTCGCGCTCGCGAGTGCGATCAAGGAACTCCCGGCCGAGTCGTGCGCGGCGGGTTCCGTCGCACTGACTGCCGGTGTTCGTGAACGGTAGGCCTCAGGCGTTCAACGCAGGGACCGATGCCGGCAGCCTCGAACTTAAGCGGCGACTCGATGCATCGCAGCTTTTTCCCGGGCGCCGTGGATGACTTTGACCGACTTTTCGATGGCTGCCCACAAGCCACTGATCTCAGCGGTCGAGCCGGGATCGGAATCGTGTGCTTTCGCGCCTTCGCTCAGCGACAGCGAGAAACTAGCCCGGTGCGTGATCTGACCGCCCCAGACCGGGACTTCGAGTTGGGCTAAGCACCGACGCGCCAAGGTTACTGCGGGCGCTTCGATGTCCCGACGTTTTGGTGGCGCGGCGTTGAAGACAACGGCGAAGGGCGTGCGTGCCTGACGCGCGACTGCAATGGTTTCCTGTACGGCATCGATATCAAACAGCCCCGGTCGGCAGGGGATTACAACAAGCGTCGCCGCTTCGATGGCTTCGATTGCGCTCGCGGAATTATTCGCCGGCGTATCGATGAAGATCCATTCCACGTCGCCGTTTCGCTTAGCCTTTTTGACAGCATGAGCGATGCCGCGCTTTACAATCTTTAACGGCAGCGCAGGCTCAGCCCGCAGTTCATTCCAAAGCGTGAGCGAGCCTTGCGGATCGTCGTCAATGAGCAGACATCGTCGCGCCGGCGCGTGGATGTGGACGGCAAGATGTGCAGCCAAAGTACTTTTGCCGGCCCCTCCTTTGCGCGACGCAAAAGTAATTACATTCATCGAAGCGATCCGAAGCGCGTGATGAAAAGTTAAAGACGAGCCGCGATGATTCGCAGCGAGCTTCTGCTCGCGTATTTTCAAATCAGAAGATGAAGAACCCGTCTATTTTCTATGTCGCACAACTGTCACAATCATCGAGTGATCGGCTCGGATTTTTAGAAGTCCGGAGATTTCTTTGATGCGGACGTCTTGTTGGTCATGCGGGAGTCCAGCCCCACATTTATTTGCTGCTGTAGGCCTCCGACTGAACCGACATTGACGTAGGTAAATGCGTTAATGGCAACGGCATCGCCGAAAGTAGAGCGCAGCGAACATCGGTTCTCCGTCCGCCGTAACGTTAATCTCAGAGCGCGGTGGAATGTCGGGAGGTTGCGTGCTCCGGTTTTCGCCCGAGGCAGTGCGTCTTTTGTTCTGCGTAGTGTACGCCTGTCTTGGGCCCCCAAGCGTTGCGTTGCCATCGCCGCGCTTGGGGTTCCAGCCTCGGCGGAGCGCAGACGTTCGCCGTGAACGGGGAAATCGTCAAGCGACCAACGCTCCATCGTCGTCCAAGGAGGCTTTCGCCGTCAAAAGCCGCACAGGATTTCCACAGGCTGTGACGTCGCAAATTCACAAAAAAATCACACGCTAAGTTGCGATTCTTGAAGAGCTTTTGTGCTTTGTCACAGGTACGACGAAAAATTCGCGGGCGATGTGACAGTGATTTAGGGCGGATCAGAATTCGTATGACGTCCGTTGGCTGCCCGAGCCGGGATTGGGTAGTTTGAGCGATGGCCAATATTCGTCTCATCCTTAACGGCAAATCATCCGGCGATCAGAGGGTGCGCCGGAGCGTCACAGAAGTTCGTGAGCGTGGTCACCAAGTTAGCGTCCGCGTTACCTGGGAAGCGGATGACATGCCACGTCTGATGAATGAAGCCTTGGACGACGCCGCCAAGGGTCGCGTCGACACGATCGTCGCGGGGGGAGGCGACGGCACCGTCAACGAGGTTTTCAGTTCGGCGTTCAAGCTGGGAATTCCCGCAAAATGCACTTTCGGCATTCTTCCTTTGGGAACCGCAAATGATTTCGCTCGCTCTGCCGGTTTGCCGGTCGATGATCTGACCGCGACGCTGCTGCTGATCGCCAACACTCCAGCTTCCACGATCGACCTGGGACTTTTCGAGGGCAGGCCGTTCGTTAATATGCTGACGGGAGGTTTCGGGTCTCAGGTTACTGCCGAAACCGATCCCGTTCTGAAACGTCGACTGGGCGGTCTTGCTTACGCTCTTACCGGCCTGCTTCGGCTCGGAGATTTGTCGGCAAGCTCAGGTGTTTTTCGCGCCGAGAATTTCGCGTGGGAAGGCGTCTTTAATGCCCTGGCAATTGGAAACGGAAGGCAAGCGGGGGGCGGAATTCAGCTTTGCCCGGACGCCGCGATCAATGACGGCCTGCTCGACTTGATGATTATGCCTCACCTTCCACACCGCGAACGGGCCGAGGCGTTGGGCATGCTATTGCGCGAAGGTAAAACTGCGGTACGCGGTCTGATTAAAACTACCAGGAGCCCCTGGTTCACGTACCAATCAACACAAGATCTGCATGTAAATTTGGATGGTGAACCGATCCTGACGAAGGATTTTAGGGTGGAATGTCGCCCTGCTGCGATATCGGTTCATATTGGAAATTCGCCGTTACTCGTCCTGCCAGACGGTGACGCGGGCGTTATCGACGATCACCCCGTCAGCGGAGTGAAAAGCGGATCGGGACGGTGAGATCGAGTTTCGCTTGGGTCATGCTGGCAGGGAAAGCCGGCAACGGCTGGGCGCGTTCGATCATCGCCATCACTTCATTGTCGAGATCGGCGTGGCCCGAGCTTTGGACGATGCGGTGCTCCAGCACGCGGCCGTTGCGGTCGACGCTGAAACCGAGCAACACGACGCCTTGCTCCCCTCTTGTCTGCGCCGACTGCGGATAGCGCTTGTACTGCTGCAGCCGTTTGAGCAGGACGGTTTGCCACGTCGGCTCAACGCGTGGAGCGCCACCCTGCACGCGCGCCGTTGTTTGCGGGGAGGGCGGCCGTTCCTCTTCGGCTTTCTCAGGCGGCTTCTGCTCAGGCAGCGCCACGTCGGGCATAGCCACGGCCGGCGGCGGTGGCGGCTCATCGACCTTTGGTTGGTCGGGCTCTTTCTCGGCCTTCGGCACCGCCTTTTGCTCGATCATGTCCTCCGGCCCCGGTGCGACGTCGCGCTGATTGGCGTCGGCGACGCTGTCAATCGGGGCAAGCTCGACAGTAATGACGGATGAAGCGTCGCCGATCTCGTCGGCCGGTTGATGCCACAAGAGAAAGCCGGCGATCACTGCGGCGTGTAGGCAGACCACAATCCCTGCCGCCGCCGCCCACCGCGCGAGATCGCGCGGATGATCATGTTCCAGCCAACCCAATTCCAGCTGGCTCATTTTGCCTCCCGCGCTTCGAGGCCTACCAGGGCAACTTTGAGATAACCCGCCGCGCGCAGGTCGTTCATGACTTGCATGACCGCGCCATAAGGGACCGAGCGGTCGGCGCGTAAAAAGATGCGTTGATCTTTGTTGGCGCCGGTTGCGGCATCGAGCGCCGCAGCGAGCGAAGCTGCCGTGATCGCGTCGTCGCCGATCGCGAGGCTGAGGTCAGCCTTAACCGTGAGATAGACCGGCTTATCCGGTCGTGGCTGCGGCTGCGCCGCTGCAGCAGGCAAGTCGACCGGCACATCCACCGTGGCAAGCGGCGCCGCCACCATGAAGATGATCAAAAGAACAAGCATCACGTCGATGAACGGCGTGACGTTGATGTCGTGCACCTCGTCGAGTTCGTCGGCGCCGTGATCGAGATGGATTGCCATATAATTGCCCCGACCTTACTCGGCGGCCAGGCCGAGTCGCGGCTGGCCGCGATCGAGATCGCGGCTCACGAGGCGCATCACTTGCGCCGAGACATCGCCAAGGAGTGCGCGATAGTGCGCAGTCGAGCGCACCAGTACGTTGTAGATGACGACTGCCGGGATGGCTGCGACTAACCCGAGCGCGGTGGCGAGCAGGGCCTGGGCAATGCCGGGCGCCACCACCGCGAGATTGGTGGTGTGGGCGTTGGAGATGCCGATAAAGGCGTTCATGATACCCCACACCGTGCCGAACAGTCCGACGAAAGGTGCGGTGGAACCGATGGTCGCGAGCACGCCGGTGCCGCGCGATATTTTCCGGCTGTTTGCCAGTTCGATGCGCTCAAGGAGCAAGGCGATGCGCTCTTTGAGGCCATCCCCATGCAAGTTCGCGGAAAGCCGGATTTCCTGTGCAGCCGCGCGCATGAGCTGGGAAGCCGCGTCTGTTCCACTGCGCAATTGCTCGGCGGCTTGGACTAGCGTCGCTGAGCCTGAGAGAGTTCGCAGTGCCCGACGCACATGGCCGCGCGCGTTGCGCAGTTCGATGCTCTTGGCGACAAACACGGTCCAGGTGACGAGAGACGCAAACGCTAGACCGATGATGACCGCCTTTACGACGATGTCTGCATTGAGAAACATGCCCCATGGCGAAAGATCGTGCGGAAGGAGCGCGCCGCCGATCGTCTGCCCGTTCGGTTGCGACTCAGCGGGTTTGGCGGCCGAATTACTCGATGTAGACGAGTTTGGCGTCGGTGCTGCTGCAGTTGGCGCAGGTGCCTGTTCCACCGGCGCGGTAGAACTTTGAGCCAGTGCCGAATGCGAAAGCGCCGGCGTCATCAGCATCGCTACGATCAACGTCAAGATTGTTGCGCGCAACAAGATCGCCGTGCGTAGCCAAAATGGTCCGCCCGGGCGCGACATGTCGCGGGCCGCAGGATGCCTGGTTAGACTTGTTCTAATTCCAATCTTGATCATGTCGACCTTTCCGTTTTTTGATCGCACGGCTTTTTGGGAAGTGCAACGTCACCGGTTCCGACGCTCCGTTTAAGACAGACCACCCGTTCACCGCCGCAGCCCATAACGGCATTCGGGAACACTGCCTGTGCAAGAACACAGTTGATCGTAATAACAGCAGGCCGGCCGTTGCGCGTCACTTTGGACGCAGTAGCAATGCCTTTTGCCAGTCGGGCAAGACGCGTCAAACTTTCTGTAGTTATGGTAGTTTGAAGCGCCAACAAATGTCGGGAAGCTTATGACATGAAGGATGAGAAGAAATCCTGATATCAGTTTTTTCATGATCGAATCCCAACCGTTGTCGGTCGTGCAGTCTCCAGCATTTGGCATTAAATTTTCTTCGACATGCCGACGAAAAAGCCAAGGCGCGGACCGTATTGCGGGGCGAACACGCCGATGCCGCAAACGCTGTTGCCGGAGGGGCAGGCGCCGGCGGCGCCGCGAATGAGGTAGACGGTGTCGAACAAATTGACGATGTCGAAACGGATGGTTACCGGCCCTGGATCATTAGGCAGCAGAAACTCGCGTGCGATGCCGATGTTGAACTGTGCGTAGGGCGGCACCGTCGAGATATTGGCATTGCCATTACGCAGGCCGCTGCCGTAGATCATGTCGCCGCTGAGCCTCGTTCCGCACCACCACATTCCGGTGCTTCCGGCCCCATTGTCGAACGTCTCTCCCGCATAAGCCGGCCGGCCGCAGAATTGATAGGCGGCGCCGGCGGAGCCGGTGACGAGCTGGGTGTGATCAGTAAAGATCCAGTGCGAGTTGACATATTGCTGCAGCGTCATGCCGCCAAGGTCGGCGAGCGGCACAGTGTTGTCGAACAAATATTGGTTCGACACCACATCGGTCGCCATTTCTTTGCCCAAGGCGAGATTGCCGTAGGCCTGAAAGTAACCGCTGTGAAATTTGGCGCTGAATTCGATGCCCTCGACGTATCCTTGCGCGTAATTGAACGCACTGAGCACAAGCGCCTGGCCGAACACGCCGTTGTCGATGAGATCGGTCGCTAGTTTGTAGTAAGCGTCGACGCCGAGAGTGAGATCGGTGCAGTCTTTTGCGGCCGGCTTGCTGCATCCAAACGGGATGTCCTGATCCACGCCAGCATCGAAATAATGCGACCGCTCGGGCAGTACCGGGCTCGTTCCGGGAGTGGCCGACGCGCCGGTCGTTCCGTTGAACAGCGCGATATTGGCGGGAGCCGCTTCAACCAATACCGGCGGCGTGAAATAACGCGCATAGCCGGCGTGAAACGTGGTGAACTCGAACGGCTTGTAGGTAAAATTCAGTCGCGGGCTGAGCTGATTGGCGTCGACGTATTGCCACATCTGGTCGAAACGAAGTCCGCCATTGATAGTGAAGTTGTTGGTGATCTTCCACTCGTCCTGAACGTACACGCCTCCAAGCCAACCGAGCTTGCTGACGTTGTCGGTGATCGTCTCGGGCGCATCGACCGCCACGCCACCCGGCGCCGGTTCGACGAGCGACGAATTCCCGACGAACGTCTGCTCGCCGCTGACGGTGAAACCGGCGCGAATCGTGTGCGCCGGATTGATCACATACGAACCGTCGCCCTGGATCCCGTTGGTATATGAGGTGCGCTCGACAGTTGAGGCGATGCCATTGATGAGCAGGTCACCAACCGGGTCTGGTGTAAAGCGCAGCTCGTTATAGCGAGTGAAATAGGATAGCTGGCCGTCGAAACCGTTCTGTGACTTCTGCACGGCGACGACTGCGTACTGGGTAAATTCGGTCTGGTTTTCGTTCAGGTTGGCCGAATTGAAGCTGGTAATACCGAACGCGCTGGTCACCGGCGGGTTGCCGTTCAATCCCACCGGCTGACCGGGAGTGTTGGGAATTTGGAACGCGTTGTACGACGTCCCGGAGATCAAGCTTACCCGCAGAGTCGGATCGACGAAGGTCGACATATAGGCGAAGCCTTTCTCCTGCTGCGAGAAGTCGTGGATCGGGAAATACGACGGTGTCGAATTTTCGATGCCTTCATTGGTCTGCAGATAACGGCCGGTTAGAAAATATTGGACACCGGCGAAGCAGTCCGCGCCCGGCAGTGTGCGCGTTCCGGGAGCGGGCACTGCCGTCGGGCAGTTGCTGCCGAACGTGCCGCCATATGAGAGATACGGTGTGATCGTTCCCTGGCTGCCGCCGTAAACGCCGACGGTGCCGCTGTTGTTGAAAACGTCGGGGCGTGTTGTGATATCGATCAGGCCGACAGTACGCATTCCGAACTCGGCTGGCAGCGCGCCGGTGACCAACGCGATGCTGCCGATGTAATTGAGATCAAAGATGCTGCCGAAACCGGTAACGCCGTCGGGCAGCATGATGCCGTTGATCCGAAACTGGACATTGGCGTGATCGTTGCGGACGTGAAGGAGGCCGCTGGCTGCAGAATCCTGCGACACACCCGGCGCCTGCAGCAACGCCTTCTCGGCCGTTTGATTGGTCCCCTGGGGAAGCGCATCGAGGGTGCTGTAGCTCATCGCGGCCGACGTAGTGCCGGTAGTCGTGTAGAGATTGCTAAGTGCCTGGTTAAAGGCGTCGGCTTTGCTGTTTAGCTGCGCGGCGGGTGTCGTCGGCGCCGGTGTCGCCGGCGCAGCAACGCGCGTGGGGCGTGGTTTGGGCTTCGGCTTTGCCCCCGAGACGACGACCTCCGGGAGCTGCACTTGCGCGATCACGCTCTTGCTGACGCTGATCAGCGCCAACAGAGCCACACCGCATATGAAATATCCGCGATGTACACCAACACGAATGGACATGGCACTCCGCCGCAAAAAATGGTCGAACCGCTGGCCGATCAATGGCGGTCGTGCAGACGCGGATCATCGATCTAGGAGGAAGATCCGCGTTCGAAGTCTCAGGATGCCGTCCGGCACACTAGGCGCGGCGACGCTGAAACTTAGCAGCGACCGGAATCAGGCCAGCGGCGGAGCGCGTGACTGGAAGGCTAGTCGGCGCGGCGCAATGAAGACTGCCGCAGTGTGATGAAAATGCTCGACGCTGTGGGAAGCAAACGGAACCAGCAGTAGTGGCGCTGACGGAACGAATGAATTGGACGCCAGGTAAATGCTGGCGCAGATGGCACAATAATCGTCTCCATCTTCGCCGGGTTGCTGGGTGGAAAGCGATTTCGCGCTCTGGGCGCTGGGGCCGATCGCTCCGACTGCCGGATCAGTTCGCTGAACCGCGTCGAGATGAACGTGCCCGAAGGAAACGGCCAGTTGAATTGCCAGCGCGAACAGCGCCAGCCAACTGCCAATTCTTCTATCGTAACGAAGCCAACGCATCGGGCGAATTTATCAGCGTTGCAAAGGCCAAGTTTCAGGACAACTCAAACTGTAGCGGCGAAAGCTCGGGGAAGGCAAGAACGAACTCGCAAGCGATGATCGGACCTTTATCCGTCATTTAGGTTCCGACACAATCCGCATCGGCGCGTTGTGGCGCGGCTATCTGTGTCCTGCTATGAAGCCGGCGCGTCGGTTAGCTCATTCGAACATCCCGTCATTGATACGAAGGACACTGAATTGGTTGCGTTAGGCGCCGTCGCTTTGCCGGACCGACGTTACGAAATCGCGGTCGCGGCGACGATCCTTGTGCTCATTGCCGTGCGCCTTGTCGTCGCAGGACTGACGCCGCTGAGCTTTGACGAAAGCCTGTACTGGGTTTGGTCGAAATCTATTGCGGGCGGTTACTACAGTCATCCGCCGGTCAATCCAGTCCTGATCCGGCTCGGCACCGAGCTGTTCGGCAACACCGAATTTGGCGTCCGTGTTTTGAATGTGCTCCTTGCAGCGCCGGCAAGTTGGGCGATCTGGCGTTCGGCCGCAATCTTGTTCAGCGACGAGAAGGTCGGCGCGACCGCGGCGCTTTATTTCAACCTGACACTAGTTGTTGCCGCTGGGTCCATTCTCTCTACACCGGACAACGCCGTGGTGGCTGCAGCCGCCTTCTTGCTGCTCACGCTGGTCAAGCTTTTCGAAACCGGTCGCGCCGCGTGGTGGCTTGCGATCGGCTTGGCGTTCGGCATCGGCATGCTGTCGAAATACACCACGATCTTTTTTGCTGTCAGTATTTTCGCATGGTTGGTGCTGGTGCCGCAGCAGCGCAAATGGCTGTTGACGCCGTGGCCCTACGTCGCCGGCGTTATTGCGCTTGCAGTGTTCTCACCGACGCTGATCTGGAATGCGCAGCATGGTTGGGCCTCGGTTCACTACCAATTCCACCGGCTGGTCGTTTACGAATGGTCAGTGCGGTATTTCGGCGAGTTCTTCGTCACCCAAATCGGGCTCGCCACGCCATCCGTCTTTATCCTCGGCGTGATGGGCCTCGTCGTCATGCTGGGAGGCGAGGGTGGGTCGCTTGGCGCGCGCGTTCTCCTCAATGCGATGGTCTGGCCGATCGCGCTCTATTTCGTCTGGCATACGTTCCACGGCCGCGTCGAAGGCAACTGGCCGGAGCCGATCTACCCCGCCTTTGTGATTGCGGCTTCTGTTGCCGCGGAACGAATCACATGGGACGGCGCCTGGGCGCCGCTCGCGCGCTGGTCGCGGCAGCTCGCGGTGCCGATTGGTCTTGTTATCGCCGCCTGCCTTTATCTGCAGGCGGTGTTCGGTATCGTTCCGCTTGGTGCCGTCGATCCAACCGCGCGCGCTCTCGGCGCCGGGTGGAAGGACCTGGGTGCCCAGCTCGACGAAGTGCGCCAAAAACTCGGCGCGCCGATTGTGCTGACAAGAAATTATGGGCTGACCGGCTGGCTTTCGTTCTATCTGCCCTCTCACCCTCCGGTCGCCCAGATCAATGAGCGCTTGTGGTGGGTGAACTCGCCCGAGCCCGACCCGGCGCTGTTTCACGGCGCGATCATGTATGTGTGCATGGTCGAGTGCAGCGAGATGCCGCTGATCCGCCAGCGCTTCACCAGTGTGGAAAAAGTGACGAGCTTAATGCGGCAGCGGCACGGCGTGCCGATCCAGGGCTACGACGTTTATCGTCTGTCAGGCCCGATCGGACCGCCGCTTGACGCGCCCTAGAAGCTGGCTCCGTGGCGCAAACCAGCGACGCTATCTTGCGATCTCGGCAACCGCGCGCACGTGCCATTTCGTTCCGGCAAAGCACGATGCCGCTTTCCGCCGCGCGAACTCGATATCCGGCGCAAGAAGGACGGTATGGCGGTCAGTGACGCCGTCACTGACGCGAACCAGATAACCCCGCACGTCCACGATCCGACCCCAAATTCTGCGGACCCCAAGTCTGCGTCCAGAATCATGATCGGGTCGTAATAGTTAACTTTCCGTAGCGTTTCGGTTTGTCCCTGCAGATGTGATGTCTGCGTATGTGGGTTCGGTGAATTCCAAACGATTGCCCCACGGGTCATCGGCGAAAAACCGACGCACACCTTCAAGTGCTTTGTCCCACGAGCAGTGGACGGCCGCCTTTTGTAGGGTGGCAAACAAAGCTTCTATGTCGCTGACAGCAAAGGCCGGATGCGCCTTGGCGGCTGGTTGAAACGACTCTTCAACGCCGATGTGAAGCTGTCTGGCACCGATCTTGAACCAGCAGCCGCCTCGCGAGCGCAACGGCACGGGTTTTTCGATTTCCTCCAGTCCCAACAGACGGCCGAAGAAGTCGCGCGCCTTTGCTTCACATCCTTTTGGTGCCGCAAGCTGAACGTGGTCGATGTCGATCATCAACATCTGTCTGATATCCGCGGTTTCAATCGCGACATTACCTTGTTTTCAATATGCAGGGCGCCCGCCCGTGTCTTGACGGTAAGCACAAAAGAAAAGGGGCGCAGCTTTTGCTGCGCCCCAGTTCAGTTCACCGGTAATGGACTTCCTTAGAAATCCATCCCGCCGCCACCCGGCGGCATGGCCGGCATGCTGTCCTTCTTCTTCGGCAGTTCGGCGACCATCGCCTCGGTGGTGATGAGCAATCCGGCGACCGAGGAAGCGCCTTGCAGAGCCTGGCGCACAACCTTGGTCGGATCGATGATGCCCTTCTTCACCATGTCGACGTAGTCCCCGCCCTGGGCATCGAAGCCGAAGCCGTAGGTCGAGTTCTCCAAAATCTTGCCGACGATGACGGAACCGTCCTCACCGGCGTTGACGGCGATCTGGCGGGCCGGCGCGGACAGCGCCTTCCGCACGATCTCGACGCCGTGTTTCTGATCCTCGTTGTGGGTGCGCACTTTCTTGAGTGCCTCGGAGGCGCGTAACAGTGCGACACCGCCGCCGGGTAGAACGCCTTCCTCAACCGCGGCGCGGGTCGCATGCATCGCGTCATCGACGCGATCCTTGCGCTCCTTCACCTCGACCTCGGTGGCGCCACCGACACGGATCACCGCGACGCCGCCGGCGAGCTTGGCCAGCCGCTCTTGGAGCTTCTCGCGATCATAGTCGGAGGTGGTCTCCTCGATCTGGGCCTTGATCTGGGCAATGCGGCCTTCGATGTCGGCCTTCTTGCCGCCGCCGTTGACGATCGTGGTGTTCTCTTTGTCGATCATCACCTTCTTGGCCTTGCCGAGCATGGCAAGCGTGACGTTCTCGAGCTTGATGCCGAGATCTTCACTGATCGCCTGGCCGCCGGTCAGGACTGCGATGTCCTGCAGCATGGCCTTGCGGCGATCGCCGAAGCCGGGCGCCTTCACCGCTGCGACCTTCAGGCCGCCGCGGAGCTTGTTGACCACGAGCGTGGCCAGCGCCTCGCCTTCCACGTCCTCGGCGACGATCAGAAGCGGCTTGCCGGTCTGCACAACGGCTTCCAGCAGCGGAAGCAGTTCATTCAGCGCCGAAAGCTTCTTCTCGTTGATGAGGATGTAGGGGTCTTCCATCTCAACGCGCATCTTGTCGGCGTTGGTGATGAAGTACGGCGAGATGTAGCCGCGGTCGAACTGCATGCCTTCGACCACGTCGAGCTCGGTCTCGAGGCTCTTGGCCTCTTCGACCGTGATCACGCCCTCGTTGCCGACCTTTTCCATCGCCTTGGCGAGGTAGTCGCCAATCTCTTTGTCGCCGTTGGCGGAAATGGTGCCGACCTGGGCGATCTCGGCGTTGGAGGTGACCTTCTTGGAGTTCTTCTTCAGCTCCTCGATCACGGTCTCGACCGCAAGGTCGATGCCGCGCTTGAGGTCCATCGGGTTCATGCCGGCGGCAACCGCCTTCGAACCTTCCTTGACGATCGCGGCCGCGAGTACGGTTGCGGTCGTGGTGCCGTCACCGGCGATGTCGGAGGTCTTCGAGGCGACCTCGCGAACCATCTGTGCGCCCATGTTCTCGAACTTGTCTTCGAGTTCGATCTCCTTGGCGACGGTGACGCCGTCTTTGGTAATGCGGGGAGCGCCGAACGACTTGTCGAGCACGACGTTGCGGCCTTTCGGGCCGAGCGTCACTTTCACCGCATTGGCGAGAATATCGACGCCGCGCAACATCTTGTCGCGCGCATCGACCGAAAATCTGACTTCCTTGGCAGCCATGTGAGTTCTCTCCTGGAACGAATGTTGTTGGTTACGCGGCCTTCTTTTTGGCCACCAGCTCGTCGAGCACGCCCATGATGTCGGACTCCTTCATGATCAGGAGGTCCTGGCCATCGATCTTGACCTCGGTGCCGGACCACTTGCCGAACAGCACGCGGTCGCCGGTCTTGATGTCGATGGGGATGAGCTTGCCGGCTTCGTCGCGGCCACCTGGGCCGACGGCGATTACCTCGCCCTGCGAGGGCTTCTCTTGGGCGGTGTCCGGAATGATGATGCCACCGGCCGATTTTGCTTCGGCATCGATGCGCTTAACGACGACGCGGTCGTGAAGCGGACGAAACTTCATGGTGTCCTCCTAGGTTGTTGAAAATACTAAGAATTTCGATTTTGCGGCGGCCCTCTTGATCCCCAAGGTGGCCGCATGACGGCGACATAGGGAGATGGCTTTTGGGCCGCAAGAGGTACCTAAGGATTAATTAGCACTCATTTCATCAGATTGCCAACAAGGATCATTCTGAACGTGGTTAACGACGGTTCCACGCGTTCCGAAAGTTCCCGCTCCGCCCAAAAATATAGCCGGTGCAGGCGAGGAAACTCCTCCTAAGAAGTTCCGTTGAATCTCCGTCAAGCGCGTCGAAATCAAGGCTGTTAGCAGGGCCGCGTTGATGCTGCTAGTGCCCTGATAATAAACAGCTTATTCAATTTTGAGGCTTGTAATAAAGGCGCGAAGTCTCGAAACATCCGCGTTAGGATGGACGGAGGGCATTATGGTCTCGAAAGACTTTCGCCAGCAGCTTCAAGGCTACGGATTGACCACAGCTAACATCCTCTACCGGCGGCCGGATCACCCATGGTTGCTGCAGACTTACGTCTGGCAGGACTACGATCTGTGCCCAAACTTTCCGCAATTGAACAAATTCCTCAATTTCTGGCTGGAGAAGCTTGAAGGGCCGTTGCACTCGGTGACAGTGGCGCATGCGCGCCTGATCAAGCCGGCTGAGATCCGCGCTGTCGACGGCGAGTTCAGACTGCACTGATGTCGGGATCAGGCATCGTCGGCAGGTATCAACAACTAAATCCTTGATCGCTGATTCCTGATCAACTGATCCCTGTCAGCCGGATCAGCGTGTAGCTCATTATTCCAAGTATAATCAGCGACGCCGTAACGGCCAGCGTCACGCGAATGCCAGTGCGCGCCACCGCGCGAATGTCGACGCCCAAGCCGAGCGCCGCCATCGCGATCGTCGTCAGGATCGAAGCGGCCCGTGTGATCGGCGGCAATAACGGCTGCGGAATGAGGCCGAGGGAACGCACGATCAGTACGACAAGAAAGCCGATGATGAACCACGGAACCAGTTCGCGCAGCCGCGGTCCGCGCTTCGCCGACGTCGGATCAGTCGGAGAGGTCCGCAGTTTTCCCGCCAGCAGTGAAAAGCAAAGCACCACAGGCCCGAGCATCAAGACGCGCACGAGCTTGATGACCGTTCCCACCTGATTACTCAATTCGCCGATCGGCAAGGTCGCGGCGAGAACCTGGGGCACTGCATAGACGGTCAAGCCGGCCAGCACGCCGTACTGCGTCAGCGACAATTGTAGAACTGGAACCAGCAGCGGCAGTCCGAGCACGACCAGCAGGCCAAGGACGGCGGTAAACGAAATCGACGACGCGATGTCATCGCTATCGGCGCCGATCACCGGCGCGACCGCGGCAATCGCCGAGTTACCGCAGATCGAATTGCCGCATGCAATCAGGATGCCCATACGCTGCGGCAAGTTGAACGCCCGACAAATGAGGTAGCTGCAGACGATCGCCACCGCGACGATGCAAGCGATGCCGACGATCAGGATCGGGCCCAGCGCCATAATCGTCGCGGCGCTTACTGAAGCACCTAGCATCACGATCGCCACTTCGAGCAGAAGTTTCGCAGAAAACTCGATGCCGGGAATAAAACGCGGCCCAGGCAGCCAGGCGCTGCGGATTGCGACGCCGAGCAAGATCGCGAGCACCAGGGCTTCCAGATAGGGCTGGCCTATTAGCCCGATTTCAACCGTCTGCAGAACCATGGCGCCGACGGTGATCGCGACACAGACAGCGATGCCGGGCGAAAGACGTTGCAACTGATCGATCAATTTCATCGGCGCCGATAGGCTTCCAGCTCAGAACGCCGATGGCGCCAAGTCGCTCCATTGTAACCCGCCGACGCGAACCGCGCCGCCTGAATATTTGTTGCCGGAATAGCGTAAATCCGCCTTGGCACGGCTCTAATTCCGCCGTTGCGCTTTCATCTCATGTGCCATCGTTTCTGGTATCGATTGAAAGGCAAGAGCTGATGCGAACGTTTGTGAAGCGGTCCGTTGTGAAGCTCTCTTTGGTCGCGGCCGTAGGCGCATGCACGCTTGGTGCGGTCGGACTGCACGCGGCGAGTGCGGCCGATATGCCGATGCCACAAGCGGAGATGCAACCGCCTCCGCCCGATTATTACGGTCCGCCGCCGGCAGGCTATGCCTATCCGCCGCCGCCGGCCGCCTACGGTCCGCCGCCGGTTGGTTACGCGTATCCGCGGCGGCGTTATGTCGGGCCTTATTGGCGCGGCTACGGCCCGCGTTACAGGTATCGCTACGCGCGCCGGTACTATTGGCGCTGATCTTCGCGTAGCGACGAAGCAAACCAGCGCAGTCGGTTAAAGGCTGGATTGCCTGCTCGACGGCGGCGGCGTCGCACGGGGAACCGTCCCATTTTGTTACAGCCAATCTTCAGGCGGCATTAACGGAAATGCCGCCTTAATGTTGCACCGGTTTATGGGTTGTCTGTCTCGCGCGACGTTCGCACCGGGTGGGGACGAGAGTCGCGCGCTTGATCATTTCGATTCGCCACGCGCGGCGGTCGGAAGCTTGTTGGCCAAGCGATCTACCAAGCGATCTTGATCTGAAATGGGGATGATCAGGGGGAATGACGGTCAGTTCTGGGTGGCGTTACACTTCCGCTGAATACGATTATCAAAATAGGTCCGGGAATGCGCGGCTAAGACGATTTGCCGGCGCAGCTCTCCTGAGCATCGGCTTTGCGTGCGCCTGGACGTTGTGGACCAATTTGGCCGGCAGTGGTGGTGATCAGATCACGGAGCCGCTTTCAGAGGCGGCGTCGTCAACGTACGCCAAGCTTCCGCCGCGCGCGGTGGCTTACGCCAAGCTCGCGGCGGCATTGAACAAGACGCGGCGATCGGCGGCATCGCACATTTTTGGTTCGTTGTTCGAGCCTCGTCCGCTGGGGTTTGCGCCCGGAACGTTTACAAAGACCGACGGAGAGGACGCCGACGAGGCCGAAGACATTGCTGACGCCGCTACCGCGCCTTCACTGCAATCAACAAATGCCAAGCCGGCCAATGCATCCCGCGGCAGTCGCGTTTCTGCGCAGGCACAGCGCGTTGCGCTCGCGCGTTCGCAAGCTGCGATTGCCGACGGCGCCTACGCCAGCCGCAATGTTGCAAGCGCACCGGCCGAGCGGCCGACATTGTTTCAGCGGCTTTTCGGCAAGCCGGCTTCGACCACATTGGCTTACGCCGCACCTGAAGACGATGGTCTGGGCCTAGGGCAGGGCGCATCGGGGCGGTACGACCGCTTTACCGCGGTCTACGATATCTCCGCGCACACGGTTTATCTGCCGGACGGCACGCGGCTGGAAGCTCATTCGGGCCTCGGCGCCTGGCTCGACGACCCGCGTCACACCGACGAAAGAATGCGCGGCGCGACGCCGGCCACCGTGTATGATCTGCAACCACGCGAAAGCCCGTTTCACGGCGTACAGGCGCTGCGGCTTATTCCGCTCGAGAGCGACAAGGTGTTCGGCCGGACCGGCCTGCTCGCCCACACCTTTATGCTTGGTTCGAATGGCCAGTCGAACGGCTGCGTATCGTTCCGGAATTACGATGCCTTCCTGCGCGCCTACACAAACGGCGAGATCAAACGCCTCGCCGTGGTGGCGCGATTGGATTGAGACGACGCGCGCTGCTCAGAGGCTCGCGCGATTCGCAGCCGCGCCAATTCCGGGGTGAAAGGAATCGCGCTAGGCAGGCGGAATCATGGAAAGACCGGCTCCGGCGCGGATGTAGCCATCGCCGATCGCGCTCAGCAATCCTTCGATCCTCGAAATTGTTTGATCGATCAAACCTGGCGGTTCGCCGGCCTCAAGCTGATTTTTTAGTTCCAGGAAGGCCTGGTTGGCGTAATCAAGACGCCGCGCCAACAC
This sequence comes from uncultured Alphaproteobacteria bacterium, assembly GCA_963841025.1. Taxonomy (GTDB): domain Bacteria; phylum Pseudomonadota; class Alphaproteobacteria; order Rhizobiales; family Xanthobacteraceae; genus BOG-931. The sequence goes on along the minus strand of CAWJBG010000029.1, from coordinate 93,089 downwards.
CGTCGCAACGTAAAGTACCGCGACCGGGTCTTGCGTAAGCAACGCACCGGCGTCGGCGACATGAAACTCCGAGGGTTCCAGTGTGCGCACATCCGCCGTATGCGGCTGATCCAGCAGCGCAGAAAGCTCGCCGAAGATCACCCCCGGCTCTTCTACGGTGGCTATCTCGGTGCCGCCTTTGACGATACTGACCATGCCACTTTTCAGAATCAGGAGCTGCCCGGTTTGCGTACCCTCGGTGAACACGGTCTCGCCGGCGTCATAGCTGGCGACTGGAAGCGCGGCGAGTTCTTGTTTGCCAAGTCTCGGTGTTGTCGTGGGTTAGTGGCACTGGCACGCCTTTCTCTGTCCATATGTTCAGGACCGGCTCGGGCGTTGTAACCGATAATCGGCGGCCAACCAACTTCGCCGATATATGCGCCGGTGCGTTCGCGCCAAATCTTGCTTCAACGACGATTGGCGACGATCATAGTCACGGGCAGATCTGTTACCACCGGCAAACCGCTCGAGTAACATCCCGCACTCTGGTTTTGGCCACAGCCTCGGAGTTGCCGATGCGCATCCGTTTCGATTTTGGTGCAATTACGCTGGACGCCGAATTGCTCGACACGCCGACGGGGAAAGCGATTGCGGCGGCGTTGCCGCTTATCCGGCTCGGCGCTGACATGGGGCGAGGAGGTTTACTTCGAAATTCCGGTGAGGGCGAAGCGCGAGACCGACGCCCGTGCAATCGTCGCGCCCGGCGAGATCGCGTATTGGCCCGAAGGCCACGCCATCGCGATCGGCTTTGGCCGTACGCCGATCTCGCAAGGTGACGAGACCCAGCTCGCCAGCCCCTGCAATATCTGGGCAAAGGCGCTCGGCGATGTGAAGGCGTTGGCGAGAGTGAAGGCCGGCGCGAAGATCAAGGTGACGGTGGCGGATTAGACGCGGTCGAAGGCGGGGGCGGATTTCCTTCCTCCCGGCGCTGCGCGAAAAACACGGTCAAATCCCAGGCGTTGCGGATGTTGACCAGGAGCAGAAGAATGAGCGCGCCGGCCAACAGGGGAGGGCCGACCGCAGAGCGCTCGAAGATGAATAGCGAGGCCGCGAATGCGGCGGCGTAGCCCGCCGCCGGGCTCGCGCCGTACCCAAGGCGATCGTCGACATCGGCGGCCGAACTGCGCATGACGCCGAGCAGGATGAAGATCGAATAGACCAGGCCGCCGGCCGCGGTAACGCCGACGATGATGGCGAGCGATGTGTCGGTATTGACCGGCACAAGCGCCACCAGACTTACAAACAAAACGTAAGTGTAGTGAAAGACAATCGGGCTGGTGAACGTGCGCGTCGGACTGCCTCGCTTGGCGCTGAGGTAGCCGGCGCCGATCGAAGCTGCGACGAACAGAAGCGCCACCAGTGCCGCTGCCGCTGTACCAAGCAGACCGTAAAATTCGTGCCAGCCCGCGAGCATGAGCGTTGGCTATCCACGGCCAACGAACGGCATCTTGTTGGCCATCACCGTCATAAACAGCACATTGGCGGAAAGCGGCAGGCTCGCCATGTAGACCACCGCGCGGCCGACGTCGTCGACGCTCATACGATCCTCGGGCATCGTTCGACCATCTGCTTGCAACATGCCCTCGGCCATTTTTTCCGTCAGCGGCGTCGCAGCGTTGCCGATGTCGATCTGACCGCAGCAGATGTCATACGCGCGGCAATCGAGCGCCGTCTGTTTGGTGAGACCGGTGATGGCGTGCTTGGTCGCCGTATAAGCGGCCGTGCCTGGACGCGGCGTATGCGCCGAGATCGAGCCGTTGTTGATGATGCGGCCGCCGCGCGGGTCCTGCGCTTTCATCATCTTGATGGCTTCCTGTGTGCAGATAAAAGGACCGGTGAGATTGGTGGCCACGACCGACTGCCAGCGATCGAGCGGAATGTCTTCGAGCGGCATGCCGCGCATGCTGACGCCGGCGTTGTTGAACAAAACATCGAGCCGGCCGAAGGCGTCTTTGGTTTTGGCAAATAGCGCCAGGATCGACGCCGGCTCGCGCACATCGGTTGCTACGACCAGCGTTGTTCCGTTCGCTTCTTTCGCTACCGCCTCAAGCTTGTCCGCACGCCGTCCGGCGAGCACGACTGTATATCCTTCGCGGGAGAGCGCGAGCGCCGCGCTTCTGCCGACGCCGGTGCCAGCCCCCGTTACCAATGCGATCTTCTGTGCGGCCATCGGCGCCTCCTCTTATGGCATAGGGGTTGAGGGAATAGAACGACGAGGGAGCTGGTGCAATGCGGTGGTCATTGCAGCGTCGTGCGACGTCTAGCCGACTCCAGAACCGTTCAATCGGCTCCACAATCACCGATCCGCGCCGACCTAGAGGCTCCACGGCGGCGCGAACGGTTCACCGCCGTCGATCATTGCCCGCGCCCCGACCGGCAGCACCGCGATCGCCTCGAAGATTTTTTCGTGCGGATTGCCGAGACTGAAGTCGGTGAAGGCGGGTACGACCAGCGCGTCGCCGGCATTGAGCCGGATTTCAGTGCCGCTTACGGATGCGGTAGCGCTACCCGCGATGGCGACCAGAATTTCCTCGCGGGTCAACTGATGAATCTTCGCCGGCACGCCGGGATCGAGCGTGACACGCCAGACTGCCGTCTCATGCGATCCACGACTTGGCGCGGCGAGGCCAGTGAAGGTAACGCCAGTAGCGCCGGGAATCTTGAAGATCGGAGCGGCGGGGGATGGAATGTGGGGCACTTATCTCTCCTGTGATCGGATGACTTGCCGGACCGGCGAAGCCATTGGTATATAGTCAAGTTACTTGTCTATAAGAGCATGGGAATTGGTGATGGTCAAGTCACTTGACGAAATTCCGGCTGAATTGATTGATCACGTCGGGTGGCGGATCTGGCGGCTCGCGAAAGCATGGAAGGCGCAGTTTGACGAAGAAATGGCGACGAAAGGCTCACAACTGGTTTTCCGAGGCGCGATCGAATGTGTTGCCTCATCTTGATCGCGCCGGAACCGCCCAATCCGCGCTGCAAAGCAAGATGGGCGTTACCAAACAGGCGGTGCAACAATTCGTCGATGAACTCGTCGCCGATGGCATTATCGAACGCCGAATCAATCCGGAGGATCGACGCAGCAACACGATCTACTTCACCCGCAAAGGTCAGCGCGTACTTGCTGACGCCAACGTCGTTAAAATCGAGATTCAATCGCGCTATCGGTCGAAACTTGGAGCGGCTAGGTTTGCCGACTTCATGTCCTGTCTGGACGTGCTTGAGGGAAATGAGACAGCGAGGCCACCCCCCGCCGTTGGGCGGTCACGGTGACGTGATCCACGCTGCATCTTGCAGGCGTCACGACGCGTCTGCCGCCACCCTTAACTCGCGAGTGCGATTTCCTGATCGGGGTTCACGACGCGGTAATCGTCGGGAGCGGCGAGGCGTGTGGTAACGTCCGCGGCCGGGCCGGGCCGGCCGAAGCGGAAGCCTTGCATCGAGTGCACGCCGGCGGCCGCGCAGGAACAGATGCTGTTCCGCAGTCTCGACGCCCTCGGCCGTCACCTTCATGCCGAGGCCTCGACCAAGGCTGACGACGGCGTGGACGATGGACGCAGCATCGGGTGCGATCTCGATGCTGCGCACAAAGCTAGAGTCGATCTTGAGCTTGTCGAACGGGAACCGCCGCAAATACTGCAGGCTCGAATAGCCGGTGCCGAAATCGTCAAGCGCGAAGCGAACGCCGATTGCTTTCAGGCGGAGCATCGACAGCTCGGCCATTTCGAGGTTGCCAAGCAGCGTGCTTTCGGTGAGCTCAAGCTCAAGGCGACTAGGATCGAAATTGGTTTCCTTGAGGATGCGCTCGGCAAGATCGACAAAGTCCGGACGGCGGAATTGCAGTGGCGAAACGTTGACGGCGACCGTCAATCCCGGCCAGTCTTTGCCGTCGAGGCAGGCGCGGCGCAGCATCCACTCGCCGAGTTCGATGATCAGACCGGAGTTCTCGGCGATCGGAATGAATTCGGAGGGCGGGATGACGCCGGCGGTCGGGTGTGTCCACCGCGCCAGCGCTTCGACCCCGATCATCTTGTCGCCGCTGGTGTTGACGATCGGCTGATAGGCGGCACTGAGTCCGTCGTTCTTGATCGCGTACAAAAGATCGCCTTCGAGGAGCTTGCGCTGCGACAGGTCGGCATCCATGGCCGCGTCGTAAATGCAGGCGCGATTGCGGCCTTCATTTTTTGCGCGGTAGAGCGCCATGTCGGCGTAACGCAAGATGTCGCCGGCATCCTTGGCGCGGCGGTCGATCACCGCGATGCCGATTGAAGCGCCGATGACGATGTTGTGTCCGCTGATCGAGTAGGGCGCACAAACCGCGGCGAGGATGCGCCCCGCAATCGCCTGCAGCGAATATGAATCGGAGCCGCAGGTCGTGACGATCGCGAATTCGTCGCCACCGAGACGAGCTACCAGATCGTCGTCGCGCATGACGTGGCTGAGGCGTTTGGTGACGTTGAGAATGAGCTCGTCGCCGACGTGGTGCCCGAGCGTATCGTTGACGTCCTTGAAGTGGTCGAGGTCGATGAAGAACACGGCCGCCGAGGGGCCGCCTCTGCGCACTTCGTCGATCATGCTCTCCAGCCGCTCGCCGAAATAAATGCGGTTTGGCAGGCCGCAAACCGGATCGTGCAAAGCGAGGTGGCGCAACTGGGATTCGCCGGCGGTGATTTTTTCCGCCGTGCGGCGCATGTGGTAAATGATTACGCCAAGGAGCAACACCAGGCCGGCGAGCGCTATGGCGATGAAAGGAAGCACCCGCCACAGGATTTGACCGCCCGGTCTGGTCGGTGTCCACGCCAAGCGTGCGACGACGTGTCCCTGAGTGTCGGCAAAGGCGACGACTTGGCTTTTGCCGGCGGGCGTCGGATCGTCGGTTTCGCGCAGCTCGGAGAGTTGCAGCCGGTTGCCGATCTGTCGCAACAAGGCGTCGTCGATGTATTTGACGGCGATGATGATCGGCGCGCCCACGTTACCCGAAACGAGGTCACTGTCTGAGCCGACGGCCACGGCTGCGACGATCGCCGGTCTGTCTGTGAAACGCTGGATCAGGGCGGCGAAGCGGCCGGCCCGCAGCGCATCGGGCGCACCGACCATGGGAACCAAGCTGGGTGGGGCGCCGGGACGCCCGCGCAGAAGATCGAGAATGGTTGCAAGGTCCGCGGCGAAGTTGACGGCGCCGGGACCGGCGCCGGAGCGAGAGCGCCGATACTCGACCTGATCGGAAGCATCGACGACGACGACCATATCGTCATCGAAAAAAGTTTCCAGCCAAGCGCCGGCGCGGCGTTCCACCCATTGCGGGTCGTATTCGCGACGGATGGCTTCGGTGGCGCCCTGCGTCTCCGCTACGCTCTCAACTTCCCGCAGCACGCGCGCCGCACGATCGATAACCGCCTGATGGATCAGCTCTCGGTCGCGATTGAGCGAAACCTCATCCGCCCGCCTCGCCGAGATCAGCACCGCGGCGATGATACAAATAATCGCAACGGCGACGATCACACCGATTGGCACGACGAGGCGCAGGCGCGTTTGGTCCGAACGCGGCCGGATGCTCTCCTCGGCGATTTGCGGCGGCGCCGAAGCCCTCACGCTGCTGTCCTTTGCGGTGTCTTTGTTCACCGCGAAGAATAGCGCGGAAAAGCTTGCAATTCGCTTGCAGATTGACGGCGAACCCGGTTCCTGCGCCCGCGGTCTGCGAATTCGGTCGGGAAGTTAACGCCGCGTAAATCTCCGCCGCCGCGCGCTGCTTTGCGGTGTTATTCTGAGCATGCGGAGCCGAACTATTGCGGGGCTTCCGTGCGACTTTTAGCGCGCGATCATCGCTTACTGGCGTAGGGCGGGCGCGGGATTGCGATATGGGCGGCGCGCAACGCCGCCGACCAACGCTCGCGCAGGTCGGTGAAATAAGGTTCCCCCGGCTCGATGCGATAGATCAATTCGGCGTCGCAAGTGTCTCGCCGAACGACCAAAAGATCGATCGGAAGGCCGACGCTAAGGTTCGAGCGCATGGTCGAGTTGATAGACACGAGACCGACCTTGAGTGCGTCGTAGATGTCCATGCCGTACGAAATCGCGCGGTCGAGCACCGGCTTGCCATATTTGTGTTCACCGATCTGCAGATACGGCGTGTCGGTGGTGCTTTCGATGAAATTGCCGGCTGAGTAGATCATAAACAGCCGCATGCGTTCGCCAGCGATCTGGCCGCCGAACAGGAACGAAACGTCAAACGAAACATCCGAGGACTCCAGCGCCTTGCCCTCGGTGGAGTGGATGGTGCGGATCACGTGTCCGACGCGCTGGGCGGCCTGGAACATGCTCGGCGCGTTCATCAGCGTTTCGTGCTCGCCAGTCTCGGGATTGTCGAAGCCTTCGGTAAGGATGCTCACCACCGACTGGCTGATCGATAGGTTCCCGGCGGAGGCGATCGCCATGATCCGCTTTCCAGGGTCGTTAAATACGTGGAGCTTGCGAAAGGTCGCGATGTTGTCGACGCCGGCATTGGTGCGGGTATCGGCAAACATCACCAGACCTTCGCGCACGAGAATGCCGCAGCAATACGTCATGGATTTTCATGCTCCCCCGACGGGGTTCTTATACTGGCAGCCGTCCGTCGGCGGCAATGCCGACGCAGCGTTGCCCGCTTACTGATCGACTTTGATCGCAACCGCGAGCTTTTCGTCCCCGGCGCCATAGCGGGTGCCGCGCACCGGCACGGCGCCGAGAGCATCGAGGCCGACGGCAACCCGAACATACGTCTCGGTCGGGCAGACACAGTGAACCGCATCGAAGCCGACCCAACCCAGTCTAGGCACAAACGCTTCCGCCCAAGCGTGACCGCCGTGTTGCTCAATGGCGCTCTCGGCACAGAGATATCCGGCGATGTAACGCGCCGGGATCGCGAAGCTGCGCGCCGCGCCAATAAAGATATGCGTCAGGTCACGGGCCACGCCGCGCTTACGTGCAAAAACTTCCACCGCCGTTGCAGCTTCTTGCGGCTCGTCGTGACCGTGGGGCAGTTCCTCGTGCAGCCGGTGCATCAGCGCGTGGAGGTGCGCGAGAACGTCGTTGCCGTCTGCGGGACGGGTCTCGCCGGCAAACTCGCGGATGCTTTCGTCGGCCTGCGTCAACGGCGTATCACGCAGGAACAGGCTCGGCGGAAACCGCTCGACAGTACCGCGTACCACTCCCTCGGTATTCTGCGTCTCGACCTCGCCATCGACGTCGATGCTCAACGTTTCCAGCGGTCCATCCGCAGTAAACACGTGCGTCAGATTGCCGAAGGCGTCCTCGTGGGCGCTGAGCCTCGCGTCGGTCGAAACGTCGATCCGCCAGCTGTTGACGTATTGGCCGTCATGGTTGCGCGGCGTCAGCCGCAGTACCTGGATTGCCCCGGCCGCGGGCGGATCATAGCGACGGACGATATTGTGGGCGATGCGAAGCCGCATATTTCGGGTATCAGGAATCAGATTTCAGGCATCAGGTAGCCGACAGTGCAACTACCATAGATGACGCCGGGCCGCCCTGTCCCGTAGCTTCTGATTACTGACTACTGATTTCTGATCCCCGATGCCTGTTACGCTCACATCAGATATTGCTGCGCTATGGCCGTTCCAAGCCGGTTGTTGTCCTCGACGAAGTCGTCGATGAACTCGTGCAATCCGTTCTGAAAAACCTCCTTGATGCGGGCGTTTTGCAGACGACCGCGCACCGCACGCGCCTGACGCTGTGCATTGCCCTGGCGACCGTAGGCATTGGCGATGCGGTCGAGATTTTGCACGAGATTCTCATAACAGCTCGCCAGCGAGCGCGGCATCTCGTCCTTCAGCATCAGCAGGTCAGCGACCAGCCACGGCTTGACGTTCTCGCGATAGACCCAGTGATAGGCTGTTAGTGCCGAGACCGAACGCAGGATCGAGGCCCATTGATGATAGTCGAGTGGGCCACCGACCCGTTCATGCTCGGGCAGCAGCAAGTGGTATTTCACGTCGAGAATGCGCGCCGTGTTGTCGGCACGTTCCATGTAGACGCCAAGCCGGGAGAACCAGTAGGCGTCGTTGCGCAGCATGGTGCGGTAGGCCGATCCGTCGAACCGGAGCGACGTTTCCTGGACCCAGCGCAAGAAGCGGGCGAACTCCTCCCGCGAACGTGGACCATTGCCCCATTTCTTGAGTTCGAGCCAGGCGCTGTTGATCACGTCCCACATCTCGATGGTCAGCGCAGTGCGAACCGAACGTGCGTTCAGCCGCGCCGTTTCGATGCAGTTGCGAATCGAGGACGGATTGCTGGTCGAGAACGCGAGAAACTCGGTGACGGTCTCCTCGTTTGCTTCCGAATAGGTCGCAAAGAACGCGCTGGCGCAGCCGGCGGTGGCGACCGCCGACTCCCATTCGTTCGAGGTGCCGACATAAGCCAGCGGTAGTGCCGTGAGCCGGTAAGTGGTCTCGAGAATGCGCGCGAGATATTCCGCGCGCTCGACGTAGCGGGCGAGCCAGAACAGGTTATCGGCCGTGCGGGAAAGCATTGCTTTGGTCTATCCGTCCAACACCCAGGTGTCCTTGGTGCCCCCGCCCTGGCTGGAATTGACCACGAGCGACCCCTTCTTCAAGGCGACCCGCGTCAGTCCGCCTGGCACGATACGGACCCGATCGCTGCCCGAGAGCACGAAGGGCCGAAGATCGACGTGACGTGGTGCAATGCCTTCTTCGACGCAGGTAGGGCAGGTTGAAAGCGCAAGCGTCGGCTGTCCGATGAAATTTTTGGGATCGGACTTGAGCTTGGCGCGAAACGCCGCGATCGAAGCCTTGTCGGCCTTCGGACCGATCAACATGCCGTATCCGCCGGAGCCGTGGACTTCCTTGACCACCAGTTCTTCGAGATGGTCGAGGACATACGCGAGGTGTTCGGTCTCGCGGCAGCGCCAAGTCGGTACGTTCTTCAGGAGCGGCTCTTCGCCGAGGTAGAATTTCACGATCTCCGGCATATAGCTGTAGACCGCTTTGTCATCGGCGACCCCGGTGCCGACTGCATTCGCGAGCGTGACGTTGCCGGCCTGATAGGCCGACATCAGACCGGGCACGCCGAGCGCGCTATCGGGGCGAAAGACCAGCGGATCGAGGAAGTCGTCGTCGATGCGGCGATAGATAACGTCGACGCGTTTTAAGCCTTCAGTCGTGCGCATGTAGATCACGTCGGCCTTGGCGACGAGATCGCGACCTTCGACCAATTCGACGCCGAGTTTGTCGGCCAGGAATGAGTGCTCGTAATAGGCGGAATTGTAGACACCCGGCGTAAGCAGCACGACGGTCGGCTCGGCGGAGGCGGTCGGCGGCGCGATCGACTTCAGCGTCGCCAGGAGCTCGTCGGGGTAGTTCTCGACCGGCGCCACGCGATAGCGCGAGAACAATTCGGGGAAGAGCCGCAGCATGATCTCGCGGTTTTCCAGCATGTACGAGACGCCCGAAGGCGTCCGTGCATTGTCCTCGAGCACATAAAAATCGTCGGCGTCGACGCGGATGATGTCGATGCCGGCGACGTGGACGTAGATGTCGTGCGGCACCTTTTGTCCGTTCATCTCCGGGCGGAACACTGGGTTCTGAAAGACCAGGTCCTCGGGAACGATGCCGGCTTTCAGGATCTCGCGGCGGCCGTAGACATCCTTGATGTAGGCATTGATAGCCTTGACACGCTGCTCCAGGCCGCGTTGCAGAACTTGCCATTCGGCCGCCGAGATGATGCGCGGAATGACGTCGAACGGAATGAGCCGTTCCTGTGCCTCAGGGTCGCCGTAAACTGCAAAGGTGATGCCGATGCGGCGGAAGAACAGCTCCGCCTCGCGGCGGCGGAAGTCGAGGACATCAGGCGGAACTTGGCCGAGCCATTGCGACAACGCGGCGTAGGCCGGCCGGACCGCGCCCTCGGCGCCGCTCATTTCATCGAACATGCCCCGGCCCACCCAAATCCGCACGAGAAAAGCCTGCCGTATCAATGGCAGTAGGTCGTTTGTAGCAAGCTTTACGCCAATTTAAACCGCCCGGGACCCGCTGGCCGGCTACGTCGCAATCTCCGATTGCTTATGTTTTAGGCGGAATGACCAACCGAGCGGCGGACCTGTTTTGCTTGGTGTTTGCTTCGGCGCCGGTAATCAAATCGAGCAGTTCAGACGTGATCTCGCTTTGTCGGGCCTGACGGGCGGTTTGGCGCAATTGCGAAAGCTTCTTGGTGACATTATCGCGCGCCGACTCCATTGCGGCAAATCGCGCGGCATTCTCGCTAGCGATCGATTCGACCGCTGCGCCGGTCAGCAGGGCGAACACGTATTCGGCCATCAGCTTCTCGATAAGCCGTCGCGGTTCGAGGTTGTGAAGTGGCGCCTGACGGGACTGCGTTGGGGCCAATGCTTGCATGTCGAGCGGGAGCAGCAAGTGCCGCTCGATGGTCGCAGTCGCGGCCTGATGGTAGTGGCCGAACATGACTTCGACGCGGGAAATTTCTCCTCGCAAGATGCGGGTATAGAGCTCACTGGTGAGACGGTTGATCACGTCGGGCGCGCCCGCCAGCCGGCTCGCCATCGGGGTGATCCAGACGACTTTCTGCCCTCGCTCAGAGGCAATTTCCGCGCCGCGACTGCCCAGTACAAAGAGCAGGTCGGACGGTTTCAGAACCGCTTCTGCCGCTTCAATCAGTCTTTCATTGAACCCGCCGACAAAACCGTGTTCTGCGGCGCAGAGGATCAGCGCCTGATGCCCGCGCTCGGATCGTCTTTCCGGTATCGGCTCCGGCATGAGAAGGAGAGCTGCACCGATTGCTGCGGCCATCGATTCGGCGTAGCGGCGGATGCCGGGAAGGGCGCGCTGCGCTTCCTGCAATCGCATGCCGGCGAGCGAACGCATCGCCCCGACAATGTCCAGCAGTTCATCCATGCTCGCGATCTGCCCGCGAAGTTCGGCCAGACGCGTCACGGCCGCACCTCCGGCGGTGTCATTGCCGACGCCGTGACCGAGCGGGAAAGCGCGAGAAGCGCCGTCTTGAGGCGCGCGCGAAGATCGTCCGACAGTGCGTCAGCCCGGTCGTCAAGCGACAATGCGTCCGGACAATGCGCGGCAAGCCAAGGTGCTAGTTGCGCCCGAAATGCATGGATCCGATCGAGTGGCACCTCATCGAGCACGCCGTCGCTGAGCGCACAAAGCAATGCCACCTGTTCACCAAGCGACAATGGAGCGAATTGCCGTTGCCCGAGCACAGCGCGGATGCGCCTGCCATGCTCGATTACTTTGCGGGTGCGCTCGTCCACCATCGTGCCGAAGCGGGTGAACACCTCCAGTTCCAGAAACTGCGCGTATTCGAGCCGTAGGCTTTCCGAAACGGACTTGAGGACGGGGGCCTGCGTTTTGCCGCCGACGCGCGACACGCTCTTGCCGACGTCAACGGCCGGCTTCTGGTCTTCGTAAAAAAGCCGCGGATCCAGATAGATTTGACCGTCGGTGATCGAGATGAGATTGGTTGGAATATAAGCGCTGATATTGCCCGCCTGAGTTTCAGCGATCGGCAATGCCGTTAAAGAGCCGCCGCCCCGCTCGGGTGCGAGTTTTGCGGCGCGTTCGAGTAGACGCGAATGGATGTAGAAAATATCGCCGGGATACGCCTCACGTCCCGGGGCCCGGCGCAGCAGCAGTGAAACTTGCCGGTAAGCCGCCGCGTGTTTGGTCAGATCGTCGATCACGAGAAGCACGTCGCGCCCGCGCGCCATAAAATACTCGGCCATCGAGCAAGCGGAGTAGGGCGTGAGCCACTGCAAGCCGGGCGCCGCATTGGCTTCGCCAACGACGAAAATGCATCGCTCGGGTGCCCCGTATCGGCGCACCGCTTCGATCACGCGCGCGACTGACGAAGCCTTTTGACCGATCGCGGCATAGACGCAGATCACATCGCTCGATTTCTGGTTGATGATGCTATCGACGGCGATGGCGGTCTTGCCTGTTTCTCGGTCGCCAATGATGAGTTCCCGCTGGCCTCTGCCCAGCGGGATCATCGCATCGATAACTAAGAGTCCCGTTGCCAAAGGCTTTGTGACCAGCGCCCGTTGCACGATTGTCGGAGCCGGTTGTTCGACAGGGGAGAATTGGGTGGTTTCCAGCGGCCCCTTGCCGTCGAGCGGCGCGCCAAGTGCGTCTACGACGCGACCCAACAACAGATCGCCGACCGGCACGTGCGCGACCTCTCCGCCGCGGTGCACGATACTGCCGGCCGAAATGCCGCTGGTTTCGCCTAGCAAAATACAACCTATTGTTTCTTCATCGAGATCGACCGCGAGACCTCGCACGCCGCCTTCGAAAACCAGCAATTCGTCAAGGCGGGTTTCGGGCAATCCCCGCACCGTTGCCACGCCGTCACCGACCTGGACCACTCGGCCGATTTGTTCGAGCCGCGGTTCGAGGGCCAGAGTCCCGAGACGTTGGCGGCTGCCTTGCAGCCATTCGTGGAGGTCCTCAGTGAGCGTTGGCACGAGCACCGACCTCCGATCGCGCAGCGGCGAGCGCGTTCCGCCACGTGAAGCGCAGCACGGCGGTGGGGAAATGAAGTTCAGCTCCGGCAATAAGCTGCGGGTCCACCTCGAACACGATGGCAATCTGCTTACCCAGTAGGTGGCGCAGGCGCTCCCGCCATTTGTCCGCCGTCGGCGGAGCGAGGGTTGCTGCCGAGACAACCGTTAGAGAATTGTCCTCCGTGAACTGTTGAATAAGCGCATCGCGTTCCGGTTTCGGAAGTGCGTCGATATGTTGTTCGATTCGTTCGATCCATGCTTCGGCACGAAACTGCATCGGCACTTCCGCCAGCAGCCGTTGGGCAAATTCAGCGCCGAGGTCGAGAGCAATCCGCTGCGCTTCGGCAAGCGCCTGCTCACGCTCTGAGGCCAGCGTCTTGCGCGCACTGTCAATCAGTTCTCGCGCGTCGCGCTCAGCATGTCTGCGGCGGGCCTCCGCAATGTCCTGCGCCTGCGACGTTGCAGCTTTGAGCGCAGCTTCCCGCTCGGCGGCTATGCCGGCGCGCTCAGCTTCAATTCCGGCCAGGTACGCCTTTGCCTTGTCTTTTGTTGCTCTGGCATCATCCTGTTGACGCTGGACCTCGGCTCTTCGGGCATCGATCATGCCGAGCACCGGCTTATATAGAAAGCGGTGCAGCAACCAGACCAGGACGGCAAAATTGACGGTCTGGAGACCTATGGTCCACCAGTCGAGATGCATCGCTCAGCCCGCATACGGATTGGCGAACAGCAGCAATAGCGCCACCACCAGGCAATAGATCGCCATTGTCTCGATCATCGCCAGCCCGACGAACAGCGTGCGCGAGATGGTGCCGCTCGCCTCGGGCTGACGTGCGATGGCGTCCATCGCCGCGGCTACCGAGCGGCCCTCAGCCAGCGCGGGGCCGATCGAACCGATTGAGACAGCGATGGTCGCACAGATAATCGAAATGGTTTTGATGTCCATGGAACCTCCTTTAGGCTTTCTTGCCGCTGCTGATCGCAGCGCCGATGAACACGGTCGCGAGCACGGTGAAGATGTAGGCTTGCACGATGCCGACCAGAATTTCGAGGACCATGAGCGGGATCGGGACAAAGAGACCGGCCAGAGCGACGACCAGAGCGATGATGAACTCGCCGCTCATGACGTTGCCGAACAGGCGCACCATGAGCGAGAACGTTCGCGTAACCTCCGACAGAATATTGAGCGGCAACATGATGAGTTTCGGCTCGGCAAAGCTGGCGAGATAGCCGCGAAGCCCGCGCGAACGAATGCCGAAGTAGTGCACGGAGAAAAACACGATGAGCGCCAGAGCCGCTGGCGTCTCAATCTTGCTGGTCGGGGCTTCGACGCCCGGCAACACGCCGCTAAGATTGGCCACGACCAGAAAGATAAAGAGTGTCCCAAGCATCGGCAGAAAAGGTCTTGCGTCCTTGCGGATCACTTCTTCGATCTGCTGTTGGATTCCGCCAACCACGATCTCGAGCACGGCCTGGCGTTCGTCCGGTTGCATCCTGAGCCGGCGCGTCACCAGCCAGCAGACGACGGTAAGAGCCAGCATGATGGCCCAGGTTGTGACCACCGGGCGCGTGATAGCGATCGGACCCAGATGGAAAAGAATGGTGCTTGTAAGTGGCGACCCATGCATCAGGCGGCTCTCCGCGCCACGCGCAACGCGACCGTCCGCGCCAACAAAAATCCGATAAAGACTGCGAGCAGTGAAACGGCACCGAGCTGTGCGACGAGGCCAAGAAAGACGACAGCGGCGCCGACGCGCCCCAGCGTCAGGGCGAGAGGACCAAACCAAGTCCGTCCCTCGGTGAAGAGCTGAACGGTCCGCCTCAGCGCGGCAAAATAAATGAAACCGAAGACCAATCCGGCGAAGCCCATCATTAGCGTGTAGCCAGGGCCGGGGATCAAAGCTGGGAGGGTCATTCGCTGTAGATCCTCTGCCAGGCAAATGTACAGCCGATGGCGAGACCGGCCGCCAGCAATCCTAGTGTCCAGAAGATTCCGGTGGCGAAGTGTCGGTCAAGCCAGCGGCCAGCGAAGATGCCGATCAAAATCGGCAGGACGATGCTCCAACCGAGTGCACCAATCATCGCGAGATTCTGACCGAGCGACCGCTCGCCTTCGCGCTGCCACCGCTCACGGCGCTCTTGCCGCGTTCTGACAGCCTCTCCCAATCGTTCATGGTTCTCGTGCTGCTCCGTCATTGCTCGAGACCGTCCTCTAAAACAGCGCCAGGCCCGCCTGGCATGGACGGCGCACGCTCGGACCTAAGAAATCGGTGAATCTGGCGGATGGCGGCGAGATACAGGCGCTGGGCATCGGTGCGCGCCGTAAGCTCTTCTTCGGTGCGGCGCTTGAACGTCGCGAGCACGTCGGTTTCGAGATGGTGCAGATCGTTATCGGCAACCGCTTCCCGGGTTGCGATCGTGATTGCGTCGCCGCCGCGTACTTCGAGCATGCCGCCGCGGACCGCGAGATGATGTTCGGCGCCACGCCGGTCGCGCCAGCTCACTACGGACAAGGCAAGCGCCGTCAGGAAATCGGCATGGCCCGGCAGGATGCCGAAGGCACCGGTGTCATCTTCGGCGCGAAGGTGCACGACGTCGACAGCTTCGGTGACTATCGCAAGCGGCGTCGTCACAGTGAGCTTCATTTCGCGCCCTTCGCGGCCAAGGCCTCGCGCTGCCGCGCTTCATCAAGACCACCGATCATGTAAAGCGAACTCTCGGCCCAATGATCGGCTTCGCCGTCCAGAATCGCGCGACAGCCGGCCAGTGTCTCATCGAGTTCAACCGCGCGCCCGGCTTTGCCAGTGAAAGCGACGGTGACCATAAAGGGCTGGGTCAGGAACCGCATCAGATGCCGGGCACGTTTGACCGCTAGGCGATCAGTTGCGCTCAGCTCTTCGATACCGAGAAGCGCGATAATTTCCTGAAGATCGCGGTAGTGGGCGATCGTTTTGCGGACATCTTGCGCGGTCCGGTAGTGCGTCTCGCCGACAAGCCGCGGATCAAGCAAGGTCGACGTCGACGCGAGGGGGTCGACCGCGGGATACATGCCCTCGCTCGCCATGTCGCGCGAGAGCACGATCGAGGAATCGAGATGACTGAAGATCTCGGCGACCGCGGGATCAGTAAAATCATCCGCGGGAACGTAGACCGCTTGAATCGAAGTGATGGCCGCGCCGGCGACCGACGCGATGCGCTCCTCCAGTTCAGCGATCTCGCTCGCCAGTGTGGGCTGATAGCCGACGCGTGACGGCAGGCGGCCGAGCAAGCCCGACACCTCGCTGCCTGCTTGTACTAAACGATAGATGTTGTCGATGAGCAGGAGCACGTTTTCATGCGCCGCATCGCGGAAGTACTCGGCGATGGCGAGCGCGGTCAAGCCGGCGCGCCACCGCGCACCGGGCGGCTCATTCATCTGGCCGAAGACGAGCGCGGTGCGCGCCAGCACGCCCGATTGTTTGAGTTCGAGCAAAAGTTCGTGGCCTTCGCGGGAGCGCTCACCGATACCGGCAAAGACCGAGATACCCGAATGCCGCTCGACGGTGGTGCGGATCAATTCCATGATGAGCACGGTCTTGCCGACGCCGGCGCCGCCGAACATGGCAGCTTTGCCGCCCGTCACCAGAGGGGCCAGCAGATCGATCACCTTGATACCGGTGTGAAAAATTTCGAGACCGGCTCCGAGACGGTCGATGGCAGGCGCCATTGCGTGGATCGGTCGATATTCAGTATCGGCAGGAAGCGGCGGGCCGAGATCAGCGGGCTCGCCGACCGCGTTGAGAAGGCGTCCGAGCACAGCATCCCCGACAGGCACGCAGATAGGTGCGCCCGTGGCGCACACCTTGGCACCGCGGATTAGCCCCGGGTGTTGCCCAAAGCCACTGCCCGAATGGTCGAGGGATTAAGGTGCTGTTGGACCTCAGCGACAAGCGAATGGGTCTCGTTGTGCTCGATTTCCAGGCCCTCATCGATGGCGGGCAAAACTCCGGCGGGAAAACGCACGTCGATGACCGAGCCGTGGACCGCCGTGACCCGACCTAGAGTTCGCGCGTCAGGGCCCGCCATAGTCGATCTGCCTTCTGCCGTTCGCAGCGGATGCGGGGCGTTGCAGCGATATCAGCTTAGAGAATTTCTAGGCCTAGGGGCGTCGTTGGAACAACTAAGGATAATACCTTAGGCAAGCAGTCCTCAATGCCACCTTTTGAGACGCTACAGACGCGGTTAGCTGCGTGACCCTCTACAAATCCTGGAAACGCTTCTTCTCCGCGGCGAGGGTTTCGAGCAATGGCGCCGGTGTGAAATCCGGCCCCATCGTGGCTTCGAACTCCTTCAACTTTGCCAGCACTTTGCCGGGGCCGACTAGATCGGCATAGAACATCGGACCGCCGCGATAGACCGGCCAGCCGTAGCCGTTGATCCAGACGATATCGATATCGGAGGCGCGTTGCGCCTTGCCTTCTTCGATGATCTTGGCGCCTTCGTTGATCATTGGGTAGATGCAGCGCTCCAGTATCTCCTCGTCTGAGATGCTGCGGCGGTTGATGCCCTTCTTGGCGGCGAAGTCGAGAATGATTTTTTCGACAACGGGCGAGGGCTTGGCATTGCGCTGTTCGTCGTAGTCGTAAAAACCCGCACCGGTTTTTTGTCCGCGCCGATCCATTTCGCACAAGATTTCCCGAATGGTCGACGACTTGCTGGTTTCTTTCGACCAGCCGATGTCGAGGCCGGCGAGATCGCTCATCGCAAACGGCCCCATGGGAAGCCCGAAATCATAGATCACGCGATCGACGTCCCAGGGCATCGCGCCTTCGAGGATCAGCTTCTGCGCCTCACGTTGGCGCTGCGCCAGCATGCGGTTGCCGACAAAGCCGTGGCAAACGCCGACCAGCACGCCGATCTTGCCGATCTTGCGCGCGAGCTGCATGACGGTGGCGATGACCGGCTTTGCGGTCTTGGCGCCGCGCACGACTTCAAGAAGCCGCATCACATTTGCCGGTGAGAAGAAGTGCATGCCGAGCACGTAGTCCGGACGGCTGGTGGCCGAGGCGATTTCGTCGATGTTGAGATAGGACGTGTTGGACGCGAGGATCGCTCCCGGTTTGGCGATTTTATCGAGCTTGCCGAAGACTTCTTTCTTGATGTCCATATTCTCGAACACCGCCTCGATGATGAGATCGCAGTCGGACAAAGCCTCGAGGTTCAAACCGGGAGTAAGAAGTCCCATCCGGGTTTCAACGTCGGCCGCCGTCAGCCGGCCTTTCTTGGCGGTGTTGTCGTAATTGCGCCGAATGGTACCGACGCCGCGATCGAGCGCAGCCTGCGCCGTTTCGACGATCGTCACCGGAATTCCGGCGTTAAGAAAATTCATCGATATACCGCCGCCCATGGTGCCGGCGCCGATGACGCCGACCTTCTTGATCGGCAAAGTCGGCGTGTCGTCGGGCACGTCGGCGATCTTCCAAACCTTGCGTTCCGCGAAGAATACGTAACGTTGCGCCTGCGATTGCGCGGTGGGGATCAGATCAAGAAACGCCTTACGCTCGAGTTTCATGCCCTCGTCAAACGGCAGCTCAATGGCGTTCTGAACGGCACGCATCGCGACCTGCCAGGCCTCAAAGCCGCGATACTTGCGGGCGTACTCGCGGCGGACCTTGTCGAATATCTCCGGATGTCCGCGCGCCACTTCGATCTTGTCGTTGAGGTCGCGGATCTTGCGCAACGGCATGTGCGTGTCGACGACTTTGCGCGCAAACGCGAGCGCGCCGTCGCGCAATTTTCCTTCCTCGGCCAGTCTATCGACGACACCCCATTCAAGGGCTTGCTTGGCGCCGAACGGTGCGCCGGACAGGATCGCTTCCAGCGCGGCCTCGACGCCACTCAAACGCGGCAGGCGCTGTGTGCCGCCGGCGCCGGGAATGAGACCAAGTTTGATCTCGGGAAAGCCGAATTTCGCCGATGGCACCCCGACCCGGTAATGGCACATCAGTGCCATTTCAAAACCGCCGCCGAGCGCCGTGCCGTGCATTGCGGCAATAACGGGCTTTGGACCACCTTCGAGCGCAGCCTGAAGTTCAGGCAGCGTCGCGCCCTTGGTCGGCTTGCCGAATTCGGAAATGTCCGCTCCGGCGATGAAGGTGCGCCCGGCGCAAATCACGACGATGGCTTTGACGGCGGCATCGGCGCCCGCCTGCTGCACGCCATCGCGGATGCCGTTGCGAACCTCGGCCGAAAGCGCGTTGACCGGCGGCGAATTGATGGTGATGACGGCGATGTCGCCTTCGCGGGTCAGATCGGTGACGGCATTGATGGCGCTCATCGTCGTTTCCTCTTCAACTTGCCGGCTTGCTTCGCGGCAAATAAGCTGGTGCAAAATACATCATATGCAACAGGAAGGAACGCCCGTGTCGCTCTTCGACCTCAGTGGAAAGGTGGCGGTCGTCACCGGTTCGTCGCGCGGCATTGGCCGGGCGATTGTCGAGCGGATGGCGGAGCAGGGGGCGAAGGTCGTCGTTTCCTCCCGGAAGCTCGACGCTTGTCAGGAAGTGGCGGCCGCGATCAACGCGAAATACGGCAAGGGGCGCGCTCTGGCCATACCAGCGAACATCTCTTCGAAAGAAGACCTTCAGCGCCTCATCGCCGAAGCGACGCGCGAGTTTGGCGAAATCAACGTGCTGGTCTGCAACGCCGCCTCGAATCCCCACTTCGGGCCGATGCACACCATCTCCGACGAGCAATTGCGGAAAATTCTCGACAACAACATCGTGTCCAATCACTGGCTGATCACGATGGTGGCGCCGCAAATGATCGCCCGCAAGGACGGCGTGATCATCATCGTCTCTTCGATCGGCGGTCTGCGCGGCAGCCCGGTCATCGGCAGCTATTGCATTTCCAAGGCGGCAGATTTGCAGCTTGCGCGCAATCTCGCCGTCGAACTGGGGCCGCACAACGTACGGATCAATTGCATCGCCCCTGGCCTCATCCGTACCGACTTTGCGCGCGCTCTTTGGGAAAATCCGGAAATGCTAAAGGTGCGGAACGAACAAACGCCGCTCCGCCGCATCGGCGAGCCGGACGAGATTGCCGGAGCCGCGATCATGCTGGCCTCGCAGGCGGGCAGCTTCATGACCGGACAGACCATCATTATCGATGGCGGCGTGACGATCGCCTGAGCTGGCGCCACGCGCGCCGGCCCTGCGGCTTCAAACCCGTGCGTTGGTATATTTGCGCATCTCCAGCCGCGAGATTGCGCGGCAGTGGACTTCGTCCGGTCCGTCCGCGAGGCGCAGCGTGCGGATATGGGCATAAGATTTTGCCAGCCCGGCGTCGGTCGTCACGCCCATGCCGCCGTGCGCCTGGATAGCGTCGTCGATGATGCGCAGCGCGATGCGCGGCGCGGCGACTTTAATCATCGCGATTTCGAGCTGCGCCGTCTTGTTGCCGAGCTTGTCCATGATGTCGGCGGCCTTCAGGCAAAGCAAACGCGTCATCTCGATGTCGATGCGCGCTTCGGCGATGCGTTGCTCCCACACCGATTGCTCCGCGATCTTTTTGCCAAAGGCGGAACGCGACAATAGCCGCTTGGTCATCTTCTCCAGTGCCACTTCGGCTGCACCGATGGTGCGCATACAGTGATGAATGCGGCCCGGACCGAGGCGTCCCTGCGCGATCTCGAAGCCGCGGCCTTCGCCCAGAAGGAGATTGCCGGCCGGTACGCGAACATTGTCGAGTAAGACTTCAGCGTGGCCGTGCGGCGCGTCGTCGTAGCCGAACACCGGCAGCATGCGCAGAATTTTGACGCCAGGCGTCTCGATCGGAACCAGGATCTGCGACTGCTGCTCGTGTCTGGCCCGGCTGGGGTCGGTCTTCCCCATGACAATCGCGATCTTGCAGCGAGGATCGCCAAGGCCGGATGACCACCATTTGCGGCCGTTGATCACATAATTGCTGCCGTCCCGGACGATCGAGGTTTCGATATTGGTGGCGTCCGATGATGCCACGGCCGGCTCGGTCATCAGGAACGCCGAGCGGATTTCCCCATTAAGCAGCGGCTTGAGCCACTTGGCCTTTTGCTCCGCCGACCCGTAACGGTGCAGCACTTCCATATTGCCGGTATCCGGCGCGGAGCAATTGAAGACTTCCGACGCCCACGACACGCGTCCCATTTGCTCGGAGCACAGTGCGTAGTCGAGGTTGGTCAACCCGGCGCCGTGATAGTCGCCTTCGTCATGCGTGGACGACGGCGGCAGGAACAGATTCCACAGGCCCTCGGCCTTGGCCTTGGCCTTGAGCTGTTCGAGAATCGGAATGACTTTCCAGCGCTCGCCTTCGTGGTCCTGGCGGTCGTAGGTCTCGACCGCGGGATAGACATGGGCGTCCATGAAAGCGACCACCCGGTCGCACCAGAGCTTCTGTCGGTCCGATACCGAAAAATCCATGACGTTCCTCTCCCTCGCGTTGCCGCGACCATATCAGCGGGGCCGAAGCGGCGCCATGCTTGAGCCATCAAGGCGGGCGCGCTAGAGGAAGCAGTAAGGCGCGGAGATTTGCCAGATGAGCGGCGCTACAACGGGCACGGCCGAGAGCGAGGGTGGGCTTGTCACTGCTGCACTACTCGTCATCGGAGATGAGATTCTTTCGGGCCGAACCAAGGACAAGAACATCGGCTACACCGCCGAGTTTCTCACCGCGATCGGCATCGATCTCAAAGAGGTCCGCGTTGTTCCGGACGAGGAGCCTGAGATTGTCACCGCGCTGAATGCTTTGCGGGCGCGTTACACTTACGTTTTCACCACCGGCGGTATCGGCCCGACCCACGACGATATAACCGCTGATGCTATAGCCAAAGCGTTTGGCGTGCCGATCGACTATCATCCCGGCGCGGTTGAAATTTTGCGCGCGCGCCTCGCCGAGACCGGCGGGACCATGAACGAAGCACGTATGCGGATGACGCGCATGCCCGCGGGCGCGGAACTGGTGCTCAACAAAATCTCGAGCGCCCCCGGCTTTCGCATTGCTAACGTGATCGTCATGGCCGGCATTCCGCAAGTTATGCAGGCCATGCTCGATTATGTAGCGCCGCAGCTGAAAACCGGCGTGAAGATGCTGTCGGATACCGTGCGCGCCGACTGCCGCGAAGGCGACATCGGTACTGAACTGGGCGTGGTTGCAAAAGCAAATCCCGCCGTGATCATTGGCTCGTACCCGTTCATCGATGAGGAGCGGCGCGCCAATGCTCACATCGTCATGCGCTCGCGCGACCCGCAAAAGCTCGCCGCCGCCAAGGCCGCGGTCGAGGCGATGCTCAAGCGGGTGCAGGCCCAGCTTGCGGCCGGGTAGGGCGCAAGTGCCAGTGCTGTAGGAGCAGCGTTCCTCAAATCGCCGTGATGGCCAGCGTTGCGAGCCTCACGGCCACGCGCCTTGTGTTGACACATACTGATGGTTAGGTTCGCCGCGCATCAGGCTGGGAAGGAATCCGCCGATGAGCGAAACCGAAGCCCTTTTTGGCGTACTTCGGCAGTCGGCCGATCCCGAGTGCGTTGCCGCCATCGAACAATTGGTTCGTGATGGAGCGGACCGCGACCTTTGCCGCGTCAATGCGATTGCCTTCGCCACCAAACACGGGCTCGATGAAGAGCGGACCATTGCCGCGTTTCTGCACGCTGCCCGTCTTGGCGTGTTCGAATTGTCCTGGAATGTGCTTTGTCCCGGCTGCGGCGGTGTGCTGGACGAGGGCGCGACGCTAAAGACCATCAATCGCGACGAATATGACTGCGGATTATGTGCCTGCGGTTACGAACCGACGCTCGACGAAATGGTCGAGGTGACTTTTACAGTCAGTCCACGGGTGCGCCACATCGCAGCGCACACGCCCGATACGCTGACTGAGGCCGAATATTACCGGCAGATTTTCTGGAGCTCCGGCGTCGATTTACCCGACACGTTGGACAACAGCCTCGCGGAGTTCACGGTTGATTCGATCGAGTTGCCGGCCGGCGAGAAGGCGGTCCTGTCGGTGCAATTGCCCAATGAGTTTGTCATCGTGTTCGATCCGGTGACGCATGGAACGCAATTCATCGACGTTAAGGGCGAGCCAACGCGCGAGCGGCAGACACTGACGGTGGTTTTCAATGACGTGAAAGCGCCAGTTGGCACAATCGAGATGCGGCCGGGGCCGTTGCGAATTTCGCTCGAAAACCGCACCAACCGCCGGGTGCTTCCGGCATTGTGGATCGCGGGAGATCAACTGCATCATTTGCTCGGCAAGCGCCGGCCGTTTTTGACGGCCAAGCGCCTTCTCACCAATCAGACGTTCCGCAACATTTATCGGACCGACACACTCGACGTCGATCAGCGGCTCAAGATCACGAGCCTGACGTTCCTGTTTACCGACCTCAAGGGCTCGACTGCGCTTTATGAGCGGGTTGGCGATCTCGTGGCTTACGATCTGGTGCGCCAGCACTTCCACGTTCTGCACGACGTCGTGGCGGCGGAAACCGGCGCGGTGGTGAAGACGATCGGCGACGCGGTGATGGCAACATTTCCGACGCCGGACCGCGCACTGGCGGCGGCGCTGCGCATGCGCGAGGAAATGACGCGGATCAACACCGAAAGGCGAAACGAGGATTTGCTGCTCAAGATCGGCATTCACGAAGGGCCGTGTCTTGCTGTCCGGCTCAATGAAAGCCAGGACTATTTCGGCCGGACCGTGAATATGGCCGCCCGTGTCCAGGGTCTTGCCTCATCGCGCGCAATCTTCGCCACCCAGCCGGTCGTCGAGGACCCGAATTCGGCTAAGATTCTTCAAAGCTCGGGCCTGCAGCCGATGATGCAGCGCGCTGCGCTGCGCGGCATTACCGATGAGACGACGGTGTACGAGATTCCCTGATTGCCAGCGGTCTGTCCGGTCTGATATCGGCTGAAGGCTCGTTCCACCGCCTCGCGACCTTCGATGACCCAAGGACCTTCGATGACAGAGCACCTTCGATGAGCCAGGTCGAAGCAGAGCATGCCGCCAAGTCGGCTCAGCCCGCGAAAATCTTTCCGGTCTCGTGGGACCAGTTTCATCGCGACTTCGCGCGCGCTAGCCTGGCGATTGAGCGGCGCCGGACCGTTCGAAGCCATTGTCTGCATTACCCGGGGCGGACTCGTGCCCGCGGCGATCGTCGCACGCGAGCTTGGCATCAAGCTCATCGAGACGGTGTGCGTATCGAGCTATACCGGCACCAGCCAGGGCGACCTGATGGTGCTCAAGAATGTCGCCGCCCCGATCGTTGCGCTCGGCGGTGGGCAGGGGGTGCGCGTTCTGCTGGTCGACGATCTGGTCGATACCGGCAAGACCGCAAAAGTCGTCCGCGAAATCGTGCCGCGCGCGCACCTCGCCACAGTCTATGCCAAGCCGATGGGTCGGCCGCTGGTCGACACCTTCATCACTGAAGTGTCGCAGGACACCTGGATCTACTTTCCCTGGGATACCGGACTAGCTTTCCAGCCGCCGATCAACGAAGCGGGACTATAGGAGGACGCGTTATGGACGCGATCACGCCGAAAGCGACGCACGATACGCTTGAGACCCACTCGCACGTCGTGCGCCCCGCCGACATGGAGTGGAAGAAGACGCGATTTCCCGGCTGTGAAGTGAAGGGTCTTTTGCTCGACAAGGAGACTGGCCTCGTCACTGCGCTGATGCGGCTTGCGCCCGGCGCTGTGCTGCCCGACCACGAGCACGTCAAAATCGAGCAGACCTACATGCTCGAAGGCAAGCTCGTCGATAAGGACGGCCCGGCGGCCGGGCTGAGCGTCGGCGCCGGCGAGTTCGTCTGGCGCGAAGCCGGCAGCCGCCATGTCGCCTGGACGCCAGAGGGCGGACTGATGCTGGCGATGTTCCAGGTACCGAACAAATTCTTCGAGCACGACGGGCGTGTCACCGACATTTCCGGCGCCGATTGGGACAGCTTATGGGGGCACGTCTTCAAGGACTAGGAGCAACCGATGCTGCGGAAACTCATCCAGGCGGGTGCAATCGTGGCATTGGTTACAGGAACCGCTGCCGCGCAGGACGCGGTCGGCATTCCGCTGAACCCCAGAAGACCTTCGACCCCGGAAGAAATGGCCAGGCAGAAAGCCTCCGATGAAGCTTACAAAGCGGCGATGAAGAAGATACCCGACAAGGCCTCATCCACCGATCCGTGGGGCAATATCCGACCCGGCGCGCCGACGACGGCCAAGAACAAGCAGCCGCAATAAGCACTGCCAGTTTCCGTCCGTGCTTCCGGCGCACGCTCGCCCGGTGCTACAAGGACGGCCGCGCGGATTTGCCATCGAAATCCCGCCCGCGGACGTGGCGAAATGGTAGACGCAAGGGACTTAAAATCCCTCGGGAGGAAACTCCTGTGCCGGTTCGAGTCCGGCCGTCCGCACCAGCTTTACTCAGGCGCCAATGAACTTAGCCGGACGCTTGTCCAGGAATGCTTTCACGCCTTCGCGGAAATCCTCTGACTCACCGGCGCGCCGTTGGCTGCGGCACTCCAGATCAAGCTGTTCCTCGAAAGAGTTCTGGGGGCTTTCCCAATAAAGCCGGCGGATCATGCCAAGCGCGACGGTGGGGCCGGCGGCGAGTTCGCGCGCGACGCGCAGCGCTTCGCCGATGAGCGCCTCGTCATCGAAGACGCGGTTGACGAGGCCCCAGGCCAGAGCGGTTTCCGCCGGCAACCGTTCGCCCAGTAGCGACAACTCGATCGCGCGCGCCCGTCCGACCAGCCGCGGCAACAGCCAGGTCGAGCCGCAATCGGGCACCAGGCCGATGCGCCGAAAGGCTTGCAGGAAGTAGGCGGAGCGCGCGCACAGAACGAGGTCGCCGATCAGCGCGAGGCTCATGCCGGCGCCGGCGGCGGGTCCATTGACCGCGGTGACGACTGGAAAGGGCAGATCGCGCAGCCGCCTGATGAAGGGGTGGAATAGAGTCTCCAGCGTGCGGCCGGCGCCGCGCTTCGCCAGTCCATCGTCACCGCGTCCCTGCAGGTTGGCGCCGGTCGAGAATGCGCGGCCTGCCCCGGTTAGCACGAGACATCGGGCGGGTTCGCTCGACGATGCCAATGCATCGAGCGCTTCCGTCATGCCATTGAGCATCTCCGGCGACACCGCGTTGAGCACTTCCGGATGGTTCATACGCAAGACGGCGACGGCGCCATCGCGCTCCAGGCTGGCGCGTTCGAACTCCATGTGCGTCTCCCTTGGTGTGCTTGTTGTTGATACCAACGCGAATGCGCGCGCGCAGACGAGCCGGCGCCGCGTGCTAAATTGGCGGGAACGGTAGCAGGACGCGTCCGACAGCTGAAGCGCTTTTGGCTCCACGGCCGTTTTGGCCGGTGCAATCCGAGTTAGCTTTTCAGATCAGGGGCCAGATCGACAGATGTTGCGCGATCCGCCTACCGGTAAAGCGTGATGCTGATAATTCCGCCCAGATCCCCTTCGCTGGCGCCTTCTTTCGGGAAGCCGGTGATGTCGATTTCACCCGCCGGCGAGCCGTGGCAGGACAGGCAGCTGCGGCCATAATATTCTGGGAAGAGTGTGCGTTGGGCCTGCACTCCATCCTTGGTGGCGGTAGCTGTATAGGGCTGATCCTTGGGCCAAGATGACGTCATCAGCCGCGTCTGGATCGCCTGAAGTTCCCAGTCGTCTGGTCGAACCTTCGGGTTGCGGATGAGCTTGGGCGGCGCGGTCACTTTCATTTCGGCAATTCCAACGGCGCGGCGGCCGAATGCCTCGTTCACCAGTCGTCCGAATATCGCCGGAATGAAACCCTTAAACCCGACGCCCTGCCGATTGATGGTCTCCTGGTGAACGTCCATGACCTCGGCGATGGCGTCCATCTGCATATGGAGAAGCTTGCCCTGCAGAGAGTCCGGATGAATTGCCGAGGGGTCGATTTCAGTGGCCTGCTGAAAGAGTTTGCTGGCCTCGGCGAGCACCATTTTACCGTCAATGCCTTTGTTGCCGCCGTTAGGGTCGTTGATCCGATCCTGATTCCGCGAAATGACGGTCCGGCCGGCGCGCAGCATGGTGGCCAGGCTTTTCGCGATCTGCGTGTCGTCTTCCGCCGTTCGGCTAACCGCCGGGACGTTGGCGATGATCACAATAAGCAACGCTGCGCCGACAGCAGCGCTCACTGCTCCCGCCAGCATTAAGCCAAGCTGAGTTTTCTCGCCGCGGAAATGCGGTGGATTTGACGAAGAGCGGCGTCCCGACATATTTGGCTCCTTCGATTGGCTTCTCGCGGCGGTCAGACCGCCGTGACTCTTTTCGAGGAAATCTTCGACGGCCCTGTCGATGGTGCTGGTCTGCGCCGACAATGCATGCGCGACTTCGAGCACCTCCGAGGCAAAGCGATTGGTGTCGCCGATCGCCATGGTTACTTCGGTCATATTGCCGGCGAGTTGAGTGACTCCAGCGGCGGCTCCCTGGACATTTCGGGTAATCATTTGCGCTGCGTTGTTTTGCTGCTCCACGGAAGCGGCGATCGCCGATGTGAAACGGGCGATGTCGTCGGTTACGGCGTTAATCGATTGAATAACGTCGACCGCTTTGGTCGTTGAGCTTTGAATGCCGGCGATTTGGGCCGTGATGTCTTCCGTGGCCTTCGCGGTCTGGCTGGCCAGTTGCTTGATCTCGTTGGCAACCACGGCAAAGCCGCGGCCGGCCTGCCCGGCGCGTGCCGCCTCGATCGTGGCGTTAAGCGCCAGGAGGTTGGTTTGTTCGGCGACATCGCGAATGAGCTTGACCACGTCACCGATGCGATTCGAGCCTGCGGACAGCTGTTCGCCCAATTGATGCGCCGAGTGCGCAATTTCGCCGGCGCGGTTGACGACGCTGCGTGTCTGGCCGGCTTGTTGGTTGATCTCGTGGATTGAAGCGCCGAGTTCTTCGGTCGCGTCGGCAACAGTGCGCACATTGCTTGATGTTGTTTCGGACGAAAGCGAAACCGCGCGGGCCTGGGCGTCGGCTTCGCTGGCGATCGACGAAAGTCCGCGCGCCGTCGACTCCATCGCCGAAGCGTTAGTCGACAGCGTTGCGACTACGGAACTCACGGCGGCACGAAACTCGTCGATGATGCCGTCGACGGACGAAGCGCGCACTCGCTGGGTCTGCTGTTCCGCCCGCTCGCGTTCAATAAGCTTGCGTCTCTCGATTTCGCCGGCTCGCAATACCTGGAGCGCGCGTATCATCTCGCCCATTTCATCGCGTGTCGAGATTGATGGCAACGCGCTGTCTATGTCGCCGGCTGCGAGCTGTCGCATCGCAGTGCTGATCGATATCAAGCGTTCGACAAGCCGCCGCTGGACATAGAGGACGCCGACACTGACGGCGGCAACGATACTGGCGATAGCAACGATCAAGAGCAGGATGCGGCTGTGATTGAGCGTGTCGGTCAATGCGCCGGTGCCGCGTTCGACGCTGTCCCGCGTGGTGCGGACCAGATTTGCAACCGTATCGTCAAGATCGCGCTGGATCGCCACGTTCTCATCGATGGTGGCGTCGGCTCGTACCGCTATGAATGTTTCGCGGGCATGACCCGCAAAAATACTGTTGGCGCCGATACCGAGCGGGAGCAACTGTCCGGCGATCTTGGTGACGCCGTCATCGGACAGTGCCGCGACCGAGCGGTGCAATCCATCCGCGGCAGCTTTGAGAAGATCCTGAATGTGCTTGAATTCCGTCGGCTCATTCATCGATGACGCTTCGCTGATCAGGCTGACGAAGAGATTGGCTTTAGCGGAGACTTCCAGCGCCGGGCGAGAATCGGGCAGCAGGGCGAGTTGTTCCGCTAGTCTCGCATTATTTTTGTGGAGGGTCTCAACCTGCGTGACGATCTGGGTCCGCAGATTTGTTCGCTCACCCATAATATCTTCAAGCGCGGAAAGATTTGCATCAAGCCGCTTTGACAGCGTGATTAGTTTGGCGACTGCCGGGTTGTCACTGTCGAGCTTTTGCAAGCGCCGCAAAGTGTCGCCGAGGGCGCCGTGCTTATGCGCAATCGAGGCGGCGATGCTTTTTTGATCGGCCATGGTCCTGGCATTGATCAATCGGGCCGCCGCCGCCGAAATCTCCCCTGAAAGAGCTGAAAGCTGGATGACTTCGGCGACCTCCGGCATTTGCCGGGCGGCGAAATCGTCCAGTCCGTTCTCGACGGCCGAGAAACACAGTAACGAGACCACGGTCGAGATGGCAGTCAGGCCGGCGACGAAACTGAAGGCAGATTGGAGCTTGGCGGCAACGCCAAACCGTGCGCGCCGCCAGGTCGATGATCGCACCGCGGCGCCAGTGTCGAACGGGCCAGCCATTTTGTCCGCTCGCTAATCGTTGTCCCTGTCACCAGTGGGAGCCAAAACGGCTCGTCAGGCGATTGCCCGCACGGCGACACCTCGCGCTGAAGGTTACAAAGTATCGTAAAGAACAGGTTACGGTTGTACGCGCATCGCAGAACTTCTTTCGGGAATAGCGGCGGAATGTGCGCTTCTGCGGGCATCGAATTCATTGGGATAACATTTTCGGCATAACGTCTTCGGGCACCAATTTGCGTCTTCGGGCTAGCGGTCTCTCGTCCGAGCAAATCCTGAAGGTCATTTCTCACGGAAATGGGAAGGCGGTCCGTTGCCTTATTTGCGGCGCAGGAGGCTGCAAACGGAGGGATGGGGAATCACGCCGTCTTCAGTGGCTGCTAAACCGGCTTTGTCGTGTTGGATGATTTGATGACACTCAAGGGCGGCGGTCGCGCGTCCGCGCTCAATTTCCGTCGCGAACAAGCGGTCGGGTCGTTGCGGCGCCGATCAGCTCAATCGCGCGCGCTCGGATTGGTCTGCGGTCTGTTTGCGGTTGCCGTGCTCGCCGGGTGTTCCTTGAGCGACGGCGTCGGCCCGTACATTACCGATCCTGGTCGTTTTTCCGTTTACCACTGCAATGATCTCGTCAGGCGCCTGAGGCAGATAACCGAGCGGCAAAAGGAATTGCGCGAGCTCATGGATAAAGCCAGCGAAGGCGGAGGCGGCACCGTGATCGGCACGCTATCCTATCGTCCGGACTACGAGAAACAATTGGGCGATGAGAAAACTCTCCGACGCACGGCGGCTGAAAAGAAATGCGCACTTGAGCCGCCGACCTTTGAAAGCGACCAGAGCATCCGCTGAGGCGCTTGTCGCCTAGAGATTGACCAGCCCAATAGCAATGGCAACGCCAGCGGCGGCGAGCAGTACCAGTATCGCTGCACTCAC
The DNA here is from genome assembly GCA_963841025.1 of uncultured Alphaproteobacteria bacterium. GTDB lineage: Bacteria > Pseudomonadota > Alphaproteobacteria > Rhizobiales > Xanthobacteraceae > BOG-931. The sequence goes on along the minus strand of CAWJBG010000029.1, from coordinate 63,239 downwards.
AACGGTGGCGCGTCCGCCCGCGAACACGGCGGCATAGAGCGCTTTGAGAATGTTATTTGATGACGCCGCGATCAGGATCGCGGCCGCGAGCGCGGTTTCTGACATGCCCGAGGTACCGCCCTGTGCTAGATTGAGCACGAACGGATCAATATCCGTGACGCCGACAATGGCGGCAAGTGTGTAGATGCCGGCAGTGCCGAACTGGGCCTTGGCCCAATTCGACACCAGCGAAACTGCGACGAACAAACCAGCAAAGATGATTGCCGGACCAAGCTCCAGTGGGTTGACGCCAGACGGCTGAAGAGCCTGCTGTGACGCTTTTGCATCTTCCGGGGCTGGTCGCGCCAGCCAGTATTGCAGTGCGCAGACCAATAGTCCGGCGAGCGAAAGGCCGCAAAGCGGGAGTGCCAGTGTTCGCGCCAGCGTCAAATTGAAGACGGCGACGACGATGAGAATGCGCAAATACATGATGGCGGTCGCAAGCGTAATGCCGGCTTGCGCATTTCGCCGCATCACCGACCCGGTTTTTGCCTGACGCGCCAGCACCACCGTCGTTGCGGTCGACGAGTAAGCCCCGCCAAGCGCGGCCATCCACAATCCGCTGGCCGCCGCGGTCCAATAACGTTGGGCCAGATAGCTCGCGTAGGACAATGTGCAGACAACAACGAGCGCGAGCCACGCTTGACGCGGCGTGATGCTGGTCAGCGTCGTCACCGGCTCGTTGGGCAAAAGCGGCAGGATGATCCCGGTCAGGATCAAAAATTCGCCGGCAGTGACGATTTCCTTCAGTTCGACGCTCCGCGCCAAAGCGTGCAGTTTTTCTCGGCCGGTGAGAAGGAGCACCGCGCTCACAGTAAATGTCACCGCTACCCAGGGCGGCAAGGCCAAGGCGATAGCGCCGAGCAGATACGCGTGAACGTTGAGCACCGGAATGACCAAGGCGACATTCGGCTCGGCTTCATCGTCCTTTTCGCAGACATGCTGGCGATAGAAGACGGTGAGCCAGGCTCCGAGCACGACGAGGCCGCCGGTGAAGGGGATGAAATGATTTGGATCGAGCAGGTAGAGCGCGCCGCCACCGAACGCCAGCATCGGAAATGTGCGAATGCCGCCCGGACGTTTGGTGTCGGTGCGAGCGAAAAACTCTTCGAAAGCGAGCCCGAGAAACAGGCTCAGGCCGAGAAGTAGGGCGACGCCGGTCAGGGAAGGCGCTGAAATCATTGCGGGATCAGCCGATGGTGCACCGTGGCAATTCGATTCCGACTATCATACATAGCCGGCAAGCGCGATCTTAAAGACGAGCGCGCCAGCCGCGTTGTGCCGGCCGGCAGCGCGCTCGAGTTCGCCGGTTTGGGGGAATGACCATGAGCTGGATGCCCGACAAGGACCCGGTGCTCGGCGACAAGCACTCGTGCGACGCGCTTGAACTGATCATCGTCCCGCGCGTGCGCGATCTCGGCGATGGCTTTTCGGTGCGCCGCGCGCTGCCGCACGGCAAGCGCCAGATGATCGGTCCCTTCATTTTCTTTGACCAGATGGGGCCGGTGCAGCTGATGGCCGGGAAGGGGATGGATGTCCGCCCGCATCCCCATATTGGATTAGCCACCGTCACTTATCTGTTCGACGGGCGCGTGATGCACCGGGATAGTGAAGGCAACGTTCTGGAGATCACGCCCGGCGCGATGAATCTTATGACGGCCGGCCGCGGTATTTCCCATTCCGAGCGCACGCCGACAAGTATGCGCACCGAGGGCGGCGCAATGTTCGGGATCCAAAGCTGGATCGCGCTGCCGCAAGACCATGAAGAGATGGCGCCATTGTTCGAGCACTTCGATGCCGCAGTGCTCCCGACCTTTGAGGATCGCGGTGCGCGGGCGCGCGTCATCGCCGGGTCCGCCTTCGGGCAAAAATCCCCAGTCGGCATGGTGTCGGAATGGTTTTATGCCGAAGTCCTGCTCGAAGCCGGCGCCAGCGCGCCGCTCGATGCCGACCATGAGGAGCGCGCGATCTATGTGACCGAAGGCGAGGTCGACATCGCCGGCGAAAAATTCGCGGCGCCGCAGCTGCTGGTTTTCCGCCCCGGCGATCGCATTACCGTAACGGCGACGCAGCCGGCGCGGCTGATGTTCCTTGGCGGCGCGGCGCTCGAAGGCCCGCGTTACCTGTGGTGGAATTTCGTCTCCTCGCGCAAGGAGCGCATCGAGGAGGCGAAGGAGGAATGGAAATCCGGCCGCTTCGCGCTGATCCCGGGCGACGAAAAGGAGTTTATCCCGCTGCCGGAGGCCTAGTTTTGAAGGCCTATCCGCGGCCAAATCGCGCTCATTTCGAACAAAACGGGAATTGTGGTTCAGTCGCGCGTCGCTCCGTCAATGATTCGGCCCCGCTCCGATCGCAACGATGCTGGCTGCTCGCCTGGAAAAGCTCAATTTACAGCAACGCCGCGCCGTTGAGCATGGCGGCCTGCCGCTGCCTGAGGCCGGCCCGTTGCTCATCATTGCCGGCGCGGGCTCCGGCAAGACCTCGACCTTGGCGCATCGGGTTGCCTGGCTCATCGAGCAAGGCGCCGATCCGCGGCGCATCATGCTGCTGACTTTCTCGCGGCGGGCCGCGGCGGAAATGATCCGCCGCGTCGATTTGATCCTCGTCGAGTTCAACCGCGGGAGAGGCGCCGTAACTGGTGGCCTGGCCTGGGCTGGAACATTTCACGCCATCGGTGCCCGGCTGCTGCGCGAATATGCGGAAACCATCGGGCTTGCGCCGGCCTTCACTATTCATGATCGCGAGGATTCCGCCGATCTGATGAATTTGGTGCGGCACGATCTCGGATTTTCCAAGACCGAGAAGCGGTTTCCAGCCAAGGGCACCTGCTTGTCGATCTATTCGCGCGCGGTGAACAGCGAGCTGCCGCTTGACGAAATACTCGGCTCGTATTTTCCGTGGTGCGCGATGTGGCAGGACGAGTTGCGCGCAATTTTCGCGCGATACGTCGAAACCAAGCAGCTGCATCACGTGCTCGATTACGACGATCTCCTGCTCTATTGGGCGCACATGATGCTCGAGCCTTCGATCGCCGCCGAAATCTCGGAGCGGTTCGATCACGTGCTGGTCGACGAATACCAGGACACCAACAAGCTGCAGGCTTCAGTACTTCTGGCGTTGCGGCCAAATGGCAACGGTATGACGGTGGTTGGCGACGACGCCCAGTCAATCTATTCGTTCCGCGCCGCGACGGTGCGCAATATCCTGGATTTTCCGGGGCACTTTAGCCCACGCGCGGAAATCATAACGCTCGAGCAGAATTATCGCTCGACGCAGCCGATCTTGTCGGCAGCCAACGCCGTCATTGAATTGGCAGAGGAGCGTTTCACCAAAAATCTTTGGTCGGAGCGAAAGTCGATGGAGCGCCCGCAATTGGTCAGCGTCCGCGATGAAGCAGATCAGGCGCGCTATGTGGTCGAGAAAGTGCTTGAGAGCCGGGAACAGGGGCTGGCGCTCAAAACGCAAGCTGTCCTGTTCCGTGCCTCGCATCATTCGGGCCAGCTGGAAGTCGAGTTGACCCGCCGCAACATACCGTTCGTCAAATTCGGCGGCCTCAAATTTTTGGAAGCCGCCCACATCAAGGACGTGCTGGCATTCCTGCGCTGGGCGGAAAATCCCCGTGACCGCGTCGCGGGCTTCCGCGTCATCCAATTGCTTCCCGGTGCCGGGCCTGCGACGGCGGTGCGGGTACTGGAGCGCATCGCCGAGCACGCCGATACGGCTGAAGCCCTTGGCAATATCAAGCCGCCTGCCGCGGCAGCCGAGCACTGGCCGGCTTTCGTTGACGCGGTTCGTCTGGTCCGCGGCCGTGCGGCGGGTTGGCCCGCCGAACTCGATCTGGCACGCCGCTGGTACGAGCCTCACCTCAATCGGATCCACGAAGATGCGATGCTGCGCGAAGCCGACCTGCTGCAACTGGTCCAGATCGCCTCGACCTATCCGAGCCGCGAGCGGTTTCTGACCGAGCTGACGCTCGACCCGCCGGATGCGACCAGTGACAGGGCGGGCGATCCGCTGCTCGACGAAGATTATCTGATCCTCTCGACCATCCATTCAGCCAAGGGCCAGGAGTGGAAGTCGGTCCACATCCTGAACGCCGTCGATGGTTGCTTGCCTTCGGACCTCGCCGCCGGCACGAGTGCCGAGATCGAGGAGGAGCGGCGGCTCCTTTACGTCGCCATGACGCGGGCGCGCGACCATCTGCACGTGATCGTTCCGCAACGCTTCTACGTCCACGGGCAACGCAGCAATGGCGACCGCCACATGTACGCGTCTCGCACGCGATTTATTCCGGCCAAGTTGCTCGATCATTTTGAGTGCGGCGCGTGGCCGCGGGCTGCAACGTCCGGTGCGCCGGTAAAGCCGGCGCGGGCGCCGGTCGATCTTCGCGCACGGGTACGCCGAAGCTGGGGCTAGTCCTTCTTAAAGGTGTCAAAGCCTGACCGAGCGCAGGCGCAAGGCGTTCGCGATCACACTTACCGAGGAAAGCGCCATCGCTGCCGCGCCGATGATCGGCGACAGCAGGATGCCGAACGCCGGGTAAAGAAGTCCAGCGGCGATCGGAATAGCGGCGCCGTTGTAGATGAACGCGAAAAACAGATTTTGCCGGATGTTGCGCATGGTCGCGCGCGACAGATGCCGTGCCCGCACGAGGCCATCGAGATCGCCTTTGAGCAGCGTAATACCGGCGCTTTCGATGGCGACATCGGTGCCGGTACCCATGGCAATGCCGACATCGGCGGCGGCGAGCGCCGGCGCGTCGTTGACGCCATCGCCGGCCATGCCCACCACGCGGCCTTCGTGCCGCAGCTTCTCGACTACGGCGGCTTTTTGATCCGGGAGCACGTCTGCTTCGATTTCGTCGATCGCAAGCTGCCGCGCTACTGCCTCCGCGGTCGCCCGATTGTCGCCCGTTAGCATGACAATGCGCAAACCGTCGCCGCGCAGCGCTTGCAATGCCGCAGGCGCATTCTCCTTGATCGGATCGGCGATGCCGAGAATGCCGGCGAAATCGCCGTCGACGGCGAGAAAGATCACGGTCGCGCCATTGCGGCGCAACGGCCCGGCGTCGTCCGCAAGCGAATCCGTCTCGACGCCGCGCTCGGCGAGAAATTTCTCGCTCCCAAGCGCAACTTTGTGCCCTTCGATGGTGCCAACGACGCCTTTGCCGGTCGGTGAGTTGAAATCGGCTATCTCGGCGAGCGCGATGCCGCGTTCGGTGGCTGCGGCCATGATGGCGGATGCCAGCGGATGCTCGCTGCCGCGCTCGACGCTCGCCGCAAGCCGCAGCACCTCAGTCTCACTGCCGCCCTTGGCTGAAATGACGGCGACGACCTTCGGCTTGCCTTCGGTGAGCGTCCCGGTCTTGTCGACGACGAGGGTGTCGACTTTCTCCATGCGCTCGAGCGATTCCGCGTTCTTGACCAGGATGCCGGCCTGCGCGCCGCGGCCGACGCCCACCATGATCGACATCGGCGTGGCGAGGCCGAGCGCACATGGACAGGCAATGATGAGCACGCTTACCGCTGCGACGAGGCCAAACGTAAAGCGCGGTTCGGGTCCGTAAATCGACCACGCCGCGAAAGCCGCCAGCGCAGCCGCGACGACCATAGGCACGAACCAGGACGCTACCTGGTCGGCCAGCCGTGCAATCGGTGCGCGCGAGCGTTGTGCCGTCGCGACCATCTGCACGATCTGCGCCAACAGCGTATCGCGCCCGATTTTTTCGGCCTGCATGACAAAGCTGCCGGTCTGATTGAGCGTACCGGCGACGACACGCGCGCCCGCCGCCTTGGCAACCGGCATCGATTCGCCGGTGACCAGCGACTCGTCGACCGACGAGTGTCCCTCGATGATCGTGCCGTCGACCGGGACCTTCTCGCCCGGGCGCACCCGCAAACGGTCGCCGACAACGACATCGGAAAGCGAAACCTCGGTCTCGCTCCCGTCTTTGGCGATCCGCCTCGCCGTCTTCGGTGCGAGGTCAAGCAGTGCGCGGATCGCGCTCGACGTCGAGGCGCGCGCGCGGAGCTCAAGCACTTGGCCGAGCAGCACCAGAACGGTAATGACGGCGGCCGCTTCGAAATAAAGCGCAACGCCGCCACGCGCGTCATGGAACGCCGGCGGAAAAAGCTGAGGGGAGAGTGCCGCGACGACGCTGTAAGCGTAGGCGACGCCGGTGCCGAGCGCGATCAGCGTAAACATGTTGAGATGGCGCGTCCGCAGCGATTGCGCGCCGCGCATGAAGAAGGGCCAACCGCCCCAAAGCACCACCGGCGTCGCGAACGCAAACTGCGTCAGCGCCGATGCTTTATGCGACAGCGGTGCAAAGCCAAATAAATGTGCGCCCATCTCCAGCACGACGACCGGCAACGCCAGCGCTGTAGAAATCCACAGCCGGCGGGTCATATCGGCGAGTTCGGCGCCATCATCAGCGCCGCCGTCCTCGGGTTCGAGCGCCATACCGCAGATCGGACAATTGCCGGGGCCGACCTGCCTGATTTGCGGGTGCATCGGGCAGGTATAGATCGCGCCTTCCGGTGCTGCGGGCGTGGCGCTGGCAGACCCGCCGTGCAGATATTTTTCAGGATCGGCGATGAACTTATCGCGACAACCGGCGCTGCAGAAGAAGGAGGTGTGGCCGGCGTGGGTATCGCGGTGCGGCGTCTTTGCGGAATCCACTTTCATCCCGCAAACCGGATCGGTCGCGGCCAACTCCTCGCCGTGCGAATGGACTGGATGCTCCACGATTATCGGCCTTGAAACGGTTACCCCGTAGGGGTATATAGACCGCATGCGAGCGGATGCCAAGTCGTCGGTGCTCAAGCGCCTGAAACGTATCGAAGGCCAGGTGCGCGGGCTCGCGCGCATGGTCGAGGATGATCGCTATTGCATCGACGTGGTCACCCAGCTGTCGGCGGCGCGCGCTGCATTGCGCCGCGCCGAGGATGAGATCCTCGCCGACCACGTTGCGCACTGCGTCGAGCACGCGATCGCCTCGGGCAACAAAGGCGAGCAGCGGCGCAAAGTCGGCGAGTTGATCGACGTGCTTTCGCGCAGCGACCGGTGACGGCTTAGGAGAATTTCTTCCGTGCCAGCGCTGCGCCTCTCGCCAGCGCTTCAAGCTTCTTCACTGCAATGTCGCGATGCATCGGCGCCATGCCGCAATTGGTGCCGGCGATGATTTTTTCCTTTGGGACATACTCGGCCACTTGCACAATCACCGCGGCGATCTGTTCTGGCGTTTCGACGTCATTAGTCGCGACGTCGATGACGCCGATCTGCACGTCCTTGCCGCCGAGCAGTTTGAGCACGCTCAGCGGCACGTGCGAGTTGATGCATTCGACCGACACCTGGTCGATGCGGCTGCGCGCCAGCGCCGGGAAAAACTTCTCGTACTGGCGCCATTCGCCGCCGAGCGCCGCTTTCCAGGCAATGTTGGCGGGAATGCCGTAGCCGTAGCAGATGTGCACGGCGGTCGTTGCCGCCACGCCCTCGATTGCGCGGTGCAGCGCCTCAATGCCCCAGCCAGCGGCCGCATCCATGTAGACGTTGAAGGCCGGCTCGTCGAACTGAATCACGTCGACGCCGTCGGTGGCGAGACCGCGGGCCTCTTCGTTGAGCAGTGCCGCAAACGCCATCGCCATCTTTACGCGGTCGCCGTAGTGAGCATCCGCGATGGTGTCGACGATGGTCATCGGGCCGGGCAGGGTGAGTTTCAGTTTCCGCTGTGTGTGGGCGCGAGCAAGCCGCGCTTCCTGCGCATGGACCCGTTTCCGCAGTCGCAGCGGGCCGGTGACGGTCGGACACATCGCCTTGTAGCGATCGTTCCGAATTCCCATCTCGACGCGCTTGTTAAAGTCGATGCCCTCGACCGCCTCGAGAAAGCCATGCACGAAATGCTGGCGCGCCTGCTCGCCGTCGGTGACGACATCGACGCCGGCATCTTCCTGCAGTTTGAGCGCCAGCAGGGTGGCATCATCCTTGGCTGCTTGCAGCTCGTCGCCTTGCAAACGCCACGGCGCCCAGAGTTTGTTTGGCTCGGCGAGCCACGACGGTTTCGGTAAGCTGCCGGCGATCGTGGTCGGAAACAGGACATGGTCGTTTGGCGGCATGGCAAGACCCCCAGCAGGTATTGCGTCTTGACGCTGATGCGTCGGGCCGATTATCGGAACAGTTTCGTGTGATAATCAATCGCTTTGGGAGAACGATCATGGCGGAAGCGGATTCTGTTCCGCCCCTTCAATTCATCTTTGCAGCCCACGCGAAGGTCGATCCGCCGCTCGATCTTGGCGATGTGGGCAAGGGCGGGCGCCGTATTGTCCCGATCGTGGGCGGGGATTTTTCCGGTCCAAAGCTTCGCGGTGCCGTGCTGCCAGGCGGCGCCGATTGGCAAATCATACGGCACGACGGCGTGGCAGAACTTGAAGCACGCTATACGCTACGCACCGATGACGGGGCGCTGATCTATGTCCGCAACCATGCACTTCGCCACGGTCCAGCCGATGTGATGGCGTCACTGGCCGCGGGGCGGCCGGTCGATCCTTCGAGTTACTATTTCCGGGGCGCCACTTTCTTTGAGACCAGCGCTGCGCGTTATACCTGGCTTACGAAATGCATCGTCGTTTGCACTGGCGAACGCGAACCCGCCGGCGTCAAGCTTAGGTTCTTTCAGGTACTGTGAACAACGCGCCGTGCGCTATTTGTTGCGTACCAGCCAGTGCTTCAGCGCGACCGCGTTGTTGTGGATTTCGTTGCGCGCTCCGTACAGCAAAGTCACCGGCTCACTACGCGCGCGCTTGCGTAAATCCGCGGCAACGGTCTTTGCCGGTTCTTGTGCAAGTTCGCGGCCATAAGCCGTGACGAACTCGTCCCACTTTGTCTGGATCGTTATGGACGAGGCGGCGGAGCGCATCGCTGGGCGAAATCTCCTTGAGCCACAGATCGAGCCGCGCCTTCTCCTTGGTAATGCCGCGCGGCCACAGCCGGTCGACCAACACCCGAAATCCATCTTCCTTGGCCGCCGGGCTCGTAGACGCGCTTTGATCCGAAAGCCGCGCGCTGACTTTGGTGCTGGTTTGGCTGCGGTCACGCGCCGGTTGGCCTTTCGCCCCCGTTCTTGCCGTTGCCGAACACCAGCAAGGTGGAGGTGCCGTGAGCGAGTACGCGTCCCTCCGAGTCGAGGACCCGGCCTTCGGCCAAAATGATTTGTCGGCCACGCGTAACCACGCGCCCTTCTGCGCGCACGCGCCCGGTGTCTGGCCGGATCGCGCGGGTGAAATTGGCTTTGGTCTCGACGGTCGTATAACCCACGTCCGCTGGGAGGAGCGTGTGTCCCGCGACCCCCGTGACGGTGTCGATCAGCGTCAGCGCCCAGCCGCCGTGAATCGTGCCCAGCGGGTTGAGAAACTCCGCCTTGGTCTCACCTTCGAACACGCAAGAGCCGTCGCCGACTTCGACGATCCAGAAGTTCAGGGTCTGCGCAATCGGCGGCGCCGGGATTTTGCGGTCGATCATGGCCTGCAGCAGTTCGCGGCCGGTCATCCCCGCGACTTCGGCCGGGTTTGCCATTCCATAAACAAATGATGAGGCAGCAAGCATCGGGGGTATTTCCATGTAGATACAAATGATGTAGATACATACAACCATGGCCAAACGACCGCAAGCCCCGCCGAAGACCCTCGTCAGCGATGCCCGCGCGGCAGTGGACGCGTGCGCCTGCTGGGCCAGTCGGCTCGCGGCGCGGCGCATCACCAACTTCCTTGAGGAGCGCATGCAGGGCAGCGGGTTCAGCATCACGCAGTTTGGGTTGATGGCGCAGATTGCCGCCGCGCCAGACGACACGCTTGGCGCGCTCGCCGGGCGCACCGGCTTAGATCAGTCGACGTTGTCGCGAAACCTGCGGGCGCTGGAAACCGCAGGGCTCGTCGAAATCGCGATCGCGGACGAAGATCAGCGCCGCCGCGCAGTCTGGCTCACGGAGGAGGGGGCCCGGCGATTGCAAAGAGCCATTCCGGTCTGGCGCGAGGCCCACAGCGCGCTTGAGAAGCGGCTCGATCCCCGGCTCGCGCTACGGCTCGGCGCCGCCACGGAAGAACTGCTCGGAAACTAACTCAACTTTTATCCGCAGGAATGATGATCTGCGTCTGGATCACCAGCGCACAAAGCCTGCCGTCGTTGCGCGTGATCCTGGTCTGCCACACCATCGTGGTGCGGCCGCGATGCAGCGCCGTGCACTCGGCGCGCGCGGTTTCGCCGACGGGGATCGCGGCAAAGAAGTTGGTCTTGCTCTCGATCGTTGCCGTGCGCGCGCCCTTCGGCAAATTTAACACCGTGGCGACGCCGCCGAGATTGTCGGCGAGCGCCATCACCGCCCCACCATGAAGGATGTCCGGGATGGTCGCGAGTTCGTGGCGAACGGCAAGCTCAGCCTCGACGCGCTCCGGCGAAACGTGCGTGAGTTTGATGCCGAGAAATTCGGCGAAGGGTGCCTGAAAATCGGATGGGCTGGTCATACGCTCCTGCTAATAAACCACGACGCTACGGATGCTCTTGCCTTCGTGCATCAGATCGAATGCCTTGTTGATATCGGCAAGCGGCATCTTGTGCGTGATCATCGGATCGATCTCGATTTTCCCTTCCATGTACCAATCGACGATCTTCGGTACGTCGGAACGGCCGCGCGCGCCGCCGAAGGCAGTGCCGCGCCACACCCGGCCAGTCACCAGCTGAAACGGCCGTGTGGCGATTTCCTGGCCGGAGCCGGCGACGCCGATGATGATGCTCTCGCCCCAGCCGCGATGGCAGCTTTCCAGCGCTGCGCGCATCAGATTGACGTTGCCGATGCACTCGAAGGTGTAGTCGGCGCCGCCGATCTGGTCGGCGCCGCTCTTGGTCATGTTGACCAGGTGAGGCACCAGATCGCCGCCGATTTCTTTCGGGTTGACGAAATGCGTCATGCCGAAGCGTTCGCCCCAGGCTTTCTTTTCCGGATTGAGATCGACGCCGATGATCATGTCGGCGCCGACCAGACGCAAACCCTGGATTACGTTAAGTCCGATGCCGCCTGAGGCCGAAGACGATACATTTCGATCCAGGCTCGACCTTCGCGGTATTGATCACCGCGCCGATGCCGGTCGTCACGCCGCAGCCGATGTAGCAGACCTTGTCGAAGGGTGCGTCGTCACGGATTTTCGCTACCGCGATTTCCGGCAGCACGGTGAAATTACCGAATGTCGAGCAGCCCATGTAGTGGTGAACCTTCTTGCCGTCGATCGAGAAGCGCGAGGTCCCGTCCGGCATGACGCCCTGGCCCTGGGTGGCGCGGATCGCGGTGCAGAGATTGGTCTTGCGCGACAGACAAGAAGGGCAGGAGCGGCATTCCGGCGTGTAGAGCGGAATAACGTGATCGCCTTTTTTCACCGACGTTACGCCCGGCCCGACATCGACGACGACGCCGGCGCCCTCGTGACCGAGGATCGCGGGAAATAGCCCTTCCGGATCCGCGCCCGACAAGGTGAATTCATCGGTATGACAGATGCCGGTCGCCTTGATCTCGACCAGAACTTCGCCGGCACGCGGCCCGTCCAGCTTTACAGTCGTGACTTCGAGCGGTTTGCCGGGCGCAAAAGCAACGGCGGCGCGAACATCCATGGGTTTTCCTCTCTCCTATTGCAATTGTCATACGGACGATGACATTGCCGCGGTGTCATTGTCCATTAACTTAGCGATCGACGCGTAGCGGCATCCGCACTTCCGTGTGTGCTGTAATTCCCTACCATCGGATTTTGAATTGCGGCGGCTATGCTGGTTAGTCGCGCAAAAAGGAGACACGGCAATGGGAGCCCTTGGCATCATCATATTTGTCCTTTTGATTTTCATCGTCCTCGTCGTTGTGCTCGGAAGCTTCTTTACGGTGAGTACCGCCCAAGTTGCAGTGATCGCGAGATTTGGAAAATTCCGTCGCGTCGCCGAGCCGGGTCTGAACTGGAAATGGCCGATCATCGATAAGGTCGCCGGCAGGGTTAGCCTGCGGGTCAATCAAATAAACCTGACGATGGAAACCAAGACCAAGGACAACGTGTTCGTCACGATTCCGATTTCGGTGCAAAATCGGGTGCGGCCCGAAAAGGCTTTCGATGCGTTTTACAAGCTATCCAATCCAACGGAGCAAATTCAGTCCTATGTCGAACAAGTCATTCTTGGCCATGTTCCCGGCATGACGCTCGACGAAGTGTTCGCAAGCCAGTCGGGTATTGCTACCGCGGTGAAGCAGGAACTGGATGCGGACATGGCCGGTTTCGGGTTCGAAATCGTCAATGTTCTGGTCACCGACATCGTCCCGGACGCGAAAGTGAAGTCGGCCATGAACGACATTAATGCCGCGCAACGCGAGCAGGTCGCGGCAAATGCGCGGGGCGAGGCCGAGAAAATTCTGGTGGTAAAAAAGGCCGAGGCCGAGGCTGAGAGCAAGGCCCTCCAAGGCCAAGGCATCGCCAACCAGAGAAAGGCGATTATCGCCGGGCTGCAGGGGTCGATCGACCAATTCAAGAAGGCCGTCGAGGATGCTACAACATCGGAAGTGATGCAGCTGGTCATGGTTACGCAATACTTTGATACGATCAAATCGATCGGCGAAAATGACAAGACCAATACGCTGTTCCTGTCGCATTCGCCCGCGGCGGTTCGCGATATTTCCGATCAGATATTGCAGTCGATGCTGACGGCCGAGAGAGCAAAAGCGCCGGCATAGCGGCTATGATCGGGCGGGATCGCGATCTGACGCGAAGCGCGGTGCAAAACCGGAGATCAGGGCCATGCGACAAATCTGGATTACCAAAGCCGGGCCGCCCGAAGTTCTCGAAGTCAAGGAAGCGCCCGACCCCGAGCCTAAAGCTGGCGAGGTTCGGATTCGCGTCGAGGCGACCGGCGTCAATTTCGCCGACATCATGGGCCGGTTGGGCATCTATCCGGATCTGCCGCCGATGCCGGTCGTGCCCGGTTACGAAGTCGGCGGCCGCATCGATGCGGTCGGCACCGGTGTCGAGGGGAGTTGGGTCGGCCGCGATGTCCTCGCCGTGACGCGATTTGGCGGCTACGCCGACGTGGTTTGCGTGCCGACCAATCAGGTGTTCGCCCGTCCCGCGAATATGTCGGCATTGGAAGCGGCGGCCATTCCGGTGAACTATTTCACCGCCTGGCAGCTTGTCGTGGTCATGGGCGGCCTGAAAAGCGGGGAGACCGTACTGATCCATTCCGCAGGCGGTGGCGTGGGTATCGCTGCGACGCAGCTTGCAAAGCATATCGGCGCGACCGTCATCGGCACGGCTTCGGCCGCCAAACACGCCGAGTTGCGCGCGCTCGGTGTGGATCATCTCATCGACTACCGGACCGAGGATTTTGAAGTGCGGACGCGCGAGATCACCAACGGGCGCGGCGTTGAGCTCATTCTCGATGCGGTTGGCGGCGAATCCTGGAAGAAAGGCTATCGCGTGCTGGCGCCGACCGGCCGCCTCGGCATGTTTGGTCTGTCGGCAGCGGCGACTGGCAAGAACCGCAACATGCTGTCGATGTTGTCGGCGGTCGCGAACATGCCGTGGTTTCAGTTCAACCCGCTGTCGCTGATGAACGCGAACAAAGGCGTGTTCGGCGTCAACCTCGGTCACTTGTGGGGCGAAATCGACCGTCAGCGCGGATGGGCCGATCAGTTGTGGTCATTGTGGGCGCAAGGCGCAATCAAGCCGAAGATTGCTCGCACCTTTCGCTTTAACGAGGCGCCACAAGCGCATCATTTCATTCAGGATCGCGGCAATATCGGCAAAGTCGTTTTAGTGCCGTAAGCCGGCCTTGCTGGCCGGCAATTTGCTCAAAAAGGAAAAGCGCGGCCTGTAAGCCGCGCTCTTCTCTTCGGTCCTAAACTTGCTGCGGGCGCTACGACCGTGGCGCCGGCACGATGCGAATGTACGGCTTCGGCGTCTTCCAGCCCTGCGGGTAAAGCTTCTCCGCCTCTTCGTTGGTCACGGCGCCGGTGAGGATGACGTCCTCGCCTTGCTTCCAGTTTGCCGGCGTCGCCACCCGGTGCTTGGAGGTGAGTTGCAGTGAGTCAACGACGCGCAACACTTCATCGAAATTGCGACCCGTCGTCATCGGATAGACGAGAATAAGTTTGATCTTCTTATCCGGACCGATAACGAACACATTGCGCACGGTGGCATTGTCTGCCGGCGTGCGGCCGTCGGAAGAGCCGCCGGTGCTTGCGGGAAGCATGCCGTAGAGCTTCGAGACATTGAGATCGGTATCCCCAATCATCGGATAGTTCGGGGCGAAGCCGACGACGTCCTTGATGTCCTGCGACCACTTCTTGTGGTTGTCGACCGGGTCGACCGATAGCCCGATGATCTTCACGCCGCGCTTGTCGAACTCCGGCTTAAGCCTCGCCATCGTGCCAAGCTCGGTCGTGCAGACCGGCGTGAAATCTTTCGGGTGCGAGAACAACACCACCCAACTATTGCCGATCCAATCGTAGAAGTGGATTTTGCCTTCCGTCGTTTCGGCTTCGAAATCCGGGGCGGTGTCACCGATTGCAAGGGCCATGAATACCTCCGTCGCGTGGGCTGATCCGAATGTTTTTGGAATGTTACCGCCATCACATAACGTTCGAGTGGCGGCAAATCTAGAGCTTATACTGAGGATTGTATCTTCGAATTCAACTCAAACCTAAGAAGAATTGACCGGTCGTGGCAAGGCGGACGGAAGAAATTTCTGATGACTTAGACGGGCCGCTGGGGCCGAGTTGGGCCCATTTAGTCATCGCCACGTGACTTGGATCACATCGAGTGCCCAAAGTTTGCCTTAACCTTGCCTTTTAGCAGCCCGGCTCGCATTGCAAATGTCGGACGAAACGGCTCGCCGAAGCTGCGGGAAACACGGTGTGATGGAACTGCGCGTGACCACTGCTGTTAAGGAAAAGGCACGAGGGGCGATGATGAAGCTCTCGATCGATCAGGACCGTGTCGCTCTGGAAACGCTTGCCGATGTGATCGCGCATTCGCAGATCATCGTTGAGAGCGTGGCCGACCATGCTACGCGCCTTCCCGCCGGGTTCGATGCGACCGATGTTGCCATCCTTAACTGGATCGTCGCCGAGGCGCGACGCGCCGCCCGCGGCTACCCTCTGATGTAGCTGTCGCGTCAGTTCCATTGCTCGCTACCGCGCATCCTCTGGAAGACGTCGCGCCGTATCGAGTCCGCACCGGCGCGCGGGTCGATCGCAACCTGAGTAATCCGGCGTTCTTTCAAGATTTCGGCCAGTTGATCCGCCGACATGGCCCCGCTCTCAAGCAGCTGTCCAACCTTGAAATCGTCGTAGACAAACGGTTTGCCGGCCATTCGGCAAACCAGCTTGATCGAGCAGGCGACGAGCCCGGGCGTGGCTGCAACCTGGTCGGCTTGTGCGTGCGCAATCGCGGCATGTTCGGAAACGGTTCGGCGATAGTTTGGATCGAACAGGATCAAGGCCGGTTCGACGTGGCCGTTTGCGACAAGGCGAAGGGCAACGACCGCGACGACCAGAGTGCGGCTTCGGGCGATGCTCCAGCCAAGCGCCGCCGTTATTGTGCTGGCGTATTGGTAGGCTAATCCCAGCCCAATCGCAGTGGCGATGACGAGATCGAATTGCGAATTGTTCACGACCGAAAAGCCGCTCCATTGAACGATATGGACCACCAGCGCGACACCGATAAACAGCGCGGTAAATTGCGCAGCAGTGGCAGAGCGTTTACGCCAGGCCCAGAGCGCCCAAAGGACCAGCGCGGGAAGAACAAATTGGAGTCGTCCGACGGCTAACAGCATGCGCCACGCGGCGTATTTGCGCGGCCCAAGAAGATTGGCGATGAAAACATCACCGAATATCGCCGTACACAGCGCGAGCCCAACCAGAACGCCCCCGAGCGCAACGAGGCATGGACGTATGGCGCGGCGACCATCGCGCAGGATCAGCCAAAGCAAGACGGTAACCGGGATTGCGATGATGTTGTGTTTCCAGAAACCGGCAACGATCATCAGAAGTATCGGCGGCTCGGCCGAGAGACCGCGGGAATCGCGGGCGAGAAACCACGCCAGCGCGGACGCCATCAGCAATTGACCGAGTAATTGCGGGTCGTCCATGCCGACGAACTGATCGAACGGGCCCGCCATGGTGGCGACGAACCAGAGGCCGCCGATTGCTGCGGCGGCCCGGTCACCGCCGAATTGCCTGATGATGATGGCGATGATGATGCCAAGGCCTAAGACGGCCGCTACCGACAAGGCGCGGCCAACGAACAGCGCATCGCCGGCCCACGACGCGATCCAACTGATCGCGTAAAAGGAGAGCGGCGGGTAATTGTTGACGATGAGTTCACCGGTTGCCGGATAAAGCGGTCGGGAGCCGAATGCTGCATCTTGATGATACGCGTTCCAACCTTCGTTTGGCGCGATCTCAAGCGGAAAGAATCCGCGATAGATCGGAAAAATCAGAAAATAGGCGGCAATCAGCGCGATCAGCGCGATCTGCCCGCCATTCGCTTTAATCGAATCGCCCCCGGTTGGGGCGCGAAGATTGCCACCGGGCGATGCACTAAGTGTCATTGGCGCTTTGTAGTAGGCTGCGCGACACCCGACAAACCGACGGTCCGACCTGGAAATCCAGCAGCGTCGAAATAGTGGGTATCTCCGACCAGTTGCATGTTGACGACCGTGACCAGGCCGTTTGCCGCCGGGTCCGATATCACGACGCGGCTGTTCACTTCAGGCACAGTCCGGTTCGTCAACGCTTCGGAAAGCACTCGACCGGTCAAGCGGCCGTTGTCCGTCACGCGAAAGGCGAGCAAATGCGCGATGGTTCGTCCGATGTCGGCATTGCTGGCCGGCGCCGGATCGACGAAATGCGATTTGAAGTCCGGTCCCTGCATGGCCATGAAGTTCCAGGTATCGGCGCGGCTGAATGAGCCGTGCATGCCCTGGCCTTCCTGGAGCACCGTATCGGCGACTTCCACCGTGCATCGCACAGGTTCGCCGCAACCTGTATTGAACGACCGGAAGCTGATGACGATCGCCGGGTGCGGCGTCACCGCGCGCCTTCAAGCGCTATGTCGTCGAGCGTCAATGTGCCGGCAAATTTCCCGAGTTTGCTATCGACGAAAATGCCGCTGACGTAGTCTTCAGTGAGCAACACGTCGATCACGCGCTTCGCCAAGTCTTTGTCGGCACTGGGTAGATAGATCAGATCCGATCCGCCGTTGGCCGCCACAACGACCTTCGGATTGCTTTTGTCGTCGCCGATCAGACCATTGCCAAATCTAGTGTGCCGGCCGTGTGCAATGGTCTTGTAGTTATCGTTCGGATCGATCAGCGGCTCCTTCAGCGCATCGGCAAGATCAAGTGCGACAAAGCCGAGCGGCAGCTGTCCTTCCGGTGTATCGGCGAATTTGGTCTTCACGGTCGAGCTGGTTTGGCTTTGCTTTGCAATTGTCGAAAAGCCGTGGTCAGCGATCGTGATGATATCGGTGGTATCGACAAGCTTGAGCTCGCTCAAGGCCGCGCGGATACGGGCCAGATCGTCGTCGGCATTGTGAATTGCTGCCAGCGACGTAGGGCCGTTGATACCCGGTACGAGCGCATTGAAGCTGTCGCCTTGGTAATGCTGGGTGCCGTCCGGATCGCGCGACCAGAACACCGGCACGAACGGCTTGGCGCGCTCCTTGAACAAGGGGAGGATCGCGCGGGTCACAACGGCGGCGAAATAATCCTGTTGCACGATGTTAGCAGCGAGCGTGCCGGGCGTGGTCATGTTGCCGTAATTCGCATTGGCGCCGCGTGCCGGGGGGACGGGGGGAAGGTTGGCGTCCTTCAGTCGATCGACTATCTCGGCCGACAGCGGGACGCCCTTTTCGCTGCCGGTCGCGTCATCGACGATGATCGTCTGCGCCCGGCCTTCCTTGGTGTGGTCGAAGATCAGCGTCGGGCCGATCTTACCCACGGCAGCCGTGCTGTAGCCTTTGTCGCGGGCGAGTTTCAGAATTGTCGCCTCGTCGAGATAATTGCCGGAAAAATGTTCGTCGATGTCGGCCAACACCGGATCGTTTTCCAAGAATGGTGTCACGCTCGTGCCGGCGCTCGGAACTTCGAAGCCCGCGTAAATCGTATTGGAGAAATCCCCGGTATCGCCCAGCATGTGCCCGGTGGCCATCGCGGAAGCGTTCGCGGTCGTGAAAGTCGGAAACAGCGAGTGGCTGTTGCGAAGGTCCACGCCCTCGCGAGCAATCGATGCCATGGTAGGCGCGGTCGAATCGTCTACCATGCGGGAACGCAATCCGTCGGCGACGAACAGAACCACATTGTGAGGTTGAGATGCGGGCGCCTGCGCGTCAGCGAGCGATGCTGTGATCGCTGTCAGTATCGCCGCGACAATAACCAGCAACATCGAGAGAACTCCTATCGGTAACCAGCACCTCTTTGAACACCGCTTGCGACGCCGCTGTGACCGGTGCGCAAGCTTGTTCCACTGCGCGGAAGCGCGCCCGAGGTCACCGGCTAGGCGGCTGCGGTCATTGACATTTTCGCGGCAACCCCGCAAAGCCAAAAGGGCCGGCGAGCGGGCTTTATAACCGGAATGTTCAAGCGAATCCTCATTGCCAACCGCGGCGAGATCGCCTGTCGGATCATCAAAACGGCCCGCCGCATGGGGATTGAAACCGTTGCGGTCTATTCCGAGGCCGATCGCGACGCGCTTCACGTCGAAATGGCCGATATGGCGATCGCAATCGGGCCGCCGCCTGCTGCACAGAGTTATCTGCTGATCGACCGCATCGTTGCCGCCTGCGAGGAGAGCGGCGCCGAGGCGGTGCATCCGGGCTATGGCTTTCTGTCTGAGCGCGCGGCCTTTCCCGAGGCGCTCGCCAAGGCTGGCGTCGTGTTCATCGGCCCGAACCCCAAGGCGATCGCCGCCATGGGGGACAAGATCGAGTCAAAGAAAGCCGCCGCGCACGCCAAGGTCTCGACCGTTCCGGGGCATCTTGGGGTGATCGAGGACGATATCCAGGCCATCGCCATCGCCGAGCAGATTGGCTATCCGGTGATGATCAAGGCATCGGCCGGCGGCGGCGGCAAGGGCATGCGTATCGCCTTCACCAAGGGCGAAGTCGCCGAAAGCTTCGCCCGCGCCCGTTCGGAAGCGAAATCAAGCTTCGGCGATGATCGCGTCTTCATCGAGAAATTCATCACCGATCCGCGCCACGTCGAAATTCAGGTTTTGGGCGACAAGCACGGCAACGTCATCTATCTCGGCGAACGCGAGTGCTCGATCCAGCGGCGCAATCAGAAAGTTATCGAAGAATCGCCAAGCCCGCTGCTTGACGCCAAGACCCGCGCCAAGATGGGCGAGCAGGCGGTCGCGCTCGCCAAGGCGGTCGGCTACGACAGCGCCGGCACCGTGGAATTCGTCGCTGCACAAGACCGCAGTTTCTATTTCCTGGAAATGAATACGCGGCTTCAGGTTGAGCATCCGGTGACCGAGCTTGTCACCGGCATCGATCTCGTCGAGCAGATGATTCGCGTCGCCGCCGGCGAGCCGATGACGTTAAAGCAGAGCGACGTCAAACTTTCCGGCTGGGCGGTCGAAAGCCGCATCTATGCGGAAGATCCGTATCGCAATTTTGCGCCATCGATCGGTCGGCTGGTGCGCTATCGGCCACCTGCCGAGGGCGAGCACGATGGCGTGACAGTGCGCAACGACACCGGTGTCGGCGAGGGCGGCGAGATCTCGATCTACTACGATCCAATGATCGCCAAACTCGTCACCCACGCCAAGACCCGCGCGGAGGCGATCGACGCGCAGGCCGATGCCCTCGACGCTTTCACAATAGAAGGAATTCGCCACAACATTCCGTTTCTCGCCGCGATCATGCAGCACCCGCGTTGGCGCGCTGCCAAGCTTTCGACCGCCTTCATCGCCGAGGAATTTCCACACGGTTTCGAGCGCAGCGCTCCGACCGGCGCCGCAGCGCGCATGATTGCCGGGGCGGCGGCGGCGATCGACCACGTTTTAGGCGAGCGCAAGCGCCGCATTTCCGGCCAGCTCAACAGCTCCGTCACGCGCGAGCGCCGCCGCGCCATCTGGTTGAGCGGCGAGGAACTGCAAGCCGACGTCGCCCACGAGGGCAATGCTATCACCGTGTTGTTCGAGGACGGCAATCGGCACGTTCTTTCCTCAAACTGGGCTCCCGGCATGCCTGTTTGGACCGGCACGGTTGATGGTGCCGCTGTCGCCATGCATGTGCGGATGATCCCGAACGGGTTCGAGCTCGCCCACCGCGGCGTTGAGGTGAAGGCATTCGTCTATACCGAGCGCGAAGCGGGATACGCACGACTGATGCCGGCAAAGAAGCTCTCTGGCAGCGAGAAAGCCGTGCGCTGCCCAATGCCAGGCCTCGTCGTGTCGATCGCCGTCAGCGAAGGCCAGGAGGTCAAGGCCGGCGAAACGCTGGCTGTCGTCGAGGCGATGAAGATGGAGAATATCCTGCGCGCCGAGCGCGACGGCATCATCAAGAAGATACCGGTAAAGCCCGGCGACAGTGTCGCCGTTGACGCCGTGATTATGGAGTTTGCCTAACGTCCTGCATTTGTCCGGAGGTGCGTCAGAAGCCAACTCGAAGGGCGACAGAAATTATAGATGCAAGCGTTACGGTTTCTTCTCTCGCCGTCAGGGCGGCTTTCTCCGCAGACTTTCTTCGTCGCCATTATCGTCGTGTATCTCGCTGGCGCTGCTTCGCACGCGTTGACAATGTCCACGATCACGGCGCGCACCGGACTTTGGCTGTTCGCCGCGGTGCAGGCACTCCTGATCTGGGTCTGGTACGTTCTGCATGCGAAGCGGCTACGCGATGCAGACCGCTCCGTCGGCCCTGCGATAGGCGCTAGTCTTCTCTACGCGCTGTCGATTATTCTGCTGCTGATCTTGGCTACTTCGTTTTACGCTCCGCTGTCCGGCCAAGTATCGGACTCAAATTTGGCGAGTGCGCTTGGTTTGATCCTTCTGGTTTCGATTATCGCTGTCTTGCTCGGCTCCTCGCAGTACGATTTGACTTGGCTCGTGGTCGCGATCCTGGTCTTGCTCTCGCTCCTGCCGATGATCCTCGCGATCGGTGTCACGGTGTTCGCGGCGACACGCCCACGCGGGCGCCCGGCATGAATTTATATTTCGCCTATGGGTCGAACATGCACCGTGATGTGATGGCGACGCATGCGCCGATGGCGAAGCCGCTCGGCGTCGGCACTTTGGTAAACTATTGCTTTGTGATTACCGCAGATGGCTATGCATCCATCGAACCTAAGCGCACTCAGGCGGTCTACGGAATTCTCTGGCGCATCGAACCCCGCGACCGTGTGAGGCTCGATATGTGGGAGAACATTGCCGGCGGCCTCTACCGGACAAAGATTGTGCCGGTTCAACACGCCGGCCATCGCTATAGCGCGCTTACCTACATTGCCCGGAAACAACCGGCCGGACGGGCTAAGGCTGGCTATATGGAGCTTGTTATCGCAGCGGCGCTGGAGTGGCGGTTGCCCCGGGCGTACATTGAATATTTGGGGCGCTTTCTGCCCAAGCGTTCAGGCAGCGTGACGTGGCGCAGTCTTAAGGAATACGGATGGACGTGATCTTTCAGATCGTCGTCCGCGGTCAGGTGCAAGGCGTAGGCTACCGGGCCTGGGCGGAAATCACGGCGCTCGAACTCGGCGTCGAGGGCTGGGTACGCAATCGTCGCGACGGATCGGTCGAAGCGGTGCTGGCGGGCTCCGAGGAAGCGGTTCTCACCATGTTCGAGCTGTGCCGCGATGGTCCGCCCGGCGCGCGGGTGGAAGCGGTCGATCAGCGCGAAGGTGGTGCGATAGACTTGGCGCTGCGTCGGCCCGGCGAGTTGTTTTCGGTGCTGGCAAGCGCTTGAGTTTCGGCTGTCGCGCCGAATAGTTCCGCGAATTTGGCCCGCAGCACCCTATCCACTTCGTTCATCGATGTTGGCACGCCAAGATCGGCGAGCGACGTTATGCCGTATCGCTGGTCGGAAACCCCGCAAGGCACGATGCCTGCGAAATGTGACAGGTCCGGCGCGACGTTGAGCGCAAATCCGTGCAGCGTCACCCAACGCTGCACGCGGATGCCGATGGCGGCAATCTTATCCTCAGCACCTTCGCCCTTCTCGGGCCGCCGCACCCACACACCGATGCGATCGTCGCGGCGCTCGCCGCGCACATCGAAGGCCGCAAGCGCTCGGATAATCCACTCCTCGATGCTAACGACGAAGCGGCGAACGTCGGGCGCGCGGCGCTTGAGATCGAGCATGAGATACCCGACCCGCTGGCCGGGCCCGTGATAGGTGAACTGGCCGCCGCGTCCGGTCGTGTAAACCGGAAATCGTGCCTCGATCAGCTCTTCCGGCTGTGCTGACGCGCCTGCTGTGAACAGAGGTGGGTGCTCGACAAACCAAACGAGCTCTCGGGCGTCGCCCTGCGCAATCGATGCCGCGCGGGCCGTCATGAACTCCACGGCGCGCTCGTAGTCGACCGTGCCGCCGGTGACGCTCCACTCGACCGGCGGCGAACCGGCAACCGGGAGCAGGCCAATTTTCAGATCGCCGCGCGTGTTAACCACCTCGTAACCATGCCGGAGTCAAGACTACCGCAGCAACGGCAGATCGACAAAAGCCGCGCGGGGCACCTTGGCGACACTCGACAACGTCTCGATCGATATTGCGGTGGTATTGGGGAAAACCTCGATGCCGATCCATCAGGTGCTGCGGCTTGGCCGCGGCGCCATTATCGAACTCGATTCTTCCGAGGAGGATGAGGTCCGCATCCTTGCCAACAACATGCCGGTGGCGAAGGGCACAGTGATCGTCAGCGGCAATCGAATAGCCGTCGAGGTTAAGGAGCTCTTGCCTCGCGCCGCGGACGCGGTCTAGCGGGCCGGTAAGCGGTTTCCCTTTTGCCGGCCGGTAATCAGTCCGGCCGTGGTGGTGGGCTTGTCCGCGCAAAAGCTTACTGTTACATCGGCGCCGCGCATCGTTTAACGTTGCGTTCACCCCACATGCGGCCGTGGCGGAATTGGTAGACGCACTAGCTTGAGGTGCTAGCGGGGCAACCCGTGGAGGTTCGAGTCCTCTCGGCCGCACCACTTTGATCAACACCCGGTCCGCGGCTTGTCGCTCTGACGCCGCGCTGCAGCAAAGAAGTGCCGTAAGATTTCATTCAGCATAGGCGGCCGAGCGGGGTGCTGCTGTGATTTTTCCCAGTCTCGGCGTCCAAATTTGGCCGCTATAGCGACATAACCCGGCGACGATGGGATGGGGAATCTCTGCATGTATCTGCGCATTGCGAGCCTGATTGCGTTGCTTCTGGCGGCGATCGAATTGAGCGGCTGCGCCGCGCCGAACCCGTGCCCGCCGGGATGGCACCCCGGGCTGTATGGCCGCAGATGCCACCCCGATGTCGGACCGTACCCGCCGGGCTATTTGCCGCCGCCCGGCGCTCCGGGATATGCGCCGCCGCCTGGCTACGGACCGCCGCCTGGCGGGCCCGGCTATCCTCCGCCCGGAGGGTATCCGCCGCCGCGAGGCTATCCACCACCGCCAGGGTATGCGCCCCCACCTGGCTCGGCGCCTCCGCAGGGAGGGCCGCCACCTTCGTAATCGTAGCTACGACGTAAGCGTACTTGCGAGTTGACACCGAAGGAGCCGCACGCTTCGGCGCTGCGGCGCTCTCTTTATAAAGTTTCAGCGCGTCTGCCGCTGCCGGATTTTCTTATTTTTCTCAGTGCCGTTCGCACGTGAGCGAAGCGGTTTGCCGTCACCGTCCGGCGCGGATTGGCTTTAGAGGTCAGCGAAACGGCCTTCGGTGGTTGCCACCCCATACCGGCGTCGGCCGCGCTGAGGTCTTTGACATCCAAATTCCGGAGATCGGGCGCCGGTAATTCGGTTTCACCGGTCAGCGCCACGGGACGCGGCGCTGATTCTGGCCATTCGGCTGTTGCGGTCCCGGCGGGATAGGTTGCGCCGGTGTGATCCGCCAGATCCGCCTCGCGCTCCGGCGCTGGCGATCCAAGGCCGCCGACCGTTGCGATGCGCCCATCGGCCGTGCCTGGCACAACATGGACGACGTGGAAGCCTTTCTCCTTCAGCTCCTTCAATAATTCAGGCAACGCGGTGACCGTCGACTTGTGAATATCGTGCAGCAGCAGAATACCTCTGCCGCGTTTCTCGAGGCGGCTCATCGCGCGGGTGACGATATCGCCCGGCTTGATATGCCGGTGCCAATCATCGGCGACGGTGTCGGTGCTGAAGATGACCAGTCCCCGCGCGGCCGCTTCATCTTTGATAATGGCGGATTGCGCCAGGCCCGGAATGCGGAAGAAAGGCGCCAGGTGATTAGGATCGCCCAGCGCCGTGGCCACGTGGGTAATGGCCTCGTCGATTTCCCAACGGACTTGCTCGGCCGGCAATCTGTCCATGTGCAAAGGATGATCTTCGGTGTGCGTGCCGATGGTGTGGCCTTCCTGATAGATCCGGCGCACCACGTCTGGGTGCGATTGCGCCATTTCGCCGACCAGGAAATAGGTCACCTTCACACATTGCTCGGCCAGGATATCGAGCACCTGGTTCGAATAGGGCGGCAGTGGACCATCGTCGAATGTGAGAACGACTTCCTTATCCGCGAGCGGCAAGCTCTGCGGATACTGCATCGAGCCGACCTGTGTCAGCGTGCCGGGTTCAAGCACCAGCACGCGGCTGGTGCCGAGTGCGTCCGGCTTCCCGGGACACCCTTGCGCCAGCGCCGGCGAAGCGGCTGCGAATGCACCGACTGACGCCAACAACGCGAAGGCAAAAACGTTCGGAAATATTGCGCGAATACTCTGCATGCCCCTCATCGATACCTGCCGCTGCAACACCTGCCGCTGCAACACCTGACGCTGCAACTGGCTCGGATCGCCCCCGGAAACTCCATACCGCACGGCCGGATTAATGTCATGTTTACTATCAAATGACACTCCGCGCATCTGTTGAAAAGGGCGTCGGCCCATCGTCTTTGCTTGTCGTTAATCCAGCACATTTAGACCTTTGCAGACACTTAGAACTGCACCAGACATCCTGAACGGGGCGTGAACTATGGCGGCCGCTGCGGCAGCCGGAAAATGGTGGGCAACATACCGGTTGCTTTCGCGCTCGGTGGTGCAGTCCTCATTCGGTGAAAGCCAGGCTCTCGAAAGCCAGGCTCTCGAAAGCCAGGTCTTTGAAAGCCAAGTCTTTGAAAGCCGAGTCTTTGAAAGCCAAGACAACAGGGCGGCCCGCCTGATCCTGTTCCTGCCGGTACTTTTTGCCGCCGCCATGTTGCTGTGCGCCGGCATCGGCTTTGCCGTGACGCAGCTCAGCGAAAGCCATCTCGAAGCGCAGCAGCACGATGCGTTGCGGCGGGCGCTGGAGGAGGTTCGCCCGGCGGCCGGCGATATTGAGGACGTTGGCCCTGCGCTGATTCGGCAGGTTGAGCATCGTGCCGGCCTTAAAGACCTGCGCTTCGATACCGATCCGGCCGAGGACAGCGGGCGCGCGCTGCAATCTTTGCATGATGGCCGCGGCCGGATCATCGGGTGGTTTAGCTGGGCGACTGACAATGCGCTCGTTCGCGCAATGAACCGGCTGTGGGCGCTCTTGGCTGTCATTAGTCTCGCGTTCGGCGTCGTTGGCTGTCTTACGCTACGCGCATCGCGTCATCTCCTGCGTTCGCTCGATCGAAGCGCCGAAGCGGCGCGCAAATTGGTCGGTCACGACGATCTGACCGGCCTGCCCAATCAGCGCACCGTGATCGAGCGTCTCGGCGAGGCGCTGGCGCGGCGGCGTTCCGGCATCGTGGTGTTTGCACTGATCGATCTCGACGGCCTCCACGAAGTCAACGACACGCTGGGACGAGCCGGCGGCGACGCCGTGATCGTCAACGTCGCCGAACATTTGCAGGCTGGACTGCCTGCCGGAGCGCTGTTGGGACGCTTCGAGGAAGATTTCGCAGTGATCATCAGCAGCGAGACAAAGAACGCCGCAGCTTTGCTGGTCGATGCACTGCGCGTGTCGTTGCATCGCCCGATCTTCGTTGACCGGATGTGGCAGATCACCGCCGGCATCGGCGTCGCTGAAGCCCCCGAAGACGGAACGACCGCCGACGATATCGCCCGGCGCGCCGGTCTGGCGCTGCGCGCGGCCAAACGGGAAGGCCGCGCCAGAGTCCGATTTTTCGAGCCGCAGATTGAAACCGAATACGCCGAGCGGCGATCGTTGCTGCGCGAACTTCAATCCGCCATCTCGTTGCAGACTTTTGACGTCCATTATCAGCCGATTGTCGCCGCCGACGGCGGCGGGATCGTCGGGGTCGAAGCCCTGCTGCGCTGGAACCATCCGAGCCGCGGCGCCATTCCGCCTTCGGTGTTCATTCCGCTCGCGGAACAAAGCGGTCTGATGTCCCAGCTTGGCGAGATCGTGCTCCGCCGGGCGCTCGCCGACGCGGCCCGCTGGCCGGCCCTGTCGGTCGCCATCAATCTTTCGCCCGTGCAAATTCGTGACCGCTGGCTGGTCGATCTGGTCAGCGTCGCGATGGCCGACACCGGAATTGCCTCTTCGCGCGTCGTGCTTGAAGTGACCGAAGGCATCCTGATCGATAACCCGCAGGAAGCTCTGGAGCGGCTCGAAGCGCTGCGCGCGCTTGGCGTCAGAATTGCGCTCGACGATTTCGGCACCGGCTTTTCCAGCTTGAGCTACCTGCAGAAGTTTCCTTTCAACCT
This sequence comes from uncultured Alphaproteobacteria bacterium, assembly GCA_963841025.1. Classification (GTDB taxonomy): domain Bacteria; phylum Pseudomonadota; class Alphaproteobacteria; order Rhizobiales; family Xanthobacteraceae; genus BOG-931. The sequence goes on along the minus strand of CAWJBG010000029.1, from coordinate 36,346 downwards.
GCTCAAGATCGATCGCACCTTTGTTGCTTCGCTCGGCTCGTCCGGCTCTACCGGCGCCATCATCCAGGCGATCGTCACTCTGGGCCACGGGCTCGGCATGAAAGTCCTGGCCGAGGGCGTTGAAACCGACGAACAGCGGGTGCTGCTGCGGCTCGCCGGTTGCGACGAAATGCAGGGCTTTCTGTTCGCCAGGCCCGGCCCGGCTGCCGAGATCGACAAGGCCGTGACCCGGGTCGCGCGTTCCGCCGTCGCCTGAAGTCGCGCCGGCGCTGACACGGCCGCATTCAACCGCTATCGTCGCGGCCGATCCCGGCGCCAGCGCGCGCCTGCCGCAGAGCAAGAGATGATCGCCAACAGCCTTCCTGGCCTCGATTTCGATCTTGGCGAAGACATCGAGATGCTGCGCGACACCGTCGGCTCGTTCGCGCAAGCCAAGATTGCGCCTCACGCCGCCGAGATCGACCGCTCCAACAAATTTCCACGCGAGCTGTGGCCGCAGCTCGGCGCGCTCGGACTTCTCGGCATTACCGTCGAAGAGGAATGGGGCGGGGCAGGGATGGGCTACCTCGCTCACTGCGTGGCGATGGAAGAGATTTCCCGCGCTTCGGCTGCGATCGGTCTGTCGTACGGCGCGCATTCCAACCTCTGCGTCAATCAGCTCCGGCGGAACGGCAGCGACGAACAGAAAAAGCGCTATCTGCCGAAGCTGATTTCCGGCGAGCACGTCGGCGCCTTGGCGATGTCGGAACCCAATGCCGGCTCGGACGTCGTGTCGATGCGCACCCGCGCCGACAAGAGCGGCGACCGCTACATCCTCAACGGCACGAAAATGTGGATCACCAATGGGCCGCTCGCCGACACCATGGTGGTCTACGCCAAGACCGATGCGACTGCGGGCTCTCGCGGCATCACCGCGTTTATTGTTGAGAAGGCGTTCAAGGGATTTTCCACCGGTCAAAAACTCGACAAGCTCGGCATGCGTGGCTCCGACACTGGCGAGCTGGTGTTCCAGGATTGCGAAGTGCCGGCCGACAACGTGCTTGGCGTTGTCGGCAACGGCGTCAACATCCTGATGTCCGGTCTCGACTACGAGCGCGCGGTGCTTGCGGCGGGACCGATCGGCGTCATGCAGGCGTGCCTCGATCTGGTGCTGCCTTACGTCCACCAGCGCACCCAGTTCGGCCAACCGATCGGCCGCTTTCAGCTCATCCAGGCCAAGCTCGCCGACATGTACGTCACGCTCAACGCCAGCAAGGCCTACGTCTATGCAGTGGCAAAGGCTTGCGACCGCGGCGCGACGACGCGCGAGGATGCCGCCGGCGCGATCCTCTACGCCGCCGAACGCGCGACCTGGATGGCGCTCGAAACCATTCAAGTCCTCGGCGGCAACGGCTACATCAACGACTTCCCGGCCGGCCGCCTGTTGCGCGACGCCAAGCTCTACGAAATCGGCGCCGGCACCTCTGAAATCCGCCGCATGCTGATCGGCCGCGAGCTGTTCGAGAAGACCCGATAGATCTTCGTTGCGAAACAGAGCAGGGAAGCCGTGTCGCGCAACTTTCATCCTGCCCCGCAAAGCGGGGAAGGGGGACCGCGCGTTAGCGCGGTGGAAGGGGCGCGGGCGATGAGGCAAGTCTCTTTGCTGCATGCCCCCTCCACCATGCTCCGCATGGTCCCCCTCCCCCGCACTGCGTGCGGGGGCGGATAAGCAACACCATTCCAGCGAAAACGCGCCGCGCCGGGTGAGGGCGCGTCTGTGCATCAAAACAGCCACAACCCCTCCGCATCCTTCATCGAACCGATAGCAAGAAGCGCACGCAATGGCCGGCAGGCGGCTGCGGCCTTGGCCCATTGCTCCGGCGCCATCGCCTGCTTGCGGTCCCAGTAACACGGATGCGGTTCGAGGCAGCGCCGCGCCCGGCGGCAGCGCGCGTTTTTGCAATCGCGCCAATAGCCGAGCAGATTGCATTGCGCCTCCGCCACATAGGCGTGGCGGTAGCGGTACGGCAGCAGGCTCCATTGCTTGCGGGTCATCCGCCGCGGAAACCGCCAATCCGCCGCGCTCACCTTCCGCCGCATCTGTTTGCTCCTCGCAAGCAACTCCCTCTCCCCGCACGCGGGGAGAGGGTTGGGGTGAGGGGACCTTTCCGCCGGGCTCAGAATTGCGGCGGCGCTCGCCGGATGAGGGCGACGACATACGAAATCGTTCTCGCGATGCCTGGGCACCCGAGCTTTGCGCAACAACCACGCTCAAGAATTGTAGGGTGGGCAAAGGCGCAGAGCGCCGTGCCCACGCTGTGCGTCACCGAAGCTCGAGCCCGCGTGGGCTTCGCTTCGCTCAGCACCACCCTACAAAAACAAACCAAGGGAAGCGGAGCGCCGAAAGGCGCATTGTCCAACCAATGTCCGCGTCAAGCGCGGCTGCGCGCTGCGCCCATCCAATTTTCCTCCCGCTTGCGGGGGAGGGCAGGAGGGAGCTACGCGCCGCCCCTCGGCGCTCACGCTTGCGGCACTCGCCACCGGCTTCTACCCCGATGGCTCAGCTCCAGAACCGGGTTTCCCGCCAACTCTTCGGCGCGCCGGGATTAAGGCCGGCATTCGCCGATGAAGTTCGCGGTTAAGCACGCTCCGTGCGGACCGGTCTTTGTGCCGGTCGACCGGGGATCCGAAACCGCCCGGGTGCGGATTGGCAATTCCACCCGCGGGCACCGCGCCTCGCTCCGTCTTTACGGCATGCCTTCCGGAAAGGCGCCCTCGGATGAGCGAGATGGGGTCAAGTAACACAATCGGGGACGTGAAGTCAAGGAAAAAGTTACGCGCTCATCTGCTCGCTTTAGTTGTTGCGTGCCCTTTCAACCCGCGCGATGATGAACAAACGACAGCCTATCGTCCGCGTCGAATATTGATCAAGCATTGCCACAAATGGTGGATTCCTCGGATATCGATCTGTCAATAATTGACCCGGAAACATTTGAATTTTTGTGTCGCGATATCCTCATTGAATTCGGCCTCGAAATCGAACGGCATCCAAGTCGCGGTGCCGATCGGGGCGTGGATGTAGTCGCCACGTACGCCGAAACTGACAAATTAGGTTATCAAAACATCTTGCGGGTAGCGGTCGAATGCAAACATTTCGCAAAGAGCGGCCGCTCCGTAAGAGAGGCCGATGTCGGGAATGTCGTCGAACGAGTTCTGAGCCACAATTGCAATCGATATCTTTTAATGACAAGCACTCTCGCCTCAACGAGTTTGGCACATCAATTAGAAGGAATAACGAACAATCCGTCGATTCCGATTCGTGCGATGTCCTGGTCGCGCGTTGAACTGCTGGAAAGAATCGCCAAATCCCCAAATCTCAAACTCAAATATTTTCCGGCTCGTGCCGTCGTTCAGAAAACAACTAGCGAAGAAACAACATTCCAGACGATAGCCGTCCATCTACATCCTGACTTCTCCGACGAGTTGCTCGAGTTAATAACTGCGTGGAATCGGGTTCAAAAGAAAATTGAATTCGTTCCCATAAGACCACCCAGAGAATTCGAAGCGCAGCTTTTATCTCGGAAAGCAATCAGGACCGACGCTGCGATAATCCTTGCATCTAGAATAAAGAAAATTAGCGGGTTTGATCTGCCCGACGGAATTATTCAATTTTGTGAAGGTCGATTACACGATGATGAGAGCTACCAACTTTTCTCGATAAGCCAAATGCAAACAGATCGTACTCTATTAGTGAGCAGCACGCTCTCGCTGCCAATGATGCGCAACTTGGCAAACGCGGAGAACATCGATCTTCAGCACACTCCGATTTTTGGAATGATTATTCAGCAATTTTTGTACGCATTGGGTTTCACCGGCGGGCTTTCGAGTTATGACGTTACACGAGCATGCATCATGGACTACTGCGATCATATGCCCGACATTCAACTCGGTCTCAAAGTCGGGCCAAAGTACTGCGCGCGATGCGAAAAAATACTGCGAAGAAGCGGGGCTGATCATCTCACTGCGCTCGCCTCAGAGGCCAGAAGGATACTTACACCAAGGGAAAACCTCCGCGTAGCAAAGAGGATGAAGCTTCGGGAAGAGCAGAGTTCTACAGATAATTTGAAATATCAAGTAGCCCTTTCCTTTGCGGGCGCGGATCGTGACAAAGCTGAGACTTTGGCTGCGGAACTAAAGAACATTGGTGTGTCTGTCTTTTACGATAGTTTTGAAAAAGGGACTTTGTGGGGTGAGGACCTGTTCGTCTATTTGTCAAACCTCTATCGTATGCGAGCCGAATACTGCGTAATGTTTTTGTCAAAGCACTATCGAGATGCTTTGTGGACGAATCACGAGAGACAAGCGGCGCAGGCTCGAGCATTCTCTGAAAATCGTCCCTACATTTTGCCAATTAGGCTCGATGATACAGATGTGCCTGGCGTTCTTGAGACCACAGGTTATCTACGATGGGACAAGGAAAATCCGTCTTCCATAGCCGAGTTGATTGCCGCAAAGCTCAAAAAAGTACATTGAGGATCGCGGTTTTCGTTTCCTTTGCGACCGCTCAGCGAGGGAGGGCGACTGTCTTTGGGGTCAACTGATATTTGGAGAGGCAGATCCCGAATTTCGCTTCGCTCATTCCGGCTACGCTTGCTCACGCCGCCGAAGCGATTGCCCGCACTTCGAGATGCACGCCGGTTTTTTTCTGCAGCACCCTGATGACCTCGGTCAGATTGGCCGCGGTCGGGTTGCCGCTGGGCCCGAACATCCGCATCAGGCTCTTGGGCGGTATTCGTGTCGCCTTCGCCAGCGCCGGAAAGCCTGTGGTCGCATTGATGAAGTCGCGCAACACCGCGCGCGCGGTGCCGATATCTCCCTCTAACAAAGTCTGTACGGCTTCCTGGAACAGCGCCTGCCGAAATTCCGGGTCGGATTCGATCTTCGCCTTGATGTGATCCTTGAAACTGCGCGTCAGAGCCATGTCCGGCCTCATCGATGATGGAGTGTTTTTCGCGCCTTATATTCGGTCCAGCGCACCTTGGCGGTCAGGATGTCTTCGCCCTGCCGTTTCTTCGTGCCACCCGCGAGCAAGATGACGAGCGTCACACCGTCCTGTCCGAAGTAAATCCGGTAACCCGGCCCGAAATCTACTTTCAACTCGGCCACGCTGCCGCCGACACCTTTCACGTTCGAACGATTGCCGCGCGCGAGCCGGGTCAGCGCGATGGCGATCTTCGCCTGAGCATGTCGGTCGAGCAAATCGAGCCAAACCTGAAACGGGACACGGCCGTTCAGATCGACGAACGACCTGATCGAGATCTCATCCATAAGGTATCATTTATGTTACCTTTTGGGCAAGGGGCTCATTGAAAGCGGCAAGCGCTGGCCCTCACCCCAACCCTCTCCCGCAAGTGGGAGAGGGAGTAGTCACTCATCCCAACCTTCGGCCATATTTCCAGAACCGGATTGAGCAAGGCCTGCGCGCCCTCGGCGCATTCGTCAAAGCTCGTTGAACTCGATTTCGTCGTGGGAAATGTCGCCGGGGCAGGGCGCGGTCGACTGCGGTTATGCCTTCGGCTAAGCCGGGCTGCAGTATCTCATTGTAATGAAGGATCGCCGGTGACCTCTTCCAAGCGCATTCCGATCTTCGACGGCCACAACGATGTGCTGCTGCGGCTGCATCTGCACGGCGGCGCGAATGCGGTGACGGCGTTTTTGCAAGGCGAGGAGAAGGGCCATCTTGATCTTCCCAAGGCGCACAAGGGAGGCTTTGCCGGCGGGTTGTTCGCGATCTTCGTTCCGTCGCCGCCGCGAAAAGAGCGCGCCGGCGGCGAAACGCTCGTCCGCAACAAACGCCGCCACAGGATAACGGCGTCGTCGTCGGCAACGATCCGGCGCCGCCCACCGTCGATGAGGCGGAGGCGCAGCGCGTCGTCTTTGCCATGGCGTCGCTGCTTTACCGGATCGAACGAGAGTCTAAAGGCCGCGTTCGGGTCTGCCGCAACGCCGGCGATATCGAAAGCTGCCTCGCCGACGACGCGCTGGCGGCGGTGCTGCATATCGAAGGCGCGGAAGCGATCGACGCGAACTTCGCGCTGCTCGACGTGCTCTACGCTGCGGGACTGCGCTCGCTTGGCCCGGTGTGGAGCCGCCCGAATGCGTTTGGCCACGGCGTACCGTTCCGCTGCCCGTCGTCGCCCGACACCGGCCCCGGCCTGACCGACCTCGGCAAAGCTCTGGTCGGCGCCTGCAACCGGCTGCGGATTCTGCTCGATCTGTCGCACCTGAACGAACGCGGCTTCTGGGACGTGGCGGACCTCAGCGACGCGCCGCTCGTTGCCACGCACTCGAACGCCCACGCCATCAGCCCGCATTCGCGCAATCTGACCGACCGGCAATTGGCGGCGATCGGCAAATCCGGCGGCCTTGCCGGCGTCAATTTCGCTGTGAGTTTCCTGCGTCCGGACGGCCGCCACGACCGCGACACGCCGGTCGCACTGATCGTCCAGCATATCGAGCACATGCTCGAGCATGCCGGCGAGGACAACGTCGGCATGGGCTCCGATTTCGACGGCGCCATGATCCCGGCCGAACTCGGCAACGCCGCCGGATTGCCAATTCTGGTTGCGGCGATGCGCAAGCGCGGTTTCGGCGAACCGCTGATCGAGAAGGTGTGCTGGCGAAACTGGCTGCGCGTGTTGGCGCGAACGTGGGGACCTTAACGCAGGCGGGGAGAGGGAGCCGCAAGGTTCATCCCAACCTTCGATCAAACTCCAGCACCGCATTGAGCAAGACCTGCGCGCCGGCGGCGCATTCGTCGAAACTCGTCGACTCCGCTTCGTTGTGGGAGATGCCGCCGGCGCAGGGGACGAAGATCATGGTGGTCGGCGCGACGCGGGCGATGTAGGCGGCGTCGTGCCCGGCACCTGAGATCATGTCGCGGGATTTGAAGCCGGCTTTCTGGGTGCCGATGCGCACGCACTCGATCAGCTCCGGCGCGAATTTGACCGCTGGCGAATTCCAGATGCGTGACTCCTGGTAAGTCAGCTTCATCGGTTCAAGGATCGCCGGGAGCGAAGTGCGCAATTTTCCTTCCATGGCGTCGAGCACTTTCTCGTCCGGGTGACGGAAATCGACGGTGAAGAACACTTCGCCCGGCACGACGTTGCGGCTGTTCGGCTTGTTTTCGATCATGCCGACCGCACCCACGGCATCCGGCGCATGCTCCAACGCGATTGCCTCGATGCGCTCGATCATGCGGGCGGCGCCGACGAGTGCATTTTTGCGCAACCGCATCGGTGTCGCGCCGGTGTGGGCGTCCTGGCCGGTGATGGTGACGTCGTACCAGCGCATGCCCTGCACGCCCTGGACGATGCCGATCATCTTGCCTTCGTCTTCGAGGATCGGGCCTTGCTCGATGTGGAGTTCGAACATGGCGCCGAACTTGCGCGCGCCGGCCTTCTCGCTGCCCTTGTAGCCGATGCGCGCGAGCTCATCGCCGAAGGTCTTGCCGTCGCGGTCGGCGCGCGAATAAGCGAAGTCGGGCGTGAACACGCCGGCGAACACGCCGGAGGCCAGCATCGCCGGCGCGTAGCGCGAGCCTTCCTCGTTGGTCCAGTTGACGATCTCGATCGGCGCATTGGTTTCGTAGCCGGTCTCGTGCAGCGTGCGCAGCGCTTCGAGCGCGCCAAGGACGCCGAGCACGCCGTCGAACTTGCCGCCGGTCGGCTGGGTGTCGAGATGCGAGCCCATCGCAATCGGCGGCAGTGCGTTGTTCTTGCCGGGCCGGCGCGCGAACATGGTGCCTACTTCGTCGACCGTAACGGTGCAGCCGAGTGCCTCGCAGCGCGCCTTGAACCAGTCGCGCACCTGACGATCGAGGTCGGTCAGGGTCAGCCGGCAAATGCCGCCCTTTGGCGGTGGCGCCGAACTTCGCGGTTTCCATCAGCGTATCCCAAAGCCGCTGGGCATCGATCTGCAGGTTTTGCATGTGTCGCTCGCTGGTCTTACCAAGACGTTCAAACCGCATTTTTGTATGTTGCCGCCGGTTCGTCAAAGCGCGTGTTCAGGGGGTGGTCGATGTCGAGACGGTCAACGCGGATTGCGGGCGCATGTATCGTGGCGTCGCTTTTGGTCTTGGGCGGCGCGGGTTCTGCGCACGCCCAGGATGAAAAACCGACTGTAAAGCAAACGGCCGACATTCGCGCGTGCGCTGAGAAGAACCAGGACGATGTTACCGAGGCTGAACGGCAATGCCTGTTCGAACTGGTGGCGGCGCCGTGTCAGAAAACGCCCGAGGGCCAATCCAATCTCGGCATGGCCGACTGCTTTCGCCTCGAAGCAAAAATCTGGGATGACCTGCTCAACGCGAACTACAAAAGCCTGCGTGACGCCGTCGATGCTGCGCAAGCGGCAAAACTCCGCGACATGCAGAAGGCCTGGATCGCATCGCGTGACGCTACCTGCGGGTTCTATGACGTCAAAATCCAGGGCACCATGGCGATCCCGATGGGCGCGGCTTGCATTGCCCGCGAGACGGCACGCCGCGCGATGCTGTTAAAATTCTTCACCCGTTTGTGAAGCGCCGTCAGCGCGATCGGCTGTGACTTGCCGCGGGAAGCTGACTACAATTCCGCCGTCACTTGCCCTGAACTGACAATTAAGCGGGGCGCAAATGTCGCCCGCACCCGGAACTGCCACCCAATCCGTTTCTTATCCACGAAGTGCAGACCTCTGCACCTCTCGGAACAGCCACGTCACAGGGAGTAGATCATGAACACCGTCTCGCGTCGCATTCTCGTATTGGCAGCATGCACAGCCGGCATTGCCAGCTTGGCCGTGGCGTCAAATGCCGCACCGGAATCCTTTAAGGTCGCGCTGTCTGGCGCGCAGCAGGTGCCGGCGGTCGAAACGCCCGGCAAGGGAACCGCCGATCTCACTTACGATCCGGCAACGCGGATGCTGACGTGGAGCATCAGCTACGAGGGACTGTCGGCGCCCGCGACGATGGCGCACTTCCACGGGCCGGCGGCTGCAGGCAAGAACGGCCCAGTGACGCTGTGGCTGAGCAAACAGGGAACCCCGCCCGCAAGTCCGATCAAGGGCGAAGCCACGCTGACGCCCGAGCAGGCGGCGCAATTCACCGCCGGCGACTGGTACGTCAACGTCCACACCGGCGCTCATCCGGGCGGCGAGATCCGCGGTCAGGTGATGCCGCCGAAAAGCTGATCTGCCGGCTGACCCCACTCACAGCACGTTGACGAGGACGGCGACAGCGAGCGCGCTGACGCCGAGGAGAAGGCTTGCGCGTACGAGGCTGCCGATACGTGGGCGCAGAACGTCCGCCGGCAGGTGCTTTCGTCCGGTGATCATCGGCGTGAGCAGATCGTGCCCCTTGGCGATGGCGTAAATCGCGATCGCGAGAATATGCAGCGCGATGGCTGCCAACAGTGCGTCCCAAAGTATCCAGTGCAGCGCCGTGATCGCGTTGGCGATCGGCGCGGGGACGAGTTCGGTGAGCGGTCCCTGATCGGCGACGTCGTTGGCGACGTAGAGCCCGCTCAGCGTTTCGCCGAGAAGGAGCGCGAGCAAAAGCAGCACCATCCACGCGCCAGCCGGATTGTGTCCGACTTGTCGATCCGGCTCACGGCGGAGCGCGTGTTTGAGGTGACTGATCGCGATGAGCGGAGGAGCAACAAAGCGGGAGAACCGCGCCGTGTCGCTGCCGAGTAGTCCCCACAGCAGACGGAAGATCACGAGCGCAAGAACAGCGTAGCCCGCCTTGGCGTGCCAATCCATCCAATCCAACCGCCAGGTGACGTATGCCGCGAAAACGAGCGCGGCCGTCAGCCAATGAAACAAGCGGGTGGGGACGTCCCAGACCTCAATCTTTTGGTTGGAACTATCCAAGGCGGAGCGGTCCCGGGTTGTTTGACATTTTTTAAGCGGTCCAAGTGTTTCTTAAGTGGTCCAAGCATTTTCTTAAGCGTTCGGTGGCTTAGTAAGTCAAAGGATTACCATTCAGCGACCTTATCCGCAGTGGAAACGGGCCACCAACTCATTGAATCCAGACCGAATCAGTTATGGTGCCCGACAGCCGGAAACGCTGGAGCTGAAAACCATGCTACGCGTTCGGTTGAAGGCCGATGGACGATTGGTGGAAGTCCTGCCCGACGGCAGCGAGGGCCCGATTTCCATTTCGAACGGCGCGCACGCCAACGGCGCTGCCTACTCAACAAATGGCCGCTTCATCGAAGCGGCCTATGCACGCAATGTGCGCGGACAGACCGGGTTGACGCAGACCGCCTTTGCCGCGCGGATCGGTGTGCCGGTGGAAACAGTGCGTAACTGGGAACAAGGCAAGCGCTCGCCGCGCGGACCAGCACGCGCGTTGCTCAAAGTCATCGAACGGGCGCCCGAAGCTGCCTTTGCAGTGCTCGGCGCTAAATCACCGTAACGCAGCCGCCGTAATCGCCGCGCCTTCCTCGATATGGCAAATACAATCACGACGAATGCAGCCATTCCGGCCGTCCAGGCCAAGGGTGCACGGATACCCTTACTCGGGCTCGGCACCTGGGATTTGCGCGGCCGTGTTTGTTCGCGCGTGGTACAGCAGGCGTTGCTGCTGGGCTATCGCCACATCGACACCGCTGAAATGTATGACAACGAGCGCGAGGTCGGCGAGGGCATGCGCGGTTCCGGCGTCAAGCGCGACGACGTCTTCGTCACCACGAAAATCTGGCCGACGCATTTTGCGCCGCGCGAGTTCGATCGCGCCACGCGCGAATGTCTGGCGCGTTTGCGTTTGAGCGAGGTCGATCTTTTGTTGCTGCACTGGCCAAACCAGCGGCTGCCGCTTCCGGAAAGCATCGATGTCCTCTGCAAAGCCAAGCGCGACGGACTAACCCGCCACATCGGCGTCTCCAACTTCAGCATCGCACAAGTCGAAGAAGCGGTGCGCGTCAGCAGCGAACCTTTGGTGTGCAACCAGTTCGAGTGTCATCCATTCATCGATCAGTCGGCGCTGATCGCGGCTTGCCGAAAAGCGGGCATGGCCGTCGTCGCCTACAGCCCGCTCGCGCGCGGCCGCGTGCGCGACAATGACGTGCTGACCCGTATTGGTGTCGCGCATGGCAAGAGCGCGACGCAAGTGTGCCTGCGCTTTCTTGTGCAGCAGCACATGGTCGTTATTCCACGCACCAGCAAAGTGGAACGCTTGTCCGAGAACGCGGCGATTTTCGATTTTTCGCTCAGTGAGACCGAAATGGCGGCAATTTCCCGCTTGGCTCACCCGGGCAGTTAGGCGTCCCGCTAGCGCCGTTCAAAACTCGACGTCGAGCTCTTCAAGTTCGTCCGGCTCGACCTTGGCGGCGGCGATCCATTCTTGGAGCACCGGCATCGCCATAATCGTGCGGCAGTATTGCGCCGATGCCGGGTCGAGCGCGACATCATAGGTGATAAAGCGCGTACAAACCGGAGCGTACATGGCGTCAGCCGCGCACGGTTTTGCACCGAACAGGTATGGGCCCTTGTACTTTTCCAGGCACTCGCGCCAGATCGTGGTGATGCGCTCGATGTCGCCGCGCGCGCCGGCCCAGGCTTTAAAGCCGGGAAAATGCGCCTTGAGATTCATCGGCAGCGCCGAGCGGAGATTGGCAAAGCCCGAATGCATCTCGCCGCAGATCGCCCGGCAGTGCGCGCGCTGCGCCTGGTCGGCCGGCAACAATCCCGCGTCTGGCCTGATCTCGTGCAGGTATTCGACGATCGCGAGCGAATCCCAGACCTTTAGCCCGTCGTTGACGAGGCAGGGGACGAGGAATGACGGGGACAGCAATAGCAATTCGGCGCGGGTCGAAGGGTCATCGCTGCCGACATGCTGCTCGTCGAAATCGAGGCCGGCCATTTTGCAGAGCAACCAGCCGCGCAGCGACCACGAGCCGTAATTCTTGCTGGCAATGGTGAGAGTGGCCTTGGCCATGGAGTGCTCGCGTGCCGGACGTGCTGGGAAGCTTGTATTATATCAATCTCTTACAGCTAATTAACATGATTGAGCTATGGTTGCTGCCGTGCACTGATTCCCGCGTCCCGCTCCCTCAGTGCAGGATGTTCATAATTTTGTCGCAGCGCAACAAAAAATGCACTAGCTTCGCGCGCTTGGGGGGTCGCAGGTGAGCCGTCGTCAGATGGCCTACGGCGCCCGTGGGTAACGGATGCTGTACCTCGCTTATCAAACCCACTCCGACATTATAGCGCCGATGAAAGCGTGGGCGACCATGGCGCTTGCCGCCGGTCACCAGCCTGTTGTCGCCGATAATTCGGCGATCCGCAATCTGACCGCGGCCTATGAACTGGTCTCGCGCATGGGGCTGACCCACACGCGGCCGGCGTTTGGTATCCGCTCCGTCACCGTCGGTAACCGCGAGGTCGAGGTGCGGGAGGAGGCCGCGCACAAGACGCCGTTTGGTACGCTCCTTCATTTCAAGAAAGATGTAGCGGCGACACAGCCGCGGGTGCTGCTGGTGGCGCCGCTGTCGGGCCATTTCGCCACCTTGTTGCGCGCGACCGTCCGCACCATGCTGCCGGACCATGATGTGTTCATCACCGACTGGCACAATGCGCGCGATATTCCCCTGATCTGCGGCCAGTTTGGCGTCGATGAGTATGTCGACCACCTGATCAAATTCCTGGAAGTGATTGGGCCGGGCGCGCATGTGGCTGCGGTCTGCCAGCCTTGCGTCGCCGTGCTCTCGGCGGTGGCGGTAATGGCGCAGCAAAATAATCCCGCGCAGCCGCGCTCGATGACGCTGATGGCCGGACCGATCGACTGCCGCGTCAATCCGACCAAGGTCAACGACCTCGCCAACAAGCGCGATATGGCCTGGTTCGAGCGGATGCTCACCGCATCGGTACCGATGCGTTATCCCGGCGCCTTTCGCCGGGTCTATCCGGGCTTTGTTCAGCTCACTGCGTTTATGAGCATGAACATCGAGCGCCACGTGAAAGCCCACAAGGAGCTTTACGAAAATCTCGCCAACGGCGAGCACGAGAAGGCGGCTGTCACCAAAGCGTTCTACGACGAATATTTCGCCGTGCTCGATCTGACCGCCGAGTTTTATCTGGAAACAGTGCGGCTGATTTTTCAGGAATACGCGCTGCCGCTCGGCAAGCTTGAGTGGCACGGCAATCGCGTCGACCCGAGCGCGATCCGCCGCACCATGCTGCTCACCGTCGAAGGCGAGCGCGACGACATCTGCGCCGTCGGGCAGACTGTGGCCGCGCACGATCTGTGCAGCAAACTGCGGCCTTATCTCAAGCGCCATCACATGCAGGCCGGTGTCGGCCATTATGGGGTGTTCTCGGGGAAGCGCTGGGAAAACCAGGTTTACCCGATCGTCAAGAATGTGATCCTGTCGAGCGATTAGACGCGCGGCCGCGCCAGGAGTACCCTTGTTGGCGCGTTGCACTGCGCAAACCGGGAGAACGATCATGGCGACAAGCGTCAAACAAATGCTCGAAGCTGCAAACGCAGCGGTGCCGAAGGTCACGCCGGCGCAGGCGAAGGAACTGATCGCCAAAGGTAACACGCTCATCGTCGATGTGCGCGACGGGCCGGAAGTGCAGGCGAGCGGCAAGGTCGCGGGCGCCGTTCACGTTTCCCGCGGCATGCTGGAATTCCGCGCCGACCCGGATTTGCCCTCGCACGATAAAAATTTCAGCAAGGATAAGGCCGTCATCCTCTATTGCGGCTCCGGCGGACGCGCCGCGCTTGCCGGCAAAATGCTCAAGGATTTGGGTTACGACCAGGTCTTTAATCTCGGCGGGTTTAAGGATTGGGCCGACGCCGGCGGCGCGGTCGAGAAATAAATCCGGCCGGGTTAGGTTTGCTGAACTGCTTTTTAGAACGAATGAAGCGTCTCTTGATTTTCGCCGTCCTTGGACCGCCGTTGGGCTTGTTCACAGGTTTATGGATTATGCTTCCGATATTGAATTGGGCGGTCGGCGACAAAAGTGTGTTTGACTACCACCAAATCGTTTTAGTGCCGGTCTCCTACATGCTGGGAATAGTGCCGGCCTGCTTTGCCGGATTATTTGATGGCGTTCTTGCCAGACGGCGCGTGCGTTATGGTCCGCTCTGGACCACCCTGTTCGGATTTGCGGTCAGCTTCTTGCCGCTGGCTACTTCGTTTGCGGCCGGGTTCATTCACGGACCCCTTGTTCTAGTATTCGGGTTCGTCGGCGCGTTGCCGGCCTTCGTGTGTTCGTGGCTGGCAAGAAAGGTCGTTCGACAAGCGCTTGATGCAAAAACGCCTGCGCAACGTCTTGGACCTTAACTTCGCGGCCGAGCAGATTGGTGCTCAAGTTATCTTTCTCTCTCACGCCGCGGGCTGACGCGGTGCCGGCTCGGGAGCGGCTAAGTAGTCCAAGGATTGATCAGGCGAATGTCGAGATCCTGAAAATGCCGCACGTTGCGGGTGGCAAAATCGGCCCGCCGCGCGACGATAATGCCGGCAATGAGCGTGTCGCGAATCTCGTTCGGCCGCCCCGCTAAGCGTTGTTTTGCCGAAATGAATGCCGCCGCGCTCGCCGCGTTCTCATCGAAGCTCAAGATCTGGCCGTGAAGTCCATCATCGACGATTTGTGCGAGGCTTTCTTCGAGGTGGCTTCGTCGTCGTCCTTTGGTGTGGAGTTCAATGCCAAGACGCAGCTCGAAAATCGAGATGGCCGTAATCCAAACTTCTTGTCGGGGAAATTCATCGAGCCAGGCCGCAACGTTGGCGTCGGGCTTTTGGCGCATGAGCTCAGAAACAACATTTGTATCGAGAACAATCACTTTCTAAATCGGGCAGGCCGGGCCTTTTCGCCGCGGCATTCCGGTATGTCAAAGTCGATGCCCCGGCCTTTGCCGGCGAACTGACCCACAATGAAGGTTCCCAAGCCTTCTACGCGTGCCGCTTTTTCTCCGACTGCCTTGCTGAGAATATCGCGAATTTCGGCTTCCATGCTGTGCCCACGGCGCGCCGCGCGCTGTTTAAGGCGCTTCTTCACGCGTTCACCTAGTTTGCGTACGACCACTTGGGCCATAATTCGCTCATTCAAAGTGATATCATGATATCACTTATCAAAATGGTTCCGGACAATCAAGCATAGCGAGGGCGGCGCTCACCGCATCGCGGCAGCGATATTGCCGCCGTCGACGGTGGTGACGTCGGCGGTGGTTTTCAGCGCCAGTGCCTGATGCAGAAATGCCTGCGCGACGTCTTCGGCCGTCACTTCGCGGCCGAGAAGATTGCCGCTCATGTAATCCTTTTCGCTTAAGTCGCGCGCCTTCGAACGCGACGCGATCATCTCTTCGGTGAGCAATCCGGAACGGATGCGGTCGGCGTTGACCGCGTTGGCGCGGATGCCGTCTGCGCCATAATCGAGCGCGTATTGGCGCATCAGCGCGAGCAGCGCCGCTTTCGGGATGCCGTAAGGCCCAAAATTCGGTCCGGGATTGACCGCTTGCTTGGAGACGTTGAACAACAAACAGCCGCCGGTCTTTTGCGCCAGCATGATCTTGATCGCCGCCTGCGCGGCGCGCTGCTGGCCATAAAAGTTCAACTCGAAACTTTTGCGCAAAACGTCTTCGTCGACTTCGCCGATGCGGCCCTGCCAGGCGGCGCCAGCATTGGCGACCAAAATATCGACGCCGCCGAAATTTTCCACAACCTGCTCGAACGCCGCGCGCACGGAAGCCGTTTCTGTGACGTCGCACTGGACGGCGAGCGCCGTCGGCGCGATGGCTGCCGCTTTCTCGCGCGCGGCGGGGAGATTGACGTCGAGCAGTGCGACTTCCGCGCCGGCCGCGGCGAACGCCTTCGCGGTTGCGGCGCCGATGGCGCCTGCGGCACCGGTGATGACGGCGATCTGCCCGGCAAGCGGCGGTTCCTTGCGCGCCCCGAGCTTGGCCTGTTCCAGCGGCCAGTATTCGACGTCGAACATGTCGGCCTCGGAGATCGAACTCGAAGCGGCCGATCCGTTCCGCATCGGCGACGACGGCCATCCGTTCTTCGGCGAGGTCTGCGGCGATGACCGCATCCCGCTTGGTTCGGCCGAGGCCGAACAGGCCCAAGCCGGGAACCAAAGCAACGCGGGGCAGGGGATCGAGTTCGCGCTTGCCGCCGCCGACGCGCGCGTCGTGACGTTTGAAATAGCTCTGATAGTCTGTGACGAAAGCGTCGGCGGCATCCCGGGCGGCGCGCGCGAAATCCTCGAGTTTGCCTTTGTCCGCATGCGGCAAAACCAGCGGCCAGTTCTTGGTGCGAATGGTGTGATCCGGCGTCACCACGCCGCCTTCAGCTAACCGCGACAAATCCGACTGCATGAGGCTAATAACCGTGCTGCCGCCTCGAAATTCAAGCACCAGCCGTTGCCACGCGCCTTCGACTTTTTCGTCGGGTCGGCTGCACGCGCCGCGTACGATTGGCGCGACGTCTGCGATTGTCGCTGGCTCGCGCCACAGTGTGGCGATGACGCGCGACTTGGTGTTGCGCGTGATGAAATCCTCAGCGAGCGACACCATCTCGATCATGCGCTCATAGGCTTCGCGCGCGCTTTCGCCGAAGGTGACGATGCCGTGCTTGCCGAGAATGAGCCCGTCGCTCGGCTCGTCCCGTTCGAAGACTTCGATTGCCTTCTTGGCGAGGCCGAAACCCGGCATGAGGTAGGGCACGAAGGCGAGCCGGCCGCGAAAAGCCTCGGCGCATTTTTCTTTGCCGTCGGGCTGATCGATCACGCTGAGTACGGCCGTCGCGTGGGTGTGGTCGACGAACTTGTGCGGCAGAAACGCGTGCAGCATGACTTCGACGGACGGATTTGGCGCCGCCGGATTGATGAGGTTAGCGCGCTCGATGGCGACCAACTCCTCGTCGGCGAACGCATCGAGCGCGCGGAGTTGACGTAGCGGAACGAGCCTTACCGCGGGAAGCCCTTCGGGCTCTGCCACCGACATATCGGCGCCGGTCGCTTTGATCCGGAGCACCTCAACATCATCACCGAGCAGGTCGCGCTCGTGGGTCTTCAGCGATGTGTTGCCGCCACCGTGGAGGACGAGCCTCGGGTCGCGGCCAAGCAGCCGCGTCGTATAGACCCGGAGCGCCAAGTCGCGCTCGACGCCAGCTTTGGCGGCGTGCGCAACGATTGTCTCGGCGTCCCGGTCGACCCACGCGCTTCTCATAGCGTGTCGACCGGTTGTTGTGATCAGCCGCCGGCGAAGCGGCGGGACCACCAGCCGCTGCGGCGCGGCTTGTCGGTGTTTTCGGTGTCGCCAACTTCGGTGATGACCGGCTCCGGAGGAGGTGATGACGCTTGTGCCGGTGCAGGAGGTGATGAGTCGGCAGCGATCGCCGTCGGAGCCCGCTCGCGCACAGTCGAGCGCTTACGCGGCGGTTCGGGTTGCTCCACCGGGGCCGAAGCACGTGGCGCTTCCGCGCTGACCGGCGCGCTGGATGGAGCCGGAGCAGCAAACGGCGGTGCGGCGTCAAGGTCGGCGACCGCCGCCTTAAGTTCCGCTTCGGTCGGCGGCGCTCCGGTCAGCTCTTCGGGTGACGGCGGCGTGTCGTCAAACTCGTCACTGCCGTGCTCATGCGCCGGCGGAGAACCCTCATCAGCCCGCTCCGGGCGATTGCGTCGGCCGCCGCGGCGGCCGCGGCGGCGGCGACGCCCGCCGTCGCGCTGCAACTCGTTTCGGGCGACGATACCGGCTTCGCCGGGCTCTTCGGCGAGATCGTTCGCCGACAACTCGCCGTTTTCGTCCGCGGCGGGCTCACCGGCGGTATCGGCGGTCTCTTCGTGATGATCGGGCTGCGCATGGGCGCCGCCATTGCGCCCGCGTCGACGGCGGCGGCGTCGCCGACGTCCGCCATTTTCCGTCTGCTCGCCGGAAACGTCGGCCGCTGCCGGTTCCTCGTCGGTCTCGGCATCGGCGTCGGCATCGTTCTCGGCATCAACCTCGTCACTGTCCAGCGCGGCGGCATCTTCGAGGTCGTCGTCCTCCTCAAGCGGAGCGGCGCTGGTTTGGTTCTGCTCGGCAATCGCTTTTGCCGCTTCTGGCGTGTGAACCTGCTCGCCGCGATCGATCGCGAAAGCCTGGGGCGCAGCGATCGTCGGATCGGCCATGACGGTGATGGTAATGGCGAACCGCTCTTCCAGCGCCCGCAAATGCGCGCGCTTCTGGTTGAGCACGTAGAGCGCAACGTCGGGGCGCGTCCGCGCGATCAGATTGTGCGTCCCGCCCTTCATCAACTGCTCCTCGAGTGCGCGCAGGACCTGCAGCGCCAGCGATGAAACCGAGCGGACGTGGCCGGTACCACCGCAATAAGGGCACTTCTCCGTCGAGCTTTCGAGCACGCTGGTGCGAATGCGCTGGCGCGACATCTCCAGCAGCCCGAAATGCGAGATGCGGCCGACCTGGATGCGGGCGCGGTCCTGCTTGAGGCATTCCTTCAGTCGGCGCTCAACCGAACGGTTGTTGCGCTTTTCGTCCATGTCGATGAAGTCGATGACGATCAGCCCTGCGAGATCGCGCAGCCGAAGCTGGCGGGCGATTTCGTCGGAGGCTTCGAGATTGGTCTTGAGCGCCGTGTCCTCGATATGGTGTTCGCGCGTTGCGCGGCCCGAGTTGACGTCGATGGCGACCAGCGCTTCAGCCTGGTTGAGGACGATGTAGCCGCCGGAGCGCAGTTGCACGACTGGTGAGAACATTCCGTCGAGCTGGTTCTCGACGCCGTAACGCGACAACAGCGGCTGGGTATCGGAATAGAGCTTCACGTTCTTTGCATGACTCGGCATGAGCATGCGCATGAAGTCCTTGGCCTCGCTGTAGGCCGCTTGTCCGGCGACGATGACCTCGTCGATGTCCTTCGAATAAAGATCGCGGATCGAGCGTTTGACCAGCGAGCCTTCCTCATAGACGAGCTTGGGCGCGGTGGATTTGAGCGTCAGGTCGCGCACCGTTTCCCATAGCCGCAGCAGGTATTCGAAATCGCGTTTGATCTCGGTCTTGGTGCGGCTCGCGCCTGCGGTGCGCAGGATCACGCCCATGCCTTCTGGAACTTCGAGCTCGCCTGCGATCTCCTTGAGCCGGGAGCGGTCTTCGCCGCTGGTGATCTTGCGGCTGATGCCGCCGCCACGCGCGGTATTGGGCATCAGCACCGAATAGCGGCCGGCGAGCGACAGATACGTCGTCAGCGCCGCACCCTTGGTGCCGCGCTCCTCCTTGACCACCTGCACCAGCATCACCTGCCGGCGCTTGATGACTTCCTGGATTTTGTATTGGCGGCGATAGCGGGGCGCGCGATCGGGAACCTCTTCGAGCGCGTCGGCGCCGCCGACCGATTCCACGATCTCTTCTTCTTCGCCGTTTTCGCCGCCGTTGTGGCGCTCTAAATCTTCGTGCGAACCGCTGGCGTCGTGTGCTTCCGCTGAGGCCTCGACGTTTTCGGCGATATGTTCGCCGACCGTCTCGACCGAAGCGGGCGTGCCATGTGAACTCGGTGTCGATATGGTTGTCGTCGTAGAGGGGCTCAGACTTGCTTTGATCTGATGAGGAAGACCCAGCGCTTACCGCCGACGATTCCGCGGCAACTTCTTGCGCGTGCTCGATCTCTCCCGACGACTCCGAAACGGTCGGCCCTTCGCTGTCCTCAGCCTCGATGCCGGCTTCATCCCCGACTGTGACTTCGTCGCCGTGCTCCTCCGCCGCGGCGGCTTCGCCCGACGATGGTTCGGTCGCGTCGCCATGCCTGACCTCATCATCGCGCCGCGCCGGTGAAGGCCGGCCGCCGCCACGATGCCGGTGCGGGCGCCGATCGGCTTCATCCTCGGCCGCGCGCTGGGCGCGGCCCTCTTCATCGATCAGGGCCTGCCGGTCAGCGACCGGAATTTGATAGTAGTCGGGATGGATTTCGCTGAAGGCGAGGAAGCCGTGACGATTGCCGCCGTAATCGACAAAAGCAGCCTGCAGCGACGGCTCGACGCGCGTCACTTTCGCCAGATAAATGTTGCCCCGAAGTTGCTTACGCTGCGCGGTCTCGAAGTCGAATTCCTCGACGCGATTGCCGCGCAAAACGACCACCCGGGTCTCTTCCGGATGGGTCGCGTCGATGAGCATTTTGTTGGCCATTGAAAATCTCGTGGGGGCGCTCATGCCGCACGCTCCGCGCCGTAGCGGCGAGCGAGGACGGTGAACTGCCTGTTAGTCGGTGAAGGAAAAGGATCGGGATTCCCGAAAGCGCCGAACGAAACTCAATCCGTCGGCCGGAGAGCGCCCTTCGGACACTGCCCCACCGTTGCGATCGAACCTGTTGCGCCTCGAACATGAACTCCAAACCGTGATGGACGGCGGCGCCTTGAGCCGCCGCGATTACTCAAATGCTTACGGCTCCCGCGATACCGCATCGGCAATGCAAGTCGCGCCGGTACGATACCGCACGGCAGGTTCTGGTTGCCCTGCTCCTTTTAGGGTGTCGGCTCGCCGCCTCGTCCGTCTGCATCAGCGCGCTATCGGCGCAGGATCGGATCGAAAAGCTGCGTCCGCTTAAGCTCCCACTTTTGGAAGCGATCAATGCGGACTTGCCGGATACCCTGACGGGACACAACCGGAACATTTGACCGTCGGCCCTCTCTTCTTAAGGCCGCGGGTACGGAATTGGCAAGCAGGATGTGCCATTTGCCCAAAGTCGCCGCTTTTGGGGCGCATCCGCCGCCTGTTCCTGCGCTACCGATGTAGGTACTTAAGTTTCGATTAACCACGCCTGCCTAATGCAGTAAGAGGGGCGCGGAGGGCTTAAAACCGATGGCTGTCCGAGCGGCGAGCTGGGCTTTCCTCGGTCTACTCTTCACGACGGCTGCTACGGCCGGGGAACGGCAATTAGCCGCATCGGTACCGGCTGGCGATTCGTTCCCGGTGGCGACCGATGCCCGGCTTGGCGGCGACGAATTGCAGACGCGGTTCGTCATGGACTTCACCCGCAAGATCGATCTTCACGCCTTTACGCTGGCCGATCCCTATCGGGTTGTTATCGACATTCCGCAGGTGACATTTCTGCTGCCGCCGAAAAGCGGCGAGTTTGGCCGCGGCTTGATCAAGGCCTTCCGATTCGGCTTGGTGATGCAGAGCGGGTCGCGGTTGGTGTTCGACCTCACTAAACCCGCCCGCGTCGACAAAGCCTTCGTCGTTGACGCAACGGTTGAAGCTCCGGCGCGGCTGGTGCTCGATCTCGTGGCGACGGATCGCGAAAGCTTTTTGCGCCGCGCTGCGCTCGACAACAATCAGGTTCGCTCCGCGTCGCCGCAAGCAAAAGGGCCGACAGCAAAGGATGACGATCCGCGTCCGCTGGTCGCGCTCGATCCCGGCCATGGCGGCATCGACACCGGCAGCAAGGCGCCGAGCGGCGAACTCGAAAAAGACATTGTATTGGCTTTCGCCCAACACCTCCGCGACCGCATCGAAAAAACCGGCAAGTATCGCGTTCTCATGACGCGGACCGACGACACCTTCGTGCCGCTCGCCGATCGGGTGCGCATCGCGCGAAGCGCCGGTGCTTCCTTATTCGTCTCCATTCACGCCGACTCGCTGCCGCACGGGGAGGGCGACGCGCAGGGCGCCAGCATTTATACGCTGTCGGATACCGCGACCGACTCGGAGGCTGCGGGTTTGGCTGAAAAAGAGAACCGGGCCGACGTTATCGCCGGCGTCGATCTCAAAACGGAGCCGGCTGACGTTGCCGGTATCCTGCTCGACCTCGCCGAGCGGGAGACGAAAGGCTTTTCGCTGCAGTTTGCGCATCAATTGGTCGGCGGCCTGAAGACCGCGACCTTGCTGCATAAAAAGCCGCTGAAATCGGCGGGCTTCCGCGTCTTGCGCGCGCCCGATGTGCCATCCGTGCTAGTGGAACTTGGCTACGTGTCAAACCGGGCCGATCTGAAATCGCTTCTTTCCGAAACCTGGCGCGACCGAACGGCGGAATTGATGGCCAAGACGATCGACGCTTTCTTTGCAACGCGCATGACGGGAGCGCGCACCGGCGCCAATTAAGCCTCTCAATCCGCCTTGCGAGGCGCCCGCTAATGGCCTCAGTTTGAACAAAAAACGGAGCGACGAGACACCATGGCGATCAGAACGGGCGGAAAATCGGGGCCGATAGCGTAATGAAGCTGTTGCTGCGGTTTCTCGGGTTCCTGTTCGCTGCGGGAACCATCCTGTTCCTCGTCGGCATCGGCGCCGTCTCCGGCGTATTGTGGCACTTTTCCAGCGACTTACCGGACTATTCTCAACTGCAAAATTATGAACCGCCGGTGATGACGCGCGTGCACGCGGCCGACGGTTCGCTGTTGTCGGAATACGCCAACGAGCGCCGGCTTTATCTGCCCATCCAGGCGGTGCCGAAGCTGGTCATCAATGCGTTCATCGCCGCGGAAGACAAAAACTTTTACCAGCATCCTGGCGTAGACGTTACCGGTATCGCCCGCGCCGCGCTGCTTTACGTCCAGAACTTTGGCGGCAGCCGGCGGCCGCAAGGCGCTTCGACCATCACCCAGCAGGTGGCGAAGAACTTTCTCCTGACCAACGAGCTGTCGATCACGCGCAAGATCAAGGAAGCACTGCTCGCTTTGCGGATCGAGCGGACCTATTCGAAGGACAAGATCCTCGAACTCTATCTCAACCAGATCTACCTTGGGCTCGGTGCTTACGGCATCGCCGCGGCGTCGCTGCTCTACTTCGACAAGTCGGTGCACGAGCTGACGATCGCCGAAGTGGCCTATCTCGCTGCGCTGCCGAAGGGTCCTAACAACTACAATCCGTTCCGCCATCGCGACGAAGCGATTGCGCGCCGCAACTACGTGATCGATCGCATGGTCGAGGACGGATTCGTCACCGCGCAAGCCGGCGACAAAGCCAAGAAGCAGCCTCTCAACGTTGTGGTGCGGCCGACCGGCGCCCACACTTTCGCGGCCGAATATTTCGCCGAAGAGGTGCGCCGTTACATTTTCGAGAATTATGGAGAGAAGAAGCTCTACGAGGGCGGCCTGTCGGTACGCACCACGCTCGATCCGAAGATGCAGGTGCTGGCGCGCAAGACGATGACCGATGGGCTCGTCAACTTCGATGAGACACAGGGCTGGCGCGGCCCGGTCACCAAAATCGAAATCGACGGCGACTGGGGCGTCAAACTCGCCGACGTGAAATCGCTGTCCGATATCGATCCGTGGCGACTCGCCGTGGTGCTCCAGGTGGACGATCAATCGGCGCGCATTGGCTTGCAGCCGCCGCGCGATCCAGGCGGCGCGGTGGTCAAGGCTCGCGAGCTTGGCATCGTCCCGGCCGAAGGCGCCAAATGGGCGAAGCCGGCGGGTACGCCGGCAAAGCAGGCCGTACGTGTGAGCCAGATCCTCGCCCCCGGCGACGTGATCTATGTCGAGCCATCAAAGGACCAGCAAGGCCAGTTCCGGCTGCGGCAGATCCCGGAAATCTCCGGCGCCATGGTGGTCATGGATCCGCACACCGGCCGGGTGTTGGCGATGGTCGGCGGTTTCTCTTACGACCAGAGCCAATTCAACCGCGCCACGCAGGCGCTGCGGCAGCCCGGCTCATCGTTTAAGCCGCTTGTCTACGCGGCCGCAATCGATAACGGCTACACGCCTTCGACCATTGTCCTCGACGCGCCTCTTGAAATCGACATGGGGGCTGGTGGCGGCGGCGTTTGGAAGCCGGAAAACTACGGCGGCAAGTTCTATGGTCCCTCGACGCTGCGCTTCGGCCTCGAAATGTCGCGCAACGTGATGACGGTGCGGCTCGCGCAAGACATCGGCATGCCGTTGATCGCCGAATACGCCAAAAGGTTTGGTGTTTACGACAACCTGCCGCCGTATCTCTCGTATGCACTGGGTGCCGGCGAGACCACAGTGCTGCGCATGGTCGCCGCCTATTCGATGCTCGACAACGGCGGCAAGCGCGTGAAGCCGACGCTGATCGACCGCATCCAGGACCGTTACGGCCACACTATCTACAAACACGACCAGCGCGAGTGCCGCGGCTGCGATGCTGACCAGTGGACCAGCAACCTGCCCGAGCCGTCGATGGTGGATCGCCGCGAGCAAGTGATCGATCCGATGACCGCCTATCAAATCACCTCGATGATGGAGGGCGTCGTCCAGCGCGGCACCGCGACCGTGTTGCGCGACGTTGGCAAACCGATCGCCGGCAAAACCGGCACCACCAATGAAGAGAAGGACGTGTGGTTCATCGGCTTCTCGCCGGACATCGTGTGCGGCGTCTATATGGGTTTCGACAAACCGCGCCACATCGCACGTCTCGCGACCGGCGGGCATCTGGCAGCGCCAGTCGTTCGCGATTTCCTCAAAGTGGCGCTCGCCGACAAGCCGCCGATTCCGTTCCGCGTGCCGCCTGGCATCAAACTGATCCGCATTGACGCGAAAACCGGTATGCGCGCCACGGCCGCCGACACCCGCGTCATTCTCGAGGCCTTCAAGCCCGGCACCGCGCCGCCCGATTCCTATTCGGTGATCGGAACCGATACCTTCAATGGCAAGCCGCTGACGGCTCCTCCCGAAGCGCAACGCGCCGTTCCCACAGGCAACAGCGGTTTGTACTGATTTCAGCGATCAGGCATCGGAAACCAGGAATCAGGTTTGCGCGAAGTGTCCGAACCGCGCATTGACACCTGATCCCCGACACCTGATATCTGGCACCTCAAATGCGCGCGGAAATCACGACCATCGTTGCCGAGATCAAGCAGTCCGTCGGGCTGCTGAGGAGGCATCTTTGACGTCGACAAGGCGCGCGTCCGGCTTGCGGAGCTGAATTGTCAGGCCGAAGACCCCGATCTTTGGAACGATCCGCAGCGCGCCGGCCGGGTGATGCAGGAGCGCACCGCGCTCGACGACCAGCTCAGCGCGCTGTCCCGAATTGAGCAAGAACTCGACGATCAGGTCATGCTGATCGAAATGGGCGAGGCGGAGAGCGATCAAAGCGTCATCGCCGAAGCCGAAGCCGCACTGCGCAAGCTAAAGGCCGAAGTGTCGCGGCGCGAGCTTGAAGCGCTATTGTCCGGCGAGGCCGACCCCAACGATTGCTATCTCGAAGTGCACGCCGGCGCCGGCGGCACCGAGAGCCAGGATTGGACCAACATGCTGCTGCGCATGTATGTGCGCTGGGCGGAGCAGCACGGCTTCAAGGTTGACTACATCGAAGAAACCCAAGGCGAAGAGGCCGGCATCAAATCAGCCACCATCGAGGTCAAGGGCCGCAACGCCTATGGTTGGCTGAAAACCGAGAACGGCGTGCATCGCCTGGTGCGCATTTCGCCGTTCGATTCCAATGCGCGGCGGCACACGTCGTTTGCCAGCGTCACCGTCTATCCGGTGGTCGACGATCGGATCAATATCGACATCAAGGAGGCCGACGTGCGCACCGATACGATGCGCGCCGGCGGCGCCGGCGGCCAGCATGTCAATAAGACCGAATCCGCGATCCGGCTGACCCACATTCCGACCAACATTGTGGTGGTGTGCCAGAACGACCGTTCCCAGCACCGCAATCGCGCCCAGGCCTGGCAGATGTTGCGCGCCAAACTCTACGAAGCCGAATTGAAAAAGCGCGAGGAGAAGGCGGCCGCCGATCAAGCCGCCAAAACCGACATCGGCTGGGGCCATCAGATCCGTTCTTACGTTCTCCAGCCCTATCAGATGGTAAAAGACCTGCGCACCGGCGTCTCGACATCTAACACCGGCGGCGTTCTCGACGGCGATATCGACCAGTTCGTGGAAGCGGCGCTGGCGCAGAAAGCGTTCGGCGGCGAGCCGGCTGTCGTGGAGGATGTGGAGTAGGGGCTGTCCTCGCAGATTCTACTCGTCGAGCACGGCCGGCCGATGTCCGCTTTAGTCTGAAAGCTACCGAATGCTGCGTCGCCTTGAGATGATGCGATGTGCCAATCAGCGACATCACCGTTCATGGAGAGCTCAACGCGATGAAACTAAGTCGAATGCTGACAACGAACCAAAGGAGCGCTTAAGTCCTGTTCATTGTGCAACAAGGAGTTCTGGTCGAAATTCGAAGTGCGCTGTATCGTAGTGGTACCACTTCCCACCCCAAATAAAGCCGTGCTTTTCAAAGATTGTGACGACCGCCTCGGGCATGCGGTTGCGATAAACAATGGGACCGCGATGCGGTCGCCAGTACCAATAATCCGAGGAGGCGCTATTGAGATCGATCGCAATACCGTAACCGTGTGGGCTCGGTTCCCCGGTGTCTGCCACGGCCCTGCAATTGTAAGTGCCAGCAATAGGGTATGCGGCGCGTTTGATTTTTTCTGGCAGCTCGTCGATCTCCGCAGAGACGGCGCGCAAATGTTGATCGACATCGTTTAGGGAAGTAATTCGGATTGATCTGCCCCATGTTTTGGGAAGCCAGACGATGGTAGCGAGGCGTGGCGAGACCTCACCCTTTTTGCAGTCCCCATACATCGTCTTGAAGAAAGAATTATTGCGGAACCGACCCGGATCAGAACCAACGGCCGGCGGCTCGTCTAGCTGACCGCGCGGATACGGGATACGAAACTGATCTATAATCGAAGGGTGCCGGAGGAGATCCGAGAATGTCTTGCTTTCGGTGCCGCCGAATACCGGCATGATTGTCCCATCACGCCATCGCACCACTTTGGCGTCATGCTCAGCGAGAGCGTGCGGATAAGCGGCGACCAGTGCGTCCAACGCTGGACGAACGTGATCCTCCTGCGCGAAAAGCTGAGTCGGGCCAGCGAGTACCGCCAGTCCAGCAACGATGCGAAACTGCTTGATAATCCAGCCGTTGTTGACGCTCGGCATTGAGAATGGCCTTACACGCTTCGCGCTCAACGGTGATGTCCGCAGAGACTCCGCCTCATCCTGATAAGCGAAAACTCGAGACGGCGTTCGTCACTTCCGTTTCGTGCCAGCAAAAGACTCGCGCACTGCAACAAACGATTATGAGGTTGTAGCCTGCCCAGCGCAAAGCGAGGCAAATGACGCTCGCCCCCGTCCAGCGTCTGCCTCTCGGCATGGGCTCATTCAAGCCACGCTATGCGCGTGCGTCAATTCATCAACGCGCCTGATGTGCGCTACGGCGGTCTCCGCTCCACCGGTCTTGGTCATCAGATCGAGCGAACTGTCGTCGTCCCCCACGGGAGTGAGCGCCTGGTCCATGTAGCGATAGCGGTCTGGGTCTCGCGCCGCGCTAATTGCTGACACAGCGAGTTTCAACAGCGCGACGAGGATGGTGACAGTCTTGCGTGCCGTGTCCCATCCAAAACGTAGCCAGAAGACCAAAGCAGGCTCTGCCGGCAGACCTGGCCGTCGCTCCGAAGGATGTCGCAATCGCAAAACGCCGCTCTGGATTGGATGAAGACCTTCGAGCCCAACGGTCAACGAGAAATTCAGCAGCAGCTTGACCATACTAGCCATCGGGCCTCCGGTCGCAGCGGTACGCCGCAAAAGCGTCCGCATGTGCTCCTTCGAATAATAGAGGCCCCAAGCCTCCTTGTAGATAGCTGTCCATTCCTCACGGGTCATGTTCGGATGGTCGGTGCAAACACTCTCGAGGTCGTATTTGTTGAGATCGGGATCCATGTCGACCCCCTTGCGCCAAAGTATTTGATGATCCTCCGAACCCGGCAGCGGCGTGAGGCAAAAGAATTCCACGATATCAAGCGGCAATTCGCGTTGGATGATTTCGATGTCTCGACGGATCGAGGCGGGAGTATCGGCGGAAAAGCCCAAAATGTAACCGGCAAGTGTGAAGATACCTTGCGCTTTCCACGCCAACAGCATCTTGCGGTATTCCGTGATTTTGTTCTGGCGCTTCTTTGCGGTGGCGAGATTGTCCGGATTGATATTTTCAAGTCCAATGAAAACGCGGGTGACGCCGGCGCGCTTCGATTTCTCGATGAAATTTGGCAGCTTGTGACACAGAGTATCGACCTGGATCATTAGGCCAAGTGGAATACCGTCGACCTCGCGAAGCTTGATCAACCGATCGAGAATAACCTCCCAGTCTTTGTTTCGAGCGAAGTTGTCATCCGTGATGAAATATTTGCAGACCCCTTGAGCCCAATTGACGCGCACCAGCGCTTCGATGTCATCCGCCGAACGATAACGCGACTTGCGACCCTGCACGTTAATGATCGTGCAAAAGGAGCACTCGTAGGGGCAGCCCCGTCCGGCGTCGAAGCTGGAACTCAGGCCAAGCGTGCGGCGGATGTTTATGATAGGAAGGAATGGGATCGGGGCACCTTCGATGCTCGGCAAATCTTTCATGAAGTTGTAGACCGGCTGCAGTTGGCCTTTGGCAACGTCCCGCAGCAAAATGTCCAGTCGACCTTCGACCTCGCCCGCAAACATTGACACGCCCATTTCACGGCAGCCGTCCAGGTCTACGGCCTTGCCGTCAAGCATCGATAGGCAGCCCGAGACATGAAAGCCGCCAATTGCAACTGGAATCCCGGCCGCACGCAACGGCCGCGCTAGATCGAGTGCGCGCGGATACTGATTGGATTGCACGCCCACGAGCGCCACCAGGCCGAAATTGCCGTGACGCTTAAATCGCTCTACCAGTTTCTGAATCTCTACTCGCTGGCTGAATTCGTCGATTGCTTCGAGGTCGATGTCAACGTCAGGACCGAGCACCTTGCGCTTCGCGCATTCGAGCGCAACGCCGTAGATCGCGGCCAAAGAGTTCGAAGGGATAATCGCACGCCACCAGCGGATCACGTAGCCGTCTTCGCCGTAATGCGAAGGCTTAACGAGAACCAGTTGAAATCGTCGATCGGCTGATGGTTCAGACAAATCCAGGCACCGTCGTAGAACATCACACCTACTAATCCACCCAACCGAGTTAAGCCTGCGCAGTCAACCCCGTGGTCGCGTAGTGTGGCTGCCGCGCGGGACGGCGGTTAAACCTGAGCGACTTAACTCTCGCGCGGATTTCGGTCTTTCGGTAAACGAGCCAGGCGGAGGAGTCTTGTTCAATATTGAACACTTTTGCAAAAGCTGGGCGTCCGGAAGGCTTCGAACCACCTACCGGCTGAGGAAAGGCAAGTGCCTCAATCGCATCCTTCCACGGCATCGTCGGGTGCTTGGAAACAAAGGCGCCCGGCGGAAGCCATGTCTGTTCAGGGTCGTTCGCGTCGTTGATTCCTTTCAGCTGTGTCCGGTTTGCGCCCTTAGCGACTTTTCTCCTTATCTTACGCACCCCGTCTGCATTTATCCTGCAAATCGGTACGCGCCGCCCTTTTCGAGCGCGCGCTTGTAAGCGGGGCGCGCGTGGATTCGCTGCAGAAAATTCATCAGTTTGGGACGTGTCGCGTCGAGACCGGCGCGGGTGGTTGCGACTTCGAGCGGGAAGCTCAGCATGATGTCGGCGGCGGAGAAGTGGTCGCCTACGAACCACGGCGCTACCGCAAGCTCAGCCTCCAGATAATCGAGGTGAAGCTTTAGCTGCGATCGCACAAAGCCTCGTGCGGGAAACGCCAACAGTCCGAGGCGGTCGATGACAAGCTTGAGCAGCAGCGGCGGCATCAAAGAACCTTCGGCGTAGTGCAACCAATATTTGTAACGCCAATAAAGTTCTGTATCGCGGGACGGCGCCAGATTGGCTCCGTAGCGCCGGACCAGATATTCGACGATCAATCCGGTCTCGGCAAATTTCTTGTCATCGTCCTCGATGATCGGCGATTTGCCCAGCGGATGGATGCGGCGCAGTTCTTTCGGCGCGAGCATCGTCTTTTTGTTGCGCTCATAGCGCACGATCTCGTAGGGCGTTCCGGTTTCTTCAAGCAGCCAGAGAACGCGCTGACTGCGCGAATTGTTCAGATGATGGACACGGATCATGTTGTCGGCAACACGCGGCCAAACGGGTGAGTGGCGCAATTGTAACAAGCGCAGTGTGGAATAGCGCGCCAGGAATAGCCAGAAGCGCGTTCGCCATTCTCGGCCGGCAAACGCCGGTCGCTATCGGGTGCTCGTGCCTTCGAGTCTCGCGCCGGCGTTGAGGAATTTTTGCGGATCGACCGGCTCGCCGTCGATGCGGGTCTCGTAGTGTACATGCGGGCCCGTCGAGCGCCCGGTTGAGCCAAGGCGACCAACGATTTGGCCCACGCGAATCTTGTCGCCCACCGAGACGTCGATCTGCGAGAGATGGCCGTAGCGGGTCGACAGGCCGTTGCCGTGATCGATCTCCACCATTTTTCCGTAACCGCCGGTCCAGCCCGCCGCCGTCACCGTGCCGGCCGCGGTTGCATGGATCGGATCGCCGATTTCGCCACGGAAATCGAGACCGGTGTGCATCGCCGGGATGCGCAGGAAGGGATCGACGCGCACGCCGAACTGCGAGGAAAGGTCGATCTCGCCGCTTACCGGCTTGCGCACCGGAACGTACACCAGCGCGCGATTGAGCTGTTCAGTCTGTGCGCGCGCGATCGCAATACGCGTCAGTTCCCGCTCGAAGCTGTTGCCTTCGCCGGGCAGTTTGACCGGCACGAATGGCCCGCCGCTTGCCGCCATCGGCGGCGCGTTTGCCTTCAGGCCAAGATCGGCGAATACGTTCCGCAACTTGCGGGCTTTGCCTTCATAGCGTTCTTGAATTTGCGCAAGCGCCAGCGACTGCCGCCGTTCGATGCGATCGAGAGACGCCTCCGCGTGCGCGATTTTCGCGGCAATGTCGGCGCCCTTGGCGGCTTTACGGCCGGTCTGCATCCAATCGGGATCGAGAAACGACTGGTGGTCGCGACCAAACCATTTATTCGTTGTCGGTTCAGTACCGCCGCGCGTGGAAGGCCTGATCGATCCGGTCGTCGCCGGATCGACGATGCCGATCAAAGCCGACGCCCGCGACTCCAGCGTTCCTTGACGGTGCAGCAAGTCCTCGAGTTTTTGCTCGAACTGCTCCTGATCGAGAAGTTGCCGGCTGGTGGTGCGATCCAGCCGGGCCCGCAGTTCGGCGATACGGTCTTCATAGGCGTATTGCTGCTCGGCCTGTCGGGCAAGGAGCCCGCGAAGCACGTCATCGCGGAACGCGAAATAAGTGGCCGACGTCAGCGACCAGCCGGCCATGATAATGACGGTGCCGACGGCGATCCAGAACGCCACCGGACCCAGGCGAATCTGTCGTCCGGCATGTGTAATCGTGTAACCAGTAGCCGCGCGGCTGATGCTCGGCTCGCGCGAACTGCCGTGCCGGTTATAGCGCGCAACTTCGCGCGACTGAGCCGCTGTCCCACCCGACATTGACGCTCCCACAGAGGCCGGTTGTTTGGTCCGGCTCGCCCGGGAAGTGATTTGACCGCGGTATGGTTAACATTCCGCAAATTCCCGCTGGCATTTTGTCGCCTTGGGTAAATGCTTCGGCAATTTGCGCCGACCGCTTGAAAGTAAGCCCAAATCACAATGCTTCGGCGGCCGCGAGCACCTCATCGCCATGTCCCGCGACCGAGACTTTCGGCCAGACCTTGGCGATGCGCTGGTCGGGTCCGATCAGGACTGTCGTCCGCACGACACCCATGAACTTACGCCCGTACATCGACTTCTCCTGCCAGACGCCATACGCCTCCAGCATTTTATGCGTTTCATCTGAAGCCAGCGCGATGGCGAGCTTGTGTTTGGATTTGAATTTATCCTGCGCCGGTACCGGGTCGGCGGAGACGCCCAGGATGTCGGTGTCGACTTTCGCGAAGGCCGATTTGAGGCGGGAGAAGTCGATCGCTTCTTTGGTGCATCCGGGCGTATCGGCCTTCGGATAGAAATAGAGCACAAGCTTGCGGCCGGTGAAGTCGCCGAGCGAAACGGTTCCGCCGCCATCACGGGGCAAAGTGAACGAGGGTGCCTTCGTACCGGGCTCAAGCTTGCTGGACATAGGCCTTCCTTTCGACGCTTTCGACATGTCATTCTGCCGACTTAGAATACGCAGGCGCGTGAACGGGGTCGATGGCGCTGGGGCGTTCTGAAATCACCACGGATGAGGGGCCGCCCGAGGGCGCATGACCAGCCAGAACAGGCAGCGCGGGGCGCTTCCGCGATGGAGATCGGTTGTTCCCTCGCGCCGGCCGCTGCGTTCCGCCGCGGCCGACAGTGCGGTCCGCACCGGCAATGACCAGCATATTTCCCGTGTCCGGCTGTTACTGGCATTCTTTGCGCGTCACCAAAAATGGTTTTGGCGGTCGGCGATCGGAATCGGCGCTCTCTGCGTGCTGGTGGTGGCGGGCTTTCTTGGGCTGTGGTGGCGGCTTTCGAGCGGACCGATTCAGCTCGATATAGCGACACCATGGCTTGCGTCCGCCATCGAGGAGAATTTTGGCAGAAATCATCACGTTGCGGTCGGGGGCACCCAGATTGAACGAACGGAAACCGGCGGCACGGCGGTCCGTATTCGTGACATCGTCGTGCGCGATGCCGACGGAACAATCGTGGCGAGCGCGCCAAAGGCGGAAGTCCGCGTTTCCGGTTCGGGCCTGCTGAGCGGCAGCTTGCGGGCGGAAAGCCTCAATCTGGTCGGCGCCGAGATGGCCGTGCGCATCGAGCAGGACGGCCAAGTCACGGTCTTTGCCGGTGCCGACAAACGTCCGATTGCCACGGCATCGGTGCCGGGTTCTGCGGCGATACTGCTGCGAACGGCACAGGAGAAGGCGAAAGTGTCGGCAGGTTCTGCGGCCATGCAGCCGGTCACATCGCGCCGCGCCCGCGATGTGTTTGCAGGCCTGCTGTCATGGATCGACGGCATCAGCCAGAGCGGGCTTGACGGTCACGACCTGCGCGAGCTCGGCCTCAAGAATGGCAACCTGACGGTCGACGACGAGCGCACCGGCAAACACTGGACGTTCCAGGATATCAACCTGAGCGTTGAGAAGGCGCGCGGCGGCATTGAAGTCACCGTCGGCTCGGACAATCCGGCGCGGCCTTGGGGGCTCGTAGCGGCGGTGACGCCGACCCGTCAGGGCTACCGCCGAATTCAGATTGAAGCTCGCCACGTAGCGGCCAGCGATCTGCTCTTGGTCGCGCGTTTCGACGAAGGCAACGTGCGGATAGATATGCCGTTGTCCGCGAGCATCGACGGCGAGATCGGACCAGACGGACTGCCACAGACCGCGACCGCGCGGATCGTCGCTGAAGCCGGGTCGATTGGGTACGTCAACGATGATAACAGCCGCATCACCTTCGACCGCGCCGAGTTCAAACTGAGCTGGGATGCAGGCACTCGCTTGCTGTCGGTGCCATTTCAGGTCTTGTCCGGCGGTGCCCGCGTTACGCTCTTAGGACAAATCGAAGCGCCGCCTGAGACTGACGGCATCTGGTCGTTCAAGGTCGGTGGCGGCACGATCGTGTTGACGTCTCCGGGCGCGGCAAGCGATCCGGCTCTTGTCCTCAACCGGATCGTCATGAGCGGTCGCTATGACGCCGGCAAGCAGCGCTTGGTCCTGGAGGAAGGCGATATCGGCAACACCGGCGTCGGCGTCGCGATGTCGGGCAACATGGATTTTTCGGGCGGAACCACGCGTTTGAGGGCCGGCTTTGCCGGCACGCGCATGCCGGTCGAATCCCTGAAACGGATCTGGCCGATTTTCATCAATCCGGAGGTGCGCGCCTGGTTCAACGAACACCTCTTGAGCGGTAGCGTCGAGCGCATTGTGATTGCCGTGAATGCGCCGCTCGACACGCTCAAGGCCGGCGGCCCGCCTGTTCCCGACGACGGAATTTCGATTGACGCGTTGGCGACAGGCTGTGTGCTGCGGCCGGTGGATACTCTGCCGGCGTTACGCGATGCCGATCTCAACATTCACATTGTCGGACGCAGCGCCGCGGTCACCGTCAACAAAGCGACCGCCGATCTGCCCTCCGGGCGCAAGCTTGTGCTGTCATCCGGTGTGTTCGAGGTGGCCGATACGGCCGCACATCCGCCGCAGGCGCGCGTGCGTTTCAAGCTTGATGGGCCGGCGCCGGCCGCGGCTGAACTTCTGCGCAGCGAACGCTTGCACGACATTGCCGATGCGCCTTTCGACCCGTCCACCATTCGCGGCACGGTCAGCGCCCAGGTTGCGCTGGGAATGCCGGTCAAGTCCGATCTGCCGCCGGGATCGACCAATTACGCGATCACGGTCGATGCCACGAATTTTTCCGCCGACCGTATGATCATGGGACAGAAGGTCGACGCCGCGTTGTTGAGGGCGACCGCTACACCGCAAGGCTTCCTGCTTAAGGGCGATGTAAGGATCGGTAATACCCCGGTCAGTCTCGAATACCGCAAATCGCGAGGCGAGCCCGATGCCGAAGTCCGTATTGCCGGCACGCTCGACGAGGCGGCGCGGAACAGTCTCGGCTTCGATGTTGGCGACGCGATCAGCGGCAACATCCCGATCAGGCTTTCCGGCCGTGTCGCCATGACATCCGAGCGGGAGGGACGCTTCGCCATCGATGCAGATCTCACGGCGGCGAAGATCGAGGGGCTTTTGCCCGGCTGGGCCAAGCCATCCGGCAAGCCGGCGCGGGCGACCTTCACGCTGACAACCAAGCCGCAAGCGATCCGCATTGAGGATCTGCTGATCGAGGGCTCCGGCAGTGGCGTCAAAGGATCGATCGATCTCGACGGCTCCGGCGAAGTGCAGTCGGCGCATTTTCCGGCCTACGGCTTTTCGGACGGCGACCGTGCCAACCTCAAGATCGACCGCGCCGCGGATGGGGCGCTGCACGTCGTCATCCGCGGTGACGTTTATGATGGGCGCGGCTTCGTCAAGACGGCTGCCGGGACGGCTTCGTCGAGCCGAACGCCAAAAATCGCGCGGTCGACGTTGACGTCGACATGAAGCTTGGCGCGGTCGTCGGCTTCAACGGCGAGGCGTTGCGCAGCGTCGATCTGAAGATGTCACGCCGGGCCGGCGAAATTCGCAGCTTCGGCCTCAATGCCAAGATCGGTCGTGACGCCACGCTTACCGGCGATCTGCGCGGGCGAGGCGGCGGCCGGCAATCGATCTATCTGGAAAGTACCGATGCCGGCGCGTTCTTTCGCTTCACCGATGTTTACACGCGCATGACCGGCGGGCAGCTTGCGCTCGCAATGGACTCGCCATCGGCTGACAACGCGGCGCAACAAGGCGCGCTCAGCGCCCGCAATTTCGCTGTTCACGACGAGACGCAGCTCGAGCGCGCCGTCTCGAACGGCGGCCCGGCCCGCCGCGGCGGCAACGTCATCGATTTCTCAAACATGCGCGTTGACTTCACCCGCATGCCCCGGCGGGTCGCGTTGCGCGACGGCGTCGTGCGCGGACCGATCCTCGGCGGCACCATCGACGGCTTCGTCGATTACGCACGCGACGACGTGCACCTGCATGGCACGCTGGTTCCGTTTACGGACGAAACAATCTGCTCGGGCAACTGCCGCTGCTCGGGCTGTTCCTCGGCGGCGAGAAGGAGGGACTTGTCGGCATCACTTACGAAGTGATAGGCCCCGCGGGCAGTCCGCAGCTACGCATCAACCCGATTTCCGCGCTAGCGCCGGGAATTCTGCGTAAGGTGTTCGAATTTCCCACTAACGGCGACGGCGGCGCCGTCGAGCGCATACGCTAAGCCGTCGTTACACGGGCTTCAGCAGTACGTGACGCTTGCGGCCGAGCGAAAGTTTCACAACACCAGACTTAAACGTCTGTACCGAATTTCGAGTAATCGCATTTTTCGTCTAGTACTGGTTTATCGTTTACCTTCAGGCCGCCTCCTCGGATAAGTCGGCGGGCCTCGCCGTTTGAAGAAACCAGTCCCCGCCTCGAAACCGCAGCTTCGACGATGCGCATCCGGCGGTAAGTAATCGCTAACTTCAACTGTCGGCTTTCGCGCGAGGCCGCCTTCTTCGAAGGTCCTTCGTGTGGTCGCTGCCGCTTCATCGGCGGCTGCGCGGCCGTGCACCAGCGCCGTCGCCTCGGTGGCGAGATCTTTTTCGCCTCGTTGATGTCGGCGCCCTTGAGCGCCGCCAAGCGTTCGATTTCGCCGAGCGGCAGTACCGTGAACAGTTCAGAAACCGCGTGACGTCGGCGTCCTCAGTGTTGCGCCAATATTGCCAATACTCGTAGGGGCTCACGAGGTCGGCGTTGAGCCACACGCGCCAGCCGCGGTCTTGCCCATCTTCGCGCCTGATGACGTGGTGATAAGCGGCGAGGTCAGCGCAAACAATTGCGCGTTGCGCAGCCTGCGGCCTAGATCGATGCCGTTGATGATATTGCCCCACTCATCGGAGCCGCCCATCTGTAGCACGCACTCATAACGCCGATGCAGCTCGACGAAATCATACGCCTGCAGG
>CAWJBG010000028.1:0-176998 GCA_963841025.1 uncultured Alphaproteobacteria bacterium | reverse complement strand
CGGCAATGCCGAGGCGTTTGAGCAGTTCGCCGATATAGGCGCCGCTCGGGCCGTCGCTATAGGCGATCGAATACGCTGCCAAAAGCGCGCGCTTCAAGGCTTCGACGGAGGCGATGTCCGGCTTCGGCGCACCGGCGCGGACGGCAAGACCGACGGTCGAGCGGGTCACGTCAGTAATATCCGCGGCGATCTTGCCCTGCCGCGCCAGGTCTTCGAGCTCGGGGCGAGGCAAGAGCGCGACGTCGAAGACCGCGCCGGCCTCGATCTCCTTCTGCAGCACCGAAGTGAGACGAAATTCGATCTCGACTTTGTGCCGGTCGCCCGCTCGAATAGCGGCACGATCTCGATCATGAGGGTGCGCTGCGCGCCGCCGCTGAGGATTTTGATTTTCATGACCCATTTTAGCCAGGCTTGAACGCAGTGACAGCCGGACGCCACTCCCGGGTTTCGCTTCCACCTACGCGCTCCGCGCTTCGGTGGACCGATACCCACCGAAGCTCGCTAAGCGAGCGTAGGCGGGTCGCTCAACCCAGGCTACAACGAAAAAAGGGCCGCCCACCGGGCGGCCCTCGATTTCGTGGTAACCGCGGGCGTTACTCCGCCGCCGGCAGCGCCACCGGTTCGGCCGCGGCCTCGGCCTTTGCGGCTGCTTCCTTCTCGCGCTCGGCGAGAATGAGCGCGTCGCGCTTGATCGCGACTTCGCGCAGCCGGTTCATCATGGCGCCGGTGCCGGCCGGGATCAGCCGGCCGACGATGACGTTCTCCTTGAGACCGTCGAGCGTGTCGGCCTTGCCGCTGACCGCAGCCTCGGTGAGCACGCGCGTCGTCTCCTGGAACGAAGCCGCCGAGATGAACGAGCGCGTCTGCAGCGAGGCTTTGGTGATGCCAAGCAACACCGGATGCGCGGTCGCCGGCTTTTTGCCTTCGGCCACCACCCGCGCATTGACCTCGTCGAACTCGACCTTGTCGACCTGCTCGCCCTGGATCAGGTCGGTCTCACCGGAATCGTCGATCTCGACCTTCTGCAGCATCTGCCGCACGATCACTTCGATGTGCTTGTCGTTGATCGCGACGCCCTGGAGCCGATAGACGTCCTGGATCTCGTTGACGAGGTAGCCGGCAAGCTCCTCGACGCCCTTGATCGCCAGAATGTCGTGCGGCGCCGGGTTGCCTTCGACGATGAAGTCACCCTTCTCGATCACGTCGCCGTCCTGCAAGTGGATGTGCTTGCCTTTGGCGACGAGATACTCCCTCGGCTCCTCGCCCGTCCGTGGGCTCGATCGTGATGCGCCGCTTGTTCTTGTAGTCGCGGCCGAAACGGACGGTGCCGGAAATCTCGGCGATGACCGCCGATTCCTTCGGCCGCCGGGCCTCGAACAATTCGGCAACACGCGGCAGACCGCCGGTGATGTCGCGCGTCTTGGCGCTTTCAGTCGGGATGCGGGCGATGACGTCCGCCGCCTTCACCTTCGAGCCGGGATCGACCGAGATGACGGCGTCGACCGCCAGCATGTAGCGGGCGTCGCCACCGCGGCCCAGCTTAAGGATTTTGCCGTCCTTGCCCTTGATCACAAGCGCCGGACGCAGAGTCCTGCTGACCGCGAGCCGAGCCTGAACGCCAATCGATCACAACGCGTTTGGCGATGCCGGTCGACTCGTCAAGAGACTCAGTCATTGACTGACCTTCGACCAGGTCCTCGAAGCCGACGATACCTTCGAGCTCCGTCAGGATCGGGCGGGTGTACGGATCCCATTCCGCGATGCGCTGACCGCGCTTGATGTGCTCGCCGTCCTCAACCTTGAGCCGCGCGCCGTACTGGATACGGTGCACCGCGCGTTCGGTACCATCCGGATCAGTCACGGCAACGATCAGGTTGCGGCCCATCGCGATCATGTGGCCGTCCGAATTGCGGGCGACGTTGAGGTTTTTGATCTTGATGGTGCCTTCGAAGTTCGACTCGATGAACGACTGCTCCGAGATCTGCGCCGCGCCGCCGATATGGAACGTGCGCATGGTGAGCTGCGTGCCCGGTTCGCCGATCGATTGCGCGGCGATGACGCCAACCGCCTCGCCCATATTGACCGGCGTGCCGCGGGCAAGATCGCGCCCGTAGCAGGCGCCGCAGCATCCGCTCGTGGTCTCGCAGGTGAGCACCGAGCGAATCTTTATTTCTTGCACACCGGCATTGACCAGCCGTTCGACCGCCGGCTCGTCGAGCAACGTGCCTCTCGGCGCCAGGATTTCGTTGCCCGACGGGTCGCGCACGTCTTCCGCTACAGTGCGGCCGAGGATGCGGCTTGCCAGCGAAGCAACGACGGTGCCGGCGTCGATGATGGCACGCACCTTGATGCCGCGCGTCGTGCCGCAATCGAACTCGGTGATGATGCAGTCCTGCGCGACGTCGACGAGACGCCGGGTGAGATACCCGGAATTCGCCGTCTTGAGCGCGGTATCGGCGAGACCCTTGCGGGCGCCGTGCGTCGAGTTGAAGTACTCGAGCACCGAGAGACCTTCCTTGAAGTTGGAAATGATCGGGCTCTCGATAATCTCGCCGCTCGGCTTCGCCATCAGGCCGCGCATGCCGGCGAGCTGACGCATCTGCGCCGGCGAGCCGCGCGCGCCGGAATGCGCCATCATGTAGATTGAATTGACCTGGGCTTCGGCGCCCTTCTCGGTCGGCGGCCGCATCGCCGAGATTTCCTTCATCATCGCGTCGGCGATCTTCTCGGTGCACTTCGACCAGACGTCGACGACCTTGTTGTATTTCTCACCCTGGGTGATCAGGCCGTCATTGTATTGCTGCTCGAAGTCCTTGACCTGCTCGCGGGTGTCTTCGACGATCTTCGTCTTGGTGTGCGGCACCACCATATCGTCCTTGCCGAACGAAATGCCGGCCTTGAACGCGTGGTGGAAACCGAGCGCCATGACGCGATCGCAGAAGATCACGGTCTCCTTCTGACCGCAGTGCCGATACACGGTATCGATCATGCTGGAGATTTCGCGCTTCGTCATAAGCTTGTTGACGAGGTCGAACGAAATCTTCGGCTGCTTCGGCAGCACTTCGCCGAGAATGGCGCGGCCCGGCGTGGTCTCGTACCACTTGCTGTACCGCTTGCCTTCTTCGTCGACGCCCTCATAGCGATATTTGATCTTGCTATGCAGAGCCACGGCCTTCTCATGCAACGCGTGCTCGACTTCGCTGATGTTGCGATAGAAGCCCTGCACGATGTTCTTCTTCTTGTGGTCCTTCTCCATTTCCTTTTCGGAATGAAGTTCGAGTTTCCACTGACCGGCGCCGTTGTCGGTCATGATCGACAGATAATACAAGCCGAGCACGATATCCTGCGACGGCACGATGATCGGTGAGCCGTTGGCCGGGTGCAGGATGTTGTTGGTCGACATCATCAGCACACGGGCTTCAAGCTGCGCCTCGAGCGACAGCGGCACGTGGACCGCCATCTGGTCGCCGTCGAAGTCGGCATTGAACGCCGCGCAGACCAGCGGATGCAGCTGGATCGCCTTGCCTTCGATCAGCACCGGCTCGAACGCCTGAATGCCGAGGCGGTGCAGCGTCGGTGCGCGGTTGAGCAGCACCGGATGCTCGCGGATCACTTCGTCGAGGATATCCCAAACTTCGGGCTTTTCCTTTTCAACGAGCTTCTTGGCCTGCTTCACCGTCGTGGACAGACCCTTGGCGTCGAGCCGCGAATAGATGAACGGCTTGAACAGTTCGAGCGCCATCTTCTTCGGCAAGCCGCACTGATGCAGCTTGAGCTCGGGGCCGACCACGATGACCGAACGGCCGGAGTAATCGACGCGCTTGCCGAGCAGGTTCTGCCGGAAGCGGCCTTGCTTGCCCTTGAGCATGTCGGCGAGCGACTTCAGCGGCCGCTTGTTGGCGCCGGTAATGACGCGGCCGCGGCGGCCGTTGTCAAACAGCGCGTCAACCGCCTCCTGCAGCATCCGCTTTTCGTTGCGGATGATGATGTCGGGCGCGCGCAGCTCGATCAGCCGCTTCAGGCGGTTGTTGCGGTTGATGACGCGGCGATAGAGGTCGTTGAGGTCGGAGGTGGCAAAACGGCCGCCGTCGAGCGGCACCAGCGGCCGCAGATCGGGCGGGATCACCGGCACGTGGGTGAGGATCATCCATTCCGGCTTGTTGCCGGACTGGGTGAACGCTTCGATCAGTTTGAGCCGCTTGGCGAGCTTCTTCGGCTTGAGTTCGGAGGTCGATTCCGCGATCTCGACACGCAGATCCGCCGCCATCTTTTCCAGATCAAGGGCTTTAAGCATTTCGCGGATCGCTTCCGCGCCGATCATGGCGGTGAAGCTGTCGGCGCCGAGTTCGTCCTGCGCCTTGGTGTATTCCTCTTCGCTGAGCAGCTGACGGTCCTTGAGCGCGGTGAGGCCCGGCTCAAGCACGACGTAGTACTCAAAATAGAGGATGCGCTCGAGGTCCTTCAGCGTCATGTCGAGCAAAAGCCCGATGCGCGACGGCAGCGACTTCAGAAACCAGATGTGCGCGACCGGCGCTGCCAGTTCGATATGACCCATGCGCTCGCGCCGAACGCGCGACAGCGTCACCTCGACCGAGCACTTTTCGCAGATGATGCCTTTGTACTTCATCCGCTTGTACTTGCCGCACAAGCACTCGTAGTCCTTGATCGGTCCGAAGATGCGCGCGCAGAACAGTCCGTCGCGCTCGGGCTTGAAGGTGCGGTAGTTGATGGTCTCCGGCTTTTTGATCTCGCCGTAGGACCAGGACAGAATCTTTTCCGGGCTCGCGATCGAAATCCGGATCTGGTCGAACACCTGAGCCGGCGTCTGCGGGCTGAAAAAATTCATAAGTTCTTGGTTCATGGTCTTCTCCGCTTGCCGATCGTGGTCGGCCGCTAAAACTCTATTTTTTCGCTTCCGTCATGCCCGGCCTTGTGCCGGGCATCCACGTCTTTTGCCCTTCGCAAGAAAGGCGTGGATGGCCGGGACGAGCCCGGCCATGACGATTTACTCGGCCGCCTCTGCGGTGCCGTCACCGCGCTGCTGCTTGGAATTGTGCAGATCGACGTTGAGGCCGAGCGAGCGCATCTCCTTGACCAGCACGTTGAACGATTCCGGGATACCGGCCTCGAACGTGTCGTCGCCGCGCACGATCGCCTCGTACACCTTGGTGCGGCCGGCGACGTCGTCCGACTTCACCGTCAGCATTTCCTGCAGCGTGTAGGCGGCGCCATAAGCTTCGAGCGCCCACACCTCCATTTCGCCGAAACGCTGGCCGCCGAACTGCGCCTTGCCGCCCAGCGGTTGCTGGGTGACGAGGCTGTATGGGCCGATCGAGCGAGCATGGATCTTGTCGTCCACAAGGTGATGCAGCTTGAGCATATAGATGTGGCCGACAGTGACTTTGCGGTCGAAGGTGTCGCCGGTGCGACCGTCGTAGAGCGACACCTGGCCGGAGTGATCGAGACCGGCGAGATCGAGCATGTGCTCGATGTCGGCCTCTTTGGCGCCGTCAAACACCGGCGTCGAGATCGGCACGCCATGCCGCAGATTGGCGCCGAGTTCGATCAGACCCTTTTCGTCGAGCGACTTGATGGTCTCGTCTTCGCCATAGACTTTCTTCAGCAGCTCTTTGAGCGGCTTGGAGTCCTTCTTGCTGTTGTAGAGGTCAACGGCGTGACCGATCTTCAAGCCAAGGCCGGCGCAGGCCCAGCCCAGATGGGTTTCCAGGATCTGGCCGACGTTCATGCGGCTCGGCACGCCGAGCGGGTTGAGCACGATGTCGACTTGCTGACCGTCGGCAAGGAACGGCATGTCCTCGACCGGCACGATCTTCGACACCACGCCCTTGTTGCCGTGGCGGCCGGCCATCTTGTCGCCGGGCTGGATCTTGCGCTTCACGGCGACGAAGACCTTGACCATCTTCATAACGCCGGGCGGCAACTCGTCGCCGCGCTGCAGTTTTTCGACCTTGTCGAGGAAGCGCTGTTCCAGCCGCTTCTTCGACTCGT
Source organism: uncultured Alphaproteobacteria bacterium (assembly GCA_963841025.1). Lineage (GTDB taxonomy): Bacteria > Pseudomonadota > Alphaproteobacteria > Rhizobiales > Xanthobacteraceae > BOG-931. Next base: position 170,989 of record CAWJBG010000028.1, on the reverse strand, counting down.
CGTACTGCTTACGGATCGCTTCGATCTCCGCCATTATCTTGTCGTTCGGCGAAGCGAACAGCCACCACTGCGAGCGCGGATATTCGTCGAGCACCGTGCGGGTGATCTTGGTGTCTTTCTTAAAGCCCTTCGGTCCGGCGATGCCCTGGCGGCCCTCCAGCAACTCGGCCAGACGGCCGTAGACGTTGCGGTCGAGGATCGCCTGCTCGTCGTCGCGGTCCTTGGCGAGCCGCTCGATTTCTTCGCGCTCGATCGCGAGCGCGCGCTCGTCCTTCTCGACGCCGTGCCGGTTGAACACGCGCACTTCGACGACGGTGCCCTGCACGCCCGGAGGCACCCGCAAGCGACGTGTCGCGCACGTCCGAGGCCTTTTCGCCGAAGATCGCGCGCAGGAGCTTTTCTTCCGGCGTCATCGGGCTTTCGCCCTTCGGCGTGATCTTGCCGACCAGAATGTCGCCGGCGCGGACTTCGGCGCCGATATAGACGATGCCCGCTTCGTCGAGATTCTTCAGCGTCTCTTCCGAGACGTTCGGAATGTCGCGGGTGATTTCCTCGGGGCCGAGCTTGGTGTCGCGCGCCATCACCTCGAATTCTTCGATGTGGATCGAAGTGAAGACGTCGTCCTTGACGATCCGCTCGGAGAGCAGGATCGAGTCCTCGAAGTTGTAGCCGTTCCACGGCATGAACGCGACCAGCACGTTCCGGCCGAGCGCGAGCTCGCCGAGATCGGTCGAGGGACCGTCGGCGATGATGTCGCCCTTCTTGACCTGATCGCCGACCTTCACCAGCGGGCGCTGATTGATGCAGGTGTTCTGGTTCGAGCGCTGGAACTTCATCAGCCGGTAGATGTCGACGCCGGGCTTGGTCGGATCGGCCTCGTCGGTCGCGCGGATAACGATACGGGTGGCGTCGACCTGATCGACGACACCGGTACGGCGCGGCCGGCAATCGCGGCGCCGGAATCGCGGGCCACGACGCCCTCCATGCCGGTGCCGACGAACGGCGCCTCGGCATGCACGAGCGGCACGGCTTGCCGCTGCATGTTGGAGCCCATCAGCGCGCGGTTGGCGTCGTCGTTCTCAAGGAACGGAATGAGCGCCGCGGCCACCGAAACCAGCTGCTTCGGCGACACGTCCATGAAGTCCACCTTGTCCGGCGGAATGAGCTGGACGTCGCCGGCATGGCGCACGACCACGAGATCGTCGGTGAAACGACCCTTGGCGTCGATCGCGGAGTTGGCCTGCGCGACCGTGTAGCGGCCCTCTTCCATCGCCGACAGATAGATCACCTCGTCGGTGACGCGGCCGTCCTTCACCTTGCGGTAGGGCGTTTCGACGAAGCCGTATTTGTTGACCCGCGCATAGGTCGCGAGCGAATTGATCAGGCCGATATTCGGCCCTTCCGGCGTCTCGATCGGACAGATGCGGCCGTAATGCGTCGGGTGCACGTCGCGCACCTCGAAGCCGGCGCGTTCGCGCGTCAGTCCGCCCGGACCAAGCGCCGAGAGACGCCGCTTGTGCGTGATCTCCGAGAGCGGATTGGTCTGGTCCATGAACTGCGAGAGCTGCGAGGAACCGAAGAACTCGCGCACGGCGGCGGCCGCGGGCTTGGCGTTGATCAGGTCCTGCGGCATCACCGTGTCGATATCGACCGACGACATCCGCTCCTTGATCGCGCGTTCCATGCGCAGGAGGCCGATGCGGTACTGGTTCTCCATCAGTTCGCCGACCGAGCGCACCCGGCGATTGCCGAGGTGGTCGATGTCGTCGATCTCGCCCTTGCCGTCGCGCAGATCGACCAGCGTGCGGATCACCGCGAGGATGTCCTCCTTGCGCAGCGTGCGAATGGTGTCCTCGGCGGTCAGATCAAGCCGCATGTTCATCTTGACGCGGCCGACCGCGGAGAGGTCGTAGCGTTCGGAATCGAAGAACAGCGAATTGAACATCGACTGCGCGGTATCGAGCGTCGGCGGTTCGCCCGGGCGCATGACGCGATAGATGTCGAACAGCGCGTCCTCGACGCGTCATGTTCTTGTCGATCGCGAGCGTGTTGCGGATATACGCGCCGACATTGACGTGATCGATGTTGAGGAGCGGCAATTCCTTGTAGCCGTGATCGAGCAGCGCCGTCAGCGGCGTCTTGCCGATGCTGATCTCTACCGTGCCGTCTTTTCGCTCGGTACCGACGATCTCGTCGCCCGCCTCGGCGTAAATTTCGCCAGTCTTGGTGTTGACGAGGTCTTCGGCGATGTAATGGCCGATCAACTCTTCGTCGGTCATCCGCAGTGCCTTGAGGCCCTTCTCGGCAAGCTGGCGCGCCTGGCGCACGGTCAGCTTCTTGCCGGCCTCGAGCACGACCTTGTTGGTGTCGGCGTCGACGAGATCGTTGACTGCCTTGTAGCCGCGCAGCCGATTGGCATCGAACGGCACGCGCCAGCCGTCTTTGGCGCGCTTGTACGGTATCTGCTTGTAGAAGGTGTTGAGGATTTCTTCGCCGCTCATGCCGAGCGCATAGAGCAGCGACGTGACGGGGATCTTCCGCCGCCGGTCGACGCGCGCGTGAACGATGTCCTTGGCGTCGAACTCGATGTCGAGCCACGAACCGCGATACGGAATAATGCGAGCCGCGAACAGCAGCTTGCCCGAGGAATGGGTCTTGCCCTTGTCGTGATCGAAGAACACGCCGGGCGAGCGATGCATCTGCGAAACGATGACGCGCTCGGTGCCGTTGACGATGAAGGTGCCGTTATTGGTCATGAGCGGAATGTCGCCCATGTAGACATCCTGCTCCTTGATGTCCTTGACCGACTTGGCGCCGGTTTCTTCGTCGATATCGAACACGATGAGGCGCAGCGTGACCTTGAGCGGCGCAGCGTAGGTCATGCCGCGCTGGCGGCACTCGTCGACGTCGTATTTCGGCCCTTCGAATTCGTACTTCACGAATTCGAGCATCGAGGTGTTGGAGAAGTCGGAAATCGGAAACACCGATTTGAATACGGCCTGCAGCCCTTCGTTGGGGCGGCCGCCTTCGGGCTCTTTCACCAGCAGGAATTGGTCGTAGGACGCCTTCTGAACCTCAATGAGGTTCGGCATCTCAGCGACTTCCTCGATTTTTCCGAAAAATTTGCGAACGCGCTTCCGACCGATAAACGTCTGCGCCATCATGTCCTCTCGCTCAATCGAACCATCGGGCTAAAGCCGCACGGCCCAAGCCACCACCCCCGGAACTTCGCGGTCCAGGGTTTCGAGGCGATCAAGGCGACTCTCCAGAAGGCCGCAATCCATCGCGACCGTCGGGACAGGCGTCGAACCACCTTATTTTCCGCTGATTCGGCCAAAAGTCCGAATCAGCTCAACACGCTTTGCCGTACTCTAGAAATCCCCGGGTTGGCGCCACGCGCACCCGGGGACACGGCTTAAGTAAGCATTCCTTACTTAAGCTCAACCTTGGCGCCGACTTTTTCCAGCGTTGCCTTGATCTTGGCGGCCTCGTCCTTGTTGACGCCTTCCTTGACCGGCTTGGGAGCGCCTTCGACCAGGTCTTTGGCTTCCTTGAGGCCAAGGCCGGTGACGGCCCGCACCTCTTTGATGACCTCGATCTTCTTGTCGCCGACAGCGGTAAGCATGACGGTAAACTCGGTCTGCTCTTCGGCTGCCGGCAGCCGCACCGCCGCCTGCCGCGGGGCCGGCAGCAACCGCAACCGCGGCGGCAGCCGAAACGCCCCATTTCTCTTCCAGAAGCTTTGAAAGTTCAGCCGCTTCCAGCACAGTAAGGCTGGAGAGGTCGCTCACGATTTTCTGCAGATCAGCCATGATGTTGTCCTTCGGTTCTAACCTTTAACTTGCAGTAGTTTTTCAAGCGGCAGCCGCGCTCTCGCCATCCTTTGCGGCATAAGCCGCAATGACCCGGGCAACCTTGGCGGCAGGAGCATTCACCACCTGCGCGATTTTGGTCGCCGGCGCCTGGATGAGCCCGACAATCTTCGCCCGCAGCTCGTCGAGCGAAGGCAAGGCTGCGAGCGCCTTGACCCCATTCGGATCGAGTGCAGTCGTGCCCATCGCCCCGCCAAGGATCACGAACCGTTCGTGGGTCTTGGCAAAATCGACGGCGACTTTAGGCGCCGCGATCGGATCGCCGGAAAAGGCGATCAAAGCCGGCCCCGTCAGCAGAGGCCCGATCGAAGCGACGTCACTGCCTTCAAGGGCGATTTTGGCGAGGCGATTTTTTGCGACCTTTACGCTCGCGCCAGCCTGCTTCATCTGCCGACGCAGAGTCTGCATCTGGGCGACCGTGAGGCCGGAATAGTGAGCAACAACCACGACCTTGGTGGCCTTGAAGACCTCTCCAAGGGTCGCGACCATTTCGCTCTTTGCCGCGCGATCCACTTGCGCTCTCTCCGGTTTGGCGGCTTCCCGATCACGGGACCGCCGGGTTGATGCTTTGCACCCTGCCCCCCTGCAAGCTTTCGCTCACCGGGCCATCGAGGTCAGAACCGAAGGGCAATCACTCACCCTTAAGTCTTCACCCGTCTATGCTGGCTGGTGCTGTTTCGAGCACAAATTAAGCCGTCGCCGGCGCCCGCAGTCTCGGACAGGACACTTTCTCGAAAACCTAAGCTTTTCCACTCCCTAGGAAATCCGCAAAAAATCGGCTCTAAGGGAGAGATTGGCCCGTTTGGCTTTTGAGAAGCGCACAAAGACGCACCGACAAACCGGGCCGGCACGCCCACGCCGCGTGTGTAGACGGTCTTTGCGGATTTGCCAAGTGGCTTCGCCAAATTGCGTATATTCGACGCAAAGTGGCACGACCCAGAGGATAGTTAGGGGATAGTTCATGGCGAAGACGGGTTTTTTCACGGATGGCGAGGCCTATGAGCGGCTGATGGCAGGCTTCACCCGCGCCGCCGGCGAGGTGTTCCTGGACTGGCTGTCCCTGCCCAAAGGGCTTGCCTGGGTCGACGTCGGTTGCGGCACCGGCGCTTTCACGCGGCTTCTACTCGATCGTTGCGCACCGGCTCATGTCGAGGCTGTCGACCCGTCGGAGCAACAAATCGCCTATGCCCGGACCACGCCCGCAGCGACGCACGTAAATTTCCGCGTCGGCGACGCGCAATCGCTGCCGTTCGGCGACGGCAAGTTCGACGCCGCCATTATGGCGCTGGTCATCACCTTCGTTCCCGATCCCGATAAAGCCGTCGCTGAACTAAAGCGTGTGACCAAGCCCGGCGGCATGCTCGCTACCTACATGTGGGATTTCATTAACAAGGGATTTCCGCAGCATCCGCTCCGCGAAGCACTCGAAGCTGCTGGCGTTGAAGTGCCATTCCAGCCGGGCCACGCGCATTCGCGGATGGAGAAGATGGAGGAGTATTTCAAGGCGGCCGGGCTCGACGACATCGCCACACGCGTCATCGAGGTCGACGTCAGCTATGTGGATTTCGACGAATACTGGTCCGCGCAAACCGCATTGGCCAACTACGTCGTGCAATACATTCGCAAAATGCCGACGCCGGATGTCGAGCGATTGAAGGACACGCTACGCAAAAGCTTGCCGAGAGACGCAAGCGGCCATATCGCCTACAAGGCCAGAGCCAACGCGGTCAAAGGCCGCGTGCCCGGCTAGGCTCGTTCAAGCGCGTGCCAGCGGGCGACGACAAAAGGGGAGGATCAACGATGCCCCACAGCGCCGATCGGATTCTGACGACCCACGTCGGCAGCCTGGTCCGGCCACCGAAACTCATCGAATTCTGGCGCGCCATCGAGGACGGCAAGCCTTACGACGCGGCCGCCTTCGAAACCTGCCTCACGGAATCCGTCGCCGACGTCGTAAGCGAGCAAGCTGAAGTCGGCATCGACGTCGTTAGCGATGGTGAGTTCAGCAAAGGCGCCAACTGGGCCTTCTATGTCCATAAGCGGCTGAGCGGCATCACCGTCCGCCCAGCCACTCCTGAGGAAGCCAGTGATCCGCTGGCTTCCGCTGGCGGTGGCCCAGATCGCAAGGCATTTCCTGAATTCTATGCCGAGTACGACGCCGCATCCGGTCTCGGCAAACGACTGGGTAACCGCGTCATCGTCAACGGGCCGATCCAATACTCCAACCAACAAGTCACCCGCGACATTCAAAACCTCAAAGCCGCTGTCGCGAAGGCAAAGGCCAAGCACCCGTCACTGACGGGATTTCTGCCCGTGGTCGCGCCGGCGAGCGCGCTGCCTGGCGCTAAGAACGAACACTATAAAGACGAAGCGACATTTTTGTTCGCGCTGGCCGACGCGCTGCACCAGGAATACCAGGCGGTCGCCGATGCCGGGCTTTACGTGCAGATCGACGACGCATTCTTTCCGTACATGCACGAGCGCATGGTGCCGCCGATGACGAATGCGCAATATCGGCAATGGGCCCAGCTGCGCATCGATGCGCTCAATCACGCGCTGCGCGGAATTCCCGAGGAACGCTCGCGCTATCACATCTGCTGGGGCAGCTGGAACGGCCCGCATGTGTTCGACGTGCCGCTCAAAGACATCATCGATCTCGTTCTCCAGGTCCGCGTTGGCGCGTATTCTTTTGAAGCCGCCAATCCGCGGCACGCGCATGAATGGCGCGTCTGGGAAAATGTGAAGCTTGCGCCTGGAAAGGTCCTGATCCCCGGCGTCATCAGCCACGCCACCAATGTGGTCGAGCATCCCGAACTCGTCGCCGAGCGGATCGTTCGCCTCGCCAACATCGTCGGCCGCGAGAACGTCATCGCCGGCACCGATTGCGGTTTTGCACAAAGTCCGTTCGCGCAGCGCGTTCACCCGACGATCATGTGGGCGAAGTTGCGCGCTTTATCCGAAGGCGCCCGGATCGCGACCAAAGAGCTGTGGGGCAAGCGCGCGGCGGCGTGACTAAGCCCTCCCCCCTTGTGGGGGAGGGTTGGGTGGGGGGTCGGGAGGCGATGCGACTGCGCGGACGACGCGATGGCCTCCGCCGAGGTGTCTCACCTCGCGACCCCCACCCCTACCCCTCCCCACAAGGGGGAGGGGTTCTAATGCGTCTGCTGCGAGTCCGGGAACAAAGTCGCCGGCACGACCTTCACGCCGGGCCCCATAGTCGACGAGATCGCGACCCGGTTGATGAAGTGACCCTTGGCGCCTTGCGGGCCGCGATTTCTGCACCGCGTCGGCGAACGCGCGAATGTTCTCGACGAGTTTCTCCTCGCTGAACGAGGCCTTGCCGACGCCGGCCTGCACGATGCCGGCTTTCTCGGCGCGAAACTCGACCGATCCGCCCTTGGCGCCTTTGACCGCGTTGGTGATGTCCATGGTCACGGTGCCGACTTTCGGATTGGGCATCAGTCCGCGCGGACCGAGCACCTTGCCGAGACGGCCGACCAGCGGCATCAGATCAGGCGTGGCGACCACACGATCGAAATCGATCGCGCCGCCCTGCACCTTTTCCACCAGATCCTCGGCGCCGACCACATCGGCACCGGCGGCCTTGGCCTCGTCAGCCTTTACGCCGCGGGCAAATACCGCGACCCGCACCGAGCGGCCTGAGCCGTTCGGCAGATTGACGACGCCGCGGACCATCTGGTCGGCGTGCCGCGGATCGATACCGAGGTTCATCGCCACCTCGATGGTCTCATCGAACTTGGCTTTGGCGCGTTCCTTGACCATCTTTACCGCTTCGTCGAGCGGATAAAGTTTCTCGCGATCGACGCCCTCGCGCGCGTTGGTCGTGCGTTTTCCAAGCGTGCTCATGCCTTCACCTCCAGGCCCATGGAACGCGCGGACCCTTCGATCATGCGCATCGCCGACTCGATCGTGTCGCAGTTCAAATCTTTCATCTTCTGCTCGGCGATCTCGCGCACCTGCGCTTTGGTCACCGAGCCCGCCACATCGCGGCCGGGCGCCTTCGAGCCGCCTTCGATCTTGGCCGCCTTCTTGAGGAAGTGCGACACCGGCGGGGTGCGAAGCTCAAAAGAAAACGAACGGTCGGCATAGACCGTGATGGTGACGGGGATCGGCGCGCCCTTCTCAAGTTTCTGGGTCTGCGCGTTGAACGCTTTGCAGAACTCCATGATGTTGAGACCGCGCTGGCCGAGCGCAGGACCGATCGGCGGCGACGGATTGGCCGCCCCCGCCGGCACCTGCAATTTCACATAGCCGGTGATTTTCTTCGCCATTCTCTACTCCTGTTAGTGGTGCGGATTTCGACGGCTGGCGGCCGCCTCACCTCCCACGGCTTCACACTCTTCGCTCTTCTCACTCTCGTCATGCCCGGCCTCGTGCCGGGCATCCACGTCTTGCGGCTCGTTCCAAAAGACGTGGATGGCCGGGACAAGCCCGGCCATGACGGCGTGCAGATGCCTATAACTTCTCCACCTGCCCGAACTCAAGCTCGACCGGCGTAGCGCGGCCGAAGATCGACACCGCGACCTTGAGCCGCGAACGGCCCTCGTCCACTTCTTCGACCGTGCCGTTGAACGAGGCGAACGGGCCGTCCGAGACGCGCACCTGCTCACCGACATCGAACGATACCGACGGTTTCGGCCGCTCGATGCCTTCCTGCACCTGATGGATGATGCGCTGGGCTTCCGCCTCCGACAGCGGCATCGGCTTGTTGTCGGAGCCGAGAAAGCCGGTCACCTTCGGCGTATTCTTGATCAGGTGATAGGCCTCGTCGGTCAGCTGCATTTTAACGAGCACATAGCCCGGGAAGAATTTTCGCTCGGCGTCGACTTTGCGGCCGCGCCGCACCTCGACGACTTTCTCCTTCGGAACCAGGATCTCCTCGAACAGGCTCGACAGCCCGCGCTGCTTGGCCTGCTCGCGGATCGAATCCGCGACCTTGTTCTCGAAGTTCGAATAAGCGTGGATGGCGTACCACCGGTTGGTCATGTCGCTAAAATTCCGGGCGTGAATGTTTGAAAGTCGCGAATGTTTTTTAAGTCCTGGATGCGCTCAAGAGCTGATGCCGAGCAGAAAACTGACGCCGAGCCGCATGATCTGATCCGCCACCAGAAAGAAAATCGACGCCACGAAAACCATCACAAACACCATGATGGTGGTGACAGTCGTTTCTTTGCGCGTCGGCCAAGTGACCTTCTGTCCCTCGGCGCGGACTTCCTGCAAGAACTTGAAAGGGCTGATCTTTGCCATCGCTCGTATCTAAATAGTTACTCCCCACCCTTGTTTCAGGAGGAGACCGACACGGCGCATCCTTTTTGGGGAATGTTCGTTCGCGGAAGTCCGTTACCGGGCCGCAGACGATGGGCCTTCCTACTGCCGGGCGCGTGAACCGTCAAGGTGCCAGGGATCGCCAAGGATTGCCGAGGGTTACCCAAACCTGGATTAGCACTAATTGCCGGCCAAACGACCCTTACGCCCGCGGATGAACGAGTATCGTCTCCGCCGTTTGTGGCAGCTCGGTGATCACGGTGGCTCCATGCCCGGCGGCAGTGACAAATCCGGCGATGTAGTTGCCGAACAGCCCGATGTTGGCGCTATGGACCTCGCCGCCATTGACCGCCGTCGATGGATCAGTAATCGCGATGGTGCCGTCGATTGTGGTGCTGGAGAAGTTTGCCTGGGTGTAGGTGCCGATCAGCGTCACCGACCCTGACACGCCGCCGCTCGAGACGCTGAGCGTGCCGCTGGTGTTGGATGTATTGCCGGACGTGTAGGTGAAACTCGCACCGGAGCCGAAGCCGGTGAAATCGATATATTCGGCGTGATCCTTGTGAGCGGACCCTCCGGACACGCCGAAGCCCGACACCACCACAGCGGAGCTGCCGCTGCCGTCGATCTCTAGTCCGCCACTGCCGCCGGCGGAGAAAGTGACGTTGGCGGTGCCGCCGGATTGCACCTCGACGATGCCATTCCCCGACAGCTCGATGCCGCCGACAGTGCCGCCGGATTCGACAATCAAGGTACCGCCTGTGAGCACGGTTCCGGCTGACAACAATGCGCCGCGGGCGAGCTCGGCCGTGGCCCCGCTCTCGATCGTCCAGCCGCCGCCCGACCCGCTCAACGTCCAGTCGCCGCCGGTCACTTCCAGGACGGTGAAGCCCGAATATTGCTGGCCGGAGCCCACGCCGGAGAGATCAAAGCTCGCCGCGCCGCTGCCGCCAAGCGCCAGCGTGTTGCTGCCCAGCGCATCGACGTGGCCGCCGACGTCGTAACCTGAGCCGAGCGTCAGCGTGTTGCCGCTGCCGTGGAACTCGATCGCGGTGCCGCCCGAGCCGACGATCGTGCCGCCATCGAAAATGCTGACTCCTTGCACGCTGGTAATGTCGATGCCGATTGCGCCGGAAATAGCGCCGGAATTGACGATGCCGCCGGTGAAGGTCTTGCCGGTAATGTCGATCGCCGCAACGCCGGTCGCGGCCACAATCTCGCTCGCGCCGTCGATCGCGATGCCGTGACTGGTCGCCACGATGGTGCCGGAATCGATGATGCTGCCGCTGATCGTGCTGCCGTTCACGGCGATACCCGTCGCTGCCGCGGAAATTACACCGGTATTGACGATACCGCCGCCGGGCACCGCTTGACCGAACGCAACGTCGGAACTGAGCATGATGCCGGCCAGCCGGTGTGAAGAAATCGTGCCGGTATTGGTGACGCCGCCGTCGAAGTCCGTGATGAATTCGATCAGCATACCCGCGTCGCCGGCAACGATCTTGCCGGCGTTGGTAACGTTGCCGGCGAAGGTCGACTGATAATCGAGCACGATGCCGGTATCCGCACCTGAGAGGATGCCGCCGGCGCTATTGATGATATTCCCGGTAAAAGTCCCGGAGTTGCCGCCAACGGCCAACCCGTCGTTGGCTGAAATCGTGCCTTTGTTGATGACCGAACCGGTAAAGGTGTCGAAGTCAAAGGCCGCCTACGCCCCAGAAGGTCGTGGAGATGGTACCAGTATTGCTGACATTACCGCTAAACACCGAGACTGCATCGACGTCGATGCCGGTCCACTTCGCGAATATCTTGCCGGCATTCACGACATTGCCGGTGAAAGTCGACACCTCGAGCACCACGGCGGCAAAACTGCCGCCGACGGCATTGATGGTGCCGGTATTGTCGATCGTGCCGCTGGCGACGGTTACGTCCCGCAAAGCAATGCCGGCCCCGCCCGCGGCTACTAAAGTGCCGGCGTTGCTGATGCCGGCCGAGAATACGCTGACGTTTTCGACAAAGACGCCGTCCAAGCCGCCGACGATCGTGCCCGCATTGCTGATGTTGCCGGCGAAGGTCGAGGTGTTTTCCACCGAGACGGCGTTGCCGCTGACGGCAATGATCCTCGCCGCCCGGGACGTTGACGATGCCGCCGGAGAACACGCCGCCGCTCTGGACCAGGATGCCATCCGACATGCCCGCGGAGATTGTTCCGGAATTCCTGATGCCGCCGAGGAAGGTCGAGTTGTCCAGAAGATAAACGCCGCGGAGACTTTCCGAGATCGTGCCGTTGTTGACGATGCCGCCACTTGCGCCTCCGGCAAAGAGACTGACATCGGTGACATAGATACCGGTTCGCCCGCCGTTGATCGTGCCGTGGTTCGCGTTGACGATGCCGCCGGAGAACAGCGTGCTGTTTTCAAGCTCGATGCCCGCAAAGCCCGCGGCGATCTTGCCGCTATTGACGATACCGCCGCTAAAGGTCGTGAGATTGAAAAGATCGAGGCCGGCGTCACCGCCCGAGATTGTCCCGGTATTGCTGATACCGCCCGCGAAGTTGCTGACGTCGCCGAACTCGATGCCGGAAAAGCGGCCCGAAATCAGGCCGCTGTTGCTGATGCCACCGCTGACGACGCCGATCGAGCTATAGGCCTCTATGCCGAACCCGGTGCCGGCGAGAATGCCGCGGTTGATAACGCCGCCGGCAAACGTTCCATCCTGATGGATAAAGAGTCCGCTGTAGCCGCCGGAGATCGTCCCGGCATTGCTGACGCCGCCGAGGAAAGTCGAGACCAACTCAACGGCGATGCCGATGGGGACGGGACCGCCGCGCGCGTCGATCGCGCCGGCCGAGGCATTGACGATACCTCCCGAGAACAGGCTGGTACTTTCAACCTCAATGCCGCCGGAAATCGTGCCGGAATTGACGATGCCGCCGAGGAAGGTGGAGAGGAAAGCGTGGGCCGATGCGGTTGTGGCAACGCCGCCGACGACGATGCCGCCCGAGCCACCCGAAATCTTGCCCTTATTGGTGATGCCGCCGGCAAACAGCGAAACGGTGGCCGTTCCGCTGCTCTCGGCGAACGCGCCGGCGAAAATGCCGTCAGTGCCACCGGAAATCGTGCCGGTATTGACGATGCCGCCGGCGAATGTGGAGACCAGCGCGACTGCCGCAGTGCTGGCGTAAGCGCCGGCGACAATGCCGCCTTGGCCCGCCGAAATCTTGCCGGTATTGGTGATGCCGCCGGACAACAGCGCAACGGTGACGGACCCGAGCGTCGCCAGCGCGCCGCCGAAGACACCCGCCAGATTTCCGCTGATCGTGCCGGAATTGACGATGCCGCCGGTGAAGGTCGAGAGTGAAGCCGAGCCGGTGACGCTGGTCGCCATGCCGCCGGCCAGAATCCCGACGAGACCTGCCGAGATCGTGCCCTTGTTGGTGACGCCGCCGGCGAAGGTCGACAGCCTCGCCGAGCCGCTGGTCGCAGCGAGCGCGCCGGCAAAAATGCCGGCTTGGTCCGCCGCAATCGTGCCGGTATTGCTGATGCCCCCGGAAAATGCCGGGGCTGCCGCGATCACACCGCTCGCCGCTACCGCGCCGGCGAAAATGCCGGCAAAACCGGCCGATAACATGCCGGAATTGACGACGCCGCCAAGGAAGGTCCCACCTTCGCCGATTTCAATCGCAACGCTGGTGCTGTCGATCGTGCCGCGCGAGGCGTTAACGATGCCGCCGGAGAACAAGCCACCGCTTTCCACCGCAATGCCGTCGTCGCCGGAAATCGTTCCGGAATTTCTGATACCGCCGAGGAACCTCGTGGTATTGACGACGGCGATGCCGATGTCGCTCCCCGAGATCGTGCCGGAATTGACGAGACCTCCCGAGTACGCAGCAAGGCCGGAGACCATGATGCCGGTATGGGTCGCCAAAATGAGCGCGCCGGAAGCAACGATCTCGCGGCCGCCGGAGAGCGTTACCGCAACGCTGCCGCCGCCGGTGCCGCCGGCCTCGATCACCTGCTCGCCCGCGAACACCGTGACGTTGTCGGCCGTGCCGTAGACGAGCTGGGTGCCGCCGGAGATCAACGTGCCGCTTTCAGTGCCGCCCGCGGAAACGACTTCGGTGCCGCCCGACCTGATCGTGGTCGGGTCGGCAATGCCGCCCGACAGCACTTCCATTGTGCCGCCGCTCAGAACGTTGGTGTTGCTGACCGTTCCGCCGTCGGCAACCAGCAGCGTGCCGCCGCGCGAAATGGCTGAGCCCGGAGGCTGTCGCATCCGGCCCGATTTCAAGCGCCTCACCGCTGCTGACGATCGGGCTACTGGCGGTGCTGCCCGATGCGAGTTCGTAAATACCGCCCGCCCTGATGGTGTCGCCGCTGACAATGGCGCCGCTGGCGACTTGCAACGTGCCGCCGCTCGAGACGATCGTGCCGCTCGCCGTACCGCCTGATTCCACCTCCTGCACGCCGCCGGCGAATACCGTGACGCCGTGGGCAAAGCCGCCCGATTCCACCTGCCCCACGCCGCCGCTGGAAACCGTCGCGGCGCTAGCGACGCCGCCGGTCTCCACCTGTTGCACGCCGCCGGCGAACACTACGGCGCCGCTGGCGAGGCCGTAGTCGAGCTGCGTGCCGCCGCGTGAGATGTGCACGCCGTCGTCGGTTCCCCCCGCACTGACAAGTTCTGCGCCGCCGCTTGAGATTACCGTCAGATCAGCGAAACCACTGCTGGACAGGAAAAGTGTGCCGCCGCTGGAGATGACCGTATTGCTGGTGGCCCCGCCGGACAAAACGAGCTCAGTACCGCCGCTCGAGATTGTAGTCTTGAGAGCGATGCCGCCGGATTGCACCTGCTCAATGCTGCCACTGCCGGCGATCGTTGTCGCGCTCGCGGTGCCGCCGCCGGAGACATACTGCGTCCCGCCGGACTCAATGCTGGTGCTGACCGCTCGGCCGCCGGCGGAAATGGTCTGCAGCGAGTCGTCGAGCGTATCGGTCGCGACGCCGCCGGAATAGATGACCTGCGGACCGGCCTCGATCGTGGTGCTGACCGCTGACCGGAAAACGTGTTGCGTGCCATCCCCGATCAGGGTCGCGATCGCAATGCCGTAATCTTCCTGGTCGCCGCCGAACCCGATGGTCGCGCTGATCGCCGTGCCGGTCGCGCTGACATATTGGGTGCCACCGTCGTCAAACCCGACGTCGACGGACGTGCCGCCGGAGCCTCCCGAAGCCAACAAACTGAAATGCGCCACTGCCGCCAACCAGCCCGCCGACGTCGGTGCCGCCGGCGATAATTTGGCTTCCGGACACGATCGACAGACCGCTGACGACACCGTGCGCCAGAACGATTTCCGTGCCGCCGCTGATCGTGACGTCGCTGCCGAGCCCGCCGGATTCGACGATTTGTGAACCGCCGGCGAAAATCGTGCCGCTGCTGACGAGACCGTACGCGACTTGGGTGCCGCCCGAGATTTGCGCGATGCGATCGCTGCCGTGCGCACTGACGATCTCGCTGCCGCCGGAGAGGACCGAACCACTGGCGACGCCGCCGGATTCGACGATCTGCGCGCCCGCATAGTTCGTGGCGCTGCTGGCAAGGCCGTAGACCAGCTGCGCGCCGCCGGAAAGGAGGGCACCGTCGTCAGTGCCGCCGGCGCTGACAGTTTCGATGCCGCCGGACAGAATCCGCGTCGGATCGGCACTGCCACTGACGAGCACTTCGAACGTACCGCCGCTGGATACGATCGTGCTGCTGGCGGTGCCTGTGCGCCGAGACCAGTTCGGTGCCGCCGCCAGAGACAATGGCGCTGACACTCTCGCCGCCGGACGAGACGATAACCGAACCGCCCTTGAGCGAAGTCGAGCCGCTGTCGACCCCGCCTCCAGAAATCGTCAGCTTCGCGCCGGACTCAACCGCGCCGCCGCTGAACGTGCCGCCGGACAGCACGTTCACCGGGTATGCCGCAGATACGCCGCTCGAATAGACGTCGCCCGAGCCGATATCCAGGTTAGCGCCAGTGTTGAGCGTATAACCTGAACTGCTGGCGCCGCTGAGAAGTTCGATCGCGCCGCCGCTCGATATCGTCACGCCGCTGACGATGCCGCCGGGTTCGACCACCAGCACACCGCCTGCATTCACGAATGAGCCGGACAGATCGGCGCCGTTGACCACCTCCATAGTGCCGCCGCTGTCGATATTCCAATCGCTGCCGGAGCCAGTAACCGCCCAAGTTCCGCCGACCACGTTGAAAGTAGTGAAACCGTGATAGTCCGCGCCGGAGCCGACTAATGACGAGAAAGCGACGGTCTCCGAGCCAATACCGCCGAGCTGCAGCGTGTTGCTGCCGACCGCGTTGACACTGCCCGAAATGTCATAGCCGGAACCGAGCGTGAGTGTGTTGCCGCTGCCGGCGAATACGATCGCGGTGCCGCCCGAGCCGATGATGGTGCCGCCATCGAAGATGCTGACACCCGACACCTTGGGCAATGTCGATGCCGCGCGGCCCCGAAATCACGCCGGAATTGACGATGCCGCCGGTGAAGCGTCTTGCCGGTAATGTTGATGGCGAAGGGCGCCGTGCCGGCGAGGATCTCGGCACCGCTCAGGATGGCGATGCCGTGGCTCGTCGCTACGATGGTGCCGGAATCGACAATGCCGCCGCTGACCGTGCTGCCGTAGACTTCGATGCCGGTCGCCGCCGTGATGGTTCCGGAGTTGACGATGCTGCCATCGAAGTGACTGACGGCATAGCCGGGACCGAAAGTGGTCGGATGAAGGCCAAGCCCTATGCCTGCGCTGCCCGCCGAGACGGTGCCAGTATTGGTAATGCCGCCTGTAAACGTATTGGCAAGAACCACGATCCCGGTTGAGCCGGCGCTTATGGTGCCTTGATTGACGATACCGCCGTCGAACGTCCCCAACGCCGCCTTATTTTCGCTCGGTGCAAATCCGAGGCCGAGACCACGCCCCGAAGCGACCAGCTTGCCCGAGTTGACGATGTTGCCAGCGAAGGTCGTGGCCTCGACCGCAACAGCATTGCCATCCGAACTGAAAATCGTGCCGGCATTGCTGACGTCACCCTGGAAAGTCGAAACCAGCAGCGCGATGCCGACTGCCGATCCCCGTATGCTGCCGCTATTGAGGACGTCGCCGGAAAAGAGGCTGGCGCCGCGGACGTTTATGCCGATATACCCGCCCGAGATCGTCCCGCCGGCGCTGTTGACGATGCCGCCGGATAAAGCCGAGACGCTACGGACCTCGATCGCTTCGAAGTTGGCGGAAATGGTGCCGGCGTTATTGATGCCGCCGCCCGCGCCGGCATTGCCGAATACACCGACGCTGCTCAGTTCGATTCCCTGGTCGCCCTTCCCGTCGATGACGCCGCCGCTCGCGTTAACGATGCCTCCGGCAAAAGTGCTGACGCTTTCTGATGAAGATGCCGGTTTCCCGGCCCGAAATAATGCCCGCATTGCTGATGCCGCCGCCGGAGCCGGAATTGCCGAAAACCCCCAAGCTGGTCAGGTCGATTGCGTCGGCACTTTTCGCGCTGATCACGCCGCCGCGCACGTTGTCGATGCCGCCGCCAAAATTGTTGACACCTTTGATGTAGATGGCGGCGTCTAGCGCCGCCGTAACGGTGCCGGCATTGCTGATGCCGCCGGTAAATGTATCGATTGCGGCGACCGCTCCTCCCCCCGTCGGCCTGATCAGGATGCCGTGTTCGCCGCCCGAAATCACTCCGCTATTGCTGATGCCGCCGGCGAACGTCGACACAATGCCCGAGGCATGAGTGCCGGTGGCATAGGCCGTTACAGCGACTCCGTTGTCTCCGGCGGAAATCGTGCCGCTGTTGACGATGCTGCCGGAGAACAGCGAGAGGTCAGCCGTGGAATTGGCGCTGTAGGCGGCTGCGGCGATGAGAATGCCGGTCTGGCCGGCCGAGATCTTGCCGCTGTTACTGATGTTGCCGGCGAACATCGAAATTGCGGACGTCGCGCCGCCGGTGGCGATCGCCTGCACGTCGATGCCGTCGTGAATATGCGCTGACAGCGTCCCGCCGTTGGTAATGCCGCCGGCAAAGCTGACGACATTGCCGATCACAATCGCGGACGAAGCTCCCGAGATTGCACCGGTGTTTGTAACGCCACCGGAAAACACCAAACTGTCGTGGACGTAAATGCCGTCGTTGCCGGAGGCCGATATTCTTCCGCTGTTGACGATGCCGCCGGTAAACGTCGAGACGTCGAGCGTATAAATCCCTTCGCCGTCTGCGATCAGCGCGCCGTGATTGGTGACGCCGCCGACGAAAGTGCTGACATCATCGAGAAAAATGGCGCGGCCGAATGCCGCCGAGATCGTACCCGCATTGCTGATGCCGCCGCCGGAGCCGGAATTGCCGAAAACCCCCAAGCTGGTCAGGTCGATCGCGTCGGCACTTTTCGCGCTGATCACGCCGCCGCCCGCGTTGTCGATGCCGCCGCCAAAATTGTTGACACCTTTGATGTAGATGGCGGCGTCTAGCGCCGTAACGGTGCCGGCATTGCTGATGCCGCCGGTAAACGTATCGATTGCGGCGACCGCTCCTCCTCCCGTCGGCCTGATCAGGATGCCGTGTTCGCCGCCCGAAATCACCCCGCTATTGCTGATGCCGCCGGCGAACGTCGACACAATGCCCGAGGCATGAGTGCCGGTGGCATAGGCTGTTACAGCGACTCCGTTGTCTCCAGCAGAAATCGTGCCGCTGTTAACGATGCTGCCCGAGAACAGCGAGAGGTCAGCCGTCGAGCTGGTGCTGTAGGCGTCGGCGGCGATGGCAATGCCGGTCTGGCCGGCCGAGATCTTGCCGCTGTTACTGATGTTGCCGGCGAACATCGAAATTGCGGACGTCGCGCCGCCGGTGGCGATGGCCTGCACGTCGATGCCGTCGTGAATATGCGCTGACAGCGTCCCGCTGTTGGTAACGCCGCCGGCAAAGCTGACGACATTGCCAATCACAATCGCGGACGAAGCTCCCGAGATTGCACCGGTGTTTGTAACGCCACCGGAAAACACCGAGCTGTCGTGGACGTAAATGCCGTCGTTGCCGGAGGCCGATATTCTTCCGCCGTTGACGATGCCGCCGGTAAACGTCGAGACATTGAACGTATAGATCCCTTCGCCGTCTGCGATCAGCGCGCCGTGATTGCTGACGCCGCCGACGAAAGTGCTGACATCATTGAGAAAAATGGCGCGGCTCGATGCAGCCGAGATCGTGCCGGAATTGATCACACCGCCCGAAAATAGCGCTACCGTCTGCGCGACCACGCCGGCGCCGCCGTCGGCCGCGATCGTGCCGCTGTTCACCAGTCCGCCGGTGAAGGTGGAGACCTGCTGTAACGAAACGCCCCGCGATACCGCCGACAGGATGCCGGCATTCTTGATGCCGCCGAGAAAGTCCGGCGTATCTTCGATCGCGATCGCCGTGATGGTCGAACCGACGGCGACAATCTTGCTGCTGCCGTCGACCTTGATGCCGCCGGAGATGACCCCGCCGCTATCGAGGATGCCGCCGTCGTCGATGAAGGCGTGGCTCTCGACCACGATCCCGCTGGTGATCGTGCCGGCGTTGATGACCGCACCCGAAAACGTAGTGGCGCTGATCACCACCTCGCTGACGGTGGCGCCGCCGGAAAACGTGTGCGGAAAAGGTCCAGTGTAACCCAAGGTGCCCTCGCTGAATGCAGCAACGCGCCGGTTGCTCCGCCGGCGCGTCCAAGATCAGACCAGAATTAATGATCCCTCACCAAGTGCGATATCACGATGAAGAACTCGGTCAAGTTTGTCCAGTTCAGAGCTCGCCGCCGCCATGAGTTCCATGTGCGGAACCCGGCGATCGCTGAACCCCCAGCCTCGGTTTTGGAGTACGGGAGGCGTCGTCCGTCTTAGTGGTGCGGCAGAGCCAGCGGCAGCGGCGCAGCGATTTCCGGTTTGGTCAGAAGGCCGCCGAAGGCATCGACGGCCGTGGGGAACGCGGCTGCCAGGTAATGGCCAAACAGCGCGGCGTTCGCTGGCGGCGCAACCGGCGGGTCGACGATCTGCGTGCCGCCGTGACCGTCGTCGCTGAGGTTGAAGCTGTTGATCGTATAGCTGCCGCTAAAGTGCAGCTGCGCGGTATGCCCCGATCCGTCCTTCACCGTGAGCACGCCGCCAGCGAAAGAGACCTTATGCGCCGTCGACGAATCGATGTCGTTGAGGTCGATGGTATCTTGCAGCGGATCGCTGGATTTGCCGAAGCCGCCGATGACACCTTTGAAATGCACGGAGTCGTCGAGAACGAGGATTTTCGACGCACCGATGCTGCTGTCGAACTGGACGGCGATGGTGGTCGGTCCGCCAAACTCGATTGTCGCGCCGGGGGACAACGTTGCGGTGCCGCCGCTGGCGCCTTGGGACGCTACGAGCTCGCCGAAGCGAGCCGTCAACTTGCCACCGCTATTGTTCAAAGGGCTATTGATGTAAAGTTCGCCGTTGTTTGTGGCGTTCAGCGTGCCAGTATTCGTCACCGTGCGGGAGCCGGTGTCGATGACCAAAGGCGAAGAGCCGGTCCCCTGGATCTCGCCGCTGTTTTTTAGTGTCAGGCCGTCGTCGCCGATGCGGCCGGCGCCCTGAATAAAATTGCTGACGTTGTCCAGCGTTGTCGGCACGCCACCCGGAATGTTCGCGTCACCGATGATATAGTCACTGCCGTAAGCGTCGAGCGCGATCGTGCCGGCGCCTTTCAGTGTGACCTGGGTCAACTTGCCGGCAGCGCCGATCACCAGGTCCGATCCGATGGGAATGCCGTTTGGGGGGCTGCCGGTGCCCGCACTTCCGGAATAAGGGAACAGTTCCATCGTGCCGGCGTTGTTGATCGTACCCTCAAGGGTCAAAGTCAAAGTTTGGTTGCTAAATTGAGTTTGCATGTCAATGGTGCCGGCATTGGTCAGCGCCGCCGTGCTGCCGTCGAGAACCGCGTCGTCACTATCGAACTCACCGAGGCCGTTTAGTTTTCCCCCGCGTATTGTCGCGTTCTGGAGAGCGATGTCCGCCCCCGAGAAGGCCGTCAGGCTTCCGGTGCTCGTGTTCGTGATGACATTGCCGACCAGACTTAAAGTACCATTCGTAGAATCCAGGAGGCCTGCGTTGGTGACGTTGCTATAGATTGTCAGCGTGTCACTGAGCGCCCCAACAGTGCCTTTCGTTTCGTTGTTTAGGACGATCGCTCCCGGAGTGACGGCGTTTCCGATGGTACCCGTACCGCCGATGAAGTCGTCGACATTGTTCAGCTTCGGCGGAACGCTGCCGGCGTGCGTCGACGGATTGAGATCGATGAGCGCGCTCGACATCTCGATCTGACCGCCACCGCTGAACGTCGTGTCGACGGCCGCTACGTTGGACAAGCCCAGCAACAGCGATGAATCTGTATTCAGAGCGAAGATGCCACCGTCGGTCTTGAAGGCGCCCGCGACATCAATGTCGACGTCGTCGTCGATATTCATCTGCCCTATGACGGTGATCGGGTGGGTACCGCTGCCGTCGAGGCTGCCGACCTCCAGAAGGAAGTTCCCACCCAGATTGTCAATTGTGCCGCCGATGATCGTGCCGGGCTGGCCCGGCGTGCCCGGTACGCCGAGTTGCACCAAGCCGGCGTTCGCCTCGATCAGGCCGCCAATGTTATTGACCGTAGTGGTGAGGATTAAGCCCGGGTTGCTTTCGCCGAGCATTTCTCCGGTGTTCGTCACAGTTGCATCGAGCTGCAGGTCGGAGGTGGCGTTGTTCCCATCGATCGTCGCCTTGTTGTCGATTGGAACGTCTATTATGCTCGCACCGGTTATGTGGGCGTTGCCGGTATTGGTCAGCATGCCGCCTCCGGCGATGAAGGTTTCGGCGTTACTGTCAAGCTTCAGCGTCCCACCGTTTAGCGTGGTGTCGCCAAGCAGAATCAGTTCGGCGCCTCCGCCCCCTGCCATCAGCTCGATAGTGCCGTTATTGTTGATCGTTCCGGCGACGTCGAAGGACGCGTTCGTAACAAGGATCTTGCCGTTGTTGGCTCCCGAACCGGTGCCGTCTTCCGCGGTAAATGTGCCATCGATGATGTTCAGAGTCGCATCGAGGCTGGTGCCGATGGTGAGGACCGTCTGCGAGGTCGTGACGTTGACGTCGTAGGCGGTTCCGGTTCCCGTCAAAAGGACCTGATCGAAGGCGCCCGGTACGCTGGCCGGAGTCCATTCGCTTGCTGTGGTGAAATTGTCCGAATTCGGTATTTTCCAGTAAAATTTCATGTCGCCCTCCTTGCACGGGACGACATGCAATCGGCCTCAGCAGGTGCGACGAACGTCGCGCCTGACCGCTTTTGACTTCTACCGATAGTGGACGTCGCCCCTTGTCCGCGCGAAGCTTAGCACGGTCCGGCAACCCAATTAAGTCGAGTCCCCATTGGGGCCGCGCACCATTTCGTTCGACGGCCGACCACCACTAATCCTGGATTCAGTGGCAGGAGTGGAGGGACTCGAACCCCCAACCCCCGGTTTTGGAGACCGGTGCTCTAGCCAGTTGAGCTACACTCCTAGGCGGTGTTCAGATGCCTCGTGGCGACTGGTAAAGCAAGCTACCATCGAGCCGTTTGATGAACCAGGCGGCCCCGCGGGGCTCAAGACCGGGGGACCAATGCCGACGCGACGCAGCCTTCTCATTATTCTATGCGCCGGCCCATTCGCCCTGGGAGCCCGGCCGGCCATCGCCGCCGATGCGTCGGCGCTCGCGTTCGTGACGTCGATCTATGACGCCTACAAAGGCAAGGACTCAAAGGGTATCCCGCTCGATAGCGCTCGAACTGTGCGTCGCTACTTCGAACCGTCGCTCGCAGCCTTGATCAATAAGGATCGGGCCATCGCCGCACGACGCGGCGAAGTCGGATTGCTCGATGGCGATCCTTTCATCGACGCGCAGGATTGGGAGATTGCCAACGTCGACATCGCCATGCGCGACACCGCGCCGGGAAAAGCGAGCGCAACGGTCAAGTATACCAATTTCGGCAAGCCGTCGGCGGTCGTGCTCGACCTCGTCAAAATCAAGAACGATTGGCGAGTTAGCGATATTGCGTGGCAGCGAGACGAGGCGCCCAAAACCCTGCACGAGCTATATCATCATAAATAACGGCAAAGGCTGGAGCGGGTGAAGGGAATCGAACCCTCGTCATAAGCTTGGAAGGCTTCTGCTCTACCATTGAGCTACACCCGCGGCGACGCCACGCGCCTTAAGCAAGATACACTATTTATGCAAGCCGCGTGAACGAGGCTGCCGATTTGCAAGCGTTAAGAGAGCAACCGGCGAACTGCGGTGCTCCAGCCCGTAAGCTTCCGCTCCCGCGTCGCCGCATCCATCTGCGGGCTAAATCGGCGCTCCGATTGCCATAGGTTGGCGAAGCGGTCCGGCGCGGGAAAAAAGCCGGCGTGCAGGCCGGCGAGATAGGCAGCGCCCAGCGCCGTGGTTTCCTTGATGTGGGGGCGATCGACAATGTCGCCAGTCAGGTCGGCAAGACGCTGCATGGTCCAGTCGGAGGCGGTCATGCCGCCGTCGACGCGCAAGATCTTTAGTGAAGTTTCGGCGTCGCGCCAGTCCGCCTTCATCGCCGCCAATAGGTCGACGGTTTGGAAGCAGGCGCTCTCGAGCGCTGCGTGCGCCAACTCGCGCGGCCCGGTCGCGCGCGTCAGGCCGAACAGCGCACCGCGCACATCGGCACGCCAGTACGGCGCGCCGAGCCCGACAAAAGCCGGCACCAGATAAACGTCCTGCGTCGGGTCCGCCGCGGCGGCGAGCGCGCCGGTTTCTTCGGCGCTCCGCACGACATGCAAACTATCGCGCAGCCATTGGACGGCGGCGCCGGCAATGAAGATCGAGCCTTCGAGCGCGTAGGAGCGGACACCGCCGAGCTGATAGGCGATGGTGGTAAGGAGCCTGTTCTTTGAAGCGATCGGCGTTCGACCGGTATTCAACAAGGCAAAGCAGCCGGTGCCGTACGTTGACTTGACCATGCCGGGCGCAAAACAAGCCTGGCCGATCAGCGCTGCCTGCTGGTCGCCGGCGATGCCGTAAATCGGAATCGCTGCGCCAAACAATTCCGGATCGGTAAAACCGAAAGCGGCGGAGGAATCCAGAACCTGCGGCAGAATTGCTTTCGGCACGCCGAGCAGCGCCAGAAGCTCGTCGTCCCAGACGCCGTCGTGAATATTGAACAGCAGCGTGCGCGACGCGTTGGTCGCATCAGTGGCGTGAACTTTTCCGCCGGTCAGGCGCCACAGCAAATACGTATCGACCGTTCCGAACGCGAGTTCGCCGCGCGCGGCCGCCTCGCCGGTGCCTTCCGTATTTTGCAACAGCCAGGCGAGCTTGGTGCCGGAAAAATACGGATCGAGCAAAAGTCCGGTCTTGGCGGTGAAGCGGGGTTCGTGGCCATCGCTTTTGAGTTCGCGTGCAAAGCTCCGCCGTCCGCCGGTCCTGCCAGACAATCGCGCGATAGACTGGACGCCCGGTTGTGCGATGCCACAACACGGTCGTCTCGCGCTGATTGGTAATGCCGATGGCGACGATGTCGCGGGCTGTGGCGTTGGCCTCGCGCATCGCGCTTCGGCAAGTCTCAAGCGTTGTCGCCCACAGATCCTCCGGTTCGTGCTCGACTTCGCCGTCGGCGGGAAAATGCTGGGGAAATTCGCGTTGGGCGAACGCTGCGATCGAGGTGTCGGCACGAAATAAAATGGCCCGCGTCGACGTCGTGCCCTGGTCGATCGCCAGCACATAAGATGTCACAGGCCCCTCCCCGACCGGTTATGCGACGTCGTGCAACAATCTTATTGCAAACGCAAAACCCTGGCGCCGGTCGCATGGTGAGCGATCGGTTGACGCCGTCAACCACACTGAAGACCAAGGCTTCCAATCAAGGCTTCCAATCAAGGCTTCCGTTCCCCGAAGCAACAGCTTTTCATCAATTCAAGTAACAATTTCCTAGCAATTCAAGCCTAGAAGCGCAGCATCAAAACGAGTGCGTCATGTTCACGGCACTTCTGCGCAGCCTAGCCGTTTGTGCCAAGCCGCTTCGGCCGTTCCGGCGTCTTGTCCGCGACAAGGCCGGCACCACCGCAATCGAATTCAGCATCGTGGCGGTGCCGTTTCTGGCGCTGCTCATCGGCCTCGTTCAAACAGCCGTGGTTTTTCTCGCCGGCCGTGAGCTTGACGCAGCGGTCGCGCAAGCAAGCCGCTACATCCTGACCGGCCAGGCGCAGAACGCCAACATGACCCAGGCGCAATTCAACAACTGGGTGTGTCAGAACATCTACGCGCTGTTCAATTGCAACAATTTGATGATCGACGTGCAGAACTATCCCACGTTTGCCGCGGTCAACACGGCGGCTCCGACGTTGACCTACAATGCGCAAGGTCAGATCACCAATAGCTGGAGTTATACGCCTGGCGGTCCAGGCGAGATCGTCGTCGTTCAGGTGATGTATCAATGGCCGCTCGTCCTCGGCCCGCTTGGATTTAATCTCTCCAATCTTGGAAACGGCGATCGGCTGCTGATGTCGACCGCCGTCTTCCAAAATGAGCCCTATTGATGAGGCTCGCTGCGGCGATCGTCGCGCTTCGCTCGCGTCTGGGCCATTTTGCGCGCCAGAACGAGGGCGTATCCGCGATTGAATTTGCGCTGGTGCTGCCGTTCATGCTGCTGATGTACATCGGCAGCGTTGAACTCGGCGACGGCCTTGCCATCGAGTTCAAGGTGACGGAGGTCGCGCGCACCGTAACCGATCTCGCCTCGCAGCAACTCAGCATCGATCCAGCCGCAATGACCGGCATTCTCGGCGCATCAGCGAAGATCGTGGCCCCATATCCGCCGACAAACCTGGTCATGACCCTCTCGGAAGTGAGCACCAACGGTCAAGGCCAGGGCACCATCACCTGGAGCTGCTCGCTCAACGGCACCGGGCACGCAATCGGTTCATCGGTAACGCTGCCGGTTGCCCTGCAAACCGCCAACATTTCGCTGCTCTGGGGCGAAGCGACTTACCCCTATACGCCTCAACTCGGCTACGTGGTCACCGGCACCGTCGACATTTACGAGACGGCGTACTTTTATCCGCGGCTGGTCACTTCGGTGCCGCTGCCGCAGGGCTGTTGAAACGGCAAAAGCGGCCATTGCGTCGCAGCAAAGGCCCGGCGAGTCTGCGATCAGGGTAACAATTTTCTAGCTATTCGAGCCTAGAAACGCGGCATTGGAGCCCGTACGCCCATGTTCAAGCCCGTTGCAACAGCGCTGCCCGCCATTCTCGAGCGAATGCGCGGTGGAATCTCGGAGTTCCGGTCGAACAAACGCGCCAATACCGCGATCATGTTCGCACTGTCCGCCATCCCGGTCATCGCCGCGATCGGGTGCGTCGTCGATTATTCCTACGCCTCGATGATCAAGACCAAGCTTCAGGCTGCCGCCGACGCGGCGGCCGTGGCGACGGTCTCCAACAACTCGCCGATCGCGGCGACGGCAAAGTCCATGAGCGGCAACGGAGCGGTTTCCGGCGGACAATCGTACATCCAGAATTTCTTCGGTTCCGACACCACCGCGCTTTCGGGCGTGAGCGACACCGGCACTGTCACCAAGACCGGAATGACGGTTACCGCAAATTTGACCTATTCCTACAACGTACCGACGACCTTTCTGAAGGTCATCGGCTATTCGAACATCGCGCTCTCCGGCTCGTCCACCGCAAGCGTCACGCTGGCGACCTACATCAGCTTTTATCTGATGCTCGATGTCTCCGGCTCCATGAGTTTTCCCTCCACCACCGCGGAACAGGTCAGGCTTATGTCGGTCAACCCCGACAATTTGCATCCTTCAAACAGCCCGCCCAACAGCGGCTATCCGCAAGGCTGCCAGTTCGCCTGCCATTGGGCGACGCAGAACACCGCCTGCCAGCAAACCTCGACTCAATCCGGATCAGCCGGCCCGTGGCAGGGATCCTGGCCCCCAGCCCCGCAGCAATACACCAACGCGGCCTTCCCGATTTCCAGTCAATGGCCGGGCGGCTATCCGGGCGGCTACTGCATGGGGTTTTTGATAAGCCGTCTCGGAACCACGCCGGCGTATCCGACGAACTGCGTTCCCGGCAATGAAACGCCGCCTCCCACTAACACCAATGACAGCACCACGCCGGCGAAGCCTTCAGGGCATATCGCGGGCACCACCAGCACCTCCTATCCGTCCGGCTGCGGCCAGTACGTTAATTGGACCAGTCCCCAGGTCAGCTCCTGCCCCAATCCCGGCACGACGTCGTGCATTCAATTGCGCGCAGACGCCGTTGGCTACGCGGTGACGGCATTACTGCAGCAAGCGCAGAGCACCGAAACCTATACCGGAATCAGCAATCAATTCAGCGTCGGCTTGTATCCGTTCATCGTCAATCTGTGCACCTCGGCAGCCGGCAGCAGCAATGCGTGCTCGGTCGGACAGACAACGAGTTTCACCGGATCGACCATCACTACCTTTGCGCAAGACCTCGCCGGCCTGCTCGATAACGGCGGCACCGGCTCGGCGAACTCGACGCTCGGATCCGGCGGCACGCATTTCGAGAATGCGCTCTCGAGCATGAACACCTTCATTACTTCGGTTGGCACCGGCGGCAGCGCGACCAACACCCTGCCCTACGTTTTCATCGTGACCGACGGCTCGCAGGATTACCAGACGCATTCCGGCAGCAGCGGCGCCTGGGGTTCACAAAACTGGAACGCGAACGGCAGCGTGCCGTATCAAAATTCCGCGACGATCATCCCGCCCAACAGCGAGCAAACCACCGATTATTGCGGCGCCATGAAATCCCGCGGCATCACGGTGGCGGTGCTCTATATT
Organism: uncultured Alphaproteobacteria bacterium; assembly: GCA_963841025.1. Taxonomy (GTDB): domain Bacteria; phylum Pseudomonadota; class Alphaproteobacteria; order Rhizobiales; family Xanthobacteraceae; genus BOG-931. The sequence goes on along the minus strand of CAWJBG010000028.1, from coordinate 143,917 downwards.
CCGTATGAGACGATTCAGGATGCGAACTCCGCGTTCGCCAATGATGAAGACGGCTACGCCAACAGTAACGTTGCAAATATTCCAGCCGCATTGCAGGCCTGCGCCTCGCCCAATTTCTACTACACTGCGAGCACGCCGCAGGACATCCAGAGCGCGCTTATTCAAATGTTTCAGCAGTCCTTGATCTCGGCTCACGTATCGCACTAGCCAAAGTCTTTTTCCGCAGCCCGGAGACCGGGCCGCGCGGACCACACGGTTCATATCGGATTTGAGACGATATCGACCCGCGGCAGGTTTAGCAGCTTGCCGGCGTGCTGTTGTACTGCACGCAGACACTGACACGCGGCGTGGTGTACAGGCTGTCCGCAAGCGTGATCGGTCCGGTGAGAAAAGCGCCGAACAGCGGTGAAAACGGGTAACTCACCTGGGCGAAAATCGCGTAGCACGGATAGGTGCCGTTGCAGGAATTGGCGGCGAAATTTGCCGGCAAGTTGGTGTAGGGATTGCCTGGCGTCAGAGCGGTGCCGTTAACCGCATAGCTCCAGCTGACCACAGCCGCCGTGGCTGACGTCGCCTTGATCTGCGAAATGATGGCCGTCGCGGACGAACTCGAATACGGCGCGAGAATTGCAGTCGTCGCACCCGTTATCGTGGTCATGATCGTGGTCGAAATCGGTGGATAATTCGGATTGGTACCGTCGCCGTATTGATTGGTGATGGAGGCCAGCGAGTAGGTCGCCGCCCGCACTTTCGCATACACGACAATGGCGTTGCCGGCATCGAACGAGCCGAGAAACAACAGCAGCAGGACCGGCATGATCATGGCGAACTCGAGCGCGGCGACCGCACGCGTAGAGCCGATAAAACGCCGCATGTTGCCAAGGAGCGCCGTCATCATAGGTAGGGCTCCACCCGGAATGCGCTGGTACCGGTCAGCTGGATTTGATTGTTGGGCAGATTGGTGATGTTGAACCCCAACGGCCCGGTGACGACCGGCCACGCATAAACAAGCTGGACTACCACGACGTCGCCCGGCGCCGCGCCAGTGCTGTTGAACGTGTAATTGGGCTGCGTGTAGGCCGTGCTCCCGTTGTACATGGACGGCGCAGTCGTGCTGGCGCCTGCAAAGGTCGAGTAGTCCTGCACGACAATATACATGTTGCCGCAAGTGAAGAGCGCCGTTGGACAGACCATGCCGACGATCGTGTTGGCGGTCCATCCGTTCGTCTGCGCCTGTCCCGTCATGAAATAGCGGCCGGCTTCCACCGCCGCGTTCTGGATGGCCATCTGCGCAAAAAGATAAATACAGACCTGCAGCACGGCGACCAGCGTGGCGATAAAAGCGGGCCCGATGATTGCGAATTCGACCGCCGTCGCTCCAGCCTCGTCACGGCAAAAGCGCAAGAAACTTCGCGTGCGTAAGAGGAAATCTCCGGAGAGTTTCTTGATCATCACAAGCGTGTCCGCTTTTCCCACCATCCGGCTCCGTACCGATCGGCTCCCGGGTTGATTGTCGCGCCGCTTCAGATGAGCCAACCGGCCGAGCACAAATTCCTGTTGTCACTCGTTAGAATTGGTTGAAAGGCATTGATTTTTCGTTGCCCGAAACACCGAACGACGGGGCAAAGATCGTTAACGAGGAATTGCCGGCCGGAAATAGAACTGCGTCGTGCCAATGACCAAGTAAGCTGTGCCGCACACCGGCTGACTAAACCGGCGCTACTGTTCGAGCACGAGTTTGCCGTCGCTATATTCGAACCGCCGCAACCGCGACAAAAACGATAGCCCGAGCAAATTTTCGCTCAATGCTTCGTCCGGCAGGACCAGTGCGGCGACGTCGCGAACGACCAGATCGCCGACCTCCACCATGTCGAGCTCGGTCGGCGCGGCGCGCACCGTGCCATTAGCAGTTTTGACTGGCGCGACGAACTCGCGCTGCGCCGGATGAATGCCGAGCCGCGCTGCATCGCTTGCGGTCAGCGCAATCACTGAGGCGCCGGTGTCGACCATAAAACTGAGCTGCCGGCCGTCGATCCGGCCGTCGACCTGGAAGTGACCGCGCGCGTCACGCGGCACGACCATCGACCGCGAATTCCCCGCCGCGTCCGCCGCGACCGGCGCCGGCTGCACAGCCATCGCCGCCGGTGCGCCTGGTGCGGATCCCGCAGTCATCTGGGTCGCGTAGCGCGGCACGATGACGCCGGCGGCGAGCGCCAGCAAGGCGAAGATGATGACGGAGCGCATAACGCCTGCCGATCCGGTTTGCCTTATCTCAACACGCGATAACCAACCGCCCACTAACAGTGTACGCGATTTGCCGGATTCCGCCGGGGATGGTCACAAGCCGCTTAACAGCTTTGTTAGCATTTGATCCGGTGCGCCGACCCGGTTTCGCTCATTGCGTCAGACGCGCCGTCGTTACCGCCGTCTGGAACAGCGTCTGCATGGCCGCGGTGATGTCGCCGTCGGTCGTGACCGAGAAAAACAAGTTCGAAGACGCACAGTTCTGCAGGTTGGAACTGATCTGGCTTTGGTAGGGCGCAACGTAGCTGTTGTACCAGCTGTTGCTTCCGGTACCCGACGCAGGCAGCGGCAGATATTCGGTGTACAGCACCGCAATCAGGATGCCGCGGTTCTTCACCGTGGTGCACCACGTCGTATTGAATGGCTGCTGGCATCGGGTACCGTCCAGCTTCTGCGAACATGTCGATGAGACCTCGTCATCGACACCGTCGGTAACAATGAACAGCACCTCTTGCGGCGTGCTGATCGCCGAGCCTGTACCCGGAAGTGGCATGATGCCGTTGACGTACGACATGGCGGTTTCGAAGTCGGTATCCGCGTCGTTATTGTTGTTGGTCTTCGTAAGATAGTTGTTGGAGTACACCTCCAACACGTTGATATTGGCCGCTGCGGCCTTCGCGCTCGTTAAATCAGATGACGGCTGGCCCCCCGGGGCGAAGATAATGTTGGGGCTCGATGAATCGTTGAAGGTGTAGATCGCCACCTTATAGGCAGCGTTGTTCGACGCTTCCGTCGCCGTCGCCGTAGTCATCAGCGACTGCGTCGCGGTGGCCATGTTCTGGATCCGCGTCACTACGCCGAGATTTTGCGCAAGTTGATAGTTGTCGACGCCGCCGGGATTGCCGAGGTTATCCGCGGCCGGGTCGGACTCGTGGCACGCAAAGGCGCAGCCGCCTGCGTTGCCTCCGGTCGACGGCGCGTTTTTGGTGGCGTTGATCATCGCGGTGATTCCGGCTGACGTGGCCGGAAGATCCATCGACGGCGAATTGTCCAGCAGCAGATAAAAATTGATGTTCGGCGCCGCCGTGTTCATGGCCTGGGGCGAGGAGACGTTGGAGTTGATGGGCCAATTCGGCATGCCCAAGATGCTCGCAAACTTGTTTACTGAAGAAGCCGTGTAAGTGACGGTAACGTTGCGCGTCAGCAAGCTGTCGGTAACGGTCACGGTCGGCGGCTCGTAATTTAATCCCGGAATGTTCGCGGCCTGCGCCGCAAACATATTTTGCGCCACGGTCATGACCGCCTGATCCGATTGCGTCATCATTGCGGGCGTAACCGCTGAAAGCGCGGCGGCATCGGCGGCGGCATCGAGAATGGCCTTTTTTTGCATGGCGCTTGCGAAATCCAGCGCCATGCCGCCCAAAAACACGATGGGCACCAGCGACAAGCCAAACATCAGTGCGACGTTACCGTCTCGCGCGGCGCGAAATCTTGTCACCGCCCCGCGTAGGGCTGCGACGCCTCTCGACGAAAAATTCCTGGAACAATCGCACACGGTCTTGGTTGCTATTCGCATGATTGCGCCCTCTAGCCCAGGCTCGGACGCAACCTTGATGGCCTCAATTATTAAACATGTGGTGAAACTTGATCGCGGAGAATCGTTAGCTCCGCGTAACGCTTTTTGCTGCAATCCGGCAACGCGTGTTCAACCATGCTGAACACCGCGCCGGCCGGCGTCACATCATGGATGGCAGCGCAGCAACCCGTTCCAGTCGCAATAGCCGAAGCCCGGTCGGCAACAGCCGAACGATTCACGCGAGCAAAAATAGAACTGATAATCGGACCCGCAATGATCCGAGCAATAAGGCCGGCCGCTGAAACGATCGTAGCCACAATGGTTGCGGAATCGCCGTGGCAGCGATTGCGGCGCCTGCCAATCCACTTGAATCACCGGCACGTCCGTCAGCGGCGCAACGGGTTGGCCTGCGGAACAGACCGTCGCCCACATTGCGCACATCAGCAGCGTAACAGTAATGGCAAACGTCTTCATCCGGAGTCTCCCGCAAAGCTGTTGGTGATCGATGGCGCGTCCACCGTTTCACCGGGTTCAACTGGCAACGGCTGGCGTTCGTCCTTTGGAACGGCACCCTTGATTGGCAGCCGTACGCAAAATCGCGTACCGCCGCCTTCCTTGCTGTGCACCTCAATGCGGCCGCCGTGCAGGTCAACCGCGATCCTGACCAGATAAAGGCCGACCCCGGTACCGACGATTCCTGAGACGTTGCTGCCGCGATGATAGCGCTCGAACAGCCGGTCGAGGTCGCCTGCGGGAATACCGATGCCCCGATCGGCAACGGTGACGACAATTTCGTCGCTCTCGACCGCCGCGTCGACTTCGATCTTGCCGCCCCCCGGCGAGTACTTGACGGCGTTCGACAACAGATTGCTGAAAACCTGGAGCAGCAGTTTGGCATCGCCGAACATCGGCGATCGGTGCCGCCGGAAGCCGCTCGACGATCTCGGCGCCCGGAACCATCTCCCGGTGCAATTGGCAAACCTCGTGCAGCAATGCTGCCATGTCCATCTCGGCGGGCGTGAAATAAAGCTCGGTGCCGCCGTCGATAACGCGGGAAGAGTTGAGCAAATTGTCGATCAGGTGAGTAAGTCGCAACACCGCGGCGCGCACCTTGCCGCCGCGCTCGTCAATTTCCGACGGCGTCACTGATTCCTTCATTTTGATCAAGCGCCGGGCGTGGCCATCGATGATTGTCAAAGGGGTCCGGAATTCGTGGGACGCCATCGACACGAAATTGCGCTGCAGCAGCGCAAGCCGCTGCTCATTGGCCAGTTGCTCCTCCAGCAACGCCGCCTGGCGGGCCAGCACCCGTTGGCTCCGCACCAGCTCGATCGCATTGTTGCGGAAGACGATGGTGGCTTGCGCCATTTCGCCAATCTCGTCCCGCCTTTCGGTCTCTGGAATCTCGGTCGTCGTATTGTTGGCGGCGAGCTGGCGCATACGGTCGGCCAGATGCAACAGCGGGTCCGAGATGGAACGCCTGATGTGGACCAGCGCGGCGACGACCATGATGCCGGCGATGACGATGCCGAGCGTAATAAGCCAAAAAGCCTGCCGGTAAGCGACACGCAGACGATCGCTCGCGGCCTGGGCATTGGCGACCGCCTGGTCGGTCAACTGACCGAGCGCGTCGCTTGCCGAGTCGTAAGCGGCGCGAGAGCTACCGCCGTAAATCGCCAGTGCATCGGCCTTGCGGCCGGTGCGCGACAGCACCAGCATCTGGTTGACGATGGTCCGGTAGTCGGTCCAGCGCTGTTTGAAGCGGCCATACAATTCACCCTCGGCCGAATCATGCCGGATCCGCTCGAAGCCGCGCTCGGCCTCGGCAATGGACCGGTCGAGTTCCGCCATCTGCTTCTCGGTCGCCGCGATTTCTGCAGGATCTGAGTAGATCAGATTGCTGCCTTCGATGGCGCGAAAGTCGGAGGTGAAGTTATTGAGGTCGCCGAGCACACGGGTATTTGGCAGCCATAACTCAGCGACGTCGGCGGACAGGCGATTGAAATTGCTCAGCCGCCAGATGCTGAACAAGCCCAGTACGACGACGAGCAAAAAGAAGACCAGGAACACCGCGGTAAGGTGAAACCGGATCGATTGTGGCTGCCGCATAGGGGCCAACCATCGGTGAGTGAAGCCTTCAGGCTGCAACGGCGACCTTTGTGAATCGCGCTCCGTGTAGACGATTTATACACGAAACCGCGGTCGCCAGAAACCCAGAGCCGGGAACTGCCGTGGCCACCGCCTCCGGCGGGGCTGAATTTTCTTATTATCCGAACTATCTTCGGGACTACGGTAACGCCATGGCTAAAGCTCAGAAAAAGATCCTTTGTATCGAGGACGACCGCGAAACCGCGGCGCTGATCGCCGAGGAACTGGTCGACCGCGGCTATGCGGTCACATTGGCCTACGATGGCCGGGAGGGATTCGCGCGCCATCCTCAAAACGATGCCGGACCTGGTGCTGTCGGATATCAGCATGCCGATGATGTCCGGCTTCGAACTGTTGGAACGTTTGATTGCGCTGGCGCCGCGCTTTGCGAAAATGCCGTTCGTGTTCCTTACCGCGCTCACCGATCGGGACAACGAGTTAAAGGGCCGCCAACTGGGTGCCGACGACTACGTGACCAAGCCGATCGATTTCGAGGTGCTGGCGACCATCATCATGGCGCGGCTGGCGGGGGTCGCACGCACAGGGTTGTGGCCGAAGCTTGCCGGGTTAAACGATCGCGAAGTCGAAGTCCTGACCTGGGCCGCTCGCGGCAAAACTTCGGCCGAGATCGCTCAGATCGTCGGCTTGACCAAGCGCACGATCGATTTTCACATCGACAACGCGCGTGCCAAGCTCGGCGCCTCAACCCGCACCGAGGCTGTCATCAAGGCCGCCACCGGACGGCTGATCGAACCTTAACGCATCACTCCAAACGCACTCGCGCGACCGATCAGACCGAACAGCTCGTATCCGTATCCGACGAAATTCCGCGCCGATCGGGCGTCGTTCCGGGTTCGCCCTGATCGAGCCGATAACCGACACCCGACTCGCTGACGATCAGCAACGGACGCGTCGCGTCGACCTCGATCTTTTGCCGAAGCTTGCGCACCAGAATGCGCAGGTACTGGATGTTGCCCGCATGATTGCCCCAAATTTCCCGTATCAATTGCTGATGCGTCACCACCAGCCCGACGTGAGTAGCGAGGCCTTCGATGAGGGCGTATTCTTTTCGGGTCAATTGCACGCGGCGTCCGTTCAAAGTCACCGCCCTCGACACCAGGTCGACGGCGAGCGGACCCGCCCGCACCACTGGATCCTGGTTGGTGCTGCGCAAATTCCTGCGTAGCGCGGCTTCGCTGCGCGCCAACAATTCGGAGATTCCGAACGGCTTTACGACGTAATCGTCGGCCCCGAGCTTGAGCAAGCGGACCTTTTCGCGCTCGTCGGATTGGATCGACAGAACGATGACGGGAACGTTCGACCACGAACGAATCCGCTCCAGCACTTCGGATCCCTCAAGATCGGGCAAGTTAGTGTCCAAAATGATTAAGTCCGGCGTGTTCATGGTCGCCGCCCGAAGGCCCGCCGCGCCATTCTCGGCTTCGATCACGGAAAACCCATGGAGCTCGAACTCGGCACGAAGAATTCGCCTGACCCGCGCTTCGTTATCAACGACCAGCACTTTAGTCATCGCATTACCCAGGGGGAATCCGCCTAGAGGGTGAAACTGGCAGGCGTACCGTCCGAGCTTGCATTTGTTGCAGGTATTTTCCCAAACACGCCCATATTAAGTCGAGACGAGTCCCGATCGATAAATATATGAAAGTCATAAATTTTTGTGGCTCCCGCCGCGCCCGTGCATCCCTATCGGTTGAATCGGATAGTCACGCTCAGTTTTCTGGGCATGATTTCAAAGCGCCAGGAGTCGAAGAGATTCCTTGCGGCGCGAACCGCAAGGCCGGCCGTCTTGGAAGCGGAATATCCGGTTTTCTCAGAAGTGAATGATGATGTCGCTGGCTGCGATGACCGCCCAATTCCTTGTTGGAGCGATACCGGCGGCGATATCGCCGTTGAAGGCCGGGTTGTTGCTCGCATGGTAGTACGCAATTTCGGGACGCATCTCGATCTGCGGCGAGAACCAATGCTGCCAGCTTAACGCAGCATCCAGATATGCATTCGGCACTCCGGTACGCTGCCCATTCGGGTCGTCGAAATACTCGGTGCGCAGCGAGAAATTGTTCAGTCTATTTGGCGAATAGTTCAGATAGACAAGAAAGGTCTGAGTGTCAGAGCTACAGGTTAGAGGGGCGCCGGCAACGGTATTCGCCGAGGCCGTGGCGCCGTTCCACGAGCTGGGGCCGGCGCAAACTGCCGCGTTTGGGCCGTTGAACGGCGTGAATTGCGGACTGAAGGGCGTCCCGCCGCCGGCGATAATCCCTTGGCTTGTAGCGCTGTTGAGGTTTGGCACCCCGTTCTCGTGAATGTTCCAGGTCTCGAATGCCATGCTCCAGTAGTCGCTGAGCTTGTGATAATAGGTCAAACCAACCCATTGCAGGTTGTTGTAACCCCACTGGCCGCCATTCCAGGCGTCCATGACGATGTTAAGATCGTCCTTGCCATCGTCACTGGTCCAGCGAAGCCCAACCGTGCCGGACGGTACCGCCCCTGGGTCCTTTAACATCGTCGCGCCGGGATAAAGCGGATTACCCGGCATCAAATTGGTAACGCGCGCGCCCGCGTTCCACGGCATGGTGTCGCTGCCGACGCTCACGCCGAGCTGAACGATCCAGTTCTTGGTGGCAGCCGCTGTAACCTCGACGCCAGTGTTGGTATAGTTGTCGAATGTGTAGGTCAGCGAGTGCACATAGGTGTAGTTGTTTGGCGCCAGCTGAGCTTCGATGTCCGGAATAGAAATAAAGCGCCCGATGCGTACATCAATTCCCTGCAACACCGGAAAGTAGAGGTCGGTGTATACCATCGGAAAGTCGAAGCCGTACACGTCGTTGTGGTTGAGAAGTTGATAGCTGAAAAGGCTGTAGGCGGTGGTGTACCGGTAGTCCACGCCATACAGCCCCGACAACCGGAAGCCCCAATCGAAGTGATCGTTTTGCGTGGTGTCGGCCAGCCGCTCGATGTAGATCACGGCTTGGTCGAGTTGAACGGTGTTCGGCGTATAGTCATACGCCGCCGGCGCATTGCCCGCCGGTTTGACGGTGTTGGTACTGAGATTGCCCGCCGGAGCGACCCAACCGTAAATTTGGATATGTGCGTCGTTCATCGCCTGACCGAGTTGCGTATTACCGACCGCAACCATCAGCGGCGAGTCAACCGAACTTGGCCTGGTCACGCCGATATTCTGCGTTCCGCCGTACGGCCATTCAGTGAACGGCATCGGTGGCGATGATGCCGGGGTCGGCGGCCACGCGGCGTCGGAACGGCGACCGGGCGGGGCACTCGGATCGGAAGGTGCTACGCCCTTGCCCCACTCAAGCTGGTAGTAGCGGAAGAAACGCGTGAAAACATCATCGCCGAGATATTTGTCGAGACACTTGTAGTTCAAGTATGGATCGCAATAGCCGCTCGCCGCGGCGGCCTTAAGCGCCATGGCTGTTGCTGCCTTGCTTGGCGTGCAATTGTAATCGACCCAAGGATCGCAAGATGAACCCTCGGCCCAGGCGGTCGGCAACCCGTTCGTCCAGGCGCCAAGTGCTTCCGCCGCCATTGAACGATTTGGGGCCGTCGCCACGAGCAACGCCACGACGCCAAGCAAAAGCGACAACCGTTTCATGACCCACCCCTGTCACCGAACGCAACTGCCGCACCGCAACGGGAAGCAACAGAATGCGAGGCGCGCCCTTCGAGGGCTTTTCCCCAAGCTGCGATTTTTCGCAGCCCTTCCCGGTCGGAGTCGATATTGAAAGAACCGATTTTTAATAGCGAAAAAATAGCTTCCGGTCATCCCCATGGAATTTCAGCGCAGCAAATCCGGCATTTTCGCAATTCATTCACGGACGGCTATGTCGGCCTGCCTCGAATGGCGTGGCTCTCAGACGATATCATCGAGTGGCGTGAACGTAAGAGAACAAGTTGCCGGGCGATTTTTCGAAGGCGGCCGACGCGTTTGACCGATTGACTTAATATGCTCTGCTCGGCGTGCACCGAAGCCTCGCGATGCGCTCGAGCCATCGTCAACCGGCGCATTAGGTGGCGCGCCAGCGATGTGCGAGAGCTAACGACTTACCAGATGACGATAAGGCAGATGACCGCTAAGGGCAGCGCGACGGCGCCGATGTAGAGCCAGGTCCGAAGACTGTGGGCGTCTCTTGGAGCAACAAAGAACTGGAAGCCGATCCAAACGCAGGCGGCAAAACCCAACACCAGTCGAACGAGGTCACCCGGAGTGTCGTAAGCGGTCCAAATGGTCTCATTCTGAGGCATGCTGACGCGAACAATAATGACCAGCAATAAAGCAATGAACGCGACCCGCAGCGCCCCACCTAGTAATCGCAACCTCAAAGAAACGCCTTGTTCGGCAGCACTCGCCCGCCGAACCCGTTCGGTCCAGGTCGTCATGCTGTTCCTCCTAATGGCCAGTTCCGGCCCTTCTTTGTAATGATTATAAACCTTTTCGGACCGGAAATATAGGTTGCATATAAATAACGGGTGCACTGCATATAGAAACGATATGCATCTGCGGTGCCCACGGCGAAAGCGACAGGGAATCAGGCATTTGTAATCGCTTTTGCCGAAACTTGGGCGGCCGTTTGAAGCGAGTTCGAATGCGGCGTAAGTCACGCCCCGTGAAAAAACAAGGCGGATAGCCTGTGTTTGATCCCGTTCAATGCGTCGGTCGCATCAAGGTCCCGTTGAGACCAACGGCCGTTCGGGCCGGTCCGCCGATGTTGACTGAGTTGACACTACGGCGGCCCGCGTTCGTTCCACTTATACCGCGACTAAGTATGGTCGGGTTGGCGCTCGGGGGCACGATAATCTGATGGCCAAGTCCGGAGCCGGATTTGACGATACCGAGCGTCGTGTTGCCGATCGTCGCGGCGGGAGGATGCGTTGTCGGTAGAGTGAGAGAATGCTCGCCGGCGCGCCGATCCAATAATAGTTCGTGCTGACTGATGGGGACGCTGACGGCGTTTCGCTGCGTCTGCTGGTACGCTCTCGACGCAGAGAACACCCGGCGGTGCGGATTCTTCACACCGGCTAAGCTGAATTTCACGTTCGCCACCCCCGCTTTCGCCGGCTTGCTGCCGGTGTGGCGGGGTTGCACCGTGATGCGCAAGTCAATGTCATCGGTATTCTTCACAGCGGATTCGGAGACCGCATTCTCGCTGGACGGCGCCTGAGCACCATTCGGCGCGGCGGAGACATTTGAAGACGCGTCGCCCCGATGCCCACCAGAGCCGGCATCCTCCGCAAAGGCTACCTGAGGCAGCAGGCCGAGCAACATGATCGCAAAAAACCGGCAGCCAATTCCTGTGTCTTTGTTCGCAAACATCGCGTTCACTCCGCCGGTTGCGGCGCTCGTGAATCACCGGCCCGGACCGTCAGCTCCCCCGGCCCAAGAAACAACGTAAGCACGGCCGGCACGACCACAAGCAGGATGATCGGCCCGATGAACATGCCGCCGACCACGACGGTGGCAAGCGGCCGCTGTACCTGGCTGCCGATGCCGGTCGAAACCGCGGCCGGCAGCAAGCCGATGCAAGCCGACAACGCCGTCATCAGCATCGGCCGCATCCGCTGCGAGGCGGCATGGAACATCGAGTTGATGGTGCCCACGCCGGTCGCTCTGGTCTCATTATAGTAAGTCATGATCAGAATTCCGTTCATCACCGAAACGCCGAACAGCGAAATGAATCCGACGGCGGCCGAGATGCTGAAATTCAAACCGGTGACATACAGCGCCAGCACGCCGCCGCCGGCGGCAAACGGAATGCCGGCGAGAACCATCAAGCTGTCGCGCAGCGAATTGAACAAGCCGTAAAGCAGAACGATGATCAACAAAAGGCTGATCGGGACGATGATCGCGAGCCGCTTTTGCGCGTTCTGCAGACTTTCAAATTCGCCGGCCCACGCGATGCGATAGCCGACCGGGAGCTTGACATTCTGGGCGATCAGTTGCTGGGCTTCGGTGACCGCACCGGCGAGGTCGCGGTCGCGAACGCTGAACTTGACCGGAATGTAGCGCTCTCCGGATTCGTGATAGATGTACGAGGCTCCGGTATCGAGCGAAATATCGGCGAGTTCGTTCAAGGGAATATAGGCGTTGGTGCCATTCGGCGTCTGGTAGCCGACTTTGATATGGCTCGCGGCTTCAAGGCTCGAACGATATGCGGGCGGCAGCCGGACGACGACGCTGAACTGACGATCGCCTTCAAGCAAAGTCGTGGTCGTGGCCCCGCCCAACGCCGCTTGCACGACCGTGTTCATGTCGCCGGTATTAAGGCCGTAGCGGGCGGCCTTCTCGCGATTGACCTTGATGTTCAGGTTCGGCTGTCCGAGCACATGGAAAATGCCGAGATCGGTGATGCCTTTCACCCGCTGCATTTGCTGCATCACTTCGGTCGCCAGCCGCTCGATCGTCGGCAGATCGCGGCCGATGATCTTCACCGAATTGGCACCTTTGACGCCTGAGAGCGCCTCTTCGACGTTGTCCTGAATGTACTGAGAAAAGTTGAAATCGACGCCGGGGAGTTCGTCACTAAACTCCTTCTGCAATTGCGCGGTCAGCATGTCTTTCGTCAATCCGGTCGGCCATTCGTCGAACGGCTTTAACGGAACAAACAGCTCAACGTTCGAGAACGGCGACGCGTCGCTGCCGTCGTCGGGCCGCCCGTGCTGAGAGACGGCGGTAATGACTTCAGGATGGCGGAGAAGAATCTCACGCATCTTGGCTGCCGCCGGTTCGCCGGCCTCCAGCCCAATCGTTGGCGGCATCGACGCTCGAATCCACAGATTGCCTTCTTCCAGCGCGGGCAAGAACTCGCCGCCAAGCCGCGTCATCAACACGCCAACGATGACGAGAAAAATAACAGCCGCCGCCGCCATGGTTTTGCGGTGGCGCAGCGACCAATGCAGAACCGGTATGTACGTCCAGCGCAGCGCCCGAACGACGATGGTCTCGGTTTCCTCGACGTGCTGGGGCAACAGAAACGAAGCCAATACCGGCGTGATCGTAAACGTCGACGCGAGCGCGCCAAACAGCGCGAGCCCATAGGTCCGTGCCATCGGGCTGAAAATCTGACCTTCTACCCCCTGCATGGTGAACAACGGCACGAACGCAGCCACCGTAATCAAAGCGGAAAAGAGAATCGCATTATCGACCTGCAGCGCGCTGGCGAAAATGAGACGCAGCCGATCGGTCCACTGCGGGGCGTGCGACGAACCGGCGGTTCGCGTCGGGTCCGGGCCAAAACGTCCTTCCGCGAGTTGATGCAGAAGGCTCTGGCGCTCTCCAGGACTCTGAAAATTTCTGAAAATGTTCTCGATCAGGATCACCGCCGAATCGACGATGATGCCAAAATCGACCGCGCCGACCGAGAGCAGGTTGGCGTCCTCTCCCAACAGCACCATGACGATGACGGCGAAAAACAGCGCAAACGGAATGTTGACGCCGACGATGATGGCGCTGCGCAAATTGCCGAGGAAAACCCACTGGATGATGAAAACCAGCAGGCAGCCGAAGATGAGATTGTGGAGGACCGTGTGGGTTGTGACCGACACCAGTGCTGCACGATCGTAGTAAGGAACGAGCTTGACTCCCGGCGGCAGCGTACCGTCGCCGTTCATCTGGTCGATTTTCGCCTTGATCCGGGGGATCACGTCATTGGTGTGATAGACGCGGCCCATAACGACAATTGCCAAGGCAACGTCGCTGTCATGATCCTTGCCGGCGATGCCAAGCCGCGGCACGTGACCGACGGTAACTTTCGCGACGTCCTTCACCTGAATGGGCACGCCATTAACCTGAGCGAGCACAACGTTCTCGATGTCGTTGACCCGCCAGCCTTGCGTCAAATCGGCATTGCCGCCGGAGTCCATCAGACCGATGCCGCGGATGTTCACCGACTGCTGGCCGACCGTGATTTCACGGCCGCCGACGTTGATGTTGGAATTACCGAGCGCGGTGATAATTTGCGACAGCGTCACGTTGTAGGCATCGAGCTTATTGAGATCGACGTCGACATCGTACTGCTTGGTCGTGCCGCCCCAGGAATTCACTGCCACGACACCGGGCACGGTGAACAGCCGCCGCGTCACGATCCAATCCTGCACCGTTCGCAGATTGGTCAGCCCGAAGTGCGGCGGACCGACCACCTGATAGCGCAGCACCTCGCCGACCAGGCTCGACTGCTGAATGACCGGCGACTGGCCGCCAGGCAGGCTGACGTTTTGCTGCAACATCAACTGCGCCTGGGTGAAAGCAAAATAGTAATCGACGCCGTATTTGAAGGTGACGCGAACGAACGACAGCCCGTAAAACGAGGTCGAACGGATATTGTCGACGCCCGGAGTGATGTAGAGGCCGACCTCCATCGGGATGGTGTAATAACGCTCCATCTCTTCGGCGGAGAGTCCAGCGGCCTGGGCGGTGATTTCGAGAATGACAGGCGCGGGATTGGGATAGGCCTCGATGTTCAATTTGCTGAAGGCGACGAGTCCGGCGGCAACGAAGACAAGCAGGCCCAGCAGCACAATTGCGCGCCGGGTGAGGCCGAATGCGACGATGCCCTTCAGCACGGCGCGCCCATAACGCGAACCCGGCGGACACGCCGCGCGCTCATTGCGCGCCCGCAATCGCCAGCATATTGCTGAGAAAGATCGCGCCGTCGGTAGCGGCAAGTTCGCCGACCTGCACACCCTCGAGAATCTGGCGGTAACCGCCGCGCTGCTGCCCGATCGTGACGGTGCGCTTGGTGAACCGTCGCCGGTCGGCGGTCACCCACATGCTCATGGTGCCATCGCCTTCGCGCACCACGCCGTCGAGGGGGATGGCCGGCGAATTAAGCGGCGCGCCGATGCTGATGACGAAATTTGCGAACATGCCCGAACGCAATTCGTGCTGGGGATCGTCGATCACGGAGCGTACCAGCACACGGCGGGTATTCGGGTCGACGCTCGCACCGATCGTGGTGATCCTGCCGTTGAACACACGCCCCGGAAACGCGCTCAGCGCTACCTGAACCTGCTGTCCGACGCGAAACGCCGGACTGTCAGTCTCGGCAACGTTCGCCAGCATCCACATCGTGTTGGTGTCAGCGACAACATATGGCGGGGGCGGATTGCCTGGTTGGATGAACAGCCCCGGCGCCGCAGTCCGCTGCGTTATGCGGCCATCGATCGGACTGGCCACGACAAGGGTCGGATCGGCGGCGCGCGCCGCAACAATGCGGTCGATCTCCGCGTCGGACTTGCCAAAGATGCGCACCGCATCGCGCGCTGCACGCAAGTTGCCCTCGGCGGTCTGCTGGTCTGAGGTCGCCTGTTCAAGATCGTGCTGCGATACGGCAAGCGACTTATAGAGTTCGCGCAGGCGCGCCAGATTGCGCGAGGTCAGTTCTAAAACTCCCGCGGCAGCGATCAGGGTCGACTCGGCCTGCAACAGATCGGGGCTGTCGATGGTGAACAGCGTCTGACCCTTCTTTACGTCGTCCCCGACCGAAGCATAAAGCGCGATGATCCTTCCCTGGTACGGGGTGAAAACCTGCGTCTCCATGTCCTCGTTGAAGTCGATACTGCCAATCGCTTCCTTCTCGACCGGAAAAGCATGCTCCTCGACCGGCTCGACTTTGACCGCAGCGAGCTGTGAATCCGACAGATCGACGCTATCGCGATCCCGCACGGGCGCGCTTGGCGAATCGGCCTTCTCGGTACTGGCGCTCGCCGTGGTCAGCTGCGGCGTCGCGTTCAAACCCCAACGCCACGCGCCGTAGACGCCGATCCCAACGGCGATGATGACGCCGGCGAGCAAAACTTTCCCGCGGCGGTCTAGTGTGCGCGGAAACATGAGCAAGCCACACTTAGAGTTGTCGGATATGCAATGGAATGGCCATTCCCCGGCCCAATCGTCTACTGCTATTAATCACAGAACTCGGATTAACTACACTGTGCAGTTCAACTCATCACAGCTTATTATCGCGGAATCATATCTTTTCATTATTCTAGTTTGACGACGCTCATCCCGTAGCGCGCCAACGAAAGCTTTGGCGCGGCCGGCCCGGTCCCGCGCTGCAGCCGTTTCGCGCCCGTCGCCGCTCGCGCGCTCATGGCCGTATCGAAATAAACAAATCGTAGTGGAGAACGCGCTTGCAGCGATCCCCAATGCTGTGGAGTTTCGCCCTGTGACAGATCACAGTGGTCCAACCGGGATTGAATAAATGATAGTGTGGCAAGGCCGTCACAGCCAATGAACGGCAATTCGTAAATAATGGACGCAGTTTGAGTACGGGGATTGAGTACGGGGATGTCGCGGCGCTTCGGCCGTAGTTTTCGTTTCAGCAGTGTGTCGGTTGCTTATGTCCGGTCCGTCAGTCAGGTGGTTTCCTCCAGCCGCCACTGCGCTCGCTGCCGCGCTCGCATTGACGAGCTGTGCGGTCGGCCCGGATTTTCTGCACCCCGCTGCGCCTGAAGTCGGTCGCTACACCAAAGAACCGCTGGCAACCGCGACCTCCTCGACCGACGCGCCGACCGGTCAGCCGCAGCACTTCCTGCCGGGACGCGACATTCCACAAGAATGGTGGCAGCTGTTCCGATCGCCCGCGCTCACCGCGCTGGTCCAACGCGCGCTGAGCAACAACCCGTCACTGCAATCGGCGATCGCGACGTTGCGGGCGGCTAACCAGGCGGTCTACGCCCAGGAGGGAAAGTTCTTTCCGCTGGTCGAAAGCAGCTTCAATCCGACTTACCAGCAAACTTCGGCTGCGCTTTCTCCGATCCCCTCCTCCAACGCCAACGTCTTTGCTCTTCATACCGCACAGCTACAGGTGAGCTACACCCTGGATGTCTGGGGCCTTAATCGCCGGACCGTCGAATCGCTGCAGGCGCAGGCCGACAACCAGCGCTTCCAGGTCGAGGCGGCTTATCTGACGCTGGTATCGAACATTGCGGTTGCAGCCATCAATGAGGCCTCGCTGCGCGCACAGATCAAAGCCACCGACGAGATCATCTCGATCAATACTAAAATGCTCGACATCACGAACAAGCAGCTAAAAGCCGGCCATATCAACGGCAATGATGTCGCGTTGCAGCAGGCGGCTCTTGCCCAGGTTGCGGCGACGCTGCCGCCGCTGCGCAAGGCCCTACAGCAGAACCGCGATCTGCTGTCAGCTCTCGCTGGTGTCTACACCAGCGAGGAACCGCGCGAAACGTTCAAACTCGCGGACCTACACTTGCCTGCCGACTTGCCGGTTAGTCTTCCCTCAAAACTCATCGAGCAACGGCCGGACATCCGCGCGTCGCAAGAACAATTGCACGCGGCCAGCGCACAGATCGGCGTTGCCCTGGCTACGCTGCTCCCGAATTTCACCATTAACGGAAATGTCGGTTACATAAACACGGCGCTCGCCGGCCTGCTCGCCCCGCAAAATCTTTTCTGGCTGGTTGGCGGAAACGTTGCCCAGACGGTATTCGATGGCGGCACGCTGTTGCATCAGTTGCAGGGCGCGAAGGACACCTATAATGCCGCGGCGTGGAGTTACCGCGGCACCGTGATTGCCGCCGTGCAGAACGTAACCGACTCGCTGCGAGCCTTGCAAAACGATGCAGATGCGTTGAAGGCAGCGCGCGACTTTGAACGCGCATCCAAGATCAGCTTCAATTTCGCGCGCCAGCAGATGGAAACCGGCAACGCCAATGTGCTGATATTACTCACCGCGCAACAGACCTACCTGCAAGCGGTCATTCAGGTGGTCCAGGCGCGCGCCGCCCGCTTGTCCGATACGGTGGCGCTTTATCAGGCGCTTGGCGGCGGTTGGTGGAATCGTACTGAGCAACCGCCGGAAAAGGCACTCAACGTCGGCACCGGACAGGCCGAGCTGGTATCTGAAAAGGACAAGCGCGAGGGCTTCCTCCGGGGCTTATTCTTCTTCCCTCACCAACCCGATTGAGCAAATCGCCGCGGCCGATCCGCCGCTATTGAAAGCACGAGACTGGCGCCCGGGTAGGCGTTCTAAGCCTTGTGCATGAGGCGGCGACACCGCTCGAAGTCCTGCCGGGAACGCCACAACGTGGCCTGAGGCACCGTCCATCGCGCTCGATTGACGACGTATTCGTCCAGTGCGAGCGCGAGCTTTTGCCAGAAGCCGATCGATCTTTGCCTGCTGCTGGAAGCACCGCAAGTTCTCTCGACAGCAATGATGCTCATGGCGACCACTCCGATGGTTCGAATTCCGGCACCAAATGTGCTCGCAAGCGCATATGAATTCGAGAGGGAGCAGAATTCATCGTCATAAAGCCGGCATAAAAGCTTTGGGCGAGCTGAAACTTCGTACGGTTCAGCGCGTGTCACGATTCTGAAACGTCCCACCCCGCGATCCCTGCTCTGCCGGCCGAGGGCCGATTTCCTATAAAATCTTTATGCCCCGGCTGATACGCCCCTCTCGTATTCCTATGCGAAGCGTTACACTTAAACTGTCCAGCCCAGCGTTTTCACGCTCTTGTCGTGCGTCAAGGTCAGAAACCCGCGGCGGATATTTATTGTTGAATTATAGGACTTTCGGAGCATTCGCATGATGGACATAGCCGTGCTCGCGATCGGCGCCGTCTTTTTTGCGCTATCGATCGCATACGTCTACGCCTGCGACCTGCTGTGAGGAGATCGTCATGGTCTTTGATTACTCGCTCGCGGGCGCCGTGACCGCAGCGCTGCTGATTTACCTGATCTACGCACTTCTTAAGCCCGAACACTTCTAAAGGAACAATGTCCATGACCCTCGTCGGCTGGGTCCAGATTTTCCTTTACTGCGCAATCATCGTCGCGATCACGCCGCTGCTCGGCGCGTATATGACCAGCGTCTTCAGTGGCGAGCGGACATTTCTTTCGCCGATTCTGCGGCCGGTTGAACGTGCGATCTATGGCATCGCCGGCGTCGACGAGCGCCACGAGCAACACGCCGTGACCTACACGGTCGGCATGTTGCTGTTCCATGTCGGCGGCCTTCTTATTCTCTATGTGCTGATGCGCCTTCAGGCGGTGCTGCCGTTCAACCCGGCGGAGCAGTCCGCGGTCGCTCCCGACCTCTCGTTCAATACCGCAGTGAGCTTCATCACCAACACCAACTGGCAAAACTACGGCGGCGAAAGCACGATGTCTTATCTCGTGCAGATGCTCGGCCTGACGCATCAGAACTACCTATCGGCGGCAACCGGCATCGCGCTCGCCATGGCGCTCATTCGCGGCTTCGCGCGGAATTCGGTCCGCACCGTCGGCAATTTCTGGGTCGATGTCACCCGCACCACGCTCTATATCCTCATTCCGATCTGCGTGCCGTACGCGCTGTTTCTGGTGTGGCAGGGGATGCCCCAGACCCTCGGCGCGTATGTCGATGCGACAACGCTGGAAGGCGCCAAACAGACGATTGCGGTAGGCCCTGTCGCCTCGCAGGTCGCGATCAAAATGCTTGGCACCAATGGCGGCGGTTTTTTCAACGCCAATGCCGCGCATCCGTTCGAGAACCCGACGGCAATCTCGAACTACGTGCAGATGATTTCGATCTTCGCGCTCGGCGCGGCGCTCACCAATGTCTTCGGCCGCATGGTCGGCAACCAGCGCCAGGGCTGGGCCATTCTCGCCGTGATGGGCATTCTCTTCGTCGGCGGAGTCATCGCCTGCTATGCCGCCGAAGCGCATGGCAATGACGCACTCAACGCGCTCGGCCTCACCGGCGGCAACATGGAGGGCAAAGAAGTCCGTTTCGGCATCGTCGGGTCGGCTCTGTTTGCCATCATAACCACCGCCGCTTCCTGTGGCGCGGTCAACGCGATGCACGATTCATTCACCGCGCTCGGCGGCATGATTCCGCTCATCAACATCGAGCTTGGCGAAATCATTGTCGGCGGCGTCGGGTCCGGCATGTACGGCATGCTGCTGTTCGTCATCATCGCGATCTTCGTCGCCGGTCTGATGGTCGGCCGCACGCCTGAATATGTCGGCAAGAAAATCGAGGCGAAGGAAGTCAAGATGGCGATGCTCGCGATCCTGGTCCTGCCGCTGATGTTTCTCGGCTGGACCGCGATCGCGATGGAAGTGCCGTCCGCGGTCGCCGCCATGGGTAATCCGGGCCCGCACGGCTTCACCGAAGTGCTGTACGCCTACACGTCGCAGGACGGCAATAACGGCTCCGCGTTCGCCGGACTGACCGCTACGACAGTATTCTACAATCTATCCGGCGCCGTCGCGATGTTTGTCGGGCGTTTCTGGATGATCATCCCGACCATGGCGATCGCCGGTTCGCTCGCTGCCAAAAAGTCAGTGCCGGCATCGGCGGGCACATTCCCGACCACGGGTGGGCTGTTTGTCGGCCTGGTCGTCGGCGTCATCTTAATTGTTGGCGGCCTCACCTTTTTCCCCGCGCTTGCGCTCGGGCCGATCGTCGAGCAGCTCGCGATCAACGCCGGCACGCTTTTTTCGGCCAATTAGTTCGGAGCCCCCCGTTATGGAAACGTCGACTTTGCGTAAGAGCGTGCCGGTATCGGCGCTGTTCGATCCAAAGATCGTCATCCCGGCGATCGGCTCCGCCTTCGTCAAGCTCGATCCCCGGACCTTGATGAAGAATCCGGTCATGTTCGTGCTTGAGGTCGTCACGGCGCTGACGACGGCGATCTTGATTCGCGATCTGGCGATCGGCAGCGGGCATATCGCCTTTGAGTTTCAGATTATTCTGTGGCTGTGGTTTACGGTGCTGTTCGCCAATTTTGCCGAAGCCGTCGCCGAGGGCCGGGGCAAGGCGCAAGCCGATACGTTGCGCCGTCAGCGCACCGAAACCCAAGCCAAGCTCATCACCGGCGGCGGCGATCAACAGAATTATCGGCTGGTGCCGAGTACCAGTCTCAAAGTCGGCGATCTGGTTCTGGTCGAGGCCGGGGACTTGATCCCTTCCGACGGTGAAGTGATCGAAGGTATGGCGTCGGTCAACGAAGCCGCGATCACCGGCGAATCGGCGCCGGTGATCCGGGAGTCAGGCGGCGACCGTTCAGCCGTCACCGGCGGCACGCAAGTGCTTTCCGACTGGATCCGCGTCCGGATCACGGCGGCGCCGGGCTCGACCTTTCTCGATCGCATGATCCGGCTGGTCGAAGGCGCTGCGCGGCAGAAAACGCCCAACGAAATCGCGCTCAATATCCTGCTGATCGGCCTGACCATCATTTTCGTGTTTGCCACCGCGACCATTCCGAGCTTTGTAGCCTATGCTGGCGGCACGATCTCGGTCGTGGTGCTGGTCGCGCTGTTCGTTACGCTCATTCCGACGACCATTGGCGCGCTATTATCGTCCATCGGCATCGCCGGAATGGATCGGCTGGTGCGGTTCAACGTGCTGGCGATGTCCGGCCGCGCGGTCGAGGCCGCGGGCGATGTCGACACCCTGCTGCTCGACAAAACCGGCACCATCACGCTCGGCAACCGTCAGGCCACCGAGTTCAGGCCGCTGCGCGGGGTCAGCGAACAGGAATTGGCCGACGCCGCGCAATTGGCATCGCTCGCCGACGAAACGCCCGAGGGCCGCTCCATCGTCGTGCTGGCAAAGGAGAAGTACGGCATCCGCGGGCGCGAGCTTGCCGATCTGCATGCCACTTTCATTCCGTTCAGCGCGCAGACGCGAATGAGCGGCGTCGAAATCGGCTCTTCCTGGGTGCGCAAAGGCGCTGTCGATTCAATTTTGAACTTCCTCGACGCGCCGCCGACGTTCGTGGGCACGGGCGGCGCCGTACAAGCCTTGCGGCCAAGCCTTAGCACCGAGACCGTTCGCGAAGTGCACGCAATCGCCGACGCGATCGCAAAATCGGGCGGCACGCCGCTCGCGGTGGCGAAGGACAATCGCTTGCTCGGCGTCATTCAGCTCAAGGACATCATCAAGGGCGGCATTCGCGAGCGCTTCGCCGAGCTGCGTCGCATGGGCATCCGCACCGTCATGATCACCGGCGATAATCCGATGACCGCCGCGGCGATTGCGGCCGAGGCCGGAGTCGACGATTTTCTGGCCCAGGCCACACCCGAAGACAAGCTGCGGCTCATCCGCGACGAACAGGCAAAGGGCAAGCTCGTCGCCATGTGCGGCGACGGCACCAACGACGCGCCGGCGCTGGCGCAGGCCGACGTCGGTGTCGCGATGAATACCGGCACGCAGGCCGCCCGCGAGGCGGGAAACATGGTCGACCTCGACTCCAATCCGACCAAGCTGATCGAGATCGTCGAGATCGGCAAGCAGCTCTTGATGACTCGCGGCGCGCTGACGACGTTCTCCATCGCCAACGACGTGGCGAAATATTTCGCCATAATCCCGGCGATGTTCGTCGCGTTTTATCCGCAGTTGCAAACGCTGAACGTCATGGGGCTGGCCACGCCCCAAAGCGCAATCCTCTCGGCGATCATCTTCAATGCGCTGGTGATCATCGCGCTCATTCCGCTGTCGCTTAAGGGCGTGCGCTATCGTCCGATCGGAGCGGCAGCGCTGCTTCGCCGCAATCTTTTGATTTACGGCCTCGGCGGCGTGCTCATTCCATTTATCGGCATCAAGGCCATCGACCTGCTGGTCACGGCCTTGCATCTCGCCTGAGGAGGCGACCCAGATGTTACGCGAAATCCGTCCGGCCATCGTCGTTCTCGTTGCGCTCACGCTCATCACCGGCCTGGTCTATCCGCTGGCGATGACGGGCATCGCGCAGATTTTATTTCCGAACCAGTCGCAAGGCAGCCTGATCGAACGAGACGGCCACGTCGTCGGCTCCGCGCTCATTGGCCAGGAGTTCACCAGCGACAAATACTTCCACGGCCGGCCTTCGGCGACGACCGCGCCCGACCCCAAAGATTCGACCAAGACTGTGCCCGCTCCGTACAACGCCGCCAATTCCGGCGGTTCGAACCTTGGGCCGTCCAACAAGGCGCTGATCGACCGGGTGCAGGGCGATCTTGATAAATTGAAAAAAGAGAATCCTTCCGCCCAAGTTCCGGCCGACCTAGTCACGACTTCGGCCAGCGGGCTCGATCCGGATATCTCTGCGGGAGCCGCCTACTTCCAGGTTCCCCGTGTTGCCAAGGCGCGCAACTTGGCGGAAAATCAAGTCCGTAAGCTCGTCGGCGATCATGTGGAAGATCGGTTTCTCGGGCTTCTGGGCGAGCCGCGCGTCAACGTTCTGCTGCTCAATCTCGCTCTCGACCGCCTGCAGACCGGCTAGGCAGCAGACCGGCGAAACGTCGGGACATCTGGATGGCGACGGCGGATCAGCGACGCGAACTCCGAACATCGGCCTTCGCCGGAAGCCTTGCTCGCAGCGGCGCGCCGCGAAGACGGCCGCGTCGGCAAGCTGAGAATCTTTGTCGGCGCCGCACCCGGCGTCGGCAAAACCTACGAAATGCTGCAACAGGCCCATGCCCGCAAAAAGGACGGCTACGACGTCGTTGTCGGTATCGTCGAAACCCACGGCCGCAGGGAGACCGAGGCGCTGCTCGAAGGCCTCGAAGTCGTTCCGCGCCGGCACGTCGAATACAAAGGCCAATCGCTTCAAGAGATGGATCTCGACGCCATCATCGCGCGGCGGCCGCAGATCGTTCTGGTCGACGAACTCGCGCATACCAATGCCGAAGGCAGCCGCCACCCCAAGCGGTATCTCGACGTCGAAGAGTTGATGGGCCGCGGCATCGACCTCTACACCACGGTCAACATTCAGCACATCGAGAGTCTCAATGACGTCGTCGCGCAGATCACCCACGTGCGCGTGCGCGAGACGGTGCCCGACGCCGTCTTCGACCGCGCCGATGCGGTCGAACTGATCGATCTGACGCCCGACGATCTGATCCAGCGGCTCAAGGAGGGCAAAGTCTACGTTCCCCGTCAGGCGGAGCGCGCGCTCGAGCATTTCTTTTCCCCGGCAAACCTGACCGCGCTGCGCGAGCTGGCGTTGCGCCGCACCGCCGACCGGGTCGATGAGCAACTGCTCACCGAAATGCAGGCGCACGCCATCCAGGGGCCGTGGGCCGCGGGTGAGCGCATCCTGGTGTGCGTGAGCGAAGATCCGCGCAGCGCCGGCCTGGTGCGCTATGCCAAGCGCCTCTCCGACCGCCTGCATGGACCCTGGACCGCGCTTTACGTCGAGGGTCGGCGGAGCCTGCAGCTTTCTGAAGAACAACGCGACCGCATCGCCGACACGCTCCGGCTTGCGGAAGCTCTCGGCGGCGAGGCTACCACCCTCCCTGCCACCAATCGCCACATCGCCGAAGACGTGATCAGCTATTGCCAGGCCAACAACGTAACCCAAATCGTCATCGGCAAGTCGGCGCGAACGCGCTGGTTCGAAATCTTGCACGGCTCGGTGGTTCACGACCTGGTCCGACAGTCCGGCAATATCAGCGTCCACGTCATCGCCGGCGATACCATTGCCGGCGAGCCGGTTCACAAAAAAACCGTCCGCTCCGCCGAACGCGACGAGCCGACCGATCCGCAACCGTATGTTTTCGCGCTGTTGGCGGTGGCTTTGGCGCTCGGTGCTGCGGAACTTATTCAACCCTGGTTTGGCGTCGAGAATGTCGATCTGGTTTTTCTAACCGCCGTCGTCGGAGTCGCGGTGCGGCTTGGCCTCTTGCCATCGATTCTGGCAAGCATCGCCTCATCGCTTTGCTACAATTTTTTCTTCTTGCCGCCGCTCTATACCTTCACCATCGCGGATCCCACCAACGTCGCGGCATTCGCTTTCTTTACGCTGGTCGCGGTCATCGTCTCGACCGTTGCCGCGCGCGGCCGCACCCAGGTCGTGGCGGCAGTCGATCGGGCCCGGTCGACCGAGTCGCTTTATTCGTTCAGCCGCAAACTTGCCGGCGCCGGAACGCTCGACGATGTCCTCTGGGCTACGGCCTATCAGACCGCGCTGATGCTGAAGGTACGCGCCGTGCTGCTGTTGCCCGAACGCGGCACGATCGTCGTCAAGGCAGGCTATCCCCCGGAGGACATCCTCGATGACGCCGACCTCGCCGCCGCGAAATGGGCCTGGGAGAACGACCGACCTGCCGGCCGCGGCTCCGACACCCTTCCCGGCGCCAAACGCCTGTTTTTGCCGATGCACACCGGACGCGGCGCCGTTGGCGTCATCGGGATCGACAGCGACAAGCCGGGCCCGCTGCTGACGCCCGACCAGCGCCGGCTGTTGGATGCGCTGGCGGATCAAGGCGCGCTCGCGATCGAACGGGTGCGGCTGGTCGAAGAGATGGTTCGCGTCGAACGCGCCGCCGAAACCGAGCGATTGCGCTCGGCGCTGCTGACCTCGATTTCGCACGATCTGAAAACGCCGCTCGCAGCCGTGCTCGGAGCAGCAAGCGCCTTGCGCGACCTTGGCACCAAGCTCAGCGAAGCCGAACGGGCCGATCTCCTGGTGACCATTATCGACGAATCCGAGCGGCTCAACCGTTTCATCGCCAACCTGCTCGACATGACCAAGCTTGAGTCCGGCGCCGTCTCACCGAACGTGGGCTTGCATGATCTCGGCGAGATCATCGGCAGTGCGCTGCGCCGCGCCGGCCGTATCCTGTCGCGTCATAAGGTGGAGCTTGAATTGGCGCCGGATTTGCCGATGCTCGAACTCGATGCGGTGCTATTCGAGCAAGTCTTGTTCAACCTCCTGGACAACGCCGCCAAATACTCGCCCACCGAGACGACGATCTACATTCAAACCTGGCAAAGCGGGGAGTCGGTCAGCTTGCGCATCCTCGATGAGGGAAGCGGCATTTCCGCGACCGATCTTGAACACATATTCGATAAGTTCTATCGCGCCCAGAAAACCGATCAGGTGCGCGCCGGGACCGGCCTTGGCCTTGCAATCTCACGCGGCTTCGTCGAAGCAATGCGCGGCACGATCGTCGCTGCCAACCGCACCGACCGCAGCGGCGCGGCTTTCACCATCACTTTGCCGATACCGCGGGCGCGGCAGAACCTTGAGGCCGCCGCATGAGCGCCGCGCCGGTTCGCGTGCTGGTGATCGACGATGAGCCGCCGATCCGCAAGCTGTTGCGCATGGGTCTGACCACCCAAGGTTATCAGATTTTGGAAGCGCCCAACGGCAAGACCGCGCTCGAACTCCTCGAAGAAGCGCCGGACTTGATCATCCTCGACCTCGGTCTGCCCGATATGCACGGACATGACTTGCTGCAAACCATCCGGGCTCGCAACGAGAGCGTTCCCATTGTCGTTTTGTCCAGCCGGAGCGATGAGGCGGGCAAAGTGAAGGCTCTCGATCTCGGCGCCGACGATTATGTGACCAAGCCGTTTGGCATGGACGAACTTCTGGCCCGTATGCGGGCGGCGCTGCGCCACCAGTTACAGACCCAGGGCGAGCGGCCGGTGTTTCGCCTCGGCGACCTTTCCGTCGATCTCGTCCGCCGTATCGTCAAAGTCGGCGACCGCGAAGTTAAGCTTTCGCCGAAGGAGTACGATCTGCTGCGCGTCCTGGTGCAGCACGCGGGCAAGGTACTCACCCACAAATTCTTGCTCGGCGAGCTGTGGGACGATTTGACTGACGCCCAGTACCTTCGGGTCTATGTTCGCCAGCTCCGGCAGAAAATCGAGGCCGATCCGGAGCAGCCTCGTTACGTTCTCACCGAAACCGGTGTCGGTTACCGGTTGCGCGCGCCCGACTGAACGATCTCGCCTTCTGCTCTACTCCCGCCGCGATTTTGCCTGACCCAATTTTGCGCGGCTTGATTTTGGATGGTTTTGGCCGACCATGAAAGTTTCAGATTTTCTAGTGGCCGACAATATTTCGGTCGGCGTTGCCGCAGCCGACAAGCAGAAGCTGTTGAAGGAGCTGGCACAGCGCGCCGGACCGGCCGTCAACATTCCGCCGGATCGCATTCTCGCCGAACTGTGCAAGCGCGAGGACCTCGGATCGACGGGCGTGGGGGGCGGCGTCGCGATACCGCATGCGCGATTTCTTCAGCTCGGCAAACCGTTAGGAATGCTGCTGCGCCTGAAGAAACCGATCGACTTCGACGCGGTCGACGGCAAACCGGTCGACACGATATTCCTGCTGCTGTTGCCCGAAGGAGCAAACGGCGATCAGCTTGGCGCACTCGCCTGCATCGCGCGCAAGCTCAGGGACCCGGCGACCATCGCAGCGGTGCGGGCCGCGCGTGACGGTGCGGAAATTTACCACACATTAGCTGCTGACTGATCGGGTCGCGCGCGATGTTGCTGCACTATTGCCGTGAGTAGCAGCGCGCCCCATAGTGCGGCGAGACAAGCGTAAGGAGCGACAGATGGCCGATGAACTTGTTTTCTATACCAACCCGCGGTCGCGCGGCCGTATCGTGCGCTGGATGCTGGAGGAAATCGGACAACCGTATCGGACCGAGGTGCTCGACTACGGCACCACCATGAAGGCGCCGGCGTATCTCGCGATCAACCCGATGGGCAAGGTGCCGGCGCTCCGCCACGGCGACGCTGTGGTGACGGAAGCGTCCGCGATTTGCGCTTATCTCGCTGATGCCTTCCCGCAGGCAAAACTGGCGCCGCCGCCGGGCGATCGCAACCGCGCACCGTATTATCGCTGGATGTTTTTTGCCGCCGGCCCGGTTGAGGCCGCGGTCAGCAACAAGGCGTTCGGGTTTGTTGTGCCACCCGAGCGCGAAGGCAGCGTCGGATACGGCACCCTTGATCGCGTCATGAAAGTATTGGAGGACGCCGTTTCGACCGGCGGCTATCTGGCCGGTGACAGCTTTACCGCAGCCGATCTCTACGTCGGTTCGCAGATTGGCTTCGGCCTGATGTTCGGCACCATGGAAAAACGCCCGGCGTTCACGAACTATTGGCAGCGGCTCAGCAGCCGCCCGGCCTATGCACGCGCCAATGAGCTTGATAACGCGCTGATGCCGCCGCAGAAGGCGGCCGGATAAATCGTCCCCTACTCAAAGCCTTTGCATCAGCGGTTCGCCGACGCGAATGCGCGCGCCTTCGCGCACGTGATCGCACAGCGTGAAAGTGTCCGGCGCAAAGACGATGATGGTCGAGCCGTGCTCGAACCGGCCCAGTTCGTCGCCTTTACGGAACGTCGCGTCGCAGGCGATGACGTTACGCCCGCGCTGCCGGAGATTGAGCGGCGTATCGAGAAAATTCAGCCGGATGCTCGCGACCAGGATGGCGGCAACCGCGACCAGGGTCACCCGCTCGCCGCTCGCCGCCAGCGTGACTGGCACAACGGCGCGTTCGTTCTTGCAGAACAGCCGCTCGATCCGCTTAAGCGCAATCGGATTGACGTTCCAGGTATCGCCGGAAATGTAGACCACCTTCTCGACGCGCCCGTCGTGCGGCGCGTGGAAGCGGTGATACATGCTTGAGGTCAGCCGTAGCGTGACGTAGCGCCCGTCGCGGTAAGTTTCGACGAGATCGCGATCGCCCAGTAGATCGTCGAGCGTGTAGGGAAAGCCTTTGGCCTGATACAATTCGGTGCCGGTGATCGTGCCGCAGGCGCCGACAATCGCGTCGCATAGGCTGACCAAAACGTCGGGCCGCGAATCGATCGGACGCGCGCCCTCCTTCAGCTCGCGGATGAAGCAATCGTGCATGCTGCGGAACTGCGTCTGTTTCGCTTCCCGCAAATCGAGATCGGAAAACAGCCGCCACACTCCGATCGAAAGATCGCGAATGAGCGGCTGCTCGATCCGGCTGAACCAGCCGATAAACTGCGTTAGCAGCCGGCGCGGGATACGATTGGTCAGGAGGAAATTGATGTCCTCCTGCGCGAACACCCGCAGCATTTGCGAGCGGACCGTCATGTAGACCGTCATGGAGATGTCAACTCCGGCGGGTACACCGCAATTCGATGGCATTGGCCATGACGACACTGGCGCTTTACGGGGTTGGCGGAGCGGCGCTCGCAACCTCGCTGGTGACGTTGCGGCGGCGTTTCGAGCTTTCCCAAGCCAAACACAAGTCGCTTGCCGGTCATGCACGGATCGCGCGGCGGCTTGCTGCGTTCGTGCCGTTCTATGAATACGATGAGGCGCGGTTCTTCTGCTCTGACGGAGCACCGGCGGACACCGCCGCGCGCCGCCGTGCCGGCTTCGAGCGGCTTTCCGCGCTTTACAAGACGCGCTTTGCCGAAACCATCCGGCGCACCGCCGAGGCCGCGGCGAGCATCTCCGACCTGCAATTCACCGACGCCTATCGGGTGCCGTTCCAGTATAGCCGTTATGTGCGCGAGCACCTGCCTGCCGCCGCCTTCATGCAATCGAGTGCCGGCGTCACCGTCACTGATCTCGACGGCAATCGCTTCTACGACGTCACCGGTTCCTACGGCGTGAACCTGCTCGGCTACGACTTCTACAAAGGGGCCATCGAGCGCGGCGCTGCGCGTGTGCGCGAGCTTGGTCCGGTGCTCGGCCCCTATCATCCTGTGATCGTCGAGAACGTGGAAATGCTCAAAGCAATTTCCGAACTCGATGAGGTTTCGTTCCATATGTCGGGCACCGAGGCGGTCATGCAGGCGGTTCGGCTCGCCCGTTATCACACCAGGCGATCGCATCTGGTGCGGTTCGCCGGCGCCTACCACGGCTGGTGGGGCGACGTGCAGCCGGGTATCGGCAATCCGCTGCCGGCGAACGAAACCTACACGCTGCGCGACATGTCGGAGGAAGCACTGCGCGTCATCCGCGCGCGCCGCGATATCGCGTGCGTGCTGGTCAATCCGTTGCAAGCGTTGCACCCGAACGGATCGGCGCCGAGTGATTCGTCGCTGGTGGACAGTGGACGCCGCGCGCATTTTGACAAGGATGTGTATGCGGCGTGGCTCAAGGCGCTCCGCGCGGTGTGCACCGAGCGAAACATTATTCTGATCTTCGACGAGGTGTTTGTCGGCTTTCGTCTCGCCAAAGGCGGCGCGCAGGATTATTTCGGCGTGCGCGCCGATCTCGTCACTTACGGCAAGACGCTCGGCGGCGGGCTGCCGGTCGGCGTCGTCTGCGGCCGCAGCGAGCTGATGAAACGGTTTCGCGACGACCGTCCCGCCGATATCTGCTTTGCGCGAGGCACGTTCAACTCGCACCCCTACGTGATGGGCGCCATGAACGAGTTCTTGCGCCATTTGCAGACGCCTGAGGGAGAGGCGCTCTATCACGATCTCGATGGCATCTGGAACGAGCGGGCGCGGCAGCTTAATCAGCGCCTCCGCGAGAACGCCCTGCCGGTTGAGGTCGTCAACATGTCTTCGATCTGGACGGTCTGCTACAAAGAGCCGTCCCGCTACAACTGGATGCTGCAATATTATCTGCGCGCCGAGGGCTTGGCGTTGAGCTGGATCGGAACCGGCCGGCTGATTTTCAGCCTCGATTACACCGCGACCGATTTTGCGGCGGTGACCGACCGTTTCGTCGCCGGGGCGACTGCGATGCAACGTGACGGCTGGTGGTGGCGCGATCCGGCACTGACCAATAAGTCGATCAAGCGGGCGGTCCTTAAGGAGATGATCGCCCGCCGCCTGCTGCCCGCGTCCAAACATTAGGAGTCCGACGCCGAAGGCGCACCGCATTCACGTCAGGTGATGCGCCTCTTCGGCTTCTTCCTCTTCCCACTCCGCGACTTCGTGACCGATGCCGGGATCGATCAGTTCGCCGCGCAGAAGCGCGAGCGGCGCTTTGTGATAGAGTTTAACGTCGTGAAACGGATCGGTGAGAATCTTGGTCGCCCAAACCAGGCCGGTCTGCACGTCCTTTAAGAAGAACAAATGCACGGTCCGGAACAAGACGCCGCCGATACCGATGGCGAGCCAGATTTCCGCCATATGGCGGATAAACCCGGCAGTGCCTGCGGCCGGCGTAAAGATGCCGAAGAAGGTCGGATCGAAGTAAAGCGGCAGCGGCGATAGCGCCCAGATTGCCAGCAGCACGACTTTACGGCGCAGATTATAGCCGACCTTGATCTCTTCCTTGTGCTCGTGGCTGGCGTGATTGACGGTGTCATAGGCCTTGGGCTCGAAGAAAAAGTGCCCGGACTGCCGCGTCGTCATTGCAACGAGCCAGCCGGCCAGCGCCGATATGGCCGGGTCTTTGAAAATCATCACGTACGAAAACAAAAAACTGACGGCGCTGACGAGGTGAAGCGACTGGTTAATCCGGCTGTGATGATAGTAGCGATGGTCGTCCCAACGTTGGGTGCGCAAAGCGGCGAGAAAACTTTCCATCCGTCTCCCCCGTCATAAAGCCATCAATCATGGCTATGGCGATTTGATGAATCCCCTGTGACAGGCAGGAGAACGTCACCTTAACGATTGCCGACAACAGATTTGTGATCAGGACGCGGCCGCGTATTTCTCGGCGCCACCGTCCTTGGCGAAGCGAATGAGCGAGAAGTGACCGAGCGGCGGCATGGCTCGGCGCTCAATGAGGCTGACGCCATTCGTTTGCGCCGCCCAGCGCGCGTAGCGCTGGAACGAAAACTCAGTCCGCCAGCCGAGCTTGCGCACCGCCGGCTGCAGCAAATGTTCGATCGCCCGCCGCGGCCCGGCCTCGGCACCGACGCGGCTGACCAGAATGATCTCACCGCCTGGCTTCACCACGCGGGCAAACTCATCAAGAGTAGCTTCCGGATTTGGCACCGTCGTGACCACGTATTGCGCGACCACGGCGTCGAAGGAGTCATCGGGAAACGACAGTTTCTCGGCGTCCATCACCCAGAGCCCTTCGACGTTGCTTAATCCAAATTCAGTGACCCGGTCCTGGGCCTTGCGCAGCATCTGTTCGGAGATGTCGACGCCGCAGATCCGGCACTCCGCCGAGTAGTGCCGCAGCGATATGCCGGTCCCGACGCCAACCTCGAGAATGCGCCCGCCGACCTTTTCAGCTGCGGCAATAGCGGCTTCGCGGCCGCGCTCGAAAACCGCTCCGAATACCAAATCGTAAACCGGCGCCCAGCGGTCGTACGCCTTGGTTACCGTATGTTTGTCCAGATCGGCTCGCATGACGTTGGTCATAAGTCAGTCCTTCTGTTCTAGCTGGTACGCAAAACACCGCTCCGCCCGCGTTATCCTGCGGCGGTCTCCGTCATTGTCATCGCCGGTTCGGCTTCGTGAGGACCGCCGGTCGCCACTTTCCGGACGTGGCCAAGAAATTGGCGCGCGCTATTTTCCCAGGAGTAATCGAGCGCAAACTTGCGGCAGGCGTCGCGCGGCAGCGAAAGCGCCTTCATGCAGGCGTGCGCAAGGTCCTCATCCAAAGCGCCGATCGGGCTGTCGCCGACGACATCTTTCGGACCGGTGACAGGAAACGCGGCGACCGGAACGCCGCTCGCCAACGCTTCGAGTTGCACGATGCCGAAGGTATCGGTGCGGCTCGGAAAAACAAACACGTCGGCGGCGGCGAGATGCGCGGCCAGTGTTCCATTCTCCAGCGGGCCGAGGAATTTTGCGTCGGGAAAGTTTTGTTTGAGCTTCGCCTCCGCGGGTCCCGAGCCGATGACGACTTTGGTGCCGGGAAGATCCAACGAAAGAAACGCTTCGAGATTTTTTTCCACGGCGACCCGCCCCACGCTCATGAAAATCGGACGGGGAAGGTTGAGCTCAATCGCGCGGTCCGGACGGAACAGATCGATATCCACCCCGCGCGTCCACATGCCGAGATTGCCAAATCCCCGCTCCCGCAGTTCGGCAGTGAGCGACGGTGTCGCCACCATCGTCACGGTCGCGCCGGAATGGAACCATCGCAATGCTGCGTAAATCCAACTTTCCGGAATAGGCGAACGCGCCGAAATGTATTCCGGAAAGCGCGTCGTGTAGCTGGTGGTGAACGGACGGCCGTTGCGCCGGCAGTAGGCGCGGACGGCAAAACCGATTGGTCCTTCGGTAGCAATGTGGATTGCATCGGGCTTCGCCGCCTCGATGCGCTCTGCGATTCCGCGCCGGCTTGGCAGTGCCAGCCGCAAGCCAGGATAGGTCGGCAACTGAAACGATCGAAAGCCTTCCGGCGAAAGGAAGTCGATCGTCACGCCGAGCTTGCCCGCGGCACGCGCCAGCGAGCCGAGTGTGCGAACAACGCCATTGACCTGCGGACGCCACGCGTCGGTGGCGACAAGAACTTTCATCAGGTGCGCGGAATAACCCGCCCCTCGTGTTGACGAATCGCGTGCGACAACCATTGCCATTTCATGTCTCAATCGTGTGACGGCGGCCCAATCTCCGCCTTCAAATGGCCTTGCTTCGTAACACTTCTGTTACATTGAAATGAGAGTTTGCGATCGCGAATCGCGTGAGGTGTCATTGCCCGGAAGTTCATCGCCGCACGCCGACACCAACGTGACAGGCATTATCGCGCAGGCAATCACCTCCAAGCTCGGCCGCAGCACGATCAGCGCAGCGATCAGCCTGGCGGTTCTCGCTGCGGCGGGCTTCACGCTTTATCAGCTGCTGCACGACGCCGATTTCGGCAAGGTGGCTGCCTTGCTCAAGTCGCAGCCGCTCGATCGGATCGCGATCGCCGGCGCGTTTGTGGTCGCGGGTTATATTACGCTGACCTTTTACGACGTGTTCGCGCTGCACACGATCGGCCGACGCAAGATCCCCTACTCCGTAGCTGCGTTGGCAAGCTTCACCAGTTTCACCATCGGCCACAGTCTCGGGGCAGCCGTGGTGACCGGCGGCCTGATCAGGCTGCGGATCTATTCGGTCTGGGGCCTGACCGTCATCGACATCACCAAAATCGCCTTCATCACCGGGATGACTTTTTGGCTGGGCAATGCGTTCCTTCTGGGCGGCGCAATGATGTACGCGCCTGAAGCGGAAACTGTCCTCGACCATTTGCCGTCGTCGATAAACCTGGCGATCGGCCTTTCGGGACTGGTTGCCATCGGCTGCTATCTCGTGTGGCTGGCACCACGGTCCCGCGCTGTTGGTCGCGCCGGCTGGCGCATCGTCCTGCCCAATCTGCGCTTGACCCTCGTGCAGACCGGCATCGGAGCGCTGGACCTCGCTTTAGTGACGATGGCGATGTACACGCTGTTGCCGGCGGAGCCGGTCGTCCCGTTCTCGAGCATACTGGTCGTATTTCTGACCGCGACGCTCCTTGGAACCGTGAGCCACGCGCCCGGGGGCCTCGGCGTGATCGAAGCGACGATGCTCATTGGTCTGCCCCAATTTCAACGCGAGGAACTCCTGGCGGCGCTGTTGACGTTCCGGGCGGTCTACTTCGTTCTCCCGGTCCTGCTCGCCACGCTGACGCTTGGTCTGCGAGAATTGCGGATGCTCGCGTGGCCGACATCCACAGGCAGCAGCGACGCATAACGCCTCTCCGGCCCGGAACCTTGTAACGCCTAGGTGCCCGCGTTAAGGTTTTGTCACGCAGAGTGGGGCTGGTTGTGGCGCGTGGAGTTGGCGTTTCCGGAGCTCGAAAGCGCTCGCAATTCCCGCCGATAGGCCGGGTTGGGCGTGCGCTGGCTGTGCTGTTGCCGCTTTCGCTCGTCGCTGTTGTGCCATGTGAGGTTGCCGCCGAAACCATGGAGTCGGCGCTGGCCAAAGCCTACGAGGGCAATCCGCAGCTTAACGCACAGCGCGCCATCGTTCGTCAGAGTGACGAAGGCGTCTCCCAGGCGCTTTCCGGGTACCGTCCTACGCTGTCCGCAACCGCCTCGGCCAGCGAGCAATATACCAACATCACCGGCGTTATTCCGCCGATACCGCCGGGCTTGCCGAACGGCGTCTCCTACACGGTCAAGGGCTATACCAATCCGTGGTCAGCCGGACTTTCCGGCCAGCAGACGCTCTTCAACGGCCAGCGGAACGCCAACACTGTCCGCAAGGCCGAGAGTCAGGTCTCGGCGGCGCGCGAGACCTTGCGGATGATGGAAGAGTCGGTGCTGCTCGCGGCGGCGACCGCCTACATGGACATGTCGCGCGACAGCGCCAACCTCGAAGTGCAGCAAACCAATATTCGTGTCCTGCAGCGCACGCTGAAAGATACCAACAACCGTTTCTCCGCCGGCCAGGTGACCACGACCGATGTCGCTCAGGCCGAAGCGCAATTAGCGGCGGGCGAAGCGACCCTTCACGCGGCTGAATCGACGCTGATGACGACGCGGGCCAACTACCGCCGGCTTGTCGGCGTTGAGCCGAACAATCTTGCGCCGGCTACTCCGGTAGATCGGCTCTCGCCAACGACGGTGAACGCGGCAATCGCCGTCGGTTCGGCCGAGAATCCGTCGGTGACCGCAGCGCTGTACGGCGTCGACGTCGCCCAACTGCAAGTCAAGATCGCCGAAGGCGCGCTTTGGCCGACGCTTGCCCTTCAAGGCAGCGTCCAGCAACAAGCCTATTCGAATATTCTGACGCCAAATCTGTTTCTCGGAACGGCGACGCTCAATCTGACGGTTCCGATCTATCAGGGCGGCGCGGAGTACTCTGCGATCCGCCTCAGTAAGGAGAATGTCGGTCAGCAGCGCCTGAACGTCGATCAGGTGCGCGATCAGACACGCGCTAACGTCGTTCAAGCCTGGGGACAGTTGCAGGCGGCAAAGGCGCAGATCGAAGCCGCACATCGGCAAAATGCCGCCGCCGAGCGGGCGCTGGAAGGGGTTCGCAATGAGGCCCAGGCCGGCCAACGCACGACGCTCGACGTCCTTAACGCCGAACAGGCGCTGGTCAATGCGCGCGTCAGCCTGATCGTGGCGCAACACGATCGCGTGGTCGCTTCCTTTAGTCTGTTGTCGGCCGTTGGGCGGCTTTCGGCCCAGGAGCTTCACCTGCCGGTCGCGATCTACGATCCGATGGTCCATTACCAGCAGGTTCGCGACGTCTGGATCGGCTTACGCGCACCCGACGGTCGCTAGGCACGTTCACCGCGACGCGCGCTCAATCCTCAAGCACATAAACGCCCGGTGCATCGCCAAGGGGCGGATAGCCAGCTTGCGGCGCGCCCATCGATGGCAACGCGGCCGGTGCGCCAGAGCGTTCCTTCAGCCAGCCAACCCATTCCGGCCACCACGAACCGTCTTTGCTCGGCACCTCAGTGACGAAGCGCTCCGGATCGAGATAGTGATCTTCGGCTTTCCTGCTATTGATGCGAAAGCTCCGACCATCGTGACCGGGTTCCGAGACGATGCCGGCATTGTGGCCGCCGGTTGTCAGCAAATATGTGACATCGGTTTCGGTTTGCAGATTGATTTTGTAAGTCGACTTCCACGGAGCGACGTGGTCGCGCTCGGTACCGACGGCAAAGATCGGCGCGCGGACATCACTGACCGTCACCGGCTTGCCGCCGACCAACAAGCGACCTTCCGCCAGATCGTTATTGAGAAAGAGCTTGCGCAGGTATTCCGCATGCATGCGATAGGGCATACGCGTCGTATCTGCATTCCAGGCCATCAGGTCCGTCATCGGCTGCCGTTCGCCGAGCAGATAATCGTGGACCATGCGGGACCAGATCAGGTCATTCGATCGCAACATCTGAAAGGCACCGGCCATTTGCCGGCTGTCAAGGAAGCCCTGCTCCCACATCATGTCTTCGAGGAAGGCAACCTGGCTCTCATCGATAAAGAGCATCAATTCGCCGGCCTCGGTGAAATCAGTCTGCGCGGCGAGCAATGTGAGTGTTCCAATCCGCTCGTCGCCGTCGCGCGCCATCGCCGCCGCAGCGATAGATAAGAGCGTGCCGCCCAGACAGTAACCCACCGCGTGCACCTTCTGACCGGGAACCACACTATTGACGACATCGAGCGCGCTCATCACGCCAAGCGTTCGATAATCGTCCAAGCCGAGACCGCGATCGTGCGGACCCGGGTTTTTCCACGAAATCATGAAGACAGTAAAACCCTGGTCAGTGAGGTATTTGACCAGCGAATTATGCGGCGACAGATCGAGGACGTAATATTTCATGATCCAGGCCGGAACGATCAGGATCGGCTCCGGGCGTACCGTCGCCGTCGTCGGCGCGTACTGGATCAGTTCGATCAACCGATTGCGGTAGACGATCTTCCCCGGCGTTATCGCGACGTCGCGGCCGACAATGAACTTCTCCGAGCCGATCGGCGGTTTGCCGCTCGCGGCGCGTTCCGCATCCTCCAGGAAATTTTGCCAGCCTCTGACGAAATTGAGTCCGCCGGATTCGATGGTGCGCAAAAGGATTTCCGGATTGGTCGGCAAAAAATTCGATGGCGCGACCATGTCAAGGAGCTGGCGCCCGCCGAACTCAACCATCTCCTCGTGTCGCGGCGACACGCCGCGTACACCGCTCGTCGCATTGTGCCACCATTGCTGCTGCAGCAGAAAGCCCTGGTACATGAAGTTAAAGGGCCATTTTTGCCAGGCTTCGCCGT
The DNA here is from genome assembly GCA_963841025.1 of uncultured Alphaproteobacteria bacterium. Taxonomy (GTDB): domain Bacteria; phylum Pseudomonadota; class Alphaproteobacteria; order Rhizobiales; family Xanthobacteraceae; genus BOG-931. The sequence goes on along the minus strand of CAWJBG010000028.1, from coordinate 106,609 downwards.
TGAACCGATGATCCTGCGGCAGCGGTTCTATGCAACTCGTGGTCTTGCCGGCCTCTACCGCGTACCGGCCCGCGTAGTTGGCGAAACGCGTTGCCTTGCGGATCGCCTTATCCACCAGTTGCGAGCGCTTGCCGGGCGCGTAGGCAAGATGTGTCAGCCAATCCAAATAGGCTTCAGCGACCGATGCGGGCGACATACCGCCGGTGAACCGTGCGATCGCCGCATGCAGCGCGCGATCGGTAATGTCGGAGAGTGCCGTCACGCTATAGGAATCGCGGTCCGGCCCGATCAAGTTTGTCCCAAGAGTCGTCGCCGGGACAGTGCGCGGCGGCGAAGGCGGCGCGGCGGTCACGGCCGTTGAATCGGCCACCGGCGCCACTACAGCGATTTTGTTCGATCCTTGTTGCGCAGCGGCCATCGCCCTTGATTCCAACCCACTCGATATATTGAAACTACTGATTAGCGTCCTTCGTTTCGCCGCGCCCCGCCATGATCCATATCAAATGTCATTATCCCTGACTGAACAAAACCGCTAAAACGGCGTCCTAAAGCCGCCCTTACCGACCGTGACAATGCTGCAACCTTATACACGCCGGGACATGTCCGTTTTATCACCGACGGTCATCCCGCCCCGTGCTGCGTCGCTCCGCCAAAGTCGCAGCGATATTTTGCAGATATAATGTCGCCCACGGACCGAGACATTACGCGACGTGATTTTCTTAACGGTGTCGCGATTGGCACGGGTGGCGCCATCGCGAGCGGCTTATTGCCCCAATTCATGACGGCAGCGCTCGCCGGAGGGCCGGCCCCACAGGACGCCGCCGGATATTACCCGCCGAAACTCACCGGCCTGCGTGGAAATCATCAAGGCAGCTTTGAGGGCGCTCACCGCTTGCGGGACGGCGATTTCTGGTCACAGGCCGGCAAGATTACCGACACCAATGAGACCTACGACCTCGTCGTGGTTGGGGGCGGCATCAGCGGGCTGGCGGCCGCGTATTTTTATCGCGCCAAGCACGCGGACGCTCGCATCCTCATCCTCGACAACCATGACGATTTCGGCGGTCACGCCAAACGCAACGAGTTTGAGCTTGGCGGCCGGCTAGCGTTGCTCAATGGCGGCACCATGGACATCGACAGCCCGCGGCCGTACAGCGCCATAGCGGACGGTCTTCTGAAGGCACTCGGCGTCGATCCCGTTGCGCTCACCAACAAATGCGTGGACCGGACATTTTACCGATCGCTCGGCCTTGGGCGGGGTCTGTTCTTCGACAGGGAAAGCTTTGGCGCCGATAAACTCGTCGTCGTACCCGCCAAGCCTTCGTGGCCGCAGCTTTTGGCGCAAACTCCTTTGTCGCAGCAGGCACGAAGCGACGTCGTCAGGATCGAGGAAGCGCAGGTCGACTACTTTCCCGGCCTCGTCCTCGTCGGAAAAGAAATCCCGATTGGCGAAGATGAGCTATCGCAACTTCTTGCTGAATGTCGTGAAGGCTGATCAACAAACCATCACCTTCTACCAGGCGCGCACGCACGACGAATGGGGCGTCGGCATCGACGCCGTCTCGGCGCTCGATGTGTGGGCGTTCGGCTTTCCCGGCTTTCAGGGTCTTCATCTTGAACCCGGCTCGGCCCCGCACATGGGATTTACCGCCGCCGGCTATGCCGACGGCGGCTCCTATACCTTCCACTTTCCGGACGGTAACGCCTCGATCGCGCGGCTCCTCGTTCGCCATCTGGTACCGGGAAGCATCCCCGGTGACGGCGCCGAAGATATCGTAACCGCGCGGGTCGACTATTCCCGCCTCGACCGCGCCGATGCGCCGGTGCGCATCCGTCTCAACAGCATCGTGGCCCGCGTTCGCAACGTCGGCGATCCATCAACAGAAGTCGAAATACAATATCTCAGTGGCCGCGACGTGTACGCCGTGCGGGCGCAATCGTGCGTGCTCGCCTGCTATAACATGCTCATTCCCTATCTCTGCCCGGAGCTGCCGGAACGGCAGAAGGAAGCGCTGCACTATGCCGTCAAAATCCCGCTCGTCTATGCGAGCGTTGCGCTGAACAATTGGCAACCGTTCAAAAAGCTTGGGATCGCACGGGTCTATTCGCCCGGCTCGTATTTTTCATCGCTGTTTCTCAACCCAACCGTCGACATCGGCCGCTACCGCAGCTCTCGCTCGCCCGACGAGCCGATGCTCGTGCAAATGGTGCGAACGCCGGTTCAGCCGGGCTTGCCGGAGCGCGATCAGCATCGCGCGGGACACTTTGATATTCTCGGCACGAGCTTCGCGACGTTCGAGCGCAATATTCGCGACCAGCTGGGCCGTATCCTTGGCCCGGGCGGCTTCGACCCCGACACGGATATTGACGCGATCACCGTCAACCGCTGGCCGCATGGCTACGCTTACGAGTACAATCCACTGTTCGATCCGGATTGGCCGAAAGGCGGCGCGCCACACGAAATCGGCCGGGCGCCATTCGGCCGCATCACCATCGCCAATTCGGATGCCGGCGCGGCGGCTTACACGGATTGCGCGATTGACCAGGCGTACCGCGCCGTGCAGGAAATCTTCCGCACATAAGGAGTGCGCCAAGGGGCACGGCGGATTACGCCGTCCGGGCAAACGGTGGCGGAATGAAATTGGAATTCGGTATCTTCGATCATCTCGACCGCAACGACCTGCCGTTACGCGAATATTACGAACAGCGGCTGCAAATCATCGAGGCCTTCGATCGCTGCGGCTTTTACGCCTATCACGTCGCGGAGCACCATTTCACCCCACTCGGGATGGCGCCCTCACCCAGCGTGTTCCTGTCGGCAATCGCGCAACGCACGCGACGGCTACGCTTCGGCACATTCGTCTACGCGCTTCCCGTCCATCATCCTCTGCGGGTTTTGGAGGAAATCTGTATGCTCGATCATCTGAGCGGCGGCCGCCTCGAAATCGGCTTCGGTCGCGGCTCGGTACCGTTTGAGATTTCATACTACGGGCAGAATGCCGAGGAACGGCAGCAGATTTATGCCGAACGCCTTGAGCTCATTCTCAAGGCGTTTACCGTCGATACGCTGACCTGGGACGGACGCTACGACCAGTTCAAAGACGTTCCGATGGAGCTTGCGCCGCTGCAGAAGCCGCACCCTCCGCTGTGGTACGGCGCGCACTCGCCCGACAGCGCCGAACGCGCCGCCCGCAAGGGCCTGAATATCGTGACCAACGACATGCCCGCCAACGCCGGCAAAATCATCTCCCGATACCGACAGGTCTGGCGCGAAACCCACGCCTCGGCACCGCTGCCGAAAATGGGCCTGGTGCGATTTATCGTCGTTGGCGAAACCGATGCGAAGGCGATGACGATCGCACGCCGCGCCTATCTGCGTTGGCGTTCGAGCTTCGTTTATCTCTCCGAGATGAACGGCTCCAAGCCGGACTTCACCTTTGAATGTCGAGAGCTTCGACGTCGTGGTCGATCAGGGACAGGCCATAGCCGGTTCGCCTGAAACGGTGCGCGCGTTCTTGGCTACACAGCTGCAGCACAGCGGCGCCAATTACGTGGTCGGACAATTTTGCTTTGGCGATCTGCAATTGGATGAGATTTTGCAGTCGGTCGAGTTATTCGCCGCGCAGGTCATGCCAGCGTTGGAGCTCGCGACCGCAAGCTAACAACCGGCTCGGTCACTTTACTTCAAAGCTCCCATACGCTCGAGTTCGCCGCGATCGATGATCTTGGCGATGCCGCGACCGACGTTGCAGACGGACTTCCGGCGCAGCGCGCTCAAAATGCGGCAGGCGTGCACCGGCGTCAGCCCGGTGAAATCGGCAATCTGTTGCTGGCTCATTGGGAACGCAAACGTATCGCCGTGAAATTCACCGCGTTGTTCGCAGCGCACCATCATGTGAACGATCAAAGCGGCAATTTTCTCCTGGGCGGTGCGCTGGCCGAGGTCTACGAGACGCTTGTCAGCGTTGCCGTGCTCTGCCGCCATTAATCGGAACCAAATGTCGAACAGCGCGGGATCGCTTTGGAGTCGCGCGCGAACCTCGGCAAAGGGAAAGTAGCGGTATCGGACACTGGTTACGGCCTGGACCGAAAACGTAGACTGCCGTTCCAGAAACGAAGTCGGACAAACCACCTCGCCGGGCAGCACCACTGACAGGATCTGTCGCTTGCCGTCGGGCAGCTGGATGAAGCGCACTGCCCAGCCGTCGCAGATAACCAGCACACCTTCCTTGGCCTCGCCGGCGCGATAGATATTCTGACGGGCAGGCGTCGAGCCGGTCTTGCCTCCAATGGGCGCGTGGCCGCCGCCGGCGCCAAACAGCGCATCGCAACGGTTTATCGAGCGAGACCTACATGTTTCGCAACGCGGTTCGGTGGCCGCCGGTACGAATCCCCGGGCGTCCCACGCGATCGACGGCGCTTCGACTACATTCAACAACATGACGACAGCTACCTCACATGTCCGTGCACGAAAACAATGTCAGAGAACCGACCGCTGACCGACTGGAACCGCACCCGCACACATTCACTTCGCACTTGCTCCACTTTATTGCGCTCGATCATCTTGTCGCCGGACGCTACGTTCCGGCAGTTGCACTTCTGTTGATTTTGCGATGGGTACAAACCCCTACGCAGTCGCGTCGCTGCGCGACGGCGCAGCTGACGACTTGATCAAGATCATTGCTGGAAGTGCACAACAAACCCGTCGCGCACAATTCGCGTTTTAACGCCTGCACGTTACAACAAACACACTCGATAATGTTCTGACACTTCAGACCACGGGTGTGTGCCGTGTTGAATTCGCGTCATTTGAATATTGGAGGATTGTCATTCCTTCTGGCGGATCCCAATCAGCACTCAGCCGCCATCATTCACAGCATTCTCCGCGGCTTCGGCGCCAAGCGCGTTATCGAGGCTCGCAACAGGCTCGACGCGATCCAAGTCCTGACTGACCAGAAGATCGACATGATGTTGATCGAACCCCGGCTGCCCGAAGGTGGCGCCTTTGCTTTTATTTACTCGATCCGACAGAATCAGAACAATCCGTGCCGCACTCTGCCGATCCTGGTGGTCACCGGCGATGCGAGGATTTCCGCGATCAAAGCCGCGCGCGACTGTGGCGCCAACATGGTCATCGCCAAACCCGTTTCGCCTGCGGTTTTATATGAGCGATTGGCGTGGGTTGCGTTTCATCCGCGGAAATTCGTCGATACAGTGAAATATTTCGGCCCCGATCGGCGCTTCAAAATCGAAGGCTATGGCGACGGAGGCGGCAAGCGCTCTGCAGATGGCGAGGTTACGATCGCGGCCGACGAAGGGCCAGCTCTATCGCAAAACGAGATCGACAATCTTCTGCAGAACGCGCGGACGGGCGATCCGGCATGAATAAAGACCCTTTTGACGTTCAGAAAAGACAGACGCAGACCCTATGAATAGTTTCGCGAATCACAAGCGCAGCCCGGTTTCGCTGTCGCGCCAAGCCGCCATCGATCGCGCCGAAGCCGAGTTGGCGCTGTCGCGACCGCGCATTGAAGAATATATCAACGCCGAATGCCAACGCCTCGAAAAGGCACTGTTGGCCGCACGCAAGCGTGATGAGAATTATGCTTCGTTCATTGCCGATGCGTACACTGCGGGCCAAAATCTTCGCGACGTTTCAGGCTCAGTGGGACATGCACTGATCGGTTTTGTCGCCACCCACCTCTGCACGATCATTGAAACCGCCGACGCGGTACAGATGCAGTATCCAGCAGCGGTCATCGATTGCTTCTTTGACGCGCTTCGTCTGGTTCAGGGCAGCGAATATGCGGGAAAAACGCCGGCGGATCTGCCGCATCTGACGGCCGGACTTTTGCAGACCGTCGAATTGACCAAGAACATGGCATTGCGCGCAGCTCAATCGCGCAAGTAAACCTCGTGACGACGCGGTCGATCAGAACACGCGATCGTTTTCGGCCTCTTTCGCCGCGGGTGCGGAAGCGATGGACGCTAATGCATCCTGCAAACGGTGCCGCATTTGCCGCATCGTGATCTGCGATACGATCGACTCGACCGTTTGCGGCGCCGTCGCGTCGCAGTTGGAAATCAGCACCGAGCAACGCTTGAGGATTTCACTGACGGCGGTGAGCTGCTGGCGCATTCGATCGAACCCTTGCAGCTTTACCATAACCGCTTTGCCCAAGTCGCTGGAGTGGGCAAGGTCCTGGCCAATATCGCTGCTGGTGTCTTCCAGGTGTTCGGCAACTTCGCCGGTGATCGCGGCCAGCGCATAGAGCAATGCCTGCAGGGTGTGCGCGGCCGGCTCGAGTATAGCGGTCATGAGCAACCTCTCCTGCTGCGACGCAATCGTCTTATTGTTGGTCTTATTGAAGACGCCCGAGCACCGCTTCCATTTTTTGGCGCAGCATCGAGTCATCAAACGGTTTGACCAGGTAATTGTTGACACCAGCCTGGGCGGCCTTGACCACTAATTCGCGATCGCCGCGACCGGTAATGAGAATGAACGGCAATTTACGGATGGCCTGATGACCGCGTACGGCGCGGAGCAGGCCCATGCCGTCCAGTTCCGGCATATTGAAGTCGGAAATGATAAGATCGAGCGGTTGAGCCAGCGCCTTCAACAACGCTTCTTGTCCATTTTCCGCCTCGTGGATCAGGCGAACTCCGATTTTCTCGAGCGCCAGCCGCGTCATCTGGCGGACGCTGAATTGGTCGTCCACGACCAGGACCTTGAGAGTTGCTGCATTTGGCATCGAACACCTGACCTGCGCTGGAGGTTACTGGAGATATTTTGGCTTATGCGCGGCGTTGAGCTCAGGTGACTTGGCGAATTCACCCAACCGCTCGGCATCCAGAATGAAGGCCACATGGCCATCGCCCAGGATCGTCGCGCCGGCAATGCCCGGCACCGCGCCGTAATTTTCCTCGATACTTTTGATGACGACCTGCTGATGTCCGCAAAGTTGGTCGACGACAATACCGAGCCTGACGCCCTCGCTGGTTTCGACGATGATGACCGTGCTTTCGTCGGTCACCTCCGGAGCGGACGTAAGATTGAAAAGCTCAGCGAGATAAACGATCGGAACGATGGCGCCACGCAATCGCAGCGCGCCGCGCGTTCCCAGCAACGAATGGTATTCCGAGCCGGCGGGCCGGATGCATTCGACGATGCTCGATATCGGCATGACATAGGTTTCGGTCGACACCTTGACGATCATGCCGTCCATGACCGCCAGCGTCAGCGGTAGCGCAAGCTGAATTGTCATGCCTTTTCCGAAGGTGGATTTCAGCGTGATGCGCCCGCCGAGTTCCTGGACGTTGCGCCGCACTACATCCATGCCGACGCCGCGGCCGGAAATCTCCGAAATGCCGCTTGCCGTGGAAAAGCCCGGCAAGAAAATAAGATTATTGATTTCATCTTCGGTTAGATGACCCTCGAGCGGGATCAGACCGTTGTCGCGCGCTTTCTTGACGACGCGTTCCGGATCGATGCCCGCGCCATCGTCGCTGATCTCGATGACGATACGGCTGGAGCGCTGATCGGCGAGCAAGGTGATCGTGCCTTCCTCGGGCTTCCCGGCCGCACGTCTACGTTCCGGCAACTCGATGCCGTGGTCCATCGAGTTGCGGATGATATGGGTGAGCGGGTCGCTCAGCCTTTCGATGACGGTCTTGTCAACCTCGGTCCCCTCACCGAATGTTTCGAGACGAGCCCGCTTTCCAGTCTTGACCGCGAGTTCGCGAACCAGCCGCGACATGCGTTGAAAAACCGAACGGACCGGCTGGGCCCGCATCGCCATGACGCTGTTCTTGAGCTCGCGCGTATGCAGGAAGACGTCCTCCAGCACCTGCGCCAGCCGGCCCTCCGCCGCGTTGCTGCCGTTCTCAAGCAGTTGTCCGAGCATCGTCTGCGAAATCACGAGCTCGCCGACCTGGTTGACCACCCGATCGATCTTGTCGAGATCAACTCTTATGGTTGTCGTCGCCGCCGAAGCTTTTGCCTGCCCGGAGTCGCGCGGCTCGGCCGGCGGCGTTGCTGCCTTACTGGCAGGAGGCGGCGCCTCAGTCGGCGGCGGTGCAGCTTCTGCGAGAGGTTCCGGGTCCGTCGTCTCTTCGGAGGCTTCAAACGCGGGCGGATCCGCCTCAGATAATGACCAGCTTTCGGTCGGATCGATGCCGATTACAATTTCGCGTATCTGGTCCAGCCCCAATTTGCTTTCGATCCTGCCGGTACATTGCAAATACGACGCGTTGACATCGAATTCGGCCAAAGCCGGAACGCCGTCGACATTCATCTGTAGCTGGACCTCGCCGATACCGCGCAACGCCGTCAGTACGGCGGCGAATTTGGCGTCGGATTCTGTTTCCGTCGCGCAGTATTCGAAATCAACACACTGCGCTTCCGGTTCGGCATCGTCGACGCGGATCGGCACAAAGTCGATCTCCTCAAAGTCGGCAGCCACACCCCCTTCTGCTTCCTCGCCGTCCGCCCCGATCAGCTGTGCGAGCGCAGAGCGGCTGTCAGTGTCGAAATCCGGGGGCGGTGTTTCACCAGAGCGGGCCATCCCCACCAGATCGGACAGCGTATCGTTGGCTTTCTGCAGGACTTCTGCCACTTGAGATGTCGCCGCGAGCTTGCCGTGGCGGAGGTGGTCCAGCACAGTCTCGAAAACGTGCGCAAAATCGACCAGGCTGTTAAATCCGAATACGCCTGCACCACCCTTGATCGAATGGATGGCGCGAAAAACAGCGTTGACGGTCTCATCGGATTCGCCCGAGCCTAATTCGCTCAAGCCGGAATCGATTGCCTGCAGCCCTTCGGCGCTCTCCTCGAAGAACGTCACTCTGAGATCGTCAATCGTCGTCACGGCGCTGCTCGCTTTGTCCCTGGAAAGAGTTTTAGGCGCACACTTTGTTGACAAGGTTGACGAGGCTGTCGGGATCGAACGGCTTGACAATCCATCCGGTCGCACCCGCGTCCTTGGCGATATCTTTGCTCTCTTGTTCGCCCTCGGTAGAGAGAACAAGAATTGGCGTGTCGTCGTGCTGCGGATTATTACGGACCGCGCGAATGACCCCGAAGCCGTCCAATTTCGGCATGTTGATATCGGTGATGATCAGGTCAACCGGATGCCCCTGCTGAGCGAGCACATTAAGACCGTCCTCTCCGTCGACCGCCTGCACGACGGTGTAACCGGCGCCACTCAGCGCCATCTTCAGCATGTCGCGCATGGTGCGCGAATCGTCGATGGTAAGAATGGTCTTTGACATGTCAGCACCATTTGTTTGTTCGTTCTCTGCCTTCACGACCGGAGCCGATTCACTTATGGGCGGCGGAGTTATCGGCCCACTTGCAGTTGGCATTGCTACCGGTTCACCTGCAGGCAGCACTGCTACGGCTTCACTTGTAGACCGCACTGCTACGGGTTCACTCGTAGGAAGCGCTGCTACGAGTTCACTCGCTGGTGGCGCTGCTTCGGGTTCACTTGTAAGCGACGCCGCCGCCGACTCACTTGTCGGCAGCTCTGCTGCGGGTTCACTTGCCGGTGGCGCTGCTGCGGGTTCACTCGCCGGTGGCGCTGCTACGGATTCGCTTGCCGGTGGCGCTGCTACGGGTTCACCTGCCGGCTCCATTGCCGGCGCGATCGGATAGTCCAGCCCGTACCCTGCAAAGGCGTCGGCAAAATCCGCCGACGCATCGGACACGCCGAGATTTGCAAAGGTCTTGAATGCCGAAAGCAATAGCTGAAGATAGCTCAGCGGCACCGCCGTCACTGCCGCGGCGTTGAAGCGGATTTCGCCCGTTTGAGGCAGCTTGCGCAGTTCTACTACCAGCGCCGCTGCGCTTTCAGCGTCGAGCTGGGCCGGAAGATCGAAGACCAATACGCCGCCGTTCTGTGTCATGACCGACCCGTTGCGACGCTTGCCGGTGCCTTGGCGGCCGATGTCTTGGTTGGTGCGCAGGCTGCGAGAATTGCTTCCGGCAGCTTCAGTAACGGAAACTGTTGGCCGACCGCCCCAATCTCAAAAGCAACGCGGGGCATGCCGTAAACGAGCGAAGTGCTTTCGTCCTGCCCGAAGGTCGGGCAGCCTGCCTTCCGCATCGCCAGGAGTCCGTTAGCGCCGTCCTTCCCCATCCCGGTGAGAATCGCGCCGACAGCTTTTCGCCCGGCCACGCGCGCCACCGAGGAAAAAAGAACATCGACCGAGGGCCGGTGGCCGGAGACGGGCGGACCCTCGTTAAGGCTGCAACAGAACGTCGTGCCGCGACGATCCAATTCCAGATGGTGACCGCCAGGCGCAATATAGGCCTGACCGCGCTCGATCGCCTGCCCGTGAGCAGCTTCGCACACTCGCATCGGACACTCCGAATCGAGCCGCCGCGCGAATGCAGCGGTGAAGCGCTCGGGCATGTGCTGTGTAATCAGGATCGAGGGAACATCAGGCGGCAGCTGCATCAGCACCGCCTTTAATGCTTCGACGCCGCCGGTCGAGGCGCCGATAGCGATAATCTTGTCGCTGGTGGCGTGCGCCGACGACCAGGTCGGCTGCCGATGCTGCTCGGCAACGCGACGGTGCAGACGCGTGCGCGCCGCAGCCTTGATCTTGGGAATGAGTTCGGCGCCGAGGTGACTCATGGCGCCGGCATCGGCCGGCTTGGCGACGAAGTCGACCGCGCCGATTTCCAGGGCCTCAAGCGTCGTCTCCGCACCGGCCTGTGTCAGCGTCGAAATCATCACCACCGGCGTCGGCCGCAGCTCCATGATCTTGCGCAGGAAGTCGATGCCGTTCATGTGCGGCATCTCAACGTCCAGCGTGACGACATCCGGGTTGAGCGTTTTGATCTGCTCACGGGCGACGTAGGGGTCGGGCGCGCTGCCCACAACCTCGATGTCCGGGTCTTCGGACAGTATGCTGGTCAGCAATTTCCGCATCAGTGCGGAATCGTCGACAACAACCACGCGGATCTTTGCACTCGCTGGGCTCATTTGAACAACTGGATGTCTGTTGCTGGTTTGCGGGCTACGAGCTTGGTGGCGTAATCGGTCTCTTCGCGCAGCGCCGAGTCTTGGTCGCTACCGGTCAGCAGGCGCCGCACGACTTTTCCCGTCATCGGAAAATAGATGATCCGCCGCGGATGAACGCCGCCAAGATCCTGCGCCGCGCAAGCGAGGCCTTCGTCTTGCAGATAACGCAAAACGAATTTTCCGTTATCGGTGCCAATTTCGTTGCGCGCGGTCGTCACGTTGGCGCCGCCGAACACCTTGATTTCCAGGCGATCCCGATGACAACCGAGCTTGAGCATGCCGTTGATCAATTTTTCCATGGCGAAATTACCGAAACGCGCAGATTCAAGTTCATTGCCCCAGGCGCCACTGGTGCCGGACTTGTTCTGCACCAGCATGAAGTGGTTCATGCCGCCGATCTGCATCGCCGGATCGCGAATGCATGCCGACACGCACGAGCCGAGCACAGTGACGAGCACTTCCTCCGGATCGGCTGTGACGTAAAACTCCCCGGGCAGAATCTTGACAACCCAGGCGGCTTGCGCGGAATCGTAAAATCGTCGCGCCGTCCGGCCGGCTTGTATCGCGGCCGGCGACGGGGCGGAGGCGACCTTGGCTGCCGCCGATTTCACTGCGTTCTCCGGTAGATCGTGCGACCGGCAAGTTTCAGCCGTGGGTGCGAGCCGAGCAGAGACTCCGAATGGCCGATATAGAGCCACGCGCCGACCCTGAGCAGATCGGTAAAATGCTCGACGAAGTCTCAGCTTGGTCGGCCCGTCGAAGTAGATCATCACGTTGCGGCAGAAGATGACGTCAAACGGTCCGCGTACCGGCCACTCTTCCATAAAGTTCAAACGGCCAAAGGTGATCAGGGAGCAGACATTGCGGTCGATCGCGACGGAATCGCCATCGCCCGATTTCGACAACGCTCCACGATACTTCGCCGGCACGGCCGAGACCGACTCAGCCGAAAACACTCCTTGCGAAGCCCGCCGCAACACCTCGGTATCGATATCAGTGGCGAGGATGCGTATATCGCGGCTGGCGATATTCTTGAGTTCGGTAGCCAAAATTAACGCAATCGTGTGCGGCTCCTCGCCGGTCGAACAGCCGGCGGACCAAATCCGCATCCGGCCGCCGCTTGGGTGCGCCGCGGCGAATGGCGCCACCACATTAGAGACGAAATGCTCAAAGTGATGCGGCTCGCGAAAGAACTTGGTGTGGTTGGTCGACAGCGAATTGATAAACGGTTCCAGCTCCTGGTCGGCGTGCTCGTTTAGATACTTTCGGTACTCTTCGAACGACGACATCCCGAGCGTACGCAATCGGCGGGATAGCCGGCCGTACACCAGGTTCTGCTTCGCTTCCGGCAGCGTTATTCCAGCGTGCTGGTAGGCGATCTTCGCCAGAGCGCGGAAGTCGGCTGCGGAAAATTCGAACTCGCGCTGTGGCTGCGGATCCGCCGTCGGAGCAGCGGTACGCGCCTCCCGGACCACAGCCATTTAGAACTCCTTCCAGTCCGGTTCCTGTTTGAATGCGGTGGCGACTTTGGATTGCATCTGGGCGACCGCGCCCCTCGGAGCATCGGCTTTGGGTTTTGCAACAGGCCTTGGCGCCGCCTTGGCGGCCGCAAGCTGGGCGACCGTCCCCGCCGGCGCTTTGCCGTTGCCGGCCGTGGCCTCGCGGCCTTTGCCGCCGCGCGGTTCATCTTCGAGTTGAAACAGCGACACGCGCTCATCCATCGTGGTGGACTGATGCTCCAGCGCCTTTGCCGAGGCCGCGTTTTCTTCCACCAGCGCCGAGTTTTGCTGGGTGACTTCGTCCATCTGCGCCAGCGCTTTGTTGATCTGCTCCAGGCCTTCGGCCTGTTCGGCGCTCGCGGTCGCGATATCAGCCACGATTTCCGCCACCTGCTTGATCGAGGACACGATTTCGTTGAGCGAGGTCCCGGCCTGATTGACCAGGCTGACGCCGTCCTGAACCTGCGTCGAACTGCTGGTGATCAGGTCCTTAATGTCCTTCGCCGCTTGCGACGAGCGTTGCGCGAGGCTGCGCACCTCCGAGGCGACGACGGCGAAGCCGCGACCGGCGTCACCTGCACGTGCGGCCTCTACCGCCGCGTTGAGCGCGAGCAGGTTGGTCTGCCGCGCGATTTCGTCGATCACGCCAATAATGTCGGCGATCTTGCGCGAGGATTCCTCAATCCGCGCCATCGCCTTGACGGCATCCGCCACCACCGAGCCGCCGCGGTCGGCAACGTCGCGGGAGCTCGACGTCAGTTTGTTGGCTTCCTGCGCGTTCTCGGCGTTCTTTTTGACGGTCGCGGAGATTTGCTCCATCGAGGCTGAAGTCTCTTCGAGGCTAGCGGCCTGCTCTTCGGTCCGCTGTGAGAGGTCCGTCGTGCTCGCCGAGATTTCTGCTGCCGCATTGTTGACTTCACGTGCCGCGGTCTTGATATCTCCGATCGTGCCACTCAAACGCTCAGCAGTCGCGTTGAGGTCCGACTTCAATGTCGCGAACGCGCCCTGATACTCAGCCGTGACGCGCAGTGTCAGGTTTCCGGCCGCAAGAGCGCTGAGCACACGGGCCACATCGGCCACGGCTCCCGCGACATTCTCGCAAAGCTCGTTAATTGCGGTCGACAGATTGAGCATAAACTCTTTCTTGCCTTCCGTCGGCAAGCGCAGTGAGAAATCGCCGGCGATTGCTGCCTTGACAACCGCATCGACTTCGCCCTCGATCGCCCTTTCCACGGTCTCGTTGCGCCATTCCACGACGGTTCCGGCGCGTTTGCCGTCTTTGTCCATAACGGCCGTGGCAACCAGCTTGAATTTCTGCGTGCCGACGGTGATGCGGGTTTCGTAGGTGCCCGTAAGTTTGTCGAGCAGACCGCGTTGATGCGCCGGATTTTTGTGGAAGATGTCGATGTTGGCGCCAATGATCTTGCTGCTGTCGAAACCCGGAAGAGCTTTGCGCAATTCGGCTTCTGATTCCCGGAGCATCTGGTGCAGCGAATCATTCATGTAGATGATGTTGTACTGGTCGTCCGACAGCATCACGTTCGAACGGACGACGTCGAGCGCTGTCTTGATCCGGTTGCTAGCCATTTCCGCGTCGCGGGACGCCCGGATCACAACCACGGCCTTCGCCAGCGAACCGATTTCGTCGCCGCGCTCAGTGCCTTTGATTTCGACCTTGGTGTTGCCTTTCTCAATCTGCGCCAGCACGTCGATCAGGCGGCGGATTGGCCTGGCGATGGTCATCAGCGAGAGCAGAACCGCGCCGATCAGGACGATGACAATCGCGACGCCGATAGCCAGGCTCTTGATCTCCGAGCTGGCCATTTCGTGCTCGGACGCATCGACCAATTCTTTGGATTTCTTGGTTGCTGCGGCGGTTATTTCATGGAACAGCGCTTGAGCCTGGTCTCCGGCCGGATCCAGACGGTCATGCTGAAGGCGCCCCGTCTTATTGGCCAAAGCGAGCATTCGCTCGCCGTCTTTGGGGTCGACGCTCAGCGCCTCGATCTTGACTGGCAATGTTTCCTTGAGAGCGGCGCTGATGTAATCCTTGACGTAATTGAGAGCTTTCGTGCCGCGCTCGCGGTTTTCCGGAAGCCTCAGTTTCGGCAACATCTGCTCGATGTTGCTTTCGATGACCTTTTCCTGTTGCGCCAAGGTGTTGGCGGCATCGAGGTCTGCCTTGGTCGTTGCCAGGCGCATATTGCGCACCGCCATGCGCACCTTGAGAAACTCATTTTCGACATTTGCGACATCGCGCACGATGTCCTGCTGCGACAGGGCTAATTCGTTTGAGGTCTTGACCTGCGAATTGCCGTACATCGAGCTGACCACCATGCCGATCACCAGCAGCACGCTCAGGCCGGATGTGACAGCGAGCTTGGTTCCGATGCTTAGATTGTTGAACCGCAACATATTCTGGCTCCTAGGATCGTCTGTGTTGGTTTGCTGGAATAGCTGAAAGGTGAGAGTGGCAAGGCCCGGCTGTCGTCATGCTGCGGCGATGGGTTGAGCTGATGGCGCTGCTGCTAGTGGGGGATTTTTTGCGTCGACCGCGGCCAAGCCCTCAGTGTCGGCGGAAAGCAGATTGGCCAGGTCGATCAGCGCAATCATGAAACTTTCGACCGTAACCAGGCCCGCCAGGAAAGTGACGCGCGCTGTTCGCACCAGCTGCGGAACCGGCTGAATGTTCGAGACTTCGACCGAGACGATATCGAGCACGCGGTCGGCCAGCAGCCCGACCAGCCGGTTGTCGACGCTGACGATGATGACGACATGCATCGGCCCGGCGTCGGTTTTGCCTTGTCCGAACCGGCAGCGCAGATCGATGATCGGCACCATCACGCCGCGCAAGTTGAGCACGCCGCGGATGTATTCGGGCTGGCGCGGCAAGTGCGTAACATCCGACCAGCCCTTGATTTCGCGGACCGACATGATGTCCACGCCGTATTGATCGTCGTCGATTGCAAAGCTGATAAATTGCAGGAGCCCGGCGGGCGGCGCATCGAGCGGCCGCCAGCTATCGCCGGTGGGTTGCTCCGGAGTGGGTGGTTGCACGTTTGACACGATTGAGCCCCGAGACTTTTGTTTCAACCAAACGCCGCCATGCGATCGAGCGCTTGCCGCGTCCGTCGCCAATCTGCATGCGAAGGAATTACCGCCGGGTGCAAACACGCCGGCGGTCAGATCGATTCTGGGGGCGATTTAATTATACTGGGATAAGTTTCGGTCGCCTTGGTTCGTCCAGCGGCATGGTGAGATATTCGATCCACCAAACAAAGTGGTACGGGACGAACGCCGGTCACAAGTCGACGGGTTACACGCACCGTCCAGATATCACGTGATTGCCAGTACGAGGTTGATGATTAATCCGCGACGGTGCGTGCGCCCCCGAGATGCAGCGCCGCCACTTTCGTTGTTGTTAACAAAGCGGCGCTTCCTGAGAAGCAAATGAAACCCGCGCGTATACCAGGTTAAATCGCTTTCTGACTTTCGGTTCGGTGATCCTCTCGTTGGGCGTAGGTAACAACGCCTAGCGAAGCGGTGAAGAATATAAAGGCGCCCTTCACGGATTCGATCTAATCAATTTTTTGGCGCGGATTAAATCCGCTCATCGTCGCCATCCTCACAGATGGCGCTTGCCCCGAATGACGCGATTGTGGCCAACGCTAAAAGTAAAAAGCTGCTCGTCAATGCCGAGGCCGAGCAGCTGCTGGCCGAGTTCATCCAGAATGCGCCGGCGGTCATTGCAATGTTCGACCGCGACATGCGGTATATCGCGGCCAGCGCACGCTGGAAGTCGGACTTCCAAATCGATATCGACCTGATTGGCCGGCTTCACTACGAAGTGTTTCCAGAAATTCCGGACGAATGGAAGGAAATCCATCGGCGCGCCTTCGCCGGCGAAGTTTTGTGGGCGGAGAAAGACAGGTTTGAGCGGCTTGACGGTACAGTACAGTGGCTCAAGTGGGAGGTCCGTCCATGGTATCGCGCGGAGCGCGAGATTGGCGGTATCGTTATTTTCTCCGAGGACATCACCGAACACGCGACATTGCATGAGACGCTGCGGATAAACGAAGAGCGTTTCCGCCTCGTCGTTGAGGCGAGCCCGAGCGGCGTGATCATGACTGATTGCGCCGGCAAGATTGTTCTTGTGAACGCCGAGACAGAGAGATTGTCCGGCTATCCGCGTGCGGAGTTGATCGGCAGGCCGATCGAGATCCTCGTTCCGCCCGATATCCGCCGTGTGCATCCGCATAATCGCGAGGCATTCATTGCCCACCCAAAAGCGCGTGCGATGGGTGCCGGCCGCGACCTTCACGTCGTCCGCAAGGACGGGACGGAGCTGCCAGTCGAAATCGGGCTCAACCCGATCCGTACCGGCGAGGGAATGATGGTCTTGAGCGCCATCGTTGATATCAGCGCACGCAAGTGGACCGAAGCCAGGCTGCAACACTATGTCGCTCGTGAGCAGTGGGCCATCGCCGCGGTGGAAGCAAGCGACGATGCAATCATAACCAAGACGCTCGATGGCGCAATCACGACCTGGAATCCCGCCGCCGAGCGTCTTTTCGGGTTTACCGCACAGGAAGCGATCGGCGATGGCATGGACATCATCGTCCCCACCGAGCTGCACGATGAGCTGCGCGTGTTTCTGGGTAGGCTCCGCGCGGGTGAAAAGATCGATCACCACGAAACAGTGCGCGTCGCCAAAGACGGCCGGCGGATCGAAGTTTCGGTCAGCATTTCCCCCTTGCGATCGCCGAGCGGGGCAATAATCGGCGCCGCAAAAATCGCCCGCGATATAACCCTGCAAAAGCAGAATCAGCGGTCGCTTGCCCGGCGCAGCGAAGAGCTGCAGCGGTCGAACGCGGAACTGGAGCAGTTCGCGCACGTCGCTTCCCATGATCTCCAAGAGCCGTTGCGCGGGATGTCGATCTACACCGAACTGCTTTTGGAGCATTTTGGCCCCTCGTTGGCTGAAGTGCCCGCGCAATACATGCGTTTCATTGTCGACGGCGCCAAGCGTATGCAACTCGTCGTCAAAGATCTGCTCGCTTACGCGCGTGTCGACGTGCAGGCGAAAACTTCGAGACCTGTTAAATCGGGAATCGCCGTCCGAAACGTTCTCGACAGTCTGAAGATCGCGATAGAGGAAAAGCACGCGATCATCGTCTGCGACGAATTGCCGACCGTGCGGGCCGACATGGTACAGCTGTCTCAGGTGTTTCAGAACCTCATCGAAAACGCGTTGAAATTTCACGGGAGCCAGCCACCGCGAATTCACCTCTGGGCCGAGCGGAATGACGACAAGTGGAAATTTTGCGTCGAGGACAATGGGATTGGAATCGATGAGCAATACAGAGAGCTCGTTTTCCAAATGTTTCAGCGCCTGCACGAGCACGCTCGCTATGATGGCAGCGGTATCGGACTTGCGATCGCCAAGAAAATCGTCGAGCGCCACAGCGGACGCATCTGGTTCGACTCCGAACTCGAGAATGGATCAACGTTTTATTTCACGATGCCCGCCGCAGAGGGAAACGCTATATGATCGGTCAAGTTCACGTCTTACTGGTCGAAGACAATCCCGCCGATATCGAGTTCATTCGACAAACGCTGGCCTCGGGTAAATTCAAAATAAAGCTGTCGGTGGCGAAAGACGGCGTCGAGGCAATTGACCTGCTTGATCGCGCGGGCAGCTGGTCGGAACCGGGATTCCCGACGCTCATCCTGCTTGATCTCAAGCTGCCGCGAAAGGACGGCCGCCAGGTTCTCGCCGTGATCAAGGGCGACGATCGGTTCCGGCGTATTCCCGTTATTGTGCTGTCATCGTCGGACTCCGAGATGGACATTGCCAACTGTTACAATCTGGGCGCCAACGCCTACGTTGTTAAGCCCATCGACTTGGCTTCTTTCCGCGCCGCCATCCGGGCGTTGGAGGAGTTTTGGTTGGCCACGTGCGATTTGCCGCGGCGAGATGGCCACTCGCTGGCGACCGCCATTGGCTATGAAGTCTAGAGGTCTTCGGGTCGAACAAGCCGGAGCGGGTCCAAGCCGGAGCGGGTCACTGCACAGCTTACTTAAAAGCACGACGGAACCAACAGAGGCACAATGCACTAGAATTGATGTAGATCAAGCGGATCAAACCGCAGTAGTGCAGCTGTCTATGTATGGCCACTTTCTTATATCGTTGCCCGAATACCGGACGTCGGATTCAAGGCTACTTTGCCGAGGATGTATCGAAAGATGAGAGTCACTATAAGTCCGTCACCTGCACGTTCTGTAAACAACTTCATCTGGTTAATCCGGCTACCGGCGCGGTACTCGGCGTTAAAGACGAGTAGGACGCACTGGCAGGTGCCTACCGCTGCGTCGGCGTAGGCAAGAATACCGACCCGCGGCTTTTTTAATAAGTCGGCTCACCCTTTTCGGATAAAGCGGACCGCGAAACGTTGCGTCGGTGACGCGCGATCGAGGCGCTTCAGATCAGCTTCGAAGCGTTTGGTGCATCTGACACCCTATGTACAACGTACTGACCTGCCTGACAGTTCAACATGACTGGCGCCTGGTTGCTCTGGCCGCCGGCGTCTGTTTTTTAGCAAGTGGTGTTGCCGTAAGCCTGTTCGATCGCGCGCAGGTTTCAACAGACCGGGCGCGGGTTATTTGGCTGGGGCTGGATGCAGCGGCCGCCGGCTTCGGCATCTGGGCCACCCATTTTATTGCCATGCTTGCCTATGATCCCGGCATGGGAGCCGGCTACGATGTCACTCTGACCGTGCTGTCCCTGCTCATCGCGATTCTGATTACCGGCGTGGGGCTCACCGTTGCCGCTTCCAATGCACACGAGAAGACATTTGCTGCGATAGGCGGCGCCGTTGTTGGCGCCGGCGTCGCCGCAATGCACTACACGGGTATGTCGGCGTTGGACGTGCCGGCTCGCCTCGCTTGGTCGCCCGGCCTCGTGATCGCCTCCGTGGTGTTCGGCGTGACATTCGCGGGTCTCGCACTTTACGTAGCCGCCTTACCAGATGCGCGATGGCGTACGTTAGTCGCGACCACGCTCCTTACGCTGGCGATCGTTTCAACGCACTTCACCGGAATGGGCGCTGTCTTGTTGGTGCCGGACCCAACTCTCGTCCCTCAGGGCGTATCATTATCGCCGGACTCTCTGTCGCTCGTTGTTGCGGGGGCCGCCGCCATCGTCCTCGGCCTGTGTTTTGTGGGTGCGATAGGCGACCGCCGCGTGAAGGACAAGCTCCAGCAGCAAAAGCTTTTACTCGATGCCGCTCTTGCAAACATGGCGCAAGGGCTTTGCATGTTCCGGCCTGACGGCCGCATCATTCTCTACAACAAACGGTACTCCGAGCTGACCGGATTACCGCCGGAAGCGCTCGATGGGCATTCGATCCTTGACGTGATCAAGTCCCGCGCGTGGCCCGGCGATCCGGAAGAGTACGCAGCTCAAATCATCGCTGCCATGCGCGAAGGGAAATCGAACTCTCAAATCGTCGGTACCGTGCAGGGACGCACACTCCGCATAATCGAGCAGCCTAGGCAGGAAGGCGGGTGGGTTTCGACACTGGAAGACATCACTGAATGGCAGCAGGCCCAGGCCAAGATTGAGCACATGGCGCGCCACGACGCGTTGACGAACCTGCCCAACCGCAGACTGTTCAGGGAACGGCTCGAAGACGCCACCCGGCGCGTGACCCGCGGCGAAGGCGTCGCGGTGTTTTGCCTTGATCTCGATCACTTCAAGGAGGTCAACGATACGCTCGGTCACCCCATTGGCGATGAACTTTTGCGGGAAGTGGCTCGTCGGCTTAGCGAGTGCGTGCGTGAAAGCGATACCGTCGCCAGGCTTGGCGGTGACGAGTTTGCCATCGTCCAAACCGGCGGAGAGGCGCACGTGTCCGAAGTCTCTGCGCTCGCAAACCGCTTGGTCGAGGTTATCAGCGAACCGTACCTCATTCACGGTCAACAGATGATCATCGGCACGACCGTCGGGATTTCCATTGCACCCGACGATGGACGTGACCCTGATGAACTACTAAAAAAGGCCGACCTCGCGCTATACCGGGCCAAAGGCGATGGCCGAGGGAGCTATCGCTTCTTCGAGACCGGAATGGACGCCCGAGCCCAAGCTCGAAGGATTCTAGAGCTTGATTTGCGCGCCGCGCTATCGCGAGGCGAATTTGATCTTCTGTACCAACCTCTGCTCGACATTAAATCAAACGTAATTCTTTCGTTCGAAGCCCAGATACAATGGAATCATCCACAGCGCGGAACGGTCCCGTTGTCGGAAGTTGCTTCGGTAGCGGAAGAAACTCGCCTGATGGTTCCGATTGGCGATTGGGCGCTACGCACCGCCTGCCAGGACGCGGCGCGATGGCCAAGGGAAATTCACGTCGCGGTCAACCTTTCGCCTGCTCAATTCAAGAATCGCAATCTGGTCGCCTCCGTCAGCAGCGCGCTCTTGACTTCAGGACTTTCAGCAGATCGCCTGGAGCTTGAAATCCTTGAGATAGTCCTACTTCAGGATACCGACACCACTTTGGCAACGCTGCACAAGCTTCGCGAACTTGGTGTGCACATCTCGATGGACGATTTCGGCACTGGTTGTTCTTCTCTCAGCTATCTTCGGAGCTTTCCGTTCGACAAAATCAAGATCGACCGATCTTTTGTCAACGACCTCGCTAAGCGTAAGGATTCGATGGCCATCGTCCGCGCCGTTACCGGCCTCGGCAAAAGCCTGGGAATATCTGTCACAGCTGACGGGGTCGAGACCAGTGATCAAATGGCGTTACTTCGTTCGGAAGGCTGCAGTGAGGTACAAGGTCATCTCGTGAGTCCACCATTGCTAGCGACCGAAGTCGATAAAATGTTCCCGAAGGAACGACTGTACGTAGTCGCGTAGAACCTGGCGTTCGGCAGACTGTCGTCGGGGGAAACGGTCGGGCATACGTTTGAATGCGCATCCCGCTTTGCACCGCGTGTTTACGCGCTCAAGCTAAAGTGGCAGCGTTAGGGGATCTCGGAAAAACCTCGGACTGCGCGTTCCTCCGCAGACCGGGGTTTTTCTCTGTCTCTTTCACACGAGCATTGCCGCGACTTATCATAAGTTAAATCAATAATCCGGCGCTCCCGTTCGATTTTAACAAGTCCGCAATTCCACCTGCTGCAATTCTTACACTGGGACTTGCCGGTCTTTCGCCCGGCTTTCGGGCAAGCATCTCGCGCCGGCGCGGCATCACGGAAGCAAGATGACGAAGACGATTACCCCGACCGATGTGGAGGTGTTCTTCAAGAGTGAAGACATCATCGTTTCCAAAACCGATCTGAAGGGCCGCATCACGTACGTTAATCAAACCTTTTGCCATATTGCCGGCTTTACCGAAGCCGAACTGGTTGGACAGCCGCACAGCATCATTCGCCATCCGCACATGCCCCGCGCGGTATTCAAACTGTTGTGGGATACGATCATCGATGGCCGCGAAATCTTCGCCTACGTCAAAAATATGAGCAGAAATGGCGATTATTACTGGGTTTTGGCCCACGTCACGCCGTCGTACGACGCAGGCCGCAAGATCATTGGATACCATTCGAACCGCCGCGTTCCCGATCGCGACATCGTCAGAAAAACCATCGTGCCGATCTATGAAGCCACCCTGCAGGAAGAAAATAAACACAAAAACGGTCAGCAGGCGCTCGCCGCCGGTTTCGATTTTCTAGTCAACTTCGTCAAGTCGAGGAACACCACGTATGACGCGCTCATCTTCTCGCTTAGCGCCAATGCTTAAGCCCGCGATAATCTGCGCCGTCGCACTGGCCGCGTCGGCAGCGGCCGCCATTTCGACTTTTCTTGGCTATGACGCCATCGGCCATATCGCCGTCGATATTTCGATAGTCGCGGGCGCCCTGCTCCTCGCAGTTTTGATAAAAGGTGAAATGGCGCGCGCCGGAGCCGACAAGGGCGGACGTCAAAACGATGAAAAGCGCACCATCGAAAAGATCGCGGACGTCTGTGAGCAAATCAGCAAGGGAAATTTCGAAGCCCGGATCGCAAACATCGTTGAAGCCGGTCAACTCGCCGACGTGCAATACAAAGTAAACGACGTGATCGACCGCTGCGACGCATTCGTCCGCGAGGCGACCGCGAGCATGGAAGCGGTGTGCCGCAATATCTACTACCGCTCGATCATGTACGGCGGCCTGCAGGGAGCGTTTCGCGTTGCCGCGGAAAGCATCAACCATTCCGTGGAGACACAAGCGCACGCGGTCGAAAAGGCGCGGGTTGAAGCCGCAGCTGAGCAGAAGCGAATTGTCGATACACTTGCCTTCGGACTAAAGAAACTCGCTGACGGCGACCTCACCTACCGCCTTATCGACTTTCCGGAAGTTTACCGGCAGGTCAAGGACGACTTCAACGGAGCAATGGTGCGGCTCCAAGACACGACCAGAACCATCGTCGCCGCCACCAACGAGGTCACCAACGCGACCGCGGAAATCGCCACCAGCACGACCGATCTTTCCCAGCGCACCGAAGAGCAGGCGGCGAGCCTTGAGGAAACCTCCGCCTCAATGGAGCAAATCTCGGCGACGGTGAAGAAGAACGCCGAGAATGCGCAACAGGCCAATCAATCCGCCAGTGGCGCCAACGTCGTGGCGGATCGCGGCGGCCAGGTGGTCAACCAGGCGGTCGAAGCTATGGCTTTGATCGAGCAATCTTCACGCAAAATCTCCGACATTATCGGCGTAATCGACGAGATCGCGCGACAGACCAACTTGCTCGCACTTAACGCCGCGGTCGAGGCGGCGCGCGCCGGCGACGCCGGCCGCGGGTTTGCGGTGGTTGCGTCGGAAGTGCGCAGCCTGGCACAGCGCTCGTCGCAGGCGGCGAAGGACGTCAAGGACCTGATCGTCAACAGCAACAATCAGATCAAAGACGGTGTCGATCTCGTCGGCAAGGCCGGCGCGGCGCTTTCGGAGATCGTTGAGGCGATCAAAGGGGTGGCCAATATCGTGGCCGATATCGCGACCGCAAGCACCGAGCAGGCGCAGGGCATCGATCAGATCAATATCGCGCTCACCCAGAAGGACGAGGCCACCCAGCAAAATTCCGCGCTGGTCGAGCAGAACGCCGCAACGGCGAAAGATGCTGGAGCTGCAGGCCAAGGCGATGGATGAATGCGTGGCCTTCTTCAAGCTCGGCGACGCCGAGGACGACGAGCGGGGCGAAAATTCCGCCGGGCCAGGCACGGTCGTGCCAATGCCGTCGCGGGCGGCGGCCGCACCCAGACAGGCCGCATCCGTCGCCTGATTCCGGCCGCGGCTACTGGCATTCCCTTCAAGACGTTTGTTCAAGACTTGCACTAACGACGCGTCATCGGATACGCCTTGATCGGGCGTTACCGAGGACCTTTGGATTGAAGCCTGCCAAATTCAGATACATCGCGCCGAATTCACCTGAAGAAGTTGTCGCCCATCTGGCGAGCTATAACGGCGAGGCGCGGTGCTTATCCGGCGGCCAGAGTTTGCTGCCGCTGATGAACTTCCGGCTGATCAGACCGGAGGCGCTGATCGATCTCAACCGTTGTCCCGGGCTTGATTACCTGCGGCAGGAGAACGGGCGCCTTGTGATCGGGCCGATGACGACACAGAGCACGGTTGAGTATTCCGACCTGATCAAGTCCAGCTGCCCGCTGATTTCGAAAACCATGGTCTATCTGGGATCGCCGACGATCCGTAACCGCGGCACCATCGGCGGCACCCTCGCCCATGCCGATCGAACGGCGGAATTGCCAGCGGTTGCCGTCGCTCTCGAAGCGGAATTGATCGCGCAGAGTCCAAACGGCGTCCGCAGCATTCCCGCCGAAATTTTCTTCCGCGGGGATCTTTCGACCGATCTGCAAACCGACGAGATGCTGCGTGAGATTCGCTTCCCCGTTTCGCCTGCACGCAGCTTGAGCGCCTTTACGGAAGCCACCAACCGGCACCACGACCTCGCTCTCGCCGGCGTCGCGGTCCATCTCGAGCTTGCCGAGGACGGCACTGTTGCAACGGCGCGTATCGTCTGTAACGGAGTAGGCCCCTCCCCACTTCGCCTTAAGCGCGTGGAGCAGACGCTTTGCGGCAGGCGTCCCGATGAAGACGCTGTGCGCGATGCTGCGCTTGGCAGTCTGGATGGCATCGCGCCGGAAGGCGATCTCCACGCCAGCGCGGATTACCGGAGCGCCGTATTGCCGCGCCTCGTGACGCGCGCGCTCCACCAAGCCATCGCCGACGGACCGAGGCTGCAGTGAGCGACGATAAAATTCTTGTCCGCATGTCGGTAAACGGGCGCAAGGTCGAGCGCCGGGTCGAGGCGCGTCTGCTGCTGGCGGATTTCCTGCGCAGCGAATTAAGGCTCACCGGCACCCATGTCGGCTGCGCGCACGGCGTCTGCGGCGCCTGTACTGTCTCGATCAATGGACGCACCGGGCGAAGTTGCATCGCATTTGCCGTGCAGATGGAGGGGGCCAGCATCGAGACTGTTGAGTTGCTGGCCGGCAACGGCGCGCTGTCGCCATTGCAAGAAGCTTTTCACGAGCACCACGCGTTGCAGTGCGGCTTCTGCACGCCGGGATTCCTGATGACGGCGAACCAGCTGCTCCGGCAAAACCCCGATCCGACCGAGCAGCAAATCCGCCGCGCGCTCGCCGGCAACCTGTGTCGTTGCACGGGTTATGTGAACATCGTCAGAGCAGTGAAAGCCGCGGCGCGCAAAATGCGCGCTGCCGCGGATCCGGCGAAATCCATTTCGGCGGCGTCCTCTGCGCAGAGCTAGCGGATTGGCATCCCTGTGAACGCGACGTCGTCAAAAGGGCTGATCGGAAAATCAATCCCGCGCAAAGAGGACATCCGGCTGTTGCGCGGCCGCGGCCGCTATGTCGACGATGTCCCGGAACCGCCCGGCACGCTGCATCTCACATTCGTGCTGAGCCCTCACGCCCACGCCCGTATCGTTTCGATCGATACTGAAGCTGCGTCGCAGATCGAGGGCGTGCATGCGATCTACACCGGCCGCGACTTCGCCGGACGAATTCGCGCGCTGACGCCGGATATTGAACAGCCGGGTTTCCAGCCGGTCGGACGCGAAGCGATGCCGGTCGACCGCGTGCGCTTTGTCGGTGAGGGCGTAGCCGTCGTCGTGGCGGCCGATCGTTACACGGCGGAGGACGCGGCCGAACTCGTGCAAGTCGAGTACGAGGAGTTGCCGGTGATCGGCACGGTAGAAGCCGCGCTTGCCGCCGATACCGTGCCTGTCCACGACAACACGCGCGACAACGTACTGTTTCGCGCGGCGCTCAAAACCGACGGCTTCGACGCGGCGTTTGCCGGCGCGCATCTCGTCGTCGGCGACACTTTTCATAGTCCGCGTCTTGCGGCGCTGTCGCTCGAACCACGCGGCTGCCTCGCGATCTACGACAATAGTCTTGAAAGCCTGACATTATATACGTCGACGCAGATCCCGCACATCGTTCGCACCGCGCTCGCCGAGGCGCTGGATTGGGACGAGACCAAACTGCGCGTGATCGCGCCCGACGTCGGCGGCGGCTTTGGCATGAAGGCCTATCTCTATCCCGAGGAGCTGATCGCCGCCTATCTCGCCCGCGAGCTCGACGCTCCGATCAAATGGACCAGCGACCGGCGCGAGGATCTGTTATCGAGCCTGCAAGGTCGCGGCTACCGTTTTAATGTAGAGCTCGCTTTCAAAGTTGACGGCGAACTGATCGGCACCCGGGCCGACATCTTTTGCGACATTGGCGCTTATCCGGGCTACCCGTTCGGCGCGGCAACCAGTGCCGGCGGCGCCGCCCTCTATTTGCCGGGCCCCTATCGCATGCCGCACTACGCCTATGAGACACGCGCCGTTACCACGCACACATGTCCGACCGGCGTGTATCGCGGCGTCGCCGCGCCGGTGGCTTTCTTTGCAACCGAGGCGCTGATGGACCGGGCGGCTTTGGCGCTCGGCCTCGATCCCGCAGAAATTCGCCGGCGCAACGTGCTGGTGGACGCCGATCTGCCCTATACAACTCCGGTCAAGATTCCCTACACCAGCGGAACGTTTCAGAAGTGCCTGCACCGCGCGCTGGACGAGAGCGGCTACGACGCCTTCCGCAGCAAACAGCCGCCCGATCGCCTGATGGACGGCAAGCTGCGCGGCATCGGTATCGGCTGCATCGTCGAGCACACCGGGCAAGGCGCTTCCCGTTACCGTATCCGAGGCGTTCGCAGCGTTCCCGGTTTCGACAGCGCCCACGTTGAAGTGCAGCCCAACGGCCGGGCCGTTGTCAGCATCAGCCAGGCGACGCAGGGCCAGGGACACCTAACCGCATTTGCCCAGGTCGCAGCCGAACAGCTCGGCCTCGACGTGGAAGACGTCACCGTCATCGAAGGCGATACCGACCAGTGTCCCTACGGCACCGGCACTTTCGCCAGCCGTGGCGCCGTGCTTGGCGGCGGTGCGGTCATGCGCGCCTCGACCGTCGTTCGCGACAAGATGGCGCGCATCGCCGCCGACGTGATGGAAGTCGGCGTCGAAGACCTCGAATTCTCCGCCGGGCGGGTGCGCGTCGCCGGTTCCGATCTGTCGCTTAGCATTCGCGAGATTGCGACGATGGCCTACGCGCGGCACGACCGCGCGTTGCCGAAAGGAGAGAGTTTTGGTCTCGAAGCGACCGATTTCTACGACCCGCCGCTCTCCACCATCACCAACGCCACGCATATCGCGCAGGTGGCGATCGATCCCGTCACCGGGCTGATCGAGATCGAGCGCTATGTCGTGGTCCACGATTGCGGCCGCATGATCAATCCGCTCATCGTCGAGGGGCAAATCCACGGCGGCATTGTGCAGGGCACCAGCAGCGTGCTGAGCGAAGTCCTTATGTATGACGGCGAGGGCCAAGCCATGACGGCGAGCCTGCTTGATTATTTGCTCTCAACGACGATGGATGTGCCTGACATCGAAATTCATCACGAGGAAAGCTGGTCGCCGGATACTGAAGGCGGTTTCAAAGGTGTCGGCGAAGGCGGCGTTATTGGCGCGCTGCCCGCGGTGATCAACGCCATCACCGATGCGTTGCGCGGTCTATGGCGCGCGCATCACGCGCATTCCGGTGCGGCCGGACATGGTGATGTCGATCCTCGAAGGCAAAGTCGAATAGCGCGAAACCTTAAGGCACGTTACGCCGCATCAAGCGGCTTCAGGTCGCCGCCGCGAGTCTTCCAGCAGAATGCCGGACTCGGCGTGCCAGCACAGGATCTCGCGCTCGCCAACCTTGTAGAGGCGGTCCTGCGCGTGCCGGTGCTGTTCAACATGGACATATTGGCCGGGCGCCACTTCAAACACATCGGTCTCCAGCGAGCCGAGAAATTCGCTGGCGATGAATTTGCCTTCGACGCGGTTGGCCATGTCCTCCTTGTCGCCGGTGCTCATCAAATCGGCCCGCACCGAAAACCACATGTCCTTCCCGACCGGCACGTTCCGAAATGTCGACGGAACCCTCACATACAGCAATTGCCCGAGCGATTCGACGAATACGATCGAACCGCTGCGCGACTTGATGCGGCCCTGGAACAAATTGTTGTTGCCGATGAACTCGGCGACGAACTTGGTTCGCGGATTTTCGTGCACCTCGCGTGAGCTGCCAATCTGCTGGATGACGGCGTCGCTCATGACGATGACCTTGTCGGCGAGCGACATCGCCTCCTGCTGCGAGTGCGTCACCATAATGAAGGTAATGTTCAGCTCGCGCTGGACCTTCTTTAATTCGATCATCATCGCCTGGCGCAAATTGAAATCGAGCGATCCGAGCGGCTCGTCGAGGAGAAGTACCGTGGGCCGGCTGATCAGCGCCCGCCCCAGAGCGACGCGCTGCTGCTGGCCACCGGACAAACCTCCGGGCCGGCGATCGGCGAAAGTGGTCAATCCGACCATTTCGAGCATTTCCCACACGCGTTTGTCGCGCGCGGTCTTCTCCATGCCCTTCATCTTCAGGCTGAACTCGACGTTCTGGAACACCGTGCGATGGGGAAACAGCGCGAAGCTCTGGAACATCATCGAGGTGTCGCGCCGCGCCGGCGGCAGATCGGTTACGTCCTTGCCGGCGATGATGATCGTGCCTTCGCTCACTTCCTCCAGACCGCCGATCATCCGCAGCGTTGTCGTCTTGCCGCAGCCCGACGGCCCGAGCATGGCGACAAATTCGCCGTGCTCTATTTCGGCGCTGAAGTCGATGACCGCCCGGGCGCCGCCCGGATAGGTCTTGGAGACGTTTTCGAGGATGACGTCGGGTTGAGCCATCGCGGCCGCGTCAGCCCGCCGATTTGGCGACGGCGTTGATCATGGTCCACACCGAATCGAACGGCACATTGTCGAGTGCGCCTTCGCGGTTGAATTCGGTGAGCACTTTGACCGCCTGCCGCAGGTCCTCGTTTTCGCCGGCGTAACCTTCCAGTTGGACCAGCGCCTCAGGGAACGGAACCTCGCGCGCCTTTTTGGTTCGAAGATGTTCCTGCACCAGAGCGTTGAGATGCTCGTAGGTCTGCTTCAGCGAGCTGCCGTTGTAGGGCCGCCCCAACAGACCCTGAATGCCATTGGCGCTCAGCCGCTGGCGAAGCCCCTCGGGCAGCGACTGCGCGAGACCTTCAAGGACTTCGCCGATCCCGAAGCCCTGCGTGAACAGCCCACGGATCGTGTCCATGGTGCCCTCGCCGTTGCCGTACATCCGGATTTGCGCGCCGGAAAGCGCGCTGCCCATGGCCTTGGCCTGATCGATATGGACGTCGCGTTCGGCCTCAATCCGCAGCCGCGCCAGTTCAAGGAAGGTCGCAGCTTCGTTGTACTTCTTGAGCGCTTCGGCCTTGGCCTCAAGGCCGGTCGCCTCGGCTTCAAGCTGCCGTTGCGTGTTGGCGATGCGCAGTTGGTCGACCGACATTTCAGCCCGGCCTTTCGCACCGGCCTCGCGTTCGATGCCTTCGGCACCGATCTTCTGCGCTTCGGTCGTGGCGCGGGCGCGGGTCAGCGTTGCGTCTGCTTCAAGTTCTGCCGCGAGCTTGCGCGCTTCGGACTGGGTGATCATGTGCATGCGCATCACCGCAGCTTTGCTTTCCTCCTCGATGCGCCGCGCCTCGGCCTCCTTGCCGGCCTCGATGACCTCGACCTGGCGGGCCCGCTCGGCGTCCGCCACGACGCGCACGGATTCAACCGTGTGCTCGGCGCGTTCGCGCTCCGCCGTGCTGGCGAGGCGTTTGGTCTCGGCGATCTCCAGCTCGCGCATTTTCGCGGCAAGCGCGATTTCGCGATCTCGCTCTGCTTGCTCGCGGGCGAGGAAGCGCTCGATGTCGGTGCGCTCACGCTCGCCTTCCTTGCTGATCAGCGCGATGTCGCGGCTCATCTCCTCCTGCTGACGCGCCAGCTCGCGGCGGATTTCGGCCGCCTCGCGCGCCTTCGCCTCTTCGATGATGGCGATGTCCTTCTGGATCTGCGCCGTCTCCAGCGCCTGCTGCTTGCGGATTTCTTCCTGCTCGACCTCCCAACGCCGGTCGAGCACAAAGCGCTGCTGCTCGCTCAAGATCTGCGCCCGCTCGTCGGAGATTTCCTTTTCCTGCTTGGCCAACGCGACCGCTTCGTCGCGATCAACCTTGAGGATGCCAAGGCGGGTGTCGAGACTGCGTTTGCGCACCGAGAGCGCAGTTTCCTCGCTCACTTTGTGGCGCTCATTGCGCGCCCGTTCCTCGGCGGCCGCCACTGCGGTGGCGCGCGTAATTTCCGCCTCTTGCCGTTGCTGCTCCTTGGTCGACAGATCAATGGCCTTGTCGCGTTCGGCGCGCTCGCGGGCGAGATTACGGGTAATTTCCGCAATCTCGGCTTCCCGCGCCTTGTCGATCAGCGCGATCTCACGGTCGCGGCGTTCCTGCTCCAGCGCCAGTTCCTTCTGCACCTGCGCGATCTCGCGGCGCTTGGCCTCAGCCGTGTAAGCAATATCGCGCTCGGTCCGCAGCTGCTCGAGGGCCTTTTCGTTCTCAAGCTCCCGCTGCTCAACCGCCAAACGCTGGTCGAGCACAAACGTCTGCTTCTCGCGCAGCTGCTTGGCCTGCTCGTTGGCGACTTCCTTGTCCTGGCTCGCGCGGGCGACGGCTTCCTGGCGCTCGATTTCCAGCAATTCGAGTTGCGTCGTCAGGTCCTTGTTGCGGATCGCGACGGTGGTCTGCTTCTCGGTGGTGTGGACCTTGCGCCGGGCTTCCGAGGTGATCTCGGTAATGACCTTGAGGCCTTCGGCATCGAACACGTTGTCGGACCGGAAATACTCTTTGGTCGACTGCTCCAGCGCAACGATCGTGACTTCTTCGAGCATCAAGCCGTTGGCGGTGAAGCTTTCGCTGACGCTTTCCTTGATTTCCTTGGCAAACGCGTCGCGGTTCTCGTGCAATTGCCGCAGCGTCTTGGTGGCGGCGAAACTGCGCAATGCGCCGACGACTTTCGCTTCGAGGAGATTGCGGACCTTTTCAGCATCGAAGGTCTTTTCGCCGAGCGTCCGGCTCGCGGTCAGCACGGCGTGCTCGGTGTGACCGACGTGAGCATAAAGTTCAGTGTTAATGTCGATGCGGATGTTGTCGGAGGTCAGGACCGCCTGTTCGCGGGCCCTGCTGACCGCAAACTTGATGGTCTCCAGCGAAATCCAGGTGATCTCGTGAAAGACCGGCAGCACGATCGCGCCACGGCCCAGGCACACTTTGGTGCCGAGAAAGCCGGTGCGGATGAAGCCCATATTCGACGGCGCGCGCTTATAGATCCAAATCGAGATGATGTAGAAGATCGCGATAAGGATAATCGCGGCAATGATGAGACTGATTACAACTTCAAGCATCGTACATTCGCCCCTGTCGAAGTTCTGCGTTTCGAAGTTCTTGTGTTGCCATTGCCAACATTAACTCACGCCGCCTGAACGGCACGAAGCGCCGAAGCGCCGGTTTTGCGTTCGCCGAAGTCGAACAGCTTCGGAGTCTTGCGATTACGCCGCATGCTGTCGCGCAGTTCATCCGTGGCCCGGCTGTCAAGCTCAAGGCGGCTGCCGGACAGCACCACGCCGTAATCTTCCCGCGCTTTGGTTTCACTCATCAGTTTGCGCGCCACGTCGTTGCGGGTGCGCATCGGGTCGCGTTCAAGAGGATCGCCCCAGCCGCCGCCGCCCGCGGTGCGGAAAATCACGCGGTCGCCCGGGTAAACGCGAACATTGTCCACTTTGGACGGTAGCGGCTGACGGCTGCCGTCCTTCCGCACCAGCCACTTTTCGGAGCACACGCCCGGCCGACCGCCGAGAATACCCCACGGCTGCGACAAGTGGCGATCGTCGTGGATCGAGATGTCGCCTTCTTCGAGCAGCAGAAAGATCTTCTCGACCCCGTTGCCGCCGCGGTGCTTGCCGGCGCCGCCGGTGTCCATGATGGTCGAGTAAGCCTCGACGATCAGCGGGTAATAGGTTTCGAGGTATTCGCTCGGGATGTTCTGGAACAGCGGCCACCACGAATGACCATCCATACCGTCGCCGGCGGGACGGCCGGGGATGCCGCCGTAGAGAATTTCCATGAGCTGGAAATTCCGCCGGGATTTGTCGGTGCCTGAGTAGAGGAAGTGCGGGCTTGAGCCGTAGCCCGCCGCGGTCGCCATCTCCGGCGCGTTGTAACTCAGCGCGCCGCCCAATACGTCGAATTGGCGCGACAGCGTGTGCGTCCGGCAGCCGAGCGAGGCTGGGAAGTCGGGGTGCACCAGCGAGCCCTTGGGCAAGGTGACGTGAATGACGTCGTAGAAGCCGTCGTTGAACAAGATCTGGGGGTCGAAGACCATGATCATGTAGACCCCGATGAACATCTTGAACATGCCCTCGTGCAGATAGAAGTTGATCGGGCCGGGGGCTTGCACCGACGTGCCGGTCCAATCGAAGTAGGCGTTGTCGCCTTCGCGCCACACGGTGAGCTTCATCTTGAACGGGCCGTTGCCGCGGCCGTCGTCGTCGACGTAGTCTTCGAACGATTTCGGCTCCTCCGGCAAATTCTTCACGATCAGCTGGCGCATTGCGCGGTTGGTGCGATCGAGCAGCGCCTCGCAAGCCTGCTTGTAGCTTTCACGGCCGAAGCGGTCGCAAATTTCGATCACGCGCTTCTCGCCCGCGCGGCAGCCGGCGATGATCGCCATCAGATCGGAGTAGTTCATCTCCGGCGTGCGGGTATTGTTCATGATGACGCTGAGCGCGGCCTTGTTGAGCTCACCGCGCTCGTAAAGCTTGATCGGCGGAATCCGGATGCCCTCGCCAAAGATCGAAGCGGCGTCAGTCGGCATGCTGCCGGGCACCGAGCCACCGACATCCATCATGTGCCCGAACATCGAGGTAAAGCCGACCAGGTCGCCCTCGTGGAACACCGGTACCAGCACCATCCAGTCATTGAGATGGCTGATCGCACCGGCGCAGGCATAGGGATCGTTTTGCAGGATGACATCGCCCGGCTCGAGTTCGAAGTTACTCTGCTTGAGCATGTTGGAGACGTACGAGCCGAACTGACCGACGATCATGCGGCCCTTCACATCGCAGATCATCGGGAATTCGTCGTGCTGCTCGCGGATCACCGGCGACATCGCCGAACGGAACAGCACCGCGTCCATTTCGTGGCGCGCGTTGCGCAGCGCATTTTCGATCAGGTCGAGGGCGACGGTATCGAGCCGGCGGGTCTCACGCGATTGCGATCCCCTACCCTGAGTGCCGCGCGCTCCGCCGTTGGTGCCGTCGACCGACGGGCGCGACGGCGCCGGCCGTTCGGCGCGCGCTTGCGAAGCGGGCTCACCGCCGAACATGTCGGCGCAGCCACGGAGCGCAACCTCAGTCGCCCGGCGGAGCGCCGCGCCCTCGTCGCCGTTCGCCCGCGCCGATCCGAATTGCATCTTTGAGCTGCCGTTCACGGTCAGCTTGCAGAGCACCGTCACCGAGCCGCGTTCGCTCTTGTGCTCCACGACTTCCGACGACCATTCCGACCCAAACCGCTCATTGAGGATCGCGTAAATATCGGACGGCTGCGCGGCCGCCTCGGACGCCATACTGGCGGAAGCCAAATCCGCGCTCGTCGCCGGCCGATGGCTCGAGCCGAGCAGGCCCAGTTCCTGGATCTGATCTGAAAAAATCTTGTCGAACTGCTGTTTGTTGGCCTTGAGCAGGTCGTCAAAACTCACCGAGCTATTCAGCGGATTGAAATTGCTCATTACGTTGCTTCTCCGCGGCGCCTTAATGCGCCTTATCGGGCTTGATCAGAATACTCAAATACTCGTCGACCTCGCCAGTGTGATTGGGATGGATGACGGTCGTTGCGTCCATCTGAACGACGATGGCCGGTCCGCGCACCTGGTTGCCGGCGCGCAGCTTGTTGCGGTCATAGATGTTCGCCGAAACGAAAGCGCCGTCGAAATAAGCCTGGTGCTGCTCCACCACCGCATGCGCAGCGTCGGGGCCTTCCTTCTCAAACTTCGGCAGGTTCATCTTTTGCACGGCGCCGACGCCGACGGCGCGGAGATTAACCAGCTCCACCGGGTGATCGAGCTTGAAGCCGTAGACGCGCTCGTGCGCCAGACCGAAGCGTGCGGCCAGTTCGGCAAGGGCACCGCTTCCCAGCCGGTCGGGATCGATTTCCATGGAAAATTCGTATCCCTGCCGGAAGTAGCGGACATCGGCCTCGTAATTTATCCGCTGCCGCTGCTCGTCGACGCCCTCCTCGCGCAGCCACGCTCTGGCGTCGCGGCCGAGCTTGGTCAGGATGTCGGCGATTTGGCTCGGGTCGGCCTCATCGATGGTGCGGACGAAGGTCTGAGCAAATTCGTTCTTCACGTCGGAATAGAGAAAGCCCAAAGCCGACAACACGCCCGGCGTCGGCGGCACGATGGTCGGATAACAACCGGCGAGCATTGCCATGGCGTTGCCATGCAATGGGCCGGCGCCGCCGAAAGCCACCAGCGCAAAGTCCCGCGGATCGAGGCCCTTCTGCACCGTGACCAGCCGCAACGCGCCGAGCATGTTCTCGTTGACGATGTCGAGGATGCCCTGCGCCGCCTGATGCAGATCGAGGCTGAGCGCGCGGGCGATCTTTGCCACGGCCTCCTCGGAAGCCTTGGTGTCCAGCATCATTTTGCCGCCAAGCAACCGTGGTGGCAGACGCCCCAGTACCACGTTGGCGTCGGTGACCGTCGGCCGGTCGCCGCCTTTGCCGTAACAGGCCGGACCCGGCACCGCGCCGGCGCTTTCCGGACCGACACGCAAAGCACCGGTCATCGGCACGTGCGCTATCGAGCCGCCGCCGGCGCCGACGCTGTGCACGTCAACCGAAGGCACCTTGATCGGGTAGTAGCCGATCGTGGTCTGCCGCGAGATTGTCGGGATGCCGTCCTGAATGAGCGACACGTCGGTCGAGGTGCCGCCCATGTCGAAGCCGAGCGCTTGCGGATAGCCGGCGAGCGAGGCCATGAAGGCTGCGCCCGAAACCCCGCCCGCGGGGCCGGACAGCATCGTGTGCACCGGCGACTGGCTTGCGCGCTCGACGCTCATCAGACCGCCGTCGGAGCGCACAATGTTGACGCTCGGCTGAAACTGGATGCTGTTCAGCTTTTGCTCAAAGCCGCTCAGATAGCGGCGCATGCTCGGGCGGACATAAGCGTTCATGACCGTGACGAGGGTGCGCTCATATTCGCGGAATTCCGGCAGGATTTCGGAAGACAGCGACACCGTCATGTCGGGCGCTAGTTCCTCGACGATCGCCTTGAGCCGCTGCTCGTGCAGCGGATTAGCGTACGAGTGCAGCAACGAAATGGTGATGGCCTCGGCGCCGAGTTCAATCAGTTCGTGCACCGCCTTGCGTGCAGCAGCCTCGTCAAGCGGCGTGATAACGTCGCCGCGCGCGCTGATCCGCTCGCGAATGCCACGGGTGCGTTCGAGATCGGCCAGCGGATCCGGCTTTTGCATAATGATCCAGCCGGCGAGCGGTCCCGGCGTTTGCGAGCGCGCCAGATGCAGAACCTGTTCGAAATTCTCGGTGACCAGGAGGCCGACCTTGGCGCCCTTTTCTTCCAGCACAATGTTGGTCGACACGGTTGTGCCGTGGAGCAGCGCGGAGATTTCGGACGCGGGGACGCCGGTCTCTTCAATCAGTTGTTGGATGCCGTTGAGGATGCCAACCGATTGATCGCTTGGTGTCGACGGCGTTTTCAGCAAACGCATCGCGCCCGACCGCTCGTCGAACAAAAGCAGGTCCGTAAATGTCCCACCGACGTCAATGCCGAGCCGGCTACTCATACCACCCCCAACGTTGCCTCACTTCGGGACGATGTTGCGCCGAAGCTCGAACGAGCCCACTCCGTCGTCTCTCCCTAAAGCATCCGCGCCGTCCACGCACGGATATTGGCGCGTTTGTATGCACGCCCATATTTATGGCAAAGGTTCCCGGGGCACCTCAATAGTCCCGAAGCAACGGCCCATTGTCAACTCATTCCATCGCAGAAGTTCTGGAGTTAACGCCGCGAGTTGTATGGAATTTTGACAACAGACCGGAATGATTTACCATCCTCAACTCAAGCGGATCGAGACGGCGATTATGGCGGAAGAGACCACAAAGCAGCAGCAATTCTGGATCGGGCTGATCGCCCTCATCATCCTTCTGATTTTCCTTTATTTTTATCGCCCATTCGAGACCTATCTCGTTGCCCACATCCCTTTCATCCATTTTGGCAATGTCATTTTCTGGTTCGCCTCTCTGGTTGGGATCGTGGTTTACGGGTTTGCCCACTGGCAGTCGTTCCGCAGTGAAATTTTCCGCAATGTCACTGATTTGAATGTTGATGCGCTGGTGTTCGACACGCTGCAGGCGGCAATTTTGGCAGCGGTGATATTCTGCGCCGGCGGAACGCTGCAAGCCATTGAGGTGTTGAGCGAATACTTCGTCAACCGCGGGCCGATCTTCGACGTGGGTTTTGGCGAGAAGCTGCTTTCGATTTTCCTTCTGGTGGTCCTGGCAGTGATTTTCTTCTTGCTGCACTACGTCGTGCGCGCGCTGCGCACCGGCTGGCGACCGCGGAGCGCACCGCCGCGAGCGCGTTGACCTCTACCACCGGATGTAATTTCGACTTAAGCGCAACTTGCGCTTAAGCGAGTACGGTCGCGGGTGCATTCACCAGGTCGTTGAAGGCAGCGAGCGAGCGCTCGATCCGCGCGCGTTGCAGCCCGCGCACAATGAAAATCAAACGCGATCGCCGATCGGAGTCCGGCCATCGTTCGAGATGGCTCGGCGGATGAACGATGTGCTGAACCCCGTTAATCAGCACCGGCGTCGGCACGCCTGCCACGTTGAGCAGTCCCTTGAGCCGCAGCACGTCGGCACCGTGACGGTGCAGCAGCATGCTGGCCCAGACGCCGAACGCAGTCCAATCCAGGGGCCGGTCGAACACGACGACGAAGGATGCAACGCCGGCGGTGTGATCCGTCACGCTGGTGTCGACTTCCTCGGCAACCCAGTGTCGAGCCTCGCGAAACTTGCCGGCAGTATCGTAGATATCGTCAGTCAGAACCTGGTGCACAGCGCCGCGGATTTCCGTCGATTCCAGCATCTGCGCAGAACCATTGAGCGTGCGCAGCCGCGCGCGTAGCGCCGCAAGCGATGGCTCGTCCGACAAATCCGTCTTGGTCACAATCAAACGATCGGCCATCGACACCTGTTTGACCGCTTCGGCAAACTCACCAAGTTGCGACGCGCCGTTGACAGCGTCGACGGTGGTGATGATGCCGGACAAGCGAAAATGGTGCCGCAGCACCTGCTCCGAAAGCAGCGTGTAGGCGATCGGCGACGGATCGGCCAAGCCTGAGGTTTCGATGACGACGCGGCGGAAATGCGGAACCTCGCCGCGGGTTCGTTGCGACAACAGGTTTCGCAGCGCCTGTTGCAAATCGCCGCGAACGGCGCAGCACACGCAGCCGTTTTTCAGCAACACCGTGCTCTCCGCGACGGCTTGCAGCAAATGGTGGTCGAGACCCGACCTCGCCGAATTCGTTGACGAGGACGGCGACATCGGTCAGTTCCGGCGCGTGCAGAAGGCGCTGCAGCAAGGTTGTTTTGCCGCTGCCGAGAAAGCCGGTGATGACGTTGACCGGGGTTAGCTCGCCATAGCTTGTCATCGCGCGGGACTTAAAGCTTCGCGCCGGCGAGCACGCTCAGATATTGCTCGTCCAGCGGATCGCAGACGCGGCCGCTGAGCCGTTCTGCGGCGGGCCAAACGTCGGCGACGGTGTCGACGATGGCGGTTCGTCCGGTGCGGCTGGTCAGCAAGTAGGCGTTGCCCGACCAGTCTTTGGCGACGACGCCTTGATGCTTGAGGGCGGCGTTGAGAATGCGTACGCGCGCCTGCCGCTCGCGCAGCCGCGTTTGCGGCTCGGTCCGGCTGGCGAACACTTCCGGCGCGCTTGCGCTATCGGTCCAATGACCCTTGCCGCCGAGCACGCCGCATAAAGCGCACACGATTTGCGGCCGCTAAAGTGCGCCCGCCGCCTGCGCGGGTGCGGTCTCCCGCGGATTGCGGCGGCGGAAATCATCGGCAATCTCGTCGAAGGTGCAAAACCTCACGCCGGCGTGCTTGGACAGATAATCGTATATCCGCTCCAGCATCAGCAGCACCTGCGGACGACCCGAAACGTCGGGGTGAATGGTCATCGCGAACACCGCGTAGTCGTATTCGCGATAGACCCAATCGAACTGATCGCACCACAGCTCCTCGATGTCGCGCGGCTTGATGAAGCCGTGGCTGTTCGGCGCGCTCTTGATGAACATCATCGGCGGCAGGTCGTCGAGATACCAGCTGCCGGGGATATCGATCAGATCGGTTTCCTCGCCGCGGACCAGCGGCTTCATCCATTCGTGCGGCTGCTTCGAATAATCGATCAACGTCCAGCTGTCGCCTACCCGCACATAGAACGGATGGAAATCGTTATTCATCAGGCTGTGGTCGTATTTGATGCCCTTCTTCAGCAGCAACTGGTTGGTCACGTTGGAAAACTCCCACCATGGCGCCACGTAGCCGCTCGGGCGCCGGCCGCTAAGGCGCTCGATCAGTTCCACACACTTGTCCATGACCGCCTCTTCCTGCTCCGGCGTCATGGCGATCGGATTTTCGTGCGAGTAGCCGTGCATGCCGATTTCGTGGCCGGCATCGACCACCATCTTGCATTGGCTGGGAAAGGTTTCGATCGAGTGCCCGGGAATAAACCAGCTGGTCGGTATGCCAAGGCGATCGAACAATTTGACCAGTCGCGGTACGCCGACTTCACCGGCAAACAGACCGCGGGAAATATCGCAGGGCGAATTCTCGCCGCCATAGGAGCCAAGCCAGCCGGCCACCGCGTCAACATCGACGCCGATGGCACAGAGTATCTCCTTTTTGCCGCCGCCGCCGGTGCGCGGCATCGACCGGGCGCTTCTCGCCGCTTCAGCGCCGCGCGAGGTCACCAGCGTCCTAGGCTGATAGCGCGGTCCTGCCGCCGCGCCGTAGCCGGCACGGACGGAGCCGAAAGAAGGATGGATGCGATTGTCGTCGGTCATTGGTGCCCCACTCAATTAGGTTGTTACAATGATAGCGTCCATTCCACCGGCGACGAACGGACACGTTTGATTGGACAGTCCCACGTCGTGCGCCGACCGGCAAGAGCCGGCCGGCGACGTTATTGATTACCGCGTATCTTTGCGGCGGCTGTCGTTGACAACAAGCCAGAAGCAACGCCATCTTCTTTGCTTACAGGTGTCCGGAGGGACGGCGATGAACGATCGGCAAGACAGCACGCGCGCAGATTATGAACGAAAGGGCTTTGCCGCCCGGTCGGGCTATGGCCGCAGCCCTGCCCTGCTGATCGTTGATTTCATTAACGGCTTTACCGATCCCACCACACCGTTGGGCGGCGACTTCGCCTGGGAGATCAACGCAACGCGCCGGCTGCTGGACGCTTTTCGCGCCGGCAATCTGCCGATTGTTTATACGACGACCGCCTACGCCAAGGACATGCACGACGCCGGCGTATTCGCTAAAAAGGTCCCCTCGCTTGCGATCCTGCAAAAAGGCTCGCCGCTGGTCGAGGTCGACCAAAGAATAGCGCCCCTGCCGGGCGAGAGAATTGTCGAAAAGAAGTACGCGAGCTCGTTCTTCGGCACCGGCCTCGACGTAGAACTCCGGGCGCTTGGCGTCGATACCGTCATTATGGCGGGCTGTACGACAAGCGGCTGTATCCGCGCTTCGGCGATCGATTCCCTGCAAAATGGTTTTCAGACCATTGTCGTCCGCCAGGCTGTCGGCGATCGCGCCGACGGCCCGCATCAGGCAAACCTGTTCGATATCGATGCCAAGTACGGCGATGTCGTCGATCTTTCCGAAGCGCTCGATTATCTGAAATCGTTCGCCGGCGCCGCGGAATTCGCCACCAAAGCACAAGACGATTTTGACACCTGGTGGCAGCAAGCCAAGCGGGCGTGAGCGATAGAATCATGGCTAGTTCCGAGCGCCCATCGCAATTGTCGTCGGCATTCGACGATATGCTGGCACAAAGCAAAAAGCGGTTCGACGATCTTTACGAACGTGAACGGCCGGTCGCGCGCGCGTCATTCGGTGCTGCACCAACGCGCCCCGCTCAAAACTGGGATCGGCTTGGCTCGGCTGGCAAACCATCGACTATTTCATTCGATCCGAAATCGCCCGCTGTTCACCGGCTTAACGAACGCTTTGGCGACGGCAATTGGAGCTTTGAAATCGCCGAGCAACAACGCGACGGCGACGAAGCCATCGTTTTGGGCCGGCTGAGCTTTGGCAACGAAGGCGCGGTTAGAACCCAGTTCGGACGCGCGATCATCGGGGCAAAAGCCGTAGCCGGCGCCAGCGGCGGGCTGAAATTCAAGCTCGGTGCGGAGGGCGATACCGACGAACGCGATGCCTTTCGCCGCGCCGCCGAAGCTGCCCTGACCAGCTGCGCCGAACTTGCCTGAGGCAACATTTAACGCCGCAATAATCCCGTGACGTCAGTGCGCCGCTGTAACGCTGCGCGCTGTTTGCCTTGCGGCTTCACTTTTCTCGGCGTATTCGCCGCACCAATCGTTGCCGAAAGTTATCGGCCAGGCGCCGACCCCGTTCTCGCGGCGCTCGGGCGGAAATCGCCGGCAATATCCAACCGCCTGGTCCGAGTCCGGATCGGCGCCTTCGGTAGGCTGATAATTCCACCACCGGCACGCGGAGCAGACAAATTTGGCGGTTAAGGCCATCGCCTGATGTTCCTTTTCAATTCAAGGTCGCATTCAACCACTATTCGCTCACCGCACTCAACTGCGGGTCAATTGATTTCGGCGCTTCGGGCTTAATCCTTAAGTGCCACGGGGGTTGCACGAGCGAAACAATGCTGACAATGTTTGCCGCGAAATCGAACAACAAGGCGTTGTGCTCCCGGGTTGGCACGGCGGCGCAGGGATAATCAGCGATCCATGGCGCGCGTAGGCGTCGATGTCGGCGGCACCAATACGGACCTCGTGCTCGAGGCCGAGCATGGCGTTTTCGTGCACAAAGTCGCCAGCACCCCCCACGACCAGTCGGAGGGCGTGCTCAAGGGGCTGCGCGAGCTGTGCGAGCTTTCGAAAGTACGGCCCGACGACGTCTCACTGATCGTGCACGGGACCACCGTCGCCACCAACATCACCATTGAGCACAACGGCGCCGAAGTCGGGATGCTCACGAGCCGCAACTTCCGCGACATTCTTCATATCGGCCGGCACAAGCGGCCGTACAATTTCTCGCTGCATTTTGAAGTGCCCTGGCAGACGCAGCCCTTGGTCAAACGGCGAAATCGTATTGCGATCACCGAGCGTATTCTGCCGCCGGACGGAACGGTCGAAGTTGCGCTGGACGAGAAGGAAGTCGCCGAGGCGATCAAGCTGTTCAAGCGCCGCGGCATCAAGTCCGTGGTCGTCGGCTTCCTGTTTTCGTTTCTTAACGACGCGCACGAGCGCCGCGCCGCAGAAATCGTTCGCGCCGAAATGCCGGACGCCTATATCTGCACCTCGTCCGAGGTCGCCAACGTGATCCGCGAGTACGAGCGTTTCTCGACCGCCGCGATGAACGGCTTTGTCGGCCCCAAGACCTCGCTCTATCTCAACAATCTGCAGAGCAAGCTTAGCCAGAATGGGTTTCGCGCCAACCTGCGCGTCATTCAATCCAACGGCGGCATCGCCACCGTCGAAACCTGCTCGCAAAAAGCAGTCGGCATCCTGATGTCGGGTCCGGCGGGCGGCGTGATCGGCGGCCGGGCCGAGGGCCTGTTGTGCGAGCGCTCGAACCTCATCACCGTCGACATCGGCGGCACCTCTGCCGACATCAGCACCATTCCGGAAGGGCGCATCAAGATCATGAATGCGCGCGACTCCTACGTGAACGGCCATCCGATTCTGGTGCCGATGATCGATCTCGTTTCGATCGGCGCCGGCGGCGGATCGATCGCCTATATTGATTCCGCGGGCGGCTTTCACGTCGGACCGCGCTCGGCCGGCGCCGAGCCGGGTCCCGCCTGCTACGGCCGCGGCGGCGAAGAGCCCACCGTGACCGATGCGCAGGTCGTGCTCGGCCGTCTTGACGCCGACAAGATGCTGGGCGGCGACCTGCCGCTCAACCCCGACCTCGCGCACAAAGCCGTCGAAACCAAGGTGGCAAAGCCGCTCGGGCTGTCGGTCAAAGACGCGGCGCTCGGCATCATCAAAGTCATCAACTCCAACATGGCGCTGGCGATCCGCTCAAACTCAGTGGCACGCGGCATCGACCCGCGCGAATTTGCGCTGGTGCCATTCGGCGGCGCCGGTCCGCTCCACGGCATCGCGCTGGCCGAGGCGATTTCGGCGAAAGAGATCATCGTGCCGGTCGCACCGGGCATCACCGCCGCGATGGGGCTTCTACAAACCGATATGCAGTACGAGCACGCGCGGTCGTTGATCGTGTCGCTCAAGCACGCCGATCAAACCGGCGTTGGCCGCATCAACGCCGTCATCGACGAGCTGATGGAACGCTGCAGGCGCGATCTGGAGAAGGACGGCGTAAGCGCGGAGCGTCAGAAGTTTCAAAGGCTCGCGGAGTGCCGGTATCACGGCCAGGGCTTCGAGCTGCGGGCGCAATTGCCGGACGGAAAAGTAACGGCGGCCAATCTGAGCGACGTGGTTGCCGCTTTTCACCAGCAGCATCGGCTCGACTACGGCTATCACTTCGAGGATGGCGAAGTGGAACTGATCACGGTGCGCGTCATCGGACGCGAAGACGTCGTCCCGCTTAAAGTCGCCCGGATCGAAAAAGCCAACGGCCACAGCGTATCGGACGCGTTGCTCTATAGCCGCCCGACTACGTTCGACGACGGCAAGACCGTCGAGACGCCGCGTTACAATCGCGACCGCCTCAAAGCCGGACATCGCATTCCGGGGCCGGCGATCCTGGTGCAGCACAACTCAACAACGCTGTTGCCGCCCGGATACATCGCCGAGGTTACCGATTTCGGCAATCTGCACGTTCATCGCGGCTGAGAACAAGCATCATGGCCGGACAACCGATCGATCCGATTACGTTGCAAGTGATCAACGGCGCTCTGCAGACCATCGCCGAAGAGATGGGGCATGTACTTTACCGCATGTCGTTCTCGTCGATCATCCGCGAGTCGCAGGATCTCGGCGCCGGGTTGTTCGATACGGAATTCAACACGCTGTGCGAGTCGGAATCGACGCCGCTGCATATCGGTTCGCTTCCCGGTTACCTTGCGGGTATCCAGGAGACGCTTCAGGGCGGCGAATGGCACGAGGGCGACCTCGTGATCCACAATCATCCGTACCACGGATCGAGCCACTCGCCGGATATCGCGGTAGTCGTTCCGGTTTTCCATGAAGGTACGCTGGTCGGCTATTCTGCCAACACCGCGCACCATCTCGACATCGGTGCGGCAACGCCGGGACTGATCATCGACATCCCCGACGTCTTTGCCGAAGGCATGCTGTTTGCCGGCACGAAACTTTTTGAGCGCGGCAAGCGCAACGACGCGGTCTGGGAATTCATCCGCCGCAACAGCCGCGCCGCGCGGCAATTGCAGGACGACCTCGAAGCGCAGATCGCCTCCGCGCGGCTCGGCGCCAAGCGCTTCGTCGAACTGATGGACCGCTACGGGCGGCAGATGGTGCTCGACGCCACCCAGCAATTGATGGACTACACCGAGCGTGTGCTGCGCCAGCGCATTGCCGCCATCCCCGACGGCGAGTATCGCGCCGAGGGTTTCCTTGACGACGACGGCAAGAACCGCGACGTTCGCCTGCCGATCAAGGTGTGTGTGAGGGTGCAAGGCGACGGCATCGAAATCGATCTCACCGGCTCGTCCAAGCAGGTCGAAACCGCATTCAACGTCCCGTTCGAAGGCTCGACCAAGGTCGCCTGCTTCTGCGCCATTCGCTCGCTGCTGCTCGATGCGGTCACCTCGGACGTAAAAGTCCCTTCCAATCAAGGATCGTTCCGGCCGGTGAAAGTCACGGCGCCGAAGGGTTCGATCTACAATCCGATTTATCCGGCCGCCGCCGAGGCGCGCTTTGCGCAGATCAACCGGGTGATCGATCTGATCTACAAGGCGCTGGCGCCGGTGCTGCCAAACGACATCATCGCCGGCAGTTCGGCGAGCTTG
The DNA here is from genome assembly GCA_963841025.1 of uncultured Alphaproteobacteria bacterium. GTDB lineage: Bacteria > Pseudomonadota > Alphaproteobacteria > Rhizobiales > Xanthobacteraceae > BOG-931. Next base: position 62,296 of record CAWJBG010000028.1, on the reverse strand, counting down.
TCGTTCTGCTCTTACGCCGGCATTCGGCCGACCGGCGATTATTGGGTATTCCTCGAAGTCAACGAAGGCTCGTATGGCGGCCGCCCGCGCGCGGATGGTCCCGACAGCATCGACAATCTGATGGCGAACACGCGCAACAATCCGATCGAAGATCTGGCGATGCATTTGCCGATGATCTGCGACCGTTACGAACTGCGCGACGACGTGATGCCGGGCGCCGGCCGGTTTCGCGGCGGCATCGGCGTGGTCAAGGCGCAGCGGGTTTTGACCGACGCTTTCATCACTCATGAGAATGAGCGGCACCATGACGTGCCGTGGGGCATTTTCGGCGGCGATCCGGGTCAGGTTGGCAAGGTCGATATTTATAACGTCGCCCGGCCGAACGATATCAAACACATGCCCGCCAAATTTTCCGGAATGCGGGTGGCCGCCGGCGACGTCCATGTTTTTTATGGACCCTGCGGCGGCGGCTATGGCGAGCCGCTGGAACGTCCGGCCGCCAAAGTGCTCGAAGACGTGCTCGACGGCTTCTGCACTGTCGACCACGCCCGCCTCGCCTATGGTGTGGTGGTCGATCTGATTTCTGAGACGGTGGATGAGGCTGGGACCAAAGCGCTCCGCGACCGCATGCGCGGGGCGCCTCGCGCGAAGCCGACGGCGTCTGTCGAGCCTCTGCGGCAAGCGCAGCCGTCGTCTGCGCCTGTACCGGCCGGCAATGGCGCAAAGCCTTCAGGCCCCCAACCGATCCACACCGCCGCCCCTTCAGCAGCGCCGCAGTCGATCGCCGACGGACACCCGCTCAACGACGCTCTACGCGGGCTGCGACATGCCTATGGCGATGCCTGGAGCTTCGAAATCATCCGCCACGGGGCCCACAACGGCAAGATCGAAGTCGTCGGCCAATTGCGCGCCAACGGTTCGACCGTGCGCGAAACCGCGGTCGCTTTGAGCGTCCAGGGCCGCTCGCGCGGTGAATTGCTGCAACAGGCGGCCGACGATAGTCTTCGCAAATGCGCTGAGGCGCTGATGCGAAGCGGACGTTAGTGCCGGCCATGCGACTGATTTAACGGAAGGTCAGACCGACTTTGGAACAGCGGGGAACAATCTTCGTCGAGGCGATGCTCGTCATCGCCGTAATCGGCGTGCTGGCGTTCTTGATCGGGCTACTGATACGCGCGCCGCAACGCCAGCAGGCGGGTGTGAGCGGCGCCGGCCAGCCAGCCCAGTCGCCACGCTGGTACGAATTCACATTGGCGCTCCTTCTGCTCGCCGCGATCGCTGCTTTCGCAATCTGGATCATCTCCACCGGCAAGCCGTGGGTGTGGGGAGAAAACATCGAGAATTGGCAAACCGACACCCGCACCATCGTCTTCGCCGCGATCATGGTGGCGTTGGGCGTCGTGGGACTTGGCGTCTCGCTGATTTATGCGCTCATTCAGTCTCAGTCGGCATCGGCGCCGGCGGTACGCCGTCCGATCGCAGCGAGCACGGAAGCGGCGGCTCCCGGCGCCGTGCCGGTTCCGTCGCCCTCGCCGTTGCGGATTCTCGGCCTGCTGCTGCTGGTCGTCGCCATCATCCTATTGTGCTGGATCGCTCTGCCATCGGCACAACAGCACGGTCTTATCCTTCAACTGATTTATCCGGCGACGCTCGGGCTTTCATTGGTGCTGCTTTTTGACAAAGCGACCCGGACCTGGGGCACCAAAGGCGGCGCCGAGTCGTTTCGTGAATGGGTGTTCTGCGATCTGTTAGTGTTTCTGCTGGTGCTCGCGTTCCTCCACCTGCGCGGGATAGCAAAGCCCGAAGCCTATACCGTCAGCTTCTGGGACCTTCTTAACGTCGTGCTGTTCTTTGCCGCGTTCTGGATGGTGGACCGCACCGCCGCGCGCGGCCGCTTTCTGTTTGCCTACGGCTATCTGGTCGTGCTGCCGGTGCTATTGCTGATCTGGGACTCGGTTCTCGGCATAGCAACGCAGGCCTCGTGGTGGGCGACGATGTGGCCATTTCTCATCGTCGCCGCCGTCTTCTTCGTTCTTGAGGCTGTCACGCTGGCGTCATCCGACGGCGAACGCCACGCGCTGCCGGCGGTCAAGGACGTGGTGTTCGTCGTGATCTATGCCGTGCTGCTGATCGTCGCCGTAAAATCCTATGCTTGACGACGCTTCAATACGCGCCGGGCGTGCAACCTCTTGCCGATGGCGGCGGGGCATGCTCCAGTTGGGCGCCGGGGTAATATCCGCTTTAATCATGAGGGGCTGATCGACAATGGCGGGTTGGCGACTGTTTTGGGCGCTTGTGGGCTATCTGGCCTTCATCGTCGTTCTGATCTTTCTTTATTTCTACAAGCCGTTTGAAGACTTCTTCACGCTGGTCATCAACGGGCTAGGCTACGACAACGCCATGTTCTGGGTGGTGCTGCTCACGGCCATCATCGGCTTTTGCGGCTACCACTGGCGGGCCTATCGCCTCTATATCGTGCAGCGGCACAGCGTCGATGGCATGGTGCTGGCCTCGCTGCGCGGCTCGGCCTTCATCGCCGTCTTGTTTAGCGCCGGCGCCACCGTGCAATCGCTGCAAATCCTTTGCGTTTATCTGTTGCAGCCAAGCTACACGCTCGACTCCGAGTTCGGCGCGCGTCTCGGCGCCGTGGTCGCGCTGTTGATCTTGACGGTGATCTTTTGCCTGATTTACGGGGTGCTCAAAGTAATCCGGCAGGCGGCTACGGCTTAGTACTCCGCCTGCGCTTTAGCGCGATCGCCGGTACAGGATCGTGTAAATTACAACAAACACAGCGATCATCAGCAGTGAAAAGATGGTCGACGCCGTTCCGAGCGCGAAGATCGTCGGCTGGACCCGTTGCGTCATCGCGGCATTGATGTCGAGCGGCAGCGTGTTCTGCGCACCGGCGAGCAGCGTGGTGCGGGCAAACTCGTCGTAGGACAGGGTGAAGCCGAACAGCCCGGCCGCGACGATGCCGGGTGTAATCAGCGGCAGCGTGATCTCCTTGAAAACCGTCCACTCGTCGGCGCCCATGTCGCGCGCCGCCTCCTCAAGACGCGCGTCGAACCGGTTGAAGACCGCCATCATGACGAGAAACCCGAACGGCAGGGTCCAGACCACATGTACCCCGAGGGCGGAATACCACCACGCCGGTGACATCCCGACCACCCGCAGCAAGGACGCCAGGCCGAGGCTGAGCAGAACGCCCGGTACCATCAGACCGGACATGACCGCGTAGAAGAGAATTCCGGATCCACGAAATTTTTTGCGGAACGCCATCGCCAGCATGGTCGAGAAAATCGCCGTGATCACCATGACGATCACGGCAAGCATCAGCGAACGCACCAGTGAACTCTTGATGTCGCCTACGGCCGACGGGCCCGCGAGCTTCTCCCACCAATAAAAGCTCAGCCCGCGCATCGGAAACGTCACGCCGCCACGCCGTCCCTGGAAGGACAGCGTGAACATGGCGAACATCGGACCGTAAACAAAGACCAGGAAGATCGCGTAGTAAACGCTGAACCCGGCCTTGACCCGGGCTTTGCGGCGAAGTTCCGGCGTAGAGCGGGCCACCCTAAAGCTCCTTGCGGATGTCGACCACACGCAAGATAACGATGACGCCGATCATCATCGCCAGCATCAGCATGAAGGCGTTGACCGCAGCGAATGGATAGTTCGCGATGGCGTAATAGTTCAGGATGACCGTGCCGGTGGTCGATGTTTTGCCGCCGTACACGACGACGGCGGTGGCGAACTCTCCCATCAACATCACGAAGATGAAGATCATGCCGATGGCGACGCCCGGCAGCGACAGCGGCGCGATGATCTCGCGGAAAATCTGAAACGGCGTCGCGCCCATATCGCGCGCCGCCTCAATCAGCGTCTTGTCGATCTTGGCCAAGGAGAAGAAAATCGGACCGACCGCCAACACGACGTAAAGCTGAACCAGCGCCATCGTGTAGCTGAACTCGGAATAGAGAAAGAAGCTTACCGGCTCGTCGATAGCGCCGATACCCACCAGGAACTCATTGATTAACCCGTGGCGCCCGAGCATCGGCAGCCACGCGACGGCGCGGATGAGATAGCTGGTCCAGAACGGCACCATGACCAGCAGGAACAAGGCGAGCTGCCATTTGAAGTCTTCAACCTGCATCGACAGGAAATAGGCCATCGGATAGGCGACGATCAGGCAGATCGCCATCACCGAGATGGTAAAACGAAAGGTGGTCCACAGCGTGCGGATAAAGACCGACGGCGTCAGGAACTCATTGCTCTTCGGATCGAAGAAACCTTCGGTGACAAAGAACGCCTGATAGTGCTCGAGCGTGAAGCCCGGCGTCATACCGTGGCCACTCGACTTCCAAAAGCTGAAAATGAAGATCGAAAGCAGTGGCAGAAACAGGAAAATGACCAGCCAGATCGTGGCCGGCGCGATCAGAAGCGGCACTGGAAAACTCGGTTCCCGGCTATATTTTCGCTCCGCCTGGTCGGCGACTGGCGCGCCGCCGATCAGCCCGCGCGGAGCGGTGTCGCCGTTGCTCAGGCGTGCGTAATTTTCGACCGTCGTCACAGTTACACCTTACGCAAAAACATAGTCGGACGCAAAAGTGTAGTCGGGCGCAAAAATGCCGCCGGCCTTGGTGGCCGGCGGCACCACTTCGCTAGCATTGGAATGGTCTAACTGCTTAGGCGGTGAGGAACTCCGTCCACCGTTTCACCAGGTAGTCATTCTCCTTCATGATCGAATTCCAGACGTTGATCTTGGAATAGCGGTGCCAGTACGAACCGCCGGTTCGAACATCACCTTTCTTGATGATGACGGTGCCGAATGGATCCGACAGATCTTTTGCCGCCGCCTTGCCGTCGTACCAATAATCCCATTCTGCAGCTTCGAGGTGCTTCTTCGCATTGTCCGGAATCGAGTGGTAGTACCCTTGACGCGCCACGAATGCGCCGGCCCAACCGGACAGCCACCAATTGATATACTCATAGGCTTGGTCGAGCTGCTTGCCCTTGACCTTGGCGGAGATCGCGAGCCCGCCGTGCCAACCGCGCATGCCCTCTTTCGGGAAGGCATAGACGCACGGCACGCCTTCAGCCTGGATGGCCGCAACCGCCGGCGACCACATGCTCTCGAGCGCCACTTCGCCGTTGACCATGAGGTTGACCGATTGGCCGAAGTTCTCCCAGAAGGCGCGGAAGTGCCCAGCCTTCTTGAGCGGGATGAGATAATCGATCAGGAAATCGATCTCGGCTTTGGTCATATTGCCTTTGTCGGCAAATTTCTTGAGACCGAGCGCCTCGATCGCCAATGCCGCATCCATCACGCCGATCTGCGGCACGTTGAGCAATGCGACCTTACCCTTGAAGTCCTTATTGAGGAGTTCGCCCCAGCTTTCGATGGCGCGGCCGGTTGCCTTTGGGTTGTAGCCCATGGAGTCGGCATTGTGCCACGCCGGACACATGATGATGTGCTGCGAGGGACCCTTGACGATCTTGCCGTCGGCGTCACACCACATCAGTCGGAATGGTGCATCGCCTTGTCCTTCGCTCGATTCAGGCGTGAGCTTCCCGGTCTTGGTGAGACTGGTGACCTTGTCCCATTCCTTGATCTTCTTGGTATCGAGCGGCTGCCACACTTTCGCGGGAGCCATGACCCGCATGTCGTTATAGTAGCCCTCGGCGATCTCGTACTGATCGTTCTGGTTCAGCATTTTGCCGAACATTTCGCCGTAACCCATCGCCTGACCGGCAATCGGGAAACCGAGGTCTTTGGTTGCTTGACCTTGGATTTCGTTGATCTCGCTGACGCCGAGACCGATGCTTCGCAAACCGTCCGCCGCTTCGGCGATCCGGAAGTTCGTGCTCGCGAGCGCACCGGCAGCGACGCCGGCCGCCGTAGTTTTCAGCAACGATCTGCGTGACAACATGCTCTTAAGATACTCTGGGCTTTCGTACGCCATGCCCCTCTCCTCTGTTGAAGAAGCCAATTTTCGCTTTGTGTATTGAAGCCCGGTGCGGCGTTCAGCCAAAGCTCTGGTGCGCCGCTTCAATCGGGCTGAATGATACATTAGAGGTTAGGCCTGTCAAACCGCTATAATGAGCTTTATCAGAGTATTGTTTCAGCAATAACACTGTCTCGCAGCGAGACTTTCTCGGCGGTCCTGTCCCGGCTGCTCTATTCTCCAAGCACCAAGTGCGCCCGGTCTGCGGAACCGGAGTTCTTACGGTGCTATGTTGCGGTCACGCTGGGCGATCCAGCCCCGGCGAAAACGACGCCGGCCGCCACAGCTGATTGCGGCGGCTGACCAGAAGATGCCCGTAGGTTTGCGCGAAACGCTGCCAGGCCGGATCAGTTAACAGCTTTGCATGGCGCGCTTCGCGATCGGCCGCGTCCACGAATAGCCAGAGATGGCTCACTTCGTCCATGCCGCCGACTTCGGCTTGCAGGAACGCAATCATGTGTCCCAGATTGGACTTGATGATCGTGGCGCCTTCCTGCTCGTAGGCAGCGATCAGCGCGGGCGCCTTGCCGGGATGCAGTACATAAGTGATCTGTTCGACCAGCACGTTACGCCTTCGCTTGGGCGAGTTCAGGCGTCCGATGCTTGGTGATCTTCATCCACACATGCTCGCCCGACGTGGTCCGCCCATAGCGCGCAGGCCGCTCGGCACTGCCGCAGGTTGGCAGGCATTCGATTGTCGCGTCATAGTTGGGCTGATGAAAGAACGCCATTGATACCCGGCGGCTGCCCAAGGCTTTGTCGCGCGGCGGATTGATGACGCGGTGGAGTGTCGAGACCCAACGATCGTTGGTCCACTCCGCCATCAAGTCGCCGAGGTTGACGACAAAAGTTCCGGGCAAAGTCGGCACGTCGATCCACGTCCCCTCTTTGCTGAGGACCTGAAGACCGCCCGGCGCGTTGTCGGGCTTCAAGATGGTCAGACTGCCGTAATCGGTATGCGCACCCGCGCGCAGCTGACCGGGCAGCGGTTCCTTCGGCTGCTCGGGATAGTGCAACACGCTGAAGTTGGTGATGTGGCGATCGACCTTGTCGTCGAAGAAGTGCTTATCCATGCCTAACCCGACGGCAAAGATGCGCATCAGCTCGGTCGCGACCCGCTCCATCTGGCGATAATAAGCTTCCCACACCGGGCGAAAGTTCGCCGGCGTTTCCGGCCAGAAGTTCGGGGCGAAGAATTTTCCCGGCTTGGCAGCACGGTGATAATCATCGTCGGGCGCGCCGGTCGGTCCGATCGAGAAAGATTCCTTGAAGTCGGGCGGCGACTCTTCGTCCAGTGAATATGACAGCGCTTCGCTGCCGAGCGAAATATAGCCGCGATAGCGGTCCGGCGGCATCCGCAGCTTCAGCTTTTCCTCCAACGGCCGATCGAAATAAGCGCGCGATACGCTGCGCATGTCATCGATCAGGCTGTCGGGGACGCCGTGTCCGGAAATGATCAGAAAGCCCAGCGAGGAACAGGCACGATCGACCTCCCGCGCCACCGCTTCCTGATCTTTTGCCGTGCCATTCAGGAAGGGGGCAATGTCGATGACCGGAATGCTGTTCATCTCGTGAACTCCATCACTGCAAACACCGGCAACCCGGGCGCCAAGCCAACTTAGCCCGGCTGCCGTTTTGTTGCGGCCAAAGCCGCCGTCCGATTTGTTTGTTATTGAAGCGCGCGTTGATCGCTCAAGTCTCTTGAGCGCCAAATCTCTCGATGACCAAGCCTCTTGTGCGCTCGCTGTTATTTGCGAATGATACAGAAGGACCGAGACCTGTCAAACCGCCGAGGGGCAAAACGTGAGCCTATTGATCAAGAACGGCCGCATCGTAACCGCGGTCGACGACTATCACGCCGACATCTTCGTCAACGGGTCAGAGATCACCCTCATCGGCAAAGACCTCACGATCGACGCCGACAAGCAGATCGACGCGACCGGAAAGCTGGTCATTCCGGGCGGCATCGACCCGCACACGCACCTTGAGTTGCCGTTCGGTGGCACGACAACGTCGGATACGTTCGAAACCGGCACGCGCGCCGCCGCCTACGGCGGCACTACCTGCATCATCGACTTCGCGGTGCAGACGCGCGGAACGTCGACGCTCAAGGCGCTCGACGACTGGCACGCCAAGGCGCAAAGCAAAACGGCGATCGACTACGCCTTCCACATGATCGTCACCGACATGCCGCAGGAGCGCATCGGCGAGATGCGCAGTCTCGCCGACAATGGCATCACCAGCTACAAATTGTTCATGGCCTATCCGGGGGCGCTGCTCTCCGATGACGGCACCATCTTTCGCGCCATGCGCAAGGCCGGCGAAGACGGCACGCTAGTCTGCATGCACGCCGAGAACGGCATCGTCATCGACGAACTGGTCAAGATCGCGCTCGCGGAACGCAAGATCGAGCCGAAATATCACGCGCTGACCCGGCCGACCCGCCTGGAAGCGGAGGGCGTACACCGCGCACTTGCCATCGCCGAGGTCGCGCGCGCGCCGGTCTACATCGTGCATTTGAGCTGTTACGACGCGCTGCACGAGTTGCGCATGGCGCAAGCGCGCGGCGTCATGGCTCACGCCGAAACCTGTCCGCAATATTTGCTGCTCGACGTCGACCGCTATGACGAGCCGGGTTTCGACGGCGCCAAATATGTGCTGACCCCGCCGCTGCGTGAAAAATGGAACCATGACGAATTGTGGGGCGGGCTTCGCTCGCACGCGCTCGATGTCATCTCGACCGACCACTGCCCGTTCTGCCTCAAAGAGCAGAAGGAACTCGGTCGCAACGACTTCAGCAAGATTCCGAACGGCGGCCCCGGCATCGAGAGCCGCATGAGCTTGATTTATCACTACGGCGTCAGCAAGGGCCACATCTCGCTCAACCGCTTTGTCGAACTCACCTCGACCGCGCCGGCGAAAATCTTTGGCTTGTTTCCGAAGAAGGGCACGATCGCGGTCGGCAGCGACGCCGACATCGTGATTTTCGATCCGGCGCGCGAAGAGACGATCAGCGCGTTCAACCCGCACACCCATCATATGAATATCGATTACAGCGCCTATGAAGGTTTCAAAGTCAAAGGCTACACCGAGACTGTCGTCTCGCGCGGCAAGGTCGTGATCGAAAAGGGCGAATATGTCGGGCGCGCCGGCGACGGCGCCTTCGTCAAGCGAACGGCCTATGGCGGCCAGTACGCCAACACTCACGCCAATATGGTGCGCGACGTGCTGGCGCCACGTGCTTCGCTCGGTTCGCCGGGGCGTCGTTTGTCTTAAATGCTTGCACGAGAGTCTCTCATGATCTTCCTCATAGCGCCGCGCTAATGACGGTAGAGACAATCGCGACGGCTAGGCTCACGTCCGATCCAGTCGCGGCGGAACAACTGCGCGCTGATATCGCCAAGCTGTTCGATACGCTCGCGGGCGGCGGATTCGGCGTCGTGCCGCTCGATGTGGCCTATGCGGTGGTTGCCACAACACCCGGCGGCATCCGGAGCATTTTTGAAACCAAGCGGCGATCCTACGACAAACCTTCCGGCATGTTCGGCAATTGGCGCATGAGCCGCGAAATCCATCTCATGGATGAGACACGACACGCCATGGTCCGCGACATCGTCGAACAGGAACGGATCCCGTTCTCAGTCGTGGCGCCGTTTCGCGCCGACCATCCGCTGTTTGCTGCGGTCGATCCGTTTGTGCTGAAGAACTCGTCGAAGGGCGGCACGCTGGACATGCTGCTCAATGCCGGCCAGTTTCACGACGCCATCGCCGAAGGTGCGGTTGCGCGCGGCACCGCCGTGTTTGGCTCCTCCGCCAACTTGTCGCTCTCAGGCAGCAAATATCGTTACCAGGATATCGAACCGGCTATTCGCGACGCCGCTGTTGTTTCTTTCGACTACGGCCAATCGAAATATGCGCACCCCGACGGACTTTCCAGCACCATCATCGACTTCACCAACTTCACCGTGGTGCGCGTCGGCCATTGTTTCGATCGTCTGGCGCGGGCTTTCTCGACCCGTTACGGCGTCACCTTGAAAATCTGATTGTCCGGTGGCCTAAATGAGCGATCCCTACAAAGATATCGGTTTCGACTTAAACCGCATCGGCTTCGGCCGGCGGGCCGGCATCGTGGTGGTCGATTTTCAGAAGGGCTTTACCGAAAGCCGCTTTAAGCTCGGCGGCAGTCCGATGGTGGAGCGCGCAGTCAACAATACCGCAAAGCTCGTCGCTGCGGCGCGCAGCGCCGGGCTGCCGGTCGCCTCTTGCTACACCGCCTATTCCAGCGCGCGCGATGCGCCGTTGTGGAAGATTCCGACCGTCGTCAACGAATTCCACCACGGCCAGCCGTGCACGGAGCTCGACGAGCGCATCTACGATCGCGCCTACGACATGGTGGTGTGCAAAACGGCGGCGTCGATCTTCTTCAACACGCCGGTCGCGTCCTATTTCATCAAGGAGGGCGTCGACACCGTGATCGTCTCCGGATGCAACACGTCTGGTTGCGTGCGCGCCAGCATTACCGACGCATTTTCCTACGGCTTTCGTGTCATCGTGCCGGAACCGTGTTGCGGCGACGTCGACGAAGGCCCGCATCGGGATAATTTGCGCGACGTGCAGCGCCGCTACGCCGACGTCGTTACGCTTGAGGAAGTGCTGGCCTACATCGAGACGTCAGGACGACGGATAACTGAGCGGTGTACTCCGAACGTCCGGCTCATATCTCAATGAGAGAGCATCCAAGGGCGGCGCGTCGGATAGCTCTTTGGCGCCGGGCGGTCGGAGCCCCCGCCCTTTCGTTTGTCTGGGCGCAACGATTTTGTCGAGCAGCAGCCGCACCCGCTGCCGTGGGCCTTTTTCAGATCGGATAGGACCCGCGGCGCCGATGCGCTCCGCTCGTTGGTCGCATGCGCCAGTCTGCGCTCGCTCGACATCGTCGCGAGATACGGCACGCTGAGGAAAGCCCGCGGTGCATTTTTGCCGCAGGCCGGACAGGCGTGCGGCAGTTCGCACTCCGCCATCGGCCGCATCTCGGTGAACGGGCCGCAGCGGCCGCAAAGATAATCATAAACCGGCATTGGGTCTTCCTCGTCGTGCTCTTTCTCGTCGCCTTCTTAGGTCATTTGTCGGGCGACATCGGAATGTCGATCCCGCCCTTGACGTGCTTGACTGGTCCGGCCGCGCTCGGCATCACGTCGAAGGCAAAGATGTCGGTCGGAAGCCAAAGCGTAGCGCAGGCGTTGGGAATATCGACAACGCCGGAGATATGACCCTGGCAGGGCGCCGTTCCAAGGATCGCGTAAGCCTGGGCCGGCGAATAACCGAACTTGGTCAGATACTCGATGGCGTTGAGGCAGGCTTGCCGATAGGCAATGTGAACGTCGAGGTAATATTGCTTGCCCTGCTCGTCGACGGAGATGCCTTCGAAGATCAGATAGTCGTTATAATTCGGCACGATCGGCGACGGCTTGAAGATCGGATTTTTGATCCCGTACTTGGCCATGCCGCCTTTAATCAAATCGACTTTCAGGCGTATCCATCCCGCCATCTCGATGGCGCCGCAGAAGGTGATTTCGCCGTCGCCCTGGCTGAAGTGCAGGTCGCCCATCGAAAGGCCCGCGCCATTCACATAGACCGGGAAAAACACGCGCGAGCCGCGCGATAAGTCCTTGATGTCGCAATTGCCGCCGTGTTCGCGCGGCGGAACCGTGCGCGCGCCCTCGGCAGCGATCTTGTTCTTCACGTCGCCCTTGGCGGTGCCGCAATGCGCGGTCGCCGCAAACGGCGGATTGGCCAGCGGCGGCACGCGAGTCGGATTGGTATCGATCAGCGCCTGCTCGCGCGCATTCCACTTTTCCAGCATTTTCTGGTCGGGCAGGCAGCCGATCAGACCCGGATGGACGAGGCCTGCGAAACTGACGCCGGGGACGTGCCGGGAGTGGGTATAGAGACCAGAAATGTCCCAGATCGACTTCTGCGCCAGCGGGAAGTGGTCGGTCAGAAAACCGCCACCGTTCTTCTTGGAAAAGAATCCGTTGAACCCCCACGGGCTCTCCGGAAGGATGCCGATATCGAGAATGTCGACAACGAGGAGATCGCCAGGCTCGGCGCCATGCACACCGATCGGCCCCGACAGAAAATGCACGATGCTGAGATCGATGTCGCGGACATCGTCGGCGGATTCGTTGTTCTTGATGAATCCTCCGGTCCAGTCGTAAGTCTCCATGACGAAGTCTTCGCCCGGCTTCACCCATTCGATGATCGGAACGTCCGGATGCCACCGGTTGTGGATCATCGGGTTTTTGTAAGGCGATTCCTTAAGGTCAAGCTTCACGATCGTTTTGGACATTTCAGCTCCTTCGACGCTAATTGGTGAACTTCAAATTCAACCCGCCGCAACCTTTTGGAGATTCGCCTACACGGCGAGGAAGCGGGCGATCACCGCCTCGTCGACATGATCACGGGTGTCCGCATGCACGATGCGGCCTCCTTCCATGACCAGAATCCGATCGGCGATATCGAGAATGAAGCTCAACACCTGTTCGCAAACAACGATGCAGATGTTGCGAAGCTTTCGAATTTCGCGAAGAAGCCGCGCCATGTCCTTGATGATCGACGGCTGAATGCCTTCGGTCGGCTCGTCCAGCAACAGCACCTTCGGATCGCTGGCCAGCGCGCGCGCGATTGCCAATTGTTGCTGCTGGCCGCCTGAAAGGTTGCCGCCCCGCCGTTTGGCGAAATCGCCCAGTATGGGAAACAAGTCGAAGATTTCGGAGGGAATGTCGCCCTTGCCGGTCACCACCCGGCCAGTCTCGATGTTCTCCTTGACTGTCATGGTGCCAAAAATTTGCCGCCCCTGCGGCACGTAGGCGAGCCCGTGCGCAACGCGCTGGTAGCTCGGCAAGCCGGCTATGTCGGCGCCGTTGACGACGATCTGTCCGGAACGCGCCGGCATAACGCCAATCAGCGATTTCATCAGCGTTGATTTGCCCATGCCGTTTCGTCCTACCAGCGCAACGATCTCGCCGGCACTGGCCGACAGATCGATCGCGTGCAGCACTTCGCTTTGCCCATAGGCCGCGGAAAGATTGCGAACTTCCAGCATCTGCCCCATCTCAATGCCCGAGATAAACTTCTTTAACCTTCGGATTATTCTGTACCGACTGCATGTCACCCTCGGCCAAGACTTTGCCCTGGTGCAGGACCGTCACACGATGCGCGATGCTCTCGACGAATTTCATGTCGTGCTCGATGACAACGACGGAGCGGTTCTTGATAATTTCCTTGAGCAGCTCCGCGGTCTTCGCGCGTTCGGACACGCTCATTCCCGCGACCGGCTCATCGAGCATAAGGAGTTCGGGGTCCTGAATGAGCAGCATGCCGATCTCCAGCCATTGCTTCTGCCCGTGGCTGAGCGTTGCGGCCGACCGATCGAGTTGCTCTTGCAAAAAGATCATCGCCGCGACCTCGCGCACACGCTCGATGACCTCGTCGGTTCGCTTCCAGAACAGCGCGCCGGCAACGTTGCGGCCTCGCGGTACCGACAATTCGAGGTTCTCGAAAACGGTGAGGTCTTCATAGATGGTCGGAGTCTGAAACTTGCGGCCGATGCCTCGGCGGACGATCTCCTGCTCCTTGCAGCCGGTAATTTCCTGATTCTTGAATTTGATCGAACCGTCGGAAACTCTGGTGCGCCCACAAATCAGATCGAGCACCGTGGTCTTGCCGGCGCCGTTCGGCCCGATGATCACGCGCAGTTCGCCGTAGTCGATATAAAGGTTGAGGTCGTCCACCGCTTTGAAACCGTCGAACGAGACGGTGACGCTTTCGAGAGCGAGCAGGAAATCGGTGTTGGAAGCCATGGCAATCGCTCTCCGCTATTCAGCCGGCGCCGCCGCCGGGATCGGCTGGTCGCGGCCCGAGCTTTTCCAGGGGCCAAAGCCTTTCCAGCTGGGCAGTCGTGGAATGATCTGGTCGGTCATCACTCCGGCAAGGCCGCGTGGGAAAGCGATCACGACGACAATGAACAAGCCGCCCATCGCGAATAGCCAAAGTTGTGGGAATTGCTCGGAAAACATGGTCTTGCCCCAATTCACCAGGAGCGTACCGGCGACTGCACCAACGATGGAATGGCGGCCACCGACCGCGCAGAAGATCACCATCTCGATCGACGGCACGATGCCGACAAAGGACGGCGACATGAAGCCGACTTGCAGGGTGAACATCGCCCCGCCGACGGCGGCCATCGCGGAGGCGACGCAGAACGCAAAAATCTTGAAGTTGGCGACGTCGTAGCCCGAAAAGCGGACGCGATCCTCTTGGTCCCGGGTGGCGACCAGGATGCGGCCAAGCTTGCTTGCGAGCACAAAGCGCGCCAGGAACATGGTGCCCAAGAGCAGCGCGCAGCAGACGAAGTAGAGGACATATTTGGCGCCGTCGGTGCGGATATCCCAACCCAGCAAGGTGCGCAGATCGGTGATGCCGTTGATACCGCCGGTGTAGCCCTGCTGGCCGACTATCAGGATGGTCGCTACCGCCGCCAGCGCTTGGGTGATAATAGCGAAGTACACGCCGCCGACCCGCCGTTTGAACATCGCCATGCCGACAATCAGCGCCGCAATCGTCGGCACCGCGACAACTGCGATCAGCGCAAATGGCAGCGATTTGAACGGTAGCCAGAAGTAGGGCAGCTCGTGGAGCTGATTCCAGTCCATGAAATCGGGGATGCCTGGGGTGGATTGGATCTTGGTATTAGCCACGCTCGAGGCTTCGAGCTTGAGAAACATCGCCATGCAATAGCCGCCGAGGCCGAAAAACAGGCCTTGGCCAAGGCTGAGAATACCGGCGTAGCCCCAGCACAGGACGAGACCGACGGCGACGAAGGCGTAAGTCAGATATTTGCCGACGAGGTTGAGACGGAAAAGGTCGAGAGTAAGCGGCAGGACGACGACGATAATCAACGCGATCAGCCCGATGCCGATCAGCTCCAGATAGCGATTTTGCGTATTAGTTTTCGACATTATCATCGCCGCCTCGTCTGTTTGTCTGCTCGCCTCTATCGGCCGCGTTATTTCCGCACTTTGAGCGCGAACAGGCCCTGCGGGCGCAGCATCAAGATGCCGATCACGAACAACAGCGTCATCACCTTTGCCATCGAGCCGCTAGTGAAGAACTCCAGCGCCGATTGCGACTGCGAGATCGTGAACGCGGAGGCGATAGTGCCGAGCAGACTTTGCGCGCCGCCGAACACGACCACGAGGAAGGTGTCGACGATGTATTGCTGGCCCGCAGTCGGTCCGGTCGAGCCGATCATGGTGAAGGCGGCACCGGCGATGCCGGCGATGCCGCAGCCGAACCCGAAGGTCAGCCGGTCAATGCGCCTAGTATCGATGCCGACGGCGTCACTCATGGTGCGGTTGAGGACGGTTGCGCGCACTTGCAGGCCCCACCGCGAGCGGAACATCAGCACGCCCACAGCGGCGGTAATGACCGCGGTTATCGCCATCACGATCAGGCCGTTGATCTGCACATCGATCGTATCGGAGACGTGCAGTGACCCCATCATCCAGCTGGGCAACTCGACGCCGACCTCGCGGGCGCCGAAGATCGAGCGAAAGGCCTGCTGCATGACCAGGCTCAGCCCCCAAGTGGCCAGCAGCGTGTCGAGCGGCCGCGCATAAAGGCGGCGGATGAGCAGCCACTCGACCGCCAATCCGAGCGCCCCGGACACCACGAAGGCAACAATCATCGCCACGAAGAAATAGACGCTGAACAGCGCCGGTATATAGCTCTGGAACAGGTGCTCGGTCAGATAAGTCATGTAGGCGCCGAGGATCATGAATTCCCCGTGCGCCATATTGATTACGCCCATCTGGCCAAAAATAATGGCGAGGCCCAGCGCCATCAGAACGAACACCGAGAACAAGATCAGTCCGGCAAAGCCCTGCATTGCCAGGATCGAGCCGAGTTCGCCGAATGAATAGCCGAACATCGCGTTACCTTATTCAGCCACTGAAGAAGAAAATGTGCCTCGGCAGTGGGGCGCCGAGGCACGTTCGCATTTACTGATATCCCTTCGGAAACGGGTTGGGTTCCATCAGCTCGGCGGTCTCGTAGATCAAATCGTATTGGCCGTCGTTACGCGCGCGTCCGACTCGCGTCTTGCTCCACAGATGATGATTCTCGTGAATGCGGACATATCCCTCCGGCGCACCTTTGAACTCCACGCCAGGCGAAGCGGCGGCGATTTTGTCGATGTCGAAGCTGCCGGCCTTTTCCGCAGTCAGCTTCCATAGCCACGGTCCGAGATAGGCCGCCTGCGTGACGTCGCCGATCACGGTCTTTTCGCCCCACATCTTGTGGAATGCGGGTACGAACTTTTCGTTGTTCGGATTTTTCAGCGACTCGAAATACTTCATGCACGCGTAAGCGCCGACGATATTCTCGCCACCGATACCGAGGATCTCGTCCTCGGTAACTGAAATGGTCATCAGGGTCTGTTTGTTGACCATGTCGATACCGGCCGCCTTAAGCTGCTTGTAAAAGGCGACGTTGCTGCCGCCGACGATGATCGCGTAAATCACGTCAGGCTTCTTCAGCTTGATCTTGTTGATCACGGTATTGAACTCGGTGCTGCCGAGCGGGAAGTATTCCTCGCCGACAACATTGAGGCCCAGCATTTTGGTAATGTGAATGCGCGCGATCTTGTTGGACGTGCGCGGCCAGATGTAATCGGAGCCGAGCAGGTAGAAGGTCTTGGCGCCCTTCTCCTTGGTGACCCAGTTCAGTCCGGCCAGAATCTGCTGGGTCGCTTCCTGACCGGTGTAGATGACATTCTTTGACTGTTCCAGACCTTCGTAGAAGGTCGGGTAGTACAGCATGCCGTTGTATTGCTCAAACACCGGCAGCACCGCCTTGCGTGAAGCTGAGGTCCAGCACCCCATCACTGCTGCGCACTTGTCCTGCACCAGGAGCTTCTTCGCCTTCTCGGCGAAGGTCGGCCAGTCACTCGCGCCATCTTCCTGGACGAACTTGATCTTGCGGCCGAGCACGCCGCCTTGCTCGTTGATCTGTGAGATCGCGAGCTTCTCCGCCTCGACCGAACCCGTTTCGCTAATCGCCATGGTGCCGGTGACGGAATGCAAGATACCGACAGTAACCTCGGTATCGGTAACCGCGAGACCGGTCGTGTTCACCTGGGCGGTCGGCGGCACGGCGGCGCGCGCCAATTGCGGGAGCATTGCCGTCGCCGACAAGGTGGCCGCGCCGGCAAGAAGGCCGCGGCGGGTCGGAGTCAGAAGATTGCCAGTGCGCTTACCTGAAGACATGCGACGCCTCGATTCAGCAATGGTTGTTGCCCATCGGAGCGAGCGGACGCCGCTCCTTGAATCGAAGACTGCGCTGATTTATTGCAGTGCAGCATACGTCGATTGACGTATATGCCTACGTCAAATGCCTTATCATAGTCCCGATTAGAGCGGGAAACCGGCGTCGCGCGGTCAAAACGGAACAATGCCTCATATTGCACCGCACACTGCTTGGTCTTTCACCACAGGCAGCCCCGCGCATACCGCTACAATGGGCTTAGTGCGTGCGACAAAACCTGGAAACAGCGGCGGGGCGGGAAACACGAAGCACAAGGAAGGCGCAGATCGTCAGAGCATGAATTTGAGATGGTGATCGCTCATGACAGCGCAGCAACGCATCGTCCGCGTTCGACGTAACTACAATCAGTGGGTCGCGAACCAGACACTTGAGGATTACGCGCTTCGCTTTACCGCCAAAACGGCGCGCCGCTGGTCGAGCATGCGCGTTGCCAACACCGCCATCGGAGCGGTTTCGTTTCTGGCGCTGGAAGCGATCGGCGGCTCGATTACCGTCAATTACGGCTTCGTCAACGGCACCGCTGCGATTCTGGTCGTCGGTGCGTTGATTCTGCTCACCAGCCTGCCGATCGCCTATTACGCGTCGACCTACGGCGTCGACATCGATCTGCTGACGCGCGGTGCCGGCTTTGGCTACCTCGGATCGACCATCACTTCACTGATCTATGCCTCGTTTACCTTCCTGTTCTTTGCCATCGAAGCGGCGATCATGTCGCTCGCATTCGAAATGTGTTTGGGGATCCCGCTATTCCTGGGTTACGTGCTGAGTTCGTTGATCGTCATTCCATTAGTAACGCACGGCATCACCTTCATTAGCCGCTTTCAATTCTGGACGCAGCCGGTGTGGGTCGTGCTTCATCTCATTCCGTTTGTTTATATCGCCGCGGCCGACAGCGCATCGTTCGAGCGCTGGACAAACTTCTCAGGGCTCGCCGGCATAGACGGACAATCGTTCGATCTGATTTTGTTCGGAACCGCCGCGACGGTCGTATTCTCGCTGATCGCGCAAATCGGCGAGCAGGTCGATTTCTTGCGGTTTCTGCCGGCACGCGGTGCGACCGGCAATCGGGCCTGGTGGCTTGCCTACCTGGCAGCGGGTCCCGGCTGGATCATCCCCGGCACGTTGAAGCTGCTCGCCGGGTCGTTCCTGGCGTTCCTCGCAGTCGAGCATTTTGTGTCGCTGCCGAAAGCGGTCGAGCCTACGCGAATGTATCTGGTCGCATTTCAATATGTGTTTTCCTCGCCGCAGATGGCGCTCGCATTCACCGGCGCATTCATTGTCATCTCACAGCTCAAAATCAACGTGACGAACGCCTATGCGGGCTCGATTGCGTGGTCGAACTTCTTCTCGCGGCTGACGCATAGCCATCCTGGCCGGGTCGTTTGGGTGGTCTTTAACGTAACCATCGCACTGATGCTGATGGAGCTCGGCATTTTCAAGATGCTCGAGCATGCGCTGGGCCTCTATTCGATTGTCGCGGTTTCCTGGGTGAGTGCGCTTGTTGCTGACCTCGTGATCAATAAACCGCTCGGGCTTAGCCCACCCGGCATCGAGTTCAAGCGCGCGCACCTCTACGACATCAACCCCGTTGGCGTGGGCGCCATGTTCGCGGCAACGATTGCCGGCATCGCGGCGTTTTCCGGGATTCTCGGCACCACCCTGCAATCGCTGTCGGCGTTCCTGGCACTCCTTGTCGCATTCGTCATGGCTCCTCTTATCGCCTGGGCGACGCAGGGCCGTTACTACATCGCCCGCGCCGCGCGTCAGAACTGGAACGGCGAAAGTGTCATTCGCTGCTCGATTTGCGAGCACCACTTCGAGGCCGAGGACATGTCGCAGTGTCCCGCTTATTCGGGCGCGATCTGTTCGCTGTGCTGCTCGCTGGAGACCCGTTGCCGCGATTGTTGCAAACCCCAGGGCCGAATTTCAAATCAACTGTTCACGTGGTTCGGCGCGGCGTTGCCGGAGCGGGCCATCAGATTGCTCAATACCCATGTCGGCCGCTACCTCGGCGTTCTGCTGCTCTTTGTCGGCATCATCGGTGCGGTCCTCTCGCTGGTTTATTTCCTGATCTCACTCGACACCGAAGGCACCCGGGAGGTGCTAGCGTCCACATTGTGGACGGTGTTTTTCATCCTCATCATCATCGCCGGTATCGCGGCGTGGCTGTTCGTTCTCGCTCAGGAGAGCCGCCGCGTCGCGGAGGAAGAAACGCGCCGCCAGACCGACCTCCTGATGAACGAGATCGAGGCTCACAAGCGAACCGACGCCGAGCTGCAAAAGGCTAAAGAGGTTGCCGAGGCGGCGAGCAAGGCGAAAAGCCAGTATGTTGTGGGGCTGAGCCACGAATTGCGGACGCCGCTTAATGCCATCTTCGGCTACGCCCAGCTCCTCGAGCGCGACCCCGCAATCCCGCCAGCGCGGAAAAACGCGATCAAGGTCGTGCGTCGCAGTGCCGAGCATCTTTCCGGCCTGATCGACGGTTTGCTCGATATCTCAAAAATCGAGGCGGGCCGGTTTCACCTCAGCCGCAACGAAGTGCAGATATCGGATTTCCTCGACGAACTCGTCGCCATGTTCCGCCTGCAGGCGACCGCCAAAGGCATCGAATTTCGCCATGTCCGGACCGGGCGTTTACCCGCCGTGGTGCAGACCGACGAAAATCGGCTGCGCCAAATCCTGATCAATCTTTTGTCCAACGCGATCAAGTTCACCGAGACCGGACACGTGACGTTCCAGGTCCGCAATCATCATCAGGTTGCCGAATTTACCGTCGAGGACACCGGCGTCGGCATTCACAAGAACGATTTGGAGCGGATTTTTCAACCGTTCGAACGGGCGCGCAACGTCGGCGCCATGGCGACAATCGGGACCGGATTGGGGCTGACGATCACCAGCCTGCTGACAAAAATCATGGGCGGCGAGATCACCGTTCGCAGCGAGATCGGCAGGGGCAGCACATTTCGGGTCAAGCTTTTTCTATCGGAGGTATCGCGCCCGCGTGTTGCGTCCACGATGGAATACCACGTGCAGGGCTATTCCGGCCCGCGGCAGACTATACTCGTGGTCGACGACAACGAGGTCCAGCGCGAACTGATCCGCGATCTGCTTGAGCCGCTTGGTTTTGTGGTGGTGGGCGCGGCAACCGGCCGCGAGTGTCTGCAAATTGTCGAGCAGATCAATCCGAATCTCATCCTGCTCGACATCGCCATGCCGGAGATGGACGGCTGGGAAGTCGCGCAGCGTCTGCGCCGCCAGCCGGGCAAACGCGCAGCAATCCTCATGCTGTCGGCCAACGCCATCGACCCGCATCACATGCTGGACGCCGAGCGTCTGTACGACGACACGCTGATGAAACCGGTCGACCTTCGCCAGCTGCTCAAGAAGATCCATTCGCTGGTCGATATCGAATGGCTCTACGAGACCGAAGGGGCGCCGCGGGAAGCGGTATCGGCCGGGACGGCGACTGCATCGACGTTCCCTGACGGCCGTGACCTCGACGAGCTGATCCAGCTCGGTCAAATCGGGCACATCACGCGGATTCTGGAGAAATTGAGCGAGATCGAAAACGCCTCACCGGAATGCGGCGAGTTCATTACCCGGATGCGCTCGATGGTGAATGCGTTCGATTTCAAGCGATACGCGTCCGCGTTGCAGGAGGTTCGTCGCGCTCATGCGTAGGAGTGAGACCCGAGACATCGTACTTGTGGTCGATGACTTCCCGGAGACCTTGAGATTGCTCACCGACGCGCTCGAAGAGGCCGGAATGACGGTCCTGGTCGCGCGCGAGGGCGAGTACGCGCTTTCGATCGCGGAGAAAATTGTTCCTGACGTTATTCTCATGGATGCACTGATGCCCGGCACGGACGGATTTGCGACCTGCCGCAGGCTCAAGCAAAACCGGGCGGTCGCGCACGTGCCGGTCATCTTCATGACCGGGCTCACCGACACCGAGCACATCATCAAAGGGCTGGAAGCCGGCGGCGTCGATTACATCAGCAAACCTATCGTTCCCGGCGAAATGCTGGCGCGTATTCGCGTTCATCTCGCGAACGCGCGCATGGCGCACAGCGCCCGCACCGCGCTCGATGCCTTTGGCAGGTTCCTTTTGGCGACAAGCCACACCGGGCGCGTGCTTTGGTATACGCCGCAGGCGGCAAAACTGCTCGGTGTCGCCTTCGCCGATTTCGACAGCGAAGACTACGTGCTGCCGCGCGATGTCCAGGCGTGGTTGCACCAATGCGCGACGCTGACGCCGGGCTCCGAGCCACCTTCGATCGATTTAGCGGTTCGCAACTCGCCGGCCGGGATGCGGCTGATCTACATCGCGCAAATCGGAGCGGACGAATATCTGCTGCGCCTGATCGAAGGCGCCATCGACGACCAGACGTTACTCAAACAAAAACTTACTGTGACCGAGCGCGAGGCCGAAGTATTGCTTTGGATTGCACGCGGCAAATCGAACCGCGATATCGCCGAAATTCTCGATCTCAGTCCGCGCACCGTCAACAAGCACCTCGAACAGATCTACGCAAAACTCGGCGTCGAAAACCGCGCCTCCGCCGCCGCACTGGCTGTTCGAACCATCGGCATTCGCTGACCCGCCACCCGTTACCCATGTTCCCGGGGACCGTCGACGGCCGCTGGGATTTAGGGATTACTGCGACGAGACGCGCCAGAACTCGGCCGTCATTGCCGCAATTGATAGACACTTGAAACTTGCATGCGTCGATGGAAGATGGGAGCGGCTCTCAACCACGTGTCGTGCGAGACCCGGGCAACTCAAATACTCGCGGGAGGATAATTCCACATGAACGATCCCCTGTTTCTCAGAGACGACGTTCGTTGGAGAGAAGATTCGCCGATGTGCCATATGGTGAAGGCTGGCGATTTCCTTTGGCTCAGCGGTATTGTCGCGTTAGACGAAAACAGGAAAGTCGTCGGCGCTGGCGATATTAAGGCGCAAGCCAGGCAGGTCTTTACCATTATGCGCAGGGTCCTCAGTTTTGCCGGCTGCGATCTAACCAATGTCATTCGCCTGACCAACTATCTCACGGTATCGTTCGACGACATGGAGAAGACAAACCAGTACTGGGACGTAAGACGCGAGTTCTTCGGAACACATCGTCCGGCGAGCACCGGCGTAAGAGTAGCCGCGCTGATTTTTCCCGAGCTCTTGATTGAGATCGACGCCATCGCCTATGCACCCAATGCGGTGATCAATCCAAGCGCGGTAATTCCCAATGCCAAAATTCCCAACGCCGAGAAATAAAACCCGAACGATCCGGCGCGGCATTGCGTGCGCGCTTGACTAATCGTTTGTTTGCAGAGCTTCAAAGAACATGACGAAAGTAATCGACACCGGCGTGTTCATTCCCGTCGGCAATCACGGGTGGATTCATTCAATAAACTCACCGGCGGTTGAGGACGGCTCGTTCCGGCGCGTGCTTGAGGTAACCAAGGGGGCAGAAGCGTTGGGTTTCGACTTCGTGCTCAGCCCCGGCATCTGGCGTGGACGCAAGGGTCCATCAGAACACTGGATGCATTCATTGGAGTCGCTGACGACGACGGCCGCGTTGCTGCAGGCCACCGACAGAATATCGGTGTTTGGCACCGTTCACATGACCGTCTACCCGCCCGCCGTCGTTGCCAAGATCATGACAACCTTGGATCAGATCGGGCCGGGTCGTGTCGGACTGAATTTAGTCACCGGCTCCAGCTACCTTGATCTCTCCCATGTCGGTCTTTGGCGTGACGGCCTCGACCACAACGAACGCTACGAACTAGCGGACGAGTGGATACAAGTCGTCAAAGAACTTTGGACGGAGGGTTTTGTTTCCCACAAAGGGCGGTTCTATGAATTGACGGAAGCCACAATGGGGCCGAAGCCATCGCGCCTGCCACCGCTTGCGAATGCAGGCGCCTCGGAGAGAGGTTTCAAATTCGCCGTCGAGAACTGCGACATCGCTTTTGTTTCCGGCAGCGAAGATCCAAAGGACAAGCAAGCCGCGATCCGTGCGAAGGCGACCGCTCGATCGATGGGGAAGCCAGATTTAAAGGTCTACGGCCTCGTCACGCTGATCCCCGGCGAGACCGACAAAGACGCACAGGACCGAAAGGCTTTCTTCGACGAAGGTGTAGATATTGAATGTCTGGATGATATCGCGCTCGGATACAACCTGAACCCCAACATTAAAGATGTCAGCTCCGTATCCCTGCGTCTCGCCGCGGGCAGGGAAAGGCGCAGCGCCGTGACGCCGGGAGCGTTTGTCGGCTCTTACGCTTCGCTCGCCAAGCGTATCGCCCAAGTCGTCAAAGACTGCGAACTCGATGGAATTATCCTCATCGTGCCCGATTACACGAACGACCTCGAGGCCCTCGCCGAGAAAACCTTGGTCGGCATGCCGGAGTATGGCTTGTCCAGTCGTATCGGCAAAGCCTGACCAACCGACGCACCCTCGATCGCGCCGGAAGGGAAGGCAAATCTGCCGAAGTGCGGTGTCCGCGTTGGCTCGTTTCATCCATCGAGGGCCGAACATTAGACGGTGCGGTTCACATGGCAGTTTCGTGCGAAACTCGGATATTTATCTAAGACGCTCAGTTGATCTCCGCGGACCCGCATGGACGCGTGGCGCAACACTCAAATGCGCGACCGCACATTGACCCTTCGATCACATCGGCTAGGGTTGCGTCACCTTGGTGACCAAAGCAACAGAGTGAAAGATAATGGCGAAGCGTAATCGATTTCCGCGAGAGTGGAGTTGGCCCGGAAACGCAAAGATTGCTTTCAGCGTCGGCATTCCCTTCGAGGCGTTCGAAAAGCAGAGTCAGGTCAACTACGTTGCCACCAAGGGCGCACTGGACAGGTTCTCGCTCTCGTACGGTGACTACGGCTGGAAGGCCGGGATTTGGCGTCTCCTCAACTTGCTCGACGAATATGGCCTGAAGGCCTCGGTTTCGACCAACGGGCTTGCCGCCGAGCGGCACCCGGACATTATCCGAATGCTGGCGCAGGACGGTCATGAGGTGAACGGTCACGGCTGGGCGAATGACGTTTATGCCAAAGACGCCACACCCGAACAGGAGCGCGCGGAAATCGTTCGTTGCACGAAAATGCTGACGGAAGCGACCGGCGGCGTGAAGCCGGTCGGCTGGACCAGCCCAGGATCGAGCGGATCCGACATGACGATCGAACTGCTCGCCGAGCAGGGCTATATCTGGGTCGGCGATGACGCCAGCGACGACCTGCCGTTTGTCCAGCGGACCAAGAGCGGTCCGTTTGTGATTTTGCCCCGGACCAACATCTCGACCAATGATATTTCCGCCTGGGTGTTTCCAGCCAACCCGCCAAGCGTGCTGCACGAGAATTTCACCGAAACATTCGATCAGCTTTATCGCGAGGGCAACGAAGGCGGTCCGAAATGGCTGAGCATGACTTTGCACGCCCATATGGCCGGACGCCCAACGATGGCCTCGACGATCCGCCGATGCATCGACTACGTAAAAAAGCACGACGGCGTGTACTATCCGCGCAACCGCGACATCGCGGAATGGACACTTGAGAGAGAAAAGGCAGCGGCCGCGTAAGGCCGTTACGTGGTCGGGCAAACGTCAATGAGTTTTACCGACCAGGTGGCGTTGGTGACGGGTGGAGCGTCAGGTATCGGCGCGGCCATCGTACGCCGGCTCGCAGCCGAAGGTGCACATTTAGCAATCATCGATGTTTCTGAAGTTTCGGACGCTACGCTTGTCGCCCTAGCGACCTCACCTGCCCAGCGGATCAAAGCGTGGCGATGTGATGTGACCAAGTCCGCACAGGTTTCCGACGTCTGCGGTACCGTCCAACGCGAGCTCGGCGATCCGACAATCCTCATCAACAATGTTGGCGGCAGCGGGCCGTATAACGTGGCCAATGTCGAGGACACGACCGATGAGATATGGGACCATATCCTGTCGCTCAATATCGGCAGCATTTTGCGGTTTTGCCGGGAATTGGTGCCCGCGATGAAGGCCAGGCGCAATGGCAAGATCGTCAACGTGTCTTCGACCTTGATGAACGGCATGTTCGGATCGCCTGGCACTGTTGGCGCTCGCCTGCCCTACGTCGCGGCGAAAAGCGCGATTGTCGGATTGACCAAACAGCTCGCCAAGGATCTCGCGCCATTCGGAATTGCCGTGAACGCGATCGCTCCCGGCTTTACCTTGCCGGATGAAGGCGCGCGAATTGCCAGAAAATTTCGTGCGCTATCAGCGGATCAGCAGAGGCCGCTGGTCGCCGGCATACCCATGGGCCGCCCGGGAACCGGCGACGAAATGGCTCACGCTGTATGTTTTCTGGTTTCGCCGGGAAACACCTATGTCGCGGGGCAAATACTCGCCGTCGACGGCGGCGGTTGAGCAATCCGCTAAGCAACTCGGAGATGTCTATGCCCCTCGAGGTCAAGCCGCTATCGAAACACGTCGGTGCCGAAGTGACCGGCCTCGATCTGCATGCTCCAATTTCGGAACCGACCGCGCAAGAACTACGCGACGCTTTCGCCAAATATCATTTGCTGCTCGTCCGCGATCCCGATGTGGACGAGGACGAGCAAAGCCGCTTCGGAGAGATTTTTGGCGAAATCAAGATACGCCATCGTTACGCAAACATGAACGAGGCGAAAAAGACCCAATACGTCTCCAATTCGCGCAAAGACGGCATCCTCGGCGACGGCGAGATTCATTTTCACCAGGACCATACGTTCTACGAGAAGCCGCTGTCGGCAATCATGCTTTACGGCGTCGAGGTGCCGCAATCGGGCAGCGCAACCAAATTTCGCAAATCGGGCGCGATATTGGCGAAGCTGCCGGCCGAGATGCGAGCGCGCGCGGAGGGCGTCCAATGTCTGCACCTCTATAATTACCAGGGCGACTTTACCAAATGGCAGGATCCCAAGAACGCGCCCCCGGATTCGCCGCGGGCTTGGCAGCCCCTGATTTGGGAGAATCCAAAGAGCGGAGAAAAGGCGCTTTGGGCGATCCCAATCTCCACCGTTGCGTTCGAAGGCGTTTCGGAGGAAGCCGGCCGACGCCTCATCGAGGAGATTTGGACGTTTGCCGGTGAGAATGACGCTGATTGCACCTACCGACACGACTGGGCGCCCGGCGATCTGTTGATCTGGGACAATCTGATGCTGCAACATGCGCGGCTGCCGTTCGATTCCAACGAGCCGCGTACATTACGGCGCACGCCAATTCTATAGTGAGCAAGTCGGGTTGACCGGGACTGGTGGGGCGCCGTGGATCAAGTGCAGACCATAATTCAGGTAGCCGCGAGCGGCCTGCTGATGGGCTGCGCTTATGCTTTGGTCGCGGTCGGCTTTACCGTGGTGTTCGGCGTGATGAACATCATCAACTTCGCCCATGGCCACATCGCCATGGCGGCGATGTTTGCCAGCTTTGCGCTCAACCGTTATCTGGGGCTTGATCCTTACCTCGCGGCACTCTGCCTGTTTCCGGCTTTCCTCATTGTTGGCGGCTTGCTTTATCGCGTGGTGATCGCGCCGGCAGTCACCGCGAGCCACGCCACGCAGATGCTGGTGACGCTTGGCTTGCTAATCGTGATCGAGAACAGCGCCAACCTGATTTTCGGCGGCGACCTGCGCAGCGTCCGCTCATCGTTTGGCGAAGGTGCAGTTCATCTTGGGTCGCTGGTGCTGCCGTGGTCCCGCCTGATCACCGCAACCGGCAGCTTGCTGGCGATCCTCGGGCTGTGGGCATTTCTGAAGTTCACGCGGTTCGGCACGGAAATCCGCGCCGCGGCCAGCAATGAGCTCGGCGCCCAGCTCGTCGGCATTCCAATTCAGCGGGTTTTCGTCCAGGCGTTCGCGCTCGCCACCGCAATGGCCGCTTTTGCCGGGGCGATGCTGGTGCCGTTTTATCTCATCAGCCCATTCGTTGGGTACGACTTCATGCTGAAGGCGTTCGTCATCTCGATTATCGGCGGACTCGGGAGTTTGCCGGGCGCCGTGCTCGCGGGATTGATGATCGGCGTGGTCGAAGCGCTGGGCGGCTTCTATCTGACCGCCTCCTACGCCACCGCCATGGTGTTCGCCCTGTTGATCCTCATGCTGCTGCTGCGCCCCGCGGGCCTCATGGGATCGCTGCGCTCATGAAGACGCCGGCGGCTGACGGCCGGACTGCAGTATTTTTTAAAATTGCTTTGGCCGCGGTGGCCATCGTTCTCGCAGCCTCATTTCCCCTGTTCGCCCGCCAGCAATTGGTCGTCGCCGGCATTTTGATCCTGTTCAATTGCTACCTGGCGCAATGCTGGAATCTGGCCGCCGGCTACGGGGGACAATTTTCGCTCGGACATACGATCTTCCTTGCCACCGGCGCTTACGCGTCGACCGTACTGTTTCGCGATTACGGAATTTCGCCGTGGATCGGCATGTGGGCCGGCGCGCTGATTGCCGCGGCGCTTGGCGCCGTCCTCTCGGCCGTGGCGTTTTGGTATCGCGTGCGCGGCGTCTTTTTCGCCGTCATTACCTTAAGCGCAGTCGAAGTCTTTCGCGGATTATGTTCCGGCTGGGAGTTTCTCGGTGGAACGAGCGGAATTTTTCTGATCTCGGCGAACGATCCCGCCGACATGAACTTTCTATCACGTGTTCCCTATTACGAGATCATTTTGGGCATGGTGGTGCTTGCCGGCCTCGGCACGTTTTGGCTCCAACGCTCGCGGTTTGGTCAATATTTGATGGCGCTGCGCGAGGACGAGGATGCCGCCGAGGCGAGCGGCGTACCGACGTTTCGCTGCAAAGTCATGATCATCGCGATCAGCGCTGCCGCAACCGCGCTGGCCGGCACGTTCTACGCCCAGTTCCTTCTGTTCATCGTGCCGGAAACTCTGTTCACGTTCGATCATTTGCTGAACATGATGCTCGGCACCATTGTCGGCGGCAGCGGCACCGTCATCGGCCCGATCGTTGGCTCGGTTCTGTTCGGACTGTTCGGCGATGTCTTGCGCGCGTTGCCGTTTGTTGGTTCGCGCGAAGCTGCAAGCCTCGTGCGGATCGGCTACGGCGTTGTTCTTATCATTCTCGTTCTGCGCCTGCCGCGGGGCGTCGTCGGCTTATGGCGCTGGAGGTCTTGATGCCGGGGCTTCTTGAGATCGAGGGGATCAGCAAACGCTTTCGCGGTCTGCAGGCGCTCGACAATGTATCGTTCGCCGTCGGCGAAGGTGGCGTCTTCGGTGTGATCGGCGCCAACGGCGCCGGCAAGACCACGCTGTTCAATATTATTTCCGGCGCGATTAAGCCGGATCGCGGCGTGGTTCGTTTCGCAGGCGAAATCGTCACCGGCCGCACGCCGTCGAGCCTTTGCATGGCCGGTATCGCCCGGACGTTTCAGATCGCCCGCCCCTTCCCGGATTTGACCGTCCTCGAGACGATCCGCGTTGCCGCGCTTTGCCGCGTGCGGAACATGCGTGCGGCGACGGCGCGCGCCGCCGACATCGCCGCCCGTTTTGGCCTCGCGCAAAAGCTCGATCGGGCCGGCCGCCACTTGAGCGTATTAGAAAGAAAGCGACTTGAATTGGCGCGGGCTTACGCAACCGGTCCGCGATTACTTCTGCTCGACGAAGTCGCCGCGGGCTTGCGTCCCGGTGAGGTTGACGATCTTGTCGAAATCATTCGCGCCATTGCCGGCGAAAACATCACCGTCCTGATGATCGAACACGTCTTGGCGGCAGTGTTCGCACTGGCTTGGCGCGTTGTCGTTCTCGATCAGGGACGCGTGATCGCCGAGGGGCCGCCGCAAGACGTGGCGAAAGACGCCCAAGTCATCGAAGCCTATCTGGGTGCCGGTTATGCCGCTGCTTGAGGTCAAAAATCTGACTGCCGGATACGGCGACGTCGACGTCGTTCATGACGTGTCGCTCGCCATTGCCAAGGATGAGATCGTCTCGCTGGTTGGCGCCAACGGCGCCGGCAAGACGACCCTGCTGCGCGCAATCTCGGGCGTCGTGCGGGCAAGCGGTCACATTAGCTTTGCCGGCAACCCTATCATTGGCCTGCCGTCGCACGCGATCGTCGCCAAGGGGATCGCGCACGTGCCGGAGGGCCGGCAATTGTTCGCCGACCTGACGGTGCTGGAAAACCTGACGATCGGTGCTCCGCGCGGACTACCGGCCGCCGAAGTGTCGCGCCGGCTCGATAAGGTCTCAGCGATGTTTCCCCGCTTGGCGGCGCGGCGGAGCCAATACGCCGGCACGCTGTCCGGCGGCGAGCAGCAAATGGCGGCGATCGGCCGCGCGCTGATGCTCGGCCCAAAATTGCTCATGCTCGATGAGCCTTCGCTCGGGCTGTCGCCCGCGATGGTTGCCAATATTTTTGATGCAATCACCTCGGCAAATCTGGACGGGATGGCGATTTTGATCGTGGAGCAGAACGTCGTGGAATCGTTGCGCAGATCGCACCGCGGCTATGTTCTGGAAACGGGCTCGATGGTTGCCGAAGGCGAAGCCGCGGCGCTATTAGAGGACAGTCGATTGCGTACCGCCTTTCTTGGCGGCGTATCTGCACAAGTCGGGGTTGTGCACCGATGAGGAGAGCGTCATGTCGAAATCAAGCTTATCAAAGGTAAGAAGAGTCCGTCGGCGCGAGGTGCTGCTCGGCGGCGCGGCGGCCGCGGCGAGCCTGGGAATGCCACGCATTGTCCGGGCGGCCGACGAGATCCTGGTCGCGTGCGTCATTCCGCTCACCGGACCAAGCGCGCAATTCGGACAAATGTCGTGGAACTCGGCACAACTAGCGGCCGAACTGATGAACGCAGCCGGCGGCGTCAAATCTATGGGCGGAGCCAAGCTAACCGTCGCGGTGCTCGAC
Source organism: uncultured Alphaproteobacteria bacterium (assembly GCA_963841025.1). Lineage (GTDB taxonomy): Bacteria > Pseudomonadota > Alphaproteobacteria > Rhizobiales > Xanthobacteraceae > BOG-931. Next base: position 32,049 of record CAWJBG010000028.1, on the reverse strand, counting down.
ACCGAAACCAAGCCGGAAATCGCCGTTACTCAGGTCGAAGCGTCGATCCAGCGCGGTGCCGCGGCGATCATCGGTTGCAATCAAAGCGCGGCGACAATCGTGGCGAGCCAGGTCGCGGAGCGTAACGAGGTGCCGTTCCTGACCGCCTACGACATCGATCCGACCATTACTGCGCGCGGCTTCAAATACGTCTTTCGCATCACGCCGCTGACTGGAAACTATTCCAACGACCTTCTGGCCACCGCCAAAGAACTGCTCGACAAAAAGGGCGGCACCGCCAAACGTCTCGGAATCCTCAGTGAAAATTCGGTGACAGGCCAGGGCGTGAACAAGGCACTGACCGCGGCGGCGCAGAAACTTGGTCTCGAAATTATCCACACCGAAACCTACGACGTCGGTTCGACGCAGAACTTCGCGCCGTTCATCACCAAAATGAAATCCGATCGCGTCGATATTCTGGTCGGGCACAACCGCGTTAGCGACGGAATTCAGATCAACCGCACCGCCAAGGAGCTTGGCTACAATCCGTCGTTCATGGGCGGCGTGCTCGGCGCGGCCAACACGCGCGATTACATCGAAACGCTGGGCAAGGACGCCGATTACATATTCGGCACCGACAGTTTCTCCAGCTCACTGGGCATCCCCGGCCTGGCGCCGATCGTCGAACGTGTCCGCGAAAAATATAATCGCATCATGGATGTTGGCGTCGCTGCGGTGATGGCGGACATCGCCGTCATTTGGGACGCGCTCGAACGTGGCAAAAGCGCCAAGGGCAAGGATTTACGCGACGCAATCGCTGCGACTGACTTGAAGCCGGGCGACCGCAACTTCTTTCTGCTGCGCGGCGCCAAGTTCAACGACAAGGGTGACAACGAGAGAGCGGTCAGCATCATCACCCAGATTCAGGGCGGCAGCTTTGTCCCGGTTTGGCCGACCGAATTTGCAAAAGCGCCCCCAGTTTATCCGAAACCGAACTGGAGCTGATGACCTTCGTCTCGAAGTCCCTCGCCTAGCGAGAGCGCAAGCATGAACTACCATTCCAAAGCGACTACGGGCGTGGTTTTGCCGCCGGCGAAAACCATCGACATCGGCGGTGTCCAGACATCGTACCACGTCGCGGGCAGCGGCCAGCCGATCGTGTTTATCTACGGCGGCAATTTTGGCAGCGCCGACTCCGCTCCAAGCGCGCACGCCTGGAATGTCAACTTTGTGCCGTTGGCCGAACGGTTTCAAGTCATAGCCTTCGACAAGATCGGCCAGGGATTTACCGGCAATCCCTTGCGCGATGAGGATTACAGCATGGCTGCGGTGGTTCGCCATGCCGCGGCTTTTATGACCGCGCTCAAGCTTCCGCCGGCGCATATCGTCGGACATTCGCGCGGCGGCTTTGCCGCGACGCGTCTCGCACTGGAATATCCGCATCTGGTGCGGGCGTTGACGATCGTTTCGAGCGGCACGTTGTCGCCGCGCGTAAGCACCAATGAAGTTGCGCTTTCCAAATGTCCGTATCCGCCATTCACCCGCGAGAGCGCGCGCTGGATTTACGAGGGTTATTGCTTTAGTCCCGCGACCGTCACCGAGGATTGGATCGACAAAGTCTACGAGGTGCTGCAGCTGCCGAAGTATCGCGAGAGCGTCAAGAAGATCGTCGACGAACAACTCGGTGCGCGCGTATTCCTGCCCGAGCTCGCCAAGCAAAAGCGCGAGACCCTGCACTGGCTCAGCGAGGGCCGCCTCCAGCGTCCGACCCAAATCATATTTGGCCGCAACGATCCGACCGTCGCTATCGAGGGAGCGTTCGACCTGTTCGACGCAGTTGCGGCTCATCAACGCAAAACTGAACTCCACATCATCAATCAGGCTGGACATTTCAGCTATCGCGAGCACCCGGAGCGATTTAACGCGTTGCTTGGCGATTTCGTCGACCTCGTGGATCGATGGTGAACGCGATGAACGGGCTGCAAGAACAAACAATCGTGGTCGGCGGACAACGGACGCGGATTCTTCGCGGCGGCAAGTCGGGTGCATCCACCGCGCTTTTCCTCCACGGCGGCATCCCCGGCGTCACGCCATATTGCAGCGGCGCGCACATCTGGGGCGACGCGCTAACGCCTTTCACAAGCAATCTCGACGTTATTGCACCCGATTTGCCGGGCAGCGGCGGCACCGTTGCCGGCGCCGAGCCGTTGACCGTCGATGCTATGGGGCGTCACGTCATCGCCCTTCTTGCGGCGGCTTCAGTCGAAACCGCCGACGTGATCGGGCACGACCTTGGCGGACTTGTTGGTATCTGGCTCGCTTTGAATCATCCGGCGCGGGTCCGCTCGCTCTCAATCATCGCGAGTCCGATGAGCGCGCCGATCGGCGATTCTCTTGACGATCTTCTTTTCGCGACGCCGCCTCGGCCGTTGTGGAGCCGCGAGTCGCAGGCGTGGGCGCTGGAGCGCGTGTCTTACAGCCACAGCCATATCGATGACGGTTTGCTCGATGCATGCGTCGCCGCAAGCGAGGGTGAGGCGCATCGGCTAGCCGTCGAGTTGATGAAAGCGAATTTCAACAAGGCGTTCGCGCCAAGCGTCAACCGTACCAAGGGACAGCTTTGGGAAGTCTGCCGAAACGCTGGCTTGCCGGTGCCCACGCAAATCGTCTGGGCGAGCCACGACCCGGCGACAACACGTGAGGCTGGTTTCGTGTTGTTCGACGCGATTGCTGCCAAACAGAAAGCGGCACAGATGCATGTTATCAACCGCGCCGGCAGCTTGCCGTTTCGCGAGCAGGCGGCCGCCTTTCATCACATCGTGGCGTCGTTTGGCGAAGGCGTCCGGCAGGAAAAGCCGCACATGGCGGCCTAGCGCTGGATGCGATCAATAAACCACGACCCCCGCGGCAGAGAAGCGGCATAGCCCCCGGCTGGCGCTTCTCCCGGCCCTCGCCTATCATTTGTCAAAAGGAAATACGGAGACAACCTTATGGCCAAGTTACGGCATATCGCGATTCAGGTTCCCGACCTCGAAAAGGCCGCTGCCTTCTATGAAGGCGTGTTCGGGCTGGAGCGCGTCAACAAGGTCGACAGCCCGATCGGCAACGCGATCGCGCTATCTGACGGGGCGATGAACTTGACGCTGTTGCACTTTCCGGAAGGGACTAGAGGCGGCAAGGGCGGGCCGGATTGGGCCGGTTTGCATCACATCGGCTTTATCGTTGAAGACGAGAAGAAGACGGCGGAAAAGATCGAGCACCTTGGCGGCGAATTTTTTATGGAGTTGCCGAACTATCCGGGCGTCGACGCCGAGAAGAAGTTCAAGGATCCGAACGGCATCGTCTTCGATGTCGCCGAGCACGACTGGCGTCAATCACATCACGGCTGATGCGCATCGTCGCCGCCAAGGCGCAAACGATACGGCTTAACGCGGCGGCGCGGAGCGCGAGTATCAGCTTCGACGATATGACGGCGACCGCGCTCGCGATCCACACCGACGCCCGCGGCAACGGCAACGCGCTTACGGGCCTCGCGTTCACTGCGCATACTCGCCGGAGGGCCAGCTTCTCAGCGCCAGCCTCGCCGACTATCTCGTCCCGATGGCGACGGAAATGCCGGATATCGACATCGCTCACGCAGCGACGCCGACGCGGGCGACGGTGTTGGGCTCAAAAGGCGTCGCCGAAGCCGGTACGGTTGGCGCACCCGGCGCGATATGGACTGCCGTGAACGACGCGCTTCGGCCGCTCGGCGTTCAAGTCATTCAGCAACCGATTACACCGGAACACATCGGCGAAGCGATCGCTAAAAACATATAGATGTAGCGGTCGACTTGCCGATGTCGAGACCGCGTTACCTTCTTCCCGACCCACGAATTGCCACCAACGGCAACGGACACACCACACTGCAATAAGCCCTTGATTTGAAAGAGCTCGACGAACGTCAGCAAACAAAAACGAACAGCACGTTGGCGGAGGGAGAGAAACTGTGAACCAACATTCTCCATTGACATGTGCACGACATGTTTGTATGCATTGCGCATGTCAGCGATGATTTAAATCCGTAACGTCCCCGATACGCTTCACCGCCGTCTCAAGTCACGTGCGGCATTAGCAGGCATGTCGCTTTCCGATTACTTATTGGGCGAAATTCGCGAGCTCGCCGCACGGCCGACGGTGGAAGAGTTGCGGAGTTGCCTGGAGCATCGTTCCTCAGTAATGCCTTCAATTGCGCCAGTTGAGGCGGTCCGCGCCGAACGCGATCGGCAATGATCGTCGTCGACGCGTCAGCGCTGCTGGAAGTCCTTCTTCGCACGCCATCGGCTCAAGCAGTGGAAACGCGCATCTTCGAGGAGCCACGGCAAACCGTGCATGCGCCGCATCTCATTGACGTCGAAGTGGCGCAGGTCCTTCGCCGCTACGCCACTATGGGAGAAATTGACGATCAGCGCGGCACCGAGGCGCTAGCCGATCTTGCCGATTTCCCCATCCGCAGGTACCCGCATGATTTCCTTCTGACACGCGTTTGGACCCTGCGGAACAATTTCACGGCTTATGACGCCGTCTATGTAGCGCTTGCCGAAGCCCTAAATGCGCAATTCCTCACGCGTGATCAGCGGCTGGCTGCCGCAGTTCGTCGTCACGTCGGCATTGGCCTCGCATGAAACCCAAGTGTTCCGTCGCGACCTCACTGTCGCTCAGACACGCTACGCCGCGCGGCGGGACAACCGACATTAAATAGCCTGTTGAGCGGGCGAAGGCCATTGATCGCCGCTTGACTATATTCCTAAGATGTCGCATTATGTCACCGAAAATGGTTCGTCACCGTCACCATTTCTGGCAATTGGACCCCAGCGAGGAAACGCTTGATGGACCAACAATTACGCGAGGCGTGGCACGCGCGCGAACGCGCTTTTCCGATTTATCCATACCTGCATTTGGCCCCGGAAGGGCTGGCGCTGGGTGCCGGGACCGTAGTGGTCCCGGCCGACGAAACGCGCCGGCTGGCGAGCCTCGACCGCCGGGAAGCCCGGGTGCTGGCGCTGCTGTCCGCCGCTCATGGCAAAGCCGTGGCTCCGGCGGTGCTCGGCAATATCGCGCGCGCCGGCGATGCCTGGCGCCGAGGCGATGATTGCTTCGCCTACATTCATCTCGCGCATTCCCGTCTGCCCGAACTGCAAGAACTCCCGCGAGGCAGCGCGCCGCCTCTTCTTGGCGGAAGGATTCTTGGACGGCGGTGGCAGTCCCCAAGCCGTCTTCAAGGCGCTCAACCTCGATGCGGCTTTCGTCGACGCGGTCGAGAAAGTCTACAATCCGGCGGAGCCGCGCGTGCCGGCCGGCAGCGGTTGGACAAGCGGACAGTAGACACGCGTGCTTTCCGTGCTCGGCGACCTTTCGGCCGAAGCCGGGGAGCAACTGGAAAGCTTTGCGCTGCGTCTTCTGGGCGCAAGCTTGAGTGAAGGGGCGGCGGCCGCAGCTGCGTTCGGCCTACTATTCATCCCATCTCCGAACGAAATCAGTGTCGAAGGCGCGGTGGCCGATCTGCCCGGTGTGAGCTACGCTTGGAATCGTGACGAGAGCACGCTTCATCTCACTTATGACAATCCAGACGGCGGGCGGAGTACCTTCTCCGCTCAGCTGGAGGACGATGTCTTTCGCGACGAGCGGGGCCAAATCATCGGCCGCGTTTTGACAGAACCAAAGGAAATTGCCGCGCGCAGGGGGAATTTACGCTTGGGCGTGCTTTTCGCTGAGATAATTAAACCGTGATTTTCGTTCGCGCTCCCAAGCTAGAAGTGCCCAATGTGCATTGAAATGAGCGCTATTCGCATGCTCACTTTGTTCGATTTCTCCGAGCAAGGGGACGGCCCGCTCCGGAACCAAATCGATCAAATAGGCCGCGGCAGTGCCACGTACTCGGGCGTCTGGACTCTCGAATAACGCTTCCAGCGCCGCCCTGCCGCGGCCGACCTTATCCAAGGCTTGGACGATGGCGTCTATCGAACGCCGAACCGCATGCTCGCCGTCCGTATCCAGCAATTCGTCATAAAGAATATCCGCAAGCCGTGCGGCGAATTCGAATCCCCTGAGGAGGGATGCGACGCGCTCATCGCTTGAAATCAACTCATTTCGAACGAGCAATGCCGCAATTGCGGCCATTCCATCGGCTTTCAGTCGATCAAGTCTCTTGACGAGATCAAATCCGCGAAGCAGCGCCGTGCCCTGTGCGGCGCGGTCTTGGGATTTGAACGTTGCGCGATTCTTGTCGAACCACTCGTCCAGGTTAATTCCCAACTGGATTATCGCTTGATCGATTTCCATGTAGTCACCGTACGATCCTCGAAGTTACTTCAGGATATGCAGCTCTCTTAGATTTTGAGCCCTTCCTCGCGCTGAACATCATAGGGCTGCGTTTGCAGCCATTGATACATGTTCATGTTTGGATCAGGGAAGTCCTTCAGATACGCACCGTTTACTGCCTCATGTAGGATCGTCGGTAACCGCACGATATTATCAGTGTTTTGCAGTTGCTCCGGAGGAATGTTATCTGCGTTGGCGCCACCCTGCGTCACGATATGATGATACTGTTGACCGTCACCCGCGGGCCCGAGCCGCTTGGCCAGCAATTCGAGGCTGAACTCGGTCTTGTAGAACTCATCATAACTGGAAAATTCCTCGTAACCGTCCGCTGAAACTTGCAGGTCCTCCAAGGTATGTGGACCGTCCTTGACGAAATCGAGTGCGGCGGCGGCGTCAATTGCAAGTTTCCTGAATTCGACGACCGTGCGGGCAATATCTGCCGCCATGAGCACGTCCGCCGCCACATCCACACCCGGGATTAGGTTGGCTAAGCCTTCAAGACCGATGCGCAGAGCCGCGAGCAGGCCGGTCCGCAGTGCCCGCCGGGCGATGAGGCTTTTGACCTTTTGTGTGAGTTCGGAGGCGTCCTTTGGGCAAAATTGCCCGCCGCGGCCGCCTTCCGCGCCGGCCGGCCAACCGGGATGTTTCGGATCATCGGGACTGGCCTTGTAAACACTCTCGGTTGGGCCGTGGGGAAATGATCCGTAAGCGAAGGCGGCACCGTCGGGATCGGATCGAACTGCATCGGACGTATGCAAATCAAAGTCCCGATCGATCGCTTTGATGAGAACATCCTCGGCTTCCAGACGATCTCGTGCGGGGTGGTCGGGCAGGTCGGGAATTCGCAAATGCACCGCGGCAATTCGTGCAAGACCGGGATCGTTAGCGTTCAAGGCGGCCGTCACGGTTGCAAGTCCCGGCAACAGCCGATCGACCGCCAAGTCTGCTCCATAGGCGCGGCTCAAGAGGCGCTCGATCTCATTCCGCCTGCGTACGGCAAATCTGCTACCCTGCCGCTCGATCAGCGGCGTGCGGCCGAGGACAAGTCCGTATTCGGTGCAGGCAAGACCGAGATTGTCCTCATGGTATTCGCTCAGACGCCAGACTTGATGCATATAGCGGCCCAGTTTTCAAAGGATTTTTATCCTACAGCGCCGCAATCCCAGTGTCAATATAAATGTGACGATTGGTCGCCGTATAGGAGACGTCCGCGCCCCCGCAAGATCCGCGAACTCCTGGTCAGACGGCTCGACGGCGATATCAGGTTTCCGGCCAGCAGCACCATTCACGCGGTTCTCGATCGCCACGGTCTGGTCAAGCGCGGCGGCCGGCCGCGCCATCGCGCCCGCGGCACGCCGCTGTCCGAGGGCGCCGCGCCCAACGATCTGTGGTGCGCCGACTTCAAGGGCGAGTTTAAGCTCGGCAACGGACGCTACTGCTAGCCGCTCACTGTCACCGACCAGGCTTCGCGCTTCCTGCTGCTGTGCGAAGCACTCGAACCAACCCGTGAAGACCTCGCTTGCACCGCCTTCGAGCGGCTGTTTGCCGAGCGTGGCTTGCCGCTCGCCATTCGCTCCGACAACGGCGTGCCCTTCGCCAGTCCCAATGCGCTGTTTCAATCTCTCCAAGCTCTCGGTCTGGTGGCTGCGCCTCGGCATCGCCATCGAACGCATCAAGCCCGGCCATCCCCAGCAGAACGGCCGCCATGAGCGAATGCATCTGACCCTCAAAATGGAGGCTACCCGGCCGTCGGGCTCCAACAGTCTTCAACAGCAGGATCGCTTCGACACCTTCGTCAACGAGTTCAACACCGAAAGACCGCACCAGGCTCTCGCCATGAAGTGTCCGGCTGATCTCTATTCGCCCTCACCGCGCCGGTATGACGGCCTGCCTGAACTGACCTATCCGTTCCACGACCGCGACATCCTCGTCACCGCTTGCGGAAGACTCTGTCTGCATCGCAAGAGAATCAACATCTCGACCGTGCTCGCCGGCCAATGCCTCGGTATCAAGGAAGTCGACCACGGCATTTGGCTCGCAAGCTTCATGCACTACGATCTCGGCTACTTCGACCTGGAGCAGAAAACCCTGCAACCCTCGACAACCCGTTCGGCACGAGATTGTCACCCATGTCTTAGGTACAATCCGTTACCCATGTATCCGGGCTGGACAAAACGCTATATGGCGGAGGGAGTGTCCGCTGAGTGTACCAAATAACATAGCAAATACAATTGTTTATGAAAAGCAGTACTCGGCACCCCCAAATCCACCCGCAAAGACAAACCGATTTTCCGCGAACGACAACGAACGTCGGCGACCCTCACGTCGCATGCTACGATTTGGTTAGAAACAGCCGCCCTCGACCGACGAGCAACAATTCGCTTATGTCAGCTTTGCTTCGCATTCCGGACTTGAGCAAGACTTCGCGCAATTTCCGCTAAGTGCCGATTGTGTTGCAAAAGTAGAAAGTTGCAGGGTCACGAATTTTTCGCGAAAACCCGGAACGAGAAGCAATCGCTGATTTGTATAGACGCAATCGCCTCGCCGAAGTCGCCTATCAGTTTAACGCTAGGCGATGAGGTCCGTCACATCTTTACACGAAAGACGCGCCTGCGGCTTTTAGATATTTTGATCATCGGTGCAAAACGACTTTTGCAACACAACCTGCCAAAGAACTTCCTATTGCATGGCAAAGAGTCGCTCGGAAGATTTCAGTTTTACGTAGGCACGCCCTAGTGTTGCGGGTTTAACACGCTGCTGCGGAATCAGGTTCGTGGCGTGGCCTAGTCGTCGCTGGTCGATGGCCGGCGCGGCGGACCACCGGTAAACTCCGCGAGGGTTCGATGCTCGGAAGCATCGCTGAACTGTGGTCCTCTGACGCGCGGGCGATTCATGTTGTTCGGGTGGAGTACGGGCGCACGTGACGGCGCGTTGGGGCTGAGCTGTTTATCAGGCCTCGTTGTGGCGGGGTTTGCAGTCGTCATCCTCGCGGCTGGCGCAATGATGCCGGCACTGCCGGCAGACGCCGCAGGAAATCAGGAGGGTGAGGAGAGAACCGGCGGGGAGACCGCGCCGCGCGATGCGGGTGAACCGATCATGGCGATCGTGTCGATCAAGAGTCAGCAAGTAACGATCTACGACGCCGATGGCTGGATCCTGCGTGCGCCCGTGTCGAGCGGCGTGACGGGACGCGAGACTCCTGCCGGGGTGTTCGCCGTCGTCGAGAAGGACAAAGACCACCATTCGAGCCTCTACGACGATGCCTGGATGCCGAATATGCAGCGCATCACCTGGTCGGGCATCGCGCTGCACGGCGGGCCGCTGCCCGGCTACGCGGCTTCGCACGGCTGCATTCGGCTCCCCTATGCCTTTGCCGAGAAGCTGTTCGACAAAACCCAGATCGGCCTGCGCGTAATTATCTCACCGACCGACGCCGAGCCAGTCGACTTCTCCGACCCGAAGTTGTTCGTGCCGAACCCTGAGACTATCGCGGCCGCGCCGGCGAAGGCCGAGGTCCTCGCCAAGGAAGCGGCTGAAGCCGAAGATGTTGCCAAGGACGCGAAGACAGCTGCCGCGGCGGCGCCACGCGCGGCGAAGACAGCGGTGCTCACCCAGCGCCGGCTCGAATCGGAGAAGACCGTCGCAGACTCCCAGCTCGCCTCCGCAGATAAAGCACTCGCAGCCGCCGAGACCGATCAAACCAAGGCGCAGGACGCCGAACACAGGACCGCTGCCAAAGTCGAGGAGCTTGCCAGCAAACTCGACGGCGCAAGAGCGGACGCCAAGGCGAAGCAGGACGCGATCAAGGCGTTACCGGCGAAGGCCGAAGCGCTCGCCAAGGAAGCAGCGGAGGCCGAAGAGATTGCCGAGGCCGCGAAGACTGCCGCCGCGGCGGCGCCACGCGCGGCGATGATGGCGGTACTCAGCCAGCGCCAGCTCGAATCGGAAAAGGCCATGGCCGACACCCGGCTCGCCTCCGCCGATAAAGTGCTCGCCGCCACCAAGACCGATCGAGCCAAAGCGCAGGACACCACACAGAAGGCCGCCGCCAAGGTCGAGGACCTTGCGAGCAAACTCGTCAGCGCCGTTGCGGACGCCAAGGCGAAACAGGACGCTATCAAGGCGTTACCGGTAAAGGCCGCAGTGCTCGCCAAGGAAGCGGCGGAGGCCGAAGGGGCTGCTAAGGGTGCGAAGACCGCTGCCGCGGCGGCGCCACGCGCGGCGATGATGGCGGCACTCACCCAGCGCCGGCTCGAATTGGAGAAGACCATAGCCGACGCCCAGCTTGCCTCCGCCGGAAAAGTGCTCGTCGCGGTTAGGACCGCCAAGGCGCGGGACGCCAAACAGAAAGCCGTCGCCAAAGTCGAGGAGCTTGCGGGCAAGCTCGACGCCGCCAAGGCGGACGCCAAGGCGAAACAGGACGCGATCAAGGCGCTGCCGGTGAAGGCCGAAGCGCTCGCCAAGGAAGCGGCGGAAGCCGATGAGATCGCCAAGAGCGCGAAGACTGCTGCCGCGGCGGCGCCACGCGCGGCGGCGATGGCCGTGCTCACTCGGCGCCGCCTCGAATTGGAGAAGACTGTGGCCGATGCCGAGTTCGCCTTGGCCGACAAAGCGCTCGCCACCGCCGAGACGGATCAAGCCAAAGCGCAGGACGGCGGACAGATGACCGCCGCCAAGGTCGAGGAGCTTGCGAGCAAACTCGACAGCGCCAAGGCAGACGCTAACGCGAAACAGGACGCGATCAAGGCGCTGCCGCGGAAGGCCGAAGCGCTCGCCAAGGAAGCGGCGGAAGCCGAAGAGATTGCCAAGGGCGCGAAGACCGCTGCCGCGGCGGCACCACGCGCAGCGATGATGGCGGCACTCACCGAGCGCCGGCTCGAATTGGAGAAGACTGCGACCGACGCCCAGCTCGCCTTCACCGGCAAAGTGCTCGCCGCCACCAAGACCAATCAAGTCAAGGTGCAGGACGCCGAACAGAAGGCCAGCGCCAAGGTCGAAGAGCTTGCGAGCAAGCTCGGCGCTGCCAGAGCGGGCGCCATGGCGGAACAGGACGCGGTCAAGGCGTTACAGGACGCTTCGAACGCGGCACATGCCAAGATGACCGAGACCGCCAAGGCGGCGCGCGAGGCTAAGCTCGTACTCGAGCCGATCTCGATCTTTGTCAGCCGTGCGACACAGAAGCTTTACGCGCGGCGCAGTACGCACAGCCGGGTGCCCGACGGGGGTGAGATGTTCGACACCATCCTCGAGGTACCGGTCACGATCCGCAATCCAGGAAAGCCCATCGGCACGCATGTGTTCACGGCGGTCGCCCGCACCGAGGCCGGCGGACTGCGCTGGACCGCGGTCACGATCGACGGCAGCGACAATGCGAAGGACGCACTCTACCGCGTGACTATCCCGCAGGATGTGCTCGATCGCATTGCGCCGACCACTTTGCCCCGATCCTCGATTGTCATCTCGGACGAACCGCTGAATCGCGAGACCAATTATCGCACAGAGTTCGTTGTGGTGCTGAACAACCAGCCACAAGGCGGCCTCGCGATGCGCGAGCGCTCAGACGAAACACGCCGGAACAATGTGGCCCTAAAGCCCCAACCGCCGCAGCAGCCCCGAGCGCCGCGAACTTTCTTTGAACAATTGTTCGGCATTGCCCGACCGGAACCGACATTTTATCGGCGTTCGAATTAATGCTCCTTTGCCAGTTGTCGGTCAGACACCCAATAATTGCGCCGCGCGCAAATCCAAATTGAATTTTGCCGGGGATTATCAGGACGATAACGCGGTTACAGCGCATGCCGCACAATTACCCAATTACAGCAACTGACGTTGAGCGGATAGATCGCATCATTGACCTGATTGGCACCGAGACCAACTAAGGCAACAATCGCCCGTTTCACTCTGTTGTTCTCTGTTAAGTGGGAAGCGGCAGAATGCGAACTGATGGACGAGTAGAGGCGCATCGCATGAACGCCGCCAAGTGTTTGGATGCTGCTCACCCATCCAGCATTCGCGGTGCGCTAGGCGCGGGAGGCTGGATAACGCTTCCCGAGTTCGTTCAATGGCACGCCGATAAGATCGCCATGTTTGTCGTCTTTAATTGAGGTATCACTCAAGATGGCGTCTATACGTCGTCCCAATTCGACTTGTTCCGCTCTCGGAAACGTGACGCAAAGGGCGCGATCAATTTCATCGGCAAAAATCAAACTGTGTTTAGGACTTCGGCCGACGGTCTCAACTAGTCGCAAAATAGGAGGGGTCGATAAGTGGCGCGTAAGGCTTCGAAATGGCGGCGCTTCACGGCGACCGCGTAAGCTCCAGTCACCAGCGAAGGCCCGCGGTGGCGCGTATCGTTTGCTAGGCGACTCAGACGATAGAGTTTCGCGGATTTGAATTGGTCCAGCGACCATGCGGCTCACCGTCTTACGCTCATGCATTAGAGATTATTGACCACCGATGCTCACAGCCGGTCCGTTGTCCGTCATTTGCTGCCCTGCGGCGAGCCTTCTCTCGATCAGCCCCATCACGGACTTCACGTCCTCGAACGCTCTTGAATGCGCGCTGCCTTGCAGGTTCGTCAAATCAAACACCAAAATCCCTTGGCGCTCGAAATCGCTCAAATGGGATTCCTGATCCGTCGCATCGCCCAAACGGTGCTTGCCTCCCGCGATCGATTTAGACAGCTTGAGAGCCTGATCGTCGTGAGAAACGAATAAAGCAATGCGCGGCCGGGGTCTGCCCATTTGCTGTATCTCCGTACGAAAGACATCGACATCCACGTCGGGCGCGACAAGGAGAACGTTTTTGACGTGGGTCGACTTTGACTTCAGCGCTTCGAGGGCTGGCCAACATCCCATAGAATGACAAAGCACTGTTATTTCTTTCACATCAGGATTTAGCGCAATGTTCGCCAGCAGTTGTTTGAGGGAACCGCGGGACTTGTTTGCGCTTTCAAGATCGTATTTGTACGCGTCAAGCGTTACCAGCCCTTTGGACGGCCATGAGAAGAGAACGGGTATGACCGGCGCGTCCGAGTCTTGGACAATTTGTGCGAGCCGGTAAACGGCCTCATCGAACCGGTTATTGAATCCGTGAACGAAGACTAGCACTCTACTTCGTTTAGTTGATCTGGCCATGGCTGAAATCGCGGCATTGAATGCCCGCTTATCGAGATGGTCAGCAAACACAGTCACGAAGTCACGAGCCGGATCGCCTGAGGCAGTTAGCCCTGGCGCCCGCAGACTTTTCGCGTCATAGGATGCCTCGGGATCCCCAGTTAGGTTCCGCTATTTTTTCGCGAGGTGCCAGACGCCATCCCAGTTCGCAGGCGGTGGTTCCTTTCGGAAATTCCCGATGCGCTTGATGTAGAGCGCAGACGGATCGTCCGTGAGTTTAAGCTCCAGACAGCGCCGGAATTGCCGCTCGGCAGTGTCCCATTCTCGCGCCCGATATGCCGCAAGGCCTTTGCAGAACTCATCGCTCAACTCCGCATCCCCGGGAGCAAGTGTTCCCATTGGACCGAGGACCTCGTAGATTCGCACGGGTTCGGTTTTGCCGACGACCGTAATCAAATCCAACTCGCGGCACTCGATTTGTTCCTGGGCAACGCGCAGCGTCTCCTCTGATATTATAATTTTCGTGCCATAGATCTTGTTGGCGCCTTCGAGGCGGGATGCCAGGTTCACGGTATCGCCGATCACCGTAAAGCTCTTCGAGGTCGCCGACCCAACCGTTCCGACGATTGCCTCACCGGTTGCGAGTCCCATGCGCACGCGAAGAACGGGCGCAGCGCGCCTAAGGCCTAGGATGTTCGGCAACTCCTTGTTCAATTCCTGAATCGCCGCCTGTTGCTTTAGCGCAGCGAGACACGCAGCGGCCGCGTGGGTGTCACCAGGCGAAAAGGGCGATGCCCAGAAAGCCAAGAGTCCATCGCCGATATATTTGTCCACGATTCCATTGCTGGCAACGATCGATGCCGCTACCGCCGAAAAATAATGGTTCAGAAGATTGACGATCGCCGTAGGCGTCAGCTGCTCGCTGATCGAGGTGAAACCGACGATGTCCGAAAAGAAGACGGTAACAAGCTTGCGGTCAGCATGTTCTATGCCATCTCCAGTCTCCGAAATCATATTGGCGACGATGCGTGGATCGACGAACTTGCCAAACGTTTCCTTTATGCGCTCGCGTGTGCGCAGCTCCTCGATCATCCGATTGAAGGATTGGGCGAGCTCGCCGACCTCATCACGCGTGCGAATCAATACCGGCACCATGTCCGCGCCTGACCCAATGGCCCGTGTGCTAACAACTAGCTGACGCAATCCGCCAACCACGTGGGTCGATCCCACCGCACTGATAGTGAGGCCGATGCCACATGCCGACAAGAACAAGGCAAGGCTCAGATAGGTGTAGAGCCGTTGTCTGGCGAGGATCGTACCGGTCGACCGCTCAGTGAGATCGGAAATGCTGCGGCGAATTTCGGAGAGGTCGGGACCGAACGATTGCTTGAATTTAGAGAAGCCGAGCGAGGCGACACGCGCGTCTTCCCGTCGGCCTTCAGCGAAGGCAGCCATTGTAAGATCGCCGACCGCCAAGAAGTCTTCAACGCCGCGGCTGAGGAACTTGAACGAGCCTTCCATAAGCGCCAGATCGACGCGATCAGCGCTTTGGTAGCGCGAATCTTGGACCGCCTTGTTGAGCAGCTTAGAGGCCGTTGCAACGTCGGTACGCAGCTCGTCTCTGACCGTCCGCACATCCGAGATCGTCGCCTGGACCTCTGTAGGACTTGCGGAATCGGAACGGAGCATCCGTAGAATGCGAAGCTCATACCTGTCTGTGTCGACATCGAACTCCGCAATAAGCCGCGACAGCGGCAATTCGTAGCCGACGATATTGCCTATCGCGTCGCCGTCAAATTTCTGCATCGCGGCGAGCGCAGCGACAACCACTCCAAATAGCACCAGGAGAACGCCGGCAAGGAGAAAGATCTTTTTGCGGATCGTCATCGCGGGGCCTAGAAATTCGCTGATTGCGGGGCGTGCGTTTTCTGCCGTTTCGAAGAACGCGAGCCGTCTTCGCAAATCGCCGATGTCGTAGTTGGATCAATCTCTACCGAATTGCAATGTCCCCGATGATGCGTCCATTCATCCGGCGAAAACCCACATGTGACCGATGATTGGCACGGCAGATTAGTGCCAAACGCGAAAGGGACAAGTCACCTTTAACGGACTTTCATCGATTGAGATACCGCCATCAAGTTGTGCGGCACCACGCGAATGACACCCCCGCTTGGGCTGTCAATGTCCGCGATGAGGAAAAAAGCAATCGATGAGATGACCGGCACGACCAGTAGAACCAGAAAGTCCGTTCTGTGCTCACGATATCCAAGTAGCAGGTTGGAGAAGATTGCGATCAACCCCATCAAGGCCCAGGCGGCGGTCGGAAATCGGTTCCACCAAGCCGCCTGTGTGTATCCTTGCGAGTTCAGTACATCGTTCATGCCTGCAACAGCGAGGGCAACCACAGGCGTTGACTGCACTGTCGCGACATGTACGACAGAGGACCAAAGCTCGGCTTGCAATTTTACCGTATCGCCGTCGACCTCGCTGATGTCAGGTTCATCGCCGCGGTAAAATAAGATACGCTCATCAACGTATCTTCTGAGCAGCTGACGCACCTTGACCGCGTCGTCGGCCGGCAACAGATCCGCGCGCGCATATTCCGTGTCGATCGCATTCGCTTCCGCTTCTTCATAGTTCTTGCGTTGATCGTATCGGCTCACCGCCATTGAGAAGCTAAAACCGATGATGAGGGCGAGCAGTGTCAGAGTGGCGGTTAGAACGGTGTCCAAGTCCTCCCGCTCTACTTTCTCGATGGGCCATACCGTCCTGCGAAAGAAGTCGCCGGTATATGCTGCGCCCCATTGGGCGAAGAGAGCAACGAGGAAAATGATGAACGGGTTGTCGACAATCCTGATCATTCGCCGCCCAGACGCGTGATGCGGTCGTCGCATCACAGTTCCTGTCAGTGCTCACGACCAACCTAGCACATCGTTGAGCACAAACGATGCGCCCAATCACGGCGAGATAAGCCGTTCATGTTCGAGTTGGGTCAATCGCTACCGAATTGCGATGTCCGCGACATGTCCGCTCATCATCCACTCGCCGACATAACGGCGTGTGCCGCGATCGGCCGAAACGTGCCAAACGCAGACAAGGACCTTCGTCCGCTTTGCTCAATTTGAGGACTTGGCGGCGACTACGTTGTAACTTGCTAGTGGGCGACGGATGCCCTTGAGGACAAACTCCCCAACCGCCTCGACAGTGACGGCATCCTCGACTCCCATCAAGACACGCGGACTAATCAGAATTTGCCCAGGCTTGGCTTCGTCGCAAAGCCGAGATGCGACGTTGGATACAGTCCCGATTGCCGCATAATCAAAGCGCCCCTCGAAGCCGATTGTGCCGAGCGTGGCAAATCCGTGCGCAATACCGATGCCAAAGCCAAGATCGTGGCCGAGTTTACGCCACTTCTCAATCAATGCGGCCAAAGCGCTGCGCATTTCGAGTGCCATCAGCACAGCCTGGAGCGGCGGGTTGTCCACCGGGACGGGATCGTTGAAAACGACCATCACGCCGTCGCCGGCAAATCGTTCGAGCGTCCCGCTGTACTTGATGATGATTTCGCCAATCGCAATATGGTAGCCGCGCAACAGCGCCATCACGTCTTCAGGGTCCGAGCTTTCGGAGAAGCCAGTGAAGCCGCGGAGATCACAGAATAGCGCAGTGATCTCACGGCGGTGGCTTTCGAGTTGCTTCTCGGCTCCGGACGCGACGATGAGATCAGCTACCTGCGGCGGAAGGAAGCGTCGTAACCGGCCCATGCGCTCGATCTCGCCGACTTGTTCGCTCACGCGCTCTTCGAGTTTCTGATTGAGCGTAACGATCTTTTGTGCCTGTGCCTCCAATTGCTCGGTACGCCGGTGCAGTTCTGTGATGTCGAAATAGGTCAGCATGCGGCCGCCGTCCGGTAGGACCATCAACTGATGCTGAATGAAACGCCCATCGCGAAGGCTCATTTCGCCGATTGGCGTGGTGCCCTTGGCCACGGCCTCCACTCGTCGCGCGACGTAGGCGTCGAACTCGGCTTTTGGCACGTCATAGATATTGTTGTGGCGATTGTAATTGATGAGGTCCGCCATCGTCGGTCGCGTGGAGTGGATGAAGTCGTCAGAGATCCTCCACATTTGGCGAAAGGCTCGATTGATAATTTTCGCGCGCAAGTCCGGACCCATGAACAGTACGCCATAGTCGATCGTATCGAGGACGGCGTTGAGTTCTTGCTCCCGGTCCCGAAGCGCCTGTTCCGTTTCGTGTCGGCGGGTGATGTCACTGACGGCGCCTGCAAGCCGGAGCGTTCGTCCGGCCTTGTTCCGGATCGGTAGTCCGCGGTCTTCGACCCAGCGGTAGTTCCCGTCCGCGGCTTTGATACGGTATTGGCATTCGAGCTTCGGGGCGTGCTGCATAAAGCAATTGCGCAGTGCCGCTCGGTAGCCTTCCTTATCGTCGGGATGCACACGGCCGTACCATATTTCAGATGACAGGCTGGTTCCCGTGAAACTGAATATCTCCATTAGCCGGGGAGAGACGTAAAGCGAGTTCTTCTCAATGTTCCAGTCGTAGATGCCCTCGGCCACAGCCTCGGTGACCAGCGCGTAACGCTCTTCGCTGGTTCGCAGCGACTGTTCGAGGCGTTGAGTCTCGGTCATATCGCCGTTTGTGCGGCCGAGGAATCGCGACGGGAGGGTTTTGAGGCAATTTTTGCCTTACGTGACGCTGGCTTCTGGCGTCGCGGTTTTGCTGCTTTAGCAACTAATTTTGAAGAGCGTTTCACAGTTCCTTCCAAGCGGAACTTATCCCATCACGTCAAAGCGAGACCTGCGGCCAGACGTAACTAACGGCGCGCTGTTGCGCAACCGACCCTTGATGTCAGCTCTTGCACCGATTTCAGACTTAAGCCGGACACGCATCCACGTCCGAGAAGTGCCATAAGTGGAAGTAGGGCCGAATGTTCCGTCGGACTCGGCAGCGCGCAGTTCGATCAAGCGGAGATGGCGCCAATTGCGGCAGTGAGTGGCGATATTGTTTGCACATTAATCGATCTTATGAGGCGAATTTATATTATCAATTTTATTGCACTGCAAAGCGGTGCTAGGTCTTGAATACGTAAGAAAACTCCGCTGCCGGAAAATTTTTTCAAATCCATCGGTGCGCGCAACCCAAGCGTTGCGCGCGGGGAGCCTAGTCATGACCAAAGATAGCGAACTTCCGAAATCGACGAAGAATTCAAATCGAATTTCTGATCGCTCTGGCGCGAACAAAGGTCCGTCCCGGCGGTCGCTGCTCAAAGCCGGTGGTGCGTTGCTCGGGGGTGCCGCCGGAGCTGGGGCGATCGGTGGATTCCCCACGATCTGGGCACAGGAAATCAAGGACATCGAACTCCGCCACGTCGGCGTGTCCTACTCGGTCGTCAAGGCGATCGGCGACCAGGCCTCCAAGGATCTTGGGTTTAAGGTGACGATGCAGAATCTGGACACCACCGCCGCGATCAACCGCTTCATTACTCAGCCCGATTCCGTCGACATTGCCGACGTCGAAGGTTGGCAATCCAAGCTCGCGACCAAGCGCGGTATCCTGCAGGGCATCGAGGTAAAGAAGATCAAAGAATTCGACAATATTCTACCGATCTTCACGAAGGGCGAGCTTGAAGGTCATAAGATTCCGCGTCAGGGCATTTCGCCCTACGAGGCAATGTACATCGAGAAGCCGAATTCGACCGAGTTGCACGATGGCGTCACCGACTGGATGACATTCTTGCCGCAAGTCTACAATGCCGACTCGATCGGCTATCGCCCCGATCTGGTCGGACACGAAGTGACCGAGTGGAAGGAACTGATCGATCCCAAATTCAAAGGCAAGGCGGCGATCCTTGACGTGCCGGCGATCGGCATCATGGATGCAGCTTTGTGCTTCGAGAGCGCCGGGCTGATCACCTACGGCAACAAAGGCAACATGACCAAAAAGGAGATCGACTTTACGAGCGAAAAGTTGATCGAGCTGAAGAAGAGCGGCCATTTCCGTGCGACGTGGACCACCTTCGACCAGTCGGTGCAGCTGATGGCAGCCGGCGAAGTTATCATCCAGTCGATGTGGTCGCCGGCAGTTGCGGCGGTGCGCGTCAAGGACATCCCCTGCGTTTACGCCCCAGTGAATGTAAAGAACGGCAAGGAAGGCTATCGCGGCTGGTGCAACGGCATGGCGCTGATGAAGCATCTCAGCGGCAAGAAACTCGACGCAGCATACGAGTATCTCAATTGGTATCTGTCGGGCTGGCAAGGCGCCTTCGTCAGCCGCTACGGCTATTACAGCCCGACGCCGTCGACCGCGAAGAAAAACATGACCGAAACCGAATGGGCGTATTGGTACGAAGGCAAGCCGGCACCCGGCCCGATCAGCGACCCGTATGGCGTGCCCATGGAGAAAGCCGGCACGGTGCGTGACGGCGGCTCATTCGTGAAGCGCGTGACCAACATCTCATGCTGGAATACCCTGATGGACGAAGCGGCCTACATGAACAAGCGCTGGAACGACTTCAAAGTCGCCTGACGCGCGCGGGCCGGTTTTCCTCTGTGACCGGCCCGCTTCTTGCTTCGCAGCTTGAAACTCGCTTCGTCCTCAGAAATTTCTGACGAGAGATTCTCATGGCCGCACGCGACGGCGTTTCCGGCTGGTTCTATGTGTCGCCGCTGATGCTGGTGCTGCTGCCGTTCTTCGTTGCGCCGATTCTGGTCGTATTCGCCGCCAGTTTCTTTCAGAGCGATGGATTTGGCGGTCTCATCTTCAATCCGACGCTACAAAACTACGTCGATATTTTTAGCTCGGGTCTAACGCTCAATCTCTATGCCGAAACTATCAAGTTCGCTGTCCTGACCTGGCTGTTCTCGCTGATCATCGGCTTTTGGGTTGCGTACTTCCTGGTCTTTCACGTACGTAGCCCGCTGCTTGCAATCGGTCTGTTCTTGCTGTGCACCGTGCCGTTCTGGACCTCGAACATTATCCGCATGATTTCTTGGATACCACTTCTCGGCAAAGAGGGCCTGATCAATATGGCGCTGATCCGCGTCGGTGTGGTCCATGCGCCCCTCGAGTTTCTTTTGTTTTCGGGCTTTGCAGTCGTTGTCGCCTACGTGCACCAACTAACGATTTTCATGATCGTGCCGATCTTCAACGCGATGGGACGCATCGACAAGCGCGTGGTGGAAGCCGCGCTCGACGCCGGCGCAAGCCGGTTCGACATCATGCGAATGATCATACTGCCGCTCTGCAAGAATGGCATCGC
Organism: uncultured Alphaproteobacteria bacterium; assembly: GCA_963841025.1. Classification (GTDB taxonomy): domain Bacteria; phylum Pseudomonadota; class Alphaproteobacteria; order Rhizobiales; family Xanthobacteraceae; genus BOG-931. The sequence goes on along the minus strand of CAWJBG010000028.1, from coordinate 11,316 downwards.
GCTTGGATCGATCTTTGTCGTCTCGATCGTCATGGGCGATTTCTTCGTCATCAAAGTGATGAGCGGCGGCGGTTCGGCGTCCGTGGTTGGCGCGCTCTATGAGGACGTCGGCGTATTGCAATATCCGTCGGCGGCCGCCAGCGCCGTCGTGCTGACCATCGTTGTGACGATGCTGGTAACGCTGATCTTGCGTTCGGTCGACGTGCGCAAGGAGCTGACTCGATGAGCTCTGCGGGCCACGTCTCAAACGCGCCGCCGGTGTCGCGAGCAGTAGCGGCGCATGCCATCGCGCCGCGAGCCAGCGGCCGGCCGTGGACCTTCTACGTCCTCCTGGCGGTCTTCAGCTTTTACGTGCTCGCGCTCTACGGGCCGATGATCTGCATCTACATCCTGTCGTTCCAGGATGTTCGTGGCGGACTTGTATTTCCGATGAAAGGCCTGTCGCTGCACTGGTTCGTCGATCTATTTACGCAGGTGCGCACCGGTGACGTGAAAGGCTCGTTCGATCGTTCCGTGAAACTCGCGGCGATCGTCACAATAATTACCGTCGTGGTGTCATTCCTCGCCGGCTTGGCGTTCCGCCGCCGCTTCCGGGGCGACGGCATCGTTTTCTATCTGATGATCGGAAGCCTGGTTGCTCCCGGCCTCGTTCTGAGCATCGGCGTCGGCCTGCTCATGAGTTTCATCGGCATCGAGGGGCGTTGGTACACCTCCGCGATCGGGGCGCAGCTCTCCTGGACGCTACCGTTCGGCGTGCTGGTGATGTTTGCCGTCATGTCGCGTTTCGACCGTGCTTGGGAGGAGGCGGCCTATGACCTGGGCGCGACGCGTTGGCAGGCGATCCGCTTGGTGGTTATTCCGATCCTCGCCCCCGGTCTCGTCGCCGTCGCGCTGTTCGGGTTCACGCTTTCCTATGACGAGTTCGCCCGCACGCTACAGACTGCGGGTTCGCTCAATACGCTGCCGCTCGAAATCTGGACCATGACGCTCAACGTCACCTCGCCGTCGCTTTACGCGCTCGGCACGGTTACGACGATCATCTCATTCATCATCATCGCCACCTGCCTCGGGTCCATTGCTCTTATCCAGAAGCGGCGCACTAGCCGCGTCCCGGCCCATTGATGGAGGACCACATGGAAACGGGACCGGGCAATATCGAACTTGCCGGTGTCGTTAAGACCTTTGACGGGTTCGTCAACGCTGTCGACGGTGTCAATATCAACATTCCGAACGGCGCCTATTGCTGTCTGCTCGGCCCATCCGGCTGTGGCAAGACCACGATCCTGCGCATGATCGCGGGTCACGACGATCCGACCGCCGGCGAAATCCTGATTGACGGTGAGAACGTGGTCGGCCTACCGCCGGTCGCGCGGCGTACTGCGATGATGTTCCAGTCCTATGCTCTGTTTCCGCACCTGACCGTGCGCGACAACATCGCGTTTTCGTTGCGCGTGCGAGGAATTTCTAGAGCCGACCGGCATCGGGCAGCCGATGCCATGATGGAGAAGGTCAGGCTGTCCGAATTTGCCGACCGGTTGCCAGCGCAGCTTTCCGGTGGCCAGCAACAGCGTGTGGCGCTGGCACGCGCGGCGATCACGGAGCCGCGCGTGCTGCTGCTCGACGAACCGCTGTCTGCGCTCGACGAGTTCCTGCGTATCCAGATGCGCCAGGAACTACGTCAGATGCAGCGCGAGCTCGGCATTACTTTCGTTCACGTCACTCACACGCAACTTGAGGCGATCGCGCTTGCCGATCTCGTGGTGGTGATGGACAACGGCAAAATCCGCCAAGCCGGACCGGCGCGCGAAGTCTACGCGAGCCCCAAAGATCGCTACGTCGCGGAATTTCTCGGTGGTCAGAACGTGTTGAGCGGCCAAGTGCGCACCGTCAACGGTCATCACGCCGTGGTGGCAGCGCCTCCGGCCGGATCCGGCATTACGGTGCCGCTCACGCCCGGCATCCACGTCGACGCAGGTGACTCGATCGCGGTCGCAGTGCGCCGCGACGATATCGAGCTGGCCCGGCCCGGCACTCCAACCGGCGACGGCATGGCTGCGGTACCGTGCCGTGTCACTGCGATCGAGTATCAAGGCTACTTCGTCAAAGTCATGCTCGACGCCGGGAGCAAAGAGGACTTCGTCGTCTACGTGTCAGAGCGAAAATTCTTCAACAATCCAGTCAATGTGGGCGATGCGGTGCTTGCGACCTGGCCAGTCGAAGTAGCGCGTCTGCTTCGTTAAACTTTAGAGAGGCAGTCGTTTCATGCAAATCAAATTTGTCCTCAATGGCAAGTCGGTCAACGTCGACGTCGAGCCTGCGACGCTGCTGTGCGATCTGTTGCGCGAGACCCTTGGTCTGACTGGTACCCACGTCGGTTGCGACACCAGTCAATGCGGGGCCTGTGTGGTGCACGTGGACGACAGCTCCGTGAAGAGTTGCACCTTGCTTGCAGTCGCGGTCGACGGCGCGCGCGTCACGACCGTCGAAGGCTTGGGTAAGCCGGACGCGCTACATCCAATGCAGCTCGCCTTTCACGAGAATCACGGTTTGCAGTGCGGCTTTTGTACGCCCGGCATGCTGATGAGCTCGGTCGAATTCGCTCGTCGCCATCCCACTCCAACCGAAGCGGACGTGCGGCACTGGCTTGAAGGCAATCTCTGCCGCTGCACGGGATATCAGAACATCGTGACGTCGGTGCTTCGTGGAACTATCGCAATGCACGCGGAAGAAGGGGCTTGAGCATGTCAAACGTCATCGGGATTGGCGCTCGGCCGCTGCGCAAAGAGGATCGCCGCTTTCTTACCGGTCGCGGCAATTATGTCGCCGACATCAAGCGGCCCGATATGGTTTCAGGTGTGTTTGTTCGTTCGCCGCACGCGCACGCGAACATAAAATCGATCGATGCCGCAGAGGCGCTGGCGATGCCGGACGTTCTCGCCATCGTCACAGGTGAGGATTTGAAGGCGGCGGGCGTCGGCGGCCTGCCGTGTGGCTGGGGTATCACCGGCAAGGACGGGCTGCCGATGAAGGAACCGCCCCATCCGGCCCTGGCGCAAGGCAAAGTGCGCCACGTCGGCGATCCGGTCTGCTTCGTCGTTGCCGAAACTTTGGAGAAAGCGCGCGCCGCCGCCGAAGCAGTCGTCGTTGAGTATGACGTGCTTCCGGCCGTGGTCGGCGTATTTGACGCGATCAAGCGCGATGCGCCGCTGCTGTTCGACGACGTTCCCAACAACCTGTGTTGCGATTGGGCGCTCGGAGATCCCGTCGCGACCGACAGCGCTTTCCGCAAGGCGGCGCATGTCGCCCGCATCAGCCTCGTCAACAATCGGCTCGTCGGCAATCCGATGGAGCCGCGAGCGGCAATCGCCGAATACAATGCTGGGACAGGCCAATATACGCTATGGTCGACCAGCCAATTTCCGCACGTCGTCCGCCTGCTGATGGGCGCCTTCGTGCTCAACATTCCGCAGCACAAGCTGCGGGTGGTTGCACCCGATGTTGGCGGCGGCTTCGGCGTCAAACAATTCCACTACGCGGAAGAGGCGGTAATCACATGGACCGCGCCGAAAGTCGGAAGGCCGATCAAATGGGTGTGTGAGCGGAGCGAAGGCTTCGTGTCCGATGCTCAGGGCCGCGATCACGTGACTGAGGCGGAGCTGGCGCTGGACGAAAACGGCAAGTTCCTCGGTCTGCGCGTCAACACGATTGCCAACATCGGCGGCTATATCTCGACCTTCGGTCCCAATATCCCGACCAATTTGTACGGACCGCTGCTGGCCGGGGTCTACACGACGCCCGCGATTTATTGCGAAGTGAAGGTGGTGTTCACCAATACGGTGCCGGTCGACGCCTATCGCGGCGCCGGTCGCCCTGAGGCGACGTTCGTGCTCGAACGCTTGGTCGACGTCGCCGCGAGCGACATGGGAATCGATCGCGCCGAGATCCGCCGCCGCAATATGATCCCGAAAGAAGCGTATCCATACCAGACACCGGTCATGGTGGAGTACGACAGCGGGGATCCGAAAGGATGCCTAGACAAGGTACTAGTGGCCTCCGACTGGTCGGGCTTCGCGAAACGCAAGTCGATCTCAGCGAGCAACGGAAAGCTGCGTGGCATCGGCCTTAGCACTTATGTGGAGGCCTGCGGCCTGGCCCCTTCGCGCATTGCCGGGCGTCTCGGCGCGCGCGGCGGTCTTTATGAGAGCGCGACAGTACGCGTGCACCCGACCGGGCAAGTGACGGTGCTCATCGGTACGCACAATCACGGCCAAGGCCACGAGACCACATTTGCGCAGATCGTCTGCGAGAAACTGGGCGTGCCGTTCGAGAATATCGACATCGTGTACGGCGATACCGACAAGGTGCAGTTCGGCATGGGCACGTATGGCTCGCGCTCGTTGGTCGTCGGCGGAGCCGCGCTATCGAAGGCAAGCGACAAGATTGTCGTTAAAGGCAAGAAGATTGCGGCTCATCTTCTGGAAAGCAGCGAGGAGGACATCGAATTCGAGGCGGGTGAGTTTAAGGTTGCCGGTACCGATCGGAGGAAAGCCTTCGCCGACATCGCGCTTGCGGCCTATGTGCCGCATGACTACCCGCTCGAGGTGCTGGAACCGGGGCTCGAAGAGCAGGCCTATTACGACCCGGTCAACTTTACCTATCCGGGCGGAGCCCATGTGGCTGAAGTGGAAATCGATCCAGAGACCTGCATTGTCAGCCTCGTGAATTACACCGCGGTCGATGACGTCGGGACCGTGATCAATCCGATGATTGTCGAGGGCCAATTGCATGGCGGCATCGTGCAAGGCATCGGCCAGGCGCTATTTGAGAACTGTATCTATGACGATGTATCGGGGCAGCTTCTGTCCGGTTCGTTCATGGACTACTGCATGCCGCGCGCTGACAACCTGCCGCGGATAACGGTCGCAACGCATAGCACGCCGTGCACGCACACGCCGATGGGTGTGAAGGGTTGCGGCGAAGTTGGAACCATAGGTTCGCCGGCTGCGGTCGCCAACGCGGTCGTCGATGCACTTGCTCACCTTGGTGTGAATCACGTGGACATGCCGGCGACAGCAAACCGCTTATGGCGGGTCATAAAGAGCTCGTCGCTGCTGCAAGCGGCGGAATAGTGAGGGAGCGATGAGAGCTTTCGCGTATTACAAGCCGGCTTCTGTTCCAGAAGCGATCATGCTGATGTCCAACGGTGCTGAAGGCCAGCCCATCGCGGGCGGTATGTCTCTGTTGCCGGCACTAAAGCAACGCCTCGCGAGCCCGGCGGCTTTGATCGATCTCTCAGGCATCGTGGCGCTCAAAGGGATTGCGGTGAGCGATAGGACGCTCACCATCGGCGCCATGACGCGGCACTTCGATGTCGCCAACTCGCAAACGGTGGCGAAGGCGATTCCGGCGCTTGCGCAACTCGCCGGCAACATCGGCGATCCGGCGGTGCGCAATCGGGGGACCATTGGCGGCTCGCTCGCGAACAATGATCCTGCCGCTGACTATCCGGCGGCCGCACTCGCCCTCGGCGCTACCATCGTAACCGACAAGCGGGAGATTGCAGCGGACCAATTCTTTCGGGGCATGTTTGAAACGGCGCTCGAAGCAGGCGAGCTTATTACCGCAGTGAAATTTCCGATTCCCCTCACCGCAGCTTACGCCAAGGTCCCCAATGCTGCCTCGCGGTTTGCGCTTGTTGGCGTCTTCGTGGCGAAATTCGAAACCGGCACGCGGGTTGCCGTTACGGGCGCTGGGCCAGCTGTTTTTCGGGTGTCGGCGTTCGAAACCGTGCTGTCGCGCCGCTTTGAGCCGGAGGCAATGAACGGCCATGGCGTCGATGCGGCCGGACTGAGTTCGGACATTCACGCCGAAGCGGCATTTCGAGCGCATCTGATCACAGTTATGGGCAAGCGCGCAGTCGTGGCCGCGCTCGCTCTTGCCTGACGACGCCGGTCCGAGAAGCCCCGATGAATAGCGTTTCGCAGACCGCTGCCCGGACTGCCCGCCGAAATCTTGGGCGGCTTTCCGCGCAGCAAATCCTCGATGGCTACCGAACCAAACAATTCTCACCGCGCGATGTCATCGATGATGTCATTGTTGCGCTCGAAAGCGCCGATTCGCTGTGCACAGTCATGACGACCGACATGTTCGCGTCGGCGCGCGCCGCGGCCGACCGCGCTGCGGCGGCGTGGAAGGCAGGTGAAGCGAATGCTTTGACCGGCGTCCCGATCACTGTCAAGGACCTGATCTACGTCGCGGGCACGCCGGCCAAGGCCGGCGCTCCAATGCTCGAGGATTTCGTCCCGGACGTCGACGCGGCGGTTGTGGCTGCTGTCAAAGAGGCAGGTGCGATCATCACTTGCAAGACGACGACGTGCGAATCCGGCTATAAGCTTACCGCTGATAGTCCGGTATCCGGCGTGACCCGCAATCCGTGGCACCTCGACCGCACCAGCGGCGGCTCCAGTGGTGGTGCGGCCGCCGCCATCGCTGCCGGCTGCGGCCCGCTTGCACTTGCAACAGATGGCGTCGGTTCGATCCGGGTGCCGTCCTCGTTCTGCGGCGTGTTCGGCTTTAAGCCGACCTACGGACTCGTGCCGCGATCGCCCGGGTTCTTTCCGCCGTCGTGGCCATCGCTCGCCCACACCGGACCGATCGCACGCACGGTCGGCGACGCGGCACTCCTCCTTGGAGTCATTGCCGGGCATGATGGACGCGACCCCGCCAGCTTGCCGGTTGGGCGGCGCACGTTTGCAGCGAATGCGGCTCGTCTTGACGGTCTGCGGATCGGCTTCACGCCGGACTTCGGTCACGCCGCCGTCACGGGAGACGTTCGCACGGCGTTCAAGCAGGCCGTCGATGCGCTGGCCGATCTCGGCGCGGAAATGATTACACCTGGCCCGGTCGTCGACGCAGACGTTCTGGAACTTATACTCAAGCCAATCGCTTTCACCGAACAGGCCGCCGCCGTATCGGACCGCGATCCATCGCTGCTGGAGCGTTCCGAGCAAGAATACCGTGACGTGCTCGCCAAGGGGCGGACCTTCAGTGGCGTGGACTACATGCGCGCCACCAACCGCCGCATGATTCTTCGAAGCCGTTTCGCCGAATTGTTCCGGAGCGTCGACGCGCTGGTGACGCCCACGGTCTCGGTGACCGCATTTGCGGCTGGATCAATTGGCGTTGGAGAAGTCGACGGCCGCAAGGTCGACAGCCATCTCGGTTGGTCGCCGTTTACCTGGCCGATCAATCTTGCTGGCTTGCCGGCAGCGACGATGCCATGCGGATGCGATCGCGACGGTCTGCCGATTGGACTGCAAGTAGTAGCTCCGTGGCTCGCCGAGGATCTGGTCCTGCGCATCGCCGCAGCATTTGAGAAGGCGCACCCTTGGGCTGATGCCTGGCCGGCTTTCGTGCGCGACTAGGATTAGGCGACTGGGATAAAGCTCGCCTGAAAATTACGACGGAAAGGCGCTTCGTACCTTGCGCGGTGCAATGGCCGTTTGCAGCATCGGTTCACTTCGCGGTCTTGGCACGGACCTCGGATCTTCCGCGGCGCCGGCAGCGGTCAATCCGACATAATGCGCGAGATAATCGTGCAGCGCGTCGATCGCCGGTGAAGACGCACCGGGCGCCTTGTAAAGCAGCAGGTCGATTTTGGGGAGGGTCGGGAATCCTTCGCTCACTTTGAGCTCACGCATGCCGGGCACGAGCGCACACCGCCCGAGCACCGTCACCGCCATGCCGGCAAATACCGCGGCTTGCAATCCGCTCACGCTTTCGCTGACGCAGGCGATCTGCCACTTTCGCCCGGCGCGTTCCAAATAACCTATCGCGTGCTCGCGATAGATGTTGCCCGGCGGCAGCAGCGCCAACCGCAGCGGGTCCTCGAATTGGGCTTGCGATTGTTCGCCGACAATCCACACCAATTGCTCCTGACGCACCACTAGGCCGCCGGTGAAGTTGTTCATGCGCGTAACGAGCGCAATGTCGACTTCGCCTCGTTGCACCCGATCGACTGTCGGGGTGGAAAGCGCGCAACGTAATTCGACCTGGATTCGGGGGAATGTCTCCTTGAACATCGCCAGAATCGACGGAAGCATGTAGGCGGCATAAAGGTCCGGTGTACCCAAGACGACGTGGCCGTGAACTTCCGGCGAGGAGAGCCGCGAAAGCAATTCGTCGTGTAGCCGCAAAATCGACTTTGCGTAGGCCAGCACCATATCACCGTCGGGTGTCAGCTGCATCCGGCGACCTTCGTGATTGAACAAGGGTTTGCCAGTGATGTCCTCAAGCCTCTGAATTTGTAGGCTAATAGCGGGCTGAGTCCGCCCGAGCCGGCGCGCTGTTTCGGTGATGCTGCCGGTGTCGACGACCGAAATCAGTGAACGAAGCATCCGGATATCGAGACTGAGAAGGTTCATACGGTCCCGTTGGCCCTACGGTCCACGATCAGATCCGACCTTTGCCATGCAAGCGTCGTGCAAACGCAACATCAAACGTGCACAAATTTTGTGCAGCCAGTCGCGACTTTTGGGTGTGCACATCTATGATTTCGGAAGCGATGTTCGCGTCAGCCCAGGCGGCAGACATTCGCTTGAACGATTTACATGTCCGCGTTGGGTCATGAACTGTCCTTGCGGCACTTCCTCGCATGGTCCGATATTCCCTCGATAACCGACATGCGACGAGTGTTCCGGCACGACAGAAATCAGCCAAATCTCTCCCGGTGACGCGGCCTTGCAACGAATGCTTGATCTGCCGCAAGTTTCTGATCGAGGGGGCTTCAAATGAACAAACTGCTCGTCGCCAGCATCGCTATTGCAGGTCTATTCGGCACGTCCGCTCTAGCAGCCGACTTTCCCGTCAAGGCCCCAGCCTTCAATCCACCCCTCGCTGCGCCGCCCTACAACTGGTCGGGCCCTTATCTAGGCGCAAATTTCGGAGGAGGATGGACCGCCGGCAGCTTGAGCATTGCTGGCAACACTTTCACCGGCGCGTTCACCGAGTTCCTCGGCGGTACCCAGATCAGCATTCCCGGCAGCAGTTTCTCGGGCGGCATCACCGAATTCATCGGCGGCGTCCAGGGTGGTTATAATTTCCAGGCCAGTCACTTTTTAGTAGGCGTCGAAGGTGATTTTGATGGGGCAAGTTTTAGTCATTCGTCTCTACCAGGTGCGACTCTCGGCTCGGTCAACCAGCACTGGATTAGCACAGTTGCGGGTCGTTTTGGTTGGGTGGACGACCGCTGGCTTGTGTTTGGCAAGCTGGGCGGCGGTTGGGAGCAAAGCAGCGCAACGCTGAACATTCCGGGCGCAAGTTGGAGCGGGTCGAATATCAGCGGCGGCTGGCTGTTTGGTGGAGGCATTGAATACGGCTTCAAACCGAATTGGACCGTTAAGCTGGAGTACGATTATCTGACGCTGGCGAACTGGTCTTCGACCACGGTCCCGACGGTGGCGTTGGACCGTGACGTTCAAATGGTCAAAGCTGGCATCAACTATAAATTCCAGAGCGGCGTAGCTGAAGGAGCGCAACCGTCGAGCACGGATGGTTCTGCTGCCGAGCCTTCGGGAAACCTCGCAAAGCAATCACAAAACCCGATCGCTGACCTCGTTAGTGTTCCGTTCCAGAGCAACACCAATTTCAGCACCGGCCCGTTCAACCGCCCGCAGGAAGTGCTCAACATTCAGCCCGTCATTCCGATGCACTTAAATGCAGACTGGAACCTGATCTCGCGCACGATCGTGCCGTTGATTAGCCAACCTGATCCAGTATTTGACAGCAACATCAATGGAATTGGCGACATTACCCAGTCGTTGTTTCTATCACCCACAAACCCGGGTGCTCTCATATGGGGCGTTGGCCCGGTCTTCACCGTTCCATCTGCCAGCGACGCCATACTCGGAACCGGAAAGGTGCTGGCTGGCCCCACCGCCGTTTTCCTAACCACGCCGGGAAATTGGGTGTTAGGTGTGTTGCTCAACAATCAGTGGTCGGTCGGAGGCAATACGTTGCGACCGCCGGTCAACACCTTTCTCGGGCAACCCTTCGTCAACTACAACATGCCGCACGGCTGGTTCTTGACCACAGCACCGGTCATCACGTCGAACTGGCTCGCGGCGTCGGGTCAGCAATGGACCCTCCCGATCGGTGGCGGTTTTGGCCGAGTGTTCAAGTTAGGAGGCCAGCCGGTAAGTGCGTCGATTTCCGGTTATTACAACGCGATCAATCCAGCCGGTGCACCAGACTGGCAATTGCGCGCTCAGTTATCGCTTTTGTTCCCGGGGAAATAGCTGCCACAAATGGTTCGATCAGGGGTCTCTCCGCTCCCTCAATTGATTATTTTTCCAACCAATCGGAAACCCGCCCGCACCGATGGCTCGGGGTTGATGTCCGCTGTGGGTCGATGCTGTCGAAAAAAAGCCTGAGAACGAGCGCGAACAGTGATTCCGCTGATTCCGGGGATGATGGCCCTGGAGGCGGCGATGATGGGCCGGCGCGGTGCTCAGCCAAATCTGTTCTATCAATTCCATCTCGATGAGCGCGTTCCGAAGAGCCACCTGCTCCGACGCATCGACAGCTTTGTGACGGCGGCGCTTGCCGGCATTCACGAACGGTCGCAGCCCCATTATAGCGAGGTCGGCCGGCCGTCGGTTGACCCCGAACTGATGATCCGGATGCTGATTGTTGGTTACTGCTATGGTTTGCGCTCGGAGCGCAGGCTGACGCAGGAAGTCGATCTGCATCTGGCCTATCGCTGGTTTTGCCGGCTCGATCTTGACGACAAAGTCCCGCATCATTCGACCTTCTCGGAGAACCGGCTGCATGGGTTTAGGCGGAGCGATGTGTTTCGCCATATCTTCGAACGCATCGTCACTGCTTGCATGGAGGCGGGCCTAGTGAAGGGCGAAGGGTTTGCCATCGACGCCAGTGTCATGGAAGCCAACGCCAGCCGTTATCACGGCAAGATGCCTGACGAGATTGTGTGGGCTGAACCCGAACATCAGACGCGGGCGGCGAAGGAGTATCTTTCGGCGCCCGGCGCGGAAGCTGAACCCGATCCCGACCGCAAGCTGCCAAAGGTGATCTCACCAAGCGATCCCTGTTCAGCATGGACCGCCAAGGCGAACAAGCGGGTGCAATTCAGTTACGGCCTCAACTATCTCATCGACACCGAGAATGCCGTCATCGTCGATGTCGAACCGACACCGGCTCGGACCTATACGGCGTGGTCGATATCGCGGCAGTGTGCATCGCAGCAATACGGATGTTTGGCGTAAGACGCGACCTTACCGCGCCGTCCTTGTGGTCGCC
>CAWJBG010000027.1:0-32427 GCA_963841025.1 uncultured Alphaproteobacteria bacterium | reverse complement strand
AGAGATCGGCGGATAGTCAGCGCCATATTTGCCGCGGAAGCGCTTGAGGAAATCCTTGTTGACCGGATTGTCGAGCGCTTCGATGTAATTGTACTCAACGACGATGCCGTTGCTCTCATCGGGGATGAGAACCATCTGGTCGTTGGCGCCGCCGAACGTCGTCGATGCGATCGGGATCTTTCCGGAAAGGCCGCGGCGTGGAATTGCCGATAGAACGAAATCGGTCCGCCACCGACCAGAACGGTCATGATCCAATCCGGCTTGGCCGCCTGGATCTTTGAGAGTGTGCTGCCGAAATTTGTCGCATCCAGCGGAAAGAACTCCGTGCCAAGTACTTCGCCGCCGCCGTCCTTGACGTATTTTTTCACCCAGTCGGAGGTGATCTGGCCGTAATTGTAATCGGCGGCGAGCGTGTAAACCTTTTTGCCCCAGTTCTTCATTCCATAATTGACGAGAACTTCGGTGTTGTGCGCCGGGGTGAGGCCGTCGATGAAGATGTTGCGGTCGCAAACGCCGCCTTCGTACGGCATGTCGTAGAAATAGAGCGTCTTGTATTTGTCGAGCACGGGCCGGATCACTTCGCGCGAAGCGGACGTGATGCCGCCGTGTACGACGGCAACTTTGTTTTTCAACGCGGCTTCCTGCGCGTATTGCGCGTAAAGCTGCATGTTGGTCTGCGTATCGAAACTCACGACCTTGATCTGGCGGCCGAGCAGCCCGCCAGAGCTGTTGATTTCGTCGACGGCGAAGTTGAGCACGTCGTACATCGGCTTGCCGGCGGATTCGAGACCGCCGGAAAGATCGTACATGCTGGCAATCACAATGGGCTGATCGGCCGCAGCTGCGCCGCGGATCACAGCCGGCGCGAACATCGTCGCTGCCGCTGTCGTCTTCAGGAATGCTCTGCGCGTGGTGTTCATGGCTCTAATCCCCCGTGTCGTGGTGCGAAGGAGATTGAGCAAAAACCATGCCATTATTGGAGTTTTTGGCGATATACGGGTCCCCCGACAATTGCTGTGCAGATTTCGCGTAGTGTCTGAGGTTCGTCTTATGCGGCGTTATCAAGTATCGACGGACGATGATCTTGAGGTTCGATAGTGCATCCGCGGTGTGCGCTGCGCATCTATTTTGAGCGTCGGCGCCATTTGGCCGCTTCGCGCCGTTTGCGTGGCACCGTTATTGCTACATTATTTGACGCTTTGGTGTGCCGTGCGCGCCGCTTCAACCAGAAGCGGCGCTGGCGTTTCTGATAAATGGGGGCGATCTGATGTTCAAACTGCCGTCGACGGATCAAGTACGTCAGCTTGGCGAAGGACTTGGCTTTGATTTGACGGACGACTACGCCAATTCCTTCATCAACTACATCCGGCCATTCGCGGATGGGTTTCGTTTGCTTGCCGCGCTACCTGACGATGTGCCGGCGATCAAGCACCCACGCGGCGCTTATTACCGGCCGAAGGGCGATGAGAATAAATATGGCGCCTGGATCGTGAAGACGCACATCAAGGGCGCGCCGAACGGCCGGCTTGCCGGCAAGAAAGTCGCGATCAAAGACACGTACGCGATCGCGGGCGTTCCGCTTACGAACGGATCGTCGGTGCTGGAGGGTTTCGTACCTGAATTCGACGCAACCGTCGTCACGCGCCTTCTCGATGCCGGCGCGGAAATCGTCGGCAAATCGGTTTGCGAATATTTTTCGTTCTCCGGCGGCGCGGCCACCAGCACGTCGGGTCCGGTGCATAATCCGCGCGCTTGGGGCCATACGCCCGGCGGCTCTTCGACCGGTTCCGGCGCGCTGGTCGCGGCAGGCGAAGTCGACATGGCGACCGGCGGCGATCAGGCCGGATCAATCCGGATCCCCGCGTCGCTCTCGGGCGTCGTCGGTATCAAGCCGACCTGGGGTCTGGTTCCCTATACCGGCATCATGGGCATGGATCCGACGATCGATCATGCCGGCCCGCTGACCGCAACTGCCGCCGAGAATGCACTTTTCCTTGAGGTGATGGCCGGCGAAGACGGGTACGACTCCCGGCAGGCCAACTTGAAGGTCGACACTTACACGAAGGCGATCGGGCAGGGCATTGCGGGCCTCAAGATCGGCGTGGTGCAGGAAGGCTTCGGGCAATACCATTCCCATCCCGACGTTGACGCCGGCGTCCGCGCCGCGGCCAAGGTGCTGGAAGGCCTCGGCGCCAAAGTCGGCGAAGTTTCCATTCCGTGGCACCCGATCGGCATTCCGATCTGGGCGGCTATCGCGCTCGAGGGAACGCTCCACTCCATGGTGACGAGCCCGCTACCGCGAAACATCCAAGGTGTTTATCCGATCTCGCTCGCGGGACGGCTCGGCGCCATGCACGACCGCGCCAACGAACTCCCCGATACGGTGAAAACCGGCATGCTGCTCGCCGCGTACAACGACAAATATTATCGCGGCTACTTTTACTTCAAGGCACAAAACCTTCGCCGGCCGCTGCGCGCCGCTTACGACAAGGCGCTCGGCGAATATGATCTATTGCTGATGCCGACGACGCGGATGATGGCCTCGAAAATTCCGCCGCCTGACGCGCCGTACGAGGCGCTGATGCAACACAGTTGGGAGCAGATCACCAACACCTGTCCGTTCAACATCACGCATCACCCGGCGATTTCGATCCCTTGCGGTTTCGGCGAAGGCGACCGGCCGATCGGCCTGATGCTGGTTGCCAAACACTGGCAGGAATTGATGCTTTATCGCGCTGCGGACGCGTTCGAGCGCGCCGGCAATTGGCAAAGCATGGGCGCGAACGGACGCAAGAAATAGCAGCGCAGTCGTCGGGTCGCGCCGAATTTGGTGCGACCGGTTACATGAGCGGAGAATAGAAAGATGGATGCCGCCACCGCGGTCAAAATCGCCGCCACGCCGCAAACGGCGAAATTGGGTTTCTTTGATGCCAAGACACCCGCGGTCATCAGAGTGTCTCCAGGCGCCGAGGTTCTCATCGAGACGGTTTCCGGCGATACGCCGTCGCTGCCGACCGAACCGGGTTTTGAGATTCTTCCCGAGCATCGTTCGATCATCGAAGGCGCCGAGCGCGGGCCGGGGCCGCATTTCCTCACCGGCCCGGTCTACATCGAGGGCGCGCGACCCGGCGACGTCCTGCAGGTCGACATTCTGGATGTCATGCTGCGGCAGAACTGGGGCTTCAATCTCATCATTCCCCTGCTGGGGACACTTCCAGAGGATTTCCCGGACTTCAGGCTGCAGATCCTGCCGCTCGACAAAAAAGCTAACACCGTGCAACTGCCCTGGGGCGGCAAACTTCCGCTTAGCCCGTTCTTCGGTGTGATGGGCGTGGCGCCGCCGCCGAATTGGGGACGCATCACGTCCGTCATTCCTCGCACCATGGGCGGCAACATGGACAACAAGGAACTCGTGGCCGGCACCACGGTCTACTTTCCGGTCTTCAACGAAGGCGCCCTGTTCTCGTGCGGCGATGGCCATGCCGTGCAAGGCGACGGCGAAGTCTGCATCACGGCCGTCGAAACTTCACTGTCTGGGCGTTTCCGCCTGGGCGTGCGCAAGGATATGCACTTGACTGCGCCGCGCGCCGAGACACCCACGCATTACATAACGATGGGCTTCGACGAGGATTTGGACGACGCTGTCAAACAGGCGCTGCGCGACATGATCCGCTGGATTGGAGAACTACGCGGACTGTCGGCGAGTGACGCCTACACCCTTTGCAGTCTCGCGGCCGACCTGCACGTGACGCAGACCGTCAACACGGCCAAAGGCGCCCACTGCATGCTGCCGAAGACCGTCCTGATTTCGTAGTTTTGAAATCTTTCTTTTGTGAGATTTCCGGATGAACCTCGCAGAGACGGTCTCAGCGTTGCGCTTGTGACGCGCCGATGCAGAAACTCCGGCCCGGACTTTTGCGCGCCGGCACCGAGATATATTTGGACGAAAGTTCGAGCGCCTATTAGACGTCGGAGTCTATTCGACCTTGCGTCGCTGCGAACGCGCTGTCGTTGATCTTCATCAGATCATCAGATCATCAGTCAGGCGCCCCAAACGTAAATAGATTCACAGCATTGAAAATCATCAAATCGGCATGCTATTAGCGCTGATGAGGTATCACCATTTACCAGAAAAATTATGAGCGGCTTCGATTTTCGCCGCGATCCCGTGTTCGGTCGTTTCCAGCCATGGCGCGGCTTTGTGGCTGCAGGATTCCACCCCAATTTTCTCGGCCAGATGACGGATGTGTCTTTCGTCGCCGGATGGGCAGACGAAGAAAGGATGAAGGATCGCCAGGCTACATTGGGATATCCCGGCATAAGCGAGGAAACCTTCGAGTGGCAGCTCTTACTGTCTGCTGTGCTGGAGGCCCGAGGGCAGTTCGTTATGGTCGAGGTTGGCGCCGGCTTCGGACGCTGGCTTGTCAGTTCAGTATGCGCTCTGCGTTGTGCTCGACCCGAGATTCCATTCCGCCTTGTCGCCATAGAGGCAGAGCCGCAGCACTTCGCCTGGATCGGCAAGCATTTCCGCGACAACGGCATCGATCCGGCGGCGCACCGCCTGATCCAGGCCGCTGTTTCGGGCCATGACGGCCATGAACTCTTCATGATTGGCCACTCCGAACAATGGTACGGGCAGAACATCGTAGCCGGGTCAGCCGAGCGGAGGTCGGGTTTTCCGGATGCGCGGGCGACGCGCGTCGACTGCTTGTCCGTTCCCACCGTGCTCGCCGATCTTGGGCGAGTTGACCTCATGGATTTTGACATCCAGGGCGCTGAGCGGACCGCCATCCCCGTCGGCATCGAGGCAATGACAAGGCAGGTAAAGCGCGTCTTCGTTGAGACGCATGCGCCGGATATTCACCAAATCGTCGAGTTGTGTTTCCGATCCCACGGGTGGCGGTGCGCGGCCAAATTCGGTTTTTCAGGCCGATGTATCTCTGAAGCGGAAATGATTTGGGAAGAGGCGACCGAATTCGGCACGCTCCGCCTAAGTGGCGGCGGTCAGTGCTGGATCAACCCATTGATCGATTAGAGAATCGTCGCGGCGTTATTTTGTTTGCAGTGCTGTGGTTTCCCATTGCGAGCGGATGCGGCGAAGGCGTCTGCGCGAATTTGCTGCGGGATGTAGAGCGGAAGTGCTCGCATCCTCCACATTACTAAATAGAATAGCGATGATGATGTCCTTTGTTTCTGTCGCCATTGGGGGAAGGTCAGACATCGTCCAAAGGACAGAATTGGTCGAAAATGACCCTAAGGAGACAATGCCGTCGGCCTGAATTCCGGATTGCTATCAAACCAAAGTCCGGCGTGGTCCGGGCAACGGTCGGATTTGCCCGGCGTCGTTCGGTGATGTAATGGTGGTTGAGGGGAAACCCTCTCTCAAGGGCGCGACAACGCCGTCGCGCCCGACCTTGGCAGTGACGCCGGACCGCCGCGAGCGAACGGGCGTTGTTGCTCATTCCGGGTGGTCTCGGCGCGAGGCGCAGGAATGGGCCATGCAGTTGGACGCCTACCGTATCAAGTCCGAGCCGTATTATTTGTCAGTCGGTGCGGAGGTGGCGCTGTTCGAGGCCGCCTATGTGAGCCGTCTGCCGGTGATGCTGAAAGGCCCGACCGGCTCCGGCAAAACGCGATTTGTTGAATACATGGCGTGGCGGCTTGAGCGGCCGCTCATAACGGTTGCAGCGCATGAGGATATGACCGCGGCCGATTTAGCCGGGCGCTTCCTGCTCGCGCCTGAAGGAACCGTCTGGCACGACGGCCCCCTGACGCTTGCCGTCCGTTACGGTGCGATTTGCTATCTCGACGAAATCGTCGAAGCGCGCCAGGACACCACGGTGGTGATTTATCCGCTCACCGACGCGCGGCGCATGCTGCCGCTCGAGAAAAAGAATGAGCTGGTCTCGGCGCATCCCGACTTCCAGCTCGTCATCTCGTACAATCCCGGCTACCAGAGCGCCGTCAAGGATTTGAAGGAATTGACCAAACAACGGTTTGTCGGCATCGACTTCAATTATCCCGCGCCCGACATCGAGGCAGAGATTGTCTGCCGCGAATCCGGCGCCGATCGTAAGACCGCGCGCCGCCTCGTCGACATTGCGCTGCGCTCGCGCAATCTGCGCGGACAAGGCCTTGAAGAAGGCGCGTCGACCCGAATGCTGATCCACGCCGGCCGGCTGGTCGCTGCCGGCGTTGGGCTTGAAGAAGCTTCGCAGGCCTCGATTGTCCTGCCAATCACGGATGACCTGGATATGCGCGAGGCGCTGACGGCGGCGATCGCGGCATGTCTCTGAGATAACTTTACAGCGATCTATGAGCCTACGGCGACGCACGCAGCTTCAGGTCATCGAGACGCAGCCTGAGCGCGCGGTTACTCGCCTGCATCATTTGATCCGATATCGCGATGCATTGCGTGACGCGTTCCGCGACTGTTGGGCGGTTATTTCAGTCGACGCTGCCGACGCCGACCTCGAGAGATGGGCTGAGGGCGCGCTGGAGCTTGCTTTCGTTAACGCTGGGCCGGATTGCCAACTCGCCTTTTGGCGGATGAGTGTGGACCTCAAATCCGAACTGACACCCAACAGCCTCGCCGATTTCGCCCACGCGGCCGCCGACATTTGCCGCGGCGCCGGCGCACAAGCCGCGCTGGCATGTCTAGAGGCTTTTCCGGTCGCGCAGCGAAGGTTGCCATCGGTTGGCGATATCGCGTTTTGGTCTCGCGGTCTCATTCGGCTGGCGCGCGAAGCGCCGGAATTGGTCGTGGCGGTAGCGAGCCGAACCGACATCATCCTGCAGGCCTGCGATAGTTCGGGTTTCGAAACTTTCGTCGCCACCGGGCTCAAGTACACCCGTGGCGACCGCGCGCGGCGGCGTGCTTTCTTTACGCTGGAAGACCGGCTTTCCGCCCAGGTCCTTGAGCAAGCCGGTGCACTGACGTTCTCCCGCGATGAGCGTGTCCTGAAAGCTTACGCCACCGCCTTGTGGGGGCGGCCGCCGGTTCTTCGCAGCGCCGTGGCACCGCCGGGCGGCCAGCTTGCGCGCCGCGTGAATATCGCTGGTGGTGTGGTGCGTGTGCCGCCGGTATTTCGCGGTGTTCCCAAAAATTCCTTGCCGCAATTGTTTCGCGCCTGCGTCGCGCATGCGACCGCGCACGTGGCGCTGACACGAACGCGCTTTCCGATCGGGTCGCTCAAGCCGCTGCAAATGGCGCTGATCGGATTGGTCGAGGACGCGCGCATCGAAGCTTTGGCAATGCGCTCGTTTCCGGGCTTGCGCCGGCTGTGGGCGCCATTTCACGTCGCCGAGCCGTCGGGCGTGATGACCGCGCCGATGCTGATGGCGCGGCTCGCGCGCGCGCTGTTCGATCCAGATTACGTCGATCCCGACGGGTTCGTGGACAAAGGGCGGGCGCTATTTGCGGCCGAGCTGCATCGGCTCGACGATGTTTCGCTGAGCCGGCAGATCGGCGGACTGCTTGGCAACGATCTCGGACAAATGCGGGTGCAATTTAACGCTCGTACTTATGTGGTCGAGCCGGTCTATCGCGACGACGGACTCGGTCTATGGGATTTCGGCGACCGCGCGCAACCGCAGGACGACATTGTCGAACTGATGGTGGACGCGGCGCGGATCGAGCGGCGCGACGAAGCCGATGACCCAGATCGCCGCCGGGAGGAAGCGGAGCCGACGCCAAACGCAGTTGGCCGCGCGCGCGAACGCACGCCCGACGAACGCGGTCCCGTGCTCGCGACTTATCCCGAGTGGGATTGCGATGCGGCTACGGAACGGCCGGATTGGACGACGGTCCGCGCCGCCCCGGTATGGCAGGGCGATGCCGGCGCGATCGATACAGCACTCGACAACATTCCGGCGGTGCGCGCGCGGGTGCGACGTCTGGTGCGCGGGGCTAAGGTCGGACGGCATGAGCGGCTGAAACGGCGCAGTGACGGGCCCGAACTCGACCTCGACGCTGCGTTGGACGCGGCCATTGCGTTGCGCGCGGACGATATGCCGGACGAACGCGTCTTTCGCACCATGATGCGGCGCAAGCGCGATCTCGCAGTCACAATTCTGGTGGATGTTTCGGAATCGACGCGCGACCGTGTTGTCGCGGCGGGCGCCTCGGTGCTCGACCTGGAACGGCTGGCAGTGGCGACGCTGGCCGAGGCTCTCGCCGCGCTTGGCGACCCGTTCGCGGTACGCGCATTTGCGTCGGCAGGCCGCGAAGACGTCCGGATGTTTTGTCTCAAGGAATTTGCGGAAGTCTTACGGTGCGAACGTCAAGGCGCGGCTGGCCCATCTCGAACCGCACCTCTCGACGCGGCTTGGAACGGCGTTGCGCCACACCGGTGCTGAGATCGCAGCTGTGCGTAGCCATCGCAAGCTGATCCTCGTGCTTACCGACGGCGAGCCGTCTGACGTCGACGTGGTCGATCCGCGCGATCTGGTCGAGGACGCGCGGCGCGCCGTTCTCGGCTTGCGGTCGCGCGGCATCGACGTGTTTGGCGTCACGCTCGATCCATCCGGCGCGGGCTCTGGCGCTGCCGTATTCGGTCGCAGCCAGCACATGCCGGTACGGCGCCTGGAAGATTTGCCGGCGCGTCTGGCCGAGCTTTATTTCCGGCTCGCGCGGCGCTGAGCTAAAACCCAATCACTTGCGCCGGCGCGCGGGCGGTACACCGATCAGTGCCTCGAAGGCGATCGCAAACGCGGCTTCCATGCCACGCGCCAGCGCTCCGCCGTTTGCGGCGAGGACACGACCGCCGATGCCGGCATCGTTCGGCAGCTTTGAAATGCCGGCCACGCAGCCGAGATCGGTGAGGCGGCCTTCCAGGACGTCCGCGTTACAGCGCTCGGATCCGCGTCCCAGAACCAGCAGCGTTCCCACGGCGCGAAAAGGCCCGAGCGGTGAGGTTGGACCAAGCATCATTTCGCCGGCCAGCGATCCGCGGTCAGCGAGAAGGACACTGCCGGATTCGTTACGAACGATGACGGCGTTGCTGTAGCGCTCGAACGGGCGGCCAGTTCCTTCCGGATCGTGATGTGCAAGGCCGTCAGTGAGGATCGCGCATGCTGTCAAGGCCAATGTGACTTCGGTCGCGCAGCAAATTTCTGCCCCGGGAAACAGGACTAGCGGATCAGGTGTCATCGCGACAAAAGAATGCTCGCCGACCTCGATTCGTGTGGTTTGCGCGACGGCGCGCCTGTGGGTCCTGTGGACGAGCGTCGATGCCTGGGTCGTGACATGGGCCGCCGCGTGCGGGCCGGCGACGATCGAGAGTGCAACGTCGTCGCCGCGATAGAGACCGCCGGACGCGGATTGCAGATAGAGCGTGGCGATCTCCGGGCACTCGCGATCGAGATAAAAAGGCCGCGTGGTGTGGAAAGGGTAGGGCACGTGTTGGTGCGCGAGCACGGTTCGTCCGCCGCCATGGTGGAAATGCAGCTTTGCTTCGACCGGAACGGACGCATACCCGGTGCTGACCGCCTCAGCGGATCGCGCGATGGTATCCAGCACAGCGGTCTCCGGATCAGCGAAACAAAACAGCCTGGTTCATCGCATCAGCCACTGCCGCAACGCCGTCGCCGGTGCGCGCGTTGGTCGCCAGGATCGGCCGGCCTTCGCGCACGGCACTCGCTTCCGCGAGCATGGCATTGAGATCGACGCCGACGAACGGCGCGAGGTCAATCTTGTTGATGACGAGCAGGTCGCAGCGCAGCACACCCGGGCCGCGTTTGCGCGGAATATCGTCGCCGCCGGCGACGTCGATGACGAAGATCCACCAATCGACCAGGTCGAGCGAAAACGTCGACGCGAGATTATCGCCGCCGGATTCGAACAGGATAAGCTCGACGCCAGGAAATTTACGCTCAAGCTCGTCGCCGGCGGCGATGTTCAGCGTCGGATCTTCGCGAATGACGGTGTGCGGACAGGCGCCGGCCTCGACTGCAGAGACCCGGGCAGGATCGATCAGGCCGGATCGGCGCAGCCGCTCGGCGTCCTCCTTGGTGACGAGGTCGTTGGTCACCACGGCAAGGTCAATCCCGCGCGCAGCCAGGATCGGAATGAGTCGCTCGATCAAAGCCGTCTTACCCGACCCGACGGGACCGCCGATGCCGATGCGCGCGGCGCCGACGGTGCCCGCGTGCCGTGATGGTGAAAACGCTAGCCGGTCATGCATGGCGGTCACCGCAACATGTAGCGCTGCGCCAGCGGCAGCTCGCGCGCCGGCTCGCAGGTCGCGATTTCACCGTCGACATAGACGTCGAACGTCTGCGGGTCGACCCGAATATTCGGGCAAGCGTCATTCCACATCATGTCGGACTTCGAAAGCTTGCGTGTGCCGCTTGCAGGCAGCAGCGCCTTGGACAGGCCAAGCTCGCTCTTCAACCCGCGATCGATCGCGAGCGGATGCACGAAGCTTGCCGACAGGGCAGGAGCAGCGCGCCCGAACGCGCCCCATTGCGGACGCAGCAGGATCGGTTCGCAGGTCATCAGCGAGGCAGCGGAGTCGCCCATCGCACCCCAGGCGATGAAGCCGCCCTTGATGACAAGCTCTGGTTTGATGCCAAAGAACGCCGGACGCCACACCACCACATCAGCCATCTTGCCGTCCTCCAGCGAGCCGACATGATCGGCGATGCCAAAGGTGCGCGCGGCATTGATCGTGTATTTCGCGATGTAGCGGCGAATGCGAGCGTTATCGCCAAAGCCGGCGCGCTCCTCGGGCAGCGCGCCGCGTTGGGTCTTCATCTTCGACGCCAATTGCCAAGTGCGGCAAATGACTTCGTGAATACGCCCCATGCCCTGGCTGTCGGAGCCAAGCATCGAAATCGCGCCGATGTCGTGGAGGACGTCCTCGGCGGCGATGGTTTGCGCGCGGATGCGGCTCTCGGCGAATGCCACGTCTTCGGGAATCGCGGGATTGAGGTGGTGGCACACCATCGTCATGTCGAGGTGTTCGTCGAAGGTGTTCACCGTGTAGGGGTTGGTCGGATTGGTCGATGACGGCAGACAATTGGCGATGCCGGCTACCCGAATGATATCGGGGGCATGACCGCCGCCGGCGCCCTCGGTGTGGTACATGTGGATGGTGCGTCCACGGATCGCGCCAAGCGTATCCTCGACGAAGCCGGACTCGTTCAAAGTGTCGGTGTGCAACTGCACCTGGAAATCGAGATCGTCGGCGACGGCGAGACAGGTATCAATGGTCGCCGGCATCGAGCCCCAGTCTTCGTGAAATCTTCAAACCGACGCAGCCGGTTTCAAGCTGTTCGACGAGTGACGCGGGCTTGTGCGAATTGCCGCGCCCGAGGAAACCGAAATTGATCGGCCAATGCTCGGCAGCCTGCAGCATCTTGCCGACGTTGAACGGGCCGCCGGAATCGATGCCGACGGTGATCGGACCCAGCGAGCCGCCGAGCATGGTGGTGATGCCCGAGGCGATGGCGTGTTCGCACAGCCCGGCCGAGTCGAAGTGGACGTGCACGTCGATGGCGCCGGGTGTCGCGATCATTCCTTCGCAATCGCGCACGGCGGTCGCCGCCGAAACCAGGAGGCGCGGATCGACGCCGTCCATGATCGCGGGATTGCCGGCCTTGCCGAGGCCGACCACGCGCCCGTCTTTGATTCCCAGGTCGCCTTTGACGATGCCGATGACCGGGTCAATGACCAGCACGTTGCACAACAGAAAATCGAGAGCGCCTTGCGCGCTCGTCACGCCGGCGGCGAGCCCGATGCCATCACGGAGTGTTTTGCCGCCGCCATGCAAGCACTCATCCCCATAGACGGCGTGATCTTTCTCGACGACCGCAATCAGCGACGTGTCGGCGAGGCGCACGCCGTCTCCAACTGTCGGGCCGTACAAGGCCGCATAGTCTCTGCGCGCGATCGCGACCATTGTGCGTCCTCACGCGCCCTTGAAGCCGGCTTCGCGGGCACGCCGCAGCGCGGCCTCGCGCGCCGACTGATCGGTCGAGACGCCGTCCGTCAAAGCATTGAGACCGGATAATTCGCGACGACCGCCAAAACCGACCAGCGTGACTTCTTTACGCTGGCCGGGTTCAAACCTGACCGCGGTGCCTGCGGGAATGTCGAGGCGCATGCCGAATGCGGCAGCGCGATCGAAGTCGAGCGCCTTATTGACTTCGAAGAAATGATAATGCGAACCGATCTGGACCGGACGGTCGCCGGTGTTGGTTACCGCAAGCGTGCTGCGCGGCCGTCCGGCCGACAATTCGATTTCGCCGTCGGCCGCGAGGATTGCGCCGGGCTCCAGCGTGTCGGCCGCCGCGCCGGCTTGCGGCCGGATCGGTTCGTGGACCGTGACGAGCTTGGTCCCGTCGGGAAACATGCCCTCAACCTGAAGAATTGGCAGCATCGATGCGACGCCCGGCATCACGTCTGCCGTGCTCAGGATCGTCGATCCAAGCGACATCAAGTCGGCAACGCTTCGTCCTTCGCGCGCGCCTTCGAGAATTTCATCGGTGATGATCGCGACCGCCTCGGGATGGTTGAGCTTCAGCCCTTTGGCGTGACGTTTCCTCGCCAGTTCGGCGGCGGTGAAAATAGTGAGGCGTTCAAGCTCTGTAGGCGTCAGCAGCATGGCGGTCCCTAACTCGCAAACAAACGCAGATGCGCGCGGGCGTGTCGCGATGCAGCTGCATCGACCCAAGGCATGAAGCTCTCGATTTCAGTGCTGGGTGCCACCGGCGTGGACAAATCCGCAATTGCTTCCAAGACCGAGGCAAGCACTGCTTGCGCTTCGACCGCGCCGATACGCCCCAGCCGTACCGCTGCCGCAATAAGTCCTGCCGCGGTCGAATAACCTGAGACGGCGATGGCGTCGGCCTCGCTCATACCGCGCGTCCGCCAGACAAAGCCTTGCACGACCGAAAGGTGGCCGAGAGCTTTGCCGTCGCCAATGAGCTCACGCAAATCTGCTGCGCCGCGCGTTTGCAACCGCACATGGGCCGCCAGCAAGGCGCTACCATTCCGTTTCGATCCGGCGCGTAACGGCTCGGCCAGTGTCGCAGCCTCAACGGCGTGATCGACCTCTGCGACGCGATCAAGGTCGCCGTTGGCGCGATGTGCCAATGCTAACGCGACACGATCGGAAGTCGCCCAGCGGTGACGCAGGAACATGGTTACGACATTTTGCAATCCGGCCCTGTTAAGCGGCGCATTCATGGCCGCGAGCCCTTCAATGCCATTGGAAAATGCGAAACTGCCGCTCGGAAACGCCGAGTTCTGCATGTTGCAGGACCGTGAGCAGGTCGATCAAAGCAAGACCTCATCGGCCTCGGCGAGCGAGGAGATGACGCGGCGGTCGCGGATCAAATCGCCGAGGCGGGCGAGGTACTCGTCCATCGGCGCTTCCAAGGCGATCATCAGGGCTTCGCCGGCAAACCGGACCCGCCAATGCAGGTTGCCGGCGTGATAGCCAAGCTCGATCGCGTCGGCGATGGCGCGTGGCTGCAGACGCAGCCAGCGCTCCTGCGCAACCCGCACCACCACGGCGTGGTCCGGCTCGAGCACAAGCACGGCGCCATCGTACAGGCGCTGATCGCGCGGCAGCGCGATCGCTACCTCGGTGCCGCCTTGCGTCGTGGCCCGGAAACGGTGCCGGGCCACATCGGCAACCGGCACCGTCAAGAGATCGACGGCGCCGTGATGCTCCAGTTCGTGAAGCTGCGCGGCAAACGCCGGATCAAGACGGCTTCCGAGAACCCGCTCGATCCGCAGCATTGAACACTACCCCTCGGATTGGCTTGTCCCGCGTGCCGCTTCGCCTTGGCAGCGAAGCGGCAAACGGACGACGTCACAGCGTTCTAGCGGTGGGCAACCTTCTTCGTGGGAATACCCTCGATCGGACATTCCTCGGTTCCCACCGTCGGCCGGGTGATCGCCTCGACCATTTCGCGCGTGCCTTCGGGATCGGTGATCCACTTCTTGTAGAAATCGTAGGGACATACGACTTCGCCGCGGACGTCCTCACCAGAGTTGATTTTGCCCGTGTAGCCGCGATGTACGAGCTTGAAGAGGTGATTTTCCGATTGCATGTTGCGGCGCGCGTCGCGGATCAACGACATCGAAAGTGCAGCGTACTGGATGCCGTAATCCTCCTCGCCGCACTCGCCGAGCGTGCGGCCGTCGAATCCTATGATCGCCGAGTGGCCGAAATACGAATAGACGCCATCGAAACCGGCGGCGTTGGCAACCGCGACATAGACATTATTCGCCCAAGCCATCGCTTTCGCCATGATGACTTGCTGGTCTTTGGCCGGATACATGTAACCCTGACAGCGCACGATCAGTTCGGCGCCTTTCATCGCGCAATCGCGCCAGATCTCCGGATAATTGCCGTCGTCACAAATGATCAGGCTGACCTTGAGGCCCTTCGGCCCATCGGACACGTAAGTGCAATTGCCCGGATACCATCCTTCGATCGGAACCCACGGCATGATCTTGCGATATTTCTGAACGACTTCGCCGGAATCGTTCATCAGAATGAGCGTGTTGTAGGGTGCCTTTTTGGGGTGCTGCTCGTGGCGTTCGCCGGTCAGCGAGAACACGCCCCACACTTTTGCCTTGCGGCAGGCTTCGGCAAAAATTTCGGTTTCTTCGCCCGGCACCGTCGACGCGGTGTCGTACATTTCTTTTGAATCGTACATGATGCCGTGGGTCGAATATTCCGGGAAGATCACCAGATCGAGCCCCGGCAACCCGGTCTTCATGCCGACGAGCATTTCGCCAATCTTCTTGGCGTTGTCGAGGACCTCCGCCTTGGTGTGCAAGCGCGGCATCTTGTAGTTCACCACCGCAACGCCGACGGTGTCTTTGCTGCTTGAAATATCGCCGTGCAACATGAACGTTCTCCTTGGTGACAGGCTCTTGCATCTTTCCGAATGTCGCGGCGCTAGTGCCGCGACATCGGCAACACTTTCAGACCGCCATATGGCGGTGGACGAGATCGTCGCTGAGATCGCCGATATCGCCCGCCGCGACGACGCTGCCCTTCTCCATGATGGCGAAGCGGCGGCCGGCGCGGCGCGCAAATTCCACGTTTTGCTCGACCAGAATTACGGTGAGGTGCTCGACCCGATTGAGTTCGCAAAATCACCGCCTCGATTTCTTCAACGATCGAGGGCTGGATTCCCTCGGTCGGTTCATCGAGCAGCAATATCTTCGGCTCTGCTGCAAGTGCCCGCGCGATGGCGAGCTGTTGCTGCTGTCCGCCGGACAGAACGCCGCCCCGGCGATCCAGGTTCTCGATCAGATACGGGAACAACTCGGGCACCAAACTTGGGATCGACCGGCGCCCATCGGTTCGAGCGAAAGCGCCGAGCAGAATGTTTTCGCGAATGGTGAAATCGGGGATGATCTCGCGGCCCTGCGGCACGTAGGCAAAGCCGGCGCGGGCACGCCGGAAAGTCGGCTGAGCGGCAATGTCGTCGTTGCCATATCTGATTTCGCCGGTCGCCCGATCGGTCAAACCCATGATGGTCTTGAGGAGCGTGGTTTTGCCGGTGCCGTTGCGGCCGAGGATGGTGGTGATCTCACCCGACCGCACCTCGAGATTTACGCCATGCAGCACGTGGCTGCGGCCGTAGTAACTGTCGACGTGAACGAGCTTGAGCATCAACTGATCGCCCTCGAGCCGAGGTAGGCTTCACGCACCTTCGGATTCTGCTCGATCTCGGTCACGCTGCCTTCGGCCAGAACCTGGCCGAGATGCATCACGGTGATGCGCTCGGCGATCTCGCGGACAAAGGCCATGTCGTGTTCGACGACGAGGAGCGTGTGCTTGCCTTTCAGCGCGTTGATGATCTTCGAGGTCTTTAAAGTCTCCGCCTGCGTCATTCCGGCCGTCGGCTCGTCAAGCAACAGAACCTTGGCGTTTTGCACCATCAGCATCCCAAGTTCGAGCCATTGGATTTGTCCGTGGCTCAGATTGGCGGCGATAATTGCAGCCTGCGCCGACAGTCCGATGAGTTCGAGAACCTCATCGACGCGTTCCTCGCCTTCGCGCGAGAAGCCAAAACCAAGGTTGGCGATCACCCGCGTGTCCCGGCAACTGACCACGTCCAGATTACGTCTGACGGTCAGATCCTTAAACACGCTGGGAATCTGGAATTTCCGGCCCAACCCAGCACGCGCAATCTCGTATTCTTCCTTGTTGGTGATCTCGGTGTCATAGAAAAATACGCTGCCGCTGGTGCTCTTGGTCTTGCCGGAGATGAGATCCATGAGCGTCGTTTTGCCGGCGCCGTTGGCGCCGAGAAGCACCCGCAGTTCGCCCTCATCAACGATCATCGACACCGTATTGACGGCTTTGAAGCCGTCGAAATCGACCGACAGACCATCGATTGTGAGTGCTGCGGTCATGCCGTTACCTATTCCGCCGGCTGCACTTTGTTCGGCGGCTGTCCGTCAGCGGGCTTCAGCCGCCAGCCGTTGAAGCGGGCGACAAACCGGTCGACGAGATCATGCGCGAAGCCCGCAAGACCGCGCGGCAGATAAAGCACCACCAGTACGAAGACCAAGCCGATGATGGCTTTCCAGGCTTCGGCAAAGCCCTTGGTTTCGCTGACCGTAGCGGTAAGCGTGTTGATCAGGATGGCGCCGATGCAGGCGCCGAGGATCGAAGCGCGGCCGCCGACCGCCGCCCACACCACCATGCTGATCGAGAAGCTCAGATCCATGAACGTCGGCGAGGCGAATTCCGCGGCAATGACGTAGAGCATGCCGGCGAACGCCGCAATGCCGGCTGAAACCGCGAAGAAAAACGTCTGAAAACGCGGCACGTCAAAGCCGAGATATCTCGCCCGGTTTTGATCGTCGCGGATCGCCTGCAAGATCAGGCCGGCGCGCGTTTCGATCAACAGACGCGCGGCGACGAGCACCACCGAAAGCGAAATGGCGATCAGGTAGTAGGTCTGAACCACATACGGATCGAACTCGAAGTCAAACAGTTTGAACCAGCCGAGGTCGGTCAGGCCATTGAAGCCGTTGGTGATCGGCTGGGCGTCGATAATGAGGAGCCGAACCAGGAGCACGACCGCGAGGGTTATGATCGAAATGAAGACGCCTGCGATCCTCTTGCGGAACATGATGATCCCAAGCACGGTAGCGATGCACACCGGGAGCACGATGCCCATGGCGACGCCGAACCATTGATTTTGAAACGGTATCCAGAGGAACGAAGCTTTATTGATGCAACAGAGGTCGGTCTGTGAGCCGGGTTCGGCGTTCCACAACATAAAGTCCGGCACGGGCTTGTCGGAGCCTTGTTGCAGGCTAGTCTGGCTCGCGAGTTTTAAAGACATCGCGAGCATGTAGGCGCCGCCGCCGAAGAACAGGCCCTGGCCGAGATTAAGAACGCCTGCATAACCCCACGACAGCGCGACCGCGATGCCGAGCATTCCATACACCAGATATTTGGCGATGCGATTGAGCCAAAACGAATCCATCGCCAACGGCGCCAGCATGATCATCGCGATGAAGAGCACGTAAACGCCTATCTCGATGTGACGCTTGGTCATCGGGTCAGCGTTCCTTGAACGAGAACAGGCCTTTCGGCTTGGCAACGATGATGAGGATGACCACCCCGAACACGACCGCTCGCGCGACGATATCGTTGGTTACCGAGGCGACGACGCTGTTTATTTCGCCGAGCATGCCGGCGGACAGCACCGATCCCAGCAAGCTGCCGACGCCGCCGGCGACCACGACCAGAAAGCCGTCGACAACCATCGGCGTTCCCATATCGGGAAACACGGTCTTGAAGCCGGACATCATGACGCCGGCGACGCCCGCCAGGCCGGAGCCGAAGGCAAAGGTGAGCGCGTTAATGCGTTCGACGTCGATGCCACAGGCGGCAGCCATTTGCCGGTTGCGGATGATGGCGCGCACCTGGGTGCCGATCGAGGTGCGAAACAGGATAACCCAGGTGATCACCGTGAACACGATGGTCACTGCGATGATGAACGTCCGATAGGCGTTGATCTCGATGCCGCCGATGGAGAGCGCGCCCTGCAGTGCTTCGGGGATGGTGACGTTCTGCAATCCGGGGCCGAGGCCGTGGATATGAATACCGAGGAACGACAGGCCGAATTCCAGCCGCACCGCCTGCTGTATGAGTATGCCGATGCCCCAGGTGGCGAGCAGCGTGTCGAGCATCCTCCCGTAAAGCCGCCGGACGACGACACGCTCGATCATAAGGCCGAGCACGGCGGTCACGATGAACGCGAGCGGAATGGCGATCAGGATGCCGGTATGCAGCCAAAGGCCTGACATCACGGTCGTGTATGCGCCGACCATCACCAACTCGCCATGCGCCATGTTGATGACGCCCATCACTCCGTAAGTGATGGCGAGGCCAAGTGCTACGAGCAGCAGAATGGAACCGACGCTGAGGCCGATGAAAATTGTATCGATCATTGCATCACCAAAGCGGCCGCCGGGATGCCCGGCGGCCGCGTTCGTGGATCAGCTCAGGTCTTCTTCAGCTTGGCGGTGTCCAGCCCTTTGGAGGTGCAGAACAGATTGTCGTCGGTCTCGCCGTACGCCACGTAAGGCAGCGGCCTAATCGGCGCCTTGTACTCGTCGATGATCTTGCCCTGTCCGGTCGGCAGCCATTGCGCGATGCGAGGCGTCAGCCAAGTGTGGAGGTTCTCTGGCTCGATCTTGACGTGACCGTTCGGGGCGTTGAACTCTTGGCCCTTTACCGCATCGCGAATAGCAGTCGGAGTGATGGCGCTCGCCTTTTCAACGGCCTGCTTCCAGATGAACACCTGGAAATAGGAAGACTCCAGCGCGTGATGCGTGACCGCCTTGGGATCCTTCACGAACTTCCGGTAGCGCTCGACGAATGCCTTGTTGATGTCGGTGTCGATGGCCTGGAAGTAGGGGAAGGAGGTGAAGCTTCCGACCGCGTATTCCGCACCCATGGCTGCGATCTCGATTTCGGAGGTCACAGTGGCGCAGATCGGCAGCTTGTCGTGGGTGAGGCCCTGGTTCTTGAATTCGCGATAAAAGGCGACTACCGAATCGCCGACCACGTTCGACAGAACGACGTCGCAACCGGAACTCTTGATCTTGTTGACCATCGAGCCCCACTCGGAATTGCCGAGCTCCAGATATTCGTCGGCAATCCATTCGCCGCCGCTCTTTTCAATCAGAATCTTCGAGACCTTAGCCATTTCGCGCGGATAGATGTAGTTCGAGCCGACAATGAAGAACTTCTTCTTGCCGAGGGTCTTGATGATCCACGGAATAAAGTTCGAGAGCTGCTGATTGGGAACGGCGCCGGTATAGACGACGTTCTTGGAGCACTCGAAGCCTTCGTAATAGGTCGGGTAAAAATAGAGATTGTTGCGTTTCTCGAACACCGGCAGAACCGCCTTGCGGCTCGCCGAGGTGTAGGAGCCGAACACCGTCGGAACCTTGTCCTGAATGACGAGTTTGGAGGCCTTCTCGTTGTAGGTCTTAGGATCGGAGGCGCCGTCCTCAAGGATAGCCTCGATCTTCATTCCTTTGACGCCGCCGGTGGCGTTGATCTCGGAGATCGCCATCATCGTCGCGTCAGCGAGCGATTTTTCGATAATCGATAATCCGCCGGTAAGCGAAAACAACACACCTACCTGGACGGTATTGGCCGCCTGCGCGGAACGAAGGAAAAATTCCGGTGTCGCCAGCGCACCGGCGGCGCCCACAGCGCCTGTTGTCGTAAGAAATTTCCGCCGATTTAACATCACACTTCTCCCCTGTTGACGTTGTGAGTACGCACATCACCGCGCTGGCGCGCCGGCGTCGCGCCAGTGAAAAAAACCCTCCCACGCCGGAGCCTGAACTCCGACGACATTGTCGTGAGAAGTCGACGGAGTTGCTTCTCCGCCGCCTCAAAACAAAAAAAGCCCGCCGGGGTCTGAGAACCCCTCGGGCTTACCTAGCCTTGCCGGACCAACATCATTGGTGGCCGACGACGCGCCGCAACAAAGTCACGGCAGCAAAAAGCTAAACACCTTTCGGACGCGTTTGCAATAGCTCGTTTGCGTTGATGATCGCCAACGCCATGTCTTCCACGGTAATACGCTTTCCCATCGCTTGTTGACGTAAAGCTTTGTAGGCGTCTTCTTCAGTCAATCCCTGTTTCTCCATCAAAATGGATTTTGCCTTCTGGATTTTCTGGAGTCCCGACAACTTGCGTTCGACCTTGCGCAATCGCTTTGCGGTCTCGCGCCGATCTATCCATAAACTTCGGGCGATCATGAGATTGGTAAGAAGGCCAAACGGTCGAATGGGGCGCTCGATGATCGCCATTGCGCCGGACTCAAGAACGAGCTGCAACGTGGATGGACTTTCGTAGCCGACGACCGCGAGCAGCGTGGGGTTTTGATCTTGATGACTGCGGAACAGCTTGAGAAGAGCATCTCTGCTTTCGTAATCGATGGTGAGAAGGACGATATCGGCAGTCGGCGCGAACGCTTCCGGGATCGGCCATTGTGCTTCGACGGTACAACCGATGCGGCGCAGGTGCTCGACAAGCTCGACACCCTCGTCGTCCGGCGGGTGAATGACCTGCACGCGTAAACCGCGAAGATCCCGCAATATCGGGATAGCCACGACGTCCTCCGCTCAGGCGTGGATCGGCTGTGGACGGTCTGCCGACCAGTCGTCGAGGCTCATGACGACGCAATAGGGATCCGGCTTAACGCGAACGCCGGGATTCCAGACGATCTGGAATTTTCCGCGAGCATCAAGCTTTGCCACGCGCGGCCAGAGATAGGTGTGATTGTTGCTGGCATCGATTCGAACGCGGCCCTGTGGCGCATCGAATTCCGCGTCGCGTAACGCAGGCAACAGCCGCTCGGGATCGTCGGTGCCGGCGCGAGCGAGCGCGCCCGCGGCGAGATGCACTTGAAAATAGGCTGCCTCGGCGCCGGCGGTGACCGGGGCGTTCGGACCGTAACGGAGTTTGTACGCGCTGATGAAGCGTCGCGCGGCGGAAGTGGCGAGCGCCTCAAAAAAGGGCGCCGCCGTGATGTGGCCTTCGGCCGCCTCCGGCGACATCTCAGCAACCTCGGCTTCGCTGGTCGTGAGGCTGGCGATGGGCATTGTGTTTGGATCGAAGCCGGCGCGGCGGTAAGCTTCGTAGAAGATCGCAGTCGATTGGCCGACGACGGTCGAGAACACAACATCGGGCTTCAAATTGGCGATCTTGCTGATCGGTTTTTCAAAGTCTTTGGCCTTGGCGTCGAGCGGCACGTACAACTCGTCGAGAACCTTGCCCTTGGCCTGCGCGATGAGATCAGCCATCACCCGGTTAGACTCATAGGGATAAATGTAATTTGAGCCGATCAGCACAAACCGGTTGCCGTAGTGCTGCAAAAGAAACTTAGCCAATTGCAGCGAGTTTTGGTTGGGGGCGGCGCCCGTATAGATACAATGCAGCGAGTATTCGAACCCCTCGTAGAGCGTCGGGTAAAACAGCAGACCGCGCAAAGCCTCGACGACCGGAAGCACCGCCTTTCGCGTGCTTGACATGTAACAG
This sequence comes from uncultured Alphaproteobacteria bacterium, assembly GCA_963841025.1. Lineage (GTDB taxonomy): Bacteria > Pseudomonadota > Alphaproteobacteria > Rhizobiales > Xanthobacteraceae > BOG-931. The sequence continues at coordinate 10,870 of CAWJBG010000027.1, read as the reverse complement.
CCGAAAATCAGCCGCACCCGGTCGACGGTCAGCAGCCGTTCAGCCAGCGTCCTGAATTGCTTGGGATCGGATGCGGGATCGTAAATATCGGGCTCGATGGCGCGGCCCAGCACACCGCCCGCCTTGTTGATCTCCTCGACAGCGAGCAGCGTGGCGTTAAGCTGCGAACGCTCGATGGCCGCCGTCACTCCCGTCTGCGAAAACAATACGCCGACACGCCAAGTCATTTCGTGCTGTCCGTACTTCTCAACTACTTTTTCCCAACTGCATTAATTTACCACGGCGGAAATCCCGAAAGCGGACAAAATGCCGACGTCAGTCCCCGGACGCGTGTCGAAATTACACTCGCAGACGGTTTGGCTATAAGCAACTATGCCTGTATTTGTCCTGCGAATGGACTTTGCGGCGAGTGACTTCAGCCGCGCTGCGAACAGTCATTGGCGCGGGTAAATAATGATCGAAAGATAAGTCATCGGCGCCTTGATGAGTTCTTCCGGCCCATGACGGGCTGCCGCGTCGAAAAAGAGCGCGTCACCAGGTTCCAGGACGTAGCTTCGGTCGGCATGACGGTAGCGAACCTTGCCGCTCAGCATGTATATGAATTCGATGCCTGCGTGCCTGAACTCGGTATAGGGCACGGCATCGTGCTTCAGCGTGATGAGATACGGCTCGACGACAATCGCTCCGCCGAGCGAATGGCCCAGCAAATCGTAGAGATGTCCAGCCTTGGTGCCACGGCGCTCGATCCGCACGCCCTGGCCGGCCTTCACGAACGAGCAATCGCGCGGTTCCTCGGTTTCGCTGAACAGCCGGCTGATGGGCACGTTGAGGGCTCGGGCCAATGCACTCAAAGTGACGACAGACGCTGAAATCGACCCATTCTCGATTTTTGACAGCATTCCCGTGGAGATGTCAGCCGCGGCGCCCAGTTCTGCAACTGTGAGGTCGAGGTTCTTGCGCAGCCTTCGTACTTCGGCTCCGATGCCGGCCTCAAGCGATGGAGCGATTTCGCTCGGCGCGTGAGAGCCAGTCCGAAATTCGCTTTCTAACGAACCGCGCTGCGCTGCGCTTTTTCGCTTGGGATTGCGTTTCACAACGGGCCTGTGTCCCAGTTTAATTCCATGGAGCGGTCGCGACCGTGTTTCCTAGCAGGAAAATAAGTTGCCTGTAACTTGACTGTGTTTCCGGCTTGTAGCACTGTCCGGTCTATGTGCGGCATCGCAGGCATCTTCTTAAAGGATCGCGAACTCGAACCCAAACTCGGGCATTTGCTGACAGGAATGCTGGGAACGCTCTGTGATCGCGGGCCGGACTCGGCTGGGTTTGCAGTCTACGGAAACGCGACCCCCGATCACCGTAAGTTGACGCTCCGGGCACCCGCCGATTTTGATTTCGAAGCCCTGCTGAGCGCTTTGGGTTCTGCCGTGTCCGCACATCAAAGGTACGACACCCACCTGGTTATCACCATGTCGGCGGCGCGTGAGCGGAGTGTTGTCGCCGCGATCGAGAATACCAAGGGTGTCAGGATTGTCGGTGGCGGCAGGCGTATGGAGATTTTCAAGGAGGTTGGGCGCCCCGATCAGGTTGCGGCTCGTTTTGAACTTGAACGCATGTGCGGCACCCACGCCATCGGTCACACCCGGATGGCGACGGAGTCAGCGGTGACGACCGAAGGCGCCCATCCGTTCACCACGGGTCCGGATCAGTGCCTGGTCCATAACGGCTCCTTGTCAAACCATAATGCGGTGCGCCGCGAGCTTGCTCGCGAAGGTCTCAGGTTTGAGACTGATAACGATTCCGAAGTGGCTGCGGGCTTTTTGACCTGGAAGATGCAAAACGGCTCATCCTTGCAGGAGGCGATGGAAGCCTCATTGGATGCGCTCGACGGGTTCTACACTTTCGTCATCGGCACCGAGTCTGGATTTGGCGTGTTGCGTGACCCTATCGCCTGCAAGCCCGCCGTTATGGCGGAGACGGACCGCTGGGTGGCATTCGGCACCGAATATCGCGCCTTGGTCGACCTGCCGGGAATAGACAATGCCAAGGTCTGGGAGCCGGAACCGGCGAAGCCCTATTTTTGGGAACGGCATTGATGCCCACGGTCGATCTGGCGCTCACGCCGCTGCGTGAGCTGAACGCAGCACTGCATAAGCTTTCCGCCACTACTAACGAAACGCATTGGCGCATCCTCAATCCGCGCGGCCAACATGCCATTGCGGCGGGTATAGATGCGACCATTGTGGTCGAAGTGGATGGTCATGTCGGCTATTACTGCGCCGGCATGAACAAGCGTGCCCGCGTGATCGTACATGGCAACGCCGGACAGGGCGTTGCGGAAAACATGATGTCCGGCCGCGTCCACGTCGAAGGCGACGCCTCGCAGGCTGCGGGCGCAAGCGGCTGCGGCGGCCTCTTGGTCGTTGATGGCAACGCCTCCGCGCGTTGCGGAATCTCCATGAAAGGTATCGACATCGTCGTCAAAGGTTCGGTTGGGCACTTGTCGGCCTTCATGGCGCAGGCCGGAAACCTGGTCGTTCTCGGTGACGCAGGCGACGCGCTCGGCGACTCGATCTATGAAGCCCGCCTTTACGTACGCGGCAGCGTGAAAAGTCTTGGCGCCGACTGCATCGAAAAGCCGATGCGGGATGACAACAAGGCCGAACTGCGTAAGCTCCTCGATACCGCCGGTATTAACGGCAGTGTCGATGTCGGCGAGTTCCGGCGTTACGGTTCAGCGCGCAAGCTTTATCATTTTCACATCGACAACGCCGGGTCTTACTGATGACGGCTCAAGACCGATGGATCCACACGCCTCCGCGCAAGTCGGCCACGTTTGACGACTACGCCATCGCTGAAATCCGGCGCGCGGCCGCGACAGGCATCTACGACATTCGTGGCGGCGGCACCAAGCGGAAGCTTCCACATTTCGACGATCTCGTTTTTCTTGGTGCGTCGATCAGCCGGTATCCGCTCGAGGGATACCGCGAGAAGTGCGCCACCGATGTGACCGTCGGCGGCCGGTTCGCCAAAAAGCCGATCAAGCTGAAAATTCCGATTACCATCGCCGGTATGAGCTTTGGCGCGCTTTCTTCGCAAGCGAAGGAAGCGTTGGGCCGTGGTGCGTCGGCGGTCGGTACCTCCACGACGACGGGTGACGGCGGCATGACTGCCGAGGAGCGTGAGCATTCAAACCTTCTCGTCTATCAAGTCTTGCCCTCGCGCTACGGCATGAACCCGGACGATCTGCGCAAAGCCGACGCGATCGAGGTCGTGGTCGGGCAGGGCGCCAAGCCCGGCGGCGGCGGAATGTTGCTCGGCCAGAAGATCACCAAGCGTGTGGCCGAGATGCGGCGCCTGCCTGAGGGTATCGATCAGCGCTCGGCGTGCCGCCATCCGGATTGGACCGGCCCCGATGACCTGGAAATCAAAATCCACGAACTTCGTGAGATCACCGATTGGGAGAAGCCGATCTATGTCAAGGTCGGCGCATCGCGGCCTTACTACGACACTGCGCTGGCGGTGAAATCCGGCGCCGATGCGATCGTGCTCGACGGCATGCAAGGCGGCACTGCGGCGACCCAGGACGTGTTCATCGAAAACGTGGGCCTTCCGATTCTCTCAGCGATTGTGCCCGCGGTACGGGCGCTGCAGGAACTCGGCATGCATCGCAAGGTGCAACTGATTGTTTCCGGCGGCATTCGCAACGGCGCCGATGTGGCCAAATGCCTTGCGCTGGGCGCGGACGCAGTGTCAATCGGCACCGCGGCCTTGATCGCGCTTGGCGACAACGATCCGCATCTTGAAGACGAATATCGCGCGCTGGGAACGACCGCGGGCGCCTACGACGACTGGCACGAAGGTCGCGATCCCGCCGGCATCACCACCCAGGATCCGGTGCTTTCGGCGCGGCTCGATCCGATCGGCGGTGCCCGGAAGCTGGCGAATTATCTGTCGGTCATGACGCTCGAGGCGCAAACCATCGCGCGGGCTTGCGGCAAGAGTCACCTGCACAATCTTGAACCAGAAGATTTGGCTGCGCTAACCATCGAAGCCGCGGCCATGGCGCGGGTCCCGCTAGCCGGAACGAACTGGATTCCGGGCGCGGACAAATTGTGAGACTTGAGCTGAAACGAAATTTGTCGGGTGGGAAAGCCAAGGGTGAGGATTGAGGGATGGCGACTTGGAAGGACGTAGCCAAACAGTATGGCGTCAAATATTTCCTGATCGCGTTCGTCGATCTTTTCGGCACCATGCGGGCAAAGATCGTCCCCGTCAGCGCTATCGAGACGGTCGCCAAATCGGGCGCCGGCTTTGCCGGCTTTGCCGCCTGGTTTGACATGACACCTGCCGATCCGGACGTGCTGGTCATGCCCGACCCAAGCACTGTTATTCCGTTACCCTGGAAGCCGGGCGTCGCCTGGGTCACCGGCGATCTCTTCATGGACGGCAAGGAGGTCGCGCAGAATCCACGCCAGGTCCTCAAGCGCGTCATCGCGAATGCGTCCAAGGACCGCTTGGCAATGAAGACCGGCGTCGAGTGCGAGTATTTTCTGATCACGCCGGATGGCAACGCCATTTCGGACGCAGCCGATCAACAGGCAAAGCCCTGTTATGACCAGCAGGCGCTGATGCGCCGCTATGAGATTGTCGCCGAGATTTGCGACGCTATGGTCGCGCTTGGCTGGCGGCCGTATCAAAACGACCACGAAGATGCCAACGGCCAGTTTGAAATGAACTGGGAATACGACGATGCGCTCGTGACTGCCGACCGGCAGGCGTTCTTCAAGTTCATGGTGAAGTCGATCGCTGAGAAGCACGGCTTTCGCGCGACGTTCATGCCGAAGCCGTTTTCAAATCTGACCGGCAGCGGATGCCACATGCACGTCTCGTTGTGGACGGGAAAGAACAAGAACGTCTTCGCCGAAAAAAATGGCGAGCTTGGCCTTTCGAAGACGGCGTACCACTTCATCGGCGGCGTCATGCATTCTGCAGATGCGATGTGCGCCATTACCAATCCTACGGTGAACTCGTACAAACGCATCAACGCGCCGCCGACGCTGTCCGGCGCGACCTGGTCGCCAAACACCATTAGTTACGCGGGCAATAACCGCACCCACATGATCCGGATTCCAGATGCCGGTCGCTTTGAGTTTCGGCTCGCGGACGGCGCCGCCAATCCGTACCTGCTGCCTGCGGCGGTTCTGGCGGCTGGACTCGATGGGCTCAAGAACGAGCGCGATCCTGGCAAGCGCCTCGACATCAACATGTACACCGAGGGCGACAAAGCCAAGAATGCCGGAAAGCTACCGCTCAATCTGCTCGATGCCCTGCGATCACTGGAAAAATCCTCGGTCCTTAAGAGCGCGTTGGGAGAAGACTTCACGAACTCCTACCTTAAGCTCAGACGCGCCGATTGGGACAATTACTGCCGTCATCTCACCGACTGGGAGCGGCAGACCACGCTCGATTGTTAGCTTATGCGGAACTCCGCGCTCGCGCTCGCTTGGAACGCGCTGAAAGGTAACCGCGATTGGGCGCCGGTTTGGCGCGACGCGACGCCGCGCGATCATTACGACGTGGTGATTATTGGCGGTGGCGGTCATGGGCTGGCCGCCGCTTATTACCTCGCCCGAAATCACGGTATCAGCAATGTGGCGGTGCTGGAAAAGAACTGGATCGGCTCCGGCAATGCGGGCCGCAATACCACGATCATCCGCTCCAACTATCTGCTGCCGGGAAACATCCCGTTCTACGAATGGTCGATGAAGCTTTGGGAGGGCCTGGAGCAGGACATCAACTACAACACAATGGTCAGTCAACGCGGCGTGCTCAATCTTTATCATTCCGACGCGCAGCGCGATGCCTTTGCCCGGCGCGGCAATGCGATGCGGCTTCATGGTGTTGATGCCGAACTGTTGGATCGTGCTCAGACCGCCGACCTGGTGCCCTATCTGGACTTCGATGATGCAAGATTCCCAATCCACGGCGGATTGTTGCAACGCCGCGGCGGGACGGCACGTCACGACGCGGTGGTCTGGGGCTATGCCCGCGCCGCCGACCAGCGTGGCGTTGACATCATTCAGAGCTGCGAGGTTACCGGCATCCAAATAAACGCGGGCCGGGTCGTCGCTGTTGAAACATCCCGCGGCGTTATCCGCGCCGACAAGATCGCGGTAAGCGTTGCCGGCAACAGTTCGCGGCTTGCCGATATGGCCGGCTTACGCCTCCCCATCGAAAGCCACGTCCTGCAGGCGTTTGTGACTGAAGGAATCAAGCCGCTGGTCGATCACGTCATCACCTTTGGAGCCGGGCACTTTTACATCAGCCAGTCGGACAAAGGCGGCCTCGTGTTCGGAGGCGATATCGATGGCTACAATTCCTACGCACAGCGCGGCAACCTCCCCACTGTCGAGGACGTTTGCGAAGGCGGCATGGCAATGATGCCCTCGCTCGGCCGGCTGCGAGTCGTGCGTTCGTGGGGCGGCCTAGTGGATATGTCGATGGACGGTTCGCCGATCATCGATCGGACGTCCATCGAAGGTTTGTACCTCAACGCCGGCTGGTGCTACGGCGGTTTCAAAGCCACCCCGGCGGCAGGATGGTGCCTGGCGCATTTGATCGCGCGCGATGAGCCGCATCCGTCCGCGGTGGCGTATCGCCTGGACCGCTACACCTCAGGTCGCTTGATCGACGAGCGGGGCGCCGGCGCCCAGCCCAATTTGCACTGAGCAATCCGCGATGCGAATCCCGTGTCCTTTCTGCGGCGCGCGCGATGTCCGCGAGTTCAGTTACCTCGGCGATGCAACGGTATCGCGTCCCGATCCCAGTGATCCGGACGCCGCGAGCCGGTTCGTAGACTACGTGTATTTGCGTGACAATCCGGCCGGACCGCATCGCGAGTTTTGGTATCACGGCTTCGGTTGCCAGGCTTGGCTTGTCGTAGTCCGCGATACGCGCACACATGAAATATTCAGTGCTGAGCCGGCAGCGAAGGCCGCGGTGCGCTCATGACCGCGTCGCCGGCCGCTTCGAATTCGTTTCGATTACCGAAGGGCGGATTGATCAATCGCGACGTCCCGTTGGCGTTTACACTGGACGGCCGAAACTTAACCGGCTTTGCCGGAGATACACTCGCGTCGGCGCTGCTGGCTTCGGGCCAACGCATAATCGGACGGAGTTTCAAATATCATAGGCCACGCGGTGTGCTGACCGCCGGCTCGGAAGAGCCGAATGCGCTGGTGGAACTGCGGTCCGGCGCCCGGCGCGAGCCCAACACCAAAGCGACGACGATTGAATTGTACGATGGTCTCGAAGCGAAGACGCAAAATGGTTGGCCATCGATTCATTTTGATCTGCGGCGCGTGAATTCTTTGTTCTCGCCGGTGATCGGCGCCGGCTTCTACTACAAGACTTTCATGTGGCCGGCTTCATTTTGGGAGCGGATCTACGAGCCGCTGATCCGGCGTGCCGCTGGTCTCGGACGCGGCGCGAAAGCGCCAGACCCGGATCATTATGAACATGCCAATGCGTTTTGCGACCTGCTGGTCATCGGCAGCGGACCCGCCGGTCTTTCAGCCGCTCTTGTGGCCGCACGGGCGGGGGCGCGCGTAATTCTTTGCGAAGAGGATTTTGTCTTTGGCGGCCGTCTGCTGAGCGATCGGCAAGAGATGGACGGCGCTCCCGGCGCTCTTTGGGCGCGCTCCGCGATCGCCGAGCTTGCCGGATTTCGAGATGTCCGGCTGATGTCGCGGACGACCGTTTTCGGTTGTTACGACGATAGCGTCTACGGTGCACTTGAGCGGGTCTCGGACCATCGGCCGACGCCAGCGCCCGATCAACCGCGGCAACGTCTTTGGCGCATCGTGGCAAAGCGAGCGGTGCTCGCTGCCGGTGCCATTGAGCGCCCAATCGTCTTTGGCGGCAACGATCGCCCGGGAGTCATGATGTCGGCCGCCGCTCGCACTTACGCGAACCGATTTGCGGCGGCAGTGGGACGAGAGGTTCTTGTCTTTACCAACAATAACGACGGTTGGCGTACAGCACGCGATCTACGGGCGAATGGAATTAACGTCGTCGCGCTGGTCGACACCAGGTCGGCTGTACCGGACGCTATTGCTGCGGATTTGGACGGGGACGTTTTTCTTGGTGCAACCCTCATAGGGACAAAGGGCGGCCGCGGCGTCCGCGCGGCGCTGGTCCAGACTGCGCACAGTCGACAGACCATTGCCTGCGATGCAATTGCCGTTTCGGGCGGCTGGAATCCCAACATCGGTCTTGCCGGTCATCATGGCGCGCGGCCGAGTTGGCGGGAAGAGATCGCCGCGTTTGTAACGGTTTCAGCGCCGAAGGGGATGACAGTCGTCGGTGCCGCCAACGGTGCAATGACGCTGGCGGCATGTATCAAGGAAGGCAGTCTCGCCGCGCGGTCACTGGCTGAGGCGCTAGGTTTTAAAGTCGTCTCTGACGCGTTGCCGACGGCGCATGATGAAGATTTTGAGGTGCAGCCGTTTTGGCACGTGACCGATTCAATCCAGAAGGCCTTTGTGGATTTTCAAAACGATGTCACGGCGGCGGACGTGATGTTGGCGGCGCGCGAAGGATTTCGCTCAGTCGAGCACCTCAAACGCTACACAACGCTCGGAATGGCGACCGATCAGGGCCGCACCGCGAATGTCGTTGGATTAGCAATGATGGCTGCGCTAACTGGTCGTTCAATTCCAGCGACTGGAACGACAACGTATCGACCACCCTATACGCCGGTGGCGATCGGCGCGTTCGCCGGATCTCATCGTGGCAAAGCATTTCGGCCCGTCCGCCGTACGCCGTCACACAGTTGGGCGCAGGAGCGCGGTGCAACATTCACCGAAGTCGGCCCCTGGTTGCGGGCGCAGTATTTTCCAAGGCCCGGCGAAAAAGACTGGTTGGAAAGCGTTAATCGCGAAGTTCGTTCGGTTCGAGATAGTGTCGGCTTCTGCGACGTGTCGACGCTTGGCAAGATTGAGCTGCGAGGCCCGGACGTCGGCGTCTTTCTTGATCGGCTCTACATCAATACTTTCTCCACGTTGCCGGTCGGACGTGTCCGCTACGGCATGATGCTGCGTGAAGATGGGTTCGCGTTGGACGATGGGACGGTTGCGCGTCTTGCCGACGACTGCTTCTTTCTGACCACGACAACCGCAAATGCAGGGCGCGTTTTTCAACACATGCAGTTTTGCCATCAGGTCTTGTGGCCCGAACTGGACGTGCAATTCGTTTCAGCGACCGATCAATGGGCGCAGTATTCGATAGCAGGGCCAAATGCGCGAAAGGTGCTGCGAGCTATTGTCGACCCGCAGTTCGATATTGGCAACGAGGCGTTTCCTTATATGGCAGCGGCTGACGTAGCGGTGTGCGGCGGCGCGTCGGCAAGGCTCTACCGCATCTCGTTTTCGGGAGAGCTGGCTTATGAAATCGGCGTCGGGGCGAGGTACGGTGACGCGCTTGCGCAGGTGCTGATGCAGGCGGGCGCGCCGTATGATATCGCGCCTTACGGCACGGAAGCTTTGAGCGTCATGCGCATTGAGAAAGGGCACGTCGCGGGCAACGAGATTGACGGGCGCACCACTGCCCGCGATCTTGGCCTCGGCAGAATGATGTCCACCAAGAAGGATTATATCGGGCGCGTGCTGGCGAACCGGCCGGCACTGGCTGATCCGGACCGCGTGCGCATCGTAGGCCTTAGGCCGCTCGATCGTACCAAACGACTGCGAGCTGGCGCACATCTTTTGCCGTCCGATGCCGCGACCGATGCAAAGCACGATCAAGGTGTCGTGACCTCGGTCGCGTTCTCGCCCTCGCTTGGTCACTGGATCGGGCTGGGCCTCTTGCAACATGGGCCCGAGCGTTTGGGTGAGCGCGTTCGCGCCGTGGATCTGGTGCGCGATGCCGACATTGAGGTCGATGTTTGCTCGCCGTGTTTCATTGATCAGCAAGGTGAGAGGCTGCGTGTCTAATTTTTCGCTAACGCCCGTTTCGATCCTCGACTCCCCGCGGGCGCCCCGGCCGCACGGAGTGGCACAAAGCCCCGGCGTTACAATAGCCGAGCGGACCGGCGTTTCATTGTTACAGGTTCTCGCCCGCAAAGGTGCGGACGTACAACTTGGCGCGCGGATATTGGAGAGTTTCAATATCGCTTTGCCTCTCACTCCACGTTACGTCAGTTCGCCCCACATTTCATTCGTTTGGAGCGGATCATCGCAATGGCTCGCACTCGGCGAGCAGCGCGACCGACATGCATTTGCCTCTTCTCTAAGTTCACCACTTCTCGGCGTTGCCTCTGTCGTCGATCAGTCCGACGGTCGTGCGATGATACGTGTTAGCGGTCCGCGCGCACGCGATGCTCTTGCGAAGGGTCTACACATCGACCTGCATCCAAGTGTTTTTCGCTCTGGTGATGTAGCGATCACTACGGTCTCCCACATCGGCGTGCATTTTTGGCAAATCGACGATGTTCCGACCTACGAGTTCACGATGTTCCGCAGTTTTGCGATTGCCTTTTCGGAGTGGCTGATGGAAGCAGCCGCGGAATTTGGTGCTGTGATCGTCAAACGATAGCTCGTACGTTCCCAAACGGACGGTTTATGCCGGTGTGGACCTGGACGTCCGCCGTCGAAGTGCGCGTATTAGGCGTTTGAGTATCATCGTCCCACGAGGTCGTTGGCTGAGGGGTTTTACTGGCAAAAATTAGCCATTGCTGTACGACCGGAACCTGAAAAGTAAGGCAATATCGTACCGGAAGCGCGAAAATGGGTCAGAGACGCCGGAAATAGTACGATATCGGCCTTGACGAGAATTAGTATGGTGTCTGTTAAAATTAACGAATCACGGCAGA
>CAWJBG010000026.1:0-79091 GCA_963841025.1 uncultured Alphaproteobacteria bacterium | reverse complement strand
GTCGGTCCCGCCGATTTTCAGTCGCTCCGATGATGGAATGGACCGACCGGCATTGCCGGTTCTTCCATCGGCTGCTGACGCGCTCGCGCGTTGCTTTATACCGAGATGCTGACCACCGGCGCGGTGCTGCATGGCGACCGGGCGCGGTTGTTGCGCTTTGATGCCGCCGAACATCCGCTGGCGCTCCAACTTGGCGGGTCCGATCCGCAAGCGCTTGGCATCTGTGCGCGGATCGGCGCCGATCTCGGCTTCGACGAAATCAATCTGAATGTCGGTTGCCCCTCCGACCGGGTGCAGGATGGCCGCTTCGGTGCTTGTCTGATGGCGGAGCCGGCACTTGTTGGCGACTGCGTTGCGGCGATGAAGGCCGCGGTGTCCATCCCCATAACCGTGAAGTGCCGCATCGGCATTGACGATCAGGATCCGGAGCAGTCGCTGGATATTTTTGCCCGCTCGATGGAACAGGCGGGTGTGGATGCGCTCATCGTGCATGCCCGCAAGGCTTGGCTAAAAGGTTTGTCGCCGAAAGAAAACCGCGAGGTGCCGCCGCTCGACTACGCGCGGGTCTATCGGCTGAAAGCGGCGCATCCGCATCTGACGATCGTTCTCAACGGTGGCATTGGCACGCTCAAAGAAGCGCACGAGCACCTTGCGCACGTGGACGGCGTTATGCTCGGGCGCGCCGCCTATCAGGAGCCTTGGCGGCTGCTCAACGTCGATTTGGTTTTCTTTGGCGAAGAGGACTCTTTTGCGTCGCCCAAGCGGGCGGCGGCGGCTTTGATTCCGTATATCGAGCGCGAGTTGGCGCAAGGCACCCGGCTTCATGCCATCACGCGGCATCTGCATGGATTATTCCGCGCGATGCCGGGAGCGCGCGCTTTCCGGCGGCGCCTGGCGGAAGCGGCCGGCGAGCCGGGGGCAGGCGCCGAGGTCTTGGCTGCTGCGCTTTCACTGGTGGTAGACGGCGACCGCGAATTGGCGCACATCGCGGCGTGAAACGAACGGCGTAAGTGCGCAGCAAATGTTTCTCGGCGTTGGTTTACACGAAATCCTTTGGCTCGCGCTTGCGATCGTCGTCGGCGGGGTGATTACCGGACTGCTCGCCGGCACGTTCGGCGTTGGCGGCGGTTCGGTGATTGTGCCGGTGCTGTTTGAAGTGTTTCGTGTTCTTGGCGTCTCCGAAGATGTGCGCATGCAGCTTTGCGTCGGCACTTCGATTGCGATCATCGTACCGACGGCTTTCCGCTCATACCTCACGCACCGCGCCAAGGGGTATGTGATCCCGGGCGTGATCAGACTTTGGTCAATACCCGCGGTCATCGGGGTTGCTTGCGGAGCCGTGATCGCGGCGTTTGCGCCGGCCGCTGTGTTTACAATTTCCTTCGTGCTCATTGCGAGCTTCATCGCGATCAAGCTTTTGTTTGCGGGCGACCGCTGGAATCTCGGCACCGAGCTGCCCGGCACAGTGCCGATGGCGCTCTACGGATTCGGCATTGGACTTTGTGGATCGCTGATGGGCGTAAGCGGCGGCGCGATCTCAACCATGGTACTGACGATCTATGGCAAGCCGATCCACAATGCCGTTGCGACTTCGGCGGGCATTGGCGTCCCCATCACCGCGGCCGGCGCGATCGGTTTCGCGCTCGCGGGCCTGCCGCACCAGGCGCTGTTGCCGCCATTCTCGCTGGGCTTCGTTTCACTGATCGGGCTCGTGGTGATGGCGCCGGTGGCGAGCTTGGTTTCGCCTTATGGCGCGCGCCTCGCGCATCGGCTGTCGCGGCGAACATTGGAAATCGCGTTCGGTTGTTTTCTGCTGCTGGTGTCGTTGCGGTTTCTTGTCAGTCTGTTTTGGTTGTAAGTCCGTCGTTTGGGGCTACGGATATCCGTGCAGCAGTAACCGGTCGCCGCGGACTTCCCAGCTTTGCAGCCGGTTGAGAAAGGTCATGCCGAGGAGGCTCGTTTTGAGTTGGCCGGGCTGAGCCACCAGGGCGGCGACCGAGTGTTCGACGAGACCACCGATCGCAAGCCGATCGAGCGTCACCGGCGCCGCCCGCGCGCGCCCATTGGCGGTTTCGATGTTGGTCGTATAGGCGAGTACCTCCAGCGGCAGTCCTGCGGCCTTGGCGTCCTCACGCGTCAGCACCACGGAACTGGCGCCGGTGTCGAGCACCATGGCGACGCGCGCGCCGTTGATCTGTGCGGTCACGTCAAAGTCGCCGTTCACCGTGCGGGCGACCTCGACGGTTCGTCCACGCGTGATGACATGTCCGGGCACCAGCTCGGCCATGACGCGGTCGGCGACGTCGTGCAGTTCGTAACGATAGGAATAGCCGACGACCAAAACCAGCGCGAGCACGATCCAGAGCAGCGCCGCGGCCAGCGCTTTTACGAAGCGGCCGCGGAACATGATGAACACGCCGGCGCCGACAAAGACCAAGAGCGCGATCTTGTAAACAAGCCAAACAGAATCACCGCTCGACAACCGACCGAGCGTCGCCTGGCTGTGGCGGACGATGAAGACGACAGCGGCAATCAGAAGGCCGGTCAGGACCATCCATAACAGGCGCTGGCGCACGGATTACATCCCTCTCGACGCCGACTTACACTGCACTTTAGGGGATTTCAGTCTGCCGCGGTAATGTTTGAATGGAGCAAGATCATTTCGGGAAAATGATCGCTAATGTTGCCGATCATGCTCAAGTCCCAAACAACGCACGGCGGGCGCGGTTTGTCGATTCGTCGGATGCCGACGAAAACGGGGCTGCCGACAATGCGTCCGCGCGCGGCGCAACTGGCGGCGCGCTGTCAGGCATCGGCGCCAGCGCAGCCATCACCCGCTCTGGCGGGAACGTTACGACCACCTCGGTACCGATCCGCAATTTGGATTTGAGCGTGAATGTGCCGCCGTGAAGATCGATGAGATTCTTGGCGATCGGCAGGCCAAGGCCGGCGCCTTGTTCGGCCGACTTGATCGAGTTGGAGCCCTGACCGAACGAGGCGAGCACAACGGGGATTTCTTCCTCCGGAATGCCTGGCCCGGTGTCTTTCACGCTCATGTATTGTCCGCCTGACGCCGTCCAGCCGACCTTCAGCCAGATCTCGCCGCCTTGCGGGGTGAACTTGATCGCGTTGGAGAGAAGGTTGAGGCAGATCTGGCGCACCGCGCGCTCATCGGCCCAGAGCCGCGGCATGTCGGGCTCGAACAATTCGTGGATGGTGATGCCGCGATTGCTGGCGCGCAGTTTGAGGAGATGGTGGCAATCCTCCACCACGCGGTGCAGCGACACCGCCTCCTCGTTAAGCTCGTAGCGGCCGGCCTCGATCCGCGACAGATCGAGGATCTCGTTGATGAGATTTAGAAGATGCACGCCGGAACTGTGAATGTCGGCAGCGTAGTCTTTATACATCGGCACCGCGTGGGCACCGAAGATTTCGGCGCTCATCACTTCCGAGAAACCGAGGATGGCGTTGAGCGGCGTGCGTAGCTCGTGACTCATCTGCGCGAGGAAGCGTGACTTGGCAATATTGGCACCTTCGGCACGGCGGCGGGCCTCGTCGGAAATCGACTTTGATTGTTCAAGCTCGCCGATCAGCGCGTCCTTCTCGGCGCGCGCCTCCAACGTCGCCAGCGTCGTCGAATAGAGCCGGTAAGCCAGCAGCGAAAAGTACCCCTCGGCGGTCAGCGCCATGACTGCGAGGATGTAATGGTGCAGCGTGCCCTTAAGCACGAAGTCGAGCGCGATTGCGATTGTCACCGGCAAGGTCAGCGCCATTACCGCGACCGGCAGACTTGACGCCAGCATGCTGGAGATCGCCACCACCAGCAGCATGATAAACAGCATGAACATGCCGGATTGTTCGTCGACGCCGAGCGGATGGATCAGGATAAAGGTCCACGCCATGCCGAAGAACAGATCGAGCATGATAAAGCGCAGCCGCCAGGAGCGCAGGTTCGCTGTGCCCGGCGGCTCATTGAGGAATTGCCGGCAGGTGCGGATAATAACCAGATGAATGAGCAACGCGCCGGCGGTCCAGATCCCGGCAGTCAGCACTTGCGTCCATAGGCTCGACAGGACGCCGATGGTGACGATGAGGAGCACGATCACCAGCGACCCGGACAGCCGGTTCTGGGCGAACTGGCGCAGCAGTTCGTAGTCGAAAACCGGCCGCGTGCCGCTGGTCGAAGTCAGCCGATCGCGCGCTTCGCGCACGTGCTGGCTGGCGAGGCGCCGCTTCGTCGACGGGGCGGCGCCAAGCGCTGCCCCCTCGCGCGGTTCGCTGGTCGTACTTGGCATTATTGTCTGCGGCTGCCGATAATTTGCGTCAAAAGTCGCCGAAATTCCTTAAGACGAGGTGCTCAAAGACCGCACTTGGCTGTCGGTAACTGCGCATAATGGCTCGGATATTGTGGTTTTTTCGCTGGCCGGACTGGCTTTAGGCCACGCTGGCGACCGGTTTCGGGCCGCGATAAGGTCGGCGGCTCAACGGGATAAGGGCCATCGACATGAAGCTCTATGACGGCGGCCGCGCGGTCAATCCGCGGCGGGTCCGGATATTTCTCGCCGAAAAGGGGATTAAGGTTCCGATCGAGCCGGTGGACATCGGCGCCCTGCAGCACCGAACCGAAGCTTTCGCGGCGATCAATCCGATGCGAAGGTTGCCGGCGCTGGTGCTCGATGATGGCACGGTGATCACAGAATTGATTGCAATCTGCCGCTACTTCGAGGCGCTGCAGCCAGATCCGCCCTTGTTCGGCCGCGGCGCGCTTGAAGTAGCGCAGGTGGAAATGTGGAACAGGCGCGCCGAGTTTAACCTCATGGGGCCGGTGACGACCATTTTCCAGCATCTCCACCCCTTCATGAAACCCCTGGTCAATCCTCAAGTCCCGGACTGGGGCGAGGCCAACAAGCCGCGGGTCTACGAATTTCTCCAGCTCCTGGATGGCGAACTGAAGAAGCGGCCCTACGTCGCCGGCAACGATTTCACCGTCGCCGACATCACCGCTTTCACGGCGGTGGATTTCATGAAAGTGCCGAAGCTCCCGTTACCCGACGAACTCACCAATGTACGGCGTTGGCACCAACAGGTATCGGCGCGGCCGAGCGCTGCGGCATAAAAAGTCGGCCTGGTGGCGGCGATTGCGCCGTTCACCAGGCCGTTGCGCGCGATGCTCGGCTCCGGGCGCGCTAGAACGTGCTGTACTTTGGTGCTGTGCAGCCGCCGCATGCCCAAGGCCAGGACCAATCGGCGACCTTGCCCTTGTTGGCCTCCACGTACGGGCTCCAGGCTTTCGGCGGCAGTGCGTTGCTCTGATAGACGATAGCAAACTGCCCGTTGGCCTGGATTTCTCCGATCATCACCGGCTTCGCCATGTGATGATTGGCGCCCATCACCACTTCGAAGCCAGATGGCGACTTCACTTTTTGCCCAATCATCGCCTGCCGCACGGCATCGACCTCGGTCGTGCCGGCTTGCTGCACCGCCTGCGCCCACATGTGAAACAGGATATAGGCGGATTCCATCGGGTCATTGGTTACACGCTTATTGTCGTGCATGTAGGCATGCCACTTGGCGATGAAGGCCTTGTTCTCCGGTTTGTTGACCGATTCGAAATAGCTCCAGGCTGCGAGGTGTCCGACCAGCGGCTTGGTATCGACGCCCGCCAATTCCTCCTCACCGACTGAGAAGGCGATGACAGGGATGTCGGACGCCTTGATGCCCTGATTGGCGAGCTCCTTGTAAAATGGGACATTGGCGTCGCCGTTGATGGTGGAGATCACGGCCGTCTTCTTGCCAGCGGAGCCGAACTTTTTGATGGCTGCAACTTCGGTCTGCCAGTCGGCAAAGCCGAATGGTGTGTACTTTTCCATAATGTCTTCGTCCTTGACGCCTTTCGCCGTCAGGAACGCGCGGATGATCTTGTTGCTGGTGCGTGGATAGACGTAGTCAGTGCCTTCGAGGATGAAGCGTTTGACCTCGCCGCCATCCTTGCCCATCAGATACTCGACTGCGGGGATGGCTTTGTTGTCTGGCACCGAGCTGCCGTAGAAGATATTGTAGGATGCTTCCTCGCCTTCATATTCCAGCGGGTAGAACAACAGGCCGTTTAGTTCTTCGAACACGGGCAGCACGGATTTGCGCGACACTGATGTCCAACAGCCGAACACGGCCGCGACCTTATCCTTGCTAATCAGTTCGCGGGCTTTTTCCGCGAACAATGGCCAGTTTGAAGCCGGATCGACGACGACGGCTTCGACTTTCTTGCCCAAAAGGCCGCCGTTCTGATTGAGTTCGGCAACCTGCATCAACATCAAATCCTTAAGAATTGTCTCGCTGATCGCCATCGTACCGGATAGCGAGTGGAGGATCCCGATTTTGATGGTATCTTCGGCCGCAGCCTTGGCGATGCTTGCTACCAGAAACGTCGACGCGACCAGGGCGGCAAGCCACGAATGTCTTGCAGTCTGCATGAGCTTTCTCCATTCAAAAGAGGCAAGCACCGGCATTCTCGTCCGGGCGTTCGCCTTAGTTCCGGCTGTGGGAAATCATGCCTCGTGATCGCGCCTGCGCTGAGAGCCACGGTTAGAAAATGCGATGGCACCGGAATATCGCCGCAGACGACCGTTCGACGATGCGAATCTGCTTAGTGGACCACCCAGCTTCTTATCTTTCGCGCAAGTCGTGCCTTTGTCTTAGGCAAAAGCGCTCGCATAGCCGCCGCGGTGAGTCCAGTTGTTCTTGGATTGACGGGACCAGTCGCCACCAGCTTTGAAAAACTGCAGCGTCCAGATAACATGCCCCGCCGGGTTGATCAGAAAAACGGCCGCCAGGCGGCGCTTTTAGCATATGCAGATACCCGTCCTCCTCGACCGGTCCCGGCGTGAACCGTTAACGAGCCAGCTGGTCGAACAGCTTCGTGATGCCATCCGGCACGCGCGAATTCGCGGCGGCACGCGGCTGCCGTCTTCACGGCGTTTGGCCGAGCAACTTTCGGTATCGCGCAACACCGTTATCCGCGCCTATGACACGCTGATCATCGAAGGCTATGTCGAATCCCGGCCGGCCTCGGGAATTTTTGTCGCCGAGGCGCTGCCCGGAGCGCCGGTCGCGACCGAAATGCACGCGCCCGAGCCAACCGGTGCTGGCATGCTCTCGCACATGCCGATGCCGCTACTGCCGTTGCGCGTGCAGAATTTGGTCGATCAGCACCGCAACCGCTTGTCGTTCGATTTCTTTCCTGGCCGGCCAAGCCCGGCGCTTTTCCCGGTCAAGACCTGGCGTCGTTTGTTGCAGGCCAGTCTCTCGCATGGTGGCAACGGCGGGCTGTCGCAATATGGCGACCCAGCCGGACTGCCGGCGTTGCGCTCGGCCATTGCCGATCACCTGGCGACGACGCGCGGCATCGCCGCCGATCCAAGCCGCATAGTCATTGTCAATGGCGCACAGGAAGGCACGAGCATTGCGGCTGGGCTTTTCCTCAATCATGGAACGCCGAGCGCGATCGAGGACCCCTGCTATCAGGGCGCGGCATTCGCGTTCGAGGCGACCGGCTCCGAGGTGGCGAGCGTGCCGGTCGATTTCGAAGGCCTGATCCCGGAAGAACTGCCGCAGCGGCCGACGGCACTGCTATATCTCACGCCGTCGCACCAATACCCGACCGGGCACACGCTGTCGCTTCAGCGCCGCCATACGATCGTGGCGTGGGCCCGACGCTACGGCTGTTACATCCTGGAAGACGATCGCGACGGCGATCTTCGCTACGAAGGCTCGCCGATGCAGGCGATCGCTGCCACCGCGCCGGATTGCACCATTTATCTTGGCTCGTTTTCCCGTTCGCTCGGCGCTGGCTTGCGCCTGGGGTATATGGTCGTTCCCGAACAGCTCGCCAGCGTCGTTGCGGCAGCAAAAGGACTGCTCAACAACGGCAACCCTTGGCTCGAACAATCGGCGCTCGCCGAAATGATGCGCGCCGGTTCGTACACGGCGCATCTGCTGCGCACGCGCGCACGCTACAAGGAAAGCCGCGATTACCTGCTGACCGCGCTGCGCCGCAACTTCGGCGACATTAGCGTGACCGGGCAGGCGGCTGGCCTGCATCTCGTCTGGTACTTGCCGCCGGGCGTGCCCAACGCCGCAATCGTCGAGAGCCTCGCCCGCCGCGCGCGCATCGGAGTCTACTCGTTTACCTCGGGCGGCGCCTACGTGGCGCGGGCTTCGACATTGACGCAGCGCGGGCTGATCCTTGGTTACGCCGCGCTGTCGCGCAAGCAGATCGATCAGGGCATTTCGCGGCTGTCCGACGCCATCGACGACGCCCTCGACGATCCAAGCGCCGACGTCAATTCTCTTCTTGTCAAAGCAAGCGTCCCGACGCCGGCGCCGGTCGCGAACGTCAGCAAGCTGCGCAAACTGGACCCCACCTTTCTCCGCAAGCCGGCTCTAACGGCGCGGCGTCGCGGGCGGCGAAGCTTGGCGGTCGGCGCGGCCAGACAAGCAGGCAACGTGATGATCGCGGTCAGCAAGATCTATCGCTACCCGATCAAGGGGTTGAGTGCCCAGCCGTTGTCGAATGTCTCGCTCGAAGCGGAAAAGCCGTTTCCTCACGACCGCATTTTTGCGCTGGCCCGGCCCGGTGCGCCGATCGACAGCGGTGATCCGAAATGGGCCAAGAAAGGCCTGTTCGTCATGCTCATGCTGGATGAGAATCTGGCACGGGTGAATACCTATCTCGATCTCAATTCGCTCCACCTGACGGTCAAGCAAGGCAATCAACAGGTCGCCGCAGCGCAGCTTGCCGACGAGGCGGACCGCACGAGGATTGAGAACTTCTTCTGGCAATTGCTGCCGACCTTGAAGGCGCCGCCGACGCTTGTTCGCTCGAGCGGCGGACACTTCATGGATAAGCCCGATAATGTGATCTCGCTGATCAATCTCGCGACCGTGCGCGAGCTCGAAGCGCAATGGGGCGTGGACATCGATCCGCTGCGCTTTCGCGCGAATATCTATATCGACGGCGCCAAACCATGGGAGGAATTCGACTGGGTCGGCAGCGAGATCAGGATTGGTGGTGCGATCTTCGCTGTTGACCGCAAGAACGGCCGTTGCGGCGCGACCAACGTCAATCCGGCGACCGGACGCCGCGATCTCGACATTCCAGGTTCGCTTCGCGCGGCGTTCGGGCACAAAAACCTCGGCATCTATTTGGTCGTGCGCGACGGCGGCCAGATCGCCGTCGGCGATTTGGTGTTCGTGCCACGCGTGACGTCGGCCCATCCCGTCGTTCATACGCCGATGCCGGTTATGAGCGGCGGCCAGCGCCGCTTTATCTGCCGCGGTTGCTATTTCATCTACGAAGAGGTCAACGGTCTGCCGCAGCAATCGATCAGGCCGGGCACAGCCTTTGCCGATATCCCGGCGAACTGGCGGTGCCCCGACTGTGGAACGGAAAAAGCGACATTCCGGCCGTACGTCGAGAAGGCTGCGGTGAGCTGACCTCGACGATCAGCGCTGCAGCAGCGCGATCAGGCTTGACGTATCCCAGCGCTTGCCGCCCATCGCCTGTACTTCGGAGTAGAACTGATCGACCAAAGCGGTCAGCGGCAGATGGGCGCCGTTTCGCCGCGCTTCGGTGAGGCAGATGCCGAGATCTTTGCGCATCCAGTCCACCGCGAAGCCGAAATCGAACTTGCCGGCGGTCATGGTCTTGTAGCGGTTCTCCATCTGCCAGGATTGCGCGGCGCCCTTGGAGATGGTGGCGATCAGCTTCTCGATATCGAGATTGGCTTTTTGCGCAAAATGCAACGCCTCGGCGAGGCCCTGGACCACACCGGCAATACAAATCTGGTTCACCATCTTGGCGAGCTGACCGGAACCGGAGGCGCCGAGAAGATTACAGGCGCGTGCGTACGCAGCGATAACTTTCTCGGCTTGGGCGAATACACCCGCATCGCCGCCGCACATCACCGTGAGTGCGCCGTTCTGCGCCCCGGCCTCGCCGCCGGAGACAGGAGCATCGATGAAGTCGAAGCCGCGGTTTTTGGCTTCCGCATAGAGTTCGCGGGCGATCTCGGCCGAGGCGGTGGTGTGGTCGACCACGACGGCGCCTTTGTGCGCGCCGGCAAAAATGCCGTCCTTGCCGAGCATGACTTCGCGGAGATCATGGTCATTGCCGACGCAAGCCATGACGAAATCCGGGCCCGCGGCGGCCTCCCGCGGCGTCGGCGCACTCTCGCCACCGTATTCGGCGACCCATTTTGCCGCTTTGGCCGCCGTGCGGTTGAAAACGGTGACGTCATGGCCGCCTTTATTTTTCAGATGCCCGGCCATCGGGTAGCCCATCACGCCAAGACCGACAAACGCCACCTTCGCCATCATGTCCTCCATCGCTATGACCGCTTTATACCAAGTGGCGGGCTGCCAATTGAGCCCCAAGCCGCGGTGTCCTATCTAGTGCATAACGTGCGTGGAGGTGGCCATGGCATTGCTCAAGGATGACGTTCTGGCCAAGCTCGCCACGGTCTCGGGGCCCGACGGCGTGCCGTTGTCGCAGAGCGGAAAGCTCTCTGACGTCGTCGCCACCGACGGCAAGGTGTTTTTCTCCATTACCGTTGACGCTGCCGCAGTGAAGCAGTGGGAAAGCGTGCGCGAGCGCGCCGAGAAAGCGGTGCGCGCCGTGCCCGGCGTGCAATCGGTCATGATCGCGCTCACTGCCGAGCGCGCGGCCAACACCGGGAGTGCCCCGCCACGTCCGCCCGCAGGCCCGCGGCCGCATCAAGGCGCACATGGGACAGCACCACGGCCGGCGGGACCGGCGGGCATTCCCGGCGTCGCCGCGATCATTGCGGTTGCGTCCGGCAAAGGCGGCGTCGGCAAATCGACGGTCGCGCTCAATCTCGCGCTCGGCCTGCGCGACCTCGGACTCAAGGTCGGCATTCTCGATGCCGACATCTATGGGCCGTCGATGCCCAAGCTCCTTGCCATCCGCGAAAAGCCGCAGACAGTCGGCGGTACCCGATTAAAGCCGATCATGCGTCACGGCATGGCAGTGATGTCGATCGGGTTTTTGGTCGAGGAAGAAACGCCGATGATCTGGCGCGGTCCGATGGTGATGTCGGCACTCACCCAGATGCTGCGCGAAGTGGAATGGGGCTCGCTCGACGTCATGGTGGTCGATATGCCGCCCGGCACCGGCGACGCGCAGCTGACCATGGCGCAGCAGGTGCCTTTGCGGGGCGCCGTGATCGTCTCGACGCCGCAAGACCTCGCTTTGATCGACGCCCGGCGCGGCATCGCCATGTTTCGCCGCGTCAACGTGCCGGTGCTCGGCATCGTCGAAAACATGTCGACGTTCATTTGCCCGCATTGCGGCACGCGCTCGGATATTTTCGGCCACGGCGGCGCGCGTCATGAAGCCGAGCGGCTCGGCGTGCCGTTCCTCGGCGAAGTGCCGCTGGCAATCGACATCCGCGAAAAATCCGATGCCGGCGCGCCGGTCGTGGCGACCGATCCGGATGGCGCGTACGCGCAAATCTTCCGTGATATCGCCGCGCGGGTGCGCGACGGATTTCAGGCTGAAAGCCGCCCGGCGCCGAAAATTGTCATCGAGGCGTGAGCCGGCGCCGGTCAAAACGCAAAGGTGGGCTTGTCGGCTCATCTTACGATTCGGATCGGCGAGGCTCCGGCTGCTGATCGCTGCGCCGGCGCGGCTCGGGCGTCTCGTAGACCAGCGTGGTTTGTCTGTTCTTTTCGCCTTGCTCAGCCAACGCCAGCCACGCGCGGGCCATGTCGAGCAAGACAACCCTGGTTTCGCTATCGCTACTCTTCTGCGCCAGCCACAGGCACACGCCGGCATGAGCTCGATAGACGTCGACTTGCCCGTCCGGCATGGACAATCCCCCATTACGTCAAAAGACGTACATGGCGCTAACGCAGCACAGTGAGTATTGGTTCCTGCCGAGCGCGAATTAAAGCTGCGAAATCAGCGCACTAGGTCAAGAGACGGTGGGTTAGGAACAATCAGCCGGGACGTTTCCGGCCCAGGGTGATCAACCGTGCCAATCGCGAAATGCGGCCGGTCATCCGATACCGTAGCTGCACGAATAACGAGGCCGCCAAGCAAGGCCGCCTCGCCGGAAGCGCTTCTATTTGGCTTCTGCAGCGCCCGGATCGCCTTTTGCTCCCGCAGGTCCTTGCGCTCCCGCAGGTCCTTGCGCTCCCGCAGGTCCTTGCGGTCCCGGAGGTCCGGCAGGTCCCGGAGGTCCGGCAGGCCCCGGAGGACCCGCGGGTCCGGCGACCCCGGGAGATCCCTGATCGCCCTTCGGGCCTGGCGGACCCTGTTTGCCTTCGAAGCAGCCGCCGAGTGCCAGACAGGCGAGAAGCATAATCGATGTCGCAATGCGCATGGGGTCCCCACGACGATTGGAATCCGTACATCGTCGGGCCTATTCGCAGTACGTGTCAACGCGAAATTGAGGCTCTTCGAAATTCGATGAGGACAAATACCCGAGCCACATCGAGGTACGATCGCCGGTCCGGACGACGAAAAAAAGAGGCCGCCAGGTGCGGCGGCCTCGTTAGTGCATCGACTATGCGTGACTTATTTCAGTTGCGTCGAGATGCTCGAGAACGTCGAATTCAACTGTGTGCCGAGACCGTTGACGACGGCAATAATCGCAATGGAAATGCCGGCGGCAATCAGGCCGTATTCGATGGCCGTGGCTGCAGATTTATCCTTCAAGAACCGAACAAGAAGCTGAGACATGGTTGCGCCCTGGGGTTGCCCTCCTCGCCCGGGCAGCAACATACCCGGTTCCCGTTGTCGGTATGTAAATTGACGTACTGCAAATTAGGAAAAGCAAATCCGGAAAATTTGAACAAAAAAGCTCGGAATTCGGTCGGCACTCGAGCGCGGGCATCAACCGCGCATCTAGGCTGCACCGCTCAGGTGCGGTTTTGCGGTCAGCAAAAAGCCCCAGCGAATCCGGGGCTTTTTCTCCGCGTTTGTCTTTACAACGAGGCCGCCGAATGCGGCCGAAGGCCTGTCGCGATTACCAGCAACCCCAGACCCCATTCCTCCGGTACCGCCGGCATCCCGGCCTCGACCACATGATCGGTATGGGCGGTGGCGACGCCGGACGGAAGCGGCGCCATCGGCGCGGCTCGTGAAGGGGCGGCGATGCACGCGAAAATCAAAGCTGCGAACGCGAATGCAAAAGCAGTCCGTATCATTGTGCTCTCCTTAAGGGTGATGGTGAAAAACGAGAGGCGGTTGCCTAGGCGAATGTAGCCTGAGTTCAAACCCCTGGGAAGTTGGCGCTGCTTGAACTCGGCCACGTAGAATTAAAACCGGCCTGAAACCGAAGGCGATCTCGCCCGTTATCTTTGTGGGAGTGGGGACAACCCCCAAAGCTCGCGTGTCCCCGTCTCGACTTTGCCCCGCGGTCGACCCGCGGGGCTTTTCTTTTGGACATTGTGAAAAAGGTCGAGCCGGCCAGTACGGATTCCCGATAAGCACAGCCCGGAATTGAGATTGGGACAAAGCGCCCGGAATGAGGAGGCGCCCCGCGGCACGGCCGACTCAAAGATCCCGAAGCGGATCGGCGCTGCTGAGGATTTCGTCCGGCGTTTCCGTCACCCTGACGATCGCCTCCATCAGGCCGTTGGTCCATGACACGGCGGTAAATCGCTCTTCCTCGTTCCACCGGAGCCAGATTGCGTTGTCGAGATTGAGGTAGATCGGCGAGTTGTCGGCTTTTCGCGTGCATTGGACCCAGACGGCCATCGAATACCCCCAAAAATGAGGGTCTTGAAGTGCCCGATGCGGCGCAAATCGGCTACTGGGATTTGTAGCAGTCGCCGTTAGCCGATTTGCAGCAGTGGCCGTCAGCCGCTTCTTGCCACTCACCGATCGCGGGCATTGCGCCGGTCAAGGCCGCGCAACGGAGCCGGTGAGTTCCACGGTAGGGCCGGGGCCGAATTGGACTTGTTCCGCGAGCCGAATTTGCTCCGCCGCCATCTGCATCAGAGCCTTTGCGGTATCGCGGTCGCGCGTCGTCTGGGCGAGCTGAACCAGAACGGTCGCTTGCTTGCGATGGTAATCGGTATTTAGCGCCATGATGTCCCCAACCCGGATCCGCGGGGTCCGCCCCGGTCCGGAACGCCGATCGCAGGATTTGGTTCCAGCGACTTGGGACGATTAGGAAAATCAAAATCAGCGCAAACGGCTCGGAACCCGGCGATCCTCCCCGCGCGTCCCGGCTGTTCTTTTGGCCGCGGGCCGAGGCGGCGCTTGCAAGCGATTATTTAATCCGGAATTTGAAACTCCGCGGCAGGCTCTGCGTACCATCAGCATAAGCCCATGCTGATCGACGAAATTGAGAAGCTTGTGCGCATAGCCCCGGGCCTGACGGCGACGCGGCTTGCCAAGAAGCTTTATGGCGTGGACGGTTACAACGAGCGCGTGACTGGGGCGCTGCGCGAGCTTTGCGGCTCTGGCCAAATCGAGCGTCGCGGCAGCGGCGGTCCGGCTAACCCATTCACCTATTATCCGCGTCAAGAGGGTCAGCCGCATTGAGCGCCGTTTCGGCGGCATGCTCGCAGTGATGAGTGTGCGATAAGTCGGCACAGTTGGATGGAAAGGGCCCAGCACTCGATGGGTGCAATCGTGACTGTGCGGCCGCGCTATCCCTTCGTCTGGCTCGGCGTGCCGCTTGTTCTGCTTCTTGTGTTCACTTTCGGTCCGATCGTTATTCTGCTGACCGGCGGCGCGGCGGCCAATGCGCTCGGCTGCACCATGCCGATCGATGCCGCGGCCGGG
Organism: uncultured Alphaproteobacteria bacterium; assembly: GCA_963841025.1. Classification (GTDB taxonomy): domain Bacteria; phylum Pseudomonadota; class Alphaproteobacteria; order Rhizobiales; family Xanthobacteraceae; genus BOG-931. The sequence goes on along the minus strand of CAWJBG010000026.1, from coordinate 64,276 downwards.
GCGTGTCCATTTATGGGCGTCGATCTCGCGACATTTTTCGCGGTCGCGGTGGCTTTCGGCTACCTGGCGTTCTTGACAATTCCGGTCGGGACAACGGGACTGGCGATCTGGTTCGCTGTTGCCATCGTCGTCACGCTGGTCTGGTCGCTGCGCCGGCGGCAGGCAAAACCGAAGCCCGCAAAGCCGAAGGCCGCAAAACCGGAGGCCGCCGACTGAGGCGACCTACCGGCGGCTCAACATCCTTCAGCCAGCCAGGTTCAATGGGTTCAGACTTTTCCGCCGGATTATTGCGAGCAGATTTTTCGACTGCGCGACATGGACTGCTCAAAGGAAACTGTTCAGCGGTCACGCTATTTCGGCGTTCTGACAAACGACATAATCTACGATCGGCTCGCCCGGGCGTTTTAGAGGAGTTGAATGAGGCCAATCCGAAAGATGAAGCCACAGGACGCCGTAGGCATAAAAATTTTCAGTGGCTTATGAGCAATATCGGATATCCGAAGTTGCGAGAACATTTAGGCGCGGTGATTGCAACGATGAAATTGAGCACTGACTGGCATGACTTCAAAGCCAAATTGGACAAAACTACCCCCGACTTGGGAAGGCGACACAGCTTTCGTTTGAGTAGTGACCGTCGCCTCAGTTGGCGGCCTCGTCATTTATAGCCCTGTGCCGGTGTCCGCCGCTTCCTCGCTTGCATAGATCGTTGGCAGCACTCAATTTCCGTATTGTTTTTGTGCCAAAATGATTCCGTTATTATCCGCTACAGGTCGCTTGTAGAGGTTCGATCTTCGGCGCGCGTCACGACGCTAACCTGAGTTACCTCTGGCAAGTCTTGAAGCTTTTGGGCGATGCCCTGCACGTCCTGAGACGACACGCGCGTTAAAATAAGAGTTACCTCGTCAATGCCGGCCGTCTTAGGATTGACGACAAGCCGTTTGATTTGTCCGGTACGGACACCGAGCGTTTTTTTGACAAGCTCGGGCGTCAACGCACCGTGCGTCGATTTAATGACTAAGCGACAGCTTTGATTACGCGCGCGATAAATCTCCTCAAGTGGTTTCACGCCCGCCAAGATGCCGAGAATGACAGCCGTGGATACGACGGCGGCAAAGTACAAGCCGCCGCCGACGGAGAGTCCAATCGCGGCCACGGTCCAAATACTTGCTGCTGTCGTTAGCCCTTTGACGATCTCGCCGCGCGCCAGGATCGCGCCAGCCCCCAGGAAGCCGATACCCGATACGACCTGTGCGGCGACACGGGATGGATCGAGAACGACGTTTGGGCCGAGAACAGTCCCGAACCCGTAAGCCGATACGATCATGAACAGACAGGCCCCGACGCAAACCAGCATATGCGTACGGATACCGGCGGCCCATAACAGGCGCTTCGCGCTCAAAACCGATCAGGCTGCCCAAGACGGCAGCGAGAAGCAGGCGGATTAGGATGTCAGTATCGGGCAGCATTCCCAGTAGACTAAGGCGGCGCCTCACGGGTCAAAAGGGCCACCTCAGTTTTCAAAACGGACCAGCGGGCATGGAAAGGGGCCAGTACCTACCCTCCGGTACTGGCCGGAACCGGCCACTCACGAAATGAAAACCGGCCACTCCGCTGATTGATTGGGGGTTGCCGATGTGGCCTTCTCTTGGTCAGGACAACGCAAAAGCAGCATCGTTGTATGCGGCTGCCAGTGCTGTGCTGCGCGCGGTGGTGGGCATGATTTCATCTTGGCCGTGGGCAATGTTTGCCGCGTTTTTTGGCGGCATGAGCTTATTGACGCTCTGGTATCTCAATTTCGTGAAACCGCGTTTCAAACAACACGCTTTAAAAGCCGCGACGAAATCGTATTTTTTGGTGCCATTCAAATTTCAACACGAATGTGAGTATGCCACACAAGACGACCAAGAGCATCATTTGAGAGAATTATCAGTACAGCCAAATACTGAATTGGTTGTCGATCTTGTCATGCATGTAAAACAGCAAATCTCGTACTCAGAGTTGATCGTTGGATTTATTGGCGATCAAGACAAGAAGCCGCAAGTGACAAAATATAACAATAGATATATCAGTGTTGGCAAAGGCCAGATAATTGATCCTGCATTGCTGAAAGAGGATGATTATATAGACAAACACTTATATTATCATCGGAAAGTCACAAAAGCAGTTTCTGCTGGCACAGTGCTATCGGCGGCTTTTACTATACGCACCAGGGGGAAGGTCTTTATCCATTTCATATTATATTTGCTTCAGACCAGCCGATTGGTGAGGAATGGTGCCTATTCGTTACTGTTGAAAGCGAGCCAACTATCAAGGTTCGTTGCGTCAAGCCAGATCACAAGCGCCTCAATTGTTGGAAGCTTGGGCTCCGCAAATCTACTGCCGGCCCCCTTCTATTACCCGGAACTGTCGCCGCCGATCCGGTGCCGTCGGCGTAGGCTTCGGTGGCTCAGCCATGAGAGCGGCATCAAGCAATTCCCCGATCGACCACACATGATCCGTGATGCCGAGTGTGACCGCTGGCGTCGTCCGCAGTGCTTCAGGCACGCGGCAGAGATTGTGAAATGCGACGTACAGGCTGACGGCTGCGATATGGCAATCCAGCCGCTTGCTAAAGCCGTTTGTCAGTCGCGTGAACCGACGCGAGGCCATCCGCAGCGACAAATTTTGCCGCTCCACATACGACGTTGAAATCTGCTCCGGATCGCCGGAGACTACCTCGCGGCTTACTGCTACTACAGCGGCCGGAGAATAGCGGTGTGCCGCGTCCTTTCGCAGATCGCTTACGCTGAGCGTCTTTACAATCGTGCCGTGATTGGCGCGAATGCCGAACTCATCGCGGATCGCCAGCTTGTAGGGGTGAAAACCATCGGTGCTGATTTCAGGATAGCCGATGACACGCTCACGCAAGTCTTGAATGAAGGCCATTGTGTTGTCAGTATCGCGCTTGCCGACGCGATAGGAAATGATCGCCTTCTGTGTCCCGGCCATGCCGATGTAGACGTATTGATCGCCTTTCGCGAAAATTTCGTGCCGCTCAACGCGCTTTTGTTTTTTCGCGACGAACGACCATGCCTCATCCAATTCCAGACGATTAACGCCCAAAACGCGAGAAGGGCGCGCAAGCATGCGCCGCGAAATGGCGCGATACATGGTTGCGATGCTCCAGATGCTACTGGAGGACCAAGAGGCAGAGATTGGATCGCCCCATCGCGATCTGTGCTTCGTCACCGATTTACGGCTGAGTGAAACGATAGGTCCGGCATCCGACCACACTGCGCGGCTTCGAACTATCCGATCAGCCTGTCGGCAGATTGCGGAACTGTGGAACGGTATCCGACCGCTGCCACGCGTTCTCAAGAAGGATTGAAGATCAAATCCAGCCAGTAGCATTTTCAAATCCAGCCACTGAGGCCGGAACCCGGCCAGCACCCACCCCCCAAAAAGAACATATTGCGAACTAGGAACAAATCGTGTACATTCGATTCTTCGCCATTACCCAATGAAGGGGGCTTCGGGATCGTCTGGGTTGGGTCTAGCGGCGTCCGCAGTGGGCCTTTCGAATCCCGGTCATCCCGGCCATAAGGAGCACGGAACATGAGTGCAGCGCTTCGTCTCGTCGAAGGATCGTCCATGGACAAATCGAAGGCTCTTGATGCCGCGCTGTCGCAAATCGAGCGCAGCTTCGGCAAGGGCTCGATTATGCGGCTCGGCAAGAACATGGGCACGATGGATGTGGAGACCGTCTCCACTGGCTCGCTTGGCCTCGACATCGCGCTTGGTATCGGCGGGCTGCCGCGCGGGCGCGTGGTCGAAATCTACGGACCGGAATCCTCGGGCAAGACCACGCTCGCGTTGCATTGCATCGCCGAAGCGCAGAAAAAGGGCGGCATCTGCGCCTTTGTTGATGCCGAGCACGCGCTCGACCCGATTTATGCCCGCAAGCTCGGCGTCAAGGTCGATGATCTTCTGATCTCGCAACCCGACGCCGGCGAGCAGGCGCTGGAAATCTCCGATACGCTGGTTCGCTCCGGCGCCGTCGATGTGCTGGTGATCGATTCGGTCGCGGCCTTGGTGCCGCGCGCCGAGCTCGAAGGCGAGATGGGCGACCAGCAGCCCGGCCTGCAGGCGCGGCTGATGAGTCAGGCGCTGCGCAAGCTCACCGCCTCGATCAACCGCTCCAACACCATGGTGATCTTCATCAATCAGATCCGGATGAAGATCGGCGTCATGTATGGCTCGCCGGAGACCACGAGCGGCGGCCAGGCGCTGAAATTCTACGCCTCCGTCCGCCTCGACATTCGCCGCATCGGCGCCATCAAGGACCGCGACGAGGTGGTCGGCAATCAGACGCGGGTTAAGGTCGTCAAAAATAAGCTGGCGCCGCCGTTCAAGCAGGTCGAGTTCGACATCATGTACGGCGAAGGTGTTTCCAAACTCGGCGAACTGGTCGATCTCGGCGTCAAGGCCGGCGTCGTGGAAAAATCCGGCTCCTGGTTCTCTTATGACAGCCAGCGCATCGGCCAGGGTCGTGAGAACGCCAAGAGCTTTCTCAAGGCCAATCCGGACATCGCCGGAAAAATCGAAGCGGCCGTCCGCCAGAACGCCGGTCTGATCGCTGAAAAGATTCTCGCCGGCGAAGACAGCAACGCCGACGATGACGACGCTGCGGAAGCGTGAAGTTTTCTAGCTGTCGTGCCTGTGCATAGCCGTTCGAAGAACGGCGTTGCTTCGGTCGCCTATGTCGCGGGCATCTACGGCTTTCCAATGTTGAGCGTAACGAAAGACGTGGATGGCCGGGTCAAGCCCGGCCATGACGTTTTGGGAGTTCGTTGAACTGACGAAGAGGGAAGCCTTAAGAGCTCCGGCGCTCGGCGCTCCAGGAGCCCGAGCACGACATTCCGGTCCAGGAGCCGCCGCCGGTGTTGCCGGCAAGCCGCCCATAACCGGTTGCGCTCTTGTCGCCGCTTGAAACGATGACTTTGACGGCGCCGCTCGATGCGACCCGGCCGCTGACGTTCAGCGCAACCGCTCCGCCGTTGGCAAGCACGCCGTGTTCGATCAGCATCGGATAGCGGTAGTTGGCGATGCAGTCGCCTTTTTTGGTGACGATCGAAACGCTCCAGACGCCGTCATAGCGGGGCATCGCGAAGCCCGGCGTTGCAGCGAGCGCGGCCGACGCGGCAATCAACGCGAGGGCGGTCCACTTTGTGCACTTGCGAGAGAGAAACATTGCTGCCTCCGAATTCTTTGCGCCTGCGCCGATCTTCAATTCTCTTGGATCCGGTGAGATACGCTTAACCAGTTTCTTTGTTGTAAGTATTTGTATCCGCCAAAACCTTACATTGAGTTGATGACGGTCACAGAAACGCCCGTTTGGATTGGGCCGGCCTGATCGTTTCCATCTGATCGTTGTCGCCTTCAATCGCGATCGTCGCCCTCGGCGCGGTAGGGTTCGTCGTAACCGTGGCGGCTTGAGTAAAACACCAGCGCCATCAGGCCGCAGCCGACAATCAGCGAAAACACGATGCCAAGGATCATGGCGATGTAGCCGCCGGCCGGCATCGGCGGGCCTCCGAGAGATACCCAGGCGCCGGCGGCAAACCACAGCGCGGCCACCAGGATTGCAAGGAGCGGCACAATGATGGCGGCAGTCGCGAGCGCGCTTAGCTTTCGCTTAGGCATAAATACCAAATAGGCAGGCGGCGCCCGTGCCGCCAGTCCGGCCAGCCTGCGCCCTGGCGGTTAGCCGCCCGCGCGCAGAAAAACGTAATCGGCCGAGTAGGGCACGCTGCGCAAAACGCCGGAATGATCGCATTCGCCCGCGAGTGCGCCGCCTGAGGTGTTGATGCGCTGCACAATGGTGGCAGAGCCGAGCACGCCGCTGCCGCGCCGCGAAACAACATCGAGCTTAAGCCAGGCCACATCGTTTTTGGTCGCGCCCGGCGCCTTGCCGGCGACCTTTCCGGTCACGATGCTGCCGTCGATGTGCTCCCAGTTAGGACCGGCGTAATGCCGTCCGACAGTCTGGCCGTCGGCGATTAATGTCGCGATCGGCTCGCGGAAGCTCCAGGCGAGCTTGCCGTCGCTGCCGGCTTTGCACTGGTAAATTTGCGCGCCTTCGGCGTGAAGCGTCACGATCGGCTTTGCGTCCGGCGCCGCAATCGCCGCCGGCATCTGCGCGCGGGCGGCGTCGGCCGCAGCGATCAACGCCACGATCGCGATTAACGGCAGAGTTTCGAGGCCACGCATCGTCATCATCACATCCGGTCCTTACGCCACGGCTTTTGTCGCCATGGCCTTTTGCAAATTCTCGTCCACCTTATCGAGAAAGCCGGTGGTCGACAGCCATTTCTGCTCGGGACCGACCAGGAGCGCCAGGTCCTTGGTCATAAAGCCTGCCTCTACCGTGCTGACGGTGACCTGCTCCAGCGTCGAGGCGAATTTCGCCAGCTCCGGATTGTCGTCGAGCTCGGCGCGATGGGCGAGGCCGCGGGTCCAGGCAAAGATCGAGGCGATCGAGTTGGTCGAAGTGTCGCGGCCTTTCTGATGCTCGCGGTAATGGCGTGTCACAGTGCCGTGCGCCGCTTCGGCTTCGACAATCTTGCCGTCGGGCGTCGTCAGCACCGAGGTCATCAGCCCGAGCGAACCATAACCCTGCGCCACCGTATCCGACTGTACGTCGCCATCATAATTTTTGCACGCCCAGACGTAACCGCCGGACCATTTCAGCGCCGACGCCACCATATCGTCGATCAGCCGGTGCTCGTAAGTGATTTTTTTCTCGGCGAATTTGTCCTTGAACTCGTTGTCGAACACTTCCTGGAAAATATCCTTGAAGCGGCCGTCGTAGACTTTGATGATGGTGTTCTTGGTCGAGAGATAAAGCGGATAGCCGCGGTTGAGCGCGTAGTTCATCGATGCGCGGGCGAAGTCGTAGATCGAGCCGTCGAGGTTGTACATTGCCATCGCGACGCCCGATTCCGGGAACTGGAAAACCTCGCGTTTGATTTCCTTGCCGTCGTCGCCGACGAAGGTCAGAAACAGCTTGCCCTTGCCGGGGACCTTGAAGTCGGTAGCGCGATATTGATCGCCGTAGGCATGGCGGCCGATGATGATCGGCTTGGTCCAGCCGGGAACCAGCCGCGGCACATTCTTGCAGATGATCGGCTCGCGGAAGATGACGCCGCCCAGAATGTTGCGGATGGTGCCGTTCGGCGAGCGGTACATCTCGTGCAAGCCGAATTCCTTCACCCGCGCCTCGTCCGGCGTGATGGTGGCGCACTTGACCGCGACGCCGACCCTTTTGGTCGCTTCGGCAGCGTCGACGGTGATCTGGTCGTGGGTCTCGTCGCGCTTCTCGATGCCGAGATCGAAATAAAGCAGCGTTAGATCGAGATAGGGAAAGATCAGTTTTTTCTTGATGAGCTGCCAGATGATCCTGGTCATTTCGTCGCCATCCATCTCGACGATGGGGTTGGTGACCTTGATTTTCGCCATAGAGCTTCGATCCCGTTGGAGCGCGGTCTGTTGCAAGCCGGACTGGCAGTGATCAGGCGCGCGCTCGGATGTCGCTACCCACAGCTACGGCGGGCTCTATAGCATCGGCTGTCTTGCCGTAAAAGCCGCGTTAGAGCTGATCCGCGTCATCCGAACTAAAAACTCCGCTCGTCCCCGCGAAAGCGGGGACCCAGGAGCCCAAGCGCCGGATTCCCGCTTTCGCGGGAATGAGCGGAGGTGGAGTGCTCAGAGCGCAGCGATCGCCGCGTTAAGCGTAGGACTTGCCCGCATCGCTGCCGATGCCTTCGCGGAATCCGGCAGGTAGTAACCGCCGATGTCGACCGGCTTGCCTTGCGCGCCAATCAGCTCAGCATTGATCTTGGCCTCGTTCTTACTGAGCGTCTCGGCCATCGGTTTGAAACGGGCCGCTAGCTCGGCGTCCTTCGTCTGAGCGGCCAGCGCCTCCGCCCAGTACAAAGCCAGATAAAAATGGCTGCCACGATTGTCGATTTCGCCGACTTTGCGCGCGGGAGAGCGGTTGAACGTGAGGATCTTGCCGATGGCGGCGTCGAGCGTCTCGGCGAGAACCTGCGCTTTGGCGTTCTTGTAGGTCTGCGCCAGATGTTCGAGCGAAGCGCCCAGCGCGAGAAACTCGCCGAGCGAATCCCAGCGCAGATAGCCCTCTTGCTGGAACTGTTCCACGTGCTTTGGCGCCGAGCCGCCGGCACCGGTCTCGAACAGGCCGCCGCCCGCCATCAGCGGCACGATCGACAGCATTTTGGCCGAGGTGCCGAGCTCCATGATCGGAAAGAGGTCGGTCAGATAGTCACGCAGCACGTTGCCGGTGACTGAAATCGTGTCCTGTCCCTTGCGGATGCGATCGAGCGAAAACTTGATCGCTTCGACCGGCGGCAGAATGCGGATGTCGAGCCCAGCGGTGTCCTGATCTTTGAGGTACTTCTCGACTTTGGCGATCACCTGCGCGTCGTGCCCGCGCTTGGCGTCGAGCCAGAACACCGCCGGCGTACCGGTGAGGCGCGCGCGGCGCACGCCGAGCTTGACCCAGTCCTGGATTGGCGCGTCTCTTAGCTCGCACATGCGGAAGATGTCGCCGGTCTCGACCGGACGTTCCAGCAGAACCTTGCCGTCGTCGGCGACGACGCGGACCGTTCCGCCCGCCGGAATTTCAAAAGTCTTGTCGTGTGAGCCGTATTCCTCGGCCTTCTGCGCCATCAAGCCGACGTTGGGAACCGAGCCCATGGTCTTCGGGTCGAACGCGCCGTGGGCCTTACAATCGTCGATGACCGCCTGATACATCGTCGCATAGCTGCGATCGGGGATCGCGGCGAGGACGTCGTGCAGCTTGCCGTCGGCGCCCCACATACGGCCGGATTCGCGGATCATCGCCGGCATCGAAGCGTCGACGATGACGTCGCTGGGCACGTTGAGGTTGGTGATCCCCTTATCGGAGTTGACCATCGCTAGGCCCGGTCGTTTCGCGTATTCGGCGGCGATGTCGGCTCTGATTGCTGCTTTTTCGACCGCTGGCAGCGTCTCGATCTTCGCCAGGAGATCGCCGAAGCCGTTGTTGAGATTGACCCCGAGACGCTTGAGCGTTGCCGCGTGCTTAGCGATCACATCGGCGAAGAACGTGGAAACGGCATGCCCGAACACGATGGGATCGGAGATCTTCATCATGGTCGCCTTCACGTGCAGTGAAAACAGCACGCCTTCCTTCTTGGCGGCTTCGATCTGCTCGGCAAAGAAGGTGCGCAGCGCTTTGCGGCTCATTACCGCCGCGTCGATGATCTCGCCGGCCGCAAGCGGCGTCTTCGCCTTGAGCACGGTGACGGCGCCATTGGCGCCGACCAGCTCGATGCGGGCGTTGGTCGCCGACGCGACGGTGGTCGAGACTTCCGAGCCGTAGAAATCACCGCCCGACATCGACGCCACGTGCGATTTGGAAGCGGAGCTCCAGGCGCCCATCTTGTGCGGATGGTTGCGGGCGTATTGCTTGACAGCGCCAGCCGCGCGGCGGTCGGAATTGCCTTCGCGCAAGACCGGATTGACGACGCTGCCGAACACCCTGCCGTAGCGTGACTTGATGTTCTTTTCGGCTTCCGTTGCAGGGTTATCCGGATAATCCGGAACGTCGTAGCCCTTGCCTTGCAGTTCCTTGATCGCGGCTTTGAGCTGCGGGATCGAGGCGGAGATGTTCGGCAGCTTCATGATGTTGGCTTCGGGCCGCGTCGCGAGTTCGCCGAGCTCGGTGAGTTCGTCGTTGAGCCGTTGCGCGGGCGTGAGCTTCTCGGGGAAAGTGGCGAGGATGCGACCGGCCAGCGAGATGTCTTTGAGCTCGACCGACACGCCCGCCGCGCCCACGAAGGCTTCAACGATCGGCAGCAGGGAGTAGGTCGCGAGCGCCGGGGCTTCGTCGACCTTTGTCCACATGATTTCGAGATCTGCCATGGTTGCACCTCTGGTCGCCGTGCTGGTTTGGGCCGACCGGAAACCGAAACATTGCCGGGCGCGCTGAAATGATTTCTCCCGCTGGCCGCAATTGAATCGTTCTCGGCGCGGACATCGCCAACCGGAATTCGACTGACGGGGGCTCAGCGAGCGCCCTATAGCACCCGCGTTCAGTCGATAAAAGCCCTCTGCGCCGCAGCGAGTATGCGGCAGGCGCCGGAGGGTTTTTTCGGCCCCGGATAGACGCCGCCGCTTGACGCAAGCGGTTGGCTTCGGCAGGGGCTGCGTCTTTGGGTCATCTGCCCGCCGAGGAGCGCGCATGCCGGGCGCCGGCACCGACAAGACCAAGAGATGGCGCGCAGGGCCGGCGCCCGTCGTCGTGCTGGTCGAACCGCAGCTTGGCGAAAATATCGGCGCTGCCGCGCGCGCCATGGCGAATTTCGGTCTGGAACGGCTGCGTCTGGTCAAGCCGCGGCAGCGCTGGCCGAACGACAAAGCGGTGATGATGGCGGCCGGCGCTGACCGGGTTCTCGACGGTGCGGTCATCTACGACAGCCTTGAAGCGGCGATCGCCGACTGCGCCTTCGTTGTGGCGGCGACCGCACGCGCCCATGACCAGGCCAAACCGGTCGTCGGAGCAGCCGAAGCCGCCGCCGAAATGGCTGATCACGTTGCCGCCGGCGAAACCGTGGCCATCGTGTTCGGCTGCGAGCGCAACGGGCTTGAGAACGATGAAGTCGCGCTCGCCGATCGCATTCTCACCTTGCCGGTCAACCCGGCCTTTGCCTCGCTCAATCTCGCGCAGGCCGTGGTGATCGTCGCCTATGAATGGTTCAAACTTTCAACCGGCGGCAAGCTGCCCTTCACTATGCCGGAGAAATCGGCTCCCGCGCCGAAACAGCAGCTGCTGGCTTTTTTTGCCGCGCTCGAACGCGAACTGGAGACGGTCGAGTTTTTCCGGCCGCCCGACAAGCGCGAAACCATGCAGATCAACCTGCGCAACATCTTCACCCGCATACAGCCGACCCAGCAGGATATTCAGACGCTGCACGGCGTGATCATGGCGATCGCCGAGGGCCGCAAGGGACCAGCGCGCGGCGGCGTGCTCGACGGCGAGGAAGCCGAATTATTGCGGTCACTGCTCGCCGAGCACGGCGGCGGCCGGGTGCCGAACGAGCGCGGCCCGGTGCGCGGGCTGTCGCGGCTGTTGCGGCGCAATCCGACCGAGGCCGAGCGTGCGCTCTGGCAGGCGCTGGTCAACGACCGCCGATTTGCCGGCCGCGGCTTCAAGCGGCAAACGCCGATCGGCCCGCATATCTGCGACTTCGTTTCGTTTCCGCTTAAGGTGGTGCTCGATCTGATGTCGGGCGATGAAAGTGCGGCTGCTTCCAAAGCGCGAGCCGCGAAACGGGAGTGGCTCGAGGCGCGGGGCTACAGGATTATCGCGCTGTCAACCGAACAGATGGAATCCGATATGGCAAGTTCACTGCAGCGCATCGCTGACGCCATCGGCTGACCTGATCTGCGTCGGAACGCAGCGCGCGGCCTAGCCCTTGAGTACTTTCATCGCCGCCGCGATGCCGGCGCGCAACATCGCGATATCGCTCATCACTGCCAGAAAGCGGACGCCGCGCTTGTCCAGCGCCGCGGCGCGTTCGGCCGTATGGCAAAAGGCGCCCGGAATCTTTCCGGCCTTTTGCGTAGCAGCGACGATACGGTCGAGCGCGACGTCAACCTCCTTGCTCGTCGGGTCGAGGCTTTTGCCATTCGAGAGCGCGATCGAAAGGTCGGACGGGCCGAGAAAAAGTCCGTCGATGCCCGGCGTGTCGATGATCGCTTCGAGATTGTCGAGCGCGGTGCGGGTTTCGATCATCGCGAGCGTAATCACATGATCGTTGGCTTCGCGCAGATAGACCGACTGATCGGGAAGCCCGGCGAGCGCGGTCACCCGATGCGGGCCCCAGCTTCGCTCGCCGACCGGCGGGTATTTGGCGGATGCCGCGAATGCGCGCGCATCAGCGGCGGTATTGATCATCGGGGCGATGAGACCTTCAGCGCCGAAATCGAGCACGCGGGAAGCGAGCGCGAAATCGCCGACCGGCACGCGCACCACCGGCGCCGACCCGCTTTGCCGCACGGCGGCGATGCCGGTGAGCATCGAGGCGACATCCCACAATCCGTGCTGACCTTCGATCGTCACTGCCGCAAAGCCGTCGCGGCCGAGCGTTTCGGCAACCAGCGGGTAGGGCAGGCTGCACCAGCCGCTGAAGACCGTTTCTCCGGCGCGCAGCCGGCGGGCGAGGGTGAACGCGGGTATGGCCATGATGTTTGCCGCGAGGCTGGGTGCGATGTTTGTTATGCGAAGTTCGCCGAAAATAGCGGCTGGCGCCCGGGCTACTTGCCGGCCTTGATGTCGACGATCGCCTTTTCCATCAGCTCAGTCATGAGCCGGCTGATCTGATGATCGGATTGCACGACGCCCTTGGCGGCGAAATCCTTGTGGATTTTGCCCAGTATGTCATGCGAGCCGGGCTCGATGTCACTGATCACCAGGGATTTGGCATAGCTCTCCGCTTCGGCGCCGCTAAGCCCGAGCTTTTCCGCGGCCCAGAGGCCCAAAAGCTTGTTGCGGCGCGCGGTCGCCTTGAAACGAAGTTCTTCGTCGTGCGCGAATTCCTGTTCGAAGCCTTCTTCGCGCTTATCGAACGTGGTCATGCAATTGCGTCCTGATGCCTTACAATGGAACTGGTAGGAGCGTTGCCGCCTTGCATACCGATGGTGGCCCGTCAAGGCAACGGGCGTCATGCGAAACATCGCCGTTGCGGTCGGGCCACTGCGGGTCTATGCCAATTGTACTCCGCGTCGCGTTCAGCTAGCTTTTCGATCGCGGAGGGGCAGTGTCTTGAGTCGCACGCCCTCTGCCGCCGCCGCGGACCTCGACGCGAAAACTGGAGCCACGGCATTTCATGGATTTCACCAAGCCACGGTATACACCGATGAGCCGCCGTCGCCGCATCTATGAAGGCAAGGCCAAGGTCCTTTACGAAGGGCCGGAGCCGGGAACTCTGATCCAGCACTTCAAGGACGATGCGACCGCCTTCAACGCCAAGAAACATGAGGTGATTGAAGGTAAGGGGGTGCTGAACAACCGGATCTCGGAGTACGTCTTTCAGCACCTCAATGACATCGGCGTGCCGACGCACTTTATCCGCCGCCTCAACATGCGCGAGCAGCTCATTCGCGAAGTCGAGATCATTCCGCTCGAAGTCGTGGTGCGCAATGTTGCTGCGGGGTCGTTGTCGCAGCGGCTCGGCATCGAGGAAGGCACGCAACTGCCGCGCTCGATCATCGAGTTCTACTACAAGAACGATAAGCTCAACGATCCGATGGTCTCGGAAGAGCATATCACTGCGTTCGGCTGGGCGACGCCGCAGGAGATCGACGACATCATGTCGCTCGCTATCCGCGTCAACGACTTCCTGTCCGGGCTGTTCCTCGGCGTCGGCATCCGTCTGGTCGATTTCAAGATGGAGACCGGCCGGCTGTGGGAAAACGATCTGATGCGGATCGTGGTCGCCGACGAGATTTCTCCGGATTCCTGCAGGTTGTGGGACATCAAGTCGAACGAGAAGCTCGACAAGGATCGCTTTCGGCGCGACCTCGGCGGCCTGGTTGAGGCCTATACCGAAGTCGCCAAGCGGCTCGGCATCATGAGCGAAGGCGAGCGGCCGCAAGGCGCCGGCCCGGTGCTCGTCAAAAGCTAAAGCGCGGACCTCGCGTCGTGGGCGTCCCCTTCATCAGCACTGAGCCAATGACTGTCGAGGAGTTTTACTCCTTTACGGACACGCGGCCCGATAACGAGAAATGGGAGCTGATCGAGGGGGAGCCGATTTTGAACGCGTCGCCGAGCCCCATCCATCAATGGATTGTAAAAAATCTGGTGATTGCGCTCGGCCTTCGGGAACGGCAGATCGATGTGCCTTGGGCCACTCTTCCGGGCCTTGGCGTGCGAGTCTCTCGCGCAAATAGGCCTGAGCCTGATGTATTGATTATTCCGCGCACTGCGTTTTCGTCCGATCCGGCCAAGCGCGACACCGGCGAAGTGATCGTTGCATTCGAGATTCTATCGCCCTCGACCGCGGAGCGCGATCTGCGTTGGAAACGCACGGCCTACACCGGACTTCCCTCACTCACGCATTACGTCGTGATCGCGCAGGACGCGGTCGATGTTGTTGTGTTCGCGCGTGAGGCAGGATTTGTGGAGCGGCGGCTCCGTTCGCTCGGAGACTCAATTGAATTGCCGACGCTCGGCATTTCCTTGCCGCTCTCGGAAGTTTATCGCGATACCGGCTTGAAATAGTTCGCCGGAAACGGTGACGCCCCGCGCCAGGGCGGTTGCGGCCGCTGCGACTCATGCCTATTGAAAAAGGCGAAGCTGGAGCTTCGATCATGAAGGCTCGCGTTACCGTTACGCTAAAGTCCGGTATCCTCGACCCGCAGGGTAAGGCAATCGAGGGCGCGTTGCGGTCGCTCGGCGTCGATGGGGTTGCGAGCGTTCGCCAGGGCAAAGTGTTCGACATCGAGATCGAGGGCGCCGACCGCGCCGGCGCGGAGGCCGCACTCGAAGCTGCCGCTGAGAAATTGCTCGCCAATACTGTGATCGAGAATTATCGGGTTGAGGTCACTGGATGATAGGGGCCTGACCGGCATCGCGATGAAATCGGCGGTACTCGTTTTTCCCGGCATCAACCGCGAACGCGACATGGCCCGGGCGTTGCGCCTGATCTCCGGCCGTGAGCCGGCGATGGTCTGGCATGCCGAGACGGCATTGCCGCCCGGAACCGATCTGGTGGTTATTCCCGGCGGTTTTTCCTACGGCGATTATCTCCGCTGTGGTGCGATCGCCGCTCGCGCTCCGATCATGACGGCAGTACGCGCGTTCGCACAGAAGGGCGGGCTCGTGCTCGCGGTGTGCAACGGTTTTCAGATCGCGTGCGAGGCCGGGCTTCTTCCTGGCGTGCTGATGCGCAACGCTCAACTTCGCTTCATCTGCCGCGACGTGTATTTGCGGGTCGAACGCTCCGATACGCCGTTCACGCGGGGCTACAATGCCGGCCAGGTCATTCGTGTGCCGGTCGCGCACGGCGAGGGCAACTACATAGCCGACGGCGAAGCCATTGCGCGCCTTGAAGGCGAGGGCAGGGTGCTGTTCCGCTATGCGTCGCCCGACGGCATGGTCGATCCGGACTGGAACCACAACGGCGCCATGAACGCCATCGCCGGGATCATCAACGAGCATGGCAACGTGCTCGGCCTGATGCCGCATCCGGAAAACCACGTCGAAGCGTCAATGGGCCGGACTGATGGGCGCGGTCTGTTCGCCGGACTGGTGGATCATTTCAAAGTGGCAGCGTGACTTCAAACGAACCTGCCATTACTCCCGAACTCATTGCTCAGCACGGGCTGAAGCCGGACGAGTACGAGCGGATCATCAAACTGATCGGCCGGACGCCGAGTTTCACCGAGCTCGGTATTTTTTCGGCGATGTGGAACGAGCATTGCTCGTACAAATCATCGCGGCTTCATCTGCGTACGCTGCCGACCAAGGCGCCGTGGGTGATCCAGGGGCCCGGCGAAAACGCCGGCGTCATCGATATCGGCGATGGGATCGCGGTCGTGTTCAAGATGGAGAGTCACAACCACCCGAGCTATATCGAGCCCTATCAAGGAGCGGCGACCGGCGTCGGCGGCATTTTGCGTGACGTGTTCACCATGGGAGCGCGTCCGATCGCCTGCCTCAACGCGCTCTCGTTCGGCGACCCAAACAATCCGAAAACGCGGCACCTTGTCTCGGGCGTCGTCGCCGGCATCGGCGGCTACGGCAATTCGTTCGGCGTGCCGACGGTCGGCGGCGAGGTGCGATTTCATCGGGGCTACGATGGCAATTGCCTAGTCAACGCCATGGCGGTCGGCATCGCCGAAAAAGACAAGATTTTCTATTCCGCCGCCTCGGGCGTCGGCATGCCGATCGTCTATCTCGGTTCGAAGACCGGACGCGACGGCATCCACGGCGCCACCATGGCGTCGGCCGAGTTTGGCGCCGACGCCGAGGAGAAACGGCCGACGGTGCAAGTAGGCGATCCGTTTTCGGAAAAACTTCTGCTCGAAGCCTGCCTCGAAATCATGGCCAAGGGCTGCGTCATCGCCATCCAGGACATGGGCGCCGCGGGCTTGACTTGCTCCGCCGTCGAAATGGGTGCCAAGGGCGATCTCGGCGTGACTCTCGATCTCGATAACGTGCCGTGCCGCGAGATGGGGATGAGCGCCTACGAAATGATGCTGTCGGAAAGCCAGGAGCGCATGCTCATGGTGCTCAAGCCGGACAAAGAGAAAGAAGCCGAAGCGATCTTCCGCAAATGGGGACTAGATTTTGCTGTGGTCGGCATGACCACCCCAACAAAGCGGTTTGTGATCAGGCACGGCGACGCCGTCATGACCGACTTGCCGATCAAGGAACTCGGCGACGAGGCGCCGCTCTACGATCGCCCGTTCGCGGAGAGCGCACGATTGCCGGCGATCGATCCAGCTTCCGTGAAGCCGCCGATGAGCGTTGCGGACGCGTTAGAAAAACTCATCGGGTCGCCGGATCTTTGCTCCAGGCGCTGGGTGTTTGAGCAATACGACCACGTCATTCTTGGCAACACGGTACAGCGGCCGGGCGGCGATGCGGCGGTGGTGCGGATCGAAGACGGTCCCAAGGCACTCGCGCTGACGTCAGATGTTACCCCGCGTTATTGCGAGGCCGATCCGTTCGAGGGCGGCAAACAAGCGGTGGCGGAAGCCTGGCGTAACCTCACGGCGGTCGGCGCCCGCCCGCTGGCACTGACGGACAATCTCAATTTCGGCAATCCGGAGCGGCCAGACATCATGGGGCAGTTGGTCGGCTGCATTCGCGGCATTGGCGAAGCCGCGCGCGCTCTCGATTTTCCGATCGTGTCCGGCAATGTGTCGCTCTACAACGAGACGAACGGCAAGGCGATCCTGCCGACGCCCACCATCGGCGGCGTCGGCATCCTCCAGGACTTCACCAAATCGATGACGCTGGCGTTCAAGGCCGAGGGCGAAGCGATTTTGCTCGTTGGCGAAACGCGTGGCTGGCTCGGGCAATCGCTTTATCTGCGCGAAGTGTGCGGGCGGGAGGAGGGAGCACCGCCTCCGATCGATCTTGCCGCAGAACGCCGCCACGGCGATTTCGTCCGCGCATTGATCGGCGACGGATTGGTTTCGGCAGTGCACGATGTTTCCGACGGCGGCCTCCTGATTGCGCTGGCCGAAATGGCGATGGCATCGCGGCTCGGCGCGGTGCTCGAAGCGCCTTCAGGTGTTCCCCCGCATGCTTTCTGGTTCGGCGAGGATCAGGCACGCTACGTCGTCACGGCGAAGGACGCAGACCGGGTGATGCAGCTCGCCAGGACAGCCGCGGTGCCGATCATGCGTCTTGGCGCCACCGGCGGGCGCGTGCTGGCGTTCGGCAATGAGCGGCCTTTGCCGATCACCGATCTTCTCAAGCGCTTCGAAGAATGGCTGCCCGCCTATATGGCTGGCTCCCACTGAATCGCTGCCCATCCGCACGACCGTCTCACCATTTAGGCATACCGGGAACTAGCGATCCGCGGGTTGTGAGATTGTCCCGGTTATAACAAGGTGCGCGTCCCAGGGAGGCAATCAAACATGAAACGCAGCACGGATCGTATCCTCACCACTCACTCGGGCAGTCTGTCGCGGCCGGCGGACCTCATTGCGCTGAACCGGGCGCGCGCGGACGGCGAAAAGGTCGACGACGCCACCTATGCCAAATGCCTGGGCGCCGCCGTCGCCGACGTCGTGCGCAAGCAGCGCGAACTTGGCGTCGACATTCCCGATGACGGTGAGTTCGGCAAGCCGATGGCGTCCAACTACGACTACGGGGTCTGGTGGAACTACGCCTTCGCGCGCATGCAAGGCTTCGTGCCGGCGGATTCTGTCCCGCAGTCGCAGCACAAGAAATCGAGCGTCGCCGATATGGCGCTGACGACGATGCCCAATCGCCGCGACTGGCAGAAGTTCAAGGATTTTTATCAGGACCCGGAATTGACCGGCACCTTATTGGGAAGCGCCGCGCGGCGAGGCACGCGTCGTCCGGTTTGCACCGCGCCGATCAAATATGTTGGCCATGCCGCGATTGCGGCCGATATCTCCAACTTGAAGAAGGCGATGGTTGCTGCCGGTGCGGAAGAAGGCTTCATGTGTTCAATCGGGCCGGGCAGCTTCGCTCGCGGTGAGGACCTTTACTACAAGACCGAAGAGGAATTCGTGTTCGCCGCAGCCGATGCCATGCACGAAGAATACAAGGCGATCGTTGACGCTGGAATTGTGCTGCAGATCGACGATCCGAGCCTGCCGGATAACTGGGACATGATCAATCCGGAGCCACCACTCACCGAATTCAAGAAATTCGAGCGCGTGCGGATCGACGCGCTCAATCATGCTTTGCGCGGCTTGCCCCCCGACCGCATCCGATTTCACATCTGTTGGGGGAGCTGGCACGGGCCGCACACCACCGACATTCCGCTGCAGGACATCGTCGACCTTGTTCTGCGCGTCAACGCCGCCGCCTATTCGGTGGAAGCGGGTAACGTCCGCCACGAGCATGAGTGGCGCGTCTGGAAAGACGTGAAACTTCCGGACGGCAAGCTGCTTATCCCCGGCGTCGTCAGCCACGCCACCAACATCGTGGAGCATCCCCAGGTCGTCGCCGACCGCATCGTGCGTTACGCCAACATTGTCGGCCGGGAGAACGTCATCGCCGGCACCGATTGCGGGTTCGGCGGCCGCATCCACCCGCAAATCGCGTGGGCAAAGCTCGAGGCTTTGGCCGCCGGCGCCCGGCTCGCGACCAAGGAGCTCTGGCACTGAGGCACGCTGCGTCGTCGCGCGGGCTTCCCCGTTGACGGGTGAATTTGTTAAGCCACCCCTCATACGCTCGCGGCGGTAAGGAGACGGCCATGGCTATGGCGGCCGGCGATATTGAGCGGCTGATCCGGGCCAGCATTCCGGACGCCGAAGTGACCATTCGCGATCTCGCGGGAGACGGCGATCATTACGCCGCCACGGTCATTGCCGCGTCGTTTCGCGGCAAATCGCGGGTGCAGCAGCACCAGATCGTCTACGCGGCGCTCAAGGGCGAAATGGGCGGCAAATTGCACGCGCTGGCGCTCCAGACGGGCACGCCCGACTCGTGATTTCCGAGCGGGTTGGTACCGGCGGCTGGCTTTCTTTCCCGGGCCTGCCTCGGAGAAATCCATGCCAAAACCCGGCGAAAACCGGGCGCATTCCTGCTCCGGCCAAATTGACCATCCGAAGAATTCATGGCTTGGGCTTTGCCGGCATTTTAAGTTACATATATTGACCTTTAAGAGCGACTGGAGTTGGCGCCTGGGCGGCGCCGGCCGCAACAAGGAAGACCGCGATGTCCATCGAGCAATTCATCGACAACGAGGTGAAGGCAAACGACGTGGTGCTTTTCATGAAAGGCACGCCGCAGTTCCCGATGTGCGGGTTCTCCGGTCAGGTCGTGCAGATCCTGGACTACATCGGCGCGCCCTATAAGGGCCTCAACGTGCTTGAGAACGACGATTTGCGCGGGGGTATCAAAAATTACTCCAACTGGCCGACCATTCCGCAGCTCTACGTCAAGGGCGAATTCGTCGGCGGCTGCGACATCATCCGTGAGATGTTCCAGGCCGGTGAGCTACAATCGCTGCTCAAGGACAAGGGCGTTGCGCTGAAGGAAAACGCGCAAGTCTGAGATCGCAGATCTAAACGCGCTATCCGGGCGACCAAAGCGATTATGGCCGGGCTTGCCCGGCCATTTCATTTTAGGGCCGGGCGTCAAGGCGCGCTTAGCGCATGCGATTGGCGATCAGAAAAACCAGCGCCAGAACGATGGCGAGCCCGACCAGGCTTTGGGAAGGGATCGCGGCGGCGAACTTCAGCACGTTGTCGGCGACACCGGCAACAAACACACCCGAATTGGCGCCAAGGATCAGATAGAGCAGCATGACGGCCAGTACCGTCAAAAATCCGATCTCAACGAATGCCCAGAGGTATTGCTTGGCCTTTTGCAGATAGTCCAGCATCGCACGCCCTCACGAACGCTTCAGCTTGAAGCGTTCAGCAAATAACCGGAGCGGGAATTCATTCAAGGCGTTGGGTGGGAGCTTGCTCGCCACCCAACGTTGTCACACGCGTGTTGTAACGTGACGACCGCGCGTCAGGCCATCCGCCGCGAAGAGAACAGCCAGATGATCACGCCAAGTGCGATCAGGCCGACCAGGCCGGCGTCACCAAGACTCTTGACCAGAGCCATGATGTTGGCGGTGACGTTGCCGAAGAACGGCAGATTTGCTCCGACGAGAAGTGCGGCGACGATCGCCAACGCCAGCAGCATCAGCCCGATTTCCGTCAACGCACCGATCCAGCTTTTTACCCTTCCTAACGCATCCATGTACGTTCTCCCCTTAGTTTGTTGAGCAGCCCCGTGCGAACGCATCACGATAGATGCACAGCTAGCCGGCGGACCCTACGCGGGAGAGTTCTGATTGTTCAAGTTGCGACCAAAAAATAGGTGCATAACTCGCGCACTGCGCTGCATTGCGGAAAATTCCGCAGTGCAGCACAGCCGGTGCGAATCAGAAAATCGGAAAGCCGAATCGCGCGCTTAGTTGGCTAGCGCGAGTAGTATTCAACGACGAGGTGCGGTTCCATCATGACCGGATAGGGGACGTCGCCAATCAGCGGCACCCGCGACAGCTTCGCGGTCATCTTGGAGTGGTCGACTTCGACGTAATCCGGGACGTCGCGCTCGGCGAGTCCCGTTGCTTCGAGCACCAGCGCCAGCTCTTTCGACTTGTCCTTGACCTCGATGAGATCGCCGACTTTCACCCGGAAGCTCGGGATCGTGACCCGCCGCCCATTCACTTTGATGTGGCCGTGATTGACGAACTGCCGCGCGGCGAAAACGGTAGGCACGAACTTCGCGCGATAGATCATGGTGTCGAGCCGCCGCTCCAGCAGCCCGATCATGTGCGCGCCGGTATCGCCCTTGAGCCGCCGCGCCTCTTCGTAGATGCCGCGGAAATGCCGCTCGGACATGTTGGCGTAATAACCTTTGAGCTTCTGCTTGGCGCGAAGCTGCACGCCGTAATCGGAGAGCTTGCCTTTGCGCCGTTGGCCGTGCTGGCCAGGGCCGTATTCGCGTTTGTTGATCGGTGACTTCGGACGGCCCCAGATATTCTGGCCCAACCGGCGGTCGATCTTATACTTCGCCTCATGGCGCTTGGTCATTCGCGTCCTCGCTGACTTTGCTGCGGCATGATCTTGTCCGAAGCCGGAATGGCTTTTCGGACCCATGCCGCGTGGCTGAGGATCGCGCCCTCCTCTGTTGCTCTCCGTCCTTAAGGAAGGGGAGAAACCGACAGGTTTTGCCGCCGAAGCGCCGGCGCAAACCGCGGGTCGCGAAACACAGCGCGGGCCCCTAAAGGCCCGCGCCGCGCCGCGTATTTAGGTGCAAACCGCCACAGTGTCAAACTGGCGGGTTGGATGGCTTATTGGCTCGTAAAATGCCGCTGCCGCATCGTCCGCAGCGCGGTTGCGGCGAGCAGCGCGGTCACGGCGTCGAGAACGGCAACAATGATGAATACCGCGGTCCAGCTTCCCGTCGTTTGCTTGAGAAACGCCGCCGCCGGCCCGCCAAGGATCGAACCTATGCCCTGGGCGATATAGAGAAAGCCGTAGTTGGTTGCCGCGTATTTCGGTCCAAACGTGTCGGTTAACGTCGACGGAAACAGCGAGAAGATTTCGCCCCAGCCGAAGAACACGAGCCCGGTCAGCACTACGAAGAGCGCCGGTTGGTTGATGAACGCGAACAAGATCAGGATGGCGACTGCTTCGAGCGAGAAGGCGACCGCCATGGTCGCTTCGCGGCCAATATGATCGGAAACCCAACCGAAGAATGGTCGGGTCAGCCCGTTGGTGACGCGCGAGAGCGTCAGCGATAACGGCAGTGCCGCCATGCCCAGCACCAGTATATTGGCGACGCCGAATTCCTTGGCGAATGGCCCGACGTTGGAGACGACCATGAGGCCCGAGGTCGACATCATGCTCATCATCAGGAACAGGAGATAGAAGACCGGATTTTGCAGCATCTCGCGCGGCGAATAGCTGCGGCGGGTCTGCTGCGTGGCAACCGCGGTGGCCACGGCGCCGGGAACTTCATAATTCTCCGGCGGGACGCGAAGCCATTGCGCGGCGACGATGCCGATTACGCCCTGAATGATTCCCCACACGACCAGCGTCTGCGCATAGCCGGCGCTTTTGATCATGCTGTCGACCGGAAAGCTGGTGAAGACCGCACCGAAGCCGTAGCCCGCCGCAGCGAGTCCGGTCGCAAGCCCGCGGCGGTCGGGAAACCAGCGGACCATCAGGCCGATGATGCCGACGTAAATGATGCCGGTGCCGAACCCGCCGAGCACGCCATAGGTGAAGTAGAGCGCCCACAGATTATCGACGTAGGCGGAGGCGACCCAGCTGCCGCCCGACAGCAGCGCGCCGATGGCGATCAGCCGGCGTGGGCCGAAGCGATCGACCAGATAGGCCTGGAATGGCGACAGCCAGGTCTGCAGGATGATCAGCAGCGAGAACGTCCACTGCAATTGCGCGAGCGTCGTGCCGAGCTTTTGATTGAGCGGGCCGGTGAACAGTGTCCAGACATATTGCGGACTGGAGATCGCCATCATGGCGATGATGCCGAGGATCAGTTGATTCCAGCGATTGAGGTACCAGGCGGTGGGCTTGGTTTGGATGGCAACGGTCATAGTCGCGGCCTCGCGTCCCGGCGAGATCTTGCATCGAAAGGGTAGCGTCGGCGCACGCGGGCGACAAGCGAACAGATGACAAGTTTTGGTCAGTCGGCGCTGGTAGAAGCGCTTTGTTCGGTACCGATGCCGAACTGCGCTAGCGCCCTTACTGGCGCGCGGCCCGATGTGAAAATGGCGCGCGTGTTGCCCGTACGTGCTGGTGAAAGAGCAGGCCCGAGAAGATCGGCGACGCGCCGCGCGATCGCCGGTGCCGGATCGAGAAAGGCGACCGGCCAAGGGGCGAGCCTACGCAAACGATCAATCAGCAACGGATAATGGGTGCATGCCAGCACCACCGTATCCGTCCGCGCGCCGTCGTCGCGGAAGCACCGTGCGATCTCGGCACAAATCGCTTCATTGCGGACCGGCGTGCCGGCAAGCTCGGCCTCCGCGTAGGAGGCGAGCATTTTTGATCCGACCAGCGTCACCCGGCAATCGCCGGCGTAATCGCGGATTAGCGCCCGGGTATATTCGCGTGCAATCGTTGCTTCGGTGCCGAGCACGGCGATGTGCCGGCTGACGGAGTTTGCGCAGGCGGGCTTGATTGCCGGAACGGTGCCGACGAACGGAAGGGAGATTCTCTTTCGCAGTTCGGGCAGAACGATGGTCGAAGCGGTGTTGCAGGCGATGACGATAAGATCGGGACGATGCGCCGCGATCAACTCATCCATCAGCGCGGCAACACGCGCGACAAGAGCGGGCTCAGCCATCGCTCCATAGGGAAACGCCGCATCGTCGGCAACGTAGATGAAATCAGCGCCGGGGCGCGCTGCCGCGACCTCGCGGTAGACCGTGAGGCCACCGAGTCCGGAGTCAAACACCAAGATCGTTTCAGGTGGTGCCATCGGGGGAGTCATGCCACGACAAATCGACAGCCGGCAATGAGGGGTTGGCGCGCGTGAGGTGCTTGCGTAAGCAGAGTTAACAGCGCCCCGTTTAATGTGGTGACGCGCTCAGCCGAAAACCCGGCGGAAGATCGTGTCGACCTGCGCGAAGTGAAAGTCGAGGTCGAAATTCGCGGCGAGCTCTTTTTCGTTAAGGTATTTACCCACCTCGGCATCCGCTTTGAGCAGCGTGAGGAAATCGCCTTCGCCGCGCCACGCCTTCATGGCGTTGCGCTGGACCATGGCGTAGGCGGCCTCACGCGTCGCGCCCTTTTGCGTCAGCGCCAGCAGCACGCGTTGGGAGTGAACCAGACCGCCGAGCCGGTCGAGGTTCTTTCGCATATTGTCCGGATAGACAATCAGCTTGTCGATAATCCCGGCGAGACGATTAAGCGCGAAATCGATTGTCGCCGTCGCGTCGGGTCCGATCATGCGCTCGACTGAGGAGTGCGAGATATCGCGTTCGTGCCAGAGCGCGACGTCTTCCATCGCCGGGACCACATAGGCGCGGACCATGCGCGCGAGGCCGACCAAGTTCTCTGACAGCACCGGGTTACGTTTGTGGGGCATGGCGGAAGAGCCTTTTTGCCCCTCCGAGAAATACTCCTCTGCTTCCAGAACTTCGGTGCGTTGCAAATGGCGGATCTCAGTCGCCAGCCGTTCGATCGAGGAAGCGACGACGCCGAGCGTGGCGAAGTACATGGCGTGGCGATCACGCGGAATGACCTGGGTCGAAATCGGTTCGACCCTCAGTCCCATCTTTTCCGCCACATAAGCCTCAACGCGCGGATCGACTTGGGCGAACGTGCCGACGGCGCCGGAAATGGCGCAGGTCGCCACTTCGCTGCGAGCCGCTACAAGGCGCTCCTTGGCGCGCGCGAACTCGGCGTAGGCATAAGCAAGCTTCAACCCAAACGTGGTCGGCTCAGCGTGGATACCGTGCGAGCGGCCGATCGTCGGCGTGAACTTATATTCGATTGCGCGGCGCTTGAGCGCGGCGTTGAGCTTTTCCACGTCGGCGAGGAGGAGATCGGCGGCGCGAACGAGCTGGACATTGAGGCAGGTATCGAGCACGTCCGACGAAGTCATGCCCTGATGCACAAAACGCGCTTCCGGTCCGACGATTTCAGCCAAATGGGTGAGAAACGCGACCACATCGTGCTTGGTCTCGCGCTCGATTTCTTCGATCCGCGCGATGTCGAACTTGGCATCCCTGGCTTTGGCCCAGATTTTCGCCGCCGCAGCCTTCGGAATAATCCCGAGTTCCGCCATGGCGTCGGCGGCGTGCGCTTCGATCTCGAACCAGATGCGAAAGCGCGTTTCCGGCGACCAGATCGCCGCCATTTCCGGCCGGGTGTAGCGAGGGATCATCTAACGTTTACGCCGCAAAGCGCGCCCGATCGTGCGGCTGCCGGAAGTCGACCGGCGTGCCTTTCGGAATAATGCCGGTCGGATTGACGCGCGTGATCGAGTAGTAGCCCATGACGTAATAGCGCGGCTTGACCGTCTCGGCGACGCCTTGAATGGCATAAAGCTCGCGCATGTAATTTAAGATATTTGGATAATCGGCAATTCGTTGTTTGTTGCATTTGAACAGCGAGAAATAGGCAACGTCGAAGCGCACGAGCGTCGGGAACAGCCGCCAGTCGGCCTCGGTGATCTGATTGCCGACCAGATAACGCTGGCGCGCGAGCCGCGCGTCGATCTCATCCAGCGTGGCGAAAAGCGCATCGTAGGCTTCATCGTAAGCCGCTTGTGAGCGGGCAAAGCCGCAGCGATAGACGCCGTTGTTCACATTGGCATAGACCTGCGCGTTGATGCGGTCGATCTCGGCGCGCAAATGCGGCGGATAGTAATCTGTTGGGTCGGCGCCGACGCCCGCGAATTCCGAATTGAGCATCCGGATGATTTCGGAGGATTCGTTGTTGACGATCCGCTTGGTCTTTTTGTCCCACAAGGTCGGTACGGTGACTTTGCCGGTGTAATGCGGATTACTCGCGCTATAGGCCTCGTGCAGATAGTGAAACCCATTGACCTTGTCCGGCGGGCAATCGGGAAACGCGGCATTGTCCTCGAACGTCCAGCCTTCCTGGCGCAGGCCAGGTACAGCAATCGCTACGCTGATGGCGCCGGTAAGCTTCTTCAGAGCCAGATAGATCTGCGTGCGATGCGCCCACGGGCAGGTATAGGCCACGTAGAGGTGATAGCGCCCCGCTTCGGCTTTGAAGCCGGACGAGCCGTCGGCGGTGACCCGGTCGCGGAAAACACTGTCGATCCGTTGGAAATTGCCGGCGCCGCCGGTTTCCTGCGGCAAGTCCTCGTCGCGCCATTTGCCGTCGACCAAAATACCCATCAGGCAGCCTCCCCGCGGACGAGCGCCGCCGCCTGGCGGATCGCCGCGATATTGGTACGGTAGGACTCCGGCGTCCGGTCCTTGAACACAGCGGCGCCGGCGACGAGTGCATTGGCGCCGGCGCGAACCACCTCCGGCGCAACGTCCGGCGTGATGCCGCCGTCGACTTCGATGTCGATCGGACGTCCGGCTGCGAGCGCGCGCAACTTTCGGATCTTCTCGATGGCGGCGGGAATGAATTTCTGCCCGCCGAAGCCGGGATTGACCGACATTACGAGGATCAGGTCGACGAGATCGATAACCGGCGCAACCACGTCCGCCGGCGTGCCCGGATTCATGGTCACGCCGGCCTTCTTGCCAAGCGCGCGGACGGTCTGCAGCGAGCGGTGAATATGGGGGCCGGCCTCGACGTGCACGGTGATGATGTCGGCGCCGGCCTTGGCGAACGCTTCGAGGTAAGGGTCGCACGGCGCAATCATCAGATGCACGTCGAACACCTTTTTGGTGTGCGGGCGAATCGCCTTCACCACATCCGGACCGATAGTGATGTTGGGAACGAAGTGCCCGTCCATCACGTCGACATGGATCCAGTCGGCGCCGGCGGCATCGACCGCGCGTACTTCCTCGCCCAATTTCGCGAAATCGGCGGACAGGATCGACGGAGCGATCATCAGCGGACGATTCACCTGGGCCTCACCGAAACTGAACGGTCTTCTGCGGACGCGGTTCGCGTAACACGCCATGCTTTGAGGGGCAACGCACGGTGCCGCGACCCGGCAACATTTGCCGGCAGCGGCAACAATGCGACGCTTTGCTTTTTGCTTCCGCGCTCATCCCGCCGAAAAAGCCATTGTTTCGCGGCCATTTGCGCATCGGTCCCGGTTTTGCATCGCGGTTCGCGGGCGGCTGCATCCATCGTGCGGCCGGTGCTTCCAGGAGCGTGCCATGTCTACGGTTGGCGCATCGAACGGCAACAATCCGTATGTGCAGGCCCAGACGTTGTGGAAGCGGGGACAATCGCAAAGCACCGCGGCGCGAGGCGATGCCCCATCGCAATCGTTCGCCACCACAGGCCCGCAAAACAGCAATACGTCGTCAGCAACGGCGGCCACTCCTCCAAGCGTCAAGACGACATCCACATCCGCCGGGACGTTTCCGCGCTTCGAACCGCAAACCTTGCAAACGCTGCTGGCAGTGCAAGCGGCCACTAATAAATAAATCACCGACGGCCGCTCATTGTCAGGCGCGCGGCGCCGTTCGTAGCGCCGCACCGGCCGCACGATTTATCGGTGGTGATTCGCGCCGGGCCTTGTAGTCCGGGCCGCGCGTGCGCATACGATAGCGCGACAAAAATTTGCTGCAGCGGAGGCTCCCCTGGCTCGCACCGATGTCATCGTGCTCGGCGCCGGCATCGTCGGCACATCCATCGCGGTCCACCTCGCCAAGCGCGGATTGTCGGTCGCGCTGATTGATCGCGGCGGCCCAGGCGAGGGCACGTCGTACGGTAATGCCGGTATCATCGAGGGTAATACCGTTTTCCCGGCGGCGTTTCCGTCAAACTTCGCCGAGCTTGCGCGCATCGCTTTCAAACGTTCGCCGGTGGCCAATTATCATCTGTCGTATCTGCCCAGGATCATGCCCTGGCTGGCGGCTTTTCGCGCGTCATCGCAGCCGGAACGGCTGATCGAGACGGCACAGCTGATGCGGCCGCTGTTTGCGCGCGCGATCAGCGAACACGAGGAGCTTGCGGGCGAAGCCGGCGCGGAGCGCCACCTAAGCTATCGCGGCTGGCTCAAGCTTTACCGCACCGACAGCGCGTTCGCCGCGTTAACGCCGGAGTTCGAACTTGCCGCACGTTTTGGCATTGCCAACGTACCGCTCGATCGCGAGGGTGTGCTCGGACTTGAGCCGGCGTTGGCGGGCGAGTTCCGGCACGGGGTGCATTGGACTGGTGCGGTCAGCGTCAACAATCCGCTCGCGCTGACCCGCGCCTACGCGGCACGCTTTGCTGCGCTCGGTGGCCTTACGGCATCGGGAGATGCACATACGTTGCATCGGGTCGGTTCTAATTGGCGCGTTGAGACTGCCGCTGAGCCGATTGATTCCGGTGATTTGGTGCTCGCACTCGGTCCGTGGGCGCTGGACACACTGAGTCCGCTCGGGATCCGTCTGCCGCTTGCGGTCAAGCGCGGCTATCACCGCCATTATCGGCCGCAGGGAAACGCGGCGCTGAGCCGTCCGGTTCTCGACGCCGAGAATGGCTATGTGCTGGCTCCAATGGAGCAGGGCATCCGCATCACCACCGGCGTCGAATTCGCCGCGCGGGACGCGCCGCCGACGCCCGTGCAATTCGACCGGCTGTTACCCGCGGCGCGGGCGTTGTTTCCGCTTGGGGAGGCCGTCGAGCCGCAGCCGTGGCTTGGCGCACGGCCTTGCTTCCCCGACTCGCGGCCGGTGATTGGGCGGGCGCCCGGCCAGCGTGGCCTTTGGCTTGCGATCGGTCACGCCCATTGGGGCCTGACGCTCGGCCCCGCGACCGGGCGTCTCATTGCCGAGATGATGACCGGCGCAACGCCGTTCTGCGATCCCAAGCCCTACGGCGCCGATCGCTTCACCAAATGAGCGCCGCGATCAAAGTCGTGGCGCGGCGATCAATCGTGCGTTGCCGTTGCGGGAGCCGGTGAGCCTTTGTACTCACCGATGGTGTGAAACACGCTGCTCTCAGGCCGCGTATTATTCACTGACAACTTGTCCTGCTGCATCAACATTTCGTCGTACTGCGGCAGCGTCGTCACCGGCTGACGCGGCACCAGGTGCACGACCTTGTAACCGCCCGCCTTGATCTGCCGCAGCAGCTCCGGCATCGCTTCGCCGGTCGCTTTCTGGAAGTCATGCATCAGGATGATGCCCTTGCCATGCTTGGCAAGCTTGGTCATGACCGATTGGATCACTTGTTCAGGCTTGTGAATCTTGAAGTCGAACGAGTTGATGTCGGTCGAGAACACGCCGATATTGCGCTCGGCGAGATAAGCCAAGAGCTGCGGCGGGTGTTGCAGTGCCGGGAAGCGGAAGAACGGCGCGATCGGGGCGTCGGCGGCCGCATGCACGGCGCTGATGCCCATTTCGATTTCCTTTTTGGCCAGTTCCAGATCGCTGGCGTAGGGGTTCTTGGCGAGATCCTTGTGTGACCAGGTGTGTGAACCGACCGTCATCCCGGCGGCGATCACCCGCTTGGTGATCTCCGGATGCCAGCTCGCGTGCTCGCCGATCTCAAAGAAGGTCGCCTTCAAACATTCGTCGGTGAGCGCCTTGACGACGGCCATGGTGTTCTCCGGCCAGGGGCCGTCGTCAAAGGTCAGCACGATCTCCTTGTCGCGGAGGAAATCGTATTGCTTGAAATGTTCGAAGCCAAATCCGGGGCCGCCCGTGGTGTCGATTTCGACAACGCGCGAGAGTCCCATCCCGCCCGGCTTGTCGCAGGCTGGTATGCCGCTCGGCGGCGGGGCGGCTGCCGCGGCCTTGGCTGAGCCGGCGGCAGGA
Source organism: uncultured Alphaproteobacteria bacterium (assembly GCA_963841025.1). Lineage (GTDB taxonomy): Bacteria > Pseudomonadota > Alphaproteobacteria > Rhizobiales > Xanthobacteraceae > BOG-931. The sequence continues at coordinate 34,577 of CAWJBG010000026.1, read as the reverse complement.
ATTGCGGCGGCGCTTTGATTGGCGGTATTCTGTGCTGGCGTAGTTTGGGCGACGCGCATCGGTGCGGCACTTGCGGATTGGGCAGGTGGTTGTACCGACACCGCTTCAGTTGTCCTTGGCGCCAACAATTCTGACGCCGCCGATTGCGCAAGCTGATGAAATGGAGTTTGCGCTGGAACATTCTTTTCGTTTGATGCGAGGCGCACAAGCGGCGCCGCAGACGTGGATCCGGTGGACGTGGGCGCGCTGGCTGCCGGCGCAGCTGCCAGCATTTTCGGCAGGCCGACGCCGAAGGCTGTCATGCCGCCAAAGGCCGCGAGGCCTACGCCCACCAACACGGCTACGCCGATGATTACAAATCGCATGATCCCTCACAAAAACTCAGACGCCATTTAGCGCGAACTGAAGGCCCAAATGGCGAAGGTGTCAACGTTAGCGAAGTTCCCCCAGACGGAAGATACACATTGTGGTTTCCGCGGCATCCGTCACAAAAACGCAATCCTTCAGTCCGGCTCATCAACCAAATCGATCCTTCCAACTGGGCAGCGCGCCCGCGAACGGAAGCGCCGTAGCGGCATAGACGCTCCGCGCGATCGCTCGCGCCACCACATTAGCTGCAATCGCGCCAAGAATTGTTAACCCCATAAGTGCGTCCGCAAGAGGGCGGCGGCCGGTCGAAGCAGCAAACACCACGTCACCGTCGAGCGGGGTGTGAACGGGATAGATGGCACGGGACAAGCCCGATTGCGCCATGACGGCGAGCCTTTTTGCCTGCGCTTTGGTTAATATTGCGTCTGTTGCTACGACAACGAGGGTTGTGTTCTCGCGCGCACTGCCTTTGGTGCGCGCGTCAAGCGCGTCGGGGGGCATCGCGGACGGAAACCCACGCCCGCCGAATTCGCGGTCGCGTTCGAACGGAGCCGCCCAGAACCACGGACCTTCGCCGATCACGACGCTGCCCGCAGCATTAGTCGCGGCCAACGCGCCGACGATGTGGCCTTGCGGCGTTTGTGCCGAGGCTGAGCCAATTCCGCCTTTGTAGTTGACTGTTGTCGCTCCCGTGCCGGCGCCGACGCTGCCGAGGGCAAACTCGCCGGCGGCGGCCGCCGCCGCCGCGTAGCCGAGTTCGCGGTAGGGCGGGAACCGGCCCCAGTTCTTGTCGCCGGCGGCCAGAAGATCAAACAGGATGGCGGCGGGCACGATCGGAACCCGCGCAGTCCGCACGGCGAAGCCGCGGCCCTGTTCCCGCAACCAAGCCTGCACGCCGGAAGCCGAATCAAGGCCAAACGCGGAACCACCTGACAAGGCGATGGCATCGATGCCCTCAACGGTTTGCGCTGGATCGAGCAGGGCTGTTTCGCGCGTTCCGGGTCCGCCGCCGCGGACGTCAATCGACGCGACCGCCGGCTCATCGAACATGATAGCGGTCGCGCCCGAACCGAGGCGCCCGTCCTCGGCGTGACCGATTCTGATACCGGGGACGTCGGTAATGAGGTTGCGCATGGTGCCGTCTTTCCAGGGCGCGCTGAAGGCGCGAGCCCGGAATCCATAATCACAGGACTGGAGCATCTGCCACAGAGTTCTTGCTGTCGCTGCCGAGGTTAAGGGCTCCGGGCTCCGGCCTTGCGGCCGGCGCCGGAATGACAAACGATCACATCCTCGCGGGCGCGGCGTTCCCACTCTTGCGTGGCGGGAAACCGCCGGGCATGAGTGCGCCGATGAACGTCACCATCGCCGCGGCGCTCGTCGCCGGTATGTTGAGCTTTCTTTCGCCGTGCGTGCTGCCGCTGGTGCCGCCGTATCTGGTCTATCTCACCGGCACGTCGCTTGAGCGCTTCGCCGACAAGGAGCCTGAGCCACGAGTCCGGCGCGAAACGCTCGGCGCGGCAATTATCTTCGTACTCGGCTTCTCCACCGTGTTTGTCGCGCTTGGCGCCAGCGCCAGTGCCATTGGTTCGCTGGTGCGCGCTTATTCGGGCACGCTCGCCATCGTCGCGGGTTTTGTCATCATTGCGATGGGTCTGCACTTCCTTGGGCTCACACCGATCAAGATGTTGATGCGCGAGAAGCGCTTCGGCATGACCAAGCCGGTCGGCTTGTGGGGCGCTTATCTGATGGGGCTTGCGTTCGCGCTCGGCTGGACGCCGTGCATCGGGCCGATCCTTGCAGCGATCCTCGCCATTGCGGCGTCGGAGGCGACCGTTGCCAAAGGCGCCGGAATGCTCGCGATTTATTCGCTCGGCCTCGGCATACCATTCATTGCGGCTGCGTTTGCGATCGAGCCGTTCGCTGCGTTCCTCGCGCGGTTCCGCGCCCATCTTGGCCTGGTCGAGAAGGCGATGGGCGGCCTTTTGGTTTTGACCGGCATTGCCTTCCTTACAGGCGCCGTGACGCAGGCGAGTTTCTGGCTGCTCGATACGTTCCCGATGCTTGGCAAGATCGGCTAGCGGAAATTTCTCCGCTAGCCTTAAGACCCGTGTCGAGCTGCGACAGGATTAAGTTCGGCCGGACTCTGGTGATCTCGTCGTAATTGCCGTCTTTGTCCCACCGAAACACCGCCCAACCGATCGCGGTGATATCGCCTTTCTTGTCGAACGCGAGTGGGCCGAGCACCGTATCCCAGGTGTCTGCATGTATCGCCGCCGCGACCTTTTGGCCGTCGACGCTGCCGGCCTTGGCAACGGCCTGCGCCCAGACTTGGTAGGCGGCGTAGGTGTAAAGCGTGTAGCCCTCCGGATCGATGCCCTTGGCCTTAAACTTTTCCACGATCGGCGCCGCAGTCGCGCGCTTGCGCGGATCCGGACCGAAGGTGAACAGCACGCCTTCCGCCGCCGGTCCGGCGATCGAGGCAAACTCGCGGTCGGCGAGCGCATCTCCCGCCATCAGGATCGTTTTCAAGCCCTGGTCGCGCATCTGTCGCACGATCAGGCCGGCTTCCTGGTGGTAACCGCCGTCGTAGACAATATCGATGCCGTTGAGCTTGAGTTTGGAAACGAGCGCGGTGAAGTCCTTGTCGCCCTGATTGTACAACTCGTAGAGCTTCTCTTTTACGCCGGCGGCATTGAGCGCCTTCTTGACCTCGTCCGCGAGGCCTTTCCCGTAAGTCGTCTTGTCGTTGATGATCGCGACATTTTTGCCTTTGAAGTTCTTGGCCAAGTAGGCCGCGGCAAAACCGCCCTGCTGGTCGTCACGGCCGCAGGTGCGGAACGTGTTCCACATTTTGCGTTCAGTGAAGAGCGGATTGGTCGACGCCGGAGTGATCTGAAGAACGCCGCCGTCGAGATAGGCGTCCGAGGCCGGGATCGATGAAGACGAGCAGTAATGGCCGACCACAACAGCGACGCCCGCCCCGGCGAGCTTTTCCGCGACTGAGCGCGCCTGCTTTGGATCGCAGGCGTCGTCGCCGATCTGAAGTTTGAGCTGCTTGCCGAGCACGCCGCCCGCGGCGTTGATGTCGGCGATCGCCTGTTCGGCGCCGTTGCGCATCTGTCGCCCGAAAGTCGCCTGGCCACCCGTCATCGGTCCTGCGGCGGCAACCGCTATATCCTCTGCAGTCGCCGTGCCGGCGGTGAGGATCGAAAAAAGCGGCGTCGAAAACAGCGCCATCGAAAACAGTGCAAAGGCGCTTAGCCAAGTTTTGGTCATATCTTTCCCTCGCTGGAGAGTGACGCGCTGCGCAAAACTAACACTTTCAGCCCGCAGTTTCTTGCCCGATTTCGCGCCAGTTCAGCGGGCCCGACCGAGCGTAGAGCCAGGGATATTGCCGGACCATCTGGGCGGCCCATGTCGACCGCCAAGCGATCAATCCGAAGACAAGAAAAATCGCGGTATCGCAACAATACGAAGCGAGCGAAAGAAGCTCGCCGTCGAACAGGGCGAAATGAAAGAATCGCGCGGCGCAGCCAAGCAGCAGTGCTGCGACGACGACCGGCCATTGCGATCGCCAGGCGCGCGCAATCGCGCGGCCTGAAAGCGCGGCGGCGCCACCGCCGAGCACGAACGTGACCAGGAGGACGGGCGCGATGCTCTCGCCGGAATAAAGACCGAACATATTCGTCCTCGTCAGCGCTTGCCGCCTTCGAGATAGGCGGCGCGGATTTCCGGCCGCTGCAGCAATTCGCGCCCGTTGCCCTGCAGGGTAATCTCACCATTGACCATGACGTAACCGCGATGCGCGAGCTTAAGCGCGTGATAGGCGTTTTGCTCGACCAGAAACACGGTGAGCTTGTCACGCTCGTTGAGCGCGCGGATGGCGGCGAAAATTTGCTGCACCAGCAGCGGCGCCAACCCGAGTGACGGCTCATCGAGCAGGATAAGCCGCGGCCGCCCCATCAGCGCGCGGCCGATCGCCAGCATCTGCTGCTCGCCGCCAGACAATGTGCCACCGCGCTGATATTTTCGATCGCGCAGCCGCGGGAATAACTCGAACACGCGCTCAAGGTCGGCATCGAAGTCAACGGAGTTGGTCACCGTGGCGCCGATCTGCAAGTTCTCCATCACCGTCATGCGCGGGAAAATGCGGCGGCCTTCCGGGGATTGGGCGATGCGGAGCTTGGCGACTTCGTGCGTCGGCAGCGCCGTGATGTCGCGCCCGGCGAAACAAATGCTGCCTTCGCGGGCGCGCGGATTGCCGAACACGGTCATCATCAGGGTCGACTTGCCGGCGCCGTTGGCGCCAATCAGCGCGACGATTTCGCCTTCGTTGACATCGACGTCGACGCCTTTGAGCGCGATGACGTTGCCGTAATAGGCTTTGACGCCGCGCAGCGACAGCAACGGCTCATTCGCAGCGCTCACAGTCCGACCTCGGCTTCGGCCTGCTCGACATCCTCGTCAGGTACGCCGAGGTAGGCAGCAATCACTTTGGCATTGCTGCGCACGTCGTGCGGCGCGCCATCGGCGATTTTTATGCCGTAATCCAGCACGACAATGTGGTCGGAAATCTCCATCACCACGCCCATGTCGTGCTCGATCAGGAGGATTGAGGTGCCATGCTCGTCGCGCAGCGTGCGCAAGAACCCATTGAGTTCGGCGCTTTCGCGATTATTGAGCCCGGCAGCGGGTTCGTCGAGGCACAGCAACACCGGGTCGGTGCACATGGCGCGAGCGATTTCGAGCCGCCGCTGCGCCCCGTAGGGCAGGGCGCCGGCCGGATCGTCGGCGCGGTCGGCAAGGCCGACGCGATCGAGCCAGTAACGCGCTTTGTCGATGGCGTCCGCTTCCGCGCGCGAGTAAGTGGGCGAACCGAGCAGCCCAAGCACGGTGAAACCCGAGGCGACCATCAAGGTGTTGTGCTGGGCGACGAGCAGGTTTTCCAAAAGCGTCATGCCGGCAAACAGCCGCACATTCTGAAACGTGCGTGCGACGCGAGCCTCCTTGGCGATACGAAACTCGGGCAGGCGCTCGAGCAGGAACGTAGTGCCGTCCGGATGCGCGAGTAGCAAACGGCCGATGGCCGGCTTGTAGAAGCCGGTGATGCAGTTGAACAAGGTGGTCTTGCCGGCGCCGTTTGGTCCGATCAGCGCGGTGATCTCACGCGCCCGCGCAGCGAACGAAAGATCGCTCACGGCGACGAGGCCGCCGAAGCGCATCGTCAGGTGTTCCACAGTGAGGATCGGAGCCGCTGTCATCCCGGTGTCTCGGTCCGCGCCTCGCTGACGATGACGGCCGGAATGTCCTTGAGGGCGCGCAGCGACACCGAGGGCGCGCGCGTCGAGACCAGCCCGCGCGGCCGATAAATCACGATCGCGACCATGGCCGCGCCGAACACCAGCATCCGATATTGATCGAACTCGCGAAACAGTTCGAAGCCGCCGAGCATGACTGTGGCGGCGACCGCAACGCCGAGCTGCGAACCCATGCCGCCGAGCACGACGATCGCCAGCACCAGCGCGGATTCTCCGAAGGTGAAGAACTCCGGGCTGATGAAGCCCTGCCGCGTGGCAAAGAAGGCGCCGGCGAATCCGCCGAACATCGCTCCCATCGCAAACGCCGTAAGCTTGGTCATGGTGGTGTTGATGCCGAGCGCCCGGCAGGCGATCTCATCCTCGCGCAAGGCTTCCCAGGCGCGGCCGATCGGCAAACGGCGCAACCGCAGCGTCACCCAGTTGGTCAGGAGCGCGAGCGCAAGAATGAGATAATAAAGAAACACCACGCGGTGGGTCGGCGAATAGTGGAGGCCAAACGTTGCGGCAAAACCGTCGTCTGCGTTGCTGAACGGCAGGCCGAAGAACGACGGGCGTGGAATGGAGGGAATGCCATTCGGTCCACCGGTGAGACTTTGCCAGTTCAGCAGAATGAGCCGGATGATTTCACCGAAACCGAGCGTGACAATGGCGAGATAATCGCCACGGAGCCGCAGCACAGGGAAGCCGAGCAGGATGCCGGCGAAGGCGGCGAGAATGCCCGCGAGCGGCAGGCAGATCCAGAACGACAGTCCAAAGGTCTGTGCAATCAGCGCGTAGGAATAGGCGCCGACGGCATAGAACGCGACGTAACCGAGATCGAGCAAGCCGGCGAGACCGACGACGATGTTCAGCCCGAAGCCGAGCATGGTGTAGGTCAGGATCAGAATGGCGAGATCGAGCAAATAGCGGTTGGAATAGAAAATGACCGGAACGATCAGTGCAAAGATCAGAAACGCGATGGCAGCGTAGCCGGATGCACCCGAAGCCGCAGTCTTCACTGAGGGCGGGATGAAATACTTGATCGAAACCGCCGCTTCCCGCCAAAGGGTTGCGCGCAGCAGTGCGGCAACGAACACAGCCGCAACAATCGCCGCCAGCGCGCCGAAGCGCGTGGTCAGCACCAGCGCTCCGGTCGGGCCTTGATCGGTGCGGATGCCGATCATCAGCACGAACAGGCCAAAAGCGACGAGCGCCGCGATGGCGGCTTCCTTGACCGCCGCGGGGAGATCAAGCCGCGTTTCGGCGGGTTCGCTTTGCTGCGGCACTGGCGCCCGCTCGCTCACACCTTCTCGACTTCGGGACGGCCCAAAATGCCGGTCGGCAGAAATATCAGCACGACAATGAGGATCGCGAACGCGGCGACGTCCTTGTACTCGATGGAAAAATATGCCGACCACATGGTTTCGATCAGCCCAATCAGGATACCGCCAATCATCGCGCCGGGGAGCGAGCCAATGCCGCCAAGCACGGCGGCGGTGAACGCTTTCACACCGGCGAGAAAGCCGATGAAGAAATCGACGACGCCGTAGTAGAGCAGGAACATCAGCCCGGCCACCGCCGCCAGCGCCGCGCCGATGACGAAAGTCAGCGAGATGGTGCGGTCGACGTCGATGCCGAGCAACGCAGCCATTTTTTGATCCTGCTCACAAGCGCGCATGTTGCGGCCAAGCCGCGTCCGCGCGACGAGAAACGAAAAGCCGACCATCAGAAGGAGCGTTGTCACGACCACGATGATCTGAATGTTGGAGAGCCGAACGGCGAAATCATTGCCCTCGAACAGCGTGTAGCCGCCCTGGATCAACGGCGGCAGCGGCTTGACCCGCGCGCCCTGCGCCACCTGCACGTAGTTCTGCAGCACGATCGACATGCCGATGGCGGAGATCAGCGGCGCCAGCCGAAACGACTGCCGCAGTGGCCGATAAGCAATGCGCTCGACGGCCCAGCCGTATAGCGCGGTCAGCGCCATGGCGATGAGGAGCACCAGAAGCAGCGCCAGCGGTATCGCCGTCACGCCGATCGCCACCAGCACGAGGAAAGCGATCAGCGCCAGGAACGCGCCGACCATGAAGATGTCGCCGTGCGCGAAATTGATCATACCGATGATCCCGTAGACCATCGTGTAGCCGATGGCGATCAGGCCGTAGATCGATCCGAGCGTGATGCCGTTGATGAGCTGCTGGACGAAGTATTCCATGCGTCCGCCGCGTTGCGATTCCCTGCCAACTCTTAACAGGGGCACCCCGGCGCGGCAAAGCCGACGACTGCCCTCTAACTGAGCAGATGAGATGGCGTTTCGGTCGCATCCCGATACGTAATTTTACGTGTTTTTCCAATCGGTTGCTGAAAATTGCAGCAGTGGAACCAGGAACCCCGATAGGAGTTTCGGGTTGTCTCCAAGTCGGGCGGGGGTTTCCGAAACCACTGGAGAACATCCCAAATGGCTAACGAGCACCAGAATCCGCAGCGCGATCAGCAGAACCAGAGCAACCCGCAACAGGGCGGTCAGAACAAACCAGGCCAGCAGGGCGGCCAGAACAGGCCCGATCAGCAGCATCAAGGCGGGCAGGGCGGTCAGAACAAGCCAGGCCAGCAGGGCGGCCAGAACAAGCCTGGCCAGCAAGGCGGCATGGATCGATAGTCTGCCGAACCGGTAGCTTTTAGAATTGCTACGCGGCAGTCCGCTTGAACCGGCGGGCTGCCGCTTTGCTGTGAACGCCCTTCGACTGCAGCTTCTACTTCGGCGCAATCGGCCTATGCTGACGGCATGGCCAATGCGCTGCCGCTGTTCCACCTCTACGGCGACCCCCCCGACGACGAGGCATTCGACTTCATCCACGTCGAAACTGTCGCCTCGCGCTCGGCGATTCACGACTGGACCATTCGCGCCCATCGGCACCGCAATCTGTTTCAGATTCTTCTGATCGAGGCCGGCGGCGGCGAAATGACGTTTGAAGCCGCACGGCTGCCGTTCTCGGCGCCTGCGGCCATTCTGGTTCCGGCGGCGATTGCGCACGGATTCCGTTTTGAGCCGAACGTCACCCAAGGCTGGGTGTTGACGTTCACGGAAGATGCAGCCGTTGCACTTGCCGACCGCGCAAGCGAGGCGATGTCGCGACTGCGTGTCCTCGCTGCACATCCGATCATTTCCGTTACGGACGATGCGGAACGGTCGCGGCTTTCGGCGCTATGCACCGAGTTGTTTGAAGAGAGCAGTCTCGGGCGTGAGGGCTATCGCGTGGCAATGCGCGGTTTGTTGGCGCTGATCGCGGTCGGCGTGGCGCGTCTTGCCGCGAGCCGTGCCCGCACCGGCAGCGTGACACTGCAGCCGGCTGATACCACCGTCGCGCGCCTGCGGGCGCTGGTGGACGAATTCTTTCGCAGCGAACATCAGCTTGGCTTTTATGCCGAGAAACTTGGCATGACGGTCGATCGGCTCAACGACCACGTCAAGCGTGCGACCGGCGTCACCGCGGGCCATCTGATCCGCCAGCGCGTGCTCACTGAAGCGAAACGCCAGCTGGTTTTCACCACCCAGCCAATTCAGGAGATCGCCGAGGAACTCGCTTTTTCCGATCCTTCACATTTCGCCCGGTTTTTTCGCAAGCACACCGGCACGACGCCGCATGAGTTTCGCGAGCAGCGAGGCTGATAGGTTTGGCGCTCGTATTGGCGTTCGGCGGTTAAAACTATTTGGCGAGCAAAAAGCCAAGCGCGGCGTCGGTATACGCTTGCGGCTGCTCGATATTGGAGATGTGCGCTGCCTCCAGCACGGCGAGCTTGGCGCCGGGAATATGCCCGGCGATGTACTCGCCGGCTTCCAGCGTCGTGCCCGGATCCTGCCGGCCGGCAATGACCAACGTGGGCGCAGTAATTTTTGGCAGGAGCGGTCGGTGGTCCATGGCGCGGATGGCCTCGACGCAGCCGACGTAGCCATCGACCTTGGTGGCAATGAACATTTGTCTGATCGGCTCGACAGCCGCAGGCGCGCGCTCGCGGAATGGCTTTGTGAACCAGCGGTCGAGCGTACCCTCGACCAGCGCGGCCATTCCTCGCTCGCGGGCGGCTTTGATGCGGTCGTCCCAGGGGGCGTCCGTCATGTGGGAGGAGGTGTTGGAGAGAATGAGTTTATTGACGCGGTTCGGCGCATTGGCGCCGAGCCACATCCCGACCATCCCGCCCATCGACAGGCCGCACCAGTTGGTGCGCTCGATCTTGAGCCCGTCGAGGATCGCAAGCACGTCGCGGCCGAGCCGCTCCATCGAATAGGGCCCCTTCGGCGCGTCCGATTGGCCGTGGCCCCTGCGGTCGTAACGCACCAGACGGAAGTGCCGCGTGAACGGCGCCACTTGTTCGTCCCACATATGCAGATTGGTGCCGAGCGAGTTCGAAAGCATCAGCACGGGGGCGCCCTCCGGCCCTTCGACCTCTACGTGAATGGCGCAGCCGTCCGCGTTGATTTTCGGCATGAAATGTCCTCCCACTTGCACCGCCCTGTAACCCTAAGCGGTCAACGACGGTCTTTCCAGCTGTCGCGTGAGCGGGTAAGCGATACATATAAGAAACAGGGGCGGCAGTTTGCGCGGCGCCGGCAGGAGTGAATTGAAATGGCGATGACGATGAGCGGCGAGTATCAGCTGGCGGTGCCGCGGGAGACGGTTTGGGAGAAGCTCAACGACGCCGAGACGCTAAAGGCCTGCATTCCCGGCTGCGAGCAGCTCGACAAGGTGTCCGAGACCGAATTTCAGGCGGTGGCGACCACCAAGATCGGCCCGGTAAAGGCGAAGTTCAAAGGCAAGGTGACCTTGTCCGATCTCGACCCACCGAACGGATATACGATCTCGGGGCAGGGTGATGGCGGTGTCGCCGGCTTTGCCAAGGGCGGCGCAACAGTCAAACTCCTGCCGAAAGACGGTGGGACGTTGCTCAGCTACGCTGTCGAGGCACAAATCGGCGGCAAACTCGCGCAGCTTGGCCAGCGGCTGATTAACGGGGCGGCCAAAAAGGTGGCCGACGAGTTTTTCCAGAATTTTGCCGCCGCCGTAACTCCGAAGGCGCCCTGACGCGGCGCCTCCGCAAACGAGCGGCAGCCAATAGTCCTTGACCGGCGGCAGCGGCACGGTTCAGATTGGCACGGTTCCAAGGTTGAAATCCGGGAAAACGTCACGATTTTGGCCTTGAAAGCAGCCCGCGGCCGCGAGCCGTCCTGCAAACATGACGTTTTAGAAGAATTCGGAGAGGCGCTCATGGCAGCCGTATCCCTCAGCGTGAATGGCAAATCCGTCACCGTCGATGTCGATCCGCGCACGCTTCTCGTGCAGTTGCTGCGCGAAAATCTGCGGCTGACCGGTACTCACGTCGGTTGCGACACCTCCCAGTGCGGCGCCTGCGTCGTGCTGGTGAACGGCAAGGCGGTGAAATCCTGCACCGTGCTGGCATTGCAACTCCAAGGCGCCGATGTGCTCTCTATCGAAGGCTTGGCCCCGGCCGACGGCCCGCTTCACCCAATGCAAGAGGCTTTCCGCGAAAACCACGGATTGCAATGTGGTTATTGCACGCCCGGCATGATCCTGACCGCGGTCGATATGGTCCGCCGCAAGGGCCACGAACTTGACGACAAGACCATTCGTGAGGAGCTGGAGGGCAACATCTGCCGCTGCACCGGCTACCACAACATCGTCAAGGCGATCGCAGCCGGCGCGCGCGCGATGGATACCGGCGCCGCTAAAAAAGCCGCCGAATAAGTTCGGCCACTCGGCGCCGCACGCGCGCCACGCACGAGATTAACGGAGGCCCAAATGTACAACTTCAACTTCCATCGCCCGGAAACGCTGCGGCAAGCGATCAATTTGCTTGCCAAGAACGAAGACGCGAAGCTTCTTGCGGGCGGCCACACGCTGCTGCCGACGATGAAACTCCGTCTCGCCAGCCCGCCGGATCTGATCGACCTGTCGCGCATCGAGGGTTTGGCGGGGATCGAGTTGAAAGGACGCGCATCTGGTGATCGGAGCGATGACGCGGCACGTCGACGTGCACACCTCGCCCGTAGTGCAGCAGGCCGCGCCGGTGATCGCCAAGCTCGCCGGCATGATCGGCGATCCCGCTGTGCGCCACATGGGCACGATCGGCGGCTCGATCGCCAACAACGACCCGACCGCCGATTATCCGGCGGCGTGCCTCGGGCTTGGCGCTACCATCATCACCAACAAGCGCCGTATTGCCGCCGACGATTACTTCACCGGCATGTTCTCGACCGCGCTAGAGCCCGCCGAAATCATCACCAAGATCAGCTTCCCGCTGCCGAAGAAGGCGGCCTACCAGAAATTCCGCAACCAGGCCTCGCGCTACGCGTTGGTCGGTGTGTTCGTCGGCAAGCGTGCCAGTGAGATCCGTGTCGCCGTGACCGGCGCGGGCGGCAACGGGGTGTTCCGTGTGCCTTCGTTCGAGGAGGCGCTGAAGAAGCGGTTTTCGCCGAAATCGCTCGAAGGCCTGACAATCCCCGCCGACGGACTCAACAGCGACATCCACGGCAGCGCCGAATACCGCGCTCACCTCGTCGGCGTGCTGGCACGACGCGCGGTCGCGGAGGCGTTGGGAAAGTAGGCCGGTTACTCGGCCATTTGCTGTGCCCGAAGTGTCATTTTTCGAGCGGCGGGACAAACCCGGCCGCGATGACTAAATTGCGTTCATGAACAAGTCCTCGCCCCGCGCACTTCCGGCCTCTATCGACGCCACCGTCGCGCTCCTCGCGGAAGCCGAATATCTCGCCGACCGCTCGCTCGGCACGGTGCTTTATCTGGCGCTGAAAATGGGCCGGCCGATTTTCCTTGAGGGCGAAGCCGGCGTTGGCAAGACCGAGATTGCCAAAGTCCTTTCCGCGAGCCTTGGCCGGCGCCTGATCCGGCTGCAATGCTACGAAGGTCTCGACATCGCAGCGGCCGTCTACGAGTGGAACTACGCCGCGCAGATGATTGCCATCCGCGTCGCCGAGGCCGAAGGCGAGCACGACCGAGCACGGCTTGAGAGCGACATTTTTTCCGAACGCTTTTTGATCAAACGCCCGCTGCTGCAGGCGCTCGAGCCGGACACGGCCGGCGCGCCGGTGTTGCTGATCGATGAGATCGACCGCACCGACGAAGCATTTGAAGCTTTTCTGCTCGAAGTCTTAAGCGATTTCCAGGTCACGATCCCGGAAATGGGCACGGTGAAGGCCGCGCATCCGCCGGTCGTGGTCATCACTTCGAACCGCACCCGCGAGGTGCACGATGCGCTCAAGCGCCGCTGCCTCTACCATTGGGTCGGCTATCCGGGCGCGGAACGTGAATTGGCGATCGTCCGTACCAAGGTGCCTGGCGTCGGCAAAAAACTGTCCGAGCAGGTGGTGTCGTTCGTGCAGGCGCTGCGCAAGCAGGATCTGTTCAAGTCGCCGGGTGTTGCCGAGACGCTCGATTGGGCGAGCGCGCTTTCTGAACTCGACGTAGTCGCGCTCGATCCGTCGACCGTCTCGGACACGCTTGGCGTGCTCCTGAAATATCAGGACGACATCGCGCGGCTGGAGGGCAGCAAGGTGAAGGAGCTGCTCGACGAGATAAAATCGGACTTGCGCGCGGCGGAGTAGCTATAGAGGCGATGGATACTCTTAAGTCCGTATATCACTGCACGCCACTCAACTACGCTCCGTTTGTTTTCAGAACTAAGGGGCTCTTGTCTCGCCGCCAACTTGTCGATCGGGGATTTAACCCGTGCCACTTCAGAAAGACATCGAGCCAATGTGACGTTGATCGCGGTTTTGCTGATGTCGTGTTTTGCACAACTGCGCCTATGTCAGAGTTGCTGAAGGCGAAATTGAAGCACGGGTTTCCACATTATTTGATCGAGATACCAACGCATCTGCTCCAGGGAAAAGCAACCTATTTGTGCAGGTACAACATCGCTCGAAGTCGCTACTATCGTGGCGCCAAGCGAGAACCATCCTGCGATCCGGACTGCGAGTTTTACGTGAAGGATTTTCGTCTTCCGGTGGCGAGGACCGATGACCAGAAACGCATAATGCTGCAAAAGTGGTCTAACGGCAGAGTGCTGGAGATCCTTGTGGAGTCTCGCGTAGATTTCGACCGGTATGTGAAATTGATTGCCTTCTCTAAAGAAGACCAATCGCTACTTGGTACAATCGCTAAAAGATTGGAATTCCAAGTAGAAATTGAATTAGCAGAGTTTTCTTATGTTCGATGTGCCAAGTGTGCCGTAGACGTAGGAACATCAATCGAAAGCGCGCTCGCGGATCATCGGTGGAAGGGCAACGGCCTTGACTATGACAGTCTCCGACACACCTGATCGCGAAAGCAACGGCCGGCTCGCCGAGAACATCCTCTACTTCGCTCGCGCGCTGCGCGCGGCGGGCATTCCGGTTGGGCCGGGCGCGGTGCTCGACGCGCTTCAAGCCGTTGTCGCCGCCGGCGTAGGCACCCGCGATGATTTTTACTGGACGCTGCACGCGGTGTTCGTGAAACGGCACGAGCATTCGATTCTATTCGATCAAGCTTTTCGCATTTTCTTCCGCCGCCGCGGCTACATCGATCAGCTCATGGCGATGATGGCGCCGCCGGCGCCCGGTGCGCCGCGGCCGCCGGAGGCCGGTGCAACGCGCATCCAGGAAGCGCTGTTCTCGGGGCTCGAAGACAAACTTAAACAAGAGCGCGAGATCGAGCTCGACACCCGCATGACCGTTTCCGAGCGCGAAGTGCTGCAACGCAAGGACTTCGCGCAGATGTCGAACGCCGAAATCACAGCTGCAAAGGAAGCGATGCAGCGGCTCGTTTTGCCCATTGCCGAATTGCGTACGCGGCGGTTGGCGCCGCATCCGCGCGGCCATGTCATCGATGTCCGCCGCACCTTGCGCTCCAGTCTTAAAGGCGGCGGTGATTTTATCGATCTCCGGTTCGTCGGGCCTAAAGTGAAGCCGCCGCCGATCGTCGCTTTGCTCGACATTTCGGGGTCCATGACCCAGTACAGCCGGATTTTTTTGCATTTCCTTCACGCCTTGACGGAAAAGCGAAGGCGCGTGAGTACGTTCCTGTTCGGCACGCGGCTGACCAATATCACCCGCGCCTTACGGCAGCGCGATCCCGACGACGCGCTGGCCGCGTGCTCGGCGAGCGTGCCCGACTGGTCGGGCGGGACGCGGATTGCATCGTCGTTGCATGCCTTCAACAAACAGTGGGCGCGCCGCGTGCTGACTCAAGGCGCCATCGTTCTTCTGATCACCGACGGGCTCGAGCGCGATGCCGACGACACCCTCGCCTTTGAAATTGACCGGCTGCATCGCTCGTGCCGGCGGCTGATCTGGCTCAATCCGCTGTTGCGCTTCGACGGTTTCGAAGCGCGCGCGCGCGGCATCAAAACCATGTTGCCGCATGTCGACGAGTTCCGGCCGATCCACAATCTCGACTCCATCGCCGACCTGGTAACGGCATTGCAGCCAGGCGGCAGCGTCGCCGGCGATCCAAAAGCGTGGATGCAAAAAGTCGCGTGAAGGCCTATACCTAGTAGTTAAGCGAAGAGCGGAGGTTATCCATGCTCTCAACTGACAACGACATTCTCAAAGCCGCCGAGGATTGGCGCAAAGCCGGTCGCGCCGTGGCGCTGGCGACCGTGGTCGAAACCTGGGGCTCGGCGCCTCGCCCGGTCGGCTCAAACCTCGTCATCGACGAGGAGGGTAATTTCCTGGGCTCGGTTTCCGGCGGCTGCGTCGAAGGCGCCGTGGTTACCGAAGCGCTGGACGTAATCGAACTCGGGCAAGCCAAAAATGCTGGAATTCGGCGTTGCCGACGAGACCGCCTGGAAGGTTGGACTGTCCTGCGGCGGGACCATCCGGGTGTTCGTGGAAAAGGTGGACTGAGGGCTGGAAGTCATTCATGCAGCTCAATCTTCTGACCGCGCTCAATGCCGAGCGGGCCGCGCGCCGCGCCGCGATCGTTATCACTGATATTGCCACCGGCCAGCAGCGGCTGGTGAAGGCAGCCGACGTCGGCAAGGATCCGCTGAGAGCGCCGCTCGCCGAACGTCTGCGCAGCGGACGAAGCGGCATGGAGGAGACCCCGCAAGGACGCGTCTTCTTCACGGTCTATGTGCCGGCGCCGCAACTCGTCATCACGGGCGCGGTGCATATCAGCCAAGTCCTGGCGCCGATCGCAAAGCTCCTTGATTACGACGTGACCATCGTCGATCCGCGCACGGCGTTCGCCTCGCCTGAGCGATTCCCGGACGTGAAAGTCATCGCCGAGTGGCCTGACCAGGCATTGCCGCCGCTCGGCATTGATCGTTACACCGCTTTCGTCGCGCTCACCCACGATCCCAAGATCGACGATCCGGCGCTGCTGCATGCGTTGTCGCGCGAGTGCTTCTATATCGGTGCGCTCGGATCGCGGAAGACCCACGCCCGGCGCATCGATCGGCTCAAGCAGCAGGGAATAAGCGAAGCGGCTCTTGCTCGTATCCATGCGCCGATCGGTCTCGACATCGGCGCCGTATCGCCGGCCGAGATTGCGGTGTCCATCATCGCACAGATCACCGAGCGGCTGCGCGAAGAGCCCGAGGCCGAAGTACCGCTGGTCAAGGCGGCGTCATGAAATTTGGAGCGGTCGTCCCCGAGGAGGCAATCGGTGCCACTGCGGTGCACACGATCCGCCAAGGTGCGCTTGTGCTCAAGAAGGGTACGCTGATCGGCCCGGTCGAAGCCGCGGCGCTCGATGCCGCGGGCATCAAGGATGTCGTGGTGGCGCGGCTCGAGCCCGGCGACGTGTCCGAGGACGTGGCGGCGGCTGACATCGCGACGGCGATTGCCGGAGAGGGCATCGACGTCGATCGCGCCTTTACCGGCCGCGCCAACCTGTTTGCGCAAGCCGCCGGCGTGCTGGTGGTCGATAAGGATGCCGTCGACGGCATCAATCGCGTCGATGAGGCGATAACCGTCGCGACACTGTCAGCCTACAAGCCCGTCGTTCCCGGCGAAATGATCGCGACCGTCAAGATTATTCCGTTCGCGGTTGCCGCATCGGCGCGGGATTTGGCGCTTGCCGCAGCAAAGCGTCCGCTGGTTCGCGTTGCGCCCTACCGCATCCGCAAAGTCGGCGTGGTGTCGACGCTCCTGCCCGGGCTCTCGCCCAAGGTGATCGACAAGACGTTGAAAATCACTGCTGAGCGGCTGGCGCCCGCAAAGGCCACCATCATCGCCGAACGCCGCGTGCCGCATGAGCGCGCCGCACTGGCCCGCGCGCTTGGTGAGGTGCTCAAGCAAGGCGCCGAGCTTGCGATCGTGTTCGGTGCTTCGGCGATTGCCGATCGGCGCGATGTCATTCCGGCGGCGCTGGAAGCCATTGGCGGCCGCATTGAGCATTTCGGCATGCCGGTCGATCCCGGTAATCTTTTGTTGATCGGCACCGTCTCCGGGCATCCGGTGCTTGGCGCGCCCGGCTGCGCCCGCAGTCCCAAGGAAAACGGTTTTGACTGGGTGCTGATGCGGTTGCTGGCCGGCCTTGAAGTGCCGCGCGAGGACATCACCGGCATGGGCGTCGGCGGTTTGCTCATGGAAATCGTGACCCGCCCGCAACCGCGCGACGAGCCTGTGCATCCGGCGAGCAATATCGCGGCGCTGGTGCTCGCCGCCGGCCGTTCGAGCCGCATGGGCGGGCCGAACAAATTGTTGGCCGAGATCGGCCGCAGACCGCTTGTTCGCATTGCCGTCGAGGAAGCGCTTGCGTCGCGCGCGCGGCCGGTGATCGTCGTCACCGGGCATCAACGCGAGCGCGTCGAAGCGGCGCTCGTCGGCCTGCCGGTCGAATTCGTGCACAATTCGCATTTCGCCGACGGTCTCGGCACGTCGCTCCGCGCTGGCATCTCGGTGCTGCCGGGTCAGTCCGATGGCGTCATCGTCTGCCTTGGCGACATGCCACAGGTCGATGCCGCGATGATCGACCGTCTCGTCGGCGCGCTCGATCCGCACAAAGGAGCACTGATCGCCGTGCCGACCATCGACGGTCAGCGCGGCAACCCCGTGGTTTGGTCGCGTCGATTTTTCTCCGATCTTATGAACGTCGAAGGCGACATCGGCGCCCGCAACTTGATTGGCCGCTACAGCGAGGCGGTGATCGAGGTGCCGCTCACCGGCGCCGCGGCGCTCACCGACGTCGATACGCCGGAGGCGCTGGAAGCCGTCAGGGCCGAGCTGGAAGGCACGTAGTCGCGGTCGAGAATGTGGCGCGAGAAACGCCGCTCGTGCCGTGGGGGCACCGCTATCCCTGATTCACCGACTGGAAACTCTTCCCCGCTAGCGTCGCTTCATCCCTTGGGGAGGGCTTCCATGATTGGTTTTACGCGCAAGTTCGCGCTCGCCATGGCGACCGCTTGTATCCTGATCATCGCAATCGGTGCCGCGCATGCCGCCGGCGCGTTTGCGGTCGGTGCCTGCGGTGCCTACGGCTACGGCTACGACTACCGCAAGGCGGGCGACGCGCGCACTGCGGCAATGAAGCAGTGCTCAGGCAATACCTGCAAGATCATCGGCGAAATCCGGCGCGGCTGTGCCGCGCTCGCGATCGATGCCAAGCGTCCGTGTGGCTCGTTCGGCTGGGCGGTGAATTCGCACCTCGGCAAAGCCGAGAATGCCTCGCTCCGCCGCTGCTATGAGTTCGGCGGCCGCGACTGTGTCGTGCGGGCCTGGGCCTGCGACGAAAAAGGCTAAGCGGCATCGCTCTCTTAGAACGACGTCCTCAGGCGGCTGTCGCTTCCTGCGCCAGCGCTGCAAGGACATTGGCGAGCGTCTTTGCTACCGCGGCGGCTTGCTCCGCAACGCCGTGCCGCGCCGCAAGCCATGCCGGGTCATTATAGCTCAGCCAGGTTTTCCCGCCCGCATCCTCCCAGGCCAGCGCCTTCAGCGGCAGATCGATCCCGGTCGTTTGCGCCAATTGCATCAGCGGCGTGCCGCCGCGCGCATTGCCGAAAATAAGTAGTTCTGTCGGCCGCAACGGCAACGCAACAGACGCCGCTCCGGCCGCATGATCGATGCGAGCAAAGATGCTCAGACCTTTGGACTTCGCGGCGCTCTCCAGCCGATCGATCGTGGCTTTAACAGCGTGCTGGCTGGCGATCGTGATGAGTCCATTATCGGTCATTGGCTTACTTTCCGTGTCTGCAATTTAGAGCTTTGGCACATTTAGAGATCTTGCCGGCTGAGTGAACGGCCGATTGCTCCATCGTTTTACACCCAAGGCCGTGACGGGCGGCTAGGGACCGCAACACCGATTTCCCTTGAATATGACTGACTAGTCAGTCATATTATCAATTATGGCTGCCGCATCCAAACCAAAAGGGTCCGCAATGGCCCGCAGCCCGAGGGTAGGGGCGGTGCTCGCCTCTCGGCAAAGCGCGCGCCTAGTCAAGGCGGCTGCTCGGCGTAGTGCGATCCTTAATGCGGCACTCGACGAATTTTCAGCCCGAGGTTTTGCCGATACGCGGCTCGATGACGTCGCGCGCCGGGCCGGTGTCGCCAAGGGCACGATCTACCTTCACTTCAAGGACAAGGAGGCGCTGTTTCAGGAGTTGATCCGGTTCCAATTGAATCCGGTGGTCGGCACCTTTGAAACGGCGCTCGCCAGTGAACTGCCGCTGCGTACCATCGTCGATCAGGCGATCGAGATTTTTGTTCGCGAAATCTACGGCACCCACCGCAAGCAGGTGATACGGCTGATCATCACCGAGGGACCACGGTTCCCCGCGATCGCCGAATTTTACTACCGCGAGGTGTTGTCGCGCCTGCTCAAGGCGATGCGCGCGAGATTGACCCGCTCGCTCGAACGCGGCGAAATTGCCGACGATACGCTGATCCGCTTTCCGCAATTGCTGGGCGCGGTGTCCGTCATTGCCATCGTCTGGCACGGCTTGTTCGATCGGTTCGAGCCACTCGACGTACGCGCCATGATGCGGGCCTATTTCGATCGGTTGTTTCTGCAAACGGGGAGGGCGGCATGAGCGCCCGTCTGCTGCCCGTCGTCGCCGGCCTCCTCTCGCTCTTGCTTGCCGGCTGCAACGGCCACGACAGCCCCTACCAGGGCTGGATCGAGGCCAATCTTATCTTCGTTGCGCCCGATGAGGTCGGCCGCGTGAAGACGCTTTCGGTACGCGAAGGCGATGTGGTCAAAGCGGGCGACGAATTGTTCACCGTCGACGATGATCTCCAGCGCGCCGACTACGCCCAGGTCAAGGCCTCGCTGACCAACGCGCAGCAGACCTACGACCGCGCTACGTCGTTGCTCAAAACCGGCGCCGGCACACAAAAGGATTATGACGCCGCCGAAATGGTTTTGCGCGATGCGCAGGCGCGGCTTAATTCGTCGCAGACGCGGTTGTCGCGCCGCCGCATTTTCAGCGCAGCCGATGGCACCGTGCAGCAAATTTATTTCCGCCCGGGCGAGATGGTCGCCGCCGGCCGGCCGGTGCTTTCAATGCTCCCGCCAGGCAACCTCAAAGTACGTTTCTACGTACCCGAATCCGGGCTGCCGAGCATCGCTTATGGCGACGAAATCAAAGTCGCTTGCGATGGCTGCGCCAGCGGCCTCACCGCGCGTGTAAGTTTTATTGCCAGACAGTCGGAGTTCACGCCTCCGGTGATCTACAGCCTCGAAGAGCGCGCCAAGCTCGTCTTTCTGATCGAGGCATTGCCGGAGAAGCCCGGCGAATTCCGGGTCGGCCAACCGGTCGACGTTACTCTGGCGCGGCAATTGGCGCCCGCGCCGCAGCCGCAGGCGTCACGATGAACGCCGCGACCGAACATGCCACCGAGGTGGTGCCGGCCGCGGCGCCCGAGATCGTCATCGACGTACATGGCCTGACCAAATCCTTCGGCGGCCGGCAGGTCGTGCGCAATCTCTCCATGCAGGTCAAACGCGGCACGATTTTCGGTTTCCTTGGTCCGAACGGTTCCGGCAAAACCACAACCATCCGCATGCTGTGCGGGCTGCTTACGCCGGACAAGGGCAGCGGCACCTGCCTCGGCTACGACATTCGCACCGAGGCGGTGAAGATCAAAAACCGCGTCGGCTACATGACGCAGCGTTTCAGCCTCTATGAAGACCTCTCGGTGCGCGAGAATCTGGAGTTTGTGGCGCGGATCTACGGGATGCCGCACCCGGTCGCGGCGGCCCAAGCGATGGTGAAGCGACTTGGCCTGCACGGCCGCGAGGAACAGATCGCCGGAAAGCTTTCCGGCGGCTGGAAACAGCGGCTCGCACTCGGCGCCTGCACGCTGCCGAACCCCAGTCTCCTCCTGCTCGATGAACCGACTGCCGGCGTCGATCCCAAGGCACGGCGCGACTTCTGGAGTGAGATCCATCATCTCGCCGCCGAAGGTCTCACCGTGCTCGTTTCCACGCATTACATGGACGAAGCCGAACGCTGCCACGAGATCGCTTACATCGCTTTCGGCGAAGTGCTGACGCGCGGCACCGTGCAGGACGTGATCGTCAATTCGCATCTCGTCACCTACACGGTCAACCCGCCGCGGGGCGAAAATCTTTCGCGGTTGGCGGGGGAGTTGGCAGCGCTTCCCGGCGTCGACATGGTGGCGCCGTTTGGCACCAGCCTGCACGTGTCTTCACGCGATGGCGCTGCGCTGGAGGCGGCGATCGCGCCTTACCGCGAGCGGCCCGGTCTCTATTGGGAGCGGGCGTCCCCTTCGCTGGAGGATGTGTTCATAGACCTCATGGGCCGCGCCAAGGACAATTTCCAATGAGCGCGCCCGCGGACGTCAGCGGCGGTGGTTTCTTTCGCCGCGCCGGCGCCATGCTGCTCAAGGAATTTCTGCAGTTGCGCCGCGATCGCGTGACCTTCGCCACCATGATCTCGATTCCGCTGTTGCAGCTGACGCTGTTCGGTTATGCGATCAACACCACACCGCGCTATTTGCCGACGGCCGTGTTGCTGCAGGAATCGAGCGACGTCGGCCGCTCGATCCTCGCGGCGCTGCAGAACACCAAATTCTTCAAGGTCACGCGGCAGCTCCGCGACGAAGCCGAGCTCGACCAGGCGCTCGCCTCCGGCACCGTGCTGTTCGCGATCGAAATTCCTGCCGGTTTTGAGCGTGCGCTGCGGCGCGGCGACGATCCGGCGCTGCTCGTTGCCGCCGACGCGACCGATCCGGTTGCGACTGGCCCCGCGATCGCGGCGCTGTCGGCAATCGTCGAGACTGCGCTGGTCAACGACCGCTGGATTCCCGATGCCGGCCAGCCGCCGTTCGAGGTCCGCGCCCACCAGCGCTACAACCCCGCAGCGTCGACGCCGCTGAACATCGTGCCCGGACTGCTCGGCACCATCCTGACGTTGACCATGCTGATCTTCACCGCACTTTCGGTCACCCGCGAGATCGAGCGCGGCACCATGGAAAGCCTGCTGGCGATGCCGATCACGCCGTTCGAGATCATGATCGGCAAGATCGCGCCCTATGTGCTGGTCGGCTTCGTGCAGGCGGCGCTCATTCTGGTCGCCGGCGTGCTGATGTTCGGCGTGCCGATCGTCGGCAACCTCACGGTCCTTGCCGCGCTCACCACGCTGTTCATCGCCACCAATCTGTCGTTCGGCTACACCTTCTCGACTCTGGCGCAAAACCAGCTGCAGGCGATCCAGATGTCGATGATGTTCTTCCTGCCCAACATGCTGTTGTCGGGCTTCGTGTTTCCGTTCCTCGGCATGCCGGGCTGGGCGCAGACGATCGGCGAATGGTTGCCGCTGACGCACTACATCCGCATCGTCCGGGCCATCATGCTCAAGGGCTCGACGCTTGGCGACCTACGATACGACACACTCGCGCTCGCCGGATTGATGGCATTCGCCATGACCGTCGCGGTGACGCGCTTTCGCCGGACGCTGGATTGACGAAAGAGCAGGAGCTCAGAAGCGCGTGTTGACGCCAAGGCGCAGATAGGGGCCGGCGCGGCCGATGGATTCGATCGCCCAGCCCGCACTGGCCGACCAGTCCAAACCATCAATGCGAAAGCCGGTGACGTGTGCGCCAAGGCGATATTGTTGATAGTCGAGGCACCACAGCGCCTGCGCTTCGGGACCAACGAAGAACGGCTGGTCGAATCGCCAGCCAACCGCGGCACGCGTCGTTCCGATGGCGGCGATTGACGCGATCGTGCCGTTGATTGCGACCATGCTCACGGGCGTCGGCTGATACCAGACGTCTACCGCCATCTGCGCGCCGGAATAAAAGCCGCGGAGCAGGCTGCCCGGATCGTAGGGCGACAGACGATAATCCTGAACGATCGGTCCGGCGTAGAGAGCGATGTTGATGCCATCGCTGATCACCCGCCACCCGGGTAACGCCGAGGCCGAGACCAGCGTGCCATCCACATCAGTATGCAGCCCGCCGGATGGGTAAGTGTAACCGCCGCCCGCAAGCAAAAGCTTTAACGTGAAGCCATCGGCGTCGAAACCACCGGGCGACCAAAGCGCGCCGCCATGAAGGAACGCGCCGTCGCGCCACAAATCCGTTCCGGCGAAAAAAAGAAAAGAGCGCTCATCCGGCCCCACGGTATCAGCCCGGGCCGGCGCCACACAAAGCAACATCAGCGCGGACGCAGCCGCCCCGAACCCCCACGCAACGCCCACCTGAGGCTGTTCCCCCGATGCGCCTCAACTCCCCGACCCGTTAGAAGATAGCGGTATTTGGCGTTATGTCGAGTTGTGTTTTTGCCGAACGCGAGTTACGGGCGAGTTTGCGGTGCGGGTAAAGCCCGGTCCCTCCCACGCGCACCGCAATTGCACTCCTCATTCGCATGCCGGAACGAAAGGTCGCCCGCTGTTTAACGGTCGCTACTCTGCCGCGCCCCGATATGGATTTCGCAAGCATGAGAAATTCTCGCTGCGCGGATGAAAATATTCGTTTGTGGCGCGGACCTTCAAACCACAGGTTGGTCAGCAGCAAAGAGAGAAGTCGGCGTCCCGCAACAATGGAGGACGGACATGAGCAGCATTGCGGCATACCGGGGCTTTCACCTGCCCGATATTTTTCACTTACCCAGCACGCGCGTGCCGGCATCGGCGAACGGGCCGGCGTGCCCGCGCGGCGGCACCTTCAAGCGCATTGTTGCGGCGATCGAGCGTTCGCGGCAGCGCCACCTCGAGCAAGAGGCGGGGCGCTTTATCTCCAAGCACGGCGGGCGCATCACCGATGACGTCGAGCGGCAACTGAACGGGCACTTCAGCGGCGGCGGTTTTCCGCCGTACCGGCCGCAGCGCGCATTCCAACCATTCGCCGGTCCATTCGGAGGTTAAAACGTCCGCGGCGCCGCTTAGCACTCCAACACCGCGACGTGCCCCTGTTCCCCGTAGCGCAGCAGCGCGCGATCGCGTGTGATCAGTGTCGCACCGAGTTCGCGGGCGGTCGCGGCGAGGATGCGGTCGGTCGGATCCTTCGGCGGCTTCCCGGGCAAATAAGACGACGCAATCAGCACGTCAGCGGTCAGCGGTGCGAGCGCGACGCCGGGCGCTTCGAACAGATTGGCGAACCAGCGCTCCGGCCGGATCAGCAGTTGCAGCCGCCCGCGCGAGACGAGCATCCCGATCTCCCAGGCGCTGATCGGCGAAATGTAGGTTGTTCCGCCCTCGCCTGTTGCCGATCGCATGGCATCGACGGCAGCGGCGGCGATACGAGCCTTTTCGTTCAGAAAAATCAGCGCGCAGGTGTCGAGAAGAAGCAACTGCACCTATTCATCCCGTTTCTCAGGACCGTACTCGGCGTCGAGGCGATCCGCCCATTCCGGATCGGCGGGCTGGGTCAAATCGGTGCCGGGCATGACCCGGATAAGGCCCTGCATCATTCCGTACAGCGGATGAAACGGCTGCTCGCCGCCGGCCGCGGCCTCTTTCGGCTTGCGCACGCGCCGAAAGACAAGCTTGCGCGCTTTCATGTCAACCTGCTCGCTCTTAAAACCGGCCTTGAGCCACACCTTCGTCATCACGCTGTTGAAGGAGTTGTTACTCCACCACGCGCGAACGTGGGACGAGCCCGGCAATTTGCCGCCGGTGATTTTTTCAATCGCCGTAAAGGTCATTGGCACCACATCGCCCCGCTGCCGTTGGAGGTAGTCGCCGAGCGCGTCGTATTTCGACATTGGTATCTCCAGTACCTAATGCACCTATAGGTACTTTATATTGCCATATGTACCATCGGGCAAGCGCCGTCGAAATAGCCCGTACGGCGATAATGAAAGAATCAAACGCGTGGCGCGCGGTTTTGAGGAAAACGCCGGCGCGAAACGCCCTGATTTATCGAAGAGAATTTGAAGCCTTTGACTTTGCCGCGCCGATGACAATAACCGCGGCCCATCTCGCTCATGTCAGGGGCGTCGACCGGTGACAGCCGATTGATGGAGCGAGTGCGGTTCCTGCGGGCGGGGCTTGTAACCTCGCTCCCGGGCGGTCTGGGTATCGACCCCTCCGGCATCACGACCGGGGTGCCAGGTGCCTGGCTTAAACGCGATTGATGGTGCGGGTAACACCCACATCCTCTTGATCGCTTGAAGCGCGGCCTGGACTGAGCTGGAGCGTTCGCTCGCTCTGGCGAGCGCCGCCGTGGAGCGCCGGAAGGCGAGCGCGCGCTTCCTGCCATCCCCACAGTGGGGAGGCGGAGGTAAGCGCGCTGCCGCGCCTCGCAAGCGCGGCCTGAAACGATGGCGCCTTTCGGCGCTCCGCCCCCTTTTTGGGGACCTTGGCGGCTTGGTTTTGGAGTGGCTTTGCAAAGACTTGCGCGCAATCGCGCTGCGAGAACGCGAAGTCGTGTCGACCAACTAACGGGATGCTTCGAGTGCGCGCCAAGTTTGCCGCCAGGGCCGCCGCCGAGAATCGCGCCGCCTTCGGTAAACGAGATATAAATCCCGGAAAAAACAAAGCGCGAGAACTTCCCGCCGAGTCTCACTCATCTTCGGCGTGCGATTCCTCAGCGGGTTCTTCGGAGCGTTTTGGAGCCCACGATGCACACGGTCCTGGCCGTCGCCCTTTTGACTGCATGCATGGTCAACGTCGCCTGCCTGTGCGGCTATTTGTAAGCGTGGGCAGGACGCGCCGCGCCGTGACCGTTTGGCCTTTGACGTAAACGGAAACGCTGAATAACAGATAGCGCGCTTAACTGTCGCCGCCCGCGGCGCGTGATAAGTTGGTCACGCCAGCGTGTTATCTGATCGTGCCCGTCCATTCCTTTTAGCAGCGAGTAAAAACACCATGTCCCATCACCTCAATTCACCGATTGCCCGGCAAGACGTCCGCCTCGACATCACAGACCTTTATCTGTTCAAGGGCGAGACCGGCACTGTATTCGCCATCAATGTCTGTCACTCGATCGCCGGTCCGATTCCTGTGCCCGGCTATCATCCGGAAGGCATGTACGAGTTAAAGATCGACCTCAACGGCGACGCCGTCGAGGATGTAACCTACCGCATTACTTTCGATGCGCGCGACGCGGCGGGGAAACAGCGTTTCGTTCTGCGCCGGATTACGGGCAGCGATGCCGCAGACCCGAAAGCCACCGGCAATGTTGTGGTTCAAGGCACCACCGGCGAAACGGCCGTAACCCCAAGCGGTCTGCGCTTTTGGGCCGGCAAGGCCGGCGACCCGTTCTGGATCGAGCCTGACGTGCTGCACGCGGTCGGCCATGCCTTCCAGGATGGCACCAGGATCGATCTGTCCGGATGGAATCCGGCAAAGGCGAAGAATCTGTTTGCCGGCCACACCGTCTATTCCATGGTGCTGGAGGTGCCCGATGCTGAACTTCTTGGCGCTGCTCGCGGCAAGCGGATCGGCGTGTGGGCCGTGGCGACGCTTGCGACCGATGCCGGAGGCTGGCGGCCAATCAACCGCGTCGGCCTGCCGATGATCCATCCGCTGTTCACGCAGTTTAACGAGGACCTCGGCAACCGCCTCAATGCGGGCCGGCCGGCCGACGACTTTGCAACCTACGGCGCGGGCGTCGGCAAGGCGATCGCCGGCGTTGTCGCGGCCAACGGAACCTCGGACGATCCGCAAGGCTATGGTGCGAAGGTCGCCCATCGCTTCTTCCCGAATGTCCTTCCCTACGAAGTCGGCACACCGGCAGCGTTTGGTTTTGTCGAATGGAATGGCCGGTCTTTGATCGACAACGCGCCGGATGTGATGTTCAGCATCGCAGCGAATACTCCCGTTCGTCTCGGCATCGGCAAAGAGTCAGTGACGGCGAAGCCCTCGAAGAACTTCCCGTATGTGCCTTCCGCGGCTTGAGTGCGTAGGATGGGTCGAGCACTAGCAAAACCCATGATGTAGCCTTGACGCTCGATGGGTTTCGCTGAGCTTGTCACCGGGCCGGACGCGTTGGCCCCCACTATCCGGAGCAGCTGACCGCCATGGAAAACTTCCCGATCGTTCCGCCAATCATCATCAAGGACACGCCGAAGCCGCGGCGGCTGAAAACGCTGAAAGAGGCGCATGACTATGTCGACGAGGCGATGCATCTCGGCCGGCCGGCGCCGTGGCGGGAACTGTGGCACCGCCTCAAATCGGTGAAGACCGAGGAGGACGCCTTTGAGGCGTTCGGCGATATGCGCGAATTGCTCGCGGTCGAAGATTTGCTGCTGCCCGGCGATTAGGCCGGAGCGCAAATTATGAGGGATTGATCCGCGGCGGCGGCGCTTTGGCCATCACGGCGAAAACCGATTCAATCTTGGCTCTCAGCGTATGGGCGTCGAACGGCTTGACGATGTAATTGTTGACGCCGGCGCTCTTCGCCGCGAGCACGTTGTCGGTCTTGGATTCGGCGGTCACCATGATGAACGGCGTTTGCTTGAGGCCCGGATCGCCGCGCACTTCGCGGAGGAAATCGTAGCCGGTCATCGTTTCCATGTTCCAGTCCGAGATGACGAGGCCGTAGCGCTTGGTGCGCATCTTGACGAGCGCGGCGGCGCCGTCGCCGGCATCGTCGACGTCGTTGAATCCGAGTTGCGCCAGCAGATTGCGGATAATGCGGACCATTGTGCGCTGGTCGTCGACCACGAGCACAGGCAGTGAGGTATGGAGAGCCATGATCCCGGCGCTGGCGCGCTTAAAGCGCGCAAAGTGGATAGCGATGCTGTCACCCGTGACTGAACATCCGGTTAACGGAGGTTCCGTGGCGGCCCAGTACGCGGTTGAGAACACCAACGCCCCGCGTTAAGAATATCGGGGCGGACAACGGGAGGGTGTTATGGCGTCACTGTACACGAGCCTCGCAAAGGCGAGCCCCTATATCCTCAGTATTCTGAGAATCGTCGCCGCTTTGTTGTTCGTCGAGCACGGCTTGCAGAAATATTTTGGCTTCCCGTCCGCCGGCCCGCCCATGAACACGCTGCTCTACGTCCAGGGCGCGATCGAAATCGTTGGCGGCATCCTCCTTCTGGTCGGCGCCTTCACCCGCCCGGTTGCCTTTATTCTCGCCGGCGATATGGCGGTGGCGTATTTCATGGCGCATTACCCGCGATCGTTTTACCCGGCGATGAATGCCGGCGACGCCGCGATCCTTTTCTGCTTCGTCTTCTTTTACCTCTTCTTCGCCGGCGGCGGCCCGTGGAGTGTCGATCGCGCCGCCTTCAAGCAGGATTAGCACATCCGATAATCCGCCATTGTCGGCGAACGCGTCCGCACCTTTCCAAGGTGCTGTCATAGCTAAAGATACGTACCTAATTCAGATACTTTAAGCCGATCCCGAGCCAACCGCATCCGACCGGCCGAGAACTCGCCACCGCGCGTTAGCGCGACGTTCACTAAAATCGTCCTAGTGTGATGGGTTATGATGCTGACCTCCCAGGCGATGCTTGCCGAGCTGGATTCGGTGCTTCCCGCAAAGCCCGATTCCTGGCGCAACACGGCGTTGCACCGGATTGTCGATCTGTTTCTCGCTGGCGCAGCATTGTATGGCGACGAGCAGGTCGCCGTGTTCGACGAGGTGATCGTCCGCCTGATGCAGAAACTGGACCGGCTGCAGCTTGCTGAACTGAGCAACCGGCTGGCGCCAGTCGCCAACGCGCCGGTCCGGGTGCTTGGTCGCCTCGCCCGGCACAGCGATATCGCGGTCTGCGGCCCGATCCTGGACCATGCGATGGCGTTGCCGGATGCGGACCTCGTCGAGATCGCCGACAAGGACCGCGTCGACCCAAACCTGCTGATGAAGATCGCCGCCCGCCCGCAGCTCAGCACGACGGTCACCGATGTCCTGCTCAAACGCGGCAATAAGGTGCTGCAACGGAAACTCATCGACAATCCGAATGCGCTGATATCGGAAGAGGGCTTCGCCCGAGTCATCACTTCCCTCGACGGTGACAAAAATCTCGCTGGCGCGATTTCCGCACGAACCGATGTGCCGGCCGAGCTGCGAGTCTGGCTGACCAAGACCCTGAGCGGTTGATCGCACGTTCGGATCGCGTTGCAAACCCCGACGCGGATCGCTCGCTCCTCACAATCTCCTGATCCCCCGACAAGAACCGGATGAAAAAAACGCCCCGGGCGTTGGAACAGCGTCGGCGCTTTTGGGTTTCCAATTTGTAGTGCGTTCGCAAATGAGATTCCGAAGAATGGACCGACGCGACATGAACCGGCGCGACCAGGAACTTCTGGACAAGCAAATGCGGCGCTTCGGCCCTGTTCCGAGAAGCAACGGCACGATCATGTTGGCGCTGGTCGCGGTGTTCCTCGCCGGCATGACAGTTGGGGCCTTTGCGTTCGCCTATAAAAGCGAGCCGGTACGCGTTGCAGCAAACAGCATCATCGCCACAAACGAAGCGCCTGGCGCGACCCTGCCAATCGCGCGATAGTTCGATATGCAGTCGCCCGCGCAAAGCAGGCAGCTTAAGCGGCCAAGCGAGTAGTGTGGGTTAACCGTGCAGCGGCGTAACCCGCCATCTTGAACTTCCGCTCCTCACATCGGCAGATTGCGGTTCGCTAACCGCCAGGCCGCCGTCACGGAAGACGACTGGCATCTTCTGCCCCCCAAGCCGATTTGCTCTGGCGGTGATAATAGCCCCGGATTGCGCGGAGCTTGTCATCGGGCCGACCATTTCGGGCGGGACCCGTTGCCCCCATCCGGGCTAGTTTGCTGCCACGTTTGCTGCGAAAGGTGAGGGAGAGGAAATGCCACAACGGGTTCTGATCACCGCGGGCGCTGCCGGCATTGGCCGCGAATTTGCGCGGGCGTTTGCCGCGGCCGGGGCGCGGGTGTTTGTTTGCGACATCGATGCCGGGGCGCTTGAGGCGATTGCCAAGGAGATCCCCGGATTGATCGCGCAGCGCTGCGACATGTCGCGCCGCGCCGAGATCGAGCGCATGGTGCCGGACGCGGTCGCGCGGCTCGGCGGGCTCGATGTGCTGATCAACAATGCCGGCATTTCCGGAATGACGCTGCCGGTAGCCGATTATCCGCCGGACGACTGGGACAAAGTGATCGCGGTCAATCTCACCGCCATGTTCGACGTCACCCGGCTCGCGATCCCGCATCTGAAGCTTTCGGAGGCCGGTGTCATCATCAACATGTCGTCGGTGGCCGGGCGTTTCGGCTTTGAGAATCGCAGCCCCTATGCCGCGACCAAATGGGGCGTGATCGGCTTCACCAAGACGCTGGCGATCGAGCTCGGCGAATGGGGCGTCCGCGCCAACGCGATCGCGCCCGGCGCGGTCGCGGGCGACCGCATCGAGCGCGTCTTCGCCGGCCGCGCCCAGATCAGCGGCAAATCGATAACCGAGGTGCGCGCCGCGGCGATGGCCGAGCAGTCGATCAAGGCGATGATCGATCCGAAGGACATCGCCGCGCTCGCCGTATTTCTGGCCTCCGATGCGGGCAAGTCGATCAGCGGCCAGGTGCTGCCGATCGACAACGACCGGCAGCGTGCGTGAGTATCGGTTCTTATGCCGCTCGTCCCCGCGACCCGCCTCCGCTCACTGGGAGCTACGGCGGGTTCGAGTCCGCCGAAGCGCAGAGCGCGAAGGCGGAAAGCGGGGACCCAGTCTGGATTCCCGCCTACGCGGGAATGAGCGGGGATTCGATGATCGTCATGGCCGGACTTGTTCCGGCCATCCACGTCTTTCGGCTTACGGAGGTTTCAATGGGGGTATGGCGAATTAACCGCGGAGCGACGTAACCCGCTACGCCTTCAAACTGCGTGCTCGGCCTGTCTCGTCATGTCGCTGCGCCCGGCCAGCAAGCCGGCGATCGAAATGTCTTCGTCAAGCTCTTGCCAATGCAGGCCGAGGCGGCTGATTTCGACCCGCGACCGTGCCTCCGGGTTTGCACGCAGCAGGCGCGGAAACCACGCAAGCGGAACGCCGATGGTACGACCGTCACTCAGGTCCACCCACATCGTGTGTTCGTCAAACCGGACGGCCGTTGCCGAAATGGTCATCCCAAGCCTGCAAAATCAGAGTTTGTCGTTCCGATACGATCCGTACCATACGCGCCAGTTCGCTGGAATTAAAGCCGTAGCTTTCGGCGACGCCAACCTCCGGCTCCAGCCATATTTTTGCGTCTCTGCCGCCGCCCCTGACGTGTACGTGCCGCGGCTTGCGCGGCAGCCCTTCGTTGGAGAAAAAGAAATAGCTCAGGCCACCGTCACGGAAGACGACCGGCATCTTCTGCCCCTAGCCAATTGGCCCTAGCGGTGAGAATGGCCCGGGATTGCGCAGCGCTCAAGCCGCGCTACGCTTGCTGCCGATCGACAACGACCGGTAGCGCCGTGATGTGCGCTTTCATTTCGTCATGGCCGGACTTGTTCCGGCCATCCACGTCTTTTGCGATGTAGGATGGGTTGAGCGCAGCGAAACCCATCGTCGATCCGAGAGGCTGCATGATGGGTTTCGCAAATGCTCAACCCATCCTACGCGCTGAGAAAATAAGACGTGGATACCCGCGACAAGCGCGGGCATGACGGGTGCGTCATTGCGAGGAGCGAAGCGACGAAGCAATCCAGAGCGGCACCGCGGCATTGGATTGCCTTGCC
Source organism: uncultured Alphaproteobacteria bacterium (assembly GCA_963841025.1). Lineage (GTDB taxonomy): Bacteria > Pseudomonadota > Alphaproteobacteria > Rhizobiales > Xanthobacteraceae > BOG-931. Next base: position 2,854 of record CAWJBG010000026.1, on the reverse strand, counting down.
GCCGCCGCGCTTGCTACTTTAAGACGAGTTGATAGCCTGAAAATATCGGCGCATCAGGTGAGCGGGGTTAATTGGAGCCATGACATTCGCCCCCGAGATCAAAAGCGCAATTGAAAAATACTCGACTGCTCACATTGCCGATATAGGTTGGCATATAAAGTTTTTTTCGTTTGTTCAGAATGATAAAATTGCGAAGAGACTAGGGGAGGAATTTTTCTCTGCGCGTGTTTTGTACAAAATCTTGACTGGAATGCAGGCCGAAAATTGGATGCAAAGAGCACAAATCCGCGGTCAAATTTTTTCTTATGCATCGATTTATGAGGCGGTTATTCATCATCTTTTGTTCGGCCGTCTCGCGGCGGAGCCGCAAGTTGTTGCATTGAAACAATTTCCGACTAAAAAACTTATTTCGATCCCCAAGAGACACGAGGCTATCTTACAACAATACTTATCGCATGACGGGAAAAAGGTTATCCCGACATTTGAGACGACTGGGCATACAGATGAATCCAAAGTTCGATTCGACAGAAAGGCGGAGTGTGCGGTCGAATTAGGATTTATCAAGAAGGCGCTTTGCGATGACCTTGTTGAGGTTTATGAGGCTCGCAACGCTATCCACATTCATGCGGAAATTAAAAAGAGCTTAGTCTATCAAATCGATCTATCTAAAAAGGCGTACAAGCGCATGCAACCCTTCAGAGATCAGGTTATTGCCGGATTGCGCGCACGGGGGCTGCCTCGATAGAGGATCGTCTGAAAAGGCATGAACGTGCCCTCTATCGACGAGCATGTTGGTGAAAAGTCTGGGTACGACGTGCGCCGCCTTAAGTCGACCCTGCGCTTTGCTCTTCAGGATCGGACGCTTAACTCATCCTGTTTCGTCAGAAGAGTGGTGCCAAGTCGATCTTCAAAGCCAGGATAAAGTTTTGCTAGCTCATCAAGCATTCGATCGATCAAAGTTGCGCCGTCCGGAATGATGGATGACATTGCCAAATTCGGCGGTGCGGGAATTCTGTGAAGTCTATGGAGGGGGTTCCAGCACGTCGTAAAGGAAGCGTCCCGAATCGCTGCCCAGTTGCCGTGCACGTAGCCCGAGCAAATATCCAGGTAGCTATCATAGACGTCCTTCACCTTGGCTTCCTCAGCCATCGTGCGAAGGCTTAGTTCGGACCAAGAGCCCAAGTGAATGTCGCTAAATTCGAGCCATCGATCTTCGTTCGCTTGGCGTTCAAGCTGATCCAAATCGATAAACTTAGGTATGCTTTCCGAACGCAAATTTTTTAAAAAAGCCAATTTCGCTTGACCGGTGCCGTAATCGCGATGTTTCAGCCACAGCGCCGAGTCATCCTTTGCGACCAAATACGAAAGGGTAAGGAAACATTCGACGATCGTTCGGAGAACGTTGCGGCCGACAGCCGCTGAGTGGCTGTGCATTATACTAGCTTCGGTGAGAAGCTGAATTGCGTATAGCGTAAGACCGAAACTCGAATCATGGCGGGCGTCGATGCCGGTGTGGTGTATTGTTGAGTGGAAGTGATCGGCGAGCTTTTGAGCGGCATCCAATAATTTGCGCGCTGCTTTCTTGGGAGTTTCCTGTGGGTGTGACCTGTCATCAGGAAGGCATTGAGTCTTTTTGTGCATTTCGCTCCAGAACTCTTCAGAGCACGCTTGGGGGACTTCAATTTTGCCCTCCTCGCCAAATTCAAACGGGCGAAAGGCTAATTCGGCAGCCCGGATTCCTGGGCGCACGGATCTCATGTCACCTTTGTCGGGATACAATCGAACTTTCTCTAAGAAATCTTTCTGTTTGTGAGAAAATCGGATGCGACCCGTGACGATCATATGCACAAGCTTCAGCCACCTCACGTCAGTGGATTTTTGCGATTGATGGTCGAAAGTGTCGGCAACGGCCATGACCAAAACCTGCCAGTGTTGTTTGTCTGGAGGAGCGAGATGCCGCTCCCAATGGGCTCGGTCTGGAAGGCTGTCTACAAGAAGTAATGCAGGCAGTACTGCTGCGGCTGCCTTGTTGGCAAACACGCTTCGAAAGATGGTGTCGAAATCTCCCGCGGATAAGCGCTTAAGATGGTTATGTGAGATGAACGCCTCTTCGTAGTTCTTCACGCGCTCGCGCGTATTTATGACCACTGATCGAAATAATAAAAGACATTCTGTGCGTTTGAGTGCGGACGCTAAAATGCACGCCCACAGCATGTTAGGAATGCACTCATTCACCCACGACCTGGGTGTCATGCTAGGTACGCGAGAAAACGGATTTCTGAGCGTTTTTCCGACGCGAGGATGATCTTCTAACGCCGAGATATTTCTATCAGAAAATCTTTCGACTTTGATGTGATCTTTGTCTTTGCGGGCTTTCATTGAACGCCTGACTAACGATGGCCCTGGTATTCGATGGCTTTGCCCCCGCGAAGCGCAACTTCCTATTTACCGAAACGGGTATTGGTAGTTCGTGGCTACGAACACTCGTTTCGTCATACAATTTTCGTGGTTAGCTACACCCCGTCGTTGACCCGCACGTATCGCACTTCAAACACGTGCCATTGCGCACCAAAGTAAAATTCCCGCACTCGCCGCAGGCTTCGCCTTCGTAGCCCTTGGCTTTCGCTTCCGCGCGCTTCTCGGCGGCGGCAGCGCGGGCATCCTGCTTGGCCCATTGCATCTGTTCCAGCGCTTGCGCCGGCGAGAGCTTTTGCTCGGGCTCGGATTTCAGCGCGGTCGCGCCGGCGGCTTCGCCGCGCGGGGCGGTGGAGATCAACGCGGTGACGTTGGAGGCCCCACCCCGGCCGGTTTCACCGGCCGACCCTCCCCCTGCAGGGGAGGGTAAAGGGCCGCC
>CAWJBG010000025.1:0-280620 GCA_963841025.1 uncultured Alphaproteobacteria bacterium | reverse complement strand
TTGCATCACTTTCAGCCGGTCGGTGCGCGAGCGGGTCAGGCCCTTCGACACGTAGCGGGTTTCGGTCGGCTTGCCTTCCTCGACGCCCTTGCCGAGCGCATCGAAACCTTCGCCCGACGGATCGACGTGGGCGAGGTCGAAGCGTTCCAGATAGCTCACCGCCAGCTCGCGGAACACGTAATCCAGAATAGAAGTGGCGTATTTGATCGAGTTGTTGCCCTGCACCGGGCCGGACGGCTCGAAGCGGGTGAAGGTGAAGGCATCGACATATTCGTCGAGCGGCACGCCGTATTGCAGGCCGAGCGAGACCGCGATGGCGAAGTTGTTGAGGAGCGAGCGGAGCGCCGCGCCTTCCTTGTGCATGTCGATGAAGATTTCGCCGAGCTTGCCGTCGTCGTATTCGCCGGTACGCAAGTAAATCTTGTGCCCGCCGACCACGGCCTTTTGGGTGTAGCCCTTGCGCCGATCGGGCATGCGCTCGCGCTCGCGCATCACCACGATGCGCTCGACGACTTTCTCCACCACCTTCTCGGCAAGCGCGGCAGCCCGTGCAGTGGCCGGCTTTTCGAGGAAGGCTTCGATAACGTCGTCGTCCTCCTCCTCGTCGGCGATGAGCTGGCTTTGCAGCGGCTGCGAGAGCTTCGAGCCGTCGCGGTAGAGCGCGTTGGCTTTCAGGCCAAGCCGCCACGACAGCATGTAAGCCTGCTTGCAGTCGTCGACCGTCGCCTCGTTCGGCATGTTGATGGTCTTGGAGATGGCGCCGGAAATAAACGGCTGCGCCGCCGCCAGCATGCGGATGTGGCTGTCGACCGAGAGATAACGCTTGCCGGTGCGGCCGCACGGATTGGCGCAGTCGAACACGGCGTAGTGCTCAGGCTTCAGATGCGGCGCGCCCTCGACCGTCATGGCGCCGCAGACGTGGATGTTGGCGGCGTCGATCTCGCGCTTGGTGAAGCCGAGATGCGCGAGCAGGTCGAAGCTCGGCGCGGCGAGGTCCTCGGCGTCGACGCCGAGTTCATCGCGCAGGAATTCGGCGCCCAGCGTCCATTTGTTGAAGGCGAACTTGATGTCGAAGGCGGTCGGCAGCGCCTTTTCCACCTTCTCGATTGCTTCCTGGGTAAAGCCCTTGGCCTTCAGCGTCGAGTAATTGATCGCCGGAGCCTGGCCGAGCGAGCCGTGGCCGACCGCATAGGCGACGATCTCGCCGATATCGCTTCCACCATAGCCGAGCACGCGCAACGCTTCAGGCACCGCGCGGTTGATGATCTTGAAGTAGCCGCCGCCGGCGAGCTTCTTGAACTTCACCAGCGCGAAGTCGGGCTCGATGCCGGTGGTGTCGCAATCCATCACGAGGCCAATGGTGCCGGTCGGCGCGACCACGCTCGCCTGCGCGTTGCGATAGCCGTGCACTTGTCCGAGCGAGAGTGCCTGGTCCCAAGCGCGCTTGGCGTGTTCGGAGAGCGAAAGATAATTACGCGCGCCGTCGGTCAGCGCCGCATGGTCGAGCGGCACCGGCGGCGTGGTCGTCTGCTCATAGCCGGTGCGTTCGCCGTAAGCCGCGCGGCGATGGTTGCGCATCACCCGCAACATCACATGGCGGTTTTCGTCGTAGCGCGGGAAGGTGCCAAGCTCGGCGGCCATTTCGGCCGAGGTGGCGTAACAGATGCCGGTCATGATCGCAGACAGCGCCGCACAGATGGCGCGGCCGGCTTCCGAGTCATACGGAATGCCCGACGACATCAGAAGGCCGCCGACATTGGCATAACCGAGCCCCAGCGTGCGGAAGTCGTAGGAGCGCTGCGCGATTTCGCGCGAGGGGAACTGCGCCATCAGCACCGAGATTTCGAGCACCATGGTCCACAGCCGCACCGCGTGCTCGTAACCCTCGACGTCGAATTCTTTACTCAGGGGCCGCGTTCGCCGGAGCCCGGCGTTGCGCGCCGGGGTTTGCACCCCACCCGCCCCTCGCGGCGACCCCGGGTGGGGTCAGGTTGCTGGAACGCGAGCAAATTCAGCGACGCCAGATTGCACGCGGTATCGTCGAGGAACATGTATTCCGAGCACGGATTGGAGGCGAGGATCGGCCCCGATGCCGCGCAGGTGTGCCAGTCGTTGATGGTAGTGTGGAATTGCAGGCCCGGATCGGCGCTGGCCCAGGCGGCGTAGCCGATCTTCTCCCACAGGTCGCGCGCTTTAATCGTGCTCGCAATTTTGCCCGGCTTGGTGCGCCAGAACAAATCCCAGTCGCGATCGGCCTCGACGGCTTTGAGGAACTCGTCGGTCACCCGCACCGTGTTGTTGGAATTCTGGCCGGAGACGGTGAGATAGGCCTCCGAATCCCAATCGGTGTCGTAGATCGGAAATTCGATGTCCTTGTAGCCCTGTTTGGCGAACTGAATGACGCGGCGGATATAGTTGTCCGGCACGTGGTTCTTGCGCGCCGCCTTGATCTCGCGGCGGAGCACTGGATTCTTCTCCGCATCGAAACAATCGTCGCCTGAGCCTTCGCAGTTGACGCAGGCTTTGAACACCGCGCGCAGGTGGCGCTGATTGATCTTCGATCCGGTGACGAGGTTGGCGACTTTTTGCTCCTCGATCACCTTCCAGCCGGTGAACGCCTCGATATCCGGATGGTCGACGTCGAGAATGACCATCTTGGCGGCGCGGCGCGTGGTGCCGCCCGACTTGATCGCGCCCGCGGCGCGGTCGCCGATCTTGAGGAAGCTCATCAGGCCCGACGATTTGCCGCCGCCGGAAAGCTTTTCGCCTTCGCCGCGAAGCTTGGAAAAATTCGAGCCGGTGCCGGAGCCGTATTTGAACAGCCGCGCCTCGCGCACCCACAGATCCATAATGCCGCCCTCGTTGACGAGGTCGTCGGCGATCGACTGGATGAAGCAGGCGTGCGGCTGCGGATGCTCGTAAGCGGTGGCGGATTGCTTCAACTCGCCGGTCTTGAAGTCGACGTAGAAGTGTCCCTGGCTCGGGCCGTCGATGCCGTAGGCCCAGTGCAGCCCGGTGTTGAACCATTGCGGCGAGTTCGGCGCCGCCATCTGCATCGCCAGCATGTAGCGGTGCTCGTCGAAGAAGGCTTGCGCGTCAGCCTCTGAGCTAAAGTAGCCGCCCTTCCAGCCCCAATAAGTCCAGGTACCGGCCAGCCGGTCGAACACCTGCTTGCACGAGGTTTCGCCGACGTAGCGCTCCTTCTCCGGCAGTTCTTTCAGCGCGGCCTCGTCGGCGACGCTCCGCCACAGCCAGGACGGAATGGTTTCCTCTTCGACCTTCTTTAGCCGCGAGGGCACGCCGGCTTTGCGGAAATACTTCTGCGCCAGCACGTCGGAGGCGACCTGCGACCACTGCTCCGGCACTTCGACATCATCGGCATGAAAGACGACGGAGCCGTCCGGATTGCGAATCTCGCTGACGGTCGTGCGGAAAGCGATGTCCGCGTAAGCCGATTGTCCCTCTTTGGTGTAGCGCCGCTCGATCCGCATTCTCTGCCCCTTTGTGTCCCAATCTGTTTTTCACCGGCGTCATGCGGAATGACCCGCTAAATATATGCCGCCGACGGTTCTCCGGCGACGTGGAGGGACAAACTGTCCGCCACGTCCGGTCTCACCCCTGCTTCTGTCTGCCACCCCAACCCGCCGGCTTAAGCCGGACCTCGTTACTTACGCTCCGGGCGCCTCGTTAGAGGCAAAGCTGCCCTTGCCTCGCGCCTCGACGGCGCGGAGCATTTCCGCCCTTTATTGGAGAGTCCGGCCGACTTCCTTACCTGCGCGCCGAACTTTGAAAAGCTAGGCCAACCCGGTCTCGCCCGTCAAGACTTAGTATAAAAATCTGAATCAACCACTAAATGTGGGGATTACGGGGACGAATCGGGAGGGGGACGCGCAAGTATCTGGTATCAGGGCGAGATTCGGAAGCGGTCCCGGCGAGTTCTCGGTGGTTTTTTTGCCCTGGCGTCCGGAATCCGGCCTCGATCGCCCGGGCGAGCGCCTCTTCCGACGGCGAAAGTCGAGCCGGGAAAGTTCCACGAGAAACGGGAAGTCACGCGTCCGTCACGCAACGGCGCGGCTTTCCCGGTGATTCTGAGTGAAACGCCACGGAAAACCGGCACTTTTGCCACTCCGTAGCCAAGGTGTCTCATTTAGTACATTGAGCCGAAAGGCGAATCCGGCTTGCCGAGTCGTGTTCGGTGGTAAGGGGGTTGCGCGGAAGCCAGACGGGCGAAGGCGAGGCGCTAAAATATCTCTTTTGCGCCCAGCATTAACCTCAAAAGTAACCTCGTCTTTGCCAAACCCTGCGTTTACTTGACCCAACTGAACAGTTGCGTCGATAACGTTGGTTAATGGTGAGGGGCGTGGTGTTGCAGCGTTTAGTCCGCGCAGGGCGCGTCATTGCATGCTCGGCCCTCCTGGCGGCATGCGCCCAAATTCATAACGAGCCGATCAATCAGCCGCTGACCAGCGGCTTGCAGATGTCGGCCGACCTCAACCGCGAAGTCGATACCTATTACGACGACACCGTCGTCGCGCTGTCGTTCTCAGGCGGCGGCACGCGCGCGGCTGCGTTCTCCTACGGCGTGCTCAGCGCCATGGACGACACGACGCTTCCGGGCCGGTCCACCTCGCTGATCGATCGGGTCGACTTTGTCACTGGCGTCTCGGGTGGATCGATTCTTGCCGCCTATTACGGACTGAAGAAGCGCAAGGCCCTGGCCGATTTCAAGCAGCGTTTCCTCCTGCGCAATCCGGAGGAAAATCTGAAAATGGATTTGAGCCTCCTCAACATCGCCAAGGGCTTGCAGGGCGGCATCAACGACCCGACGGCGTTTCCGCGCTGGCTCGACGACAATCTCTACGACCACGCGACGTTCAAATCTTTGCTCACCCAGCGGCGGCCGTTCGTTTGGATCAATGCATCCGATGTCTACGACCGCACGCCGTTCGTATTTGGCCGGGTTCTGTTCGGCGCGTTGTGCAGCGATCTCGCGACCTATCCGATCTCGCTGGCTGTGGCCGCTTCGGCGGCCGTCCCGGTTATCTTTGCGCCTGTTGTTATTGAAGGCTATCCCGGCCGCTGTCCGATCCCGCTGCCGGATTGGGTGACGCGCGTCCGCCGCAACCCCGACGCGCCGCCGCTGCTGCGCTACTTTGCCGACGCGATGTACCGCTATCATTCCGGCGAAGTGCATTACGTAAAGTTGCTCGATGGCGGCATGGTCGACAACTATGGCCTCGCCGGCTTCACCATCGCGCGTCTTGCGTCCGAAACGCCATATGGGCCGCTCGAACCGGAAGAGGGCGTCAAATTGCGCCGGCTGTTGTTTTTGGTCGCCGACGCCGGCCGCGCGCCGGCGGGTGACTGGGTGAAGACGGTGGAGGGGCCCTCCGGCGCCAATCTGATCACCGCGTCGTCGGACACCGCGACCGGCTCCGGCGCGGTCGGCAGCTACACCGCGTTCCAGGACACGATGGCGCGGTGGCAGCAATCGTTGATCGACTGGCGCTGCAAACTTTCGGCCGCCGAGCGGCGGCGCTACGGCGTGCCGGCCAATTGGAATTGCCGCGATCTGAAAATCTTTGTCGGCCGCGTCTCGTTCGATCAGTTCGACGATCAGCGCGCGGCGAAACTCAACGCCATCGTGACATCTTTCAAACTGCCGCCGGACCAGATCGACACGCTGATCTCGGCCGGCCACGACGCGGTCAAGAGCAGCGGCGTCTTCAACGCCTTCCTGAACTCCATGGGTGGCGGCCCGAAAGCGCGGCCGCGAGCGCGTGGCCGGCCGCTAGTCTCGTCCGCCCCTCCGCCGCAAGAGGCGCTGGCGCAATAATTCGACGAAGTCTTATTCCGCCGCTGCCTTGGTATGCCCGAGCCGGCGGTTTAGTGCGTCGATCAACCCCTCGGCAGCTTCCGCGATGACGGTGCCCGGCGGAAAAATCGCTTCGGCGCCCGCGGTCTTGAGCGCCTCGTAATCTTGCGGCGGCACGACGCCGCCGACCACGACCATAATGTCGGAGCGGCCGTTCTGACCCAGCTCAGCCTTAAGCTCCGGCACCAGCGTCAGATGCGCGCCGGCGAGCGATGAGATGCCGAGAATGTGGACGTCGTTCTCGACTGCCTGACGCGCCGCTTCCGCCGGCGTCGCAAACAGCGGGCCGATATCGACGTCGAAGCCGAGATCGGCAAACGCCGAGGCGATCACTTTCTGGCCGCGGTCGTGGCCGTCCTGGCCGATTTTAGCGACCAGGATGCGCGGGCGGCGGCCTTCGTTCTCCTCGAATTCGGCGACGCGTTTAAGCACCCGTTCGACCGCGTCGGTCATGCCGGCCTCCCGCCTGTAGACGCCGGAGATCGCCTTGATCTCGGCCCGATGGCGCCCAAAAACCTGCTCCAGCGCCAGCGATATTTCGCCGACGGTTGCTTTCGCCCGCGCAGCGTCGATGGCGAGCGCCAGCAGATTGGCGTTACCGCCTCCGGCGTTGCGGGTGAGCGCGGACAGCGCTTCTTCGACGGCCTTGCGGATCGCGTTCGCGCTTTAGCCGCGACAGCTTGTCGATCTGCAATTGCCGCACCGCGCCGTTGTCGACTTTCAGGATGTCGATCTTCGCCTCGTCTTGCGGCCGGTATTTGTTGACGCCGATCAGGGCCTGCGCGCCGGAATCGATCCGTGCTTGCGTGCGGGCGGCGGCTTCCTCGATGCGCAGCTTCGGCAGCGACGCCTCGATGGCGCGGGTCATGCCGCCAAGTTCTTCGACTTCGCGGATGTGCGCCCAGGCCTGGTTGGCGAGATCGTGCGTCAGCCGTTCGACATAAAACGAGCCGCCCCACGGATCGATCATCCGCGTCGTGCCGCTCTCGCGCTGCAAGACGATCTGGGTGTTGCGGGCGATGCGGGCGGAGAAATCCGTCGGCAGCGCCAGCGCCTCGTCAAGCGCGTTGGTGTGCAGCGATTGCGTTCCGCCCTGCGTCGCCGCCATTGCCTCGACGCAGGTGCGCGCGACGTTGTTGAAGACATCCTGCGCGGCAAGCGACCAGCCTGACGTCTGGCAATGGGTGCGCAGCGACAGCGAGCGGGCGTCCTTCGGATTAAACTCTTTCATCAGCTTCGCCCACAGCACGCGCGCGGCGCGAAGCTTCGCCACCTCCATGAAAAAGTTCATGCCGATGCCGAAGAAGAACGACAGCCGCGGCGCGAAGCGGTCGATGTCGAGCGAAGCGGCTCGCCCGGCGCGCACGTATTCGACGCCGTCGGCAAGCGTATAGGCGAGTTCAAGGTCGGCGGTCGCGCCGGCTTCCTGCATGTGATAGCCGGAAATCGAAATCGAATTGAACTTCGGCATGTGCGCCGAGGTGTAGGCGAAAATGTCGGAGATGATGCGCAGCGACGGCTTCGGCGGGTAAATGTAGGTGTTGCGCACCATGAATTCTTTGAGGATGTCGTTCTGGATCGTGCCGGCGAGTTTTTCCGGCGCCACGCCCTGTTCCTCGGCGGCGACGATGTAGAGCGCCAGCACCGGCAGCACCGCGCCATTCATGGTCATCGACACCGACATCCGGTCGAGCGGGATGCCGGCAAACAAGGTGCGCATGTCGTAGATCGAGTTGATCGCGACGCCGGCCATGCCGACATCGCCCGAGACGCGCGGATGATCACTGTCGTAGCCGCGATGAGTGGCGAGATCGAACGCGATCGAGAGGCCCTTTTGCCCGGCCGCGAGATTGCGCCGGTAGAAGGCGTTGGAATCTTCCGCGGTGGAGAAGCCGGCATATTGCCGGATCGTCCACGGCTGGGTGACGTACATGGTCGGGTAGGGGCCGCGCAGGTAGGGCGCGATGCCCGGATAAGTGTCGAGCCCGTCGAGATCTTTAAGATCGTCGGCGCCGTAGCTGCCCTTGACCGCCACGCCTTCCGGCGTGAGCCACGGCGCGGCTTGCGCTACTGCCGCAAGCGGCGCATCGGCAAAGTCGATCTGCGCGAAATTCGGGATACGGCTCATCGCATTCATCCGATCTCGATCCCGAGGATATCGTAGGCGCCCTTCAGTGTCGCTAGCGTGTCGCAGCCCTCGTAAATAAACGATTGAACGCCGGCCGCTTTCAGCGCGGCTTCCTGCTCGCGCGGCCGGCCGGCCAGATAGATGTGCCGGGCGCCCGCAGCCTCAAGCACCCGCGCCGCTTCGGCCGCTTGTTTTTCGTAAACCTTGTCATTGGAGCACAGACAGACAAGCGCGGCTCCCGAACCTTGAAAAGCGGAAGCCACGGCTCCGATTTCGGCGCTGTCGCCGTCCACCACTTCGATCCCGCCGGCTTCGAAGAAATTCTTGGCGAAGCTCGCTCGCGCAGTGAAGTCGGCGGGCGTGCCGAGATTGGCCAGAAAGATTTTCGGCCGCGCGCCGGTTTTCGCGAGCTGACCGTCGGATGCATCGCGCAGCGCTTCGAATGGTTCGGCGAGGCGCATAGGCTGCAGCCCGTCGGCTGATTGTTTGGTCGATGGAGCCGGCAGATCGACCTTCGCATCGGCTTCAGTGATATTGGGAAATATGCTCACGCCCGTCAGCGCATCTTTTGCCGCGCAACGGAAGCATCGCGCGCGGTACGCACTGCGGCCACTTTGCTGCGAATGAGGCCCGTTTCGAGCGCAACGGCGATGCCGCCGGCCGCTTCGATCTCCTGGAACAGCGTCCAGGCCGTCCGGCAAAGCTGATCGGTCAAATCCTCAACGGCGCCCGAGCCGGCCGCTGGATCGGCGACCTTATCGAGATGCGATTCTTCGCTGAGAAGGAGCTGGGTATTCCGCGCGATCCGGCGCGCAAAACGGTCGGGCAGGCCGCGTGCGGCAGTGAACGGCAACACCGTGATCGCATCGGCGCCGCCGAGCGCTGCGGCAAACGCCGCGATCGTCGCGCGCAGAATGTTCACGTGCGGATCGCGGCGCGCCATCATGCGCCATGCGGTTTCGGCTGAGATGAAGGCCGGCTCCGCGGCAAGCCCGCACGAGGCTTCAACGCGCGCCCATAATTTTCGCAACGCGCGGAATTTGGCGATGGTGAGAAACTGATCCGCCTCGGCCGATAAGTCTGAAAAAGATCATGCGCCGTGCAGCTTCGAGCGCAACGCCCTCGGCTTCCAGCGCGCGCAGATAGGCCAGCGCGACCGAAAGAGCGAACGCCAATTCCTGCGCCTCGGACCCGCCGGCATTATGGATCACGCGCCCATCGGCGGCAGCGAGCTTGCCGCTGGAAACCGGCGCGCGCCAGCGCAGCGAGGCGGCGGGCGAAATGCGGCGCGTGCTCGCTCCATGGCCTCGCCGCAACGCCGGCAATGGCGTTCGCGCCGAGCGGATCATGCCCGAGGCGGACGTTTGCCGCCGGTAGCGGAAATGCCAATCCGCGCGCCAGCATGGCGTCGATGACCGCGACCGCCACTGGCGAAAGATCGACTTCGATCGCGATGCCGGCATCGAGGTAGACGCCTTCAAGGACGCGCGCGAGCGCGGCCTCGGTCGCCGGCAGGCCGAAGCCGTAGTCGCCGCGCGAACCGCTGAACACGAGCGCAAGCCCGGTCGCGCCGTTGTTGAGTTCACGCAGCGCGATCTCGTTGGCGAGCGCCGGATCGGGATGATCGATCCGCGCCAATATCTCCCAGGGCGTCGCACCGGGCCGGGCCGCGACGGGCCGGGCGTCGGAGCGCCGCGCCGCAAGCGGCTCGATAGCGAGGCCGTCGTAGGTGGTGCCGACCAGGCGCTCGAACGGCGCACCCTTGAGCACGGCATCGACCAGCTTCCGCCACTGCTCACGGGTCGCCGCGGGAAAATCGGCGGCAAACTGTACGGGTTCTGGATCAGTCATCGCCGCAAAATGCCACGCCCGGCCGTTCGGGCCAACAGAGCATGATCCGGAAAAAGCTGAGGCCCGCGTTAAGCGGAGGCGGTGCTAACCCGGTACTGTCCTGCGTCATGGCCGGACTTGTTCCGGCCATCCACGTCTTTCTTAGTGCGCGTCAAGACGTGGATGCCCGCGACAAGCGCGGGCATGACGATCAATCCCGGTAACGCAGCGCATCCACCAATAGGGCAAATGCCGCCGAGGACTGGCGTCGGCTGGGATAGTACAGGTGGTACCCCGAATACGGCGGACACCAATCCTCCAGCACCCGCTTGAGACGGCCCTTGGCGAGATGCGGTTGCACCAGGTCGTCCGGCACGTAGGCCAAGCCGAACCCCGCTAGCGCCGCGTTGAGCATCTGGAACGTGCCGTTGAAAACGAGCTGGCCTTCGACGCGCACTTTCAGTTCGTGTGTGCCTTTTTCGAACTCCCACGCGTACAAACCGCCGTGCGTCGACAGGCGCAGATTGATGCAGTTGTGACCGATCAGGTCCTGCGGCTTCGTTGGTTCCGGCCGGTTCTTGAAATACGACGGAGTTCCGACGACTGCCATGCGCATGTCAGGCCCGATACGTACAGCGATCATGTCTTTTGCCACCTGCTCGCCGGCGCGGACGCCGGCGTCGTAACGCTGGGCGACGATGTCGGTCAGACCGTTGTCGATGAACATCTCGATCTTGATGTCGGGGTAGAGCCGCAGGAATTTCGCGAGTTTCGGCCAGAGGATCGTGTCGACGGCGTACTCGGTGGCTGAAATCCGAATGGTGCCGGCCGGTTTGTCGCGAAGCTCGCTTAAGGCGGCAAGTTCGGCGTCGATCTCGTCTAACCGCGGACCGAGCGTGTGAAGAAGGCGCTCACCGGCTTCCGTTGGCGCAACACTGCGCGTGGTGCGGGACAGGAGCCGGACGCCAAGGCGGGCTTCGAGCTCACGCATGGTGTGGCTCAACGCCGACTGCGAGACGCCGAGTTTCGCTGCCGCTTTCGTGAAGCTGCGTTCCCGCCCGACGGCCAGGAAAGCCAGCAGGTCATTTAGATTGCCGCGCTGCATTTATGGGCCCTGCTCATAAGTCCATGCCGATTATAGCGACTAGTCTCGCCGCACGCCTAAACCACGCGCTAAATCTTGGTCGACCAGATCGGGGAGGGCCTCGTGATTACGCGCAGACACATGCTGGCCGCCGCGGGCGGTCTCGCAGTTGCCGCTGCCGGACCTGCAGCGGCGGAGACGCCGCCGATAGTTCCGGCGCAACAAAGGAATAGAACGATGGAGATCAAACGAATTGGCTCGCAGCCATCCGGCAAGGGATCCGCGGATTACTTCACCGGCGCGGTCCGCATCGATCCGCTGTTTCAGGCGCCCGAGCCGGCACGTGTGAGCGGCGGCAGCGTCACCTTCGAGCCAGGCGCGCGCACCGCCTGGCATACCCATCCGCTCGGTCAGACTCTGATCGTGACGGCCGGTTGCGGTTGGGCGCAGCTTTGGGGCGGGCCGGTCGAGGAAATCCGGCCCGGCGACGTGATCTGGTTTCCGCCGGGCGTGAAGCATTGGCACGGCGCAACGCCGACCACCGCGATGACGCATACCGCCATTCAGCAACGGCTCGACGGCAAGGTCGTCGACTGGATGGAAAAAGTCAGCGACGAACAATACCGGCGCTGATACGGAGAGCGACATGCGCGTTGGCGTTCTCGGTTCGGGATTGATGGGTGGCAAGCTTGGCACGCTGTTTGCGCGCGCCGGGCACGAGGTGGTGTTTAGCTACGCGAGCGGCCGCGAGAAACTGAAAAAGCTCGCGGACGAGGCCGGAGCAAATGCGCGGGCGGGCACGCCGCACGAGGCTGTGCAGAGTGCAGACGCCGTTCTCGTCGCCGTGCATTGGCTGCGCATCGACGACGTCTTGCATCTGGCCGGCGACTTGTCGGGCAAGGTGATCCTCACCTGCTCGTTGCCGATGAATGCAGACAATACCGAGCTCGTGATCGGCCGCGGCATTTCTGGCGCAGAGGAGTTTGCGAGGAAAGTTCCGAAGGCGAAGGTGGTCTGTGCATTTAACACGGTGCCGAGCGAAGTGCTTTTCGGCGTCTACGAGGCGCGCCACAAAGCAAGTAGATCGAGCTTGGTCTATTGCGGCGACGACGCACCCGGCAAAGCGGTCGCGGCCGCGCTGATCCGCGACGTGGGGTTCGAACCGGTAGATGCCGGCCCATTGCGGATTGCCCGTTACACCGAGCCGTTTGCGCTGCTCATGGGCCAGCTCGCTTACGAAGGAGACGGCGGGCCGGAACTGGCGTACCGCTTCGAGCGCTTCAAGGACTAAAGCAGGATCATGGACGAGCTCGCCAAATGGGACGGCTTCTACGTCATCGTCGGCTCGGCGGCGGGCGCGCTGATCGGGTTGCAGTTCGTCGTCATGACGCTCATCGCCGAAAGGCCGGTGCTGCGAGCGGCCGAGGCCGGCGCCGCATTCGGGACGCCGACGATCGTTCATTTCGGCGCCACTTTACTCTTGTCGGCGCTTCTGCATGCGCCATGGCCGTCGATCATCCCCGCCGCCGTTCTTTGCGGCCTCATCGGCTTCGGTGGAGCGGTATACGTGATTGTCGTAGCGCGGCGGATGCGGCGCCAAGACGTCTATCAACCAGAGTTCGAGGATTGGCTGTTTCATCTTGTGCTGCCGCTGGCGGCCTATGCGATCCTCGTGCTGTCGTCATTCGCGGCTGTCACTCACACGCGCGGGGCGCTGTTTGGCGTGGGCGCTGCGGCGCTGCTGCTGCTGCTCTTCATCGGCATTCACAACGCCTGGGATTCCGTCGCCTATCACGTCTTTGTCACGAGGCAGCAAACCACCTCCGAGCCGCGCCGGGATGAGACTGCAGAGAAGGAAAAGCAATGACACAAGGCATCAGAGACAAAATTGTCGTCATTACGGGCGCGAGCAGCGGGCTGGGCGAGGCGACGGCACGGCTTCTCTCGGCGGAGGGCGCGAGCGTCGTGCTGGGTGCCCGCCGCCACGATCGCCTCGAATTGCTAGCAGGCGAACTGACCCGCAGCGGCGGCAAGGCGCTCGCCATGACGACGGATGTCACCCATTGCGAGGAGGTGAAACGATTGG
This sequence comes from uncultured Alphaproteobacteria bacterium, assembly GCA_963841025.1. GTDB lineage: Bacteria > Pseudomonadota > Alphaproteobacteria > Rhizobiales > Xanthobacteraceae > BOG-931. The sequence goes on along the minus strand of CAWJBG010000025.1, from coordinate 267,617 downwards.
TCGACGCCGCCGTGCAGACCTATGGACGGGTCGATGTGATGATCAACAATGCCGGGCTGATGCCGCAGTCGCCGCTTGAGCGTCTGCGGATCGACGAATGGGACCGGATGATCGACGTGAACATCAAGGGTGTGCTGTACGGCATTGCCGCCGCGCTGCCGCACATGAAACAGCAGAAGGCTGGGCATATCATCAATGTCTCGTCGGTGGCCGGCCACAAGGTCCGCGCCGGCGGCGCGGTCTATGCGGCCACCAAGCATGCCGTACTGGCGCTATCCGAAGGGCTGCGCCAGGAGGTGAAGCCCTACAACATCCGCACCACAGTGATCTCTCCCGGCGCGGTAGCCACGGAGCTGCCCGACAGCATCACCGAGCCCGACGTCGCCGCGAATTTTCACAAGTTTTATGAGGAGTTCGCGATACCCGCCGACTCGTTCGCGCGGGCCGTTGTCTTCGCCATGAGCCAGCCGGAAGACGTGGATGTGAACGAGATTTTGTTCAGACCGACCAAACAGGACCTCTGAGCCGGCAGCAGCGCATTGCATCGCCATCTCTAACGCGGCGGCAGTTTTTCGATGCCGCTTGCGTTCAAGCGTTCGAGTGCGTCGCGCACCCGAATGCCGGCGATGACCTGATCCGGCGCTATTTCGGCGAGCGGCACCAGCACAAACGCGCGCTCGAACATATGCGGATGCGGCAAAATCAGGTCGCGATCGATCAGCACCAGATCGTCATAGCTGAGAAGGTCGAGATCGATCTTCCGAGGTCCCCAACGCCGTTCGCGGGGCCGGTCGCGCCCGAGGTTGCGCTCACACTCCGCAGCAAGCGCAAGCAGATCGTGCGGTTCAAGTTTCGTCGCCACCGCGATGACGGCATTGACGAATGGCGGCTGCTCGGTGACGCCCCACGGTGGTGTCCGGTAATCGGATGAGCGGGCCGTCACTTGAACCGCCCCGCTTGCGGACAACAGCGCAATGGCTTGATCGAAGCTGGACCGCACGTCACCCACGTTGCCGCCTAGCGCGATGAACGCCTCAACTATGGTCATTGCCGCGGCTTTTGGCGGGTGCGTGTGACAATGACGCCGACATCGTCGAAGGTCGCCGCAATCGGCGCATGTGGCTTGCGCACCGTCACGCGAACGCTGTGAACTTGCAGATAGTTGGTCAGCACGGCCTCGGCGACGGCGCCTGCGGCAGCCTCGACCAGCCGATAACGCCGCGCGCTGAACGCTTCGCTCGCGACCTTCACCAGCGCTTCATACGACACCGTCGCTTTGAGCTTATCGGTGCGGGAGGCTTCAGCTGAGATCGATGTCGAGGACGAGATCGAGGCCAAACGGCTGACCGACCTTGGCTTCGTGCGGCATCACGCCGTGATAGGCATGAATAATGAGTCCATTGACGAAGATTGCGTCGCTCATCGCGCCCGCCTGATTGCGGTGGCGACGGCGAGCGCCTGGACCGTGGGCGCTACGTCGTGGACGCGGACGATCGCCGCACCATTTTCGACCGCCAGGAGGTGTGCGGCCAATGAACCGCCGAGACGCTCAGCCGGTTCGGAGGGCATGATCGCGTTGATGAAGCGCTTGCGCGAAGCGCCAACCAGGACGGGCAGGCCGAAGCTGCACCAAGTGTTGAGCCGGGCGATGCAGGTCATTGATTGCTCTGGCGTCTTGCCGAATCCGATGCCGGGATCGAGCACCATCTGCTCGCGGCGAATGCCGACGCGCGCCGCGATCTCGAGTGAGCGCTCGAAGAAGGAAGTCACGTCGGCGATGATGTCGATCATCGGATCGGCGTTCTCCCGGTTGTGCATGATAATGACAGGGACGCCGCGGTCAGCGATCACGCCGGCCATGTCGGGATCGCGCTGCAGGCCCCACACGTCGTTGACGATCGCCGCGCCGAGATCGAGAGCCCAGGCGGCGACGGGAGCTTTCAGCGTATCGATTGAGACCGGCACGCCGAGCGAAATCACCTCCGACAGAACGGGCGCGAGGCGTGCACGCTCCTCTTCCAGCGAGACGCGAACGGGACCGCCGTAGGGGCGGGTAGACTCGGCGCCGACATCTATAATGTCAGCGCCTTCGGCGGCTAGCCTGCGCGCATGCACCGGCGCCACCTGCGCGTCGAGAAAACGGCCGCCGTCGGAAAATGAATCCGGCGTGACGTTGAGAACGCCCATCACCAGCGGCCGCTGTTTGGCAAGAAGCCGGGACAGCACGTTGTCGCGGGGCGCAACGCCGGCCGTGGAAACAGCGCCAGGATGCAAACTCGTCGCCATACTGATTGCCGCTACGCTTTCGCGGTTGGCAATGACGCTCGCGGCTGCGGCAAGTCAAGCAGGGAAGGGCGGAACTCGTAGCTGATCAGTAGCGAATGACGGAAGGGAGGTTCTTGGCGGCTTCGATCCAGCGCTCGACCATAGTCACCGACGGCATCAGCTGCACCAGCTTGCGCTTGGTGTTGGCAGCCGACATCTGGTCGACGAGTTTCTGCGGGTTGCGGTATTTGAGTTCGTTGACGGTTTTGACGCCGGCGGCGCACAGCAGTTCCGAATATTCCCAGCCGACGCCTTTGACCCGCATGCGGTCGGCGGCAGTCACCCAGTCGAGCACGTGCCTATCGTCGATGCCGACCTTCTCGGCGATCTTGAGCCGTTGCTTCGGCGTCTTGGCTGAGCGCAACAGACCGACGGTGGTGCGAATCCCCTCCGACTTGAGGATCGCAGCCGTATCCGCTCCGATGCCTCGAATATCGGTGATGGGATACGCCATCACTGCCTCCCCTCAATCCCGCCACGTCGTCCGCAACCATGTCGCCCGTAACCACGCGTACTCAAACAAACTGTGAGAGACTGAGAATGGCGCCGCCATTGCCGCCAACGTCGGCGACGAGACGCCCGATCAACCCGCCCAATTGCCCTCGCCAGCCCCACATTTCTGTCGCGTTCTTGCCATCATGTACATTCGTGCGCGGCATGACAAGTAAGAGTTCGATAGATTGCGCTTGGAACCGGGACTGTAGAAATGGATAGTGCGGCGCATTATAAAAATTCCGGAGCGAGCGACTGCGACCGTAACCCGCGCCGTCATCGGTCGCGAAAGAGAACAATTGTGACAAAGCCGGATCGAGTTCGGAAAGTTCTTATCGGTGGAAGCGCGTTGGCAAACCCATGACGGCACTTGACGCTCTTCCCGCAGTGCTCGACCGCATCGACCACGATCTCGACGCAAGTCTCGATCGCCTGTTCGCGCTGTTGCGTATCCAGTCAGTGTCGACCGATCCGGCATTTGCGGCGTACTGCCGCACCGCGGCGGAACACGTCGCGGCAGATTTGCGCAGCCTCGGCCTGGAAGCGAGCGTGCGTCCGACCGAGGGACATCCGGTCGTCATCGGCAAGACGCCTGCAGGCAAAAGCGGCGACGGCAAAGCCAATGGTCAGGCCAATGGCAAGGCGCCGCGGGTCCTGTTCTACGGCCATTATGATGTGCAACCGGTCGATCCGCTCGATCTGTGGCAGACGCCGCCGTTCGAACCGCGCATCGAGACGCTGGACGGCGGGCGCAAAATCATCGTCGCGCGGGGCGCTTGCGACGACAAGGGTCAGGCCATGACCTTTATCGAGGCTTGCCGCGCCTTTAAGGCGGTGACCGGCACGCTGCCGCTCGACATTACAATGATGATCGAAGGCGAAGAGGAGTGCGGTTCGAAAAACTTGTTCGGCTTCGTGCGCGAGCACGCCGCCGAGTTCAAACGCGACCTTGCGCTGGTCTGCGATACCGGCATGTGGGATGCGCAGACCCCCTCGATCACGACCTCGCTGCGTGGCCTGGTGTACGAAGAGGTCAGGATCACTTGCGCCGACCGCGATCTGCACTCGGGACTGTTTGGCGGTGCGGCGCGCAACCCGATCCACGTGCTGGCCGACATTCTTTCGGCGATGCACAAGCCGGATGGCTCGGTCGCCATCCCCGGGTTCTATGACGGCGTTCACGATTTACCGCCCGATATCAAGGCCGACCTTGCCGGTCTAGGACTGACCGCGGAAAAGTTTCTCGGCCCGATCGGCTTGAAGATCCCCGCCGGCGAAAAGGATCGCCTGCTGATCGAGCAGGTGTCGACGCGGCCGACCGCCGAGGTCAACGGCATCATCGGTGGCTATACCGGGGAGGGCGCCAAGACTGTCATTCCCGGCAGGGCGATGGCCAAGGTCTCATTCCGGTTGGTCGGCGCGCAGGACCCGGACAAAATCCGCGCCGCTTTCCGCGAATTTGTGCGCGCGCGCGTGCCCTCCGACTGTTCGGTGGATTTCGGCAACTTCACCAGCGCGCCGGCGTTCGACGTGGCGTTCGACAATCCGGCGCTTGCCAAAGCGCGCACGGCGCTCGCCGATGAGTGGGGCAAGAAGGCGGTGACGGTCGGCGCCGGTGGCTCGATCCCGATCGTCGGCGATTTTAAGACCGTGCTTGGTATGGACACGCTGATGGTCGGCTTCGCGCTTGACGATGACCGGGTGCACTCGCCGAACGAAAAATTCGATTTGCGGAGTTTCCACAAAGGCATTCGCAGCTGGGCGCGGATTTTGGCCGCGCTCGCCGCGTAAGGGAGGAAATCGTGAGACGCGCATTTCTCGCCATCGCCGCCTTTGCCGCGGCGCTCGGTTCGCTGCCGGCCTCGGCGGCAGGCGTCGATCGGCTCTACGTGCTCTATTGCGGTGAAGCCGTCGGGCCCGATCAGTCGCGCTGGTCGCCCGGTGTCAATGTCGGCGTGCCCTTGCCGGTGTCCGACAATTGCTACCTCATTCATCACGGGCAGGACTGGTTCCTCTGGGACACCGGTCTTCCCGACGCGCTCGCCGCAATGCCGGACGGCGTCAAAGGGACCAATGGCGCGCCGGACTCGAAGCGGACCAAGACGCTCGCCGCGCAGCTTCAGGAACTCGGTCTCAAGCCCGCCGACATCAAGTCCATGGCGATCTCACATACCCATCCCGATCACATCGGCAACGTTGAAGAATTTCCGCAGGCCATGCTCTACGTGCAAAAGGCCGAGTACGAGTGGCCGGGCGCCAACGGCGCGCCGCGCTTTAATCCCAATCACCCCGTGACCAAGCTCGAAGGCGACCACGATGTCTTCGGCGACGGCTCGGTTGTGATCATTTCGACCCCGGGGCACACGCCGGGTCATCAATCGCTGCTTGTTCGTTTGCCAAAAACCGGCGCCATCGTTCTCTCCGGCGATGCCGTCCACTTCAAGGACAATTGGGATCATCGCCGGGTTCCGGTGATGAACACCAGCAAGGAGCAGACGCTGGCGTCGATGCAGCGGATCGCCGACATTTTGGCGAAGGAGCACGCCCAGCTCTGGATCAATCACGATAAGCCGCAAAGTGACGCGCAGAAGAAGTCGCCGCAATTCTACGACTAGGCGATTTATGCTTTCGGTCTGAGAGGCGACGAGGCTTTCGGCGATGACCGGCTTTGGCCTCGCATTTCACCACCTCGGGTTGGCGGTCTCGCGGCCCGAGGAGGCGGCAACGTTTCTCACTGGCCTTGGCTATGCGATCGGCGAACTGGTGTTCGATCCCGAACAGAATATCAATCTCGCTCTGTGCCGTCATCCGCAGATGCCGGCGGTGGAAATCATTTCCCCAGGAAATGGACCTGGGCCGATCGACAAATATGTGACGCGGTTCGCGAGCGGCATTATCTACCACGCCTGTTACGAAACCGCCGACCGGTCGCAAAGCCTGGCTGCGATTGAAGCGGCAAAGCTTCGTCCGATTTGCGTGCTGCCGCCTCGTCCTGCCGTTTTATTCGGTGGCCGCGCGGTGTCGTTTTATGCCGTCATCGGCGTCGGCTTGATCGAACTTCTCGAATAAATTTCAGTCCGTCGCTTCGGCGATCAGGCGCGGACTGACAAAGCGCTCGAGCCGGCCGGAATTGATATGCAGCTGCGACCAGTCGTCGAAGGGAAAATCGATAATGACGAGGCCACTGGTCGGCAGGTTTTCGTTGATGCGTTCGCGCGCTTCGACGTCGCCCGACGCGATCAATTGCATCGCGAGGTCGTGTAAGCCGGGATTATGACCGACGACAATCGCAGAGCGCGCTTTTCCGGTCTCGCGGACGAGCTCGATCAGGGTCTCGGGAGCGGCGTTGTAGATGCGCTCATCGGTCGCGACCCGCGGCGATGCGCCGGCCAGGGAAGCAGCCACAAGCGCCCAGGTTTCGGCTGCCCGCGTTGCCAGCGAGACCAGCGCTAGGTCCGGAACAAAACGATGCCGAACCAGATACGCGCCGATAATCGGCGCGTCGGCACGGCCACGTTCGGTAAGCTTGCGGTCGCGATCGCGCTCGCCCGGTGCGGCACGTTCGGTCTTGGCGTGACGTAACAGCAATAAGCGCCGCATCTTCAGTAGCCCGGTGGCACAAACGGCATGCCGATCGAAAGATCAGCAAGCTTAGTACGACTTGAAATCCGCGCTGCGACTGGACGAACCCTAATTGGCACAAGCTAGTGCGACGAACGCGAAGTTCCTATAGTGTCGCCGCCAGCGCACGGCAATTTCGAATCGCGTAGCATATGAATAGGTTGCATCGCCGCATCGTTGCGGCGCGCAATAATTGATTCATGGACGAAGCCTTATCCACCGCCTACGCCGGAACCTGGTACGCCGCGACCAAAGTGGACGCGCCGCCGCGGCCGCGGCTGCAACTCGATCTTGATGTCGATATCTGTGTGATCGGCGGCGGCCTTGCCGGCTTGACCACCACGCGTGAACTGGCGCGGGACGGTCGCTCCGTGGTCCTGATTGAGGCCGCCCGCCTTGCCGGCGCCGCTTCGGGACGCAATACCGGGTTCGTGCTGCCCGGTTTTGCCGCGGCTCCTAAGAGCATCGTCAGGCGCGTCGGGTTCGATCGCGCCAAGGATCTTTGGGCTCTCTCGCAAAACGGACTCGAATACGTTCGCAACGCGATCCGCGACGATGCGATGTCGGGAGTAGGTCCCGAGGATGGTTGGCTTTGCGTTTCCAAATCCGACAATGGCGACGCGTTCACCCGGCTCGTTGGGCTGATCGGCGAGTTTGGCGGCGAAGTCGAAGGCTGGCCGACCGAGCGCGTTCGCGCGGCGTTGCACAGCGATCGATATTTTCACGGCATGCACTTTCCGCAGGCGTTTCACGTCCACCCGCTGAACTACGCCCTGGGCTTGGCTGCTGCGGCCGAACGCGCCGGCGCCCGCATCTTCGAACAGACGCCGGCGTTGTCGATCGATCCTGCGGGCGTGCGCAAGCGCATCGTTACACCCGCAGCGCGCGTGCGTGCTCAGCATGTCGTGCTTTGCGGGAATGTGCAGGTTGCCGGCCTGATGCCAAAAATTGCCGCGGCGCTTATTCCGATGACGACGTACGTAATTACCACCGCTCCGCTCGGGCCGGGTGTTTCGGAAGCGATCAGCTTTCGCGGCGCCGTCAGCGATAGCGAACTGGCCGACAATCATTATTGCATTGTCGACGGCGACCGGCTGATGTGGTCGGGCCGGGTGACGATGTGGCCGCGCGATCCGCGCCGCTACGCGCCGGCGCTCGCCGCCGATATCAAGAAAATTTATCCGAAGCTCGGCGACGTTGCTGTCGACTACGCGTGGTCCGGCACTTTGGGCAACTCAATCCATCGCATGCCGCAGATCGGTGAGCTGGCGCCCGGACTGTGGATGGCGAGCGGTTTCGGCGGCCACGGCCTTAACACCGCGGCGATGGCCGGCATCCTTATCAGCCGCGCGATCACCAATGGCGATCAAACCTGGCGGCAGTTCACGCCGTTTGAACTGGTTTGGGCAGGCGGAGTTTTGGGCCGCGCCACCACGCAGATCTACCATTGGATCAGGCGCGCGCGCGACGCCATCGCGGAGCGCCGTAGCCGCGCAGCCGAGTTGGCGCGCGGCCGGGCCCGCGACGCTGAAGCAGCAAGTATTGCGCTCGACCAGCAATCGGCCGTTTCCGGATCGATTGCCCCGTCGCCGGCCGATATTGAGGCGCAGGCGGGCGCCGCTTTGACTAAGCCCGCAGAAGCTGCCGGCCGGCCCCGGCGCCGCAAGCGTCGCCAGGGAGCGAAAGCGTAAACGGAACGAAAGCGTAAAGGGAGCCAAAGCGTGAACAGGTCGTGGCAGTCGCCTGTTTATGCTTTGGAAACCGCTTGCCGTAGTCGCGCTTAAACGGAATCTGCTTTAGACTCGGTCATCGGCTCCGTGGAGATGCGGCGGAGCGGGGGGTTCCGCAGCATGGCGTTTAGAGCGTGGCGTTTTGCGATTGCGGCGCTCGTCCTGTCGGTTCCCTGCATTGCCGCAGGAGCCGATCTGCCACCACCCGAGCCTCAACTGCCCCCGCCGACTGCGCCGGCGGTCTATACGCCGGCTGTACCCGATTGGATTGTGACGATTGGCGGCGAAGCCCGTGCGATTCCGGCATGGCCCGGCGCTCCGACCAACAAATATCAGTTGATCGGCTTTCCGCTCTTTATCATTCAAAAGCCGGGGGACCCGCCGTTCTTTTTCGGCGCGCGCGATAGTTTTGGGTTGCCACTGTTTAGTTCGGGCCCGTTCCAGCTCGGACCGGTCGGCAAAATTCTCTGGCCCCGCTATGCCTCGGAATATTCGCAGCTTAACGGTCTCGGCGACGTCGGTTGGGGACTCCAGGTTGGCGGCTACGCCCAATACTGGGCGACGCCGTGGCTCCGGCTGCGCGCCGAATTGCGGCAGGGGATCGGCAGCGAAACCGGGTTGACCGGCGATCTGTTTGCTGACGCGGTAGTGCCGCTCGGGCAATTTCGGCTATCTGCGGGACCGCGCCTGACCGCGCAATCGGCTGCGGCGCTCTCACCCTATTTCAACATCACGCCAACGCAGTCTGCTAATTCCACCGTGTCGGGTCTTCCGGCGTTGCCGGTCTATAGCGTGTCCGGCGGCATCTATTCTTACGGCGCCGGCACCCAGGTGGAGTATTTTTTCAACGAGCAATGGCACACGCATGTCATCTTTGAGTACGAGCGGCTTACCGGCTCCACGGCGGATTCTCCGCTGGTGACGATGCGCGGTTCGCCGAACCAGTACATGCTCGGAGTGGGTGCCACCTATACCTTCGGTATGCAGCCGTTGTTCAACATGCACTCGTTGTGGTGAGTGCTTTGAGCTTTAGCGGCTCTCCCGTCTCGCCATAAACGCCAGCCGCTCGAACAGATGCACATCCTGCTCGTTCTTGATCAGCGCGCCGTGCAGCGGCGGAATGAGTTTTTTCGGATCGCGCTCACGCAGTGTTTCCACTGAAATATCCTCGACCATCAGCAGCTTGAGCCAATCGAGCAATTCGGAGGTCGAGGGTTTCTTCTTCATGCCGGGCACGTCGCGGATTTCATAAAACAGCCGCAGCGCTTCGGCCACCAGCCGATGCTTGATGCCGGGGAAATGCACTTCAATGATCGCGCGCATCGTGTCGGCGTCGGGGAAACGAATGTAGTGGAAGAAACAGCGGCGCAAAAACGCGTCCGGCAATTCCTTTTCGTTGTTCGATGTGATGACGACGATCGGCCGCCGCCGGGCATGAATGGTCTCTCCGGTCTCGTAGACGAAGAACTCCATGCGGTCGAGTTCCTGCAACAGGTCATTCGGAAACTCGATGTCTGCCTTGTCGATCTCGTCGATCAGCAGGACGGGGCGATCGTCGGCAACAAACGCTTCCCACAGTTTGCCGCGCTTGATGTAGTTGCGGATGTCTTTGACGCGGGCATCGCCCAGTTGGCTGTCGCGCAAACGCGTCACCGCATCATATTCGTAGAGCCCTTGCTGCGCCTTGGTGGTCGATTTGATGTGCCACTCGATCAAAGATGCGCCGAGTGCCTTGGCGATCTCGATGGCCAGCACGGTCTTGCCGGTGCCCGGCTCGCCTTTCACCAGCAGCGGCCGCTCCAGGGCGATCGCGGCGTTGACCGCGACTTTAAGATCGTCGGTGGCGACGTAGGCATTGGTACCTTCAAAACGCATGCGCATCCCGTTCGGAAATTTGGCTGAGCATGACAGTCACGCTCGCTGGCGCATTAAGCACGGCGGACTTGTTGCTCACAAGGCATCGCGGCCTAGCGCCAGGTTGCGTCACGTCAAATCGTCCGACCGGCCCGGCAATTTCTGCCCGGCGCCCGGCACAATCGGCACCCGACAGAATTTGGCGTCGTCAATAAGCCTATGAAATTACAACAAAAATTCAATGGCACAGAGCTTGCTCCGAGCTGCGCGTGCGTGGTGGACGGCCGGTCATGCCCCATCGCAGTGCGAGTTGAGGATCGAGTGGAGACATAGTCATGGGTATCTTCGATGCATTGACCACCTCAGTGGCTGGTCTGCAGGCGCAATCGTTTGCGCTCCAAAACATCTCAGGCAACATCGCCAACTCACAGACCACCGGCTACAAGGAAACCGACACCAGCTTCGAGGATCTGGTTTCCGCCGCTTCGGTGCAGCAGGCGACCGCGGACGGTGTCATCGCGAACTCGGTCGCTACCAACTCGGTGCAGGGGAGCATTCAAAGCACCCAGGTCTCGACCGATATGGCGATCAACGGTAACGGCTATTTCGTGGTGGCGCAGCCGACCGGGAGCGCCGACAACCTGCCAACGTTCAGCGGAGTGAGCGCCTATACCCGCGCAGGCGACTTCCAGCTCAATTCGGGCGGCTATCTGGTCAACGGCGCCGGCTATTACCTCCAGGGTATTCCGATCAACTCCGCGACGGGAAATCCGGTCGGCAGCTCGCCCCAAGTTTTGCAATTCAACAACGACTTCATCCCGGCACAGGCCACGACGGCCATTCAATACCAGGCCAATCTGCCAAGCTCGCCGGCTTCGGGCATGATCGTTGGCACCGACTTCGAGGCCAATCCGCTCGCCGGGGCTCCGGCCGCCGCGGTCGTCACCGGCCAGGGTGCGACGCTACAACCTGACGCGCTGGCAACGCTCACGGGCAATGTCAGTCTTACGACCGCGACCACACTAAGCTCGCTTGGAATAAGCTCAGGCGACCAGATCACCATCAACGATGGCACCAATACGCCAACGACGTATAGCGTGCCGGCAGGTCCCCCGGCGCCAACGGTCGGCGATCTGATCACCGCCATCAACAATGCAAACACTGCCACTACCCTGAACGTGACCGCCAAGTTGGCCGGCGGCGCCAGCGGTGACCTTGTTCTGACCGGCAGCAATGGGACCGCCTCGGTCACGGTGACGGCGACCGGAACCGATGGCACCGCACTCGGCCTTCCGCCCGGATCGAACGCAGCCGAGCCGGTCAATCTGCTGACGCAAGGCGCGGTGGCGCAAGGCGATACGATGACGATCACGGTCGGCAACGGCGCGCCACAGACCATCACGTTCGGCACCAATGCGGGGGCCGGTCAAGTGGCGACCCTTGCCGAATTGCAAACGGCCATCGGGGGTGTCGCCGGCTTGACCGGAACGGTGAACACCTCCAACGGCGACGTCAGGCTGACGTCCAATAGCCAGATTGTCCTCGACAGCAGCCCGCCTGCGTTGTTGTCGGAATTCGGCATCACCAACGACGCCGCCTATCCGGCCAACGATACGGTGATTGCCAACGACGAAACGACCTTTACCAACGAGTTGGTCGATGGCGGTTCGATCACCGCTTACGATTCCGAAGGCAATCCGGTGAACGTGCAATTCCGCTGGGCTGAAAGCAGCACCGGCTCGTGGCAGCTGTTCTATCAGAGCAATTCGAAAGCGACCGGCACTGAAGCCGCGTGGCAGAACGTCGGCACCGTGTTCAACTTCAATTCGAGCGGCGAACTAACGCCGCCAATTTCCAGTGTGACCCTGCAAAACCTCACCGTGAACGGCGACAACCTCGGCAACGTCGCGCTTAACTTTGGCACTAACGGCATCACCCAGTTCGCAAACACCAGCGGCACGACCCAGGTGAGCCAGCTGCAACAAAACGGTTTTGCCGCCGGCCAGCTTGAATCGATTGCGGTCGATAGCCAGAACCAAATCACCGGCACATTCTCAAACGGGCAAACAATTGCGTTGGCGCAGATCACGTTGGCCACGTTCAATGGTCAGGATGCCCTGCAGCCACTCAACGGCCAAGCTTACGCGGTAACCGCCGAATCCGGGCCGCCGATCCTCGATGCTACCGGCACGGTGGTCGGCAGTTCGCTCGAAGCCTCCAATGTCGACATCGCGACCCAGTTCAGCCAGCTGATCGTCGCGCAACAGGCGTATTCGGCCAACGCCAAAGTCATGCAGACGGCAGATCAGATGATCCAGGCCCTGCTCCAAGTCATTCAATGACGAGAGGTCATCTAGATGAGGATGGCCGGCGCCGCGCGCAATCGATAGGCCGCGTGGAGGACTAAAGCGATGGGTCTATCCCAGGCGTTGTCCGCTGCGCTGTCCGGCGTAAACGTAACGCAGCAAAGCCTGTCGGTGATTGCCGGAAACGTGGCGAACGCCGACACGCCCGGCTACGTTACCGAAAGCGTCACGCAGAATGAGGTGGTGGTTGCCGGCCAACCCGGGGCCGGCGTCGAAACCACCGGGATCAACCGCGATCTGAACACTTTGCTGCAGAGCCAGCTGTGGACCGAGACCTCGGGCAACTCCTACGCCGACACAACCTCGCAGCTCTACCAGCAACTGCAGCAGATCTACGGCACGCCCGGGTCTTCGACCTCGTTTGACGGCATCTACAACAATTTCACAACCTCGCTGCAATCGCTGGCGACCGACCCAAGTTCGGCCTCCGGCCAATCCGCCGTCGTCAGTTCGGCGCAGGAGCTGGCGCAAAATCTCAATTCGATGACGACGAGCATCCAGCAACTGCGCACCGCGGCAGAGCAGGGTATCGCCAATGGCGTGCAGACGGCGAACACCGCTTTGCAACAGATTGCACAGATCAATCTGCAGCTTCAGGGAGCGAACCCCGCGGACGGGTCCACGGCGACGCTCGAGGACCAGCGCGACCAGGACGTCACCCAGCTCTCGCAGCTGATGAACGTGACGGTGACGCAGGACCCCAACAATCAAATTTCCGTCTTCACCGGGACCGGCCAGCAACTGGTGGGCGGACCGCAGGCCTCGCAGCTGCAATTCGATAATGCAGGGACGCTGAGCGCCACCGCACTATGGAGCGCAAATCCAAGCCAGGATGGGGCGGGGACCATTACGCTGGTATCGCCAAGCGGCTCTACAACCGACCTGATTGCGACCAACGCCCTGCAGTCGGGGCAGATCGGCGCCTATGTGCAGATGCGCGACAGCATTCTGCCGCAGGCCCAGACCCAGCTCGACGAACTCGCGAACCAGATGTCGCAAGCGCTGTCGAATCAAACGACCAACGGAACCGCTTACACTGCGGGCGCGCAGTCTGGATACAGCGTCAATGTTGGCTCGGTGTTGCCGGGCAACAGCATCCAGCTCACCTATACGGATTCCAGCAATGTCCAGCACACGGTTACGATCGTGTCGCTTGGTGCCGGCGGGACGCTGCCGGCACAGGACACGCCCGCCAATCCAAACGACCAAACCATCGGCGTCGACTTTTCCGGCGGCATGGCTTCCGTCGTCTCCCAGCTCAATGGCGCGCTCGGGAGTAATTTGCAGATTTCGAACACTGGCAATGTTTTGCAGGTCGTCAACAAGAACGGCAGCAGCAACGTCGTCAATTCGCTGTCGGCAACATCGACCCTGACCTCGCTCACCAGCGGCAGCGCGCAGCTCCCGCTGTTTACCGACGGAACCGGCAACCAGCCAATTACCGGCGTCAGCAATGCGAGCGGCCTGCAAACAACGGGCCTCGCCGGGCGGATCGAAGTCAATCCCGCGGTCGTCTCGTCGCCGTCCAGCCTCGTTGCCTACGCCGCCAATACTACCGCCGGCGATTCGACGCGGCCGGATTTCTTGCTCAATCAAATGACCACGGCTTCGCTGACCTATTCGCCGACCACGGGCATCGGCACCCAGGCCGAGCCGTTTTCCGCCACGCTCCCGGACTATATGAGCCAGATCGCCAGTCAGCAGAGTCAGGCGGCGAACGCGGCGACCAACCTCCAACAGGGGCAGGACACCGTCCTGAGCGCATTGCAGCAGCGCTTTAATGACAGTTCCGGCGTCAACATCGATACCGAAATGTCCAACCTGATCGCTCTGCAGAACGCCTACGGCGCCAATGCCCGGGTCATGTCGGTGATCCAGCAGATGATGGCGACGTTGCTGCAAGTGGGGAGCTGATGAGCATTACCGGGCCCGGATCGATTACCGCCAGCAATTTGTTGGCGCAGAACAATATGAGCACTCAGCTCAACACGCTGAGCCAGGAGCTTGGCACCGGTCAGGCCGCCACGACCTATTCCGGGCTGCAGTCGCAGGCGGGGCTTGCGGTGCAGCTGAGCGCGCAGCTTGCCGCTATCAGCGGTTACAGCAACACCACCACTACCGTCGGCAATACGCTGACGCTTGCCCAATCGGTGCTGACCCAGCTCGGCAGCTCCAGCAGCGCGGTTCAACAATCGCTACTGCAGAGTTCGGTTTTCTCGCTCGACAATACCGGGCAGACAACCACGCAAGTAGCCGCCGCGGGCCAGCTCGATCAGATTCTCGCGGCGCTGAATACGCAGGCGGGCGACAACTACATGTTTTCCGGCAGCGCCCTGAACCAGCCTTCAGTGGCGAGCGCGAGCGACATTCTCAACGGCAACGGCGCGCAGGCTGGTTTGACGCAGGTCATGGCCGAACGCCTGCAGGCCGATCAGGGCGCCGGTGTTCCTCCGCTCGGCCGTCTGGTCATCCCACCGGCGGCGGGTTCCACCGTCTCGATCAGTGAGGATGTCGCAGGCTCGCCCTTCGGCTTCAAGCTGGCCGCTGTGAATTCCAGCTTGACCGGAGCGGTGGTCACTCCTTCGGGTCCACCGACGTCCTACTCGGTCAATCTCGGCGCATCCAATCCAAATCCCGGCGATTCGATCGCGTTCAGCCTGAATTTGCCCGACGGCAGCAGTCAAACCATCACGCTGCAGGCGACTGCGGCGACGCCGCCGGGCTCAAACCAGTTTACTATCGGCGCAACGCCCGCGGCCACCGCAGCTAATCTTCAGACCGCGCTGACGACCGCCGTCAGCAATCTCGCGCAAAGTGCGCTGCCGGCCGCGTCCGCCATGGCGGCCGCCAACGATTTCTTCATCGGCGAAACCCAGGTTACCGGTGCGAACAATGCCGCCGACGCTACACTCGCAAGCGCAACGCCTTCGACGCAATCGACTGCCGCCCTCACGTCCACCGGGTTCAGCCAACTGCAAAACGGCGACACGCTGACGTTCACGCTTGGGACGACATCCTTTACGGCGACGTACACCACCGGCGCTCCGGTCGGCAATCAGTTCACGTCGCTTGCTCAACTGCAGACACTTCTGAACACGGCCTTCAACGGGCAAGCGGTCGCGACTCTACCCGTCAGCGGACCCGATAGCGGTGGTCTCGTTTTGACCAGCGACAACCTTACCCAAAACTTCACCACCGGCGGCGTCAACAGCATCGTCAATCCCGGTACGGATTTCGCCGCCACGAATGCGAACATAGTTCCGGGCAGTGAACTGACGATCAGCGATGACAATCAGACGGCGACTTTTTACTACGTTGCCAGCAATGCCAGCGCGGCCAACGGCACCTTCAGCACCCTCGACACACCCGGCTCCTCGCTGCTTGCCGCCATCGCCAATCCGGCGTCCAGCGTCCACGCCACCATCACGCCCTCCAATAATGGCGGCGCGCTCGAGCTTACCAACAGCAATGGCTCGATCTCGGTCGGTGGAGCTATCGGCAGCGCACTGGGTTTCCCGTCCGGATCTGTCGATAACAACGTGAACCCGCCGCTGCGGGTCGCCGGCCCGCCGTTCGATACCGCGACCGCGCTGGTCGCAGGCACCGCCGCCAACACGGTCTTCTGGTACACCGGCGAAAACGGCTCGACGCCGGCGCTGCAGACCGCGACCGCCCAGGTCGGCGCAGGTCTGACGATTTCCTACGGCATGCGCGCCAACGAGTCTGCCATCAGTACGCTGGTTGCCAACGTGGCAGTCCTCGCGGCCTCGACCTATTCGGCCAGCGATCCGAACGCCCAGAGCAATTACCAGGCTCTCACGCAAGATGTCACCGCCAATCTCAACGGCCAGCCGGGCACCCAGCAGATTAGCGACATCGAGGCCGAACTCGCCAGCGCGCAGACGACCGTCCAAAACGCCACCACCCAGAACACCCAAACCCAGACTGCCTTGCAGGACTTGTTGCAGGGCTTCGAAGGCGTCAATCAGAATCAGATTGGCGAAGATATTTTGACCCTGCAGAATAATCTGTCGGCGTCGATGTCGGTCACGGCGCGGCTGGCGCAATTGAGCCTGGTGAATTATCTCGCGCCGTCGTCGGGATAGGCGAGTAGCATCGCGACAACGCCGACGATGAAAGCCCCTGCGAACGCCGCGCAAGCTGAAAAGCGCTTGTCGCGCGTTGCGGTTCTTACTCGGGAGGATCTGCGGGCAGCATAATCTTTCCGTGGTCGATCCGTGCGAATATCGAATCGGCGGCACAAGTTGCGTTTCTGCCGAAATTGTCGGTGAATTTGGTGTCTACCAGATAATTGCCGGGATGCGCGCCGAGAAACCTCCGCAGCGCTTCCCGCTTCACATCGCTGTCTTCAACAACGAGATAGTCTCCCGGCCGGAGAAATTTGTGAAAATGGTCCAGGACCGCTGCAACATTGTGGTGTGCGTCCTCGACGACGAGCCATGGATGCGGCGTGGAGCGCAAAAGCTCCGGGTCGAATAGTCGCTCGGGCTCCGAGCAATCGCCCTGATGAAAAGTGACGTACGGATGCTCGATCTTGGCTTTGACCAGATCGACTGAATGCACGTTGCCGGGTATGCCAAGGGTCGCCAGATTATCGGCGAACCAGGCCGCGCTGGCGCCAAGCCCCGAGCCGACTTCGAAGATGGAAACAGGTTTCAGTTCTGCAATCAGCATCGGGTACATGGCAAAATCGAAGACGTTCTTCATCAGCGGCATGCCGCGCCAGCGCATCAGCGAGGGGGCGCCCTGGCAGGTCAAGAGCACGTCGATCCCAAATTCGGTGCCGAACCGCGGATGATAATGGATACCTGACCGCTCGCGCTGGGAATAATCCACGAAACGTCCTTGCGCCCAGCGATCGAGGAAGAGACGCAGCCGCATCAAGTCCCATTGCAGCGACTGGCTTTGTGCTGGAGCGCGCAAAGCCTCTTGCTGCACACTGTCTTCCCAGGGGCGGCTCGGATCGAAGCTTATTAGACGGCTGACGACGCGCGTGAACCAGCTGTCGAACACACTGCGGAGGCCGCCCTGCTCGCGCTCGACCCTGGTCCGCAGCAGCTCTATGAATTTCAACGCTGATGCCTTTAGAGCATCCCCCGAGATCAACACCGGAGCTGGCTCGGTCATCGTTTGCTACAATAAGCAGAAAGCGGCCCCGGCCAAACCCGGCGGGGCCGACTGGATTAAACATGACGGCTGGGCGTCATTGCCGGCCAAAGCGACCGATCCGCAGTGGTCCGCGCGATATCCAGGTCCCGGCCCGGGCGCGGTGCACATTCGGCAATAAGGCGCGACTTGCTTGTTATGCCTTGCCGCGCAAACCGCTGGCGAGGCGGCGATTGATTTTGATGATCGACTTCAGGTGGTCCGGCTTCGGCGCGGTCATCAGGGAAAAGATCTCGCCCATGACGAATACGCCGATATTGGCGATGTTCTGGCGGACCGGAATCGGCAGTTTATTATCGTCTCCGGTCACGGCATCGAGAAACACGGTCCAAAGCCGGCGATTGTACATCACCGCTTCGCTAAGGTTCGGCGGTGCATCGCGCCAGGAGTCATGCGCCGCCTGCAATTTGGCGGCGGCTTTCAGGAGCAAGCTCGCTTCCAGTTCGCGCGGATTTGCTATCTCCTTGGCGACTGTCGCGTAGGCTTTGCTGGCGTAATGCATGGTCGAGGAGCCCCTTTTCGTAGGCAATTAGCTTGCGCGTTTCCTTTAGCGCTTTGTACGGTTCGTCCGTTAAGATTCGATTATTGATACGCTCAAGATAGGGCCGCGTGCTGGGCGCAGCTTTGAGAATACGGCGCATCAGCTCCAGATAGAAATCGTAATGGTCTTGCGGGCGCTTCGAAGTGTACATGAGTTGCACGGCGAAGTAGATGCGCTTGGCCGGGCTGTCCACCTGGGACTGCCTCATGATGTCCTTCTCGCGCAGGATCGGGACCTTTCCTTCGATCGACAGGCGGGTGCGCTGGCCGTGATTGGTGACAACGCAATCGCCGAGGATGACGCGTTCGCCGGGCTTGAGTTCGATTCTGAGAGTCACGGCACAATCCTCGCCATACGGTGCGATGATTGGCGATGTGGGTTAATGTCTGGCTAAGGGGCCGACGCGGCTCAGAGCAGATCGGTCCATCGCGAGGTTTCCACGCAGCCTTGGTCCACTACTCCACAAAGAGAAACGGCGGGGCTTTCGCCCCGCCGCCGTTGTTGTCGCCAGTACGAGAAGATTAACCGAACAACTTGAGCACCGACTGGTTCGCCTGGTTGGCGATGGACAGTGCGGAGATTTCCAGCTGCTGCTGGGTCTGTTCGGTGAGCAGGTCCGCGCTCTCCGCATTCTGGTCGGCCAGAACCAGGTTGCTCGATCCGGTCTGCAGCGTGTTGATGGTGTTCTGCTCGAAGCTCTGGCGGGTCGTGATGGTGCCGGAGTTCTGACCGAATGTCTGAGTTTGCGCGCGCACGGAGGTAATCGCAGAATTGATGTTGGCGATTACGGTGTTGATCGTGTTGTTGTCCTGGAACTCGTTGTTATTGAGTGGGTCCAGGCCAAGTCCCGCGGCCGAGTTGTTCACGCCCTGGATCTGCAGCGAGCTGGTGTTGTTCTCGTTGAAGACGACCGTCAGGTTGTCGTTGCTAAGCAGGTTGATGCCGTTGTACTGCGAGTTGCCGGCGAGCTGGCTGACCTGCGTTAACAGGTTGTTGAAGTTGGTCTGCAGTGTCGAGCGGGTGGTGCCCGGGGTGACCACGGAGGCCTGCGGGAGGTAGGTGCCGAGGTTGATGCCGAACAGGGCCGCGGCTGACGGGGAGCCGCCGAGCGTGATGGCGGACGTACTCGTCGGCGTGAGCTGCAGCTCGTCTGAGGAATTAATCGAGGCGGTTACGTCACCGAACCCGGTGAGCGCCGCAGTGAGCTGGGCTTCGGTCGAAATATCGCCGCTAGCGGCGCCGAAAGTCAGGGTGTGCGTCGTATCCGAGCCAACCCCAATCGTCAGCGTCGTGCCGGCGATCGATGACAATTGCGTATTGAAGTTATTTTCGTACTCCGAGGTGCTAAAGCCAAGCGCGCTGCCAAGGGCGCCACCGATCGTCAGTCCGACGTTGTTGGCGGCGGAGAGGACGAGATCGCCGCTGCTGCTGCTCGGCGTAGTGGTGGCGTGAATGGTGGAGCTGGCGTTGGCGATAGCGGCAAGCAGCGTGCCGGCGGTTGTGGTAGTGGTACCGAGGGTGGTGAAGGTGTGGTCACCGGCCTGCGCGTTCTGCGCGACGTAGTAGAAGCTCTGCTGGTGTGAGCCGTCGGAGACCGTCAGCGCGCTGCCCAAACTGAGGTTGGTTTCCGCAAAATTTGCCGGTGTACCGGTGAGGGCGGCGGCAGTGGTGCTTGTGGTAAAGTTGTTGGCGAGGTCGTTGCTATAGATGTCGACGCCGCCGCTGCCGTCGGAGGTCGCGGTCGCCCCGCTAAAGGTGGTGTTGAGCAGCGCGATCAGGCCGGCCTGGGTATCGAACGTGGTGCCTGAATTGGTGGTGCCAAACGTCGCGCTGAGGCTTGTGCCGGCGAAGGTATAGGTGAGCGTGTCGCTGACGGTCAGGCCGCCGAATCCGGTGCTGTTGAGCACGACGTTCGACTGCACCGAAGCGGTGACGCCGGAACTGGCAACCGCGCTGGCGACGGTCGCTGTGCTGGTTGCTTTCGTCGTATCGGCGTTGACGGCAACGGTGCCGGTGAGACCGGTCACATTGTAGTTCACGGTTCCGGTTGCCGATTGCTGCGCCTGTTGCGCGGTGGACAGCGCCTGTTCGAGCAGGCTGGTTATCGAGGTCAGGCCGTTGTTGGCCTCCGACAGCGTCTGCTGCGCCTGGCCGATCTGGTCAAGGAGCGCGCTCAGGTCGTTGGCGCGGTTGGTCAACGACTGCGACGTGAAGTAGGCAGTCGGATTGTCGAAGGCGGTGTTCACCTTCTTACCGGTCGCAAGCGCTTCCTGGGTGGTTTGCAGGTCCGAAGACGTTTGCTGCAGTGACAGCAGGTTCTGTCGGATGCCCGAGGTCAAGGTGATGTCAGACATGGTACTGTACCCTTCTGGTTACGGCCGTACTGGCGTGCACTTGCTGTACGAGCGTACCGCCGAGTGCAGATCCTCGATCAAAATGATCGACTGTCGTGGGTCTACCCGGTTCCGCTTAAAGACGCGTAAAAGAGCCGGCTGCAGCCACCCGGTACATATCGGTCCGGAAGCTGCTTTACCGTTTGTTTGCTTAAACTAGGTTGCTATGACGCAAATTTCACGGCGTCATCGCCGACAGATCAAGAGCATACGGCGGCTAGGACGTGCGCTTTCAACGCCGCACTCGCCGTTTGCTACTTGTTAACCGTGATTTGGGATGTTGCACTCTGACGAGGGTTCTTTCGATGTCTGGCTTGTCCAGCGCCAAGTCGGCTGCACAATCGACCCTGGGGGAACCGGCGCCGGGCGCAGCAAATCAGGTTAATCTCGTCATCGCCACGCCGTGCTTCGGCGGACAGATTTCTGCGGTTTATGCGGCTTCGTTGTTCAAACTGCAAAAATTCTTGCGACGATATGCGGACCTCAATCTTAAGGTTTTATTCAAGGACGGCGATGCCCTGATCACGCGGGCGCGGGCTAGCCTGGTCCAGCAGTTTCTCGACGATCCAACCAGTACCCATCTGCTGTTTGTCGATGCCGACATCGGGTTCGAGCCAGAGCGGGTCGTGCGGCTGATCGAATGCGCCGCCGATATGTGCGCGGCGGTCTATCCGATCAAGCGGATCGATTGGGACAGGGTCAAGACGACCATCGACAGCGCACGTCGCAATCCCTCGGCGGCGGCGCTCCAATATGTGTTCGAGGTCGAGGATCCGAATACGGTGATCGAGAGAGGCGGCTTTGTTAGGGTTCGCTATGCCGGGACAGGGTTCCTTATGATTCGACGCGCGGCGCTCGAGCGCATGTGCGCCCGATACCCGCAGCTGCGTTATAAGCGGGACCATTCGCTCGATGCCCTCGACGCAAGCGACAACCGCTTTGCATTGTTCGAATGTCTGATCGACAAAGACGGCACTTATCTCAGCGAGGATTTTGCCTTCTGCAAGCGCTGGACCGACATGGGCGGCGAAATCTGGGCAGATCTCGACAGCAAGCTCAATCACGTCGGCCCGATGACGTTCTGCGGCGATTTATCGTCGCAGTTCATCGCTGGCTGACGTCGATCGCTCGCGCGTCAGTGCAGCAGGCGAGTCAACCGGGCAGTGGCAGATGATAGTCTTTGACACCGCGAACATGGCAGAGCGTTACAATAAGCGGCTCGCAATCGTCGTGCCGTACCGCGACCGCGCAGAGCACCTGCGTCAGTTCGTGCCGCACCTTGTAACCTATTTTCAGAGCGACAAGCTCGATCGGCACATCCCGATCTCGCTCCATGTCGTGGAGCAAAGCGGAAACGCCCCGTTTAATCGGGGTCGCGTTCTCAATTGCGGGTACGCGCTTGCACGCGAGAGCGCCGATTATATTTGCTTTCACGACGTCGATTACTTGCCGCTGTGGGCCGACTATTCATGGTCGGCCAGGCCGGCGCGCTTGGCATGGAAAGGCCTGAAGTTGGCCGAGGACCCAAACTCCTTTTTCGGCGGTGTCGTCCTGTTTGACAAAGCGGCGTTCGAAAACGTCAACGGCTATCCGAATGAGTATTGGGGATGGGGTTGCGAAGACTCGGAACTCGGTTGCCGCTGCACTTTGACCGGGCTTGGCTTCGACAAAAGGGACGGCACGTATCTGCCGCTTCCGCATCCGCACGCCGGCTACACTGCGGCGGGCACCCGCACCGAGGAAGCGCAGCGAACGCACGCGCTTTTCCAAAAGCGTCGCGGCCGCCTGGCCGATTTTATGACGACGGACGGATTGTCGAACCTGAAATTTGAGCTGCTCGATAAGCGGCCTATCTCGATCGACGGAAAGACCCTGCCTCACTCGTTCCACTATGTGGTTGATATCGGACGGTCCGAAACCGCCGAGCCTGCCCAGTCGTCGGCCGATCGCCTTGATCCGGACAGCCGCGCGTCTTCCCGGTCGGCCGCGATCCTTTAGAGCGCGATCCTGAACGTGGATGCCGGTTTGCAGAAGATCATATTCCGCCAATAAGCTGCAGCGGGATGTCTTTCCGAAGAGGAATTCATCGCGCTGCGGGATTGCGACGCCGATGAAGGAAGCGCGCCCACAGTGTCACGGACTCATCGAGCATCCTGGTCACGCCATTGAAGGCACCGAAGGCCGCGGGATGCGTTCCTCCCGCGAATCGCTTAAGGATCATGTTGGAAGCGCGACGGTCCTGCCTTGTCCGGAAAATCGAACTGGCGGCGGGATTTTGCTCGGAGTGCATTCCCACCTGAAAACGCCGTCCGTGGAAATGCCGTGCATTATGCGATAGGCCAAAGCTCGGGAAGCTGGAATATGTCACATCACCCTTCCATGTCGCAATTTCAGGAAAAGGGATATCAATTATTCTGCAATGTCATTTCACCGGAGCTCGTAGCCGAACTGCATGGTGTTCTTGCCGCTGAAGTTGACAAGGCCCTTATGGTCTTGCACCAGGCCGGCGTTGAGCCCGACGTCACGACTGCAGCGAGAGACATCGTCGCGTTATTAAAAGATCCCGCCGCAAATGGGCTCGATCATGATACTCGTGTCCTGATGACCGGGCACTTTCCCAGAGAATTGCGCCTGTCGAAAATATTTTGGGAAATCCCGCGCACGCAAGCGCTTCAGGATATTCTTAAAGCCGCGCTTGGGACCGATCGACTTCGCATGCATATGCCGCCGATGGCGCGCTTCATTCTCCCGAACAACTCGGAGGCCGGTGTGCCGCCGCATCAAGATGCATCGTACAACGATCACATGGGCGGCTTTGTGACTGTATGGATCCCACTTGTTGAAATCGATCAACAATGTGGAGGCGTCACCATTTATGAAGGCCGCAAGGACGGTGTTATTCCGATTACAAAGTTGACGCAAAACGGAGTCTGGATAGAAGGGGTTTCGGTGGAAGGGCTGACGCCGGTTAATTGTGCGCCGATGGCACCAGGGGATGTTTTAATGTTCAACCCCTACGTCGTGCACGGGTCAATGCCGAACATTTCGAAAAAAATCAGGTTCAGTATCGATTGCCGTTTCTTAAGTAGCAGCGCGGAGAGTTTGAAGCATTACCTCGACATGACTAGCTGGTCTGTCGTGGCGCCGAAAACTTCGGAGCAATAAATGGGCGATGCGCCGGAAACGCGTTTCGACGAAAGAAGTGGCGCCAAGTTCTATAGTTCCGATGCGCAGATAGAAAGCAAGATTGCGGAACATTGCCACCGCTTTGGCGTCAACCCGACCGACGCGATTAAACTTTTTCCAGTGCTTGCCCGCCGCCAAAATCTCAAGCGCTTCCTCGCCCACACTCGGCTTTTTCAGCAAACTCTGAATGTACCGGGCGATATCGCCGAACTCGGAGTCTATCGTGGGTTAGGCTTGATGACCTGGGCTAATCTCCTCGAAGCGTTTTGCGTAGGGGATAGAACAAAAATGGTCTTCGGCTTCGACAATTGGGCGGGATTTACCGGGTTCGCACCGGAAGATGGAGCTGAAAAGAAAGAATCCGGAAAAATTATCGGCGGGTTTAATCCGGCCGACTTCAAGCGAGAATTGCTCAGTGCGATCGATATATACGACCATGATAGATTTATTCCCTGGAAGCCGCGAATTAAGCTCATCGACGGTGATATCGCGCGGACAGTTCCATCTTTCCTCGACAAAAATCCTGGTGTCCGATTTTCCCTTGTGCACTTTGACTGCGATCTCTATGAGCCGACTTATGCTGCTCTCAACGCGATCTGGCCGAAGCTGGCTCGGGGAGGCATTCTTATATTTGACGAATACGGCATTCACGACTGGCCTGGCGAAACCGCAGCCGTCGATCAATTTTTAGCCGGCAAGCCGGATTTGTGTTTGCAGACGTTTGATTGGACTAACGCGCCGGCGGCTTGGCTTGTAAAACCCTAGCTGTCTGTCCGGGGTTTTTGTCGCTAATCCGAGCAATGGAACGACGGGATTTTCAGAGGGGTGCCGGTTGTTCTACGGCGCCGCGGCAGTAATCGACCCACATCTTCCGATACGCCGCTTCGACGGCTCGGGTATACATCACGTTGTTGCCCATGGCAGACGACGACAGCCTTGCTGGAATCTCGTAGCGCAAGGTCTTGAGATAGTCGGGCATCGCTGCAAACTTTACTGCACGTGCCAAATAACCGTCGGCATCCTGCGAAACCCAATCGGCCAGTCCCACGGCAGTGAGGATCGCGCCAGCCACTCGGCTCGCCGGGGCGTTGCCCATCATTGCGACCGTCGGTACCCCCAGTTGCAAGGTTTCAAAGGTGCTGATGCCGCCATTGTGCGGAAACGTATCGAGTGAAATATCGACATCCTTGAACGCAGCGAGATGTTCTGCGCGCGTGGTCGAACCTAGAATGAGCACACGGTCCGCCGCAATTCCGTGATTCGTAAACGACTTAAGCATCTTGTCTCGCAAGGCCGGCGATTCAAAAGCGTGATGCTTCAGCATTATACGGGATTGCGGCACCGCACGGAGGATACGCGCCCACAGCGCCACGACCTCATCGGTCATCTTGGTCATGCGATTGAAGGCCCCGAAGGTGATATGTCCGCTGGACAGAACGGGGGGGTCTGATAGCGGCACCGGCGCGGACAGTGGTTCAATAGTGATGGCGCACGGAAGATCGATAATTTTCTCCGCGAAATGATGCCGAATCTCGTCGGGACACGTCACCGGGTCAGAAAACAGATAGTCCATTGTCGGCAGGCCCGTACCGGTCGCGTGTCCCCATGCGGTGACCTGAATGGGCGCCGGCTTGCACGCGAACATAGCGAGCCGACTGCCGTCCGAATGGCCGGACAGATCGACCAGGATATCGATTTGATCGGCCTCGACTTGCTCGGCAAATTCGTACCGGAACAGTTGCGTAACGTTGCGCCATCGGTCTGCGGCGCCGCGAAAATCGTTGGTATAGCCGTCCTCCTGCATCGACGAGGAATAACAGGTGATTTCAAATTGGGTCTTGTCGTGATTGAGCAGAACCGGCCGGAAGCACAGCGCTGCCGAGTGTGCGCGGAAATCGGCGGAAACGTATCCGATTTTGATGCGCCGGTCGGGATCGCGGCTGTTGCCGTGCGGGACATTCGATTTTTTTTCGGCAACCTTCGAGCCGAATTCGTCCCACCAAACCCTTCGCGCTTTCTGCTGATCCTCGACGCTGGCGCTGCTGGCAAAGTCGAGCGCATAGATGCGAAAGGCAATTGCGTCGATCAAATCGGGGCTGATCTCCAGCGATCTATCGACGTTTGCGAGCCCTTCGGTCAGGTGGTTGCTTTCAAACAAGGCAATACCGCGGCCAAGCCACCCTTCGGCGAGGTCGGGGTCAAGCGCAAGTGCCCGATCGTGACTGGCGATCGCCTCATCGTACCGGCCGAGTTTACAGAGGGCGTGTCCGCGCCCCGCGAGAGCAAAGGCAAAGTCAGGTTTCAACGCGAGGGCGCGGTCATACGCCGTAAACGCCTCGTCGTAGCGCTGAAGCTTTGCAAGAACATTGCCGCGGCCGAGCAGGCCGGCGGCAAGATCGGGGTTCAACTCCAGCGCTTTATCAAAAGAGGCCAGTGCTTTGTCGTACTCTCGGTATTTGCCCAGAGCGTTGCCGCGGCCGATCCAAGCTTCGGCAAGATTCGGGTCCAGCGCGATCGCCTTTTCGTGGGCGACATAGGATTCGGGGGAGCGTTTAAGCTCGAAGAAAGCGTTGCCACGACCAACCCAGGCCTTGGCAAGGTAGGGGTTCGATGCCAGCGCCCGATCGTAAGCCTCCAGCGCTTCGTCGTGGCACTTGGTCTCGCACAGCACATTGCCGCGACCGAGCCAGGCGTCGGCAAGATCGGGGTTTAATGCGAGGGCCTTGTCATAGGCAGCCAGCGCTTCATCGTGGCGCCGCAGAGCGTTAAGGACGTTGCCGCGGCCGACCGAGACACCGGCGAGGTCGGGGTTCATTGCCAGCGCCTTGTCATAGGCGGCCAGCGCCTCGTTGTAGCGCTTGAGTTCGCCCAAAACGTTGCCGCCTCCGAGCCAGGCTTCAGCAAGGTCGGCATTGAGTGCGATCGCGTGATCGTAGGCTGCGAGTGCTTGGCTGTGGCGCTTAAGTTCGTTGAGAACATTGCCGCCCCCGAGCCAGGCTTCGGCAAGATCGGACTTCAATGCGAGCGCGCGTTCATATGCGGTCAGCGCGTCGTCGTAGCGCTTCGCGGCGTCCAGCATGTTGCCGCGACCAATCCACGCTTCAGCAAGGTCCGGCTTTAACGCCGCGGCCCGGTCATAAGCGGCCAGCCCTTCATCATGGCGCTTAAGTTCGCTCAAGGCATTGCCGCGCCCCTGCCAGGCTTCAGCAAGATCTGGGTCCGATGCCAGCGCGCCGTCATAGGCAGCGAGAGAGTCGCTGTATCGTCCGAGGTCTCTCAGCGCGTTCCCGCGTCGGAGCCGGGCGCCAACAAGTCCAGGGTTCAACGCCAGCGCCCTGTCGTATGCGGCCAGCGCCTCGTCGTGGCGCCTGAGCTGACTGAGGACATTGCCGCGCCCGAACCAGGCGTTGGCAAAATTCGGGTTAAGAGCCAGCATACTGCTGTAGGAAGAAAGTGCGTCGTCGTACCGTTTGAGCTCGCAGTAGATGACCGCCTGGTTCAGCAGCGCCTGGGCGGAGCGCGGATCGAGCTTGAGCGCATTTTCGACGCTGGCCAGTGCCGCGTCATATTGCTTCATCATCGCGAGGACGGAGCCTCGCTCGTTGTGTGCTGCGATGTGATTTGGCTGGATGAGGAGAAGCTTGTCGAATTGCGCGACTGACTCGCTAAATTTGCCGAGTTTGAATAAGGCAAGCGCGCTCACATAGATGAGCGTAATGCTGTTATCATTGAGCCGGAGACCGCGTTGGCAAGAATTGAGCGCGGCTTCGTAATCGCCGGCCTGAAACAGAACGGTCGCGTAGTTCTCTATGAACTGAACGTTGGGCGGCTGTATCGACAAAGAACGCGCGATGAGGCGCTTGGCCTGTTTGAAATTTCCAGTCTCTGCCTCGGTAACGCCAAGAAAATGAAGCGCGTGATAGTTTTTCTTATCGTCCTTGATGACCTGGCGATAGAGTTTGGCTGCTTCCATGAGATTGCCGCCGCGGCGTAGCGAATTGGCAGCCTGCATCATCAAGTCGTTTTGGGCTCTTGCCACAGGAATCACACCCGGCGTTCGTCAGGCCAACACATTGAGCAACGTGCCGGCGGCGCCGTTGCTGGCGAGCAAAAGTTCTGCGGTGCCGCCGGTCTGGAGGGCAATAGCCGAATTCTGTGGAATGCCGGAAGAGGAGGCTACCGATGCGCTGCTCGAGCTGCCGGTTCCAACCGAAGCGGCGTCCGTTGCCGAGCTGGAAGGCGCGGAAGGAGGGGTAGGGGAGAATTGATTGTTTCCAGTGCCGAAGCCGATGGCGGACGCGAACGTCCCGCCAACCGTTATGTTGTCGCTATCATATTCTCCGGTGAGCACCAGACTGCCGTTGCTGTTGAGCGAAGCGGTCACCTGTGCGTTGCCGTAAACATTGGTGTTGATGGCGCCGATCAAGTCGGTGACCGTGTCGGTGCCTGTCGTGGTATAGGTCGTGGTATTGTTGCCATCGCTGACAGTGATTGCACTGTTTGGCGGAATTCGCAGCGTTGACAGCGGAGTGCTCGCGGTGAGCGGTACCGTGCCGGTTCCTGTCGCCAGCGAGCCGGCAGTTGTTGAAGAACCAGACGAGCTCGAAGAGCTGGAAGACCCGGAGGACGACGACGCAGTCGAGTTGGTCGAAGAAGATGAGGTCGAACCGCCCGATTGTGCTTGTTGCAGTTCGCTTTGGATAGCAGCCGTCAGCGCATTGTTGGTGCGCGTCAATGCTTCTTGGTTGGATATACTGGCGAGGCCGTTCGACAAAGAGGTCATCGCCGAGCTCATCGCCGAAATCACTGCATCGCTATTCGCGGTCGACTGATCGCTGGATTGCGCCTGGGTCCAGAAGTTCTGGTCCTGCTGCCAGAACGAGACGCTTCCAATACTTCCAATACTCATGGGTCTTGCCGAATTGCCCGATCCGAATCGTCGATTCTTTCATTCATGCTCGCGCCTAGTTAACTTAGCGTGTGCATTCCAGGGGCGCTTCACGTTTGGTTAACTATCTTGCCCGACCTTGTCTGTTGAGCAAAAGGGCCCGCGCAAAAGTCTTTGCAATCGTGGCAATTCCCGATCGTCGATTGGGACAGTGCGCTCTGGCATGCGCCGGATGCCAGGATGCCGACGATCCAAGGCCGCGGGTAAGGATGGCATGGCAAAGCAGAGGACGCGGCTTTCGCGGTCCACTCACGCCTTCGAGCAGGCGCCGAAGTTGCAGCGGCAAGGCCGCGCCCAAGCGCTGCTGCAGCTCGAACGATTCGATGAGGCGCTGACGAGCTTCGACAGCGCGCTCGCCAGCACCCCCAATAACGTCAATACCCTGGTCGGCCGGGGTAATGCTTTGACTAGGCTAAAACGTCCGGCCGAGGCACTTTTGAATTATGACAGGGCGCTGGCGCTCAATCCCGACCACACGGAGGCGCTCACCGGCCGCGGCGCCGCACTTTTCATTATGGGCCGGCTCGACGACGCGTTGGTAAGCCTCGACCGGGCGCTTCGCATCGAGCCGAACGCGGTCGCGACCCATGTCAATCGCGGCAATGTTTGTCTGGCGTTGGCGCGAATGAACGAGGCGCTGGAAAGTTACCGCGAGGCAATAGCCCTCGATCCTGAAAACACGGAAGCCCATTTCGGCGCGGCGCTCGTGCAGCTTTGCCTGGGCTACTTTCGTGAAGGCTGGAAGCAATATGAGTACCGCTGGAAAAAGAAGGAATTCGCGACGCCGGCCAACGGATTGCGGCGATGGCGAGGCGATGAGGAACTCGACGGTAAAACCATTCTCCTGATTGCCGAGCAGGGTTTTGGCGATGTCATTCAATTCGTCCGCTATGCACCGCTGGTGGCCGCCCGCGGAGCCAAGGTGCTGGTGGGTGTCCACAGCTCGCTGACGGACTTGGTGGCGACGGTACCCGGAATTTCGCAAGTTCTTGGCGAAGACGAGGCGCTGCCCGACGTCGATCTATATTGCCCGTTGCTGAGCCTGCCGTTGGCATTCGGAACCGAGCTGATGACCATCCCGGCGAACGTTCCCTACATCAGACCGTACGAAGAGCGCGTCGCCAAGTGGCGCAACAGGCTACCGCAGAACGGACGGCTGAGGGTCGGCGTTTGTTGGTCGGGAACCGACCGGCATTCGAACAACAGGCGCCGCTCGCTGACCTTCGATCGCTTTGCAACAATACTTTCGGTTCCGGGTGTCGATTTTGTAAGTTTGCAGAGGGAAGTTGAGCAAAGCGAAATTGCGATATTGGGCGATTACGGCGTCACCGAGCTTGGCCTCGAATTTGAGGACTTCGCCGACACCGCCGCAGTTGTTTCGATGCTCGACCTTGTCATCAGCGTGGATACATCGGTTGCACATTTGGCAGGCGCGATGGCTAAGGCTGTGGCGGTGCTCATACCGTTTTCGCCGGATTTCCGCTGGCTGCTCGATCGCGCCGACAGCCCCTGGTATCCGACCATGCGTTTGTTCCGACAGACGGCAATCGGCGACTGGTCTGGTCCTCTTGATCGGCTGCGGAAAGAGTTGTCGGGAGTCGCCGTACAGCGACAATCCGCGGCTACGGCGTCCGTCTGATGACGAGCGGGTGATTGTATGGCAATTGCCACCTTCACATGCCTGGCGTGCGGTGCACGCGAGTTGGAGGAAATTGCCGGGTTTGGCGCGCTGCCGCGCGTGACTTCTGACTGCCGCGC
The DNA here is from genome assembly GCA_963841025.1 of uncultured Alphaproteobacteria bacterium. GTDB lineage: Bacteria > Pseudomonadota > Alphaproteobacteria > Rhizobiales > Xanthobacteraceae > BOG-931. The sequence continues at coordinate 237,216 of CAWJBG010000025.1, read as the reverse complement.
ATTTCCGCCCGGTGGGCGCATCGCTGTTTGCGGCGCCTGCGGCGCTGTGCAGAAGCCGACCGACGCCAATTGGCAGTCTGAGGTCTCTGCGATTTACCGTCAGTACGAGCCGTATCATCAGGGCGGCGGCGTCGAACAGGCGGTAATCGACTCCGCAAAGGGCGGACCGCGTCGACGGAGCGACGTCGTTCTCGAGAGGCTCTTGCAAATTCGTGCCGTCGGGCCGGCGGGTCGGATACTCGACGTCGGCTGCGGCAACGGCGCGCTGCTGCGCGCGTTCGCCCAAGTGCGTCCCGTTTGGGAACTGTTTGGACACGAACTCAGTAACCTTCACGCTGCCGCGCTGGCGACGATCCCCGGCTTCGCAAAGCTGTACTGCGGAGACCTAAACGAACTGCCGCTGGGCTTCGACCTCATCACGATGATGCACGCACTCGAGCACTTTACGGATCCTGCGGCTGCACTCGCCGATCTGCGCACCAAGCTCGATCCGGAAGGTTCGCTGCTGATCGAGGTACCCAACGCCGGCGTCAACCCGTTCGATCTTCTCATTGCCGACCACGTGAGCCACTTCACGCGGCATGATTTGGCACAGCTTATTGCCAGGGCCGGAATGGGAGTTGCGGCGATAAGCGACGATTGGGTGACCAAGGAGTTATCGGCAATTGCGTTGCCTGATGGAGCAGCGGCCGTCGCCCGCGCGGGAGTGAGGCCGGCGCAAGCACTCGATCGCGTGCGGGCTCAGGTCGAGTGGCTAAATGCGGTCGTCAGAGACGCGCATGAAGCGGCGCGCGGCGCCACTTTTGGGCTGTTCGGCACCTCGATCGCGGCGATGTGGCTGTTCGGACAAATGGCCGACAGGGTCGATTTTTTCGTCGACGAGGACCCAAGCCGTCACAACACTATGCTTTGCGGCCGTCCAGTACGCGCTCCGGAAGAGATTCCCGCAGGCGCGCATGTCTACGTCGTTCTTATTCCGGAGGCCGCGCGGGCGGTAGCGGCGCGCCTCGCCAGGCCCTCGGTGGAATTCTACGCGCCCGTCGGGATCGGCGGCGGACGGTCCCCGGCGATGCGCCAGCCGCGAACGATTGCTCAATCACGTAGCTCAATGCGCGCGCGGCGGCTCAAAAGCTCCAGTGCAGTCCGCTGAACTCGTGATACGGCGCGATGTGCACTTCTCGTTTGACTGCTCACAGCTCACTGCTGCCGGCCATCGGATGCTTTGTGAGTATCCTGCGTTCTTGTATACGATGACCGTGACCGAACCCCCGATTCTCGCACTTGCATTTTCGGAACGATTTCCATGAGCGTCTCGCCAAAGACCAAAGAACCGCAATATTCGGTGGTATTCGATGTTCGCGAGAAACACGGCATCACGCGCCTGGGATTGATGGCAAATGAGTCCTGGAATCAGGATCCGCGGCGTACGTTGTTTACGCTGGCGCGTTATAAATTTGTTGCCAAGATGCTCGCCGGCCGCAACCACGTCCTGGAGGTTGGCTGCGCCGACGCCTTTGGCACTCGTATTGTTCAGCAGGTCGTGGGTAAAGTTTCGGCGACGGATTTTGACCCGGTGTTCATCGCTGATGTCAATGCGCGGATGGATCCAAATTGGCCTCTCGACGCGTTCGTCCACGATATGCTCGCGGGCCCGGTGGCAGGTCCCTTCGACGCCGCCTATGCGCTCGACGTTCTGGAACATATTTCCGAGGCGGACGAGGACCGGTTCATCAACAATATCGTCATGTCACTCACCGCAACCGGAGTTGCGATCTTCGGCATGCCTTCGATTGAGTCGCAGAGCTACGCTTCACCGCAAAGCAAGGCAGGGCACGTCAATTGCAAATCCGGCGAGGCCCTCAAACGCACGCTGGAACGTCGGTTCCACACCGTCTTTGTCTTTTCGATGAACGACGAAGTGGTCCATACCGGCTTTTATCCGATGGCGCATTATCTCATTGCCGTTGCCTGTCACCGCAGAGATGCCGGAACAGACGGCCACCCCTGAAATCGCGCATTGACGGAATAGATCGGAGGTTTGATGGGTCGACTTCTCAACATTGTCACGCCACTGCACCGGGCGACCAAGCGCGATTACCTTGCGCGCATGGTAGACGACAAGGTCCACTGCATGCTCAAGGCGAAGGAGTACGAATTCGACTACTGGGACGGCGATCGGCGCTACGGATACGGCGGTTACAAGTTTATCGAGGGCCGTTGGAAGCCGGTCGCTGAGGCGCTAGTTGCGATCTACGGGCTGCGGAGCGGCTCGCGCGTTCTCGATGTCGGGTGCGGCAAAGCCTTTTTGCTCTACGAGTTGAAAAAGCTCCTGCCCGAACTCGAGATTGCCGGATTTGACATTTCGCGCCACGGGCTCGCCGAGGCCAGGGAGGAGATCAAGCCTTATCTCTTTCGCTATCGCGCGCAGGACAAGCTTCCGTATGGCGACAAAGAGTTCGATCTGGTGATCAGCCTGGGCACTCTGCACAATCTGCGCCTTTACGAGTTACAGACAGCAGTGCAGGAGATCGAACGGGTTGGCAAAGACAAATATATTATGGTGGAGGGTTATCGCAGCGAGCTCGAGCAGTTTAATTTGGAATGTTGGGCTCTAACGGCCGAGAGCATCCTGCATACTTCGGAATGGATCTGGCTATACGGGCAGTTTGGCTACACCGGCGACTACGAATTCATTTATTTTGAATAGCGGCGCCGCAGCATGAAAATCGAAAAAGCCAAGGCGGCGATCCTCGTAGAATCCCGCAAGCCGCTCATTGTCGACGAAATCACGTTTCCCGACGCACTGGATGTCGGCCAGGTGCTGGCCAGGATTCTGCACACTACGATCTGCGGCGCTCAGATCAACGAGATCGAGGCCGCCAAGGGACCCGACAAGTTTCTTCCACATCTGCTCGGCCACGAAGCCTCCGCCGTCGTCATCGATATCGGGCCGGGCGTGACCACCGTAAAGCCGGGCGACACGGTCGTACTGCATTGGCGCCCGAGCCAGGGTATTCAGTGTCAACCGCCATCGTACAGATGGCATTCCGCGCGCCTCAATGCCGGATGGGTTACGACCTTCAACGAATATGCGGTGGTTTCGGAGAACCGCATGACCGTGATCCCGGCAACATACAATCTCAAGGTCGCGCCTTTGCTCGGCTGCGCCATTACCACCGCTGCCGGAGTGATCAATAACGACGCCAAGGTCAAGATCGGCGAGTCAGTTGTGGTGTTCGGCGCTGGCGGCGTCGGCCTGAACGTCGTGCAATTCGCCCGTCTGGTTGGTGCTTATCCGATCGTGGCGGTGGATCTGGTTGACGAAAAGCTCGATATGGCCAGGGCGCGGGGCGCGACCGACGTACTCAATGTGTCGAAGATTTCCGACCCGGATGCGGAGATCCGCAAGATCGTCGGCCCTAAGGGTCCGGACAAGGTCATCGAGACGACAGGCGTCAAATACGTCATCGAGCTTGCCTACAATCTGACTCACCCTGACGGAACTTGCGTGTTGGTCGGCGTGCCGCACGAAAAGGTGACAATCAACACGCTCCCGATTCACTTCAACAAGGTGCTCACTGGTTCGCACGGGGGCGATGCGTCACCTCACGTCGACATTCCGCGGCTGATCAGGCTCAATCAGGCTGGCCGTGTGTCGTTCGATGGAATCATCACGCACGAGTTTTCACTGGACGATATCAACGAGGCGCTTGATCTGGTACGCAGCGGTGCCGCTGGCCGCGTGCTTGTCAATGTTGCGCCGACTTGACCGCGGATCCGTCATGCGCCGCGATGCCGGGTCGTTGCCCGCGCGCAGACAGTATCGTCTCCACGACTTCCCAAGCGTCAGGGACCAAAAAGCCATAGCGTTCACGTAACAGCTGCGAATCGAGCGTAGTGTGCCAAGGTGTTGCGCCTTGTGGCAGGACCGAACGGGCGTGCGCCGCTCTCACTTGGGCCGGATCGGCGTTGAGGCGATTGGCCAGAAAGTGACCGATCTCCGACATAACTGACATCGCGTGGGCCGGTCAGCTGGAATATCCCGGCCGCCCGGTCTTGCAGCAACGCCGCAATTGCGCCGGTTACCAGTTCGATCGGTGTTGGCGCTACGCGCATGTCATCGAAGGCCTGGATTGGCAGCCCGGAGGAAAGTGTCTCGATCCATCCGTTGATCAGCGCCATCCGCGGCGAGACGACTTTTGCAAGCCGCAGATAGGCGACAGGCGCGCCTCGATCGATGTGCCGGCGGAGCGCCGCTTCCACCTGCGCTTTTTGCCGGCCATATTCGCTTACGGGCGAATGTGGCGCGTCCGCCGGTACGTTTGGCGTCGTCCCGTCGAATACCTGGTTCGTCGACAGAAACAAAACATGGATGCCACAAGCGACCAGACGATCGATCAGAGCCAACGTTTGTGTCACATTGACCCCTGCCGAGCCGACGGGATCATCGTGGCAACTCGCAATTCGCGCTATTGCAGCGAAAATGCAGGCTGCTCCGGTCGCTGGCGGCGCTGTCCATTGCTCAATCGGGTCCGCCAGATCGAGAAACGGACGGTCAGGGGCAATTTGCTCAGGTCGTCGCGTTGTTGCCGCGGCCAATTGACCGCGAGCTTGTAAAAGCCTGTGGGTCGCGGCTCCAATCTCAGAGTCACCGCCGACGAGCAGATACATGTCCGCCCTCGACGGGCTTCATGCGTGCGTCATTTCAGCGAGGAACAGGTCGTGCTTCGCTTTGCCGTCTTTCGCGATGGCTCCTGTCACCGCTGCAGCGATTTGGTGCGGCGTCAGCCCGAATATCTCCAATAGTTCCTCCTGCACCCCATACTTTTGCGGGAATGCGTCGGGCAGACCAAGCCGCAATACCGGTGGGTGTGCAGTGCCCATTTTCTCCACCAGCAGATCGGTCACCGCGCTTCCGAACCCGCCGATTCTGATGCCTTCCTCAACGGTCACTACCAACCGCGCTTCGTGGCCGAATTCGAGCAGTGTGTCTTCGTCGAGCGGCTTGACCGTGTGGAAATGTACGACCGACGTATCGATGCCGTCTTTGATTAGAAGTTGAGCGGCGTTGAGACAGGCGGTCGTCATGATTCCCGTTCCGGCTAACACGACCGGCCGCCTCGATTTGGCGGTGCGCATGGGGATGGCCTTGCCAATAGCGAAGCCATTTTCCTCGCGGCTGATCACGGGGTCGCCACCCTTTGCGAGACGGATATAGATCGGGCCCGGCCAATCGATGGTGCAGTTCATCAGCCGCACCATTTCCTGCGCGTCACAGACAGCGGTCACCGTCATGTTGGGCAGCGCACGCATGATGGCAATGTCCTCGATCGCCAGATGCGTCGGCCCAAGCGGGGCGTACACGAGACCGCCGCCGTTGCCGATCAACCGAGCCGGCAAGTTATGGAGGCAGAGATCGACCGCCACTTGCTCGTAGCATCGCCTCGTTATGAAAGTGGCTATCGTGTTGACGTAGGGGATGTAGCCTTCCATCGCGAGACCGGCCGCCATGCCTACCACGTTCGCCTCGCTGATGCCTTCCATGTACCAGCGCTCGGGCATTTCCTTGCGCATGGGGTCAAGTAGTCCGGGGCTTAGGTCGGAACCGATAAACAAAACGCGCTTATCGCGCTTGGCCAACTCATAAATCATATTCAGGCAGGTTGCGCGCATGACTCAATCCAGGGCCGCGTACATCTTCGTCACGACGTCGGGCGGTATTTTTGCCTTGTGGTGCCAGCCGGCATCATTTTCCGCAAACGGCAGGCCTTTTCCCTTGACGGTGTGACAGATGATCGCCGCGGGTCGATCACTCGATAGCGGCAAGCCGTTAAATAGACCGCGCAAGGCGGTAACGTCATGGCCGTCGACCTCGACGGCGGCGAAGCCGAACGCTCGCCATTTGTCCAGAAGGGGCTCCATATCCTGAATTTCCCGGGTCGTGCCTGCCGATTGTATTTTGTTGTAGTCAATAATGGCGGTGAGGTTGGCGAGGCGATGTTTCCCGGCGCACATCGCCGCTTCCCAGACTGAGCCCTCATTGATTTCGCCGTCGCCCATCACCACAAAAACCCGACTGTCGCGATTTTGCATTCGCGCCGCCAGCGCCATGCCGACGCCGTACGAGAGGCCGTGCCCCAACGAGCCGGTCGAAGCCTCGACGCCGGGAACCTTCGAAGCTTCAGGATGCCCTCCGAGAATCGAATCACGCTTGCAGAATGTATCGAGGATATTGGTCGGGAAGAATCCCTTGTCGGCAAGCACAACGTAGAGTGCCAAGCATCCATGCCCTTTACTGAGAATCATTCGATCACGCTCGGACCACTTCGGATCGCCCGAGCGAAAACGAAGGACGTCGTCGTAAAGAACGCGGATGATTTCAACAAGAGACAGCGAGGAACCGATGTGACCGCGGCCGCCACCTTCGAGTGCGCGCACTATCAAGCGCCGCAGATACTTCGACCGCTCATCGAGAGCGGAGTGTTGCGCCTCACACTTGCCGGTCATGCTTGCTCGCACATTGTTTCAGGCAAAGAGGCAAGCATGTCTCGCGCTTTCGCCAATTGATCCGCTTTAGCATCCTTCCAGCTCCTCGCCATCCCCGACATGAGCCGCCGATCCCAGCGTTCCGGTATGAACTCGTTCAACAAAATAAGCGTCCAGCGCAAGGCGAACAGCGGCAGGTACGCACTGAGTCGCTGCTCAAAGGTTGCGTCCCCGCCGTATAGCCGCACCGCGCCGCGGCGAAAGCGATTGCTCTGCGTGGCAGCGAGCGATGTGCCTGGATGTAACAACGTATCGGCCGTGAGCTTCGCCGGGTCATCCCAACCGAAATACTCAAAGTCAATAAACGCAAGCGCCCCATCGCGGCGGCGCAGGCTATTGTGGAAACCAAAATCCGCTGGAATCAGACTGCGTCTTTCGTGCGGCAGCTCGGCAGAAAAATTGCCGCCGGCGGCTGCGATGTCCGCTCTGGCCTGCTCGACGGCGCGACGCCAAATCGGACGGAAGCAGGATTCAAGGAAGATGAGGAGTTCGCTCTCCGCTTCCAGGCTCTGTAAGTGCGCAAACCGACGGCCGATTTGCCGATCAATCTCAGCGCCGGTCAGGCAGGCTTCGGCCGCCGGCGGCTGGTCAGTAGCCCAAGACAATTGTCGCAGGCCGTGGATTGTTTCCAAAAAAACGAGTGCGGCGTCGACATCGGCATCGGTCGGTTCGCGAACCGCCGATCCATCGATCCATGTCAAGAGCGCGTAACCGCGATTTTCGTCGACGCCGACCACGCGCGGGACGCTATCGACCCGATGGCGTTCCATCAGGCGCAAGGCGCCGACTTCGGCGGCAAGCCGCCCTTCTGAAACGCCAACGCTCAAAGGATATTGCTTGAGCGCAAATTCCTGCTGTTTGAAACGCACTTTATAGATGCGACTGTTGCATCCGCCGCCGACGAAATGGTTCACCTCGGCCGGTGCGCCGAGGATTGTCCTGGCGACATCCTGCGCCTGTGCGAGAGCGGTATCAGCAGCGATCACGAAACAGATGCTCCTCGATATCCTTCCAGATACGGAAAGCGGCAAACCGGTCAGCAGCCTTTGCATGCTCTGAGAACAGGATAGGGGCGACATCGACAGGGAAGGCCGGGTCGCCGAGAACTTCTTCGAGATCATCTATAAAACAGGTGCAATCGAGCGCAGCTATCCGCGCCACTTTCTCGGCGCGGCTTTCTTCAAAATAGATGTTTTCGATCCGAATATCGTATCCGCCGTCGTGAAAGAAACCGTGTGCATCCATCCAACCTAACGCCGCCTCGCGCAGGTTGACAGAATCTGGATCAAAGTGCCCGAACTGCGTCTTGTGGCTTATGATCAAAACCGCGCAGCCCTCCGACCGGCAGCGGCTTAGAAACGAATCGACACCGTCGAACATGCGGGCGCCGGAAATTCCTTTGCCGTAGACGTAGCCCTGCAACCGCTGCCATGTCAGCTCGCCGTCGGGCAGCAACCTGATGTGGTCGCGGATCGGTTGTTTTCGCGCCGCGACCCGGTCATCGATCAAGCCCCAGTCCCTGGCAACGGATCGAAACACCTCGTCATACGAAATAATGGTGTTGTCGAAGTCTATGCCGACCCGCATATGCGCTTTCATTGGCCATCGACGGCTTTTAACGCAGCCTGAGTTGTTGCATGCGTTTGATGTTGTAATAGCGGGCATCGGTCATCGCGTTTGGCACCTTACCCGAGTCGAATGCCGACTTGAGATCCGCGATTGCGTCGCGAACGGAATGCCGAGGCTTGAAACCAATATCTCGTCGTATTTTCTCCGAGGAGACGTGATACGAGCGATGATCATCGGTCGGTGTCACGACGATGTCGACGGAAGAGCCGATCTCGGAACGCACCAAGTCAGCGATCGCACGAACCTTGAGATTGTCGTAGCCGGCGTTCCAGACCTTGCCATCGACCGCGGAGTCCGGCTCTTCAAGTAATTGCACGTAGAGGTCCGTCATATCCTCCACGTGAAGGTTGGGACGCAACTGGTCGCCGCCGAATACGGTGATGCGGCTGTTATTGATCGCTTGGTTGGTCAGGATGTTGACGGTGAGATCGAGGCGCAATCGTGGAGCATAGCCGCACACGGTGGCGGGACGCAGAGTAACGGTAACAAACCCGGGTTCGCGCTCCTCCTCCAGAACGTCTTCACACATGGCCTTGTATTTCGAGTAATCACTGAGCGGCTCACGGCTCAACTCCTCAGTCACCTCCGGGTCGTTCTTGATCCCGTAGACCGACGATGACGACGCATAGATGAAGCGCCGCACGCCGGCGTCCTTGCAAGCCTTCACCAGCGGTCGAAAACAGTCGTAGTTGATCGAGCGGCCCAATGCCGGGTCCAGGTCGAATGATGGATCGTTGGAAATACAAGCAAGGTGAATGACGGCGTCGCAGCCAGCGACAGCGCGCGCTACGACAGCAGGATCGCGCAGATCGCCCCGTACCTGCGTAAGACGCGGAGCGTCGTCTCGTTCGCTCAACACGTCCTGGCCGTAGATGTAAAGGTCGAGAACCGTTACCTCGTAGCCCGCGTGCAGCAGCTTGGGTACCAACCGTGACCCGACGTAGCCGGCTCCACCCGTTACCAAGATGCGCTTCAATCGTCGCATTGGGTCGCCCATGTTTTTCGGTTTCTCGCTTACTTCAGCAACGCGGTGATCGCCTTAATAAGCGACGGCTTGTCGATCCATTGGCGGTGACCGACGATTTGCACCTTGAGCGCTCCGACTACGTTGCCGATAAAGCCGACGCTGTGCATGGCGCCGCCCGCCGCGGCCAACGGCGCAGTCACCGACAAAAACGCATCTCCGGCACCCACAGTGTCAATCACCATTTTTGCGAATGCCGGAATGGTGTGAACCATCCCGCCACGGTCGCAGGTGACGCAGCCGTGCTTGCCCTGGGTGATGATGATCTTCGAACAATCGACATGTTCCTCGACCAGCTTGCGCGCAATGTCGCCGATCGGCGAAACGCGGTCGCTCACGGCGAGCCGCGCCTCGGGTGCGTCGATGCAGATATAGTCGGCTTTCGGATATTTGGTGATCAGATTGTAGCCCAGATTCGCGCTGTTGCTTTGACTGTTGACCGCGAGAAAGCGTGCGGTCGAGGTCAACGCCTGAATCGAGGATTTGTTAAGGAGCCCATGACCGAAATCGGCGCAGATCACCAGATCATACAAAGAAGCCCGGCCTTCGATTGCTGAATCAAGCTCACGCTGAATGTCGTCCGGCAACGGCTCGTCATTCATAAAATATACTTCGAACAGTTTTCTCAGATATCCGGTTTCGACAAAACGCCGCTTCAATGTCGTGGGCGCGCCGGGCCGGCGCAAAGCATGCAGCCGGACGTTTGGACGCAAGCTCTCACGAACAAAGTCTTCATAGTCGTCAAACTCTCCGAGGCAGGTGATAACATCGACCTCGGCACAGAAAGACGCGACGTGATTAGCCGCGGCGAAAACGCCGCCGGCGAACAGCTCGCGATCCTGGTAGCGGGTCGCGATCATGTTTTCTTTCGGACTCTTGCCCATGGGCACGACGTACTGATAGTCGTCGATAATCGCGTCGCCGACGAGCAGCACGCGATAGTCGCGCACGCTCTCGATCAGGTCGACGAGCTTCGACAGCCCGCCGCCTTGCCGCAGCGAAGCAAGGTGCTCGTTCACGTGCGGTTCGAATACGTTCAGATGCCGGTTTATCAGTTCGGAAGAGCTTAAAGTCATCTCGTTGGTGAAATGAATCCGTCCGCCGCAGCTCTCGACGGCGTTGCGCTCGAGCGTGATCTTGCCGGTGACGTCGCCCTGCGGATTCTGGTAGTCCTGTCCCTTGACGTAAATGCTCGGCCGTATTCGCTCGATCGCAGTAATGGAATCGGGTGCATCATTTATGACGACCCAGTCGACGTATTCGAGACTGGCAAGCATCTCGGCGCGAAGTTCCGCGCTGAACACCGGCCGGCCGGGACCTTTGTTGACGAAGCGGTCAGCGGTTATGGTGACGATCAGGACATCGCCGAGTTTTCGCGCCGCTTCGAGATGACGGACATGTCCAAGGTGAAGCAAATCGAACGCGCCGTGCGCCTGCACGACGATCCGGCCTGAGTTGCGCATCCGTCCTGCAATCGCGGCGATCTCGGACAAAGCCTTGATTTTGTCGCGTGGACCTGTCGAGACAGTCAGCGCGGGCTGACGGCTCAGCTTGGCGACGGCGAGATCCAAGTGCTGTTCTCCTGCTGAATGCCACAGCGTGGCTCAAGAAAGCGAAACCAATCCCTGGTGGCCTCGGCGATCCCTGCGGCGGTCCACACGGGTGCGTCGCGCCAATACTCGATGTTTCGCGTCATGGCCTGTACGCCCTCGCCAATATTGATTTTAGGCGTCCAACCAAGCTGCGCACCGATCTTGGAAATATCCGCCCAGGTGCAATCCGGTTCTCCGGGCCGTTTCGGGATTTGTACGGTTGGCGGTGATCCCAGTTGACGGACGATCTCGTTGACGCTGACGGGGCTGGCCGCTACCAACGTTGTACACTTCTCCTGACGCCACCGCTGTCGGCGACCGCGATCAGAGCATCTACGGCATCGCTGACGAAAGTGAAGTCGCGGGTTTGCTCGCCGTCGCCGACGATTGTTAGCGGCTGGCCGGCCAAGAGTTGCGCCAAGAACACGCCGAACACCGCACCGTATGTGCCGCTGGTTCGCGCACGCGGTCCATATACATTGAAGAAGCGCACCGATGCTGTCGGCACGCGATAAACTTTGCCCCAGTGCAGAACTATTTGCTCGCCCAGATACTTCGTGAGGGCGTAGGGATACTGCGGATCAGCGGGCGCGGTTTCCGGTGTCGGGTAGAGCGTGGGCACGCCGTAACACGATGAGGAAGCAACATAAACAAAGCGCGCTATCTGGTTGCGGCGTGCCGCTTCCAACATGGCAAAGGTGCCGTCGACGTTGGCCCGGAAATAAGCTTCCGGTTCGCGGATCGAAGGAACGATGTCGGCTCGCGCTGCCAGATGGAAGACGCGCTCGACTCCCTCGGTCGCCCGCAAAGCCGTCTTAATGTCAGCAATGTCGCCTTCAACTATTTCAAGCCGCGGATCGCTCTCGTGCTGGGCCAAGTTGGCTCGGCGGCCGACAATAAAATTATCGATGACCCGAACGCGCCGGCCATCATTAATGAGCCGGTCGACAAGATGGCTGCCGATAAATCCGGCGCCGCCAGTCACGAGATCTAGGCCAAATGTTTGCCGCACTAACGTCTACCTGCGATCACGTGGGTCGCTGCGATTCGTCATTTTGAATCCTGGCTTTACGGTCCGAAGCCCAGAATTGGCCATAGCGCATGTCTGAAAGGCTCGAATAACCGGCGCGTATCGCGAAATCGGTTAGATAGTCGTTAAAAGATTATGGTGAACGATGTGTTAATCGCGTAACCGAGCGTGCCGCCTGCCAACTAGCCGCAGCGTTGCCGACCTGATGTGAGGGGGGTGGGTTTTGAGCCGGAGCGTCCGGGCGGCAATGACCGGATTGGCATCGGCTGGGTGTCAAACGGCTTCCAAATTGCGCGCCTAATGACATCGGACGAGCTGAAAGTCATCTCGTCGGTGAAAAGAATCGGTCCGCCTGCCGACCGAAATCCAAGACTAAAGCACCCGACTAATCGCAAGCGGCTGACCCCGTTTCGGGTTGGGCGCTACGGTGCGGCCCGAGGCGCCGTAGACTTGCGGCGAAGCCTTGCGCGCCAGATCGCCCGAGAGCCGGCGGACGATGCCCTCAGACACCGCGTGCGACGTCGCCAGCACGATCATGTTCTTCTGCAGCACGGCTTGAAACGTTTGCTGCAACTGGCGCAGCGCCGCCGCGCTTGCCGGGGCCGCCCGCAACAGAAATTTGGCGTTTGTTTTTAGCCACTCGGTAGCGGTGAAAAGCTGGCCGGCAAGTTCACTCTTCGCCGGAGTAATGGTCGCGGCTTTGCGAATTTTTCCGGCGTGCACCAGAGCGGTTTCTTGTTCGATGACGCCCTGCAGTTTGCCGATCAAATCGGCCACGCGTGCGATGGCGTTTTCGGCGTCGGCGGCTGTCGCTATCTCACTCATCGGGGGCTCACTCCTTGCTGCTTTAACAGTGCGTCGTAAACATGCGACGCGAGACCAATGCCGCCGTTCTGGGCGAAGTTTTTGGCGTATTGATCGGTCAGCATCGAGCGCCACACCTTCAGCGCCCCGCTGCCACCGTATGGCCCTTCGCCGTTTAAGCCGGCCGACATCTGCTCGAACATGCTGTTGAGAAACATCGCCTCGAATTGCTGCGCGGCCGCTTTGGCTTTGCCCTTGAGCTTGAGCGCCGCCTGGGCCTGCGCGCTATTGGCGGCGCCAAGCGCGGCGATTGATTGGCTGAGTCCGGCTGCGGCTGCTGAGCTTGTCATTACATCACCTCAATATCGGCCTGGATGGCGCCGGCGGCCTTGACTGCCTGCAGGATGGAAATGAGATCGCGCGGGCCGATACCGAGTGCGTTGAGCCCATCGACGACCTCTTGCAGCGACACGCCTTCTTTCACCAAGGCGAACTTCTTGCCGTCTTCGGTGACGCCGACGCTGGTGCGCGGCACGACGACGGTGCGACCTCGCGACAGCGGACCCGGCTGACTGACCTGTGGCGATTCTGAAATCGTGACCGTGAGATTGCCCTGTGCCACGGCGACTGTGGATACGCGCACGTCGCGGCCGATGACGATAACACCGTCGGCGGCGTCGATGACGATCTTGGCCGCCGAGTCCGGCTCGACCTGGAGCTGCTCGATCTCGGTGAGCATGGCGACAAAGTTCTGCGGAAACTTCTTCGGCAGCGACAACTGAACGGTTGACGGGTCAAGCGGCTCGGCGACCGGCGAGCCCATGTAATCGTTGATGGCGACGGCGACGCGCTTGGCGGTGGTGAAGTCAGGATTGCGCAGCGCCAGGCGCAAATGGCCGAGCCCGGCGAGCGAGAACTCGATTTCGCGCTCGATGATGGCGCCGTTGGACAACAAGCCGACGGTCGGTACGCCCCGCACAACTTTGGCGGCCTGGCCTTCGGCCTGAAAGCCGCCGATAACCAACGCACCCTGGGCGACCGCGTAGACGTTGCCGTCCGCGCCGAGGAGCGGTGTCACCAGAAGGGTCCCGCCGAGCAGGCTTTTGGAATCGCCCATGGCGGACACGGTCACGTCGATGCGCGTCCCTTGGGTGGCGAAGGGCGGCAGATTGGCGGTAACCATCACTGCGGCAACGTTGCCGGTGCGGATTTGCTGGCCGCGGATGTTAACGCCAAGCCGCTCCAGCATACCCTGCAAGGATTGCTTGGTGAACGGGACATTGTTCAAGGTATCGCCGGTGCCGTTAAGGCCGACGACCAGGCCATAACCAATGAGCTGGTTTTGGCGAATACCCTCGATATTGGCGAGGTCTTTAATACGCGAGGTCGCTGTCGCCGTTGACACGGCGCACGCAAGAACCCCCAGCGCGAGTAGCGCGGGTCTTAGCGTCCCTATCATCTCCTGCTCCCCAAGAGGTCGGACGGTGAGCTTGTTGCCAGTAACGTGCCAGAGCGACGGCTTCGCCCAAGGCATTGTAATAACTGGATAAATGTTTTTATGCGAAGCCGCCGCCGAATCCGCGTGGCGCAGCACTTGCCGGTTTTCGGCAATTGTTGCCGAGGTCGGTGGGCAAGGTTTTACCGCCCATTAACCATAAGGGCCCACGTTCTCATCTATGCGCGTCACCGGACCAAACGGAACAGCAGTTGCCGGGCCGCCGGCCGCGGCGCGGCGTTCGGGCGGCGGCACCTTCACGCTGTCCGAAACCAGCGCGCCGCAGGCGCAAAGTGCGGCCGTGGCGCTGCGAACGCTCGGCGGCATCGATGCCTTGATCGCGTTACAAGGTATCGAAGACCCGCTGGAACGGCGCCGCCGTGCGGTCAAACACGGCACCCGGGCGCTTGATGCGCTGGATGAACTTAAGCTCGGGCTCCTGTCGGGTACGCTCGACCAGGCGACCATGCTGCGGCTCAAGGCCGTTGCCGGGGACCTCAAGGACAGTTCGGGCGACCCAAGAACTCGATCAGGTCTTGAGCGAAATTGACCTCCGGGTCGCGGTCGAACTGGCCAAAGCAGGGTTGAACTGACCCTTTCGCCACGCGGCGACGTCCCGAAACGAACGTTATTGTCACCGTCACAGACCCGCGGTATATGGGCGCGCCTCCGGGGAGGACGTAACACGTGCGTGGAGTAGCGCCGAGTAGGGGACATCGAGTTCATGCAATCGGTTAAGACCAAGAACGGTCGACTCGACGAAACATTGCTCAAGAACGGTAAAAGCATCCGGCCCTTCGACAAGATCTACCGGCCGACTGACCGCGAACCGTTCATGAATGATCGTCAGCGCGAGTACTTTCGGCTCAAGCTGCTCGATTGGCGCGAAGACATCCTCAAAGAGGCGAAGGAGACGCTGCAACATCTCCAGGACGACAACCAGAACCACCCCGACCTCGCCGACCGCGCTTCGTCGGAAACCGACCGGGCGATCGAACTGCGCGCTCGCGACCGCCAGCGCAAGCTGATCGCCAAGATCGATGCCGCGTTGCAGCGCATCGAAGACGGCACCTACGGCTTTTGCGAGGAAACCGGCGAGCCGATCTCGCTCAAGCGCCTTGAGGCACGGCCGATCGCCACGCTGTCGATCGAAGCGCAGGAACGTCACGAACGCCGCGAGCGCGTCTACCGCGAAGAATAGGCGGCTTATTTCGGCACATCTGCGCCGCTGGGTTTCGCGGCTTTCCGTTGAGGTTTTGTCAACCACGCGCGCAATGCCGCGCGAGGATTTTGATCCTCCGCAACACATTTAAGCGAAAGCGGTACGTTTTAGGCCGATGCTGAAGAGCACGAGAGGCCGAGATGGAACCGAGCATTTATTCGAACGCCCGCAAGCACCTTGTTGAGCGAAGAACCGGCCTGATCAAATCGTTGACGCACTCGTCCGCGGACGAACAAATGGAAGCTCATATCGATCTGATTGTACGCGTTCAGAGCGTGATTGACGTGATCGACAGGGCTGCCAAGGAGGAGGCCGGATCGCCATGATCGAGCGACGCGCACTGGTCCGCCACAAGACGTTTTTCAAAGGGCGAATCCATTTCAACAACAGACTGTCCAGCATGGATTGCATCATCCGTGACACCACCGCCAATGGCTGCCGTATCGAAGTTTCGGACAGCGTTGCACTCCCCAGTGCGTTCGAGATTTATCTGCCGAACCGGGACGAGTACTTTAACGCCAAGGTCGAATGGCGCAGAGGCGGCAGCCTCGGAATAAGCTGGAGCCAGGAACAATTTTCGAAACAAAATCCCGGCCATGCCGACTCTGAGCACCTCTTCGCCGACAGGCTGGCAAAGCTCGAGCACGAAGTGGCGCGTCTGCACAGACGGCTCGAACTCTCTACAAGACACATGATCGCGGACCGGGCCGCCTCTTAAGTCTTTTTTTACCTCGTTCCTTTACCGCTCGTTAACGATCGCCTGCCGGAGCGGTCCCGGCGGGTCATTGTCTTTTCTGCTCAGATATTGATGCACCTTAAGCCGACGCAAAATCTGCAGGCGAACCTGGCGCGAATGCTGCGGCGCGCGCAGCGGGCGCAAGGCGACGGCGAGCTTCACAAAGCGGAGCGGCTCTACACCGAGCTGTTGCAGCATCTGCCAGACAATTTCGACGCGCTCCGCGGCCTCGGGCAAATCGCCTATCGGCGCGGGCGGCTCGATACGGCGCTCGCGCTCATCCAGTCGGCGTTGAAAGGCGATCTGTCGCGCGCCGACGGCTTTGCCAGCCTTGGCCTTGTTTTTCACGCGCTGAGAGATTTTCAGCGCGCACTCGTTAGTTACGACGAGGGTCTTCGCATCGCGCCTGACGATGCCGAACTGCTCAACGGGCGCGGTGTCGCGCTCATGGAGCTTCGCCGACCGCGGGACGCGCTGGAAAGCTTTGACCGTGTCCTCATGTCGGCGCCCGATCACTGCGATGCGCTTGGCAATCGCGCCAACGCGTTGCTCAGAACTCAATCGCGTGGCGGAAGCGCTCGATGCCTATGACCGGGTGCTTAAGCTCGCTCCCGACAACGTGCCGCTCCTCGCCAATTACGCTGCGACGCTGCGCCGGTTCGATCGCCCGCATGAAGCGCTGAGCCGTGCCCAGCGTGCGCTGAAGAGGAACCCGGATTTCGCCCATGCGCGCTTTGTCGAGAGTGTCGCGCGTTTGACTTTGGGCGATTTTTCCGGCCGGCTGGCGCGCCTACGAATCGCGCTGGCATATCGGGTGGCTCGCCTCGCAGCGGCGCGACTACGGTGCGCCGTTGTGGCTCGGCGAGGAATCCCTTTGCGGCAAGACCATTATGCTTCACGCCGAGCAAGGTCTCGGCGACACCATCCAATTCGTGCGGTATGCGCCACTGTTGGTCGCGCGCGGCGCGAAAATCATTATCGAAGTTCAGGCGCCTCTGCTGCGACTTTGCTCGCGTCTGCCTGGGGCACCAGTCGTAGTCGCGCGCGGCGGAATGCTGCCGCACTACGATTTTCACTGTCCGCTGCTCAGCCTGCCGCTTGCTTGCGCCACGACGCTCGAGACGATCCCGGCGCAGGTTCCTTATCTCGCGGCGGCCGATGCCGACATTGCATCGTGGCGGCCGCGCTTGCCGCAACGGCGGCCGCGGATCGGACTGGTGTGGTCGGGCGAGCGCTCGCACGACAACGATCTCAACCGCTCAATTCCTCTTGCGACCTTAAAGCCGCTGCTCGACTTGTCCGATGTGGCGTTCGTCAGTTTGCAGCATGAAGTGCGGGCCGAAGACTTGCCGTTGCTGCGAAGTCTCGAAAGTCTCGGCGCAGTGTGCGCAATCGGCGGACAATTTAAGGATTTTGCCGACACCGCCGCCGCGATCGCACAGCTCGACGCGGTGATTGCAGTCGATACCGCAGTGGCGCATCTGGTCGGCGCCATGGGCAAGCCGCTGTTGCTGCTGCTGCCGTTTGCTGCGGATTTCCGCTGGCTGCGTGAGCGGGCGGACAGCCCGTGGTATCCGGGCGCACGGCTGTTTCGTCAACCGCAATTCGGCGATTGGGACAGCGTCGTCGCGCTATTGCGACACGAATTGGCATTGCTCGGCAGCCGTCAGGACAGGGCGGCTTAAGCGGCCCTCAGCGGATCGCCTGACAAATTTGCTTCGCAAATACTTCATCGAACCTGACCATGTTCTGCCTCCCGACAAAGCGAGAGCCAGGGAGCCGACGATGGACAACCACGACATTCATGAACATCACGAACAAGCTGCCCACCACCATGAGCACGCTGCCAAACACCATCGCGAGGCTGCGAAGCACCATGAAGCCGGCGATCATGAAAAGGCCGCGCACCACTCCAAGATCGCCCATGGGCATCATCTGCATGCGACCGAGCACCACGAGCATGCGGCAAAAATGCATGCCGGCGAGCATAGTTGATCAGAGACGCGTAGCTGATTGAGTTTCGGCCGCGATACCGCGGGAAAGTTCGTGCCGCAGATGTTTGCTTGCGGCGCCTACCAGCTGACGCAGAAAAAATCGCGGCCTCCGGCGGGGGAGCTGCCGGAGGCCGCGCCTTGTCGGAGCCTGCTCGCATCGCGAATGCGGCCCCGGGGAGCTCGGGTATCAGAAATCAACCGTCAGGCATCAGCCAAGACTCCAAAGCCAAGACTCCAAAGCCAAGACTTCAAAGCCAAAACTCCAAAGCCAAGACTCCAAAGCCAAGGCTCCAAAGCCAAGACTCCAAAGCCAAGACTCCAACTTTTGATTTCCTGATCCCTGTTTCCTGATCGCTTGGTCCTGATCCCTGGTTAGAACGGCAAGACGATATCGACCGCCTGCTGACCCCAGCGCTCTTGCTGAATGTTGGTAAGCGTGCCGCGGCCGCCGTAGGCCAGGCGCGCCTCTGCGATCTTCGATAAATCGATGGCGTTGTCGCTCTGAATATCTTCCGGCCGCACCACGCCAGCGACGATCAGCTCGCGCATCTCGGCGTTGAGCCGGACTTCCTGCTTGCCTTCGATCACCATGTTGCCGTTCGGCAGCACCTGCGTGACGACCGCGGCGACGTTGGTCACCAACTGATCCTGCCGGTTGATGGTGCCCTGGCCGTTCATCTGCGAGTTTCCCGAGGCGGTCAAAACCGAGCCCGGCAGGATCGCCTTGGCGGCCGAAGCGCCAAGCGTGTTGGCGCCGAGGAAGTTGGTAATTTCGGTGTCTTCGGTGGTGGACCGGGTGAGCTGGGTTTGATCCTGGAATACCGCGGTGTCGTTGAAGTTGACTTTCACGGTCAGAATGTCGCCGACGATATGCGCCCGCTGATCATTGAAGAATGCGCGCGAGCCGCTGCGCCACAGCGAATTGGGATTGTAGACGACCGGCTGCGGCGTGGGCATCGGCATCTGCACCGGCTTATATCCGGGCTTGGCGGTCGGATTATCGACCGGCGACAACGCCGGCGGCTCGCCAAGCTGCCTGATCCGGTCGCTGAGCGCCGCACAGCCGGTCAACATGGAAGCCACAGCAACCGTACTCAAGAGCACGCGGACGTGCCGAAGACGCGTATTCGATCTCAACATCTACTTTGAACTCAAAGTTACTGGATGCGGTGTCCTCGCCGCGGTGCATCGGATTGCGCAGGATTCTGGAGCCATAGTCGGAGCAGGGTCAGGCTCGGCATTATTCTCGACGAGCTGCCTTGGGGCGGCGTTGACGGTCACGCGGCCGGGGCCGGAGATAACGCCGCGCACGACGCGTTTTGAATCAATGTTGAGCACGCTGACGGTGTCGCCCAGCGCACCGGCATCTTGCGCCTGGCCGCGCAGCGTGAGTGTGAAACCGGGCGCTTCGTAGACAATGGTGACGGTGTCGTTGCGCTGGACGATCGCCGGTTTCATCAGATCGGCGTCGCGCAATGATTGGCCGGGGCGTAATTCGTGTCGCGCGGCGAGTCCGGCGGCGGCGCGGACATCGGTAATGGCGGAACCTTCGGATTTAGCCCGCCGCTGCACAATGAGGTCGGATGCCTTGAGCACCGCGCCGCGTTCGATCGGATGATCGACCGTGACGGCGTCGATGGTCTCGATCGCGATCCCGGTGAAACGCGTCGGCTGTTGGCGCAATGCTGCGCTTGAGGGAAGATCGAGCGTCACGTCGAAGCGCGTGGTCCGCGGATTGTACGTCAGCGCCAGCACCTGCAGATCGCCGGTTGCCGTCGGTTCGACGTTGAGCGTATGCACCTCACGGTCGAACTCGACCAGAATATTGCGCGCCGTGCTGAAACCGTATTGGCCTTCCAGCGCCTGCGCGATCCGCGCGGAAATCTCTTTCGGCGCAATCGTCCGGCTGGCCCGGGTCACGATCACTTCGGAGAGCCCGCGCGTGTCGATGCCGACGAGATGCTGCGGCCGGATTGCATCGAGAATGCGTTCGGTCGCCACGGTGCCTCTGGTGCCGAGGTCGGGGGCGCGAAAGATCGCAACGTCGGCGACCGGTCCGGCGTTCTCGACCAGATCGCCGATCCGCACGATGTCGCCGTTCACGGTGACGGTCGCGCGCAACGCCGGCACAGCGTTCTGCGCCAGTGCGGGAGCGGCGGTGACCAAGCAGCCAAGCGCCAGAGCCGGAGCCAAGGCGACAAATCGGATGACGGGGCGGATCATCGCAAAGAGCCTCCTCATTTCATCAATTGCGCTGTGGTCTGCAGCATCTCGTCCGCGGCCGTGATGACCTTGGAATTCATTTCGTAAGCGCGCTGCGCGGCGATCAGATTGGAGATTTCGGTCACCGCCGAGACGTTCGACTGTTCAAGGCTGCCCTGCAGCAGCGTGCCGGCGTTGTTGACCCCCGGCAGCCCGACCTGTGGCTGGCCCGAAGCCGGCGTTGAAACGAACAAATTACTACCGGTTGCTTGCAGGCCGGCATCATTGATGAAGGTGGTAATGTTGATCTGGCCGAGGATGCTCGATGATGTGCTGCCGGGCACCGTCACCGACACTTGGCCTTGTGGATTGATTGTCAGCCCGGTCGAATTCACCGGAATGGTGATGGTCGGCTGCACGACGTAGCCCTCGGCGTCGACGATGCGGCCTTGATTGTCCATCTGGAACGAGCCGTCGCGGGTGTAGCTGAAGGTGCCGTCGGGCATCAGGATCTGGAACCAGCCGGAGCCCTGGATGGCGACGTCCAGCGTATTGCCGGTCTGCGCCAGCGCGCCTTGCGTCATCAAACGCGGCGTGCCGACAGTCTTTACGCCGGAGCCAAGATCGATGCCGACCGGCAGGATATTGCCGTTGTCGGAGGCTTGCGCACCGATGCGCTGCACGTGCTCGTAAATCAGATCCTGAAATTCCGCGCGCTGACTCTTGAAGCCTGTGGTCGTCATGTTGGCGAGGTTGCCGGCGATGACCTGGACCTGAAGGTCCATCGCCGCCATTCCGGTTGCCGCCGTATCGAGCGCACGCATGGTCTTAGTTCCTCACATCAAACTTCAAGATGAACTCGCCGGCTGTGAGAGCTGCTGCAACGCGCTGCGGCGTTGATCGCCCTCCTGCTGCAGGATCGCGGAAATGTCTGAGTAGCTGCGGGTGACCTCGATCATGCGCGCCATCGCGGCGACGGCGTTGACGTTCGATTTCTCGAGCCCGCCTTGCACCACGCGGGTATTCGGAGATACCGGAACGGCATTGACGGTGGGGGGGGCGCTGAACAGCGAGCCACCCGCTTTCTGCAGCAGTTGCGGCCGGTCGAAATAGGCGAGCTGTAACTGGCCGCGCGGAGCGTCCAGACCGGTGCTGTCGCGCGCCGTGATAATTCCGGTGGAGCTGATATTGATGTTTTGATCGTTGAGCTGAAACGTGATCGGCCCGGCCGCGCCCATCACCTGATCGCCTTCGCTGGTGACGAGTTGACCCGTCGAGTTGATCGACAGCGAACCGTTGCGGGTGTAGCGCGGCCCGTTCTGCGTCTGCACCGTGAGATAGCCTTTGCCGTCGATGGCGACATCGAGCGGATTGCCGGTGCGCTCCATCGCGCCCGGGCTTAGATCGATCCAGGTATGGCGGTCCTGTACGAAACTGACGCGTTTGTCTTTGCCGCCAAAGTCGTTGTCGCTGGCTTTCGACATCAGGAATTCGGAAAACGCGGCGTTGTCGGCCTTGAACGCGGTGGTGTTGATATTGGCGATGTTGTTGGCAACGACGTCGAGCTCGTGACTGAGCGCCATCTGCCGCGACAAGCCGACGAGAAGGGCATTCTCCATCGGTACACTCCCCCAAGCGTATCTAAGAAGGCACCGTCGCCGGCAGCTTCTGGTCCCGTGCCGCAACTTCTCCCGAGCCGCGGCACGCCAACAGGTGCAGAAGCCGTGCCAATAGATTAAACTTAAGATAAACAATAGCTTAGGCCGTAACGCGGCGGCCATCAGCGGGCAGAAAACACCGCCGCGAGGCGGTAACCCGGCAAATTTTTCCTGCCGCACGGGTTCCCTGCAATCATCCATTAACCATTGCGGGAATAGCTTCCTCCTCGACGGCGCCAACTCCAAATCCTTCGGCGCCACACGGCGCTCGCGGCGTTTGTTCTGCGTTTTTGTGCTGCCGGCTGCGTGCGCATCTCACGCCAGCGGAGCGGTGATGGCAACGACAGACGAAACGCAATCCAAAGCCGAAGGCGAGGAGGGCAAAGAAGCTCCCGCCAAGCGCAAGTTCTCGCTGAAGATGATCATCATGGCCGTCGGCGGCCTCGTCGTTTTGGGCGGGCTTGGCGGTGGCGGTTATTATTTTTTCTTTGCCAGACATGGCAAAGCAGAAGCGGCGGCTGCTGCCGTGCCGATGACCAAGCCGGTCGTCTTCCTCGATATGCCTGATGTGCTGGTGAACCTGTCGTCGGCCGGCAGCGAGCGCACCCAATATCTGAAAGTAAAGGTGACGCTCGAATTGCCCGACCAGGCGATGTCCGTGCAAATTCAGCCAATGATGCCGCGTCTGATGGACGCGTTCCAGACTTACCTGCGCGAATTGCGGCCAACCGATCTCGATGGCTCGGCCGGCCTCTACCGGCTCAAGGAGGAGCTGACGCGGCGCGTCAATGCTGCGATCGCGCCCAGCCGGATCAATGCCGTGTTGTTCAAGGAAATCGTGGTCCAGTGAAGTTTGCGCTGATCGGGCGAGACAAGACATAACAAATGGCCAAGGATCAAATCGACCAGGACGCGCTGGCCGCCGAATGGGGCGTAGCCCTCGAAGCAGAGCAGCAGGCCAGTACCGGCGAGAGTAAGGCCCCGTCCGTCGAGGGCGGCGATAGCGGTGCCGAAGCTATGGCGGCCCAATGGGCGACCATGGTCGACGACGGCCATTTCATCCAGGCGGCAAAAGGCGGCGCCGAGCGCATCCTCACCCAGGAGGAAATCGATTCGCTCCTTGGGTTTTCGCTCGCCGACGTCTCGCTCAGCGACAATTCCGGCATTCGCGCGATCATCAACTCGGCGATGGTCTCCTACGAACGTTTGCCGATGCTGGAGATCATCTTCGACCGGCTGGTCCGGCTGATGACCACCAGCTTGCGCAACTTCACCTCGGACAACGTCGAAGTCTCGCTCGACCGCATCACCTCGGTGCGCTTTGGCGACTATCTTAACTCGATACCGCTGCCGGCCATCCTTGGCGTGTTCAAGGCCGAGGAATGGGAGAATTCCGGCCTCATCACCGTCAATTCTAGCCTGATCTATTCCATCATTGATGTCCTGCTTGGCGGCCGCCGCGGCCAGACCGCGATCCGCATCGAGGGCCGTCCGTACACCACGATCGAGACCAACCTCGTCAAGCGCATGATCGAGGTGGTGCTCGCCGACGCCGAGCTTGCGTTCAGGCCGCTCTCGCCGGTGAAGTTCAACATCGACCGGCTGGAGACCAATCCGCGCTTTGCCGCGATCTCGCGGCCCGCGAATGCCGCGATTCTGGTGCGGCTGCGTATCGACATGGAGGATCGCGGCGGCACGATTGAGCTGCTGCTGCCGTACGCCACCATCGAACCGATCCGCGACGTGTTGTTGCAGATGTTCATGGGTGAGAAATTCGGCCGCGATCCGACCTGGGAAGGCCATCTCGCGACCGAGATGGGGCAAGCCGAAATCGCCGTCGAAGCCGTGCTTTACGAGGCGCCGTTACCGCTTCGGCAGATGATGAAGCTCGACGTCGGCGACACGCTGATGCTGGGACTAAAAACTGACGCGCCGGTGATCGTTCGCTGCGGCGACGTGACATTGACTGAAGGGCGCATGGGACGCGTCGGCGACCGCGTCGCCGTGCGCGTCGGCAAGCCGTTGCGCAGACCGCATATGACGCTTGCCTTGTTCGAAAGCGCGGCCGGCGCGAGCAACAGAATGGAGGGACCGTGAGCAACGGCTTTGGACTGACGATCGAGATACTGGTGGCGGTTTTGCTCGCCATGACTGTTGGTTATTGCATGACCCTCAACCGGCGTCTCAAGCTTCTGAAATCCGACGAGCATTCACTGCGGGCAACAATCTCGGAGCTGGTGACGGCGACCGAGATCGCCGAACGGGCGATTGGGGGCTTGAAACTCACCGTCGAGGACTGTGAGCTGGGCTTGGGCGCGCGGCTGCGCAGCGCCGATCGCTTCACCGCAGATCTCGACAACACGATTGCCGCCGGCAAGGATTTGCTCGATCGCCTGTCGCAGATTGTGGCTGCCGGTGGCGGCTCGCTTGCCGGCAAAGCAAGCGCAAAGGGCGCCGCGGAGGTTGTTGCTCAGCAGAAAAGCGCTTCGCCGCCAGCGCGCAAAGATGCGCAGGCAGTTGCTGTGGCGGCGGCAGCTTTCGCTGAGCGGCTGCGCATGAAGGTGCACGGTCTCGCGGCATGATGCGTCTTATTCGCGATCTTCGTCTCATCCCGATTGCGATGATCGCGAGCGCGTGCCTTCTCGTCTTGAAGATGGCCGACTTCGTTCTCGACGGCGGTTCGCCGGCGATCGACAACACGCCTCCGGCTGAAGCGACCGTTATTCATCCTGCGCCCGACGTGTCGCGGCCGAGCGATTCGAACCAGTCATGGGCGCAACAGATGTTCAACTTTCCCGGCGCCGACGGGGCGCCGCCGGCGTTCACTGGCTTGGCCCAGCTTCCCGCTCATCACGCCGCTGTCCGCCGACAGGAACGCCGACATTATTACCGGCTCGGTCGACGAGGCAAAGAGTGAGGCTAAACCAAAGGGCGAGGCTAAACCAAAGGGCGAGGGAACCGAGCCGCCGGGTAAAGATGAAAAACCGGCAACACCTGGCAAGGACAAAAAGCCCGCGGCCGTCGACCCACCGCCCGCGCCGCCGGCCGGTAAGGTGATTCTGCCGGACAACAGGCCGCTACCTTCCAACGCCGAACGCGCGTTGCTGGAACGGTTATCCGAGCGCCGGCAGGAGCTCGACAAGCGCGCCCGCGAACTTGATATCCGCGAGGGCCTTATTGGCGAGGCCGAAAAACGTATCGAGGGGCATCTTACCGAAATCAAAGAAGGCGAAGCGAAGATAGCCGTCGCAGCGGAGAAAAAGGACGAAGCCGAAGCGGGCCGCTTCAAGGGTCTCGTCACGATGTACGAGAACATGAAAGCGCGCGATGCGGCCAAAATTTTCGACCGCCTGGAAATGAGTGTGCTGCTGGAAGTCGCCTCGCAAATCAAACCGCGGCAAATGGCGGAAATTTTGGCGCAGATGGCGCCGGACATGGCGGAACGATTGACCGTGGAGCTTGCAAGCCGCGCCAAAGCAGCGGGAAAGCCGGGCGGCGAACTGCCGAAGATCGAAGGCCGGCCGACCTCACAGTGAAGCCGCGGCCTTGCCGCGACCGCGCATCATGTCAGACTGCGCGCGCAGGCTTTGAGTTTACTTCAAAGGTTCCATTTTGGCGGAGACGGTTCACACGTTGCACGCCGGCATCGGCACGGTGCATCGCGGCAGCTTCGACGCCACACTGCCTCCGGTGCTGCGCGTTCAATCCGGCGACGTCGTCGAGTTGACGACGTTGTCCGCCAACGCCGAGGAGCTTCCGCCCGCGGCGTTAGGCTTTGCGATATTGGCGGAACACACCGCTGTGCTCGCCAACGTCGCGCCCGGCGAGGGGCCGCATTTCATGACCGGCCCAATCGAGGTGGCGGGCGCGGTTCCGGGCGACGAGCTTGTGGTCGAGATTCTCGATGTCGGGCTGCTGCAGGATTGGGGCTGGAACGCGATTGCGCCGAACAAGGGTGTCTTGCCGGAGCAATTTCCGCGGCTGCGCCGTATTCACGTCGGCATCGATCGCGCGCGCGGCATCGTCACCATGCCGTGGGGCCTGGAATTAACGGCGGCGCCGTTTTTCGGCATCATCGGCGTCGCGCCGCCGCCGGCGATGGGACGTGTGACCTCCAACATTCCGCGTGCGTTCGGCGGCAACATGGACAACAAAAATCTACGCCCGGGTGCCAAGCTCCACCTTCCGGTGTTCAATCCGGGCGGTCTGCTTTCGCTCGGCGACGGCCACGCCATTCAGGGCGACGGCGAAGTCTGCCTCACCGCGCTCGAGACGGCGCTCTCCGGGCGGATCAGGATCAGTCTTGAAAAGGGCACCGGCATAGATCGGCCTTGGGCGGAAACGCCGTCGCACATGATTACAATGGCATTCGACCTGGACCTCGACGTGGCTGCGGAATTGGCGGTGCACGAAATGGTCAAGATGATTGTGCGCTCAAGTGGTCTCGCCGCCGAAGACGCCTATACACTGTGCAGCATCGCAGCCGACGTGCACGTGACTCAGCTCGTGGCCGTGCACAAGGGCATCCACGTGATGTTGGACAAGTCGCTCGTTCTGCACGGTGAAACGGTGAAGGGGCGTAGGCGGCTCTTGGCCGGTGGTACTGCGGCGCAGCGCGGCTGATGCGACGCTCTCTCATCGGCGATTATCTGGCACTTGACTGGCACGGAATTGGTGATATGATGCTTTCGTTCCTAGGCGATTTGGAGCGGGAGACACCGAAATGGCTACCAAGCGACAGAGGCCAAAGCCGGTCCACCAGATGACGGAAGCCCAGTTTGAGGCGGCGTTTCCGGCTGGCGACGAGGATGCCTGTAAGGCTTACCTCGTCGCCCGGCGCTGGCCGAACGGTGTCGTTTGCCCGCGTTGCGGTGCTGTGAAGGTGTTTCCCGTTAGTTCGATGCCCTTCAAGTGGCAGTGCTACGAGTGCGCCAAGGATCAGGGCTACCGCTTCTCGCACATCGCGGGCACGATTTTTGAGAAC
This sequence comes from uncultured Alphaproteobacteria bacterium, assembly GCA_963841025.1. GTDB lineage: Bacteria > Pseudomonadota > Alphaproteobacteria > Rhizobiales > Xanthobacteraceae > BOG-931. The sequence continues at coordinate 210,300 of CAWJBG010000025.1, read as the reverse complement.
ACGAATAAGCCGCTGCGGCAGTGGTTCAAAGTCGTGCACTTGATGTGCACGAGCAAAAAAGGAATATCTGCCCTTCAAATTCAGCGGCAGATGGGCTTTGGCAGCTACGAGACGGCACATTCCATGTGCCACAAAATCCGCGCCGCGATGCTGGAACCGCAGACGAAACTTGGCGGCATCGTTGAGGTGGACGAGACATGGATTGGCGGCAAAGACAGCAACCGCCATTGGAATAAGAAACACGGCGGCAAGCCCGGTGGTGCAGGTTCTGGAAAAACCCCGATCATTGGCGCAGTGCAGCGCAAGGGCAACGTGATCGCTCGCGTGCTGCAAAGGGTCACGGTTGACGCAGCTACTGAGTTCGTCCGCGAAACTGTTTCCAACGAAGTTAGTTTGCTGGCGACGGACGGGTGGGACGGCTACCGCCGCTTGGACAAAGAATATCCACACGCGTCCGTTGACCACCATCGCGGCCAGTACGTGATCGGCGCCGTGCACACGAATACGATTGAAGGTTTTTGGAGCATCTTTAAACGCGGCGTTGTTGGCACGTTCCACAAGGTCAGCGACAAGTATCTTGCCCTGTACATCGCTGAATTTCAGTTCCGCTATAATAGCCGCGCCAATACGGACATTTTCGGTGCAGTGATCGGCGGATGTTAGAGTGGTCATTTCTCAGGAACCTTCCCCACCACGTCATTGTTGCTCGGGAGTGACACGGGCGGCCGTGCGATGGACAGTGGAGGAAGGATTGATACTGGCGGCGCTGTCGGTTTTCTAACAACGAACGGATTTGTGAGCGGCTTCGATAATTTCTCCAGCATGGAGACTTGCAAATCGACGTCTGGCTTCGAGAAATGATGCTCGTATTTTTTACCGTCGTATTTCGTAACAATCGTGAAGGGAACAAATCTTGTTTGGAAGTCAGTCAACGACATTCCATCATTAACAGCGTTTACAAAATACGGCTTCTTGTTCGTTGCAACGTCGAAATCGGCGAACGGAGGTATACCCAAGGTATCTTTCGGCAGCGTCGGAACTGCGAGCGTGCAGGCATTGGAAACACTCAAATCGTAGGCCATGATGTAAATCGGAATAGTTTCGTTGGTTTTGTCCGATCTTAGATAGCCGTCAAAATCTTCAATCGGCCTGGACGATATATTTTTTCCGTGCCCACCAAAGCTGACAACCTTTGCAGCCTCATCGGGTGGCTTCTGCATGTTCAGAAAATAGCCGTGCCCCTTTGCGGTTTCGTCGAAGTTCCAAACAATCGGACCACTGTTGGAATAGAGACCCCACGTCGTGAGTTGAATGAATTCAAATCGATCCGCCGCATCGGTTCCCCATGCGGCGCACCCCAGTACCAAAAGAGCTATTCCGACCCATTTGCGTGCTCTCCACATGCTCAGTTTCCTCTCCCGGTAGAGGTCAAACAGACCGAAAAGAATGAGCGGGAAGCCGACGAGCGTCACCACAGACGCGAGGTGGTCCATCAAAGCCATGGCATATCCTATCTCTTGGGGCCGGTGCCCCGAGAAGTAAATTCCACGGCCGACCACTACCAGTCAAGAGCCGCATAATCGCTCTCTCATCGCGGGCGTAAGGTCACGCGATTTCCGGCTGATCGCCAATGTCTGTCACCGAGCAGGCGTCAGAAGCCACTGCCAGCTATTTTCGCGCGGGCGGACGGTCGCGCGGATACGACTGTATGTTGTCGAATGACCCAGGAGTGAGCGAAAACTGGAGGGGCGCACCCTACGGCAATGTGAAGCACGATCGGTCGTCCAGTGTTCAATTGTGAACAGTTTGTCCGCCACAGCTAGCTATAGTCGCTGCGGAGGAAGTGCCGTGGACAAAACCGTTGTGCGCCTCAACATCGAACACTTTCGAGAAATGCTGTCGAGGCAACTGGACGAACCGACACGGCAGACCGTCTTCCGGCTGTTGTCAGAAGAAGAAGCTAGATTTGCGGCATTAGAGCGCGATCCTAAAGGGAGAAAAGTTTAGTCGTAGGTTGGATCGAAGGGCTGGATGATAACCTGGATGGCTGCGGCGCGCTGCGCTTGGCCTCTTTTCGGTTCTTCGGAAAGCGAGCTCCAAGAGCAAGGTGAAGCCACAATGCACGGGGCTGGTTTTGACCTGAATCAATTGCAGCATCGCCGCCTGCGCTAAGGATCTACTGGAGCCCCGGTCATCCGCCCGACTCCTCGTACTGAGTCCCCCTCAGTCGAATGGCCGGGGCTTTTTTTGTTGAAAACAAGTCGGACCAGCTGGATCGCAAACGACGCTTGCGCATTCGGGGCCGATGAAGCAACAACAATTTTGATCTAGATCATTCTTGACCGCGCAGTGGACGGTTACGCTTTAATTTGCAAACCAGGGAGGATCAACAATGAGCCGCATTTTTGTGACGGCCATTCTTGGGCTGACAATCGCTTTAACACTGGCGACGTCTGCTTCAGCATTTCAATGTGTGGCGCGCAGTCCGAATGGAGCAGCGGGTTCAGCTGCTGGCATCATCATATTGGAAAGGGCGCGGGCGATTGCATTGCGCAGGTGCATCCTCGCCGGAGGAAATCTTCACGGCTATTTTTGTCATATTGAGTTCTGTCGATGAGATGAACTCGGGTTAGCGAACCTTCAAGCTGCCGGACAACTAGTTGCGCCATTTTTGCGCAGCAGAACGGCACCCGGAAAGTTCCACCGGTGGTAATGGCAAAGGCAAGCTGAGCCACGTTTCTGGTAAGCGACACGGGCCGTTTCCCGCAATGAGGTGATGAACACATGACCGGCATATCAACTCTGATTCTTCGCTTCGCCCTTCCCGCATTGTTCAGCGCGGCGCTCATTGTTGCGGCGCCCCCCGCGGCGCGAGCGGCTGACAAGATCAGCGAACAAGATGCGCATTCGATCGGCGTGGCCGCTTACATGTATCTCTATTCGCTTGTCACGATGGACGTTACGCGAAAGCAATTGACTAACGTTGCCAAGGCCGAGGGCATCAAGACGCCGATGAATACCTTCGCCAACCTCGTCGCATTCCCGCCGGCGAACATGAAGGCTGTCGTCCGGCCAAATTTCGATACGCTCTATTCCAGCGCCTGGCTCGACCTGACCAAGGAGCCGATGATCGTGTCGGTTCCTGATACGCATGGACGCTACTACCTGCTGCCAATGCTGGACATGTGGACCGATGTATTCGCCTCCCCAGGCTGGCGCACCACCGGAACCGCGGCCGGCGACTTTGCCGTGGTGCCGCCGGGATGGAGCGGCTCATTACCCCCAGGCGTTGTTCGTCTCGACGCACCCACTCCCTACGTCTGGATCATCGGCCGTACCAAGACCGATGGACCGGCCGACTACGAAGCAGTGAACAAGATCCAGGCCGGTTTCAAGATCACGCCGCTTTCGCGCTGGGGCAAGGCTGCCGAGCCAATCGTCGGTATCGTCGACCCCGGGCTCGACATGAAGACCCCGCCGAAGATCACAGTCGACACCATGCCCGCCGGGAAGTTCTTCGCCTACGCGGCCGAGTCATTGAAATTGCAGCCGCCGCACCTCACCGACCAACCGATCCTTGCACAGATGCAGCGGATCGGAATCGAGCGCGGCAAAAGCTTCGATATCGATAAAGTCGATCCGGTCATCAAGGCTGCGCTTGAGAAGGTGCCCGAGGATGCCCAAAAGTTGATGGCGTGGAAGGTTGCCAGCATCGCTCGCGTCGCCAACGGCTGGTCGATGAACACCGACACGATGGGCGTTTACGGCAATTACTACCTGAAACGTGCGGTCGTCACCCAACTTGGTCTCGGCGCGAACCTGCCGGAGGACGCGATCTATCCGCTCAACCTCGCCGACGACACAGGAAAGGCGCTGGATGGCGGCAGCGCCTATGTCCTTCATTTCGAGAAAGGCGATATGCCGCCGGTGAATGCCTTTTGGTCGATCACATTATACGACAGTGCGGGCTTTCAAGTGGAGAACAGTCTCAACCGTTTCGCTGTCAGCAGTTGGATGCCGTTCAAATATGACCAGGACGGATCGCTCGATCTCTATTTCCAAAACGAGAGCCCCGGTAAGGACAAAGAGGCCAACTGGCTTCCGGCGCCGAAAGGACCATTCAACTTGGCCATGCGCCTGTACGGCCCGAGAGCTGACGTGCTGACCGGCAGATGGAATCCACCGCCGGTCATGAGGGAAACTCAGACCAAGCTGTTGCCGCAATAGGCTCGGCGCCCCGTTATTGGACCCACTCTCGGGCTTGAGCGGAGCCGTTTAACGACGCTCTGCCGAGCGTCGGCCATCGTGACGCGAGCAGTGTGAGAACATGAGCGCCTTGGCTATCGGTGGAATTGTTTTTGTCTGCGTTTTTGGCGGCGCCCTGCTGGGAGTTCTTCTTTCAGCGGTTTTGCCCAAGCATCATTTGAGCGATGACACCAGGGATTTGGTCCGGTTGGCAATGGCCACGATCGCGACGATGGCGGCGCTGGTGGTCGGATTGTTAATCGCCTCCGCCAAAAGTTCATTTGACACCAAAGATAACGAGATAAAACATATCGCAGCGCAGGTCGTCTTACTCGATCGAACGATGGCCGAATACGGGCCTGAGGTGCAGGATGTTCGTAAATTGCTCCGCGAAATAGTCGCCACGCGAATTCGCGGCATCTGGAACGAGGACACCGATGTTGACGTCGCCGCTATCCGCAATGTTCCGGATAGCATCCAGTTGATTCAGCGGAAACTGCTGGCGCTCTCGCCAGTGACCGACTCGCAGCGCTGGCTGCAATCGAAAGCGCTGCAGATTCTTGGCGATATCACGGAAGCGCGTTGGCTATTGACCCAACAAACAAGTGGCACGATCCAGTGGCAGTTCCTTGGAATTCTGGTGTTTTGGCTCACAATTATACTCGCGAGCTTCGGCATGTTCGCACCGCACAATGGTACCGTGATCGGCGCGCTGTTCGTCTGCGCGCTATCAATGGCCGGTGCGATCTATTTGATTGTCGAGATGGACCGGCCTTTTAGCGGTTTCATCAAGCTATCGAGCGCACCCATGCACTATGCTTTGGACCAACTCGGCCGATAGTGGGTTTCTCAGGAGCCTCACCCCATCGCCAGCTCGTCCTTGCGATGCGCCCAGCCGGTGATGTTGCTCTCGATGACCGAGAAGATCGCGTACAGCGCCACGCCAAGAATGGCCAGGATCAACAATCCGGCAAAAACCAGCGGCACATCGAAGTTGGAGCTGGCGATCATCATCACATTGCCGATGCCGCGATTGGACGCGACCGTTTCCGAGATGACCGTGCCGACGAAGGCGAGCGTCACTGAGACTTTCAGCGAGGCGAAGAAATACGGCATGGTGCGGGGCAGGCCGACATTCCAGAGAATTTCGAGCTTGCTGGCGTGCAGCGCCCGCATCACGTCTTCAAGCTCGGGCTCGGTGGTGGCAAGCCCGGTGGCGACATTCACCACGATCGGGAAGATGCACATGATCATGGCGGTGAGCACCGCCGGCACGCCGCCGGCGCCGAACCAGAGCACGAAGATCGGAACCACCGCGACTTTCGGAATCGTGGCAAAACCGATCAGCAGGGGATAAGCGACGTCATAGGCTAGTCGCGACGAGCCGATCGCGACGCCCAGCGTGATGCCGATGGCGATGCCGAGCCCAAATCCGATCAGGGTCGTGTACAGCGTTTGCAGGATGTGTGGCCATAACGCCGGCATTTGCGAGATCATCGTGACGATGATCTGACTGGGCTTGGGCAGCACGATGTCGCTGACGTGAAACAGCCAGCACAGCGCCTCCCAGAGCACGAAGAAACCGATGATGAAGAGAGTGGACGAGATCCGGCGGCGGAGTTGCGCGTCCATCATGCCGCTTCCTTTACTGGACGTGCCGTCACGATGAGTTCGCGCAGCCGCTGCGTCATGGTGACGAACGCCGGCGTGTAAGACATTTCGATGGTGCGAGGTCGTGCGAACGGTACTTCGGCGTCGTCGATGATCTGTCCGGGCCGCGCCCGCATCACGCAAATGCGGTTGGCGAGATAGCCGGCCTCTTTCAGATCGTGGGTGACCAGCAGCACCGTCGGGCGGAGCTTGATCCACAATTCCTGCATGATCGCCCACAGTTCTTCTCGGGTGAACTGATCGAGCGCGCCGAACGGTTCGTCGAGCATCAGAAGCTGCGGCTCATGGACCAGCGCCCGGCACAGCGAGGCGCGTTGCAGCATGCCGCCGGACAATTGCCAGGGACGCTTGTCGCCGAAGTTGGCGAGCCCGACTTCTTTGAGCAGCGCATCGGCCCGGTCACGAAACTCGGTCTTGCGCTTGGCGCGATAGTCCTGCCTAAACGGCGGCACGATTTTCAGCGGCAGCATGACGTTTTCGCGCACGGTAAGCCACGGCAGCATGGTCGGATTCTGGAACGCCATGCCGACGCGCACCGGCTCGGCGCCGACCTGGCGGCCGGCGACATAGACGTAACCGGTGCTGGCGTTGATGAGACCAGCTGACGAGCTTGAGGATCGTAGATTTGCCGCAGCCAGACGGGCCGACCAGCGCGACGAAATCGCCCTGCTTCAGTCGCAAGTTGGTCAGGCCGAGCGCGTGTATTTTCTTGTCGCCGCGCCCGTAACTTAGCGTCACCTCCTCAAGTTCTACAAAATAGTCAGAATGAGGGAGGGCTTCGGTGGGCGCTGTCATGCTTCAGTGCTCCGGATTGTGACCGTTGCCCCGGTGGACGATCGCTTCCATGGTCTGATCGATGTGAAGTGGCGCCGGCGGCGGCATCTGCTGGATTTTGTGTACCGAACGGCCCCAGCCGCGGGCGTCGTCGGTCAGTGCCCGATCCTTCATGACAAAGCGTCCGCGCACCAACGTGTGCACAGGCAAACCTTTCACCCGGCGGCCATTCCATGGCGAAATTTTCGAGCGCGACTGCAATTTGCTGTCGGCGATGGTGTGGTCGCGCGCCAGATCGATCAGCGCCAGATCGGCATCGGCCCCCGGCACGATCGCGCCCTTGCGCGGATAGAGGCCCCAGATTTTTGCCGGATTAAACGAGCTCAAACGGACGTAGTCGCAGAGCGACAGCCGTCCGTTGTTTACCTCGGTCAGCATCAGCGGCATCTGTGTCTCGACGCCGGGGAAGCCGCAATCGACCGCCCAGATGTCGTTGCGGGTTTTTTCTTCCGGTGTATGCGGGGCGTGATCGGTTGCGATCAAATCGATGGTGCCGTCCGACAACGCCGCCCACAGCGGCGCGTGGTTGCGTGCTTCGCGCACTGGCGGATTGACGCGAATGATGCCAGCGAGATCGTGATAGTCGTCGGTGGAGAGCAGGAGATAGTGCGGGCAAGTTTCGCCGGTAATGTCGACGCCGCGCGCCTTGCCTTCGCGCAGCGGCCGCAATTCTTCGGCCGATGAAATGTGCAGGATGTGAATGCGCGCGCCGGTCCATTCCGCGAGCAGCGCGGCGCGGCCGACCGCTTCGACCGCGACAATGGCGGGCCGCGAATCGATGTGCGCCAGCGGATCGCGCCGGCCGGCGCGTGTCAGCCGGTCTTGCCGCCGTTCCATGATCGAGTTGGTCTCGGCATGCAGCGAAATGCGCTTTCCGGTCGGCGCCACGACTTCAAAAGCTTCCAGCATCGCGCCGGTGGAAGGCGAGGGGATCTTGCCGAAAGTGTTCCCCATGTAGAGCTTGAAACCGATGACGCCGCCGTCAACGAGTTCGGGCACATTCGCGATGGTGTCTTCGCCAAGAAGTCCATAGAGGCCGAAATCGACGCACGCCTTGTTTGCCGCGATGGCGTGCTTGTCGGCGAGCACCTCGCGCGGTGCCGGTCGGCGGCACGGTGTTCGGCATGTCGAACACGGTCGTGACGCCGCCGAACGCGGCTGCTGCAGTCCCGGTCCCCCAGTCCTCTTTGTGCGGGTAGCCCGGATCGCGGAAGTGCACATGAACGTCAATGGCGCCGGGAAGAATGTGCAGGCCGGTTGCGTCGAAATTTTCGCGCGCCGGCGGCATCGCCTCGTCAGCGCCGACAGCGAGCACGCGCCCGTCTTTAATCGCAACGCTTCCTGAGATCATGCCGTCGTGCGACACCAAAGTGCCGTTGCGGATGACGAGATCGGCAGTGGCTGCGGCCATCGGCGCTTGGTTCACAATCGGCTCACAACATGGCCCAACCGCCATCGACCGGAAGATCGATGCCGGTGATCTGGCGCGACACGTCGCTTGAGAGGAACAAGCAGGCGTTGGCGACATCGGCATCGACGGTCACGCGCTTGAGCGCGTAATCCGCGGCGTGCCGCTCCATCGCTTCATCCAGGCTGATGTTGAGTCGCTTCGCCATATCGGCGCAGACCTTTTCCCGGAAACGCGGTCCATCGACCATCCCCGGCGCAACGCAATTGACGTTGATGTTGTACTGCCCGACTTCGAGAGCAAAGCTCTTGGTGATGCCGCGCAGTCCCCATTTCGACGCCGAATAGGCCATCCGGCCGGCGCGCCCGCGCATGCCGAACGTGCCGCCGACATTGACGATCTTGCCGTAGCGCTGGCCGATCATGATCGGCAGCACGCTGTGCATGATGTGGAACGCGCCGTTCATGTTGAGCTTGATGATGTCGTCGAATTCCGCCGGCGTGGTTTCGACCCCGGTCTTGCCGATCGGGCCGGAGCCGCCGGCGACGTTGACGAGAATATCGATACGGCCGCCGTAGGCGGCTTTGGCTTTTTCGGCGGCGTCTTCGCATTGCTTCGGATTGGTGAGGTCGCAGGGCACGATGATCGCACCGCCGCCGGCCGCCTTGATGGTCTTGGCGATCGGCTCGATGGCGGCGCTGTCGCGTCCGACGAGCGCCAAATGCGCGCCCTCCGCGGCAAAGGCTTGCGTGATCGCGGCGCCCATTCCCTTCGCCGGGCCGGTAATCAGGGCTACTTTGCCGTTGAGATTGAGGTCCATCGTCAGTCCTGCTGCAAAGAAATCCTTTGTGGAAATGCGGCCGCTCCGTCCCCCCGACGAAGCGGCCGCATCGAGCCGCCTCAGAACAGCTTTTTCGGCAGCTCATCGACCGGCGGCAGGAACGCCGGCGTAAAGATTTCCTCCGGTGTCGGCGTGCGGGGAAGATTGTTGGCTTCGACCAGAATACCGATCGACCGCTTCAGCCGGCTCATGTCGACATTGCCAAGCCCGATCTTGGCGATCTCGGGGTGGTTCATCTCGAGCTTCAAGGTGGCGTCAAAACGTTCGCGCTCGACCGGAACTTTGATCAGCGGTTCACGCTTGGCGACCGCGGCGACAGCTGCGTCCGGGTCCTTCAGCGCATCCTCGACACCGTGATTGATGGCAGCAACGAGCCCGCGTACGGCGGCCGGATTGTCCTTGGCGAGCTTCTTCGAGACGATGATGGCGTTGGAATAAAGGTCCATGCCGTAATCGCCGTAATTGATGAAGCGCAGCTGCTTGTCGACATCGACGCCGATCAGCTTGGCGGAAAAGCGGATGGTGTTGACATAACCGAAGGCGCCGTCGATCTGGCCTTTCATCAGCATCTGCTCACGCAGGTTCGGCTGCATGTTGGTGATGCTGACTTTGCTGCAATCGATCTTGGTGATCTTGCAGAAAGCCGGGAACAGCTTGAGCGCGGCATCGTTGGTTGAGCCGCCCAAGGTCTTGCCCTCCAGGTCCTTCGGCGTCTTGATCGGCGAGTCGGCCTTTACGGCAATAGTAAAGGGCGGCTGGTTGAACATCACGTAGACGGCGACTGGCGCGGCTTCAGGCTTTAGCGCAGCAAACTGGATCAACGCATTGATATCGCCGAAACCCACGTCGTAGGTGCCGTTGGCGACGAGCGGGATCGGCGCGCCCGAGCCATTGCCCTGGTCCATGGTCACTTCAAGCCCGGCGGCTTTGAAGTAGCCGCGGTCATCGGCCAGGAAAAACGCGCCCTGCGGGCCCTGGTATTTCCAGTTCAGCACCATTTTCAGTTTGGTTTGCGCGGATGCCGGCGTGGCACTTGCGAGCGGTGCCGATAGTGCGAGGCTAGCTGCGAGCGCGATGACAGAGCGGCGGGCGAGCGAAGTCATTGACTGGCTCCTGTTGGGTTGGCGAACTGTTTACTACTGGCGTCAGCCCCCCGGGAATCCGTCCGCGCTACGCTATCGTTTGCGCGCGGATGTCATCGGCACTGATCGCGAAGCACTCGGTGCGACGCAAGCTAGCCGAAGCTGGTGTTGCCATCTGCTGCCGATTTCTTGCTAGAGTGATGCCGAAAAGGCTCCACTCATCGAACAGCGGCGACTGCCATGAAACATCTGCGGATTCTGAACTACGTGGACGAAGTTGCCCGCACCGGCTCAATTCGCAAGGCCGCCGGTCGGCTCAACGTCACCGCGTCCGCGGTCAATCGCCGGATCGCCGATCTGGAGGACGAACTCGGGACGGCTTTATTCGACCGGCGTCCGCGCGGCGTCCAACTCACCGCTGCCGGCGAAGTCTTTGTCCATTATCTGCGCGGGCAAAACGGCGAAGTCGAGCGCATGAAATCGCAGATCGAAGATTTGAAAGGATTGCGTCGCGGCACCGTACGCATCGCCTGCAGCCAGGCGCTGGCGCTCGATTTCCTGCCGCGCCAGATCGCCGAATTCCGCAAGACCCATCCGCTGGTGTCGTTCGATGTGCAGGTGGTCGACCACGAATGGGCGATGGCGGCGCTGGCCGCCTACGAAGTTGATCTCGTGATTGTTTTTCGGCCGGCCTATCTCGCCACCTTCCAGCCGCTGATGACGCTCGAACAGCAATTGGTCGTGGTCATGGCCAAAGACCATCCACTCGCCTCGCGCCGCGTGCTCCGCTTGAGCGACTGCGCGGCTTATCCGGTCGCGTTGCCGTCGCGCACCATCGGCGGCCGGCAATTGCTGGATGAGGTTCTGGCGCGAACGGGACTGAGCTTCAAAATCGCCGCCGAATCCAATTCGTTCGAAATGCTGCGCGGTCTGGTTATTCGCGCTGGGCTGATCTCCTTCCAGATCAGCATCGGCACGTTGCCGGTCGGCAACAAGCTCGGCGTCATCGCCCGCGAAATCGACGGCCGCGATGTGCCCCGCGCCAAACTGGTGTTCGGCCGCTTGCGCGGGCGCACACTTCCAGTCGCGACCGCAGTGTTCGCCGAAAAGCTGACGCGGCACCTCGAGGCGATGCGCGCTGAATCGCCCGCGGGGGCTCTTGCGCCGTCTTCGGTGGTACGGAAATCAGCGGTGGGCGCGCGGCGATAGGCGAGCCGTTGGCGCTTACGCGCCGTAATGGCGCTCCAGTTCCTTTGCTTTCGCCATCAGGTCGACGGCGATCTCCTCAAGTCCGTGTGAGGTTGCCTGATGCGGGCAGGTGCGGGCGAGCCGTGTGCAAGTCTGCGCGATCTCGCGCAGATAAGTAATCGTGTCCATCGTGGGGGTCCCGGTCGAATCCAAAATTCTTTTTGAGTGCAAGATTCTATTGATGTGACCGAGAGGTAGTGCAGCCGGTCAGCAAAAACTTGCGATCTGGGGACAAAAACTTGTTTTGGCGTACCAATGCGCGGGCTCGGCCGACGCATCAGCGCCGCGCGCGCCGCTTAGCCCGTGCCGGCGGCGCCTGCGTTCGTCGCAGCGAGCGGGCTGCGCGCGGTGGTCGGCCGCTCCAGCGACGGAACGCATGCGAGAACGCGCTGACCTCGGTGTAGCCAAGCATCCAGGCAATGCGGGAGATCGATAGCTCCGGTTCGGCCAGATGGTGCTTGGCGAGCGCAAAGCGCAAATCCTCGAGGATTTTTGCAAACGTGACGCCCTCGGCGGCGAGCTTGCGCCGCAAGGTCCGTGGACTGACACGAAGCTTCTCGGCTACGCTTTCGATGCCGGATTGTCCGTGCGGTAACAGCGCAGCCAGTGCATTTTCGACGTCGGCCTGGATCGCGCCCAGCCGAGGCTTTCGCCGGGCCAGGACGTCTTCGCAGTACCTGACCAAGAGCCGGTTAAGGTGGCGATCGGCTTGCGCGACCGGCAGTTTCGCCGCTTCGCCGGCCAATAACACTTCGTCCTGGTCGGCGCCGAATTCGACGGTGCGGCCGAAAAAGCTGTCGAGTTCGGCAGATTCCGGAATCCGCTGATGGATGATCCCGACCTCAAGGGGCTGCAAGTCGCGCCCGGTGATCTCGCGGCAGCAACGCGTGATGGCAGTGATCCAGGCCTCGATCTGATGCCGGTCCGACTGCCGTGATATCCCCGCATATTCGAAGCCAATGCGGAGCATTTGGCCCAGCTCGGTTTCGAGCTTGATGCCTTCATTGAACATAGTCGAGCAGCGGGCGATCCCACGCAGCGCATCGCCCAAAACTGCGGAAGATGCGGCGACGTAATACAGAATCCCGGTACGCCGGAGGTCCATTTCCAGCGCCACGTGGAAACCAAGCAGCCGGTCGTCGAGCGCCTGCGCCAGGAGGTTGATGCATTTGATCTGCGACGCGACGCTGAGCCGAACGCTCTCGTCTTCGATGTCACGCAAGGTAAGGCCGGCCCGCCGCAGCAGCGGCGGCAGATCAATCCCGGCATTTTGTGCGTGCGCGCAGCAAAGCCGCGTCATCAAACCGGCGCAGCTTGGAATGGCGCTTAACCGCTTCGCAGGTGACGTCCGGGTGCGCAAAGTCAGTCCCCCGTCAAACCGCCGACCAAACTTGTTTCGTAATCGCGAAAAATCCCGGGACTACGCGGCAAAATGAACTGCGCGTCCGGGCGGAGAAATTGAGAATATCCACTTTGTGGTTCTTGCCAACACTGCGAATGCCGAACGAGGGCGCGCCCGCCACACGGCCCGGCCGAAATTCGGTTCGCCGTTTGGAACTTTAGCCGCTCATGGGGCTTACCTCTCCGACCGAACTTCCGAGAGGAACACAATGGCACAAGCCTCGACAAAACCTACGGATTTCAATCGCGCGCTCGGCGACGCCAAGAAGCAAGCAAGCGGCGTGGCCGATGCCTTCACCGAAGCGGCCGAGGATGTGTACGGCCAGGCGCGCGAGAGCGCGTCCGACGTTATCGATACCGCGCACACGGCCGCTCGGAAGACCGCTGGCTCATTCGAACTAGCGATCCGCAACACCATTGAGAAGCAGCCCTATACGGCCGCCGCTATCGCACTGGGTATCGGCTGGTTGCTGGGCCGGATGCACCGGCCGCTTTAAGTTTTCCAGGCGACGCACGTTTACGTGGCGTACTGAGGTCCGGTCGCGGGAAACCGCGGCCGGATTTTTTTGCGACTTAGACCCCCGGCTTTCCGCAGTCGACAAAGCCACTTTTCATTACGTTTGAACTCCGTCTTGCGGACAGGGCCGAAGCCTTGCGGTCGCCGCGGATAGCTTCGTACACTGCGTATCAATCCAGGGAAGGAAAATATGGATACGCGGCTCAAGGATAAGGTTGCGATCGTCACCGGCGGTGCGCGTGGTATCGGCACGGCCTTCTGTGAAGGCTTGGCTGCCGCCGGCGCTAAAGTGGTGGTTTCCGATGTGCTCGATGGCGGCCCGGTTGCCGAGCGCATTGCTGAGACCCAAAAGCGCGCGATTTACATCCGCGCCGATGTGACCTCGAAGAAGTCGGTCGAGGCTCTCGTATCGGATACGGTGCGCGAGTTCGGCACCGTGGACATTCTGGTCAACAACGCGGGCCTCTTTGCCGACCTCCATCACACGCCGTTCCTCGAGATCGACGAAGACGAGTGGGACAAGGTGATGGCGGTGAATGTTCGCGGCACCTTCCAGTGCGCCAAGGCCGTCGCCCCAGTCATGATCGAGAACAAGAAAGGCCGCATCGTCAACATCGCATCCGGCACCGCGTTCAAGGGCACGCCTAACCTTTTGCACTACGTGACCTCGAAAGGCGCCGTCGTGTCGATGACGCGTTCGCTCGCGCGCGAGCTTGGCCCGCACAACGTCTGCGTCAACGCCATCGCGCCGGGCTTGACCATGAGCGAAAAGGTCAAGATCAATCCGGAGTGGACCGGCAAGGCCGGCGCCGCCGGCATCGCTGCCCGCGCCATCCAGCGCGAGCAACTGCCCGCCGATCTCCTCTCAACGCTGATTTATCTCTGCTCCGACGACAGCAACTTTGTCACCGGACAAACCATCAGCGTCGATGGCGGCGCGCTGATGCGTTAGCCGGGCAACGTCCTCAATTACTCAGTCCGGAACTCCCATTTTGCTTTGCAAGCATCGAGAAATTGTCGCGCGTCTTCGACAGTCCGGGCTGCCTCGGCGTTAGCGATTCCTCGGACGAGGTCGTAGTCGGCGACTATTCTGTCTGTTCGAGCCCGATTGAGAACCTTTCCTGACTCACCTAAAAAGCCCGGCTCGGACGCAACCAATTGCCGTAGTGCTGGATTATGTGCTCGTGGCTCGGCGGCGCGTCGCGAACTCGGACCAGCCCCGCCAGCCGCAAGGATCGGCCGCACAGTGGTGCATCGCGTAGTAGGCTGAGTGCGCGCAAGCATTTGGTGCGTTGCCCGACGCGGCTATCCGCTCGGCCTCGATCAAGTGGATCAAGGCCTTCTCGAATTCCCGTCGTGCTTTGATTCCACGCTCGAGGTCTGACAACGGTACGGCAGGGAGGCGGCGAGGTCTGGTGACGCGTTTCCTTTTTGGAGCGCGCACTACCTTCCCGCGGCCCCTCACGATACGACGACTCGTCCCGCAGAAGCTCAATCGCGAATGAGTTCCGAGGTGATGTTGTCAGGTAGTCGGCAGGGATCGCGACGGGCCGGATGTGGAAGCCGGCCAAAATGTGAGAGTATGCCATGTCTGCAAGCGTGTGATCGATCGCGCGACGATCATCCAGCTCCCGAATAAAAACTGCTACGTCATAATCGGAACCACGTCGAGCGTCGCCACGAGCACGTGAGCCAAACAAAACGACGCCTGTCACTTTGCCGGGTAAAGCTTGTTCCGCGTCACGTCGAAAAGTCCGCAGATGTGCAGCGGCTCTATCGGTGACCACTCCTGTTAGTCGGCGTTTGGTCAAAGTATCCAGCATCGCAATCAGTAATAGACAAATGGCCGGTTATGTTCAACGTACAAGGTCCCCAGGCGGCGCGCTGATGCGCTAACTCGCCGCCGACGCGTCGGCATTCTTGTCGAGCGCCTTGAGGGCGTCCTCCAACACTTTGCGGATATGGGCCGCATTGCCCGCGTCGATCATGTTGGCGTTGAGGTAGAAGTCGAGTCCGGTTTGATGCTCGCTGAATACCTGGACGGTTTGGCCAGTTGAATCGAGAACGCCGCTGATCGCGTAGGGCACAACCTCGCGGCTGATGCCTTTCATAGTAATCGGCGGCAGCGCCTGCGCGACCACGGCGTCGCGAACCAGCGCGTAGGTTTCGTAACTGACCACGATGTGTCCGGCCTTCGCCACCGATTGCAGGCGTGCGGCAAGATTGGCCTCGGCGCCGATGATCGTATAGTCCATGCGGTCGTCGCTGCCGAAATTGCCGACATTGCAGTAGCCGGTGTTGATGCCCATGCGCACGCGGAAGGGCTGCTCGATGCCGGCGTTGCGCCATTTGGCGTTGAGCCCGGCGATGCGATCTTGCATCTCGATCGCCATGCGCAGGCACGCTTTGGCATCTTCGGCGTCGCCTTTGGTTTCCGGATCGCCGAAGAAGATCAGCATGGCGTCGCCGACGAATTTGTCGATGGTGCCGCCGTGGTTGAGCGCGATTTTCGACATCTCGGTGAAATATTCGTTGAGCAGCGCGGTGATCTCCTCCGGCTGCAGCCGCTCCGTGGTCGCGGTGAAATCCTGAATATCGGAAAAGAAGATCGTAAGCTTTTTCCGCTCGGTCTGGATGGTCACATCCTTCTGACCGCTGAAAATGCTCTTGTAGATCTGTGGCGACAGGTAGCGCGAGATCTTCATCGACAACGTGGCGAGAAACTCATTTGCCGTTTCCAGTTCCCCATTCATGCCCTGGATGATTGCCGCCTGGCGCCGCTGCAACGCGATGAAGATCAAGCCAACCAGAGCGACGAGTGCGAAATAAGCCAGAAGGTAATTGAACGCAAAGATGTTGCCGATGATCGGCTGGCTGATCGCAACTTCCTGCAGGCCGCGCACATCGCCGACCTTCCAGTCGCGCTTTACGCTTTCGGGGTGCGTGTTGTGGCAGCTCACACAAGTCTGAGCCATGATCACCGGCGCCACCCAACGAACCTGGTCGACGAACGGAGAGTTCGACGAAGTCGAAATTATCTGATTTGGATTCTCGCGCAGACGGCGAAGCGCGTCGGTCTCGAACCGGTCAAGCGGGTGCGGTGCGCGATTGGCAAACGGGTAGTCGGACACGAATTGATAGGTGATGTTGTGCTGCTGTTCGTTGATCACTTTGCCGAGTTCCAGCGAAAGCGTCGCCGGGATGGGAATGGCGCCTGGAATATCTTCGTAGTTATGCACCACGCGCGTAATCGTTCCGGGAGGAGCCGCCAGAACGCGGCCGACCACGTTATTGGCATAGTAGCTGCGGACACTGGTGATGATCGAGTTCATGTCGCTGGCCTGACGGCGAAGGCTGCTGTCGGCGAGACTTCGCAGGTCCAACCACACGGCGATTGGCAGACCGACCAGCAGCAGGACGACCAACAGGACGAAGACAAACCCCATTTTGCGGGTGGCGGCGTTCTTCACGGTTCTAACCTGCGCTTTCGTCGGTTGTTCTGACTCGTTCCAAATTCCTTATAAAACGAAGATTTGCCGTTGGTTAAATCCAGTCCTTCCACTTGAACCAGACGAGCGGCAATAACGCGGTGATGACGATCACCGCCAGGGCGTAGGGATAGCCCCAGGCCCAATCGTACTCCGGCATATTCTTGAAGTTCATTCCATAGATGCCGGCGACGAGCACAGGCGGAATTCCCACCACAGACGCGATGGTCAAGACCTTGATCACCTCGTTCTGATCGATGCTGATGATGCCGGTTGCGGCATCCTGGAGGAGTTGGATCCGGCTGACGAGACCCTCGGCGAAATGGACCAACGAGCTGATGTCGGAGCTGACGGTTTGCAGCCGATTTATCAGATCCGCCGCGATCCAGTCGTGGCCGCGCTCGACGGTAAACTTGGCCATCCGGTCGAGGCAGACCAGGGTGTAGTGAATGCGCGCCATGCGTTCGCTGGTACGGCCGGTGCGGATCATAAGCTGGCGCAACTGCGTGGTTTCCCGCGATAGCTTTAGCCGCGGTGCCTCCGGCCGGAATATGACATGCGATGCGTCGTCAAGATCACGGCCGCTGCCCTCGAGCAAATCGGCCAATCGATCGACCAGCACTTCAAGGAGCCGGGCGAACGCCAAAGCCGGCGAGCATTGCTCGCTGGCGCCCAGTTCGGCGATCACCGTGTCGAACGCCGTTGATGTGGCAAAGCGCACGGTGAGCATAACTTTTTGGGAGAGCACAAATCCGGTCGGCACCACGATCCATGCCCCATCGTCTGCGACAAAGATCAGCGGTGCGGTCAGGTAGAGAGCGTCGTTCTCGATCCGGAGCCGGCTGGTGGTTTCAATTTCGACGATCTGCTCTTTGGTCGGCACGCGTAGTCCGAACGCCTGCTCGAATGCTGATCGTTCCGCGTCGCTTGGATCGAGGAGGTCGACCCAGGCCGCATTCTCGAGCGATGTGCCGTCGGCACGATGCGAGGGATAGGCGCCGAGCATGATTGACCGTCCAGTGGGTACACGGCGCATGCATGTACAGGGTCCCACGCTGGCGCGGTACCCTATTTCGGAGCGACACTGATTTTGCGATCGACGGTCTAGCCTCGGCTTCGGCTCACCACACCGATGAGCAGGCCAACACCAACCGCTACCGCCAGCGCAAAAAGCGGATGCCGCTCGGTCTCGTCGGAAACTGTGGTCAGGGCCCTCTTTCCGAACTTGGCGCCGAAGTTGGCCCCGAATCTGGCGGCATCGCGGCCGATTGCCACCGACTGGTCGCCGAGCGAACTCGTGCTTTGGCGAAAGCGGTCCGCCCATCCGAACAACGCCGATGCAACGGCGTCGCCAAGACCCTCCGCAGTGTCCCTCGCGCTGTTCGAGGTGCGCGTGCCGATCCGCTCCAAATTTTTCTGGAGCGATTGCAACCGCCGTTCGATTTCCCCGACCTCGGCGGATATGGCGCGAGTATATCTCGACGGACCTGACATGAAGGTATCCTTTTGAGGGAATGGAGCTTTGTGGCGAAGCAACGTTGCACCGCGGTCATTGGTTCCGGCGGCAGCCCAGAGCGGGGTGGGAGGGGACGCTGCCGATGCGCCCAAAAAATCCCGCGCTTTTTCCCATAACCGTCTGGAATCATTGAAAAAGCCGTTAATCAGCCGTTAAACGCGCGGCCTTACTTTCATATTCTGGCCGGCGTCTTGCGCCGGGCATCGTGCCCGTCAAGGCGCGCCTGTCTTCGTGAACGTGGCGTTGGTCGAGTTCAGTATGGCGTGCGGTCGCACCATTCGAAGAGCGTTTGCGCTCGGCTTGGCCGTTCTCGCAACAGCGTTTGCGGTCGCTTCACAGTCCGCGGCCCAACCAACGAACGGTGACGTCAAAGTGGACGTCAGCGGTGGCTACGCCCGGCTCATTTTCCTGGTTCGCGATGACGTCGACGCCACCGCGCGCCTTGCCGGCAATGTTTTGATTATCGGCTTTTCGCAGCCGACCCTTGTCGGCATCAACCGCCTCGCCGAGCAGGCGCCGGATTACGTCGGCGCGGCACGGCGGGATCCCGACGGCCGCGGCGTGCGGATGGCGATTGAGCGCAAAGTAAAACTCAATGCGATCCGGGCCGGCCAAAAGTACTTCGTCGATTTGTTGCCGGACACCTGGAGCGGAGAACCGCCCGGACTGCCGCAAGACGTCATCGAAGAACTGGCGCGGCGCGCGCGCGAAGGCGAGCGGCTCGAGCGCCTCGCGCGCCAGAGCGCGACGGCCAAGCAGGCGCCGCCCGTGCGCGTGCGCGTCGCCAGACAACCGACCTTCACGCGCTTTGTCTTCGACGTATCCGATCAGACGGCGGTGACCGCCGACCGTGCCAAAGATCGCCTAACGCTCACCTTCCAAGCTCCGATCACGTTTGATCTTGCCGACGCGGAAGCAACGTTGCCGGCTTCTGTCGCGTCGATCAACGCGGAAGCCGAACAGGATTCGACGCTGGTCCGTTTCGGTTTTCTTTCCAAGGTCGATGTCCGCACTTTCCGCGATGGCAAGAGCTACAACGTCGATGTCGTCATCCCCGATCAAAAATCGCAGATGCGCGGCAGGGACTCCGGAAAACCCGGGCCGACTGTGGCACTCGAAACCGCCCCGCCCGAAAAAACTTCCGCTCAAGAAGCGGCGTCCCGCGCGGTCGCTGCAGCCGCGGCGGGCTTTGCAGAAAAGCCGATGGTCGAAGCCCCTGCGACCATCGCGGCGGAGACTAAAGCTGCGTCTGCCGCTCCCGTCCCCGCCAATTCGCCACCGCGGCCGAATGCGCCGGCAATGACGTCTCCGCAAGAAGCCAAGTCTCCTTCAGAAGCCAAGTCTGCTGCAGAAGTGAAGTCTCCTCCACCGCAAGCAAAATTCCAGCCCCGGCCCGAAATGAGGCCTGCTTCGCAAGAGGCGAAGCCAGTTTCGCCGGCTGCGGCAAGTGTCGCCCAATCACCTGCAACAAGCGTTGCATCTGCGGCAAGTGTTGCACCGGCTATCCCAGAAGCAAAGCCTCTCTCGCAGGAGGCAAAGCCTGTCGCGCAAGAGCCCAAGCCTCCCTCGCAGGAAGCAAAGCCTGTCGCGCGAGAAGCCGAGCCTCTTCCGCAAGAAGCCAAACCTCTCTCGCAAGAAGCCAAACCTCTTTCGCAAGAAGCGAAGCCTGTTGCGCAAGAAGCGAAGCCTGTTGCGCAAGAAGCGAAGCTCGCGCCGCCCCCGGCCGCCGCGGCAGAGCCAAACGCGGCAGAGGATTCGCCGGCGCCGCCACGTCAATCAGCCAGTTCGCGCGCCGCCGCGCGCCCCGCGCGTGCCAAGGCCGGAGACGGTGTTGCCGTCGAGCTATCCCGGGATGGCGCCAACCTGAAATTGTCATTTCCTTTCGGCGCGCCCGTGGCGGCTGCGGTTTTCAACCGTGCCGACGCCGTGTGGATCGTGTTCGATACAAAATCCGCGATCGATCTCTCCGCCTTGGATGGCGAGCCAAGCAGGACTATTCGGGGCGCCGAATTTATCCGCGCAACCGACCCCGCCATTGTGCGCATCCACCTCGATCGTCCACGTCTGTCGAGCGTCGCGCCTGAGGGAGCGGGCTGGACTATAACCCTCGGCGATACCGTTGTTGCACGCACCCGCCCGCTCGAACTGATTCGCAACATGATCGGCGCCAATCATGCGAGCGTCGCGATTCCATTTGAGGAGCCCCACCAACAGCACCGCATCCACGACCCGGACACCGGTGACGATCTGTTGGTGGTCACGGGCTTCGCGCCGGTTCGGGGGTTCGTTAATGAGCAGGATTTCATCGAATTCCGCGTCCTGGCATCCACCCAGGGCGTCGCGGTCGAGCCGCTCGCCGATGACGTGAGTGTGGATGTCGCGCGCGACAAGGTCGTCGTCGCGCGGCCCGGGGGTTTGACGCTCTCGAGCTCATTGCACAGCGTGCTGCGCGGCAGCGGGTTGCGGCCGGTGATGTTCAATTCACAGCTCTGGGGATTTGACCGCGAGTCGACTTACCTCGAACGGCAAACCCATCTCATCGATGCAGCGTCCGCCGCGCCGCCGGGCAAGCGTTTGTTACCGGAACTGGATCTCGCGCGCTTTTATATCGCCCGCGATATGTATCCCGAGGCCAAGGGCGTGCTCGATGTCGCCTTGTCGGAGGATCACAAGGCGACCGGCGACGTCACAGCGAGCGTACTTCGCGCCGTTGCCGAAGTGATGATGAACAGGCCCGACGACGCGCTCAAAGACCTTTCCGCGCCGACGATCGGCAATCAACATGATGCGCCGCTTTGGCGGGCGCTGGCTTATGCGTGCCAGGGCAAGTGGGCGCAGGCGCGGGAGAACTTCAAGAGCGTCGAAGCGACGATCGCCACGCTTCCGATCGAGCTGCAGCGTACCGCGCTCAAAGACGAGATGCGCGCGGCGATCGAAGTCGGCGATTTTGCCACCGCGGCTGACCAGCTCAACGACCTTCAGACCATCGGCCTGCCGCGCGAGCTGCAACCGGCAATGTCGGTGCTGATCGGACGATTGTCGGAAGGGATGGGCCGTAAGGAGGACGCACTCGCGGCCTATCAGACAGCGGCGGATTCCTGGGATCGTCCGGCCGCGGCGCAGGGGAAACTGCGCGAGGTCGCACTGCGCTATGCACTTGGCGACTTAAAGCGCGAAGATGTCATCTCCCAACTCGAAACACTCACCACGATCTGGCGCGGCGACGAAACCGAAATTGAGGCGCTGGGAGTGTTGGCGCGGCTGTACACGGAGGAAGGCCGCTATCGCAACTCGTTCTACGTGATGCGCAGCGCCATGGCGGCGCATCCAAATTCGGACATGACCCGGCACATCGAAGACGAGGCGGCGGCGACGTTTGAGGCGTTGTTTCTCAACGGCAAAGGCGACGGCCTGCCGCCGATCGACGCGCTGGCGTTGTTCTACGACTTTCGCGAGCTGACGCCGATTGGCCGGCGCGGCGACGAGATGATCCGGCGGCTCGCCGACCGTCTGGTGTCCGTCGACCTGCTCGATCAGGCCGCCGAGCTGTTGCAATATCAGGTCGATCGCCGGCTGCAGGGCGCGGCGCGCGCCCAGGTGGCGACCCGGCTTGCCGTCATTTATCTGATCAATCACAAGCCGGATCGGGCGCTGGCGACGCTGCAGGGCAGCCGCAGCGGCGATCTCGCCAATGAGCTGCGCAATCAACGCCTGCTCCTTGAAGCGCGGGCGCTTTCGGACCTTGGCCGGCACGATCTGGCGCTCGAAGTCGTCGCCCGTCTCCAGGGCCGGGAGGTGATCAGGCTGCGCTCGGACATTTTGTGGGCGGCGCGACGCTGGGGGCCGGCGGCGGAGCAACTCGAACTCTATTACGGCGACCGCTGGAAGGATTGGCAGCCTTTGAATGAAGTTGAGCGCGCCGACATTTTGCGCGCCGCCACCGGTTATGCGATCGGCGAAGATGCGCTTGGATTGAGCCGGTTCCGCGAAAAGTACGCAGCGAAGATGGCGCAGACGCCCGATGCACGCGATTTCGAAATCGTCTCGGCGCCGCTCGGTACCAGTGGTGCGGAATTCCGCAACATCGCGCATGCGGCGGCGTCGGTGGACACGCTCGAAAGTTTTCTGCGCGACATGCGCGCGCGTTATCCGCAAGCGAGCCCTATTCCACCGGCTCCTGCAGCGGCGCCGGCGGCTCAACCCGCCGCACCAACGTCTTCCGCTCCGCCGCAAACGCGCCCAGCGACCACCGGATCGGTGCCCACTTCATCCGCGCGCAACAAACCGCGAACTGCGCAGCGGTGATTGCGCAGACGCAAATGCCCGCGACGAGCGCGGGCATTACGCAGCAGAAATTTGCCGTTGCGTCGTTTCAAAGCGTCAGTGGTGCATGAAAATCGCCAGCAAGATAATGATCGGCAGCGGAATACCGAGTAGCCAAAGCAATAACCCACGTCCGAAACCCATGACGTCATCTCCTCAGCAAATTTTGATGTCGGGTCAATAACGCCGACGGTCTGCCAAAGTTCCATCCGCGATGGCGCAGACCATCTCCCGGCACCCGCACCGATCGGCGGGATGCGCTATTGTCCCTTCACCCAAACGAAAAGACGACGCTGCTCAGGCGAGGAAGAATGCGTGGAAATCAATCTGGAATGCAAAGCATGAACGATCTGGCAAATGTCCGCACCGATGTCGTCGGCAGCCTGCTGCGGCCGGCTGCGGTGCGGGAGGCGCGCGTCGCTCTCGATGATGGCAAGCTTTCCGCCGAAGCATTGCGCGCCATCGAAGACGATGCGGTCCGAGATGCGGTCCAGTTACAAGAAGACATTGGCCTCGATGTCGTCACCGACGGCGAGATGCGCCGGCTGAATTTTCAGGACAGCTTCGGTGCGGCGGTCGACGGCTACGATACCGCGCGCTCGACTTTGAAAGTATACGAGCAGCGGATCGAAGGCGCGGAGCCCGGCCAGCGTTGGGATATTCCGACGATGGGGCAGGCGGGGACCGCGGTCGCGCACCGCCGGCCGGCCAAGGCGCGCCTCACGCTGCAACACAATGTGCCGCTCGACGAATATCTCTTCGTCCGCGACGTCGCCGAAAAGCCGGCCAAAGTTTCGCTGATCGGCCCGGACCGCATTTCCCAGCGTTTTGCCTATGAAAGTTCAACTTCGGTCTATCGCGACATGGACGCGTTTCTAGCCGACGTGGTCGCGATCGAGCGGCAGATCGTGACCAGCCTCGTGGAAGCTGGATGCCGCTACGTTCACATCGATGCGCCGGGCTTTACTGCTTATGCGGACGAGCCTTCGCTTGCCCAGATGCGAGCCCGGGGCGAAGACCCGGGGCGGAATCTCGATCGCTCACTCAAGGCCGAAGCGGCGGTGATAGCTGACTACCCTGGCACTGTCTTTGGCATCCATCTGTGCCGCGGCAACCAGCGCAGCATGTGGCACCGTGAAGGAACCTATGACGCGATCGCCGAACGGCTGTTCAACGAACTGCCGCACCAGCGCTTCCTTCTCGAATACGATTCGCCGCGCGCCGGGAGTTTCGAGCCGCTGCGCTTTGTTCCAAAGGGCAGGGTGGTCGTGCTGGGTCTCGTCAGTAGCAAAGTTGCCGAACTCGAAAGCGTTGACGAGCTCAAGCGGCGCATTGATGAAGCGAGCCGTTTCCTGCCGCTCGATCAACTGGCGATCTCGCCGCAATGCGGCTTTGCCTCCGACGTGATCGGCAATCTGCTCAGCGCGGACGATCAGAAGCGAAAGCTTGAACGCGTGGTCGAGGTTGCGCGTCAGGTCTGGGGATAACTGCCGACGGATACGCAGCTATCGTCGACCGCTGTCGTCACGTTCCGTAGCTCTGGATGAGCGAACCGGCGACCAGGGACCAGCCGTCCACTAATACGAAGAAGATCAGCTTGAACGGCAGCGATACGACGACTGGCGGTAGCATCATCATGCCCATCGACATCAGCACCGAAGCGACCACGAGATCGATGATCAGGAAGGGCAGGAACAACAAAAAGCCGATCTCGAACGCGCGCTTGAGCTCGGAAATCATGAACGCCGGGACGAGTACGCGCATCGACAGGTCTTCGGGCTTCTGCGGCTGCTTCTCACCCGACATGTCGACAAATAGCTGCAAGTCCTTTTCGCGGACGTTTTTCTCCATGAAGCTGCGCAGCGGTCCCGAGGCGCGCTCGAGCGCCACCGGGACGGTAATCTCGTTGGCGATGAGCGGCTTTACGCCGACGTCGTAGACGCGGGTCAATACCGGCCCCATGACGAAGGCGGTGAGGAACAGCGCGAGCGAGATGACGACCGAATTTGGCGGCGACGTCGCGGTGCCGAGTGCGGTGCGCAACAGCGACAGCACCACCACGATCCGCGTAAATGAGGTCATCATCACGAGAATAGACGGTGCAAGCGACAGCACCGTCATCAGCGCGATCAGCTGAATGACGCGCTCGTTCAGTCCGCCTCCGCCAGCGGCGCCCGTGCCGAGATTGATGCTGATATCCTGGGCGGCGAGCGGCGTCGCCGAAACTATGAGAGCCGCTACTGAGGCCGCCACCGTTTGTACACGGACGCGGCGGCCCCAAAGTGATGTCATCAGTTCGGTTTGCCCGGTGGACGGCCCAGCAGACTGGCCATCTCTTGTTCGAGGGAATCGTAGATTGCCTTGCCTTCCCTGGCTTTGGGGGCCGGCCGCGAAGGTCTTGCGTCAGCCGGGCGCGCGGTGCGCGGCAACGGCGGCGGAGGCTGTGGTGCAGGAGGTGGCGCAGATGCCGTCTCCACCTCGGCGGTGGAACTCGACGGGTGGCGGCGGAGTAGGGGCGGCCACCGGCGGTGTTGGTATCGCAGGTGCAACCGATAACGGTGGTGATGCCTCGCGCGTTTCCGCAGACTTCGGCTTGCGCAACGCCGCTTCGAGACGCTGAGCCATTTCCGCCAAATTCTGATCGACCGCCGATGAGGCCTCGGTATCAGCATGCGGTGCCGGCATGCGCGGCTCCGGACGCTGCTCATTCGGTTGCGGCCTGGTCGGCCCCACAGGACGATTGCGTGGCAACAGCGGCGGCACCGGACTGGCTGCGAGATCTTCGGCCAGCGCCGCTAGCGCCTCACGCTGAGGACGTGGCTGCGGCTCGGGCAGCGGCGGCGGAGAAAAATTTCGTGACTCCGGAAAGTTTCGAGGCTCCGGAAAATTTCGCGGCTCCGGAAAATTTCGCGGCTCTTCTTGGCGAGGCATCTCTTGGAGCGGCTCGAACTCGCGGACCACGCCGCGGCGGGGCGGGCGGCAGAGGCGGGCCGGCTGGCTCCGGTTGCAACGGCCACGAACCGTTCGAAGGAGCCTCAGGAAGGGGAATAACCCGGGGTAGGGTATCAGCGGCTGCAGGCGGACGAGTTGAAGGCGTGTCGCGCGCCGCCGGTGTTGCCCGCACGATGTTCGGTTCAACGACGACGTCGGTCGGTCCCCCGATCATCAAAAGGTGCTCGACATTGTCGCGGCGAACAAGAATGAGCCGCCGGCGCGCATCGACGCTGGCGTAATCGATCACCGCGAGTCGCGGCTGCCGTCCGCGAGTTCGTGTTGCTCAACCGGCCGCCGCCGAATCTGCGCACGGCCCACGCGGTCGCGCCGATCAATCCCAGCACGATCAGGAATGCCAGGAAAAACCGCACGGCGAGTGGCATCTCCGCGCCGAACACGTCGAACATTCGCTCTACTCCCCGTGTCGCCGCTGCCGCCCACCGGAACTCCAATGGTTAACAGCGGCGGTAAGTTTTGCCGTGCCGAATACTAACAAAGAATTAAGGCGCCTGAGCGAAATCACGACCGATCCCCTCGGCGCAACACTTCTCATGGTAAACGGCGGTTTAATGGCAAATGCGGGCGGCGTGCGCCTTTAACTCGCCATTAACCATGCGGTCGGCAAAGTCTGCCCGGTGCAACCAAGACTGGGGCATGGCCCATGCCGATCTCCGATATCCCGATTCTCTCGATGCTGCGAACGCGGATGCAATGGCATCAGGAGCGCCAGCAGGTGCTCGCCGAGAACGTTGCCAACGCCGACACCCCGAATTACCGGCCGCGCGATCTGGCGCCGCCAAATTTCGAGAGCGCGCTGCAAACCGTTTCGCTGCCGCTCGCAACCACCGCCCCCGGCCATATCAGCGCCGCCGGCGGCAATGGCACGCAGTTCGCCGAGGGCCACGATCCGCACTTCGAGGTGCGTCCGCGCGGCAACGCGGTCAGCCACGAAGACGAAATGCTCAAACTCTCCAGCAACCAGATGGATTTCGACGCGGCGGCATCGATCTACACACACAGCCTCGGTTTGATCAAAACCGCGGTCCGATAGCGCCGCGACCTGAGGAATGGTGAAGGAATTCGGAGAACGCCATCATGATGGACTTCATCAGAGCGATTGCGATTGCCAGCACCGGGATGCGCGCCCAGGGCGGCCGCATGAAGATCATTTCCGAGAATATCGCCAATGCCGATTCGGTGGCGACGACGCCGGGCGGCAACCCCTATCGCCGCCGGATCGTGACTTTCCGTTCCGACTTTGATCGCGAACTTGGCGCTCACGTGGTGGCGATGGGACGCGTCGCGCCTGACAATTCGAATTTTCTGGTCAGGCACGAACCCGACAATCCGGTCGCCGACAGCAAAGGCGACGTCAAATATCCGAACGTGAATCCGCTGGTTGAGATGACCGATTTTCGCGACGCGCAGCGCTCCTACGAGGCCAATCTCAACGTCATCAGCGCCACCAAGCGCATGCTCCAGCGCACGCTCGATATTATCAAGACCTGAGGGTGAACCATGCCGACACCGGCCGCTGCCGCCGCTAATGCCTATGCCGCGCTCGCCCGCATGGGCGAGCAAACCAAGACTCTTGCCGGTGACGCCGTCCCCCAGGAGGGTGGACCAAATTTCGGTGCGATGCTCAAGGACGCGATCGACGGCGTAGCCGCGGTCGGCCACAAGTCCGATGTGCAAGCCAATGCGGTGGCGATGGGCAAGGCCAACATGATCGACGTCGTTACCGCGGTTTCAGAGAGTGAGACTGCCGTGCAAGCGATGGTGTCGGTGCGCGACAAGGTGATCGCTGCCTACGAGGAGATCCTGAGAATGCCGATCTGATTGTTTGTCGGCAAGTTTGGTTGCGGGAGCGGCGGGAGATAAGGGGAGCAAATGAGCGGACCGGAAGTATTGGACATAGCGCGTGATTTGATCGTGACGCTTCTGCTTGTCTCAGCGCCATTGATGCTGGTCGGATTGATCGTCGGCGTCGCCATATCGCTGTTTCAGGCACTGACGCAAATCCAGGAGACGACGCTGGTTTTTGTGCCGAAAATCCTGGCGATCTTTCTTACGCTTCTGATCGCGCTGCCGTTCATGGCCGACGTGCTTCACGCCAGCTTCATGCGGATCACGGCACACATCATCGGCGGCTGAAGCAGGAAACTGCGGGGGAGCGTGCGTGCGGATTGACCTGTCATTCCTGCCCGCAATCGCTGCAGCCTTTCTTTTGGTGTTTGCGCGGATCGGGACGATGCTGATGCTGCTCCCCGGCTTGGGCGAGCAGAACCTGTCGGCACGCATGCGGCTGACATTCGCGCTCGTCCTCGCCGCCGTCATGCTACCGCTGCATCGCAGCGCCTATCACATCGACCCGGCCGCGCTTGGGCCGGCTCTGGTTATGCTGGTCGAGGAGATTTTGATCGGCGCGACGCTCGGTATCACCGCGCGGCTGACCATTTCCGCGCT
Organism: uncultured Alphaproteobacteria bacterium; assembly: GCA_963841025.1. Lineage (GTDB taxonomy): Bacteria > Pseudomonadota > Alphaproteobacteria > Rhizobiales > Xanthobacteraceae > BOG-931. Next base: position 182,266 of record CAWJBG010000025.1, on the reverse strand, counting down.
TGAGGTGGCGGGCTCGGTCATCGCCCAGCAACTGGGCCTTGGATTTGTGACCGCGGTCGACCCAACGCAGGGCACGCAGGGTCTCATCGTCGGCAATTTTCTGACCATGCTTGGTATCACGCTGTTCTTCGCCACCGACATGCATCACCTGGTCATTGCTGCGCTTAACGACAGCTACGATTTGTTCGCGCCAGGCGAAATGCCCTCCACCGGCGATGCCGCCGCGCTGATCACCCGGACTGTCTCCGGGGCTTTTCGCATTGGCATTCAGCTCTCCGCGCCATTTCTGGTCTTCGGGCTTGTGTTCAATGTCGGGCTCGGCGTGCTGTCGCGGCTGATGCCGCAAATGCAGGTGTTCTTTGTCGCGCTGCCGCTCTCGATCCTGCTTGGCCTTATTTGTCTGGCGGTGGTGCTCGGCGGGATGATGGGATTTTTTCTCGATTATGCCGGCGGCGTCATGCAGGCGCTCGCCCCGCACGGGTAAGCGCGGACCATGGCTGACGAGGAACGCGACGCCGGCGAACACACAGAAGACCCTAGTCCGAGGCGACTAGAAGAAGCCATTCGCCGCGGCGACGTCGCCAAAAGTCCGGAAGTCAACACCTGGTTCATGCTGGCCGGCGGCGCGCTGATGGTCATGATATTTGCGGAGCCGATGGCAAGGAGCCTTATGGCAACCTTCCGTGGTCTCCTCGCCAAGTCGTACGAAATTCCGACCGACGGTCCTGCTCTGGCGGCCCTTGTGCAGACGCTGGCGGTAGATGTGGTCGCCGCCTTTGGCATTCCGCTCGTGTTGCTGGTGATTGCGGCTCTTGCCGGCAATGTCGTTCAGCACCGCCTGGTGTTTTCGGTCGAGCCGATCAGGCCGCAATTGTCGCGGATTTCACCACTGGCCGGCGCCGGACGTCTGTTCTCGCGCCAGGGATTTGCGAATTTCGCCAAGGGTCTCGCCAAGCTCTTGTTGATCGGCGCAATCTTGGCGGCCTTGTTGTGGCCGCAGCGCCGCTTCTTGACCGGCCTCATCAGCTACGATCCCGGCTCGATCCTGCCGTTCACCCGCTCGCTGATTATGCAAATGCTGGGTGCGGTGGTGGCTGTGCTCGCGATCATCGCGACTGCCGATTACCTGTTCCAATACCGCCAGTGGTTCGAGCGGCACAAAATGTCGCTGCGCGAAATGAAAGAGGAATTCCGCCAGACCGACGGCGATCCGGTCGTCAAAGGCAAACTGCGGCAATTGCGTATGGCGCGGATGCGAAAGCGCATGATGTCGGCGGTGCCGAAGGCCTCGGTGGTCATCACCAACCCGACCCATTTTGCCGTGGCGCTCAAATACGAGCGCGGCATGAACGCGCCGATCTGCGTCGCCAAGGGCGTCGATCTGGTCGCGCGCAAGATCCGCGAAGTCGCCGAAGCGAACGATGTGCCCGTGGTCGAAAACCCCCCGCTCGCGCGCGCGCTGCACGGCACCGTCGAGATCGATCAGGAAATTCCGCAGGAACATTATCGCGCCGTGGCCGAAATCATCGGCTACATCATGCGGCTGCGCGGCCTGGCGAGCCGGCCGAGGCCGTTGTGAGGTGCCGCTTAAAGCCTCTTGCGCGTGCGCGGTGTAAAAGGCACGAGAGATTCTGCCGAATCGCGGTGCAGGGCAGGAAGAGAGCACGATGACCACCCAGGGCATCACCCAGGAATCCGCCTCCGGCGCGCGCAAAGCGGTCGACCGCAGCGCCGGCGGGGCGCGCGGCGGCAGTATCGTTTTGGTCTTGCTCGTTGCCGCCCTCTTGGTCGCTGCTGCGGCTGGTTTCGTGGCGCTGGGCCGAGGCAACGCCGAGCCATATATCCTTGGGTTCCTGGCGCTGCTCGCCACGGTCGGCGTGTTTTCCCTGTTTGCGTTTGCGGCGGGCATTCTGCGGCTGCCGGCGGCGCAAGCCGCCAACCCGCTGATCAAATCCGTGATCGATGAGGCCGCTGACGGCATTCTCGTTACCGAGGGCGACGGGCGAGTTGTTTACGCCAACGCGGCCTATCTCGATCTCATCGACGCGACCAATGCCAATGACATGCGGCCGGTTGAGCGTGTGTTCATCGGCGATGCGGATGCTTCCGAAGCCATCTACCGGATGCTCAAGGCCGCGCGCGAAGGCAAGCGCTTGCAGGAAGAAGTGCGCGTCGCCGCGACCAAGGGCCGGCCGGCGCGCTGGCTGCGGCTGCGGGTGCGGCCGCTCGGCGAAGAACGCCGGGCGCGTCGTCTGACTGTCTGGTCACTGTCCGACGTGACCCGCGAGCGCGAGCGGCAGGAAAATGTCTTTCAGGAATTGCAGCACGCCATCGATTATCTCGATCATGCGCCGGCCGGCTTTTTTTCCGTCAATGCCAAAGGCGATGTCGTCTATCTCAACGCTACGCTCGCCAACTGGCTCGATCAGGATCTTGCCCAGGTCGGATCGGGCGGTCTCAAGTTGACCGATCTCGTTGCCGGCGATGGCGCCGCGCTGCTGACGACGCTGCGCGCCGCCGCCGGCGAGATCAAGACCGAGGTGCTCGACCTCGATCTGAAGACGCGCAGCGGACGCACACTTCCGGTCCGGCTGTTTCACAAACTTGCCTTCGGGGCCGACGGCACACCCGGCGCTTCACGCACTTTGGTTCTTAATCGCGCGCGCGACGACGGCACCGATCCGCAGCGCGCCGCCGAAATCCGCTTCATGCGCTTTTTCCACAATACGCCGATGGCGATTGCCACGGTGGACAAAGCCGGCGGCATCGTTCGCAGCAATCCGCTGTTCGCACGACTGTTCCACAGCGTGCTGAGCAAGGAAGGCGGCTCCCGCTCGATTGATGCGGTCGTCGCAGAACGCGATCGCGTAGCTCTTAAAGACGCCATCGCGGCGGCGGCGGGAGGTAAGGGCGATGTCGCGCCGGTCGATGCGGCGCTGGCGGGAGACGGTGAACGCTTCGGGCGCTTCTATGTGACCCCGGTCGAGGAGGCGGAGCGCGACCAGGAAGCCGCCATCGTCTACACGCTTGAGACCACAGCCCAGCGTGAACTCGAGAACAGGCTCGTTCAGCAGCAGAAGATGGAGTCGATCGGCCAACTCGCCGGCGGCATGGCGCATGACTTTAACAACATGCTCAATGCCATTATTCTAGCTACAGATTTCCTGTTGAACGCGCACAAGCCGACCGACCCATCCTTCAAGGACATTATCGAGATCAAGCAAAGCGCCAACCGGGCGGCGAGCCTGGTGCGGCATCTGGTGGCTTTTTCGCGCAAGCAGACATTGCGCCCGCAGGTGCTCGATCTCGGCGAAGTGCTCAGCGATCTCACTCTCGTGCTGCGCCGGCTGATCGGCGAAAAGGTCACGCTCAACGTTGTGCATGGCCGTGACCTGTGGCCGGTCAAGGTCGACAATCTGCAATTCGAGCAGGTGATTATGAATTTGGCGGTCAATGCCCGCGACGCGATGCCGGGCGGCGGCCGGCTCGAGATTCGCAGCGCCAACGTCACCGCCAAGGAATGTGCGCGCTACCAAAGCAAGGGTATGCCGGCCGCGGATTACGTGCTGGTCGAAGTCAGCGACACCGGCACCGGCATTCCGGAAGCCATCCGGGGGAAGATTTTCGAGCCGTTCTTCTCAACCAAAGACGTGGGCAAGGGCACCGGCCTTGGCCTAGCGACGGTCTATGGGATCATCAAGCAGACCGGCGGCTTTGTTTATTTCGACTCGGTCGAAGGCAAGGGAACGACTTTCCGCATCTTCCTGCCGCGTCACATGGCCGACGTCCGCGAATTGGCGGCGAAACGGTCGGTCGAATCTGTAGGCGCCGAAGCGCCCGCCTTTGTCGACGCGATGGTGGCGGCAGACAAAGTCAAACGCGCGGCCACCGCCGATCTCACCGGCCATGGGACAATCCTTTTGGTCGAGGATGAAGAAGGCTTGCGCGCGCTCAATGCCCGCGGCCTGAAATCGCGCGGTTACACGGTGCTCGAAGCCGGCAACGGGTTTGAGGCCATCGAGGTCCTGGAAAAGGCCGAACGACCGGTCGATCTCGTGGTCTCCGACGTTATGATGCCGGAGATGGATGGGCCGACCATGCTGCGGGAATTGCGCGGCCGGCATCCGAACCTGAAAATCATCTTCATGTCCGGCTACGCAGCGGACGCCTTCGAAAAGAGCCTTGCCGATCTCGGCGAGTGCCCGTTCCTGCCCAAGCCGTTCACGCTGAAGGACCTTGTCACCGTCGTCAAGGAAACGCTCGCGGCGTGATCGCCTATTGCGGTGCCGGCAAGTCGTCGTGACAGGATTGCGGGGTGGCCGCCGTATCGTGCCGCCAGACCGGCATGCTGCACTTGTCACAAGCAGCGAGCGAAAGAGCAAATCCCGCGATCACGAACAGCCGCAGCGTGCGGTCGCGGACGATGCGCGCAAGATTCGGCGTGAGCCACACGACGCGCTGCCACCGATCCCCCTGCTGCATTCGGTCCTCGTAGCCGGCGACTGCGACCTGGTTGCGGCGGCCGCGAATATAGGGAACGTATCGCCCGCTACTTTCCATTATCTTACCACCGCAACAGCTGCCACCCGCCGATTTGCGGGTCGTTGGCACAAAATGAGAGGAAGACGCACATGGACATCCGCCCCTGCGGCTCGACGCCGTCACGCCCGGCGCCGGCGCAATATTTCACCGGCACCGTCTGGCAGGACCCGATCATCGAGGCGCCGATGCCGCCGGACGACGTGCGCGCAACCTTGGTCCGCTTCGATCCCGGCGCGCGCACCAACTGGCATACGCATCCGGCCGGACAGACTCTTTATATTATTTCAGGCATCGGCCGGGTGCAGAGCGAGGGCGGAAAATCCCGTGAGGTCCGCGCCGGCGACGTGGTCTGGTTTCCGCCGAATACCAGGCACTGGCACGGCGCCAGCCCGGTCACCGGCATGGTCCACGTGGCTATCACCGGGGTCAGTGGCGGCAAATTCGTCGAATGGATGGAGAAAGTGACCGACGAGCAATATAAAGCTCCATGATGTTCGGCTGCCTGCCGGATTATCGCAAAGTTTTGGAGCAATCATGATCCGCAATACCGCCTCGGCGTTTGTCCTTTCCGCAGCTCTTGTCGGTTCGGCTTTGACGCACGCCGGCACTGCACTTGCCGAGAGCAAATTTGACGGCTCTTGGAGTGTTGCCGCCTACACCACGACCGGATCGTGCGAAGCGTCCTATCGCTTCAGTGGGCAAATCGTAAATGGCGATATCTCGTATGCCTACGGTTCGCTCGAAGTGACCGGCCGAGTCGAGGCGAACGGAAATACAATCGTGCGGATTACGGCCGGTACGGGTCACGGCGAGGCGCACGGACGACTGACCATGACGCACGGTGGCGGTACCTGGAGTGGTGTTGGTCCTGACGGCCATTGTGCCGGCACGTGGCAGGCGACACGAAAGTAACCGGCTCGAACCTGAGCGGGAGAGGTGTCTGATGCGCTACGAACTCTACTACCACCCCACCGTCCAGGGCCGCGGCGAATTCGTGCGGCTGGCGCTAGAGGAGGCCGGTGCCGATTATGTCGACGTGGCGCGCCGCAAGGGCAAAGCCGGCCTACCGGCGATGTGGAAGATCATCGAGGACGAGCGCGGCAAACATCCGCCATTCGCGCCGCCGTTTCTCAAAGCGGGCAAGCTCATCGTCGCGCAAACCGCCAACATTCTCTTATATTTAGGGCCGCATCTTAAACTATCACCGCGCGATGAGGCGGGGCGGCTCTGGGCCCACCAATTGCAGCTTACGATCACCGATCTCGTGGTCGAGATTCACGACACCCATCATCCGATCACGTCGTGGCTCTACTATGAAGAGCAGCGGCCGGCGGCGAAGCGGCGCACGGCGGATTTCTGGCGCTACCGCGTACCGAAGTACCTGGGCTATTTCGAGCGCGTGCTGCAACGAAACGGCGGCCGCCATTTGGTTGGGGGCCGCTTGAGCTACGTCGATCTGTCGCTGTTCCAGATCGTCGAAGGGCTGCGTTACGCTTTCCCCAAGCGCATGAAGCGCTTCGAGAAAAAGATTCCGGGCGTGGTTGCGCTCCACGATCGCGTGGCGAAGCGCCCGCGCATCAAAGCCTACATGACCTCGAAGCGGCGCATTCCGTTCAGCCAGTGGGGCATCTACCGCTACTTCAAGGAGCTTGATGCCTGACGGTCAGGCGTCACGCGCTAACCCAATGCTTTGACGCCCGCGAGCGCGATCTGCTCGTCCTCGTGCGATTGCACGCCCGAGACGCCGATCGCACCGACGCATTCGTTCTGGTGCATGATCGGCAGTGCGCCTTGAATCAACAAGCCGGCGGGAAAAGTGACGAACGCCGGCCGGTCCTTGACCCGGTCTTCAAAGAATTTGCTCGGACGCTTGGTCATGGCTGAGGTGCGCGCTTTGCCAAGCGAAACTTCCGCGGAGATCAGCGGTGCGCCGTCCATGCGCTCGAAGCCGAGCAGATAGCCGCCGTCGTCGACGATGGCGATCGCCACCGCCCAGTTGTTCTTGGCGGCCTCGGCTTCGCAGGCGGCCAGCATGTTTTTCACGTCGGCCCACGTCAGGCTTGGCTTGTTGCGCATGGTTTCTCCTTATGCACGGTTTTTCCTTATGACTGGTCGCGCCGGTTCAGGTCGCATTTTGCGGCAATAGCTTTTGAGCGGAGGGATTTTCCCGGATTGCGTCGGGCAACCAGGCCACCGCTTGCACCGCCGCGGCAAGCGCCGCGTCCCGGGACGGATAAACGGCGCCGGAGTAAAACTGGACCGGAGTCCAGACGCCGCGATCTTCGACGTCGCGCCTGAACTCTTCGAACCCGCAGCTTCCGTCCGGGCGGGCGAACAGGTCGACGCATCGATCATGTTCGAAATTTTCCAAACTCATGAACACCAACCAGGACTTCGCGATTCGCTGCGACACGCTGCTTTCCGCGTCTGTTGCTTCGCCGGGGGCCGATAGACCTCGCAATATTGTGGCGGATTTCGTGGCGGGACACCATTGGGTGTGGTACACCTTGACCGTCGGTGTGGGACGCTCATACGGTATCCGCGTCTTGGCCCATGCGATGAGGGGATCATGATGCTTCGATTGACGCCGCGGCGCTTGGCGGCAGGAGCAATGGTGGTTGCTATGGTATCGCTGGCGGCGCCGTCGGCGTGGGCATTTAGCCTCGAGACGGTTGGTGGCGATGCCAGTGGCGGGTCGAGATACAACATGGACGGCTCGTCCAGCAGTCAGGGTATGCAGCCGTTTGGCCAAGGCGGTCCAACCCTGAAATTCGGTGCGCAGCAGCAGGGCGGTATGCCATCCCCGTTCTTCCATGGACCGGCATCGGGCTTTGGGTCATCGGCATCGCAGCCGCCGCCGCAGCCCTACAACCTCAACAATCCTAACCGCGAATAGGCGCGAGCCTCGGGGTTAGTGCCGAGCACGCATTCGCGCGAGCAGTTCTGCCGTCGGGTAGGAATTGGCCGGTAGCCCGTACTTGACCTGCATCGCCTTGACGGCTTGCCGCGTCTTCAAGCCCATAAAGCCATCGACGTTGCCCACGTCGTAGCCAGCTTTTACCAAAAGCCCCTGCATCTCCTTGACCTCTGCGAACGGCAGCGCGGCCGGCGGCGTGCCCGGATGGAGCGCCGGCGCGCCGGCAATACGCGTCGCCAGATAGGCGGCCGTCGTCGAATAGACGAGCGAATTGTTCCACTGCAGATAGACCTGAAAATTCTGATAGGCGAGGAACGCCGGCCCAAACCGTCCCATCGGCAACAACAGCGACGCGGGGAGATTGTCGGCGGGCAGGGGCCTGCCGTCGGCTAACGTCACACCAAAGCCCGCCCATTTGGAACGCGGCAGCGTGATCGCGAGATCCGCCTGCTCCCACGGCAGGTCCGCGGGCACGCGCACTTCGCTAAGCCACGGCTCGCCGCGCCGCCAGGCAAGTCCGTGGAGATAATTTCCGGTTGAAGCGAGCATGTCGGGGACGTCGTGGATCAGATCGCGCTTGCCGTCGCCGTTGTAGTCGACGGCGTACTGAAAATATTCCGACGGCATCATCTGGGTTTGGCCAAGTTCGCCGGCCCACGAACCAATCATATCGTCCGGCTGCAGATCGCCGCGCTCGATCAATCGAAGCGCGTCGAAAAGCTGCGGGCGAAATCGGTCGCTGCGGCGGCAATCGTACGCCAGCGAAGCAATGGCGCTGAGCGCGTGGTAATTGCCCATGTTGGCGCCGAAATCGCTCTCCAGCGCCCAGAACGAGACAATAACCGGAGCGGGCACGCCGTATTGCTTCTCGATATGCGCGAACTCTACCGCATGCGACTTGATCAGGGCGCCGCCGTGCGAAATCCGATAGTTGCTCGCCATGCGGCCGGAGAATTCCAGAAAAGTCTGCGCAAAGATGCGCTGACCGCGGTCGATGTTGATGATTTTCTGATCGTAGGTCAGCGCCGGCGCGGCGGCGGCAATGGCGCGCTGGGAAATCCCTTTGGCGGCGGCCTCGCGCTCGAAGGCGGCAAGCCACGCCTCATAAGTGCCGCTGGTCCGGCAGGGTGGCGCGGCCAGCACGGCGTTGCCCCCAAGCACCAACAATAGTGTCGCGCCGACTAACGCCCGTCCCAGCATCGAACGCCCCTCAAACTCCGGCGGCGCCGGATTTTTGATACCACCGCAAAATCTCTTCGCCGGTCCAATAGACGACGCCGTCGTGGCGGCGGGCGTGATCGTAGATGGCTTCGAGATATTTGATCCGGTGCGGCTGGCCGCTGATATAAGGGTGGATGGCGAGCGCCATGATTTTGGCGCGCTCCGCGCCCTCGGCGTAAAGCCGGTCGAACTGATCGATGGCGCGGCGGAGCAGATAGTCGCTCTCGTGATGCTGGATGATCATCATTGGGATGTCGTTGAGTTCGACGGTGTAGGGCAGCGTCACCAATGGCCCGGCGGCGGTGCGGATGGTGGTCGGCTCATCGTCGTAGACCCAGTCGCCGATATATTTGACGCCCGCAGCGGCGAGGATTTCCGGAGTGTCGAGGGTTTGCGTCAGGCCCGGTCCGAGCCAGCCGACCGGCCGTTTGCCGCAAAACCGCTCGGTGACGTCGAGCGTGCGCTCGACCATCGCCTTTTGATCGGGCTCGGCGTGGATAGGACCCTGCTCGTAGGCGTGGCCCATGAATTCCCACCGGTCGGCGAGCGCCTCTTTGGCGACGCGCGGATAATCCTCACAGACGCGCGCATTGAGCGCCAGCGTCGGGCGGATGTTCAGGCGTTTGAACAAATCGAAGAAGCGCCAGACGCCGACCCGCATGCCGTATTCGTGCCAGCTCCAGTTGGGTACGTCGGGAAGTTGCAACTGCCCCGCGGGCGCACCGATCACCTGGCGCGCCATCGGCTTGCCGATGTCCCAGACTTCGAGATTGACGATGGTCCAGAGCACGAGACGCGCCCCGCCGGGAAGCTTCAGCGGCGGCCGATCGACGATGGCCGAATAATCGGCGCGTTCGCGCGGCAGCATCGCGTTCGCCATGAGGATCTCCCCTTTATGTTGCGTATAGCGAAATGGCGAGGGCCGGAGTCGTTAGGTAGTTTTTTGACAACGTCAATCCCTTGGGCGCCATTCTTTAGCTCATCACATCCGTGTTAAATGCGAACCCGGGCCTTTGCCCTGGCCGTATGAATAGGTATGGAACTATCCTTGTACGGGCTGATTACCACCTTAACTATTGCCGTTGCGGTATTCGTCTCCTTTGGCTTTTCCGGGCTCAACTGATGCCACGCCCCGCCGTTCGATTGCATGACACAGCCGGTGCGGACGCCGCTCTCGCGGAGCCTCCCGGCGGTTCGCGCAGATTTTGGCTCGACGCTTTTCGAGATGTGCGCGCCGAGACCGAGCGCCGCGCGGCGCTACTCTCCGCCGAGGACCAGGTCGTGCAATCGATGCCGGACGCCAGTCCGACAAAGTGGCATCGCGCACATGTGACGTGGTTTTTCGAACAGTTTCTGCTGCGCCCGTTCGCGCCATCCTATCGCCCGTTCGACGAACGCTTCGCGTTTCTGTTCAACTCATATTATGTCGCCGCCGGCCCGCGGCATGCGCGCCCGCAACGCGGCCTGATCACGCGCCCCGGCGTCGCCGAGACGACGGCCTATCGTGCTCACGTTGATGCCGCCGTCGAAACGTTGATCGAAACCACGAACGATTTTGAAGCGGTGCAGCCGATCGTCGAGATCGGGCTCCATCACGAACAGCAGCATCAGGAATTGTTGCTGACCGATCTTCTGCACGCGTTTGCACAAAACGCCACCAATCCGGTGTACGATCCGTCCTGGCACTGGCCGCAAAGCCGCCATACGGCGACGGTGCCGGGCTCGGTTCTTTCCGGCATTCATACGATCGGCCACCAAAATTCAGGATTCTGTTTCGACAACGAGCGGCCCGCGCACCAAGAGCTGCTGCAGCCGGTCCGGGTCGCCCGCGCGCTTGTCACCAATGGCGACTGGCTCGAATTCATCGCTGACGGCGGCTACACGACGCCGTCGCTGTGGTTATCGAACGGCTGGGATGAAGTGCAGTCGCAAAGCTTTTGCGCTCCGGGCTATTGGCAGCAGGTCGGCGGTGATTGGTTTTCGATGACGCTCGGCGGACTGCGCCCCGTCAATCCGGCACAGCCGGTCTGCCACGTCAGCTATTATGAAGCCGACGCGTTTGCGCGCTGGGCCGGCAAGCATCTGCCAAGCGAAGCCGAATGGGAGGTCGCCGCCGTCGCCGGCGCACTCGACAACGCGTTCGGTATGGTCTGGCAATGGACCCGCAGCGGCTATTTGCCGTATCCCGGATATGTGGCCGAGACCGGCGCGCTCGGGGAATACAACGGCAAATTCATGGTCAATCAAATGGTGCTGCGCGGTTCGTCGCTGGCAACGCCGGCCAATCATGCGCGCGAGACTTATCGTAATTTCTTTGTTCCGTCGGCACGCTGGCAGTTCAGCGGTTTGCGGCTGGCGGAATTCGAGCGCTAGGCGTTCAAAATGGTAATGCCAACGGCTGTCCGTGCCCGCCGACCGATCGAGTTCGGTCAATCCTTTCGCCGCCGATGTCATTGCTGGTTTAACGGCCAAGCCCAAGCACCTGCCGCCGAAATATTTTTATGACTTGACCGGCTCCGCTTTGTTCGAGCGCATCACGCGTTTGCCGGAATATTACCCGACCCGAAGCGAGCTGGAGCTTTTGAAGCAACATGCTCCGGCGATAACGTCGCTGTTTCCGCCCGCCTGCGCCCTGGTCGAATTTGGTGCCGGCGCCAGCACCAAGGCGCGCATTCTGTTGCGCGCGGCGACAAGCGTCGAGGCATATGTCCCAATCGATATTTCCGGCGATTTCCTGCAACAGGATGCGGCGTCGCTCCGCCGCGATCTGCCGCATCTTGCGATCCATCCGGTGGTCGCGGACTTCACCACCATGCTGGAGCCGCCGGTCGAGATCGCGGGCAAAGCACGCGCGGGTTTCTTTCCCGGTTCGACCATTGGCAATTTCGAGCCGCACGAGGCGGCGGGCTTTCTGCGCCGTGCCGGGGCAATATTAGGTGCCGGGGCAGTTTTCGTGGTCGGGGTCGATCTCGCCAAGGCTCCTGACATTCTTTATCGCGCCTACAACGACGTCGAAGGTGTCACCGCCAAATTCAATCTCAATGTACTATCGCGCATCAACCGCGAGCTCGGCGCAAATTTCGATCTTGAAGCCTTCGAGCACCACGCCTTCTACAATGCCGAGCGCAACCGGATCGAAATGCATCTCGCCAGCACCAAGCGGCAGAAAGTGCGCGTCGGCGATACCGCGTTCGAATTCCGCGCCGGCGAAACCATCCATACCGAGAACAGCTACAAATATTCGATCGAGTTGTTTCAGGCGTTGGCTCGCGGCAGCGGCTGGTCGCCGATCACGGCATGGACCGACGGACTGTTCAGCGTTCACGCGCTGCGTATGACCGACGTCTGATCCGAACTCCGAACCATCCGCTGGCGACGGCGTTGAGGTCGCGGCTGGGAGTAAGGAGAAGGAAATGCCGCTGAAGCGAACCATCGAAAAGGCGCGCCGGGACAAGCGCGAAGGCAAATCGGCCTCGACGCAGGCGGGCGAATTCGTCCGCGATGAAATCGACAAAATTCGTCACGGCGAGCACGGCGCGCGCTCGGCCAAGCAGGCGATCGCCATCGGTCTGTCCGAAGCGCGTCGCGCCGGTGTCGACCTGCCGCCGCCAAAGCACGGCCAAACCACCGAGCGTACCCGCAAGAGCGCGGAATACGCCTATGAGGCCGGCCAAGGCACCAGAAAGCCGAAACGGCGGCCGCGTGTATCCCGTGCCGTGACCAAAGCGCTCAAGCGCGAACCGTACAATACTGTGTCACGCAAGGCGCTTTCGCAGCAGGCGCGCAGCGCCGCGTCGAGCCGGACTGCCGCGCAACGGTCTGCCGCGGCGAAAAAGGCGGCCCGCACCCGGGCGCGGCGAAAGAGCTAGATACCGGACGACGGGTGACAGACGACGGAGTGTCAATCTATCCTGCCACTTCCGTCCTCTGACCTCGGCCGTCCGCCGTTATGCCGATCCACGAAGCCGATCCCTGGCGCCTGCAATATTTTGCGCGGGTCGAGACCAGGGCCGACATCACGACCGAAGATGCCGACGCCTGGCAGTGGTACCCGGCGCACCGCTGGGTCTATGACAAACTTGCGGTGGCGCTGAGCCAAGGGCTCGAGGCCGGCCCGCACGGAACGCCGCCGCCGCGCTTCCCGGTGTTTTCCAAGCCGATCACCAACCTCAAGGGCATGGGCGCCGGCAGCTGCGTGCTCAATTCCGAGGCCGATTACCAACGGCATTACGCGCCGGGCCATTTCTGGATGACGCTGTTGGAGGGCCGTCACGTCTCCTCCGATCTTGCCGTGGTCGGCGGCGAGCCGCGCTGGTGGCGGCATGTCACCGGTAAGCCGGCGGGCGAGGGCACTTTCGATTATTGGATTGTGCATGCCGAGCCCGACCCTGAGATTGAGGGACGCGCCGGGGCGTGGGTGCGCAAACATCTTCCCGACTACACCGGCATGCTCAATCTCGAGACCATCGGCGCTACCATCATTGAGGCGCACTTGCGCTTCGCCGACCAATGGCCGGATCTTTACGGCGCCGGCTGGGTCGAAGCCGTTGCGCGGCTTTATGAGAGCGGGATCTGGGATTTCGCCGATGCCGACCGGCGCGGCGGCTATAGCGTGGTGCTGTTCGGTCCGAACGGCATCCATTATCGCCACCCGTCGCCGCCGCTCCTTGACGAGGTCAAGCGCATTCCAGGCGTCAGCAGCGTTCAGATCACGTTCCACGAGGAGCTGCCGCCGGAACGGCATTCCATGCCGCCTGGCGGTTTTCGTCTCGCCGTCGTCAACGGCTTTGATCTTGCGGCCGCGCTCGTCGCGCGCGAACGGCTCAAGGCGTACTTTCTGCGGCGTGATTAAGTCATCGCGCCGGAACAAGCTTGATCAGATTGACGTCGATGGCGTCGACCGCAAATCCGACTTCGCAATACGACAGATAGTATTCCCACATGCGCTTAAAGCGCGCATCGAAGCCGAGCGTTTCGATGCGAGGCCACGCGCTTGAGAAGCGCCGGCGCCACTCGGCGAGCGTTTTGGCGTAACTCGTGCCGAAGGATTGCTGGGTGACGAGATGCAATCCTGCGTTTGCCGCTTGCCGCCGGATGATATCCACGGTCGGCAGCATGCCGCCGGGGAAAATATAGCGCTGGATGAAATCCGGGCGGCGCCGATACGCGGCGAACCGCGATTCCGCAATCGTGATCACCTGCAGCACGGCGATGCCGGTGTCGGTCAGCGATTGCCGCAGTTTGTCGAAGTAGGTCGGCCAATAGCGCTCGCCGACCGCTTCCAGCATCTCGATAGAGACGATGCGATCGTAGCGGCCATCAATGTCGCGATAATCTTGTAGGCGCAGATGCCAGTTTTTGGCCGGCCTTCGGCGCTGAAGCCGCGCCCGCGCAAAATCAAGCTGCTCGGACGACAACGTCACTCCGGTGACGTTGCAGCCGGTGTTCACTGCCAGGCGCTCGGCCAGCGGGCCCCAGCCGCAGCCGATTTCGACGATGCGCTGACCGGCTTGGACGTCCAGAAGTTCGACAACGCGGGACAGTTTGGCGTCTTGGGCTTGTTCCAGTGTTTGTCCCGCTCGCGTGAACAGCGCGGACGAATAATTCATATCGCGATCGAGCCACTGTGCGTAAAAATCGTTGCCGAGGTCATAGTGCGCGGCAATGTTGCGGCGGCTTCCCGTTCGCGTGTTGGCGCGAAGCGCGTGCCGAACGCGGTCGAGGCCGCGCGCCAGCGGAAAGTCCGACGGCAATTTGCTTCGCACCGGTGCGTTTCTGGCGCCGAACTCTAGAAGCGCCCGCAAGTCGGGACTGCGGCATTCGTCATCCATAAAAGCTCGCGCAAGCCCAAGATCGCCGGCGAACAACAGCCGCAACAGCGCACGCCAGCGGCGGACCAGCAGGACTCCGTCCGGACCGGGGCGCGCGCCGCGGTGATGGATCAAGGCTCCTGACGGCAGGGTCACTGTCAGGGTCCCAATCTCGAGCCGCTCGAGGAAGTGCAGCAAGGTCCGATGCAGCGCGGAAGACAGCGCCGGCGGACAGTGATCGAACGCCGAACCGGTGAACGGGGTGTCCCGCAAAGCCATCGTTGCTAGTCCTTCGCCATGACCGTCGTGACTGGCCACGCCGGCTTTAGCGGCCGCGGCTTTAGCGCGAAGCCTTTCCACCACATGCGCAGCGCGTGCCAATGGATCGCGCCGACGACTTTCAAGGTGAGAAACGGTATGCGGAGCAAAAGCCGCAGCAACGCCGCATCGCTGAGCGGTGCGCGCCGTCCGATCAACGAGGCGATGATCGCCGGTCCCTGTGTGTCACTGGCGGAAATGACCACCGAAACATTGCGGACCGGCGGAACGACGCGAAAATCGTAACGCAAACTCATGTCCATGAATGGCGATACGTAAAAGCACTTGTCGCAGTTTTGGCGAATAATGAAATCGTCGCTCGGACGAACGGGGATCAAATAACTGTGCCGCTCGCCGAAGGTGTTGCGGACTTCGTAGAGGAGCGCGGCGAGCGTGCCGTCACGGTGATGGCAAAAATAGATGCTGAGGGGGTTAAAGCCGTAGCCGAAGATCCGCGGCATGCACAGGAGCTGGATGGCGCCGTCGTCTAGGGAGATGCCGGCGGCCGAAAGGTGGCGTTCGACTTGCGAGCGCAGCGGCTCCTGCGTCTGCTCGCCATGATCGGTGTCATAAAAGCTCATGGCATTGAAGCGGCCGCGCGAAAATAAACGCAGGCGGCGGTGCAAGGCGTCGAGCTCTCCGAGGTCGAGCAGCATCCAGAATGCGGAATGGCGCAGATAGTGCCGTCGTGGCCGCAATCGCCGATGGATGACGGCACCGACAAAAAGGGCAGAGTTCGCTGTCATGCCGCGACCTGCTTAGCTGGCACCGGCGGCGTTTGCCCGACGAATATCCGGCCCGACTCGTCAGGGACCGTCCACGGACGCCGCACCCCACCGAGCGCCTCGCCCACCGCCAATCCCGCTTGCAGGCCGTCCTCATGAAAGCCGGCGCCGAAATACGAACCGCAGAACCAGGTATTGCGCTCGCCTTGCAGGGACCAGAGCTGTTGCTGTGAACTCATCGCCGCAGCATCGAACAGCGGATGCTCGTACACTTGCGCGCTAACGATGGTGCGGCGATCAGGCATGCGCTGCGGATTAAGCGTTACGAACAGAGGCGTATCCTGGCAAATATTTTGCAGCCGGTTCATCCAGTAGGTCACGGTGCAGCCATCGGCCGCTTTCTCAGGCGAGGGCGATCCGATGTAATTCCAGCTGGACCAAACAGCACGGCGTTTCGGCATCAACGACGCGTCGCTGTGAAGGATCGCGGTGT
Source organism: uncultured Alphaproteobacteria bacterium (assembly GCA_963841025.1). Classification (GTDB taxonomy): domain Bacteria; phylum Pseudomonadota; class Alphaproteobacteria; order Rhizobiales; family Xanthobacteraceae; genus BOG-931. The sequence goes on along the minus strand of CAWJBG010000025.1, from coordinate 166,240 downwards.
TTTTGCTGTAGCGGAATGCGCCGAGTAGCGCGCTCTCGGTGGCGCTGGGATCTTCCAGCATCGCCAAGGCTTCATCAGCGTGCGCGGCGATCACAACATGATCAAACCATTGCACCCGGCCGCCCGCGTCCCAAACGCCGACGCGGTCGCCGCTCCGCCGCACGCGTTTAGCGCCGGCGCCGAGTTTGATCCGGTCCCGATAGGAGGCCGTCAGTTTCTCCACGTAAGATCGGCTGCCGCCGGTCACGGTTCGCCATTGTGGCCGGTTACGCACCCGCAGCAGTCCGTGATTGTCGTGGAAACGAATGAAAGATGTTGCCGGATAGGCCAGCATCGCTTGCGGCGGCGCCGACCAGATAGCGCCGGCCATCGGCAGGAGATGATCGTCCCGAAACGCACGCCCGTAGCTGCGCATGTCGAGATAATCCCCGAGCGTCGTGTGCAGTTCGTCGAGCGCCGTCATGTCGCTCGGTGCTTCGCGATAGAAGCGGTGGATGTCATTGAGCATCGACCAAAAGCGCGGCCGGAGCATGTTGCGCTTTTGGGCAAACAAACCTGAAAGCTTGCCGCCCGAATATTCGAGGCGCCCGCCGTCGAGCGAAACGGCAAAGGACATTTCCGACGGCTCGGTCGGTACCTCCAGGTGCGCGAACAGTGCCGTGAGATTGGGGTAGGTCTTTTCGTTGTAGACGATGAAGCCGGTATCGACCGGCACTACCCCGCCGGGGGTCGACACGTCGACGGAGTGGGAATGGCCCCCGATCCGGTCGCTGCGCTCATATACGGTGACGTCGTGCCGCCGACTGAGAAGCCAGGCCGCCGAAATGCCGGAAATTCCGGTGCCGATCACGGCAAGCCTCAAGTGGCGGCCTCGCCCGCTGCCAAGCTGTTGGTCGTCCACGAGCGGCCTCCAGGCGTAAGATTTGTGACTGCGCCTTCTCGTTTATCCTTACGCACAGCGCTGGCGCTTGGATCACCGGCGCTCCCGCCCACGCGACTGATCCAACCCGTTTTGGATTCCGTATTAGTGGTATGGAGAACATGGCGCTCGCAGCAGTCCTGCCGCGGCTGGTAAGCGGTGCGCGGCGATTTGGAGGAAGTGGCCGGCGGGTGGTGAGTATTGCGCGCCGGAGCAAGACGCATATGCCATCTGACAGCGGCAACGGCGATGCCGGGGACTGGATCGCGGCAATAGCGCTGCGCTGTGATCGCACGGCGTTCGCCGCGTTGTTCGGTTTCTATGCGCCGCGCATTAAAGGATTTTTGGTCCGAACCGGTACGTCGGCGGAGACCGCGGAGGAGCTTACGCAGGAAGCAATGTTGTCGGTGTGGCGCAGGGCCGCGCAATTCGACGCCTCACGCGCCAGCGTCTCGACCTGGATTTACACCATCGCCCGGAATGCCCGGATCGACCGGTTGCGTCACGAACGGGGCGCGAGCGCGGAAGCGCTTTACGACGTGCTCCGGGGCGACGATCCCGAACAACCCGACGACCTGATGCAAGACGCCGAGCGGGACGACCGGATCCGTGAGGCGATCAATGAACTACCCACCGAGCAAAAGACGGTCGTTCATATGTCGTTTTTCGAGGATAGGCCCCACGGTGATATCGCCCGCAGTCTTGGGATACCGTTGGGAACCGTCAAATCGCGGCTGCGGTTGGCCTTGGCTAAACTCCGCGAACGCTCGGACGAATTGCCATGACGATTGCCCATCATCCAACCGATCCGACGCTTGCTGCCTTTGCGGCCGGTACCCTCGATGAGGGGCGCGCCCTGGTGGTATCCACGCATGTCGCCACCTGCTCGGACTGCCGCCGCGCGGTGCGGTCTTTTGAGCGGTTGCGCGGCATCGCGCTTGAAGACGCCGAACCGGTTGGCTTGGAAGAGGGGGCGCTCCAGCGCGCCTTGCAGCAGATTTCGTCCGACGAAGCGGCGCAAGCGATCTCGCCCGGCGGTGGCAGATCGCAGGCGTGGCCGACTCCATTGTCAGCGTATTCGCTTGGCGCTTGGCGCCGGATCGCTCCCGGACTGCAATTTCGCCCAGTGGAGGTGCCGGAGACAGAAGGCACCCGCGTCTTTATGCTCAAAGCGGCGCCCGGCATCAGGATTCCGCACCATGCACATGCCGGGCTCGAATGGACCTGCGTGCTGCAGGGCGCGTTTAGCCATCAGCTTGGCCGCTACGGCGCCGGCGATTTCGATGAGGCCGACGATACGATTGAGCATCAGCCGGTTGTCGAAGATGGTGTCGAGTGCATCTGTCTGGTCGCTCTGCAAGGCCAAATCCAACTGAAAAGCTGGATGGGGCGTTTGATTCAGCCGTTCATACGCATTTGATCGAGCGGGGTCATGTCGCTCACGCCCCAAACCGCAGCGGCGCCTCGGCCTCGATCGCTCCGTCGCCGCTGGGTGGTTCTCGGCGGCTTGTTGTTTCTCGTCGCTGTGGTCTGCGCTGCGGCGCCATTGATCATCGCCACGATTGAATTGGAGCGGTGTGTGAGGACGACTGACATTTCCTTTGCTGACGGCCCCCGGCAAAGGCTCGACGTTTATCAGCCACGCGGCGCCGCCAACGCGCCGGTCATTGTATTTTTCTATGGCGGACGATGGCTCAGCGGCACCAAGGATTGGTATCGACTGTTAGCCGCCGCGCTGACCGCGCGCGGCTACGTTGTCGTCGTGCCGGACTATCGGCTTTACCCGGAAGTCAAATTCCCCGATTTCCTGATCGACGGCGCCAAGGCTTTGCGCTGGACGCACGACAACGCGGCAACATTTGGCGGCGACCCGCAGCAGATATTCGTCATGGGACATTCGGCTGGCGCGCACATCGCCGCCATGCTTGCGCTCGATCCGCAATGGCTCGACGGCGTTGGGCTCGATCCGGCTCGCGACATCGCCGGGCTGATCGGCATATCGGGACCCTACGATTTTCTCCCGCTCCGGGACCCGACGCTCGTTGACATCTTTGGCGGCGCCAATCGCACGGATACCCAGCCAATCTCGTTTGCGGAGGGGCGAAAGCCGCCGGCGCTGTTGGTGACCGGCGATGCAGACAAAGTCGTCGGCCCGGGCAACTCGACACGGCTTGCCGAGCGTCTGCGCCATAACGGCAACGAGGCCACGGAGGTGGTCTACCGACGGCTCGGACACATGACTATTCTCGCCGGCTTTGCTCCGCTGCTGTCGAATTTTCTTCCCATTTTGAATGACGTCGGCGCTTTTGTTGCTCGCGTTCGGCCGGGTGGTCCGCAGCGCCTCTCCGCTTACGCCGGCGCGGTGACGCGATGAGCTTCGCGCAATTCGCAACGGCGCTTCTGGCCATGGGCGCGGGTTTGTCGCTCGTGATGTCGCTTGCCTGGGCGATCGAACAACGCACCGCCAATTCCGGCTGGATCGATACGGTCTGGACCTTCGGCGTGGGATTTGTCGGCGTTGTCAGTGCGCTTGTCCAGCTTGGAACCGATTCAGCGGCCAATCTTCCGCGCCGATGGCTCGTTGCGATCGCGATCGCGCTTTGGGCACTCCGCCTCGGCTTCCACATTGCCGGGCGCACTGCCGGTATGACCGACGATCCGCGCTACGCCGCGTTGCGACCGGGGTGGGGCGCAAACGCGTCGTGGCAGATCTGGCTTTTGGTGCAGAAGCAGGCGGTCGTAAGCATACCGCTCGCGCTTGCCATATTCCTCGCCGCCCACAATCCAGCGCCGGCGCTGCGTCCGCAGGACGGCCTCGCGATCCTGATTTTTATTCTCGCCGTCGCCGGCGAGGGCGTAGCAGATCAACAATTACAGCGCTTTCGCCACGCCTCACCCGGAAGTAGGAAGCTTTGCCGGGTTGGATTATGGCGCTGGTCGCGGCATCCGAACTATTTCTTCGAATGGTTCGGCTGGCTCGGCTATCCGCTTATCGCCATTGATCTATCCGGCAGCTATGGCTGGGGATGGCTCGCGCTCCTCGCGCCGGCCTGCATGTATTGGCTCCTGGTCTACGTCTCAGGCATCCCACCGCTTGAGGACCACATGCTGCGAACGCGAGGCGAGGAATTCCGCGCCTATCAGGCACGAACCAATGCCTTTTTCCCTTGGCCGTCACGCGAGATTGCGGGAGCAATGTCCCCTTGAACCTCACAGCAGCAGCGATCGATATCGGGGAACGCGTGCCTTGGCCGGATCTAGTGTTGCGTACCGCGGTCAAAATGTTGGTCGGCCGCTCGCAACGGCGGCTGCAAAGCAAGGACGTGTCAGGTGATCGCGACTTCGCCCGCGATATGGCGGACTATCCGATCGCGATCAACACCCAGGAGGCAAACGACCAGCATTACGAATTGCCGCCGGAGTTTTTCTCTCTCATGCTTGGTCCGCAGCGCAAGTATTCGTGCTGCTACTATGACAATCCAGCCGCCACGCTGGCGCAGGCCGAGGAGCGGGCTCTTGCCGAGACAGCGGAACATGCCGCCCTTGCCGACGGCCAACGCATCTTGGAGCTTGGCTGCGGCTGGGGATCGTTTTCGCTGTGGATGGCGCGAAAGCTTCCCAATGCGCGCATTGTCTCCGTATCCAATTCACATTCACAACGCGCGTTCATTACCCAACGCGCGGAAATTGAAGGGTTGCGAAATCTCACCGTGCTCGCGGCCGACATCAACGTGTTCGCCCCGTCCGGCCAATTCGACCGGGTCGTTTCAGTTGAGATGTTCGAGCATATGTCGAACTGGCGAGAGCTGCTGAAACGCATTGTCTCGTGGATGACGCCGCAGGGCGCTCTCTTCGTCCACATTTTCAGTCACCGGCGCGCAGCGTACCGCTTCGACGCCGGCGACCGGGCCGACTGGATTGCGCAACATTTTTTTACCGGGGGCATCATGCCAAGCCACGGTCTGATCAGGCAGTTCGGCGATCTCGTTTCGGTCGAACGGGAGTGGTGGTGGAACGGCGATCACTACCACCGGACGGCCGAGCATTGGCTGCAAAACTTCGACCGCAACGCTGCCGATATCGACCGGGTGCTGCGGAGCGTCTATGGCGACGATGCGCCGTTGTGGCATCGGCGCTGGCGTCTATTCCTGCACGCAACGGCCGGCTTGTTCGGTCACAGCGGCGGCAAGCAATGGGCCGTCAGCCATTATCGGCTTAAACCGGCGGCGTAGTCTTCGGCGGAAATCGCTAGGCCGACACCATGCGAGCGGTAAGCGTCGCCGCGGCCGCCGCTGCTGCCGTCGCGATGGCTCCGTAGGCGAGGTCGAGCAGTGTGATCTGAAGGCTCCAATTTCGCAGCGTCGCGTAATTGGTCAGATCGTAAGTTGCGTAAGCGAGTGCCCCAAAGAGTAGCCCATAAAGCACCGCCGTGCTGACGGCGTCGGCTTTAAGCGCGGGCATCACCGCAAACGCCAGGATGCCGATTGGGAATACCGCGTAAAACACGATGGCTGGCGCAACCCGCAAGGTTGGCGACAGGATGTCCCCGAGCGTCGGGCGATAAAGCAAGTTTCCCATCACGCTCAGCCAAGCTGCGTCGATCACGACAAAGACGACAAGCGCCGTTGCGTATCCGGCTGCAATTTGCATCAGCGCCCTCCGCAATTGCTCAATCGTACGTTCTACGAGAGCGGCGCGGGCGCGGATCACCGTTGCGGGCAAGGCCGTGGATTGCCCCGATGTCGCCAGCTATAGTCGCTGGCGGACCAGCAAGTTCAGTCAAGGAAGCCAAATCATGAAAATTGTTGCATTTAAAGGGGAGGGTGGATCGCGGCTCGGCGTGGTCGAGGGCGATCAGGTGATCGATCTAACCGCCGCCGACGCCAAAGCGCCGACCGATCTCGGAGAGGTTTTGAAAGCCAATAACGGCGACCTCAAGCCGCTCGCCGATATGGCCAAACGTGCGCCGGCGAGTGCGCGGAAGCCGCTTTCCGGCTTGAACTATGCGTCTGCCGGTCGCCCGGCCCGGCAAGATTCTATGCCTCGGATTGAATTACCTTGAACACGTCAAGGAAGGCGGCCAGCGCGACAACATTCCAAAATTCCCCACCATTTTCATGCGCGGCCAGACTTCACTGGTGCCGGACGGGCAGCCGATCGTACGGCCGCAGGTCACAGAGACGCTCGACTATGAAGCCGAAATGATCCTCGTCATCGGCAAGCGCGCCAAGCATTTGACGGCCGCCAACGCACTGTCCTGCGTCGCCGGCTATTCCTGCGGCAATGAGGGATCGGTCCGCGAATTCCAGCGCAAGACCACGCAATGGGACATGGGCAAGAACTTCGACCATACCGGCGGCTTTGGCCCTTGGCTGGTCACCGCCGACGAGCTGCCGCCCGGCGGTAAAGGCTTGAAAATCGAAACCCGGCTCAACGGCAAGGTCATGCAATCGGACAACACCGACAACATGATGTTCCCGGTGATTGAGACGCTGGTTTATGTCACTCAGGGCATGACGCTCGAGCCCGGCGACATCATCTTCACCGGCACGCCTTCAGGCGTCGGCTTTGCCCGCACCCCACCGGTCTGGATGAAAAACGGCGACGTCTGCGAGGTCGAAATCCAGGGCATCGGCGTCCTGCGCAATCCAATCGCCGACGAAAAAGCGGCCTGAGGTTTCCATGGCCGTCAACGTCGTCTGCATTTGTGGGAGCCTCCGCAAAGGCTCCTACAATCGCATGGTCATGAATGCACTTCCCGGCTTGGCGCCGGCCAGCATGACGTTTTCGGAATCGCCTTCGTTTGCCGACTTTCCGAACTACAATGCCGATGTGCAGGAGGCGAGCGGTATCCCGCCGGCGGTGCAGAAGCTCGCCGACGCGATCCGCTCAGCCGACGGCGTGATTTTCAATTCTCCGGAATACAACTTCTCGATTCCGGGTGGCTTGAAGAATGCGATCGACTGGGTGTCGCGGGTGCCAAACCAGCCGTTCGTCGGTAAGCCGGTCGCGATCCAATCGGCGGCGAACGGTCCGCTCGGCGGCGGACGGATGCAATACGATCTGCGGCGGTCGATGCTCTTTCTCGATGCCGCCACGCTAAACAAGCCGGAGATTTTCATTGGCAGTGTCTCGACGCGGATCGACGCCAAGACCGGCCAGATCACCGATCAGCAAACGGTCGAGTTCATCCGCCTGCAACTTGCGGCATTCGCGAAATTCATCGAGCAGCGCCAGGCGATAAGTAAAGTCTAATTCCACTCCCAACTCCCGCTCGTACGGGAGCAAAGGGGGGCAACCGGGAGGATCGATTGATGGCGCGATTGGACGGCCGTGTTGCCATTGTCACTGGCGGCGCCAAGGGCATCGGGCGGCATTATGCCAAAGCGCTCGCTGCCGAGGGCGCGCGGCTGATGATCGCCGACCTTGCTGAAGGCAAGGAGGCGGCGGAGCGAGATCGCCCGCGACCATGGCGCCAATTCGGTGGCGAGTGCGGTCACGGACGTCAGCGACGAAAGTGCGGTCAAGGCGTTGGTCGCGCAGACCATGGAGCGCTTTGGCAAGATCGACGTGCTGGTCAACAATGCCGCGCTGTTCGCGCCGTTGAAGGAAACGAAATGTACCGAGATTGACGCGGCATTATGGGACCGCGTCATGGCGATCAATCTGCGTGGGCCGTTCCTGATGGTGAAGCACGTCGCGCCGCACATGACCGCGCAGGGCTACGGCAAGATCATCAACATTGGCTCCGGCAGCATCTTTCACGGCATTCCGTGGATGCTGCATTACGTCACCTCCAAAGGCGGAATATTGGCGATGACGCGGGTGATGGCGCTGGAACTCGGCGAGCACGGCATCCGCGTCAACACTTTGTCACCCGGGCTCACCATGAGCGAAACGCTGATGTCCGAGAATCCGGGTCATATCGCAACCGCACGCGACCGCGTGGTGGCCTCGCGCTCGCTCAAGCGCGATCAGCACCCGCAGGATCTCCTCGGCGCGCTGGTCTTCCTCGCCAGCGCCGACAGCGATTTCGTCACCGGGCAGAACATCCTGGTCGACGGCGGCAATTCCAACACCTGATCCGGCGCTCAAGATCAGGCCTACAAGGCATGGCAGCCACGCAGCGCCGGCGCTGAGGCGCTATTTCCGCGACCGGCCGCTTTCTCTATATTGTGTGCGAGCACCCGGACTCTCGTGGAGGACGCCATGGCGGTCGCAACCGCAAAGACGCCGGCAAACGGCCAGCCCGACCGCAAACACAACATCGACGCGATGCGGCAGGATTATTACGCCCGTATCGCCAAGCTTGGCATGACGCCGCTATGGACGGTGATGAGTTCGCTCATTCCCGACGAGCCGGTGACGCGCTGCGCACCGGCGGTCTGGCATTTCGACGACGTCAAATCGCTGGTCATGGAATTGGCCGGGCTGATCAGCGCCGAAGAGGCCAAGCGCCGCGTGCTGATCCTTGAGAACCCGTCATTGCCCGGCGAGGCGCGCGTCACCAACACGCTGTTTGCCGGCATCCAGATGATCATGCCCGGCGAGATCGCGCCGGCCCACCGCCATGCCTCCTCAGCCATTCGCTTCGTACTGGACGGCGCAGGGCGCCTATACCGCTGTCGAGGGCGAGAAAGCTTTCATGTCGCCTGGCGATTTTCTGATCACCGCCAATTGGGCGCCGCATGATCACGGCAACACCTCCGACAAGCCGATGCTGTGGCTCGACGTGCTGGATGTGCCGGCGGTCAATTTCTTCGAAACCTCGTTTGCGGAGGATTTCGACACCCCGACGCAAACGACGACGCGGCACGACGGCGATTTACTGAGCTTCTACGCCTCGGGCGTGCTGCCCGACGGCACCACGGCGATGAACCGCACGCCGGTGATCAATTACACCTACGCCCGCACCCGTCCGATCGTCGAGCGCCGGATGCAAGCGGGCGACATCGACAAAAGCCACGGCGCGCGTGTGCGCTACGCCAATCCCGATCAATGGCGGGCCGGTGCTGCCGACCATGGGTGCTTATCTCGCCATGCTGCCGAAAGGTTTTCGCGGCGAGCCCTATCGCGCGACCGATGGCACCATCTTCGCCTGCGCGGAGGGTGAAGGCACCACTACCGTCGACGGCAAGGTGCTTGAGTGGGGACCAAACGACGTCTTCGTGGTGCCGTCGTGGAAGCGCTATTCCCACACCGCGTCGAAACAATCGGTGCTGTTTTCGATCTCCGACCGCCCGGCGCAGGAAGCGCTCGGTCTGTGGCGCGAGGGGAAATAAAGAGCGTCGTCGCGGGCAGAACCCCGGGCCGAAGTCCGGGGAGATTTATTTTAGCCGACGAGTGATCTACTTCTCGATCGATTGCAGCACGAGCGCCTGCAGGTCGGCGTCGCTCATCACGCCGTTGTCCCAGGTGGTGTCGAGCCGTTCAATTTGTCCAGCCGCGTTCAGATCGATTGCAACGATGCCACGCTTTACCGAAGCATCCGCGTTGGTCCATTCGTAGCCGCCGCCCTCGATCGCTGCCGACGACGTGAACGAGCTTGGCGCCTTTGCCGTACGGCGCCGTTGCCAGCATGCGCGACAGGTATTTGCCGATCGCGAGCTTGCCGAGGATGCGCGCGCGCAATGCGCGGTCCAGGTAAACGGCGTCGGGGCTGAACAATGCGTCTGCAGCCTGGGCATTCCCCGACGCGAACGCCGCGGCGAGTTTTTGCGACACGTCCTTGATCTTCGCTGACGCGCCTTCGCTGGCTACGTCGTAATCGAAGTTGGTCGGGAATTTATCCGCCGGCGTTCGCATCTTCGCCGCCATTGCGGTGCCGAACGAACGGCCATCCCAATAGTCGATCCAGCGCACGATTTTGCCGTCCTTGAAGTCGATCGCGGCGAGGATGCGGATTTCGCCGCCGAACAATTCGGGTGTGTCGGTAAAAGCGACCAGGGCGGAATGGGTGTCGCCGCTGATGCGCGTCGGGTACGACAGGCCGGCCGGCGGCCATTTCGGCATGAATTGCTCGAAAACCTCGGTCATCCCCTTCTTGTTGTAGAACGGCCAACCGAGCGCCGCGTCTATATAAGTGAGGTGCGCTTCCGAGAAGTGGTCCGTCGTCGGCAACGGCTTGTGCTCGCTTTTGGCGGTGAAATAGGACTTAAAGAACGAAGCCGCTTCCGGCGTGGCGTGTGAGGTGTTGACGACATCGGGGTAAAGCGGCTCGGCCTGCAGGCTCGTTGCTGCCAGCAGCGTAACCGCGGCGGCAAATATCGATGGAACGTGTTTCATTGGAGTCCTCCCGGTATTGTTAGCTTTATGACCGGAGCATAGGCCGCGTTGTCGCGCCTTGTCTAAAGCCGAGAAGTTGCAACGCGACGTCGCAATTGCGACGCCGGGCAGGGTGGGCAGCAACTGCGCTCGCCGGGGCTTGCGATGGGCGAGCCAAGCGCGTAACCGACCGTCTCCATGAATGCACCGGCGCAACGAAAATCGAAGCTGATCGACGGCTGGGAAGTGGTCATCGGCATGGAGGTCCATGCCCAGGTCACTTCGGAAGCCAAGCTGTTCTCCGGCGCTTCGACCGCCTTCGGCGGCGAGCCGAATTCGCACGTCTCGTTCGTCGACGCCGCCATGCCCGGTATGCTGCCAGTGATCAACGCCGAATGTGTGCGGCAGGCGGTGCGCACCGGGCTCGGGCTGAAGGCCAAGATCAATCTGAAGTCGGTGTTCGACCGGAAGAATTATTTCTATCCGGATTTGCCGCAGGGCTACCAGATCAGCCAGTACAAATCGCCGATCGTCGGCGAGGGTGAGGTCGTCGTCGATCTGGCGGACGGCGAGACCGTGCATGTTGGCATCGAGCGGCTGCATCTCGAACAGGACGCCGGCAAGTCGCTGCACGACCAGCACGCCGCCATGTCGCTCGTCGATCTCAATCGTTCCGGCGTCGCCTTGATGGAGATCGTGACCAAGCCCGATCTGCGCTCGGCCGAGGAGGCCAGAGCTTTTCTGACCAAGCTGCGCTCGATGCTGCGCTATCTCGGTACCTGCGACGGCGACATGGAGAAGGGACACCTGCGCGCCGACGTCAACGTATCGGTGCGCCGGCGAGGTGAGCCGCTCGGCACTCGCTGCGAGATCAAGAATCTCAATTCAATCCGCTTTATCGGTCAGGCGATCGAGCACGAGGCTCGCCGCCAGATCGCCGTGATCGAAGACGGTGGAGCCATCGAGCAGGAGACCCGGCTCTACGATCCCGACAAGGGCGAGACGCGCTCGATGCGCAACAAGGAAGAGGCGCACGACTACCGCTATTTCCCCGACCCTGACCTCCTGCCGCTTGAATTGGCGCAAGGCGAAGTCGAGAAGCTCAAGGCAGGTTTACCGGAACTGCCCGACGAAAAGCGGGTGCGCTTCATGCGTGACCGCGCACTGTCTGCATACGAAGCGGACGTTCTCGTCGCCGAACGCGCCACCGCTGACTACTTCGAAGCGGTGGCGAAGGGGCGCGATGCCAAGACGGCGGCAAACTGGGTGATTAACGAACTGTTCGGCCGCCTCAACAAGGAAGACAAGGACATCGCCGCCTCGCCGGTGAGCGAAGCGCAGCTTGGCACCATCCTCGACCTCATCACCGAGGGTACGATTTCGGGAAAGATCGCCAAGGACGTGTTCGAAATCGTCTGGACCGAGGGCGGCGACCCGCGCGCGATCGTCGAAACGCGCGGATTGAAGCAAGTCACCGATATTTCGGCGCTCGAAAAGCTCGTAGACGACATTATCGCCAAAAATCCCGACAAAGTCGGCGACGCCAGGACCAATCCGAAGGCGATCGGATGGTTTGTCGGCCAGGTGATGAAGGCTTCGGGCGGCAAAGCCAACCCGCAGGCGGTCAACGATCTGTTAAAGCAACGGATCGGAAGCTGAACGCGCCGCTCGCTGCGTCGCGCACGTCGCGAACACGCGGCGCGATCATCGCGCAACACCAAAACGAACGCGAAAGACTCTATTGCACACCGCCGAAGGAGGGTGCGCGCGGCGCGAAAAGCGAATCGGTCTGCACCGATTCGCACGTTTTTCACCCGAGTGAGGCCCGTGACGCACCCGCAAGCGGCCTTTTGCGCAAAATATTTTCCAAGTGGTGAATGCGTATTTACGCGCACTAAAGCGCCGGCAAAAACGCCGATCATCGGCGCATGATGCGGGCGCTTTTGGCGTCGCGTTGCATGATGCGACGTCGCACAAACCTGCATTTCATCGGCATTTCTTCGTCGCGCGGAATTTTTGCGCGCAAACGCGCCGCCGCAAAGTTTTTTCATCATGCGTGTTTGCTGATGCGCGGGCGGCGGACGAATTCCGCAAGCGCGGCGCGGCACTTACACACAAAATTAAGTGGAGTCACTGTTATTTTTTTCCTGCTGTAGTAATCGGAAGGTAGTGCGGATCGATTCGCGACTGCACTGCACCGATGTCGCCATCCACTCAAGCTAGGAGGGCAGCAATGGCGAAGAAGAGAAAGACTAAGGCAGCGGCAAAGAAGACGGCGAAGAAGACTACTCGCCGGAAAAAGAAAAAGTAGACGACGCCGCAATCGGTCTTCGGCTGACAACAGTCGGAGATCGCGTCACACGGGCCGGCTTTCGTCGAGGGCGATATCACTGCCCGAGACGGGCCGGCTCAGGTGGACAACAGGGGGCGTCGGCGAGACAGGGGTTTGGGCTTCACAGTCGTTTGCATCAGCGCGCGGCCGTGGAGATGAGGAAAGGGTCAATCCGGACCTCCCTTTGGCAAATAGCCAGCGGACCAAAACCTTAAGTGATCTCGCCGACGCCCTCGGTTTGTGTGTGTGGTGTGGGTAAATCCTCCCAAGACCACTTTCGGCGTCGTGGCGATAGTCTGCGGCGCCGTTTTTTATACGGCGGCAATGCCAGCTCAATCACGCAAGAAGAAGACTGCACGCACAAAAGCGCATCCAGCGGCGCGCCGCGATAAGCCGATCGAGCTTTATTACTGGCCGACACCGAACGGCTGGAAAATCTCGATCATGCTGGAAGAGTGCGGGCTGCCCTATGTCGTCCGACCTGTGGACATCTCCAGGGGCGAGCAATTTACGCCGCACTTTTTGGCGATTTCACCGAATAACCGGATACCGGCAATCATCGATCCCGATGGTCCCGATGGGCGGCCGATCTCGGTGTTCAAGTCCGGCGCCATCCTTCAGTACCTCGGCCGCAAGACCAGCAAATTTTATCCGCAGACGGAGCGCGCGCGGGTCGCGGTCGAGGAGTGGCTATTCTGGCAAGTCGGCGGGCTTGGACCGATGGCGGGTCAGGCCAACCACTTTCGCCGTTACGCGGCGGAGATGATCACCTACGCGGTGGCGCGCTACACCGACGAGGTCAACCGCCTGTTCGGCGTCATGAACGCGCGGCTTGCCGATTGTGAATTTTTGGCCGGGCGTTATTCGATCGCCGACATGGCGAGCTTCGGCTGGGTCAAGCTCGCGGAGCGCATGGGGCAAGACCTCGCGCTGTTTCCGCATCTCAAGCGGTGGTTTGAAACCATCCGCGAGCGGCCCGCGGTCAAACGCGCGCTTGCCATCCGCGTTGAGGCTGCTTCAGCGGTCGACATCCGCGATCCGAAGGTGCGCGCGGTCTTGTTCGGCCAGCGGGCGAGATGATGTCCGTTCCCTCACCCTGAGGTGCTCGGCGCAAAGCGCCGAGCCTCGAGGGGATGACGGTACAAGCGTTACTTCGACCGCGTCCAAGTCTCCGACTTGCACATCACGACCGCGACGCAGCCCTTGAGTTCCGCGGTATTGGCGCCGGTCAGGGTGAAGGAACCGGAATAAGTCCGACCGTCGCGCGAATTGTAGACCTGTCCATCCCACTTGTCCCCGCCGCTCGGCTTCATGTCGAGGACGATTGGAATGCCAACAAGCGGTCGCGAGCGCTTACCGACGTCGGCGTTTTGATCGTCCAGCTTCGGCTGCTTGGTCGCGGGATCGTTTGGCTCGGCCAGCCAAACCAGGTTGCCGCATATCGCCCCGCCACAATTGACGATGCGGATTTTGCCTTTCTTGTCGCCGGCGAGCCACGTGCCGAGCGGATCGGCAGCGTGCGCTGGCGCGATCAAAATCGGCGCGATCGCGATCGTGGAAGCGATTGCGGCGGCGGTAATGTGAAGCAATTTCATGATCGCCCCTCCCAGGGTTTGCTTGTCGGCGGAGGCGCAAGATAACCGCGGGGAAATCGCCATTGCAAGCCGCTTTACGGCCTTAAGCGATGCCCGTTGTAGCGTCGCCGAGCGCTACCGCACGCCGGCCGGCTTCGCGCGGTGCTTAACGGCGCGTTTCCAAACTTCGCGCAAGCGGATTAGCCGCCGTTCAGTTTTAATTCATCGCGTTGCTTAAACTACCATTCAAATCTTCCGTTGATGATCGCCACATCGATCGGCGAAAGCGCCGGCGAATTTGTCGCCCAGGGACGGGCGACGGGGCGTTAAACAGGGGAGCTACAAAATGGCGCGATTTGAAATCCTCGACGGCAGCATTGCGCCGCTCGGCGAGGGGCCCGCTGGCGGCGATATGCTGTTCGAACTCGGCATGATGTATTCGGTCGGCCGCGACGTGCCGATCGATCTCGTCTCCGCGCATAAATGGTTCAACCTCGCAGTCGCTAAAGGCAACCACGAAGCGATCCGTTTGCGCCGCGAGATTGCCGATCAAATGTCGGACGCGGAAATCGCCGCTGCACAGCGCGCAGCGCGCGACTGGCTGCGGGGAACCGCGGTCGCCGCTGAGCCGGCGGTGGTGACGGAACAGGCGATCGCGGCGTAAGGCGTGCCTTAGAGCGTTCGCTTCGCCTAGACTTTGGCGAGCGCGCGCTTTGCGGCGGTCTTCGATGCGGACGTTCGGGGCGTGACGCAGTAATTACTGTTCCGAGCGCCACCCGTCGACGGAAGAAGCTTCAGCGATTTGCACTTTGTACCGAAGAGTGGTACATAGACACATGCTGGAGCGGCCACGTGATTGTGAGCTTTCGTGACGAATGGCTGCGCGCCTTTTTCGTCGAGGATGCCCGGTCGCGGCGCATCCCATCCGATCTCGAAAGCCGGCTCTTCCGCAAGCTCCAGATGATCGACGACGCAACAACCGATCAGGACTTGCGGGTGCCGCCCAGCAATCATTTCGAGAAGCTGCGCGGTAACCTGACGGGTTTGCATTCGGTCCGCGTTAACGACCAGTGGCGGCTGGTCTTCCGGTGGGACGGCAGCGGCGGCGAAGCCGAGAGCGTCTATCTGGACGACCACAGCTATAGATGAGGCGAACCATGCTGACGACGAAGCGCAAACCAGCCACGGTCGGCGAAATTCTTGTAGAGGAATTCATGCAGCCGATGGGGCTAACGCAAGGCGCGTTGGCTAAGGCGATGGGCGTTCAACGCAAGCACGTCAATGAGCTGTGCAATAACCGCCGGAACGTGACGGCGGCAACTGCGCTCATCTTGGCGCGCGTATTCGGCAACAGCGCGGACTTCTGGCTCAACGTGCAGCGGCGTGGCGATCTGTGGGAAGCGTTGAACAGTCCCCGCGAGCGCGAACGGATCGAACGCGCGAAACCGGTCCGTACCGCTGCGTGACGGCGTTTAGGTCGGCGTTCGCAATTCTGTTGAGCGGCCTGAGACATAGGTGACAGACCGTACCGGACACACTCGGCCGCGTCGCCGACCTTGCGCTATCACTATGCGCCGCCGGCGCCCCGAGCGGCGGGCTGCCGACCAATGTGCCCGATGTCCGAGATGGCCAAAAACGATTTGTTGCTAAATGCGCCTCGGCGCGATGTCCTCGACCTTAGGAAGGAAAACCGTGAGCAGGCCGATCAGCGGCAGGAAGGAACACACGCGATAGACGAATTCGATGCTGGTCCAATCGGCAAGCTCACCCAACACAGCGGCGCCGATGCCGCCCATTCCGAATGCGAGCCCAAAGAAAAGGCCCGAAACCATGCCGACGCGGCCCGGCATCAACTCCTGACCATAGACGACAATGGCTGAAAACGCGGACGACAGTATCAACCCGATGATGATGCTGAGAATAAGCGTGGCCGTCAGGCCCACATAGGGCAACGCCAGCGCAAAGGGCAGAACGCCGACGATCGAGCCCCAAATGACCTTCTTGCGGCCAAACCTGTCGCCGACGGGTCCGCCGATGAAGACCCCGACCGCCGAGGCGGCCAGAAAGACAAAGAGATAAATTTGCGCTGTCTCTGTCGGCAGATTGAAGCGGTGGATCAAATAGAAAATGTAGTAGCTGGTGATGCTCGCCAGATAGAAAAATTTGGAGAAGATCAAGGCAATCAGCACGGCCAACGCCCGCCGCACCTGCGACGGCGGCAACGCGATGTGCTGTACCGATGTGCCGGGCCTGGTTGCTCTGGAATGAACGGCGCGTTGGTACCACCGCCCAACGCCCGCCAGGATGCCTATTCCCAAAAGCGCCGCCAAGGCAAACCATGCAACGCTGCCGCGTCCTCTCGGTAAAACGATGAAAGCGGCCGCCAGCGGCCCGAGCGCGCTTCCGATATTGCCGCCGACCTGGAAAAACGATTGTGCGAAACCGTGAGCGCCGCCCGACGCCAGTCTGGCAAGACGCGCAGATTCGGGGTGAAAGATCGCGCTGCCGAGGCCAAGAAATGCCGCGCCCGCGAGCAGCGTCAGAAAGCTTGGCGCAAAGGCCAGCGTGACCATGCCGAGCAGCGAACAAGCCATGCCCAGCGGCAGCGAGTAAGGCTGCGGCTTGCGGTCGGTGTAAATGCCGACCATCGGCTGCAGAAGCGAAGCGGTAACCTGGAAAATCAGCGTCAATAGGCCGATCTGCCCGAACGAAAGACTAAAGCCGGTCTTCAGCATCGGATAGATCGCCGGCAACAGCGCCTGCATGACGTCGTTCAGAAGATGGCAGAACGTGATTGCGATCAGAATAACAAATGCGGTCGACCCGGCCTTTGACCGGCTAATAATCGCTTGGCTCAAATCAATAACCTCTCGTCCACTTGCGGGCGCGCCCCGAAGGTTTTGGTGCGTGTGAGTCGGACAGTATGGCAACGACGGAAAGGCAACCAACGCGATTCGTGCAGCGGACCAATGAGGAACGGGCATGACCATCGTTCGGCATTCCGCACCTTCAGCGTCACGCCGGAAAATTCATGCAGCGCTCCGGTTTGCGAAGTTTGATTCCGAGCAGCGACGAAAGAGCGCCAATTGGGTGCAGTGGGAAGCGTTCTCGGCGATACTTTGCCCAAAGGGACCGCACGCTTGCGCCGGCCGGGCGAGATGCTACGGCACGTGTGAGCGGGCTGGACACAGTGGTGGTTTGGCGGAGAGGAAGGGATTCGAACCCTTGATACGGCTTTAGACCGTATAACGGTTTAGCAAACCGCCGCCTTCAGCCACTCGGCCACCTCTCCGATCTTGCGCTATCACTATGCGCTGGCGGGACGGCAAGCAAGCCAGTTTCCGGACCGCGCCGGTGTGCTAAACCGGATGCATCGAAAGTGGCCGCGATGTCTCAGCAAGTCCCTTCAAGCCGACGGCGTCAAAAGCGAATTTGGCTCGCCGCGTCGTTGTTGTGCCTCAGTGCGCTCACGGCGCACGCGCAGGGGAGCGTCGTTGAACGCGAGGTCAAGGCGGCGGCGGGCCGTGATGCCCGCGTTGGCGTCTATACCGACATCAAGCAGGATTGCACCTCGGGACCGCTGCCCGCAATCCGGCTTGCCACCCCGCCTGCGCACGGCTTTGTTAACGTCAAGCGCGGCACGTTGAAGGCGACCAATATCAAGCAATGCCTTGCGACCGAGGTTCCAGCCCTTGTCGCGCTCTATCATGGAGCAGCCGAATTTAGCGGCACCGACGAGTTCCTGCTGGAAGTCACTTGGCCGAACGGCCGCAAGGAGTTGCAGCACTTCCGGGTCAATGTCTCGGCACACCCGGGACGCGGCCAAGGAATCTGACGCAACGGTTCGCTACGGCTTCGGTTGCGGCGCCGCCGCTACGTCATCGCTTCCCGGTTTGCCAGACTGCCGCCCATCGCCGCCGGTGCTGGATTGTTGACCGGCGATGCGAACCGCGTCGCCTGCTGAAAGGGAGTCCGGCGGACTGTTCACCACCCGATCGGTCAGCGTCAGCCCCTTGAGCACTTCCACCTCGGTGCCGAGATTGCGCCCGAGCGTGATCGGCTTCATTTCGATTTTGTTGTCCGGGCCGATCGTCGCGACTTCGAGCCCGTTCTCGCGGAAGATCAGCGCGCTGGTTGGCAACCGCATGACATGCGGATTGCCCGGCAGGTCAAAGTTGACCTTGGCGTAGGCGCCCGGCTGCAGCTGTCCATCCGGGTTGGCGGCATGCAGTTCCACCAGTAGCGTGCGTGCGCTCTCGCTGATGGCATTCGAGGTCGTGGCGATGGTCGCCTTGAACGTTGTGTCCGGATGTTGCGGTAAGTCGAGCGTGGCGGTCTGTCCCGGATGGATGCCGGCGGTCAATTGTTGCGGCACCTGGACGTAAACTCGCATCTCGTGAATATCCGCAACGCGGAACAGCTCCGGCCCATTGCCTCCGCCTGTTCCACTGCCGGCGTTGATCAGAGCGCCGATGTCGGTTTCCCGCGCGGTGACGACGCCGTCGAAGGGCGCCGTGATCCTCTTGTAGTCTTCCAGAACCTGGAGACGATCGACGTCGCCCTGATCGGAGGCGGCCTGCGCCTGGGCGGCGTTCTGCCGTGCGATGGCGCTGTTGTAGTCGGCTTGCTTGCTGTCCTGCTCCTGTACCGAAACGACGCCCTTCGGCGAGTCACGCCAACGCGCGAAGGTCGACTCGGCGAACTCCTTCTCCGCCTCTCGGACCTTGACGGTCGCTTGCGCGGAATTGAGCCTGGCTCGCGCCGCCGCCAGTTGGGCATCGAGATCCGGGGCGTCGATTTCGGCGAGCAGGTCGCCCTTTTTCACGTGGGCGCCGTAGTCGAAGTACCAGTTCTTCAGATAACCGCTGACGCGCGCATAGATCGGCGTCTCGTACCAGGCTTGAACGGTGCCGGGCAGCACCAGGTGCTGGACTGCGGCGCCCTGTTTTGGCGAGATCACCGCAACGGTCGGAATCGCCTGTTCCTGCGTCCACTGTTTGACTTCTTCCTCATGGCTCCGCCGTTGCAGAATCCCGAATAGCGCAATGAGGATCGCGGCGGCGACAGCAACCAGCGCGATGGTTCGCAGATTCCGCGGCGGTCGCGGCGGCGTCGATGCCGTATCTTGATGGGGCCGGTGTTCTTCTGAGGCCATATATGCTCGCGTTTAGTGGTGCTCGCGTTTAGGCGGGCGCCGCGGAATCAGCAGCGCCGCGCGAAGCTTCACGATGCCGATCCTGCCGGGAATGCAAGACCGCGAAAACGGTTGGGACGAAGAACAGCGTCGCCACAGTCGCGACCAAGAGGCCGCCGATGACCGCGCGGCCGAGCGGTGCATTCTGCTCGCCGCCTTCGCCAAGCGCAAATGCCATCGGCAGCATGCCGATAATCATCGCCAGCGCCGTCATCAGCACCGGGCGAAACCGGGTAAAGCCGGCCTCCAGCGCCGCCGCCGCCGCGTCCAATCCCTCCGCCAGGCCTTCACGGGCGAAGCTGACGAGCAGAATACTGTTTGCGGTGGCGATACCCATGCACATGATGGCGCCGGTGAGGGCTGGGACCGAAAGCGTCGTGCCGGTCATAAACAGCATCCAGACGATTCCCGCGAGCGCGCCCGGCAACGCCGTGATGATGATGAACGGGTCGACCCACGATTGGAAATTGACCACGATCACCAGATAGATAAGCAGGATGGCGCCGGCCAGTCCGAAGTAAAGCTCGCTATAGGCGCTGGTCATGGTGTGAACCTGCCCGCTCAGTACGGCGTAAGAGCCGCGTGGCACGTCTTTGCGTGTCTCCCGCAGGATGCGCTCGATATCGCTGGAGACAGCGCCGAGGTCGCGGCCTTGCACCGCGCCGTAAATGTCGATGACCGGCTGCACATTGTAGTGAGAGACGACGCCGGGACTCGGTCCAGGTGTGATCTTCGCGAGGCCTCCCAGATATTGCAGCTTTTCGGAGTCCGCCGACGTAATCGGTACGTTGTTGAGGTCCGACATCGAGTTCGATGCGGTATTGCGGCATCTGCGCAACGATCGGATATGAAACGCCGTTCTCGGTGTTCAGCCAGAAATTCGGATGGACCTGGGCGCTTCCCGAGAGTGTGACCAGGAGACTGTTGGCGATGTCGCGCTGGGTCAGGCCAACTTCGCCGGCGAACGTTCGATCGACGTTCACGTTGATCTGCGGATAGTTGAACACCTGCTGGATGCGCAAATCGGCGATGCCCGGAACCGCACGGATGCGCTTGAGCAGGTCCGTGGCATAGGCATAGTTGGCCTTTTGATCGCGACCAATGACTTGAATGTCGATCGGCGCCGGCAATCCGAAGTTCAGGATCTGCGAGACGATATCGGCCGGCAGGAACGAGAAGGTCGCGCCCGGGAACTTCTGCGGCAACACGGTGCGTAGCTGCTTGATGAACGACGCCGTCGGGGAGTGACCCTCCTTCAGGCTGATCAAGGCGTCACCGTCCTCGGGGCCGATCGTTCCGGTGTTTTGGTAGGCCATGTTGATGCCGGAAAACGGCAACCCGATATTGTCGACGATGTTGTCGAGCTGGTCGGGCGGTATAGTCTGACGAACGGTTTGCTCGATGAAGTCGAACAGCCGTGCTGTTTCCTCGATGCGCGTGCCGGCCTGCGCGCGCACGTGCAGCAGGATTTGTCCGGAATCGACCGCCGGAAAGAAGTTCTCGCCGAGAAACGGCCACAGCCCGAACGACACAAGCACGCAGGCAAGGAACCCTGCGATGAAAATCTTTGGGCGGCCAAGCGCGAGCGACAAGAGTGATCGGTAGCGGTCGCGGATCCGCCCAAATTGCCGATCGAATGCGAGCTGAAAACGCTTGAGAGGGTTGCGCGAGCGTGTCGGTTGTTGGCCATGGCCGGCGGCGCCATGCTCGCTACCCATGAGATAATTGGCCATGGTCGGGACGAGTGTGCGTGACAGGATGAAAGAGCCGATGAGAGCAAATACCACCGCTTCCGCCAGCGGCCGGAACAGATGGCCGGCCACGCCGCCAAGCTGGAACATCGGGACGAAAACAATGCACAGGCACAACAGCGTCACGAAGGCCGGGATCACGATCTGCTGTGCACCGTCGAGGATCGCCGGCTCGATCTGTTTGCCCTGTTCCAGATGATAGTTGATGTTTTCGATCGTGACGGTGCCGTCGTCGACAAGGATGCCGACGGCGAGAGCAAGGCCGCCCAAGGTCATGACATTGACCGTCTCGCCTAACCAAGACAGTGCGGTCAGCGAAAAAAGTATGGCCAGCGGAATCTCGATCAGGATGATGACGGTGGAACGCCAACTGCCGAGGAAGATCAGGATCATAACGCCGACCAAAGCGGCCGCGAGCACGGCCTCGCGGATGACACCAAACACCGCCGCTTTGACAAAGATCGACTGATCGCCGACCGCATGCAGATTGAGGCTGGCCGGGAGACTTTCTTCAACACGCGGCAGCAGCGATTTGATGCCATCGATGACGCTGAGCGTCGACGCCGCGCCAGCCTTAAGGATCGTCATCAGCACCGCGCGAGAGCCGTTGACCCGAACAAGGTTGGTCTGCGGCGGCGAACCTTGATGCACGTAAGCTACGTCACGGAGGAAGATGACCGTGCCGTTGACCTTCTTCACCGGCAGGTCATTGATCTTCTCGAGCACGATCGGGCTTGCGTTAAGCGCGACGTTCCAGTCGAATTTACCGACTTTTTCATCGCCGGCAGGCAAGATGAGGTTCTGTACCGAGATGGTATTGACGACGTCGTCGGCCGATACGTGGTGGGCCTGCATAGCCTGCTGATCGAGATCGACCTGCACCTGCAGAATCTTGCCGCCATAGGGCGACGGCACCGCCGCGCCAGCCACGGTCGCGAGTTGGGGCCGGATAAAATTCTGACCCAAATCAAACAGCTGCATTTGCGGCAGTTTTCTGCTCGACAGTGCAAGCTGCAGAATGGGCACGCTCGAAGCGTTGTAGCTCAGCACGTAGGGCGGGGTGATGCCGGGCGGCAGGAGCTTGAGCACGGTCTGCGAAGCAGCGGTCACCTGTGCCAAAGCCGCGGCAATGTCGACGTTTTTTTGAAAAAAGATCTTGACCACGCCATAGCCGGTCAGCGACTGCGACTCGATATGCTCGATATCGGCGACCTGCGCGGTCAAATACCGTTCGTAGAAGTAGATGACACGCCCGGACATATCGTTTGGCAGCAAGCCATTGTAGGTCCAAACAACGCTGACTACCGGAATGTTGATGTTTGGAAAGATGTCGGTCGGAGTGAGCAGCGCGGCGCGGACGCCGAAAATCGCAATCACGACGGCGAGCACGACGAACGTGTAGGGACGTCTGAGTGCGGTTAGGACGATCCACACGGCAACGATCTCCTAGTGTTGCCGCAAACGCCGCGGCCGGCGATGCAGGACGCTAAATACCGTGGGGACGAAGAACAAAGTCGCCAAGGTCGCAATTGTCAGTCCACCGACGACCGCGCGGCCCAGCGGCGCGTTCTGCTCACCGCCTTCGCCGAGCGCAAATGCCATCGGCACCATTCCGATGATCATGGCGAGCGCGGTCATCAGCACCGGCCGAAACCGCGTAAATCCGGCTTCCAGCGCCGCCGTCGTCGCGTCGAGGCCATTGCTCAACCCTTCGCGCGCGAAGCTTACCAGCAACACACTGTTGGCGGTGGCGATACCCATGCACATGATGGCGCCGGTCAACGCCGGGACCGAAAGGGTCGTTCCGGTCGCAAACAGCATCCAAATAATGCCGGCGAGCGCGCCGGGCAGCGCTGTGATGATGATGAACGGATCGAGCCAGGATTGGAAATTGACGACAATCACCAGATAGACCAGCACGACGGCGCCGGCGAGCCCAAAATACAATTGGCCGTACGCGTCGCTCATGGTGCGAACCTGGCCGCGGACCGATACATAAGAACCTCGCGGCACATCCTTGCGGGTTGTCTCCAGGATGTGCTCGATGTCGCCGGCGACAGCGCCGAGATCGCGGCCTTGGACCGCGCCGAAAATATCAATGACCGGTTGGACATTGTAATGCGAGACCACGCCGGGGCTTGGTCCGGGCGTGATGCGGGCCAGCCCGCCTAAGTATTGTGGCGTCTTTGTCTTCGCGGAGGTCACCGGCAAGTTGATGAGGTCGGAAATGGTGTCGATGCGATATTGCGGCATTTGCGCAACGATCGGATAAGAGACGCCGTTCTTGGTATTCAACCAAAAATTCGGTTGTACCTGTCCACTTCCCGAGAGCGTGACCAGCAGACTGTTTGCGGTGTCGCGCTGGGTCAATTCAACGTCGCTGGCAAACGCCCGATCGACGTCTACGTTGATCTGCGGATAATTGAACACCTGCTGAATGCGCAGATCGGCGATGCCGGAAACCATGCGAATACGCTTGAGCAGGTCGGCGGCATAGGCGTAATTGGCCTTCTGATTGTTGCCAATGATTTGAACGTCGATCGGTGCCGGCAGGCCGAAATTGAGAATCTGTGAAACGATGTCGGCCGGCAGAAACGAGAACGTGGTGCCCGGAAATTCCCGCGGCAATCTGGTGCGCAGTTCCTTGATGAAGTCCTCCGTCGGAGTGTGATCCTCTTTAAGGCTGATCAACGCGTCGCCGTCCTCGGGACCGATCGTTCCGGTGTTCTGATACGCCATGTTGATGCCGGAAAACGGCAATCCGATATTGTCGACGATGTTGTCGAGTTGTTCGGGCGGGATAGTGCGCCGGACGGTCTGCTCGATGCGATCGAACAGGCGCGCCGTTTCCTCGATACGCGTGCCAGGTTGGGCCCGCACGTGCATCAGGATCTGTCCGGAATCGACCGCAGGAAAGAAATTCTCGCCGAGGAATGGCCACAGGCCGAAGGAAAGGACCACGATTGCAACAAAGCCGACGATCACGGTCTTGGGGTAGCCCAGAGCGACGACAAGCAGCGCGCGGTAGCGGTTGCGTGCGGTGGTGAAAACGCGCTCGAAGCCCGACTGAAAGCGCTTCAGCGGGTTTCGTGAATGTTGGGTCGACGCGGCCTCCGCTTCGTCATGCCCGGTGTGGGCGTGCAGGAGGTATCGCGCCATTGTCGGCACCAGGGTGCGCGAGAGGACAAACGAGCCGATCAGCGCGAATACGACAGCTTCCGCCAGCGGCCGGAACAAATAACCCGCGACGCCGCCGAGCTGGAACATCGGCGCGAACACGATGTCCAGCACCAGCAGCGTGACAAAAGCCGGCACCACGATCTGCTGCGCGCCGTCGAGGATCGCCGGTTCGACAGGCTTGCCCTGTTCGAGATGAAAGAAAATGTTCTCAAGCGTGACCGTGCCTTCATCGACCAGCATGCCGACCGCAAGCGCAAGGCCGCCGAGCGTCATGACGTTGATGGTCTCGCCCAATGCGGCGAGCGCAATCACCGAGAACAGGATCGACAGCGGGATGGAAACGATGATGATTATCGTCGAGCGCCAGCTGCCGAGGAACAACAGGATCATCAGGCCGACGAGGCCGGCGGCCAGCACGGCTTCCCGCAACACCCCGAAGATTGCCGCCTTGACGAAGATCGACTGATCGCCGACTGCGCGCACATTGAGTCCGGCGGGCAGGCTTTCTTCGACCCGCGGCAGCAGCGACTTGATCCCGTCGATGACGTTGAGCGTCGAGGCTGCGCCGGCCTTGAGGATGGTCATCACCACAGCGCGGGATCCATTGACGCGGACCAGATTAGTCTGCGGTGGCGAGCCTTCGTGCACGTAGGCCACATCACGTACGAAGATGATCGTGCCGTTGACCTTTTTGACGGGAAGGTCGTTAATTTCGTCGAGAACGGTCGGGCTGGCGTTGAGCGCGACGTTCCAGTCAAATTTGCCAATCTTGGCGTCGCCGGCCGGCAAGATCAGGTTCTGCGCCGATATCGCGTTGAGGACATCGTTGGCCGACAAACCGTGCGATTGCATGGCCTGCTGGTCGAGATCGACTTGCGCCTGCAGAATCTTGCCGCCATAGGGCGAGGGCACCGCGGCGCCGGCGACTGTCGCGAGCTGCGGCCGGATGAAATTCTGGCCTAGGTCGAACAGCTGCATTTGCGGCATCTTTTCCCCAGATAGCGCCAGCTGCAGGATCGGTACCGTCGCCGCGTTGTAGCTCAGCACGTAGGGTGGGGTGATGCCGGGCGGCAGCAGCTTGAGCACCGTCTGTGAAGCCGCGGTCACCTGGGCTAGCGCGGTGCGGATGTTTGCACCCCTTTGAAAGAAGATTTTGACCACGCCATAGCTGTTGAGCGATTGCGACTCGATGTGCTCGATGTCGCCGACCTGCGCAGTCAAATAGCGTTCGTAGAAGTAGATGACGCGGCCGGACATGTCGTTGGGCAACAGTCCGTTGTAGGTCCAGACGACGCTGACGACCGGAATATTGATGTTGGGAAAGATGTCGGTCGGCGTGCGGAACGCCGCCAGCGCGCCGAAGATGGCAATGACGAAGGAGAGGACGACGAAGGTGTACGGCCGCCTCAGCGCTATTTGAACGACCCACACGTCAGAATATCTCCTGCCGCAACAAGCGCCTCGTCACCGGGAAACGGACCTGGATCGACGCGGTCGGAAAACTATACGAATGGCTCGCCGCGCTTGATCATAGCCTAGCGGTACAGCCGCTTGGCCTTACATAATTGTAATATGGAACCGAACCTTCGCGGGGCTCATTTGGTGAATACCACCCCGGCCCAGGGGCGCCGGATGTTTCAAGGCGTCTGGGACTTGCGCGTGAGCGCTATGCACAGCCTACCGCCGCTTATGTTTTTGGCCCTTCTTTTCTTTGCCTCCCAAATCTCAGCGGAAGAGCGGCCGCAGCTTTTTCCGACGCGGGATGTGGATATCAGCTACGACGTCACCCGCTCTCAGCGGCCGAAAATCCGTCAGCGTGTGCGGTGGCTCGCAAGCGAGCGTCGGGAGCGGATCGACGGTCGAGACAAGTCAACGACGATTTTCGACCGCAAAGCTCACCAGATTACCCTTCTCAATCCTGCGAAGCGGACCTTTCGCACCCTTGAGGGGTCGCCGCGCCAACCTCCAGAGCCGGAAGCGGGCGTGGTCCTCAAACGCGGAGTCGAATCCGTCATAGCCGGTTTGCAGTGCACCGATTGGACGTGGACGGAAGATGTGGAGACACACACGGTGTGCGCCACGGCTGACGGCGTCCTGCTCCGGCTCGTCGTTGACGGCGCGACCATTATGCAAGCGCGATCGGTAAGCTACGGCCCGCAGGCGGCCGAACTCTTCCAGGTCCCGTCCAACTACTCGCCGGCGCTGGCGCCTGAAGGCGATACAGGCCGTTGACGGTCGCCTCCAATATCGGTGCCGATGGCCGCGGAAAGTCTTGACCGAGGTGCGTGTTGCCAAGATGTCACACACACCGGCGTCGATACAGCATAACCGGCCGGACCGTTGACAAGGGGATGCCGGGAACTGAAGGTACCGCTGTATAACTTCGGATACAGCGCCGCTGTATCACAGGGCGGGGGTCAACGTGAAAAAATCGGCAAACAACGGGCGGAGTTTGCGTTCAGTTTCGACTAACACACACGACAAGAGATCAGACATCGGTCGCGGATTGGGCCGCGCGATTGCAATCTCGGCGATTGGAGTCTTTGCGATTGGAGGCTTGGCGCTTTCGCCGTTCGCCGCCAAAGCCGATCCGCTTGACGCAACCTTCGTCAACCAGTGGATGGCCATGGCGACTGCCACCCAGGCGGACCAGCCGCACTGGATGACGCCGCTGGTTCTGGTCACCCCGCGCCTTGAGCAGGAAATTCGCGTTGACAACTATTTCCAGAGAAATGGTACCGGCACTCAGGGCAACGGACAAACCATCGAAAATTTTGGCGGACCTGGCGGTCTGAGGGCGGAGATCATCCCGACCTACTACACCGAAGTTATCGTCGCTGCGCCGTCGATCGAGAACTCCTGGGGCCCCAAGGGGCCCGGACAAGGTACTGGCGATTGGCCGTCGTTTCTCGTGAAAGACCGCTTCATTTCCGCGAATGAAGAGAACGGCAACTATATCGTCACCGGCTTTTTTCAGGTGTCCGATCCATCCGGCACGCCGGGTAAAATCTCAAACAATGTTCTGCTCGCCCAGCCGACCCTGGCATTCGGCAAAGGCTGGGGTGACTTCGACATTGCAATGACGATCAGCCAGCAATATCCGCTGGCAGCCATCGGCGTGGCGTCCAGCACGACCATGTCCAACTATGGCGATCCGGTCCTGTGGAATACCGTTTTCCAATATCACTTGATGCAATACTTTTGGCCGGAGTTGGAGGTCAACTACGAATACTGGCCGAACGGCGAACATTCCGGTCTGAGCCAGGTATTGCTCACGCCCGGTATCATCTTCGGCCGCTTTCCGCTGGGCCCCCCTCGACAAAACTTGATCTTCGGCGTTGGCTACCAGTTCGCGGTGACGCCGAATCCGGTCGTCTACAACAATGTGGTAGCGACCATGCGGGTCACTTTCTAGCGCCCTTCGATGGGTTCCGGCGCGGCCGGAACGTCCAAAAACGAGTTGGTGTTGCCATCAAGCCGCTATCGCCCTGTTTTGGGGGATAGCGGCTTACGGTCGCTTGCGGGCGCTATCGAAAGCGACCATTCTCGATTATGGGGATGCCATCCGCAGGCCGAAGGTGTCGCGTCTCGGATCGGCGCCGCTGGTGGTTGACGATCGTTGCACTTAGTCGTCGTTGCTTGCGCAGTTGGAGTGCATCCGTCTCGTGCCGGCGCCAGCCAAGTTTCCGCGTCCACAAACGGGCCGCCAACGAGGGCGCATAGCGCACTTACGCCTCGTCGTATTGAGCGGCTTGGCCTGCTGCGCCGGTTTGGCTTCGTGTGCCGTCGGACCCGACTATTCGCCCCCGCAAGCGCCGATGCCGGCCGATTTCGCTGCCGCCGGAGCCGCCGCCCAACGCGCGGCGGCTGACCATCGTGTCGCTGACACCACCAAATGGTGGCGCGCACTGCGCGATCGCGAACTTGATTCCCTGATCGATCGCGCCATCGCCGCGAGCCCGACGCTCGAAATCGCTTTGGATCGCCTGCAGCAGGCGCGTGCGCAGGAATTCGTCGTCATTGGCTCGGCACTGCCGGCGTTGGGAGGCAGCGAAGGCGGCGCCATCGGCTCCGGGAGCGATTTAGGCCGCGGCCGCGCGTCGCAAACCCTGGTCTCCGCCGAGAATGGGGCGGGCATGAGCCAGATCAACAATCTTGTCGGCTTCGAAGCAGCCTGGGAAATCGACGTTTTCGGCAAATACCGGCGCGCGATCGAGGCGGCGGAGTACGACGTCGAGGCTGCGATCGCGGCGCGCAATGTGGTGCTGATTTCGCTCGTTGCCGATGTAACCCGCGCCTACCTCGATCTGCGGGCTTTGCAAATGCGGCTTGCTGTACTTCGAAAACAAATCGGGGTTGTGCAGAAATATCTCAACTTCGTGCAGGAGCGGTTCAGTCGTGGCATCACCAACGAGCTGGACGTTACCCTGGCGCAACGTCAATTAGCGCAGTTGCAGTCCGAGGTTGATCCGCTGATCGCCCAGATCAATGCCGCGCGTTATGTCATTGCCGTCTTGATCGGAGAGTTTCCCGAAAGTCTGGGCCAGGAGCTGAAAAGGCCTGGAACGATTCCGGCGCTTCCCGGTCGCATTCGTTCCGGACTGCCGATCGACCTGCTGCGGCGTCGGCCCGACATTGCCGAGGCGGAACGCCAATTGGCGAGCGCCAATGCCCTCATTGGTGTCGCGACCGCAAACCTTTTTCCCGAAGTGGCGGTCACCGCGTCGTACGGTGCGCAACAAGGACCCGGCCTCACCCAGGCTCCCATCAACCCGATCTGGTCGGTCGGGCCTGCACTCGCGGCGCCGCTATTGGATTTTGGCCGGCTCGATGCGTTGGTGGAGAAAGCCGACTATCGCAGCCGCGAGATGTTGCTCAACTACAAACAAACAGTGCTGAATGCCGTGCGCGAAGTGGATACTGCGGTCGACGCCTATTCGGCGCAACAGGCGCAGTTGCGCCATCTTGCCGATGCACTGAAGGCGGCGCGGCGTGCGGTAACGCTGGCGACCGAGCGGTTCGATCGGGGACTGATCGATTCACTCAACGTCATCGACGCGCAGCGGCAGGAATTCGCCATCGAGCAACAATACGTGACCGCGCAGCAAACCGCCGCAGAGCAACTGGTCAAGCTCTACAAATCGCTCGGCGGCGGCTGGGAGGATTATCAAATCTTCCCGCCGATCCCGTTGCCGGTGCCGGCCGTTGCGGCCGCGTTCAAGTCGTTGTTGGAGCGGTAACGTTCTTCCGCAGTTCGAGCGCTCAATCTGCAACGAAAAGCGCGGCTGCTTCGCTGTTATCAGCTTGACCCGCTGCGGTGTCGCGCTGTTGCAAGGTAACATTGCGAAAATTTAACAAGCTGCGACGGCAACAGATATTGGCGGCTTCTTTTCTCTGAAGCGATCCGTCAAGCGAGAAAATGTGACCGGAAGTGATTTGCCTGGACGCAACGCCGCGCCGACAATCGCGTTGTGTCGGAGGGGCGGCGTGGAGGAGAACACCGTGGCAAAACCAGCAGTATCGCTGCGCCAGGCGGCCGTCGCCGTGATCGCTGCAATGTCGCTCTCGCTCTCGCTCTCGCTCTCGCTCTCGCTCTCGTTGTCGATGGCGACGCTCGCGCAGGCGCAACAGGCACACTCAGGAACGCCGCCCGCCGGTACTGCGGTCAAGAAGCATAAGCGATCGCATTATTCGCGGAACGAAACTTATCAGCCGAAGTCTTTCGTATGCACGTCCTATCAGAATATGCAGCCTCCTTGCATGTCGACCTGGCCGGAAGGCAGTCCGCACTACCATGGCGGGCTTCACCCCGGGGTCACCTTCGACGAATAGGCGCGGACCACTTTCGTTGATCCGTGCTGATTTGTTGCTGCTACAGCAGTGACGAAATCGATGTTGCGTCGATCATGTTGCGCGGAAAGCGAAGAAGCCTGAACCCGTGAGAAGCAGGCGCGCATTATCGGTCAAAAATCCAATAAGCACAAACACCTATAACGACACATGACCCTACCGCTATGGGGAGCTGCGCTGATACACAGCGACTCGGGCTGCACTTTTTTGACGCGATCGCGGCGCTGAAACTTCTCTCGTTCCGCGGTAATTGATGGCCCATTTTGTCATGTAACTGTCGCACTAGTCATGTGCCTGTTGCACTGCGTCAGTTTTCGGCCGTTTTTGTTGCGTCGCCGCCACACCTTCCCGACGAAATCATAGCCAAAGTGTGGAAGGGCGTGACAAGCCGGAACTTCGCAAGCTAGTTTTGGGCGAACGTTCGGCAACGCGAAATTCACTATAAACCGGGTTTGGGGGTTTCAAATGAAAAGGCTTCGTCTATCCGCCGCAATGTCCGCGGCTTCGCTTGTTGTCGGCTCTGCCTACGCGACGGGTGCGCTGGCGGACGAAATGCCGATGCTGACGAAGTCGGCGCC
Organism: uncultured Alphaproteobacteria bacterium; assembly: GCA_963841025.1. Lineage (GTDB taxonomy): Bacteria > Pseudomonadota > Alphaproteobacteria > Rhizobiales > Xanthobacteraceae > BOG-931. The sequence goes on along the minus strand of CAWJBG010000025.1, from coordinate 135,598 downwards.
GGTGGTTTCTGCCGCTGCGACTGGACCGACGAGTTGCGCGAACCTGTACGGCTTTTTCCTGACCGACTGTCAGTTGGCCTGGTATGGCATCAGGTTCTACGGCACCGTCGACATGGGCGGCACATATCAGACTCACGGTTCGCCGTTTGATAAGAACTTCCCGACCGGCGCCAGCTATCTTACTGGTGCTGGTGGGACGGGTGCGACGAACCGGACGGCGGGATTTGGTCTTGGCCCCAACGCCATGAGCCAGTCGAACGTCGGCGTCAGCATCAAGGAACCGATTGCGCCGGGCGGCTGGTCGTTTATTTCCCAGAACGAGCTTGCGTTCGACCCGTATTCGATCCTCCTGGCCAACGCGCCGCAGGCCATGCAAAACGGCATCGGCGTAGCGCAGAATTCGCAGGCCCAACCGTACAACTCGAGCCGGTGGGGGTGGCTGGCGGCCACGAACGTCGTCGGCGTGAGCCAGCCAGTTGCTGGCACGCTGACCTTCGGCCGGCAGAACTCGCTCGATAACGACTCGATCGGTCGCTACGATGCTTTCGGCGGCTCGTATGCCTTCGCGATGATCGGCTATTCCGGCAAGATGGGTGGCGGCGGCGGCACCGAGGAAGCGCGCTGGACCACGGCGATCAAGTATCGGGTCAATGTCGGCGACTTCCGGTTTGCCATTGAGGGGCAGCCGATAACGGGAAGCAACAGCGGCTATAATGCCTATAATCCCAATAACGGCGCGGTCGCCGGCGAAATCGGCTGGGACACGCATTTGGGGCCCGGGGTGCTCTCGCTGAATGGCATCAGCACTTATGAGAGAGACGCGGTTAATATTGGGGCAACCTACCCCGGGCAAACTGTCAACGCCGATGGCACGCCGACCTCTTTCCCCAGTGGCTTCTTCGCCGGCTGTACGCACTGCAGCGGCCTCAAGGCGACGCTCTCCAACGACCTCAGCTTCACCGCGGAGGCCAAATACAGCTTTGGTTCGTGGGGGCCCGAGCAGCCGATCGTAGCCAAAGCACCTCCTCCGCCGCCGGTTTTCCCGCTCACGCTCTACGCTGGCTATGAGTGGATCCAGTTCTCGAATCCAAGCGATAAGCAGACCTCATTCAATAATGATGGCTTCACGTTCAATCTCCCCACCGCTGGCTCGTTAAGCGCTAACGGCACGACGATCGCCAACGCCAATTTCGGCAGCGCATGCGGATCGGGTACCGGCTGCAACGACGAAATCTTCCAGTTCGCCTGGGTCGGCGCCAAATACGGCCTCACCAGAGATCTGGATCTCATCGCCGCCAACTATATCGAGTGGCAAAACACGTATGTTAACGGGGTCGCCGCATGTGCCAGTCTGTCGACGGCGGGCAGCAACTCGAAGTGCCAAGGCTACATGGATGCAGTCTCAGTAGCTCTTGACTGGCGGTTCCTGCCGAAATGGGATGCCTATATCGGCGTGATGTATTCGGTTGCGCAAGGCGGCGTCGCCAACGGCGATATCCAAAACAACAACCTTGCCACCACGGGTGGCGTCCGCTTCCGGTTCTAACAACACCTGACCTGAAAAAAGTTTCGAGAATTCGAAAGCGCCGCCGGCATAAAGCCGGCGGCGTTTTCGTTTGCCGACGGCGACAAAGCTCCTACAAATTGCCACTCGGCGCGTTGTTGTAGACGGCCAGTCCGCGTGAGCCATATTTGGGATATTATAACCTTGACAAAGCATCCCAAATTGGTAGCTGACGGCCGACAGGCCGACGCTACGAGTTAATTGGCAAAGCCCCGTAAGGGGCGTGGCTATTCAACCGAGGGGCGCGGCGGGAGCGGTGCGTCAAGCGCCCTTCAATTCAGCCGGACGGGGTCCGAGCAAGTCGCGGCGCAGCGTTCCGTGACTCCAAGCCAACTCACAGGTTTTCAGAAATTCAGACTTATCGAGGCGAGCGAGTTGTGCCGCGACATCAGGTGGGACGTGTTTGCCGCCAGAATTAAAAAGGCTGGGCTGATGGATTAGTTGCCAATGAATGAACGCGGTTTCCTCAAACTCAAGCTGGTATCCCATGTCGGAAAGCGCCTGTATCAAGAACGTGGGCAGCAGATCATTCACTTCTGGATTGAAGGAAAGGATTTGATCTGAATCGTTATTGGCATGCTTAAAAAAATTAGGGGCCGCTTTCATGATCTTCGCAAAATCGCTTCGGCGTTCATCTAGGATCAGATCACTGTCAAATATGAGATTGACGAGACCCTTATTGCGATAGAGTCTGTGGATGATTTCGTGGGCTGCGGCCAACAAAGTGTGTGTTGAAACCGGATCGCCGTCGTGAAACCAAAGCCGTATTGCGGTCCGCAGTTGCCTTTGTGCCGCGTCAAGCTTTGTAATTTGCAGATCAACGCCCGGTTCGCTCATGAAAAAATCAAAACCTCCCGACGCTGAATTGAGAACCGACGCATGGTCTCGCTTCGAGCGAGCAGTTGACGTTGTGGCAAAATCTCCGCCGCAGCACAGAACAAAAGGCCAGAAGCTAGACAGGAAAACGAAAAAGCGCAGCTCCGACAAATCGAAGCCACGCTCTCGTTAGCCTCAGCGCCCCGTTTTGGTGTCGTCTCGTTCAATCCACTTGCTATGGCGCTCCGGCGTTGGAGGCGCGACTTTGCCTTGAACGAGAGTGGTACGTTCGCCTGATTTTGGATCTTGATAGATGCCAGATCGTTGAACAATCTGGCCTGGTTTAACGGTCACGCGGTTAGTCATTTCATAGCTCCGTTTGATGGAGCCAGCCCGGACCTTGACCAGAATCGCGAATAAGCGGATACAGGATTCCGTGAATTCACAGCCGCCCGTGCTGGCGGTTTTCACTAGCGCCGAGTGGTGGACGCCACTCGGCGCATCTACTTTAAGCTGATTCTGTCTTTGTTCCGAGTTTTTCGCCAGCGCAGGAAACGTCTCGCTTGGCGCTTAATTCCCACTCGATTAAGCGAGCCCGTGAGGCCGTCGATAGGTAAGGCGCTTGCCGACAATGCCCTTTGCCGCAAGTTCGGCGCGCTCGTTATCGTTCACGCCAAGGGCGGAACGGTTGTTGTAGCGGAAATCAAATTCAGCAAGATAGCGGTGCAAGTGCTTTTCGCCGCAGTGCTGATAGGTGCCCTTCATCCCACGCTTGAACACGCTGAAATAGCTTTCAACGGTGTTGGTCGTCACGTCGCCGCGCGCATATTCATGCTTGCCGTGGTCAACGGTTTCATGGCTGGCGAACTCGGTACCAAGCTTTTTGTACCAAGTCGCCTGATCGGTCATAAAGCGCGCTTCCTCGGCGATATTCTCACGGGCGATCGGCGCAATATCTTCGGATCGTGAACCGGCAATGTGGAAGCTGCGGGCTTGTTTGCTCTTGCGGTCAATCAGCGTCAGCACGGCTTGCTTGTGCGACGTGCCGCGCTTCTTTCCGGTCACAGGCGCGTCTTTGAGATTGCCGAGATAAGTTTCGTCGGCTTCCACAGGTCCACCACCTTCGCCCATACGCGGCATGAAGCCGCCCGTGCGCAAGGCTTCGCGCAAGCGGTGCATCATGAACCATGCCGACTTGTAGGAAATATCGAGTGAGCGATGCACCTGATGGGCGCTGACACCCTTTTTCGAAGCGGTAAGCAGGAACAGCGCGGCCAGCCACTTCGACAACGGGATTTTCGAGCGCTCGAATACCGTTTTGACCGTGACCGTGAATTGCTCGCGGCAACCGTTGCACTGATAGACGCCGCGGACGGTGGGCCTTCCCGTTAAGGGCCGTCACGTCATCGCCGGTAGAGCCGCAATGAGGGCAAACAGGGCCTTCCGGCCAAACCCGAATCTCCAGCCACTCGCGGGCTTTGGTGTCATCGGTGAAAATCGGGTTTTGGAGGTTCGCGGCCATGATGCAATCTCTAGAAGTTTACCGGAATTTCCCGGAGTATCCTCAGGTTATAACGGCCATATCTGCTTTGTCAAGGTTATAATGCTGCATATTTGCAACACCTCGCAGGAAACCGATGCTTTGCGCGGAAAAGCTAGCGCAAATAATAGCTTAGATAGTTCACCTCACTTAATTGCGGAATCGACGGTGTAGTCCGCATGCGTGTACTATCCCGAGGGGCGAGCAGGGGGATTCGCGGGCGCGCGTGTTTGTGCCCCCGGGACCGCTGGCGCTTATGACTCGTCGGTAACCGATTGCCGCGAGCGAGGTGAATCGTGGTGCTGGTCAACAAGGCTTTGGTCGACAAGGCTTGCACATTTTTGGCCGTTGCCGTCGTGGGCGCTTGCCTGGCGCAGGCCGCTGGCGCGACTGATTTGACCAAGACCGACCTGACGGATTTGAATAATTTTCCCGTGACGCCGCCGTCACAGAAGCCTGCGTGGGCGGGTTTCTATCTCAGAAACGATTCCGGAAGCGGCCCCAACGGTACCTCGTGGACCATGCCGGCATCTGCAAATGGATTTTCCGCCGCGACCACTCCACCGGTCAACGAGACGTTCGGGTACAACTTCCAATCCGGAAATTTGGTATTCGGCCTGCAGGGCTCGCTGGCCGCAGCGAACTTCGATGGCAGGTTTACCAGCCCGTACCTTCCCGCGGTCGGCGCGTGGACGCCAAACATGAATTGGCTCGGCACTGTCACGGGCCGCCTCGGTTATTCTTTCGGTCAGTTGATGCCTTACGCCAAAGGCGGTTTTGCTGCGGCTGATGTCACGACGCCGGCGCAAGCCGCTCAGATCGGCGGCTTTTCGCAAGGTAACCAACTTGGCGGTTGGACCGCCGGTGTCGGCCTCGAATATCAAATAACGCCGAAGTGGTCGTTAGGGCTTGAGTACCTGTACACCGATCTCGGTAGCGGCACGCCCAACGGTACCGCGCCCATTACCGGATCGCCCGAGATGTACTCGACGGCGCTGAAGAGTCAGAGCTTGTTGGGCCGGCTGAATTTCAAACCCGGCTGGTAACGCGCAGCCAATTCAGCTCGTTCGATTTGTCGTTGCAGCACTCTGGCGCGCTCTCTCGCAAGACTCGACGAAGCTTATAATCCTGCGCACCAGGTCGCCCTCGAGTAGCGGCGCGTGACCCTGATCGGCAATTTCGATCAGATCCATCTGCGTGCGCCGCGCGCGCATGCCCTCGACCGTCGCCGCCGAAAGGATGTCGGAATTTGCGCCGCGAATGACCAGCATCGGTACATCGCCGAGCGCGTCGAATTCGTGCCAGAGCGACGGCATCGGAAGCTCGATGTCGATGCCGGCGAGTGCACGCACGATACCCAGGTCATAGGCTGGCTTGAACGCGCCCTGCTTGTGGTGCCAGGTACGCTGGGCGCCGGCGAGCCATTGCTCCTGGGTCAAGTTTGGAAACTGCGCGCTCATCAGTCGGCGAAGAATTTCGGCGCCTTCTTCGTAGCTGCGCGGGTGCGGTAATTTGCCGAGATAGCCGCGCAGCCGCGCAACACCTTTCGGCTCGGTAACCGGACCGACATCATGCAGCACGACGCCGGAGATTGCGGTTGGATGCACCGTGGCCAGCATCATGGTGAGAACGCCGCCGCGTGAACTTCCTACAAAGATGGCCGGGCCGACGCCGAGCGCGATCAGGACGCTGACGATGTCGGCGAGTTCGACAGTGCAGTTGTAGTTGGAATGGTCGGCGTCATGTTCGGAGTGGCCGCGGCCGCGCAAGTCGATCGCGATTACGTGCCGTTCCGGAGGACCGCCGGACATCGCCGGCGCGAGTTCATCAAAATCGGCCGCTGTGCGGGCAAGGCCCGGCAGGCAGACTACCGACAATCCCGGAGCAGAACGGGTGCCGTACTCGCGCACATGGATCCGCAGCCCGTCATTTGCAGTGACGAACAAGCTTTTACCGTGATTATGCGCGCCGTGACCCGTGTCCGGCACCAGATGAGGGGAGGGCTTATTCATCGCCTGTCCCAGTCGCCCATGTGAACTCTCCCTGGTAGAGGGAGGTCATAAAAGCGACATTAACTGGCGGCCGTGGAAATGAGCAACTGGTAAATGCAGCGGAAACGATAAATCAGCCGCCGCGCCGCATGTCGGCGTCTATCAGCAGCCGCGGACTGTGGCTGAGCCGCGCGCGGTAGACCTGCATATTTTCCATCACCCGCTCGACGTAATTGCGCGTCTCCGAGAGCGGAATCCGCTCAACCCAGTCGATCGGATCGACCTTCGGATCACGGGGATCGCCGTACTTTGCGATCCACTCCCGGGCGCGGCCGGGTCCGGCATTGTAGGCGACGAAGGCAAGGATATAGGAGCCGCGCCACGAGGCGATGTCGTTACCGAGTTCCGCGGTTCCGATTTGGGCGTTGTAAGGAACATCGACCAACAAACGGTGCTGGTTGAAGGCTACGTTGAAACGCTTTGCCGTATCGCGACCCGAGCCGGGCGTGACCTGCATCAGTCCCAGCGCGTTGGCGCTGGAAATCACCGCGGGATTAAACGCGCTTTCCTGACGCACGATCGAAAACACAACGCTACGTTCCACTTGCGGTCCGATCTGCTCGTAGTCCGGCACACCGAAGTCGGGGAACGCGTAGTGTTCGAGCGGCAGGCCGTGACCGAGCGCGGTCTTGCCGATCAGGAGCGCGGCTCGTGCGTCTTTGTGTTGTGCCGCGATCTCACCGAGTGCTGCGAGCGCCTGGACGTCGGTTGCCTTGTCGGCAAATTCGACTGCCATGATCGAGGCAAGCTCGCGCTCATCGATGGCGTAGAGGATCTCGAAAGCACGTGCGACTTCGAGGCGCCGGTGGTCGGCGGACAGTTCGGGCGGACTGCGCAGAGTGACTTCGCCAATGCCTAGCCGCGCCCGCGCCAGCTGGCCGTAATAAGCAGTCGAATACCGGGCTGCTATCTCGTAGTGAGCGCGCGCCGCTTGCCCACGCCCCAGTGCCTCGTCGGCCCGGCCCTGCCAGTAATATGAACGGGCGATTGTGATCGGGTTGGCCGTGCCCTCGGCGACACGCGCAAAATGAGCGATGGCGATCGTCGGCTGTCCCAGGAAACGCAGCGCGATCCACCCGGCGGTAAATTGCTGCTCGGCGCGATGATTTTCAGTGACCGGCGTGGCGGCGCCACTCGCCACCTCGTAGGCCGATCTTGCATCTCCCAGGTCGAGAAGTTTGCGCGCCAGAGCGCGGCGCTCGGACCACCATTGATCGACATCGCCGAGCTTTTGCGGATCGCGCGGCGCGCTCAGCATCAGCTGGGCGGCCTCGGAAATCTTTTCCGAGCGGCGCAGCCATCGAATGCGGCTGAGCAAATAGCCGGCGTCGCGCCGGGCCTCGATCGGTATCTCGTCGAACAGCGCCTTGGCCTTGGCGGATTTGGCGATCACGGCGGAGCGCGCCTTGGCGATGGCGAGTTCGACGCCGCCGAGCTGGTTCGCCGCGCGGACGCCGGCCTCCTCGTCATCAAGGTCGAAGCGCGTATCCGTGCGCGCCTTGTCGTCGGCGGGCGTGATCAAGCCGGCGAATACCTGGCGCGCCTGCGCCTCGACGTCGGCAGAAAACGGATCTTTGCGCCAGGCCGCGCTTACAAGCGCCTGGGCGCCGGGGCGATCGCCGGCGGCGAGAAGCGCGCGCGCCAGCGCAAACCGCCCTCTGGGCGTGTGCGCCGGTTCATTGGCGAAAAAGGCCATGACCGTGCGCGGGTCGAGCTGCTGCTGCCACAGCGCTGCCTCCGCACGCCGCCGCAAAAATAAGATGCTTGGCCAGCCGGGATTGGCGGCGATGAAGGCCGCGTAGCGGGGGAAATTGAGATCGGCGTCGTCGCTGCGCAGGATCGCCCATTCGACGAGCTTGCGTGCGACCGGATCGTAAATTCGGCCCTCGATAGCGGTAGCGTCGTCAGGACGGCCCCTATGCGCCAAATCGATTGCCTGTTTGACCTGGGCGAGATCGAGCTGCGAGGTCGTGGACGTCGTTGCTGTCGCGAGCGGTGGACTGGGTCGCACGACTGGAGCGGCGACAGCGGGGGTGGGCGGCGGAACCGAGGCCGTGGTGTTTCTGGAAGGTACCGTGTCAACGCCGTGCCGCAGGAGTACGCCGGAAGGGGGAATTGAGGTCGTCGTTGAGATTTCCGGTGCGAGCATCATCGGGGTGGCTGCGAGTGCGGGCGGGATCAAGTGTGCCGCGACCGTTCCGCCGCGCGGACCGGCGATCGCCGGGCGAGGTCGCGGCAAGGGAATATCACCGCTGGGCGGCGATGCGTTGGCGCTGCCCGTGACAAGACTGGCTGCACCAAATGCCAAAATGAGCCAAACAGCCTTCACCGGCATGAACCCTCTCGCCGCTCGCCGCGGCGTTTTATCGTCGGCAATCGAAGGAAAAGTCTTCAGCCGCAGGACTAAAAAAACTCCTAAAGCCCCGCAAGCCGCCCGGACAATGAGCTAATTTCACGGCAAAAGCGGGGCCGCCGGCATCCGGCACCAAAACGTTCCGCCGGTATGGTCGTTGACGGCTTTAAGTGGGCCGATAGACGAGGGGCTTTAAAGGAACTCCGCGACCCGATATCTATTTGCGTCGGCGGCACCGTCAGGAACGGCAACGCTTGCCGCCGGGGTAATCAAGGAATTGTGTCATGACCGCCAAGGCGAGCTTTCGGGGCTCATTCACTGCGCTCGTCACGCCGTTCAATAACGGCTCGGTCGACGAGAAAGCGTTCCGCGGGCTGGTCGATTGGCAGATCGCCGAGGGCACCAACGGGCTCGTTCCGGTCGGCACTACCGGCGAAAGCCCGACGCTATCCCATGAAGAACATAACGAAGTGGTCGAGTGGTGCGTCGAGCAGGCCAACGGGCGCGTTCCGGTCGTCGCCGGCGCCGGCTCCAATTCGACCAAGGAAGCGATTGCGCTCGCGAGGCATGCCGAGAAAGCCGGCGCCGATGCGGTCTTGGTGGTGACGCCCTATTACAACAAGCCGACTCAGGAAGGGCTTTATCAGCACTTCAAGGCGATCAACGATGCGATCGGTATTCCGATCATCATCTACAACATTCCGCCGCGTTCGGTGATCGACATGTCGGTCGAGACCATGCAACGGCTGTTCGAATTGAAAAATATCGCAGGCGTCAAGGATGCGACCGCCAACATGGCGCGGGTCTCGCAGCAGCGCGCCACGATGGGGGCGGATTTCAATCAGCTCTCCGGCGAGGACGCGACCGCATTGGGTTTCAATGCCCACGGCGGTCATGGTTGCATTTCGGTCACCTCCAACGTAGCGCCGCGTCTATGTTCGGAGTTTCAGGCGTCGTGCCTAAAGGGCGATTACGCCGGCGCGCTGAAGCTTCATGACAAGCTGATGCCGCTGCACGGGGCGCTGTTCATCGAAACGAGCCCAGCGCCCGTCAAATACGCGCTGTCACTGCTCGGCAAGTGCGCCGATACGGTGCGTTTGCCGATGGTGCCCATTGCCGACAAGACCCGCGCCGCGGTGCGTGAGGCGATGGTGCATGCCGGCCTGATCAACTGATGACGCACGCGATCCCGCAAACGCCGGGATCAAACACTGGATCTCCGCCGGGGCGGGGACAATTTCGTTGCTGAAGCTAGCTTCACGGAGGCGTCGATGATCGAAGAATTCAAGAAATTCGCCATGCGCGGCAACGTTGTCGATCTCGCCGTTGGCGTGATCATTGGCGCCGCGTTCGGCGCGATCGTCAATTCTCTGGTCGGCGACCTCGTCATGCCGCTTCTCGGCGCCGTCACCGGCGGCCTCGACTTTTCCAACTATTTCCTGCCGCTGTCGTCAAAGGTGACTGCGGCAACCTTGGTCGAGGCAAAGAAGCAAGGCGCGGTGTTCGCCTACGGCAGTTTTCTCACCGTCGTCATCAACTTCATCATCATCGCCTTCGCGTTGTTCGCGGCCGTCAAGGGTATCAATCGTCTGCAAAAGCCGGAGGCGCCGGCGCCCGCTGGGCCTTCCAAAGAGGTGCAGCTGTTGACCGAAATCCGCGACACGCTGAAGACCCGGTAAGTTCAGGACGGCGGCATGGCGACGATTGCTGAGCGGAAACTGCGGGTCGTCGCCGATAATCGCAAAGCGCGGTTCAATTATTTTATCGACGATACGATGGAAGCGGGCGTCGCCCTGACCGGAACCGAGGTCAAGTCGCTGCGCCAGGGTAAGGCAACTATCGCGGAATCCTATGCCGATGCCCGTGGCGGCGAGATTTGGCTGATCAACTCGAACATTCCGGAATATCTGCAGGCCAACCGCTTCAATCACACACCGAAACGGCCGCGCAAGCTGTTGCTACATCGCCGGCAGATCAACAAGCTCATCGGTGCGGTCGAGCGCGAAGGCATGACGCTGGTTCCGCTCAAGCTTTACTTTAACGAGAAGGGACGCGCCAAGGTCGAGCTTGCTTTGGCGCGCGGCAAGAAGCTTTACGACAAGCGCGATACCGAAAAGAAACGCTCCTGGGACCGCGAGCGCGGACGGTTGTTGCGGCAAAAGGGCTAGGAGACATGCTTCCGGTAACGCTCGACCATTGCGTCATTCACGTCACCGACTGGGAGCGCTCGAACGCCTTCTACACCAAGGTGCTGGGCGCCGAATTGATTGTGCGGCCGATCGGCTTCGCCTATCGCTTCGGCGACCGTCAGCTCAACGTTCATGGGCCGGGTGTAGCGCCGGCTGAGGTCGCGCGACTGCCGGTCGCTCCAGGCAATAGCGATCTGTGCTTCGAATGGACCGGCCCGATCGCCGATGCGGTCGCGCATCTTGAACGCTGCGGTATTGCAATCGAAGCCGGGCCGATGCAGCGGTTCGGTGCCAAGGGGGCGGGGACGAGCGTGTACTTTCGCGATCCCGATGGCTCGCTGATGGAATTCATGTCTTACGCCGGAGCGCAAACGATGCGGGAAGCACCGGGCAAGCACGATCCAACCTTCTTGCCGCCGGACATCCCGGTCCCGCGGGACGATGGCGGGGCGCGGCACCTCACCGGGATGAAACTCCCTGACCTGCCGTTACCGGCGACGCGCGGCGGCGCTTTCAATCTGGCAATCATCGCCGGCCGCACTATTCTTTATATTTACCCCCGCACCGGTGTGCCCGGGGTCGAATTGCCGCCGGGATGGGACGACATTCCGGGCGCGCGCGGTTGCACGCCGCAATCTTGCGGCTTTCGCGACCACTTCGCCGAGCTTAAAGAGCTGGGCGTCGACCACGTCTTCGGCCTGTCGACGCAGGACACCGGCTATCAGCGCGAGGCCGCGGAGCGGCTGCACTTGCCGTTCCCGGTCCTGTCCGACGCGGACCTGAAATTTACCAGGGCGCTGAAACTGCCAACCTTCTCGGTCGCAGGCATGACGCTGCTCAAGCGCATGGCGCTCGTTGTTGACGGCGGCGTCATCAGCAAGGTGTTTTATCCAGTGTTTCCGCCGGACAAGAACGCCGCGGAAGTCGTTGCCTGGCTGCGCAGCGGTCGGTAATTCTCGGCAAAATATCGGATGATGAAATCGTTGAAAGCTTTTACTTTCGCGGAGAGTTGTTTGCCGGTCGGAAACACCGCGTAGATTGTTGCTTCGGGCAATTGGTAATTCGGCAGCACCGCGACGAGGCGCCCGGTTTCAATATCATCGCGGAAAAAATCAGTGGGGCCATAGGCGATGCCAAGCCCGCGCACGGCAGCGGTCCGCAGAACCGGGCGGTGACTGGTAACAATAGGCCCACTGACTTTCACCACGCGCTCGCCGTCGGTTCCGATGAAGTGCCATTCGTCCGGCACTTCCAGATAGCTGTAGCTGAGGCAATCGTGCTGGGTGAGGTCTTCCGGGCGGCGGGGCTTGCCTCGCCGTGCGAGATAGTCTGGCGCCGCGCACAAAACGCGCTGTGACGAATAAAGTTTACGGACGATCAGGCTCGATGAGGCGCCACGCGGCATGCCGACGCTGATGGCGACGTCGTAGCCGCCCTCGATCGGATCGGTAAGACGGTCGTTCAGCGTGAGATTGATGCGCAGTCGCGGGAAGGCGAACAGAAAATCGGTGATCGCGGTACCGATTTCGGTGAGACCGAAATTGGTCGGTGCGATGACGCGCAGTTCGCCGCGTGGCTCGTTGTGCAGTTCGCTTGCGGTGCGTTCGGCTTCCTCAAAGTCGGCAAGAATGCGCCGGCATTGTTCGTAAAACGTGCGTCCCGCGGCGGTGACGCTTACGCGCCGTGTGGTGCGATCGAGCAACCGCGCGCCCAGCCGTTGCTCGAGCTGCAGCACGTGCTTGCTCGTCGCCGCCCGCGACAGGCCCAGCCGTTCCGCGGCCCGCGTAAAGCCACCGGCCTCGATAATGGTCGTGAAAACCCTCGCATTTTCAAAGCGATCCATGTGGCAGCCGCTAGATTGTCAACCTATCGTTGACAATCTATTTCGCCGCACGGGGATTATCAAATCAATTCGCCCGCGTAGTGTGCATGATCGCCGCTATGCCGAGATAACAAAGAGCGAATGGAGAAGATCATGTCGAAATTCATTGTTGCTCCGCATTTCCGGCTTCAGGAATGGGTTGCCGAGGAGAAGGATTACTTCGCCGCCGAAGGTCTCGAATACGAATTTCGCGAGACCATGGATTCAAGCGCCGCCAGCAGCCATCATCTCGGCACCAAGGTCGGCGCCTATCAAACATTCGAAGCCGGGCGCACGCTGCAATGTCAGCGGCGCCTGCCACTGGACCGTCAACGTTGCCGCCTCCAACGGCCACGGCAAGCTCTACGCCGATTGTTATTCGGTCTCGCCATGCGGCGTTTTCGTGCCGGCCGATTCACCCGTGAAAACGCCAGCCGATCTTGCCGACGTGCCGATCTCGGTCGGCTATCAATCGGGCAGTCACTACGCCACCATCCAGGGGCTCGAGCAATATCTCAAACCGGATGCGATCAAATTGTCGTTCAACGACGGCATGCTGTTCAGCCGCATGGAAATGCTGGTCGACGGCAAGATACCGGCGGCGTCGCTGTTCAGCGGCCCATATTATTTCGCCGAACAGCTTGGCTTCCGCAAAATCATCGACACCACGTTCATGATCGCCGCGATGGTCACCGGCACGCCGGACCCAGAGGATGTAAGGAAATATTTTCGCGCGTTGCGCCGGGCGCAGCGCGACATCGATCTGAGGCCGGAGCTCTACACGCATTATTACAAGAAAGAATTTCCGGCGCGCTTCCATCAGCAAATGGATACGCGGCGCTGGGGACCGGGCGAGCGGCTGGTGTTCGAGCCTTATTCGAAACAGACTTTCGAAGAGTCATTCGAGTGGATCGAACGCCACGGCATTTTCCCGCCGGGCGAAATGGGCACGGGAAAATACGAAAATTCGATCTTCGTATAACGCGCCGGTCGCGCGCAAGCACCGTAAGTTACTGCGCGTCGAGATACTTACGCACTTGAGAGAACACGTCTCGAAACATCTGCGTCGTCAGAACGCCGGTGTTCGTGTTGTAGCGCGAGCAGTGATAACTATCGAATAACACAAACTCACCCATCGGGTGCATGCGACCGTGGGTGAACGGATAGTCGCGCTGTCTGGCGCTTTGCGCCGCGATGAAGGTTTCGTGCGCAATGCGGCCAAGCATGACGATGGCGCGAATCCTGGTCATTTCCTTGATGGTCGCGAGCAAAAAGTCGCGGCAGGTTTTGATCTCCTGCGGCGTCGGCTTGTTTTCGGGCGGCACGCAACGCACGGCATTGGTGATGCGGCAATCGACGAGCTTCAAGACTGTCGTCGGGGCGGGCCTCGAACTTGCCTTCGGCGAAGCCGAAATCCTTTAGCGTCGCGTAAAGGAGATCGCCGGCGTAGTCGCCGGTGAACGGGCCGCCCGGTCCGGTTGGCGCCGCGCAACCCCGGCGCAAGCCCAACAATCAAAAGCCGGGCGTCAATCGGGCCGAATGATGGAACCGGGGCGTTGAACCAGTCCGGCTCGCTTTGCCGCCAAGCCTCGCGAAATGCGACCAGACGTGGACAGCGCGGACAATCGCGGCCGGGTTTGCCGCTCGTCGGCGCCATGGCGGTTATCCACTCGGTCTGTTTATTCTTCGTCGAATTCGTCTTCGACTTCGACTTCCGTGCGCGCGGTGCTGGTGCTGCGCTGGAGGAATTGCGGAGTGTGGCGCGACTCGCGGGGCTCGCGCAGTTCCCGGCCTTCGCGCGGTTCGCGGGCCGGCCGTTCGGTCGGATCGCGGCCGATCTTGTTCTGCAGTTCGAGGATGTCGACGAACTGGTCGGCCTGGCGGCGCAATTCGTCGGCGACCATCGGCGGCTGCGTCGATATCGTCGACACCACGATCACCCGTACACCGCGCCGCTGCACAGCCTCGACCAGCGAGCGGAAATCACCGTCGCCGGAGAACAGCACCATCTGGTCGATATGCGGGGCGAGTTCCATGGCGTCGACCGCAAGCTCGATGTCCATGTTGCCTTTGACCTTACGCCGGCCGGTCTGATCGACGAATTCCTTGGTCGCCTTGGTGACGACGGTGTAGCCGTTGTAGTCGAGCCAATCGATCAACGGCCGGATCGACGAATACTCCTGATCCTCAATCACGGCGGTGTAGTAAAACGCGCGCACCAGATAGCCGCGCGACTGGAACTCGCGCAGCAGCCGCTTGTAATCGATATCGAAACCGAGCGATTTCGCGGTGGCGTAAAGATTGGCGCCGTCAATAAACAGGGCGATTTTTTCAGTCTGTGTCGACATTGTTATCTCTCGATGTGCCTTCTCGTGATGAAACCCGACCAGCCGCAATGAATTCGACAGTCTTGGAGCTTCTTAAAACTGGTTTTGCACCACCGTGAAGCCCGTTAACTAAGCGGGAACGATGGCAAAAGCACGGTGGTACACGCTTTATGGCCTGCCGATTTTTTGCGCAAGCGCGCGTGCCGGCACTGTGGCAGGCCGCCGCGGTTCACCATGAGAAATTCGCAATCCCGCGACTGCGTTCCAGATTTTTGGGTACCAGACCAGGGTGGGAACGCCAAGTTAATTGCTTGACACGGGGAACCCGGCCTCGGGAACACCCTTGCGCTTAACCCCCTGTAACGATAGGTAACGGCTCAACCCCAAGATTCCCCGCCAGGAGCAGCGATTATGGCCCGTGTCACCGTCGAAGATTGCATCGACAAGGTGGAAAACCGCTTCGATCTTGTTTTGCTCGCGAGCCACCGCGCCCGCATGATCTCGTCGGGCGGCCAGATCACAGTCGATCGCGACAACGACAAGAACCCGGTGGTGGCGCTCCGCGAGATTGCTGAGACGGCGGTGTCGCCGGAAGACCTGAAGGAAGAACTCGTCCATTCGCTGCAGAAATACGTAGAGGTCGACGAACCTGAGCCGGAGGGCATCCCGCTCATCGGCGCGCCCGGGACCGGGGTCGATGCCGACGACACCGAGGTGACGACCGATCGGATGAGCGAAGAGGAATTGCTCAAGGGGCTCGAGGGTCTGACGCCGCCGGAAAGCCAGCCCGAGCCGGACACCGACATCGACGCGACCGACGAGGACTAATAGCCGTCGTCCGGGCGCTCACTGCCCAAAACAGTCTATTTGCCCGCGGCCGCGAGCAGTTCGGCCACGTACTCCCAATTGACCAGGTGATCGAGGAACGCCTTGAGATAATCGGGGCGCCGATTGCGGTAGTCGATGTAGTAAGAGTGTTCCCATACATCGCAGCCGAGGATCGGGATTGCGCCGTGGACCAACGGGTTCTCGCCGTTCGTCGTCTTCATGACTTCGATCCGTCCGTATTTGACGGCGAGCCAGCACCAGCCTGATCCGAACTGAGTGACGCCGGCCTGGACGAAATCCTCTTTCATCTTCGCCACCGATCCAAGGTCGGCGACGATCTGTTTTTCAAGCTTGCCGGGTATGCGGTCGCCGCCGCCGGCGGGCTTCATCCAGTTCCAAAAGTGAAAATGGTTGTAGTGCTGTCCGGCATTGTTGAAGAGACCCGGATTGCCGAAGAACGAGCTCTTGACCACGTCCTCGAGCGGCCGGCCTTCGAACTCGGTGCCCTTCATTAGATTGTTGGCGTTGTTCACGTAAGCGAGGTGATGCTTGTCGTGATGAAATTCGAGCGTTTCGCGTGACATGAAAGGCGCGAGCGCGTCGTAGGCATAGGGAAGCTCAGGCAGCGCGAACGGCATCGCTTTTCTCCTCAATCGCGGGCGAAACGCCCGGAGTTCGATCACAGCGGGCGCGAGCGCTCAACTGCCGAAAAGCGCCGACATCCGCTCGCGGCGTACCGGCGGTTGCGGGCAGCTCGCTTGCCAGCAAGGGGCCCATCAATCACATTGCTGCCTAACGAAAATAATGGATCTCGACTGCGCGTCGGTGTCCGCCAAGGGTCCGCCAAGGGGAGGGAAGGCCGATGAAGCCTCCCGTATTCGATTACGAGAGGCCGTCCAATTTGCGCGCCGCGCTGGAAGCGCTGTCGCGGCATGGCGGCAAAGCCAAATTGCTGGCCGGCGGGCATAGCCTCATTCCGATGCTCAATATGCGAACGATCGCGCCGGCGAGGCTGATCGACGTCGGCCGGCTGACTGAACTGCAATATATCATCGAAGAGTACGGACAGCTGCGGATCGGCGCGCTGACGACCCACAATACCATTCTCCGCTCGCCCATTGTCGCGGCGAATTGCCCGATCATGAGTGAAGCCTACGCGCACGTCGCCAATCATTCCATCCGCAATCGCGGCACGCTTGGCGGTAACCTTTGTCACAACGACCCGGCGTTCGAGATGCCGCTCGTCGTCACGCTTCTCGGGGCAACAATGATCGCGCGGAGCACGCGTTCGACGCGCACCATTCCCGCCGAAAGATTCTTCAAGGCGCCGTTCGCCACCGATCTCGCGGCGGATGAGATGCTCGTTGAAATTCGCGTCCCGCGACTGCCTACGGGTCATGGCTACAGCTTCGTTGAGGTCAGCCAGCGCTATGGCGATCGGGCGCTCATCGCCGCCGGCTGTTTGTTGACGCTGCGGTACGGCACCTGCCGCGACGTGCGCATCGGCTTTCGCAATGCGGTCGACAACGTCTTTCGCATCCCCGCAGCAGAAGCAAAGCTTGAGGGCAAAGCGGCGTCGGTCTCGCTCATCAACGAGGCAGCGGAAGCGGCCGCGGAGAATATACAAGCGGCCGGCGATCTGCACGCCGACGAAGCTTACCGGCGCGACGTCACGAGCACGCTTGCGCGTCGAATGCTGCGCGCAGCGTGCGCGCGAGCCGGTTTGGCAATCGACGGATGACCGGTTCGATGGACAATCAGGACGTCAACGTCACGGTCAACGGCAGGGCTTTTAAGCGGCGGATCGAGCCACGGCTCCTTCTGTCTGACTTTATCCGCCACGAGATCGGGCTGACCGGCACGCATGTCGGCTGCGAAAACGGCGTTTGCGGCGCCTGCACCGTCCTGCTCGACGGGTTGGCGACACGATCCTGCTGCACGCTCGCGGTTCAAGCCGACGGCCGCCAGATCGAGACCGTCGAGTCGCTTGGCCGCGTCAACAATCTGAGCCCGCTGCAGCGTGGCTTTTGGGAGATGCACGGCCTGCAATGTGGCTACTGCACGCCGGGCATGCTGATGCTGATGACTGAGCTACTCCGCGAAAACCCCAATCCGGATCGCGAGACGATCCGTGCGCGGCTCAACGACAACATTTGCCGCTGCACGGGGTATGAAGACATCGTCAACTCGGTCGAGCGTGCGGTCGAACTGATGCGCGGCGCGAGTCCGAGGCGGTAATGGCCGAAGCAGGGAAAATCCTGTCGCCTCCGGCCGGCCGGCAGAAGGAGCGGGCGGATCAGCGGCTCAACGTCATCGGCACCCGTATGCTGCGCAAGGAAGATCCGCGCTTCCTGATCGGGCGCGGCCGGTTCATTGATGACATTACTCTCCCCAACATGGCGCATGCCGCGGCGCTGCGGTCGCCGCACGCGCATGCGCGTATCAAATCGATCAACACGAGCGCGGCGCTGGCGCTGCCCGGCGTCGTTGCCGTGATCACCGGTGAAGATGCAGCAAAGGATACCGCACCGCTGCCGTGTTTTGCCAACCCGACAGTCGAACAGCGATGCGTGGCACTTGGAAAAGTGCGTCACGTCGGCGAACCGGTCGCCCTGGTGGTCGCCGACAGCCGGTATATCGCGGAAGATGCCGCCGCTCTCGTTCACGTCGAATACGAGCCGTTACCCGCAGTCTCCGACATGATCGACGCGATCACGTCCCGCGGCGACGCGGTGCTGCACCCGGAGCGCGGTCCGGACAACGTCGCCGAACATCGCAATTACTCATTCGGCCCCGTCGATCAGGAATTCGCTCAGGCGGCGCACGTCATCAAGCGGCGGCTGCGGTGGTCGCGATCCGGCGGCCAGCCGCTGGAGACGGCCGGTTCAGTCGCAAGCTTCGATGAAGGCTCCGGCAAGTTCACGATCTACGTCAACGGCTCGATGTACAATTACATCGGCTTTACCATCGCGACCGCGCTCAAGGTCGCAAGCCACCAGCTCAATATCATTCCGGTGGACGCTGGTGGCAGTTTCGGCAGCAAGCTGTTTCTGCACAAGGTAGCGGTGCTCGCGGCTCTGGGTGCGCGCGCCGCTGGCCGCCCGGTCAAATATATCGAGGACCGCATCGACAACATCACCGCATCCGACAATCACGGTTCGGACCGCATCTACGACGTTGAGCTGGCGCTCGACGCGGCCAACCGGATGACAGCGCTGCGCTACAAGGTGGTGGACGATTACGGCGCCTATTTCCAATACGGCCTCGGCACGCATGGCAATGGTTTTTCGCAGACCGTCGGCCCTTACAAGATCCGCGCGGTCGGAGCGGAGATCTATGCGGTCTTCACCAACAAGTGTCAGCAGGGCGCTTGCCGTGGCTTCGGTTCCGAAGTCACAAATTTCATGATTGAGCGCATCGTCGATGCGGCGGTCGACGAACTTAAGCTCGATCCGGTCGCCTTCCGGCGCGACAATTTTATCAGGCCGGAAGAATTTCCGTACCAAATTCCGACCGGCAATCTTTACGACAGCGGCAATTATCCCGGGGCGCTCGATATGGCGCTGCAGATGCTCGACTACGATGGCTGGCGCGACAAGCAGCAATTGGCGCGGACGCAGGGCCGCTATGTCGGCATCGGTGTCGCCTCCTGTCAGGAAAAGGGCGTTTTCAGCGCCACCGAATTTTGGATGCTGAACCGGCAGCCGGGATTTGCGCTGACGAGTTCACCGGAAAGCGCTTCGATCAAGATCGATGCGACTGGCAAAGCGATAATTTCGTTGCATGCGCCATGCTGGGGCAACAGCCCGGAGACGGTCGCCGCAATGGTGCTGGCCGAACAGCTCACCATTGACCCGGCCGACATCAGTGTGACCTACTCGGACACCGATCACGGCCTTCCGGGAACCGGGCCAGGCGGCAGCCGCTACACCGTGATGGTGACCGGCGCCATCACCGGCGCCGCGACGATCATCAAGGAAAAGCTCAAACGCGTGGCGAGCCACATGCTCGAAGCGGGCCCGCATGACCTGGAATTCCGCAGCGGTAAGATCGGCGTTAAAGGTGCATCGGGTTTGGAAGTGTCGATTGCCGAAGTCGCCACGCAAGCGCACTTTTTTCGGCTCTCGCTGCCCGACGATCCGGATCTGACCAGCGGTCTTGACGCCAGCTACACCTACGATCATCCGCTGGCGACGCTGCCCAAGAGCGACAGCGATTTCGGCATTTTCTACCCGATCATGGGCCACATGTGCCACATGCCGGTGGTCGAGGTGGACACCAAGACCGGACAGGTCAGTTTCCTGGATTATGTCGCGGTGCATGATTGCGGCACCATGATCAATCCGATGACGGTCGACGGGCACGTCCGCGGCGGAACCGCCCAAGGCATCGGCACAGCGTTGCTGGAGGAGTTTCGCTACGACAAGAACGGGCAACTGCTGAACACGTCGTTTACGGACTATCTGCTGCCGCGGATCGGCAATTTGCCACCGCAGGTCCGCATCGGGCATTTGGTCACCCCGTCGCCCTATACCGAATACGGCGTGAAGGGCGCCGGCGAGGGCGGCCGGATGGTCGCCCCGCCGGCGCTGGTCTCGGCGATCGAGGATGCGCTACGGCCCTTGGGCGTAAAGATCGATACCGTACCAGTGACGCCGTCGCGGCTGCGCGCGCTAATCCGCGAAGCGGAAGCGAAGACCGGCCGAGGTCATTAACGGGAAGTTTGTGCACTGCGGTGAGATTGGTTTCGCGTCGGTGCAGTTCCGTCGTGCAGTTCCTTGGCTTGTGGCTTGTGGACGGCGCCATGATATCTTTCTGAGTTCCATCGCCCGAAATTCGGGGGCGGTCGAGGTTTGTTATGGCGCGCTCGCCGATCGATTTGCCGCGGATGCAGAACCAGGCCCGGCCGCGGGTCGCGGTGACGCGCGGCCCGAGCCTTGTGCCGCAGGACGAGCCGCGGACGCCGAAGGTCCGCAAGCCGCGATTGATGCGGCAGTTCGAACTCGTCGACCGGGTCAAACAGTACAATCCCGCGACTAACGAAGACTTGCTCAACCGCGCGTACGTCTACGCTATGCGCGCGCACGGCTCGCAAAGGCGCGATTCCGGCGATCCATATTTCTCGCACCCGCTGCAGGTCGCGGCCATCCTCACCGATCTCAAGCTCGACGACGCCACCATCGCAGCCGCGCTCCTGCACGACACGATCGAGGACACCGATGCGACCCGCACCGAGATCGACCGGCTGTTTGGTCACGACATCGGCGTTTTGGTCGAGGGCCTGACCAAACTGAAAAAACTCGACCTCGTCTCCAAGGAGGCGAAGCAGGCGGAAAATCTGCGCAAGCTTCTGCTTGCCATCGCCGACGACGTGCGCGTGCTGCTGATCAAGCTCGCCGACCGGCTGCACAATATGCGGACGTTGTCGCATCGGCCGCCGGAGGCACGCCGGCGGACGGCGGAAGAGACGCTCGACATCTATGCGCCGCTTGCCGGCCGCATGGGCATGCAGGAAATGCGCGAGGAGCTTGAGGACCTGGCATTCCACGAACTCAATCCCGACGCCTACAAAGTCATTACCGAGCGGCTTGAAGCGCTCGCCGCACGCAGCAAGAACTGGATCGCGGACATTGAGGAGCAACTGGCGAAGAAGCTCGCCGACAGCGGCATCGCCGCTGAAGTCAGCGGCCGCAGGAAGCGCGCCTATTCGATCTGGCGCAAGATGGAAAGAAAGGCGGTCGGCTTCGAGCAACTTTCGGACATCTTCGGCTTCCGCGTGCTCGTCGATGACGTCGCCGAGTGTTACCGCGCGCTCGGGATTGTTCATACCACCTGGCCGGTCGTTCCCGGCCGGTTCAAGGATTATATCTCGACGCCGAAGCAGAACGATTACCGCTCGCTTCATTCCACCGTCATCGGGCCGGGCAAACAGCGCGTCGAACTGCAAATCCGCACCCGCGAAATGCAGCAGATCGCGGAGTACGGCATTGCCGCTCACGCGCTCTACAAAGACGGCGTCGGCTCGCCGACCGAGTTGCTGTCGCGCGAGTCTAATGCCTACGCTTGGCTCCGCCGCACCATTGAACTGTTGGCGGAAGGCTCCAACCCGGAAGAGTTCTTGGAGCACACCAAGCTCGAACTGTTTCACGACCAGGTGTTCTGCTTCACGCCCAAGGGCAAGCTGATCGCGCTGCCGCGCGGCGCTACGCCGATCGATTTTGCCTATGCAGTGCACACCGACGTCGGCAACATGGCGATCGGTGCGAAAATCAACGGCAAGATCGGCCCGTTAAGTTCGCCGCTACAGAACGGCGACGAGGTTCAGATCCTGACCTCCAAGGCGCAAACGGCGCCGCCGGCGGCCTGGGAATTGATTGTCGCGACCGGCAAAGCGCGCGCCGCGATCCGGCGCGCCACGCGCGCCGCCGTCCGCGATCAATATTCCGGACTCGGCCGGCGCATCCTTGAACGACTGTGCGAACGCGCCAAGATCGCCTATTCGGATGAGCAACTTGAAGGGTCGCTGCCACGTCTTGCGCGTGCCTCGATCGAGGACGTGATGTCGGCCGTCGGCCGCGGCGAGATGAAGGCGGCCGATGTCGTGCGCGCCATGTATCCGGACTACAAGGACGAGCGCGTCACGCCGCTGGCGCCGAAGTCGGAAAGCGGGTGGTTCGGCCTCAAGCGCGCCAAAGCGGTGAAGTTCAAACTTCCCGAAAGCGGCGAGACCGGTGCAGCGATCCCGATCCGCGGCATCAACTCGGACCTGCCGGTGCGCTTCGCACCGAATGGCGGCGCGGTTCCCGGCGACCGTATTGTCGGCATCATGACCGCGGGCGAGGGGATCACGATCTATCCGATCCACTCGCCGGCGTTGAAGGAATTTGAAGACCAGCCGGAACGCTGGCTGGACGTGCGCTGGGATGTCGACGAAAAGGCGCCGCAACGTTTCCCGGCGCAGCTCGCGGTGCAGTCGGTCAATGAGCCCGGATCGCTGGCGCAGATTGCCCAGGTCATTGCCGAACACGACGGCAACATCGACAACATTCATATGTCGCGCCAGTCGCCGGATTTCACCGAAGTGACCATCGATCTTGAAGTCTACAACCTCAAGCACCTGACTTCGATCATCTCGCAATTGCGCGCGAAAAAAGTGATCGCCAACGTCGAGCGGGTCAACGGCTGAGCCCCGGCGAAAATTGCATGCCCGAAAGTCCCATCCGCCTCGGCGTCAATATCGATCACGTCGCTACTGTGCGCAATGCGCGCGGCGGCAAGCATCCTGATCCGGTGAAGGCCGCCGAGATCGCGATTGCGGTCGGTGCCGATGGCATCACGGCGCATCTGCGAGAAGACCGCCGCCACATTGTCGATGACGACATTGCGCGACTTAAAGCCGTGCTGAAAAAGCCTCTCAACATGGAAATGGCCGCCACCGCCGAAATGGTGGAGATCGCGTGCAAAGTGCGGCCGCACGCCGTGTGCATCGTGCCGGAGCGGCGGGCCGAGCGCACGACCGAAGGCGGCCTTAATGCGGCGGGCCAGCGCGACGCTTTGCGCCCGGTAGCGGCGAGGCTCGCTGGCGTCGGCATTCGCGTGTCTTTGTTTATAGCCGCTGAGCCGGCGCAGATCGAAGCCGCGGTAGCGATCGGTGTACCGGTGATCGAAATTCACACTGGCGCTTGGTGCGATGCTCTAACTGCCGGCAACGGCGAGACGGCGGCAACGGAATTCGCGCGCATCGTCCGCGGCGCCGCGTTCGCAAAGAACAATGGCCTCGAAGTTCACGCCGGACATGGCTTGGATTTCATCACGGCCGAGAAGATCGCCGGGCTATCCGAGATCGCCGAACTTAACATCGGCCATTTTCTGATTGGCGAAGCGATTTTCGACGGCCTTCCTGCCGTGGTGCGAAAAATGCGCGCGGCGATGGACCGCGGCAGACTCCACGCCGGGGCTGCATCATGATCCTCGGTATCGGCACCGACATCGCCGACGTTCGCCGTATTGCCAAGGTGCTGGAGCGTCACGGCGACCGATTCATCGACCGCGTGTTCACGCCGGTCGAACGTGCGAAAGCGGAGCGGCGGCGCAATCGCGCCGAGACTTACGCCAAGCGTTTTGCCGCCAAGGAAGCTTGCGCCAAGGCGCTGGGAACCGGGCTGCGGGCTGGGGTGTGGTGGCGGGATATGGGGGTGGTGAACCTCCCGGGCGGCCGGCCGACGCTGGAACTGACCGGCGGCGCCAAACGGCGGCTGGCCGCGATCACGCCCGCCGGCTACCAGGCGCGCATCGACCTCACCATCACCGACGAGGGGCCGATGGCACAGGCGTTCGTCATCATCTCGGCAACCGCCGTCCCGAACCCTTGAGTTGCGGTAGCCGCCGCAACGCGCCTAAATTATCGATCGGCCCGCTAGGCCCGGGGTGATGACAAATTCGTCATGTCCGCGAAGCTCTCCCGGTAAACGCATGGCATTACTAGCTAAAGGCCGCCCCGCGGCGAATTCCCGCGTGCAATTGCGCGGCTTTGTCCCAAAGGTTACAAGATCGCGGGGCGCGGACCGATTAAGCGGAACCATAGGCCGATGAGCGTGCAGACCGGGACCAAACGGAAAGAGGGCGGATTTGCCGAAACCGTGCGCGTGATCATCCATGCGCTGATCATTGCGCTCGTCATCCGCACCTTCCTGTTTCAGCCGTTCAATATCCCTTCCGGTTCGATGATCCCGACGCTGCTCGTCGGTGATTATCTGTTCGTCTCCAAATATTCCTACGGCTACACCCATTACTCGCTGCCGTTCTCGCCGCCGATTTTCTCCGGCCGCGTCATTGGCCAGCCGGTCGATCGCGGTGACGTGGTGGTGTTCCGCCTGCCGAAAGACGACACCACCGACTACATCAAGCGCGTCATCGGACTGCCGGGCGACCGTATTCAGATGATCGACGGCGTGCTCAACATCAACGGCGTGCCGGTCAAGCGTACCCGCATCGAGGATTTCGTCTCCGACGACGACGGCGCTGTGCAGCGCGTCAAACGCTATCGCGAGACGCTGCCGAACGGCGTGGTCTACACCACGCTCGATCTCACCGAGAACGGCTTCTACGACAACACCCAAGTCTACACTGTGCCGCCCGGCCATTATTTCATGATGGGTGACAACCGCGACAACTCGACCGACAGCCGCGTGCTCAGCGCCGTCGGCTACGTGCCCTACGAGAACATTATCGGGCGCGCGCAGATCATTTTCTTCTCGATCCGGGACGGCGCGCACGCCTGGGAGGCCTGGCGCTGGCCGTGGACGGTGCGCTGGAGCCGGTTGTTCACTCTGGTGCGATGAGCGGCCGGGCCAAAAGCAAATCAGCCGCTCCTCCTCAAGAGCCGCCCGTTGTTGATGCCGATCCGGCGCCAACCGCGGCCGCGGCAGCCGTTGAAGCACCAAAAGATGCTCGCCGCCGTCGCCGTCGCGGCGATGGTTCGCTCGAGGAGCGGATCGGTTATCGTTTCAA
Source organism: uncultured Alphaproteobacteria bacterium (assembly GCA_963841025.1). GTDB lineage: Bacteria > Pseudomonadota > Alphaproteobacteria > Rhizobiales > Xanthobacteraceae > BOG-931. The sequence continues at coordinate 110,559 of CAWJBG010000025.1, read as the reverse complement.
GGACACCGCGTTGTTCGACAGCGCGTTGTCGCACATTTCCGCGCTCAAGGGCGGGCGCAATCGCGCCGGCAGTTATCAGCGGCTCGAATTTCTCGGCGATCACGTCCTTGGCCTGGTGATTTCCGACATGCTGTTTCGCGCCTTTCCCAGGGCCGACGAGGGCGAGCTGTCGCGGCGCCTCGCCGATCTCGTGCGCAAGGAGACCTGCGCCGACATCGCGCGCGCGATCGATCTCGGTGCAGCGATCAGGCTCGGGTCGTCGGAAGCCAACGCCGGCGGAAGGAAGCGCCCGGCGATCCTTGCCGACGTTTGCGAAGCGTTGATTGGCGCCGTCTATCTCGACGGCGGTTACCCTGCGGCCGAAGGGCTGGTCGGGCGCCTCTGGGACGCGCGGATGAAGACCAAGGCGCAGCCGCTGCGCGATCCAAAGACCGTGCTGCAGGAATGGGCGCAGGCGCGCGGCCTGCCGACTCCCGCGTATCGCGAGGTGGCGCGCTCGGGCCCCGACCACGATCCGGTGTTCCGCGTCACCGTCCAACTGCCGAAGCTCGCTCCCGCCGAAGGCTCCGGCCGCTCCAAGCGTAGCGCGGAGCAAGCCGCTGCCGCCGCAATGATGACGCGCGAGGGCGTCAAGCACGACCGCTTCGATGGTTGACGGCGAGCACGCGCCCGCCGCTGCGGCACCCGCAACAAGCTGCGGCTTCGTCGCCTTGATCGGCGCGCCGAATGCCGGCAAGTCGACGCTGCTCAACGCACTCGTCGGCGCCAAGATTTCGATCGTCACCCCGAAAGTGCAGACCACGCGCGCGCTCATTCGCGGCATCGCCATCGAAGGCGCGGCGCAACTGATTTTCGTCGACACGCCCGGCATTTTTGCGCCGCGGCGGCGGCTCGACCGCGCCATGGTCGGCAGCGCCTGGGGCAGCGCCAAGGAGGCCGACCTGGTCGCGCTCCTGATCGACGCCGGCAAAGGCATGCAGGAGGATGACGAGACGATCCTGCGTGGCCTCGCCGACGTCCGCGCGCCCAAGGTGCTGGTGCTCAACAAGGTCGATCTGGTCGGCAAGCCGAAGCTGCTGGCGTTGACGCAAGCGCTCAACGAGCGCTCAACCTTCGCCGCGACTTTCATGATTTCAGCGCGTTCCGGCGACGGTGTCGCCGATCTGAAAACTTTTCTTGCCGCCCACGTGCCGCCGGGGCCGTGGCTTTATCCCGAAGATCAGATTTCCGACGCGCCGCTGCGCCATCTCGCCGCCGAGATCACCCGCGAAAAACTTTATCTGCGGCTGCATCAGGAATTGCCCTACCAGTCGACGGTCGAGACCGAGGCCTGGACCGAACTCAAAGACGGCGCAGTCCGCATCGAGCAAACGATCTACGTTGAGCGCGAAAGCCAGCGCAAGATCGTCCTCGGCAAAGGCGGCCAAACCATCAAGGCGATCGGCGCCGCAGCCCGCATCGAAATCGCCGCGGCCATCGAGCATCCGGTGCACCTCTTCCTGTTCGTCAAAGTCCGCGAAGGCTGGGGCGACGATCCGGAGCGGTACCGCGAGATGGGCCTGGAGTTTTCGAAGGATTGATCGTCAGCGTCCGTAGGGGCGGCCCTTGTGGCCGCCCCGTTGCCGCGGGCACCTTGCCGCGGCGGGCACCCACGAGGGGTGCCCCTACGGTCGTACACGCTGCGGATTTTCCTTATCCAATTCCCATTGCAACGGATTTTCGTCGATGTAGCGCCGGACACGGGCCAACTCCGCCTCGTCACGAATAATGTGTTCGTAGTAATTGCGTTGCCACACGCGGCGATCAAAAGCCGGCCATCGGTCTTCCTTGACGCCTCGAATGTATTCAACGGTAAACAATGATTTGAATGCACCGACCATATCGCCAACCGTAGGGGCGGCCCTTGTGGCCGCCTTGCTGCCTGGGCACCCACGAGGGGTGCCCCTACGGTTGCGCGCGCGGTCTGGCAACGCGATAACGCCATGGACGTGGTTTGGCATAACGACGGACGCATCCAACTCGATCCCAACAAACCGCGCTGTCAGATCATTCCACAATGTTACTGCCAATTGTCCGGCGGCATTCAGGCGCATCGTTCCGTTCGTCACATCGCCCAACAGACAGGCTCGGCCTTCCGTACAGATTGTAATGAAATATGCGCCCGCCTTTGCGTAGTCGTATCCGTCCAACCGAAGTGACCGGCGTCGATGCCTAACGGTAGTGTCCGCCGCGTCGCGCAAGCTCTCGCCGGAACGGTCAGGCGGCATTTTTCGCGGCCGCAACCGCCAGCGAGGCCGCCGCAGGGGCGCCCCTTGTGGGTGCCTCCGGCAGCAGGGCGCCGCCTCCATCTTTGACCTGCGCGTTCAGCACGCGTCCCCACACAAGGGACGTCGGTTCAAGTCCGTCAATAACCGAGGCCGGAACGTGAGTATCCCGTTCATTGACATGAGTCCCTATTTCGGCTACTATATACGACGAATCTCGCTCAGTGAAGGACGCCTTCGGCCGAGGGTACTCCTGAAAGTGGAGCGAGTGCGGTGCCCGCGGGCGGAGCGATACACTTCGTTCTCGGGCGGCTTCGGACAATACGCCCGGCCGGCACTATGACCGGTCTGCGAGGAGCTCGCTGGACTGGGACAGGCGCGTTGCCGCGTCCCAGGAAGCGCAGTCTGGAGCTGAGCGGTGGCGTTCGGTCGCCTACGCCAGAGCCGCGGTGGAACGCCGATAGGCGGCGTGCCCCGCTGGGCACGCGCCGCGCCCTAAAAAGCGCGGAGGTTCAATCCACACGTCTGTCGGCGTTCCGCCTTCCTTTTTTCGTTCGGTTTCTTCGTTCTTTCGTCATTGCGAGCGAAGCGAAGCAATCCAGTCGGGCGGTTCGGCTGTCTCAGCCTTCGAGATGTCGGCCGCGCCCTCTGGATTGCTTCGTCGCTCCGCTCCTCGCAATGACGATGCAAAACTCGGGCGCAAATCGCGTCGCGAGAACGGATTTGTATTCACCTCTCCCCGCTGCGCGGGGAGAGGTCGAGCCAATGGGTCCGGCCCGAAGTGGCCGGCCCGATGACAGGCTCCGCTAACGAGGGTGAGGGGGCGTTTCACGCGATTCGCAGGCCCGCATTTCCGCGCCCGGTGGAGAGGCTCCCTCATCCCGACCTTCTCCCCGCGTGCGGGGAGAAGGAGCGGGGAGCGCATGGGCGAGAGCCTGCGAATCTGGGCTGGGCACGTTACATAAGCGGCATGCAATGGACCGATGATGGCATTGTGCTCGGCGTGCGGCGCTATGGCGAGTCGAGCGTCATTCTCGAATTGATGACGCAGGAGCGCGGCCGGCATCTTGGGTTGGTGCGTGGCGGCACCGGGCGGCGGCTGCGCGCGGTGTTGCAGCCGGGCAATTCGCTGCGCGCGACCTGGCGGGCGCGGCTTGATGACCATCTCGGCAATTATGCGGTTGAGGGCACCAATCTGCGCGCGGCTGGTTTTCTCAACGACGCGCATGCGGTCCATGGCGTGACGCATCTTTCAGCGTTGTGCCGGCTCCTTGCCGAACGGGAGCCTCACGCGGGCGTGCATGATGCGCTCGAAGCGATCCTTGACGCGCTCGACGATCCGGCAGTGGTCGCCCCGATGATCGCGCGCTTTGAGCTTTCATTCCTCGCCGAACTCGGCTTCGGTCTCGATCTTTCGTCCTGTGCCGCCAACGGGTCGAAGGACGACCTGATTTACGTATCGCCCCGTTCCGGGCGCGCGGTTTCACGCGTGGGCGGAGAGGCTTATCAGGACAAGCTGATGCGCCTCCCCAGCTTCTTGAGCACCGCGGCGGAGCCGGCGTCCGCTGCCGATCTCGCCGACGCTTTTACGCTGACCGGCTTCTTCTTGAGCGTCACGCTTTTGCGCCGCGCGGCCTTCCGGTTCCCGATGCGCGCGAGCGTTTCATCGCCGCTATTCTTGTCCGAAGCGGCCAGCCGGAGTACCGCTCTGCGCCATGACGAGGAAAGTGATTCCCCCGAATCCGGCGACGTCCAGGAGATTGGGCTTCGCGAGGCGCTTGAAGAGCGCTACCTCGCTTACGCGCTGTCGACGATCATGCACCGCGCGCTGCCCGACGCGCGCGATGGGCTCAAACCCGTGCACCGCCGCATCCTCTATGGCATGCGGCTTCTCCGCCTCGATCCCGGCGCGACGTTTAAGAAATCGGCCAAGATCGTCGGCGACGTCATGGGCAATTTCCACCCGCACGGCGACCAGGCGATCTATGACGCGCTGGTGCGGCTCGCCCAGGATTTTGCCTCGCGTTATCCGCTGGTCGACGGCCAAGGCAATTTCGGCAACATCGACGGCGATAACGCCGCGGCCTACCGCTACACCGAGGCGCGGCTGACCGAAGCCGCGCGGCTCCTGCTCGACGGCATCGACGAAGATGCGGTGGATTTCCGTCCCAATTACGACGGCGTGTCGGAAGAGCCCGCGGTGCTGCCGGCGGCGTTTCCCAATCTCCTTGCCAATGGCGCGCAAGGCATCGCCGTCGGCATGGCGACCTCAATCCCGCCGCACAACATCGCCGAGCTGTGCGACGCGGCGCTGCATCTCATCGACACGCCGAATGGGCGTAGCCGCACTTTGCTGAAATTTGTGCCCGGTCCCGATTTCCCGACCGGCGGCGTCATCGTCGATACGCCCGAGACCATCGCCGAGGCCTACACCACCGGGCGCGGTTCGTTCCGGCTGCGGGCGCGGTGGACGACCGAGGATACCGGGCGCGGCACCTATCAGGTGGTGGTCACCGAGATCCCCTGGCAGGTGCAGAAGATGCGGCTGGTCGAGCGCATCGCCGAGTTGATGAACGAGAAGAAGCTGCCGTTCCTCGCCGACATGCGCGACGAATCCGCCGAAGACGTGCGGCTCGTGTTCGAGCCGCGCTCGCGCAGCGTCGATCCGGCGCTGTTGATGGAGAGTCTGTTCAAGCTCACCGAGCTCGAAAGCCGCGTGCCGCTCAACATGAACGTGTTGGTGCGCGGCCGCATCCCCAAGGTCGTCGGCCTTGCTGAAGCTTTGAGCGAATGGCTGACGCACCGCCGCGACGTGTTGCTACGGCGCTCGCGCTGGCGGCTCAATCAGATCGAGCACCGGCTTGAAGTTCTCGGCGGTTATCTCGTCGCTTATCTCAACCTCGACAAGGTCATCAAAATCATCCGCACCGAGGATGAGCCGAAGCCGGTGTTGATCAAGACGTTCAAGCTGACCGAAGTCCAGGCCGAGGCCATCCTCAACATGCGCCTGCGCAATTTGCGCCGGCTTGAAGAGATGGAAATCCGTGCCGAAGAAAAGGCGCTGCGCACCGAAAAAAAGTCGATCGAGGAGTTGCTGCGGTCGGAGAAGGCGCAGTGGAAAACCATTGCCGGCCAGGTCCGCGACGTCCGCGACAAGTTCAGCTTAAAGACGCCACTCGGCAAGCGCCGCACTACATTCGCCGAGGCGCCGGCGCACGACGAAGCCGCGATCGAAGAAGCTTTGGTCGAGCGCGAGCCGGTCACGATTGTGGTGTCGGAGAAGGGCTGGATCCGGGCGCTGCGCGGCCAGGTCGCCGACCTTTCCAGTCTTGCGTTCAAGGCCGATGACAGTCTCAAGCTCGCGTTTTTCGCCGAGACCACGTCGAAGCTTCTGGTCTTTGCCACCAACGGCCGCTGTTACACGATCGAGGCGGCGAAGCTGCCGGGCGGTCGCGGGCACGGCGAACCGATCCGGCTCTACATCGACATGGAGCAGGAGACTGACGTGATCACCGTGTTCCGCTATCAGGGCGGCCGCAAGCTGATCGTCGCGAGCAAACAGGGCAGGGGCTTTATCGTGCCCGAGGACGAGTGCCTCGCCAATACGCGCAAGGGCAAACAGATCCTCAACGTCAAGCCGCCCGATGCGGCGCGCGCGATTGCGCCGGCCGAGGGCGAACTGGCCGCGGCGATCGGCGAGAACCGCAAGATGCTGGTGTTCCCGATCGATCAGGTGCCCGAGATGACGCGCGGCCGCGGCGTGCGGTTGCAGCGGCACAAGGACGGCGGGCTCTCCGATCTGAAAGTCTTCGAGGCCGAGAAGGGCCTGACCTGGACCAATTCCGCCGGCCGTGTTTTCACGCTGTCATTAAAGGAACTCGCCGACTGGCGCGGCAACCGCGCCGACGCCGGCCGTTTGGCGCCGAAGGGTTTTCCAAAGACCAACAAGTTTGACGGGCGCTGACGCTGGCGGCGCTGTTACGCGGTCGGTTCCACGTCAAGCCGCGCGACCCAGCCTTCGAGGCCGGGCTTTGCCGCTGGATAATTCGCAAGCACCAGCGGATCGTGACCGGGCACGATATGGCGGGGCGACGCCGCGAGCTTCTTGAGTGTCTCGTAGCCTTCGAGCACTTCGCCGACATTGTAGGTGATCGGAAAAATCCGGCCTTGATCGATGTGCGCGTAAAGATGCGCGGCGTCGGCGGCAAGCATCACATAACCGCGCCTCGTCTTTACGCGTATCGCCTGCAGGCCCATCGAATGGCCGCCGATGCGGTGCACGGTGACGCCCGGCACGATCTCGTCCTCGCCGTCGTGGAAGACGACGCGGCCAGCAAACACTTTGCGCACCATGGCGATCACATCGTCGGCCTCAAACGGCAATCGCAAGGCCTGATGGCACATGCAGCGGCCGGTCGCGTACGCCATCTCGCGATCCTGCAGGTGATACCGCGCCTGCGGAAACAGCTCGTAATTGCCGCAATGGTCGTAGTGAAGGTGACTGACAATGACGCGCGTCACTGTCTCGGGCGCGATGCCGAGGGCCGCAAGTCCTTCGCGCACCGGCTTGGTAATATCGCGCTGGCGGCGCCGGCTCATCGGCTCGTCGAAGCCGGTATCGACGATGATTGTGCCGGCTGGGCCAACGATCGCCCAGACGAAAAAGTCGAGCGGCTGCAGCACATCATGCGGATCGCCGCCGATAAAATTCTCCGGCGAGCGCCGCGCATGATGCCCATAGCGGATGGCATAAACCTCGTGCACGTCCTCGCTCATGCGGGTTTCCTCCACTTTCGTTCGAAGCTTTGTTGCTGCCGACGCCCGCAGATGCCGCTAGCGCCGGCGACCAAAGACCGATGCGAGCTCGGCCGGCATGCCGCCAATGCGACCTTCATGCATGGAGGCGACAATGACACACAACAGGCAGACGACGTAAGGCAAGCAGGCGATCAAATAAGGCGACAAGGTGAGCCCTTCCGCCTGCAGCCGCAACGTCGCGGCCTCACTCAATCCGAAAATCAGCGCCACCGGCAGCACCAGAAATGGGTTCCACCGGGCGACGATCACGAGACCCACGGCGACGAAGCCGCGGCCTTTGGTCATGTCGTTCGCCCACGTTTGAGTGTAGTCGACCGACAGGATTGCGCCCGCGAAGCCGGACAACAGACCGCCGACAAGGATGCCCTGAAGCTGCACCAACAGCGGCGCCAACCCGATCGCGCGCGCCGTCTCGAACGACTCGCCGACGATGCGCCAGTTCAGACCGGTGCTGGTGCGGTAAAGCCAGAGACCGACGACAGCGACCAGCAGCAGCGCCACGGGCGCCATCGGCGTGAGCTGCGCGAGAACCGGTCCGAGCAGGGGGATGTCGTTGACTGCCGGTCCACCGATCGACGCAAGACCTGTCACCTTGGCGCCGACGAAGGCGCGGCCGAAGTAAGATGTGAGGCCGAGCCCGAGCGTCCACGCCGCGATGCCGCTGCCGATCTGGTTGGCGCCGCAGGCAAGACACAAAATGGCGTGCACGCCCGACAGCAAAACGCCGGCTCCGGCGCCGGCGGCAAAGCCGATCAGCGGATCGCCGGTGACGGCCGCTACCGCAAAACCCGTGCACGCGCCGGCCAGCATCTGGCCTTCGACGCCGAGGTTGATGATGCCGACACGCTGCGTAAGCGTTTCGCCCAAGGTGACGACCAGCAGCGGTGTGGACGACCGCAGCATCGCAGCGGTCCATTGTCCGATTGTAGTCAGGTCATCCACGGCGCGCCTCGCGCCGCGCCGCGAGGCCGCTCGCGGCCAGGGCGGCTGCGAAGAGCAATCCTTGCAGCACGGTGGCGCTGGCGCTCGGAATTTTGCTGTAAAGCTGCAGCGCGTCGCCGGCCGCGATCAGGCCGCCGATCATGATTGCGATGGGCACGGCACGCAGGAAATGCTGACCCGAGAGCCACGCCACGAGGAAGCCGGTCAGTCCGTAACCGACCGACAAGCCGGACTGCAGCCGTCCTTGAATGGCAGAGGTTTCGCAAATTCCGGCAAAGCCGGCGAGCGCGCCGCCGATCGCCATTACGATCAACGTGCTGCGGGCAAAGCGCAGTCCGACCATGGCGCCGACTTTGCGATTGCCGGCGAGGACTTTCAGTTCAAGTCCCCAACGCGTACGCGTTACCGCGATGTGCAGAACGAACGCCGCCACAACAGCGACGATGAAGCCGAGGTGGACGCGCGTTCCAAACAGACTTGGCACGGTGGCAGCCGGGGGAAATTGAATCGTCGCCGGCCAGCCGAGGCTGGCCGGATCTTTCCAGGCGCCGTAGACGGCAAAGTTCACCAGCAACACGGCAATATAATTCAGGAGCAGCGTGGATATCGTCTCGTTGACATCGAAGCGGGCGCGCAAGACGCCCGCCAGCCCACTCCAAATGGCGCCGCCGGCGGTGCCCAGCACAAGCATCGCCGGCAGCAAAGCAAACAACGGCGCACCGGGATAATTCACCACAACGGCGGTGCCGAAGAGCGCGCCAAGGTAAAGCTGGCCTTCGCCGCCGACGGTGATCAGACCAAGCCGCGCCGGCAAGATCACCGCGAGCGCGCACAGCAGGATCGGCGTCGCTTTGACCAGACTCTCGGAGGCCGAATAAGTATCGCCGAAGGCGTAACCCACCATGGTCGCAAGCGTCAGGAGCGGCGGCCGGCCAATCGTCAAAAGAAAGAGTGACGCCAACGCCAGGAATAAGACGGCGCCGCCGGCGCCATAGAGTGAGCGCTGAATAAAGGTGCCGCTCACGCCGCGGCTCCGCGATCAATTCCTGCCATCCAATGGCCGATCGTCTGGCGGCTTGCATCCTGCCGGCTGACAATTCCGGCAATGCTTCCGCCATGGATCACCGCGATCCGGTGCGCATAGGCCAGAAGGTCGTCCAGTTCCTCTGAAATCCAGACGACACACGCGCCCGCGGCGGCTTGTTCAAACAGCGATCGATAAACCTCCCGTGTCGCCAGCACATCGAGCCCCATCGCCGGATAGCAAGCGATGACGAGGCGACGCGCGTCGGAAAGCTCGCGCGCGATGACCAGCTTTTGCAGATTGCCGCCCGATAGAGCAGCGGCGGGAAGGGTTGGATTCGGCGGCCGCACGTCGAAGCGTCTTATCAAGTCGCCGGCTCGCGCGTTAATGGCGCGCAGTCGAGGAAACAGTGGCAGCTTGGTTAGCCTTCTCAGCGTGACGTTCAAACCGAGATCGAGATCGGCAACGACGGCGTTATCGAGTGGGCGTTCCGGGATGTAAGCCACCTCGTCGGCTATCGCTCCGTCGCTAACGTGGCTGACAATGCTCACGCCGCCAAGAATAATGTCGCCGGCCGTGACCGGAGCGAGCCCCGCGAGCGCCTCTGACAGCGCGTATTGCCCGTTGCCGGAGACACCGGCGATGCCGAGAATTTCGCCAGCCGCCAATTCGAACGAGACGTCGCGAATTTGCGTGCTTTGCACGTTGGCGGACAAGCCGCGCACTTGCAGTACGGGAACGGCGCTGGGCGGTGCTGCCGACGCTTCGATTGTCGCAAGCCTCTCGCGTCCGACCATCGCGCTGACCAGCTGTTCGGGCGTTCGCTCGTGCGCCAGCGCGCGATCCACGACGCGGCCGCCGCGCATGACCACAGTCCGATCGGCGCAGGCGGCCACATCGGCGAGCTTGTGGGTGATCAACACCACCGCCTTGCCCTCCGCAACCAGCGAACGGATGAAGCCATAGAGTCGCTCGGTCTCAGCCGGCGTCAGCACCGATGTCGGCTCATCGAGAATGACGATACGGGCATTGAGATTGAGCACCTTGGCCAGTTCGACGATTTGTCGCTCGCCGACAGCGAGTTCGCGCACGGCGCGCGTTGGATCGAGGTTGGGTGCCAGGCGTTCGAGCCAGTACAATGCCGCCTTCACGCGGGCCTGCCTGCGGGCTTGCCACCACGGCGCTTCGGGAAATGCGGCGAGCAGGTTCTCGAACACCGAAAGCGCCGGCACCAGCGAAAATTGCTGGAACACCATGCCGATGCCGTTCGCCATGGCCTCGCGGGGCGAGGCGAAGCTGACCAGTTCACCATCAAGGCGGATTTCGCCGGAATCGGCGCGATAAAATCCGTACAGCACTTTCATCAAAGTGCTTTTGCCGGCTCCGTTCTCGCCGAGCAGCGCCAGAACTTCGCCGGCGTGGATTTCAAGATCGACATTGTCGTTCGCGATGACAGCGCCGAACTGCTTGCGAATACCGGACATCGCGACAAGGGCCGACGCCGTCATCCGCCTTTATCCCAATGCGAAAATGCCATCGACCTCGACAGCGGCGCCACGCGGCAGATTGACGACCCCGACGGCGGTGCGCGCGTGGCTGCCGTTGCTGCCGAACAGCTCGTGCATGAGATCGGAAGCGCCATTGATGACTTGCGGGATTTCGTCGAATTGCGGAGTGCAATTGACGAAGCCGCCAAGTCGAATGCAGCCAGTAACGCCATCGAGACTTCCCCCGCAGGCCGCTTTCAGAGCCGCGATCAGATTAAGTGCACAGACCCGCGCCGCTTTCTGGCCGTCGGCGAGATCATAATCAATTCCGACGCGGCCGACGTATCGGACTTCGCCATTCCACTCGCACACCTGTCCGGCGAGGAAAACCAGATTCCCGATGCGACGGAAGGGGACGAAATTGGCGATCGGAACCGGGACGCGCGGCAGTTCAATGGCGAGCGCCGAAAGCCGCGCATCGACCGAGGCGAAATCGGCGATTGTCGACATCAAGAATTTATGACTTCGACGGCGCGGAAAGCGCCGCAACCAGCGCCGCGGATCGGGTCACGAAGCCGAACAGAAGTTTGACGTTATAGAGCACGGCTTGGACGCAGTAGTCCGGTGACGTGGTCGCCGTCGCATCTTCGATCAGGATCGTATCGTAACCGAGGAAGCTCGCGTCTTCGAGCGTGGTCATAACGCACTGATCCATGTTTACGCCGCCGATGAACAGCGTTTTGATGCCGAGGTTGCGCAACACCGCATCGGTTTCAGTGTCCCAAAAGGCGCTGAAGCGGTGCTTGACGATCTGCACATCATGTTCGCGTGGATTGATTTCATCGACGACCTGCGCGCCCCAACTGCCGAATTTGATGACTTCGGAACGCGTGCCCGGTACCAATTGCGCCAATCCGGGCTCGTCGCCCTTGGGGTTATGGGCGTGCCGCAAGGAGGGACTGATATTCAGCAAATCCTTGCGCACACCCCAATTGACCCAAATCACCGGCAAGCCTTTTCCCCGAAAGGCTGCGATCAGCGCCTGCAACGGCTTGATCGGCTTTCGGTTCGGCGAAACATCGATGCCGCGGCTGTGCAACCAACCGCCTTCGGTGCAGAAATCATTCTGCATGTCGACAATCAGCAGCGCCGATTTCGCGGCATCGACGACGATATTTTGCGGCTCGGCCTTAATCGACAATGGCTGAACAGCCGGCGCACGCCGGGTCATATCGACCGCTTCGGGAGTAACCAGCCATGATTGTCCCGGACTAGTCCCCATCTCAACGGGCTTTGTCGGTTTCGCAGTGACGTTCATGGCCGGTCTCCCTTGCCGAAGTAAGCGAGGCGTATTCTGACTATTTGGTCGCTCCGGTGATGCCCTTGACCAGATAGTCCATGGTTTCCACCTGCTGCATGGACAATTTCTGGTCGGCGGCGACGACGACGGTTCCGTCCTGTTTGGTGATCGGGCCTTCCCAGATCGATTTCTTGCCGGCGATGATCGCGGCTTTCAGCTTGAGGACTTCCTTCTGAACGTCCTCCGGCACCGCGCTGCCGAATGGATCGAGAACGACATTGCCGCTGCCAAGATCGCCGCGCATGTTGGACGGCTTCCAGGTGCCAGCTTTAATTTCTTTGATTTCTTTCACCATCATCGGGCCCCAATCCCACGACACACCGGTGATGATGGCCTTCGGTGCGCGGTCATGAATGTCGACATCCTTGCCGATCATAAAGATACCGCGCTTTTCCGCGGCCTGCGCGATGGTGATCGGGCTGTCCACCTGCTCGGCAATCACGTCGATGCCAAGATCGGCAAAAGCGTTGGTGGCTTCGGTTTCCTTCTGCGGTTCCCACCAGCCACCGTTCCAAACGACGGTCGTCGTGATCTTCGGGTTGACCGACTGGGCGCCGAGGGTGAAAGCGTTCACGGAGCGCATCAACTGCGGGATCTGGAAGCCGCCCTGGAAGCCAAGCTTGCCGCTTTTGCTGACATGAGCGGCCGTCACTCCGGCGAGATACATACCGGCATCGCTGTCGGCCCAGTAGGTGCCGACGTTCTTCGAGGTCTTGAGTCCACCGGCATGCAGGATGGTGACGTCCGGGTGCTTCTCGCCGACCTTGATGGCGTAGTCGAGATAACCGTAGCTGGTGGCGAAGATGATCTTGTGGCCGCTGGCAATCAGCCGCTCCATCACTCGCTCGACCTCGGCTGTTTCGGGAATGAGCTCGAAGGCGGTCGTCGTTACGCCGGGCATATGCTTTTCGACATACTGGCGGCCGAGATCCATTGACGTGTTGTAGCCGTAGTCGGCGGCCGGACCGACGTAGATAAAGCCGACTTTGTCCTCGGCTTTTGCCGGCGTGGCCAGCGCCGCGGCACCGAACAGGGCGAGCGCGGCGAGGCGGGCGGGAAACTGCATGGTCACCTCCTGTTATGTTGCGGCGCGCATTGCCGCATAAGTAAGTGTTTATTTACCAGCAAGGAGCGTGCCATTTGCCGGCCAGTTTATGAAACGCCTGATAAGGCGAAAGAATTTTTCGGTCGCGGCCATTCGGCCATTTATCCGCGTCCGTATAAACGCGCGCATTTGACCAGAATTTATGCAGCCGCTGATGAAAAAGACGGTCGGGTTCAGCCGCGATCACGCCGCAGAAAGCGCAGCAGCATCTCCTTGGCATAGCGCTTCTGCGCGGCTTGCCAGGGAGGCGCCAAGAGATCGGATTGGAAGATCACCGACAGGGTATACGCGTTGGAGCGGTGAAAATAAGAGAAGCCCACCATGGTTACGTAGAGCTGCAGCGGATCGATGCCGCGGCGGAAATCGCCTTCCTTTTCGCCCCGGCGCAGTAATCCTTCGATCAGCTTGATCAGCGGGGAGGCGATGATCGGAGTTTTGATCGACTGGCGCAGAAACCGCGCCTTGAGCAAATTCTCGCCACTCAGCAAGTGGATCAATTCGGGATGGCCGCCAAAATGGTCGTAGGTGAAATCGAACAGCTGCATCATGCCGTCGATCGGCGCGACGTGGGCGACGTCGAGCTTGAGCTCCTCAGTGCGCAGTTCGCCGAGAACCTGTTCGAGCACCGCGATATAGAGATGATCCTTGCCGCCGAAGTAGTGATAAATCATCCGCGGATTGGCCCGCGATAATTTACAGATCACGTCAACGCGCGCGCCGCTGTAGCCCTTCTCGGAAAATTCTGCGATTGCGACACGCAGAATACGTTCGCGGGTATTCTCTGCGGCGTGGACTGGTTTGCCCTTGTCGGCCCGCCGCCTTTTTGCGGCGCTGCCTTCTCGCTTGGAGTCCGGCTTGGTAGGACGCTTGGCTGCGCCGGCGAGTTCAAACGTGGAAGCAGCCATTGGTGCCGTTTTGGTGAGGCAATCGTCGCGGCGGAAAATTTGCTATTCCACCCGCGCCCAGCCGTCGGGGGTGAGTCGCTCTTGCGGCAGAAAGCGGCCTTTGTAGTCCATCTTGCGCGAGCCGCGGACCCAATAGCCGAGATAGACGTAGCTTAATCCCATGCTCTTCGCGCGTTCGATGTGATCGAGCACCATCAGTGTACCGAGCGAGCGCGACGCCTCGTCCGGCTCAAAGAACGAGTAAACCATCGAGAGGCCGTCGGCGAGCACGTCGGTCAGCGCCACCGCGATCAAATCGCCGGCGCCGCGCGGCTCATGCCGCCGATATTCGATGATGCGGGTCTCGATGTGGCTGTCCTCGACCATCATGGCGTAGTCCAGCACGGTCATGTCCGCCATGCCGCCATCGCGGTGCCGCGAATCGAGATAGGCGCGAAAGATCGAATATTGCTCGGACGTCGGCACCGCGATTTTCATCTCGCTCGCGATGTCGGCGTTGCGGTTGGCGATCCGGCGCATGCTGCGGGTCGGCTGGAATTCCTTGGCGACAACGCGCACCGAGACGCAGCCGCGGCAACCCTCGCAGGCGGGCCGATAGGCGATCGACTGGCTGCGTCGAAAGCCGCCCTGGGTCAGAATGTTGTTGAGTTCAGCCGCGCGCTCGCCAACAAGGTGCGTGAAAACCTTCCGCTCTTCCTTGCCGGCGAGGTAAGGGCAAGGAGAAGGAGCGGTCAGGTAGAATTGCGGTGTATCGCGCGAGTGCTGGGTCACCTGGCGCCTGGCCCCGTTGGCTTGCAGCCGAGATTCCCCCGGCCGCCGGGTAGATTGCCCGAGAAAGCCGCCCCGTTAAAGGCCATTTCTCGTATAGGTCTTAGCGACTTTACCTGCAACTCTTGGATTGTAACGCCGGCGGAAATAGGGAAAAAGGCCGGGCATGGTGACGCTCGCCGATATCGAGGTTGCGCGGCGCACGATCGCCGGCCACGTGCTGCGCACGCCGGAACTGCCGGCCCCGCCACTCTCGGCGCTGACAGGTGCCGACGTGGTTGTGAAGTACGAGAATCTGCAAGTCACCAACTCGTTCAAAGAACGCGGCGCCTGCGTCAAGCTTGCCGCGCTGTCAGCCGCCGAACGACGCCGCGGCGTGATCGCCATGTCCGCAGGCAATCACGCCCAAGCGGTGGCGTATCACGCCCGCCGCCTCGCGATCCCGGCCACCATCGTTATGCCGGTGACGACGCCGTTCGTGAAAATCAAAGCAACCGAGGCGCTCGGCGCGACAATTGTTCTTGATGGCGAGACGCTGACGGAATCTCAGGCGCGCGCCGAAGCGATCGCGAACGAACGAAACCTCGTCTGGGTTCATCCTTACGACGATCCGCACATCATCGCCGGGCAGGGCACCATCGCGCTTGAAATGCTTGAGAAGGTGCCCGATCTCGACGTGTTGGTCGTTCCGATTGGCGGCGGCGGCCTGATTGCGGGCTGCGCCATCGCTGCGCGCGCGATCAAACCTTCGATCGAAATTGTCGGCGTCGAGTCTGCGCTCTACCCGTCGATATGGAACGCGCTCCATCAGGACAACAGGCCGTGCGGCGGCGCGACGCTCGCCGAAGGTATCGCAGTAAAAAATGTCGGCAAGCTTACGCTTCCGGTGGTTCGCGATTTGGTGAGCGACGTCTTGCTGGTCGATAAATCGCTGCTCGAGCGCGCGGTCAACGCCTTTCTGACCTTGCAGAAAACGATGGCCGAGGGCGCAGGCGCCGCCGGACTCGCCGCAATGCTCGCCGAGCCGGAACGCTTTCGCGGCCGCAAAGTCGGTTTGATCCTGTGCGGCGGCAATATCGATCCCCGCATCCTTGCATCCATTATGGTGCGCGAGCTGGAACGGGCCGACCGCATTGTGTCGTTCCGCCTCACTATTCCCGATCGCCCGGGAATTTTGGGGCAAATCGCGAGCCGGCTCGGCGAATTCAACGCCAACATTCTAAGCGTCGACCATCACCGGCTGTTTCTCGACGTCCCCGCCAAGGGCGCCAAGCTCGATGTCACCATGGAGACGCGCGACGCCGCCCACGCCGAGGAGATCTTTCGTGCCTTTGCGGCGGATGGCTATCAGCCGGTACGAATGCCAGCCGGGACAGCCCTAGCCTAGCCGCAGACGAAAAGGCTAACGCGGCCCTCTGGTCATGGGGCAAATGTACGATTCCCCCCTGCCGGCGTGGGGCAGGAGGTAAAATCGCGCCTTTTTGACCGTTTCCAAGATGTTGCCCATTAGCCACAACGAAACGAGAAAGAGCCGCCTGAACAATTAGCCCCTGATTCGGTGCCTGGCGCGGCTGGTCCAGTGCCAACAGCACCGATATCCTCCCGAAAGATGGGATCGTCGGTTGAATTCGGTCCTTTGGCGAGCGGGCGGGGTGTGTCTGGTGTTCGTGCGATCCGCGACGGTCGTCATAATTGCCGCTTTGGCCGGAATGCTCCTGCCGGAGGCATCCGCGTTGGCAGGCTGCAGTCCTGATCCGGCGACCAGCGGCCAAACCGTAACCTGCAGCGGAACGGCCCCCTCCGGTTTTCGGGCGAGCACCGGTGTCGACAATCTGACCGTGGACGTTCTCAAGGGCGCGGCGGTGCGCGATATCGAGCTTAACAACGGCAACACTGTCAACAACAACGGCAAGGTGATCGACAATCGGAGCACTTTCGGCATCGTGGCCGAGGACAACAATACAATTTCCAATTTCAATACAATCTCCGTTGGTACGGCTGGACTTGCAGTTTTGATAAATAATGACAACACCGTCAGCAACAACGGGACAATTAGCGCGGGCAAGCGTGGCAATGCTGTCGTTGCCGAAGGCTCAAACAACATCATCACCAACAACGGGACGATTACCGCCGGAACGAACGGGGTTGGAATTTGGACAGGCGCATCGTCAGGTGGTCCAAACACCGTCGTAAACAACGGCATTGTCAACGTCAGCGGCAGCCATGGGGACGCCATCCTCGTGCAACTCGGTGGATCGGTCTTCAACGCTGGCACCATCAACGCTCCGGGCGGCACGGCGATTGATTTTTGTCGCTGCGCCACCGGCTACACGCTGACGCTGGCGCCGACTAGCGTGATTGACGGGTTGGTCAAGGGCTCGGACAATACGTTTCAACTCGGCGGCACCGGCAGCGGCGTGTTCGACCTCTCGAACATTGGGACCGGCCAGCAATACCGCGGCTTTAAGACGTTTAACGTCGTCGGCGGTACCTGGAGCGTCGCCAATACCTTCGGTCAAAGCCAGGCCTGGAACGTCAACGGCGGTATCCTTGCCGGCACCGGTACCTTGAAGTCCGTCAATGTCAATAATGGCGGCGCGCTCGAACCGGGCACCATCGGGGTGCCCGGCACCGCGATGACGCTCACTGGTAATCTTGCGCTGCAATCCGGCGCGCTTTTGATCTTCACACTCAATTCGGCGACGTCGACGCGAATCAATGTCGCCGGCTCGGTCTCGCTCGGCGGTACGCTTGAACTAAATCTGCTGCCCGGCAGCTATAGCAGCAAGACGGTCTATACGTTGGTCGATCCGCCTAGTGTCAGCGGCTCATTCAACAGCACCGTCCTGCTTGGCCAGCCGGGCTTCACCGCTGTTCCGGTGGTGACTTCGGGCGGCGTGGACGTGACGCTCAAGGCCACTCTCGGCAGCGGCATCGGGCCGTTGAGCGCCAACCAGCAGAACGTCGCCACCAGCCTCAACAATTACTTCAATAATGGCGGCACACTTCCGGCCAATTTTTCCAATCTGTTCGGCTTGACCGGCACTGGCCTCGCTAACGGGCTCTCGCAAGTGTCCGGCGAAGCTTCGGCCGACGCCGCGTTCGGCGCCTTCCAGATGACAAACCAGTTTTTGAATCTGATGCTCGATCCGTTCGTCGACGGCCGCCTCGGCAGCGGTGTCGGCACTGTCAGCGGGCAAACCATGGCTTTCGCGCCCGACGAAGCGGCGAGCCTTCCGCCCGAGATTGCGCTCGCCTATGCCGGAGTGTTCAAGGCGCCGCAGCCGGCGCCGTTCCAACAGCGCTGGACTGCTTGGGGCGCGAGCTACGGCGGCGGCAGCTGGACCAACGGCGATGCAGCCGCCGGCTCGAGCAATGTGTCGGCCGAGACCTACGGGGTCGTCGCCGGCATGGATTATCACTACTCGCCGGATACGATCTTTGGCTTCGCGCTCGGCGGCGGTGCCACCGCTTGGGGTCTTGCCGGCGGCCTCGGCACCGGCAGGAGCGATGCTTTCCAAACCGGCGTCTATGGCATCACCCGCTCCGGTCCGGCCTATATCGCTGCCGCACTCTCCTTTACCAATCACTGGATGACGACCAGCCGCGCCGCGCTCGGCGATGCTTTGACGGCAAACTTCGCTGCGCAGAGCTACGGTGGGCGTGTCGAGGGCGGCTATCGCTACGCCGTGCTGCCGACGCTCGGCGTCACGCCTTATGCGGCATTGCAGGCACAAGACTTCAACACGCCAGGCTACAGCGAGACCGATGTGACGGGCGGTGGCTTTGGGCTGTCCTACGCATCGATGAACGCCACTGACGTGCGGAGCGAGTTGGGCACCCGTTTCGACAACCCGGAAGTCATCGGCGGCATGCCGCTTCTGCTGCGCGCCCGCGTCGCCTGGGCGCACGATTGGGTGAGCAACTCGTCGTTGAGTGCGGCGTTTAAATCGCTGCCGGGCGCGAACTTCACTGTCAACGGCGCGCCAATGCCGCAGAACTCGGCGCTGACTTCAGTGGGCGCCGAGCTTTACATCACCCCGCGGTGGACTTTCCTCGCCAAGTTCGACGGCGAATTCGCCCAGGGCTCGCAGACCTACGCCGGCAGCGGCACGCTACGCTGGAGATGGTGATTACCAGCTTTGACTTGTGCAACGTGGCGCAGCATTGCCGGCTAGTGAAACAGATTATTGAGAAAATTGAGCGGTCCGGGGTTCGTAGCGGTTTGGCTCGGCTCAGCTAAATCGATGACGCCTGGGCGCGGCCGCGGCATCGGCACATTTTCAGCCGTTATCTGCACCATGACGAGCTCGTTCGGACGGCGCCGCGGCAGCGGGATCCGGCCGGTCAGCGGCTGTCCGGCGGGTAGGACGTCAGGCGAAGAAACATCAGCGGCGGCGGTTTGCTCGGCTCCATTCGACCGCTGCGGCGACGGCTGTGCCGCACTCGGCTGCGGCGCAGGCGGCCACGGCGCGTTGTTCTGCGGGGCCGCATTCCGCTCTGGCGGGGGCGGCCACGCGTTCGGTGCAGTTGCGTCAGGCTTGGACGATGGCTGGGATATGTCTGCCGCTCGCGCATTGGCCGGCGGCGCCACAGCCATATCGGCCGATTTTGGCGCCGTCGATGCGAGCGAGGGAGCCATCGATACGGGCGAAGCATCAGCCATCTTTGTCGTGCTCGCCGGCGCGTTGCCGTCGTTGACTAACGCCTCCTTTGACGGGGGTGGCACAGCGCGTGCATCCGTCGCCGTCGCTCTTGCTTCGACCGTCATGGGTGATGGGGCGGGAGATCGAATTCGCTCAGCCGCGGCCGATGTCGCTTCGCTCGCGTCCGGCCTTGCCTTCGAGTTGCCCGTAAACGTTGCCGTGAGTTGATCAACCGACGGTATCCGCGGGACGGCGACATGAGCCCGCACAAAGGTGGTGGCGGCCTGCCATAGCGAATGATCGCCGGTGGCTCTGGTGGCGCCGGTGCTGTCTTGTTGCTCGGTTATGTTTGTTTCGAGCTGGCGAAAAGTGGGAAGCTTCGGTGGCCCAACGTAAGTGCGCACCAGGGCGGTGACAGTCCACAGCGCCACCGGTACAGCTGTGAGCACCGCCACCACGATGATGATCCGCCGCAACACCACATATGGACGGACCTGGTCGTCGTACTCGTGCATGACATCCGCCTCTCTCGTCGCGTTTTAGGCGGGACGTTGTTGCTTAATTGCGCACGATCCTTCGCGAGATCTGACAGCAACCCCGGCTCAGATCCGAGGTGACTCATTCACGATCATGCGTATACGCCGTCCTTCTTCAGTTTCTCCGCAATCCTTGCCGCGAAATAAGTCAGTACGCCATCGGCACCAGCGCGTTTGAAGGCGATCAGACTTTCCGTCATCGCCTTGTCCCCGTCGAGCCAGCCGTTGGCCGCGGCGGCCATGATCATCGCATATTCGCCCGACACTTGGTAGGCAAACGTGGGCATGCCGAAAGTCTCTTTGACCCGCGCCAGGATGTCGAGATAGGGCAGGCCCGGTTTGACCATCACCATATCGGCGCCTTCGGCGATATCGAGTTCGACCTCGCGCAGCGCCTCGTCGGTGTTGGCCGGGTCCATTTGATACGTGCGCTTATCGCCGGTGAGGGCAGCGCTTGAGCCGACTGCATCACGAAATGGGCCATAGAAGGCTGAGGCATACTTTGCGGCATAAGCCATAATCTGAACGTCGTGGTAGCTCGCGGCATCGAGGCCATTGCGGATGGCGCCCACGCGGCCGTCCATCATGTCGGACGGCGCGATGATGTCGCATCCTGCTTCGGCCTGAACCAGCGCCTGACGGACCAGCACTGCGACGGTTTCGTCGTTGAGAATAACGCCGTCGCGCAAAAGACCGTCATGGCCGTGGCTGGTGTACGGATCGAGCGCTACATCGCAAAGGATGCCGACGTCCGGCACCTCGTTCTTGATGGCGCGGATTGCCCGGCAGACGAGGTTCTGGTCGTTGAGCGCTTCCGAGCCGGTTTCGTCGCGTTTGCCCGGCTCGGTGTAGGGGAAAAGTGCGAGACAGGGGATGGTGAGCTTGGCGGCGCGCTCCGCCGCGCGGACCGCCTCATCGACGGAGAGGCGCTCGACATCGGGCATCGAGGTCACCGGCGCCCGGACTTTGGCGCCCTCGACCAGAAACAGCGGCCAAATCAAATCGTCCGTGGTGACGACGTGCTCGCGCACCATGCGCCGCGCCCATTCGGCGCGCCGATTACGGCGCGGACGTACCGCCAAATCGAGGCGTTCCGCCGCCGGTGGCGCCTCGACCGGAGATGGACGAGCCCGTTCCAGTGGCCGGCCTAATTTGATTGCCATGGGGCGCTCCAAAAAGGTGCCGCCCCTTTTACCTGTTCCTGGCGTGACCCGCCACTGCGGCCCGGTGGATTGACTTAAAGCCTTCGCGGATGCCAATGGCCGGCTTGCTATGAGTGACCTGCCGAAAGTGACCTGTGATGAGTGACATGAGCGATCAGTCGGAGCACCGCCCGACGCGGCCGAGCGACCTGCTCGAACCCGTTCACGTCGGCGGCGCTGCAAACGCCGCCGGATCGTGGGCCGAATATCTGGTCCTGTTTCTGCGCATTATGGCGGTCATCTCTCTCGTCAAGGGTCTCTATCACTGGGGTCAGGTGTGCGGCATTGGCACCACCTCCGACGGCGGCTTTGAGGCGCACACGGTGGCGTGGCGGACGGCGACTGTATTCTTCGCCGTCATCGATCTCGTTGCCGCCGTGGGGCTGTGGCTCGCGGCTCCCTGGGGCGCAGTGGTCTGGTTGACTTCTGCCGTATCCATGGCCGTGGTTGAGGTGTTCTTTCCTCACGTGTACGGCGGCAGTATTTTCATCATTTTGTTCGAGGCCGCGCTGCTGGTTCTTTATCTGTGGCTTGCAATCTACGCAGCGCGTGAACGGCCGGCCTGAGGGGGAGCGAGTTCATGGCGCAGCTCAGCGCCATCGTCATCACCAAGAACGAGGCGGCGAATATCGGGGCTTGTCTCGACAGCCTTGCGTTTTGTGATGAGCGCATTGTGGTCGATTGCGGCAGTACCGATGCAACGGTGGAGCTGGCAATAGAAAAGGGCGCCCGCGTCGCGTTTCAAGAATGGCGCGGTTTCGGCCCGCAGAAGAATTATGCGCTTTCGCTTGCAACCGGCACCTGGGTGTTGAGCCTTGATGCCGATGAAATTGTCACTTCCGAACTTGCCGCCGCGATCAAAGCCGCCATCGCCGACGGCGGCGCCGACGCTTGGGAAGTTCTGCGTCTTTCGAGCTTTTGCGGCCGGGAGATGTACCATTCGGGTTGGTATCCCGATTATGTGCTGCGGTTGTTTCGGCGCGGCAAGGCCAGCTTCGACGATGTCATCGTCCACGAGCGCGCGATTTGCAGCGGGGTCGTGAAGCGGCTGCGCCCGCCGCTCCTGCATCATCCCATCGTCAAGCTCGAAGATGTGCTCTCGCGGCTCGATCGCTATTCGACGGCTAAGGCCGAGATGATCGTGGCCTCCGGGCGGAAAGTGACCTTCATGACCGGGATCGGTCATGGGGTGTTTGCGTTCCTGCGGGCCTATGTATTGCGTTTGGGATTTCTTGACGGCTCAGAAGGTTTTTTGCTCGCGGTCGCCAATGCCGAGAACAGTTATTACCCGTACATGAAGGCGTGGCTGGCGACGCGCAAGCGGAAGTGGATCATCGGCCGGAGACGGCCGCCTTGATAAGCCCCGCGCCGCCGATATTGCCGGCCGGTTTGTTCAGCACGCGCTCGGCACGCTCGATTACGTCCTGCGCCGAAACATCGCGCATGCAGGCATGGTCGTTGGGACAACGGCTAAGCTGGCGCAGGTAACAGGGCGAGCAGGAAAGCCTCGCCTGCAAGACTGCGCCGGTGCGGCGATAGGGCCCGATCCAGATCGGGTCGGTCGGCCCGAATATACTCACCACCGGACGATCAACCGCGACGGTAAGATGCATCGGCCCGGAATCGTTGGTGATGGTGATAGTCGATTGCCGGATCAGCGCGGCAAGCTCGGTCAGTGTCGTTTCGCCTGCGAGGTTTACTGTGCCCGCAGCGAGCCGTGCGACGTTGTCACAAGCGGCGCGCTCGTGGGCAGCGCCGATCAGCATCACGGCAAAGCCTTTCTGCAGGAAATAGCGCGCCACTTCCGCAAAGCCTTCGCTGCGCCATTGTTTGGTTTCCCAAACCGTGCCGGGCGCGAGCACGGCGAGCTTCTTGCCCTCGGCGCCATAGTAATCGATCAGCGCATCGATGCGCTTGGTCGCCTCTTCGGGAATCGGAAACGAAAAATCGGCGGGGCCGTCGTCGAGACCAAGGAGCGGCCCGACGCTCAGGTATCGATCGACCGCATGCACCTCGAGTGTCGGCACCGGAATGTGATGCGTGTAGGCGAGCCAGCTTCCTTCGCGCGCGCCCTGCCAGGCGTGCTTGCGCGTTTCTTCCGGGAACTTTCGCGGCGAAGCATCCCAGACACCGGCGCGTGGCCGGTCGAAGCCGATCCGCACCGGTGCGCCGCTCGCCAGCGTAAAGAGCGCAGTGCGGAACTGCCCATGCATGTCGATCACCAGATCGTAACCGGTGCTCCGTAGCCGCGAGGCGAGACGCGCGTAGCTGATGAACGGCGTCAGCCGCCACGGTGTCGACCATTCTTTGCGTTCGAATTCGATGATGTTGTTGATGGCCGGGTGGGGGCGCAACAGTTCACCGATCGATGGCGTCACCAGCCAATCCAGTTGCGCCGCCGGATAGCGACGCCGTAGCTTGTTCAGGACCGGGATGGTGTGAACGACGTCGCCGACGGCGGACAATTTGATCAGCAGAATTTTGCCGAAGTCACGATTGCGCAGATCGGCAGCGGGCGTGTTCAAAATGGCTCCTGTTGCGCGACAGCCCGGTTACGTCGCGTCTCTTAAGGCGCTTATGCGCGGCCCGGCAAGATTTTTTCCAGCGCGCGCTTGAACGATGCCGACGCATGGTGCCGCAACATGGCGATTTGCCGGTTGCCCTGCGACGTGAGCCAGTTGAATTGAATGACCCGGCGCTCGCCGATGAACGTCTCGTGGCCATGCCACGAATTGTTGCCGCGCTTGAACGCGAGCATGGTGCCGGCGATCGGCGGCACTTCGACGATGATGTCGTTGAGGTTGTTGGCGGAGCGAAGGAGTCGCAGCCGCCCGCCCGGTTGTTCCCAGCTTTCGTTCATGTAGATCAGCACGGTGATGATTTTGCTGGTCGAATCGGTGTGAATCCGGCCGTCGCTTGAATCGCAGCGACCACGGACCGTGGTCACGGTTGGGCGGCCCGCCAGATCGAGGCTGAATTTCTCTTCAAACGCCGCGCGGAATTCATCGCTTTCCAGTTCATCGAGCAGGTTCTGGAACTCCGGCCCGAAGCTGACTTGATCGACCGGAAAGCTGCCGGATGATGAAATTTTTGGGTAGTCCGCGTTGATCGCCGCCAAGCCCTGCGGGCTGATGAACCCGGGCACAATCAGATGCTGGAACGGCTCCTGCACCAAAGGAGTCGCACCGAATGCCTCAAGTCTCAGATAGTCCGTCGTCCTTGGCATTTGATCGCCGTGTTCTTGCCCGGTTCTTGGAAACTAGCACTCCGGCGCGGCGGGGTAAATTATGGCGCTTGCGGGCGCAAGATCGCCCAGCCGACATGGACGGTGCCATTGTCGCGATGAGCGGGGACGTCGAACGGCGTGCCGACTTCGGCGCCGGGCGCGATCGCGGCAAAGTTTTGCGGCAGCACGCGCGGATCGCTATCGGTCCACACGATGACAGCGCCACGGGCGCGCAAATCGTTGAGATCGATCCAGGGCGCGCGGCGCGGCTCGCCGTCGATCAGCACGCGCGGCTGCGGGTGCTGCTCTGAATAGTGCGCAACATTGCCGCCATCCCACATCGAGGCGATGATGTAGGTGGGTTTGTGGCCGATTGCTTGTTCATATCGTTGCGTGATCGCGGCCGATAGCAGGTCGCCAGGGAAGAACGCGGCGCGGTAGCGGTGATCGTAATTCGGCAGCACCAGATAATCGGCTGCGAAAGCGGCGGCCGAAAGCACAAACACCACGGCCCATAGCGCGCCGATTAGTGCGAGCCGCCTGCGATCGAGCGCGACGCGGGCGAACAGCACGAACCACAGCCCGAGGAACAGCCAGAGCGGAAAGCCCCACATCGCTTGCGTGCCGCGGCCAGTGACGAGGCTCAACGCCAGCAAGGTGAGCGCCGGTCCGAAGACCAGAAGCGTCACGATGCGGCGGTCGAAAGCGTCAGCGCTTCCGCTCGGCACACTCTTGTCCGACCGCCAAAACAGCGGTGCGGCGATGATCAGTGAGGGAACCAGAAAGAACGCCTGCGACGTCAGATATTCCGCAGGATTGCGCAGGTGATCAAGCCAGCCGCTCGACGGCGTCGCGCGGCCTTCGGCGTAGCTGAGAGGCAGGAAATCGTTTTGCACGAGCCAGATCAGATGCGGCGCCATCACCGCAAGCGCCACCGCTGCCGCGATCCACGGGCCGGGGCTGGTCAAATGGCGGCGGGCGTCACGGTCGAAGATCAGAAACAGCGCGAACGGCGCCGCCAGCACCACCATGAAATATTTTGCCCACCACGCGAGCCCAATCGCGATCCCGAGCAACACCCAGTAGCCGAGCTTGTTACGCCGCAGCGCCGCGTAAAACGCGAAACCGGCCAACGCCCACAGCGGTAGCTCGATCACGTTATGATTCCACTTGGTGGCGCTGGCAGTGAAGTAGTGCATGCCGTCGGTGATCAGGATCGCGGCGAGCGCGCCGCTGGCGCCGACCAGCGGACGCGCGGTCTTCCACACCGCGATAAAAGCAATGATGACGGCGATCTGTGACAGCGCGTAAAGCGAATCATCGGAGCCGAACACGCGGTACATCGCTTCGGCCAGCCACCACGGCAGCGGCGGCAGCTTATCGTAACCGAGCTGCCACTCGCGGCCGTAGACCATGGCCTCGATCACGTCGAGCGGCAGGTTGAAGTAGATCAGCGACGGCAGCAGGGTCCAGACGAGGCCGTGCAGGGCGAGGAAGCCGGCAAAAGTCGCCCCGGGGCGGCGTTCCACCGCGTCGATCAATCTGGCTGGGTGCATAGGCTATCGGTCCGCCATTTTCACGTCGCTTAGCACGCGGCGGAGACCGCGACGAGAAAGTGGCGGCGTGGACCGTTCCAACCCTCTCCCCGTTGGGGAGAGGGAAGGGTGAGGGGCGCGGGCTTCACGGTCGAACCCCCTCACCCCAACCCTCTCCCCCGTGGGGAGAGGGAGTTCGTCGGCGTGCGCGTGGCGGCATCATTTTATTGAGTCAGATCCCTTAGTTCTGGCGCATCCAACCGACATGCCAGCGCCCGTGACGCGATCCACAACCCTTGCTATTCAGCCTTCCTATTGAGACCTTGCAAAGGCGGGCCAACCGGGCCGAAGGGCGGGCGAAAATGAAAGACATTGTCGACAGGCTCGAGGAGCGGCGCGGCAGCGCGCGCGGCGGCGGCGGTGCGCGGCGCATCGAGGCCCAGCACAAGCGCGGCAAGCTCACCGCCCGCGAACGTATCGAACTCCTGATGGACAAGAATTCGTTCGAGGAGTTCGACATGTTCGTCGAACACCGCTCCTACGACTTCGGCATGGAGAAATCGAAGATTTCCGGCGATGGCGTCGTCACCGGCTGGGGCACTGTCAATGGCCGCAGCGTCTTTACCTTCGCCAAGGATTTCACCGTGTTCGGCGGTTCGCTGTCGGAAACCCACGCCCAGAAGATCATGAAGATCCAGGATATGGCGATGCGTGCGCGCGCGCCGATCATCGGCCTGTTCGACGCCGGCGGCGCCCGCATCCAGGAAGGCGTCGCGGCGCTCGGCGGTTACGGCGAGGTGTTCAAGCGAAACGTCCTCGCCTCCGGCGTTATTCCGCAGATTTCCGTGATCATGGGCCCGTGCGCTGGCGGCGACGTCTATTCGCCGGCGATGACCGATTTCATCTTTATGGTTCGCGACACCAGCTACATGTTCGTCACCGGACCCGACGTGGTGAAGACGGTGACCAACGAGATCGTCACCGCCGAAGAACTCGGCGGTGCTTCCGTGCACGCCAGCAAATCCTCGATCGCCGACGGCGCCTACGACAACGACGTCGAATGTCTTTTGCAAATGCGCCGGCTGCTTGATTTCCTGCCGCCGAATTTTTCCGCCGGCGTTCCGGAATGGCCGTCGTTCGACGACATCGACCGCATCGAGCCGTCGCTCGATTCGCTCGTGCCCGAAAACCCGAACAAGCCTTACGACATCAAGGAGCTGATCCTCAAAACCGTGGACGAGGGCGACTTCTTTGAATTGTCGGAGACCTATGCGCGCAACATCGTGATCGGCTTCGGCCGGATCGCCGGCCGCACCGTTGGCTTCATCGCCAACCAGCCGATGGTGCTTGCCGGTGTGCTTGATAGCGACGCCAGCCGCAAGGCCGCGCGGTTTGTACGGTTTTGCGACGCCTTCAACATTCCGATCGTCACCTTCGTCGATGTACCCGGCTTTCTGCCCGGCACCGCGCAGGAGTATGGCGGTCTGATCAAACACGGCGCCAAGCTTCTGTTCGCCTATTCGCAGGCGACGGTGCCGCTCGTCACTGTGATTACCCGCAAGGCATTCGGCGGCGCCTACGACGTGATGGCGTCAAAGCACATTGGCGGCGACGTCAACTACGCCTGGCCGACTGCGCAGATCGCGGTGATGGGCGCCAAGGGCGCCGTCGAGATCATCTTCCGGGGTGACATCGGCGACCCCGACAAGATCGCCGCGCGCACCCGCGAATACGAGGAGCGCTTCCTCTCCCCATTTATCGCCGCCGAGCGCGGCTACATCGACGATGTGATCATGCCGCATGCGACGCGGCCTCGCATCGCGCGCGCGCTCGCGATGCTGCGCGGCAAGACGGTGGAGATGCCGGGGCGGAAGCACGATAATTTGCCGGTGTAGAGATGTTTCGATCGATTCTGGTCGGCGCGCTCATCATCATCGCGGCAGTGCTCGCTTCCGCCGCCCATTCGGAGGATCAGGCACGACCGCCAGTCGGCGGCGTCAACTCGCCCGAGGGCGCGATGATTTTCTATCTGGCGCGCGGGCGGGAAAGCGCCTGCGGACTAAATTGTTCGGAATGGATCGCCGCCGAAGGCGTTGTTGAGTGGGATACATTCAAGCGGCTGCTGGCGTTCCTGGCGCGCTTTGGGAACGCTAAAATGCCCATCGTTTTGAACGTCTGGGGTGAGGGAAATCTCAACGTTGCAATGACGCTGGGCAAGATCATCCGCGACCACGGGCACGATGTGAGCGTAGGCACGACCGTCGTCGCGGAATGCGCCAACGCGACGGAAGCCGCATGCTTTGCGCTCAAGCGCAGCGGTAAACCGCTGAATGCAAAGATCGATATGTCGTTCGTCGAATGCGATGTGGTCTGCGTGCTTACTTTGGCTGGCGGCGTGCGCCGCACTCTTCCGATCGGCGCTAAGGTCGTCATTGGCGCAACGCGCATCCGCAATCGGCTCGGCCCGAATGTAGCCGAGGAGCGCCAGCTCGGATTGCAGGCACGCTACAGCAATCAATACCGGCTGTATTTGCAACAAATGGGCGTGCTGACTGAGGTCGTTGACATTATAGACCAGAATTCGGCAACCGGCCGCGCCACGCAGATATCGCGCAGCGATTGGCTTCGGCTCGGCCTTGTCACCGCGCCCGCGCCATGAGCGGTGGTGGCCTCGTGGCGCGCGGCGAGCAAGCGCAGCCCGGATGGAGCAAAGCGCAATCCGGGGTTGCCGCGCTCTCGACCTATGCGCATTCGCCAGCTACTGGTCCAGCCGCCGTTCTCATCCACACCGCCGCCGGGCCGAAATCAATGCCGCGTACTTTTGGGGATTTTGCCGTGTTCGCGGCGCCGGGCGTGTTTTTGCTGCTGTGGTCGTCCGGCTTCGTGTTCGCAAAACTCGGACTGCACTATGCCGAGCCGCTGACTTATCTGACGCTGCGGATGGGCGCGACGGTCGGGCTCCTCGTGGTCGTCATCGTGTTGACGCGGCCGAAGTGGCCGACCGGGGCTGGAATGGCGCACAGCGCCGCGGCGGGCTTTATGGTGCACGGGCTTTATCTAGGCGGCGTCTTTGTCGCCATCGAGAACGGGGTGTCCGCGGGGCTTGCGGCGCTGATCGTCAGCTTGCAGCCCGTGCTGACGTCGACGATCGCCAACCGCTGGCTCGGCGAGCGCGTCGTAGCGCGGCAGTGGCTCGGGTTGGCGCTTGGCCTGCTCGGCGTTTATCTCGTGCTTGACGACAAGGTGGCGTCCGGCGGCGCGTCTCTAATTGGCTGGTTGGCGGCGGCGGTGGCGCTGGCCGGCATTACGGTCGGAACGCTCTACCAGAAGCGCTTTGGCGGCGGCGTCGATTGGCGGCCGGCGTTGTTGATCCAATACGGAACGGCTGGTGTGGTTTTCTGTATAGGTGCATTCGCCTTCGAAACGCGTGCCGTCAACTGGACGCCGCAATTCCTGCTGGCGCTCGGCTACCTCGTTGTCGCGCTCTCGCTCGGTGGGGTGTGGCTCTATTACTATTTGATCCGCCGCGCGGCGGCGACGCGCGTGGTCAGCCTGTTTTATCTCACGCCGCCGATAACCGCATTGATGGCCTGGACGATGTTTGGCGAGCGCCTCGCGCCGCTGGCGCTCGCCGGCATGGCGGTCTGCGTCGTCGGCGTGTTTCTCGTGAACTGGCGGCCGGCGACTTAGTCTTTGCTGCCCATCATTGACCGCGACAACCCCGCGAGTGCGGCGGCGTGTTTGACGATCAGTTCGAAATGATCGCGGGCGTGTTTGGTGGAGAGCTCGACCAGTTCGACCGGCGATCGCGCGTTGGCGAGGAGCCGCGCATATTCCAGGCCGGCATTGAGGTTGGCGTTGATCAGTTCGCACGCTTTGTCCCGAAAATCCCTGGCGCGATGATCCGCAGCAAAATCCTGGGCGTCTCCGTTGGCTGCCGGGGCAGGGCGCTGAAGCTTTGGCGCAGCGCTTTCTTTTTCCGGCGCGGGCGGTGCGCTCGCAGGCTGCGGCGCCGCATTTGCTCGGGCGACCCCAATTCTATCTTTCGGTGCGGGGATGACATGGATCTTCAGGTCTTCCAGCATCGAACAGCGGTAATGCCTGGCTGACCGGGCGGCGGCGAGCGTCACTTCGTCGAGCTGCTGCGAGGTCCGGTCCTCGTCCCGCGTGGAACCAATGCGGTTGGCGGCCGGCCCACGCGGCACGCTCGCGACGGGTTGCCGCGACGGCAATTTCTCGACAACGGCGTCGCTTGCCAGCATTGCGGCGAGTTCGGCCAACGAGCGGCGCACAGGACGGACCGGCTCAGCCGGCGGCTCTGACAGGGGCGGGTTCATGGTTGTTCGACTCCTTGGTCACGGTTTGCCAAACCCATCGCCACAGCTCGCGAATCTCCGCAGCAGCTTTGCTGCCGGGTGCGAACTCGGTGACGCCGAAGCCGGCGCCTAGCGCATCCTGGTGGTCGATGCGCTGGACGATATAGGGGAGCGCGAGCGCGCCGGTTGAATTGAGCGCCAATGCCGCCTCGCCGATGCGGCCGCCGCGCGGCGGCGTCTGGTTCAGCACGAAGGCAAATGGCTTGCCGAGCCTGCGCACGGCGCGGAGCGTCGGCAGTGCGGCTTCGATGTCGGCCGGACTTGGCCGTGCCGGGATCAGGCACAGATCGGACGCCCCGATCGCGCTGACGGTTAAGTCATTATCGGTTGCCGGCGTGTCGATAACGGCGAGCGCGACACCGTTTCGCCGGAGGGTCAGCAGCATGCGCTCGATGTCGACGCTGGTGTCGGCGCGCTCGATGCGCGGCTCGGCAAGCGTGCGGCGCCGGCCCCAATGCGCAACGGTCCCTTGCCGATCGGTGTCGATCAGCGCAACGTGGTGTCCCTCTACCATCGCGGCGACAGCAAGCCCGATGGCAAGCGTGCTCTTGCCGCTGCCGCCTTTTTGAGTGGCCAATACGATCGTGCGCATCACGCTTGCCTTTCACCCGGCAAACCGCACGCCCAACGCGAAATGTAGTTGACAGGCGCATAGTACGCGAAGGTTTACGAGTCGTGTCAAGACAGGCTTACCGCCGGCCCGCGGCCGGTGGATGAAATCACCAAAACGCCTTTTTTCCGGCCCGCGCCCGTCTCAAACATGCGTTTGAATTTCACTCGGGCGTATGAATATGAAATCAGAAGGTGCTTGAAGTGTACACGTTGGAAACACGCGAGTTGATACGGCGCGGCGGCGAACCGACCCGGAGCCAGCCGTGCCCGAACTGCGGCCGGCCGATGCACCTGTCGCGCGGCGATCTGCCTCACGGCATCCTTCCGGATCTGAGGCGCTATCGGTGCGGCGAGTGCGGGATCGCGGTGACGGAGGCAGCCGACGACTAGAGCTTAGGCGAGCAACGTAAATGCTGCTCTGCCTATAGAGCCCCAAGCGCAATCCCCCCGGCGCTTGGGGCTTTCTCTTTGCGGCGACTGGCTCGGCGCTGTATTGGTGGCTGCGCCCTTCAACAGCGGGATACTCCATGACCGCCGCCGAAAATCACGTCTCCGTCCGCGACCAATGGACGCTCGAAGAAGCCCAAGAGCTGCACGATTTACCCTTCAATGATCTCCTGTTCCGGGCGCAAACAATCCATCGCCAGAATTTCGATCCCAATCGGGTCCAGTTGAGCCGCCTGCTCAGCGTTAAGACCGGCGGATGTCCGGAAGATTGCGGCTATTGCAGCCAATCCGTTCATCATCAAACCGGGCTCAAGGCGTCGAAGTTAATGGAAGTCGAGCGCGTCATCGCCGAAGCCAGGACCGCGCGCGCCGCCGGCGCCACCCGCTATTGCATGGGCGCGGCGTGGCGCAGTCCCAAGGACCGCGACATGGAAGCCGTGGTCGCCATGGTCAAAGGCGTCAAGGCGCTGGGCATGGAGACCTGCGTAACGCTCGGCATGCTCGACCGGCATCAAGCGCTCGAACTGAAGGAAGCCGGCCTCGACTACTACAACCACAACATCGATACCTCTGAGCGCTACTACAGCAAGATTATCTCGACGCGCACTTTCGCCGACCGCCTGGAAACTCTCGGGCATGTGCGCGACAGTGGGATTAAGGTGTGTTGCGGCGGCATCGTCGGTATGGGCGAGGAGACGGTCGACCGCATCGATATGCTGGTGACGCTCGCGAATCTCCCCGAGCACCCTGAAAGCGTGCCAATCAACACGCTGATTCCGATCGAAGGCACGCCGCTCGCGAACGCCGCGCCGATCGAGCCGATCGATTTCGTCCGTATTATTGCGCTCGCCCGGATCATGATGCCGACATCGCATGTCCGATTGTCCGCCGGCCGCACCGCCATGAGCGATGAGTTGCAAGCCTTGTGCTTTTTCGCCGGAGCCAATTCGATCTTCGTTGGCGACACGCTGCTGACGGCCGAAAATCCCGGCGACGACAAGGACAGCGCGCTGTTCCGCCGGCTCGGCATCGCGCCGCAGGAGTACGACGGCGATCGAATTGACGCGGCCTGACGCCATCATGCGGCTCGTACTGCTCGACGGCATCGCTTCTCGGCTTG
The DNA here is from genome assembly GCA_963841025.1 of uncultured Alphaproteobacteria bacterium. Taxonomy (GTDB): domain Bacteria; phylum Pseudomonadota; class Alphaproteobacteria; order Rhizobiales; family Xanthobacteraceae; genus BOG-931. The sequence goes on along the minus strand of CAWJBG010000025.1, from coordinate 78,186 downwards.
CTCGCTGGCTGGCCGGCCGCGGCCGCGTTCGTCAACGAGAACCTGATCACGACGGCGCCGGCCGGATATCACGTCGGGTTCCGGAATAAGGGCGACGACGGCCTGATCACCGAATGGGTGCCGGCAGGCGAAACCGTCGAGAACTGGACCGAAATGGTAACAGTCCAGATATTCTATCATCTGAAAGTGTCGCCGGAAGCGTTTATGAGCAATATGGAGGCGCGGTGGCAGAGAAGCTGTCTGGGCGCGGACAAGGCGCTACCGATCGCTAATGCGGTCGAGAACGGCTATCCGACTATGGTGTGGCTGTTGAGTTGCCCGCAAAATCCGGCGAGTGGCAAGGTCGAGATCACCTGGTTCAAGGCGGTGCAGGGCAGCGACAGTTTCTATGTCGTGCAGAAAGCCTTCAAGTTTGCGCCGTCGAAAGGGCAGGTTACGCGGTGGGTCGGCTATCTGAAAGCCGTTCACGTGTGCGACTCGCGGCTACCCGAGCGCGCCTGCCCGCGGAGTAAAGATTAGCCTCATATCGTCATGCCCGCGCTTGTCGCGGGCATCCACGCCTTAAAGAGGCGTGCGCCGAAGACGTGGATGGCCGGGTCAAGCCCGGCCATGACGAAGAAGCGTTAACGCCAGCCGCCGCCGCCGTTCACGTAGATGGTGTCGGCGGTCATGAAGCCGCATGCGTCGGAGCAGAGGAACAGCACCAGTTCGCCGATCTCCTCCGGTTCGCCAAACCGCTGCATCGGGATGTCATCTAAAAACCGCTTGACCAGTTCCGGCGAGGACTGGGCCGCATCCTGGAACGGCGTTTTGATCGGGCCGGGCGAAATCGAGAGCGCGCGGATTCCTTTAGTGGCGAACTCGCGCGCTACGCCCAAAGTCATCGACACCACCGCGCCCTTCGCCGCGGCGTAGTGGATCGAGGAGCCGGGGCCGCCGCGGCGATGCGCCATGCTCGCCATATTGACGATCACGCCGCCTTTGTTGGCGAGCATGTGCGGCAGCACTGCCTGCATGGCGTAGAGCGTGCCGTTGACGTTGAGCGCGAAGGTCTTCTCCATCAGTGCATCGTCGATCTCGAGAAATTTGGCCCGGCGGATAGCGGCGCCGGCCGAGTTGAACAAGAACTGCACGCCGCCGAACGCGGCAATGGCGCGCGCGACCATGTCGTTGACCTCGCCGCGCTTGGTCACGTCGACCTTTAGCGCCAGTGCCTGACTACCTTTGCTGTTGACCTCGTCAGCAGTCTCTTTCGCGCCTTTCTCGTTGAGGTCGGCGCAGACCACATTGGCGCCCTCACGGGCGAAGATCAGGGCCGTGGCGCGGCCGATGCCACTCGCGGCGCCGGTGATGACGATGGTCTTTCCGGCGAAGTAATCCGGCGTCTTGGGCATGGCTGGGGCTCTTGCGGTTGCAATCCAGCCAATTGTGCGCCGCGGAGGGGCCGGCGACAATCGTCGACGCGATGGTCGCGTAAGTCTCGTTGCGTATGTTGCGGAGAGAGGTTAGCCGCATGTCATTCCGGCGAAGTGACGACCTTAAGCGTGGAGCAATCGCGCCGAACGCAATTGCTGCAACGCCATCTTCTCAGCGACCGGCGCGACGTGGTTGGGGGCGATACCGCAGGAGCGGGCAGGGCGCACCACGCTGTTGCGCAGGTGCGGCGGTTTTTCGTTCCACAGATATTCGAAAATGTGGCCGCTCATTTTGTGCGCCAGCCGGATAGTGCTGCCCTGGATCGCGACCTCGAAATGTTGCTCGCTGTTTTTCACCTTCAAGTTGGGCGAGCGCAAGCCGAAGGCGGCATGGAGCACTTTGTCCACGTCCTGCGAATTGAATGGCTTATGCATGAATGCAGAGGCCCCGGACTCGATCGCCTGGCTTTCGTGGAATGAATTTAACTCCGACGACATCATCACGATTCGCAGCGACGATTGCAGCAGCGAAAGCAGCTTCATGGTGGCGAGCCCGCTCAAGCCCGGCATGTTCCAGTCAAGGAACACCACGTCGTATTCCGATGCCCGGCAGAGCGCCAGCGCCGTCTCGCCGTTGCTGGCTTCTTCGATTTCACAATTGAACACGCTGCCACGGACGATCTTCTGCACGATTTGACGCACAGATGACGAATCGTCGACGATCAATACCTTGGTGGGCGCAGAAACCCGCGCGTAAGTCTTGATGATCGCGAGCGCGTCATCGGCCGTGAACGGCTTGAACAGAAACTCGTAGGCCTGCAGCTTGATCGCCACTTCCACCGCTTCGGTTGCCGGCGGGTTCGACATCAGCGTGACAAAAGTCTTGATGCCTATTTTTTTGGCCGACCAGAACGCTTGTGTACCTGAGAGTTCCGGCATGTGCACGTCGATAAAGGCGAGATCGATGTTGGAACCGTTGAGCAAAGTGAGGCAGTCGCGGCCGTTGTCGGTCGCACTCAGCCGAAGCGGTAGCTTTGAGGCGCGGGCTGCGTCCGAGAGTACTTGCTGGATCATGTGTGAGTCGTCGGCAATGAGCATACTGATGGCTTGCGACATAGCTTGCTTCCGCGCTGTGTTCCGCTAACACCACAACCGCGGCAGGCCAAAGCGGTTCTTCGGCTTACAAGTCCGCGTATTCATGGAGCAAATGGAATTGATACGAAAATGAATTGAATTTCGTATAATTGTAATTGATCACGCCGCCCTGCCGCGGTCGCTGTCATCCGCGCAATTGAGAGGGATGTTCAATGCCGAACTACACCGCACTTGTTACTGTGCTCGCTGTGCTGTTCTACGCCGCCACCGGGAACGGCGTGGCAATGGCGAGACGGAAATTTGGCATCTCGGCGCCGGCGACGAGCGGCCAGCCGGATTTCGATCGGGCCTTTCGGGTGCAAATGAATACGCTCGAATGGATGCCGATTTTTCTGCCGCTGCTCTGGCTGTTCGCCTTTTACGTCAACGATATCGCCGCGGCGGTGCTGGGGCTGGTCTGGATAGGCGGGCGGATTCTCTACATGGTGCGCTACACGGCGGCCGCCGATAAGCGCGGCCCCGGGTTTACCGTGCAGGCTGTCGTTTGCGCCGTGCTGCTCGTCGGCGCGCTGGGCGGCATCATCAGCAAATTCGCACATGGTGGTTGAGGAATAGCATTATGGCCCCGCATCGACCGATCGATTATCCCGACGCTTCGCCTGAAGTACGCTCGGTGTTCGACGATATCAAACGCTCCCGGCAGGTCGACGACGTGAACAATTTCTGGAAGTACCTCGCGCACGATCCGGCGACGCTCAAGCGCACCTGGGAGAGCATCAAAGAGGTCATGGCGCCCGGCACGCTCGATGCACGAACCAAGGAGATGATTTACTTGGCGGTCAGTGTCACCAATGGCTGCGGCTACTGTATCGCCAGCCACGGCGCCGCGGCGCGTAAGGCCGGCATGAGCGAGGCGATGTTCGGTGAGTTGATGGCGGTCGTCGGCATGGCCAACGAGACCAATCGCCTGGCCAACGGCTACCGCGTGCCGATCGATCCGGCGTTCGAGCAGTGATCTTCGAGTCGCGGCACCTTCAATGATAAAAACATCGGAGGCGGCTTGAACATCGATCAGAGAAAGGGAGTATGAAATGAAAGACCGGGCGCGCCACAAACTGTCATTTCGCGGCTGCACCTGTTGCAATGAGACGGTGACGATGAATGGTGCGGGGCTTAGCCGCCGCACCATGCTGAGTGGCGGGGCCGGGTTGGCGCTGAGCGCGCTCGCCGCGCCTTTGGTTCGCGCGCAAACGCCGGCGAAAGTTTCGATCGTCGACGTGCATCACCATCTCGCGCCGCCCGCTTACATCGCCGATCTCATCAAACGCAAGACCGGCTTGCCGCCAACTCTTGAGTGGACGCCGGAAAAATCGATCGCCGATATGGATGCCGCCGGCGTCTCGACGGCAATGCTGTCGATTACCACACCGGGGGTTTGGTTCGGTGATGCGGCTGCGGCCTCGGCGCTGGCGCGCGCCTGCAATGAGTACGGCGCGATGCTCACGTCCGATAATCCGCGGCGCTTCGGTACTTTCTCTGCCCTGCCGTTGCCCGACGTCGACGCCAGTCTGCGCGAGATCGAATACGCGCTCGATACGCTCAAAGCGGACGGCATCGGGCTGTTCACGAGCTATGGCGATAAATGGCTCGGCGACCCCGCCTTCGCGCCCGTGATGGATGAACTCAATCGCCGCAAAGCGGTGGTTTATACGCACCCCACCGACCCGAGTTGCTGCATCAACCTCATCCCCGGGGTGGCGGGGCCGATCATTGAATATGGAACCGACACTTCGCGCACGATCGCGAGTCTTTTGTTCACCGGAACCGCGTCACGCTGTCCGGACATCAAATTCATTTTCTCGCACGGCGGCGGCACCATGCCGTTTTTGATCGAGCGCTATGTTCGGCTGCCGCTACTGAGCAAAGCGGCGGCGGCGAAAACGCCTGAGGGTGTCATGCCGCTGCTGCAAAGGTTTCACTACGACACCGCGCAGGTGGCCAATCCTGCAGCGATGGCGGCGCTGACCAAAGTCGTGCCGACTTCGCAGATTGTGTTTGGCACTGATTTTCCGTTTCGCACTTCACTCGACCACGTCAACGGTTTGAAACAAATCTTCAGCGCCGAAGATTTGCAGAAGATCGAGAGCGACAATCCGCGCGTACTCTTGCCGCGCCTGCAGAAGATATAAAACGCCCCGCCAAACGAAAACCGCCCCGGCTGCTAAACCGGGGCGGTCGATAACACCAACGGTAGCCTCGTTACTGAGCGTGCGTGTTCCCTTGTACGTTCCCTTGCGCCGGAGGCGGCGTCAGGCCGGGCAGGGCCGGATTCATTGGGCGCATCGGAGGCGGTGGCGCCTGGCGCGCCGCCGGTGAAATGTCGTTCGATGCGGTCTCCGTCGGGCTGTGGCCGACGCCGAAGGCGATGGCGACGACAACGACGATGGCGAGCGCACCCGCAATCCATCCCCAGCCTGCGTCGGTACCACGCGTGGCCGGCTCATAGTCCTGGCCGCGCCATAACGGCTCGTTAGGGTCTCTATAATCAGACATTGGACGAACCTCCGTCTTTTGTTGACCTCGCCAGCAACCAGTTGGACACGCGCCCGGTTCCTCGCACCTCCCCGAATAGCGGCCCTGTCACCAAGGCATGACGTGACTTCGCCTCAATCGGGGTGATTTGCGGAACCGGTGGACGCCCCGCGGTTGAACGGAACTGCGGAACCGCTATGGTGCGCCGCCGAAGCGCCGCGCTCGTAGCTCAGCTGGATAGAGCATCAGACTTCGAATCTGAGGGTCGGGAGTTCGAATCTCTCCGAGCGCGCCAATGCTTCCACCTCGCCCATTGCAAAGCCGCCGTCTTGCATCGCCGCAAACAGCCATCCAGCCATGTTGGTAGCAAACGCGCGGGAGGCGAGCGGGTCGGACCGCGAGGAGACACCAACTAGGCGTCTGCATTGGATCGACGCGCTGCGCGGTTACGCCATTCTCCTGGTCATGTTCACGCATTTAGATCTCTTCGCCGGGGCGAGTGTCGGCGTCCAATTATTTTTTGTCACCAGCGCCATTGCACTGATGTTCAGTCGCTCTGCGCACTGCGAAACAAGCGTCATCCCATTTTTCATCCGGCGCTTCTTTCGCATCGCCCCGATGTTCTGGGCAGCGATCCCGGTGTTTTATTGTCTGCACCTGCTGACCGGCGCCGTCCCGGCAGATGCGGCGCAGCTGGTTTCGGCCGTGACGTTCACGCAATGGGTAAAACCGCAGTGGAACAATGCGGCGGTGCCGGGATCGTGGTCGATCGGTTGCGAAGTGATTTTTTATCTATTCTTCCCGTTTGTTGCTGCGCGGATATCGAGCGCACGGCAGCCAGCTTGGCTGGTCGCAATCACGATCATTGTTGCTGTGTGTTTGTGGCCGGTTCTGTTGTGGTATGCGCAGTGGACCGGAGTCTCTGACCCACATAGCCAGCATTTTTTCGCGTACGAAGCCTTTTCGACCCAGGCGCCATGCTTCGCGCTCGGTATTCTCGTTTTTATGTCTCTCAAGGAACAGCGATTAAATGCGCTTGCAGTCGGATTGTTGGGCATCGCAGCCGTCATCGCATTGTGTTTTTTGACCGAATACGCCGCTCGCTTATTCCTAATCTGGGCGGCGGCCTTCGCTGCGGTCGCCTACGCGCTCGGCAGCGGTAGACTTCAGTTCCTCGTCAATCGTCCAATCTGCGCCGTTGGACTGATCAGCTACAGCGCCTACTTCTGGCATTTCTTCGTACTGGAAATTTCGGCATGGTTGTTCCCGACCCAAAACCGTGTGGAGACTACCGTGCTCGTCATTGGCGTGACGCTTGCGCTTTCGACGCTGACCTATCTCAGCGTCGAACGCCCGATGATGCGGTTAGGCGCGCGCCTGGCACAGTCGGCAGCCGGCGTCAGGTAACTTCCGCGAAGGGTCGGTGGCGGTTACGTCCGGCTTAGACCGTGCCGCGTCGCAAAACCTTCGGCGCTTTCGGACGGTCCGTGCCGTTACGTCAAAATGGTGACGCTGCTATAGTTAGAAGGCGGTTGCTATTGACATCCGACGGAGGGAGAGCGGTGCTGGCGCCCTCAGGTACGAGGGAGTGACCAGTGGAGCAGCACCTCATCGAAGCAATTTCCGACGGCGTCGCGACGTTGACGCTCAACCGGCCCGATCGGCTCAACGCCCTTTCGACACCGATCATGGAGGGCTTGCTCGAAGCGCTGCCGCGACTGGCGCAGGACACAGCCATCGGGGTCGTTGTGCTCACGGGAGCCGGCCGCGCGTTCTGTGCGGGCGGCGACGTCAAGAGCATGGCCGCAGGTTCAGTCGAGCGCACCGTGGAAGACGCCGTGATCCATCTGCGCAGCAGGATGGAGGTGTCGCGGCTCCTTCATGAAATTCCCAAGCCCACGATCGCGATGGTGAATGGTCCTGCGGCCGGCGCCGGGATGTCGCTGGCGCTGGCGTGCGATCTGCGTATCGCCGCACAATCGGCGCGCTTCGTCACGGCGTTCGCGAATATCGGATTTTCCGGCGACTTCGGCGGCAGTTATTTTCTGTCCAAGCTCGTTGGCACCGGCAAGGCGCGTGAGCTCTACTACACGGCTGACCCGCTTGATGCCGCGCAGGCGCTTTCGCTTGGCATCGCCAATCGCGTCGTCGCCGACGCCGACCTCGCCGACGCCACGATGCAGTTCGCTCGCAAGCTGGCGCGGGGTCCGCGTATTGCGCTCGCCTTGATGAAGCAAAACTTCAATGCCGCTGAAACCGGGACGCTGACTGAACTCCTCGACCTGGAGGCGAGGGGTCAAATCGAAACCGGTCGTACCGCTGACCACAAGGAGGCGGCGCGGGCATTCGTGGAAAAACGCCCACCGGTGTTTACCGGCCGTTGATTTGTTCGGACGGCACGTAACCGGAGCCCTCACGCGCGCGGGTGTACCAAAGGCGGCTGCTCGGTCTGCCCCGTGCTCGTGATTACGAGGCCGCCGTGTCCGCCGGCTGCGAAGCTTGCGATGTAGCTGCCGAACAGCGCGATGTTGGCGCTATGGACCTTGCCGCCGTTGACCACCCCGCCCGCCGGATCGGTGATGGCGATGGTGCCGTCGATCGTGCCGCTGGAGAAGTTTGCCTGCGTGTAGCCGCCGACCAGCACCACCGACCCTGACACGCCGCCGCTCGACACGGTGAGCGTGCCGCTGGTGTTGGATGTGTTGCCGGACGTGTAAGTGAACGTCGCACCGGAGCCGAAGCCGGTGAAATCGATATATTCGGCGTGATCCTTGTGAGCGGAGCCGCCAGATACGCCGAAGCCCGACACCCGCACGGCGAGGATGCCGCTGCCTTCGAGTTCGAGTCCGCCGCTGCCGCCGGCCAAGAATGTGACGTTGGCGTCGCCTCCGGATTGAATGTCGACAACGCCGTTGCCGACCTCGACGATGCCGCCACTGACCACGGCGCCGGTGGTGATTTCGACGAGGCTGCCAGAGCCGCTGGCGTACAGGGTACCGCCATTGGCGACAATGCTGCTGACCATCAGGGTGCCGCCACTGGTGGTTTTGACAGCTGCGCCCGCGCCGACGGTTCCGCCGCTCAGCGTCAAGAACTCCACCGCCCTCGATCGCGATCTGCGACGCCGACACAACCATGACGCCACTGAGCGCGTTGCCGCTGCCAATAACGTCGATCTGACCAGCCGAAACGGTTTCGAGCTTGCCGCCAGAGACGGTTGCTTCGTCCAGTTCAACTATCGCAGCGTGGCCCGAAGCCAGGATAGCGCCCGTCGGTGAATTCGCGATGCCGTCGGATTCAACAAACAGAAAACCGGAGGCGGTGGCCTCGAGCTTGCCGGAATTGGCCACACTGTCTTCAAATAGTTTCAATTCCGCGCCGCTGGTGGCGTCCACGGTGCCGCTGTTGATCAGGTCCAGAGTGAGAAGCGCGCCGTCCCCCCTGATGGTGTTGCCGGCATTGGTCAGCGACCCGGACCCTTCCCCTTCGATATTGGTTTGACCTCCACCCGCGGTCGACAGGATCACCGAGCCGGCGCCCGAAAGCGTTGCGCCGCCGGAGTCGACAAATAGCTCGGTGAGGACGTTGTCGCCGCTCAGCGTCAGCCCGCCGCTGTTGATGATGGTGCCTTTGATTGTAACGCTCGCGCCGTCGTCGGCGACAATGCCGCCCAAATTCTTGACCGAACCGCCGAGCGTCAGCGCCGCACCGCTGGCCACGTCAACGGCGCCGGAATTGACCAGTGTTCCGGAAACCGTCGCCGCGGATTGCACGCCAAGCGTACCGCCCGCAGATACAACCGCGGTCCCGCCGCTATTGACGGTCGGGTCGATGGCGCTGCCGCCTTTCAAAACGACCAGATCGCCGCCGCTCGTCACCGTCGTCGCGCTAGCCGTCCCGCTCGAAGACACGATCTCGGCCCCGCCACCGCTGATTGTGATGCCGCTGGCGACGCCGCCGGACTGGACGACCTGCTTGCCCGAGTTGATAGCGGCGCCATTCGCCGAGCCGTAGACCAGTTGCGTGCCGCCGGAAATCAGCGCGCCAGTGTCGGTGCCGCCTGACTCGGTCACCTGCTCGCCCGCGAACAGCGTGGCGTTGTCGGCTGCGCCGTAAACAAGCTGGGTGCCGCCGGAAATCAGCGCGCCGGTGTCGGTGCCGCCGCCGCTGACGATTTCGGTGGCGCCGGACTCGATGACGGTCGGGTCGGCCTCGCCGCCGGAGAGCACCAGCAACTTGCCGCCGCTCGACACGCTCACGTCGGTCGCGCTGCCGCCGGAGGAGACGATTTCAACGCCGAAGTCTGCGGTCGGGCCGGTATCGCTGCCGCCCGGCGACACGATCATGGTGCCGCCGGCGGCGATGGTGGTGCCGGACGCAACGCCGCCCGAGAGCACCAGGAGCGTGCCGCCGCTAAGCACGTGGTCATCGAGAGCGGTAACGCCTGAGGAGACCGACGACGTGACGCCCGAACCGACCGCGTTGAGCGTGATAACGATCTCGGTGTCGCCGTGGGCATCCTTGGTTACCGCGACGTGATCTGCGGCGAGGCCGCCGGCGAGCCCGAGAGCGTAGTGGCTGCCGCCTTCGGTCAGGACGAGATCGCCACCCGACGAGACGGCGGTCGCTCCGGCAACGAAGGTAATACCGGTCAGATCGAGGACCGCGCCGCCGGAGAGATTGAACTCCGCGCCGGAAAGCAGCGTCGCCGACTTGCCGGCGATCTCCGCCGTGCCGGCCGGCGTCACCAACGGGGTCTCGAACAGGACCGTGCCGGAGACCGTGCCGCCGGAGGAGACGATCAGGACAGCGCCGTCCGATACCACCGCGCCGCTGAACGCGGCGCCGCTTGCCAGCTCGGCGGTGCCGCCGTCGATCGACCAGCCGCTACCGCTGCCGGTGAACTTCCAGGTACCGCCGGTCACTTCCAGATTGGTGAAGCCGCGATATTGCGCCGCCGCGCCGACGCTCGAAAGATCGAAGCTTGCCGCGCCGCTACCGCCAAGCGCCAAAGTGTTGCTGCCAGATTGCGGATCGACGATGCCGGAAATGTCATAGCCCGACGCCAGCGTCAGCGAATTGCCGCTGCCGGCGAACGCAATCGCCGTGCCGGCGGCCCCGATAATTGTGCCGGCGTCAAAAATGCTGACGCCCGAGGTGCCGATAATGTCGATGCCGATGCCCGCGGAAATAACGCCGGCATTGCTGATGCCGCCGAGGAAAGTCGAAACCCCATCAACCAAGATGGCGCTTTGGGTGTCGCCGGCGAGGATCCTTCCCCCACTGGAGTTGACGATGCTGCCGGAGAACAGCGTGCTGCGCACGAAGATGGCGTGGTCACTTCCGGTGCCGGAAATCACGCCCGCGTTGCTGATGCCGCCGAGGAAGGTCCCGGTGTTGTCCAGCGCGATGGCCGTGAAGCCGACGATCTTGCCGCTCGCGGCGTTGACGATGCCGCCGGAAAAGACACCGCCGCCGCTGATGAAGATGGCATCGCCAGTCCCAGTCCGGGTAGCGGAAATCGCACCGGCGTTGCTGATACCGCCGGAGAACAGGCCGCCGGCGCTGACGGTGATGTGAATGCCCGTGAAACTGGCTGAAACCGTGCCGGTATTGCCGATGCCGTCGGCAAACACGCCGTCGCTCCCGACGGAGACAACAATGCCGTCTCGCCCCGTCACAAGTTTGCTGGAATTGACTATGCCGCCGGAGAACAGGCCGCCGCTGCTGACAACGACGTCAATGCCGGTTCCGGCGCCCGAGATCGTGCCGGTATTGCTGATGCCGCCGGAGAAATTGGTCGCACCGCCGCCAAGCAAAATACCCGCAAAAGTAAAGCCGGTAATGACCCCGCTGTTATTGATGCCGCCGAGGAAGGTCGAGATGAACGGCCCGGTTTGCGCGATGGCGATGCCGACTTCGCCTCCCGAAACCTTGCCGCGATTGATTACGCCGCCGGCGAAAGTTGAAAGGTTGTCGACATGAATCCCGGTGCCACCGTTGCCGGTGGTGCCGCCGCTGATTATGCCGCCGGCAGCGTTGACGATGCCGCCGGAGAACACGTCGCCTTGATCGACCTGGATGCCCAAGTGGGCTCCGGAGATTGTACCGGAATTGATAATTCCGCCGAGGAAGGTGGAAGCGCCCTGAGCCGCAAAGCTTCCGACTGCGATGGCGGCCCTGCTGCCGCTGATCTTGCCGCCTGCGGAGTTGACGATGCCGCCGGAGACGATGCCATCGTTGATAAGGGCAATGCCGTCGGTTCCTCCGGAGATGCTCGCCGCGTTGACGATGCCGCCGGTAAAGATGCCGACGACCGAAAGGTTGATGCCTGAGCGTCCGGCCTTGATGATTCCGGTATTGGTAATGCCCCCGGCAGCGCTGTTGCCGAGCACCGTGACCGAGGACGCCCAGATACCCATGCCGGTTGCTGCGGAAATCGTCCCGGCGTTGCGGATGGCGCCTTCCACGGTGCGGTCGTGGAGAACAAAAATGCCGGTAGCGCTGCCGGAAATCCTGCCGGTATTGGTGATGCCGCCGCCGGCAAGGGTGGTGCCGAATACGCCGGCCGAGCTGACGTCGATGCCCAGCACCAGGTGACCCGTCATCGTTCCACCGTTGACGATGCCGCCGGCGAACGTGGAAACCTTCGTGACGGCGACGGCGCTGAAGCCGTCGGAAATCAAACCGGTGTTGGTGATGCCGCCGCCGCTGAAAAGCGACACGCCGCTGACGAGAATGCCGGTTGCGGACGGCGCAGAGATACTGCCGGCATTGACGATGCTGCCGATGAAGGTCGCCAAGCCGTCGACGTCGATGCCGCGGGAGTGCGCCGCATCGATCCTGCCGCCGCTCGCGTTGACGATGCCGCCAGAGAACAAGCCGCCACTCTCGATCAGGATGCCGTCCGTCCCGCCCGAGATCGTGCCCGAATTGGCGATGCCGCCGGCAAAGGTCGACGTGCCGTTCACCAAGATCGCGGTGTTACCGCCGCTGATCGTGCCGCCGCGCGCGTTGACGATGCCGCCGGTGAACAAGCTGTCGCCCTGAACCAGAGCGGCCTCGTCGCCACCCGAGATCGCGCCGGCGTTGCTAATGCCGCGGGCGAACGTCGAAACGTTGTTCACGTAAAGGCCAGCGTCGCCGCCGCTGATCACACCGGCTACGGCATTGACGATGCCGCCGGAGACGACGCCATCGTTGCTAAGGGCAATGCCGTCGGTCCCTCCGGAAATGCCCCCCGCGTTGACAATGCCGCCGGTAAAGGTGCCGACGCCCGAAAGGTTGATGCCCGAGCGTCCCGCCCTGATTGTTCCGGTATTGGTAATGCCCCCGGCAGCGCTGTTGCCGAGCACCGTGACCGAGGACGCCCAGATACCCATGCCGGTTGCTGCGGAAATCGTCCCGGCGTTGCGGATGGCGCCTTCCACGGTGCGGTCGTGGAGAACAAAAATGCCGGTAGCGCTGCCGGAAATCCTGCCGGTATTGGTGATGCCGCCGCCGGCAAGAGTGGTGCCGAATAGGCCGGTCGAGCTGACATCGATGCCGAGCACCAGGTGACCCGTCATCGTTCCACTGTTGACGATGCCGCCGGCAAACGTGGAAACCTTCGTCACGGCGACGGCGCTGAAGCCGTCGGAAATCAAACCGGTGTTGGTGATGCCGCCGCCGCTGAACAGCGACACGCCGCTGATGAGAATGCCGGTTTTGGACGACGCCGAGATGCTGCCGGCATTGACGATGCTGCCGATGAAGGTCGCCAAGCCGTCGACGTCGATGCCGCGCGAGTGCGCCGCCTCGATCTTGCCGCCGCTCGCATCGACGATGCCGCCGGAGAACAGACCGCCACTCTCGACCAGGATGCCGTCCGTCCCGCCCGAAATCGTGCCGGCGTTGCTGATGCGACCGGCGAACGTTGAAATATCCTCCACAACAACCGCAGTGCTGCCGGCACTGATCAGACCACTCGAGGTGTTGACGATGCCGCCGGCGAAGATGGAAACCTTCGCCGAGCCGCTGAACTGAGTGCTGGCGCCGGCAAAAATGCCGGCGGCGCTGGCGAAGATCGCGCCGGTGTTGGTCACGCCGCCGGCGAAGGTCGAGAGCAGCGCTGATGTGTTGGTGACGATGGCGGCGGCGCCGGCGAAAATGCCGTCGCTGCCCGCGGAAATCGTGCCGGCATTGCTGAGCCCGCCGGTGAAGAGCGAGACCGTGGCCGAGCCGCTGTCGACTGCCACTGCGCCCGCGACAATGCCGGCTTCACCGCCCGAAATCACGCCGGAATTGACGATGCCGCCGGCGAACGTCGAGACCAATGCCGTTGCCCCGGCGGTTTCGGCGGCGCCGGCGTCAATGCCGGCTTCGGCCGCAGAAATCGTGCCGGTATTCCTGATGCCGCCGGAGAACACGGCGAGCGTCGCACTGGCGCCGGTGCCGGTCTTCAGGGCGCCACCGAAAATGCCAGCTCCGGTCTCGGCGGAGATCGCGCCGGAATTGATGATGCCGCCCGCGAAAGTCCCGCCGCCATCGACAACAATGCCGGAGCGGAAAGCTTCGATCGTACCGCTATTGCGGATGCCGGCGGTGAACACCGAAATGCCGGAGACGAGTACGCCGGTTTCGCTGGTCGAGATCAGGCTGTGCGACGCGATGATTTCGCTGCCGCCCCTGACGATGAGCTCGCCCGCGGTGCCGCCGGACTCGATCACCTGCGATCCGGCGAACAGGGTCGTGCCGCTGACTGTGCCGTAGTCGAGCTGCACGCCGGAAATCTGCGCGCCTAGGTCGGTGCCGCCTGACGAGACGATCTCGGTGCCGCCGGCGTGAATGATGGTCGGGTCGGCGGCGCCGCCGGAGAAGACCTGAAGCGTGCCGCCGCTCAACACGGTGGTGTCGCTGGCAGTGCCGGCCGCTTCGACGAACATCGTGCCGCCGCTGACGATGACGACGCCGGTCGCATCGCCGCCGGACACGATGTACGGCGAATTTCCTTTGTTGACCGGCAGCGTGATATCGGTGCCGCTGACGCCGTCGCCCAGCACGACGAAGTGTCCGCTAACGGGGGTGCCGATCCCGAGCGCGTAAGTGGTGCCGCCGATCGTCATATTGACGACGCCGCCGGAAGCCGATGCTGTGGCGCCAGAGGAGAACGTGACGCCGGTCAGGTCGATGGTGTCGCCGGTGGCAAGTCCGCTGACTGTCAGCCCTGACAGGAAGCCCGACAATTGCGAGCCGCTGCCGCCAATTTCGAGCCGGTCGCCGCCGCTAAGCAATGTGATGGCGCCGGAGACGTTGGCGCCGCTGAGCAAGTCGACGGCGCCCTGGTCGACGATGAGGCCGGCGCCGGCGGAAACCAGCGTGGCGCCGCTGGTGATTCGAAGCGTGCCGCCGTTCTCGACGGTCCAATCGTCCTGCCCGGACCCGCTGACGGTCCAAACCCCACCGACGACGTCGAAGTTGGAAAAGCCGCTGAATTGTGCGCCGATCGCGTCAAGATCGAAGCTGCCGCTGCCGCTGCCGCCGAGCTGGAAAATGCCGCTGCCGCCGCCGGAGACCGCCCCGCTGATCGCGTAGGTCGGCGCCAGCGTCAGCGTGTCGGTGCCGGAGGCAAAAACGATCGCTGCCACGCCACCGCTGATGGTGCCGGCATCGAACACGTCGATCCCCGACGCATCCTTGATGTCGATGCCGACGCTGCTCGCCGAAATCGCGCCGATATTGCTGACGCCGCCGGAGAAATTGGTAATGCCGGAGACGCGGATGCCGGTGCCGCTGCCCGAGATCGTGCCGGTGTTCATGATGCCGCCGGCGAAGTTCAAAGTGGCCGATGCGGTGTCGGTTGTCGCGCTGGCGACGACGAAGATGCCCACGCTGCCGGCCGAAATCGTCCCGCTGTTGGTGATGCCTCCGCCAAGGACCGATAACGTTACCGAGCCGCTGCCGCCGGCGCTCGCGTTGACGATGATGCCGTCGCGGGTCGCCGCGATCGTGCCGGTATTGGTGATGCCGCCGGAAACGATCGATAGCGTGACCGGGATGCTGCTGGAGGGATTCCCGTAGACACTGATGCCGGTCTCCCCCGCGATCGTGCCGGAATTGACGATCCCGCCGGCAAAGGTGGAGACATTTTCTACCTTCACGCCGCTGCCGCTCAGCATGCCGCTGCTTGCAATCGTAATGCCGCCGGAAAAAAAGCCCACACCGCCGGAGACGACGATCGCCCCCTGGCCGGCAGAAATCAGGCCGCTGTCGACGATGCCGCCGGCGAAGCTCGTTGTGTCTTGGACCTCGATGCCGTGGCTTGCCGAAATCGTTCCGGTGTTGCTGATGCCGTCGGTGAAGGTCGAGATTAACTCAAGGTTGATGCCTTCAAACCGCGCCGAGATGAGGCCGGCATTGGCGATGCCGCCGGCAAAGGTCGATATATTTTTCACCTGGATGGCGCTGGCGCCGGTGGGAGCCCCAAAGGGTGGGCCGGCCAAAATCGTCCCGCTATTGACGATGCCGCCGTTAAATGCAGTGCCGGACGAGACGGCGATGCCGCTGTACGTCGCCGTGATCGCGCCGCTGTTGACGATGCCGCCGGCGAATGTATTGAAGGCCGCGACGACGATGCCTTTGTCGACGGCCGAGACCGTGCCGGCGTTGGTGATGCCGCCTGCGAACGTCGAGATAGCCTGCACCGCGATGGCGGCGTTGGTGAGACTCGCGGCGATGATCTCGCCGCCGCTGGCGACCGTGATGCCGCCGGAAAACACATTGCCGCCGCTGATATCGATGCCGGCAATCGCCGCCGAGATCAGGCCGCTATCGACGATACCGCCGGTGAAGCTCGAAACACTGAAGACGGCGATGCCGTTATCAGTGGCAAAGATATTGCCGGCATTGCTGATGCCGCCGGCGAAGGTCGACGTGTTTTCGATGACGATGGCGGTTGCGGTCGCGCCGCCGCCGATCTGGCCGCCGGAAGCGATGCTGATGCCGCCGGCGATGACTCCGGAATCGACGATGCCGCCGAAAATGACGCCGGAGTTGACGATGCCGCCGTTCGAGATGAAGCCGCCGCTTGCGATCAGGATGCCGCCGGATATCGTGCCGGTGGCGGCATCGACGACGCTGCCGCTGCTGAAGCCGCCACTCTCGATCACAATGCCGGTTTGGATCGTGCCGGAATTGACGATCCCGCCACTAAACGTGGCGCCGCTGACCAGCACTTCGCTGGTCACGTTCGCGGCGGTGAACGTTGCGGGATAAGGCCCCGTATAATTCAAAAAAAGTGCCCCTCAACGGCCATCGGCTGGACCGACCCGCGCTCCGACCCGCCTAACTCCCGCCCCGAGCAAGACTGATGGAACGGCACGCCGTTGTCTAGCGTCGCCATAGTTTCTCTGCCGATTTCGCCTCAGGAAGATGACAGCCTATGAGTTCCATCGCCGGGACCGGCAGCATTCGACAGGGCACCGCTTGCTCGGTACTGAAATACCGCTCGCCAGCAAATGCCGGACAGGACGCGGAGCCTTCAAACCGCCATCGTCGGCACAAGTGACAAAGACTTTACCGCTTCAGTGGCACCATTCGGCCGGGAATCCGGGAGTCCGAAGATGTCCGCGTGGCAAGAGGCGAAGAACGAAAGAAATCGGCAATCGCTCGCGCGCCTCGCCAGGTCGTTGCCGGAAATCTTTCCATCGGCCGTGCTGTCCCGGGCACGCAACCGCCCATTTGTACCGCCTACGCCGCGGCTCGCGATCGATGGATATTGGCGCGCTCATCCGCTACGCGCCGATCGTTTGGCGCGTGCGCTTGCTGCCCGCAGCGGAGCGCCCGACGGCTGGACATGGCGGCTCGCCGATAGCCGCAAGAGCAAATTGCCGGCCACATTCCGCACGCCGCCGGCGCCCTATCGCGAAGCTGCGTATTCGCGCGGTGCAGGTTTCTGCTGCGTATGCGGGCAACCGGTTTATCGCTTCGGGTGGCATGTTGATCTTTGGGACGCCGGCGCCAACAAGAATGCGAACTGGCATTGCGCTTGCGTCATCGCGTGGCAATTCTGGAATGCGCCGAACGGCGAGGCCCGGCTGCTGCGGCGCCTGCAAGCGCGGCGCTGCGGACAGAGCGGCGGACGGCTGTGGAAGAACGCGGAGGTAGACCATCGCGTCCCGCTGTTCCGGGTGTGGAGCGAATACCGCAACACGCCGTGGCCCAAACTTCTTGATTATTGGGGCATCCCAAACCTGCAAGTAATCAATCGCGACGCTCACGCCGCAAAATGCGCGAGCGAGGCGCGGGACCGAGCCACTGCGCGCATTCTCGCAGCAGAGCCCGCTTGATCGCGGTGACGGTTCGGTGCTGACTCTGCACCGCAGATGCGCGTTTTCGAGAAAAAGTCGATCTTCCTGTGGCGACCTAGATTGGCGATCTAAGCAATTCAAAATATTTGGCGACCCCGGCAGGATTCGAACCTGCGACCTTCAGCTTAGAAGGCTGTTGCTCTATCCCCTGAGCTACGGGGCCACGCGACGGTAAGCTTATACAGAATTCGACTTAAAAACGCCCGGTAAATCGGCGCGCTCCGCTGTTTCGGCCACGACCTCGACACGATCATTGCCTTGAGTCCGTCGCTGGGTGAAATTGCGCACCCTTCAGGGAGAACTGCCCAATGCTTTCGATGCTTCGCGCCGGATTTGCCGCCGCGGTTTTGCTCGTCGCGCCGTTGGTTCTCGCGCCATCTGTCGCAAACGCTGCCGACAAGCCATTTCAGAACAAAGACCTTGCCGACAGCGCGATTACGCTGGAAGCGCAGATCAAGTCGGACGCGGGCACGCAGTCAAAGCCGGTGGCGCAAGTTCGGCGCGATGCCGATACTGCTTTTTCACGCAATGACTTCCGCGCCGGTATGGCGCTGCTCGGGCAGATCGTGGCCGCGGCGCCGAACGACAGCACCACGTGGTTCCGCCTCGCGCGCGCGATCATGCAAATCAAGCCGGCGGACGACAAGGAGCGCAAGCTCCTGCTCGCGCGCGCATCGACCGCGGCTTACGTCGCTTATCAGCGCACCACGAACCGCGGGGAAGAGGCAGACAGCCTTGCCTTCCTCGGCAATTTGCTGGTCCGGCGCGAAGAGTGGCGGCCGGCGCTCGAACTCGTTGCGGCTCTCACTCGAACTGCGCGAAGTAGCCGATGTCCGCGGGCAGTACGAGCGGGTGCGCGAACAGCACGGGTTCCGCGTCCTCGATTACAGCGTCGATGCCGACACTGCTTCGCCACGCGCCTGCTTCCAGTTCTCGGAAGATTTGCCGTTGCGAACAGACTTTTCGCCGTTCGTTGCGCTTGCCGGCACCGACAAGCCGGCGGTATCGGCCGCCGAGCAGCAGCTTTGCGTCGAAGGCTTGCGGCACGGCGAGACTTACAACGTGACGCTGCGCGCCGGACTTCCGTCGGTGGTGCACGAGTCGCTGTCGAAATCGGCGGAGTTTTCGGTCTATGTGCGCGACCGAAAGCCCGCGGTGCATTTCGCTACCACGGCCTACGTGCTGCCGCGCACCGGCCAGCGCGGCATTCCGGTCATCAGCACCAACACCCGCAGCGTTGCGGTCGAGATTTACCGCATCGGCGATCGCAGTCTCACCGATACCGTCGGCACCTACAATTACGCGCGCGGCGACTTTCAACGCAGTCTCGGCCGTTACGAGGTCGAGCAACTGCGGCAGTCGCGCGGCATCGCGGTGTGGAAGGGCGAGCTGACGGTGGAGTTGTCGCCGCTCAACGCCGATGTCACCACGGCGTTTCCGGTCGATCAGGCCATCGGTGAAATCAAAGCCGGCGTCTACATCATGGTGGCGCAACCGTCGGAAACCAAAAACCTCGACAATTATTTCGATTCGCTGGCGACGCAATGGTTCATCGTTTCCGATCTCGGCCTTACCGCGTTTTCCGGCAATGACGGCATCCACGTTTTTGTTAACTCGCTGGCGACGACGGAAGCCAAGAATGATGTCGAGGTCC
The DNA here is from genome assembly GCA_963841025.1 of uncultured Alphaproteobacteria bacterium. Taxonomy (GTDB): domain Bacteria; phylum Pseudomonadota; class Alphaproteobacteria; order Rhizobiales; family Xanthobacteraceae; genus BOG-931. The sequence goes on along the minus strand of CAWJBG010000025.1, from coordinate 59,143 downwards.
GGCTGGTTTCTCGCGCCAACGAGGTGCTGGCGACACGCCGCAGCGATGCGAGCGGTCATGTGCTGTTTGAGCCGGGGCTCGCAAGCGGCGAGGGCGGTTCGTCGCCCGCGATGCTCGGCGTCAACGACGGCAAGGGCGACTACGCCTTTTTGAATCTCAAATCGCCGGCGTTCGATCTCACCGACCGCGGCGTTGGTGGCCGCCCCGCACCGACCGGGCTCGATGCGTTCGTCTATTCCGAGCGCGGTGTCTATCGCTCCGGCGAGACCGCTTATCTGACCGCGGTGTTGCGGGATGCACGCAGCGCCGCTGCGCTTGATGTTCCGCTGACTTTTGTCGTCGAGCGGCCGGACGGCGTTGAATTCCGTCGTGTCGTAGTCGCGGACCAGGGACTGGGCGGTCACAGCCTGACGCTGCCGCTGCCGGCCTCGGCGCCGACCGGCACCTGGCACGTCCGCACGTTCACCGATCCGAAGCGGCCGCCAGTCGGCGAAACCAATTTCTTGGTGGAAGACTATGTACCGGACCGGATCGAATTCGATCTGGCGTCGCCGACCGGCCGCATCTCACCCAAGACACCGGCCAAGGTCGATGTTGCCGGGCGTTTCCTCTACGGCGCCCCCGCGGCCAACCTCGATCTCGAGGGCGACGTGACTGTTGGGGTCGCGCAGGAGCGCGCCGGCTTTGCCGGTTATCAGTTCGGCCTTGACGATGAAGAGGTGCAACCCGCCCAGCAGCCGCTGGAAGATCTACCGACGACGGATGCGCAAGGCAAAGCAAGCTTTACCGTCAAGCTCGACAAGCTGCCGTCGAGCACGCACCCGCTTGAGGCGAAGATCACAGTGCGCATGGCCGAGTCAGGCGGCCGCGCCGTCGAGCGCAAGATCAGCTTGCCGGTGACCGCGGCCGCCAACATGATCGGCGTCAAGCCGCTGTTCTCCGGCCGCTCCCTTGGCGACGGTGCGAGCGCCACCTTCGACGTGATCGCCGTCGCGCCCGACGGCTTGGCGATTACGCAACGCGGGCTGAAATACGAGCTGCTGCGCATCGACACCCATTATCAGTTCTACAAGCGTGACGGCCGCTGGAATTATGAGCCGGTCAAGACCACCAAGCGGATTGCCGACGGCAAGATCGACACCTCGCTCGACCAACCGGGCCATATTTCGCTCCCGGTTACTTTCGGCCGCTATCGGCTCGAAGTCTCCACCGGTGATCCGAATGGCCCGGTGACGTCGGTCGGTTTCGACGCCGGCTTTTATGTCGAGTTGAGTGCCGATACGCCTGATCTTCTCGAAGTCGCGCTCGACAAACCCGAATATGCCGCCGGCGATACCATGACGGCCGCGGTGACGGCGCGCAGCGCGGGACGGCTGACGTTGAATGTCGTCGGCGATCGGTTGCTGGCGACCAAGACGGTCGACGTCCAGCAGGGCGAAGCGCAGGTGAAACTGTCGGTCGGCCGCGACTGGGGATCGGGCGCTTACGTTGTCGCCACCTTGCGGCGGCCGCTCAATGCGCAGGAGCAGCGCATGCCCGGCCGCGCCATCGGTGTGCAGTGGTTCGCAATCGATCGCGCAGCCAAGACGCTGGCGATCGATGTGAAGGCGCCGGCGCTGATGCGGCCGAATTCAACCTTGCGGGTGCCGGTCAGTATTTCCGGTCTCGCCGCGGGCGAACAAGCGCGGGTCGTGATTGCCGCCGTCGATGTCGGCATTCTCAATCTCACCAGCTACAAGCCGCCGTCGCCGGAGAATTACTATCTCGGCCAGCGGGCGCTGTCGGCGGAGATCCGCGACCTCTACGGCCAATTGATCGACGGCATGCAGGGCGTACGTGGCCAGATCCGCTCCGGCGGCGACGCCGGTGCGCCGTTGCAGGGCAATCCGCCGACCGGACCGCCGGTGGCGTTTTATTCCGGCATTGTGACTGTCGGCGCTGACGGCAACGCGGAGGTCGCGTTCGACGTCGCCGATTTTTCCGGCACCATCCGCGTCATGGCGGTGGCCTGGAACAAGGATAAAGTCGGCCACGCCACGTCCGACGTTGTCGTGCGCGATCCCGTTGTGCTCACGGTGACGTTGCCGCGCTTCCTTCTCCCCGGCGATCGTTCCAGTGTCCATCTCGATCTCGATAACGTCGAAGGCGCAGCGGGCGATTACACTATTGCGGTAACGGGCGCCGATGCGCTTTCGGCAAGCGCAACGCAGAAACTTACCTTGCGCGCCAAGGAACGCGGCACTGCGACCGTGCCGCTTACCGCGACAGCGGCGGGAAGCGGCAACGTGCGGGTGAAGGTGAGCGGGCCTTCCGATTTCGCGCAGGAACGAAACTTCGTGTTGGCGGTGCGTTCGCCGGCGCAGATTTTGGCGCGGCGCACGATCAAGCCGATCGCCAAGGGCGAAAATCTGGCGGTGTCCAATGCGCTGTTTGCCGATCTTGTTCCCGGCACCGGCGCGGTGTCGATCTCGGTCGGAGCGTCGACGGCGCTCGATGCGGCGAGCCTGTTGGCGGCGCTCGATCGGTATCCATTTCGCTGTTCCGAACAGATCACGAGCCGGGCCATGCCGCTCCTTTACGTCAGCGAACTCGCCAAAGGCACGCTGATGGCGATCGATCCGACCACGGATCGGCGCATCGGCGACGCCATCGAGATGCTGCTGACGCGGCAAGACAGTACCGGTGCGTTCGGTCTCTGGGGTGTCGGCGGCGGCGACGTCTGGCTCAACGCCTACGTGATGGACTTTTTGACCAGGGCGCGCGAGCGCAAGGTCGCCGTGCCGGAAACCGCGTTCAAGCTTGGGCTCGATCGCCTGCGTAACGATGTCGCCAACACGACCGACACCGGCAAAAACGGCGGTACCGATCTCGCCTACGCACTCTACGTACTGGCGCGCAACGGTTTGGCGCCGATCGGCGACCTGCGTTACATCGCCGATTCCAAGCTCGATGCGCTGTCGACGCCGATTGCCAAGGCGCAAATCGCCGCCGCGCTTGCCATGGTGGGCGACCGGACGCGCGCTGAGCATGCGTATGCGGCGGCGCTGGCTGCGATCGCGCCTTCGGCCCAGCCCGATCTCGTCAGCCGCGAGGATTACGGCTCAACGTTGCGGGACGCCGCGGCGCTTGTCGCGCTCGCAAGCGAAGGCGGCGCGCCGCGCGCCACCGTGCAGGCGGCCGTGCAGCGCGTTGAAGCGGCGCGGGTAAATTTGCGTCCGACTTCGACGCAGGAGGATGCGTGGCTGTTGCTGGCCGCAAACGCCATGGCCAAGGATGGCGGCAAGGTAGCGCTCGACGTCGGGGGGGAGGCGATCTCGCACGCGCTGTTCCGCACCCTTCGCGCGAGCGACCTAAAGGAGCCGCTGCGCGTCACTAATAAGGGCGAGGATGAAGTCCAGGCGGTGGTGACGGTGAGCGGCGCGCCGCTAACGCCGGAGGCCGCGATCGCCAAAGGCTTCAAAATCGAGCGCCTGACTTACACGCTCGACGGCCAGCCGGTCGACGCCAAACAGGTCAAGCAGAACACCCGGCTTGCGGTGGTGCTGAAAGTCACTGAAGCACAGCCGCAATTTGGGCGATTGATCGTTGCCGACTATCTGCCGGCGGGATTCTGAGATCGATAACCCGCATCTTGTTTCATCGGGCGATACCGGCACGTTGTCGTGGATCACGGATGGGCTTGAGCCTGTCAGTTCGGAATTCCGCGACGACCGGTTTACGGCCGCCTACGAGCGCAAGAAGGACGACTCGCCGGTGTTCACCGTTGCCTACGTGGTGCGCGCGGTCGCACCGGGCAAATACGTGCGGCCGCAAGCAAGTGTTGAAGACATGTATCGTCCGGACCGATTCGGCCGGACCGGAACAGAGAACGTCGAAGTCACGGCGAGTAAATGACGCGTAGCAAAACGGGGTTTGCTGCAATCGCCGCCGCGCTGGTCTGCGTGACGGCGCTAGCAGGCGTTGGCTGGTGGGTCGCGTCGCTTGGTCCGGCGCCACTGGGCAAAGATCTGACGTTCTCGACGCGGGTCGTTGATCGCGAAGGCCGTTTGCTGCGCGCTTACGCCACCGGCGAAGGCCGCTGGCGCTTGCCGGCAACAGTCGCTGACGTCGATCCGCGCTTTTTCGACGTGCTGTTTGCGTTCGAGGACAAACGGTTTCGCGCTCATCGCGGCGTCGACCCGCTGGCGCTTGCGCGCGCGACGCTGCAACTTGCGACCAGTGGGCGGATTTGCTCCGGCGCCTCAACGCTGACCATGCAAGTGGCGCGGCTGCTTGAGCCGCGCAGCGGCCGAAGCCTTGTCGCCAAGTTGCGCCAAATGGTGCGTGCGATCGAAATCGAGCGCGCGCTCACGAAAGATGAGGTGCTGTCGCTCTATCTTGAGCTGGCGCCCTATGGCGGCAACATCGAGGGAATTCGCGCCGCGTCTCTGGTCTATTTCGGCAAGGAGCCGCGCCGGCTCTCGCTTGGCGAAACAGCACTGTTGGTGGCGTTGCCGCAATCACCCGAAGCAAGGAGGCCGGACCGGTCGATCGAAGCGGCGCGCAAAGCGCGCAATCGCGTTCTTGATCAGTTTGCTGCGCTCGGCAGCGTACCGATGGATGAGATCGTGTTGGCGAAAGCCGAGCCGGTTCCGCCGGGTCGTGGCCCGATGCCGATGCTCGCGCCGCACGCGGCCGATCGGGCGATCGCCGAAATTCCGGCAGGGGGCGAGGTGCGGCTGACGATCGATGCCGATCTGCAGCGGAATCTTGAACAGCTTGCGCGCGAGCGCGTCCGGACACTTGCACAAACTCTTGGACCCGAAGTCTCGCTCGGCCTGATCGTTCTCGATAATGCGACCGGCGAGGTGCGTGCGCGCGTCGGTTCTCCTGACTATTTCGACGAGCGGCGCGCCGGGCATGTTGATGTGACGCAGGCGCTCCGTTCACCCGGCTCAACGTTGAAACCGTTCATCTATGGACTTGGTTTCGAGGACGGCTTCATTCACCCCGAGACGCTGATCGAGGATCGGCCGGCGCGCTACGGCGGCTATGCGCCAAAGAACTTCGATCTCACCTTTCAGGGCACGGTGACGGTTCGCAAGGCGCTGCAGCAGTCATTAAATCTTCCGGCGCTCGCGGTGCTCGATCAAGTCGGTCCAAGTCGCCTGACTGCGCGGCTTTCGCAAGCCGGCGCGACGCTGGTTTTGCCCGAAGGCGAGTCGCCGGGTCTTGCCATCGGTCTTGGCGGCGTCGGCATCAAGCTCGCCGATCTGGCGATGCTCTACGCCGGGATCGCACGCCAAGGCACCGTGGTGCCGCTGCGGGAGCGTTTGACTTCCACGTCATCGAGCTCAACAGGTCGCGAAGGGACTCGGCTGATGGGACCGGTCGCTGCGTGGTACGTCAGCAACGTGCTTATCGGCACGCCGCCACCTGAAAACGGTGTACCCGGCCGTATCGCGTTCAAGACCGGCACCAGCTACGGTTACCGCGATGCCTGGTCGGTCGGCTTCGACGGCAAGCACACGATCGGCATCTGGGTCGGCCGTCCGGATGGCGCGCCAGTGCCGCTCTTGGTCGGGCGCAATGCCGCCGCTCCGATCCTGTTCGACGCGTTCGCGCGCTTGCAGACGCAGCCGGCGCCGTTGCCGCGCGCTCCCAACGGCGTTCTGATGACCACAAGCGCGAGACTGCCGCCGCCGCTCAAGCATTTTGCGTCGGGCGATCATGCCGGCACGGCCGCGCTGAACCGCTTGCATATCCTGTTTCCGCCCGATGGCGCCCGGCTTGAGCTGAACGCGGCGGCCGACAAGCCCAATCCGGTACCTCTCAAAGTCACCGGCGCGATTGCCCCGCTGACCGTTCTCGTCAACGGCGTTCCCGCCCGCGACCAACCGCGGGGAGCGCTGTTCTTCCAGCCCGACGGCCCGGGATTCGCGCGCGTGACGGTGATTGATGGCGCCGGAGCAAGCGACAGCATTGTCGTTCGGCTGGACGACGGCGGTTCCGCCACAATCGCTGCGGTTCGATCAGACTGCCCGGCGACGCCTTGTGGTCATCCCTGACACGTCCTTTTCCGGCGCGGTCGTATTCTCTATGGTCGGCCTCCATTTTGCGCCGGGAGAGGCATGAGCACCAGCAATAGCGCGCCGTCGCGGACTTTCGGACCAGCGATCGTTTTCGCCGCATTTTTGGGCGGCGTGCTGCGCATCGGCGCCAATCTATGGCAAGCGATTCTCGTTCTCGGCCGCGCGCCGCGAGCGCGGCTGCCTCGCGTGCCTGTGGGTGCGTTGCTCGCCGTTGTCGTGATTGTCGCAGCTATCGTTGCGTCGATGTTTCTCCTCGACGCGGCGGCCAGCGATTGGGCGCGGCATTTGCCGCAATGGGTGACGGAGGCCGCCGACGAGATCACCAATTTCGGCTTGTCCGGTCGTTTTCTCTATCCGCTCGGTTTCATCATTTTGCTTCTCGCAGCGCTCATCGGGCCGTGGCTGCCGTCCACCACACAGGGCGTGCTCACCGCGCTGATGGCGCGTTTCGGCTTTCTGTTTATCGCCATCGCACTGCCGAGCCTGCTCGACACCATCGTCAAACGCCTGATCGGCCGCGCCCGCCCCTATATCGAACCGCACGGCAATCCGTTCTTCTACAAGCCCTTCAGCTGGTCACCCGACTACGCCAGTATGCCGTCGGGACACGCCACCACGGCGACTGCTGCCGCAATCGCCATTGGTGCGCTTTGGCCGCGCTCGCGGTTCGTGATGTGGGCGTATGCGCTGATCATTGTATTCACGCGCGTCGTGATCAACGTCCACCATCCGAGCGATGTCATGGCCGGCGGTTTGGTAGGCGTAATTGGCGCGCTGATGGTGCGCCGCCGGTTTGCGGCGCGGGGCCTGGTGTTTTTCGCGCAAGACTTGCGGCCGTTCCCGGGGCCTTCGTGGCACAGGCTTACGAGCGCCGCCCGACAGTTCGTTGGCAAGATGGCAGTGCCCGCCAAGCAACAAATCTAAGCGCGCGCCGCGACGGCGAGCGCGGCGAAGCCGCGTTCGAGATCGGCGAGCAGGTCTTCGACCGCCTCCAATCCAATATGGAAACGCACAGTCGGGCCTCCCGGCGCCCAGCGCGTCGCGGTGCGCACGTTGGTGCAGTCAAACGGGACGGCAAAACTCTCAAAGCCGCCCCAGGATGGACCGATGCCGAACAGCTCGAGCGCATCGAGAAAAGCATAAACAGCCTTCTGCGGCAACGGTTTGAGCACCACGCTGAACAATCCGCACGCTCCGGTGAAGTCCCGTTTCCACAACGCATGACCGGGATCGCCCGGCATGGCCGGATGCAAGAGCCGCAACACCTCGGGGCGCTGTTCGAGCCAGCGCGCGACCTCAAGGCCGGAGCGGTAATGCCGATCGAGCCGCACCGCCAACGTGCGCAGTCCGCGCAGGCCGAGAAAAACGTCGTCGGGGCCGACACACAATCCGCTCAGCCCGACGTTCTTCTTCAGGTCCGCGACCGTCCGGGCGTTAGCCGAAACAGTGCCGATCATCACGTCGGCGTGGCCGCCGATATATTTGGTGCCGGCCTGGATCGAGAGATCGACACCGAAATCGAGCGCGCGGTAGTACAGCGGGCTGGCCCAGGTGTTGTCCATCAGCACAATCGCGTCCTTGGCATGCGCCGCCTTGGCGATGGTGGTAACGTCCTGCATCTCGAAACTCAGCGAACCCGGCGACTCGAGAAACACAGCGCGCGTGTTGTCGCGCATCAGCGCAGCGATCGAGGCGCCGGCGAGCGGATCGAAGTAAGTGGTGGCGACGCCATATCGGGTCAGGATCTGGTCGCAAAAGCTGCGCGTCGGCCCGTAGGCGCTATCGGTGACAAGGATATGGTCGCCAGCGTGAACCACCGCTAGCAATGCCGTTGAGATTGCCGCAAGCCCGGAGGGAAGTAGCGCGACGCCGGCGCACCGTGGCCCTTCGAGCTCCTGCAGGGCGAGTTCGAGCGCCTCGGTGGTCGGCGTGCCGCGGCGTCCGTATTGATAGCGCGAGCGATGGGCGAGGTAATCCTCGGCGCTCGGGTAGAGCACCGTTGACGCGTGATAGACTGGCGGGTTGACGAAGCCATGGTACGAGGCAGGATCGCGCCCGGCGTAAACCACCTGCGTATCCTGGTGCCGGGCCGCGGCAGGGCCGCCCTTCTTTCCCTCTTTCATCGGCTTCGTCTCTCGTGTATCTCGCGGTACCACGATACGTCCGTGTACCATTAATTATGCCATTACTTCGGCATCATCCGTCCTCGTCAACCCTTGACCTTGCAGGGCCATCGTCCTCAGATGCCCACTGGCGGGGGAGTTCGTGAAGGCGCCGCAAAACGTTCTTCGCGCCGCCGCCATCCTGAAAGGCCTGATCATGAAACGCCTCGCAACTGCAATTGCTTTGGCAACGCTCTTGGCATTCGGGACGCAAGCGGCGAGTGCGCAGACGCTGGCAGCGATTAAAGAGCGCGGCGAATTGATCTGCGGGGCCAACGGTACGCTCGCAGGCTTTGGCTTGCCCGATCCGCAGGGCAAGTGGACCGGATTTGACGTCGATTTCTGCCGTGCCATTGCGGCTGCGATTTTCAACGATCCGACCAAGGTCAAGTTTGTCCCGTTGACATCGAAGGATCGATTTACGGCGTTGCAATCGGGCGAGATCGACGTGCTTTCGCGCAACACCACTTGGACGTTGTCGCGTGACAGTTCGCTCGGCTTGGAATTTCCCGCCGTGACCTTTTTCGACGGCCAAGGCTTCATGGTGCATAAGGCGCTCAAGGTCAGCTCGGCGTTGGAGCTGAGCGACGCCGCTATCTGCGTGCAGCAAGGCACTACCAGCGAACTCAATCTCGCCGACTATTTTCGCGCTAACCACATGGGTCTCAAGACCGTGGCTTTCGTAACTGCTGAAGAGGCCCTCAAAGCTTATGAATCCGGCCGATGCGATTCGTACACGACTGATTCGTCGGGCCTCTACGGCGAACGGTTGCGGCTTGCGGAACCGGGTGCGCACATCGTGTTGCCGGAGATCATTTCCAAGGAGCCGCTCAGTCCGGCGGTGCGCCAAGGCGACAATCAATGGAGCGATATTGTCCGCTGGACGCACTTTGTCATGCTCGACGCCGAAGAGCTCGGCGTGACCAAGGCCAATGTCGACCAGAAGTTAAAGTCCGACGATCCGGAGACCCGCCGGCTGCTGGGCGCCGAGGGCCAATACGGGGAGGGGCTCGGCCTGACCAACGATTGGGCTTACCGCATCGTCAAACATGTCGGCAATTACGCCGAGACTTTCGAGCGAAACGTCGGCCAGGGCTCGCCGCTAAAAATCGTGCGCGGCCTCAATGCGCTCTGGACCAAGGGCGGCCTTCAATACGGGTTGCCCATTCGCTGATCCGGCGCAAGGCGCCAGGTCGCGTCGTGCCGCCCGATGGCAGAGAACGCCCAGGGTTTACTGCAGCAAGCCTTCTCGCATAAAGACCGGCCGCGCTCGACGCGCCGCGTCGGCATGATTGCGATTCAGATCGCGATAGCCGTGGCGGTTGCGGCGCTCGCCGCTGCCGTCGCCTATAACGTGGCACAGAACCTTGCCCGCTCGCACATCGCCTCCGGCTTCGGCTTCTGGAACAACACCGCTGGATTCGACATCAGTCAGACGTTGATCGACTACTCGCCGAGCACATCGAGCTTCGGTCGCGCCTTCTGGGTCGGTCTTCTCAATACGCTCTTGGTCGCTGCGATCGGCATTGTGCTGGCGACGGTGCTGGGCTTCGTCATCGGTATCGCGCGGCTGTCGCGCAATTGGCTGGTGGCGCGGCTTGCCGCCGGTTATGTCGAACTGGTTCGCAATGTGCCGCTCCTGCTGCAGTTGTTGTTCTGGTACAACGCCGTGCTCAAGTCGCTGCCGCAATTGCGCGGCAGCGTGCCGCTGCCCGGCGGCGCCATTCTCAACAACCGCGGTCTGTTTTTGCCGCGCCTGGTCTTCGACTCACATTTCACGCCCGTCGTTGTCGCGTTGTTCGTTGGCGTAGCCGCGACCATTGCATTGCACGGTTGGGCGCGCCGGCGTTTCGCGCGCACTGGCGCGCAAACGCAGATCCTCTGGCCCGCGCTCAGCCTTATAATTGGTCTTCCGCTTATCATTTTCGCGCTGGCCGGATTCCCGCTAACCTTGGGCGTCCCGCAGATGGGCCGCTTCAATGTCAGTGGCGGCATCGAAATCCTTCCCGAACTGGCCGCGCTGATTGTTGCGCTGACGATTTACACCGCCGCGTTCATTGCCGAGGTGGTACGCGCGGGCGTCCAGTCCGTGCATGCGGGGCAGATCGAGGCTGCGCAGGCGCTTGGGCTGCGTTCCGGGGCGACGCTCCGTCTCGTCGTCGTCCCACAGGCGATGCGTGTGATTATCCCGCCTTTGACCAGTCAATATCTCAATCTGATCAAAAATTCTTCGCTCGCCGTCGCCATCGGCTATCCCGATCTCGTGCAGGTCTTTGCCGGCAGCGTCCTCAACATCACCGGCCAGGCAGTAGAGGTGATCGCCATAACCATGGCGGTCTATTTGACGTTGAGCTTGTTCACGTCGCTTCTGATGAACCTTTATGTGCGTTCGACAGCGCTCGTGGAACACTGACCGCCCATGAGCGCCATCGCAGACGAGTTGGGTGCGTTTCTGCGGTTGCTTCCGGCGGAGCGACTACCGCCGCCGTCGTCTCGCGCCGGAGTATTTGGCTGGCTGCGGGCCAATCTGCTTTCCAGCCCGCTCAATATCATGCTCACGCTGGCATGTGTCTTTTTCATTGTCTGGGCGGTGCCGCCACTGGTCCGCTTCTTTCTGATCGATGCGGTCTGGTCCGGCAGCGATCGCGACGCATGCCTGGCGTCACCCGCGCTGCCAAATCCGGGTGCCTGCTGGGCATTCGTGCGGGTGTGGTCGTCTTATTTTATTTACGGCTTCTATCCGATCGGCGAACGGTGGCGAGTTGACGTTTTCTTCCTCGCTTTGGCTTTCGGTATCGTATGGATGTTGCGGTTGTCTGCCCCGCGCCGCGATCTGGGCGCCGTGTATTTTTTTATTGTGCTGCCGCTGGTGTCGTTCCTTTTGCTGCACGGCGTGCCAATCCTGGGGCTCAGCGTCGTCCCAACCTCATCCTGGGGCGGCATTCTCGTGACTGTGGTGGTGGCCGCTATCGGCATGGTGTTCTCCCTGCCGCTTGGCGTCCTCTTGGCGTTGGGGCGCCGCTCCGAGCTTCCCGTCGTCAAATGGGTATCCGTTACGTTCATCGAATTCGTTCGCGGCGTGCCTCTCATCACCGTGCTGTTCATGGCAAGCGTGATGTTGCCGCTGTTCGTTCCCGAACGACTGGCGCCGGACAAACTCATTCGTGCGCTGATCGGCGTCGCTTTATTTGCTTCCGCCTATATGGCCGAGGTGGTGCGCGGCGGCCTCGTCGCCGTTCCCCGCGGGCAATATGAGGCGGCGCGGGTTCTTGGTCTCACCTATTGGCGCATGATGGGCTTGATTATTCTGCCGCAAGCGCTGCGGATCACCCTGCCGAACATCGTCAATACCTTCATCGGATTGTTCAAGGACACGACGCTGGTTTTTGTCGTCGGCATCTTTGATTTTCTGCGTACGATCGAGGCCGCGCGCGCCGACCCGAAATGGGCGGCGCCGAATATCCCTATTACCGGCTATGCCCTGGCGGCGCTCTTCTACTTTGTCTGCTGCTATGGCATGTCGCGCTACGCGCGAGGCGTGGAAACACGTTTGACCCGCGCCGGTCGCCGGTAGAGGAATTGCATGCAGCAGGGTGGCGACCAGTCGAGTGTGACCGATCGTGCGGCAGAAATTGCCGTCGAAATCGTCGGCCTGCACAAGTGGTACGGCGACTTCCACGTGCTGCGCGACATCAACCTCAAGGTCGCGCGCGGCGAACGCATCGTCGTTTGCGGCCCTTCCGGCGGCGGCAAGTCGACGCTGCTTCGCTGCATCAATCGGCTGGAGGATTGGCAGCGCGGCAGCATCATCGTCGACGGCGTCGAGTTGACGGATGATCCCAAGCGTATTCTTGCCGTACGCCGTGACGTCGGCATGGTGTTTCAGCAGTTCAATCTGTTTCCACATCTGACGGTTCTTGAGAATTGCACGCTGGCGCCAATCTGGGTCCGGCATATGCCGAAGCGGGACGCCGAAGCGCTGGCGATGAACTATTTGGCGCGCGTGAAAATACCGGAGCAAGCCGACAAATACCCGGCACGCCTCTCGGGCGGCCAACAGCAGCGCGTGGCGATCGCACGGGCGCTTTGCATGAATCCAAACATCATGCTGTTCGATGAACCGACCTCGGCGCTCGATCCGGAAATGGTGAAGGAAGTGCTCGACACCATGGTCGAGCTTGCGAGCGACGGCATCACCATGCTCGTGGTTTCGCATGAAATGGGTTTTGCGCGGCAGGTCGCCGATCGCGTCATCCTCATGGATGAGGGGCAGATCGTCGAAATCAATGCGCCGGGAGAATTTTTTGACCGCCCGCAACATGAGCGCACCCGTGCATTTCTGAAACAAATACTGCACTAAAGTTAGCGATCGCGTTTCATATTGAATGTCGGTTCATATTCGCGATCGTATCGTCGGTGAATGTTCGCCAACCTGACAAAAGTTTAACTTGTAACAAACCGGCCGCGGTCCTTTACTTTCAAACAGTTTGAATCTCCGTGGAGGAACACATGTTGAGGCCACTTGTGGTCGCGACGGCAGCGCTCGCCATCGCCGGCTCTTCGATCGTCTATGCCCAGCAGCGTTTGGGCGGACCCGACGGTGACGGTGACCGCGGACAGCGTTTCGAACATCACTATCGGCCGAGTGCACAAGATATGGCGGCTTTCACTGATGCGCGTATCGCGGCGCTCAAGGCCGGTCTCCAGCTGACACCGGATCAAGCCAAGAACTGGCCGCCGTTTGAGCAAGCCTTGCGTGACATGGCGAAGCTGCACATCGAGCACATGCAGGCCTACCAGGCCGCCAGCCAACAGGATCAGGCGCCGGCTCCGGCCACACCGTTCGATCGGCTAGCGCGCCATGCGGACAGCATGTCCAAGACCGGCGCTGTGCTCAAGCAACTGGCCGATGCCGGGATGCCACTGTATCAGAGCCTTGACGATGCGCAGAAGCACCGCTTCCACTTCCTGTCACACATGTTGCAGCCGCATCATCACATGCACGCCAGCAACGAGGGTTACGGACAACACTGGCGTCAAGGCAATGAGGGTGGCGACGGCGATCAAGGCCGCGGATGGCGGCGATTTGAGCACCGCCGTTTCGGTCAAGACGACCACGCCCCGGCGGGCCAGTTGCAAAACCTGACCGATAGCGAGGATCAAAACTCGCAGCTTTAGATCATCAGAATTATTGCGCGAGCGCCCGCTGAATTCCCCCGCAGCAGGTGCCAAAGTGGGAGCCGCCGCATGCCAAGCTGCGGCTTTCGCTTTCCTTGCAGCCGGCGCTATCGCGCCAGTGGCCCGTCGGCCTTTTTCCAGGCGTTGATACCGCCTTCGATGTGACAGGCTGACGTAAGGCCTGCGTCCTGTGCCGCTTTCACCGCCATCGCCGAGCGCTCGCCGAACGCGCAATAGAATATCATGCGTCTGCCGGTCGCTGCCGCCAGTTCATGCAGCATGCCGCCGGGGCGGACATTGTTGGGCAAGTCCGCATAGACGGTGTGCAGCGAGCCGGGAATGACACCGTGCCTGTCGCGTTCGGTTTGTTCGCGCAGGTCGATCATGGCAACGCCGGGTCGCCCGCACAGCGCGATCGCCTCGGCGGCCGATAACGCCCAGCCTTTGCGCGCGATCTCTTCCTGGCGCAGGCCGACTTGCATGTTGGCAGGCACTGCCACGTCCATCATTTTCGGGTTGGGCAGTTTCAGATTGTTCATCAGATCGGCGTATTCGTCGATCGATTTGACCTTAAGGCGCGGGTTGAAAAACTTTTCCTCGCCAATGGTGGAGACGGTTTCGCCCTTGTAGTCATGGGCAGGGTAGACCAGCGTGTCGTCCGGCAGCTTCATCAACTTGTTGAAAATCGAATCGTATTGCGCGCGCGGATCGCCGTTCTGGAAATCGGTGCGGCCGGTGCCGCGGATCAACAGCGTATCGCCGGTGAAAACCCGGTCGGTCAACAAAAACGAATAAAGTCGTCGGTGTGGCCGGGTGTGTACAGCACGTCGAGGCTTACGCCCTCGATGGCGATGCGGTCGCCTTCCGTCACCCGCATCGACACCACGTCGGCGTGGGTTTGTTCTCCCATCACCGTGATGCAATGGGTGCGGTCGCGTAGCGCGCCGAGGCCGGTTACATGATCGGCGTGAAGGTGCGTGTCCACCGCCTTGACCAGTTTGAGGTCAAGCTCGCGGACGAGCTGCAAATAGCGGTCGACCCGCTCGAGCACCGGATCGATGATCAGCGCTTCGCCGCCGTGGCGACTGGCGAGGAGATAAGTGTAGGTTCCCGACGTGCTGTCGAACAGTTGACGAAAGATCACGGGCGCCTCCGTTGCCTTTCAAGCAACGCGCTTATTGTGTGGCTGCTGCGGCCGCGCAACCCTCGGGCTTAAAATAGCGGTCCGTCGACGGCGGAAATTTGGCCAGCGCCGCGGCTGGTCGGATCGGTCGGCGGACAAACTCGCCGCCGCAATTCGGGCAGCGTCCCTGGAGCACCCCTTCCGCGCAGCCGCGGCAGAATGTGCACTCGAATGAACAGATCATGGCGTCGCGCGAATCCGCCGCCAAATCGATATTGCAGCATTCGCAGTTCGGTTTGAGCAAAAGCATGATCGGCTCCACTGGAAAGAGGCCGGCTTCACGATTCTGCATTCAGTGTAGCCCCAAATGTGACGTCGGCGAATAGCGACCGATCGCCCCGCTCGTGCGCCAACAGCCATCGTTTCCGGTCTAGCCCGCCGCCGTAGCCGGTCAACGAGGCATTGGCGCCGATCACACGATGACAGGGGACGACGATGGCGATCGGATTGGCGCCGTTGGCGAGGCCGACCGCACGCACCGCTTTCGGGTTCCCGATTTGAGCAGCCAGCGCGCCGTAGCTGACGGTATGGCCGGCGCGGATTTTGCGCAATGCACTCCAAACGGAGCGTTGAAAAGCGGTGCCGTTGGTCTCGGTCGGCAATTCGTCGACCGCATTCAGGTCGCCTTCGAAATACGCCAGAAGTGCGTGCGCTGCCGCCGACTGCCGCTGGGGCTCACGCAGTTCAACCGAGCCGCCGCCATAGTGGCGCTCCAGCAGTTTCTGCATGCGCGGTTCGTAATCATCCCAATCGGCCGCTCGCAAACGCCGTTCGCCGTCGGTGACGACCCGCATTGGGCCGGTCGGTGTCGCAATATGTTCAATGAAGAAGGTTTCCACGTTCTTCAGTCTAGTTGCCTACGGTCTAGCTGCGCTCGACCGGCACATCGGGGCGCTCGGCCCATTCCGCCCATGAACCGTCGTACAGGCCTTGCGGTTCTTTGCCGATCGATTCAAGCGCGAGCGTCAGAATTGCGGCGGTGACGCCGGAGCCGCACGTGGTGATGATCGGCTTTTCGAGGTCCACGCCCGCGCTCTTGAAGGCGGCTTCGATGCGCGAACGCGATGTGAGTTGACCATTTTCGATCAATTGGCCGTATGGTAAGTTGAAAGCGCCCGGCATGTGGCCGGAGCGCAAGCCGGGACGCGGCTCAGGCTCTGTGCCGGCGAAGCGTCCGGCTGAGCGTGCATCGACAATTTGGGTGTTGTCGTCGGTGATCGCCATGCGCACGTCCGATAGCGTCGCCACCGCGCCGACATTCATCTCGGCATTGAATTTTCTGGCTGCTCGTTTGGTGTCGCCCTTCTCCAGCGGACGGCCTTCGGCCTTCCACTTCGGCAAGCCGCCATCGAGGATGAAAACCTTTTTCGCGCCAAAAATGCGGAACGTCCACCACACCCGCGCCACGGAAAACAGGCCGACGCTGTCATAGACCACGACGGTGTCGCCGTCGCCTATGCCAAGCGCGCCGACCGCTTCGCCGAAGTGCGCCGGGCCGGGCAGGGTATGCGGCAATTCGGAGGACTCATCAGCAATCTTATCGATATCGAAAAACACGGCGCCCGGAATGTGGCCGTCCCGATATTCGGCATGCGCGTCGCGCTGCTGGCCCGGCAAAAAATACGAACCGTCGACCGCAATCACGTTGCGGTCCTCCAAGCGCTCGGCGAGCCAATCGGTCGAAACCACCCAGCGGCTTTTGGGGAACGGCGTGGAATTATCCTCAGGTCTCAGCATGGCAATCATCTCGTGACAACGCGAGCGCGCTCGCAATGTTCACACATAGGGGACCTTGATTTGCGAGCGTCGCTCGAGCCAAGGGGGAACCGGCAAGTTCTTTTCGCGCAGAAACTCCGGGTTGAACAACTTCGATTGATACCGCGTGCCGTAGTCCGCAAGGATCGTCACGATGGTATGGCCGGGCCCAAGCTCCTTCGCCAGGCGGACAGCGCCGGCGATATTGATTCCCGAGGAGCCGCCGAGGCATAGGCCTTCATGTTCAAGAAGATCGAAGATGATCGGCACCGCCTCGGCGTCCGGGATCTGATAGGCGGTATCGACCGGGGCGCCTTCGAGATTTTTGGTGATGCGGCCTTGTCCGATGCCCTCAGTAATGGATGAACCTTCCGATTTCAGCGTGCCGGTCGTGTAGTAGCTGTAAAGCGCCGCGCCCATCGGATCGGCGAGCGCGATCCGCACCTTGCTGTTAAACGATTTAAGCGCGATGCCGATGCCGGCCAAGGTGCCGCCGGTCCCGACAGCGCAAGTAAAGCCATCGATCTTGCCGTCGGTCTGCCGCCAGATTTCCGGTCCGGTGGTCTCGACGTGCCCCTGGCGGTTGGCAACGTTGTCGAACTGGTTGGCCCAGATCGCGCCGTTCTTTTCGGTTTTTGCCAACTGCTCGGCAAGGCGCCCCGACAGCTTGACGTAATTGTTGGGATTGGAATAGGGCACGGCTGGCACCTCGACCAACTCCGCCCCGCATAAGCGCAAGGTGTCTTTTTTCTCCTGGCTCTGCGTCTCCGGGATCACGATTACGGAGCGGAAGCCCATGGCATTGCCGACCAGCGCAAGGCCGATCCCGGTGTTGCCGGCCGTCCCCTCGACAATGACCCCGCCGGGCTTTAACTCGCCCTTCTTGATTGCATCTTCGATGATGAATAATGCAGCGCGATCCTTCACCGATTGCCCGGGATTCATGAACTCGGCCTTGCCGAGAATGGTGCATCCGGTCGCCGCCGACACGCGTTCAAGCTTGATCAACGGCGTGTTGCCGATCGCTTCTATGATTCCGTTGGCGAATTGCATCGTCGCATGATCCCGAAGGGCCGCGACCCTAGAGGACTAAGGCAGTAGGAACAAGAGCGGATCAATTGCCGCGAAAGTTCGCAACAGTGCCGAAACCATAGCGGCGCAAGTTCCCCGCCGACCTACGTTCATTCACTGATTGTTTTGGGGCGCTGCATTATTGCGGCAGCGCAGGGCTTCCAGCGATCGCTCGTCTGCAGCCGAACGTCCTGGTGGAGCGCGATGAATCTCGACGTCAATACGCTGTTCCTGGTGACGATCTACGTGGAAGCAATCCTCGGATTGCTGCTGCTGTTCGCCTGGGCTCAGAATACCGCGATCACTGCCGTGGCGTGGTGGGGGTTTGCGCACCTGTTGCGGGCCGCTTCGGTGATGCTGTTCGGCCGCTATGGCTCGACATCGGATTTGGTGTCGATTGATTTAGCCAATGCCCTGCTGTTCACCTCCTTCGCCGTCACATGGACCGGCGCGCGCGTTTTCGACCATCACCGGCCGCAGCCGATCCTGTTGTTCGGCGGTGCCGCGCTTTGGTTGATCGCCTGCCGTGTCCCTGGCTTTGCTCAGTCCTATGATTTGCGGGTACTGATGAGCTCGGCCATCATCACTGCGTATACTTGGGCGACGGCGTATGAATTTTGGCGCGGCCGCAGCGAACCTTTGGTTTCGCGCTGGCCCGCGATCTTTATGCTGTTTGCGCACGGTGCGCTTTATTTGTTGCGCACACCGTTCGGCGCCATGCTGCCATGGTCGCCCGCCGACAATCAGATGTTCGCGAGCGTCTGGCTGACGGTTCTCAGCTTCGAGGGGCTGCTGTTCACGATCGCGATCGCCTTCATTCTTCTGGCGATGGCAAAGGAGCGGACCGAGTACCGCCACAAGACGGCGGCGCTGGTCGATCCGCTGACCGGTGTCGCCAATCGCCGCGCGTTCCTGCAGGACGGCGAAGCCCAGCTCAAGCGGCAATTGACCGATCCGCATCCGACCGCGGTGATGCTCCTCGACCTCGACAACTTCAAATCGATCAATGATCGTTTCGGTCACGCCGTCGGTGATCGCGTACTGGAGATATTTGCCGATGTCGCGAGCAGCTCGCTGCGCCGCGTCGATCTGTTCGGCCGTCTTGGCGGTGAAGAGTTCGCCGCGTTGCTGCGCGACACGACGCGGGAACGCGCCGTGGCTGTCGCCGAACAAATCCGTGCCGATTTTGCCGCGGCAACCCGCGAGGTCCAGGGTCAGCCCGTCATCGCCACGGTGAGTATCGGCATCGTCATCAGCCATGATGCCGTGCTCGATCTCTCTGCGCTGCTGGCGCAAGCCGATCACGCGCTCTATCGCGCCAAAGACTCCGGCCGCAACCGTGTCGAAATCGCCTCCATCGAGCTTATTCTCGATCGGGCCAGGCGCGGCGCCGCCGATCTGATGGCGACCGCCAGACCGACGGCCAAATCGCCGGCTAAAACGGCAGCCTGACCCCGCGGCCGCCCGCACCGCCCTCCGCACAACTCACTTGACCTTCGCATCGGCGGTGTCGGCCAACCCCCCTCAGCCGCATTGCTGCCGCCGACCGCAAGCGGGTTCATATCTGCGACCGGCTTTGATACACTCATTGTATAGGGAGCCTCGTCCACCAGGAGAACAATCATGCTGGACATTACCAAGAAGCAAGACGCAGCGCCTTTCGATACGGCGCGACTAGACCAGCTGATGGACGATGCCGGCATCGACGTGCTGTTCGCCACGTCAAAACACAACGTCCAATACCTGCTCGGGGGGCATCGCTCGTTCTTTTTCGACAACATGGACGCGATGGGGATCAGCCGTTACCTGCCGGTCTTCGTCTATGTGAAGGGCGCTCCGCAACAGGCCGGCTATTTCGGCCATGGCATGGAGACGTATCAGACCCAGCTCAAGCCGTTCTGGACCTCGGAAGTGAGCACGAAGAGCGGTGGCTCGGTCGACGTGATGCAAAAGGCAGCCGATTATCTGCGCAAGGTTTCGGCAAAACCGCCGCG
The DNA here is from genome assembly GCA_963841025.1 of uncultured Alphaproteobacteria bacterium. Classification (GTDB taxonomy): domain Bacteria; phylum Pseudomonadota; class Alphaproteobacteria; order Rhizobiales; family Xanthobacteraceae; genus BOG-931. The sequence continues at coordinate 39,729 of CAWJBG010000025.1, read as the reverse complement.
CATTGGCGTTGAACTCGCATTCCTTCCGGCTGATGCAGCGGCGGCGCTGCGCAAGGCGTTCCCCGACTCTGAGATCAAGGATGCACTGTTCGTGCTGGAGCGCTTGCGGATGCGCAAAACGCCCGAAGAACTGGAGAAACTCAAGATCGCATCCGATCTGGTCATCGACTCCATGCTTGCGGTCATCGGCAGCCACGGCGCCGGTGCTACCAAGGCCGAATTAGCTGAGGCGTTGCGTCGCGAGGAAACTTCGCGCGGCCTGACGTTCGATTATTGCCTGATCGCCGCAGGCACCAGTCTCAATCGCGCTCCCTCCGATCAGCGCTGGGAGAAGGGCGATCCGCTCTCAGTGGATTCGGGCGGCAACTACCATGGCTATATCGGCGACCTCGCGCGCATGGGCATTGTAGGCGAACCGGACGCCGAGCTTGAAGATTTGCTCGCCGAGATCGAAGCCACCCAGCAGGCGGCGTTCAAGCCGATCCGGCCGGGCGTCAATGGCGTCGAGATTTACGCGGCGGCGGAGCCGGTGCTCAAGAAATCGAAGTTGCACAATCACTATGAATTTCTGGCCCACGGCATGGGTCTGGTCAGCCACGAAGCGCCGCGACTGACGGCTTCCGGCCCGGTGCCTTACGACGCCTACGATGCCCAGCGGCCGCTCGAAGCCGGCATGGTGGTTTCGGTCGAGACGACTTTGCTGCATCCGCGCCGCGGCTTCATCAAACTTGAAGATACGGTCGCGGTGACGCCAACGGGTCACGAGATTTATGGCAATCGCGCGCGCGGTTGGAATCGCGCCGGCGCGTGATGCGACCTTAGTCGGCGGCTTTAGTTTGCGGTGCTGCTAACGCTATAGCCTCGAGTGCGTACAAGCTCCGCGATATCACGGCGTAGTTTGCGCAAGTAGATGAAGTAGGCCATGCCGCCGCCTACCCACAAAAGGCCAACGATGCCGAAGACCATCGGATCGGCATCTCGCCATAAGTTCTTGATCAGGCCGCAGGTCATTCCCCACGCCATCAGGACCATGAATGCGCGGGGCAGCAGGTAGCTCATGATGCAAGTCTCGTTGGAAAAATATCGCTGCGCGATCGTGCGGCACTATGGTTAGCATCAGGTAAATCACGTATTGGCCGCACTTGCCGTAGCGGTCCTTGAAGGGAGTTTCGATGCGAATTGTTACGCTAGAGGAGCATTTCATCGCCCCGTCGCTGGTACGCAGGATCAAGCCAGATGCGATCACGAAACGTGGTTTCCCGCCCGGCTTTGGCGCGCCGCTCGAACGGCAGTTGGCCGATCTCGACGCTTTGCGGATCGCCGAAATGGACGAGGCCGGCATCACCGTGCAGGTCTTGTCGGCCTCAGGTCCCGGCGCCGATTTGCTCGATGGCGCTGAAGGCATCGCCTTCGCGCGCGACATCAACGACATCTTGGGCAAGGCCGTGGCAGCGCATCCGGATCGCCTCGCGGGATTTGCGCATCTGCCGGTGCGCAGTCCGCAAGCCGCCGCCGATGAGCTTGAGCGCTCCGTCCGCGACCTCGGCTTTTGTGGGGCCTTGGTCAATGGATTGACCGAGGGGCGCTTTCTCGACGACGCGCGCTTCGAACCGATCCTGGCGCGGGCCGAAAAGCTTGATGTGCCGATCTATGTTCATCCGAACCTACCGCCGCCGTCGGTGCGCGAGGCGTACTATGACGGCTTGCCGGGGGACACCGGCTTTCGGCTGTCGATGGCGGCCTGGGGTTGGCACTCGGAAGTCGCCATTCATGTGTTGCGGCTTGTGCTTTCCGGCGCGCTCGACCGGCACCCGAAGCTGAAGGTGATCATCGGCCATATGGGCGAAGGCTTGCCGGCTATGCTGGTCCGCGCCGACAAAACTTTGTCGGGAGACGTCGGCCATCTGACGCGATCAGTCGCCAAGACGATACACGACCAGGTTTGGGTCACCACGAGCGGGTTGTTCACGTGGCCGCCGCTTGAAATCGCGCTGGCGGTATTTGGTACCGATCGCGTGCTGTTCTCGATCGACTATCCGTTCAGCAGCAACCGGACGGGCAGGGATTATCTTGACGGCCTCAAATTGCCGGCCGCCGATCTGGAAAAACTCGCGCACAGCAACGCCGATCGTCTGCTCAAACTGCAGCCTGCTGGATAACAAGATAAAGCTCACCCGGGTTTGGCGAACGATTGGCGAGTAAAAACAGCCGGCGGATGATCGGTATTTGTCTTAAATGTGCGGCGTTTAGTGAAGCGGTTTTTCATACGCCGCGGCGAAGGTACAACTACGTACTGGCGTACTGATCCTTCGCCCCGGTCTTGCCCCCAAAGCAGACCGGGGCTTTTTCTTTGTGCGAAAACAGTTGGCGTCCGCTGGAACTCTGGAGGCGGGCGCTAGGCAGTGCGGCCGCAATGGCCTATGACGCTTGGGAGGCCTCGATCGGGAGGGGCGTTGCAAGCTTACTGATGCGCATGGTTCGCGCCCTCGCATTGCTGCCATTTCTCGCCATGCTGATCGGCCCGTTCTTCGTCAACCGGGTCACGCCGACCATCTTCGGCTTGCCGTTCCTGTTGGCATGGCTCGTGGTTTGGATCCTGCTGACCGCTGCGATCATGGCCGTCATTTTTCGGCTCGATCCGGCAAATCACGACGGCTCCGAATGAACGGCGCGCTCGTCGGCATTGCCGCCGCCGCGCTGCTTGCGCTTGGGCTTGGCTTTCTGGCGCGACGCGGCCGGCAGATGGGCCTGGAGCAGTGGACCGTCGCCGGCCGGTCCTTTGGCGCGCCGCTGGTATTCCTGCTAATGGCCGGCGAGATCTACACGACCTTCACGTTTCTCGGCGGCAGCGGATTTGCTTACGGCAAAGGCGGGCCGGCCTACTACATTCTCTGCTACGCCGCGCTCGCCTACGTGATGTCATATTTCATGCTGCCGCCGATCTGGCGTTTTGCGCGCGATAATCGTCTCTATTCGCAGCCGGATTTCTTTGTTCGCAAGTATGGCAGCCCCGCGCTCGGCGTCATTGTGGCGCTGGTCGGCATCGTCGCGCTCATTCCTTATCTGGTGCTGCAGTTCAAAGGTCTCGGCATAATCGTCGAGATTGCCGGTTATGGTGCGATCTCGTCGACCGCTGCGGTGTGGATCGGCGCGGCGGTCGCCACCGCGTACGTGATGGTGTCAGGGGTACGCGGCTCGGCGTGGACGGCGGTCGCCAAGGACGTGATGATCCTGTTCGTCGTGGTATTTCTCGGCATCTATTTTCCGCTTCATTACTACGGCGGCCTTGGCGCGATGTTCGATGCCATCGAACTGGCAAAGCCCGGCTTTACGGTATTGCCGGCGCGCGGCGAGAGCGTCTGGTGGTTTGCATCCACCGTACTTCTGACCGTGCTCGGCTTTTACATGTGGCCACACACTTTCGGTTCGATCTACACGGCCAAGGGTACGCGGGTGATCCGACTGAACGCGATCTTCCTTCCGGTTTATCAACTGATCCTGCTGTTCGTTTTCTTTGCCGGATTCGCCGCCATCCTGCAGGTGCCTGGCCTGACCGGCCCGGAAATCGACCTTGCCTTGCTGAAGCTGTCGGTCAAAACCTTCGATCCCTGGGCCGTTGGCGTGATCGGCGCGGCGGGCGTGTTGACCGCGCTCGTTCCCGGATCGATGATCTTGATGACGACGGCAACGCTGGCCGCCAACAATCTTTATCGTGCGTTTGATCGATCTGCCACCGACGCGCGCGTGTTACTGATCGCTAAGGTGCTGGTGCCAGTCGTCGCGCTCGTTGCCGTCTATTTCACGCTTCAGGGCGGGCAGACGATCGTGGCGCTGCTGCTGATGGGCTACAGTTTCGTCACTCAACTATTTCCGTCGCTTGTTCTCAGTCTTGGCCGCAACCGATGGATCACCCGCGAAGGTGCGGCCGCCGGGATCGTTGCGGGTGTCGCCACGGTTGCGGCGATCAGCTTGACGCACACGACGATTGGGAAGCTATTTCCCGCTCTGCCGGTGGAGATCAAAGAGCTTAATGTCGGGATCATTGCACTTGCCGTGAACGTCGTGGTGCTGGTTCGCAGTCAGCGCCGCGGCACGGGTTACGACGGCAAGGCAAGGTACGTTGGTGCAACCGGCGGATTGACCTCGATCTTGTGGAGGGGGTCAGGCGTTAAGCTGTTTGTGGCCCGAATCTTGATTGTCACGGATAGGGCGTACGCGAGTTTCGTAACCAGCGGGGTGTGCGGATGGATGCGGCATCGAAGGCCGGCACAGAGCGGGAATCGGCGAAGAAGTCCGCTCACCCGCCCGAGCACAAGGCCGAAGGCGGTCACCCACATGCGCAATCGTTTCTGGCGCTGACGGCGCTTGGCGTCGTGTTCGGCGATATCGGAACAAGTCCGCTCTACACGTTTTCCACGGCGCTCACGGCCGTCGGCCAGACGCCCGGCCCGACCCAGATCCTCGGCGTCGTCTCGCTGACCTTCTGGGCGCTGATGATCCTCATATCGCTGAAGTATGTCACCATCGTGCTGCGCGCCGACAACGACGGCGAAGGCGGGATTTTGGCGCTGCTGTCCTTGGTCGAGCAACACGACCCGACCGCCCAGCGAGTAAAACTTTCGCTCGTGGTCGTGCTCGGCGTGATCGGTGCAGCGTTGTTGTACGGCGACGGCGTCATCACGCCGGCGATCTCAGTCCTATCAGCGATTGAGGGGCTGAAGTTCAGTCCGGCGGCGGCGAACTTTGTCGTACCGGCGACCCTCGTCATCCTGGTCGGACTTTTTACGCTCCAATATCGCGGGACCGGCAGCGTTGGCCGCCTGTTCGGTCCGGTTATGGTGGTCTGGTTCGTCGCCATCGGCGTTCTCGGCGCCATTAATATCTGGTACGCGCCGGAAATCCTGGCGGCCTTGAATCCGATGGCTGCGGTGCGGTTCGCAATAGAAAGTCCGTTCACGCTTTTCATCGTGCTCGGCGGCGTGTTCCTCGCTTTGACCGGAGGCGAGGCGCTTTACGCCGATATGGGTCACGTCGGGAGCCGCGCGATCCGCCAAGCGTGGTTCGGCTTGGTGTTCCCGGCGCTGATTTTGAGCTACTTCGGACAAGGCGCGCGCGTCCTGATCGATCCAAAGGCGATCGAGAATCCGTTCTACAGTCAGGCTCCCGGCTGGGCGCTGATCCCAATGGTCCTGCTGGCGACGTTGGCGACCATCATCGCCTCTCAGGCGCTGATCTCGGGCGTGTTCTCGATGACGCGCCAGGCCATTCAGATGGGCTTATCGCCTCGCTCAAAGATCGTGCCGACGTCGAGCGACGAGGCCGGACAGGTCTATCTGCCGACCGCGAATTGGCTCCTGATGATCGGCACCTTGCTGGTGGTGGTGATTTTCAGGAGCTCCGACGCGCTGGCGTCGGCCTACGGGATTGCCGTGTCGGGCACGATGTTGTGCACGACACTGCTGCTCTATCGCGTCGCGGTCGGGCGCTGGAACTGGCCGCCGCTCGTTGCCGGGCTGGTCATCGCCTTCTTCGGCGTGATCGAGGCAATTTTTCTGGTGTCCAACTCGCTCAAGATCGTCCAGGGCGGCTGGTTTCCGCTCATGGTCGGGGTTGTGATTGCGGCCGTGATGCTGTCCTGGCGCAAGGGATCGCTGGAAGTGAGGCGGCGGCTGTACGAGATGTCGATGCTGCCGCTCGATCGCTTCCTCACCTATGTCGACGATCTGGTCGTCGGCCGCGCGCCGGGTCTGGGAGTGTGGCTGACCAAGGTCGAGCACGGCGCCTCGCCGATGCTGATCCGGCACCTCGAGCACAATCGCGTTTTTCACGAACGCGTGGTGCTCTTGAGCTACCTGTTCGAGCGGCGTCCGCGCGTGCCATTCGGCGAGCGGCATAAGGTCGAGCGCCTCGGCCACGGGTTCTATCGCGTTCAGGTGCGGCTTGGCTTCATGCAGACGCCGGATATTCCGCGCACGCTCGAGAACATCAAGATGCTTGGATTCGACGCCGATCTCGAGCGCAAGCACTATTACCTGGCGCATGAAACGGTGGTGCGGCGCGAGAAAGGTTCGGCGATGGGCCCGATCTCGTTTGCGATCTTTGCGTTCTTCAGCAAGATTTCCAGCCGCACGCCGGATTATTTCAAAATTCCCAACGATGGGGTGATGGAAGTCGGCTTTCGCGTGGAGCTTTGACGCCCTCGCGAGACGGTAGCGCGCTTGCCGCCTTGACAATACGCCGCTAAACCGGCCGATATCCGTCGCTCGAACGCGCCGAAGACGCGCGAATTATCCGCGACACACCCTTGGGAGTGAACATATGCGCTTTGCCGCCTACACTGCCGCCGCTGCGGTGTTCCTGCTTGCCGCCCCGGCCGCGTACGCCGAGATGTCCGGCGGCAAGGTCAAGATCGGCGTGCTCACCGATCTCTCCGGTCCGTACGAACAGAATTCGGGCATGGGCTCTGTCGAGGCGGCCAAGATAGCGGCCGACGAGTTTGGCAACAAGATTAACGGCGTGCCGATTGAGATTGTTTCCGCCGATCATCAAAACAAGCCGGATATCGGCGCTGGCATCGCGCGGCACTGGTTCGATCTCGACGGCGTCGATGCCGTGACCGATCTGGTCAATTCGGCGGTGGGCTTCGCGGTGCTCGAGATCGCCAAGACCGACAACAAGGCCGTGCTGCTGACCAGCGCCGGGTCTGCCGATTTCACCGGCAAGGCCTGCGCGCCGAACAACTCGGTTCACTGGGTGTACGACACTTACGAGATGGGCGCCGCGATCGGCCAGGCGTTGCCGCAACTCGGCAAGACCTGGTTCTTCATTACGGCCGATTACGTGTTCGGCCGCGCGCTCCAGGATGGCGCCACAAAGTTCATCGAGAAGAACGGCGGCAAGGTCGTCGGCAGCGTCCGTGCGCCGCTCGGGACCACGGACTACTCCTCCTTCATGCTGCAGGCGCAAGCGTCGAAGGCCGATGTCGTCGCGCTGGCGAACGGCGGCGACGACGCCATCAACTCGGTCAAGAGCGCGCGCGAGTTCGGCATCACCGATAAGCAGAAAGTGGTGCCGTTCGGATTGGATTCGCTGCCGGCCGTCCGCTCGACCAGCCTGCAGCTCGCCCAAGGGATGATGTATGTTTCGCCTTGGCTGCCGGGCCGCGACGATGCGGCCAAGGCGTTCTTCGCCAAGTTCCTGGAACGGCGCAAGACGGCGCCGTCAACATTCCAGGTCGGGACTTATTCGGTGGTGCGCAGCTATCTTAAAGCCGTCGAGGCGACAAACTCGGACGATCCGAAGATCGTCCTCGCGAAAATGCGCGAGACGCCGGTCAATGATGCCTTCACGCCGAACGGCAAGCTGCGGCCCGACGGCCGTATGGTCCATGACATTTATCTGGTGCAGATCAAGTCGCCGGCCGAATCGAAGGGCGAATGGGATTTGTTGAAGCTCGTCGCCACGATCCCCGGCGATAAGGCGTTCCGGCCGCTGGAAGACGGCGCCTGTCCCGCGCTTGCGCACTGAGTTTTTGCGGCGGGTCAGATGGCGGATTTCTACGATGCCCTGGAAACGCGGGCGCCCGACGCGCGCGAGCGAGAACAGTTCGCCAAGCTGCCGGATGTGATCGCGCGCGCGATGAGCGCAGCCGGTTGGGCGGAGGCCCTGGCCGGTTTTGATCCGAAATCGGTCAGTTCGCGGGCGGCACTTGCCAAACTGCCGCTGTTGCGCAAATCCGACCTGAAAGAACGGCAAGAAAAAAAGCCGCCGCTCGGCGGCTTCGCAGTGACCGAGCCGGGCAAGCTCAAGCGTCTCCTGATGTCGCCCGGCCCGATCTTTGAGCCGGAGGGCCACGGCAAAGATTGGTGGAATTCCGCGCGCGCTTTGTTTGCCGCGGGCTTTCGCGCCGGCGACGTGGTGCACAACTCTTTTGCCTATCACCTCACACCCGGCGGCTTCATTCTCGAAGCGGGTGCGCACGCGCTCGGCTGCGCAGTCATCCCCGGTGGCGTCGGCAACACCGAGCAACAGGTCGACGCGATCGCGCAGCTCAAACCGACCGGCTACACCGGCACACCGGATTTTCTGAAAATCCTGCTCGATGCGGCGGCGAAAGCCGGCAAGGATGTTTCTTCAATCAAGCGGGGACTGGTTTCCGGGGCGGCATTGCCCTCGTCATTGCGCTCTGAACTTGCTTCGCGCAGCATCGCCGCGTTGCAGTGTTACGCGACTGCCGAACTTGGCGTTATTGCTTACGAAACGTCCGCGCTCGAAGGCATGGTCGTCAACGAGTCGGTCATTGTGGAAATCGTACGGCCGGGCACCGGCGATCCAGTGAGCGAAGACGAGGTGGGCGAAGTCGTCGTCACGTCATTCAACCGGGATTATCCGATGATCCGCCTCGCCACCGGCGATCTTTCGGCGGTTCTCGCCGGACAATCGCCGTGCGGTCGCACCAACATGCGGATCAAGGGCTGGATGGGCCGTGCCGACCAGACCACCAAGGTCAAGGGCATGTTCGTGCATCCGGGCCAGATTGCCGAAGTCGCCAAGCGTCACCCCGAACTCGGCCGGTTCCGGCTTTTGGTCACCCGCGAGGCCGAACAAGATGTGATGACGCTTGCTGCTGAATGTGCAAACGCAGCGGACACAAGCGGCCTGACGGATGCCATCGCCGCAAGCCTGCAAGCGGTGACCAAGCTTAAAGGCCGCGTCGATCTTGTTGCGCCCGGCTCCCTGCCAAACGACGGCAAGATCATTGCCGACGAGCGCAATATTGGATAATACTCCTTCACCGGCCGCGGAATTTTGATGCTGGTTCGATTCGGCATTACTTCGTTGAGGTACCGGCTTTCGGTAATTTCAGGTTCATAAGAGCAGCAACGGCGCCCGCGATATACCCGTCAACACCGCAGGCGTTTAAAAAAACGAACCCCGCAGCAAAAACGCTAAATCGAATCGCGCAATCCGCCAGGTACGCGCGATGGCGTTCAAGCCCCTCTTTGACGGTGACACTCAATTGCTCGGCGATTTTTCCGGCGGTGCCGAGAAGCATTGGCTCGGCAGCCCCCTCGCGCGCCGCTGCGACGGCTTGATCGAGAGTATCGGCCAGAGCGGTCAGCCCGGAGGCTATCTCTTTCAAGAAAGTCACGAAGTCGTTTTGCTTATTGAGCGCTTCTGCTTCATTGGGTTTTGACGCGTTTAGTTGATCAATTTGATCTGCAATCGCCTTGCACAAAGCTCGTGCAGCCGCTCCAATATCGGTGGGCCGTTCTGAAAGCCGATTTGCGAGGATACGTTGAGCCGCGATAGTCGGTTCGACCGGTGAACGGGTCGTGGGCTCCAACGGGTTCGGAGGCGTCGGTGAGGCCTGTCCGTTGGGCGGTATTACCAACTCGGTTCCACCCGAGGCTAACCGGATGGCGTTGGACACCTCGCCCTTTAAGGTCGGAATCTGGTTGCTGGCGGTGTCGAACGTTGACGTGCCATGCTGAGAGAATTGGTTATTGCCGAAAGGCGTCGCGTTGAACGCCGAAGTGCTGAGTTCATCACCAGATAAATCCGACACCGCGGACGCTAAGTTCGTCTCTTCGTGATGGCCAAGCAGTCCGGCATCAACAAATTCAGCTATAAGGCTTCCAATCGTTTTTTCGTCAATTTCGGGCGTGGCGACTGGACGCTTGACACTAACCGACGCCTTATAGTTGAAAGGGGTAGCAAAGAAGTCGCCGTTCTCGCTTATTCCTATTCGAAGTCGAGTCATCTGCTGAAGCCGTGCAATTTCACTTCTCTGCTGTGCGTGCGTGGCAGCGCGTACAACCGTTCTGGCGACGCCGCGCACGGGCTGCTGCTGGGGAACTTGAGTAGGCGCGGCATAGCGGACAATGTTTAGCCCTGGCAGGGGCGGAATCGAAGGCCCGACGTGATTCGAGCGCATCACACGCACATCGTCGGGGCTTGAGGTTATTTGTATTTCGGCGGCGCTCATCACGTCGTTGGTTCGTGCGACGGCCTGCCCCACAAGTGGTACGATCCGATGATTCCAGTCTTGGATGGCGCGGTTGATCTTAGCAACGAGAACTTGCCGTTCTTGCACTCGTCGTGCAAGGTCGTCCGCTGCCCTTTGTTGCTCGGCTCTGACTCGCTCTGCCGCCGTCCGTAGGCGGTCTTCGAATTCGGCAGCCATGCAAATCGCATCTTTTTGACGGCTATCATCAAGCGTTTAGTACGCCGAGAAATTGGAGTGAAATCTTCTGTTTTCAAGATGTGGAGCCTTCCTTCGGTGTATTTTGTCTGCGGTCTCTATCGCTTAAGTGATTGATTGCATTTGGTTACGGGCCGGACTCGAACCGACGGATCAGCCTGTTAACAGTTGTAGAGTCTGCTGCTCGGAAAGCGTATGGGCGCGGGTCCAGCGGTGTCGCGCGCTTACGCGCCCGTCGTCGATCGCCTCGAAAGCCAAGAGCAACTCGTTGGGGCGCGGCATATCGACGATATTGACGACGGCCGATCGAGCGCTCGTCCGGTTGAGGCTGGGCCGGATAGGTCGCGGCGGCGGTGCGGTGCAGCAAAATTCCGAATTCGATGAAACGATCGATTTGGAGTACCGCTTAGAGGCGGACGCGGTGGCGCCTTGCGCTCGGGCCGAACGCACCGCGAAGCGAACAGATCGCCAGGATCAAGCACGTCGGTTGTGTGGAAGCGGCCCAACATTTCCGTAAACCGAGCCCCGTCTCAGTTGCGTTTCATCCCTGCACGCTGTGCGTCTTGACACTCTTCGGTTTCGGAGCGACGCTTCTCGCGCAAATTGCAAACAAGCGCGACTGGCAAACAGTCGCCTTGGCGCGCTCAAGCGCAAACCGGGAGGGCAAATCCATGATGCGAATGGGTAAGACGATTCTGCTTGCGGGGGCGATGGCGTTTCCGCTTGGCGGTCTGGCGTTTGCACAGGAGACTGGCGGAGGAGGCGAGGCGGGCAACGCGAAAGCTCCTGCGATTCCCAGTGTTAGCCAGGCGATGCTCAACAACGCCGCGAAGGACAGCAAGAACTTTCTCGCCACCAACGGCAATTACGGCCAGACGCGGTTCCATCCCGCCAACAAGATCACCGACAAGAACGTCAAAGGCCTCCACGTCGCCTGGATCTTCCAGACTGACGTGAGAGAGTCGACGGAGACTTCGCCGATTGTCGTCAACGGTGTGATGTACGTGACCACATCGTTCGACCACGTCTATGCGCTTAATGCCAAGACCGGGGAGCAAATCTGGCACTACAAGCACGACATGGGGCCGATCACGGTCTATTGCTGCGGACCCAACAACCGTGGCGCCGCGGTTTATAACGACAAGGTCTACCTCGCGACGCTCGACGCCAAGCTCGTTGCGCTCGACGCCAAGACCGGCAAGCCGGTTTGGTCGCAGCAAATCGCCGATCCGTCGCTTGGTTACAGCGAGACGATGGCGCCAACTGCCGTCGATGGAAAGATTCTCATCGGTACCAACGGCGGCGAGTATGGCATCCGAGGCTTCGTCAAGGCCTTCGACGCCAATGACGGCAAGTTGCTTTGGACCTTCGACACTATTCCGGAGAATTCGGTCGGCGTGTGGGCGACCAAAGACGCCACCGGGCACGACATGCATCGCGACATCCCTGCAGAGAAAGCAGCGCTGGCGAAGAATGGCGATCCGTACAAAACCCTCGGCGGCGGCGTCTGGCAGAATCCGTCAGTCGATTTGGCCACCAAGCGCATCTATTTTGTCGTCGGCAATCCGTCACCGGATCTCGATGGCGCGCCGCGACCCGGCGACAACCTCTATACCGACTCGCTGGTTTCAGTTGATCTCGATACCGGGAAGATGGCTTGTCACTTCCAGTACATCGCTCACGATCTGTGGGACCTTGACGCCACCAGCCCTACAGTTCTGGTCGACGTGAAAGACAAGAGCGGCAAAACAATTCCCGGCGTGCTGCATGCCGGAAAGACCGGTTACGTCTATGTGCACGACCGCAAGGATTGCAGCCTGATCCGTTTCTCCGAGCCGATGGTCTCGCAGAAAGACAGGTGGGTGTTGCCGACGCCAACCAAACCGCTCGACAGCAATTCGGCACGCATGTTCCCGGGCGCCAATGGTGGCGTCGAGTGGTCGCCGTTGGCGACCGATCCGGGCCTCGGCATGGCGTACGCGATCAACCTCGAACAGGAAATGACCTACACCGTCGACAGCGCGCCCTATCCGCAGGGTAAGCTCTGGCTTGGCGGTGCGTTCACTAACGTTCCGGGTGGCGTTCAAGCCGGCAACGTGACGGCGGTCGACTACAATTCCGGCAAGATCAAGTGGCAGGTGAAGACACCACAGCCGATGATCGGCGGCATTCTTGCGACCGGAGGAGGAGTGGTGTTCACCGGCGAGAGCAACGGCTGGTTCAAGGCCTATGATTCCAAGAGCGGCAAGGTGCTCTGGAAGTTCCAGGCGGGTGCCGGCGTCAATGCACCGCCGTCGTCCTATATGATCGGCGACAAGCAGTACATCGCGGTTGCGGCCGGCGGGAACGTCCAGGTCAATTCCAAACGCGGCGACAGCATCATCGCTTTCACGCTTGAGTAGCTAACGCGATCCACACGCGGTAAGAAGTGAGGGACGGGACCGGAAACGGCCCCGTCCGATTTTTTTGGGGACTGGCGTTCAGCGCATGCGTATTAAATATCTATCGGTCGCGGCCTTTGCCGCGTTCGCGGCGCTGCCAAGTGCCGTTGCTGCGCAAAGCATCGAAGAGAAAGCCCAAATTTGCGCAGCCTGCCATGGCGAGAACGGCGTGCCGCCCGAGCAATCTTTCCCGGTGCCGGTGATCTGGGGCCAAAACCTCGGTTACCTGTTCTTCCAGCTTCGGGACTTCAAGTCCGGCGCGCGCAAGAACGACCAGATGACGGCGGTCGCAGACGCGCTCGATCGAGGCGATCTGATGCCGCTGGCGCAATATTTCTCGAAAAAGCCGTGGCCCAATCTCGAACAGCCGCATCCGGCGGATGACGTGGCGGCGGTAGCGCGGCGTGTCAACGCTTCGGTGGTTTGTACGAGCTGCCACCTGGAGGGATTTAAAGGTGACAGCACGCAGCCGCGCCTCGCCGGCCAGGTACGCGCTTATCTGCAAAAAACAATGACCGACTTTGGCACTGAGGCCCGTGGCAACAATCCGGGCATGAGTGGTTTCATGAAAGGGCTCACGGAGCCTGAAATCGCGGCGATGGCGGCTTGGCTCGCCGGGATGTGATTCTGGACCACCATCATGAGATGAGCTTGCGGCCGCCGCGTACTGGTCAAAAGCGCGGCTTAGAGGAGACATTGTCAGTGACGAATATCATGCGTCGTTCATTCTTGCAGGGTGTCGCGGCCGCAGCATCGGCTTTGCCGCTTATGCAGTCGGTCGCGCGGGCGCAGCCTAGTACGCCGGGGCGCAAACTGCTGCTCAAAGGCGGCTACGTCGTGTCGTGCGACAAATCTGTCGGCGAATTTAAATCCGCCGACGTGCTGATCAACGGCGCCAAAATCGAAAGCATTGGCGTTGATTTGCGGAGCGCCGACGCCGACGTCATCGACGCCAGGAACAAGATAGTCCTCCCCGGCCTCATCGATACCCATCGCCATACTTGGGAAACGCAGTTGCGGTCGATGATCCCCGAGGGCGACTTCTTCGTCTATCTCAAGGTTATCCTGCAGACAGTAGCGCCGCGCTATCGGCCGGATGATGTCTACATCGGCAATCTGTTCGGCTCGCTCGGTGCGATCAATTCCGGCATTACCACAATGCTGGATTGGTCTCATATCATGCTGACGCCGGAGCACGCCGATGCGGCGGTAAAGGGGCTTGCTGACTCCGGCCTCCGAGGCGTGTTTGCGCACGGTGATCCGGTCGCTCCTTTTGTCGATTGGTGGAACCCGAAAAGCGAACTGCGCCACCCCGCCGACGCGCGGCGCATCCGCCAGCAATATTTCAATTCGGACGACCAGCTACTGACCATGGCGCTGGCGTTACGCGGACCCGAATACTCTTCTTGGGGCGCCTCGGTCGATGACCTGAAATTGGCGCGCGATCTCGGCTTGCCCGTCACGATCCACATGGGCGTTCCCGGTGCCAAACCCGGAGCGGTGAAGTCGCTGTACGAAGCTAAGCTGCTCGGCCCCGATATCACGCATGTCCATACGCTGCGCTGCTCGGACGAAGAACTTCAGATGATCGGCGATAGCGGCGGCTCGGTATCGACGTCGTCCGCGACCGAGCTGATGTCGGGTCACGGTTTTCCGAGTCTGCAGCGCTGGCTTCGGCACGGCATTCGCCCAGCGCTCAGCATCGATAACGAAACGCGCATGCCGACCGACCTCTTCACCCAGATGCGCGCCCTGCTCATGACGGATCGCGTCCTCGAGACGCAGCGGGTGATCAAAGAGGGCGGCAAACCGACCCTCGCGCCGGTGCGCGAGATACTCGAACTTGCAACGATCCAGGGCGCCCGAACGCTCGGGCTCGACCGCAAAACCGGTTCGCTTACGCCCGGCAAGCAGGCCGATATCATTATGATCGATCTGGACGATATCAACGTGATGCCGGTCAACGATCCGGTTTCTTCAGCGGTGACGATCTGCAATCCGAGCAATGTGAGCTGGGTCATGATCGACGGCAAGGTGAGAAAGCGCGACGGCAAGCTGGTCGGCGTCGATATCGAGCGGTCAAAACAGCTGATCGCGCAATCCCACGCCTTCCTGACCCGCGGCTTGGACCGAAGCGGTGGTGTCAAGGCGGACTGACGGGTGCCGGAATTTTACGACGCCTCGAAAGCGCACGCGCCGAAGGCCGGCTGTGTGCTTTGTTCACTCCCTGGCTTTAGCGTGCGACCAGGGGCGAAGACATTACTTTGCTGAAAGTTTTGCCCGCACTTCAACGTTCGGCGCGAGAGCAAGCGCGGTCTTGCCCTCTTTGTCCTTCAGCCGGCGATCGGCGCCACGTTGCAGGAGAATGTCGACCACTGCGGCATCGCCGAGTGAGGCGGCGATCATCAGCGCTGTGCGGCCACGGTTGTCGGCGTCATCAAGCTTCGCTCCGCGCGCCAGCAAAAGGTCGATGACGCGGCCGATAGCCGTTGCGCCAACGCCTTCGTCATGTCCCGCCGCCCACATCAGTGCGGTCAGGTCGTTGCCGTAGCGCCGTTGAGCGGGAACTCCGGCATCGAGCAGCCGTTTTACGATTTCGTCGAAGCCGCGCGCCGCGGCGTAAACCATCGCCGACTTGCCGGTCTCGTCGATTGCGTTCGTGTCGGCGCCGTGCGCGAGCAGCGTTTCAAAGATGCGGTCGTTGCCTTTGAAAGCTGCGGCGATCAGCGGCGTCACGCCTTTTCGGCCGGGAAGGTTCGGATCGGCGCCTTTGGCCAGCAGGAGCGCAACGGTCGAATGCTTTTCGCTTTGGGTGGCGGCGTATAAAGCGGTCCCGCCGTCGACATTGCGCGCATCGATCGGCGCGCCTTTGCCGAGAAAAAATTCGACCAGTTTGATCTGGCCGGAGCGCGCGGCGAGCGCAAGCGGCATGGCGCCGCGGCGGTCGCGCGCCAGAAGCGACGCTCCGGAATTGAGGAGCTTGCGGGCCAGATCATCGCAGCCCCGATCCGCTGCCGCGAACAATGCCATGTTGGTTTGCACCGAAACTGCTTGAGCTTTGATCAGCTCATAATTGCGAGCGATCTCGCCGCAATCCTCGTCGGCGTGGGGCTGCGGACTTTGCGCCAGCACTAGCGAGAGCGGTGCGCACATCGTCAAAAAGATCGCACAGACAAAAGTATCGACGAAGCGGTGGGGGCATGGATTTACCCGCCAAATCTATAATTGATACCGGCGCGGACGAGACTCTCGCTAAATTTTACTGCGACGTTTGGAATTAAAGCCGGTTCGTTGGGATTTTGGATGGCGCAATCCGTCGTGCAAGAACCATTGGCCAGATCGACGAAGAGATACTCCGCCTTGGCGGTCCAGTTCGCGGCGAAGGCGAATTCGACGCCGGCGCCGGCGGTCCAGCCGGGTTCGGTCGTGCTGCTGACGGCATCGTTTGAGAAATTGGCGCGTACGTCGCCAAACGCTGCGCCCGCCGTGCCGTAAACCAACGCGCGGTCGAATGCGTAACCGACACGGCCGCGCAACGTGGCGAGCCAGCTGTTGTTGGTCCGACAACCTCCGGCGCAGAGGTTGGTAGCCGTGTAGGTGCCGAAGCCGCCGCCGTCGGCCCAGTCGCCGTCAGCCTCGACGCCGAAAACGAATCCGCCGATCTGGTAGTTCGCTCCGACCGTGCCGCCAAACAGAAAGCCCGACGTGCCAAAAGTGCCGCTCGCGTTACCGGTTACGCTATCGGTCCAGCTGCTCCCGCCGAAGCTGTAGCCGCCATTGATGCCAATGTAGAGACCGGTCCAGTTGAACGAAGGCGGCGGACGACTTGCTGAGCACCGGCGCCGAGCGATCAGCCAGCAAGACTGGGGCGCTTTCGGGCAGTGTGCCGCGCACGCCGCCATACACTGCCAACGGTATGCCGGGGATATAAGTGCGCGGATCGGTCAGGTTGAGATAAGGAAATGAAGTGACGTCGAATAATGTGCCGTACACATAATAGTGCTGATCGAACAGATTACGCACCAGCCCGAACACCTCGATATTGTCGGTGATCTTGTACGACGAGTGCAGGTTTACCACCCAATAGGCCGGGATTTTCGGCATTTGGTTGGCTTCGTCGCCGACCAGCCATTGACTGCCGATGACATTGAGATCGGCGCCGAGCTTCCAAGGATCGGTGATGCGATATTCGGCGCCCAGCTTGAAACGGAAATCGGGAATGCCGGTCAGGTGATCGCCGGGGGTAACGGAAATGTTGCCATTGGCGTCGGCAAACGGGTTGAACGGCGACGACAAGGTCAGCGAATTCAGGAAAGTGGCATCGACAAAGGTGAAGTTGGCGTAGGCGTTCCAGCGGTCCCACTTGTAGGTGGCGCTGGCTTCGACGCCCTGGCGCAAGGTGTTGCCGGCGTTCTGAAAGTATTCATGCCCCGGGATTGAACTCGCCACATTGATGATGTCGTCGGTGTTTAGCGCGCGGTAAGCGCCGACGCTCCAATTCAACTGGCCTTTGGCAATGTCGAAATGCCCGCGCAAGCCTGCCTCGAAAGTGTAAGTGACGACCTGCTGGAGATTTGGGTCTCCGACCAGAGCGTTGTCGATCAGGCAAGGCTGCAGCGGATTGGAGCATCCGAGTTCGAGCGGCGTCGGTGCGCGATTGGTTTCGGCAAAATCGCCGAACAGCGTGACGTTGGGGGTTACCCTATAGGCCGCGCCGATCATGGGATTGAAATGCATATAATCATGACTGCCGTTGAGGAGCGGCGCGTCACCAAGTTCGTCGGTCAACGTGATCTGGGCAAAATTGAACCGGCCGCCTGCGGTGACCGAAAGCCGCGGCGTCAGGTCGAATGTATCGGTGGCGTAAAGCCCGGTGTAGAGCGTTGTCGCGCCCAAACCGACCGGAGCGACATCGCCTGACGGTTGGTCGACGAACAGGCCGTTGCCCTGTACAGACGGGAACTGATTAGCATTGACTGTACCGAGTTCGCTCGTCGTGGAAAACTGAACAAACCCGCGGTCGAGACTAAAGCCGACCACGAAATTGTTGTCGTGACCAGATATTTTCTCCGATGAGGCGGCTTGCAGCGAACCACCAAAACTATTGGTCGTCGTCCAGGTCCGGTCGATTTCTCCCAAGATACTCGAGCCCAGCGTGCCGGTTGCAGGCACGGTCTGTCCGCCCGCCGTTACCAGATTGGACAGCGAGCCGTTGAGGTTCGGAAAACAGAGCACTGCGGGATTTGGACAGCCTGAATTCTGCGCATCGGTCCCGTTGCCGTCGACGTGGGCCTGGTTGAAATTGCGAAAGTAGGCGAGCGCCTGATAAGTCCAGGTGTCGCTCGGCTTCCAGGTTGCGCTCGCGCTCAGAAAAGCGAGTTGGTTCTCGGTGGTTTGCGGAACGGTGTAGATGCTCGACCAGTTCTGACCGAGCAGTTGGCCCGGTGTCGCGGCCGCAGCCCCGAACGCGTTGTCGGCGCCGGTGAAGTTGACGTGGAATTCGGTCTGGTCGCCGCGGGCGCCGAGATCCATGTAGAGGCGCCGCACCGACGATGCCGAGTTGTTGCGCCAACCGGCATCGTCGATCGCGTCGGCGGCGATATAGCCGGAAAAGCCTCCGACCTGGCCTCCGGCCTGCACCGACGTCCCGACGCGGCCGTAAGAACCGCCGTTCACTTCGCCCTGGATGCCCTGATAGGTAAATCCATTTTTCATTTCCAGCGATAACGCACCGCCGATCGCGTTGAGCCCAAACACCGGATTGCTGGGAACCAATGTCATCCGGCTGATCGCGTTCTCCGGGATGAAATCCCAGTTGACGATATCGCCGAAGACTTCGTTGATGCGTACGCCGTTTTGATAAACCGCGAGCCCCTGCGGCGTGCCGATGACCGGCGAGGCGATAAAGCCACGGTAGTTGAGGTCGAGCTGGAACTGATTGCCGGTCTGGTCGCTCAGGGCGACACCGGGAAGTCCCCGCAGCATGCCCTGCAATAGGTCCGGTGCTGTCGTATGGTCGAAATCAGGCGCCGAGAGAACCTGGACATTGGACGGGATTTTGTCGCGATCGACCGCTCCAGGCTGGGCTTGCGGTGCGGCGTTCTCGCCGACGCCGGCGGACGGCGTGATTACCGCTGGAGGACGAGGTGGCGGCACCGGCGCTGTGCCGATGACGCGAATTTCCGGAAGGGCTTCTCCCGCTGAGCTCTGATTTGTAGTCGTATTGAGAGCTTGCTGCGCTGCAACAATGCTCGGCCCGAGCGCGCACGCCATAATTCCAACAAGCGGCGCGCGGAACGCCCGCCACATCGTGGGCGTTCCAACGCCAACAATACCCGCAACGCCACACATCACCCGCCCCGGACCGCGAGACCAAAAGTCTGCCACTATGTGGGCGTCAGGTCATGCTCCGTTTTTCGCCGCGCAACGGAGCAGGGTCGGGGCCGCTATGCCGGCTGTGCCGTTGCGCGCGTCATGCGGCGAAACATGCCACGCTGCGGATCGTAGCCGACGACCGCCAGCAAAAAGAACAGCACCGTGGTGGCGATGACGACCAGCGCCGCGACCGGCTCGAACGAGCCGTAAAGCGCAAAGCGGATCAACTCGACCGCGTAGGTAAATGGGTTGACGAGCGAGACGTAGTACAGCAATTGCGAGCCGCCCTCGCGCAGCCGCCACAGCGGGTAGAGCGCCGAGGAAAAGAAGAACATGGGAAACATCACGAAATTCATCGCGCCGGCAAAATTCTCGACCTGGCGGATGTAGACCGACAGGAATAGCCACAGCGCCCCGAGCATCAGGCCGGATACGATAAGCGCCGGAAGCACGGCGAGCCAGTCGATCGGGTCGAACGTAACATCAAACAAAATGCACACCGCAAGAAACACATAACAGGTGATCACCGAGAGCGCCGTTCCAGCCGCGAGCTTGCACGCGAGCAGAACCCAGCGCGGCAATGGCGCGGTAAGCAATAGCCGCATCACCCCCATTTCGCGGTCGTAGACCATCGACAACGAAGATTGCATGCCGTGAAACAACAGGATCATGCCGAGGAGGCCCGGCACTATGTAGACCTGATAGGTGATGTAGGTCTTATACGGCGGGATAATCGAAACGCCGAACACGTTGTAAAAGCCGGCGGCAAACACCGCGAGCCAGATCAACGGACGGACCAGGGCGGAGAGGAGCCGCCCGCGCTGCTGCACGAATTTCAGGAGCTCTCGCGTGGTGATCGCGCGAAGCGCGCGGAGGATATGAGCGAGTTGCACGGTTCCTTCTCCTACTCTGCCGCGGCAACGCGCATCATTTGTTGAGGTGACACGGCGATTCCGGCTCGTCATCGCCGAGCGTATCAAGTTCGTTGGTGCGGTGGAGAAATCCCTCGATCGGAGCGGCGGCTACGACTTCGTAAGGAGCCGCAAGCAAAATCGCCTGCCGCACCTGATGGTCCCAGGGCCGGACACTCATCGCCAGGCCTTTGTCGCCATCGAAAGCGCTATCGGCGAGGATGAAGGCGCGCTGTTTGACGAAATCGGCCGAGCCGGTGCGCAGCGCCGATTGCAGGATCATTTTGACCGCGAGCCAGGCCGCCCAATCGGGACCCTCCATGTGGCGGCCGCCCGACTTCCGCTCGAAGCGCGAATTGACTTGCGGCGCACCGTTGCGTTCCCAGGTCCAGTGCCAGGCCACCGGCTCGAGATCGATACTGCCGACAACCGGGCGTGGGCGTGCGAGCCGATAAGGTACGGTGCGGGCAAAATCGAACGCGTCGTCGGCGACAAATGCCACGTCGAAATCGCGATTGATCGCGCTGAGCAGTGCCGGATCGTTTTGTTCCCGCTCGCGCGGGTCGGCGCCGGGTTTGAAATGCTGGTCAGCGACAATGCGGGCGCCGAACTTTTGCGCCGAACGTTCGAACGCCGCCGCCGTCGCGGCATCAGCAGGCGAGGGGCCCTGCAGGACCAGAAGATCGCGCCATTTGCGCGACACGACATATTGCACGAGACCATCCATCAGCTGCGCGCGGCTCGGGTAGACGTGCACGAATTCGGTCGCGCAAAGGTCACGGCGCAGCGCGTCGTCCGGTTCGGAGACGTTGAAGACAAGCACGTCGCGGCCGCGGAATGCTGCGGCGATGGACTTGAAGGCCTCTTGGGGGGCGTCGAGCAGAAAGAAATGCGTGCCGGCATCGAGCGCGGTCAGCATGGCCGGCGCCGCATCCGCCGACGATCTTACGGTAATGCGAGTGAGCGCGAAATCGGCGGGCAGGACTCGCGCCAGCGCTGCCGCATCGTCAACGCCAACCTCCGCGCCGCTATACGGATGCTCGCGCGTCTTGAGCGTAATGCGCTCATAAGCGCGGATCGGCTCGTAGCGTGGGTCGTTTTCGATTTCGACGAAGCCGATCTTCACGGCAGGCCGTGGGGAAGCTGGCGATGTCTCCTGGGCCGTAGCGGTCGCGAGCGTGCCTGCCACGAAAAGAAAAGCCGATACCCAGCGGGGAACTCTAATCATCGACAGCGATGCCGTAGGGGATCCGGCCGACCGGAACGGATATTCTCGCCTTGCGGCTCTTCGTATCGATGACGGTGATATCGTCACCAAGACCGTTGGCGACATAGAGCGTTTGCTCGTCGCGCGACAGCGTGATCCCCCACGGGCGTTTGCCGACCAGGATGTAGCCCAGCACTTTACGCGCCGGCACGTCGACAATCGCGACATGCGCTGCGTGTCCGAGCGTTACGTAAGCCGTTTTGCCATCCCTGGTCATCGTAAGCCCAACCGGCGTTACGTCGGTCTTGCGCATGCCTGGCGGCAGAAAAGCGATTGAGCCGGTAACGACAAATCTAGCGCGATCGATGATGTCGACCTGGCCGGCGAGCTCCGCTGTCACCCAAAGCTCCTTGCCGTCGGGGGTTGCCGCAAGGCGGCGCGGACGCAAGCCGACCACCACGTCGCGCGTGATGCCACCGGTGTCGGCGTCGATGGCGTGCACGAGATCGCCGGCCTCGGAAGTGACATAAATAGTTTTGCCGTCGTCGCTGACGAGTACGCCTTCCGGCTCCGCGCCGGTCGGGACTTCTTTCACGATGGCGTCGCGGTCCATGTCGACGATCGCCAGCGACGAGCCCTCTTCATCGGAGACATAAATTCGGCGGCGCTTTTCATCGATGGCGAAGGCTTCCGGGCTAGGACCGGTCTTGAGCCTGCCGACCACCTGCAGCTTTGCCACGTCGAGAATGGCGATGACATCGTCGTCGCCGCAGGCGACGTAAAGCATGGTGTGATCGGCGCTGAAATGCATATCACGCGGCCGGCGTGGGACCTTGATGTCCTTGACCACTTTGTAGGTCTTTGGATCGATGACGATGATGTTGCTGGTCTTCTCGTTGCTGACGAAAATCAGCCCGGTGTCTTTGGCCTGCGCCGGCACGCACGCCATTGCCGCGACAATGACGGCAGCGAATTTAAGCATTGCATCGCCTCGAACGCATCGCCCAAACTAAGTCCTAACAACGGACGCGGGCAAGGCAACAGCCGGGGAACGAATGACACGTGCCGAACAGGCGCCCGCGCTCGCCCTCGACAACGTCGTCAAAAGCTACGGCGCTACTCGCGCGCTGGATGGCGTCAGTCTTACTGCGTCCGCCGGTGAGTTCATCGCTCTGCTCGGCCCAAACGGCGCCGGCAAGACTACGCTATTTCAGCTTCTGTCCGGCCTGTTCGTGCCTGATGCTGGCCGGATCGAGATCATGGGACACGACATGCGCTCCGATCCGGTGCCGGCCTTGGCCAAGCTCGGCATCGTGTTTCAGCAACCCACGCTCGATCTTGAACTCTCAGTGACCGGAAATCTCCTCTTTCATGCCGGGCTGCACGGAATTCCGCGCGCCGTGGCGAAGGAACGCGTCGCCAGGGAGCTCGCCCGGCTTGGGCTTGCCGAACGCGCCCACGACAAGGCTGCGCAATTAAGCGGCGGCAATCGCCGCCGCGTCGAGTTGGCGCGCGCGCTTCTGCATGAACCGCGCGTTCTGCTGATGGACGAACCGACAGTCGGCCTCGATCCAGCGAGTCGCAGCGATCTTCTTGCACTGATGTTGAAGTTGTGCCGCGAACGCTCCGTGGCAGTGCTTTGGGCGACGCATCTGTGCGACGAAGTGCCCGAAGCGGATCGCGTCGTTGTACTTCATCGCGGCAAGATCCTGGCAGATACGACGCCCGCGCAGCTCGTGGCGCGTGCGGGTAAGAGTACGATCGAGCAAGCTTTTTTGGCGATGACGGGGTCTGAGATCGACGCTTAGCCGCGGCAAAGCCGATGTCGCCCGGACCTGAAATGCGGCGTCGCAACATAAGCGTATACACAATCCTTTGAGCAAAAGCCGCTTGCCGAAGCATCCCGCGCGGACCTATTATAGGTTGTCTAGGAACCCCGTAGCGGGTCCAGACTTGTTAAGGGCCTTCAAGACAAAGGAAACGAACATGGCGTGGACAACTCCGACCCTTGTCGAAATCTGCATCGGGCTCGAGATCAACGGCTATCTCCCGGCCGAGTTCTGATACTCAGCTTTTAGTCTCCGCGACCCCGTGAATGGGGCGCCTGACCGCCATCGTTCTCGGTGCAGCGGCAGGTGGCGGCTATCCGCAATGGAATTGCCGATGTGCCGTGTGTCAGCTCGCTTGGAGCAATGACACGCGGACAAAGGCGCTTACCCAAGCCAGCCTTGCTGTGTCTGCTGACGGCGCCCAGTGGACTTTGCTCAACGCGTCTCCGGATCTCCGTGCGCAGCTGCTGGCTACGCGTTGCTTGCAGCCGCGGCGCGGTATGCGCGAAAGTCCGATCGCCGCCGTCGTTCTTACCGGTGCGGAAGTCGACCAGGTCGCCGGGCTACTGACACTGCGCGAGCGTCAGGCCTTCACTGTATTCGCCACCGCTGAGACGCTCGCGGCGCTGACCGCTAATCCGATTTTTGGGGTGCTGGCTCCTGATCTTGTGGCCCGCCAGGCTGTCGAGCGCGACCGGCCGTTCCCATTGCCGGGCGGCATCACGGCGGAACTGTTCGCTGTTCCCGGCAAGGTCGCGCTCTATCTCGAAGGAGAGAATCCGGCGCTGGCCGCCGAAACCGGGGCCAATGTCGGCGTGGAATTGGTCTGCGATGATCGCCGCCTGGTCTACGTTCCGGGGGCAGCGACTGTCACGGCGGCCCTGCACGCGCGCCTTGCCCGCGCCGACGTTGTCCTTTTTGATGGTACGCTGTTTGCCGACGACGAAATGATTTCAACCGGAACCGGCGAGAAAACCGGCCGGCGCATGGGACACATGCCGATCGGCGGCGAAAGCGGAACGCTCGTGGCGCTCGCCGATCTGCCCGGCCGGCGCATCTTGACTCACATCAACAACACCAATCCGATCCTGATTGAGGGTTCGCCCGAGCGGCGCAAAGTGGAGGCGTCGGGCTTTGAGGTCGCGGAAGACGGCATGGAGATCGTGCTGTGAATGCGTTGAGCGCTGAGGAGCTAGAAGCGCGCCTGCGCGATATCGGCGCGCGGCGTTATCACCGGCTTCATCCATTTCACAAGCTGTTGCACGGCGGCGCCTGCAGCAAAGGCCAGGTTCAGGCCTGGGCGCTGAACCGTTACTATTACCAGGCGATGATCCCGGTGAAGGACGCCAGCCTGATCGCGCGCTGCGACGACGCCGCGACCCGCCGCGAATGGCGCAGCCGCCTCGTCGATCACGACGGCACGCGCGAAGGCGAAGGTGGTATTGCGCGCTGGCTGAAGCTCACTGAAGGACTTGGCCTTGATCGCGACTACGTGGTTTCGCTGCAAGGGCTGTTGCCGGCGACGCGCTTCGCCGTCGATGCTTACGTACACTTCGTGCGCGACAAAACGCTGCTCGAAGCGATCGCCTCGTCGCTCACGGAATTGTTCTCGCCCGCCATCATCAGCGAGCGGATGGAAGGGATGCTGAAGAACTACCCGTTCGTGACGACGGAAACGCTGGCTTATTTTTCGCAGCGGCCGCCGCAGGCCGAGCGGGACTCGCGTTTTGCGCTCGACTACGTCAAGCAGCACGCCCGGACGCCGGAGACGCAGCGCCATGTCCTCGCCGCGCTTGAATTCAAATGCGATGTGCTCTGGGCGATGCTGGATGCGCTTTATCACGCTTATGTCGCGCCCAAGCACGTTCCGCCCGGCGCCTTTGTGCCGGAGAGCTAGGATAGCATCGTGAGTGAGACGAGTGCAGCCATTGCGTCCGACGTTTGCCCGCGTTTGCCGCGCGGTGTCCGGCTCGTCCACAACGAAGCGCAAGGCGGATGGGTGTTGCTGGCGCCGGAGCGTGTGTTCAAGGCCGATGCCATCGCCGTCGAGGTTCTCAAGCGCTGCACCGGCGAGGCGACCTTTGGCGCCATCGTCGATGACCTGGTCACGACGTATTCGGCGCCGCGTGATCGGATTCTCGCTGACGTGACGACACTGCTGCGCGGGCTCGCTGACAAGAGGCTGCTGGAATTATGAGCGCAGCGCTGCATAGTCCGCTCGGTCTGCTCGCCGAACTGACCCACCGCTGTCCGCTGGGCTGTCCGTATTGTTCAAATCCGCTGGCGCTAGAGCCGCGCGACACCGAGCTCGATACCCAAACGTGGGCGCGGGTGTTTCGCGAAGCCGCCGGGCTCGGCGTGCTGCAGGTGCATTTGTCGGGCGGCGAACCGGGCGCGCGGCGCGATCTCGCCGAGATCACGGCGGCGGCGCATGCTGCCGGCCTCTATACCAATCTGATCACCTCGGCGGTTGGCATCACCGCGAAAACTTTGCAGAAGCTCGCGGAAAGTGGCCTCGATCACGTTCAGATTTCGATCCAGGACAGCGAGCCCAAGAGTGCCGATCATATCGCCGGCTATGAAGGCGCGTTCGCGCGTAAGCGGGCGCTCGCAGCCGAAGTGGTGCGGCTAAAAATCCCGCTGACGGTCAACGCGGTGATGCATCGCGCCAACATCGACCACATCGAGGACATGGTCGCGCTGGCGCTGGAGCTCGGCGCAACGCGCGTCGAGATAGCGCACGTGCAGTATTACGGCTGGGCGCTGAAGAACCGCGCGACCCTGATGCCGAGCAGGGAGCAGGTTAAGCGCGCGGCTGCGGCAGTCGAAGGCTTGCGCAAGCGGCATCACGGCGAGATCGTCATCGACGCGGTCGTGCCGGATTACTACGCGCGGCTGCCCAAGCCGTGCGTGGGCGGCTGGGGACGCCGCTCGCTCAACGTGACGCCGGTTGGCAAGGTGCTGCCGTGCCATGCCGCCGAAAGCATTCCTGAGCTGGAATTCTGGTCGGTGCGCGACCACTCGCTGGCCGATATTTGGGCAAATTCGCCGGCATTTAATGCCTTTCGCGGCACCGACTGGATGCGAGAGCCCTGCCGCAGCTGCGAGCGCCGCGAGATCGATTTCGGCGGCTGCCGCTGTCAGGCTTTCGCGATCACCGGCGACGCCCGGGCGACCGACCCGGTTTGTCATCTCGCGCCGGAGCACGACAAGGTCGCAGCACTTGCTGCGGTGCAGGAAGCCGGGCCTTACGCTTATCGGGGAATGTAATAGCCGGGCTTCCCGCGGTCTGCTGCAGGCGCCAAACTACTTGAACAAAAACCGGGGGCGTCCTAGCCTGAGCGTGCTGGCGGCTGACCGTGCGGTAGATGCGGCAGTTCATCCGGCGAAAGAAAAGACCGCAATGGAGGGCCACCGGGAGGCGTGGCAATTCCGGCAGCGGCAATCCAGCACCAAGCGGATCTGATTTCGCCTTTTGCTACCACCGGCAATTGCCAGTGGATCGTGTCAAAACCAAAACGATCTATCGGGAGGAAACCAATATGCATCCTGTAGCGAAGTTGAAAACGGGCGCTGCGGCGATCGTCGCCGCTACCGCCATCGTAGCCGTCGCCGGACTGCTGCTCGCAACCGGCGCCCGCACCGAAGAACTCAAGCACTACGATTCCAGCAAGAAAGATTTCTGGCTGCACCCGCCAGACGACTGGTTCATGGGTGACGAGACGCAAGAACAGAAGGGCACCCACGTCCTCAATACGCTACCGCCGCCGACCGGTTTCACCGATGAAGAGGTCACGGCCAGCCTGAAAAACGTCAAACTGCCACACGGTTTCAAGATCGAACTGTGGGCGAGAGTTCCCGCCGCCCGGCAGATGGCGTGGGGCGACAAAGGTACGCTGTTCGTCGGCTCGTGGTTCGGCGTCGGCAAAGTCTTTGCGGTCACAGACGATGGCGGCAAGAAGACGGTCAAAGAGGCCATCAAGGGCTTGACGGTGCCGACCGGCGTAGCGTTCCGCAATGGCTCGCTCTACGTCGCCGACGTCAACAAGATCTTCAAGTACGACAACGCCGAGGCAAGCCTCGACAACATGCCTGCCGGGCAGGTCGTTTACGACGACATGCCGCCCTACATTCCGCACGGCTGGAAATATCTGACGTTCGACAAGAACGGCTGGCTTTATGTGGCCTTCGGGCCGCCATGCAACATCTGCCTGCCGCCGACGTCGACGTCCCAAATCCGGCGCATCGATCCGGCGACCGGGCTTGCCGAAATCGTGGCACTTGGCGTTCGCAACAGCGTCGGCGGCGATGTCGATCCGCGGAGCGGCGACTACTGGTTCACCGAGAACGCGCGCGATTGGCTCGGCGACGATGTGCCGAGCGACAAGCTCAACGTCATTACGAAGATCGGCGAGAATTTCGGTTACCCGCATTGCCACCAGGGTGACATTCCGGACCCGAAATTCGCCATGGGGCATAAGTGCTCGGAATTTGCTCCGCCGGCGCTTAACCTCGGCGCACACATGGCTCCGCTCGGCATGAAGTTCTACACCGGGAGTCAATTTCCGGCCGACTACAAGAACAACATGATCATTGCCGAGCACGGCTCCTGGAACCGCCACAAGTTCCAGGGCGCCAGGCTGATGCGCGTTACCGCCGACCCGGACGGCAAGAACGCCAAGCAGACGGAATTTGCTTCTGGCTGGATTGGCGCCGACGGCAAATATCGCGGCCGGCCCAACGACGTGCTGCAGGCCAAAGACGGCTCGCTCATGGTAGCCGATGATTTCACCGGCTCCATCTACCGGATCAGCTACAGCAAGTGATCCGGGTTCGAGTGATCGACGTCTGATCGCTACAGGTCCAGGCCGGAGTTTTCCGGCCTGGACTTTTTGACGTGCCGGTCCTGACCTCGGTCGGAATGAAAATTGGCGGTTTGTTGCGTGATGAAATTGAGACTGGACGTACAGTGCGCTTTGGCAGTGCTCGCGCTTCTCGCCGCCGCGGCACCTGCATCGGCCGCGGACATCGCGGCTGGCAAGGCGTTAGCTGAGGGCTGCGCCGGTTGCCACGGCGCGAACGGCGTCTCGGAAACGCCGCTCACGCCGTCGCTTGCCGGTGAAAGCGACGATTTCACGCAGTGGCAGCTCGTCTATTTTCGCGGCGGCGCCAGGAAAAGCGAGGTGATGGGACCGATTGCCGAGGCGCTGAGTAACGTCGACATTCGCAACCTCGGCGCCTATTACGCTTCGCTCGCACCGCCCAAGCCGGTGGCCGCAATGGCGGGGTCCGATGCGCTGGCACAGGCCGGCGAAAAGCTTGCCGCGCAGCGCCGCTGCCGGTCGTGTCACTCCGACGATTTTTCGGGCCACCTCGCGGCGGCGCGCCTCGCCGGCCAGCGCGAGGATGTTCTCGTCAAGGCGCTTCACGACTACAAAGCCGGTGCGCGCCCGTCGTCCGGCGTCGCCTCGATGTCGGAGGTCACCTACGAACTCACCGATGCCGACATGCAGGCGCTGGCGCACTATCTCTCGCAGCAGCCCTGATGGCGGCGCGCCGCTTGCGATGCCCCAGGCGCTCGCACGAGTTCCGAAAAAAGGCGGTGTTTCAAACTTGGGATTGGAGGCCGGGGTGGCTGCAAAAATGACTCGCGAGCGGGCGGAAGAATTTGGCGCCGCCTGGAATAGCGGCGATGCGGATTTGGTGGCGAGCTTTTTCGCCGACGACGGCGTCTTTCACGCTTCGGTCGGGCCTGAACCGCTCGGCAGGAGCTACCTCGGCAAGGGTAACGTCCGTCGCGGCGTGCGCGCTTTCTTCGACCGTTATCCCGACGGCAAATTCGAAAATCTGAAAGTGGTGGTGGCGGGCGACATCGGCACCTTCGAATGGGACTTCGTCGCCACCGACGCCAGCGGCAACAAGGTGCGAACAGCGGGTTGCGATCTGTTGCACTTTGTCGGCGACAAAGTGGCGTCCAAGAACGCGTTTCGCAAACAGCGTGACTAGCCCGCGGTACTACCGGAAAGTCCGTTTTCGCGCGCCGCCGGTTCCGGAGTTGGAACTCACAGGCCGGCGCTTTGCCGACACAAAATAATCACACCGACTCTGATACAGCCTAGACAATAATGCCTCATTCCATCAGTCTCGTGCCGGGCGATTGAGGCGAATCCGGATCCGCTGCGCGCGCGGCTGATCCATCATCTTTGATTCTGGGGGGAACCTCCTTGGCTACTTACACCGGGCCGTATCCTCAGACGTTTTCCCACGGCGCGACGACCGGCGAAGTGCTGGTCAGCGGCGCGACGTTCAGTGGCGGCATTGTCAATTCCGGCACGATCCAGAGCGGCGTCGTGATCGAAGACGGCGGCTTCCTCAGCGGCAGCGTCGTCGATGCCACGACCGGCACGATATCCGGCGGCATCGTGCTGCAAAGCGGCGGCTTCATCTCCAATGGCAGGATCGCCGACTTCGGGATCATTTCCGGCGGCATCTCGATCCAGTCCGGCGGCAAGGTTCTTGCGGCCACCACGGCGGTTCTCATTGCCGGCAGGACCTTTACCGGCGGCCTGAGCAATGCCGGCGCAATCTCCGGAAGTATCGGCATCGACGTTCGCAACGTGTCGAATTTTGCCGGTGGCATTATCAATGCCAGCGGCGGCGCGATTTCCGGCACCGACGGCCCCGCCATCGTCGTCACCAACGGCAGCATCTTCTCCGGCGGCATCGTCAACAGCGGCACGCTGGCGGCCAAGGATAGCGGCAGCAGCGCCGCCATCTGGATCACCGAAACGTCGAGCTTCTTCGGTGGCATTAGCAACGCTGGAACGATTTCGGGAGGCACCGCCCCCGGGGGAGCTGACGGCCGCGACATTTTGGTCTCCGGCGTTGCGGTGTTCGGCACCAGCGGCGCCGGCGGCGGCATCGTCAATACCGGAATCATGTCGGCGTCGAACGCCGCGGTCGTCGTGCGCTCGGTCACCGACTTTGGCAGCACCAGCGCCGGCGGGGGCGTCGTCAATTCCGGCACGATTACCGCGGGGGGGCAAGGCCTCTATCTGCAAGAGATCGATACTTTCGCCGGCGGCGTGACCAATGCCGGCACCATCTCGGCGGGCACGACCGGTATCGTTATTGCCGACGACGACACTTTCGCTGGCGGCGTGACCAATGCCGGCACCATCGCGGCGGGCAGGACCGGGATCGTCGTTGCCGAAGACGGCACCTTCGCCGGCGGTGTGACCAATGCCGGCACCATCGTGGCGGGCACGAAGGGCATCCTGATCAATGCGCAGATCGCTTCCGGCGGCGTGACCAATACCGGAACGATTTCGGCAGGCGGCACGGCTCTTTTTCTGAACGAAGTCCAGACCTTTGCCGGCGGCATTGTCAACAGCGGGGCAATCTCGGGCGCTGCCGGCATTAATGTCGCAAACGGCGACACCTTCCTTGGCGGCATCAGTAATGCCGGCACCGTTTCAGCGGGCGCCCGTGGCATCGAATTTCAATTCGAGGATGGTGCGGTCTCCGGCGGCATCATCAATACCGGCACGATCTCGGCGGCGGCTGGCAACGGCATCTACCTGGTCGAGGTACAAACGTTTGCCGGCGGCATTGTCAATTCCGGCTCGATCATGGCGAAGTCGGGCATCTTAATCGACGAATCGCCCACTGTTTCCGGCGGCATCACCAATGCCGGCACGATCTCGGCGACGAGCGTCGGCATCCGGCTCGTTAATGAAGAATCGTTTGACGGCGTCATCGCCAATATCGGCACGATCGCTGCGACCGACAGCGGCATCTTTTTGGGGAGTGATCAGACCTTCACCGGGGGCATCACCAATTCCGGTTCGATCTCCGCTGGCCGCAACGGCATTGCTGTAGTCGAGGTTGTGAGTGTCGCCGGCAGCGTCCTCAACGCCAGCGGCGGCACGATTTCTGCCGGGGGTATCGGGATCGATTTCAGCGGTACGGTCCTGAACGGCGCCATCAGCAATGCCGGCTCGATCGTGGCGGGAAGAGGCATCGTTGTCGGAGGCGGGTCGCTCGACGGCGGCATCACCAATGCCGGCAAAATTTCGGCTTCGACCGGTACGGGGATCGATGTCGCCAATGGTTTGAGCTTCGCCGGCGGCATCGTCAATGCCTCAGGCGGCATCGTCTCGGGCTACGACGCCGGTATCCAGGTCAATGGTCAGGACCGCTTTCTCCGGCGGCATTATCAACGCCAGCGGCGGGACGATCGAAGCCCACGCCACGGCCGTTTTGGTGACGGACACTTCGACGTTTGTCGGCGGCATCGTCAACAGCGGCACGATTTCAGCGGTTACTGAAACAGGCATTGCCGTCGAAGACGGCGGCCTGTTCTCTGGCGGCATCAGCAACACCGGCACGATTAGCGGGGAAATCGGCGTCACGATCGACGACCAGCAGACTTTCGCTGGCGGCATCGTCAATGCCAGCGGTGGCACCGTCGCGGGTTCGAATACCGGCATCGATTTCGGGCAGGACGGCATTGTCACCGGGGGCATCGTCAACAGCGGCATGATTTCCGGCACGATCGGCGTGGTGGTTACCGACACCCCCGGGGTCGACGTGTACGATGCCGGCACCATTGCCGGCTCCGGCGGCACGGCGGTCTTTTTCTCCGACGGCACCGACACGCTGACGCTGGCGCCGACCTGGGTCCTCAGCGGCGTCGCCTCCGGCGACGGCACGGATATCCTCCAGCTCGGCGCCGGCAACGGCAGTTTTGCGCTGAGCGGGATCGGCACGGAATTCGATGGTTTCGGCACGTTGGAAGTCGCCGGCGACTGGACCCTGAGCGGTAGCGGCGGCGGCTGGACCGTGCAGAGCGGCGGCACGCTCCAACTCGACAGCGGCAACGCGCTCAGCGCCACCACGATATTGGGCGGCGGCCTATTCGACGTGGTTTCCGGCGCCAGCGTCACCGGCACCATCATATCAGGCGGAAGCTTGAGCGTGGCTTCGGGCGCCACTGTCGACAGCACCATCGTGTCGGCCGGCGGCAGTTTTGCCGTCTCGTCCGGGATCAGCGTCACCGACACCACCGTCGCCGGCGGTTTCTTTGAGGTGGACTCCGGCGGCAGTGCCAGCGGCGTCACCATCAACGCCGGCACGGCGAGATTCGACAGCGGCGCCATTGTCTCCGGCGCGATCGTGTTCGCGACCCCGCTCGCGGCGCCGGCCGGCACCGCGGAAATCGCCGGGCACTCGGCGACGCTGCTCCCGGGCGCGGTGTTCAGCGGCCTCTCCGGCGGCGCCGTTCTCGATCTCACCGGCATTGCGTTCTCCGGCGGCGCGACTGCCTCCGGGTCCGGCAGCGACCTCGTCGTTACGGTCGGCGGCAGCACCTACGATCTCGTGCTCGCCGCCGGCAATACGCTGAGCGGCGATCTCATCTCGGTCACCAGCGACGGCCACGGCGACACCGAGGTGATCATCACGCTTAGCGCGATCGTCCATTCGGGTTCGCCGCACACCGTGACCAGCGGTCATACCGCGATCGACGACCACGTGCTCAGCGGCGGAACGCTCGCGGTGCTCTCCGGCGGCGTGGTTTCCGGCACCACCGTCTTTGCCGGCGGCACCATGATCATATCCAGGGGCGGCAGCGATGCCGGCCCGACGGCGGACTTCGGTGTCGAAACCGTCTCCTCCGGCGCCAGCGTCACCGACGTCGCGGTATCGAGCGGCGGCAAGCTCTTCGTGCTCGCTGGCGGTACCGCCGATCCGACCACAATTGCGGCCGGCGGCACCGAGATCGTCAGCCACGGCGGCAGCGATCTCGGCGCGCTGATTTCCGGCGGCACGCAGCTTGATTACGGTTATGTCAGCGGCAGCACCATGTTCGGCGGCGTGCAAGTCGTCGAGTTCGCCGGCACCGCAGGCGATATCGTGCTCAGCGGCGGCAGCGAGATCGTCAGCGCGCATGGCGTGATTGCCGGCACGACCGCCGTTTTCGCATTCGGCTTCGCGACGCTCGGCGGCATTGCCAATTCCGGCACGATTTCGGGCGTGCAGGACGCCATTGTGGTCAGCTCCGGCGGCATATTCTCCGGCGGCATCCTCAATGCCGCGACCGGCAGGGTTGTTGCTGCCAGCATCGCCGTGGACGTAAACGCCTCCACCTTCCTCGGCGGCATCACCAACAAGGGCACAATCTCGGGCGAGGACGAGGGCGTCGTTCTTGGCGGCGGCGGCATCTTCTCCGGCGGCATCGTCAATGCCGCGGGCGGCAAGATCAGCGGCGGCACCACCGCCGTCTATATGAGCAACACCGCGACCTTCCTCGGCGGCATCGCCAACAGCGGGACAGTTTCCGCCGATCGCAAAGGCATCGCGGTTATCGGCGCCAACCTCTTCTCCGGCGGCATCGTCAACGCCGCAGCGGGCAAGATCAGCGGCGGCTCCACTGCCCTCTATGTGAACAATATCGCGACGTTCCTCGGCGGCATCACAAATGCCGGTACAATCGCGGCGAGGAGCGAGGCTGTTCACCTCGGCAATGTGACGAGCTTTACCGGCAACGTCGCCAACACCGGCAAAATATCGGGTGCGATTAACATCGAGGGCGAATTGGTTTTCTCCGGCAACATCGTCAATGGCGCCGGTGCCACGATCGCGGCGAGTTCCGCTATTCAAATCGGATATACATCGACCTTCGCGGGCAGCATCTCCAATGCCGGCACCATCTCCGCGGCCGACGACGGTATAAGTCTGTTCACCGTTGTCCAATTTGGCATCGCCAGCGTCGGCGGCGGCATCGTCAATACCGGGAAAATTTCGGCTGCCTTCGGCGCCGGAATCGAGGTCGGCGGCGTCAGCACATTCCTCGGTGGCATCAGCAACACTGGTACGGTCTCCGCCGGCGAGGACGGCCTCGAGTTCTCCGGCGATGCGACCATGCTCGGCGGCATCGTCAACAACGGCACGATCTCCGGCGAACGCGGAATTGATGCCGACAGCTTCGGTTTGCTGTCCGGCGGCGTTACCAATACCGGCGCAATCTTGGCATCTAGCGAGACCGCAATCTTCATTAATGCCGGAACGATCAGTGGTAGCATCGTCAACGCGGCCGGCGCCGTGATTTCGTCGCGGAGCAACGACGGCATCCAAATCGATAGCAACGAGCTGTTTTCCGGTAGCATCAGCAATGCCGGCAAAATCGTCGGAAGCGGAACCGCCATTGATGTCTTCGCCGGTACTTTCGCGGGCAGCGTCATCAACAAAGCGGGCGCGGTCATCTCCTCCAGCAGTGGCAGCGGGATCGAGTTCGAGGGCAACGTTTTTTCCGGCAGCGTGACCAATGCCGGCACGATTTCAGTAAGCGATCAAGCGATTGACATCGAGAGCGACGCGTTTTCCGGCAGCGTCACGAATACCGGCACGATTTCGGCCTTCAACGAAGCCATTGACATCGACAGCAATACTTTTGCCGGCAGCATCGTCAACTCCGCCGGCGCCATTGCCTTCGGGCTGGAAGATGGCATTGTTGTTGGTGCCGACGCTTCCGGCGGCCTGACCAATGCCGGCAAGATTTCGGGCGGCTTCGCCATTGAGCTCGATGGCGATACTTATAGCGGCAATATCGCCAATTCAGCCGGTGCTATCATCTTCGGACAGTTCGTAGGCATCGATCTCGACACCGACATCATGTCCGGGAACTTGGGCAATGCCGGCAAGATTTTGGCCGGCGACACCGCGGTTGATGTCCGTACCGACACGTTTAACGGCAGCATCGTCAACTCAGCCGGCGCCATCATCTCTGGGCGGGACGCCGGCATTGGGATCTTTAGCGACGCCGTGTCCGGCGGTGTTACCAATGCAGGGATCATTTCCGCACGGAGCGGGATTGCCATCGAGGCGGGGACTTTCTTCGGCGACGTTAGCAATACAGGCACGATCTCGGGCGGCCGTGGCGGTATCTCCGTGGAAGACACCGGGACGTTTGCCGGCGCCGTCGTTAACGCTTCGGGCGGCAAGATTTCGGCCGGAGAAGGCATCTTTCTCAACAGCGTCGGGGTTTTCGGCAGCGGGGTCGCCAGCGGCGGCATTGTCAATGCCGGCACCATTTCAGCCGGCTTTACCGGCATCGGCGTCTACAGCATCGGCACTTTCTCGGGCGGCATCGACAACGCCAGCGGCGGCAGCATCGTCGTTAGCAGCGGCGGTGGCATTGTGGTGCAGTACAGCTCGACCTTCGCGGGCGGCATCACCAATGCCGGCACCATCTCAGCGCAGAGTGGTATAGGACTTTACGGGGTGTCGATCTTTGCGGACGGCATCACCAACACTGGCAAGATTGCCGTTGTTGGCGGGTCCGGCATCGGCCTTGATGCGGTTTCGGTTTTTTCCGGCGGCATCAGCAACACCGGAATGATCACGGCGTCGGCTAACGCGGGCATCCGACTCGGCTTCAGCACCGGCGGAACCAATGTTGTGTCGACATTCGACGGCAATGTCGTCAATAGCGGCGTGATCAGCGCCAGAGTTGGTATCAATGTTGCCGACGCCACGATCAGCGGCGGCATTGTCGACGCCGGCACGCTCGTCGCGAGCCAGGGCATTATCGTCACTAGCGATTTCGAAATCCTGGCCAGCGCTGCGACCACATTCGCCATCGACATTACCGGCAAGACCTTCACCGGCGGCATTTTCAATGCCGGCGTGATTTCAGGTTCCGGCGGCATCGAGATTGTCAGCGCGCACGGTGTGCGTATTTTCGACAGTGGCACCATTTTCGCCGCTCCGGGCGGCACCGCGATCGAATTTGCCGGCAGCGGCAATACGCTGACGCTGGCCGCGGGCTACGACATTTCCGGCCTTGTCGATCCGCAGTCAGGCAGCAACACGCTGGTCCTCGGCGGCAGCGACGGCGCGGCGTTCGATCTCTCGAGCGTCGGCTCGCAATATGTCGGCTTCACCAATTTCCAGATCAGCGGCGGCACCTGGACGCTGACCGGCAGCGGCGGCAGCGACTGGTCGGTCGACTCAGGCGCCACGGCCGAGCTCGCAAGCGGCGCCGTTCTTGGCAGCGGCACTGTGGTCCATGCTGGCGCGACGCTGATCGTCGAGTTCCGGCGGCTCCATCAGCGGCGTGACGGTTTCGAGCGGCGGCGTCGTCGCGGTGCTCAGCGGCGGCTCCGGCTCGCCGATGCTGCTGCCCGGAGCGATCGTGGGCGTGGGCTCCGGCGAGGTTTATAGCGTCGACGTCTCGGCCGCGCACCCTGTGGACGTGCTGTCAGGGGGCACGTTCAGCGGCGGCGCCGTCGGCTCAGGCGGCAAGCTGACCGTCGAGGCGGGCGGCATAGACAGCGGCTCGACTTCGCTCAAGGGCGGTGCGGTTATCGTCTCGTCCGCGGGCGAAAGCGTCAGCGCCATTGTCGGCAGTGGCGGCACCGAGCTGGTCTCGGCCCACGGCACCGCCAGCAACACGATCGTATCGAGCGGCGGCACGTTCGACGTGCTCTCGGGCGGCACTGCCGATCCGGCTCGGATTCTGTCCGGCGGCATGGAAATCGTCAGCAAGGGCGGCACCGACGACGGTGCGCGGATTTCCGGCGGCACGCAGCTGGTTTACGGCTTGGCCAGCGGCGCCACCGCCTATGCGGGTGCACAGGTGGTCGAAGCGGGTGGCGTCGCCAGCGCCACCAGGATGTCGGGCGGCGTGCTCGACGTCCTGTCCGGCGGCAGCAACGTTTCCGCTGTGCTGTCGGCCGTTAGTGAAATCGTCAGCGCGCACGGCACGGATATCGGCGCGCAAATCTCCGGCGGCACCCAAGTCGTTTATGGGCTTGCTCGCAACGACACGATTTTCTCTGGCGGGTCGCAAACGGTCGAGTCCGCCGGGCTTGTCAGCGCCGTAACGATCAGCGGCGGCACGGAGATCGTTCTCGCGCACGGCACCGTGAGCGGTCTTCTGATCTCGTCCGGAAGTCAGGTTATCGCCGGCGGCACCAACGTCGGCGGGTTGGTCGGCGGCAGCGGCGCATTTCAGTTCATCGGTGCGGGCGGCTCCGGCGGCACTTCGATCAACGCCGGTTTCAACGACGGCGGCACTCAATACGTCAGCGCGACTGGCACGGCGATCAGCGCGACCATCGGGCTCGGCGGCTTTCAGGAAGATTACGGCATTGCGATCGCGACCCTGATCGCGGATGGAGAGCAGGACGTTTTCCGGTCTGCGGTCAGCACCAAGATCCAGGCCGGGCCGCAGGTGATCTATTCCGGCGGCGTCGCGACCGATACGTCTCGACGGCTCGCTGCAGGTCATTTCCAGCGGTGGCAAGGCGATCAGCACCAGCATCGAGTCCGGCAGCACGCAGTATGTCTCCAATGGCGGTACGGCGAGCGTAACCGCGATCATCGGCAGCGGCGGCCTGGAGCAGGTGCAGTCCGGCGGCATTGCGCTCAAGACCACGATCTCGAGCGGCGGTACCGGGATCGTTCTGTCCGGCGGCGCCAGCAGCGATACGGTGATCTCGAGTGGCGGTACACTTTACCTGTCCAACGGTGGCCTCGCGGATCTGACGGTAATCTCCAGCGGCGGCGCTGAAGTCCTCAGCGCGGGGGGAACCGACGACGGCGCGCAAATCTCGCGCGGCGGCACCCAGTTCGACTACGGCTTCGCCAGCGGCGCCACCGTGTTCGCCGGCGGCATGCAGACGGTGGAGACTGGCGGCACCGCCAGCGGCGCGATTGTTTCCAGCGGCGGCGTGCAGGCGGTGGACTCCGGCGGCACCGCCAGCGGCACGATCGTCAAGACTGGCGGCACGGAATTGATCGAGTCCGGCGGCACTTTGAGCGGCGTCACCGTGTCGAGTAGCGGCGTGCTCGAACTGGTCGACAATGCGTCGTCATCCGGCGCGACACTGCTGCCCGGTGCGATCCTTGCGGTCGGGTCCGGCACCACGTTCAGCGGCGCGGTGGCGAGCGGCTCGATTAACGAGGTGCTGTCGGGCGGACACTACAGCAGCGGAACAGTCAATAGCGGCGGCAGGCTGATCGTTGCGCTCGGCGGCATCGATAGCGGCACGACGATCTTAAAGGGCGGCACCGAGATCGTGTCGTCTGGCGGCATCGCTAGCGGCGTCACGGTGGATTCCGGCGGCGAGCTGATCGTGCTGTCGGGGGGCAGTGCTGTTGACACCATGATCGACAGCGGCGGCATCACCGTCGTGTCGTCAGGTGGCACGCTCGACGTGCACGCGACAGCGACCGACTCCGGCTCGCTGAGCAATGCCGGTGCCATCAATGTATCGAGCGGCGCCACGCTGTCGCTGGGCGCCGTCACCGTCAGCAACACCGGTTCGATCCATCTTTCCGGCGGCAGTGGCGCCGCCAGTGCGAGCTTGCAGATCGACCGCAACGTCACGCTTACCGGCGGCGGTACTGTAGCGCTGCTAGGAGCGGGCAGCGATTTCATCGCCGACAACGGCACCAGCGTCACGCTGACCAACGTCAACAACACCATCTCCGGCGGCGGCCAGATCGGTTCGAGCGGCGACAGCTTCTTGACGCTGCTCAACAGCGGCACCATCGACGCTACCAACGGCAGCGTCCACATCCAGGTTTTCACGTCGTTTGTGAACGTCGGCACGATGGAGGGCACGACCGCGGGCGGCGCTCTTTATATTGTCAGTGGCGGCACCAATCGCGGCATGATGAAGACCCTCAACGGCGGCTATCTGACGTTTGATGGAGCCGAAACGATCGTCAATTCCAGCGTTATCGAAGCGATGTCCGGCGGCACATTGCAGCTGTTCGAGGGCACGATCAGCAACACCGCGGCCGGCGTTATTTCGGTCGGCTCGGCCGACGCTGTGCTTGGGTTTGGCACAGTTGACGGCGGCACGCTGAAAGGTGTTTCGGGAACCGAATTCCAGGTGCAAGGGGACGCATATTGAACGGCGTCTCTGCCGCCTCGGCCACGGTGCTCGACGTCCTGGCCAGCGTCGCTGTGCTGACCGTAAGCGGCGGCAAGCTCAGCGCCGGCGCGACGGTGGAGACCACCGCAAGCGGCGGCACCGCAATCATCAGCGGCACCGTGACCAATGGCGGCACGTTCTATGCCAACGGCTCCGGCAGTCTCATCGAGATCGCAAGCGGCGCCGTAGTCAACGGCGGCAGCGTGAAGGTCGGCAACGGCATCGTCGATATCGTGGCGTCCGGCGGCGAAAGCATCAGCTTCGTGTCCGGCGGCAGCGGCGGGCTCGAAATTTCCGATCATGCGGGCGCTACATCGGCGTATTCGGGTAAAATCTCTGGATTTGGCGGCTTAACCCACACCAATTCCGGGCAATATATCGACCTCGTCAACGTCACCTCCAGCGGAAGCATCAGCTTCAGCTACGCGTCCGGCGCGGGCAACACCAGCGGAACGCTCACGGTGTCGAGCGGCGGCACGGTGGTGGCGACGATTGATCTGATCGGCACCTACTCATCGGGGAACTTCCACATCAAGTCCGGCGCCGGCGACACCGTCGAGATCACCGATCCGGCGGTCCCCAATGGCGGCGAGGTCCACAGCGCCAACATCGCGCTGTTCGGCAGCTACATCGCGAGCTTCGCGGGTGGCGGCCACGGCGGCCTCGTGATCACGAGCACGGGGCAGACCGATCAGCCGCCACTTGTGGCCCATCCGCACGCGTGAAGAAGTCGGTGGGCACTTCCGGTTGTCGCTTAATGGCGCGACGCGGATTCGCGCAATTCTGGCTCGAATGATCGATTTAATTGGCT
The DNA here is from genome assembly GCA_963841025.1 of uncultured Alphaproteobacteria bacterium. Taxonomy (GTDB): domain Bacteria; phylum Pseudomonadota; class Alphaproteobacteria; order Rhizobiales; family Xanthobacteraceae; genus BOG-931. Next base: position 4 of record CAWJBG010000025.1, on the reverse strand, counting down.
CCCC
>CAWJBG010000024.1:0-89780 GCA_963841025.1 uncultured Alphaproteobacteria bacterium | reverse complement strand
GGGCCGCTTCCGCACGGACGAGCTAACTATTTGATGTGTTGATAGTTTCCCGTTGGCGGGAAAACTCCGTACCCTCACGCGTACCCTCGCAATTTTGGGCAAATGGCGGAGTACTACGGGGCGCTGTGGGGAAAATCGGCGCGCTTGGAGATGGCTTCGATGTCGCGGTAGTCGAGCACGTCTTTGATGAAACCAGCTTCGAGCGGCACGGTGATGGAGTAAAGGACACGATCGGCCTGGCGCTTCCCCATCACCTTGTTGACGCATTGGGCGAGGGGGGCGGTTTCCAGATATCGAGGTCCCGGTTTGATGGGACGTCCCCATGTCGCGGCATTCATCTCAACGCGGTGAAGGTCGGCGAGGGCATTGAAGTCAGACATTGGTTGTCTCCGTCGAGCAATTCGCGGATGAGTATATCAGCGTTTCGGGCCGCATGGCGTGCCCAGGAGATCGGCAATGGCGAACGTGTGGGACTGCCCGCTTTGCGGTCAAAGCGTTGAAATCGGCTCCGGCAAGCTGCCTCCGAATTATTTCGAGACCTGCAGATTACGCGATCACATGATCGGAACTGAATGCATAGCGTATCGCGATCTAGATCGAGCGCAGGCCATTTTGAAAGAAGGGGATAACGGCTGACCATTTCGGCACCATGCCGCAGTCCCACCGGCGGAAGCCGAAACCAGCCGCTGAGGTCGCCATGCCCAAGGCATCCCCGCCGAAGAAGCGGTTGGGATGGGTGGTGACTGCAATCTCATTGTTGCTCGGTGCCGTGGGACTGACGGCCATCTGGCCGCAAGTGACAATCGACCCAACGAACGCGCCGCAGCCTTCAAATCCGTTCTCGGGTATTTTCAAAGTTGAGAACGGCCAACTTTATCCAATCGAGAACGTCCGTATCGAAGCGTATATGTGGTGCGTCAAGATGGGGAGAGGAACAGATACGACACCGCCGTCAATGTGCATGAAGGGCAACATCGCGAGTTCAAAACGCGAGTGGAACGGTAGGACAATTGCCGACCATGACGCGTACGAGGTGACGGTTGGTGATGTCTTGTTCAGCACACCGCAATATCTGCTTTATGCGGACATCTCAATCAAGGTGACTTACCAGCCTTGGTTCATTCCCTATCGGCTCGAAAGGGAGCAACGGTTCTATACCAGACGGAAAGACGACGGGGAGATTGAGTGGCTGCACAAGCCATTGGAATAGTTTCCAGTAAGGCGCGAAATTTAGAAAGGGAATGGCCCAACGGAGGTTACGATGATTGATTGGCCGCTCGCGCTTTCAACGGCGTCGCAAGCTATCAAGTTTGCCAATGATCTGCGCGGCATTGATAAGGAAATCGGTCAGGCTGAATTGAAACTGAAGGTCGCAGACCTTACGAGCACGTTGGCTGACCTGAAGATGATATTGACCGAAGCAAAGACCGACGCGGCGGAGAGGGATGAAGAAATCGCTCGATTAAAGAAGCTCCAGCAGCGCGTAACCGACAACACCGTCGAGTTATACGGATACCGATATCGCAAGCGCGTAGACGGGAAGGAAGGTGGAGCGGGTAACCCGTTTTGTGATGTCTGCTACCAAAAGGAAGGTCTATTGATCGAGACTGCTCACGCTAACGAACCCGGCAGACCGGTCCAGTGTCCAAACTGCAAGGCAAAATATTCAGGTCTTCGCACTTACACTGACTGACCTAGCAGTTCACGGTAACAAGTTTGCGCTCGATGAGCTGAATAAGCATCTGAGCGCATGCATCTGCCATGTTGAACGATCGAGTTGGCTGGATAACCCAGTTGGTGCCAGCCCAGTAGCCGACATCGTAATGTCGGCGCCCGGTACGGTTGACGGGTTCAATGCGTAGTTGGCCGACGTTGCCGTTGGCTTGGATGGTGGCTGGTAAGAGTTCGTCGAGTTCGGAGACGGTGAAAGCGGAGTAGATGCTCTCGAAAGCCGGATCGGTATCGTATTCTTTGCTGTCCGAAAGATACTCATCTCGGTGACTATCTACGGGATGCTCACAATCGTGCCACCAGAATTGAGATTGGTGTTTTATCCTTAGTCGGTCGAGCTTCTGTGCTAAGTCGAAACTGCAAACCTGTTTTTCTAACTCCATAAAACATTATGATCGGCGGGGATCGGGTGCGCGCATAGCTGCGGGACGCGGACCTCCAGTGTCTGTGTTAAGTGTCTTCATGACTTTGGATTTTACCAACTGGATTTGATTGACATCGAACCACTCTGTCTCAAGCGGTTTGCCGTCTTTGAGTTTAGTGCTTTGAACTCCGATGCGCGCGCAACCGTTTAGCCAGTTGGTTATGCCCGTGACGATACCTTCGTAACCTGTTATGCGATCTTTGACTTTATCCCCGAGCCTTATTTCATTGCTCATGTGATTTCGCTCGTACGTGCGCCCGCTAGTCGCAAGGCGCACACACGAACGGACTAGCTAATATGTCTCCATTGAATCACGAGGTAGAAAAACCGCAAGGCCGCGCTTGTTGATTGAAAATCGGGAGTCGAACCACCGCCCAGAAAATGAGGGTACGGCGCGATCTGAAAAAGTTGTCGTACCCTCAATCGTACCCTCACGCTGTTGCGCTACGCAGGGATTTGATGAGGAAAGGCTGGAAAATGGGAGCCAAACCAGCGCCGCAAATAGGAATAAATGCCTTGGCTCCCCGGGCCGGATTCGAACCAGCGACCAACCGGTTAACAGCCGGTTGCTCTACCACTGAGCTACCGGGGAACATTACGGCGCTCGCGAAGCGAACGTCGCTATAACAAAGCCGCGGCGGCTTTGAAAGCATAACGCCCACGAAATCCGACAATGTGCTTGGCGGCTGCTACGCATGCCTTCAGTCGCGGCGCGAGCGAAGGCTGGAGGCCACGCCCGGAATTGAACCGGGGTAAACGGTTTTGCAGACCGCTGCGTAACCACTCCGCCACGTGGCCATCCGTTGCGAATAACTAAAGCGTACCAGTCCGTTAAGCAATCGCAATGTCATCTGTCTTGACGGCATTCTGAACGAGCTGAGCTTGCGCATTCTGAATGGATGTTCCCTGAGCGTTCGCCAGCGTGTGGGCGTAGCGCTTTCTTACTGCGGGGAGGGCGCGTTCTAGGCTCCGCTTTGCGTAGCCCTCGTAGGCTCGCTGCGTTCGATGCCCTGACAGTGCTCTGCCTTGGCCACCGGTGAGGCCGGCTTCCTCCAACTCGGTCATTCCACCATGTCGGCATGCATCGAGGGTGAAGGTCGTCGGCAAGCCAAGCTGGTCCCGGAGCTTGCGGACAACCTTCGACATTTGCATGGGCGTATATGGTTCCGCGGTGCCGTCTCGGCGGAGCTTGAGGATCATGGCGACCCCGCGCTGTGGCAGATGCGACAGCACTTGCTCTGCCTCGCCGTAGAGCTTTACTACTGATCCATCCTCAGCGGTTTCCTCCAGCGGGTGCCACACGATGGCGCCGGTCTTATGATGCGTGATCTTAATCGCGGTCGGAGTAGCTTGGCCCCGGTAGTCCGGCCACGCTAGGTAACCAGCCAAGACATTCTCAGGGCGCTGTAGGAAGTCGAAGCAGATGACCGCGGCGGCGGCGGCCTCTGGCCGTCCCGCCTCGATCGCGCCCCATGCGAAGCGATATACCTCATCGCGCGTCACGGCGGCCTTCGTCGCTTTCGAGCGCGCTTCAATCGTGACGCCATCCCATGGGTTTGGAACGTCGCGATCAAAGCAATCTGGATACAGTCGGTGAACTACCCGCCATGCTGCCCGGCACAGAGCGACAACCTTTTCGCCTTGCCGTGGTCGTGGGCCGTTAGGCCCCGAACAAATTCGTTCGTAGATTTTGTCCGCTGCTCGCGGGGTTATGGATTTTACTGGGCGGCGGCCGACTTGATCGCCACGCAGCGTCGGTAGATCAATCACGAGCTGCATCAATCGCTCGTAATCAGGGCGCGTCCTGGCCGACACACGCTTCTCATATCGCTTACTTGCCTTGTACTCACGGAACAGCCAATCCACAGCGCCGTAGCGGCTGATGCTTTGCACCGGCCTACCGTTTTTGATTTTCCACCATTCGTCAAACCGGTCATTGAGTGCAGCGGCACGCCCGCCACTGCCATCAGTACCGCACGCGACGGCGTAATCGCTGCCTAAAGGTCCATTCGGAATGTCGCAGCCAAGCTTCCGATAGCGAGTAGGAACCGTGAAATAGAATCCGGTCATTCCGCTAGCGAGCGGCTTGGCGATAACGTAGCGGGGAAGCTTCAACGTCATCGTCACAAATCCTCGGCGAGATCGCGCGGGACTTTCATGTCGTCCGGCAACGTCGCTTCGTCCGGTTTGCCTTTGAGCCATGGCCGATTTCCCTCGCGGAGCAATATAACGATTTTTCCGGTTAGTTCGATTTCAAGACGCAGCACATTCAACCCGACGATTTGAATGGTTTTGAGTACCCTTTTCAGATCGGAAGCCCGGAACGTCTGGTTACGATAGGCCGGTTTCCTCGGCGATTCGGGCCGTTCCTGTGGTTTCAGCGGGCATGCGTTGTCATTGCTTACGTCGCTCCTTTCCGCAAACTCCCCCAGCGGAAGGGAAATTGTCCCCCAGCCTTGGTCGCCTTTCGGTCGAGTTGCGGCGATTTCGTCGTTAGCCGGGCAGTTGGCATACGTCGCTGCATCGGCGAATTTAATTTTGCCGGTCATGTTTTTCCTCCTTTTTTTGCTTTGGGGCACTGGCGGCCAATTCGATCCCTGATCAGTCAGCTCGATACGATGGACGGCCGATACCTCCCGGCGAAGGAAAAAGGTGTCCGGCCGATGTCGGTGCATGTCGGCGGATTCGCGGCGCGATTGTCGTTTTTTGCCGAGTAAGCGGCGCTTGCTGCGTCATCGGCGAGTTTGAGTTTGCCGATCATGTTTTTTTTCCTCCCTCTTGTTTGCTTGTCTTTGACAATTGGCAGCTAATCGATGTTTGATTGGTCGGCTTGATACGATCAGTGCGGACTCCTCGCGATGAGGAAGGTATCCGGCCGAGGCTGATGCTTTCCGGGAGATTTCGCGCCGCGATTTGCCGCCCATATCGCATCCGACTTTTTTTCCCGTTAGGCATAAAGCGGCCGAAGCGGATACACAGGCTGGTAGCCAGATAACCCACAGCTAGCAGGCCGCTAAGCAGCCAGAGAACCACTGCCAGAATGTTCCCCTTCGGGGGGCGGACACCGGCTAATTGCGGCCGTTCGAGGCAGGTTATCGTTAGAACAATCAGAACCTAAGGAAGAAGATCGCTCAACGAGCGATACGCCAATTCCATATTGTGGAACGTTTTCCGATAAGCAGATTGTCTTCAGGCCATTCCCGCCTAAGGACCTGAGTTTTTGATCAAACACGCTAGACATGACCTCCTGCAAAACGCCGTCATGCCGTTTCTCAACAATGAAACTATCGTGTACCGGCAAGGAAGCGATCCCGCTCCGGGTTAAGCGTAATAGGACTTGCTCGGCCATATCAGAATCAATCCTCTGCATCTTGAGACCAGCGCCGCTACCGAAGTATTCGGATATCGCCGGATGCTTGCCTTCAATCGAACGTATTAAATTCGACGCTCTTTCGAACGCGCCACCGCCACCTATTTGCCTTGCGATCGATCTCAGGGCGGCTAACTGATTCTCGGCATTGATCAGGGTGTTCAGTGCCGTCTTGACCAATGACCGATCCCAGCCGGCGATGACGTAGGCGTCGCCATCGATTTCCTTTCCGACCATGGCGTATAACAGGGTCGGATGGAGTTGCCGATAATCACATTCGATAACGGGACTGCCGTTGATTAGTATCTGCCTGCGTTCCGCGCGAGGAATGTTCTGCCACCAAGAGCCGTAAAAACGGCCCCCGTATTCAAAGTTTTCGCGGTTGAAAATTCGATACATTTCATGGTGGACGATGCGCCTCTGACCATCCACAATGATCTGATCCCCCGATCGAACAAGCCGTCCCTGATAAGCGAGATTGGTTCCGGCAGTCGCATCATTGATTTCGAGCAGATTGGCACGCATGCGGTGTGTCTCGGCGTTATCCGCGTACTCCGCCAGTTTTCCGATGCCGCTTCTCAGAACAATGATTTCCGGTGGCGCGTAAGCGAGCCTTGCGCCGGCCTGCTCGATGGCTAAAACACCCGTTTCCGTCAGCCGCATACGAGATTGAACGCCGAGCCATCCCGGTTTGGATTTTTGATGTTCAATCATCTGCGATGCTTCGGCGCTCGCTACAAAACGCACGAGGTTTTGGAAAGTAAGCGCTGGCGGGTGGTAGCGGGAGCGGGAGCGAGCCGAGTACCACTCTGGGCGCCTGCTGTACGAAACCCAGCGGTTGTTCAGGTGTGCTGTCATCAGGTCCCCGCTAATGATGGCCTCCGCTTCGCGCCTCTTTAGCTCGCGCGACCGCTTGGGCGGCTCTGATCCGTGATTGGTCAACAGCTTCCAGCAACCCGTGAGCGCTCGGTCGCGACGGGGGTGGCGTGGTCGAGCATCGGCGATCTCTTCAAGAACTTCCCATTCCATTTGCCATCTCCGCGCTTCCGAATGCTTTGGGGTTGAAAACGAGCTAGGCGGCACGCTTTCGGGAGGGGTTGCCGATTTCGGCTTGCTCAGGTCGGCTGACGACTGGCGATTTCGCGACACAGTCGGGTTCGACCGGGACCCCATCGATCTCGATCCGCACGATTTCAGCAATCAGATTTCTTTTTTTCGAACCGTTCGGACGCTGAAATCCGCCGTGAGCGAGCGATCTCTTCAAGGACGCCTTCGCCGGCCTTGATTACGCCGCCAAGCGTGTTTGGCTCGCCTCAGGCCAATACCTGCGGAGGAACGCGGGAATATCCAGATCGTGAGCGTTGAACCTACGAACAGGTTTGCCGACGAGCCGCCTAGTAGGTCTCAGGTCCACGATGATGGGCGCGTCGGGATGGCGATATCCGCCAAGAATGTTCACCGGACCGTGAAGCCGCCGGATGATCGTGCGATCCTCCGCCTTGGCATTGGCTTCACGCCAATATCGGGCGTTGGTTTGGTTGGTTCTCTCGACTGCCTCCTTGCCGCCGACTGCAGCGTGGCGCAGCGCTTGCTCGGTCAAACATGGACCGGCAACGTGCCGCCAGGGTCGATGCGATGTATGGGGCTGTTTTGAACCAACAAAATCAGGGTCTTCTGGAGTTCGCTTTGCATTCGACGGGGTATGGTAGCGGCCAAAGCCAGCGCCTACGCGCAAAGCAGCGCGACACTTGCTCTTGCGGCAAACCTTCTGGTTGCTTGCCCTGCGCATAATCGGCTCTTCGCAAGCTAGGCAGCGATGCCAATAGAAACTGCGATAGCAACCCCGCACGCAAAACGCTTCGCGGGGATTGGTCACCGACTTCGGCAGCTTGCTACGACACTTCGGATTGCGGCAGTGCTGCCGCTCTCGCTCAACGAACTCGGTCACAGGGTGAACCTCGCATCCTGATTTTCGGCACGACATCTCTCCGAGATTTATCTCTTGGCGCGCATGTGCCCGACGCCCATCGCTTGTGCGGAATCGGCGGACACAATCCAAGCGGCTAGCATCGCGCGCGTGGACAATCGCGCTGCGTTTCCGCGTCCGGGTTTCCTGCAATCTCGATGGTGCTAGTGCTTCAACAATCGCGCGGTCATCCCGGCGAAATCGAAACTTTACCTAAGCTAGGGCACCAGCATTCGGAACCTTGGGGGTCAGCCGGCTCCGCTTCAACTCATCTGCCTGTGCGCCTGATTAATGCATTCGCCAGAAGTGGCTTTCGCGCGCCAGGCAATTCCAGTCTTTTATCAGATTAGCGGTCGGCTCGCAATCAACCGATAGTTTACATGTAAGCATCGCGGCACGATCCGATTGCGACAGCGTAGTCTTTGAAACCAGAAGTTAGGCTCCGCGGGATTGTCGACCGAGGTCAAGACCGCCGACATTATGCAATGTGCACCTGGTACGATCAAGTTTTCTCTGAATCAAAAATTCACCCGCTCGATGTAGAGGCGTACTCCCGCTCTGCCGCGCGAGCTTAATCAGGCAGGGCATTCACAACTGCAAATCAACCGTTGGATCACCAGCGAACCAAATGCACGATCCGATTGCGCTAGCGCAGTTTTACGGCGCCGAAGTTAGGCTAGGCCGGCTTATTGATCGTGATCCAGGCCACCGACAAGGCCCTTATGCAATGTGCACTTGGTGCGATCAAGTTTCTCCTGTACCAAAAATGCACCCAGGCTTTTGCTTGACGGGCGCATCGAGCCAATCCATGCCGATCGGCGGCTCTTCGACTGAAACGTCAATGCCTTGGGCGGTTAGCCGTTCACGCAACGCATAGGCTGCTTCGAGGCCCGGCGATGGACGATAAGGGCACGGCGCACATCCCGGCGATTCGCGAGACAGGGCTGATTGCGACAGTCTCTCTGCTTTTGTCGCCCCCGACGATCGACGAGCAGCCACCAATAAACTGTACGGTCGGTACGGCCAAATTTTTCCTTCACCAACATTCACCCGCGGTTCAGCCGTGAACGCCCGCGAAATCTAATCGATCCTTTCGTCGCTGGGCAGGAATGCAGGGTGCCGTTAGGTCGCAGGGTGCCGCGACAATTCGAGAACTTCGTTGATTCAAAGCCGCTTTGGCTCACGGTGAACACCGAGACCGTTACGCTTGGTGGCTGGCTGGATCTTAAGGACGGGCCCGTCGTGATGCAGGTGCCGCCGAAAATTCTCGGCTTCGTTGATGATTTCTGGTTTCACTATGTCGGCGACATCGGCAATGTCGGTCCCGACAAAGGCGAGGGCGGAAAATATCTATTCGTGCCGCCGGGCTATAGCGAAAAGGTTCCTAACGGCTATTACATTTTCCGCCCGAAAACCAACAATCTCTGGTTTTGGTTGCGTGCCTTTGCCCAAGGCAACGATCCCAAGCCGACAGTCGAGATGTGGAAGCGGGGCTTCGGGCTCTATCCGCTGGCGCAGGCTGCAAAGCCGCCGGCCACGACCTTCATAAACGGATCGGGTCTGTTCCTCAACACGGTCCATTCGAACAACGAGAAGTTCTATGAGGAGGTGAACGAGATCGTTCAGGAAGAGCCTAGCGATTCACAGAATCCGGAAATCCTCGGCACACTCGCCGCCATCGGCATCGAGAAAGGCAAGTCATTTTCCCCCGACGCGCGCATGCAGGCCATCCTGAAGGAGGCGGCAGCGGTCGGCAATGCCACGGCCAGAGCCCTGTCGTTTCGCCCTCGCGATAAAGACGCGTATTTTTTCCAGGGCAAGGGCTGGTTCACTCCATTTCCGGGCGGAAGCCATGAGTTTCTTCGCAACGGTGCGACCATTCTCGATTTGCGCACGTTTTTCTTCTACGTCGCGACCGGCATCACGCCGGCGATGACCAGCAAGATGGTAGGAGCCGGTTCGCAATACGCCGGCAACGCCACCGACAAAAATGGCAATTATCTCGACGGTTCCAAGCTCTATAAACTGAATTTGCCGCCGAATGTTCCCATCAAGAACTTCTGGTCAGTCACCGTCTACGACACCCAGACCCGTTCCGAACTGCAAACGGATGCGACATTCCCGGTCCTAAACAGTACGCGCAGTGGCGTGGTCGCGAACGGCGACGGTTCGATCGATCTCTATTTTGGACCCAAGGCCCCTGCTGGTCACGAGAAGAACTGGGTGCAAACCGTTCCTGGGAAGGCTTGGTGGGTTCTTTTGCGCCTCTACAGTCCGCTAGAGCCTTGGTTTAACAAGACGTGGCAGCCGGGCGAGTTCGAGGAGGTCAGCTGACGCCAGCGTTCGTCTACAACTGGCTGCAGGTAAAAGCAGACATTGCGCCAGCCTGCTGTCATGTCGCCTTATGACCCCACAGCAGACATTCCCGAGCGTGTCGTGATACTCTAACCGTCGATATTTATTGCGAGGGCCGACCGGTCGCGCCTATCCGACCGGACCCGCTGCTCTCGCTTGGCGTTTTTGCAACGACTGGAGCGACGCTGATGAGTAACGGGAAAACAAACCATTCTCACGGAAATCCTAATCGCTTAAGCCGGCGTAACCTGCTCCTTGGCACGACCGCACTCGCAATGACCTCGTCCATTGCCAGCGTGTCTGCCCAACAACCAGTTAGTGCTCCGCAAGACGGTAAAAGTCTTCCCCTGCCGGGTAAGCCCTTTGATGGAAAAATCGAAGAGACCTACAAAACATCCGTTTCGGATTTTCCGCAGCCGATTACGCCGCCCAAGGGAGCGCCGAACGTCCTTATCATTCTTGTTGATGATTTGGGTTTTGCTGGAACACAAACCTACGGCGGCCTTATCCACACGCCGAATTTCGAGGCCGTCGCATCTCAAGGTCTTATCTACAACGCCATGCATAACACCGCACTTTGCTCGCCAACGCGTGCCGCCCTCTTGACAGGCCGCAACCATCATCAACTTGGCATGGGCAACATCACGGAACTGGCAACAGGCTATCCCGGATATGACAGCGTCTGGGGACAGGAAAATGCTTCGATCGCGGAGGTGCTGCGCTATCACGGCTATTCGACTGCCATGGTTGGAAAGTGGCACGACAGTCCGGACTGGGAAACCAGTGCGGCGGGTCCGTTCTATCGCTGGCCGACCGGAAAAGGCTTTGACTATTTCTATGGTTTTCAAGGCGGTGAAACGAACCAATACTACCCGCAACTTTACCTTAATACGCGGCCTGTCGAACCTGCCAAGACTCCCGAACAGGGCTATACCCTCAACGAAGACCTCGCGGATCGGGCGATTGCGTGGCTCAACGAACAGCAGTCGATTGCGCCTGACAAGCCGTGGTTCCTGTATTATGCGACTGGCGCGATGCACGCACCGCATCAAGCCCCGAAGCGTTACATTGATCGCTTCCGTGGGCAATTTGACATGGGTTGGGACAAGTACCGCGAACTTGTTTTCGCCAACCAGAAGAAGCTCGGCGTGATCCCTGGAAACGCAAAGCTTACCGCGCGCCCTGCGGAACTTCCGAGTTGGGATAGCCTAAGCGCCGACCAGAAGCGCCTTTACTCTCGCCAGATGGAGGTGTTCGCGGGTTTCATGGCACAGACCGATGAACAGATCGGACGAGTGCTCGATACCGTCAGGGAAAGTCCGCAGGCCGACAACACTCTCATCCTCCTCATGCTGGGCGACAATGGGTGCAGTGCGGAGGGCGGCCTCACGGGCACCCTCAACAATATGGCGACGCAAAACGGCTTCCCTGACGACGTCCCAACAATGCTGAAGGTAATCGACGAAATCGGCGGCCCGAAACATGAAAACCATTTTTCGGTCGGCTGGGCCTGGGCATTTGATACGCCCTTTCAGTGGACCAAACAGGTCGCCAGCCATTTCGGCGGTACACGCAGCGGATTTGTCGTGAGTTGGCCCGCCCGTATTAAAGCGAAGCGGGAGGTGCGGAGCCAGTGGCATCACGTGATTGATGTCGCCCCGACAATCTACGAGGCCATTGGGATCGAGATGCCGGATACGGTGAATGGCATTAAGCAAGTGCCACTCGCGGGCATCAGCATGGCCTACACATTCGACGACGCCGATGCACTGACCCGGCATACGACGCAATACTTCGAGATTTTTGGCAATCGCGCCATCTATCACGAGGGCTGGCTCGCATGCGCCCGGCATGGTGTTCCGTGGATACTGATAGGGAAGAAAGGGGACTTCGAGAACGACACTTGGGAGCTTTATGATCTCTCAGCGGATTTCAGTGAAGCGAGCGACCTTGCGGGTCAAAATCCAGACAAGCTGAAAGAATTACAAGCCGCCTTCGACGCCGAAGCGAAGAAGTACAACGTCTATCCTTTGGATGATCGTTTCTCCGAACGCGGTGACGTACCTGATCGGCCCAGTGTTACGAAAGGAAGAAACGAATTTGTATACTTGCCCGGCACCGTACGGGTGCCCGAAGGGACAGCCCCCAATGTGAAGGCGCGTTCGCATCGCATCACAGTTGAACTTGAAAATGCGAATGGCAACGCAAATGGGGTGCTCGTGGCAGCGGGTGGCAGCGCGGGCTATAGCCTATTCATCAAAAACGGAATGCTCATGTACGAGAATAATTTTTTCGGCAGAGAGCGCGACGTGATCTCGTCAAGGGACAAGTTGCCGAAGGGCAATTTGACTGTAGCCTTCGAGTACACTCACGAAGCGAAGGAATATGGCGGAGGCGGAACGGGGCGGTTGTTTGTGAACGGAAACAAGGTCGGCGAAGGAAAGTTTGCTCATGTGGTGCCGGTGCGGTACAGCGCGACCGAAACCCTCGACATAGGGATGGATCTTGGCGAGGCATCCTCTGCTCAATATCACGGTCCAAATCCATTTAATGGGCGATTGAAGCGAGTGAAGTTTGAAATACTCCCGACGGAGCGACGTGGAGAGATTGAGGAGCAAACCAGGTTGGCAAAATTGAAGGTGTGGTACGCACTTGAATAGCGGTCTCTGTGGTGAGGCAGAGATTTGATGTCCGAGTCTGGCACATCGCGTCAGTTCGCGGCAACGCAACGCTTCGGTCGCTTTCGGAGCAAAGCGGACATTGGCTGCTCCTGTTAGCGCCCTGGTCGAGATCGGCGCCTTCCGCTTCGCAGCGGTTTCGGCGCAACTGCGCCCTTTCGCGGTTGGATGAAAAGCTCTGAGATCGGGACACCAAGCGTAAGCGCCAAGCGGTCGAGAATATCCACCGTCGGGTTACCTTCCTTTCGTTCCAGACCGCCGACGTAAGAACGATCAACGCCGCTGTCGAACGCAAGTTGCTCCTGCGATAGGCCGCGTTGCACTCTCAGCCGTCGTAGATTCCAAGCTACCAGTGCTCGCCCATTCATGCCCCATGGCGCACTCAGGAGGCTATAAAACCACTGGCTATATCCGGTGAATTGTGGTCAGATTCTCGGAGTGTCTTGGCCTCGACGGAGACCGGAGTTGGGCAGTTTCTGCATAGTCTCGCGGGTTCCGGCGTTAAGCTGCGTCGGAAAACGCGAAGCCTGTTAAGCGGAGCGAGCCATGATTGTTTTTATTATTGTTGGCCTAGCTCTTTTGGCTACCGGTTTGTTTTGGTTATTGAAGAAAGGAAGGTCTGCTCAAGGAGCCGACTCTCAGAGCCAGCAGCAAAATATCCGCGAAGCAAATGAGCTTCTGAAACAAATCAATGCGAGCCTTGGTTTTCCGCCTGGGCAAGGTCCAACTGGCATTATGGTCGAGGGGCAATATCAGGTTGTAAATATTGGTCACACCGAGCGCATGAAGAACGATCCGGTGTACGCTTTCGGCAACGAAATAGCCGGAATTTCGATGGACCTAGATGATCTGGAGAGTGCTTTGAAAGAAGCGCAAGCAAGCGGTAATACCCCGCTAGCTCGATCAATCAGCAACGAAATGCTGATACTTGAACGCAAGGCGCACGAGTTGATGGACAAGCATCACCGCGAACGCTTCTCCGGTTGATGCGCGAGCGGGTCCTCGATTTGGGGTTGGTCGCCTGGCTGACGATGCCGGGCACCAATCGTTGTGCCAGGACAGCTTGATGCTCGGATTTGGGGGCTACGCTCAGGAGCAACGGTGATGCCAACTGTTTTTTTGCTCGTAACTTGGTTTGGCTTTGGACAGGCTCTGTCCAGCTATTAGATCGAATTTAGCTCAGCCAAGGCATGCGATGCCGCACGAGCGGGAATAATTGGAGAACAGGTGCGACTGGCACAGGAGCAAATAAACAGGAACGAATACCTCAAAAACGCCAATGCCGGTAAACTTGTCATTGGTCCGCCCGCTATTCCGATCGTGGCAGCAGTTTGCGCGGCCAAATAAATCGTGATGCCGCGTCGCATCGAATACGCTCGCGGTCGCCAAATTGTCCTCGGGAATTCAGGGTATTTTTGGCAGAATAGAAATTTTCAGCATAGGTTTTGGGTCCCATCGCGGCAATCGGCTGCAAGGGGGGTCACCCCTAGCGGCGGGTCTGATCAATTAATTCCGGCGGGAGGAATTGTCTCAATCCCGCCAGAAGTCCTTGAACCGCGTCGGCGACAGCTCCGTGTACCGGACCGTGTGCTGGATGTTCTTATGGCCGAGATACGCCTGAAGGGCTCTCGTATCGTGGCCTCTATTCGCCAGCGCAAAGCCGCATGCGTGTCTGAGCATGTGGGGATGCGCCTTGAAGCCGAGCTTGGCCTCGATGCCTGCCCGCTCGATCATCCGGGCGAGACCGGCGGTACTGAACGGCGCGCCGCGTTCCGAGGTAAAGACGAAAGGCGATCGTGGCTCTTGTTCGCGCTGAAGCCGGCGGAGCGCCCGTAATTCATCGCCGAGGATTGGATGAGTGCTGGGCGTGCCCTTCTTGACCCGGCGGACATGGAGGGTAGCTGTTCGGAAGTCCACTTGATCCCAGCGAAGATCAACTGTCTCGGCCGCACGCAGGCCATGGCGATAAGCCAGCAGGATCATCGTGGTGTCGCGATGGCCCCAGCGATTTCCCCTGGCCGCTGCCATGATGCGCTCGACCTCAGCGCCGGTCAGGTGTTCGCGGGTACGCAGATCGGCGTTCGGAAGCCGCCTGGGCGTAACTGTTCGTTTTACGGTGGCTGGCACGACCAGCTTGAGGTTCGATTTCGCCATGCGAATGGCCCTCCGGTTCCGATCTACTGTGCGAGATATAATCCTTTTACGGACAGTCAGTCAAGGCGAGTTCGGTCTATCGCGCCGGACAAGGCCCCGCGAAATTTTCGGGTATCTTTTTTAGGCCCGCACTCTTTAGGCTTCTGCCAAGCAGAAAAATTCACGCATATTTCCCGGCGAAAAGGGAATTTTCGGGCGGGCAAAATGAGATCGGCCGATTATGCTCGGAATTAAATCTGGAAATTCAAAAAAAATCCGAGAGACGCTACCGGTAAACGCCAATTCACGCACGACGGCCGGGAGGCTCCGGGCGCCCCTTTTGAGCGCAGGGCTGCTGCTCTATTCTGCTTAGGCAATGCTGCCCGATACTGACATCCTGATCCGCCTACTTCTCGCTGCCGTCTTAGGCAGCCTAATAGGTTTTGAACGCGAGCGCCTTTTATGGGCCGCCGGTATCCGCACGCACATGCTAGTGTGTGTCGGGGCCTGCCTGTTCATGATCGTGTCGGCCTATGGCTTCGGGACCGTTCTCGGCCCGAACGTTGTTCTCGATCCTTCCCGCGTCGCTGCACAGGTCGTGTCAGGCATCGGCTTTCTAGGAGCCGGCGCGATCTTGGCACGCGGCGAGATCATCAAAGGGCTAACGACGGCAGCAAGCATTTGGACCGTGGCTGCGATCGGACTTTCCGTCGGCGGCGGCTTGTACTTTGCCGCAGTCGTATCGACGGCAGTCATTCTTGGCATCTTGGCGGGCGTGAAGCCACTTGAGGAGATTTATCGTGCGCGTAACCAGAGTTGTCGCTTAGTCATCGAATCGGCGCACGGTGCGTTGACGCCGGAACTTGTCAAGAAAACGCTTGGTGTCCGTACCGGACAAATCAAGCGGCTTGTCGTCAATCCCAAGACGGCCGGCATTGACGAGGTAACTCTCATTTTGACGCGCGTGTCATCCCAGGACGTGCAGGGCATTGCCCAAAAGCTTCAAGACCTGCCAGAGGTAACTCAGGTTAGCGTCGTAACGCGCGCCGAAGATCGAACCTCTACAAGCGACCTGTAGGGCGCGTCAGCCGCCGGCCAGCGGGTGAATAACGGAATCATTTTGGCACAAAAACAATACGGAGATTGAGTGCGTCAATGATCTTGGGCGAAGCCGCTTGCCGACCTTTGAGAATCTTGCTGACCGTAGCGCGATCCACGCCGGCTTTTTTGGCAAATACCGATTGGTTCCCGGCACGCTTTACCTCAGAGCGGAGCAATCGAACAACGTCTTCAAAGTCCAGCAGCCGTCTTTTAATTGGTCTTCCTCCCATGCGTTCCAAAGATGACCGCAGCCTCGGTTGGCGACCTCATCGTCGAAATAGATCGCCCTGATCGCCGAACGCGCGTCGAACACTCTCCATGCAATTCGCGCCAACATAATACCAAGACCGCCCAGCAGATGGTTGGGAGATTTCTCGTAAGCTATTGAAAGTGTTGATTGGGTTTTTCGTTCAGTTGGAAAAAAACGCAGCTAAGTCAATGCCGCGTTACGGACTCTGACTCCGTCAATCTAGGTTCGCATCCTAGTTCCCCAGCCATTAAAGCTACACAGCTTTTTCCGCTTCACTCATAGACAGGTCAGATCAGTTAGGAGCGTCTGTTCTGTTTCCGGTCCAAATTGCCGTTTCGTTCCTTGTCCTGGTTGGGTACTGGCCCCTTGGGGCCAGTACCCCTGGTTGGTGCTGTCCTAACTCCGGCCCACTTAGGACAGTCCCGGTTAGCACTTAGGACACTCCGCCCTGAATGACCCGGAACTTGCGGCGGCGATCCGGGGCGGTTTCGGTCGGGTCCGGGCCGGCAACGGCCAAGGCCGCGTCGATCAGATCGCCAAGCGACCATACCCGGTCTGTGATCCCAAGCTGTATGGCTGGCGTGGTCCGCAGGCTTTCGTGAACCCGGCATAGATTGTAGTGGGCGACGTACAGGCTGTAGGATACCGGGAGCTGGCCGAACGCTTGGCGAAGCACGGATTAAAGGAGACTGAGGCCAGCATCGCGAATAAGATCAGCCGGGGGACATTTTCGGCGACATTTTTGCTCGCGTCGTTGATCGCGATTGACGCCGATACGGTCAGGCTGGAGAACATCTGAATTTTGGCCTAATGATCGGCGGATGTTGAGGCTGTATCAAGCAATAGCGGCGATAGCGTTGGTGTTCTTGCTCCTAAGCTTCTTGGGGCTTGGCTATTATTCATCGCCACCATCCGGTAATCCAAGCGAACAACAATCGGCCGCTGAACAAAAAGGCACTGAGCAACGCCAAGAATCCGGCAAAGGACTCGCGGGTTTTTGGGGATGGTTGTTCAAGGATTCCATTTCCGTTTTCACGCTCTGGCTGACACTTGCCACTATTGCTCTCAGCGTCATCGCAGTGCTTCAGATTGGATATTTGGAAAGGGCGGAACGTCTCACGGAGCAAAATGCGAAGGCTGCAAAGGATTCCGCTGAGACAGCCAGGGACGCCCTCATCGCGGCCAATCGGCCATGGATTAAAGCCGATCTCGCGCCGGGAGCGCCAATTACTTACGACGTGAATGGCATCAGATTTACGGTGAAATTCACTTTGAAAAATATCGGGCACTCTCCGGCCACGAACGTTTTTACTCTCCCCGTAATCAAGGCT
This sequence comes from uncultured Alphaproteobacteria bacterium, assembly GCA_963841025.1. Taxonomy (GTDB): domain Bacteria; phylum Pseudomonadota; class Alphaproteobacteria; order Rhizobiales; family Xanthobacteraceae; genus BOG-931. Next base: position 72,441 of record CAWJBG010000024.1, on the reverse strand, counting down.
CCAACCCTCAGTTCGAAGGGGAAAGGGTTGGACGCGCGCGCAGAATTGCGCGGCATAATCAAGGCCAACAAACAACAGACGTGGGATTTGGATTTGGGTATAACGCTTTTTCCCGACGAAATTGCCGTTCAAAACGTAACGGCCTATATCACAAAGGACGATCTCGCTAGCATGACGCAGACGGTGAATTTCATTCTCCCGACCCTTGTCGGCACGGTGATTTACAAAATGGGCTTGGACACGAAAATCCACCAAACAGGGTATATCGCCAAAATCCGGCGCAAGGCGTCTCCAAATAAAGAGCGATCGGCTAGTGCTATTTTCCCCGACGAGGGGGCAGTGCCCGAAGATAACATCGTTTTGGAGTCCTCCATTTTGGAGGGCGGCTACGCCGATTGACGGTAGCAGCCCGACTAGCGTCAGCGCGACGAGCCTCGCTAGACCGAGACACCGTTTAGGACACTCGCCCCCGCCACTTAGGACACTAGCGGTCATTTGGGACAGTACCCCTGGTTCGGTACTGGCCCCTTTCCATGTCGGGTGGTCCCTTTTAATTCCGGGTTCCAAAAGCGAACGCAACGCGAAACGAGCAGATTGTGCACTTTTAAACTCGCCGGGGAACAAGGCAGCAACTTAGTTCCGTCGCAGAACCCCCACAGCGGACGGATTTGGTAACGAATCGTTGGTAGCCTTTGGACACCGGGCCGCGTGGCCCCGGTTGTCAGGTGCGACAAGGAAAGCCCCGGTCCCCAAGCCGGGGCTTTTTTCTTATGACCGGCGATATTGGCCGTCTTCGGTAACCGATCGAAAGTATCAACCTTCGGGCCGGACCGCGCTGTCTGCCGGCTTGCTGCTCTGCTTGCGGCAGAGAGCCCCAGCCGCCCTGGCTGGGGCTTTTCCCTTTTGCTATTCTGTAATGCGAAGGGACGGGAATGCCGCGATACTACTTCCACATTGAAGGGCCGGGTCACGACGACCACGTAGGCCACGATCCCAATGGCACCGACTTCCCAACCGACACGTCGGCCTTCGACTACGCCAAACGGATTATCCGAGAACTGAGGGAAGCGGGCGGGTACGATGATCCGGGGCTAACGATGTTGGTGAAGTCCGAAAGCGGCAACACGATCTTCGCCGTTCCGTTTAATTGAACGCCACGGCGCCCGGCACCGGTACACGCGCAATGTCGCTATCCTCGTTTGCCGAGAAAGTTGCCATCGGTCTTGTTCGGCTGACGGTCGTCGGCGCCTCTGCTTTCATGGGGGCGGCAATCGCATTCGCGGTCGCCAGCTCTACCTTGAAGCCTTCTGACTTCACCTTTTATTCCGTACTCGTATTTGGTGCGTTGTTTGGAGCAATGGCCAGCATCGGCTTGCTCGTACGCACGCGAGGCTAGTCAGAGATGGTGACGGGTGGGCTAAGCAATTCTATACGGGGCTTGCCTTTAAGCATGAAGGCGCTGGCGTTTGTGGCAAGAAATCTTAGACGAATTCGCGTTCGCGAAAATCCGTTACAGGAAAGTCTTGCAGTAGACATTGGACCGACCGAACCTGTGTGAGCCGGATTGACCGGGGTTTGGAAACTCCACCGCTGCCGGCCTTGAGCTTGCGCCGGGCGCTGACATAGTTGAATTCTTTGCAATCCCGGCGAAGAATGACCCTCCTCCCAGGCCGCTACCCGGAGGTCGCCACGCGGGAAAGTGAGCGGCGTCGAGAATCCAGGTAGGTGACATGGGTACTTTTGCAACACTCCATTGGCTCATTGTTCTAGCTTTGCTTGGTGGTAGCGCTTTTGCAGTCTACCTGGCGCTACGGTCCAAGTAACTTTAGTCCGCTCCCGAGTTGTGGCATGCGGCGACCGCTTGCGCCGGTTCGGTCCTGTAGGGAAGTCCTTTGAGTGGGCGGAACCGAGCAATTCTTTTGCAGGCATCTGCCTCAGTCACTTCGGCGGTGTCATAGGTCATGGACTCGAAGGCGGCTGACATTCACGCTCAAGGCTCAAGGCTCATGGCTGGCTCCGCTGCCCAGCGGTGATACAACAGAACAATCCACCGACCTTAACCGCTCTGACTTGCATCGCAGCAAACGGGACAAAACGGAGACAGGGCATTGCTTACCGATCGCTCCGCTGCAAAATCCTGCCGCCGTCGCACAGTATGACGAGGCGCCCAGCAAACTGCGCGCACATTAAATCGAACAGCGTGCGAGCAACATCGAGCCTGGTCTCGCGGGCAAGCTCCATTTCGATGCCAGCGCTTTCGCCTGCTTCCCGGAACAGCTCGATCGAATAACGGCCGCGCCGGTAGTCGAGTTCAAGTTCGGCAACCATCCGAACGACATAACCAATGGCGCCCGAGCGAAGCAAGAACTTTGCCGCTTGCTCGATCGTGTCACCGCGGCGAGTGCGTCAGCGAGATCGCGCTTGTCGCGCGTAAACCAGCGCTTGCCGACGTTCTTGTATCGGGTCAAAGAAAAAGCCCCGGCCTGCGAAGGGCTGGGGCCTTAGCTTACTCGTTGCTACCGCTGGGTGGGGCACCAACAGCCGGCGGCGGACCCATTGTCTTCGCCGCATCACGCTTCGCTTTTGCCTCCTTCATAAAGGCGGCGCATCCGGCCGAGAGTTGGGCCTTGTGTCCTCGCAAGCACTGCCTGGCTTCCTTTCCCTTTAGGCCCGGACAGAGGCCTTGCATTTCGACGCCACAGGCAACGCGCATAGAGGGCGGGGCTTGTCCTGGTGCCGGCTGAGCGCTCGCCAACTGCATCTCGGCCGTCAAGATAACAATGATCGCGGCGCCAATGAGAGACAACTTTGTAGAACCGAGCTTCATATTCTGCCTCCTTCGTCGCCCCAAGCTGTATTGTCATCCAAAGGCCGATTCGTGGCTAGGATTCCTCAATTCGGACGACATTCGACGCCTTCCAGCATCGGCACGATGCGCAGCGCGATCGATACCTCGACAACTTCAATACTGCCGGTGCCGGCCATCTCGATTAGCGTAGCGATTTGGCGTCAGGTCGAACGCTCGCGCTCGGCCGGCAAGTGTTTCATCAGCTCGCGAACTTCGGCCAGTGTTCGCAGCGTCGTCACGTCGGGAATGACGAGAGGCAAAGGCTTTGACCGGTCGACGCCACCATCGGACGAATGGGGTATGCACCCTCATTCATTGGAACAAAGCAACGGTCACGCCGCGCGCGCCGCCAATGTTCTGAAATACCGTGCAACTCATTGATCGGATTAAGGGGCAATTCCGCGAGAATTTCAGAACGCGCATTGATAAATCACTCAAACCAAACGGTTTTGCAGACCGCTGCGTAACCACTCCGCCACGTGGCCTAAGGCGCAGATACCTAAATGGCCGCAGCCGATTAGGCAATGGCTGCGTCGCCGCTGCCGCACCATGCCGATTGCTGCTGCGTGCCGATTACGCCGACGCCCGGTGGCTCAAAACAGCCTGAAATAGAGTCGCGCGTTCTTCGGCGGCGGAACGGCTTTCCCCGACTTCACCTCGACCCAATGGGCGCCGGGATGGTTTCCGGGCCAGCCGTTGCAGTGCCCGATCTCGTGCTGGCGCATCAGGGCGATCGCGCGCTCGTTCTTCTCGGTATTCGGAAATACGATGTGACAGACACCTTTGCTCACCCACGAGCAGGCCGGCGCGGGGCCATGGCACAGGAAGAAGATTTGCAGTTGCGACAATCGCTGCTCGATCACGTGACCGTGGTAGGCGTGGTCGTATTGAGCCGGCGGTTCGAGCAACATGATCATACGGTTTTACTCTCGTCGATGTCCGCCAACTGACCGCGCAGATCGCGAGCTTGAGTGTTGGCGTCGTTCTGCCGGACGCCGCTGACCGCAGAAAGCTTGTAAAATAAGGCTGTCGCACAGACAATCGCGCGGCAGAATTGGCTGAAGAAATGGTTATTGCGCGGGCCGCAGGCGCAGTATTTCCCAGTACGGGTGCGTGCTTGCATTTTGCCACATCGTGCCGCACAAGGCGGACGCATCAATGCGGGAACTAATGCATGTTTGACACCGTTGCCGCGCGTCGGCTGATGGTTGAAGGGCAGGTCCGCACCGCCGACGTCACCGACGCCGCCTTGCTGGACGCAATGCTCGCCGTGCCCCGCGAACGGTTCTTGCCGCCGGCGCTGGCACAGCTCGCTTATCTCGATGGCGATATCCAGATCGCGCCCGGCCGCGCTTTGCTAAAGCCAATGGTGCTGGCGAAGCTTATCCAGGCGGCTAACATTACGACCGGGGATCGTGTCCTCGACCTCGGTTGTGGGACTGGCTATTCCGCGGCCGTGCTGGCGCGCCTCGCCGGGACAGTGGTGGCGTTGGAGGAGGACGTTGGATTGGCGCGACAGGCGAGAGAATCGCTGGCGGCGATCGGTGCGGCTGCGGTCGAGGTGGTCGTCGGGCCACTCACCGACGGATGGCCGGCCGGCGCTCCTTACGACGTCATATTGCTCGACGGCGCTGCCGAAATCGTGCCCGAGGCAATGGGGCGCCAGCTCAAGCCCGGCGGTCGTCTAGTCGGCGTTTGTGGCCGGCCGCCGGCGACGAAAGGCACTCTCAGCTATGTGATCGAGGGCCACCTCGTCGGCCGCCCTATTTTTGATGCTACGGCCCGGCTGCTGCCGGGCTTTGCCGCGCCGCCGGCCTTCGTTTTTTAGGGATTTTTCTGGGGATTCGCGTGCCGGATCCGGCGCAAGCGGAACGCGTGGATCGACGTCATAACCTGTGGCGCATATGTGCCAACCGCCAGAAATTTGCATATAAATTCAGTCGCGGGGGTTTCACGGCACTCCCAGCCCGCATAATGTTCAACGCTATCTAGGCGTCGGTCAACTCGGTTGGCCGGGGGTTTGTATCGCTTTGGGGCGATGCGGGAAGGGTGAGGCGGCGCGCGTCACATGTGGGTGCGGGCGTACATTTCTGTTGCTGCCAGCCTTCTGGTCGGGGCTGTGCTTGGCGCGGGCTGCTCTGCAGCAAGTGCCGATACGCTCGAATGGGCACTCGTGCAGGCCTACCAGAACAATCCGTCGCTTAATTCTCAGCGCGCGGCGTTACGCGTGATCGATGAAAACGTGCCGCAGGCGTTGTCGGGATATCGACCGAAGCTGAGCGTTATCGGCACTGCGGGTCCTAATTATGAAAAAGCGACCCAGCTGTTTCCGGGGTCAAGCCCCACGACTGCCGAAACCTTCCTTCAGCGTACCGTCGGCGTGAATGCGTCACAAACGCTCTTTAACGGTTTCCAGACAGCCAATAGGACCCGGCAGGCGGAAAGCCAGGTGGACGCTGCGCGGGAAACGCTCCGCGTGACCGAGCAGCAGGTGCTGCTGGATGCTGCGACCGCCTACATGAACCTGCTGCGTGACGCTGCGATCCTCGAGCTCAATCAGAGCAACGTTCAAGTTCTTACCGAGCAGCTCAAGCAGACGCGCGATCGCTTCAACGTCGGCGAGGTGACGCGCACGGATGTCGCACAATCGGAATCGCGATTGGCGGCCGGCCGTTCAGCGCTCCTGGGCGCTCAATCGAACTACGTAACCTCGCAGGCCAATTATCGGCGGGTGATCGGTGTCGACCCTGGCAAGCTTGCGCCGGCGACGTCGGTTGACCGGTTGTCGCCAAATACGCTCCCCAAGGCGATTGCGCAGGGGCAGGCGCTCAATCCGTCAGTCCTTGCCGCGATGTACGGCGTCGATGTCGCCGAGCTTGCGGTCAAGATCAGCGAAGGGGCGCTCTATCCGAATTTGACGCTCGCGGGGACCGCGCTGACGGGTCAGTCCCCGAACTTTGAAACCAGCAAAGAGGTGCAAGCCGCTGTCGTCGGCACATTGACGATCCCGATCTATCAAGGGGGCGCCGAGTACTCGACGATCCGGCAGTCCAAAGAAACCGTGGGCCAACAACGGCTCACCCTAGATACCAACCGCGACCAGGCCCGAGCGACTGTGGTGCAGAGCTGGGGACAGCTTGATGCCGCCAAGGCGCAAATCGAATCGACAACCGCGCAGGTCAATTCCGCCGAGATCGCACTTAACGGCGTGCGCGAGGAAGCGCGGGTGGGCCAGCGGACCACGCTCGACGTGCTCAATGCCCAGCAGGAACTGGTGAATGCGCGCGTGGCGTTCGTAACCGCGCAACATGATCGCGTGGTGGCCTCGTACACGCTTCTTGCCGCCGTCGGCGCCCTGTCGATGCAGAGGCTTGGGTTGAACGTCGCGGTCTACGATCCGATGGTGCACTACCAGCAAGTACGGGACGCCTGGATTGGTGTGCGCATTCCGGACGGTAGGTAAGACGGAACGCCGTCCGGTGATGGTCTGTTGATAGACCGGATTTGCCTTCGATTTTCGCTATGACATACTTACGCGCGGCGTTGCATAGTTGCACTTCGTGATTCGCGGTCGATGCGCCCGCTGGCGGCCTTTAGCTGTTTGCGGGCGTCGCGGCGGGGGACATGCAGGGATGAAGGCGAGGATGCGCGCATGACGCAAGCAGCGAAAGCGCAAGAGCCGTCAATGGAGGAAATTCTCGCCTCCATTCGTCGTATTATTGCCGATGATGACGCCAGCAAAACGCCGCCACGGGCTCCTGAGCCGCCGAAGGCGGCGCCGCGGCCCGCACCGCCGCCTCCTGAACCGGTCGAACCCGAAGTAGAGGAGCCTGAGCCGGTCGCGGCGAGCGCGGATGTCGAGGAAGAGACCGCCGATATTCTCGATCTGACCGAATCGATGGCGGCCCCCAGTTTCAGCGAACCCGACCCCGAGCCTGAGCCAAGTCCGGCGCCGCAATTTCGCAAGATTGAGGGCATTTCCGACGTCGGCTTCGATAAATCGGAGCAAAAGCCGGCCGCACCGCGCGACGATCAGCTCCTATCAACCGCGACCAGCGCCGCAGTCAATTCCGCCTTCAACACGCTGGCCCACACGGTGCTGGTGCAGAACGCGCGCACGCTCGAGGATCTGGTACGCGAAATGCTGCGGCCGATGCTCAAGAGCTGGCTCGACGACAATCTCCCCAACATGGTGGAACGGCTGGTCCGCGCCGAAATCGAGCGGGTCGCGCGCGGGCGCGCGAGCTAGTTCCTCATTTTCCAATTGCGAGACATCACGCGCTCTTAAGCGCGGCCGCAAGCTTTTGCGCGTGATCGGCAAGCACCGCTGCTTCTTCCTTGAAGCTTGCCGGCGGCTTGAGCGCGATCCCGATTTTGCGTGGAATCACATGAAAGTGCAGGTGGAAGACCACCTGGCCGCCAGCCGGCTCGTTGAATTGCTGGATGGTGATGCCGTCGGCGGCGAAGGCGGTCACCGCAGCGCGCGCAATTGTTTGCACCACCTCGATGACATGCGCGAGGTCGTCGGGCGGAACGTCGAGGATGTTGCGCGCCGCCGCTTTCGGAATCACCAGCGTGTGGCCGGGCGCACGCGGCATGATGTCGAGAAACGCAAAAGCCTTCGCGTCCTCGTAAACCTTGTGCGCAGGCAACTCGCCGCGCAGGATTTTGGCGAACAGGTTGTTTGGATCGTAGGTTTCCATCGTTCCCCCAAGCGTCAGTCAACCTCTATCGTAAGGTTCTGCCGATAAGGTCCGGCGGCCGCAAGTTCGGTGCCGACGGCGGCGACGTAGGCGCGTTCGCGCTTGAGATAATCGGCGATGGCGCGGCGCAACCCCGGATCAGCGATGAAATGCGCCGAATAGGTGGTCACCGGCATATAGCCGCGGGCGATCTTGTGTTCGCCCTGGGCGCCGGCTTCGACGCGCGGGAGCTTGTGGGTGATCGCGTACTCGATCGCTTGATAGTAGCACAACTCGAAATGCAGGAACGGGTGATGCTCGACCGCGCCCCAATGGCGGCCGAACAAGGTGTGCGAGCCGATGAAATTGATGGCGCCGGCAATCCAGCGTCCGTTGCGCTTGGCCATCACCAACAGGATGCGATCGCGCATCGATTCGCCGACCAGGGAAAAGAACGGCCGGGTCAAATAAGGGCGGCCCCATTTGCGTGAGCCGGTGTCCATGTAGAAGTGGAAAAAATGATCCCAAACATCTTCGGTGAGAGCGCTGCCGGTCAGCCAATGCACGCTGACGCCGTTGGCGAGCGCGTCGGTACGTTCGCGGCGGATGGTCTTGCGTTTGCGCGCCGCGAGCGCCGCGAGGAAGTCGTCAAAGTTCTGATATCCCGGATTCTCCCAATGGAATTGCTGGTCGGTGCGCTGGAGAAATCCAAGTTCGCCGAGGAAACGGAATTCCGGCTCGGTCGCAAACGTCACGTGAACGCCGGACGCGTCATCGATCTCGCACAACTTGACGAGACCCCCGGTCAGAACGCGGCGGAACTCGTCCGCGCGTGGACCCGGCGGCACCAACAACCGGCGTCCTGTCGCGGGCGTAAACGGCACGGCAACCTGCAATTTCGGGTAATAGTTGCCGCCAGCGTGCGCATAGGCCTCGGCCCAGCCGGCGTCGAACACATATTCCCCACGTGAATGGCTCTTGAGATAGCAGGGTGCAGCGGCCACGAGTTCGCCGACCGCGGATTTGACCAGCAGGTGCTGGACCCGCCAGCCCGAATGGGCGCCAACCGACTTTGAGGTCTCAAGCGCGGAAAGAAAATCGTGTGACAAGAATGGGTTAACTCGCGTTTCCTGATTCAGCGCTGGAATTGATCCGGCGGTTTTCTCACAAGTCGCATTAAGCTGTGGATTGGCACAGGCATCCCATGTCGTGGAGTCGATCTCAGCAATGGCGGGGACGGCGACGACCTGCAACTCGCCGGCAGTTGGTCCTCCGCGATCTTGCTTGGTCTGCCTCTCGTCGCTCATGGCCGAAAGCCTTCGAAAATAATCTGGTCGGCGAAACGCGAGAGCCGTTGTCGTTCGCCCTCCGACCGCACCACCCACGTCAGGAGTGGCAGGCACAAAATGTGCCGGGCGAACGTAGCCGCCAATGCCGGCAGATTGTCGGCGGCATAGGCCACGAACTGCGGCCTGGCCATCAAGGCGGGCAGCAGCGAGCCCATGCCATAGCGCAGCCACGGGTGCATTAGGTCCCAATAGGGATGCGGCCGGTATTTCGCCGCAACAATCCCGCGCAGCAGGCGAGGGGCCTTTTGCCGCAGCACATTGAGCTGCGCCGGATCGAATGACATCGGCGCCACCGGTCCGCGATAACTAGCAAGGACCGCCGCAACCCTGGCAGGCAGAATCGGGTCGCCGTCAAAGCGGCTTTTCAATTCCAGCAGCAAGGTGACGCGCCCGCCGACCAGGTCACAGAGGTCGCCGAGCGTCATCATCGGTTCGTCGCTGCCGCGGAAGGCGATGCGCTTGAGTTCCGTTACCGTGAGAGCGTCGAGCCGCCCTTTGCCGTCGGCTAACCGGCCGAGGATGGCGTCGTGGTGCACCATGGCCTCGCCGTCGGCACTGATCTGCAGGTCGACCTCGATGCCATAATTGTTCGCAATCGCTGCGCGAACCGCGCCAGCGGTATTTTCTATGACACCGCTCGCCGCGTCGTGCAGGCCGCGGTGGGCGATCGGTCGCGCGGTCAGCCAGTCGATCGGTTTTGCCAACGTCAGGACACTTCGAACAGCGCCTCAACTTCCATCGCGGCGTTCTGAGGCAAAGCCGCGACGCCAATCGTCGAGCGCGAGTGCCTGCCCTTGTCGCCAAAGACAGCAACCATCAGGTCGGACGCGCCATTCATGACTTTCGGACCCTCCGCGAAGTCAGGGGTCGAATTGACGAAGCCGGTGAGCTTCACAACCCGCACCACCTTGTCGAGATCGCCGAGCGCGACTTTGACATGCGCGAGCAGATTGACGGCACAGGCCCGCGCCGCTTTCTGCCCATCCTCGATCGAGACTTCGGCACCGAGTTTTCCCTTGGCGACGAGCTTGCCGCCCACGTGGGAAATCTGGCCGGAGACCGACAGCAGATTGCCAGTGCGCACGAAGGGGACGTAATTAGCTACCGGCGCCGCCGGTTCGGTCAGCACAATGCCGAGTTCGTTCAATTTTTTCTCAACCACACCGGCCATTTGCCGTCCTCCAAATCGCATTGCGGACAAGATTTATTCGCTTATCGGAGGCCGTCATGCAAGGGAGGCCGCCTCAGTGCTGGTCCGCGGTTGCGGAGGGTAGCCAAGCCTCCTATCTTCGCCGCCATCCGCGAGACCAAAACGATAGCTTTATTGGGAAACCAGCGGGGGCGGGGACCAGGAATTGAGCAGACCGGAGATTCATTACTGTGGCTCACGCCTTCGCATCGCGCAGCGTCGTCATTGCCTGCACTCTTACATTCGCACTTATCTCGCCGGTATCCGGTGCCCACGCGCAAGGCATCCCGATCAAGCTGGTGCCGCACCGCGCAATCTACGATCTGGCGCTGGGTAAAACCCGCGGCAATTCTCAGGTCGTCGGCGTCCGCGGGCGCATCGTCTACGATTTCGATGGCAGCGCCTGCGAGGGTTACTCGCTGAAATTCCGCCAGGTGTCGGAGCTGGACTTCGGCGAGGGCAAGGTTTCCACGAGCGATCTTCGTTCCACGACGCTCGAAGCCGGCGACGCCAAGAGTTTCAAATTTGCATCGGAGAATTATGTCAACGACAAGCTCGTCGATACAGTCGACGGCCACGCCGAGCATGGCGCCAGCGCAACCGTCATCGATCTCGTCAAGCCCGAGCAAAAGACGCTCAATATCGAGGCAAGTGTGGTGTTTCCGACCGAGCACATGGCCCGGGTGATCGCCGCGGCCCACGCCGGCAAGACCATTCTCGAGTTTCCGGTTTTTGATGGATCGGATACCGGCCAAAAGGTCTACAACACGCTCACGGTGGTTGGCGGCAAACTGTCGGCCGACGAGCGCAAGCACAACGACGCCGCGGATGATGCCACCAAGCTTGCCGGGATTCCGCGCTGGCCGGTTACGATTAGCTATTTTGAAAAAACCGCCGCCAATGAAAGCACTGAGCAGACGCCGGTTTATGCGCTTGGCTTCGAGCTTTACGAGAACGGGATCTCGCGCGCTCTGTCGCTCGATTACAACGACTTTGTCGTGACCGGCAAACTCACCTCACTGGAAATCAAAGACTCAAAACCCTGCCCATAAGCGCCGTTCTTTAAGCGGTGGGAGCGACAGTTCAGAAATCGCTTGACTGACTTACAGTGTAAATTTACACTGTATTTATGCCCCGCAATCTTTCGGACACCGAGATCAAAGCGTTTCGCGAACGGCTATGCGCCACTGCCGAAAAGCTGTTCGCCGAGCGTGGGGCGCAAGCGGTGACGATACGGGAATTGGCGCGAGAACTCGGCGTTAGCGCGATGACTCCGTACCGCTATTTTCAGGACAAGGATGAAATTTTAGCCGCCGTGCGCGCGGCCGCCTTCGATCGCTTCGCCACGGCGCTCGAGCGGGCTGCGGCGATCAAGGGGAATGCGCTGATCCGGTCCAACGCCGTGGGGCTGGCTTATCTCGATTTCGCATTCAACGAGCGCAACGCGTACAAGCTGATGTTCGATGTGAACCAGCCAGAACTCCGAACGCTTTCCGGAACTCGTCCGCGCTGGCCGCCGCGCGCGGCAGACCATGGCGGGTTACACCAAAGCGCTCGTTGCCGAAGGCTATCTCACCGGCGATCCCGAAACATTGGGCAAGATCTTCTGGGCCATGGTGCATGGCCTCGTCATGCTGCACCTGACGGGCAAGCTCGATCCCAAGCCCGATTTCGACACGCTGCACCAGACCGCCATGCGCATGCTGGCGCGCGGCGCCAGTGCCGGCGCTTCCGTTCAAGCAACCAAAAGGAGAGCATCATGAGTCTGCCATTCCCGTCTCAGCCGTTCTTCTCAGGAAATTACGGGCCGGTTTCTTTTGAAGCCGACGCGCCCGATCTGCCGGTGCGCGGCGAGTTGCCGAAGGCGCTTGCCGGGACGCTCTATCGCAACGGCCCAAATCCCCAATTTGCGCCACGCGATCCAAATCATCATTGGTTCATCGGCGACGGCATGATCCACGCGTTTCATATTGCCGACGGCCGGGTGTCCTATCGCAATCGCTGGGTGCGAACGCCGAAATGGGAGCTGGAAAACGCGGCACACAAATCGCTGTTCGGCGCCTGGGGAAATCCGGCAACCACCGATCCGTCAGCACAGGGCAAAGACGGCGGCGTCGCCAACACCAACATTGTCTGGCACGGCGGCAAGCTGTTCGCGCTGGAGGAAGCGCATCGTCCGTTCGCGCTCGATCCAGAGACTTTGGCAGCGCGGGGCTATTGGGACTTTGGCGGCGCGTTCAAGGGCGCCCGCTTTACCGCGCACCCGAAGATCGACCCGGAGACGGGCGAAATGGTCTTCTTCGCTTATTCCGCCTCTGGCTTTTTCTCGCCGACGCTCGCTTACGGGGTGATCGACCGGACCGGTAGGCTCACGCGCTTCGATACATTCGAGGCGCCTTACGCCAGCATGGTGCACGATTTCATGGTGACGCGGAATTACGTGCTGTTCCCGGTCATGCCGCTCACCGGCAGCATGCAACGCGCCATGTCAGGCAAGCCGGCTTATGCCTGGGAAGCCGACAAGCGCTCCTACGTCGGCGTCATGAAGCGCAATGCCGATGTCTCGTCGGTGCGCTGGTTCGAATGCGATCCCTGCTACGTCTTTCACCCCATGAATGCCTATGAGGATGGTGACAAAATCATCGGCGACGTGATGCAGTACGACGCCGCGCCGTTGTTTCCCGATCCGAACGGGCGTGCCGGCGATCCGGCAAAGGCGATCGCGCATCTGACCCGCTGGACCTTCGATCTCGCCTCCAATACCGACGGCTTCAAACGCGAACAGATCGACGATCTCGCTGGCGAGTTTCCGAGGTTCGACGAACGCCGCGCCGGTCTCGACTACCGCCACGGCTATTTCGCCGCCAGCAGCGACCGCAAGGCGCTCGATGCCTTCGACACCCTCACGCACATCGATTTCAAGACCGGCAAACGGATGGCGCATCAACTGCCCGAGGGCGATTTCGTGTCGGAGCCGATTTTTGTTCCGGGCTCTGAGTCTGCGCCTGAGGGCGACGGTTATCTGCTGGCGACGGTTTATCGGGGCGCGGATAAGCGGAGCGACCTCGCGGTCTTCGATGCATCGGGGTTCGACCAAGGGCCGATCGCAGTCGCTGAACTTTCGCATCGCGTGCCGTTCGGCTTTCACGGCAACTGGCGGCCCGCCGCCTAGTTCATCGTTTCTCAGGGGGCTCGAACGCGAGCCCCCTGACGACGGCGTCCTCGCCAAACCGGGCGCGGACGCGGTCCACCGCATGCTCGGCCTCGGCGGCGCGGCCATCGACGAAATCCGCGGGATCGGCCTCCTCGGCGCCGGTGAGCGCACTTAAGCCGACGCCGAGCAAGCGATATTTGGTGCCGTCACTTTCGCGCTTGAGCAAAGGACGCGCTGCGGCAAAGATTTTCGCTGCAAGCTGCGTCGAGGAATCAAACGAATGGGCGCGGGTGCGAATCTTGAAGTCGGCCGTCTTCAGTTTGAGCGTCACGGTGGCGCCCGCGAGCGCCTTTTCCTTCAGGCGTGCGGAGACTTCTTCGGTCTGCGCCCAGAGGATGCGTTCGAGCGCCCGGTAGTCCGAGATGTCGCGATCGAATGTCGTTTCCGAGGAGACGCTTTTGGTTTCGCGGTCGGCGCTGACTTTGCGGTCGTCGATGCCGCGTGAGAGCCGCGCCAGCCGGCGGCCTTCGTCGCCATATCGTCGCGCCATTTCGGTTTCGCTCGCCCGCCGCAAATCGGCGATGCAGTGAAAGCCGTCTCGCGCGAGCCGCGCGGCGCTAACTTTGCCGACCCCGAAGATGAAGCCGACGGGCTTCGACGCCAGGAATGTTTGCGCCTCGCCGGCGCCCAGCACCGCAAATCCGCGCGGTTTGTCGAGATCCGAGGCGATCTTGGCCAAGAACTTGTTGCACGAGAGTCCGATTGAGACCGTGATCGAAAGTTTCTTCTCCACCTCGATGGAAAAGCGGGCTAGCACTTTCGCCGCCGGCAGCCCGTGCAGCCGCCGGGTGCCTGACAGATCGAGGAAGGCTTCATCGATCGACAACGGCTCGACCAGCGGGGTGAGCGCAAACATCATCTGACGCACTTCGCGACCGACGCGTACGTATTTGTCCATATTTGGTCGCACGACCTGAGCGTGCGGACAAAGCCGCAGCGCCTCGAACATCGGCATCGCCGAGCGCACGCCGAAGGTGCGGGCGACATAGCAGGCCGCGGCCACGACGCCGCGTTTGCCACCACCGACGATCACGGGCTCCCCCGCGAGAGAAGGATCGTCACGCTTTTCAATCGTCGCGTAAAACGCGTCGCAATCCACGTGCGCAATCGCGAGCTCATCGAGCTCGTCGTGGCGTAGTAACCGCGGCGATCCGCAACTGCGGCAGCGCGCAGCCTTTGCAGCGGCATCGGTGAGGCAGTCGCGGCAAAACGAAGCCATCACGGCGCGTTTCCGTTGCCTACGGCTTGCCGAGTGCGCTGCGGGCGCCAGCGATTTCGGCCGGGTTGACGCCCGCGCTGTCGGCAAACGCGGTCAGGAGATTCTCGTCGCCGAGCATATGCTCAAGCACGCCGGCGAGAAAGCCACGCTGGCGTGCGGCGGCGCGGATCTGCTCAACCGGAATGCCGGTCAAATCGAGGAAACGACCTAGTCGCTCAGGCTCTTCGGCGATGAAGCCAAGCGCCTGAATCGCCAGCATTTCCGCCTGTTCTCGCGTCAGTCGCAGAGGCGCCTTCATCGGGTTCCATTTGCCTTTCCGTAACACATCGGGACTAGCTTGAACGCGGTTCGGCGTACGCATCGATGGGGCGATCGAAGCGGGCGCCGCCGGGGACGCCGGGCGTCAGCAACACACGAGGGCTTCGGATGGCCAAGACCGTCCTCATCGTGGAGGACAACGAGCTCAATATGAAGCTCTTTCACGATCTGTTGGAAGCCCACGGCTACCACACTGTTGGCACGCGCAACGGTATCGAAGCGCTCGACCTCGCCCGCAAACATCGGCCGGATTTGATCCTGATGGACATCCAGCTTCCTGAAGTTTCGGGACTGGAAGTCACCAAGTGGCTGAAAGACGATCAGGACCTGCGGGCCATTCCGGTTGTCGCCGTTACCGCCTTCGCCATGAAAGGCGATGAGGAACGCATTCGCGAAGGCGGTTGCGAGGCGTACCTCTCCAAGCCGATCTCGGTTGGCAAGTTCATTGAGACTATCCGCCATTTCCTGGGTAATCCGTAAGGGCAGCCGATGACCGCGCGCGTTCTCGTCGTCGACGATATTCCGGCCAATGTGAAGCTGCTCGAAGCGCGGCTGTCGGCCGAGTATTTCGACGTGGTCACCGCGATGAGCGGCGCCGAGGCGCTGGCGATTTGCGAACGCGCCGAATGCGATCTCGTCCTCCTTGACGTCATGATGCCCGACATGGACGGCTTCGAAGTCTGCCGGCGGCTGAAGACCAACACGGCGACGCATCATATCCCGGTGGTCATGGTGACCGCGCTCGATCAGCCATCGGACCGCGTGCGCGGCCTTGAAGCCGGTGCCGACGATTTTCTGACCAAACCGATCCCCGAACTGGCGCTGATCGCACGGGTGCGTTCGCTGACGCGGCTCAAGATGGTCACCGATGAGCTGCGCATGCGCGCGCTGACATCGCGCGATATCGGCATTGAGTCGCCGGAGCGCGAAGCGGTGGCCGACACTGGTCGGGGCGGGCGCATCCTTATCGTCGATGATCGGCCGGCCTCGTATGAGCGGGTCGCGTCTATGCTGTCGAAGGAGCACAGCGTCGAAATCGAGGCCGATCCGAGCGAAGCGCTGTTTCGCGCCTCTGACGGCAATTACGAACTGCTCATCATCTCGCTGGGGCTGCAGAGTTTCGATGCGCTGCGGCTCTGCAGCCAGCTTCGCTCGCTCGACCGTACCCGCAACGTTCCGATTCTTGCAATCACCGAGCCCAACGACAGCGCGCGCATGCTGCGCGGTCTTGAAATCGGCGTGAACGATTATCTGATGCGGCCGATCGACAAGAACGAACTGTTGGCGCGCGCGCGCAGCCAGATCCGCAAGCGCCGCTACACGGAACGACTGCGTGACAACGTCCAGACCTCAATCGAGGCGGCGATTACCGACGCGCTCACCGGTTTGTTCAATCGCCGCTATCTGGAAAGCCATCTCGGCACGTTGGTCGAACAGGCCGGTGCGCGCGGCAAGCCGCTGGCGGTGCTGGCGCTCGACATTGACCACTTCAAGTCAATCAACGACACCCACGGCCACGATGCCGGCGACGACGTGTTGCGCGATTTCTCCCTACGCATAAAGCGCTCGATCCGCGGCATCGACCTTGCCTGCCGCAGTGGCGGGGAAGAGTTCATTATCGTCATGCCGGAAACCGATATGGCGGTGGCCGCCAGCGTCGCCGAACGGCTGCGCCGGCGCATCGCGACCGAGCCATTCGTTATCAGCGAGGGGACGCGCACGCTTCCGGTCACGCTTTCGATCGGCATCGCCACGCTTCGTGAAGGAAGCGACACGCCCGCCGGCCTCCTCAAGCGCGCCGATCAGGCGCTCTATCGCGCCAAGCGGGACGGGCGGAACCGGGTGGTCCCAGATGCGGCGTAAGGCTCAACCAAAATACAAATGCCCGGCACTGGGCCGGGCACGACGTTAACGATGCGCCGTTAGACGTCTATTTGATTTTGCTTTCGCGAAACTCGACGTGCTTTTTTGCGACCGGATCGTATTTCTTTTTGACGATCTTGTCGGTCATGGTGCGCGAATTCTTGCGCGTCACATAATAGAAGCCAGTGTCGGCGCTCGAAACCAGCTTAACTTTGATCGTTGTGGCTTTGGCCATGGCAGAACCCTAAAATTCCTTCGCTGTTGGGGGCAACCTAGTCGCCGGCCCCCGAATGTCAAGGAACCTCGTAGTTAGAGGTTTTCACGCTCAAAGCGATTGCGCCGCATGCGGTAGAACGGCACCGGGTGGTCGTGACTCATGCCGGTTGCGATGCGTTCCTGCAGCTCTTCCAGTGTCACCGCGGTGATGGTGGGCATGTCGAGACGGCGGGCGTCAGTGATCGGCAGCCAGACCAGTTCGACGAGTTCGGCGTCCGGCCCGACGAAACCATCGGCGCGATGGGCCACCGCCGACATATCCGCGGCGAAAAAGCGGCTGTCAAAACGCCGTGGCCGGCCGGGCGGCGTGATCGCGCGGGCAATAAAATGCACGGCGCTGAGATCGGGCGTGATTCCAGCTTGCGCAAATGCCTGCCAGGGACCAGCCGGCGCAGCGACGTCGCCTCCGCGCGTGCCGAGCATCAGCCCGGTTTCCTCGTAGGTTTCGCGGATGGCGGCGAGCGCATAGCCGGCAGCTTTAACTCTGCTCGGCCGTTGCACACTCAGCATCAGCCGTTCGGTGTCTCGCGGGTGCAGCGGCGCGGCTGCCGGCATCAACCGATCGGTGGGCTCAACGCGCCCGCCGGGAAAGACGAATTTGCCGGGAAGGAACTTGTGGCTTTCGTGGCGGCGCCCGAGCAGCACCTTCGGCACGCTTTCGCTGCGATCGATCAAAATCAGCGTGGCGGAATCCCGCGGCCGCAGATTCGCGAACGAGCGATCGCGCGCCGCGCGGGTCAACCGATCAGTGCGGTTTCCCTCCTTATTCCCTGCCGCCGCGCTTGGACCGTCGTCACTCATGAATGCTTGCCGCGATCTCCACGCCGTTCTGCTCGCCGCCTGACTTTTCGCTGCTGCTGCGGCCGGTGTCTAGCCCGTTCGCCCGCGAGGGGCGCGGCGCGCGCCAGCCGGAAACGCAAGGCGCCCGCGACCGGCGCCGCCTCGACCAGTTCGACTGTTACCGGGTCGCCGAGCCGATACGTGGCCGCGTTGCCGACGAAAGAATGGGTCGCGTCATTGTAGCGGAAATATTCGTCGCCGATGTAACGCGCCGGGATCAGACCATCGGCGCCGGTTTCGTCGAGTTCGACGAACAGGCCGGCCCGGGTGACGCCGGATATGTGGCCGTCAAAAGTCGCGCCGACGCGGTCCGCCAGAAAGTGTGCGATCAGCCGGTCGGCGGTCTCGCGTTCGGCCTTGGTGGCGCGCCGCTCCGTCGCCGAGATGTTGGCGGCGATTTCCGAAAGCGCGCGCGTGTCGGTGCTGTCTGCAAGTCCGTCGGGGCCGAGTTTAAGCGCCCGGATCAGCGCGCGATGCACGATCAGGTCAGCGTAGCGGCGGATCGGCGAGGTGAAGTGCGCGTAGCGGCGCAGATTGAGGCCGAAATGGCCAAAGTTCTCCGCCGAATATTCCGCCTGCGCCTGGCTGCGCAACACCACCTCATTGACGAGCCGCTCCATATCGCGACCCTTGACCCGCTGCAGGATGCGATTGAACCCGTCTGGCCGTAACGCGCCGCCTTTGGGAAGCGAAATATCGAGCGTCATCAAAAATTCGCGCAGCGCGTTGAGCTTTTCCGGTGTTGGCTCGTCGTGGACGCGATAGATCAGCGGCACCCGCGCGCGCTCACAGGTTTCGGCTGCCGCCACATTGGCGAGAATCATGAATTCCTCGACCAGCCGATGCGATTCCAGCCGCTGCGGCATGATCACGCGATCGACGGTGCCGTCGGATTTGAGCAGGATCTTGCGTTCAGGTAGTTCAAGATCGAGCGGACCGCGCTCGTCGCGCGCATGGCGGACTGCGCGATACGCGGCATAAAGCGGCTCGAGGATTTTTTGCGCGATCGGCTCGGTGATTTCATCCGTCCGTCCGGACACAGCAAGCTGCGCCTGCTCATAATGCAGCCGGGCGGCCGAACGGATCAGGACGCGGTGAAAGGTGTGCGAGCGCTTGCGGCCATCCGCACCGATGACCATTCGCACGGCGAGCGAAGGGCGATCCTGGTGCGGCCGCAGCGAGCAAAGATCGTTGGAAATGCGCTCCGGCAGCATCGGCACGACGCGGTCGGGAAAGTAGACCGAATTGCCGCGCTCCGCGGCGGTGCGATCGAGCGCGGAGCCCGGCCGCACGTAACAGGCGACGTCGGCGATGGCGACGCTGACGATGTGGCCGCCGCTATTGCGCGGGTCCGGGTCGGGCACGGCATGGACCGCGTCGTCGTGATCTTTGGCGTCCGCCGGATCGATGGTCACGAACGGCACTTCGCGCCAGTCCTCGCGCCCTTCGAGCGTCGCGGGGAGTGCTGCGTCCGCTTCGGCTGTGACTGCACCACTAAACACATTGGGGATGCCATGAGCGTGGATGGCGATCAGGCTGACCGCCCGCTCGCTCTTGAGCGAGCCAAGCCGCTCCACGACCTTGCCGGCCGGCAGACCGAATTTGCCGTGGCGCGCCGCTTCGACCGCGACGAGATCGCCGTCCTCCGCACCCCCGGCGTCGATTGCGGCGATGGCGGTCTCGCGGCCAAGCTGCTTCTTGTCGATCGGAACGAGCCGTCCGCCGCCGTTCGGCAGGCCGCGAAAAATACCCAGCATGCGATGCTTGGCGCGGTCGATGAGTTTTATGACGCGGCCGCTCGTCTCCTCTTTGTTTGTTTGTTCGATGCGCAACAGCGCACGATCGCCGACGCCCGGAATTTCTCCAGGCCGCGCACGCCGAGGCACGGCGAGATGGATGACCGGTGGCGCCCCGTGTGCGTCTTCGTCCCATTCCGTCGGCCGCGCCAGTAACTCGCCGTCACTGTCGCGACCGGTGATGTCGGCAAGAACGACCGAGGGCAAAGTGCCGGCGTGATGCAGACGCTTTCGGTGCTTCTCGATGTGGCCGCCGTCGGCGAGTTCGCGCAGCATCTTTTTGAGCGCGGCGCGGTCGGCATTCTTGGCGCCGAACGCGCGCGCAATCTCGCGGGTGCCGACCTTGCCGGCATGCTCGCGGATGAACGTTAAAAGCTCTTCGCGCGAGGGGAGGGAGGAGGTTTTCATGGGCCGCTCATTGGCCGTATGCGTGGCCGGGCCCGTCGTTCCGGTTTATTCGGCAGCTTGGGTGGATTTCCGTCGTGGCTTGCCGGCGGGAGGCCGCTTCGCGGGTCGTGCGGCCGGTCTTTTGGACGACGCTTTGATGTGCCGTGCGGTACCGGGCGCAGGACGTTTCGCCTTGCGCGGACGCGCGTGGGGGGCCGGTCCGTTGCGCTCGGCTCTGGCATCGATGAGAGCGGCTGCTTCTTCGAGCGTAATGGTCTCCGGCGTCTTGTCGCCCGGTAGCGTGGCGTTGACGCCGTCATGGCTGACGTAAGGGCCGTAGCGGCCGTTCTTGGCGGCGATCGGTCCGCCCTTGGTCGGGTGGTCGCCAAGCGGGCGGCCGGGGTCGGCGCCAAACCGGCGGCGCGGACCCTTGGCGATCTTCTCAGCAATCAGGGTCACGGCGCGGTTGAGCCCGATGTGGAAGACTTCGTCGCCCGGCTCAAGATTGGCGTAGGTCTTGCCGTGCTGCACGTAAGGTCCGAACCGGCCGAGGGCGGCACGGATCGGCTCGCCATCTTCCGGATGACGGCCGACTTCGCGCGGCAGCGAGAGCAGCGCCAACGCGCGCTCGAGGTCAACGTCCTCCGGCGCGGTGCCTTTCGGCAGGCCGGTGCGCTTCGGTTTTTCGCCTTCAACCGCCTCGCCCAGCTGGACGTAGGGGCCAAAACGTCCACCGCGCAGCGTGACTTCAAGGCCGGTCTTGGGATCTTCGCCAAGTTTCTTGGTGCCGAAGACGCCTGAGCCGTCGGCGGGCGTCGTCAGCGGACGAGTGTAGCGGCATTCGGGATAGTTCGAGCAGCCGATGAAGGCCCCGAACTTGGAGAGTTTGAGCGTCAGCCGGCCGCCACTGCAGCCTGGACATTGCCGTGAATCGGTGCCGTCGGCGTTCGGCGGGAACAGGTGCGGCGCCAGCAGTGCGTCGAGCGCATCGATCACCTGCGAGATTTTCAGATCCTTGATCTCATCGACTGCGCCAATGAAATCGCGCCAGAAGTCGCGCAGCACGTCGCGCCAGGCCACCTCGTTATTGGAGATGAGATCGAGCTGTTCTTCGAGGCCCGCGGTAAAATCATACTCGACGTATTTGGTGAAAAAGCTTTCGAGGAAAGCGACGACGATGCGGCCGCGGTCTTCCGGATACAGCCGCCTC
Organism: uncultured Alphaproteobacteria bacterium; assembly: GCA_963841025.1. Lineage (GTDB taxonomy): Bacteria > Pseudomonadota > Alphaproteobacteria > Rhizobiales > Xanthobacteraceae > BOG-931. Next base: position 51,250 of record CAWJBG010000024.1, on the reverse strand, counting down.
TTGTCGAGCCGCACATACTTGCGGTCCTTGAGCACCTGCATAATCGAGGCGTAGGTCGACGGGCGCCCGATGCCAAGCTCTTCCATGCGCTTGATCAGCGATGCCTCGGAATAGCGCGGCGGAGGCTCGGTGAAATGCTGGTTGGCGGCGATTGAGCGCTTCGTCAACGGTTCGCCGGCGCTCATCGGCGGCAGCCGGCGCGCCTCCTCATCCTCTGGGTCTTCATCCTGCCCCTCCTGATAGAGAGTGAGGAAGCCGTCGAACTTCACCACTGTTCCCGTCGCGCGCAGTTCAAGGAGGCGGCTGGCGACTTTGGCGGTGATGTCGACGGTGGTGCGCTCAAGTTCGGCGGATTCCATCTGGCTTGCGACGGTGCGCAGCCAGATCAGCTCGTAAAGCCTAGCCTGATCGGCATCGAGGAAGGTTTTGGTTTCGCTCGGCCGGCGGGGCAGCTCAGTCGGGCGGATGGCTTCGTGCGCTTCCTGGGCGTTTTTCGCCTTGGTCTCGTAGCGTCGCGGCGCTTGCGGCACGTATTTGGCACCGTAATCGGCCTCGATGACGCGCCGTACCGCCGTGATCGCCTCATCGGCGATCTGCACGCCGTCGGTGCGCATATAGGTGATCAAGCCGACGGTTTCGCCGCCGATCTCCACACCCTCATACAGCCGTTGCGCCACGCGCATCGTGTGTGCCGGCGCAAAGCCGAGCTTGCGGCTTGCTTCCTGCTGCAGCGTCGAAGTGGTGAACGGCGGTTGCGGATGCCGTTTGACCGGCTTTGCTTCCACCGAAGCGACCGTAAAGGCCGCAGTTTCGAGTGCCTGTTTGAAGGCTTCAGCCTCGGCGCCAGAGCCGATGTCGAGACGCTGCAGCTTTTTGCCGTCGGCGCCGACCAGACGCGCTTCAAAGGTATCGCTACGCGGCGTCGCCAGCGTGGCGATCAGCGACCAGTATTCCCGGCGGATAAACTTTTCGATTTCGGTTTCGCGGTCGCACACCAGTCGCAGCGCCACCGACTGAACCCGGCCAGCCGAACGCGCGCCCGGCAGCTTGCGCCACAGAACCGGGGAAATCGTGAAGCCGACCAGGTAATCGAGCGCCCGGCGGGCGAGATAGGCATCGACCAGCGCCTGATCGATGCGGCGCGGGTGCGCCATGGCGTCGGTTACCGCCTGCTTGGTGATGGCGTTGAACACCACGCGATCAATCGGCTGTCCGTTCAGCGCCTTCTTTTGCTTGAGCACCTCGAGCACGTGCCAAGAGATCGCTTCGCCCTCGCGGTCGGGGTCGGTCGCGAGGATCAGCCGGTCGGCGTTTTTGGCTGCGCTGGCAATATCATTGAGCCGCTTCTGCGCCTTGGCGTCGACCTCCCAGATCATGCGGAAATCAGCGTCGGGATCGACCGAGCCATTCTTGGGCGGCAGATCGCGCACATGACCGTACGAGGCCAAAACCTCGTAGCCCGGGCCGAGATACTTATTGATCGTCTTCGCCTTGGCGGGCGATTCCACAACCACAAGGTTCATGGTAACCTTTTGATTTATTGGCCTTTTTGCATATCTACCGCGTATCCTGACGGCGATTGGCCGCCGGGAACATGGGTAATGCAGTTCTGCCTGTCAAATCGTTAGCGCCGCAAAGGAAGGCGGGAGTAGGGCCGAAAATGCCGTCAAATGGCAGGATTCCATGCCTTTCGGAAAAATTTTGCCTCGTCCAAAACTGCGCCTAAAAGTTGCTTTTCTCAAAAATACATCTAGAAGGACGTATTGGATTACGTTTTAGTGCGTCCAGCTGATGCAAGGCAAGGGACCGGATGGCCTCCGACAAAGACGATAGATCGGACGTCGCACTTTATATTGGTTCATTGGCGGAGGAATTGGCGCGACTCGCAAAGAACCATGAGTTCGGTGCGCTCGCTTACATTCTGGATATGGCGCGGCTTGAAGCCGATCAGGTCTCCAAACGTTACAACGGGCGGGGAGATTCCGCGCCGTCGCGCCACGATTGACCGGCCAAACTCTTTACGGCGCGCGCACGCCGACGCGGCTTAGGAAAGCGCGGCTTGGATAGCCGTCCGGGATCATGCCAAAGCGGCGTTGCTCGGTGCGCACCGCGTCCCGCAAGTCGAAATCGAGGTGGCCCTCAAATTCGGCGATCTTGTAGCCGAGGTCGGCGAGCTTGCGTTGCAAGGCGATGCGCTCGTCACGCGAAGGCTGGACGTCGTCGGCCGGCCAACTCGCGCGAACGCCTGGCAGGCCGCGCAGCTCGTCCGCAAGCACGCTCACGGCAAGGGCATAGGCGTCGGAATTGTTGAATCGCTTGAGCACGATGAAATTATCGGTGACGAGAAACGCCGGTCCCGTAGCGCCGCTCGGAAAGAAAAGAATGGCCGGCGCGGCGCCCTTTGCTGGCGGCGCACCACCGTCGGCGCGAGTAAAACCGCGCTGCGCCCATTCGGAGAATGTGCCGCGGCTGACGCGATAATCGAAGCCGGCCGGCACGCGCACTTCAAAACCCCAGGGCAGGCCTTTCTGCCAGCCGGTCTGCTGCAGATAATTCGCAATCGAGGCCAGCACGTCCGGCACGCTACGCCAGATGTCTGCTTTACCGTCGCCGTCGAAATCGACCGCGTAGCGCAGAAAACTTGAAGGGAGGAACTGCGCCTGCCCCATCGCGCCCGCCCACGAACCGACGAATTCGCGGCGCGGGATATGATCTTCTTGCAGGATCTTCAGCGCGCTCAACAATTCGTCGCGGAACAACGGATGGTGAAAACGCGCCTCCGCCAGCGTCGCCAGCGACCGGAAGACGTCCCAACGCTGTTCGCCGCTGCCATAGGACGATTCGATGCCCCAGATACTGACGAGAATGCTGGGATCGACGCCGTACTTGTCCTCGACGGCTCGCAAGGTGGCCGCCCATTGCGCGGCCTTGCGCGCGCCGGTCGCGGCACGCGATGGCGAAGCCAGGCTCGCGAGATAAGCGCCGAACGGCTTGCCATATTCCGGCTGGCGCCGTCGGGCGGCAATCACGCCGGCATCGGGCGTTAGTCCCGAAAATGCCAAGTCGAAGGTCGCGCGGGTAATCCCTGCCTTCTCGGCGTCCGGCCAAAGCGCGGTCAGGAAGGCGGTGAAAGAGCTTTCAGGCTCGCATTCGGCGGCGGCGCTCACGAATAAAAGCGCCAGAACCAGAAATGCCGATCGCACCATCGTCTTCGCCCCGAAAAGTCACCACATCCCTCTAACGCAGGCGACCATTGGTGATGCGACCGAGCAGGTCAATTCGTCCGCCCGCTTGAGGAGGCGTCGATGCGCAGCGTGGTGATCACGGGGACTTCAACTGGCATCGGATGGGGCACGGCGAAAGTCCTCATCGCAAATGGTTTCCGCGTTTTCGGCAGCGTTCGTAAAGTGGGCGACGCGGAGCGTCTCGCGGCCGAGTTCGGTTCCGCCTTTGTGCCGATGATCTTCGACGTGACCGACCTAACTGCCGTCAAAGCCGCAGCGGCCAATGTGCGCACTGAACTCGCCGGCGAGAAGCTGTTCGGTCTGGTCAACAGCGTCGGCGTAGCCACTTCTCGACCTGCCAATCGAAGATTTTCGCCGCCAGATCGAGGTCAACCTGGTCGGCGTGGTGATAACGACGCAAGCCTTCGCACCGCTTCTCGGTATCGATCGCCAGCTCACCGGTACCCGGCCGCATTGTTCAACATCGGCTCGGTTGGCGGGCGCAACGCTGTCCCGTTCCTCGCGCCTTACAACGCCTCGCAAGTTTGCCCTGGAGGGTCTCTCCGAAAGCTTGCAGCGTGAATTGCTGCCGTTCGGGGTCGACGTCATCGTCATTGGACCGGACGCGGTGGCGACGCCGATCTGGGGCAAGGCCGAAGAGATCGACGTCGCGCCGTATCGCGACACGCCCTACGCGCTGCCGCTCGAGCGCCTTCGCGCCTACATGCTGACGATGGGCAAGAACGGCTTGCCGCCGGAACGGATCGGCGAGGCTGTGCTGCTCGCTCTGACCGCGCCGAAACCAAAAGTGCGCTACGCGGTTTCGCCGCAGCCGTTACAGGACTTCATAGCGCGCACTTTCCCGCGCCGTTTGGTCGATCGCTTGATCGGCGGCCGGCTCGGATTGCTGCCGGCGCGCCAATAGGGACTTGCCGCCGCTTTCGCTCCGATGATCGAACGGCCTCAAATAATAATAATAGTTGACATGGAAACTGTTTTTCTCATATTAGTTTCCGTGGAAACTAAACAGAACGGTTTCCGAGCAAATGGCGGAGGAGGTTGCAATGGACTCACATACAAGAGAAATCGTGGTGGAAGCCACGAGAGCTTCCGATGAGGAGAGAGTGACTTTCGGCGAAGTGGTGAAGAATTTGGCTGGAGCGAGTATCGAGCGATATCACGCCGACCTGCTGCGCGGTGAAAAGACCTACTACCTGCCGAATGGCGAATCCGAGGTAGTGAAGGGGAAGGCGGTCGCGACCGCCCCGGCACGATCCTTCTCGGCGGCCGGCGTCGATGCGGCCGTTAGGGCCATCCAGGGCGGCAGGATTCAGTACGGGGCGTTCTGCGAGCAGATCGGTGAAGCTGGATGCGTCGGCTATATGGTGTCATTGGCCGGACAGCGGGCTGTGTATTACGGCCGCACCGGCGACAGCCACGTCGAATGGTTTCCGGGCGCCAAACGCGAGCGGGCTGCGTGAGGGCAAAATCTGCATCCGGTCAGTCCGTTGGACGCGCATCTTGGTTATTGGCTGCGCTTCGTATCGAACCAGGTCTCGCATTCGTTCAGTGTCAAGCTCACCGGCCGCGATGTTACCGTGGCCGAATGGGTGGTCCTGCGCGAGTTGTACGAGTGCCGAGCTCCGTGGTACCGAGCACGTTGGCCGAGAAGATCGGCATGAACTCGAGGGGCTGTTTCGAAGCTCGTCGATCGGCTGTTGGCGAAGACCCTGGTGAAGCGGACAACAAGCAACGCGGACCGGCGTTACCAGGCACTGACGTTGAGCGCGAAAGGACGCGCCCTCGTACCGAAGCTCGCCGCACTTGCGGACCAGAACGATGCCGAGTTCTTCGGCCATCTGAAGAGCGACGAGCAGGACAGCATCAAGGCCGCCATGCGTCAGATCGTTCACCGGCACGGCTTGAAGTCCGTGCCGGTAGAATAGCGCAATCCTTCAGGCCAGCGATACCAAGCCGCCGCCGTGGCGTTCGAGGCGCCCGGCGATCTCGAGCTCGAGCAGCACCATCCGCACCACCGCGGGAGAGCTTTTTGAAAGTCTGACGAGATCGTCGACTTGGACCGGAGCGGGACCGAGCAAAGAAACGATACGCGTGCGTTCATCAGCGGCAGGTTCAGCGTCCTCGCCAACCGAATGTTCCGACGCCGGCTCCCGGGCCGGGAGCTCTTTCTCCTCCATGATCGGCTGCAGCACCGAAACGATGTCGGCGGTCTCGGTGACGGGGGTCGCGCCCTGTTTGATCAGGCCGTTGGTACCCTCCGCGCGCGGATCAAGCGGGGAGCCGGGAACGGCAAAGACCTCACGGCCTTGCTCGGCCGCAAACCGCGCGGTGATCAGCGAGCCGGAACGCTTGGCAGCCTCGACAACTACGACGCCAAGCGACAGACCAGAGATCAGCCGGTTGCGGCGCGGAAAATCCCGCGCCCGGGGTTCCCACCCGAACGGCATTTCCGACAGCGCTGCGCCTGCGGGCAGGATGGCTTGGAGCAGGTCCGCGTGTTCGGGTGGATAGAGGCGGTCGTGACCGCCCGCGAGCACGGCGATTGTCCCGGTCGCCAGACTTGCTCCATGCGCTGCGGCATCGATGCCGCGCGCCAGACCGGAGACGACGGCAAAGCCGGCTTCGCCAAGTTCATGCACAATCCGCTGGGTGAATTTCAATCCCGCACCCGAGGCGTTGCGCGAGCCGACGATCGCCACCATCGGCATAGACAGCGCCTGAACGTGACCGCGGATCGCAAGCAAGGGCGGCGCGTCATCGATCATTTGCAGCCGCAGCGGATACGCGGCCTCGCCCAGCGCCACGAAGGCGGCGGCGAGCTTCTTCGCAGCGGCTATTTCGCGCTCGGCATCGGCGCGCGAATAGATCTGCGTGGTTGAGCTGGCGCCGCCCCGGCGCGCCAGCGATGGCAGCGCGTCAAGCGCAGCACGCGCGCCGCCAAAATGATTCAGGAGGGAGCGAAAGGTCCGAGGTCCCGGTATTATGGCGCAAACGCCACAAGAACTAAACCGATAACCGTCCTACCTGTCGGAAAACCCACAGGTGGAAACAATGTCGCTCCCATTCAAAGCTAGTCCCGATCACCCCGCAGTCCCGTTCCTGGTCCGGCTACACGCCGATCTAGGCGGACGGATTCTGGACAATAAGCGGGAGGCCAAACGCCTCGCCGAAGCGATGAAACACGTCGAGGCCGTCATCAAGCTGTTCGACGCCGACTACAGCGTCCGGTCGATAGCCGCACGGCGGAAGCAAAAGACTAATCCGTGGTTCAAACGGGGGACGCTGTTCCGCGAGGCCCTATCCGTGCTCAGGACGGCCAAGGAACCGCTTACGGTCGCTCAGGTCACAGACGCGGTGCTGGCGGCTAAAGGCGTCACAAACGCTGCCGTTAGCCAGCGGCGAGGCGTCGAAGCCGGGATACGATCTTGCCTAGAAAATCATGCAGGCGGGACGGTGCTTCGCGCGGGAGAAGGTCATCCGATGCGTTGGCGTATTGCTTAGCGCGGTCCCATTCGTCGCGGAATTGTTGGTAGGCTTCCTCGGATTCGAATTGGCCTAGTTGCTTGGCGAGTTCCGGAAGGTTGTCAAAGTCGCCCATAAGGCGATCATAGAGCAACTGGCGATATGACAAAGCCCACGGCTGTAAGGGCCGTGGGCTTCTGCCGTCGGGGGACTATGAAGCGCTTACGCGGCTCGCCTTAAGCCTGCCTTCTTGAGCAGTTCAAGAACCTCTTTCGGGTCCCGTTCAATAATGAACAGATACGCTCTGACACCCCCCAGTGGTCGAGCGCGTCCCTGTTCCCATTCTCTGATCTGGTTGATCGAGAATCCGAAGGCGGTCGCGAAGTCATCTTGCGAGAGACCCGTTTTTTCCCGGATAGCCCGGACGTCGATCTCTGGGGGAATGTGAAGTTTGGCGGGCTTCTTTTCCCCACGCGCAATAGAAAGCGCTTCCGTAAGACCTTCGGCGATCTTGTCGAATGCTTTCTTGCCCATGCTCCTATGCCCCTTTAACCGCAATCGCCACTTTGGCGATTTTTCGCGTCGTCTCCTCTGCAAGGGCCTTCGCAATTCGTGCGAGGCCATTACGTTCTCCTTTCGTCAAGTTGGTCTTCTCTCCCTTTGCGAAGACTGTGATGAGATACACTGGACACATTTCACCAGAATAGAAGGTGATAGTCCGGTAGCCGCCCGATTTACCCTTGCCACGGCCAGCCCAACGGACCTTTCGGCATCCGCCGGTGCCACCAATCTCGTCGCCCGCCGTGGGGTTCGCGGCCAAATAGTCGATGAGCAAGGAAATGTCGTCCTCGGTCATTCCCGATTCAGCCGCCGCACGGCGGAAGGCATGAGTTTCGCAAACGGCATGCATAAGCCGCTCATACGTAACTTACATACCCCTGTCAAGTTCCCCTTACCAATCGGGCCTTACTGAGGGGTTAAGATTTGGAAATGTTCTGGTGCCGCTGCCAGTAGCCGGTGAAATCAACCGACGGCGATTGCTTCATCGCCAGCCCGGCCACGCGGCTCACCTGTTCGCCGTTCGATACGCGGCGGCAATCCTCGCGCCAGCTTGCCTCTTGCGCGTAGCGGAGCAAATACGGGCCAGCGATATGGTGATGGTGGCCGATCTCGGCGCGGCGCATGCGGCTGAAAAATTCCTCTGCCCAATTCGTGCAAGCGCCATCCAACGAATAGGCTTCCTCGTGGTTGATGCGCTTCATTTCAAAGCGGCTATGTAATTCGTTCCAGTTCGGCGACTTCGTCGGCGTTGACAACTGTGCCTTTGGCAATGCGTGAGCGGATGAAATTCAACGCCTGCTTTTCGGTGCGGAACACTGCCGGGACTGAATTGCCATCGCGCTCACGAATGATGACAACGGCTTTGCGCTTGCCTGATTGGTGTTCGAACATGCGCCGATCTACGCGGTGGTCGGCGAGGTTTGCCGGGCGAACGTATCCGCCGAAATACCCGCTATCGACCTCCGCGACTTTGCCCTCTCCGCCGATCACGCGGCCTTTCAATTCTGCCGCCATTGCCTCGCGGAGTTTGTGCAGCAACACGAACGCGCACTTGTAAGAGACGTTCAAATCGCGAGACAGCGCCAGCGCCGACTTGCCCTTTACCTCATTGCAGAAGATGGCGATTGCGGCGAGGTAGCAGCGCAGCGGCAGCTTGTGGCTGGCAAACAGCGTGCCGGACGTGAGCGTGAAATCCTTTTTGCAGGCGCGGCAGCGGAAGCGTGGCGCGCCCTTCAACCGGCGGCAATCGTAGGCGTCAACGCCGCCGCATTGGCTGCAAACCGGCTGGCCGTCCGTATCGGGCCAGCGGATTCGGCGGAAGGTCATTTCCGCGTCCGCGTCTTTCATCGTGAAAACAGCCGCCAGCGAGAGGGTCTTGGCGGCTGAGGAAAGGAGGAAGTGTTGGGCCATCGGAGCTACCTGTCGTTGATGTAGCTATCATATCCGATAGGCATTGACAGTCAAGTGCAAAATATCATATCTGATAGCCACCATATGCGATAGGTGCATAGCATGGCGATAACATCAGTGGACGAATGGGAGGAACGGGCGGCAGCGTTCCTCAAACACAAGCTACAGGAAGGCGAGGTTACTTATGCGGAGCTGGCGAAGCGGCTCAAAAAACACGGTTTCAAGGAAACGGAAGCCTCGGTCACGAATAAGCTAAAGCGGGGGACGTTCCCGGCAACGTGGTTTCTGGCCGTGCTTGCGGCGCTGCAATTGGACGGTGTGGCGTTGGATGAAATTTAATTTGCGATGTAAGCGTGATTGTGTACGTCGCAATTGTGAACAACAGATTGGGTTACGAACGCACATTTTTCTGTATAAAGATGCTTATTGCTCGGCGTTAGATCATCTTTGTACTGAACTAATAAAAGAATATAGACTGCTAGTGCACCATTTTTATAGGCTTGCAAAGTATTGTCGTCGAGTTGGACAAAGGGCGGAGCATTTGGGATGGTGATGAATTGATCGTTCTGTCCTGCGGTTAATTCCATTTTTGATTTGACTCGCGAATCTACCTTTCGGTGAAGAACGATATAGATGGCATCTACTAAATCTCTGTCCAGCAAGCCGGGAGCCCCCGTAGCTGTTGACCCGTCATACGTCCACTCTCTGATAGTTTTCTTGCCATTATTTGCTAGGCCTATATTCACTGCTAGTTGTTTTTGGTCGTTCAAAATTGGTTGCCAACGAATTACATCAATCCTTGAATTGTCTGCCTCTAATGATCGTTCAGTAGGCGCGCTTTCCCAAAACCATTGTCGGTCAACAAAATCGAAGGCAACGGCAACGCAGGCAATCAGGGCCAAAACTGCTGCCGTTGAACGATAACGCAATCCTAACGCGATCAGCGAAATGGCTGTAGCGCCAAGAGCGGTCAAAAAACCAGCTTCAGCGGCGGTCATTGGGATTCGCTTCGATGGCTTGGGATCATATTTTGGCGCTTCTACGGTCCTACTGACGTGATACACGCCTAATGCGACCGCGCCGATGATGGCAACCCAAATCAGCGTCCATCCAACATAATCGTTGTAGGGGTGGGGAAGGACTTGCAAGGCGCCTGTCCCCCCTAATCCAAGAAGCGCGAGCAGGATGGCGACCGTGCCCTCGTAACTATTTGATGTCGGTTGATTCTCGTGCATGCAAAACTCCTATCATGCTCGGCATAGTGGCGTTTGGGCCATAATGCCGGGATCACCCGTTTCCGGGTCCCGATAGAAGTCTCAGAGAGACAGGGGAAAACGACGCTCACGGCCGGTCACTCCCGACCGATAGGTAAGGAGTGCTGACTAAGCGGCTTGTGGCGTTTGCGCCATAATACCGCGAGGTCCAATATTCTGGCTCCGGATCAGCCGCAACCAATCGAGCCGCTGCTCGTCCGTGAGCTGGACGCCCTCACTCCGCTCGCTCACCACGCCCCCAACAAGCCTAAGCCTACTTCTCTCAACTCGGAGCAGCATACGCCCAAACGAGCACGCACCTAAAGTCGCTATCGAACAGACGGCGAAAGCGCGCTATGTTTCGACTGGGTCACCCTCGCCGGATGAAGGCGGCGCTTACACAAAGGCGGATCATGAGAAAATCGATTTTCGTACTCTCTTGCGTTTTAACGTGCTTGCTGGCGCAAAACGCCTTCGCCGCGGTCAAGTACAAGCGCTTCCCGCACTGCGGGGAAGGGCTTGTCAGTGCAAAAACCTGCGAATGTCACGTTGGGACGACTGGCCATTATCATTTTTGCCACGCCGGCCACTATTGCCATTCTGACGGGATGTGCCGGCAGTAGCTGATTAGCCGGCGGCAGCTTTTGAGCCGGCGCCGATTTTGGCTTCCGTTCCTTGGAGAAGCCGCGCGATGTTGGCGCGGTGCGTGATCCATAATGCGACGGACAATAGCAAAAACACGCTCGCGTCCTTCAGGTCGCCGCGCCACCAAAGAAACAACGGCGTCGCGGCGCCGGCGCCGAGCGCCGCGAGCGACGAGTAACGGCTGAGAGCCGCAATCGCGAGCCAGACCACGCCGAACACGATCGCTGCGGGCCACGCGAGACCGATCAGCACGCCGATGTAAGTCGCGACCCCTTTGCCGCCGCGAAAGCGCAGCCAGACCGGAAACAGGTGGCCGAGAAAAGCGCCGACTGCCGCGGCGATCGCAAAATCATGCCCAAGAAAATAGCCGGTGATCAGGACGGCGGCGGTGCCCTTGAGTATGTCGCCGAGTAGCGTGGCGGCGGCCAGGCCCTTGCGCCCGGTGCGCAAGACGTTGGTGGCGCCGATGTTGCCCGAGCCAATGGCGCGAAGATCGGGGCCGCCGGTCAGCCGCGTCAGCAGGATGCCGAACGGGATCGAGCCGCAGAGATAGCCGAATACCAAAGCGGCAATGAAGGAGGGTAGCGCGTCCATGGCAACAGCGTACTTTTCCGCGTGCCGCCGCGAAAGCAGAAATCCAATTTAACCGGCGCGCGCCTTTTTCCGGCCTTCACGCGCATGGAAGCCGGCCGTCTCGGCCTCGGCTTCGGTATTATAGACAACGAGATGCTTGAGCTTCTCCGGGGCCGCGTGCACCAGCGAAGCGAGCCCCGGTGAAAACGTCTTTCGCGTCGTGTCGCCGACCACAAAATGCGCGGCAGCTTGAGCTTCAATGTCGGTCTCGCAGTAGAGGCAGCGAAGCTTGCAGCGCTGGGCCGAATTTTCTTCCACGATATAGAACTTGTTGGCGGCGTATTGCCGCTCGCCCGGATCGCCGGTGATGCAGTTTTTGTTGCCGCATTGGACGCCGGTTCCGATCGGCTGCACATAGATCGGGTAATCAGGCTGGGCGAAACCGCCGGCGAATGTGTGCAGAGATTTTTTGCCGTGCAGGCGCAACAGGAGCGCAATCAGCGCCATGCGGACGGGAACGCCGTAGGCCGCCTGGCGGAAGTAAATCGCGCGGCGGTCGGTATCGAGCGAGGCGTCCAGCTCGTTGACGCGCGGCAGCGGATGCATGACGCTGGCTTGCGAATATTTGGCCTCGCGCAGAAACTTAGCGTCGATCTTCGGATATGGCCGCTCCTTCTCGGTCCATCGCTCCTTTTGAAAGCGGGTGACGTACACGGCGTCGATTTTTTTCTGCAGGACGAGGCCGTAATCGACTTCCGGCTCGGCATAAAGCGACAGCTGGTGTGGTTGGTCGGCGGTGACGTAGAGCGCGTCGATCGCGTCGCTGCCTGGCTGTCCCGGAGCTTTTGAGATCATCCGGCAGTGAAATTCCTCGCGCAAACGGCGGTCGACGTGCGGTGGCAATTCCATGCCGGGCGCGGGGAGGGGATCGATGGTCGCGCCGAAGCGCGCCAGCGCGTAGACGAAGGAGTGAACGGTGCGGCTGCCCTTGAGATCGCCGGAAATCGCGATCTTCATGTTCTTGAGGCCCTTGTTCTTTGACCGGAGCGTGAACAAGTCGCACAGCGTCTGCGTCGGGTGCTCGTGGCTGCCGTCGCCGCCATTGATCACCGGGATCGGCGAATATTCGGCGGCGAGACGCGCCGCGCCGTCGCGCGGATGGCGGATCACGATGATGTCGGCGTAGTTGGCGATGACCCGAATGGTGTCGGCGAGGCTTTCGCCCTTGGCCGCGGAACTCACTGCCGGATCGGCGCTGGTGATATTGGCGCCGCCGAGCCGGAGCATGGCGCTCTCGAATGACAGGCGCGTGCGGGTCGAAGGCTCGTAGAAGAGGCTCGCCAGAATGTACCTGGACGCAATGCTGGTGCCGCGTCCGATCCGGTAAGGGACGTTTTTGTCGACCAGTTCTTTCAAAAAACCATGGGCGACCTGGAAAACGGTCTCGATCTCTCCATTGGTGAGATCGTTGATGGAAACGATGTGACGCGTGAGCGGCTGCGGTTTGGTCATCAAAGCGGTGCTATAGGCCCAATTCGAGCGGCCCGGCAAGCCCGCTTCGGCCCGCTTTGACGGGCATGCACTGAAAACGTGGTAAGATTGAGCACCACCGGGAGGCAAATGGTCATGACCACAGTCCCGCGCTTCGATACCGAAGAGGTTTTCAACCAATCACCGCCTTACGAAAACATCGATCTGTATTCGAGCGATGTGCCGCTGATGGAGGCGGTGCAGGCGAACGGCGCCGGTAGCGAGGCGTCGTCGCTGTCGGCCCATGGGCGGCAGTGGGGTACCGCGGAGATATTTTCGCTGGGGCGCCGCGCCAACGAAAACACGCCGAAGCTTCACACCTTCGACCCCAAGGGATTTCGCCGCGACGTGGTCGAATTTTATCCGGGCTATCACGATCTGATGCGCGCCAGCGTTGCCGCTGGTCTGCATGCCTCGACCTGGACGCCATCCGGCCAGCGCGCCGCGCCGCCGGCCGAAGTGGTGCGCTCGGCGCGCTACTACATGACCGCCCAGGTCGAGAGCGGCCACCTTTGCCCCATCACCATGACCCGCGCGGCGCTGGCGCCGCTTGGCTCCGAGCCGAAGCTTTTGGCTGAAGTCGCCCCCAAAGTCGTCACCGGGAGCTACGACAGCAACTTCAAGCCGTGGTGGGAAAAATCCGGCATGACGCTCGGCATGGGCATGACGGAAAAGCAGGGCGGCACCGACGTGCGCGCCAATTCCACGGCCGCGACGCCGACGCTGGAATCTTATTCGATCACCGGACACAAATGGTTTCTGTCGGCGCCGATGTGCGACGCCTTTCTGGTGCTGGCGCAAGCGCCGGGGGGCCTCACTTGTTTCTTTGTCCCGCGTTTTCGTCCCGACGGCGCGGTCAATGCGCTCCGCCTGCAGCGCCTCAAAGACAAGCTCGGCAATCGTTCCAACGCGTCGAGCGAAGTCGAATTCGCCAGCGCTTACGGGCTGCGGGTCGGCGACGAGGGCGCCGGCGTCCGCACCATCATCCAGATGGTGCAGCTGACGCGGCTCGATTGTGCGCTGGCGTCGGCCGGTTTCATGCGCATGGCGTTGGCGCAGGCCATCCACCATTGCCGGTATCGCTCCGTGTTCCAGAAGCATTTGTACGACCAACCGATGATGCGGGCGGTCTTGGCCGATCTTGCGCTTGAGGTGGAAGGCGCGGTCGCCCTGGTGATGCGGCTTTCGCGCGCGTTCGATCGCGCCGCGACGGATCCGCGCGAGGCGGCCTATGCGCGGCTGGTCACGCCGGCGGCAAAATATTTGATCTGCAAGACGGCGCCGGGCTTTATTTTCGAAGCGATGGAATGTCTCGGCGGCAACGGCTACGTCGAGGAGAGCATGCTGCCGCGTCTCTATCGTGAAGCGCCGGTCAATGCCATCTGGGAAGGCTCGGGCAACGTCATGTGCCTCGACGTTTTGCGCGCGCTCAAGCGCGACCGCGAAGCCGCCGACATCTTCGACGGCATGGCGCGAGAAGCGTCGGCGATGACCGGAGAGAAGGTGGAGCTGCTCGAAGCCAACAACGAGTTTGAAAGCGAGGCCGCGGCGCGGATCACGGTCGGCAAGCTTGCAACACTGGCGAGCGCTGCTGCACTGCAGGCAAGCGCGCCGTCTGTGGTAACCGAGACGTTCCTGCGGACGCGACTCTCCAGGCCGCACGGAGCGCTTTACGGAGCCAGCGGCATCGACACGCGGTCGGCCGATCTATTCCTGCAACGCGCACTACCGGCGAATTGAGTATTTGTTGTAATCAAACGACCACCCATCGGGAGAAGGACGCTTTCTCATGCGACGACTGTTTTTCTGCGCACTCGCATTCCTCGCCATCACACTTCCGGCAGCGGCTGAGTTGCTGACGCTGGCCTCGAAATACGATGCGGTCGGGACCAATCCCGACGGCTCCAAATACAAGGGCACGGCTACGGTGGAAGTCATTTCCAACACAACCTTCACCATTACCTGGTCGATCGGAGGCTCAACCATCAAGGGGTTCGGCATGCGCATGAACGATGCGCTTGCGGCTACTTACGCAATCAACGGCGAACCCGGTCTTGTTATCTACAAGGTCGAAGGTAACGGTCTCGACGGTCTGTGGGCGATTCGCGGCCATAACGGCAGCGGGACCGAACACCTGACGCCGCGTTGATGCCCAAGCGGTTCGAGGGCGATTTGCAGGTGGGCCGTGGCCCGGCGATCACGGCCCGGGCCCGTTGACAGCGGTTGATGTTCAACTTTAAAGTGTGGTCTCTGCGCGTGAATTAACGCGCTGGAAAATTTTCGAACTCGCTGAGCGGGCTGGGGAGCGCGCTGTGCAGTCAACGCTCATTAGTGATTTTCGAGGCGGCGGGTGTCCGCAAACTGGCTGCCTCAAGGCAGGGGGCGGCCATGGCTAATGCGTCCGGTCAAAGTCCGCCCAGGCAGGGCGAGCACTATCTGACGTTCACTTTTAAACCCGGCAGCGAAATTGAAACGAGGGCCCGATCTGCGTCGCCGGAAAATTCGGTAACGCGCTTCATCAAGCATTTGTTTGGAGTTGCGCCGCGCGCTCGCCCGCCAGTTTCCGCCGACGCGGTAATTGATGCCGAGCTTGCAGCGATCCAACGCCGGCGCGGTTACGTACGGGGTCTGCCTAACAATCCAAAAATTTGCACACCAGGCGATCGCACTCAAAGCGAACTGACCGGAGTTGCCCTGTCGGGAGGCGGCATTCGGTCAGGATCGGTTTGCCTCGGCGCTCTGCAGGGGCTCGACGTTGCCGTATGCAAAGACGGCTTTCGGCAGTCCAGAGAAGCCATCAATGGCGTCGATTTTCTCTCGACCGTGTCGGGAGGAGGCTACACGGGCTGTGCGCTGACGAATTCCATGAGTATGGGCGGCGGCGTGTTTCCTTTCATAGACAGGAGCACGCATGCGGACACGGCCCCCGTTGCGCACATTCGTGATTTCTCGAACTATCTCATTCCGCGCGGCGGCAAGGACATCGTGACGGCGGTAGGCATCATTCTGCGCGGGCTTGTCGCCAATGCGTTGATCATTCTTCCGTTCTTTCTCTTGTTTGTCTGGCTGACACTTCGATCCCATCCAAGATTTGAGTTGCTCGCCCAGCCGACGATCCTAGGATTAGATCTTCAAGACGAACTGGCGGCTATTTCCTTGCCCCTATCTAGTATGAGCGGCTTTTGGTTCACCGTCGTCGTCCTTTTCGTTGATCTTTTATTTCTTATGATCTGGGTGGTTTTCAAGTCGAGTTGTTGGCAACGCCATGCGTCCTACCATTGGCAAATGGGAAACGATCCCGAATTGAGCGGGGTTTTTGTCAGTATAGCGAGGTTGCTGTTATTCGCTACACTCTTGGTCTTTGTGCTCGAATTGCAGCCATATATTCTGGGCTACGCCTTACTCCCGGGTCCTCCATACCCATATCCACACCCGTGCGTCCGCGCTTTGGTCCTCGGCGAATACGGCCTCTGTACATCAACATCGCTTTTCAAACTTCCGGAGGTCGGTCCGCCGCTGCTGACGCTTCTGGGTAGCGTGATTGCTCTATTCACCAAATATCTGGGCGACGTCGCTGCGTCGGCGAAACGCAACGGTGGCATTACGGGATCGCTCAAGCGGATCGCGGCGAAGGCGGCGATCTGGTTTTCAGCAGTTATCGTCCCGCTTTCTCTGTGGAATCTCTATCTGTTCGTTGCGGCGCGCAGCATTGACCATCCCGACGGCTTCCTCTTTCTAAACTACGTCGCTCCAAGTTGGTTGTGGTGGGCGGGCGAAACCAATGCGGCGCGGCTCTGTTTTATGGCCTTTGCCGTTTCTGTCGTGATCGCGATCTTTGTCAACCCGAACGTGACTTCGCTTTTTCGTCTTTATCGCGATCGATTAAGCAAGGCTTTTATCTTCCATCCAATCCGCCGCGATGCTGATAACGACTTGGCGGCCGTCCACCCGAAACTGCACGAGATCGACACTACTTTTTGCCCGTATCCGATCATCAATGCGGCGCTAAACATTGAAGGCTCGCCGTACGCGAACAAACGCGGCCGCAACGCCGATTT
Organism: uncultured Alphaproteobacteria bacterium; assembly: GCA_963841025.1. Taxonomy (GTDB): domain Bacteria; phylum Pseudomonadota; class Alphaproteobacteria; order Rhizobiales; family Xanthobacteraceae; genus BOG-931. The sequence goes on along the minus strand of CAWJBG010000024.1, from coordinate 34,513 downwards.
CTTCATGTTTACGCCGGACTACGTCGGCAGCGATGCGACCGGGTACGTGGGCGCGGCGCGGATCGAGAGGCAAGAAGCTGCACTCGATCTTGGTTCTGCGATGGCGATTTCGGGCGCGGCCATTTCATCGAACATGGGCGCTCGGACAATCAGGCCGCTGACTCTGACGCTTGCACTTCTCAATGTGCGCCTGGGCTGTTGGCTACTTAATCCGCTATGGATCGTTGGCCGCCCCGCGCACTGCAAGCCTCTCGATCCGCGCAATTACTTTTTACTTAAGGAGATGTTTAGCCGGCTTTCCGAGCTGGACACATACGTTTACCTGACCGACGGCGGCAATATCGAGAATCTCGGCATCTATTCGCTGCTAAAGCGCAGATGCCCAGTCATCATTGCGGTGGACGCCGAAGAGGATCCAACCATGGGTTTTGGATCGTTCCTTACGCTTGAGCGTTATGCGCGCATCGATCTCGGTGTCACCATCGAATTGCCGTGGCAAGCAATCAGAGACCGGACGCTAGCGGTCGATAAGATCTTCGCTGACGGTAAGGAAGATACGCTGGACGCAACGGGCCCGCATTGTGCTGCTGGCGAAATCGATTTCGGCGACGGGCGTGGGAAGGGCATTCTTCTTTACGTGAAAGCATCCCTGACCGGCGACGAAGAAGACTACGTGCTTGATTACAAGCGCCGATATCCGGATTTTCCGCACGAGACGACCGGTGATCAATTTTTCGGTGAGGAACAGCTCGAAGCCTACCGGGCGCTCGGCTTTCACATGATGCAAAGGGTGTTGAGCGGCGAGGCTCCATTGGCAGTCCATCCCGGTTCTGGAGAGACCGAGGAACAGGCGAGGGCGCGAATACTCGGCAGAATCCGCACCGCAATCCTGGGCAATTGAGCGGCATTCCGGGGCTCGCGGCCAAGAAGGCGATCAGCCGGCACGACCTGTCGCCGCCTGAGCCAGCCGGTCGAGTGCGCCCTGAAGGATATAAGCGGCGGCGTGTTGGTCGATCACCGCTTTTCGTTTGGCTCGGCTTGCATCGGCGGCGATCAGCGCGCGTTCGACTGCGGCGGTCGATAGCCGTTCGTCCCATAGTGCGATCGGAAGCTCGGTGAGCTTGGCGAGATTGCGCGCGAATGCGCGGGTCGATTGCGCCCGGGGACCTTCGGTTCCGTCCATGTTGATTGGGAGACCGAGTACAAAGCCCGCGGCGTGTCGCTCGGCGGCAAGCTCGAAAAGACGCGCGGCGTCGAGGTTGAAACGCTTGCGCGCAACCGTTTCAACCGGCGTTGCGAGGCGTCGGTCGGGATCGCTCGCAGCGACGCCGATGGTTTTGGTGCCGAGATCAAGACCGATTAGCGCGCCGCGCGCCGGCAACAGCGGAGCCGCCTCCATCAGCGTCAGGACGGGCATGGCGCCTCGTTAGCACGCGGGCCATAAGCGAGCCAACGCCGCCTTCCGCATGTGAGTGCGCCCCATTATGGTTGCGCCGTTGCGCATCCGCGCAATTTCACACCCGGCGGGCACATCATGCAGATTACCTGGTATGGCCACGCCGCCTTTCGCCTCGACTTTGCGGGCAAGGCGGTCCTGATCGATCCTTTCTTTACCGGCAATCCGGTTTTCGTTTCCGATAAGGCGCAAGCCATCAAGGACGTGTCGCACATCGTGCTCACGCATGGCCACGGCGATCACGTCGGCGACGCGCTCGATATCGCCAAGACCAATGGCGCCACCGTGACGGCCAATTACGACCTCGGCATGTGGCTGGCCTCAAAGGGCCTCGAGAAGCTCAACCCGATGAACACCGGCGGCACCACCGATCTCGGCGGCTTCACCGTGTCGATGGTGCGCGCGGATCATTCATCGGGCGACATGGTCGATGGCACGCCGATCTATCTCGGCAATCCGCTCGGCGCGATCATCAAGGCGCCGGGCGAGCCGACGGTCTATCATTTCGGCGACACCGATATTTTCTCGGACATGGAGCTGATCGCGGAAATCCATCAGCCGAAGGTCGCGATCGTGCCGATCGGCGACCGCTTCACCATGGGCGGCGCAACCGCGGCGTTAGCGGTGAAGCGCTATTTCAAGCTCGACGCGGTCATTCCCTGCCATTTCGGGACCTTTCCATTCCTGGATCAGACGCCGGACAAGTTCGTCGCCGCCATGAAGGGCCACAGCACCAAGGTGATCGTGCCGGAGAAGGGCAAGCCGGTCAGCGTTTAATTCGCCGCCGAGCCTTGACCAAAAAAAACAACGCCCGCCTCAACGGCGGGCGCTGGTTTTTCGATAACTGCGTCGCCAATTCAGCGATCGGTGTGATCGGTCGCGATCCGGTCAATATCAGACCGCGTGATGCCGATATCCGCGAGTTCGCGATCGCTCAGATGCGACAGCTCCCGCCTGACTGCGCCGTGGCGCTTCCATTCCTGGAAGAGGCGGGTAAGGGATGTAAACATGTCTCAAATCCTTTCCCCGGTGGGTGTCCGGCTTGCGCCGGAACCGTGGAAGCGAATATACGGAGGCGCGTGCGGTGCACCATAGATTTTGGTGCAGTGCAGCTAAGACTGGAGCGCATGTCAGGCTATTGAATATTAACAGATATTTAACGGGCAGGGTCTTTCGGCAATGCTTGAGCGCGAGGCGTTCCGGCGCCTTTATTGGCGGTGCACAAGCCCGCGTTCAGCCATTGTGCGACCGTTCCCGCGCCAAACTTCGCGACCCATACTGGGGGTCGGTGTGGCGTAGTTGGGGTCGTGTCATGGGTACCACTCAAGATCATCGAAAGTGCGCGGAACAATGCGTGGCGATGGCGCAGGCCGCCGCCGACGATAGCGGCAAGGTTTTGTGGCTGACGCTGGCGTTGTCGTGGGTTCGGCTTGCCGAGCATGTCGCGGGGGCCGGCAAACTATTGCAACGGGCGGATGGCGACGGTGAGGACAGCGCGGTCCAGTCAACGGACTACGCGCGCTAAGTTAAGTCAGACAATTACCACCGCGCGCGCTCACGGTGCTTGCACGCGACCATGCCGCGGAGATAAATCTCGCCTGAGGGCGGTTAGCTCAGTTGGTAGAGCGTCTGCTTTACACGCAGAATGTCGGCGGTTCGAGTCCGTCACCGCCCACCAGCCTTCGCTGCTTCGCAGCGGCTCGGCGGGCCTATCCCCCACTCCACGGTGCAACTAAGGCAGCGGCGTCGTAGCCCGAAGGGCGAAGACCGGCCGGAAGATGAAACAAAAGAGAGGACGGAAGGTCGAGCCTTCCGTCATCAAGGCGTCGTTGTCCGTCGTCCGCTATCAAACGGCTTCCTTCAGTTCCTTCGACGCGCGGAAGGCGACCTTCTTGCTGGCTTTGATTTGGATGGCTTCGCCCGTGGCCGGGTTGCGGCCCATGCGCGCCGCGCGCTTGCGTACCTGCAGGATTCCTAGCCCGCCGATGCGGATGCGCTCGCCTTTCTTCAGATGCTTGACGATCTGGCTGACAAAACCGGCGAGAATCGCTTCTGACTGTTTTTTCGTAAGTTCATTGTCTTCGGCGAGGCTCGCCGCGAGATGCTTCAATGTAACCGTTGTGGCTGGTTTGGTCGCCATTAGACCCTCCTCGATGAAGCGATGACCGGCGAAAAGTGCCCGTCAACACGATGCAGTTAGACGATTCGATTTCGAATGACCACGCTTGTTTTGCCGATTCCACCGATGTTTTCGGGGATATTGCGGTATTGGACGCGCTTCATGGCGCGTGCAAGGCAGCACGAAAACGCCGGTTCCACGCCGGAATCCTTGACTTGCGAAAGCGTGGGCCTTAATTGCGAACGCGCCCGCGGGGGCGTAGCTCAGTTGGTTAGAGCGTCGGCCTGTCACGCCGAAGGTCGCCGGTTCGAGCCCGGTCGCTCCCGCCACAATTTCAATCACTTAGCCGCGATCTGCTGTCGACAAACCGAGTCGTTTCGCGAGAGCGTTTCGGCCGGGCGCACGAACGTAATTGTGCGTACGTGTTTCGTCGCGGCGTCGCCGTCTTGCGCCTGTTTGTGCACTGCGCTAAGGCTCGCAGACTGTAATTATTCCAGCGTGAATCCGCAGAGATTTGGGGCAAATCGGCGCGGTCTTGGCTTGCGCGGAACCGTCGCATGGGGGGCATGTTCCCGAGGTAGGGAAGATGTTGTCCATGATGGCCGAACCTGAGGGCACCCGATGACTCAGTCGCTGAATCAACTGCTGCTCGGTTATTTGCCGCTTGTGATTTTCATCGGCGTGGCAGCGGTGATCGGAATGGCGCTCCTGCTCTCGGCCTTCGTGCTCGCCTACAAGCAGCCCGATCCGGAAAAGCTTTCGGCCTACGAGTGCGGCTTTAATGCCTTCGACGATGCGCGCATGAAATTCGATGTGCGCTTTTATCTGGTCGCCATTCTCTTCATCATTTTCGACCTTGAAGTCAGCTTCCTGTTTCCGTGGGCAGTGGCGTTCGGCAAAATTGGCCTGTTCGGTTTCTGGTCGATGATGTTGTTTCTCGCCGTGCTGACGGTCGGCTTTATCTATGAGTGGAAGAAGGGAGCGCTCGAATGGAGCTGAGCGAACCCAAGATTCAAACCCCGCAGATCCACGCCCCGCGCCAGGGATTGGTCGGTGCGACGAGTGCCAACGATCCGGTTTTCACCGGACTCAATAGCGAACTGTCCGACAAAGGCTTCCTGGTCGCGGCCGCCGATGACCTCATTGCCTGGGCGCGCGCCGGCTCGCTGATGTGGATGACGTTCGGGCTCGCATGTTGCGCGGTCGAGATGATGCAAATGTCGATGCCGCGCTATGACGCCGAACGCTTCGGCTTTGCGCCGCGCGCTTCGCCACGGCAATCGGACGTGATGATCGTCGCCGGCACGCTGACCAACAAAATGGCGCCGGCGCTGCGAAAAGTTTACGACCAGATGCCCGAGCCGCGCTACGTGATCTCTATGGGGTCGTGCGCAAACGGCGGCGGCTACTACCACTATTCCTACTCGGTCGTGCGCGGTTGCGATCGCATCGTGCCGGTAGACATCTACGTGCCGGGCTGTCCGCCGACTGCCGAGGCGCTTTTGTACGGCGTGCTCCTCCTGCAAAAGAAAATTCGCCGCACCTCGACGATCGAACGCTGAAAATGGATGAGACACTCGACACGCTCGGCAAAACCGTAACCGAGGCGCTTGGTCCTGCGGTCAAAGGTTACGCGGTCGCGCATCACGAACTGACGGTTGCGGCGCAGGCAGCCGATATCGTTGCGGTGATGCGGTTCCTGCGCGACGATCCGCGTTGCCTGTTCTGGAATATTGTCGATGTGACGGCGGTCGATTGGCTGGGCCGCGAGCGGCGTTTCGATGTGGTCTATCATCTGCTTTCGCCGAAGCACAATGTGCGCATCCGGGTGAAAATCGAAACCGACGAGACGACGCCGATCAGTTCGATCATCGATGTATTTCCAGGCACCGACTGGTTCGAGCGCGAAATCTACGACCTCTACGGCATCATGATCACCGGGCATCCGGACATGCGGCGGCTGCTTACCGACTACGGCTTTGACGGCCATCCGCTGCGCAAAGATTTTCCGCTGACCGGCTTTGTCGAAGTGCGTTACGACGACGAACTCAAGCGCGTCGTCTATTCGCCGGTGCGGCTCGCGCAGGAATTCCGCACCTTCGATTTCTTGTCGCCCTGGGAAGGCACCGACTATGTGCTGCCGGGCGATGAAAAAGCGGGCAAAGCAGGCGGGCAGGGGTCCTGAGGGTCGCAACGATGAAGCCTTCGCTCAAGCCCGGGCTCACCCATCGCATCGCTTATAAGGTGGCGGAAGAAAAGACCGTTCCCTACACCTATCCGGAATCGCCCGAGATCGCGTCGATGCCGAAGGTGTTCGCCACCGGCTTCATGATCGTGCTGATGGAGTGGGCGTGCACCGATCTCATCAAGCAGCATCTCGATCCGGGCGAGGGCAGCGTTGGTGTGCATGTCGACGTGAGTCATCTGGCGGCGACGCCTCCGGGCATGACGGTGACGGCGGAAGCGGAGTGCATCGAAGTCACCGGTCCGCGGGTCGCTTTCAAGGTCAAGGCGCATGACGGCGTCGACCTCATCGGCGAAGGTCGGCATGAGCGTTTTGTCGTCGCGTGGGACAAATTCAATGCGCGCGTTGCGGCCAAAGCCGCGAAAATGAGCGAATGGCGAATGGCGAGTGGCGAATAGGGATGAATGTCGGCCGGTCCAACGATCAAATCTTACCGGGACCTGCGCGTGTGGCAGGAGTTTATGGCGTTGGCTGCGGAATGCTACCGGCTGACTCGCGCCTTCCCGAAAGAGGAGATGTTCGGGCTTTCGTCACAGATCAGGCGATCGGCCGCTTCAATACCCGCCAACATCGCGGAAGGTCACGGACGGGAACATACCCAATCCTTCATCCAGTATCTTCGCATCGCCCAAGGCTCACTGAAGGAGTTGGAGACACATTTGCTGCTCGCGGAGCGAGTCGGCTTGGTTGTCAAAGAGAACATCGAGGTGACGCTCCGGCAGTGCGAGGCCGTCGGCAAGATGGTTCGCTCGCTTATTCGTGCTTTGCAGCAAAATGCGAAAAAACGCTAATGCTCACGCTGCGCACTATTCGCCATTCGCTATTCGCCATTTGCACTTATCGTTACCTACCATGACTGGATTGCCCGAGCGAAATTTCACCATCAACTTTGGGCCGCAGCATCCGGCGGCGCATGGCGTGCTGCGGTTGGTTCTTGAGCTTGATGGCGAAGTTGTCGAACGCGTCGACCCGCATATCGGGTTGCTCCATCGCGGCACCGAAAAGCTGATCGAGCACAAGACCTATTTGCAGGCGATTCCGTATTTTGACCGGCTCGATTATGTGGCGCCGATCAATCAGGAGCACGCGTTCTGCCTCGCCGCAGAGAAGCTCCTCGACGTCAAGCTGCCGAAACGCGCCCAGGTGATCCGGGTGCTCTATTGCGAGATCGGCCGGCTTCTTTCGCACCTTCTGAACGTCACGACTCAGGCGATGGACGTCGGCGCGCTCACGCCGCCGCTGTGGGGTTTCGAGGAGCGCGAGAAGCTGATGGGCTTCTACGAGCGCGCTTCCGGATCGCGCATGCACGCGGCCTATTTCCGCGTCGGCGGCGTGCATCAGGATCTGCCGCCGAAACTGATCGACGATATTTATGCGTTTTGCGATCCGTTCCTGAAAGTGTGCGACGATCTCGAGGAATTGCTGACCGAGAATCGCATTTTCAAGCAGCGCAATGTCGACATCGGAATCGTAAAGCTCGAAGACGCCTGGGCCTGGGGCTTTTCCGGTGTGATGGTGCGTGGCTCCGGCGCGGTGTGGGATTTGCGCAAGGCGCAGCCCTACGAGTGCTATTCCGAGCTCGACTTCGATATTCCCGTGGGCAAGAACGGCGACTGCTACGACCGCTATTGCATCCGCATGGAAGAGATGCGCCAGTCGGTCCGCATCATGAAGCAGTGCGTGGAAAAATTGCACGCGCCCGAGGCTCAAGGCCCGGTCGTGGTCGATGACAACAAAATCGCGCCGCCGCGCCGCGGCCAGATGAAGCGATCGATGGAATCGCTGATCCATCACTTCAAGCTCTACACCGAAGGCGTCCACGTACCGGCGGGTGAAGTCTATGCCGCGGTCGAAGCGCCCAAGGGCGAGTTTGGTGTCTATCTGATCGCCGACGGCAGCAACAAGCCGTACAAGTGCAAAATCCGCGCGCCAAGCTTCGCGCACTTGCAGGCGATGGATTTTCTCTCTCGCGGCCATATGCTCGCTGACGTTTCGGCGATCCTGGGCTCAATCGACATCGTGTTCGGCGAGGTCGACCGATGAGCGTGCGCCGCCTTGCAGAAAAACAGCCGTCGAGCTTTGCGTTTACGCCGGACAACATCGAGTGGGCAAAAGCGCAGATCGCCAAGTACCCGCCGGGCCGTCAGGCGTCCGCGGTGATTCCGCTTCTGTGGCGGGCGCAGGAGCAGTCTGGCGGCTGGCTGCCGCAGAAGGCGATGGAGGCGGTTGCCGAGATGCTCGGCATGGCGAAAATCCGCGTGCTCGAAGTCGCGACCTTCTACACTATGTTCAATCTCGCTCCGGTCGGCCGCTTCCACGTGCAATTCTGCGGCACCACGCCGTGCCTGCTGCGCGGCGCCGATGCGCTGAAAAAAGTTTTGAACCACACAATCGGTCATGAGAACGAAGTGACCGCCGACGGCACGTTCTCCTGGGTCGAGGTCGAATGCCTCGGCGCCTGCGTCAACGCGCCGATGGTCCAGATCAACGCCGACTACTACGAGGACCTCACCGCGGAGACGCTGACGCGGATCCTTAATGAACTGGCGGCGGGAAAGACGCCGAAACCGGGTACGCAAATCGACCGGCAGAATTCCGCGCCGATCGGCGGCCCCGATACGCTGACCGATCCGTCGATCTATAAGATCGCAACGCCGTCAGCCGACATTCAGGAACGCGCCGATGCCAAAACCGCCGATCGCCGATTCGACCGGCCAACAACGCAACTGACGACACAGACAGCGACATGCTCGCCGACAAGGACCGCATTTTCAAAAATCTCTATGGCCACCACGGCTGGGGCCTCGACGACGCGCGGGCGCGCGGCAGCTGGGACGGAACCAAGGCGATCCTGGAAAGAGGCCGCGACACGCTCGTCAACGAGATGAAAGCTTCGGGGCAGCGCGGGCGCGGTGGCGCGGGTTTCCCGACCGGGCTGAAATGGTCATTCATGCCCAAGCAGTCGGACGGCCGGCCAAGCTATCTCGTGATCAATGCCGACGAGTCCGAGCCCGGCACCTGCAAGGACCGCGAGGTCATGCGCCATGATCCGCATCTCTTGATCGAGGGATGTCTGATTGCCGGCTGCGCCATGGGCGTCCACCAGTGCTACATCTACATCCGCGGCGAATTTATCCGCGAGCGCGAGCGGCTGCAGGCAGCTGTCGATCAGGCCTACGATGCCAAGCTGATCGGCAAGAACAATATCAACGGCTACGACTTCGACATCGTCGTGCATCATGGCGCCGGCGCGTATATCTGCGGCGAAGAGACGGCGCTCCTCGAAAGCCTCGAAGGCAAAAAGGGAATGCCGCGGTTAAAGCCGCCGTTCCCGGCCAATATGGGGCTCTATGGCTGTCCGACGACCGTCAATAATGTCGAGACCATCGCGCAGGTGCCCGACATTATGCGCCGCGGCGCTGCCTGGTTCGCCGGCATCGGCAGGGCCAACAACACCGGCACCAAACTGTTCTGCATTTCCGGCCACGTCGAGCGGCCGTGCAATGTGGAAGAGCAAATGGGAATTCCGCTCCGCGAGTTGATTGACAAACATGCCGGCGGGGTGCGCGGCGGGTGGAGCAATCTGCTCGCGGTTATTCCCGGCGGCTCGTCGATGCCGCTGATCCCGGCCGGACCCGATCAGGCCGATACGCTGCTGATGGATTTCGACGGTTGTCGCGACAAGAAATCGGCGCTCGGCACCGCGGCTGTCATCGTCATGGACAAGTCGACCGATATCATCCGCGCCATGGCGCGCATCTCCTATTTCTACAAGCATGAGAGCTGCGGCCAATGCACGCCCTGCCGCGAAGGGATGGGCTGGATGTGGCGGGTGCTGACGCGCATGGCCGAAGGCCGCGCGTACAAACGCGAGATCGACATGCTGATGGGAGTGACGACCCAGATCGAGGGCCACACCATCTGCGCGTTCGGCGACGGCGCTGCCTGGCCGGTGCAAGGTCTGCTGCGGAATTTCCGGCCGGAGATCGAACGGCGTATCGACCAATACACCGCCAATCCCGACAGCCTCGGCGTGCTCGATCCGCCGGCGGTCGCGGCGGCGGAGTGAGAAGCTAGATGACCAAGCTCATCGTCGACGGCAGAGAGATCGACGTCCCGCCGGACTACACGCTCCTGCAGGCGTGCGAAGCCGGGGGCGCCGAAATTCCGCGCTTCTGTTTTCAGGAGCGGCTGTCGATCGCCGGCAATTGCCGGATGTGTCTGATTGAAGTCGTCGGCGTGCCGAAGCCGCAAGCCTCCTGCGCGATGGCGGTGAAGGATTTGCAGCCGAACAAGGACGGCTCGCCGAAGGTGCTCTCGACCCGGTCGCCGATGGTGCGCAAGGCGCGCGAAGGCGTGATGGAGTTCCTGCTGATCAATCATCCGCTCGATTGCCCGATCTGCGATCAGGGCGGCGAATGCGATCTGCAGGACCAGGCGATGGCCTACGGCGTCGATCAAAGCCGCTTCCGTGAGAACAAGCGTGCGGTTGAAGACAAATATCTCGGCGCGCTGGTCAAGACATCGATGAACCGTTGCATCCAGTGCACGCGGTGCATTCGTTTTGCCACCGAGGTTGCCGGCGTCCCCGAGCTCGGCGCCATCGGCCGCGGCGAGGACATGGAGATCACCACCTATCTCGAAGAGGCGATGACGTCGGAGTTGCAGGGTAACGTGGTCGATCTCTGTCCGGTCGGCGCGTTGACCTCAAAGCCTTACGAATTTTCGGCGCGGCCCTGGGAGCTCAACAAGACCGAGTCGATCGACGTGATGGATGCGCTTGGCTCGGCGATCCGTATCGACACCCGCGGACGCGAAGTCATGCGCATCCTGCCGCGCACCAACGACGACGTGAACGAGGAGTGGATTTCCGACAAGACCCGCCACATCGTCGACGGCTTGCGCACGCAACGGCTGGATCAGCCCTATGTGCGCGAGAACGGGCGCTTGCGTCCGGCGACATGGAGCGAAGCGTTCGGCGCGATCGCCAAAAAACTCGCCGGCGCGAATTCCAAACGGGTGGGGGCGTTGGTCGGCGATCTAGACCGCCGTCGAGGAGATATTCGCGCTGAAGGATTTGATGACGCGGCTTGGCGTCGCCAATCTCGACTGCCGGCAGGATGGATCGGCGATCGATCCGAAATGGGGCCGCGCCGGCTATTTGTTCAACGCTACCATCGCCGGGATCGAGACCGCGGATGCGCTACTTCTTGTCGGCACCAATCCGCGCCGCGAGGCGGCGGTGCTCAACGCCCGTATCCGCAAGCGCTGGCGCTTGGCCAAAAGCTTTCCCGTCGGGGTCATCGGTCAAAAGGTACTGCTGACGTATCCTTACGATTATCTCGGCGCCGGCCCGGAAACGCTCGCCTCCATTTCCCGGCACAGCTTCGCCGAGGTTTTGCGGAAGGCGGAGCACCCGCTTGTTATCGTTGGCGCAGATGCCTTGGCCCGGCCGGACGGCGCGGCAGTGGCTTCGCTTGCGGCCAAGGCGGCGATTGATCTCGGCGCGGTCAAGGATGGCTGGAACGGCTTCAGCGTGCTCCATCAAGCCGCCTCGCGCGTCGGGGCGCTTGATCTCGGCTTCGTGCCGGGCGAGGGCGGCTTGAGCACGCGCGCAAATAGCCGCGGCCGGCGCACTCGATGTTCTGTTTCTGCTCGGTGTCGACGAGATCGACATCGCGCCCGGCGGTTTCGTCATTTACATCGGCACCCACGGCGACCGTGGCGCGGCGCGCGCGGATGTGGTGCTGCCGGGCGCTGCATATCCGGAAAAATCGGCGACGCATGTGAACACCGAAGGCCGGGTGCAGATGGCGACGCGTGCTTCGTTTCCGCCCGGCGATGCCCGTGAAGATTGGGCGATCCTGCGCGCGCTGTCCGACGTGCTCGGCAAGCGGCTGCCGTATGACTCGCTCGCCGCGCTTCGCCGCGCCCTCTATCAGGCTTATCCGCACTTGATGCGGATCGGAAAAATCGCGCCGGGCGAAGCTGCCGACGTGCACAAGCTCGCCGCGCTCGGGGGCTCGGCGGACAAGGCGCCGTTCCAGTCCAGCATGGCGGACTTTTACTTCACCAATCCAATCGCGCGCTGCTCGGCGGTAATGGCGGAATGCTCGGCGATTGCGCACGGGCGCGCAGCCATGACGGCGGCGGAATAGGGACCCGGCGATGGAAGCGTTCTGGTCCGATTACATCTGGCCTTTGGTGATCATGGTCGCCGAGAGCGTGCTGTTGCTCGTGATCCTGCTCGTCGCTATCGCTTACATCCTTCTGGCTGACCGGAAAATCTGGGCCGCGGTGCAGATCAGGCGCGGGCCGAATGTGGTCGGGCCGTGGGGGCTGTTTCAATCTTTCGCCGACCTGTTGAAATTCGTGCTCAAAGAGCCGGTCATCCCCGCCGGCGCCAACAAGGGCGTCTTTCTGCTGGCGCCGCTCGTCACCTGCACGCTCGCGCTTGCCGCCTGGGCGGTGATTCCTGTCGGCGCCGGCATCGTCATCTCCGACATCAATGTCGGCGTCCTCTATATCTTCGCGATCTCGTCGCTGATGGTCTATGGCGTGATCATGGCAGGCTGGTCGTCGAATTCGAAATATCCGTTCCTGGCGGCGCTGCGCTCGGCGGCGCAGATGGTGTCGTACGAAGTCTCGATCGGATTTGTCATCATCACGGTGTTGCTCTGCGTCGGCTCGCTCAACCTCTCGGCCATCGTCGAGGCGCAGCGCGATCATGGTCTGGCGACGCTGATCGGCATTCCGTGGTTCACGGTGTTGAATTGGTACTGGCTGCCGCTGTTGCCGATGTTCGTGATTTTCTTCGTGTCCGCGCTCGCCGAGACCAACCGGCCGCCGTTCGATCTGGTCGAGGCCGAATCCGAACTGGTCGCCGGCTACATGGTCGAATACGGCTCGACGCCGTACATGATGTTCATGCTCGGCGAATACGTCGCCATCGCCACGATGTGCGCCATGGCGACGATCCTGTTCCTCGGCGGCTGGCTGCCGCCATTCCCGGTGGCGCCGTTCACGTGGATACCCGGACTGGTCTGGTTCGTACTCAAGGCGACGTTCGTGTTCTTTATGTTTGCGATGGTGAAAGCGTTCGTGCCGCGCTATCGCTACGACCAGCTGATGCGGCTCGGCTGGAAAGTGTTTCTGCCGATCTCGCTCGCCATGGTCGCGATCGTCGCCGGCGTCCTTGAAGTCATCAGAGGCTGACATGAGCTTGGATCAGGGCGCCCGTTCGATTTTTCTGATGGAGTTCGTGCAGGCGTTTTTCCTGTCGATGCGGTACTTCTTCAAGCCGAAGGCGACGCTCAACTATCCGTTCGAGAAAGGCCCGCTGTCGCCGCGCTTTCGCGGCGAGCATGCGCTGCGGCGTTATCCGAACGGCGAGGAGCGCTGCATCGCCTGCAAGCTGTGCGAAGCGATCTGTCCGGCGCAAGCGATCACCATCGAGGCCGGCCCGCGCCGCAACGACGGCACCCGCCGCACCACCCGCTACGACATCGACATGGTCAAATGCATCTATTGCGGGCTGTGCCAGGAGGCCTGCCCGGTCGACGCCATCGTCGAGGGGCCGAACTTCGAATACGCCGCCGAAACGCGTGAGGAACTCTACTACGACAAGGAGCGGCTGCTTGCGAACGGCGATCGCTGGGAGCGCGAGCTCGCCAAGGCCATCGAACTCGACGCACCCTATCGCTGAGACGACGCGGCCATGATCCTGCAAGCCATTTTCTTTTATGTTTTCGCCGCGGTGTGTATCGCCTCAGCCTTCATGGTCATCGCAGGGCGAAATCCCGTGCACTCGGTGCTGTTTCTCATTCTCGCGTTCGTCAACGCCGCCGGCCTGTTCGTGCTGTTGGGCGCCGAATTTCTGGCGATGATCCTGATCGTCGTCTATGTCGGCGCCGTCGCGGTGTTGTTCCTGTTTGTGGTGATGATGCTCGATGTGGATTTTGTCGAGCTGCGCCACGGCGTGCTCAACTATCTGCCTGTCGGCGCAGCGGTCGGCATCATTTTGCTGATTGAACTCCTGTTCGGCGTGATCGGCTGGTTGATTGCGCCCGGGCTGACCAAGGTCATTACCGCACCGATCGCAAGCGACATCAACAATACACAGGCGCTGGGCCTCGTGCTCTACACCCGCTACGTTTATTTCTTCGAGGCCGCCGGCGTGATCCTGCTGGTCGCCATGATCGGCGCCATCGTGCTCACGATCCAGCACAAGCCGAATGTCAAGCGCCAGTCTATTGCTCAGCAGCTGGCACGGCACCGGTCGAACGCGATCGAGGTCGTGGAAGTGGAATCGGGGCAGGGGCTGCCATGATCATCGGGCTCGGGCATTATCTTTCGGTCGGGGCTATCCTGTTCACCCTCGGCATCTTCGGCATCTTTCTCAACCGCAAGAACGTCATCATCATTCTGATGTCGGTCGAGCTCATCCTGCTCGCCGTCAACATCAACCTGGTGGCGTTCTCGGCCTTTCTCGGCGACATCGTCGGCCAGGTCTACGCGCTGATCGTGCTCACGGTCGCGGCGGCCGAGGCCGCCATCGGGCTTGCCATTCTCGTCGCTTACTACCGCAACCGCGGTTCGATCGCGGTTGAGGACGTGAATCTGATGAAGGGCTAGGGCGAAATGTGTTTGTCGTTTGGTCGCGGAAATTTCGGCTCGCACATGCGAACTCCCTCTCCCCCTTGGGGAGAGGGTCAAGGGTGGAATTAGCGGCATGTACGAAGCCATCGTCCTGTTGCCGCTGATTGGCGCCGTCGTCGCCGGCGTCATTTCGCTTGTCGGCGCGCGCAATCGGTTTCCGGGCGAAGACCCGCCGCCTCCGCACGACGATCACGCTCCCCCGCTTGTGCCGGAGCACGGCATTCATGCTGCGCCGAACCCGACGGCCGCGCACGCGGAAATCGCCCATTCGACCCATGAGCATGAGGAGGTTGCCGAGCCGGACGCCGGCTCGCGCGCGGCCGAATTAATCACGACGACGTTGTTGGGCATTTCTTGGGTGCTGTCGTGCCTGGCTTTCGTTGAAGTGGGCCTGCGCGGGCACGACGCGCGGGTTCCGCTGTTCAACTTCATCACTTCGGGCGATCTGAAAGTCGATTGGGCGTTGCGCATCGATCCGCTGACCGCGGTGATGCTGATTGTGGTGACGACGGTGTCGGCCCTCGTTCATCTCTATTCGATCGGCTACATGGCCGACGATCCGCATAAGCCGCGATTTTTCTCCTACCTGTCGTTCTTCACCTTCGCGATGCTGATATTGGTGACGGCCGACAACCTCGCGCAATTGTTCGTCGGCTGGGAAGGAGTCGGGCTCGCGAGCTATCTGCTGATCGGCTTCTGGTACCACAAGCCGGAAGCCAATGCGGCGGCGATCAAGGCCTTTCTGGTCAATCGTGTCGGCGACTTTGGTTTTGCGCTCGGCATTTTCGCCGTGTTTCTGCTGACCGGCTCGATCAACTTTGACACGGTGTTTGCCCAAGCGCCGGACCTGGTCGGCAAGAGCTTCCATTTTCTGAGTTTTAATGTCGACGCACTGACGTTGATCTGCCTGCTGCTGTTCATGGGCGCCATGGGCAAGTCCGCGCAATTTTTGCTGCACACCTGGCTGCCGGACGCCATGGAGGGCCCGACGCCGGTGTCAGCGCTGATCCACGCCGCCACCATGGTGACCGCCGGCGTGTTTATGGTGGCGCGGCTGTCGCCCCTGTTCGAGCTCGCACCCAACGCCAAGACGTTCGTGATTTTGGTCGGGGCCACCACCGCGATCTTCGCCGCGACCGTCGGCCTGGTGCAGAACGATATCAAGCGCGTCGTCGCTTATTCCACCTGCTCGCAGCTCGGCTACATGTTCGTCGCCATGGGCTCAGGCGCCTATTCGATCGGCATGTTCCATCTGTTCACGCATGCGTTCTTCAAGGCGCTGTTATTCCTCGGCTCAGGCTCGGTGATCCTCGCCATGCATCACGAGCAAGACATGCGCAAAATGGGCGGCCTTTGGCGCAAAATTCCTTTCACTTACGCGACGATGCTAATCGGCACGCTCGCTCTGACCGGATTTCCGTTCACGGCCGGCTTCTTCTCCAAAGACGCGATTATCGAAGCCGACGACGTCATTCAGGGCACCGTCGCAAGCTACGGCTTCGTTATGACGGTTGCCGCGGCGGCGCTGACCTCGTTCTATTCGTGGCGGCTCATCTTCAAAACTTTTCACGGCGAACCGCATGACCATCACCACTACGAGGCGGCACGCGAGAGCCCCTTGGTGATGCTCATTCCGCTCGCTGTCCTGGCGTTCGGCTCGATCGCGGCGGGCTGGCCGTTCTTGCATCTGTTCGAGGGTCACGGCGCCGAGGAGTTTTTTCGCGAGTCGCTGAAGTTCGGCCCGGCCAACCACGTGCTGGAGGCGATGGAACAGCTGCCGCTCTACGTGAGCCTCGCGCCGACGGTGATGATGGTCGGCGGATTCCTGGTGGCGTGGCAATTCTATATCCGCCGGCCGGATATCCCGGTTGCGCTCGCGCGTGATCAAAACGTGCTGTACCGCTTCCTGCTCAACGCGTGGTACTTCGACCGGATCTACGATTTCATTTTCGTTCGTCCGACGCTGTGGCTTGGGCGGCTGTTCTGGAAGGGCGGTGACGGCTTTGTCATCGACGGCCTCGGGCCCGATGGCGTCTCGGCGCGCGTGCTCGATGTCACCCGCAATGTGGTCCGCCTGCAGACCGGCTACCTCTACCATTACGCCTTCGCGATGCTGATCGGGGTCGCAGCCTTCGTCACCTGGTTCATGTTCGCCGGGGGACTGCATCCATGACCAGTTGGCCGATCCTCTCCGTCGTTACGTTCCTGCCGATCGCAGGCGCGGTTTTCATCGCATTCCTGCGCGATGACGAAGCCGGTGCCGGCAACGCACGCTGGGTGGCGCTGTGGACGACGCTGATCACCTTTGCGATCTCGCTCATCCTGGTCTGGCGCTTTGATTTGGGCTCGGCTGAATTCCAGTTCCTGGAAAAAGGCCCGTGGCTCGGCGGCTCGATCAATTATTCGATGGGCGTCGACGGCATCTCGCTGCCGTTTGTCATCCTCACTACCGCGCTGATGCCGATCACGATTCTGGCGAGCTGGACCTCGATCCAGAGTCGCGTGCGTCAATACATGATCGCGTTTCTGGTGCTCGAAACGCTGATGGTGGGCACCTTCTGCGCGCTCGACCTCGTATTGTTCTACGTGTTCTTCGAAGGCGGCCTGATCCCGATGTTCCTGATCATCGGGGTGTGGGGTGGGCCGCGCCGGGTCTATGCGAGCTTCAAATTCTTTCTCTACACGCTGCTCGGCTCGGTGCTGATGCTGCTCGCCATCATGGCGATGTACTGGCAGGCCGGCACGACCGATATTCCGACGCTGCTGCACCACGCGTTCCCGCGTTCGCTGCAGACCTGGGCGTGGTTCGCGTTTCTCGCCTCGTTCGCGGTCAAGATGCCGATGTGGCCGGTTCACACGTGGCTTCCTGACGCTCACGTCGAAGCGCCGACCGCGGGCTCGGTCATTCTCGCCGCGATCCTGTTGAAGATGGGCGGCTACGGCTTTCTGCGCTTTTCGCTGCCGATGTTCCCCCAAGCCTCGCTCGACCTCGCGCCGCTGATCTATGTGCTCTCGGTCGTCGCCATCATCTATACCTCGCTGGTGGCCCTGGTGCAGGAGGACGTGAAAAAGCTCATCGCCTATTCGTCGGTGGCGCATATGGGCTTTGTTACCATGGGACTGTTCGCGATGACGGCGCAGGGCGTCGCCGGCGGCATTTTCCAGATGATCTCGCACGGCATCGTGTCCGCGGCTTTGTTCCTCTGCGTCGGCGTTGTCTACGACCGGATGCACACCCGCGAAATCGCGGCGTATGGCGGTTTGGTCAACCGCATGCCGATTTACGCCTTCGCCTTCATGGTGTTCACACTTGCGAACGTGGGGCTGCCCGGCACGTCCGGATTCATCGGCGAATTCCTGACGCTTCTTGGCACCTTCCGCGTGAACAATTGGGTGGCGACGCTGGCAACGCTGGGTACCATCCTTTCGGCCGCCTATGCGCTGTGGCTTTACCGCAAGATGATCTTCGGCAAGCTCACCAAACCGAGCCTCTTTCACATCAAGGATATCGGCTGGCGTGAAATGGTGGTGCTAGCGCCGCTGGTGATCCTCACCATCGTGTTCGGCATCTATCCAAAGCCGGTGCTCGATGTCTCAGCGGTATCGGTGACGCAGCTGATCGACAATTTCCAGCACGCGGTCAGTACCGTGCAATCGGCGGGGCTGAGGTAGACGATGAATACGGCTTTGACCATCACCAGCCTCGTTCCGCTGCTGCCGGAAATCGTGCTCGGCCTCGGCGCATTGGCGCTGTTGATGCTTGGCGTCTACAGCGGCGAGCGGAGCGCCGTTCTGATCGATACCGCCTCCATCGTCCTTCTCGTTGCCGCCGGCGTGATCGTAGTCATGCTGCCTGAGGGCAAGCTCGTCACCTTTGACGGCAGCTTTGTGGTCGACGGATTCGCCCAATTCCTGAAAATCCTCGCCATCCTCGGCTCTGCCGCCGCCATTCTGATGTCGATCGATTATGACAAACGGCAAAAAGAGGAGCGGTTCGAATATTCCGTGCTGATCGTGCTGTCGACGCTCGGCATGCTGATGCTGATCTCGGCCGCCGATCTGATCGCGCTCTATCTCGGCCTCGAACTGATGAGCTTGCCGCTCTACGTGGTGGCCGCGAGCCATCGCACGTCGCTGCGCTCGACTGAAGCGGGTCTCAAATATTTTGTGCTCGGTGCGCTGTCGTCGGGAATGCTCCTGTACGGAGCCTCGCTGGTCTACGGCTTCACTGGCACCGTGAGTTTCACCGGCATCGCCCATTCCGCAGCCGATGCCGGTTCCGGGTTGATCTTCGGGTTGGTGTTTTTGTTCGCCGGCTTCTGCTTCAAGGTGTCGGCGGTGCCGTTCCATATGTGGACGCCTGACGTCTACGAAGGCGCACCGACACCGGTGACAGCGTTTTTCGCCGCCGCGCCCAAGGTCGCGGGTATCGCCATGTTCGTCCGCGTTGCGGTCGCTGCCTTTCCCGGCATCACCGGGCAATGGCAGGAAATCGTCGCCTTTGTTTCGATCGCCTCAATGCTGCTCGGCTCATTCGCCGCCATTGGCCAGCGCAATATCAAGCGGCTGATGGCTTATTCGTCGATCGGCCATATGGGCTTCGCGCTGATCGGGCTTGCCGCCGGAACGTCGGAAGGTGTGCAGGGCGTACTGGTCTATATGGCGATCTATCTGACCATGACGCTCGGCGTGTTCGCCGTGATCCTGTCGATGCGGCGCGGCGATCGCATGGTGGAGTTGATCGATCAACTCGCCGGCCTCGCGCGAACCAGCCCGACCATGGCGTTCTTTCTGGCGATGCTCTTGTTCTCGATGGCCGGCGTTCCGCCGCTCGCCGGCTTTTTTGCCAAGTTCTATGTCTTCCTTGCCGCCATCAAAGCCGGGCTCTACCTGCTCTCGGTCATCGGCGTGCTGGCGAGCGTGATCGGCGCCTATTATTATCTGGCGATCGTGAAGCTGATGTATTTCGACGAACCGGCCGAGGGTTTTGCCGGCATGCCATACGAACTGAAAGTCGTGCTCGCGGTGTGCGGCTTGTTCAATATTTTGTTCTTCCTCTATCCGGGACCGCTGGTCGGCGTCGCAAGCGCCGCCGCCCATTCGCTGTTCTGATGCAGCTTCACTCCGCGGCTGCCGCGGCGGGTTATCGCCTTCTCCAACACGAAACGGTGGCGTCGACCAACGCGGAAGCGCTGGCGCTTGGGCGAGGCGGCGAGCGCGGACCGTTGTGGATCACAGCGCGGCAGCAGACCGCCGGCCGCGGCCGACGCGGCAACTCATGGGTCTCGCCGCCCGGAAATCTTTACGCCACGCTGCTGCTGCACGATCCGGCGTCGGCGGAACATGCTCCCGAATTGTCGTTCGTGACGGCGCTTGCTTTGCATGATGCGATCGGTGAGTGCGCGGCGGTGTTGCGAAATCAGCTTCAGTTGAAATGGCCGAACGATCTTCTTCTGGGCGGCGCCAAGGTGGCAGGCATTCTCATCGAAAGCGAACGTGTTGACGACCAACTCACCGTCGTCATCGGCATCGGCGTGAACTGCCAACATCATCCGGCGGACACGCCTTATCCCGCCGTCGATCTCGCTGCGGCCGGCGCCGATGTCTCGGCCGAAAGCCTGTTTGCAGCGTTATCCGGCACGATGGTGGAACGGTCGTCGCAATGGCATCGCGGCACAGGCTTTGCGGCCATTCGTGCCGATTGGGTTGCGCGCGCCGCCGGGATTGGCGGCGATATGAGGGTACGGCTGCCTGATCGGGAACTTCTGGGCCGCGGCGAAGCGCTCGACGAGCATGGCCGGCTGCTGCTGCGTCTCCCAGACGGCAGCGTGCAGGCAATCGCCGCCGGCGAAGTTTTTCCGCTCGCGGCCGCGCCCACCGGCAAGCCGGCAACGGGACGCTACGGCTGATGCCCGACAACGAGCTTGTGTTCGCGCCGCTCGGCGGCATCGGCGAGATCGGGATGAATTTCGCGATCTACGGCGTCGGCGACGGGCGGCGGCGACAGTGGCTGATTGTCGATTGCGGTGTTGCCTTCGCCTCCGAAGAGCATCTGCCCGGAATCGATCTGATTTTGCCGGACATCCGCTTTCTGATCGAGCAGCGCCGCAACATCGTTGGTCTCGTGCTGACCCACGCCCACGAAGACCACATGGGCGCTCTGATGGATCTGTCGCCGCGCTTGAACGTGCCGCTCTACGCCTCGCCGTTTGCTGCGGCTTTGTTCGAAGCGCGCCGCTTGTCCGAGCCCGGCGCGCCAAAAATTCCGGTGAACGTCGTGCCAGTCGGCGGACACGTGACGCTTGGACCGTTTGCGATCGACTTCATCAATGTCGCCCACTCGATCCCGGAGTCGAATGCGCTCGCAATCCGCACCGCGCTTGGCACGGTGCTCCACACCGGCGACTGGAAGATCGATCCGACGCCGCTGATCGGCGCGCCGACCGACCAGAAAAGACTGACCGCGCTCGGCGATGCGGGCGTGCTCGCGCTCGTTGGCGATTCCACCAACGCCGTCCGTGACGGCCGTTCGCCGTCCGAAACCGATGTGGCGAAAACGTTGGCCGAGCTCATCCGCAGCGCGCCGGCGCGCGTGGCGGTGACCACGTTCGCGTCGCACGTCGGGCGCCTCCGGGCCGTTGCCGATGCGGCGCGGCTCGCCGACCGCGAAGTGGTGTTGGTCGGTCGAGCGATGGAACGCGTGGTCCAGGTCGCGCGTGAGACCGGCTATTTCGATGGGGTGCAGGATTTCCGCCCGGCGGAAAGCTACGGCTACTTGCCGCCCGACAAAGTTATCGCGCTTTGCACCGGCAGCCAGGGCGAAGCGCGCGCGGCGCTGTCGCGCATTGCAGCGGACGAACACCCGGAGGTCACCCTGACGCGGGGCGACCGCGTGATCTTCTCCGCCCGCACCATCCCCGGCAACGAGACAGCGGTGGCTCGCGTGATCAACGGCTTGGTCGGGCAGGGCGTTGAGGTCATCACCGACCGGAGCCACCTCGTTCATGTCTCTGGGCATCCTCGGCGCGACGAACTGCGCGACATGATCGGCTGGGTGCGTCCACAAATCCTAATCCCGGCACATGGAGAAGCGCTGCATTTGGCCGAACATGCCGAACTTGCGCGCGCCGCCGGCGTCCCTCAAGTTCTGGTTTGCCGCAACGGCGATCTGGTACGGCTCGCGCCGGGGCCTGCGAAAATCATCAATGAAGTGCCGTCCGGCCGGCTCTACAAGGACGGCGCGCTGCTTCTGAGTGCTGAAGCGCGCACTGTAGCGGCGCGGCGGAAGCTGTCATTCGCCGGCGTGGTCTCGGTCGCGCTGGCGGTCAGCGAAAAGGGTCAGCTCATGGCCGACCCGGAGATTGAAATGATCGGCATTCCCGAAGCCGATGCCGGCGGCCGGCCGATGGCGGAGATTGCCCGCGAAGCCATCGACGAAGCGTTCGCGGCGCTGCCGAAACCGCGGCTGCGCGATCCCGACGACGTTGCCGAGGCGGTTCGGCGCGCCGTGCGCGGCGCAATCGCGCAATCGTGGCGCAAGAAGCCGATCTGTCACGTCCACGTTCTCGTGGTGTAGCATGGTTGGGCGTAGCGAGGAGGTTTCATCATGATCGGCAGGCTCAACCACGTCGCCATTGCCGTGCGCGATATCGGCAAGGCCGCCGCATTGTACCGCGATGTCCTCGGCGCTGACGTTTCCGCCGCCGTTCCGCAGCCGGACCACGGTGTGACCACGGTGTTCATCAACCTGCCAAACACCAAGATCGAGTTGCTTGAGCCGCTCGGCGAGAACTCGCCGATTGCGAAATTCCTCGAGCGCAGTCCGGACGGCGGCATGCACCACGTTTGCTATGAGGTCGATGATATTCGCGTCGCCCGCGACACGCTCAAGGCTTCGGGCGCGCGCGTTCTCGGCGACGGCGAGCCCAAGATCGGCGCGCATGGCAAGCCGGTGCTGTTCCTACACCCGAAAGATTTTTCCGGCACTTTGGTCGAACTGGAACAGCGCTGACATGCCGGTCTTCACGGCTGTTGCCGTCTTCTTCCTGATCTGGTGGGTGGTGCTGTTTGCCGTGCTGCCATGGGGCGTTCGCAGCCAGCAAGAGGGCGGGGAGGTCGTGCCCGGCACCGACCCCGGTGCGCCCGCAATCCCACACCTGCGGCGCAAGCTAGTGTGGACGACAATCGTGTCGGTAGTGATCTTTGCTGGATGTTACGTGATCTACGTCGACCGGCTGGTCACGCTCGAAGGGATGACGCGCCTATTTGGCATGCGCTGACAGGGGTGCGCCCAAAAAAATAGCAGGGCCAGAGCCCTGCTTAAAAATCCTCATCCGATCCCTGATCCGCGCTTAAACCCCGGATTTTGTGCTGTTTCGGCTCGGCGGCAGCGTTGAACTCGCGCCCTCGGACCATCCTCCCTAGACTTGGACCGAACCCCGCATGCTTAAGAGTTTTGTTGCACGTCGGGATTGCGTGACCGTCCTAGCCGATCTTTCGGCCAATGTCATCATCTTACCGGAGGTCCATGACAAAAAATTCAACCTCCTGCCCACTTATGGAAGCCCATGCTCCGCAGAACGGCCCTCTTGTAATTCCGGCACCGTTGGTACAACGACATTTCATGCGCCTTTCCCGATACTTCCTGCCCATCCTGCGTGAAACTCCGAAAGAAGCGGACATCGTCTCGCACCGTCTGATGCTGCGCGCCGGCATGATCCGCCAGGAAGCGGCCGGCATTTACGCCTTCCTGCCGCTGGGGCTGCGCGTGCTCGACAAGGTGTGCCGGATCGTGCGCGAGGAGCAGAACCGCTCCGGCGCCATTGAGCTACTCATGCCGACGATCCAGTCGGCGGAACTCTGGCGCGAAAGCGGCCGCTACGACGCCTACGGCAAGGAGATGTTGCGCATCACCGATCGCCATGAGCGCGAGATGCTCTACGGGCCAACAAACGAAGAGATGATCACCGAAATTTTCCGCGCTTATGTGCGTTCCTACCGCAGTTTGCCGCTCAATCTGTATCATCTGCAGTGGAAGTTCCGCGACGAGGTGCGGCCGCGCTTCGGCCTGATGCGCGGACGCGAGTTCCTCATGAAGGATGCCTATTCGTTCGATCTCGATTTCGCTGGCGCCAAGCACTCCTATAACCGCATGTTTGTCGCCTATCTGCGCACGTTCGCGCGCATGGGATTGCAGGCGATCCCGATGGTCGCGGAGACCGGGCCGATCGGCGGCAATCTCTCGCACGAATTCATTGTGCTGGCGGACACCGGCGAGAGCGAAGTGTTTTGCCACCGCGACTACCTCGATTTCAAAGTCCCTGGGCCGGACGTGAACTTCGACAGCGTGCCGGACCTGCAGGCGGTGTTCGACAAATGGACCGGACTCTATGCTGCAACGTCCGACAAGCACGAGGCAGCGGCGTTCGCGAAATTGCCGCCTGAAAAGCAGATCTCGGCCCGCGGCATCGAAGTCGGCCAGGTGTTCTATTTCGGCACCAAATATTCCGAGCCGATGAAGGCCGTGGTCACCGGTCCCGACGGAACCGAGCAACCGGTGCATATGGGATCTTACGGCATCGGGCCGACGCGATTGGTCGCCGCCTTGATCGAGGTCTTTCATGACGACGCCGGGATCAAATGGCCGGATGCAGTCGCCCCTTTCACTGCCGCGATCCTCAACCTCAAGCAGGGCGCGAGCGATACCGATGCGGCCTGTGAACAGCTTTACGCCGCGCTGACGGCCAAGGGGATCGACACGCTCTACGACGATCTCGACGAGCGGCCGGGCGCAAAATTCGCCACCGCCGACCTGATCGGCATTCCCTGGCAGATCCTGATCGGGCCGCGGGGTCTGGCCGAAGGCAAGGTCGAAGTAAAGCGCCGCGCCGACGGTTCGCGGGAACTTATGACGCCTGCGGACGCGCTCGCGCGGCTTACCGCCTGAAGCTGTGCGCGGTTACGCCGCGGGGCGATGTTTCGAGGCTTGAATCCGCCAGAATCATGTGAAACTCCGGGTTCCTGCGGGGACCCACGTTGATGCAAGAGCCGACCGGCACTCATCCGTTCGCGCCGTTCGAATGGATGCTTTCACTGCGCTATCTGCGGGCGAGGCGGAAGGAAGGCTTCATCTCGGTGATTGCCGGATTCTCCTTTCTCGGCATCATGCTCGGCGTCGCCACTTTGATCATCGTCATGGCGGTGATGAACGGATTCCGCCAGGAACTGCTGGCGAAGATCCTCGGCCTTAACG
The DNA here is from genome assembly GCA_963841025.1 of uncultured Alphaproteobacteria bacterium. Lineage (GTDB taxonomy): Bacteria > Pseudomonadota > Alphaproteobacteria > Rhizobiales > Xanthobacteraceae > BOG-931. The sequence goes on along the minus strand of CAWJBG010000024.1, from coordinate 9,783 downwards.
GCCATCTCTTGATCCAACCGCTCGAATCTCCGCTGACCGATTGGCAGGCGGTCGCCGATCGCATCGCCAAGGTACCGGGAGTGCGGCTCGCTGCGCCACTCGTCGAGGGGCAGGCGCTAGCGTCGTCGCCTTTCAACGCCTCAGGCGTTCTGGTGCGCGGCATCCGCTACGGCGAACTCTCGAAGCTTTCCTCGATCGCCAGAAACATCAAGCAGGGAACGCTTGAGGGCTTCGACGAAGGGCAGGGTGTCGCCATCGGCAGCCGGCTCGCCGAACAGCTCTCGGTGCGGGCCGGAGACAATCTGACGCTGGTGGCGCCGCGCGGGGCGGTGACGCCGATGGGCACCACGCCGCGCATCAAGGCCTACAAGATCGCAGCGGTGTTCGAGATCGGCATGTCGGAATACGATGCCGCTTTCGTGTTCATGCCGCTGACCGAGGCGCAGGCCTATTTCAATCGCGCCGGCGACGTGACCGCGATCGAGGTTTATACCGACGATCCCGATCGGATCGACCGCTTCCGCGCGCTCATCACCGAGGCCGCGGGGCGGCCGATCTACATGATCGATTGGCGCCAGCGCAACGCCACCTTCTTCAACGCGCTCCAGGTCGAGCGCAACGTGATGTTCCTGATCCTGACATTGATCGTGCTGGTGGCGGCACTCAACATCGTCTCCGGCATGATCATGCTGGTGAAGGATAAGGGCAGCGACATCGCCATCCTGCGCACCATGGGCGCGACGCAGGGCGCGATCATGCGTATCTTTCTGATTACCGGCGCTTCGATCGGCGTGGTCGGCACTGTGGTCGGCTTTCTCCTCGGCACCATCATCTGCCTGAATATTGAATTGATCCGTCACTTCCTGTCGTGGCTGACCAACACCGAACTGTTTTCTCCCGAGCTTTACTTCCTGTCGCGGCTTCCGGCCGACATGAATGTCGGCGAAACCACGTCCGTGGTGGTCATGGCGCTCGGCCTGTCGCTGCTGGCGACGCTTTATCCGTCGTGGCGGGCGGCGCGGCTCGATCCCGTCGAAGCGCTGCGGTACGAGTGATCGCGCGATGGACGACACGACAACGAACACGGCGATTGTCGAGGCCGCCCCATCGGAGGAAAGCGAACAACGCCCGATCGTGTTCTTGCGTGAAGTCAGCCGGCGGTTTCGTCAGGGCGATTCCACGCTCGACATTCTCAAAGGCGCCGAGCTTGCGGTGTGGCCCGGACAAACTGTGGCGCTGGTGGCGCCGTCCGGCGCCGGCAAATCGACGCTGCTGCACCTCGCGGGACTGCTCGAACATGCCGACGGCGGTGAAGTCTACATCGATTCAGTCGCCACCTCGCACATGAGCGACGCCGCGCGCACGCGGATCCGGCGCGCCGATATCGGCTTCGTCTACCAGTTTCACCATCTGCTGCCGGAATTCTCCGCGGTGGAGAACGTGATGATGCCGCAGATGATCCGCGGGCTGGCGCGCGCGGAGGCGGAGAAGCGCGCTGTCGAGCTGTTGAGCTATCTTGGCCTTAAGGAGCGCCTGACGCACCGGCCGGCGGAGCTGTCCGGCGGCGAGCAGCAGCGCGTCGCCATTGCGCGCGCAGTCGCGAACGCGCCGCGAATCCTATTGGCCGACGAGCCGACCGGAAATCTTGATGTGCGCACGGCGGAGCGGGTTTTCGCGGCGCTCGATCAACTGGTGCACGCTTCGGGCCTTGCGGCCGTCGTCGCCACCCACAATCTCGACATCGCCGCGCAGATGGACCGCCGCGTGACGATCCGTGACGGCCTGGTGGTCGAGCTGGCCTAAAGCGGTCGCCTCAGCGGATTTTGATCAACAAACTCGGCACCAGCAGTGATAGGGGCCGCAAACTCGGTGCGTGCCTGCCCGGCACCCTGCGCTCCAACCGCGACAACCCGCCAGCCTGACGGGACTGGCGTTTTGCGCCTGGGCGCGCAGACTGGCACCACCGGCTTGCTGGCTCTGCGCGGCGTTTAGCATCGCCAGCGATCCCAGCATCAGCACAGCCATCGCCAAAGTGATCGCGATCTTTGCCATAACAACCTCTCTTTGATTGTTCGGAGGATCTTCAACAATCAGAGTTTCAACGATCGGACTTGCAGAAAATCAGACTTGCAGAAAATCAGACTTGCAGAAAATCAGACTTGCAGAAAATCAGACTTGCAACAAATCAGACTCGCAATAACCAATTGTCCCGCCGGCGCAAAAAAACAAGGCCGCCCGGAGGCGGCCTTGCTTCAGGTTAAATACGTAGTCTGGTGTCCAGCACGGCACGCAGCGGCCGCGGAAGCGGTAGGTGCCCCACGGGCAGCCGGCAAAAACGCGCGGGCCGCAGGCGACGTGCTGGATCGCCGTCGCGTTGCGCGCCTGGGAGCTTAAGGTCGCCGCGCCAGGCGACTGCGTTTGGGCGCCGGCCGTCAAGGCGAGCGAGCCGAGCATAAGGACTGCAGCAGCGAACGTGATCGAAAGCTTGAGCATTGAGAACCTCCTCCTTTGACTGATGGGAAAACGCCAGCATAAAGCGTGAAGCAAGACCGCCGCGACCATACCGTTGATTTTCCTTATTTGCCAAGTCTCCGGCGATGTTTTTGCGCCCGGATATCCCCAGCCTGAATGGGTTTTCGGCGAAGTGCGTGCGTACTCAGGCACCATTGCGAAATCGAGAACAAGAACGAGCGCCCAAATAAACCCGTCGCGTCCATTCGATGTTTTGACCTAGCGCAAAACGGACCTCGCGCGAAAGCGCTAGACGAGCAGAATGGGCCGCAATCTTTCGTCACAGGAAGCACTAGCGGAGCTGGCACAGTGCCGGACAGAGGAGGAGATTGTCGCCTGGGCGGCCAAGCATCGGGGGCGGGGCTCCGCCGAAATATACGCCGCCATCCGCGAGCGTTTTGCGGCCTTGCGCGAAGACACCAAAGAAAAGCTCCAGCGGCGAATATGTCCAAGCCAAGATTAGAAAACGCACCGATTAGAAAACGCACCGCGAACTTGCACGGGCCCTCGCACCGTCACTTAAGACTGTCATCGATTCGTGCCTCCGCGATGTTGAACTCGTGGTAGTCGCCGCAAGCCTGACAGCGGAGGTTTATCTTTGCGTCTTTAGGCAAAGCTTTCAGCTCGGCCGGCTGGGCGCGAAATCCGCTGCGAAAGTCTTGGCCGGTCTTTGGACAGTGGAAAGTCAACTCACCCATTTCGCGCTCCGTCAGTTGCGCACGCAACTAACGGGATTCCGACGGCTCCCTCTTTGATAAGGATCAATTGGCCGGGAAAGGGAGGGCGGCTCTTCACCTTAACCCCATCGCTGAGGCTCGGTTAGGAACCGCCCGCTCTCCGTCGCCCCCGGAGGCTGTCTGAAATGTATATTACCGCGCGTCGCTCGCATTGATGCTGATCAAAACCGGGGTCGCCGCGCCCGAAGCCCGAATAATGCTTACGCCGTCGACCGGACGCGCAGCTCGGTCGGTCAAAAAAAGCAGCCGCAACGGCTTGCCAGTTTGGCCGGAGCGCGCATATTTCGCGGTATGGCCAAGATTCGTGTCACCTTCAAAATGAAGCGGATCGCCGAGGGCGATTGGCAGATCATCGCCGAGTATCCCGGTGCCGAGCCGCGGTACATCAAGGGGCTCAAGAGCAAAGCCGAAGTCGACGAATGGCTGCAGGGCACCCGCCGCATCGATTGGCTGCGATCGCAGGGCTACGCGAAGTGATACGGCCGGGAAGGCTGGCCTAGGTCCACGGTTGCGGAATGCCTGGGGCCCGGAAAATCGTCAGATATAGCGCCGAGGCCCTTCTCGTCCTGATCCCGCTGGCCGTCGTCATCTATTTTCTGGCTTTCCCGGATGCCTTCGATGCGTTCCTGAATTGGCTGGTCGGGCATCACTGATGGCGACGCGACTTCTCTCAAGTTGGGTTGCCCGAAAGCGGATGTGGCAAATTGAAAACGCTCGTGTCGATGGTGAGGGCCGGCATTAACTTTCTCGGCCGCAATTGAAACGAGCCCACTACCATCCCTTGACTCCCGGAACGATTAGGGAACAATGTTCCTCATTCGTTCTATCAAGGGGAGCAAATCATGGTTCGCGCTGTTGCGGAGGAGGCGTTGGCAATCGCCTCGGTTACGTTGTTCCTGGCTATGGTCGCGGTGTGGGTGCAAGTGCTTGGGGTGGTGTGAGTTTCAGCGGTTTCGCGGCGCCGGCCTTGCGGTGAAACAAAACTTTCTGTGCGCGGCGCCGAGCTTGCCGCGCGCAATTGTGGACATGGCGGCACGCGATCCGCATCCTCGGTCCACGCCCGAATCGTCATCCGCGAACCACTTAAAGCGATATGCCCGCCGCGAGCCCCGGTTTCGTGCACCTGCATGTGCACTCGTCCTATTCGCTCCTCGAGGGCGCGCTGCCGATTGCGCGGCTGGCGGAGCTTGCCAAGAAGGACCGGCAGCCGGCGCTCGCGCTCACCGACACCGACAATATGTTCGGCGCGCTCGAATTCTCCGAGAAGATGGCGAGCGCAGGCGTCCAACCGATCGTCGGCTGTGCGCTTGGCATCGACTTCGGCGATCACGATCAGCGTTCGACGGCAATGGGCGACGGCTGGCCGCGGATCGTGCTTCTTGCCGCGCGCGAGGATGGCTACCGCAGCCTGATGCGGCTTTGCTCGCGCGCCTATCTCGACACCGAACCGACCGAGCGGCCGCATCTCAAACTTGACTGGCTCGCCGGCGAGACCGACGGATTGATTGCGCTCAGCGGCGGCACCAATGGGCCGCTCAACGCCGCGATCAGCGCGGGGCAAAGTCCACTTCTCGTCTCGCGCTGCGAACACTTGCAGCGGTTGTTTGGTGACCGCCTCTATATCGAATTGCAGCGTCATGGCATGGCGGCGGAACGGGTGACGGAGCCGGCGCTGATCGAGCTCGCCTACGCGCGCGGCATTTCGCTCGTTGCTACCAACGAGCCGTTCTTCGCCGCGCGCGAGGATTACGAAGCCCATGATGCACTGTTGTGCATCGCCGAGGGCAGGCTGGTCGCCGACGGCGAACGCCGCCAGCTCACCACCGAGCATCGCTTCAAAAGCCGCGCCGAGATGTTGGCGCTGTTCGCCGATTTGCCGGAGGCGCTGGCCGCAACCGTTGAGATTGCCGAGCGCTGCGCTTTCCGTCCGCGCACGCTGGCGCCGATCCTGCCGCGTTTTTCTGCGGATGCGAAGCTTGGCGACGCGGAGCGAGCGCTGGAGACCGCAGAAACCAAGGCTGCGGTGAAGGAAGCCCAGCAGGTGAAAGAGGCCGAGGAGCTGCGAAGCGCCGCTTTTGCCGGACTTGAAGACCGCCTGGCGCGGCATCCGATGGCGCCGGGGCAAACCGTCGAAGATTATCGCGAGCGTCTTTCGTTCGAGCTCGGCGTCATCGTCAAGATGAAATACGCCGGCTATTTTCTGATCGTCGCAGACTTCATCCAATGGGCGAAGTCGCACGGCATTCCAGTCGGCCCGGGCCGCGGCTCCGGCGCCGGCTCGCTTGTTGCTTACGCGCTGACCATCACCGATCTTGACCCGATCCGGTTCGGGCTGCTGTTTGAGCGGTTTCTTAATCCCGAACGCGTCTCGATGCCGGACTTCGATATCGACTTCTGCCAGAACCGCCGCGACGAGGTGATCCGCTACGTGCAGGAACGCTACGGCCGCGATCGGGTGGCGCAGATCATTACCTTCGGCACTCTGCAAGCGCGCGGCGTGTTGCGCGACGTTGGCCGGGTGCTGCAAATGCCGTACGGGCAGGTGGATAAACTCTGCAAGCTCGTGCCGCAGAATCCGGCCAATCCGGTCACGCTCACGCGCGCGATCGACGATGAGCCGCGGCTGCAGGCCGAGCGCGACCGCGATCCGGTGGTCCGGCGCGCCTTCGACATCGCGCAGAAGCTTGAAGGGCTCACCAGGCACGCCTCCACGCATGCCGCCGGCATCGTTATCGCCGAGCGCTCGCTGACCGAACTGGTGCCGCTTTATCGCGATCCGAAATCGCCGATGCCGGTGACGCAGTTCAACATGAAATGGGTCGAGCCGGCGGGCCTGGTGAAGTTCGACTTTCTCGGCCTGACCACGCTCACCGTGCTCGATCTCGCGGTGAAGCTCGTGAAGCGGCGCGGCGTCGACATCGATCTCTCCAGTCTGCCGCTCGATGATGCCAAGTCCTACGCGATGCTGGCGCGCGGCGAGACGGTGGGCGTGTTCCAGGTGGAAAGCGCGGGCATGCGGCGCGCGCTGATCGACATGCGCCCGGACCGGTTTGAAGATCTGATTGTGCTGGTCGCGCTGTATCGTCCTGGTCCGATGGCGAACATTCCGACCTATTGCGCGCGCAAACTCGGCCACGAACAAACCGACTATCTGCATCCCAAGCTCGAACCGATCCTGCAGGCGACCTACGGCGTCATCACCTATCAGGAGCAGGTTCAGCAGATCGCGCGCGATCTTGCCGGCTACAGCCTCGGCAAGGCCGATATCCTGCGCCGCGCCATGGGCAAGAAAGACCGCAAAGAGATGGCGTCGCAGCGCGGCAGTTTCATCTCCGGCGCGGTCGAACGCGGCATCGGCCGCGCCGACGCCGAAGCGATCTTCGACACCTGCGCGAAGTTCGCCGAATACGGCTTCAACAAATCGCACTCCGCGCCGTATGCGCTGCTGACCTATCAAACCGCCTATATGAAGGCGAATTACCCGGTCGAGTTTTTGGCCGCGTCGATGACGCTCGCCATGGGCAACACCGACAAGCTCGCCGAATTCCGCGCCGAGGTGGAGCGGCTCGGCAGCAAAGTCGAGCCGCCCTCGATCAATCGTTCCGGCCTCGAATTCGAGCCCGCCGGCAACACCATCCAGTACGCGCTTTCGGCGCTGCGCGGCGTCGGCCGTCAGGCGGTCGAGAGCATCATCGCGGCGCGCGACGAACGCCCCTTCACCGACCTTGCCGACTTCGCCCGGCGCATCAATCCGCGCGCCATCAACAAACGGGTGCTGGAGAGTCTCGTCGCTGCCGGCGCGTTCGATGCCATCGAGCCGAACCGCGCCAGTGTGTTCGCAGCTGTCGACGCGATCCTGGGCACTGCGCAGCGCTCCCACGAGGATGCAGCGATCGGGCAGTCCGAGTTGTTCGCCGGACCGGCGGCGCCGGAGCGCGTCGTGTTGCCGGCGATTGAGCCGTGGCTGCCGGCGCAGCGTTTGCAGCGGGAGTTCGATGCGGTTGGCTTCTTCCTCAGCGGTCACCCGCTCGACGATTACGCCGCGGCGCTCAAGCGGCTGCGGGTGCAGCCCTGGTCCGAATTTTCCCGCGCCGTCAAAGCCGGCGCCAGTGCCGGCCGCGTCGCTGGCACCGTGGTATCGCGCACCGAGCGGCGTACCCGCAACGGCAGTAAAATGGGGATCATCGGGTTGTCCGATCCGAGCGGCCATTACGAGGCGGTGCTGTTCGCGGAGGGCTTGGCGCAGTATCGCGATCTGCTCGAACCGGGATCGGCGGTGCTGATGTTGCTCAGCGCCGAGGTCCAAGGCGACGAAGTCCGCGCCCGCATCCAGTCGGTCGAGCCGCTCGATCAGGCGGCGGCGAAAATGCAGAAAGGCTTGCGCGTGTTCTTGCGCAACGACGCGCCGATCGAAGGCGTGGCCAAACGCCTTGAGCCGATCAAAATTCCGTCCGCGCGCAACGGCGCCGATCACGCCGAGGGCGAAGTGAGCGTGGTGCTGATGCTCGAAAACGGCAACGAGGTCGAGGTCAAACTTCCCGGCCGCTTCAAAGTTTCGCCGCAGATCGCCGGCGCCATCAAGGCAGTGACCGGCGTGGTGACGGTCGAGGCGCTTTAATTTCTACCCGTCACGAGAGCCTTTAACTCGTCATTGCGAGCGGAGCGAAGCAATCCAGTCCGGCGGTGAGGTCTGGATTGCTTCGTCGCAAGTGCTCCTCGCAATGACGCGTTTTACGCAAATGAATTGAAATTGAGGTCTTCCCTCGCTATCTCAAGCGCGGCGCGGTAAGAGAGCGCCCCTTTCTTCACAATTCATCGTTAATTTCGGCACCAGCGATATGCTTCGGATCGAGAACCTTATCTTTGACGCCTGGGGCCGGCGATTTTTCGATTCGGCGAGTGTTGCCATCCCGCCCGGCGCCAAGGTCGGGCTGATCGGGAGGAATGGGGTCGGCAAATCGACGCTGTTTAAGCTTGTGGTCGGCGATCTCATTCCGCTCAGCGGCGAGATTCTGTTGCCGAAGGCGGCACGGATCGGTTCGGTCGATCAGGAGCATCCGGCGACGCCGACGAGCCTGCTCGACACTATCCTTGCCGCCGATACCAGACGCGAGACGCTCAACGCGGCGCTGGAAGCAGCCGAGCCGGAGGAACTCGCCGACATTTACCAGCAACTCAACGCGATCGATGCCGATCGGGCGCCGGCGCGCGCTGCTGAAATTCTCAACGGGCTTGGCTTTACCAATGCCGACCTTGAGCGTCCGATGGCTGAGTTTTCCGGCGGCTGGCGGATGCGGGTGGCGCTGGCGGCGGCGCTGTTCGCCGAGCCCGATTTACTGCTGCTCGACGAGCCGACCAACTATCTCGACCTTGAAGGCGCGCTTTGGCTGGAAGCGCGGCTGAAGAAATATCCGCATACAGCTCTGATCGTCAGCCACGACCGCGAGCTTCTCAACAATTCGGTCGACGCCATCCTGCATCTAAGCCAAGGCAAGCTCGAGCTTTACACCGGCGGCTACAACGATTTCGAGACCCGGCGCGCGGAGAAGACGCGCTTGCAAGCCGCAACCAAGGTCAAACAGGACGCCGAACGCGCGCATCTGCAGCGCTTCATCGATCGCTTCCGGGCCAAGGCCAGCAAGGCGTCGCAGGCGCAATCGCGCATCAAACGTCTCGCCAAGCTTGAGCCGATCGCCGAGACGGTCGAGGAGCGGGTTGCGCCGTTCACGCTGCCGTCGCCGTTGCGGCCGTTGGCTCCGCCGTTGATCCAGCTCGAAAGCGCGGCGGTCGGCTACAACGGCACAGCGGTGCTGCGGAACCTTAATCTTCGGCTTGATGTCGACGATCGGATCGGCCTGTTGGGCGTCAACGGTGCCGGCAAATCGACCTTCGCCAAGATGATCGCGGGCGCGTTGCCGCTACAGTCCGGTGAGATGAAGCGCGAGCAGCGCATCCGGGTCGGCTGGTTTCATCAACACCAGATCGAGGCGCTCGACCCGGCCGACACGCCGCTCGAAATCATGCGGCGCGAGCGGCCGGATGACAGCGAATCTGCGCGCCGCTCGCGGCTCGCGCAGTTCGGTCTGTCGTTCGACAAGCAGGAAACCACCGTTGCGAACCTCTCCGGCGGCGAGCGCGCGCGGCTATTGCTCAACCTTGTCGCCATGGCGGCGCCACACCTGCTCATTCTCGACGAGCCGACCAACCATCTCGATATCGACAGCCGCCGGGCGCTCCTCGATGCGCTTAACGATTACGAAGGCGCTGTCATCCTGATCACCCACGACCGTTCGCTGATCGAGCTCGTGGCCGACCGGCTGTGGCTGACTGCCAATGGCCACATCAAGCCATTTGCCGGCGATATGGACGACTATGCCAGGTTCATTCTGGACCGGGCGAAAGTGGGCTCCGCGCCCTCCCAGGAAGTCGCCAACGATCAGATGGAAACATCGGACCAGTTCGATGCGGCGGCCGCTGCCCGCCTCGCGGCCAAAAAAGCCGCCAAAAAGCGCCGGCGCAGGGGATATTAAGCGCT
>CAWJBG010000023.1:0-94889 GCA_963841025.1 uncultured Alphaproteobacteria bacterium | reverse complement strand
GGATAAAGCGTAATGGCCATTGAAGTCGTCAAAGTCGAACTCAAGAACGTGCAGGATGCCTCCGGCATGGAGGCCGCTATCAAAAAGGGCCAGTTCAAAGCTGACGAAGTGATCGCCGTGATCGGCAAGACCGAAGGCAATGGCGGCGTCAACGATTTCACTCGCATTCTCGCGGACCAGGCGTTTCGCGCGGTGCTGAAAAAACTCGGCAGCCGTTCGGTTGAAGAGATCGCAACGATACCGATGGTCTGGTCGGGCGGCTGCGATGGCGTCATCACCCCGCACGCGACCGTGTTCGCGCGCAACGCTAAGACCGGCCCGGCGGACAAACCGCGGCTTGTGATCGGCACCGCGATGAGCGCCGAGATTTTCCCTGAGGACATCGGCCGGCCGGCGATGGTGGAGAAAGTCGCCGAGGCTGTGCGCGCGGCGATGCGCGATGCCGGCATCGACGATCCCGCGGATGTGCATTACGTCCAGACCAAAACGCCACTCCTCACCGTGGATTCAGTGATCGACGCGCACTCGCGCGGCAAGGAAGTCGCCTGCGAGGTGCACGATTCCATGGGCGTCTCGAACGGCACCACCGGCCTCGGCATCGCCGTTGGCTTGCGTGAAATCAAGATGCCGAAGCCGGAGGAAATCTGCCACAACCTCGACCTTTTTTCGTCGGTCGCTTCGTGTTCCTCGGGCGTCGAGCTAACGCAGGCGCAGATCGTGCTCCTTGGTAACAAGAAAGGCGCCGGCGGCCGCTATCGGATCGGCCACGCGGTAATGAAGGACGCGCTCGACATTGACGGCATCTACGAGTCGATCCGCAATGCCGGGCTCGATCTGCCGGAGCGGCCACGCGCCGAAGATCTGAAAGGCCGGCTGGTCAACTGCTTCATGAAATGCGAGGCCGACCGCACCGGCAAGCTGCGCGGCCGGCGCCAGATCATGATGGACGATTCCGACGTGCCGTGGCATCGCCACGCCAAGGGCGCGGTCGGCGGCGTTGCCGCAGCCGCAATCGGCGATCCGGCGGTGTTTGTTTCCGTCGATGCCATGCACCAGGGACCGCAAGGCGGCGGCCCTTGCATCGCCATCATCGACGCCGGCGAATAGCGCATGCCGACGGCATCGCGGCACGAGGCGCAGACGCTTTCTAAATCGGACGGCACGCTGGTGCGCAAATCCGCACGCGAACTGGCGCGGCTTATTGCGTCGCGCGCCGTCAGCCCGGTCGAGGTGCTCGACGCGTTCCTCGCCGCGATCGAAGCGCTCAATCCGAAACTCAATGCCATCGTCACGCTCGCCGCCGAGCAGGCGCGCGATGCGGCGCGGCTTGCCGAAACCGCGGTGATGAAGGGCGACCCGCTTGGCTCGCTGCATGGCCTGCCGATCGCGGTCAAAGACGTGACGCCGACCGCCGGCATCCGCACCACCTTCGCCTCACCGCTGTTCAAGGATTATGTGCCGACCGAAGATGCCGAGGCGGTGCGCCGGCTCAAGGCCGCCGGCGCCATCGTGCTCGCCAAGACCAACACGCCGGAATTCGCCTGCGGCGCCAACACCAACAATGAATTGTTCGGCCCAACGCGAAATCCCTGGAATCCGGCGCTCAGCCCCGCGGGCTCGTCCGGTGGTTCGGCGGTCGCCGTCGCCGCCGGCATGGTGCCGATCGCCCAAGGCACCGATTACGGTTGCTCGATCCGCATCCCCGCCGCGTTCTGCGGCATTGTTGGTCTGCGCCCAACGCCGGGATTGACGCCGAGCCGCCCGCTGCATCTGCCGTGGGATCCTGGACAAGTTCACGGACCGATGGCGCATGACGCCGAGGATGCCGCGCTGTTTCTCGACGCGATCACCGGCTTCACGCGCCTTTCGCCGATCTCGGTCGCGCCGCCTTGGAAGAGTGCGTTCGCCGCGCTGGCGCAGCGCGACGACATCAAAGATTTGCGGATCGCTTATGTCTCGGACATCGCCGGGATCGGCGTCGAAAGCGAGATCGACACGATCTGCCGTGACGCCGCTGCCGCCCTGGAAAAGCTCGGCGCCAAGGTTGAGCACATCGAATTCGACGCCAGCGGCGGCCGCGCCGCGTATCAAACCTGGCGCGGCTTCTGGATGGTCGGCCAGCAATACCAGCGGCTCGCGCAGATCAACGAGTTTGGTCCCAACCTGAAAGGCAACGTCGAGGCCGGACTGAAATTGACCGCGCTCGACTTTGCCAAGGCCGAACTCCAGCGCGAGGAAATCTTCCACCAGTTCCGCAAATTGTTCGATCGCTACGATGTTCTGCTGACGCCGGCGGCGCCGGTGAAGCCGTATCCGGTCGAGATGAACTTCCCGAGCGAGATCAACGGCAAGAAGTTTGAGAACTACATCGACTGGATCGCGCCGGCTTATCTGATCACGCTGGTGAGCCTGCCGGCAGCGACCGCGCCCGCCGGACTTTCGCGGGACGGGTTGCCGGTCGGCATGCAGATCGTGGCGCCGCGGTTCGAAGAGCCGCTGATCCTGAATGTCGCGCGCCAGATTCACCGCGCCAGCGGCGTCGGCCGGCCCCCGATCAGCGCTTAGGCGGGCCGGCGTCAGACATCGGGCCAGCTGTACGACGGCAATTTCAGCTTGTCGACGATGTCCCGGCCGAAGGCGAACCTCGCCAGTCCCGGGATGGCGCAGACGTTGATTATTCTGTTGCGCAGGCAAAGGCCCCAACGGGTTTTTGGCGCAAACGCAGCGGAGAAGCGCTCGGCCCCTCTTTGTTTGGCGGCAATATAGTCGCGCAGCAGCGCCTCGTAATTGGCGAATGCCTCCTGATGGCGTCCGCCGGCCTTGGCCAGTTCGCCCGCAAGCACGTAAGCTGCAGTCATCGCCAGCGCCGAGCCTTGCCCGGCCATCAACGACACGCAAAATGCGGCGTCACCGACCAAAGCGACGCGGCCGCGCGACCAGCCCGGCATTTTGATTTGGCTGACCCGGTCGAAGTACAGATCTTGCGTTTCTTCAAGTTGGTCGAGAATCTTGGCACATTCCCAATGCCCGGTGCCGAATGTTTCGCGCAGCCACGCCTTCTGTACGCTTAAATCTGACATCGCCGACGGAACAGCTGATGCATCTGCAGCGGAAACAAACAAGAACAGCGTACGGTCATCGCGCAATGCGACACGACTGAGCATGCGGCCCGGTTGACTGTAAATGACATATACGTTTTCGTCCCTCGGCCGATAACCTCCGACTTCGAACGCCGCGACCACATATCCGACCTGTCGCTCGAAATCTTGCTGCGGTCCGAACACGATTTTGCGAATCCCGGAATGCAGGCCGTCGGCACCGATCACGAGGTCAAACGAACGCGCACCGGCATGCTTGAATTGCACGTGCACACAATTGCTTTTCTGATCCAGCGCTACAATTTCATCGCCTAAAATAACCTCCGTCGTCGCCGCGATCTTCTCGAACAGCGCGCGGGAGAGATCGCTTCGCCGCAACGTTATAAACCGTCCGCCGGTCAATTCGTTGAGCACACCGATCCCGAAGCCGGCAACGCGTTTGCCGCGACCGTTGACGATGCGCATTTCGCCTATGTGATAGCCAACGCGGTTAAGCTCGTCGGTCAGACCCATCCGTTCGGCGAGATCGTAACCCAGTCCCCAAAAATCGATGACAAAGCCCGCGGTGCGCAGTGCCGGGGCGCGTTCGACCAGAGTGACCGCAAAGCCGGCTTTTTGCAGCCAGAAGGCAAGCGCGGGCCCGGCAATCCCGGCGCCGGCGATGAGAATATTATGGGTCACCGACTAAAGAAGCGGCTTGACCAACGGGATTAGAATTACACAATTTGTCGCAGGCGACGAACTGAACCAGTAAAGGAATTTGGTGCAAGCGAAGCATCCGGCACTCTGGATCAAGGACCCGCTTGCGATCTTCGCCGACGGCGCCGATCGCGGCATCGTGGTCCGGGACGGCCGCATCGTTGAGCTGGTACCCGCCGGCCGCAGCCCGGCGACGTCGGACATCAAAGCGTTCGATGCCGGCGAGCATGTGGTGCTGCCGGGTCTGATCAACACCCATCATCATTTTTATCAGACACTGACCCGCGCCGTGCCCGCAGCGCTGGACCGCGAACTGTTTCCCTGGCTGCAGGCGCTTTATCCGATCTGGGCGCGGCTGACGCCGGAGGCGCTCGACCTCGCCATGACATTGGCGATGGCCGAGCTGATCCTCTCCGGCTGCACGACGACCACCGATCATCATTATGTTTTTCCTGCCGGCACCGAGGACGGTATCGACATTGAAGTCGCCGCGGCGCGGCGGCTGGGGCTGCGGGTTTTGCTGACGCGCGGCTCGATGAACCTGTCGCAGCGCGACGGCGGGCTGCCGCCGGACTCGGTGGTGCAGGATGAGGACACCATTCTCGCCGACAGCGGGCGCGTGGTGGCGCGCTATCATGAGGCCGGCGATGGCGCGATGGTGCAGATTGCGCTCGCGCCGTGCTCACCGTTTTCGGTCACCACTTCGCTGATGCGCGCGACCGCCGATCTGTCGAAACGGCTTGGCGTGCGCATGCACACACATCTCTCCGAAACCGAGGACGAGAATCGCTTTTGCCTTGAGCTCTACAAATGCCGGCCGCTGGATTATCTGGAGGATTGCGGCTGGCTCAACGAGCGCACCTGGCTCGCCCACGGCGTTCACTTCAACGACAGCGAGATCAAACGGCTGGCGCGCGCCGGCACGGCGGTGGCGCATTGCGCTTGCAGCAATCAGACGCTGGCCTCGGGCACCTGCCCGGTCTGTGCCATGGAAGAAGCGGGCATGCGCGTCGGTCTCGGGGTCGACGGCTCGGCGTCAAACGATTCCTCGAATTTGATGCAGGAAGTGCGCGCTGCGTTTTTGCTGCAGCGAAGCCGCTATGGCGTGAAAAAAGTCAGCCATAAGGACGCGCTGCGCTGGGCTACCAAAGGCTCCGCGGCCTGCGTCGGCCGCACCGATATCGGCGAGATTGCGGTGGGCAAAATGGCCGATCTGGCGCTGTTTAAGCTCGACGAACTGCGCTTTTCCGGCAGCGGCGATCCGCTGGCCGCGCTTGTCCTCTGTGGAGCGAATCGCGCCGACCGCGTCATGGTCGGTGGACGTTGGATCGTCGAGGACGGCCAAATTCCGGGGCTTGATCTCGCCGATCTGATCCGGCGGCACTCGGCGGCGGCGCGCAAACTCCGAGCGGGCGATTGACCCTTATCGCCGCCACGCAGGATTTTTCCGAGGCATTGCCCCAGCGGCGCGGCCTAACTCGGGCTGACCACAGCCGTCGCGGCCGGTGCGCTGTTCGTGGTCCCGTCCGGTCCGTCAACGAGCTGGTAAACCTCGATACTCTCTTGCTTGCCTTTGACCAGGTGGGACCCACGTTCGATGAATTGAAAGCCCGCCGGCGCCGCAGCGAAGATTTCGCGGCTGACCAGAACGATTGTTTCAGCGTCGGGATCGACGGTCTTGCCCAGACTCTCCAGCCGCTGTGTCGCGTTCACGGCATCGCCGACGATGGTGTAGTTGATCCGGTTTGGCGCGCCGATGTCGCCGACCACGACAGGGCCCATGTGAAGACCGATCCGGACGCGGACCGGGGCGAGACCTTTCGCGCCGCGCCGTTTGTTGTCCGCCGCAAGTGCGTTCTTGATGGCGACGGCGGCGCTGCAGGCCGGCGCTGCCGGATTTTCGATGCGGCCGGGCGCGCCCCAAAATGCCATCACCGCATCGCCGATGAACTTGTCGATCGTGCCGCCTTCGCGTTCGACGCACGCCGCGACCAGCGATAGATGCTGGTTGATGAATGCGGCCACTTCGCCCGCAGTCATCGCCTCGCAGGTCGAGGTGAAGCTGACGATGTCGGTGAACATCATCGCCAGCACGCGCTCTTCCGTGCCGGCGCCGACCCGGCCTTCCTTGACCAGGCGCAAGACCAGCGTATTGGGAACGTAGCGGCCGAAAGCCCGCAGACCGTCGAGCATGGCGTTGAAGGAGGTCGCCAGACTGTTGATCTCGCGAAAATAACTGCCGGACAGGGGCGCCACTTGATCGAAATCGAGGTTGCCGATCGCGGTCGCGCCCTTCGCAGCCCGATGGATCGGACGCGAAATGGCCCCGGCCATCACCGCGGCGGCGATCAGCGAAACGCCGAGCATCGCCAGAGCGAGCATCGCCGCCGAGTACAGGAGCCTGAGCGGAGCGTCGACCGCGCGCTTGAGAAAGTAGGCCCCGACGGTAATCGGCAATTCGCTGTAGTCGCTGATCTCGCGTGCGAACACGAAATATGGCTCACCGTCGACCGACGCCTCGCGGGCGAAAACGCCGGCCGGCGGCGTTAGACCGATTTCGCGGATAACGGGCAAGCTGTCGAAGTCGGCAATAACGCGATCGCCAAAAGCACGCAGCGTGGGGAGCGATTCGGCGGCCGATCGATCGGGTACGCCTCCGACCATCGACGGATGCGCCAAAATGCGGTGCCGTGCATAGACAATGAACGATACCGAAGCCGGCGGATTGCTCATGTCCCGCGTGAGCCTGGACAAGGCTTGCGCTGAAATGCCGAGGGCGACGAATCCCAGATATGAATCGCCGCTGAAAATCGGAACGCGATAGTTTAGATAGGCGTCCCCTCTGTGCTCAAGATAGACCGGTTCTCCCCAAAACGGCTGCTTGTGGCCGCGAATGCTGCTCGCAAGCGCCTGTACTTGGCTGTCCGCAGCTATATCGGAATGCTCGATCTGAATTTGCCCGTCCGATGCGGCACGAACGGCGCGCAACGCACTGCCACTCGCGTCGCTCAAAATTAGTCCGTCTACATGCGGCGCGGCCGCGAACGTGCCGCCGATGAAATCAACCAGCGCGGCGTCGGAGAGCTTGTAGCGGCCGCTTCTGATCGCGTCGGCAATGAAGTCTCCCTGCTGGATCGCTTCGTCGAGATGATTCCGAAGCGCCTTCTCTTCGCCGGCCAGCACCCGCATGACGAGCCGGGAGGCGAATTCCTGCACGACCCGGCGGTCCGCGATCCAATTGACCACCATAACCGCCCCGACCGAACACAGCACGAGGAGGCCGATGCTCAGCATGAGCGTCGGCATCAGCGCGAAGCTGCGATCATTCCGACCCGGAGTGTTGGTTGCCATTGCCCAAGGAGCCGCGAATTGCCTGCTCCGCAGTCAAACCCAAAATACCTTATAACTCTATACCAACGCCGCCAGGGCAGCGGCTGGGCCGGGTTCGACGATAGCTGTGGGTGCATCGCCTCGGCAGGATGCATAGGCGTCCGAAAGGAGTTGGCGTAACATTTGCTCGTTACTCGTTACCCATCGCAGCGGAGGCCACCACCGACCATGCAGAACTACACCGTCGATATCGCCGGCGACCCGGTGACGCTGCCGATCGTGCCGATCAACCATAAGCTCGCGATTTCGCTCCTGATGGTGATCGACATGGGCGTGCAGTTCGGCGAGCGCATCGGCAAGGCGTTGGCAGCGAAGCTCGGCCCGCTGAAGCCGGACATCGTCGTCGGCGCGGCGACACTCGGCATCCCGGTCGTCATCGAAGTCTCGCGTGCGCTCGGCCTTGATCACTATGTCATCGCCCAGAAGTCGCCGAAGATCCATTTGGCCGACGCCCTGGTGCAGGAGGTGCAGTCGGTGACGACGTCGAGCAAGCAGCGCTTGATGCTCGACCGCCGTTCGGTGCCGCTCTTGGCTGGGCGGCGCGTGGTCGTGGTCGACGATGTCGTCGCGACCGGCTCAAGTCTCGCCGCAACGCTCAAGCTCGTGCGCTCGGCGGGGGCCAATATCGTCGGCGCTGGCGTGATCCTGACCGAAGGCCACGATTGGGAAAAGGCGCTCGGCGCCGACGCGCGCCTCGTCCAGGGCTTGGGCCACATCCCGCAATTCGCGCTGGCCGACGGCAAGGCTGTGCCAATGCCGGAGACGCTCTAGATCGACTCCGCTCGCCGGTTTCAGCTAACTTGGCAACGCCGGTTTCTAGCCGTCGGGGCGAGCTGACAGGAGACAGCCATGAGCGATATGCACGAGTTCATTGCAGGCATGCCGAAGTGCGAGCTGCACGTGCATCTGGAGGGCACGCTTGAACCGGAAATGAAGTTCGAGCTGGCGAAAAGAAACGGCATGACGCTGCCGTACACGAACGTCGCCGAGATGCGTGCGGCCTATGATTTTCACGATCTGCCTTCGTTTCTGAAGATCTATTACGAGGGTATGAGGGTTCTGGTCCACGAACCGGACTTCTACGATCTGACGTTTGCCTATCTCGCCAAGGCGCGAGCGCAAAACGTCCGCTACGCCGAGATGTTCTTCGATCCGCAGCCGCATACCGGGCGCGGCGTGGCGTTTGACGTCGTAATCCGCGGCATCCGGCGGGCGCAGCTTGATGCCGAGCGCATCCTCGGCATCAAGAGCCAGCTGATCATGTGCTTTCTGCGCGACTGGAGCGCCGAATTCGCCATGACCACTCTGGTGCAGTCGCTGCCCTATCGCGAATGGATCATCGGCGTCGGTCTCGATTCCGACGAGAAAAACAATCCGCCGGTCAAATTCAAGGAGGTGTTCGAGCGCGCCCGCCGCGAGGGCTATTTCCTGACCATGCATTGCGACGTCGACCAGCAGAACTCGACCGAGCATATCAGGCAGGTGCTGGAGGAGATCGGCGTCAACCGCATCGACCACGGCGTCAACGTGCTGGATTCCAACGCGCTGATTGATGAGGTGGCGCGCCGGCAGATCGCGCTGACAATCTGCCCGGTCTCAAATGCCTTCGTCACCAATGGCAGCAAAGCCAAGGAGATCAAGCGGATGCTCGATCTCGGCATCCGCGCCACAGTGCATTCCGACGATCCGGCGTATTTCCGCGGCTACATGAACGAGAATCTCGTCTGCACTCAGGAGGAGGCCGATCTTGCGCCCAAGGATTTGGTGCAGCTGACGCGGAACGCCTTTGAAAGCACCTGGCTGCCGCGCGCAGCAAAGGACGGCTACCTCGGCGAACTTGACGCTTACGCAGCGCGCTGACACGTCATCGGCAAAGACGGCAGCAGTAGCCGTTTCGACGTGAGACCGATCTAACCGCAAGCGCCGTCACGCCGCCGGCTGTTTCGCGTAACAAACAATCACTCATAACGCGGCGTGAGGCAGAGGGAGAGAACAGTGGTGGAATTTGAACAGAAGAAACTGCGGATCACGCGGCGCGGAATCTTGAAAGCCGGCGCGGCCACGTCGGTGGCGCTTGCGAGCGCGGTATCGGCGCCCGCGATCCTCGCTGCTTCGCGCGCGCCGCTTAAAATCGGCGTGCTGAATACATTCAGCGGCCCAGCGGCATCGACCGGCGACTGGAACTGGTCCGGCGAAAACGTGTACCTCGACGAGGTGAAGAGCACCTTCGCGGGCCGCAAGGTCGAGCTCGTGAAAGAGGATGATCAGTTCAATCCGCAGATCGGTCTCGAGAAAGTGCGGAAGTTCGTCCAGAACGACGGCGTCGATCTAATCGTCGGTCCCCAGGGGAGCAATGTAGCGCTCGCCGTCCTGAACTACGTCAAGCAGAACAAGATTTTCCTTCTGATCTCGGGGGCCGGGACCGACGCCATCACCTGGGAGCGCGTGCCGTACTTGTTCCGCTCCTCGCTCGCCGCGTGGCAGCTCTGCCACCCCTTGGCGGAGTGGATCTACGACAACCTTGCCAAGGAAATGGTGGTGATCACAGAGGACTACGCCGCAGGCCATGATATCGCGGCGGAGGTCATGACGCCCTTCATCGCCAAAGGCGGCAAGATCATCAAAGAGATGTACATTCCGACCACCGTCACCGACTACAGCCCCTACCTGACCGACATCCGCTCTCTCAATCCGCCGGTGGTCTACAACTTCTCAACCGGCGGCGCGCACGCCATCCGTTTCGTACAACAATGGGCGCAGTCCGGCATGAAAGCGCGGCTGGCCGGTTTCGCCGGCTTCGTTGATGCCACCACGATTGAACAACAGGGCCGCGCGGCGCTCGGCGTATTGTCCTCGACCATCTACACGGAGACTCTGGACAATCCGGTCAACAAAAACTTCGTCGCCGCCTATCGCGAGAAGACCAAGGAATATCCGAACCTGTTTTCCGACTACGGCTATGTGTCGATGCAGGTCATTGACGCAGCCTTGCGGGCGACAGACGGCGATGCTTCCGACAAGGACAAGTTCGCCGAAGCGATGGCGAAGGTGGCATTCGACGCGCCGCGCGGGCCGTTCCGGTTCGATCCTGTGACCCACAACCCGATCCAGAGCGTTTACATCTGCGAGGAGAAAGAACAGGACGGGCGCCTGGTCACGGCGATCATCGACACGAAGAAGGACGTAAAAGCCCCGCCGACTAGAAATGGATGAGAGCTTGGGCTGACGCCACGGCGACTGCCGGCCGATTCAATTTATGCGGATGCGCCGAAAACGAACATGGCCGGGACAAGCCCGGCCATGCTGTTGTTGGTTTAACCCCGCTCGTCCCCGCGAAAGCGGGGACCCAGTTTCAGGATAGGCAACCGCGAGTGGATTCCCGCGTTCGCGGGAATGAGCGGAAACTCATTACTTCCCTGGAATCTTGTCGTCGATCCCTTTGACGTAGAAGTTCATGCTCAGGATCTGACCGGGGTCGAGCTTGTCGCCGCCCTTGCACTCCACCGTCTTGCCGTCCTGATCGGTGATCGGGCACTTGAAGGGATGGAGCTTGCCGGACTTGATCGCAGCTTCGGTGGCCATTGCCATCTTCTTCACGTCGTCTGGCATGTTGGTATAGGGCGCCATCACGACCATGCCTGAATCCAGGCCGCCCCAGGTGTCTTCGGACTTCCACTTGCCGTCGAGCACGTCCTGAGCGCGCTTGGTGTAGTAGCCGCCCCAGTAGTCAGTGTCGGCGGTAAGCTGCGCCTTCGGTCCGAATTTGATCATGTCGGACGATTCACCGAAGGAATGGATGCCGCGCTGCTCCGCAACTTGCGTCGCGGCCGGTGAGTCGGTGTGCTGGGTCAGGATGTCGGCGCCCTGGTCGATCAGCGCCTTGGCGGCATCAGCTTCCTTGCCCGGATCGAACCAGGAGTTCACCCAGACGATCTTCACCTTTATCTTGGGATTGATCGACTGTGCGCCCAGCATCGTCGCGTTGATGTTGGAGATAACCTCCGGGATCGGGAACGACACGATATAGCCGATGATCCCGCTCTTCGACATCTTGGCGGCGATCTGGCCCTGAATGTAGCGACCTTCGTAGAAGCGGGCCGCGTAGGTGCTCATGTTCTTGGCGCGCTTGAAACCGGTGGCGTGCTCGAACATCACGTTCGGATATTTGTTCGCGACTTTCAGCGTCGGGTCCATGAAGCCGAATGAGGTGGTGAAGATCAGCTTGTGGCCGGTACGCGCGAGCTGCTCGATCGAGCGTTCGGCGTCGGCGCCCTCGGGGACGTTCTCGAGGAAGGTGGTCTCGACCTTGCCGGCGAGCGCCTTTTCCATGGCCTTACGGCCGACGTCATGCTGGTAGCTCCAGCCAAGGTCGCCGATCGGCCCGACATAGATAAAGCCGATTTTCAGCTTCTCGGCGGCATAGACCCCGCCGAACGTTGCGACCGCGGTCGCAAGGACCGCAGCCATAGCGACGATGTTCAATTTCCTCATGACTTCACTCCGGGTTGGAAAGACGGGCGTTTTTTCATTCCCCTCAACTTTTTTAGTCCCCCTACGTGCGAAGCGCCCAACGCCCCCGTAGGACATTTCACCGATCAGGCACGAACACCATACCTAGTGACGCAGGCGCAGCGGACCCGGCAGTGCCACGCGTCCTTGAAATCAACACGAGAACGACCACCGTGGCAAGATAGGGCAGCGACGACATCAACTGCGAAGGAATGCCGAATCCGAGCGCCTGGGTGTGGAGCTGAAGGATGCTCACCGCTCCAAACAGATAGGCGCCGGCGACCAGCCGTCCCGGCCGCCAGGAGGCGAATACAACCAGTGCGAGCGCGATCCAGCCACGTCCGGCGGTCATGCCGGGGATGAAGAATGGGGTATAGGCGAGCGGCAAAAAAGCGCCGGCGAGACCGGCGCACGCTCCGCCGAACAGCACCGCCAGCATGCGGATCCGCAGCACCGGATAGCCCAGCGCGTGCGCCGAGGTGTGATTGTCGCCGACCGCGCGCAAAACCAGGCCGGCGCGGGTGCGATAGAGGAATAGCCAGATGGCGATGATCAGCGCGATCGAGAAGTAAATAAACGAATCCTCGCCAAACAGAATACGGCCGATGAATGGAATATCGGTCAGATACGGCAGATAGAGATGCGGCGCGGCGACGATCTTCTGGCCGACAAAGCCGGCTCCGATCAGCCCGGATAGACCGACGCCAAGGATGGTGAGCGCCAGCCCGGCCGCTACCTGGTTGACGGCAAGCCCGAGCGTCAGAATCCCGAACACCGCCGACAGTGCCGCGCCGGCGAGAATACCGCACAGCGCGCCGATCAACGTCGATCCCGACAGATAAGCGCCGGCAAAGCCGCAAGCTGCTCCTACGATCATCATGCCTTCGATGCCGAGGTTGAGCACGCCTGATCGCTCGACAACGAGCTCGCCGGACGACGCCAGCAACAGCGGCGTAGCGGATGAAATCACCGAAAGGATAATCGCCTCAAGCAGCAGCATGAGCGGGCTTTCGCAGCGTGCTGATATAGCGGACGCGGTAGATGATGAGCGAGTCGCAGGCTAGCACGTAAAACAACAGGATGCCCTGGAACACCTTGGTGAGATCGAGCGGGACCTTCAGCGAGATTTGCGCGCCCTCGCCGCCGATGAAGGTCAGCGCCAGGAACAGGCCGGCGATCAAAATACCCACCGGATTAAGCCGCCCGAGGAAGGCGACGATGATCGCCGTAAAGCCGTAGCCGGACGAAACACCAGGATCGAGATGCCCGATCGGTCCCGCCACCTCGATAATGCCGGCGAGGCCGGCGAGCGCGCCGGAAACCGCGAAGGTAAAGAGAACCAGGCGATCGGTGCTGAAGCCGGAGAAACGTGCCGCCTTCGGCGCCGCCCCGACCAGGCGAATTTCAAACCCCATGATCATGCGTCCAAGCAGAACCGTCACCAGCATCACGACGATGAGCGCGATAACCGAGCCGGCGTGCAGGCGGCCGGCTCCCTCAAACAGCGTTGGTACGCTCGCTGCCGGATCGAATGCCGCAGTCGTCGGAAAGTTCATGCCTTGCGGATCGCGCCAGGGTCCGCGCACCAGATAATCCATGCCGAAATCGGCGATATAGACCAGCATCAAACTCGTGAGAATTTCGCTGGCGCCGAAATACACCCGGCAGATCGCAGGGATCAGCGCATAGAGCGCGCCGCCGAGCGCGCCGAGAATGAGCATCGCCGGGAGCAGCCAAGGCCCGACATCGGTGCCGTTAGTGCGTACTGCAAGCCAGCTGCCACACACGGCGCCGACGATGAACTGGCCTTCGGCGCCGATGTTCCAGATGTTGGCGATATAGCACAGCGCAAGGCCGACCGCGATCATCACCAACGGTGTCGCCTTGACGGCAATTTCCTGGAGCGAGAAGCCGTCGGTCAGCGGCTCGACGAAATACACCCAGAGCGCCTCGAACGGGTTTTTGCCAAGGATCGCAAACACGATCGCGATCGTAACCAAAGAAAGCGCGATCGCGATCAGCGGCGAGGCAACCGCGATCACCGCCGAGCGTTCAGTGCGCTTTTCAAGCACCAACGGCATGCTTGACCTCCGGTTCGGCGGGTTGCTGCGCGCCGCCAGCGCCGCCCATCAGCAATCCAAGCTTTTCGCGCGTCGCCTCGGCTGCCGCGAGCGGTGCCGAAAGGCGGCCGTGAAACATCACCGCGATACGGTCGGCAATCTCGGCCAGCTCGTCGAGATCCTGGCTGATCACCAGGACCGCGGCGCCACGGCCGGCGAGGTCGATCAGCGCCTGCCGGATGACCGCCGCCGCACCGGCATCGACGCCCCAAGTCGGCTGACTGACGATCAGAACGCCCGGCTCGCGCAGGATTTCGCGGCCGACGATGAATTTCTGCAGGTTGCCGCCGGACAGGCTGACCGCTTCCGGATCGCGCTTGGCCTTGCGCACGTCAAAGGTCTTGGTGGTGCGGTCGACATGCGCGAGCGTCGCCAGCTTGTTGATGAAACCACGTTTGACCATGCCGCTCGCGGCATGTCCGGTGAGCAGAGCGTTCTCCGAAAGCTTCATGCGCGGCGCGGTGCCGTGGCCGAGCCGTTCCTCGGGCACGAAGGCCGCGCCCATACATCGGCGTTTGGTCACGTCGAGCAAACCGGCGGCCTCGCCGTCGATGACGACGGCGCCTTCACCGGGCGACAGGCGCTCGCCGGAAAGCGCCGCAAACAGTTCATCCTGACCGTTGCCGGAGACGCCGGCGATGCCGACGATCTCACCGCCGCGCACCTCGAGCGATACCTCTTCAAGACGTGTGCCGTGCGGGTCGTCGGGCTCCAGCGAAAGCTTATGGACGACAAGCCGCGGCACCGTTGTACTGCGGCCGGAGGCGGCTTTCACCTCGCCGATCTCGCCGCCGACCATCATGCGCGCCAGCGATGCGGCAGTTTCCTGGCGCGGATTGCAGGTCGACACCTTCTTGCCGCCGCGCAGGATTGTTGCCGTGTCGCAGAGCCGTTTGACCTCTTCGAGCTTGTGACTGATGTAAAGAATGCCGCGGCCTTCGCTCTTGAGGCGGTCGAGCACCACAAAAAGCAGATCCGCCTCTTGCGGCGTGAGCACCGATGTCGGTTCGTCGAGAATCAGGAGCTTCGGATTTTGCAACAGCGCACGCACGATCTCGATGCGCTGTCGCTCCCCCACCGACAGCCGCCAGACTTCGCGCTTTGGATCGAGCGGCAGGCCGTAAACGCGCGCGGTTTCCACCAGCCGTTCGGTGATGGCGCCAAATGGTTCGGTCGGCGCCAGGCCAAGCGCGACATTCTCCGCGACCGTGAGATTTTCGAACAGCGTGAAATGCTGGAACACCATGCCGATGCCAAGATCGCGGGCCTCGGAGGGACCGGTGAGCACGATCTTTTGGCCCATCCAGCGCAATTCGCCGCCGCTTGGCTGGATCAAGCCGTACATCACTTTCACCAGCGTCGACTTGCCAGCGCCGTTCTCGCCGAGCAGCGCGTGAATTTCGGCCGGGAAAAGATCAAGATCGATGCAATCGTTGGCGAGAAAATCGCCGTACCGTTTGCTGATGGAAACGGCGCTCAGCAGCGGCTCGGACCGCCCGGGACCGGCCTGTGGCGATGGATCAAGCATGGAAAACGCTGTGCATACCCTGTTTTTTCAAGCTTCTTAAGAGCCTTCCGCAGAGGAGCGTTGCAAGGATCATTCCATAATCGGCGGACACCGCGCCCCTTCCCGCCGCTATCATCCGATAAAAACCGGCGGGTGTAAAAGGAGGCAATCAGGAATAATGATGCTCAAGGAGGCGCCACGGCGGCGGCTTGCCTAGGTTACGCCGGTTCTGTCATTGTGGTTTTTGCCGGGATCGCAGGAGGGGGAACCCGACACTGTGGAGCTAGTACTCACTGAATCCGTAAGCGCCATCCTCCGTTGGCTGCACGTTATTGCCGGCATCGCCTGGATCGGCAGCTCGTTTTACTTCATCCACCTTGACCTCAGCCTCAAGCCGCGCCCCGGGTTGCCGCCCGGCGTCAAGGGTGACGAATGGCAGGTTCACGGCGGCGGCTTCTATCACATGATGAAGTACGTGGTGGCGCCGGCAAAAATGCCGGACAGCCTGACCTGGTTCAAATGGGAGGCCTATACAACCTGGCTGTCGGGCTTCGCCCTTCTGGTGCTGGTCTATTATCTCGGCGCCGACCTGTTCCTGATCGACAAATCGGTGCTCGATCTCACCGTCATTCAAGCCGCCGGGATTGCCTTCAGCACCCTGGTAATCGCCTGGTTGATTTACGAAGGGCTTTGCCGGTCGCCACTCGGCAATCACGAAGTGGCACTGGCGCTGGTCGGCTATGTTTTTCTGGTCGCGCTGACTTACGGATTCACGCACGTGTTCAGCGGCCGCGGCGCCTTTAACCAGATCGGCGCAGTGATCGGCACCATTATGGTCGCCAACGTCTTCGTCATCATCATTCCGTATCAGAAGAAAACCGTCGCTGCGATGATCGCCGGCAAAGAACCTGATCCGTACTGGGGCCAGATCGGCAAACAGCGTTCGGTACACAACAATTATCTGACGCTCCCCGTCATCTTTCTGATGCTGAGCAATCACTACCCGCTGTTCTTCGCCACCCGATTCAATTGGCTGATCGTCGCCATCGTGATCGCCATCGGCCCGGTGATCCGACATTTCTTTAACTCGCGGCACGCACACAAGGGCAGTCCGTGGTGGACCTGGGCCGTGGCCGCGGCCGGCATGATTGCGATCGCGTGGCTGTCGGCGGCGGGACCGCGAACGGTGACAGGAGCGTTACCGCCGACGCCTAAATTCGCCGATGTCTCCAATATCATTCTGTCCCGCTGCAGCATGTGCCATGCCGCCGAGCCGGTCTGGGACGGCATCCCCGCCGCGCCGAAGGGCGTGCTGCTCGATACCGACGAACAAATTAAACGACATGCCTCACTGATCGATTTGGTCGCCGTGCGCTCGAACTTCATGCCGCCGGGCAACATCACCGAAATGACCAACGACGAACGTCTTGTGCTGGCGTCGTGGCTCGCTGCCGGTGCGACAGCGAAGTGACGCGCGCTCGAAGCTAGAGATTTTACCGATAGTCAATTGAAGGGGTGGCGGAGTTGAGTTCGCGTGCCATTCGCGGCCGACTTTTGACCTTCGTGCGCGCGCCGCGAGGCGCCGGCGACGCGCAAAGCTATCGCTACATCGACGACGGCCTCATCGTGGTGAAAGACGACCGCATCGACGCGGTCGGGCCCGCGGACGAGTTGACCGCACGGTTACCCACAGAGATGCCGGTGGAGCATCATGCCGACGCGCTGATCCTGCCCGGCTTCATCGATCCACATATTCACTTTCCCCAGACGCAAGTGATCGCGTCCTACGGTGCTCAGCTGCTCGAATGGCTGGAGAAATACACCTTCGTCGAGGAGCAGAAATTCGCCGATCCGGCGCACGCCGCCCGCAACGCCGGATTCTTTCTCGACGAATTGGCGCGCAACGGCACGACCACGGCAGTTGCTTATTGCACGGCGCATCCGGCTTCGGCCGAGGCTTTGTTTGCGGAAGCGCATAAGCGCAATGCCGGCATGATTGCGGGCAATTCCGTCGATGAACCGCAACGGTCCGCCGGGATTGCTGGCGCCGGCGGCGACCGCCATTGCCGATAGCCGCGATCTGATCCGCCGCTGGCATGGCACCGGGCGGCAGCGCTACGCGGTCACGCCGCGCTTTGCCATCACCTCGACGGACGAACAGTTGGCGGAGCTCGGCGCGCTGTTGAAGGAATTTCCGACTGTTTTGATGCAGACCCATCTCGACGAAAATCTGAACGAGATCGCGACCATCAAGCGGCTGTTCCCGAACGATCCGAGCTACACCGCGGTTTACGCCCGCTTCGGCCTGCTCGGCCCGCGTTCGCTGATGGGCCATTGCATTCATCTCGAGGACAGTGAAGTCGCGCTGTTGCGCGATACGCAATCGGTCGCGGTGTTCTGCCCGACGTCGAATCTTTTTATCGGCAGCGGACTGTTCGACTATGAACGGCTTAACGCGGCCGGCGTGCGCATCGCGCTTGCAACCGATGTCGGCGGCGGCACGTCGTATTCGATGCTGCGCACTGCAGCGGAAGCCTACAAGGTGATGCAGTTGCAGGGCCAGAACCTACCGGCGCTCACCGCATTCGATCTGATGACGCGGCGAAACGCCGCCGCACTCGGCCTCGAAAACGAGATCGGCACCATGGCGCCGGGCGCTTTCGCCGATCTTGTCGTGCTCGACGCCCGCGCCACGCCAGCGATGGCCCATCGCATGGAAGTGGCGCGCAATCTCGAAGACGAATTGTTCGTGCTGATGACGCTCGGCGACGACCGCGCCGTGCGCCAGACCTACATCGCGGGCGAGCCTGCCCTTGAGCCCCACCGTTAGGACGAGCGCCGGACCAACGCGGAGAACATAAATCCCGCAGCTCTGCCGATTCGTTACCGCCTGTTAACGATTCTTCAGGTCTTCTGGTTACCTCGATAGGGAGCTGAGGAGCGCCATGCATGACACGGGGTCGTAGCGTGGCTGTCAGTACGCCATGACAATGACGGAACTCGTCGCCACCGCCGGCTCGAACGGCGCAATGCCCTCAATCTGGCTATGGCTTCGCAAACTCGTGCCTGGTCAAGGCATGACGTCGCGGTCAGTTACCGGCCAGCCTGCGGGCGAGGCGCGCAAGGCCGTCAAGCACGGCGGCCAAGTGGTTGCCCGAACGGCCGAAGCGATTGGCAAGATCGAGGCGTCATGGGGCGGAAGTTCCAATATCATCGATATCATCGATGAGATCGCCCGGAAGACCAGCCTGCTCGCGCTCAACGCGGCAGTGGAGGCGGCGCGTGCCGGCGAAGCGGGCCGTGGCTTCGCGGTCGTGGCTTCCGAAGTGCGCGACCTTGCCGAACGATCATCGCAAGCCGCCAAGGACGTCAAGGACATTATTATGAGCAACAGCCAGGTGCTGGAAGGCGTTGAACTCATCAATCACACCGGCCAATCGCTCGGCGAGATCGTCCGGTCGACCAATGACGTAGCCGGTATCGTGACGGAAATCGCCGCTGCCGGCGCCGAACAGACCGGCAGCCTGGATCACATCAACAAAGCGCTGAGCCAACTGGAGAAGATCATCCAGCAGAACTCCGTGTTGGTGGAGCAGAGCGCAGCCACTGCAAAAATGCTGGAGTTCCCGCGCTGCGGACCTGAGTACGCAGGTTTGCACGTTCCGAATCACAGCTGGGCCCGGCGACGCCCGGCCGCAGCAGATCTCATCCGCCGCCTAAAGCCGTCATTCGGGCCGCCTTAGCCTATCGCCAACCCGCTAAGCATCACCGCGAAGTTGGGGCCTGGGGACCGGTACCCGCGTCATCGCGGGCGGCCACTAAGCCTAGTCCGACTCCGCCCAACAGCCCGCCGACGATGATGCCGATCGGCATGAACGTGAAAAATATCAGCATGCCGGAATAGCCTTCAAACGACGTGGTGTGAAACAGCGCAGTCCAGGCAAAGCCAAGCCCGATGCCGATCGCGCCTCCCGCGATCGCCCCTAAAATCAGGCCGAGGCATCCAAGCGTCGCGACTTTCATAACGTGCCCCCTCGATTTTCATTGTTCTATCATCTTGACCAGTGCGCCTTTGATAATCTTGCGCGTCGGCGTCATCGGCATCGTCTCGATGACGACCAGCCGCTCGGGCCATTTGAACTTGGCGACGCCCTGACCCTCCAGCCATGTGCATAAGACTTCCAGGCTTAACGCCTTGCCGGGCTTGAGCACCACGCAGCAGCAGGCGCGCTCACCGAGGATGGGATCCGGCATCGGCACGATCGCACTTTGCAGCACCGCCTCGTGCTGATCGATCAGCGCTTCAACGTCCGATGGATTGAGTTTCACGCCACCGCGATTGATGAGGTCCTTGCTGCGCCCGGTGATCCGCACATGGCCAGCCTCACTCATCACGGCGAGGTCGCCGGTACGTAACCAGCCGTCGTCGGTGAAGATGCCGTCGTTGGCGGCGGCGTTATCGAAATAGCCGGCAAACACCGAGCAGCCGCGCGCCTGCAACTCGCCCTCAGTTCCAGGCGACATTGGCTTGCCATCGATATCGGCAATGCGGACCTCGCTACCGGGTGACGGCTTGCCAATCCAGTCGTGGCGCTCCTTTGCGGGCTCGCGCGGATCGCCCAGCAGCACCGCGAACGTTTCGGTCATGCCCCATAGCTCAAACACACGGCCGCCGCTCAGCTTTTCTTCGAGCGAGCGCTTTAGTTCGGGCGCGCAATAAGAACCCGATACGATAACCTGCCGCAGATTGGTGAAATCGCGGCCGTCGAGTAGCCCGGCTTTGAGCATCGCCGCGATATGCGGCGGCGCGACGAATGCGTGCGTCGGCCGATCCTGCTCGAGCGCTGCGGCAAGCGCCGATGGCGTAAATGCCGGAAGCGGCATGAAGGTCGCTCCGGCCATCAGCACTGCATTGGCGATAAAAATTCCAAAGGCGTGGCTGAGCGGCGGCACGCTCAAGACCCGATCGCCGGGTTTCAGATCGAAGGTCGGCAAGCCCTGCCGCGGATTGGCGAGCAGCGATTGAAAACTGTGCGGCACCGCTTTTGGGGCATCCGACGTGCCCGACGTGTAACACATCAGCGCCGCGTCGGTTGCGACCGGCGGCGGCGGCAGCAGTGCCGGGTTGGCGTCGGCGATCAGAACTTCCAAAGAAAATACGCCGGGGCGCGATGGGCCGACAGAGATGACGTGTGGGAGATTTGGCGATCGCGCGGCCAGCGTCGCGAACATGGCGGGCGGATCGGATTTCTCGGTCGCCGCCGCGCAAAAAACCGCGCGCGCGCGCGAGTGCCGCAGCAGCGGTTCGACTTCACCGGCGCCATACGGCGTGTGCAGGGTTGAAAGCACGCCGCCAAGCCGCGCAACCGCATAATAGATGATAGCAAATTCGGGCGTGCTCGGCAGTTGAACGGTGACGACGTCACCGCGGCGGATGCCAAGACTTGCCAAAGCGGCCGCAAGCCGTTCGGCCCGTTCGAGCGTTGCGCGGTAGGTAACCGGCGGATGACCGGGCGCCGCAATCGCGATTGCGTCCGGGGTCTGCATCGCCCAGCGTCGCAGATAGCTGGCGACGGTGTCGGCGGTCCAACGGCCGCTTTCAACTTCGCGACGAACGTGATCGGGGCGAAAGCGCAACGCGTCGCGAATGGCGAGCGCATCGGCGCTGAACTGCGGCTCGTTATAAGGATCGCGTTCCATGCCGCGCTCGGCGCGGAAGCGCCGGCCGCCGCCGAGCTGGAACAAGCGGTAGTAGCGCTCCGGCTTAAAGCGCCGCTGCTCGAGCAGCACGCGGATAAAGGTCACCTGATCCGTGGCGAGCCCGAGCCGCACCGCGATTTCGGCATCGGACAGACCGGTACCGGCGCGTTGCCGCTCGATCTCGTCGAACTGCAACAGCCGAACCGGATCGCCGCGGCGGTCCTGAACGTTGGTGCTGAGATCAAAAACGATCGGGCCGAACGCCTCGATCATCTCCTGCGTGACACCGAGCCGCTCACGCCGCGTTGGCGCCGCCATTCTGCACCTTTCGCGACGAGGCGGCGCGATGCGCCGCGCCGCGTTTCAACGGGTCCGCAAGCGGCGCGTTGGTCGCGACCGGGCACACCCGCATGCATTCGAAACACTGCGCAAACAGGCCGCCATTGCCGACCGACATCCGGTACCACAGCACCTTGTTGCGTTCGCCGAGCAGCAATGCCTCGCGCTCCTCGGGATTATCCGTGGCGATGGCGTCGCGCAGCAATTGCGGCACGGTCTCGAATTGCTGGGTGAGTTCGGCGCAAGCCGCCATGTCGTAGTGCATCGACGCCTGCTTGCCGTCGGCATCGATCTCGCCCGACAAACACTGCGCCGGACAAAACTTCATGCACGGTGTGCGACCCTCGCGTTGAAACATGCTGACGCAGCTCGGCGCCGGGCACGGGTTGTCGGCAAGCGGCTTGTCGGGCGGCAGCGCCAGTTCGGTAAAACATGAGGCGTAGTACATGTAGCCGTAGTCGGGATGCAGAAGGATATCGCCGGCGAGGCTGCGCGCCCCAAGTCCGGCAAGCTCGGCATGCAGCTTCAAACTCTGCAGCGGATAGCGCGCGCCCAGTTCCGGATCCATGTCGGGCGGACAATAGATCGACGGCACGCCGAATTTTTGTTCGATGTAAAAGGCCAGCCCATAAACGATTTTATAGGCGCGGCTTTCGGTGCTGCCGAAATAGCTCAGCGCCTTGGCGGGTACGCGCCAGGCGCCCGCGGTCGAGCCGCCGACACCGACGGCGATCACCGATTTTACGCGCGGCATCAGGTCCTTTGGCCGATGCCCCGCCGGCGCGATCCGCTCGATGGCGTCGAGGTTGGCGATGCCTGCGACCAGCGCGCCCTTACGTAAACAATATTCGATGATGGCCTGCTTGGCCGCTACGGGATCGATATCAGGAGCGCGGCTCATGTCGCCTGCCGGACGGGCGCGCGTTCGTACAAAACACCGATGTGCGCCGACATCTCTGCCCCGCTTCTCTTAATGCTGCGAGCGTATCGCTCGCATCGGCGAAAGTCACGCCGCGTTACGGTTGAATTGAGAGCTCGACCGAACCAAGCCCGACAAGCTCGAAGCGGTGGACGCCCGCGCGCTCGGGAAACTTGGTGGTCACCAGGTTTCCCGTCATCACGATGTCGCCGGCGCGCAACGGGGTTTTGCCTCGGGCAAGATGGCCTGCGAGCCACGCCACCGGATGGAACGGGTGACCCAGAACATCGCGGCCGGACCCGCGATCGGTAATCTGGCCGTCGACGGAGACAATCCCTTCAATCGACGCGAGGTCGGGCCAGGAACGCACGAAATCTCCGAGCACGATGCCGGCATTCCAGGCATTGTCCGCGATCACGGAAAGCACCTCGAGGTTTCGATAGTCGGCATGGCGGTCATCGATGATTTCGATCGCCGGGCAGACTGCGTCGACCGCTTCCGCCACCTCCTCAAGTCCGAGAACATGCCCTGCGGGTACGAGATCGCGCCCAAGGCGCACCGCAATCTCAAATTCGAGGCCCGCTCTGCCGTATGACGATGCGCTGAAACTGGCGTCTGACCGATGCACGCGATCTTTGAGAATGACCCCCGCAATCGGACTGTCGATGCCGCACATCTCCTGCATGCGTTTTGTGGTGAGCCCGATTTTGTGACCGGCGGCGCCGACATTGCGCGACTGCATTTGCAGCCGCACATATTCGCGCTGCACTGCGTAGGCATCATCGACGCCCGCGATTCCAAATGTGGCAGCGAAAGGCCTAAATCTGACGCCGCTGCGGTGCTCGTCCATGAGCGCCTCCGCCGCCCGGATCAAATCGCCCTCAGACATCCTGCAACCCGGTTCTGTCTTCAGCTTTCAGTATAGTTGCGTCCGCCGATCTCGCGCCACTGTCCCATGCTTGGGATGTACCTCAAGGAAGGTTATACGGTGCGGATCGAAGGACCACCCGCAACGCAACCCGGCACAAGAAGCGATAATGCGCATCATTGTTGGTTTGATTTTATTCGTGTTTTTGGGAACCGCCCCCGGCATCGCCGCTGAATGTCCGGGAAACCCGAATGCGCTCGGCACCAGCCGTGTGATCGCGGTCGATCCCGCCCAATACCCGCTGGTCGGCACCTGGCAATACCCGCAGACGCTTCCGTTGCAAGACCACGAAGTCGTTCTGACATTCGACGACGGCCCGCTGCCGCCACGCACCGCGCGCGTCCTCGACACGCTGAAAGCAAATTGCGTGAAGGCGACCTTTTTCATCGTCGGGCGCATGGCCAAAAGCTTTCCGGGCCTGGTGCGGCGAGCCTACGCGGAAGGCCACACCATCGGCACCCACACCCAAGACCATCCGATGAATATGCCCAAGCTTCCACTGGAACGGAGCGAACAGGAAATTCAGGACGGCATTGCCTCGGTGACCAAGGCGCTTGGCGGTTCCGCGGCACCGGCGCCGTTTTTCCGGCTTCCGGGTTTTGCACGCTCCGAGCCGATCGAGAAATATCTCGCCTCACTAGGGATCATGGTCTGGAGCACCGACGTGATCGCCGGCGACTGGAAGCCGATTTCATCGGACGAGGTCATCGCGCACAGCCTCGACCGGCTCACCGCCAAAGGGAGGGGAATATTGCTGCTGCACGACATCCATGATCGCACGGTGCAAGCTTTGCCGGCGTTGCTCGACAAACTGAAATCGGCCGGGTTTCATGTCGTCCATGTCGTGCCGGCCAGTCCGGGCCGGCCGAAGACCGTTGCGGCTCCAGCGCAATAGAGCGTTGGCGGGTGATTGTCGGCATGAACCAAAAAAGAGCAGCGATGCACGACACCAATAGTTTGATCCAACGGCTGCCGAAATGCGAACTGCACATCCACATCGAAGGCAGCCTGGAACCCGAGCTGATGTTCGCGCTGGCGAGCCGCAACGGCATCCGCCTGCGCTACGAATCTGTTGAAGCGCTGCACCAAGCCTACCGGTTTCGCAACCTGCAGGATTTTCTCGACATCTATTACCAAGGCATGTCCGTCTTGATCACGGAGCAGGATTTCTACGACCTCGCGTTTGCCTATCTGCAGCGCGCACGCGCCGACAATGTACGGCACGTCGAGATGTTCTTCGACCCGCAAGGCCATACCTCGCGCGGGATCGCCTTCGCCACGGTAGTCAACGGGCTACACCGCGCCATCGCCGATGCCGGACGCGAGCTTGGCGTACAAGCAAGCCTGATCATGTGCTTTCTGCGCCATCTCGACGAAGCCGATGCCGAGAAGACGCTCGATACCGCCTTGGCATTTCGCGACAAGATCGTCGGCGTCGGCCTCGATTCCTCCGAAACCGGAAACCCACCGAGCAAGTTCAAGCACGTGTTTGGCAGGGCCCGCGACGCCGGTTTGTTTCTGACCGCGCATGCCGGCGAGGAAGGCCCGCCAAGCTACGTCTGGGAGGCGCTCGACCTCCTTGGCGTCGGCCGTATCGACCACGGCAACCGCTCGCTCGACGACCCGGCGCTGGTTGGACGGCTGGCGCGCGAGCGGATGGCGTTGACCGTGTGTCCGCTGTCCAATCTGCGGCTGCGGGTGATCGATGAGATGACCCATCATCCGCTGCGGCGGATGATGGACAAAGGCCTCGTCGTTACGGTCAATTCCGACGATCCGGCTTATTTCGGCGGCTACGTCAACGACAATTACCGGGCCGTTTCCGAGGCGCTGGCGCTCACGCGCGATGAGATCACCGCCATTGTCCGCAACGGCGTCAATGCTTCGCTGATGACTGCGGCGGAGAAGGACAGCGTTCTTTCCGATATCGATCGCGTACTCGCCGAGAGCCCGTGAAGCCGGCGATGTACACAACGCCTTCGCCGGATAGAATGCCGAGCTTGCGGGCAAATCGGGGGCCGAGGTTTTGACATCTTTGGTATTTCGCCGGCAGATCACAGTCGAATTTGGCCATTGCGATCCGACCGGCACGGTGCACGTTTCGCGGTTTTTTCAGTATTTCGATACCAACACGTGGATGCTGTTCAAAATGGCGACCGGCGTGGCCGAACGTGATTTCTCCTCCACGTACGGCATCCTGCCGCTGGTCGACGTCAACGCCGAGGTCCAC
This sequence comes from uncultured Alphaproteobacteria bacterium, assembly GCA_963841025.1. Taxonomy (GTDB): domain Bacteria; phylum Pseudomonadota; class Alphaproteobacteria; order Rhizobiales; family Xanthobacteraceae; genus BOG-931. The sequence continues at coordinate 69,450 of CAWJBG010000023.1, read as the reverse complement.
AAGGCGGTGCGGTTTGGCGAAGCGATCGAGATTACTTCGCGCGTAACCGAATTCCGCCGCTCGAGCTTCCACGTCGAACACAAGATCACGGCCGGCGGCGAACTCGCGGTCGAGGGCGGCGAGACTCGGGTCTGGGCAACACGCCACAAGGACGACCCCAACAAAATTTCCGCGCAGTCGATCCCGGAAGCGGTGATCGCACTGTTCGTGTGACGTTTCCCGCGTGGCGGGTCGGCCCGGATGGGGGGCGATCCGGCCGGCAGCGGCCGCTCTATCTGGGCTCAGTATCCCGCTAGTCGGCCGCCGACGGCCGCGCTAGACTTTGTGTTGGGGACAGCACCCGTCATAGCAGCGCCGGTCAACGGTGCGCATGGTTGGTCGGTAAGCGTGGGGGGCGTAACATGAAAAGCACCGCGATCTTTGTCGCTGCTGGGCTCGCGCTGTCAGTGGGGCTGGCGACTGCGGCGAGCGCCTATGTCAGGCATCATCGCCACGCCGCGGGCGGCCACCACGCGCGGACGGCGTCGCTTCGGGTCCATCACGCGGCGCACCGGACCCATCACCGGGTGCACTACGCCAACCAACAGCTGCGGCGCCAAGTCCACTACGGTTTGCATTACGGCGCCTCGCCGTTCGGCTGCCTTCCGGCCGAGCTGCGCGCCAAGGTTTTCGAGATCATCGACGCGTGCGGCACCCATGTGCTGCGCACCTTCACGCCTGGCGCCGTGATCGCCGGCACCCATCACTTGTCCGAGCACGCGTTCTGCCGTGCCGCCGATCTGGCCGGCAATCCCGCGTGCATCTATTCGCACCTGCGCGGCTTCCGCGGCGGCGTCTCAACCGACTACGCCCGCATGCAGCACGTCCATGTGTCGTGGCATCCAGGCGGGTGGGAGCAAGGCGTGCGCTTTGTGCACGGCGGCGGCCATCGCGCGACGGTTGTCGCTGCAATACGCGGCTATTTCGGCTACGGCAATTGACCAACAACCGCTGACTATTTCTCGGGCGGCAGTATTTCCTGAACGCACACTTGATCGATCAGGTGCTCGCGGCGCAAGTCGGTCAGATGCGCCCGCTTTTCCTCGTTGGTCAGATGCGCGCCAATGCCATTGACCATTGCCATCACCAGACTGCGATCATTCAGGTCCAGCCAGTAGCCGCGGCGGACAAGTTTCCCGGTCGCGTCGCGCGCGAACGGACTATCGGGATTGGCGCCAAGGTCGGGCTCGTGAAAGCGGGTCATGCGAGGCGATCAGGCCAGTCGATCAAAGACGCCGCTCAATAAGGCCCGATCGAAGGGCTCTTGGTCTTCATCACCTCCGCGACTGCCTTGGTGGAGGCCTCGCCGATATCCCTTGCCTGCTCGCCAAATGATTGCAGCTGCGCCTGCATGAACTCGGACTGAATCCGAACGAGGTCGGTAAAGTCCCTGGCTTGGCCGAGTTTCTGCACAAACTCAAAAGTAGCGGCGATATTTTTTTCCGCGTAACCCATCAGCTTTTTGGGCAGCTCCGTGTCGCCCCACGGCGATGACAACATGCTCTTTTGCAGCCAGGCGAGATAGTTCCCGGCCGCACCCTGAGCCTGCTCCATGGTCCGCTTGGCCATCACGTTGAAATCTTCAATCGGCTTCTGATCTTTCGCCATCGCTATAGTCCTCGTTGCAACCCGCAATCATAGCATGTCGCCGCGACGGCGGCAGCGTTCAATCGCGCCTCACGCGGGCCGGCTGGAGCGAAGCTCCGCCAGGGCGATCTTACCGGCCCGGGTGGCATCCGACATGGTCTCGAACAGGTCGGATTGCTGCACCGGCTTGCTTTTGCCGGCAGCGTAAATCTCCCACCGCCAGCACTTCGGCGGACGGCCCCTGTTCTTGATGGCAAGGGTGTAGTCGACGGGATTGAAAGTCTGGGCCTCTTCCATATGACCGCTCATCGAAGTCCCAATGTACCAACCACCGCTTCGGAAAACACACGGCGCAGCATCAATTCGCACTCTTCTGCGCGCTGCCGGGCCGTTTCAGTGCCCCAGCATAGCAGGATTTCACGCAAATCCCGAATAGCCGCATCTACCGCGGTTTCCAGGCCAATTTCATCGTCAGCGGCACCCTCGGAACGATAGTCCCGGAACCTCAATATTTCGGCACTCATCCACTCACTCCACGAATCACGCTATCGGGAACATGGCGGCCAGCCGTTAACGAGCCGTGATCGGGCGAAGTGTTCGGCCAGTCGAGGTGGGCGCTACCGCTCCATCTCCTGGCGCGCCCACTTCCGCCGCCCTTCTCCCGAACTCAGACACCTCTGAGCATGCGTGGCAGGTCCGTTTGCCCCCGATGACGGGGTGACCGCTGGTGGCCTGCTACAGCCGATCTTGTCACCCGTGTGGATGCGCGATCAGCGGCTGCGGCGTCTCGGTTTGTCCGGTGCTGCTGATCAGAAGATCCGTGAGCTTCGGCGCCGAAATTGGCGATGTAATTGGCGAGAAGCCCAAGGTTGGCGCTGTGGCCGACGTGGTCGTGATGAACGTGACCGCCAGAGCTAACCGCCGGATCGGTAATCTCGACCGTATCGTTGGCGCCGGAGCTGAAGTGGAATTCGGCGGTGGTGTAGCCTCCGCCAACGTTGATCTGGGCCACGACCGTGCCGCCGCTCGACACCGTCAAGCGTTGTGCCGTGTTGTAGCTGCCGCTGATGTGACCTGCCAGGAAAGTCACCGAGGTCAGATCGATGTAGTCCTTGCTATCAGTATGGGTCGGGTTACCCAATCCCGCGACCGCTCCCGTATAGGCGGTCTCGTCGGCGTGGTCGTCGGCTATTTCCAGGCCGCCGCTGACACTGGTCCCGAAGTCGACGCTTTCATTGCCGGCTCCCTGGACACGCACAATACCATTATCGATTTCGATGAACCCGCCGCCCGTGACGATGGCGCCGTCGAATTCGATCAAGCCGCCGCTCGCGTCGATCTCGCCGTTGTTGGTCACGGTGCCGGCAATGACCGCCGCGCCGCCGCTTGTGGTCTCGAGCTCGGCGCCTGCGGAAATAACCATCGTTCCGCCGGCGCTGACATTCGAGTTCCTGAGCACGCCGCCGCTGAGAATCATCTCTGCACCGGAATCGACACTCCAGTGCCCGCCTGAGCCGGACGCCGTCCATGTGCCGCCGACGACGTTAAATTCACTGAAGCCCTTGTACTGGGTGCCGACCGCGGCGAGATTGAAGTTCGCGGCGGCCGCGCCGCCAAGCTGGAGGGCGTCGCCGGCGACGCCGACGACTGCGCCGCTGACGACGTAACCCGCGCCCAACGTGAAGTCGTTGCCGGCGGCCTTGAACTCGACCGCAGTGCCGCCGCTGCCGATGATGGTGCCGTCGTCGAACACGTTGATGCCGTGTCCGCTGGTCACGTCGACGCCGACTTTGGCGTCGATTATTCCGGCATTGGACACGCCGCCAATCAGGATCGAGGCGGTGATGTCGAGGGCCGTGCCGGCACCAAGAAGCTTGGCGTTGCTATCGATTTTGATGCCGGCGCCGGTTGCGTCGATCGTGCCGGCGTCGACCACCGAGCCGGTGATGGTGCTGCTTTCAATGAGGATCCCGGTCTGCGCCACGATGGTGCCGGTCGCGGCGTCGACGACGGTGCCGAAGAGACTCGACTCGTTCTCGACGATCAAACCATCGCCGCCAGCGCTAATTACGCCGCTGTTGGTGATGCCTGCGGAAAAGGTGTGCGCGTTATTGTCGTCGAAGAGGATGCCCGTAGAGTTGGCGTCGATCGACCCGGCATTGACAAGACTGCCTTTGAATATGGTGTCGTCGATGTTTTCGACCTTGATGCCCCTCTCGCCGGTCGAGGCAATCTTGCCATTGTTGCTGATCGTACCGGAAAAGCTCGAACCGCCGACATCATTGACGGACATTCCGGTCATGACGGCGACGATCGATCCACTGCCGGTATTGACAATATTTCCGGTAAAGGTCCCTTGCGCGGCAACGTTGCCAATCTTTAAGCCCACGGCATTGCCCGCCGTGATCGCGCCGCTATTGGCGATGCTACCGCTGAAATCGAAAGCGCCGGCATTCTGGACTTCGAAACCGACGGCGTGAGCCGAGATTGCTCCCGTGTTAAGGACGCTGCCGCTGAATTTGCCGGCCTCCGCAACATCGTCGACGTCAAGGCCGGCGCCGGTTGCGGCAGAGATGGCGCCGCTGTTGCCGATGACTCCGGAAAAACTCGTAGCGCCAATTTCTTCAATTTCGACACCAGCTCCATGCCCCGTCACGGCGCCGCTGTTGGTGATGGTGCCGGAAAACGAACTCGAATTGGCGATATCGTCGATGTGAAGGCCCAGCGTATCCGCCGATATTGCACCGCTGTTGGCGATGGTGCCGCTGAATTTGCCGCTAGCCGCAAGATCATGGATTTCGACGCCGGAGTTGCTCGCCGCTGTTACAGCGCCGCTGTTGCCGATGCTGCCGGAAAAACCCAAATCCCCCACGTTCGCGATCTCGACGCCGATTTGCCGCGACGAAACCGCGCCCTTGTTGGCGATCGAGCCGGAGAAAGTTCCGATTCCGGCAATGTTGCTGATAGAAACGCCCGCGCCGGTGCTGGCTGTGATCGCGCCGGTGTTGGCAATGTTGCCGGAAAATTTATTCTGTCCGGCGCCCTGGATTTGGATGCCGTCGGCCATCGCCGACACTGCACCGCTATTGCTAATATTGCCGATGAAAGCGCCGTCGCCGGCATCGCCGGCAATCCTGATCCCGATGTTGTTCGTCGACGTTATGGCGCCGGTATTGGCGATGTTTCCGGTAAAATCGGTCTCTCCGTTGTTCTCGATCTGAACGCCGGTGGTTTTCGCCAACACTTTACCGCTATTGGTAATATTGCCGGTGAAGGCGCCGCTGCCGGCATTGCTGTTGATCTGAATCCCGTCGTTGCTCTTCGACGTGGCGGCCCCGCTGTTGGTAATGTTGCCGGTGAATTTCTTCACTCCGTCGTTGTCGATTTGAACGCCGGTAGTTTTCGCCGACACCGCGCCGCTGTTGGCGATATTGCCGGCGAAGGCGCCATCGCTGGCCGCATCGCGGATGTCGACCCCAACGTCGCTCTTCGACGTGATCGCGCCGCTGTTGACGATGCTCCCGGAAAAGTCCGATGTGCCGATGTCGTTGACGTGCAGAGCGGTGTCCAGCGCGGAGATCGCCCCGGTGTTGATGATGTTGTTGGTGAAAGTTCCCTCGTTGGCGACTGTATGGATCGAAAGTCCCTGGTCCGCGGTGGAGGTGATGGCGCCGCTGTTTGTGACGCCTCCGGAAAAGCGCGAGATGCCGACGTTGGCGATGATGATGCCTGTATCCTTGGCGACGACCCTGCCGGAATTGACGATCCCGCCGGCGAAGTCGGCGTGACCGGCACTGGCGACATCTTGAATATTTATTCCCACGTCGCTCGTGGACGTGATGGCGCCGCTGTTGCCAATGCCGCCGGAAAAGTCCGTGATTCCGACGTCTTGGATGTTGATGCCGGTTTCTTCCGCCGAAATGGCACCGCTGTTGCCGATATGGCCGGTAAAGGTTCCGTCTTCGGCAACATCGCGGATGTTGATGCCGGTATTGGCGACCGCTGTGATGTTGCCCTTGTTGGTAATGCTGCCGGCAAAATCCAGGCTCCCGACATCGGTGATGTCGATGCCCGTAATCTGCGCCGAGATCGCGCCCGCGTTGCTGATATTGCCGATAAAGCTGCCGCCCTGGGCAACGTCGGAAATGAAAATTCCATTTCCAGTTGCCGCGACAATTCTGCCGCTATTGCTGATCCCGCCGGAAAAGCGGGAGCGGCTCACTTCGTTGATCTTTATGCCGCTGTCGTTGGCAAAGATGACGCCGGTGTTGTCGATGGTGCCGCTGAAGATGCCGCCGGTGGCAAAATCAACAGAGGAAACGACAATCGCATCAGCGGTGGTCGACGTGAGCGCGCCCTTGTTGGTGATGTTGCCCGCGAAGACGGTGACCTGTTGGACGGCGATATCGGCGGCCTTGGCGTCGATCGGACCCGAATTGTTCACGCCGCCGCTGAAGTGAATATCGTTGTCGACAACGATGCCGATCGCCGCGTCGATCGTGCCGGCATTATCGATGCCGCCCGCGAAGGTCGAAACGGCAGCGACTTCGAGGCCTACGCCGATAAAGCCACCCGCACTCACGATGCCAAAATTACTGATGCCACCTGAAAATTTCGATTCGAATTTGACGACGATGCCGTCCCCAGTTGCAGCGGTTCCGGTGGTAATGATTCCGGCGGCGCCGTTGATGATGCCACTGATGACGTTCGACTTGTCGATCGCGCTCGTAGTGCCGGCGACGATGATTCCATTGTCGACAACGTCTATTGTCCCGTTGTTGGAAATCTCGCCGTTGATGGTGCTGTGGTTCTCGACCAGAATACCGGTCTTGCCCGCAATGATCGTGCCGGTGTTGTCGAGATTGCCGGTGAACGTCTTGTCGCTGACAATGATTGCGGTGGTTACGCCGCTGTTGTTCTTCGGGAATGGTCCGGTGTAAGCCACGGTTTATCTCCCTAATAGAAAAGCAAACGGCTTCCGCAGTGAGCAAAGCGCCCGCCGATCCTGTTGCGATTCGCTACAACTGCGGATCCCGACAGGGGAAAAGCTCCGTCTTAAAGTTCGCTAGCGTCGCCCTCCGCGGACTTGCGCTGATTTTGCACGGCCCGCCGATGAGACAGTACGCGGCTTATCAAAAACAGCAAAGTGTTGGTGCTGTGACACGGGTCACACTTTGCGCCAAAACTGCCGTTCGAAAGCATCCCGATACCGCCGCAGATATCATAAGGGGAGAATGCTGCGGCCGGCGCATGGTTAACGCGCCGGCAGACCGGAAGACCGGCGACCATTTAACCAAGCTCGCGCAACGCCGGCGCAGCGGCGACATTCATCACCGTCAGCCGCGCGGATGAACCAGCAGCGGCGGCGCCGGCTCGATCTGTCCGACACTGCTGATCAGAACATTGCCGTGAACTTCGGCGCCGAAGTTGGCGATGTAATTGGCGAGCAGCCCGAGGTTCGCGCTCTGCGCCGCGATCGGCGCAATGCTGCCGCCAGCGTGATGTGACTGCCGCTCCGGATCGGTAATCTTCACCGCCCCGCCGCTGCCGGAGGTGTAGCGGAAGTCTGTCGTGACGTAGCCGCCCGAGAGCGTGATCTGCGCCACTTCCGTGCTGCCGCTGCTCACCGCCAAAACATGAGTTGCGGTATCGTAACTGCCGCTGATCGCCCCGGAGACAAAGTTGACAAGCGACAGTTCGATGTACTCCGCGTGGTTGGCATGCGGCGTCGCTGTCAGATGCTTGCCTTTTCCGGCAAGGCCGACGCCAAAGTCCAATATGGTGCCGGAAAACGAGGTTTGATCGCTGTGGGTGTCGTCGATGACGAGCCCGCCGTCGCCGGTCGAAAGGAAGCTGACGGTTTCGCCGCCGTAGATCGACGCGGTACCGTTGCCGATCTCGGTGACGCCGCCGGTCACCGTGGCAAAGACGAAGTTGATGTAGCTACCCGAGGCGGCCGCGAATATCGTGCCGGAATTAGTCACGGGGCCACCGATTACAGCCGAGCCGCCGGCGAGCGTTTCGATCACCGCGCCGTGGCCGATTGTTCCGCTAACCATCACCACTTCAGCGCCGTCGGCGACTTTGACGGTCGCATCGGCTTCTATGTTCACATCGGTGAGGTTCAGTGTGCCTCCCGATGTCACGACGACGGGAGAGCTGGGTGCAATGCTGGCGTCGGCGATCTCAGACGGTCCCACACCGCTATATTCGGCCAATATCTCCCCGCCGGTATTCGCCTTCAGCGTGCCGCCGCTGACGGTTCCGCCGAAGAGCTCAACAAACGCAGGCACGGAACTGACGTGATGACCGTGCTTGACGTCGGATCCCGCTGCATCGATGAGGCCAAAATTGTTGATAGTTGATCGAGAGATGAGAAGCGTGCCGCCATTCGTCGCCTCGAGCGTGCCCGCATTGGTGTCAACGACGCCCGAAGTGGCGAGGTAGAGGATTCCTGCAGAAATATCGGCGTCGACGATGCCGCCGTTGATAAAGGTCAGCGCGCCGCCAATTATGTTGCCGCCGCCAATGTTGCCGTCGCCGGCAATGGTGTTATCGGTATTGTCTAGGGTGCCAGCCCCGTAAATGTTCCTGTTGTTCCCGTTTTGCGACAACAGCACGTCGCCGCCGCCGGTTAGGGTTACGGTGCCGGTTATATTGATCTCGGTGTCGTCGTTTGGAATTTCCGAGATCGTACCAGAATTGTCGATGGTCCCTATGAGGGTCGGAGACTCATCATCGATCTGTAGGTGCGTCCCCTTGGTCAGGGTGACATTGTTGAATGTGTCATCGAACACGTTATTGTTTCGTCGGCCTTCGTCTGCATGAATAATAGCGCCGGCGCCCGCCGCCAGAGTGACACCTCCGATTGCGTTCCCATCAAGATTGATGTGTGCACCGGCCCCCGAAGCTGAAATAAATCCCGACCCCGCAATCGTACCGCCACTGATCTGTACTACGGCGTCTGTTCCAATCGCGGCGATTGTGCCTGAGTTTTCGACCGAGTCGTCGATGATGAGCCCGCGGACCGTGGTCCCCTCGAGCCTGCCGCCGTTGCCGATAACGTTGCCAGTTTCCAAGATCAGGGAAGCCGACACCGCAGTGCCGTCCCCCTTGATGAGTCCGTCGTTACTGAGCGAGCCGCTGAGGATCAGTCCGCCATTGGCTGTCGTCTCCACCGTACCGGAATTGACGACGTTACCGCTCACGATTCCGCCGGCCGCTATGACCAAAAAACCGCCCGAGCTAATCGTCGGGTCGAGTTCGGTGCCGCCGGAAGAGACGGTCGCCGTGCCGTGACCGGCAATCGTTCCCGAGATGCTCAGTCCACGGAGCGTTTCGGCGCCGCTGAGCGTTGTTGCGGAGTCAATTCCGCCTGCGCCGACGATGAGCAAACCGCCGGACATGACGAGCGTCCCAATCGCGTGACCGCCTGAGAGCACGTACATCGAGCCGCCGCTCCAGACAGTATCGTCGAGCTCATTAACTCCGCTGGAGACTTTATAAGGCGAATTCGAGCGCGTTATGATCGTCATGCGAAGCCATCCATTCGAGCCGGTCCACCCCAAAAGCGACTAGACAATTATTTGCTCGCTCGAAATATGTCGGGCGACACATAAAATGACGTTCACGTTCGGTGGTGAGATCAAAGCGTTATCAAATCTCAACGGCGGCCCTAGCTCTTGTTTGATAGCGCCGGCAACTTGTCCGAAACGCCACAAGCTTAGGCGCCTTCGCACCGTGTGGCTTGCACTGGAGCGAAGTCCGGCTGGTACAGAAACGAAGTTACCGGGAAGGTCGCAATCGGCTCGGCGTACCGATGGGTGTTCGAGCGCCTGCTTATTTATGACCCGGGCGCGCCCCAGCCCGTATATCGGAAGGGGTCGCGCCGAAGGTTCTGCGGAACAGGCGGTTGAAATAAGACAGATTGCCGAAGCCGGCTTCGAACGCGATGGCGCTGATCGTGCGGTCGCGGAGATCAGGATCGGCGAGCATACCGTAGGCGCGGGCGAGCCGTTGTTCGAGGACATATTCAGTAAATGTGGTGCCCTCGGATTCAAACAGCATCTGCACGTAACGCGGCGTCACGCCATGCCGCTTTGCCACGCCGGTGACGTCGAGCTGCTCATTCCCGAGCTCGCGTACGATGTCGCCTTTGACGGCGCCGAGCCTTGCCGCCCGCAGGCCGCGGGCGCACGCCAGATCGGACGCTTCGCGGGTCGCGCCAACGGCAAGCGCGATGAGATCGTGGACGTGGGTGGTAAACAGCCGGCGCACCGGCGACGACGCAAACCGGTGGCGCCGCAAGCTTGTCGCTACGTAATCGACGAGAAGGCGAAGAGCTTCCGTGTTCGCCGGTATCGGACGTACCAAGGCGTCCTCCGGTTTGACGGCCATCCCAGCGAGCCGGCGCCGTGGAATCCGCAGCGTCAGATACCGCGCCGGACCTGGAAAGTCGTGAGCGCCGACATCGGCGCTTGACAGCAATACGGCCTCGCCGGCATCGAGCCGGCACTCTCGGCCAACCTGAGACGACAGGCTAGAGCCCGATACATTGGTCGTGAACAGAAAATCGTCGTTACCATCGGCGAGCAGCGGTTGAGTGCGCCGAGAGCGTTGGCCGTTAGTATGCTCCGAAATCACCCCAAGGCCGTCGAACGAGTACAACGAGGCTGACCATTTCAGTCGACGACCCTCGATGGGTCCCAAATCCAGCCGGGCGATTGATCGGCCATATGCTTCGCGAAGATAAGGCAGCCGATCGCGCGCCGGCACAAAATCGGTCGAGAACTTGAGTGCCTGGTCCGCGGGTGCCAGTTCCATGATCTTCGATCCTCGCCGAAACTGAAACGAAGTTACCGTAAGGGTCCCAATCGACTCGGAATCGAGCGCTGGCTCTATTTATGTCCAGGCCGCGCCCCAACCCGCACATCCGAAGGGGTCTCGCCAAAGGTTTTGCGGAACAGGCGATTGAAATAGGAAAGATTGCCAAATCCGGCTTCGAAGGCGATGGCGCTGATCGTCCGTTGGCCAAGACCCGGGTTGGCGAGCATGCGGTGGGCCCGGGCGAGCCGTTGCTCGAGGACATATTCAGTGAACGTGGTGCCCTCGGATTCGAACAGCATCTGCACATAACGCGGCGTCACGCCGTGCCGCTTTGCCACATTCGCGACATCGAGACGCTCATTGCCGAGCTCGCGCACGATGTCGGCTTTGATGGCCCCGAGTTCTCGCCGCCCCCAGGCCACGGCCGTACGCCACATCGGACGCTTCACGCGTCGCGCCAACGGTAAGCGCGACGAGATCGTAGACGTGGGCCGTAAAAAGCTGACGCACCTGCGGCGACGCCGGCTGAGGCCTCCGCAAGGCTGTCGCTACGTAATCGACGAGAAGGCGAAGCGCTTCCGTATTCGCTGGGATCGGACGCGCCAAGGCATCCTCCGGTTTGACAGCCATGCCGGCCAACCGGCTGCGCGGGATCCGCAGCGTGAGAAATTGCGCCGGACCTGGAAAGTCCTGAGCGCCGACATCGGAGCTCGACAACAACACCGCTTCGCCGGCATCGAGCCGGCACTCGCGGCCAACCTGCGACGGCAGACTTGATCCCCATATGTTGGTCGAGAACAGAAAATCGTCGTTACCATCGGTGAGCAGCGATTGGGTGCGCCGACAGGTATCCCCGTTGGTCCGTCCGGAAATCACTCTAAGGCCATCGAACGAATACATTGAGGCCGACCATTTCAGTGGTCGGCCCTCAACCGGCGCTAAATCCAGCCGGCAGATAAATCGGCCAAATGTTTCACGAAAATACGGCAACCGATCGCGCGCCGGCACAAAATCGGTCGAGAACTTGAGTGCCTCGTCCGCAGGTGTCAATTCCATGACCTTCGATCCTCGCCGAAGGCATCATAGAACTTTTTCCCCTCTGCAGAATGCCCAACTTTGTTGCAAGACTAATTTGATCTGAACCGCATTTCCCCCGAATGAGGTATTTGGATAGGCTTTGACCTTAAGAAACGACACCTCCCAGTTCGCTTCGCGACGGTTTGGATCAAAGTCCCTTCAGACCTGTCGGGTATCGAACATGAAGATGTCGACCCCGCCGGTCGCGAAGGTCTGAACGTCAGCCACCGCCGCCTGCCCTTCGGGGCTTCCGAAAGCCTTCTGAATGGCCGCGAGATCGTCAAACCGCAGCGTCGCAACCAGGTAATAGGCTGACGGTCCCGCCGGCGTAGCTACAGGGCCCTGGCTGACTTCGTACTTTTTAAGCCCCGGTATCTTCTTCGCTATGGCAACGTGCTTTTCAAAATAATGCTTATCGAACGCCGACTGATCCTTCGGGGTTTTGTACATCACCACGAGTTGCGCCATTGCTTTGCTCCTTGTTCGCTACCGCACCGGAAATTGTTGGCTCCGCCAGATATCTGACAGCAAATTGTGTGAATGCTACGAGCGCGGCGTGTCTGCGTCCGGCGGAACAGGATCACGCAGCGGGCGATTTTCCGGTGGATCGCCCGCTGGCGGCTCTGCGGGGTCTCTGTAGGGCTGCGGGTCCTTGACCGGAGGGTGGTCGGGTTGTTCGACCGGCTGCGGTCGCTGCGGATTGACTGGCTCTTTGGGCATGCAGGAGGAAGTCACCAGCGGAAATAAGGTTCCAGCTTGCTTTCCTCGCAGCGCCGATGAATTCCGGCGTTTCCTTCAGCAGCGCCCTTCTGAGGATCGCCCCTACTGTCGCCGATCTGAAAACCGCGGCATCTTCACGCTCGCTTCAAATTCCTTAGCCAGCGTTCCGATCTCCACGACCACGATCCGCGGCGTCAGTCCGAACTTGTCCCGCACCGCCGCTTTCAGCGCATCGGCCGCCGCGACAGAGTTGACGCCGCGTCGCACCTCCACCGACACCAGCATCACGTCGAGATCCCCCTCGGTGGCAGCTTCGGCCTTGAAATCGCCGATCGCGACATCGCGGAAGACGAAATCTTCGAAGTCGGCGTGATTGATGTTGATGCCGCGGATTTTGAAAAATCCCGAGGTGCGGTGCGCGTGCTTGACCAGCGGAAACACCGAGAATGGACTCGCATCGTCGTCGCCGCGCTGCCAGGTCACGAGGTCACCGGAATTCCAGCGCATGAACGGCGTGACGTTGTTGGTCCACAACGGCGTGACGACGAGGCTGCCGACCGCGCCCTCCTCGACCGGCGTAAAGCTCTCCGGGTCGAGTACCTCAACGAAGAACATATCGGTCCAGATACGGAAGCCGCGTCCGGCTGCATCCTCCGCTCCCATCAGACCGGCCTCGGTCATGCCGAAAGTGTCGCGCACGTGCGCGCCCCACTGTCGCGAAAGCTTCGCGCGCTTGGCGTCAGACAACGGCTCGGCCGAGCACAGCACGGTTTCGACCGAACACGCGGCGAGATCGAGGCCGCGCGTTTCGGCAAGATTGGCGAGATGCAGGCCGTAGCTGCTCATGCCCATCCAGATCGTCGGCCGCAGCCGGTCGATCAGTTCGATCTGCATCGCCGACGGCGTCGTGGTGCCGGAGCCGGCCCAATTGACGGCGATGCCGCGGCTTGAAGCGGCGCGCGCGAACATTTGGCCGACCGGATGGATGCCAAGTGGAAACGACACGTGCAAGCGGCCGCCGCGCCGGCAACTGGTGCAGTCATAACCGCGCGCGAAACCGACCATTGCCGCTTCGATGTCGCGATAGCTTCGCGGATAAAACAACGGTGTCCCGGTTGAGCCGCCGGAGCGCCAGTACTCGGCGATGCCGTCATCGGGCGCGATGCAGAAATTCTCGTAGAACTCCCGGTCGACGAGTTTGCGCAGCATCTCCTTGTCGAGGATCGGAACTTTGCGCCATTCTTCGGGATCGTCGAGCCGATCCAAATTCACATGATCGAGCCTGCCGCGGTAGAACGGCGCGCGGCGCGCCTGCGCAACCGCACGCTTTTTGCCTTCGGATTGAGTAGCCTCGATCGCGGCCCGCGTTTTCGGCAGCTCGGCGAGCGGCGTCATGATCTCAGCGACACATCAAGAGCCGCGCGGCGGCAGCGCGCCGATCCAGCGGCGTTGGTCGTCGTAAGTCTCAGGCAGGTGCCCGGATTTTTCCTCGGCATCCATCGCGGCGGCGCGCGCCTCTTTCTCCGGCGTATTTTCCGGGATCGCATCGAGCGCGTCGCTCAGCATCGCCGCGTAATCGGCGCCGACCGGACAGACATCGGCGCAGCGGCGGCAGCCAGTGATCACGCCGGCGCCGCGCAGAATACTCTGCCACAGATCGAAGCTTTCCTCGGAACGAACCAGCTCCTTCTGCTGCAAAGCGTTCGGCTCGGCGATGATGCGCGTGATATGTTCGCTCAATTGCGCAAAGCCGTGCGGCGAACGGAAGCGGTCGCAAGCCGGCCAATCACGCGTCCAATGCCCAACCGCATCGGCAGGACAAGTCTTCAGACAGCGCCCACAGCTCGGCCCGAGGCACAGTGCTGCCTCCATCTTGCTGTCGCACGCCACATCGACCGAACAGAGCACGGCAGTGAGCAGCACGCGTGGTCCGAATTGGGGCGTCAGCAATTGCAGATTAAGACCGAGCGTACCGAGCCCCGCCTCGACCGCAGCGTGCGGCAACGACAACAGCGTGGTCAGGTGACGCTTCGGATCGCCGTCGTATGTCCACGGGTCGACATGCGTCGGCGGCACGATGATCGACGGATAACCGTTGTCCTCGAGCCAGTAGACCAGTTCGAGCGAAGTTTCCTCAAGCCGCGACAGCGACAGTTCGTCGTTGTAATATTTGTGGCGGTCGTTCCAGGCGGTGATGCGAGCAGCGCCGCGGCTGACGCGCTTCGCCAGAACGATAACGCGGCCGCCGTCGAGTTCGGTGATGTCGGAAGGCCGGCGCGGATCGCGCGGGTCCGGCGGATGGCGTTCCAGATTAGCGCCATCGGCAATGCCGACCAGATCGGCGCCGAGCGCGCGCGCCTTTGTCTTTATATCGTCCGCGGTGAGCGGCTGCTTGAACGCTGCGACCATTCTCTATTCTTGGCCGTTATCGTCGGCCGTCACAAGCGCCGCCTGCTTTCGCTCCTGCTGCAGCTTTTTGAACTCCTGCAACTGCCGCGCCACCATGCCCTGATAGCCATCCGGCCCGACCCAGCGCCGGTTCCAGTCGTTGAGGCCCGGAATGTCGGCGCCCTGCGCGCGATTTTCGCGATAGCGTTTGCCGAGCGCGACCTTCTCCGGCGTCTTTTCCGGGATCGCTTTCTGCACGTCGGCGAGATGCGCGTGATAATCGTTGCCGACCGGGCAGACTGCGAGACAACGGGGACAATCGCCGAACGAGCCGACGACGCGAAGGAGGCCCTGCCAGAAGCCGTAAATGTCGCGCGAAGCCGCGAGCTTTTCCTTCTCCGCCAGCGGCTGGTCGATGAAACGCTCGAAAAATTGCAGGATGGTGGAAAAGCCGAACTCCTGCGCCTCGGTAGCGCAGGCGCGTTTGTCGATGCCGAAATGCAGCACGGCATCGACGGGACAGGCGTGCAGGCAGCGGCTGCAGGACTCGCCGATGCAGACCTGTTCGGTCAGCGGGTGGTCGGCTTCGAGCTCAAGCTCGGTGAGCAGGCCGGTGAGATAAACCCGCGGCCCGAACTCCGGCGTCAGGATGTTGACTTCAAGCCCGAGCGTGCCGAGGCCGGCTTCAACGCCAAGATGCCGCGTCGAGAGCCGGCCGTAGCTCGCGCGCTTGAGCTTCCAGTCGGTCTCCTGCGCCGCGACGACGAAACTTGGATGCCCGGCATCTTCCAGTTCGTCGGCGAGCCGGTAGGCGATCTTGTCCATCTTCCGCAGCACCAGCATGTCGATGTATTGCACCGGGACATTGCTCTTGCAGCGGAAGGCGCCGGCCGGGATGCGCTGCGCCAGCACGATCACGCTCTTGCAATAGGGCGAAATGCGCTCGGGCGTCTGCGGCCAGCGCGGATCCGGCGGAAATGCGTTCAGCGTCGCGGCGCTGGCAATGCCGACGAGATCGGCGCCAAGTTCCTTGGCGCGCTTCTTGACGAACGCCGCGTTCAGCTCTTGCTCAGCCATTCCAGACCATGTCTTTGCAACTGCTTATGCCGGCTGAGTGGCGGGGCTTGGCAGCGGCACTGATGCGCGTTCGCGCACGATGAGAAGCTGCGCGGCAAGGCCTGCGGCAATCGTGGCGGGCTCTTTGCCGCGGATTTCCAGAATGCCGATCGGACACACCAGCCGACTGATCTGGCTGTTGGTGACCCCCATCTGCCGGGCCAAGTGCACGAACCGCGACCGCTTGGTGTCCGAGCCGATCAGGCCGACATATTCGAATGTCTCGCGCTGCAACGCCGCCGCGGTGATGTCGAAATCGAGCGAGTGGGAATGGGTCATCACAATGATCATCGCGTCGCGCGACGCCTGGTCCAACTCGCGCGTGACATCATCGGTGCGGACAGTGACGACATTCTGCGGCACATATTGCGGAAACTGATCAGCCCGGCTGTCGATCCAGCGTACCGCGAACGGCAAAGGCGCCAGCGCCATGACCACGGCGCGGCCGACGTGACCGGCGCCGAACAACAGGACCGGCGTGGTCACTTCGCCGAAGCTTTCGTGAAATGACGCTCTGTCGAATGGCACGGACGCCACTGTGGCATCGCTTGTTGTGCCTCGCTGCGCGAGCGCGCGAACGATGCGGCCGTCATCGCCGAGGCGAGTCAGGGTGTCAAAGGCTCCGGCCTTTTCGATCTCCTCGAAGCCGCGCACCGTCCCAAGATCATCATGGCCAAATGTTTCGGTGAGTGTTTTCACCATCCCGCCGCAACACTGGCCGAGGTTCGGACCCAGCGGCCAATCGCGGAATTGCGCCTTGCCCCGCCCGGCGGCGAGTACGGCGCGCGCCGCCGCGATCGCCTCATACTCCAGACGCCCGCCACCGACGGTGCCGAAAAATCCGCCGTCCGGCTGCAACACAATGCGGGCGCCGGACTCACGCGGCACCGATCCGGCGGCGCCGACCACGCTGATCAGGCCGACACTGCCGTGTCGTTCGATCGTTTGCCTGATGCGAGCCCAAACCTTCGCCATCTCACGTCCAGTTTACGTCTTGTGCCCTTGCGCGAGCGGCGCAAGCAGAGACACTGCATCCACGGGACCGATCGCGTTTAAGATCGCTTCCGGGGTTGCCGGCACGTCCAATGCGGCGCCGTTACCGGGACGAACGCAGTGTATCGCATCTGCAATGGCTGCGAACACCGAAATCGGCAGCATCAGCGGCGGCTCGCCCACGGCTTTGGAGTGATAAATCGTATCTTCGCGGTTGCTGTTTTCGAACAGCGCCACGCGGAAATCTGCCGGCACGTCGCCGGCAACCGGGATCTTGTAAGTAGAAGGTGCGTGGGTGAGCAGCCGGCCCTTGTCGTCGTAGACGAGTTCCTCGGTCGTCAGCCAGCCCATCCCCTGGATGAAACCGCCTTCGATCTGCCCGATATCGATGGCGGGGTTGATGGAGCGCCCGACGTCGTGGAGCACATCCGCGCGCCGGACCTTGAGTTCGCCGGTGAGAATGTCGATTTCGACTTCGCTGCATGAGCCGCCGTAAGCATAGTAGAAAAACGGCCGGCCTTTGCCCTTGTCGCGGTCCCAATGCAGCTTCGGGGTTTGGTAGAATCCGGCCGCGGACAGATGCACGCGCGCGCCATAGGCTTTCTTGGCCAGTTCGCCGAACGGAATGCTCTCGTTGCCGATGAACACGCGATCGTCGCGGTACGAGATCAGGTCCTCGCCGACGCCATAAGTCTCGCTGGCGAAGCGGGTCAATCTTGACTTGATGGCGCGCGCGGCCCGCTGCACCGCCATCCCGTTCAAGTCGGTTCCGGAGGACGCCGCGGTCGCCGACGTGTTGGGCACCTTGTCGGTCGAGGTCGCCGTAATGTGCACGCGCTCGAGCCCGATGCCGAACTCCTCCGCTGCCACCTGGGCGATCTTCTGAAACAGGCCCTGGCCCATTTCCGTACCGCCGTGGTTGAGATGGACCGAACCGTCCTGATAGACGTGAATCAGCGAGCCGGCCTGATTGAGATGGGTGAGCGTGAATGAAATGCCGAACTTGACCGGCGTCAGCGCGATTCCTCGTTTCAGAATCGGAGATCGCGCGTTGAACTCTTTGATTTCTTTTCGCCGCATACGATAGCTCGACGAATCTTCCAGCTCTTCGATCAACCTCAACGCGACGTCATGGTCTTCGACGGTTTGGCCATAGGGCGTAACATCGCCGCCGGTGCGGTAAAGATTGGCTTTGCGGACGTCGAGCGGATCGATACCGAGCTGCCAGGCGATGACGTCGATCACGCGCTCGATCGCCATCATGCCCTGAGGACCGCCGAACCCGCGGAACGCCGTATTCGATACGGTGTTGGTCTTCACGCGACGCGAATGAATACGGTATTGCGGAAGAAAATAGGCGTTGTCGGCGTGAAACATGGCGCGGTCGACGACGCCGATGCTGCAATCGGCCGAGCACCCGCAACGCGCATCGAGATCGAGATTGATGCCGCGCATTCGGCCGTCGGCATCATAGCCGACAGCGTATTCAACCGCGAAATCGTGGCGCTTGCCGGTCATTGCCATGTCGGCGTCCCGGTCGAGCCGGAACTTGCACGCCCGTCCGGTAAAGCGCGCCGCCAAAGCCGCGATGACCGCCCATTGCGTTGCCTGCGTTTCCTTGCCGCCGAAGCCACCGCCCATGCGGCGCACCTGGCAGATGACGAACGAATCCGGAATGCCAAGAACCCGCGCCACAACATGCTGCACTTCGCTGGGATGCTGAGTGGAGGAGTGGACCAGAACCGAACCGTCATCGGCGGGAATGGCAAGGGCGATCTGGCCTTCCAGATAGAAGTGCTCCTGACCGCCGATTTGCATAGTGCCGGCGCTGCGCTGTGGCGCAGCCGCAATCGCCTTGCCGAAATCGCCGTTAATAAACGCGTAGTCGGGAAGGACTACCTCACCGGAAGCTCGGCCTTGTTTGACCGACACGTTGGGCTTTTCCGCATCGACCTCGATCTTTCCCAGCAGCGCGGCGCGGCGTGCGGCGTCGCGGGTGGTGGCAACGACAGCGAAGACCGGCTGGTTATGGAAGAGGATGCCGCTTTCGGCAAAGACCGGCTCGTCGGCAGTTCCGGGCGAAACATCGTTTTTGCCCGGAATGTCCGCCGCCGTTAAGACGGCGACAACGCCCGGAAATTTTCGCACCTCTTCCAGGTCGATCCGGCGAATAGTTCCGCGCGCCACCGGCGAACCGCCAACAGCAATGTGAAGCGTCCCGACCGGCTCAGCAATGTCGTCGATATATTCGGCCGCGCCTTGCACATGCTTGGCGCCGCTGTCGTGCGGCAGCGGCTTGTAAACATGGCGCGGTGGCGCCTCCAGAACGGCGTCCTCACTCAGCGACATCGGCAACCACCCGGCGATCCACGATGCGCGTGACATTTGCGCTCGCGCCGGCAATCTCGGCCAGCGCCTTGACAACGAGATTGGCGGCGACGCGGCCGCGATAGGCCGCGCTGGCGCGCAGATCGTTCAGCGGCGTGAAGTCCTTACCGACAGCATCGACGGCCAAGTGCCAGCGCTGCGTATCTGCAAGCGAGAGCCCACGCAAACTCTCTTCGACGGCGCTGGCGCGTTTGGGAATACCGGCCATACCGCCGAACGCAACCTTGGCGTCGCGGATAACGCCGTCTTGCACTTTCAGGCAAAAGGCAGCGAGCACTGCGGAAATGTCTTCATCGGCACGCTTGGTGATCTTGTAGGCGCGAAAGTGTGTATCCGCCGACAGCTTCGGCACCAAAAGGCGGCGGACAAATTCGCCAGGCGCCCGGTCCTGTTTGCCATAGCTGAGAAAGAAGTTTTCCAGCAGCAGTTGGCGGATTTTTTCGCCGTGCCGCAACTCCACACTGGCGCCGAGCGCGATCAGCATCGGCGCCAGATCGCCGATCGGCGAGCCATTGGCGATGCTGCCGCCGACGGTGCCGCAAGCGCGCACCTGGATGGAGCCGAACCGGCGCAAGACTTCTGCGATATCGGGATCAATTTTGCCCAGGACCGGAGTGACACGCGCCAGCGAAACAACCGCGCCGATTTCATAACCGGCGGCGGTCTCCTTGATCTCGGACAGTTCGGTGACGCGGCCGACGTGAATGATCTTTTGTAGTGGCGTGAGTTTTTTAGTGATCCACAGCCCGACGTCGGTCGAACCGGCAACGATCGTAGCTTCAGGATACTTCGCATAGAGCTCCGCCAGCGATTGCTCGCTCGCGGGAGCGGCAAAGAACGCGGCATCGTCGCCGACAAGCAGATCGGTCTTGTCATCAAGCGTTCGCAGCGCCTTTAGACGCGCTGCAGCGTCTCTGCTGAAGCGGTCATCGGCGCCGTTGCATACTTCGATCGCGGCATCGACGATCGGCCGGTAGCCGGTGCAGCGGCACAAATTCCCTGCCAGGACGTCGTTGATTTCTTCCCGGCTGGTGACGCCGTCGCACTCGTGATAGTGCGCGAAAAGGCTCATAACGATACCGGGCGTACAAAAGCCGCACTGTGAACCATGCTGGCGGGCCATCGCTTCCTGAACCGGGTGCAGTACGCCCTCTTCGGCAAGGTCCTCGACCGTTATAAGTTCTGCGCCATCGAGTTGGCCGAGCAACGTGATGCAGGAATTCACGGGCTCGTAGATCATCCGGCCGTCACGTTCGCGCGCCACCACGACGGCACAGGCGCCGCAATCGCCTTCGGCGCAGCCTTCCTTGGTGCCGGTCGAGCGTTCCTGCAAACGCAGCCAGTCGAGCACGGTTCCGCGCGGCGAAAATTCACCGATGCGGACGTCGCGGCCGCTGCGTCGAAATTGCAGGAAGCTTCTTGCCAAATTTCTCGCCATAATTCCGATGTCGCGAACTTTGCCCTGTGAAACGCATTTGCGCACAACAAACAAACCGAGGCAAGTAATGTGCCAATGGCGTGATCCACTTAGCTCATATACTTCAGAGAGCCCAATCCCAGCGGGCAAAGGCGCTACCAACGAAGGCGGGAGAGATCGTTGCAGACGCTCGACGATGAGAAATTCTTGCGCCGGAGTTTCGACGTGGCGCGGCGGGCACATACCCACGGCAATCATCCGTTCGGCTGCATCCTGGTCGGTGCGAACGGCGATGTGCTTCTGGAAGTCGAAAACGGCTACCTGCCTGATCGGGACATGACAGGCCACGCCGAGCGGCTTCTCGCTACTCAAGCATCAAAGCAATTTGACCCGAAGTCTCTCGGCGGCTGCACGATGTACACGTCCGCCGAACCGTGTGCGATGTGCTCAGGCGCGATCTACTGGGCCGGCATCGGGCGGGTGGTTTACGGATTATCCGAACGCCGCCTCAAATCCATGACCGGCGATCATGCCGAGAACCCGACGCTGGACTTGCCGTGCCGGACGGTGTTCGCCGCCGGGCAGCGTGCCGTCGAAGTCATCGGTCCGCTTTTGGAAGATGAAGCCGCCGCGCTTCACGCCGGCGTTTGGCAGGCCGCGAGCAAATGACGTCGCGGCCGCCAAGTGTTTCTTAGGCGCCCGCCTGGGAAAACGAACCGGAAGTGGCCGGCATCGGAGCAGGATTGGTCGCAGCCACTGAAAACGGCCTTGCGCCGTTGGCTGGGGCACTCGATGTGGCTTGAGGCGTTGCGGTGTACCCGCTTGGGACCGCTTGCGCGCTCGATTGCAATTCGATCGGCTTTTCGAGCCGGCGCGACATGCCTTCGAACTGGACGTTTTCCTCAACCGTCAGCGACTTGGAGAAAATCTCGCCTTCGATTTGGGCCGAGCCTTTGAGCTTCACGTTGTGTGCGCGGACGGTTCCCTTGAAGGAGCCGCTGATGGTGACGTCATGAGCGGTGAGATTGCCTTCCACCTGGGCGCCGTCGCCGACGTGGATTTGGGCCGCCTGGGTATCACCCATCACTCGGCCGAAAATCTGCATCGCGCCGTCACAGACAATGTTGCCGGTAATGAGCGTGCCGGGTCCGAATGTGGACACCGAGTCGTTTGCTACTTGCCTGACTGCGGCCGGCGCTGCCGCGCTGGGGCTAACCTGGGTCACCGTCCCCACCTCGCTCTTTTCGCGTCCAGTTTTCGGTTGAGAAAAGTAGCTCACGCGCTTCTCCTGTTTTCACCCTACTGCTTTTCACTTTTAACTGCCGGCTTGGCGCCTGCATGCATCCAACGCCCAAGCCTCTAACGCCACCGGTCCTAAACGATATTCCAAACCGGCCGCGGTGGAAAGGAAAACCGTCGGACATCGATAATGCCATAAGCCGATTTGGCTCTTAACGATTTTTGCCTTTGCGTTTTTTGGCAGTTTTTCGTTGCGGCGAAATCGATTGTCTCGTCATTATTTGACAGCTTTAAGACGTTAACTAACTTTCTGTCTTGCGCGAGTAATGCTCCTCTTGCGCGAGTAATCCTCCTCGATCTCCCATCGACCAACCCGGTCGAGGTGAAAGGCGCCTATGAATGACGAAGCCATAGCAGCGGCGGTGCAGCAGTTCGTCAAAAGGGTCAGCTTCTCGACGCAGCGCGAAGTCGAAAGGGTCATTCGCAAGGCCCTCGCCAGCGGCAAAATTCGCGGCGATGAGACGCTGACGGCCGCCGTGACCGTTACGAACGAAAAGCTCGGGCTCAATACGACGATCTACAGCAAGATCGAGCTTTGACGCCTGCCACTTGACCTATTTGTAATGAGTTCCGGAAAGCAGTCACTCCGCGGGCACGCGATCGCGCCAGGGATCGGGGCCGGGGTCGCGTCCAACCGCAACCTCGGCCAGCCGGTCGAGATAATGGCCCCAGCCTTCCGCATGGCCGTCGCATTGCCCAGCATTCGGCAGGCCCGTATGGGTCAGGCGTAGCAGCGTCCCGTCCGGCTGCTCGATCAGGTCGATCTCGACCAGGCTCGATCCCGGTGGCACCGCTTCACTGCCGTCATAGCCGAAGCTGTAGGCAAGGCGGTGCACGGGCACGACCTCGCGGAAGGAGCCGCGGGCAAAACGGGCCCCCGTGATATTGACGAGATAGAGCCCGCCGGGATGCGGCTCGAGCTGCGCGTCCGTCCCCATCCATCGCAGAATTAACTCCGGATCGGTCAGAAGCGCGAACACCGCAGCCGGCGGGGCGGAAACGTGCGTCTCGCGGCGGACGACAAGGGCCTCAGGCATCGGTGTCTCCTCTTTGGTCGTGACGGTATCGGTGACAGCAACCGCCATCATGCAGTTCATCCTCGTTCAGCCGGCTGTGTCCGTCGTCGAACTCGTGGCGGCCCTTGGGCGTGAGATCGAGCCACATGAAGGCGCCCATCAGATTCTCGATGCCACGAGCGTGAGTCGAGTAGGTGTGAAAGACTTCGCCATCGTCGTTTCGAGCGAAGATGCTGGCGCCCATCATATCTTCGCTGCTCCTGATCACCGTGCCGTAATTGAAGATGGCGCGGCTGGCGACGATGTCGTCCTTTTTGAACGACACCCCGAAATCGAAGTTAAAGTCGCTGCCGTATGAGGAAACCCAGGGAAAGGTCCAGCCCAAGCGGCGTTTGATCTGATCGATTCGTTCGAGCGGCGCGCGAGAGATCGCAGCAAATGACAGATCGGCGGCTCCAAAATGCTGTCGCGCCGCATCGATATGATCGGCAACAAAAGAGCACCCTTTGCAGACGTGATCGGACCCCGGCGTCAGCATGAAGTGATAGACAGCGAGCTGGCTGCGGTCCCGGAACAGATCTGCAAGCGTGCATTCACCTTGCGGCCCTTCGAACACATACGGCTTCTCGACTTTGACCCAAGGCAACCGGCGGCGTTCGGCGCGCAATGCATCGAGTTCGCGGGTGATGGCCTTCTCTTTGAGCAGGAGCGCCTTGCGGACGGCGAGCCATTCCTCCCGCGATACGACCTTCGGTGGAGACATATTTGTTGCCATATGGCCGGTCATTGTTTTCTCTCCTTTGGCCGGTGCCGCTTTATTCCCAGCTGTCGAGCTTGATCTCGTTCGGCCAGGCGGCGCCCTTGCCGGTTTCGAGCAGCGACTTGAGGCTCAGCAAGAAGACGCCCCATTTGGTGCTGCAATGGTGCATGAACTCGACCGGTTCCTTCCAGCCCTGGTGCTTGAACAACACAATGGTCCAGTCGCCATTCTGTTTCAGATCGAAACTTACTTTTGTGCCGAGCCACTCTTCGGGCCCGTCGACCACTTGCCATAGGACGCGCTTGGCAGGCTGAAGTTCCAGAACCTTCATGTCGAAGCCGCCGGCGCCAAAGCGAAATTGGATCACGCCGCCGACCTTACTTTCCCCTCGGGTGTCGCTCGTCCACCAGCCGGAAAGGCCTTCGAGTGTTGTCAACGCCTTGTAGACATCATTGAGCGACGACGATTTGATTCCGACTTTGTGCAGGATATCGGGCATGTCCGGGCTCCTTGTCATGGTGTTTGTTGTTGGTCACGAGCTAGACTTAGTGCCGGAGGTCGCCCGGATGGGAGTGACAAGAGTGTCGGGATTCCAATGGACTCGCTGATTACGGCTGCGGCGCGCGCACTCGCAACGGGTGATCTCCTCGGCGCACTCAAGCGTGTCGCGCTGCGCGACGACCCTCCCGCGCTGGCGCTTCGCGGCATCGCCATGGCGCAACTTGGCGATCTGGTTCGAGCGAAGGCGCTGCTGCGGCGCGCGGCACGCGCCTTCGGTCCGAAAGAAGCTGTGGCCCGCGCCCGGTGCGTCGTCGCCGAGGCCGAAATCGCACTGGTCTCACGCGATCTGGGCTGGCCAGCGAAGGCGCTCGACGCCGCGCGGGCGACGCTCGAAGCGCGAGGCGACCGGATCAATGCCGCGCATGCACGAAACCTCGCAGTCCGGCGCTTGCTCCTGATCGGCCGCCTCGACGAGGCCGAGCGCGCGCTCGCCGAGGTCGACCCCACGCCGCTGCCACCTGCATCGCGGGCCGCCCACGAGCTGGCGGTTGCAGGAATTGCAATGCGGCGTTTGCAGACGAAGGCGGCGCGCGCTGCGCTCACGCGGGCCGCGCACGCTGCGCGCCAAGCCGGTATTCCGGCGCTGACAGCAGAGGTCGAAAGTGCATCGCAGGTGATGAACACGCCCGCTGCGCGTCTGATTGCCCGCGGCGAGGAACGATTGCTCCTGCTCGAGGACGTCGAAGCGCTGCTGGCATCGAAGGCGCTTGTCGTGGACGCGTGCCGGCACGTCGTGCGGCAGGGAGGCGTGGTGGTGTCGCTTGCGACGCGCCCGGTCTTATTCGCCCTTGCACGTGCGCTCGGTGAAGCCTGGCCCGCAGACGTGTCGCGGAGCGCGCTCCTCGTGCGCGCCTTCCGGGCGAAGCACGCCGACGAATCGCATCGCGCGCGCCTGCGCGTCGAAATCGCGAGGCTGCGCGCGTCGCTGCGGAAACTGGCCGACGTGAGCGCGACCAAGCAAGGCTTTGTGCTCACGCCGCGCCGCGCGCGGGATATCGTCGTGCTGGCGCCGCCGGTCGAAGAACAGCATGCGGAGGTGCTCGCGTTCCTCGCCGACGGCGAAGCGTGGTCGAGTTCGGCACTTGCGATTGCGCTTGGAACCAGCCCGCGCACCGTGCAACGGACATTCGACGCGCTCGCGTTGGCAGGCAAGGTGCAATCGTTCGGCCGCGGACGGGCGCGGCGTTGGATGACGCCCCCGGTCCCGGGATTCCCGACAACCTTGTTACTCCCCGGCCCGCTGCCGAGTGACTAGGATCGGCGCATGAAAACAACAGCAGCCGAGATCCTCCGTGAGTATGGGCCCTTCCCGGGCGTCGACCGTGTGGCCGGTGTTACCTTTGACGGCCAGCGCGTCTGGTTTGCATCAGGCGGCAAGCTCAACGCCCTTGATCCGGCGAGCGGGAAGACGCTGCGCTCGATCGATGTCGCCGCGCATGCAGGAACCGCGTTTGACGGCGAACACCTGTTTCAGCTCGCCGACGATCGCATTCAGAAAATCGATCCGAAGACCGGCAATGTGCTTTCCACAATCCCGGTTCCCGGCGGCGCCGGCTCCGGACTCGCGTGGGCTGAAGGCACGCTCTGGGTCGGGCAGTATCGAAATCGGCAGATCCATCAGATCGATCCGCAAACCGGGGCGGTTCTTCGCACCATCGAGTCCAACCGCTTTGTCACCGGGGTCACCTGGGTCGACGACGAGCTCTGGCACGCGACCTGGGAAGGAGACGAGTGCGATTTGCGGCGGGTCGATCCTCAAAGTGGAAAGGTCCTGGAGAAGCTCGAGATGCCGGCCGGATTGGCCGTGTCGGGACTGGAGTCCGATGGCGGCGATCAGTTTTTCTGCGGCGGCGCGAGCAGCGGCAAGGTAAAAGTCGTCCGCCGGCCGAAGACCGGGAACAAGTAATTGACGCGGATCACGCACGACGGCGCGTATCGTCCAATTCAAGTGAGCCATATTCGCACGCCAAGGTCGCCGCTCTATAATCCCGCGGATGCGGCTGCCTCCAACTTTGGCGTGGTTGGTCGACGAGGCCAGCACCGTGCGTGGCGCCCACGATTTTCTGGCCAATCTCGGCGCAAAACTGATCGCCGATGGCTTGCCGCTTGCGGGCGGCGCTCTGACATTGACGGCGGCTCATCCGATTATTGCTCGCCGCACCTGGTTGTGGCGCGCGGAAACGGCGGAGGTGATCGAAGCATTGGGCTTCGGATCGGCGGCGATGGCCGGGACGGCGAGCAACACGGAACAAGGCAAAGTCGGGCGCGACTGGCTCGCTGCGCTCGGGCCTGGGCCGGTGCTGGAGAATGTTGCCGGCACGGCAGCAGATAGTCCGGCACTCGCTTGGGCCGTCACGCGGCCGCTCGCCGAGCCCGAAACGGCGCTGTTGCAACAGGCGGCGCGCTTTGCCGCCGCACCGCTTGCCAGCCTTGGCGCGCGTGCCGCGCTCGCTGCGTTGCTTGATGCTTATCTCGGCCGCCGCGGCGCCGCGCAAGTGCTGGCGGGGCGGTCGCGGCGTGAGACAGGCGAGACAATCCGTGCCGTCCTGCTTGTTGCCGATCTGCGCGGCTTTACCGAGTTATCTGACTCTGTAACCGCCGAGGAAGTCGTGGTGACCCTCGACGCCTGGTTCGACCGCATCGCCGGCGCCGTTCATGCGTTTGGCGGCGAGGTGCTGAAATTCATCGGCGACGGCCTGCTGGCAATTTTCCCGATCGGCGAACGGCCGGCCTCCGCCGCTTGCGACGCCGCACTCAGCGCCGTCGGCGCGGCGCGGGCTGGCATGGCTCATCTTAACGAGGCGCGCGGGCAGCAAGGCCTGCCGCCGCTGCAGTTCGGTCTCGCGCTCCATCTCGGTGAAATGCTGTGGGGTAATGTCGGCACCGCCGACCGGTTGGACTTCACCGCAATCGGCCCCGCTGTCAATCTGGTCAGCCGTCTCGAAGGTCTGTGCCGCCCGCTCGGCCACACGGTGTTGCTCACCGGCGCGGTTGCCGCTGAGACAACAACGCCATTAATCTCGCTCGGCGAGCACACGTTGCGCGGCATCGCCACGCCCTGTGCGGTTTTCACCCTATCAGGGGAATAAAACGTTACGGCGGTGTCAGACATTCGCCGACGGAAGACGTGCAACATTTTTGCGCGCGGCAAGCACCTGGTCGGCAGCAGTGACGCCGGTTTGCCAGGCGCCGTGGGCGGTTGAAAAATCGCCGATCGAACAAGCCTCACCGGCAAAGAACAGGCGGTCGTCGACCGGTGCGGCGAGCGTCTGACGGCAGTCCGCGAATCCAGGCAGCGCATACGAATAAGAGCCGAGCGAAAACGGATCGAGTCCCCAGCGATGGATTTGGATCGGCTTCACCCGGCGTCTGAAATCGTTGCCGAGCACGCCGGCCAGTTCGGAAACCGCGAAATCAAAAAATGCGCCGTCGCCGTTGGCTTCGAGTTCCGCGGCCAACTTGCCGCCGAAATAGGCTTCGATCTGCGGCCGGCCCAGCGGCCTGAACTGGTAAGCGCCGGTCGCCGCGCGATCGGTATGGCCGAACAGGCGCACATCGGCATCGAATTCCTCCGCGCGGTCCAGTGCAATAAAAAGTTTATCGTCGAGCCCCAGCGGCAGGCCTTGCGCGGCTTCGATTTTTTGCGGCAGCGCGGGCATGAATGCGAGCTGTTCCTTCGCCAGCAGCGAAGTCGGAATCGCGATGATGGCCTGATCGGCTGCGATCGCACCTTTCTCCGTCTCAACGCTCAGACGCTTGCCGCGATGATCGATGCCGGTCACGCGGCAGTCGAGCGTGACCGGC
The DNA here is from genome assembly GCA_963841025.1 of uncultured Alphaproteobacteria bacterium. Taxonomy (GTDB): domain Bacteria; phylum Pseudomonadota; class Alphaproteobacteria; order Rhizobiales; family Xanthobacteraceae; genus BOG-931. Next base: position 41,459 of record CAWJBG010000023.1, on the reverse strand, counting down.
AGATCGGCGCCATAGTTGCGGATCACGGTGCCGAGACCTTCGATCACCCGCCAGTTGATACCGCTGTCCTGATAGTTGTCGAAGTCCTTGGCGGAGACGCAATCCCATTCGGCGCCGCTGATGTAGGTGCTCACCGCATTGATGAGGCCATTCCAGCGACAGCCCGGTTCGAGCGCCGATGACGACGGTATATCGGTCTCGTTTTGCGCCACGCGTTCGAGACGAGCAAAAAACGAATCCATTGCTTCGCCGAACTCTTCCTGTTCGGCGCGCGAGAACCCGAATTCAAGCGACGGTCGCGACCATGCCGGCAGCGACGTGTCGATCGACGCTCCCTGCTCCTCGGCAATCTCTCGCCACGGATTGCGGTCGGCGGAATGCAGCCAGCCGCAGCCGAGGTCGAGCGCAAAGCCGGACGCGTCAATAAAGGTCCACGCGCGGCCGCCGAGGCGCGAACGTGCTTCGACAAGCAGGCAACGAACGCCGGAATCGTGCAGCCGGCGCGCGGCGGCAATACCGGCCGCGCCGGCCCCGACCACCACGACATCGACATCATCACTTGCCATATGACTCGCCATGACAAATTCCGACGGGCTTGGCGTGTGCCCGCGAAACGCCCATGTTGCCGAGTGTTGACATAGGTCTTGCAGGCGATTTTCGCACGGTGCGACGAGGGCAGGTTATGGACGACACCGAATTCGCCGATATTGCAACATGGATCAGTAACGCCGGCCTAAGCGGCCAGGACGAAGCCGCGATGGTCACCGAATTCTGCGCGCGTCTCGTCGCGCTTGGGCTGCCGTTGGCGCGCGCCCAAGTCTTCATCGATACGTTGCATCCGGTCCATGCGGGCCTGGGCTATTACTGGCAAGACGCTAGCTTGAGCGGCGCCGCCAAGGGCGAAACGGTTGCCACCGAATACGGTCTCGTCACCGAAGGCGAAGCGCTGGAGCGATGGCGGCGTAGCGCATTCTATCACATGATTGAAAATAGCTTCGCAGTGTTACGCCGGCGGCTCACAAGTGAAAGCGGCGCCGAGTTCCCATTTTTGGGTGAACTCTACGCGGCCGGCATGACCGACTACCTCGCCGTTATCGATCGCTTCGGCGCCGACGACATTATTGGCGAGATGGACGGCGTCTATTCGTCCTGGGTAAGCAATGCGCCGCAAGGCTTTACGGAAGAACAAATCGCAGCGCTGCGCCGCCTCACGCCTTGCTTTGCGCTCGCCATCAAGTCGGCGACGCTGGGGCGCATCGCCAAGACGCTGGTCGAAACCTATCTCGGACGCGACCCGGGCAAGCGAGTCCTGAAAGGGAGCATCACCCGCGGGGAATCGGCTTCCATCGAAGCCGTCCTTTGGTTCAGCGACCTCCATAGCTACACACGGATTTGCGACCGGGTGCAGGCCGAAGAAATCATTCCGTTTTTGAACGACTACGCCGAAACGGTGATCGCGGCGATCCATGAGGCGGGCGGTGACGTCTTGAAGCTGATCGGCGACGGCACGCTGGCAATGTTCACCGGCGCAGATCGTAGTTCTGCCTGCCGCGCGGCGCTGGCCGCGGCGCGAAAAACTCTCGATCAAGTCGATGAACTCAAGCAGCGCCGCCTTTCTGACGGATTGCCGGCGACCGACATCTATCTCGCCCTTCACCCAGGCGTGGTCGTCTACGGCAACTTCGGCAGTCGCGAACGGCTTGATTTCACCGTGGTCGGCCCCGCGGTAAATGAAGTCAGCCGTATCGCCGCCATGTGCCGCCTCGTCGACCAGCCGATGCTGGTATCCTCTGCTTTCCACGCGGCACTTGGCCCGGAGCAGGACGATCTCGTCTCCGTCGGGCGCTATGCGCTACGCGGCGTGGAGCGCCCGCAGGATCTTTTTACGCTGCCTCGCGCGCGACATGCAGTTTGATGTCGCCGCGAAATCAACGCATCACTTTGCGGCAGCTTGGCCGTGCGATCGAGAAAGTGCGCCAAGTCATTCGGCGCTCGGCCAAGTAGCCACGATAACGCGTTGGTATTCCCGATGAGGCCGTGAGCGGCGTAGTAGCGGAACATCGCGGCCAGCGTGTTGCGCTCGTGCTCGCCCATTCCGCCCGCCCGGGCGCGCGCTTCCCACGTGGCAATGCTCTCCGTCTCCGCGCGCACGTCGCGCTTGAGCGCGGCGCCAATGGCGCCGGCAACTTCAATCTGGCTGAGCGGACCGGTGCCGACGAGCTCGTAGGTCGCACCGGCATGACCGTCTTGCGTGAGCACCGCGGCGGCCGCCGCGGCGACATCGTCCAGGTCGACGAGGGAGAGTCGCGTCTCGACCGGATATGGGACGCGGAATACTCCGTCCGCGATGACGCCACGCCACGCGCCGAGAATATTCTGCATGTAGGCGGTCGGCTGCAGAATGGTCAGCTCGAATCCAGCGGCAAACAGCATCTCTTCGACGTGCATCTTGGCCCAGTGATGCGGCATGGCCTCGATCTGCGGATGCAGCACCGAGTGATAGACAAAGCGCTTCACGCCGCGCGCCTTGGCTGCCGCCGCAACAGCGCGCGCATACGCGACCTCATCGCGGCTCATATTTGGGCAGATGTGATAAATCGCCTCTACCCCCGCTGCGGCAAACCCGAGCGCGATGCCGTCTGCGAAATGACCGACCGCAATGTCTGACGCCCCGAGCGCCGTCAGCGCAGCGGCACGTTCGGGATCGCGCACCAAAGCGCGCACCGACGCGCCTTTTGCTGCCAGTGCCTTAATGACGGCTTGGCCAGTCTTGCCGGCGGCGCCGGTAACCAGAATCATTTTGCGTCGGAAGGCTTGTTGTCGGAAGACTTGTTGATCAGTTCAAACAACCGCCCGGGGCTGAGCGGAATTTCGTTGAGCTCAATTTTTCGATCTAAAAGGCCGAGAGCGTTCTCGATCGCCTGCGCAAACAAAGGGCCGACCGGAATCGCCCCGGCCTCTCCCGCGCCTTTGATGCCGAGCGGATTAAGCGGCGAGGTGGTCACGGTGTGGGCGATCTCCATGTGCGGCACTTCGAGCGCCGTCGGCAGCAAATAGTCGGCGAGCGAGGCGTTGAGCAATTGTCCTTCCTCATCGAACACGAGCTGCTCGTAAAACGCATTGCCGACGCCCTGCGCGACGCCGCCGTGAATCTGGCCGGCGAGGATCAGCGGATTAATGACGGTGCCGCAATCGTGCACGACCACGTATTTGAGCACGTCGAGCGTCAAGGTCTGCGGATCGACTTCGACGATCATGGCGTGCACACCGCTTGCGGTCGCGCCGCCGGGCGGGCCGAAATATTGCGTCGATTCCAGTCCGGGCTCGGTGCCGGGACGTACCGCGCCGCGCATCGGGTTGGCCTTGACCGCGAGCGCCCCGAGCTTGACCGACTGGCCAGGCACCCCGACCACCGAGACCTCGCCATTGGCGATCTCAAGATCCTCTTCGGCGCATTCGAAATGCTCGGCGGCAAGTTTCAGAATTTTCTGCCGCACCACCTTGGCGGCTTCGTTGACGGCATTACCGGCCACCACCGCGCCGCGGCTGGCAAACGTGCCGGCGCCCCAATAGAACTGGTCGGTGTCGCCGGTCACGACGTCGACATCGCGCACCGAGACGCCGAGTTGGTCTGCAACAATCTGGGCGAACACGGTGAAATGACCCTGCCCCTGGGTGCCGATGCCGGTTGCGAGGCCGACCTTGCCGTTCGCTTGCACCTGGACTCTCGCACCCTCATAGGGACCGATGCCGGTGCCCTCGACATAACAGGCGACGCCGACGCCGACATGGCGGCCCTGCGCCTTAAAACGCGGCTGCTCTTCAGCAAGAAAATGCCGGTAGCCGATCATCTCCAGTGCCTTATCGAGTATCGGCTCGTAATTGCCGCTGTCGTAAGAGAGCGGCGCGAAGTCCTGATAAATGATCTCGTTGTTGTAGGGAAACGCGTCCGGCGGAATGAGATTGCGCCGGCGGATTTCGGCGCGATCGATTTTCAGTTCATGCGCCGCAATGTCGAGCAACCGCTCGACGACAAAGACGCCGTGCTGCCGCCCGGCGCCGCGATAGGGCGTCACGATCGGCTTGTTGGTGAAGATCGCGGTAAAGGTGCTGTCGTAGTTTGGAATAACGTAGGGACCGAGCAGCGTGCATTGCGAATTGATCGGCACCGTCAGCCCGTAAGGATTGTAAGCGCCGGTGTCGTGAAAAAACACGTCCTTGATGCCGAGGATGCGGCCGTCGGCAGTGAGCGCGATTTCGGCGTCGTGGGTCTGGCCGCGCTCCTGCGTCGTAGCGAAGAAATGTTCGAGCCGGTCTTCAATCCATTTAACGGGACGATTGAGTTTCCTCGCCGCCCACGGAATCACGACCTCTTCGGGATAGAACAGCATGATCTTCGGCCCGAAGCCGCCGCCGACGAATGGCGCGATCACCCGCACTTGCCGCTCGCTCAGTCCGAGCATGCCCGCAAGCCCATTGCGCAAGAACACCGGCGCCTGGGTGGTATCCCAGATGGTGAGATGATCGGCGCGGGCATCCCAATGAGCAACGATGCCGCGCGTCTCGATCGGCGACGAACAGCCGTGATCGTAGAGAAAGCGGCGGGCGATGATGCGATCGGCGCGGGCACGCGCCGTGGCGTAGTTGCCGCGGCCTTGTCGCACTCTGGCGGCGACATTGCCGCGCACGTCGTCATGGACGCGGGCGGATTCATCCGTCACCGCGTTTTCCAGATCGGTGACGGCAGGCAACGACTCGAGCTCGACCGCGATGTCGGCGAGCGCATCTTCAGCAAGGTAACGGCTTTCCGCAAACACCACCGCCAGCGGCTCGCCGACGTGGCGGATCTTGCCTTTGGCAAGCGGCACCTGGGTCCGCTGATTAAAGGTAATGCCCTTAATCGGCGGCGGCGGCACCAGCAAAGGACCGGGCGCCCAGTAATCGCCCAGGTCTTCGGCGGTATAGACCGCAACAACGCCCGCGCGCGCCCGCGCCGCGGAAACGTCGATCGAAGTAATGCGCGCGTGCGCGACGTTGCTGCGCAGGAAGGCGGCGTACAGCATGCCGGGAAGTTCGACGTCGTCGACGAACAGCGCCTGGCCGGTTAACAGCCGGGCGTCCTCGTTGCGGGTAACTGGCGCGCCGAAATTGCGCGTGGTCACAACGTTCACTTCTGCTGCCGCTCGGCGGCGAGCTGTACGGCCTGGACGATATGCTGATAGCCGGTGCAACGGCACAGATTGCCGGACAGCGCTTCGCGGATCTGCGCCTCGTCCGGCGCCGGCGTCTCCTCGAGAAAAACTTTCATGGTCATCAGAATGCCGGGCGTGCAATAGCCGCACTGCAGCCCGTGACATTCGTGCATGGCCTGCTGCAGCGGATGCAGATGATCGCGATCCGGCGCGAGACCCTCGACTGTCATGATCTCGTGGCCGTCCACCTGCGCGGCGAACATCAAACAGGACCGGACCGCGGCGCCGTCAAAGATGATCGTGCAGGCGCCGCAGACGCCGTGCTCACAACCGACATGCGTGCCGGCGAGCAACAGATCGTGGCGCAGGAAATCGCTCAGCAATAGCCGGCCCTCGACCTGACGCCGATACGGGGTGCCGTTCACCGTGACAGTAATGTCGTGGATTTCAGTGCTCACGCCGGACCCGCTCGTTCGCCTTGGTCAGGGCGCGCCCGGTCAGGACGCGCGCGAGATGGCGCTGAAATTCTTTGCTGGCATGGATGCTGCCGCCGGGATCGATGGCGCCCTGGATCAGTTCGACCGCTGCGTCGATCGCGGGTTTGTCGATCATCGTGCCGACCAGCGAGTTGCTCGCTTCCGCGGCAAACACCGGCCCGTCGCCGGCATTGCAAAGTCCGATCCGCGCCGCGCTGCAACGCCCGTTTTCGTCGATTTGCACCATGCAAGCCACGCCGATCATGGCGAAGTCGCCGCGACGGCGCGATACTTCCATAAAGCACGCCGCCGAGCGCGGCGGCGCCACCGGAAGCTCGATCTCGGTCAACATTTCGTCGGGCTCAAGCGCTGTGGTCAGTGCGCCCAAGAAGAAATCCCCGGCGTCGATCCAGCGTTCGCCACGCACCGATTGCGCGCGTAATTTTCCGCCGAGCGTCAACACGATCGCGGGCATCTCCGAGGCCGGATCGGCGTGCGCCAGGTTACCGCCGATGGTGCCGCGATTGCGGATTTGCGGGTGCGCGATGTGGGGCAGCGCCTCCTCCATCAGCGGCACGTGCTGGGCGATGGCGGGATCGCGCTCCAGCGTCCGGTAGCGCGTCAGGGCACCGATGCGCAGGTGCTCCGGCGCGCCGTTCTTGATACCGGCGAGGTCTGTGATTGGATTGATGTCGATCAGCGCGGCCGGCTGCGTCAGCCTAAAATTCATAGTCGGAACAAGGCTTTGGCCGCCGGCGAGGAACCGTGCCTCATCGCCGTGCTCGGCCTTCAACTGCAAGGCTTGCTCAAGGGTCCGGGCGGCGAAGTACCGAAAGGGCGCGGGTTTCATATCAGGCGAAGACTACCAGAGCGGCCGCGGGCGGGCTTGCCAAAATATGGAGAAAATCGCGCCAACGAGTTAAAATATTCTCCCGGCGGCCGAGGCCTGAGGAAACGTTGACAGTGGATGCGAATTAGCGCGCCGCGGGAGCTCTTTTTTCCCGCTGCACCGCCGTAAGCACATCCTCGCAGCGCATGGGCTCAAAGCCCGGGTGGAATTTCTCGCGGCCCAGCCGGTAAATCGCCCGGTTGTACGGAGCCGCAATGCCCTGCTCCTCGGCAAGTCGCACGATATATCCGGTGATCGATTTCAAGCTCAGTGTCCTGCGCGCCGCGCAACGCCACGTCCTGGGTCATGCTCGACATCGCCATCGCGCTCAGCCTGCGCTTGAACACCGGGCGAATGAGCCAGCCCGGTATCAGCGTCGTCAGATGCAGCAGGCTGAAGGGCGGCATGCCCGGGATGCGGTATTCGTGATAGCCGGCGGCGCGAACGATGCGCACACCCTCCCATAATGTCTGGGAGAGAAGTTGTTGATAGACGGCAAGGTTCGACAATGGCCGCCAACCGCGACCGACCAGCGCATCCAGCGCATTGGTGAGATTGATCACGATCTTGGTGTGGACCGCGTCCTCCAGCCGGTCGACAATTTGTGTCGGGCAGCCGCGGGAGAGGATCGATTGCACCAGCTGTGATTCCGCACCGAGGCTGTTGTTGGGCGTGCCGATCAACAACGGCCCCTTGTGCTGATAGCCGACCACCGTCGGCCCGTCGCGGCGGGCGTTATAGGCAACCACGCCGTAAATAACCCTGGTGAAAAATTTCGGCAGGATGCGCTGGTTGTCGATGCCGTTCGCCAGCGACACGATGATCGGGCGGTCGCCCAATTCGTCGCGCACCTGCCGCGCAACCGCTTCCAGACTGTAGTTCTTCACCGCAAGCACGACGATGTCGGCTTGAGCAACATCGCCGGGCCGATCCACGACAGTGACCCGCACGGTCCGGCACGTTTGATCCGGCGCCGTTAGTGCGTAGGTCGTGATTTCGTCTTTCCGCAGCGCCTCCTGGGTCTCGCCGTGACCCACGATGAACACCGCGGGATAACTTTCCGCTACCCAGGCCGCGACCGAAGCGCCAATCGCGCCCGGTCCGATGAACAGGATCTTGGCGTTGCTCTCACCAATCAACGTCAGCCGTGCACCAGCGGGCAACCCCCGTCCTTGAGCGGCCGGAATGCTTGCTCGGCGGGAATGGTCGCCAGGATCTTGAAGTAGTCGAACGGATATTTCGATTCCGCCGGCGGCTTCACCTCTTCGAGATACATATCGCGCATCACCCGGCCATCCTCGCGGATCCAGCCGTCTTTGGTCATGAAGTCATTGATTTTCATTTTGCGGATCTGCGCATTGACCTTGTCGGTATCGTCGGTGCCTGCAGCCTGCACCGCTTTAAGATACTGAGCCACCTCGGTGTAGATGCCGGCCTGCAAGTAGGTCGGCGGCAGGCCGTTGTGATTGCGCGCCATAAACCGCTTGGCAAATGCGCGGGACGCATCGTCCTTGTCCCAATACCAGGCCGACGTGATGATCAGGCCCTGCGCGGTCTTCAGACCGAGTGAATGAACGTCGGTCAAAAATACCAGCAGCCCGGCGAGCTTCTGACCCCCGGAAACAATTCCGAATTCGGAGGCCTGCTTGATGGAATTGATGGTATCGCCGCCGGCATTGGCGAAACCGACAACCTTGGCTTTCGAGGCCTGCGCCTGAAGCAGGTACGAGGAGAAGTCCTGCGTGTTGAGCGGCGCGCGCACCGAGCCGAGCACCGTGCCGCCCGCGGCCTTGACCGCATTGCCGGTATCGCGCTCCAAGGCATGGCCGAAGGCATAATCGGCGGTAATGAAAAACCAAGAATTGCCGCCTTGCTTGACCAGAGCGCCGCCGGTGCCGTGGGCCAGCGCGTAGGTGTCGTAAGTCCACTGGATGCCATATGGCGAACAGGCCTTACCGGTGAGGTCCGAAGATGCCGGTCCTGACATCAGGAACAGCCGCTTCTTCTCGCGGGCTACCTCCTGGATAGCCAACGCCACCGAGGACGTCGGCACATCGACAATGATGTCGACGTGGTTGGTATCGATCCATTGGCGCGCGATGCCGGCGCCGATGTCGGGCTTGTTCTGATGGTCGCCGGAGATGACTTCGATCGGAGCGCCGAGCACTTTGCCGCCGAAGTCCTCGACCGCCATCTGTGCGGCGAGGACGCCGCCTTTGCCGGAAGCATCGGCGTAAAGGCTCGACATATCATTGAGCACGCCGATCTTGACGACCCCATCCGAGACCTGCGCCCAGGCCGCTCCACACCCAAGCAGGCTTGCCGCGATTGTCAGACCAAATATGCGTTTCATTTTGTCTCCTCCCAAAGCTCCAAGGCGGCACTCCGCCACTATTGCCCTCAGGTTACTTGTTCTGGGATTATTGGTCCAGCAGTCTCGTTCTGCTCGCGACGCCGCACCGCCGCCCCATAACTCCTTGCGTGCCAGGCACGAGGCCAAGCGCACGGCCATGCAAAAAACCGTCTTCTCAGACCGAGAATTTTAGTGTCCCCTCGACCTTAGAAAAAGTCTTCGGGAGGAACTGCGTGACCAAGGCGCTGGAAAAGACCTATGACGGCATCATCATCGGCGCGGGCCATCATGGCCTCGTTCTCGGCAGTTATCTCGCCAAAGCAGGCTTGAGCGTTTTGCTGGTCGATCGCCGCCTCGAATACGGCGGTGGCCTGATGACCAAAGAAGCCACCGCACCCGGCTTCTATCACAATTTCCACTCGATCAATCATTTCCACATTTCCGAGACGCCGTGGTTCAAGGATCTGGGCCTCGAAGACCGCGTCACCTACATCACGCCGCGCTACGAGTTCGGGCAGGCCCATCGCGACGGCACCGCCTTGGTGTTTGGCCGCGACCGCGAAGAGACCATCGCCAACGTCGCGCGATTCTCCAAGAAAGACGCCGAGACGTTTCGCGAGTGGAACCGGCGCGCCGAGGAAATCACCGCCCGCATTCTGATCCCGGAACGTTACGCCGAGCCGCTGCCGCAAGCGGAGCGCGACGCGCTATTGGCAAAGACCGCGATCGGTCGCGACTTCCTCGCGGTGAGCCACCGGCAGCCGCTCGACCTCGTAGAGGAGCTGTTCGAGAACGACCACGTCAAGCTGCTGTTTCTGTTCAAGGTGTCGCTGTTCGGCACCTGGCTCACCGATACGTTGTCCAAAACCAGCCCGATGGGATCGGTGATCCGGGCTTTCGATCTCGACACCGGCTATCAGCTTTGCCAGGGCGGCTCGTTCAATCTCGCGCGCGGCTTGATGGAGACTTTCATCGCCGCGGGCGGCGCGTTCGCCCCGCAGGTCGCGATCGACCGCATCCTGATCGAAGGCGGCCGCGCGCGCGGCATCGTACTCGCCGACGGCAAGACGGTGCGAGCGCGGCAGTTCGTTGCCTCGACCATCGACGTGCATCAGACTTTCGAGAACATGATCGGGCGCTCGCAACTGCCGGCAGCGTTCGCGGAAAAGCTCGATCGCTTCCAGGGCACCAACTGGACGCTTTTCGGCTTGCATCTCGCGTTGCACGAAGCGCCGCAATTTTCCGCCGCGTCGTTCGATCCGAATATCAATCGCACGCTCAAATGGAGCATCGGCGCCGAAACGATGGAAGATCTCAATTCGGCGTTCGAGGATGTGAAAGCCAACCGGCCGCCGCGCATCGTCCAGTTCGGCTCGGGACCGTTGAGCGTAATCGATCCGACCCAGGCGCCGCCCGGCAAGCACACCACCTATTGCTGGCACGTCATGCCGTTCGAGCCCGACATCGGGGGACAAGACTATGAGGAGTTCAAGCGCGAGTTTGCGGAGAAGATCATCGAGACGTTCGCGCGCTACTGCCCGAACATGACCCGCCGCAACATCATCGGGCAGTACGTCTACACCGCGAAGGAATATTCGGCCGAGCTGATCAACATGCGCCGCGGCGATATTTTCATGGGTGCGTTCAACGCCGAGCAGGTGATGTATAACCATTTCGGCTACCGGACACCAATTCCGAACCTCTATATGGCGGGCTCCGCCGGTCATCCCGGCGGCGCGATTTCCGGCGGGTCGGGCTACATCACTGCCGGCATCATTGCCCGCGATCTCGGCGTGAAGCTATGGTGGCGGCCGGCCGACGCGGGAGCCGCGCTCGGCGAGCTTGCCGCGGCGGCCTGAGCAAACACGGAGCGCACGGCGATCGACTTCGCCCTTTCCGAACTTCAGCAATCGGTGCGCGGCGCGATCGAAAAGATTTGCGCGCGCTTTCCTGACGATTATTGGCTCGAGCGCGACCGCGACGGAAAATTTCCCGAAGAGCTGCATCGCGCGCTCGCTGCTGACGGCTGGCTCGGCGTGTGCATCCCGGAAGCCTATGGCGGCTCAGGTCTCGGCATCACTGAAGCGGCGATCATGATGGAGACGATCGCTGCGTCAGGCGCCGGGTTTTCCGGCGCCTCGGCCGTGCACATGAACATCTTCGGCCTCAACCCGGTCGTGGTGTACGGCACCGCGGAGCAGAAGCGGCGCATGCTGCCGCCGATTGCCACCGGCAAGGAGAAAGCCTGCTTCGCCGTCACCGAGCCGAATGCCGGTCTCGAAACCGGCAAGCTGCAAACCCGCGCCGAACGCCGCGGCGACCGCTACGTGATCAACGGCGCGAAGATCTGGATTTCGACCGCACAGGTCGCTGACAAAATGCTGATCCTTACGCGCACCACGCCGGTCGACGAGGTGCGCAAGCCGACCGGAGGTCTAACGCTGTTCTATACCGCTCTCGATCGCCGCCACGTCGAAGTGCGCGTCATTGACAAAATGGGGCGCAAGGCCGTCGACTCCAACCAGGTTTTCATCGACGGGCTCGAAGTGCCGCTCGAAGACCGCATCGGCGAGGAAGACCGCGGCTTCGAGTACATCCTGCACGGCATGAATCCGGAGCGCATCCTGATTGCCGCTGAAGCGATCGGGCTCGGGCGCGCCGCGCTCAAGCGCGCGGCAGCGTACGCCAAAGAGCGCATCGTGTTCGGTCGGCCGATCGGACAGAATCAGGCCATACAGCATCCGCTCGCCGAATGCTGGATGGAATTGGAAGCGGCCGAACTGACGATGCTGAAAGCCGCCTGGCAATACGACCAGAAACTTCCCTGCGGGCCGGCGGCGAACGCCGCCAAATATCTCGGCGCCGAAGCCGGCTTCAAAGCCTGCCAGACCGCGATCATGACTCACGGCGGCTATGGCTACGCCAAGGAGTATCACGTCGAGCGTTATCTGCGCGAAAGCATGATCCCGCGCATCGCGCCGGTCACGCCGCACCTCATTCTGTGCTTCATCGCCGAAAACGTTTTGGGCCTGCCGAAATCGTATTGATGAGCGTCATCGATGTGCCGGTGCGCGTTATGATGGTCCTAGTTCCCGTTCCACCGCCGCAGTTTGATCACCCGTACCATGGCAAGGTGATTGAACAGAGACTGTCACGACCACAGGTCGAGTCGCTGTGCCATGGTCCTGCTCCTGCCTGCTCGTGGAAGGACCAGAAGGGAATATGCCACATCGCCATTGTCAGTGACATGAGCGACAGTCGGGTCGTCGCACTGGTGCGGCGGCATGAGCTTGGTCATTGCAACGGTTGGCCTGCAGATCATCCAGATGCCCGCTGGGTCGAGAAAGAATCGGGGAAGCCGGTCAAGCTGCCAAGTATTTCTGAATTCCTTTTTGGTGGTTGAGAGAATTGCGATCGTTCCCACAGGACGGGAACTCCGGGACTTGGATCCGCCGTTTAGGGATCAGTCTTCGATAACGCCGTTGATTTTTTCGCGATGGCGTCGGAGCATGTCGTCGTTCGAATGCCGCTTTGCGCACCTCCCTTGGTCGAGTTCGATGATCGAACCTGTCGCCGGCACGAGTTTCGCGGCATCAGTCGAAGCCGCCGCCAGCCGGGCGCGTCGTTTCGCCGCGCGGACCGCGGTCTTGCTCGCGGCGTTGCTGGCCGCCGGCTGCGGCGACGGGGTGCTTGATCCGCACGGGCCGATCGCGTCCGACGAACGGATTATCCTATTTAATTCGCTCGGCATCATGCTGGCGATCGTCATCCCGACGATCCTCGCTACGCTCGCGGTCGCGTTCTGGTTCCGCGCTTCGAACACGCGTGCGCGCTACATGCCGGATTTCCATTATTCCGGCCGCGTCGAAATGATGGTGTGGTCGGTTCCGGCGATGACGGTGTTCTTGCTCGGCAGTTTGTGCTGGGTGAGTTCGCACGATCTCGATCCGCCAAAGCCGATCGCCGCTTCGGCAAAGCCGCTGACAGTGCAGGTGGTCTCGCTCGACTGGAAGTGGCTGTTCATTTACCCGGAGCAGGGCATTGCAGCCGTCAACACGCTGACGATACCGGTAGCGACGCCGATCAATCTTGAACTGACATCGTCGGGCGTGATGAACAGCTTCATCGTGCCGCAGCTTGCCGGCCAGATTTACACCATGGGAGCGATGGCGACCCGCCTGCAAATGCTGGCGAGCGAGCCCGGAAATTATGAGGGACGGTCGGCGAATTTCAGCGGCAGCGGCTTCGCCGACATGTATTTTTTCGTCCACGCAGTTCCGCAGGATCAGTTCGGCGCATGGACCGCCAAGGCAAAGAGCGGCGGCCCGGCGCTTGATCAAAAAAGCTACGACGAGCTGGCAAAGCCAAGCGAAGCGGTGAAGCCTTTTACCTACGCATCGGTGAGTCCCGGCCTGTTCAGCACGCTGATCGGCAGTATGCCGCCGATCGGTTCTACCGGCGCCGCGCGTGGCGGCGAGTAAATTACGGAGGATCGGGTTTTGCCTTTACTCGGCAAACTGAGCTGGAGCGCAATCCCGTTCCAAGAGCCGGAGGCGATGGCCGCCTCCGGCCTGATGATCGTCGGAATTGCCGCAGTGCTGGGGTGGATCACCGTGCGCGGCCACTGGCCCTATCTGTGGCGCGAATGGCTGACCTCGGTCGATCACAAGCGCATCGGCGTGATGTATTGCGTGCTGGCGCTGCTGATGCTGGCGCGCGGCTTCACCGATGCGCTCATGATGCGGGCGCAGCAAGCTCTCGCGGCGGGTGGCGACCCGGGCTATCTGCCGCCGGAGCATTTCGACCAGATCTTCTCCGCGCACGGCACCATCATGATCTTCTTCATGGCGATGCCGTTCATGATCGGATTGATGAATTACGCGGTGCCGCTGCAGCTCGGCGCGCGCGACGTCGCTTTCCCAACCTTGAATTCGGTCAGTCTGTGGCTGACGGCCTCGGGCATTCTCCTGACCAACGTTTCGCTGGTCATCGGCGAGTTCGCCAGAACCGGATGGGTGGCCTATCCGCCGCTCAGTGAGCTCAATTACTCTCCCGGCGTCGGTGTCGATTACTATCTCTGGTCGCTGCAGATTTCCGGCATCGGTACGCTGATGACCGGAATAAATTTCGTCACCACCATTCTCAAATTACGCGCGCCGGGCATGAGCTATATGCGCATGCCGGTGTTCTGCTGGACCGCGCTGGCGACGAATTTGCTCATCGTCGCCGCCTTTCCGGTGCTGACCGCAACCTTCGCGATGCTGCTGCTCGACCGCTATCTCGGCTTCCATTTCTTCACCGTGGACGGTCAGGGCAACATGATGATGTACGTCAATCTGTTCTGGGTGTGGGGCCACCCGGAAGTTTACATCCTCGTGCTGCCGGCATTCGGCATTTTCTCGGAAGTGATTGCCACGTTCTCGGGCAAGCCGCTGTTCGGCTACCGCTCGATGGTCGCCGCCACCATGGCGATCTGCATTCTTTCCTTCATGGTGTGGCTGCATCATTTTTTCACGATGGGCGCCAGCGCCGACGTCAACGGCTTCTTCGGCATCATGTCGATGATCATTGCGGTGCCGACCGGCGTCAAAATCTACAACTGGCTGTTCACCATGTATGGTGGCCGCGTTCGTTTTAGCGTGCCGATACTGTGGTCGATCGGCTTCATGGTGACGTTTGCGATCGGCGGCATGACCGGTGTTTTGCTCGCGGTGCCGCCGGCCGACTTCCAGCTGCACAACAGCCTGTTCTTGATCGCACATTTTCACAACACCATCATCGGCGGCGTGTTTTTCGGCGCCATGGCGGGCTACACCTACTGGTTCCCGAAGGCGTTTGGCTTCCGGCTCGAAGAGCGCTGGGGCAAAGGCGCGTTCTGGTGCTGGCTGATCGGTTTCTATCTGGCATTCATGCCGCTTTATGCGCTGGGCCTGATGGGCATGACGCGGCGCATGCAGCACTACGACAATCTGCATTGGCAGCCGTTGTTGCTGGTGGCGGGCGCCGGCGCTTTGGTGATCCTTGCCGGCATCGTCTGCATTGCCATGCAACTCATCGTCTCGATCCGCACCCGCGAACTGCGCCGGGATACGACCGGCGATCCGTGGGATGGCCGCACCCTTGAATGGTCGACGCCGTCGCCACCGCCGCCGTGGAATTTCGCGCGACTGCCTCATGTCGAAGGCATCGACGCGTTCTGGATCATGAAACAGCAGGCGCGGAGCGGTCATGCGCCGGCGGCGCGGACGGAAGGCTATGAGCCGATCGAAATGCCGAAAAACACCGCGACCGGCTTCGTCACCGCATTCTTCGCCGTGGTGACCGGCTTTGCGCTGATCTGGCATATCTGGTGGATGGTCTGTCTTGGTCTGTTCGGAGCCGCTGTCACGATCCTGGTCTTTGCTTGGCGCAAGCAGCAGGAAGTCGAAATACCGGCCGCGGAACTCATGCGGTTCGATCGCATCGACCGCGCGGGGGCCGCCACATGAGCACGACCACCGTGTTTGGCGACGAACCCAGATTTGCGCCGGAGGTGTCCGCCGCGGGACCGGCGCCGAAGCGGATCGTCGTTGCCTTCGGGTTCTGGATTTTTCTGCTCAGCGATATCGTGATGTTTTCGGCCCTGTTTGCGACCTTCGCCGTGCTGGCGCACGCCACCGCCGGCGGCCCGGATGGCGCGCACCTGTTCGACCAGACGCGGGTAGCGATCGAGACCGGCTGCCTTCTGTTCTCAAGTTATACCTGCGGTTTGATGTCGATCGCGATCGGCGCGCGAAAGACCGCGGCGGTTTATCTCGGCGCCGCGATTACGTTCGTTCTCGGCGCGGCGTTTCTTGGCATCGAAATCAGCGAATTCGTTGGGATGATCGCGAGAGGGGCGACGCCGCAGCGCAGCGCGTTCCTTTCCGCGTTTTTCACATTGGTCGGCTGTCACGGCGCTCATGTCACGTTTGGGCTGCTGTGGCTCATGGTGATGATGGCGCAAGTCGCGACCAAGGGTTTCGTGGCGACAGTGGAACGGCGGCTCGCCTGTTTCAGCCTGTTCTGGCACGCGCTCGACATTATTTGGGTCGGGGTTTTTACCGTCGTTTATCTGATGGAGATCCGGTCATGAGCTTATACGCCGGTGAACGCGCCCCGGGCGATGACCTGACGCCGGTCCGAACACGCGAGCAGACGGTGTCGGCGTTCCTGGTCTACACCGCCGGCTTCGTCCTCGCGGTTATCCTCACCGCAATCTCGTTCTGGGCGGCGAACACCTCACTGTTGTGGCCGCCCGGTGTGCCGCTGGGACTCGCCGTTCTCGCCATCGCCCAGATGGGCGTGCATCTTGTGTTCTTCATTCACATCACCACCGGGCCCGACAACACCAACAATGTGCTGGCACTCGCCTTCGGTATATTGATCGTTATCCTGGTTATGGTGGGCTCGCTCTGGATCATGATCAGCCTCAACGCCAACATGATGCCGCCTGGAGCGCCGGGCGAACTCATGAATTTGCATATGCAGCATTAGCGGCAAAGCCGCGCCATCGTCCGTCCAACGCCACGCCATGACATCCGCTGGATCAAACAAACAAGCGCCGCTGCAAGGTCTGCGCATCATCGATCTGACCACGATGGTGCTCGGTCCCTACGCCACGCAAATTTTGGCGGACTACGGCGCCGACGTGATCAAGGTCGAATCGCCCCAGGGCGATCTGATGCGCAAGGGCAGCGCCAGCAAGAGCGCGGGCATGAGTGCGATGTATCTGCAGCTCAACCGCAACAAGCGCAGCGTCGTGCTCGACCTGAAACAGCCGGCGGCGCGGGCGGCGTTGCTGCGGCTATGCGAGGGAGCTGATGTCCTCGTCCACAATACGCGGCTGGCGGGCATGCGCAGGCTGAAGCTCGGCGACGGCGACGTCCGCAAAGTCAACCCGCGGCTGGTCTATGTCAGCCTGACCGGCTACGGCGACAACGGACCGTACGCCGGCAAGCCGGCTTACGACGATCTCATTCAGGGCATCAGCGCGCTGCCCGCAACCGCGGCGCAAGCCGGTGCGCGGGAGCCGCGTTATGTGCCGCTGACACTGACCGACCGCATCGTCGGCATCAACGCCGCGCACGCCATTCTCGCCGCCATCGTGTGCCGCGACCGCACCGGCGAAGGCCAGTCGGTCGAGTTGCCGATGTTCGAGACCATGGCGCAGTTCGTCCTTGGCGATCATCTTGGCGGGCGAACCTTCGATCCGCCGATCGGCAAGCCGGGCTATGAACGGCTGCTGACGCCCAACCGCCGCCCTTACGCGACCCGCGACGGTTATGTCTGCGCGCTGATCTACACCGACAAGCATTGGCAGGCATTCTTTGCAGCGCTCGGCCGCCTCGATGAATTCAACGCCAATCCGCGCTTTTCGGACTACACAAAGCGCGCGCAGCACTACAACGAACTCTACGGCATGGTCGCCGACATCCTGCAAACCCGAACGACTGCCGACTGGCTGGCGTTCTTTGAGGACTGCGATATTCCCTGCGCGCCGATGCACGATCTCGACGCCTTGATCGACGATCCGCACCTCGCGGCGGTCGGATTTTTCCAGACGCAGACCCATCCGACCGAGGGGGAGGTCCGCTATACCGGTATTCCCAGCCGCTGGAACGGCGCGGCGTTGCAAATCACCCGTCACGCGCCACGATTGGGTGAGCACAGCCTCCCGATCTTGAAGGAAGCGGGGCTTGCGACCGCCGATGTCGAGACACTGCTAAAAAGCGGCGCCACGATTGACGGTGAACCGAGTACCAGCGCCAAGCCGCCGCATCAGGCCGCATTGCCCTGAAAAGTACGATGTCCTAGCCTGCGGCGAACGAGAAATTTTAGGGAGAACGCTCATGGTCCGGCTGTCGATTTTTGCCGCCTTGCTCGCGACCGTAACCGCCACCGCGCAAGCCGCCGATGCGCCCGCGGAAATCAAGCTCGGCACCCTTTATGCGTCCGCCGGACGCTACGCCAGCATTTCGCTGCCGGTGCACTACGGCCTGAAGCTCTGGATCGATCAAAAGAACGCCGAAGGCGGCGTCTATGTCAAAGCCTTCGACAAAAAAATTCCGCTCAAGCTCGTCGCCTACGACGACCAGAGCAACACCGCGACCGCGGCGACGCTCTACAATCAGCTTATCACCCAGGACAAGGTCGACATTCTGATCTCGGATTCGGGTTCGGTGCTGACGTCGGTCGCGGTACCGATTGCGCGTGATCACAAGATGTTTCTGTTCGACCAGACCGGCACCGGCGCGACATTCTTCACGCCCGATAATCCGTATATCGCATTGATGGCCGATCCGGTTTCCAGCATCTGGCCAAAGCCGGTGGCGGATTTTCTGACCCACGACGGTCCCGGTCTCGGCATCAAGCGCGTCGCCATTCTCTACGCCACCAACGATTTCACCGGCACGCAGGCCAACGCGGTGCGGAAGTTCATCAAGGAATCCAATTCCGGCGTCGAGATCGTCTACGACCAGGGCGTGCCCACCGAGACCTCGAACTATACGGTGCTGCTCAACAACATCCGGGCGACCAATCCCGATGCCGTGGTTCACCTCGGCTATGCGGCAAACGACATCGCCTTCCTGCGCAACGTTCAGGACAGCGGCATCAAATTCAAATTTTTGTTTTGCATCTATCCCGGCACCGAAAACGAATTGCTGGAAAAGAACCTCGGCAACGGGCCGCTGAATTACGTCTTCACCTACGTCACGTCGTCGCAGATGTCATACCAGACCAACTTCGGTATGCCGCTGAAGGAATTCAGAGAGGCCTGGGACAAGAAGTACGGCGATACCAAGGTCGAGTTCGGTTTCAATTCCGTGGCCGGCTACACCACCGCTTTGGTGCTGGAAAAGACGCTGGCGACCGCGACAAGCCTCGATCAGCTCGAACTGCGCAAGGCGGTCTTCGCCCAATCCGGCAAGCTGAAGACCCTCGACGGCACGTTCGCGCTTGATCCGACCGGCGCGCAGATCGGGGAAAGCACCCCGCTCGGTCAATTGGTCCTCGACGGCGATCATCTGAAGCTCGTGACGATCTGGCCGCACGAACTCGCCAACGGCAAGCCGATCTACCCGCGCCCCTGATCTGTGGCATCATCGGCTGAAGCGGAAGCCGGTCGCGGCGGAGCGCGTTGAATGCTGGTCTACAGCCTGTTGGCCGGCTTGTTGTTCGGCCTCTACTTCTCTTTGATCGGGCTCGGGCTCAACCTCGTGTTCGGCGTCATGCGCATCGTCAATCTCGCGCACGGCGATTTTTTGATGCTCGGCGCCTTTTTGGCATTCTGGCTGTTCACACTGTTTGCGCTCAATCCGGTAGCCGCGGTTCCGATCGCGTTCGCCGCGTTCCTGATCGTCGGGCTGCCGCTCTACTATTTGCTGGTGCCGCGGCTTCTGCGCGCCAAGGATCCGGAGATGTTGTCGTTCATTCTGTTCTTCGGCCTGTCGCAGGTGATCGAAGCAGTGACGACGATCGCCTTCGGCACCAGCGAGCGCTCGATCCCCGGCGACCAGCTCGGGCGCGCGCTGACGGCGGTCGCAGGCGTGTTTGCCGGTCACCCGGTCGAACCCGGCCCGGTGGAACTGTTCGGACAAACTTTCCCGGCGTCCTGGGTCGCGAGCAGCATCGTCAGCGGTTGCGCCGTGCTGCTGGTCTATCTCTATCTCTATCAAACCAGGCTCGGCTATCTCACCCGCGCGGTGATGGACAATCGCGACGAGGCGATTGCGACCGGCATCGACGTGCATCGCGTCTCCGCCATCGCGTTTGGCATCGGCATTGGCCTGGCAGCCGTCGCCGGCGTGTTCGCGCCCTTCATCCTCGGCAGCATTACCCCGGCGATGGGCGGAGAAGTAACGATCACAGCGTTTGCCGTCATCGTCATTGGCTCGCTCGGCAATCCACTGGGCACCGTGCTCGGCGGCATCATCTACGGCGTCTCGTACATGCTGATGCAGAGCTATTACAGCTCGTGGGCCAACCTCCTGCCCTATGTTTTGCTGGTTGCGATCCTGTTGGTGCGCCCTAGCGGGCTGCTCGGGCGGCGGGTGCGGAATGCCTAAATTCGTCCGCCACCTGTTGCTGATCCCGGTGCCGGTCGTTGTCGTTTTTGCGATCCTGCCGAGCGTCTACAGCAATCATCTGCTGCTGTTTAACTTCATCATTTGCATGACGCTGGCGCAGGGGCTCAACGTCATCTACGGCTTCACCGGCTATTTGCCGTTCGGCTACGTCGGATTCTTTGGCGCCGGCGCATACGGCTTTTCGCTGACGGTGATGCACCTGCAGGCGCCGCCGCTCGTCGCGCTGGCGGTCGCTGCAGCCGCCGCGATCGTGCTGGCGCTGTTGTTGACGCCGCTATTTCGTCTCTCCGGCGCCTATTTCTCGATCGCCAATCTCGCCGCTGCACTTGCCCTCTTGCAGGTGGTGTCAAATCCCAACCTGGAAGACATCACCAAGGGTCCTTATGGCATCAGCCTCAGCGGGGTCTTTGATCCAACGCTCAGCTACGCCGCCGCGCTGGCAATTCTTGCGGCAACGATCGCGCTGGTCATTTATCTGCGCAATTCGCATTTCGGCATGGCGCTGAAAGCGATCCGCGAGGACCCGATCAGCGCCAGCATGTCCGGCATCAACGTGGTGCGCGAACGCATCATCGCTTGGCTGTTAAGCGCGCTGATCGCCGGCCTCGCCGGCGGCGTGTTCGCCTGGTACGTTTCGGTGTTTTATCCCGAGACCGTTTTCAGCGTCGAGTTCACGATCTTCGCCATCGTGTTTGTGCTGTTCGGCGGCAGCGCGACGGTGACCGGGCCGCTACTCGGCGCCATTATTCTCTATGGCATCTACAACGCCGTCGGCATTTCCACGCCGCAATATTTTCAGCTCATCTACGGCGCACTGATCATGGGCCTGGTAATGTTTTTGCCGAACGGCCTCGTCTCCTTGCTGCAAAAATGGGGCATCGATGTCCCCTGACGCCGCGCCGCTGCTCACCGTCGAAGGCCTCGTGAAACGCTTCGGCGGCTTTCGCGCGCTCGATGTCTTGAGCTTTTCCGTCAGCGCCGGCGAAATCCTCGGACTGGTCGGGCCCAACGGATCGGGCAAGACCACCTGCATCAACGTGATTTCCGGACTCTATCGCCCAGACGGCGGCGCCATTCATTTTGAAGGCCGCCCGATCGGCGGCCTGCCGTCGCACCGGCTGGTGCATGCCGGCATCAATCGGACCTTCCAGGTGCCCCGGCCGTTCCTGACCCTGACGGTGCGCGAGAACGTCGAGATTGCGCTCGCCTATGGCCGCAATCGCGAAAGCCTTGATGCCACGACGCTGTTGTCGTCGCTCGACCTCGCCGGCTTCGCCGATCAGCCGGCGATCGAACTCAACAGCGCGCATCAGAAGATGCTCGACCTCGCGCGCGCGCTCGCCACCGGCCCGCGGCTGTTGCTGGTCGACGAGCTTGCCGCCGGTCTCAATCCCGCCGAACTGGAGCATGTGGCGGCGAAGCTGAAGGAGCTGGCGCGTTCCGGCATCGCGCTTCTCGTCGTCGAGCATCTGATGGGCTTCATCGATCAAATCACCGACCGCATCATCGTCATGAACGCCGGTAAGGAAATATTCGAGGGACGGCTGGCGGAAGCCGCCAGGAATACGCAGGTCGTCGAGGTCTTTCTCGGAGCCGAACATGCCGGCTGACGCGCGCCCTCTGCTGGCGGTTTCCGGCGCGACCGCCGGTTATCGGCGCATGCAGGTGCTGTGGGGCGTCGATTTGTTGGTTCATGAGCACGAGGCGGTCGTGCTCCTTGGCGCCAACGGCGCCGGCAAGACCACGTTGCTGAAAGCGCTGATGAGCCTGATCGAGCTATGGGCGGGCCGCATTGATTTTGCCGGCGAGGACATCACCCGACTGCGAACCGATCAGCGGGTGCGGCGGGGCATTGTCTTTATGTCAGAGACGTCCGGATTTCCGGGCCTCACCATCGAAGAAAATATCCTGATCGGTGCCCAGTTCCTGCCGAAGCACCGCGCGCGCGAACGGATCGACGAACTTTACACCGTTTTTCCCGCACTCGCCGAACGGCGGCGCGCGCGCGCCGGTAGCCTTTCCGGCGGTCAGCGCAAAATGCTCGGGGTCGCCAAAGCGCTGGTCGGCGATCCGCGGCTTCTGGTTATGGACGAGCCGTCGGCGGGTCTCTCGCCGCTCTACGTCAAGGAAGTGATCGCGCTGTTGGCACGGTTCCGCGAAAAGCGGCTGGCGCTACTGATCGCTGAGCAGAACGTGAACTTTCTGGTGTTGGCCGATCGGGTCTACACGCTCGACAACGGCCGGATCGGCTTTGCCGGCACCGTCAGCGCGATGCAGGAGAATGACGCATTGCGCCGCGCTTATTTTGGCCTGAAGTAGATAGCGGGCCCTCGCGCGCCGCTGTCATCAATGGGCGCGCCAGCACCCACAGCGCCAATGCGACGGCGGCAATGGCGGCGAGTGCAACAAATGCCGCCGGGTAGCCGAACCGCTCCGCTACGATACCGCCGACTGTCGTGCTCAGAGCGGCGCCGATCCCTTGCAATGTCATAACTGCGCCGAGCCCGGCGTTGACGTGTCCGGTCCCCGCCAGAATGCGCGCCACCAGACCGGGGACAGCCACGCTTAAGAGTCCGGCGCCAACACCATCGAGAATTTGCACCGGAGCCAAACCCCAAGGGCCAGTCACGAGCGACGCGGTAATTCCGCGGATCGGCAGCGCGACCAGCGCAAGCAGGAACACGATCCAGTAGCCCCTGTCCTCGGCGAGTTGTGCGGCGAGCAGAGCCATCGGCACCATCGTCAGCTGCGCGATCGCGATGGTCGCAGCAGTCGAGGCGCTGGGATTGGCGCCGTCATGTGCGACCATCGACTGGCCCAGCAGCGGCAACATCGCCGCATTGCCGAGGTGAAACAGCGCGAGCGTGAAGCCGAGCACCATCAGTTCCTTCGACCGCACGAGCACACCGAATTTCGCCACTGCAGCGTCGCCTTCCGCTGCTCCACGCGCCGCCCGGTGATCGATCTGGCGCGGATCGATACCCAGCGTCGCCGCGCTGGAAAACACGGCCATGACTGCGAGAATGAGGAACACGGCGCTGAGACCAAAAAAATAGCCGCTGATGCCGGCGAGCAGTGCCGCGACGACATTGCCGGAATGATTGAATGCTTCGTTGCGTCCAAGCTGATGGGGAAAGCCCAGCTGCCGGACCAGCCCGAGCGTGATCGCCGCGATCGCCGGTCCGACCGCGGCGGCGGCGATGCCGGTAATAATCTGTGCCGTGGTCACGACCGCGAAATTCGGCCACAGCAAAATTGCCATCGAGGCCAACGCAATAGTCAAGGCCGTTGCAACGACGATCGCCCGCTTGGCGACGGTCACGTCAACAAAAGCCCCGAGCGGCGCGGTGACGACCATGCCGGACAAACCACCGATTGTCATGACGAGGCCGATTTGCGCCGGCGACCAGTGCCGCGCCTGCAGGAATACGCCGAGGAACGGCCCAAGCCCGGCCTGCACATCGGCCATGAAGAAGTTCAGGGCGTTGAGCGCGGCGAGTGACGAATTCATTGTTCTACGAAGTTAAAGGCCGCTCCCGAAGTACCGATTAAACGGCTTCATCAGATCGGCGAACGAAAAATGAAGAAAGCGCCCCCCGCAATCAACGCAAACCCTATGATCTGGTTCCAGGTGACCGGCTGATTCAAATAGAACGTCGAGAACACCGCAAATACCGACAGCGTGACGACTTCTTGAATCGTCTTGAGCTGCGCGGCGTTATAAACATAACTGCCATAGCGGTTTGCCGGCACCGCCAGGCAATACTCGATAAAGGCGAGACCCCAGCTGATCAGGATGACCTGCCAAAGCGGCACATCCCGAAAGCGGAGGTGCCAATACCAGGCGGTGGTCATGAAGGCGTTGGAGCCGATCAGCAACAGGATGGTGAGAATGTAAGGCGACATTGGCAGGGACGGCATGGGTCATCCATTTCGGTAAAGATCGTCGCCGGTCTATAACGCACCGCCGGGCAATCCGCAGCACTGCGAATGGTGGTGGAAATCGCCGCACGGCGGTCGTATTTTATCCGTACCGATTGCGCCTTTAACGTTCCTGATTGCGCCGAAGCCCAACCCGGAGAACTAGCCATGCGCCGCCTGCTCAACGTTACGACCATGATTCTGGCCGCCGTTGCGGTCGTGACACTCTTGCCAGACCTCGGCCAAGCGCAAAATCCGCAGCATGTGCCGATGCCGCCGGGCGGCTTTAAGCCGCCGCCTGCAGCGCCGGTGAAACCATACAAGCCGATCGCCATCACCCCGCCGGCGCCATACGACGATCAGAGCTTCGTCGCTTTCCGTAAGCAGCTCACCGAAGTCGCCCAGCACAAGGATCGCGGCGCGCTTGCCAAGCTGGTGGTGCCGCAGGGCTTCTTCTGGATGCAGGACAAGGATCTCGCCGACAAGCGCAAACCCGCAATCGACAATCTCGCCGCGGCGATCAATCTGAGCGCGAAAGACGATTCCGGCTGGGCGGCAATCGCCGGCTACGCCGCCGATCCGACCGCTTCGCCGTTGCCGGACCGGCAGGGCGTGGTCTGCGCACCGGCCGATCCGACCATCGATCAGAAGGCGTTTCAGGACCTCACGCAAAGCACGAAGACCGAGCCGCCCGATTGGGGCTACCCGACCAAGGAAGGCGTTGACGTGCACAGCACGGCGAAGCCGAATTCGCCGGTCACCGAAAAGCTCGGCCTCACTCTGGTGCGCGTGCTGCCCGACAGCACGCCAGGCGACGACCCCGACCAGCCGCAGTTCCTGCACATCGCTCTGCCCTCGGGAAAAACCGGTTACGTCCCCGAGGACGCCATCTCCGGGCTTGGCGGCGACGCCATTTGCTACACTAAGGGAGCAAGCGGTTGGATGGTCACCGGCTTTTTCGGCGGCGCGCCCAGTCAGTAAAATCTTACTCTCCGGAGTTTTGCTGCTTCGGCGACTCGTAAGCGGCGCCGGAGAGAAACGAGTGTTGATCGGGAGCCGCGCTGGACCGAAGATAACGGCATGGCGCGGCTGGGGCGAGGAAGGTTGTGACGAAGCGGTTCGGTAACGCCGCGCGCATTGGCGCCGCGCTAGTTTGGCTGTTTGCGACGCCGGTTCCGGCGCAGCAGCGCTTAGTGGCCGCCGATAGTTTTCAGCCGAGCGCGGCAGATGTCCCGCCGGGCGTCGACCACGGCAACGTCAATGACGACCTTCCGGAAACATTTCAGCGGCGGGCGGTGTTCTATCGCTCACAGCTTCCGGTCGGCACCATCATCATCGAAACCAGCGAGCGGCACCTCTATCTGATCGAAAGCGAGACGCGCGCGCTGCGCTACGGCATCGGTGTTGGCCGCGAAGGATTCGCCGCAGCCGGCCTGTTGCGGGTCACGCGCAAGATCGAGTGGCCGGACTGGGTGCCGTCGCCGGACGTGATCGCTCGGCAGCCTTACCTGCCGCGCGTCATGGCCGGCGGTCCGGGCAACCCGCTCGGCGCCCGCGCCATGGATCTCGGCAACGTCTACCGCATCCACGGCACCAACGCGCCGGAGACAATCGGCCAGGCGCTGCTGATCGGCTGCTTCCGCCTCGTCAACGACGACGTGATCGATGTTTACGACCGCGTCCCGGTCGGCACCCGCGTAATCGTGCGGCAAAATTAGGTCGTTTCACTCCAGCGACGCGGAATGCGATAATCGAAACATGATATCGGCCCCGGCAGAATTGGATCGCAGCAACGTCGTCGACATTGATCTCGGCAGTGCCGCGTTCAAGGCGAACGCGCACCGCCATATGGCCGAATGGGCGCGGCGCCGCCCATTCTACGTCCTCGGCAGCGGGCCGCCGCAGGTGGTGGTCGGCCGCTACGCCGATGTGCATCGCGTGTTCTCCGACACCGACACCTTCAGGTCCGAGATGCCGCGCGGCGCCGGCTGGGAGCAGTTCAACAAAGTCATGTTCGCGCAGTTCGTCACCCAGATGGATGGCGAGCAGCACGCGCGCGTCCGCCGCCTGCTGATGCCGGCATTCTCGTCGCGGCGGATCGAACAATTGCAGGACAGCATCACCAGGCTGGTCGACTGCATGCTCGACCGCATCGAGGCGAACGGTCCCGCGTTCGACGGCATGGCGGACTACGGCGAGCATCTCGTCGTCGATGCCTTGCTGGACGCGATGGTGAATATGGACCAGCGCCGCAAATCGATCTTCGTCGCGTTCCATCGCATGATTCCCGGCACGACCTACGTCAAGCCGGGCGAGTCGTGGTCGCCGGAACTGCGGAGCGCATTCGATCGCACGATGGAGGAAGTCAGGGCTATTATCGAGGAGCGGCGCGTAAGCCCCCGCTCCGACTTCATCAGCGATCTGGTCAACGCGCGCGATCAGGGCGACAAGCTCAGCGACAGCGAGCTGTTCGACCAGATTTTCGGTATCTGCGGGGCTTCACTGTCGGCAACGAGCCGCGCCACCGGCGGGGCCTTGCACTTGCTCTACACGCACCCAGAGCAGCTGGAACAGTTGATCAGCAATCCGGCACTTATTCCCGACGCGCTTGAGGAATGCTTTCGTCTGGCCAGTAACGGCTATTTCACCTTCCCGCGCATTGCGTCTCGTGACACCGAGGTCGGCGGCACGCCCATCCTCAAGGGCATGGTAGTGCGGCCGTCACCGCTCGCCCCGAACTACGATCCCGACGTGTTTCCCGACCCGACGCGGTTCGACATTCATCGCAAGCCGAAACGGATTTTATCTTTCGGCGCCGGCCCGCATCATTGCATCGGCAATATTCTCGGCCGCACCACCATCGCCATCGCAATCCGCCGCCTGCTGGCGCGCTTTCCCAAAGCGCATCTCGTTGATCCGGGTTTCACTCCGGTCTATGGCGGCGCAGTCGGCGAGTTGCGGCTGCAAAGTCTGCCGATGAAAACCCACTGAAGTGGTTCTCGATCGCTGCCGGCAGCGCTCGGCGATCGGGCTGCCATCATCAAAATTTTACATTCAGCCGGGCGACGGTTTTGAAATTATAGACCGGATAGTCGTTGATGATCGGAAAACCTATTTCCAACGACGTGACGATGCTCTTGGTGATCTCGCGCCCGACCAGAAAATCTGCCGGCAAAAACAGCCGCCCGGTTTGACCGGTGATCGGATTACCAAAATTCCAGCGAATATCGGGATTCGGATAGAAGGTGACAAACCAGCGACCCGGCAAATCGATGTTCAGCGTCGGGGCAAATTGCAGATTGCTGACGTTGGTTGCCGACGCCACTGCCTTGGCGAAGCTTACGTCATACCGCACCAGCGCAGTAAAGAAGCTGCCTTCGGTTATTTCCGGCAACATGTAACGCGCGCCGATAACGGGCAGTGCCTGCCATGTTCCGCCGGTCAGATCGTTCGTGCCCGTCGGGGCAACGGTGCGCAGGCCGGCGCCAGCAGCCCATCGCGGGCTTATGGTGTCGATGAGCGCCGCCTGGGCGAATGCATCGCCGAGGCCGTAAATGTAACCTCCGTTCGGATCGTCGGAAGTAATTGCGTTCTTGGCGACGAACGGCAAATCGCCGCGCAGCGCCAGCGTCCATTGCGGGGCGACATCAATCTTGAGGTCCGAACGCAACACCGCGACATCGGTGGTGACGGTGCGGATCGTACCGGGTACGCTCCCGCTTCCCGGTGCGGTTTGATAGACGTAGCGCAACTGAAAAAGCGTTTCCGGCCGGGTGAAATCCTGACCGTTGTTTTCGGCGGCGGTGGCAGTACCGGTGCCTTGCTGGGAAGCCGACGTTGCTTGCTGTGCTTCAACGTCATTCAGCGCGATGAAGCAGAGCGCAGCCCCGATCGCCAGACGAAGCGCAACCACAAATCCAATTTTCTGGACAGACACAG
Source organism: uncultured Alphaproteobacteria bacterium (assembly GCA_963841025.1). GTDB lineage: Bacteria > Pseudomonadota > Alphaproteobacteria > Rhizobiales > Xanthobacteraceae > BOG-931. Next base: position 13,581 of record CAWJBG010000023.1, on the reverse strand, counting down.
GTCCGCTCGGTTGTTGCGCGGCCTATTTAGTCATCAACGGCGGCGGTGCACTTACCAGGGGTGGCGCGCTTTGCGAGAATGACAGCGTCACCCAAGCATTCCAACCCGATGGCCGGTTTTCCGCGGCGAACTCCCAATACCCTTTCACATTGAGATACGCCTGTACCGGTCCGGCCGGAATGATGAACCCGATCTGAGGGCCGACCGCCGCCACGCGCGACTCATTGGCACCGAGAAACGCCGCTGCGCCCTGGTCGGGGGTGAGTTGCTGATAGAAATAGCCGACCGCACCCACGTGAATCGTCGGTGTTACGAACTGCGAAGCGCCCCAGTCGGCGTGCCAGTCGATACCATTGGTGTAGTTGGTGCTCGGATTCGTGAAATTTCCGGTCAGCCCCGTCACCACGGAAAACTCGTGGCCGGATTTCGGATCGAAGTAAGTGTAGCCGCCGCCGCCGTCGATGGCGCCGTGGCCGATGCCGAGATTGGCTATGTCACTTGAGCTGTAATCGCCGACTGGAATGTCGCCCATAGCGTAGACCATCCAGTTGCTGACGCCGGAGTTCCAGCGCAGCGACATTTGCGGGTAGAGATCACCAAAGCCGGTAATCGAGTCGCTAATGCTGCCCTGCCGCGTCGAAACCACGGGGCCGGCGCTGGCAGTCAGGGTTCCGCTGATATCCGCACTGTTACGGCCGGCGATCCCGGCCATGCTGACAGCAAATTGACCGCCGAAAACTGGCGTCGCGAACACATAACCCGGACTGAATACGGCAAGGTCCGCATGGGCGCTCAAGTTCGCGTTCAAGCTCACGTTGACCGTCGGACTGAGCTTGCCGATCGTAACTTCGCGCGCGGCGGCAACGCTGCCTGCTGCGCTCACCGACGTGTAATAGTTGACGATCGCAAACGTCCAACCGGGTTGCTGCGGAAGTGCCGCGAGGCTGCCGAACTGGCCCGGAAGCCAGAAGCTGACACCGCCTTCATCGGCACGGGCGCGGTCGCGCGTCGTCGCAACGAGCGTGGCGGCAAGCAAAGCGGGCGCTACCAACACCAGTCCGGATCGCACGGGGCAACGCGTCCTCTTTGCACGACCGCAAGGAGTATCTTTCTTCATCGCCGCCTCCCCCGCCGAACCCGATCGGCCACCCCTATCGTTCAAACGAGTAGATCACCTTCCAATCGTGCTTCATATCGACGATCGTCCAACCCTTCGCTCTCCCCTCATCAAGCGCCTTGTCGAGTTTGCCGATTTTGGATTGCCGGTCGTAGGCGTATTCACGTTCGGCGTCGGTGTGGTGCACGATGCCCATGAAACGCGCGCCGCTGCCGGCCGCAGTCCATTGCAGCATCTGCAGGTCGCCATCCGAATTGCCGAAGGCAAAGATCGGTTGGCGGCCGATGAAGCGGTTGATGCCGACTGGCTTGCCGGGGCCGTCGTCGACGAACTCGACCTTTGGCAGCTTGATCAGCTCGGGTCTGCCGTCAGCGCCGATCTCAAACTTCACCTCGCCGGACGAGCCGACGACCTGCTCCGGCGGAATGCCGTAAACCTTCTCCGTCCACGGCCGCATGAACTCGATGCCGCCGCCAGAAACGATAAATGTCTTGAAGCCATTGCCGCGCAGGTAGGCAAGCAACTCGAGCATCGGCTGATAAATCAGATCGGTATAAGGCCGCTTGAACCGCGGATGCCGCGCGGTAGCGATCCAATCCAGTACCGTTTTGGCGAACGCGTCCGTCGTCATTCCGCTGTGGGTGGCCTCGATGATTTTCAGGAGACCTTTCTCGCCGGATGCGGTGAGCGCCGCCATGTCCTTGTCGAGCAGCGCCTTGAACGGCTGCGTGGTCTTCCACTCCGGGTGCTGCGGCGCCATCGCTTTGACACGGTCGAACGCGAAGGCGAGCTGAAAATAATACGGCTGCTCGGTCCACAGCGTGCCGTCGTTGTCAAACGTGGCGATACGCTGCTCGGCCGGTACGAAGTCCGGCCCGCCTTGGGTCGTTACACGTGCGACGAAGTCGGTGATGGACTTTTTGACCGTCCCGTCGTTCCAAGAGGGCAGCGGGTCGGACGCGGGCTGCTGCGCCGAAGCGCTGGCGCAGACACTGGCAAGGAAACAGCAGATCAGAAAGCTTCGACGATTGAGCACGCGCAGCACTCCCGTGTTGCCTTGGGCAGGGAGCGCGCCGGCCCAAGCAGGAGATGTGGGTCGGCGTGCGTTCTAGGTCTCAACGATTACTTCAGGGCGCGATTCTGGAGCTTCTTCGCTGGCTCACTTGGCTATTGCGTTTCGCGCAGCTTCGATTTGCGCTTTCACCGCATCAAGGTTGAAGCTCGCGCCCTTTTGCATCGGCGGAAACTCGATCGCGGTCTGGGCCAGTTTTGCCACTTCTTGCTGGACGAAGACGAAGCGCCAGAATTCGTACTTAAACCACCCGAAATACTCTGTTGAGCCCTCTTTCGCCCCGCTGTCCGCCCAGCCGGTGCGTTCGAACGGATCGAGGCGCAGGTTGATCAGGTAGGGCACGTCGACTTTGACTTTTTCACCCAGCCAGCCAGCCGGCTGGTCGATGAAACGATATTTGAAGTCGTCAATGCGCACGGCACCGAGCGTGCTTTCGCCGAAATACCAGATTTCATGTCGATTGGACTCACCTTTGCCGGTGATCATGTCCAACTGATTGTAACCGTCGAGATGCACCTTGTAGTTAGCATCGCCAATCTGCTTACCCTTTTTCAGCTCTTCGGCGATGTTCGGATTGCCGGCGGCGGCGACGAGCGTCGGGAACCAGTCGAGCCCTGAGATAATGCCGTTCTCGACTTTGCCCGCCGGCACTTTGCCGGGCCACCGGATGATCGCCGGTGTGCGAAAGCCGCCTTCGAACACCGTGCCCTTGGACTGCGCGAACGGTGTCTGTCCGCCGTCTGGCCAGGTGAAGACCTCGGTGCCGTTGTCGGTGATGAATACGACGATGGTATTGTCGTCGACACCGATGTCCTTGAGGTGCTTCATGACGATGCCGACATCGTCGTCGAGTTGCGCCATTCCGGCTTCGTGAATGGTCCAGCCGTTCTTCGAGTTGCGCATCGCCTCGTACTTCGGCGACAGGTGGGTGACGATGTGCATCCGCGTCGGATTGAGCCAGACGAAGAACGGCTTGTTGTCGGCCTTGGCCTTGTCGATGAATTTGAGCGACAGGTCGCGGATTTCGTCGTCGACGGTTTCCATCCGCTTCGGATAGAGCGTTCCGGCATCCTCGATTTTCTGTTTGCCGACTTTGCCCCAGCGCGGATCGACGGTTGTGTCGTCTTTGTCGGTCGCCCATGAGTGCAGCATATTGCGCGGACCGACTTTGTTCAGAAGTTCTTGCGGGTAGCCGGGGTGCGCCGGGTCTTCCATCGCGTCGAGGTGATACAGGTAGCCGAAAAACTCGTCGAAGCCGTGCACGGTCGGAAGAAATTCATTCCTGTCGCCCAGGTGGTTCTTGCCGAACTGGCCGGTGGCGTAACCCATCCCTTTCAACGCGGTGGCTATCGTCACTGCTTGTGCAGGAATGCCCGTAGGTGCGCCGGCCTGGCCGACGGTGGTCATTCCAGTGCGGATCGGCAACTCGCCGGTAATGAACGCGGCACGGCCGGCCGTGCAACTCGCCTCGGCATAATAGTCGGTGAACATCACGCCTTCGGCGGCCATCTTGTCGAGGTTTGGCGTCCGCCCGGCCATCATGCCGCGGTGGTAGGCGCCGATATTCCAGTAGCCGATGTCATCGCCCATGATGACGACGATGTTCGGTCGCTGCCCGGACGGCGTCGTCTGCGCTTGCGCCATGCGCACCGGCGCCGTCGCCTCCATCACCGACGCAGCAGCGACGGTGGTGCCGGCAAGCAAAATATTACGACGGCTCAGATTAGGCTTGCGATCGTTTTCATCCTCGGTGCTCATACTTCTCTCCCAGGTCGAATAACACAACGGAATCCGATGTGATTTGTTGATGAATTGGCCCGGCCGGCGTTATCGCCGGCCGGTGCGCTAGTCGGTCAGTTCCCGGTCGGCAGAGGGATATTGACGCCGCCCTTGGCGAGTTCATCGCGCATGAACTGGAAGTGCTCGTACTGCGTGAGCGTGATCGGCCCCGCGTACGATTTGCTCTGGAGTTTTCGTGGCGGATATTGAACGTAGGTCTTCATCAGGTCCTTGATAGCCGCGCTGATCGAGACCAGAACCCAGGTGTGTTCCGTGTAATTGTTCATGAAGATGTCGTAACGTTCTTGCGGGTCCTGCCAGAGATCGAATACCTGCGGCACGGTAGCGACGTAAAACTCCGCACCTTTCCAGCCGAGATTGGAATCGACGGCCAGGCCGCCGGTCTTCACGCCATCGTCGCCGCGCAGATTGAATACGGCCTTGTAATTATCGACGCGCGCGGCGCCGGGCGTCAGCTCGTTCTCGGTGAAATAGAACCAGTTACTTCGCCCTGACTTACCGGTGCCAAACAGAACCGGCGACATGTCGACGCTGTCGAAGATGATCGGCTTTCCCTCGCGATCGTTCTGCGGCAGCTTGGCGCCAGCCAGCGAGGCGAAGGTCGCCATATAATCGAGCCCGCCAACAATCTCGGCGTTACGCGAGCGTGCCTTGATGCCGGGGCCCCAGGCGATCGAGGGCACACGATTGCCGCCTTCGCGGTCGGTACCCTTGGTGCCGCGGAACGGCGTATAGCCGGCGTCGGGATAGACATCCTGCCACGCGCCGTTGTCAGTGGTCCAGAACACATAGGTATTCTTTTCGAGCCCGAGCGCGCGCACCTTGTCGAGGATACGGCCGATGCGTGTGTCGTTCTCCACGACCGAGTCGGCGTATTTGGACTTAGACAGCGACTTATGCTCGAACTCGGGAGCCGGCATGTTCGGCTGGTGCACTTTCATAAAATTGACGCTCATGAAGAACGGCGTGTTCGCCTTGGCGGCCCGGTCGAGATAGTCCAGCGACGCTTTCTCAACATACTCGTCGAAGAACGGAATGCCGACGACGCCCTTGTCCGGTGTGTTCACGTATTGGCCGTTGATCTTGAAATCTTCCTTCGGCGGCTGGCCGGCATTGCCCGACAGCGCGCCCTTGGTGACCCGCGCAAACATTGCGCGCAACTCAGGATTCATATCCGGAAACCAGGTCGGGTCGGCGTAAGTGTACGCGTTAAGATGGTAGAGGCCGCAATATTTCATCTCGTCGTAGCCCTGCGCGTTGGGCAGCGCGTAATCGGCCTCGCCGAGATGCCATTTACCGGAAAAGAAAGTGTTGTAGCCTGCGGTTTTCATCACCGATCCGAGCGTCCACTCGGCAGCCGGCAAGCCGCCGCCTTGACCCTGAAACGCCACCGTCGTCATGCCGCTGCGGTTGGGAATGCGGCCGGTCTGCATGGCGGCGCGGCCGGGCGTGCAGCTCGGCTGGGCGTAGAATGACGTGAACATCATGCCTTCGTCCGCCAGACGGTCGAGGCTCGGCGTCGGCATGCCGCGCCCCTCGCCGCCGAGATAGCAGCCGGCATCGCCGTAACCGAAATCGTCCGAAACGATCAAAATGATGTTCGGCTTCTTGCCGCCCGCCGCCGTCACCGGCTGCAATTGCGCCTGCGCGACGCGCACCGGAACGCCGGCTTCCATAGCGCCCGCTGCCGCAAGAGTCGTACCAGCAAGCAACATTTTGCGGCGATTCAGTGCGCCGTTCTTCAACTTTGTATGGTCGTTCTCCCGTTCGTCGGACATTTGTCGCTCCCTGCTCTTACGACGCACCTGAATCCAAGATGACTTGTGGACGTATCGACCGGTTCGGCGTGTCGCGCGGCCGGGCGATAACGGCGGCAGTAATTCGGCGCGCAAAGATGCGAGCCGCCTTTGATGACCTTGCGTGGAATTTTGACTTCAGGCTGACGCGGATCGTAGCTTGCTTCCTCTTGCCCGCCACGCGGGTTCTCCGGAATGCAGCACGCCTTCGGCGCGTCGGGTTCGTGTTTGGGCGAATACCAGTCGGCGGTCCATTCCCACACGTTGCCAATCATGTCGTAGACACTGTAGCCGTTCGGCGGAAACGCCATCACCGGCGCGGTGCGGTCAAAACCGTCCTGGCAGAGATTTTCGTGCGGAAAGTTCCCCTGCCAGGTGTTGGCGCGATGCTGGCCGCCCGGCATGAATTGGTCGCCCCAAGCGAACTCGGCGCCATCGATGCCGCCGCGCGCGGCAAATTCCCATTCGGCCTCGCTTGGCAACTCTTTGCCGGCCCACTCGGCGTAGGCCAGCGCATCGCCGAACGTGACGTGCACGACCGGATGATTGTCGAGATTGTTGATGCTACTTTTCGGCCCGTAGGGATGGCGCCAGTCGGCGCCCTTGAGCAGCGTCCACCATTGGCTCCAGTCGCGCAGATCGACGGGCTGTCGCGGCGGCGCAAAGACTAGCGAGCCCGCAAAGATCATATGCGGCAGCGCGCCGGGATAATTCCTCGGGTCCGGCGCGCTCTCGGCGAAGGTCTTGTGCCCGGTCTCGCGGATAAAATTCTTGAACTGCCGGTTCGTCACCGGCGTGCGGTCGATCGAAAATCCGTCGACGGTGACACGATGGACCGGCGCCTCTTCCGGATAATGCAAATCCGATCCCATGCGGAAGGAGCCGCCCGGGATTAAGACCATGTCAGACATGGTCTCGCGAGATAAGGATTGTCGCCCCATGCGAGCCATCCTTAGGTGACGCTCAAGGCTACATCACATCACACAGCGCGCGGAAACAATACGACCACGGCCATCACAAATGCGCGACAACAGCGTCAGTAATGCTGACAAATCATCAAAATATATGATCTCGTTTTTCAGCAAATGGGCGACAAAGATTTTGATTTCTTCGAGAAGCGTCAATAATAGGCCATGCTGGGGTTCACCCAAAAACATCTGTTCGTGGCGATTGTCACTGCCCTGGTCAGCATCAGTGTCATCTGGTTCGCGTTGGGAATCTTGTTTCCTTCGCCCCCGACCAAGATCACCATCGCCGGGTCCTTCGTCGGCGGGCACTATGAAGCGCTGGCCCGCCGCTACCAGGAACTACTAGAGCGAGGCCATCTGGAGGTCGACGTCCGCACCACTGATGGCGCGGTCGAAAATCTCAAACTTCTGAACGATCCGAAATCCGACATTCAGATTGCCTTTATGCAGGGTGGTGTTGCGACCGCCGAGCAGGCGCCGGACCTGCTTTCGCTCGGGCGTGTGGATTATCAGATTTACTGGCTGTTTTACCCCGCCGCCGATACGCTGAACGATCTGACGGAGCTTAAGGGCAAGCGTATCGGGTTGGGACCGCTGGGCAGCGGGTCGCAAATCGTCTCGGAGAAGATTCTCGACGTCAGCGGCGTCAACGCGGAAAATTCGACGCTGCTCAACCTCTCACCCCTCCGCGCGATCGAGGCGTTGAATGATCGGTCCATCGACGCCCTATTTCTCAATTTTTCCGCGGATTCGCCTTTTCTACACACGCTGCTGAAGAACCCGCGCTATCGGCCCATGAGCTTCACTGATGCCGAGGCCCTGACCCGTATCTTCCCGTTTCTGGTCCGCGTGGTCATGCCGCGCGGCGTCATCGATTACGAGAACAAGATTCCTGCAGTCGACGTTCCGCTGATCGCAACCACGAACGCGGTGCTGGTGCGCAAGGAGATTCATCCCGCGATTATCGATCTTCTCGCCCAGACGATGCTGAAAGTGCACGGCGCACCGGGAATTTTTCAGCGCGCCGGTGAATTCCCCACACTAACCGATCCGGAATATCCCGTCGCAGATGAAGCCCGCGAATTTTATAGAAACGGTCCGTCGCTGTTGAACCAGTATCTGCCGTTCTGGATTGCCAACTACGTGAAACGTGCGCTAGCTGTGCTTGTAACTGCGATAGCAATCATTCTGCCGACGTTCAACTACGCACCAAAACTTCACAAATGGCTGGTCGAATATCGCCTGCGCGCTTTGTACCGCCGTCTCAGGAACGTCGAAGCCAGCTTCCAGAAAGGCTTAACGGCCATCGAGATTTCTGAGCTAGACGCTGAGCTTGAGAGCCTCGACCGCGAACTCGGGCGGCTCGGAGTGCCGATGAAGCACTCGGACCTTTATTTCTCGACGATATCCCACCTCAACCTCATGCGTACGCGCATGCGGCTCCCCCGCGCTGAAACGCGTGTATGAAAGACGTTGCGCAGTCCCGCTTCGCCGGGCGGCTGGAAACACCGACGACGAGCCTGCGCGGCGATGTCTGTCGGCAGATGCGGCTGCGTGCCGATGATTGTTATCGCGTCGTCGTCCTGCTACACTCCAAAAACGAGCCAAGATCGCGTTCGGCACCCGATGGCGTTCCGAAAAACAAGGCGGCTCACTGGGGCGGCAAACATGAATTATCTTTCAATCCGAAAAATCGCGTGGATTTTTGTTTTTGCCGGCACTTTGTTGCCGACGATTGGCCATGCGCAAGTGACGATCAACATGTCGCGCGTGACTTGCGCGGACTATCTTGCCATGACGCCGGAACAGTCCGACGTCTTCGGAGCCTGGGTCGGCGGCTACTTCAATCAAAGGACCGGCTACACCTGGATCGACATGGGCGCCCAGGCTCGCAATACCGCCAGCGTGAGGGCGTGGTGCGCGACCTATCCGGCTGAATTCGTCATGACCGGCCTCGCGCGCGCCACCGGAACCGCCGCCTTCCAGGGCGACCCGAACCGGGCTGCGGTGAAAGTCGAAATGTCCAGGATCACCTGTCAGGAATTCATGAACTACGCCTACGACAAAGCAGTCCTGATCGGCGCCTGGATGAGCGGCTATTACAATGCGTCGGTCGGTCGCCAGGACCTGGATATCGCCAGATACCAGGCCAACAGCAAGCGGGTCAGCAATTATTGCAAGGTGAAGAGAAACAGGAACAACTCGCTGATGAACGCGATCCAAAGGGTAGCGCGCTAAACCGCTGCCGGAAAACGGCGGGCGGCGCGTCGTCGAGCGTATAATTGCTATGGCGCCGCCATCCGCTCGACCGACTGGGCGGTTTGACCGAACAGGATGGCGCGCTCTTCGGCGGTGCGAATGCCGCCGAGGTTTGGATTGATTTCCTTCGCCTTGGCGTAAGCGCGCTTGACCGCATCGCGGTCGGCGATTGCTTCCAGCCAACGCTTCAGGTGCGGGAAGTCGTTGATGTTCTGGCCCTGCCGCTCCCAAGGAACGACCCACGGATAGCTTGCCATGTCGGCAATCGAATAGTCGCCGGCGAGATAGTCGCGGTCGGAAAGCCGTTTGTTCATCACGCCGAACAGCCGGTTGACCTCATCGCGGTAGCGGTTGATCGCGTAAGGGATTTTCTCCTGTGCGTAGGCGCTGAAATGATTGCTCTGTCCCGCCATCGGTCCTAGCCCGCCCATCTGCCAGAACAGCCATTGGTTGGTTTCGGTGCGCGCTCGCAAATCTTCGCCGCCGAAGTTGTCGGTCTTTTCGGCGAGGTAGAGCAGGATCGCGCCGGACTCGAATATTGAGATCGGCTTGCCGCCGCCGGGCGGATCGTGGTCGACGATGGCGGGAATGCGGTTGTTCGGCGCGACGGCAAGAAACTCCGCCTTGAATTGCTCGGCCTTGCCGATATTGACCGGAATAATTTTGTACTTCAGTCCGGTCTCTTCGAGGAAAATCGTAACCTTGTGGCCGTTCGGCGTGGTCCAATAATGCAAATCAATCATGACAAGCCCCGCATTCGATCGATGTTGAAATTGGTATGTGGGCGCTCAGTTTAGCCCTTCAAGGCGGCGGTGCGAAACATCCGGGTAAGGAAATGACAACGCGGCGGCGTCATAGTCCGCAAGACGTCCGTAAGACGCAGCTATCGTTTTTCCAATCGGAACGGCGCGCGGTACCCAAGCAATGGCCACAACAGAAATCGCGACAGCGGGCCTCGCCGCCGGGGGCGCGTCGGCAGACGGCGACGGGCGTGCGGCGATCCGGGTGCTCACGATCGCGAGCGCCATTTTCGCGGCTTTGACCGCCATTGCTTATGTCTGGAAAATTTCCTGGATCGGACCGATCCCGCGCGATGCGACCTCGCTTGTGGTCGGGCGCGATTTCCTGAATTTCTGGATGTACGGGCGCGAAGCCTGGTTGGCCGACCCCAGCCGGTTCTACGATCCGCGCCTCTACAACGACATGCTGACGGCGTTCCTCGGTCCGAGCTATCCGGGACAGAACTGGTCCTACCCGCCGAGCATCATGCTCATCGCCGCTCCGTTCGGGCGCCTGGGTTATTTTGCGGCGCTCTCGATCTGGACCGCACTCGGTCTCGGTGTTTTTGTTTGGATCGCGCGACAACGCATTGGCGATCAGCGGCTGCTGATTCCGATCTTACTCTCACCGGCCGCAATTTTCTGCCTGATGTCGGGCCAGAGTTCGTTTCTGACAACGGCGATGCTGTTGACGATCGTCTATAGCCTCGATCGCCGCCCGCTGCTCGCCGGCATCCTGATCGGCCTGCTGACGTTGAAGCCGCAGATTGGCCTGTTGTTTCCGGTGCTGCTGGCGGCGTCAGGCCGCTGGCGGGTGTTTGCTGTCGCGGCCGGCACTGCAGTCATCATTGTTGGACTGACGGCGGCTTTGTTCGGGCCGCAGGTCTGGATCGATTTCGTGCTCAAGGGAATTCCGGTGCAAAACCTGGTGCTGGTCGATCCGGAGCGCGTCGGCACACCGTTCTATCCGACCATCTTCATGAACGTGCGCGGCGCCGACGCGAGCTACGCGATTGCCATGGCGGTGCAGGCCTGCTTCTCGGCGTTCGCGATCGGCGCCGTATTCTACGCCTTCCGTTTCCGCGGTAACGCCGATCCGCGCCTCCTTAGCGCTTTGTTCTTTGCCTGCATGATTTGCTTCGTACCGTATCTGCTCTCATACGACACGTTGGCGCTGACGTGCCTCGCCGTCATGCTGCTTGCTTCGGGAACGCTCGACCCGCTGGGCCAAACACTTGCCAAGCTTTGCTACTGGTTGCCGGCCATTCAACTCGCTTTGGGACAATTCCATATTCCCGGGCCGGCTTTGATTCCGGCAGGCTTTGCGCTCTACGCGCTGCTGCGGTTGAACGACCGGTCCCACCAGGTTCGCCCCGCGACGCAGACTGTTTCAATCCCGGCAATGCTGCCTCGCTAATTCAGGGCGCAGCCGAGGCGGCCAATACCTTAAGGCAATGTTAAAACTAGCCGCCGACGATGCGCGCCGCGACAATCACCTCCGGCGCGCATGTCGACGATCGATCCGCTCCTGTCCGTTGACGCTCTGTCACCGCTCCAGGTGACGCGGGCCGCGAAGCAATCGCGTCTTGAGTTTTATTTGCTCCGCATCGCGCAGGGACTGGCGATTGCGGCTTTTCTGAGCTTCTGCATTCTGTGGGTGCAGTGGCAGGCATCATCGCCAAGCGTGAGCAAATTATCCGGCGACTTCGCCAGCTTCTGGACTGCCGGGCAACTGGTGCTGCAGGGGCACGCCGCGGAAGCTTACACCAAGCTGCCGCACTTTGCGTTGCAGCTTGAGCTGCATCACGATCCCGGCTGGGGCTATCTGGCGTTTTTCTATCCGCCGTTCTTTTTGTTGCTGTGCGCCGCCTTCGCGCTGCTCGGTTATTTTCCCGCGCTGTGCGTCTGGCTGGTGACGACGCTGGCCTGTTACGTCGCTGCGCTACGCGCGCTGCTGCCGAAAGGTCTGCGTGAAGGCATGCCGGTCTGGGTGGTGTTCCTCGGCTATCCCGCGGTGATGATCAATGCTGGCTTTGGTCAGAACGGATTTCTGAGCGCGGGACTCTTTGGCGGCGCCGCGGTGTGGCTGGATCGCCGCCCGGCGCTGGCCGGCATCTGCCTGGGTTGCCTCGCCTACAAGCCGCAGCTTGGCATCATTGTGCCGCTGGCCCTGATCGTCGCGCGGCGATGGCGCTGCTTCGCCTTTGCCGCCGCCACCGTTCTGGTGTTGTCCGCCGCGGCAACGATTGTTTTCGGGACCGACGTCTGGCCGGCATTCATGGCCGCCATGGCGGACGCGCGGCGCGATTGGATGGAGCCGCCGAATCCGCTGTACCTGATTTATTGGGTCACGGTGTTTGGCGCGGTGCGCCTGCACGGCGGCTCGCTGGTGCTGGCTTACGGGGCGCAGGCGGCGGTGACGATAGCAGCCGCCTTCGTGCTGCTGCGCGCGCTGTCGCAACGCCCGCCCGGCGCACGATCGGGCCGCGCAGAGATCGCGGCGATCGCGGCCTGTGTGCCGTTCTGTTCGCCGTTCATGCTGGAATACGATCTGATCATCCTTGCGGTGCCGATGGCTTGGCTGCTGGGCGAGGCGTTGCGCGACGGCTTCCGTCGCGGCGAGCTCGCGGCATTGGTCGCGGCCTATCTCGCCCCGGCCTTGTTCAAAGTCTCGGCGTTCGACAATGCGTTGAAGCTCGGTGTCATCGTCGCGGCGGCGCTGTTACTCGTGGTGGTGCTGCGGCGGATGACAATGCCATCCGTGCGATCTTCGGGACTAGACCGCGCGGTGTCGGCTGCGTAAACCCTCGGCGCATTGAGTACAGCCAAGGGACCGACATGATCACCGAGATCGCACAAATCGAAGTCAAGCCCGGCATGGAAACTGAGTTTGAAGCCGGGGTGAAAAACGCCGCGCCGGTTTTCAAGCGCGCCAAAGGCTGCCGCGGGATGGAGCTGCGGCGCTCGATCGAACACCCGAGCCGCTACCGCTTGTTCGTTGCCTGGGAAACGGTCGAGAACCACACCGTCGATTTCCGCGGCTCGCCCGACTTCCAGGAATGGCGCAAGCTGGTCGGCCATTGCTTCGCCTCGCCGCCCGAGGTCGAGCATGTCGAGCAGGTACTGCAGGGGTTTTGAGTCGTGGCCCGCGCACCTCGTCATTGCGAGCAAAGCGAAGCAATCTAGTCAGCCTCACGGTTCTGGATTGCTTCGTCGCTTCGCTCCTCGCAATGACGGACCCACGCCACTTTCCCAGCCACCAGACTCGGCCCATATTGGGGGCATGGCGAAAAGTCCCGATCGGCCGGGCGCGCGGCAGGGGCGCGATCCGGCCAAGCATTCGAAAAAGGATCCGGCCAAGCCGACGCGCGCCAAGGCAGCGCGGCCGGATTCGGCGCCGCTCGATCCGGCGCTGGCGGACTTGCTCAATCCTGCCATCGGTCAGGGCCGCGCCGGCGTCGGATCGCAGACCGGCATCGAAGTGACGAAGCGTGCAACTCCCTCCCCCCATGTGGGGGAGGGTGGGGAGGGGGGTCGGGAGGCGGCGCACCGCTCGTCGAAGGGTGCACAAAATCCCTCGACACCCGTGCGAAACCTCCCGACCCCCACCCCTAGCCCCTCCCCGCAGGGGGGAGGGGAAGAGCGAGCTTCAAAGATTGCGCCCGCGCCCGACAATTCGTTCGATCGCCGCGCTGATTTTGCCAATGCGCACACGGCGCGAGCTTCGGTGGCGCGCGGTTTCGGCGAAGCGCCGCAGCAGGGTTATGTCGGCAAAACGCCGGTGCCACCG
>CAWJBG010000022.1:0-40455 GCA_963841025.1 uncultured Alphaproteobacteria bacterium | reverse complement strand
GCTCAACGGCAACGCGGCGTTGACCGCGGAAATGGCGCTACGGCTCCATAAAGCGTTCGGTCCCGACGTAGGTCATTTGCTGCGGATGCAAGCCGCCTACGACGCCGCGCAAATCCGCAAACGCGGCAAGACGATCAAGGTCAAACGATACGTTGCCAAAGCTGCATAAGGCAAAACCGCATCGCGCATTAAGCAATCCAGAAGCCGCCGATGAGACTGGATTGCTTCGCTTCGCAATGACGCGGCAACTACGCCGCTGAGCGCGCCGGCTCCCCGGTCAGCCGCCCGACCAGGAACGCGAAGCGGTCGATGTGGTCCTGGAGGAATTTCCACGTGTTCTCGTCGGTGATGTTGCCCTGATCGTCGACCAGGTTCGGCTTGAACGTGATGTAGGCTTCGCCGCCGAGGAGGATCATCCCGAGGCCGGTCATGACCGAACGCAGATGCTGCTGCGCCAGTGCGCTGCCGATAGCGCCCGGCGACGTGCCGGTAATGAAACCCCGGTTTGCCGGCCCATGAGTTTTTGCCCCAGGGGCGGGCACCCCAATCGACGGCGTTTTTCAGGACTGCGGGAATCGACCGGTCGTGTTCCGGCGTGACGATCAAGACGCCGTCGGCGCGCGCCAGTTCGTCCTTGAAGCGCACGACCTCGGCGGGGAGGTTGTTTTCATTGTCCTGGTTGTACATCGGCAGGTCGTCGATGCCGACGATCCTTGCGTCGAACTTGTCGGCGCCGAGCTTGATCATCGCCTGGGCGAGCTTGCCGTTGGTGGAGAGAAATTCCCGGCGATTGCTGCCGACGATGACGGCAAGAAGCGGCTTTGCCATGGGCGGGGGTACCTGGTGCGAATTGATAACTCACACTAAATAAGTGCCCGTGACGGAAACGCGCAAGAAGGCACATCGATGAAACCAAGCGACATTCATTTACCCCGGCGATTGCCGGGCGGTCAGCGACGTGTTGGCCCGCGTCGGCGACAAATGGTCCGTGCTGGTGGTTTCGCGACTGGGCGCGGGACCGATGCGCTTTAACGAGTTGCGGCGGTCGATCGGCGGCATTTCGCAGCGCATGCTGACCCTCACCCTGCGCGGCCTTGAGCGCGACGGCCTGCTGACACGAACGGCATTTCCAACCATTCCGCCGCGGGTGGACTACGCGTTGACGCCGCTCGGCCGGGATTTGCTCAATCCGGTTTCGGCGCCGCGCCTGGGCAATTCGCAATCAGCCCTAAATCGCCCGCGCCCGCGAGCAATATACGGGATTTGCGAGGCCAGCGGCAAGCCGCCTATACGCCGCCGCGGGGCGCGCACCGGGCTTGTCCAAGCCGCTCCCAGAAACTAGAAGCAACCACCGAAACAAAGGCCGAAGGCTGGCCTCCGGGTAGGGGTGAGACATCATGCGTGTTTATTACGACCGCGACGCCTATTTGAACCTGATCAAGGCAAAAAGGTCGCCGTCATCGGCTATGGCAGCCAGGGCCATGCCCATGCGCTTAATCTGCGCGATTTCGGCGTCAAGAACGTCGCGGTAGCTCTCCGCAAGGGTTCGCAGGGCGTCAAAAAGGCTGAGGGCGAGAAGCTCAAGGTCATGGAAGTGGCCGAAGCCGCCAAATGGGCCGACGTCATGATGATGCTGACGCCCGACGAATTACAGGCCGACATTTATAACCAACACCTCCACGCCAACATGAAAGACGGCGCGGCGCTGATGTTCGCGCACGGGCTCAACATTCATTTCAATCTGATTGAGCCGCGCGCCGATCTCGACGTGATGATGATCGCGCCGAAGGGCCCTGGGCATACCGTCCGCTCCGAGTATCAGCGCGGCGCGGGCGTTCCGTGCCTGCTTGCGATCCATAAGGATGCGTCCGGCAACGCCCACGATCTCGGCCTCTCTTATGGTGCGGCAATCGGCGGCGGTCGCGCCGGCATCATCGAGACAAGCTTCCGCGAAGAATGCGAGACCGATCTGTCCGGCGAGCAATCGGTGCTGTGTGGCGGTCTGGTCGAATTGATGAAGGCCGGTTACGAGACGCTGGTCGAAGCCGGCTACGCGCCGGAGATGGCTTACTTCGAATGCGTGCACGAAGTGAAGCTGATCGTCGACCTGATCCATGAGGGCGGCATCGCCACGATGAATTATTCGGTCTCCAACACCGCCGAATACGGCGAATACGTTTCCGGCCCGCGGGTGGTCGACGCCGAAACTCGCGCCGAGATGAAACGGATTCTCTCCGACATCCAGACCGGCAAGTTCGTCAGAGACTGGATGCTGGAAAACAAGGTCAACCAGACCTTATTCAAAGCGATGCGCGCCGCATCCGCCGCCCATCCGATCGAACAGGTCGGCGCCAAGCTCCGCGCGATGATGCCGTGGATCAAGGATCGCGCTTTGGTGGACCGGTCGCGGAACTAGGCCCGGCGTCTGCGGGTTGACCGTTGTCGTAATGGTGACTTGATCTGCCGACCGCGGCGGCCAACACTGCGCGCACGGGCGAGTCTGAACGACGGGAGGCCTCTCTTGTTTGGTAAACATCATCTGTTCGCGACAGCCGCAATTGCGTCGATGGCGCTTGCGGGGACGGCAGCCCACGCCGCCGACGTCTTTACGCTGTCCTCGACCACGTTTCAGGACGGCAAAATCATGCCGAAGAAAGTCGCCAACAACCGCGCCGGTAATGCGAACTGCGTCGGCGAAAATGTTTCGCCGCAATTGTCATGGACCAATGTGCCGGCCGGCACCAAAAGCTTCGTCCTGTTGATGAACGATCCCGAAGGCCGCGCGCCCTCCGGCGTGAGCCACTGGGTGGCCTATGGAATACCGGCGTCTGTCACCGGCTTCGCCGAGGGTGAAACGAGCAAGCCATCGGACAAATATGTCGGCGGCAAAAGCACGATGGGCGTGGGAAATTATTCGGGTCCTTGCACGCCTCCCAACACCACGCCGCATCACTATACGTTCATACTCATCGCTACGGATTTTGAGCCCTCGGAACTGCCGCCGGGTTTGACGCGCGACGAGGTGATTGCAAAGTTCGGACCGCCGCCTGCGCATCTGAAGGGTGTAACCGGCATGGTCGGGCTGTTCGTCAATCCGTGGCATGAGTGAGTCCGCGTTCCGATGGCGCGAGAAGGTTTTGCGCTGACGGAGCGGGGGCATGAAGCTCGTGGGCCGCGGCAGGACATGCCGTCAGGTAACGTGATGGCCTCCGGCGAGGCAAACGTCGAAATTATCGAAATCGATCGTTTTGAGATCGCCGTCGAGCCATGGTCGTGGGAATTTGCTCGGGCGGAACGAGCGGCGATCGATCGAAACTTTGCCCGCCGTCAAAGCGAGGCGTCTGCGATCTGGAACGGCCGCGTGCTTTTGCTCCACCGCTATGCGGTTCGCGATGGCGTACTGCGAGGCGCCTGCTTCGAGACCGACTACGCCAGTTTTTTAGCGTGGCGAGACTGGGGTTTCCCCGACCCCAGTGTCTTTAACGTTTTTTCGTCGGCCGCCCTGCAAGCCGCCGATGGCGCCTTTCTGCTCGGCGAAATGGGCCCGTCGACGGCGAGCGCAGGTTCAGTCTATTTCCCCTGCGGCACGCCGGACCTTGACGACATCGGCGCCGATGGCAGCCTCGATCTCGCCGGCAGCGTCAGCCGCGAGTTGTTGGAGGAAACCGGCCTCGAGATCGCTGCGCTGGACGCCCAGCCGCGCTGGACCATGGTGCACGATCGCGGTTTTGTGGGCCTGATGAAGCGGGTTGCGTCACCACAGAATGCAGAGGAGTTTCGCGCGCAAATCATGCGCAACCTCGCGAGCCAGAAGCGGCCGGAGTTCTGCGACATCCACATCGTCCGCGGCCGCGCCGACCTCGACCGCCGCATGCCCGGATTTGTTGTTGCTTATTTGGAGAGAGCCTGGCGGCGATGAGCCGGATGCCGGAGCGTGCGAGGCAAAGATGAAGCTCGCCAAGATCGTCAAACATTGCCGCGTCGACAAACCGGGCCGTTTTCGGCTGGCCGATTGCGACCCTGCCGAAGCGTTTGGCCTCGCGATCGACAAGGCCGACGTTAAGGCGATGCTCGCCGACGACTTGACGCGGCTCGCGGACTTGCAGCAGCGGCTTTACGCGCAGGATCGCTGGGCAGTGCTGGTCGTTCTGCAAGGTATGGACGCCGCCGGCAAGGACGGCGTCATCAAGCACGTGATGTCCGGGGTCAACCCGCAGGGCTGTGACGTGCACCCCTTCAAGGAGCCGAGCGACGAGGAACTGCAACACGATTTTCTCTGGCGCGCCGCGATAGCTTTGCCGCAGCGCGGCCAGATCGGGATATTCAATCGCTCCTATTACGAAGAAGTGCTTGTCGTTCGTGTGCACCCGCATCTGCTCGCGCAGCAGAAACTTCCACCTGACCTTATCGGCAAGGGCATTTGGGACCAGCGTTTCAAGGCGATCCGCGCCTTCGAGCACCACCTCGTGCGCAACGGGACGCTGGTGCTTAAATTCCATCTGCGCATTTCGAGGGAAGAACAGCGCCAACGTTTTCTGGCGCGCATCGATGAGCCCGCCAAGCGCTGGAAATTTTCAATGAACGACATCCGCGAACGCGGATACTGGGACAACTACATGGCTGCTTACGAAAATATGATCCGCGAGACTTCGACGTCCTTTGCGCCGTGGTATGTGGTGCCTTCCGATCACAAACCCGTCAGCTGGGCCGTGGTGGCCGCCGCGATCGCCGAAGGGCTCGATCGGCTGATCTCAAGCTGCCGAAGGTCTCCGGCGCAAGACTTAAGGAACTCAAGTCGGTGGAGAAGGCTTTGCGCGCGGAAGCGCCAGGCAAAGCGGGGCGACGGAAATCAATTTCCCGGAAATCGTCGCGCTAGCCGGTTTGATTGTCGGCAACACTTACGAAGACTTGCGTTTGCGAGCTATCAGCGATCCATCATCGGCGCTTCACACATTGCGCTGATAAAGTTACAGTCTGGAGGCAGCTAACGCGAGGCGGACATTCAAGGTGGAAATGCAGGCGTGAGTACCTTTGCGAAGAAAGCCGCGACACTTGGTGTTTTGGTCGCGCTGGCTCGTATTTTCGTTATTTCTTTAGCGCATGCCGCGCCGGCCGATTTCGACGGCGTGTGGATTCCCGACGTCAAAGATCAGCACCGCCAGGAAGCCGAAAATGCGCCGCCCTGGAAGCCTGAGATTTTGCCGCAGGTCCAGCGGCTGATCGCCGAGGAAAAGGCCGGCCGGCCCTTTCTGGTGCTGAGCCATTGCCTGCCGCACGGCATGCCGAGCTGGATGCTGATGACCCACAATGCATTTGAGTGGCTGACCACGCCGGGCCGCGTCACCATGCTCGGCGAGGTCGACGGCAACCGTATGAGGCGTATCTACACGGACGGTCGCGGGCATCCCGACGACCCCGATCTGACCCTGCACGGCCACTCGATCGGGCATTGGGAGGGCGATGTCCTTGTTGTAGACACCACCGCGATCGCCCCGCAGGCTTATATCGCGCCGAGCGAAGCGGTGGGGATACCGAACGACGGCGATATGCACATCGTCGAGCGGCTTCATCTGGCGAAGCCGAACGTGCTGCACGACGATCTGGAAATCACGGCACCGAAGGTCTTGACCGCAACCTGGAAAACCACCCGCATTTTCCGCCGTTATCCCGACCGCCACTACGAGGTCATCGAAGGCGAATGTGCGCAGGAAGACCTCGTTCCGGGGAAGGATCAGTACGGTAACGACATATTTGTTGCGCAACCACAAAACCCGGACGGCTCGGTCCGCGCGGTGAAATAAGGACGGTGTCGATGGTGTCGCCCAAAGTTGCTGTTGTTGTAGCCGGCCTGACATTCGGCCTGATCGGCGCCGCCGCGGCGCACCACTCGGGCGCCGCCTACGACATGGAACATCCCAAAACCATGGAAGGCACCGTCAAGACGGTCAACTGGACCAACCCGCACATTACTTTTGTGATTGAAGCTGACGCCAAGGACGGCAGCACGGCGCAGACGTGGGTGTTCGAAGTCTCTAGCCCCGGAGTGCTAACTCGTTCAGGCTGGACCAAGCGGTCGCTGCAGCCCGGCGATCACGCCGTTTTCTTTTATGCTCCGCTGCGCGACGGCAAACCCGGCGGATTTTTGCTGAAAGCCACTTTGGCGAACGGGCAGGTGCTCAGTTTTAGCCTACAGCCATCCGATCAATAACGTCATGATCGGCGCTATCGTCGGAGACTTCGCCAAGTGGCTCGCGGCGACTGCGTTGAGCCACACGATCCAGACAGCGGGCTGGGTCATTCCAACGCTGCAGACCATCCATATTCTTGGCATTGCCGTGTTGTTCTTTTCCGCCGTGATCGTCGACTTGCGCTTGTGGCGCGTGCTGCAACGCGACGTTCCGCTCAAAGAAGTCGCAGGACGCTTCCTGCCGGTGATCTGGCCGGTCGTTCTGATCCTTCTTGTCACCGGGGGCTTGCTGATCGTCGGTGAGCCGCGGCGCTCGCTGCTTAATACCACCTTTTATCTCAAGATGACGCTCCTCGCTTTCGCCATTGTGCTGACCGTCGCCCTGCAGTGGTCGCTGTCGGCGGCTCCGGAGTTTTGGGAGAGGAACAGAGGCGGGCGGATGGCGGCACGTTTCGCGGCAACGCTCTCCATCATGATCTGGTGCTGCATCATTTTCGCCGGCCGCTGGATTGCTTACACCCAGGTCGGATGATGCTGCATTTCAAGGACGTCATCGCCTTCATTGAGGACAATGGCCTCGCGGATGCCGTCCGCGAAAACGACCTGCTGTTTCCCTTGATCGAGTCGCTGCATGTGCTGGCGATCTGCCTTGTGGTCGGCTCTATCATGGCCGTCGATCTACGGCTGCTCGGTGTCGCCTGGGTGAAACGACCGGTGAGTGTGGTCACGCGCGGAATTTTGCCGCTCACCTGGGGCGCGTTCGCCGTCGCAGTGGCATCGGGTTTTCTGATGTTTATGTCCAACGCCACCAAATATCTCGGCAACGGATTTTTCGTCGCCAAGCTTTGTTTGATCGCCGCCGCAGGGTTCAACATGCTGGTGTTTCATTTCATCAGCGCGAGGGATCAGGGGCGGTGGGACAATCAGGCACGGCCGCCGCTGGCTGCACGGCTTGCGGGCGGCATATCGATGCTGTTGTGGATCGCGGTGGTCGCGTGCGGGCGCTGGATCGGCTTCACCATGGAGGCCGGGTGACATGATCGCGGCCCGGCTGTTTGCCATCGTCTTTGCTGCGGCCGCGATCGTCGGCGTGGCTGCGTCGCCGACCATGAGCAAGGACGCCAAGCGCCTGCCGCCGTTCCGGCCTTATGTCGACATGAAGACTTTCATGGAGCACGTACTGACACCGGCCGCAAACGCCATTTGGCGAGTCAACGGCGTCGTGATCGACGCAACAGGCGAGCACGACCTCGGTCCCAAATCCGACGCGGACTGGGAGACAATCGTCAGCGGCTCAGCGACATTGGCCGAGGCCACCAACGCGCTGATGATTCCGCAGCGCGCGCTCGATCCGGCGTGGAACGGCTACGTCAAGAAGTTGGCCGACGCGGCGAACACGGCTTACATCGCTGCGGAAGCCCACGATCTAAAAACGATCTCCGAGGTTAGCGATCGCCTCGACGGAATTTGCGCCGCCTGTCACCGGCACTACGGACTGGAATGAGCTAAGGCGCGTGCTCGTGGGATAAGATCACGCCGGGCGGCGCGACCGCGGTTCGAGGTCCACTGGTAACCCTATTCGGTTCACACCCCTTTTGCCTGGCGGCTGCGGTGAAACGGCGGCAGGCCGTGCCGTCGTGCTTAACCGAAAGTTGATGCAGTCAGCTTTTCGGGCGCTGTCTTGCGCCGGCGGTCGCTTTGCTTGCGTGACCCGCAGAAAATCGGCGGCGGCCGTTGGCAAAAAAGCAACCGAATTGTGCTGAACTTTTCTGGTGCCGGCACTAAGCGGCTTAGTGTGCGCCACGGCGACCAGGAAGGTTCGCGGGCTCAGCCGGGTGCCGCGAGAGTGAGAAGACCAGAAAATGTCGTTACAGCTGACTGCCTTTCACTTCTCTGCCGAGGTTCCGCTCAACGTCACCGGCGCCGGCAACGCCGTTTTTGAATCGGGTACCAACGATTCGGATGCCTTCAAGGCGAGCTTTCTGAGTGAGTTGCAGAACGGAACTATTCGAACCGAAGTCGCCGATGTGCTGGGAGCAAATGATTCGCTCAACTACCAAGGCATGCTGCAGGTTCTTGATGCTGCCGCCGTCGGCGGGATGACGGCCAGCAAATTCGGCACTTTGGAGACTCTGGTCTCACTGATGAATGAGGCAGACGGCATTTCAACGTCGGCCTATGTGGAGAACGTCAGTCACAGTCTCATCGACGGCAACCCCGCCAACGCTCATTGGACCGGCGGCGCGTCGACCCCAATCGCGCTGGGTGATCTCTCGGCTACTTCAACACAGACTCAGGTCGATGACCTGATTGGAAAATGGTTCCTGGGAACGGACCTGCCCAGCATTGACCTTAAGGGATCAGGCGAAGCTACATACCAAGCCTATAACGCCCCGTTGTTTGGATTAGGCCGGCCTCCAGGCTATCTCGACGTCAATCAGGGCCATCTCGGAGACTGTTGGTTCGTTGCTACGCTCGCGGAGGTCGCGCTGCAAAATCCGTCCGCCATTGAATCCATGATTACCAACAACGGCAACGGTACCTACGGGGTGCGTTTCTTCCTCGACGGAACTCCGGAATTCGTGACCGTCAACGATGAATTGCCGACCGCGAGCCATCCATTGTGGGCGAACGGATCGAGCCTCGAGTTTGCCAACGGCGCCGACGGCGAGCCGTCGTGGGCGGAATTGGTCGAGAAAGCCTTCGTTCAACTCAGTGTCGAGCCAAATGCCGTTCACGGTGAACTCGGCCTGGCCGTCAATGCTTACGAGGCCATCGCGGGCGGCTTTCCGCAGGATGCGCTTCAGGAAATCACCGACCAGAGCAGCGTCACAATCCATGCGCGGCATCTGGTTGCTGACGCGGCCACAATTGGCGCGGCATTTGAATCAGGCGAGGAAGTGGAGCTCAGCACCGGCACCTTGGCGAAGGGATATCACGGCGATCTTGTTGAAGATCATGTTTTTGAAGTTATCGGTTACAGTGCGAGTACCGAGTTATTCACGCTGCATAATCCATGGGGCTCCGCATCAAGCGAGCCGATGACGTTCACCCTGTCGGTTCAGGCGTTGGCAGCGCTGGGGACTTCAATGCACGTCGCCGAGGGGTCGGCATTCGGCGAAGTTGCAGGCGCCCACAGCTTGATCGCTGGCGTTGTCGGAGCCGGCCACGGCGCGTTGGGCCATTTTTTGTTGTGATCTTGTTGCGGACTACTCCGCCGCCTCGGCGGTGATATTGGCCGGAAACTCGGTCGTGGTGCCGGCCTCGTTGTCGACGATCATCAGCAAATCGAAATATGTGATGACGGGCGAGGAGCCGGTTCGCTTTTCGATGTTGGCGCGCCACGCGGCATTGTGGCCGCGCTGCGCGGCTTCTTTCGACGGCCAGATGTAGAACGCGCCGCCGGCGCCGTTTTCGCCGGCGATGTAGTGCTTGCGGATCAGCTCCTCATTGGCCCGCCATTTGACGGCGGTCGGGCGCGCGTCCTCCAGTATCTGCTCGCGGGTCCAGCCCGCGGGATATTTGAATTGAACGTATTCGACGATCATAGGTCAGCCTCCCTGTCGTTTCCTTCATTGTACCGCAAAAGCTCGCCTCTGTGCAGCAAGGGTCTGCAGGATAGGTCTTGCGTTGTCGCCGATCTATCCGTTACAAGTCCGCGTCTTCAAGGATTAATGCGGTCTTTACCGTTATCCGCGACCTTGAGGCCCGAAGGAAGCGCATGTCGATTCGCAACGATTTCAAAGCGAACGAGCGGGGAGCCGCCAAGGCTCATCCCGGCGCTGCCCTGTTTCTCGACGGGCTGCTGCTCCTTATCGCCCCCTGAGGGCCGGCTGGGCGTTTGCGCCTGGGCACTCAGGGGTCGGCAAGAAAGCTACCGGACCCACGAGCGCCCAAAGCCTAGAGAGCACCGGGCGCAGACGAGAAGGACTTAAAGCCATGACCACTCCAGTTCAGTCCGAGAAGGACCGCGTCGTCATCTTCGACACCACCTTGCGCGACGGCGAACAATGCCCCGGCGCGACCATGACGCATGAGGAAAAACTCGAAGTCGCAGCACTGCTCGACGAAATGGGCGTCGATATCATCGAGGCCGGTTTTCCGATTGCCTCGGAAGGCGATTTCGCCGCTGTCCACGAGATCGCCAAGCGCACCAAGAACGCCGTGATCTGCGGACTGGCGCGGGCCTCGTTCAAGGACATCGATTGCTGCGCCGAGGCGATCAAGCCGGCCGAGCGCCGGCGCATTCACACCTTTCTCTCCACCTCGCCGGTGCACATGAAATACAAGCTCCAGAAGGAGCCGCACGAAGTCTATGAGATGGTGATCGCGCAAGTGACGCGCGCGCGCGGCCACACCGACGACGTGGAGTGGTCGAGCGAGGACGGCACCCGCACCGAGCACGACTTTCTCTGCCGCTGCGTCGAGGCTGCGATCAAGGCCGGCGCCACCACCATCAATATTCCCGACACCGTCGGCTACTCGGTGCCAGAGGAATATTTTGCGCTGTTCAAGATGGTGCGCGAACGGGTGCCGAACTCCGATCAGGCGCGTTTTTCCGTGCACTGCCACGATGACCTCGGCATGGCGGTAGCGAATTCGCTCGCCGGCGTGCGCGCCGGCGCGCGGCAGATCGAATGCACTATCAACGGCATCGGCGAACGCGCCGGCAACGCCTCGCTCGAAGAAGCCGTGATGGCAATGCGGGTGCGCAACGACGTGATGCCGTTCTGGACCGGCGTCAACGCCAAAATGTTGACGCGGGCGTCCAAGCTCGTCGCAGCGGTTACCTCGTTCCCGGTGCAGTACAATAAAGCGATCGTCGGGAGGAATGCGTTCGCACACGAGAGCGGCATTCACCAGGACGGCATGCTCAAGCATACGCAGACCTATGAGATCATGGTGCCGGAGGATGTCGGCGTGAAGCAGACTTCTTTGGTCATGGGCAAGCATTCCGGGCGGCATGCGTTCGTGCACAAGCTCGAGGAATTGGGCTATCGCCTCGGCAACAATCAGCTCGAAGAGGCGTTCGTCCGCTTCAAGGCGCTCGCCGACCGGAAGAAGCACGTCTACGACGAAGACATCGAGGCGCTCGTCGACGAAGAGATCGCGACCGCTCAGGACCGCATCAAGCTCGTGTCACTCTCGGTGATCGCCGGCACCCGCGGGCCGCAGCGCGCCACCATGAAGCTCGACGTCGAGGGCAGGCAGTTGATCGCCGAGTGCGACGGCAACGGGCCGGTGGACGCCGTGTTTAACTGCGTCAAGGCGATGGTGCCGCACGAAGCGGTGCTCGAACTCTATCAGGTGCACGCCGTGACCGAGGGTACCGATGCCCAAGCCGAAGTGTCGGTCCGCTTGTCGGAAAACGGCCGCGCGGTAACCGCCAAGGGCGCCGATCCCGATACGCTCGTTGCCTCGGCCAGGGCCTATCTCGCGGCGCTCAACAAGCTGGTCGCGCGGCGGCTGCGCGGCACGGCGGAGGCCATCGCCGTCGGCGAGCGCCGTATCCATTCAACGGACGTCGGCGGCTTTTAGGGCGCGCACCCGCGAGCGCAGGTTGACAAGGATCGCTGCGGCGCTTCTCTCAATGTCAGACTTCCAGCACCAAGCTGGCGGCCATAACCTGGCCGTCAGTGACGTAGTGATTGACTTGTCCGGCGCCTAGCTGCTCGCCGGCGTTATACGTGTCGATCTGACCGATCACGCCGCTTTTTCGCAGCTGGTCGATGATGTAATCGCGCTCAGCGTTGGTATCGGAGTTGGTGGCGTGCGTGATCTGGAACGTGAGCCGCGTTAGTGAAAAGCCGGTGTCTTTGGTGCCTGCTCCGATCCAGTGAACGCATGCCGACTCTGGCGGTCGGTCGGTGTTTAGCCAGAAGCTCGCTTTGCCGAGGTTTGCCTCGGCATGAGCGAGGCTCAAAGCCCAGAATCGAACGTGATGGCGCTTGCGCGGGCTGTGATCGATCGCCTTCTGAAAGCCCACGTCCTGACCGCGCCCAAAAAGATAAAGGGTGCTGAACGGGGCAGTCGGGTAGGCGGTGTTGAATACGAAGGCGCGGCACATGCGCCAGGAACTCGCCACGCCGAGCCGATCAGCCTGCGACCATCCGGCGAGTGCAAAGGCCGCATGAAGCTGTTGCAGCGTGCCCGTCAGCACCAGATTGACCGGGTCGCCGGGCAAGCCGTCCCCGGTAATCGTGAAGCTGGGCACGTGTTTGCGCAGGAGAATTTTAAGGCCGGTCCGAACGATCCGCGGCAGCACAAGATAAGCTGCTATTCCGTAAGTGACCGCCAGAGCCAGCACGGTCGGCAGCCTTTGATCCGTGAACCTGAAGACGAAAACGATCAGCCAGACCGTGAGGATGCCGAGCCCCAGCACAATTGCGCGGCGGATTTGGCGTTTCAGTAATCTCACGACCGTGCACCGTGCCGCGTTTCATCCGCAGAGTATCAGAAAACGTTCCGGATACGGCACGCGCATTGTCCGATAAAGCCCTTAAGAATGGGGATTGCTCAACAATGACCGTTCTGCGGTGTGTTGTATATCGGATATCGGCGTTCGTTCCGGGCTGAACGCGTCAGTGACAAAGCTGGACGCCATGTGGTTGTTAAGAAGAGCAATGTTTGCGATCGAGGCGCCTTGTGTGAGCAGCGGCTTCCAAGGGCCCAGTTTCTCAAGGTGCTCGATATAGACCCCGGCTGCCTCGGCATTGGCTAGCACCCTCGCATTGCCGTCGTAGTAGGCATAGTATTTTAGTTGTCCGTAATAGTCATTCACCTGATAGCTGAATCTCGCGGTGAGGATGTTCTGAACATTGGCATCGATCGGAATCGCGTAGACCGTTCCAGTCGCAAGGCGAGTGATTCTGGAAAGTGTGTTCAGCAGTTTGTTGGTCCAGTGGGTTTGCGCACTCATGCGAGCCTCCTCGGCGGTTTCACGCCGTACGCGGTTACGATCCCCTTGCGGGGGCTTACTTGTTTGGCGCGAAAATATCCGACCATTCGATTGTCGTCACCAAAGCAAGCACGAGCCGATTAGTGACCGATTGAGTGTATCGCGAAAATTCTCGCGATTGGGAACTCGCGAGGGCGTATTGCGGGCTGTCACGCCAGCGATGCCGGCGGGCACTGGAGCCGGGGCGCTTGATCGATTTCGCTATGCGTGAGCGCGAGCCAAGGTCGTTTCGAGGCGATGCTCGTCCAGTACAGAAAGACCGACTTGGCCCTCGGCAGCGGGGAACGACGACGCCATGTAGCTGCCGAGCAGGCCGACGTTCGCGGCGGGCCGCGTCGGCAGCGAAGCGGTGGTCAGTAAGCTGCCATTGTCGTCACCCGCAGCCAGCGTTTGCTGCGTGCCAACGCCTTCACGCATCCAGGTCAGAATTTGGTTGTAAGTCGTTGAGGTGAGTTCAGCAAAGTAGCCGAGGCTGCCAATGGCGGCAGAAACGACGCCTTCGACAGTATCTTTCCGCTTCTTCTTGGCGATCCACACCGGGCCCCCGCTCGAACCTTCACCGAGTGCGGTGCCTATTAGAACCGAATGTGCAGCGTCACCCGGAAGCTGAGAAACAAACGGCATGGCATTTATCATCTCGCCGCCGAACGATGCCGGGTACCCGGTCACATGCACCTTTCGGCCCGAAGACGAAACGCCGCCGTATCCGAGCTTGAAATCGGGAGTCCGACTATCAACGGGTGTGCTTAGGTGGATCAACGCGAAGTCGAACGGCATAGCCGAGAAAGGAATGGAGCCCTGTCCGGTGCTCACATTAAACGTATCATCGATGCCGTAGTAATTCACATTCGCCGCAGTATAAGCGCCGAATGGCTCACGTCCGTCATTGTATCCTGGAATGACTGTTACGTGAGTAGCGGCGCCTAAATTCGAGTAGTAGACAACGTGAGCCGCGGTGAGGACCTCGTCGGGGCTTATCAGGAGACCAGAGGCCTGGAAGGTTATGCCTCCGATTGTGCTCTGAACGTAGCAAACGTCGTCCCACGGATATGCGCCAGTGTTCGTGATGACCGTCATGCCCCACTCCCGCCGTCAGATATTGCGAAGGCACAATTTCCCGAACTCAACAAAGCCAAAGCCAGAACATGCCGCCGATCATGAGGGGGCGGCCCCGGCGATGCGTTGCCATGGCCAGCGGCCGTCAACCTCCAACTGCAGGGCCATGCTGAGAAATGTCCTGATAACGACAATGAGCGCGAGAACGAAGACGTTCTCCAACGTTGGCGCCACGCCCACCGTTCGTATGATGTCGCCGGCAATCAGGAACTCAAGGCCCAGCAGGATCGCGCGGCCGAGATCCTGGCGGTAGGTTCGATAGCGATCGGTACCACTGATCTTAGGGGGCGTCGCAAATCGGACACTCGCGATTACTGCGCCCAGGACCATTGCGAAGACACCAACCGCGTCGAGGGCGCGCCCTGTCAGCTCCAAAAGCTCGTGATAATAATCCATCACTTAATGACCAGCCTGTTGATTGATCGCTTGCACTATATCCTGTTCGTCGCCCCGAGGCTCACTAAAATTGCGAGGAGATTGTATCGGTCATATCGTTTGTCCGAAGCGTTCGTGAGATTTCCGCATAAGCTACGTCCGTGAGATTCCCCAGGAGGGAGACGAAGTCGCGTTCGTTCTTTCCGTCGAGATTGGCGGAATAGACCGAACCAAGTTTCGGCGTGACGGATTACCGCCGCGCCAGCGGGCAGCCGCCTTGCTCCAGCGAGCGAAAGGCAGTTGCGCCGGGGATAGTGCCGAGAATGTTGTAATCGTCCCAAGAATTTTTGCCCCCGAAGGGTCTTTTGATTCTGCGGGCTTCTTCACCTGGGCGAAATACATATCGTGGACCAGCCGGCCGTCTTCGCGCAGCCGGCCGTTCTTGACGTAGAAGTCGTTGACCGGGATTTCCCGCATCTTGGCCATCACCGCCTTGGCTTCGTTGGTGCCGGCGGCGGCGATGGCGTTGAGATAGTGCCGGATCGCGGAATAGACGCTGGCCTGCGCCTGGGTCGGCATCGCATGGTGCCGCGCAAAGAAGCGCTTCGACCAGGCGCGGCTGTCCGCGTCGCGATCCCAGTAGAACGCGGTCGCGAATTTGAGCCCTTGAGCGTTCTGCAAGCCGATGCTGTGGATGTCGGAGATGAACACCAGGAGCGAGACCACGCTCTGACCGCCGCGTGTAATCCCGAATTCGTTGGCTTGTTTGATGGCGTTGACCATATCGCCGCCGCCATTGGCGAGTGCCACGACCTTCGCACCCGACGCCTGCGCTTGCAGCAGGTAAGAGCTGAAGTCGGAGGTGTTCAACGGATGGCGGACGCTGCCGAGGACTTTGCCGCCGGCGGCGAGCACCGCGCTGGTCGCATCGGCTTCGAGCGAATGGCCGAAAGCGTAATCGACGGTCAGGAAGAACCAGGTGTCGCGGCCCTCTGCTACGACCGATCGGGCGAGGCTCGTCGTCAGCGCGTAGCTGTCATAGATCCATGACGCTTCGGTTGGGGTGCATGCTTTGCCGGTGAACGCGGTGCTGCCGACTGCGCCGGCGATGGCGATCCGATTGCGTTCGGCCGCGAGTTGCTCGACGGCAAGCGCGACGGCCGAATTGTCGAAGCCGATCACCATGTCGACTTTTTCGGCATCGAACCACTGGCGGGCAATCGCGGCGCCGATATCGGCTTTGTTCTGATGATCGGCGACGACGAGCTCGACCGGCTTGCCGAGCACCGCGCCGCCGGCATCCTCGATTGCCATGCGTGCGGCGACCACCGAACCTGGACCGCCCAGATCGGCATAAAGGCCGGACTGGTCATTGAGGACGCCGATTTTGACGACATCGTTGGACACCTGAGCACTGGCGTTCGCCACGCCCATGATCGCAGCCGTTGTGAGCGCGATTGGAAATCGCACGGCGCTCTCCCCATCTGGATTTTTGAGGAGGCTAAGCTGTCGCTTGACCGCGCACAAGGCGTGGTTGTCCGCGCACACGGCGTACCCGGCGGACCAACGCGGCCTGGTAGCTCGTTACTGCCCGCGATTGATGAAGAGCGCGTTGCCGAGCCCGGTGCCGATGGTGAACACGGCCCAGGACTCAACGTCCTGCATGAACGGCGCTTCGCTCAAGCCTTGCACCACGGCGTCGTTGTGCATCAGGATGGTGGTCTCGTGATCGCCGATCCGCGGAATGGCTTCCAGGAGGCTCGCCGGGAGGTTGAAGCGGCTGCTCTCCCAGTTTCCCGGCAGGTTCTGCGCGCCGGCTTCGATCGATCCGTCGCTGTCGATCTTGCCCGGGCAGCCAATGCCGATAAACGGGGCGAGCCGCAGTTCCTCTTTTTCCGCGCGCTTGATCAGGCGTTGCAGCATGTGGATCAAGCCGTCGACGGCTTCCTCGCGATTGAGCTTTTCGTCGCCGTGCCGCCAAAGCTCGTATTTCCACACTTTCGCTTTCGACAGATCAGCGGCGCCGCGCAGGTTCAACTGGACGATACCGGCGCGAATGTTGGTGCCGCCGATATCGACGGCAAGGATCGCATCGTGCGCTTCGAACATCCACGCCGGCGCGAGATGGGCGGCGCCGACGAGCCCGGCTTCATCGGGGTCTTTGCGGATGATGCAAATCTCGGTTTTGATGCCGTCGGTCTTCAGCAACACCGAAGCGCGGCCGATCGCCAGTTCGCCAACCCGGCTGCCGGAAAAACCGCCGCCGATAACGATCCGCGAAGCATCCTTCCAGCCTTTGAGTTTGAGAAAGCGCTGCAGCACCCCCGCAAGCTCTTGGGCAAAAGACTCGATAGCGCTCTGGATGATACCCGCCGTTTCGGGATCGCCACTGGCGAGCAGTGCATCGAGCTGTTTTTTCGCGATCTTACCCGATGGCTCGTCGCCAAAAGGGTCTTCACCGATCTCGCGCATTGGCTTCCGCCAATTGTCGATAAATTTTCGGAATGCGCCCTTGCTGGCGCGATCGCCGATGAAGCCTTCGTCGTCCTTTAGTTCGACGTTGTAGCTCGCAACTTCCACGGCCGGTAACCGCGCCGCGCCATGCGCCAGTGCTACCGCCGCTGCTCCTGATTGTTTCGGCATGCGACAGGTAACACGCCAACCGGCAAAAGGTTCGGTTGCGGACCCGCGCGCGGCTATTCCACCTTGCCGACGGTGAATTTTCTCTCTGCCAGCATGTGATCCTGATACCAGATCTGCTCAGTCCACTCGCCGGGCACGATTTCCCACTCGTTGTCGAAGCCATAGCCAACAAGGCACAGCGCGCCAATTTTCATGTTGGGAAAGGCAATCCTTGCGGCATACATTCTTTTGCCGGTGTTCGGGTTGTGAATGCCCTGCGGCGGAAATATCAGCGTGAGATAGAGCGTTACGCTGTCGTCGCGCGGCTCGCCGTTAATGCGGAATTCAATGCCGAACTGCGTTCCGGGCTTGGCGGGTACATCGGCCGAATCCGCCTCGAAATGCCAATTGGAATTGGTGCCGACGGTGCCGGTGGGCGATTCCTGTCCGGACTGGGCGGGCGCGCTCTTGGTCGCTGCCGTATAGGGGCCGAAATGGCTGATGGTGACGCCCGTCACCGTTGGCGTTTGGGCGGCGGCCGAACCGGCTCCCACCGCAAGCCAAAAAACCATGAGAATCAGCGTGCGCTTAAGCCGGTTCCCAGTCTGCGAAAGCGAATCCATTGGGGCGATTCTCTCCGCTTGGAATCCCGGAAGCAATGCCCTAAATGTGGCCCGCGCGGGCCGGGGCTTAAGACTGCCGGATCGCCGCATGGTGGCCGAACCTGACCTTTCGTTATTCTCCGGTTAGGGCGCATAGCTCAGTTGGTAGAGCAGCTGACTCTTAATCAGCGGGTCCAAGGTTCGAATCCTTGTGCGCCCACCATCACTAGCTGGCGGCAAATAACTTGGCGGCGCATAACTTGGCGGCGACCCGCCGCGCCGGTCTCCTACCTAAAAGCAATCTCATGACGTAACACGAACGGGGCGAGCATCGCCTGCACCTCTTTGGCGACGTCGTCACGCCGGCGCTCCGCCACATCGATGGTAACCGTGGCGATGCTGCCGTGACTGCCGTGGGGGCCGACGTGAACGCTGCAAGCGATTCCCTTTTCAGTCAGCGGCCCAAGAACCTTGGTGAGCGCTCTTGTAGCTGCATCCCATCGAAGCTGGGGCTTGAATACCTTGCCGACGCCGGTAAGCGGCATTTGATCGATTTGGAAAATCTGAGCAGGCACCGCGGCGCGCTCGGGCGAGCGCTCACGGACCCAGGCTTCGAGTTCGCCCGCCGCGATCGTCGCACCTGATTTTAATTGCACGTAGCCGACCGGCAATTCGCCAGCATAGGCATCGGGCTGGCCGACGACGGCGGCGAGACCGACGGCCGGATGCTGGAACAAGATGTCCTCGATCGGAGCAGGATCGATGTTATGGCCGCCGCGGATCACCAGGTCCTTGGCGCGGCCGGTAATCCAGAGAAAGCCGTCTGCGTCGAGACGGCCGAGATCGCCGGAATTGACCCAGTCGCCATCAACGAAAGCGCCTCTGTTGTGCGCCTCGTTGAGGTAACCGGAGAACACTCCGGGTCCGGCCATGATCACGACGCCGATCTCATCTAACGCGCACTCGCGCTCAAACCGGCCGTCGGCGTCGAGCTTGACGACACGAACCCGGGCGTAAGGTACCGGCAGGCCGACGGAGCCAAGGCGGATAGGGCGATCCGGATAGGCCATCGTGTGTACGCTCGACGTCTCGGTCATGCCGTAGACCTCGAGAACCTTGAGCCCAAACTTGTCCTGGATCGCCGTGCCAACAGCGACGGGAATCGCCGACCCGCCCCCGGCTGCGTAGCGCACGCTCGATACGTCGGCACTGCCGCGCGGCACGGCAAACGCTCCCGCCAGCACCGTTGGGACGCTCGATACCGTTTCGGGTTTGAAACGTTCGACCAAGCCCCAGATATTCTTGATGCTGGCGGGATTGCGCCATCCCGCAGCCGACAGGACGACAAGGCAGTTGCCGGCCGAGAGCGCCGCCAGCGTTTGCGTGAGTGAGCCGCCGACATGGAACAGCGGCATACCGAACAGCAGATTGGCGCCCGGTTTGGTTTTGAGCAGCAAGTTCATGGCCCACGCCTGATAGACCTGATTGGCGTGGGTGTGACGGACGAGCTTCGGCGTGCCCGTGGTGCCGCCGGTGTGGAAATAAGCTGCAGTCTGATCGCCGGAAATTTTCCTGCCGCTGACAAGCCGGTCGGACGGCTGCGCGCTGATGAGGTTGTCGAACGAATAGATCTTGTTCGCCGGATCGCCGGGACCGTGGACCTGCACGATCGCCTTCAGGTGCTTCAATGACCCGCGCACCTGTTCGACTTTTTGCCAGATGTCGGTGCCCGGCATCGGGCCGAGCGCGACCAGCACGCTGGTGCGCGCGGCTTCCAGGATTTCCGTAATCTGATATGGTTCCAGCAGCGGGTTGACGGGATTGGCGATGCCGGCCGCCTCGGCGCCGAACAGGGTAATAAAGGCCTCGGGCAGTAGCGGAAGCAAAAAACTCACGACATCATTGCTGCCGACGCCCAACGCGTGGAACATATTGGCGGCTTGCGTCACGCGGGCGACGAAATCGCGGTGACTGATGACGATCGCTTTGTCCGCCGGATCCGCATTAGGCAGGTATTGGATCGCCGGCGCATCCGGGTTGTGGGCCGCGCCTAATTTGAGCGCATCATAGGTGCTCGCCGCGGCGATCCGTTCTGCGTAAGGAATTTCCTCGAATGCGCGGACCTCGGCGTCGGTGGCAAAGCTTGGATAATCACAGCCGATGACGCGATCGAGCAGATGTGAGCCGGCCATCCGCGTATCCTCCCCATTATCCGGGCATATTAATCGCCCCGACCGGCAGTTTCTTCATCGCACAGATGCAGTCAATTGTGGGCGACAATTGCTGCAAATTGCGCGTTGAGCTACGGTCGACTTAAGCAGGCTTATACCGCATAGTAGGACCAAATAGTCAGGGAAAACGCGCCAAATTTTTGAGCGACGAGGTAGTCACATTGTCAGATGTGACGTCGCTGCCGGCGGCTTAAGATCATGCACAGCCCGCACAAACCGATCGATCTCGCCAGGCTTGACGCCTATTCGCAGCCCCTTGCCGACATCGACGTCAGCCGGCCGGAACTATTCCGCTCCGACACGATCTGGCCGTACTTCGAGCGCCTGCGCAAAGAAGATCCGGTCCATTATTGTCCGCAAAGCCGTGTCGGCGCTTATTGGTCGGTGACCAAATATAAAGACATCATGCAGGTGGAGACCAATCACGCCGTGTTCTCCTCGGACGTTGATCTCGGCGGGATCGGCATCCAGAACGCCAAGCCGGATTACCGGCGCGAGAGCTTTATTGCCATGGACGAGCCCCGGCATAGTCAGCAGCGAAAGACCGTGGCGCCGATGTTTTTGCCGCAAAATCTCGATCAGCTCGCCTCCACCATCCGCATGCGGGTCTGCGAGATTCTCGACCATCTGCCGCGCAACGAGACCTTTGACTGGGTCGATCGTGTTTCCATCGAACTGACGACGCAGATGTTGGCGACTTTGTTCGATTTTCCCTGGGAGGAGCGGCGCAAACTCACCCGTTGGTCGAACGTCGCGACCGCGGCGCCGGGCAACCGCGAAATCATCGCCTCCGAAGCCGCCCGCATGGCGGAACTGGAAGAATGCGGCGCCTACTTCGCCCAGCTGTGGCGGGAACGGATCGACCAGCCGCCGAAGATCGATCTGATTTCGATGATGGCGCATGCCGAAGCCACCCGTGAGATGGACCCGAAGAACTTTCTCGGCAATCTCATCCTGTTGATTGTTGGCGGCAATGACACCACGCGCAATTCGCTTACCGGCAGCGTTTATGCGTTTAATCTTTTTCCCGGCGAGTATCGCAAGCTGCGCGACAATCACTCGCTGGTGCAGAATCTCGTACCGGAAGTGATCCGCTGGCAGACGCCGCTTGCCTATATGCGCAGAACCGCGCTTGCCGACACTGAGATTGGCGGGAAGCAGATCAAGCAGGGCGAAAAAGTCGTGATGTGGTACGTGTCAGGCAATCGCGACGAGGATATGTTCGAGGATGCCGACGCGCTAAAAGTCGAGCGCAAGAATGCGCGCAACCATATCTCCTTCGGCTTCGGCATCCATCGCTGCCTCGGCCTGCGGCTCGCCGAATTGCAGCTGCGTATCGCCTGGGAAGAAATCCTCAAACGCTTTGACACCATCGAGGTGGTCGACGAGCCGAAATGGACTTATTCGAATTTCGTCAAGGGCTATGAGACCCTGCCAGTGCGCATTCCGGGCTAGCTTCAGCCTCCAAACGGAACGACCCACGTTTCGGCTGTTCGCTAAAGAATATTTTCTTTCTTAAAGATCGTCGCGCCTTGCCTGACCAAATGTCTTTTATCCCTTCGTTCCGCTGGAGTGAGCTTGTCCTTGCTGTGAGGGAGGGGGATCGTGCCAATAAGATTAAGACTATGGTTTTTATCTACGGCGTAACCACGGAGAACTTTCTTCACGATCTGCTCCTGTCCTGTTCCAAAAAAAGCTGTGGGATGAATTTATCCGCGATTACTCAGACTTCCAAATCAAACGGCAAAAATCAAAGGGGTCGCGAGGTGAGCCAGCTTTAGGTTTCTCATGCTCGCGCTCATAGTGCAGCCAACCGCCTTCGGTTTCGTCTGGCAGCATTGAATCGCACTGCTCGCACGTCGGCTCGCTCGTGGCCGGTTCTGAGTGAACCGACAACAGGTAACGTGCGCCGCAACGCGGGCAGATGAACTGATGTTCCATCTTATTTTTCGAGCATTTCCGCTATCGCCCCTTGCTCCCGTCGAAGCCCCGAAAAGTTTGCGATTGCTATGGGTATTGCGGCTGTCGCTTGTTGCGAAACGCCGTCAGGCCCTCGGCGAGGTCCTTGCCGTGGACATGATCGTGGTACGCCTCGATCTCCGCGCGATAGCCATCATCGGTGCTCCGGTTGACGTTGGCCAACGCGAGCCGTTTTATCGCGGCGAGCACTTCCGGGCTCTGACTGACGAGCTGCGACGCAATA
The DNA here is from genome assembly GCA_963841025.1 of uncultured Alphaproteobacteria bacterium. Classification (GTDB taxonomy): domain Bacteria; phylum Pseudomonadota; class Alphaproteobacteria; order Rhizobiales; family Xanthobacteraceae; genus BOG-931. The sequence continues at coordinate 18,161 of CAWJBG010000022.1, read as the reverse complement.
CCTTTGGTTCGCGACAGCAGTTGCTCCGCCGGAACGATTTCGTTGACCAGACCCCAGGCGCACAAATCCTCAACCGACACCAGCGCGGAACTAAAGAAAAGCTGATTGGCGCGGTTGGCCGGCAGTTTCCGGAACAGACGGACCGTCGCCCCACCAGCCGGCACAACACCATACTTGGCGTGGCCATCGCCGATCCGCGCGCCGATCGCAGCCACAATGACGTCGCAACACAGCAGCAGTTCGAGCCCGCCGGCGACCGCGGTTCCGTTGACAGCGCCAATGACCGGAACGCGCGAGCGTTCCAGCTTCTCAAAGACGCGCTGATTGAACCCGAGCGTGTCGATCAAACTTTGCGGATCGTCCTGAAGCAATCGCTCAAATTCCAGGAGATCGCCACCCGCGGAAAAAGCCTTGCCGCGAGCGGTGACGATCACCGCACGCACGCTCGGGTTGGCGGCAACCTTGTCCAGCGCGCGATCGAGCGCCTGCATCAGGCCCGATGACATGGCGTTGAGCGCCTGCGGCCGGTTCAACGTTATGACGGCGACGTGTTCCTCCATTTCGAGAACCACGTCGTCAGCGTGGTTCTGGGCCTGGCCGGCCTCAACGCTATAGGACTGGGGAAGCGGCGCGAGCGCTTCGGCGAGCTCACGCAGGCGCGCTGCGTCGGCGCTGTGAACGACGATTTTCACGACCGTATTCAGCTTGTCATCCTGGCCGACATCAATGTCGGCGGCGACGTCTTTGCCGAACAGCCGCTCGATCTCGAGCCGTGCTTTCTCCTTGATGGCGAGGTCGCGCAAGGCCGGCTTGAAAATCTTGCCGACGGCTGTGACCGGCAAACGATCGAGAACGACGACGCGCCTTGGCTTTGCCGGCGGTTCCATGATTCTGCGTTCGAGATGTTGCTCGAGTGCGTTCAGGTCGATCGCCTGCCCCGGGGCGGTGACAACAAACAGGATCGGCACCTCTCCGGCGTATTGATCGGGCATGCCGACGGCGGAGCTGATCTGCACGCCCGGAAATTCGTTAGCAACGTCTTCGATCGCCGCCGGATCGATATTGTGCCCGCTACGAACGATCAGATCCTTGGCGCGGCCGGTCAAAACAAGCCGCTCGTCTTCGGTGAGATAGCCGATGTCTCCGGTCATGACCCACCCGTCGTCCGTCAGTACAGCGGCATTGTGTTTGGGGTCGACATAGCCGGGAAACACTTGCGGTCCTCGAACCACGACGAGGCCGCTCGTGAGCGCGGGACAGTCGAGCAGCTTCTCAGGATTTTGCAGCGAGACGATCTTGGTCGTCGCAAACGGCGCCCGGAAGCCGACGCTGCCCGCAAGCGGTTCGCCGCGCCCTGGGTTGAAGGCGATCGCCGCGGCCGTCTCGGTCATGCCGTAGGTTTCAAACAGAGTAATGCCGGTGCGCTGCACAAACCGTTCGCCGACGGCTTTTGGCAGGACCGCGCCGCCGGTCAGCGCCATACGAACGGACGAGATGTCGCTGTTGCCGACGGCCACCTCAGCGAGCGCCGCGATCGAGGTGGGTACTCCGCTCACTATCGTCGCGCGATAACGTTCGACGATGCCCCAGTAGTTCGCAATGACTTTCGGATTTCTGAGGCTATGCGCCGACGGAATGATGATGTGGCCGCCGGCCGCCAGGATCGACAGCCCCGCCGTGATCGTGCCGCCGACATGGAACAGCGGGAAGCCGTTGATCACGGTGTCGGTTTCGTCGAAGCCGTGAACCTGCGCGAAGCTCCAGGCGGCGTGAATTTGATTGCCGTGGGTCAGGCGGACGAGTTTTGGGCGGCCGGTCGTCCCCCCGGTATGAAAAAGCGCACACACGGTGTCGCGATCGGCGGTGAGCTGAAACTCAAGCGAGTTAGCCTGTGCCGCCAGCGCCGCATCGAAGCCGATCATCCTTCGCTGCGGGTCATCCTCGCCGCCGATCACCAGGACGAACCGCAGCGACGGCACGCGATCGATCACCGCGTTGGCTTTCCGCCAGCATTCCGGATCGTCCGCCTCGGACGGGATCACCAGGACAGCGGCGCCTTCCGCGAGCAGCAAATCGGCAACCACGTCTGCGCTCAGCAGATAATTGATCGTGCTGGCGACACCGGCGACTTGAGCTCCGAGCAACGCGACCTGCATCTGCGCTAACGCGGGACAAAGAAAGGCGACGGGTCCACTGCCCGCGGTGACGCCAAGCGAGCGAAAGAGATTGGCGGCCTGCGATATTTTCCCAAGCAGCTCGCGGTGCGAGAACTGAACGGCAGCCTCGTCGAGGTCGCCGGTTCTCATCACCGTCAGCGCAGGCCGATCGGGATGGAGCAGTGCGTTTGCCTCGAATAACTGATAGAGGTTACGCGCAGGCACGAGCTCGTCGTAGGGCTGGCGCTCCAACGCCTCAATATCCGCGATCGTTTTGATCGGCTTGACGAACCTTGTGGTCTTTGGCGCGCGGGCCATTTGCCGTCAGTCTCTTATTTGCAGCCGCGATCAGTGGATCGCCGCATACATGATCTTTTCCTCGGTCGCTTCAAGCGCCGAGAATTCCTCCACCACCTTGCCTTGACGCGACACCAATATCCGGTCGGAAAGGGCCATGATCTCGGGCAGATAGGATGAGATGACGACCACAGCCTTACCCTCGTCGGCGAGACGGTTGATGAGCTCGTGGATCTCGACAATGGCGCCGACGTCGACACCGCGTGTCGGCTCGTCGAAGATGATCAGGTCAGGCTCTTGCGCCAGCGACTTGGCGATGACGACCTTCTGCTGATTGCCGCCCGAAAGCTCGACGACTCTTGCCTCGTTGCCGATAGCCCGGATGTTCAGCTGCTTGATCCAGTCTCGGCCGACCTTGTTCGCCTCGCGTCGCCCCAGCAGGGCGCGGCCGCCCGGAAACTTCGACAACAGACCGAGATAGATGTTGCGCGCGATCGACGCCGTCTCGAAAAAGCCTTCGACCTTGCGATCCTCAGTGACATAGGCGATGCCGGCGCGCACCGCGGGTGCGGGTACGCGGAAGCGGACCGGCTTGTCGCGCAGAAAAATCTCGCCGCCGTAGAAGAAATCGCGCTTAAGAACGCCGGCCACGATCTTGAACGTCTCGGTCCGGCCGGCGCCGACGAGGCCGAAGACGCCGGTGATCTGGCCGGCGAACACGGAAAGCGAATTGTTCTTGACCATCGGCACCATTTTGAGGTTCTGCACCGTCAGCACGCACGCGCCGGCATTTCGCACCGTCGTCTTGCGCGCGCCATAGAGCGTGTTGGAGAGATCGCGTCCGACCATCGCCTGGACGATGCGCGCGCGGTCGAATTTCGATGCCTCATCGGTGACGACCTTCTTGCCGTCGCGCAGAACGGTGATGCGATCGGCCAGTAGCAGCGCCTCTTCGAGCGCGTGCGAGATGAAGACGATCGACACGCCGCGCCGCTTTAAGTCGCGCGCGAGGTCGAAGAAGTACTTCTTCTCCTCCGGCGTCAAACTCGCCGTCGGCTCGTCGAAGATGATGATTTTCGCCTCGTGGAGCACGGCGCGCGCGATTTCGACCATCTGTTTCTTGGCCGCGCCAAGTGCTGCGACGGTCGTGGTCGGTGCGACGTCGAAGTTCAGCGATTGGAGGAATTGCTGCGCGGCGATGTAGATGCCGCGCAGGCGATTGTAAAAGTGCTCCCGGCCGAGGAAGAGATTCTGCGCGACGGTCATGGTCGGCACGAGGCTGTTTTCCTGAAACACCATGGCGATGCCAAGATGACGCGCTTCGAGCGGCGACTTCGGCGCAACTTCGACGCCGTCGAGGGTCATTGTTCCCGAGGTCAAGGTGACGACGCCCGCCATCACTTTGGTCAACGTCGACTTGCCGGCGCCGTTCTCGCCAACAAGCGCATGAATCTCCCCGCGCCTGAGATCGAAATCGACGCCGTCAATTGCCGGGACCCCGGCATAGAGCTTGGTCGCCTGGCGCAGCGAGAGGAGAATGTCGTCGCTCATGCGCGCAGTTCCTTGTCGAGCGGAGCGATGGGAAGCTTCAGAACTCGACCCGGCCCTTTGGCGACCATGATCAGGTCGCCGTTGACCTCGATCGCGGAGACGATGCCGTGGTTTACGCCGTCGACCCGGCTGTGCAGCGAATAGAGCGGTTCAGCGTCATCGTTTAGACGGATGACGAGGCCGTACGACCGCGGCGGCGCCCAGGGCTTTACAACGCCCATCGTCTTGATGTGTGCGCCCTGCAGCGGTTCTTTAAACGAACCGCCTGAACGCAAACATGGAGCGATCCAATACCGGGGCTCGATCTCAGCCATCATCCGCTTGCGAAAAGCGGGCTCGCGCAAGACGAACTCGACAAGCAGGCTGCGGGCAGTGAAGGCGGTCAGCCAGTAGCCGTTGGGTGAGGCGCGAGAAAGGCGCGACGGATAAACTGGCAGATGGGGAAGGGCGATGTTCGTTGATCCGTCGCGGCGGACTTCAATAAGACGATGGCGCCAGCTCTCGCTGACTAATGTGCGGTCGCCCGTGGCGCAGCAGCCAAAGGCGTATCCAAGCCCGTCGGCGAGCACCTTGCTGAACCCGGTAGCCGGATCGAGCAAGAGGAGCCGGCCACTGTGCCCATGCTCCATGAGGTCGCGTGCCCAATCGTCCACGCCGCGTGTGACGGAGCCGTCGGTCGCGATCAGCGTGCCGCCGGGTGCGGGCGCCAGCGCATTGACCGCATTCAGTCCGGTGGCGAAAACTGCGCGCGGTTTTGCCGCCGATGGTTCCGGAAAGACGCGAACATCCCGGCCTTCTAGCGCCACGGCGAGTTCGCCGCCCGGCAGAGCGGCAAGCGCGGAAATTGACCTTTCAAACACGCGAAGTTCTGTCGCCGAGCCGCCATCGAGCCGCAGCAGCCTTGGCCCATCGGCCAAATAGATTGCGCTTCCGTCGGTCGTCAGATCCTCGGGCGCCTGGCATTCGAGGAGAACTTCGGCCTCCTCGAGCTTCTGGTTCGGCTTCAGCGCGCCGTCGAATGACGGCACCGCGATGGTAGCGTCGCCGCGGCCGAGGACCCGGTTGGCGAATTCGCGCACCGCACCGATCACGAGCGCCGCCCCCAGCGCTTCTCGTACTGGACAAAATTCGGATCGGCGCCTTCGAGCTTGTAGCGGCCGATGCGATTGTTGGCGATGCCGCCGAGATACAGATAGCCGCGATGCTCACGCATCGAGGTGATCATCGGATGGTTGACGCCCTTGAGATCCCAGTACGAGTCGAGGATCTCGCCTTGCTCGTTGAATTTCACCACGCAGCCGGTGTTGATGTTGGGGAACAGCCATTCGTCGACCGGCACGCGCTTGGCCATGCGCATGCGAAATCCGGGCATGCGCCACGCCAGATCGAGCGCAGGACTGCGCATGCCGACCAACGCCAGCCAGTAATTGCCGTCGGAGGCCAGATTGATGTTGTCTGGATAGCCCGGGAGGTTGTCCATGACGACCGCGACACGACCCTTGTTTGGGCCGTCGAACCAATAACGCTTGACCGAGCAGCCGAAGGTTTCGGCGAACAGGATCGATTGACCGTCGCTGGCGATGCAGATGCCGTTCGGAAATTTGAGACCGCGAACGGCGGTGTGCGTCTTGCCGGTGTTGGTGTCGTAGCAGACGATCCGCCCGTTGCCGCGCGCCTCGAGCCCATCGATCGGCCACTCGTCCATCTCGTAGCGGATTGTCGCTTCAGAGAAAAAGATGAGGCCGTTGTCGCTGATGTCGAGGTCGTCGGCGAGCCGCAAACGGCTGTCGTCGTTGACTGAGCGCAGGCTCCGGTTGGTTTCGTCGGTCGCCTTCTCGACCTTGCCGTCAGGCGCGATGCGATAGAGGCCCATGCCGCCGATGCAGATGTAGAGATTGTCATTGCGGTCGAAGGCCATGCCGAGAGGTTGACCGCCGATATGAGCAAAGACTTCCATTCGCTTGTAGTCGGGCGCGAAGAAGCGGATCACGTCGCCGTGGCGAGAGCCGGCGTAGAGATTGTCGTTGCGATCGAGGATGACGTCTTCTGGCGCTTCTATCCGGCCGAGACCGATCAGTTCGACATCGCGCAGCCTGTCGTTCTGCTCGAACGGCCCGCCCTTGCCGATTTCGGTCGTCGGCGGAGGCGGCAGGTTATGATAGGTCGGGCTGACATAGACCTTGCTGATGATGCGCGTTCGGTTCTTTTGCCAGCGGATGTCGATCATTGCCGCGATCAGAAGGATGCTCGCCAGCGCCATGCGGTTATAGCCGCCGCGCGCGTTCATCGTCGTCAGTCCGTTGGTGATCAACAGGACAATGAGCGTGCCGACCGCCGCCTTTGTTACTGATCCCTTGCCGCCGCCAAGCGTGATACCGCCGAGCACGGTCGCCGTGAGCACGATAATTTCGAGACCGACGCCGATATCGCCGCCGACGGTGCCCAGCCGCGCGGCGAAGAAGAGCGCGCCGATCGCGGTCAGCGCCCCGCAGGCGACGTAGCAGAGCGCGATGGTGCGCGGGACCGCGATGCCGGAATTGTAGGCCGAGCGCCGCGAGCCGCCGATCGCCGTGATGTGCCAGCCGGGCCGAAGCCGCGTCATGAAGATGTGGCCAAAGATCGCAATCGCGAGATAGACGATGGCGACGCTTGGAATGCCAAGCACCGCACCTTCGCCGATGAAGTTCCAGGACGGGAAGTCGGGAAAGGCCGAGGCAATCTGGTTCGAATAGCGCTGGATTAGGAGGTCGAACGCCGACCGATAGATGATGAGCGTGATCAGGGTCGTGATGAAGGCGCGCAGCCTCAGATAGCCGATGAGAAAGCCGTTGATCGCACCCAGCAGCGCGCCACAGGCCACGGTCACCGGTATGACTGCGACGAGCGGCCAGCCGAGGACGTCGAGGGTGAACAGCGCGCAGAAATCGGTCAGCGCAAACATCGAACCGACGGAAAGATCAATGCCGCCGACGATGACGACGAGCGCCTCGCCAAGCGCGATGAAGCCGATCTCGCCCGCTTGCCTCGCCGTATCGGCAAGGCTCGTCGGCGACAGGAAGTTGTCGATCATCCGGCTCAAGGCGAAGCCGACGATAAGGAGAACGATGACCGGGATGGCGGTCTCGGTCCATCGTTTGGACAGGATTTCACCGAGCAGGTGATCCGGCCAGTACCGGTATCGCCAGCGCGTCAAAGTTTCGCGCATCGAGAGCCGACCGATTGGGGCTGAAGCGAACAAACGAGAGGCGAACTCCCGGGGCAGCGCCCGGGAGTTCGCTGCTGAGATGGTCTAGGATTTCTTCAGGTCGCTAAGATTCCAGCATGCCGTCGGAGAGTCGGCGTTGGCCTTGGTGATCGGGATCAGCGTCGTATAGGACGAGCCCTTGATCGATCCGGGCTTAACGCCGGACGACAGCAGATACTTGATCAGCGCCGCCATCTGCTCCGCCTGTACCGGCACGTCGTAGCTGAGGTCGAGATCGAAGCCGCCGGTCTTCACCAGCTCGCACGCGCCCTTGCGTTCGCCGCCGCCCGAAGTTGCGACGAATACCTTGCCGGTAAGGCCGGCTTCTTTGACGGCCGCGGCGGTGCCGATGTCCATGCCGTCCCAGAAGCCGACGATGCCGCAAAGGTCAGGATTCTGTTTCAGCACGGTCTGGACGATGGCCTTGGCCTTGGCCGCGTCCCAGTCGGCCGCCTGGCTTGAGACCACCTTGATCTCCGGATGTTTGGCAAGCACGTTCTCGACGCCCTTGAGCGTGTAGGCGCTCGCGGCGGCCGACAGCGCGCCTTGCACGATCGCGATCTTGTTTGACTTGCCTTCGCAGGCCTTCACGACCGCGCCCGCGTCCCTCTCGCCGATCTCGATCCAGTTCGCGCCGACGAAGCCGGAACTCCGGTAGGCCGAGCCCATGTTGATCTGGATGACGAATATGCCCTCGTTCTCGGCGCGTTGCAGAAGCTTGGCGTAAGTCTGCACGTCAGGATTATGGGCGATGATGACGGCCGGCTTCTCCGAGATCAGCGAGGTCACGGCCTGGGCGCCGGCATTGGTGTTCCAGTTGGGATCGCGCAGCTCGAACTTTACGCCATAAGGCTCGAGTTCCTTCTTGAGGCCGGCGTACCAGCCCTCGGTCAGGTCGAAGTTCATCGCCACCGGCACAAACGCGACCGTCTTGCCGGCAAGCGCCTCCTTGAACGGCTTCTGGAACGGCTCGTCGAGCCCCTGTTGCGCCAGCGCCGGCGCACTCGCCGCCGCCAGTCCCAGCGCGACAAGCGCTGTTCTTGCTACCTGATTGAACGTCATTACTACCTCCCTGGTTTGTAGTTTCACTTCCTAAATGTCGCCCTGCTGGGCGGTCTCCTCGTTGCGCGGATTAAGGACTAAATCGGTTATGACCGCGAGCAGCAGCACGACGCCCTTGATCAGATTCTGCCCTGCATAGGGGATGTCCATGATCGTCATGCCGTTGAGCATCGTTCCGATCAGCAGTGTGCCGATAATCACGTTCACGACGCCGCCGCGGCCGCCGGACAAGCCGATGCCGCCGAGCACGACAACGAGGATGACGTCATAGATAAGAGTCGAGTTGAAGATGCGCGTCGGCATCGAATTGACGGACGCCGCCAGCACCAGGCCGGCGAAGCAGCCGATCAGGGAGGCCAGCACGTATTGCAGTACGATGATGGGCCTCGTCGGAATCCCGGTGACCCGGGCCGCGTTCGGATTGTCGCCGACCGCGTAGATATACGCGCCCCATCGTGTCTGCCGCAGGAACAGCGCCACGACGACGCAGGCGATGGCGAACATGATGATCGGCATCGGCACGCCGAGGAACGTGCCCTGGCCAAGCCGCTGGAACCCTTCCATTCCGGGGCTCCACTGCACGACATCCAGCTTGAAGAGAAAGGCCTGCCCGATCCCCGCGACCAGTATGCCGATTGCCAGCGTGGCGAACAGCGACGGCACCTCGGCGTAGCCGATCAGCCAGCCGTTGACCAAACCGATGCCGGTGGCGAAGACAAACGCCGTGACGATCGAGCCGGCGAGCGAGCGGCCATCCTGCACCATCTGCAAGACAAGGCCTCCCGAAACGGCGAGCGCCGCAATCAGCGAAATATCGATGCCGCGGCCCAGGACGACGATTGCCATGGCGAGGCCGAGAATGCCAAGCACCGCCACGTTCTGCAGCAGCGTCAACATATTGTCGGCCGAGAGGAACCCCGGCAACAGCACCGCGAACACGACGAACAGCATGACGAAGATAACGAAAACGATCTCCTGCTGTCCGACGCGCATGCGTTGCAGGCGCATCGCGCGAAACATCCCTGACGTTCCCTCCGCCGGTTCGCTTGGCGAACCCCCGGCTCTTCAAAGCCGATTTTTTTAATACCTACGCCGGTCCGGGACCGGGTGCTTGCTCTAAAGTGCAAGGTTCTTGCGCATGAGCGCAATAGGGCGCGCTATTGTGCCGCGACAGAACAGACGTATAGTATTGATCGGTCTGGAAAATTTTGTTTGCCGCTTGTCCCGCCGGGTTCCGGTCCGCGCGCGGATTCGCCGCTCATAGTGAGAGCCGCGCGGATATGGACTTGGTGTTTTCCACGGACTCGATTGACAAAGCCAAACGCTATGCCGCGTGGCAGGGCGCTATCTGCGATGTTTACGTCCATGTCGATGTGAGTACCGAACAACGCTCCGACTATCGAGGTTTCATCCGCGAGGCGCAATTTGGCGGCGTCACCATGACGGATGTGCTCCTCTCGGAGCAAAAAATATCGCGCCGGCAGCGGCACATCGCGCAACTCGATAAGGATTGCTACTACGTCCAGTTTCTTCAGCGCGGCAAAATGAACGTGCTGCAGGCCGGCAAGACGCTGGTCACGCAATGCGGGCACCGGCGCAATCTTCTGTGCGACCGAGTCATACGATCTGGAATGCGTCGGCGAGGTTCGTTCGTTTTATCTGGAATTGCCGCGGCAAAAGTTTGCAGAGCGCTTTCCTAACGGCAGCATTCCGGTGGCGGCAACCTTGGGCACCAACGGAGGGCTTGGCCGGATAGCCGCAGAATTTTGTTCGACGCTGGCATCGGAAGGTTCGGCGCTGGATGGCGACGTGAGAGCGCGGCTTGGTGACGAGTTAATGGATGTCATCGCTCTTGCGCTGGACGCCGGACATCGGGATGAGCCATCGGCGGACCACGCCGTGCAGCAGGCGCGGCTGCGTTCGATAAAGGCCTGGATCGAGGATCATCTGGCTGATCCTGATCTGTCGCTGGAAAAAGTTGCGACCAACAACGGCATTTCGCTGCGGTATCTCCACTACCTGTTCAAGTTGACTGAAATGTCCGCATCGGAATGGGTGTGGGATCGGCGTTTGCAACGCTGCTACGATTTTCTCACCCGACCTGAACTCAATCATTTGTCGGTGACAGAGGTCGCTTACCGGCTTGGGTTCAACAGTTCGTCGCACTTCAGTACGGCCTTTCGCCGAAAATTCGGTGTCCGGCCGTCCGATGTCAGACGGAGATGATGCCGTCGTCCTTTTGCCCGAGGTGACAGAGGGATGCAACTATAGAGGCGCAACACCAACGCTTCGGCACAGCAATCAACGCTCGACCCGTTGCCAACAAGGGCGCAAGCGCGGTGGTTGAAACAACGGTCAACGACCAGATTTCCGATGAACTCTTAATCGGCAAAGGATCATCCGAGGATGCACCGCCCGACCCGACGAACCCCCTGTGACGGACGACGTTGCAATCCCGTTGCGATAGCGATGCTGCCTGCGCCGCGCTCCCGTTACTTCCCTGAACTCTGGTCGAAACACCACCGGCCGACAGGGATGCACTAGCCCTTGACCATTGGCCATGCATCGCGTCGAACGACATCTATCATCTATCTATGGGACGTTATCGGAGGAACGCGCCTTCGCTGCCCACGTGTGCCCCAAGGCGCTAGAAACCACAATCTCTAGCGGCTTGACTATCGTTCCCGTTATGTTCCCATGGGGCATGAGCGCCCGTTTCGTCATTCGACGAAGCCGCGATGGAGGTTCTCGAATGGCTCGATGACGCTTCGTTCGAATGGGACATGTACGTCGATCTGCAAGCGAACAGCATCCGCTATTGTTTTCGCACCGTGGCAGACGCGATGGATTTCAAGCGGCGGTTCGCAAATGCGTCGGAAAGGCGAGCTGTCGCCAGCGGGCATTGTATCGGCTGGCCGCATCAAGTCGTGTTGCCGGCGCGGCTCTGTGAGGGCGGCGGCTACAAGAGATTCATGAATTCTGTGCCGGGCTGACTTTGTGTTCGCGAGGACATTCACTCCGCCACGACGGACAATGGTTTCACGTGTATTGTTTCAGAGAACCTGCCGACGCGCAGAAATTCATGGAGAGGTTCTGCGGCGAGAAGTTTGATCCAAGTGAACGTGGATGCGGCGCGAATTGGGCTCGCTGGAGAAAACGATAAGACATGTGCGGAGGCGTCACCGCCAGAATGACGTGGGAAGAAATCGCGCGCCTGGACACGCGACCAGCCACCGCGTAATACGCAGCCGCGCTTCAACATCTGTCCGACCGACCCCGTCGATGTCGTCGTGTCGAATGAGGGCAAGCGCACGCTCGCGCCGATGCGCTGGGGATTGATCCCAACTGGTGGAGCAAGCCGCTCAAGGAGATGAAGGTCGCGACCTTCAACGCGCGTGACTCGGCCGGGTTCGGTGCGTCTGAAGAACGGGGCTTGACCGCCCCTTTCAATTGCCCGGGATTCAATAGCCAGTGCATCCCTAGTACCAGGACTTTTCCTTTTGCTGTCATTTTGTTTTCCTTTTTGGAATCGATGAAATCGCGCTCGACAAAGGGATTGCCCGAGTCAAACTAGATCGCGACTGCGCTTTCAGCCTATCGAACCTTTAGGACTACCGGGTCATATCAGCGTATGAGCAACGAACTGCGCGCCGCGGGCGAGCACGCAACGCCACTGAGCTAAAGCGTGGCGCCGGCATTCCTCACGGCTTCGCTGGCTTATGTCGATCATGTGCTCGGGCCCCTCGGCTTCGACTGGCCCCCGCGTCATGTCGCTGTCGGGTCAGGAGCAGAAGTCGTCAGACGGCACGGAGCAAGCCGTCAGCCACAGCTAGATTGGCCCGCAGCTTGAACAGCAGGCGGCTCCACGTGCGGTCAAGGATCGAAGGCGGGGCTTCTTGGTTGATATCGGCGATACTCAAGAAGTGCAGCGAACAATCAAAAACCGCAAGGTTCGTTCGATAGCGCGATTGAAAACCGATGTGGCGCCGTTAATTTTACTCGGCCGATTTGTTCTAATTGGGGGCCCTGATGGATCCGGCGACTAACCGTAGACCTTTGGATTCCTTTCCGGTCATTCGGTCTCGCAATATCGACGAAATCCGACAGGCGTTCATCCGATCCTATGATGCTCGCCGCCTCAATTTGCCTCGCCAGGCCAGAAGCGTTGAATTCCGTCTTAACCACTGGCAATCGGAAAACGTTGCACTGCTTTACCTCACCGGGGCCGCGTTTGAATTGGAATTTCCTACTACGAATTTTTTCAGACAAGCGTTAGTTCGGGGCGGCGCCGAGATCAAGTTTGACGGGATTGAAAGGCAAGTAACGAACGAGAAAAGCTGCGTCTTGCCACCTGAGGCATCGGTTTCAGCCGCTTATGCCCCCGGCTTCGAACATTTCGGACTTAGAATAAGAGCTGACTCGCTGCTGAGCAAACTTGCGGCGCTCATCGGCACAACTCCTTTACGAAATTTGCAGTTTGACCAGACGACGCGCGCCGACGATGCAGCAATCGGCAACCTTCGACGCATGATGACGTTTTTTGCATGTGAATTGGATTCGACGACGCCAGCGCTGGCGATCGCTGAGCTCGAACAGGCACTAATTGTGTCATTTATCTGCAACAATAGACACAATTACAGTACCTTGCTCGATGATAGCACCCGTCCAATAGCGAGTTGGCAGGTGCGCCGCGCCGCGGAATACATCGAGGCTCATTGGAATCAACCGATAACGATTGAAGAACTGGCACGAGCTACATTAGCGAGTGCGCGCAGCATCTTTCATCAATTCAAAAAGGACCGGGGACAGTCGCCAATGTCATTCGTAAAACAGGTGCGTCTCCGGCATGCGAGAGACATGCTCGAGCGGAAAAGATCAAAATCCTTCAGTAACAGCAACCGCCTTTGCCTGCGGTTTCACCAATTTGGGTCATTTTGCTCAAGACTACTTCAAGCGTTTTGGTGAGCGGCCGTCGGATACGGTCAAGCGCAGCAAAAGGTGATTCACATTCACTTCATTGAAGTGACGCCTGCCTGAGCGGACACTTGGAGCCAATTGTTCCAGCTCCGGTGCAAAAAAAATCCCCAACGGGTGGGGCCCGTCAGGGCGCGCCAAAGCCAAATTTTCGGGGAGTGGCTTGGCGAAAACCTAATACCGCACGATGGGCGGTGAGAAGCTACCCAATGGGCGCAAAGGCTACTCAGAGACTGCCTGTGCACTTTCGCGGCTATCAATCGAGACGATCTCTACACCGCATTTCGCCGCCGCCCGCTTCCTGGCCTGCTCGGCAAATCACCAACGATGCAGTTATCGAGCGAAGTCAGCACTCTTGGGGTAGAGCGGATGTTCATTCGCATAAGCCAAATTATTTGAATTCAACATCGTTCGAGAAGCCACCCGTCGCCCAGGGGATAATCTTGGGCAAGTCATACGATGAGCCAGCGCGATGGAGTCACTGATGACTTTTTTGCTCACCAAGGTCAAAGGTAAACGCGACGAGTGGGTCGTCGAATCGTCAGACCAACGCACAAGAGGCCCTTATTTCAACGCCACTGTCGCACTGCAAGCAACTGCTGTCGAAGTCTTGTCGTCGCGCAATCGAGGTTTGAAAGCGAATGTTTTTGTCCGCGATAACAACGGCTATCCCCGTTTGTGCCGGTTGATCGATAAAGTCGACGGCTTCGAACGCTGCGCTACATGTCAAAGCTCCTGGTCGGCATCGGGCATGCTGCAACCACGGTGTCCGCTGTGGGAAGCCTTGGGCGGCCGGTAAGTAGACGGCACTGTACGGACGCAGTGACACCATTCAGCATCGGCGGCGCGATCGCACAGTTGTCGTGATTGATCGCGATCAAAGCCGTCACCGCGGATGCGCTTATTGTCAGCCTCTCCGGTGCTGGGAAGTGGATGGTCCTGGCCGAATCCCAAACGGGGCTGCGATCTTAGCCGTCCGCCAGGGCATTTATGCCACCGTTCCTCTATCGCTGTCCCAATATTGGCCGACGGGTTCAGGGGTTTGTCGCCGAAGAAGTATCGGACGACGCCGACACCTATGAGTCGATCACCTGCCTTGCCTGCCAGCAGGTCCATCTTGTTAATCCGGCGACGGGCAAAATCGTAGGACAAGAGGACGAATAGCAACCAGAGCCGAGGCCCGATCGCTTAATTCGTGCGAGCCGATCGCGGTAACCGGCGAGCCGCGGACGGTGCCGGCGCTAGGTAGAGCGGCCCGCGTCGTCCGCTCGTATCATCTGAATACAGCGGTACGGCAATACCAGCCATCCGCGAATTGCATAGTTGGACGTCCACTCTGTATGCGATCCTTTCACGGGGCCGGGGATTCGGAATGGACGATGCTGAATCCTTGCGAGGGCGCGCAGTCCGTTTATTGGCGATCGCGAATACGCTTCGCAAGCGAGGTAATGAACAACATCGCGACCTGCTTATGGCTAAGGCTAAGGTCCTGCTCGATGAAGCCGATCTCACAGAGACGCCGGCATTTCGGTGTCAGCAATCAGATAAAAACGCCGAAGATTAGTGATCGCGGGAAACGCAAGGGGGGCGGGTAAGAAGGCTCCGGCGTGTCGCGCGCCGGAGCCTTTTTCCCAAAGGGCCGGGATGTCTATCGCCGGCATGATCGTCATAGGCTGGAAGGCTTGTTAACGGATTGCGGCGATCGATAAAGGTCGAACCAAATACGTGCTTGCCCGGCGGTTGGCTTTGGTCTGGAGGTAGCGACGCCAAGATTGTCGTACGCCCGTCGCAGCATGGCGGTAAGTAGAGAGACCCCGGCGTGCCTCGGGACGCTCACCGGGGCCTTTCCAGTCTGCCAGCACAACTACACAGTGCCAGCATAGTGTCCGTAAAGATGCATCGCTGAATGGAGGGTGAAGCGATTACGGCTACCGCATGGCTCAATGCGGCCGGCATTCGACGCCTTCCATGGTGTTTCGGCACGCGATCATCGGCGACTGCGATGCACACTCCACTTCCGAGATGGGCCATGTGTGGACGGCTCCGAGTTGGCAAGGACTTTCTTCACGAGTGCAGCATCGGTCGGTGCAGCCATGTGTTCGGCCTTTTAGGTGCGGTTCACATGACCGCTGGCCATAATGCCCTCCGCGGATCAGGTCCCGGTCAAAAACTCGCATTCGACAATGCTCTGGCCCATGTGGGTTGTCCTGATCGCCGGATCGACCGGCTCTGCATTACGTGCTGTTCGTCCTCCCAACCTTCACATCACGCCAGGTACTGGGCGCGATCTCGTTAGGCCGCCAACGCAGCGGGTTGCCTGTATCGCTCGCCTTTCGTCATCATCGCCCAGGCCATCCGGGCGAGCTTGTTGGCGAGCGCGATGGCAGCGACCTTGGTCGGCCTTCGCGCCAGCAGTGCGGTAAGCCAGGGCCGATGCTTGGTGCCATGGATCTTAGCATAACGAATGACAGAGAGCGCGCCGACAACGAACAAGCTGCGCAGATAGCGGTCCCCCTGTTTGCTGATACTGCCGAGTCTATCTTTGCCCCCACTCGAGTGCTGCTTCGGCACCAAGCCGATCCAAGACGAGAAGTTACGGCCCGATCGGAAAGCCCTAGGGTCGGCGACGCTCGATACCAAAGCGGTAGCAAGCAGCGGACCGACACCTGGAATGTAATTAAGACGTTTGCTCGTTGCATTGGACCGGTGCCAGACCATGATCATGCGATCAAAGTGCAAAATCTGCTTCTTAAGGCTGAGCAACTGACTGCCGAGCGCTACAAGACAAGCTCGCGCCACATCAGAAACACGTTTGTCGTTTGGATCGGCGATGACGGTGAGCAGTTCCTCGACACCGCGACGCCCGACCGGCGCGACAATGCCAAACTCGGCAAGATGCGCCCGGATCGCGTTGATCACTGAAGTCTGCTGTCGGATAAACGTAAGCGCTGTTTTGATTCCACCTTTTTTGACGCCGTGTGATGGGCGACTGTGCTGATCTCTGAATCGGAGATTGGCTTGTGTCTATGCTTGACCATAAGCTTGAGCCGGAGGTGACGGAAGTTCGCCGGCTGGAAGTGATTACGGGGACTGGACGGCGGCGCAAGTTCGCCGCGGACTTCAAGGCGCGGGTTGTTGAAGAGACGCTTGCACCTGATGCGGTGGTTTCGGAGATCGCTCGCCAGCATGGGCTTACGCCGCAGCAAGTGTTTACCTGGCGCCGACAAGCACGGGTGAGCCCGGACAGCAGGCTGCTGCAGTTTGTACCAGCTGTTGTGGAAACGGGATTACCATCACGGCTTTCACGCAAGCGGCAACACCAGCGAATGCCCAAAGGGGACCGGACCGCCGGAAGCATCGAGGTCGAGATCGAAGGCGTGCGCATCCGGATCGGCCGCGGGGCTGAGGCGAAGACGGTGGCGGCGGTACTTCGCGCCTTGAAGGCTGGCGCGTGATTGGTCCGACGAGCGCGGTTCGAGTGCTGGTGGCGACGAAGCCTGTTGACTTCCGCAAGGGTGCCGAGGGTTTGGCGGCGCTGGTCCGCGAACAGATGCAGGCTGATCCGTTTTCGGGCGCCGTCTATGTGTTTCGGGCGAAACGAGCCGATCGAGTGAAGCTGATCTATTGGGATGGCACCGGCGTATGCTTGTTCGCCAAGCGGCTGGAGGATGGCAAGTTCCGGTGGCCGAACGCGCAGGATACGGTGATGCGGCTGTCTGCTGCGGAGCTTTCTGCGTTGCTGGAAGGGCTGGATTGGAAACGCGTTCACGCGGCGCGGGAGATCCCGGCGCCGATGCAGCCAGGGTGATTGCGGCACAGTAAATCAGCGCGTTAGGAACACTCGCGACGTTGTGCGACGTATGATCCTCTCCTGCCATGACGGTTTTGGCTGATTCGCTACCCGATGATCCCGGCACGCTGAAAGCGATGCTGATTGCAGAGCGGGTGCAGAACGAACGGCTGCGTCAGATCATCAAAGAACTGCAGCGCCATCGCTTCGGACGTCGTGCTGAGACGCTGCCAGAAGACCAGATGTTGCTCGGGCTGGAAGAGGTCGAGCAAGTTGCGGCGAGTAGTGAGGCAGCGAGTGACGCGGCCAATCCGGTCGAGCGATCGAGCCGAGCCGCAAATCGTCGCGTCAATCGGGGCTCGCTTCCAGCTCACCTGCCGCGCATCGAGATGGTGTTCGATATCGAACACCGCACTTGCCCGTGCTGCGGTAAGGCGCTGCATCGGATCGGCGAGGATACCGGCGAACGGCTCGACATCGTGCCGGCGCAGTTCCGCGTGCTTGTGCTTCGTCGGCCCAAATATGCCTGTCGGGCCTGCGAGAACGTAGTGGTGCAGGCGCCAGCGCCTGCGCGGCTGATCGAGGGCGGATTGCCGACCGAGGCGACGGTCGCGCAGGTCCTTGTCTCCAAATACGCCGATCATGTTCCGCTGTACCGCCAAGCTCAATTTTACGCCCGGCAGGGTGTCGAGCTCGACCGTTCGACACTGGCCGATTGGGTCGGTCGCGCGGCGTTCATGCTGCGGCCAGTTCATGAGCGCCTGCTGACGGCGCTGAAGCGTTCGGCCAAACTGTTCGCCGATGAGACTACGGCGCCGGTGCTTGATCCCGGCCGCGGACGCACCAAGCTCGGCCAGTTATGGGCCTACGCCCGGGATGATCGGCCGTGGGGCGGCACCGACCTGCCCGGCATCGCCTACGTCTATGCGCCGATCGCAAGGCCGAGCGGCCGATCGCTCATCTCGCCGGCTTCAAGGGCATCCTGCAAGTTGACGGCTATGGCGGTTACCGGGTGCTTGCTGAACGCGGCGCCGTGAAACTCGCCTTTTGCTGGTCCCAGGTCCGGGCCGCTTCTACAAACTTGCCG
>CAWJBG010000021.1:0-311766 GCA_963841025.1 uncultured Alphaproteobacteria bacterium | reverse complement strand
TACCAATCGCCAAGATCCGCAGGGTGCGAGGTTGATCTTTATACTTGCGGCTACCTTACATACAAAAAAGATTACAGTGTACTTGAATTCGGTTATTGGTCGCTCGCGGAGAAGAAATCGACCAAGCCGGTAACCTACAAGCATTCCAGCGGCATATATGCGAATGTTCAATGGAAGCCGT
The DNA here is from genome assembly GCA_963841025.1 of uncultured Alphaproteobacteria bacterium. Taxonomy (GTDB): domain Bacteria; phylum Pseudomonadota; class Alphaproteobacteria; order Rhizobiales; family Xanthobacteraceae; genus BOG-931. The sequence goes on along the minus strand of CAWJBG010000021.1, from coordinate 311,585 downwards.
GGAAATATACGAGCAAGGACTCGATCGAGGATTCCGATACTCTGAAATCGTTTCCCGGCGAAGAAGTCTTTCAAAAAGCCCTTCGGGGTTTTTTAACGCGTTCGAAGACCGCCGTTCTAGCTCGGAAGATTTGCCCGAAGGATGTAAAGAGAGTTCTGCAGAAGTTTATTGTTCCGTAGCAGCCAAGTAGCGCTGAGTTTATCCCCGTTTCGTCGCGTGTATTCTATGATCGGAGGCAGCAGCCAAAAAATAATTCGCCTCAATACCGCGCATGCCCGGGCGTGCGCGGAAACGGGATCGCATCGCGCACGTTGGATAGTCCGGTGACGTAGGCGAGCGTCCGCTCGAAGCCGAGGCCGAAGCCGGCGTGGGGGACAGTGCCGTAGCGGCGCAGGTCGCGGTACCAGCTGTAGTGCTCTTTATCGATGCCGCGCTCGGTCATGCGTGCGTCGAGGACCGAAAGCCGTTCCTCGCGCTGGCTGCCGCCGATGATCTCGCCGATGCCCGGCGCCAGCACGTCCATCGCTGCGACGGTTTTGCCGTCGTCGTTGACGCGCATGTAGAACGCTTTGATGTCCTTCGGGTAGTTCATCACGATCACCGGCTTCTTGGCGTACTTCTCGGTGAGATAGCGCTCGTGCTCGGATTGCAGGTCGATACCCCACTTCACCGGGAATTCGAATTTCTCGTTTTTCCCCTGTGCCCGCTCCAGCACCGCGATCGCTTCGCTGTAATCCATGCGCACGAACTCGGACGTGACGATGCCTTGAAGCTTCGCCACCAGGCCTTTCTCGATCCGCTCGTCGAAGAAGGCGAGGTCTTCCGGCCGTTGCTTCAACAGTGTCTCGAAAGTGAACTTCAACAACCGTTCCGCCAGAGTCGCGTCATCAGACAGATCGGCGAACGCAATCTCCGGCTCGATCATCCAGAATTCGGCAAGATGCCGGCTGGTGTTGGAGTTCTCGGCGCGGAAGGTCGGGCCGAAGGTGTAGACCTTGGTCAATGCCAGGCAGTAGGCCTCGACGTTGAGCTGGCCCGACACCGTCAGGAACGTCTCGCGGCCGAAGAAATCCTTGCCGAAATCGACCTTGCCTTGGGCGTCGCGCGGCAGGTTGGCGAGATCGAGCGTCGACACCTTGAACAGTGAGCCGGCGCCCTCTGCGTCGGACGACGTGATGATCGGCGTATTGATCCAGAAAAAGCCGTTGTCGTCGAAAAACCGATGGATCGCCTGCGCCAGCGTGTGCCGCACCCGCGTTGCGGCTCCGATCACGTTGGTACGTGGCCGTAAGTGCGCGACCTCGCGCAAGAACTCCATCGTGTGCGGCTTGGGCTGGATCGGATAAGTATCCGGGTCGTCGACCCAGCCGATCACCTTGATTGCGCTCGCCTGCATTTCGAACGGTTGGCCCTTGGCCGGCGACGGAACGATCGCTCCGGTCGCCTCGACCGCGCACCCGGTGGTGATTTTCAAGACCTCATCGTTGTAGTTCGCCAACGATTCGGGAGCGACCACCTGCAGCGGATGCAATGACGATCCGTCGGAGACGTGCAGGAATGAAATGCCGGCCTTGGAGTCGCGCCGGGTACGTACCCAGCCTTTCACCGTCACAACCCGGTCGTTCGGCGCCTCGCCGGCCAGGATGGCGCGGACGTTGAATTCGTGTTGGTCCATCGGCCGAGAGCTATCATAGTCCGCAATGCCGTCGCAATTCCGACTTCACAATCGGAGCCTTCAGCACCATCTGAAGACCCGATGGCCCGCGTAAACGTCGCCGAAGCTCACGGGGAACCTTTCCATGCCAAAGCTTCTTTGCCTATTCCTGTTCCTGGTGGCCGGCGGCTTTGTGACGGCGCCAGCGAACGCCGCCGACGAGCCCGATCTAATCTTCAAGCGTTCGACCGTGTTCAAGCTGTTGTCGCCGAATGACAAGCTCGCGACCTACGCCCTCGACGATCCAGACGTTGACGGTGTCGCCTGCTATTTCACCGCTCCCGAAAAGGGTGGCTGGAAAGGATGGGTTGGTGTTGCCGAACAGGTATCCGACATCTCCCTGTCGTGCCGGCAGACCGGGCAGATCCGGTTCAAGTCGAAATTTGCACAGGGCGAGGACGTGTTCCGCCAGCGCCGCTCGCTGTTCTTCAAGAAGATGCAAATCGTACGCGGCTGCGACACCAAGCGGAACGTGCTGGTCTATATGGTCTATTCCGACCGCCTGATCGAAGGCTCACCGAAGAATTCGACGTCGTCGGTGCCGATCATGCCGTGGGGCCAGAACGATCAGATCCAGAAGTGTGCGGACTTCGTCGAGAAGTGAAGGGGCGAGGCTGAGGCTGATCAGCGCTTGAGTTCAAGCTTGTCGGCCGTCCTGTAATCCGTCAGTGCGCGCTGATTATCGTCCTTGGCATCGTAGATGATGCCGCGTTTGCGGTAGGCGGCGCCATCGCTCGGATTGAGTTCGATCGCCTTGTTGAGGTCAGCGAGCGCCGAATCGAGATCGCCTTTGAGCTGGAAAATGGTGCCGCGGTTGAAATAATCGTCGGCGTCTTTCGGATTTAGCTCAACGGCCTTGCCATAGTCCCGAAGCGCCGCGTCAAGGTCGCCCTTATCCTGACAAACTAGGCCGCGGCCGCTATAGGCACGGAAATCTTTGGGATCGAGATCGATCGCCTTGCTGGTGTCCGCAAGCGCCTGATCGAAGTCGCCCTTGTCCCAGTAGAGCAGGCCACGGCTGGTGTAAGCGAAAGAAAACTTCGGATCGAGCTCGATCGCCTTGTTGTAATCCGACAGTGCCTGGTCGAGGTTGTCTTTGCCCCGATACGCGGTGGCGCGGCTGTTGAAGATCGCGGCGAGATCCCCTCCGCTAAATTTCCCCGAACTGATTGCGTCACTACAAGCGACGATCTGCGAGTTCCACGGGATCGACGCGCTGCCGGTACACTTGCCATCGCGCTCTGTCAGGGTCGTTTGCGCGCGCACCGAGTTCGCCGCTGTCGTTGCGACGGCCGCCGCGACTATTGCTGCGGCGGTCAGCATGCGCGCTTTGATCGCCTTCATGGGAGGTGATCGCTAAGCGTGCGTCGGCCAGTGCCGCGCGCGGAACCAGGTGCGGTAGTCGGTCATTTTTGAGCGCTGCGCCGCTGGTGCATGCCGCTTGCAGGTCGACGCTTCCTCGCTCTGGACGGGAGCGCCCCACCGAAGCTCGACGCAGTCATTTAAATTGTATGCCATCTCGAACTCCGCGGTGCGGTCGATTACGTCCTTGAGAGTGAGTGTCCACATCGAGCCATCACTGCGCGTATAGGAAAACTTGCGCGCCGCGAGTTCCAGGCCGAGCACGTTCTGCAATTGGGTCTTCACGTCGGCGACGCTCCTCCCCATTGGCATTGCGTACTTTTCGGGACGCCGCGCGACGCGATCCGGGAAACCTCGCACCACGTCGATGGCGATCAACAGGCGAAAATCGCGCGCCGGTGTCGCAAAATCTTCCCACGCGCCGGTCGTCGCAAAGATCGAAGCGCCGTCCGGCATGGTCGCATCGCCGTGCCCGGTGTTCTGGAACTTCCGCCCGTTCTCGACCGAGCCGACGCGCGTTCTCACCTGCTCTTCAAGCGACCGAATCGCCGCCTCCATCGCGCGCACCGGATCGAGCGGCTCAGGCGACATCACGTCGTCCATGCGATCGTAGAAGTCTTCGACCCCGAGCTGCGACTGCTCGAGCGAAAAGTCGCCATACTGCGGGTCTCTTCGCAATTTCCGCGTTGGTCAGCCGTCGCAACGAGCCGTTCGCCTCGCGCACGATCGGCCGGAAGCGCTTGAATCCGGGGCTGCCAAGCGTCGGCTCGTGCGCGAATAAAAAATTACCGCGCCAAAAACGCTTGCGTGCGACCGTCCCGTCCGGCTCGCCGTCAACGGAAAGAAAGACGCCCGGTGCGCCGCCCGACGGCGGCACGCGCCGCACCAGCATCATGACGTGGCCGTACGGATCGGCGTAGACGGTCCCCGGCCGCAGCGTCTGCTGCTTAAGCGGCACGGTGTAGAAATCGGTGTTGTCGTCGGTCGCCAATACGCGCACGGATCCAGACTGAACGGCGTCGGCGACGACGTGCAGATAACGCCCGAACGACGCGCCAAGTCCCTGTGCCTTTGCCGGTTCACTCGCGCCAGGGGTCGCCGAGGCGGTTGTGGGTTGAGGCTCCCCCGCTGGCTGGGATGCTGCGCGTGCGCTTTGAATGCTCGACCACGCGACGCACTTCGGTGGCTTGCCGCCACCGCCGCGCGAGCAAGTGGAATATCCGAACGGCAACCCCATCTTGAAGGCAAAATACGCGCGCAAGAAATACACCAGATCGGCGCAGTCGGGACGAAGGACCATCGCCACTTCGTCCTCGCCGGCGCCCAGGTAGTTGAACAGAAAATTGCGCGATCGGTCGCGCAGCACATTATAGAGCGCCGGCCACGACGGCTCCGCGTCGAGCGGAGCGTCGAACAGCTTTTCTATCCACGCCGAAAACAGGTTTTCCGTCGCGTGATTCCAGCTATTGCGCACCGGCCATATGCTGCCGCGCGTCGCGCGTGGTCGTGGCGGCGCAAGTTCGGCAACGGCGATGTCGCGGGTGATCGCACTACACCCCGCGGAGGCGAGCTGCGCGTGCCAAGTGCCTGCGGCGGGCGATGCGACCTCGGCGAACCAGAAATAGGGCGGCCCACCGTACCGCCCACGTGACCTTGCCGCGACGCTGCCATCGGGCGCGATCAGCGAAAGCTCGCCCTCCATCGGCTTCTCGGCGGCGAAGACCACGCGCAACGGCGCGCCTTTCCAGGGTGCGAGCGGTGAGGGCAATACAGCGAGGTCGCCGGCGTCAAGGCAGGTGCCGAAAAATCCTTCGGCTCGCGCTTCCCCGCTTGCGAAAATGCAGACCAAAAGTGCAGCGGCGATCAGCAAAAATGCAGTCGCAGCGGCGGCAAACTGGCGCGCGAGATACAATGGAGTGTTTTTCCCCTCGATCGCGGTCCCATAGTATTGCGAAAGCTTTGACTGAATCATGGCAAGATCTCTCGGCAACATCTTTCGGCAAAACTCTCGGCGAAATCCGTCACCGGGCGAGATCGCTTATATCCGAGAGGGTTCCGCCATGTCGACTTCGGAACGGGCCTGGCCGCGTCGGCGCCATCCGTGCGCTTCGGCCCAATGACGAGGCATTATTTCATAACTGAATTTACTGGGAAGTCGCTTCCGTCACCTTTACTATTGGACGGGAGTGAGGGGAGTTTTGCGAATGGCGGTTGTTTTGGTTGTCGAGGACGAGGATCAAGTCCGCGTTCTGGCCGAGTTCCTATCTACAGGAGCAGGGGCACAAGACGTTCTCGGCAAGCACCGCCAACGAGGCTCTGGCAGTCCTGGACGAAGCGGAAGATATCAACTTGCTATTTACCGACATCGGGCTAAAGGGCGAACTCGAAGCTGGCCTCGATTTGGCGAAACAGGCCATCACGCGCAGGCCGGGTCTCAAGGTGCTCTATACGACTGACCAGGGCATTACCGACGGAATGACGGCCTTGTTTGTCGAAAACTCAGCTGTGCTGCCAAAACCCTACACGGTCAATCAACTCCAGGCGATGCTGACCGTGCGCTTCAGCATCAACCAGATCAACGGTCCGACAAATTAGCGGCGGTCGGCATATAGCCCCAATGGAATGGTTTCTGCGATGACTCACCACGATCTTAAGCGACTGTACTGCATGACCAGGTCGTCACCAACCAGAGGCATCCGCGGTATTAGTGCGTTGATCGGCGTCGCTATTTTCTGCGCCGTTTCAGCATATGCGCCGGCCGGCGCGCAGACGCCGCTGTTCCAGCCGACCATGCAAGATGTCGATCCGGGCATCGATCACGGCAACTCAAGCAAACTGCTCCCGGAGGAGTTTGAGCGGCAAGCGGTGTTCTATCGCTCGCAACACCCCGTCGGCACCATCATCGTCGATACCCGGGAGCGCCACCTCTATCTGATCCAGAGCGAAACGCGCGCGTTGCGTTATGGCATCGGGGTCGGCCGCGACGGTTTCACCTGGGCCGGTCTGTTGCGGATCACGCGCAAGGTCGAGTGGCCCGACTGGCGGCCGCCACCGGAGATGATCGCGCGCCAGCCTTATCTTCCGCGCTTTATGGCCGGCGGCCCGGGCAATCCGCTTGGTGCCCGCGCCATGTTTCTCGGCGAGACGGTCTACCGCATTCACGGCACCAACGCGCCGGAGACGATCGGCCAGGCCGTTTCCTCCGGATGCTTTCGCCTCGTCAACGACGACGTTGCCGACCTCTACGACCGGGTGCCGGTCGGCACCCATGTCATCGTGCGGCCGAACTAGCGCTTGGTTGGTTGCGGGGCCCGCACCGACGATGACGGTCGTGTGGCCCACACTTTGCTAACCCGCGAGCGGGGTGGGATTGTCAGGCGGCGGGTCGATCGCGAAGGTGTTGGCGGTCAGGCAGGTTGTGGAAAAGCTGCCGGTGGTGGCGACCAGCGCCACCAAGCTCTCCAGCCCCAAGGTTTTTTCCGCGGCGGCGTAGGTCGCGTCGCTCAATCCGTTGTTCGCCAGCAGCTCGCGTGCCACGACCCAGCACGTCTGCTCTCGAGCATCGGTGAGGCTCGGCGCCTTGCGGGCGTTGATGGCATCAACGATCGTCTGCGCGATGCCGACCGCGAGCGAGCGGCGCACCTGCGCGAACCACGGGTAACGCGCATTGTAGTGACGCGCGACAGCCAGGTTCACAATCTGTTGTTCGCGATCGGACAATGGCCCGGAGCCGAGACAATTACGCAGATTTCTGGAAAGCTTCGAACAGCGCCGGCAATCGGATATAGGCATAATATGGCCCGCCAACGACGCCGGATGATTGCTTGGCCGCGTCGTAGACCCGCGCCTGTTGTGCGGTCATGTCGGCGCGGTCGATGATTGAAATGCGTGCCATGCGTTGTCCCTGATCGTTCGATTTCGGTTTCGGGCGAAAAGTAGCATCGACATGCCGATCATGCGAGGCGCATCCTGGAATGCCGGTGCCCCGGTTTGCGGAGAGTGGCGATGCCGCTGCAAAATCGCGTAACGCCGTTCGGAGATTTGACGGCCGTATCCGCACGCGGGTTGTTTATGGGCAATCGCGGCGGACGCTTTCACACCGACGGCAGAACTCTGACGGCGCGGCGCTGGGCATCGCGGCAATGGATCTGCTGCGTGCTCGATTTTAAGGACCGCCAGCGCGACGTCTGGGGCCGTTTCTACACCGAGCTGTTTTTTCTCGACGAGCCGACCGCGCTTGCGGCCGGGCATCGGCCTTGCTTCGAATGCCGTCGCAAGGATGCAGAGGCCTTTGCTGAGGCGTGGCGCGAGGTGCAAGAACTCCGCGCGCGGCCCAAAGCTCCCGACATGGACGAAGTCCTGCACCGCGAACGGCTGCAAGGCCGCGCCAAGCGCGTGCATCGTCGCAACGTTGGCGATCTGCCGGACGGCGCCTTCGTTGCCCTGGAGGACGGAGCCTTCGCAGTCCGCGGCGGAGAACTGCTGCACTGGACGCCGGAGGGTTATCAAGCGCGCAAGAAGCGACCACGCGACGTCACGGTGGACGTGCTCACGCCGCCGGCAATTCTCGCGGTGCTGTCGGCCGGCTATAAGCCGCGATGGCATGCTAGCGCGGAGGATTAGCTCTTAGCCGCGCGGGTGTGGGCGTGCAGGCCTGACGATCCGCATTTCAGGTCAGTGCTACTACGTATTTGAATCGAGATGCGATGGTAACGCCGAATTCAGTGTTCAAGCGCCATACGCGACTGGGTGCCGCACGCGTGCGGGTGGTGCGTGATGGAGCTGCCGTAATGAGCGATGCATTTGCCGAGCGCCTTGAGAGGGTTCGCTTGCGTTTCGGCGCCAAGCTTGACGCCCGCATCGAGGGGATCGAGTTGGCGCTTCCGCGACGCGACAGGTATGTCGGTCTTGATGTTTTGGCGCAAGCACACCGGCACGCGCATGATTTATGCGGGGTCGGATCGACCTTGGGCTATGTCCAAACCGGCAAGGTGGCGCGCTCGATCGAGCAATTGCTGCTCGCCGCCGTCCAGGCGCATCGCGCGCTCACCGACGACGAAATCCCGCGTGTGCGGCAGGGAATTGCGCTGCTGCGTTCAACTGCGACCGCCGAAATGGGTCAGCCCGCCTTGGGAGCAGCGCAGTAAAACTTGGCGCTTTTGAGCGGCGGACACCCGTCGCTCTCACGCCCGTTGGTCGCGTAGGCCCGCCTGCTTGACCAGCGGCAGCGTCACGTCGCGAAATTCACGCATGCCGGCTTCAAAGCGCGGCCACGACAGCAGCACGCCGTCGAGACCCATGCGCGAGAGTGACGCAAGTCCGTCGACGATCTGTTCCTTAGTGCCGATCAGCGGGTAGCCGCCCCAGCCGGCAACGAAGAGTTCGGCGATGGCGCGCTTACGCTCCGGCGAATAACTGCGTTCATTGATTTCGGCCGACATCGCATCGACTACATTGCCGGCCGCGGCCCAGTCGCCCTTCTCGTTCACGTAGTAATCGTAAAATCTTCTGGCCTCCGCCTCGGTCTCGGCTTGAACGATGGTGGCGAGCGTCCAGACATGCACCGAGCGGCCATATTCCTCGCGCGCCAGCCGGTGATAGCCTGCGACGTGCGCGGTCAGCGCATCGAAATCGTCGTTGCGCAAAATCGTGTAAACCAGGTCGCAGTTCTTCGCCGCGAAATGGCGGCCGCGCTCGGACGAGCCGGCGTTCATGATTGCCGGATAGGGCTTCTGGATCGGCTTCGGTTTCAGGTAGCCCTTGTTGATGCGATAGAACCGCCCCTCGTGGTCGAAGTCATCGTCCTCGGTCCACAGCCGTTTGACGATGTCGAGCCACTCCTGGGCACGGGCATAGCGGTCCTCATGCCGTGTCAGGCCGAGGTCGAACATCTCCATTTCCGGCCCGTTCCAGCCGCACACGACGTTCAAGGTGAAGCGGCCATTGGCAATGTGGTCGATTGCAGCGCACTGTTTGGCGGCTACGATCGGATGATTGAGCGCGACGTGCGAGGTCGAGACCACACCGGCTTTCGACGTTGAGGCAGCAATGCCGGCGGCCCAGGTGTAGGCCTCAAAGCCGGGCCCCTGCGGATCGTTGGCGCCGCCAAAGCCGCGCCAGCGTGCCACCGGCACGATCGCCTCGAACCCCATCTCGTCGGCGAGCTTCGCGAGTGTGACGGTGTTAGGCCAGCTGATCTCTAGTCTGCCTTCAAGACCGGACATGACGCAGCCGGAATTGAGGTTGCTCTGAAACGTTCCCAATTTCAGCTTGCGACTGCTGAACGTCGGATTGCTCTCAAGTCGGTTTCGCTGCATGCCCTCGGCTCATTCTGCGCAACGTCAAATCCGCGAACGTTCCCAGGCCAGCGCGACCACCATGGCCATGATGATTTGAACCACGATGATGCAGACGACGCAGCCGGTCCAGCCGGTTGCATTCCAGACAAATCCCATCAGCAAAGCGCCGGCGCTGCCGCCGATGTAGAACGTTGAGGCGTAGAGGCCGGCGGCGGACGAACGTCCTTCCTTCGCGGTGGTGACGACGTAGCCGGTCGAAACCGCCTGGCACACCATGCCGCAGATCGCGCAGATCGTCAGTCCGGCAATGATGATGCTCACCTGCGGCGCGAGCAGGATCAGGGCACCGCAGATCCAGATGGCGATGATGCCGAGGATGAGGCGCCGGCGGCCAAACAGGATGATGCCGCGGCCGACCCACGGCACGGCTACGCTGCCGGCGAGATAAGTGGCGAACAGTGCGCCAAGCAGCGAGGACGAGAACAAATAAGGCGGTGCGGCCAGATGAAAGTTTACGTAAGTGAACGCGCCGACGAAATTGAACAAGACGCCGAAGCCGACGGCGTAAATTGCCAAGAGCCGCGGATTGCGTAGATGCGCGAGCATTTGATGCGCCGAAAGCATGAAGCCGCCCGAGCGAACGAATTTCCGCTCGCGCGGCAGTGCGAATGTGATGACCAGCGCGCCCGCAAGCGTAAACAAAGCCACGGCCGCAAAAGCAGCGCGCCAGCCGGCCAGATCGGCGATAACACCCGTGAAGAACCGGCCACAGAAGCCGCCGACGCTCGATCCGGAAATAAACAGGCCGATCACCCGAGGCACCTCAGCTGGCGGCCATTCTTCCCCCACATAGGCCACGGCGACGGTGAAGATCGGCGGCAACAATAGCCCCTGCATGAAGCGCCAGAACACGAGTTGCGGCACGCTCGTCGACAGCGCAATGATGAGCGTTGGTACGATTACAGCGAAGGCTGCCGCCGTGATCAGCCGCTTGCGCCCAAGGACGTCGGCGAGCGCGCCGGTAAACGGGGCGGTGAGCGCGATTGCGAGCGTGCTTGCGGTTAAGAGCCAGCTGATCTCGCCGGCGCCGACGCCGAATTCGCGCGCCAGTTCCGGCAACAGCGCCTGCGGCGAGTAGAGATTGACGAATGCGGAAAAGCCGGCCGTGGCGATAGCCAGCGCGCGAACATCGAAAGCCATGAGGCATTATGGGCAAGACGCGTAACGAAAGCACCCCTCGTTACCGATTGGCACGTCGGCACCCGTGCATATCGAGCCATTTACCCGCCGTTTAGGTTGCGATTGGTTCTAGGTAGAACCTCGGAGCGACAACGCCGCACCGTGCGTTGTAGATGCGGCTGGCAGGGGTAATGCGGCCAGCATTATGACGTCAGGCAGCGGGGCAAAACAGCGAAAGCGCGAACCGGATCGGTCGGGCGAAGAAGGTGCGTCAGTGTTGCGCGAGCCGGATGTTCAGGCTGTGCCGGTGGGCGCGCCTGAGCAGGAGATCCAGCGACTCCATCGCTACATTCGGCAAAGACTGACCGAGATCGAGCAAGTCTATCGGAACTCGCCGGTTGGCCTCGTCCTGATGGACAAGGATTACCGCTATGTCCGCATCAACGAGCGGATGGCGGAGATCAACGGTTTGCCGGTCGAAGCTCATATCGGCCGTACGCTCCGCGAAGTAGTGCCGGAGTTGGCCGATCACATCATGGAGCTCTATCGCCCGGTTTACGAACGTGGCGAACCGGTCCTGAATATGGAGATTCAGGGCGAGACGCCTCATGAGCCCGGCAAGCAACGCTATTGGCTGGCGAATTTTTTCCCGTTTCTTTCCGAGACCGGCGAGGTCGCAGGCCTCATCGGCGCCGTCATGGACATTACCGAGCTTAAACGGAAGGAAACCGAGTTGCGGCAAAGCGAGGAGCGCTTTCGCACCATCTTCGAAACCGTAACCGATGTGATCATCATCCATGATATCGAGACGCTGGCCGTCGTCGACGCCAATCAGCGCGCCGTCGACGCGCTCGGCTACCGGCATGAAGAATTGATCGGCATGAAAGTCGGCGACCTCTCGCCGAATGAGACGCCGTATTGCCGAGTGGAAGCGATGAGATTTATCGGCTCGGCCATAGCGGGAACGCCGCAAACCTTCGAATGGCGCCTTCGGCGAAAGGACGGAACAGTGTTCTGGGCCGAAGTCGGTTGCCAGTCCGTCGCTTTCGGCGAGCGGAATTTCTTGCTGACAACGATGCGCGACATCGACCGTCGCAAGGAAGTCGAAGACGCGCTGACCAAGATGGCGCAGTTCGACGTGCTGACGGGTCTCCTCAATCGCGGCGTGTTCGTGAGTAATCTTGACGGTGCGATCGCGGACGCCCGGCGTCGCGGTATGCGTGTTGCCGTGCTTTATCTCGACCTCGATCACTTCAAAGATGTGAATGACACGCAGGGTCACCCCGCAGGCGATCTCTTGCTCAAGGGCACGGCTCAGCGCCTTATCGATAATGTCCGGGCATCCGACACCGTCGCCCGTTTTGGCGGCGACGAATTTGCCATCCTCGTTACCAATGTCGTCGAACCGACCGATGCGGCAATGCTGGCAGAGAAGGTTATCGACGCGGTTGGTCAGCCATTCTCGATCAACGGCAGCGATGTCTATTCCGGCGTTACTGTCGGCATCGCCCTTTCCGAGCCCGACAGCGACGCCGAAACGCTGCTGTCTCGCGCGGACGTCGCACTCTACCGGGCGAAAGCAGAAGGGCGCCAGACCTACCGGTTTTTCAACGCCGCGATGGATCAGGAAGTCAGCGCCCGCGTCAGTTTGATCACCGAATTGCGCGAAGCGATTGCGAGCGAGCAGCTCTTTCTGGTCTATCAGCCGCAAATCGAGCTTGCTTCCGGCCGCGTCATCGGCGTGGAGGCCTTGGCGCGGTGGCGGCATCCTTTACGTGGGGTGCTGGCGGCCGACGCATTCATTCCCGCTGCGGAACGGAGCGGTCTTATCATTCCACTTGGCCGGTGGGCCCTGGCGCAGGCGTGTCGTCAGGCCAGAATATGGATGGACGAAGGCATTGCCGCGGACCACGTGGCCGTCAATCTCTCAGCGCTGCAGTTCAAGACACCGCGTGAGCTGGAGAAGGATATCGACAGCGTTCTGACGGAATACCGTTTGCCGCCGCACATGCTGGAAGTGGAGCTCACCGAGACGACTGTCATGGAGACGACCCGCGCCGAAGACAATCCACTCGAACGTATCCGGCAGCGCGGGGTGCGGATCGCGATCGATGATTTCGGTACCGGCTATTCTTCGCTGGCCTATTTGCGTCGCTATCCGGTTGATTGCATCAAATTGGCGCGTGAGTTCGTTACCAATCTGGCGACCGACGCGAACGATGTGGCGATCACTCAAGTCGCCCTCGGACTGGCGCGTTTGCTGCAAATAGACGTCATCGCGGAAGGAGTAGAAACCGCGGAGCAAGCCGAGTTACTGAAATCCTGGGGCTGCCGGGCAGCCCAAGGCTACTATTTCGGCAAGCCGATGCCCGTGGAGGAAGTAACGGTCTTATTGCGGCGAGGCAGTGTGGATACCAAGACCCCTGCCGCGGCGCTTCCGCCGGCGCTTTTGCGCGGCGGCGCAGCCGTGGAAAGTCTTCGTCAAAATCGTTGATGTGACGACGGACTTTGGGCCGGCGTTGCCCGAAAAAATCCGAAGGCGCCGGTCCCGCAACCAATTATAATGCCGGGGCTATATGTTGAATCGGGCGAGGACGTGTCCTCATGGCCTTCCGGCTTCCACCATTGAGCACGCTTCGGGTTTTTGAGGCCGCCGCGCGTCACAAAAGCTTCCGCAAAGCCGCCGACGAACTCAACCTGACGGCAAGCGCGGTCAGCCACGGCATTCAGACGCTGGAAAATTGGCTGGGTGTCGAGCTGTTTCATCGTCAATCGCGGGGCTTGCGGCTGACCGGTGCCGGCGAAGCTTATGCGCCGCAGGTTAGCGACGCGCTCGGCGTTCTCGCCAAGGCGACGGCGCAGCTTCCAGGCCGCAAAGCAACCGGGACATTGTCGCTGAGCAGCGCGCCGACATTCGCCAACAAGATTTTACTGCCGCGTCTGGAAAAATTCGCCGTTCAATTTCCTGATATTCGGGTGACGATCGACACTTCGCTTCGCCCGGTGGACCTTACGCTCGACGATTTTGATATCGCGATCCGTTTTGCGTCGGCCAAGAAGCCGTTGCCGAACTGGACCCTGCTGGCAGTGGAAACCCTGATGCCGGTCTGTAGCCCAAGCCTAAAGCAGCAATTCGGCGGCTCAGATGCAAAGCTATTGTCACAGGCGCCGCTGATCCATGTCACAACGGTTGGGGCCGATTGGCAGCATTGGTTTCGAGCAACCGAAATAGAGGCTCCGCCGTCGATCAATAGCGGACTGCGGGTCGACACCGTGCAGATGGCGTTTGATGCCGCCGCGCGCGGTCTCGGTATCGTATTGGGGCGGCGGCCACTCGTGGACGAGGACGTCGACGCCGGCCGGCTCATTTCGCTTGACAGCCGTGCCATCGAAAGCGGCAACAGCTATTGGCTCGTCACTTCGCAGACGGAATTTCAGAAGCCCGAGGTCAAGGTGTTTCGGCGCTGGCTGTTGGACGAGCTTGGTACCGGCGTGAAGCATCGCAAACCTGCTCGCCCGGGCTCGCGCGCTGCGGCCAGCGCTTGATGCTGCGGGTCTGGTTTGGGGTGCGTCGCGGGTGCGTCCGGAGAATGAAAATTTCTAATTCCACGCCTAACTTTTCTCGTTTGTGCCGCCGTTTGCGATCGGCTGGCATTGACGCTGGTGAGATTGGTACCGGGCGACAATGACCGACTCAGCAACTTCCCGACGACTACCCGAGATCGAATTCTGGTTCGAATTCGCAAGCAATTATAGCTATCTCAGCGTCATGCGCATTGAAGACGCTGCCCGGCAAAGCGGCGTCCGGATCGTCTGGAAGCCGTTTTTGCTCGGACCGATTTTCCGCGCTTTGGGCATGGAGACGTCCCCGTTCCTCACGCAAAAGGAGAAGGGCGCGCACATGTGGCAGGACATGGTCCGCCTGTGCCGCAAGTATGGACTGCGATGGACCAAGCCCAGCACCTTTCCCCGATTAAGCGTGCTGCCGGCCCGCGTGGCTCTGCTGGGCGCTAAAGAGCCCTGGATCGGCGCCTTCTGCCGCCAAGTGATGGAGCTCAATTTTGTGCATGACGAGGACATCAACAAAACGGATCAACTCGCTCCGATCTTGACCGAGCTTAATCTTCCGGCTGCGGAAATACTCGAACAGGCCCAGAGCGATTCCATGAAAGCGCGGTTGCGTGAACAAACCGATGAGGCGCGTCACCGGGGAATCTTCGGCGCGCCCACGTTTTTCGTCGGCACCGAGATGTTTTGGGGCAACGATCGCTTGGACGATGCGATGCTGCTGGCCGCGGAACAGAAGGCGTGAGCTAAGGCGCGATTGCAAGAACCAGTTTGCCGGCCGCCTGCCGCAATTCGATATAGCGGTGCATGCCGGCCGCGTCAGCCATCGGGAAAACGCCGGCGATCGGCACTTTCAACGAGCCGTCGGCTGCGCTGCGCACGACCAGCGCCACGCCGTCCTTCCAGGCTTTGGAATCCGCGTCAACGTGGCCGAGATGCAGTCGCGTGAAGGTCTGCGAGCGCGGCAGGACGCGTTCGCGGATGTTTTTGAACGGCTGGCCCTCGGCCTCGCCGATGCTGATGATATGGCCGAGCTTTCGGACGACGTTAAAGGTGCGGTCGAGCATGGTCGCGCCAAGTGAATCGATGGCCAGATCGACGCCGCGGCCGCCGGTGAAGGCGAGCACCGCCGCTTCGAAATCCTCGTTCGGCGTAACCACGACGCGCCCGGCACCGTACTCAAGCGCCAGTTTCTCCTTGCCCGGCGTGCCGACGGTGCCGATCACACGGGCGCCGGCTTTGACCGCGAGCTGCGTGGTGAACAGGCCAACCCCGCCGCCGATCGCGTTGATCAAAACCGTCTCGCCCGGCTCTATGCCGTAGATGGTATGGAGCATGTGGTAGCCGGTCAGCGGCTGGATCGGCAGCGCGGCGGCCACATCGAAGGGGATCGCATCGGGGAGCGGCATCAGGATATTGGCCGGCGCGACAGCCTTCTCGGCGTAGGCACCGCCTTGCTCGAGGAACGCCGCTACACGATCGCCGACTTTCACGCCGCCGACGCCCGGTCCGAGCTTCGAGACGCGCCCGGATATCTCGAGACCAAGCACGAGCGGATATGAGCGCGCATGCGGATAAATGCCGGTGCGAATCTGCGTGTCCGCCCAGTTGCAGCCGGCGTAGGCGACATCGACCAGCACCTCGCCGGGCCCGGGATTTGGTTCGGGCATGTCCGCCATGACGAGTTGCTCGGGCGCGCCTGGAGCGTGGATGACGACGGCTTTCACGGCTACCTGCTAAATCTTTTGCCTTTTGAGAATCTTTTGCATTTTAAGACGTGCCCACCGATGATGCGCAGGCCCGCCGGAGAGGAGCACGCAGTTTATCAAGTGAAAGCACCAAGCGCCAAAATGCAAGCGGGAGCGTCATGAAAACGATCGGGGTCGATGTCGGCGGCACCTTCACCGATGTCGTGTATTGCGATCTCGATACCGGCCGGATCGCCATCCATAAAGTTTCAACCACGCCCGACGACCCGTCGCGGGCCATCATCCAAGGCATTGCTGAAATCTGTCGCGATAACGGCGTCGCTGCGGGCGATATCGACTACGTGTTGCACGGCACGACGACGGCAACCAATGCCGTGCTGGAGCACAAAGGCGCGCGCGCCGGCATGCTGACCAACGAAGGCTTCCGCGACATCATTCATATCGCGCGCCACCAGCGCGCCGAGCACTACTCGATCATGCAGGACCTGCCGTGGCAGAGTCGGCCGCTGGTCAAGCGGCGTCACCGCAAGGTTGTGAAAGGCAGGCTCATTCCGCCGCACGGTGAAGAGCTTGAGCCGCTCGACGAGGCCGGCGTGATCGTCTGCGGCGCATGCTTTGAAAGCGGAAGCGGTCGAGGCGGTCGCGGTTTGCTTTCTGTTCTCCTATCTCAATCCGGCGCACGAGGAGCGCGCGAAAGCGATCCTTGAAAGGGAATTGCCGGGAGTTTTCGTCGTGACTTCGGCGTCGATCTCGCCGCAATTCCGCGAATACGAGCGGTTCACGACTGCGTGCCTGTGTGCCTTCATCGGACCAAAGATGCGCGGCTACGTCGGCCGCCTGGAGGCAGCGCTGCGCGAAGCGGGACTGCGCTCTGAACTGCGGGTCATGGCGTCGAACGGCGGCGTCGCCACACCGGCGATGGTCAGCGAAAAGCCGGCGATGACGCTTCTCTCCGGTCTTGCCGCCGGCGTGCTCGGCGGCGCCTGGATCGGCGCTTTGAGCGGGCGGCGCAAGCTCGTCACCTTCGACATTGGCGGCACCAGCGCCGACATCGGCATCGTCGTTGAAGGCCGTTTTGCCGAGACCGACGCGCGCAGCACGTCGATTGCCGGTTTTCCATTGCTGCTGCCGATGATCGACATCCACACTATCGGCGCCGGCGGCGGCTCGATCGCCTACATCGATCACGGCGGGGCGTTTCGCGTTGGGCCGCGCAGCGCCGGCGCCGTGCCTGGCCCGGCCGCTTATGGTCGCGGCGGAACCGAGCCGACGGTGACTGATGCGAACCTGGTTCTCGGCCGGCTCGATAAGAACGATTTTCTTGGCGGCGGTATGCAACTCGACGAAGCCGCCGCGCATCGCGCCATCGAGCGGCTCGCCGACGCGCTCGGCATGAACAAGCTCGACGCCGCCGAAGGTGTGCTGACCGTGATCAACAGCAACATGGCGAACGCGATCCGCTCGCGCACGGTGCAGAAGGGGATCGACCCCCGCGAGTTTGCGCTTGTCGCCTTCGGCGGCGCCGGCCCGCTGCATGGGGCTGAAGTCGCCGCCATGCTCGGCTTTCCCGAAGTGATCGTACCGCCTTATCCCGGCATTACCTCGGCGATGGGACTCCTCACCACCGATCTGAAATACGACATCATCCGTACCGCGTTCCAGATCAGCGGCAACGTCGATCTTGAGCGTTTGAACGCGGATTTGGCGGCGATGGAGCTGCAGCTCAAAAAGCAGTTCGCAGCCGACCACCTGCAATCCGACAGTCTCACGTTCGTCCGCGATGGCGACCTGCGTTACGTCGGCCAGGGATACGAACTCAAGATCCCGCTTCCGGGCGGTGCGATCGGGAAAGCGGAGCTTGATGAAATCTGGACACGCTTTCACGAGGCACACAAACGCGAATACGGTCACTTCTTTGCCGACAGTCCGATCGAAATCGTCAACGTCCGGGTGGTGGGCTTGGGCCAGCTACCGAAGATCGCCAAACTGACCGCGCCGCAAGGTTCGACGCTAAAGAAGGCGCAAGTCAAGACCGGACAGTGTGTGTTTCGCATCGACGGCGAACTGCGGCCATTCGAAACCGCGTTCTACCGCCGGCACTTGTTGCCGGTCGGCGAATCTTTCAGCGGCCCCGCGATTGTGCTGCAGAAAGACTCGACCACGGTCATTCCGCCGGGCCGCGTCGCCATCAATGACGCCGCCGGCAATCTCATACTGAAAGTCTGAAGGGGAGGGCGATGAGCGATCCAAGCCTGTCCAACCGCCGCCAGCAGCCGTCGACCCGCGTCGACCCGATCACCGGCGCGGTCATCCAGGGGGCGCTGGAGAGCATCGCCATCGAGATGGGCCACAAGCTCATGCGCATGAGCTATTCGAGCATCATCCGCGAGTCGGAGGATTTCGGTGCGGCGCTGACCGACGCCGAAGGGCGGCAATTGTGCGAATGCAAGATGTCGACGCCGCTGCAATCCGGCCCGATCCCCGGTTATATCCGCGGCATCCGCAAGAAATTCGACGCCCGCGGCGACGTGTTCCGCCCCGGCGACGTGATCATGCACAACGATCCGTATGGCGGCGCCTCGCACGGCCCCGATGTGGCGTTCTGCGTGCCAGTGTTCGACAGCGACGACCTGATCGGCTTTTCGGTCACGACCGCGCACCATCTCGACATCGGCGCGCACACGCCCGGAAGCTGCGGCATCGTCGATGCGGTCGACACCTATGCCGAGGGACTGCAGTTCAAGGCGATCAAGGTCATCGACCAGGGCAAACGCAACGAGGCGGTTTGGGAGATCGTTCGCGACAACATTCGCATCCCGGATCTGGTCGTGGGCGACATGAACGCGCAGATCGCCGCCGCCCAGATTGGTGCGCAGCGCTATCTCGACCTCGTCCACCGCTATGGGCGTACGACTGTGCAAGGCGCCTACGAAGACCTGATGGACTATTCCGAACGGATGATGCGCAAGGCCATCAGCGACATTCCCGACGGCGTCTATTCGGCCGAGACGTTCATCGACGGCTATCTCGACGATCCGGACCCGGCACGACGCGATCTGAAATTCGCCGTCACCATCACCGTGCACGGCGACGAACTCGACGTTGACCTGACCGGCACGTCGCCGCAGGTCTCTGATCGGCCGATCAACCTGCCGTTCGAGGGCACCGTTGACTGCGCGATCTGGCTGACGCTGCGCTCGATCCTGCTCGACAGCGCTGTCTACGGCAACATTCCGCAAAACGATGGCATCACCCGTCCGATCAAGATCGTTGCCCCGAAGGGCACGCTCGCCAATCCGATTTTTCCGGCGCCGGTGATCGCGCGATTTTCTCCCGGCAATCAGCTTGCCGATACGGTGATGAAGGCGCTCGCGCCGGCGGTACCGCATCAGGTCAGTGCCGGCATCGGCAATCTGCGCGTGATTGCCTTCAGCGGCATTGTGAAAGAGCGGCCTTGGGTGCACATGGAAATTTTTGAGGGAAGCTACGGCGGCCGCTTTGGCCTCGACGGCATGGATACCGTCGACACGCTTTATGCCAATACCCGCAACAATCCGATCGAGGACATTGAATCGCATCTGCCGCTGCGCGTCGATCGTTATGAGTTGCGCGAGAACGTGGTGGCGGCGGGAGAGTGGCGCGGCGGCGTCGGCTCGGTGCGCGTGTTCACCTATCTCTCCGAGGGTGGATTTTCGGTCGAGGGCGACGGCCAGAAGCATCGGCCGTGGGGGTTCGCCGGCGGAGAAGACGGCTATCCGGGCGAGCTAACCATGCAGACCAGCGCCGGCGCGAGCCGGGCATTGCCGTCAAAGGTGCCCTATCAGAAAGTCGGACCGGGCGACCGGCTGATTACGTACGGTCCGAGCGGCGGCGGCTACGGCGATCCGTTCCGCCGCGACCCGGCGGCGGTGCTGGACAATGTGCTCGATGGCCTGTTTTCGCCCGAGCTCGCACGCGGGCATTACGGTGTCGCCATCGTCGACGGAGCGGTCGACGCGGCCACAACTGAAAAATTGCGAAGGCGGCAATCGAATAGCTAATAGCAGCCGCGCCTATTGCGGCGGGTTGTCAGTTTAGGTGCCTGCGTAACTCATGCGCCGTCTAAAGCGATAAGTCGGCACGCCGTATCGATTGCCTCCCTGTGTGCCGGGCACAAACAGCATCACAAGACAAAGCAGAACGCCGACAACCGGAATGAACGCGACCACACATATTCCGCCGGACGCGCCAACATCGTGAAGCCGTTTGGCCAAGGCAGCCAAAGTCGCCAACTTGCACGCACCAATAAAAGCGAAAAGCGAAACGACAATCACGTTGCTGGCGTCGTCGTCAAACACGTGGAACAACCCGATAGCCACCAGAAATCCGGCAACGAGCGCCAAGATCGACCCGAAATACACAGTCGCATATTCGCTTCGGTTCATTCGCCCGTAAAAGCTAAAGCAGGATCGTAGAAAGGACATTCGAGCCTCCACCGCCAAGGCATGAGCATTCTATTGTTCCTTGGTCGCTGGTGCGGCTGCAAAGGTTCAAAGGGGACCGGACGTGAGACGCCGCTCGCCGATCAGATCGATACCGCGCCCATTTTGTCTGGGAGTAGCCCGGGACATCGAGGGCGTCGCGCCGCCGTGTAACCAAGCCGATAACGCGGTATTTAGAGGCATTTAGCGAACTTAACGAGGCAATAGCGGGGTGCATTGCGGTGGCCGTTTGCTGCAGCTTGGCACCGGATGAACCTTTTCCGAAGTTCGCGCGACAGACGGGTAGTGACGAACCGATGGAGTCTCAAATGAGCACCCAGGTCATGTCCCAAGCCCAGACCCGATATCCGAGCCACACCGGCTCGTTCGACCAGCAGCGTTCCTGTTCGAGAAAATGCCGCAAAGGTTTTGTTCAGCGGCCAGCACAAGCTCGACGCAGGCAGCCCGCGACAAGCTACTTCGAATTGCTGATGTCGTTGCCGGCACGCGCGACCTTGCCGGAGCTTATGCAGGCCGCGGCTTCGTAAGAACGCTACAACACTGGGTCCCGCATGATCCCGAAATGCTCGAGCAGCTTGACGAACGCTTGCAGCCGCTCGCGACGATAGGCCTCGACGTCAAGATTTTCGTAATCGAGAAAGCCCTTACGCGTTCGCAGCCCGATACGGCCCTCGTGCATGTTGCGCTCGACGATGTCAGGGGCTGCATAGCGATCGTTCTGCAACGCGCCGGCGAGATAGCGGCTGGCGTAGTAAAGAATGTCACCGCCGCCCCAATCGATGAATTCCAGCAGGCCCAACACCGCAAAGCGAAGGCCGAAGCCGTATTTGATCGCCTTATCGACGTCCGCAGCGCTGGCGACGCCTTCCTCGACCAGCCGGGCGGCTTCATTCATGGCGAGCGCCTGAATGCGCGGTACGATGAACCCCGGCCGCGCTGCGCAGACAACCGGCACCTTGCCGATACTTTCGAGCAGCGTCTTGAGCCGCTCGACCACCGCCGGATCGGTGCCTGCGCCCGGTGAGACTTCGACGAGCGGCACCAAGAAGGCAGGATTCAGATAATGCGCGTTCAGAAATCGCTCCGGTTGGGCAACCGCTCCTGAAAGATCATCGACCAGGATCGTCGATGTGGTCGAGGCGATAATCGGCCGCGGCCCGGCCGCGGCGGAAGCTCGCGCCAGCACGTCGCGTTTCAGGTCGAGCACTTCGGGAACACATTCGAAGATCACGGCAGCGCCGCCAAGCGTCTGGGCGGCATCGGTCTCGCGAATGACCGAAACGCGCTCGATAATTTTGTTGAGCGCATTCGCCGGAAACAATCCGAATTGCGAAAGCGTGCCCAGCGTCACTTCGACCTCGCCGATCGCTTCCTGTGCTGTTCGCTCGAAACCTGCCTGATCGCGGACCTTCACGTCGACGATCGTCACCGGATGTCCGGCGTAAGCGAACATCACCGCAACGCCGCGCGCCATGCGGCCGGCGCCGAGACAGGCAATGAGCGCGCGATCGCTCACCGCAGGCCCTCTGTCAGCATCGTCGTCAGTTCCGCCGCGCTAAGCATGCCGAGGCCAAGGCCCTCTAGTGTCCGTCCGGTTTGCAGGAAATCCTCGCTGCAAATTGCAGACCCAAGAGCGACGAAAGCGCTGGATAGCGGCGTGGCGACACCGGCGCGCATGCCGGCGGACACCAGGAAGGACGAGCCAAAGCGCACGTCTTCCAGCATGTAGCGATGCTCAGTCAGCACGATACGCTCGCGCCAATCACCGGAGTCCGTGAGTTTGTCATGGGAGCCGCGGCCATACATCCATTCATCGCCCTCACGCGCGTAGTGATCGGCGAGCGGGAAATGTGGCGGGCCGTAACCGAGCGCTTCGCGGATGGCAATGCGCTCCCGGTCGAGTGCGTTGGTCACCCGGCGCACGGACGCTTGAGTGCCTTCCTTGTGAATATCCCAGCGATCGAAATGCTCAAGTGGTGCCGCGTTCATGATGATCAGCGGCGGGTGGATGATAGGACCCGCGTTCATCAGCGCGCCCGACAAGGCGTCGCCGCACGGTTCGATGACGCCGGGGAAGGCCTTGCCGATGACCGTCAGCGCGTGGTCGCTGAGCCGCAGCGGAAACACGCCGGTCGGCAGCCGCTTCGCCCGAACAGTGATCGCCACCTCGAAAGGTCCGTGCTTGCGGGTGAGCCATGGCAGCGTACCGGTTTCGGCAAACGCTATCTCAGCGCGGTTGCCGGCGGCTTGCGCGGCCTTTGCAAACACGAACGATCCGAATGTGCCGGGCGGCAGAAACACCACTTGCCCGGCGGTCAGATGCGGCGCGAGCGCTCGGGCTATATCTGGCTGTGCCGGCGCGGGGGCGGGGCAGACGATCAATTCAGCGCCGCGAACCGCCGCAGCGATATCGTCGGTGACCAGATTGGGTTTTGCTTCGTGGCGGCCGCGGAAGTCCTTGACGACGATGATGCTCCCGGCGGCCCGGTGGGCCGCGACAGCCTCGCGGTCGCGGCGCCATAGCCGGACCTCATGGCCAGCCAGCGCGAAATCGCCGGCCGCGGCAAACGAACCATTCCCACCACCGAGTACGGCGATGCGCATCGACGGCGCTCCTAAGTACTTTTCCAGCTTACTTAGATTTCCGAACGCCGTTTGATGTCAATAACAGTCGCGGCCCCGTGCGCTACGAATGGCTCAGCCGAACGGCTTGATACTTTCGGCGACGGAATCGGCGATGTGCTCTTTCGAAATGATGCCGACGATTTCTGAGGGACGCCCGCGTCCGCGACCTTCGACTACCACAGCCATGGCCGCCCTGTGGCGACCCATGCGCTGAACGACGTCGAACATGATGTCACCTTCGCGAGCGATGGTGAAATTGTGTTGCGCAACGTCGCCCAGATGGACACCGCTGTAGGCATCTTCGACGCCGCGGCGCAGCCCGATGTTGACGCGCACGACGCCGGCAATGTGATTGCCGCGCGTGACCACGACGTGTTTGAAGCCGGCGCCGGTCGCGTGTTGGCGCAAAAACGCGTCGAAATCGGCATCGGCGCCGAGGATTGTTACGTCTTTCTCCATCACTTCACCGGCGCGGCGCACCAGGAACATGTTGGCATGCAGCGCCTTCGGCACGAAATGGCCGCGGCCGACAAGCTTGATGGTGTAAATGTTCTCCGGCGAGAGCAGCCGCCGCACGCCGATCGCAAGCGCCACCGCGATGATGCTGGGCATCACCAGGTCGTAGTCGCGGGTCATCTCGAAAATCATGGTCACGGCGGTCATCGCCGCGCCGGTGCCGCCGCCGACCATCGCGGCCATACCGATGATGGCGCAGGTCGTGACGCCCAAACTTTCGACCGGGCTTATGGCGTTGACGAGAAGGCCGAAGGCTCCGCCGATGGTCGCGCCCATGAACAGCGAGGGTGAAAAAATACCGCCCGAGGACCCGGCGCCGAGACTCACCGAAGTTGCAGCGAGCTTTGCCACAAATAATATCAACAATAGCCACGGCAGCGTGAGTTTCCCCGACAGGACCGCCTGGATGCTGGAATAGCCGACGCCCTCGACGTAATAGTGCCCGGCGGTGCGAAACAGTACGTAGATCAGAACGCCGATCATCAGCATGCCGGCGACGTTGCGCAGATAAGGATTGCCGATGCGGTCGAAGATATTCTCGGCCAGGCTAAGGCCGCGGATGAAGGCGGTCGCCGCAAGTCCGATGATCGCGCCGAGCAGCGCATAGAGCAACAGAGCAGGCAGCGAGGCCGGCGCTTGCGACGCGAGCAATGCGTCTGGAATGGCGAATGCGGGATAGATGCCGAAAAAGATGCGGCCAACAAACGTCGCTGTGCCGGTGGCGAGCGCAACCGGAAGAAACGTGCGCGCGCTCAATTCCGGCATCATCAGTTCGATGGCGAACATCACCCCGCCAATCGGTGTGTTGAACGTCGCGGCGATGCCGGCGCCGGCGCCGGCGGCAACCAGTGTAATGCGCTGCCACGGAGCCATATGGATGATCTGTCCGAGCGTGGAGCCGATCGCTGAGCCGATCTGGATAATAGGTCCTTCACGGCCGACCGCGGCGCCGGTGCCGATCGATAAAGCTGACGCCAGCGATTTGATCACGGCGACGACCGGGCGGATCACGCCGTCTTTGTAATAGATCGCGTCCATTACTTCCGGGACGCCGTGACCGCGGGCTTCCGGCGCAAAATTCGTGATCAGGAAGGTGACGATCAGACCGCCGACGACCGGGACGAGAATGATGAACGCGCCCCACGGACCCGACGGCGTAAAGACGCTCGCGTCGTAATCGATCGCGAACAATCGGAGAAAGGCGATGTTGTGGACAATGCCGATCAGCGCTCGAAACAGCACCGCGCCGAAGCCGGTGATCACGCCGACGACGATTGCGAGCAGCGACAGGCGCAATAGCCCAAGCCGCAATGGCTGCCTGAGTTTCATTCCATGAGATTGCGCGGGCGCGCTTTAGAGCTGGCGGATCGAACCGAAATCCCAGGCCGATCCGCCCGGATTTTCGCCAACCCTGATTGTCGTATCGCTGACGAAGGTGTACGGCGGCACCGGCAGATTGTAGGGCGCCGGCACTCCGCTATAGACCCGACCGGCGCCGTCATATTTGGAGCCGTGGCAGGGACAGAAATAGCCGCCCAGCCAGCTGGAGACTGGCGTCGAGGCGCTTGGTTGCGGATAGAACATCGGGATGCAGCCGAGATGCGTACAAATACCGACCAGCACGCCGAAGTCCTCTTTGATCGAACGGTGCCAGTTGGTCGCGTACGGCGCCTGCTGGGTCTGCTGGGAATTCGGGTCCGACAATTGCGAGGTCAATTTGGGGTCCTGCAGTATTTTGACCTGGTCTGCAGTGCGGTGGAAAACGAAGATCGGGCGTTCGCGCCAGCGGACTACGACTTGCTGGCCTGGTTCGATCTTGCTGATGTCGAGGTCAACCGGGCCCCCGGCGGCCAAGGTCGAAGCGTCGGGGTTCATTTGGGCGATCAGCGGCACCAATACCGCGGCGGCACCGACCGCGCCGACGGTGCCGGTGGCGATGTAAAGGAAATCACGGCGCGACGGCGCTTCCGCGTGTTCAATGCCTGTCGCGGTCGATGCACTCGTCGCCATGGTCGCGCCTTTCCAGCCCAGGTTCTCCGCGCTTATATTGGCGCGGGCGGGCGTCAGTCAATCAAGCAATTGCAAGCGCGGCTTTTGCCCGCGCCAGGGTGTTTTCGGGCGTCCCCGAGGCGTCGATTTCGGTCCAATCAACCTCACCCAGTTCGTAGCGCTCCTGCGCCTGTGCCACTTTCGGGTCGGCATCGGATGCATCATGAGCGCGCAAGCCAACCCGGATAAGCCGGGTCTTCAGGTCTGCGGTGAGGAACAGGCCGCGCAGGGCGAACTTGGCCGATTGTGCCGTGTCAGCCATGTCGATTTGCTCCTCCGCCCGCGCGAATACTGCATCGACAATCACTGAATGCCCTGCGGTCAGGATGCGGCGCGCCCGATCAGCGAGCGCCGTATAGACGCGCACTGTAACTTCATCGGTGTAACCTTCCGCCGGCAATTGCTCGGTTTCATCGATGCCGAACAGGGCTTTGCGTTCAACGTCCGAGCGTATGGTGACCGCGCCCGGCATCGGCATCAATTCCGGCGCCAACACCCGCGCGAGCTTGGTCTTCCCGGTCCCGGACAGGCCGCCGATGGCGACGAATTTCGGCGCCGGCGGCGCGATCGCCCGCCGCGCGAAGTCGAAATAGGCCCGCGCCGCGCGCGCGATCGATTCCCGGTCAGGCGGCTTCGCGCGCTCCAGCCGTGCAGCGGTTACTCTGGCGCGAATCGATGCGCGCATCGACAGGAAGAACGGCAGCGTCGCAAGCGCCTCCAGGTTCTCGATTCGCCGCGTCTGCGTGAGGTAGCGGTTGAGCACCACGTTGGCGGCGAGCGGGAGCCCGCGCTCGAGGAGATCCATCAGTAAAAACGCGAGGTCGTAAAAGACGTCGCCGGTGGCGATGATGTCGCTGAATTCGATGGCGTCGAATAGAACCGGCTTACCGTCTATCAGTGCGATGTTGCCGAGATGAAGGTCGCCATGGATGCGCCGAACGAAACCGTCGCGCGCCCGCTCGCGCAGGAGCGGGACGATGCGTTGATAGGCTTCGCGGCTTGCGCGGGCGAGCAATTCGATCTCGGCGGCGGGAAAGATATCGGGATATTGTTCGAAGGCTTTGACGTGCTCGTCGGTATAACCACTAAGCGCCGCGATCCATTTTTCAGCGTCCACCACCGGCGTTTTGTCGTGAGCCGCGGCGATGGCGCGCCCGAGCGCGTCGGCCAGCGCTTCATTGATATTGCCGGCAAGGTGATCGAGCGTGCGCGTCTCGTCGAAGCGCTGCATATCGACCGCCCACTCGACTGGCGGACTTGAGCCGCCGATGGAAAACTTCCCATTAGCATCGCGCGTGATCGGCACGACGCCGTGGTAGATGTCCGGCGCGTAGGGTGCGTTCACTGATAACTCGGCCTCACAGGCCGCTTTGCGCTTTTCCAGCGTCGAATAATCGAGAAACGGAAAGCGTACCGCGCGCTTGACCTTGAGCGCACGATTGCCGGCGAGAAACACCGATGCCGCATGGGTGTCGATGCGCGTTACTTTCGCGCCGCCATGGGTGGCCGGATGGGCGAGAAAGGCAAACACCGCCTGCTGATTTTTGTCTTCGTCGCTCATACAGCCGAAACCCTTCGCAGGTATGCTAGGTCTACGCGCCGCTAAAACACTGGACTAGGGGTGCCGGTCGCGGCAATCAAAGTTTACAACGTCCGGCGCGGCTACTCGGCTGCGCCTTATCGGGAGACGCGGATGCGCGCTAAGGATAATAGTCGTACGGCCGCCGAGGTTCTGGTCGATCAGCTGCGCATTCACGGGGTTCAGCACGTGTTCTGCGTGCCGGGCGAAAGCTATCTTGCGGCCATCGACGCGTTTCACGACAGCGACATCGCGGTCACCGTATGCCGGCAGGAGGGCGGCGCCACGATGATGGCCGAGGCGGTCGGCAAGGCGACCGGCCGACCCGGCGTTTGTTTCGTCACCCGTGGGCCAGGCGCCACCAATGCCTCGCCCGGCATCCACATCGCCCGCCAGGAACTCGACGCCGCTCGTGATGTTCGTCGGCCAGGTGGCGCGCGACATGACCGAACGAGAAGCCTTTCAAGAACTCGATTACCGCGCTGTGTTTGGTTCGATGACAAAATGGGCGACCGAGATCGACGATCCCGCCCGCGTGCCCGAAATCGTATCCCGCGCGTTCCATACCGCCGCCAACGGACGCCCGGGTCCTGTTGTCGTCAGCCTGCCCGAGGACATGCTGACCGAGCGCGTTGCAGTCGATGACGCGCCGCCGTTCTCGCCGATCGAGACGTCGCCCGGCCTCGCGGAGATGGCAAAGTTCGCCCAGCTTCTTGGTGCCGCACAGGCGCCGATCCTGATCCTCGGCGGCAGCCGCTGGTCACAGGATGCTTCCGACCGGATCGCGCGGTTCGCGGAAACATACGCGCTGCCGGTGTGCACGACATTCCGGCGCCTGCACCTCTTCGACGCGCTCCATCCTTGTTACGCCGGCGATCTCGGCATCGGTCCAAACCCGAAGCTGGTCGAACGGATCAAATCCGCCGACCTCGCGGTGTTGATCGGCGGGCGTATGGGGGAACTGCCGTCGCAGAGCTACACGCTGTTCAACATTCCGCGGCCGCAGATGACCTTCGTGCATGTCCATCCCGGCGCTGAGGAGCTTGGTCGCGTCTACAGTCCGAATTTGCCGATCAACGCCGCGCCGACGGCTTTTGCGGCCGCGCTGGAGCACCTGGACATCGCCGGCACGCTGCGCGGTCAAGCCGGGGCAGCCCATTCCGACTATCTCGCCTGGACCGAAAAGCCGACCGAGCAGCCGGGCGGCATCAATCTCGGCGCCGTCATGGTGTGGTTACGTGAAAATCTTCCGGCCGATGCCATCATCTGCAATGGCGCCGGCAATTATGCCGCCTGGATTTATCGGTTCTTTCGCTTCCGCCGTTTCGGTCAGCATGTCGCGCCGACCTCGGGCTCGATGGGATACGGTGTGCCGGCCGCGGTCGCGATGAAGCGGATTTATCCAGAGCGTCAAATTGTCTGCATCGCAGGCGATGGCGATTTCCTGATGAACGGGCAGGAATTTGCGACCGCTGTGCAGTACGGATTGCCGTTCGTTGTCGTCATCGCCGACAACGGCATTTACGGCACCATCCGCATGCACCAGGAGCGCGAATATCCCGGTCGCGTCATTGCCACCGATCTGCGCAATCCGGATTTCGCGGCTTACGCTCGCGCCTTCGGCGGCTTCGGTGTGTCAGTCGAGCGAACCACCGATTTCCCTGCGGCATTCAAAGAAGCGCAGGCATCCGGCAAGCCAGCCATTGTCCGCCTCGCCATCGATCCGGAGGCGATTACGCCGGTGACGACGCTTTCAAAAATCCGCGCTAAGTCGCTGGCGGAGAAAAATCGCTGAGCCCGCGCCGTTTGGCGTGACGCCCCTTTGCGTGGGCGAGGTCGCCAGATCAGCCCCCTATGCAAAGGCCTCCGCGATTATTCGCAGACTGAAGATGGTTTTGCGGGAATCGTCGGCGACATCCAACCGCAATTCGGTCCCAGGGCGAAACTTGCCGTTCAGATCGCGCAGGACCTCCCCAGCAGTAACGGTGGCTTGCTCCCAGGCGGAATCCGGGTTCGGCAAGTCCAATTCCGTCTGCGGAAAACTCTCAGCGGCGTGAGATATTTGGAAAAAGAAGAGTGGCACGAAACAGAAAACGTCCCAGGATGGGCTGAAGTTCCAAAGGATTATCCGCGACATAGCATGCTTGGAGGTTCTTGGATACCTCTATTTTGTCCAGACAACTTTACAGAGGTTGAATCACAATTCATTTATTCCAAAATGAGAATTCGCGAATCACTCGCCTGCGATCTTTCATGCCCTATCGCCGAACTGAGAATGTCACCCGTCGGCTGGCTGCGCGCCGTGACGCCATCATCGGCGCGGCGCGGATTCTTGCGAGCGAAAGCGGCATGGCAGCGGTCCAGATCGCGGCTGTTGCGTCCCGGGCGGGCATCGCCACGGGCACGGTGTACCGTTACTTTCCCGCCAAGACTGATCTTGTGGCCGCGGTCCTCACCGAGATTGCCGATCGGGAAATCAGTGCTTTACAGCGCGCTGCTGCAGCCGCGCCCGGTCCGCTGTCGGCGCTTTCCGCAGCCATCATGACTTTTGCGGCACGCGCTTTGCGCGACCGCCGGCTGCTGTTTGCGGCGATTGCCGAGCCGATTGACGCCGAACTCGATGCTGTCCGCACGGCTTTCCGCAAAGCATTGGCTGCCGAATTCATGGAACGGATCGCGGCAACAGTGGCGGCGCATCACCTGCCGGAACAGGACGTGGCGCTGGCCGCGGCGGCGCTCACCGGACTGCTGGTGGAAGGACTGATCGGCCCGCTTGCGCCCGATCCGTCCGGCCGCGAGCGCGACATGGTGCAGTCGCTTACGCTCGTCGCTTTGCGCGGTCTTGGTGTCGCTGACGCGCGTGCACGCGGCCTCGTGGTGCAGACGGCCATGCCGGCTGCTTTCGACACTTCCTCTTAGTATTGGAGTCTCCTGGACGCTATGCCTTCAGCCGTGCACAGCGTCCAGGAAAACAGTCACTCGTCAGCTGCCCGATCCCGAAATCACCTCGCCGAACGGCCGCCAGGTGCTGCCGTCAAACTTCATTAATTGCATTTGCTTGATTGGCGCGAAGTCGTCGGCGCTGGTCGAAACGGTGATGCCGGGCAAAAGCATCGGCAGTTTCAGATCGTGCAGGTTGGCGGCCTGCTTCATGATGTTCTCGCGGGTCAGATTGTTGCCGGCCGCCTTGAGCACCGGCACCAGGGTTTGGGCCGCCGAGTAAGCGTAGACGTTATTGATGTCGGTCAGACTGCCCGCGGAATAATATTTCTGCATCCACGCCAGCCATTCCTTGTATTCAGGCGTACTCTGCCATTGCGGATCGGTCGGGTCTTTCAGATAGCCGGCAGAGATGATGCCGGTACCCTTCTCTAGTCCGGCCGGCTTCATCACCGAGCCGACCGAAACCGAAACGTTGGTTAGGAATTGCGCGGGCTTCCAGCCGATATCGTAGACTTTGCGAATGGCCTGCGCGGCGAACTTGGGCGTGGCCGCGGTGAGAAGGACATCGGCACCGGTGCCTTGCAGCGCGACGATCTGCGAATCGATGGTCGGGTCGGTGGTCTCATAAGTCTTGGCGGCCACGATCATCGCGTCGGCTTTGGCGCCAAGGCCTTCGCGCAGGCCGACGAGATAATCCTTGCCGAAATCGTCGTTCTGATAGAGCACCGCGATCTTGGCCTTGGGCATTTGTTTGAGGATGTAGCGCGCATAAATCCGGGCTTCGATGCGGTAAGAGGGCTGCCAGCCCATCGTCCACGGGAAGTGCTTCGGATCGTTCCACTTGTTGGCGCCGGTAGCGACGAACAATTGCGGCACCTTGTTGTCGTTCAAATAACCTTGGACCGCGGTATTTGGCGGGGTGCCGAGGATGTTGAAAGTAAACAGTACTTGATCTTCCTCTACCATCTTGCGCACCAGCTCGACGGTCTTCGGCGGGCTATAGCCGTCGTCACGGCTGATGTAGTTGATCTTGCGACCGTTGATGCCACCTTGTTCGTTGAGCGCGTTGAAGAACGCGGTCTCGGCTTTTGCGATAGTGCCATAGGCCGATGCCGGGCCGCTGTAGGCGTCGGTGTTGCCGATCTTGATCTCGGTGTCGCTGGCGCCGGGTCCGTATTGGCCGGCGGCGAACGCCAAGCCGCTGGCAAGCGCCAGCGCGGCCGCCGCCAGGCTCGTCAACATTGTCTGCTTGTTGGTCATGACGTGTTTCCTCTTGCTTCGGTTGTATCAGATCAGTTTCAGCTTCCGGACGCCGAGATGATGTCGCCGAACAGCTTCCAGGTCGTGCCGTCGAATTTTTCCAGTTGCATCTGCTTGATCGGCGCGAAGTCGGTCGCGCTGGTCGAGAGTGCGACGCCGGGGAGCAGCATCGGCAGCTTCAAATCGTGAATGCTCGCCGCCTGTTTCATCACATTGTTGCGGGTGAGGTTATCGCCGCAGGCCTTGAGAACAGAGACCAAAGTCTGGGCGTAGGAGTAACCGATCGCGCCCTGAACATCGGCGAGATTGGCGGAGGCATTGTATTTTTTCATAAACGCGAGCCATTCCTTATATTGCGGCGTGCTCTCCCACTGCGGATCGGTCGGGTCCTTGGCGAAGGCTGCCGAGATAATGCCGACACCTTTCTCGAATCCGGCGTTCTTCATCACCGTGCCGACCGAATTGGATACCGAGGTGAGGAAGTGGGTCGGCTTCCAGCCGACGTCATAGACTTTGCGGATCGCTTGAGCGGCGAATTTCGGAGTGGCCGCCGTCAGCAGAACGTTCGCACCGCTTGCCTGCAGCGCCACGATCTGTGAATTGACGGTTGGGTCGGTTGTCTCGTACGACTGGGTGGCCACCACCATTTTGGCCGCCTTGTCGCCCAGGCCGTCGCGCAAACCGTTCAGGTAGTCCTTGCCGAAATCGTCGTTCTGATAAAGCACCGCAATCTTTGCATCCGGCAAGTGCTTGAGGATGTAATTTGCATAAATGTGCGCCTCGGTCCCATAGCTTGGTATCAAGCCGATGGTCCAGGGAAAGTGCTTGGGATCGTTCCATTGGTCGGCGCCGGTGGCGACGAACAGCTGCGGCACCTTGTTGTCGTTCAGATAAGCGTGGATGGCGACGTTGGTCGGGGTGCCGAGGGTGCTGAAAACAAACAGAACCTGGTCTTGCTCAACCAGCTGCCGCACCTGTTCGACTGTCTTCGGCGGGCTATAACCGTCGTCGCGGCTGATGAAGTTGATCTTGCGGCCATTGATGCCGCCGTGCTCATTGATCATGGTGAAATACGCGGCCTCGGTCTTGCCGATGATGCCGTAGGCCGAAGCCGGGCCGCTGTAGGGCATGGTATTGCCGATCTTGATCTCGCTGTCGCTGACGCCGGGTCCGTATTGGCCGGCAGCGAAAGCAAGACTGCTCGCGAGAACAAGGCCGGCCGCTGCCAAGCCTTTCGCGATGTCATGTTTGATTGCCGTGATGTTGATGGTCATGATTTCCTCCCTTTGCACGCATTAGGCTCTTTCGGCCGTTTCCGGATCGTGGCGCCTAACCGCCAGCTCCTGAAATGACCTTGCCAAACAGCTTCCAGGTGGTGCCGTCGAATTTCTGCAGTTGCATCTGTTTGATCGGCTGATAGTCCCCGGCGCTCGTTGAGACGGCTATGCCGGGCAGCAGCATTGGCAGCGTTATATCATGCATGCTGGTTGCCTGCTTCATCAGGTTTTCGCGGGTTAGATTGTCGCCGGCGGCCTTAAGTAACGTGACCAGAATCTTGCCGCGAACGTAACCGTCGACGTTGAACGGATCCCCCGGGTTGGCGGATGCGTTATATTTTTGCATCCAGGCCCTCCAGTCCTTGAACTCCGATGTGTCCTGCCATTGCGGATCGCTGCCGTCCTTGAACGGCGTGCCGGAAATAATGCCGATGCTCTTTTCCAGGCCGGCCGGTTTCATGACGCCACCGATCGAGCTCGACGGGTAACCGACGAAGTGGGTCGGCCTCCAGCCGATATCATAAATTTTACGGATCGCCTGTGCGGCAAATTTGGGCACCGCGGCGGTCAACAGCACATCGGCGCCACTGTTTTGCAGGGCTACAACTTGGGAATCCACTGTCGGATCGGTGGTCTCGTAGCTCTTTGTGGCCACGATCATCTTGTCGGCTTTGTCTGCAAGCCCCTCGCGCAGGCCGGTGATGTAGTCCTTGCCGAAATCGTCGTTCTGATAAAGCACCGCGACCTTGGCATTCGGCAGGCTTTTAAGAATGTAGCGAGCGTAGATGCGCGCTTCGAGCGGATAGTTCGGGGTGAACGCCATGGTCCAGGGATGGTGCGTGGGATCGTCCCACTTGGCGGCGCCGGTGGCAATGAAGAGCTGCGGCACCGTATTGTCATTCAGATAGTCCTGGACCGCTGTGTTGGTCGCTGTGCCAAGCTGGCTGAACATCAAGAGCACCTGCTCTTCTTCGACCAGGTGCCGGACAATCTCGACCGTTTTTGGCGGCGAGTAGCCGTCGTCGCGGGTGATGAAATTGATCTTGCGGCCGTTGACCCCGCCCTGGTCGTTGATCATGGCGAAGTAGGCGGCCTCCGCCTTGCCGAGTGTGCCCAGACCCGACGCCGGTCCGCTGTACGGCATCGTGTTGCCGATCTTGATCTCGGTGTCGCTTACGCCAGGACCGTATTGTCCAGCCTCAGCCGCCAGCGCGCTTGTGAGCAGGATCGCGATCGCCGAAAAACTGATCTTCATTACGCGACGCGTTGGCATCGCCTTCTCCCTTTTGTGCTCCCTTTTTACGCGTGCGGAGCTTAACTGCCGGACCCGGTCATCACATCGCCGAATACTTTCCAGGTATTGCCGTCAAATTTCTGCAGCTGCATCTGTTTGATCGGAGCGTAGTCACCGGTAT
This sequence comes from uncultured Alphaproteobacteria bacterium, assembly GCA_963841025.1. Taxonomy (GTDB): domain Bacteria; phylum Pseudomonadota; class Alphaproteobacteria; order Rhizobiales; family Xanthobacteraceae; genus BOG-931. The sequence continues at coordinate 277,610 of CAWJBG010000021.1, read as the reverse complement.
TGGTAGAGATCGTAACACCTGGCAGCAGCATCGGCAGCTTCAAATTTTGAATGCGCGTCGCTTCTTTCATCACGTTCTCGCGGGTGAGATTGTCGCCGCAAGCTTTCAGCACGGCGACCAGGGTCTGCGCGGTTGAGTACCCGTAGACTGTGAACGCATCGGCGACATTTCCCGACGTGTTGTATTTCTTCATCCAGGCCAGCCAGTCCCTGTATTCGGGGGTGCCCTGCCATTGCGGATCGGTCGGGTCCTTGGTGTAGGCGGCCGAGATGATGCCGACGCCTTTTTCCAGCCCGGCGGGTTTCATCACCGATCCGACCGAGGTCGAGACCGAATTAATGAATTGGGTCGGCCGCCAGCCCACGTCGTAGACCTTGCGGATCGCCAGCGTCGTGAATTTCGGGATCGCTGCCGTGAGCAGAATATTGGCGCCGCTGCCTTGTAGCGTGACGACCTGGGAGTCGACAGTCGGATCGGTGGTCTCATAGGACTGCGTGGCGACAACCATCTTGTCGGCTTTGTTGCCCAGCCCGGCACGCATGCCTTTAAGGTAGTCTTTGCCGAAATCGTCATTCTGATAGAGCACAGCGATGGTCGCATTCGGCAAATTCTTGAGTACGTAGTGAGCGAAGATGCGCGCCTCGGTGCCGTAGCTCGGTTGCCAGCCAATGGTCCATGGATAGTGCGTTGGATCATTCCACTGGTCCGCGCCGGAGCCGACGAACAATTGCGGGACCTTGTTGTCGTTGAGATAACCGCGGACCGCGATGTTGGTCGGCGTGCCGAGCGACTGGAACAATAGCAGGACCTGGTCTTCCTCAACCAGCTTGCGCACCTGTTCGACGGTTTTCGGCGGGCTATAACTGTCGTCGCGGCTGATGAAGTTGATCTTGCGGCCGTTGATGCCGCCCTGTTCGTTGATCATGGCAAAGTACGCTGAGAGCGACTTGCCGATCGAACTGTAGCCCGAACCGGGACCGCTGTATGGCATGGTGTTGCCGATTTTTATTTCGGTGTCGGTGACACCGGGGCCATATTGTCCCGCTGCGGCGGCTAACACGCCCACGAGGACAAAGCCCAGTGCCGACAGGCCGGTCGTGAGCGCTCGCTTCCCCGCCATGACGTTCTCCCTTGCTATTCTTCCGCAGCGTTATCGAACGCCGCGCGGCGGCGCGGCGCAATTCGCTGTTTCGCCCGGTTGATCAACGGCACGAGCGAGCCGACCACACCGTGCGGCATCAAATACATGAACAACAACATGGCCAGGCCGTAGATTGCCCATGGCGCCGCGTCGGAAATATCGTTGGCGAGATTCGGCACGAACTGGATGAAGAAGCCGCCGACAATCGCGCCGCCAATGGTGGCAATACCGCCGACCGCGGAGCCGACCAGGAACGAAACCGACAGGAAGATGCTGTAGCCCTCCGGCGACACATAGCCGATGACAATGGCAGCAAGCGCGCCGGCGACGCCGGTGAACAGTGTGGACATGCCGAATGCGAGCGTCTTATAGCGCGCGGTGTTGATGCCCATTGCGGCCGCAGCGATTGGATGGTCGCGGATGGCGACGAAGGCTCGGCCGGTACGCCCGTTTAGTACATTGGCGGCAATCCGCATCGCTATCAGCAGGACCAAAAGAACAACGAGATAAAGCCAGCGATCGCGATCGATGCCCAGTCCGAAAGGCGGCGATGGTTTGACGAGGTTGATGCCCTGTTGACCGCCGGTCCAGGTATCGAAGTATTTGAGCAATTGCGGCGTCGCCAGCGCCATGGCCAGCGTCACCAGCGCCAGATACGGGCCTTCGAAGCGTAGCGCCGGTAGCCCGAACAGCACACCGAGCACGAAGCAGATCACTGCCGCCGGCGGCAACGTAGCCCAATAGGGCACGCCATAGCGGTGCATCAGGATGGCGGCAGTATAGGCTCCGGCGGCAAAGAAGCCGCCGTGACCGAGCGAGATCTGGCCGTTGTAGCCGGTGAGAATATTGAGGCCGAGCACCGCGATGGCGTAGATCATCACCATCGTCAATTCGAACACGTGATATTTGCTTAGTCCGAAAGGCAGCGCCGTGACCAAAGCGATTGCGATCAGCGCGGCGATCCATCGCCAGGCGCCCGCGGTCAGCCCGCCGTAGCGATTGCCCGCGAGGGTTTCCGCAATGATGAAGGTGGTGCTTTTGTCCATCCTCACACCCGCCGCACGATCGCAGTGCCAAACAACCCATTCGGGCGGAACACCAACACAAGAATGATCAACGCAAATGCCACCGTCAGCTTCAGCTGACTGGCGATCAGATAGGTCCCGACCAGATTCTCAGTGACGCCGACGATCAGACCGCCAACCACGGCGCCCACCGGACTGGTTATGCCGCCGAGCAGGGCGCCGGCGAAAGCGTAGATCAGGACGCCGCCCATCATATTCGGATCGAGAAACAGGACTGGCGCTACCATGATGCCCGCGGTCGCGCCGATCGCGGCCGCGAGCCCCCAGCCGATCGCGAGCATGCGGCCGACCGGAATGCCGCACAGCCGTGCCGATTCCGGATTTTGCGCGGCAGCGCGCATGGCTAGTCCGGTGGATGTGAAGCGAAAGAACGCGAACAAAAGGATGAGCATAATCAGCGTCACGGCAATCACACCCAAGTCCCGCGTCGTCATGAGCGCGCCGAACACCGGCCGGTCGGGAAATGGACTGGGGAAATCCTGGACGGTGTAGCTATAGATCCAGCCGGCGACGGAATTGAAGATCAGCAACAGGCCGATGGTCACGACTACCGCTGCAAGAACCGGCGCGTTTTCGACCGGCCGGATGAGAATGCGTTCGATGACCATGCCACCGATAAACGAAACGACCAGAGTAATCAGGAACGCGAGCCAGAACGGCAATCCGGCATTGACCAGCGTCCAGGCGATGTAGGTGGAGAACATCGCCATCTCGCCCTGCGCGAAATTCACCAGGTCCGTGGCGCGGTAGATCATCACCAGCGCCAGTGCGACGCTTGCGTAAATTGCGCCTGCGGCGAGGCCCGAGAAGATCTGCTGCAAGAACTGATGCATTGCGGACCTGTCAGTATCCGAGATAGGAGCGGCGGATTTGCGGATCGTCGGCAAGCGTTTTCGCGCTGCCCGATGCAACGACATAACCGGTCTCGATGAGATAGGCGTGGTCGGCGAGTTCCAAAGCAAGACTTGCGTTCTGCTCGACCAAGAGCACGCTCACGCGCTCCTCGCGCTTGATCCGCTCGACAATCTTGAAAATGTCTTCGACGATGCGCGGGGCGAGGCCAAACGAGGGTTCGTCCAGCACCAGAAGCCGCGGCGCCATCATCAGTGCACGGGCGATGGCGAGCATCTGCTGTTCGCCGCCGGACAGCGCGCCCGCCTGTTGCCGGCGGCGCTGGGCGAGAATCGGAAAATAGCCGTACATGCGCTGCATGGCTTCAGGCTGCTGGCCGCGCGTGTAACCGCCAAGGCGCAGGTTTTCTTCGACGGTCAGGCCGATAAATGTGCCTCGTCCCTCCGGGACATGAGCGACGCCCAGGCTCGCGATCGCTTCGGTGGTGCGACGGTCGAGCTTTTTGCCAGCGAAGATGATGTCGCCTTCTCTGCGCACCATGCCGCAGATGGCACGCAACGTGGTCGTCTTGCCGGCGCCGTTGGCTCCGAGCAGCACGGTCATGCCGCCTTCCTCGACCGCGAGATCGATGCCGTGCACGACCTCGGACTGGCCGTAGAAGGCCTTGACCGCGCGAAGCTCGAGGATCGGCGCCATCAGTGCCGCGTTCCCAGATAGGCCTCGGTGACCGCCGGATTGCAGCGCACCTCTTCGGGCGAGCCATCGGCGATGACGCGGCCGAAGTTGAGCACCACCACCTGATCCGAAAGGCTCATCACCAGGCCCATGTGATGTTCGACCAGCAGCACCGTGATCCGGAGGCGGTCGCGAATGGAGCGGATCAGTGTGCCGAGCTCCGCTACTTCTTCATGATTGAGGCCGCCGGCAGGTTCGTCGAGCAACAGCAGCACCGGTCGGGCGGCAAGCGCGCGCGCCAGCTCTACACGCTTGCGCGCTCCCAGTGACAGGTTCGCCGCGGCCCGGTTCGTCAGTTTCTCAAGACCAACGAAGGCCAGCATTTCGCGTGCCGTTTCATCGAATTTGTGCTCCTCGCTTCGCGTCGACGGCAGCGTAAGCGCATCGGTCAGCGGACCGTTGCGGCCGCGGGCGTGCGAGCCAACCTTGACGTTGTCGAGGACCGACATCGAGGCAAACAGGGTAGGGGCCTGGAAGGTGCGTCCGACGCCAAGCGCTGCAATGTCGGACGGTGCGCAACGACGCAACGACTGCCCGTTCAGTATGATGTCGCCGCGCACCTGCCGATAAAGCCGGCTCAGGCAGTTGAAAAGCGTGGTCTTGCCGGCGCCGTTTGGGCCGATCAATCCGACAATGCGACCGTTATCGACCGAGAAGGTGACGGCGTCGAGCGCAACGATGCCGCCAAAGCGCATGGTGACGTCGGCAATCTCCAGCAAATGCGGAGAGGCGGAATGCTGCGAGCCAGCCGGCATCAGCGGCGGGACTTCGGTCATGCAGATCGAGCCGCCATCGGGACTTAATCCTCCTCCGATCTTGCCGTCGTTGATTTTCTGACGCGTTGCGGCGCCGTACCCCGATTATGAGCCCACAGCCGGCGAATGCGGAAGCCGTCAGTGGGACAGGGTCGGCGAAAACGTGACATGCCCACTGTTCGCGCGTCAACGATACGCGAGAGTATATTTTGGGCAGAGGTTATACTGCGCTGCAATAGTGCGCGACGCGCCGCTTAGTGCGACATCAGCACCGGGACGGTCATCGACTTGAAAATGCTGCGGGTGACGCCGCCGAGGACAAATTCCCGCAGCCGCGAATGGCCATAGCCACCCATGACGATGAAATCGGCGCCGACGTCGGCGGCATGGGAGAGGATCACGTCGGCAACATCGATGTCGCCAAGTACGGTACGCTTGACCTCGACGTTAAGCCCGTGCCGCGCGAGGTGTTGCGCCATGTCGGCGCCTTCGATTTCGTCCCGCTTGCCGCGTTCGTTGGTGACGATGACGACCTCGACCTTTCCCGCCTTCTTGAGCAACGGCACGGCGTCAGCGATCGCACGAGTAGCAGCGCGGCTGCCGTCCCAGCACAGCATAACGCGGTCGAGCTTGAGCGGGCCCTTCTGAATGTAGGGCACGATGATGACCGGCCGGCCGGACTCGAACAAAGCGGCTTCGGCGATGACCTCTTCTACGGCGCTTCTGTCCGGCTCGGCTTGCCCGACAATGGACACATCGAAGCGTCGCGCAAGATGACTAAACTGCTCGCCGACGCCGGCGAGGCTGGCACTGAGAGTCAGTGGCTCGGCGGCGACGCCGGCGCGTTTGCATGCCGCAGCAAAGCGGTCGAGTGCGGCCTTGCTCGCAGCCGCGTTTTCCCGTTCCTGCGTCTCAATCACGTCGGCCGGGATGTAGCCCGCGCCGGAGACCGGGACGATCGGATCATAGATAAAAGCGAGGCCGGCGAGGTGGGCGTCAAACGCGGCGGCGACCGAGATCGCGTAGTCGCCGGCAGGGCCCGGCCGTTCGCCGACGCTGAGATTGACGATGATGTCTTTGACCATTGGGGCGTCTCCTCCAGGCGGCGGCGTGTTAACAAATCACAACATGACGTTTATCGCAAAACCGGAGCCAGTAGGTTTGCGCGAGATCAATGGTGGACTGCGTTCGACTATTTTTTGATATTCCCCTCGGCATCAAACTGCTTGAGGTAAGCCCACAGGTCATTGACCTCCTGCTCGTTCTTGATGCCGGCGAAAATCATCTTGGTGCCGGGAACCTTCGCCCGCGGATCTTTGATATACTCCTTAAAAGTCGCCTCGCCCCACACGATGCCCGAATTCTTGTTGGCATCGCTGTAGTTGAATTTCGGAGCCTGGCCGGAATGCCGGCCGTCAATGCCGTTGAGCTCTGGACCAACCTTGTTCATGGCGCCCGGACCGATAGCGTGGCAGGGCAGGCATTTCTTGAACGAATTTGCGCCCTTCTCGACGTCTTGCGCAAATCCCGTCGCGGTCGAGGCGGCGATCAACGCAGCGGCAGTTGTCAACGTCCTGAGCATCATTGTGTGGCTCCTTGGAGCGGGTAGGTTAAGAGCGGGTGCGGATATTCCAATGCGCGCCGACGTCAGGGGCGACCGGGCGATATCGGTATCTTCACTCTTGATTTATGTGCGTCAATAGGGCGTAGCCGCGCAAAAACGTCACTTCGCCTGCGACCTGCGCCAAAGCGTAGAACATCGAACCGTACAAGCTCAATTAGCTGTCTATCTCAGCCGCGTGGATCGCCGGACGGAGTGCGGCCAGTTTACCACTCGCGCCGTGACGACCACGGCATCTCGTTGAGTGCCTTGAGCGTTGCGGCGTTCGGGCAATAATCCTCCCACACGGGATCTTCGGAATCGCGCGCCAGATCTCGCGCGCAGCGCCTGTGACTTTCACACATTGCACAGACTCTTTCCAAATCCTGCAAGGTTCGCCGCTCGGTCTGGCCGACCTCTTTTGGATCGAGGTCAATCGCTTCCAGGCGGCGAAATAAAAGCTCGGCTCCCTCAGGACCCATATGCGCGAGTTTGCGGAATTCGACGGTGGAAACGCCGGCATCTTTCGCCATGCGCCCAATCTCCTCCTCGCCGCAGCATCTCAGTTCCGATGCGGTACCATCGCCGGCCCAGTCTCGCCACCATCGTGAAAGAGCTTCAATCGGCGACCAGGTTTTTCGGCTGTTGGGTGGGGCTAACACGCGACCCTCCTCTTTGATTGCGAAAAGTCATCCATGGAACCATAGGACGGTCGATTACCGGTGCTTTGACTTAGATCAACCACGGAGTTGGTGGTTGCTTTTAGGATTTTCGTCCACTCGAGCCACGCGAGGTTCTTGATCTAAGTCAATGCGCTGCGGGCCGGGATTGTCGAGTTTTCTAGTACCGACGTGGGAGGCGGCAATGCGATCTCAAGCAAACGAAAAGTCTGCCGCGGCAAAAGCGCCAGATTTGAATCCTTCGGTTTCAGAGCTTCCTCGTCATTTCTACGATGCGAGTTTTTTGTTCTGCTGCATGGATATGCTTCAAATCGACCAACACGAGCTTGCGGCGGACGATCCGCTGCTGTTCCGCGAACTCCAAGGAAGATGCTCGCTCTGCCCTCACAGGCGCCAGTGTGTGCAGGATCTTTGTGAGCCGGACCTTGGGCACGAATTCGACAATGATCGATTGGAAAGGTGGCGCGCCTACTGTCCGAATTCAGCAATGCTCACCAGGATTGGCGCCATCCAAAACTGCGGACATGCTGCACAGTATCTTAAGATGCCGCACTCCGTGTCCTCGTCGGAGTCTGGTTAGCGATCACCATGGAGGACTTCATCCCTATGGAGGACTTCATCATGACCAATACGTCGCAAATTCAACGGGTGTTATCCCGACGTATGATTCTTCTGCGCAGCGTTGCTGGCGCGGCTGGTGCTGCAGCGTTGCTCGGCCCTGCAAGGTATGCAAATGCCGCCAAGATGGCCCAGACGGCGGCCGCGATTGCTTATCAGGATTTACCGAAGGGTGCCCAGCAGTGCGACAGCTGCGCCCTATTTGAGGCGCCAAACTCGTGCAAGGTCGTCGATGGGACAATCGCCCCTTCTGGTTGGTGCAAACTCTGGGCGAAGAAGTCCGGCTGAAAGCGAATACGACGCACTACCCACCCACTGGCACGTTTGAGCGCCAAAGCCACCGCCCGACAACCACCGCTGCTGCCATGCCGATGAGCTCTGCAGCGATGAAGGCGACCACGCTTGCCGGCGCGATGCCGGCAAAGGTGTCGGAAAGGGAGCGAGCGATCGTCACGGCTGGATTGGCGAATGAAGTCGAGGCCGTGAACCAGTACGCCGAGGTGATGTACAGGCCGACCGCATAGGGCACGGCTGCCGGCGTCCGCGCGATGCAGCCGAAGATCGTCAGCAGAAGCCCGAACGTTGCGACGCTTTCCGCTAGCCATTGGCCTGGTCCGGTTCGAACCGTGACGGACAACTGCCATAGCGGCAGTTCAAACATGAGGTGCGCCGCCCACACGCCCGCAATTGCGCCCAGCACTTGAGCGCCGATGTAAACGGCCGTTGTCGATGGCGGCAACTCACCCCGGAGAGCGAAAGCCATCGACACCGCCGGATTGAAGTGCGCGCCGGAGATCGGCCCGAACGTAAGGATTAGGACGGAGAGAATGGCTCCGGTCGGAATCGTATTGCACAGAAGCGCAAGCGCGCCGTTCCCACCTGCAAGATTTGCGGCCATGATACCGGAACCCACCACACCCGCGAGCAGGAACGCTGTACCCAGCCACTCTGCGAAAGCACGTCGAACAAGCGAAGACATCAACTCGGCTCGGCCGCCTTCAGCATCGCACCCGGTATGCGGCCAATATCGTGCAGCTTGTTTTGCAAACTCAATTGATCAAGCGAGCGCAGCGGCAGCGACGTAAAAATGCCGATGCGCTGATTGAGCATTCGGTACGCGTCTTTGAATGCCAGCGCGATTTCTGCCTGATTGCCCTTGGCCTCTGCCGGATCGGGAACGCCCCAATGCGCGGTCATCGGCTGACCCGGCCACACCGGGCAGGCTTCGGCTGCCGCGTTGTCGCAAACGGTGAAAACAAAATCGAGCGATGGCGCATCGGGCTTAGCGAACTCGCTCCATGACTTTGAACGAAAGCCCGACGTGTCATAGCCTAAACTTTGCAAGAGCCGGAACGCTTCGGGATGAACGCGCCCTTTGGGTTGGCTCCCGGCGCTATAGGCGTGGAATTTTCCCTCGCCCAGTTTGTTCAAGATCGCCTCGGCCATGATGGAGCGTGCTGAATTGCCGGTGCAAAGAAACAGCACGTTGTACGGTCGATCGGCCATAGCGGGGCTTCACGCCGACACTTTGGCGCGCCTGCCACGAGCAGGCTTACAAGCCGCGACCGGGGCGCATGCTTCCGGGGCACCCTGGCAGCAGTTTTCGGTGAGGAAGGCGAGCAGCGCATTCATCTGGTCAAAGCGCGCCGCGTAAATCATCGAGCGGCCGTCCCGGCGGACGGTGACCAATCCGGCCCCACGCAAGCGGTCGAAGTGGAAGGTAAGCGTGTTGGGCGCGAGCTTGAGAGACGCGGCGATTTCGCCGGCAGGCATTCCTTCCGGTCCCGCCTGCACCAACAAGCGGAACACGTCGAGGCGGCTGTGTTGGGCGAGTGCGGCCAACGCCGCGACTGCATCTGTCATTTCCATGCTTCAACGAATATGGAATTATAGCCGCGCCGTCAATAGTATTTCGATAGATGTTGAAATATATCTCGATGCGTCCGATTGGGGCTCCCGCTAGTTCAACGGCAACCGGCTTGGACTACTTGACGAAGCTGAGGTACGACGCCAGCGCCTCGATTTGGTCGCGGGACAACTTGCCGGCGATGCGGGGCATCGGCGCACGGGCGGTCGCGTGATATCCTTCGCCCCATTGCTGCAGCCGGCGCTTCAGGTAGGTGTAGGCCAAACCTCCCAAACGAGGAATTTCGGCAATGCCCTCGGCGTTCGGGCCGTGACAAGCAACGCAGGCGGCAATATTCGCGTTCGGCAGCCCTTGTTGATAGATGGTTCGTCCTGTCGCCGTGAGTTCGCGGTCGCCATCGTTAGCTGCGTCGGGAGGCAATGAAGCAAAATAAACTGCAAGGTTACGCACTGCGTGAGGACTGAGGCTCCCCGCGGCGCCCCACATATATTGTTTGGAAAATGGATTATTCCGCGTGTGGGCGCGGAAACTTATCAGCTGATTCTCCATGTAGGGCACTCTTTGTCCGGCCAGCCGCGGCGCAGGCGTGTAACCCTGAGCTGCGGCGCCGTGACACCAGGTGCAATTGCGGACGGCAGGGCTTTCCGCATGCCCCAGCGACGCCGAAGCGGCAATGGAGACAATCGCCAGGACCGCTGTTTTTAGCCAGGTCTGTCTCATCGTCCGAGTTCCAGGCTTCCCGCTTCCTCGCTGAACCAAATAAAACACGTCATTTCAGATAACTGAGATAGGCGGCGACGGCTTCAACCTCCGGCCGGGTCAGGCTGTGGGCGACCGGCGCCATGATGAAAGACGTATCCGGATGCGTCGACATTTGCCCGCGCTCCTTGCCCCAGTTCGTCAATGCCTTGATGAGGTATGGATAGAGTTGCCCGGCCAGCCGTGGGACTAGGCCTTTGCCCGTCGCATCCGGACCGTGGCAGGCGGCGCAGGCGGCGACATTGGCGTCGGGCACGCCGTCTTCAAATATTTTTCTGCCCGCCACCACCTGATTTTTCGGCGCGCCGCCGAGTGGCGCTGGATTGAACGATCGAAAGTTGGCAGCCAGAGCCGCGATCATCGCCGGGCTCAGCACATGCGCGACGTTGGCCATGATGTTGTTCGGACGGCGGTGTTCAACAAACGCGCGTAACTGGTTCTCGATGTATTCGGTTTGTTGTCCGGCGAGCCGGGGGATCGGATAAAATCCGCGATAACCTTGTCCCGAGGGTCCATGGCAGTCTTGGCAATATTCCATTTTTGCTTCCAGGGCGCCCCTCGGAGCAGCAGGCCTGTCCAGGCTGTCGGCGCGTCCGGTCGCCGGGAAAACCAGTCCCAGGATCGCCGCCTGCAGCGCGAATTTTAGACCCGCGAAGGCCGCGATCCGGCGCGCACGGTTCCGGCAGCCGACCGCGCCGGCGCGAACACTCAGATTCGGTTCCAACGGTTTCATCATCTCGACCAGAAAATCACTCCAGATTGGAGACATACGCTGCAACGGCTTCGATTTGCGGTTTGGTCAAATTGTGCGCGATCGGCTCCATGATCGCTGAGGCGTCGGGATTCGACGGGTTCTGACCGCGTTCGCTGCCCCAGTTTGTTAGCTTGTTGAAGATGTAATCGTTGAGCTGACCCGCCAGGCGGGGAAATTGTCCGTCACCCTTGGCTTGCGGGCCGTGGCATGACGCGCACGCCGGCACATCGGTGGCCGAGATTCCTTCCTCGTAAATTTTCTTTCCCGCGGCCATGAGATCCTTCGGCGCACCGCCGAGCGGTTTTGGATCGAAATTTTTGAAATTCGTGACGAGAGCCGTCAGCATCGCCGGGCTGAGCACATGCGCCACGTTGAACATGATATTGTTTGTTCGCCGGTGCTCGATGAATGCCTGCAATTGATTCTCGAAGTACTCCGTTTGCTGGCCGGCCAATCGCGGTATCGGATAGTAGCCACGGAAACCTTGGCCCTGCGGGCCGTGGCAGACTTGGCAATACGCCAACTTGGCATGAAGCTCTTGCTTCGGAACTTCCGCCATCGTGTCCTCGGCACGCGCCGCAGCGACAAAGAGCGTCGCGACAATTGCCGTCTGCAGTGTCAGCTGCAGTGCGGCGCTCTTTGCTGCGCGGCGGCCGCGTCGTTCGGCTTGAGGTGTGACACGGGTGGGCCAAAAATTTGCGGTCACGGCAGCCTCACCAACCTAACGGAACGACGGGGGCTGCACTGGGAGCGACGTGAAAATTCAGACCGAGTTTGACGATCTGAATTGTCTGACTGATGTTGTCCGGACCTGTGTTTGCGTTGATCGCGTTGATGAACGTAACGCTGCGCGTGCCGAAGCCGTAATAATCGTATTCGAGCTTCAGCGACCAATCGCCCCACACGGCCCATTCAACTCCGGCGCCAGCGGTCCAGCCGAACCGAGTTTCCAGTCCTGCAAAATCATAGATCGGGATTGTGTCGACCGCGCTGTATCGATTGCCCGCCCAGGCAGGACCGCCTTTGCCGTAAAGCAGCCAGCGGTCCCATGCGTATCCCACCCGTCCGGTGACGCTGGTCAGAAGGTCAGTTGTTTCCCTGAACGTTGCCGTGTCGCCGGGAATCGTAGTGAGCGCGAATCCGGTGCTGCCACCAATGTTCCCGCCAGCTGCTGCGCCTTCGATGCCGACAACCCATCTAGTCGCAAACTGATAATCGCATCCGATCTGCGCACCAAGTGTGTAGCCTGTCATGTCAATCGTGTCGGAAGTGTCGGGCGCCCTTAGCCGGTGAGTATCCGAAATGCCGGTTTGCCCAAGGCCGCCGCCGGCTTGGACGCCTGCATAGCAACCGCTCCACGTAAACGGCGGCGTCACGAACGCAATGTCCGACCCGACGTCGGCGCCGAACGCCGTGCCGGTGAACAGCGAGAACGCAACGCCCGCCAACAAAATTACTTTCATTACGAGGCCTCGCAGTTAGCGCTCCTGCTACATTGCCAGCCACAGATAGAGGAAGAGCGTGTTGTTGGCGGTAGCGCCCGACGTGATGCCGTTGAATTCGGTGTAGTAGGTGTATTGCAGCCCGACGCGCGCGTTGAGCCACGGCCATCCCGGCGCAAAGTTGCTTATGAACGGGATGTAGGCAATCTCGGCGATCCAGCCGTTGGTGTTCGGGCTGCCACCGTACAACACGGCATCAGGCGTCCCCCAGCTGGTGAAATATTGACCGGTGAGCACAACGCGGTTGTTGTTGCCGTAGGCCAGCGAAGCGTAGGCCCGCGCTTCGTTCAAAGTGTTGGTGGGATTCGCGGCGAGCCCGTTGGGGAAACTGGCGTTCAGGTCTTGAAATTCACGAATAAAGCTGCCGCGCAACGTGATCCAATAATTGCTGCCCTGATACTGATATTGGCTATCGAAACCGATGTCGGTGTAGTTGTCAGTCTGCGGGAAGGTCGAAGTCGTTGTTGTTCCGGACATCGTCCAGGGATGGACGGGCGCATACATGCCGAAAGTGCCAATCTCGAGCCAGTTGTTGCCCCAGTGCGGCTCATAGGCCAACCGCCAATACGGCGCCGCATTGAGTAGTCCGGGTGAAGCAAACGGATCCACGCCCAAACTGATCTGCGCATTCGGACTGAGTGCGGTGTAAACCGTCGTTTCGAGATAAAGCGAGTTGTTGATGAACGCGTAAGCGCCAGCACTCACCACATTCTGGGCAAAGCCGCCGTCGATGATCGGCGTCGGACCAAGTCCAAAACCCAAGGGCGAGCCCACGTATGGGAAGGACCAGGCCGGTGTCGTGTTCCAGGGATCCTGGACGGTCGGATTGTTGTTGGCGGTGATGCCGTAAACAACATTGAGGCCGCCTAGCCGCGTCGTATCGGCATAACGAATATCCGTATTGTCCCAGGTCCACGAACGTCCGTAGGGATCAGTGCCGAAGCCTCCGGCCGGTTGCGCGTTGTAGCTGCCTTGCGCGAATGCGCCGATATGATCGGTAATGGCGCCACCCCACATGACATTGACCGACGAAAGCCCAATGTTGTTGTTGGCGTTGTATGGTGCAGTCGGTGGCGGCAGCGGCGCTTGCGTGTTGGTGAACCCGACCACTGTCATCATGGAGAGCGGTGGCACCCACGGTTTCTGACCGCTTGCGCCGGAATCGTCTGAGCTCGGGAATAGCGTCGTGCGGTACGGACCGCCGCCTGCCGTGTAGCCTTGGATCTTGAACAGCCGACCGTAAGGGGTGAGTCCGGCGAAGTCGGTGTGACAGGTGCCGCAAGGTTGTCCGGTCTGTCGGGCGTAGCTCGGCAGCGCTTCGGCCGTCGGAGCGTTCGCGGCCAGAAAGAAAATTGCCAACGGCAGGGCCGCGGCGGCGGACAGAAATCTGTGCGCCACGGAAAAAATAAAGCGACTGGAGAAGCCCCTCATCGCAGATCACACGAAGCGTCGTGGTAATCCGTGCTTTACGTACGGAGACACGGATCGTTTGCCGGGGGCTGAGTAACGCTAGGAAACCATTGACGGGCCGGCAATCCCAAATTGAACATTCCGGGCGTTTCGTGGCCATGGTGCCTTTCAGGCAACACACCATCCTGCGGCAATTGCATGGTGCGTCGCCGCGACGACGCCACACTGCGGATTTCCCGCTATAATCATCAAGCGGCCATCGAGAAGGTCCGGAGACGTTGCAATGCCGGTGACAATGCCGCAACCCGACGACGAGGTGCGGACGCGACGCGCCGAGATTGTGACGGCGCTGCAGCGAATCGTACCGGGTGAGGGAGTCATCGCCTCCGAACAGGGCATGCGGCCTTACGAAAGTGACGGCCTCACGGCCTATCGGGCGCTTCCGATGGTGGTCGTACTGCCGGAGACGACCGAGCAGGTTTCCGCCGTGCTCGCCTATTGCCACGGCGAAGGCATCAAGGTGGTGCCGCGCGGGGCGGGGACCTCGCTGTCGGGCGGCGCGCTGCCGCTCGGCGACGGCGTTCTTCTCGGGATGGCAAAGTTCAATCGCATCCGCGTCATCGATTTCGACAATCGCGTCGCCGTGGTCGAGCCCGGCGTCACCAACCTTGCGGTCTCGCAAGCAGTCGAAAGCGCCGGCTTCTATTACGCGCCCGACCCGTCGTCGCAGATTGCCTGCACCATCGGCGGCAATGTGGCGGAGAATTCAGGCGGCGTTCACTGTCTGAAATACGGCGTCACCACCAACAACGTGCTTGGCTGCGAGCTGGTGTTGATGACGGGCGAAATCTTGCGGCTGGGCGGCAGTCATCTCGATGCCGCCGGCTACGATCTCCTCGGCATCGTCACCGGCTCGGAGGGGCTGCTTGGCGTCGTCACCGAAGTCACCGTCCGGCTTCTCAAACGGCCGGAATTGGCGCGGGCCGCGCTCATTGGTTTTAACGCGTCTGAAGACGGCGGCGAATGCGTGGCGCGCATCATCGGCGCCGGCATTATTCCAGGCGGCATGGAAATGATGGACCGGCCCGCGATCCGGGCTGCTGAGGATTTTGTCCACGCCGGTTATCCGCTCGACGTTGAGGCGCTCCTGATCGTCGAACTCGACGGCCCCCGCGCAGAGGTCGATCATCTCTTGGAGCGCGTCGAGGCGATCTCCCGGGAATGCGGTGCGGTGACCTGCCGGGTGTCAAACTCCGAAGAGGAGCGGTTGTTGTTCTGGGCCGGCAGGAAGGCCGCGTTCCCGGCGGTCGGCCGCATCTCGCCGGATTATTACTGCATGGACGGCACCATCCCGCGGGCGAAGTTGCCGCTGGTTTTGAGCCGCATGAAGGAATTTTCGGAAAAATACGGACTGCGTGTGGCTAACGTATTCCATGCCGGTGACGGCAATCTGCATCCACTGATCCTCTATGACGCCAACAAGCCGGGCGAGCTGGAGCGCGCCGAAGAATTTGGCGCCGACATCCTTCGGCTCTGCGTCGAGGTCGGCGGTGTACTCACCGGCGAGCACGGCGTCGGCGTGGAAAAGCGCGATTTGATGCCGGTGATGTTTTCGGAGACCGATCTCGCTCACCAGCAGCGTGTCAAATGTGCCTTCGACGAAAAAAGCCTGCTTAATCCCGGCAAGGTGTTCCCGACGCTGCACCGCTGCGCCGAACTTGGCCGCATGCACGTCCACGCCGGCCGGGTGGCCTTCCCCGATATTCCGCGCTTCTAGCGGATGCACGAAAATCTCAAACCCCGTGACGCGGCGGAAGTCGAGCAGGCGATCCAATGGGCGCTCGCCGGCGGCAAGGCGCTCGAAATCGTCGGGCGCGGTTCCAAGCGCGCAATCGGCCGGGCGGCGCAATGGGACGCTACGCTCGATCTTTCCGGGCTTTCCGGCGTGACGCTCTACGAGCCGGCCGAACTGGTGCTGTCCGCGAAGGCCGGCACGCCGCTCGCCGAGATCGAGGCGCTGCTCGCTGCGAGCAAGCAAGAACTGGCCTTTGAGCCGATGGATTACGGACCGCTGCTCGGCACCGCAGCGGATAGCGGCACTATCGGCGGAGCGCTGGCGGCAAATTTGTCAGGGCCGCGGCGCATCAAGGCTGGGGCCGCGCGAGATCACTTCCTCGGCTTCAGCGCGGTTTCAGGCCGCGGCGAAACCTTCAAGTCAGGCGGGCGCGTGGTGAAGAACGTTACCGGCTACGATCTCTGCAAACTTCTCGCCGGCTCCTGGGGCACGCTCGCGGCCATGACCGACGTGACGATCAAGACGCTGCCGCGGGCGGAGACCGAAGAGACGCTGATGGTGTTCGGGCTCGACGACGCTGCGGCCGGCAAAGCCATGACTGTGGCGATGGGCTCGTCCGCCGATGTATCAGCGGCCGCGCATCTGCCGGCATCGGTAGCCGCAGGCATCGCCGATATCGCTGCCGCCGGCGGCGCGGTTACCGCCCTCCGGCTTGAAGGCGTCGCTCCGTCAGTGGTGCACCGCAAGCGGTTGCTGGAACAGCTCATGGCTTCGTTTGGCGGCCTTGGTACGCTCCAAGGTACGGCCTCACGCGCCCTGTGGCGAGCGATCCGCGATGCTGCTCCATTCGCCGCAAATGGACCTGCGGGCGACCGCATGATCTGGCGTATCTCGACCGCGCCGTCGCGCGGCGCTGAGGTCGGGCGTGCTCTCGCGGACAATCTGCAGGCGGTGATCCTCTATGATTGGGCTGGCGGGCTGATCTGGGCGGCCTTGCCGCTCGCGGACGATGCTGCCGCAGGCTCCGTTCGCGCGATCGTCGCCGCGGTCGGCGGACACGCGACGCTCATTCGCGCGCCGGCTGCTGTCCGCGCCGCGGTCGACGTCTTCACGCCCGAGACTGCGGCACTTTCGGCATTGACGAAGCGGCTCCATGACAGTTTCGATCCGCGCGGCGTGCTCAATACCGGGCGCATGTGGGCGGGCGTGTAACGATGCAGACCTCATTCACGCTCGCGCAGCTCGCCGATCCCGACGTCGCCGAATCGGAAAAAATCCTCCGCGCCTGCGTGCATTGTGGTTTCTGCACCGCGACCTGCCCGACCTACGTGCTTGACGGTAACGAGCTCGATTCGCCGCGCGGGCGCATCTACCTGATCAAGGACATGCTGGAGCACGACCGGCCGGCGACGGCGGAGGTGACGCTCCATATCGATCGCTGCCTGTCGTGCCTTGCCTGCATGACGACTTGCCCGTCGGGGGTCCACTACATGCATCTCGTGGACCATGCCCGCGCGCACATCGAGCGCACCTATGACCGGCCGGCTGGCGATCGATTGCTGCGGATGATGCTGGCCAAACTGATGCCATATCCACAGCGTTTCCGGTTGGCGCTGACGGCGGCATTGCTTGGCAAGCCATTTGTCGCGATTGCCGAGGCGATCGGTTTTAAGCGTCTTGCCGCGATGCTGCGTTTGGCGCCGTGGCGCCCGCCGCACCGACCGTTGGGCCCGCGCACTTTTCTTGCGGAAGGCCCGGAGCGAAGAGGCCGCGTCGCGTTGCTTGCCGGCTGCGTCAACGACCTCCTGGCGCCGCAGATCAACGCCGCAGCCATCCGCGTGCTGACGCGTCTGGGTATCGAAGTTGTGGTGGCCCAGGGCGCCACCTGCTGCGGCTCGCTGGTTCATCACATGGGGCGGGAGGCCGAGGCGCTGGCGCAGGCGCGCGCCAACATCGATGCGTGGTCCGCACTCGGCGACCTCGATGCGATCGTGATTACCACGTCCGGCTGCGGCACGACCGTGAAGGACTATGGCTTCATGCTGCGCACCGATTCGGCCTACGCCGGGACCGGCCGGAAAAGTGGCCGCCCTTGCCAAGGACATCAGCGAATATCTCGCCATGCTACCGCTCACGGCCGACCAAAGCGCGCCGCCGCTCGTCGTAGCCTATCACTCGGCATGCTCGCTCCAGCATGGCCAGCGGATAACGCGGCAACCGAAGGATTTGTTGCTTAAGCTCGGCTTCGCGGTGAAGGACGTGCCGGACGGTCACCTGTGTTGCGGCTCGGCGGGAACATACAATATTTTGCAGCCGGATATCGCAAGGAGGTTGCGCGAGCGCAAAGTCGGGACTATCGAGAGATTGCGACCTGACGTTATCGCAGCTGGGAATATCGGCTGCCTGACTCAGATCGCCGCGGGCACGAAGCTTCCGGCCGTCCATACGGTCGAGCTGATCGACTGGGCAACCGGCGGGCCGTGTCCACCTGCGCTGTTGGAGCATCGGCAACATTGGCCGACGCGCCCTTCAGCGGTTTCGGGCTAACGGGGGCTCGGTCGTTTCTTGTGCGTGAACCCGGCCTCCCATTGGGGCCGACGGTATTTATGACTCCTAGCTTGGATCGGGAGGATGATCATGGCGAAGAAATCGAAGGCGAAGAAGAAATCCGGGAAGAAGAAAAAGGCAGCTCCGGCGAGCAAGAAGAAAAAGGTATTGAAGTCGTCGGCAAAGAAGAAGGCGCCGAAGAAGGTAGCGAAAAAGGTCGCCAAAAAGGTCGTGAAGAAGGCCGCTCCGAAGCCTAAGGCGGCGCCGGTGAAGAAGCCGGCTCCAGCGCCGATGCCAATGGCGGCACCGTCGCCTGCGCCGGCTCCATCCTGGCCGCCTCCGCTTGGTAGCTCCGGTTTCGGCGGCGATCACACCTAAATCTCTAGCCTTAGGTAGGAGCGGAGAGCGCGACCGCGCGTCGAGAGCGCGCGGGCCGCGTTGCTATGTCCGGCGCCGCCTGGCTCGAGGGTCGTGTGCTCCCCGCATTGCATCCCGTAGGCGCGGCCCATAGCTCTGGTGCGACAACCGCCGGCGAACAACGTCGGCAACGCCCAGAGATTAGCGGGGCGGCTCAAGCGGGAGGTGTTTGATGGCGAACTACAACATCCTGATCATGGGCGCCTCCTATGGCTCGCTGCTGGCGTCGAAGCTGCTGTTTGGCGGCCACAACATTAGGCTGGTGTGCCTTCCCGCCGAGGCCGACCTTATCAATGCTGAAGGGTTTCGCGTGCGCCTGCCGATCCGCGGGCGCAAAGAACCGGTCGTGCTCGACTCGCGGAAGCTCCCGGGCAAGGTGAGCGCGAGCGGCACCTCCGGCGTCGATCCGAAAGACTACGATCTGGTCGGGCTCGCGATGCAGGAGCCGCAATACCGCTCGCCCGGAGTCCGCGAACTTCTTGACACTGTAGCGCTGGCCAAGGTGCCGTGCATGTCGATCATGAACATGCCGCCGCTCGCTTATCTGAGGCGCATCCCTGGGCTCAATACCGACGCGCTCAAAGCCGCCTACACCGACCCCAGCGTCTGGGACAACTTCGACCCGGCGTGCATCACGCTGTGCAGTCCCGACCCCCAGGCGATCAGGCCGCCTGATGAAAAGGTCAACGTGCTCCAAGTGACTTTGCCGACCAATTTCAAGGTCGCGCGCTTTCCGTCGGAGCAGTCCACCGCCATGCTTCGCCAGTTGCAGGACGAGATCGAGGCGATCCGGTTCGACACCCCTGAAGGCAAGGTCGAGCTTCCGGTCAAGCTCAGGGTTTATGATTCGATCTTCGTACCGCTTGCGAAATGGGCGATGCTGCTCGCGGGCAATTATCGTTGCATCACCAAAGACGGCATGCGCACTGCGCAGGAAGCCGTCTGGGGTGATATCGAGACTTCACGCTCGGTCTACAATTTCGTCGTCGACATTTGCGTCAAGCTTGGCGCCAGCCGAGACGACATGGTGCCGTTCGACAAATATGCCGCCGCCGCGCAATCGCTGACTCGTCCGGCATCTGCCGCGCGCGCCTTGCAGAACGGCGCGACCAACATCGAGCGCGCCGACAAGCTCGTCCAGCTTATCGCCGCGCAAATGGGTCTGCATCATCCGGCGATAGATGCACAGGTCGCGTTGGTCGACGCGAGGTTGGAAGCAAATCGCAAAAAGGCGGCGGCGTAGCGGACAAGTGCCCGCTCAAGCCACTTCGACATCTTCCCAAAAACCGAAACGACCGCCGACCTTCGCCATCTGCGGCTGCGGCTTTTCGTACGACCATGCGGCGCGCTTGTGCCGGTTGCCATCGACGACGACGTCGTAGAACTGGACGCCGTGCGGGCATTTGAGGTCGTCCTCGGTCTTTGCAGTCTTCTCCAGCCAATCCATCCGCACCGCGGAAGCTGGAAAATATTCGTAGCCGTGGGCCGACACGATGTCGCTACTTTCGGCAACTACGTTTCCGTCGACGCTTGCCTTCATGATACCGATCTCCCTGAAGCCTATCTGGGATACTTATTCATTCGGCGGCCGAGACCAAGGGCACCTCGCGCAAATGCGCGAACCCAGCATCCGCAACCACCTCGATGCGGCGTCGGTGGAAGACGTTGAGCGTCGAGCGATGGCCGATAGAAATGATCGCCGCACCTTTCAGCCGGTCCTTCAGTAGGCGGTATAGCGCCGCCTCGGCGGTTTCATCGAGCGCAGCCGTTGCCTCATCGAGAAGGAGATAGTCGGGCGCGGCCAGAAGCGCCCGCGCGATCGCGAGGCGCTGCTGCTCGCCTTGCGACAAAACGTGATTCCAATGCGCTTCTTCGCCAAGCCTCGGGACCAGTTCCGCCAGTCCGACGGCGGTGAGCGCCTCGGCAATCGTTGCGTCGCTGAACGTGCCAAGTTCCGACGGATAAGCAACGGCGGTCGACAGCATAGCGACTGGGAAATAAGGTCGCTGCGGCAGCAGTATGAATTTGGCCCCCTGCGGTACCGTCACCTGGCCCGATCCGAATGGCCAGATGCCGGCGATGGCGCGAAACAGCGTTGACTTGCCCGCGCCTGATGGCCCGGTCACCAGAACGCGCTCGCCCGGCGGGAAAGCAACGTGTGCGGCTGCGATCAGCGGTTCACCGTCGGGAAGGCGGACGTCGAGGTGGTCGGCAGTGAACACCGCACCGCTCCTGCGCGGAATTATTTCGATCACCGGCGGAGTGACCGCGGCGGCCCCGCCTGCCGCAATTGCCTCCTGGAAGCTGGTCAAGCGCGCGATTACCGCACGGTATTCTGCCAGCTCGGTATAGATGTTGATGAAGTAGGAGAACGCACCCTGGACACTGTTGAAGGCGGATGCCGTCTGCATCAGACCGCCGAGCTGCATCGCGCCGGAAAAATAGGCCGAGCTTACCATCAGATAGGGGAAGATGACCGCCGCCTGTCCATAGCCTTGGGTGAAGAAAGTGAGCTGCTTTTGCCGGCGCATGATCGCAATCCAGTTGCTGAACACATGCCCGAAGCGGCCGAGGTGCCGCTCGCGTTCGGCTGCTTCGCCGCGAAGCGAAGCGATCTGCTCGGAATTCTCGCGAGTTCGCACCAGATTAAAGCGGAAGTCGGCCTCGAAACGCTGCTTCTGAAAATTGAGCGGAATGAGCCGCCAGCCGATCAGATGTGTCAGAACGCTACCGGCGACGGCGTAAATTAGCGCCGCCCAGACCAGATATCCGGGAATAGCAAAGCCCGAGCCAAATAGCTCGAGCGGGGCCTCTGCCGACAGCGCCCACAGAATGGCAACGAAAGCGATCATCGTGCCGCAGGCGTTGAGCAGCCTGGTGCCGATCGAGAGCGTGCTCTCAACAAACATGCGCAGATCTTCGGCGATGCGTTGATCCGGGTTGTCGGCGGCATCGCCAAGCAGCTGCATGCGGTAGTGATTGGCGCCGTCGAGCCAATCGCCCAAATAGGCTTGGGTCATCCAGCGCCGCCAGCGGATTTGCAGCCATTGACCGAGGTAGATCTGATAGACAGCGATCACGGCATTGAGGCTGGCGATCACGCAGAAAAAAAGAATCGCGTTGACGAATGCGCTCCAGTCGCGATCCTGCAAGGTGTTGTAGAAGCGATTGTACCAAAGGTTGAGGATCACCTGGAGCGCCACAACACCAAGCTCCATGGCGATCACCGCAACCAATAAAGTGAGGGCCGCCTTGCGGTCATTGGAGCGGAAATAGGGAAGGGACAGCCGCCAGATCGTGGCGATCGTCGAGACGAGGCTTTTCACGAGGACCTCCGGTAGTCAGCGGGCCAGACTTAAATCCCAGACGGTACGATCGAAACCGCCAAACTAAACCTGCCGGCAATCCAAAAAGTTTGCCTCAGGGCGCAGCCGTCGCTTGCAAACCTTTGAAGCAGGAGACTAGTCTGGCCCGGAGCGTGACAAAAAATCTCGTTGGTTTGATGTCCTGGCGGCGTAGCATGACCGCCGAGAGGCATTCAGCCGACACGTCAGTGCGATAAACGCCGACGCAACGCTATTGGGGGGAACCGTCGATGTTTACGCAAATTCTTGATCCGACTGGAAATCTGTTCGTAACCTGGCTGGTCGCCCTGGTTCCCGTGCTGTTGCTGCTGTTCCTGCTCGCCGGTTTGCGCATGTCAGCGTGGCTTGCGGTGCTGATCGGCTCGATCGTGACCTTCCTGCTCGGGCTTTGGGTCTGGCACATGCCGCTTGAAGATGGGGTGCGCGCGTATCTCTACGGTTCCGCTACCGGCATCTGGAACGTCGACTGGATCACGTTTTGGGGCGTGATGCTGTTTAACACCCTCGTCACGACCGGATCATTCGACAAGCTGCGGCGCTGGTTAGTGCAACTGGGGACTCGCGACGTGCGCGTACAGACCATCCTGTTCGCTTGGGCATTCGGTGCCTTGCTCGAAGGTCTTGTCGGCTTCGGCTATCCGTGGGCATTCGTTGCTCCGATCTTGATCGCGATCGGCATACCCGATCTTGATGCCATCCGGGTGGCGGCCATCGCCAACAATGCGCCGGTTTCCTACGGCGCCTTGGGAGCGCCGATCATCGCGCTTGCCACCGTGACCGCCGGCACGCTCGGCATGACGTTCGTTGAGTTGTTGCCGATTTATTCGGCTTCAGTCGGCAAAATCGTTGCCATTCTTGCGCTGCTACCGCCGTGGATTCTGCTGTACCTGGTATCGGGCAGTAAAGGCATGTGGTCGGCGTGGCCGCTCGCCATTGTCGGTTCGCTGGGCTACATCGCCGGGCAATTGCCGACCGCGGTTTATCTCGGACCGTACCTGCCGGATGTCATCGGCTCGATTGTCTGCTTTGCCGTTCTGTTGCTGCTGCTTAAGGTCTGGCGGCCGGCGCAGGTTCTTGCCTACGGCGGCGCGCCGGTTACCGGCGACACCCGGGCCGAGGCGCACGGACTTTCGCTCGGCGATGTTGGCATGGCGTGGCTGCCGATCGCGATACTGATCGCCGTCGTCGTCGCTTGGACCGGCCCCTGGTCGAAGCTGCCGTCAATTGTGCTCCTTCATCTCGATGTCACCGCTACGTCCGGGTTGCCCGGCGGCGGGCCGATCCGCGCCATTTTCAACTGGACGCCGTTTGTCGGCGGCTCGGCGATCCTGGCATCGTGGATCATTACGGTGATCTTGCTGCGCGTCAGCCTTGCGCAGATCGGCGCGATTTTCGCCAAAACGTGGTCGCAGATGTGGGGCGCCTGTCTGGTCGGGGTTTTCATCTTTGGGCTCGCTTATGTCTTCAACTACTCCGGCATGGCCGGATCGCTGGCGAGCGCGTTCTCCAAGCTTGGCGTCGCGTTCATCGTCGTTGCGCCCATCCTTGGCTTCATCGGCGTGGCTCTGTCGGGCAGCAATACT
The DNA here is from genome assembly GCA_963841025.1 of uncultured Alphaproteobacteria bacterium. Lineage (GTDB taxonomy): Bacteria > Pseudomonadota > Alphaproteobacteria > Rhizobiales > Xanthobacteraceae > BOG-931. The sequence goes on along the minus strand of CAWJBG010000021.1, from coordinate 254,145 downwards.
TCGACCAACGCCATGTTCGGCGCGTTTCAGGCGCTGGTCGGTAAGCTGCTCGGCTTTCCGTTGCTGCTGCTACCGACACTGAACTCGGTCGGCGCCGAGATCGGCAAACCAATCGCGCCGCAGACTGCGAGTGTCGGTGTTTCGACCAGTCGGTTCGTCCGCAATGAAGGCGAGGTCATCCGGCACAATTTCGGCTGGACCATTGTTCTGCTCATCTATCTCGTCATTATCGGGCTTGCTTGCTACCTCTTCTTCCCGAACATCGCGGTGCTGCAGCACTAAGATCCCAGCAACAACTTCCTCGACAGCGAAGGCGGCGAAGTTCCGTTCGCCGTTCACCGCCCGCGACGTTCTATCCGCCGCTCCTTGCAGCTGGAAAACAAAATGCGTCGCCTGCGTCAGTACTTTGTCTGCTTTTTCTTCGTGGCGATCCTGGCAACGTCGTTCGGGCCTGCCGCAAACGCTGAAGAGTCATTCCCGTTCGATCAAGAGCTTGTGCTCGACGCGTCGCCGATGCGCGGCTCCAAGCGGATCCCGATTATTGAAATCGCCGAAAATGGCGCCGCTTCAATCCAGTTGTGGTGTACGAGCGTGCGTGCGCGCGCCAACGTCGCCGCCGGTTCGATTACGATCGTCGCCGGAGAGACGCCACCTACGCAATGCGGTCCCGAGCGTCAAAGCAGCGATGCGAATCTCCTGGGCGCGCTGGCGCAGGTGACCGGTTGGCGGCGGCGCGGCGACGTCATCGAGCTTTTGGGCGCAACGACGCTGCGGTTTCGTTTAATGAGCAACTAATTATTGTCCAAAGATGTTGCGCAGGCTAAAGCAAACACCCTTCGCGGCGGCGTCCGCCGAAAGCCGCCGGCCTGCAGGAACCAGATCCCTGGACCGAGTTCCCGCGCCTAGACCTTTGTCGCGCGTGACATCACGAACGGCATGCGCACCGTGTTTTCTTCGAAGATGTCGACGGCCAGCGCGTCGAACTCGGTGCGGACCTGCGCGAGCTTGCCCGGATCGTTCGCCAGCGAGGCGATGAGCTTGGTGAGCGGGCCGATGGTGGCTTCTTGCGCGGTGCGGAAGTGCTGAAGGCTCAGCGCCGGTGCGACCAACGTGTCGCGGGCAAATTTGAGGTCGGTCACCGCAGCACCGAGTCGTTCTCGTACGACGTTTGGGTCGCCCCACAGCGGTGGCGCCGCTGCTGTATCGGCGCCCGGAGGCGGTGGCGGCTGATGGCGCGCGATCAACGAGAACAAGCGCCCGGTGAAGTGCTCCGGTGGCCAGGTCGAGAACGCAATGCGGCCGCCAGGTTTGAGCACCCGCAGCATCTCCTTGACGACGACGGCCGGGCGCGGCGCAAAGATGTGACCGAATTGGCTGAGCACGACATCGAATGAAGCGTCGGGGTAGGGCAGCGCCTCGGCATCGCCTTCGACGAAATCAACATCGACGCCGGCGATGCTCGCATTCTTGCGTGCGCGCTCGATCAGCGCCGGCGTCAGATCGAGACCCGACACCTTGGCGCCGCGTCGGGCGGCCGTCACCGCGACAACGCCGGTGCCGCAAGCGACATCAAGCACTTTTTGTCCGTTCTCGACCTCGGCGAATTTTACCAGCGCTGCCGCGGGTGGAGTGGTCGTGATTTCGACCGGAACGAACGACGCCCAGGCTTCGCGCTGCGCTCCTTTGAATCTCGCGAATGGGTCGGCGTTTGCAGTCGTCATTGGCTGATCCTCGAAGCGCACTCGTCGCGCCTACCATAAGCAAAAAGGGCGCGGCTTGCACCGCGCCCTTTTCAATCTCTACAGAGCGAAGGACTTAGAAACCCATCCCGCCCATTCCGCCCATGCCACCGCCGGGCGGCATTGCCGGCATGGCCGGCTGATCCTTCGGCGTTTCGGCAACCATGGCTTCGGTCGTGACCAGAAGGCCGGCCACCGAAGCCGCATCCTGCAGCGCCGCGCGCACCACCTTGGCGGGATCGACAATGCCCTTTTCGAGCATGTCGACATATTCCTCGCTCTGCGCGTCGAAGCCGAACGTCTCGGACTTGTTCTCCATGATCTTGTTGACCACGATCGAACCCTCGACACCGGAATTCTCCGCGATCTGGCGCAGCGGCGCTTCCAGGGCCTTGAGCACGATATTGATGCCGGCCTGCACGTCGGCATTGTCGTCATGCAGCTTGCCGACGGACTTCTTGGCGCGCAACAGCGCAACACCGCCACCGGGCACGATGCCTTCTTCGACCGCAGCGCGGGTGGCGTTGAGCGCGTCCTCGACGCGGTCCTTCTTCTCTTTGACTTCGACTTCGGTCGCGCCGCCGACGCGGATCACCGCGACGCCGCCGGCAAGCTTGGCCAGCCGCTCCTGCAGCTTCTCTTTGTCGTAGTCGGAAGTAGTCTCTTCGACCTGCTGCTTGATCTGAGCGACGCGCCCCTCGATGTCTTTTTTCTTGCCGGCGCCGTCGATGATGGTGGTCTTCTCTTTCTCGATCACCACCTTCTTGGCGCGGCCAAGCATGGCGAGCGTCACTGTTTCCAGTTTGATGCCGAGATCGTCGGAAATCAGCTGGCCGCCGGTCAGGATGGCGATATCCTCGAGCATGGCCTTGCGGCGATCGCCGAAGCCAGGCGCCTTTACCGCCGCGACCTTGAGGCCGCCGCGCAGTTTGTTGACCACCAGTGTAGCGAGCGCCTCGCCCTCGACGTCTTCAGCGATGATCAGGAGCGGCTTGCCCGATTGCACCACTGCCTCGAGCACGGGAAGCAGTTGCTGCAATCCCGGCAGCTTCTTCTCGTGGAGAAGTATGTAGGCGTCTTCGAGTTCGGCCAGCATCTTTTCGGCGTTGGTAATGAAGTATGGCGAGAGATAGCCGCGGTCGAACTGCATGCCCTCGACGATCTCGACGTCGGTCTCGAGCGCCTTGGCCTCTTCAACCGTAATCACGCCTTCGTTGCCGACTTTCTGCATCGCCGAGGCGATCATCTTGCCGATATTGGCGTCCCCATTCGAGGAGATGGTGCCGACTTGGGCGACCTCGGACGACGAGCCGACTTTCTTCGAGCGCTTCTTGATGTCGGCGACGACCGCGCTAACCGCGATATCGATGCCGCGCTTGAGGTCCATCGGGTTCATTCCCGCGGCTACTGACTTGGCGCCTTCCTTGACGATCGACTGCGCCAGAACGGTCGCGGTCGTGGTGCCGTCGCCGGCATAATCGTTGGTCTTTTGCGCCACCTCGCGCACCATCTGGGCGCCCATGTTCTCGAACTTGTCTTCGAGTTCGATTTCCTTGGCGACAGTGACGCCGTCCTTGGTGATGCGGGGAGCGCCGAAGCTCTTCTCGATCACGACGTTACGGCCCTTGGGACCGAGCGTCACCTTCACGGCGTTAGCGAGCGTCTCGACGCCGCGCAGCATGCGGTCGCGGGCGTCGCCGGCAAATCGTACGTCTTTCGCAGCCATTGTTGTTGTCTCCTTGAGATTTGCGATTGACCGTCATCCACAGGCGCGCGAAGCGAACCTCGAAGGACGACGGAATTGGTTCAGGCGATCACGCCCATGATGTCAAACTCTTTCATGATCAGGAGTTCGTCGCCGTCGAGCTTGACCTCCGTGCCCGACCACTTGCCGAACAGCACGCGATCGCCGGCCTTGAGGTCCATGACGATGAGCTTGCCGTTTTCATCGCGACCGCCCGGACCGACCGCCACGACTTCGCCCTCCTGCGGCTTCTCCTTGGCAGTGTCCGGAATGATGATGCCGCCCTTTGACTTTTCCTCGGCCTTGATGCGCTTGACGACCACGCGGTCGTGCAGGGGACGGAATTTGAGCTTTGCCATGATCACCTCATCGCCGCTCCGCGAGCGGGCTCCCGTTAGTGAGAAAGTATATTGATTGCAGCTACTTAGCACTCATTTAAGTCGAGTGCCAAGAATACGCGTGGGAGATAAGGCCTGCCGGATAAGCTGTCAAGCCGCCCAGCCAGTGCAATCGGCGGTTTCGCGATCCCCGCGTTTGCGGACAAAGATGAGGTGTCTTTAGCTTAGGTCTGGCACCCGGCAGGGAAAGCCGTCACCATACCGGCTAAATGTTTGTTCAAGACAAGACCATTGTCGGCGTTGTCGGCTTGGTTTTACCGGTTCGCTTTGCAGGGGTGCATAGGGAGGGCTTTCATGCGCGCGTCGCTCCGTGATTTTCGATTGCTTGCGGGCGCCACGTTGTGCGTGCTCACGCTTTCGGCCTGCGCGACCAACCCGTTTTCCTCTCCAGAACCGGCCATGGCGCCGCCGCCGCCCGTTGCGGAACTTCCAGCCTCGATCCGGGCCGAGGAGATCGTCGGTCGTTGGGGTTATGGCGCCTATCACAACGAAGCCGATCGGACGCGCACTGAAGCCGCCGCCAAGGCCCAGTGCGGTCAGCCCGTTGTCATCAATCGCGGCCCGAATGGCGGTGTGATGATGTATCTGGCCGACAGCGCGCAGTTGCAGGAGCTGAGACTGAAAGGCAGCCCGACCGGCAAGAACTATATCGGCCCGCCAGGGCCGGCGGGCGGCCCGCCGGATCGCGAGATCGTGTCGCTCGACGGCCGCAGCATGGTAATGCGCTGGATGAATCCTGAGGTTGCCAACCGTTACGGCATGGGCGTTTACGTTCGCTGCGGAGCGGAAGGCACAGCACGCGCGAAGTCAAAACGGCCGCCGACCGTCCACTAAGGCAGCGCCATCAGGCGGATTTGGCGTCGCCGCCGGCGAACATCGAATCGACGTCGCTTTGTGAGACGTGGCCGCTGTCGTCGGCGAGGCGTGGGCCGTGCATGGCTGGCGCGCTCTCGCGGGCGAGTTCATCGAGCGTACGGGCGATCTGCTGCTCGATGCGGCCGAGCGACGCCATTACCTTGGCGACGCGCTGGCTGGTTAGATCCTGAAAATTGCAAGCCTCGAAGATCGAGATCACGCGGTCGCGGATGTCTTGGGCGAGACCTTGTTCGCTTTCGTTCTTGAGCGCGGCGGACAGAGTGTTTGCCGCCTGATCGATTTCTTCGGCCGCGGCGAGAATTTTCTGCGTCGCCTGCTCGCTGCCTTGCATCACCGCTTCAAGCTCGTCGGCAATGCGCGTCGTCGGCGTTCCCGGCAAGCGTGACCCGTTCGAGCCCGGCTGCTCCGGTCCGGCGCCGGTGATGGTTGAGCGAATGAGCCGAAGCTTGGAAGCGAAGCGCTCGGCTTCTTCGCGCTGCAACGGGCTCGATCCGGAAGATTCCCGGGAGGAGGGGCCCGACAGCAGAGCGCGCAGTGCGCCAAGCTCGTGCATGATCTCGGACAGCCCTGGCGCGCGCTCTGACGCCTGCCCCGGTGCCTCGACCTGCGCAGGGCACTGCGGAGCAGCCATCTCTTCGATGCGAAAGATCTTGCGCGGCGCGGCCATATATCACCGACCAATTGCGCAAAGGACACTAGAAGGCGACGCTTAATGTCGCGTTCACGTCACCAACGCGAGCAGGTGGACACCAGCGGTTGGTTGCGGCGAGGCGCGATTTACCGAAAATAAACTATAACTTGCTGAACAATGTACGAAGAAGCGCGCCGCCAACGCGGACTGGAAAAAATTAACCAAACAGTCGGCGTTTACGCCTGTACTCGTTGCGGGCGGGTGAGCTTGGTATTCCCGTCGGACTATCGGTGCGAGTACAGGTGCGGCATGCGGCGTAGTTGCGCGTTGGTGTGGGCGGCGATTTCCATCAGTGCCGTGGGCACGGCTTCACTTGTGATCACTTCCGAGGCCCGCGCGCAGGCCCCGCTGCTCGATCCCGGCTGGCAGATTTATGCGGGAGGTCAGGCGACCGGCGTCAATAGCGGCTTTATCGCTCACACATTCGGACCGGGACAATACGGCTATCGACCCGCACCTTATCCGGCGCCTGGCTATGCTGCGCCCAGATATGCCGCGCCCAGATATGCCGCGCCGATCTACTCGGGGCGCGCTTACTATCAAACTGCAGCGACGCAGCCGCCACTCCACCAACCCACACCGCAATACTACGCCGCGGCGCCGGCACCGCAGCCGCGCGGACATCAGCAGCCTGTGCCGCAATACTACGCGGCTCCAACGACGCAGCGCGGGCGCGGCATCCAGGCACCCGCCTTCTTTCAACGGGCGGCGCCACAGCAATATTACGCGGTACCGCCGCAACAACCTGCCCTCTATCAGGCCGCACCGCAGCAGGCGGCATATCAGTCGGCGCCGCCATATGGTCAGCCGCCCTCCCTGTTTCCCCAGTTGTTCGCGCGCAGTGATTGGTCGCCGGGTTATGCGCCCTCAAGTATCGGCGACATGGCGCGGCCGATGGTCGATCCGAAATTCGATCGACAGATCGTTGACTATCCGACTGGCCAGCCGCCGGGCACGCTCATCATCGATACGCCGCACTATTTTCTTTACCTGGTGATGGAGGGCGGCAAAGCGTTGCGCTACGGCATCGGCGTCGGCCGTCCCGGGTTCACCTGGGCGGGGATCAAGGAAGTTTCGGCGATGCGCGAGTGGCCCGACTGGCGGCCGCCGGACGAAATGCTCAGGCGGCGGCCCGATTTGCCGCGCTTCATGCCCGGCGGTCCGGAAAATCCGCTCGGCGCTCGCGCCATCTACCTTGGCTCGACGCTTTATCGCATTCACGGTTCTAACGAGCCGTGGACCATCGGTACGCAAGTGTCGTCAGGCTGTATCCGCTTGCGCAACGAGGACGTCACCGATCTTTACGGCCGTGTAAAAGTCGGCACCAAGGTGATTGTTATTTGATCTTTTGATTCCGCTCACGGAACGTGAAACGGGAGAGCGCAGGGTCACTCAGCGGCGGTGCGGGCCTCGCTCGCCGCCTGCTTCTGTTCCTCGTGCAGCTTCACCGCGTGGTCGGCTACGAAATAGACCGGCCGTCCTTTCAGCTCGTAGAGGATCTTGGCGATATATTCGCCGAGGACGCCAAGCATGATGAGTTGCACGCCGCCGAGCACCATGACGCCGACAAAGAGCGACGGATAGCCCGGGACTCTCTGGCCATAGACCAGCGTTTCGTAAACGATCTGTGCGCCATAGATAAATGAGATCAGCGCCAACAAGAGACCGAGCAGGAGAGCCACCCGCAGTGGCGCCACTGAAAAAGCCGTCAATCCGTCGACCGACAATCCAATCAGTGAGCGCAAATTCCAGGTGCTGCGGCCATCGGTGCGTTCGTCGGGCTCATAGTCGATCCGGATTTGGCGAAAGCCTATCCAGCTCGACAGTCCCTTGAAGAAGCGGTTGCGCTCGGGGAGTTGACGCAGCGCGTCCGCCCCCCGCGGCGACAATAGTCGAAAGTCGCCGGCATCTTCGGGGATTTTGGTCTTCGCGCCCCAGTTCAACAGCAAATAAAAGGCCCGCACCAGCAGGCGACGGGCGATCGACTTGTTGGCGCGATGCGCCTTGGCAGTATAGACGACATCGTAGCCGTCATCGAGCCAACGCCCGACCAGCGTCTCGATCAGGGCCGGCGGATGCTGGCCGTCGCCATCGATGAACAGGACCGCGCCCAGACGTGCATGATCGAGACCGGCAAGCAGCGCTGCTTCCTTGCCGAAGTTGCGCGACAGCGAGATGACCTGCACGTCAAGCGCGCTTGCCGGCAGCGCGCGTGCAATCGAAAGCGTGTCGTCGTGGCTGCCGTCGTCGACGTAGACAACTTCACAGCCAAGTCCGCGGTTGGCGCGCAGCGATTGTGCGACCTCGACCAGCCTGGTGTGCATCCGCGCAAGCGAAGCCGATTCGTTGTGCAGCGGAACAACGATCGAAAGTCCGCGACTGGCATCCGCAATGCGCGCGCCCGCGCTCATGCCGCGCGCCGCCGCCGATCCGGGTTCGGTTAGTGTGTTAGCCAATGACGCGTTTCCTAGCGCGGTTGATGTATAGCGTAACCGGTTCCAAATGTCGTGCTATCTGGTCGCAGTTGTCATCGCTAGACCTGCCGGCGGAGGGCTGGCGGATCACGCCGGACGTGATATGCGAGGGCGGCGATGACGGACATTTCCCATTTCGACCGGGCGCGCGCCAGGATACTCGCCGGCTGGCGGAGCCGCGCGTTGGGTTTCAAAGCGATCGCCTTCGGGCTAGTCGGTGTAGTCAACACCGCGATCGATTATGGCGTGTTTCTCTTGGCGCGTGCGGGGTTGAATGCTTCGGCGGCCGTGCTGTCCGCGTTCGATTCGCTATCCGCCTTCTGTCAGTGCGGCGGTGCCTCGACATTGTTGTTGATCGCCGCGAACACGATCTCGTGGATCGTCGCGGTCAGCGGCTCTTATGTCATGAACTCCTCGATCACTTTTGCAGCGGAATCGGGCCGCAAGCTCAGATGGCGCGCCTATTTCACTTTCGTGCTCTCCGGCGTTGCCGGGTGGCTCGCCAATACCGCAACTTTGCTCATCGCGGCGGAAATCCTGCTGTTGCCAGTCTGGCTCGCCAAGGCTGTCGCCATCCTGGCAAGCTTTGTGGTGAACTTCTCGCTCTCCCATTTCGTCGTGTTCCGGGTGCGGCCACATCCGCCGGGCAAGGCGTCAGACGACGCTTGAACTCAAGTGTTGCGCCCGCGCTTGTCCTGCGCGGCAAGAAAATCGCGCATGACGGCCGCGGGCTCGTCGGTCGTATAAGCTTCGGCGAACGCGTCAATTCCCGCTTGTACCGCAGCGGCCAGCGGCAAGTCCTCCCAGCGCCGGATCAGCCGCTTTTGCAGCCTCACCGCGCGCGGCGACGAAGTGAGCAGCTTGGCGATCCAGGTTTCAACCGCGTCATCGAGAACCGACGCCGGTACAACGTGCTCGACCAGCCGCCATTCGAGCGCCGCCGCGGCGGTGAAGGTTTCGCCCAGCAACATGATCTCGCGCGCCCGTCCCCAGCCGACCAGCGTCGGCAAGAGCGCTGCCTCGATCACCGACGGAATGCCGAGCTTGACCTCCTGCATGCCGAACGAGGCCGTCTCCGAGGCAATGCGCACGTCGCATGCCGCTGCCATCTCAAGGCCGCCGCCAAAGCAGTGTCCCTGGATGCGTGCGATTACCGGGACCGGCAGATTGCGGATCGCTTCGCAGCATTGGTGCAAGCGTGTGATGAACGCTGTTGCCTGCTCGCCGTTTTCGATACCGGCCATTTCGTTGATGTCGGCACCGACGATAAACGCTTTTGGCCCCGCGCCGGCGAGCACGACCGCGCGCAGGTCGTCTTCTGCGGCGAGCTGCGCCATCGTTTCGACGAATGCATCCATCAACGCGCTGTTCATCGCGTTAAGACGGCGTGCGTTGTTGATCGTCAGATAGGCGACGCCGCCACGATCTCGCCGGTCTCGATGCAGCAGAATTTGGCTCTCAGTGCTTTCCAACCGCGCTTCCTCCTTGCTCAGCGAGGGCGGTTAATGGCGCCGGAATGTGGGTTCGGCCAGCTTCATCAGCCGGCTTTCATCACGAGGTAGATTCCGCGTTCGAACTGGCGATAGATGCGCAAGGCGCGGACATCCGCGAACGGCAACACCTGGGTCATGAACACGCCGGCGATACGCTTTGCAGGATCGATCCAATAATAAGTGTTGAACAGGCCGCCCCAGGTAAGGCTGCCGGCGCTGCGTGCATTTGGGATCGCATCCATGTTGATCAGGTGACCAAATCCCCATCTGCAGGTGATGTCGTGGAACAAGTCGACGTCATTGGAGAGGTCTGGCTGTGTTGTCCTGAGAACACCGACCCGGATGTCGCCGATCTGGTTCTCGCCCATCAACGCGACGGTTTCCGGGCGAAGTACGCGCACGCCATCAATCGCCCCGCCTTGCATCAGCGCGCGTATCAATGCCAGATAATCCGGCGCCGTCGAATAAATGCCGCCGCCGCCGTGAAAGGTTTGTTGCCGCGTTTGCTTTTCCACCGGTTGCGCCAGCAGCGAGCCGTCGGGTTCGCGCCGGTGCACACTGGCTTCTCGCAGGCGCTGCGGTTCGGATATGACGAACGCAGTGTCGGTCATGCCGAGCGGATCGAAGATGTGCTTGTGGAAATAGGCATCGAGCGGCATCCCGCTGGTGAGTTCCACGATCTGCCCGACCCAATCGATGTTCGGGCCGTACTGCCACCGCTCCCCAGGGTCGAACATCAGTGGTTTGCGTAACGCGACGCTACGGCGGGCTGACGGCAGCCGCTCTACTGCCTTGAAATACCGGACCGCTTTTTCATCCCAAAGCCGATAGGTAAAGCCGGCAGTATGGGTCAGGAGCTGACGCAGTGAAATCGGGCGTTTTGCGGGACGCAATTCGGGCAGTCCCCCGGAGCTAAATCCCTCAAGAACTTGCGGCGCCCCGAGTGCAGGCTCGATGTCGGGGACCGGCGCGTCGAGCGACAATTTGCCCTGTTCGACGAGCTGGAGCGCGGCAACGGTTGTAATCAGTTTCACCATCGAGGCGACGCGAAATACGGTATCCCGCGTCATCGGCTGGCCGCCGGCGAGGCGGCGCCAGCCGAACGCACCCTCATAGACGATGCCGCCTTCACCTGCGGCTAGGGCGACGACACCCGGTATTTCGCCGGCGCTCGCCGCGGCACGGAGAAACGAGTCGATCTGGGAAAGCGCTTTCGTGGCGCTCTTTGGTTGCGTCTCACTGCGTGCGAGATTGGGCGCCGTCACGCTTAGGCAACCAGCGGCCGCGGCTTTTGCCGTCGCTGCAAAAATCTCCCGGCGGGTAGGTTTATGCACCATGCCTCTGGCGGACTTAGGGCGACCTCCGGATCGGCGACGCCGTGCGGCGCTCGGGCAGATTGGCCTATCGATGCCGAACTGTCACGGCATATATGCGCCGCCATTTACCCAAAGTGTTTGGCCGGTCATATACGCGCTCTGTGGGCCGAGCAGGAACATGATCGGACCGACGATATCATCAACTACGGCTATCCGGCGTAATGGGATCATCGCGCTGTAGGCCGCGATATCGATACTGGAAGAATTGCGCTCCTCCGAACGTCCAGTGCCGCCGCGCAGAAATGCCGTGTCGACGGCTCCGGGGCCAACGGCATTGGCGCGTACGCGCGGAGCGTGTTCGAGCGCCAGTGTCTTGGTCAGCGCGATGATCGCGGCCTTCGAGGCGGCGTAGGGTCCATAGTTAGGTCGGATAAAGCCACCTAGCCCGGATGCCAGATTGACCAGGCTCGGTGCATTGCCTTTTTCCAGCAGAGTCATGGCAGCCTTGCAACACAGGAAGGCGGTTCGCACATTGCCTTCGATCGTCACATCGAACTCGTCCACGGGCGTCTGTGTCAGCGGTTGCAGCGCGATCAGAAAGCCCGCGGCGTTCACGAAGCCGTCGAGCGCGGTCCATTGTTCAGCGATTTTTGCGAAAGCATTCGTTACCGACGCTTCGTCGCTGCCATCAATCTCGACGCCGAGCACGCCGGCCGGCGGCGGATGCCGGGCCAACGATGCTTTTAGGTCGAGCACCACTACATCGTCACCGTTCGCCAAACACGCGCTGACGACGCCGCGGCCGATGCCGCCGCAGCCTCCGAGTATACAGATGCGCCGCTTATTCATAGGAGCGCATCACGGACATGGGTCCGCTGGCCATGAGTTCGAAAAGATTCCATTTCAAATCCTTGATTTCGATCACGTAGCCAGGGAGCTTGCCATCACGCTGCGCGTCGAAGCAGGTGTTGTCGCCGGTTACCCCGCTGAAGCGGACGGTCTTAAGTGCATCACGAATTGCGGTTCGCTCCTGCGTCAGCTTGGCCGGATCGCCCGTCACGCCGATTTGCTCCATCACCTGTTTGAGCAGATAGACGATGTCGTAGGCGTTGGCATCGGTGTGGTGCGGGATTTTCTTGGAGGTGAGCCCGCGTTTGGCATTTTCCTCCGCATATTTTTTCGTGAAAGCACGGGTCGCATCGGTGCGATCCCACCAGAATCCGGCGACAATCAAAAGTCCGTCGGCGTCACGGCCAAACAGGTCGATCGAATTGGGATCGGCGAAGATCTGCGAGCCGATGACGCGCCCCGTAAAGCCTTGGCGACGGAGCTCCTTGATCACTTTGCCGGCGCTGTCTGGCGTGGCTGCCATAGCAATGACGTCCGGCTTCCGCTCCAGGGCTTGAGAAACCTGCGGCCCGACGTCGAAGCTGTTGTACTGGAAACCGATCGGCTCGCCGAACGAAATGCCGTTGGCCTTGAGGATTGCCGGATAGAAACGTGTTCCTGAGATGTTGGAAACGCGTTCGTCCGATACATAAAGGATTTCCGCTTTCTCGACTTTGATTGACTTTCTTTTCAAGGTGTTGAGGAGGCGGGTAAACTGCTTGCCCTCATCACTGATGAACCGCCAAGCGTAACTGTAATTGCCGGTCAGGCCAGGTTGCGACGATGAATTGGATATCTGGACGATCCCGAGCCGCTCGCCGACCGGAAATGCGACCGCCGCTTCGCCCGACGAAAACGGCCCGATGACGACAAGCGCCTTGTCATCCTCAGCAAATTTCTGCGTGCCCGTCGCCGCCTGCTTCGGGTCGCTGCCGGTGTCGTAGGTCAGGAGCTTGATCTTCTTGCCCGCTATGCCGCCTTTGGCGTTGATCTCGTCGACCGCAATATTGACCGACGTTTCGGTTGCTTCGCCGACGTTCTTGAGCACGCCGGACTTTACCATGTTGAGACCGATCACGATCTCCTGCGCTCGCACGGGCTGCGTCCCGATAATGGACAATGCAGTTGCGGCCGCCATGAGCGCGGTTTGCAGTTTCACCATCATCGACCTCCTTGATTTATGAGTGACCTAAACATGTCCCAGATATGCCTGAGCGAGCTGTTCGTTGTGGCGTAGCGTTTCGACCGCACCCTGCATGACGACACGCCCTAGTTCCATAACCAGTCCGCGCGACGCGACTTCGAGCGCCATGTGCGTGTTCTGTTCAACCAGCAGAATCGCGAGGCCGTCGCTGCGGAGGCTGACGATAAGTTCGAACAGCCGCTCGACAAGCAACGGCGACAATCCGAGCGACGGTTCATCAAGCATCATCAACTTGGGCTTCGACAACAACGCCCGCCCGATCGCGAGCATCTGCTGCTCGCCGCCTGAGAGCACCGACGCCGGCATTTTGCGCCGCGCGGCCAAGTTCGAAAACCGATCGTAGATTGCGTCCACATCACGCGACGCGGCCGCATCTTTGCGGCAATACGTTCCCATCTGCAGGTTTTCGTGCACCGACAGGCTAAGGACGATTTGCCGGCCCTCCGGCACGAGCGCGAGGTGTCGGCGCAGGCGCTGTGGCGGGGACAGCGCCGTAATATCCTCGCCGTCGAACCGGATACGCCCCGCTGCCGCCGGCACCAGCCCCTGCAGCGCGCGAAGGAGCGACGTCTTGCCGGCGCCATTGGCGCCGAGCACCGTCACCAGTTCGTCGTGACCGACAGTCAATGAGATGCCCTTTACCGCATGGGTGCGGCCGTAGCGCACGTCAAGGTTTTCCACTTCAAGCAATGGCGTGCGCTCCCTTGACCGCGACACGCCGACTGCCGAGGTAGGCAGCGCGCACTTCTTCGTCGTCCTGGACGCCGCGGGTTGGTCCCTCGTAGATGAGCCGACCGAAATTGAGCACGACGGTCCGCTCGCACAGATCATGCACGAAAGACATGTCGTGCTCGACGACAAGCAAAGTCAGCCCGTCACGCGCGATCGATTTGAGAAAGGCGGACAGCTCAGCGGTCTCGCGCGGATTAAGTCCTGCCGCAGGCTCGTCGAGCATAAGCAGTCGTGGCCGGCTCATCAGCGCACGAACGACTTCGATGCGCTTGCGAACGCCGTAAGAAAGCGTCGATACGTCCGCATCGGGATCAACGTCAACCCCGGCATTGCGCAGACTCGCTTCGGCAAGCTGTCGCCATTGGCTGTTGCGTTGCCATGCCAGAGGACCGAATAGTTGGCCAAAGCTGTCGGCCAATACATGCTGCCCGAGCATCACGTTTTCGATGACCGAGAGGTGCGGCATCAGACGGATATTCTGAAACGAGCGGGCGAGACCGGCGCGCACACGCAATCGCGGCGGCATCTCTTCGATCGCGGTGCCCTCGAGCACAATGCTGCCGTTGTCGATCGGATAGACGCCGGAAATGAGATTGAACAACGAGGTCTTGCCGGCGCCGTTCGGGCCGATCAGTGCCATGCGCGCGCCGGCGGCGACTTCGAAGCTGACATTCTCGACGACGCTGAGACCGCCGAAGCTTTTCGTAATGCCTTTGAGCGCCAATGCCGGTCTAGCGGCCATGCAACGCCCCCATTGCGTTACGGCGCAACGTCCAGCGGCGCGGTGACAATTGGTCGATCATCGCCCGCGTCACGATGCCCTGCGGACGTAACATCATCAGCACCACGATTGCGGCGCCAAAGACGACGTAACGCCATGATCCGCCGATGCGCATGAATTCGGGCAGCAGCGTGAAGACGAGCGTGCCGACCAACGGTCCCCAGGCGGTTTGCACGCCGCCGATCAGCACGAACAGCAGCACGTAGATCGAGAGCAACGAATTGAAATACTGCGCTTCGACAAAACCGAAATTATGTGCGTAGAGCGCGCCAGAGAGTCCGGCGAAAGCGCCGCCGATACTGAACGCCGTCACCTGGACGGCACGGACGTTAACGCCCATCAGGACCGCGGCCGCCTCATCGTCGTTAATCGATCGCATCGCGAGGCCAAACCGGGTCGCCATCAGATAAAATGTCAGCAGCGTTACAGCGAACGCGCAACAGACGAGGATCGAGACCTCGATATGCGCCGGCACGACCATGCCGATGGCGCCGCCGAAGAACTCAGTGCGGAGGAGGAAGCCCGCGACGGCCTCGCCGAAAGCAAAGGTCGCGAGCACCATGTACACTCCGCGCGTGCGCAAGACCGGGAACGCGATCAGGAATCCGATCAGACCGGCGATCAGCATCGCTGCTGGTATTGTCAGCCATACCGGCAGCCCCGCGACGCTCGATAGCCAGCCTGCACTGTACGCGCCGATGGCTTGGAAGCCGGCGCCGCCAAGATTGATCTGGCCCGCGGCCGCCGGAACGAAAATGCCGTAGGCGAAGATCAGATTGATACACAGGATCGCGAGGATCCCCGAAGCATATCCGCTCATCGCCATCGCGTCCCATTGGCGCGTTGAGGCCCCGCGGTAGGGCGCATCACATTTTCCCTCTTCCAGCCGAGACGGTTCCGAACAAACCGCGTGGCCGGATAATGACGATGGCGAGTATGAGTTCCCAGACCACCATCTGCACGGAGTCGCCGCCGAACAGGTAGATCGAGAACGTTTCAATCAATCCGACGATCAGGCCGCCGGCAATCGCTCCCCAAATCGAACCGATCCCTCCGAGCACCATGGCGGCGATCGCTTTGGTGCCGACGTTATCGCCCATAAACGGCGACACATTGCCGTAATTGACGGTAAAGAGCGCGCCGGCGACTCCGGCCAGCAAGCCGGTCAGGATGAACACAACCGGCACGACCTTGTCGACTTCGACACCGAGGAGAGAAGCGGTGTCCGGATTCTCGGCGATTGTCCGCAAAGCGCGGCCCGTTTTAGTGTTCTTCAAAATGAAGCTAAGCGCGGCCACGACAACAACAGCAAGTACGCAACTCGCAAGCTGCGGCACGCCGATCACGAGGCCGGCAACATGGATGTCGGCCTTGAACGGAACGGCGAAGCGCTGCGATTCCGAGCCCAAAAAAATCAATACCAGGTGCTCAAAGATGAGCAAAAAACCCAGCGAAGACACCAGAGGAATGGCGTGCTCGGTGGCGTCGCCGTGTTTCATCTTCAGATAGCGGAACGTGAAGCGCTCGACCAGCAATGACGCGATGACAGCGACTGCCGCGCCGGCGCACAGCGCGATGAGCCAGGCCCAGCCGCCCGCGAATTTGACGTATCCGCTGGTCATCAATCCCCACGCCACCATTCCGGTCAGCATGAACAAGGTGGGGATTGTGAAATTCAGGAAGTTGAGAACGCCGATCGTCAGTGTGAAGGCAACTGCAACGGTCATGTAAATCGAACCGAGCAACAGTCCAGACACGACCTGACGGGCAACGATATATCCGCCAAGCGCAATGGCGGCGGCGGCGACTAGCGCCACAATTAGCGCACCTATGAAAGCGGGCGTTTGCACCGCCGTGCGCGATCTGGCGATCGCCGATCCGACGGTCATGACGGCAGAGTTGTCTGCGGCGGAATGTGGGTTGCGTGCTGTTGCCGATAACACGCGGCAACTTCTTCTCTCGTTGCCCACCACACGCCGTCGAACTGTTTTGCGTAATCGAAGAATTTGCGCAGGATGCCGGCGCGGTGCGGAACCCCGATCACATGTGGATGCAGCCCGACATTCATCATCATGCCGGTGCGCGCGCCTTCGGCGTAGAGAACGTTGAATTGCTCCTTCATGCAGTCGAGGACCGCATCGTTAGTCAGGCCACGCCGCAACAACAGGGTGAAATCGTTGATTTCGATGGAGTAGGGGACGCCGACGATCGGCCCCTTGGCGGTTTCGATCATGTACGGCTGATCGTCGTTCATGAGATCGCACCAGAACTTCAATCCGTGTTCGACCAGGATCGCAGCCGTGTTGGTGGTGCTGCGCAACGATGACGACAGCCAGCCTTGCGGTTTACGGCCGGTGACACGCTCATAGACCTTGAGCGTTTCCTCGATGACCTTTCTCTCTTCGTCGGGCTTGTGCTGCAGATGGCACAGCAATTCGCCTTGCTCGTAATTGTGCGGGATAAGCTCGAATCCGCGTTCAAGCGCACCGTCGATCACCGCACGCCGCTCCAGCGCGGTTTTGGCGTTCATCGTGCAACTTGCGCGCACACCCGCCGCGACGAACGCGTCAAAAAGGCGCCAGACCCCCATGCGTTGACCGTATTCACGCCAGGAGAAATTGGGAAAATCGGGAATATTTCCCGGCAGCATGTCCGGCAAGATCGCGGGGCCGCCGGCGTAGTAAGGTGCCGGGGATTCCTTTAACAGATCCCAATATTCGAGATTGATCGTAACAATGAGCGCCAGTTGCTTTCCCTGCGGCCAACGCAACGGGCCGCGCATGGGAAACGGCACGAAAGGATAATGCATCAACCTGCCTTTTCGAACACCGGGCGCACTGATCGCTTGCCCATTGTGATAAACACCGCCATCTTTGTCCGGACAACTCAATGATGACCGGCTTGTGGCCTGAGTCAAGGAACGCGATGTCCAAAGAAATAAGCCAAAAAGTCCTCATCGTCGGCGCGGGACCGGTGGGTCTTGTTGCGGCGGCGCTGCTTGTCGAGGAGGGTATTCCGGTTGTTCTCGTCGAGGCCTGCGCGGAGTTGCCGCATGACCTGCGCGCCTCGACGTTTCATCCTCCGACGCTGGACATGCTGGAACGTTTCGGTGTGGTCGAAGCGATGATCGACCAAGGCCTGATATGTCCGACGTGGCAATTCCGCGACCGTAAAGAGGGCGTCGTCGCAACGTTCGAGCTTTCGCGGCTGGAGGGCGACACCGATCATCCCTATCGCATACAATGTGAGCAGTGGCGCCTCGGCGAAATGCTGTTTGCGAAGCTAAAGACCAATCCGCGCGCTACGATCCGGCTTGGCACCGCAGCGGTTGCCGCGCGTCAGACCGGCGACGGCGTCGAGGTTGACGTGTCTCTCCCGGATGGCGCGATCGAGACAATTTCGGGTTCGTTCGTCGTCGGCGCCGACGGCATCGGCAGTGTCGTGCGCAAGGCCATGGGCGTCGCCTTTGATGGCATTACGATCCCGGAGATTTTTCTCACGGTATCCACGACCTATGATTTCAGCGAGGCAATGCCGGACATCGCTAATATCGCGTACCTGTCCGATCCCGATGAATGGTTTGTGCTGATCCGCACTGCTCGCGTATGGCGTGCTCTGTTCCCGGTCGATTCTTCGCTGACCGATGCGGATGTGACCTCGGTTGAACGCGCGCAGCACCTGCTCCAGGGCGCCGTGCCGCGCGATATACCCTACGAGGTTAGTCACCGCACCGCCTATCGCGTGCACGAGAGGGTTGCTTCGACCTATGTGAACGGGCGGATGCTGATTGCCGGTGACGCCGCGCATGTGAATAATCCGCTCGGCGGGATGGGCCTGAATGGCGGTATCCACGACGCGTTCAATCTTAGCCGCACGCTCACCGAGGTAATCCGCGGCGCGCCGATCGGGACGCTCGAACGCTACAGCCGTCAGCGCCGAAACGTTGCGCTCGACGTCGTGCAGCAGACCGCGCTACGAAACCGGTCCATTCTCAACACACGGGAACCGGCGGCGCGGTGCGCGTATTACGATGATCTGCGCAGCATCGTCGCCGATCCCGTCAAGCACCACGATTATTTGATGCGCACCTCGATGATTTAATCGCTGCGCGACTCAGAGAAGGTTGCCTGAGGTGTTTCTGCGTCAAGGGTCAATAACCGGCACGAAGCCGCCGTTCTTTTCCTCTACCCGCATGCTCGTTCCGCGCAGATGAGCTGGCATCAGCCGTAAGCCCTCGCCGACCGCGCGTTCAAGCAGCGATCGGCGCGTCCGCACCGCTTGCGCGCCGTCAAAGCAGAAGCCGCTGAACCATTCAGGATGAAAAACCTGCACCGGGCTGTGGATGGCGTCGCCGCAAAATACCAACCTTGATCCTCCATCCGCGTCGAGATCGAGGCCGATTTGTCCTGGCGAATGGCCGGTCAAATCTATGATCTTTGCTCCGTCTACGATCTCGTCGCCCGGTTTCGCTGTTTTGACGAGGCCGGCATCGAGTACGGGCAAAACGCTGTCCTGATAACTGCCGTGATTGGCCTGCGGCGATTGCGCGGCGTCCTGTGCCCGTTGATCGATGTCGCGTTGGGTCATGACGTAGCGCGCATTGCGAAAAGTCGGCACCCACCGGCCGGATTCAAGACGGGTATTCCAGCCCAAATGGTCGGCATGCAGATGGGTGCACATGACGATGTCGATGTCTTCGGGCGTGCATCCGGCCGCCGCCAGATTGGCGAGATACCGCGTGCCGGTGCGAAGGTTCCATTCCGGCCGCAGCGGCCGCGATTTGTGCTCGCCGACGCAGGCATCGATCAGGATCGTCTTGCCGGCGAAACGGACCAGGTGACTTTGGATCACCAGCAAAACCTTGCCGGTCGCAAAGTCGAAGTGCTGGTCCGCCAGCATTTGCGCCGCGGGATTGAGCTGCGCGACCGTCGCGCCGGGGAAAATATTTGCGATCGGAATTGCAAACGGGTCGAGATCGATGACCCGGTGAACGGTGGTTTTACCAAGCGTCAGTGCTGCGGCTGCTACCATCAGAAAATCTCAGAACTCCGCCAACAGTCGGCCGAAGCCTTCCATGTGGTCATCAATGCCATTGGCGCGAAGCGCGTGCCAATAAGTCGCCGTGTTGATGGCGACGATCGGTTTGCCAAGCCACATTTCCGCGGCCGCGGCAAGCCGCACCATGGAAAGGTTGGTGCCGACCTGAACGATGGCGTCAATGTCGTCGCCATCGAGCTTCAACAGCGCATTCCGCAAGGTTTCCGTGGTTTGCTCGGCAATGTTGATCCACGACCGGCATTGCAGGCAAATGTCGCGCACCACCTCGAAGCCCATGTCGGTAAAGTAACGAATGACCTCGGTATTCATCACCGGCCAGTAGGGGGAGAGAATGGCGATGCGCCGCACGCCGCCGTAGCGGCGTAGCGCGGCAGTACTCGCGTGGCTGCCGATGCTGATCTTGACGCCGGAGGCGTCCTCGACTTGCCGCGTGAATGTATCGGCGCCCTTTTCCCCGTTGATGAACGTCACCGCCGACATTCCCATCACCAGATAATGCGGCGCGCAGGTCATGATGCTGCGGACAGCGTCGATCACGTTGCCGGCGATGACTTCCGTCGCCGCCCTGAAACTGTCGTTACTGACGGCGTCCGCGTTCGGCGTAAAGATGCGGCTGTAGTGGTTGGTCACGCCGATGGGGCGCATGTCGTCGAAGTCGGGTTGCACGATCGTATTGGTCGATGGTCCCAAGACTCCGAATTTTCGCCGCCAGCCTAGAACGTCGTTCATCGTTACAACCTTCTCCATCATTGGCCTTGATCATTGGCCTCGCGCGGCCGTGCCCGAGGACATTCTGTCTGTACACATTTGGGTTATAGTCCGGCAATATGTCCGGACAAGTCGGCTGGGATGTCGGTATGACGGGGCAGCGGAGGATGGCGGCATGACGATGGAACCGCCGCGCTATATGCAGATCTTGGGTGTCCTCAGCCAGCGCGTGGAAACCGGACAATACCCGCTTGAAGAGCGTCTGCCGACCGAAAGCGAATTGTGCGACGAGTTCGGCGCCAGCCGCTTTACCGTCAGGGAGGCGCTTCGCCGCCTGGTTGATCACGGAATGGTCCAACGGCGGCAAGGCGCGGGCAGCGTCGTGGTCGCCGCAAGCCCGCAAGCGCGCTACGTGCATTCGTTGTCATCGCTCGCCGATCTGTCGCAGTTCGCCCTGGACACTCACTATGAGTTGCTATCGAGCGCGCAAACCAAGCTTCCCGCAGAAATCGCAGCTGAGATCGGCGGCAAATCCGGTTCGCGATGGTGGCTGATCAAGGGTCTGCGCCGCGGCGAAATGGGCGGGAGCGTCATCTGCTATGTTCACACTTATGTGCCGGAACGATTGTCGCGCTACGTGCGCGAATTAGCCCGGTGCGTAGGCCCGTTTCACGCGCATCTGACGAAGCGAACCGGCGAAGAAATTGTGGAGATCGAGCAAGATTTGCGTGGCGAGCTGATGAACCGGGACGTTGCCAGTCATCTGCAGCAGAACGCCGGTACGATCAGCGTGTGCGCGTTACGCCGCTACGTGACGCGCAAGGGCACGCTCGTTGCCTCATACAATTGGCACGTGGCGCAGGACTTCCACTACCGCATGAAATTGTCGCGAGACACCTGATCGAGGCTGGGTATGGAGCCCGCTTTCAAGAAGCCTCTGATATCGCTACGATGAAGTTCCGCTCCGCGTTCAACAGGCCGCCGAACAGCCCATGATTATTCAATCCGCTCCCGCCGGCTCGCCGCGACTGGCGATCATGATGTATGAACACACGGCCCTGTCCGGGCAATTTGCGCGCGCCTTCGGCAATGACGAATTCGAGCCGCTGTCGCCGCTTGACCCGATGGTCTACGTCATTTCCCACCATGACGCCGGTTGGCTTGAGTTCGACCGCGATCCGGTTATCGATGAGAAGACTGGCCTTCCCTACAACCTTATCGAGACGCCTGCCGAGTACATCACCGTAACAAGCAAACAATCGCCCGATTTCAACGAGCGGCAGAGCCCGTTCTGCGGCCTGATGTCGAGCATGCACAGCTGGGGTCTTTACAACGGCCGCTACGGTCTTTCCCAACACGTGCTGATCAAGCAATTTCCTGAGAAAGAACGGCCACTCGCCGAACGTATGCTCGATGGCGAACTGGCGCGGCAGAAGCGGCTGAAGGCGGAGATCGCCAAGGACCCTCGGCTTGCCGGTCGACTCGAAGAAAAGAAACTGTTCCAAAATTACAAACAGCTGCAATTCATGGACACGCTTGCCCTCTACTTCAACAGGGTCCATCCGAGCGAACGCGGCGTGCAAACTTTCGAGCATGTGCCGCGTAGTGCGGACGAAGATGCTGCAGTGACGATTAAGCCTCAGGAGACCGGCGTCTATTCACTGTCGCCGTTTCCGTTCGCGTCAAACAGCGAGTTTGGCTTCGCTGGCCGCCGCATCAGCCCACAGGGAGGTAACGGCGGCTGGCCGGAAGTGCTGCGGCGGACGCCGACCGAGTGGGAGCACTTCCGCCTCGTCGCGGCTTAGCCACCGCGCCGCGTCGCCGCGGCCCTATTGCCGCCCATAAGTCTTATCGAATTTGGCGACGTCGCCGAAGCCCATCAACTCGCTGAACTCGCCGAACTTATAGAGCGGAATATTGCTGCCGGCGCTTGAGCCGTTCTCTTTCAGGTGACGATAAACGCTGTGCAGCGCCTCGCCTGCGGCAAGAAAACCGAATGACGGGAAGATGGCGAGCGAATAGCCGACTTCCTCGAGCGTTTTCTTATCCACCACCGG
Organism: uncultured Alphaproteobacteria bacterium; assembly: GCA_963841025.1. GTDB lineage: Bacteria > Pseudomonadota > Alphaproteobacteria > Rhizobiales > Xanthobacteraceae > BOG-931. The sequence continues at coordinate 231,986 of CAWJBG010000021.1, read as the reverse complement.
CGTGCGTCCGCCCTCGACCATATTCGCCATCAGCGGCTTATCAAAAGTTCGTCCGATCGTGCGCATCTCCTCGAGACTTTCAGGGCTCTCGACGAAGAGTATGTCGGCGCCAGCCTTGTCGTAGGCCTCGGCTCGGCGCAGAGCCTCGTCGAGGCCGTGCGTCGTTCGCGCATCAGTGCGCGCGATGATGAGAAAATCGTTTGATTCCCGGCTTGCGACCGCGACTTTGATCTTGTCGACCATGTCGTCGATCGGCACCACGCGCCGGCCGAGCATGTGGCCGCACTTCTTGGGAAATTCCTGATCCTCAAGTTGGATAGCGACGGCGCCCGCCGCTTCATAACCCCTCACCGTGTACTGAACGTTGAGCAAGCCGCCATAACCAGTATCGCCGTCGGCAATGAGCGGCGTTTTCGTTCCTTTGGCGATGACTGCGACGCGCCCGACCATATCGCTGAAGGTGGCGATACCGGCGTCGGGTAGTCCGAGGTGCGAAGCCACCGTCCCGTAGCCGGTCATATAGAGCGTTTCGAAGCCCATCTGATCGGCGATCTTCGCCGAGATTCCATCGAACACGCCCGGAGCGACCAGGAGCTCTTTGCTTGCGAGCCGCGCACGCAGGTTCGGTCGCTGTCGTTCAGTCATTCTCATTCTCCTTGAGCCAATGGAATGCAGCCCGCAAAAATCCGTCGTTGAGTGTGCTACGAGAAGAAAATTGTGTACAGTTTCGTGAAGTGGAGGCGATCAACATGAGCGTTTCGGCGGGCGATGCAGCGAGCAGGGCGGCGCTGGAAAAAGTCATCGCCGACCTTGGCGTGAGCGTCAATGCCGACGATGTGGAGGCGGTTGCGCGGTCGCTTGATCGCATTCAAGGCGCTGCGGCGAGCCTGCTGCAATCTCCATCGTTCGACGAGACCAGTGAGCGCTACTACCGCCTGCTGGAGGCCGATGTTCTCGGTGGGGCCGGCCGGTGAACGATGTCACGGTGCTGACGCTGCGCGAAGCGGCGGCCGCAATTTCCCAAGGGCGATTGCGATCGGAGGCTTTGGTTGAGGCCTGCCTCGAGCGCGTCGAAAGATTGCAGCCGGCGCTCAATTGCTTCATTCGCGTGGCTGCTGCCAGCGCCTTGGCGAAGGCTCGCGCTGCCGATCAGGCAGTCAAAGCCGGGCGTCCGCTTGGTCCGCTCCACGGTGTGCCGCTGGCGCACAAGGACATGTTCTATCGCGCCGGTGAAATCTGCACGTGCGGCTCAAAAGTCCGCGCCGACTTTGTTCCCGATCACACCGCGACCGTTCTCAGCAAGCTCGACGCCGCTGGCGGCATCGAGTTAGGGCGGCTCAACATGGCGGAGTTCGCCATGGGGCCGACCGGGCACAACGATCATTTCGGCCGCTGCCGCAACCCGTGGAACACGGACCACATCACCGGCGGCTCATCGTCGGGGTCAGGTGCTGCGGTGGCTGCGGGTCTGGCGTTCGGCGCGTTGGGCTCGGACACCGGCGGCTCGGTAAGATTGCCGGCTGCGGCATGCGGCATCGTCGGCATCAAGCCGACACTCGGCCGCGTCAGCCGCTACGGCACCATGCCCCTATCCCAATCGCTCGATTGCATCGGCGTTCTGGCGCGCGACGTCGGCGACTGCGCGCGGCTGTTGTCAATAATCGCCGGTACTGACGCTCATGACGGCATGTCCAGCCGGCTTTCGGTGCCGGATTACGAAAGCGCCGCCAATGACGCAACAACAGCGCGCTCGCTCGCCGGTGTGACAATTGGCGTCCCGGCTCGATATTACTACGACGCCATCGATCACGAAGTAGCGGACCTGCTCGCAGCCAGCCGTGCCGTGCTTGAGAAGCAGGGCGCAAAAGTCGTCGACGTGCCGATCGGCGATCACGGTGCTCTCAATGATTTATCCAACGCCATACTCTGGCCGGAAGCCGCGGGATTGCATTTGCAATGGCTGCGCGAACGTCCGCAAGATTATGCGCAGCAGACAAGGGCGCGACTATTGGTCGGCTTGGGTGTACCCGCGACGCTGTATGTTGAGGCCGTGCGGGCGCGGGCGCGCTTGCTCGAACAGATTTTGCGCGAGACATTTGCCACGTGCGACGTGCTGCACGTCCCGGTGCTGAAGCGGCCGGTACCGACGGCGGCCGAAACCGATGTCGGCGGCTCGGCCGCAATGTCGCAGGTACTCGGTCAGATTGTCGCCAACACCCGGCCGTTCAATCTCCTCGGCCTGCCAGGTTTGTCGGTGCCGATCGGGTTTACGCGCAATCGCTTGCCGCAAGCCATGCAACTGGTCGCGAGGCCGTTCCGGGAAGATTTGCTGTTTCGTGTTGGCGCCGCATACGAAGCGGGATCTGGTCGTCCCGCGGAACGGCCGCCACTTTAGCCCAGTATAGCGGCGGCAGTCATTGCGGGCGGTCCAGCTCACCCACCCGGCGGGAGTTGTCGCCGATAAAAATCGGCGATTTCGCCCGAGGTCGTAATCCACAAACCGCTGCGCTTACTCGCGTCCGCGAGCACGTCCTCGAGGTAACCGATGCGATGCGGATGGCCGATCAGCCACGGATGAAGCGCAAGCACCAGGTGGCGGCCGCTTGCGGCGCCGTCCGCCAACAGCTGATCGAGCGCTTCAGCAATCGCCTGACGCCAGCGAGCCAGGCCGATCCGCCGATGATAGTGAGTAATGACATCGTCGAGTTCAAGCGCCATCGGAATCGACACAATCGAGCCCAAGGGAGTGTTCATCAGATAGGGCTGCTCGTCGTTAGGCCAGTCTAGAACGTATTTCACGCCAAACTCGGCGAGCAGCGCCGGCGTCCGTTCGGACTCCCCATATTCCGGGCCATGCCAGCCTTTTGGCCTTACGCCGCTCGCCTTTTCGACTGCATCGAGTGAGGCACCGATGTAGTCTCGCTCGTCATCTTCTGACATTTTGTTGGAGATGACCCGCGTCAGGCTGTGACCGTGTCCGGCGATCTCCAAATTTCTCTTTTGAAATTGCTCGATCAGATAGGGGTACCGTGCAGCAATCACGGCGTCGGCTGCGACGGTCGCGCCTATCTGATGTTTGTCGAGCGCGTCCATCACGCGAAAGATACCAACGCGATTGCCGTATTCACGCTGCGAGAACGCCCGCACGTCCGGATAGGGAGCGCGGCCGAAACCGCCCGGTACATTCGGCGGAACAAACGCCTCCGCAGGAGCCTGCAGCTCATAATATTCGGCGCAGACCACGACCGAAAAAGCCACGCGATAGCCGTACGGCCAGGTCAGCGGCGGTCGTGACACGATCGTCGAATTCTCGTGATGGACCCGATCGTGGTCGCTCATCGCGCCGCCCATGGCCACGTTCTTATGGCGCCGGCCACGGTGTCATAGCAATTCGCCATATAATGCTCGGCAATCTCGCGGCCGGTGGCGAACCAGACGTCCGGGAATGAGCTGACATATTCCAACGCGAGATCGATGTACTTGGCGCGCTGCGCTTGTCCGATTACCGCGGGATGAACGGTTATGCACATGACGCGACCGCCTTCGGCATAGAGCCGATCGAATTGTCGCCGCACGATCTCAACGAACGCGTCGCCTTCATACGCCGTGGAAAAAATCGGCACGTCATTGATCTCGACCGAATAGGGCATCGAGATCAGCTTCCCTGATTTCACGTTGATCGGAAACGGCTGATCGTCGTGGAAAAAGTCGGCGTAGTAGAGGAAGCCTGTCTCGGCGAGCAGATCCGGTGTGTTCTCGGTGGCGGCCTGCGGACCCGGGCCGCCCATGCCTTTCATCTCGATGCCGGTGAGTTCGCGGGTGATGCGCAGCATTTCCAGGTAGTAGCCCCGCTCGTCATCTTCGCTGAGGCCGCAAATAAATCGAGTGTTGTACATGCCGTGGCCGAGGAGGTCCCATTTGCGCTCGATGATGGCTGTCCGGATTTCGGGAAACCTGGCGAGCGCGGCCACGTTCAGCACCGCCGTGCACGGAACGTTATGTTTGTCGAGAATGTCGAGAAGGCGCCAAAATCCGACGCGGCTGCCGAATTCTTGCCGGCCGTACATCATAACGTCCGGCGTCATGCGCGCCCACGGATTGATCCAGGGATCGGGCGGCGGCATCAGCTCATAATAAAGCACATTCGGGCAGACCATGACGGCGAGCCGCGCATTGCCGGGCCATACCAAAGGTGGCCGCTCGGTGATCGGCAGGTAGTCGATCCAGCTTTGGTCGACGTCGTTTCGCGTTTGTTGGGTAGGCGGGAATTGCGGCCGATAGCTGTATTGCAACATCTCAATTCTCACTTCGAGTTCCGCTGCGACCAGGATTCATAAGGCGCGACAATCCGCCTTGCAAAAGCGCGCATGCGACTAACCGATCACAGATAGAGTGCGCAGATCATCCGCCAGCTTGACAACGGGGCCAAGCGGCGGGATCATTTGTATACAAACGGTGCCGGGCTGCACGATCAGAACGTGAATGGCCGAACCTGACGACAAGATCCGCTGCGACGCTTGCCCGGTGCTTTGCTACATCCGCCCCGGCATGACTGGCGCCTGCGACCGCTACGCCAACCACAATGGCGAGCTGGTCCGTGTCGATCCGCACGTGCTGCTTGAGCGTACCGTCAAGCACGGTGGCGAGGTCGTGCCTTTTATGAGCCAGGCGCGCGAGTGGAGCGGCGATATTGTCAACGCGCCTTCGCCCATTGTCACCGCGATCGGCGCCGGCACGACCTATCCCGACTACAAGCCGGCGCCGTTTATTGTCTCGTCGAAGGTCGATGGCGTGGACATGGTGACGGTGGTCACCGAAGGAATCTACTCATATTGCGGCGTCAAGCTGAAGATCGATACCGATCGCTACTTGGGCGCGGAATGCGCGACGGTACGGGTGAAGGGCGAGCCGGTCGGCCATGTGACCACTGGCGAGTACGGTTCGCAGATGCTGTCGCTGGGCGGCGTCAATCACCTCACTCACGGTGGAAAGAAGGAAGGCCGGGTTACATGCGACACGCTGCTCGATCTGTGCAATCGAAAAGCTGTTGAACTGAACGTCGATGGTGGAGCCAGTGTGATTGTTGAGGCCGGCAAGCCGCCGGTCGTCAACGGTCAAACCGAGGAACGCATGCGCGTCGGCTGCGGCTCGGCCGCGATCGGCATGTTCGCTAAACAATGGTACGGCAAGGTCGACGAGGTTGTCGTGGTCGACGACCACATCACCGGTGTGCTTTCCGAGCACCAGGCGGGCAAACTGCTCGGCGCGCGCGACACCGGCATCAAGATGAAGGGCCGCCGCTCGACGCCGGGCCGCTATTTCCACGTTGCCGAACCAGGAGCGGGTTGGGGCGGCGCCAATATTTCCGATCCGCTTGACATCGTCTCCGGTTTCGATCGCAAAGTCGCGTGGCCTGGATTGACGATGTTGATGGTCTCGACGACGGGCGAGCAACACGCCTTCTACCGCCTCGATGAGGCTTTAAAGCCGGTCGAAGCACAACTGCCCGAGAATCTGCGCGTGTCCGTCGAACGTATTCGCGAGAATTGCGAGCCGGCACTTTGCTCGGTGTTGTTCATGGGCGGAGCCGGCGGCTCGCTGCGGGCGGGCGTCACGGAAAATCCGGTGCGGCTCACTCGTTCGGTGCGTCAGGCGCTGACCACTGTGACCGTTGGCGGCGCGCCAGTGGTCGTCTGGCCCGGTGGCGGCATCACTTTCATGGTCGACGTTATGCTGTTGCCGGATAATGCTTTCGGCTACGTGCCGACACCGGCGATCGTCGCGCCGATCGAATTCACCATGCGGCTGGACGACTATGCGGCGCTCGGCGGTCACGTCGATCATGTCCGGCCGGTCAGCGACATTCTGGCGCAGCGCGCCAAGACGGCGGCCACCCCCGTTGCAGCTTCGGCGCCGGCGCGGAGCGACACATGAGAGCGTTGCCGCAGCGAAGCCGCTTACCCGATGGCCGCCTCCATCTTCACGATGGTCCGATCGATTTGATTGTCGAGGCTTTCGGTGAACGGTCTGATGTCGAGAAGGCGTACAGCGCTGCCTGGCGTCGGTTTGCAACCGTACTCGATGAGCTTTGCGGCGAACTACCGCTGCTGCGCGCTCGGGTCACGCCGACAAGCGCACGTCCCGCTGGCATTGTGGCACGACGTATGACCGACGCCGTGGCTCCGCTCTGCGTTCAGCGCTTCATCACGCCGATGGCTGCAGTGGCCGGCGCAGTCGCCGAGGAAGTGTTGAGCGCGATGACGGCGGCTGCGCCGTTACGCCGCGCTTACGTGAACAACGGCGGCGATATCGCGCTGCATCTTCTCCCGGACGAAAGCTTTGTGATCGGCATGGTCGATCAGCCGGACCTGCCTAGTCTGATTGGCAGCGCCAAAATCTCCGGCCATGACACCGTGCGTGGCGTCGCGACTTCCGGTTGGCGCGGTCGCAGTTTTTCGCTCGGAATTGCCGATGCCGTGACGGTGCTCGCCCGTTCGGCGGCAGCAGCGGACGCGGCTGCTACGCTTGTCGCTAATGCGGTCGATCTTCCCGGGCATCCGGCAATTGCCCGGGCGCCGGCAAATTCGCGCGATCCGCAAAGCGATCTCGGTGAGCTGCTGGTGACCGTCGGTGTTGGCAAGTTGTCAGAGCATGAAATCGATGAGGCACTGACGGCCGGGCTCGAAGAGGCCGAGCGCCTTCGTCGCGCCGGTGTTCTGGAAGCCGCAGCGCTGCAACTTCGCGGCCAAACACTGCTTTGCGGTCTTGGTGGTCTGCGGAATATCGATAATATCGTTCGGATTGTCGGCCGCTCGAAACGCGAAAATGTGCCGGAGTTGGGATGGCATGCCGTCGACCGCCACTTCGGAGCGGCTGAAATAAAGGGACTGGAAAGTCTCAGATGAAAGCCAAAATCAGGAAGCTTCTTACCTTCGTCGAAGAGACCCGATTCGAAATGGGACAGGCCGTCGAACCGCCGACCCGTCGTGCCGCCGCAGTCGCGGTGATCGAAAACCCGTTCGCTGGCCGCTATGTCGAAGATCTCTCGGAGCTGATCGATATAGGCGACGAGCTTGGCGATCTCCTGGCGAAGCGCGCCGTGGCGGCGCTCGGCATCGAGGGACCGCGCGCGGAAAGCTACGGCAAGGCCGCGGCGGTGGGCGAAAACGGCGAGCTTGAGCATGCGGCGGCGATTCTGCATCCCAAACTCGGTGCGCCGGTGCGCAAAGTTCTGGGCAAAGGCGCGGCGCTCATCCCTTCCTCGAAAAAGCGGGGTGGACCGGGCGTGACGCTCGACGTGCCGCTGGGCCACAAGGACGCAGCCTTCGTGCGTAGTCACTTCGATGGCATGGAAGTGCGTGTCGCCGACGCGCCACGTGCCAACGAGATTATGGTTGCGGTTGCCGTAACGGATTCCGGCAGGCCGCTGCCGCGCGTCGGCGGTCTAAAAAAAGACGAGATCAAGGGCGTGGACGGGCTTCGATAGCGCAAAGGCGCGCTGAAGCGGTGTTGAACTCTGGTGGGAGCAGCGATCATGAAGACTCTATCGACACTATTTACGAGCCTCGTCGTGTTTGCGGCGTTTGCAAGCGCGGGAATCCCTGCGTCGGCGCAAGAGACGATCAAGATCGGCGAGATCAATTCCTATTCACGGTTGCCGTCCTTCACCGAACCTTATCGCAAGGGGTGGCAACTGGCGCTGGAAGAGATCAATGCCGCCGGTGGTGTGGACGGCAAGAAGCTCGAGGTGATTTCCAAGGATGATGGCGGCAAGCCGGCCGATGCCGTGACCGCGGCGAACGAGCTGGTGTCAAAGGACGGCGTGGTCATGCTGGCCGGCACGTTTTTCTCGAACATCGGACTTGCCGTCTCCGATTTCGCCAAGCAGAAGAAAATCTTCTTCCTCGCCGCCGAGCCTTTGACCGACGCGATTACCCTGTCAAAAGGCAACCGCTATACATTCCGCCTGCGCCCTTCCAATTATGAGCAAGCGGCCATGCTGGTGGAGGAGGCCGCCAAGCTGTCGGCAAAAAAATGGGCCACGGTTGCGCCCAACTACGAATACGGGCAATCGGCGGTCGCGGTCTTCAAGAAACTGCTCTCCGCCAAACGGCCTGACATCCAATGGGTCGGCGAGCAGTGGCCGCCGCAGGGCAAGATCGACGCCGGCGCGGTGGTCGAGGCGCTCGCCAAAACCGAGCCCGATGCGATCCTGAATGTCACTTTCGGCCCTGACCTCGTCAAGTTCGTGCGTGAGGGCGATACGCGAGGTCTGTTCAAGGGCCGCTCGGTCGTTAGTTTCCTGACCGGTGAGCCCGAATATCTCGATCCGCTCAAGGACGAGACGCCCATCGGCTGGATCGTCACCGGCTACCCCTGGAACGCCGTTACCATTCCCGAGCACGCCGTTTTTCTCAAAGCCTATCAGGCGAAATACAACGACTATCCGCGCCTCGGCTCGGTTGTTGGCTATTCGACTCTGAAGGCTGCTGCCGCCATTCTCGCGAAAGCGAAATCGACGGATTCTGAAAAACTGGTCGACGCCGCCGAAGGGATCTTGGTCGACACGCCCTTCGGCAAAGTGACCTTCCGTAAGGCGGATCATCAGTCAACGCTGGGCGCCTTCGTGGGCAAGACTGCGTTGAAGGACGGCAAGGGCGTTATGGTCGACATCCATTATCGCGATGGCGCGAAATACTTGCCGCCGGAAAGCGAGGTCAAGGCGCTGCGCCCGCAGGATTGATTGCAGCCAAGGGCGTCTTCGCCTTTTCCTTTTCTCGCCAGGCCCGAGCCGGTGACTTTTCTCTTCAACGAATTTGCCACCGGTTTGGCGAGCGCTTCTTCGCTGTTTCTTGCCGCTTGCGGTCTGTCGATCATCTTCGGCGTCACCCGCATCGTCAATTTTTCCCACGGCGCTTTCTATATGCTTGGCGCTTATGTGGCTTTTACGCTCACCGAGCACTTCTCCGGCGATTTCGGATTCTGGGGCTGGGATTGTTCTCGCGTCCCTGATCGTGGCGGCTCTGGGCGCGCTCGTCGAAGTGACGCTATTGCGCCGTATTTACGCGGCGCACGAACTGCTTCAACTGCTCCTGACCTTCGGCGTCACACTCGTGGTCGAAGATCTTGTGGTGGTAGTCTGGGGGCCGAGCGATCTGCTCGGGCGCCGCGCACCCGGTTTAAAGGGCGCGTTCAATCTGTTTGGTCAGCTCTTTCCGACGTACGATGTACTGCTGATCGCGCTCGGACCGCTAACCCTTATCGTCCTGCTGTTGCTGCTGCGCCGCACCCGCTGGGGCGTGCTGGTGCGCGCCGCCACGCAGGACCGCGAAATGGTCGCGGCGCTTGGCGTCAACCAACGCTGGCTGTTCACCAGCGTCTTTGCGCTCGGCATTTTCCTTGCTGCATTTGGCGGAGCTCTGGAACTCCCGCGCGAAGCGGTGAGTCATACCATGGATCTGGAGATCATTACTGAAGTGCTGGTGGTGGTGGTCATCGGCGGTCTCGGCAATGTCCTCGGCACGTTCCTCGCGGCGGTCATCGTGTCGGAGCTGAACGCCTTCGGCATCCTGGTATTTCCGAAAATCTCCCTCATCCTCGTGTTCTTGGTGATGGCGCTGGTGTTGGTTGTGCGGCCATGGGGCTTGCTTGGTCGCCCTGAAGCGGCTAGTCGCGCCGCGAGTGGCCTGCAGGTTATGCGTTGGCGCCCGCTTCGATCGCGCGACCGGCTTCTCGTTGTTATCGGGATTGCGGCGGCCGCGCTGCTGCCGCTGATCGCCGGTAATTACCTCCTTGCTGTTGCCAGCGAAGTGCTCATTTTCATGTTGTTCGCTGCGAGCCTGCAATTGCTTGTTGGCGCTGGCGGGCTCGTCTCATTTGGCCACGCCGCCTATTTCGGCCTGGGCGCTTACGGGGCGGCGCTGGCGTTGCAGCAACTCCATCTGCCGATGGCGGCCGCGCTTGCGGCTGGACCGTTGCTGGGCGCGTTTGGAGCCCTGGTCTTCGGTTGGTTCTGTGTGCGTCTGTCGGGGGTCTATTTCGCGATGCTGACGCTCGCCTTCGCCCAGATCGTCTGGTCGGTCGCTTTTCAATGGACCGAGGTGACCGGCGGCGACAACGGCTTGATTGGAGTGTGGCCAAGCGCCTGGGCGGCGACAGCGTCGCATTTTTATTGGCTGACAATTGCGCTGGTCGCCGTCGGCATTGCGCTCTTGCGTGTGATTTTGTTTTCTCCGTTCGGCTATGCCTTGCGCGCGCTGCGTGACAACGAATTGCGCGCCGAGGCGATCGGTTTGTCGCGACATAAGATTCAGTGGATTGGCTTCGTTATTGCCGGAGCGTTCGCGGCCCTTGCCGGCGCGCTTTACGCTTTTCTCAAGGGCAGCGTTTTTCCCGACGATCTCGGCATTCCGTTGTCGATCGACGGGCTGGCGATGATCCTGCTTGGCGGCGTCGGTACGGTGTCGGGCGGCATCGTCGGCGCCGCGCTCTATAAGTCGCTTTCGATCTGGGTGATCAGCCACACCGACTATTCAAAGCTTGTGCTTGGGCTGTTGATCATTGTTCTGGTTTCGCTGTTTCCTCGAGGTGTGCTCGGCGCGTTCGCAGCTTTGCGGTTTCGGCGTGCAGCGGACGCGAAAACATGAGCGTTCTTACCGTCGAAAATCTGGAGAAGTCATACTCGGGCTTCCAGGCGGTCAAGGACGTTAGCTTCTCGCTGCAGGCTGGGGAGATGCTCGCGCTCATCGGCCCCAACGGCGCAGGGAAGAGCACCTGCTTTAACATGATCAATGGTCAGCTCGCACCGAGCGCGGGACGTGTGCGCATGTTCGGCCGCGACGTTACCGGCCTCGCGGTACGCGACATCTGGCGGCTCGGTGTCGGACGCACGTTCCAGATCGCCGCCACCTTCGGCTCGATGACCGTCGCCGAGAATGTGCGGGCCGCGCTGCTATCGCACGGCGGTCATCGGTTCGCGCTCCGCTGGGCCGCGCGGTATTTTGTCCGCGAGGCTGATGAACTTCTCGACTGGGTTGGAATGGCGGAGCAGGGCGACCGCAGTTGCGGTGAGCTTGCTTACGGCGACGTCAAGCGCCTGGAGCTCGCGATCGCGCTCGCCAACGATCCGAAGTTGCTGCTGATGGACGAGCCGGCCGCCGGCATGGCGCCGAGCGAGCGCGGCGCTCTGATGTCGCTCGTCACGCGGATTGCGCGCGAGCGCCAGATCGGCGTCCTGTTCACCGAGCATGACATGGACGCGGTGTTCGGCCACGCCGATCGCATCCTTGTGCTCAATCGCGGCGTCCTGATTGCCGAGGGTTCGCCGTCGACGGTGCGCGCCAACGCGGAGGTACAGGCCGTCTATCTGGGTGCCGGATCGCTTTTTGGAGCGTTGACGTGATGGCCGTCCAGCCAAAGCTCACCGTCAAGGGGCTCAACGCCGGTTATGGTCGCGCGCACATTCTCTACGACGTTGCGCTGGATGTCGGCTCAAGCGAAGCGGTGGCGCTGGTTGGACGCAATGGCGCCGGCAAGTCGACGACCTTGCGATCTATTCTGGGTCTGATCGCCGGTTCCGAGGGCGAGATTGTTTTCGACGACGCTGCTATCTCGCACCTTCCCACTTACGAGCGGGTGCGGCGTGGGCTCGGTTATGTGCCGGAGGACCGCCGCATCTTCTCGGACCTGACGGTCGACGACAATCTTGAAGTCGGCCGCCAGGTGCGTCGCCAAGGCCGGAATTGAGACGCACCGCAATGGACGCGGGAGCGGTTGTTTGAAATCTTTCCGAACTTGAGCGAACTGCGCGGCCGGCTTGGCGGCCGGATGTCAGGCGGCGAGCAGCAGATGCTGGCCATCGCCCGAACCTTGATGGGTAATCCGTCGCTGGTATTGCTCGATGAACCGTCGGAAGGCCTCGCGCCGAAAATCGTCGAGCAGATGATCGAGGCGATCACGGCGATGAAGCGAGCAGGCCTGAGCCTTCTCCTTAGCGAGCAAAATATCCGGTTTGCGCGTCTCGTGGCCGATCGCGTCTGCGTCATCGAAAAGGGACGCATTCGCTTCTTTGGCACGCTCGCCGAATTTGATGCGCGCCCGGATATTCGCGACGCCTATCTGGCGCTCTGAGTTTGTCGCTTAAGTGATGCACAAGTTATGCCGGCCGGGAACGGGAAATGAGAACGAGGAAAGCAACCGCTCAAATTCGCGACGATGACAATTACACGCTGGAGCGACAGGTGGGTTTCATGCTGCGCCTGGCGCAACAGCGTCATACGACGATTTTTGCTTCACGGATGATCGAGGAACTGACGCCGACGCAATGGGCGGCAATCGCCAAGCTGAAGGAAATTGGGCCGTCGTCGCAGAATCTGCTCGGACGATTGACGGCGATGGATGGCGCAACGATCAAGGGCGTGATCGATCGTCTGACCCGGCGCGGCTTCACCAGCGCCAAACCAGACCCCGCCGATGGGCGCCGCCTTCTTGTCGCGCTGACCGGCCGCGGTGAGATCGTCTATGAACGCGCCAGGTCGATCGCCAAAGACATCACCGAGAAGACGCTGGCGCCCCTGGATGCAGGGGAACGCGCGGAGCTCTTGGCGTTACTGGCAAAAGTGACCTAGACGCCGGCCTTCGGTGCCACTGTGCTTACCCGGCGACGATAGTCGGCACCGTAGTGGCCGGCGGTGTGTTGCGGCTGCGCTGCGAGCGCACGACGCCGTCGATCACCGTCATGCCGACGCCGGGAAGATCGCCGAGTTGGATGCTGTCGAGCAGCGTTTTACCGGCTGAATGTTGAGCGCGGTCGAGGAAGACGAAATCGGCGGCGCGGCCGAGTTCGATCAAGCCGCAGTCTAGTGCGCGCAACCTCGCTGTATTGCCTGTCGCAAAACAGAACGCCGTCTCGGCGGAAATCTCACCAAGCGAGGCAAGCATCGAAATCATCCGCAAGATTCCAAGTGGCTGCACGCCGGAGCCGGCCGGTGCATCGGTGCCGAGGATGACACGGTCGAGTTGCTTCAATTCCTTCGCCGCGCGCAACGTCACCAGGGCGGCGCGCTCGTTACCGTTGTGAACCAGTTCCAAGCCGCGCTTGCATTGCTCGCAGAGACACTGAATTTGGTCGTCAGGCAACGCGGTATGGCCGCCGTTGATGTGCCCGATCACGTCGGTGTCAGCCTCCAGTACGACGTCCTTGTCGATGAGACCTGAGCCGGGAATGGACGGGCCGCCGGTATGGATGGTGCTGTTGATGCCGTACTTACGCGCCCAGGCCACCATCTTGCGCGCGGTCGGACCGTCCTTGACGCCACCGAGCCCGACCTCGCCGAGATAGCGGATACCGGCGCCGGCAAGCTCGGCGAAATCTTTTTCTTCCATGCCGGGCTCGATCACCGGAGCGCCGGCGTGGACCTTCACGCCGTTGACGCGGAAGTTCGAAAAACAGCGCTGCGCAGTGATTGCCATCGCCTTGATGCCGACGACATCGCGCGGGCGTCCGGGCGTGTGCACCTCGCCGGCCGAGATCATCGTCGTGATGCCGCCGTGCAAGCAGGAATTGATCCACCCGAGTTGGTTCTGCCGCGGCGTCCAATCACCGGCCACGGGATGGACGTGGCTGTCGATGAGGCCCGGAGCCAACGCTGTGCCATTTGCATCGATCGTCGTGGTAGCGCCGGAGGTGTCGAGGTCGGCTAGTCTGCCGATCGCGGTGATGCGGCCGTCAACCGCCACGACAGCGTCGGCATCCAGGATCGGTCTGCCCAAGTCGCCGCTTAACATCAGGCCGATATTCTTGACGACCAGCTTGCCCGGACCGCCCGCTGCGGCTTCCTCGTGCGCCATGTCTTAATCTCCTTTACCAAAGAAACCCTTCAAGGACTTCTTGGGTCTGCATCAGAATCATTCGTTAGGTCGTTTGAAATCGAGGCTATGCGTCCGGGAAGTTTATCACGAGCTGATCGTGATTGACGGTGGTCCTGCGTCGGCGCGTCCGATGATGCGGGCTTGGGGATACCCGCTGTCGATAATCGTGTTGGTAATTTTCGCGGCTTGACCGGCTTCGCAGGCGATCAGCAGACCTCCCGAGGTCTGCGGATCGGTGAGCAAATCGCGCCGCCAATCGGGAAAGTCCGCCGGCAGCGAGGTACTTTCGGCGTAACTCGCCCAATTCCGCGCCGAAGCGCCGGTAATAAAATGCTGCTGCGCCAAACCCGCGGCAGCCGAGAGCAGTGGCAAGGCGTCGAAACGCGCGGAGAGAGCAACATGCGATCCGCGCGCCATTCCCAGTGCGTGTCCCAAAAAGCCAAACCCCGTCACGTCGGTTATGGCATGGACCGAAGGGTCCTGGGCGAGATCTGCGCCGATCCGGTTAAGCAGCGTCATAGACGCTACCATCTCGGCATAGGCACCGGGCGACAGGGCATCCTTTTTGAAGGCCGCCGAATAGATGCCGACGCCGAGCGCCTTCGTGAGAATGAGCTCATCGCCCGGTTGCGCTCCGGTGTTACGCCGAATGTCGCTGGGCCGGCCGAGACCGATAACAGCCAGGCCGTAGATCGGCTCCGGTGAATCGATCGAGTGGCCGCCGGCGACGGGAATTCCAGCGCTGGCGCAAACCTGTGCGCCGCCTTTTAGAATCTCCCGCACCATTGCCGGCGGAACTTTGTCGACCGGCATCCCGAGTATAGCCAAAGCCATGATTGGTCTGCCGCCCATCGCGTAGACGTCGGAGATGGCGTTGGTTGCCGCGATGCGCCCAAAGTCGAACGGATCGTCGACCATCGGCATAAAAAAATCTGTCGTGGCGATGATGCAAGTTTCATCGTCGAGCTGCCACACCGCCGCGTCGTCGCCGGTTTCGGTGCCGACCAGGAGTTCGCGATAGGGCTGCACTAAAGGTTGATCCGCGAGCAGTTGCTGCAACACGGAGGGTGCGAGTTTGCATCCACAGCCGCCGCCGTGGGCGAGACTGGTCAATCGAACCACAGGTGCATTCATTACAGCACGTCCGCGTCGCGGTGACTTCGGCTTCTTTCGGGGTGATAATGTATATGCAGTTGGTGATAGCCTGTAATGGCGAAAATACTCGGGCCTCTGCCAAAAGCGCGGGTGGTCTAATACGCACGTGACCCGGAGGGTTCGTGGGCAATGAGTAAAGTCGATGTCCCCGGGCATGCCGCGCCCAATGTGCGCTTGCGGGCTTTGCCTTCGGTGGACGACGTCCTCAAGCTTGATACCGCGGTGCTTGCCGTCGCCAAATTCGGGCGAACGTCCACCGTCGCCGCAATCCGTAACGCAATTGAAGCAAAACGGACCGCCATGCTCGCCGGCAAAGCGCCACCGAGCAAGCCGGAAGCCATCGCGAACACGGCATTAGCGATTCTCACGGCGGATGCGCGACGAAAACTGCTCCCGGTTTTCAATCTTACCGGCACAGTGCTGCACACCAATCTCGGTCGTGCACTGATCGCCGAACCAGCCATCGAAGCTGCTGTCGCCGCGATGCGGTCAACCGTTGCGCTTGAGTTCGACCTTGCGACCGGCAAGCGCGGCGAGCGCGATGATCACCTGCGCGATTTGATGTGCGAGCTCACCGGCGCGGAGGACGCCACTTTCGTAAACAACAACGCGGCCGCCGTCCTGATCGTGCTCAATACCTTCGCAAAAGGCCGTGAGGCGGTGGTATCGCGCGGCGAATTAATCGAGATCGGCGGCGCGTTCCGCATGCCCGACATCATGGCGCGTGCTGGCGCGAAGCTTAAGGAAATAGGCACCACCAATCGCACGCACGCCAGAGACTATGCTGAGGCGATCGGCGAGAAAACGGGGCTCGTGCTCAAAGTGCACACCTCCAACTATCGGATCAACGGCTTCACCAAAGAAGTCGGCGCCCGCGAACTCGCTGGTCTGACGCGCGAGCGCGGCGTGCCGCTGGTCAATGACCTCGGCTCTGGCACGCTCGTCGATTTGTCGCGCTGGGGACTGGCGCATGAACCGACAGTCGCCGAGGCGCTCGCCGATGGCGCCGATCTGGTCACCTTTTCCGGCGACAAGCTGTTGGGCGGACCGCAGGCCGGTTTCATTGTCGGACGCAAGGGATTGATCGCAAAGATCAACCGCAACCCAATGAAACGCGCTTTGCGAGTCGACAAGATCAGGCTCGCAATGTTGGAGGCGACCCTGCGTCTCTACCGCAATCCGGATCGGCTCGCGGAGCTTTCGCCAACAATCAGATTGCTTGCCAACCCACAGCCGGTGATCAAGGCCATGGCGGAGCGACTGCTGCCGGTCGTCTCCGACAGGTTGGCCGGCGGCTTCGAGGTCGAGGTGATCGCGTGCGCGAGCCAGATCGGCTCCGGTGCGCTCCCGCTCGAAACCCTGCCCAGCGCTGGAATTGCGATCCGGCCACGCCTTCGGCGCGGTGCGGGCAGCATGCTTGAACGATTGGCCGCAGCACTTCGGCGCCTCCAAATACCGGTTGTCGGGCGTGTCGAACGCGGCGCTCTTATTCTGGATTTGCGCTGTCTCGAAGACGAATCCGGATTTGCGGCAAATTTTGCCACGCTCGACTTGGGAGCCGATATCCAAACCTCGCCGGAGCCGGTGCGATGATCATCGGCACCGCAGGTCACGTCGATCACGGCAAGACCGCGCTCGTACACGCGTTGACAGGCGTCGACACTGATCGGCTCAAGGAGGAGAAGGAGCGCGGCATCACGATCGATCTCGGTTTCGCCTATCTGCCCGCGCCGGACGGCGCGATACTCGGCTTCGTTGATGTCCCGGGCCACGAGAAATTCGTCCACAACATGCTTGCCGGCGCCGGCGGCATCGACTTTGTGTTGCTGGTCGTCGCCGCCGACGACGGCGTCATGCCGCAAACGCGCGAGCACCTCGCCATCGTCGACCTGCTTGGTGTCGATCGCGGCATCGTGGCGCTGACCAAAATCGATCTTGTGTCGACCGAGCGCCGGGACTCAGTCGCTGCCGAGATCACAAAAAGCCTCGAAGGCACTGGCCTTGCCGGCTCGCAAATAGTGCCCGTCTCATCAATCAGCGGCGAGGGCATCGACACACTCCGGGCGCTGCTGTTTACGGCGGCGCAATTACTCGCGCGGCGTGCCACGAAAGGCCGCTTCCGCCTGGCAGTCGATCGTTCATTCACGCTGACCGGCGTCGGTACGGTAGTCACCGGCACTGTATTGTCGGGGGCGGTCAGCGTCGGCGATCGCGTCAAGGTCAGCCCATCAGGGATTGTCGCGCGCGTTCGTTCGATTCACGCTCAGAATCGTCCGGCCGATCATGGCCGGGCAGGGGAGCGGTGCGCGCTCAATCTTGCCGGCGAAGGTATTGCCAAAGACGCAGTGCGCCGCGGCGATGTGGTGCTCGATCCCGAGCTTCACGCCCCGACCGACCGGATCGACGCTTCGCTGCGCGTGCTCCGCTCCGAGTTAAAGCCGATCACGCAATGGATGCCGGCGCGATTGCATCACGCTGCCGCTGAGGTCGGTGCGCGGCTTGCTTTGTTGAGCGATGGCGCGATCATTCCGGGCGAAGAGGCGCGCGTCCAGCTTGTGCTTGATCGCCCGATTGCCGCCGCCGTGGGTGACCGCTTCGTACTGCGAGACACGTCGGCGCAGCGCACTATCGGCGGCGGCCGCTTCATCGACTTGCGACCGCCCGCGCGAAAGCGCCGGACAGTCGAGCGTATCGCTCAGCTCGACGCGCACAGCGATGAGGACCCCGCGCGCGCACTTGCCGCGTTGCTCAATTGTGCTCCGGGATACGTTGGCCTGACGAGCTTTGCCCGGGATCGCGCCCTCAGCGCCAATGAAGTCGAGCGAGCAGCGAGCGAGCTCACGCTGATGCGCGTTCCTGTACAAAGTGCGATTGTAGCGATGTCACCGGCACGATGGTTGCAGTTGAAGCGCGGCATTTTTGATCGTCTTACAGCGTTTCACGCCGACAAACCGGACGTGGCCGGCATGGGAGCCGAAGCGCTGCGTCGACAGCTTGAACTTCGATTGCCGGCACCGATGTTCGGCGCGGTCCTGCAGGCGTTAGCAAGGGTCAACGAGGTTGCGCTGGATGGCGCGTGGGTTCGGTTGCCTAGGCACCAGATGCGGCTGACAGCCGACGAAGAAATGCTATGGCGGACTGTGAGGCCTTTGCTCGTTGGCAAAGAGCGTTTTCGTCCGCCCCGCGTGCGTGACGTCAGCGCGGTGATCGGCAAGCCCGAAGGCGACGTACGCAGGCTTTGCAAGTTGCTCAGCCGTCTGGGTGAAGTCGATGAAGTGGCTCCGGATCATTTTTTTGTTCGCAGTACCGTGGCCGAAATGGCGGAGATTGCAAGGGATCTCGCGGCCGCGGCGCCGGACGGGCTATTCGCCGCGGCGGCGTTTCGGGATCGAACTCGATAACGGCCGTAAAGTCGCCATCCAAATTCTCGAATTTTTCGATCGGCATGGCGTAACGTTACGGCGCGGCGACCTCCGCCGTATCGACAATCATCGGCTCGGCTCGTTTCGCCGCTCGGCGGACGAACAGCCGCCAGGAGCAAATACTGGAAGGGAAGCGTCCCCGGTGGGGCGTCCGGACTTCAAATCCGGGAGGGGCCGCCAGCCGGTCTTTGGTGGGTTCGACTCCCACTCTCTTCCGCCAAAATCGCCAAGTGCGAAATAGTCGGGGAAGTTGCTCGCGGGCTTGCGACGACGAAGGGAGTTTAGAAAGGGCTCGATTGCCGCACCGGCGCAAATTCCTTCATTTCCCGCGTCCGCGGTCGTGAAGGCCAACGCGCCAGCGTCGACAGATTCTCAAGTTCGCGCGCGTGACCACTATCTCCCCGCAGCGCCGTCAGGAACTCCCGCTGCCAACGATCCACGTCGTAATCGGTAACGACGGCAAGCAGCGCCTGATGGCGAGCGCGCCGCTCCTCAAGCGGCATTGTCAGTGCCTGGGCGATTGCGTTAGCGACCGATTCAGCATCGTACGGATTCACCAAAAGTGCGCGGCGAAAATCCACAGCCGCGCCGGTAAATCGCGACAAGACGAGCACGCCCGGATCTTCCGGATCCTGAGCCGCGACATATTCCTTGGCCACGAGATTCATGCCGTCGCGCAGCGGTGTCACCAGACCCACGCGCGCGGTCCGATAAAGTCCCGCCAGTACTGACCGGCTATAGACCCGGTTGACGTAGCGGATCGGCGTCCAGGAAACCTCGCCGTATTTGCCGTTGATGCGACCCGCTGCCGTATTGGCCGCCTGCTCCAGTTCCGCGTATTCCGGAATCCCCGATCGGTTTTTCGGCGCGATCTGGAGGTAGGTGACCTTGCCAATCCAGTCCGAGTGATTGGTGAGGAAAAGTTCGAATGCGTCCAGGCGCTGCAATAGGCCCTTGGAATAGTCGAGCCGATCGACGCCGATCATAAGGGCGCGATCGCCTAGACTTGCCACCAGCTCTTTCACCAATGGGGAGCGCACGTTGCGGCGCGCGAGCCGTTCAAATGCACGGGGCTCGATCCCGACCGGAAAACTGCCGATCACGGTCTGTTTTCCATTGACGTTGAAAGTAACCTGCCGTCCCGTGGTTTCGAATACCCGCATTTCATGCGCGGCGTTGCACTCGGACATGACGTAGCGAACAAAATTCCCTGCGTCGCTTTCGGTCTGAAAGCCGACAACGTCGTGGTCGAGCAATGACGGAATAAGCTGCTCGTGGTTTGGCAGCGAGGTCAAAATTTCGGGTGGCGGGAAGGGGACGTGCAGAAAGAAGCCCATGCGGTTGGCGTGGCCGCGCCGGCGCAACACTGACGCAATCGGGATCAGGTGGTAGTCGTGGATCCAGATCAGATCGTCTTCTTTGATGACCTTCTCAAGCTCGGTCGCGAAGTGCTCGTTGACGCGAAAATAGCCGCTCAGATCGCGGCGCGCGAATTCAGCGAGGTCGAGCCGGTAGTGCAGGATCGGCCATAGCACGCGGTTGGCGAAACCGTTGTAGTATTCCTGAAAATCATCGCCCGCGAGGTCGGTGACGACGTATTCGACGTTCTTGTGCTTGACGGATCGTGTTTCCCGCTCGCCGGTGGCGACTTTGCCGCTCCAGCCCAACCAGACGCCGCCATTCTGCTGCAATGTCGGCCGCAGAGCGACCTCGAGCCCGCCGGCGCGCTTTGCGCCGTCGCCGGACGGAACCGAAACCCGGTTTGAAACCACCACTAGTCGTGCCAATACCGATCCTCCCAACTCCGCGACAAGCGCATTGCCGTCAAGATCAACCCGGCCATCGAATAGGTCTGAGGAAAATTTCCGCAAAGCTGCCCGCTTTGCAGATTAACGTCCTCCGCAAGAAGTCCGTAGCGGTTGCGATAGCGCAGCGCATCGTTAAACATATCGACGGCTTCCTCGCGGCGACCGAGTTTCCACCACACGTCGATCAGCCAGAACCGACAGATCAAAAAAGCGGACTCTGGCAGACCGAAATCGTCTTCCCCAGCGTAACGCATAACGTGCTTGCCGCGTAAAAGTTCCGTTCCGATCGCGTCGACCGTTCGCACGAACCGCGGATCGTCCACTTCGACGAGGCCGATTTCGGGCAAAAGCAGAACGCTGGCATCAAGATCGTCGACGCCTACGGCAGCGGTGAATGCACCCCGCTTCTCGTTCCAGGCTTCCGCAAGCAGTCGCGACTGTATGCTGTCAGCTATGGCTTTCCACTCAGCGGCACGATCTTTTAATCCGAGATGGGTGGCGATCGCGGCGAGCCGGTTGCACCCGGCCCAGCACATCGAGACCGAATGCGTGTGCACGCGCATGCGACCGCGATATTCCCAGATGCCGGCATCCGGATCGAAGGCGGTTCGCTTGGCAATGACGCCTACACGCTCGAGCAGATGAAACAAGCCAGCGTCGCCGGGCCTCGGCAAGCGGCGATCAAAAAACATCGGCATCGCCGCAAGGATGATGCTGCCGTAGGTGTCGTGCTGCAGCATACCGTTGGCGGCATTGCCGATGCGCACCGGACCGTCGCCGCGATAACCTTGCAGATTTTGCGCGATTTCCTCGTCCATATTGTCGGTTGGCACAATGCTGTAGACCGGCCGAATGATCTCTTCCGAGGCAATGCCAAGGATGAAGGAAATGAAATCTTCCATGGTCTGCGTGGCGCCGACCCGATTGAGCGCCTTGACGACAAAATACGCGTCACGCAGCCAGCAAAACCGATAGTCCCAGTTGCGTCCGGAATTCGGCGCCTCGGGGATGGAAGTTGTATGCGCGGCGATAATGGCGCCGGTCTCTTCGAAATTGCTGAGCTTGAGCGTGATGGCGGCGCGGATGATGACGTCCTGCCAGTCGTAGGCGATAGACAGGCGGCGCACCCACTCGGTCCAATAGTCCCGCGTGCGATCGGCAAACTCACGGCAGGTCGTCGACAGATCGGCCGGAAACGGCTCGTCCGGTCCTATCACCAGATACATCGGTCTGGTCAGGATGAACGGTGCTTCCCGATCGATGTACGAGAGCGGCGCATCTGTCGTCAGGCGGATGACGGAATTGGTGCCGCGCAATGTGATGTGGTTACTACCGATCGATTTGGACTGCATCGACACGCCGTAACGGTACGTCGGGCGGAAGCGGATCGTGATCCGCGGCATTCCAGCGATCGGCTCAATGATGCGAAACAGCTGCGGCGGCCGGAAGATTTGATCGTAGGCGCGAAAGCGCGGCGCGAAATCGGTGATCTTGACTGAGCCGCCCTCGCGGTCGGTCAGTATCGTTGAAACGACCGCGGTGTTGCGCACGTATTCGGAGCTGAAGTCGACCATTCCGTCGAGCACGACGTCCGAAAAGCCTTTTTCCTCATCGCCGGCAAGCAGACGGGAAAACACCGGATCGCTGTCAAAGCGCGGGTAGCACCACCAAACCAGCCGCGACGACGGCTCCAGCAAAGCGGCCGTGCGGCCGTTGCCGATGACGGCCAAGTCGAGTCCGAAATCGTTCATCGGTGATCGTTTCCCTCGCGCTCGCAAAGGCTGGCAAGCCAAGTGCGAACCTCGTGGGGCGAGCCAAAGATGCCATTTGCACCCGGCATGAAGCGTTCGACCGAATAGCCGACGCCACCGAGCGCCGGCAGCATCTTGAATACCGACAGGTCGGTTGTGTCGTCGCCGACGAATATTGGTTTGCGATTCAAGAAGGGAGGGCTCTGCATCAATTCCTGGACAGCAATGCCCTTGCTGAAATGGCCCGATTTAATCTCGATGACCGCCTTGCCATGCATGACCTCGAGATTTTGAATCTCAAGACGTGAAATTATCGCGGCAATCTTGGTTTTGAGCGTGTCTTCGATCTGGGGAGCCAACCGGTAGTGGACGGCAAGCGATGTCGTCTTATCTTCAACGATGACCCGCGGATCTGCCGCAGCGGCTGCCTCGACAAGCTTGCGGACCGAACTGCCGATTGCATCCGCATGCCGGATGCGAACGGCAGCCTCATCCGACAGCCGCATTTCGGCGCCGTGGCCGCCGATTGCCGGCAATCGGAGGGGGGCAAACAAGGCATCGATATCGCGGATCAACCGGCCGCTGACCAGCGCCAGCGCGCCGCCGCACCGCGTGTGCAGTTCCTTAAGCGACGAACGCAACGCGTCCGACACGACGACGCTTCCGGGCGTGATTGCCACGTCCAGGATGGTGCCGTCGATGTCAAGCAACAGCGCAATGGATTTAAGATCCGCCGGTCCAGGAAGCGCAAAATCAGTCGACGAAGAACGAAGAGCCATGTCTGCGGGCATTGCTGAACCTGAGAGCGCGGATGTGTTGTTCGAAAAAGGCCGGGACGGGTCGGCCATCCAGACACCGGAGCGACGAGATTAGGCCGACATCAACAACATCCTCCACGGCGACTTTGTCGAAGCAATGTTCATCGCTTGGAAAACGTCAGTAGTTTCTGTGAGTTAACTGTGGACCATTAAGACAAACGCAACCGCCTGGAAAAAGTTCCGCAGTGCAGCGGTAGGGGCCCGAATGCTCAGGTCGCTTCGCTAACCCGCTATTTCCGCGGCTGCGCACCACGGCGACCGGGTGCAGCCGTGCGACGGCGGGGCATCGGGGTGACGCCGGCGTGGGTCGTCAACGCGACCTTGCTCCGATCACTCATGCCAACCATGTCGGCAAGGGTGACACGGTCGAGAACGTCGGACATAGCGTCGCGGACTCTCGTCATCATCAGGCGGACGGTGCAACTCTTCACGTCCTTACAGTCGCTGCACGGCCGATAAGCCGTGCGGCTCGCGCATGCGATTGGCGCCAGTGGACCGTCGATGGTGCGAATGACGTGACCGATTTTGACGTCACGCGGTGCGCGCGCCAGCATGTAGCCGCCGCCCGGGCCTTTTCTGCTGTACACGATACCGGCATTGCGAAGATCGCCGAGAATCGCATCGAGAAATTTCTTCGGAATGTTGTTGCTCTCGGCAATTTCGATAGCTTGCGTGGTCTCGCCCGGCTCGAGTGCGGCGAGATGGGTGAGGGCCTTGAGACTGTATTTGCCCTTAGCAGTAAGCATGTCAGGCGAATTCCGCGCGTCGCGGACCCAGCGATGATTAATGCGGCTTTAGCCTATAAAGAATATCGATCATAGAACTTTTCGGGAAACGATGTAGGGGCAGCCGCGCCGCACGCTATGGGGCGGGCTTCTCCTCAGATCGCACGAGCATCAATCGTCGGCTGACGGGGAACAGCTGCAAGTTATAGCGGTGGATCACCCATCCCCAAACCCCCATCGGCGCCTTGAGCATTATCAGGATGGCGATGAGGCCAAGAAGGATCAAATAGTAGGTGCCGTAATCGGCCAGGAATTCGCGCAGCACGATAAAGATCAACATGCCGATGAAGGGCCCCTCGATGGTGCCGATGCCCCCGATCACGACCATGAAAATAACAACAACGGTCCAGTCGTTGATGCTGAAGCCTGCCTCAGGCGAGATGCGGAGCTTTTGCAGGAAGATCAGTCCGCCGATCAGGCCTGTGCAGGCGGCAGTAGCGATATAGATGATGAGTTTGGTGCGATAGGTGTTGACGCCGAGGCTGGCGGATGCCGGCTCCGAATCGCGTATCGCCGTGAGCGCAAGTCCGTGGCGGGAGCGCAGCAGAAAATAGACGATGGCAACCACCAACAGCGATGCCCCAAGCGTCATGAGGTACAAGAGCGTATCCCGCGTGTCCCGGTCGGGCGAGATTTCTTGCAAGATCGGAACAGTCAGCGACAGGCCGGACCCAGCACCGAGTACGCCAATGAGGCTGGCCAGCAACGCAAAAATCTCCGAGACGACCCAGGTGCCGATCGCAAAATACGCGCCGCGCAGTCGAAACACGGCAAACGAAACCGGGATAGCCATCAGGCCTGCGAATGGTCCGGCGATCAACAGCGCCAGATACACGTTCATGTTCCAGACGCCCGTCAAATAGAACAGCATGTAGCCGCCGAGGCCGACGTAAGCTTGTTGGCCGACGGACACGAGGCCGGCATAACCTGCAAGCAGATTCCAAAGCTGTGCCAGCGCGACGAAATACGCCATTTCGGCAATAAGCCGCATCCAGCCAGCGTCGCCCCACCACGGCAAGGACACGAGTATGGCGAGCGCCGGCAACGCCAGAATGGCGGAGGCCCGGCTAACCTTGGTGCTTCGCTCGACGCGAACAGGCTCCATATCAATCTCTGGTCCGCGGGAACAGTCCGCTCGGGCGGACGATCAAAATGCCGAGGAAAGCGAGATGGCCGGCGAGGATTTGCCAGGTCGGATCTAACGCGGCGCCGATCGCTTGCGCGATGCCGAGCACCATGCCGCCGATCAGCGTGCCCCACATGCTGCCGAGCCCGCCGATGATCACCGCTTCGAACGCGAGAATGAGCCGGATTGGTCCGGACGACGGAGCGAAAATCGTCCGGATGCCGAACAGCACGCCGGCAAGGGCCGTGAAGATCATCGCGATGCCGAGCGCGAGCGCGTAAAGTTTGCGGTTGTCGATGCCCATAAGTTCCGCGGTACCGGCATCGTCGGAAACGGCGCGAAAGGCGCGGCCGAGCCGCGTGCGATAGAACAGGAACTGCAGGCTGGCAATCCCGGCTACGGCCACCGCAAAAACGAGCAGTGGGTATACGCCGACATAAAGGCCACCGGCCTGAATGCTCGCGGTCTCGATCGCGCCTTCTTTGAGCCGATGGTCATAGGCTCCGAAGCCCTGAAGCAACCCATTCTGGATGATGATCGAAATCCCAAAAGTCACAAGCAGTGGTGGCAACAACCCACCGCTGAGAGTCTGATTCAACAGTCCGCGTTGCAACGCATAGCCAAGCCCGAACATCACCGGCAGGACGACGGCAAGGCTCAAGAATGGGTCGAACCCAGTGTACCAGGTTACAACGAGGGCGACGTAAGCCGAGAGCACGATCAAGTCGCCATGCGCGATGTTGACCAACCGCATGATGCCGAATGACATCGACAGCCCGATCGCAAACAGCGCATAAAATCCGCCGAGCAGGCCACCCTGGACAAGAACGTTAAGCCAGTTCATCGGTGACCTACAATCCGAAATACGCCGCAGTGATCGCGGTTCGATCAAAGTTCTTGGTCGGCGCGGTCAAGGCAAGGCGGCCCTCTTGAAAGCAGTAAAAGCGCACCGAGGCATCGAGCGCGCGATTGATATCCTGTTCGACCAGTACAATCGTCGTGCCTTCGGCGGTAACAGCGCCGAGACATTCGTAGATATCGCGAATGACCACCGGGGCCAAGCCGAGTGAAAGCTCGTCGCAGAGCAGCAGCCGGGGATTCGACATCAGCGCGCGCCCGATTGCCGCCATCTGTTGCTGTCCGCCAGAAAGCGACGGCGCCGGCAAGCGCCGCAGATCGTGCAGGCGCGGGAACAGCTCATAGACGCGCTTGAGGTTCCACGGTCCGGCGCGTTCACTGTGAGTGCCGAGCAAAAGGTTCTCTTCGACCGAAAGGCTGGGAAACAGCCGCCGTCCTTCCGGCACCATGGCTATTCCCAATCTGACAATCTCGTGCGGCGTCATGTGGCCGATCGGGCGGCCATCGAAAATCACAGTCTCGGGGCCAGTCTCCAAAGCTCCGGCCACCGCGCGCAGAAAGGTGGTCTTGCCAGCGCCATTGGCGCCGATGATGGCAATCGTCTCGCCTTGTTCGACGGTTACGTTGATATCGAACAGCGCCTGGAAGTCGCCGTAGAAGGCCGCGAGATTTTGCGTTCGCAACAGCGTCATGATGCGGGAATGCCCATATAGACTTCGCGCACGCGCGCGTCGGCCATGACCTCACGCGGATCGCCTTGGGCAAGTATCTGTCCGAAATTCATCACGATCAGCCGGCTCGCCACCGAAATCAACGCATGCACAATATGCTCGATCCACACGATCGTAGTGCCGCGGGCGTGGATCTCTTTAATGGTCTTCACCAGTTCGGCGCATTCATGCTCGGTCAGTCCGCCCGCAATCTCGTCGAGCAGAAGTAGTTTGGGTTGTATAGCGAGTGCACGCGCCATTTCCAGCCGCTTGCGCTGGAGCAGCGTTAGTGTGCGCGCGGGCATATTGGCCTTGTCGTAAAGGCCTGTGACTTTGAGCACGTCGCTGCAATGCTGGTAGCTTTGACGCTCAGTCATCCCGCCGCCGAAAATCGCTCCGACCAGCAAGTTCTCAAATACGCTCATGTTCGCGAACGGATGTGGAATTTGGTAGGAGCGGCCAATTCCCAGGCGCGAGCGTGCGTGCGGAGCCATCGTTGTCACGTCGGAGCCGGCGAACACCATCCGTCCCTGCGTGGGAGCGACATCGCCGCTGATCAAATTGAAAAGCGTGGTCTTGCCGGCCCCGTTCGGGCCGATCACGGCCAGCGCCTCGCCGTCATCAACGACGAGGCTTACCGTATCCACGGCCTTAAGGGCGCCGTAGGCCTTGGACACTTCGCGAAGTTCCAGAAGGATTGTCATGAACATCTTCATAAAAAGCCGCCGCGCGTGGTGCGCGGCGGCGGTATTGGCCTGACAGTCAACGCTCAGGAATACTTAATCGCCGAGAACGGCCGGTCGAGCGGGATATTCGGCGCGGTCTTGTTGAAGACGACGTTCAAGTCGTACTTCCACTTCGTACCCTTTTCCCACTGGCCGCCGACGAGCGGCGTGGTGCATACGTTCGGCACCGGATTAAGCGGACCGGGGCCGGCCTTCCAGGTGATAGGACCGACAATCGACTGGTAGTTGGTGTCAGCGATCGCGTCGCGGATCGACTTGGCGTCGAGCTTTTTGGCGCGCTTGAGCACATCGATCGCGACTTCGAGGTTGGCGTGCTTGAAGCCGAGCGGCTGGGTCCACTGCTTGCCGCTCGCCTTCTCGTAGGCATCGCAATACTGCTGCGCCGTTTCGCCGGTCAGGCTCGACTTGAAGGGATGATGATGCGACCACCATACCTCGGTCGACATGCCCGCGCCGCGGTCGCCGAGCGCCTCGACGGCGGTCGGGAACAACAGCGCTTTGGGCGGCGTGACGATTTTCGGCTTGTAGCCTTGCTGCGCGCACTGCGTCCAGAAAATCGCGAATTGCGGCGGGTTGAAAATGCCGCAGACGATGTCGGCATCCATTTTCTTGAGCTGCGCGATTTGCGCCGTGAAGTCGTCCGACAGAGGCGGATAAAGACCGAGGAAATTCACGTCGAAACCATGGGTCTTAATTGTGGCCGCCATTCCATGCACGGGATCGCTCGCCGCGATACCGTCGGGATCGTTGGTCAGCATCAGGCCGACCTTTTTGTTGGTCGGTATCGACAGCCACATATCGGCGAACATGTTGGCGACCATGTCGAAGCCCCAGAAGAAGTGGTAGGTCCACTCAAACCCCTTCTTCGGGTCACCCTTGCGGCCGAAGAACCAGGCCTGCCACGGATCGTCGGAGGTGATGCAGGGCATGCCCGCAAGTTCGCACTGATCGGCCACCGGATTGGTCGTGTCCGACGTCGACGAGGCGACCATAATGTCGACCTTGTCGTTGTTGATGAGTTGCGTCGCCACTTCCGACGCACGGTTCGGGTTCGACTGGCTATCCCGGTTGAGAATCTCGACGCGGTGCTTCTCGCCGGCGACCATAATGCCATCGCCCAAGTGCTTGCTCACGCCTTCGGCGACCCACTTTGAGGGCTCGCCGAATGCGGCGATCGGGCCGGTTTCCGGCGTGATCATGCCGATCTTGATGACTTTGGTTGCGGCGCGCGACGATTGAAACGTCCAAGGCGATGCAATGGCGCTGACACCGCCGGCCGCGGCGAGTTTAAGAACTTTGCGGCGTTCGCGGTCGACTTTGTCGTTCCGCTGGTCCTTCGTTCCCCACTTCATTCTCATCATTTCCCTCCCTTAGGTCATTTTGGCGTGAGGTCGCCTCAGGCAAATGGATGGGACCGACCCCACGGAAATCCCATCATCGCAGACGTTGGGCTACAGTGCTACGGGCCTAGCCGTCGCAGTCGCGCAAAAAGTTAACCGGCTGAAATCGGTGCCGGGCGACGCGACGGGTCGCCGGGCGATATCTTCTCTCCTGACTGCCGCGCAGAAGCGAGCATCGTTGCCGTATTGCGGCCACGGCGTTCCTGCTTCCGGCATTTGTTTGCTTGAACCGCCAGCGTGCCGCTCGATTGCGAAAGCCAGCTCTCCCTCCACTCCAATCACGAAATCTTTGATTTTCTTGTTCCGCGATGTAGAGCATATGGCCCACAATGTGGTCAAGCGCGGGCGTCTTTTTCATCCGGAATTTATCAGTCGTTTCAGGACTACGTCTGGGCGGGAGGAGTGCGGTTTGGCGCGTCAAATAGTAGGCGAAGATGACGCCTCGGGCGGCCGCGGCGTCCAGGTTATTGCTCGCGCCGCGAACATTTTGCGCGTGCTGGAAGAGCGACCTGAGGGACTTACTCTCGCGGAAATTGCGCGCAAGGTCGACCTGGCGCGATCGACCGTACAGCGGATCCTCACCGCGCTCGCGGCAGAGGATTTTGTCATTGAGGCGCAGCCTGGTCGCGGCACGCGCATCGGTCCCGGACTCGCTCGCATCGCCGCGTCGCTCGCTTCGAACCTCACTGAGCTCTTGCATTCGCGATTGGTTGCTCTCAGCGACCAGGTCGGTGAGACCGTAGATCTGTCCATTATGTCTGGCGGGTCGGCGGTGTTCATCGATCAAATTCCGGGAAAGCAGCGGCTGGTCGCACTATCGGCAGTCGGCCAGCGGTTTCCACTCCATTGCACCGCGAACGGCAAAGCCATGTTGGCTTGCTATCCGCAGAAGGAGGTAATGGCGCTCGTTGACAAAAGCGCCCGGTCGCTCCTGGATCACGTGCTGACCGATCGCGACAGGTTTTTGAAAGAAATTGAGAAGGCGCGCCGCAGGCGCCTTGCTTTCGATCTGGGTGAGCACGATCCGGGCATCGGCGCCATCGGCGTAGCAGTCCTGGATACCTTTGGATGCCCGGTTGCAGTGTCGATTCCGGTACCCTGGTCTCGTTTCATGCGCCGCCGAAAAGATTTGGCGAAAACGCTGTTGCGTTTTCGGCAGGAGATGCAGGCGATACTCTCGGGCAGACCAAATCATCGCCGCGAC
The DNA here is from genome assembly GCA_963841025.1 of uncultured Alphaproteobacteria bacterium. GTDB lineage: Bacteria > Pseudomonadota > Alphaproteobacteria > Rhizobiales > Xanthobacteraceae > BOG-931. Next base: position 202,334 of record CAWJBG010000021.1, on the reverse strand, counting down.
AAACAACGCTAAACAGTTGTGTCGGCGATTCGATTCAAGTCTCTTAATTGTGGACGTAACCGTCCGGAACGTTCATCAATAGGCATGGCAATCAGCAAGGCGGGGGACCGGGATTCAGCTTCCCGCACCGCGATAAGGTAACGTGGGAGGAAGGCAATGAACAAAACTGCAAGTGTCCACAACATCGCTGCGCCGACGGTAGCGGAGCTGGTCGACCGCGCACGCGAACTCGCGCCTCTACTGAGAAAGAACGCGGCGGCCAGCGAAGCAAATCGGCGGGTCGAGGAGGAAACCATCCAGGCGGTTCGCAGGGCCGGCCTGATGCGGGTGTGTACGCCGAAGCGTTACGGTGGTTGGGAAATGAATACCCGCGCCATGCTTGACGTCAGTTCAGCACTTGCCGAAGCCGATGGCGCCACGGCGTGGGTGGTCAATCTCAACAACATCTGTTGTTGGCTGACGAGCTTGTATCCGGTGAAAGCGCAAGATGAGGTGTTTGGCAAAGATCCGGATACCTGCGTGTCCGGTGTGCTCAACCCGACGGCTTCGGTGAAAAAAGAGGGCGACGGGTACCGCATCGTTTCCGGCACCTGGCACTACAATTCCGGCGGCTGGCATGCCCAGTGGGCGGTGCTCGGTTTTCCAATCGTCAACGATGCCGGAGAGATGATCGACCAGGGAAACGCGCTGATACCCATGGCCGATCTCACGCGCGAGGACACCTGGTTCGTGGCCGGCATGAAAGCAACGGGCAGCATCTGTTTGAAGGCGAACAACGTTTTCATTCCCGCTCACCGTATTTTTTCAGTGCCACAGGCGATCGAAGGCAAGTATCCGACGGAGATGCGCGACGAAGCGTTCTATCGATCGGCGTTCGTTGCAATCCTGTCCATCATCCTGGTCGGGCCGATCCTGGGATTGGGCCGCGCTGCCCTGGACTTCGTCCGGCAAAAAGCGTCATCGCGGACTATCGCATACACGTTCTTTGAGAAGCAGGCGGAACTCGGTCGCATTTCAGTTGCAGCTGGCCGATGCCGCACTGATGATCGATACCGCACATTTTCACGCTTATCGCGCCGCCAATGATGTGGATGAGGCGGCGGCCAGGGGCGTCTATCCGGACATGCTGACCCGCGCACGCGTACGTGCGGACACCGGATATGTCGTCGAAAAAATCACGCAGGCGATCGACAAGCTTTTGTTCGCGCACGGTTCGGCGGGTTTTGCCGAAGCAAGTCCGCTGCAGCGCATCTGGCGCGATGCAGCGGTGGCATCACGCCATGCGGTGGTGTTGCCGCCGGTCGGCTACGAACTATACGGCAAAGCGTTGCTCGGCGTTCCGAACACCATCACGCCGCTGATCTGATCGAGCAGCGGATATTCAGAAGTCGATCTTGCGCTTGTTGAAAAAGGCGTCGATGCCGGCGCGGGCGTCTTCGGAGGTCATGCTGACGGCCTGCGCGACGCTTTCGGTCCAAAGCCCGTCCGCCGCCGACATGTCCTCGATACGCGGGATGGCCTGCACGATCAGGTAATTGGGAATGCGCGCGTTCTTGGCGATGTTCTCGGCAAGCTCGATCGCTTTTTCAAGCGTCTTGCTCGGCTCAACTACGTAATGCGCCAGACCAAGTCGCTCGCCGGTCGCGGAATCGAGCGTTCGCCCGGTCAGCATCATTTCCACCATGCGGCCGGACCCGATGATTTTGGCAACGCGGACGCTTGCGCCGCCGCCAACGTAGAAGCCGCGGCGGCCTTCCGGCAACTGATAGAATGTCGTCGAGTCGGCCACGCGTACATGCGTGGCCGTCGCAACCTCGAGCCCGCCGCCGATCACGGCGCCTTGCATCGCGGTTACGACCGGCCGCCCGCCGAACTGAATGGCGTCAAGCGTCGCATGGGCAAAGCGCGACATGAAAATGCTCTCGAAAGCCTCACGATGCCGGTGCTCCGACAGATCGAGGCCGGCGCAGAAGTGCTTGCCGGCGCCCGCGAGCACCACGCAGCGCACATCCGGCTCGAAATTCTCGAACGTCTTTTTTAGCTCTCCCCACAACGCTTCATTCAACGCGTTGCGCTTGTCGGCGCGGTTAAGGGTGACGATGGCGATAGGCCCCCGCCGCTCGGTCAACAAAATCGGATCGCTCTCGCTCATTTTCTTCCTGCAGCTTGTGGTGTGATGGTTTCGGCGCCGGCATCGGCCCGAGGGTCGTGTAACGCTTGTTCACGAAGTACCCGCCGCAGCACCTTGTTGGTCGACGTTCGCGGCAGCTCGGCGACAAAATGATATACGCGCGGCCGCTGGTAGGACGAGAGGTCGCTGGCGCGGACGTGCGTCTCAATGGATTGGGTGTCGAGCTTCAGATCGCGCCTGACGACGAAGGCCTGCACCTCTTCGCCCCATTCCGGGTGTGGCACGCCGACCACGGCGCATTCGGCGATCCCAGGATGAGCAAGCAGAATATCCTCCACCCGCGCCGGCATGATGTTGATGCCGCCGGAGATGATCATATCGTCGCGGCGTCCTTCGAGATAGAGATAGCCGTCGGCATCGAGGCGGCCGAGATCGCGCGAGCGCCACCAGCGACGCTCGCCGTCGGTGATGAAAGAAGCCGCGGTGGCTTCGGGGTCGCGCCAGATACCGGCCGCGAGTGACGGGCTACTGATGACGACTTCGCCGACTTCGCCCGGCGCCACTTCCTCATCCAGTTTGCCGCCTGGCACGACCACGCGCAGATCGCCATTGACCAGCGGCCGGCCGACGCTGATGAGCCGGTCTCCGATCATCTCATCGGCAGTGATGCAGGTTGCGGCGGCACCCATCTCGGTCGAGCCGTAAATTTGCACAACGTCCGGGCTGATCTGCTCGCGCAGGCGTTTGAGCGTTGTGGCGTCCATTGGTTCGGCCGCAAAACCGATAAGGCGAACTGACCGAAAATTGGTGCTGGTGTCGGCGGCGTTAAGAATGCGGCGCCACAGCGTCGGCGTGAGGAAAACATGCGTGGCACGCTCCGCATTCGCCCGGCGCGGCAGTTCGTCGATATCGAAATGCTCCATGAAAATCGTACAGGCGCCCGCATTCAGGAACGGAAACCACCCGTTGTAGCAGCCGATGAATGCCGTGCTGAGCGGCACCAGCGAGCGATCACGCGGTAGGATGCCCTGATACATGTAGAGGTTGGTACGCGCATTCTCGATAAAGCCGCGATGGCTGTGGATCACGCCCTTGGCGACTGAGGTGGTCCCGGACGAAAGGACGATCAGCGCGGGATCGTCCTCTGTCGGCGAAGCGAGTCGTACGTCTGGCAGCGCCCCGCGCAGATCGGCGGGAATGGAAGCGACAGGCCGCAGGGCGCCGCTGCGTTTTGCCGGCAATGCCGAGCAGGCTTCGACCAGCACGCGTAAGTCCGCATAATTCGCGGCAATGCCGGCTGCCAACGCTTCCATGGACGCGTCGTAAACGAGAACGGTTACTTCCATCTTGCGGCAGATGGCGGCGAGCGTCGCCGGAGATTCGCGCGTGTGCAGCGCTACCGGCAACGCGCCCATGCGGACCGCGCCGAGCCAGGCCACCATATAGATCGCACTCGGCACGCAGAGGAGCGCGAGCGGCTTTCCGGGCTGAGCGCCAAGCGCAGCAAACAAGCCGGCGGCTCGCAGCGACATCGCGTCAAGCTCGGCGTAAGTCAGCCGCGTCGCTGAATCCACTACCGCTTCGCCGCCGGCAAACCAGCGTGCGTTGCGCGCAAACGCATTGGGAATAGTGAGCGGCAGACCGACGCTCATGGTACCGCGTCCGACATTCTTTATTGAACCTTAAGGCCCATCTGGCCGGCGATCAGATTGCGTTGCAATTCCGAGGTGCCGGCGGCGATGGTCGCGGCGCGGGCGTCGCGGTAGTGCCGCTGCATGTCGAATTCCATATTGTAGCCGAAGCCGCCCATCACCTGCATGCCGACGTTTGACGCTTTCACGTAGGCTTCGGCGGCAAGAAGCTTCGCCATGGTGATTTCTTTCAGCGCGTTCTCGTTGTGGCTCACGCGCCATGCAGCCTTCTGCGTCACCGCCCAGGCGGCCTCGACGTCGGCTTCCATATTGGCGAGCATATGGGCGATCGCCTGAAAGCTGCCGATCGGCCGGCCGAACTGATGACGCTCCTTCGCGTAGCTCACGGCGAGATCGAGCGCGCCGCGGGCGCTGCCGCAGTCGCACGCCGCGGCGACCACGCGCTCGGCCTGCAGGCCGGAAAGGATAGTGTCCCAGCCCTTGTTCTCGCCGCCAATCAGCCGGTCGGGTGACACGCGCGTTTCGTTGAAATTCAGCTCAAAGGTGCCGACGGAACGGCGGCCGAGCATATCGAGCCGGCGGATTTCGAGACCCGGGGTGTCGTTATCGACCAGAAACAGCGACATACCCTGCCGATAGTGCGCTTTAGGATCAGTCTTGACGTAAACGTTGATGACGTTGTCCTTCGCGCCCGCGCCGGTGGCCCAGATCTTTTGACCTGTGATCACGTATTCATTGCCGTCACGCCGTGCCTGCGTGCGCATGGCGCCAACGTCTGAGCCGGCATCGGGCTCCGACATCGAGATCGACATGCGGATTTCGCCGGAAATGAGCTTCGGCAGCCAATAGCGCTTCTGCTCTTCCGAGCCTTTACGCGCGACGTTGAGTGCGCAAAACGTGCTGCCGCCAAAGGCCATAGCGGCATCGGCGCTGTAGCGGCCGATCTCCTCGGCAACGATGGCGAGATCGAGCACGCTGCCGCCGAGGCCGCCATATTCCTCTGCAAAGGGCAGGGCGAACACGCCGGCTTCCACCCACGCGTCGTAGAGTTCATATGGATAAAGCCGTTCGCGATCGAGCCGGCGCAGATAATCGGGTGTGGCCACCCGTTGCATCAACTTCCGCACGGTTTCCCAAAGTTGCTTCTGCTCGGACGTGTACTCGAAATCCATGCACCCTCCTGCGACGGCAGGCTTCCTGCGATGCGCTGCTATGCTAGCTGTAGCGTCATACGATGGGCTATACGACGCTGTACCCGGCTTGCCTAGAACGTGCCGGACGTTTGAGGGAGGAAGTCTGCGTGGCCACAATGCTTGCCGCCCGGCTCTACAAAGTGGGCGAACCGATGAAACTTGAGCAGGTGCCGATACCTGAGCCGCGACCGACCGATATTCTGGTGGCGGTGAAGGCGTGTGGCGTGGTGCCGAACCTTATCAACGTGCTCACGCATTGGCAGACTTGGTTTCCAGAACTACCTCTGCCGAAACTTCCGGCCATCTTCGGCCTCGACGTTGCCGGTGTGATCGCCGGCGTCGGCGATCAGGTGCAGAACTTTCGCAAAGGCGATCGGGTCTATGTCACGCCCGGGCTGTTCTGCGGATCATGTCCGGCCTGCCGCGCCGACGACACCATGAACTGCACTAACTACACTTTTCGCGGCTACTTCGGCTTTGGTCCGGATGCACAACGGCAGTTCGATGCATATCCCTATGGCGGGATGTGCGAATACATCACGGCGCCGCAGCACAATCTCGTGCCGATTCCAAACAACGTCTCGTTCGAGGAGGCGGCGCGGTTTGGCTATATCGGCACCGCTTATGCAGCGCTGCGCAAGGCGCAAGCGGGACCAGGCAAGACTATCTTTATCAATGGCCTCACCGGTACGCTTGGCCTGGGCGCGACACTGACCGCACTCGGCCGCGGCGTCACCCGCATTCTTGGCACCGCCCGCGATCACAAACGTCTCGCGCGCGTCAAAGCGCTCGCCCCGGACCGGATTGAAGTGCTGGCGCAAGACGAAGGCCGTTCGGTCGCCGAGTGGGCTCGTTCGTTTACCGGAGGCCATGGCGTCGACGCGACGATCGATTGTCTTGGCCCTGGAACGTCGGGCACGTTGTTGATGGACGCGATCTACGCGCTGCGCCGCGGCGGTAAGGCGATCAATATCGGCGGCGTTGGCGAAAAGACCGTGATGGATATCCACTGGATGATGGACAACCAGATCGAATTCATTGGCAGCAACTGGTTCACCATCGAAGACGGCGAGGCGCTTGCCGCTATGGCGGGAGCGGGCACACTTGACCTTTCGATCTTCGAGCATGTTCGTGTACCGCTTTCAGATGTGAACCGCGCGCTCGACGGCTCGCAGTTCCGCGACGGCGGCTTCACCAATCTTGTCATCGTGCCTTAAACGGCGCGGAAGGGAGAATGGAATGGCGGCGTCGCATCGCCTGATTGTCACTGGCACCAACAAGGCGGGCAAATCCGTTGTCGTGGAAGAAGCCCACACGACGATGACCGGGCCTGGAAATTTTGATTTTTGGCAGACTGCGCCCGATCGGTCGCCGCATGATCGTGGCTTTGGCCGCTCGCCCATGAAATTTTTCCCGACGCCGGGCGGTTCGATGTTTCGTCTGTTTACGATTCCGCCGGCCGACCCGAACATGACGCCGACCGACATCGCGAAAATGCAGGAATGGTTCTTCAAGGAAGTCGGCGATCCGGATGCGCGCGGCGACACCAGCCGCCATCCCATGATGCACAAGACGCCAACTGTCGATTACATCGTGCTTTTGTCCGGCGAGATTTCGCTCGTGCTCGACGAAGGCGATCCGGTCGAGCTCAAACCGTTCGATGCGGTTGTACAGCGCGGCATCGGTCATTCCTGGCTCAATACCGGACGAGAGCCCGCACTGCTGGTAGCCGTTATGGTTGGCGGCACATGAAAGAAAGCGACACGCTCGCCGGGGAGGAGCTTTTTCCTTCCGGCCACCAGCCGCCGTCCGGATATCAGCGGCCGCCTCAACACGAACGGATCGTCTGCGACAAGGATATCGCGGTGGCGATGCGCGACGGCGTCCGAGTCGTCGTTGATGTCTATCGGCCGGATGCGCCGGGCCGGTTTCCGGTGCTGTTTGCCTTCGGTGTCCATTCCAAGGAGTTGCAGGGCGACGAGCTACCGCGAAACTTTCCGCCGCAACCTTCGTGGTCGACGCTGTGGCTCGGCCACGCGGAAGCCGGCGATACCGAGTTTTTCGTATCGCGCGGCTATGTGCATGTGGTTGGTTCGCCACGCGGCTACCTCAAATCCGGTGATGGCGGCTCGCGCGAATGGGACAGCTACAACGTCATCGAATGGATCGCGAAACAACCATGGTGCGATGGCAACATCGGCATGGTGGGCATCGGGGCATTCGCTTCGGAGCAGTTTCACGTCGCGCGCCAGCAGCCGTCGCTGCTCAAAGCGATCTTTCCCTACGACCCGCGCGGCGCTTACGGCAAATTCGGCGGCTTCCGCGAAGAGTATCCGGGTGGAGTGCTGCACGCATTTCGTTATCTGATGGATCACTTCTCCTCGGTGCACACGGCGCGCGGTGCACCGGGCGAGTTGCCGCCTGAGAAGGAAGCAAACTGGCGAGCCGCGATGGCGGATCCGGATATCCGCATGTATCCGCATTTGCACAATGTGGTCCTGCAGAAGGGCCAGCACATGCCGCGGATTTTCGACGTGCTGATCGATCCGTTCGATCGCGAGGAAACGATCGCTGAAGCGGACGCGGAATTTCAGAAGATCAATGTGCCGACTTATACCGGCGCTGGTTGGTACGGCTACACCTACAAAACCCACCTTGCCGGCGCCCAAACCTATTTCAGCAAAATCCCGGCACAGAAGAAAATGGTGCTGACCGGTCCGGCCCATCCGGATCGACCGTTGCGGGCGCTGCGCGGTGAGATGCTGCGCTGGTACGACTATTGGCTCAAAAGCATCGACAGCGGCGTTATGCAGGGGCCGGCGGTCACCTATTGGGTCATGGGTGCAAACGAATGGCGCTACGGCGACGATTGGCCGCTGCCGGAAACCCAATGGACGAAGCTTTACCTGGCGAGCTGGGAACGGCTTACGGCAGAGCCTTATCTCCCATCGAGCGTCGATGATTACATTCCGCCAGATGTATTCGCGCAGATGCCGCCGACACAAACCAATCGGATCGCGAAGCTGCGCTTTCTGACTGATCCGCTGGCGCGCGACACGCTCGTCGCCGGCCCGAGCGTGCTCAATCTGTTCGCGGCGATCGACCGGGATGACACCAACTGGATCGTCATTCTCAAGGATGTCGGGCCCGACCCATCGGTGCGTACGGCACGCGAAGGCGAACGGGAAATCGCAACCGATCTGCCGGAGCGCGAGCTGACCCGCGGTTGGCTCAAAGCCTCGAACCGGGCGCTTGATCCGAAGCGATCGAAGCCGTGGAAGCCGTGGCATAGGCTCACCCGGGAAGCGCGGCAGAAAGTGACACCGGGCAAGGTCGAGGAATACGCGATCGAAATCTTTGCCATGGCCAATCTGTTCCGCAAGGGCCATCGCATCTGCATCGAGATTACCAATCTCGATCTCTCGACTGGCGTTCTCGGCGCTACCAACGTTGAATATATTCCGTATCATGTCTGCTCGAGCCGCACAGTGGTGCACAGCATTTATCACGATGCCGCCCATCCCTCGCATCTGTTGTTGCCGATTGTTCCGTTAGCCGAGTAGAGGCACGCTCGCATGGACCTCAATCTCAGTGGCAAGCGCGTATTGATCACGGGAGGATCAAAAGGGCTGGGCCTGGCTATCGGGCACCGCTTCGCAGCGGAAGGCTGCGATCTTTATCTCGCCTCCCGGACCAAGACTGTGCTTGAAGAAGCAGCTGGCGCGATCCGGCAACAACATCCGGTGAAGGTCGAAGTGCTTGCGATCGATCTTGCAAAACCCGGTTTCGCCGGTCGGGTTGTAGAGGCGTGCGGCGACGTCGATATTCTGGTCAACAATGCAGGTGACGTTCCGTCCGGTTCATTGGAGACGGTAGACGAGGCGCGATGGCGCGCCGGCTGGGATTCCAAAGTCTTCAACTACATCAATCTCAGCCGCGAATACTTTCGCCGCATGAAGGCCCGCGGTGCAGGTGTTATCGTCAACGTGACCGGCATCGCCGGCGACCTTTTGGACGCGAGCTATATCGCCGGCAGCGTCGGCAACGCCGCGATGGCCGCCTTCACCAAGGCGCTCGGTTCGACCAGCCACAAGTTCGGTGTGCGCGTCGTGGCCGTCAATCCGGGCCCGTGCGCCACCGAACGCTTTGAAAAGCTGGCACGCGCCAAAGCGCAGGAGCGATATGGCGACCCCGAACGCTGGCGCGAGGGGACCGGCACGCTGCCGTTCGGCAGGGCCGCTTCGCCTGACGAGATCGCCGCAGCCGTTGTTTTTCTGTCTTCGCCGCTTTCCGCCTACACCACCGGCTCAATTCTGACGGTTGACGGCGGATTGTCTGGCGGTCGAGAGGTCGCGCGATGAGGCGAGCACCATGCCGATCATCGAGAGCCGCATAGATCCGAACTCCGATCGCTTCCGCGCCAACCGCGAGCAGATGTTGGCGCTGATCGGCGAATTCCGTGCGCTTGAACAAAAGGTGCGGGATTTTTCCAATTCCAGGCACGAGCGTTTCCGGGCCCGCAAACAATTGTTGCCACGTGAGCGTGTTGGTTTGCTGATCGATCCAGGCGCACCGTGGCTCGAACTGTCGACACTCGCCGGCTTTCGCATGCACGATGACGACGGCGCCGAGGGCATCCAGGGCGGTGGAGGCATTTCCGGCGTCGGCTACGTGTCTGGCATTCGCTGCATTGTTTCGGCGAACGACAGCGCGATCAAAGGCGGCACCTCGACGCCGATGGGCGTGAAGAAAAATCTGCGCACCCAGCAGATTGCGCGGGAGAACAAACTGCCGATGGTGCGTCTTGTCGAATCCGGCGGCGCCAATCTTCTTTATCAGGCTGAGATGTTTGTCGAAGGCGGCCGCGGCTTTGCCAATCAGGCACGTATGTCGGCGGCCGGCATACCACAGGTCACCGTGGTGCACGGCTCCTCCACGGCAGGTGGCGCATATCTGCCGGGTCTTTCGGACTATGTGGTTCTCGTGCGTGGTCGGGCCAAGGTGTTCCTCGCTGGTCCACCATTGTTGCGCGCGGCAACCGGGGAAATCGCAACTGACGAAGAATTGGGCGGTGCCGAGATGCACGCTACCGTCTCGGGGCTTGGCGAATATCTGGCCGAGGATGACGCCGAGGGCATCAAGATCGCGCGCGAGGTTATGGCCAAGCTGCCCTGGAATGAGCAACTTCCGCTGCGGCAGCAAAAGTCCTTCAAGGAACCGCGCTACGCGGCGGAAGAACTCGCGGGTGTCGTCCCGACCGACTACCGGAAGCCCTACGATGTGCGCGAAATCATCGCGCGCGTCGCTGACGATTCAGATTTCCTCGATTTCAAGGCGCTCTATGGCGTTCATACCGTGTGCGGCCATGGCGAAATCGAGGGCATCGCAATTGGACTTATCGGCAATAACGGGCCGATCGACGCTGACGGCGCCAGCAAAGCGGCGCAGTTTATTCAGCTGTGCTGCCAGGCAAACATGCCGATCGTTTATCTGCAAAACACCACCGGCTATATGGTCGGGCGCGAGGCCGAGCAGGCCGGCATTATCAAGCACGGCTCGAAAATGATTCAGGCGGTCGCCAACGCTACCGTGCCGCAGCTGACTATTCATGTCGGTGCGTCGTTTGGCGCAGGCAACTACGGCATGTGCGGGCGTGCCTACGATCCGCGTTTCATTTTCGCATGGCCGAGTAACCGGATCGCGGTGATGGGCGGCGAACAGGCCGCGAAGGTCATGTCCATCGTCACGGAGGAAAAACTCAAGCGCGAAGGAAAGCCGGTCGATAAAGCCAAACTCGATGCGATGGAGAAAGCGATCGTCGCTCGCATGGAAGACGAATCGACAGCGCTCTACGCCACGGCTCGGCTGTGGGACGACGGTTTGATTGATCCCCACGACACCCGCAAAGTGCTAGGCTTCTGCCTGTCGATCTGCCGCGAAGCAGAACTCCGCCCGCTGAAACCCAATACATTCGGCGTCGGGCGCATGTAACGGGAAGGATACGTCATGCTGTTCACGCCCGAACACGAGGAGTTGCGGCGGAGCCTGCAGAAATTCATCGCCGCGGAAGTCAACCCTTATGTCGATGAGTGGGAGGAGACCGGTATCTTCCCGGCCCATGATTTGTTCAAAAAAATGGGCGATCTCGGTTTTCTCGGCCTCAACAAGCCGGAAGCTTATGGCGGGCAGGCTCTCGACTATTCCTACGCCATGGTGATGGCTGAAGAGCTTGGCAACATCGCCTGCGGCAGCGTGCCTATGGCGATCGGTGTGCAGACGGACATGGCGACACCCGCGCTCGCCCGGTTCGGCTCAGATGAGATAAAGCGCGAGTTTTTGGCACCCTCGATTTCCGGTGATTTTGTCGCCTGCCTCGGCGTATCAGAAGTCGGCGCCGGGTCGGACGTGGCATCGATCAAAACCACGGCGCGCAAAGACGGCGGCGATTACGTCATCAACGGCGGCAAGATGTGGACGACGAACGGCATTCAGGCCGACTGGATGTGTCTTCTTGCCAATACTACAGAGGGTGCGGCGCATAAGAACAAATCGCTGATCTGCCTGCCGATGAAGACCAAAGGCGTTCAGATTGCCCGCAAGCTCGACAAGCTCGGCATGCGTTCTTCCGACACCGCCCAGATTTTCTTCGACGACGTGCGGGTGCCGCAGCGTTATCTGATCGGCGAAGAGGGTAAGGGCTTTACCTATCAGATGATGCAATTCCAGGAAGAGCGGCTATGGGCCGCCGCCGCCAATCTGAAATCGATGGAGCGTCTGATCCAGGAAACCATCGACTATACGCGCAACAGGAAAGCGTTCGGCAAATCGATCCTGGACAATCAGGTGGTGCATTTCCGGCTGGCCGAGCTTGCCACCGAAATCGAACTGTTGCGCGCCCTCGTTTATCGTTCCTGTGAACTTTATCTTGCCGGCACCGACGTTACACGGCTCGCCTCTATGACCAAGCTCAAGGCAGGACGGCTGCGCCGCGAAGTTGCCGATTCTTGCCTGCAATACTGGGGCGGTATGGGTTTCATGAATGAGACGCCGGTGAGCCGGGCGTACCGCGACGGCCGCCTCGGTTCGATCGGCGGCGGCGCCGATGAGATCATGCTGACCATCATCAGCAAGCTGATGGGAACGCTGCCGGGAACGTCGAACGCGCCGGAGCAAAAGGCCGGTCATGGCTGATCTGCCGCAGACCTCGCATATCCGGCTCGATCGGCGCGGCCCGGTGATCCATTTGTGGCTCGATCGCCCCGACATGCGCAATGCCATAAGCCCGCAGATGGTGCGCGAGATTGCCGCTACGTTTGCCGCGATTGCCGAAGATCGCTCGGTGCGGGTCGTCGTGTTGCGCGGCTCAGGAGGAACGTTTTGTGCCGGCGGTGACATCAAGAGCATGTCGGCTGCGGACGCGGCGCCGCCGGCCGGCGCACCCGACGAACTCAAGGACAACAACCGGCGTTTCGGCGCCATGCTGGAAGCGGTGAACGCTGCGCCGCAGGTGGCGATCGCAGCCGTCGAAGGCTACGCGATGGGCGGTGGTTTCGGCTTGGCCTGCGTTGCCGACATCACCATCGCAACGGCGGATGCGCGGTTTGCGATGAGTGAAGTGATGATTGGCGTGGTTGCGGCCGCTATCTCGCCATTTGTGGTGCAGCGCATCGGGCTTACTGCCGCCCGGCGCCTGGCCGTCACTGGCATGCGCCTTGATGGCGCGAAGGCCGCGGAGGTCGGCATCGCCCATTTAGCGGTCGCCGATGCCGCCGCGCTCGACAACGCTGTGCGCGACGCCTGCGACCAGGTGCTCAAATGCGGTCCTGCCGCGATCGCCGCCACTAAACGGCTGATGCTGAGTGCGGCCGGCCCGAACGCAATGGCGGAATTGCTTGCGGCAGCTGCTGACGCTTTCGCAACGGCAGTGCGCGGTCCCGAGGGCCGTGAAGGCACGAAGGCGTTTGTCGAGAAGCGAAAGCCATCCTGGGTCGCGCAGGTGGAGTGATCGATGAGCGTCCTCCGACCGCGCGCGGGCCTGTCCGCCGAATCCCGATGACAACGGCGTTCAGCAAAATCCTGATCGCCAATCGCGGCGAGATCGCCTGCCGCATCATGCGCACGGCCAAGGCTCTCGGCTACCGCACTGTCGCAGTTTTTAGTGACGCCGACGCCGACGCGCCGCATGTGCGGCAAGCCGATGAAGCGGTTCGCATTGGGGCGCCGCCGGTGCAGGACAGCTATCTCAACATCGAGGCGATCCTGGGCGCTGCGAAGACGGCAGGCGCGGATGCGATTCATCCCGGCTATGGGTTTCTGTCTGAGAACGCCGCATTTGCCGACGCGTGCGCGCAAGCTGGTCTCGTCTTCATCGGCCCGCCAGCGGTGGCGATCGACGCCATGGGAAACAAGGCGCGCGCTAAAACGTTGATGGAAGCTGCTGGCGTTTCCTGTGTGCCTGGATATCAGGGCTCCGATCAGTCCGACGCGAAGCTCACGGCAGAAGTGGCGCGCATCGGATTTCCGCTCATGGTCAAGGCTGCGGCAGGCGGCGGTGGCCGCGGCATACGGCTTGTGACCGCCCCCGAGGAACTCCCAAACGCGCTTGCACGCGCGCGCTCTGAAGCGGCGCGTGCGTTCGGATCCGACGAATTGATCCTCGAACGGGCAATAACCGATGCTCGGCATGTCGAAATACAGGTTTTTGCCGATCAGCATGGCAACGTCATCCATCTTGGCGAGCGCGATTGCTCGATCCAGCGCCGCCATCAAAAGGTGATCGAAGAAGCACCGTCGCCGGTCATGACGGTAGAGCTCCGCGCCAAGATGGGCGGAGCCGCAATCGCCGCCGCGCGCGCTGTCGGCTACGTCAATGCGGGCACCGTCGAGTTTTTGCTCGATCCGCTGGGGAAATTTTACTTTCTCGAAATGAACACGCGGCTTCAGGTCGAGCATCCGGTGACCGAGGCGGTTACTGGACTTGACCTTGTAGAATGGCAACTGCGCGTTGCGGCCGGCGAGCGGCTACCGCTTCAACAAGACCAAGTTGCGTTGAACGGGCATGCGATTGAGGCGCGCCTTTACGCCGAAGACCCTTACGAAAATTTCCTGCCGCAAAGCGGGACTTTGGTCGACTGGCGTCCGGCGTCGAGAGTAGGCGTGCGCATCGATCATGGAGTCGCGGCGGGTCAAAGGGTAACCCCATTCTACGATCCTATGCTGGCAAAGGTGATCGCACACGGCGCGACACGGGAAGAAGCGCGGCGACGACTTGTTCTCGCGCTCGAAGACACCGTTGCGCTCGGCTTGACCACCAACCGCACTTTCCTTGCCGCCGTATTGCGGCATCCAGCGTTCATAGCCGGTGAGGCCTCCACGGGTTTTATCGACCAACATTTTTCCGCTGACAGTGACGCCATGCAGCGTCCGCAGCCGGGCCTGCGCATGCTCGCGGTGGCGGCGGTGCTTCTGTTCGAGGCGCGAGTTGTGCGAACCGAGAGCGCTCCCGATGTTCAGAGCTGGTCGTCGACCGGTATTGCTGCTTGGCCGCTCCGGCTCACGTTGGGCGACAGACATCACCCGGCTATCATTACGGCCGTCCAAGCTAATCACTATTCGGTAGCTTTCGGCAAAGATACGGTCGAGGTTGCGATCAAAGAGCGCGGCAAGCGTGACGTTTCCTTTATTGCAATGGGTTTGCAACAGACCGCACGTTTTGCCTTGTGCGAAGGGACGCTCTATCTCGATCTTAACGGCTTCACTATTGCCGTGCGAGAGACGACCCTCGAGGCAGGTCGGGCCGAGCGCAAGGATGGCTCCTCACGTCTCGTCGCGCCGATGAACGGCGTGATTGTCGGTGTCCACGCCAAATCCGGTGATCGCGTCACCAGAGGCCAGCGGATTATCGTGCTCGAAGCAATGAAGATGCAGCACGAGATTTGTGCGGAACGCGACGGCACGGTCGACGAGGTCGTGGTCAAGCCCGGTGACCAAGTCGCGACCCGCCAGCTTCTTGTTGAATTGGCGCCGGTGGTTTCCGCGACCAAAGATCGGACGGAGGCGACGCCATGAACCATAAGGTCGTGATTACGTGCGCGTTGACCGGGGTGCTCACGGATCCGAGGCAGCACCCGGTGCCGGTCACGCCCGCGGAGATGGCGCGGGAGGCGCGAGCGGCGTTCGACGCCGGCGCCGCTGTCATGCATGTACACTTCCGCCAGCAAGCGCCCGGGAAGGGTCACCTGCCGTCGTGGGAGCCGGAGCTTGCCGCAACAATCATGCGGGCGATCCGCGACGCTTGCCCCGGCGTGATTCTCAACGAGTCCACCGGCACGGTCGGAGCGGACATCTCCGGCCCGCTCGCCTGCCTGCGCGCGGTGAAGCCTGAGATAGCGGCGTGTAATGCCGGTTCGCTGAATTATCTGAAAGTGCGTTCGGACGGCTCGTGGGCCTGGCCGCCGCACCTGTTCGACAACCCGGTCGAAAAGGTCAAAGCCTATCTCGACGTTATGAAAGAGACCGGGACCCAGCCGGAATTTGAATGTTTCGATGTCGGCATCGTGCGCTGCGTTGGTATGTATGCGAAGAACGGCATGTTCAGCGGCCGACCCAAATATAATTTTGTCATGGGCGTGGAATCCGGGATGCCGGCCGATCCGGATCTGTTGCCGATCCTCAAGAAGCTTACCGTGGTCGATGCGCCGTGGCAGGTCACCGCCGTCGGCCGCGACAATATCTGGCCGCTGCATCGCCGTGCAGCCGAGCTTGGCGGTCATCTGCGCACCGGGCTTGAAGACACATTCTACTTGCCTGACGGCAGCAAGGTCGGCTCGAACGGAACGCTGGTCGAGATGCTGGCGCGCTATGCGCGAGAGGCCGGCCGCGCCATCGCCAGCCCCGCCGAAGCGCGCGACCTCATGGCGCTGAAGGCCGGCTAAGTCGTTGCGATATGAGGGATTAACTGTCCGTTTACCATAACGGCGCCACGTTGCGTTGATCGGGCGATAGAGCGACGCGCCAAAAATGGCTTTAGCGGGCAAGGCAGCTCAACAAGACGGTTGCGGCTATCAGGCCGAGCATCTGGCTGTCGTGCACACGGAAGAGGAGGTCGCGGTACTCGCCGGAGCTCAGCAAGCGCGACGGCGGCAGCCGTCGAGACGTCTGGACTTCCGCGCTGGCGATACTGAAACCGATCGCGATCCCGATCAAATGGACCAGAGGGCAACGGATGGTCCTGAGTTTGGGCGCCGAACGACAGAAGCGACTCTTATTGCGCGGAACAATACGCTGACCGCGCTGCACCTGGCTTCTAAAAAGCAAATCTTCGAGCTGGAGAATGAGCTTGATGCAGTCCGGGAGGAACTGGCTCGGCGAGATAATGAAAGCCGTTCGCTGCAGACCTCACTCGATTTGATCGCGAACGAGAACGTGCGCCTGGGCGCTCGCCTCACGGACAATGTTGCGGTGATTGACAAGGGTCGCTCGGACCTCGGGCAGACCAAGGCGGCGTTGTCCGCGGCGGAAGCCGAATGCGATAAAAGCCGTTTGGAACTTGAGGATACCAAAGCGGCTTTGGCCGCGGCGCAAGCCGAACGAGATGGGGAGCGTCTACAGCTTGAGCGGATAAAAACGGCGGCGGCCGCCGCAGAAGCCGAACGCGACACTCTTGCTTCGGCGATCCATGAGACGGAAAAAAAGTGCGACGCCGCGGCTGCTGCGCTCAACCTTTGCCTCGACGTCATGTCTTCACGCGCTGCCGCTGCCGAAAAGCAGCTTGCGGACACACGGCAGAACTTGGCAGCGAAGGCCGCGGAAAATAGCTCGCTTGTCCAAGAGAATTCGCGACTTTCCCGCTGCATCTCCGAAGGCGATGCCACGGTCGAAGCGGCGTATTCGCGGCTCGAACAAATGAAGGCATTGCTCGACGCGGCAATGGCCGAGCGCCACAGACTGACCACGGCATTCGCCAGCGCGAACGAAAGCCGCCAAGCAGAAATCGATAGCCTTAAGTCCCGTCTCGAAGCGATGTCGTCACACGTCGTTACCGCAGAGACGCTGCTCCCGGAGGTGCGGCAGATCTTACTCGAGAAACTTGAGTGGTTGCAGGATTTGCTGCGAGCCAAGATATGCCAGGTCAATGAACTCAAGCAGTCGCACGCGAAGCTGATCAATGATACCCGCATTTTGCTGAAATCCGTCGATGCGCGCGATCGGTCGTTGGCCGACGCTAATGGTAAGATCAGATTGCTGGCCGATCTGGTTGCCGAGCCGAGGACCGCGGCACGCACGCAGGTCCAGGTTCATCGGGCCGACATGTTGCTTGCCAGCACTGTCGCGTTTTGATGTTTGATTCGGTTGGCCCGATCTGGCTTCTCGACCCGTCTGCAGATTAGTGCACTTGACGCTCCTGGCCGACCCAGAAGGGTTTGCGCAGCTCGCGTTTGAGGATCTTGCCGGTCGGCGTGCGCGGCAGTGCGTCAACGAAATCGACCGAGCGCGGTACCTTGTAGCCGGCGATCCGCTCGCGGGCGAAAACGATCAAGTCTTCAGGCGTGATTTGCGCGGCTGGTTTTTTGACGACGATTGCCTTGACCGCTTCACCCCATTTATCGTCCGGAACGCCGATCACCGCCACGTCGGCAACGGCGGGGTGACCGAACAGGGCACTTTCGACTTCGGCGGGATAGATGTTTTCGCCGCCCGAGATGATCATGTCCTTCACCCGGTCATAGATGTAGATGTAGCCGTCCTTGTCGAGATACCCGGCATCGCCCGTATAGAACCAGTCTTGCCGGATCGCACGGCTGGTCGCCTCAGGCTGATTCCAGTAGCCGAGCATGTTTTGCGGCGAGCGCGTGATGATCTCGCCGACTTCGCCGGCCGCAACTTGTTTGCCGGCGGCGTCAACGACATGGATCTCGATGCCGTTCATGGCCTTGCCGCATGATTTGAGCCGATCCGGTACTTTCTCATCGTGATCCTCAGGCGGCAGGTAGGTGATGGCGCCGGTTGTTTCGGTCAATCCGTAGACCTGCGCCAACCCGCAGCCAAACACCTTGAGTGCATTGCGCACCAAATCGACCGGCGCGGGCGAGGCGCCATAGACGATCAATTCAAGCGACGAAAAATCCGTGTTTGGGCATTGCGGATGCTGCAACAAGAAAAGCAGTAGCGCCGGCACCATGAACGTCTTGGTGATGTGATATTCCGGAATCAGGCGCAGAATGGCGCCCGGATCGGCGTCTCGCATCAGCACGGTGTCGACGCCGGCATAAAAGCCGATCAACGCCCAGCCGCTGCCACCGATGTGAAATAACGGCATGCAAACAAGATTGACGTCGTTATCGTGCCAAGTGCCCAAGTGCCGGAGCCCGCCCTGTGCCAACGGAACAAGATTGGCGTGGCTGAGCTGCGCTCCCTTTGGATGGCCGGTGGTGCCGCTGGTGTACATCTGAATCGCGCAATGTTCTGGCGCGATCGGAAGGGCATGGTCGCGCGGTGACTGCGCTGCAAGCCAGCTCGAGTAATCGGTCCAGGAACTGTGCCCGCCGTCGAGCGCGATGATGCGGCGAACCGATTTCATTTCATGCGCCACTTTTTCGACCAGCGGATAAAAATCGGCGCCGACGAACAGCAGCTCGGCGTCGGCGTCGGCGACGACGTAAGCCACTTCGGGTGGCGCCAGCCGGAAATTAACCGGGACCAAGACGACATCGGCCTTGGCGCCGCCAAACCACAGCTCAAAAAAGGCCGGCACATTCTTTGACAAAATCGCAATGCGCGCTTGCGGTCGCACGCCTTCGGCGATCAAGCCGTTGGCGACCTGGTTGGCCCGGCGATCGAGCTCAGCAAACGTGATGCGTCGCCCCTCAAAATGGATGGCCACGCGGTCCGGTCGGTTCCTGGCGTGATAGCGCGTTATATCGCCGACAGTTTGAATATTGGCGGTGCTGTCCACCTGCAGCATGGCGACCTCCCCACTCTTGTCGTCGTTGTTTTGCCGCGACGCTTTGTGTCGCTGTTATGACCGAATGGTAGGCAGTTTCAGAACTGACTGGAAGCCCGAATACAGCCGCCGCGCCGGCCTGCGATCCGCTTTGCCGTTTTCATTTTTTGTCGATGCGGGCAGCAGCCAGTTGGAATTCCAGCAGTCCGTCGACCGCAACCCGCATTTCAAGATCGGGACGCAGCGCGGCGAATTCCGTTACCGCGGTGTGTGGCATCAGCAGCCAGGCCGGTGGGCTAAGTGCGGCCATGCCACGTAGATCGAGACATTGTAACGGGACGTGAACATAAAAGAGTACGTTGGTGTCGAGACGCAAGCAGTAGGCTGGCGCCGGCGCTGCCCGCATGACCTCCTCGATCGCTTTTGCGGCGAGCCGCGTCTGGCCGAAGCGGTCGGCAAACAGCGGCATAATCACGACAGTCAGAACGATTTGATAGGTCATAAGCAGGCCAAGCACGGTGCCGGCTGCACGGCGCGCCACCGCATACCGGGATTTCTCCAGCTGATCCCACGCAATGCCTGCGAGGACGGCGAGCGACGGCGCCATCGGCATGGCGTAGCGGGTCTGGAAGCCAGGCCATAGCACCAGGATTGCGGTGCACACGCCGGAATAAAGCAGCATCGGTGCGACGATGGCGGGGATAGATGATGCGTCGCGGCGGCGCCACGGCCAGGGAATAAACGGCAGCATCAGGGACGCGGGCACCAACTCCAAGAACAGGCTGCCGATATTGTGCGTATTCCTGGCGACGTAATCCAGGAAATTAGGCCGGTCCAGCAATCTGGTATAGGCGAGCCACGTTCCGGCGTCGCCGGGCTGATAGATAGCCGCGCCCCAGGCGACGGTCGCCGCCGCCGGCAGCGTCATACACACGACGAAGCCGGGCAGGTCGCGCCAGCGGCGCTCTATGAGGAGATAAGCCGCTACGCCCAAGGCAAAAAACGCCGCCGGCTGCGGACCTTTGGCCATGGCGAGAGCGGCGAGCAGAACGCCGCAGCCGATCCAGCGCAGCAATGTCACGCGGCCGGTAGCCACGCCGTCCAACCACAACAGCAACGCCGCGAACGACAGCACCGTGATCACGGTGTCGGGTTCGGCGATGGTCAATTTCTGCAGCAGCAGCGGACAGAATATGAAGGAAAGCGCGGCAAACAGTGATGCGGGCAGGCTGGCGTAGCGGCGCGTCACCCGCTGTACCAGGAGCGCCGTGATCAGGACGGAGACCATTGCAGGCAGCCGTGCCGACCACTCGTTGACGCCGCCAGTCAGCAGAGCAAAGCCGGCGATCAGCCATCCCAGCAACGACGGTTTCTCGTGCCAGCGAATCCCGTAGACGAAGGGCTGGAGAAAATGTCCGTGCAAGAAAACATCGCGGCCGATCTCGGCGTTGGTGCCCTCTTCGTAGATAAAGGAACGCAACGTGAGATTGGGCAACACGGCGAACGCCCAGAACAAGACAATGAGAACCGGTACGACTCCCGGCCGGCGTACAAAATGCTCCAGCCTTTCCGCAAGTTCGCCGACCGATCGATCGAAATCCTTGAGAATTGCACCGACTGCCATTTTCACCCGCCGGTGACGAAGACCGGCCTCCCGCGGTTGCGGCAAACGACTCGACGGATATTGCTCAACTAAGCCGATAGATCCTTGCCGCAGTATCGTGGAACGCGGCGCGATATGCGGCTTCCCCGAGCGGTTCGAGCGCGGCTCGATAAGCCGCGATCAGATCGGAATATTCGGTCCATAATTTCTCGACGGGAAAGTTCGATCCGAACAAGCAACGGTCGGCCCCGAATATCACGATCGTTTCTTTCACGACGGCGGCGATGTGCTCCGGATCGTTCTTGTGGATGAAGGTGCCAAGCGCGGACAGCTTCGAGACCACGTTCGGACGTAAAGCAAGAAGTCGCATTCCTTTCCGCCATCGAGTCCACCCCTCCGGCGAAAGATCCTCAAGCATGCCAGCATGCTGGAGGATGAAGGTCACTTTGGGAGCACCAGCGGCAAGCTCTGCCGCACCTTCCATCTGACCGGCGAAAACCTGGAGGTCGAAGGACCAGCCATAGTCGGCCAGGTACCCAACGTTTTTCTGCAACTTCGGATCGCGGGCAAGGTCCGGGCCGGCGGCAAAACGGTACTGTGGATTTTCGTGCCATTGCAGCTGCATCCGCACGCCGCGCATACCGCGATATTTGGTGAGGCGGTCAAGCTGCGGACGCACGTCATCGACGAGGAAATCCGCATAGCCGACGATCCCTTGTGGGAAGCCGGTGTCGTCGGCCGCCTGCTGCACGTAGGCGACCTCATCCTCGAACCGGTCCTTTGCCCAATTGGCCTGAACGTAAACGGACTGGGTCACGCCGGTGCCGGCGAGGTCGGAGAGAAATTCGCTGATCGGATAGTCACGCCGGATTGCCTCGTAAGGTCCGAAAATGCGCGGCTGCATCGGGCCGTCGAGCCACGGCAGGTCGCGCCGCCGCCAAATGTGGTGATGTGCATCAATGATCCCGGTCATACCATCCCTCAATTCTGCGGTTTTTTCATAGCCTTTCGCAGCCGCATTAGCCAAGCCATCACTGGCGACAAGCGCGATGCGTTCGCATATCTAGGGCTGGCAAGTCGGGTGAATTTGCCTCGCGGCTTTTGGAAAGATTCCGGGCTGGCGATAGGGTAACACTAAGCCTAATCCTCGGCCCCCGCCGAACTGAACGGAGAGAACTATGCGCATCGTTTGCATCGGCGGTGGCCCGGCGGGGCTCTATTTCGGTCTCCTCATGAAGAAGGAGAACCCGGCCCATCAGGTGACGGTTGTAGAGCGCAACCGACCTTACGACACGTTTGGATGGGGCGTGGTATTCTCTGACGCGACCATGGAAAACATGCGGGCATGGGACGCCGAGACGGCGAACGCCATTGAGACCGCGTTCAATCACTGGGATGACATCGAGGTTCTGATCAAAGGCAGGCGGATGCGGACAACCGGCCACGGCTTCGTCGGCATCGGCCGCAAGAAGCTTCTCAACATCCTGCAAGCGCGCTGCGAGGAGCTCGGTGTCGAACTTGTCTTTGAGCGCGAGGTCGATTCCGACCTCGAATTTCCCGATGCTGACCTCATCATCGCCTCGGACGGTATCAATTCCAAGATTCGCAACCGGTATCAGGCCGAGTTCAAACCGGACATGGTTGTGCGGCCAAACCGCTTCGTCTGGCTTGGCACTAACAAGCTCTATGATGCATTTACCTTCGATTTTCGCCGCACTGAGCACGGCTGGTTCCAGGCCCACATCTACAGGTTCGACGACACCACTTCGACGTTCATCGTCGAAACGACGGAAGACATTTTCAAGGCGCACGGCCTTGATCAGGCCGACGAGACGCAATCGATCGCCTTTTGCGAGAAATTATTCAGCGAAGTGCTCGACGGCGGCAAACTGATGAGCAATGCCCGTCATTTGCGCGGCTCGGCGTGGCTCAATTTCGGCCGATTGATTTGTGGAAAATGGAGCCACTTCAACGGGCAGAGCCACGTCGTGCTCATGGGCGATGCCGCGCACACGGCGCATTTCGCCATCGGCTCCGGCACGAAGCTCGCACTCGAGGACGCTATTGAGCTTACTAAGCAATTCAAAGCGCTCGGCGACACCCCGGACAAAATTCCCGCGGTGCTCGCCGCATACGAGGAGGTGCGCGCCGTCGACGCGGCGCGTCTTCAGAACGCAGCCCGCAATGCCATGGAATGGTTCGAAGTGGTGGGCAGCCGCTATGCGGATACCCTTGAGCCTGAGCAGTTCATGTATTCGCTGTTGACGCGCTCACAGCGCATCAGTCACGAAAATCTGCGGCTGCGCGACAAGAAGTGGCTGGAGGATTACGAGCGCTGGTTTGCGGCGCGCGCCGGCATCAATATAGATCCCGACGGACCGCCGGTGCCGCCGATGTTTACGCCGTATCGGGTGCGCGGGCTCACGCTGGCAAATCGCATCGTGATGTCGCCGATGGCGATGTATTCGGCCAAAGACGGCGTCCCCAACGACTTTCATCTGGTCCATTTCGGCAGCCGTGCTCTTGGCGGGGCTGGCTTGCTGTTCGGAGAGATGACTTGCGTTTCGCCGGACGCGCGCATTACGCCGGGCTGCCTCGGCTTGTGGAACGACGAACAGACGGCGGCATGGAAGCGGATCGTTGATTTCGTCCACACCACGACGTCTGCAAAATTTGGTCTGCAGCTCGGTCATGCCGGCCGCAAGGGTTCGACGCGGCTTGCGTGGGAAGGAATTGACCAGCCACTCGACGACGGCAATTGGCCGCTGATTTCCGCTTCCGCGCTGCCTTACATGGCGAACAGCCAGGTGCCGCGCGCGATGACGAAGGCCGACATGGACCGGGTGAAGGCGGACTTCGTCACGGCTACCAAACGCGCCATCGAAGCCGGGTTCGATATTCTCGAACTACACTGCGCGCACGGCTATCTGCTGTCGTGTTTCCTTTCGCCGCTGACGAACCGCCGGACTGACGAATACGGCGGCTCGCACGAAAACAATGCCCGTTATCCGCTGGAGGTATTTCGCGCCATCCGCGAGGTCTGGCCGCAAGACAAGCCGATTTCCGTTCGGCTGTCGTGTCACGACTGGACCGAGGGCGGCAACACGCCCGCCGATGCCGCGATCTACGCCAAAATGTTCAAGGACGCCGGCGCCGATCTTGTTGATTGCTCTTCCGGGCAAGTCTCCAAGGAGGAAAAGCCGGTTTATGGGCGCCTGTTCCAGACTCCGTTTGCGGACAAGCTCCGCAACGAGGTCGGCATCGCGACTGTTGCGGTCGGTGCGATTTCGGAAGCCGATCACGCGAATTCAATCATCGCGGCGGGCCGCGCCGATCTTTGCGCTATCGCGCGGCCGCATCTGGCCGATACCGCGTGGACACTACACGAAGCGGCCAAAATCGGGCTGAAATCGGTCGCCTGGCCGAAGCAATATGTTTCGGCCAAGTTGCAATACGAGACCAATCTGGCCCGCGCGGCCGCCGGTCCTCGGCCAAGTTGAAGGGTCGCACGAATTTGACGCAGCTGTCGCTCGACAATCGACATGCGCTGGTCACCGGCGCTGGTACCGGCATCGGTGCGGCCATCGGCAGAGCCTGTGCCGAAGCCGGTGCGCGTGTCACACTCGCCGGCCGGCGGAGCGATCCACTCTTTGCATTGCAAGCCAAACTCGGTGATCGCGCCCACGCAATTGCCGATTTCGACGTGACTAGCGAGGAAAAAATTCACCTCGGGGTCGCAGCGGCGCGTGCCGCGTTCGGGCCGATCGACATTCTGGTCAACAATGCCGGCGAGGCGCCGAGCGCACCGTTTACGAAAACCGATTTGGCAACCTGGAACAACGTCCTCGCCGTGAACCTCACTGGCACATTCCTCGTGACCAGGGAAGTTGTGCCCGACATGATCGCCAAGCGCGCCGGCCGGGTGATCAACATTGCTTCGACTGCCGGACTTGTCGGCTATGCGTACGTGTCGGCCTACGTGTCGGCCAAACATGGCGTGGTCGGATTGACGCGCAGCCTCGCACTCGAATTCGCCCGCACCGGCATCACCGTCAATGCCGTGTGTCCGGGATACGTCGACACGCCACTGCTCGAACGCGCGGTGGACAACATCGTTGCCAAGACGAAGCGTGGCCGGGAAGAAACCCGCGCGACGCTGGCGTCATCGAACCCGCAGGGTCGTCTGGTGACGCCGGACGAAGTGGCGAATGCTGTGCTTTGGCTTGCCTCCGAGTCAGCTAGTTCCATCAACGGTCAGGCGATTGCCATCGCCGGCGGCGAAGTCATGGTCGGTTAAACCGCGATTGCTCCAACTTTAGTCGACTGCATCGATGCAGCGGTGCTACTTGAAGCCTATAAATTTTAACCTTAAAGTGATTTTCACCGGGAAAAGATTGCGACTAGAACACGCAATGCTATCCGACTGACATAAAGAGGCTCGCGTGCAGGAAACGATGGGCGTCCCGTTAGACGCTGAAACCAAGGTCACGGAACGCCCGGGCGACCATGAGAGCGAATTACGCCTCTGGCTGCGCCTCTTGACCTGCACAACGTTGATCGAAGGCGAAGTGCGTCGCCGGCTTCGGCAGGAATTTGATGTGACCTTGCCGAGATTTGATTTGATGGCGCAACTCGACAAAGCGCCCGGCGGAATGACGCTCGGGGAGTTGTCGCAGCGCATGATGGTTTCCAATGGCAACGTCACCGGTCTTTCGGAACGGCTGGTAGCGCTCGGCTTGCTGGATCGCCGCCAGTCCCGCAGCGACCGGCGAGCGCAGATCGTCAGTCTCACGCCCGAAGGCCGCCGCGTGTTCCGCGCCATGGCTCGCGCTCACGAGGGCTGGATCGCCGAAATATTCTCCGCTCTGGCGCCGGCCGAAACCGAGACATTAATGCGGCTTCTCGCCCGAGCGAAAACGTCCGCTCGCGCTGCGATTGCTGGAGAGCCAGGGCAATGATTGCCGCCAATCCCGTAACTCTGCCGCTGAATGGCTATTCCGCGCAGCACGTGCAGCTCGCGGTTGCCCATGGGATTGCAACGCTCACGCTCAATCGCCCGGAACGCAAAAATCCGCTGACGTTCGAGAGCTATGCGGAGCTTGCAAACATTTTTCGCGCAGCCGCCCGCGACAAAAGCATCAGGGCGATCGTTATCACCGGGGCAGGGGGCAATTTCTGCTCCGGCGGCGACGTGTTTGAAATTATCAAACCGCTCACCGAGATGGGCGCGAGCGAGCTGCTCGATTTCACCCGCATGACCGGCGAGCTCGTCAAAGCGATGCGCGCAGCGCCACAGCCGATTATCGCCTCGATTGACGGCGTTTGTGCCGGCGCCGGCGCAATCATCGCTATGGCTTCCGATATCCGCATAGGCACGGCGAATGCGAAAGTCGCGTTTCTGTTCAACCGCGTCGGGCTCGGCGGCTGCGATATGGGTGCTTGCGCCATCCTGCCGCGCATCATCGGCCAGGGCCGCGCAGCGGAGCTTTTGTTCACCGGCCGTGCACTCGGCGGCGAGGATGCCGAACGATGGGGCTTCTTTAACCGGCTCGCCACGTCCGCCACGGTCCTCAGTGAGGCGCATAAGCTCGCGTCTGAACTTGCCGCCGGACCGACTTTCGGCAACGCCATGACCAAGCGCATGCTGGAAATGGAATGGGCCATGTCGATCGAGACCGCCATCGAGGCCGAGGCCGTGGCGCAGGCGCTGTGTATGGAGACCGAGGACTTCGTCCGCGCCTACCGCGCGTTCGCGGATAAGCGCAAACCGGTTTTTGAAGGGAACTGAGTTTTGCTGGGGCGGCTCGTCTTGATCATGCAGAACGGGGATGATGCACCATGATCCGCTCGGCGCATGTCGACACCTTCGCGCGCGATCATTTGCCTGCGCCTGAGCAGTGGCCTGACTTTTTGTTCAACGTGCCGGAGGTGCGCTATCCGGACCGTCTGAACTGCGTCTCCGCATTCGTCGATGACTGGCTCGCTTCAGGCCACGGCGATCGCGAGTGCCTGATTTCGCCGACGGAAACGCTGTCTTATGCAGGCCTCGCCGAACGTGTAAACCGCATCGCCAATGTGTTGACGCGCGACCTCGGCGTCGTACCCGGTAACCGGGTGCTGCTGCGCGGGCCGAATAGCCCGATGATGGTGGCGGCCTATTTTGCGGTCATCAAGTTGGGTGGTGTCGTCGTGGCGACCATGCCGCTCCTGCGCGCCAAAGAGATAGCATTCCCGATCACCAAAGCCGAAATCCGGCTCGCTCTCTGCGACGTGCGGCTTGCCGACGAAATGGAAAAGACGCGGCCGATTGCACCCGTGCTTGAGCGCATCGTTTATTGGGGCAGCGGCAAAGCCGACAGTCTCGAAACCTTGATGGCGAAGCCGGGCTACGAACGGTTCGAGGCGTGCGACACGGCGAGCGACGACGTATGCCTGATTGCGTTCACCTCCGGCACGACCGGCGTGCCTAAGGGAACGATGCATTTCCACCGCGACATGCTGGCGATTTGCGACACCTTTGGTAAATACGTGTTGCGGGCTAACCGCGACGATCGCTTCATCGGCTCACCGCCGATCGCGTTCACCTTCGGACTGGGCGGGCTCGTGTTGTTTCCGCTACGAGTTGGCGCCGCCGCGATCCTGTTGGAGAAAGCTTCGCCGGACGATCTCCTTCCTGCGTTCGCGAAATTTCGCGCTACTGTCTGCTTCACAGCGCCGACCGCTTTTCGCTATATGCTCGGAAAGCTGACGGGCCATGATCTCTCGTCGCTCCGTAAATGTGTTTCGGCCGGCGAGACCTTGCCGGCGGTCACTTTTGAGGCGTGGCTCGTGGCGACGGGCATCCGGATCATTGACGGCCTCGGCTCGACCGAAATGCTGCACGTGTTCGTCGGTTCGCGGGAAGAGGAAATGCGGGCGGGCGCGACCGGCAAGCCGGTCCCCGGATACGAAGCGCGCATTGTCGATGAGAACGGAGGCGAAGTGCCATCCGGCACACCGGGTCGATTGGCCGTGCGTGGCCCAACCGGGTGCCGCTATCTTGGTGACAGACGGCAGGCTGAGTACGTACAACAGGGGTGGAATATCACCGGCGATACTTACATCGAGGATGCCGAGGGCTATTTCCGATATCAGGCACGCTCTGACGACATGATCATATCGTCGGGTTACAACATCGCGGGGCCGGAAGTCGAAACCGTCTTGCTTGCGCATCCGGCGGTTGCGGAATGCGGCGTGGTCGGCCAGCCCGATGACGAGCGGGGCCAGATCGTGAAGGCTTATGTGATTTTGCGTCAAGGTTTTGCCGCCGACGTGGCCATGACGCACGCGCTTCAGGAGTACGTCAAAGCGACGGTCGCGCCGTTCAAATATCCGCGCGCTATTGAATACGTGACCAGTTTGCCGCGCACCGAGACCGGCAAATTGCAACGCTTCGAATTGCGACGCCTGGCAGTGGAAAAAGCCGCCAGCAAGCTCGCGTCTTGAGGGAGACCGAAATTGTCCCGTAATCCGACCGACACCCTGCCGCCGCGCGCGCGGTCGAATGCTGTGTTGCTTCCAGCCGGATGGCCGCGGCCGAGAGGTTATGCCAACGGCATCAAGGCCCGCGGCGACCTGGTTTTTGTCGGCGGTTTGGTGGGCTCTGATGAACAGGGCCGTTTCCCGTCCGATTTTGTCGGCCAGACCCGGCAGCTTCTGGCGAACATTGTCGCGGTGCTTACCGAAGGCGGCGCGGCGCCGCGCCATGTTGTACGCATGACCTGGTACGTCCGCGACATGGACGAATATCTGAAAGCCCGGCCCGCGCTCGGCGAAGTCTATCGGGAAGTGATGGGCGATCACTATCCGGCCATGGCGCTGGTGGCGGTCACGCGATTGACGGAGCCGGAAGCGCGGGTCGAGATCGAAACGACCGCCGTCGTGCCGGACTGATCCGACCTGCAAGATCAGACCTGCAAGTAACGCTGGCGCACGGTCGGGTCGCTCGCCAGAGCCGCCGAAGAGCCTGACCAGACAACGTGGCCTCGCTCGATCACGACGTGCCGGTCCGCGAGCTTGAGCAGCGCGTCGATGTGTTTATCGACCAGGAGAATGGCTTGGCCTTCGGCCTTGAGGCGCTTGAGGCTTGCCCAGATCTCGTTGCGGATTAATGGAGCCAGCCCCTCGGTTGCTTCATCGAGGATGAGGAGCTTCGGGTTTGTCATCAGGCCGCGGCCGATCGCCAGCATTTGTTGCTCGCCGCCGGAAAGTTCGTTACCCATGTTACGGCGCCGCTCGGCGAGAACGGGAAACATCTGAAAGACGTCATTCAATTGCCAGCGCGGCGGGCCGCGGCGCGCGGCCGCGGTCGCAATCAGGTTCTCCTCGACGCTGAGCGTCGGAAAGATCTGGCGGCCTTCGGGTACTAGGCCGAGGCCGGCTTGGGCGATGCGATAAGGCGGCAGGCCATCGAGTTGTGCGTCTTCGAACATGATCCGTCCGCCGGCCGGGGGTAACAGCCCCATAATGGTCAAGATCGTCGTGGTCTTGCCCATACCGTTGCGGCCAAGGAGCGTCACCATCTCGCCCGCGCCGACGGTGAAGCTCACATCGAACAACACCTTGGCGGCGCCGTAAGCGGCCTGAAGCGTTTCGACCTGAAGCACGATTACTCCATCTGCTCGCCGAGATAAGCGGCGACGACTTGCGGATCGGTCCGCACTTGTTGCGGCGATCCGGTGGTCAGCACGCGGCCGCGGATCAGTACCGAGATGCGGTCGGCGAGCGCGAACACGGCCGCCATGTCGTGCTCCACGAGGATCATGGTGAATTGTCCTTTCAGGCCAAGCAGCAATGCCACCAGCCGCTCGGTCTCTTCGCGCCCAATCCCGGCCATCGGCTCGTCGAGAAGGAGCAGCGTCGGCTTCATGGCCAGCGCAATTGCGAGCTCCAGCGCGCGCTTTTCGCCGTGGGAAAGTTCACTGGCCGGCAAATGGGCCCGATCGGCAATGCCGGTCTGTTCGAGCGCCGCCATTGCGGGAATGTTGAGCGCGGCTTCGTCGGCGGCGCGCCCGAAAAAGCGCAAGCTCGAGCCGTCGCGCGCCTGAACGGCAAGCGCAACGTTTTCCAGCACTGGAAAGCCCGGCAGGATCGAAGTGATCTGAAAACTTCGCGACAGCCCGCGCATCGCGCGCGCTTCCGGTGGGAGAGGGGTAACGTCGGCGCCGGCGAACAAAATCTTACCATCGTCCGGCGGGATCAAACCCGAGATTTGATTGATCAGCGTGGTCTTCCCGGCGCCGTTCGGTCCAATAATCGCGTGCATCTCGCCCGGAAGGATATCGAGCGTCACGTCGTCGGTCACAACCAGACTGCCAAAGTTCTTGCGCAGGCCTTCGAGCCGCAGCACCGGCTCAGTCATGGCCGAGCCGCCGAAGACGAGAGCCCATGCCGAGCAGGCCGCCGCGCGCAAACAAAACGACCAGAACGAGAAGGGGTCCAAAAATGACCTGCCAGTCCTCGATCCATCCGGACAGCCATTCGCCGGCGACCAGATAGACAATGCTCCCAATAATCGCACCGTCCAACGATCCGGCTCCGCCGAGGATGACCATGACCAATAAGTCGCCGGATTGCTGCCACGACATATAGCTCGGGGCCACAAATTCCGTGAGATTGGCCAGCAGAAATCCGGAGACCCCGCCGAGAGCGCCGGCGATGATGTAGGCGACGAGCTGGAATTTGCGAACGTTGAAGCCGATCGTCGCCGTGCGGGTTGCGTTCTCTTTGGCGCCGCGCAGCACGCGGCCGAAACGCGATGCCACCAGTCTGCGGCACAGCAAATAAGTCGCCACCAGGCAAACGAGGGTGAAGTAGTAGAAAGCGCGGTCGCTCTTTAACAGCGGCAATCCGGCGATGGTGTTGCGCTCCGCGATGGTCAGGCCGTCGTCGCCGCCGTAGGGCGCCAGCGACGACGCGATGAAATACACCATTTGCCCGAATGCGAGCGTGATCATGATGAAATAGGCGCCCTTGGTCCGCAGACACACGATGCCGGTCAGCCAGGCGAACAGGACCGATACCGCAATCGCGACCGGGAGAGCCACCAGCGCATCGGTGATGCCGTGAGCTGATAATATGCCGACCGCATAGGCGCCAAGCCCGATGAACGCGGCGTGGCCGAAT
The DNA here is from genome assembly GCA_963841025.1 of uncultured Alphaproteobacteria bacterium. Classification (GTDB taxonomy): domain Bacteria; phylum Pseudomonadota; class Alphaproteobacteria; order Rhizobiales; family Xanthobacteraceae; genus BOG-931. The sequence goes on along the minus strand of CAWJBG010000021.1, from coordinate 171,649 downwards.
GAAATGAGCCCGCCGTATCCGACCAAAAGGTCGAGCGCGACCGCGGCAACAGCAAAAACCATGATGCGGGCGCCGACGTCGAGCAGATATTTTTCGGCGCCGAGCCACGCGATCAGTGGCACCAGCGCGAATGCCACGAAGATAACGGCCGGTCGTATGAGGTCGCGCCTCAGACCAAGCGGGCGCGATCCATTTACAATCGCGGCCGCGGCGCCGGTCATCTCAACGGCCCCGCGCCGGAAACAGGCCGGCAGGCCGCAGATATAGCACGACGGCCATGAGCAAATAAATCAGCATCGAGGCGATCGCCGGCCCGACCACGCGGGCAGGCGAGGGGCCCATCACCAGGCGGAGCAAATCGACTGAAAACGAGCGGCCAAGCGTATCGACCAGGCCGATCAGCAAGGCGGCGAGGAAGGCGCCGCGGATCGAGCCGATGCCGCCAATGACGATGACCACGAGCGCGAGGATCAGGATGTTGGTCCCCATGCTGGGCTCGACCGAGATGATCGGCGCAATCATGATGCCGGCGAAACCCGCCAGCATGGTGCCGAAGCCGAATACGATCATAAACAGCCGCTCGATATTGACGCCGAGCGCCGAGACCATTCGTGCGTTGGTGGCGCCTGCGCGCACCAGCATGCCGGTGCGCGTGTAGGTCACCAGCGTGTAAAGGATGGCCGCGACCGCAAGGCCGGAGCCAATGATGACGAGACGCCAAACCGGATAAAGCAAGCCGCCCATCAGGACGACCGATCCGGTGAAGTATTCCGGCACCGGCAGCGACAACGGAGCGGCGCCCCAAATCAGTTTCACCGCGTGATTGAGGAACAGAATAATGCCGAACGTGGTAATGACCTGATCGAGGTGGTCGCGATCGTAGAGATGGCGAAAAACCAGAAACTCAAGCAGTAAGCCGAACGCAAGCGAGCCGAGCAACGCCAGCACCAACGCGACCAGAAAGTTGCCGATGACGCCATAGAACATCACAGCGAGATAAGCGCCGAGCATGTATTGAACGCCGTGCGCGAGATTGATGAAATCCATGACGCCGAACACCAGCGTCAAGCCTGCCGCGACAAGAAACAACAGGACCCCGAGCTGCAATCCGTTGAGGATCTGAATGAGGAAGAGCGTGCCTGACATGGAACCGGGTTGATATCGGGACAAATCCCGCAACTGCGCCGCTGCCTCGAGCAGCGGCGGCGTCTTCCGCCAGCCCGATCGGCCGCGCCGCCGCGATCGTGAAAGCGGCGCGGTCGAAGTTCACTTCATCGGACAGTCTTTCGCAAACGGATCGGGATAGTCAGTAAACACCTTCTTGGCGATCTCGGTCTGGAATTTGCCGTCGGGCCGTTTGGCAACCTTGGTCAGGTAGAAGTCCTCGATCGGATAGTGGTTGTTGTTGAACTTGAAACTGCCGCGCAGCGAGTGAAAATCGGCCTTCTTAAGCGCGGCGCGGAGCGCGTCCTTGTCGGTAAGATTGCCTTTGAGTGCGCGCACGGCGCTGTCTATCAGCAACGCCGTGTCGTAGGCCTGGAACCCGTAAGTTCCGGGGATGCCGTTGTATTCTTTCAAGAATGCATCGACGAACGCCTTGTTCTGCGGATTGTCCAGGTTCGGCGCCCAATCGGCGGCCCCATACATGCCAAGCGCTGCGTCTTTTTCTGCCGGAAGCACCGCCTCGTCGACCGTGAACGCCGACAGGAAGGTAATCTTGTCGGCAAGACCGGCTTGCCGGAACTGCTTGACGAAGTTCACGCCCATGCCGCCCGGAAGGAAGGCGTAAATGGCTTGGGGGTTTGCCGCGGCGATCTTGGACGTCTCCGCCGCGTAGTCGAGCTGGCCGAGCGGCACATAGATTTCGTCGACGACTTCGCCGTTGTATTTGTTCTTGAAGCCTTGGGCGGCGTCTTTGCCGGCCTGGTAGTTCGCGACGATGATGATCACCTTCTTTATGCCGGTGTCTTTTGCATACTGACCCGACACTTCGTGGACCTGATCGTTCTGGTAGGAGGTGACAAAGAAGTTCTGGTTGCAGCCCTTGCCGGCAAAGGCGGAAGAACCGGCATTCGGACTGATGAGAATGACGTTGGCTTCGGTGACGGGCTTCATGATCGCGCCGAGCACGTTTGAGAATACGGGGCCGACCACGAAATCGACCTTGTCGCGGTCGACGAAGGCCTTGACCTTGCCGACGGCGACGTCGGGCTTGCCCTCGTCGTCGGCAACGACGACTTCGACGTCGCGGCCGCCGAGCTTGCCGCCCAAGGTTTTGACCCCGAGCGCAAAACCGTTGCGCACTTGTTGGCCGATTACCGCAGCGGGGCCCGAGAGGGTGGCGATGAGGCCGATCTTGAGAGGTTCGTCCGCCTGGGCAGCGGAGGCGCACAGGCCGATTGCGGCCGCAATAACAACCGTCGGCATCAACTTGGTCATATCACCTCTCCTGAAGGACCCCGGGTCCGCAGATACTTTAAGTTTAAATCACTAGGCTTGTGAAGCGCCTTCCTGCGCATAATAATGCCGCGGCGTGCGGGAAATTTACGCTTTTGAGCGATTACGCGGGCGAATGTTGGCGGTTCAGGAAAGCGCATGCTTGAATACGGCGATTGGGCAGTTGAACAACGAGTGAGGGTGCGATGAGTGCAATGACGGGGGGTGTCACGAAGGCCGGGACCGGCATCGATGGCATCGTTTGGAATATTCTCGGCCAGACCTATGTGCCGAAGCAGCTTTCGGAGAACTCGTTCTCCTGGCACGCGACCTTTCCTCCCGGCACATTCGTTCCGCCGCATATCCATCCCACGCAGGACGAGTTCATCTACATGCTCGAGGGCAAGATGGACCTCGTGCTCGAAGGCCACGACTATGTCGCCACCGCCGGCGACGTGATCCGGCTGCCGATGAACATTCCGCACGGCCTGTTCAACAAGTCCGACCAGACCATCAAGTGCTTCTTCTGGGTCACGCCGACCCGCAAGCTTTACGACCTGTTCTGGGCGATCCACAGCATGAAAGAGCAGAACCCGTCCGACGTCGTGGCGCTCTCGGCCAAATACGAAATCATGTTCCTGCCACCGCCGCCGGTGTAATTTCCAGCGACATTCAATCTCCGCTCGTCCCCGCGTAAGCGGGGACCCAGCCTGGATTCCCGCTTACGCGGGAATGAGCGGGATTAAGCCAGCACAAATCGTTCTCGCCGCGCGCATGCGCCCGAGTTTTGCTCACCACGAAAAAACGACGAAGCGACGAAAACAAAAAAACTGAGGGAGTGGAGCGCCGAGAGGCGCATCCAACAATGTCCGCGCCCGGCAGACGCGATTGCGCGGACTTTGCGCAAACCATCTGGGCCGCGGAGCGGGCTCGGCGAAAGCCCGCTCGCCTTCCGGCGCTCCACGACGGCGCTTGCCAGAGCGAGCGAACGCTCCAACTCAGTCCAGGCCGCGCTTCGCGCGATCGAGAGGATGCGGGTGTTACCCGCACCGTCAAACGCGCTTAAGCCAGGCACCTGGCACCCCGGTCGTGATGCCGGAGGGGACGATGCCCAGACCGCCCGGGAGCGGGGTCACAAGCCCCACCCGCAGGAACCGCACTCGCTCCATGATCAGGTGTGTCTCGAGATCACGTCCCTCATGAGCGAGATGATTATACTAGTAACTGGAAAGAGGACGAAAGTCAATGAAAATGTGCCGCCCCAATCACAACCAAGCCGGGCTTATGATCAAAATGGTTGCGCGCCTAATACTGGCAGAAGAATGGGATGAGGATCGGCGATGACTGAAGCGATCTGGTATTTCGATTTTATATCCCCGTTTGCATACTTGCAGTTCTCGCGGTTGTCTCAACTGCCGCCGGATCTGCGGATTACGATAAAACCGGTTCTCTTCGCCGGACTGTTGGAACATCACGGGCAGAAGGGGCCGGCAGAGATTCCTTCTAAACGGCGGTTCGTCTACCGCTTTTTCAAATGGCAGGCGGCGCGACGGGGTGTGCCGTTCAATATGCCCCCGGTGCACCCATTCCAACCATTGCCACCACTCCGCTTGGCAATCGCCGCCGGCAGTACGTCTGAGGTCGTTGGTAGCATATTTAGCTTTATTTATGGGCGCGGCCGGAACGTAGAGGGGGCGGCTTTGCTCGAGCTTGGCCGGGAGCTCGGCCTCGACAACGTCGAGACGCGCATCTCCGATCCGAAGGTGAAAGAGCATTTGCGTCAGAACACTGAGGAAGCAATTTCCGCGGGGGTCTTTGGCGTGCCTAGCTTCGTCGCGCGCGGCGAGTTGTTTTGGGGCGATGACGCAACAGACATGTTGCTCGACTTCGTCAAGAATCCCGCTCTTTTTGAAGATCCTGAGATGGCACGCCTATCCAACATGCCGATGGGCGTGCGACGAGGCGGAGGATGAAGCTGGCCGCTTCGCGGTATCGAAATGGAAATTCGGGAGAGTGAAGTGATCGAACTTTACACGGCGGCGACCCCCAATGGCTGGAAGGTCACTATTGCTCTGGAGGAGCTAGGGATCGGCTATGAGCTGCACCCGGTTGATCTCGCAGCCGGTGAGCAACGACAAGAGTCCTTTCTTCGTCTCAACCCGAACGGCCGAATACCGGTGATCGTAGACCGCGATGGTGCGGTTAGGCGTGTCGTCTTCGAGTTCGGGGGCGATCCTGATGTATCTCGCCGAGAAGACGGGGCGCTTGATGCCCGCCGATCTTGACGGTCGGTACGAGGTCATTCAGTGGCTCATGTTTCAGATGGGCGGAATTGGTCCGATGCAAGGACAAGCCACGGCCTTTGAACGGTATATTCCCGAAGATGTCCCCCTGGCCCGTGCGCGCTACAAGAATGAGACGCGACGCCTCTACGAAGTGCTGGACCGGCGCCTCAATGGCCGCGAATTCCTGTGCGGCGATTACAGTATTGCCGACATCGCGAGCTTCTCGTGGGTAAAAGCCCATCGCTGGGCTCGCATTCCGGTCGATGGACTAGACAATCTCCTCGCATGGATAGACCGAATTGCCGGGCGCGCGGCGGTTAAGCGCGCCTTGCTTATTCCTCCACCGGCCGGTTCAGCAGAACGCCAGGTAAGGATGGGTTCCAACATGACGACGTTGTAACTTGGACCATGCTGAAACGTACGCGTTGGTCCAAGAAACTCTTGTTGGTCCAAGAAACATTTGTTGGTCCAAGAAACATTTGTTGGTCCAAGAAACTTTTGTGGGTCCAAGAAATCCCGGGCGTGGGGGCGAAGCGACCGTTGCTCGGGTAGGGGATGCACTGTTCCGATCGCTAATTCACCTAGACCTTGGTGTTGGCGATACCTTTGCATCATGTCCGGATGATCAAATAGTTTGCAGAATCTCGTCGACGCGCGCGAAGCGCACGGCAGAGATGCGTTGCGCTAGCCTCCCGGAGGCTTGCAGTTAGAGCAAAAGCAATCGTCCTCGGTCACCAGATGTATCGCAGCGTTCCTGATCCGCCATAGGTCTGCGAGCCGGGGGCGAATTCGCCGTCGAATCTAACAAAGATGCTCCATCGCGGCGTGATGAAAAGTTCGGCGCCCGCCGAGGTCAGCGCCGAGTTCTGTGGCATCGGTGCGCCGTTGACGGTAAAGGTCGTGCCGGGCAGCGATTCAAACGCGGCGCTGAGCGGAGGATTGCTCACCCAATCGTGCGCCCAGGCGACGCGGGCCCGCAGCAGAAGCGGCATGCCGGCGATAACTTCCGGATTGTCGAAGCGTGCGCCAATTTCGCTGCGCACGTCGGTGGTGTTCATCGCAGCGTAAGACAGGCCGAAGCCGCCACTGGTCAGATCGCTCTCGCCGTAGCTTGGGGTGTGGAAGTCCTGCGCCTGCAACGCGGCGTAGGGCGCGACGCCAAACGTTGGCAGCACGGCGTAGCGATAGCCGCCTTCGACGCGCCCGCCATAGCTCTGCGCGTCGAAGTTCGCCGCCAAGGCATCGCCCTGCACGGCGCGGTTGGTCGTCATCCAATGATTTGCAAACGCGAGTGCCGTTGCGAGGTAAGCGGGACCCTGGCGGGTCATGGCGTAGGCACCGCTCTGGAACGCGTCGCTTCGCCCCGCACCAAGTCCGCCGGCAAGGCCCCAAGCGGTGCCGCCGCCACCGATGGCGAAGCCGATGATCGTGTCGGGCGAAAGGTGATAGTCCATGCCGGCGACGACGCCGTAAGTTTGCGCGGAAACATTGCTGGAACCGACCGCCGTGTTGCCGGTGGTCCAGTTGCCGCCGCCATAGCTCGCGCCCCACGCGCTCCAGCGTTGCTCGAATGCCGGCGGCGCGGGCGCCTTGATGACGCCGGCATAAGCCAACGCAATCTCCGGCGGCAGGCTTGCGGTTTCGTCAGGCGCAAAAGCCATCGCCTGTCCGCTGACGCTGCCGACACCAAGCCGGCCATTGACGAACGGATCGAGCATCAGATTGAGGAACTGATTGGTCAACTGGAGCGCGCCGACCGCGGCATCGGCGGCTGTCTGGCCCTCCATTTGCGTGAGCGCATTGCCGAGCGCAGTGCCAGTCAGCCCGAAAACATTAGTGAACGCGGGCGGTAGCGCGCCGCCATTGTCGAAGGAGGTGTTCAGCGCCGTCGCAACGTTGGTCTGATTGACGCTCAGTCCGGCGGTGGAAACTTCACCTTTGATATTCAGGAACACATCGTCAGCGGAATAGCTCAAGCTCGTCGAGAACCCGGCCGGCAGGCCGGTGGTCGTGAACGCGGAGAACGTCGTGCCATTAAGCCCGCCGGACGCCAGGACAGTGTACTGGCTTTTTAAATAACCGCCGTTCCCAAACACGGCATTGAAGGTTCCCGCGAGCGAGGCGGTGCCACTGACACTGGAGGAAGGAGCCGTCGCAGGATTGATTTGCCAGATACCGGTGTTGACCAGGTTGCCGACGACGGAAAACGCTCCAATAACCGTTCCAGCGTTTGCAACGCTGGCTGACTTGCCGACAGTCTGGATCGCAAAGCCATCTGCAACGGCGATTGTTCCGCGATTGTTGATGGTCACACGCCCTTGCGTGGCGTCGGTCAATATGCCGTCGCCTGAGCCGGTGGAGACGATTTCGCCGGTGTTGGCAATATGGATTCCATGATTGGACGACGCCGAGACCGCCGCCATCGTTCCAAGGATATTCTCGCCGAAGGAATAAGTGTTGCTGTACGGAACATTTGCCGATGAGAGCGTGCCGTTGTTTTTGATGTCAACTTTTCCAGAACCAAAGCCCTCCGCCAGTATCCCGTCGCCCGCCGCTTGAATGGCGCTGTTTTGCCGGGCATTGACTAAAACATTGCCGTTGCCGAAATTGAAAGCAAAGATGCCGTCGCCCGCAATCGCGTTGATTGCGCCGCTATTATTGACGCGAACGGTGCCGTTGACGTTCTGGTTCGGCGCCAGTGTCGTGCAACCGGTAGAACCGCACGAGGTGTAAGGGCTATCGGGAGCCGTTTGCGGCCCGGTCGTAAAGACGGGGCCACCATTGTAGCCAGCCGAGATGCCGGCCGGAGTCGAAGCGACGCCGCCTCCCTCGGTTATGGCGGTGCCCAGCTTGTCGCCCGGCACGAACGCAAAAAGTCCCACTGGATTCGGCAGCGTCCCGGAACTGATTGTTCCGGTGTTGGTGACATTAATCTTGCTGTGATCGGACCGAGGAAGTGAGAAGGCCGAATTGGAGGTAAAGATTCCGGCGCCGCCTGAGAAAAGGCGGTTGTTTGAAAAGATCGTAATATTTCCGGAGCTGGTGTTGCCAAATGCCTCGGCGTCGATACCAAACGATCCGTTGTTGCTGATCGTTGACGCAGCATTTCTGCGCTCGATTGTGATGTTTCCGGTTCCCGCCGTTAGCGCATGAATGCCCGACGAGACCGCCAGCGGGACGGGGGTGAATGTATTGACGGCATCGATATCGCCCGAACGATTGATAGTGATATTGCCAGCATCGTTGGGGTTGTCGATTTGAGCGCGGATTGCTGAACAACATCCTTGTGCCGCGCTGCCTTCAACGGTGTCGCCTTTGCCCGTTACCAAAATTCCACCAAGGCCCCGATGATTTTGCAGACCCCAAATGGCACGGCCGAATTGGCCAAAGAACGTCCCCGAACCTCCAATCGAGATATTGCCCGTGCCATTTTCAACGGCATCGACGCCGCCGTGGATGATGCCCAGGAAGCCAGGCCCGTTTCCTGAGACCGGGCCTCGGGCGTCGACTGAAACATTTCCGCTGGACGTCAAGAAGATGGCGGAAGTGTACGGATCGTCAGTGGATATGCCGCCACGCCCCACCATGACGCTAAGAGGGCCCTGTTGCGATGCCGCCGAAATTCCCGGGTTTGCACTGCCGCCGCTGATCTCTGCCGCACCCGTCGTAATTTGCACGGCGCCGGCGCCAGTGTTGCTGGCGTTAATGCCGGTGGTCCTGTCTGCATGGGTGCAGTTCACCGTGGTGGTTGTCGTGATCACACACGCTGCATTGGCAGCCGCAGAGGAGACCAGCGCCATCAACGGCAACAGAACCGGCATCAAGATCGGGTGTTGCCACGACACAGCTTGATGACGCATCCAGTCTCAATTTTCCCTGGTAACGTGGACCCGGATGGGTTTGTCGCCGGTCTTAAGAGCGCAACTATGCCTCGGGCGCCGACCTATCCGAAGGTATAACCGGCACCATCGTATAATATTTCCCGTCTGGCATTTACTGGAGTTTGTGAGCCGGTGAACACCGCATCCAAATTGGAGCCGCGCATGAACGAAGTACAGGTCGGCGAGAAAACCTACCAGATGCCGCCACGGGACGGGTTTAGCGTCGCGCACTTCATCACCGTCACCGATGTCGACCGCTCGCTGCGGTTTTACGAAAAAATCTTCGGCGGCCGTATTCTTACCAGAGGCAACAACGAGGGCGCGCCGGGGTTCATTCAGATCGCGAACGCCTGGCTCATCGTCTATTACGGCGGCGGCCCGACACCCGACAAACCTACGGTAACGCTGAGCGTCCCCGCCGACCCCGATAAAGTCAGCAGCTTTATGAATATGCGCGTTGCGGATATTCGGGCGTGCTATGAACTATGGCGAAGCCGAGGGGCCGAATTCCTCACCGAGCCGAAGCCAAAATACGGCGAGACCCGCTGCTACATCCGCGATCCCGACGGCTACATTATAGAAGTCGGGCAGAGCAATCCGGACGTCTCTTACGGCTGAAGTTGCAGGACGCGCGTAAGCTTCGATTGTTCCGGAACTGATAAAAACGGCGCGGAAGATCGGTTACGCCGCTACCACGCGATAGACCGACACCGGGCCGCGGACACCCTTTAGTTCTGCTTCGCTCTTCTCCACACGACGCGAATTGAGAATTTCCGCCATGCCTTCAGCGGCGTAAACGCCTTCGGTCATGCAGACTTCGTCTGCGCCGGCAAGGTTTTGTACCCGCGCGGCGATGTTCACCGTCTGCCCGAAATAATCGAGCCGCTCGTTGAGCGTCACCGCTATCGAGGCGCCCTTATGTACCCCGATCTTGAGAACGAAATCGCGCTGGGTGCGATCGCTGTTCAGCGGCTCAACTGCCTTGAGCATCTCCAGCGCGGCCTGGACCGCATCGGCCGGCGTCAGGAATGCCGCCATCACGGCGTCGCCGATGGTCTTGATCACCGCTCCGTCGTGCCGGGCGGTGACATCCACGAGCTGTTCGAAATGCCGTTGCACTTTTATGTAGGCATTAAGGTCGCCGATCCGCTCATACAATGCGGTCGAGCCTTTCAGGTCGGTGAATAACAGGGTGACATCGCGGACCGCGATGCCTTCGGTGGCGCGGATAACTTCCGAGCGGAACAGGTCGCGGAAGGTCTGCGTCATCAGGAGCCGCTTGCCGGAGAGGAACGGCGTAAAACGGAGTGTCGGGCGCTGGAGCGTGTCGGTTGGTAACTGAAAAATGGCAAACACCGCGGGCCGTTCGGTCGCGTTATGAATTTCGAAGACGACCTTGCCGGGCGGGAAGCTGGCTGCGTTGGGCACGCTCTTGCCCGCCTTGAGCACGACCGGCATCCGGCGCGGCGCGGCGGCCGGCGCGCCCGTGACGGCGAAAAGAAACTGCGCATCGCTCTCCATATCCTGGCCGAGAAGTCCGCCCTCCACCGCGTCAATTTCAAGCTCGACTGTCGCAGCCGGCGGTATCCGGCTGACCGCCTTCGCGAGCGATTTGGTCACTTCGTTCCAAGGCACGCCGTCGGGCAGCACTCCGCCCGGCGTCCACTTGTAGACGAATGTGTAGTCCCAGGCCGAAAGGCTATCCGGATGGTGGAAGCGGATGCCGCGCACCGCCGACGAAACGGTGAACGTCACGGCGATGCAATCATCAAGCGCCGCCTCGTAATCGGTCTGGCAGAGCGAGCAGTGAAAGTGGTTGTGCAGCGTACCTAAATTGCGAAAGCTCTCGACCACGTCCGAGCACGTCGGGCAGACCAGCAGCCAATCCATGTCGAAGAGCCCGGCCGCTGCGGCGTGCAGGAAGAGATCGATCGCCTCGGACTCGGCGATTGATTTTTCGGCGGCGAACTGGACCGGATTAATACGAAACAGCGCCTCTTCGGCGCCGGTGCGTATGAGAGTTTCCAGGCGCGAGACGACGCGCGGGCTCCAGGATTTGGCTTTTTCAAGTGCAGCCAGGCGTTCTTCGAGCTTCTTTTCATCGATCATCGCGCGGCTACCAGATCGCTTGCACTGTGAAGACCAAGTCGCAACGAGCCTACGGTTCGTGAGGCAGTCTGTCTATCGAGGATGCCAAATTCCCGCAGGGCCATCGCCGATGTCACGGCGCCGTTACGCGGGGACGATCGGAGGCAAAAGGTACGTACCGTTGAGAAGGTCGGACTTCGGAAGATAAGTGCGCAACGTCATTGAATACGGACCTCGCGCCGGCGCGGGCAGCCAGTTTTCTGTTCTGCCGTTGCCGGGGTCTTGCCTGGAGATCCAAATATCGAGCGATCCATCCGGATTGCGCTTTAATCCCCTGGTGCGGTCGCTGATCGCATAACGGTGCATCGGATTTTCAGTGAGAAAATGTTGACGCTGCGATGTTGCCTCATACATGGTCAGCGACCAGAAGGCATCGACCGGCGGCAGTTGATCCGGCGGAAAAGTCAGCCGCCACGCGCCGACCGAAAACCTCCTTCCCTCCGGCGTAACCGGGTGCATGTACATGGCTTCCTGGCGCGGCAACGCCGCCAAACCGTGCATGGCGACGCGGGCGCGAAGAAGATAATTTTGCCCGTAGTTGCCCAGATTTGTCTCCGGATAAATCCAGCCATTGATTGGCAGTCGCGGGTGACTGGCCAGCACAAGCGTCTTGGCGCTGGCGACGCCCGCTTCGATCTCCTGCACCTCCGCCGCGGTAAATTTGCCGGCGTCGAACTTTTGCGGAGCAACGAGGCCGAGCGGCGCGATTGTGCCAGGCAGCGCAAGATCGGCTGCGGATGGGGAGTTCTCCGCAAGAAGGGTAGACGCACTGGAAAAGTACTCAGCCCACCCGGCATCACGTTCCGCGAATGTCCCCAACGATCGCGCCTTGCCGGTAGTCAGAATGATCTTTTCTTGAATTGCGCGAGCAGCAGCCAGATCGTCCAGGTCGTTGACGCCGATGCGGACGAGAGCCCAGATCCATGGCGTGGGCGTCTTAATCGCGCCCGCGGGCGCGGCATCGCCCGGTCCGGCGAGCACAAACGTGCCGCCTTCTCGACCGATGGTGCGCGTGCCCAAAATGGCAAAGCTGTTGGTGAACATGTCCATGAGATGGAGCGAGAAGTATCGCCGGCCAGTCGGCGGTAAAGTGACCTTCGCCGGCCCGTTGGCTAAATCGATGAACGCCATCGAATAGAGCGTATCCACGTTAGGCCCGGTGATGAGGCGCTCGGCGGGCGTCGCAAGTTCGCTAAAGTGAATAAAAGCATTGATGCCGTCTCCGCCGCGCGCGCTTGGTGCAAACTGCGAGGCGTGCGCGCGCGTCCGGGCCGTTTCGATCAGCGGCAGGCAATATATCCACGCATCGTGTGCGGCAGATCGTAGATCGGGCGCCGCCGCCAATCCTGGCAACGGAAGGCCGGTCGTCGTGGCAGCAATAACACCGAAGAATTCACGCCGGTTCATTAAGGCTCCTCTAGTCCATTCCGATCCGCCGCCTTCGGCTGCGGGACGTCTTGGAAGTGCCATATCAAGGCATCACGGCCTTCGTCGCGGAACCGCGCACCTTGCCTGGTGGATCGACGAATTCTACCCGCTGGGTTACATAAGCTGAAGTGTATGAGCGCCAAGCGCCTCGAACGAAATTGCAAAATTTCCGTCCTTCAACGGCGACGGAGTGCGGGATGCTAACATGGAAGTCTCTTACGGCCTTTGCGCTTCTGTTCATCCTGCCGATGCTGTGTTGGGCGCAACAGCCGCAACAACAATCGGATCCCGCGCGGGGACGCCAGAGCCAGGATCGGGGTTTCCCGGAATTCACCTGGCGCCGGTCGCTTCCAATTCGCCCAGGCGATCCCAGCATTACCAAAATCGGAGGGACTGAGGTTCGCGCGCTGGCCGTTTTTGATGGGAAGCTTTACGCCGGCATCGGATACTGGGTGGATACCGAGAGGGAAAATCTGACGCTACCCGGCGCTCAAGTCCTGCGATTGGACGCTGCCAATTCCGAATGGCAGATAGATTTCGAACTCGATCAGCGGCTGCCGTCAGGCAAGCGAAGGTATCAAGCCATCTCCAACCTCCAGGCGGTCCGCTTTACGATCGATAACAAAGGCGAGGCGCTCGATCCTCCCGTTGATTTGCTGCTTGCGGGAGTGTGGTCGCACGGCGGTCTCGAAGTGTTTTTTCGGGTTACCGGATCGCCCTCATTTCCGTGGGCGCGCATCCGGATACCGGGACACGAAAACGATCCTTCCGGCTCTCAAGTCCGCTCATTCATATTGCACAAAGACCGGATTACCGGCGCCGACATCGTCTTTGCCGGCGCATCAAATGCCATATTCACCGGCAGCTATGATCGTTCGGAGAAAAGCATTGTTTGGAATCCGCAGCCGGAATGGCAGGGGGAAATGGGTCGTCCGGCGGCGAAGGGGCGCGTATCGAGTTTCGCCGAGTGTAACGGCAAAGTTTATGCGGCGGTGCATGGGACAATTTACGAACGCTCGGACGGCGCCGCGCCGGCGTGGAAGAAGGTATTCGAGACGGCGATTGAGATCGGAAATAACGTCCACGTCACCGGCCTGCGCGGGTTGACATCAATTCCAAATGTTTCGGGACCCGGCGAGGTGTTGCTTGCCAGCGTCGAGGATGCGCCGTCGCGAATCTATCGGATCGACCCGCATCAAGCTGACGCTTCGGGCATGTACAGCGCGACCTTGGAGATCGATGTATCGTCGTTCTTGACGCGGGCCCTTGGCACGAACGTCACTTACGCCAGCATCGCTTATAACGACACCACGGCGTACCCTGACCGCGATGGGAATTGCCCGTTTCGTCTGATCGGCATGGAAGCGATCACGCCTGATGCGCGGGAAACTTTCGGAAAATTCAAATATGATGTCAACGCGCATTATCTTATTCGGGATTGCGGAGGCCATTACGCTTTGCGGGAGATTCAGGATCCCCAAATTGTTCCAAAGCCGCAACTGGTGGCCGTGCGCGCTCTGGCAGTATCTCCCTTCGCGGCGGACCCGACCGGGACCGTGTACGCCGGCGGGTTCGATGCGAACAACAATCCCGTCCATAACACGGCGTGGCTTTATCGAGGCGTCCCGACTGGGAAAGTTCCTTGAGAAGCAAGTCTCAGGAAAGATCGAAAGTGACTTGTCCTGTTACTGAGCCGGGCAATCGCCGATCCGCCGCATCGTCGTCAGGATTGAGGACGAATATTTGGGGGCGCTCTCGATCGTCGTGTCGATCGTGAAGCGAACGAGATCCTTCTCGAACGCGTAGGCGAGGACCGTCTTGGTCCCCTGGCACTCCATCGCGAAGCCGAAGCCGCCCTTCAGCGTCTTGGTTTCGCTCAAGTGGCAGTCTTTCAACGCCGGCGATCCCCGATACTGCGCCATGGTGTCGTCGCGGAAGGCGTCGTAGTCGGCCGGCGCCAGACAGATGCGGCTCTTGACCGGCTGGTCCGGCATTGCCGAGTTGCGGCTCTCGCTCTCGTACAGGCCGCCTGCGAATACCGGCTTCGGCTCGTTGCTGGGCGCCGTGGATTGGGCGCGCGCAGCGCTGCACAAAGCAAACACAGCGAAGGCGCCGAGTACCAATCCGCGAAGCCGTGCTTTTCCCGCGAGGGGCGCAGTTGCAGCCTCGGCCCGGACTATCAGGTTGGGCATTGCTATCTCCACTCTCAGGTCGCCTTAGGAATGTGCAGAAATCCCTCGCGGGGTGCTGTGACCCCAATCACGGGTTGGTCATATTGTTTTGCGCACTTCGCCGCTATTTGAGCGGCGGTGGCGTGCCTTCCGGCGGCGTCACCTGCGCGACATTGAGCGTCATCGAGACGGCAGTGTAGTAGCCGCTGACGCCGATCAGATCGACCACGCCCTTCTCGCCGAACAGCGCAAGCGCGCGATTAAACGTCGCGTCGTCGACGTTGTGGGTGCGGTGCAGCTTTGTGCAGAACTCGTAAACCGCGGCTTCGTCGTCGCGCATGGCGGATGGCCGCTTGCCGAGCGCAAGCTGGTCGGCGACCTTCGCGTCGAGGCCCGCCTTCATGGCAAGAGGATAGTGGGCGTACCACTCGTATTGCGAGGTCCATTCGCGCGCCGTGATCAAGATCGCGAACTCGTTTAGCCGCAGCGGCAGCGAGGTTCGGTAGCGAATGTATTCGCCGACGTTCTGCAGCCGGTTGCCGAGATCGGGGCTGCGCAGCCACGCATTGAAGGGCCCGCCGTGCAGCATCTTTTGCACCGCCTCGGGGCTGGAATTGCCGCCGCCACGCGGGCCGGCGAGCAGCGCTTCGAGCAGCGTCTTCTGGTCGGTGTTCATCTGATCGGGCTGCAGGATCGGGAAACGCTCGCCGGCGGCCGCCGCGGTGACGGCGGCGATAAGAATGAACAGCGCAAAAATGCGAGCCATGGTGTTTCTCCCGAATATTGAAACTTTCTGAAGCGCGATTTTGAGCGGGGATGGAGGCCCTGTCCAGGACCGCAGCCGTTCACAAACTGCAATGGTGTGACGGTCATCAACTCAATCGGCGCCTTTGCCGCTAAAAGCGGAATTCTCGCTCACAAAGTCTTAGAGGATTTCGTGGAAGCATTTGCTTCGGCGGCAAGAACTGACGGAACCGATGTCGGGTAATCCCAAATGTTACCGGGCAGCGGCGAGTGCAACGCTTGTTTGTGCCTTGCTCACCTGCGCCACCGCCGGCCAGGCATCTGAAAGCAGTTACACCTCGATTGCCGAAAATCGGTGCCGAAAATTCGATGTGCTGAAAATCGACGATAGCGAATACGCCGTGTCGCGCGTTTGCACCGGGCGCGCCGGCTACAAGGTCTTCATCCACGAAGAAGATTTGCGCGAGACCTTGACGGTCGGCAGGACTCTGAAACAAGCAGCCGAGGAGCCGGCTGCACGCGATGCTTTCGGCACGTTCAACGGTTACGATCACAGGATCGAATGGCGCAGCGGCGCGGACGAAAAACCGTACGCTCTGATCGTCGGTTGGTCGTTCGCCGACAACGACGATCCGGACAATAAGGGACGGCCGAAAAGTGTTCGGCTGCTTGTGGTGATGCGCCTGCCACCGGGGCCGGTATGCAAGGTCGCGTACGTCGACCGCGCCGCCAACACCGATGCTGATGAACGTGCGCGCAAGGCCGCAGATGAAGTCGCGCGCAATTTCAGGTGCGAGACCGATGACGTTCAGGTGATTGGCAAGAGCGGGCCATCAATCGATGCGATGGCGCGGCAGTCGCACGAACGAAGACCAAAGCCGTAAAACCGTGTGGAGGCCGTGCTCCGGGTCACGCCAACAACGAATGTACGGGGCCGCAATGCGAGGCGGCCCACGAATAGGCCAGAGCGCGCGATGACCATGTTGAAGCCTTTTCTTGTCGTCTGCCTATTCTGCGTTTCGCTATGGCAGACGTCTGCTTTCGCCGATGGCTGCCGCGCGATGCAAGCCTCGGCCGTCGGCGTTTATACGAGCGAGGCTTTCCTGCCGCAGCGCTGTGATGAGCCGGGCAAATGCCGCATCTTCGACATGGAGGGCAAGCAAATCGGCGCGGTCGGCGACTTTATCGTCCCCGGCACGATCTCTGAGGGCATGGCCGCAGTCCGTCTTAAGGAGACGGATCTGCAAGGCTACATGGATTCCAGGGGTGCTTGGGCGATTGCAGCCCAGTTCAAGCGGGCTGGTCCCTTCTGCGAAGGTCGTGCCGCTGTACAGCGCGCCGACGGCCGTTACGTCTATATCGACCGCACCGGCAAGGAGGTCAGCGACAGCTATGACGACGCGGAAGCCTTTACTGAAGGGCGCGGTCTCGTCAGCATCTTTAAAGGCGGTGACAAATGGTTGCACGGCTATGTCGATCTTTCCGGCAAGCTGGTCATCCCCGCAACTTTCGCCGCGGCCCGTCTGTTCTCGGAGGGCCGTGCCGCGGTCCGCGCCGACAACGGCAAATGGGGTTACATCGATCGAGACGGAAAGCTCGTCATCGAACCGCGATTTGGCGAAGCAGACCTGTTCCACTCCGGGCGTGCCATGATCCGAAAGAGCGAAGATTGGGCTCGCAATGCCGGCCTCATCGACGAAGACCGGCAAGTTCGTGATCAAGCCGCGTTACGAGGTGATCACGCAGGTCGGTGAAGCCGAACTGTGGGGCGCCGAAATCACCGAGCTTGGCAAACGCGGCGGCGGCGAGCCGCGCCTCCGCTCCCAGCTATTCGATCGTGATGGGCACGCCCTCTCCGCGAGTTTCTTAAACTCCTTCGGAGCGGTGGAGGAAGGTATGATTGATGTGTGCCGCTGGAACAAATGCGGCTTTTTGGACCGATCCGGCAAGGCGGCCATTGCTTTGCGTTTCAAAAATGTCGAGCCCTTCAGCGAGGGGCTCGCGGCGGCTTCGCTCGACGGCCGTAGATACGGCTTTATCGATCACAGCGGAAAATTCATCATCGCGCCGCGCTATGATGAACTCGGCCCCAACAAGGAATATTTCGCCGCCGGGCCCTTCGAAGCAGGTCTCGCGCCCGCGGGATGCCAGGGCCGTTGGGGCTACATCGACAGAGAGGGCGCTTGGGTAATCTCGCCCGTCTATCTTTACGCTTCCAGCTTTGAGAATGGCTTTGCGACCGTCACGATCAAGACCGGCACCGGGCATATCAGAACGGACGGAACGCCAATCGACTTTTCGCAGGATGAAACCGATCGGCTGGAGCCGGCGATGCGCCCGTGCGGTGCCAAGCTTCGGACGCGTGCCGCAAACTGAGGCAAGAATACGAGATCGCGTGGACGATCATCGGCCGTGTCTTACTCTGAACCAGTGCGTGGTGTGCCCAACCAAGTTGCCAGCATGGAGCGACCATTGAAACGCGCAATCGCAATCGGGCTAGGGCTCATATTCGTTGCATCCTTTATCGGCGCTGCTTCGGCGGGAGATTGGCAGTGGGGCTGCATGGGGCCGATAGGGGACGAACAAATCCTTTTCAGCCGCTACACCCTCGTCATTGCGCCTGCCAAGCCGCCGCTCGGCAAATTGGAGGACTTGTTTCGGGTCGCCGATCTCGGCGAAAAATTTCCCGATGCCACGGCCTACAACGCTGACGAAAGCAATGATGGCCTGCAGAAAACCATGACTTACACCAACCAGAACAATCCAAAAAACAAGCTCAAGCTGACCGAAAGGTTGTCGAAACCGATTTCTCACCGTCATCATTTGGTTTGCGGCCGGGACGAAGATACCTCCACAATGCGAAAAGTCTTTCGCGTCGAACGTCCGAACGTCACAGCGGTCAATGTCACGTTGCAATGCCGGGAGTATCTGCTCACGACCAGGGGCGGCCGGCCTTGCATCTCGGACTAGCGGGCCTTCAAACGTTTCATCGTCGGATCAACGATAACTCAATGCGGTGTGGTTTTGGCGCCGCGCGCGGATATCGACCAATCGCTCGAGCAAGGCGTTTGGGTATTTTGCACCGACGCGCGGCGGAAGATCACAATCGTTTCACGTGCCGGTAACCAAGTCGTCGGTACAAGACAAACGAGTTTCAACCCTGACGATGATCGCGGGCTACTTCGTCCTTAAATCCCTTTCAACGCCATCATTCGGAGAGACCGCATGCGCATCCTCAATCGGCTGATGCTCGCCTGCGCGGTCGTGTATTGTCTGCCGGCGCCCCTGTCCCATGCCGCGGAGATCAAAGCGCCGATCCGCGGACTCGTGTCCATGGGAGCGTATCGCTTCGTGGGCAAGGGCGGCGACCCTGTCAACACGCTTGAGCCGCTCAATGCCAAGCCCGGCATCTTTGGCGGAACTCGTCGTCATTGCGAGCTGGAAGCAGTTGCAGCCGACGCCGCAATCCGAGATCAGCGATAACAACGTTATCGACCAGGCACTCGCGCAGGTGCGCGCCTACAACGAGCAAAATCCAGGCAAGCCGCTCGGAGTCAAACTTCGGATCTGGGGCGGCTTCGAAGCGCCGGATTGGGCGAAGCAGCTCGGCGGCACGCCGATCGAGACGATCTACAACGGCAAGCCCCGCGTCGTCGGCCGTTTCTGGAGTCCCGCCTATCGGCAAGCCTGGGCAGGGCTCCAACAACTTTTAGCCGCGCGCTTCGACAAGCGGCCGTTGATCAATGAGGTGGCGATCACGTCGTGCATGTCCTATACGGCCGAACCGTTTTACGTCCCTTCCGTTGACGGCGTAATCACGCCACTGCGCGCCGCCGGCTTTGCCGACGCAGCGTACAAGGATTGCCTCACCAACGCGGTCGCGGATTACGCGCCCTGGAAGAAATCGCGGTTGGTGCTGTCGGTCAATCCGCTGCGTACTGGGGCCGGACAAGGCAACGGCGACCCGGGATTCACAGAAGGTGTCATGCGCAACTGCCGCCAGACGATCGGCGCGCGCTGCGTGTTCGACAACCACGATCTCGATACCGAGCTGCCGCGCCCGCTTTATAGAATTTATGCCGCGATGAAGCGGATGGGTCCGGAAATCGAATTTCAGACCTGGCGGAAGACGCCGCGGGACTTTGACGGCACGATCAGAATGGGCGTTTCGTATGGCGCGAGCTCGATCGAGCTGTATCAGGACTACGGCGGGTTCCCGCTGGTGGCGGATGACCAGCTGCGGCAATGGGCGGCAATGCTCGAAACGAACGCTCGCGTGAACAATCGCTGATTCGCGTCAACTTCGGCGGAACTACAGGCTCGGCATCCGCAAAAACTCGACGCCGATTTGATCGTCGACGCGCCACACGACGCTGCAACATTTGCGATCGCCGCTCCTGCGCATGCGCAGAATAAAAGTGTCCGGCACGCAATCCTGGGATTTGACGGTCAGTCTTGCGCCGCCGCCGGAAATGTCCAGCATCTCGCACTCACACAAAAAGTTGTTGGTCGCGTCCGAGATCGTGGCGCGAAAAAATACGTTTCGGCGCGGCGATTTGCGCTGTTCCGCCCGGTTCGGGTAAGCACCTGCGGCGGCCATCGTCGTTACCTTGAAAACACCGGCGGAAAAGTCGACCGGTTTTGTTATACTGGATGGTAGTTACTAAACCTTACGCCCAGGATTTGGCGGCGGTTCCATAATGGCGCCGCGCACTCGTCGCCGAATAGCAGATGCCGACCAGGCGTCGGTCACGACCTCGGTTAAGAAACAGCTAATGAGTCGCAAGCGTTGGTTCCACGCTGGCGTGCGCCACTGTGGATTTCTTTATTGCTCGCTCTGCTCCCCGACAGGGAGAGGCGAGCGACACCATCACGCCGCTTTATTGACCTGCTCGCGGGCAAAGCCCGCAGCCGACGCATAGCCGCGAACGATCGCCTTGCGCTGTTCGAACGTCAGCACGTCGTCGATGTTGCTGAAGCCTTCCGGAGCGCGGGCTTCGACCGCGTCGATGACGCCTTCGGGCCCGCCGGTACGGTTCATGCGCACGACGTCGGCAGTCATCGGCAGCCTTGTTTGCTCATAGAGCCACAGCGCGTGCACCGGATTGTCGGCATCCTTCAGCCGGTCGGCGAGGAACCTTGCGTCAAGGATCGCCTGCGAAGCGCCGTTCGAGCCGACCGGGTACATCGGGTGCGCGGCGTCGCCGAGCAGCGTGACGCGGCCGTGACTCCAGCGCGGTAGCGGATCGCGGTCGCACATCGGATATTCCCAGAATTCGGAAGTGGCTTCGATCAGCGCCCGGGCGTCGAGATAGGGAATCCGGAAACGCTGCACGTGCGGCATCAGATCTTCGTAACGGCCGGGTCGCGACCAATCCTGCTTGTGCGGCGTCGGCATCGATGGATTGCCGACGCGGCCTGAGACCGCCCAGTTGGTCAGCCTTTTGTCGGGCCGCGAGCCTTCGGCAATCGGATAAATAACCATCTTCGCGGAAAGCCCGCCGGCGATGACCATCGAGCGCCCGGTCAAAAAGGCCGGCCAGTCGATCGCGCCGCGCCACAGGATGACGCCGTTCCAGCGCGGCGCGCCCTCGTTTGGAAACAGCTTTTCGCGCACTGTCGAATGGATACCATCGGCGCCGATCAGCACGTCGCCGCGCGCGGTGTGCTGATGTGTGCCGTTGCGATCAAAGAAATAGGCCGTGACGCCGCCGTCGTCCTGCGTGAACGAGCCGAGGCGGCAATTCATATGGATGCGCGACTCGCCGAGCCGGGCACGGACGGCCTGAAAAATGACGCCCTGCAGCCGGCCGCGGTGAATAGAGAATTGCGGAACGTCGTATCCCGCATCGAGCCCGCGCGGCTCGCGCCAGATCTCCTGTCCGAACCGGTTGGTGTAAAACAACTCGTAGGTGCGGATGGCTACCGCGTCCAGGCGATCGAGCAGCCCAAGTTCTGCCAGTTCCTTGATGGCATGCGGCAGCGTATTGATGCCGACGCCCAGCTCGCGAATGACGTCGGCCTGCTCGAAGACTTCGCAGTCGATCCCGCGCGCGTGCAGCATCAGCGCCGTTACCAGGCCGCCCACGCCGCCGCCGGCGATGATCACCTTCATTGTCGCTACTCCCGCACTACGCCCGTTAACCGGGCGGCTAGTCTGCCGCGAATGGCAAAAAATGCAATGATTTGCCGTCGGGATGGTTATGGCCTTGCTTGCGTGCAAAGTTAAGAGCTTACGACCGGCCGGGAGACAAGCATGAGCCGAACCGCCCATCTGCGCATTCCGTTCTTTGACGCGCAGCACCGCGCCTTTGCCGAGGAGCTCGACCAATGGGCTTTTGCGGCAGTGGCCGATATTGAAGGCGGCGATGGCGGCCATGACGACGTTGATGCGGCCTGCAGGCATTGGGTGCGCGCCCTTGGCAAGGCCGGATGGCTTCGGCATTGCGTCCCGGCAGGCTTTGGTGGGGCACACGATCCGCTGCAATCGCTCTATCTGGTGATCGCCCGCGAAACCCTTGCCCGTCATAGCGGGCTCGCCGATTTCGCCTTCACGATGCAGGGCCTCGGCAGCGCGCCGATCACGCTCGCCGGCTCAACCGAACTCAAAAACAACTATTTGCCGCGCGTCGCCAAGGGCGAGGCGATTGCTGCGTTCGCGCTGACCGAACCCGACGCCGGCTCCGACGTCGCCGCCATGGCATTGTCGGCGCGACAGGCCGGCGACCATTATCTGTTGGACGGCGAGAAAACTTTTATCTCGAACGGTGGCATTGCCGATTTCTACGTCGTCTTTGCCCGCACCGGCGAAGCGCCGGGTGCGCGCGGCATCTCGGCGTTTGTGGTCGATGCCGGAACGCCGGGCTTTGAGGTCGCCGAACGGATCGGCGTCACCGCGCCGCATCCGCTGGCGCGGCTGCAATTTCAATCGTGCCGCATTCCGCTCTCGCATCTTGTTGGAACGCCGGGGGAGGGGTTCAAGATCGCGATGCGCAGTCTTGATATCTTCCGTGCCGGCGTCGCTGCCGCGGCGCTCGGCTTCGCCCGCCGCGCGCTCGACGAGGCGTTGGCGCGCGTGACGACGCGAAAAATGTTCGGCCAGATGCTGGCGGACTTTCAGTTGACGCAAGCCGGGCTCGCCGACATGGCGACCGAGATCGACGGCGCGGCGCTGCTGACGTATCGCGCCGCCTGGCTGCGCGACGCCGAAGGCGTGCCGACCACGCGGGAAGCCGCGATGGCAAAAATGGCCGCCACCGAGGGCGCACAACGCGTGATCGACCGCGCCGTACAAATGTTCGGCGGCCTCGGCGTTGCCACGGGGTCCGTAGTCGAGCGGCTCTATCGGGAAATTCGTCCGCTCCGCATCTACGAGGGCGCGACCGAGGTGCAAAAGCTCATCATCGGCCGCGATTTGCTAAAAGCGCGCAATTGAGCGTCGCTTCGCTTCTCGCAATGACGGGGTGCGTTCACGCGCCCGCGAGCATTTTCGCCAGTATAAATCCTGAACCGGCGCCGGCGCCGCCGCCCGGCCAGGTCGACGCCCCGACCATGAACAAGCGATCGACCGGCGTGCGGTAGCGCGACCAGCCGAAGGCCGGACGGAAGAAAAAATTCTGGTCGAGATGATGACTGCCGCCGATGCTGTCGCCGCCGACCAGATTAGGATTGTCGCGCTCGAGATCGGCCGGCGAGTGCACGGTGCGGCCAAGGACTTTTGCGGCAAATCCGGGTGCATAGCGCTCGATGATTTCCACCACGCGGTCGGCGTAGCTTTCTTTGATGTCGTCCCATTGGGTGCCGGCAATGCTGTCAGCTGCATCGCCGCGAACTTGCGACGGCAACACGCGCACCTGCACCCACAGAATGTGCTGACCGCTTGGCGCGCGCGAAGGATCGATGGCGGTCGGCTGCCCGACCACAAGGGCGGGCTCGCCCGGCAACAGGCCATCCAGTGCTTCGGTGTAGGTCTTGGCCATGGCAGACATTGAAGGCGCGAGATGGACGTAGGCGAACTGCCGCAGATCGGCGCCGGCGCTCCAGGCCGGCAGGTCGCTTAACGCGAAATGAATCATCATCGTCGCCGGTCCAAGGCGGAATTTCGCGAGACGCTGAGTCGCGGCGGACGAGTCCGGCACCAGACCGCCAAACAACACCCGCGGATGAAGATTGGCGATCACCGCGCGCGTTGCTTCGATCCGCTCGCCGCCGGCGAGCACGACGCCTTTGGCGGCACCGTTTTCCGTCACGATACTTTGCACCGGCGTGCCAAGCCGGATTTCGCCGCCTGCGGCGGTGATGGCGCGCGTTAATCCGGAGACGATGACGTCGGCGCCGCCACGCCCGAGCGCCATGCCGAAGGCCTGATCGGCCATGCACTCCAGATATGGAAACAGCGCGCCGCCGGCAGAGTCGGGTGAGAAATCGAGATGCATGCCCCAGACCGCCATCATGGTCTTGAGCTTGGTGTTTTCGAAATTCTCATCGAGCCACTCCCGCGGTGAGGCAACGAGAAGCCGCGCCGTTTCGGCAACCCATGGGGTGCCGCGAGCGCGCCATGCTCCGAAGGCGACGCGAAGCGCTTGCCACGATGGCATCGGCGCGCCGAGCAATCCGAAAATATGCGGCGCGTCTTGGCCGAATGCCGCCGTCATGGCGCGCCAGCGCTCGGCGTCCGCCGGGCTCAACGCGGCGATGCGGGCGGCATTGGCTTCGAGATTTTTCTCCACCCCGAGCCACGTGCCATCGGGAAACGCCGTCGCAAAGCAGCGCTCCGCGCCGACGAAATCGACGCCATGCGCAATCAGGCGGTCCTTATGCGCGGCGAAGAACGGCGAGCCTGCGAACAGGCCCAAATTCATGGCGTAGAGGTCGTGACGAAAACCCGGTCTGGTAATTTCGGCGGTCTTGACCGCGCCGCCGGCGGTCGCTTCGCGTTCGACGACCACAACCTTCCAGCCCTTGACCGCGAGATGGAGCGCCGCGGCCAGCCCGTTGATGCCGGCGCCAACCACGACCGCGTCATAAGGCATTCGCAACCCTCCCGATCTGCGCCACATCCGGTCGCTTGCCAGCGCTGATATTTCATATCTAAAATGTTTGCGCTAGGCTTCCGGCCGAACGCATAATCCCATTCAAGCATCCGCAACGAGCGCCACGGAGAGACCGCATGACCAGCACACAAGTTCTCAGTGATTTTGCCTCGGCGCTCGCCTCCGGCGCCGTCGAAGTGGTGGACCTGACCGCGCCGCTTGGCCCGGAAACACCGCTGATCAAGCTGCCGCCGCAGATCGGCGCTAACACGCCGCCGATCGAAATTCATGCAATCTCGAACTACGATAAGACCGGGCCGTACTGGGCCTGGAACTGGCTTAAGCTCGGCGAGCATTCCGGCACCCATTTCGACGCCCCGGTCCATTGGATCAGCGGCCGCGATTACAAGGACGGCAGCACTGATACTATCCCGGTGAAAAATTTCGTGGCGCCGGTCTGCGTCATCGACTGCTCGGCGGAGTCCGCCAAGAACCCGGACTTCCTCCTCACCGTTGATGGCGTGAAGGCCTGGGAGAAGACCCACGGCGATATTCCCGCCGGCTGTTGGGTGCTGATGCGCACCGACTGGTACAAACGCAACGAAAGTAAATCGAAGTTTCTCAACGCCGACGACAAGGGCCCGCATTCGCCCGGCCCGACCGCCGAGACGATTCATTATCTGGTCGGCAAGGGCGTTCTTGGTTGGGGCTCCGAGTGCGTCGGCACCGACGCCGGCTCAGCGGGCGGCATGGATCCGCCGTTTCCTGCGCACACCTTCATGCACAAGGCCAACCGCTATGGGCTCGCCAGCCTCTGTCAGCTCGACAAGCTGCCGCCGAAGGGCGCGATCCTGATTGCGGCGCCGCTGAAGATCGTCAAAGGCACCGGCAGCCCGCTGCGCGTGCTGGCGATTGTGCCGAAGAAGTAAAGCGAGCGAGAGCAATGGCGGACGCCGACTATGTCATTGTCGGAAGCGGGATCAATGCGCTCGTGGCGGCGGCGCTGCTCAGCCGCAAGGGCCACAAGGTTATTGTGCTCGAGCGCAATGACCGGATCGGTGGCTGCCTGCTCACCGCAGAGATAACGGCGCCGGGTTTCGTCCACGATGTGATGGCGACGACGTTCGTCCTGTTCCTCACCTCGCCGGCTTATGCGGAGCTGGGGCCCGAGCTCGAAAAGCGCGGGCTTGCGTTTGCGCATACACCGGCCGCGACCGCAGTGCTGCTGCCGGACGGCCGGCATTTGATCTTGCAGATGGACCGCAAGGCGAATGTTGCTGCGTTCGAGAAGCTCGCGGCCGGCGACGGCGCGCGCTTCGACGCCGACATCAACAAAGTCGGCGCTGACGCGCCCTTTATCTTTGCGCTGCTTGGCGGCTCGCTGTGGTCGCGCGCGATGCTCAAGATCGTGGCGCGCGAAGCCTGGCGCCGGGGATTGCGCGGGCTTGCCAATTTCTTCGGTGAATCGCTCGGCACCGCGCGCGCCTGGCTGGAAACGCGTTTCCACTCCGATGTCGTCCGCGCCTTGTTCGCGCCGTGGGTGCTGCACACCGGCCTCGGCCCCGAGAGCGCGTATTCGGGTCAGATGGCCAAGGTCATCGCCTTTGCCATCGAAGTCGCGGGCTCGCCCATCGTCAAAGGCGGCGCCAAGAATGCGCTGACGGCGTTCGAGCGCCTGATCCGCGATCAAGGCGGCGATATTCTCGTCGGCGCGGACGTGGAGCGGGTGCTGCTCGACGCGAACGGCAGCGCGCGAGGTGTGCGGTTGGCCGGTGGCCGCGAGATCGCCGCCGCCAAGGGCGTGATCTGTTCGGTAACGCCCAATCAGCTTTACGGACGCCTGCTCGCTGGCGCCGCGCTGCCTGCAGAAGTGACCGAAGCTGTGTCGCAATATCGCTACGGCAAAGGCAACATGCAGATCCATTACGCGCTCAAGTCACCGCCGAAATGGAAGACGCCGGAACTCGGCACGGTCGCCCTGATGCATTTGACGCCGGGTCTCGACGGCGTGTCGAAGGCAGTGAACGAAGCCGAACGCGGAATGCTGCCGGCGGTGCCGACGATCTGCGTAGGCCAGCCCGCTTCGTTTGATCCGTCGCGTTGTCCGCCGGGCGCGTCAATCCTGTGGTTGCAATTGCCCGAAGCGCCGCGCGTTCTGAAGGGCGACGCCGCCGGTGAAATCGCAACGCCGGCCGATGGACGCTGGACCGAAGCGGTGCGCGAGCAATACGCCGACCGGGTCGAGGCTATTCTCGCCGCGCACATCGATGGCTTTCGCGACACCGTCATTGCCCGAAAGGCGTATTCGCCGAGCGATCTAGAAGCCCTCAACATCAATCTCGTGGGCGGTGATCCTTACGGCGGCTTTTGCGGCATCGACCAGTTTTTCCTGTGGCGGCCGTTTCACTCTTCGGTCAACCACCGCACGCCTGTGGCACGGCTCTACCACATCGGCGCCTCGACCCATCCCGGCCCAGGGCTGGCCGGCGGCTCGGGATTTTTGTCGGCCAAGGCTTTGGGCTAACGTTTGTACAGAGGTGGCTGCCGCCCACGCTCATATTGAGCGATACGATGACCGTCCGACGCCGAATAATTGGCCGGCTCCCTGCAGATTGGGATCAAGATTAAGACCGGCGAAACTTGACGCGACGCACGACGGGCATTCAGACATCGATACGCAAAACTACTGACGCGCCTCACTCAACTGGGCATAGCCTAAACGCGTCGCTGAGCCACCAAAGCAATCATTAACGACGTGTATGCTGGGGCGACTAACATTAACGCCATTGGCACGAGGCATGTGCAAGTTGCCCTTTGAATGGCCTGAAGAATGACAAATGCCGTTATCATCTCAACGGACACGCGGCGCCGCTCGTAGGCACTTACTGTTTTGGGTGATTGCATCGATTCTGTTCATCACAGCAAGTCTCTGTGCAATTTGCGTAGCGTTCCTATTCGCGGCGCATAACGCGGCCAGAGACCGGGCCAATTACGCCGCCACCAGTCTGGTGGCTACGATTGAGAACGACATAAAACGCAACATCGAAGATGTTGACTCGTCGCTGCAAGCAATCATCGACGGCCTAAAGCGTCCAGATATCGATCGTCTCGCTCCTGATTTGCGGCAAGCGCTCCTATTAAACCGATTTGCTGCTGCGCGACATTTGGGGCTGATCATTGTCACCGATGAAGCCGGCAATGTTAGGTTCCGTTCTCCGGACGCCGCCCAACAACTAATGAGTACCGCGGATCGGACCTATTTTCAGATTCACAAAAATAATAATAACGTGGGCCTGTACATCGGCGGTCCCGTGCTGGGACGCCTTTCTAGCCGAGTATCGTTGGTAATCAGCAGGCGCCTGTCCCATCCCGACGGATCATTTGCCGGGGTCGTCGCAGGCGGCCTGCAGCTTCAGTATTTCAAGGATCTTTTCTCAAATGTCTCTCTCGGACCTGGAAGCGCTGTAACGCTGGCCACGACAGACGGCACTGTTCTTATGCGTTGGCCTTTTGACCAAAAGTACGTGGGGCTCAACCTAAAGGACGCGGAATTATACAAATTTCTGGCCCGTTCGCGAAGCGGACAATTCGAGGCTAACTCACTGGCAGATGGAGTTCGCCGTTTTGTCGCCTACAGCCAGATTGGCGATCTTCCATTGGTGGTCGGCGTTGGCCAATCGACGGCCGAAATCTATTCGCAGTGGCGCAGATATGTTGTCGTTCTGTCGATTTCGGTTGCGATACTGTTCACGGCGATCGCCATCCTCCTTATCTATCTCTCCCGGGAATTTAGGCTGCGTGCTCGTTATGAGGCCAGACTTGCGACTGCGCTGCGCAATATGTCGCAAGGTCTTTGCATGTTCGATCAAAATCAACGAGTGGATCTATGCAACGAACAGTACATCGGGATGTATGGCCTGCCGCCCCACCTCGTCAAACCGGGTCAAACAACATTCCGGCGCACTCTTGAATTACGCAAGGCGGTCGGGGCCTTCTTCGGCGACGTCGATCAATATGTTGCCGACCTGACCAAGCGCCTCGATCAAGGACAAACCGTTTCAGCGACGAGTACGCTGGCGGATGGGCGCGTCGTTTCCGTTGTAAATTGCCCTATAGAGCGCGGTGGCTGGGTTGCAACCTTTGAGGATATCACCTCGCAAAAGCTTGCTGAGAAAGACTTGGAGCAAGCAAGGCTATTTCTCGATTCGATCATCCAAAATATTCCCCTTGCGGTCATTGTGAAGGATGCGAATACCGGCAGGTACCTGCTCGCTAATCGGGCGTTTCAACTAATGCGTACTTCAATAGGAAGTAGTTTTTTAGGCCAGACCGTGTTTGACATCTACGAGCAACGTGTCGCGGAAATTATGGATAAGCTCGATACTGCATGTCTGCAGAGTGAGACTGGCATCAATTTCGACGAACACGAGCTACATATCCCGGAACAAGGGCCGCGCATCCTCAACACCAAGCGAATTGCCATCCGTGACAAACAGGGCGCCGCAAAATATCTGGTTGTTGTTATAGAGGACGTAACTGAACAAAGGCGCTTGGAAAAAAGAATCTTTTTTATGGCGCATCATGACGCTCTGACCGGTCTCGCCAATCGCGCGGCCGCGGTGGAGAAAATCGAGGAAGCTGCCGCGCACCAGCATCGGTCCGGCGATAAGTTTGCGGTACTGCTGTTGGACCTTGATCGGTTCAAGGCCGTCAATGACACTCTGGGCCACCCGGCGGGTGACGCTCTGTTATGCGAAGTGGCAACGCGCTTGAAGTCACTGCTACGGGCGACCGACCTGGTCGGGCGTCTTGGCGGCGATGAATTCGTGATCATTCAGGCATGCGAGGGTGAGTTGCGGCCGGCCGCAAGCGCGCTTTCGGACCGAATCATCCATCATCTCGCCCGGCCGTTTTGCATCGACGGCAATGAAGTCAACATCGGCGTCAGCATCGGGGTTGCGTTAGCGCCCGAGCATGCGACCGATCCCGACAATCTTATGAAGATGGCGGATACCGCGCTATACAGCGCGAAATCGGCTGGGCGAAACGGCTATCGTTTTTTCGCCTCCGACATGAACGGGCTGCCTGACGCCACTTTGCACGGTACGCCCCATAAAGGTCCGCCTGAATCGGGTCGGCGCCAAGCCCAACCCGGACCCGCTCGCGAAAATCGCGACCGCTCTCAAAACGCGAAACGGGCTGGGAGAAGTCTTAGTCGGAGAGGGCAGCCTACCCGCTAGGCATCAGAAACACGTCGGTGATTGGTCGAAAGCTGTACGCACCGCCCAGATGTCACTTCGATGTGGTAGATCATTAATCTGCGAACTGTGTGCGCGTTGTCCATGTGCTGCGCCGCTATCGCATTGCAATAAACAAAGGCGGCGCCCTGCGAACGCGCAACAGATCTCCTGAAACAGCAAAGTAAATTGCTCGCAACCGGCGTCGCTATATGTTGCTGTGCAATGACGCTGGTCGGATCGCTACCGGCGCAGTTGCCGAGTTCTCCGTCGTCGGGCGACTCAAGTTAGGGGCGCTGAAAGCCGATCTTTGTTGCTTCGTCGTGGTCGATATACAAAGGTAGCATTGCGGCTTTGATCAGGAAGTCATCAAGTTCTCCCGCCTTTCCGAGACTCCTCTAGGTGGAGCGTCCGATGATCCTCACTTTTTTGCGGCATGGCTCGAACATCTGGCTCGCGCTTTTGCCTGTGGCGCTTGCTGCTGGATTCGCCGCGGGCGTCTTCGCGTTCTCAGTATTGTGGATCGTGATCGGCGCGCTGACGTTTTACGTCAGCGAATACGGCTTTCACCGTTTTGCCTTCCACGCCGAACCGTCGCGGTTTCCGTTTGTGCGCAAATTGCAGCACCGGCTGCATTACGATCATCACACCGAGCCCGAACGGCTCGATCTTCTGTTCCTGCCGGTCTGGTTTCTGATTCCGAATCTCGCCTTAACGGCGCTCGGGTATGCGATCATTTTTGGCTGGGCTACTGTCGCCTCGGCAATTTTCGGGGTGACGCTGGCGATCTTCCAGTACGAGTGGGTCCACTACGTCGCCCACGTGCCCTACCAGCCGCGCACCCGTGCCGGACGCTGGCTCAAGCAATATCACCTGCGCCACCACTTCATCAGTGAGAAATTCTGGTTTGGCGTCTCCAATCCGTCGATGGACTTTGTCGGCCGCACCTACAAGGCTGCGCGCGATGTGACCCGTAGTACGACGACGCGGAAGCTTTACAGCTAGATAAACTACCACTCGCCGACCGGGCAGATCTCACGTCGGCTTGCCGGTGACGCGGCGATTTGATCTTGCACGGACGTAATCGACGTATCGTCATCTGCAACGCCGCCCAAAGAGTGCCGAAAATAACGACGGCGTAGACGGGTGTCGTCAGTGCCAAATCAGGGCAAGCAGAATAATCACCGGCAACGGGACGCCCAAAAGCCAAAGGAGAATGCCTCTGCCCATGATTTTGCTCCTTATATCGTGCGTGGGGTGAGGACGCGGTCGTTCCAGGTGCCGTCGCGGAGCGCGCCGCCTTCGACTGCCGCAAGGCTCGCGGCGAACGCACCAAACAGGAGCGCTGCGGTCAGCCAGAACGACAGATGCGCGGCGGCGCTGCGTGCCTTGTCGGCGGCGGTTTTTGCTTCGGTCACAACCTGGTCGACGCGTTGTTGCGCGGCGGCCTGGCTCATGCCGGTCTGAGCGGCGACCACCTGAGCCACATAGGTCCTGTCGTTGGCGCCGAGATCTTTGCCGCTCTGAAAATCTGCCGTCCACAAGCGCAGGATTTCCGCGCGCGCTTGTCGGGAGTTCGTTTGATTGCCAGACGCCTCGGCTGAAGCTGCGTCTTGTTCGTTGTTGCCGGCTGCTTGAGCAGGGGCCGATGCTTGCGCCGCCGGAGCGGAAGGCGAGGGCCAGAATAGTTTGTCGACGTAGATTTGCGACGGGTTGATCGATTGAGCCGCTTGCGTGGACGCGCCGGCAACGCCTGCGGCGGCGCCGTTGGCGAGGTAGGCGGTCGTTGAGGCGAGCACCGTGGCACTGATCAACGTTGCAAAAGCCCACGCCAGGAAGCCGTGCGCGGTGTCGCGGAAGAAAACTTCGTTGGAGTGGATGCCGACCCACTTGGTGCGCAAGCGGCCGGCGAGATAGCCGCCGATCGCCGAGGACATCACAGCGACGATGACAAGATAAACGCCGGTGCCGATGCTAAACGTCGTTGCAGAAACCCCGCTGTCGCTCCACGGCGATACCGCCGACAGCCCAAGTCCGGCGCCGAATGCGATCAGCAGCAGCGCTAAAGCTGCCGCCGCCACCGCGCCCGCTGCTATTGCAGGCCATGACACGCCTGACACCGATGGCGCCTCTATCATCGTAAGCGTCGAAGATCGCAGATCGGCTTCCATGTAATGCTCCCGGTTCAAAATAATTGTTCCCAGCCGTAAGTCGGCTGGTACACAAAAAGTTCCGGTGAGTTTTTTGACGTATCTCCGCGGCACGGTCGACGAGCCCCACTCGATCAGAAAGTTCGTCGATCAGAAAGTTTTTGGGGCGCTGATTTCGCACTGCGGCGATAGGAGAACAGCAAGGACGACGAGCATCTGAAAATTTGCTTGGTAGTCGGCGCACGGCAAGATTGAATTGAGAATTGAACCGAGCCGCGTTCTACGCGTTGAGGCTCCACATCCTTTCATTTGGAGCATCTGATCATGGACGAAAATCGCGTTTCAGGGACGGCGAAGAACTTGGGCGGCAAGCTGGAAGAAGGCTTTGGCCGGGTTACCGGCGACACCAGGACGCAAACCGAGGGAATGGTTAAACAGGTCACCGGGACCGCGCAGGATATGTATGGCCAGGCGCGCGATGCGGCGGCCGACGTGGCCGGTACTGCAAGGGATACGGCATCGTCATTTGAGAAAATGCTGCGAAATACCATCGAGACGCAGCCGTACACTTCACTCCTGGTAGGCATAGGTCTCGGCTGGCTGCTCGGAAGAATGCACCGGCCGCTTTGAGGCGTGATACTGCCGACGCAACACCATACGATTTAAGGCAATTCGGTTTAGCCTGACAGCTGTTCAGGCCGCGAGGCGGGGCCGGGCAACAGAAACCCGGATTATCAGCCCATCGGGATTCCATTCGCGGGATATCTCGCCGCCGAGGCGGCCGACCACGGTCGCTTGCGCAAGCTGACTGCCGAATCCCTGATTTGCAGGCTCGCACTCGATGCGCGGGCCGCCACGCTCCGTCCAGGTCAACGAGAACACGTCGCCGGTTTCGGTGCACGCAATATCGATATGGCCCGCCGGCGTTGACAGCGCGCCGTACTTGGCCGCGTTGGTGGCGAATTCATGCAGCAGCAGCGCCAGGCTCGTTGCCAGACCCGCTGAAACTGGAACGTCAGGCCCACTGACGGCGATGCGCCGCGCGCTGCCGCCTGCTTCCTCGTAAGGCGACAAAATTGTCCGGATCAAACTTTGCAGCGTTGTCGATTGTTCGGCTTCAACCGACCGATCGAGACGTTTTGGAATCGTGAGTGCGTGCGCGCGGGACAGCGCGTCCAGCCGATTTCTGATGATCGAAACCAATTCATTCGGGGATTCGGCCGAGCGTGCGCTCAACGTTACGACGCTTCCGGCCACCGCGAACAGATTTCTGATGCGGTGGTCCATTTCCCTGAACAGCAGTTCATTCTGTTCCTGTGCCTTGTGGCGCTCGGTAATATCGCGGGCGATTTTTGAGGCGCCAAGGACCTTGCCTTCCGCATTCATCAGCGGCGACACACTCAGAGAAATGTCGATCAGGCTTCCGTCCTTGCGACGCCGGACGGTTTCATAATGGTCGACGCGTTCGCCAGACCGGATGCGACTAAGGATGTCCGTTTCCTCATTGAGCCGCTCCGGCGGAATCAACATCTCCACCGACCGGCCAATTGCCTCTGCCGCGGTGTATCCGAATATCCGTTCAGCGCCCGCGTTCCAACTTTCGATAATGCCGTCAAGATTCTTGCTGACGATTGCGTCGTCGGAGAATTCCACAATCGAGGAGAGCCGTTGCCTGATTTCCTCGGCGCGTTTGCGATCGGTTGTTTCAATTAACAGGTTCACCGCGCCGATAAGGGTGCCGGCAGCATCGAACAGGGGCGTCGGGTACGGCTCGAACGGCACGCGCGTACCGTCCGGGCGCTCGGCAACCGCTTCCATGCCGCGGACAATTCGCTTTTCCTTGATCGCCGTCGCCATCGGGCATTCGCCGTGGGGCAGCGGACTTCCGTCAGGCCAAAACAGCTTCCAGGAGCCGCACCATTCGCTTGTCCCGATGGTCGGACGATGGCCCCAAAGTTTCGCGGCGGCTTCGTTGAAATAGGTGATCCGGCCAACGGCGTCGGTGACATAGATCGCCGCCGGCAGTTCGTCGAGAATCTTGCGGAAATGGCCTTCGCGTAAATCGGCCTCGACGGGCGTCGCAAAGAAAATTTCGGCACCTGCCTTCTGAATTTGGTCGCGGAAAACTTCGGTCATGGCTGCCGCTGCAAAATCAAATCGGCCACTCAATCGCTGTTCATCGGCACGATTACACGACGAGCACCCTCCGCCAGAAAAGTGCCTCCGCCAATCCGATGAAAGCTAAGAAGTGTTGGTATGAGTAAGCGCGGCTATTCGCGCATTTTACGTGCGCTGAGCACGCCATAATCGCTCGACTTGACACCCTCGCTTGCGAGGGTCCCGCCAGGAGTTCCGACCACTGAAAGACCAAGGCGGAACAATTCCCGTACCGCGGCGGCCCGGCTGGGCATCCTGTTCTCAAAGCGAAATGTGTCCACCGCGCGCAATTCATCGGAATCCAGCATGATTTGCAGGCGCTCTTCTCTCAGGGCGCTTTCCGCAACTCCGTTTCCATTTTTGCCATTCTTCATAATGTCCGCTCCCATGAGAGCACTTAGCCTAAGCAAGAAAGTAAGCCGCTTACTCATTAAAGTCAATAGTCTCGTATTTGGGTATTTAGTCATTTTGAATACGTTGTTCTTGTTATGTTCTAAATATTTTTTTGCTATTTATCGGCCCATACCTCTCTTGCTGCTCAACTCCGGCCGTCGGATGGGCGCACACCTCCTCATCACCGACAGGCCTTTGCATCAGGCGTCGGTGGCTGAGAGTGGTCGCGCTCCCGCCTGTGCGCAAAAGTACCTATGACGACATATCAGCCGGCCACGCCGCATTCGGACTCGATCGAACGACCGGACTGCTCCAAGTGCGGAGCAAAGATGCGGCTTTTCGGCGTAGAGGCCGAGCGCCCCGGCTACGAATTGCGTTCTTTCGAATGTCCCAAGTGCGGGCACATTGAAGTTCAGAGCGGAAAGAGCGCGTAGGGCGCCTCGGTTGGCTGTCTAAGTATTTTTGCGCTCAAAGCAGCGCGCGATCACAAAAACCGCTACGGTACGGAACCGTACAGTGCCTCGTACCGTTAGCCTTGCTGACCGGCCCTAAACTCGGCCGCACGCTGTCACGACAATTCCATCACGAAGCCGGCGGAACAGCTGGCGCATTCGAGTCGGCGATCATGCGTAAGACGGACAGCGAATACATCAGGGCGAGGATTGTGCTGATCGTCGAGGATGAATTTCTCCTGAGATGCGCGCTTGCCGATACTCTTCGTGACGCCGGCTGCGTGGTGGTCGAAGCGGCGAGCGCCGATCAGGCCATGAGCCTGCGTCGCGAGGGTCCGCAAATAGACGTACTCATTACCGACATTCAGTTGGACGGCCAAAGCAGCGGCTGGGAGATCGCCGAAGCGTTTCGCGCGAAGTCGGAAAATATCCCGGTTATCTACACTTCCGGAAACGCCGACGATCGAGCGCGATGCGTTCCCAACAGCCTATTTTTCGGCAAACCATATCGGCCGGCTGAAGTTTTGCGAGCGTGTCAGCAACTCATGGCGTCCAACCGATCACGCGTTTAAAGCGTGGCGACAGTTTTCAGTGCGCCGTCGAGCGCAATGCCGTTTTCGTCCATCAGCGCGGCGTCGCGCAGACGGCGCATCCAGTCGGCGGCGTCGGCGCGGGGCGCCAGCAACGGCACGGCGCCGATCACGCGTTCGAACTTTGATTCACCGCGTGCGTGCGTATCGGAATAGCCTTTGATCAGGCGGCGTGTGTTGATGACTTCGACGGCGAGATCGTAGTTCGCCACGACGGTAGCAGAGGCAAGCGCCAGCCACTTGTCCAGGTGCGCCATTTCGCGCTTGTGGCGCAGTGTGGTGCGGCGGATCGGCTTCAGCGCTGAAAGCACATAGAGCATGAGAAACCAGTGCAGCGTTCCGGAGCGCACCCGGCGGCCCTTGCGGAACGCCCAACCAAACAAGGTCGGATTAGCCTCCAGGAAACGGCCGAGCGGCGCCGGCATGGTGCCGGCGACTTCTTCCAGCCGCGGATGCATGTATTCGGTGGTGTAAACAATCTGCCCGTCGCCGACCGCGTTCTCGCGCAGCACGCGGTCGTAACGTGAGCTGCGAGTCTTGAGATCGGCAATACGGATCACGTCGTCATACGTCATCGCAATCGCAACATATTTGGCCGCTGCGGCCGTCAGCGCCAACGATTTGGCGGCGCCGCCATTGCCACGGTCAAGCCCGTAAACCTTGGCGACGCGATCGAGATATTCGTTCGCATAGGCCGGATCCTGGAAGTCGGTGAGCTGCTTGACGCCGGCGAACAGCATGTTCTGCAACGGCTCGGGGAATTCGCGGATCCGCGTCAAAAGCTTGTCGAGGGCAGCGCGTCCGGTTGAGGCCGGCAACGGCGCAAAGTGTTTGGTCGGCTTTTTGACCACGGGTCCGGCTGCAGCCGGCGGCTGCGCGGCGCGGTCGTAGGCCGCGCCAAACGCTTTGAGGCTCGTCTCGGCGCCGCGGCCGCCGGATTTGATGATGGCTTCAAAGGCGTCGCGTCCGAACGGCAGCGTGGCGGATGCCGCCAGCGTGCCGAACAGGCAAGCGGAAATCATGCTGTTATTTTTGGTCGCCAGGCTTTCCATGTCGAAGGCGATCATGCGTTTGGCGGCAACGCCGGCGGCTTCGACGACGACATTTGGATCGGTGGTGGCGTCGCCGGGCTTTTCCTTTTCGGCGGTCGAATACAAACGGTGCGTCGAGGCAATCAAAGTCGTGCGGTCGGGCGTGACCAGTCCGCGCAGAATGGAGCGGCCGGCCTCGATTAATTCGGCGGCAAGGACGATGTCGACTTCACCCGGCGCCGGCATCAGCGAAAGGATCGGCGCACGGCCGGCCTTCGGCGGCAGCATCTCGACGTAATAGATCGTGGCGCCGGTGCGCTGCGCGACGCCGGGAACTGACGTCGATTGGGCGTGCCAGCCTTGCAACTCGGCGAGTTCAACGATCCAGTCGGCGAGCACGCCGCCGCCCTGGCCGCCCATCGCCATCACGGCGATGCAGACCGGCCGCTCCGCCGTGAACCGCATCGGCGTGCTCGTTGTCGGCGTTCCGGAGAGATCGTTCATCGGCCGAACGCCCGCATCAATCCGCGAACACAACGCGGCGGGCTTCGCGGCGGTTTTGCAGGAAGCCGATCACGCTGCGGCGCAGCCCGGACATGAAGCGATCGAACCAGGTTGGGTTGTGAATGATGTCGGCGCGGTAGAATGATGGGCATAGCACCGCCGCCTCCGACACTTCGCCGCAATTGCCGCATCCGACGCAATTGTTATCGATCGCGGCGACCGGATCGTCCTTGAGCGGATTGTCGGTGTGCTTGACCGAAAGCGACGGACAGCCCGAGAGCCTGATGCAGGCGTGATCGCCGGTACAGACGTCCTCATCGACGCCGAACCGCTCGCGCACCATGCGTTGCCCGTCGCGCACCGATTTCTGAAATAGCGGCTTTGTCCGGCGCTGCTTGTTGAGCATGCATTCCGAGGAGGCGACGATCACTTTCGGGCCGCTCTCTTTCGAGGTCAGGGCGTCGCGCAACGCCTCGCGCATCCAGGCGACGTTGTAAGTGCGGTCGGTATGGCGCACCCATTTGACGCCGACGCCCTTCACCGCATCGACGATGGTGTTGTTGGTAGCGCGCGCGGGGTTGAGCGCGCGGGAGGAGGGGATGTCCTGACCGCCGGTCGCCGCCGAGTAGAAATTGTCGACGACCATGATCACGCCGTCCTGTTTGTTGTAGACGGCGTTGGCGATGCTGGTGGACAGCCCGTTGTGCCAAAAGCCGCCGTCGCCAATCACCGAGATCGGCTTCTTGTCGGCTTTGACGTTGAAGGCGGAGGACGACGCCGGGCCTAGTCCATAGCCCATGGTCGTTGCGCCGATGTTGAACGGCGGCAGACTGGCAAACAAATGGCAACCG
Organism: uncultured Alphaproteobacteria bacterium; assembly: GCA_963841025.1. GTDB lineage: Bacteria > Pseudomonadota > Alphaproteobacteria > Rhizobiales > Xanthobacteraceae > BOG-931. The sequence continues at coordinate 134,159 of CAWJBG010000021.1, read as the reverse complement.
ATGTCGCCGGCGATCTGGTGCTCGCCGAGTTCTGCCTGAACAAGCTTCATCGCCGCGAAGATCGGCCGCTCCGGGCAACCGATGCAAAAGCTCGGCGGCCGCGGCGGCACCGACTTCGCAAGCTCTTTCACTTTCGGATCGGCAAGGACGCTGGAAGCGTCGGGAGGCGGCGGCGAATTGCCGAGCAGATTTCTGGCATGCAGCTCGAGAAAAGCTTTGATGCCTTTGGTAACGACCTGCGGCGTGTACTCGCCCGCCATCGGCAGCACATCCTTGCCGTTGATCTTGGTCTGGATGTCGCGGCGGCGGAGAATGGTGTTCAACGCCTGTTCGATGAATTCGGGCTGACCCTCCTCGACCATGAGGATCGCCTTTTTGCCGGTGGCGAAAGCGGCGACTTCGTCGTCGATCATCGGGTAGGTGACGTTGAGGCAATAAATCGGCACCGCGGTTTCGCCGTAGACATCGGCGAGGCCGAGCTGCTGCAACGACCGCACCACCGAATTGTACATGCCGCCCTGGACGATAATGCCGACGTCGGCGGTCTCGGGGCCGAAAAATTCGTTGAGCTTGCGCTCCTTGATGAACTTCACGGCGGCCGGCCAGCGCTGCTCGACCTTTTCGCGCTCGTGCATGTACGAGGCGGGCGGCAGCACGACGCGGTTGGTATCGCGGCGCGGATTTTCCAGCGCCTGGCGCAACGTGAACGTCGGTTTCTTGTTGGCCTTGGTGGTGAAGCGGCCGTGGACGTGACAGGCGCGGATGCGGACTTCCAGCATCACCGGCGTGTTTGAGATTTCGGAAAGTTCAAAACCGTCTTCCACCGCCTTGACGATGGTCGGCAGGTTCGGCCGCGGGTCGAGCAGCCAGACTTGCGACTTCATCGCGAACGGATGCGAGCGCTCCTGCATGATCGAGGAGCCTTCGCCGTAATCCTCGCCGATAATGATCAGCGTTCCGCCGGTGACGCCGCCCGACGCGAGATTGGCGATGGCGTCGGAGGCGACGTTGATGCCGACCGGAGATTTGAACGTCACCGCACCGCGGATCGGATAATGCACCGATGCTGCCAGCGTTGCCGCGGCGGCTGCTTCCGAAGCCGAATTTTCAAAATGCACGCCGAGTTCGTCGAGCACGTCCTTGGCGTCGGCGAGGACGTCCATCAAATGCGAGATCGGCGCGCCTTGATAGCCGCCGACATACGACACCCCGGATTGCAGCAGCGCCTTGGTGATGGCGAGAATGCCTTCGCCGCGGAATTCCTCGCCTTCGCCGAGTTTGAGGTCTTGCACTTCGCGTGCAAACGAACGTTCCGCCATCAAAGCCTCCGGGCCGAATCGTCAATCAAGCGAGGCCGGCCAATCCAGTATTTATGGGACCTTCCGGTTGGTCTTGCAACGTCCGCCGCTGCGGATCATGCATGCGACAATCGCGCGAACGGCCGCCTCGCGGGCGACGCTGCGGCGTCAACAAAATGGTGCCTAAAATTGCAGAAAAAAGCCTAATGCGTCAGCTTGTCCCGGTGTTGCTTTAGGTTTAAAGTATCTCTCTTGCACGTATCCGCGGTCTAGACGCGCTGCATAGCGGTCGAGCACAAAGTCCGTCCGCAGCGGTCTAATGGGGAGTGTTCAACATGTTCAACGTCACGCGCCGTCAGGCCCTCGCTGCAAGCGGCGGCCTTCTGACTACGTTGCTTGCGCCTCAGCGCTTTGCGCTCGCTGCCGGGGGTGGCACGCTCAACATCGCTTTCAACGTCAACCTGCCGTCGTTCGATCCGCAAACCGGCCCTTCGTCGGTCAACCCGACCATCCAGGCGATCTATCGCTCGGTGTTCGATCAGTACGTCGGCCAGAAGCCCAATCTCGGCTTTGAGCCCGGCCTGATCACGGCGTGGGGCTGGAGTGACGACAAGAGCAAAGTCTGGATGGACGTGAGAGAAAACGTCGTGTGGCACGACGGCTCGCCATTTACGCCCGAAGACGTGGTGTGGTCGATCAAGCGCGAAGGCAAGGCGGACGGCGGCAACCCAGTCGCGTTCATCTGGGCCGGCATCGACAATTTCAAGATCGACGGCAAGCGTATCACCGCGGACGTGAAGCAGTACGATCCGGTCATCTTCAAGTGGATGGCGTTCCTGACCGGTTATGTTCTGCCCAAGGCTTACTTCGAGAAGGTAGGTCCGCAGGGCTTCGAGAAGGCTCCGATCGGCACCGGCCCGTACATGGTCGATGCGTATGAAGGCAACGCTTATCTGCGTCTCAAGGCCAATCCGAAATACTGGGGCGGCAAGCCCGCCTTCGAGACCGTCGTCTTCAAGTTCGTTCCGGATGCAACAAGCCGCGTCGCCGAGATCGAAAGCGGCTCATCCGACGTTACGCTTGAAATGCCGTACGAAGAATACGACCGGCTCAAGGGCAAGGCCGGCTTGAAAGGTGAGATCACACCGATTTCAGATATCGGCATGATCTTCATCACCAACGGCGGGATCATGGACGACAAAAACGTTCGTCTCGCCATGTGTCACGCCGTCGACAAGGATGCGATCATCAAGCGTTTGTTGCGCGGGCATGGCGTGCGCATCGACACGCTCGAGGCGCCGGAATACGCCGCCTTCGATGCTTCGATCAAGGTGGCGCACGATCCGGCTTTGGCGAAAAAGCTTCTTGCCGCCAGTGGCTACTCGAAAGAGAAGCCGGCCAAGTTCACGATCCAGACGACGCGCGGTTTCAAGCCGAAGGATTACGAGATGATCCAGGCTGTCGTCGGGATGTGGCGCGATGTCGGCATCGACGCCAACATCGAGATCTACGAAATCGCCAAGCACTTCGAGCTGCGCATGTCGCACAAACTTGCCCCGGCGGCGTTCTACAACTGGGGCAATGCGATCGGCGATCCGACCACGTCCACCGGCTTTGCGATGTTCTCGAAATCGCCGCACTGCGCATTTCACGCCGAGGATCTCGACGCCAAGATCGGTCCGCTCTGGGGCGAGAAGGATGAAAAGAAGCGCATCCAGGGCTGGAAAGACGTGGATCGCTACGTTGCCGAACAGGGCTACGTGTTGCCGCTGCTGCAATACGCCCAGCCGGTTCTCTACAAATCTTCTCTCAAGGTCACTCCGAACGTTTCGGGAGCCTTGCAACCGACCTTGGTCTCGAAGGCCTAAGATCACGCGTCGATGCGGTCCGCCGCCGCGCCGGGGCGCGGCGGCCGTCGACGCGATTAGCTTCAAGGACCGTTGATGTTTCTTGCCGTCGTCATCAATCGCATGGCTATGGCCCTGCTCACGCTTGCGGGCGTAGCGGTCGTGGTATTCGTGCTGCTGCGCGTCGTTCCCGGCGATCCCATCTCAATGATGATCTCGCCGGGTGCCAGCGCAGCCGATATCGCCGCCTTAAAAGCGCATTATGGATTGGATGCGCCGCTGCTCACCCAGTTCTGGATCTGGATCAAGGGCGCGGTGACCGGCGATTTCGGGACTTCGATCACGCTTCATCTCTACGTGACGGAGGTGTTGGCTTCTCGGTTGCCCGCCACGCTGGAGCTTGCAATCGCCGCGCTGGTCGTTGCGGTGATTTTAGGCGGCACCGTCGCGATCGCCGGCACCTTGATGCGGCGCACCGCCGGCGAAACGGCGATCGACGGTCTGAACTCCATCCTGCTGGCGGTGCCTGACTTCATCTGGGCGCTGGCATTGGTGCTGCTCTTTGCCGTCGCCATTCCGGTCTTGCCCCTCACCGGACGCATCGACCCGGAGCTGGCGGAAGGTTTTGCAACGCGCTTCTATCTGGTCGAAAGCATTGTGACTGGCCGGTTCGCCGTTGCCGGCAACATTATCAGTCACATGACGATGCCGACGATCGCGCTCGCGCTGCCGCTTGCCGCGGTCATCGTGCGGCTGCTCAAACAGTCGCTCAAGGAAGCCATGACGCAGGACTATGTGTTGCTGGCTCGGATCAAAGGCTTCCGCGAACTTCGCCTCGTTCTGCAGGAAGCGTTGCGCAACGCGATTGGTCCGACCCTGGCGCTGACGGGCGTTCAATTTACTTTCCTGATCGGCGGCACCGTGATCGTCGAACGCATTTTTTCCTACCCGGGGATCGGCAATCTCGCGATCGATGCGGTGATCAATCGCGACTTCCCGCTGATCCAGGGGTTGGTGCTGTTGTTCGGATTGATCTTCATCCTCATCAACATTGGGGTCGATCTGACGGTTGCGACGCTCAATCCGCGATTACGGCACGGCTAAAGTCGGGACCGGCGCAAAGTGGAACACTGGACACCAACAGCTGCCACAGCAACACCGGAAAGTGGTCCGCAGCCGCCGTCTGTCGTCGCGCGGCTGGCGCGTGACCCTAAAGTCGTCGTCGCCGGCGGCTTCATTGTTTTGTTGATCATTCTCGCCATTGCGGCGCCACTGATCGCACCTTGCGATCCGCTGGCGCAGAACCTGCTCATTGCGACGGTACCGCCGATCGGTTTTGCCGACGCCGAGCCCGGATATTTGCTCGGCACCGACGGGCTCGGCCGCGACGTGCTTTCGCGGGTCATCTTCGGCACGCGGGTGTCGCTCACGGTCGCATTTGTTGCGGCCGGGCTTGCCTGCCTGATCGGATCCCTGCTCGGCCTTTTTGCCGGCTTTTTCGGCAAATTTGTCGATGGGCTGATTTCGCGGCTGGTGGATATCTGGATGGCGTTTCCGCCGGTGCTGCTTTCCATTCTGCTGGTCGCGGTCCTCGGCACTGGTCTTCATTCAGTAATCATCGCCATCGTGGTCATCGACTGGACGCGGTTCTGCCGCGTGGTGCGCACCGAGACCATGGGCCAGGCGCAGATGGACTACGTGGTCGCCGCCCGTACCGTCGGCTTCTCGAACCCGGCGATTCTGTTTCGAGAGATTTTCCCGAATGTCGTGCCGGTGCTCATCGCGCTCCTGACCCTCGAAATGGGCATTGCCGTCGTGGTCGAAGCGATCCTGTCGTTTGTCGGTCTCTCGGTGTCTTCGGACACGCCGACCTGGGGCGGTATGATCGCCGAGGGGCGCCAGATCGTCCATGAGGCGTGGTGGGTGCTGGCGGTGCCGCTGGTGGCGCTGTTCGCCACTGTGGTCGCGTTCAATCAGCTCGGCGACGGATTGGCGCGCAGCCTTGATCCGGTGCTCCGCCGATGAGCGAACAGAGGCTGACAATCGAATCTCTGAGCGCGATTTCGTCGCGCGATGGCGACAAGCCGATCTTGCGCCGCGTCTCGCTCGCCGTGGGCACCGGCGAAGTGCACGGGCTTGTCGGCGAGAGCGGCGCGGGCAAGTCGACCATCGCCAAGGCGATCCTCGGCATCATTCCATCGCAGGTGAAAGTAACCGGCGGACAAATCCGTTTTGAAGGCCGCGATCTCCTGGCGCTGTCGCCGGGCGAGCTTCGCGCGGTGCTCGGCCGCGACATCGCGCTCGTGCCGCAAGATCCTTCGACGGCGCTCAATCCGGCCCGGCGGATCGACGCGCAGATGACCGACGGATTGCGGCTAAAGCGCGGGCTTTCCGCGAAAGCGGCTCGCGAGCGCGCGGCTGCCTTGCTCGATGAGGTTCAGATTCGCGATCCGGAACGTGTGCTCAACTCCTATCCGCACCAGCTTTCCGGCGGCATGCGCCAACGCGTTCTGATTGCTGCAGCTTTCGGACTCGAACCCAAGCTCGTCATCGCTGACGAGCCGACCACCGCGCTCGATGTCACCGTGCAGAAACAAATTCTGCGGCTGATCCGTTCGTTGCAGGAACGTCACGGCACCAGCGTGCTGTTTGTCTCGCATGATCTCGGCGTGGTGGCGAAGATTTGCGACCGCGTCACAGTGCTCTACATGGGCAAAGTCGTGGAGCAGGGCGCCACCGCCGACGTGCTGACTTCTCCGCGCCACGCCTATACCAAGGCGTTGCTGGCGGCCAATCCGCGCTACGACCGGCCGGATATCGGGCTTGAACCGACGCCGCCCGAGGTCATTGCGGCGCTCCGCGCCGAGATTGCCGCTTTCGATGCGAGCAACAGAGGAGCGCCGCATGGCTGATCTCCTCGTCGCCAAGGGCCTTGTGGTCTCTTACCATCAGACGCGTGGATTTCTGTCGGCTGCGCGGCCGGTCGCCACGGTGCTGCACGGCGTCGACATCCGTGTCGGCAAGGGCGAGACCGTCGGCATTGTCGGCGAGTCCGGGTCCGGCAAGACCACGCTCGGGCGCGCGCTGCTCGGGCTGGTCGCGCCTTCCGCCGGCACGGTCTTATTTGATGGCACTTACATCAATGGCCTCGACCAGCGCGCTCGCCAACCGTTTCGACGCCGCATGCAGATGATCTTTCAGGACCCGATGTCTTCGCTCAATCCGCGACACACCATCGGGCGGATTTTCTGATCGAGCCTATCCTGCTGCACGGACAGGCGAAGCACCACGCCGCGGCGCTGGCGCTGGTGTATGGCGTTCTCGATCGTGTCGGGCTGTCGCGAGGTACGATCGACCGTTACTCGTTCGAGCTTTCCGGCGGACAGCGCCAGCGCGTCGGCATCGCGCGCGCGGTCGTGTTGCAGCCGGATTTTGTTCTGGCCGATGAGATCGTGTCCGGGCTTGACGTGTCGACGCAAGCACAAGTGCTGCGTCTTCTCAAAGAGCTGACCAGCGAAATGCATCTCGCGCTGGCGTTCATCAGTCACGACCTTTCGGTCATCCGCTCAATTTGCCAGCGCGTCGTCGTCATGCGCGAGGGCCGGGTCGTCGAAGAAGGGCCTTGCGACCAGGTGTTCGCCGCGCCGCGCGCCGACTACACGCGCATGCTGATCGATGCCATTCCGCTTCCCACGGTCGATCCCGGCTGGCTTGACCGCGGGGCCGCCGTGGAGATTGCGGCAACCGCCTGAAGCTAAAAATCGCGCCGCCGGCAACGGGGCTGCCCGGCGCGATTCCTACACCCGCCCCCACCCAGGAGGTAATCGTGTCTCACTATACCCGCCATCTCGCCATCGCCGCGGTCGGCGCCGCGATGCTCGCCGGCATAACAGTGGCCCGCGCCGACGGAATTCCCGGCCTGCGCGGCCACGATCATACCGGCATCACGGTGCCGGACATGAAACAGGCGAAGGAGTTCTTCATCGACGTGCTCGGCTGCAAAGAGGCGATGTCGTTTGGTCCGTTCGCCGACGAGAAGGGCGACTTCATGCAGCAGCTCGTTAACGTCAACCCGCGCGCGGTTATTCAAAATATAACGCTGGTGCGCTGCGGCTACGGCTCCAACATCGAGCTGTTCCAGTACACCTCGCCTGACCAGAAGAACATGACGCCGAAGAACAGCGACATCGGCGGCTATCACATCGCCTTCTACGTCGACGACATTAAGGCGGCGAAGACGTATCTCGACGGCAAAGGCGTAAAGACCTTCTTTAATCTTCCGGTGGAGCAGGGACCGGCCGCAGGACAAAGCATCTTCTATTTCCTCGCACCCTGGGGCCTGCAGATGGAAGCGATCAGCTATCCGAAGGGCATGGCCTACGAGAAATCGTCGCCGATCATTCTGTGGTCGCCGAAAGACCCGGCAAAGTAAGTATAGCCCCGCAACAAAATGTCATGTCCGGCACAAGGCCGGGCATGACATGCCGTTTGGCTTATCGCGCCGCGCTCCCGAGCCCGCATTTACTGTTTGCAAATGCTGTCGCGTATCAATCAAAAATAACAGCAAGCCCGAACGTTCGCTAACTGATTGCGAACGAATATGTGATTGGATCAATTCTTGGACAATCTTTAATGGCGCCACTTCTGGGGAAGCGGCGATCCGGTGGGGGTGCTGGCAATGACGCCGGCTGTCGTGACCGCGTGCGGCAAGCAAAGGGGCGTGCCCCAGCCACTGGAGGTCAGGGCCTTCACGGATATCGCCGGCTCGCTCCCCACTGACGCGATCGTCTGGGAAAACTGCTTTTTGCACGTTCGCGGCAACGTCATTGGCGGCTTGACCATCGAGCCCGGTGCGGAGGTCATCGTAGACGGCTTCGTTGGCGGCAAAATCGCCAATCGGGGCGGCCGTCTTGTCGTCAGCAACAAAAGGCTCACGGCGAGCGTCAAACTTGACGGGCCATCGGAAAGCGAGGCTGACGCCGTCCTGAAAGTCAATTTGAGCGCGATCGCGTTCAATTGGGAACGACTCGCCAAACTGACCGATGCCGAATGTGCGGCGTCGCTCAAATGCAACGCCTACGGCTGCGGCGTCGATCAGGTCGCCGAGGCGCTGGCCAAATCCGGCTGCCGGACGTTTTTTGTCACCGATCTTCATGAAGCTAAACGAGTCCGCGCGGTTGCGCCGAAGGCGGCGATCTACGTTTGCCACGGATTTTATTTTGGCACGGGGCCAGCTTTTGCCGCATGCAATGCGCAGCCGGTGATCAACAGCGCGGTCGAGCTGGCGGCTTGGGATGGCTTCGTCAGCTCCACGCAATGGACCGGCGGCTGCGCGCTCAACATTGACACCGGCAGAGGCAACCTTGGTTTGTCGGCACAAGAGGCGGCAGCGCTTGCACCAAGGATCGATGTATCGAACCACGGCATCACGCTTCTGATGAGTAGTCTGGCTGATCCTGCGCGGCCCAATGGTTCGCAGACCGAACGGCAAATTGCGCTGCTGCGTGAATTGCGCCGACTTTATCGTGGCGTGCCTGCTTCGCTGGCCGGCTCCACTGCGATTGTTGTCAATCGGAGCTGCCATTTCGATGTCATGCGCGCCGGCTCGGTGCTGTTCGGCATCAACCCCACGCCAGGCTTGCCCAATCCAATGCTTCCGGCCGTGGAGTTGACCGCACGCATCTTGCAGGTCCGCGATGTGGCGGCAGGAAGAAAGCGACGACGGGTGGCGTGGTTGTCCGTCGGACATGCCGATGGATTTCCGCGAACAGGACACCCCGGCGGTAAGCTCTATGCGGTCATTGGCGGGCACCGCTGTCCCGTGGCGGGGCGGCCTTCTCTGGACGTGCTGCCGATCGACGTGACCGATCTGCCCGCAGACCACGCCGCCAAGGTCGGCGGAATGGCGACGCTGATCGGATCGGCGATGGACCTCGATGAGGTCGCCGCGGCGACGAATTCGACCGGTGCTGAGGTGCTTAGCGGTCTGGGTGGCCGCTTCCATCGCATTTATTACGCCACCTGAAACTCGCGAAGCAGCAGTCTTAACCAAACGAGCCTCAAGCAAACAAGGGAGCCGCAAATGTTCGGCAAATCCAAGGACGGAAACGAGCCGGTGCTTTCCGTGGTGAAGCAAGCCGTAGAAGACCAGCCTGCAAACGGCCAAGTTTCTGCGATCAGCCGCGGTATCACGGTTGTCGGCAGAATTTTTGGCGAAGGCACGGTAGAAGTATTTGGCCGCATCGAAGGTAAGCTCAGCGCATCGGCGATTTCGATCTATGAAGGCGCGCGTGTGGAAGGCGATCTTGTCGCGGAAGACTTGATCATCGCCGGGGAGGTCAAAGGCACCATTCACGCAGACCGTGTCAGGTTGAATAGCAGCGCAGTGGTCGAAGGCGATATTTTTCACACGACGCTATCAATCGAGGAAAATGCACGCTTCGACGGAACTTCAAAGCGACAGGACAAGGCGGTCGACCTGGCGAGCATTCAGCTCGGGACCTCGGTGGCGCAGGGCCGTGACGACGAGACGGTCGACCTGCCGCGCATTCCGCTTCGGGCGCCGGTTGTGCGAAACCGTGCCCGGGTAGCGGTTGGTGTTGACGTCATCAAGGACGAGCCAACGTCCGATGGGTCTTCGGTTCTCGCGGACAGCCCGAGCCTGGCGCCCCACTGACCAACGCGCCGAAGGTTATCACGCGTAGGCGCCTAGCCAGTGTTTGGCTAGCCGTCCTTAGTGTGCTGGCGAACGAGGTTGATGATCGCGGAGAAGTCCTCGCCGCTGTGACCCTCGTGCGCAAAGTGCTCGTAAATCTCCGCGGCCTGCACTCCCAATGCGGTGTTGGCCTTGACCGATCCCGCGGCCTCTTTCGCCAGCTTGAGATCCTTTAGCATCAGCGCGGCAGCGAAGCCGGGCTTGTAGCCATTATTCGCCGGACTAGCCGGCACCGGCCCTGGCACCGGGCAATAACTGGTCAGCGACCAGCATTGTCCTGATGACACCGAAGCGACCTCGAACAAAGCCTGATGCGAGAGGCCGAGTTTCTCGCCCAACACAAACGCTTCGCTCACGGCGATCATCGACACGCCGAGAATCATGTTGTTGCAGATTTTCGCCACCTGGCCGTTGCCCGCCTCGCCACAGTGCACCACGCGCTTGCCCATGCGCTCGAGCACCGGCTTGCCATGCGCGAACGCGGCGGCCGATCCGCCGACCATGAAGGTAAGTGTCGCCGCCTTCGCGCCGCCGACGCCGCCGGAGACAGGGGCGTCGAGCGTGGCAATACCGCGCGCGGCGGCGACCGCATGCGCCTTGCGCGCGCTCGCTACATCGATTGTCGAGCAATCGATGAACAAGGTGCCTTGCCGCGCGTGCTGCACCACGTCATTCCATACCGACAACACATGCTCGCCCGCCGGCAGCATGCTGATGACCACATCGGCGTTTTCAACACACGCCTTCGCGTTGGCGACGATCTGCACACCGTCCCGGGCGGACGTATCGCGCGAGGCCGGAGCGACATCGAAGCCTGAAACGCGTTCGCCGGATTTGACGAGATTGGCGGCCATGGGACCACCCATGTTTCCGAGACCGATGAATCCGATGTGCGGCATGTGCGTTCGCCTTTTTTTCAATCTGTGAAAGTCAGTTCCAGCGGTCCGACAGATCTAAAATGCCGGTCGGCGATTTCAGGCGTGACGTCTTCGATTTTGTCGGGCCGCCACTTCGGATTTCGGTCCTTGTCGACGATCGTCGCGCGGATGCCTTCGATGAAATCATGTCCGGCAATGCAGGCAAGCGCAATCCGGTAGTCCTGCTGAAAGCTTTGTTCCAGTCTTCCAAACGATGCCGCCGCACGGATATTGCGCAACGTGACCTTAAGCGAAGTCGGGGACGCTTTTTGCATCGTAGCGAGCGCCGCGCGGGTCTCATCGAGATTGGTGGATTGTAGGTGCGCAAAAACTGCTTCGACCGTGCCGCCATCAAAACAGCGATCGATCCATTGTTGCGCCGCTTGTAACTTGCCCGGAATTGGCGGAACGGACATCGCGCCGAGCTTGGCTCGCACGTCGTCCGTCTTGCGGCAATCGGCGAGAGCAGAAGGAAGCTCGGCGAGTTTCGCCGCGGCAATGTGCACATCGGCAAAGCCGCAAAAAATCGCATCCGCAGCATTCATGCGGTCGCCGGTCAGCGCCAGATAGGTGCCGACGTAGCCTGGCGCTCGCGCCAGCAGAAAGGACGCACCGACGTCGGGAAAGAATCCAATTCCGACTTCAGGCATCGCCACCGCCGAGCTCTCGGTGACGATACGGTGCGAGGCATGCGCCGAAACGCCGACGCCGCCGCCCATCACGACGCCGTCCATCACGGCGATAACGGGCTTCGGATACCGCGCGATCAGAACGTTGAGGTGATATTCGGTCGACCAGAACTGCTCGGGGACGGGGCTTTTCGACTTTGCCGCGTCGTAGAGCGCGCGAATATCGCCGCCGGCGCACAGGCCGCGCTCGCCGGCGCCGTCAATGAGGACGGCGCCAACGTCGGGGTCCGTCGCCCAGGCGCGCAGGTATTTTGTCATGGTGACGGCCATGTCTAGCGTCAGCGCATTGAGCGCCTTCGGACGATTCAGCGTGATCCGCCGCAGCGCCCGCTCGGCGCGAACGATGACATCGCCCTCATGCAGGACCATTGCGCTTATCGTCCGACCAGGTTTCTGGCAATGATCACGCGCATGATCTCGTTGGTTCCTTCGAGAATCTGATGCACGCGCAAATCGCGCACGATCTTCTCTATGCCGAATTCCGAGAGATACCCATATCCGCCGTGCAATTGCAGCGCCTGGTTGGCGACCTCGAAACAGGCATCGGTGACAAAGCGTTTTGCCATGGCGCAAAGCTGGGTGGCATCGGCATCGTGCCGGTCGAGTGCCGCAGCGGCGCGCCATAACAGCGTGCGCGATGCTTCAAGCGCAGTCGCCATATCGGCCAGGCGGAATTGCAGCGCCTGAAATTCGTCGAGGGGTTTGCCGAAGGCCTTGCGCTCTTTCATGTAGGCGAGCGCCTTGTCGAGCGCGCTTTGGGCGCCGCCGAGCGAACACGCGGCGATATTCAGACGCCCGCCATCGAGGCCGGCCATGGCGATCTTAAAACCGATGCCCTCTTCGCCCAGCCGGTTCTCCACCGGCACCCGCGTGTCCTGAAAAACGACGGCGCGCGTCGGCTGCGCGTTCCAGCCCATTTTGCGTTCATTGGCACCGAGCGAAATGCCCGGAGTGTCACCGGGCACAACGAACGTGGAAATTCCAGACGGTCCCGCGCCGCCGGTTCGGGCCATGACCACGTAAAGGTCGCCGGCGCCGGCGCCGGAGATGAATTGTTTTTGGCCGTTGAGCACGTAATGGTTGCCGTCACGCACGGCACGCGTGGTAAGCGCTGCGGCGTCCGAACCCGCTCCGGGCTCAGTCAAACAATAACTGGCCAGGAGCTCCATCGTGCATAATCGCGGCAACCACTTCTGGCGTTGCGCTTGCGATCCATAGGCATCGATCATCCACGCGGCCATGTTGTGGATCGACATATAGGCCGCAACTGTCGGGCACCCGGTGGCGAGCGCCTCGAAGATCAAAGCCGCATCGAGACGCGAGAGCGCCGAGCCGCCGACATCCGCGGCGATATAGACCCCGCCCATGCCGAGCGCCGCGCCCTGGCGCATCTCGGCGACCGGAAAGTGTTTGGTTTCGTCCCAGGCCAATGCGTTTGGTGCAAAGACCTCGGCGGCAAAGGCCCGCGCCATATCGCCAACCGCGATTTGGTCCTCGCCGAGGGAAAACTGGGGTGCAGCGCCCGGGGATGTATCGAGCATGAAGGCGTTTCCGGCCCGGCGGCTTATTCAGTCAGGGATCGCAGCAGTTTTTGCGTCAAAATGCCTAGGCTCACGGGTCGAAATAGCATTGTCGTTTTCGTGCAGCAATGCGAGAATTTCGTGCTAATAACGTTCGCCGGGACCATGGATTGGGGGATCTGGGGTTTCCGCGTCGCTATTTGCTTGGGCTTTGGTCCCCGGCGACTTGGCGGCGTCCAAGAACCGCAAAAGCGGCATCAGTCCCCTGGTTGCGAGCGGCGCGCTTCTTTATTAGCGCGATGCAAATTACGGGGCGGAGGAACGCCGTGACGTCGATTGATCCCAGCATTGATCGCAGCTTGGATACGCTGCCCAAATATTTGATCCATAACGCCGCCGCGATCGGTGCGCGGCCGGGTATGCGTCACAAAGACCTTGGCATCTGGCAAACGTGGACCTGGGCGCAAATGCTCGAGGAGATTCGCGCCTTTTCCGTCGGGCTATCTGAACTCGGCCTCAAGCGCGGCGACAAATTCGCCATCGTCGGCAGCAACCGGCCGCGGCTTTATTGGGCGATGTGCGCCGGACAGGCGCTCGGCGCGGTGCCGGTACCGGTTTACTCCGACGCTGTGGCCGACGAAATGGCTTTCGTACTGGCGCATGCCGAGGTGACGCTCGCCGTGGTCGAAGACCAGGAGCAGGTCGACAAAATCATCGCGATATCCGATCGGCTGCCGCAGCTTGGCAAAGTCATCTATGACGAGCCGCGCGGCCTCAAAGACTACGTCCAAAGCCGGTTGATCTCATTTGAGGACGTGCAAGGCATCGGCCGCAACAAGCTTGCTAGCGATGCCGGGTGTCTGAAGCGATGGGAAGCTGGTGTTGCCGACGGCAAGGGCAGTGATCTCAGCGTCATCCTCTACACTTCGGGAACGACCGGGCGCTCCAAAGGCGTCATGCTCACCTATGAGAACACCATCGTCTCTGCACGCAACGCCAATGCGTTCGACCGTCTCGATCAAAACGAAGAGGTGATCGCCTATCTGCCGCTGGCGTGGGTCGGCGATTACATTTTTTCGTACGTCCAGGCCTACGTCGCCGGCTATTGCGTCAATTGTCCGGAAGCGGCCGACACAGTGGTGCAGGATCGCCGCGAGATCGGCACCACCTATGCATTCGCGCCGCCGCGTGTTTACGAAAACGTCCTCACCCTGACGACGGTGCGCATGGCGGATGCGGGCGCCATTAAGCGCAAGGTGTTCGATTTCTTCATCGGTGTTGCCGGTCGCTGGGGCGAAAAGATTCTCGACGGCGAGAAAGTGCCGTTGCCTGCGCGCCTTCTCTATGCCGCCGGTAATTTTCTGGTCTACGGGCCGCTGATGAATCAGTTCGGGCTGTCGCGCGTGCGTGTCGCCTATACCGCAGGCGAGGCGATCGGGCCGGAGATTTTTCGGTTTTGGCGCGGTATTGGTCTCAACTTAAAGCAGCTTTACGGGCAGACCGAGGCGTCGGTTTATGTCACCGCGCAGCCGGACGGCGAGATTTACTGCGACACCGTCGGCAGGGCGTCGCCCGAAGTCGAGATCAAGATATCGGACGCCGGCGAAGTTCTGTTCCGCTCACCGGGCGTGTTCGCCGGATATTACAAGGACCCCGACAAGACCGCGGAAGTGCTGACGTCTGACGGCTGGGTGCATACCGGCGATGCCGGATTTTTCGATCCGAAAACCAAGCAGCTGAAAATCATCGATCGCGCCAAAGACCTCGGCCATCTGGTGGACGGCACGGTGTTTGCGCCAAAATACATCGAGAACAAGCTCAAATTTTTTCCGAACATCCGCGAGGCGGTGGCCGTTGGCGCCGGGCGCGACTTTGCCTGCGCCATGATCAACATCGACCTGACGGCCGTCGGCAGCTGGGCGGAGCGCAACAACGTTGTCTACGGCTCCTATCAGGAGCTCGCCGCCAATCCGCTGGTCTATGACATGATCGCGCGGCACATCGACGAAGTGAACCGATCGCTTTCGGAAGAGGAAATAATGGCCGGCGCGCAAATCCGCCGCTTCCTCATCCTGCACAAAGAGCTCGATCCGGACGACGGCGAACTCACGCGCACCCAAAAACTCCGCCGCGGGCACATCATCGACCGCTACGCGCCGCTGGTGGAGGCGTTCTACAACGGCTCGACCGAGGCGCAGATCGCAACTGAAGTTACCTTCGAGGACGGGCACAAGGGCGTGCTGGCGGCACGCGTGACGATCCGCGATGTGAAACCCTATCCGGTGCGCGCCGCGCAGATGGAGCGCGCGGCATGAGGGCGCCGTCCTCGCGCGAGGCGGCGGTCGGCGAAGTCCTGCTCGCAGTCGAGGATGTGTCGCTTGCCTTTGGCGGCGTGCGCGCTTTGACCGGGGTCTCGTTTGATATCCGCAAGGGCGAGATACTCGCGATCATCGGCCCGAACGGCGCCGGCAAGACCTCCATGCTCAACGTCGTCAACGGCTTCTACCAGCCGCAATCGGGGCGCATCACCTTCAAGGGGCAGGTGCGAAACAGCATGCGGCCGTATGCCGCGGCTCAAGGTGGCATCGCCCGCACCTTCCAAAATCTCGCGCTGTTTCGCGGCATGACCACGCTCGACAACATCCTGGCCGGCCGCGCTCTGAAAATGCATCGCGGATTTTTTTGGCAGCTCATCCGCTTTGGTCCGGCGCTCCAGGAAGAGGTCGAGCATCGGCACCGGGTTGAGGAGATCATCGAATTCCTCGAAATCGCCGCGATCCGTAAAATTCCGGTCGGGCGTCTGCCCTATGGCTTGCAAAAACGCGTCGAGCTCGGCCGCGCGCTTGCAATGGAGCCTGATCTCTTGTTGCTCGACGAGCCGATGGCGGGCATGAACCTCGAAGAGAAAGAGGACATGTCGCGTTTCATCATCGACGTGAACCAGCAATACGGCACCACCATTGCGCTGATCGAGCACGACATGGGCGTGGTGATGGATCTTTCAGATCGCATCGTCGTGCTGGATTACGGCCGCAAGATCGCCGATGCTCCGCCCGAAGAAGTCAAGCGCGACGAGAAAGTGATCCGCGCCTATCTCGGCGAACCGCAGTAAGACGCGCATGCATATTCTCTATCAGATCTTTGTCGATCCGTTTGTGCAAATGGGCGCGGCGCCCGATTTGTTCGTCCAGACGTTATGGGACGGGCTTGTTGCCGGGGTGCTCTATGCGCTGATCGCACTCGGCTTTGTCCTGATCTTCAAGGCCTCCGGCGTTTTCAATTTCGCGCAGGGCATCATGGTGGTGTTCGCCGCGCTAACGCTGGTCGGGCTGCACGAGCACGGCGTGCCGGCGTTTGTTGCGCTCGCTCTGACCGTCGGCGTGATGTTCGTGCTGGCGTATGGCGTCGAGCGTCTGGTGCTGCGGCCGCTGGTCAATCAATCGGATGTTATCCTGTTTATGGCGACGTTCGGCATCACCTATTTCCTGATCGGGTTGGGGCAGTTGGTTTTTGGCGGCAACCCGAAGGTGATGATCGCGCAGGAACTCTATCTGCCGAGCGGTGCGCTGCGCTTCAAAGGACTCGGCGGTTTCGTGTCGCTGCAGAAGATCGACATCGCCGCCGTCATTATCGGTTCGATCATGGTTGCCGGGCTCGCGATCTTCTTTCAACGCACCCGGATCGGCCGGGCCTTGCGTGCGGTCGCCGACAGCCATCAGGCGGCCTTGTCAGTCGGTATCTCGCTCGAGCAGATTTGGGTTATCGTATGGTTCGCCGCCGGGATCGTGGCGTTGACCACCGGCATCATGTGGGGCGCGCGCTCGGAGGTCTCTTTTGCGCTGCAGGTCATCGCATTAAAGGCGCTTCCGGTGCTGATACTCGGCGGCTTGACCTCGATCCCTGGCGCCATTGTTGGCGGCTTGATCATCGGGATCGGCGAGAAGCTCGGCGAATTCTACTGGGGACCGCTGCTTGGCGGCGGCATCGAGACCTGGCTCGCCTACGTCATCGCGCTCGGATTTCTGGTGTTCCGGCCGCAGGGCTTGTTCGGCGAAAAGATCATCGAGCGGATTTAGACGATGCTCTATCGCGAGGCTGGCCAATATAAATCCAATTACGCCGCCGATATGGCGGTGTTCCCGATCCTGCAGGACCGGATCGGGATCGCGGTTATTCTCTTCATTGCCTTCGTCGTCTTCCCGCTTACGGGTAGCGACTTCGTGCTCAATACAATTATGATTCCGTTCCTCATCTTCGCCTTGGCCGCGATCGGACTTAATCTGCTCACCGGCTACACCGGGCTCCTCTCGCTCGGCACCGGCGGCTTCATGGGGGTCGGCGCCTACGCCTGCCTGAAACTTACGACCTACTTCCCCCAGGTCGACATCATTGTTTGGATTCTGGCGTCGGGGTTTTTCTCTGCCGCGGTCGGCGTGCTGTTCGGGCTGCCGTCGTTGCGCATCAAAGGTTTCTATCTTGCGGTGGCGACGCTGGCCGCGCAATTCTTTCTGGAATGGTGTTTCATCCGTATCCCCTGGCTCTACAACAACAGCGTCTCCGGCGCGATCGAAGTTCCGCTGCGCACGTTGATGGGTATCCCGATTACCGGCCCGACGGCCACGTCAGCGGCGCGTTATTTGGTCGTGCTAAGCATTGTCGTTTTCTTGACCTGGATCGCTTCGAATTTGGTCCACGGCCGCATTGGACGAATGTGGATGTCGGTCCGCGACATGGACCTCGCTGCCGAGCTGATCGGAATTAGGCTGTTGCGAGCGAAGCTGCTCGCTTTTGCGGTGTCCTCGTTCTACTGCGGTGTCGCCGGCGCGATGATGGTGTTCCTGTGGTACGGCGGTGCCGAAGCCGATGTTTTTGCTATCGACCAGAGCTTCCTCGTTCTGTTCATGGTGATTATCGGCGGTCTGGGGACCCTGATCGGCTCGTTTTTTGGCGCCGCGCTGATCTACATTCTGCCGATCGCCCTGCGGCTAATCCCCGCGTCGTTTGGCTTGCCGATCCGCCCTGCCGCAGCCGAGCAACTAACCTTCGTGATCCTTGGCGCATTGATCATCGTGTTTCTGGTGGTTGAGCCGAACGGCCTCGCGAGGCTCTGGCAGATCGGTAAACAAAAATTGAGGGTGTGGCCCTTTCCTTACTGATAGGGCACACTCCACCCCAATTCCCGCTTCGGCCCATGGCCGGTTCGGGATTCCTCGTTCCTGTCTCAGAGATCGAGGGTCATTCGCAGGCGCGGCCTTGAGCCGACGCCGAATAAGGGAGAAACGGCTATGCGTCTGAAGCATCTTGCTCTCGGCCTGGCGGTGGTGACTGCAGTACCAGCTGCGGTCGCGACGGCGCAGGCGGAGGACGGAATATACGTTCCGTTCTTTACCTATCGGACGGGTCCGTATTCCGGATCGGGGATACCGGTCGCCAACGGCCTGTCAGATTATATGAAAATGCTTAACGCGCGTGACGGCGGCATTGGCGGCGTCAAGATCATCATCGAAGAGTGCGAGACCGGTTACGATACCAAGAAGGGTGTCGAGTGCTACGACACCGTGAAGGGCAAGCACCCGGTCGTCATTACCCCGTTTTCGACCGGCATAACGCTGCAAGTGATCCCCAAAGCATCGGTCGATAAGATCCCGGTCTTCTCATTCGCCTACGGCCTATCTGCTTCCGCCGACGGCAATCTGTTCCCGTGGATCTTCAATGCGCCCGCGACCTATTGGGACGGCGCCTCGGCGTTCGTTCGTCATGCCGCCGACGTCGAAGGCGGCTTCGACAAGCTCAAGGGCAAGACCATCGGCCTCGTTCATCTCGATGCGCCGTATGGCAAGGAGCCGATCCCGTTGCTTGAAGCGCTGGCCAAGGACTATGGCTTCACGCTCAAGCTTTATCCCGTTCCCGGCGCGCAGATGCAGAACCAGGCTTCGCTCTGGCTCGAAGTACGCCGCGACAAGCCCGATTGGGTTTACATCCAGGGCTGGGGCGCCATGAATCCGACGGCGGTCAAGGAGGCAACCAAGATCGGTTACCCGATGGATCGGCTGGTCGGCGTGTGGTGGTCCGGCGGCGACGACGATGCGCGTCCCGCAGGTCCTGAGGCCAAGGGCTATAGTTCGCTCGACCTCAATGGCGTCGGCACCAACTATCCGGCGATCCAGGACATTCTCAAGTATGTGGTCGACAAGGGCCAAAGCCAGGTCGCTTCAAAAGACAAGGTCGGCGAGAACCTCTACAACCGCGCGGTTATGAACTCGGCGATGATTGCCGAGGCGATCCGCACCGCGCAGCGGCTGACCGGCAAGAAGCAAGTCAACGCCGAGGACGTGCGGCGTGGCTTTGAATCGCTCAACATCACCGAGGCGCGGTGGAAAGAAATGGGCTTTCCGAACTTTGCGTCTCCGGTCCACCTGACCTGCGCCGATCACAATGGCCACAGCGGTATCTCGCTGGTCCAGTGGGATGGCACCAAGTGGAACACGACGGTGCCTTCGATCCAGCCGATCAAAGACAAGGTGCTGCCGTTGATCAACAGCGCGGCCGAAGACTATGTGAAGGCAAACGCCGGCTGGCCGAAACGGACAGAGCCCTGCGAAAAGTCTTCGTAATGATTTGAAGACTATTCCGCTCGTTCCCGCGAAAGTGGGGATGAGCGGGATTGGGTGCAAAGGGTGACAGATAACAGCGATGACTGTCAGCGCAAAAATGAAGTCAGAGCCGGCGGCCGCGGATTCCGCGCCGCCGGTTCTTTCGCTCAACAATGTCGAGGTGGTCTACGACCGGGTCATTCTCGTTCTTAAGGGCGTATCGCTTGCAGTGCCGAACGGCGGCATCGTCGCGCTCCTTGGAGCCAACGGCGCCGGCAAGACCACGACGCTGAAGGCGATCTCCAATCTTCTGCATTCCGAACGCGGCGAAGTGACCAAGGGTGCGATCGAGTTCGACGGCGCCCAAGTGCAGTCGCTCTCGCCTAACGACGTAGTGCGGCGCGGTTGCATTCAGGTGATGCAGGGCCGGTTCTGTTTCGGCCACCTGACCATCGAGGAGAATCTCCTGACCGGCGCGTTTACCCGCCGCGACGGATCCGCGGCCATTCGTGGCAGTCTGGAAAAAGTCTACGCCTATTTTCCCCGCCTCCGCGAACGGCGGCAGTCACTGGCGGGCTACACGTCCGGCGGCGAGCAGCAGATGTGCGCGATCGGCCGTGCGCTGATGTCTAATCCGAAGATGATCCTGCTCGACGAGCCGTCGATGGGTTTGGCGCCGCAGATCGTCGAAGAGATTTTCACGATTATGAAGAGCCTCAACGAGAGTGAGGGCGTCTCATTCCTGCTGGCGGAGCAGAACGCCAATTTGGCGCTCAAGTATTCCGGGTACGGCTATATTCTCGAAAACGGACGCGTCGTTCTCGACGGGGCGGCTTCCGCGCTGTCAGAGAACGAGGACGTCAAGGAATTTTATCTCGGTGTCGCCGAAGGCAAGCGCAAATCGTTTCGCGACGGCAAACACTACAAGCGCCGAAAGCGCTGGCTGGCGTAGGCGGCCTGTATTGTAATCTGCGGCGTTAGACGTTTGCCCTCTCGCGCAGGGGGACAGGGCACATCGACGAGCGCCCGATACGCAGTTTCGCCGCCTCAGTGAAATCCCGCCTCTAGGATGACGCCCTTCGGGGCAGGAATATCGGCTGGAACAAAGAAATCCTGCGCCAGCTTTTGCGTCGGGTCGGCGCGATATTTGTCGAAGTCGGTCACGCCATTCTCAGCCAAAAACGTGTCGTCGATCAAAAACCGGCCGGTGAACTCGCGCGCCGGACGCGCAAATATAGCATATGCCGCGTCCGCCATGATGTCGGGCTTGCGCGATTGGCGCATCAAGGCGTCGCCGCCAAGCAGGTTCTGAACCGCGGCGGTGGCGATCACCGTGCGTGGCCACAGCGCGTTGACGGCAATGCCCTTGGATCGCTGTTCGCCGGCCAGTCCGAGCACCACCATGCTCATGCCGAACTTGGCGATGGTATAGGCGGTGTGTGGCGCGAACCATTTTTCCTTCATGTCGAGCGGCGGCGAAATCATCAGGATGTGCGGATTGGTGGCCTTCTGCAGATGCGGGATCGCCCATTTCGATACGACAAAAGTGCCGCGGGTGTTGATCTGCTGCATCAGGTCGTAGCGCTTCATGTCGGTCGCGACCGAGGGAGTGAGCGAAATGGCGCTGGCGTTGTTGACAACGATGTCGATGCCGCCGAACTGCGCTACCGCCTTGTCGAACGCCTCTTTAACAACCAGCTCGTCGCGAACGTCGACGACCAGCGGCAACGCTTTGCCGCCGGCACGCTCGATGTCTTCCGCGGCGGTGTAGATGGTGCCGGGAAGTTTTGGATGCGGTTCGGCGGTCTTCGCGGCGATGACGATGTTGGCGCCGTCGCGGGCGGCGCGCAATCCGATCGCGAGCCCGATGCCGCGCGAAGCGCCGGTGATGAAAAGGGTCTTGCCTTTGAGTGACATTGTTGAGCTCACTTTTTGCGGGCGAAAAATGCCTGGAATGCAGCGCGGGCTTCGTCGGATTGTAGAAGCTTTTTGAACAGCTCTGCCTCGGCGTCGATCCGTTGCATGACTTCGTCACTGTGGCTGCGCATCAGCCGGCGCGAAGCGGCGAGCGCTCCGGGCGGCAGCGCCGCGATCTCCTGCGCCGCCTTGAATGCCACGGCATCGACCGCGGCGGCATCAACGACGGTGTTGACGATCCCCACATCCTTGGCTTCCGCGGCCGACAGAGGCCGGCCCATGATCAGAAGTGAAAAAGCGCGCGCATAGCCCATGCGCATGGGCGCGAGCAGCGTCGACGCCAATTCCGGAGCAAGCCCGAGCTTAAGAAACGGGGTGGATAATGTCGCATTTGCCGCGGCGACGACATGGTCGCAGTGAAACAGCATGGTCGTGCCGATGCCGACGGCAATGCCGCCGACCGCGGCGACGACCGGCTTTTGATTCCGTCCCAGCTCGTGCAAGAAGTCGATCGTCCGTGTGTCCAGCCCGCCGCCAAGGGCTGCACCCATAAAGTCGCTGATATCATTGCCGGCGCAAAATACGCTCGGCGCGCCGGCAAAGATGACGCAGCGGATAGCGTCGCTCTGATTGGCTTCGCGCAACGCCGCCATCATGTCGGCGTACATCGCCAACGTCAGCGCGTTCTTTTTCTCGGGGCGATTGAGCCGGATGGTGCGAACCGCGCCATCATCCGTCACAACGACTGCACTGCTCATTTGCTTCTCCTCGGGCGCAGGTGTCAGCGGAGGGCTAACCGCCGCCCTTGTCGTTGCGAATGAGTTTGCCAATGGCGCGAAATTCGCCCCCCGTGGCCATCTGCGCTTGCAGCTCGATGGCGCGATAAAGCCCCACGACCCGCTCGCCGACGGGTGTGATCACGGCGCCACCGCCGCCGGAGCCGCCGGTCTCCGCCTTGACGGCGGGTTCACGCAGCGTCTTGTTGATCTCTTCGACCAGGAGCCAGGCGCGGCGGTAGGACATCCCGATCGACCGAGCCGCGGCCGAAATCGATCCGGTCGAGCGGATCGCCTCCAGAAGTGCAATTTTTCCAGGCCCAATACGGTCTCCGGATGCCAGATCGATACGGATGGACAGGTGTGTGCCGGCCATAATCGGCTCCCTGGGAGGCGTCACGCGAAGTCACGCCAATAGGTGGCCGAACGTCAAGGGCCATGTTCGCAGTCGGCCAAGAGTTTTCGCGGCGACTGAGGGTTTGTTGGGCAGGCAAAAGTGCGGCGGTCGTGGCCGCCGCACCGACGATTGAGGCGTAACTGACTAGTGAAACAACTTCATCGCGTTGGTGATCGTCTCTGCTACGCCCCACAACAGCGGTATGCCAACGAAACCCCAGGCAAGCACGAGGTGCAAAGCCGTCGTACCATTTTGGTTCGCGTTTTCCATTGCCGTCTCCTCAGGCTGGCTTGCCACTAAGAGCTGCCGCTACCGCCTCGCCGGCTTCTGCTGCGATACCGAGGGCGGTCTGGTCGGTCTTCATATGGAAGCGGTGGTGTACTGCCTTGATAAACAGGTTGCAGAGGAACCCGATGACCAACAAACCAGCCATGATGTACATGGTGACATTGTAGGCCTGTGCCTTAGGCACGCCGTGGTCGATCTGGTATTGGCGGATGTAATTCACCAGCACCGGACCGAATATTCCGGCCGCCGACCACGCGGTGATCAGCCAGCCGTGGATAGCGCCGACGTAGCGCGTGCCGAACATGTCCTTGAGATAGGCCGGCACGGTCGCGAAACCGCCGCCGTACATGCTGATAATAACCAGGAAGGCGAGCACAAACAGCGTCACGCTGTTGATTTTGCCGGTCCATGGCACCAGCGCATACAGCACCGTTCCGATCACGAAGAAGCAGAAATAGGTGTTCTTGCGCCCGATAAAGTCGGAGGTAGAGGCCCAGAAGAAACGGCCGAGCATGTTGAACAGGCTCAGCAATCCGACGAAACCTGCCGCCGCGATCGCCGTCACCTCGCCCGGAAACATTTCCTGGCTCATGGCGGAGGCTTGCCCGAGCACCCCGATGCCGGCGGTCACGTTGAGGCAAAGCACCCACCAGATCAGCCAGAACTGCGGCGTCTTGATCGCGTCATAAACGAACACGTCGCTCGTCGTAATCAGCTTCGAAGCCTGCACCGGCGGCGTGTAGCCTTCCGGTTTCCAGCCCGCGGCGGGAATTCGGACGATCGCCGCGCCGACCCACATGAAGACGAGATAGATCACGCCGAGGCCGATGAAAGCTTCCGCCACGCCGACATGACTTGATGTCGAAAATCTCTGCATCAGCCAAACAGAGAGCGGTGAGGCAATGAAGGCGCCGCCGCCGAACCCCATAATCGCCATGCCGGTCGCCATGCCGGGCCGATCGGGAAACCATTTGATCAGGGTGGACACCGGCGAAATGTAGCCAAGACCGAGCCCGAGTCCGCCGAAGAATCCGTAGCCCACGTAAACGATCCAGAGATTGTGGGCGTAAACGCCGATCGCGGAGATAAAGAAGCCGATGGCCCAGCACAGGCCTGCAGTGAACATCGCGCGGCGCGGCCCGCCTTCCTCGACCCAGCGACCGAACACGGCCGCCGAGACTCCAAGAAAGAAGATCGCGATCGAGAAGATCCACCCCAACTCGGTGAGCTTCCAGTCGCCCGGCGCGGATTGGGTGACGCCGATCAGCTTGGTCATCGGTAGATTGAACACGCTGAACGCGTAGGCCTGCCCGATGCAAAGATGGATGCACAGTGCAGCCGGCGGTACCATCCAGCGATTGAAGCCCGGCCCGGCGATGGTCCGGCTGCGCTCAAGAAAGCTCATTCATTCCTCCCATGGCGCTCTGTTTTGTTGATGCGCCGCTTTTTTGTTTGTTTATTGTGCCTGCGTTTTTTGACCTTCTAACTGTGCTGCCGCGAGACTTTCGATGGCGGCGCGTACCGGCGGATCTAATCCGGCGCCGCCCGCCTTCAGATACGCGATGATTTGGGCGCGCATCCGCGGATCCCAGAATTTCTTGATATGGTCCGCTGTCCCCACAACGGCTTTATCCGCCCCCTGGCTCTCGAAGAACGTGCCAATTTGATTGGCCATGTAGACTAACTTGTCAAGCGACGACATCGGCGGCGGCTTCTTTGCTCGTTTCCTTAACCCGCTGCGGGTGGGTGAAGACTTCAAAGCCGTCGCCGCGTGCGATCGCCACAAGCGTAATGCCGGCACTTTCCGCGGTGCGCACTGCAAGCGCTGTAGGCGCCGAGACGGCAACGATCATCGGCGCGCCGATCATCGCAGTTTTTTGGACCATTTCCACCGAGACCCGGCTGGTCAACAGCACCATGCCGGTATCCGTCGGTACGCGGTCGCGCAGCAGCGCTCCCGCAAGTTTGTCCAGCGCATTGTGCCGGCCGACGTCCTCGCGCACCGCGTGGAGCCCGGTATCCGGGCGCCAAAATGCCGCAGCATGAACCGCGCGCGTTAACCGGTTCAGCTCCTGACGCGCCGGAAGCGATTCCAGCGCGCGCATGATTTCGCTCGCTGTAAAAAATTGCTCCGCGGTTACACGCGATACCGGCCGCACCGCCTCGTCCAGACTTTCGATGCCGCATAGGCCGCAGCCGGTCGGACCGGCGAGATGCCGTCGCCGCTCGGTCAGGGCAGCAGCGAGCGGTTCGCGCAGCCACATCCGCAATTCGATGCCGGCATCGTGCTCGACGATGTCAAGCTGCCGGATGTCGGCCGGCGAGGAAATCAGGCGTTCGGTGAAGCTGAAGCCGAGAGCAAAGTCTTCCAGATTCTGCGGCGTTGCCATCATCACCGCATAGGTGCCGCCGTCGTAGGCAAACGCGACTGCAGTTTCTTCCGGAATGATGCGCTTACCGTCGGTCGCGCCCTGATGGCGCCAAGTCGTAGACGCGACGGTAACCGTCGGCTCGCGCATCCGCTACTCCGCGGCCTCGGCCGTCGCTGCGATGCGACGGCTTTCGCGCGAGAATTTTTCGTACTCCTCCTGCCAAGGCGAGGGGCCGTTCGATTGCGTGATCTGCACCGCGGTCACCTTGTATTCGGGACAGTTAGTGGCCCAATCCGAATACTCGGTCGTTATCACATTCGCCTGGGTGTCGGGGTGATGGAACGTGGTGTAGACGACGCCGGGCGATACCCGATCGGTGATGTCGACGCGAAGCGTCGTTTCGCCGGCGCGGCTCGCGAGTTTGACCCAGTCGCCGTTACGGATGCCGCGCTGTTCCGCATCGTGCGGATGCATTTCGAGCAGATCTTCCTCGTGCCACAGCGAATTGTCGGTTCGCCGCGTTTGCGCGCCGACATTATATTGCGACAGGATGCGCCCAGTCGTGAGCAGCAGCGGGAAACGCGGTCCGGTCTTTTCGTCCGTTGCAACATATTCTGTAACGATGAACTTGCCCTTGCCGCGGACGAAACCGTTGACGTGCATGATCGGCGAGCCTTCCGGCGCCTTGTCGTTACACGGCCACTGCACCGAACCGCGTTTCTCAAGCATGTCGTACGAGACATTGGCAAAGCCGGGAGTGAGCCGGGCGATCTCGTCCATGATTTGCGACGGATGGTCGTAATGCATCTCATAGCCGAGCGCCTTGGAGAGCAGCACGGTGATTTCCCAGTCCTCGTAGCCGTTCTTCGGCGCCATGACTTTGCGGACGAGCTGAATGCGGCGTTCGGCATTGGTGAACGTGCCGTTCTTTTCAAGGAACGTCGAACCCGGCAGGAACACGTGAGCGAAGCGCGCCGTCTCGTTCAGGAACAGGTCTTGCACGACGACGCATTCCATCGCCTCGAGGCCAGCGGAGACGTGATGCGTATCCGGATCGGATTGAAGAATGTCCTCGCCCTGGATGTAGATGCCTTTGAAAGATCCGTCGACCGCGGCATCGAGCATGTTGGGAATGCGCAGACCCGGCTCCTTGTCGAGCGACACGCCCCAATCCTTCTCGAACAACTGCCGCGACGCGTCGATCGAAATGTGCCGGTACCCGGACAGCTCGTGCGGGAACGACCCCATGTCGCAAGAGCCCTGGACGTTGTTCTGGCCACGCAGCGGATTAACGCCGACGCCCGGCCGGCCGATGTTGCCGGTCACCATCGCGAGGTTGGCGATCGCGATGACGGTGGTCGAGCCCTGGCTGTGCTCGGTGACACCGAGGCCGTAGTAGATCGAACCGTTGCCGCCGGTGGCGTAGAGTCGCGCGGCGCCGCGGATCGTCTGCGCCGGCACGCCGGAAATCTTCGCGACCTCCTCGGGGCTGTGGCGCGGCAATGAGACGAAATCCGCCCAGTGCTGGAATTCGTCCCAGTCGCATCGCTCGCGGATGAATTTCTCATCGTAGAGTTTCTCGGTGACGATGACGTGCGCCAGCGCGGTGACGACCGCGACGTTGGTGCCCGGCTTCAGCGCCAGATGAAAATCCGCTTTGATGTGCGCGCTCTGGACCATTTCGGTGCGGCGCGGATCGATGACGATAAGTTTCGCGCCCTGGCGCAGCCGCTTCTTCATCCGCGAGGCGAACACCGGATGGGCCGCGGCAGGATTGGCGCCGATCACGATGGCGACGTCGGTATCCTCGACGGAGTCGAAGTTCTGCGTGCCGGCTGAGGTGCCGTAGGTCTGCCCGAGGCCATAACCGGTCGGCGAGTGGCAGACGCGGGCGCAGGTATCAACGTTGTTGTTGCCGAACGCGGCACGAATCAGTTTCTGAACCAGGAATGTTTCTTCGTTGGTGCAGCGCGACGACGTAATGCCGCCAACGGAGTCTTTGCCGTACTTGGCTTGGATGCGCTTGAACTCGGAAGCGGCGTGATTGATCGCTTCCTCCCAGCTGACTTCCCGCCATTCATCAGTGACCTTGGCGCGGATCATCGGCTTGAGAATGCGCTCCTTGTGCGTGGCGTAGCCCCAGGCGAACCGGCCTTTGACGCAGGAGTGGCCGCGATTGGCCTCGCCATCCTTGTACGGCACCATGCGCACGAGCTCTTCGCCGCGCATTTCCGCTTTGAACGAGCAGCCGACGCCGCAATAGGCGCAGGTCGTCACCACCGAATGCTCGGGCTTGCCGATCTCAACGACTTTTTTCTCATTCAGCGTCGCCGTCGGGCAGGCCTGGACGCAGGCGCCGCAGGACACGCACTCCGACGACATGAATGGCTCTTCCATGCCGGGCGATACGCGGCTGCCGAAACCGCGGCCGGCGATGGTCAGCGCGAACGTTCCCTGCGTCTCTTCGCAAGCGCGCACGCACCGCGAACAAACAATGCATTTCGAGGGATCATAGGTGAAGTAAGGATTGGACTCGTCCTTCGGCAGCCATTTGTCATTTGCCGCACCATTGGACGTCTTGGCGAAAACGTGATTGTCGCCGCTATAGCCGTAGCGCACGTCGCGCAAGCCGACCGCGCCGGCCATGTCCTGAAGCTCGCAATCGCCGTTGGCCGAACAGGTCAGGCAATCGAGCGGGTGATCAGAGATATAAAGCTCCATCACGCCCTTGCGGATGGCCCCGAGCCGTTCGGTTTGCGTCTTGACCACGATACCGGGTGCGACGGGCGTCGTGCAGGACGCCGGCGTGCCGGCACGGCCTTCGATTTCGACCAGGCACAGGCGGCAGGAGCCGAAGGCGTCGACCATGTCGGTCGCGCACAGTTTCGGAATTTGTGTGCCCATTTCCATCGCGGCGCGCATGATCGAAGTGCCTTCGGGCACCGTCACTGACTGGCCGTCGATGGTCAGCGTGACCATTCTTTGCGCCTTTGACTTCGGCGTGCCGTAGTCGATCTCGTGAACGAGCGACATAGCTTGGTCTCCTATTCCGCGGCCTGCAGATGTGGCGCGGGCTTAAAATCGTCGCGAAAGTGTGTCATGGCGCTGACCACCGGATACGGCGTGAAGCCGCCCAGCGCACAGAGCGATCCGAACTTCATGGTGTTGCAAAGGTCGGCAAGCACTTCGAGATTCTTCTCGGGCTCAATACCGGCAACGATCTTGTCGACGGTTTCGACCCCGCGCGTCGAGCCGATCCGGCACGGCGTGCACTTGCCGCAGGATTCGATGGCGCAGAATTCCATGGCGAAGCGCGCCTGCTTGGCCATGTCCACGGTGTCGTCGAACACCACGATTCCGGCATGACCGATAAGACCGTCGCGCTTGGCGAACGCCTCGTAGTCGAACGGCGTGTCGAACAACGCGCGGCGGGAAATACGCGCCGAGCGGTCCGCCGACCTGCACGGCCTTCACCGGCCGGCCGGTGAAGCAGCCGCCGCCGATGTCGTTGACCAGTTCGCCAAGCGTGATGCCGAATGGCGTTTCGAAAAGTCCGCCGTAATTAAGATTGCCGGCGAGCTGGATCGGCATGGTGCCGCGCGACCGGCCGACGCCGAAGTTTTTATAAAACGCGGCGCCCTTGTCCATGATGATCGGCACGGTCGCGAGCGACAGTACGTTGTTGATGACCGTGGGCTTGCCAAATAGTCCCTTGTGCGCGGGGAGGGGAGGCTTCGCCCGGACAATGCCGCGTCTGCCTTCCAAACTTTCCAGCAGCGAAGTTTCCTCGCCGCAGACATAGGCGCCGGCGCCTTCGCGGACTTCGAGATTGAACTCGAAATCCGAGCCGGCGACTTTCTTGCCGAGCATTCCGGCTCGCCGCGCGATATCGACCGCATCTTTCATCACCGCGATCGCGTGCGGATATTCGGAGCGGATGTAGATGAAGCCCTTGGCGGCGCCGACAGCAATTCCCGCGATCGTCATGCCTTCGATCAGGACGAACGGGTCGCCTTCCATGATCATGCGGTCGGCGAAGGTGCCGCTGTCACCTTCGTCGGCGTTGCAGACGATGTATTTCCGATCGGCTTTGGTGTCAGCGACGGTCTTCCACTTGATGCCGGTCGGGAAGCCGGCGCCGCCGCGCCCGCGCAAGCCGGATTGCGTGACCTCCTCGACAATTTCGGCTGGATTGGCGAGCGCTTTGGCGAGGCCCTTGTAGCCGTCATGCGCTTTGTAATCTTCGAGCGAACGCGGGTCGACGATGCCGCAGCGCGCGAAGGTCAGACGCGTCTGCTTTTTCATAAACGGATGGTCTTCCGGCACGCCAACGCGCAATTTGTGATCGCCACCGCCTGCAGCCATCGCATCGAGCACGCTCCCGACATCGCCGAGTTCGACCGGGCCGTAGGCAATCCGGCCGTTGCCGGTCGCGACTTCGAGCATCGGCTCGAGCCAATGCATCCCGCGCGAGCCGTTGCGGACGATTTCGATCTCGATGCCGCGTTTGGCGGCACTCGCCGTGACCGCGGCGGCTACTTCGTCAGCGCCGCAGGCGACCGCCGCCGCATCTCCGGGAACGTAAATGCGAAGCGCGGTCATCGGTCCGCCTCCGCCAGCAGTGTGTCGAGCTTCTTCGCGTCGAGGCGGGCCACGACCTTGCCATCAAGCATCGCCGACGGGGAGACCGAGCACAGGCCCAGGCAATAGGTGGGCTCTACCGTCATGCGCCCATCGGCGGTCGTGTTGCCAAGCGCGACGCCGAGATGTGCCTCCGCATGCGCCACAAGTGCATCGCCGCCGGCGGCCTGACAGGCTTCGGCCCGGCAGAGTTTGAGAACGTGCCGTCCGGCCGGCGCGCGGCGGAAGTCGTGATAGAAGGTAACGACGCCGTGGACCTCGGCGCGGCTTATGTTCAGCTCGTCGGCGATGATCGGCTCGGCCGCCTCGTCGATGTAGCCGAACTCCTCCTGCAACGCGTGAAGGATCGGCAACAGCGGACCCTCAAGGCCCAGATGCTCCCGAATGAGCTGCGCGGTTCGTTCCGCGCTAAATGGTTCGTAACGTGGCACGTCAGTACCAGCTCCATGCAACCACCCCACCGGGTGATCGGCACTCAAGATATTGGAACTATTATAAAATATGCTCTATCCGGGCCGGATCAATAAAGCTGATCAGTGGTTCGATCAGGATTCCTGATCGAACGTCTTCAGGGTCGTCGCCTGGACGCCGCCAGCTTTGCATGGCCACTTCTTCGCTTTTTGGCTAGCGGCTTGTTTTCGCTTGGGTTTTTTACCACCGCCGCGGCTTGGCCCAGTACCTTCGCCAGCGCGCGCGCCTCGGTAACAAGCGCCGCGAGCAGCGGCGTCATCGGCTCGCGATGTGGGACAATAAGCCCCACCGCGTGCGTCGCCGCGGGCTCGACGATTGGGATCGAGCGGACGTTGTCGGTCAGGCCAAGCGTTTCGGCGAGCTTCGCCGGCATGATGCTCGCCCATTTTCCGGTACGCACATGCGCGAACAGTACGATCATCGAATTGGACTCAAGCGTGGGTGATGGCTCTTGTCCGGCCGAGCGCAACAGCGCGTCGATGATCCGCCGGTTCTGCATGTCGGGGGTGAGCAGGCAGAGCGGGACTTGACCGACCTCCGCCCAAGTCACGCTGTCACGATCTCCCAATGCAGCGGCAGGCGATGTCAGCAGCCGGTACTCCTCGTAATAGAGCGGCACCGTATTCACCCGGCCAACCGGCTCATTGTCGAGGTAGGTGAGGCCGGCATCGACATCGAGATCGTCAAGCAACCTAAGCACATCGATTGATGTCTTCGACACGATGCTGAAACGGACGTTGGGGTGCTTGGCGCGATAGGGCGTCGTGAGCATCGCCGTCATGGCGAGCGCGGTCGGGATCGCGGCGATCTTGACGTGGCCGACGAGGCCGCGTTTGAGGGCATCGATATCCTGGCGCATCGCTCTGGCATCGCCGACAATCCGGCGCGCCCATTCCAGCACCCGTTCGCCCTCGGGTGTGAAGCCGTGGAAACGCGAGCCGCGCTGCACCAGCAAGACGCCAAACATATCCTCCAGATATTTTATGCCGCCCGATAATGTCGGTTGGCTGACCCGGCAAGCCTCCGCCGCCCGCCCGAAGTGACTTTCACGCGCGAGCGCAATGATGAATTCGAGCCGATCAATCATCGGTAGTCCTCGGTGCCAGGCGAACTTAGGCTCAGGTCGGACGGATTATCGCACAGTGAAGATGGCCCCCAATTGCCGCATCATAGACCATGGGCGAGCAACGGTGCTCGAACAACCGGCGGTGGAACACGGGGGTAGGCTCTCGCAAGGTTCTCGGACCGCCAACCTGCGCGTCTCCAGGCGGCTCCAAAACCCGGCTTAAATGGCTAATTCCTGGCCTTGACGCTACGGCGGCGCGAAGGGACAATTTCAGGCCGTTCTGCCACCGTTTCAGGATGGGCAAGCGGCAGGGCGGACGGCATGCGGACCGGTATTCGCGACATCAGCGGCGACGAGTTGCGCCTGTTTGGCGACATCGTTGCGCGCCTGGAACGTCTCGGCCCTGAACTCGATGCGCGCGCCGTCATCTTCAACGACGTGATGCGTCTGCTGCGCAGCGATTTTGGTGCTTCCTACATCTGGGACGCGCGCAAGAACCGGTTCGACGAGGCGATCAGTTTCAACATGGCGCCGGGCAATCTTCGCCGCTACGAGGATTGGTATCAGTTCCGCGACCCAATGACGTTTCAGCTCCGCGCCCGCCGCCGCGCCACCTTGGTCGACGAAGTGATTTCCCGCGACAAATTGCGGCGCACCGAGTTTTACAATGACTTTCTGGCCCGCGACGGACTGCACCACGGCGTCAATCTGTTCATCTTTGATCAGGAACGCGATCTCGGCGATCTGCGCATCTGGCGAGCGCGGGGACGTCCGGAATTTTCCGAACGCGATACCGGCATTCTCGATGCGCTCGAGCCGCATCTGCGCCGCGCCTTGGTGCGGTGCGCCCGCAGCGCCGGATTGACGCCGCGCGAGCAGGAAGTGGCCGGGTTGGTCGCGCGCGGCTGCACCGACCGCGACATCGCCCGCATCCTCGGCATCGGGTTCGGCACGGTCCGCACCCACCTGACCAATGCGATGCATAAAAGCGGTTGTGCGAACCGGGCGGAGCTCGCGGCAGCGATTGCGCGGCAAAGCCTGGTTTGAAGCTCTCCGCATTTATGCCGATGCCCACATAGCCCGGGCGCCGGTACTAAGGAGCGTTGTTGCCATCCAGAGAGTGAGTAATGCCAGCGCTTCATGACCTTGGAATTGGCGAAGCCGCCAAGGCTATCCGCAACGGCGAGATCACAGCCGAGAAACTTGCCGACGCGCTATTGGCGCGCGCGGCAGCCAACAAACAACTCAACGCATTCATCACGCTGGAGCCCGATCGCGTACGTGAATCCGCACGGAAAGCCGACCAGCAACGCGCAGCCGGGGCGACGCTTGGGCCGCTTCATGGTGTGCCGCTGGCCCTGAAGGACAACCTCGACACCGCCGATTTCCCGACCACCGGCGGCACGCCGGGTCTCGCCGGCAACCGGCCAAAACGTAACGCGGCCATCGTCGATAAATTGTTCGCCGCCGGCGCAATCGCGCTCGGCAAAATGAATCTGCACGAACTCGCCTACGGCATCACCAACAACAACGCCGCCTTTGGTCCGGCGCGCAATCCTTACGCGCCCGATCGGATCCCCGGCGCATCGAGCGGCGGCACGGGCGTAGCGGTTGCGGCGCGGATCGCGCCCGGCGGGATCGGAACGGACACCGGCGGTTCGGTGCGCGTGCCGGCGGCGCTGTGCGGGATTGTCGGCCTTCGCCCGACGACGGGCCGGTGGTCGCAAGCCGGCATCGTGCCGATCTCGCATACCCGCGACACCGCCGGTCCAATGACCCGGAGCGTCGCTGATTGTTGGCTGCTTGATGGTGTTGTGACCGGCGGTCCAACCGAAGCTGCGCCCGCCCAACTAAAAGGTCTGCGCGTTGGCGTGCCGCGCAAACACTTCTGGGCGGACCTTGATACTGAGCTTGAGAAAATCTGCGACGGCACGTTGCGGCGGTTGACTGATGCGGGCGTCGTCTTCGTCGACGTCGACATGAGCGAAGAGGCTGCGCTCGACGCCGAATCCGGCTTTCCGATCGCGCTCTACGAAACCGTCACCGATCTCAACGTCTACCTGGCCGACCATCAAACCGGCCTCGACTACGCAGCCCTCGTCGCCAAAGTCGCCAGCCCTGACGTCAAGGGAATTTTGCAGAGCCTGATTGGTCCAGGGGCTGTGCCGGAGGCCGCTTACCGCAAAGCCTTGCAACAACGTGCCGTGCTCCAGGAAACCTACAGCCGTCATTTCCGCGAGCATGGAATTGCCGCGATCTTCTTCCCGACCACGCCGGCTCCAGCGGCGAAGATCGGCGAAGACGAGACGTTTATGCTCAACGGCAAAGCGGCGCCGACGTTTCCCACATTCATCCGCAACACTGGTCCCGGCAGCGTTGGCGGTATTCCGGGAATCAGTCTGCCGGTCGGAATAACGGCCGCAGGCCTGCCGATCGGCATGGAGCTGTCTGGGCCAGCTGGAAGCGATCAACAAATTCTGTCGATTGCGGCGGCAATCGAGCCGCTGTTGCCGAAGCTGCCGGCGCCGCCGGCACGCGCTTGACCTCGAAGTAATGACTGCGAACACCAGGGAGACTCACATGACCATTCAGAAACAGGGACCCACGCGGCGAACGCTTCTCACCGCAGCCGCGGCCGGCGCCGCATTCGGTACATTGCCCGGGCTGATCCGTCCGGCGGCAGCGGCGGAGGAATTCAAGATCGGGTTATTCATTGCGCTCAGCGGCCCCGCGTCGCTGTTCGGGCCGACGCAACGCGCTTCTGCCGAGCTCGCCACCGAGGAGATCAACAAGGCCGGCGGCATTCTCGGCCGGCAGATCAAGCTCATTCCGACCGATGCGGGCGGCCCGCCGGCAGAATCGACGAAATCAGCCATTCGCCTGATGCTCGAGGAAAAAGTCGATGTGTTCATCGGCTCGCACGACAGCGCCACGCGCGAGGCGCTCGTCGCGACCATCAAGGGCAAGGTGCCATACATCTACACGCCGACTTACGAAGGCGGCGAATGCGCCTTCAACACTTATGTCATCGCCGACACGCCGGAGCAGCAGATCCGGCCGTCGCTGACCTGGATGATGAAGGATAAGGGAGCAAAGTCGGTTTACATGATCGGCGACGATTACGTATGGCCGCGCAAGTGCAATGAATACGCCAAGAAGCTGATCGCCGAGAACGGCGGTAAGGTTGTCGCCGAGGAATACGTGCCGTTCGGCGCGCCCAACAAATTCGAAGAGATCGTAACCCGGATCAAATCCGCCAAGCCCGATACGGTGCTGATCACGCTGGTCGGCGCCGACAACGTCAATTTCAACCGCACCTTCGCCGGCTTCGGGCTCGACAAGGATATTTCGCGGTTGTCGCTGCTGCTGGAGGAGAACACGCTCCTCGGCGTCGGCGCGGAGAGCAGCAAAAATCTCTACTCCTCGATGTCGTACTATGCCAACGCGCCGGGCGAAGCGAACAAGAAGTTCAAGCAAGCGTATTTCGCCAAGTTCGGCGCTAAGGCGCCGCAGCTCGGGATGATCGGCGCCGATTGTTACGGCGGCGTCAATTGCGCCAAGGCGCTCGTCACCAAGGCGGGCGGCACCAACGCGCAGAAATGCATGGCGGCGTCCGAGGGGATCACGTTTGAATCGGCGGCAGGGCCGTGGACCATGCACGGTCGCCATGTCGACAAAACCATGTACCTTGCGGATTGCAAAGGCACCGAATTCGAGATCATCAAAACGTTCGCGAACATTAAAAGCGGCGACGAGTGCAAGGCTTGATGCAAGGCCTGATGCAAGGCCTGATCAGCAGCCTCGCCAGAGGCTGCCTGGGAAGTGAGAGGATGTA
The DNA here is from genome assembly GCA_963841025.1 of uncultured Alphaproteobacteria bacterium. Lineage (GTDB taxonomy): Bacteria > Pseudomonadota > Alphaproteobacteria > Rhizobiales > Xanthobacteraceae > BOG-931. The sequence continues at coordinate 98,817 of CAWJBG010000021.1, read as the reverse complement.
GAAATGGATCCGCTGATCGTCACCCAGGCGATCAACGTCCTCTATGCCATCTCAACGCTCGCGGTCCTCGCTCTTGGGCTGGCCGTGATTTTCGGCCTGCTCGGCGTGCTCAACATCGCGCACGGCGAGTTCATTATGATCGGCGCATATTGCGCCTACATCACGCAGTCTAGCGGTTGGCCGTATCTTGCTGCTTTGCCGTTGACGCTCATTGTTTGCGGGGTGCTCGGTGCTGCGGTGGAGTGGACGATGATCCGTCCGCTCTACCGCCGGCCGTTTGACACGCTGGTTGCGACGTGGGGCTTGAGTCTGTTACTGCGCAAGATCGCCGAAGCGATCTTCGGTCTCGGCTATCGCAGCCTCGCTATACCGCTTCCGGGAACGGTTCATTTTCTCGGCACGGAATATCCGATTTACCGTCTGGTGCTGATTGTTCTGTCCTTTGCAGTCGTGGCGGGGCTCGTGATCTGGTACGGCAGGAGCCGCACCGGCAGCCAGATCCGCGCCATGGTGAGCAATCCCGAACTTGCGCAGGCCTACGGCATTTCCGTGCGGCGGCTTGCGGCCGGCACCTTTATCACCGGGACGTGCCTGGCAGGCCTCGGCGGCGTCATGGTCGCGCCGCTGGTGCCGGTGCAGCCGTTCATGGGCCTCGATTATGTGCTGCGCACTTTCTTTGTTCTGATCGTCGGCGGACTGGGCAGCGTGCCGGGATTGTTGTCCGGCGCTGCCGTGATCGGCGGCTTTGACAGCATCGTCTCCGCCGCCACCAATGCGACCAACGGCTACTTCGCCGTGCTGGTGCTCTCGATTTTGTTTCTCTGGCTGAGGCCCCGAGGCATCGTTGCGCGCGGCTAGCCTCGTTGTTCTTGTCACGATTGTCCTGCCGCTGGTGCTGAGCCAGTTCTGGGCCTATCAGCTTGGCCTTTATGGCCTCTATGCAGTCGCGGCGGTCGGTGTCGGTCTTTGTTGGGGTCAGGCCGGATTCCTGCCGCTCGGCCAAGGGCTGTTCTTTGGTCTTTCGGCGTATCTCTCCGGTCTGGCCTTCATTGCCTTTCAGGATCATCTGTTAATCGCCGTCGTCGCGCTGCCGTTGGCGGTGCTTATCGCCGGCCTATTGGCGTATTTGATCGGCGCGGTGGTGTTTCGGCGGCCCGACCAGAGCGGCGCTTACTTTTCGATGATCACGCTGGCGCTTTGTCTTCTCGCGTTTCAGATCGCAACCAGCTGGAATTCGGTCACCGGCGGATTTAACGGCCTCAAAGGGAATACCGGGCATTCCTGGTTTGGACGATTTTTCCGACGTCTATTACGTCTCCGCCGCAATCTTACTTGCCGTGCTGGCGTTCGGGGGTTGGCTTTATAGTGCGCCGATCGGTGTGCTGTGGCGGGCACTGGCGCAGAATGAACGCCGCCTCCAGCTTTTTGGCTTCAACACCAATCAGCTGAAGTCCGTAGCGTTTGGCGTGAGCGGGCTGATGGCCGGAATGGGCGGCGCTATCTACGCGCCGCAGCAAGGCCTCGTCACGCCGCAAGTCGTCGGCTTTGGTCTCTCTGCCGATCTCGTCATTTGGGCGGCAGTCGGGGGCAGGGCGAGTTTGCTCGGCCCGGTGATCGGCACGCTTGTGGTCGGATCTTTGACGGCGCAACTGCGCGACACTTTGCCGTTCTGGGAAGTGTTGATGGCGTTGTTCTTCATCGCCATCGTTTTGGTATTTCCAAAGGGCATCGCCGGTCTTGCAGAACCGTTTACCCGCTTCTTAAAGCCGCGAACCATTCGCCCGGCACTCACCGCACCCAAAGGCGCGGCAGATAAATCTCCGGCCCGGCTGACCATCGAAGGCATCGGCGTCCATGTCGGCGAAGTCACCATTCTCGACCAACTCTCACTCGATTTCGAGCAAGCCGGAATCTTTTGCGTGATCGGCCCGAACGGCGCCGGCAAGACCTCAATGTTCAATGTCGTCAGCGGCGAGCTGGCGGCGGCGTCCGGCCGGATCGGCTTGGGCGGGTCCGACATCGTCGGTCTTGCGTCACACCGGGTCAGCAGTCTGGGCGTAGCACGGAAGCTGCAAATCCCAAGCGTGTTTCCCGAGCTCTCGATCGCCGACAATCTGGCGATCGCGTTGTGGAGTGGGCGCGCGGCGAAACTGCAATTGCTCGACCCAAGGCTTCGCCGCTGGACCAGCCCAATGCTGCAAGAGCTGCAAGCACGTTATCCGTTTCTCGCCTCCGGTCCGCGCAAGGCGGTGGAGCTGTCGCACGGCGAGCAACAAATCCTCGAACTTGCGATGGCGCTTTTGACCGAGCCGCGGGTGTTGTTGCTCGATGAGCCCTGTGCGGGTCTTTCGCCCGCGGAAACGGCGACGGTGATGGAGATCGTGCGCTGGGCGGCGCAGCGGCTCGGCGGCGCCATCATCATTATCGAACACGACATGAGCCTGGTGAAGGAGCTCGCCGAGGTCGTCTATGTGCTCCACAACGGCACGCTCCTCGCCAAGGGCAGCGTTGCCGCGATCCAGGCCGACCCGAAAGTCCGCGCCGTTTATGTCGGGAGCGAAAAATGAGCGCGCGGCGGTTTGCCTTTGAGGGCCTGACCGGCGGTTACGGCAGTACCACCATTGTGCGCGATCTCAGCGGCGCCGCCGAGCCGGGCGATGTTCTGTGCGTGCTTGGCCGGAACGGCGTCGGCAAAAGCACGCTGATGAAGTTGTTGTTCGGGTATTTGCCATGTCTCAGCGGGTCTGTGCTTCTGGATGGCAAGCCTATTCAGGGGCTCGATCCATCCGCACGCCGCCATATCGGCATGACGTATTGTCCGCAGGAACGGCCGGTGTTCGACGATCTGTCCGTGCGCGATAATCTGACGTTGATGCGCGCAACTCGGCAGTTGGCCCCGTTCCGCCCCTATTTCGATCGCTTTCCGATCCTTGAGCGTCGCCTCACCCAGCACGCCGGGACGTTGTCCGGCGGCGAGAGGAAGATGCTTTCATTCGTGCGTGGACTGGCCGAAGACCAGCCGGTCGTGCTGCTTGATGAGCCGAGCGAAGGCGTGCAGTGGGAAAATATCCTGCACATGGAAGCGTGCATCGCCGACAAAAGACGCTCCGGCACCGCTTTCATCATTGTCGAGCAGAACCTCGCCTTCGCCGAACGCATCGCCGACCGCTATTTGGTGATGGACCAGGGCCGCGCGATGCTCAACGGCCTGGCGGCGGAAATCGATCGCGGCAAAATTCTCACTTATTTGCATGTGTAGGCCGCGTTCGGCAGACAACAGCGCGCCGCTCAGCTCACCCTAGTGGCGCGGTCGCGCCAGAAGGGCTCGCGCAACGCCGATTTAAAAATCTTCCCGGCGCCAGACAACGGCATGGGGTCGCGACGAACCTCGACACTGCGCGGACATTTGTAATGGGCGATCATCTGCCGGCAGTGCGAAATGATTTCATCTGGCGCCAAAGCGCGTCCCGGCTTTGCCACGACAATGGCGTGAATGCTTTCGCCCCACTGATCGTCCGGAATCCCAATGACGGCAACCTCGGACACGCCATCGAGGGTCGCAATGACGTTCTCGACTTCGGCCGAGTAAACGTTTTCGCCGCCGGTGATGATCATGTCTTTCAGACGGTCGACGATGTAGACGAAACCGTCGGGATCCATGTAGGCGACGTCGCCAGTGTGCATCCATCCTCCGCGTAGCGCCTGTGCCGTCGCCTCGGGCTGGTTCCAATAACCGAGCATCACGTTGGGCCCGCGCGCTTGCAACTCTCCGACCGACCCGCGCGGCAGCTCGTGGTCGTCCGCATCGGCAATGCGGACCTCGACCATGAGGGCCGCATGACCGCTGCTGCGCCTGCGGGCGGCATGTTGGCCGGCACTGGTCCAATGGCGCGAGTCAAAAACCGTACCGACCGGAGCCAGCTCGATCATGCCAAAGACGTGGACGAGCCGGCAATGAGGCAGCAAGCGGGCTGCCTTGTCTGCCACCGCATCGGGCATCGGCGAACCGCCATAGGCGATCAGCTTCAACGTCGAAAGATCATGCTCCTTAAGCCTTTCGCAGCCGATCAGCATATTGATCATCGTCGGTATCAATACGCCGTGCGTGCTCTTTTCTTGCGCTACAGTGCTCAGAAATCCGTTTGGTTCAAAACGGGGAATGAAGACGTGCGTCCCGCCTACCATGGTGACGGCAAAAGTCGAGGAGCCGTCGGCGAGATGGAACATCGGTGCGGCGTGCAGATAGACGCTGGCTATATCGAACTCAAAAGGGGCGATCACGTTGGCCGCGTTTGTCAGCAAATTGCGATGGCTGAGCATCACGCCCTTGGCTCGCCCGGTGGTGCCGCCGGTATAAAAGACGCCCGCCAGATCGTCGTCCGCAGATACGGGCTCAAGGAGCATACCTGCTCCGATCAGTTCCTCGTAGGACTGCATGCCGGCAGGCGCCGCGTCGTCGCCGAGAAAAATGAGCGTCAATGCGTCGGTCAGCCCGCGATCGATTTTTTCCAGCGCGGCAACAAAGTTCTCGTCGACAAACAGGATGCGCGCCTCAGAGTCTTCTAGAATGTACGCAATTTCCGCAGCGGCCAGCCGGGTGTTGATCGGCACCACGACGCCGCCGGCCAACGATACGGCGAATAGATATTCGAAGTATCGGTCGCTGTTGAGGGCAAGGATGGCGGCGCGGTCACCCTTTTTCAGACCAAGCCGCTGCAGCGCGCTAGCCAGCCGAGCGACGCGCGCTTCGGTTTCGCGCCAGGTGCGGCGCCGGTTTTGAAATATTGTGGACGTGCCGAGCGGGTTGATTTGCGCGGCTCGTCTTAGTCCCTGAGCGACGTACACTGTTCCGCCTCCCCGAATGTTCGCCCTCGCGTTTTTGTTTGAACGTTTCTTGGTAAGTCAGAGCGCGTGAATCGATGTCACCGCGACAGCACGAGCAGACCACGGCCGCAGCGAAATCATGGCCGCATTTCCTGTGTGTCAGAATGACCGGCTTTCCGCTGTTTCCGGCCAACCAGCGATCGCCCCACGCCATAACGGCAAGGATCGGCTGGTAGAGGCTTCTGCCTTTCGGGGCCAATCGATATTCGAACCGTTCAGGCCTCTTCTGATATGGCCGCGTGACCAGCAAACCTTGGTCCACCAGGTGGCGAAGCCGGTCGGACAGAATATTCGGGGCGATGCCGGTCGCAAGCCGGAATTCCTCGAACCGCCGCGCCCCGAAGCAAGCCTCACGCATGATCAGGAACAGCCAGCGGTCGGCGACCACGGAAAGCGCGCGAGCCACCGAGCAGGGCCGGCCTCGCTCATAGATGCCGGGTTCGCTCGAACGGCGGGTTTGTCGCCGCGATGGTGCGGATTTTGAAAAAGCGCCCGGTCCGTCCCGGTAAGTGACGTCGCCAATCCGCAAATCTTCCCTGCAGTGCGGGCACACAACGGCCGCATGCATCCGCTTGCCGCATTGGCTGTGGCGCAGCAGCACCGGAGGCCCTTCGCGATGCGGCATCCATCGATCGCCCCAACGCATCAGGGCAATGGCGGGTAGGAAAAGGTCATGCCCGCGCTCAGTCAGCAGATACTCGTAGCGATGCGTACCGTTTCCATACGGCCGCTTTCGCAAGACCTTGGCATCCACCAGCGCTTCCAGCCGCGCCGCGAGGAGTTTTCTTGGAACGGCGCCATGCTCCTGGATTTCGTTAAAACGCCGTTTGCCGAAGAATGACGCCCGCAAGATCAGAAAGCCCCACGGATCGCCCATGATCTCAAGGGTTCGCGCGACCGAGCAATTACGCTCTCGGCGCTGGCCGGTTTTTGAGATGGTTGCGTCCGCGCTCATCAGTCGCTTGCTGCTGACCTAAACGCCAACCTCAATCCACCCAAAAATCACGCGCTGCCGCGCGACGCTTTTTCTGCAGGTCATTCTTGGCGGCGAAGGCTTGCAAGCCCGCGCCCTTGTCGGCGTCCGGCACGTCCCACCAGCCGTTAACGGCCGCGATCAGGCCACCGGAAAGCGCCTCGAACCCTTGCGCGGTATGAAGGTCACATTCGACCCCTTTGTTGATGATGAATTTCATCTGCCGCATGCCTTGTTGATGCTTGGTCGCCAAAACGGTCAGCAGCTTCGCCACTTCTTCGTCGAGCTTGTCATTGGCGGCGAGGCGGTTCCACAAATTGATCTCAACCGCACGCTTCGCCGGATGAATGGCGCCGAGCAAATTGATCTCTTTGGTCATGCGGCGCCCGATCAAGCGCGCCATCCGCGTTGTGCCGCCCCAACCCGGCGTCAGGCCCCAGTCGATTTCCGGCATGCCCCACTGCGCGCGTTCCGTGGCAATGACGAAGTCGCAGGCCATCGTGATCTCAAGGCCGCCACCGACGGCATAGCCATCGACAGCGCAAATCGTAATCTTGTCGAGATCCTCAAGCTGGTCGGCCATGGTCTGGTAAAGACGGGCGCGGCGCATGAAATCGTTGGCGTTGCCCCAACGCGTCATTTCCGTCAGATCGTCACCGGCGCAAAAATTTCCACCGGCGCCCGTAATCACCAACGCACGGACATCCGCCGAGTCGCGCACCCGAAGGATCGCCTGGTAAAACTCTTCGGACATTTTGACACTGAGGGCATTGACCTTTTCGGGACGGTTAAGGGTGAGCCAAGCGACCTGGTTTTCTTCGCGATAGAGCAGAAATTCAAAATCGGCCATGACTGTTCTCGCTAGGTGACTGTTCTCGCTACATAACTGTTCTGGCTACGTGCCGTTGTCGCCGCGTTGCGGTCGTTAAAGACCGCAGGAACGCGAAAGCCTATCCATGTAAGTTTCCATATGCAAGTGAGTACGGTTCCTATATGCAAGTGACTATCGCCACGGTGCTCGTGGCTGGCGCGATGTGTCGTTGTCGAAGCCGGTTGGTCCCGGCCGGGCCGGATCGCGCGACCGGCCAACCCGCACGCGAAATGGTCCGGCCCGACATTTTTGCTGATGGCGGGCGAGGGGGCCGGCGCTATACTAGGCAGCAGAACAAGGCGCCACGCGCCGCTAACGGTCAGATGGGAGGATTTCGTGCAGCAAGCCGCAGTCCGAGAAGCTTCGTCGGCACCCACCGAGCCGCAATTTAGCGGCGCGTTTTCTCGCGATGCCGACGCGGCAAGCCAATATTTCGGTGCGGTCGATGCGACGTTACGTTTGCAAAAAGGCACGGCCGAAGGGGATGCGCTGAGGGCCACGGCCCGCGCCGTGAAGGAGCGGTTCTTCCGGCACCATGCCGCATCGCTCTATGACGAGGCGACCGGTCGCGGTGCGCGCCACTTACGTGTCTCCGAACTGGTCGCTGCCGTCGCCGACCGGCATCCGACGCTGTTGCCGAGCCGCGAACAAATCGCCGCCGAGCGGGCGTTGATGGAGCAGAGCGCCAAAGAAGGTCTGGAGGTCGCTCAAGGACTGTTTATCGCTCAAGTCCTCGCCGACGAACGCTGTGGCATGCATCTCATCCATTCGATGCTCAAGCCGCGGCGTGAGGCGCTGGAACGGATCGCCGAATTCCGCCGCACCGGGTTTGCCGATCTCGGCGGCGCCAAGGTCGAGCGCAAGGGCAAAGTCGGTCACGTGACGCTGACCAACACAAAATTCCTCAACGCCGAAGACGATCGCGCCACCGCCGCACTGGAGACGGCTGTCGATCTCGTGCTCCTCGACGATGGCATCGAGGTGGGTGTCATGCGCGGCGGTACTGTTGAGCATCCGAAATATGCCGGCCGGCGTATCTTCAACGCCGGCATCAACCTTACGCATCTTTATTACGGCCAGATTTCGCTCGTTGAATTCTTCATCGAGCGTGAGCTCGGCCTGCTGCACAAGATGTTCCGCGGCCACTGGCGGTCGGAATCCTATGACGAGCAGTTTGAGGATTACGTTGAGAAGCCGTGGATCGCGGCGGTCGAGGCTTTTGCTATCGGCGGAGGGTGCCAGCTCCTTTGCATCATGGACCGCGTGCTCGCGGAACAGGGGGCTTACTTCAATCTCCCGGCCAGCAAGGAAGGCTTTATTCCCGGCGCAGCCAATCTCCGCTTCCCCCGGCTCGTCGGCATCAAGCTGGCGCGCGAAGGGATTTTTTTCGAGCGCGTTTTTCATGCCGACACGCCTGAGGGACGACTCATTTGCGATGAAGTCGTAACCGCCGGCGAGATGGATGCGGCGATCGAACGGAACGCGGCGCAGCTGATCCGCGCCGGCATGACCAGTGCAGTGGCAAACCGAAAGGCGCTGCGCGTCGGCGAGGAGCCGCTGTCGGTATTTCGTCGCTATTACGCGACCTATTCACGCCAGCAGAGCTTGTGCCTCTACGATCCGAAGCTGATCGACAATCTGAAACACAGCTGGAATCCGGGCAATCGACGCCTTTGATGAGTTGCATCAAATTGTGTCAGCAGGGATCGCGATGAGTTCTCCAGAGACAACCACCGCCCCGCCGCCGGAATTGAGCGCGGTCACGCGCGTCACCGTTGCGGAGAAGGACACCGTAGGCGCGTTGGTGCCGGGCATGCCGTTCGTGGCCTCGACACCATACCTCGTCGCGGTCGCCGAGGGCGCATGTAGCCGGCTGGTCAAGGACTTGCTAGAGCCGGGTCAGATCACCGTCGGCAGCCGGGTCGTCATCGATCATCTGGGCCCGAGCAAGGTTGGCGCCGAACTCGTGATCACGGCGACGCTCCTCAAACGCGAAAAGAACCGCCTCAAATTCGCGGTTCGTGTCGAGGATGGCAGCCGTACCGTGGCGGTCGTTGAGCACGAGCGCGCCGCCGTCTCGCTGCAAAAGCTCATGAGCGCGTTGGGTTAGGGCGCGGCTGCGTCTTAAAGAGGAAGGCATGCGAACGATCGCAGAGATGCTCCGTTGGCGTGCAAGCCGTCATCCTTCGCTGGAAGCGATCTGGTTCGAAGGCAAGACGCAAACCTACGCCGAGCTAGATCAATCAAGTTCGCAGTTGGCCGCAGGATTAGTCGATCAGCTCGGGCTTAAACCGGGCGACCGCGTCGCCGTGATCGACAAAAACTGCGCCGCCTATCTCGAACTGTTTTATGCGCTCGACAAGGCCGGATTGGTGATCGCGCCGCTTAACTGGCGGCTGACGCCGCATGAGATCAAGGCGATCATCGACGACATCAAGCCGAAGCTGATCGTGGTTGGGCCCGAATTCAAGTCGCACGGCTCTGGCTCAGGCGTGCCCGTCATGACCTTTGCCGAGCTGCCCCGCGAGGGATCGGACCCGATGCGTGACATTGACGGTGCGGTGAGCAGTCAGTTCTGCACCTCGGGGACGACCGGCTTGCCGAAAGGCGCAATGCTGACCGGGTGGAACGTACTCAACGTCGGGCTGTGTCTGGCGCTGGAAATTCCGGAGCTGCGCGAAGGCGGGCGCCACCTGGTTTGCCTGCCGCTGTTTCATATCGGTGGCGCCGGCTGGGCGATCTGGGCGATGCAGGAAGGCTCGACTGCGATCATCGTGCGCGAGACCGTGCCCGAGCAACTTCTCAAGACGATGGTGGAGCAGAAGGTCGAGACCGCGCTGTTGGCGCCGACGCTGATGTTGTTTCTGACCGAGTTGCCGGCGTCGCGCACCGCCGACTTCTCGGCGCTGAGGCATATCACCTATGGCACAGCGCCGATCTCGCCGGATTTGCTGCGCCGCTCGATCGAGACTTTCAAATGCCGCTTCTCGCAGCTCTATGGGCTGACTGAAACCACGGGCCCGATTACCGCGCTGCCGCACGAACATCATGTCGGCGAGAAATTGCTGTCCTGCGGCCGGCCGATGTTCGGCGGCCGCATGCGCATCGTCGATTCCGATGGCAACGACCTGCCGCCACGCGAAGTAGGCGAACTTCTGTATCGGGGTGAGAACCTGATGGCAGGGTATTGGCGGCGCGAAAAGGAAACCGCGCAAGCGATACGCGACGGCTGGCTTTACACGGGCGACGCCGCCTACATCGATGAGGACGGCTTCATCTTCCTAAAAGATCGACTCCGCGACATGGTCGTGTCCGGCGGCGAAAACGTCTATCCCGCCGAGGTCGAGGCCGTATTGATGGGCCATCCCGAAATTCTCGAATGCGCCGTGATCGGCGTGCCCGATGCGAAGTGGGGCGAGACAGTCAAAGCGGTCGTCGTGCGGCGCGCGGACACCAGGCTTACCGAAGCTTTGTTGATCGAGTGGAGCCGCGACAAACTTGCCGGCTTCAAGCGCCCCCGCTCGGTCGACTTTATCGAGGCGCTGCCGCGCAATGCCAGCGGCAAGCTCCTCAAGCGGACGCTGCGTGAGCCCTACTGGGCGGGGTATGAGCGGCGGGTCAACTAACCCGCATGCGCGCCGAAGGGCCTCGGCGGCGTCGCGAACTTCCTGTATAAAGACTCTATGCCCGATGGGGTGAAGTAAGCCGTCCCGTACAGCGAAGGGATGACGGCATGCCGGTGACCTACGAGCCTTGGCTCGTCCTGCTTTCGATCGTCATGGCGATCCAGGGCGCCTATGTTGGCTTGAGCCTTGCGGTGCAGATCGCGGATGCCTCGGGCGTGCGGCGGCGTCTCTTGCTTGCCGGTGCTACTGCCTCGCTGGCCGTCGCAATCTGGACCATGCACTTTGTCGGGATGCTGGCGGTGCGGTTGCCGTTCCAGGTCGACTATTTGGTGCTGCCGACACTGCTGTCGTTTCTGATCTGCGCGATTGTCGTTGGCGCGGCCGTCTATGCCACGAGTTCAGGGCCGCTGACGTTGCTTCGCTTGACGCTTGCCGCGTGCCTGATGGGAGGCGGCATTTTCACGATGCACTACATCGGCATGAACGCGCTCGATGCCAGCGCGTACATGATCCACAATCGGTTCTACGTCGCCGCCAGTATGGCGATTGCGGTTGCCGCATCGGGACTGGCGCTTTGGCTCGCAACGGGACGGGGAGGGCGGCCGCCGCTCATATTATCCGCTACGGCCTTTGGCATTGCCGTCTCGGGGATGCACTACACGGCGATGGCAGGCGAGACACTTTATCCTTTTGTCACGGGTGTATCCGGCGCGCCGGCACTGTCCAGCGACCTTCTCGCCATCGTGGTCGCAATCGTCGCGTTTTGCATCTCCGGAATATTTCTCCTCCTGCTGTTGCCGGACGCGACGCGCTCGGTATCGCGGCCCCGCGCGGTGGAGGCCGGCGGTGCCATAGCGAGCGCTATTGCGGAGGTCACCGCGACGCCGTCAACGATTCCGGCTGCAGGTGAGGGCGCCGGCGCCAGTCCCGAATTCGGACGTGGAACCTATGCACCGCTCGGCGGCGCCGGCACGCCGCCGCGGCGCTTTGCGCGCCATCTTCCCATTGAGCGAGAAGGCGGCACGCATTTCCTCGCCGTGGATGATGTCGTCGCCATTCATGCCAACGCGCACTACACTCATCTGTTCGACGGCAAAGACAAACTGTTTTGTCCGCTGGCCATCGGCGACGTCGAATCGCGGCTCGACAAAAGCCGCTTCGTACGCGTTCACCGCAGTCACATCGTCAATATCGACCGTGTCGTCGGCTACCGGCGGTCCGGCGACAATGAATTGGTCGAGATGGCAGCGTCGCATCACTATGTTGTCCCGGTCAGCAGGAGCCGAATCGGCTCGCTCAAATCGCGCGTTGCCGCACTGACTGGCATCGATCCCGCGATCGCGTTACGCCGCCGGCATCGTTTCGCGTCGCAATAAATAGCAGCATCCTCGTGCGATTGCGTCAGCACTTCTGACGCAATTCGTGCAGAGGCGGTGTTGTTCGTGCGCAATCGCGCCACTTGGTGCTTTCGCCGACTAGCTGGTGCACCGAACCTTGCTGCTGCAGCGCACAACTAGCCACAATTCGGCAAAGAAGCGGTATTGCGCGCAGTGCCGGACGTGACCTTGGTGATGACCTTGGTTCACACGGGCTGCGCCAGGGAGGATGCCCATGATACCCGGCGCTTTCGCCTATCATCGCCCGACATCTGTCAAAGAGGCGGTCGGATTGCTCGCCCAATTGGGCGACGACGGCCGCGCGCTTGCTGGCGGCCATAGCCTCATTCCGATGATGAAACTGCGTCTGGCTACACCGGCGAACCTCGTCGATCTCGCCGGCATTGCCGAACTCAAAGGCGTGCGCGCCGACGGCAACGACATTGTCATCGGCGCGATGACGACCCAGCACGATCTCATCGGCTCCGATCTCTTGGCCACCAAACTCCCGATCCTGCGTGAAACTTCGGATCAGATCGCCGATCCGCAGGTGCGCTACCTCGGCACGCTCGGCGGCAACGTCGCCAACGGCGATCCCGGCAACGATATGCCTGCAGTGATGATCTGCCTGAACGCCAGCTATCACGTCATGGGCAAAAACGGCGAGCGGCGGATCGCGGCGCGTCAGTTCTACCAGGGCGCCTATTTCACCGCGCTCGAACCGGGCGATGTGCTCACCGCAATCCGCATTCCGGTGCCGGCTGCCGGGCACGGCTACGCGTATGAAAAGCTCAAACGCAAGATAGGCGACTATGCGACCGCTGCCGCTGCTGTGGTCCTCACCATGAGCGGGGGCAAAGTAAGCACCTGCTCGATCGGTCTCACCAACGTGGCCGAGACGCCGTTGTGGGCGGAAGAGGCGGCCAAAATTCTGATCGGTTCTGCGCTCGACGCCGCAACGGTAAAGAAAGCGGTGGCCGCCGCGGAAGCGATCACCGCGCCCGCCACCGACGCCCGCGGGCCGGCGCAATACCGCACCAAAATGGCCGGCGTGATGCTCACCCGCGCGCTTGCCCGCGCCAAATCGCGCGCCCGCGGCTGACGGGAAGGAGCAACACAATGGCTAAATCCCAAGTCTCGATGAAGGTGAACGGCAAGACCATCGAAGCGCTGGTCGAACCGCGCACCTTGCTCATCCATTTCCTGCGCGATCAGCAGAACATCACCGGCCCGCATATCGGCTGCGAAACCAGCCATTGTGGCGCCTGTACGGTCGATCTCGACGGCAAGTCGGTGAAGTCCTGCACTGTGTTTGCGGTCCAAGCCAACGGCACGGACATCCGAACGATCGAGGGCATGGCGAACGCCGACGGCACGCTGCATGCACTGCAGGAAGGTTTCCGCGAAATGCACGGGCTGCAATGCGGCTTCTGCACGCCGGGGATGATCGTGCGGGCGTATCGCCTGCTGCAGGAAAACGCCAATCCGACCGAGGAAGAAATCCGCTACGGCATCTCGGGCAACCTCTGCCGCTGCACCGGCTATCAGAACATCGTCAAGGCCATTCAATTCGCCGCCGCCAAGATCAACGGCGTGCCGTTCCAGGAGGCCGCAGAATGAACGACATGACCCCCACCTCTGCCGAACGCGCCGTCAAACTTGAAGGCATGGGCTGCAAAAGAAAGCGCGTCGAGGACATCCGTTTTGTTCAGGGCAAAGGCAGTTACGTCGACGACATGAAGCTGCCGGGAATGCTCTACGGCGACTTTAATCGCTCGCCGTACGCTCACGCCCGCATCAAGAAGATCGATACGACGAAGGCTGCCGCGGTACCCGGCGTCGTTGCGGTGATTACCGCCGAGACGCTCAAGACCGTCAACCTCGCCTGGATGCCGACGCTTGCCGGCGACGTGCAGATGGTGCTGGCCGACGGCAAAGTGCTGTTCCAGAATCAGGAAGTGGCCTTTGTGATCGCGGAGGACCGCTATATCGCGGCTGACGCCGCCGATCTGGTCGAGGTGGAATACGAGGCGCTTCCGGTCAACGTCGACCCGCTCAAAGCGATGGCGCCGAACGCGCCGATGATCCGTGAGGATCTCAAGGACAAGACCGACGGTTCGCACGGCAAGCGCAAGCACTACAACCACATCTTCTCCTGGCAAGCCGGCGACAAAGCGGCGACCGACGCGGCGTTTGAGAAAGCCGACGTCAAGATCAGGGAGATGATCGCTTATCCGCGCGTGCATCCATGCCCGCTCGAGACCTGCCAGTGCGTCGCCTCCTTCGACAAGATCAAGGGCGAGTTGACGCTGTGGGGCACGTTCCAGGCCCCGCATGTCATCCGCACCGTGGGTTCGCTGATCTCAAAGATTCCCGAGCACAAGATCCACGTCATCGCCCCCGACATCGGCGGCGGCTTCGGCAACAAGGTCGGCGCCTATCCGGGCTATATCTGCGCGATCGTGGCTTCGATCGTGACCGGCGTGCCGGTGAAGTGGGTTGAGGACCGCATCGAAAATCTGTCGACCACGGCGTTCGCGCGCGACTTCTACATGGACATGGAAATCGCCGCGACCAAGGACGGCAAGGTGACGGCCCTGCGCTGCTACACCATCGCCGACCACGGCGCGTTCGACGCTTGCGCCAACGCTACCAAATGGCCGGCCGGGTCTGTTCAGCATCATCAGCGGTTCGTACGATTTTCCGGCTGCGCATGTGCTGGTCGACGGCGTCTATACCAACAAGGCGCCAGGCGGTGTCGCCTATCGCTGCTCGTTCCGTGTCACCGAAGCGGCTTATTGCATCGAGCGCGCCATGGACATCATGGCGCAAAAACTCGGCATGGATCCGGCCGAGTTCCGCATCAAGAACCTGATCCGGCGCGAGCAGTTTCCCTACACCTCCGCGTTCGGCTGGCAATACGATTCCGGCGATTATCAAACCGCCATGAGCAAGGCGATGGAATCGGTCAACTACAAGAAACTGCGCGAGGAGCAAAAAGCCAAGCGCGAAGCTTTCAAACGCGGCGAGACCCGCGAACTGATGGGCATCGGCGTTGCCTTCTTCACCGAGATTGTCGGCGCCGGCCCGTCGCGCGCCTGCGACATTCTCGGCATTGCCATGTTCGACTCGGCGGAAATCCGCATCCATCCGACCGGCAGCGGCATTTGCCGGCTCGGCACCAAGTCGCAAGGCCAGGGTCACGAGACGACCTACGCCCAGATCATCGCCACCGAGCTTGGGATCGCCGCCGACAACATCATGGTCGAGGAGGGCAACACCGACACTGCGCCCTATGGCCTTGGCACCTACGGCTCGCGTTCGACGCCGGTGTCCGGCGCCGCCACTGCCATGGCCTGCCGCAAGATCAAGGCCAAGGCGCAAATGATTGCCGCCTATATGCTGGAAGTTCACGACGACGATCTTGAATGGGACGTGGATCGTTTCCGGGTGAGGGGCAATCCCGAGCGCTTCAAGACCATGACCGAGCTAGCCTGGGCCGCTTACCACGAAGTGCCCCCCGGCATGGAGCCCGGACTTGAGGCGATCAACTATTACGATCCGCCGAATTTCACGTTCCCGTTCGGCGCCTACATTTGTGTCCTCGACGTGGATGTCGATACCGGAACGGTTAAGGTTCGGCGCTTCTACGCGCTCGACGATTGCGGCACGCGCATCAATCCGATGATTATCGAGGGCCAGATCCACGGCGGCCTGACCGAGGCCTTCGGCATCGCCATGGGTCAGGAGATTCACTACGACGAGGACGGCAACGTCACCACGGCCTCGCTTATGGATTATTTCCTGCCGACGGCGGTCGAGACCCCGCACTGGGAGACCGATTGGACGACCACGCCGTCGCCGCATCATCCGATCGGCGCCAAGGGTGTCGGCGAGAGCCCGAACGTCGGCGGTGTGCCGTGCTTCTCGAACGCCGTGAACGATGCGTTTGCGTTCTTGGGCTCGACCCACATTCAGATGCCGCACGATAATTGGCGCACCTGGACGGCCGCGGAGAAGCTCGGTTTGCATGGGTGAGCCACCATCGTCATGCCCGGCCTTGTGCCGGGCATCCACGACTTCGATATGGGAAGAAAGACGTGGATGGCCGGGACAAGCCCGGCCATGACGAACTGAAGGCAACGAGCCCTTCATGACCCTCAAGCGCGAAGAAATCTCTGACCGCCTCGCCGCTGTCGGCTACGTCGCCGACCACGACATCGCGACCGCGCTATGGCTGATGGAATTCCTCAAGCGCCCGCTTTTGCTCGAAGGCGAGGCCGGTGTCGGCAAGACCGAGGTCGGCAAGGCGCTTGCCGCCATCCACGGCGCCGAACTTATTCGGCTGCAATGTTACGAGGGCCTCGATCAGAGCGCCGCGCTTTACGAGTGGAATTATCAGCGCCAGCTCCTCGCGATCAAAACGCGAGAAGGCACCGGCGAAAATGCCGATGCGATTGAGGAACACATTTTTTCCGAGCGGTATCTGCTCGAACGGCCGCTGCTCGCGGCCATACGCCGCGAAAAGCCGCCGGTGCTTCTGATCGACGAAGTGGATCGGGCCGACGAGGAATTCGAAGCGTTCTTGCTTGAACTCCTTTCGGACTTTCAGGTCAGCATTCCTGAGCTTGGCACCATCAAAGCAACGTCGATCCCCCGCGTCGTACTGACGTCGAATGGCACCCGCGAATTGTCCGACGCGCTGCGGCGGCGCTGTCTTTATCACTACATCGATTTCCCCGAGGTCGATCGCGAGACCAACATTATCCTGGTGCGGACGCCCGGCATCGATACGACGCTGGCATTGCAGATCGCGCGCATGGTGGCGGCGGTGCGCAAGGAGGATTTGCGCAAGGTGCCCGGCGTAGCGGAGACGCTCGACTGGGCGGCGACGCTCGCCGGCCTGGAGGTTCAGGACCTTCGACAGGAGCCTGAGGTCGTCTACGAGACGATGATCTGTTTGCTCAAGACCCACGAAGATCGATCGCGGGTGACGCGCGAGGTCAGCGAGCGCCTGCTCGGCAAGGTGGCGTGATGAGTAGCAAGCGAGCAAACGACCGCTCGTCCCCGCGCAGGCGGGGACCCAGTGCTGGATTCCCGCTTGCGCGGGAATGAGCGGAGTGAACGGAATGAACCGGTCGGCGCGCCCGCCCGCCGCCGGCTTGCCGGCTTCGCGCGCACGCTCCGCGACAACGGCTTCAAGGTCGGTCTCGCCGAGACGGGCGACGCGCTCGCCATCCTCACGTCCCCCGCCGCCGGCCGCGCTTCATCTCTCAAGCCCGCGTTGCGCGCGCTGTTTTGCGCAACGCATTCCGACTGGGAGCGCTTCGACGAGATTTTTGATGCGTTTTGGCAGGGCCGCGATATGCGGCAGCGTCACGTGCTCAAGGGATCGCCGGGCCAAAACGCGGCTTCGACGCCGCGGCGGCTTGCCGAGGCTCATGTGCCCAAGGATGCGCTCGGGCTTCCCGATCGCGTCGAGCGGCGGAACGATGCTGATGGTGAGAGTGCCGCTGACGGCCGCGGCCGCCGCGAAGGCGCCTCACGCGTTGAATCCTTGGCGGCGACTGACTTGCGCCATATCGTTGACCCTGACGAGATTGCGGCCACTCACGCGCTGGCGGCGCGGCTTGCGCGCACCATGCGTGCGCGTCTGGTTCGCCGCGAGCAAGTCCGCCGCCGCGGCCGCCGCCTCGATTTGCGCCGCACCATTCATCGCAACGTGTCGCATGGCGGAACGCTGATCGACCTCGCTTGGCGCCGACGGAAGATCAAGCCGCTGCGGCTGGTGGTGTTGCTCGACGCTTCCGGCTCGATGAGTCTCTACACGGCATTTTTTGTTCGCTTTCTGCACGGCGTCGTCGATAGCTTCCGCGAAGCCGAAGCTTTTGTCTTCCACACCCGGCTCGCCCACGTCTCGCCCTCGCTGCGCGATCGCGACGTCACCCGCGCGGTTGATAAACTTGCATTGATGGCCCAAGGCATTGGCGGCGGCACCCGTATCGGGGAAAGCCTCGGGACCTTCAATCGGTGGCATGCGCGGCGCGTCATCAATTCGCGCACCGCGTTGATGATCGTCTCGGACGGCTACGACACTGGCGCGCCGGAGCGGCTCGGCGAAGAGATGCGACGGCTCGCCCGCCGTTGCCGCAGGATCATCTGGCTCAATCCGCTGATCGGCTGGCGCGACTATTCCCCGCAGGCCCGCGGGATGCAGGCGGCGTTGCCGTATGTCGATCTGTTTGCTCCCGCGCATAATCTTGAAAGCCTAGCCGCGCTTGAACCTTATCTCGCGAGGCTCTGAGCCGTGGACCGCGCCGACATTCTTGCGATCATTGCGACCCGGAAGTCGGCCGGCGAACCATTCGCGTTGGCGACCGTCGTGCGCACGGTCGCGGCGACCGCGGCTAAAGCTGGAGCGAAGGCAGTCATTTTGCCCGACGGCACCATCTCCGAAGGCTGGATCGGCGGTGGCTGCGCGCGCGCAGCAGTTCTGAAGGCCGCCAAAGATGCGCTCGGCGACGGCCGTTCACGGCTCGTCTCGGTGCAGCCGCCGGACCTCCTGGCGGATCAGGGCGTTGAAGCGGGCGATGAAGAAGAAGGTGTGCGCTTCGCCAAGAATATGTGCCCAAGCGAAGGCACCATGGACATTTTTGTCGAGCCGGTTCTGCCGCGGCCTCAGGTCGTCGTCTGCGGATCAAGCCCCGTGGCGGTCGCAGTCGCCGATCTCGCCAGGCGAACCGGGTTTGCGGTCACAGTCTGCGCGCCCGCGGCTGAGCAATCGGCGTTCGCAGATGTGGATCGCCGGATTGAGGGCTATGCGCTGCCGGTCGAGGAAACGAGCGCGCGCTACGTTGTGGTCTCGACGCAAGGCCGGGGCGACGAAGCAGCGCTCGCAGCAGCGTTGGCGGTCGACGTCGATTACGTCGCCTTCGTCGGCAGCCGCAAAAAGGCCGATGCGTTGAAATCGACGCTTGCCAAACGCGGCATCGCAGCTGTGCGCATGGCGAAGCTCAAAGCTCCCGCAGGCCTCGATCTGGGTGCGATTACGCCGGACGAGATCGCAATTTCGATTGTTGCGGAGATCGTAGCGGTCAGACGCAGCAAAGTTTCGCGCGTCGCCGCTCTCTAAAATCCATCGATTTTATAGAATAATTCGCGCGCCAATCATCGGTGCAGCGGCGAGTATTTCATCGCCGTTGTGAATGCTTGACTATCATTTTGGTTGTAATCACGGTGGGCGGGAGGGCGAAGGATCAAGGTCCCCGGGGGACCGCCGCCTTCAAAGGGAGTCCGTGTCCATGTCTGCGTCTTCGCAAGCACAACATCCGGAAACCATCGCCCTGCACGCCGGTTGGCGCGCCGATCCAACGACCGGCGCGGTCGCCGTGCCAATCTATCAGACCACGTCATATCAGTTCCGCGACACCGAGCACGCCGCGAACCTGTTCGCGCTCAAGGAGCTCGGCAACATCTACACCCGCATCATGAATCCGACCAATGACGTGCTCGAGAAGCGGGTAGCGGCGCTTGAAGGCGGCGTTGCCGGATTGGCGCTGGCGTCGGGGCAGGCAGCTTCAGCGTTCGCCCTGCAAAATCTGGCGCGTGCCGGCGACAACGTTGTCTCATCGACCGATCTCTACGGCGGCACCTGGAATCTGTTCGCCAATACGCTCAAGGACCAGGGCATCGAGGTCCGCTTCGTCGATCCGGCTGATCCTGAAAACTTCCGCCGCGCAACCGATGATCGGACCCGCGCCTATTACGCGGAGACGTTACCGAATCCCAAGCTCACGGTATTTCCCATTGCCGAGGTCGCCGCGATCGGCCGTTCATTGGGCATTCCGCTGATCATGGACAATACCGCGGCGCCGATCCTTACCCGCCCGTTCGAGCATGGTGCGGCAATTATCGTTTATTCGACCACCAAGTATCTCGGCGGCCACGGCAATTCGATCGGTGGCCTCATCATCGATGGCGGCAATTTCGACTGGGCCGCTCATGCCAAGCGCCAGCCGGCGCTCAACACGCCGGATCCGAGCTATCACGGCGCGGTTTGGACTGAAGCGGTGAAGCCGCTCGGGCCTATCGCGTACATTATCAAGGCCCGCGTCACACTCCTGCGCGACATTGGCTCGGCGATGTCGCCGTTCAATGCGTTTCTCACTTTGCAGGGCGTCGAGACCGTGACGTTGCGCATGGCAAAGCACTGCGAGAACACGCAGGCGGTCACGGACTTTTTGCGCAAGCGGCCGGAAGTCACGCGCGTCATTCACCCCTCGGTGCAGACCGGTGTTCACCGCGAGCGGGCGCAGCGCTATCTCAAAGGGGGACTGGGCGGCCTCGTCGGCTTCGAACTCGCCGGCGGTAAGGAAGCCGGCCGCCGTTTCATCGACGCACTGCAGATGTTCTATCACGTCGCTAATATCGGCGACGCCCGCAGTCTCGCGATCCACCCAGCGACCACCACGCATTCGCAGCTTGACCCGCACGAACTGGACGCAACCGGGGTCACCGACGGCTATGTGCGCTTGTCCATCGGCATCGAGCACATCGACGACATTATTGCTGACATCGAGCGCGGCCTGTCAGCTTCGGGGAAGCTCACGAAAGCAGCCTAGCTGTTGCGGAAAGTTGAACGACGAAGCATCCGGCCGGCTCACGCCAAGCTGGATGCTTCGCCTTCGCAGTTCTAGTGCGTAAGCCCGATCAGACAATCGCGCGAACGATCGCAAGCCCTGCAAACAATGCACCGATGGCGAGGACGACCGACGCCAGCACATAGATCGCTGCGCCGATCAGATTGCCGCGCTCGTAAAGCAGAGCCGCTTCGAGCGAGAACGCGGAAAACGTTGTGAAGCCGCCGAGTATTCCGGTGGTCAGGAACAGCCGCCAATGTTGCGGCAGGCCGGCCTTGAGCGCGAAAAACTCGGCTATCAGCCCCATCGCCAGCGAACCGGCGACGTTAATCAAGAGCGTGCCGTAGGGAAATCCCATACCGAGCGTTCGCGCCACGAGCAGATTAATGCCGTGGCGCGAAGCCGCGCCGATTCCGCCGCCGAGAAAGACAATAACAAACCCCATCGCAGGCCTCCAGTCGGTGACTCCTACCGACGCCAAAGTGGTTGGTAGGAGTCATCAGCCAGGACGGCGGTTAATGGGGAACTCCATCCCCGAACGCAGCGAAATTCTAACGGCCGAGCAACATTGGCAAGCGGACACGCGTCCGCAAATCAGCCTTAGCGATGCGACCAAGCCGGACAAAATCGCCGCGACGATTCTCGACAGCAATTCGTTGCCGCGAACTCATGCGCGGAACTCCCGACGTTTCACCGCGTTATCGTTTCATCCAACGAAACCAAATGGAGTTCACATGGATCGCGAACACATCAAAGGCGCAGCCGACAAGGCAAAGGGCGCCATCAAGGATACCGCCGGCAAATTGACCGGCGACAGGGAACTGCAATCTGAAGGTAAGCTCGACAAGGCCAAAGGCGCGGCACACGAGGCGCTGGGCAATGTCAAAGACGCGACCCGTGATCTGACCAAGTAGGCCGCTCTTGATGCCAATCGTAAGAAACCGCCCGGAAGGGCGGTTTCTTATTTGGTCCGCCATTATTGGTCGCGGAGTTCAGCTGGCTTGGCGCGCAGGCGTTGCTTCGCGATCCGGAAAGAGCCGATCGGATTCGACGACATATTGCGCGGCACTGTCGTTCAGTTTGGAATTGTTGGCTTCGCGGAGCGCCGCGTCGGCCTCGCCATACAGAAACGCCAGGAACGCATAGCGCCGCCCGCTGGTGATCGGCGTAACCTGATGCAGCGCGCCGCACGAAAACACCACCGCACCCGCGGCAGGCGCGCGATAGGAACGCCCGCCAAATTCGGGCAGCACCAGATCGCAGCCTTCGTAGTCTTTGTTGAGGTTGATGGTCACCGCAAAGCGGCGATGCTGGGCACCGACATTGACGTTGTCGCGGTGCCGATAGAAGTGCCCGCCGACGGCGCTGTCGTAACAAGCGACGATGTAGCGGTCCATTCGTGTGGCCTGGAACTGGAAAAATCGCTCGATCGCGGGCAGCAGACGGCGAACGATCTGACTGCGAATTGCTTCCCGCAATTGCGGGTGCGCGACGATCAGATCGTTGCGGCGCTTGATTCGATAGTCCACGACTTTCGATGTTTTGCCGTCGGCGTCGAGGAGGAAACCTGAATCTTCGCCGCCGATCTTTTCATAGAACTGCGTCAGCACATCGCAGAGCTGGAAATCGAAAACGCGCGGCACGATCAGGACCGGAGCGCTGAGCGGCACGCCGGCGAAGCCGTCGACATCCGGCAGGCTCTTGAGAACGTCGCGTACGGTCTGCGCGTGCCCGGCGGCATAGTCCCAGGGAATATCGGCGATTGCGCGCAACATCGGATCGAGGATGATGGTGCGCGGCATGGCGGCGGCACCGAACAGGCGGCTGATCTCGCCGTCATAGTCGGCAAGAAACGACGTCGCCGGCGTGCTGAGTTTCAGGTAAGGCGCGGGGTTCTGCGGAAGCGCGGTGAGTATGCCGTGGAAAACCAGCCGGCCTTCATGAAACAGCTGGAACACGTCAAGCATCTCGGCCAATTCGCGCTCGACGCGCGGATCGGCCGGTGAGCCGAGAAAACTCAGCACGATCCAGCGGCCGGCCGCGACTGAGAGGCTAAACGAGCCTCCCGAGATCACCGGTGCCGTGAACCAGGGAACCGGATCGCCGAGCACAATCTTGCCAGGGTCGGATTGGCTTTTTTCCATTGAAGGCGCCTTCGCGTGCAACGCCGCCGCGCGCCGTATCCTTCGCCTTCATGGTAAATTTTGTTCTAATATTGCGGCGTCTGATTCGGCATTTCGGGTCAAAGCTTGGGCCAAATCTCCAAGAATCTCAGGCCAGCGTCCCGCACTTTGCGGGTGGAGCAACTCGGCCGCGAACTCGGGAAAAATCCGGACGCACTGAAAGCCCGCTTCGAGCGCGCAAGTCTGTTCCGCGAGCTAGGTCAATTCGAACAGGCCAAGAGCGACTATCTCGAATTGCTCCGGCGATCGCCGACCGATTTTGGCGCACTCAATGACTTCGGGACGCTGGTCCTTGACGCCGGATACAAAGAAGCTGCCCGCTCGCTGTTCAGCGAGGCCGTTCGCCACCATCCGGACAATGCCGCCGGGCATGTCAATCTTGCCAACCTTCTGTTTCTGCTGGGCGAGCAGACAGAGGCCAGACTGCATTTCGAACACGCGCTGCGGATCGATCCGGATCACATCCACGCTCACCGCGGCATGGGTAATGTCCTGGCCGAGATTGGGGACAGTGCGGGCGCACGCGAGCATCGAGATAAAGGGTTCAAGGGTCACTCGTTGACTGTGTTACCGTATCGCGGCGACGGTCCCGCCATCGCGGTGCTGCTGCTGGTTTCGGCCGCCGGCGGCAACATACCGACGACGTCCATCCTCGATGATCGGCACTTTCAAACAACAGTCTTGGTCACCGAGTATCACGATCCGAACGTGCCACTGCCGCCGCACGATCTGGTCTTCAACAGCATTGGCGACGCCGATTTATGCCGGGAAGGTCTCGAAGCCGCTTGTGCGGTGCTTGCGCGAACGGATCAGCCCGTCATCAATCATCCCCACGCAGTGCTTAAGACTGGACGTGCTACGAATGCGGAACGCCTGCTCGGCGCACCTAGCGTTGTCGTTCCGCGGATGGCAACGTTGCCGCGGCAAGTGCTCGCCTCTTCTGAAGCGGGGAGGGCCGTTGCGAGCGCCGGATTTTCTTTTCCATTTCTCGTCCGCGCGCTGGGCTTTCACACCGGCATTTTCTTCGAGCGCGTCGAAAACCTGCAAGACTTGAATACAACCGCCGCGGAATTTCCGGGCGACGATTTGTGTCTCATCGAGCAACTCGATGCGCGCGACGGCGATGGCTTCTTTCGCAAGTGCCGTGTGATGATTATCGATCGCAAGATCTATCCGCTGCATCTGGCGATCTCGCGGGATTGGAAGGTGCACTACTTTCGCGCCGATATGGCCGAATTTGCCGAGCACCGCGCCAAGGACGCGGCCTTCCTCACCGACATCGGCAGTTTTATCGGAGCGCGCGGCATGGCGGGGCTGCAGCGCATCAACGATGCGCTTGATCTCGACTATTGCGGCGTCGATTTCGCGGTCAATGCGGACGGTGACATTTCGTTGTTCGAAGCCAACGCCACCATGGTCATGGTGCCGCTTTCGGCCGACACCAAATGGGACTACCGGCGCCCGGCGTTCGACAATGTCTTCACCGCAATTCGGTCGATGCTGGTCGGGCGCTCGCGCTCTGTCGATCGACGGATGGCCGCGCAAGCCTGACTGTGCGAGCGGCTTCATTACGAAGCTGCCTAATTTTTAATCAGGCGTGGTGGCGACGTACCATCCATTCTGTGCCCAAATCATAGCCGCTCCAAATTCTTTAGCTATTTCATGGCGATCGGCCGCCAGAATTGATCGCGGCCGCGCTGGCACAGCCTTTGCGAAGCTCCCGATCGCAATCGAAGAATGCCCATCAGTCTTGATGGCTAGCCAAGCAGCGGCGCCGCCGGCGCGCGCCTGCGTATCCAGGGAGCATGTAATGAATTTCGACAAACTTTCGCGCCGTCACATTCTGCAAGGGACGGCTGCATTAGCCGTCGGCACGGCTCTTCCGCTCCGCCAGGCCATGGCGAAGGACACCACCATCGGCTTCATCTACGTCGGATCGCGCGACGACTACGGCTACAACCAAGCCCACGCAGCCGGCGCAGCCGCCTTGAAGAAGGTCCCGGGCATCAAGGTCGTTGAGGAAGAGAAGGTCCCGGAGACCGACGCGGTCGAAAAGACCATGGAGTCGATGATCAATCTCGACGGCGCGACGCTCTTATTCCCGACTTCCTTCGGCTACTACAATCCGCACATGCTAAAAATGGCGGCGAAGTATCCGAAGCTGCGCTTCGAGCATTGCGGCGGCTTGTGGTCCGAAAAGGATCCGAAGAACGCCGGCAGCTATTTCGGCTACATCGACGAGGCCCAGTACGTCAGCGGCGTCGTCGCCGGCCACATGACCAAGACCGGCAAGCTCGGCTTCGTCGCGGCCAAGCCGATCCCGCAAGTGCTGCGCAATATCAACGCGTTCACGATGGGGGCCAAGCTCGCCAATCCGAAAGTCACCACTCAGGTGATCTTCACCGGTGACTGGTCGATGCCGGTCAAAGAGGCCGAAGCAACCAACAGCCTGATCGACCAGGGTGTCGACGTCGTCACCTGCCACGTCGACGGTCCGAAGACCGTGGTGGAAAACGCCGCGCGGCGCGGCGCCATGGTCGGCGGCTATCACGTCAATCAGGCGGTGCTTGCGCCGAAAGCCTACCTCACCGGCGCCGAGTGGAACTGGGAAGTGCTTTACCCGCGCTTTGCCAAGATGTTCACATCCGGCGAGACCATCCCGAACTTCTATCGCGGCGGCCTGAAAGAAGGGCTGGTGAAGGTTTCGCCGTACGGCCCGATGGTGTCGGAAGCAGCGCGCAAACAGGCCGACGAGGTCAAGGCGGGACTGACCGCCGGCACCTACGTCATCTTCAAAGGCCCGATCGCCGACAACAAGGGCAAGACCGTCATCGCCTCTGGCGTCTCCCAAGGCCAGACCGATCCGACGCTTGAGAAGATGGACTATCTGGTCGAGGGCGTGATCGGAGCGACTTCGTGAAAGCTGACGTTGGCGCGCCGATAGCTCCCTCGGGGCTCGGCGCGCTTCTACATTTGCCGCCCTACGGCCGGAAAATCGGCGGCGCGGCGGAATACATCGTTATCCCCGCGCTCGCCCTGGCGGGTTCGCTCGTTCTGTTCGGCATCTTTGTCGCGCTGTTCGGGAAGAACCCGCTCGATCTCTACTTCTATATGTATCAAGGCGCATTCGGCACCTGGTTCTCCTGGCAGAACACGCTGACGCGCGCCGCGCCGCTGATCTTGACCGCCTTGTGCACGGCGCTGCCGGCACAGCTCGGCATGGTGATCATTGGCGGGGAGGGCGCGCTCTTGATCGGTGCGCTGACGGCGACCAGCGCGGCGTTGGCGCTGCAAGGCGCGCCGCCGTTCATTGTCGACGTCGCCATGGCATGCGCCGGCATGATTGGCGGCGGATTGTGGATCATGCTGTCCGGCGCGCTCCGCCAATATCGCGGTGTCAATGAAACAATTTCGAGCTTGCTGCTCGTCTATATCGCGCTCGCAATCCTCAATTTTCTGGTCGAAGGTCCGATGCGCGATCCGACCAGTCTCAACAAACCTTCAACGCCCGAGATCGGTGCCGCCAATATGATCGGCAGCATTCCCGGCATGGAAGTGCATTGGGGCTTGGTGTTCGGTATCATTGCCGCCGTTCTCTCCTACATCCTGATCTATCACACCGTGTTCGGCTTCGCTGCGCGCGTCGCCGGCGGCAATATCCGCGCCGCCAAGGTGGTTGGCTTAAGTGTCGGCAAGCTTATTCTGATCATTTGCTTTCTCGCCGGGGCCGCGGCCGGTCTTGCCGGCATGATGGAAGTCGCCGCAGTACAGGGGCGCGCCAACGCCAATCTCGCCGCGGGGTACGGCTTTGCGGGAATTTTGGTCGCGTTTCTCGCGCGGCAGAATCCGCTGGCGATCATTCCGGTGGCGATCCTGCTCGGCGGCATCGGCGCCAGCGGCGGGCTGCTGCAGCGCCGCCTGGGATTGCCTGATGCTTCGGTGCTGGTGCTGGAGGGTTTGATTTTCATGATGGTGCTGGCGAGCGACACGCTTTACGGGCGCTGGAGTTTCTTCAAGGGAAAGGCCGCCTGAAATGGCCAATCCCGGCGATATTGGATTGTGGACGGTCGCGATCGCCGTGCTCGGCGGCGCGATACGAGTCTCGACGCCGTTTATCTTCGTCAGCCTCGGCGAGTGCATTACGGAGCGAAGCGGCCGCATCAATCTCGGCCTCGAAGGTACGCTCGTCATGGGCGCGATGGCCGGCTATGGCGTGTCGTATCTCACCGGCTCGCCGTGGCTCGGCGTGCTCGCCGCGGGCATCACCGGTGCGGGCATGGGCGCGATTCACGCCGGTATCTGTGGGCTGCCGCGCGTCAACGATATTGCGGTCGGCATTGCGCTGATGCTGTTCGGCGTCGGGCTCGCGTTTTATCTCGGCAAGCCGCTGATCGAGCCGACCGCGCCGCGGCTGCCGTCGATCGACCTCGGCTGGTGGAGCGATATTCCCCAGCTTCGCGCGGCCTTGCGCATCAATGTGCTGTTTATCATCGGCGTCGTTTTAGCACCTGTGCTGGTGTGGGCGCTGCGGACGACGCGATGGGGCCTGATCATCCGCACCGCGGGCGAAAGTGCGGATGCCGCTCTGGCGATGGGCTACTCGGTCAATTTCATCCGACTGCGCGCCACCATGTTCGGCGGCTTTCTCGGCGGTATCGGCGGTTCGTTCCTGTCGCTCTATTATCCCGGCAGCTGGAATGAGGGATTGTCCAGCGGCCAGGGCATCACCGCGGTCGCGCTCGTTATTTTCGCCCGCTGGAATCCGCTGCTGTGTCTCGGCGCCTCGCTCCTGTTTGGCGGCGCCGCCGCGCTCGGGCCGGCGCTGCAATCGGTCGGCTATAGCCACGGCTATCATCTGTTCAACGCCGCGCCTTACATTCTCACTTTGCTGATCATGATCGCAACCTGTTCGCCGAAGCGCACGCTGATCGGCGCCCCCGCTGAGCTGTCGATTACGAGGTAAGTCATGCAACAAGTGGCGCGCAAAGAGAGCAGCACGGCGGAGCGATACGTTACCGCCGATCCTTATCTGTGGCCTTACAACGGGGATCTGCGGCCGGAGAACACCGCGCTCATCATCATCGACATGCAGACCGACTTCTGTGGTGTCGGCGGCTACGTCGACAAGATGGGCTACGATCTTTCGTTGACGCGCGCGCCGATCGAACCGATCAAGCGCACGCTTGCGGCGGCGCGTGCCAAGGGCTTCCACGTCATCCACACCCGCGAGGGCCATCGTCCCGATCTTGCCGACTTGCCGGCCAACAAGCGCTGGCGTTCGCGTCAGATCGGCGCCGGTATCGGCGATCCCGGGCCCTGCGGCCGCATTCTGGTGCGCGGCGAGCCGGGCTGGGACATCATCGCCGAGTTGGCGCCGCGCGAGGGCGAGCCGATCATCGACAAGCCGGGCAAGGGCTCGTTCTGCGCCACCGATCTTGAGCTGCTGCTGCGGCTGGCCGGTATCGACAACATCGTACTCACCGGCATCACCACTGACGTGTGCGTCCACACCACCATGCGCGAGGCCAATGATCGCGGCTTTGAGTGCTTGCTGCTCGAAGATTGTTGCGGCGCCACCGACAAAAGCAACCACGAGCACGCCCTCAAGATGATCAAGATGCAGGGCGGCGTGTTCGGCGCGGTGTCGGATTCGGCGAAGTTCATCGAGGTCATTGCGTGAGCGAAATGGCCACGCTGATCCCGCCCGGCGGACTTCCATCGCATACCGCCGGCAAGAAGACGTTCGGGATCGAAGCGATCAATATGACCAAGCGCTTCGGCGAGTTCACGGCGCTCGACCAGGTTTCGCTGAAAGTCAGGCCGGGCACGTTCCACGCTCTTCTCGGCGAGAACGGCGCCGGAAAATCGACGCTCGTCAAATGCATCATGGGCTATTACCAGGCCGATGCCGGCGAGCTGATCATCGACGAGCGGCAGGAGGTCATCGGCAATCCGCGCGCCGCGCACGCGCTCGGCCTTGGTATGGTCTATCAGCACTTCACGTCGGTGCCGGCGATGACGGTTGCGGAAAATTTTGTGCTGGCGCGCGACCACGTGCCCGCAGTCGTCGATTGGAACAAGGAGCGCAAAGCGCTGGAAGATTTCCTTTCGCGGATGCCGTTTCGCGTGCCGCTGAACGCCAAAGTCTCGGCGATTTCTGCCGGCGAACGGCAAAAGTGCGAAATCCTCAAGCAGCTTTATCTGCAGCGGCGCTTTCTCATCCTCGACGAACCGACTTCGGTGCTCACTCCCGGCGAAGCCGATGAAGTGCTCGGCATGCTGCGCGACATGGTGGCGCGCGGCGATCTCACCATTCTTATGATTACCCACAAATTCCGCGAGGTCATGGCGTTTGCCGACGAGGTCACCATCCTGCGCCGCGGCAAACTGGCCGGGCACGGCCTGGTCAAGGATTTGAGCCCCGATGCGATGGCGCGCACCATGATCGGCGCCGAGGAATTGACAGTACAGCCGCCGCGCACCGGAGAGTTCGGCAAGCCGCGGCTCGACATCGAGAAGTTGAACGCACTCGACGATGGCGGTCAGCCGGCGGTGCGCGACGTGTCGCTTTCAATCCGAGGCGGCGAGATCGTCGGCGTCGCCGGCGTGTCGGGTAATGGGCAGCGCCAGCTGATCGAAGTCCTCGCCGGCCAGCGCGAGGCCGAGAGCGGCAAAGTCTACCTACAGGGCGAGCTTTATCACGCCAGGCGGCAAGAGATGCGGCACAATCATCTCTCGGTGCTTCCTGAAGAGCCGTTGAAGAACGCCTGCGTCGCGCGCATGAGCGTTGCCGACAATCTGGCCTTCCGCGAGTTTGATCGCGCGCCCTTCGCATCCGGCGGCTGGTGGCTCAATCGTGCGGCGTTCCACAACAACGCCATGCGCAAGATCGAGCGCTACAAGATCAAGACCCGCTCGGACGATACCGCGATCGGAGAACTGTCCGGCGGCAACGTGCAGCGCACGGTGCTCGCGCGCGAACTCTCCGGCGAAGTCGATATTCTGGTCGCGGCCAATCCGTGCTTTGGCCTCGACTTCGCCGCGGTCGCGCAAATCCACGCCGAGATCATGGCGGCGCGCAACCGCGGGGCAGCGGTGCTTCTGGTCAGCGAAGACCTCGACGAACTGTTGGAGCTTGCCGACCGGCTGGTCGTGATCTTCCACGGGGAAATCGTCTACGAGACCCGCGCCAGCGAAGCCGATCTGACCGAAATCGGCCGTCACATGGCGGGGCATTAGGCGGCCGTGAAAATCCGCCCTTGGCGGGTCATCTGGCTAAGTGCCTTACCCGCATACCTTGACGTAGCCGATCAGCGCCAACCGCTGGGTATTAGCGGCCTTGAAACTCACCCGCTGGCTTCTTGCAATTGTCATGGCAGCCAGCCAAAGTGCCGAAGTGGTAAGGACACAAATACAGGGATCATCCATGCGTAGAATGTTTTGGCTTTCGCTTGCGATCGCCGCGGTGGTTGCGGTCATCGGCTTCGGTGGCAACAAGCTTGCGAATGCAACTCCCGCGAGCCCGCAACTGATTGGCGCCGCTGCGGCTGACGCGTCCGACGTGCAGAACGTCGCTTGCTACCGTTGCGGCCGATGGCGCTATGGTGGCCGTTATCACGGCGGCGTCTGGTACGGCGGCGGGCGGCACTATTGGAATGGCCGCTGGTATGCGTATGGCGTTGGCTCGTGCTGGCGGGCATCGCCGATCGGCTTCGTCTGGGTTTGCTGATAACAGCTTCGCCGGCGGTTGAAGCGCCTACGCTGTGGCCCGCGGTTTGTTTGTCGCGTTAGCAAGCAGCGGGGCGTTCAAACGTTGTGGATACTCCATCTTAGAGCGCGCCACGGTCACGGCGCGCTCCGCTAGATTGCTTACCGGTAGGACCTAGCTGCTTTTCGCCGAGGGAAGCCGCCGGTACGCCGCATAAACCGGCTCCCACATCAGCGCCGTTACCGTATCGGTGAGGTCCTGCCCAGGCCTGAGGTGAGCGAGTCCCTCTCTTGCGGCTTGGCTGGCGACCGCGATCGCTACCGCCAGGGTGACTTCTCGTATTTCAGCGAGCGGCGGCAAAAGGTTGGCGCGTGGATCGTTTTTAGCCGGAGACAGGCCGGCGATCGTGCGCGCGGCAGCGAGAAACATGCCGTCGGAAATCCGGCTTGCCTCTACCGCGATCGCGCCGAGCCCGATGCCGGGATAGACGTAGGCGTTGTTTGTTTGGTCGATGCGGTACGGACGGCCGTCGCGCATGATTGGCGGAAAAGGGCTGCCGGTGCCGATGACGGCGCGTCCTTCCGTCCAGGCAAGCAGGTCCTCCGGCGTCGCCTCGCTTCGTTCTGTCGGATTAGACAGCGGAAAGATCACTGGCCGCTGCGCGTGCGTAGCCATGGTCCGAACCACCGGCTCAGAGAAGGAATGAGCTTGTCCGGACGTGCCGATCAGGACGGTCGGGTGTGCATTGGCGACGACTTCGGCGAGGCCGATCCGATTGGCGGATTTTAGCGACCAGGCGGCGATGTTGTCGCGGCTTTGGGCGAAACGCGCCTGAAACGGCTGCAAACCGTTCATGCCCTCGACCAGCAGTCCTTCCCGATCAACCAGGTAAAAGCGGCTGCGGGCATCATGCTCTGCCACGCCCGCCTCGACCATGGCGCGCAGCAACAGCGCGCAAATTCCGGTGCCGGCCGAGCCGGCGCCGAGCACCGCAATGCGCTGGTCGGTGAGCGGCACGCCGGTCACGTTGATGGCGCTGAGGATAGTGCCGATGGCGATGGCGGCAGTGCCCTGAATGTCGTCGTTAAAGCTACAGACTTTGTCGCGATATTGCGCGAGCAGGCGGTTGGCGTTGCCGAAGGCGAAATCTTCCCAGTGCAGCAATACGTGCGGCCAGCGCGCGCGCACGGCGTCGACGAACGCCGCGACGAAATCGTCGTAGGCTTGGCCCCGCACGCGTTCATGCCGCCAGCCGATGTAAAGCGGATCGTCGAGGAGCGCGCGATTGTCGGTGCCGACGTCGAGCAGAACCGGCAACGTGGTCGAGGGATGAAGCCCGGCACAGGCGGTGTAAAGCGCGAGCTTGCCGATCGGAATTCCCATGCCGCCGGCGCCTTGATCGCCGAGGCCCAGGATGCGCTCCCCGTCGCTCACGACGATTGCTTCGACCTTATCGAAGCGGGGATTGGCGAGGATGCGGCCGATACGGTCCTTGAGCGGAAAACTTAGAAACAAACCGCGCGGCTTGCGGAAGATGCGGCTGAACTGCTGACAGCCAATGCCCACGGTCGGGGTATAAAGCGTCGGCATCAGCTCTTCGATGTGCCGGGTCAAAAGCGCGTAGAACAGGGTTTCGTTGGTGTCCTGCGTGCCGCGAAGAAAGATGTACTTTTGCAGGTCGCTGCCGGGCCCGCGAAAAGCGTCGAGCCGCCGTTCGACCTGCAGATCGAGCGTCGTCACGTAGGGTGGCAACAGACCGTGCAGATCGAAAACGTCGCGCTCGGCATCGGTGAAGGCCGTGCCCTTGTTCAGGAGCGGATCGTTCAAAAGCTCGTAACCGCTGAGCGCGGTTTCGATGATTCTCGGAGATGAGGCGCTCATGGGTGCGGTGCTTTCGACATCAGCCGGGCGAACGAATCGGATTTGCAGTAGTTCCGAAAACCACACTCTTGGCTTCCGACCCGATGCGCATTCGCCCGTCTCCCCAAGAGGCCGATAGCCTTATCTGATTCCCAGACCTTGACGCTTGTCTTAGACCGTTTCGCTCTTTGGGCGCCGCGGCACCATAGCGTTGGCGATCAGTTCTTGCACCGCCTCGCCGTTCTGGTTGAGCGTGCGGGTCCGCACCTTCATCAACCCCCGATCGGGACGCGACTTCGACGGCCGCACTTCGAGGACTTCGGTTTCGATCCGCAACTCATCGCCGGGAAAGACCGGGATAGGCCAGCGCATACCTTCGAAGCCGAGACCCACGGTGCCGCCGGCTGATCGATATTCGCTGCCCGCGACCAAGCTCATTGTCATGGCGGCGGTATGCCAGCCGCTCGCCACCAGCCGGCCGAAAATCGATTTGCGCGCCGCTTCCTCGTCGAGATGAAAGAATTGCGGATCATACTTCTTGGCAAACGCGACGATCTCGTCCTTCTCGACGCGCACCCGTCCGCTGGGCTTGAAAATCTCCCCAACGGCGAAATCCTCAAAGTAGCGTTCGTTCATACGGCTTTGGCTCCTGCGTGAGAACGCGATTCGCGAAAAGTTCACGGCGGCAACCGGCCGGCAAGGAGACACGCCGGGGCTTTTCTTTCGTACGCCGGTGCGTCTATCATCGCTAGGGCCACGGGACGAACGGCATGACGATCAGGTTTTCGATTTTCGCATGTGTGGCGCTGTGGCTCGTCGGCTCCGGCTTGCCGGCGGATGCGGGGCAGCGTTGGCATCGGGAGCACGGCCATTGGCGTGCAGCCCACCAGGCCGTCTATGAATTGGAGCACGATATCGCGCTCCTGGAAGCAGACCCCGTCGTCGATGACGGCTACAGGGCGCCCGTCATCGCCCATGAAAGCATAGAGATCAGACGACTGCGGGCAGTGCTTCCGCCGGCGCGCTGGCGCTGGACATCTCCTTGCTGCTACAGCCGAAGGCCGATTTATATTCGGTGAAGCCGCAGCACCCTCCGAGACTCGAAGGGCTTAGTTAGCCGCAAAGGCCTACTCGGCCGGCTGAGCGCCGGGAGCCGGTAGTTGCGGTCGCGGCACTCTAGGCCGGACGCGCGACCACCATTCGCTGAGACGGTCGAGATAAAGGTATAGCACCGGCGTCGTGTAAAGCGTCAGTATTTGACTGATGACTAGCCCGCCGACGATGGCGATGCCGAGCGGCCGGCGTATTTCTCCGCCATTGCCGAAACTCAGCGCCAGCGGTATCGCGCCAAGAATCGCCGCCGAGGTCGTCATTAAAATCGGGCGTAGACGAAGCAGACAGGCTTCGAAAATCGCATCGTAAGAGCTTAAATTTCGCGCCCGCTTCGCTTCGATAGCGAAGTCGATCATCATGATTGCGTTCTTTTTGACGATGCCGATCAGAAGGATCACGGCGATCAGTCCGATGATGTCGAACTCGGTGCGGCACACCATCAAGGTCGCGAGTGCGCCGACGCCGGCCGACGGCAAGGTCGAGAGAATCGTGATCGGATGAACGTAGCTCTCATAGAGCACACCGAGCAGAATATAGACCGCGGCAATGGCGGTGAGGATGAGAATCGGCTCCTTGGACAATGACTGCTGAAACAGCTGCGCGGTGCCGGCAAGTGTGCCGCGGACGGAAGTCGGCGTATGAATCCGCGCAATAGCGGCATCAATCTCCTGGGCCGCTTCACCAAGCGATTTGCCCGGCTGCAAATTAAACGACATGGTCGAGGCGACGAACAGACCCTGGTGATTGACCGACAGCGGTGTGTGGCTCGGCCGGTAGTGGGTGACTGCCGCCAGCGGGATCATGGTCTCCTGCGTGGTCGAGACTGCGGCGCCTGCGGACGTCGATCCATGACCGGTATTGGCGAGAGCATTGATGGCGGCATTGCGCGCCGCTATGGCGTTCGCGGATGTTGCAGCCGTGGCGCTCGATGTTGCGGTCGATCGCGAGGCGCCTGACGCGGACGGCACCGCAAGCGAGGTGGCAAGTGTGCCATTCGTCTTTGCTGGAGTGACCGTTCCGCCCGCTGCATTGGTCGCTGAAGTGCCGGGGGGAGTAGCTCCAGAGGCAGACACGTATACATCGCGCAACGAATCCGGATACTGCGTGTAACGCGGGTCGATTTCCATCACCACGTGGTACTGATTGATGGCGCTGTAGATGACCGAGACCTGGCGCTGGCCAAAGGCATCGTAGAGCGTGTTATCGATTTGCAGTGGGCTGATGCCGAGACGCGCGGTGGTGTCGCGATCGATGTCGACGTAAGTCTCCAGCCCGCGCTGTTGCTGATCGGAACTGACGTCCGTCAGAACGGTGCTGTGCTCCAGCGCGTCGACCAGCTTCGGCGTCCATTCATAAAGATCCTGCACGTTTTCCGATTGGAGCGTGTATTGATATTGAGCGTTGCTCTGGCGGCCGCCGGCACGCAGATCCTGGACCGCGGCGAGATAGAGGCGTCCGCCGGAAACCTGGGAAAGCTTCGGCCGCAATCGCGCGATCACCTGATCCACCGACAGTTTGCGTTCGGACAACGGCTTCAGCGAAACGTAGACATTGCCGGTGTTGATCTGCGCATAGCCGCCGCCGCTGCCGACCCCGGTATAGCCGACGACGTTCTGCACCGCCGGGTCCTGCTGCACGATCGTCATCATCTGCCGCAGTTTCTGGCTCATCGACTGGAACGAGATGCTTTGATCAGCCTGCAGTGAGCCGACCATTCTTCCGGTGTCCTGCTGAGGGAAGAATCCTTTGGGCACGAAAATGTAGAGTTCGACGTTGAGGCAAATGGTGGCGATAAAAATCAGCAACACCAGAGCGCGGTGGCGCAGAGCCCATCCAAGCGACCACCCATAGAAGTTGCGTACATGCGTGAAGAAGCCCGTGTGGCCTTCGCTTTCGCGCTCTCGCGCCGATCGCGGACGAAGAAGCAGCCCACACATCATGGGCGTGGTGGTGAGCGAGATTGCCAGCGATATGAGAATAGCAACCGATAGCGTGACGGTGAACTCGCGAAACAAGCGTCCGAGGATGCCGCCCATCAGCAGGATCGGAGTGAACACCGCGATCAGGGAGAAACTGATCGACATGACGGTGAAGCCAACCTCGCGGGCGCCACGAAAGGCGGCCTCCATCGGCGGCATTCCGTCTTCCATGTGCCGGGAGACGTTTTCCAGAACGACGATGGCGTCATCGACGACGAAACCGGTGGAGATGGTGAGCGCCATTAGCGACAGCAGGTCGAGGCTGTAGCCGAAAAGGTACATAACGCCGAAGGTGCCGACGATCGAAACCGGCACTGCAACGCTGGGTATGATCGTGGCCCGAATGTTGCGCAGAAACAGATAGACGACGATCGTCACCAGGAAGATCGCCATCACCAAGGTCAGCTCGGTATCGTGCAAGGAGGCTCGGATGGTGGTGCTGCGGTCGATGGCGATGGTTACGTTCATATCCGCCGGCATCGCCGCTTCCAGACGGGGCAACTCGGCCGTCACGTTGTCGATCGTCTCGATGATGTTGGCGTTCGGCTGGCGGAACAGGATGAGGAGTACCGAAGGCTGGCCGTTGGACATGCCGAGATTGCGTACATCCTGAACCGAGTCCTGTACTTCGGCGATATCGGATAGTCGGACCGCAGCACCGTTGCGATAAGCGATGACGAGCGGCGCATAGTCGGCAGCCACGTTAGCCTGGTCATTGGTGTAGATCTGATAACGCAGATTGCCGTCGTCGATGGTGCCCTTCGGACTGTTGGCGTTGGCGGAAGCCAGCGCCGCGCGAACGTCTTCGAGGCCGATCCCGTACTTGTAGAGCGCCTGCGAGTTGAGCTCGACGCGAACCGCCGGCAACGTCGAGCCTCCGATGACAACGTTGCCGATGCCGCTGAGCTGCGAAAGCCGCTGTGCCAGGATATTGCTCGCAGCGTCATACATCTGGCCTCGGGTTAGCGTTTTCGAGGTGAGTGCCAGGATCAGGATCGGTGCGTCGGCCGGATTGACTTTGCGGTAGGTCGGATTGTTCGGAAGGTTCGTCGGCAGATCGGCGCGCGCGGCGTTGATCGCTGCCTCGACGTCTCGCGCGGCACCGTCGATATCGCGGGTGATGTCGAACTGAAGCGTGATGCGGGCTTGTCCGATGCCGCTTTGCGACGTCATTTCGCTGACGTCGGCGATCTGCCCGAGATGGCGCTCAAGTGGTTCGGCGACGCTGGTTGCTACG
The DNA here is from genome assembly GCA_963841025.1 of uncultured Alphaproteobacteria bacterium. GTDB lineage: Bacteria > Pseudomonadota > Alphaproteobacteria > Rhizobiales > Xanthobacteraceae > BOG-931. Next base: position 62,368 of record CAWJBG010000021.1, on the reverse strand, counting down.
GTGTTAGGACTGGCGCCGGGCAGCGTCGCGGTTACGGAAATCGTCGGAAAATCGACCTGCGGCAGCGGCGATACTGGCAGCTTGGAAAATCCGAGGAAGCCGCCGATGGCGATGCCAAGCGTCAGCAAAGTTGTCGCCACTCGGCGCGAAATGAACGGGGCGGAAATGTTCATTCGGCCGGCTCGTCGCGCGGCGCCAGCGGGTTTGCCGGCCGGCTTCCGGTCAGACGCATGGCCAGGCGATCGAAGTAGAGATAGATCACCGGCGTGGTGAAAAGCGTCAGCAGCTGGCTGAAGATCAAGCCCCCGATAATCGCTATGCCGAGCGGCTGGCGCAATTCAGATCCGGTGCCGGTGCCGACCATCAACGGTAGCGCGCCGAGAATTGCCGCCATGGTCGTCATCATGATCGGCCGGAATCGCAGCAGGCAAGCCTGGTAAATCGCCTCACGCGGCGGCAGACCTTCGACGCGCTCGGCCTCGAGCGCGAAGTCGATCATCATGATCGCGTTTTTCTTGACGATGCCGATCAACAAAATGATGCCGATGATAGCGATGATGTCGAGATCGTAGTGCAACAGCATCAACGACAGCAGCGCACCGACGCCTGCCGACGGCAACGTCGAGAGGATGGTGATCGGGTGGACAAAGCTTTCGTACAGAACCCCGAGCACGATATACATCGCCACGACCGCGGCGATGATCAGAAAGACCTCATTGAGCAAGGAGGATTGAAACGCCGCCGCGGTGCCCTGGAACGCGGTCGTGAAGCTGATCGGAAGGCGGAGATCGTGCTCGGCTTGCTCGATCGCGTCGACCGCCGCGCCGAGCGAAACACCTGGTGCGGTATTGAATGAGATCGTGGTCGCGGGCAACTGCCCGAAATGCGTGACCAGCAACGGTCCGTTGCGCTGCTCGACGTGCACGATCGCGGAAAGCGGCACTTGGCCGTTTGTCGTCGAGGACGACGATGGCAGATAGATCATCGACAGCCCGTCGAGCGAGAGCTGCAGCGTCGGATCGACCTCCATGATCACCCGGTACTGGTTCGACTGGGTGTAGATCGTCGAGATGATGCGTTGCCCGAAGGCATCGTAAAGCGCGTTGTCGACGGTCGCAGGCGTAATTCCGAAACGCGCGGCGGTGGCGCGGTCGATGATGATGTCGAGCGCCAGCCCTTGTTGCTGCAAGTCGCTGGCAACGTCTGTGATCTGCGGTAGTTGACTGAGCCGGTCCACCAGCTGTGGAACCCAGGCGTTGAATTCGGTGGAGTTGGCGTCCTCGAGTACGAAGTGATAGGGCGCGCGGCTGACGGTGGCGTCGATGGTCAGGTCCTGCACCGGCTGCATGTAAAGCTGCATGCCGGCGATGCTGGAAATTTCCTTCTGGATGCGCCGCATGATCTGCGTTGCGGTGAGCCTGCGCTGGTCGTGCGGCTTTAGATTGATCAGAAAGCGGCCGGTATTCTGCGTCTGATTGGTGCCGTCGACGCCGATGAATGAGCTCAGGTTCTCGACGTCGGGATCCTTGAGGATCTCCTCGGCCACCTGATTTTGCAGAGTAGCCATCGCCTGATAGGAAATGCTTTGCGAGGCCTCCGAGATGCCCTGGATCATCCCGGTGTCCTGGACCGGAAAGAACCCTTTCGGGATCATAATGTAGAGCAGCACCGTAACGCCGAGCGTGAGAATTGCGACTGCGAGCGTCAGCGGTTGCCTGTCCAAAACCCAATTGAGCGCGCGAGCGTAGAGCGCGATGACCGCATCGAACGCGCGTTCGGCATGGATGTCGAAGCTTGATCGCTCGGCCTCGCTGTGATGCCGGATCAGCTTTGCGCACATCATCGGCACCAGCGTCAACGAAACGACGGCGGAAATCACGATCGTGACCGCAAGCGTAATCGCAAACTCGTGGAACAGGCGGCCAACGACGTCGCCCATGAAGAGCAGCGGTATCAGCACCGCGATCAGCGAGATCGTCAGTGAGATGATGGTGAAGCCGATTTGCGCCGAGCCGCGCAGCGCAGCCTCCACCGGAGCCATGCCGTCTTCAACGTATCGTGCAATGTTCTCGATCATCACGATGGCGTCGTCGACCACGAAACCGGTGGCGATGGTCAGCGCCATCAGCGACAGATTGTCGAGACTGAAACTTAGGAGGTACATCACCCCGAGCGTGCCGACGAGGGACAACGGCACTGAGAGGCTCGGAATGATGGTGCCGGGCAGCGTTCGCAGGAAAACGAAGATCACAATCACGACGAGGACAATCGCCAGAGCGAGTTCGAATTCGACGTCGGAAACCGAGGCGCGAATTGTTACGGTGCGATCGCTGAGAACGCCGACATCGACGGCGGCCGGCAGTGTCGACACGATCTGCGGCATTAACGCCTTGATGCGGTCGACCACCTGGATGATGTTGGCGCCCGGTTGCCGTTGCACGTTGAGCAGAATCGCCGGCGTCGTATTCGCCCACGCGCCAAGTTTGGAATTCTCCGTGCCGCTGACGACGCTCGCCACGTCCGATAGCCTGACTGGTCCACCGTTGCGGTAGGCGATGACGGTGTTGGCGTATTGCGCGGCGGTCTCCAACTGGTCGTTGGCGTTGATCGTGGTGGCTTGCGCCGGGCCGTCAAAATTTCCCTTCGGGATGTTGACGTTGAAATTGCCGATCGACGTGCGAACATCGTCGATGTTGATTCCATAAGCGGCGAGCGACTGCGGATTGAACTGCACGCGCACGGCCGGCCGATGGCCGCCACTGATGCTGACGAGCCCGACACCGGTGAGCTGCGAAATCTTTTGCGCCAGCCGGGTCTCACTCAAATCTTCCAGTTGGGTCAGCGACAGGGTTTTTGATGTGACCGCGAGCGTCAGGATCGGCGCGTCGGCCGGGTTGATCTTGGCGTAGACCGGCGGAATCGGCAGATCGCTCGGGAGCAGATTGTTCGCAGCATTGATCGCGGCCTGGACTTCCTGCTCGGCCACGTCGAGGCTCAAATCCAGACCGAACTGAAGAGTGATCACCGAGGCGCCGCCGGAACTTGCCGACGTCATTTGGTTCAATCCCGGCATCTGACCGAGCTGGCGCTCGAGCGGAGCGGTAACCGACGACGTCATCACCTCGGGACTGGCGCCCGGATAAAATGTCTGCACCTGGATCGTCGGGTAGTCGACCTCAGGCAAAGTTGAGAGCGGCAGGAAGGTATAGGCGACGATGCCCGACAGCATGATCGCCGCCATCAACAGCGTGGTCGCGACCGGACGGAGAATGAAAATTTCGGAGACGTTCATCGCATCGTTTCAACGTCACGGCCCCGACCGTTGCCTCTGCCGTGTGTGGGAGAGATGACGGTGGGGGATTTACGCACGCCGCCCGACATCGCGCTGGAACATGCTCTACTGGTTGCCGCTATTGCGCCGATTTTGCGAATTTCCTGATCCTTGCGGCTGGGCGCCTGGCGCATGAGTACTTTGTCCGGCTGGCGGACTGTTGGTGCCGGGGGCGCTGGGCACGGTGACGCGCGCGCCGTCGCGTAAGCGATCGGTACCGTCGACGACGACCCGCTCGCCGGTTTTAAGGCCGGACGTGACAGCAGCTACGGGGCCATCGGTCGGACCGATCTTGATTGGGCGCACCGAAACAGTGTTGTCGGCGTTGAGCACATAAACATACGTACCAGGCGCACCGCGTTGAATGGCGGCGGTCGGAACCACGACGACATTATTCAGCGTCTTGATCAGCAATTGCGCATTGACGAATTGATTTGGGAACAGCGCAAAATCCGGATTGTCGAACTGGGCGCGGACTTTGACGGTCCCTGTGGTGGTGTCGATCTGACTGTCGAGCGCGATCACGCGTCCTGTGGAGAGCAGCTTGACGTTAGCGCGGTCGTAGGCCGCCACCTGGAAAACCACGCCGGCGTTGAGTTGCGGCACGATATCGGGAAGATTGTCTTCGGGGACCGGGAAGATCACGGTGATCGGCTGCATTTGAGTGACGACGCCGAGCCCGGTGCTGTTGGAAGTCTGCACGTAATTTCCGGGATCGACCAAACGAAGGCCGACGCGGCCGGTGACCGGAGAGACGATGCGGCAATAAATGACGTTCAGTTTCTGCTGATCGACCTGCGCCTGATCGAGCTTCACCGTGCCTTGGTACTGTTGCACGATGTAGATCTGGTCCTCGTATTGCTGGCGGGCGATCGAATTCTGCTCGGCGAGCTTCTCATAGCGCGCGAGATCGACCTGCGCCTGGGCGAGCAAGCCCTGGTCATGCGCGAGTTGGCCTTCGTACTGAGCCTGCAGAAGCTGGTACGGCCGGGGATCAATCTGCGCCAGAAAGTCACCTTGTTTAACAAGCTGGCCTTCGGTGAAGCCGACTTCCATCAGCTGACCGCTGATCTGCGTCTGCACGGTGACGGTTGCGATCGGCGTCACGGTGCCGAGAGCATTGACTATGACGCGAATGTCGCCTTGTCCGATGGTTGCGACGCCGACCGACTGCGCTCCGGCAAATTGACTGCGCCCACCGCCCGCCGACTGACCCGAGTACATCCAGCGCAGCAAGCCGTAGGCTCCAGCGACGAGCACGAGCAGAACAACGAGACCGAAGACGACGCGAACTAATCCGCCACGGCGATTTTTAACGATTGGCGAGGGCGCCGTCGGGCTAACGGTCGGCGTGGGCGCGGTCGGGCGAGGGCCCGGCTTCGCCTCATCATCAGTTCTGCGGGTTCGCTCGTCCATATGCGGTTTCAAAGCATCCGGATGTAGTCGGTTTATAGCGGGTGCCAGTCAGCCCAACCTAATGAAAATTCGCTAATGCGCGCGTGACAATTCGGTGAGCAGGCGGAGCTGCGCGCAAGTCATTAATAATGCGCTCTTCGGTTCACCGCGGCGTCCCTGCTGGTAGCCTGATAGTGAAGGTGGATCAATGCGTTGCCTGACTTTCGGGCGGTGCCAGCCGAGGGCCCGCTTCGTTCGGCGGAAGTTGTGGCAGCAATGAGAAATCTTTCTCCAGTTCTTTCCTCGTCGGTAGCAAGGTAGTGTCCCAGCCGCCGCCCAGGTTTTCGATTAACGTGACGCTGGCGAGGAAGAGATCTTGCCGTATGGTCAGTTCGGTTTCCTCATAGCCCAGCAGAGTGATCTCCGCCGTCACGACCGTGGTAAGCGCTACTGTTCCGGCGCGAAACTGATTCATATAGATCTCCACCGCCCGGCTTGCGTCCTTCACCGCTTTCTGCTGCACGGCGAGTTGTTTTGTCAGCAGACGTATCGCGACCAGTTGATCTTCAACGCCCTGAAAAGCGGTGAGCACGGTTTGACGATAATTGGCGACGCTCTGCCAATACGCTGCGCGCGCGGCATCGACTTGGGCTGCAGTAAGCCCGCCGTTGAACAGTACCTGCGTGCCGGCCGCGCCGAGCGACCACACCTCGTTGGCGACATTGAACGGCAACGGATGGGTACCGACCCATCCCAAAGCGCCCGACAGGCTAATGTCCGGAAAGAAGGCTGCCACCGCGACGCCGATCAGCGCGTTTTGTTCCTGCATAGTTCGCTCCGCCGCGGCGATGTCGGGCCGCCGCTCGAGCAACGTCGAGGGAACAGCGATTGGAATTTTTGGAATAGTACCGGTGAGCAGGTGCCGGCCGACCGTAAGTTCGCCAGGCGGTCTGCCGATCAGCACCGCTATTGCATGCTCGAATTGCGCTCGCTGAACGCCGACGTTAATCGCCTGCGACTCCGTGTTCAGAACCAGTGCCTCGGCGAGGGATACATCCGCGATCGTACAGCAGCCGTTACCCAGGAGGAGGCCGGCATCGTATTGATTGCGCGTGATTCTGAGCGTTTCTCGGTATTCTTTGGCGGTCTTCGTGAGAATATCGTACAATGAATTTGCAGCGCGGAGATTGAAATAGGCGGTGGCCAGCATCGCCTGCTGCGAAAGCTTGGCGTTGTCGAGATCGGCGGCGGTTGCTTGCGCGGCAGCGGCGTTGCTCTCGACCTGACGGCGCACTTTGCCCCAAACGTCGATGTCCCAGCTGGCCGTGAGCTGCGGGTTGTACGTCGTGGTGTAAATCGGGGTGCCGGTGACCAGGGCGGCTGTGCTGCCGACCTGGTTACTCAGCGATCTCGGCCCGGTCATTGTGCGGGTGAAAGTGTAGCTTCCGGTCAAGGTCGGAAGCAGAGCCGCCTGCGCTTGCCGGATGACGGCGCGTGCCTGTTCATAGCTGGCGGCGGCGGCGGCTACGGTCTGGTTCGAGATATCAACTTGCTTGATCAGGAATGCAAGCTTCGGATCGCGGTAGAGCGACCACCATTCGCCGCGGCCAATCCCATCGCTGGGCGCGGCGGCTTTCCAGCCTTTGAGCTCCTTGTACGCGGTGGGCGCAGGCGCCGCTGGCGGCACGTAATCGGGACCAACAGCGCAGGCCGCGAGCGAGCAGGTCAGTAGCAATAGATAAACCCGGGCCTGCGTGCGTGAAATCAATCCGCATCGCGCCCAATCGCTTCGAGCACAACCAGCATCGGCTAGCGCAACCACTGCCGCAAAACCCGTCGCTGCACACCACGAAAAAAACCAACGTACGCGCAGTCTCCCGGTAGCGCCCGCCGGCGTTACCTCGACAACCTGAGTATTTTCATTGCGACCCCCCGGCCCCAGAGTGATCGCGTTAATTAAGCATGCCCGACGACCTTGCGAATTACAACATCGCGCCGGTCTCCCAATGTATGAGCAAGCGTTTCGTCGGCGGTCGTGCTGTTCGGGCGACAGCGGGCGGGGATGCCTTCGCAACGGAAGCAAGGGTCCGCAGTTGACGTATTGTGCCGACGGCTTCGCTGGTTTCGTGTCATGTGCGCGCGACCCGCGGGACCTATAAATGCGAGCGCGAGGGACGATCGCCCGGCTTGCGCCATGAACGATCGCCATCATTCATACTCTGGTGTCCGCAGGAGGTAACAATGCCCTACACATTCACGCTGACTGCCACGATCCCGGCTTCGCCTGCCGAAATCTACCAGGCATGGCTCGATAGTCTCGGACATTCCGAGATGACCGGGGGCGAGGCGAGCATGTCCGACGAGGTCGGCGCGGAGGTATCCGCGTGGGACGGTTACATCACTGGACGCAATCTTGAGCTGATCCCCAGCGAGCGCATTGTCCAAACCTGGCGAACGAGCGAATTCACCGACGAGCACGAAGATTTGGTCATCTCGATTGTGCTCACGGAGGCGGGTGACGGCGCGCTCTTGACGATCGAACACAGCAATGTGCCGGACGACCACCGCAGCTATGAAGAAGGCGGTTGGCAGTCGAATTACTTCGAGCCGATGGTTGCCTATTTTACCGGACTTCGGGGAGTTGGATCTTCTGAGCCGCCCGAACAACCCGTGCAACAACGCAAGCCTAAAGCTCCGCCCAAACGTTCAGGCACGCCGGCGGCAAAGGCTGCCCGCAAAACCAAACCGGTTGCGAAGACAAAGTCGAAGCGCGCTGCGCCGCCAGCAAAAACCGCGAAAAAGAAAATCAAGGGCAAAACGAAGTCGCGTCGGTCCGCCGCCAAACCCAGAAAAAAAGTTAAGCGGCCGGCGCCCAAATCCGCCCGTCACAAACGGAGATAAGCGTCTGTTGAAGGCTCCGGTTCATTCGAACCGGAGCCGTCCCATTCGCTTGCTACTGGGCCAAAGACGCGCGTTTGCGCGAGGTGTTTGTGGTCGCCGGCTGGGGTTGAGCAGCCGGAGCGCCGAACAGCCGCGAGAAGAAATCTCCGCCGCCGCCGCTACCGAAGGCGCCGTGCCCGCCGAAGAACGACGACTGCTCGGGCATGGCCAGAAGCTCGCGGCGAACCACGTTTTCTTTTCGCTCGATCGGAATATCAGCAACCTTACGCTCATCGCCCTTGAGGATGGCTAACAGCTCTTTGTCGCGGCCATAAACGTCATCGCGGAATTGAAGCTTGCCGTCGCCGTCGACGAAGGCGGTCTGATAAGTCAGATGCACGGGCATCAATGTCGGGAACTGGATGTCGGCTTCATTGTTGCCGAACATCGAGCGAATACGCGCCTCCGTATAGCCGTCGTGCGGGCGCACGATCGACAGCAAGACCTCGGCATATTTCACCGGATCCTGGACGCGCATGCAGCCGTGGCTGAACGCCCTTTTGTCGTACGCGAACAGGTTCTTCTGCGGGGTATCATGCTGATACACCAGGAATTTGTTGGGGAAATTGAAACGCAAGCGGCCGAGCGCGTTTCGCTCACCCGGAGGCTGGGCCACGTGCACGGTACCGTCGGGGTTGGTGGTGACTTTGAGTCCCATCCGCTCCAGCGCCGTGGAGTCTTGCCGTAACACCGGCATGTATTCCTTGGCGATGATGGACGGCGGCACATTCCAGGTCGGATTGACCGTGATGTACTTCATGTCCGCGCTCATGATCGGCGTCGGCAGGTTGGGCTTGCCGTCGACGATCCTCGTCATCCAGACCTGATGGCCATTCTGCACTACGCGCAACGTGAAGTCTGGAAGATTGACCATCACGTAGGTTTTGCCGATTTCATGCGGCATCCACCGCCACCGCTCCAGATTGGCGATGATCGTGTCGACTGGCCGATCAGGCTTGCGGCCGTTGAGCGCTTCGACCGTTGCTGGCGTCAGCATGCCGGTGGACTTTTGGTCGTGTTCCTTCTGATACTTCGCAACCGCCTCGGCGAGTGCCTTGTCGTAGGTCGTACCGTCGCCCGAGACATGGAGGCGCTCGCGCACCACCGGGACCCGGGCGTCTTGCATGCCGATCTTCAGCACCGGCCCATTTGAGACCGGGGCTGGGCCGGCGGCCTCCTTGCCGGCACGAAGCTCAGCGAGCTTGGCCTTCAGCGCGACGTAACCCGGCGCGTGCGGCTCGTAGCTTGCGAGTGCTTCGCCAACATCTTTCGCCTGGGCTATTTTGGCGAGAACGTCGGCCGGGTTGGGCGCTTTCTGATCGTAGGAGATGTCGCCGCTGACGCGGGTCCAGTGCACCCGCCCGATTTGTGCGTGATGCGCGTATGTAACGACCGACATCGTCAGCTTGAGCTCCGCCTCCGCAAGCGCGGCCGGATCTTTCAGCGATGCAAAATCCGGCGTCGGATAGTCGGCAGGATCGAGACCATCGGCGTCGACCTGGCCGAGATAGGCAATCGCGGCCTTCGCGCGTGCATTGGCGTTGCCGTCGGTGATCCACAGCGGCGCGTAATTGCGGCCCGAATAGAACGAATCGAATGTCGTGCGTTCTTTCTTGCCGCCGATGACACGGTCGAACTTGCCGTTGGCAAGCTCGTGCAGCTGGTTGGTCACTGCGGTGTCGGCTTCGGCGACTGTCGGGGCCGTTGCCGCAGGAGCCGCCGCCACAGGAGCCGCTGCCGCAGGGGCTGCCGCCACAGGGGCCGCTGCCGCAGGGGCCGCTGCCGCGGGTGCCGGCGCAGTGGTCGACTCAGTCGAGGCGGCCGCGGGCGGATTATCGACGGTGCCGGTCGTCGGCACTTCGTCTCCGCCGGACGACGCTTGCGGCTTCGGCGCCGGAGCGTCAGCGGCCGGCGATGCCGGAGCAGGTTTCGCGGCCGGCGCGGCCGAGTTGTTCGGCATAGCCGGTTGGTCAGGGGTCGAGGTGGCGGACGCGGTGTCCATGCTCATGCCGGCCTTCGGTTCCGCCAGCGCGCCGCCGGCGGAAATCAAAGCTACAAGGGCAGTTGAGGCAAGAAACCGATTGAGACGGGCGGCCGGCATTGCAATTTCTCCTGTGGAGCCCGCGATCAGCCGATCGCCACAGCTCTAACTCGGAATGGAAACGGACCTGAAGTCCTCTTTCAAAGCAGCATATCTGATGCTGCGGAACTTGTCGCCGCGCAAGTCTCAAAGTAGCCTGCAATCATGCAATTTTTCGTGGCTGTCTCTCCCCGGCCACGCTTTCAGCTTCCGCCTTCCCGTCGCCGCAATCGTTACCTTGAAGGCCCAACAGTTCCAGCTTCCGGTAGAGCGTTGAACGCCCGATTTGGAGGCGTCGTGCCACTTCCGACATCTGCCCGCGGTAATGGGTTACGGCGTATCGGATGAGCTCCGCCTCCAGCTGTTCGAGCGGACGCACTTCGCCCTCGGCGTCGAGCAGCGGAAGCGCATCGACGAGGGCGGGAGCCGAAGCGGCGAGCGAGGTCATTGAGGTGTCGTCGACAAACGCCAAACCGGCAAGCGCGTCGGGCGAGACTTCTTCCAACGGCGGGGCGGGTTGTTCCGTTGGCCGGCCGGCGCTCGATCCCGTTACTTGAGCGGTGATCTGCGGAAACTCCGCAACGCCCACGCTGTCGCCTTCGGCAAGCACGACGGCCCGGAACACCGCGTTCTCCAGCTGGCGGATGTTGCCGGGCCAGTGGAAAGCCGTAAGGAGCCGCAACGCTTCGGGCGTAATCAGGCGGATGCGCTTTCCTTCTTCGGCCGCAAACAGCGCCAGAAAATGCCGGGCGAGTGCGGGTATATCCGCGGGCCGTTCGCGAAGCGGCGGCACCGCGACCGGAAACACGTGAAGCCGGTAGAACAGATCCTCGCGGAAGCGGCCGGCTTTGACGTCTGCGATCAGGTCACGATTGGTCGCTGAAACCAACCGCACGTCGACCTTCACCGGCTTGCGCGCACCCACCGGCTCGACTTCGCCCTCCTGGATCGAGCGCAAGAGTTTGACCTGGGCGGCGGGCGGCAGTTCGCCGACTTCATCAAGAAACAGCGTACCGCCGGATGCTTCGATGAACTTGCCGACATGGCGCTCGGTGGCGCCGGTGAACGATCCCTTTTCATGTCCGAACAGGATCGACTCGACCAGGTTCTCAGGCATGGCGCCGCAATTGACTGCGACGAAAGGTTTTGCGCGTCGTTCGCCGGAGCCATGGATGGCGCGCGCGATCAACTCCTTGCCGACACCGGATTCGCCGGAGACGAGGACCGGGATGGTAGAGGTCGCGGCCTTTTCGGCCATCCGGAGCACAGCCTGCATCGCCGGGCTCTTGGTGATGATGTCGGTAAAGCCAAGCGTGCCGGAGCGGCGATGCCGGATGCGGGCGAGTTCGCCCTCGAGCGCGCTGGTGTTGAGCGCGTTACGGAGGCTGACCTGCAAGCGCTCGGCCCCGACCGGCTTGACCACGAAATCGACGGCGCCGGCGCGCATGGCCGACACGACATTATCGATGCCGCCATGCGCGGTTTGCACGATCACCGGCACGGTGATCGCCGCCTGCCGCAAGCCGGCAAGGACGCCAAGGCCATCGAGGTTCGGCATCACCAGATCGAGAATGACGCAATCGATGCGCGCGCCATCGGGGGCGGCGAGCAACGCCAATGCCGCGTCGCCGTTGTCGCGCATGATCGGCTCATAGCCGAACTTTTGCAGCATGCCCTCGAGCAGCCGGCACTGTACCGGATCGTCATCGACGACGAGGATAGCCATGAGTTCCTCGGGTTGTCTTGTTTACGGCAGACGGTTTGTTGTGCCGTTTCGGGGCACTCTCGCCGAGGAGACTTAACGAGCCATTAAATAAATATTCGGGCTCGGCCGCAGCGGCATTGCGGCCTTTCGAGCAATGATTTCAGTGCACGTTTCTGCAGGCACTCGAGGCACAAACAAAAGGTCAGGGCGATGGCTGAAACTGAAATAGACGCCATACGGACATTGCTAACGTCAAAGCCTCGGCCGGTTGGGTGGATAGAGCGCCGCCGGCGTCTTGACGAAGTTGGATCCATTTGGCCGGTCGCCGACGACATAAAATGCACCGCAGTCGATCTTGAAGGTGTGCCCGGCGAATGGTCGATCGCTCCCGGCAGCGACCCGGGCCGGGTGCTATTGTTTTTCCATGGTGGGGGCTATTGCTCCGGCTCCATTCGAAGCCATCGCCGCATGGTTAGTGAGGCGGGAAGAGCGGCCGGTGTGCGTACTCTCGCAGTTGGCTATCGGCTGGCGCCCGAGCACCCTTTTCCTGCGGCGTTCGATGATGCACTTACGGCGTGGCGCTTTTTGCAAAGGGAGGGCGTCGCGCCAGCGCGTATTGCCGTCGGGGGCGACAGCGCGGGTGGCGGTCTGACTGTCGCGCTGATCAACCGATTGCGCGAATCCGGCGGCGAGCGGCCCGCGTGCGCGTGGCTCGTGTCGCCCTGGACCGATCTGACGATGTCCGGAGCGACGCTGGGCACCAAAGATGCCGCGGACCCGCTCATCCACAAAGGCTATCTCGGCGAATTGGCTGACGCGTACCTTCCGGCCGGAATGGATCGGAACGATCCGCGGGTGTCGCCGCTCTTTGCGGATTTGGCGGGATTTCCGCCGACACTGATCCAGGTCGGATCGGACGAGACGCTGCTCAGCGATGCAACGCGTTTCGCCGAAGCCGCCGGCGCCGCCGATGTGGCCGTAACGCTGGAGATTTGGCCCGGCATGATTCATGCGTGGCCTCTTTGGAACGCGCGCCTGGAAGCCGGCCGCCGTGCAATCGACAAGGCTGGTGCGTTTATGCGCGAGCATCTTCGAGGGTAGGTGCAGAGGGTGTTACGGCTTGCGCTAGTCGCCGTTGCGGCGCCGGACCGAAGCGATGCGCGGCCCGGGAAACAGAACCTGATCCGCTCGCTACGGAACCGAGAGCCGGCTGGTTTCGTTTGAACCAAAGGCCGACGGGCTTCGGCAGATTTTAAATTTTTTCCAATGCGCGCGGTCGCAAACATTGTCGGCTCCTGGTGTCGTTCCACCATCGAGCGTTATTCCGAAGCGAGGCGTTCCTTTCACAGACAGGCGTCGCCGCAGAGCCGGCGCGGCCTGGATTGGATGAATTTTTTCGTCGCCGATGTGCAAACAGGCTTCGGCACGTTTGTGGCATTTTACCTGGCTCAGTTGGGCTGGTCGCAGGCAAATGTTGGAATCGCCTTGGCCGCCGGCGGCATTGCCGGGGTCCTCAGCCAAATTCCAGGTGGTGCACTCGCTGACGCCCTGAAATGGAAGCGCGGGCTGGCGGCGGTCGGAATCGTGATGACCGGGATTGCGTCGCTCATCCTTGCTTTCGCGCCAGGCTTTGTTGCGGTCTTTCTGGCGCAACTTCTACAAGGCGCAACGGCAGGCGTGCTCACGCCGGCAATTGGCGCAATCAGTCTTGGCCTGGTTGGCCGTGGCGGGATGTCGCTCCGGACCGGAAGAAATTACCGGTATTCCGCGGCGGGACACGCTTTAACTGCCGTGCTGATGGGCATGACCGGAGCGTATATCTCGAAAGGCTCGATTTTCGCTTCTGCCGCTTTGCTCTGTATTCCGGCGTTGATTGCGCTCTCCTTTATCCGGGGCGACGAAATCGATTACGCCAAAGCACGCAACGCCACCTCCGGCAAGAAGACGGCCAACGTGTCGCGCGTTCTCGACCTCGCGAAAAATCGCAGACTGGTCCTTTTCACCGCGGCAATAGTGCTCTTTCAGCTCGCCGATGCTTCGGTTCTGCCGCTGATCGGAGAAAATCTCGCGTCCTCAATCCACGACGATGCAGCCATCTGGATGTCGGGTCTGATTATAGTGCCGCAAATCGTGGTGGCGATCTTTGCTCCCTGGGTGGGATTCCACTCTGAGAAAAGAGGGCGTCGTCCGTTGCTGCTGGTTGGCTTTGCGCTGGAACCGATCCGGGCAGTCCTCCTCGCCTGCACGGCAGCTTATCCGGGCCTGATCGTTGCTCAAGCTCTGAGCGGAGCGACCGGCGCGATCATTGGCGTCATGACTGTTATTGTTATCGCTGATCTGACGGCCGGCACCGGCCGCTTCAATCTCGCCGTCGGCGCCGTCGGTGCGCTGAGTGGTGTGGCAGCTTCGGTCAGTACCGGTGGGAGCGGATATGTCTTTCAGGCGCTCGGTCCGCGCCTTGGTTATTTGCCGCTCGCCGCCATTGCCGCCGCGGCGACCGGGTTAGTTTGGGTGTTCTTGTCGGAGACAAAACCCGACAAGTACGAGGAATAGAGTTTAGATTGCGGGCGAAACTTCTCAGCTGCCTTGTTTGGCCAAGATCGCCGCAAACTCCCTCGCGAAAGTGTGCGCGTCGCCGGGCCAGCGCGCTGAAACGTAGTTGCCGTCGCGGACCACGAAGGCGGGGCGATCGTCGTCGAAAGTGTCGCGAGCCATGCCGCTGGTCTTTTGCCGGTAGTTGGGGGCGTCGGGCGGAACGTCGATGAAATCCTCGGGGCGAGCGAGCGCTCGCGTGACCTCTTGCTGGACTGACATGTAGCCTTTCGGCTCGCCCGGGCCGTCGGCATAAGTGCGGTAGTAGTTCGGATCCCAGAAACGGACGATCCGCCCGACCTGCCAGCCGGCGTTTTCCAACGCCCAGGTGAGGGCCGTGGTCTTCCGGCCAAACAGAACCGAGCGAGCGCCCGCGGTGCGACTTCGCGCGGCGAGGAGTACGCCGTGGCATATGGCGGCAACCGGCAAACCAGCGGCAAAAAATTCGGCCACAAGCTTCTGCAGTTCGCCGCTCTCAAGGTATTCGCGCATGCCACGCGCGCGATGACCGCCGGGTAGGAGAAGCCCATCAAAATCTTCGCGGCGCGCCTGCGGCCATGCCAGCGGCGTCTTGTAGGCGGAATCTTCGATCATCGTTGCGTAGTCCCGCCGCGCGTCCGCATTGGCCCGCATCAGCCGGCCGACCGCGGTGATGTACTTGAGGCCAGGAACGAAGCCCCAGAGATCCAAACCCTCGCCCGTGAGCATCATGTCGTCCGCTTGCCCAGGGCGGCCGTCGGGCGTGGCGAATGTGACAGAATGACCAAGCCGTTTGAGTACGCTCCAGCTGACGGCGACCTCGCTCGGGTCGAAATCCCGGCTCGGAATGGGAATGAGAACCTTCGCCACCTTCAATCTCCGGTTGGCTCGCGGACCATCGGCTGCGGCCTTGCGTCTGCCTTAGTGCCGCGCCACATGAAGAATAGCTGAAGCCGGAAATTCTATCTTCAAAGCAGCATGCGTTCCAAGACAACAGCAAAACGCCGAACCGCTAAACGGCCGGCGACCGCGAAAACCGCGCTCGGCGCGCTGCCCGAATGGAATCTCGCCGACCTTTATTCCGGTCTCGACGATCCGGCGGTCAAGCGCGATCTGGACCGCGCCGATGTCGAGTGTGTCGCTTTTGAGAATGCCTACAAGGGCAAGCTCGGCGATCTGGCACGTGCGCCTGACGCCGGAGCGGCGCTCGCCGACGCGGTGCGGCGCTATGAGGCGATCGACGATCTTATGGGGCGGCTCGCCTCCTACGCCGGGCTCGTCCATGCCGGGAATACCGTCGATCCGGCGCGGACCAAATTCTACGGCGACGTGCAGGAGCGTCTGACGGCCGCCTCCACGCATCTTCTTTTCTTTTCGCTCGAGCTTAACCGCATCGACGACGCGCTATTGGAAGCAGCGATGGCCGATCCGTCGCTGGGCCATTATCGGCCGTGGCTCGAAGATGTGCGGCGCTACAAGCCGTATCAACTGGAAGATCGGGTCGAGCAGCTGTTTCACGAAAAATCGATGACAGCTTATTCGGCGTGGAATCGGGAGTTCGACGCCGCGATCGCCAATCTGCGCTTCAAGGTTTTCGGCAAGACGCTTGCCATCGAGCCGACGCTGAACCTGTTGCAAGACCGCGCCGGCGGGAAGCGCAAAGCCGCCGCACAGGCGCTGGCTCATACGCTTAAAGGCAACATCCAGCACTTCACGCTGATCACCAATACGCTTGCGAAAGACAAGGAAATCTCCGACCGCTGGCGTGGCTTTGCCGATGTTGCCGACGAGCGGCATCTGTCGAACCGGGTCGAGCCGGAGGTGGTCGAAGCGTTGGTCGCAGCAGTGCGCGCGGCTTATCCACGGCTGTCGCATCGCTATTACGCGCTTAAGGCCAAATGGTTCGGTAAAAAGCGGCTGCCGTACTGGGACCGCAACGCGCCGCTGCCGCAGGTGACGCAGCGCACCGTCGGCTGGACCGAAGCGCGCAACACCGTGCTAACGGCTTACGGCGCGTTCTCGCCAAAAATGGCGGAAATCGCCGAGCGCTTTTTTGACGACCGGTGGATTGACGCCCCGGTGCGGCCGGGCAAGGCGCCGGGTGCGTTCGCACATCCGACGGTGCCTTCGGCTCATCCCTATGTGTTGCTGAACTATCAGGGCAAGCCGCGCGACGTGATGACGCTCGCGCACGAACTCGGCCACGGCGTGCATCAAGTGTTGGCTGCGCCCAATGGCGCGCTGATGGCGCCGACGCCGCTTACTCTGGCCGAGACCGCAAGCGTGTTCGGCGAAATGCTGACGTTCAGGAAGCTTTTGGCCGCGACGCGCGACGACAAACAGCACAAGGCAATGCTCGCGGCCAAAGTCGAAGACATGATCAACACGGTGGTGCGGCAGATCGCGTTCTATACGTTCGAGCGCGCCGTCCACATCGAACGCAAGAACGGCGAGCTGACCGCTGAGCGCATCGGCGAATTATGGCTCTCGATCCAGAACGAAAGCCTCGGCCCGGCGATTGAGCTAAAACCGGGCTACGAGAATTTCTGGGCCTACATACCGCACTTCATCCACTCGCCGTTTTACGTCTACGCCTACGCGTTCGGCGATTGTCTGGTGAATTCGCTTTACGCGGTCTACGAGAATGCCGCGGAAGGTTTCGCCGAACGCTATTTGGCCATGCTCGCCGCGGGCGGAACTAAGAGCTACTCGGAGCTACTGGCCCCATTCGGCCTCAACGCCCGCGACCCCGCTTTCTGGCAGGGCGGCCTCGGCGTCATCGAGCGGATGATTGAGGAGCTTGAACGGCTGGGTTAGCGCGGCTGCCGCCGCTGCGAGCGCCGCCCTGCGTGACCGTCCGTATCAATCGGTCGAACATCCGATCCGGCAAAATTCTGCGCAGGAACAATATAAGGTGCGCGCCGCCTCCAGTGGCGTATCGCGTTCTAGGCCGTGAGGCTCGAACGGCGCGCAGGATGGTTTTAGCAACGACGTCAGGCGCTGAGGCGAGCTTCGTTGTGTCTGCTGTCTTGAGCATTGCAGCGTGCCGTTCCGCTTGCGCGGCATACGGGCTATTTCCCGACACTTGCAGCAACCCTTCGCGGGCGATGCCGGCCCATTCCGTGCGAATGGCGCCAGGCTCGATGATGACGACGTCGATGCCGAAACGCTCGACTTCCACGCGCAGGCAGTCGCTCAACCCTTCCACCGCAAATTTGGTGGCGTGATACCACGAGCCGAGCGGTTCCCAGATTTTTCCGCCGATCGAGGTGACGTTGACAATCCTGCCGGATTTTTGCGCGCGCATCATCGGCAGCACCAGCTGACACAAGCGGGCGAGCCCGAATACGTTGACTTCAAATTGCCGCCGGGCTTCTTCGAGCGGCACATCTTCGAGCGCGCCGTAAGAGCCGTAACCGGCATTGTTGACCAGCACGTCGAGCCGCCCCGCTTGCGACTTGACGGAATCGACGGCGTGGACGATCGAGGCGTCGTCGGTGAGATCGAGCGTCACCAGCGTGGCGCCGATGCTGGCAAGAGGTGCCATCCGGTCGAGCCGCCGCGCGCCGGCAAAAACCTTGTAGCCGGCCGCCAACAGCCGGCGCACCGTTGCCTCGCCGATGCCCGAGGACGCGCCAGTGACAAACGCGATCTTGTCCATTGACCGATCTCCAAATCCGATGGAGCATAGCTTCTAACCTTGGACCAAGGTCCATGGTCAAGGCTTTAAATCGAGGCGGCCGCTATGCTGATTTCCGAGTTCGCCCGCGCCACCGGGCTGTCGACCGATACGGTACGCTTTTACGTCCGGCGCGGCTTGCTCAAACCGTCGGCCGGCAGCAAAGGCGGATCAAATCCGTATCAAATTTTCACCAACGAGCACGTCCAGATGGCGCGCATGATTCATATGGGTCAATCGCTTGGTTTTTCGCTCCGCGAGATCGAGGCCCTGAATATCGAATATCAGACCAAACGCATGACGGCTTCCCGCGGCGCTGAAATCCTCCGCGCTCAACTCGCCCGGCTTGAACAGAAGGCGGCCCACATCCATGCAATGATGAGCTATATCCGCGCCAAGGTGGCGTGGGTTGACCGCGGCGAAAAGGGACCCGAGCCCAACTTCACCGACTACGAAGCGAGGGTTCGAAAGCCTGCCGGCTCACGTGGTGCGCGCGCGCCAGCGGCTCGGCGGAAAATTCGTGTCTGAACGAGGTCTCACGCTCTAGCTGAGTGTCTCTTTGCACCCACGGACTCTGACAAGAGCAATACCGGCCGCTGCCACGATTGCTTTTTTCCATCAGCTGGCTGCCTTAGCGATGAGCGTGGATAACAGCGGAACGTTGAGCTGTCAGAAGCTTGAATTAACAACGTAGCGCCCATCGCTATGTTATACAATTTGTACTAGCATAGGAGGCATGCCATGAACCGCAGCGGCCGCGCGCGACCGAAACTGAGGGTTATGTCCTTCAAATAAGAAAATCGGAAATTCAACGGGCCTGATTCTGCCTAAGGAATTGCTTGCGCGCTCAAGCTCGCCGAAGGCGACAAGCTCCATGTCGTCGAACAGACCGAACGCGGCATCAAGTTGAGCCCTTACGATCCGAAGCATACACAAGGCGATGGAGATCGCGACGGCGATCCTTCTCGCAAATATGCTCGACACCTACAAGGCATTGGCGAAGTGAACGAGGCCGGCATGGCTCGACATTGGCATCGTTCTTGATTTTCACGCCGAGCAACTCGCTCTTTTCGGCGGCGCCGACGGGATCCGTGACATCGGGCTTCTCGAATCCGCACTTGCGAGACCGATCAATAAGTTTGCCTACGGCAAATCCGATCTCGCCGCCTTGCCGCCGCGTATGGATTTGGCATTGCGCGCAATCACGCTTTCGTCGACGGCAACAAACGGACGGCGCTCGCCTCTATGATCGTATTTCTTGGGCTTAATCGCATCGATCTTGATGCACCGCCGGAACAGGCGACAGCGATTATCCTTGGCCTTGCTGCGGGTGAGATCAGCGAGGAAGCATTGGCCCATTGGATCAGCGATCACATAAGGCCGCTTGATGCGCCTGGGATTGTGCCCTGACGTGCTTATGTCTTCTGTCATCTCTTCCTCAACCAGGCACTGATCAATGCCGCCCTCCGACCGCGAAAAGCCTGACCAAGAAAAAAATCGCTTCTCCGCCCGCGCGGCGCGGTATGCGCGCGTCGGCGCCAATGTCGGTGGCGTGGCGGCGCGCTATGCCGGGCGGCGTCTTGTTGGCGGCGAGCGCAATCGCGCCAGCGAAGCCTCCGCGCTCGCCTCAGCACTTGGCAATCTCAAGGGTCCGCTGATGAAGGTCGCCCAGTTGATGGCCACCATTCCAGACCTGTTGCCGCCGGAATATGCGACCGAGTTGCAGAAGCTGCAAAGCGAAGCCCCGCCGATGGGCTGGGCTTTCGTCAAGCGGCGCATGAATGCAGAACTCGGCCCGGATTGGCAGGCAAGGTTCGCAAGCTTCGAGCACCACCCGGCCGCCGCTGCTTCGCTCGGCCAGGTGCATCGCGCCCAATCGCTCGATGGCGCCGCCTTGGCCTGCAAGCTGCAATATCCCGACATGCAGTCGGCAGTGGAAGCGGACCTGCAGCAACTGCAATGGCTCCTTGCCATCCGTCGGCGCCTCGATAGCGCAATCGACACCAGCGAGATCGGCAAGGAAATCGGCGAACGCGTTCGCGAGGAACTGGACTATCGGCGCGAGGCCAAGCATGTCGCGCTTTATCGTGCGATGCTCGATGGCATCGACATGGTTCGCGTGCCGCAAGCCTGGCCCGAACTGTCGACCGGGCGATTGCTGACGCTCGATTGGCTCGACGGCACCCGCATGCTTACCCACACCAACGATCCGCTTGCCGCGCGTAATACGCTCGCGACCGCGATGTTCACGGCGTGGTGGTTTCCGTTCAGCCGTTTCGGCGTCATTCATGGCGACCCGCATCTCGGCAACTACACCGTCTTTTCGCGCGGCGGCAAAGCTTCGGGCATCAATCTCCTCGACTATGGTTGTATCCGCATTTTCCCGCCGAAATTCGTTCGCGGCGTTGTCGATCTCTACAACGGGCTCCTGCACGGCGACGACGATCTGATCGTCGGCGCCTACGAGACGTGGGGCTTCCGCAAACTCTCGCGCGAGCTGATTGAGACGCTCAATATCTGGGCGCGCTTCATCTACGCGCCGCTGCTTGATGACCGCGTGCGCAGCATTGCCGACGGCGTTGCTCCGGGCGAATACGGCCGCCGCGAAGCGTTCCGCGTGCACCAGGCGCTCAAGCGCAAAGGGCCAGTGACGGTGCCGCGCGAATTCGTTTTTATGGACCGCGCGGCAATCGGACTGGGCGCAGTGTTTCTGCATTTGCGTGCGGAGTTGAATTTTTACCGGCTGTTCAATGAAGCGATCGAGAACTTCTCGATGGATCGCGTCGCCAAACGGCAGCAGGCAGCGCTCACAGCGGTGGGGTTGTAGCAGGTCCATTCGCGCGAACCGTTCGATAGGAACAATGGCTATGCGGGGAATTTGGGCGCGCAAATCAATTGCCGCGCTGGAAGCGGAAGCCGAAGAACCTGAGGTGCAGGCGCTGACGGCGCACAACGGCGTGCCGCTCAAGCGCACCTTGTCGGCGCTGAACCTCGCGGCGCTCGGCGTCGGCGCCATCATTGGCGCCGGCATATTCGTATTGACCGGACATGCGGCTGCGGCCAACGCCGGACCGGCGATCACTTTGTCTTTTATTCTGGGCGCGTTTGCCTGCGCCTTCGCCGGGCTGTGCTATGCGGAAATGGCTTCGACGGTACCGATCGCCGGGAGCGCCTACACCTATGCCTACGCCACCATGGGCGAACTCATCGCCTGGATCATCGGCTGGGACTTGATCCTTGAATATGCGCTCGGCGCCGTCACGGTCGCTATCGGCTGGTCGGGCTACGTCGTGAGCTTTCTCAAGAACATCGGCATTGTGATTCCGCCGGCGTTTTCCGGATCGCCGTTTGCTTACGACGCCGCAGAACACGTCTGGAAGACCACCGGCGCGCTCATCAATGTCCCGGCCATGATCGTGATCGCTGGAATTTCAGCTCTGCTAGTTGTCGGCGTTCACGAGAGTGCGCGCGCCAACGGCGTCATCGTCGCCATCAAGCTCGTGATCATCGTGGTGTTCATTATTGCAGCCGCGCCGTTCGTGAACCTGGGGCACTGGGTGACAGCGAGCAATCCGGACGGAAATTTCATTCCGCCGAATCTGGGCCCCGGTCAATTCGGCTTCAGCGGGGTGGTTCGCGGCGCGGCCGTCGTGTTCTTCGCCTATATCGGCTTCGACGCGGTTTCCACCGCGGCGCAGGAAGCCAAGAACCCCAAGCGCGACATGCCGATCGGCATTCTCG
The DNA here is from genome assembly GCA_963841025.1 of uncultured Alphaproteobacteria bacterium. GTDB lineage: Bacteria > Pseudomonadota > Alphaproteobacteria > Rhizobiales > Xanthobacteraceae > BOG-931. The sequence continues at coordinate 40,926 of CAWJBG010000021.1, read as the reverse complement.
GATCTTTGGCGCTGTGCACGGTGCTTTACGTCGCGGTCGGCTTTGTGTTGACCGGCATCGTGCCCTACGACCAGCTCAACGTGCCTGATCCGATCGCTATCGGCATCGATGCAGTCGGATTGGCCGCGCTTTCACCGATTCTCAAGCTCGGCATCATCTTCGGTTTGACGTCGGTCATCCTAGTTATGTTGCTGGGACAGCCGCGGATCTTTTATGCGATGGCGCGCGACGGGTTGCTCCCGCGGGCGGCGGCGAAGGTGCACAAGCGATTTCGCACGCCCTACATCACCACGATCGTCACCGGAGCGATCGTTATGGTGCTCGCCGGCCTGTTGCCGATCGGCCTCGTCGGCGAACTCGTCAGCATCGGTACGCTGTTCGCGTTCGCCATCGTCTGCATCGGCGTGCTGGTGCTGCGCATCAAGGAGCCCGGTCTGTCGCGTCCTTTCAGGACGCCGGCGGTCTATGTCATTGCCCCTTTAGGTGCCGCATCATCCTTGTTCCTGATGTTCGGATTGCCGCTCGATACCTGGCTGCGTTTCGGTATCTGGCTGGTGATCGGGCTCCTGATCTATTTCCTCTACGGCATCAGGCACAGTCGCAGCCAAACGCAAATGCGCGCATAACTTCGTCGGCTTCTCGACCGGCGGGCAACGCGCTGGCGGGGTTTTGCTCAAACGATCAGGCAGCAAATGATCTCGATCTTCACGACAGCCGGGACGGCAGCGGCGATCCCGATCTGGTTCGTCAACGCGGCGAACTACGCGGAAGTGCGCGAACGGCTCGATGCGCCAGCGCGCGCGTTTGCCGAGGCAGCGAATTTCGAGCCAAAACCCGGCCGCCATCTCGCGTTGCCCGGCGCGAGTGGGCTTGGCGGAGTATTGTTTGGGATTGAAGTCGCTGGCGAAACCGCGGACCCGTTTCTCCCCGGCACTCTGGCGAACCAACTGCCGAATGGAATTTACCGGTTCGCCAACGAACCGCACGACGCGCGGCTTGCCGCGCTCGCCTTCGCCCTCGGCTCCTATCGCTTTACGCGCTACCGCAAAACCGAAGCGCGTCAGGTCAAGCTTGACCCGCCGCAGAGTGTCGACCGCGAAGAGGTGGATCGCGTCGCCGAGGCCGTGGCATTGGCGCGCGATCTCATCAACACGCCGGCAAACGACATGGGACCGGCAGAACTTGAAGGAGCCGCACGAGCCCTCGCCACGCGACACGGAGCGGACATCAAAGTTACCGTCGGCGACGATCTGTTGGCCGGGAATTTTCCGCTTATTCACGCGGTCGGCCGCGCCTCAGAGCGGGCACCGCGGTTGATCCAACTGAAATGGGGCGACGCCGGCCATCCGCGCGTTTCGCTGGTTGGCAAGGGCGTCTGCTTCGATACCGGCGGTCTCGACATCAAGCCCGAGTTGTCCATGCTCAATATGAAAAAGGACATGGGCGGAGCAGCGACGGCATTGGCGCTGGCGCACATGATCATGTCGCGCCAGCTGAAAGTCAGGCTCACCGTACTGATTCCGGCGGTGGAGAATTCGATTTCCGGCGCCGCCTTCCGACCGCGCGACATCTACACCTCGCGCAAAGGTATCACGGTCGAGATCGGCAATACCGACGCTGAAGGCCGCTTGGTTCTCGCCGATGCGTTGACGCTCGCCGATGAAGACAAACCGGACGTGATCGCCGATTTTGCCACGTTGACCGGTGCTGCCCGGGTTGCGCTCGGGCCCGACATGCCGGCGTTCTTTACTGACGACGATGAACTTGCCGACGGACTTATGGGTCATGCCGCCACCGAGAACGATCCGCTGTGGCGGCTGCCGCTCTGGCGGCCCTACGATGAGATGCTCGAGTCCAAAGTTGCCGACGTCAACAATGTCGGCAGCGGCGGTCAGGCCGGCGCCATCACTGCGGCTTTGTTCATGCGGCGGTTTGTCAGCGCCAAGTCGTGGCTGCACTTCGATCTCTTTGCCTGGACGCCGTCGGCAAAGCCCGGCCGGCCTGAAGGCGGCGAATGTCAGGCGGCACGCGCGCTCTACGCCTTACTCGCCGAGCGCTACGGTTGAGCCGGCAGAATGCTGGGCGGCTTCGATCCTCGTGTCACGCCGGCCCGGCCCGATCTGGCGGCGAAGGAGCTTGAGGGGAAAGTCGCCGCGGGGCGCTACGCGGCCGGCCAAATCTACGAAGTCATCGAACCGCAAGCGCCGTTGCGACCCGAGCCGCGGCCTGACGCGTTACTTGGGACGGAAGCGCTCAAAGGCGAACGTGTCACGATCTACGATATCAATGCCGAGGGGTGGGCTTGGGGCCAACTCGTCGACGACGGGTACGTGGGCTGGCTGCCAGCCAACGCGCTGGCTCTGGCCGACGTGCCGCCGACACACAAGGTCGCGGCCTTGCGGACGCTCGTTTTTCCAAGCTCCTCGATAAAACTGCCGCCGATCGAATCGCTTCCGCTTGGCGCCCAGGTTGCTGTGGCTCGCTTCGCGGATCGCACGGCGGTGACGACATCGGGCGCGTTCTTGCCGGCCGTGCATCTTGTGCCGATCGAAAGTTACGAGCCGGATTTCGTCGCTGTCGCCGAGCGCTTTCTTGGCGCTCCTTATCTATGGGGCGGTAAAACGGTGCTCGGTATCGACTGTTCGGGCCTGGTGCAAGTTGCGCTGACGGCCTGTGGCATTTCGTGCCCCCGCGACAGCGACATGCAGGAAGCAGCACTCGGTACCGCGCATGATCGCGTTTACGGGTTTTCCGATCTAAAACGCGGCGATCTGATTTTCTGGGATGGGCATGTCGCCATAGCGCGCGATCATGTGAGCCTTGTGCATGCCAATGCGTTCGACATGGCAGTCACGGTCGAACCAATTGTCGATGCCGTCGAGCGTATCCGCGCTACGGAAGGCGAGGTCACCAGCATTCGGCGCATCGGATGACGACCGGTGGCGCGGTGGGCCTGTTGTAGACTAATCTTGAGACTTGAACGAACTAACGGTGCGGAGCAGAGCGATGACGAGTTCAGATCACGATCCTCACGCAGTGCCGATCAGTGTTCCTCATGTGAATCCACAACACCGCGCGACGCATTTGAGTTTCTGGATCAGGGAGCTACCCTTCACCATCGTTCTGGTCCTCACCATCTCGGGCGTCGCCTACACGAGCTTTTCAAAGCAGCCGATCGTCGGGCTTTGGGAAGTTCTTGCGCCGATTATCGCGCTGATCTGCGTCGGTGCGGGCTGGCAGGAAGCTGCCGATAGAACGGGACGGTTGCGGCTGGTTGTCACTCAAGTGTTGCACTGGCTCGCATTCCTCCTGGTGATGAACATGCTGTTGCTGACCAGCGTGCAAAAGATCTTCACCGCGCAGACGACGGCGCTGGCGATTTTCACGTTACTGGCGCTTGGAACTTTCACGGCGGGTATTCAGGTCCTGTCGTGGCAGGTTTGTCTCCTTGGCGTGATCATGGCTCTCGGTGTGCCGGCAATCGCCTGGATCGAAAACTCGGCGTTGCTTGTCGTGCTGGTTGTCGGAGCGGTAATTGGGATCGGCGCGGTGCTTTGGTGGCATTTCCGGGAAAGGCGCGCGCACGTTGCTTGACCAGTTGCGAGTTCCCGGTGGGCCGGAACTCAGCGACGGCTGACAAATTAAAAGTTGGGCAGCCGACTCTCTCGTTGTTCTTGCCTTCCGGGGGCGCCCGTATAACCTGTTGGGGCGAATCTCGGTCGCGTGCACAGCGACCAAACAATGCAAAAGGGGGAGGGGAGATCATGAGAAAATTATCGGTTGTTATCGCCGGAGTTGCTGTAGCCATTATGGCGGGGGCGGCAACCATGCTGCCGCGGGCTCACGCCGAGTCACCAGTCGAGCGCGGCGCCTATCTGGTCGTCATTGCCGGCTGCAACGACTGCCATACGCCGGGCTTCTTCTTCGGTAAGCCCGACAAAGACAAATTTCTCGGCGGGTCGGATGTGGGCTTCGAAATTCCGGGTCTCGGCGTGTTCAACGGCAGGAACATAACGCCGGACAAAGAAACCGGCATCGGCGCCTGGACCGACGCGCAAATAGCAGCGGCGATTACCACAGGGAAACGCCCCGATGGCCGCCAGCTGGCGCCGATCATGAACTACGCCGCCTTCACGCACATGACGAAAGAGGACGTCGCGGCGGTCGTCGCCTATCTTCGCAGCATTCCCGCGGTCAGCAACAAGGTGCCCGGCCCGTTCAAGCCGGGCGAAAAAGTTTCGATCTTCACCTTCCGGATCGAGCCGCCCGGACAGACGGCAGCTGGCCCGCCGAAATAAATTCCTGATACCCGCCCATTCCCGCGCATGCGGGAATCCAGTTCTGAAACGCTGGTCTTCGCTGCCGCGGGGACCAGCTGATCTCTACTGCGCCACCACGCCGGCTGGTGCGGTTTCCAGATTAAACGCGGCCGCGAGTAGGGCGCGCGTGTAATCGGTCTTGGGATTTTTGAACAGATCGGCGGCGGCGCCCGCCTCGACCACCTTGCCTTGCCGCATGACCAGAAGGCGGCTCGCGAGTGCTGCGACCACGCGCAAATCGTGTGAAATGAACAGATAAGTGAGATTGCGCCGCTTCTGCAGGTCGCGCAGCAAATCGACCATCTGCGACTGGATCAGCATATCGAGCGCGCTCGTCGGTTCGTCGAGCACAACGAAGGTCGGCTCCAGCACGATCGCGCGCGCCACCGCGACGCGCTGGCGCTGGCCGCCGGAAAATTCGTGCGGAAAGCGAAAGCGCGTGGCGGGATCGAGACCGACGTCGCCCAGCGCCTGTACGACCCGCGCATCGCGCTCGCGCTCCGGCATCTTCGGATGATGGACCTCAAGCCCTTCTTTTATGATGTCGGCGACCGACAGCCGCGGTGACAGCGAGCCATAGGGATCCTGAAACACGATCTGCATGTCGCGCCGGAACGGCCGCATTTCTTTAAACCGCAGTCCCTGCAACTGATTGCCCATGAAAACGATCGGGCCGTCGGAGGAAATCAGCCGCAGAATGGCGAGGCCGAGCGTCGTCTTGCCAGACCCCGATTCGCCGACGACGCCGAGCGTTTCGCCTTTGCGCAGGTCGATAGTGACGCCGTCGACGGCCTTGATGTGCCCCACGACTTTGCGCATCAAGCCGCGCTTGATCGGGAACCAGACTTTGAGGTCAGTCGCCTGCAAGATGAGCGGCGCGTCGGGCTGCGGTGGAGCCGGATCTGGCTTTGGCTCGGCGGCGAGGAGAGCCCGCGTATAGGGGTGCACGGGCGCGGTGAAGACCTGCTCAACGGCGCCCTGCTCAACGATCTTGCCTCCCTTCATCACGCACACCCTCTGCGCGATCTTGCGCACGATGCCGAGGTCGTGGGTGATGAACAAAAGCGACATGCCAAGACGCTTTTGAATGTCCTGCAACAACTCGATGATCTGCGCTTGCACGGTGACGTCGAGCGCCGTGGTCGGCTCGTCGGCGATTAGCAGATCGGGCTCATTGGCAAGCGCCATCGCGATCATAACGCGTTGACGCTGTCCGCCGGAAAGCTGATGCGGATAGCTGCCGAGCCGGCTTTGCGGATCGGGAATGCCGACCTGCGTGAGTACCTCGATCGTTCGCGCGCGTGCGGCAGCGCCAGTCAGTCCCCGATGCAGGAGCAGGATTTCGCTGATCTGTTTTTCGATGGTGTGCAGCGGATTAAGCGAGGTCATCGGCTCCTGGAACACGATAGTAATGTCGTCGCCGCGCACGCGGCGAATGGCGCGCTCCGGAAGCGGGAGCAAATCGCGGCCTTTGAAGGCGATGCTGCCGGACGGATGCGATGCCGCGGGATACGGCAACAGTTTGAGGATCGACAACGCAGTCACTGACTTGCCGGAACCGGATTCGCCGACCAGCGCCATCGTTTCGCCCTTGGCGATGTCAAATGAGACGCGATCAACCGCCAGCGTCTCGTGTCCGCCGGCACTGAAGGCGACGGAGAGGTCGCGAACGGAGAGGAGGGGCTCGGCGGTCATGAAAGAACCTGCAACAAGTTGCGTATTCCCTGTTCGTCGGGGGTTACTTTTCTGAGACTTGCGGGCAATTTCTTGAAATCGGTATCGCCAGTGACCAAGAACCTACACTCACTGCGGATAGCCAACTCGAGATGAATCGCATCCGGCAACTTCAATGGGGCAATTTTCCGTAGGTCGGCCGTACGAATTAAAACCGCACGTGTGACCGGCACCAGATTGACCGCACCGCTAAACACGAGCAGATCTAGGTAAACGCGGCGCTTTGCGAGTAACGACCATCCGCGCTGACCTCGTGAAGGCGCTAGAACTTCTGCAAGCGTAATCTCGCTGGTAAACATCAGCCCACGGCGCGCGCGTAGAAACTTGATTAGTTCTCTGGCCGGATTAGCTGTCGTCGCCACTCCTTCCACGGCGTAGATCAGGACATTGCTGTCAACGTAGACCCGATTACGGGCGGGCTCAGTCATCCCACTCGTCTCGTTGGCGGCGGATGTCCGCGTCGATTTCTTCCTTCGTCCGTCGGCGGAACCCCTTTTGTGAGAAGATTTCATCAAGCGTCATAACCCGCGCGGGCCTTTGCTCCTCCTCGATAGTCACAGTCACTCGCGCATTCGGGTCGTCGCTCGGGCGCAAGTCCTCCGGTAATTGCGCTGCCGGATAATGTTCACGCACGATCTTGTTCATAGGACTGCTCCTCGATGCGGCGAGCATAGCGGCTTTTCATCTGAAGGTCTTCCGCGGGTCGAAGGCGTCGCGCACCGCTTCGCCGACAAAGATCAGTAGCGACAGCATCAGGGCGACGGTGAAGAAGCCGGCCAGTCCGAGCCACGGCGCCTGCACGTTGGATTTGCCCTGGGACAAAAGCTCGCCGAGCGAAGGCGAGCCGGGCGGCAGGCCGAAGCCGAGGAAGTCGAGCGCAGTGAGCGTCATCACCGATCCCGACATGATGAACGGCAGGAACGTCATCGTCGCCACCATGGCGTTCGGCAACAAATGGCGAAACATAATGACGGCGTTCGATACGCCGAGCGCACGCGCCGCCATGATGTATTCGAAATTGCGGCCGCGCAAAAATTCCGCGCGCACGAGGCCGACGAGCCGCACCCATGAGAACAGCAGCAGGATTCCAAGGAGCACGAAAAAGCCGGGCACCAGCACCGAGGAGATGATCAGGAGAAGATAAAGTTCCGGCACCGAAGTCCAAATTTCGATGAAACGCTGGAAAAGAAGATCGGTCCAGCCGCCGAAATAGCCCTGCACGGCGCCGGCGGCGACGCCGATGACGGAGGAGACGATTGTCAGGATGAGACCGAACAGCACCGAGATGCGGAAGCCGTAGATAAGGCGCGCCAGCACATCGCGGCCCTCGTCATCGGTGCCGAGCCAATTGTATTCGAGATCGTTGCAGCTCTTGAGGGCTTTCCGGTCCACCACCGATTTGCATTGGGCTTCGGTAAGAAGCCACGTCGGCGGCGATGGCGCCGGCGTCGGCAGATCGAGGTTGTGGGTGTCGTAGGAGTAGCGGATCGGCGGCCAGATCATGGTGCCGTGCTTCTCCGCAATCAGCTTCTGTACAAAGGGATCGCGATAGTCGGCCGCAGTTTCAAAGTCGCCGCCGAAGGTGGTCTCTGGATAGGTGAAGACAACGGGAAAATATGCCTTGCCGGCATAGCTGATGTAGAGCGGCTTGTCGTTGGCGATGAATTCCGCAAACAGCGAGATGATAAAAAAGAAAAGAAAAAACCATAACGACCAGTAGCCGCGCCGGTTGGTTTTGAAATTCTGCCAGCGCCGTTTGTTGATTGGCGAAAGTCTGAAGCGAGGCGGCATGGGCGTCGGGCCCAAAGGTCCGGTCGGCTCAACAACCGGCATGAGGCCCGGCGCTTCGAGCCGCCGGACGTCGGGTGTTTCAGCGAGCGGGTCGGTGCGGGTCTTCTCGTCCACCCTTACACCTCCCGGGTCTCGAAATCGATGCGCGGATCGATCCAGGTGTAAGTCAGATCGGAAATCAGGTTTACGACCAGACCAACGAGAGCGAAGATATAGAGATTGGCAAACACGACCGGATAGTCGCGGTTCAGTACGCTCTCAAAGCTCAAAAGCCCGAGACCATCGAGCGAAAAGATCGTCTCGATCAACAGCGAACCGGCGAAGAAGGCGCTGACGAACGCGCTTGGGAATCCGGCGATGACCAGCAGCATGGCGTTGCGGAAGATGTGGCCGTACAGCACCTGCCGCTCCGAACAGCCCTTGGCGCGCGCGGTGAGCACGTATTGCTTGCGCAATTCCTCAAGGAACGAGTTCTTGGTCAGCAGCGTCATCGTGGCAAACGCCGCCAGCCCCATGGAGATGATCGGCAGTGTCAGGTGCCAGAAATAGTCGAGAACTTTCTTCCACAATGGAAATTGCGACCAGCCGTCCGAGGTCAGGCCGCGGAGTGGAAAAATGTCGAAGAACGAACCGCCGGCGAACAGGATGATCAAAAGGATCGCAAACAAGAATCCGGGAATGGCGTAGCCGACGATGATGACGCCAGAGGTCCACACGTCGAACTGGGTGCCGTCGCGCACCGCCTTGCGGATGCCGAGCGGGATCGAGATCAGATAACTTATCAGTGTCATCCAGATGCCGAGCGAGACCGAGACCGGCAGCTTCTCCTTAATTAGCTGCAGCACGCTCACGTCGCGGAAATAGCTCTTGCCGAAGTCGAAGCGCAGATAGTTCCCGAGCATGAGAAAGAAGCGCTCGTAGGCCGGCTTGTCGAAGCCGAACTGCTTTTCCAGGCTTTTGATGAATTCGGGATCAAGCCCCTGGGCGCCGCGATACTTTGCGTTGACGTCGAGTTGGGCGCCTTGCTGCATTCCGCCGCGGGCGCCGAAATCGCCGCCGGAGGAGCCGGAAATGCGCGAGGTTGCCCCGGTGTCGCTACCGGAGAGCTGGGCGATGACGCGCTCCACCGGACCGCCGGGCGCGAACTGCACCACAACGAACGATACCAGCATGATCCCGAAGACGGTCGGGATCATAAAGAGGAGGCGACGGACGATATAAGCGGCCATGATTATATTATCGCTGTTAATCCCTCATTCCCGGTGTTGTGCCGGGTGACTACGACTTATTTCGGCGGCATAAACATGAACAACGCCGACCGCGAGCCTTGGATTACCCCGCCCGCTGGATTTTTGCCGCCTTGGCCCGGTCATACCACCAGGTTTCCGGAATGCCTCGGAAATAGCGAGGTTGCGCCGCCGGCCGCCCGAACACATCCCAATAAGCGATCCAGTGCGTGGGCTTGTACCAATGCGGAATCCAATAGCGGCCGGCGCGGATCAAGCGGTCGAGCGCGCGACAGGCGGTGGTCAGCGCAGGCCTGGTCGGCGCGGCGATGATGGCATCGATCAGAGCATCGATCGCCGGATCGGCCATGCCGGCAAGGTTGTTCGAGCCTTTCAGCGCCGCTGCCTGCGACGAAAAGAACGAACGTAGCGAGTCGCCGGGCGTTGCTGAAAAACCGAACCGGTCGACGGTGATATCAAAATCGAAGCCGTCGCGGCGGGCGCGGTATTGCACCGGATCGACAATGCGCAATGAGGCATCGATGCCAAGCACGCCGAGATTTTTAATGAACGGCATATGGTGCGGTTCGAATGTCGGCTCATCGATCAGAAATTCGATCGTCATCCGCTCGCCGTTCGGCAAGACGCGTTTGCCGTCGGTCACGTTGCAGCCGGCATCCTTGAGCAGTTGAGTGGCTTTGCGGAGTAGGTTGCGGTCCTGGCCTGAGCCGTCGGAGACCGGCGGCAGATACGGCTCGCCGAACACTTCGTCAGGTACGTGGCCGCGAAACGGCTCGAGCAACGCCAGCTCTTCCGGGCTCGGTTTGCCCTTGGCCATCATGTCCGAATTCTGGAAGACCGAAACGGTGCGATCGTAGGACCCATACATGATCGTCTTGTTGGTCCATTCGAAGTCGAAGGCGTTGCAGATCGCCTCGCGCAGCCGCGGGTCGGCGAACTTTGCGCGCCGCGTGTTGATAAACCAGCCTTGCGCGCCCGAAGGCGTTTCGTCGGGCAGGATATCTTTCTTGACGCGGCCATCCTTTACCGCCGGGAAATCATACCGCGTCGCCCAGGTGCGCGAGGTGAACTCCTCGCGAAAAAGATAACTCTCAGCGGTGAAGCCCTCAAAACCGACGGTGCGGTCGCGGTAATATTCAAAGCGCACGATGTCGAAATTGTTGAGACCGCGGGCGACGGGAAGTTCAGCGCCCCACCAATCCTTGACCCGCTCGTATTCGATGAAGCGGCCCGGCTCGAAGCGGCTGACCTTGTAGGCGCCGGAGCCGAGCGGAACGTCGAGCGTCGATTGCTCGAAATCTTTGGCGGTGTAATAGGCGTGCGAAAAGATCGGCAGGCCGGCAACAAACAATGGTACGTCGCGCGCGCGTTTCGGCGCGAAGGTCGCAACGACGCTCACTTCGTCGTTCGCCTTGGCGCCGGTAAAGTCGCGCAGCGACTGGGTGATCAGCGGATGGCCTTTTGCCTTGAGGAGATTGAGCGAGAACGCCACATCGCCGGCGGTCAGACGCGAGCCGTCGTGAAATCTGGCCTCCGGCCGGATGAAAAACTCATAAGTGAGCCCGTCGGCCGAGCGGCGCACCTTTGCCGCGGCAAGACCGTACATGGCGTCCGGCTCGTCGCCGGAGCGTGCCATCAGCGTGGCGAAGGTCAGTTCCATTCCCTGCGCCGCGTCGCCCTTGAGGATGTAACTGTTGAGCGAGTTGAAGGTGAGGAAATTCTGATTGAACTGCCGGTCCGGCCCGATCTGTGAAAACATGCCGCCTTTGGGCGCATTTGGATCGACGTAGCCGAAATGGTGGAAGTCTGCCGGATAGGCGAGATCGCCGAACGCCGACATGCCGTGCGCTTCAATTTCTTGTTCGGCGCGAGCCGGCACGTCGATATAGGCCGCCGCGGCGGCAACACCCGCCGCGAGTGTAAGAACCCGCCGACGCGTCGGGTGAGTCATCAGATCGCAGAGCCCGGTCGTTGCACCAGCCGCTGTGAGCCCGATTGCGGAAGTCTCACGACTTCCCTCCGGTCTTGGCCGCTTTGGCGGCGTCCCACCACCATGTACCCGGGAATGCCGAAGTGCCGTATTTCGGCAGCGGATCGGGGTGGCCGAAGCGGTCCCAGCGGGCGCTGCGCATTTTGCCGTAGAACCATTGCGGCACGACGTAGTGGTTCCAAAGCAGCACACGGTCGAGTGCGTGAGTGGCGGCGACGAGGTCGGGCCGGTTCTTGGCAAAGATGATCTGATCGATCATGGCATCGACCGCAGGGTTCTTGATGCCGATAAGATTGAGCGTGCCCGGCTGGTCGGCGGCCTGCGAGCCCCAATAGCCGCGCTGCTCGTTACCGGGCGACAGCGATTCGCCCCAGGCATTGGTGACGATGTCGAAGTCCCAGCTGCGCAACCGGTTCTCGTATTGTGAGGCATCGACCACGCGGACGGTTACGGTGACGCCAAGCCGGTCGAGCGACGGTTTGTAGAACAAAAAGACACGCTCGAAGCTCGGATCCTCGGCCAGGAATTCCACGACATAGGGCTCGCCGGTCTTGCTGTTGACCAGCTTTTCGTTGCGTATTTCGTAGCCGGCTTCCTTGAACAACCGCACCGCCTCGCGCAAATTGCCGCGCACCGCCTGCGGATTGCCGCCGACCGGATTGGAATAAGCGGTCGTAAACAGCTCCGGCGGAACCTTGTCGCGGACCGTTTCCAGGATCTCGAGTTCGCGGCCTTCCGGCAGTCCGCTCGAAGCAAGCTCGGTGCCTTCGAAATAGCTTTTGATGCGTTTATATTGGCCGAAGAAAATCTGCTTGTTCATCTCCTCAAAATCGAACGCGAAATTAAACGCAAGCCGGATGCGCGGGTCCTGGAATTTGGCGCGGCGGACGTTGAAGGCGAAAGCCTGCATCACGCCGTAATTGTTTACGGGAAATTCTTCAAGGACGACGCGCTTCTCGCTGACGGCGGGGAAATCGTAGGCGGTGGCCCAGTTCTTGGCGCTGTTCTCGGTGCGCCAATCGACGGTGTCGGCCTTGAACGCTTCGAGCGCGACCGTCGTGTCGCGAAAGTATTCGTAGCGCAACTCGTCGAAGTTGTCGCGGCCGACGCCGACGTTAAGTTTGCCGGCCCAATAGTCCTTCACGCGCTCGAAAACGATATTGCGCGCCGGCGAAAAATCCTTGACCCGATAAGGTCCGCTGCCGAGCGGCGGTTCGAGCGTAGTTGAGCCGATGTCGCGCTTGTTGCCTTTGGCGTCGGTGCCTTCCCACCAGTGCTGCGGCAGGACTATCAATTGCCCTACGATCTGAGGCAGTTCGCGATTACCGGGCGAGTCGAAGCTAAACGTCAGCTCGCGATCGCCGGTTTTTTCCACCTTGACGACATGGCGATAGTACGCCGCGAGCTGCGGACTGTGCTTCTTGAACGCATTGAATGAGAAAATCACATCATCGGGCGTCACCGGCTTGCCGTCGTGCCATTTTGCTTCAGCGCGCAACCGATATGACGCCGCGGAGAAATCGTCCGGATAGCTCACGGCCTCTGCGATCAAGCCGTATTCACCGGACACTTCGTCGAGCGCCGGTGTCAGAAGCGTGTCGTAGATGTTGTCGATCCCGGTCGCCAGCGCGCCTTTGACGCCGGAAACCACGACGTTGAAATTATCGAAGGTGCCAATCGCGATCTGCCGCACCGCGCCGGCTTTCGGCGCCGCGGCGTTGACGTAGTCGAACTGTTTGAAGCCGGGCGGGTATTTCAGGTTGCCGAATAGCGACAGACCATGCCGCCAGACTTTCTCCTCCGCCTGCGCAGAGCTGATTTCAAGAAGACGAGGCAGCCGCGGAGCGGCGATGGCAACCAGAGCCGATGTCAGAAGCGATCTGCGATTTACTTAAACGCTCCAATGCAATTCGCGCGGCGCAAACACGCGACCAATTGGGCTGAATATGCACTTTTCGATTGCGGCGCCAGCACGCCGGCACGGGCCGCGACACAATGGACTTCAAATCCCCGTGCGGTTACGGGGAGTTAACAAAGTGAACCGTCACTTCTTCGGCTCTGCCGGCGCCGGCTGGTTCTGCGCGGTCGGCAGCGGCTGCGGATTTTTCGAGAGCGTATTGAGGTAGGCGATGAGATCGGCGCGCTGTTTTTCGTTCGGCAGGCCGGCGAAGGTCATGGCCGTGCCCGGCGCGTCGGCGCGTGGATCGGTCAGCCACTTGTTCAGCGCCTCGAACGTCCAGTTGCCGCCCATCTTTTTCAACGCTTCCGTGTAATGGAAGCTTGCGACCGAAGCGACCGGCCGTCCGACAACGCCGTAGAGATCGGGGCCGACCTTCGGACCCTTGCCTTCCTGCAGGTTGTGGCAAATCTGGCACTGCTTGGAGAGCTGCGCGCCGTGCTCGACGGATGCGCTGGCGAGCAGGTTTTCAATCGGCTGCGCGGCAGGCGCCGCTTCGCCCTTTCCCTGGCCGGGTTGTTCTTCCTTCACGGCGATCTCGTAGCCGGGCTTTGCCGGCACCGGCGGAGTGAAGATTGCCCCGGAGGCGATGTGCACCGCCAGCAGGACCAGACAGGTCGCCAGCAGCGCGCCAAGAATTTTGTTGATTTCGAACGAATTCATCGGCCAATGGCTCCGCAGCGGCAGTGGAGGGGCGGCGCAGAGATAGCCGGTTTGCCGCGCGTTTTGCAACCCGTATAACCGGCGCCAGCTAGACAATGGATGATGTCGTCGTCCTCATTCCCGCCCGCATGGCGGCTACCCGGCTGCCGGGCAAGCCGCTGGCCGATATTGGCGGCTTACCGATGATCGTTCACGTGCTGCGCCGTGCCGAGGCTGCGGCGGTCGGGCCGGTGGTGGTTGCGACCGATTTGCCGCAGATCAAAGCCGCTGTGGAAAAGGCCGGCGGGCGCGCGGTCATGACCGGTGCGGGCCACGCGTCGGGCTCCGACCGCATCTTCGAGGCGCTTGGCATGATCGATCCGGGTCGCGAGGCAGCGATCATTGTCAATGTGCAGGGCGACCTGCCGACGCTCGAACCCTCCACCATTACCGCCGCCGTGGGCTTGTTGTCCGATCAATCGGTCGACATCGGCACGCCGGCAGCCGAGATCGCTCGTGCGGAAGAGCGTCACGACCCGGCCGTGGTCAAAGTCGTAGGTTCGCCGGTCGCGCCGGGAAGATTGCGCGCGCTTTATTTCACCCGCGCTACAGCCCCTTATGGCGACGGGCCGCTCTACCATCACATAGGTCTTTACGCCTACCGCCGCGCCGCTCTTGAGCGCTTCGTGACGTTGCCGCCGTCGCCATTGGAGCAGCGGGAAAAGCTCGAGCAGTTGCGGGCGCTGGAGGCCGGCATGCGCATCGATGTTGCGGTGGTGGATGAAGCCCCGCTCGGGGTCGACACCCCGGAGGATTTGGCGCGCGCGCGCGCCGTGCTATCGGGTCGCTCATGAAGCAACGAAAAAGAATCGCCTTCCAGGGCGAGCCCGGCGCCAATTCGCATATCGCTTGCGCCGAAGCCTATCCGGGCTACGAACCGCTGCCGTGTCCTACCTTCGAGGACGCCTTTGCGGCCGTGCGCACCGGCCGGGCCAAACTCGGCATGATCCCCATCGACAATTCGGTCGCCGGGCGGGTGGCGGATATCCATCACCTGATGCCGCGATCAGGCCTGCATATCGTCGGCGAATGGTTTTTGCCGGTGCAGCACCAGCTCATGGCGCCGAAAGGCGCAACCCTTCGGACGATCAAGACCGTCGAAAGCCACGTCCACGCGCTCGGCCAATGCCGCAACATCATCCGCAAGCTGCGGGTCAAAGCCGTGGTCGCCGCCGATACGGCTGGCGCCGCGCGCGAAGTGGCAGAGGCTGGTGATATTTCCCGCGCAGCGCTTGCGACCAAGCTCGCCGCGAAAATTTACCGGCTGAAAATCCTGAAAAAGGACGTCGCCGACGCCAAGCACAACACCACGCGTTTTGTCGTGCTCGCGCGTGAGCCCAAATGGGCGAGCCGCAAGGAGCCGCTGGTGATGACCACCTTCGTGTTCGCGGTGCGCAACATTCCGGCCGCGCTCTATAAGGCGCTGGGAGGCTTCGCCACCAACGGCGTCAACATGACCAAGCTGGAAAGCTACATGGTGGACGGCAGCTTTTCCGCAACCCAATTTTATGCCGACGTCCAAGGTCACCCCAAGCACCGCGGGCTGGAGCTGGCGCTGGAAGAGCTGGAGTTTGTGTCGCAGCCAAAATCGCTGAAAATTCTCGGGGTTTATCCGGCCCACGCGTTCCGTGAGACTATAAAATAGCGCATAATGCCGAAAGGGGCCGCTGGTTTCCGAAACGCTCAAGTCGAGGGGAAATTAGCAGACGCGCATTCGCCGGGCGTGCTCGGTGCCGACTAAAGGGTGCACGCGATGAGCGACGAGGAAGTAAAAGTTCGGCGAACGCTGCATTTGAAGTTTACGCTTCCGGGGGCGGAACCGGAGCATCTCCTGGCGATGATGAAGGCGGCGGCGCCATTCTATCAGCTGTTCGGCAACACCAACTTTCGTTTATTGCGCAACGCCGACGACCCGACCAAATACATTCAGGTCATCGAATACGAGACCCACGAAGCGTTCGAGATGAACCGGCAATCGCTGGCGAGCGACATGCGCTTTCAGACCTATATCCAGGGCTGGCGCGCCATGCTGCCAGGTGCGCTTGAGGTCGATGTTTATCAGGAAGTGACCGAGAAGAGCGGGTAGGGCGCGGACTTGTCGGCGCGAAGCCGAAGGTGTATTGATGCAACCTAGGTGAAGGATAGATAAAAAGAAGCGACGGGCTGCTAACGGATGTGAAATTCCAAAAGATAAAACCACCGGGAGGTACACATGCCGAAAGTCAAAGCGAACAATATCACCATCAATTATGAGCAACAGGGGAGCGGTGAGCCGCTCGTTCTCATTCCTTATCTTGCCGCCGACAATGCCTGCTACGCCTTCCAGGTCGCCGATTACGCCAAGCGCTTCACCTGCATTTCGCTCGATCCGCGTGGCGCCGGCGAAACCGACAAGCCGGACGGCACCTATTCGATGGAATTGTTTGCCGACGACGTCGCCGCCTTCATGCAGGCCATCGGCGTCGAACGCGCGCATGTAAGCGGGCTGTCGCTCGGCGCGGCGACGGCGATGTGGGTGGCGGGCAAATATCCGCAACGGGTGAAATCGCTGTCGCTGCACAGTTGCTGGCCGAAAAGCGACGCCTACCTCAAGACCGTGCTCGGCGGCTGGCAGAGCACGGCCAAGGGCTTAAACAGCGTTACCGAAATGGTCATTCAGGGAATCCTGCCGTGGTGCTTCACGCCGGATTTCTATTCGGGTAGTCCGGAGTTTATGGACCAGGTGGTCGCCTTTGTGCGCAGCCGCCCGAAGCAGCCACTCGACGCCTTCATTCGCCAATCGAACGCCGTGATCGCCCATGACGCGGCCGCGCAAATGTCCCGGATCAAGGCGCCGACACAGATCACCTTCGGCCGCCACGACCAGGTCACCTCGTTGCGCTTTGCCGACGCGTTGACCGGCGGAATCAAGGGGAGCGAGCTTCTCGTTTTCGAGACCTGCGCGCACGCGCCGATCTACCAAAGCACCGCCGAATTCAACGAGAAGACTTTGGCATTCCTCGATCGCCACACCGGCTAGTTCTTGGTTAGTTTAGAGGCCGGCGTGTCTGAATATTTTTCCGTCGCTTGCGGGGTCATTTTGCGGCTGTCACCGCATAATGACCCAACGGCAGAGGTCGCCCAGCACCCGCAAAGCGCCATTGGGCGACGCAAGTAACTCGCTCACACCGCGTCTTTTGCAGCTTTTACCGGACGGGCCCTGACAATCTTTCTGGCGGGCTTCGCCTTGAACACGGTCGGTTCTTTCGTGAACGGATTGATGCCCGCGCGCTCTTTCGTGGCAGGCTTTTTGATGACGACAAATTTCGCAAAGCCCGGCAACAAGAATGCGCCGGTCTTCTTCAATTCCTTGTAACCCACGGCTGCCAGTGACTCGATGACGTTTTTGACGTCTTTCTTTGCCAGCGAGTGTTGATCGGCGACCTTTTGAATCAGCTCCGACTTCGACATTAGCTTTGTCATGGGACTTTGTTTCCTGAAAGGATGGGGACTTTGCTTTTTAAAAGATGCGATGGGAGAACTGCTCGGGCGGAATTGCCGCCCGAGCTAATGACTACTTCTTCTTGGACTTCTTTGCCTTTTTCACCTTCTTCGCTTTTTTTGCTTTCTTAGCCATAGTTGTCTCCTTCGCTTTGCCGGGCGGCCGCTTTGGATAGCCGGCTGCGCCCAATGCGCCGGCAAGATCGCCTGATTCGGCATGGCCTGTCTGCAAAAGAGCCAATGATTCTTGTTGGCAGTCGTTCGATAAGTGGCCGGCAACGCCTCTTTTGGGTCATTCGCGTCGCTGCGGCGCCGTCTCGGCCGCGCCCGGTTTGGGGCGGAACATCGGAATGGACGGCGTTACGAGCGTTAGCGCATGCGTGATTTAAGCTGCCATCAGGCCGCGAATCACGCGTGCGGTGTGCGCCAGCACGGCTTCGCTATGCGTTGACGAGTCGGCACCCTAGATCGTCTGATTGTATTCTCCGACTTCCTTGTGGGTGCGTAGCACCGCGTCGACCGCCTCGAACATTTCCCGCATCCGCGCCTGCGAGGCCGGGCTCTCGACCACCACGACCAGTTCCGGCTTGTTCGATGAGGCGCGCACGAGGCCCCAGGTGCCGTCTTCGACAGTCACGCGCACACCATTGACCGTCACCAGGTCACGGATCGGCTGGCCCGCGACTTTCCCGCCCTTCTTCTTCTCGGCTTCGAAGTGCTTCACCACCGCGTCGACCACGCCGTACTTCTCCTCGTCGGCGCAGTGCGGCGACATGGTGGGCGAGCCCCAGGTTTTCGGCAGGGCGTTTTTCAAATCCGCCATGCTCTTCCCCGGATTGCGGTCGAGCATGTCGCAGACGGCAAGCGCAAAGATCAGCCCGTCGTCATAGCCGCGGCCGAACGGCTTGTTGAAGAAGAAATGGCCGGATTTCTCGAAGCCGGCGATGGCGCCGATCTCGTTGACGCGCCGCTTCATGTAGGAATGGCCGGTCTTCCAATAGTCGGTCTTGGCGCCGTTCTTGATCAGCACCGGATCGGTGGCAAACAGCCCGGTCGATTTAACATCGGCGACGAACAGCGCATTCTTGTGCTGCGCCGAGATATCGCGCGCCAGCATGACGCCTACCTTGTCGGCGAAAATCTCCTCGCCCTCATTGTCGACGACGCCGCACCGGTCGCCATCGCCGTCAAAGCCGAGCGCCACGTCGGCTGTGTTGGCCAGCACGGCGTCGCGCATGGCGTGCAGCATTTTCATGTCTTCGGTATTCGGATTGTAGTTCGGGAAGGTGTGGTCGAGGTCGCAATCGAGCCGGACGACTTCGCAGCCGACCGCTTCCAGCACCTGCGGCGCGAAGGCGCCGGCGGTGCCGTTGCCGCAGGCGCAGATGACTTTGAGGTGGCGCTTTAATCGCGGCCGGTTGGTGAGGTCGGCGATGTAGCGCGCTGGAAAGTTCTCGACGAAGGCGTAAGAGCCGCCGCCGCGCATCTTGAAGTGGCCGCCGAGGACGATGTCCTTCAAGCGGCTCATTTCGTCCGGGCCGAATGTCAGCGGGCGGTTGGCGCCCATCTTCACGCCGGTCCAGCCGTTGTCGTTGTGCGAAGCCGTGACCATGGCGACGCAAGGCGCGTCGAGTTCGAACTGCGCGAAATAGGCCATCGGCGTGACCGCGAGCCCGATATCGTGCACCTGGCAGCCCGACGCAATCAGGCCATTCGTCAACGCCATCTTGATCGAGGCCGAATAGGAGCGGAAATCGTGGCCGGTGACGATTTTGGAACCGCGGCCGAGTTCATGGATCAGCGTGCCGAGCCCGAGCCCCAGGGCTTCGACGCCCATCAGGTTGATCTCGCTGCCAAAGAGCCAGCGGGCGTCGTATTCGCGAAAGCCCGTGGCTTTCACCATCGGCTCGGATTCATAGGCGTAGGTATTGGGCTTTAAGTACGCTTTGGGTTTCGGGAACATCGAGGCCTCGCTGGATCGACGTGCAATATAGGAGCCAATGGCGAATGGCGAGTAGCGAACGCCATTCGCTACTTCGCGCTTCGCTTCGCCCGTCGCGTCGGCGGCGCGGTGAGCGGATTGTCGGGCCACGGATGCTTCGGATAGCGCCCGCGCATTTCGGTTCGCACCGCCGCATAGCTCCCGCGCCAAAAGCCGGGCAGGTCGCGGGTCAACTGCACCGGGCGGTGCGCCGGCGAAAGCAGTTCGACCAGCAGCGGGATTTTTCCGGCGGCAATCGTCGGATGGCGGTCAAGGCCAAACAGCTCTTGCACACGGATTGCGATCCTTGGGCCACCCTCGGCGTCGTAATCGATCGGCACCTGCGAGCCGGTCGGCGCCTCGAAATGCGTCGGTGCCTCGGCATCCAGCCGGCGCTGCAGCGGGTAGGGTAGTCGCGCGGTCAGTGCCGCGGTGAATTCATCGGCCGAGAGCTCGGCGAGCGAAGTCTTGCCCGTAAAGATCGCGGCCAGCCAGTCGACGTCCGCGGCAAGCGCTTTGTCGGAAAGATCCGGCCAGTCACTACCCTCCGCCTTGCGTACAAAGATGACGCGGTCGCGCCATTGGCGCAGCGCGTTGGTCCACGGCAACCGTTGAACGCCAAGACGGGCGATACCTTCGGCGAGAATGCGCGCCGCGTCATCGGTTGCGACGGCGGCCAGGGGCTGCTCGCTGAGCGCGATGGCGCCGAGGCGCTGCAGGCGGCGAGCCCTCAGGCTGGCGCTTCCCGAGTCGAAAGTAATATCGTCGCGTAAAACAATACGGTCGGCAAACCGCGCCTCGATTTCGGCAAGCGTGATCGGCGCCGCCAAGAAGATGCGGCCCGACGCGGCGCTTCCCGTGAGTTCGGCCACTGCAAGGAACGGCTCGCGCGCAAGCGCCGACTTGGCGTCGATTTGCGCGCCGCGGCCGTTGACCAACAAGAACGCGCCGGCTGAACCGCCCCGGTTTTTGGCGACGCGCTCGGGATAGGCCAGCGCCAAAAGCGCGCCGACGCTCATTTCCCCTCCCCCTTGTGGGGAGGGGTTGGGGGTGGGGGTCGAGAGGTTTTGCGCAAGCGAAGACGGGCGAATGAGGGTCCGTCTATTTGTTTGCATCGCCTCCCGACCCCCCTGCCTTCCCTCCCCCACAAGGGGGGAGGGATCAGTGGCTGTCTGTGCCCAACGCTCCGCCATGGCGCGTGCATCGCGGGCGCGCGGCGAGCGGTCGCGGCGTAGAGCATCAAGCCGATGCGTCAGGTTCACATCGTCGCCGGCGAGACCGCGTTCGCCGATCAGGACCGCGATTTCAGCGGCGGGCAACGCCGCACCTTCGTCGGCCGCGTCGACGACCATGCGCGCGAGCCGTGGCGGCAGCGGCAATTGCCGCAGCTTTCGCCCCTCGTCGGTGATGCGGCTGTCGCCATCGATCGCGCCAAGCTCTGTCAGCAACGCTTTCGCTTCGGTGAGCGCCGGACGCGGCGGCGGATCGAGGAACGCGAGT
This sequence comes from uncultured Alphaproteobacteria bacterium, assembly GCA_963841025.1. Classification (GTDB taxonomy): domain Bacteria; phylum Pseudomonadota; class Alphaproteobacteria; order Rhizobiales; family Xanthobacteraceae; genus BOG-931. Next base: position 20,225 of record CAWJBG010000021.1, on the reverse strand, counting down.
TGGTCTGCGCCCGAACCCCACGCCGCCAGATCGAGCGCGAAGGATGACAGGTCGGCGGACAGGATTTCCGGCCGGGAAAAAGCTTCAAGCGAAGCCGTCTGCGGCTCGTCCCAGAGCCGGTAGCAGACGCCAGGCTCGGTCCGGCCGGCGCGGCCGCGGCGCTGATCGGCTGCCGCGCGCGACACTCGTACCGTTTCGAGCCGCGTCACCCCGACATCGGGCTCATAGCGCGGCACGCGCGCGAGCCCGCTATCGATCACGATGCGCACGCCCTGGATGGTGATCGAAGTTTCGGCGATCGAGGTGGCGAGCACGATTTTCCGCCGGCTGGGCGGGGCTGGCGCAATGGCGCGGTCCTGCTCGTCGCCGGCAAGCGCTCCGTAGAGCCCAACGACTTGGACCTCTGGATCAAGCCGGCTTTCAAGCAGTGTCTGCGTGCGGCGGATCTCGGCGGCGCCTGGGAGGAACGCCAGCAGCGAACCCGGATCTGCGCGCATGGCCCGGACGATGGCGTCGGCCATCTGCGGCTCGATCGGCCGCTGATCGCGCGGCAGATAGCGGGTGTCGACGGGAAAGGCGCGGCCTTCCGATGCAATCACCGGCGCATCGCCGAGAAGTTTTGCGACCCGCGCGCCGTCCAGCGTCGCCGACATCACCAGAAGTCGCAGGTCTTCGCGCAATCCCTGTTGCGCGTCGCGGGCGAGTGCGAGTCCCAAGTCGGCGTCAAGCGAGCGCTCGTGGAATTCGTCGAACAGCACCGCGCCGACGCCCTCCAGCATCGGGTCGTCGAGCACGAGTCGCGTAAAAATGCCCTCGGTGATGATTTCGATGCGAGTCTTGCGCGAAACTTTCGAGCCAAAGCGCACCCGCAAGCCGACCGTGTCGCCGACGCGTTCGCCGAGTGTATGTGCCATTCGCTCGGCGGCAGCGCGCGCGGCAAGCCGGCGCGGCTCCAGCACCAGGATGCGCCGGCCTTCGATCCAGGGTTCTTCAGCGAGAACCAGCGGCACGCGCGTCGTTTTCCCGGCGCCCGGTGGCGCGACCAGAACGGCGGTGTTGCACGCACGCAGCGCTTCGGTGAGTTCCGGCAGCGCAGTGTCGATCGGAAGCGGCGGAAGTTCCATAGTGCTTTTTTATCGCCCGCGCATCACTCGTCACCGAGGAAATGCAGGATGGCGAAGTTGAATTGCTTCGGGTCCTGCAGGAATGCGAAGTGACTCACATTCGGCAGGATCAAGAGGCCGGCGTGCGGGATCGTTGCCGCGATATATTCGGTGTGCGCGCGTTTGATGGCTTCGTCATGGTCGCCGTCGACGACGAGGACGGGCGTGTCGATGGCCTTGAGCTGCGCGTCGGTCCAGTTCGGCTGTTCGGCCCACATCTTGCTGATCTGATCGACAAACGCCCCGTATTCCTTGGGCGTCGCCGAATGCGCCACATATTCGTGCCCGGCGCGCTCGATGTAGCGCGCGAAGGTCGGGTTCTTCTCCACGCCCTCGATGACGCCTGACGTGACGGTATTGGCGGCAAACGCGAACACCTTGCCGACCCGGTCCTTGTGCCGCATGGCGAGGTCGATGCCGATGATGCCGCCGTCGCTCCAGCCGACGATGTCGGCCTTGGCGATTTTCAGATGGTCCATCAGCGCAACAACGTCATCGGCCATGAGATCGTAGCCGTAGGGCCGTGCATCACGGGTGCTGCGGCCGTGGCCGCGGCTGTCCATCAGAATGACGGTATGGTGCCGCGCGACGACCGGCACTTGCTTGCCCCAATAGTCGGCGTTGGCGAGGCCGCCGTGGAGGAAGATCACCGGCGAGCCGTGGCCGTAGATCGCGTAGTGGATGTCGATGCCATTGGCATGCGCCTGACCGCTTCGGCTGGTGGCGAGCGGCGCTGGCGTCGGCGGCAGCGTCTCCCACCTTTCGGCTGCGATCGCAGGCAGGGCAAGGAAGACGAATAACGCTGCGAGCAGGAACCGGCGCATAAAGCTTCTCCGCGGCGATGCTGTGGACGGGGTTCCGGTTGGCCCGTTTGCGGCTTCCGGAATGACGCCGATCCCATATATTACCTGTCATCATGCCAGCCGCACAAAAGTCGCAGGCCGCAGCCGAGCCGAAAGCCGCTGCGCCCGCCGCCAAGTCCCTCAATAAGCCCCTCAAGAAGGGGGATCACGTCTTTCTGGTCGACGGCTCGGGCTACATTTTCCGCGCCTATCACGCGCTGCCGCCGATCAACCGCAAATCCGACGGGTTGCAGCTCAACGCCGTGTTCGGCTTCTGCAACATGCTGTGGAAGCTCCTGCGCGACATGAAGGAGGACAAGCCGACCCACCTCGCGGTGGTGTTCGACAAATCGGAAAAAACGTTCCGCACCGTTATGTACCCGGACTACAAGGCGCACCGCCCCGACCCGCCCGACGATCTGCGACCGCAGTTCAAGTTCATCCGTGAGGCGGTGCACGCCTTCGATCTGCCGTGCCTGGAACAGGACGGTTTCGAGGCCGACGACCTGATCGCGACCTATGTGCGCCAGGCGCGCGAGGCGGGCGCCACCTCGACCATCGTGTCATCGGACAAGGACCTGATGCAGCTCGTCGCCGACGGCGTCATCATGTTCGACACCATGAAGGACAAGAAGATCGGCCGCGCCGAGGTCATTGAAAAGTTTGGCGTACCGCCCGACAAGGTCATCGAGGTGCAGGCGTTGATCGGTGACTCGACCGACAATGTGCCGGGCGTGCCCGGCATCGGTGTTAAGACCGCAGCCCAGCTCATCGGGGAATACGGCGATCTTGAAACGCTGCTGCAGCGCGCTCCCGAGATCAAACAGGAGAAGCGCCGGCAATCGCTGATCGACAATGCCGAAAAAGCGCGGCTATCAAAAAAGCTGGTCACGCTCGACGATCAGGTCGAGCTCAACGTGCCAATCGGCGACCTCGCCGTGCACGACCCCGATTACAAGCGGCTGATCGCCTTTCTGAAGGCCATGGAATTCAACTCGCTGATGCGCCGCGTCGCGGAATATTCGGGCGACGAGGCTAACGAGATCGAAGCCGAGGCGCGGTTCGCGGGTCATATTCCTTCCGCTGCTTCGTCGTCCGGGGCGGAGATTCCCAGCGAGACAATCGCGCCGGGGCGGGGGACAGGCGCGTCGCCGCAGCTTCCCCTCGGCCGGCCGGCGCAGCCGGGCGATCTCGCCCGTAAGCGCGGCAGCGACGGGCCCGCGAATTTCTCCGGCGTGCCGCAGGCACTCGCCGCCGCCCGCATGGAGGCTGCGCGCACCGCAAAGTTCGACCGCACCAAATACGAGACGGTACGCAGCGTGGAACGGCTCAACGCCTGGATCGCGCGCGCGCGCGAGATTGGCGTGGTCGCGATCGACGTCGCGGCGGCGGGCCTTGATCCGATGCAGGCGGAACTGTGCGGCATCGCGCTCGCGGTCGCGCCGAACGAAGCCTGCTATGTGCCGCTCGGTCATCGTCAGGGCGGCGAAGGCGCAGGCCTGTTCCGCGGCGATGTGGCGCCCGATCAGATTTCGGAGAACGTGGCGCTCGATGCCTTAAAGCCGCTGTTTGAAGACATGGGCGTGCTCAAGATCGGCCACGATCTGAAATTCGCCTGGCAGATGTTCGCGCTGCGCGGCATCGAAATCACGGCCTACGACGACACCATATTGATGTCGTATGCACTCGACGCCGGCCGCGCCAGCCACGCGCTCGATTCCATCGCGGAGCGCACCTTCAATCATGCCGCGCTCGGCATCAACGAGCTGATCAAGGCCGGCAAGACCAAAATCACTTTTGACGCCGTCGGCATCGACCGGGCCACCGAGTTTGCCGCCGAGAAGGCTGACATCGTGCTGCGGCTTCACCGCGTGCTCAAGCCGCGTCTTGCCGCCGAACGCGTGATGACGGTCTACGAGACGCTGGAGCGGCCGCTCCTTGCCGTGCTTGCGCGCATGGAACGGCGCGGCATTTCCATCGACCGCGACGTGCTGTCGCGATTGTCCGGTGAATTCGCACAGGAAGCCGCTGGCCTCGAAGACGAAATCAATCGTGAGGCCGGCGAAACCGTCAATCCGGGCAGTCCAAAGCAGCTTGGCGATATTTTATTTGGTAAGCTGGGCTTGCCCGGCGGCACCAAGACCAAAACTGGCCAGTGGGCGACCGGAGCGCGCGCGCTCGAAGAACTAGCCGAGCAGGGGCACAAGCTGCCGCAAATGATTCTGAACTGGCGGCAGGTCTCGAAACTAAAATCGACCTACACCGACGCGCTTCCCGGGTTCGTCCATCCGACGACACACCGGGTGCACACCAACTATGCGCTGGCGTCGACCACGACCGGGCGGCTGTCGTCGTCCGATCCGAACCTGCAGAACATTCCGGTGCGGACCGAGGACGGCCGAAAAATCCGGCGCGCCTTTATCGCCGCGCCTGGGACAAAACTCGTCTCCGCCGATTATTCGCAGATCGAGCTACGGCTTCTCGCCGAAATCGCCGGTATCGAGCCGTTGCAAAAGGCGTTTCGCGAAGGCCTCGACATCCACGCCATGACGGCGAGCGAAATGTTCGGGGTGCCGATCCAAGGCATGCCGCCGGAAGTACGCCGCCGCGCCAAGGCGATCAATTTCGGCATCGTCTACGGTATCTCGGCCTTTGGGCTCGCCAACCAGCTCGGCATCGGCCGCGAGGAGGCGGGCGCCTACATCAAAAAATACTTCGAACGCTTCCCCGGCATCCGCGACTACATCGAGGAATCGAAGTCCTACGCCAAGCAGAATGGCTACGTGCTCACGCTGTTCGGCCGCAAATGCCATTACCCGGAAATCCGCGCCTCGAACGCGTCGGTCCGTTCCTTCAATGAACGCGCCGCCGTCAATGCCCGGTTGCAAGGCACCGCCGCCGACATTATCCGCCGCGCCATGATCCGCATGGAAGACGCGCTGGCGAAGAAGAAGCTGTCGGCGCAAATGCTGCTGCAAGTGCATGACGAACTGGTCTTCGAAGTGCCGGACGCCGAAGTCGAACGCTCGTTGCCGGTGATCAAGGCGGTGATGGAAGACGCGCCGCATCCGGCGGTGTCGCTGTCGGTGCCGCTACAAGTCGAGGCGCACGCGGCGGACAATTGGGACGCCGCGCATTAAACGAAAGTGTGGAGGAAAACGTGCTGGAACTTTACGATAATACCAATTCGGTCTGCGCCCAGAAGGTGCGTATCGCGCTTAGTGAAAAAGGTCAGAAAGCCACGGTGCACGCCCTCACGCTGCGCGGCGATCAAAACAATCCGGACTATCTGAAGCTCAATCCGAATGGCGTGGTGCCGACGCTGGTTCACGACGGCAACGTGATCCTGGAGTCTTCGCTGATCCTCTATTACCTCGACGACGCCTTCCCCGATCCACCGCTGATGCCGAAGTCGCCGGCGGCGCGCCACCGGGTTCGCCTCTACAACAAGCTAATCGATGAGTATGTGCACAATTCATGCACGATCATGACTTTCGCCACAGCGTTCCGGCCGCGTTTCCTCAAGGTCCCCCGCGAGCAATGGCTGGACGAGATCAACAAGGCGCCGCTCAAGCGGAGGGCGGAATACAAGCGCAGCGTGATCGAACACGGACTTGATTCCGAGTTTGTGATCGATGCGCTCAATCAAAAACAGAAGATGATTTCGTGGATGGTCGAAGATCTCAAGCGCGGTCCCTACCTTGCGGGCGACACCTTCACCAACGCCGATTGTGCTGTGATCCCCTACATCCTCCGACTTGAACTCCTAAAGCTCGGGGCAATGTGGCAGCAGCATGCTGCGGTGGTTGATTGGTGGGCCCGCGTGCGCGAGCGGCCTTCGGTCAAAGCTGCGATCTTCGATCGGATGCGGGACGAAGACTGGGCGCCGTTCAAAAACCTCGCGCCAGATCCGTGGCCAAAGGTCGAAGCGTTGTTAAAGGCCGCTTGATAGGAACAGAGCGAAGAAACCAGGGAGAGAGAGCATGGACGCCGCTTCGGTTGATCTCCACAGCGCTCTCGAGCCCGAGGAAAGATTGCGCGCGCTCGGCATCGAGCTTCCACCGCCGGCCGCCGCAGTCGGCGATTATGCGCCGACGGTCATTACCGGAAATTTGTTGATGATGTCCGGCCAGTTGCCCTGGATCGCCGGCGACCTGAAATTCAAAGGCAAGATCGGGCGAGAGCTGAGCGTCGAGCAGGGTTATCAGGCGTTTCGCCTGAGTGCGCTGAATGCGATCGCCCAGTTGAAAAATGCCCTTGGCAGCCTTGATCGTGTCCGGCAGATCGTTCGCCTTGAAGGCACATTGGGCTGCGCGCCCGGCTTCACTGAGCAAGCTACGGTGCTGAACGGCGCCTCGCACATCGTCAACCAGGTGTTTGGTCCGCGCGGGCGTCACACGCGCATGGTCTATTCGAACAATGAAATGCCGATGGATTGCGCGACGCTCGTTGTGCTTTACGCCGAGATCGCAGCTCACGGCGACATCCCGCACCATGACGGCCCGCGCCATAACAGTGCGACGCGCTTTAGCAAGGCAATCTGGTCATAGCTCAAACCGGCTCACCCACGCACTGATGGAAACAATGAAAACCCTTTTGACGATCATCGGAATTATTTTGTTGCTGATGGGTCTGGTCTTTGTGGGCCAGGGCTCCGGATATTTCCCCTATCCACGGACGAGCTTCATGATCAGCCAGACGATTTGGATCTACTACGGGGCGGGAATAGCTGTCGTTGGGGTTATTCTTATTTTTCTCTCTCGACGTTAGGTCTAATCAGGGCATGTGGGGCGCCCCGGTTTTGCTTCGCGGATCGATTGTGATCGCCTAACCTGCCGCCGACATGACCGAAACCTTCACGCCGCACCTGCCGTTCGGCCTTGACCCGATGTGGGTCTCGCCGGCGGTTCTAGCCGTTACCTACGGGTTCATCATTGCCGGCCGCTTCAATCGTGCGGTCGTGGCGCTGATCGGCGCGGTCGCTGTCGTGATTATTGGCGCGCTCGATCAGCGCGCGGCGTTGGGCGGCATTGATTGGGACACCATCGGCCTGATTACCGGCCTGATGATCCTGGTCGCAATCGCGCGCCGTTCCGGCCTGTTCCAATATCTCGCGGTCTGGTCGGCGCAGCGGGTCAAAGCCAATCCGGCCGGCGTTTTGCTGATGCTGCAGGTTGCCACGGCGCTCCTGTCCGCGGTCCTTAATAATGTCAGCACGGTGCTTTTGATCGTGCCGGTGACGCTCGCCATCGCCGAAGAACTGGAACTGCCGCCATTTCCGTTTTTGTTTGCCGAGGTGTTCGCCGCGAATATCGGCGGCACCGCGACGCTGATCGGCGATCCGCCGAACATTCTGATCGGCACGGCAACCGGCCTCGACTTCAACGACTTCCTTGTCAACGTGGCGCCCGTAACGGTGGCGATCATGGCCGCGCAGGCGGCAATGGTGCATCTGATCTGGGGCCGTGGCCTTCGCGCCAGCCCGGAGAGCCGCGTCCTGGTGATGGGGATGAATGCGCCGGGCTTGATTAACGACTGGGTGCTGTTGCGACGGTCGGCCATCGTCATGATCGCGGTATTGATCGCGTTCATCTTTGCCGCTCCGCTGCACCTTCAAGCGGCGACCATTGCGCTCGCCGGCGCGGCGGTGCTGATGCTGCTCGACAACTGGAAGCATCGCGGCGTCAAGCAGGCCGACAACGTCCGCAGCACGTTCGCCGAAATCGATTGGACTACGATCTTTTTTTTCATCGGCCTGTTCGTCGTGGTCCACGCCGTTGAAGTGTCGGGCGTTCTGCGTATTGCCGCCGACAAGCTCGTGGTGCTGACTGGTGACCGCATCGCTGTCGCCGGTGCGATCATTCTCGGGGCGTCGGCGCTCTTCTCGGCGGTGTTCGACAACATTCCCTTCGTCGCCACCATGATCCCGCTGATCAAGGGCATGGCAGGGGCCTATGGCGGCCCGCGCGAGATCGAGCCGCTGTGGTGGTGCCTGTCGCTTGGCGCGTGTCTCGGGGGAAACGGTACGCTGACCGGCGCCTCGGCGAACCTGACAATCGCCGGCATCGCCGAACGCAACGGCATCCGCTTCGGTTTTGTTCAATATCTGGTCTACGCGGTGCCGATGACGCTGGTGTCGATCGCTATTTGCCAGCTTTACTTGTGGCTGCGTTATTTCTGATCGAGCCGGTCGACCACGTCCTCTGCGAGCGACAGCGACGATGTGAGTCCCGGAGATTCAATGCCGAACAGGTTCACCAGCTGCGGCATGCCGTGATCCTTCTCGCCGGCAATCGTAAAATCGGCTGCCTTTTCGCCTGGCCCCGTGAGCTTCGGCCGGATGCCGCAATAATCGGGAACCAGCGACCCCGCCGGCACGCTCGGCCAATATGCGCGGATGCGATCATAGAATAAATCCGCGCGACGCGGATTGACGGTGTAGTTTTCATGATCGATCCATTCAACGTCCGGGCCAAAGCGCATGCGGCCGGCGAGGTCGAGTGTCACGTGCACGCCAAGTCCGCCGTCGACCGGCGTCGGATAGATCAGACGCGAGAACACCGGCTTTCCGGCAAAGGCGAAATAGTTGCCCTTGGCGAGAACAAGCGGCGGCACTTTGTCGGCCGGATAACCCTCGATGCGGCGTGCCAGCGCCTGCGCACCAAGTCCTGCGGAATTCGCCACTGCGTCAAAGGTCACTGCGCCCGCCTCACGGCCGCCGAATTGAACGTGCCACTGCGGCGCAACAAAAGACATGCGTTCGACCGGGGTCTCGAACGCGATCGCGCCGCCGCGATCTTCCAGGTCGCCCCACAACGCCAGCATGTAGCGGTGGCTGTCGACGATGCCCGATTCCGGTGACGACAGAGCGCCGATGCAGAGAAGCTCCGCCTCGAGCGCGCGCGCGGCATTGCCGCCGATCATTTCGAGGCCTTCGACGCCGTTGGTCTCACCCTGCACCTTCAGCGACTCGACCTTGGCGAGCTCCTCGGTGTTGGTTGCCACGATCAGCTTGCCGCATTTGTTGTGAGCGACGCCGCGCGAGGCACAGAATTCGTAAAGCATGCGCCGTCCACGGGTCGAATGCCGGGCGCGCAGAGAGCCGGTCGGGTAGTAGATGCCGGCATGGACCACCTCGCTGTTGCGTGACGATACGCCGTTGCCGATACCGCCGGTTGCCTCTGCAACAACCACGTCGTGGCCGCGCAGCGCCGCGGCACGGGCAATTGCCAGCCCGACCACACCCGCGCCGACCACGAGAACCTGCATGGCTTCCGTTCCTGTTGGGATTATTGTAAGCGCAAATCGCAATGGAGGTATCGGTGATGGCGGATAACGCCGGGAATGTCGTGCGCGTGTGTGCCAAGTCCGATGTGGCGCCGGGCTCAGTCAAAGCGTTTGCGGTCGGCCCCAGCACGCTGGCGGTCTATAATATTAACGGCACGTTCTACGTCACCGACGATGAATGCACGCATGCCGCCGCGAGCCTTGCCGACGGCATGCTCGAGGACGACGTGATCGAGTGCTGCATGCATATGGGCTCGTTCCATGTGCCCACCGGCAAGGCGGTGCAGGCGCCGTGCGAAATTCCGTTGCGGACATACCAGGTCGTACCGAAGGATGATGAAATTTTCGTCGATCTTGCCCGCAATGCCGCCGGCGAACCGGCCTGACCGGGAACGTGCAGGCTTAGTATAATGTCCAGCAATATCGCCATTGTCGGCGGCGGCATCGGCGGCTTGGCCGCCGCGCTGGCGCTGATCCGCCGCGGCATTGACGTCGATGTTTACGAACAGGCGCCGGAGTTGCGCGAACTCGGCGCCGGCGTGCAGATCAGTGCCAACGGCTCCCGCGTCCTCCACGAACTGGGGCTCGCGGCGGCGTTGGAGAAGGTGCAGGTCGAGCCCGCCGGCAAAGCGGTGCGGCTTTGGGATACCGGGCAGACCTGGAAGATGTTCGACCTCGGTTCGGAATCGGTCGAGCGCTACGGTTCGCCTTACCTGACGCTTCATCGCAGCGATCTGCACAACGCAATCGCGCAGGCGCTGCTGCGCGAAAAGCCGGACGCTATCCACCTCGGCCACAAATGCATTGGGCTTACGCAAACCGCCGACCGCGTTGAGCTTCGTTTCGAAAGCAAGCCGCCCGTCACGGCGAAGCTTGTGATCGGTGCCGACGGTGTGCATTCGGTGCTGCGCGGCATTCTGTTCGGCACGCCACAGCCGCAATTCTGCGGCATCACCGTGTGGCGCGGCGTGGTGCCGATGGAAAACCTCCCGCCCACGGTCTCGCGCACAATCGCAACACAATGGGCCGGGCCGGGCGGGCACGCCGTGCAGTATCCGTTGCGCGCGGGGACGCTTCTCAATTTCGTCGGCATCGTCGAGCGCAGCGACTGGACGGTCGAGGGCTGGAACGTGCGCGGCACCACCGAAGAATTTGCCAACGACTTTCGCGGCTGGCACTCGGACATCCACGCCATCATCCGCAGCGTCGAGGTGCCGTACAAATGGGCGTTGGCACTGCGGCCTACGATGGAGACGTGGAGCAAGGGCCGCTGCACACTTCTCGGCGATGCCTGTCATCCGATGGTGCCGTTTCTCGCCCAAGGCGCCACGATGGCGCTTGAAGATGCGCTGGTGCTCGCGCGTGCGATCGAAAAGTATCCAAACGATCACGTCACGGCGTTTGCGCGCTACGAAGCGGCGCGCGTCGCTCGCGCCAACAAGGTGGTCACCGGCTCGGCTGATATGATTCCACGACTGCATAGCCCCGCTTTGGCCACCGCCGAAGGCGCGCAAGCCCACATCGCGCGAGAATGGCAGGCCGACCGCGTCAGCGAACGCTACGACTGGCTGTTCGTCTACGATGCCACGGCGGTGCCGGTGTGACGGGTGGCGGGTACAATCGATCTAATTATCAGTACCAAGTTGATGCCTTTGCGGCGCCAGTCACTCGTTGATCGGTCGAGTCTCAGGCGGATTGCGCCGGGGTGACTGCAAGGCTGTCTGATGCCCGCGCTCGAAAATCTGAATTGCCAAAATACCGGCATCCGGGTCGATCGGCAGACTGGCTCGCCCGTCAGCAAGCGGCGTCTCCAGAACGACTTCGAAGTGTCCGTCATTTGTCTGACGCACCGAGACCGGGACTGGACCATCGATGGTCATCAACCCCAGCCAGTATCGCGCGGCCGACGATCGCTTGGTGTACACGAAGTAGGAATGATCCTCGTCGCAATCGGCCTTGGCCACGCGGTACGACAATGGCCCCGCAGTGGCTTCGCGCACGACCGTCGTCGCCTGGCATCCCTCAAGTGAAGGATTGCCGGTCAGTATGCCGTAGGCGAGGTCATAGACCATTTTGATCGGTTTGGCGTAATAGATCGCCGTACCGAGCGGCACTCCCAGGAACACCGCCAAGATGCCGCCGGCGATCCACCAGCCATACCGGCGGCGGCGCGGCGCCACCGGCGTTGCCGATGCAGCAGCATATCCCGCCGGTCGCGCCAGACTTTCAGCTCTGATTCGGTAGATATGCGAAGCCGCCGCCGCAAATGCGCACAGCGTCGGAATCATAAAAATCGGCTGCAACAATGAAAGCGTCAGTTGGCTGGAGCGGGTAAATCCCGGTACGAGCACGGCGTAATATACCGGACCGAACACGATCACCGCTGGCGCCGCGACTAGGACGAAGATGAAGGCCACGCGCCAGGAGATTCCCTTGGTGTTGCGCCGCGCGTTGCTCCAGGTCGCGCCCGGAGCATCGATCGCGACAGCTGGAAACAGGATGACGCGCCGAATTGTTATGATGACGATAGCGACAAGCAGGACCGCGCTCCCTAACCCCAACAATGCCGCGATGCCCGGAGCGTCTTGTGCGTTCGCAATGTAACTTTGGATGACGGTGGGGAGAGACCAGAGGATTTTGACCAGCAGGGCAAAGCCGACAAATCGCACGTAGCGCGCGCTGAACGGATCGAGCGGATAGCGGTTCGTCAGCTCGCCCAGAAGCACGTAACGGTGCACTACGATTGCGAGCGGTGCGAGCAGCAGGCTGGATACGATGCTCGAGACGAGAGTGAAAACCGGCAGCCAATGACTCTTTGCAAGCGAATACGGGTCGGGAATGATCCAGAGGCTTATAAGCGCGAGCACGATCAAAATCGCGAACGCGATGCCGGTTATGCCGGGCATGGTTCCGATCACCCGGAAGGCATCCCGCCAGGCGAGCGCCGTCGTTTGAAAAATCGGCGGTTTAGCCGGCATTGGCACGTCTCCAGATCACGGGCCTGACCCCAAGGGTCAAAGCGCGAGATCAAGCAAACAGCGGTTCGTACTATTGGTTGGTCGCTGGCGGCTTTGCAAAGGTTCAAAAAAGTCAAGTTATCCGCCGAGGGAGCGCAGGCCCATATCGCCCGCGAATGGCAGGCCGACCGGGTCAGCGAACGCTACGACTGGCTGTTCGTCTACGATGCCACGGCGGTGCCGGTATGAAGGGTACGCGGTTCGATTGATTCAGTCGCTCGCATCGGGTCCGCACAAACTTCCACGGCTTCTCCACCGTAGATCCGGCATGCCCTTTGGGGAAAATGATGGACGCTACATCTCCATCCGGCGCAACCTGGCTTCGATGTTTTTTATCTGATGTTCCATGAGTTCGAAGTAGTTCACGAACTCCTCGATAGCAGCGGCAATCGCATTCAATTTATCTTCCGCTCCGGTCGTAGTTCTGACCTTTCGCGTACATTCCTGAACCTTGGCTGGCGACGACATGGCCGAAAGCACCCACGAAGAAACTTATGGAATACTGAAACGTGGAACTATTAAAAACTCGTCGTCCGCCGGATTAGGTACTTCCCCGGACATCGCGGACGGCGGCTGTCCTGAAAGAAGCCTCCGCGGGGCGCGCTGCCGTGAGAAGGAGCACCTCACCGCAAACCCGGGTTCAGACGCCGCGATCCGTGCTAGAATGAGGCTGGCGGAGAGATACGCGATGGACGCTGCTGCGAATGTAAAGACCAGCCCGGACTTTCCGATCCCGGAGACGATGAAAGCCTGGGTTCTCGGCGATCCCGGCGAACTTAAGCTCGCCGAGAAATCCGTTCCAACGCCGCGGCGCGCCGAGGTTCTGGTGCGGATCGATGCCGTGGCGATCTGCGCGACCGATCTGGAAATCATCGATCACGGATCGCCGGCCTTGATCCAGGGCGGCATGCCGTTCAACAGGAATTTCACGCCGGGCCACGAATATATGGGTACCGTTGTCGCGCTCGGTCCAGGCGTTGACGAATATCGCGTCGGTCAACGCGTCACCGTCGAAATTCATGCCGGCTGCGGCCAATGCAAGCGCTGCCGCGAAGGCATGTACACCGCCTGCCTCAACTACGGACTTAATTACGGCGGCGTCGACAAGGGCCACCGCGCCAACGGTTTCACGACCGACGGCGGCTTCTGCGAATACCAGGTCAACAACATCAACACACTCGTCGCCATTCCCGACGCCATGTCGGACGAGGAGGCGACCTTGGTTGTCACCGCGGGCACTGCGATGTACGGGCTGACCGAACTCGGCGGCCTCGTTGCCGGCGAGAGCGTGGTTGTGACGGGACCCGGTCCGATCGGCCTTCTTGGCGTCGCGGTGGCAAAGGCGCTCGGCGCGTCGCCTGTGATCCTGACCGGCACGCGCGAGAACCGCTTGCAAATCGGGCGCGAACTTGGCGCCGATCATGTCGTCAATGCCCGCGATGAGGATGTGGTTGCAGCGGTTCGTCGCCTCAATGGCGGCAAGGGCGTCGATTACGTGATCGAGTGCTCCGGCGCGCCCAACGCGGTGAATGACGCGATCCGCATGGTCAATCGCGGCGGCAAGGTTTGTCTGGCGGCATTTCCGCACCAGGAAACGCCGGTCGATGTCGCGCACATCGTGCGCAACAACATTTATCTCTACGGCATCCGCGGCGAGGGCCGCAGCGCCACCCACCGCGCCGAAGCCTTCATGTCGCAGAAGCGCTTCGACGCCAGGAAGATTCACACCCACACGTTCGCGCTCGACGATCTGCCGACAGCGATCCGCTACGCTAAGGATCGCGTTGATGGGGCGATCAAAGTGGTGGTAAAGGCAAGAGGCGTTGCTGCGCAGCGGGTCGCCGCTGAGTGAGCGCTCGCGCTATCAACGCTTGCGAATCCGGAAGGTGATGACCCGCGCGTCCTGGCGGCTCTCCTCCAGAGCGTCGCTGGTTTCGCGCAACAGCGCCGGAATATCAATGGCGGTGAGAGGGTCAGTGCAAGCGATAACGAGAATGTCGCCCGCCGCGCTGCCGGCGAGCGCCTTGCGGGTGCGCAGTGCCGGCAACGGGCACTTAAGACCGCGCAAATCGAGAGTTTTTTCCGTCATGATCAAGGGTCGTAAAAGCCGCGCGCGCTCTTTATCATATTGGCATTGATCAAGCCGGAGCTAAAACGTTATTTCATGCCGATGCGCATCATAGGCCTTGCCGGGTGGAGCGGAGCCGGCAAGACGACGCTGATCACCAAAGTCATTCCGGTCCTGATCGGGCGTGGCTTGAAGGTCGCCACCGTCAAACACGCGCATCACGAATTTGATCTCGACCAGCCGGGCAAGGATTCCTGGCGGCATCGCGAAGCCGGCGCCACTGAAGTAGCCGTCGTATCGAGCCGGCGCTGGGCGCTCGTGCATGAGCTGCGCGACGAGCCCGAGCCGGCGCTTGCGGAGATTCTGGCGAAGCTGAGCCCGGTCGATTTGGTGATCGTCGAAGGTTTCAAGCGCCATGCTCATCCGAAACTGGAGATTTATCGGGCCAGCCTCGGCAAGCCGCCGCTCCACCCGGATGACAATTGCATTGTCGCGATCGCGTCTGACGAACCGCTGCCGCAGGCACCACTCCCGGTGCTGATGCTCGATGATGTCGAAGCTATCGCCAACGTCCTGCAGGCCGAGGCGGTGCCGCGCGATCAGATAGGTCCGGCGTCGGAATGAGCTGACCAAGCTACTCGGCTTCGGACTCCGGCACCGGAACATTGAAGCCGTTCAGCGTGACCGACACCAGGCAATAAAGTCCGACCAGATAGATCAGTTCGGCGGCGCCGTGCTGCCCGAACGCCTCCACCGCCTGGCGATAGATCAGCTCCGGCAAGGTGCCGTGGTGGAGGAGGGCGGAAGCGACATCGTAGGCGATAGCTTCCTCGCGCGTCAGATCGCCCGGCCGCTGTCCCGCGAGGATGGTGGCGAGCTTGTCGTCTGAAAGGCCGCGATGTTCGGCGGCGATGACATGGGCATAAAGTTCGTAAGCGGAGTGGAACGTCGTGCCGGTAACGAGGATGGCGACCTCGCGCGCCGGCCGCGGCAGCGAGGGCGAAACCGAAAGCGCCAAGGTGAGGTCCCAGATCGGCTTGCCGAATTTTGGATCGTGCAGCCAGGGATTCCACGGCCCCAGCAGCGCGCCATTTTCGGCGATCGCCTTAAAACCCTGGAAGTTCTTTTCGATGCCCGCGCGCATGTTGTCGTAGACCGGGCGCTGTTCGGCGGTGAGCGTGGCCGGATCGATCAAAGGCAACCGCATGACATAGCTCCTGGCAGAAGGACTGTGGTTCACGCATTGTCGTCGGGAATTGCTAACGTTTTAATGAACGTCGCGGTCGACACATAAAAACCGATCTGCATGGTGAGCTCGACAATTTCGCGCGGTGAGAACTCCCGCCGCATCGCGGCGAATGTCGCATTATCGACAGGGCTGCCATGCGCGACCTTCTCGGCATAGCCAAGAGCGGTCTTTTGCGCAGGCGTGAATGCATCACTGTCCGTCCACCGTCCAATTTCCGCAATCTGCTGATCGGTAACGCCGCCGTCGCGGGCAAGCGGCAAATGTCGTTCCCAGACATAGTCGCAATCGACCACCTTCGCGGCGCGTAAGATCACCAACTCGACCAGCGACCGTGGCAGCGTGCCCTTGTGGCGGAGCGTCATCGCCATATCGCCCGACGCTTTCATGAACGCGGGCGCATGCGCCATCATGCGATGCAGGTTGAGGACGAACCCGCGCACCGATTTAAGCCTGGCGAACTCCTCCCGCAGCATGGGGTCGTCTGAATCTTCGACCAGCGGCAGCCTAGGTTCGGCATTGGTCACGGAATCACCAGGAGCTTGCCCATCGTCGCACGCGATTCGAGCGCACGATGAGCGTCTGCGACTTCTTCAAGCTTGTATTTGCCAAAGATTTTTTGCTTCAGCCGGCCCTGCGCAACCCAACCGAATATTTCGTCGGCACGGGCGCGGAGTTCCTGCCGGTCGGCGACGTAATGATCAAGGCCGGTACGGGTGAGATAAAGCGATTTGCGGAACAACAGTTCGCGCGGATCGATCGGCGGAACGTCGCCGCTTGCTTCGCCATAGAGCGCGAGCAAACCACGCGGCCGCAGCGCGTTCATGCTGCGCACGTAAGTGTCCAGCCCGACCGCGTCATAGACCACGTCGACGCCGCGGCCGTTGGTGATGCGTTTGACGGCCTGTTCGAAATCCTCTTCCGCGTAGATCACGACGTGGTCCGCGCCCGCTTCGCGCGCGATTTTTGCTTTCGCGGCTGACGAGACGGCGCCAATCACCTCGGCGCCGCGAATTTTGGCGATTTGGCAAAGCAGGATGCCGCAGCCGCCCGCCGCTGAATGGACCAGGCAGCTTGTTCCGGGCGCCAGCGCGAAGGTCGAAGTCGCGAGATAGTGCGCGGTCAAGCCCTGGAACAGGATCGCGGCGGCATCTTCAAAGCCGATTGCTTCAGGGAGCGACACGACGCGTTCCGCCGGAGCGAGTGTGTGCGTCGCATAGGCGCCCGCAGCAAATATGAACGCGACGCGGTCGCCGGTCTTGAGTTCTGCGACATCGGGGCCGACGCTTTGGACGATGCCGGCACCTTCAAGGCCGAGCGTCAACGGCAGATCGCGCTTGTAGAGGCCGCTGCGCAACTGGGTGTCAAAAAGGTTTACGCCGGCGGCTTTGACTTCAACAAGAACCTGGCCGGATTTGGGATCGGGTACCGGCACGTCCTCGAGCCGCATGACCTCGGGACCGCCGCACTGGTGGACGCGGATGGCTTTCACGGGCGTGGAGCGGCAAGATTCAGTGTGCGCTGGCGCACAGGGTGAAGTCGACGGCTTCCGGCGTTGTCTGAAAATAGGCCGTGCGGAATGCCGCTTCGTCGGCGAAAGTCGTCTGTTTCATTTGCCGCCGTATCAGCTGCACCCGAACCGGATTGATATCGAATGGAAACGGATCGATCTCGATCCTGTTTCCTTCTTTGGTCTTGACCGTCAGCCTGACGGGGCCCGATTTGCCGTCGTAAGAGGTCGGCACCGGCTCGATATAATCGTCGACAACATCCTTGTTGCACAAGAACAGCGAGATGAAATCGAACGTCTGCAGCAGTTGATAGTTGGTCCAGAACTCGGCCTCGTCGTAGTTGCGCAGCTGATCGGTTTGAGCTGCTTCGTTCCGCGCCAAAAAATCCTCGTTATCTTCAGGTAGATTCTGCGTGTTGAAAAATTTCGGATGCTCGACCTTGGCGTATCGGCCGCGCTGCAGTCCGGTGCGATGTTTGCTCACCAAAAGGCCGGAATAGGGATCGATGCGGGTCATCCAGTCGATCGCCCATTCAAAGCCCTGCCGCTGCGGCTTGCCCCACGCCACCTGCATGAAATTGAGCGGCTTGCCGGTATCCGGCGCAATCGACGGGCTCGCTTCGTAGCCATACCAGCCGCTGTCATGGAACATCGCGGCGCGCACCACCGCCTCATAGGGACGCGGACGCGCAAACTTTGCATTGCCCCAATGGGCCGCGCATTGGCCGGATACCTTGGCGTGGTCGGTCTGGGCGATCAGAATGAGGGTACCATCGGGCCGTTCCCGTACGATCATATTTTCCGCCCCATCGACGTCACTGTTACCGCGCTTTTCTCGCGGCGCGACCGTAGCAGAAGCGTCGCCGCACGTGCAACGCGGGACACTCGCATTCGCCTATTCACGCGACGCGTGAAAAGGCAGCGACCTCAATCAGGCTTGTGGCTGCATTATAGTGGTCCGAACTGCGGCAATTCCGTCCGGGTTGTCAGTAGGGGCGGGCTCGCTATATTGCGCGTCATCCGTTGCCCGGAGGGGTGGCCGAGTGGCTGAAGGCGCTCGCTTGGAAAGCGTGTATACGGGAAACCGTATCGTGGGTTCGAATCCCACTCCCTCCGCCAACGTACTGTTCGCTTTTGTTCGCAGACGTTCGCTAAGCCACTTCAAATCAATAGCTTATTCCGGTATGGTGCCTCCACGTCGTTCTCGGCTGTTCGTGGGTTAACTCGCAAAAATCGTGGGTCAGGAATAAGGTTTGAGTTGGGCGGACACTTCATGCAGCTGATCGGAAAATTGAAGGCTATGCAGGTCGCGCGTGAAAGGCGACCGGGTCTCTACGGAGACGGCGGCGGACTTTATCTACAGGTGACAGAGCGCGGCTCAAAATCGTGGATATTCCGTTATTGGATTGCCGAGCGCCATTCACTTGACGGTAAAGTTGTGCGTGATCCGGTTACGGACAAAATTAAAGGTCGGGCTCGCGAAATGGGATTGGGCTCTCTGATCACGGTGTCACTTGCGGAAGCGCGCGACCGCGCGCTCGAATGTCGCAAGCTCCGTGAGAGAGAAATTGATCCAATCGAAGCGCGAGAGATCGCTAGACAGCAGACTGCGCTCGAACGGGCTAAATCACTTAAGTTCAGGGATGCTGCTGCCGCTTATATCGCCGCGCATCGCGTTGCTTGGAAGAATGAAAAGCACGCCGCGCAATGGCCATCCACGCTGGTGAATTACGCCTATCCGGTTGTTGGAGACATCGCGCTGCATCTGATCGACACGGCCCTTGTTATGAAGGTGATCGAGCCGATCTGGTCTACCAAACCGGAGACTGCGGCTCGCCTTCGCGGCCGGATCGAATCGGTACTCGATTGGGCGACGGTGCGGGGTTATCGCCGAGGCGAAAATCCGGCGCGCTGGCGCGGTCATCTCGACAAGCTTTTGCCTGCACGCTCGAAAGTCCGCGGGGTCGAACATCACAGTGCTCTACCCTATGCTGAGCTGCCGCCATTTCTGGCGAAACTCCGTGAGCAGGAGGGCATTGCCGCACGGGCACTTGAATTTACGATCCTAACAGCTGCCAGGACCAACGAGACAATCGGCGCCGGACGGCGAGAGGTCGACTGGCAGAATAAAGTTTGGATCGTTCCGGGCAATCGTATGAAAGCCGGCAAAGAACATCGCGTGCCATTGTCGGTGCGTGCCTTGGTCCTCGTTGAGGAAATCGCTACCACTGATAGTCAACAGACGAATTTCTTGTTTGCCGGCGGCAG
Source organism: uncultured Alphaproteobacteria bacterium (assembly GCA_963841025.1). Lineage (GTDB taxonomy): Bacteria > Pseudomonadota > Alphaproteobacteria > Rhizobiales > Xanthobacteraceae > BOG-931. Next base: position 824 of record CAWJBG010000021.1, on the reverse strand, counting down.
GGGCCGATAGCGCCTTGAGCAACATGGCCATGCTCAAGGTACTTGAGCGAATGGGGCGAAAGGATATTACGGTGCATGGATTTCGCTCCACTTTTCGAGATTGGGCTTCCGAGCGGACGAACTTTCCCAATGAAGTTATAGAAATGGCTCTAGCGCATGCGATTGAGGGCAAAATGGAAGCGGCATATCGCCGCGGTGATCTATTCGAAAAACGCAGCTTGATGCGAGCCTGGTCGAACACTGTGTCCAAGCAGAAATGATCGGCAACGTCGTGCAATTGTGAAGATGCCTTTTTGCGCAGGCAGGTTCGAATCCTGCCACTCCGACCAAGACTTGGCTTGACCGAAAATCCAAACCGCCAAACCTTCCGCCAATCCTATGCGGAACGGGAAGCGAACAACTGCCAGTCTGTGTGCTGCCCGGTCATCTGCGATGCTCTTAAGACATTCGGCGCTCCTTCAAGCCGATTAATCTCAACAGTCTCGGCCATCCGCTCCCGGGAATTAATGTGAGGCAGCCTGAAGGGTGGGTTCAACCGCACAAGACTGTCGCAAATGGTGTGGTACCGATGCCTGAGCGTCGGCGCTCCTCGCAAACTTTGCACGATTAGATGGCGCGACGCGTTGGACGTGCACGAGGAACGGTATGAACGTAGATAAAACACCGGATTCAAGAACTCGTTGAGCAGCAGGCAGAAAGCTTGAACATCGAAGTGAAGAGCTGGATCGATCCCAACGATCCGGCTGGCACAGCGAAAATCGTCCGGGCCGCAATGGCTCTGCGCAACCGCAACGGCGGTTACATTGTAATCGGATTCGACCGGA
>CAWJBG010000020.1:0-5943 GCA_963841025.1 uncultured Alphaproteobacteria bacterium | reverse complement strand
CCGTTGGGGGCGTGCCAATAAAAATATCAGCGTTTTTGTAGGCTGGGCTGCGCGAAGCGAAGCCTACGCGGAACGGTTCCGAAACTGAATGCGTAGGTCTTGCCACCGCGAGGTTAGCTCACCCTACGCCTGCTGCGCTACGTGATAGTCCATCCAACATCATTTACGCAATATTGCGATCAGGCCAATTAGTGTTCCTATTGCGCCAGTGAGTCCTGCAAGCGCTGCTCCTGTTACCCTCAAGCGCAGCTCCCAATACTGCCATCTTTCATTTCGCTCTTTACGAATTGCAGCACGGAAATCGTTCAGCGCTTTATCTGTCAGTAAGCGTTCTAAGCCGCCCAACGAGGCGCTGGTCCAAAACGTCATATCGCCATAGTTGGGTGCGGGGACTTCAGACGATACGCAATTTCAAACAAGTAGGAAGTCTCGACCCGCGTCATTTCTTCGTTGAGACGAGTGTCGCGTTTCATTCTCTCTTCGAGGATTGCCCAAAGGTCCTCCTTAGATTTTCCTGCTTTCTCCGCCATCAGATATTGTTTTTTATATTCCCGCATTAATCTTCGCATAGATGATCGAAGTTGCCATGATTCAAGTTTCCATTTTAGCCACGGAAACATCATCAATCTCTGCGGTTAAGCCCTTCTGTCACGTGTGGTTGATTGCGTGTCCCGCCATCTGCAGATGTGACCGGTCGTAACTTCCTCACAACCGCTCCACAAAACTATCCACCACGCGCTTCTCGCCGGCTTTGTCGAAGACGATGGTGAGTTTGTTGCCATCGATTGCGGTGACGTTGCCGTTGCCGAATTTTTGGTGAAACACCCGGTCGCCGAGCGTGAAGTCGGAGATGGTGCCGGTCGATTTCGCTACCAGCTCGCCTTCGATGGTGAGCGGCAGGCGGCGGGTGGCGCGGCGCTCGTCGCGGGCGCGCCAGGGGGAAGGGGAGGGGCTCTCATCGGCGGTAGTTGATCCGGAGCGCTGAGCCCCCTCGCCCGATCGACCTCTCCCGCGAGGGGAGAGGTGAGATAAATCTTCGTCGGCTTCGTAGCGGGTGCCATCCTCAGAAAATCCGCCGCCCTTCTTTGCTTGCGCGCGCTGCCAGCCGGGTGTGCTGTAGCTGGAGCCGAACGAGGTTGCGGCGTCGAAGCGGGAGGCGCCGTAGCCGCCATAACCGCCGAAGCCGCCCTTGGACTCGGTGACCTCGACGTTGCCTTCCGGCAGTTCGTCCAAAAACCGCGACGGAATGTTGGTCTGCCAAAGGCCGTGCATGCGCCGGTTGGTGGCGAAGTAGATCTTGGCCCGCTTGCGGGCGCGGGTGATGCCGACGTGCGCCAGCCGGCGCTCCTCTTCGAGCCCGGCGCGGCCCTGATCGTCGAGCGTGCGCTGGTTCGGGAATACGCCCTCTTCCCAGCCGGGCAAAAACACGGTGTTGAATTCGAGGCCCTTGGCCGAATGCAGCGTCATAATGTTGACGGCGTCTTCGGCGGCGCCCTTCTCGTTGTCCATGACCAGCGAGATGTGCTCCAGAAAGCCCTGCAGGTTTTCGAACTCGTCCATCGAGCGAACCAGCTCTTTCAGATTCTCCAGCCGGCCGGCGGCGTCGGCGGAGCGATCCTTCTGCCACATCTCGGTGTAGCCGCTTTCGTCGAGCACGATCTCGGCAAGCTGGGTGTGCGGAATATCGTCGCGCTGCTTGCGCCAGCGGTCGAGCGCTTCAAGAAGCCCGCGGAGCGAGCCGCGCGGCTTCGGCTTGAGCTCGTCGGTCTCGACGACGGCGCGTGCGGCTTCGGTCATCGGCACGCGGCGCTTGCGGGCGTGATCGTGCAGCAGCTGCACGGTGGCGTCGCCGAGCCCGCGCTTGGGCACATTGACGATGCGCTCGAAGGCGAGGTCGTCGGCCGGCGAATTGATGATCCGCAGATAAGCCAGCGCATCGCGGATTTCGGCGCGCTCGTAAAAACGCGGGCCGCCGATCACGCGATAGGGCAGCCCGAGCGTGACAAAGCGATCCTCGAATTCGCGCATCTGGAACGAGGCGCGCACGAGGATGGCGACTTCGTTGAGGGTGTGGCCTTCACGCTGCAATTGCTCGATCTCTTCGCCGACGGCGCGGGCTTCCTCCTCGGAATCCCAGGCGCCGGTCACGGAGACTTTCTCGCCCGGCACGTCATCGGTGCGCAGCGTCTTGCCGAGGCGGCCTTCGTTGTGGGCGATCAGATGCGACGCGGCGGCGAGGATGTGGCCGGTCGAGCGATAATTGCGCTCCAGCCGGATCACAATGGCGCCGGGAAAATCGTGCTCGAAGCGCAGGATGTTATCGACCTCGGCGCCGCGCCAGCCATAGATCGACTGATCGTCATCGCCGACGCAGCAGATGTTTTTTTGTTCTTTACCCTCTCCCGTTCCGGGAGAGGCCGGTGCGCGCAGCGCGCCGGGTGAGGGCAGTTCTTGCGCAGCGGTGCCCAGGCCCTCACCCGCCTCGCGGAGCCTGTCATCGGGCCGGCCACTTCGGGCCGGACCCGTTGGCTCGGCGTCCTCTCCCGGAACGGGAGAGGGTAAAAGCGCGCTCTTCTCGCTCGCCCTTTGCGCCAACAACCGCAGCCACAGATACTGCGCGACGTTGGTGTCCTGATATTCGTCGACCAGAATATAACGAAAGCGCATCTGGTACTGCCGCAGCACTTCGGCGTGCTGGCGGAACAGCCGGATGTTCTCCAGGAGCAGATCGCCGAAGTCGGCGGCGTTGAGGATTTTCAGCCGCTCCTGATACGCCTTGTAGAGCTTGAGGCCCTTGCCGTTGGCGAAGGCGGAAGCCTCGCCCGGCGGCACCTGCTCGGGCGTCAGCCCGCGATTTTTCCAGCCGTCGATCATCGACGCCAGCACGCGCGCCGGCCAGCGCTTCTCGTCGATGTTCTCGGCTTCCAGCAGCTGCTTCATCAGCCGGACCTGATCGTCGACGTCGAGAATGGTGAAATCGGGTTTGAGCCCGACCAGCTCGGCGTGGCGGCGCAGGATTTTCACCCCGATCGAGTGGAAGGTGCCGAGCCACGGCATGCCTTCGACCACGTGGCCGACGATCTCGCCGACGCGGTGCTTCATCTCCCGCGCCGCCTTGTTGGTGAAAGTCACCGCCAGAATTTCGCTCGGCCGGGCGCGGCCGGTGGCGAGGATGTGGGCGATGCGCACCGTCAGCACCCGCGTCTTGCCGGTGCCGGCGCCGGCCAGCACCAGCACCGGGCCGTCGAGCGTCTCGACCGCAAGCCGCTGCTCCGGATTGAGCCCGGCGAGATACGCCGCGCCCGATCCGCCGGCGCGCGCACGCGCCGCGATCCCGCCCGGCGTCGGCGCCGGCGGTTCGAGCGGATCGGTGTCTCTCAAAGGATCAGCCAAGGCGCGGTTTTCCGTGATTCTCACAATCAAAAAGTGGCACTTCGGGCGACATTTTGCGAGCCCGCGATCATTAGCTGGTAGCATTGTGGATTGGCGGAGGGTGAAGGAATCGAACCCTTAACCCGAAGGTTAGCCCGGTTTTCGGGACCGGTTGCCCACCATTGAGCGCCACCCTCCGCTGGCGGAGGGGGCGAGAATTGAACCCGCGCGAGACGTCACGCCTCGGCTACGGCATTACCGCTCTGCCACCCCTCCGGCGATGGTTGATGAGCTGTCGGATGACATGCGGTTGCTCCGAGTTCTAATAACGTCGTCTTTGCAATGTAATTGCGGCCTCAGCAAGACGAGCCGGGCGCGGTCGAAGTTGTTCACCCTTTTCCCGGCATCGCGATACGCCTGCCAACGCCGTCAGGCACCGGCAAATGCGCGTGCGCGGCCTTCATGCGGGCGAGCCGCGCGATGATGAAATCGGGAAACGGCGCGGTCTTTTTGGCGGTCATATCGACGTGCAGCGTCATGTTCTCGGAGGTCGCCGACAGCCAGCCCTCCTCGGCGTGATGAAGCTGTTCGAAATAATGAATGCGCTTTGAATTGTAATCGAGCAGCTGAAAGGTCACCCGCACCGGGTCGTCGGCGTGGAGTTCCCGCAAATAGCGGATGTGCACTTCCGCAGTGAAGGTCGAATGCCGGGTCTGTTCCAGATAGGAGAGGCCGACGCCGAGCAGCTCGTAGGCCTCATCGACACAGCGGTCGAACAGCACGTTGTAATAGGCCATGTTGAGATGGCCGTTGTAGTCGATCCAGGCCGGCTCGACCCGCATCACTGATGAGACGAAAGGTGCGAAAAAAGCCGGTTCCTGGTCGGGGCGATCGAGCATGCGTTTCTGTTCACTGCAGCGGGTCGGAAGGCGGCAAATGTGGCGGATTCTCCCGGCGATGCAAGCGGGCCGCCGGCCCTACTTGACCCGTCTCCGCATGGTGGCCAACTTGCCGTAAACGGGAATACGACAATGGTCATGACCGAGGCGTGGGCAGAACTGAAACAAGACCACAAGGCGGTCGAGCGCGTGATTGCTGCGCTTGCGGCGACGTTCGGCAATCGCCTCGTCACCTCGCAAGCGGTTCGCGAGCAGCACGGCAATACGCTGACCTGGATCGGAAACCAGCCGCCGGACGCGGTGGTGTTTCCGCAATCGGCTGAGGACGTGCAACGGATCGTGCGGCTGTGCGCTGCCGAGCGCGTGCCGGTGATCGGTTTCGGCGCCGGCACCTCGCTAGAGGGCCAGATCAACGCGCCGCGCGGCGGCGTGTCGCTCGATTTCCGCGACATGAACCGCGTGCTCGCCGTCCATGCCGACGATCTCGATTGCGTGGTCGAGCCGGGCATCACCCGCAAGCAGCTCAACGAATATCTGCGCGACCAGGGCCTGTTCTTCCCGATCGATCCCGGCGCCGACGCCTCGCTGGGCGGCATGGCTTCGACCCGCGCATCCGGCACCAACGCGGTGCGCTACGGCACGATGAAGGATAACGTGCTGTCGCTCAAAGTCGTGCTTGCCAACGGCGAGATGATGACGACCGCGACGCGGGCAAAAAAATCATCGTCGGGCTACGACCTCACCCGCCTGATCGTCGGCGCGGAAGGGACGCTAGGCATCATCACGGAGCTGACGCTGCGGCTCTCCGGCATTCCGGAGATGATCTCGGGCGGCGTTTGTCCGTTTCCTTCGGTCGAGGCCGCCTGCAAGGCGACGATCATGACCATCCAGTCCGGCATTCCGGTGGCGCGGATCGAGTTGTTCGATGCCTTGCAGGTACGCGCCGCCAACTTGTACTCGAAGCTGAACTTGCCCGAGACGCCGATGCTGTTTCTGGAATTTCACGGCACCGAGGCGGGCGTCGCCGAGCAATCGCAGCGTTTCGGCGAGATCGCGCAGGAGTTCGGCGGCGGTCCGTTCGATTGGGCGACCAAGGCCGAGGATCGCACGCGGTTGTGGCAGGCGCGTCACGACGCCTATTGGGCGCAGCGCGGACTTCGTCCCGGCGCCGAGGCGTTGGCGTCCGACGTCTGCGTTCCGATTTCGCGGCTCGCCGAATGTCTGACCGAGACGCAGCGCGATATTGCCGAGAGTAAACTTCTCGCTCCGATCGTCGGCCACGTCGGCGACGGCAATTTCCACGTCGGCCTTTTGGTGGATCGCAACGACAAGCAGGAGGTCGCCAGCATCGAAGCGTTCCTCGAGCGGCTGGTGGATCGCGCGCTGGCAATGGGCGGAACTTGCACCGGCGAGCACGGCGTCGGTCAGGGCAAGATGAAGTACCTGGCAGCCGAGCATGGGGAGCCCGCGCTTGAGGCGATGCGCGCGATCAAGCGGGCGCTCGATCCGCTCGACATCATGAACCCCGGAAAGATCGTTAACCTCTGAGCGGCCCACTTAAGCCAAACGCCTGAAAAATCGACATAGAATCGCCGGCAATTGTGGCTAACTCAACCGGCTGAAACGTGCATTCCCGCCGGCCTTGCTCTAGGCTTGTGCGGGCGCGCGGTGC
>CAWJBG010000019.1:0-37834 GCA_963841025.1 uncultured Alphaproteobacteria bacterium | reverse complement strand
AGCGAGGCGTTGCCGGCGCGTTCGCCGATGCCGTTGATGGTGCATTCGATCTGCCGCGCGCCGGCGCGCACGCCGGCGAGCGAATTCGCTACCGCCATGCCGAGATCATCGTGGCAGTGCACGGAAAAACGCGCCTGATCGGAGTTCGGCACCCGTTCGCGCACCATCTTGAACAGCGCAAAATATTCCTCTGGCACCGAGTAGCCGACGGTGTCGGGAATATTGATGGTGGTGGCGCCGGCCTTGATCGCAGCCTCGACGCAGCGGCAGAGAAAGTCGTGCTCGGTGCGGGTGCCGTCCTCGCTCGACCACTCCACGTCGTCGGTGTGGCCGCGCGCGCGCGTCACCTGCGCGATCACCATCTCATAGACTTCGTGCGGCTCCTTCTGGAGCTTGTATTTCATGTGCACCGGCGAGGTGGAGAGGAAAGTGTGAATGCGCCGGCGCTCGGCGGGCTTGATCGCCTCGGCGCAGCAGTCGATGTCCTTGAATGCGGCGCGGGCTAGTCCGCAGACGACCGCATTCTTGGTGCGCCGGCGATCTCGTGGACGGCGGCGAAGTCGCCGTCCGAGGCGATCGGAAAGCCGGCCTCGATGATGTCGACGCCCATTTCGTCGAGCAACGCCGCGACTTCAAGTTTCCTCGTGCGTCATGGTCGCGCCGGGGCATTGTTCGCCGTCGCGCAAGGTGGTGTCGAACAGACGACGCGGTCCTTATCGGACTGGACTGGAGTGCTCATGGCTTTAGGTCCTTCTCGTCCGCACCCGGTGCTCTCTAGGCTTTGGGCGCTCGTGGGTCCGGTAGCTTCTTGCCGACCCCTGAGCGCCCAGGCGCAAACGCCCAGACGGCCCTCAGGGGGCGATAAGGAGCAGCAGCCCGTCGAGAAAAAGGGCAGCGCCGGGACGAGCCTTGTCGGCTCCCCGCTCGTTCGCTTTTAAATCGTTGCGAATCGACATGCGCTTCCTTGGGCTTCAAGGTCGCGGAGAACGGTAAAGACCGCATTAATCCTTGAAGACGCGGACTTGTAACGGATAGATCGGCGGCAACGCAAGACCTGCCTTGCTGCACAGACGGGGCCGTTGCGATACACTAAAAGAAACGACAGGGAGGCTGACCTATGATCGTCGAATACGTCCAATTCAAATATCCCGCGGGCTGGACCCGCGAGCAGATTCTGGAGGACGCGCGCCCGACCGCCGTCAAATGGCGGGCCAACGAGGAGCTGATCCGCAAGCACTACATCGCCGGCGAAAACGGCGCCGGCGGCGCGTTCTACATCTGGCCGTCGAAAGAAGCCGCGCAGCGCGGCCACAATGCCGCGTGGCGCGCCAACATCGAAAAGCGAACCGGCTCCTCGCCCGTCATCACATATTTCGATTTGCTGATGATCGTCGACAACGAGGCCGGCACCACGACCGAGTTTCCGGCCAATATCACCGCCGAGGCGGCGGAGTAGTCCGCAACAAGATCACAACAAAAAATGGCCCAACGCGCCGTGGCCGGCTCCGACAACGCCAGCGATCAAGCTGTGGGCGCCTGCAACTTCGCCGAATGCCGACCCCTCGGCGACGTGCATTGAAGTCCTCAGCGCCGCCAACGCCTGAACCGACAGGGTGAACGTCATCGGCTCGCTTGATGCGGAGCCCCATGGATTATGCAGCGTGAATGACTCGGTACTCGCACTGTAACCGATAACTTCAAAAACATGATCTTCAACAAGATCGCCGTGATATCCCTTCGCCAAGGTGCCGGTGCTGAGCTCCACTTCCTCGCCTGATTCAAATGCCGAGCCAATTGTGGCCGCGTCAGCAACCAGATGCCGCGCATGGATTGTGACGCTGCTCTGGTCGGTGATTTCCTGAAGCGCATCCTGCGGAAAGCCGCCCGCGATGGCCTCGTAGGCATTGACGGCCAGGCCGAGTTCACCGTGAACGGCATTTGGCTCGACACTCGGTTCAACGAAGCTTTCTCGACCAATTCCGCCCACGACGGCTCGCCGTCGGCGCCGTTGGCAAACTCGAGGCTCGATCCGTTCGCCCACAATGGATGGCTCGCGGTCGGCAATTCATCGTTGACGGTCACGAATTCTGGAGTTCCGTCGAGGAAGAAACGCACCCCGAAGGTACCGTTGCCGTTGTTGGTAATCATGGATTTAATGGCGGACGGATTTTGCAGCGCGACCTCCGCGAGCGTAGCAACGAACCGACAGTCTCCGAGATGGCCCTGATTGACGTCGAGATAGCCTGGAGGCCGGCCTAATCCAAACAACGGGGCGTTATAGGCTTGGTATGTAGCTTCGCCTGATCCCTTAAGGTCAATGCTGGGCAGGTCCGTTCCCAGGAACCATTTTCCAATCAGGTCATCGACCTGAGTTTGTGTTGAAGTAGCCGAGAGATCACCCAGCGCGATTGGGGTCGACGCGCCGCCGGTCCAATGAGCGTTGGCGGGGTTGCCGTCGATGAGACTGTGACTGACGTTCTCCACATAGGCCGACGTTGAAATGCCGTCTGCCTCATTCATCAGTGAGACCAGAGTCTCCAAAGTGCCGAATTTGCTGGCCGTCATCCCGCCGACGGCGGCAGCATCAAGAACCTGCAGCATGCCTTGGTAGTTGAGCGAGTTATTTGCTCCCAGCACATCGGCGACTTCGGTTCGAATAGTTCCGTTCTGCAACTCACTCAGAAAGCTCGCCTTGAATGCATCCGAATTGTTGGTACCCGATTCAAAAATGGCGTTGCCGGCGCCGGTGACGTTGAGCGGAACCTCGGCAGAGAAGTGAAAGGCAGTCAGCTGTAACGACATTTTCTGGTCTTCTCACTCTCGCGGCACCCGGCTGAGCCCGCGAACCTTCCTGGTCCCCGTGGCGCACACTAAGCCGCTTAGTGCCGGCACCAGAAAAGTTCAGCACAATTCGGTTGCTTTTTTGCCAACGGCCGCCGCCGATTTCTGCGGGTCACGCAAGCAAAGTGACCGCCGGCGCAAGACAGCGCCCGAAAAGCTGACTGCATCAACTTTCGGTTAAGCACGACGGCACAGCCTGCCGCCGTTTCACCGCAGCCGCCGGGCAAAAGGGGTGTGAACCGAATAGGGTTACCGGTGGACCTCGAACCGCGGTCGCGCCGCCCGACGTGATCTTATCCCACGAGCACGCGCCTTAGCTCATTCCAGTCCGTAGTGCCGGTGACAGGCGGCGCAAATTCCGTCGAGGCGATCGCTAACCTCGGAGATCGTTTTTAGATCGTGGGCTTCCGCAGCGATGTAAGCCGTGTTCGCCGCGTCCGCCAACTTCTTGACGTAGCCGTTCCACGCCGGATCGAGCGCCCGCTGCGGAATCATCAGCGCGTTGGTGGCCTCGGCCAATGTCGCTGAGCCGCTGACGATTGTCTCCCAGTCCGCGTCGGATTTGGGACCGAGGTCGTGCTCGCCTGTTGCGTCGATCACCACACCGTTGACTCGCCAAATGGCGTTTGCGGCCGGTGTCAGTACGTGCTCCATGAAAGTCTTCATGTCGACATAAGGCCGGAACGGCGGCAGGCGCTTGGCGTCCTTGCTCATGGTCGGCGACGCAGCCACGCCGACGATCGCGGCCGCAACGAAGACGATGGCAAACAGCCGGGCCGCGATCATCTCACCCGGCCTCCATCGTGAAGCCGATCCAGCGCCCGCACGCGACCACCGCGATCCACAACAGCATCGATATGCCGCCCGCAAGCCGCGCAGCCAGCGGCGGCCGTGCCTGATTGTCCCACCGCCCCTGATCCCTCGCGCTGATGAATTGAAACACCAGCATGTTGAACCCTGCGGCGGCGATCAAACAAAGCTTGGCGACGAAAAATCCGTTGCCGAGATATTTGGTGGCGTTGGACATAAACATCAGAAAACCCGATGCCACTGCGACGGCGAACGCGCCCCAGGTGAGCGGCAAAATTCCGCGCGTGACCGCACTGACCGGTCGTTTCACCCAGGCGACACCGAGCAGCCGTAGATCGACGGCCATGATAGAGCCGACCACAAGGCAGATCGCCAGCACATGCAGCGACTCGATCAAGGGAAACAGCAGGTCGTTTTCGCGGACGGCATCCGCGAGGCCATTGTCCTCAATGAAGGCGATGACGTCCTTGAGATGCAGCATCATCCGACCTGGGTGTAAGCAATCCAGCGGCCGGCGAAAATGATGCAGCACCAGATCATGATGGAGAGCGTTGCCGCGAAACGTGCCGCCATCCGCCCGCCTCTGTTCCTCTCCCAAAACTCCGGAGCCCACGACAGCGACCATTGCAGGGCGACGGTCAGCACAATGGCAAAAGCGAGCAGCGTCATCTTGAGATAAAAGGTGGTATTAAGCAGCGAGCGCCGCGGCTCACCGACGATCAGCAAGCCCCCGGTGACAAGAAGGATCAGAACGACCGGCCAGATCACCGGCAGGAAGCGTCCTGCGACTTCTTTGAGCGGAACGTCGCGTTGCAGCACGCGCCACAAGCGCAAGTCGACGATCACGGCGGAAAAGAACAACACGGCAATGCCAAGAATATGGATGGTCTGCAGCGTTGGAATGACCCAGCCCGCTGTCTGGATCGTGTGGCTCAACGCAGTCGCCGCGAGCCACTTGGCGAAGTCTCCGACGATAGCGCCGATCATGACGTTATTGATCGGATGGCTGCAGGCTAAAACTGAGCACCTGCCCGTTCGCCAAAGTGGCTTTCAGCAAAAATCCGCCGGGTTTGCCGTCACGCAGCGGAGCATAAAAGAAAACGGCGTGATCGCCGGGCTGCAGCGACCGCTTGGTCCAGCCTGAACGAGTTAGCACTCCGGGGCTAGAGACTTCGAACACCCACGTCTGCGCCGTGCTGCCGTCCTTGGCGTCAGCTTCAATCACAAAAGTAATGTGCGGGTTGGTCCAGTTGACCGTCTTGACGGTGCCTTCCATGGTTTTGGGATGTTCCATGTCGTAGGCGGCGCCCGAGTGGTGCGCCGCGGCGGCGCCGATCAGGCCGAATGTCAGGCCGGCTACAACAACAGCAACTTTGGGCGACACCATCGACACCGTCCTTATTTCACCGCGCGGACCGAGCCGTCCGGGTTTTGTGGTTGCGCAACAAATATGTCGTTACCGTACTGATCCTTCCCCGGAACGAGGTCTTCCTGCGCACATTCGCCTTCGATGACCTCGTAGTGGCGGTCGGGATAACGGCGGAAAATGCGGGTGGTTTTCCAGGTTGCGGTCAAGACCTTCGGTGCCGTGATTTCCAGATCGTCGTGCAGCACGTTCGGCTTCGCCAGATGAAGCCGCTCGACGATGTGCATATCGCCGTCGTTCGGTATCCCCACCGCTTCGCTCGGCGCGATATAAGCCTGCGGGGCGATCGCGGTGGTGTCTACAACAAGGACATCGCCCTCCCAATGCCCGATCGAGTGGCCGTGCAGGGTCAGATCGGGGTCGTCGGGATGCCCGCGACCGTCCGTGTAGATACGCCTCATACGGTTGCCGTCGACCTCGCCGAGCATGGTGACGCGGCCCGGCGTGGTCAGCCACTCAAATGCATTGTGGGTCATCAGCATCCAGCTCGGCATGCCGTGCGGCAGGCAATGGCTCAGCACCAGAAAGGGCCGGCCGGCCTTTTCCTCGGCGATCAGCCGCTGGACCTGCGGCAAAATCTCAGGCTTCCAGGGCGGCGCATTTTCGGCTTCCTGGCGGTGCTGATCTTTGACGTCGGGAATCCACACGCCGTCGAAATCGGCCGGCGCGGCATGCGCTAAAGAAATAACGAAAATACGAGCCAGCGCGACCAAAACACCAAGTGTCGCGGCTTTCTTCGCAAAGGTACTCACGCCTGCATTTCCACCTTGAATGTCCGCCTCGCGTTAGCTGCCTCCAGACTGTAACTTTATCAGCGCAATGTGTGAAGCGCCGATGATGGATCGCTGATAGCTCGCAAACGCAAGTCTTCGTAAGTGTTGCCGACAATCAAACCGGCTAGCGCGACGATTTCCGGGAAATTGATTTCCGTCGCCCCGCTTTGCCTGGCGCTTCCGCGCGCAAAGCCTTCTCCACCGACTTGAGTTCCTTAAGTCTTGCGCCGGAGACCTTCGGCAGCTTGAGATCGAGCCGATCGAGCCCTTCGGCGATCGCGGCGGCCACCACGGCCCAGCTGACGGGTTTGTGATCGGAAGGCACCACATACCACGGCGCAAAGGACGTCGAAGTCTCGCGGATCATATTTTCGTAAGCAGCCATGTAGTTGTCCCAGTATCCGCGTTCGCGGATGTCGTTCATTGAAAATTTCCAGCGCTTGGCGGGCTCATCGATGCGCGCCAGAAAACGTTGGCGCTGTTCTTCCCTCGAAATGCGCAGATGGAATTTAAGCACCAGCGTCCCGTTGCGCACGAGGTGGTGCTCGAAGGCGCGGATCGCCTTGAAACGCTGGTCCCAAATGCCCTTGCCGATAAGGTCAGGTGGAAGTTTCTGCTGCGCGAGCAGATGCGGGTGCACACGAACGACAAGCACTTCTTCGTAATAGGAGCGATTGAATATCCCGATCTGGCCGCGCTGCGGCAAAGCTATCGCGGCGCGCCAGAGAAAATCGTGTTGCAGTTCCTCGTCGCTCGGCTCCTTGAAGGGGTGCACGTCACAGCCCTGCGGGTTGACCCCGGACATCACGTGCTTGATGACGCCGTCCTTGCCGGCGGCGTCCATACCTTGCAGAACGACCAGCACTGCCCAGCGATCCTGCGCGTAAAGCCGCTGCTGCAAGTCCGCGAGCCGCGTCAAGTCGTCGGCGAGCATCGCCTTAACGTCGGCCTTGTCGATCGCGAGGCCAAACGCTTCGGCAGGGTCGCAATCGGCCAGCCGAAAACGGCCCGGTTTGTCGACGCGGCAATGTTTGACGATCTTGGCGAGCTTCATCTTTGCCTCGCACGCTCCGGCATCCGGCTCATCGCCGCCAGGCTCTCTCCAAATAAGCAACAACAAATCCGGGCATGCGGCGGTCGAGGTCGGCGCGGCCGCGGACGATGTGGATGTCGCAGAACTCCGGCCGCTTCTGGCTCGCGAGGTTGCGCATGATTTGCGCGCGAAACTCCTCTGCATTCTGTGGTGACGCAACCCGCTTCATCAGGCCCACAAAACCGCGATCGTGCACCATGGTCCAGCGCGGCTGGGCGTCCAGCGCAGCGATCTCGAGGCCGGTTTCCTCCAACAACTCGCGGCTGACGCTGCCGGCGAGATCGAGGCTGCCATCGGCGCCGATGTCGTCAAGGTCCGGCGTGCCGCAGGGGAAATAGACTGAACCTGCGCTCGCCGTCGACGGGCCCATTTCGCCGAGCAGAAAGGCGCCATCGGCGGCTTGCAGGGCGGCCGACGAAAAAACGTTAAAGACGCTGGGGTCGGGGAAACCCCAGTCTCGCCACGCTAAAAAACTGGCGTAGTCGGTCTCGAAGCAGGCGCCTCGCAGTACGCCATCGCGAACCGCATAGCGGTGGAGCAAAAGCACGCGGCCGTTCCAGATCGCAGACGCCTCGCTTTGACGGCGGGCAAAGTTTCGATCGATCGCCGCTCGTTCCGCCCGAGCAAATTCCCACGACCATGGCTCGACGGCGATCTCAAAACGATCGATTTCGATAATTTCGACGTTTGCCTCGCCGGAGGCCATCACGTTACCTGACGGCATGTCCTGCCGCGGCCCACGAGCTTCATGCCCCCGCTCCGTCAGCGCAAAACCTTCTCGCGCCATCGGAACGCGGACTCACTCATGCCACGGATTGACGAACAGCCCGACCATGCCGGTTACACCCTTCAGATGCGCAGGCGGCGGTCCGAACTTTGCAATCACCTCGTCGCGCGTCAAACCCGGCGGCAGTTCCGAGGGCTCAAAATCCGTAGCGATGAGTATGAACGTATAGTGATGCGGCGTGGTGTTGGGAGGCGTGCAAGGACCCGAATAATTTCCCACGCCCATCGTGCTTTTGCCGCCGACATATTTGTCCGATGGCTTGCTCGTTTCACCCTCGGCGAAGCCGGTGACAGACGCCGGTATTCCATAGGCCACCCAGTGGCTCACGCCGGAGGGCGCGCGGCCTTCGGGATCGTTCATCAACAGGACGAAGCTTTTGGTGCCGGCCGGCACATTGGTCCATGACAATTGCGGCGAAACATTTTCGCCGACGCAGTTCGCATTACCGGCGCGGTTGTTGGCGACTTTCTTCGGCATGATTTTGCCGTCCTGAAACGTGGTCGAGGACAGCGTAAAGACGTCGGCGGCGTGGGCTGCCGTCCCCGCAAGCGCCATCGACGCAATTGCGGCTGTCGCGAACAGATGATGTTTACCAAACAAGAGAGGCCTCCCGTCGTTCAGACTCGCCCGTGCGCGCAGTGTTGGCCGCCGCGGTCGGCAGATCAAGTCACCGTTACGACAACGGTCAACCCGCAGACGCCGGGCCTAGTTCCGCGACCGGTCCACCAAAGCGCGATCCTTGATCCACGGCATCATCGCGCGGAGCTTGGCGCCGACCTGTTCGATCGGATGGGCGGCGGATGCGGCGCGCATCGCTTTGAATGAGGTCTGGTTGACCTTGTTTTCCAGCATCCAGTCTCTGACGAACTTGCCGGTCTGGATGTCGGAGAGAATCCGTTTCATCTCGGCGCGAGTTTCGGCGTCGACCACCCGCGGGCCGGAAACGTATTCGCCGTATTCGGCGGTGTTGGAGACCGAATAATTCATCGTGGCGATGCCGCCCTCATAGATCAGGTCGACGATCAGCTTCACTTCGTGCACGCATTCGAAGTAAGCCATCTCCGGCGCGTAGCCGGCTTCGACCAGCGTCTCGTAACCGGCCTTCATCAATTCGACCAGACCGCCACACAGCACCGATTGCTCGCCGAACAAATCGGTCTCGCATTCTTCGCGGAAGCTTGTCTCGATGATGCCGGCGCGACCGCCGCCGATTGCCGCACCATAAGAGAGGCCGAGATCGTGGGCGTTGCCGGACGCATCCTTATGGATCGCAAGCAGGCACGGAACGCCCGCGCCGCGCTGATACTCGGAGCGGACGGTATGCCCAGGGCCCTTCGGCGCGATCATCATCACGTCGAGATCGGCGCGCGGCTCAATCAGATTGAAATGAATGTTGAGCCCGTGCGCGAACATCAGCGCCGCGCCGTCTTTCATGTTGGCGTGGAGGTGTTGGTTATAAATGTCGGCCTGTAATTCGTCGGGCGTCAGCATCATCATGACGTCGGCCCATTTGGCGGCTTCGGCCACTTCCATGACCTTGAGCTTCTCGCCCTCAGCCTTTTTGACGCCCTGCGAACCCTTGCGGAGAGCTACCGCGACGTTCTTGACGCCGGAATCGCGCAGATTAAGCGCATGGGCATGGCCCTGGCTGCCATAGCCGATGACGGCGACCTTTTTGCCCTTGATCAGGTTCAAATCGGCGTCGCGGTCGTAATAAACACGCATGATGTCTCACCCCTACCCGGAGGCCAGCCTTCGGCCTTTGTTTGCGGTGGTTGCTTCTAGTTTCTGGGAGCGGCTTGGACAAGCCCGGTGCGCGCCCCGCGGCGGCGTATAGGCGGCTTGCCGCTGGCCTCGCAAATCCCGTCAAATTGCTCGCGGGCGCGGGCGATTTTGGGCTGATTGCGAATTGCCCAGGCGCCAAGCGCCGAAACCGGATTGAGCAAATCCCGGCCGAGCGGCGTCAACGCGTAGTCCACCCGCGGCGGAATGGTTGGAAATGCCGTTCGTGTCAGCAGGCCGTCGCGCTCAAGGCCGCGCAGGGTGAGGGTCAGCATGCGCTGCGAAATGCCGCCGATCGACCGCCGCAACTCGTTAAAGCGCATCGGTCCCGCGCCCAGTCGCGAAACCACCAGCACGGACCATTTGTCGCCGACGCGGGCCAACACGTCGCTGACCGCCCGGCAATCGCCGGGTAAATGAATGTCGCTTGGTTTCATCGATGTGCCTTCTTGCGCGTTTCCGTCACGGGCACTTATTTAGTGTGAGTTATCAATTTTAACCAGAGGACCCCCGCCCATGGCAAAGCCGCTTCTTGCCGTCATCGTCGGCAGCAATCGCCGGGAATCGATCAACCGCAAGCTCGCCCAGGCGATGATCAAGCTCGGCGCCGACAAGTTCGACGCAAGGATCGTCGGCATCGACGACCTGCCGATGTACAACCAGGACAATGAAAACAACCTCCCCGCCGAGGTCGTGCGCTTCAAGGACGAACTGGCGCGCGCCGACGGCGTCTTGATCGTCACGCCGGAACACGACCGGTCGATTCCCGCAGTCCTGAAAAACGCCGTCGATTGGGGTGCCCGCCCCTGGGGCAAAAACTCATGGGCCGGCAAACCGGGATTCATTACCGGCACGTCGCCGGGCGCTATCGGCAGCGCACTGGCGCAGCAGCATCTGCGTTCGGTCATGACCGGCCTCGGGATGATCCTCCTCGGCGGCGAAGCCTACATCACGTTCAAGCCGAACCTGGTCGACGATCAGGGCAACATCACCGACGAGAACACGTGGAAATTCCTCCAGGACCACATCGACCGCTTCGCGTTCCTGGTCGGGCGGCTGACCGGGGAGCCGGCGCGCTCAGCGGCGTAGTTGCCGCGTCATTGCGAAGCGAAGCAATCCAGTCTCATCGGCGGCTTCTGGATTGCTTACGCGCGATGCGGTTTTGCCTTATGCAGCTTTGGCAACGTATCGTTTGACCTTGATCGTCTTGCCGCGTTTGCGGATTTGCGCGGCGTCGTAGGCGGCTTGCATCCGCAGCAAATGACCTACGTCGGGACCGAACGCTTTATGGAGCCGTAGCGCCATTTCCGCGGTCAACGCCGCGTTGCCGTTGAGCAAGTCCGACAATGTTGCGCGTCGTACACCGAGAGCTTGCGCCGCCCCGGTTACAGACAGACCAAGCGGTTCAAGAATACCGTCCCAAATTACTCGACCAACGTGCGGCGGATTCTTCATCGGCATAGCTGCTACTTTCCGTGATAATCCTCAAGATCGATATCCGAAATTTCTTCGGCATCGACGCGAAAAGTGAGCCGATAATTTCCGCTCACCCAGATACTCCACTCGCCACGTCTCGCACCTTTTAAGGGATGCAGTTTCCACCCCGGAAACAATCCCACCTCTTCTATGCGCCGCGCTTGTTCGATGGCATGGAGAATGTCCTCCACTTTGCCAACAAGATCGGACCGAATTCCGCGGACAGCGCCGTTCTCGTAGAGACGCTTGAGTCCCTTGTGCCGGAAACTCCGGATGCGCATATTTGTATTGTACGGTTAAACCGTACGTATGGTCAAATGATTTTACATCCCCTCCGGTCCGCGGCCGATGGCGACGACGCCGGTGCGCGAAACTTCGACCAGGCCGAGCGGCAGCATCAGGTTGACGAAGCTCTCGATCTTGTCGCTGGCGCCGGTGATCTCGAACACGAAGCTTTCGTTGGTCGCATCGATGACGCGGGCGCGAAACGCGTCGGCGAGCCGTAACGCCTCCATGCGCTGCTCGCCCTTGCCGCGCACTTTGACCATCGCCAACTCGCGCTGCAACGACGGACCGGTGCTGGTCAGATCGACGACGCGGTGCACCGGCACTAAGCGATCAAGCTGATTTTTGATCTGCTCGATGACCATCGGCGTGCCGCGAGTGACCACGGTGATGCGCGACAGGTGTTTCTCGTGCTCGGTCTCTGAAACTGTCAGCGAGTCGATGTTGTAGCCACGGCCGGCGAACAGGCCGATCACGCGCGCCAACACGCCGGGCTCATTGTCGACGAGTACGCATAAGGTGCGGCTCTCGACACCTTCAGTGACCGAAGCGGCGGGGTAATGACTCGTCGCAGTGTTGGCGTTCACGGTAGTTCTCCCAGGCTTAAAGTTCGTCATTGCGAGGAGCGACGCGACGAAGCAATCCGGCCTCGCGCTCTGGATTGCTTCGCTACGCTCGCAATGACGAAACTACACCATCACCCTGCCTTGCTCAGTGATCGCATCCTCGATCCGCGTCGCGGCATCGCCGAGCAGCATCTCATTGTGGGCGCGGCCCGATGGAATCATCGGGAAGCAATTTTCCGCCGGATCGACCACGCAATCGAACAGCACCGGCTTTTTCACTTCGAGCATTTCGCTGATCTTCTCGTCCAGATCGCCCGGATGCTCGCAGCGGATGCCGTGCGCATGATAGGCCTCGGCGAGCTTGACGAAATCCGGCAGCGCTTCGCTATAGGAATGCGAATAGCGCCCACCGTGCAGCAATTCCTGCCACTGCCGCACCATCCCCATATATTTGTTGTTGAGGATAAAAATCTTGATCGGCAGGTCGTATTGAACCGCGGTCGACATTTCCTGCATGGTCATCAGCACTGACGCCTCGCCGGCGATGTCGACAACGAGCGAGTTCGGGTGTGCGACCTGCACGCCGACGGCGGCCGGCAGGCCGTAACCCATGGTGCCGAGCCCGCCTGAAGTCATCCAGCGGTTCGGCTCCTGGAACCCATAGAACTGCGCCGCCCACATCTGATGCTGGCCGACCTCGGTTGTGATGTAGGTGTCGCGATCCTTGGTCTGCGCAAACAGGCGCTCGATCGCGTATTGCGGCTTGATGATTTCGTTGGAGTTGCGGTAGGCGAGCGAATTCTTCGTGCGCCACTTGCCGATCTGCTCCCACCACGCCTGCATCGCCTTCTTGTCGGGAACGACGGCGCTGGCGCGCCACAGCCGCACCATGTCTTCAAGCACATGCGCGCAATCGCCGACGATGCCGAGATCGGCCTTGACGTTTTTGTTGATCGAGGACGGGTCGATATCGATGTGGATCTTTTTCGAACCGGGCGAGAAGGCGTCCAGCCGACCGGTGATGCGGTCGTCAAAGCGGGCGCCGACCGCGATCATCAGGTCGCAATCGTGCATCGCCCAATTGGCTTCCCAGGTGCCGTGCATGCCGAGCATGCCGAGCCATTGCTTATCGGCGGCCGGAAAGGCGCCGATACCCATCAACGTCGAGGTGATGGGAAAACCAGTGAGCTTGGCGAGTTCGCGCAGCAGCTGGGCTGCGGCCGGACCGGAATTCACCACACCGCCGCCGGTGTAGAACAACGGACGCTTTGCCGCCGCCATCATGTCGACGGCCTGTTTGATCTTGTCGAGGTCGCCTTTGACCTTGGGCCGATAGCCGCGATGCTGGAATTCCTTCGGCTTCGAATAGGTGCCCGTGGCGAACTGGATGTCCTTGGGGATGTCGACCACGACCGGCCCCGGCCGCCCGCTCGCAGCGATGTGAAACGCCTCATGGAGCGCGCGCGGCAGGTCGGCGATGGTTTTGACCAGATAATTGTATTTGGTGCACGGCCGGGTGATGCCGACGGTGTCGCATTCCTGGAAGGCGTCGTTGCCGATCAGATGCGTCGGCACCTGCCCGGTAATAACAACAAGCGGAATAGAGTCGCAGAGCGCATCGGTCAGGCCGGTAACGGCGTTGGTCGCACCGGGCCCGGAGGTGACGAGAACGGTCCCGACCTTGCCGGTCGAGCGCGCGTAACCTTCAGCAGCGTGCACAGCGCCCTGCTCGTGCCGCACCAGGATATGATTCACTTTGTCTTGTTGGAACAGCGCGTCGTAGATCGGCAGCACGGCACCGCCCGGATAGCCGAAAATGTGTTCCACGCCCTGATCGGCTAACGCCGCGATCACCATTTCCGCGCCGGTCATTTCAGTCATGGCTTGCTCCATTCGTCCCAACCGTCCCCCTCCGGTCGCTCCCCGCTTGCGGGGGAGGCAAGGAGGGGATTTAGCAAATAAAAAAGGGCCTCAGAGGGCCCTTGTTTTGCGCACCGCCGCGTATCGTGGGTAGATCATCTACCCACGGCGGTGCGCCTTCCTACCAGTACGATCGACTTCAACACGGAATTCCGCACGAGCTGTGCCCTCTGAATTGTCGTTGTTTATAAGCGTCGCAACCGCGCTGGTCAAGCTTTTGGCTACTGCAAATTCGTAAACGGGCGGTTTAGCCGGCAGTTTGACAAGTTCAGCGGCAAGCGACTTATCGGTTTCTTGGAGAGCTTTGCGCGACGAGTTAAACGCCCATGACCAAGCCGTCGTCCGAGATACCGGTGCTGATTGTCGGCGGCGGACCGATCGGGCTCGCGCTCGCCGCGGACTTGGGGCGGCGCGGCATCAAGACTTTGCTGGTCGACAAGCGCGAGAACAAGCTGCAGCCCCCGAAGATGCTGGAAGTTAGCGTCCGGACCATGGAGTTCTGCCGCCAGCTCGGGATTGTCGAAAAAGTGCGCAACTGGGGTTTTCCTCCCGACCGGCCGCTCGACAGCGTATTCGTGACAGATTTGCAGGGCTATGAGCTTGGCCGTGTCCGGACCCCGTCGATCGCCGCGCAATCGAATATCCCGGTGAGCCCAGAGCGCGGCATGCCGTGCCCGCAGACCTGGTTCGACCCGATCCTTCAGGAACACGCGCGGTCGTTTCCGCAGGTGACGCTGCGGCATCGCGTTAAGTTTGAGAATTTCGCGCAGGACAGTTCAGGCGTCACGGCGACGTTGAGGGACGAGGAGAGCGGCACCGCCGAAACCGTGCGGGCAACATACCTCGTCGGCTGCGACGGCATTACCAGCACAGTGCGCGCATTGCTCGGCATAGAAATGCGCGGCGAGTTGCTGATCGACTGGGCGATGACGGTCTATCTACGCATCCCGGACCTCGATGCCCAACACGACAAGGGCAAAGCGTTCCGCTACGTCTTCGTCGGTCCCGAGGGCACCTGGTCGATGCTCTCGATCGTGGACGGAAAAGATCTTTGGCGCCTTCAGCTCGTCGATCTGAACGAGGATCGATTGCACAAGGCCGACATTGACGCGCTGATGCGGCGCTGCCTCGGCCGCGACATTGCCTACACCATCGAACACAAGGACATCTGGACGCGAAAGAGCACCGTGGCCGACCGCTTCATGGATGGCCGGGTCTTTCTCGCCGGCGACGCCGCCCACGCCCATCCGCCAAATGGCGGGTTGGGCATGAACACTGGAATCCAGGACGCCTTCGATCTCGGCTGGAAGCTTGCCGCCGTCCTCGATGGATGGGGCGGTGAGACATTGCTCGACAGTTACGATTTTGAACGACGCCCGGCCTCGGCGCGGGCAGCGGCGGTTTCGCTGCAGAACTATCGGCGTCTCATCAGCGCCGCGCAGCGCGCTGAAATCTATTCGCCGACGGCGGAAGGTGACGCGGCGCGCAATGCCATCGGTAAGGCGTTGGTCGAGGAAAACGAGAAGAGCTGGCATCCGACCGGCGTGCATCTCGGTTACGTCTATCATCCGTCGCCAGTCATCATGCCGGACGGGACGCCGACACCCGTGGACGACACCATCGGTTATGAACCCACCGGGTTCCCCGGTGCACGCGCGCCGCATGTGTGGCTTGCGCCGTCACAGTCGATCCTCGATCTGTTCGGCGACGGCTTCGTGCTGTTGAAATTTTCCGATCTGCCGACTGACGCCCTCGAGCGTGCGGCCGTCAGCCGCGGCGTGCCACTCAATGTTCATCGCATCGAACATCGCGAGGCGGCAGCGCTCTATGAATGCGCGTTGGTGCTGGTGCGGCCAGACGGTCACGTGGCCTGGCGCGGCAATTGCCAACCAAACAATTCCCTGAGCTTGATCGAGACCGTGCGCGGCGTCGGCCCTCGAATCGCCGCACGACGTCTTGATGCGGCTCTCATGTCGACAACGCCAGCAACTGTGCCTCGATAGCGTCGAGCGCTTTTTCCGGTTCGGTCCATACAAAGCCAGGTAGCTGATTGCGGAACCAGGTTGCCTGCCGCTTGGTGTATTGGCGGGTGTCACGCTGGCTGCCTTCGATTGCTTCCGCGAGGGTCAGTTCGCCTTTCAGATGGCGGATCAGCCACGGTACGCCGTGGGCCTTCATCGCCGGCAGATCGGGATCGAGATTGCGCGCCGCTAGCACCCGCACCTCCTCGATGGCGCCCGCGGCGATCATTGCCTCGAAGCGTGCATCGATGCGAGGGAAAAGCTCGTCGCGGTCGGGCATCAGAAAAATCTTCGCCGCACGCGACGCGTCGAGACTCGCGGGCATACCTTCTTCGTGCCACGCGAGCAGCGAACGTCCCGTTGCCAGTATGACTTCAAGCGCGCGAGTGATACGGGACCGGTCGCCCGGCATCAGCCGTGCAGCCGTTGCCGGATCGCGCTGAATAAGCTCCGCGTACAGCGCGGCGACGCCTTCGCTCTTAAGCCGCCCCCGCACCGCGGCGCGGACGTCCGCCGGAATCGGCGGCACAGCGGCAAGCCCGCGGGTCAGCGCATTGAAATAAAGCCCGGTGCCGCCGACGACGATTGCGCCACGGGATTCGCTCTCCGCCGTCGCCAGCGCCGCGGCAGCCTCCGTACACCAGCGGCCAACGGAGAAATTTTCGGCGGCGTCGACGTGCCCATAGAGTAAGTGCGGCGCGCGCCGTTCGTCGTCGGGGGTGGGGCGCGCGGTAATGATGCGCAAATCGCGATAGACCTGCATGGAATCGGCATTGACGATCGTCGCGCCAAATTTCTCCGCCAGCGCCAGCGCAAGCGCCGATTTGCCGCTCGCCGTCGGTCCGGCAATGAGGATTATTTGACCTTTGTTCACGGGATTGACGTAAAGCCAATTTGCGCGAATTGAAATCCTCAAAGGCCGGTCCAGAGCACCGCATGTTTTACGTGGCAACGCTGATCTCGCATCCGGACCAACCAGCAGTCACCGCGGCGTTGGCCCAAAAAATCGCGCGTTACTTGCCGCACGGCCGTCCGGTCGATTGGCTGGCGCCGGGGATTGCCGTCGACGTGGCGTTTCTCATCGAGGACGCGGATGCGGAAGCTTCCGCCGCCTACAAAGAAAATCTGCTGGGCGAACTCGCCGCCGACATCCACGAGATGATGGCTGGAGAACCGGTCGACGTCGTGATCCAGCCGCACGATGGCCGCCGCAAGAAGCTGCTGCTCGCCGATATGGATTCAACAATGATTGCCCAGGAATGTATCGATGAGCTGGCGGACTATGCCGGCTTCAAGTCCCGCGTCGCGGCCATCACCGAACGCGCGATGCGGGGCGAAATCGCGTTTGAGCCGGCGTTGCGTGAACGCGTTGCCTTGCTCAAAGGGCTGCCCGCCACAGTGATCGACGAAGTGATCGCCGAGCGGATCAAACTCATGCCCGGCGGACCGACGCTGGTGGCGACCATGCGGGCCAACGGCGCTTACACTTGCGTGGTGTCCGGCGGCTTCACCGCTTTTACGACAAACATCGCGGCTGCGATCGGCTTCGACGAACAGCGCGCCAACACCCTCCTGACCGACGCGACCGGAAAACTAACGGGCCAGGTCGCCGAGCCGATCGTCGGTCGCGAGGCCAAGTTCGACACCCTCGTCGCGCTGCGCGAGCGTCTGCACCTTGGCCACGAGGAAACTCTCGCCGTCGGCGACGGCGCCAACGATATCCCGATGGTCGAGGCAGCGGGCCTTGGCGTCGCCTTTCACGGCAAGCCCGCCATCCGGCATGCGGTGCCAACCGCCTGCATCGATCATGGCGATCTGACCGCGCTCCTCTACGCGCAAGGCTATCGGCGCGAGGAATTCGTCGCGCGGTTACCGTAAGGGTAAAGACATTTTACCGCGCTGAGCGTAGACGCAGCTCGGAAACGCCGGCCGCCAGATTGACACCGGTATTTGCTTCAACTGAAAGCGGCTGCAGCGCGATCGATCGATGCGAGCCGCCGACGAGCGCATTCGCGCCAAGGCCAACGCCGAGGGTGACGTCCGCGCTGGCGCCGACATAGTGGCCGGCAAGCGCGCCGTGGGGATAGCCGCTGGTCGGGGCCAAAACTCCCCAGATCATCCGTCCACCGGCCTTGAAGCCGATATCGAGGCCCGCCGTGGTCAGAGAACCAACATACACTTCAGGCGGCCCAGCGGCGTCCGGCGTATAGCGGCAGGACAATCGCTGCTTTGAGCCAATGATAAAGCCAACGGTCGGCGCCAGATTGCAAGTCAGCGTACCTACTTTGGCGCGGCCCTGGGCTGAAGCCTCGGTCGCCAATCCCGGCGTCCCGAGGGCAGCCACCACCGCCAAGATACGAAAAAACTTGGTGTTCACGCGCGTCTCCCTGCATGCGCCCGCGGCGCCCTTGATGAAGCGCACACGTTAATTCGCCGATGCTAAAATGAGCAACCCCAGGACGTGTCTCCACGATCCTGGGGTTAATTGACCGGACACGGGGGCGACGGTGTGCCCGAACAACGGAGGTAAGTTACTCCCGGATTCTTTCCCGGCCGAATTACAAATCGGTAAGGAAAGGGCACAGTTCCGTGAGGGTGTGCGTATGACCACACCCGATAGTGTTGCCACCACAGTGCATAGCCAAAGAGTAGCCATCTTCGATGAGACTTCTGTCCGGTGGACAAAGCGGCGTTGACCGTGCCGTGCTCGATGTCGCGATTGCGCGCGGCGTCGCTTACGGCGGCTGGTGTCCGCACGGCGGCTGGGCCGAGGATTTTTCGCAGCCGCCCGGTCTGTTGGCCAAGTACCCCGATCTCAAGGAAACACCACTCGCTGATCCGGCGCAGCGGACGGAATGGAATGTGCGCGATGCCGACGCGTGCATGATTATCGTCGACGCGGGTGGGCTGGAAGCTTCCGCCGGCACCACGCTCGCCGAGGAGCTTGTGCATCGCTATCGCAAACCACTGATGCTCGTGAACTTGCAACAGGTGGATATTCTCAAGCCCGCCACGTTGTGGCTGCGCGTGCAGAAAGCAAGAAGGGGGGACGAACTCAAGCTTGCCGTCGGCGGTCCGCGTGAGAGCGAAGCGCTGGGCATTTACGAGCGCGCAGTGGCGTTCCTCGAAGAGTTGCTGGAGTAAGGCTGCGAAGTTTGGACCGCATCAGCGCCAAATAAGATCAAGTTGGGACGAATTTATTTGGCGCCCATACATCACGAAAGGCGTACGCTCACCGAGGCCACAGTTCCATTCGTCGCAAAACGGAACATACCGGAGAGCAAAAATCATGTTGAAACGAAGAGCCATTTACGGCTCGCTTGCGGCGGCAGGCGTCGTGCTTGCCGCCTCGCAAATCGCCGACGCCTGCACGCGCGTGTTGTGGAATGACAACAAGCTTGCCGTCGTCTCCGGGCGAACGATGGATTGGCCGGAATCGACCGATCCGATCCTTACCATGTTTCCGCGCGGTATGGCTCGAGACGGCGGCCATGCCGGCCCGGCGACGGTCGTCACCGACAACCCGGCCAAGTGGACGTCGAAATACGCAAGCCTGGTGACCACGATCTACGGTATCGGCACTGCCGACGGACTAAACGAACGCGGCCTCGGCGCCCACATGCTCTATCTCACCGCAACCGATTTCGGCGCCAGGGATACCAACAAACCGGGCGTACAGGCTGGACTATGGGCTCAGTTCGCTTTGGATAACGCAGCGACCGTCAACGAAGCGCTGGCGGTGCTCGATAAAGTCCAGATCGTCATGGTCGAAGCTCACGGTCACAAAGCCAGCGTCCATCTGGCGCTGGAAGATGCCACGGGCGATTCCGCCATTATTGAGTACATCGGCGGCAAGGCCGTCGTTCATCACGGCCGCGACTATCGGATCATGACCAACGATCCGACCTATGACGAGCAACTCGCACTGCTCAAGAAGCTCGATTTCTCCAAGCCTTCGAGCGACATGCCGCTACCGGGAAACGTCAACCCGCGCGACCGCTTTCAACGCGCCGCCTACTACATGGCGATGCTGCCGCCGCCCGAGGACGAGCGTGAGGCGATCGCAAGCGTATTTGCCATCGCGCGTAATGTCTCGGTGCCGTTCGGCGCGCCGTACAAGAATTTCGGCATCTACAACACCGAATACCGCACGGTGATGAACCTCACCGACAAGCGCTATTACTTCGAACTGACCACCGCCCCGAACGTCATCTGGGCCGATCTCGCGAAGATGAACCTCGCCGCAGGCGCGCCGGCGCTGGTTCTCAACCCGAACGATGTCGCGCTGTCGGGGAACGTCACGGACAAGTTCAAGGCCGTGAAAGCGCCGTTCTGAACTTATTGGGGTTTCCCGGCGCGGATTTTATTCGGCTGGACGTGACGCATAGACCGAGGCCGATCCGGTAGCGCTCTATCCACCGGATCTTGGACGCGCTTCGCCCGCCCCTCATTTGGCGTTAAGGTGGCTCCGCGACTCAGAGCGAGCCGCGAAGATCCCAAGAACCGATGCGCCAATATCTCGATCTGATGGAACGGGTGCTCGCCGAGGGCGTGGAAAAGCGCGACCGCACCGGAGTCGGCACGCTATCGATTTTCGGCCATCAGATGCGCTTTGATCTGGCGCGCGGTTTTCCGCTGCTCACCACCAAGAAGCTGCACCTCAAATCCATCATCTATGAGCTGCTGTGGTTCCTGCGCGGCGACACCAATGTCAAATATCTCGACGAGCACGGCGTCACGATCTGGGACGAATGGGCCGATGCCGACGGCGATCTTGGTCCGGTCTACGGCCGGCAATGGCGCTCATGGCCGACGCCCGACGGCGGCCATATCGACCAGATCGCTAACGTGCTCGCCGAAATCCGCAAAAACCCCTCTTCGCGCCGGCTGATCGTCACTGCGTGGAATCCGGGCGAGAACGATCTGATGGCGCTGTCGCCGTGCCATTGCCTGTTCCAGTTCAACGTCGCCGACGGCGCGCTGTCATGTCAGCTTTATCAGCGCTCGGCCGACGTCTTTCTCGGCGTGCCGTTCAATATCGCGTCCTACGCACTGCTGACATTGATGGTCGCGCAGGTGACGGGTCTCAAGCATGGCGATTTCATCCACAGTTTCGGCGATACCCATCTTTATCTCAACCACATCGAGCAGGCGAAGCAGCAATTGGCGCGCAGCCCGCGGCAGCTGCCGACGCTGCGGCTTAATCCGGCGGTGAAGGACTTGTTCGCTTTCCGCTACGAGGATTTTGCGCTCGAAAGCTA
This sequence comes from uncultured Alphaproteobacteria bacterium, assembly GCA_963841025.1. GTDB lineage: Bacteria > Pseudomonadota > Alphaproteobacteria > Rhizobiales > Xanthobacteraceae > BOG-931. The sequence continues at coordinate 16,793 of CAWJBG010000019.1, read as the reverse complement.
CGAACCGCACCCGCATATCAAGGCTGCCGTGGCGGTGTGACCAATTCGGGTGCAACCGAACTAAGCCGCGATCGGCTGCTCAAAAAGCTTGTATTGGTAGGGAATTACGAAGGGCTTGCGCTCGTTTTGTGTCTTGTAATCTTCAAACAGGTCTAGCTGACGCGTGATCCAGCGCTGTCTAGCTACGCTGTCCGTATAAAATTCTTTTATTTCAACATATCGAACTCGCTTTGTTTTGCGCTCCAACACTCTGTACCTAGATGGATACTCGTCGTCGGGCCCCGCGGGGATATTTTCATCCGTAAATGTTTGCCACTGTCGCTTGTCCAAGCGAAAATGAAACTTCGCGTCACCCTGAAGTTCCTTTCCAGTAAGGACTTCCGTCAAATAGATTTTGTTAAACAGCTTATTGAACATCGCATACATCTCGGCTCCGCCGATCACGAAGACGTCTTTTAGTTCTCGGCTAACCGCCACGACATCCGCAAAGTACAAAGCGCTCGGTAGGTTCCCTGCCCATATCAGGGAGGTATCCGTCTTTTGCCAAAAATCGTTTTCGATATTTTGATCAGCCATCCGCGACAGCACGATATTGGTACGTCCGGGCAGCGCTCTGCCAATGGACAGATGCGTTTTTCTGCCCATGATGATTGGGTGGCCGTACGTAATTTCCTTGAATCGCGTTAGATCGCTCCGCAGATGCCAAGGCAGACGGTTCTTGTTGCCAATTACGTAGCCGGGGAAGCTTCGAGCTACGACATAGGAGATAGACGGCAGAGTAAGTTGCACCGGCCCCATCCTACGGTGAGCGTCCGGCGATTCTGTAGCACAAGCCTCTAATATTGCATTATGTGCTTCGGTGGTTGTGGACGATTTTCGTCCGAACTTGGGAGGCTTTCGGAGCCGCTACTACTTGGCCGCGCGTCGAACGGCGCGTTGCAAGGAACCCCACACTCCCCTATATCCCCCGCTACCAAGCCGGCTGGTCCACCCGGCGTTTCAGGAGACATTTGATGCCGTGGAACAACCAATCCGGCGGCCCCTGGGGATCGGGGTCCCGGGGACCATGGGGCTCGGGACCGCAGCAACCAGGCGGCGGCTCACGGCCGCCGGACCTGGAAGAGTTTTTGCGCCGCAGCCAGGACCGGCTGCGCGGCTTCCTGCCCGGCAACCTCGGCGGCCGCGGCATCGCGCTGATTGCGCTGGTCGCCGTCGTGCTGTGGGGCTTTTCCGGCTTCTTTCGCGTCGAGCCCGACGAACTCGGTGTCGTGCTCCGCTTCGGCAAATTCACCCGCGAGGTGCAGCCGGGATTGAACTATCACCTGCCCTATCCGATCGAGACCGCGCTGACGCCGCCGGCGCTGCGGATCAACAAAATCGACATCGGCATGCGCCCGGTGGAAGACATGCGCCGCGGCACGTCGGTGCGCGAGATACCGGAGGAAAGCTTGATGCTGACCGGCGACGAGAACATCGTCGACGTCGATTTCTCGGTGCTGTGGAAAATCAAGCCGACCGGCGTCGGCGACTATCTGTTCAACATCCAGAACCCCGAAGGAACGGTGAAGGCCGTCGCCGAAGCCGCGATGCGCGAAGTCATTGGGCGCGGCACCATCCAGCCGATCCTCACCGGCGCGCGCCAGAATATTGAGACTGGGGTCCAGGAGCTGATGCAGAAGACCCTCGACAAGTACGGCGCCGGCATACAGGTGCAGCAAGTCCAGTTGCAGAAGGTCGATCCGCCCACGCAGGTCATCGACGCCTTCCGCGACGTGCAGGCAGCACGCTCGGATCTCGAGCGCGCGCAGAACGAGGCGCAGACTTACGCCAACCGTGTCGTCCCTGAGGCGCGCGGCCGCGCGGCCAAGATCACCCAGGATGCTGAAGCCTATCGCGAGCAGACCGTCGCCCAAGCCAAGGGCGAGACCTCGCGGTTCGTGCAGATTTACGACCAGTACAAGAAAGCGCCCGACGTGACCCGCGAGCGCATGTATCTGGAAACCATGGAGCGCGTTCTTGGCGGCAGCGACAAGACCATCATCGATACCGGCCCGCAGGCCGGTCCGGGGGTTGTTCCCTACTTGCCGCTGACCGAGCTGCCGCGAGCGCGTTCGCCCGGCACCTCTTCGTCAACCGGCACATCGTCGGGAGGCAGCCAATGAAACTTGGTCTCGCCGGTGGCGCCGTCGCCATTTTGCTGCTGATCGCCGTCATCCTCGGCTACAGCACGTTCTTCACCGTCAACCAGACCAAACAAGCGCTGGTGGTACGGCTCGGACAGCCCGTCCGCGTCATCACTGAGCCGGGTCTCAATGTGAAGGTGCCGTTCATCGACAACGTCATCTACATCGACAAACGCATTCTCGATCTGGAATCGCCGTCGCAGGAGGTCATCGCCTCCGATCAGAAGCGGCTCGTCGTCGACGCCTTTGCGCGCTATCGCATCATGGACCCGCTGAAGTTCTATCAGACGGTCGGTGAGAACGGCGCCAATTCGCAGCTTGCGATCTTGCTCAACTCGGCGCTGCGGAGCGTGCTCGGCGGCGCCACCCTCGTCGACGTCGTGCGCAATACGCGCGAGCAGCTAATGGCGCAGGTACGCCAGCAACTCGACCATGAGGCGCAGCAGTTCGGCATCCAGGTAGTCGACGTGCGCATTCGACGTGCCGATTTGCCGGAGCAGAACAGCCAGGCCGTGTACCAGCGCATGCAGACCGAGCGGCAACGCGAGGCAGCCGAATTCCGCGCCCAAGGCAGCCAGAAGAGCCAGGAAATTCGCGCCAAGGCCGACCGCGACGTGACGGTGTTGTTAGCGGACGCCACGTCGCAAGCGGAGCAAGTCCGGGGCCAAGGTGACAGCGAAAGAAATCGCATCTTTGCTGACGCTTACAATCGCGATCCCAACTTCTTCGCCTTCTATCGCTCCATGCAGGCCTATGAAAAGAGCATGCAGCACGGCGATACGCGGCTGGTGCTAAGGCCTGATACGGACTTTTTCCGGTTTTTCAACAGCCCCTCGGGCCAGACGAAACCCTCGACAACGCCTAATCCTCCGGCGGCAGCCGCATCTCCGCCGGCAAACGGGAAATAGAATTTCCGAAACGATCATCCCACGACGGCAAAGCGCATCGGCCCCGCGTTCATGACCGACTTTCTCGCTGCGCTTGGCCTCGTCTTGGCATTTGAGGGTATTCTCCTGGCCGCGTTCCCGCTCGGCACCAAACGCGCCATGGCGGCTGCCCTCCAGACGCCAGATGCCCGGTTAAGAATCGCCGGGCTGGTTTCGGCTTTGATCGGCGTGGCTATCGTCTGGCTGGTGCGCCACTGACCTGTCGGCCGGCCAGCGACGGAGTCGCTTTTCCGCCCCAATCGGGTTTGTAATAGCGTGACGCGCCTTGGTCGCGGCCTTGGTTACGGGCTTTGTTACGGCCTTGCGTCCTAACCGCGACAGGGCCACCTTTCGGTGAATTGTCCCTCAGGAGCAGCGACGACCATGCTTTGCGACTTCTCCCGGCTCGTGCGCCATGGTGCGGCCATCGCCGCAGTTTCCGCGGCGATCATCGTCCTGCCAGCATGGACCGCCGCGGCGCGTGGACCCGAGAACATTGCCGACGTCGCCGAACAGGTGATCGATGCGGTGGTCAACATCTCGACGTCACAGCGGGTGGACGCAAAGCTCGGCAACATGCCCGATCTGCCGCCGGGTTCGCCGATGGAGGAGTTTTTCGAGGAATTCTTTAAAAACCGACGCGGTCAGGGTGGACCGGGCGATGCGGACCGCACGCCACGCCGCGTTAACTCGCTCGGATCCGGCTTTATCATCGATCCGTCCGGCGTCGTGATCACCAACAACCATGTGATCAACGATGCCGACGAGATCAATGTCATCCTCAACGATGGTACCAAGCTTCCCGCCGAACTGATCGGCAAAGATGCCAAGAGCGACCTCGCCGTACTGCGCGTTCATACCGACAAAACGCTCAAGGCAGTGAAATTCGGCGACAGCGACAAGCTCCGGCTCGGCGAATGGGTGATTGCGATTGGCAATCCGTTCAGCCTCGGCGGCACAGTGACCGCCGGCATCGTTTCGGCGCGTCATCGCGACATCAACTCCGGCCCATACGACAATTACATTCAGACCGATGCCGCGATCAATCGCGGCAATTCCGGCGGGCCGCTGTTCAACCTCGACGGCGATGTGGTCGGCGTCAACACGGCGATTATCTCGCCGTCCGGCGGCTCGATCGGCATCGGCTTTGCGGTGCCGTCGAACTCTGCCATCGCGGTCATCAATCAGCTTCGCCAGTTTGGCGAGACCCGCCGCGGCTGGCTCGGCGTGCGCATCCAGCAAGTCACCGACGACATCGCCGAAAGCCTCTCGATCAAGCCGGCACGCGGCGCGCTTATTGCCGGCATCGACGACCGCGGACCGGCGAAGCCCGGAGGCATCGAGCCGGGCGACGTGGTCGTCAAATTCGACGGCCGCGACATCAAGGAGATGCACGATCTGCCGCGGATCGTTGCCGACACGCCGGTCGGCAAGGAGGTCGAAGTCGTCGTCATTCGCAAGGGCAAGGAAGAAACCCACACCATCAAGATCGGCCGGCTCGAAGACGGCGAAAAGCTCGCCGCCGCTGATGCCAAAAAGAACGCCGCGCCGGAACAAAAGTCCGTCGTGCAGAAGACACTGGGGCTTGAGCTTTCCAGCCTCTCGGATGACCTCCGCAAAAAGTTCAAGGTCCGAGACAGCGTCAAGGGCGTGCTGGTCACCGCAGTCGACGCGAGCGTGGCGTCGTCTGCGTCCGACAAGCGGCTCTCGCCCGGCGACGTGATCGTCGAGGTGCAGTACGAGGCGGTCGGCAATCCGGGCGACTTGCAGACCCGGCTCGAAGCTCTCAAGACCCAAGGCAAAAAGGTTGCCGTGCTGCTGGTCTCCAACGGCGACGGCGAAACGCGCTTTGTGGCGCTGAGCTTGCAGTAGGGAAAGCGAACGGCGAATTGGGATTAGCGAATAGTGGGGCGCTAAACCGTCCTGACTATTCGCAATGCGCCATTTCCCTATTCGCCCTTCTAAGCCTCTTTTTTCGTCAACTTTTTGCGCCTATATTCCAAGCGCCGGCGTAAGCCGGCTATGGCGATAAATGGCCGTCGTAATAAACCTTTCGGACCCGGGGGCGGTACCCGGCGACTCCACCAATTACAGGGGTCAGGACACAGGGATCAGTGATCAAGACGCAAAGCGGCACGCTTCGTTCTGATACCTGATTACTGATGCCTGACTCCTGATCACGGGGTCGAAATAGGATCGACGAGGGCGTAAAGGACGTTCTTTTGCTCGGCATGGTTCCGCCGTTATCGGGCCATTTCATAGTTGCAAACGACAACTATGCTCCGGTTGCTCTGGCCGCGTAAGCGGCTCGAAAGACCGAACTAAAGCCCTAGCGGGTTAAGCTCCGTTAGGCGGGGTTCGGAGGCACCTGGCAACAGAAGCCTCCACTTTCCAGGTGTCAGGGATCAGGGATCAGAAGGTGGGGGACAGGCCTAGTCTGGACCACTATGATTTCAATCCCTATCTGATTACTGATTCCTGACCTCTGATTCCCGATGCCTGACATGGCCACCGATCACATTCGTTATGACATTCTCGCGCAAGCAGCCTTGCGCGGCGTCGTGCGCACGGTGCTCGCCGACGCGGCGAAAAAAGGGTTGCCGGGCGAACATCATTTCAAGATCACTTTCAACACCACGGCGCCGGGCGTGAAGCTGTCCGATCGGATGCGCAGCCGCTATCCCGAGGAAATGACAATCGTCCTGCAGCATCAATTCTGGGACCTGATCGTGACCGAACCTGCCTTCGAGGTCGGCTTGTCGTTCGGTGGCATTCCAGAGCGCATCGGCATCCCGTTCGACGCGATAACCGCCTTTTTCGATCCGGCCGTGCAATTCGGCTTTCAGTTCGAGATCATCGAAGCTGCGGCGGAAGGCGATGCCGGCGCGAAGGCTGCGGAAAATGCGGCAGGCGCGGTAGCGGCAAAGCCGGAAAGCTTGCCGGCGCCTGCTCCCGCGCCCAACGCAGCGCCGGCCCCTGAAGGCGGTAGCAGCGGCGAAGTGGTACGGCTCGACCGGTTCAGAAAGAAATAGCCATGCAGCCTTCGAGGACCGTTCGCGCTGCCTCGGAATATGCATGGCGATGAAAACCCGCACCGAAACCGACAGCTTCGGACCGATCGAAGTCCCGGCCGAACGCTATTGGGGCGCGCAGACCGAACGCTCCCGCAATAATTTTCGTATCGGCGAAGAACGCATGCCGCGCCCGCTTATCAGGGCGCTGGCGATCGTCAAACGCGCGGCGGCGCAAGCCAATCGCGAGCTTGGATCGCTCGATGCGCGGCGCGCTAAAGCGATCATCGAGGCCGCGGAGGAAATCATCGGCGGCAAACTCGACGAGCAATTTCCGCTGGTCGTCTGGCAGACCGGATCCGGCACCCAGACCAACATGAACGTGAATGAGGTGATCGCCAACCGCGCCAACGAACGGCTCGGCGGCAAGCTCGGTGCGAAATCGCCGATCCATCCCAACGATCATGTCAACATGAGCCAGTCGTCCAACGACAGCTTCCCGACTGCGATGCATATCGCGGCGGCGCAGGAAATCGCCGAGCGGCTCATTCCGGCGCTGAAGCATCTCCAAGCCGCACTCGAAGCCAAGGCCAAGGCGTTCGCGGCGATCGTCAAGATCGGCCGCACTCATACCCAGGACGCAACTCCGCTGACGCTGGGGCAGGAATTTTCCGGCTACGCGGCGCAGGTCAAATCGGGCATCGCGCGCGTCCGTATGGGGCTGAAGGAACTTTATCCGCTGGCGCAAGGCGGCACCGCAGTCGGCACCGGGCTAAATGCCAAGCGTCAGTTCGCCAAGCTGTTCGCGAAGAAGGTGGCTGCCGACACCGCCCTGCCCTTCGTCACTGCCCCGAACAAATTCGAGGCTTTGGCCTCGCACGGTGCGCTCACCTTCGCGCATGGCGCGCTCAACGCGCTCGCCGCCGATCTGTTCAAGATCGCCAATGACATTCGCCTGCTCGGCTCCGGGCCGCGCTCAGGCTTCGGCGAGTTGATCCTGCCGGAAAACGAGCCGGGATCGTCGATCATGCCCGGCAAGATCAATCCGACCCAAATTGAAGCGCTGACCATGGTCTGCTGCCGCGTGTTCGGCAACGAGACCACGATCACCGTGGCGGCGAGCCAGGGCCATTTTGAGCTCAACGTCTATAAGCCGGTGATCGCCGACGCCATGCTGCAATCGATCCGGCTGCTGACCGATGCGGCGATCTCATTTACGGATCATTGCGTTATCGGCATTCGCGCCAACGAGCCGCGCATTCATGAGCTCATGGAGCGGTCGCTGATGCTGGTCACCGCACTGGCCCCCCACATCGGCTACGACAAGGCGGCGCAAATCGCCAAGGCGGCACTCGCCCATGGCACCACGCTTCGGGAAGAAGCGATCAAGCTCGGCTACGTCTCGGGCGAAGAGTTCGACCGGCTGGTGCGGCCGGAACGGATGACCAGACCGGATCGCTGATCGCCTCCCGCCCCAAGGCCGCAGCACCGGCGCTAGGACAACCAAAACGCTTGTCTCTGCGGAATGCGCGGCAGCTTTGGCGCGGGCGCGTGATCGTAAAACCTGTGACTGCCGTCACTGTAGTCCAGCACCATCCGCGCCATTGTGGCCTTACGCCTCCGGGCTAGAAGCGTCTGGAGGCGCAGAGGGTGAGTGCAGATCTCATGGGTGATCTCGTCAATCTCCGCACGGCGCGCAAACGCGTTAAACGCCGCCAGGCTGAGCAAACGGCCGCGTCAAATCGGCTTGAGCACGGGCGCTCAAAGGCCAAGCGCGCGCTGGAGCGATCCCGCAGCGACCAAGCCCTTAAGCATCTCGAACAACACCGCATCAAAACGGGAGACGGGCAATGAAATCGCCAGTCGTCAAGCGCTCTATCGTTATCGCCGGTCATAAGACCAGCGTCAGTCTTGAGGACGCATTCTGGAGCGCGCTGAAAGATATCGCCATAACCCGGCGTGTCACCTTGTCGGACCTGGTCGGCTCCATCGATTCCGATCGCCAGCACGGCAACCTGTCGTCGGCCATACGGCTGTTCGTCCTCGATCACTATCAGTGCCGGACCAACGGCGACAGTGATACGACAACCCCGCCGGCCAGCGAGATCATATTGGCGCCGCGAATGGCGTCAGTTCTTTGAGCCGAATAGCAAGTCGAGCGGCGAATGAATCGCGGGCGGGGGAGTGGTCGGCGGAGCTTTGGCGCGTCTGCGATCCGGCTGCGTCGTTGCTGCGGCAGCTGTAGCGTTCTCTGCAGCCGGCCGCGGCACCGCGATGCCGGGCAGCGGCGCAGCACTGGCGTCACTGTCAGATTGGATCGGCGGCACAGCGATAGGGCTCTCCGGATGCAACCGCTCGAAAACCCGGTACCCCGGCGTCGTGCCAACGAGAGCGTCGGCGTGGTCTGTCGCTTCGAGCACCGTTCCCATCGGGATGAATCGGATAGCTGACGGCGCCGGACGCAGAACCGGGCCCAACACGTCGTCACGCCGGCTGGTTTCGATCAACTCAAGACGCCGGGTTTGCAATTCGGCAGCGCGAAGCGCGAGCCACGCTACCAGCGTCGATACGTCAAGTTTTCTCTCGGGCGTCGCCAACGGACCTTTTACATCGACAGCGAATTCCGGCCGGGCGGGGATCAGGGCATTCGCGGCCGGCTGCCCGGACAGCGTTAGACGCGAATCGATTGCCAGGCTGTTGAGATCAAGAATGCCGTTAACTGATAGCTTGGCGCCGTCCTGAGCATTCACCGTCGTGCTGGCAAGATGAATTTGCCCGGCGGCAATTGTGAAGTCCGCGTTCGCTTGCGGCACCGCGAGCCGGCCGTTGTCCACGGCAGCGCTGACTGCGGCGCGGATTTTTGGCAGCTCGATCGCGCCGCTCTGGTCGGCGGCACGGATCGCCGCACCGAACGCCGCTGCATCGATCCCGGCAAAACTTCCATCGCCGAGCGAGATCGTGCCGCCGCCATGCAGTGACCCGACAAGCGCCTCGGGATTAGCGCCCAGGCCTTCCCCTTGCAGCTTCACCGTGATGAGGCCGTTGACGCTCTTGCCGGGTCCCAGGACTTTTACCGCATCTGCGCCGGCAAGTTCGATGTGTCCGCGCAGAGCGAAGTCCTCCGCATCGTGGCTGACGGCGATTTCGCCCGTAAGGCGTCCGCCGGCGAAGTTGCTGTCGAGGTCGCTCAACGCAATCTGCGCCGGCTGCAGACGTATGACACCTTTGAGGTCGTGCGCCATCCACGCCGGGGTCAACGCGGCGCGATCAATCTTGAAAGTAACGGCCCCGTTCGCCACGCCAAAGGCGCCAGCGCCGATTGGCTCGTGCGCCCACGCGGCGCCAGAAACAGGCGCTACGGCCGGCAGTCCAAACAACATCGCCGAGACAGTCGCAGCATCGACGTTATCGGCCGCAATCTCGCCGCTGACGCCGAGCGGCTTCGCCAATTTCAGATCCAGCCTGCCGCGCACCGACGATTTGCCGGCGCCGACGACGAGATCGGTGAGCGACACATCGGTACCGGCGAAGCCGACAATGGCGCTTGCCGCGGTCGCGATCGCCGTACCCGGCTGCCCGGTCATCGCCCGATGCAGCGGACGGAGGTCGGCGGCTGATGCCTTGATTTGCAGGCTGCCGGTCGGCGCCTGCTCACCGCTCAGATGCAGCGCGCCGTCGACGGCTGCAGAAAACCCGCCGGCTGCGACGAGGCCGTTGACCCGCACGGCTCCATCAAGCGGTCCGCTGGCCGAAAGCGTCAATTGGCCCGGCAACTGATCGACGGCCAACACGCGGTCGAGGCTGAACAGCTGCACCAGCGCGCCGCCATCATCGGCATCGAGCCGGCCGTTGATGCGTAAAGCGGCGGCACTCAAATGCGCGGGATCTCCGGTTGCATCGCCGTTGAGTGTGAGATGCGTCGCTCCCAGGTCGCCGCCAAGGTCGAATTTGACCGCCGAACTGCCGCTCGCGGCGCGATCGACGGTCAAAACTGCATGCACCTTCGCTGGCGCCAGATGATCGTTGAACGGGCGGAACGCATCCGCAACCTGCGGTGCCAAGCGGCCGGCGATGTTGGTCAGACCGGCAAGCGTTCTCGCATCCAGATCGAGTGTGATGCGCCCGCGCGGCTGCGACGACAATTCGTCGAGACGTCCACTGATATCGAGTGCGGCGCCGCCTAAATCGCCGATCGAAAGCCGGTCGATATGCACGATACCCGCGTCGAACTTGACCTTGGCATTGATCATTCGTGCATCGACGCCGGCGAATGTCGCCTTGCCAACGTCGAGGACGAGCGCGGCCTGGCGCGGTATTTCGAGAGCGCTGTCCGAAAGCGCCGCTTTAACGAAGGCGCTCAATGCGTCGATGTTGAGCGTCGCCGCCTGGAGTTCGCCATCGACGGTCGCCGGCCGGTTGGCAGTCGCCCAGGTGTAGGCGAGCCGGCCCTGCAGGCTCTCCCGGTCAAGTGCAGCAGACAGCCGATCAAGCATGAAGCGATCGCTCGCAATCGTGATTTCGCCGCGTGCGCTTAATGTCTCGCTTGGACCGGATGGCGAATCCTTGCGGCCCTCAAGCCATGACATCAGGGTTTTCAGATCGGGAGATTCGATTTTCGCCGGGCCGGTGAAAGAAAGACCTTGCGGTCCGTTATCGAGCTGGCCGCTTAGATCGACCTCGGTGAAGCCCGGTGCACGGAACGCAAAATCCTTAAAGCCCCAACTTTTCCCGTCGAAGCGCACGGTGCCGTGCAACGATTGCAGCGTGGTGCCGCCGACCGTCACCGCATCGAAGGCGAGACCGATCGTGCCCGGCAGCGACGGCTTGACCGTGGCAACGAACGTTTCGAAAAAGCTCTTGATCATGATCAGCGGCGGCCGGTGGGTCACATCGGGATTGGCAAGCGCACGATCGACGTCGACCTGCCGCGCCGAGATGTTGCCGTCGACACGCGGATGGTCACCGAATGTCAGTTCCGCCTTACCGCTGAGATTGACCGCGCGCTCTTCCGGCCCGTATTGCAGAGCGAGGTCCTGCAGCGTTGCCGACGCCGACGTTGCGCGAATCTTTCCGGTCAGCTGCCACGGATCGCTCATCACTCGCTCGCCGCGCGCCAACGTCACCCCGACGGGCCGCGACAACGCCAAAGTGCCGTCGAATTGCGGAAGGCCGTGATCGAAGCTGAGTGTGCCTTCGATCTCGGTCGTCAGCGGATGATTGGATGGGTCGACGCCGAGCTTGAGTTTGAGACCGCCGTCCTCGAACCGGCCGCCTGAAATCCGATAGCCGTAAAGCTCGTCGTCAACGACGAAGGCGCCTTCGCCGCGAAAAGGTCCAATGAAGGAACGGATATCGCCGTTGAACCAAAGCTTCTGCAGCGTGACGCGCGCACCGGACGCCGCATCAGCGAGCATGACGCGGCCATCCTCAACATTCAGCCGCGATATGGTGAGCGCGTCCGGACGAAACGACGACGATAGCGCCGGCCAGTCAATGGCTCCGGAGCGATCGAGCGCGAGACTGATCTGCGGCGCGACGAGATGCAGCTCGGTGGCGCGCACTTGCCCGCGCAGCAATGACCCGAGCCCGAGTTCAAGCTCGACCGTGGCGGCTCGCACTTGCGGGGGCCGGCCGGTTTGGCCGACTTCGACGTCGCGCAACGCGATGCGGGGAGTAGGCAGAATGCGCGCATCGATCGCGCCGTTGACGCGCACTGGCAGGCCGACCAGACGGCCGGCCTCCTGCTCGAACGCTGCGCGATAGTGACTCCAGTCGACGACAAGCGGGGCGACCAGCGCCGAGACCAGCGCCAGAATAATAGCAAGTCCCAATCCGAGCAGCGTCGTCTGCACGGCCAGCTTTCCCAATCGGCTGAATCACGCACCGCGCGCCCGCACAAGCCTAGAGCAAGGCCGGCGGGAATGCACGTTTCCGCCGGTTGAGTTAGCCACAATTGCCGGCGATTCTATGTCGATTTTTCAGGCGTTTGGCTTAAGTGGGCCGCTCAGAGGTTAACGATCTTTCCGGGGTTCATGATGTCGAGCGGATCGAGCGCCCGCTTGATCGCGCGCATCGCCTCAAGCGCGGGTTCCCCATGCTCGGCTGCCAGGTACTTCATCTTGCCCTGACCGACGCCGTGCTCGCCGGTGCAAGTTCCGCCCATTGCCAGCGCGCGATCCACCAGCCGCTCGAGGAACGCTTCGATGCTGGCGACCTCCTGCGCGTCATTCCGATCCACCAAAAGGCCGACGTGGAAATTGCCGTCGCCGACGTGGCCGACGATCGGAGCGAGAAGTTTACTCTCGGCAATATCGCGCTGCGTCTCGGTCAAACATTCGGCGAGCCGCGAAATCGGAACGCAGACGTCGGACGCCAGCGCCTCGGCGCCGGGGCGAAGTCCGCGCTGCGCCCAATAGGCGTCGTGACGCGCCTGCCACAACCGCGTGCGATCCTCGGCCTTGGTCGCCCAATCGAACGGACCGCCGCCGAACTCCTGCGCGATCTCGCCGAAGCGCTGCGATTGCTCGGCGACGCCCGCCTCGGTGCCGTGAAATTCCAGAAACAGCATCGGCGTCTCCGGCAAGTTCAGCTTCGAGTACAAGTTGGCGGCGCGCACCTGCAAGGCATCGAACAGCTCGATCCGCGCCACCGGAATGCCGGACTGGATGGTCATGATCGTCGCCTTGCAGGCGGCCTCGACCGAAGGAAACGGACAAACGCCGCCCGAGATCATCTCCGGAATGCCGGAGAGCCGCAGCGTCAGCTCGGTGATGATGCCTAGCGTCCCTTCCGCGCCGACGATCAGGCGGGTGAGGTCGTAGCCCGACGATGATTTTTTTGCCCGCGTCGCGGTCGTCATCATCTCGCCGTTGGCGAGCACGACTTTGAGCGACAGCACGTTATCCTTCATCGTGCCGTAGCGCACCGCGTTAGTGCCGGATGCGCGGGTCGAAGCCATGCCGCCCAGCGAGGCGTCGGCGCCGGGATCGATCGGGAAGAACAGGCCCTGATCGCGCAGATATTCGTTGAGCTGCTTGCGGGTGATGCCCGGCTCGACCACGCAATCGAGATCGTCGGCATGGACGGCGAGCACGCGGTTCATGTCGCGGAAATCGAGCGAGACGCCGCCGCGCGGCGCGTTGATCTGGCCCTCTAGCGAGGTGCCGGCGCCGAAGCCGATCACCGGCACGCGCTCGGCAGCGCACAGCCGCACGATCCGTTGCACGTCCTCAGCCGATTGCGGAAACACCACCGCGTCCGGCGGCTGGTTTCCGATCCAGGTCAGCGTATTGCCGTGCTGCTCGCGAACCGCTTGCGAGGTGACGAGGCGATTGCCGAACGTCGCCGCAAGCGCAGCAATCACGCGCTCAACCGCCTTGTGGTCTTGTTTCGGTTCTGCCCACGCCTCGGTCATGACCATTGTCGTATTCCCGTTTACAGCAAGTTGGCCACCATGCGGAGGCGGGTCAAGTAGGGCCGGCGGCCCGCTTGCATCGCCGGGAGAATCCGCCACATTTGCCGCCTTCCGACCCGCTGCAGTGAACAGAAACGCATGCTCGATCGCCCCGACCAGGAACCGGCTTTTTTCGCACCTTTCGTCTCATCAGTGATGCGGGTCGAGCCGGCCTGGATCGACTACAACGGCCATCTCAACATGGCCTATTACAACGTGCTGTTCGACCGCTGCGTCGACGAGGCCTACGAGCTGCTCGGCGTCGGCCTCTCCTATCTGGAACAGACCCGGCATTCGACCTTCACTGCGGAAGTGCACATCCGCTACTTGCGGGAACTCCACGCCGACGACCCGGTGCGCGTCACCTTTCAGCTGCTCGATTACGATTTAAAGCGCATTCATTATTTCGAACAGCTTCATCACGCCGAGGAGGGCTGGCTGTCGGCGACCTCCGAGAACATGACGCTGCACGTCGATATGACCGCCAAGAAGACCGCGCCGTTTCCCGATTTCATCACCGCGCGGATCGCCCGCATGAAGGCCGCGCATGCGCACTTGCCGGTGCCTGACGGCGTTGGCAGGCGTATCGCGATGCCGGGAAAAGGGTGAACAACTTCGACCGCGCCCGGCTCGTCTTGCTGAGGACGCAATTACATTGCAAAGGCGACGTTATTAGAACTCGGAGCAACCGCATGTCATCCGACAGCTCATCAACCATCGCCGGAGGGGTGGCAGAGCGGTAATGCCGTAGCCGAGGCGTGACGTCTCGCGCGGGTTCGATTCTCGCCCCCTCCGCCAGCGGAGGGTGGCGCTCAATGGTGGGCAACCGGTCCCGAAAACCGGGCTAACCTTCGGGTTAAGGGTTCGATTCCTTCACCCTCCGCCAATCCACAATGCTACCAGCTAATGATCGCGGGCTCGCAAAATGTCGCCCGGAGTGCCACTTTTTGATTGTGAGAATCACGGAAAACCAGCGCCTTGGCTGATCCTTTGAGACACACCGATCCGCTCGAACCGCCGGCGCCGACGCCGGGCGGGATCGCGGCGCGTGCGCGCGCCGGCGGATCGGGCGCGGCGTATCTCGCTGGGCTTAATCCGGAGCAGCGGCTTGCGGTCGAGACGCTCGACGGCCCGGTGCTGGTGCTGGCCGGTGCCGGCACCGGCAAGACGCGGGTGCTGACGGTGCGCATCGCCCACATCCTCGCCACCGGCCGCGCCCGGCCGAGCGAAATTCTGGCGGTGACTTTCACCAACAAGGCGGCGCGGGAGATGAAGCACCGCGTCGGCGAGATCGTCGGCCACGTGGTCGAAGGCATGCCGTGGCTCGGCACTTTCCACTCGATCGGGGTGAAAATCCTGCGCCGGCACGCCGAGCTGGTCGGGCTCAAACCCGATTTCACTATTCTCGACGTCGACGATCAGGTCCGGCTGATGAAGCAGCTGCTGGAAGCCGAGAACATCGACGAGAAGCGCTGGCCGGCGCGCGTGCTGGCGTCGATGATCGACGGCTGGAAAAATCGCGGGCTGACGCCCGAGCAGGTGCCGCCGGGCGAGGCTTCCGCCTTCGCCAACGGCAAGGGCCTCAAGCTCTACAAGGCGTATCAGGAGCGGCTGAAAATCCTCAACGCCGCCGACTTCGGCGATCTCCTCCTGGAGAACATCCGGCTGTTCCGCCAACACGCCGAAGTGCTGCGGCAGTACCAGATGCGCTTTCGTTATATTCTGGTCGACGAATATCAGGACACCAACGTCGCGCAGTATTTGTGGCTGCGGTTGTTGGCGCAAAGGGCGAGCGAGAAGAGCGCGCTTTTACCCTCTCCCGTTCCGGGAGAGGACGCCGAGCCAACGGGTCCGGCCCGAAGTGGCCGGCCCGATGACAGGCTCCGCGAGGCGGGTGAGGGCCTGGGCACCGCTGCGCAAGAACTGCCCCCACCCGGCGCGCTGCGCGCACCGGCCTCTCCCGGAACGGGAGAGGGTAAAGAACAAAAAAACATCTGCTGCGTCGGCGATGACGATCAGTCGATCTATGGCTGGCGCGGCGCCGAGGTCGACAACATCCTGCGCTTCGAGCACGATTTTCCCGGCGCCATCGTGATCCGGCTGGAGCGCAATTATCGCTCGACCGGCCACATCCTTGCCGCTGCGTCGCATCTGATCGCGCACAACGAAGGCCGCCTCGGCAAGACGCTGCGCACCGATGACGTGCCGGGCGAGAAAGTCTCCGTGACCGGCGCCTGGGATTCCGAGGAGGAAGCCCGCGCCGTCGGCGAAGAGATCGAGCAATTGCAGCGTGAAGGCCACACCCTCAACGAAGTCGCCATCCTGGTGCGCGCCTCGTTCCAGATGCGCGAATTCGAGGATCGCTTTGTCACGCTCGGCCTGCCCTATCGCGTGATCGGCGGCCCGCGTTTTTACGAGCGCGCCGAAATCCGCGATGCGCTGGCTTATCTGCGGATCATCAATTCGCCGGCCGACGACCTCGCCTTCGAGCGCATCGTCAATGTGCCCAAGCGCGGGCTCGGCGACGCCACCGTGCAGCTCCTGCACGATCACGCCCGCAAGCGCCGCGTGCCGATGACCGAAGCCGCACGCGCCGTCGTCGAGACCGACGAGCTCAAGCCGAAGCCGCGCGGCTCGCTGCGCGGGCTTCTCGAAGCGCTCGACCGCTGGCGCAAGCAGCGCGACGATATTCCGCACACCCAGCTTGCCGAGATCGTGCTCGACGAAAGCGGCTACACCGAGATGTGGCAGAAGGACCGCTCCGCCGACGCCGCCGGCCGGCTGGAGAATCTGAAAGAGCTGGTTCGCTCGATGGACGAGTTCGAGAACCTGCAGGGTTTTCTGGAGCACATCTCGCTGGTCATGGACAACGAGAAGGGCGCCGCCGAGGACGCCGTCAACATCATGACGCTGCATTCGGCCAAGGGCCTCGAATTCAACACCGTGTTCCTGCCCGGCTGGGAAGAAGGCGTATTCCCGAACCAGCGCACGCTCGACGACCAGGGCCGCGCCGGGCTCGAAGAGGAGCGCCGGCTCGCGCATGTCGGCATCACCCGCGCGCGCAGGCGGGCCAAGATCTATTTCGCCACCAACCGCCGCATGCACGGCCTGTGGCAGACCAACATTCCGTCGCGGTTTCTGGACGAACTGCCGGAAGGCAACGTCGAGGTCACCGAGTCCAAGGGCGGCTTCGGCGGTTATGGCGGCTACGGCGCCTCCC
>CAWJBG010000018.1:0-66691 GCA_963841025.1 uncultured Alphaproteobacteria bacterium | reverse complement strand
GTGCTGTGATTTATCAGTTTTATCAGTCACTTCGTTGATTCTCGTTTAAGCCGATGTCGTACCATTTCCAGTCGATTTTGACCCCATTCTCTCGCTTCTGGTACGACATCGTCGTACTTTTCAGGTTCCAGTCGTACCGCGATGCTGCATACAGGACGGACTTACTAGGCCGACTGGGGGCAGTACGACTTGGCGGGACGGTCTCACTAATCCGACTGAGGGCGGTACGACAAGATGGGCACGATATAGGACGGACTCGCAAAGACGGCTCCAGAGCTTTCGTCGCCCAGATAGTGATCAAGAAAGGCGGCACGATCGTTCATCGAGAGGCGGAAACGTTTGACCGCAAACAAGCTGCCAATGCCTGGATCGTAAAGCGCGAGGCTGAACTCAAGCGTCCGGGCGGACTTGACCACAAAGAGGACCCGACGCTTGCTGCCGTGATCGATCGTTACATCGCCGAACCCAAAAACGCAGTCTTGGGGACGAAGGCCCAGGTGCTCAAGACAATTAAGAATAGCGATCTCGGCGAGGCGAAATGCAGCGACATCACCAGTCATACGTTAGTGTCGTTCGCACGGGAACTCACTAAGAATGTCGAGCCGCAAACCTGCGGCAATTACTCTCGCACCTATCGAGTATTTTTCACGGTCGCGCGGCCGGCTTGGGGCTATCTGCTGTCGCGGCAGGAATTTGATGACGCCGTTACCGTTATCAAGAAACTCGGTCTGATCAGAAAGGGCAACGAGCGCAATCGCCGCCCAACACTTGAAGAACTCGATTGGCTGATGGAACACTTCGGACGCATGCTCGCCTCCCACGGCGGGAAAGCGGCATCGCTTCCGCGGCACCAATTGTTAGCCCCGTCTTGGCTTGCTCGTCTTGCCGGTCGTGCGCATCGAGATAAGCCAGAAAGCTCAACGCGGCGTCCACCTGGTCGACCTTGCCGCATATATCGACAAGCGCCGCGCGGCGGCCGTGAAAGAATGCCGCCAGCTTACTGGAACGACCTAGGTACGACCGCGGTACGAAACTCCTACGCCCTCACGCTCGAGAGCCGCGAAAAATACACTTCAGAAAATCGATCCGTCCCATCATCAATTTTGCGAAGGTAGGGCTATAAAGTGAGAAGCCGGATTCTGGCGCCGATGAATTTAACCTGGGTTCTGGGCGCCGCCGGCGAAACGTTGTCCTGCTTCAAGAAATTTGGCGATCACACCGAAGATGTACTTACCTGCCTGGCCAACCGGGATCCCAAGACCAAGGCCGCCTCGGCAGCTGGCGGCCTCGGGATCGCCGCGATCAACGGAGTAAAATGAGCATACGCCCCAGCACGATAGCTTTTAGCTATCGCCCGGAAGGCTTTGCCATCTTACGGTTTGTGCCTGGCTAACTAGCCTAATTTAACCGTCTCGACATTCAGACAACAAATCAGAGAGCGGAGGAAACGTCATGCACCAGAGCACTGACAGGATTTTGACAACACACACTGGAAGCCTCCCGAGGCCTAAATCGCTTCTCGATCTGCTAAAGGCCAAAGACGACGGACAACCGGTGGATAACGCGCAGCTTGATGCTGCAATCACGAGCGCGACGCGCGAAATTGTTGGGAAAGAGATCGAGTGCGGCATCGACGTCATTAACGACGGCGAAATGAGCAAGATCGGCTACGCGACCTACGTTAAAGATCGCCTGGTCGGATTTAACGGCGTGGGGTCATTTCCTCCGACTAGCGATTTCTTCGATTTCCCCGAATTCATCGAGCGTTTCGTGGCCGAGGCACAGGCAGTGGTAACGCTTAAAACACCGGCGTGTGATGGACCCGTGGCCTGGAAGGACAGGCAAGCATCACAGAAAGACATCATCAACTTGAAAACGGCGCTTGCTGGACGCACGGCGCGCGAGGCGTTTATGACGGCAGCGTCGCCGGGTGTCGTCGCACTATTTCTCGAGAACAAATACTATCCGAATCACGAGAAATATTTGGAAGTATTAGCGGATGTGATGAAGGAGGAGTATGAGGCCATCCACAAGGCGGGATTCGTCTTGCAACTTGACTGCCCCGATCTGGCGGTGGGCCGACACACTCGTTTCGCGCAGAACACGACGGATGAGTTTGTAAAGATCGTCGAGTTAAATGTGGCTGCGATCAATCGGGCGGTCGCCAATATTCCTGCCGATCGTATCCGGCTGCATCTGTGCTGGGGCAACTATGAGGGGCCGCACCATCATGACGTGCCGTTACGCGACATCATCAAGCCAGTCTTTGAAGCGCACGTCGGTGCAATTTCCTTCGAAGCCGCCAATCCAAGGCACGAGCACGAATGGCAGATCTTCGAAGATATTAAGCTTCCCCCGGGGAAAATACTCATCCCTGGCGTTATCGAACTCGTGCGTACCAATTACATCGAACACCCAGATCTGGTTGCGCAGCGCATCGTGCGATTTGCGAAGCTGGTCGGACGCGAGAACGTGATTGCCGGAACGGACTGCGGATTTGCAACATTTGCAGCGTATACGCCAATCGTACCGGCCATAGCATGGGCCAAGCTACAAGCCCTCTCTGAGGGAGCGCGTGTTGCTTCTCGGCAGCTCTGGGGACACTAGCCGCCGTTGAAGAATACCGCCGATTGGCGCCATCCTACCGCCGGTGCGATCGCTTGGGCGGGAAGTCAGGCGTCAACACGCACGTCGCGGCCGTGGACCCAGCTAATTTCTGTACACTTTCCGTGAAAGATCTTCCGCGGCGGTGCTTACGGGCACGCCGGCGCGCCGAATTTACGTCTACGCCGCTATACGCCATGCGGCGAAGGTGACAACTCGTGAGAACTTCGTGGCACCAGGGAAGATGTGGCGCTATTGGACAACTGACTGTCGACCTACGACGAGACCCGCGCCACGAGCTAAATGCGCATTGCCCGCCTCACCTGCGTCACGCATTCGAGTGGATTGGTCAGATCGAGATGGAAACTACGGATCCCGGCTGCGGCACCACCCGCGACATTGCGTGGCTGGTCGTCGACGAAGACGGCGTGATCAGGGCTTAGGTCAAGAGACTTCAGGGCGAGCGCATAGGCCCGCGGATCTGGTTTGAGGATATTGGTGTGAGTGGCGTCGACAACGCCGTCGATGAGGTGCGCAAACGGCATCGTCTCCAGCCAGCCTTTTCCGTGAAACAGTTCAAGCTCGTTGGTCAGAATGCCGAACTTCAATCCGGCCCGCTTGGCGTCTGTTATCAATGCGAATATCTCGGGGCGAAAGACCACGTCCGCCGACAATTCCCCGTGCTTGCGGCAGAAATCCTGGATATTCCATTTCTCGCCGACGAGAGCGCCGACCTCGCGGGCCCGCCGATTCCAATATTCCCGCTCGGAAAACTCGCCGGTGACGACTTGTTGCCACAGCGGATCGGACGAAGGGTCGAACGGGCCGGCCCATCCGAGACTGCCGGGCGCCAGCCGCAAAAGGGCCTCGAGCTCGGCCCGCGTTTCAAAAAAGCTTTTTTGGATGACTGTGCCGAAATCAAGCAGAAGCCCACGGTATTGCCGGCCGTTGTTGGTGTGAATTTCGGCGTTCATCGTTCTTCCATTCCAGCTAACTGTCTTTCTTGAGGGCGGGCGCTGCTGCGATCTTGGCGCCTCGACGAACCGTGCTGCCAAGTAAAAGCCGATAGCCGACAGGAATGATCTGAATGCCGTAACGATCCTCGATCGTGCCCCAAAGACCGCGTGGCAGCAGCAGCGAGAACAGTGTGGCGGCGGCGCCGAGGCCGACCAGGTACCAGACGCCGGTGGAGCCAAAGCGATCTTCCAGAATAAAAAAAATAAGAGCGCCGATGATCGGTCCTTCGAAGGTACCGAGACCGCCTACCAGTGCCATAAACAGCATGTAAGCCGTCCACTGAATGCCGAAATAGGCACGCGGCTGGAAGGTCAGCGCGGTAGCGAGCCACAGCGCACCTGCGGCGGCGCATCCGAACGCGGCGATCGTGAAGATCAGGCGCTTGGCGGCCATAACCCGCACGCCGACGGAGGCGGCCGCGTCCTCATCATCACGGATCGCCTGTAGCGCCGCGCCGAAACGGCTTCGAAGCAGGACGAACATCATTACCAGGAACAGCAGCATCACCGCCAAGGCGGCCCAGTAGGAAATCGCCTGGCGGGCCGCGGCGTCGTAAGCGTTGAGGGCGATCAATGACTTTCCGGTTTCGCCTTCGATCAGCGGATCGAAGTTGACCAGCAGATGGGCGATGGCAGCCACGACCCAGGTAGCGATCGCAAACTCGCCGCCGCGCAGGCGCAGCATGAAGGACGAGAGCGGCAGTGCCACGACGCCGGCGAGCAATGCCCCGAATAGCATCGCGGCGTAGACATTCATTCCGCCGTACGAGAGCCGTATCGTAGCGTAGGCGCCGAGGCCGAAGAACATCTGCTGGCCCACCGAGACGAGACCGGCATAGCCCGCCAGTGCGTTCCACATCACTGCCAAGATGATGTAGACAAACAGAGTGGTCAGGCGTTCGGTGACGTTGGCGCCGAAAGCCAGCGGCATGACGGCAAGGACGACGATGACGAAGGCGGCGATGGCCGCCGATGTCGTCGAGGTCTTGGTCCAGCGAGTAACTCGAAAATTGCCGCCGCTCACGATGAACGGCTCCGAGATGGCTGCGCCCAGCCACGCCGCAGGATTCCGCGCAGATCGACGCCCGTTAACAGCAGTCGCGCCGCCAGAACGACTAGGAACACAATATGTCCGGTGAGCAGAAAGCCGCGCGGACCGACTTGCGCACCGAGACTTTGCGCGATGCCGAGGATGATACCGCCTACCAGCGTTCCCCAAAGCGATCCGACGCCGCCGATCACGACTGCTTCGAAGGCGAAGATAAGCTGCGCCGGACCGGAATAGGGATCAAACGTTGCGCGCATCGCGAGAAACGTGCCGGCGATCGCGGTTGTTGCCACCGCGATCGCTGCCGCCGTCGCATAGACCGCACGCGAGTTGACGCCGACCAGTTCCGCGGTGTCGGGATCCTCCGCGGTGGCGCGGATGGCGCGGCCGAGGGGCGTCCATTTTAGAAACAACTGCAACCCGACCAGCAGGACCACTGCGACAACGAATACCAACACCGCCAGATGACCGACATAGATACGGTCGGTCAGCGTCCAGCTATCGAAAGCAAGATCCCCGATCGCGGGCGCCAGCGACCGGGTGTCGGCACTGAAACCTTCAAACAAAAGATTCTCGGTGACGATGGCGAGGCCGAACGTTGCCAGCAGGGGCACGAGCGGTCCGGCGCGCAGGCTGCGCTCAAATACCCAGCGCTGAAGCACCGCGCCGAGCAACGCCATTATCGGTATGGCCAATGCCAGCGCAAGGAACGGCGACATGCCGGTCCGTTCCGCGAGCAGCCAGACCAGGAAGGCGCCGAGAACGGCAAAGTCGCCATGGGCCAAGTTGATGATGCGCATGACGCCGAACATCAGCGACAGGCCGCAGGCAATCAATGCATAGTAGCCGCCGAGCAGAGCGCCTTGCACGATCTGATCGATCCAGATCATTGCCGCATTTCCCGCACGCCGTCCTGCCGCAGGCCGAAATACGCTTCCGTTATCTGCTGCCGCGACGCGAGTTTTGCGTCGCGCTCCAGAACAATGCGGCCTTCGAGCATGCAATAAATCCGTGTTGCAACGCCAAGTGCGCGGTTGAGGTTCTGTTCAACAAGGATCAGCGCGGTTCCGCTGGCGAACAGTTTGGTGAGCGAGCGATAGAGACCGTCTATGGCGAGCGGCGCGAGGCCAAGTGAGATTTCGTCAAGCAGCAAAAGACGCGGATTGGTCATCAGCGCACGACCAATCGAGGCCGCTTGTTGCTCGCCGCCGGACAATAGGCCCGACGGCGTCTTCAAACGCGACGTGAGCATTGGGAAGAGTGCCAGCAGAGCTTCAATATTCCACGGACCGGGACGGCGCGTATCTCCGGCGACCCGCCAGTTCTCCTCGACGGTGAGGCCCGCGAACAAGCGGCGACCTTCGGGGACCAGCGCTATCCCGAGCTTGACCCGCTCGTGGGCGCGCAATCCGGCAACGTCGACGCCGTCAAATATGATGCGACCACTATGCGGCCGGTGCGCGCCGGCGATGGTGCGCAAGAGCGTCGTCTTGCCGGCCCCGTTGGCGCCGATAAGGGCGACGATTTCCCCTTGCTCGACGCTGAAATCGACATCGCGCACAGCTTTGAGTAGGCCGTGCCGTGCGTCCAGCCCCTCGGCTACGAGAAGTTTCATGTCAGGCCTTCCCCGAGATAAGCGGCGATGACGCTCTTATTGGCTAGCACGGTTTCGGGGGCGGCATCGGCGATGATCCGGCCGCCGTCGAGGCAAACGAGCCGATCGATCACCTGTACCAAAACGTGCACAATATGCTCGATCCACACGATGGAGATGCCGCGTGCCTTCAGTTCGCGGACCGTGTCCAGGAGTTCGCTGGCCTCGCTGTCGGTCAGCCCACCGCCGATCTCGTCGAGCAGCAACACGACGGGATTGGTCGCCAGGGCGCGTGCAAGTTCCAGCCGCTTGCGGTCAAGCAGGCCGAGCGTCTCGGCGCGGCGGTTGGCGATCGGCAGCATCCCACACAGGCCCAGCGCGTCAGTGCATCGCGCATAAGCCGCCTGGCCGCGCTCGCCCGCTCCGTTGGTGGCGGCGACGTAGACATTCTCAAAAGAGTTCATGCCGCCGAACGCCCGCGGAATTTGATGCGACCGAGCGACACCAAGCCGACAGCGCTCCGCGGCGCCAGCGTGAGTTACGTCGGCGCCGCGGACCCGAACCGTGCCAGCCGAGGGAGGAAGTGCGCCGGACAGCACGTTCAGAAGTGTGGTCTTCCCGGCGCCGTTAGGCCCCACGACGCCGATCGCTTCGCCAGCGCTGACCGCAAAGTCGACCCCGTCAAGGACCGTCAGCGCGCCAAAACGTTTGGAGAGCCCGGTGCCGGTGAGAAGCGCATTGGCTCCATTCGCTTCATCCACTGGCAACCGAACCGCATCAGCCGGAGTAAGGCATAAGCTTGGCGCCGACCGGAACTTTGGGGTCGTCGGCGTTGTCGGTCACGATCATGTCGAGCTTGTACTTGCTGCCGGGCTTTGCCGCCACCCATTGCGTCCCAACGAAGCTCATTGGAGCCACATTCGGAAACGGCCCCTTGCCAAACTCGAGATGGCCGACCGGCGTCATGACTTGGAGCTTGCTCAGCGCCTTGACTACAGATTCCTTGCTCTTGGGATTATCGCTCGCTTTCAACACGGCAATGCCGGCATCCATGAGAGCGACGTTGTCGCCGAGCATCTGATTCCATTGCTTGCCGGTGTCCTTTTCGTACTTGTCAGCGAGTTGTTGGGACGTGAGTCCTGTCAACGAGGACGTATAAGGGAAAGTCGGGTGCCAGAAAGCCACGGTCGCAAGCTTCGGCCCTAGCGAGCCTAGCGCCTCGACCTGCGATGGGAACAGGCAGGTCTTGGCGATCTGCGCAACCTTGACCATTCGCGTGTAGCCTTGCTGCGCAGCTTGACGCCAGAATACCGCAAAATCCGGCGGTATCGGTCCGGTCGTGAAGATTTCGCACTTTTCATCCTTGAACTTGGAGATCTGCGCCGCATAGTCAGTGGTACCGTCCTCGTATCCACCCGGATCGATCACCGTAAAGCCAGCCTTTTCCAGGATCGGCTTGAAGATGGCGCGCAGCGCATTGCCATCCGCATCGTTCGGCATGAGGAACGCGACCCGGTTGTTGGTCTTTACCGGACCGTTCCATTGCGAAATGTAGGCCTTGGAGAAATTCGCAACGCCAAAGCCGAAATGATACGTCCACTTGAATGGCGACGGCTCGCCGGGCTTGGCACCACGACCAAAATACCAAGGCTCCCATGGCATGCCGGTCGAGAGACACGGTACGCTCGCGGCCTCGCAGGCGTCGGACACAGGGTTGACCGTTTCCGGGGTCGATGAGGTCAGCATGAAATCGACTCCATCGCCGTTGATCAGCGATTTCGCCAGCTGACCCGCGCGAGTCGGGTCTGACTGGGTATCGCGGTCTAAGACCTCGACTTTGTAAGTCTTGCCACCCGCCGAAATTCCGCTGGCGAGAAGTTTGCGCGCCGAATCCAGAATAAATCCATCGGGCTCGCCGAACGCGGCAAGCGCGCCCGATCGCGGCGTGATGAACCCGATCTTGATGACGTCAGTCGATTGCGCCGAGGCGACCCGACCCGTTGCAAGTGTCGCTGCTCCTGCCAACGCCGCCTTGACAAATTTGCGGCGCGAGACCGCGGTGCGCGCCGAGCTGCCTCTCAAGGCTGATGCGCCATTCAATGGTTTCAAGTTACCCTCCCGTTTCGTTCGACCGCCGAAATATTCCTTTAGTTTGCGCTCGGCGGTCTTGTTGCTGCGCCTTAAATCTCTGCGGCCAACGTCACGCCGCCCGATGCACGGTCACCAATCCCTTGTCACCGTCGACCGTGACTTCATCGCCGTCCCTGATGGTTTGCGTAGCGAGCCCAGTTCCCACCACGCATGGTACGCGGTACTCGCGGCTGACGACGGACGCATGCGTAAGCGTACCACCGCCGTCGCAAACGCAAGCGGCGATCTTGGTGAAAGCAGGCGTCCAGGTCGGGGTGGTGCCGACGCAGACTAGGACATCGCCCTGCTGCAGGCGGTGAAGTTCGTCTGGCGAGCGCAACACCCTCGCCGTCCCGCGCGCAACGCCTCCTGACGCCGGTACGCCGGAGAGCTCTTGGGCATTGGTGGCTCCCTCTTTCATGCGCTTGATAAACTCGTCAGTAATACCGAAAATTTCGATGACAACCGGATCAGCGATTGTGTCCGGCGGCGTGCCAAGTACGATCGGCATATCCGCGACCCGCGCGTCCCACTCGTTGAAGTAGGCCTTGCGCTCAGCAATCACCGGCTCAAAGGATTTGCGGCTCTCTCTGCCGTTGGCCAGCGCCTTGAGCTCAGAATAGAACAGAAAATTCACGTCGTCCGGATCGCTGAAATCGACCGCCCGCGCGATCGCCTGCGCGGCTTTGCGGATGGGCAGTGTGCAGCGCATATCGACATACCAATTATGATCGTCATTCCACCACGCGAAGTTGGCGTGCTGGCATGACGCGAGCGCCTGATCGAACGCTTCGCGTTCCTGCGTCGTCATTTTGGCGCGCGACTTTGCGATCAGTTCTTCGCGTTCTCCAACCGCCGATTTCAAGCTGCTTTCGAACCCGTACGGATCGTTGCTCTGCAATAGCGAGCGGATGATGCCCAGACAGCGGTCCGGATCTTCGATCCAAGCCGGAGAGCTGACGTCAACGACGCGATCGCTGCGCCAGCCATACTCCTTGAGGAAAGCACCAAAGTTCTTCAGCCACGCCGCCGCCTTCGGCGCATTCTTCAACGCCTGATAGATGCCGCCGGGTGGCGTGTCTGCGATAAGCCCGGCAACCTCCGAACCTCGCGCCTCGTTGGCAAGTTGCCACATAGCGCGGTCGGATTTCATCGGCTGGGTCTCGTAGCCTTGCAGAAATTTCGGAATATCGGACGCTGCAATCCCGATCTCCTTGCAGAGGCCGTAGAAGCCGAGATAGTTCGCCGTCAATGGATACATCAGGTCGAAATGGATCTCCCAAGCGCGCACGTGAAAGGCGCGGGCATCGATCATGTATCGCCAAATATCCACGGGTGATTTGCCGGACAGATCGTAAGTCTCGAGATAGCGTAGTCCTTGCATGATCTCGTTGCGGCGCTCGTCCCAGATAGCCGGAAAATTCTGCAGGAACGGCGGCAAGACAGTCGGCACGCGTTCTGCGCGATTGCCGGCGATCCAGGGCGTTACCGGAATGTCGGAGCCGTAAACGAAAATTCCGGCGACGCGCGGCGCCAAACCGTCGCTAGGCGGGAGCGGCATATTGTGGGCCGCAGCTTGCGTGCCCCACGCAAAGCCGTCCTCAAGCCACACGAAGTTCAGCGGATAGGCACGCGGCCACTGAAATCCCTTGAACCAGAATCGGGCTTCATCCTCTGGCTTGAACAGCGAAAGCTGATCGCTCACCCAAGGCGCGTCTACGTGTTTAACCCGATCGAATCCCGGATAGCCCTTGTCCTTGAGGATTTCAGCGAAGGTAATCACGTCCAGTGTCCCCCCGGCAGCTGCCGTGCGGGACCCGCGCGGCAACCATTCCCTGGCACATTCGCATTCGCGTCATTTCGGCCTTCTAAATCCGCGCCGCGGCGCAAAGATTCATGCTACGTTGTGGCTGATAGCCTTAGAAGGCACAGAATCTCAGTGTTTTAGTCAGCACAGTTCACCAACATGCGACAGTGTGTTCAGCTTAATTCCGCACTTCTGCCCACGCACGTGTCGGTCTTGATGCTGGCGCGCGCTGCACACTGAGCTATACTTTTCCTTAGCCCGCTTTCGGTGACTGGCCGAACTGAACGTTGCGCCCGGCCGAGCCCGTAGCACATAGCAAGAGACGCGGGCCGAGGGAGAGGCCGATGAAGCGATCCGACGGGGTCGTCAATCTCGTGCGGCGGTGGATCGACAACGGTGCGCTTGGGCCAGGCGCAAAGGCGCCTTCGGTTCGGCAAATGAGCCGGATCGCCGGTTGCAGTATGTCGACGGTCCATCAGGCCTATGGCCTCCTAGAGAATGCCGGCATCTTTATCGCTCAGCCGCGCTCCGGCTTTTACATCGACCAAAAGCTCGGTCGCGGAAAATTGGCGTTCACGGCCGAGCGTGCCGAGCCCGACGTGGCGCACGAGATTTCCATCAACGAATTAACGCTGCGCTTGTTTGCCTCTTGGAGCAGCAGTGAGATTCAGCAGTTCGGCGCCATTTACGCGAGCACAGATCTGTTTCCGGTCGATGACGTCAACCGTCACTTTCGCCGTGTCCTGCGGAGTTGCAGCGGCTCCAAGGGAGCCGACACGGTCAGCTCGACGCAGGGCGATCCGGCGCTCCGCGAGACTCTGGCACAACGCTACGTCGAGCATGGCGTCGCGTTGTCCGCCAACGACATCGTCCTCACCGCCGGCGGGATGCACGCGCTTAATCTCTGCCTCAACATTCTCACGAAGCCCGGCGATATTGTGCTGATCGAATCGCCAACGATGTTTCCGGTTTTCGCTGCGCTCGAGCACCGCGGCCTGCGCGCGATTGAGATTCCGTATTCGCCGAGCAACGGCCTCGATCCGGATCAGTTCCAGTATTTGATCGAACGTCATGATGTGCGTACCTGCGTGCTGATGCCGGCGCATCAGTATCCAACCGGTGTATCGACCCCGCCCGGCGCTGTGGCCAAGATCGTTGAGATCGCTCGGCGCAAAAATCTGCCGATCATCGAGAACGGCGGCTATATGGATCTGCAATACGGCAAATCCTGCGTGCCGACCCTCAAGCGGTTCGACGAACGCGGCTTGGTGCTTCAGGTCGGAAGTTTTTCCAACACGTTGGCGCCCGGATACGGCATGGGCTGGCTGGCGCCGGGGCGTTTTCGCGAACGGGTCGTGCAGATGAAATTCGCCGGCAATCTGCTCAGCGGTGGCATCTTTCAGCGGGCGGTGGCCGATTACATGCAGAACGGAAACTTTAACCGGCATCTCCGCAATCTGCGCGTCACGTTGCGCGCCCGCATGGAGCACGGGCTTGCGCTGATTGGCAACCACTTTCCAAACGGCTGCAAGGTCACGCGACCGTCGGGCGGCTTCATGTGCTGGGTCGAGGGACCGCCGCATTTTAATTCCGTCGCGGCTTGCCGCGACGCTTTGGCGCGCGGAGTTGGATTGCCCCCAGGCCCGCTGTTTTCGGTGCGCGAAGCGTTCACCAATTGTCTCGGGCTTAACCTGTCATTCCCGTGGACTCCCGATGCCGAAGCGCGAACTCAAGGCCATCGGCGAGCTAATCCGCGAATATTCGTAGGCAGCGCCGTGGTCAGGCAGCCGCCGCGCGCCCCCAGAGTTCTGCAGTCGCAAGTTTGGCGCCTTCCGCCAGCGCCTCGAGCTTTGCCCACATGATCGAGGGATGCACCCGCCGATAGAACACGCCCTGAGCAAAGCCGCAATCGGTTGAGCCAATCACGCGCTCGCGCCCGACCAGCTTGGCGAGGCGCACGAGGCGTTCGGCTACCAGCTTGGGGTGCTCGATCACGTTGGTGGTGTGCGCGATCAGGCCAGGCAGCAACACGCGATCCGACGGCAGTTTGGTTTTTCGCCAAACTTGCCATTCGTGCTCGTGCCGTGGGTTGGCCATCTCGAGAGAATAACCGCCGACCTCGACCCGAAGAACGAGATCGATGATGTCGGCGGCGGCGACGTCGTTGCTGTGCGGCCCGTTCCAGCTGCCCCAGCAGACATGATAGCGGCTTTGTTGTTTCGGAATGCCGGCGAGCGCGCGATTGAGCGCCTCCACCTTCTGCTCGGCCCAGGCATAGTAATCCGAGAATTTGGCCGGCGGCACCATGACGTCGTACTTTGCAGCGAGCCATGCGTCGTCGATTTGCACGATCAGGCCGGCGTCGGTGATGGCCTTGTACTCGTTGCGTAGTGCTTCGCCGAGCGCGGCGCTCAGTTTCTCCTCGGTTCCGTAATGCTCGTCGCGCATGCCTTGCAGCACGCTCGCGGGAGCCACCACCGGCAGAAAGCCTTTCACATGCGGGTGGTTGTGCAACGCAGCCTTGAGGTTGGCGATGTCGCGCTGCACCTGCTCGTGGCCACAGTATTTAAGTGGTCCGGTCACAACCCAATAGCCGCCGCCGGCGTTAGCCTGCTGGCCACTCTGATATTCGGCATAGAAATCGCGAAAGCGTTCGAAATCCGCCCCGGCAGACGGGGTTGGCTTCGGCCGCTCGCTCGGCGCGGGACGAAATTCAAGCCCGTCCAGGCGCTCGGTGACGTAGCGGTACCAGGAGCTTTTTGGATACTCGCCGTCGTTGACGATCGTGAAGTCCGGCTTCGGCCTGGCGCCGTACAACGTCGGCTGTCGCACGCGTCAGGTATTGCTGGTAGGCGGCATCATCGACCGCCTCGCGCTCAAGCCGCTTGCGCATGAAATCGACCAGTTCAGGTGGCCGCACCAGGCTGCCGACGTGCGTTGTTTGGATGCGGTCAGAGTTAGCTTGCATCAGCCGTTTCCCGAAAACTGCGCTAGGCCTGTCCCCAGATTTCCCTCGCAACGTCGACGACGAACGCGAGTTTCGCCCATTGCTCGTCCTCAGTCAGCAAGTTGCCTTCCTCTGTACTGGCAAAGCCGCATTGCGGGCTGAGACAGAGTTGATCGAGGTTGATGAACTTCGTCGCGGCCTCGACTCGTCGCTTGATTTCGTCTTTCAACTCGAGCACGCCGGTTTTCGACGTGACCAAGCCGAGTACCACCTTCTTCCCCTTCGGAACCAATCGCAAGGGTTCGAAGCCACCGGCGCGATCCGTGTCGTATTCCATGAAATAGGCGTCGATATTGGTGTGGTTGAAAAGGATATCGGCGATCGCGTCGTAGCTGCCCGACCCCTGGAAGGTCGAGCGGAAATTGCCGCGGCACAAATGCATAGCGGTGACCATATCGGCAGGCTTGTCCTTGAGGGCGCGGTTGGTCGCATTCGAGTACAGGAGTGGCAATTTATCTGGATCGTTGCCGTGCTCGACGAAAAACTGCCGCTGCTTTGGATCGACCAGAACGATCATGTAGACCTCATCGAGCTGCAAATAGCGGCAGCCGGCGTCGCCGAACGCGCGCACGACCTGTCGATACGTCTCGCCGAGGTCGGCATAAAATTCCTCGAATAAATCGTAGACTGAGCCGTCCAGAATCGTCTTCCCGCGATGGGCCAGGAATGCGCTCGGTGCCGGTATCGTCATCTTTGCCACCGTGCCGGCCGGTGCTACCGATTTCAGATATCGGAAGTGTTCGATCATTGGATGGCCGGAAAATTTGCCAAGTTTGGCAGTCGGCCGGTGCGCTAGCGTCTTCGGCTGCGAACCCTGAAAACGTTTGACGTTCGGGGTGGAGAATGTCTCGACGTTATCGAGATGACGGAAGAAGTCACGGCTCCAAAAACTACGCCTGTATTCGCCGTCCGTAACCACCTTAAGACCGAGCGACGCTTCCTTGGTCACCGCGCGGCGGACCGCCTGATCTTCAACGGCCTTCAAATCCTCGGCGGATATCGTTCCCTGCTCACGCTTGGCGCGCGCTTCCTTGATTTGCTGAGGCCGCAACAAACTGCCAACATGATCGGCGCGGAAAGGGGGTTCGGTTATCATCGGGATCGTTTCCGTCTTCTAACAAACATTGTTCGGAGAGAGGCCGCGTCGTCACACAGCGAGCGCTTGCGTGTCGGTGCTAACATCGCAATTTGATGCTCACAAGAAAAAATCTGATTACCGCTTGGCATTATCAGTCTGTGCCACACGATCCGACCAGCATCTGTTCCAGATCGCGACCTGTATTGGGCAAAAATCAACAGAACTGTTCCTATTGCGTAGTGGCAGAGACGCTCATGATGCGCTAGCGTGCGGCAACAATCGCGGCAGCAATCGATGGCCGCAACGGAACGGGAAACGCGTCAGGGAATTGCGGATGCTGCGTTGGCTGAGTGAGCTGACCGACAAGGATCACGCCGTCGTCGGGCCAAAGATTGCGCGACTGGGAACGTTGCGCGCAGCCGGCTTGGAAGTCCCCGATGGATTTGCGGTTACGACGATGGCCTTCGAACGGTTTTTATCCGTCCATGATCTCGCATATGAGCTGGAAAGGGAGCTGGCGACGGCGTCTGATGATCTCGCCCGGATCGAGGCTACATCCGCCCGCATTCGCGGCCTGATCGAGCGGGCGCCGATGGAGGGGGAGCTCGAAGCCGCGCTGCGCGATGCTTATGACGAACTCTGTCTGCGCCACGGTCATGTCGGCCTGCCGGTCGCAGTGCGCAGCTCCGCTACCGGCGAAGACGCCGCGACGGCAAGCTTCGCCGGGCAATATGAGAGTTATCTCGGCGTCATCGGCGCGGATGCCGTCGTGGCCGCGGTACGGAGAGCATGGAGCAGCCTGTTCGTCGGTCGGGCGCTGGTCTATCGGCTAAGGCACCACCAGCATTATCGGGACACGTTGATGGGTGTCGGCGTACTGAGGCTGGTACAAGCGCGCTGTGCCGGTGTCGCCTTCTCCGCGCATCCGGTCACACAGAAGCGCGACCGCTTTGTGATCGAGGCGTCATGGGGCTGGGGCGAAGCAGTAGTCCAGGGCGTGGTGGAACCCAACTCCGTCGAAGTCGATCGTATTGACGGACACATTCTTTCGTACCGCACCGGCAGCAAGCGCGTCGCGTCGTCATTCGATCCAGGGCGCGGCGGCGTCTGCGAGCAGCCGCTACCGGAGCGGTTTCAGCGAGCACAATGTCTCACGCCAGAAATGATCCATGCGCTATGGGAGGCTATTGCGGAGATTGAGGTGCAATTCGGCAATCCGGTGGATGTCGAATGGGTGATCGAACCTATTTGGCGGCCGGGCATGCCGATCTCGATCGTTCAGGTGCGTCCGATCACGACTCTCGGTGAAACGGCCGATGCGCCTCAGGTGGCAAGATGGAACGCCGTGGATTATGCAGCGAAGTATGGTCTAGGCATTAAGCCGAAGCCGAGCGTCGCGTCGCAATAGGAAGAGGCCAAGGACTGCCCAATGCTTGGCGTCCGCACCCGACGCCTTGCTCAAACAGAATAGGGCGATCCAAGCATGCAGCGAATTGATGTAGCAATAGAGGCTGCCAAAATTGGCGGAAATGTCATTCGCAGCGGCCGATGCGGCAATCTGGAGATCCGGGAAAAAGATTCGTCCCGCACGAGCATCGTGACTGCGACCGATCTGCAGTCGCAGCAGGAAATCGTGCGCGTCATCCAGCGGGAGTATCCGACCGACCTGATCGTCGGCGAAGAAGGCAATGCCGGCGAGACCAATGCGGAATGGCGCTGGTATATCGACCCGCTAGATGGAACCAGCAACTATGCCCACGACCTGCCGTTCTATTGTGTTTCTATTTCTTCGTGCGATCACGCGGGCATTGCTGTTGGCATCGTCTATGATCCGCTTCGCGAAGAGATGTTCACTGCGGTTCGCGGTGGGGGGGCTAACCTCAACGGGCGCTCGATCAAGGTATCGTCAAGCCAGCATTTGCGCACGAGTTTGATCTCAACGCAGATTCAATCGGATAACGCAAGCGCGCTGGACCATTACGTGAAACGGCTACGCACGCTGTTGAGCGCCGCGCGTGCCGTTCGCTCGTTTGGCGCACCGGCTTTGGCGCTCGCCTACGTAGCCTGCGGGCGTCTGGACGCATTTCTTGAGGACTGTATGGCCCCTTGGGATACGCTCGCCGGCACACTTCTTGTAGAGGAGGCCGGAGGACGGGTGAGCGCATTCGACGGAGCAACCCGCCCGACCGGCGAGACGGCAGATATTCTCGCTACTAACGGATCATTGCACGACGGCGTGATCGCGCAACTAAGGAATGCGCAGTTGAATGGCTTGTGAATAGCTTGCACCGCTAAACATCAGGCGATGCTTTGACGCATTCGGCGTCGACAACGTCAACGGCCTTCGCGACATCCAAGGAAACGTCGTTCGGGAGAACAGCGCCGGCCTCAAAGTCGAACGTGATCGGCATGATGGATGGTCCAGCTCTCAAGCCAGAGGACTTTGCGCTCCAACTCGCCAAGCATGGACAAGTCATCCGACGAAAGCATGGTCACGCATTGTTCGTTTTGGGTATCAGTCAGATTGGTCAAAGCCCGTCGTCCGCGTCGCGGTTCCGGTCAGGCGGGCGATGAGGCCGAGCGTATCTGAGGGAAAGGTATCCCCACGCCAAGCAACGTGCTGGTCAGGCCGAATAACCGTAAAGCGTGCCTCATATCGGCTACGCAAGCGCGCATCAGGCAAGGCAAGCACCTTCATCGGAACGTGCCGTTCTGCGGCAGCCGCGACGAGGTCGTCAGCTTCTTGTGGATCACCATCTGCGATCAAAACGGTGAAGCCTTCGCCGAAATGGTCATATAGCGATGTCCCGTCGGTGAGCCAGAGATGCGGGGCCAGACAACCTGGGTGCGCTGACGGAACATAGAGCATGAAGTGATCCGGTGGCGGTTCGCTTCCGTCAGCAACAATGATAGGTGAGTTCGCGTAACGCATTCCAAGAACGATCCCCAGTGTCTTGAACTCGCGCACCTTCGTAGCCTCAAGGATTTCTGCCACTTCGCGTCGCGTTGCCTCGCCGATCACTCCGGGCTCCTCCAGTGCGGGCTGTACGAGTTCCCTTCCGGTCAGGCCGAAGTTGTGGACCGCCTCCGCAATCGTCCGTTCGTGCACCGGTCGGCGCTCGACCTCGTAAGACGCTAAAAGATCATCGCCGCCCCAGCCCCTAAGGCGCGCAGCCATCTTCCACCCAAGGTCAACAGCGTCACCAATTCCCATATTCATTCCAAATCCGCCGAACGGTGGATGCAAATGACAGGCGTCGCCGGCCAAAAAGACGCGGCCGCGGGTGTATTTGTCTGCAACGAGCCTGTGCGCTACCCACAAGTCGGTCCCGACGATTTCGATGTCGAGATCCCTAAGGCCAGTACCGCGGCGGATGAGATCGATGGCGTCGATAGCATCAGGATCCGCGTCGTCGAGCAATTTCGTCACCATGAAGAACCAAAGGCCGGTCTCGTCCATGGGTCCTAAAAGCGACGGCACTTCGTCATTGACCATCCAGTACATGATGGCCGGCCCGTGGAAATGCCGCGACGCAAGATCGGGTGCCCGGAAGATGATGCTGAAGTTCCGGGAGAAGGCGCCCTCGCCAGCCATAGTCGCGCCGATTGCATCGCGGACCGTGCTGCGAGCCCCGTCGGCGCCGATAATAAATCGGCTTTGGATGGTCACTATTCGACCGGAAGAAATGTCACGTACTTTCGCAACAACGCCATCCGTTCCTTGAGTTAGGGATTTGAACTCCGATTCAAAATGGATCGAAACGCCGGGGATCGACTGCGCGCGCTGTCGCAGCACTTCTTCCAGAACGTACTGCGGCACCCATTGTGCTTCCTCGGAATAGAGGTTGTTGCGCTCGCGGCTTCCGTTCAAAGCGTTATCGAACCGGGCAAGAAGCGGTCCGTTCATGCGGGTCGCAAACACGACGGTCGATGGACGCTGCGGCGAGATTGGCGACGCCTGCCGCAGGGTATCCGCGATCCCCCAGCGCCGCAGATGCTCGCGGGTACGTACATTCGCGGTTTTTGCGCGGGGGCTGTAACCGACACGGTCGTTACGTTCGACGACCGTGCCGCGAATGCCGCGCTGCCCCAGCTCGATTGAGGCCGCGAGACCAACCGGCCCGGCACCGACTATGAGGACATCGGTCTGGCCGTCCTCAATTGTCATTCGACCGCCTCACAGATCCGACAGGGCCTCTGCAAGTCTATCCGGCATCGAGAGGAACGGAGAATGACTTGCCGGCAGGCTACGGACGTCAACCGGCGGAGACTTGGCGATCATATCTCTTTGCATGCCGATAGAGAGCGCGCGATCGTCGGTGCATTCCACATAGACCCGCGGAATGCGGCCGAAGCGCTCCGGTGTCACATGAACTTTCGTCATGAGTGCCGCGAGAGCCTGTGGTCGCAGACGGGCGCTTGCATCGGCAATGTCTGCATCGGTGCAATCGTGATAGAAGATCTCTTGAACCTTATCGGGCATGATCGTTCCGCTGATCCGGTCTGCGTCGAACATCATGCTGACCGGTACGACTGGTTTCGGATTGCGATTTTCAATGTCAAGTAACGCTTCGCCGTCCTGCGGCAGGAATGCGCTCAAATAAACCAGGGCCTTGACGCGGTCAGGCACTCTTTCGCCGGTGACCGAAATAGGAATGCCGCCCAAAGAATGCCCGACCAACACAACCTTGCCCGGTAAGTCCGACATCTCCTCGATAATTCTATCGACCATCGTGTCCAGGGTTACTTCCTTGAGCGGCGTGCGATCCTCGCCCTGGCCCGGCAGATCGATGGCTTTTGCGCGGTGGCCACGCTTTTCCAACTCGGCGACGGTTTTGCGCCAACACCAAGCACCATGAAACGCTCCGTGCACCAACAAGAACTGCGACATGCCCATCCTCCCTTGTCTAAGCCGAGTCAATACTCGACCTTTTTTGTGCGGTGCATGTTAAACTAGTCTGTGATTATGGTAAGATGGCGTTTGTGCCTCTACGATAGCAGTTTGCTATCGCCACTTTGAGGTATCGTTTGCGATCTGTCAGATTCGGGGGCACTCGTTGAAGCTGCACCATTTTCGCGACGCTGTGGCCATTGCCGAACACGGCAGTCTCCGCGCCGCGGCTCGTCACCTCGGCATTGCTCAGCCAACCCTTACGCGCGGATTGTCGGAATTGGAGCGAGGACTAGGTGCGCCGCTATTCGAGCGCCGACCCAGGGGCATGCTCGTGACCCCCTTGGGTCAGGCGTTCGTGAAACGCGCGACGGCCATTTTGAATGATGT
Source organism: uncultured Alphaproteobacteria bacterium (assembly GCA_963841025.1). Taxonomy (GTDB): domain Bacteria; phylum Pseudomonadota; class Alphaproteobacteria; order Rhizobiales; family Xanthobacteraceae; genus BOG-931. The sequence goes on along the minus strand of CAWJBG010000018.1, from coordinate 47,126 downwards.
TCGTCGTGCCCAAGAGGAATTCGAGCAACTGCGAGGCAACGCGGTCGGTTCGGTGACGGTCGGGCTTTCAATCGCCGCGCACCTATGGCTTCTACCCAAGGTACTGGAACCCTTCCGGAGAAGGTTCCCGCAAGTCCACCTGCATATTATTGAGGGATTTTATCCGACCCTTGAACAAGGACTTCATGATGGCGGTGTCGATTTCTACGTTGGTCCTGATCCGGGGCTGAAACTGCCGCGAGCTCTTCAAAAGAAGGTTCTGCTGCCTGGCCGGCGCGCGGTCCTCTGTCGGTCAAAACATCCACTAGCGAACGCAACATCCCTTAGGGAACTAATCGGCGCTGAATGGGTCACGACGTCGATAACGCCGAAGGCCGAAAAAGAACTCGGCGTTCTCTTTAAGAGATACGGCCTGCCGGAGCCTACGCTGGCGCTGCGCGTTCAGTCGGCGCTTACATTGTTGACGTGTCTCACCCATTCCGACCTCCTCGCGATGGCCCCAGCGCAATGGACGCTGTCGCCATTCGCCAATCGCGTCCTGGCGGCGATCCCAGTAAAGGAAGAGCTTTCCGCTCCGGCTATAATTACGGTGACCAGAACCGACGTTCCGCCATCTCCCGCAGCGAGTTTCCTGATCGATCTCATAAGCGGCGCTGCATGCCGTATTGGACCCAGCAAGGACCCGAGCCGCAACGCAGAATTCGCGATCGGTGAAAAAAACGGAGCCAAAGGCAACCGCCATTGTCGCGGCAAAGATGACGTCGGAAAACAGTTCGGAAAACTCCCGACGTCATCGGAGACGCACTTCCGGGTTTGGGCACTTAGCTAACAAGAAGTGGTGCCAATGTTGAGTCCACTCTGAAGATGAGAGCGGACATCGTGCTGACGTGTTGTCATGTCGCCTTATGACCCCGAAGCGGAAGCCGAGCCCCCTGTCAGCGCGTGACGGACTACATATCGGTCTAATACCTCCTCGAAGGTTTTGGCCGAACTATTCGTGGTAGCCACTTCTCAAGTATGATTGACTGAAGCGAGACGGTACTTGCGGCGGTAAGCAGAGCGGACATGGGTTTCATCGACATCGTCGTCAATCTATTTACGGCAGAAGAGATCGCGCTCGGGCAAACCGGCATTGATGCGGATTTCATGACCCAGGTCCGGATGCCCGAAGCGATGCGCAAGGGCGTTTCCATCGGGCAATATATGCAAAAAATGGATCGCGCCGGCATTGACCGATCATTGTTGATTGCAGTCCGCGCTGGCGATCTTAAAGTCAAAGGCTCGTTCGAAATCCCATACGAGCGCGTTCATTCCATTTGTTCCGCGCACCCGCAACGCTTCTCCGGGCTTGCCGGAATTGATCCGTTCCGAGGCATGCAGGGTCTGCGCGACCTCGAACACGCCGTGCGCAACCTCGGCTTTGTTGGTGCGCATCTTTATCCGCACTGGTTTGAACTCGCGCCGGATCACGCCAAGTATTATCCGTACTATGCCAAGTGCTGCGAGCTCGACATCCCGATCATGATGCAAGTCGGGCAGAATTTGATCTATCAGCGCGACCGGCGGCTGCCGAGCGTCGCGCGGCCGATCACCCTGGACCGCGTCGCCATCGACTTCCCCGAACTGAAGCTTCTTGGCATCCACATCGGCGTTCCCTGGACTGACGAGATGATCGCGATGGCGTGGAAGCACGAGAATGTCTTTATCGGTGTCGATGCCTATGCACCTAAACACTGGCAGCCGCAGCTGCTTCACTATCTCAACACCTACGGCAAGCATAAGGTTCTATTCGGCACCGATTGGCCGGTGATCGATCCGGAACGCGCGATTGTCGAAATTGCCGAACTCAAGCTGCGGCCCGACGCGCAGCAGATGCTGATGCGCGACAACGCGCTGCGCGTTTTCCGCCTGCCCGAAAGCGCGAGCAAGCCGCAATGACGGTGGCGCGGCAAGCACTTTTGCCCGCTACCTACCGGCCGATGACGATCGCAAGCGGCGTGCGCTCGTGCGCGTTGCGCGACCCGGATAAGGTCGCGCTCATCTGCGGCAACCGCCACCTGACTTACCGGCGGCTCGTCGATCGCATCGACCGGGTCGCGACGCTCGCGCGTCACCATTTTGGCCTGCGCAAAGGCGACCGCGCCGCCATCGTCGCCGGCAATTGTCTCGAATATATCGAAATCGTGGACGGCCTCTCCGAGGCCGGCGTCGCGGCAGCAACCCCCAACCCGCGTCAAACACCGGCCGAGATCGGCTTTATTCTCAACGATTGCGCCGCGCGTGTCGCCTTCGTCACACCGGAGATCGAGCCCGCGGTGCGCGCTGCCGATTGCCCGGGGCTGGAGCACATCGTTGTTATTGGCGAGGCCTATGAAACGTTACTGAACGAGGCGCGGCCAAGCAGCGATCTGCCGAGCGTCGATGAATGGGAAGCGTTCGCCATACCCTACACATCGGGCACCACCGGAAAGCCTCGCGGAGTGACCTTGCCGCATCGCTCGCGGGTTCTGACCGGCTTTTGCATGGCGTCGGAATACGGGTGCTATTCGCCCGACGATCAGTATCTCGCCATCGCGCCGCTGTTCCATGGCGCGGGCTTCAACTTCGCCCATGCCGCCGTTTTTTTCGGCGGCACCTGCGAAGTCCTGCCGAATTTTGATCCTGAGATCGCCATTCGCAAGTTGCACGAAAGCAAAGCGGCTGGCACGTTCATGGTGCCGACCCACTTCCACGCGATCTTTGCCCTGGAAAAATCGGTTCGCGACCGCTGGCGGGGCGTCGCGTTGAAGGCGCTAGTGTCGAACGCCGCCCCGCTGCCGCAACGCACCAAGGAATTGATTGTCGGCTATTTCGGTGACGGCATCCTGCACGAGACCTACGGCTCGACCGAGGGTGGCATCGTCACCAATCTGCGGCCGCCCGATCAACTGCGGAAGCAACAATGTGTTGGCAGGCCGTTTCTGATGAACGAAGTTCGTCTTCTCGGCGAAGAGGGCAAGTCAGTGCCTGCCGGAGAAGTCGGCGAGCTTTACAGCAATTCGCCATGCCTGTTCCTCGGCTACTGGAATCAACCCGAGGCGACGGCGGCGACGATGCGCGACGGATGGTTCTCGGCCGGCGATCTCGCACGCATGGATGAGGAGGGATACTTCTATCTCGTCGACCGCAAGAAGGACATGTACATATCCGGCGGCGTCAACGTCTATCCCCGCGAGATCGAGGAGTTTTTGTTCCGCCAGCCGGGCATCAAGGAGGCCGCCGTCGTCGGTGTGCAGGATGATTATTGGGGCGAAGCCGGCAGGGCCTTCGTCGTGATGCAGCCGGGCGCAACGCTCGGCGCCGATGAGCTGCTTGCGGCCTGCAAACAAAGTCTCGCCGGATACAAGGTGCCGCGTCAGGTCGTCTTTCTCGACGCGCTTCCGCGCAACGCCGCCGGCAAAGTGCTCAAGACAGATTTGCGGAAGCGGGCCTGACACCGTGCCGCCAGATCTTGCGCCACGGATCGTCGAAACTGCCGATGGGCGCGAGGTAGGCTACCGCCGCTTCGGCAACGGGCCGCCCGCAGTCCTCCTGCATGCATCGCCTCGTTCGGCTGCAGCGTTGCTGCCGCTCGGTGAACGGCTCGCGGATCGTTTTACGGTCTTTGCACTCGACACACCCGGCTTTGGCTGGTCGGAGCCGTTGCGAATTCCGCGGCCCGACGCTGCCGATTTCGGCGACGCTCTGATTGGCGCATTCGATGCGCTCGGTTTGCCTCGCGCTCCGGTTTACGGCTCCCACACTGGCGCTGCGATTGCCGTCGCGGCCACCAACCACCATCCCCACCGGATTGCCGCGCTTGCACTCGACGGCTACGCCATGTTTACGCCGGCAGAGCAAACCCAATACGCGCAGTTTTATCTCACGCCGATCCGGCCCGATTGGGCCGGTACGCATCTCGCCTGGTTGTGGAGTCGCGTAAAGGACCAGTTCACGGTGTTTCCCTGGCATCTAATGGGCCAATGGGCGCGGCTGCCGCGCGCCTTACTCGACCCGGCCGCCATGCAAAATGTCGTCGTCGATTTCCTCGCCGCCGGTGACAATTATCGCGCTGCCTACGCCGCGGCATTCCGCTTCGATGGCGGTCCGGAGATCCGGGCTTTGACCGTCCCGACGACAGTGATGGCGCGGTCCGACGATTTGCTGTTCGGTGATCTCGACCGGCTGGGCCAATTGCCGATAAACCTAACCGTGCAAAAATTGGGAAGCGATCATCGCGAATGGGCGAACGCCGTCGCCAGCGCACTGCAGCGCGGCGATGGCGGCAAGGCGCCGGCGGTGCCGGCTGAAGCAGCGCGGTTTCGAAAGACCGGCCTAGCCAAAAGCGTGGTGCGGGTGCCGGGTGGCACGATTGGCATTGCTTTGAGCGGCAGCGCCGACGGGCGAGAGCTTGTACTGCTGCCGGGAATCCCCGGCTCCGCGCGCGGCGAAGGCCCGCTCATTCGCGCCTTGGGGCGCCACTTTGCCGTCTGTGCCATCGATTTGCCAGGCTTCGGCGCGTCGCACTTTGCCGGTCATCCGGACGTGAACACGATCGCTAAAGCCGCGCAGTACGCGCTTGGCGAACTCGACATCGACGATTTCGACGTAGTGGCCGTTGGCGAAAGCGCGAGCGTTGCATGCGCATTGGCGGCGCTCGTGCCGCGGGCGCGGCTTGCTTTACTCGATCCGGTACCCGACGCAGTTCGCGGCGAACTTGCCAGGCACATGACAGACGTGACGCCGCGCCGCGACGGCTCCCATCTCCTCGCCGCGTGGCATCAGTTGCGCGACGCCAAGCTGTGGCGGCCTTGGTACGACGGGCGGCCGGAACAAGCGCTGAACTGCCGCACCGACCCGGACGTCGAGTTATTGCAAGCTACTCTGACTGATTGGATGCGTGGCGGCACTGGAGGTGCAGCGACCATTGCGGCCGCGATGGCACCATCACTCGCGGAGCTGATTGGACCGCTCGGCACGCGGGCGTCGGCGATCCTCCTTCCCGGCCATGCATGGTCGAAGCTTACGGCCGACTTCTGCAAGCAGACGGTACTTTCGCTCTTGTACGCTAGCGACAACCCGGCCGACCGCGCCCGCGCAATTTGTAAGGCGCTGGCGTCATGATCGCGCAGCCCGCAACCGTTGCCTCGGAGCGAAAATTCGCGACGGTGTTTCGCGATGCAGCGCCTTCACTCGCGGTGGTCGATAATCCGACCGAGTGCGCGCTGGCGTCGCGCGACATTGCCGACGGCGGAAACGCGATCGCGGCCGCAATTCTTCAGCCGCAAAACGAAGACGAGGTTGGGGCGATCATCGCGGTTGCGCGCCGCGAAGGCTGTGCGCTGTTTCCGCGCGGCGGCGGATGGTCATACAGCGGCGGCTACACGCCCTCGCGAAGTCCCGCCGCGATTGTTGATACTACCCGCCTGCAGACGCTCGCCGGCGAAGACGGGACCTCCCGCGTGACCGTCGGCGCAGGCGTAACCTGGGGGCGTTTGTACGATGCCCTTGATGCTGCAGGCCTGCGCGTGCCGAGCTTTGGGCCGCTGTCCGGGATTGGCGCAACCGTTGGCGGCCTCGTCGCCCAGAACGGCGGGTTCTTCGGAGCTGCCAGCCACGGCCCGATCGCCGATGGCGGGCTTATTTCGTCAACTCTCATCGCCGGCAGCGGCGAGAAAGTAGAGTTGAGCACCGCCGATCGGGCCGACGGATCGATGGCGCCGCAACCCTTCGCCGGCGATTGCGGCGCCTTCGGGATCAGGACTGCGGTGACGCTGACGACAATGCCGCGTCCGGCGAACGTGTTGTTTGCGTCCTTTGCATTTTCCAACGGCGCGGAAACCTTGGCAGTGCTTGGTTCGCTCGCTGGCCTTGCCGGCCTCGGCGAAGCCTTTGTGTTTGATCCCGGAACTCACGCCAACCTCGCGCGGTCGGGTTTCTCACTCGGCGAAAGCGCCTCCATTGCCGGTGATCTTCTGGCTGCGGGCAAAGGTCCGTTAGGAGGAATTGGGGACGTGATGCGGGCGGCGCGGTGGAGCAAAGCCGAGATTGGCGACATTGCCTGGTCGCTGCATGTTTCGGTCGAAGGCGACGCGGAGGTCACGCGCATGACCCTCGCCGACATCGAAGCGCGTGCAATTGCCGGCGGCGGCAAACCCATTCCGGATGTCATTCCGCGGGTAACACGGGCGCGTCCCTTCCGTCGTATCAAGGCGCTGCTCGGTCCTGACGGCGAACTTTGGCTTCCCGCACACGGCGTGTTCGCGCCAGATAGCGCCCAAGCTGCGCTGCGCGCCGTGGATTTCGGCATTTGCCGATCATGCGGCAATCATGCGAGACCACGGCATTCGCGCGGCCGTTTTGGCGACGCTGATGGGCGACCGCATCGTCGTCGAACCACAATTGTTTTGGCCGGATTGCTTGTCGCCATTGCATCGACATCTGTGTCAGCCGGATCAGATCGCAGCCTTCGGCGCGCGGCAGGCCAAGCCGGACACGCGGGCCGCCGCACACGCCTTGCGGCAGGCTTTGATCGCGGCGCTGGACACCGCGGGCGCCTCGCACTTTCAAATTGGCCGCACCTACGCGGCCCATCCTCGCGTCAGCGGCACCGCACGCGCCGCCTGGCTGTCCTGGAAGAAACTTCTCGATCCAGACCGCATCATCAATCCCGGTGTTCTCGGGCTGTAGGCAAAGGGGAAGGTAAAATGATGAGCCGCCAACTGACAACGATCGGCGCCGTTCTGGCGCTCGCCATAGCCGCGGGAGCGGCGACACTGCCGATCGCGCTTGCCGACGACGAGATCGTCGTGGGGGCTACGGTCCCGATTACCGGGCCGCTCGCCGCTTCGGGCCTGCAATATTACGACTCGTTGCAGATGGCGCGCGACGACATCAACGCCGCCGGCGGCATCAACGGCAAGAAATTGCGCATTGTCTTTGAAGACACCCAGGCGTCGAACGGCGTGGCCGTCAACGCCTTCATCAAATTGGCGAAGGAGCAGAACCCGTCCTTCGTATTCCTTTCCAGCTACACGGTGCAAAACCTCGCCGTCGAGCCCGAAGTCGCCAACGCCAAGATCCCGGTGGTCTACGCCGGCGGCGCGGTCTCGGTCGCCGATCGCAAGAACCCCTGGATGTTTCGCATCCGCCCGGCCGACAATATTGGCGCGCAAGCCATGGCTCCTGCGATCAGTTCGCAAGTCCACGTGAAGAAAGTCGGCATCATCCACGTGCAGGACGACTATGGCGCCGCCTTCGCCAACACCGCCGGAGCGGCAATCGAGAAAGCCGGGATGACAGTCGTTGGCAAGGAGGCCTACAACATCCACGACAATGATTTCTCGCCGCAGCTTCTAAATCTCAAGAACAGCGGGGCCGAGGCGCTGATCGTTGTTTCATACGTTCGCGACGGTGCGCTCATTCTTACTCAACGTCGCACGCTCGGCCTTGACGTGCCGGTTTTCGGCAGCCCATCCTTCATTCTGTCGTCGCTGTTGAACCTTGTCAGTGCGGCCGACACCCACACTCTCTACTCCATGCCCGACGCTTTTATCGGTGCTACGGTCAGCCCCAAGAGCGCCGAATACATGCAGCGTTTTGCCGCGCGCTTCAACATGCGAGCCGATCCGTTCGGCTCTTGCTACTACGATGCGGCGATGGTCCTTGCCGACGCACTGCGCAAAGTCGGACCCGATCGCGAAAAGATTCGCGATCATTTTGCCAACCTGAAGGATTATGCCGGCGTGACACGGACTTTCACGACCGACGCGCGGGGCGAGACCGCGCACTCGGTTGCGCTGGTCAAATTCGAGGAAGGCACCAAGGAATTCCGGCTCGTGCAAAGCTATCCGAACTAGCGCCACCGGCGTCGAAATGCTGCAATTTGTTCAACTCTCAGCGAACGCGCTTGCGATCGGCAGCATTTACGCCGTGGTGGCGCTTAGTTTCGAGATTGCCTACGAGGCAACCGGCGTGGTGAACTTCGCGACCGGGCAGCTGGTGACGGTCGGCGCGCTGATTGGCGCGTCGGCGATTGCGTACACCGGGGCCAACATGCCGGTGTCATATTTGCTGACCTTCGCCGCGATGGCGGTGGTTGGCATCGCCTTCTATTTCAGCACGTTCCTGCCGCTACGCGGCAAATCGGTCGTGACCATCGTCATTGGCACGGTCGCGATGGGCATCGCGATCCAGAATGTTTCGCAAATCGTCTGGGGACCGCTGCCCGCTGCGGTACCGCCGCCGCTAGGCGGCGGCATTCTTCATTTACACGGAACCGCCATTCCCGTTCATGCGATCTTTGTTGTGACCGTAGCTGCGTTCCTGATCGGTTGTGTCGCTTTTCTGCTGCATCGAACTTTGCTCGGCAAACAGCTCCGCGCTGTGGCGCAAGACCTCGATGCTGCGCTACTGATGGGTATCCGGGTTCGGTGGATCTACGCGGTGAGCTGGATGCTGGTGGCGATCCTTGCCGGAGTCGCGGGTTTGCTGCTGGCGCCGATGTGGTTCATCGACGCCAGCATGGGGAATTCGCTGGCGCTGAAGGCCTTTGCCGCGGCGGTGATCGGTGGCTTTGGCAGCATTCCCGGCGCAATCTGCGGCGGCATCCTTGTTGGTCTGTGCGAAATCCTCGGCGCGGCTTACGTGTCGTCCGCGTACAAGGATGCTTTTGTCTTCGCCGTGATGATCGGATTTCTGCTGCTCCGACCCGAAGGCATTTTTGGCGAGCGCGTCGGGGAGCGGGGTTGACGACCGCTCGCGCCAAAATCGCCGCTCTACTTTGCGGCGCTCTTATCGCTTTGTGGCTCCCATTTTTGGTGTCGTCCTATGGACTGCGCCTGCTTGACCTCAGCCTCATCTCCGCCATTGCGGTTCTCGGGTTGTCCTTTGCGTTCGGCTATGCCGGCCTGCTGCACCTCGGCCAAGCCGCGTTCGTCGGCATCGGCGCATACACCTCCGCGCTGCTAGCCGCTCGGCTGGGAGTGTCATTTTGGCTCTCGATGCCGGTTGCGATCGCTCTGACGGCTGCGGTTGGGGTCGGCGTCGGCGTTCCAATGTTGCGCCTTCGCGGTCACTATCTCGCACTCGCGACGGTCGGGTTTAACGTCACGATAGACATTATTGCGCGCAACTGGACTGACGTAACCGGTGGCGAGAACGGGTTGAGCGGTATCCCAAGCGTCGCCATCGCAGGCTTTCATTTCGATTCCGATCAACGTTTCTACTATTTGGGCCTCGCAGTTTTGGCCTTCGCATCCTTGATCGCTCTCGCCATCCGCCATTCACGCTTCGGCCGGGCCATGATCGCGGTGCGCGATGACGAGCTGGCTTGCGGGGCAAGCGGCATTTCAGTGCTGCGCGCGAAAGTGCTGGCTTTCACTCTTGCCGCCGCCTTTGCCGGCCTCAGCGGCGTTCTCTATGCACACTATACGCGCTACGTCGCTCCCAACGACTTCGATCTCGTCCGCTCGATCACCCTTCTCGTTATGCTGATCGTCGGCGGCGAAAGCTCGATCCTCGGCGCGATCGGCGGCACGATACTCATCACTTTCGCCCCGGAATTATTGCGCTTCGTGGGTGAAGCCTATCTCGCCGTCTTCGGCATCGGCGTGCTGGTCATCCTGATTGTCATGCCCGACGGATTTGCTGGCGCGCTATCGCGGTTGCGCGGCTTCGCTTTGGCCCACCATGATTGATCGGAGCGCCGCCTCGCCCGCCGCGACAACCAACGGCCGATCCGCTCCCATCTTGTCGGTGCGAATGCTGTCGCGGCGCTTCGGCGGCCTCCTCGCAATCGACGCCCTCGACCTTGACGTGCAACCAGGTACGGTTCATGCCTTGATTGGACCGAACGGCGCCGGCAAAAGCACGGCAGTCAATCTCCTCTCCGGCGCGCTCAAGCCAAACACTGGCACCATCACGCTCGACGGCACTGAGCTTGCCGGGCAAGCGAGCCACCTGATCGCGATTGCCGGCATCGCGCGCACATTCCAGAACGGGCGTTTGTTCACACGATTGAGCGTGATCGAAAATGTCCTGATCGGCGCGGCCAACCGCTACCGCACCTCGCTGCCGGCGGCGCTCGCGCGCACCAACGCTTTTCGAACCGAGGAAAGACGTTTGCGCGCCGTCGCGGCGACCGTCCTCGGCACGCTCGACATGGCGGCGGAAGCCGATCGTCCGGTGTCGGCTTTGTCTTACGGCAAGCAGCGCAAACTCGAGATTGCCCGCGCGCTTATCGCCGAGCCGAAAGTCCTGGTGCTCGACGAACCGGCAGCTGGATTGAACTCCGGCGAAATGGAAGCGCTCATCGTTTTGATCGACGCGCTTCGGCGAGGCGGCCTCACGATCATGCTGATCGAGCACAACATGGGTCTGGTCATGCGGCTTGCCGACCGCATTGCCGTGTTGAACTTCGGCAAAAAGATCGCCGAAGGCACACCGGATGAAGTGAGCAGCAACGAGCTCGTGATCGAGGCCTATCTCGGACGCAAGGCAATACATGCTGGCGTGTGAAAGCATCAACGTTTTCTACGGTCAAGTTCAGGCTTTGAATTCGGTCAGCCTGAACGTCGCCGAGGGCGAGTGTGTCGCACTGCTCGGGCCCAATGGTGCGGGCAAGACCACGCTGCTGCGGGCGATTTCGGGGCTGATCCGGCAGCGCCAAGGCAGCGTTAGTCTCGATGGCAAAGTCATCGACGCTGTCCGTCCCGAGCTGCGCGTGCGCATGGGCCTCGGCCACGTGCCGGAGCGGCGGCGCATTTTTCCCGGCCTGACGGTGATTGAGAACCTTGAAGTTGCGACGGTGAGTTGGCGCCGTATCGGCCAAACAATCGACGCCGACCTCGCCAAGGTTTTCCGGCTCTTTCCCCGGCTCGAGGAACGATCAATACAACGCGGCTGGTCGTTGTCGGGAGGCGAGCAGCAAATGCTCGCCATCGGCCGCGCGCTGATGGCACGTCCGCGCGTACTCTTGCTCGACGAGCCGTCGCTCGGCTTGGCGCCTTTGCTGGCGGAGGAAGTTTACCGCCGTCTCACCGAAATCCAGCGAATGGGCGTGACAGTGCTTGTCGTCGAGCAGAACACGGCGATTGCGCTGGCGGCGGCTTCGCGCGCGTATGTTCTGGAAGAAGGCAGGATCGTTCTGGAAGGCTCAGCCTCCGAACTTTCCAACCATCGCCGCATTCGCGAAGCTTATCTCGGCCGGTGACAAAATCCACGGATCATCGACCGTCGATCAATGCTCGCGCCGGAAGGTTGGACTGGCTTGCCGTGTCGCCTTTTGATGCTGTGGACGGCTCCTCCACTGGCACGTGAGTGCCATGAATGTGGGTGCTGCTGATGCCCCACGATTCGGAGGAGCCTGACATGCAAGCGATTACGACAATCGGACTGGATATCGCCAAGTCAGTCTTTCAGGTACATGGCATTGACGCTGCTGGCCAAGTGGTCATCCGTCGTCAGTTGAAGCGTCGCTACATGCTGGCGTTCTTCCAAAAGTTGCCGCCATGCTTGGTTCGCATTGAGGCCTGCGCTTCGTCGCATCATTGGTCACGCGAGCTTCAGGCGCTCGGCCACACCGAGCGGCTGATGCCGCCGGCTTACGTGAAGCCGTATGTCAAACGACAGAAGAACGATGCGACTGACGCAGAGGCTATCTGCGAGGCAGTCACCAGAGCCAATATGCGGTTTGTTGCTACCAAGACTCCTGAGCAGCAGAGTTGCCTGATGCTTCACCGCACGCGGCATCTCTTCATTCGCCAGCAGACCGCTGTGATCAATGCGATCCGCGCCCATCTTGCCGAGTTTGGGATTGTCGCGCCGGTCGGGCGTCGAGGTGTCGAGGAACTGCTCGATGTCGTCGCCGACGCTAGTGACGAACGGCTCCCCGAGGTTGCGCGCGCAGACGCCCCAAGTAACTAATTTACAAGATGCGCCATAGAAAATTGCGAGACAATTGGCTGCAGACAATAGTACGACAATCTGTACGACACGATGGGAATGCCCCTCCCCTAACGTTCGGAAATTCAACATCTTTCTCGCGCGGTTCTTACACTCCATCATCGGAGCGACTGAAAATCGGCGGGATCGACCTTCTAAGGATTTATTTGAGTTATCTGTCATTTCATTGAGTTTTGTGCCGGCTCATGTCGTACATTTTGGGCCTATCTCGACCCCTTTTTACTGACGGTAGCACATCTGTTCAAATCAGTCGCATTTCGACAAGCGGACTAAATGTTCGCTTCAATCCAACAACAGACGTGGCGCGGTTGGAACGCCAAGTCTCCCGAGCGCCAGGAGCGGAAGTCGCTCGCGTCAGCTCTGAGCTTTAGTCGCGCCCGCGGTCAAAGTCAGGCGTGGGGGTGGACCAGTGGCGGCGGCAGCTCGATTTCCAAGCCGTGCGAGACGACGAAACCGCCCCGGCCGCCGGCCGCGAACCCCGCGATGTAGCTGCCGAACAGAGCGATGTTCGCGCTGTGCACCTCGCCGCCGTTGACCACCGCCGGATCGGTGATCTCGACGGTGCCGCCGGCGCCCGAGCCAATCTGGAAATTTCCCGACGAGTAGGTGCCGATCAGATCAATCTTCGCGACCACCGTGCCGCCGCTCGATACAGTGAGCGTTCCACTGGTGTGGCTCGCCGCGGACGCGTAGCTGAGGCTGATGACGCTCGCACCGGAGGCGACGTCGACGAGATCGACATATTGCGTCGTGTCGGTGTTGCCCGAGCTGCCAAATCCGGAAATTTTTCCCGAATAGGCGATGAGGTCGCTCGCATGATCTGAAATTTCGAGGCCGCCGCTGCCGGACTGGAAGCTGACACTTTCGCTGCCGGAAGTCACGATATCAACAATACCGTTGCCGACCTTGACCGTGCCGCCGTTGACCGTAGCGCCGCTCGCGATCTCGATGAGACTGCCGGAGCCGCTCGCGTAAAGCGCGCCGGCGTTGGTGAAGGTGCCGCTGACGAACACCGTTCCGCCGGCGACCGTCTCCAGAACGGCACCGGCGCCGAGGGCGCCGCCGCTAACGGTCAGCGTTCCGCCGCTTTCGATCAGTCCGGTGCCTTTGACGGTAACGCCGCGGAGCAGATTGCCAGAGCCGTAGACGTCCGCCTGGCCGCCGGCGGAGGTCTCCAGCACGCCGCCGGAAACGATGGCGCCGCTCAACTGCCCGACGGCGTTGGCGCCGGAGACGTTCACCGTTCCGCCGAAAGCGCCGCCAATATCCGCAATGCCTCCGGAGCCCACGATCGCCGTACCGCCACTGACCAAGCGAAATGGCGAGAGCAGAACCACCGGACGAGACGATCTCAACGCCGCTCTTGAAGATGGTCGTCCCGCTATCGATGCCGCCGCGCGAAATAATTTCGCCCGCGCCGCTGCTGACGGTGGTTCCGCCGGCAAGACCGCCCGAGAACACGATCAGCTTGTTGCCGCTCGACACCAGCGAGCCGCTTGCCGTGCCGCCCGCAAGCACGTCCACAGTAATGCCGCCGGAGATGTGGAAGCCGCTCAACACCTCGCCTGACGCGGCCGCCAGGAAGACGCCAGCGGGAACCGCAATTGGCGCCGCCGATGCGCTGCCGCCGGCAAGCTCAAGTGTTGCGCTTGTGTTAAGCGTAACGCCGCTCATCGTGCCGCCGGACTGCAGCAGCTCGGTGCCCCCGCCTTGACGATCGTGCCGCTGGCAAAGCCGACGGTCTCGACGGTTTGCACGCCGCCCGCCGACACCATCACAGCTTTGGCAAAACCGGACACAGTCTGCACGCCACCCGATATTTGAGCGCTCAGATCGGTGCCGCCGGATCCGACAAGCTCGGTGCCGCGCGACAAAATCCGGGTCGGGTCTGCGGTGCCTCCCGAAGAAACAATAAGTATCCCACCACCCGATATGGTCGTGTTGCTGGCGATACCAGGACCGGGATCCCCGACGATTGCCGTACCGCCGCTCGCGATCCCGGCGGCGATGGCCGTGCCGCCGCTGTAGATATCGAGTGTGCCGGCGCTGCGAACGACCGTGCCGGTCGCCAGCGCGTTGGTCTCAGCGACGTCCTGGGCGCCACCGCTATTGATGATCGTGCCGTACGCCGAACCGGAAGTCTGTATCTCCTGCACACCGGCATCGATCATGGTGGAGACGGTCGTACCGCGCGACTGTACCAGCTGCACACCGCCGCTTACCGTAGCGGCGGTTGCCGTACCGCCTGCGGAGATTTGCTGTTCAGCGGGAGTGCCGACGAGGGTGCCGCTTGCGGAACCGTTGACAAATTGGGTTCCGCCGAACAACGATCCGGTGAAATCCTTTCCGCCGGAACCGATGAGTTCGCTGCCGCCTGAAAGGATGGTGCCGCTTGCCGTGCCGGCGGACTTCGATGACCGCCGATCCGCTGAAAATGGAGGTACGGATCGCGATGCCGAAGTCCAGTGCCGTTCCATCCCAGATTTGACCGGCAACTGCCGTACTGTGCGCGCTGATGATCTCAGTGCCGCCCGACAGCATCGTGCCGCTGGCAACGCCCGCAGACTCGATCACCTGCGAGCCACCGATGACGGTCGTTCCGCTTGCAATGCCGAACACAAGCTGCGTGCCACCGGAAATCTGCGTCCCAATGTCGGTAGCATGGGCGCTGATGCTCTCGCTGCCGCCTTCGAGCACGGCCGAAACGTCCAAGCCGCTCGACAGCACGGTCAGCGTGCCGCTCGATACGATTGTGCTTCTAGCGGTGCCGTGGGCGCTGACCACCATCGCGCCGCCGCTCACCGAGGTACTGCTCGCTACCCCGCCAGACTCCACCACCTCTGTGCCGCTGAAAACGGTGGCGCCGCTGGCGAGGCCGAAGACCAGCTGCGTCCCGCCGGAAATCTGCGCGTCGTCGTCGCTGCCGCCGGCGCCGAGGACCTCAGTGCCGCCTGACAAAAGCTGGGTTAGGTCGGCTGTGCCACCGGCAACAACCTGAAGCGTGACGCCGGACGATATGGTCGTGTCGGCGGCATCACCGCCGGACGACACAATCTCGGCGGCGCCCTTGAGAATGAAAGTGCCGCTCGCGCTTCCCCCGGTGCCGACAATCAGCTTGCCGCTCGCGTCGACCGTGGCGCCGGTGTCAACGGCTCCAGATAACACCTCAAGCGTAAAACCGCTGCCGACGGTATTGCCTTGATAAACTTCACCGGCTCCGAGCGCCAAAATCACTCCGGCCGTAATCGGTAGCGGCGGCGGCGCGCCGCTGATCAGTTCCAGTGTCGCGCCCTTGGATAAAGTCAGCCCACTAACAGTCCCGCCTGACACGAGGGCAAAGGTGCCGCCGGGCGAGACGTGCACCGACGACACTGTGCCGCCGCTTTCGACTTCCAAAGTCACGCCGGCGGTCACGCTGAAACCCGACAGCGTGGTGCCAAAACCGATATCCAAAGTACCGCTGGAGCTGACGTGGGCGCTCGATTGCGACGCCCTGTCAATAAGCTCCAGCGTGCCGCCTTTCAGCACAGTAACGCCAACGGCCCTGCCGCTCGAAACGACAAGACTGACGCCGCCACCGACAGCGAACCCGGAGATCGTGCCGCCGACGACGTAAGTCGCGCCGGACACAAAATGCGTGCCGACCGCAATCCCGCCGCTGTCGACAATCAGCGTGCCGCCACTCGATACCGTCGTGCCGCTTGCCCTACCGCCGCTGTCTACAACCTGCGTGCCGCCACGCGACACCGTCGTGCCACTTGCCGTACCGCCCGATTTAATGACCTGCGAACCGTCGACGAGGGTTGCGCCGCTTGCAACGCCGTCGACATCTTGGGCGCCGCCCGTGATCAGCGCGGATAGATCCGTGCCACCGGAAAGCACAGTCTCCGTTCCGCCGGAAATGATTGTGCCGCTCGCGGTGCCGCGTGCTTCGACTACTTGAGTGCCAGCGACGAGGGTTGCGCCGGCGGCGAGGCCGTAGACGCTTTGCACGCCGCCTGAAAGCGTCGCGCCGTCGTCTTCGCCGCCGCTGATGACGCTTTCCGTGCCCCCGCTCAGGATGACTGTTTGAACGAACGTGCCGTCCGTGGAGACCGCGAGCGTCGCCCCGCTTGCAACGATGGTGTTGCTTGCGGTTCCACCTTCGATCACATCCAGCAGCACGCCCGCGCTATCCACGTAGTCGCCAAGTACAAAGCCGGAAGCGACGACGGCAGCGCCGCCTGACTGTACGGTCAAGCCGCTGAGCGATGCGCCGCCGAGCAACGCGAGCGTGCCGCCGCTATCGACAATGATGGCATCCGCCGTCCCGCCGTTTTCAATCTCAAGAACGACACCGCTGACCACGACATAGCCGCTGAGCATGTAGCCAGAGGCGATCGCCAACGTTTCCGCCGCAGCCGATAGTGAAGCCGCTGACGGTTGCGTCCCCCAGCAACGTCAGCGCGCCGCCGCTGTCCACAACCGTACCGCTGGCAATTCCGCCGCTACCGACCTCAAGGTCGGTGCCGCCAGAGACCGTGACGCCGCTCACTGCGTAGCCGAACGCAACCTCGAGCGTGCCGCCGGCGCCGATCGTGAATCCGCTGGCGATTGCGCCGCCCAAAAGCTCGATCGTTCCGCCGGCCGACACCATCGTGCCGCTGGCAGTGCCGCCATTTTCGACGATTTGGATGCCGCCGCTGGCGACGTGGGCGACGCTGGCATAACCGTAAACGTCTTGCTCGCCGCCAATGATCTGTGCGCCGCTGTCGGTTCTGCCGACGCTGACGACTTCCGTGCCGCCGCTGACGATTTCGACAAAAATGCCGCTCTGAACCGAAGTGCCGGTCAGCACTGCACCAGAGCCGATTTGCACAATGGCGCCCGAGAAAAGCGTCAGTTCATAGGTTGGTATTGAACCTTCAAGCACGATGGTGCCGCCGGACGAGACGATCTCGGTGCCAGCACTGATCATCGTGCCGATCGCAGTGCCGCCCGATTCAACGACCTGCGTGCCGCCGCCGGAGATGAGCGCATCCACCGCAAGCCCGGCAACGAATTGCGTGCCGTTAGAGCCTATGGTGGCATCATAATCGGACCCGCCCGCTGCAACGTCCTCCGTGCCGCTAAGAATTATCGTAGTCGACGAAAAAATGTAGCCGCCGTTGAGCGTGGTGCCGCTGGCGATGCCGCCGGATTCGACGATCTGCGTTCCCCCGGAAACAGTCGCATCTTCGGCGAGCCCGGAGACGATTTGAATCCCGCCGGTTTGAATTGTGGCGAGATAATCAAAGCCACCGCTGCCGACGTTCTCGATACCGCTGGCGATCGTGCCGACAAGCGCCACAGCGCCGGAAAAAACGTTCTGGGCGCCTCCAGACAATGAGACCTCAAGCGCGGTTCCGCCCCCGATAAACGTTCTGAACACCGCCGCCGCTGACCACCGCGTCGTTGTCTTGTCCGCCGTTCTTAACATTCTCGGTGCCGCCGCTGAGAACCGTTGCGTCGAAGGCCTCCCCGTTCGACAAGACGTTGAGGGTGCCCCCACTAAGGACCAGGTCGCCCTGATCGCTCTCACCGCCGGAAATGGAAGCGACCTTGCCCGCGGATACGATTTGATCCGCCGGCTCGATAACGCTTCCTGAAAAGACCCCGGGCGCCGCGTAGGTCACATAGAAAATAAAGTCGGTCGGTCCAGTGACCGCTTCGCCGTTTGATCCGAGCAGTTCGACCTTTAGTCCGTCGACGTTCGACGGAAGATCCACGGTCTGATCGGGCTGCGCGCTTTTCGCCGCCGACCACGTCGTGCCAACCTCATAGCTGACCAAATAAGATGCCGCACTGTCGGTTGGCAGCTCGATTGATTTGAAATCCGGTGAGTTGGCGCTATCCAGCAGCGTGTAGGTGCTGCCGCCGGTCGGATCCAGGGCGTATTGGGTTGAGGGACTTACCTCGAAGCCATAGTTGGAAGTATCGGGAGCGCTCGCGATCGTGTTGGCCGATTCCAAGGTCGGCAATTGGGAGACATTTGCGCTATTTATTTGGTGGATAACGCCCTGTATCAATCCTGCGTCCGCCTGCATGCGCGTCGTATTGCGGGTAATATGCGAAATGTCGTTCTCTAGCTGCGTCCACGCCGCGACCGTGCCGGATGGATTTGCGGTTGTAATCGAGTTGACCGCCGCGCGAGCATCGGTCCAAAAGCTGGCGGGCAACGGCGCGTTCGGCGAAGCGGCTTTAGTTTGCGTGCCCATATTGTAGACGACGTCCATAAGCGCCGTCTGCGCCGCGGCAGGGGCTCGATTGGCTTTCGAAACCACACCCTTCAGCGAGCTGAGCATCGTCGACTCGGCGTAGGTAGTCAGCATGTTCGCCTGAGCGATGGTGATGCTGACGGAAGCTGAGAAAACGTCTGCTATTATCGTCTTGCCGCTTCTGGTGTATGTGAGGTTCGCCGTGGCGCCGTTGGTTTGCAGGTAGACAACCGGACTCTGCGTTTTCGAATGCAGCTTCAGGCCGATGGCGTTGTAGAGAAAAACCAGGTTCGGATCGGATTTATAGTTCGGAAAGATTTTTTCGAATCCGGCCTGCGTCATGATCTGGCCGAAATCGACGCCAACCGCGACCGTCACTCCTGAAAAGTTTTTCGAATTCCCGGGAGCGGGAACGTACGGCGCGTACTTATTGCTTTCGTTGTTTAGAATTGTGTTCCAATTGATGGAGTATCCGGTAGGGTTCACTATCGTTGCCGACTGAACAGAATTAGGATCAACTTCCACAAACGTGCCTGGCTGCTCAAACTCGGTTTGCGGTTCGAGCGTGTACGAGGTGTCGGGTCCGCCCGTAAATATCAGCGTCGCGGCTTCTTTTGTTCCCGAATAGAGATCGACCTCACCCGGCACCGGCTGTCCGTTGTTCTCCAGTACGCCGTAGGCCGCGGTGAGTGTCAGATCGCTCAGATTGGAAAACTGAATTGTGTCGCCGGAGACGAAGTTATTGATGGTCAGCACCGGCGGCGAAGTACCATCGACGACCAGTTCACCCTGGTTATTGCCGCCGCTGTCCGGAGCAAAAGTGATGGCGCCGCTGACGACAGCTCCCGCTTTTAACTCAAGGTAGCCGCCTCCAATGATTTCGTCACCGCCGTAAGTGCCGCCGGAATCGACGATTTCACTCGCGCGCTCAGTTATGACATCGTCTTCGATTGTATCGTCTGCGGCGCCGCCGCCTTCGACGATTAGTGTTCCTCCGTCATTGATGACAGCGCTGACATTGGTCGCCCCGGCCTCGACGAACTCGGTACCGCCATCGTCGATCGTGGTGTCGCTGGCGACGCCGGCCAGGTTCTGCGTCCCGCCGCTGAGGTAGGTGTAAAACGCCGTGCCGCCGGCGGATACGTACTGCGTGCCGCCGCTGTAGATCGTCGTACTGCCCTGAACATCTCCCGGGCCCTGATCGGCGCCATAACCGCCGGATGAGACGATCTGCACCCCGCCGGAATAGATGACCGTGCTGAAGGCGTTGCCGCCGGACGAAACGTATTCAGTGCCACCATCGCTGAGGGTCGTGTCGGCGGCGATCCCCTCGTATCCCAGCATAAGCGTGCCGGAACTAACCATCGTGAGGTCGGCATAGCCCTCGTCCGACACCAGTTGGGTGCCGCCGTTATCGACCGTCGCGCCGGATACGAAACCAATGCTGCGGCCGTTGCCGGTGTCGATCTGGGTGCCGCCGCTGATCACCGTGCCGGAGGCGAAACCGGCGACATATTGTATGGCGCCGGTGTCGAGTGTCGTCGAGATCGCGGTGCCGCCGCCCACAACCTCCTGCTCGCTGCCGCTGTCGACCGTGGCGCTAAGGTCGGTGCCGTCGACCCACTCCCATCCGCCGTTGCTGATGGTCGTGCCCGAGGCGAAGGCGTTGTTGAGAATGTCCTGGACGCCTCCGTCGAGGATCGTATCGGTGGCCGTACCGCCGACAGTCATCAGCCCGGCGCCGCTGAAGATCGCCTGGCCGAGGGACGTAAAGCTTGGCGGGTCCAGCGTGGGCGTGACACCGCCGCCGTCGATCGTCACGCTGGACGCGCTTCCGTCGATGGTCATGGAGCCGGCAGAGAAAACCGTGCCGCCGATCTCGACGCCCTGGACAGTCTCGTCGCCGCTCAGCTGGGTAGCGCTTGCCGTGGCGCCGGAAAGAACATCAACGGTGCCGGGATTGAAGAACCCGGAGTTTGTCTCGCCGCCGCTGTCGACGGTCGTGTTGATAATTTTGCCGCCGGAAGAGACAACCAGGAAGCCGCCATGCAGCACGATATCGCCGGTATCGGTCTGACCGCCCGAGACGTCCCGCTCTCCGCTGACAACCACACCCATGCCGCGACCCTCGCCCCCGGCCTCACGTCATCGTCGATCGACCACCATAATGTTCTTACATTATCGTAGGATGTGACTCACAGCACTTGACGCAGAAAAGAATCTGCGTTGGATCGCGCCGCGTCGAAGCGGGTCCAAGGGCCCCGTCGAAGATATTTCCCTTCTAATCGGAAAAAATGCCAGAGCTTTATGATTGGCGCCGGCCAGGCGTTTGGAATCGAGCTACCAACAGAACTCTTCGGCGCGCCGCCGAGTTGATCCAATAGTCGCGCCAAGCGCCGGGGGCCGGGGGCCTCTCGCGGCCCGCGCTGGAAAAGCTGATCGCTCGTTTGAGTGGAATAACGCCCAATTCTTTCGTTCTGGAACTAGCGCGGACGAAATGGTGAGACGCCGACGATACCCCCGCATCTGCAGACGCCCGCGATCGGAAGTCATAGGTCTGTTAAGTGCCATTACGACCACATGATGGTGGCCTGCCGCGCCGCCGACGGCCGCTGGAATCTGGGGATTACTGCTGTGGGCTACGCAAGAACTCGGGCATCAATGCCGCAATTGATAAATGCTTGAAACTTGCATGCGTCGATGGAAGATAGGAGCGGCTCTCAACCACGTGTCGTGCGAGACCCGGGCAACTCAAATACTCGCGGGAGGATAAATCCGCATGAACGATCCCCTGTTTCTCAGAGACGACGTTCGTTGGAGAGAAAATTCGCCGATGTGCCACATGGTGAAGGCTGGCGATTTCCTTTGGCTCAGCGGTATTGTCGCGTTAGACGAAAACAGGAAAGTCGTCGGCGCTGGCGATATTAAGGCGCAAGCCAGGCAGGTCTTTACCATTATGCGCAGGGTCCTCAGTTTTGCCGGCTGCGATCTAACCAGTGTCATTCGCCTGACCAACTATCTCACGGTATCGTTCGACGACATGGAGCAGACAAACCAGTACTGGGACGTAAGGCGCGAGTTCTTCGGAACACATCGTCCGGCGAGCACCGGCGTAAGAGTAGCCGCGCTGATTTTTCCCGAGCTCTTGATTGAGATCGACGCCATCGCCTATGCACCCAATGCGGTGATCAATCCAAGCGCGGTAATTCCCAATGCCAAAATTCCCAACGCCAAGAAATAAAACCCGAACGATCCGGCGCGGCATTGCGTGCGCGCTTGACTAATCGTTTGGTTGCAGAGCTTCAAAGAACATGACGAAAGTAATCGACACCGGCGTGTTCATTCCGGTCGGCAATCACGGGTGGATTCATTCAATAAACTCACCGGCGGTTGAGGACGGCTCGTTCCGGCGCGTGCTTGAGGTAACCAAGGGGGCAGAAGCGTTGGGTTTCGACTTCGTGCTCAGCCCCGGCATCTGGCGTGGACGCAAGGGTCCATCAGAACACTGGATGCATTCATTGGAGTTGCTGACGACGACGGCCGCGTTGCTGCAGGCCACCGACAGAATATCGGTGTTTGGCACCGTTCACATGACCGTCTACCCGCCCGCCGTCGTTGCCAAGATCATGACAACCTTGGATCAGATCGGGCCGGGTCGTGTCGGACTGAATTTAGTCACCGGCTCCAGCTACCTTGATCTCTCGCATGTCGGTCTTTGGCGTGACGGCCTCGACCACAACGAACGCTACGAACTGGCGGACGAGTGGATACAAGTCGTCAAAAAACTTTGGACGGAGGGTTTTGTTTCCCACAAAGGGCGGTTCTATGAATTGACGGAAGCCACAATGGGGCCGAAGCCATCGCGCCTGCCACCGCTCGCGAATGCAGGCGCCTCGGAGAGAGGTTTCAAATTCGCCGTCGAGAACTGCGACATCGCTTTTGTTTCCGGCAGCGAGGATCCAAAGGACAAGCAAGCCGCGATCCGTGCGAAGGCGACCGCTCGATCGATGGGGAAGCCAGATTTAAAGGTCTACGGCCTCGTCACGCTGATCCCCGGCGAGACCGACAAAGACGCACAGGACCGAAAGGCTTTCTTCGACGAAGGCGTCGATATTGAATGTCTGGATGATATCGCGCTCGGATACAACCTGAACCCCAACATTAAAGATGTCAGCTCCGTATCCCTGCGTCTCGCCGCGGGCAGGGAAAGGCGCAGCGCCGTGACGCCGGGAGCGTTTGTCGGCTCTTACGCTTCGCTCGCCAAGCGTATCGCCCAAGTCGTCAAAGACTGCGAACTCGATGGAATTATCCTCATCGTGCCCGATTACACGGACGACCTCGAGGCCCTCGCCGAGAAAACCTTGGTCGGCATGCCGGAGTATGGCGTGTCCAGTCGTATCGGCAGAGCCTGACCAACCGACGCACCCTCGATCGCGCCGGAAGGGAAGGCAAATCTGCCGAAGTGCGGTGTCCGCGTTGGCTCGTTTCATCCATCGAGGGCCGAACATTAGACGGTGCGGTTCGCATGGCAGTTTCGTGCGAAACTCAGATATTTATCTAAGACGCTCAGTTGATCTCCGCGGACCCGCATGGACGCGTGGCGCAACACTCAAATGCGCGACCGCACATTGACCCTTCGATCACATCGGCTAGGGTTGCGTCACCTTGGTGACCAAAGCAACAGAGTGAAAGATAATGGCGAAGCGTAATCGATTTCCGCGAGAGTGGAGTTGGCCCGGAAACGCAAAGATTGCTTTCAGCGTCGGCATTCCCTTCGAGGCGTTCGAAAAGCAGAGTCAGGTCAACTACGTTGCCACCAAGGGCGCACTGGACAGGTTCTCGCTCTCGTACGGTGACTACGGCTGGAAGGCCGGGATTTGGCGTCTCCTCAACTTGCTCGACGAATATGGCCTGAAGGCCTCGGTTTCGACCAACGGGCTTGCCGCCGAGCGGCACCCGGACATTATCCGAATGCTGGCGCAGGACGGTCATGAGGTGAACGGTCACGGCTGGGCGAATGACGTTTACGCCAAAGACGCCACACCCGAACAGGAGCGCGCGGAAATCGTTCGTTGCACGAAAATGCTGACGGAAGCGACCGGCGGCGTGAAGCCGGTCGGCTGGACCAGCCCAGGATCGAGCGGATCCGACATGACGATCGAACTGCTCGCCGAGCAGGGCTATATCTGGGTCGGCGATGACGCCAGCGACGACCTGCCGTTTGTCCAGCGGACCAAGAGCGGTCCGTTTGTGATTTTGCCCCGGACCAACATCTCGACCAATGATATTTCCGCCTGGGTGTTTCCAGCCAACCCGCCAAGCGTGCTGCACGAGAATTTCACCGAAACATTCGATCAGCTTTATCGCGAGGGCAACGAAGGCGGTCCGAAATGGCTGAGCATGACTTTGCACGCCCATATGGCCGGACGCCCAACGATGGCCTCGACGATCCGCCGCTGCCTCGACTACGTCAAAAAGCACGACGGCGTGTACTATCCGCGCAACCGCGACATCGCGGAATGGACACTTGAGAGAGAAAAGGCAGCGGCCGCGTAAGACCGTTACGTGGTCGGGCAAACGTCAATGAGTTTTACCGACCAGGTGGCCTTGGTGACGGGTGGAGCGTCAGGTATCGGCGCGGCCATCGTACGCCGGCTCGCAGCCGAAGGTGCACATTTAGCAATCATCGATGTTTCTGAAGTTTCGGACGCTGCGTTTGTCGCCCTAGCGACCTCACCTGCCCAGCGGATCAAAGCGTGGCGGTGTGATGTGACCAAGTCCGCACAGGTTTCCGACGTCTGCGGTACCGTCCAACGCGAGCTCGGCGATCCGACAATCCTCATCAACAATGTCGGCGGCAGCGGGCCATATAACGTGGCCAATGTCGAGGACACGACCGATGAGATATGGGACCATATCCTGTCGCTCAATATCGGCAGCATTTTGCGGTTTTGCCGGGAATTGGTGCCGGCGATGAAGACCAAGCGCTACGGCAAGATTGTCAATGTGTCTTCGACTCTGATGAATGGCATGTTCGGAGCGCCGGGGACAGTCGGCGCACGCCTTCCGTATGTTACGGCGAAAAGCGCGATTGTCGGATTGACCAAACAGCTCGCCAAGGATCTCGCGCCGTTTGGCATCGCCGTGAACGGGATCGCTCCCGGCTTTACCTTGCCGGACGAGAACGCTCGAATTACCCGGAAATTTCGAGCGCTGTCGCCGGATCAGCAGCGTCCGCTGGTTGCCGGCATACCCATGGGCCGCCCGGGAACCGGCGACGAAATGGCTCACGCTGTATGTTTTCTGGTTTCGCCGGGAAACACCTACGTCGCGGGGCAAATACTCGCCATCGACGGCGGCGGTTGAGCAATCCGCTAAGCAACTCGGAGATGTCTATGCCCCTCGAGGTCAAGCCGCTATCGAAACACGTCGGTGCCGAAGTGACCGGCCTCGATCTGCATACTCCAATTTCGGAACCGACCGCGCAAGAACTACGCGACGCTTTCGCCAAATATCATTTGCTGCTCGTCCGCGATCCCGATGTGGACGAGGACGAGCAAAGCCGCTTCGGAGAGATTTTTGGCGAAATCAAGATACGCCATCGTTACGCAAACATGAACGAGGCGAAAAAGACCCAATACGTCTCCAATTCGCGCAAAGACGGCATCCTCGGCGACGGCGAGATTCATTTTCACCAGGACCATACGTTCTACGAGAAGCCGCTGTCGGCAATCATGCTTTACGGCGTCGAGGTGCCGCAATCGGGCAGCGCAACCAAATTTCGCAAATCGGGCGCGATATTAGCGAAGCTGCCGGCCGAGATGCGAGCGCGCGCGGAGGGCGTCCAATGTCTGCACCTCTATAATTACCAGGGCGACTTTACCAAATGGCAGGATCCCAAGAACGCGCCCCCGGATTCGCCGCGGGCTTGGCAGCCCCTGATTTGGGAAAATCCAAAGAGCGGAGAAAAGGCGCTTTGGGCGATCCCAATCTCCACCGTTGCGTTCGAAGGCGTTTCGGAGGAAGGCGGCCGACGCCTCATCGAGGAGATTTGGACGTTTGCCGGCGAGAATGACGCTGATTGCACCTACCGACACGACTGGGCGCCCGGCGATCTGTTGATCTGGGACAATCTGATGCTGCAACATGCGCGGCTGCCGTTCGATTCCAACGAGCCGCGTACATTGCGGCGCACGCCAATTCTATAGTGAGCAAGTCGGGTTGACCGGGACCGGTGGGGCGCCGTGGATCAAGTGCAGACCATAATTCAGGTAGCCGCGAGCGGCCTGCTGATGGGCTGCGCTTATGCTTTGGTCGCGGTCGGCTTTACCGTGGTGTTCGGCGTGATGAACATCATCAACTTCGCCCATGGCCACATCGCCATGGCGGCGATGTTTGCCAGCTTTGCGCTCAACCGTTATCTGGGGCTTGATCCTTACCTCGCGGCACTCTGCCTGTTTCCGGCTTTCCTTATTGTCGGCGGCTTGCTTTATCGCGTGGTGATCGCGCCGGCAGTCACCGCGAGCCACGCCACGCAGATGCTGGTGACGCTTGGCTTGCTAATCGTGATCGAGAACAGCGCCAACCTGATTTTCGGCGGCGACCTGCGCAGCGTCCGCTCATCGTTTGGCGAAGGTGCAGTCCATCTCGGGTCGCTGGTGCTGCCGTGGTCCCGCCTGATCACCGCAACCGGCAGCTTGCTGGCGATCCTCGGGCTGTGGGCATTTCTGAAGTTCACGCGGTTCGGCACGGAAATCCGCGCCGCGGCCAGCAATGAGCTCGGCGCCCAGCTCGTCGGCATTCCAATTCAGCGGGTTTTCATCCAGGCGTTCGCGCTCGCCACCGCAATGGCCGCTTTTGCCGGCGCGATGCTGGTGCCGTTTTATCTCATCAGCCCATTCGTTGGGTACGACTTCATGCTGAAGGCGTTCGTCATCTCGATTATCGGCGGACTCGGGAGTTTGCCGGGCGCCGTGCTCGCGGGATTGATGATCGGCGTGGTCGAAGCGCTGGGCGGCTTCTATCTGACCGCCTCCTACGCCACCGCCATGGTGTTCGCCCTGTTGATCCTCATGCTGCTGCTGCGCCCCGCGGGCCTCATGGGATCGCTCCGCTCATGAAGACGCCGGCGGCTGACGGCCGGACTGCAGTATTTTTTAAAATTGCTTTGGCCGCGGTGGCCATCGTTCTCGCAGCCTCATTTCCCCTGTTCGCCCGCCAGCAATTGGTCGTCGCCGGCATTTTGATCCTGTTCAATTGCTACCTGGCGCAATGCTGGAATCTGGCCGCCGGCTACGGCGGACAATTTTCGCTCGGACATACGATCTTCCTTGCCACCGGCGCTTACGCGTCGACCGTACTGTTTCGCGATTACGGAATTTCGCCGTGGATCGGCATGTGGGCCGGCGCGCTGATTGCCGCGGCGCTTGGCGCCGTCCTCTCGGCCGTGGCGTTTTGGTATCGCGTGCGCGGCGTCTTTTTCGCCGTCATTACCTTAAGCGCAGTCGAAGTCTTTCGCGGATTATGTTCCGGCTGGGAGTTTCTCGGTGGAACGAGCGGAATTTTTCTGATCTCGGCGAACGATCCCGCCGACATGAACTTTCTATCACGTGTTCCCTATTACGAGATCATTTTGGGCATGGTGGTGCTTGCCGGATTTGGCACGCTTTGGCTCCAACGCTCGCAGTTCGGCCAATATTTGATGGCGCTGCGCGAGGACGAGGATGCCGCCGAGGCGAGCGGCGTACCGACGTTTCGCTGCAAAGTCATGATCATCGCGATCAGCGCCGCTGCGACCGCGCTCGCTGGCACGTTCTACGCCCAGTTCCTTCTGTTCATCGTGCCGGAAACTCTGTTCACGTTCGATCATTTGCTGAACATGATGCTCGGCACCATTGTCGGCGGCAGCGGTACCGTCATCGGCCCGATCGTTGGCTCGGTTCTGTTCGGGCTGTTCGGCGACGTTTTGCGCGCGTTGCCGTTCGTTGGTTCGCGCGAGGCAGCGAGCCTTGTACGGATCGGGTACGGCGTCGTTCTTATCATTCTCGTTCTGCGCCTGCCGCGGGGTATCGTCGGCTTATGGCGCTGGAGGTCTTGATGCCGGGGCTGCTTGAGATCGAGGGGATCAGCAAACGCTTTCGCGGTCTGCAGGCGCTCGACAATGTATCGTTCGCCGTCGGAGAAGGTGGCGTCTTTGGTGTGATCGGCGCCAACGGCGCCGGCAAGACCACGCTGTTCAATATTATTTCCGGCGCGATTAAGCCAGATCGTGGCGTGGTTCGTTTCGCAGGCGAAATCGTCACCGGCCGCACGCCGTCGAGCCTTTGCATGGCCGGTATCGGCCGGACGTTTCAGATCGCCCGCCCCTTCCCGGATTTGACCGTCCTCGAGACGATCCGCGTTGCCGCGCTTTGCCGCGTGCGGAACATGCGTGCGGCGACGGCGCGCGCCGCCGACATCGCCGCCCGTTTCGGCCTCGCCCGGAAGCTCGATCGGCCCGGCCGCCACTTGAGCGTATTAGAAAGAAAGCGACTTGAATTGGCGCGGGCTTACGCAACCGGTCCGCGATTACTTCTGCTCGACGAAGTCGCCGCGGGCTTGCGTCCCGGTGAGGTTGACGATCTTGTCGAAATCATTCGCGCCATTGCCGGCGAAAACATCACCGTCCTGATGATCGAACACGTCTTGGCTGCCGTGTTCGCACTGGCTTGGCGCGTTGTCGTTCTCGATCAGGGACGCGTGATCGCCGAGGGGCCGCCGCAAGACGTGGCGAAAGACGCCCAAGTCATCGAAGCCTATCTGGGTGCCGGTTATGCCGCTGCTTGAGGTCAAAAATCTGACTGCCGGATACGGCGACGTCGACGTCGTTCATGACGTGTCGCTCGCCATTGCCAAGGATGAGATCGTCTCGCTGGTTGGCGCCAACGGCGCCGGCAAGACGACCCTGCTGCGCGAATCTCGGGCGTCGTGCGAGCAAGCGGTCACATTAGCTTTGCCGGCAACCCTATCATTGGCCTGCCGTCGCACGCGATCGTCGCCAAGGGGATCGCGCACGTGCCGGAGGGCCGGCAATTGTTCGCCGACCTGACGGTGCTGGAAAACCTGACGATCGGTGCTCCGCGCGGACTACCGGCCGCCGAAGTGTCGCGCCGGCTCGATAAGGTCTCAGCGGTGTTTCCCCGCTTGGCGGCGCGGCGGAGCCAATACGCCGGCACGCTGTCCGGCGGCGAGCAGCAAATGGCGGCGATCGGCCGCGCGCTGATGCTCGGCCCAAAATTGCTCATGCTCGATGAGCCTTCGCTCGGGCTGTCGCCCGCGATGGTTGCCAATATTTTTGATGCAATCACCTCGGCAAATCTGGACGGGATGGCGATTTTGATCGTGGAGCAGAACGTCGTGGAATTGTTGCGCAGATCGCACCGCGGCTATGTTCTGGAAACGGGCTCGATGGTTGCCGAAGGCGAAGCCGCGGCGCTATTAGAGGACAGTCGATTGCGTACCGCCTTTCTTGGCGGCGTATCTGCACAAGTCGGGGTTGTGCACCGATGAGGAGAGCGTCATGTCGAAATCAAGCTTATCAAAGGTAAGAAGAGTCCGTCGGCGCGAGGTGCTGCTCGGCGGCGCGGCGGCCGCGGCGAGCCTGGGAATGCCACGCATTGTCCGGGCGGCCGACGAGATCCTGGTCGCGTGCGTCATTCCGCTCACCGGACCAAGCGCGCAATTCGGACAAATGTCGTGGAACTCGGCACAACTAGCGGCCGAACTGATGAACGCAGCCGGCGGCGTCAAATCTATGGGCGGAGCCAAGCTAACCGTCGCGGTGCTCGACACCGAAACCAAGCCGGAAATCGCCGTTACTCAGGTCGAAGCGTCGATCCAGCGCGGTGCCGCGGCGATCATCGGTTGCAATCAAAGCGCGGCGACAATCGTGGCGAGCCAGGTCGCGGAGCGTAACGAGGTGCCGTTCCTGACCGCCTACGACATCGACCCGACCATTACTGCGCGCGGCTTCAAATACGTCTTTCGCATCACGCCGCTGACTGGAAACTATTCCAACGACCTTCTGGCCACCGCCAAAGAACTGCTCGACAAAAAGGGCGGCACCGCCAAACGTCTGGAATCCTCAGTGAAAATTCGGTGACAGGCCAGGGCGTGAACAAGGCACTGACCGCGGCGGCGCAGAAACTTGGTCTCGAAATTATCCACACCGAAACCTACGACGTCGGCTCGACGCAGAACTTCGCGCCATTCATCACCAAAATGAAATCCGATCACGTCGATATTCTGGTCGGGCACAACCGCGTCAGCGACGGAATTCAGATCAACCGCACCGCCAAGGAGCTTGGCTACAATCCGTCGTTCATGGGCGGCGTGCTCGGTGCGGCCAACACGCGCGATTACATCGAAACGCTAGGCAAGGACGCCGACTACATATTCGGCACCGACAGTTTCTCCAGCTCACTGGGCATCCCCGGCCTGACGCCGATCGTCGAACGTGTCCGCGAAAAATATAATCGCATCATGGATGTTGGCGTCGCTGCGGTGATGGCGGACATCGCCGTCATTTGGGACGCGCTCGAACGTGGCAAAAGCGCCAAGGGCAAGGATTTACGCGACGCAATCGCTGCGACTGACTTGAAGCCGGGCGACCGCAACTTCTTTCTGCTGCGCGGCGCCAAGTTCAACGACAAGGGTGACAACGAGAGAGCGGTCAGCATCATCACCCAGATTCAGGGCGGCAGCTTTGTCCCGGTTTGGCCGACCGAATTTGCAAAAGCGCCCCCAGTTTATCCGAAACCGAACTGGAGCTGATGACCTTCGTCTCGAAATCCCTCGCCTAGCGAGAGCGCAAGCATGAACTACCACTCTATAGCGAATGGGGGCGTGGTTTTGCCGCCGGCGAAGACCATCGACATCGGCGGTGTCCAGACATCGTACCACGTCGCGGGCAGCGGCCGGCCGATCGTGTTTATCTACGGCGGCAATTTTGGCAGCGCCGACTCCGCTCCAAGCGCGCACGCCTGGAATCTCAACTTTGTGCCGTTGGCCGAACGGTTTCAAGTCATAGCCTTCGACAAGATCGGCCAGGGATTTACCGGCAATCCCTTGCGCGATGAGGATTACAGCATGGCTGCGGTGGTTCGCCATGCCGCGGCTTTTATGACGGCGCTCAAGCTTCCGCCGGCGCATATCGTCGGACATTCGCGCGGCGGCTTTGCCGCGACACGTCTCGCACTGGAATATCCGCATCTGGTGCGGGCGTTGACGATCGTTTCGAGCGGCACGTTGTCGCCGCGCGTAAGCACCAATGAAGTTGCGCTTTCCAAATGTCCGTATCCGCCGTTCACTCGCGAGAGCGCGCGCTGGATTTACGAGGGTTATTGCTTTAGTCCCGCTACTGTCACCGAGGATTGGATCGACAAAGTCTACGACGTACTGCAGCTGCCGAAGTATCGCGAGAGCGTCAAGAAGATCGTCGACGAACAACTCGGTGCGCGCGTATTCCTGCCCGAGCTCGCCAAGCAAAAGCGCGAGACCCTGCACTGGCTCGGCGAGGGCCGCCTCCAGCGTCCGACCCAAATCATATTTGGCCGCAACGATCCGACCGTCGCTATCGAGGGAGCGTTCGACCTGTTCGACGCAGTTGCGGCTCATCAACGCAAAACTGAACTCCACATCATCAATCAAGCTGGACATTTCAGCTATCGCGAGCACCCGGAGCGATTTAACGCGTTGCTTGGCGATTTCGTCGACCTCGTGGATCGATGGTGAACGCGATGAACGGGCTGCAAGAACAAACAATCGTGGTCGGCGGACAACGGACGCGGATTCTTCGCGGCGGCAAGTCGGGTGCATCCACCGCGCTTTTCCTCCACGGCGGCGTTCCCGGCGTCACGCCATATTGCAGCGGCGCGCACATCTGGGGCGACGCGCTAACGCCTTTCACAAGCAATCTCGACGTTATTGCACCCGATTTGCCGGGCAGCGGCGGCACCGTTGCGGGCGCCGAGCCGTTGACCGTCGATGCTATGGGGCGTCACGTCATTGCCCTTCTTGCGGCGGCTTCAGTCGAAACCGCCGACGTGATCGGGCACGACCTTGGCGGACTTGTTGGTATCTGGCTCGCTTTGAATCATCCGGCGCAGGTCCGCTCGCTTTCAATCGTCGCGAGTCCGATGAGCGCGCCGACCGGCGATTCTCTTGACGATCTTCTTTTCGCGACGCCGCCTCGGCCGTTGTGGAGCCGCGAGTTCGCAAGCGTGGGCGCTGGAGCGCGTGTCTTACAGCCACAGCCATATCGATGACGGTTTGCTCGATGCATGCGTCGCCGCAAGCGAGGGTGAGGCGCATCGGCAAGCCGTCGAGTTGATGAAAGCGAATTTCAACAAGGCGTTCGCGCCAAGCGTCAACCGTACCAAGGGACAGCTTTGGGAAGTCTGCCGAAACGCTGGCTTGCCGGTGCCCACGCAAATCGTTTGGGCGAGCCACGACCCGGCGACAACGCGCGAGGCTGGTTTCGTGTTGTTCGACGTGATTGCCGCCAAACAGAAAGCGGCACAGATGCATGTTATCAACCGCGCCGGCAGCTTGCCGTTTCGCGAGCAGGCGGCCGCCTTTCATCACATCGTCGCGTCGTTTGGCGAAGGCGTCCGGTTGGAACAGTCGCACATGGCGGCCTAGCGCTAAATGCGATCAATAAACCACGAGCCCTGCGGCCGAGAAGCCGCATAGCCCCGGCTGGCGCTTCTGCCGGCCCTCGCTTATCATTTGTGAAAAGGAAATACGGAGATAACCTCATGGCCAAGTTACGGCATATCGCGATTCAGGTTCCCGACCTCGAAAAGGCCGCTGCCTTCTATGAAGGCGTGTTCGGGCTGGAGCGCGTCAACAAGGTCGACAGCCCGATCGGCAACGCGATCGCGCTGTCTGACGGGGTGATGAACTTGACGCTGCTGCACTTTCCGGAAGGCACTAGAGGCGGCAAGGGCGGGCCGGATTGGGCCGGTTTGCATCACATCGGCTTTATCGTTGAAGACGAGAAGAAGACGGCGGAAAAGATCGAGCACCTTGGCGGCGAATTTTTTATGGAGTTGCCGAACTATCCGGGCGTCGACGCCGAGAAGAAGTTCAAGGATCCGAACGGCATCGTCTTCGATGTCGCCGAGCACGACTGGCGTCAATCACATCACGGCTGATGCGCATCGTCGCCGCCAAGGCGCAAACGATACGGCTTAACGCGGCGGCGCGGAGCGCGAGTATCAGCTTCGACGATATGACGGCGACCGCGCTCGCGATCCACACCGACGCCCGCGGCAACGGCAAGGCGCTTACGGGCCTGGCGTTCGATTCGATCGGCCGTTACGACCACACCGGCCTGCTCAATGACCGCTTTATCCCGCGCCTTTTGTCCGCCGACCCTGGCGACTATGCCGGCGAAGACGGCGGCATCGATCCGTTCCGCGCCTGGGCCATCGTGATGAAGAACGAAAAGCCGGGCGGCCACGGCGAGCGTTCCGGTGCGGTCGGCCTGATCGATGCGGCCTTGTGGGACCTCGCGGCCAAGAGCACGGACGTGCCGCTGTGGCGGTGCTTGTCGGCGCCGGAGGCGGGAAACGACAACGGCAACGCGACTCTCGAGGTTTACGCCAGCGGCGGTCATTACCGCCCGGACAACGACATCGAAAGCCTTTGCGATGACGTCAGGCACGCGATCGAGCAAGGACACCGGCGGTTCAAGATCAAGATCGGCGGCGCAGCGCTTGACGCGGACCGCAAACGCATTGAGGCGGTGCTGAAGATGCTCCAGCCGCACATGAGGCTGGCTGTTGACGGTAACAACGGCTTCGATCTGGACACCGCGCTCCAATATGTCGAGGTGCTCGCCGCTTATCCGCTGATGTGGCTCGAAGAGCCGGTCGATCCGCTGGACTATGAGAGCCACCGGATCATTGCGGAACAATCGCACTTGCCGCTCGCGGTCGGCGAGAACCTGTTCTCGGCTGACGATGCGCGCAACCTGCTGCGTTATGGCGGTCTCCGGCGTGACCGCGATATGTTGCAGTTCGATATTTCGTTGAGTTACGGCATCGTCGAATATCACCGTATTCTTGATGAGATGGCCGAGTGGGGATGGAACAGAAGCCGTTGCGCGCCACATGCCGGGCATCTGCTCGCGCTGCATGCGGTTGCAGGATTTGGACTGGGGCTCGCGGAACTTGCAATGGACACGAGCACGCTGTTCGGCAAACTGACTTCTCACGTCACGCTGAGTGAGGGAAAGGCGACGCTGCCCGAGACTCCGGGGGCAGGATTTGAAGCGTCGCCGGTTTATTCCGAGATTTTCGGAGGGGTTCTGAATTGAGCAGACGGCAACGCCCGGCGATGCACGACGGAGAATTCAGATGACTGACGCAACCGCTCAGCCACTGACCCGCAACGAGATTCAATCGCTGGTCCGGCCGGATCACGTCCACCGCCGCGCCTACGCCGACCCGGAGGTGTTCGCACTTGAGCAGGAGCGGATTTTCGGCCGGTTGTGGCTTTACGTCGCTCACGAAAGCCAATTGCGCAAGCCGGGCGACTTCGTCCGCACCCAGTTGGCTCAGCATGAAGTGCTGGTGACGCGCAATCAGGACGGCAAGATCTATGTCCTGCACAACCGCTGCCCTCATCGCGGCGCGCGGCTCTGCATGGTCGATAGTGGTTCGAGCCGGCTTTTGACCTGCCCCTACCACGCCTGGGCATTTCGCCCGGACGGTACGCTCGCAGCCGTGCCGCATCCCAAAAGCTATCCGGCAAACTTCAGCCTTGCCGACCCACAAAACCACATGCAGCGGGTCAAGAGTGTTGAGAGCTATCGCAGCTTCGTGTTTGCCAACCTCGACGCTAGTGCCGCGCCACTTGCCGAGCATCTCGGGCCGATGCGCGGCGTGATCGACAATCTGATCGAGCGCGCGCCGGATGGCGAAATCGAGATCGCCGACTCAGGCTTCACGCTCGAATATCGCGGCAATTGGAAGCTGCACATGGAAAATGCCAACGACATTTTCCATCCGAGTTTCGTGCACAGTTCCTCGGTGGCGCCGGCGCGCGCGGCGCCGGCGAACGCCTCGATCCTCGATCAGGATCAAACTCGCGAAATGCTGTTGGCCAACGGCTTCGGTCAGGCCGATTGGGAAGGCATCGAGCTCACCGGGCTCGCCGGCGGTCACACCTACATGACCACCTTCTACAAGAAGGGCGTCCTGGTGAATGAACAACAAGACCCGGTGATGCAGCGCTACCGCGCCGCGCTCGCTGAACGGCTCGGCAGCGAGCGGGCGGCAGCGGTGTTGGCCATGAACCGCTTCAACAACATCATCTACCCCAATCTCATCATCAATGCCCAACAGCAGCAGATGCGCGTCACGATTCCCCTCGCGGTCGATCTGACGCAGGTTCACGTGCATTGCTTCCGGCTCAAAGGCGCTCCGGAAGAAATGTTTCACCGCGCTATCCGGTTTTTGACCACGATCGGCTCGCCGGCCTCGATGATCTTCTCTGATGATGTGGAGATGCTGGAACGGTGTCAGCAGGGTCTCGTCAAGCAGGCCGGCCCTTGGGTTAACTTCGAGCGCGGCCTTGACAGCGACCGGCGGGAAGGCAACGGCAGCGTCGGCGGTGCGGCGAGCGAACTTCCGATGCGGGTCCAGTTCGAGGCCTGGGTCAATTACCTGACCCAATGACGCGCATGAAATTGCCGTACGAAACTCAGCGCGACATCGAACTGTTTCTGCTGCGCGAAGCAAAACTCCTCGATGCCGGGGCGTTCGAAGCCTGGCTCGCACTATACGCCCCGCAAGGCATTTACTGGATGCCGAGTAAGCCCGGCCGAACCGATCCGAAGAGTGTCGCTTCGATCATCTATGAGGACTACGCTATCCTCGCCATTCGCGTGCGGCGCTTGCTTGAAGCGCGGGCGCTCGTGCTTACACCGATGCCGCGGACGACGCACCTCATCAGCAACATCGAGGTCACGGAGGCCGCCGATGGCGAATTCGCCGCCGAGGCGGCTTTCATGTGCGTCGAATACCAGGGCGACCGGCAGCAACTCTATTCCGGCCGCCATACCCATCAGCTGGTCCGGCAGAGCGGCTCATTTCGGATCGCGCTCAAGCGCGTCGAACTAATCGACTGCGACGGCAAGCATTCGCCCATGACCATACCGATTTAAACGAGGCCTGGTGCTTGAAGGAGAATGAAATGGCGGTGAGGGATATCAGCAAGCTCAAACTTGGCCCGATCGGCGATCGGGTGATGTACGAAAATGAGATGGTACGGGTCTGGGACTTTGTGGTCGAGCCCGGCAAGAGCAAGGGTTGGCACCGGCATGATCTGCCTTACGTAATCATTCCGATGACCGACGGCGATATCGAGCTTAAATCCGCACTCACCGGCGACATCGAGCGGCCCAAGGGCAAGATCGGCGAGCCGATCTGGCGCGACGCCGGCGAATTGCACGATCTTCGCAACGTCGGAAATGCAACTTATCGGAACATTCTGGTCGAGATCAAACAGCGCTGATTGCGGGCTGTCGGCGTTCTCTCACCGGCAATTTACGGAGGATGGCTCGCTGCGAAAGAGATGGCCCATCTTTTGCCACATCACCCACAAGCGTATACGACTTGAGAAAGCAAAGGGTTTACAGGGGACACGCGATGAAACCGCCCGTCTATCTAAAGGGCCTCTGCTGCGCCTTGGTGGCGGCCGCGTCGTTTAGCATCACCGCGCTCGCGGCCGACCCTTTCGTTGTCGGCGTGATTTCGCCGATGACCGGACCGATGGCCACTGTTGGTGCGCAGAGCACGGCCGGTCTGCGATTATGGGCTCAAGCCTTGAATGCGGCGGGCGGCATCAAAGGCAGGCAGATCGAGCTCGATGTCTGTGACGACCAGGGCACGCCCGAGAACGCCGTCACCTGCGCCCGGCACCACATCGAGCGGCACGCCGCCATCATCCTCGACAACTCGATCAGCGCGACCATTCGCGCGATCACGCCGCTCCTCAAGGATGGCCCGGTGATGGTGGTGGTTTCTCCGATCATCAATCCGGATCCGAAGAGCTACGTCTTCCGAACCAGCGCGTCGGACGTGCAGATCACCAAGGCGCTGCTTGCTTATCTGCAGGCCAACAAGGTCAGCAAGCTGGCAATGATCGCCTCAACCGATACGACCGGCGAAGCCAATGCCAACAACGCGCAGAAAGTATTTACGCCGGCCGGTGTTTCGCTTTCGCTGGCACGGATTGATTTGAAGTCGAACGACGCGTCGATCCAGCTCGCCAACGTGGTCAAGGACAATCCGATCATCTATTCGGCCTATTCGGGCGCGGGCGCGGCGACGGTCGTCAAAAGCTTCAACAATCTCGGGCTTGCGATCCCGTTCGTACTCAGCAACGCCAATCTTTCTGACGCTTTCATGGCTCTGATCAAGAACGACATGCCGCCGCGCCTGCTCGGCCTTGGTCTTAATTTCATGCTGCCTGAACTTGTCGTCGATCCTGACGAGCGGACGCGCCTGCGGAAATTCCGCGCGGCGTTTCAGGATGCGCAAAAGCAGCCGCCGAGCCTGCTGGCCCTGATGGGCGTTACCCTTGCCGACACCGCGGAATCGGTGCTTCGCAATGTCGAAGATACCAACGACGCTGCCGCGGTAAAAAAATATCTTAAGTCGACGCCGATCCAGAGCATCGCGGCGATCAGGTTCGCGGCCGACAGTCATGTTGGCGCCGGCGCCAGCACGGTGTCGGTTGTCGAATACAAAAGCGGCCATTGGACCAAAGCCGATCCGATCAAATAGTGTCGGACGCCGCTTTCTGACGGAGGCGTTACGACTTGCGCACTGACCGATAAATCCGCTCACCCAGGCGATCATGAGCGGAATCATGATGGGCGCGGTTTACGCCATGCTGTCGATCGGCCTGGTGATCGTCTACCAGACCGCGCATGTCATCAATCTGGCCCACGGCGAGGCTTACTCGATCGCCGGCAGCGTCGTAGCGACCATCGCCGCCGCGCAGTTTTTGCCGATCTGGCTTGCGGTTTTTGCAGGGATTGCTGCGGCCATTTTGTTTTCAGTGGCGGTCGAGCGCTTCCTGCTGCGGCCGCGCCGGGCCTGGTCGCACAATGCATTGATCCTCGTCACGCTCGCCGCCGCCCTCTTCATGCATGGCGTGCTCTTTACGCTAATCGGGTCTGACGCGGTTTCGTTTCCACGTTTGATCTCCGGCGCGCCGTTTCGGATCGCCGGCGGCGCGTTGCCGCCGCAAGGCCTGCTTCTCATCGTGGTCGGATTTGTTCTGGCGCCTGCAATTCCATTTTTTCTTTCAGGCACGCAGCTCGGCCGGCAATTGCGTGCGGCCGCCGAAAATCCCGATGCCGCGCAGCTTATGGGCGTTAACGTCGATCGCGCGCGCATTCTGGCGTTTGGCATCGCCGGCGCTTACGGCGCCATTGGCGCGGTGTTGCTGGTGCCGCTGGTGTCGGTGGATTTCCATACCGGCCTCGACATGACCATGCGCGGCTTTATCGCTGCTGCGCTTGCCGGAATGTCGCCGCTGTGGGCGATTGTCTGCGGCCTCGGTCTTGGACTGGGCGAGGCATTCGTGACCAGCTATTTCGACACGCTAGCCAAAGACCCGATCGTCTTCTTGATCCTGATCGGCATTGCGGTGTGGCGCAGCAGGAACATTCGCTTCGGCGGGACCGGGCGCGCATGAAGCCGAGCCGTATCGTTCTGGCCGTTCTCGTCATCGCCGGAATTGCCGCCCCGTTCACCGCGCTCATTCCGGGATGGACGGTAGGGTTGGCGACCGTTGTCTATTTCAACGCTCTCTCGGCGATTGGTCTTAACCTCATCTTCGGCGTCACCGGCCTCCTGGCGCTCGGACAGGCGGCTTTCATGGTGGTGCCGGCCTATTGCGTCGGAATATTGGATAACTTTGGCATTCCTTTCGTTGTCAGCGTTGCCGCGGGCCTTGGTGTTACGCTCTTGCTCGCAAAATATACCGGACGCGTCTTTGTCAGATTGCCGGGCATTTACCTCGCCGTCGGTACGCTGGGCTTCGGGTACTTTGTCGAGGGCATCGCGCGGGCGTTCCCATCGTTTTCCGGGGGCGCTTCGGGTCTTATTTTTGAGCGCGGCCGTACGATCAGCGATCATTTTTGGTATGCGATTGCGTTGATCGCGCTGGTCGCAGGCTTGATCGTCTACCTGCGCCTCGTTCGCGGCGCGTTCTGGCGACGCCTGCGCACGATCAATCATGACGAACTTGCTGCGGCGGTACTCGGCATCCATGTCGGCCGAAGCAAAGAACAGGTGTTTCTGATCGGCAGCGCGTTTGCCGCCGTCGCCGGCCTGCTCAAGGCGTACTATGTCGGCCTCGCAATTCCGGAAGACGGCGGCGTCGACCGTTCGCTCGAACAACTGGTCATGGTGATGGTCGGCGGCCCCGGCTATGTCCTCGGTCCGATCTTCGGTACGGCGGCGATGCAATGGCTGTTCGTCATCACGGGATATGCCAAGAGCTACGTTTTACTGGTTTATGGCGCCGTGTTTCTGGCGGCGGTGCTTTATCTCAAGGATGGTATCGCCGGCTGGGTCGAAAAAGGATGGCATAAGCTCGAACGGAGGCTCGACGGACCCAGGCGCGCCGGAAGCGCTGCGGCGTCGGTCGCGACAAATTTGGTTGAGAGGAGCAATCTGCCCCGTTCCGGTAAGTGCCTCGAGGTTTCGAATCTCTCCAAGCGCTTTAAGGGCGTGCTGGCGCTTGATTCTGTCGGCTTCAGCGTCGACTTCGGCGAGATCTTCACCATCGTCGGCCCGAATGGAGCCGGCAAATCGACCTTGTTCAACATCATATCAGGTATCGAGACGCCGAGCGGCGGCACGGTAACGGTCGCCGGCAATGACATCGGCGCGCTCTCGATTTCGGACCGCGCGGGATTTCATTGGCCGGTCATTTCAGATCGCGCGGCTGGTGCCGGATTTGACCGTCGTCGAAAACGTCTCGGTTCGACTCGACCAGATAGCCGCTGACCTGACCGAAAACCAGCGCTTGGCCATCGCGCACGAGCAAATCGCAACTTTCGGTCTGGCCGGTGTCGCCGACATCGTGGTGAGCAAACTGTCCGCGGGGCAGCACAAGCTGATTGATTTGACCCGGGCGGCGGTCGGCAATCCGGAGCTTGTCCTGCTGGATGAACCGGCGGTCGGGTTGGCCGCCGACGAACTCGAACATCTAAAGTCGCTGCTGCTCAAGCTGCGGGCCCGCGGCTCCGCCGTGGTGATCGTTGAACACAACATCGATTTTGTCGCCGAAGTCGCCAAACGCGGCATTGTGCTCGATGGCGGCCGGCCGATCGCGTTCGGTTTGACCAAGGAAATTTTGGCGGACGAAAAAGTCCGCGAAGCCTATTTCGGTGCGCTGGTATGACTGCGCCAATTCTCACCGTTGAAGGGCTGAGCGGCGGTTACTCGAAGCTGCCGGTGTTCCGCGAGGCGCATTTCAGTCTCCGCGCGGGCGAGACCATCGGCATCTGCGGTCCAAACGGTGCCGGCAAGACCACGCTCCTCAAAACGATCGCCGGCCTTCTCCCGCCTCTGGCCGGGTATGTCGCGCTCGACAACCGGATGCTTGGCGCAGCGAAGGCTTACCAGCGGACCCATGCGGGTCTCGTCCTTGTGCCGGAGGGGCGACAGATTTTTGCTTCGCTTACGGTCCGACAAAATCTGGAGTTGGGCCGCGCCGCGCGGCGCGTTGACGCGGCTTCTTATCCGCAGCGGTTCGAAGATGTGTTGGCGCTGTTTCCGAGATTGCGCGAGCGCCTCGATCAGTCAGGCGGCGCGCTCAGCGGCGGCGAACAGCAGATGCTCGCCATCGGCCGGGCGCTGCTGCTTGACCCAAAAGTGCTGATGCTGGACGAACCGACGCAAGGGCTGGCGCCGATCATGGTTCGGCAGGTGCTCGCCGCGCTTCGGGCGCTGCGCGGCAAAATCTCGATCCTCGTCGTCGAACAAAATCGCGGGTTTCTCGGCGAACTCGCCGACACGATACGCGACATGCGCGGCGGGGTGCTGCTCGACGGCGCCGAAATGGCCGCACGCGCGGTTTGATTGGCAATGTCTGAAGAAGAAATCAGGGCTCAAATTTCCTTTCGGCTCAATGGCAAGTCCGCCTCGGCGCGTGTACCGCCAAGGCTCAGCCTGGTCGATCTGCTCCGCACCGAATTTTGCCTGACGGGCTCGCATGTCGGTTGCGAGCATGGCGTGTGCGGCGCCTGCAACGTCATGCTTGATGGCATCGTGGTTCGCGGTTGTCTCACGTTTGCGGTTCAGGCCGATGGTCGGGACATCGTCAGCATTGAGGGACTGACGGCAAACGGCCAGATCCGTGACCTGCAGGAAACGTTCGTGCAGCAAAACGCGCTGCAATGCGGCTTTTGCACGTCGGGAATGTTGATGACCGCCGCGGAATTGCTGAGGCGCGATGGCATGCTGAATTGTGAGCAGATCCGCGACGAAATCAGCGGCAATTACTGCCGTTGCACCGGGTATCAGGCGATTGTCGACGCCATCGAGACTGTAGTCGCGCGGCGACATGGTGCGGGCGCGGCCCAACGGCAGGCCGATACGCGCGCATTGATCGGCGCATCCCATTCACGATCGAACGCGGTGCGGCTCGTGGAGGGCCGCGGCACATACACTGACGACGTCGTGCTCCCCGGCATGGCGCATGTCGTGTTTCTGCGCAGTCGCACGCCCATGCTCGCATCGCGTCAATCGATATAGCTCGCGCACAATCCGCACCCGGAGTAATCGGAGTCTTCACAGGCGCCGACCTGGCCGTGGTCTGTCCGGCATGGCAGACCCGGCTGGCAATGATGCCGTCGGCATCATTCGCCACCGCAGCCGCCGATCGCTATCGACGAGGTCTGCTGGCAAGGGGAAGCGGTCGCGGCCGTCGTCGCCGCCACCCGCAGAGATGCGGAAGACGCCGCCGAACTGATCGATGTCCGATGGGAAGACCTTCCCGCCGTCGCCGGTCTCGGCGGAAGCGCTCGCCTCGATGCCCCGCTTGTTCACACTGCGATGGCCGGCAATCTGGCGATCGACCACCGCATCGAATCCGGAGACATCGACAAGCGTTTTTCCGAAGCCGCGGCCATCGTCGAGCACAGTTTCCGCTTCGAGCGGCAAACCGCCGTGAGCCTCGAACCGCGCGGCATCATTGCATCGTTCGATCGCAATCTCGGCGAACTGACGATCTGGCAATCGCACCAGGCGCCGTTCCAGATGCGCGAGGTGTTTGCGGAGCAGCTCGGATTAAATCCTGAAAGCGTGAGAGTGGTCGTCAAAGACGTCGGCGGGGCTTCGGGCTGAAGCTGCACGCCTTCGCTGACGAGATGGCGGTTGCTGCGATTGCGACGCTCGTTCCGGTCCCCGTCAAGTTTACCGCCGATCGTTTTGAAGCGTTTGTCAGCGACGCCCACACGCGCGAGGCGGAAGTTCGCGGCCGCATGGCGCTGGACGCCGGCGGCAAAATTCTCGGCTTCGAGATCGACATGCTGGCAGGCTTCGGCGCGTACTCGATTTATCCGCGCAGCAGCGTCGGCGAAGTCATTCAGACGCTGCAGATGGTGGGCGCTCCTTACGAGATCGCCGCATATCGCGGGCGCGTTCGCGGCGTCTTCCTCAACAAGCCGCCGACCGGCGCCTATCGCGGCGTCGGTCAGCCGTTTGCTTGCACGATCACAGAGCAATTGGTCGATCTGGGCGCCGCAGCGCTGCAGATCGATCCGGCGGAGCTTCGCCGCCGCAACTACCGGCGGACGGGCCGCGGGATCGGCAAGACCATCAACGGCATCGTCATCGAAGAGCTGTCGCTTGATGCCTGCCTGGATATGACTTTTCAGCGCATGGACTACGACAGGCTGCGCGAGCAACAAAAGAAGCTCAGGCAAAGCGGTGTTTTCAGAGGCATCGGACTTTCAACCTTTATGGAAATCACTGGCGTCGGTTCGGCGCTTTATGGCTCCCAAGGCTTGCGCGTTGCAGCCAATGAAAGCTGTCGCCTGACGCTCGACGGATCAGGGAGAGTGCGCTGCGAGACCAGCA
Organism: uncultured Alphaproteobacteria bacterium; assembly: GCA_963841025.1. Taxonomy (GTDB): domain Bacteria; phylum Pseudomonadota; class Alphaproteobacteria; order Rhizobiales; family Xanthobacteraceae; genus BOG-931. The sequence continues at coordinate 4,756 of CAWJBG010000018.1, read as the reverse complement.
TTACCGATCAGGGCCAGGGCACTTCAACCGGCATCGCGCAGATCGTGGCTGATGAATTGGGGGTCGCTATCGACGCCGTGAAAGTAGTAACGGGCGACACCGCCATCGTGCCGTACGGTGGTGGCGCCTGGGCCTCGCGCGGCATCACGCTTGGCGGCGAAGCAGCTCGCCGCGCCGCGCGCTCTTTGCGCGAGAATGCGCTGATGATCGCGGCCTCGCTGTTGCAGCAACCGGCATCCGTGCTTGCCGTCCGGAACGGATCGGTCATCAATGCGGCGGGAGCCGACCAAATAACACTTGCGGAAATCGCCGCAGCGAGCCGGTATCGGCCGCACACGATCCCGCTCGATGAGATTCCGCCGTTGGAAGTGATCGCGAGCTTCGTCCCGCAAACTGTGCCCTACGTTGTCGCGAACGGCGTGCAAGCCGCGTCAGTGGAAGTCGATACCGACACCGGTGTGGTCACGCTTCTGGACTTTTGGATCGTGGAAGATTGCGGGCGCATCATCAATCCTCTGCTGGTGGATGAGCAGTTGCGCGGTGGGGCGGTGCAGGGGATCGGCGCCGCGATGTTTGAGCAATGCACATATTCGCCGGAAGGGCAGCTCCTCAACGGCAGCCTCGCGGATTATCTTGTCCCGATGGCGACGGAAATGCCGGACATCGACATCGCTCACGCAGCGACGCCGACGCGGGCGACTGTGCTCGGCTCAAAAGGCGTCGGCGAAGCCGGAACAGCTGGCGCACCCGGCGCGATATGGACCGCCGTGAACGACGCGCTACGGCCGCTCGGCGTTCAAGTCCAGCAACAGCCGATCACGCCGGAGCACGTCGCCGGCTTGCTCGCCAAAAGATATTGACTTGGCGGCCGACCGGCCGATCTCGAGACCGCGTTCTCAATGACCGCTATGGTCCACTTTGCGACATCCTGCGATGTCCGCTTTTGGTCGCCACCAAGAGAGAACGCGTCGCCGCGAGCGTTGCAACAAACAGAGAGATTCGCCTGACCGCGCTTGCTTAGCGCCAGGCTCTGCGAACGCGGTGGTTCGGCGATTCGCCGCATCAGAGACGCCCTCTAGCCTTGTCCCGACGCGTGATGTAACGCGCGGATCACGGTACGACGGGCTTTACGACACCGCGAGGGTGCCCCTCCCCTAACGCCGAGAGCTTAAACTTGTTTCTCTCACGATTCTCGCACTCCATTGTCAGACAGTACAGAACCGCCAAGGACTAATTCTATCGACTAGTCGCGAATCCGGAGGTGTCTCTTACATCGGTAGCGTTCGCAGAGGCAGCCAGTCGGCAGCGCAGCTTCGGAGCGCAAAACACACCAAGCGCGTTCGCCGCATCCGCTTACGACGCGAACCCACAGCACTGCAAACAAAATAACGCCGCGACAATTCTCTAATCGATCATTGGGTTGATCCAGCACTGACCGCCGCCACTTAGGCGGAGCGTGCCGAATTCGGTCGCCTCTTCCCAAATCATTTCCGCTTCAGAGATACATCGGCCTGAAAAGCCGAATTTGGCCGCGCACTGCCACCCGTGGGATCGGAAACACAACTCGACGATTTGGTGAATATCCGATCCATGCGTCTCAACGAAGACGCGCTTTACCTGCCTTGTCATTGCCTCGATGCCGACGGGGATGGCGGTCCGCTCAGCGCCCTGGATGTCAAAATCCATGAGGTCAACTCGCCCAAGATCGGCGAGCACGGTGGGAACGGACAAGCAGTCGACGCGCGTCGCCCGCGCATCCGGAAAACCCGACCTCCGCTCGGCTGACCCGGCTACGATGTTCTGCCCGTACCATTGTTCGGAGTGGCCAATCATGAAGAGTTCATGGCCGTCATGGCCCGAAACAGCGGCCTGGATCAGGCGGTGCGCCGCCGGATCGATGCCGTTGTCGCGGAAATGCTTGCCGATCCAGGCGAAGTGCTGCGGCTCTGCCTCTATGGCGACAAGGCGGAATGGAATCTCGGGTCGAGCACAACGCAGAGCGCATACTGAACTGACAAGCCAGCGTCCGAAGCCGGCGCCAACCTCGACCATAACGAACTGCCCTCGGGCCTCCAGCACAGCAGACAATAAGAGCTGCCATTCGAAGGTTTCCTCGCTTATGCCGGGATATCCCAGAGTAGCCTGGCGATCCTTCATCCTTTCTTCGTCTGCCCATCCGGCGACGAAGGAAACATCCGTCATCTGGCCGAGAAAATTGGGATGGAATCCTGCAGCCACAAAGCCGCGCCATGGCTGGAAACGACCGAACACGGGATCACGGCGAAAATCGAAGCCGCTCATAATTTTTCTGGTAAATGGCGATACCTCATTAGCGCTAATAGCACGCCGATTTGATGATTTTCAATGCTGTGAATCTATTTACGTTTGGGGCGCCTGACTGATGATCTATAATGAAGATCAACGACAGCGCGTTCGCAGCGATGCAAGGTCGAATGGACTCGGACGTCGAATAGGCGCTCGAACTTTCGTCCAAATATATCTCGGTGCCGGCGCGCAAAAGTCGGGGCCGGAGTTTCTGCATCGGCGCGTCGCAAGCGCAACGCTAAGACCGTCTCTGCGAGGTTCATCCGGAAATCTCACAAAAGAAAGATTTCAAAACTACGAAATCAGGACGGTCTTCGGCAGCATGCAGTGGGCGCCTTTGGCCGTATTAACCGTCTGCGTCACGTGCAGGTCGGCGGCAAGACTGCAAAGCGTGTAAGCGTCGCTCGCCGATAAGTCCGCGCAGTTCTCCGATCCAGCGGATCATGTCGCGCAGCGCCTGTTTGACAGCGTCGTCCAAATCCTCGTCGAAGCCCATCGTTATGTAATGCGTGGGTGTCTCGGCGCGCGGCGCAGTCAAGTGCATATCCTTGCGCACGCCCAGGCGGAAACGCCCAGACAGTGAAGTTTCGACGGCCGTGATGCAGACTTCGCCGTCGCCTTGCACGGCATGGCCATCGCCGCACGAGAACAGGGCGCCTTCGTTGAAGACCGGAAAGTAGACCGTGGTGCCGGCCACGAGTTCCTTGTTGTCCATGTTGCCGCCCATGGTGCGAGGAATGACGGACGTGATGCGTCCCCAATTCGGCGGCGGCGCCACGCCCATCACACCAAAGAACGGGCTAAGCGAAAGTTTGCCGCCCCAGGGCAGTTGCACGGTGTTGGCTTTTTTGTCGAGCGGCAGGATCTGCTGCCTGAAGTCCGGGAAATCGTCTGGAAGTGTCCCCAGCAGGGGAATGATGAGATTGAAGCCCCAGTTCTGCCGCAGCATGACATCCAGAATGTCGACCTGCAGGACGTCGCCGGGTCGCGCGCCCTCGACGTAGACCGGGCCGGTGAGGAAATGCGGCCCCGGCCCGCGCTCGGCGCCTTCGATGATCGAACGATGCTCGGGAAGAATCTCAAAACCCGGTTCGGTCGGCAGCGACGGCGTATCGCCGGAAACCGTCTCGATGAGAACCTCGGCGCCTGGAGACACTCTGATGACCGCGGGTGTCTTGGCATCAAAGAAACCCAATTTCGCCGTTTGCGGCGTGGCGGCGATTTTGACCGCGGTGGCGGCATCCATCTTTCTATTCTCCGCTCATGTAACCGGTCGCACCAAATTCGGCGCGACCCGACGACTGCGCTGCTATTTCTTGCGTCCGTTCGCGCCCATGCTTTGCCAATTGCCGGCGCGCTCGAACGCGTCCGCAGCGCGATAAAGCATCAATTCCTGCCAGTGTTTGGCAACCAGCATCAGGCCGATCGGCCGGTCGCCTTCGCCGAAACCGCAAGGGATCGAAATCGCCGGGTGATGCGTGATGTTGAACGGACAGGTGTTGGTGATCTGCTCCCAACTGTGTTGCATCAGCGCCTCGTACGGCGCGTCCGGCGGCGGAATTTTCGAGGCCATCATCCGCGTCGTCGGCATCAGCAATAGATCATATTCGCCGAGCGCCTTGTCGTAAGCGGCGCGCAGCGGCCGGCGAAGGTTTTGTGCCTTGAAGTAAAAGTAGCCGCGATAATATTTGTCGTTGTACGCGGCGAGCAGCATGCCGGTTTTCACCGTATCGGGGAGTTCGTTGGCGCGGTCGTGCATGGCGCCGAGCCGTCCCGCGAGCGAGATCGGATAAACACCTTGGATGTTTCGCGGCAGCGGGCTCGTCACCATGGAGTGGAGCGTTCCCTCGAGCGCGATAGCCGCCCAGATTGGAATGCCGATCGGGTGCCACGGAATGGAAACTTCGCCGACTTTGGCGCCGAGGCCTTCCAGCACCTTGGCCGCGGCGCGGACGCCGGCGTCGACGTCGGGATGGGAATCGTATTGCCCGAAGCCTTCCTGCACCACGCCGATCTTGAGGCCCGCAATGCCCTGCCCGATCGCCTTCGTGTAAGTGTCGACCTTCAAGTTGGCCTGCCCGGAATCATACCCGTCTTCGCCGGCCATCACCTCAAGGAAAAGTGCATTCTCGGCGGCACGATAGCAGGCAGATATGATCGATCGTCGGATCCCATGCCCATGATGCCGGTATAGGGAACCGAACCCCAGGTCGGCTTGATACCGACGACGCCCGAGAGCGACGCGGGGATCCGGATTGATCCGGCCTGATCGCCGCCGGTCGCCATGTCGACTTCGCCTGCCGCGACCAGCGCGCCGGAACCGGTCGAAGAGCCGCCGGGCGTATGGCCCCAAGCGCGCGGATTATGCACCGGACCCGACGTGCTGGTGGCCGCGCCGCCGGAGAGCAAAAAATATTCGCAAACCGATTTG
>CAWJBG010000017.1:0-211500 GCA_963841025.1 uncultured Alphaproteobacteria bacterium | reverse complement strand
GCTGGGGAACTAGGATTCGAACCTAGATTGACGGAGTCAGAGTCCGCAGTTCTACCGTTGAACTATTCCCCAATTTCTCACGCCTACGAGAATTTCAGCCGGTGCCCATGTGGCGCCGGGACGGGCTCGTTTAGGACATCTCCGGCCGTTTTCCAAGCCTTCTGGGTTCCAAGCCTTCTGGGTTCCAAGCCTTCTGGGTTCCAAGCCTTCTGGGTTCCAAGCCTTCTGGATTCCAAGCCTTCTGGATTCCAAGCCGTCTGGATTCCAAGCATCCCGGAAGGTCCCTTCGCGAACGACCAGGCGAGTTAGGCGGTGACAGTACGCTGCTCGCGGCCGGAAAATCCGAAGACCACGGTGCCGATGCAGACGATGCTGCAAATCGCCGAGAACAGGAATACGCCCCGCGGTTGCCCGTGATCCATCAGCATGCCGTAGATGGTCGGGGCCATCATGGCGCCGATGTTGTAGCCGGATGACACAAAACCGAAGACGCGTCCAAATGCGCCCTTCGGTGTCACCGCGCGCACCAGCATGTCGCGCGAGGGGCTCGCAATGCCGACGAACAGGCCGGCAATCGACGCCAGCACAACGAGTGCGGGGAGGAAAACCCGACCACTCCTACAAGCGCCGTGCCAAGACCGGCGACAGCCAGGCCGATTGCGGCCACGACGGCGTGACGGTTGGTTCGGGACGCCAGCACGCCGCCGATCAGCACGCCAAGCGCGTTCATCAGCAACAGAGCGCTCAGCGCCACATTGGCAATCGTCGCCGGCGTCTCGTAGAGGGCAGCGAGAGCGACCACGAAGAAGCTGTACAGCCCGCCCATCAGCGAGAGCAGAATAAAGAAACACAGATTGAGCAGAATCGGCGGCGACAGCAGAAGCCGCCAGCCATGGTCATCGCCCGTAGATGCATCTGCGACATTGACAGCCGTTCGCTGGGGCCGGCGCTTCTCCTCCAATGGACCGGAAGGCATGGCGGATCGTTCGGCGATCAAGAGCGCCATGACCAAAAAGCCCAACACGGCGGCGCCGACGAAGGCGCCGCGCCAGCCGAAGTAACTGTGCATTACCAAGAGCGTCGCCGGCGCAACCGCGCCGCCGAGAATGCCGGCGAAGGTGTGATACGAGAAAATCTGGCTGATACGCGACGGCGAGGCGTGGTCCGACAACAGCGAATAGTCGGCCGGATGGTAGGCGGTATTGCCTAGACCGGCGACGGCGAACATGGCGACAAAAACGACAAACGAATTGACAAGGCCCGCAACCGCGAAAGCGCCGGCGCCGAGCCCAACGCCCGCAATCAACACGGCGCGCGGGCCAATGCGGTCGACCAGGAAGCCGGTCGGCGTCTGCAGCACCGCTGAAACCAGGTTGAACGCGGTTAGTGCCAGCCCAAGATCGGTATAACTGACGCCATAATCTACGCGTATGAACGCGAACAGCGGCGCCAATATCATCATATAATAATGGCTGACGAAGTGCGCGGCGCAGATTGGCACCACCATGCGCATTTCGCCGACACGCTGCGTCGGAACGGAAATGGCCTGCTGCGTCATTGTTTCAAGCGCTCGGCGCCGCCGCTGTTCGTGTTTTGCAGCGCCTGCCAGATCCGGAACGGTGTCAACGGCATGTCGACGTGACGAACGCCGCGGTCGGCCAGCGCGTTGATCACGGCGTTCATCACCGAAGTCAGCGAGCCGGCGCAACCGGCTTCGCCACAACCTTTGACGCCGAGCGGATTGGTCTTAGCCGGCACCGGATGCTCGGCCAGCACGAATAGTGGCGCATCTGCCGCGCGCGGCATGGCGTAGTCCATGAACGAGCCGGTGAGCAATTGTCCGTCGCCGTCGTAAACCGTCATTTCCATCAGCGCCTGGCCGATGCCCTGCACCACGCCGCCATGTAGCTGGCCGGCGACTACCAGCGGATTAACGACATTGCCGAAATCATTAACGCAGGCGTATTTGACGACCTCGACAACACCGGTATCGGGATCGACCTCGACTTCGGCGATGTGACAGCCGTTGGGGAAAGTCGGTGCGCTCGGTCCGTCGCTGATGTGGGTGACATCCAGCGATTTCGGCGCATCGGGCGGCATGTTGGCTGCGCCGTTACGCAGCGTCTGCGCCAGCTCCATCACCGAAATCGAGCGGTCGGTGCCGGCGATCACGAAGCGGCCGCGCTGGAATTCGATATCCGAGGGTGCGGCTTCAAGAATGTGGCTCGCAGCCTCCTTGCCCTTCTCGATGATCTTGGCCGAGGCTTCAACAATTGCGGTGCCGCTGTGCATCAGCGACTTCGAGCCGCCGCTGCCGCCGCCCATAACAAGGAGATCGCTGTCGCCTTGCATGAGTTTGATCTTCTCGAACGGCACGCCCAGCTGCTGGCTCAACACTTGCGCGAACGGCGTAGCGTGCCCCATGCCGAAATCGAGCGTGCCGGTCGTCAGCGTCACCGTGCCGTCGGCGTTGAAGGTAATTTCTGCCAGCTCCTTCGAAGGCGGAGCCGTCACTTCCAGAAAGTTGCCGATGCCGAGGCCGCGCAGCTTGCCGCGTTTACGGCTCTCGCGCTTGCGGCCGGCGAAGCCCTTGCCGTCGGCGAGCTCGAAAGCCTGTTTGGTCAGCGCAGCAAACTCGCCGCTGTCGTAAGTCACGTCGGACGCGGTCTTGTAGGGAAGCTCTTGCGGCCGGATCTGGTTGCGCCGGCGCAGCGTCATACGATCGATACCCATCTCGGCGGCGGCGGTATCGATCATTCGCTCCATGAAGTAATTGCCCTCGGGTCGGCCGGCGCCGCGATACGGGCCGGTCTGCGAGGTGTTGGTGAAAACGCATTTCGCCGACACTTCGATCAGCGGCGTCCGGTACATGCTCTGCACGTTTTTCACGATGTTGACGGTGCCGGGAAATGGCCCCATCGGCGAGAGAAACGCGCCCATGTCGGCGAAGCATTTGATGCGGATGGCGAGGAAGGTGCCGTCTTCGGCCAGCGCGAGCTCGGCGGTGACGCCGTGATCGCGGCCGTGATGGTCGGAAAAAAAGCTTCCCGAGCGTTCGTCGGTCCACTTTACCGGACGCCCGAGACTGCGCGTGCCGTGAAGTATGCAGATGTACTCGGAGAACACGCCGCCCTTCATGCCGAACGAGCCGCCGACCTGGCCGGTTAGAATACGCACGGCTTTGGCATCGACGCCAAGCGCATCGGCGATATTGGCGCGCATGCCGGTGACGCCCTGCGAGCAAACATATAACGTAAACCGGCTGCCATCGTATGCCGCGACCGCCGCGCGCGGCTCCATGGCGTTGACGACCACGCGGCTGTTCACGAGGTCCATTCGCGTAATGTGCGCCGCCTTGGCAAAGGCAGCATCGACCGCGGCTGTGTCGCCGTAGTGATAGTCGAGCGGAACGTTCGCGGGCACGTCGTCGTAAAGGAGAGGCGCGCCATTGCGGACGGCGTCGGCTGCGGAGGTGAGCGCGGGCAGGGCTTCGATTTCGATTTCGACGGCCTCAGCCGCGTCTTTGGCCGCGTTAACGGTTTCGGCGATGACGCAGGCGACGGGATCGCCGACGTAGCGAACCTTGTCTTTTGCTAATGCACCGCGCCACGGTTTCTTCATCGGTGTGCCGTCGCGGTTCTTCAGTGGCACAACGCATTTCAGCGCACCGTAAGCTTCCAGATCGGAGGCGGTATAAATCGCGAGCACGCCCGGCATGTTTCGCGCCACGTCGAGCTTGACGGCGCGAATGAATCCATGGGCGTTGCGGCTGCGCACCATCACTGCATAGGCTTGGCCGGGAAGGCTGACGTCATCGGTGTAGCGTCCCTGGCCCCGCAGCAGCATCGGATCTTCGCTGCGCGGTACCGACTGACCGACGGCAAATTTCTCAACAGCTAATCTGTCTGCAGCTAATTGGTCCGCCGGCCGGGCGGCGGGCTGATGCAAATTCATCGGGGAGCAATCCGGTCACGATTCATATCCGGTGACATAGGCGACTTGGTGCACTGCGACAAGCTGGCCGCTGGCATGGCTCATAGGCAGGAACGGCACGGAACGGCACAGTATTGGCCCTTCGATCCGCCGCTGATACATTCGGAGCGATTTGGACTTGAACCAAGCCCGCGGCCGTCGAGCCCGGAGTTCCGGCGCGGCAGGAAGGTACTGGATGACGGAGGAGGCCCCGCCGACCGGCGGCCTCGACGGCCGTGGAGCGCCGCGACGGCGCCCCCGCTGGCCGCGCCGAACGCCGTACGGTATCCGGCGCGACGGCCAATGGCGGGATGATGCTCAAGACTTCGTAAACGAGCAGTCCCAGGGCACCTACGCCGCGCTCGATCTCGGCACCAACAACTGCCGCTTGCTCGTTGCACGTCCGACTGCGGACGGATTTCGTGTCGTCGATGCGTTTTCGCGCATCATCCGTCTTGGCGAGGGCGTGGCGGCTTCGCGCCGCATCAGCGAAGCGGCGATCGAGCGCGCGGTTGGTGCGTTGCTAGTCTGTCGGGACAAGATGCAGGCGCGCAACGTCAAGCGCGCGCGGCTGATCGCGACGGAAGCGTGCCGCGCGGCCGAGAACGGCGAAGCATTCCGCGCCCGCGTTGCCGCAGAAGCCGGCCTTGAGCTCGAGATTGTTGATTCGGCGACCGAGGCGAGGCTCGCGGCGGCGGGCTGCACCGAACTGTTCGATCCGGCCGCCGCGGGCGTCATTTTGTTCGACATTGGCGGCGGATCGTCCGAGCTCGTTCGCCTTGGCCGGCCTAACGGTAACCGGCGCGGGCCGCCGCAACCCGACATCCTCGGCTGGGCCTCGTTGCCGGTTGGTGTTGTCACGCTTGCTGAACGCTACGGCGGTACCGTCGTGCCGCGCGAACTTTATGATGCCATGGTCGATGATGTCGCTGCATCGGTAGAAAAGTTCGCGGCCGATCATCGCGGCGACCTTGCCGGCTTTCACATGCTCGGCACATCCGGAACTGTCACGACGATTGCCGGTGTCTCGCAGAAACTGAAACGCTATGACCGCCGCCGGGTCGACGGCTATTGGCTTTCCGACACCGAGGTGTCGCGCGTCGTCGGCGAACTGATTGCGATGAGTTTTGATGAGCGCGCCGCCAATCCTTGCATCGGCGCCGAACGCGCCGATCTGGTGCTCGCCGGCTGCGCGATCCTCGATGCCATTCGCCGCTCGTTTCCCTGTCCGCGGCTGCGCGTCGCCGATCGCGGCCTGCGCGAGGGCATGCTGGTCGAGATGATGCGTGCTGACGGCGTCTGGGGCGAAGCCTGACGGATCATGGCGCGGCTCAAAGATGAAAAGCGCCGCACGCTGTCCTCACGCACGTGGCTGGAGCGTCAGCTCAAAGATCCATACGTCTTGCGCGCCAAGCGCGACGGATTTCGCTCCCGCGCGGCCTATAAGCTCGCCGAGATCGACGACAAATATCATTTGCTCAAACCTGGCAGCCGCGTCGTCGATCTTGGAGCCGCGCCGGGTGGCTGGAGCGAAATCGCGGTGCGGCGTGTTGGCGCCGGCGGCCGCGTAGTGGCGCTCGACATTCTGGACATGAAGCCGATTACCAGCGTCGAATTCCTCAAGCTCGATTTTCTCGACCAGACCGCCCCGGAGCACCTGAAAGCTTTACTTGGCGGCAAAGCCGACGTGGTGCTTTCCGACATGGCGGCCAATGCCACCGGCCATCGCAAGACCGACCATTTGCGCATTATGGCGCTGGCAGAGGCGGCGGTGCATTTCGCACGCGAAGTGCTGGCTGGCGGTGGGAGCTTTCTCTGCAAAGTGCTGCAGGGCGGCACCGAGGCTGGACTTCTCTCCGACCTCAAGCGCGATTTTAGCAGCGTCAAGCACGTCAAACCGCCGGCAAGCCGCACCGATTCAGCTGAGCTTTATCTGCTCGCCCGCGGGTTTCGCGGCGGCGACGATCGCGTGCCGCCGCTCTCGAAGCCAACCGCAAAATAGCCTTGGGTCCCACGCGTTTATTGATCAGCGCGCCGTGTCGCGCGCAGTCTGGGCAATCACTTCGCGGCCGGCGAGTTCGGCGCCGGCATCGGGCGCGAGCCGGACAAAGATCAGGGCCGCCGCTGCGGTGATGACGCCGACCGCGAGAAAGGCGGGCGGAAAGTCGTAGGCATTCATCGCGCTGCCGTGCTTGAGCTTAAGCATCAGCTCGACAACGAGCGCGCCGACGGCGACGCCGGTCGAGAGCGCCAGTTGCTGGGCCACGGAAACGAGCGTGGTGGCTCTGCTCATCAAGCGCGGCTCGATCTCGGCGTAAGCGATGGTGTTGATCGCAGTGAATTGCAGCGAGCGGAAAAATCCGCCAGCAAGCAGAATGACGACCATCGCGGCGAATGGCATGCCCGGCACGAAGCTGGCGCAAGCCGCGAGAAAGGCGGCGCTGAGGAGACTGTTGTAGACCAGCACCGGACGGTAGCCGACGCGTCTGAGCACGCTGGCGACGGCAGCCTTCATGAACATCGAGCCGAGCGCGCCGGTAAAGGTGATGAGCCCGGACTGAAACGGTGAAAGATTGAATCCAATCTGCAACAGGAGCGGCAGCAGGAACGGCAGAGCGCCGATGCCGATGCGGAACATGAAGCCGCCGTAAATGCTGGCGCGGAACGTCGCATATTTGAACAGACTGAGATCGAGGATCGGATTTGCTTTGTGTCTGGCATGGAAGATGTACCCGACCGTTGCGGCCGCGCCGCCGCCCAGCAGCAGCGCAACGATCCAGACCGGCAAGAATTCAAGACCGAGCACCGAAAGTCCGAAGGCCAATCCGCCGATGCCAAGCCCCGAAAGGATGAATCCGACGTAGTCGAATGGTCCCGGCCGTTCTCCGGGCAGGTCCGGAATAAAGAATGTAGCCATCACCATACCGAGGAGCCCGATCGGTACGTTGATGAGGAAGATCCAATGCCAGGACGCATACGTCGTGATGAAACCGCCGAGCGGCGGACCGCAGATCGGGCCGACCAGAGCCGGTATGGTCACCAACGACATGGCATTGACCAGAAGCCGTTTGTCGATGCTGCGCACCATGATCAGCCGTCCGACCGGCGTCATCATTGCGCCGCCCATGCCCTGAAGGATCCGCGCCATCACGAATTCATCGAGCGAACGCGACAGCGCGCAGCCGATCGAGCCGAGCACGAACACCCCGATAGCGAGGCGAAAAACATTGCGCGCGCCGAAGCGATCGGCGGTCCAGCCGCTCGCCGGGATAAAGATCGCCAGCGCCAGCAGATAGGAGGTGACCGCGAGCTTCAGCGCCAGCGGGTTGGTGCCGAGCGCGCGCGCAATCGCCGGCAGCGACGTCGCGATCACGGTCGAGTCCATGTTTTCCATGAACAACGCCACCGCGACGATGAGCGGAACGACGCGGTCGTACGAACTCGACGGGGTGATCAAGGATTAGCGGCTCGCCGGAGGACCGGCTTTGAGCCGTTGCAGACCCTCGGCCGGCTGCTGGAACGAAGGATCGAGCTCGAGCGCCTTGCGGAAGTCGGCGATGGCGCCCGCATTATCGGCAAGCCGTTCGCGGATGAGCCCGCGTGTGGAAAATGCGCTGGCCGAGTGAGCATTAAGCGCAATCGCGCGATCGGCATCGGCCAACGCCGGCACGCTGTCCCCGGCCAGATAGTGCGCCCAGGCGCGATTGTAGAAGGCAAGCGCGGCATTCGGCGATAGCTCGATCGCCTTTGTGTAGTCGGTGACGGCCTGGTCGAGAGCGAGCCGTTCGCGTTTGGCGTTGCCGCGGTTGATGTAGGCGTCGGCCGAGCGCGGATCGAGCTTGATGGCCTGGTCCAGATCGGCAATGGCGCGATCCGGCTCACCTTTGGCGAGGAAAGCGCTGCCGCGATTGTTGTAGGCCGCAGCCGTCGGGTTGAGCTTGATCGCCTGGTCGTAATCGGCAATCGCGCGATCAAGATCGCCCTTGCGGCGCCACGCGATGGCGCGATTGTAGAGCGCTACCGCATAATTTGGATCAACCCGCAATGCCTCGGTGTAGTCGGCGATGGCGCGGCCTGGATCGCCGCTATCATCGAGCGCGTTGCCGCGATTGTTGTAGGCGACGGCGAATTTCGGATTGAGCTTGATCGCCTGATCATAGTCGGCGAGGGCGTGCTCGAAGTCGTGCCGCTGATAGTACGCATAGCCGCGCTCATTGTAGGCGCCGGCGTGCTGCGGATTGAGTTCGATCGCCTGGCTCAAATCGGCGATGGCGCGCTCAAGGTTGCCGTCGCGGCGGAATGCGATGCCGCGGTCGTAGTAGACGCGCGCGTTCTTGGGATCGAGGCGGATGGCCTCGTTGTAGTCGGCGATGGCGGCGGGGCGCTCGCCCTTGTCGTCGCGAGCATTGCCGCGGTTGCCAAAGGCGTCGGCATTGGCCGGATCGAAGCGTATGGCCGCGTCAAAATCGGCGATGGCGTGCTGATAATCCCGCTTCTGGTAATAGACCAAGCCGCGATTGTCATAAGCGAGCGCGAATTGCGGTGACAGCTGGATCGCACGATCGAAATCGGTCAGTGCGTGCACCAGATCGCCTTTAGCGCGAAATGCATCGCCGCGATTGTTGTAGGCCGCGGCAAAATTGGCGTCGAGCTTGACTGCCTGATTGTAGTCGGCGATGGCGCGGTCGAAGTCGCCCTTTTCGAACCAGACGATGCCCCGATTGTTCAGCACTTGCGCATTCTTTGGATCGAGCCGGATGGCCTGATCGTAGTCCGCGGTCGCATGATCGAAGTCATGCTTGCGGCGGTAGGCGAGACCGCGATTGAAGTAGGCGGCGGCATAGTTCGGCGAAAGCCTGATCGCCTCATTGTAGTCGGCGATGGCGTGGTCGAAATCGGCTTTCTCGTCGAAGACATTGCCGCGCATCATGAAAGCGCCGGCGTCATTCGCATCAATCCTGATCGCCGCGTTGAGATCTTCGACCGCGCCATCCAGATCGTGCTGGCTAAAGCGAACACCGCCGCGGTCCGCGTAAGCGCGCCCGTACTCCGGATTGAGCGTGATCGCTTCAGTGAAATCTTTCAGCGCGCCGCTAAGGTCGCCTTTGGCGCGCATCGCCATGCCCCGGTTGTGGTGCAGGATGGCGAGATTGGGCGACTGAAAGCGGCCCGAATCAATCAGCGCCGCGCAGGACGAGATGCGCTCCTCATTGGTGGCGCGGGTCTGCCCGGTGCAGCGGCGTTCATCGCCTGCATCTTGCGCGCGCGCGGACAACGCGAACACGAGCGGCACGGCGAAGGCGATCGCCATGAGCAGGGTGGAACGGGTGGGTAAGCGATGCGGCGGTGACGATTCGCCTGGTACGAGTTGGGCGAAACGGCTCAGTTTTATCTGCATTGCACGGTCTCGGCTGCGATCAATGTACTCTGCTGTGCACTGGCCGGCAAAGCCGGCCCGCACCATCTATCAATACGGGTGCGGACGTGCTAGGAGCCACCGCCAACCCAAAAGCGGGCCGTTGAGTTGATGAACAGGCGGGGCATTTAGTTCGGCCGGACAACAATTCATCGATCGTTTGGCTTCTTCGACGTGCCCGCACCAGCAAGCCCGACTCAACCGTGCGGGCGCAAGTGAGTTGGCGATGGCCAAGAATGGTTCGCAGAATGGTTCGGGCAATGGTCCACGCGAGGGCTTGACCTTCGACGACGTGTTGATCAGGCCCGGCCTGTCGGATGTGCTGCCTTCGGAGGTGGATATCCGGTCCCGCATTACCCGTGGAATTTCCCTGAATATCCCGATTATCGCTTCGGCGATGGATACGGTGACCGAGGCGCACATGGCGATCGCCATGGCGCAGGCGGGCGGCATCGGCGTCATTCATCGCAATCTCGATCCGGCGGTGCAGGCGGCGCAAGTGCGGCAGGTCAAGAAGTTCGAATCCGGCATGGTGGTCAATCCGGTCACCATCCATCCCGACGCAACGCTCGCCGACGCGTTGGCGCTGATGCAGGAGAATCACATTTCCGGCATCCCGGTGGTCGAGGGCGCCGGCAACGGGCGCGCCGGCAAACTCGTCGGCATCCTCACCAATCGCGACGTACGTTTTGCGACCGACCGGCGGCAAAAAGTGTCCGAGCTGATGACCAAGGATGGGCTCATCACGGTCAGCGAGGGTGTCGGTCAGGACGAAGCAAAACGGCTGTTGCATCAACATCGGATCGAGAAGCTTCTGGTGGTCGACGGCGACTATCGCTGCGTCGGCCTCGTCACCGTCAAGGACATCGAGAAAGCCGTCGCCAATCCCAACGCTTGCAAGGACGAGCAGGGCAGGCTCCGCGTCGCTGCCGCCACCAGTGTCGGCGAAGCCGGTTACGTCCGCAGCGAAGCGCTGATCGACGCCGGCGTCGATCTCGTTGTAGTCGATACTGCACACGGCCATTCAAGACGTGTGCTTGATACCGTGACGCGCATCAAGCGGTTGTCGAACGCGGTGCAGGTCGTTGCCGGCAATGTCGCGACTGCCGAGGGCGCCAGGGCGCTGATCGATGCCGGCGCCGACTCGATCAAAGTCGGGATCGGTCCGGGTTCGATCTGCACCACGCGGGTCATCGCAGGCGTTGGCGTGCCGCAGCTCACCGCTATTACGGACACGGTCGAGGCGGCGCAAAAGACCGATACGCCGGTGATCGCCGATGGCGGCATTAAATATTCCGGCGATCTCGCCAAGGCGATGGCTGCCGGGGCCGACTGCGCCATGGTCGGCTCGCTCCTCGCCGGCACCGATGAGACGCCGGGCGAGGTGTTTCTGTTTCAGGGCCGTTCCTACAAGACCTATCGCGGCATGGGCTCGGTCGGCGCAATGGCGCGCGGCTCGGCTGACCGTTACTTCCAGCAGGAAATCAAGGACACGCTCAAGCTCGTGCCCGAGGGCGTCGAAGGTCAGGTGCCGTACAAGGGCCCGGTCGCCAATGTGCTTCACCAGCTTGTCGGCGGACTCCGCGCGGCCATGGGCTATGTCGGCGCCAAGAATCTGGATGAGCTTCACGAGAAAGCGGAGTTCATGCGCATCTCCGGCGCCGGTTTGCGCGAGAGCCACGTTCACGATGTCACGATCACGCGCGAGAGTCCGAATTATCCGAGCCGCGAGTGACCGCATGAGGCCGGCCGCCGATCCGTTCGCACACGTCCGCAAGGCGACCGAGCAACATCGTTCGCGGCACGGCTGCGGCGCGCACCCTTACGACAATGGACCGCTGCTTAGTGCGCTCGCGGCCGCAGTTCAGGCGCGGCGCATTCTGGAATTGGGAACAGCGCTCGGTTACACCGCGCTATCGTTTGCCTACGGCGCGCCGAACTCGACGGTCGATACCGTGGAGCGCGATCCCGATCACGCCGCGCTCGCGCGCGACAACATTGCAGCCGCTGCGCTCGATCATCGTATCACCATACACGAAGGCGATTTCGCTTCCGTATTGCCGACGCTCGATGCCGGTTACGATCTCGCCTTCTTTGACGGTCACGCCCCGGTGCCGGCGTTACATACCGCACTGCGTAAGCTGTTGCGCACCGGCGGCACTTTGATCACCGCCAACCTCAATCACGGCGGTACCGCCGACGCGGTGTCAAAAGCGCTGTTCGAAGGCAAATCCTGGCGCAGCGCGCTGATTGATGACGGCGGCGAAACAGCGATCAGCGTCAAGCTGTGACGGGCGCGTGACACGACGCGTTGGCCGAAGTGCCGACGCGATGATAAGACGTTTGACGATTAACCCGAGGATCCCGCGCGATGTCGCTCCAAGCCGTCCTGCTGCCGCTGTTCGTCGAGGTCATTCTTACCTTCGTGCTGATGCTCCGCATGGGCGCGCTGCGCAGCGCGGCCTATCGTACGGGGGCGGTCAAGGCTGCAGATATTGCGCTCCGCGAGCCGAACTGGCCGAAGCCGGCGATGCAGGCGGCCTATTCGTTTTCAAATCAGTTCGAGTTGCCGGTTCTGTTTTACGTCCTCACCACTTTGGAATGGGTCACCCGGCATGCCGGCTATGCGTTTGTCATCCTGGCCTGGGTTTTTGTGATCTGCCGGGTGCTGCAGGCGTACGTGCATGTGACCAACAACAAAGTGCGGCTGCGCGGCGCTTTTTACTCGGTCGGAGCGGTGGTGCTCATGGTGATGTGGGCGATCTATATCGTCGAGGTCCTCAGCGGCGGCATCCTGTAACCGCATGACGCCTGCCGCGCGCCTTTCGGGTGCGATCGAGGTCTTTGCCGAACTTGAAACGCGGCGGCGTCCGGCCGCCGACGCGCTCAAGGATTGGGGTCTCGCACATCGGTTCGCCGGATCGTCGGATCGCGCCGCGATTGCTGGTCTTGTCTATGATGCGCTGCGCCGCAGGTCATCCTCGGCGTGGCTCATGGGCGAGACGAGCCCGCGTGCGGTCCTTATCGGCATGTTGCATCGCGAGCGCGGTCTCGACCTCGAGCAGATTGCAGCGCTCTGCAGCGGCGCGCGCTTCGCGCCGGAACAATTGACGCAAACCGAACGCGAGGCGCTCGCCGGCGCTGCGCTCGCTGATGCGCCGGCTCACGTCCTGGGCGATTATCCGGAATGGCTTGAGCCGCATTTTACGCGCGCGTTCGGCGACGAGCGGGCCGCCGAAGGCGCGGCGCTGGCCAGCCGCGCGCCGCTTGATCTGCGGGTCAACACGCTCAGGGGCGAGCGCGATGAAACGCTCCCCAAGCTCGCTCATCTTAGCGCCGAACCGACGCGATGGTCGCCGATCGGGCTGCGCATCCGGCTTTCGGCGGACGCGAGAAGCCCGGCGGTTCATGCCGAGCCCGCGTTTATCAAAGGCGCCGTCGAAATCCAGGACGAGGGCTCGCAGCTCGCCGCGCTGTTTGCCGGCGCCAAGCCGGGCGAACAGGTCGTGGACCTCGCGGCCGGCGCCGGCGGCAAGACCTTGGCGTTGGCGGCCGTCATGGAGAACCACGGCCAGATCTACGCAACCGACATCGACAAGCGGCAGCTCGCGCCGATCCATGAACGGCTCGCCCGCGCCGGCGCGCATAACATCCAGGTCCGTACGCCGCGGGGCGAAGCCGACATGCTCGGCGACCTTGCCGGCCGCATCGATCTCGCGCTGATCGACGCGCCGTGCACCGGAACGGGCGCCTGGCGGCGCAATCCCGACGCGAAATGGCGGGTGCGGCCCGGTGCGCTGTCGCAGCGCCTGATCCAGCAGGAAGCCTTGCTCGATCGCGCCGCTGGCCTTGTGAAACCCGGCGGCCGTATCGCGTACATCACCTGTTCGGTCCTGGCGGACGAGAACGACGATCAGGTGCGCGCGTTCATCGGGCGAACCCCGGATTTTTCCGTGGAAAAGCCCACCGACATGGCGCAGGTGCTGGGCGACCGCGCCTATCTTTTTACCCATGCGGCGCTTATCTCGGATGCAGGATTGCTGATGACGCCGCGCCGGACCGATACCGACGGGTTTTTCGTCAGCCTGCTGCGGCGCGCTGCATGACATCTGTCGCCAAAAACCAATCCGCCGAGGCCGCTGCAAAGCCGGCGGCGTCTCACGACAAGATTCTGATTGTCGATTTCGGTTCGCAGGTCACGCAACTCATCGCGCGGCGCGTGCGCGAGGAGAGAGTTTATTGCGAGATCGTGCCGTTCCAGAAAGCCGAAGCGGCGCTGCACGACATGAAGCCGAAAGGCGTCATCCTCTCGGGCGGTCCGGCCTCGGTGCTCGAAAAGGATGCGCCGCTTGCGCCGATGGCGATTTATCAGGCCGGCGTGCCGGTGCTCGGCATCTGCTACGGCGAGCAGGCCATGGCGCACCAGCTCGGCGGCAAAGTCGAGGCCGGTCATCATCGCGAATTCGGCCGTGCCGAACTTGAACTGACCAAGCCGTCGCCGCTCACCGACGGCGTCTGGCAAGTCGGCGAGCGGCATCCGGTGTGGATGAGCCACGGCGATCGCGTCACCAAACTGCCGGAAGGTTTTGCCGCGATCGGCACCTCGGCCAACGCACCGATGGCGATGATCGGCGACGAGAAGCGCAAGTTTTATGCGACCCAATTCCATCTTGAAGTGGTGCACACGCCGCATGGCGCCGCGATCCTGCGCAACTTCGTGCGCAACATTGCCGGCTGCACCGGCGATTGGACCATGCGGGCCTTCAAGGATGAGGCGATCGAAAAAATCCGCCGTCAGGTCGGTAATGGCAGGGTCATCTGCGGCCTCTCAGGCGGCGTCGATTCTGCCGTCGCCGCTGTGCTGATTCACGAGGCGATCGGCGATCAGCTCACCTGTGTGTTTGTCGACCACGGATTGTTGCGGCTCGGCGAAAGCGAAAAGGTGGTGGCGCTGTTTCGCGGCCACTACAACATTCCGCTAGTACGGGTCGATGCCGCGGAGGCTTTTCTGGAGGCGTTGGACGGCGTCGACGATCCGGAAGTCAAGCGCAAGACCATCGGCAAATTGTTCATCGACGTGTTCGAGGCCGAGGCAAAAAAACTCGCAAATGATGGAAAAGGACCGGCCGAGTTCCTCGCCCAAGGCACGCTTTATCCGGATGTGATCGAGAGCGTGTCGTTCACCGGCGGCCCGTCGGTGACGATCAAGTCGCATCATAACGTCGGCGGCCTGCCGGAACGCATGAACATGCAGCTGGTCGAGCCTCTGCGCGAATTGTTCAAGGACGAAGTCCGCGCGCTCGGCCGCGAACTTGATTTGCCCGACGCGTTTGTCGGCCGCCATCCATTTCCTGGCCCCGGGCTTGCGATCCGCTGTCCCGGCCCGATCAGCCGCGAGAAGCTCGACATTTTGCGCGTTGCCGACGAAATCTTCATCGAGGAAATCCGCCGCTGCGGACTTTACGACGACATCTGGCAGGCGTTCGCGGTGTTGCTGCCGGTGCGGACTGTCGGCGTCATGGGCGATTTTCGCACCTACGATTTCGTCGTCGGCCTGCGCGCGGTCACCTCGACCGACGGCATGACCGCCGACTTTTATCCGTTCGACATGAATTTCCTCGGCACGGTCGCAACCCGCATCGTCAACGAAGTGAAAGGCGTCAACCGCGTTGTCTACGATGTCACTTCGAAGCCGCCGGGGACGATCGAGTGGGAGTAAGCGCAGTCGCCGCAGGTGGCCGATGACAGCCAAACCACGCTTTGCGGCATCCTGCGTCTGCGGTCAGGTCGCCCTCGCAGCAACTGGTGATCCCATCGTGGCCGCCGTTTGTTATTGCGACGACTGTCAGGAGGGCGCTCGACGGATCGAGGCATTGCCGAATGCGGCCGCCATTCTCGGATCCGATGGTGGTACGGCCTACCTTCTGTTCCGCAAAGACCGGTTTCGCTGCACACACGGCGACGTGCTCCTCAAGAGTTACAAGCTCAAGGAAACGTCGGCCACCAACCGGATGGTCGCGACCTGTTGCAATTCGGCGATGTTTGTCGATTTCGATAAAGGGCCGCATTGGGTATCGGCATATCGGGCCCGCTTCCACGGCGATCTCCCGCCCACGGAGATGCGGATCTGTACAAAATTCCGTCCCGCTGACGCCGCACTTCCGGCCGACGCACCAAACTACCCGGGTTATCCGCTGCGATTAATAGCACGGCTGGTCACCTCCAGAGCGGCGATGCTCCTCGGGCGATAATAGGCCTGCAATGTCGAATGGACTAAACGTTGAGAATAAACCGACCGACGGAGCGACAATTTCGTGGCCACCATCGCAGAATCGCAAGCCCGCACCCGCGCGTTCGCCCGCGTCTTGGGTCCTTGGCTGGTGATCGTTCCCGGAATCATCGCGTTGCGCGCGCCGGGGATGAGCGTGCTGGCCGCCGATTTCTTTAAAAGCGATTTGTTCGTGTGGTTCGCGGGCGCACTGCTGTTGTTTGCGGGACTGCTGATTATCGCTTTTCATCAGTACTGGTCGAGCGCGGCGGCGGTCATCATCTCGCTGTTCGGCTGGGTCCTGGTGCTTCGCGGCGTACTGCTCTTGGCCGCTCCCGCTCTGTACGAGCGCGGCGGCATGTATTTGATCGCGGTGCCTGTTGTACGGCTGATCTTCAGTGTCCTCGTCGCGGCCGGGCTTTATCTGACCTATGTCGGATGGCTCGCCAAGCCTGCATCACCGTCGGCAAATAACAACGCATGAGCGCCCACGATCATTCAACCCGAATAGTTTCGTTGGCCTCGCAGACGTAAGTCGGCAACATTGCGCCGCCTTATTCGATAACCTCGTCGGCGATGGAAAGCAGGTTGTCGGAAATTTTGATGCCGAGCGTTTTGGCGGTTTTCAAGTTGATCACCATGAGAAACTTTGAAGCCTGCATGATCGGCAAGTCGGCGGCCTTCGCGCCTTGCAGGACTCGTCCGACATAGACTCCGGCCAGCCGGTACGCCTCGGAAAAATCGATCCCATAACTGATCAGGCCGCCAGCCAACACGTATTCGCGGGCGTGATACATCGCGGGCACCGCACTGCGCGCCGCAAGAGCCGTAATCTTGTCTTTCCGGGTGTCAAAGAAAGGATCAGCGAGTGTTGCAAAGGCAGCAAAATGTTTGCGACCGATTGTCTCAAATGCCGCATCAAGTTCGTCGTCCGTGCTTGCCTGTAAAACTTCGATTTGCATACCGGTCGCTTTGGCTGCCGCCTGCACTTCGCGGATCATTTCAGCCGATTGGGAGAACTTTGGATTACGCAGCACGGCAATGATCGATGCGTTCGGCACAAGCTCGCGCAATAAGCCAAACCGTTTCGGTTCCAACAGATCGGTCAATAAGGTGATCCCGGTGGCATTGCCGCCGGGCCGATTGAAGCTCGCTGCCAGACCTTCTTTCACCGGATCGCCGCCGATGACGTAGACGATAGGGACAGTCTTGGTAGCGGCGATAGCCGCAGAAGCGGCTGGCTCGCCGCCGCTCGCGGCCAGCACCGCCGCGCGCCGGCCGACCAGCTCGGCCGCCATGGCTGGCAGCCCGTCATATTTTCCGAGCGCCCAGCGGTATTCAATGCTGATGTTCTGTCCTTCTACGTAGCCATGCTGAGCTAATCCGCTTTTGAACGCCGCCAGCAAATGCTTCGTGTCATTGGGCGACCTGGCGCTAAGGTAACCGATCAGTGGCGCTGTAGGCTGTTGCGCGCGCGCCGTGAGTGGCCACGCCGTCGCGCCGGCAATCGCCGAAATGAACTCGCGCCGCCTCATTGCTCCCCTCAAAGGCTTGAGCCGAGACATTGTATTGGTCGACAATCTAACACAGTTGCAAAGACTGTGGATCCAAACTTGGAGGTTGTGCAGCCCGACTCAACGTCGGTATTGGGTCGTTGGCGAAATACGGCAATGTCGGGGTAACGTCAGTTCACGCACCCGACAGCCCGCATTCGAAGTAGGCGCGCGACTACTTGCCGTAATTCGCTGCGATCCGTTGCTGCAGGTAGTCATGCGCCGTGATCGGGGCGTAGCTTTTGCCGGGACCCTGGATCACCGCGTCCTTGTTGGCCTGGCAGAAAAACGGAATGGAATAGCGCGGGCCGAGATATTCATCGGTTCGTGGCATGCGCACGCGGTGCAGCGTCGACAGAAGTCTGTCGTCACTCCAGCGCATCAGCATGTCGCCGATATTGCAGGTGATGACGCCGGGGAGAGGCTCGACGTCGGTCCAGGCGAGCTCCGCGGATTCCTTTCCGGGACAAAGCTGCAGCCCGCTTTGGCCGGTGCGCTGATGGAGCAGCGTCAGGCAGTCGAAATCCGTATGCGCTCCGGCGCGCCAGCCGGTGAAATCCGTGGGCTTGGCGTTGACCATCGGCAGGTAGTGCAGCAGCCGCAGAGTGCACTGATATTCAATCGACTGCGGATCGTGGCGCTCGGTGAAGAAGTCCGGCGCAAAGCCGAGCTTGAGCGCGAAACACGACAGCACCTTCATCGCCAGTGCCCAGTTGGTGCGCTCGAATGCGAGCATCGCCGCTTTGAAACCCGGCAGTTCGCTTCCCGTCGGCCACAGCCCGGACATCCGGGGCAGGGTGATCTGGTAGGATTCTTTTTGGTCGGCGGTGCCGGTCGAAGGCCGCACCTGGCTTTTGTACTCCCAGCCGGCGTTGGTGCCCTTGCCGAGGGGGTAGTTCGCTTTGGTGTCGTGCGGCAGCGCGAAGAAGCGCTCCGTCATGGCAAAGGCTTCGTCGATCTGCTCCTGCGGAATGCCGTGATTGACCAGCTGGAAAAACCCGATCTCGGTCGAGGCGTTCCATACCTGCTCGGCGATCTCGGGCTTGCGCTTGTCAAACCCACTCATGTCGATGCGCGGCACGTCGCGGGCTTTTGTTGCACCGATACCGCCGAGGCCATGCTCCTTCTTAAGCTCGGCGAGGCCGTAGGCCGCGTTACCAGGGGGCGTCATGGATCGTCCTCGCGGATCGTGTCGGTTGCCGAGGGAACCAAACGCCGCCCTGCCAGGCAAGTGCCTAAGTCGGGCCGACGATCGGGAAGGGCGACATCTCGCCGCCCTCTCCCGGCACGATTGATCTGGGCGTCAAGCCGTGACCAACCGACCTGTCACGGTCTTCTGCCGCCGCAGCCGCCAGACAACGAGGCCGTGGAGCATCAGGGCCAGTGGGACGGCGAAGGTGGGTATCATCACGAGCGGATACGACGAGATGAGGAGGTTCGGCGCGTCTAGAGCAAGGAGATGTGGCCGCCCCGGAGACGTCATTGCCCCCATCGCAACCGCCACGACGAGGTCGGCGATGCCAAAGATGCACCAGGCGTAAACCGCTCTGCGCGCGCCAGCCGCCTTTCGGACCAACAGCGCAGCCACAACGACGGCAAAAGACCCGGTCGTAACGTCGCCAATTCCTGCGGGCAACGCGAATTGCCAGGGCAAGCGTCCGTCCGCCCAAAGCACAAGGAAGATGCCGCCGGCGACGCGATAGATTTGGGCCGCAACGATCCAGGGAAGCGGTATCGCGGTGACGAGGTTTGCGAAGTTTCCCGATAGCCACAGGGCAAAAGCGGCGGCCACCAGCGGAATCAACAGGCCGAACAGGATGATCGGAATCGCGTTATCGTTGGTCGCGAAATACACATTTGCCGCGCCGAGGTATTGGGCGATGGCCAGCCAGGCGATGAGCGCCACCGACAAGACGCCGGCGGTCGTGTATCGCGACTGCGCGGGCGCCTCCATGCGGGCGGCACCGATCCAGATAAGGCCGAGTGCTATCGCCGCGACCAGCGGCCGAACGATCGACTCGAACGCTATGACGTATTCAGGGATTTGCGGGGTCATGGACTACTCCATTGGTCATTGACTATTTATTCGATAGTGACTATGATAATCGAAGTCAATTGCAAAAGTTGCATTGGCCGGGTAAAAAGAATTATGCAGAAGCAAGAGATCGCCGAGTGTCCGGTGGCGCGCACCTTAAGCGTCATTGGATCGAGCTGGACTTGTCTCATCCTGCGCGACCTCATTTTGCACGGCGCAAGGCGCTTCCAAGACTTGCAGGACTCGCTGGAGGGCATTGCGCCGACGACGTTGTCGGAGCGTCTGAGAACGCTGGAACAGAATGGCGTCGTGGAGCGGCGTTTCTATTCGATGAGTCCGCCGCGGGCGGAGTATGTGCTGACCGCCAAAGGTCGCGACCTCGGCCCGATTGTCGGCGCCATGCGCAATTGGGGACGCAAGTACGCGCGCTGACTAGCTATCAGCGCGAATATCCATGGGACGCTTAAGGAAGCACTAGGCTATCAGCGGCGGTGCCGTCGAGATTTGTGTTACAGTGCCGCAAGGCGGAGTGACGCGTATGGCGAAGCCCATCACCATCTTCGGCATCAAAAACTGCGACACCATGAAGAAGGCGCGCGCGTGGCTCGACAAGCGCGGCGTTTCCTATTCATTTCACGATTACAAGGCCGTAGGCATTGACCGCGAGCGGCTCGAAGGATGGAGCAAGAAAGTCGGCTGGGAAATCTTGCTCAATCGCGCCGGTAAGACCTTCCGCAAGCTCCCCGACAAAGACAAAAGCAGCATCGACGCCAAGAAAGCCCTGGCGTTGATGTTGGCCCAGCCGTCCATGATCAAGCGGCCGGTGCTGGAACTCGGCGGCGGCAAATTGCTGGTCGGATTTTCGCCGGAGCAATACGCCGAGGCCGTTTAGGCGGTCATTTTTTGCACCGGCAAACAACCACGGCCGCTTCCGGCCTCACTTCTTGTGCTTTAGCCCATGCATGAAAGCGCGCTCCTCGGGCTGCAGATAGACCAGCTCCGTCAGCGTGCCGATAGTGCTAGTCGTGTCGAAATAGGCAAACCGCGTTTCGTTGTGGCGGCCGCCTTGCACGAGCGAATAGCCGGCGGCTTCCATTTCCTTGACGCCCTCTGCGTAGTTTGGAATTTCGATGCCGTAGTGATGGACGCCGCCCTTCGGATTGTGGTCGAGGAACTTTGAATAGGTGCTGATGCCGGCGATGGGTTGAATGAGTTCAACCTGCATTTCGCCGCACCAGCCGAAGGCGAGCTGCAAGCGCAACGGCGCCGGCTTGCCCATGTAGGTTTCGTCTTGCAGCTCCGGCTTCTCAATATAGAGGAACTCCGGAACGCCGAGCTTGCCTTTGAAGAAATCCATCCCTTTGTGAATGTCGGGCACGACGATACCGAGTTGATAAGCGCCTAAGGCCAAAGTGCGCATGCTGCTCTCCCTTTGTTTCAGCTGTGATTGATCAGATTGGCGTGGATTACCACGCCGTGGTGCCGCCATCGACCGCGATGTCGGCGCCGGTGACGAACGAGCTTTCATCCGAGGCCAGGTACAGCGCGGCGGGCGCGACTTCCTCCGGTTTACCCACGCGGCCGAGCATCAATTTTTCCATCATGGGGTTGAGGAAGTCTGGATTTTTTAATTGCTCGCGCGTCGCGCCGGTCGCAATCAGGCCCGGCGAGATCGTGTTGGCGCGGATGTTGTGCTTGCCGCCTTCCATTGCCAATTGGCGCGTCATGGCGAGAACGCCGCCTTTGGCGGCGGTGTGGGCGATACCGGGCAACGCCTTGTACGCAACCTTCGCCGAGGTTGAGGCGACGTTGATGATCGAGCCGCCGCCGCGTGCGATCAGATGCGGCCAGACCGTCTTGCAGAAGCGGAACACGATCAGCAGTTCCTGCTCGATGGTGCGGGCGAATTCCTCGAAGGTGAATTGATCCATCCAGCCGAAATAGGCGGTCGCCGCGTTGTTGTAGACGACGTCGATGCCGCCATAGGTCTTGAGCGCAAGCGCCACCAGCGCGTCGCATTGGTCCTGTTTGGTCAGGTCGGCCGGTTGCAGCGAAACCATTTGCCCGTCCGCCTTCAGTGCATCGCGCAGCGTCGCCTCGGCGCTCTCGGGATTGATGTCGCAGCCGACGACTTTCGCGCCTTCGGCGCAAAACAAGAGCGCGGCGGCGCGTCCCATGCCGCTTCCGGTGCCGGTGATGATGCAAACCTTATCTTTCAAACGTCCAGCCATTGCTCACCTCGAATGTTGAAGTCTTACCCGCGCCGTCCGCGTTTGCCGATGGTGTAGATCGCGGCAGCTATGATCAGAACCACACCTTCAATGACGCCCTGATAGCTGGTGCCAAGGCCGAGAATGTCGAAGCCGTTGACCAGCGTATAAAGCACGACAGCGCCGGCGACGGACTTGAGCACGCTTCCCGAGCCGCCGAACAGCGATGTACCGCCCAAGATCGCCGCGGTGATCACTGTCAGTTCCATGCCCGACATCGCGTTCGGCAGCACAGCACCCAGACGCGCCGCAAACAGGAGGCCGACGAACGACGCGGCCAAGCCGTTGAGCACGAACGGCACGGTGCGATAGCGGTTGATGCTGATGCCCATGAGCCGCGCCGCTTCTGGATTGGCGCCGACGGCCTGGAGACGGCGGCCGACAATTGTGAAGCGCGTCACGCACCAGGCCACCGCGGTCACCGCCGCCATGTAATAGACGGGCTTCGCAAGCGGCCAGGATGCATCGATGAAGCAGCCGCCGACGAGCAGCACTACTCCGACGCCACCCCAAAACAGCGGGAGCGCGCCCCGGCGCCGCCACCACATGAGAGCGGCCGCGATGATGGCGACCGCGCCGCCGCACCACAGCAGATTCGGGACAGTCCAAAATCCATTCTCGAGCCATTTTAGCGGCCACAGCGCCTCGCGATCTTCCGCGGAGGCAGTACGGCCGCCGGTGATGATCAAGAGCACGCCGCGCAGCGCGGTCATGGTCGCCAATGTCACGATAAAAGCGTTGATGCCGAGGCCCTGCACGACCGCGGCGTTGACCAGGCCGACCAGCACACCCGGCACGAGGCTGATGAGCATGGCTGGAAAAATCCCGACCGCGTCGCTCAACAACAGAACGCAGGCGGCCGAAATGGCGGCGGTCGATGCGACCGACAGATCGAAATTGCCGCTGATCAGCACCAGCGTCATCGGCACCGCAATGATGGCGACGAAGGAAGCTTGATAGAGAATGTTTGCGAGATTGGCCGGATCGAGAAAGTTCTGCGACTCAAGCACGCGCGAGAGCACGGTGAGGACGATCAGGATCAGCGCCAAAGCGTAATAAATGCCGGCTTCGCCAAGCGAAAAGCCCTTGAGCCTCTTCCGCCATGGCGGGGTCTTTGAGACGAGCGATTGTGCTTGGGTCAGTTCGGCCACGTCGGCAACTCAGTTGGTCAAGCCGCCGGCGAGCGCCATCAACTCGTGCTCGCTGGTGTCGGCCGCGCGCCGCTCGGCGATGATACGTCCGTGGGAAACGACGAGAACACGATCGCACAGCGCCAGCAGCTCTTCAAAATCGGAAATTGCCACGACAATCGCAGTACCGTTTGCTGCAAGTTTTCCGATGGCGTGGCGAATGTCTGCCTTGGCGCCGATATCGACGCCCGCGGTGGGTTCATCGAGCAGGAGTACGCGGCAGTCGTTGGCGAGCGCGCGGCCAAGCGCGACCTTTTGCGCATTGCCGCCGCTGAGTGCGGCGACGGGAACGTCGGCATTCGGCGCAACCACGGAGAACGTCGAGATGATCATGGCCGCGCGTTGTTCTTCCAGCGACTCGATCGGAAATAGACCCAGCGCCGAGAC
The DNA here is from genome assembly GCA_963841025.1 of uncultured Alphaproteobacteria bacterium. Taxonomy (GTDB): domain Bacteria; phylum Pseudomonadota; class Alphaproteobacteria; order Rhizobiales; family Xanthobacteraceae; genus BOG-931. The sequence goes on along the minus strand of CAWJBG010000017.1, from coordinate 188,409 downwards.
GGGCGCCGGATTCGGCAATGTCGTATTCCAGCGGATCGATTCATCGACGAACAGCGCCTGGCGAATCCGGTCTTCGGGAACGAGCACGATTCCGGCTGCCATCGCTGCCGGGATGGTTCGACCGACCGGCCGGCCTTCGATCATGACGCTGCCGCTCGCGGCCGGATCGGCGCCAAAGATGGCATGCAGGATTTCGCTGCGTCCGGAACCGAGGAGCCCCGCCAGTCCGACAATTTCGCCGGGCTTGGCGGAGAACGCGATCTGGTTAAGACGACCGCGCGACGAAAGTTCGCTGACGGTCAGCAGGGGCTCGGCGGTTTCATGCACGAATGTCGAGTGGTTGACGGCCGCGAGCGCCGTTTCGCGGCCGACGATGGCAACGATCAGCTTTTGCTCGTCGATTGCAGCGCGCGGCTCGTTGAGGACCGTGACTCCGTCGCGCAACACCGTCACGTTTTGGCAAAGCTCCAGGATTTCGTCGAGAAAGTGCGAAATGAACAAGACCGACGTGCCTTGCGAATCTCGCAAACGGCGAATGGTATCGAACACCATGGCACGCTCGGTGTCGGACAAGGACGCCGTTGGCTCGTCCATGATCAGGAGACGCGCATTGGCGGCGATAGCCTGAAGGATTGAAATCATCTGCCGTCGTCCGATCGGCAACTCGTCGACGATCGTGTCAGGATCGATGTCGTAGCCGACGGTCTCGAGTAGCTCATCGAAGCGGCGCCGTTCGAAACCGGACTCCCGCCACGGCTCCCTCGAAGCCAGAAACACGTTTTCACGCACCGATAATGTTCCGGCTAACGGGATGTGCTGGTGGATGGTGGCGATGCCGGCGGCGGCGGCGTCTGCCGGCTTGCGCCAAGAGCGGCGTTCGCCCGACCAGACGATCTCGCCGCCGGAGGCGACGATCGCACCGGAGAGAATTTTGATCAGCGTCGATTTGCCGGCGCCATTAGCCCCGATGAGGCCATGAATCGTGGCGCCGGCAATTTCAAAACTGGCATTCTTCAACGCTGCGGTCCCGTTCGGATAGACTTTTTCCAATCGTCTGACCGATAGGACCGCATCATTCAACGCCAAGGCGACATCCTCAGAACTGGGGCGGACAGGTGTCCACATTATCCTTTCTGACGGTGTCCCACTTGTAGGTCAGATACCGATCGGCCGGCATCTTTTTCGTGCGGGCGTAGTTGATGACGGCCGCGGTCGCCTGATAGCCGCTGGTCTCCGGGTTGGCGCACGTAGTCACGATCGGCTCGCCGGCCTTGATCAGTGCCTCGACGCTTTTGGAGCTGTCGAGCGTATAGATCTTTGCCTTCGACTTGGCCGATTTCAGAGCTGCGAGGCAGCCTTGGCCCATCGCCTGATCGTGCACGAACATGATCGTGGTGTCGGGATGCGCTTGAACCGCGTCCTGGCAGATTTGATGGGCGCGCTCGGGGTCCCAATTGCCGGCTTGTTTGGCGATCACCTCGAACTTCTTGCCGGATTCTTTTAAGGCCTTTTCAAAGCCTTCGGTGCGGAACAGCACTGCGGCAAAGCCGGGCAGTCCTTCGACGATCGCAATTTTACCGCCGTTCGGATTATCGGCAACCGCGAGTTTGCCAACGGCATAACCTTGCTCGATATCGTTGCGGTCCGCTAAACCGACCAGCGCGGGATAGACCCACGGCGGCTGATGCTTCTTGGGGTCACCGACGAACACGCCCATCGAGGCGATCGGAATGCCGGCTGCTTTGGCTTTGTCGGCCCAATCCTGAGCTGCAATGCTGTCGCCCGGATCGATGACGATGCCGTCGACATGCTGCGCGATCAGCTTGTCGATATCGTTCGCCTGCGTGAGCGTGTTCAGATGAGAGTCTAGATCGATCGTTTTGGCACCAAGCTCCTTGGCCGCTTTCAGTTCGCCGTTTTGCAGCGCAACTGCGTAGGGAAAGCCGAGACTTTGATGCGATACGCCGATGGTCAGCGGCTTGTCCTCAGCCGCCGCGGGCATTGCCAGCGCACAAAATGCGGCACCTGCCAACGCCAAACCTAGTCCTAACGATGTCCTCATTCGCATTCCTCCCGTCTATTTCGCGACCTTTATGGCCGGCGCGTTCCGCGTGGGCAGAAGCCTGCCCCCGCAAACTCGTATACCATTATGCACAAGGTCATGTACATGAATAGGTGGAGGGAGACATCATGGCAGGCGCACTGGCGGATCGATCGGTCATCATAACGGGAGCCGCCGGCGGCATCGGCCGTGCTGCGGCGCTGCTGTTTGCGCGGGAGGGGGCACGCCTCACCCTGACCGACCGCGATGCCGGGCGCGGCCAGGAAACACTCGACCTTGTGCGCAAAGCCGGCGGCCTCGCCAATTTTCTGGCTGGAGATATCTCTTCCGAGCCATTCGTCGAAGATGTCGTGGCGAGCGGGGTGCAAGCCTACGACAGGCTTGATTGTGCCTTCAATAACGCTGGCATCATCAGCGAGCTTGCGGAGCCGGTCGGCAATTACACCTTGGCCGAATGGGACCGTGTTCTTCGCATCAATCTGACCAGCATGTTTTTGTGCATGAAGTATGAGACCTCCGCCATGCTCCGAACCGGAGGTGGTGCGATCGTCAATACGTCCTCTGCCTTGGGCCAGGTCGGGCAATATAATATGCCGGCCTATTGTGCCTCGAAGGCTGGCGTTCTCGGGCTAACGCGCGCGACCGCGCTCGATTACGCGACCAAGAACATCCGGGTGAACGCGATCATGCCCGGCGTGATCGAAACGCCAATGACCAAAGAGGGCGTGTTCGTGAAAGTACCGGGGCTGGAAGAAATTCTGCTGGCGCAGCACCCGATCGGGCGCTTCGGCCGGCCCGAGGAGGTCGCCGGTGCGGCGCTCTTTCTCTGCTCCGACGCTGCTTCATACGTAACCGGGCATGCTCTCGCCGTCGACGGCGCGAATATGGCAATCTGATCGTCGAGCGGGGTTAGCTCCGTCTTTTGGCAGCGCACGGGGGCTTGGTGCCTAAACACGCAAAGGATGCCGACGAGGGCGGAAACGGCGCACGCAGCCGCGTAACGGTCAAATCGGCGGACCGCGTCCTGACCTTGTTCGAACTGCTCGGCCGGTGGGGCCGCGAGATGTCGCATGCGGAAATTGCCGACATCATGGGCATTCCGAAGAGCAGCTTGAGTCAGTTGCTCAGGAATCTGGTGGGGCGGGGTTGGCTCGCTTATTCCTCCGACACAAAAGGCTACGGACTTGGCCCGGCGATCATCGACATCGCGCGCGGTGCCGCGCAAACTCACGATGTCATCGGTCTGTCCGGACCCGTTCTGGCGGAACTGACGCTCGCTACCAATCAGACGTCGGCCTTGAACATCTTGCGCGGCGATCTGGCCGAGACTGTCGCTACCGTCCTCGGCGGCGACACGCTTCTGGCGGTGATGCGGCTAGGCGAAAAATCGCCGCTCTACACCACGTCCTACGGTAAGGCTTTGCTGGCTTATCTGCCCGCCGATATGCAGGAGGATTATTTGGCGCGGGTCGAACTCGTGCCGGTGACGCCCCGAACCATTCGCTCGACCGAGGAACTGCGCATTCAACTCCAGACCATCCGCCGCGAAGGCATCGCGTATTGTTTCGAGGAACAGATACCAGGAATCATCGGCACAGCGCGGCCTGTGATCGGTCCCAACGGAAATGTCGTCGGCGCGATCAGCATCGCGACTGCGGCGATACGATATGACAACGCATTGCGAACGCAAATTTCCGAGGCAACGGCAGAGGCGACGAAGAAGCTGTCGCAACAGCTTCGTTACCTGACGCTCGAACCAGAAGGCGTACGAGTTCCATCACCTCTGAAAATAAATGAGAAGGTCTAAACGAAGCAGTATTGTTCCTGCTAACCGATCGTATTGGTTGCTGTCGTTTTGTTCATTGTTCCGCCGCTCAAATTCCAGATTGCAGATTCATTAACAACAAAGCTGGCGTCATTTTCCGGCCACGGTGACACCATCGTTTTTCCGAACATGCATGACTTCATGCGCGCTGCACGACGGAGCGTCGGGTTCCGTCGGTGCGCGGGGCGAGAGCGTGTTTGGGGTAAGGGTGGAGTTCTTCATGACAATTCGTGCCTTCACTGGCGGCGTCGCCGGCGCCGTGGTCGCAGCCTTGTCTATCTCCTCGGCGACTGCCGCCGATCTGCCGCCGCCGTCGGTTCCGCCGCCGACCGCGCCGGTCGCTTACGCGCCGGCTGCGATCTACAATTGGACCGGCTTCTATATCGGCGCGCACGCTGGCGGCGATTTCGGTAATTCGTCCTGGAGCGACCCGATCACGGGAGCGAGCAATACCTTCGGCAGCACGGGCTTTCTCGGCGGCGCCCAGCTCGGCGCCAATTATCAGCTCAACATGCTGGTGCTTGGTGTGGAGGGCGATTTCAGCTGGACCAACCTCAAGGGTGGCGGCACGGATTCGCTCGGCGATTCGATCAACACCGGCGTAAACTGGACGTCGACCGTCACCGGCCGCATCGGCGCCGCGTTCGATCGCATTCTGATTTACGGAAAGGGTGGTGTCGCGTTTGCGCAAGACGCCAGCAGCTTCACCGACACCTTTGCCAACAGCGCGAACACGACTTTCATGCGCACCGGCTGGACCGCCGGCGCCGGACTTGAATACGGCATCACCAAGAATTGGTCGGCCAAGATCGAGTATGATTATCTGAACTTCGGCTCGCAGACTTTGAATTTCACGACGCCGACGACCCCGCTTTACAGCTCGAACGCCAATCTCAACATCCAGGAAGTCAAAGCTGGCGTAAACTTCCGCTTTTAAATCGGTTCGTGACGCTTGAGATTTTGCCGCCGTCCGGCGCGCTAGTTGATCCGGATATGCGCCGTTTCGATCACCGGCTTCCAGCGGGCGAGGTCGGCGTTGATCCGGGCGCGGAAGTCGACCGGCGTATCTGGGATCGGCTCCATCAACTGCGTCGCGAGTTTCTCGCGGATCGCCGGCGAGGTGATAGCGTCGCGGACGAGCTGATTGATGCGGTCGACCGTGGCGGACGAAAGACCGGCAGGACCAATTAGGCCCATCCAGGCGTCGGCTTCGACGTCGACGCCCGATTCCTTCAGCGTCGGAATGTTGGGCAACAAAGCGGAGCGCTTCGCCGTCGAGACGGCGAGGATTTTCACTGCGCCCGTGCTGGCTTGCGGCACGACAGTAGTTGCGGGCAGGCAAGCCATCTGCACTTCATTGCGAATGAGTGCGGTCATCACCTGCGGCGATGAGGTGTAAGGCACATGCACCAGCTGCGTGCCGCTTTTGATGGCGATGGCTTCCATCGCCAGGTGCGACAGCGATCCGGTGCCGATTGAGCCGAAATTGTACTTGCCCGGATTGCGTTTGATCAGGTCGACCAGTTGCGCCACGCCGTTGACGCCGAGATCGCCATTGACTGCCAGCACACTCGGCTGCGTCACCAGCATCGTGATCAGCGTGAGGTCCTTGGTCGGATCATAGGGAAGTTTGCCGAATAAGAGCGTATTGATCGCCAGTGGCCCGCCGATGCTCACGCCGATCGTTGAGCCATCGGGCTCCGCTTTCGCCACCGCGTCGGTGCCGATGTTGCCGCTGGCGCCCGGCCGGTTCTCAACAATGAAAGTCTGACCGAGCTTCTGATGGAGCACATCGGCGACGAGACGGGCGACGAGATCAGGTGTAGCCCCCGCCGCGAACGGCACGATGATCCTGACGCCTCTCGTTGCCCAATCCTGCGCCAGAGCGGGAACAGTCAGTAGGATAGCGATAAATGCAGCCGCGTAATGTTTCATTGGCACTTGGTATTCGTTTTCGCGGGCGGGATCACTGTCCTACTTTGCCGCGGGCGCCAGCAAACTACATTTGATTGCAAGGGCAGTGTTTAAGGGGCTGTCGATGGCATCATTGACAAGCAGGGCGCGCTAGCCATGATCGCGCCCTGACACGACCGCGGCGGGCGATTTTAACGCATTCAGTGTGCCCGCGGCTGCAAACTTAGCGTGGACCATGGGCCTCACCGTCGAAATTATCGGGCTGATCGTATTTCTCGGCGCGCATGTGTTTGTTTCCATGCGCGGCGAACGAGAAGCATTGATCACGCGGATGGGCCGTGGGCCTTATCTGGGCCTGTTCTCGTTGGTCTCGATCGTCGGTCTTGTCCTGATTGGCTTCGGGTTTGCGCGTTACCGCGCCGAGGGCTTGATCCCGCTGTGGTATCCGCCGGCGTGGACGCGTCAGATCGTAGTCGCGCTGATGTGGCCGGCGAGCATCGCGGTCGTGGCGGCGTACATTCAAGGCGACATCAAGCGTGTGCTCAAGCACCCAATGCTGGTTGGCGTGAAACTTTGGGCGTTCGCGCATCTGTGCGCCAACGGCGATCTCGGCGGTATCATCCTGTTCGGCTCGGTGCTGGCATGGGCGGTTTACGACCGGATCACGCTGAAGCGCCGAGCTGACGCCGGGGGCCCGCCGATTCCGGCCGGCGGGCGGCGAAACGACATCATCGCGATTATCGTCGGCACCATTCTCTATCTCGGGCTCGGATTCTTGTTTCATCCCATCGTTATCGGTTTGCCGGCGTTCGGAACGCCGGCGCTCGGACACTGACGCGTGTCAGTGCACGAGGCGATACGGCGGCTTACCGCGCCCGACATCCGCGCGCGCAAGGGCGGCGAGCCGATTGTTTGTTTGACGTCCTATCATGCGCATACCGCGCGCATCCTCGACGGCTATTGCGACGTCATTCTGGTCGGCGATTCGCTCGGCATGGTAATGCACGGCCTTGAGACCACCGTGCCGGTCACGCTCGATATGATGATCCTGCAGGGCCACGCCGTGATGCGCGGCTCAAAACGGGCGCTGGTGATCGTCGACTTGCCGTTTGGTTCGTACGAGGCCTCGAAAGAACAGGCCTTTGCTTCCGCCGCGCGGGTGCTGAAGGAAACCGGTTGCGGCGCCATCAAACTTGAGGGAGGCCGGCGCATGGCGGAGACGATCGCGTTTCTGGTCGAACGCGGCGTGCCGGTGATGGGCCACGTCGGCCTGACGCCGCAAGCGATCAACACGATCGGCTCGTTCCGCGCCCAGGGCCGCGACGAGAGCGATTGGGCGCCGATCGAAGCCGACGCGCGTGCGGTGGCGGATGCCGGCGCTTTTGCCGTTGTGCTAGAAGCGATCGCTGAACCACTCGCGCGCCGCATCAGCGGCGATGTGGAAATACCGACGATTGGCATCGGTGCGAGCGTCGCGTGCGACGGCCAGATCCTCGTGCTCGAGGATATGCTCGGCCTTTCTCCCCGGGTGCCGAAATTCGTCAAGCGTTTCGGCGAACTCGGGCCCTCGATCGAGCGCGCAGTGAAGGGCTATGCAGACGAGGTCCGGGCTCGCAGTTTTCCGGGTCCTGATCAGGTCTATGGCATGCGAAAGAAGAAGGACTAATCGGGCGAAAAGCTGCCGTTTTCGCCGCGCTGCGACATCTTGGCGTTGACGTTAATTGTTGCGACATCGCCGCCGCGGCGCCCAAGGCTTTGCCTTGCTCGCGCCACATGCTTATTCTAGCTCGCAGGCGGTTTTCCGAGCCTAACCGCCCGGAATTCCTTAACTTTGTCGTTACAGGGTTCGTCGCGCCGGCTTCCTTTCGCTTCGCTCAAGGGGCTGTTGCTTCGAACCGGGGCTGGTGCTGGGGCAGGTCCGTGTCGGATATTTTTCAGGAAGTTGACGAGGAAGTACGCCGCGAACAGCTCAAAAAGCTGTGGGAGCGTTACGGCACCTACATTATCGCCGCCTGCATCCTGGTGATCGCGGCGGTCGGCGGCTGGCGTGGCTATCAATGGTGGGAAGCCAAGCGGGCGGCCGAGGCCGGTGCAGCATTCGAGCAGGCGGTGACGCTGGCGGAATCCGGCAAGCGCCAGGACTCCGAAGCGGCGTTCGCCAAACTCGCTACCGATGGCACCGCGGGCTATCGCGTGCTTGCCCGCTTGCGCGAGGCCGCCGAACTCGGTCAGGCCGATCACAAGGCCGCAATCAAAGCCTATGAGGAAATCGCGGCTGACAAGAGTGTCGGCACGGTGATGCAGGATCTAGCGACGCTTCGCTCCGGCTATCTGCTTGTTGACAGCTCCTCCTATGGCGAACTGCAAGCGCGACTTGAGCCGCTGACCGGGCCCGAGCAAGTCTTCCGGCATAGCGCACGCGAATTGCTGGCGCTGTCCGCGTGGAAGGCGGGCGATATGGCGGCCGCGCGGAAATGGACTGATATGATCACTGGCGATCCGCAAACGCCGGCGGCTGCGCGCAGCCGCGCCGAGGTGCTGAGCGAACTTATTGCCGCGGGCGGCAAGGGTTGAGCAGGGCCGAACGGATGCCGGCGCAACGAGTTTCCCTGGCGGTTTGGATTGGAGCGGCGCTCGCCTTAGGGTTGGTGCTTGGCGCCTGCACGCCGGGTGGCCAGTTCGATCCGACTGAAGTGCTTTCATCCGACGTATTCAGCACCAAGAAAAAGCTGGCGGGCGAGCGCGAGCCGCTGTTCCCGAACGGTGTGCCGGGTGAAGAAACGGGTGTGCCGGCTGATTTGGTGAAGGGCTATCAGCCACCGCCGGAGCAGCAGGCGGCGGTAAACCCGGAGCCTACACCTCCCGCGCCAAAGGCTGCCGCGGTGGCAGCAGCTCCGGTGAAGCGGAAACCGAAGCCCAAGCCGAAACCGGTGGTCGCGCGCGCGCCCACGTCGCAGGCTCCGGCTTCTGGTGCTAACGATCCGGCCTGGAGCCGGGCTCCGACGTCTGCGACGCAAGCCGCTCCGCCGGCGTGGCCGGCGCCTGGGCAACCAACGGCGCAGCCCGGGCAGCCGGCCTGGCCTGCCGCGCCGCCACAAGGCCAACAGACGGCGCAGCCGGCGCAACCGCCCTGGCCGAATCCGCCGACACCCGGCACCACCTATTCACGCTGATCGCGCCGGGATAGACAGCCGCTACGACGCGGAACTGCCGCGTGTGCTTCTTGGCCCCTGCGGTCAGATTGGGCCAGGTCAATCACTGCCATGTCCTTCACTATTGCCATTGTCGGTCGGCCCAACGTCGGCAAATCGACCCTGTTCAATCGCCTGGTCGGGGCGCGGCGCGCGCTTGTTGACGATCGGCCGGGAGTGACGCGCGATCGGCGGGAAGGTGAGGGGAAGCTCGGCGATCTGGCGTTCAAGGTCATCGACACTGCGGGGCTCGAACGGCCCGATCGTGATGGCGAAAGCCTCTCTGCAAAGATCCAGGCGCAGACGGCCGCTGCCTTGGCGCAAGCCGACGCCGTGTTCTTTCTTGTCGATGCCCGCGCGGGCGCAACTTCAGCCGATCGCGCCTTCGCCGATCTGGTTCGCAAATCGGGCAAACCTGCGATCGTCGTTGCCAACAAGAGCGAGGGGCGCGCCGCCGAGGCCGGCGCTCTTGAAGCTTATGCGCTTGGTCTCGGCGACCCGGTGGCGATCAGCGCCGAACACGGCGAAGGACTTGCCGGGCTCTACGACGCGCTGCGCGCGGCGCTGCCTGAGGCGACCGCCGAGGACGATGACGCCGAGGCGGCAGCACCCGCGGCAGCCGCCGAGAAGCCGATCCGCATCGCCGTGGTCGGCCGCCCCAACACCGGCAAATCGACGCTGATCAACCGGCTTCTCGGCGAAGAGCGGCTGCTGACCGGACCCGAAGCCGGCATCACCCGCGACGCCATCGCCGTCGATCTCGACTGGCAGGGGCGAAAGCTGCGCATCCACGACACCGCCGGACTGCGCCGCCGCTCCCGCGTCTCTGAGAAACTCGAAAAGCTGTCGACGGCCGATACGCTCAACGCGATCCGTTTCGCTGAAGTGGTGATCGTTCTCGTCGACGCGGAGGCGCCGTTTGAAGAGCAGGACACGCGGATCGCCGATCTTGTCGAGCGTGAAGGGCGCGCCGTCGTCATCGGCATCAACAAAGTCGATCTGGTGGAGCGGCAAGGCGGCGTCCAAACGCGACTGCGCGACATCGCCGATCGCGTCCTGCCGCAGATCAAGGGCGTGCAGGTTGTTCCGTTGTCGGCGCGCACCGGTGAGGGACTGGATCGGCTGCTGACGGCGGTAATGGAAAGTTACGCGGTCTGGAACCGTCGCGTGCCGACAGCGGCGCTCAACCGTTTCTTGAGCGACGCAGTGTCAGCGCATCCGCCACCAGCGATTTCCGGCCGCCGTGTCCGCCTCGATTACATCACCCAGCCCAAATCGCGGCCGCCGACTTTTGTTCTGTTTTCGTCGCGCGCCTCGTCGCTGCCCGAAACTTATCGGCGCTATCTGGTCAACGGCTTGCGCGAAGCGTTTGATCTGCCTGGCACCCCGATCCGGCTTACGTTGCGCGCCAAGGCCAATCCCTATGCGGGCCGAAAGCGCCGCTGATGCCGGAGCCCGTGGCTGAACCGAAATCAAAACGCAGCGTGCTGCGGCGCGAGGCTGCTTTCGTTTTCATTTTCGCCACCGTCCTCTTGGACATGCTGGCGATCGGCATCGTCATTCCGGTGTTGCCGAAGCTCGTGGTCGATTTTGTTGGCGGCAATACCGAGGAGGCGGCGCGGGTTTTCGGAATTTTCGGCACTGCATGGGCGTTGATGCAATTTCTGTTCTCGCCGTTTCAAGGCGCGTTGTCGGACACTTTCGGCCGGCGGCCGCTGATCATTATCTCCAACTTCGGCGTTGGCCTCGATTATGTGCTGATGGCGCTGGCGCCGACGCTTGGATGGTTGTTTGTCGGCCGGGTGATTTCCGGCATTACCGCAGCGAGCATCGCCACCGCCTATGCTTACGTTGCCGACGTGACGCCGCCCGACAAACGTGCCGCGCGCTTCGGTCTGCTTGGAGCGGCTTTCGGCGCCGGTTTTGTGCTCGGCCCGGCGCTTGGTGGACTCGCCGGCAGCATCTCGCCGCGCTTGCCGTTCTGGATCGCCGCCGGTTTGAGTCTTGCCAACGCCTGCTACGGATTTGCGGTGCTGCCGGAATCGCTGTCTCGCGAGCGCCGTGCACCGTTCCGCTGGCGGCGGGCCAATCCTCTCGGCGCGCTTGTGCTGCTGCGTTCGCACGCGGAATTGTCCGGGCTTGCCTTCGTTAATTTCCTCGGCAACCTCGCACACGCCGTTCTTCCCAGTATCGGCGTTCTGTACATGCTGTACCGCTATGGCTGGGACGAAAGCACCGTCGGCTTGACGCTTGCCGCCGTCGGCGCCGCCTCGATTATCGTGCAGGGCGGTGTGGTCGGCTTGGTCACCAAGCGGATCGGCGAACCCGCCGCCTTGCTGGTAGGACTCGTATTCGGCGTCGCCGGCTTCATGGTTTTCGCGCTCGCCCGCACCGGCATGGAATTCTGGTTCGGTATTCCGCTGATGGCGATATGGGGATTGGAGGGCCCGGCGTGCCTTGCCCTGATGAGCCGGTTCGTTGGCGCCGACGAACAAGGACAGCTTCAGGGCGCCAATTCGAGTATCAGCGGCATCGCCAATCTGTTCGGGCCGGTCATTTTCACACAGATTTTCGCCGCCGCCATTGCCAGCGGCCGCGAATGGCATTCGAGCGGCGCGCCGTTTATGTTGGCGGCGGCGTTGCTATTTTTCGCCGCCGTCACAGGCTGGCAAGTGACGCGCAAGCGAGCTTGATGAATTCAGGCAGGCTGCCTGAAGTCCAAAAGCTTTCCGGCGCGGAAATCGTAAAGCTTGCCGGTTTCAGTGAAGCCCGGCAGGCAAAGATCGAGAATCTTTTCCGCAATCTGTTCCGGCGCGGGCAAACTCATCGGATCCTCGCCCGGCATAGCCAGAGCACGCATGCGGGTGCGAGTCGGGCCGGGATTGAACAAATTGACGCGCACCGCCGTCGAGCTTGTTTCATCGGCGTAGGTCCGCGCTAAGGCATCTAACGCCGCCTTGGAAACCGAATACGGCGCCCAGTAGGCGCGGGCCAGGGTGGCGATGCCAGAGGTGATGAAGACGGCGCGGCCAGCGTCGGAGCGTTTGAGCAACGGGTCCATGGCGCGGATCAGATGCCAGTTGGCGGTGACGTTGACCGCCATCATCTCATCCCAGGCCTTCGGTTCGATGTGATCGAGCGGAGAAGGCACATCAGCCATCGCCGCATTGCCGACGAGAACGTCAAGCCGCTCGTAACGTTCGTTGAGCGCGGCGGCGAGTTTATAGAGCCCGCCATAGTCCCTGACGTCGAGCGGCGTCAACGTCGCCGAACCGCCGGCGGCCTTCACCGCATCGTCAAGCTCTTCAAGCCCGCCAACAGTGCGTGCCACCGCAACGACGTGCGCGCCAGCGCGACCGAGCGCGAGGGCCGTCGCATAACCGATGCCCCGCGAGGCGCCAGTAACGAGCGCGATCCGATCGGCGAGGGGTAGCGGCATTCCTCAGCTCGCCTCGGCGAGCAAAGACAGCTGGTGCGGCGGAGCGTCCTGGGCGGTGCGGTCGGTCAGCGGCGTTGGATATTCACCGGTGAAGCAGTGATCGGTGAATTGCGGGCGCACCGGATCGCGGCTTTTCTCGCCCATGGCGCGGTAGATGCCTTCGACGGAAAGGAAGGCAAGTGAATCCGCGCCGATGAATTGCCGCATACCTTCCAGATCGTGCGTGGCGGCGAGCAGCTTGTCCTGCTCCGGCGTGTCGATGCCGTAATAGTCGGGATGCGTGATCGGCGGCGAGGCGATGCGAAAGTGAACTTCGCGCGCGCCGGCATCGCGCATCATCTGTACGATCTTTACCGACGTCGTGCCGCGCACGATCGAGTCATCGATCAGCACGATGCGCTTGCCGCTCACCACGGCGCGGTTGGCGCTGTGCTTGAGGCGAACGCCAAGCGCGCGGATCTGCTGCGTCGGCTCGATGAAGGTGCGGCCGACGTAGTGGTTGCGAATGATGCCTAGCTCATAAGGAATGCCGGACGCCTGCGCGTAGCCGATGGCGGCCGGCACGCCGGAATCGGGAACCGGAATGACCACATCGGCGGAAGCGGGCGCCTCGCGCGCGAGCTCCGCGCCGCAGGTCTTGCGCACATCGTAGACGCTTCGGCCGTCGATGATTGAGTCTGGCCGCGAGAAATAGACATACTCGAAGATGCAGGGTCGCGGCGCCATCGCGGGGAACGGCTTGTGCGAGTGTGCGCCATCTTCGTCGAAGACGAGCACTTCGCCGTTCTCCACATCACGCACATATTGCGCGCCGATGATGTCGAGTGCGCAGGTCTCGGACGCAAGGATCGGACAACCATCCAGTTTGCCAAGCACCAGCGGCCGGATGCCAAGCGGATCGCGGGCACCGACGAGTTTTTTGTTGGTAAGGCCGACGAAGGCGTACGAGCCTTCGAGCAGGCGCAGACCTTCGATGAAGCGATCGACGAAGCGGTTGCGGTGTGAGCGTGCGACCAGATGGAGAATCACCTCGGTATCCGTGGTCGACTGCATCATCGCGCCTTCGCGGACGAGCTGCCGACGCAGCGTTAGACCGTTGGTGAGATTGCCGTTGTGACCGACGGCGAAGCCGCCGGCATTGAGCTCGGCAAACAGCGGCTGCACGTTGCGTAGAATGGTCTCGCCGGTGGTCGAATAGCGGACGTGGCCGACGGCGGCGTTGCCCGGCAGGCGATCGATGACGTCACGTCCGGAAAATGCGTCGCCGACAAGTCCGAGGCGGCGTTCGGAATGAAAGCGCTTGCCGTCGAACGAGACGATCCCGGTGGCTTCCTGGCCACGATGCTGCAAGGCGTGCAGGCCGAGCGCGGTGATGGCCGCGGCATCGGGGTGGCCAAAGATGCCGAACACGCCGCATTCTTCCCGAAGGCGGTCCTCGTCGAGATCGAGCAGGCCGGGTTCGGTCATCTTCGGCCTTTCGACGCTCAATGCAGTGTTCCTTTGGTCTCGAGCAATTGCTGCATGCCAACGCGACTGAAACGATCGTAACCGCCACGACCGGTGCCGGGGCTGCCCAGGTCGCTGTGCTGGTCAGGCGGGTTGTCCGGAGTATCGCTATCCCCCGGACGCGGCTTCTTCAGCCGCTTTAAGATGGTGGCTTCGGCGTTCTCCGGCAATTGGTCCTTCAGCCATTCCCCGGTCCCGCTCAAGACGACCCTCGATTTGGCATGCAAGACCCATTCCGGCTTGCTGCGGTCGGGTACCAGCCAGTCGAAGAACATATAGGCGACCACAACGATAATAAGTCCGCGGCCAAGGCCGAACAGGAAGCCCAGCGTGCGGTCGAGCGCGCCAACCCGGCTGTCGAGCACCATGTCGGAGATTCTGACGGTCAGAATCGAGACCACCAAAAGCGTAATCAGGAATACCCCGCCGATCACGGCAACGGTCGCTACCACGTCGTTGTTGAAGTACTGCTTCGCCAGCGGCAAAAGCTTGGAATACGCGTAAAGCGTCGCACCGGCGGCCAGTATCCAGGCGATGATCGAAAGAATCTCTCGCATGAAGCCGCGCACCATGGCGAGGAGCGCCGAGACGAGCATGATGACGATCAGTCCGATATCCAAAAACGTAATCGGCATGGTTTGCTAGTCCGCTCGCTTGCCTGGGCGAATCGGCGATGTGCGCAGGGGCCTGAACGCCAAGTCCGCGGCGTGTATAACCGGGTCGGGCGTCACAGTCATCCGCCTTCTCGTGCGCTCAACAGTCTCGTTAAGCATGCGCAGTTAAGCCGGAATGCCGGCACAGATCGCGTTTCGGACTACCCTTCTTGCCGACCGACGCGCCGAAGCGGCGGCACGCCGTTCTGCGCAATTTCGGCAACGAGATTCGTAAGCATGCCGATGGTGGAGAGCGTGAAGCCCTGCGGCGCTTCGGCGCGTGCGGATTCCGGGACTGTCGCACGGGCGAAGCCGAGTTTTTGCGCCTCCTTGAGCCGCGCCGCAGTCTGCGCCACCGGCCGCACTGCCCCCGACAGCGACACTTCGCCGAAATAAACGGCATCGGCAGGCAGCGGGGCATGCGCGAGCGATGAGACCAGAGCGGCCGCGGCCGCGAGGTCGGCGGCCGGCTCTTGCACGCGCAAACCACCCGCCACGTTGAGATAGACGTCATGTCCCGACAAGCGAACGCCGCAATGCGCTTCCAGCACGGCCAGCACCATGGACAGCCGGCTCGGATCCCAGCCGACGACGGCGCGCCGCGGCGTGCCGAGCGATGTCGGTGCGACCAGCGCCTGGATTTCCACCAGCAGCGGCCGGGTGCCTTCGATTCCAGCAAACACCGCTGTTCCGGCGCTGCCGAGTTCGCGTTCGGAGAGAAACAGCTCGGACGGATTGGCGACTTCACGCAGCCCGCTGCCAGTCATCTCGAACACGCCGATTTCGTCGGTCGGTCCGAAACGATTTTTCAGCGCGCGCAGGATACGGAATTGCTGCGATCCTTCGCCTTCGAACGACAAGACCGCGTCGACCATATGCTCCACCACGCGAGGGCCGGCGATCTGCCCGTCTTTGGTGACGTGGCCGACAAGGATCACCGCGGTGCCGCCACGTTTGGCGAAACGGATGAGTTCAGCCGCCGATCCGCGCACCTGGGTCACCGTTCCCGGCGCAGCCTCGACCGTTTGGGTCCACATGGTCTGGATCGAATCAATGACGAGAAGTTGCGGGGCGTGCCCTTGCGACAGCGTCGCCACGATATCCTCCACCGAGGTCTCTGCGGCGAGTTCGACCACCGCATCGCTCAGGCCGAGCCGTTCGGCGCGCAACCGCACCTGGGCGACGGCTTCCTCGCCGGAAATGTAGACGGCGCGATGCCCGTGCCGCGCATAGTCGGCCGCCACTTCGATCAACAAAGTCGACTTGCCAATGCCCGGATCGCCGCCGAGCAGCAGCACCGAACCGCGGACCAAACCGCCGCCGGTGACGCGATCAAATTCGGCGATGCCGGAAGCAAGCCGCGGCGCTTCATGGGTTTGCCCCTTGAGCGGCTCGACTGCGAAAAGCCGCCCCTTGCGGGAAGAACGGGCCGTTGTTGCAGCGCCTTCCTCGACGAGCGTATTCCAGGCGCCACAGGCTTCGCAGCGACCTGCCCAGCGCGAGGCAGCAGCGCCGCAGCTCTGGCAGACGAAATTTTGTCCGCGCGCGACCATTCGTGCGCTCCCTATCCGCCGCGATAGACGAGATGACTGCGCGGGCCAAGCCGGGTCAGAATCTCGTAACCGATTGTGCTGGCCGAAGCCGCCACTTCGTCGACCGATAAATCCTTGCCGATAAACGTCGCGAGATCGCCGCGCTGGACCGGAGCATCAAGTTCGGTAACGTCGATGCTGGTGAGGTCCATGGAGATCACGCCGACAATCGGGCAGCGTTTGCCGGCGACAATCGCTGCGCCATTTGCCTTTGCGTCGATGCCGCCGGCAGAGCGCAGAACACCGTCGGCATAGCCGAGCGCTGCGATCGCGATGCGCGACGTCCGCCGCGCTTTCCATATGGCATCATAGCCGACAGTCTCGCCTTGCGGCACGTTGCGCACCTGCAGAATCCGCCCGGTCAGTTCGACCACGCTTCGCATGGGATTGTCGCGGTTCGGCGTTGGGTTGATGCCATAGAGCGCGGCGCCGGGTCGCGCGATATCGAAATGCGCCGAATCGCCAAGGAAGATGCCCGATGAGTTGACCAATGAAGCGGGGATGCCGTGGTAGAGCATACGCAGTTCGCGAAACAGGCGGATTTGGTTGGCGGTGAGCGGGTGATCGGCGATCTCGGCACAGGCGAGGTGGCTCATAAATAACGTGATGCCGTGGTTTTCGGTCTGTGCGCGAGGCGCCAAGGCTGCGGCTTCGTCTGCGGTGATGCCGAGCCGGTTCATGCCGGTGTCGACATGGAGCGCGGCGCCGCCGCGCCAATTCTGGGCCGCAGCGAAGGCATCCCACTCCGCGAGTTCGGTCGTGCTGTTGATGACGGGCTGCGCGTTCAGTTCGGCGAATGCGTCGGCCGCTTCCGGCGTAAAGCCGTTGAGCACATAAATCGCGGCTTCGCGGGCGCGGGCGCGCACGCGGCGTGCTTCGGCGACATCGGCGACGAAAAAAGTTTTGCAGCCGGCTTTAGCGAGTTTGGTCGTAACCGGCTCAAGACCAAGTCCATATGCGTTCGCCTTGACCACGGCAGCGCATTCGACCGTCAGAAGTTGCCGCGCGAGTGCGCGCCAGTTCGCCTCGACCGCATCAAGGTCAATCGTCAGCGTCCCGCCGGTCTCGGGGTCGAGGAGGTTGCTTGCTGATTCAGGGAGCGGCTGTGCCAGTGCCATGCCCGCGTTATGGCGGGTAAAGCGGCAATAGTGAAGGCGCTAAAAGCTCGGCTGGTGCGCGGTGTCGAGATTGGCAAAGCGCGTGACCGCGGCGTCGAACTGCAATTCGATGGTGCCGATTGGGCCGTGGCGCTGTTTGCCGATGATCACCTCGGCTTTACCGTCGACGCGTTCACCCTCGGCCAGCCATTCGGCGAACTTTTCCCGGTTAGCTTCCGTCGGCTTGCGCATCTGGTGGTAGTATTCCTCGCGGAACACGAACAGGACTACGTCGGCGTCCTGTTCGATCGAGCCTGACTCACGCAAATCCGAAAGCTGAGGCCGTTTGTCCTCGCGCGATTCGACCTGGCGTGACAATTGTGAGAGCGCAAGGATCGGAACGTTGAGCTCCTTGGCAAGCGCCTTGAGCCGCGTCGTGATTTCCGTAATTTCCTGCACACGGTTTTCGCTGGAGCGCCGCGTTGAGCCTTGCAGAAGCTGAACGTAGTCGATGACTAGCAGGTCAAGTCCGCGCTGACGTTTGAGACGGCGTGCGCGCGCCGCCAATTGCCCGATCGAGAGTCCACCGGTCTCGTCGACGTAGAACGGCAGGTTCTGTAGCTCGATGGATACGTCTTTGATTTTCTCGAAGTCGGCTTCGTCGATCGCACCGCGCCGAATCTTGTTCGACGGAATTCCCGTCTGCTCGGCGATGATGCGGGTGGCGAGCTGTTCGGCCGACATTTCCAGCGAGAAGAAGCCGACAATACCACCGTTAACCGTCGCCATGTGCCCATCGGCCCGGACTTCGCCGGCCCAAGCCTTGGCGACGTTGTAGGCGATATTGGTCGCAAGCGCCGTTTTGCCCATACCCGGCCGGCCGGCGAGGATAACCAGGTCAGAGGCCTGCAAGCCTCCCATCCGGGCGTCGAGGTCCGTCAAGCCGGTGGCAAGCCCCGACAGGCTGCCGTCGCGCTGATAAGCGTGCGCCGCCAGGTCGACCGCGGTCGTCAGAGCCTGGGCGAATCGCTGGAAGCCGCCCTCGTAGCGTCCGGTTTCGGCGAGTTCATAGAGCTTGCGCTCGGCGTCTTCGATATGGCTCTGCGGGGTTGCCTCAACCGGAGCATCGTAGGCGAGGTTGACCATATCCTCGCCGATGGTGATCAAGTCGCGCCGGATCGAAAGGTCGTAGACGGTGCGGCCGTAATCCTCGGCATTGATGATGGTGGTCGCCTCGGCGGCCAGCCGCGCCAGATATTGATTGACCGACAGCCCGGCGATGTCGAGGTCGCCCGGCAGAAAGGTTTTTAGCGTGACAGGGGTCGCGATTTTTCCGGCGCGGATCAGGCCGCCGGCAAGCTCGAAAATGCGCTGATGGATAGTCTCGAGGAAATGCTTAGGCTCGAGAAAATCGGATATGCGATAAAAGGCCTCGTTATTGACGAGGATCGCGCCGAGCAGCGCCTGCTCGGCCTCGATATTGTGCGGCGGCATGCGGAACGCGGGTTCCGCGGGAGCCTGCTTGCGTGCTGTCGAATCGAATACTGCCATCGTCCCGATCAACGGAATAACCTGTGGCCAATTTAGGGTGACTCAACATCGCGGATCACTCGACGGACGGTGCCACGCTGGAATTAACAACCGTTTGCGCTTCCGACCAACGCTTTGTCGATAATGCAGCGGCGGCGCGATGGGAAATGTTGATTGCGCCTTTCCCCGTTACCCACTGCGCATCGACCGAGAAACATTGTCAGGAGCACATCGCTCTTGACGTTCGGCTTTTCGGCGCGCGCCGATCGGTGCTACTCCCCGGCAAGGCGCAGCGGCTCCGCGTAACCGGCTTCGGCGGCGCGCAACCGCGTTTCTTCGCGGGCGATGTAGTCGCGGGTCTGCGGCACAACGCCCTTACGCTTGGTCATCTGGATCTGGAACACCACCATGTCGCTCTCGCGAAACGCCATTTCCGAGGACGCCAGATAGAACTCCCACATTCTCACGAAACGCTGATCGTAGAGCTGCTCGACGTCCTCGCGGTGCGCGAGGAAGCGTTCACGCCAAGCCTTGAGCGTCTCGGCGTAGTGAAGCTGGAGAATTTCGACGTCGGTGACGACGAGTTTTGCGCGCTGGACCGCCGGGAGCACTTCCGAAAGCGCGGGGATATAGCCGCCCGGAAAGATGTATTTGGCGATCCAGGGGTTGGTCACGCTCGGCGGACTGCTGCGGCCGATGGTGTGCAGGAGAAACACGCCGTCGTCATCGAGAAGCTGCGCGCATTTGCGAAAGTACTTGTCGTAAAAACCGACGCCGACATGCTCGAACATGCCGACCGAGACAATGCGGTCAAAACTGCCGGCCACATCGCGATAGTCGATCAGCCGGAAAATCGCGTCCTGACTGCGGCCGCGCTCGTTCGCTCGCTGCTGTGCACGGGCGAATTGCTCCTGCGAGAGCGTGATGCCGGTTGCGTGCGCGCCCGCGACCTCGGCGAGATAGAGCGCTAAGCCGCCCCAGCCGCATCCGATATCAAGAACATTGGCGCCCGGATTGACCAGGAGCTTGGCCGCAAGGTGACGCTTCTTGGCGAGTTGGGCGTCATCGAGCGATTGATCCTCACTCTCGAAATAGGCGCAGCTGTACTGCTGGTCGGCGTCAAGGAAGAGGCTGTAGAGCCTGCCATCGAGATCATAGTGATGCGCCACGTTGTTGCGTGACCGCGAACGCAGGTTGAACTGCTGGAGGCGGCGAAACAAATAGCGCACAAGGTACGTCGGGAGGGCCCATTTCGGCGGGGCGATGTGCTCTTGCCGCAGCAGGATCGCGAGCGCGTCCGCGATTGAGCCCTGCTCGACGACGAACGTCCCGTCCATGTAGGCTTCGCCCAGTCGCAGCTCCGGGTCCAGCATGACCGAACGCTGGGCTTTAGCGTCAGTAAAACGCACGGCAACCGGCGGCCCGCTACCGTCGCCGAACGCGTATCGTTTGCCCGACGCCGTCGTGATAGTGAGGGAACCGTGGCGGATGAACCGCCGCATGCATAACGATAGTAACCAATCCAACGTCGCCTCCGCACTCCTACGTGCGCCGGGCCGGACGGGACGGTCGACGCATATTTAATTTTCGCTCCGCGACCTGCGGCTTATTGACTGCAGGCCAACGGGCTCTTGGTCCTGCCGTTATTAAAACAAAATCCTCCTTGACCAGCAATCCTTTGCTAAGGCTCTCGACGGGGGCTTCCCGCCTCTCACATTCGCCCGGTTTTGGGGTAAGGAAGACCGGGGCCAAGCAGCAGGATTTGAGGAGTTCAAGGGGTGAACTGGCGTCTCGCGCCGATCATCGGCTTCGTTGCGATGCTAGCGCCGGCCATAGCGCAGGCGCAGACCAATCTCGACCAGGGCAAGTCGGCATCGCAGATCTTCGCGGCCGCGTGTGCAGAATGCCACAAGGCTCCGCGTCCTTTGGCAAACGGCAGGAACAACGCCGCGCTCACGGAGTTTTTGCGCGAGCACTACACGACCAGCCGTGACCAGGCGGCGGCGCTGGCCGCTTATGTGCTCGGTGGTCGCGGCTCTGAGCCCGTGGGAGCCGCGCCGCAAGGCAGGGGTCAAAAGCCCGCAGCCGAACGGGCTGAACGTGAGCCTTCCACACCCGAGGAACCGAAGCCGAGTAAACGCCAGGCGCGGCAACCAAAACCTGACGAGGGCGCCCGCACCGAGGCCAAATCGGATGCGAAGCCTGAGACCAAACCGGAGATCGAACTTGGGCCAGGCGACCGGCGGCCGACCGTGCGCGGCCGGCGCAGGGAGCCCAAGCCGCCGCTCTTGCAACCGGAGCCGGCGGGCGTCGCCAGGGCGCCCGCACCGGCTGTAACTGAGCCGTCGCCGGTCGCGCCGCCGAGCGAGGAGGCAAGGCCGGCACCGACGCCGGAAACTGCGACCCCGGGAGACGCAGCCTCCGGCGAAAACGCACCGGTGCCGCGTGACAACATTCCCGATTGAGAACGCTTGATTTCTAGTGCGAACGCCGGCGTTCCGAGATTAATTCTTGTCGGCCGCCGCACCGGGTTCCGCTTCTTCCCCGCCTTCGCGAGCCCGCAACTGTTCTGCCGCCTCAGGCTCGAAGAAAGCTTCCGCTGCGAGCACTGCTGCTTCTTCTTCCGTCGGCTCTTCACGCAGTCGCGTGACGTCTTCGCCGCGTTCGATCCGTGCCGCTTCTTCGTTGTTGCGGGCAACGATGACCGCGATCGAAGTCTCGATTTCCGGATGCAACGACAATTGAACCGTATGCCGGCCCATCGTCTTGATCGGGGCGTTGAGCTCGATTTGACTGCGGCTGACGTTAAAGCCGCCGGCCGCGAGCAGGCTGATAATGTCCCGCGGCGAAACCGACCCGAACAGCTGACCTGATTCCGAGGCTTGCCGCAAAACCGTAAAGGTTTTGCCGTCAATCTTCGCGGCGACCTGGCTTGCCTCGCCTTTGAGGGCCAGCGAGCGCGCCTCGAGGTCGATTTTCATTGTTGAGAAGCGGGTGCGATTCTCCTCGGTGGAGCGCAACGCCTTGCCGCGCGGCAACAGAAAATTGCGCGCAAATCCGTCTTTGACGCGGACCACGTCGCCCATCTGGCCGAGTCTCGGCACCCGTTCGAGCAGGATGACTTCCATGTCGGACCTCCCAGCTCAGCGGATCACGTAGGGCAGCAGCCCAAGAAACCGCGCGCGCTTGATCGCCTGGGCGAGCTCGCGTTGTTTCTTTGCAGAAACCGCGGTGATGCGGCTTGGAACGATCTTGCCACGCTCCGATACAAACCGTTGCAGCAGCTTGACGTCCTTGTAGTCGATCTTGGGCGCGTTGGCGCCGGAGAACGGGCAGCTCTTGCGGCGGCGGAAAAACGGCCGGCGTGCCCCGCCGGAATGTGGTGACATCGCCATGACTATTCCTCCGCTCCGGCTGCGAGATCGTCAGCACCCTCGGATGGACGCCGGTCGCGGTCCCGGGGCCGGTCGCCGCGGTCGCCTCTGTCTCCGCGATCGAACCGGTCGCCGCGATCGAACCTGTCGCCTCGATCGCCACGGCGGTCATCGCGATCGCGGTCACGCTCGGCCCGGCGCATCATCGCGGAAGGCTCTTGCTCGTGCTCTTCGACCCTGATCGTCAGATAGCGCAACACGTCTTCGTTGAGCCGCTCCAGCCGCTCGATCTCGTTGATGGCGGCAGGCGGTCCATCGATGTTCATCAGGGTGAAATGCGCCTTGCGGTTTTTCCGCAACCGATAGGACAGGGATTTGACGCCCCAGGATTCGGTCTTGGCGACGGTCCCGCCCAATCCTTCGATCACGCCCTTTAAATGCGTCGTTAATTCTTCCACCTGCTGCGCGCTGGCGTCCTGGCGCGCAAGGTAGACGTGCTCGTAGAGCGGCATAGGTACCCTTTCCTTCGTGTCGTCGCTCGCCCTCGGCGCGAAGCCCCTCGAACCCTTCGGGAAAGGCTCGAATGCTCTGAAGGCGGGAACACCGGACGCCGGACCAGTTGGTCCTACCGCGCCGTCCACCGGCGCAGCCGTCCGTTCAGCCCCCGGCCGGGGACGAGCGGAAAGCAGGCGTTATAAGCAGCCTGTGCGGAAAGGCAAGGCTATAGACTATGAGGAAACGGCCATCAGGAACCGCGAGTCGGCGCCGCGGCGGTCTGGATCAGTTCCGCAAGCCGCACCGCGAGCGTGACGCCCTCCCGCATCTGCGCCGCGGACGCGGTCGCGGAGCGCGGCGACTGGCGCTGCTTTTGAAGCTTGCCGAGCAGGATTTCGAGGTTCCGCGTCAAAAGCCGGTTTCGGAATGCGGGATCCTGGCGCGCTCGCGCCAGTTGTGCCTCAGTGACCGGTGCAAATGGGTCCATCCACAGCACAGTCGTCAATAGTCCCCATGGGCGAAGCGCCCAGTTCGTCGAGCCTACCGGTACTCGGTTGTTGCTTGGTTACCGCGCCCGTCCCTTGACACGGCCGGTGGAGCGGGTTCTCTCGCGCCCCGCAGAGGTAACCATGACGGTCGCTTTCGTATTTCCCGGCCAGGGCAGCCAGGCGGTCGGCATGGGTAAGGGGCTCGCCGAGAGCTTTGCCCCGGCTCGCCGGGTGTACGAGGAAGTCGATGCCGCGCTCGGCGAAAAGCTCAGCGAGACGATGTGGAACGGGCCCGCTGAGGCGTTAACCCTTACCGAGAATGCGCAACCTGCGCTGATGGCGGTTTCGCTTGCCGCCTTGCGCGTGCTCGAAGCCGAGGCAGGCGTCGATCTCGGGCGCGATGCCGCTTTCGTTGCCGGTCACTCACTCGGAGAATATTCGGCCCTTGCCGCGGCGCAGTCGCTCACCATTGCGGATGCGGCACGGCTCCTGCGCATTCGTGGCCGCGCGATGCAAAAGGCCGTGCCAGTCGGCGTCGGAGCTATGGCTGCGCTCGTCGGCGTCAAACTCGATCAAGCCAAAGCTATCGCCGCGGAGGCCGCCGGCGCGGGCGTCTGCGCAGCCGCGAATGATAACGGCGGCGACCAAGTGGTTTTGTCGGGCGAGAAGTCGGCGGTCGAACGCGCCGTTGAGAACGCGAAGGCGCAAGGCGTGCGGCGGGCCATGATGTTGCCGGTCTCCGCTCCGTTTCATTGCTCGCTGATGGGGCCTGCGGCCGACGCCATGGCGGAGGCGCTCGCTGCAGTCGCCGTTAAGGCGCCCACCGTGCCACTTGTCGCCAACGTGCTAGCACAGCCGATCAGCGATCCCGCGGTCATTATCCGGAGTTTGGTGCAGCAGGTGACCGGCACCGTCCGGTGGCGCGAGTCCGTGCTCTTTATGGAGCAAGCGGGCGTGAATGTGTTTCATGAAGTCGGCGCGGGCAAAGTGCTCACCGGTTTGATCAGGCGGATCGCCGAAACAGCCGAGGCATCTTCGATCGGCACGCCCGAAGACATTGCCAAGTTCAAAGCCGCGCACGGTTAGTGTTGCGCGTTCGAGAGGATTCTTATGTTTGAACTTACCGGCAGGACCGCGTTGATCACGGGAGCTACCGGTCCGATCGGTGGCAGCATTGCGCGGGTTCTGCACGGTCAAGGCGCTACAGTCGCCATCTCCGGCACGCGGCGTGAAATCCTGGATCAGCTTGCCGCTGAACTCGGGGCGCGCGTCCATGTGTTGCCCTGCAATCTTTCTGACGGCGGCGAGACCGATGCTCTGGTCCCCCGCGCCGAAGAAGCGATGGGTCAACTCGACATCCTGGTCGCCAATGCCGGAGTGACCAAAGACAATCTGTTCGTGCAATTGCGCGACGAGGACTGGGACCAGGTGCTTGCCGTCAATCTCACTGCCACGTTTCGCCTGGCGCGTGCCGCCGTGCGCGGCATGATGCGCCGCCGCTTCGGGCGAATCATTGCGATCACCTCGGTGGTCGGCGCAACTGGAAATCCCGGACAAGCGAATTATGTCGCCGCCAAAGCCGGCATCACCGGAATGATCAAGTCGATCGCGCAGGAATACGCCAAGCGCAACGTCACGGCGAACTGCGTCGCTCCGGGTTTTATCGTCACGCCGATGACCGACAAGCTCAACGACAAGCAGCGTGAAGTCATACTCGGAAGAATACCGGCAAGCCGTGCCGGTACGGTGGAGGAAGTCGCGGCAGCCGTTGCCTATCTGGCCTCAGCCGAGGCCGCCTACGTAACCGGTCAGACGTTGCATGTGAACGGTGGAATGGCCATGATTTGAAGGTGATAGAGGGAGCAACGATGCTGTACGGGCGCGCTGGTCAAGGCTATTGAAGTGTGGTAACCGGACCGTGACTTGGCTGGGGGAACCGCAAAGCCGGAGTGCGGAGAGTGAATGTCCGCCTCTGATCGCCTTCGATCCGCGGCCGTCGCCCGAAAGTTACGAAGATAGAGTTACCAAGACAGAGTTACGTAGACTCGGACGGGGCCGAGACGTAATCAATCGGGCCGCGTTGAAAGAAGAGGTTTGGAACGATGAGCGATATTGGCGAGCGCGTAAAGAAGATCGTCGTGGAACACCTTGGCGTCGAGCCCGACAAGGTGACTGAGAATGCCAGTTTTATCGACGATCTCGGCGCCGACAGTCTCGACACGGTCGAGCTCGTCATGGCCTTCGAGGAGGAGTTTGGTTGCGAGATACCCGACGACGCCGCCGAAACGATTCTCACCGTGGGCGACGCCATCAAGTTCCTCGAAAAAAACGCGAAGAGCTGATTCCGCTCACGATCTTTCGCCGCTTGTTGAATTGCGCAAGCCTGCGCGAAATTTGCGCGTCGGCTTGGACCGGCGCGCAGTGTGGCGGCAGGTCTGACGGCACCAGCGAAAATGTCTGCCGGGAGTGCAGATCATGAGACGTGTCGTCGTCACTGGTCTTGGCATGGTGACGCCGCTCGCCACCGGGGTCGACGAGACGTGGCGACGCTTGCTGGCGTGTAAGAGCGGGATCGGGCACGTCAGCAAATTCGAGGTCTCAGATCTGCCGTGCAAGATCGCCGGCCAGATTCCTCGCGGCGACGGTTCGGATGGCACCTTCAATCCCGACCAGTGGATGGAGCCGAAGGAACAGCGGAAGGTCGATGACTTCATTCTGTTTGCCATGTGCGCGGCAAAGCAGGCGCTCGATGACGCGGACTGGCACCCGCAAACTTACGAAGATCAGACGACGAGCGGTGTTCTGATCGGCTCCGGTATCGGCGGCATTGAAGGTATCGCCGAGACCGCCGTGCTGTTGCGCGACCGCGGGCCGCGCCGTATCTCGCCGTTTTTCATTCCGGGACGGATCATCAATCTCGCTTCAGGCTACGTCTCTATCGAGCATTCGCTGAAAGGTCCTAATCATTCCGTCGTCACCGCTTGCTCGACCGGCGCTCATGCAATCGGCGATGCGGGCAGACTTATTGCGCTCGGGGACGCAGACGTGATGGTCGCTGGCGGGACGGAATCCCCGGTGAGCCGTATCTCGCTCGCAGGCTTTGCCGCGTGTCGAGCGCTCTCGACCGGATTCAACGACACACCTGAACGCGCATCACGTCCTTACGATCGTGATCGCGATGGCTTTGTGATGGGCGAGGGCGCCGGCGCCGTCGTGCTCGAAGAGTACGAGCATGCAAAGCGGCGAGGCGCCCACATCTATGCCGAACTGATCGGCTACGGCCTTTCCGGCGACGCCTTCCACATCACGGCGCCGGCTGAGGACGGCGATGGCGCGCTGCGCTGCATGAAGGCGGCAATCAAGCGCGCCGAAATTTCGCCCGCGGAAATCGATTACATCAATGCCCACGGCACCTCGACGCCGCTCGGCGACGAGATCGAGCTGAAGGCCGTCGAGCGACTGGTCGGCAATGCCGCCGGGAACATCAGCATGTCATCGACCAAGTCTTCGATCGGTCATCTGCTCGGTGCGGCCGGCACCATCGAATTGATTTTCTGTTTGCTCGCTTTACGTGATCAGATCGTGCCGCCGACTCTTAATCTTGATAACCCTTCGGTCGCCACCGCCATCGACCTCGTGGCGCATAAACCGCGCGAGCGATCGGTCAACGTCGTGCTGTCGAACTCATTCGGATTCGGGGGCACCAACGCCTCCCTGGTGTTTCGCCGGGTGATCAACTAGTGCTGCGCCGCACCGTGCCGCCATATTTGCCCCGCACTCGCGTGCGATTCGGCCTGAGGGCGACGTCACATGCACCGGCGAAAAAGCGCCGGTCGCATGCTCATCGGGCGGCCTTCACCCGTGTTTTGGTCATGCTGAGTGCGGAAGTGGATACGCGGCGGTGACTGAATCCGATTCACCTTCGCCGCCTAAAAGCAGCGGGAGCACGGCGGTACCGCCACGGGTTCCTCCGGCGTCCAACGCGAACGGTTCAAAAGCCCCGCCTCCAGTACCTGCGGGCGGGAAACAAGCCCCGCCCCCATTGACGCCGCCGCGCCAAGCAAAGGTGCCGCCGACGCCAAGCTTGCAAGCGAGCGCGACGCCCACAGCCAAGCCCCCGCCCATACCCAAGCCAAACAGCGTTCTGCCGCCGAAGCCTCGACCCGCCACCGCAAGTACCGACAATGCTCCGAAGAGCGCGGCGCAGTCGCCGACCAACGGTGCCCCCAAGGCGCCGCTTACCGCGTCGGCGCAGCGGCCGACGGCCATGGCGCCGGCTGTTCGGCCCGTCAACGCGAACGGCCAGCCAGCGCGCGCATCTGCGCCAAATCCGGCGACAGCGGCTCCCAAAACTTCCCGGCAGCAGATCACTCCGCGCAGCCCGCGAACCGCGCTTGAGCCGGACACCGTCGAGATACCAACTCGCCGTTCCAAGAGCGCGCGGCATCCTTTCGTTGTTGTCGGCAACGCCATCCTCAGCGTCTTTGTCCTGATAGCGATTGCGGCCGGCGCAATGCTCGTGTTCGGTAAGCAGCGGTTCGATGCGCCGGGGCCTCTGCCGGAGAACCGCATCGTCAATATCCCGCGTGAATCGGGCATCCATGACATCGCCGACGTCCTCGTCAGCGAAGGTGTCATCGATCAGCCTTGGGTGTTTGTCGGCGGGGTTTTCGTGCTCAAGGCGCGCGCAGATCTCAAAGCCGGTGAGTATCAGTTCAAGGCGCACGCCAGCTTGCGCGACGTTGTCGCGACCATCGTCGAGGGTCGTGTTGTGGCCCATCAGTTCACGATTCCGGAAGGGTTGACCTCCGAGCAGATCGTGGCGCGGCTGTTAGATGACCCCGAGCTGGTCGGGAACATCAAAGAGGTCCCGCGTGAGGGCAGCCTCTTGCCGGACACCTACAATTTTACCCGCGGCGTTACCCGCGAGCAGATGATCCAGCGCATGCAGCAGGCGCAACAGCGCTTGTTGAAAGAAGTCTGGGACCGCCATTCCCCCGATTTGCCAATCAAAACGCCGGATCAACTCGTTGTGCTGGCGTCGCTGGTTGAAAAGGAGACGGGAAAGCCCGAGGAACGCACGCGTGTTGCCGCGGTTTTTGTCAATCGCCTGCGGCAGAAAATGAGGCTGCAATCCGACCCGACCATCATTTACGGGCTGGTCGGTGGCAAGGGCACGCTCGGGCGGCCGATCATGAAGAGCGAGATCGATCAGCCTACAGCCTACAACACCTACCAGATTGAAGGATTACCGCCGGGGCCGATCGCCAACCCCGGCCGCGCCTCGCTCGAGGCAGCTGCCAATCCGGCTCGCACGCGCGAGCTCTATTTCGTCGCCGATGGCACCGGCGGCCACGCATTTGCGGAGACCTACGAGCAACATCAAAAGAACGTTGCCCGCCTGCGCTCGATGGAGGGCGATCAGAAGGAACCGGCTGCGGACGCTCGACCGGCGTCGTCGCCGCCGCAAACCGCGCCGGCGGCTACGCAGCCTCGCCGTCCAGCGAATCATCGCACTCAAGGTACCCAAAACACACAACAACCGGCTCACTAGTCCAAATCGCGGCCTGGGCTTTCGCTCTCCACAGCTTATCAGCGTCGCCCTTGTGACTGCAGAAACCCGCCGTTAAGTTCGGCGCGGAATTTCGCAATTTTTTACCGAGGAAACGCATTCCATGGCCCTGTGGAGCATGACGGGATTTGCTCGCCGCCATGGTGTCAGCGGCTCTTATGCGTGGGCTTGGGAAATCAAATCGGTCAACGGCAAAGGTCTCGATCTGCGGCTTAGACTGCCGCCCGGTTGGGACGCAATCGAAGTGCCGGTGCGCACCCAAGCTGCTGAGAAGCTTGCGCGCGGCTCGCTGCAAGCGAATTTGACGCTGGAACGCACCGGTATCGTGCCGGTCGTGCGTATCAACACCGCAGTGCTTGAAGCGGTTTTGACGGCGGCGCGACAGCTCGCGCGCCGCGTTGAGGCATCGCCGCCTTCGCTCGATGGTCTCCTCGCGCTGAAGGGCGTGATCGAGGTCGGCGATGCCGAGGAGAACGAGGAAGAAAAGCGAAACGCGGAGACGGCGGCGATTGCGGGGTTCGCCGAGACCATCAGCGCCCTTGTCGATATGCGTCGCCACGAAGGCGCAGCCCTCGGCCAAGTGCTCACGGCGCGGCTCGGCGATATTGCTGCGCTCGTGCAACGCGCCGAGCTCACACCGGGCCGGCGGCCGGAGGCCATACGGGCGCGGCTTGCGGAGCAGGTGGCGGCGCTGCTGGCGCAGTCCGATCGTTTCGACCCGGATCGCCTGCATCAGGAAGCAATTCTGATCGCGACCAAGGCCGACGTGCGCGAAGAGCTTGACCGGCTCACCGCGCATTTGGCACAGGCGCGGGCGCTGATCGGCCAAGGCGGCCCGATCGGCCGCCGGCTCGATTTTCTCGCGCAGGAGCTTAATCGCGAAGCCAACACGCTATGCGCCAAGGCCAATGATGTCGAACTCACCAACATCGGCTTGGAGCTCAAAGCCGCGGTGGAGCAGTTCCGCGAGCAGGTTCAGAACGTAGAATAAGATATGGTGCGCGGTCAGAACAAACGAACCGGCGTTGCGCGTCGCGGCCTGATGTTTGTTTTGTCTTCGCCTTCGGGCGCCGGGAAGACGACACTCGCGCGCATGTTGCTCAAGGCGGATCGCAATGTTGAGTTGTCAGTATCGGTAACGACGCGGCCGAAACGCCGCGGCGAGACCGGCGGGCGCGATTATCATTTCATCGATCTTTCCCGCTTTGAAGCCATGGTCAAAACCGGCAAGCTCCTGGAATGGGCCGAAGTTTTCGATCATCGCTACGGGACGCCGCGCCGCCCGGTGGAGCAGGCATTGCGCGCGGGCCGCGACGTGCTGTTCGACATCGACTGGCAGGGCACGCAGCAGCTCCGCGAGAAAGCTCGTGACGACCTCGTTAGCGTCTTCATCCTGCCGCCCACCGCGAAGGAACTGGAGCAGAGACTCAAACGCCGCGCGCAGGACAGTCACGACATCATCGGTGCGCGCATGGCCAAGGCTGCAGGTGAGATGAGCCATTGGCCGGAATACGACTACGTCATCGTCAATCGCGATATTGATAAAGCATTCGATGAAGTGCGGGCCATTCTCGCGGCCGAGCGGCTCAAGCGCGAGCGGCAGATTGGTCTTTCCGGCTTTGTCCGCGATCTCCAGGCGAAGCTATAGGATCGGACAGGATTTTTACCCAGATGGCGCCGTCAGCGAATGAAGTGAATGTCACACGCCTTATCGACGAAGGACGGGTGACGCCGTTTCAGATAGCAACAATCATCTTCTGTGCCTTGGTCAATTTGTTTGACGGCATCGACACCCAGTCCATCGGTGTCGCTGCTCCCTTCATCGCCGACGCGCTCCATATCAAGATCGCGAATTTTGGACCGATCTTCTCGTCAGCGCTCGTAGGCGCGACGATCGGCGCCGCGTCGTTCGGCCCGCTCGCCGACCGCATGGGACGCAAAACACTCCTGATTATCGCCACCGTGCTGATCGGCGTGTTCACGCTTTTGACCGCTACTGCGACATCGGTGCCGATGCTGATGGCGTTCCGATTGCTTGCCGGGCTTGGGCTTGGCGGCGCTACTCCGTGTTTTATCGCGTTGACGTCGGAATACGCGCCGGCGCGGCTGCGGGCGGCGATCGTAACGTTGATGTGGTCGGCGTTTCCGCTTGGCGGCATGATCGGCGGGTTGTTGAATTCATATCTGCTGACCCAAATGGGATGGCAGGCGATCTTCTATATCGGCGGCGTGGTGCCGCTCGTGATCGCCGTCCTCTTGTTTTTTTACTTGCCGGAATCGATCAAGTTTCTTCTGACCCGCCGCAACGATACCGATGCCATCCGCAAGATAATCGCCCGCTTTCGCTCACCGCTGGTGCGCGCCGATTCACATTTCGTGATTGAGGAGAAGCAGCTTCCGGGAGCGCCGATCCGGCATTTATTCAGTGAGGGACGAGCGCTGGGCACACTGCTGTTGTGGGTGCCGTTTTTCATGGGCTTTGGTGTGCTCACGGTGGTGACGCTATGGACGCCGGCGTTATTGCGGCTCAACGGCATCTCGGCGGCCAACACCGCCTTCGTGATTGCCTTCAACGGTTTGGGGGCTTTTATCGGCCAGTCGACCGCCGGGAGATTAATGGAACGGTTCGGAATCTTGCTCGTGCTGTTTCCGGCATTCCTGCTCGGAACCGCGGCGACGGTCGGATTGGGTTACGGGGCTTCTTCGGTTCCGCTGGCGGCAACGTTCATCGGGCTGGTTGGTCTGTTTATGGGGCTCGGCACCGCGGGCGCGATTGCTCTGTCAGCGCTGATCTATCCAACGCCAATTCGCTCGACCGGCGTTGGTTGGGGCATGGCCATGGGCCGCTTTGGTCAGATTGTCGGTCCGCTTATTGCGGGCGCGCTACTGGGCGCCGGTTGGGCGGCAAATCAAATCATGATCGTCATCGCCTGTGCCGGACTGATCGGCGCACTTTTCGTCGTGCTGTTTCGGGCTTGGTATGTCGCGCACGGAGGCGAGCAGCGGTCACCCGGCTAAACTTCCTGAGCGGCTGATGCCTTTATGCCGACAGCACGGTGCGGCCGACAATGCGGCCGGAGCGCAAATCGTCGAGCGCCGCTTGAGCTTCCGCGAACGGGCGGTTGCGGGTCGGAATCGGCGCGATCTTTCCGGCGCGCGCCAGGTCGAGAAGCTCGCGCGCCTCAGCGAGCGTCCCCGTCAGCGTCCCTTCGATAGTCATCGCCTTGATGCCGAACATGGCGGCGGCGATCGAGAAATTGCCGCCGAGGAGGCCGGTCACGACGACCTTGCCGCCGCGCCCCAGCAAGCCAGTAGCAAATTGCAGCGATTTGTCGGAGCCGACGAAATCGCAGATCGCGAGCACTCCACCCGTCGCAGACATCACCGCCTTGCGGGCGGTGGGATCGGAGGGATCGTAGGCAAGCGCTGCACCCGCTGCCAGTGCCGCCTGGCGTTTGTCTGCATCGATATCGGCAACGATCGGCGGCGTGCGAAACAGCGCACGCGCAATCGCGAGTCCCATCATGCCGACGCCGCCGAGCCCAATGAGCAACGCCGGACCCCGCTCGGGCCGATTAGTGTGCCGCTTGAGCGCCGCATAAGCAGTCAGACCCGAGCACATCAGTGGTCCGGCAAAGTCCGGCGACAGCGGCGCGTAGTCGAGGAGGTAGCGCGGATGCGGGACGAGGACGTGGGTTGCGAATCCGCCATCGACCGAGATGCCGAGATGGCGATGGTTGGAGCACAGGTTCTCTTCTCCGGCGGCGCACGCCGCGCAGGTGCCGCATCCGATCCATGGATAGACCGCGACGCGATGGCCGACGACTGCGTCCGTGGCATCAGCACCAGCGCTCTCGATCACCCCGGCGATCTCGTGCCCGAGCGTGAACGGCAGGGTGCGCCCGGCGGTTACGTCGAGTTTTTTGTCGCCACCGAGCGAGAAATAGCCGTCCTGGAGATGCAGGTCGGAATGGCAGACGCCGCAACGCTCGATGCGCACCAATACTTCGCTGCCGCAAGGTGTGGGGCGGTCCACGATCGTCTCGCAGAGCGGCTGCGCGTAGGCGACAAGCGACTGGCGGTGCATTTTGGCCATAAGGATCCTCCCGCGGCGTCAGGCGCCGGCATCATGCCCGAGACGGCGATGTGCGGCGAGTGCTCGTGCCAGCGATGCAAATCCGGCAATCGAGATATCTTCGGCGCGTGCCGTCGGGTCTAAGCCCGCGGCCGAGAGCAGCGCCGATACGTCGACATCAAGTGAGCGCAGGCTCTGACGCAGCATCTTGCGGCGCTGCCCGAATGCGGCGTGAGTTACGGCTTCGAGCAGCTTGCGGTCGCAGTCGAGCGGCTCCGGCCGCGGCACCAGGCGAACCAGGGAAGATGTTACCTTCGGTGGCGGCACGAACGCCGACGGATTGACGTCGAAAAGAATTCGCGCTTCGCAACGCCATTGGACCAGCACTGACAGGCGCCCGTAAGTTTTTGAGCCGGGTGGGGCCACGATGCGTTCAGCGACCTCGCGCTGGAACATGAGCACGGCAGCCTCGTACCAGGGTGGCCAAGGCTCGAGCGTGACCCAGGAGACCAAAAGCGCGCTGGCGATGTTGTACGGCAAGTTGGCCACGATGCGCACCGGGCCAGGTTCGAGATGGGAGCGCGGATCGAACGTGAGTGCGTCTGCCGCGACAATCTCAAGTCGGCCGGGATAGCGGTCGGCAATTTCCTCCAGTGCCGCAATCGCTCGCGCATCACGCTCGACCGCAATCACGCGAGCGGCCCCGAGTGTCAGCAGTGCGCGGGTGAGGCCGCCCGGCCCGGAGCCGATTTCGAGCACCGTCACCCCGGAAAGATCGCCCGCCGCGCGGGCGATACGTGCGGTGAGATTAAAGTCCAGTAGAAAGTTCTGTCCGAGCGATTTTTTGGCGACGAGACCGTGCCGGCGAATGACTTCGCGCAACGGCGGCAGGCCGTCCGGCGCTATCGTCACGATGCGGGAACGGATGCCGGGCTGTCAGCCATGGCCAGCCGCGACGCGAGCCGCATCGCCGATACTAAACTCGTCGCGTCCGCGGTGCCGGTGCCGGCGATATCGAATGCGGTACCGTGATCGGGTGAGGTTCGAACGAAAGGAAGCCCGAGCGTCACGTTGACAGCATGATCGAAAGCGAGCGTCTTGATCGGGATCAGCGCCTGGTCGTGATACATGCACAAAGCCGCATCGTATGTCGCGCGTGCTGCCTCGTGAAACATCGAATCCGCCGGCAACGGGCCTCGCGCGTCGATGCCGTCGGCGAGGAGGCGCGCGACTGCCGGCCCGACGATCGTGCGGTCTTCGTCGCCGAGCGCACCATGCTCGCCGGCATGGGGGTTGAGCCCGGCAATCGCAAGACGCGGGCGCGCAACTTGAAATCGCGTGGCCAGGTCATGCGCAACAATACGTCCGGTCTCGACCACAAGGCCGATCGAAAGATGCTCAAAGATTTCCCGAAGCGGGAGGTGAATTGTGACCGGCACGACCGCGAGCTCTGGCGACCACAACATCATGACCGGCCGCAGTGCTTTGCCCGTCGCTTCCCGCACCAGCGTTGCCAGAAACTCCGTGTGACCGGGTTCGGCAAATCCCCAATTGTAGAGGACGTTCTTGGCGACGGGGTTGGTGACGACCGCCGCGGCCGCTCCCGCCATGACATCCGCAACCGCGCGGCGAATGGAGGCCACAGCGGCCGGGGCGCTCGAACGATCCGGATGACTTGGCTCGGCGCTTATCGCGACATCAAGGGGAACAACCGGCAATGCCGTGCCAAACGCAGCCACCGCGGCCGCCGGCGTCACCGTTGTAATCGGAATATCGAGGCCCAACCGACTGGCACGGCGGCGGAGAAAATCCGGGTCGGCCACAACATAGAATGGCGGAATGTCGAGTTCGGCGCGTCTATGCCAGACCGCAAGTGTAAGGTCGGGGCCGATTCCAGCCGGCTCGCCGATGGTCAAAGCCAATGGCTGCACGATTTCGCTTCTGCCGCCTATTTGCCTTCCGGCATCTTGTATTCGATCATCGCTGAGCGCCGCAAACTCTCAAGGTAGCGCTTGGCCTGTGCGCCAAACCTTTGCTGCAGCATCTGTTCGCGGATTTCATGCATTTCCGGCGTATCGGACTTGGTCTCTTTCTTGGCGCAGATCGCAAACATTTGTACGCCCTCGGCGGTCGTCTCCGGCGGCGTCAAATGACCGATCGCCGTGCTGTCGAGAATTTCGCGCAATTGCTGCGCCAGATCGGCGGAATACTTCGACACCTGGTCGCGTACCGCGACATCTTGGAGAGCGCGCGCAAAAGTAATTCCGTCGTTGCAGTTTTGAAATCGCGTGCGCAGGGCTTCGGCGTCGCGCTTGCGGGTGTCGTAAGCCGCTTCGGGCGAGCCTCGCGGCACGATGAATACCACGGGCCGCATGACGTACTCGTACCCGACATCGTCCTTTATTTTATCCGGGTTTTGCTGGCGCTTCGCCTCGACGTCTTTGTCTATGACTTCAATGCTCGACTTGTAACGGCCGCGCACCAAATTGGTCCAAACAAGCTGAGCCCGCAGACGCCGCTTTAGTGTGTCGTCACTCGCACCAGCGGATACCAGCAACTGCGTCAGCTTCGCCGCGTCTATCCCCATGCGGCTCGCAACACCGGCGTAGGAACTCTCCACATCTGCATCCGGAGCCTCGATGCTGAAACGCTTCGCTTCGTTGATTTCCAGAATCTCGTCGATCAGACCATCGAGCGCTTCCTTGCGCGACGCGGGTTTCTTGGTGCTGAGCTGAATGAACTTGGCGCGATGCTCAACATCGAGGTTCGTAATGGGCTGTCCGTTCACGAACGCGACGACCTGTTGCGCCCGCGCGGTTGTTGAAACGGCGAGGAATGGCGCTGCCGCGAGGATTGCTGCGGCAAGAATTTTACAATGCCTATGGAGCAGGATTTGCATGACGTTCTTCGTTCCGGCGATTGGACGCGCGGCCTTTCTCGAACCCCCCTTAAGCTTGTTGAAATCGCAATATCTCATCCGTGCATTTAGAACGCGGTAGCGATCGGGGCCAGCGAGTTCGGTCCGAGCGTGCGCAGACTGAACTGAAACATGAACGTGTTGTTGGGCGTCGGCGTCGTACCGGTATAGATATACGACGTAATGTAGTTCAGCGACAGCAGGAAGCAATCGTCGGTATAACCAACGCCGAACCGGGTCTGCTCGAATTGATTAACGGCAAGGTCGTACCGGGTGGAGCCCATGAGGATCCAGTTCTGCGTGACCTTGACCGAGGCGCCGACGAGAATTTCCTCGCGTCGCGTCAGAAAACCGATCTCGGGTTGCGGCGCGTAGTCGCCGTACATCAACTGGAAGGTCCACCGATCGAAATTGGCGCGAGTTTCGAACTCCAGTCGCTCGGGCGTGAATTGCGCCACGTTTTCACCGAGTCCGGGATCATACCCGCCCGAGGAAAAACGGCCGTGGGCGATGAATGAGAACACCGAGTTCGGCTGATAGGTGAGGCCGGCGACATAGTCCGATATGGTCTTGTCAAGGCCGCTTTCCGCCCCGGTATTGATGAGGTCGGCGGCGGAAAACGAATTCACGCCGTAAATCTGATAGGATTGGCCGAATACGGCATTGAACGAGCCGGCGCCGTTGACCTGGGCAGTGTACTGAAAGCCGGCATTGACGCGGCCGCCACCTTCGACGCGATCCCAGCCCGAGAATTTGTCGATCGAGAACAGATTGCTGTCGCTGAACACCACGCTTTGAGCGTCTTCGTTCGGAAATTTTCCGATTTGGGTCTCGTTCGGCCGCAGGATCAGCTGCGCGATCGGCTCGATCTTCTGAGTGCCCCACGGCTCCACATCGATAAACGGATAGCGATATTCGACCCCGACGTCGGGCATGGCGCGGGTAAGTTCGCTGTTGCCGGGGTTGATAAAGTTGGATGTGCCCGGCTGGTCCTGAATATCGAGCTGTGCGACGTCGCCACGCACGCCGAGGAACGGCGTAATCATTTGGCCATTGTCGGTAACAAACGTGCGCCGCCAATCCACTTCGGTGGAAGCGCGCGTATAGGTTCCGGCGGCACCCCGCAGCAGGCAGTTCGAGGAGTTCATAACCGCCGGATTGTTTGATGTGCACAGGTTGTTGGTGGCCGCGTTCTGATTGATGGCGTCGAATTCCGCCTGCTGTCGCGTCAGGCTCGTCATGTTGAATTTGTAGCTCAGCTCGCCGCCCCACACCGTCTGAGGGACCACGTTGGAATAATCGAGGACCGGGTGGATGATCGGAATCTCCGCCTGGATGTCCTGGCCTGAGAAGCCGTAGTAGTAGATGCTGCGGATGTCGAAATAGCTGCGATCGCCGGCGCCGGTCAGGTAAACCTGAGAGACGCCCTCGGTGGCAACGCCGGTGTGAAACGGGTCAAACGAGGTCAAGAACTGAGACAGCTGATAATCGTACAGAAATTGGCTGTCGGTCATGAGTAGCCCGGTCCAGCCCCACACCCATTTGTCGGTGATCGCGAACTGGCCCGCGGTCTGGACGGCGCCGCGGAACGTACCGGCGGTCGGGCTGTCAGGACCGTCGCGAGTGGCAAAATAACCGGGGTCTTGTTGAAAAATTCCGGCGGCCTTGATCGAGTATGAACCGTCCATCAAGCGCTGGCGCCACGTTCCGTTGAGTAACTCCCCTTGTTTGGTCGTCGCCATTACTCCGAACGTCACGTCATAGTCCGGTGCCGGCGCCCAGAAATAATCGACTTCGGCGCCGGCGCCGTAGGAGGTGCCGTAGGTGAAGCTCGGATAAAGAAAGCCGCTCTTGCGCGTCACCGACGGATCGGGCGCCGATAAAAACGGAAAGTACATCAGTGGAGCGCCAAAAAACTCGACGCGAGCGTCTTCGAAATAAACCATCTTCTCGCCGCTGTCGTGAATGATCCGGGTAGCCTCGATCTGCCACAGCGGCGGTTTTTTTGGATCATCCTTGCACGGCTCGCAGGCGGTATAGACGCCGTTTTGCATCACCGTGTAGTTGCCTTTGACGCGATCGGCGCGCTTGGCGGCAAACCGGGTATCGTCGGCCGTTTCAAGGCGCAGCGAATCGACAAAGCCGTCGCGGTAGTCCTGTGTCAGATCGATAAACTGGCCATAAGTAATTTTGCCGTCGGTCTCGGTTATCCTGACGTTTCCGCGCGCCTGCAGACGCTTGGTCTTTTGATCGTAAACGACCTCGTCGGCTTCGACCGTCGCGCCATTGTAGTAGAGCTGCGCGTTGCCGACTGCCGCCACCGTATTGTTGGTGTAGTCGTATCGGATCTCGTTTGCCTGCACGAGCATCGGCGCATCGGAGTTAGCCGCGGGATGTTTCGGCGGCGGCGGCCGTTGCGGGAAACGCAGCAAATTTTGCGCGGAGACCGGTGCAGGCGCGACCAGCGAGCAAACCGCAAACGCCAGGAGCACGGCAAGAACCGCTGCACCCAATCGAACGCCACTTCGTACACCAGACCCAACAGGGTGGAACGGACACGCCACTAACCGTCCTCCTGGTGCAACAGCACAACGAAGCCAGTTAGACTGCCGACCAGTACCGGAATCCATGCCGCCATAACCGGCGACATCAGTTCCGATTTGCTCATGTCCTCCGTGAACTTTGACAGCACAAACAGCAGAAAGCCGGCAGAAATCCCGCCCAGCACCATTTTTTGCACGCCGCCGAAACGAAAGAAGCGCAGGCTGACCGAGGCGGCGAGCAACACCATGGCGGTGAGCAGGAACGGGCGCGATAGCAATTGCTGGTATTGCAGCCGGTAACCGGCGGCGACCAATCCGGCGCGCTCTGCCAGGTCGATATAGAACGGGAGTTGCCAGAATGGCACCGTTTCGGGCGTGGCAAAACTCTCCCGGACCTGTGCCAGCGTCAAATTGGTGCTGATACGGTAGCTATCCCGGACAATAGAAGGATTGCCGCTCGAGTAGATGTGGGCGTCCTCGAAGCGCCAGTAGCCTTGTTCCAGGAAAGCGACCTTTGCTTCGATCCGCTCCCGGAATTCACCGGAATTGTCGAAAGTGAACACGGTGACGCCGCCGAGCTGAGCGCCCTGCTCGCGGCTCGACTTGGCGTTAATGATGGCCGCTCCGTCGGCGCTCTTCTGACGTACCCAAAAGCCGCCGGAGCCACCTTGCAATGCGGACGATGGAGCCTCGCCCATCATCTCTGATTCGAGGCGTTTGGAGCGCTCGTGCATTACGGCGGCCAGTGGATTGTAGATTGTGGTGGCAACCACGCCGAAGACAAACGCGCCGATCATGGCCGGGGCGACGAACTGCCAGGCGGAAACGCCGGCTGCGCGGGCAACGACCAGTTCGAGCCGGCGGGAGAGCGTCAGGTAACTCGACATCGCTCCGACCAGCACCGCGAACGGCATGATGCGTTCGGAAAGCTGGGGGACGCGGAACAGGGAAATCTCGGCGAGCACCCAGGCCGTGGCGTGCGGCCAGTCCGAACTGCGGCGCAACAGCTCCACGTAATCGATCATGGCGGCGAGCGCGACCACGCCGAAGAACGTGCCGACGAGGGATTTCAGAAAGCGAAATCCGAAATAGCGTGAAAGCGTACCAGTCAGCATCGCCCGCGCCTCAACTGGCCGTCGCACGCGCGAAGCGTTCGGTGAGGACGTTTGCGATCTTGGCAACCGCCGCAACTGGTTCGATCGCTTGTCCCCGCGATATCTGCCAAAGGCCCGCGACAATCGCGCCGATGAGCGCGACGTACTGCACCGCCAGGACACCTGGCGTGTGCACGCCGACGATCACGCTGAGAAAGCCGATAACGCGCAAGAGCGCGACCACGCCGATCAAGCTCAGTGCCGCGAGCGCACGGCTCTGCCGGGTCGTTTGCGGCGGGCCGAGAAATGTGAAGGCAAGTATGACGAACGCAACCGGATAGAGTGGAGTGGCTAGACGGTCATGCAGTTCTGACCTGAACTCGCCTGCCTGCGCCGCATAAAGTGGATCATCCGGCGCGGGCCACATGAGTTCCCAGATGTATTTTTCCCGGGTGTTGTAGACGATCGTCTGGGGGCCGGCGGCAAACTTCGAAAGATCGAAGGCGTACCGGTCGAACGTTACGATGCGCGGCTCGCTCTTGCCGGGCTCTAGTCGTTGAACACTGCCCTTCTCAAGTACGAGGAAAGAGCCAGTGTCATTTTTGACGATTTCGCCCTGCTCGGCGAGATAGGTGGCGTGCTCTTTCGGATCGCGCCGGTCGTCGAGAAAGATGCCGAGCAGGAGTCCATTGGGGCGCCGATCGGCGATGTGGAAAGTAAGGTTACCGCCTATCGTTGCGAAACGGCCCGGCTGGACGATGTTGGTCAGGATGTCGGCGCGCACCTGGGTGGCCCAATTGCGAAGCGCCCGCAGGCTCAGCGGCGAAACGTAGACCGCGATGGCGGTGACGAGGAGCGAGACCACCAGGGCAACCGCAATGAATGGTCTGAGCAAACGCCACGGCGACACCCCCGCCGCGTTCATGACGATGATCTCGGAATCGGAACTGAGCTTGTTGAGGATGTGAGCGACAGCGAGCACCAGCGAGATCGGCGCGATCATCATCACCAGAAGAGGAATCAGCAGCCCGGTGATGCCGACAAAGACGAAGACCGTCTGCCGTTGGCTGGTGATCAGGTCGAATTCGCGGATTGCCTGCGTGAACCACATAACGATGGTCAGGCTGACGCAGGTGATCAAGAACGCACCCATCGTGGTGCGAAACATATAGCGACCGATCGACCCCATCGGACGTAACATCCCCAACTGACGGGCCCCACGGCCGCACTCGGCGCCCCCTCGAAGGCGATTGCCGCCTTCCGAGCCGAGTTCCCCCGATACACAAGCCATTTCATGCGTTCACAAAATGGCCTCGCCAAGGCAAATCCCTTGAAAATCCAAAGCTAACGGTTGCTAAGGGTTAATACATTCTATCCAGGGGAGCCGGTTGCTCGGACCTGCGGTAGCGACAAGCCGCTTTGCACGTTTGCGCCGTCAGGTTCATATGACGGGGCCAAGGCCGGGCGGATCGGCCAACAGGGATTTCGGACAAATGCCCGACCTCAAGATCGGCTTTACATCGTTTGATCGCACGCGCGGCGTTCTAGTTGTGTTCTGCGCCGAGGGCCTCAAATTCGGACCTGTGACCCAAAAGATTCTGTCGCCGATCAGCGATCACTTACGCCGCGCGGCGGCCGTGGACCGTTTCACCGGAAAGACCGCATCCACTCTCAACATTATAGCGCCAACAGGCCTGAACGCGCCGCGCCTGGTCGTGGTCGGCGTCGGCAAGGAGCGAGACCTGAAGGATCGCGACCTGGTCAGGTTCGGCGGCGTCGCTATCGGGGGAGTGCCGAGCGCGGCCGCACAAGCGACGATCGTCGCCGAATTCGCGGCTGGCGCACTCAAGGGCGACCAGATTGCCGATTTAGCGCTCGGCGCTCGGCTGCGAGCGTACTCATTCGATCGGTACAAGACCAAGCGTAAGGAAGGCGAGGAGCGGCCAGCCAAAATTGAAGTCAATTTCGCCTGCGCCAATCCGGATGCCACCGAGAAAGCTTGGGCAGGTGCGGCTGGTCTCGCCGACGGCGTCGTTTTGGCGCGCGACCTCGTCAATGAGCCGGCCAATGTACTCTATCCGGGCGAGTTCGCGCGCCGCGCATCTGACTTAAGAAAACTCGGCGTGCTGGTCGAGGTTCTCGACGTCGCGGCCATGAAGAAGCTCGGTATGGGAGCCTTGCTCGGCGTCGGCCAGGGCTCGGCGCACGAACCGAAGCTTGTTGTCATGCGCTGGAACGGCGGCAAGCGCGGCGCCGATCCGATTGCGTTTATCGGCAAGGGCGTCTGCTTCGATAGCGGCGGCATTTCGATCAAACCGGCGCAGGGCATGGAGGACATGAAAGGCGACATGGCGGGAGCCGCCTGCGTCGTCGGTCTTATGCGCGCGCTCGCCAGGCGCAAAGCCAAGGTCAACGTTGTCGGCGCCATTGGGCTTGTGGAGAACATGCTTGACGGCAAGGCACAGCGGCCCGGCGACATCGTGACAACGATGTCAGGACAGACCGTTGAAGTGATCAATACCGACGCCGAAGGCCGGTTGGTCCTTGCCGACGTGCTGTACTACATCAACAAGCGATTCAAACCGCGATTCATGATCAATCTGGCGACCTTGACGGGCGCCATCGTCGTCGCGCTCGGCCAAGAATATGCCGGGATGTTCTCCAATGACGACAAACTCAGCGAACGATTGCTCAAGGCGGGGGAGGCGACCGCCGAGCGGGTGTGGCGAATGCCGCTCGGGCCGGAATACGACAAGATGATCGATTCGAAATTTGCCGACAT
Organism: uncultured Alphaproteobacteria bacterium; assembly: GCA_963841025.1. Classification (GTDB taxonomy): domain Bacteria; phylum Pseudomonadota; class Alphaproteobacteria; order Rhizobiales; family Xanthobacteraceae; genus BOG-931. Next base: position 146,260 of record CAWJBG010000017.1, on the reverse strand, counting down.
GAAAAATACCGGCGGTCGTTATGGCGGTTCGATCACGGCGGCACAGTTTCTACAGCGGTTCGTCAACAAGACTCCATGGGTGCATCTCGATATTGCCGGCACCGCGCTTGGCTCGCCGCAGACCGACATTAACAAGAGTTGGAGTTCCGGCTGGGGCGTGCGCCTGCTCGATCGGCTTGTCGAGGATTACTACGAGCGCTGAACAGCGTCCGTTCGAGCGATGACTGAAATTCTGTTCTATCAGCTCAAAGGGCAAACACCGGAGCAGGTCCTGCCGGCGCTGCTGCAGAAGTCGCTGGAGCGCGGCTGGCGTGTCGTGGTCCAAGGCTCGTCCGAAGAGCGCATCGAAGCGCTTGACGCGCATCTGTGGACATGGCGCGACGACTCATTTCTCCCGCATGGGACTTGGCGCGACGCCGAAGCAGCCCGGCAGCCAATCTTGCTGACGCTCCACGACCACAATCCGAACGGAGCCGGTGTGCGTTTCCTGATTGAAGGCGCGGCCATGCCCGGCGATGTCGAGGCTTACGAGCGTGTTGTGCTGTTGTTCGATGGCGAAGATCCCGACGCGATTGAAGCTGCGCGAGCGCGCTGGAGCGAGGCCAAATCCGCCGGTTTTGAGGTCACATATTGGCAGGCTGACGAACGAGGTGGTTGGCGGCGACAAGCTTAAAATCGCGCTGCAAGCTCACTCGCAAGACCTGGTTGCATAGTATTGAATAGGCTATATTTTTTAATTTGGCAGGCCGCTCTCGCAAGACCCGTCCGGGCACACTATATTTTTTGCTCAAGTCGCCATTTTGCCTATATAGTGCTCCTATGAATAGACGTTCAGTGAAGAGTAAGCCCGCCGCAAAGGCAACCCGCAGTCCAGTTGTTCGAAAGACTGTTTCGCGACAGATTTCGACCAATCGGGAACCTGTCAACGCCATCAAGATAGCCGCCGTGACCGTCGCCGAAGTGACGATGCGCGCGCCGCCTTTGCGCACACATAAATTTCGTGTCGGTCAGGCCGTCTTGTACACCTCGAGCCCGATCAGCCGCCCGGGCGCGAGTGGCACGTACAAAGTCGTCAAGCTGCTGCCGTCAGATGGCGATGATTATCAGTACCGGATCAAAAACACCGGCGAAGCCTTCGAGCGCGTGGCCCGAGAAAGCCAGCTCGAGCTGGATCACTAAGATCGGTCGAAACTTTCAGACTGCCTAAGTGCTGGACGGCTTGAGGGTCTTAAGAACAGACGGGGCTGGTGGCTCTGGGACATACTTCCTTTCGGCGAAACAGCGTTTTGTCGGTACTGGGGTGGGTTGATGCTCGGCGTTGATCCTGAATTCGGAAATTCCGCGTTGCGCTTGTGGGCAGCGGCCGGCTCGGCGGCGTTACTTTTTTTGTTCTGCATGCTCGCGTTATTTCGCCCGCAGCCGAGCCTGCCTTGGCGGGCTGGTCTCGTCATCCTTAGTGCGATATTCGGGGCCACGATCGCCTGGGCTTCCCTCGACCGTTCCTCGACGAGTGACTTAGGCGCCGATCGCCGGGCGCTAGAACAACGTTTTGCTGAATTGAGCACACAAGCGCTTGCTCCCGGCGCCTCGCTTGCCTGCCTCGATGCTCTGGCGGGCGAGAATGTCGAAGCGGCGTGCGAGAAAGCGCTATTCGCTTCACCGGTCAGCGTTGCTTCGGCGTCTTCTTACATTGCCGCGCGACTGATGTTGCTGGCGGGCATGACCGCGTACGCTGAGCGCGGCGGTACGGATATCGAATACGCGTTGGCGCCGTTGCGGCGTTCGCTCGAGGCCGACCATTTTGGCTTTGTCGCGCACGTACTCGCGGTTCGCGACGCTTGCACGAGCCAGACTTGCAAAGCACTGGCACTGCTGCGCGATCCAAGCCGGGTGCGTTCCAATCTCGGCGCGCAGACGCTTGATCGATATCTCGATCGTTATCAGGAGGCCTGGGCGAAGCCGCCAGACGCGGCGCCCGCCGAGGTCGCACAGGCTCAGCCGCCCGGACCACGCAAGCTGGTCAATATTGATTTCCCGTCGGCGGCTTCGATCCCGCCGGTCAGCATCATGAATCCGGAACCTACCGGGCCGGTGCTGCCCGGTGTGGCGGCTGCCGCTGCCGCCAATCCGAATCCTCAATCTTCGCCGCCGGCGTCGCGGCGGTCGCGCAAACAGGCCGCTAACCCGCCGGCACCGACTGTCCCGCAGCCCACTCTCACCGGCGCGGCTGGATCCGAACCGATTTGGCCGGAGCCGGTCCCGCCAGCACCGTCGCAGACGCCCACGCTGCCCGCGCGCGCGCCGGTGCAACTCAATCCGCCGTCGCCCAGCGCGAGCGTTGGCGGCTCAGCGCGGACGCAATGAGTTGAGCGTGAGCCAGGCGCTTGCGGCTAATCTCTGGTGATGTTCAGCTCGGTCCTTATTGCCAACCGCGGCGAAATCGCTTGCCGCATAGCGCGCACCGCGAAACGGCTCGGTATGCGCACGATCGCCGTTTATTCGGCCGCCGATGCTCATGCGCTCCATCGTCGGGTCTGCGATGAAGCCTACTTCATCGGCCCGGCGCAATCGCGCGAAAGCTATCTCTCGATCGATCGGCTGATCGAAGTCGCAAAGATTGCCGGCGCGGAATGCGTGCATCCGGGCTACGGGTTCTTGTCTGAAAGTGCCGACTTCGCCGACGCTTGCGCACAAACCGGGATCGCTTTTGTCGGACCGCCGGCCGCAGCGATGCGCGCGATGGGGCTCAAAGATCGCGCCAAGGCGCTGATGGAGAAAGCGCGCGTCCCGATCGTGCCCGGCTATCACGGCGAGCGGCAAGACGGGAAGTTCCTCAAAGAGCAGGCCGACAAGATCGGGTATCCGGTCTTGATAAAGCCGGCGGCAGGCGGTGGCGGCAGAGGCATGCGCCGTGTCGACATCAACGCTGCTTTCGATGATGCGCTCGAAGGCGCCGTCCGGGAGACCACAACGGCGTTCGGCTCGAGCCGCGTGCTGATTGAAAAATATGTCGCGGCACCGCGGCACATCGAGATTCAGGTATTCGGCGATCGGCACGGCAATGTCGTTCACCTCGGCGAACGCGACTGCTCGTTGCAGCGCCGCCATCAAAAGGTGATCGAGGAAACCCCCGCGCCGGGCATGACCGAGTTGTTGCGGGCGCAGATGGGGGCCGCCGCGGTCGCGGCTGCGAAGGCGGTCGGCTATGTCGGCGCCGGCACGGTCGAGTTTGTCGCCGACGGCACCGCTGGATTGCGTGCCGACGGCTTCTGGTTCATCGAAATGAACACGCGACTCCAAGTCGAGCACCCCGTGACCGAGGCGGTCACAGGCATCGATCTGGTCGCCTGGCAGTTCCAGATTGCGGCGGGCGAACGCCTTCCGCTCGAACAAGAGCAAATCCGCTTCGATGGCCACGCGATCGAAGCCCGTGTTTATGCCGAAGACCCGGAGCACGGATTCCTGCCGTCGACCGGCAAGCTCGTGGGTCTGGAATTGCCCACCGATATCCGCGTCGATAGCGGTGTCGAGCAGGGCGGTGAAGTGACGCCGTTCTACGATCCAATGATCGCCAAGCTTATCGCACACGCGCCGTCACGCGATGCCGCGATTGATCGGATGTCCACCGCGGTCGATCGCACGCTCGTCGCCGGCGTGCGCAGTAATGTCGCGTTTCTTGGGGCGCTTTGCCGGGCACCGAGCTTTCGCGAGGGCAAGGTCGACACCGGCTTCATCGATCGCAATCTGGCGGCGCTCGGCGCTGTGCCGCAGGCCCCGGACTATGCCGCCGCCGCGACCGGTGTTGCGCGCCTCCTTGCTGGCGACGCCGCCGAAGAAGGCGCGGCGTCGGTTGAGGAAGCAAATTCACCTTGGGCTGCGCGCGACGCCTTTCAACTCGGTGGTAGCCGTTCGATCACGGTTCCGGTCGTCATCGACGGCGAAGGCGCCAATGCAATCGTGTCGTACGGCAAGGAAGGCATGAAGGTTGTGATCGACGGCACGCCGCCTGCCGCGGACACGAGAACTTTTGCAGCAGGGGATGAAGCTTACGTCGTTCGTCACGGCCGCCAAACGCGCGTCCGCATGCAGGATAACTCGGTCGCTGCCGGAGAATCGGGAACCGGTGACGGCGTCGTTAAGGCCCCGATGCACGGCAGGGTATTGGAACTTTTCGTCAGTCTGGGTGACGCCGTTGCCGGCGGTCAGCGGCTGGCAGTGATCGAGGCGATGAAAATGGAACACACATTGCGTGCGCCATTTGCCGGATTAGTGCGCGAGGTTGCAGTCGCTGCGGGTGTCCAAGTTGTGGAAGGCGGGAAGATCATAGTGATCGAGCGGGCTGGGGAGGGATAATATCGCCGCATGCCCCTAAATCTCATCAAGCTGTGTGTCGGCGCGGATTCGATCCGTGATCTTGAGGACTGGATCAAGAAAAAGCTTAAAGAGAAGCGCAAACGCGGTGAAAAGCCCGAGCACATCCACCGCACGCGCATGGTGCCGAAGCGCGCCGACGAGCTGGTCGATGGTGGTTCGCTCTATTGGGTGATCCGCGGAGAGATCGCCTGCCGGCAGCGTATCCGTGATGTAAGGCCGTTCCGCGACAAGGAGGGAATTGGCCGTTGCGGTCTGGTGCTCGATCCCAAGGTAGTGCTAGTCGCGCCACGCCCGTTTCGCGCGTTCCAGGGCTGGCGCTATCTTTCTGTGAAGGATGCCCCGCGCGATCTCGACAAGGCAGCGCCTGGCGCCGCGGCTATGCCGGAAAAAATGCGCCGCGAATTGCGCGAACTCGGCCTGATGTGAGCCGGCAATCCTTGCGTGGCGCAACCTTCGGCGATCCCGTAAACTCCGCCGCGACGGCAATGCGCAGATGCGGAGTGGACAATGATTATTGAAACCCAGGCGGACGTTACCAAGGCAGTGCTCAGCGAGTTATCGCGAGCGCGCGATCCGCGATTCCGCGAAATCATGTCCGCGTTCATCCGCCACCTGCACGACTTTGCCCGAGAGGTGAAGTTGACCGAGCCGGAGTTCCAGGCCGCGGCCGCCTACATCAATGCACTGGGCCAGCACACTAACGAAAACCATAACGAAGCGGTGCTGATGGCCGGAACACTCGGTTTCTCCGCTCTCGTCTGCCTGCTCAACAACGGCGATCAGGGTCAGACCGAAACCGACGCCAGCCAGCTCGGGCCGTTCTGGCGGATGAACTCGCCGGTGATGAAGAACGGCGATTCGATTGTGCGCTCACCGACGCCGGGGCCGGCGCTCTTTGTCGATGCTTACTACCGCGACGTCCGCGGCAAGCCGATCGAGGGGGTCGAAGTCGATATCTGGCATTCCTCACCCGAAGGCTTCTACGAGAACCAGGACCCGGTCCAGTCGGACATGAATCTGCGGGGCAAGTTCTTCACCGACGCCGACGGTCATATGAGTTTTCGCAGTGTGAAGCCCGCCGGATATCCGATCCCCGTCAACGGCCCGGTCGGCGATCTGTTGCGTGCCCAGGGGCGACACAACATGCGTCCGGCGCATCTGCATTTCCTGGCGTATAAGCCCGGCTACAAAACGCTCGTTTCGCAAATCTATCCGCCTGACGACAAATACATCGACAGCGACGTGCAGTTCGGCGTTACGCGTCACTTGCTGGGCAAGTTCGTGCGTCATGACGACGGGCCGGCGCCGGCTGCCGATGTCAAAGCACCGTGGTATTCGCTGGCGCACAATTTCGTTATGGAAGCGGGCACGGCGCGCCTGCCGAGCGCGCCGATTACTGGTAAGGCCGAGGGCGAACGGCCGCAGATTCCGCATCTCGAACCGGCCTGACGCTTTACACTACCGAAGTCTGCGGCAAGCAGGCACGGAAAAAAGTCGATGAATTGCGGGAGGGGAACACGATGTTGCGTCGAACAATACTCAAGGGCGCGGCGGCCGGTGCCGCTGCGGCACTGCTTAGCCGTCGCGCAAGCGCTGATGAAACTCTCAAGATGGGGATCAGCATCCCCCTGACCGGCGCGGGCTTCAACGCGGTAGGACGGCAGCTTCAGGCGGCGATCAAGCTCTATATGCAGCAACACGGCAGCGTCGTGGCCGGGCGAAAGCTCGAACTCATCATCCGCGATGACGGCGGTGTGGCCGACAATGCGCGGCGAATCGTCCAGGAAATGATCGTCAACGAGAAGGTGGGCCTCATTGGCATCGGAACCACCCCGGCCGGGTTGGCCATCGCACCGATTGTAACCGAGGCCAAGATTGCGACCCTGGTCTTAAGCTCAGGCGCCTCGGTCACGGTGACGAAGTCGCCCTACATGGTTCGCGCCGGCTTTCTGGTCGGCCAGCAATCGTGGATCATCGGCGAATGGGCATTCAAGAATGGCAGCAAGCGCGTCGTCACGCTGGTCAATGATTGGGCGCCAGGCATTGAAGCGGAGACTGCGTTTCGAACCCGTTTTACCCAGGCCGGCGGCGAGATTGTGGAATCGATTCGGATTCCGCTCGCCAATCCCGACTTCGCACCGTTCCTCCAGCGCATCCGCGACATCAATCCGGACACTGCATTCATCTATTTCCCGGGTACCCAGGCCGGCATCTTCGCCAAGCAGTTCGCCGAGCGCGGGCTGGCGAGCACAGGCATCAAGGTCATCGGGCCGGGCGACCTGACCGACGACGACGACCTCAACACCATGGGGGATCAGATGCTCGGCATGATCACGTCGGGCTCCTACTCGGCCGCGCACGATTCAGCTCTGAATAAGGCTTACGTCGCCGACTTCGAGAAGGCGAGTGGCTTTCGCCCGGACTTCGTTTCGGTCGGCGGTTACGACGGCATGCACCTGATCTACGAAGCGCTCAAGAAGACCGGCGGCAATGCCAACGGCGATGCTTTGCTCGCGGCGATGAAGGGCATGGCCTGGGAAAGCCCGCGTGGGCCGATCTCGATCGACCCTCAGACCCGCGACATCGTGCAGAACATTTATATCCGCAAGGTCGAGAAGGTGAACGGGCAGCTCTACAGTGTCGAGTTCGCCACCTACGAGGCAGTAAAGGACCCGCTGAAGCCGGGCGCGAAGTGAGCGGAAGCGGCCGCGCTAAACCGCCACATTATCGATCAGTCGCGTCTTGCCAATGCGCGCGGCAACCAGCAGCCGGATCGGTTCTCGTTTTGCTGACGTTGCGGGCGCCAGCGTTTTCGCATTGCGGGCTTCCAGATAATCGAGCGCAAAGCCCGCGTCGGTAATTGCCGCTCGTCCCTTTTCGAGCACGCCAGCGATCGGCTTGCCGGCGGCGATCTGTGCCGCGCAGATCTTGAGCACCTGGTAAAGCACGGGTGCCGTCGCGCGCTCGCTCGGCGACAGGTAGCGGTTCCGCGACGACAGCGCGAGGCCATCGGTCTCGCGGACGACCGGCGCTCCGACGATGCGCGCTTTCAGGTCAAGGTCGCGCGCAAGCTGAGTCACTACCTTGAGCTGTTGGTAGTCCTTCTCGCCGAAGATCGCGATGCCAGGATCGCATTGGATGAGAAGCTTCGCAACAATTGTGGCAACGCCGCCAAAGAAGTGCGGTCGGTAAGCGTCCTCAAGGCCGACAGTCGCCGGGCCTTCTGGCACAACGCGGCTGGCGAAGCCAGGCGGGTACATGACGCCTACGGAAGGTGCCCAGACCAGATCAGCTTTCAAGTCGGCGAGTGCCGCGAAATCGGCAGCAAACGTTCGCGGATAAGCGTTGAGGTCCTCGCCTGGCGCGAATTGTGACGGATTGACGAAGATCGAAACAATGACCTTGTCGGCGCGCCGCTGTGCCAGTCGCACCAAGCGAATGTGACCGGCGTGCAACGCCCCCATGGTTGGTACCAGTGCAATTGTTTTGCGCCGCACACGCCAAAGACCGAGCGCGCGTTTAAGCGGCGGCAGTGAGCGGATCACCCGCGGCCGGCCTTGCCTTAATTGTGAGGTTTGTTTGCTCATGCGTTGCCGCGCGATCACACACAAAATGCATTCGACAGCGCCCAGTGGTTAATGATTAACTTGCGCCGAGCAATGTTGTATCTTGACCGAACGGGTTGCAAGCAAGACAGTCCTAAACAAGAACGTTGCAAGCAAGACAACGGATCGCCACGCGGGGGTTGCGTATCCATGTTGATGCAGGCGGATATCGGCAAGCCGTTTTCGGCGCATGTCATCGTCCTCGGCAACGAGAAGGGCGGTTCCGGAAAGTCGACCACAGCAATGCACGTCGCCGTCGCCTTGCTTCAGGCCGGCCAGCGTGTTGCGACCGTCGACCTTGATGCGCGTCAGAGCAGCTTTACGCACTACGTCGAGAACCGGCGTGACTGGGCGCTTCGTGCCGGCCTCGACCTCCAGCATCCCCGGCATTTTTGCGTCGGCCGCGGCTTTGGCGAGCGACTGGACGAAATCGAGTTGCAGGAGTTCAGCGCGTTCGCTTCCGCGGTCAGCGCCGTCGAGAATACCCATGATTTCGTGGTGATCGATACGCCTGGCAGTGATTCCTATCTGATGCGGCTGGCGCACTCCATGGCGGACACGTTGATCACTCCGCTCAACGACAGTTTTGTCGATTTTGACGTGCTGGGCTCGGTCGAGGCGACCAGCTTCGAATTGTGCGGAGTCAGCCACTATGCGGAAATGGTCCGCGAGGCGCGCCGCAAACGCCGCTTGATTGATGGCTGCCTCACCGACTGGGTCGTGGTGCGCAACCGGCTATCGACGCTCGGATCGCGCAACAAGCGGCTGGTCGGAGCCGGGGTCGAAGCGCTGTCCAAGCAGCTTGGCTTCCGCCCCATCGATGGATTTGCCGAGCGCGTGGTCTATCGCGAGTTCTTCCCGCGTGGCCTGACGGCGCTCGACGAAATCGATGAGGCTACGCTGGGTCAGCGGCCCAATGCCTCTCACGTCACTGCCCGCGACGAGGTCAAGCGGTTGATCGACTCACTTCGATTGCCAATCGACGAGCGCGGCAAACGCCGCGCTGCGGCCCGGGCCGAATGGGCCGCGGCCGCCACAAGGCCGCTCGATACTCACGATCTGTTTGTCGAGATCTGATCCGGGCTGATCTTTCCAAAGCCAATCGGCCCAGCAAGGTGGGTCGGTGGCCCATTGCGCCGGTTGCGCGCGGAGGCCACCTTTACGGCAAGGTTCTCGACCCCTTGCCACGAAGAGCTTTGCGATGAGCAACGACCGGGCAGTCGACGCGCCGGCGCCAAGCCAGGACGGCACACAATCCAAGGCGCCCGATCGCGCCCCGGCCGTTTCCTCGCGCGCCGATGTCGATGCCTTTCTCGATCAGGTCAGGACACTTGGTCCGGCCGTCCGGGCCGGTACGCGCGGACGGTTGGTTTTTGCGCTCGATGCGACCATGAGCCGGCAACCGACCTGGGATCAGGCCTGCGTGCTGCAAGCCGAGATGTTTCGCGAAGCGGCGTCTGCAGGCGGCCTCGACATCCAACTGGTGTATTATCGGGGTCTCGCGGAGTGCCGCGCTTCATCGTGGGTTGTCGAACCGGACCGGCTCGGCGCACTGATGTCACGAATTGATTGTCGCGGCGGTCATACGCAGATTTCGAAAATCCTTGCGCACACACGACGTGAGAACGACAAGGCCAAGGTCGGAGCTTTGGTGTTTGTCGGCGATGCGATGGAAGAATCTCTCGACGATTTGTGCGCTGGCGCCGGCGAACTCGGCCTGCGCAGTGTGCCGGCATTCATGTTTCAAGAAGGCTACGATCCAGTTTGCGAGCAGGCCTTTCGTGAGCTGGCGCGGCTCACCCGCGGCGCCTATTGCCGCTTCGCGCCCGGCGCCGCGCACGAGCTGGCTGAGCTTTTACGCGCGGCGGCGGCTTATGCTGCCGGCGGCATCAAGGCACTCGCCGATCTTCAGGCGCGGCATTCGACCGGCGCGGCCAAACTGCTCGAACAGATGAAGTAGTCATGCCGCTTATTCTCGGTGCCGTCGTCCTCATCCTCTTGTTGTGGGCGGTCAGGGCCTTTGCCAAAGCAGATCCCAAACAGGCGGCGAAGCTGATCCGCGGTATCGGCGGCGGCGCGGCGTTGCTCTTTGCCGCATTCCTGTTGTTTCGCGGCGAGATCGGGGTCGCGATTACGGTCGGTGCGGTCGGACTCGGAATGCTCGGCTGGATTACATTATGGCCGGCGGGGTTCGGACGGCGCACGCAGAAAAGCACCGGACAGGTCTCGCGCGTGCGCTGCGGCGTTTCTTGAAATGGAGCTTGATCACGATAGCGGCGCGATGCGCGGACGCATTCTCGCGGGAAAATACGAAGGCGTCTCGCTCGATGCGCTCGACCCTCCCACGCTCGTCGGTCTGCTTGGAGAGATCGACAACGACAGCGGCCAGTTATTGATGGCGTATCTTGACCGCCGGGAGCCCCGCTGGCGTGAGAACACGCAGGGCAATGCGACACCGGGGAATGGGAGCAGCGCGGCGTCCAGCGGCAAAATGACGGAACAGGAGGCTTATCAGATCCTTGGCCTTCAGCCCGGAGCGGCCGCGCAGGACATCGGACGCGCTCATCGGTTCCTGATGAAGAAACTGCATCCCGACCAAGGGGGGTCGACGTACCTCGCTGCCCGCGTCAATGAAGCCAAGGACGTCTTGCTTCGCCGCCATCGCTGAAAATCCCTACGCAAGAACTATCGCGTAGCTTCCCATCTCTGAATGAACGTCCCGTTGCCTGTCCCGGTTGATCCGGCGTTAGTTTATTGAGGCGCGTTTTCGATAATTGTTTTCGTTCTGGTCGCTAATTCTTCAGCGCCATGCACTCGATCTCACTGCGCTTGAGAAGTTTGCAGGTGGCTTCCGCCGTCGCCTTGTCGAAACCGGCGAAACGTGCGCGGTAATAGGCTTTGTCGCCCTTTTGCACGCGCTCGGTGAACGGGTCGGCCGCCGCAAGCATCGCCGGCACCTTCTGCTGCGCGGCGTTCAAATGATGCTTGGCGTCACCTTCGTCCTCGAACGCGCCGACTTGGATCAGCCATTCGCCGTGCGCGTGGGAGTGGTGCTGCGCCGGCTCGGGGACTGGTGGATTGGTCTTGACCGGTTCCGCTCTGGCCGTGGAGACGATCGGAGCGGGTTCGGTCGATGCTACGACTATGTGGCTCGGTTCCGCCTCGGGCCCCACGACAGGCGTCGTGTGGACCGCCACGGGTGCCGGCGGCGGCGGTGGCGGCGGAGCAGCGACGACCGGGGCGAATGCCGGCATCGCCGCGAATGAACCGGTCTGCAACGGGGCGGTACGGTAGGTAATCGTCCTGACCATGACTGGGCGGATCGGATCGCTGGAACCCGCTGGCGGTTGAGCAGTCGTTGTGCCCGTAGTTATCGTCTCAGCTCGCGGCGGAGACGATGTTTGGGCTCGCGCAAGCGGCGCCGGCTGCGGCTCGGCGCGCGGCTCGGACTTTTCTGCGATTGGCGCCGCGACATGGCGCAGCGTGGCCTCTTTGATGTGGGCGCCGATCAATTCGCGCATGCGCTCGTCACGTTCTGAAGCTGAACGGCCACCAAGCACCACCGCAACGAGGTAGCGGCCGTCCCGATGCACCGAGGTGACGAGATTAAAACCCGAAGCGCGGGTGTAGCCGGTCTTGATGCCATCGACCCCGCCGACTTCGCCCAGCAGATGATTATGATTGCGCATCTCGCGGCCGTGGTAGACGAACTCCGGCGTGGAGAAGTATCTGTAGTAGCGGGGAAACCGCTCCTGAATCGCCCGGCCAAGCAAGGCTTGATCGCGGGCGGTGGTGATTTGGTCATCGTCCGGCAAGCCGGAGGCATTCACGTAAGTCGTACGGCTCATGCCGAGCGCACGAGCCTTTTGCGTCATCAGCCGGGCGAACTCGGCTTCGTCGCCGGCGAGGTTCTCGGCGATCGTCACGGCGGCGTCGTTCGCCGACTTCGTGACCACAGCTTTAATCGCGTCGTCGACAATGATGGTCTGGCCGGGTCGCAAGCCGAGTTTTGTCGGCGCCTGCTCGGCCGCGTGCTCGGAAACCTTGAGCTGGCTGTCGAGCCGCATCTTGCCCGCCTCCAGCCGCTCGAACAACAAATAGAGCGTCATGATCTTGGTAAGCGATGCGGGATGGCGCAGCCCGTCGGCGTTGGTCGCGTGCAGGACCTCGCCGTTGTTGCCATCGACTACAATTGAGGCGAACGGCGGCGAATAGCTCTCGCTATCGGCGTGGTGATTGCTACGGCCCGCCTCGCGGATCAACAGCACGCGGTACCGATGGCGGTATTCCGCTTTGGCTGAATTGGCTGTGATGGTGAAGGCCGCTGCGATCGCGGCAACGCCCAGGACGCAAAAGCGAAGCCCGTACCGGGCTTTCGAACGCACGCAACTCATTACTCACCCCGTCCCTGACGCGCATGGAACTCCCAGAGGGAGCCCATCCCTGTCGGCTCCTTAGGGTCTGTCCCCCTCCGCAGTCGGCTGTCGGTTCGGTCCCGGACAACCGTCGCTGGCGAAGCACTGCCCCAAATCAAGGAACGGCCGTCGCTTAGACGACACGTTCGGACACGCTAGGGGAACGCGATTGCGAAAGCGTTAACCTCACCGATGCCAGCCTTTGGAGCACCATCTCGCCGATTAATTGTGCACCGCATTTGATCCCAGTTGTATTTTTTGTGCAGTGCACTATAATAGGATTGCCTTCGCGGAAGGCCTTTTTGAGGCGGAAGGGCCGGGCAAGATTTCAACCCTTAACGCCGGACAGCATTAGTCTGCCGGGAGGATCTCATGAACCCTGATCAGATGCAGAAGATGAGCAAGGACAGCATGGACATGGCGATGGCTTCGTTTGGCACGTGGACGAAGAACGCACAGGCGATTGCGACCGAGGTTGCGGACTACTCAAAGAAGTCGTTCGAGGGCTCGGCGGCTGCCTGGGAAAAGCTCATCGGTGCCAAGAGCATCGAGAAGGCGATGGAAGTGCAAAGCGAATACCTCAAGTCTTCGTATGAGGATTTCGTCGCCCAATCGACCAAGCTCGGTGAACTCTACACCGGTCTCGCCAAAGAGGCTTACAAGCCTTTCGAAGGCGCGATGGCGAAGGCGGGAATGAAGTAACTTTGTTCGGGCAGCGCGAGGCGAATTCCATTCGGCCTCGCGCAACGCCTGATGGTAAGGACGTTATGCTTTCGGGATTGCCGACTCGATGATGGCCGCTATTCTGGCGAGGCTTTGCTCAATGCGGCCGACCCGGAAAGCGATGTGCTCCAGCGCATAGGCCGCGCGCTTGTCGGCAGACGGCAGGTTTGACGCGTCATAATCCGGTACGAAGTCCTGCTCGAGTTCGCGCAACATTTTGGCGCGGCGGACCGGATCGACCATATTTGTCTCCCTATCGTATTACTGCGACGAATAACCGAGTCGCAGGTTGGCACCAAATGTGCACGCGACCGCTGGCCGTGCCTGCTGCCGTCTAACTGGTTGCGGACACGGAACGTGCAGGCCAGCTACGCGGTTCTGTGGGGGTGGTTACTGAACCGATCTGGAAAGCGCGCGATTCCGTATTTATGATAGTGTGTGGATACTGACGGATTTGGCGTCCTTACTCAGGGACCGTTCATGACCGTCGCAACTGGTTAAGCGATAGACGAAGCAATGCTGCCAAGGGGCAACACTAACCACCCGGTCCGCGCGGCTGACGACGACCGCAAGCGCAAAAACGATCAAGGCGGTCCGGGCACGGCGGTCATTACCAAGACGAAGCCGCAGACCAAGCGGCCGAACCTCTATCGCGTGCTGTTACTCAACGATGACTACACACCGATGGAGTTTGTGGTTCACGTGCTCGAGCGCTTTTTCAATAAGGACCAGGAAGCGGCGCATCGGATCATGATGCACGTGCACCAGCACGGTATCGGCGAATGTGGCGTGTTCACTTACGAGGTTGCCGAGACCAAAGTGACGCAGGTCATGGACTTTGCACGCAAACATCAGCATCCTTTGCAGTGCATCATGGAGAAGAAGTGATTCCGGGGGGCACGACTACTGCAAAGGAAAATGCCTACTACAAAGGAAATGAGACACTGAATGCCCACGTTCTCGCGCAGTCTTGAACAGTCGCTCCACCGGGCCCTGGCGCTGGCCAATGAGCGCCACCACGAATACGCGACGCTCGAACATCTTCTGCTCGCGCTGATCGAAGATCAGGACGCGGCGGCAGTGATGCGGGCTTGCAACGTGGATCTGGACAAGCTGCGCCGCAGTCTGGTCGCTTATCTCGAATCCGAACTCGACAATCTCGTCACCGACGGGGCCGAAGATTCCAAGCCGACCGCCGGTTTCCAGCGCGTCATCCAGCGCGCGGTCATCCATGTCCAGTCGTCGGGACGTGAGGAAGTGACGGGCGCCAACGTCCTCGTTGCGATCTTCGCCGAACGCGAGAGCCACGCCGCGTATTTCCTGCAAGAGCAGGATATGACGCGCTACGACGCGGTCAACTATATCAGCCATGGCATCGCCAAGCGTCCCGGCATGTCGGAGGCGCGGCCGGTCCGCGGCTCCGACGAGGAGACCGATGCCAAGGGCGGCGACGAGCCGAAGAAGAAGGGCGACGCGCTCGATGCCTACTGCGTCAACCTCAACAAGAAGGCGCGTGAGGGCAAAATCGATCCGCTGATCGGCCGCGACGCCGAAATCAGCCGTACCATTCAGGTGCTCTGCCGCCGCTCGAAGAACAACCCGCTGTTCGTCGGCGATGCTGGCGTTGGCAAGACCGCGATTGCCGAAGGGCTGGCGCGCCGCATCGTTCACGGCGAAGTGCCAGATGTTTTGCGCAACGCGACTGTGTTCGCGCTCGATATGGGTACGCTTCTGGCCGGCACGCGCTACCGCGGCGATTTCGAAGAGCGGCTTAAGCAGGTCATCAAGGAGCTTGAGGCCTATCCCGGCGCGATCCTGTTCATCGACGAAATCCACACCGTGATTGGCGCCGGCGCCACTTCCGGTGGCGCGATGGATGCGTCGAACCTGCTCAAGCCCGCGCTGTCGTCAGGCACGGTGCGCTGCATTGGCTCGACCACTTACAAGGAATACCGGCAGTACTTCGAAAAGGACCGGGCGCTGGTCCGCCGGTTCCAGAAGATCGACGTCAACGAGCCGTCGGTTCCGGACGCCATCGAAATCCTCAAGGGCCTTAAGCCGTATTTCGAGGAGTATCACAAACTCAGATACACCAACGAAGCGATCAAGGCGGCGGTCGAATTGTCGGCGCGGTACATCCACGACCGCAAGCTGCCCGACAAGGCGATCGACGTCATCGACGAGTTGGGCGCGGCGCAGATGCTGCTGCCGGAAAGCCGGCGCAAACGCACCATTGGCATCAAGGAGATTGAGACCACGATCGCCACGATGGCGCGGATCCCGCCGAAAGCGGTATCGAAGGACGACGCCGAGGTGCTCCGCCATTTGGAGGAGACGCTCAAGCGGGTCGTCTACGGTCAGGACAAGGCGATCGAGGCGCTGGCGGCTTCCATCAAGCTGGCGCGTGCGGGCTTGCGCGAACCAGAGAAGCCGATCGGCTGCTATCTGTTCTCCGGCCCAACTGGCGTCGGCAAGACCGAAGTGGCGCGGCAGCTGGCCGCCACACTCGGCGTCGAAACCATCCGCTTCGACATGTCGGAATACATGGAGCGCCACACCATATCGCGGCTGATCGGTGCGCCGCCCGGATATGTCGGCTTTGATCAGGGCGGCTTGCTGACCGATGGCGTCGATCAGCATCCGCATTGCGTGCTGCTGCTCGATGAAATCGAGAAGGCGCACCCGGATCTGTTCAACGTGCTCTTGCAGATCATGGATCACGGCAAGCTGACCGATCACAACGGCAAGCAGGTCGATTTCCGCAACGTGATCCTGATCATGACCACGAATGCCGGTGCTGCCGACATGGCCAAGGCCGCCTTCGGTTTCACGCGCAGCAAGCGTGAAGGCGACGACATGGAGGCGATCACCAGGCTGTTCGCGCCGGAGTTCCGCAATCGGCTCGACTCGATCATCACCTTTGCGCATCTGTCGGAGGAAGTGATCTCGAAGGTGGTCGAGAAGTTCGTCCTCCAGCTCGAGGCGCAACTCGCCGATCGCGACGTCACGATCGAGCTGACCGACGAGTCCTCGAAATGGCTGATTGCGAACGGCTACGATGAGCTGATGGGCGCCCGGCCGATGGCGCGGGTAATCCAGGAGCACATCAAAAAGCCGCTCGCCGACGAGGTGCTGTTCGGACGCCTGAAATCCGGCGGCCACGTCCGCGTCGTCGTGACCACCAACGAAAACGGCAGGGCCGAGCTCGGGTTCGAGTATCTGGATGGTCCGGTGACGCCGCGGCCGGAAAAGCTGCCCGAGCCGCGCCGCGCCAAGAAGCGAAAGTCATCGCCGCGACGGAAGCCGTCGGGCGGCGGGCCCGGTGGCAACTCACCGCCGCGCCGCGGTTCGGTGCCGAAAGTGCCGCTGGTCAAGGCGTAACTACCCACGGCCTCACCCTGAGGTGCTCGCGCGTCAGCGCGGGCCTCGAAGGATGCTTTGGGTGAATTAGTGCGCCGGCCGACGGCGTAGCTCGTACGCGAACCACACCGCGAGCACTGGAAACGCGGCCGCGGTGCCGAGAAACACCGGCACCGCACCGGCGCGATCGATAACGAACGCGCCTATGGCGACGCCCGCCGTCTGCCCGAAGTAAAGCGCGGACGAGAAGATCGAGACAGCCGTACCGCGGGCCGCCGGCGTCATCTGCGTGGCGATGGTCTGCAAGGTGTTGTGAAACATGTAGAAGCCGAGCCCGATCATCGTGACCGCAATCGGCGCCAGCCACCACACCGACTGGAAGGCAAGCATGACATAGGCGCCGGTGATGATGAGCGCGCCGACGATTGGAAGAGCGATCTGCCCCAGCCGTTTCACGAACACCCGCACCAGCCCGGAATAGATTAACCCGCCGATGCCAAAGAAAGCGACGGTGATGCCGACGAGCGTATAGCTGAGCCCAAACCGCAAATGCAGGCTGGCGCCGATGTAGGCGAAGGCGCCCCACGCCAGCCCGCCCTCGACGAATCCGACGGCGATAATGATGCGCGCGAAGGGGTTCGACATCACCGCCGCGTAATTGCCGCTGAAGCCGCGCGAGGTCTCGACCGATTTGCCGGTTGCGCGGGTCGCCGGATTGATAATGAGTTCCACCACGAGTCCCGCCGCCGCCAGCGCGAACATGGCAGCGAGCGCAAAAAACACATTGCGCCAGCCGAACAGGTCGCCCAGCACGCCGCCGGCGGCCTGCCCGAACAACTGGCCGAAAATGTAGCCTGACGCGTAGCGCGCCAGCAGCGGCTGCAGCCGGTCGGCCGGCGTCACATCGCCGAGATACGCCATCGACACTGGAATGACCCAGCCGACGACGGCTCCGGTCGCGAGCCGCGCGAGCGCCAGCTGCGGCAGCGTCGAGACGGTGCCGCAAACCGCAACCAGCACGGCGGCAAGCACGCTGATGATGGCGACGGTGCGATATTTGCCGAAGCGGTCGGCCACCGGGCCGACTACGAACTGAATGGTGCCGTGGGTGATGGCGTAGGCGGTGACGACGATCGCCGCGACCCCGACGGTGGTCTGAAAGTCGTTGGCGATTTGCGGCAACAGCGAATCGGTCACACGCACTTGCGCCTGGGCCGCGAAGCCCGCCGCCGCCAGCAGCAGGATCGAGCGCGTCGGGATTTTCTGCGCCGAAGCGGGCGGGGCGTTGAGCGGGGACAGCACGGCGCGGTTAACTCGCTGGGCAGGCGGTTGTGCCAAAGCGGCGCAGGAACACCGGCGTTGACAGTGCGCGCGGCGCGGGTTTCTTAGGCCACCGCCGCGGCCGCGGATACCCGTTTTCTGGAATGACCGCGTTGCAGTTAAGCGCTGCCGCGCGGCGGAAACCTTACGATGACGATTGACAAGACCTATCAGCCCGGCGCCGTCGAAGGCCGCATTTATGCCGCCTGGGAGGATGCCGGCGCTTTCCGCGCCGGCCGGCCCGAGCGGGCCAAGGCCGCCCCTTACTGCATCGTCATTCCGCCGCCGAACGTGACCGGCTCGCTGCACATGGGGCATGCGCTCAACAACACCTTGCAGGACATTCTCTGCCGCTTCGAGCGCATGCGCGGCAAGGACGTTCTCTGGCAACCGGGCACCGATCACGCCGGCATCGCCACCCAGGCGGTGGTCGAGCGCCAATTGATGGAACGCCAAGAGCCCGGCAGCCGCGAAATGGGCCGCGAGGCGTTCATCAAGCGGGTGTGGGAATGGAAGGCGGAGTCCGGCGGCGCGATCATCGGCCAGCTAAAACGGCTCGGCGCATCGTGCGACTGGTCGCGCGAACGCTTCACCATGGACGAAGGCCTGTCGCGCGCCGTGGCGAAGGTGTTTGTCGAACTCTATCGCTCAGGCCTGATCTACAAGGACAAGCGGCTGGTCAACTGGGACCCGAAGCTGAAGACCGCGATCTCCGACCTTGAAGTGGTGCAGGTCGAGACCAAGGGCTCGCTCTGGTACATCAAATATCCGGTTGAAGGCAGCGACGAGTTTATCGTCGTGGCGACGACGCGGCCTGAGACTATGCTTGGTGATACGGCGATCGCCGTGCATCCCGAGAACGACCGCCTCAAGCATCTGATCGGCAAGTTCGCGATCCTCCCGCTTGTCGGGCGCCGCATTCCAATCATCGGCGACGAATATGCCGATCCGGAAAAAGGCTCAGGCGCGGTGAAGATCACACCGGCGCACGACTTCAACGATTTCGAGGTCGGCAAGCGACACAATCTGCCGGTCGTCAACGTGCTCGATTCCGAAGGGCGCGTTCAATTGCGGGGCAACATTGCGTTCTTAGATGGCATGCGTTCCGCGGGTCCACTCACGGTCGGTTCGCAAGGAGCCCAGGACAGCAATGATGTACTTTCGCTTGATGGATTAGGCCGTTTTGAGGCGCGAAAGCATATCGTTTCCTTACTCCAGACGCGCGGTCTCATCGAAAAGATTGAACAAACGACTCACACAGTGCCGCATGGCGACAGGTCAGGCGAGATCATCGAGCCTTACCTAACCGATCAGTGGTACGTCGACGCCAAGACGCTCGCGCAACCAGCTATCGAGGCCGTGCGAGAGGGACGCACCGCATTCGTGCCCCGACAATGGGAGGCGACCTTCTTCAACTGGATGGAAAACATCCAGCCCTGGTGCATTTCTCGACAAATCTGGTGGGGCCATCAGATTCCGGCTTGGTATGGACGAAAGTCTGTCGGTCACGAGCATTGGGCGCAAGCACTGGATGACCCTAGTCGACGTGACCTAAGGGCCGATCCGGAGGTTTTCGTCGCCGCTTCCGAAGCTGAGGCAATTGAGTTGGCGCGTCGAAAATACGGATGTGACATTCGAGTTTTGAGCAAACCGCCGTCGAGTGAAACTGATCCAGTGTTCCAAAAAATCATCGATGACGAATTGAGCGGCGGGTTGCCTCGCTGGGAGCCTATCTGGCGCGACGAAGACGTGCTGGACACCTGGTTCTCCTCCGCACTGTGGCCGTTCTCGACTCTGGGCTGGCCCGACGAGACGCCGGACCTGAAACGCTTTTATCCAACCAGCGTGCTCGTCACCGGCTTCGATATCATCTTCTTCTGGGTCGCGCGCATGATGATGATGGGACTGCACTTCATGAAAGAAGTGCCGTTCCCCACTGTCTACATCCATGCGCTGGTGCGCGACGCCTCAGGCGCCAAGATGTCGAAGTCGAAAGGCAACGTCATCGACCCGCTGCAGTTGATCGATGAATACGGCGCCGACGCGCTGCGCTTTACGCTCGCCGCGATGGCGGCGCAGGGGCGCGACATCAAGCTCTCTTCTGAACGCGTCGCAGGCTACCGCAACTTCGCGACCAAACTCTGGAACGCCGCGCGCTTTGCCGAAGTCAATGGCGCCGTCGCAGTTGAGGGGTTCGATCCATCCTCGGTGACGGGTTTGGTCAACAAGTGGATTATTGGCCAGCTTGCCGATGCGCTTGGCAAGATTGAAATCGCTTTAGGTGATTATCGTTTCAACGATGCAGCCAACGCCGCTTATCAGTTTGTTTGGAACTCTTATTGCGATTGGTATTTGGAGCTTACTAAGCCGATCTTCGTTGGGATCGATGAGGAGGCGAAAAAGGAGACGCGCGCAACAGTCGCCTACGTTCGCGACGAAATTCTGAAAATCTTGCACCCCTTTATGCCGTTTATTACGGAGGAGCTGTGGCATGTCACCGCGAGTGAGCCACGAAAGGCCATGCTCGCCCTCACGGCGTGGCCGGGTCAGCAGGCTTATTTCAAGGATGCGCAGGAAGAGATCAACTGGCTGATCGATCTCGTCAGCACCATTCGTTCGGTGCGAACCGAAATGAATGTAGCGGGCGGGCAGTTGATACAGCTTGCACTGATAAAGCCGTCCGAACTGTTGCTCGAAAGAGCAGAGCGTTGGGATAGTGCTCTGAATCGCCTTGCGAGAATTTCAGGTACCAGAAACTCCGAACAGATGCCGAAAGGTGCGGTTCAAATCGTTGTCGGCTCCGATACAGTCGCCTTGGAGCTTAGTGGCGTCATCGACCTCGCCGCCGAACGCGCGCGGCTCGCCAAGGAAATGGCGAAGTGCGATGCCGACATCGCCCGGGTCGACGCCAAGCTCGGGAATCCCAATTTCGTGGCGCGCGCGCCGGAAGATGTGGTCGAGGAAGAAAAGGAGAAGCGCGACGAGGCACAGGCGCGCAAGAGCAAGATCGCCGAGGCGCTGGAGCGGCTCAAGGGCGCGGCGTAGTCTGCGCGCCCTCGAACTTTCCGCAATCGGGAAAATCCGGTGAAACCCCGTTCGTTCGCGCTGATTCTGCTGCTGCTCTGGCTCGTCGGCACGGCGATGCGCTTGCCGATCCTGGCGGTGCCGCCGGTCATTCCGTCGCTCCGTGCCGAATTCAATCTCTCCGGCACCGATATCGGCCTGTTGACCGGCTTGCCGGTCGTCTTGTTCGCAGCGGCCGCCCTTGCCGGTTCGCGGCTGGTGTCGCGGGTTGGCGCTGTGACCGCCGCCGTTATTGGGCTCGTTCTGACGGCTCTCGGATCGGCGCTGCGCGCCGCTTCTCCGGATGTGCTGACGCTGCTTGCCGCGACCATCGTCATGGGCGGGGGCGTTGCGATCACGCAGCCGGCGATGCCGGCCTTGGTTGGGCGCTGGCTGCCGAACCGCGTCGGACTCGGCACCGGCATTTACACCAACGGATTGCTGGTTGGTGAAGTTCTGCCTGTTGCCTTGTTCCCGGTCGTGTTTCCGCTGCTCGGCGAAAGCTGGCGGGCGACGTTTGTTTTGTGGGCGGTGCCGATCGCTGCGATCGCGATCTTTCTTGTCGTTGCGGCGCCGCGTGAGGAAGGCCGCAAGGTGTTGGTCGGTCAGCGCTGGTGGCCGGCGGTGCCGACGCGCGATATTCTGCGCTGGGGCTTCACCTTCGCCAGTGCGAGCGCGCTCTATTACGCCACTAATGCTTTCCTTCCTGGGCATCTGACCGACGTCGGGCGCTCCGATCTGATCAACCCGGCGCTGACGGCGCTTAATTTCGGCCAGCTGCCGGCTTCGTTGATGCTGATCGCATTTTCGCGGCACCTCGAGCGCAGGGCCTGGCCGTTTGTGCTGTCGGGCCTGATTTCTCTTGGCTGCCTCGCTGCGATCGTCGCATCCAACGATGCTGCGATTGTGATAGCGGCGACTGGCGTGCTCGGCTTTGCGATTGGCGCCGCGTTCGCGCTCTGCCTCACGCTGCCGCCGCTGCTTGCGCCGCCGCAAGAGGTCGCGCGGGTGGCGGCAGCGATGTTCACCATCACCTATGCGAGCACCATGGTAATATCGGTGCTGAGCGGTTTTGTTTGGGACTTCTTCGGGGTGGAACGCTTTGCGTTTGTGCCGATTGCGCTATCGGCGCTGCCGCTGTTGCTGCTGGCGCCGACGATCCGGTTCGACCGCACCCCAGGCGCCGGCACTGGAGCCGTCTGAGGCTTCGGCTTAGAGTGTGACGGTGAAGTTGCGTGGCATCGCGGCGCGAAAGAGGCGAGTACATGCTCGATCTGAATAACCGGCCCGGCGGACCGAACCTCATCGTTACGGCAAAGACCGCGCACAAGGTGCATTTTCTCGATGCCGAGACGCTGACGCTGTCGAAAACCATCGACATGCCCGGCTCGACGCACGAGCTGGCGCTGTCCGCCGACGGGCGTACCGCCTATGGCTCGGTTTACGGCGATGGCATTTTCATCAAACGCGTGAACCCGGACCGGCGCATTGTCGTCATCGACCTGCCGTCGCAATCGCTCACCCGCGTCATCGATCTCGGCGAAACCTATGCGCCGCATGGCGTGATGATGGATCAGGCGGGCGCGGTGTGGTGCTCGGGCGAACTTGGCAATGCCGTGCTGGTTATCGATCCGGCGACCGAAAAAGTGCAGCGGATCGATGTCGGCAGCACCGCGCATTGGGTCGCGATCAGCCACGCGACCGGCAAAGCGTTCGTTTCGGTCAAAACCAACGAAGTGATCGTGGTCGACGTCGCCCACCGCGCCGTGATCGATCGCATCAAGGTGCCGCAGGTGACCGAAGGGCTCGCCGTTTCGCCCGACGGCGCGACGCTTTATGTGTGCGCGCAGACGGCGCCTGAGTTCTATGCCATCGATGCGCACAGCCATGCTGTGCAGCAAACAATCGCGATCGATGAAACAAACCCGATCAATCCGCAAATGCGGCGCGTGCGCGTATCGCCGGACAATCGCTTCGTCGTCGTGTCGTCCAACAAGGGCGAGCACGCCGCGATCTATGCTGCCGACGGATTAAAGCGCATTGCCTCGTTTCCGACCAAAAAGAGCCCGATGGGCTTTGGCTTCGCACCCGATGGCGAACACGCTTATCTGTGCTGCCACGACGATGCGGTGGTGTTCGAGTTCGAACTGAAGTCGGGCAAGATCACGCGGACATTTCCGACCGAAGCCGGTTGCGAATTCATCGTCGCATATCATTGACGCCCATCGTGCGGATTTTTCTTGCCGGCGCCGGCGGCGCGATCGGACGGCGGCTGACGCCGCTGCTGATTTCGGCCGGCCACTCCGTTACTGGAACAACGCGTTCCGCCGCAAAAGCTAGCGATCTGACGGCCGCTGGCATTGAGCCTGTGGTCGTCGACGTTTTCGACAAGAATGCGTTGTGGGATGTCGTCGTTCGGGCGCGGCCCGACGTAGTCATTCATCAACTGACCGATCTGCCGCAAGTCGTCGATCCGGCGCGACTTGCCGACTGGTTGACCCGCAACTCACGTCTGCGCATCGAAGGGACGGCCAACCTGATCGCCGCGGCGCTCGCGGCCGGCGTATGCCGACTGGTCGCCCAAAGCATCGCCTTTTCCTACGCCGATGGCCCTGAGCCGCATAGTGAAGGCGATCCGCTTGTCTCCGCCGACGGTGACGGGCCCGGCGTGATCTCCGTGCGCGGCGTCCGCGCGCTTGAAGACGCGGTGCTCAATACACCCGGCATCGATGGCATCGTGCTGCGCTACGGGCGGCTGTACGGCCCCGGTACCTGGAACACCCCCAACGCCCGGGCGCCGCTGCACGTCGATGCGGCCGCGCACGCCGCGCTGCTCGCAGTCACTCGCGGACCGCCAGGCATCTACAACATCGCCGAGGAGGATGGTGCGGTGACGATCGCCAAGGCGCGCAAGGAGCTTGGTTTCGATCCAGCGTTCCGGCTCGAGGCTTAGGAGTGGGTGGAAAAGGGTTTGCTGAGAAAGCGCGACCCCTTCAGCCCATAGCGCCAGGGCAAGTCCACCGCCTTGGTGATGCCGATCCGGATACCGTCGACCACGTCCACCGGGCCGGAGCGCGCGAAAAGCTCAAAAGGCGGCTTGTCGAGCCTTAGCCCGCCGTAAGCGCCGGTGATGCGCAGGGCCTCGCACAGACGGCCTGGGCCGGAGCAGAGCAGCCTGTCATCACTCACACCCCGCCGCCGGCGCATGGCCGGAAGCCCGGTGCTCGGCTCAATCGCCCGGATCAAAACGGCGCTGGCTGAGCCTTTTGGCTCGCAGACTAAGTTCAGGCACCAGTGAATACCGTAAGAGCGGTAGACATAGGAGTATCCCGGCGGGCCGAACATGACTGCATTGCGGGCGGTCGGTCCGCGGAAACTATGCGCGGCGGGGTCGGTTTGGTCGTAGGCCTCAAGCTCGACGATGCGGCCACCTACGCCGCCAAACAAAAGGGTGGCGCCGATCAGATCGGGGGCGACCTCGTGGACGCTTCGGTTGAAAAAGGCTCGGGTGAGACGCCGCGGCATTGGGACATCGTTGCCGACCCCAAGACCTATAGTAAATCCGAAGTTAAGATTTGACGGCCCTGCGGCAAAATCTGTGGCCCCGGCGCAACACGCAGCGAACATTTGACCATGCTGCAATGCACCCGCGCAAAGCGCCGCTTTTTAGCCATAGGATTTTTCGACACGATATCTGCGTGTCCGTCAGGGCTGGCGGTACAGGTTTTTTGTGGCGCTTTCGATTTCCAGGGCGGCTAGCGTTCTTGAAGTCGAAAGGGGGGCGAGGGGGCCGGATAGGCCCACAAGTGTTGTATGGACGCCAAGACTAATTTGAAATCGCGGCTGCCGAGCCGGCACGCCACGGAAGGGCCTGAGCGAGCACCACACCGCGCGTTCTACTACGCGATGGGCTTGACCAAGGAGCAGATCCATCAGCCCTTCGTCGGGGTCGCGACCTGCTGGAATGAAGCCGCGCCTTGCAACATCGCGCTGATGCGGCAGGCCCAGGCGGTCAAGCTGGGCGTCGCCTCCGTCGGCGCGACACCGCGCGAGTTTTGCACGATCACGGTGACCGACGGTATCGCGATGGGGCACGGCGGCATGAAGGCCTCGTTGCCGTCGCGCGAGGTCATTGCCGATTCCATTGAGCTGACAGTACGCGGCCACTCCTACGACGCCTTGGTCGGTGTCGCCGGATGCGACAAGTCGCAGCCCGGCATGATGATGGCGATGTGCCGGCTGAACGTGCCGTCGATCTTCATCTATGGCGGCTCGATCCTGCCCGGAACCTTCAAGGGCCGGCCGGTGACCATCCAGGACGTCTACGAGGCGGTCGGCAAACACTCGGTCGGCGCTATGTCGGATGCCGATCTCGAAACGCTCGAACAGAACGCGTGCCCTTCGGCCGGAGCCTGCGGCGCGCAGTTCACCGCCAACACCATGGCGACGGTGTCCGAAGCCATTGGGTTGGCGCTGCCGTACTCGGCAGGCGCTCCGGCGCCGTACGAAATGCGCGACAAGTTCTGCATGCTGGCGGGCGAGATGATCATGGATCTGATCGTCAAGAACATCCGGCCGCGCGATATCGTGACGCGAGAAGCTCTGGAAAATGCGGCGGCGGTTGTTGCCGCGACCGGCGGTTCAACCAATGCGGCGCTTCACTTGCCGGCAATCGCGCATGAGTGTGGAATTAAGTTCGATTTGTTCGACGTCGCCGAAATCTTCAAAAAGACACCTTACATCGCGGATTTGAAACCGGGCGGCCGTTATGTCGCCAAAGACATGTTCGAAGCTGGCGGCGTCCCGTTGTTGATGAAGACGCTGCTCGATCATGGCTTCCTGCATGGCGACTGCGTGACCGTTACCGGCCGCACGATTGCCGAGAACCTCAAATCGGTGAAGTGGAACAAAGATCAGGATGTTGTTCATCCGGCCGACAAGCCGATGTTGCCCACGGGCGGCGTTGTCGGTCTCAAGGGTAACCTCGCACCAGACGGCGCGATCGTTAAGGTTGCCGGGATGCACCGCCTGCAGTTCTCCGGACCGGCGCGCTGCTTCGACGGGGAGGAAGCCTGTTTCGAAGCGGTGAAGAACAAGAAGTACAAGGAAGGCGACGTGCTGGTCATCCGTTACGAAGGCCCCAAGGGCGGCCCCGGCATGCGCGAAATGCTGTCGACCACAGCGGCACTGTACGGTCAGGGCATGGGCGACAAGGTTGCGCTCATCACCGACGGTCGTTTCTCTGGCGCAACACGCGGCTTTTGCGTCGGCCACGTTGGTCCTGAAGCTGCGGTTGGCGGTCCGATCGCGCTCATTCGCGACGGCGACATCATCGAGATGGATGCCGAGAAAGCGACCCTCGACGTCAAGCTGACCAAAGACGAGTTCGAGCGGCGTGCGCGGGAGTGGAAGCCGCGTGCGGAAGAATTCACCTCCGGTTACTTGTGGAAATACACCCAGCAGGTTGGGCCGGCGCGCGACGGCGCGGTCACCCATCCCGGCGGGGCTGTTGAGAAAGAGTGCTATGCGGACATCTGAGCAAACAACGCGCGTTGCTTCACGCGGCCTCATCGTTGCAGCGATCTGCGGGCTTGGACTCGGACTCATGCCAGGACCGGCCTTCGCCTTCGACGGAACGAGTACGCCGAACACGGCTTTGCTGACACCGAGCGATGGATTGCGCGGCCCGGGCACGGCACCGGATGGTGGCGAAAAGGCCAAAGCGCTGACCGCGCTTCAATATGCTGCCGATCAGGGTCATCTCGCGGCACAGTGGAAAGTCGGCCGCATGTATGCCGCCGGCGACGGCGTTCCGAAGGATGACCAGCGGGCTTTCGCTTATTTCAGCCAGATCGCCGATACGCATCCGGACGAGACGCCGGGTACCGCGCAGGCGCGGATCGTCGCCAATGCGTTCGTCGCGCTCGGGCACTACTATCTCACCGGCATTCCCAATTCGGCGGTCATGCAGGATGCCGCCCGAGCCCGCGAGTTGTTTGCCTACGCGGCGTCATATTTCGGCGATGCCGATGCGCAATATCAGCTCGGCCGCCTTTATCTCGACGGTGCGCCAAGCGACCCGCGCCAGGCGGCCCGCTGGTTGCTGCTGGCCGCGACCAAGGGCGATTGCCGCGCCGAAGCGGCGCTCGGCGACTTGCTGTTTCAGGGTTCGAAAGTGCCGCGGCAAGCTGCCCGCGGCCTGATGTGGCTTACCCTGAGCAAAGACTGTGCGGGCTCCGAAGAAGCTTGGGTCAAGCCGCTCTACGACAATGCCTTCCATCGTGCGAACGACGACGAGCGGGCCATGGCGCTGGTCTATCTCGAAGGATGGATCAGGGGCCGCAGGGACTAGCGGGCGCGGGTTCGCCGACGGCGCGCCATCCCGTCAAAGCGTGTAGGCGGTGCGAAAGCCGCCCCAGTGCTTGCCGAACACGCGGATCGGCGCATCAATCTCGCGAACGACAATCGTGACGCCGTTTCCCATGTCGCGCGGATACACCTGAATCAGATAAGGACGCACGCTGCGCCCGGAGGCGAGGCCGGCACGATCGTCAAAGATCCGGCGATTGCGTGAATTTGCCGTGTTCCATGCTTTCTCGCCGGGCCGTTGCGGCAAAGAATACTTGCGATTATGAACCGGCAGGTAGCCGTTTCGATCGACCGCTGCGCAAAATACCATCCGATCGTCGTTTGCAAGCAGCGGCTCCTGTATCGACGGTAATACGTCCTCCAACGCCGAAAGAAACTGTGTCCGGTACTGCTGCGGATCGGTGCCCTCGATCGGGATGTAGTTGTTGTCGAACAGGTCTGCGCGGCCGAGCCTTCCCGCTTCGATCAGACCTTCAAGCAGTCGCGAAATGTCGTTTGCAGCGTCGACTGCGCGTGAAATGATTTCGCGGTTTTCCTCGCGGATCGAAGCGAGTTTGCGTTCCAAATTGGCGCGAGCGCTGGAACCCATCTCCACGAATTCGAGATGCAAGCCGAGCGGCGAGTTATTGGCGACGCGAACGCGCGCTACGCCGATGTCGTCGATGGTCGCCTCCAAAATGACGCCGGCGGCGATGGATTGCGGATCGTCGACGCGGATCAGCGCGCCACCTTCGGAAATATCGGCGCTGCGCGCGCGAATGATGCGGCCATCTGTGCGAAGCTCGGCGCCGATCTCGCAGGGCAGGCGGTCATGCCGCCGGCGGTCGCCGGCTTCGCTTTGACGCAAGAAGATTGTCATCCGCGTCTTAAGTTTTTCGGCAAGTCCGATCACGCTCTTGCCGTGCTGTTCAACGGACTTCCCATGCGCATTTGCGCCCGATGCGGCATCGCGGATTTCCGACGCACCTCCCGATACCGACTCGGCAAATCGCAACGTTTCCGTTGCGCTGCGTGCAACGTTTGTGGTGGCGTTGCCCTGCTCTTGCACCGCGACCGCGACCGCTGCGAACAGCGGCCGCAGGACCCTGATCACGTCGGTGATCTGCTGTACCGCCCCAAAACAAGCCGCGGCGTCGCTCTGCAGTGCATCGATCCTAAAAGCGATTTCTTCCGTTGCCTTCTGCGTTTCTTGCGAGAGCTTCTTTACTTCGGCGGCGACAACCGCGAAGCCCCGACCAGCTTCGCCGGCGCGGGCGGCTTCGATGGTGGCGTTGAGAGCCAGCAAGTTGGTCTGGCGTGCCACCGCGGAGATCAGGTTCAAAACTTGACTGATCTCTGTCGACGAATTCTTGAGCCCTTCGACGCCGCGCGCCGCGAGCCCGGCCGATTCATTCGCCTCGCCAGTGAGATCGTCCGCCTTGCGGACCTGAAACCCGATATCGTCCGATGAGCGCGCCAATTCTTCGATTGCCGCGGCCAACTGGGTGAGATCGCGACCGGCGCTGCCGGCTTGAATGACAAGACCGTCGGTCTTTTGCGTAATGCCGAAGGTGGCGGCGGCAGAATCTTCGGCTTCACGGCAAACCAGCTCGCAGGCGCGATGGACAAGGCCGATCATTGCGCCGAGATCGGACTCGAGAAGATCGATCGTTTCGTGGATGCCGTCTGATTGGGCCGTCTGGGCCGTCTGATCCGTTTCGGGCGACGCCTGCAACGTCTCCGGCTCCGCCGTTCGACTAAAGGTATGCCGGCGTTTTAGAGGGAGCCATCGCATTCGGGGTCGAAGGTTCGCAAAGCGGTCTGCACTTCTCCGCCGTCGTGGTGAAGATTGGGTTAAGTGTCACGATGGAACTTTGCCGCGAAAGCCAAGACTAAAGGCGAAGACTAATGGGGCCGCTCGATCGCCAGATCGACCCAGACCGGCACATGGTCCGATGGCTTCTCCCAGCTTCGCACGTGGCGGTCGATGCCGAGTTCGGTGAGCTGGTCAGCGGCTTCGGGTGACAGCAAGACGTGGTCGATGCGGATACCGTTGTTCTTCTGCCAGGCGCCCGCCTGGTAATCCCAGAACGTATAAAGCCCGGCCTCTTCGCTGGTCGCGCGCACGGCATCGGTTAATCCGAGATTGATGAGCGACTGGAACGCCGTGCGCGTCTGCGGCAGGAACAGCGCGTCGCCGCGCCAGGCTTCGGCGTTACGTACGTCGCTGGGTGCTGGAATGACGTTGTAATCGCCGGCGAGGATCAGCGGCTCCTGCAACGAAAGCCGTTCGCGCGCGTAGTCAAACAGCCGCTTCATCCAGTTGATCTTGTACGGATATTTGTCGGTGTCCGGCGGATTGCCGTTGGGCAGATAGATGCTTGCAATCCGCATGGCGCCCTTCGCGGTCGACACCACCCCTTCGATAAAGCGTGCATGGTCGTCAGAGTGGTCGCCGGGCAGGCCGATGGTGACCTCGTCGAACGGGAATTTTGACAGCAGCGCGACACCGTTGAAGGTCTTCTGGCCGTGGATCGCGAGGTTATAGCCGAGTGCTTCGAACGGCTCGCGCGGGAAGGCATCGTCGACGCACTTCGTCTCTTGCATACAGACGATGTCAGGCTGGCGCTCGGCGAGCCACGCCAGCGCCCCGTCGAGGCGCTGCTTGATCGAATTGACGTTCCAGGTAGCGATGCGCACGGGCTGACGCCCTGTTTCGACGTGAAGAACTAAAGCGCGAAGCTCGTGCCGCAGCCGCAGGAGGCGGTCGCGTTCGGGTTCTGCACCTTGAAGGCCGACCCGATCAGGTCGTCGACGAAATCGATCTCGGAACCCGCCATGTAATTGAGCGACACCGGATCGATCAGCACCGTGGCGCCGCTGCGCTCGATCACGATGTCGTCGTCCGCTTTGGCGCGCTCGGTGTCGAATTTGTATTGGAAGCCTGAGCAGCCGCCGCCCTCGACACTGACGCGCAGCATGGTGCCCGCAGCTTCGCGGCCGAGGATTTCGCCGATCTTTCGCGCCGCGCGTTCGGTAACAGTCACGTTGACGGTCATAAACCCTCTCCGGCAGGCAATCGCGCCGATTGCCACGGCATTACCCCGATAGTTAAGTGCGGCCCAGGCCGAGGTCAATTGCGGAAGGCGGGACGCGCCGATGACGATCGATGCCGCAGCGCGGCGCGCGCCCTATGCGTGCGACCCGGAAAGGAGCCGTGGCCGGCTTCATCCGGAGCTCGCGAGTAAGGGCAGGCGATAGCAAGCCCCGCGGTTAATGTCCCCTACGACTACTTTTGCTTGTAGGAACGCATGTATAGGATGTGCCGACCATTGGGGAACGGATCGATGACGGCCGCTAATCGACTAGGCGACCAAGACGACATTTCGCGGGTCTTAGAGGCGCTCCAGTGGCGGGATGGTCACACCAGCGAAGTCGACCTTCCTACAGAGGAAAAGCTGAGCCAAATACTTGCCACTTATGTCACTCCCGATCTCAAGAATATTGCCCGAGACCTTGAAGTTCAGCGATCAAATATCCCGGTGTTAATACAAAAGGGCTCACCGATTTTGCTCGGTGGGGGCGGGATAGTTTTAAAAGCCACCAACAGGAGAATTTCAACACTCAGCTACGCAATCAAAGTACAACGGCCATCGCTTATGCGTTCTGAGGATGCAATAGAAGAAGGCAAACGCGCGTTGGCAGAGTATGTCCATCACGCTCCTCTATCCCACGAGAATATCGCTCGGCTATTTGCGGTATTTCAGATTCCGATCTTAGTGAACGACAAAGGGGAAATAGAATCTCGAGCACAGAGCCCGGCGATAATCATGGAATGGGTTGATAATGCTAAGACCCTTTCCGATTTCATTTTAGACGACGCACGCGATGCGTTGAGACTATGCGGCATCCTTCATCAATGCTTTGCCGGTCTGGAGCACTTGCATTCTCACAATCTTATTCATTGGGATATCAAAGGGGACAATCTGCTTGTTGATGCTAAAGCTGGTCGCGTAAAACTAATGGATATTGGAAATGCCCGTTGGAACGGCGGGCCCAGAACTGACATGATCGCGTTAACGACTGAGGGTAACTACCCGCCCCGCTTGCGGTCATTAGTCGACAAAAGGCCTCGCCGAGCGAAAAACAAGACGAATAGAACCCGTCTCAATCTGGATTCGCCGGATTGGGATGACCCTTGGCTTGATATGTGGATGCTCAGTCGCGACGTTTCAAAAATTCTTGGGTTGCGACAAAAGAATGAAGAACTGCCCAGACAGTTACAGAAGCTGGAATCCGAATTTAAGCTCCAAGGTAACCCGCGCTATCTGAACGAAGTGTTCCCTATTGAGGATGAGAATGCGCAGTTTTTCTTGAACTACTTTAGACTAATATTGAGACGTCTTTTGTTTCCTGTCGATGTGCACGTAGATCGATACTATCGCAATGCGGGAGGGGTTGTGCACGACCTCTCCAAACTTCCACCCGAGTTCGGGGACGCGCAAGAGGTTACAGAGTTGTGGGCCATTCCACAAAATATCGTGCGCGTTCCTGTCGAGAAAAATGTACCCCTAACAAGGCGAGTGAAGGCAATAATATCACGTGCTCCGTTCTCGCGTTTAAAGCGACATCTGCAGCTGGCAACCATCTCGGAAGTCTATCCGGGGGCAACCCACACGCGTTCGGAACATTCGATCGGCGTGTATTGCGTGGTGTGCGACTTTATTAAAGCACTGTATGCTGATCGTTCATCCGTTTTCTGGCGCATCTCAATCGAGAAAAAAGATATCGATGCGTTGCTGCTCGCGTCCTTGATCCATGATTTAGGTCATATTGCATACGGACATTTTCTGGAGGAAATGAGCGGTTTGTTTCGCAATTTGACACACGAGAGCTATGTGGCTGCGCTCCTTGACCCTACGCAAATCAACGCGGACGCAAAAAGTCAATTTGCAATCTTTTACGAATGTGCAGCGCGTGATCGCAGATTGTTGGAAGAGATTGTATCGAAAAATTGGGCGATTTCTCGCACTGAAATCCCGGAATTCTTTTCCTACGCGGCCAAAATATTGGCGGGTCAGCAGGCAGAGTTTGAACTTAGCCAGCAGGATCTTCTGCTGTCGCATCCGCTGTTCGATGATCGCGCTGAATTGCTTTCTGATCCCACCGCCTATCTAAAAGTCGACATACTTCATAGCATTATCTCAAGTGCCATAGACGCCGACAAGTTGGATTATCTGATCAGAGATGGCGTGCATGTAGGCGTTGATTATCCGTTAGGGATAGACATTGAGCGTTTCTTTCAAGCGATGACAACGCTTCATCACATTTCGCGAAACTCTCCACTTCTTAATACGACGACTCCGGATCGTCGTCTGCTCCAGGCTTGTATCGGGGTTACGGAAAAAGGCTTGCTCCCCGTCGAAAGTATTCTTTTCGCACGCTATCAAATGTTTCGTTCGGTTTATTGGCATCACACCACGCGCGCCCACACTGCTATGCTCCAGTTCTGCGTGATAGAATATCTTCATGCACGCCAAAATGACATTGAGCCGGCGCTGGATGAATTAGTGGACGTTTTCCGACAAAAGAACGACGAGAGTTCGCTGGAATGGTTGTGTCGGGAGCTGAAAAAGACAGATCGGGCGATACGAAGGGTAGTGCTTGACGCTTGTGAGGGATTGTTAGGCGATCGTGAGAGAGCATACAAAGAAGCGCTCGTTCTTAGGTATGAGACTTATGCAAGCGAAGAAGCGCAGCAAATTCATAACTCGCTTCGCCATCGGTCTCTTGTTTTGCAAAAACAAGCTGACGTGACAAATTTCGTCTTAAAGGGTCGTGAATTTAGAATGTCACTGCGCGATCGATTGCAATCGCGGCTACGTGATCGGGTTGCCGTTCTCGATGGTGAGCTCCTGGTTGATGTTCCGCCGGCGAATCGTGATCAAGTGTACAACGTGTTCGTGATTGAAGCGGGCGGACCTGCGCGAGTGCAAGATGTTTCGCCTATGTCGCTGGCAATCAGCAATACCTTTCTGCATTGGGCTAGGTCTTGTCGAGTTTTTTGTTCACCAGGCCTGTTAAAGAGATGCGAGAGGAGCCGTATTTCCCGTGAAGAACTTTCGAATATGTGTTGGGAGGCGTTGCAAGAGCAGCTTCCCCTTCTGACCGTGGCTGCTGAGTAGTTACCAAGCAAGTTCGGCCAGAATGCTTCGCGAGGACGCGGTGAGTAGGGCGATTTTTGCGAGTAATGCAACGTGCACTCGGGGGCGAAGAATCCGAGAGCCGGTCAGCGCCACTCGATCGGATTTTCGACGGGATTGTGACCGGATCATCCATTCAACCGCATTCAGGAGGCTTGCATACAAGACCCAAGTGTTTTTATTTCATGAGGGTGATCACTATCGAACTCGGCTCACCCACACGCTCGAAGTTGCGCAAGTGGCCCGTGCGCTTGCGCGGGCGCTCGATCTTGACGAAGATCTAGCGGAAGCGCTGGCGCTCGCCCACGACCTCGGCCATCCGCCGTTTGGGCATGCCGGTGAGCGCGCGCTCGACGTATGCCTTAGTAAGTTGGGTGGATTCGATCACAATGCTCAGACGTTACGGGTGGTGACCGTGCTGGAACGCCGCTATCCGACTTTCGAGGGACTCAACCTGACGTGGGAGACACTCGAAGGGCTGATTAAACACAATGGTCCGCTTACGGATCGCACCGGAAAGCCGATAGGACGTCATCAAGAGCGCGGAGTCCCAAAGTCAATAGTCGCCTATAGCACGGCTCAAGGTTTGGACTTGTGGAATTATGCGACCGCTGAAGCTCAGGTGGCGGCGGTTGCCGACGACATTGCTTACAATGCGCATGACATTGACGACGGCCTTCGTGCAGAGTTGTTTCAGCTCGACGACATCGCAGTGATCGAGCCAGTTGGTGAGATGATTGCTGACATACGGGTGAGCTATCCGAGACTGGATGCTGATCGACAAGGCATGGAACTGATCCGTCGTCTGATCGGCTTCTTGATCGAAGATGTAATTGCCGAAAGTGGGCGGCGTCTGGGTGATCTTGCTCCTCAGGCCGCTGACGACGTCCGAAATGCAAGACTTCCCGTTGTTGGTCTTTCAGCGGGTGTGGAAGAGATTGATCAGGCGATTAAACGATTCCTGAAACCGCGGATGTATTATCATCCGCGGTTAATGCGAGTAGTAGCCAGTGCCGAAAGTGTAGTCACCGATCTCTTTGCCCGCTACAGCGAGCATCCTGACGATCTGCCATCCGAATGGCAGGAAGGCCTAGGCCGGCATGGACGAGGCCGGCCGCGCCCGCCACATTGCCGATTTCATCGCCGGTATGACCGACCGCTACGCGCTCGCCGAACACACGCGGCTTTTTGACTCGACCCCCGAATTGCGTTAGGCGCGCGGCGCTCCATCATGGCGTCAGTCCTGTTGCAATGATCGCGGACAACATCTTCGCCGAAATGCTCGAGCGCGTCCGACGCGCGAGCAATGATTTGATTGCGGCCGGCGTCTTGCCGGGCGACATCGATCTGTCGCGCGTCACCATGGAGCCGCCGCGCGATGCTGCCCACGGCGACATGGCGACCAACGTTGCGATGGTGCTGGCGAAGGATGTCGGCAAGAAGCCCCGCGAGCTCGCCGACGCCTTGGGCGAGAGGCTTCGCACTGATGAACTGGTCGCCAAGATCGAGATCGCTGGTCCGGGTTTTATCAACCTCACGCTCAAACCTTCCGCCTGGCTCGCAACGCTGCGAAGCGCCGTGCAATTGGGCTCGCATTTCGGCAAGCATGACGTTGGCGCCGGCGAACCGATCAATGTCGAATATGTTTCTGCGAACCCGACGGGTCCGATGCATGTGGGCCACTGCCGCGGCGCGGTGTTCGGCGACGCG
The DNA here is from genome assembly GCA_963841025.1 of uncultured Alphaproteobacteria bacterium. Lineage (GTDB taxonomy): Bacteria > Pseudomonadota > Alphaproteobacteria > Rhizobiales > Xanthobacteraceae > BOG-931. Next base: position 111,139 of record CAWJBG010000017.1, on the reverse strand, counting down.
TTGGCGAGTCTGCTGGCCTTTACGGGCTTCAAGGTTACGCGGGAGTATTACGTCAACGACGCCGGCGCGCAGGTCGATCAGCTCGCCCGCTCGGCGTATTTGCGATATCGCGAGGCCTTGGGTGAGGAGATCGGCGCGATTCCCGAAGGGCTTTATCCCGGTGATTATCTCAAACCGGTCGGAGCGGCGCTTGCTGCTCAATATGGCGATGCGCTGACGAAACAGTTCGAAGCCGAGTGGCTGCCGGTCGTGCGGACAAAAGCAATCGAAATGATGATGGCCGCGGTGCGCGCCGATCTTGCCGCGTTGAATATCGACTTCGATGTTTTTTATTCCGAACGGTCGCTGATCGAAGGCAAGGTCGATCTTGTTGGTGCAACGATCGATTGGTTGCGCGCGCGCGATTACGTCTACGAGGGCCGACTGCCGCCGCCGAAGGGCGCGCTGCCGGAGGATTGGGAGGATCGCGAACAGACGCTGTTTCGCTCGACGGCGTTCGGCGACGACATCGATCGTCCGCTGAAGAAGTCCGACGGCTCGTACACTTATTTCGCGTCCGATATTGCGTACCACCGCAGCAAGCTGGAGCGCGGCTTTCGGACTCTGATCGATGTCTGGGGCGCCGATCACGGCGGCTACATCAAACGCATGCAGGCTGCTGTGGCGGCGCTGAGTGATCGCAAGGCCGAGCTTGACGTAAAGCTCGTCCAACTTGTGAAGCTTCTGCGCGCGGGCGAGCCGGTGAAAATGTCAAAGCGGGCAGGAGAGTTCGTCACCCTGCGCGAAGTCGTCGATGAAGTGGGCCGCGACGCAGTCCGCTTCATGATGCTGTTTCGCAAGAACGACGCCGCGCTCGATTTCGACCTCGCCAAGGTGATCGAGCAGTCGCGCGACAACCCGGTTTTCTACGTGCAGTACGGCCACGCCCGCGGCCAATCGGTATTCCGCAACGCCCGTGAGGCATTTCCGGATTTGCCTGCAAACATCATTAATTTGCTGGACACTGCGAATCTGGATTTGCTCGCCGACCCGGCGGAACTCGCGTTAATGCGGCAAATTGCGCTTTATCCGCGGGTCCTCGAGGGTGCCGCGGCGGCGCATGAGCCACATCGAATAGCCTTTTATCTGTATGACTTAGCCAGCGAGTTTCATGCTCTTTGGACGTTGGGCAATGCATCGCCACATTTACGCTTCATTATCCAGAATGATCGAGAACTGACGCTGGCCCGTCTGGTGCTCGTAGCGGGCGTGGTCACGGTTCTAAAGTCAGGGCTTGCGTTGCTTGGTGTCGCGGCGCCCGACGAAATGCGGTAATTCCCTTTGGTGCCGTCTGCGACGCGGCAGCAACCGCCGGGAAAAGCTGATCGAGATAGTGTGGACGCCTGAACGAGGCGAGTTCGATGGCTGACAATAATTTCCGATCTTACGGCAATCGCGACAACAGGGCGCGGGTCGAGGCGCCGCGCGATAGCGCAAGCGATCCTCTCGCTGAACTGGCGCGGCTGATTGGCCAGGGCGATTCCTATGCCGAGCGTGATGCGGGCCGATCGCACGATCACGCCGCAGCCCCGGGATTTGATTGGGCGGCCAACCAAGACTACGCCGAACCGCCCGCTTACGAAGAGCAAGACGCGCCGCCGCCGCTGCCACCGGCGTCTTACGCGGCCTACACGCGCGACGAACAAGACTACGAGCCTGAGGCTCCCGCCGGCGGCCAGTATTTTTCCGGTCCGTCGGCGAAGTTCAATGGATTTGGTGGAGATAGCGAGGCAGAGCAGCTCGGACCGATTTTGCCGCCGCGCCAGTTTCCGGCTTTCATGTCGCCTGCCCCTGCGGACCGTTACGCAACTGAAGCGCCACAACACCCGCAAGAAGCCGGCGAAGACTACGGCGAGTACACCGACGAGTACTACGAAGAGCCGCCACGTCCGCGCCAGCGCGGCGGGCTTGTCGTTATGATGGCAGTGCTCGGACTGGTGATTGTCGGGACGGCCGGCGCATTCGCCTATCGGGCGATGTTCGGCACGATAGCATTTCCCAGCCTGCCGCCGATTATCAAGGCGAGCATCGCACCGAACAAGATCGTGCCGAAAACCGGTGACGCACAAGCCGACTATGCGAAAGCCGCAGCTGCCACCCAAGCCGCTGCAGATAAACTCGTCTCGCGCGAAGAGCAGCCGGTGAGCATGGAGCCGCCCAAGGTCAGCTCCCGCGTGGTTGCGACTATTCCGATTGGCGCTGGACAAACTCCGCCTCCATCAGCAGCGCCCGCCCCGGCCGCGACGGGTTCGTCTGCGTCATCGCTCACGACGGCATCGGCTCCGGCGCCTAACGCCGCTCCGGCACCTCCGCCGCTGCCGATGACAGGAGCCGCTCCGCCGATGCCGATGACGGCGGCTGCTCCGGCTGCCCCCGAGCCGAGAAAAGTCCGTACCGTCCCGATCCACGCTGGCCAGTCCGGCGCTGCGGGTGCTGCGCAGATCGCCGCGCCCGCACCTGCGCCGACTCCGCGGATCGCCCGCCCCGCGGCATCGCCAAACAGGGCCAGCGCTTCAGCAGCTCCAGTCGGTGGGAATGCGCCGTTGTCGATCATTCCGGGCGCAGAAGGCGAGGCAGTCGCTCCGCCGCCGGTAGCACCGGCGGCTTCGCGTCCTCGCGCCGCGCCCGCAGCACCGGTCGCGCTCGCAAGCGCCGAGCCCACCGCCGCGGTCCCGGCAAGCGCACCCGCAGGCGGAGGGTACGCCGTGCAGGTGACTTCGCAGCGTAGCGAGGCCGACGCCAAAGCAAGCTTCAGAGAGTTGCAGGCCAAGTTCCCCGGTCAACTGAGAGGACGCGAGCCAATCATCCGCCGCGCCGATCTGGGTGCGAAGGGCGTCTATTATCGCGCCATGGTCGGGCCCTTCGCCTCGGTCGAACAGGCCGCCGGCGCGTGTAGCAGCATCAAAGCCGCCGGCGGTAACTGTCTGGTCCAGCGCAACTAACGCCCGTCGCTTGACCGCGTTGCGGCTCGCGGGCTAGGCCGCGCTGGATGCGTGCATTTATCACCGGCATTTCCGGGACTGCCCTGACCAGCGAGGAGCGAGCTTTTCTCCGCGAAGCGGAGCCTTGGGGCTTCATTCTGTTTCGCCGCAACATCGAGAACCCGGGAGCGCTACGGAGCCTGATCGATGATGTCCGGGCGACGCTCGGCCGAGCGGCCCCCGTTTTGATCGACCAGGAAGGCGGCCGGGTGCAGCGGCTCGGGCCGCCACATTGGCCGGCCTACCCGCCCGGAGCGGCCTACGGCACAATTTACGATCGCGATCGGGAAGCAGGTCTTGCGGTGGCGCGGCTGGGCGCCCGCTTGATTGCGGCTGATCTCGCGGCGCTCGGTATCGATGTCGACTGCCTGCCACTCGCGGATGTGCCGGTTGCCGGAGCCGATCCGGTGGTCGGCGACCGCGCCTACGGCAACGAGCCGGCCAAAGTCGCCGCAATCGCCGGCGCTATTGCCGAGGGGTTGATGGGGGGAGGCGTATTGCCCGTGCTCAAGCACATTCCCGGCCACGGCCGCGCCACCGCCGACAGCCACCAAAAGCTGCCGGTGGTCACGGCAAGCCGCGCCGAGCTCGAGATGACCGATTTCGCCGCTTTTCGTCCGCTGGTGGCGCTTCCGCTCGCTATGACCGCGCATGTTGTGTTTACAGCGCTCGATCCGCTCGCGCCGGCCACGATTTCCGCAACTATAGTGCGCGGTGTGATTCGTGATTCCATCGGCTTTCGGGGCCTCTTGATGACCGACGATATTTCCATGGGCGCGTTGTCGGGTTCGGTCGGCGAGCGCACCCGCGCGGCGATCGCCGCCGGTTGCGACATGGTGCTTCACTGCAATGGCAAAATGCCGGAAATGCGTGCCGTTGCAGCCGAAGCGCCGGTGCTTGCCGGGGAGGCGGCGCGCCGGGCTGCTGCGGCGCTGGCGATGAAGAAATCCCCGGCGCCAATCGATCTTGCCGCCAGCCGCGCCGCGTTCTTGCGGATGATGGCCGGCGTCTGGCAGCCGGCGCAGGGGAACGCATGATCGCCGACGATGCGCAATTCGTGACCGAATTCTCGGAGCGGGCGACCGACGAGCCCGCGCTCGTGATCGATGTCGAGGGCTTCGAAGGCCCGCTCGATCTGCTGCTGACGCTCGCGCGCCAGCAGAAAGTCGACCTTGCCAAAATCTCAATCCTGGCGCTTGCCGATCAATACCTCGCCTTCATCGAGGAAGCGCGCAAGCTGCGGCTCGAAATCGCCGCCGATTATCTGGTGATGGCAGCATGGCTCGCGTACCTCAAATCGCGGCTGCTGCTTCCCGAACAACACGAGCCCGATGGTCTCAGCGCCGAAGACCTGGCGACCGCGCTGGCGCAACGCCTGCGCCGGCTTGAAGCGATCCGGCAGGTGGCGGAACAGTTGCTCAACCGGCCGCAGCTTGGCCGGGAGGTTTTTCAACGCGGCCAGCCCGAGCCCATCGCGGAGATCAAGCGGCCGGAATGGACGGCGACGCTTTACGATCTCCTCTCAGCCTATGCCGGGCAGCGTCAAAAGCAGGCGCGCTCTTTTGTGCGCCTGCCCAAACGCACGGTCTGGTCGCTCGCCGAAGCCCGCGAAGCGATTGAGCGGCTGATGGGCCAAGCGGCCGACTGGTGCGTGCTCGACGAGTATCTGATCGCCTATATGGTCGAGCCGGCACTGGCTGCGACGGTGCGCGCCTCAAGCTTTGCGGCGACGCTCGAATTGGTGCGCGAAGGACGTCTTGAGGTGCATCAGCACGCAGCTTTCGCGCCGCTTTACGTCCGTAAGCGGCAGGATGCGGCGGGTGGCGGCGCTTCCGTTGAGTCCGGGACTGTTTGACGTGGAGGCTTCGATGATTTCGAACGTGGCGGAGATGCGTGTGATTGTGAGCGACCAGGATGTGAACGAACGAACCGAGGAATTGCGTATCCTGGAAGCTCTGCTCTTTGCCGCGGACACGCCGCTCGACGAAAAAACTCTTGCCGCGCGGTTGCCGGCGGGAGCCGACGTGCGCGCGTTGCTGCTGCAATTGCAGAACGAGTACGCGCTGCGCGGCGTCAACATTGTGCGTGTCGGCGGCAAATGGTCGCTGCGCACCGCGGGCGATCTCGCTTGGCTGCTGACGCGCGAGACCGTGGTCACCAAGAAGCTGTCGCGCGCCGCGGTCGAAACGCTCGCCATCGTTGCCTATCACCAGCCGGTGACGCGGGCCGAGATCGAGGATATTCGCGGCGTCTCGACGTCAAAAGGCACACTCGACGTGCTGCTCGAAACCGGCTGGATCCGCCTGCGCGGCCGGCGCAAGGCGCCCGGCCGGCCGGTGACCTATGGGACCAGCGAAGCCTTCATGTCGCATTTCGGCCTCGACGCCATCACCGATCTTCCGGGGCTCGATGAGCTCAAAGGGGCTGGTCTCGTCGAAAAATCGCTTCCGGCCGGCTTTAGCATCCCGGTGCCGTCCGACGATCCGGCGCTGCGCGACGATGAAGACCCGCTGGAACCCGGCGATCTCGATTTGGGGCTCGCGCCGCCGCCGGAACGTACCGAGGAGTGAAGGCCCAACAGTCACTTAGGCCAAAAGCGCCTGCGTCTTAACGGCGTTTTCCGTTGTGCTTGTTTTTGCCCCCACTCGCGCCTAGTTTCTGGATAAATTAGCGCCGTACGCGAGCGTGGGCGTATCCCGCGCACGGAGGTTTTTATGGGGTCTTTGAGCATCTGGCACTGGATGATCGTGCTCGCCGTGGGGCTGTTGCTCTTCGGCGGCCGCGGCAAGATTTCCGATCTGATGGGTGATGTCGCCAAAGGCATCAAGTCCTTCAAGAAGGGCATGGCCGAGGAAGTCGACGCCGGCAAATCCGACGCCACCGTCAAGTCGCTCGACCATCAGGCGGAAGCGGTCAAACCGCGCGCCGAGGCTGGCACCAAGGTTTCCTGACGGTCGCCTGCGGCTGGAGCTGCCGGATAAAACCGGCCAGCAATTGACGCACGGAATGGGCGGCTAGCCGGCCCGGAGTTTCCATGTTCGATATTTCATGGACCGAGTTCCTGCTGATCGGCGTGGTCGCGCTGGTTTTCATCGGGCCGAAAGAGTTGCCCGCGGTGATGCGCACCATGGGGCAGTGGACGCGCCGCATCCGCAGCATGGCTTCCGACTTCCAGGGCCAATTCCAGGAGGCGATGCGCGAGGCGGAAATGGGCGACCTGAAAAAGCAGGTCGACGACATGGCGCACGACATCAAGAGCTACGATCCGCTTAAGGACGTGCGTTCCGATCTCGAAGCCGCGGGAAAAGATATCCAGACGTCGCTCGACCAGCAGCCTGTGATGACGTCTACGGCGGTCGATGCAGTTTCGCAGCCTGTTGCCATTCTGCCGATCGCTGAAGCCGCGGCTGAGCTTCACGAGCCCGATGCCGTTGCCGGCCAAGTTGTTCCCGAAGCTGTTGCAGCTGAAGCTGCTGGACCTGAAGCTACTGGACCTGAAGCCGCTGCACCTGAAGTCATCGCGCCCGAGGCGGTCGAGACCGCCGCCGAACCGGACACCACAAGGCGCGCCGGATGACGCCGGAAGACGAAGAGAAGGCGATCGAGGCGACCAAAGCGCCGCTGATGGATCACCTGATCGAGTTGCGTTCGCGGCTGATCAAGGCGCTTGCCGCCTTCGCGCTTGCGGCCGTCATCTGTTTCTTCTTCGCCAAACAGATCTATAACGTTTTGACGTGGCCCTACATCTGGGTGGCCGGCCCGGACTCCAAGTTCATCTACACTGGGCTCCTCGAATACTTCATCGTTCAGCTGAAGCTTGCGATGTTCGGTGCAGCGTTCATCGCGTTTCCGGTGATCGCCACGCAGATCTACATGTTTGTCGCGCCGGGACTTTATCGCAACGAGCGCCACGCGTTCCTGCCGTACCTGATCGCCACGCCGATTTTCTTTTTGATGGGATCGGCAATCGTCTATTTCGTGGTCTGGCCGATGCTGGCCCGCTTCTCGCTCGGCATGCAGCAGGCCGGCGGCCCCGGCCAGGCGGCGATCGAGCTGTTGCCGAAGGTGGAAGATTATCTCGCGCTGATGATGAAGCTCATCCTCGCCTTCGGCATCGCGTTTCAGCTTCCGGTCATTCTGACGCTCCTTGGCCGCGTCGGCATCATCACCTCAGCCCAGCTCAAATCGAAGCGCCGCTATTTCATCGTCGTCGCGTTCGTGATCGCAGCCGTCCTGACCCCGCCCGATGTCTTAAGCCAGATGTCGCTTGCGGTGCCGCTGGTCGCGCTCTACGAGGGCTCGGTCTGGTCGGTGCGCTGGGTCGAAAAGCGCGCGGCGGCTGATCGCGCGGCTGCTGCGGCAGCGGCGGCGGCGAAGCCCGCGGAGTGATTGGCGCGTTTTGTTTGGGTTTTTCGGGTATTAATTGATTCGTCATGCCCGGGCTTGTCCCGGGCATCCACGTCTTAGCAACGCCGCAGTAAGACGTTGATGACCGGAACGAGTCCGGCCATGACGAGCACAGAGTGACCGCATGCACGATATCCGCTTTATCCGCGAAAACCCCGAGGCCTTTGACCAGGCCCTTCGCCGACGCAATCTCACCGATGAGGAGAGAAAACGCTTTTCCTCCGACCAGCTAGTATCCATCGACGATCGGCGACGAGCGATCGTCCGTGTGCTTGAAGGAGTGCAAGCGCAGAGTAATGCTGTGTCGCGAGAGATTGGACAGGCAAAAGCGAAGAAAGACGAGGCAACCGCCCAGAAGCTAATGGCGGCGGCCGTGGAGGCGAAGTCGTCTATCCCGACAATGCAAGCGGAGGAAAAGGCCGCCGACAAGGAGCTTTACGATGTTCTGGCGCAAATTCCCAATCTACCGCTCGAAGATGTGCCTGATGGCGTGGACGAGAAGAGCAACGTTGAACGTCACAAATACTGGCCAAAGCGAGAGATAAAGTTCGAAGGATTTGAGCCAAAGCAGCATTTCAATCTCGGCGAAGCACTCGGCCAGATGGATTTCGAGACTGCGGCGAAGCTCTCCGGCGCGCGCTTTGTCGTCTTGAAAAAAGGACTCGCTCGGCTCGAACGCGCGCTCGGACAGTTTATGCTCGATGTGCATACGGCCGAACATGGCTACGACGAAATCGCTCCACCGCTGCTGGTTCGGGACGACACCATGTTCGGCACCGCGCAATTACCAAAATTTGCTGAGGATCAGTTCAAGACGGCATTAATACGTGAGAGAAAGCCGCGCGAAGAATTTGCGGTTAAAATCTATCCTTTTACTGCCGCAGCGGTTAAGGCGCTCGCACATGAACAACGACCAGAATACGGCCTATTTACCGATCAATCAGGACTACTAACGCCGGGCTCTAGCATGGCGACCGTTACTCTTGTTGCGAATACGGTAATTACAAATACAGCTTCCACAATCATGAAGGCAGCTTTGGATGACCCTGAACTCAATGAAAGGCTATGGCTCATCCCAACTGCAGAAGTTTCGCTTACTAATTTAGTTCGCGATTCCATTGTCGACGAAAAAGATTTGCCCCTTCGGCTCACTGCAAATACGCCCTGTTTTAGGCAAGAAGCCGGCGCCGCTGGAAAAGACACGCGCGGCATGATCCGGCAGCATCAGTTCACCAAGGTCGAACTTGTCTCCATCACCACGCCCGAGCAAAGCAAAGATGAGCACGAGCGCATGCTGTCATGCGCCGAGGCGATCTTGCAAAAGCTTGATCTGCATTATCGCGTGATGACGTTGTGCGCCGGCGACATGGGGTTTGCGTCGCAAAAGACCTATGACATTGAAGTCTGGTTGCCCGGCCAAAATATGTATCGCGAAATTTCCTCCTGTTCGGTGTGCGGCGAATTCCAGGCGCGACGCATGAACGCGCGTTATCGCACCAAGGAGGGCCGGCAGGTTCGCCACGTGCACACGCTCAACGGCTCCGGCGTCGCGGTCGGCCGGGCGCTCATTGCCGTGATGGAAACCTATCAGCAGGAAGACGGATCGATTGCGGTGCCGGAAGCGCTTGCGCCCTATATGGGTGGCATCAAGAAGATCGAGAAATCATAGAACAATGCGCATCCTGGTCACCAATGACGACGGTATTCACGCGGAAGGGCTCGACGTGTGCGAGAAGATCGCACGCGCGATTTCCGACGATGTTTGGGTCGTCGCGCCGGAATATGACCAGTCAGGCGTGGCGCATTCGTTGTCGCTGAACGATCCGCTGCGGCTGCGGCAGGTGGCTGAGTGTCGTTTCGCGGTGCGCGGCACGCCGACCGATTGCGTGATCATGGGCGCGCGCCATCTTCTCAACGGCAAGGGTCCCGATCTGATCCTCTCGGGCGTCAATCGCGGCCGCAATGCCGGCGAAGACGTCATCTATTCGGGCACAGTCGCGGGCGCGGTCGAGGGCACGGTGATCGGCGTGCCGTCGCTTGCGTTATCGCAAGCCTACGCGTCGCGGCTGAACCGTCCGCCGTTCTGGGATACTGCGCTGAAATACGGACCCGACATCATCCGTCGCGTGATGGCCCAAGGCATTCCGCGCGACGTGCTGATCAACGTCAATTTTCCCGATTGTCCACCCGATGGCGTCAAGCGCATCGCCGTCACCGCGCAAGGCCGCCGCGGCGGGCAGGAGCGGCTGCAGATCGATGAACGCAAGGATGGCCGCAACAATCCGTATTACTGGATCACCTATGTGCGGCAGGGTTTCCTCGCCGCGCCGGAAGGCACCGATCTCGCCGCGCTTGAAGAGCACTGCATCGCAGTCACGCCGCTCAAGCTCGATATGACCGACGAGCCCTATATGGCGAAGCTTGCCGCGTTATTTGGTGAAAGCTAATTGCGAGCTGTTGGTGCCGCTGCTTCGATGGCTTTCGCGAGCGCGTCGGCCTGGAACGGCTTCTGCAGCGTCGGCGTGGTCCGGTAAGGCTCCGGCACGCCGCGTTGGCCGTAGCCAGTCGCGAATACGAACGGCAGCCCGCGCCCGACCAGTACTTCAACCACCGGCGAAATCGGCTGGCCGTTTAAATTGACATCGAGGATCGCAACGTCGAACTCGCTCTGCTTCGCAAGCGTCAGGGCTTCCTCGATATGGCCGGCCTCACCGGCAAGGGTGTGGCCAAGATCGGCCAGCATGTCCTGGAGCAGCATCCGGATCATCATCTCGTCCTCGACAACGAGAATGCGCTTGCCGGTTGCAGAATTGCTGTCAAACGTCATCCGAAATACCGGGCCCCCGTTTCGATCGACAACATTTCCAAGACTACGCGCCATCCCGCCAGCCGCAACGACCCCTCCGCAGGCTGCCGGACACAAATGCCCATGCCCATCGCTTAATGCCGAAGTCCCGCCGCCGGTTCCCGGGGGAGAACCCTGACATCACGATATAAGCTGCTGCGGCATAATGGTAAAAAAGGGGCGGCTTTCCTCCGCGAGGTCGCCGTGACCGGGATCAAATCGGACGACGTGGAGCGTATGGGGTTTCAGCTGACGCTGCGCCGCCGCGGCATCAGCGATCAGGCGGTGCTGCGCGCCATGGACGAAGTGCCGCGTGAGCACTTTGTCACGTCCGAATTCGTCGAAAGCGCCTACGCCGATCATGCGCTGCCAATCGCTTGCGGGCAGACGATCAGCCAGCCTTATGTCGTCGCCTACATGACTGAACAGCTTGAGGTCGGGCCGCAGCATCGCGTGCTGGAGGTTGGCACGGGCTCAGGCTACCAGGCGGCCATTCTGTCGCGTTTGGCGCGCGAAGTGGTCAGCGTCGAGCGCTATCGGACGCTCGCCGACACCGCGCGCGACCGCCTTAAGACCCTCGGCTACTCCAACGTCACGGTTCTCGCCGGGGATGGATTTGCCGGCGCTCCGGATAAGGCGCCTTTCGACCGCATCATCGTGACTGCTGCGGCGGAAGAGATTCCCGAAGCGCTGGTCGATCAGCTCAGCGACGACGGTAAGATGGTGCTGCCGCTTGGTCCGCGCGATGGCACTCAATACATCGTTAAACTCACCAAATCAGCATCCGGGCTGACACGGCAAAATCTGATTCCAGTAAGGTTTGTGCCGCTGCTTCACGGGCAAGCACGAGAATTGTAACCATTTCACCACATTTCCGGCATTGTTAGATTCCTCTCAGAATACTTAAACGCCTGTTTACCCCAACAATGTCTATTCGTTCGCAGGTGTTTTTGCGTGCGAGCGAGTAACCATGTGCGCTTCGCGTTGGCGGGCCATCGGGCCGCAATTGGTTGTTGTTGCGTTAATCGGATTGGGCGTCGCCAGCTGCAGCAGCGATTCCGACCGCTTTTCGGATATTTTTGGCCCCGTCAACGACCAGGGCAGTGAAACGACGGGCTCGATCCCGCCGAGCACAAGCCGCGTCGACAGCAAGCCGCTGCCGCATCTTGCCAGCAATTCCGGCGAAGGGGTCTCCGGCGGTGGTCATGGCATGGGCTCCTACCAGCCCGCCAATTCGGACGTCACCGGCTCGCTCCCGCACGCCGCTCCGCCGCCCCCGGCTTGGACCTGGGAAGGCGGCACCGCGGTAACCCTTGCTCCAGGCGAGACGCTGGAATTGCTGGCGAAGCGGCACGGCGTGCCCCTCGCCGCCCTCATGGAGGCAAACAGTATCAGCAGTCCTGCACAGGTCCATGCGGGGCAACGTTTGGTCATTCCGCGTTATCGGGGTCCGGCCACCGCCGTTTCGGCACCGCAGACGCGCATCGCCTCGTCGATACCTTCAGTCGTGCCGCCCGGTCCGCCGCAAAGGGCGCTGGCGCCGACCGCAGCCGTCCACGTGGTCGCGCCAGGCGAGACCCTCCACAGCATCGCGCGGCTCTATCACAAGCCGGTTCTGGTGCTGGCGAAGGCCAATAATATTCCGCCCGATACACAGCTCCGGATCGGGGCTCGGATCGTCATTCCCGATGCCCATTCGGCGACGTTGGCAGCCCCGCCCCCGCCGCGGGCCGAAGCTCTGGCGCCTCCGCCTGTGAGTCAAAATTTCGCCACCGCGGATTCGCCCCACAGTGCGCGGGTGGTCACGCAAGCTGGCCCGGTGGGCCAAGAAGGCCCCCTGAAGTCCACGGAGCCAGTTGGGGCGCTGCACTCGTTCCGCTGGCCGGTGCGCGGCCGCGTCATCACCGGTTTCGGACCGCAGCCGAGCGGTCTGCAAAACGACGGCATCAATCTCGCCGTGCCCGAAGGCACGCTGATCAAGGCGGCGGATGATGGCGTGGTCGCTTATGCGGGCAACGAGCTGAAGGGCTACGGCAATCTGGTGCTGGTGCGCCACAGCAACGGATTTGTCACCGCCTACGCGCATGCGAGCGAACTGTTGGTCAAGAAGGGCGATGTGGTCAAACGCGGCCAGGTGATCGCCAAGTCCGGTCAGACTGGCACGGTAACCTCACCGCAATTGCACTTTGAGATCCGCAAAGGCTCCGTGCCGGTCGATCCGGCACAATATCTCAGTGGCGCGTAGTCTCCGCTAATCGCGCAGCGGTACGCCTAGCCGTCCCGCCAGGTCCTGCACGTATTGCCACGCTACCCGGCCGGAGCGAGCGCCGCGCGTCGTCGCCCATTCGAGCGCCTCGTGGCGTAACTCGGCGTCGGAAACCGATATGCCGTAGCGGGCGACGTAGCCCTCGACCATGTCGAGGTATTCGTCCTGGCTGCAGCGGTGAAACCCCAGCCACAAACCGAACCGGTCCGATAAGGAGACTTTCTCTTCGACCGCTTCGCCGGGATTGATCGCGGTCGCGCGCTCGTTGTCGACCATGTCGCGGGCCATCAAATGGCGGCGGTTTGAGGTGGCATAGAAGATAACGTTGTCCGGGCGCCCCTCGATGCCGCCTTCGAGCATCGTTTTGAGCGCCTTGTATGAGGTGTCCTCCGCTTCAAAAGAAAGATCGTCACAAAACACGATGAAGCGTTGGGAAGCGTTGCGCAAAAGTCCCATCAGCTCCGGCAGCGACTCGATGTCCTCGCGGTGAATTTCAATCAGCCGAAGGGCGGCGGCGCGATGCGCTGCGCCGACCGCGGCGTGCGCGGCCTTGACCAATGAGGACTTTCCCATGCCGCGCGCGCCCCAGAGGAGTGCATTGTTTGCCGGCAGGCCGCGCGCGAAACGTTCGGTATTTTCGACGAGGAGATCGCGCACCCGATCGATGCCCTTCAGGAGCGACATCTCGACCCGGTTGACGCGGCGTACCGGTGCGAGCTTTCGCCCCTCGGGCTGCCAGACAAAAGCCTCGGCCGCAGAAAAATCAGGCCCGGGCGGGGAGGGCGGCGCCAGCCGATCCAAAGCCGCAGCGATCCGTTGCAGGATATAACCGTCGCTTTGGGCGGGAGATGTTACTTTTGAGCCGCCGGCCCGGCGCTTATTGGTCGGCTTTTTTTGCCCGCGTTGCGAAGGTTTGGCCATGTTTATCCCGATTTGCGCCATTCCTTGGCGCCGCTTCGGAGCCCTCGCTAGCGTGCCGCAAGGTAAGCCGCAACATTGCAATTAGGCCAACGGCCGCTATATTCCGCGCCGATTTCCCGCGCAAAATCGGCCCTTCGTCCCAAGGCCGGCGCATTCCACAGGGACTGGAGGAGTTATGCTGATCACGCCGGCTTACGCGCAAGGCTCGCTATTTGGCCTCGGTGGCGACAGCGGGGGCATGATCACGTCGCTGCTGCCGCTAATCCTGATCGTCGTGATCATGTATTTTCTGGTCCTGCGGCCGCAGCAGCAGCGGGTGAAGACGCATCAGTCGATGGTCAAGGCACTCCGCCGGGGCGATACCGTCGTGACCAATGGCGGCCTCGTCGGCAAGGTCACCAAAGTGGTCGACGACGATCAGATCGAGGTCGAGATCTCCGACGGCGTCCGGGTGCGGCAGATGCGCTCGATGGTCTCCGAAGTGCGCGCCAAGGGCGAGCCGGTCAAAGACGACAGCGCGAGTTAAACGCGCGGCGCGATTGTAACAAAGGTTACAGTATCCATGTTGTTTTTCACCCGGTGGAAAGCGGCGGGCATCCTGATCACGGCTCTTGTCGTGTGCCTGTTTGCGCTGCCGAATTTTTTCTCCGAAAACACCGTGCGCAAATGGCCGGCCTGGGCACAGCGCCACATCGTGCTCGGTCTTGATCTGCAGGGCGGTTCGAGTCTGCTGCTCGAAGTCGATACCGGCGCGGTGCGCAAGGAGCGACTGCAGGGCATCGCCGACGACGTGCTGCGCATTCTGCGCGCCGCGCGCATTCCTTTCACGGGACGTGCGATCCGCGGCAACAGCGTTGAGGTGCGCATCACGCGCGAGAGCGATGCGGACAATGCGGTTGCCAAGCTGCGCGAACTTTCGCAGCCATTATCGGGCCTCGCCGGCACGTCGGGGCAGCGCAGTGTCGATATCGTCGAGAACAGCGGCCTGATTACGCTGACGCCTTCGGATCCGGCACTTGCCGAGCGCATTCGCCAATCGGTCGACCAGTCGATCCAGATCATCGAGCGCCGCGTCAATGAACTTGGCCTGGTCGAGCCGACCATTCAGCGCGAGGGCGCCGATCGCATTCTCGTCCAGGTGCCGGGTTTGGAAGACCCGTCGCGCCTGAAGGAGATTCTCGGCAAGACCGCGAAGCTTGATTTCCGCATGGTCGATCAATCGATGAGTGCGGAGCAGGCGGCAGCCAACCGCCCGCCGCCCGATTCGGAACTCCTCGACGGCGAGGGTGGTCAGAAATATCTCATCGAAAAACGCGTTCTCGTCTCCGGTGCGGATCTGGTCGACGCCCAGCCCGGCTTCGATCAGCGCAACAGCGAGCCGATCGTCAGCTTCCGCTTCAACTCTGCCGGCGCGCGCAAGTTTGCCGAAGCGACGCGGCAGAATGTCGGTAAGCCATTCGCGATCATTCTCGACAACAAAGTGATCTCGGCGCCGGTGATCCGCGAGCCGATCCTCGGCGGTTCGGGACAGATTTCCGGCAATTTTACTGTGCAGCAGGCCAATGATCTTTCCATTCTGTTGCGCGCCGGTGCCTTGCCGGCGCCGCTGACCGTCATCGAAGAGCGCACCGTCGGGCCGGGTCTCGGCCAGGACTCCATCAACGCCGGTGAGCACGCCGCGTATGTGGGTGCGGCCCTCGTGGTGTTCTTTATGCTGGTGACCTACGGCCTGTTCGGGCTGTTCGCCAACATCGCGGTGGCGATCAACGTCGCGATGATCTTCGGCGTACTCTCGCTGCTCAGCGCGACGCTGACGCTGCCAGGCATCGCCGGCATTGTGCTCACGGTCGGCATTGCCGTGGATTCCAACGTGCTGATCTACGAGCGCATCCGCGAGGAGGTCCGCGCCGGCCGCAGCGCCATCAACGCGATCGACGCGGGCTTCTCCCGCGCGCTGGCGACCATTCTCGACTCCAACATCACCACCTTTATCGCCGCCGCCGTGCTGTTCTATATCGGCACCGGTCCGGTTCGCGGCTTCGCCGTGACGCTTGGCATCGGCATTCTCACCAGCCTGTTCACCGCTTTCACGCTGACACGATTGATCGTGGCATATTGGGTGCGGATGTGGCGGCCGCGCACGGTACCGATCTGATGATCGTGCCCGGACGAAAAGTCTAAAACGAAAGAAGTCCCGTGCGCCTCCTTCGCATCGTTCCCGATGACACCAAATTTGACTTCATGCGCTTTCGGCGCATCAGCTTTCCCATATCGGCGATATTGTCGATCGCGGCGATCGTTCTCTACTTCACTCACGGGCTGAACTTCGGCATCGACTTCGTCGGCGGCACTTTGATGGAGGTGCAGACCAAATCCGGCCCGGCCGATATCGCCAAAATGCGCGGCACCATCGGATCGCTCGGCCTCGGCGACTTCCAGCTGCAGGAGTTCGGCGCGCCGAATGACGTGCTGATCCGGATTTCCGAGCAGCCGGGCGGCGACACGGCGCAGCAGCAGGCGGTGCAGAAGGTCCGCGACGCACTCGGCAGCGAGGTCGAATACCGTCGCGTCGAAGTGGTCGGACCCAGCGTTTCGACCGAGCTGTTGTCCTACGGCACCATCGGGCTCGTGATGGCGATTGCTGCCATCCTGGTCTACCTCTGGTTCCGGTTCGAATGGCAGTTTGCGCTAGGCGCCATGATCGCCAACGTGCACGATCTGGTGCTCACCGTCGGTTTTATGTCGCTGACGCATATCGACTTCGATCTCACTAGCATTGCGGCGTTGCTCACCATCCTCGGCTATTCGCTCAACGATACGGTGGTGATCTACGACCGCATTCGCGAAATGCTGCGGCGTTACAAGCGGATGTCGATGCCCGATCTGCTTAACGCTTCGATCAACGCCACGCTTTCGCGGTCGATCGTCACCCATCTCACCGTGTCGCTGTCGCTGCTCGCGCTGCTGCTGTTCGGCGGCCAGGCGATTCGCAGCTTCACGGCGACGATGATGTTCGGTGTCGTGCTGGTCGGCACCTACACGTCGGTGTTCATCGCCTCTCCGATCCTGATCTATCTCGGCGTCGGCCGCACCCGACACGGCGAGCCGGAAGATACCGAGGCCGAGACCCCGGTGGCGCCGCCGACCGCGCCCAGCGCGCCAACGCCGTCGGCGCCGCGTCGGGCGAGGGCACGCCGCTAACGCGCGATCGCGAAAAGTGGATGACCGCCATCTACCTCGCCAAGCGCTGATCGACGCTCATGGCGGCGGCGGCTTTCGCTTCGCCGGGCTGTCGCATCGCGGCTCGCTGCTCTGCCTTCCTGACGGCATCTGGGCCTGGCCGTTCGCCGCCCCGGACGCGCTGACTGATGAGGCTTTGGCGCCCGTCCTCGAACGGGCCGGGACCCTGGATTTTTTCATTCTCGGGGCCGGCGCCAGTCCCTGGGTCGCGCCGGAAGCTTGGCGCGCTCGATTCCGCGACGCGCAGATTTCGCTTGATACCATGACGACAGGCGCTGCCGTGCGCACTTACAACGTCATGCTGATGGAGGGCCGTCGGGTCGGAGCCGGTCTGATCGCGGTCGATTGAATGCTAAGCTCGGCCATATGCAGGATGCGTTCGCCTATTGCGCCGAGTTGGTCCGCAAGACCGACCGCGACCGTTTCATCGCCGCGTTGTTCGCGCCGCCGCAGCATCGCAGCGCGCTGCACGCGCTCTACGCGTTTAATGCGGAAGTGGCACGGGTGCGGGACATGGCGCACGCGGCGCTGCCTGGCGAAATCCGTCTGCAATGGTGGAGCGAAGTTATCAATAGTGAACGGGGAGACGAGGCGCGCGCCAATCCGGTCGCTGCGGCGCTTCTATCGACTGTCGAGCGTTACCGGCTTTCGCCCGACAAGCTGATCGATCTGATCGAAGCCCATCGCTTCGACCTCTACGACGATCCGA
Organism: uncultured Alphaproteobacteria bacterium; assembly: GCA_963841025.1. GTDB lineage: Bacteria > Pseudomonadota > Alphaproteobacteria > Rhizobiales > Xanthobacteraceae > BOG-931. Next base: position 93,731 of record CAWJBG010000017.1, on the reverse strand, counting down.
TGGCCAGCCTGGACGATCTCGAAGCCTACGCGAGCAGAACATCTTCGGCGCTGTTAGCGTGTGCTACACAAATCCTCACCGGCACAGACGCGGAGGCAATTTGCCTGCCGGCGGGCATTGCCTACGGCCTCACGGGGGTACTGCGCGCCTTCCCACAACATGTAGCCCGGCGGCAGCTTTTTCTGCCGGCGGATCTTCTGGAGCGTCATCGGGTTCACCTGCATGATCTGTTCGCCGGCCGTTCTTCCGCTGGCCTCATCGCGACCCTCGCCGAATTGCGCGACCTCGCCCGCCGCCAGCTGCGCGCCGCCGATAACTTGGTGGCAACCCTGCCGCGCGACGCCATACCGGCGCTGCTTTCGCTAACGCTGGTCCGGCGTTCGCTCGACCGGCTGGAGCGCAGTCCGCCATTTGCGCCTGCGGAAATTCCGCCGTGGCGGCGGCAATGGTTGATCTGGCGTGCCGCGCGCAATCCGGCGCGGCTTGCAAACTAATTGTCCGTCCTGACGCGATCGCTGGCGCGCCTGAGATGCGCAGGCATTGTGCTTGCGCGCAAAATATCCGCACGCGATAAACTGCTTGGCGCTGTGTTCATCCTCGTTGAACGCGAGGAATGAAGGGAGGACGGTCTTGGCGATTGTCGTGCTGGCTCACGGCGGCTGGTCGTCGGCTTGGGCGTGGAAGAAGGTCCGCCCATTGATGGCCGCGGCGGGGCACCAGTTCTTTACGCCGACCTACACCGGACTGGGTGAGCGGGCGCACCTCGCCAGCCCGTCAAACGACCTCGAAACACACATTGAAGATGTGCTCGGCGTGCTGAAGTTCGAAGATCTCCACGAGGTCATGCTGGTTGGTCACAGCTACGGCGGCATGGTGGCCACCGGTGTGGCCGACCGCGCGCGCGATCGGGTGGCGCAACTCATCTATCTTGATGCGTTTGTGCCTACGGACGGGCAGGCTTTAATCGACCTGGTCCCGCCGGCTGAGCGACAACGATTGCTGGGTAGCATAGGGACCGGCGACGGCTGGCGCGTCACGCCGAACCCGACCCCGCCCGATACGTCTCCCGAGGACCTGGAGTGGATTACAAAGTTCAGGATGCCGCAGTCGGCCAAATGTTTCCAACAGCCGCTGCGCTTGCAGGCTGAACTTGACCTCCCGCGCGTGTTTATTCACTGCACGCGTTACGCCGACAAAAAGCCATTTAGCCAGTTCGCAAACCTCGCCAAGGACAGGTCGGGTTGGCAACTCTATGAACTTGACGCCAGTCATAGTCCCAACATCACGGCGCCGGTGGCATTAATGAAGGTGCTGTCGCAAAGCTTTGCCGGATAAGCGCCTTCCCGGGCCAAAAGTCTGGCGTTCTTAGAGCCCATCGCGGCACGCGGACAAAATTTTATTATCCTGCATCAACATTTGCTCCGCCAAACCGTGAGCGTCTTCTTTGCGACCGTCGTATTCACTCTCCTTAAACAGCGAGCGTCCTATGTCTAACTAGGGGCGAGCGGAGCCTGCCTCGTCAAAAGATGCTCAAAGCGCTCAAAGTGAGAAGCCGTGAGATCGCAACTCAATACTGCGTCAAAGAAACTAGCGAAAGAACTTGTTCAGCTGGCTGCCGAACAATCTTCCGATAAACGCCTCAAACTGCTGCGGCACATCACCGACGCTTATCTGGTTTCGGATGAGCAATCGTTTCCTGCCGCACACTATCTGTTCGACGAACTGGTGGCGCGTATACTCGAGGCGATCGGCGTACACGATCGGGCGCAGGCATCGACCCACTTCTCTGCGATGGCCAAGATTCCAAATTCCATGGCACATCGCCTCGCAACCGATGAAGACATCAACGTTGCGTCGCCGATGGTGGAAAATTATCATGGGCTGTCGGAAGAGACGCTCCTTGCCGTGGCCACAAAAGGCTCGCAAGACCACTTGCGGTCGATCGCCAACAGGTCCGCCGTCCATCCGCCAGTCTCCGACATTGTTGTAGAACGCGGTGACGAAAAGACGGTGCGAAAAATCGCCGGCCATCAGCGCGCCAAATTCTCCAGCCGAGGCATGCGGACATTGGCTCGCAAATCCGAGAAAGATGCGGAATTGCAGTATTTGCTGGTTGATCGCGCTGACCTGTCGCTGGAGGCGATTGGAATATTGCTGCCGATGGTCTCGCACGAGCTTGCCGACAGACTACACGATCGGCCGATCGTGGCGGATCGCGTGGTGATCGGTTCGCGGATTTCCGAATGGATGAAAGAGCGTTCGAAGAATATCTCCAGAACAAACGCTCGTATCAACGGAATCCGCGAAGGTCGTCTGCGACTTGAAGATGTTGTCAGGGATGCCCTTCGCGCGAGACAATTGTTCGGCGCGGTCAGTGTCTTCGCCGGGGTGATGAATCTTGATCCCAGCCGCGCCTTCGGCCTTTTTGCGGAGGGATCAGCTGAGACGACGCTGTTATTGCTGCGCTCGATTGAGGTGGCCTGGCCGCTTGTCGAAGGATTCCTCAGGCTCAAAAAGGAAAAGATGGAGAACCTGCCCGATGACCCCGTCAACCAAGAGGATTACGAGCTAATCGACATTATCGCCGCGCAGCGCGTTGTGCGTTTCATGAAGGTGCGCCGAGTAGCGCATGGGCATTCGCCGCATCCGCCGCACGTGTCAGGACATCACCATTAGAACGCGAAGCGGTCGCGCAGATTGCGCCGGCCGGAGACGATTTGCCCGACCAGCGCACGTTCGGCGTCGGTTTTGACCAACGAACCGATCAGGTCGAGTTGGTTCATCGCCACAAGCTCAAGTATTTCGCTGCGTATCTCGCCTTGCGCGTTGCGCGGCAGCGCTTCGACCACTTGCAGGCGTTCGGGCCCCGTGCGGCCGAGAAAATCCCCGAGTTCGCGCTCGTTGGCGTTGCCTTCAACAAACGCGTAGAGGCCGGTGCCGGCCCGCCGGTCGGGAAAGGCGACGATCGACACGTCGCGGACCTGGGGGTGGGTTTTCAGGCGCGCGGCGATTTCCGGCGCCTCGCGGATGAAACGCATCCCGCGACCCTCGCGATCGGTCACGCCGATGCCGCGGGTAATCGCGTAATAGACCTTTTTGCCGGTCGCCATCCATATGCGGGTGATCCAGGTCTTGCGTGCAAGCACGCGGCGTTCGGCGGCAGTCAGCGCCGCCGGCGCATAACGGCGCTTATGCTTGAGCAGATGCCGCAAATCCTCATAACGCGCGAGGCGAAAAAGCCTGCCACGGCCGTGGAAACACGAGGCGAGCTGGAAGTCGGTGAGGTAGGCGCGGCCATCGGCATAAAGCCAATTCTGTTCCTTGGCGAGATCGTTGTGGGTGATGCCGGCCCGATGGAGGGCTCGCAATGCCGCCTTGGCGGCGCGGAAGTAGGCGACGTCGCCGTGCGGCTTGGCGATGTGCAGCGACACGCCATCGAGCCAGCCGCGCACCAGCATGCGGCGTCCCGCGAACAGAAGCGGCGGACAAATCCCAAGCGGTCCAGCGATTGCAAGTGCGCGGCGTTCACGCCGGAACAAAAAATGCGCCAGCGGCCGGCTCCACCACGGCACCTCGTCAAGGCGGCGCAGCACCGCTTCGACTTCGCCCGCCGCGGTGCGGAAATGGCCGCGTTCTATGGTGGAAAAGATGTCGCGCTTGAGGAGGACGCCGCTGCGCCACGCTTCCGCTAAGACCGACTGGTCGTCACGCTCATTCATGCGGCGCTTTTAGCACGATCACTCGGCAGCATGCGGCACCGCCGCGCCGATCCACGATTCGAGGTCGGCAAGAGCGCGGGAACAAAACGCCTGCTTTCTGGCGTCGCGCGCGATCCCGCTTCGCAGTGGCGGGAACAAGCCGAAGTTGACGTTCATCGGCTGAAACGAACGCTCGCCGGGTTCGGCCGCTTCGATGTGACCTCCGGTAATATGGCCGAGCAATGCTCCGTGCGCCGTGGTGAGTGGCGGCAGGCTGGGCCGTTCGCCGAACCGCTCGGCAGCAGCGAAACGTCCGGCAAGGAGGCCGATGGCCGCCGATTCCACGTAGCCCTCGCAGCCGGTGATCTGGCCGGCGAACCGCAGCCGCGGCATTGCCTTCAACCGCAGCGTCTCGTCGAGCAGTTTTGGCGAATTGAGGAACGTGTTGCGATGCAGGCCGCCGAGCCGGGCGAATTCGGCGCTGGCGAGACCCGGAATGGTGCGGAAGATGCGCGCTTGTTCGCCATGCTTCAGCTTGGTCTGGAAGCCCACCATGTTGAACAGCGTGCCAAGCTTGTTGTCCTGGCGCAGCTGCACCACGGCGTAGGGCTTTTCGCCCGGTTGGCGTGGATTGGTAAGACCGAACGGCTTCATCGGTCCATGCCGCAGCGTCTCCTTACCGCGCTCAGCCATGACCTCGATCGGGAGGCATCCGTCAAAATACGGCGTTGTGGTCTCGAATTCGTGGAACGCAATCTTGTCGCCGGCAAGGAGCGCTTCGACGAAGCTTTCGTATTCTGCACGAGTCATCGGACAATTGATGTAATCGGCGCCGGATCCGGCAGGCCCGGTTTTGTCGTAGCGCGATTGGAACCAGGCAACGTCAAAATCGATCGTCTCGCGATGCACGATCGGTGCGATGGCGTCGAAGAAGGCGAGCGCAGTTTCACCCGTCAGGGCGCGGATCGTCTCGGCGAGTGCGGGTGAGGTGAGGGGGCCAGTAGCGATGATCACGCTGTTCCACTCGGGCGGAAGGTCGAGGATTTCCGCACGGTCTATCGTGATGAGTGGCTCGCGCTCAATCGCCGCTGTGATCGTGGCGGCGAACCCATCCCGATCGACCGCGAGCGCTCCGCCGGCCGGAAGCATATGGGCGTTGGCTTCGCGCATCACCAGCGAGCCCAGCCGGCGCATTTCCTCATGCAGGACGCCGATGGCGCTGCCTTTTGCGTCGTCGGAACGGAATGAGTTCGAACAGACGAGTTCGGCGAAATCTCCGGTATTGTGCACCGCAGTCGAGCGCAGGGGCCTCATTTCGTGCAGTACCACCGGCACGCCGCGACGGGCCAACTGCCAGGCCGCTTCGGAGCCCGCGAGGCCGGCGCCGACAATATGAACGGGTTCAAATGAGTGCGTCATAGCCCCAAATTAGGCGGGGTCCGCTGACGGCACAATGTGGGCAAATCGAAGGGGCAAGCTGGCTGTTGGCGGCAAATTGGCCCTCTGCTATAGCCGGGGCGTCACGCACCTGCTCAACAGGGCTATCCGCAGCCGCCATGTCCGTCGATGCCAAAACTGTCCGCCGGGTTGCGCATCTCGCGCGCGTCGCGGTTGCGGAGGACGAGGTCGAGAATCTTCGCAGTGAGCTCAACGCCATGTTGGCCTTTGTCGAGCGGCTGGGCGAGGTCGACGTCGCCGGCGTCGAGCCGATGACATCCGTGATGCCTATGGCAATGAAGATGCGCAATGACCAAATAACGGACGGCGGTATCGCGGATGACGTCATGGCGAATGCGCCGGCGCGGGAAGATCATTTTTTTGTCGTACCCAAAGTGGTGGAATGATGTGCATTGCATGTGAACAAGACGCTCTTTGGTTCTCCTATTTGCAAAAACGCGGCCTGATCTCCCCCGAGGGGTATTTGGTCGAGCAGCCGCCATTTCTGGCCGATCCAATCGAGTCCACGCCGGCCCAGGAAGAGAAGAAACAGGACAGCGCCGCCGCGCCTGAGGAACAAAGCGAATTCTCCTGGGACGGCCCGAAGGCTGGATGACCGATCTCACCGCGCTGACGCTGGCGCAGGCCCGCGACGCTCTGCAAAATAAAGACTTCACTGCAACCGAACTTGCCGAGGCGCACCTCTCCGCCATCGAACAAGCGCGCGCGCTCAATGCCTTTGTGCTGGAAACGCCGGATCGCGCGCGAGACATGGCGCGCGCGGCGGATGCACGGCTGGCAAAAGGCGAAGGCGGACCGCTCGAAGGGTTGCCGCTGGGCATCAAGGATTTGTTCTGCACAGACGGTGTGCGCACGACGGCGTGCTCGCGGATCCTGGAGAACTTCGTCCCGGCTTACGAATCTCACGTCACCGCCAATCTGTGGCGTGACGGCGCCGTGCTGCTCGGCAAGCTCAACAACGACGAGTTCGCGATGGGCTCGTCGAACGAATCTTCGTATTTCGGTCCGGTCGTGTCACCGTGGCGACGGCGCGGCTCGGACGCAAAGCTGGTGCCCGGCGGCTCCTCGGGTGGATCGGCCGCAGCAGTCGCGGCGAACCTCGGTGTCGGCGCGACTGGCACCGATACCGGCGGCTCGATTCGCCAACCGGCGGCATTTTGCGGCGTTGCCGGGATCAAACCGACCTACGGCCGATGCTCGCGCTGGGGGATTGTGGCGTTCGCGTCGTCGCTCGATCAGGCCGGGCCGTTTGCGCGTACCGTGCGGGATTGCGCCATTCTGTTGCGCTCGATGGCGGGCCACGACCCTCGCGACACGACCTGCGCCGACCTGGCGGTGCCGGACTACGAGAAGGCCGTCGGCGCGTCGGTCAAAGGCATGCGCATCGGCATCCCGAAAGAATATCGGGCGCCGGGCATGGCGAGCGAAATCGAGGGTCTCTGGCAGCGCGGCGTCCAATGGTTGAAAGAGGCGGGGGCCGCGATCGTCGACATTTCGCTGCCGCACACCGCGTACGCCCTGCCAGCCTACTACGTCATCGCACCTGCGGAAGCCTCGTCCAATCTCGCGCGCTATGACGGCGTGCGCTACGGACTGCGCGTACCCGGGCGCGACGTGATTGAGATGTACGAAGTGACGCGCGCCGCGGGCTTCGGTGAGGAAGTGCGGCGCCGCATCATGATCGGGACCTATGTGCTCTCCGCCGGATACTACGATGCGTATTATCTGCGGGCGCAGAAAGTGCGCACCTTGATCAAGCGCGACTTCGAAAATTCTTTTGCCGCCGGCATCGACGCCGTTCTGACGCCGACCACCCCGTCGGCCGCGTTTGCCGTCGGTGAACACGGCAGCGTCCATCCGGCCGTGATGTATCTCAACGACATCTTCACGGTGACGGTGAACATGGCCGGCCTGCCGGGCATCTCGGTGCCGAGCGGTCTCGATGCCCAGGGGTTGCCGCTTGGCTTACAACTCATCGGACGGCCATTTGAGGAAGAAACATTATTTGCCCTCGGCGCCGTCATCGAGAAAGCCGCCGGGCATTTCAGCCCGGCGCGATGGTGGTAACTGATCGCAGTCGGAGACAAACGTCCCGCCCGTTCCCGCGTGTTCCCTGGACAGTACCCGCGTGAAGTGGCATCACCGCAACGCATCGGTGCCTGGGGCACCAGCGGTCGAGCGATATCGGCGATGAAAACTTTCCTGCTGCGCGTGTTCACCTGGTGGAACAGCCAGACCTTTGGGACCCAATTGTGGACCGCTTTGTATGGCGAATTCGTTGGCGAGGACGAATTCGGCAACCGATACTACCGCACCAAGGGGGGAAAAATCGACCCGACGCTCGGCTTTGAGCGGCGCTGGGTCATCTACCGCGGGATTGCTGAGGCCTCTATCGTGCCGCCGAGCTGGCATGGCTGGCTGCACCACACGGTGGACGTGCCGCCGACTGAGGACAAGGTCAAGCCGCGCCCTTGGGAGAAGCCGCACCGGCCCAATCTTACCGGCACGCCCGGCGCTTACCGGCCACCTGGCTCGACGTTGGCCCGAGGTCGCCGGCCAAAAGCGACGGGCGATTACAAGCCCTGGACTCCTGGCGGCTAGGTTAACGCCCGCTAAATCATTGGCCCTTCCAGCGCCGCATTCCGCATGTTAACCGGGCCAAACGCGATGTTGCGGCAACCCTGATCGCGTCCCCGGATTCCATGCATCGTATCGCCGTCCTATTGGCCGTGCTCGGCGGAACGCTCGCTGCGGGGCCGGCGCTTGCGCAGCTCGGAGCGATTTTCGGCGATTCGCCGCCGCGTCCACCGGGCAGCGTTCCGAACGGATCATTCCCGCAGCAGCCGCCGCCAGTGCAGTATCCCTCGCAATCGTCGCCGTCGCAGTACCCTGCGCAATCTTTCCCGCCGCCGGCGCAATATCCCGCTCAATCTTTCCCGCCGTCGCCGCAGTATCCTGCCCAAGCCTTGCCCCCGCCGCCTGCGATGAGACCTTCGGGGGGGCCTTCGCCATCCAGCATCGAGGCGCAGCCCTTGCCGCCGCCTCCCGGGGCGACATTGGCGCCACCGGCTGCGTCGAACCGGCCGATGATGCCGCAACCGGGGCCGCCGGGAGCCAATCCGCCGCCCCAACCGGCGGACACTTCACCGCCGCCCGACGATACAGTGATCACTGAAATGCCGACGCAGAAGATTGAGAATTCCCGCGCGGTATTTTCCGGGCTCGACAAGATCACTGGACGCATTATCAGCTTCGATGCGGCGATCGGCGAAACGGTGCAATTCGGCGCGCTGCAAGTGACTGCGCGGGTTTGCTACACGCGCCCGCCGACCGAAGCCACCAACACCGATGCATTTGTTCAGGTCGACGAAGTCACGCTCCAGGGCGAGGTCAGGCGGATCTTCTCGGGCTGGATGTTTGCGGCCAGTCCGGGCCTGCATGCGGTCGAGCATCCGATTTACGATGTCTGGCTGACTGATTGCGCTTCCCCGGTCAAAGTCGCGGAACCCGCTGCAACACCGGCGCCGGCTGCGGTTCCCGCGCGTTCACAACGCACCCGACAAGCCGCGCCGCCGCGCCAATAGCCGGCGCCTGCCGTCGAAGTGCAGCCGCGTTAGCCTGAGTTCAGCTTGCCGCGAGGCGCGCGAGTGCCGCACTGCCAGAAACTGGGCGGTCGAGTCCGAGCGCACCAAAATTGCCTTCTCCGACCAGCGCAGCATCGAGAAGTTTGTGGTACGCCGGCCGCGACACCTCGACGGCGCCGAACGTTCGCAGATGTTCGGTGACAAACTGGGTGTCGAGCAGGCGGTAATGGCCCGCCCTGAGCCTCGCTACCAGATGCACCAGCGCGACTTTGGATGCGTCACGGGCGCGATGGAACATGCTCTCGCCGAAAAAGGCGCGCCCCAGGCTGACGCCGTAGAGTCCGCCGATCAGTTCATCGCCGTCGTAAACCTCGACCGTGTGACAGTCGCCGCGTTCGTAGAGCTTGCGGTAGAGGTTGCGGATGCGAGCATTGATCCATGTGCGGGTGCGGCCGGCCATCGGCTCAGAGCAACCGTCGAGCACAGCATCGAAATCGCGATCGACGACTACCGTGAAAGGGCTTGAGCGTACGGTACGTGCGAGACGGCTCGGTACGTGGAACCGGTCGAGCGGTATGATGCCGCGGCGCTCGGGTTCGATCCAATAGAGCGCGGGGTCTTCGGCGCTTTCAGCCATCGGAAAAATACCGCAGGCATACGCCTTCAGCAGCACTTCCGGCGTGATGTCGACGAGTGCAGATTCTCGGCTTGCCATGGGCTTCGTTTAGCGAAGGCGAGGCAGTTTCTTCAAGTGCGCGCAACGGCGCGGCTGAGACGCCTGTTGGTCGCGGATCATCCAGTTAGCTTAAGCAGTTGTAAACTACGTTTTCCCTAAAATTTTCATCGCTTTGAACGCAATTGCGCCGGATGTGGTTACGCCACAAAGGTCAAAAGATCGGAGCCCACCACCATGAGGGCGGTTGCTAACGAGGTTGGGCCGATCCGTGTTCTGCTTGTCGAGGATGAGTTTCTCATCAGCGAATGGGTGACGGAATCGCTTGAGGAGCAAGGCTTTGCGGTACATGCGGTAGCGAATGCGGCTGACGCGTTACGCCACCTGGATGCGTCCCCGGTTGATGTGCTGTTCACCGATATCAATTTGCCCGGTGGAGTAGACGGTACCGTATTGGCGCGGCGCGCCCGCGAATTGCTCCCAGAGCTGGCGGTGGTCTATGCATCCGGCGGCGTAAACGTGCTCGATCCGCAAGTGCGCGTCCCGCGGTCCACCTTTGTCCCAAAACCCTATGTCCCCGCTTTGATCGGACGTGTTCTTGCCAACGCCGTGAAAGAGAGGGCGACGCCCGCGCCGGCTCTGCCGGTGCAAATCGCTATTGCTCGATCGCGCCGCGCGCGAGAAACTCTTCGAGCCAGTGGATGTGATAATCGCCGTCAATAATTTCCGCTTCCCGCACCAGCGCGCGAAACAGCGGCAGCGTGGTCTCGATCCCGTCCACCACGAATTCGTCCAGCGCGCGTTTTAGCCGCATCAGGCATTCTTCACGCGTCTTGCCGTGAACGATCAGTTTTCCAAGCAGCGAATCGTAGAACGGCGGGATCGCGTAGCCGTGGTAGACGGCTGAATCAATCCGCACCCCCAGTCCGCCGGGCGGGTGGTAGTGTACGATTTTGCCCGGCGACGCACGGAACGAGACCGGATTTTCCGCATTGATGCGGCACTCGATGGCGTGACCGTGGAACTTCACATCGCTTTGCGTAAGCGAGAGATCGTTGCCGGCCGCGACGCGGATTTGTTCGGCGACGAGGTCGATGTCGGTGATCATCTCCGTTACCGGGTGTTCAACCTGGATCCGCGTATTCATCTCGATGAAACTGAATTTGCCATCCTCGTAGAGAAACTCGACGGTGCCAGCACTCAGGTATTTGATCTCGCGCATGGCTCTCGCCACGGTTTCGCAAATCTGATCCCGGATCGCGGCATTGAGGGCAGGTGAGGGGCCTTCCTCCCAAACTTTCTGGTGCCGGCGCTGCAACGAGCAATCGCGCTCGCCGAGATGGATGGCGCGGCCTTTGCCGTCGCCAAGAACCTGGATCTCGATGTGCCGCGGCCGTTCGAGATATTTTTCGAGATAAACCGTGTCATCGCCGAACGCCGCCTTCGATTCCGCTCGCGCCACGGCTAGCGCGGAAGCCATTTCGCTCGCCGCGCGGACAACCTTCATGCCCCGGCCGCCGCCGCCGGCAGCGGCCTTGAGGATGACCGGAAAGCCAACCTCGCGTGCCAATCGTTCGGCTTCTTCGTCGGAGCTAACGCCGCCGACAGACCCCGGCACGGTCGGGATGCCGAGTTCAACGGCGGCGCGTTTGGCGGCGATTTTGTCGCCCATCAGGCGGATGTGCTCGGGCCGCGGACCGATAAATTGCACGTTGTGGTCGGCGAGAATTTCGGCAAAGCGCGCATTCTCCGAGAGAAAGCCGTAGCCCGGATGAACAGCATCGGCGCCGGTGATCTCGCAGGCCGCAAGCAAAGCCGGGACGTTAAGATAGCTGTCCTTGGCGGCCGGCGGGCCGATGCAGACGCTCTCGTCGGCGAGCCGCACGTGCATGGCGTCGGCATCCGCGGTCGAATGCACCGCCACCGTCGGAATGCCGAGCTCTTTGCACGCCCGCAGGACGCGCAGTGCGATTTCCCCTCGATTGGCGATCAGGATTTTGTCGAACATCTCAACCTTGGAAGCGAATAGCGAACGGCAACGAGCGAGCAGGGGAGGCGGGCCTTCTTTGGGAATTCGCCATTCGCTATTTCGCTATTCGCTTCACTCTATGATCATCAACGGTTCGCCGTATTCGACCGGCTGACCGTCCTCGACCAAAATTTGAATGACCGTGCCGGAGCGCGGCGCCGGAATTTGATTCATGGTCTTCATCGCTTCGATGATGATCAATGTATCGCCGGCCTTCACCTGCGTTCCGACGTCGACATAGGGTCGGCCGCCTGGTGCCGAGCCGAGATAGGCAGTCCCCACCATCGGTGAAGCGACCAGACCGGGATGTTGCGCCGCTTCGATCGCGGCGGCGATCGGTGCTGTAATCGGTTCGGCCGCAATCGCTGTTGGGGCGTGTGCGCGGCCCCCGGCAGAAACAAGATTTCGCGCGACGCGGATCGATACGCCATCCTGCCGGTATTCGATCTCGGTGAGACCGGTCTCATCGAGCAGGTTTGCCAGCTCACGGATCACATCGTGATCGATCGCGGGTGGTTTTGGCGTCTTCGGTGGCGCCGGCGTTTTTGGCATTTTTTGCAGGTTCCCGGGCTTGCGAACCACGTTTAATCCTTGGCGTCGATCATGGCGGAAAGACCAGTGATCGCGAGTGCATAGCCTTGCGCGCCAAAGCCGCACAGGACCGCACGCGCGACCGGCGAGACGTAGGAGCGCCGGCGGAATTGTTCGCGGGCGTGAATATTGCTGATGTGCACCTCGATGATTGGCACCTCCAGCATGGCGAGCGCGTCGAGGATCGCAACGGATGTATGGCTGTAACCCGCGGGATTAATCACCAGCCCCGCCGCCTTTTCTTTACGGGCTTCTTGAATCCAGTCGATGATCTCGCCTTCGTGGTTCGACTGGCGAAAGTCGACCGTCAGCCCGTGCCGTTCCGCCGTGGTGCGGCAGAGTTTTTCGACGTCGGCGAGTGTTGCACGGCCGTAGATTTCCGGCTCGCGGGTACCGAGCAGATTGAGATTAGGTCCGTTCAGGACATAGACGGTCTTCGGCATTCGCGAGCTAACCCGGCGGCAATTGCTGCGGGCGGTGCCCGCTAAGCCGGCTGGTTATAGGGAAGGCCTCGGCAAAGGGGAAGCGGGCCGCATGCTAGGCCCGCCGGCAATGAAGCCCTCCGCCGTCACGAAACGGCGGAGGGAAGCTGTAAGCCTTTCTGAAAGGGTAGCGAGCGGCAGGGTCAGATAAACCAAACCGCTATTTATGCCCGGCCGCGAGTTTTTCCTTCAACGCGTCGAGACCAACCGCTCCGACCACGACTTCATCGCCGACCACGTAGCTCGGTGTTCCGTTGACGCCGAGCGCTTCGGCGAGCTTCATGCTCTCGTCGATGGTCTTTTTGACCTCGTCGCTGCCCATGTCCTTTTCGATCCGCGCCATGTCGAAACCGACATCCTTGGCGACAGCAAGCGCGCGCGCCTTATCGGCCGCGCCGCGACCGCCGAGGAGCTTCTGGTGGAATTCGATGTATTTCTTTCCAGTGACGTCCTGCATGCGGGCGGCGACTGCAACGTGGGCGGCCTCGACCGACCCTTCGCCAAGCACCGGGAATTCCTTGAGAACAAATTTCAGATCGGGATTGTTCTTCAGGAGGGTGAGCATGTCGGGAAGCGCGCGCTTGCAGTAGCCGCAATTGTAATCGAAGAATTCGACCATCGTGACATTGCCGTGCGGGTTGCCGAGCACGACCTGATGCGGCGAACTAAAAAGTGTGGCGTTGTTCTGTGTAACGGCCGCGCGATGCTTTTCGACTTCAGCCGCTTGCTGGTGCTTTTCCAGCTCTGCCATGACGTCTTGCATCACTTCGGGATGCGCCATGAGATATTCTTTGATGATGGTGCCGAGTTCCTGGCGCTGATCGGAAGAGAAAGTTTGCGCAGTCGCCACCGCCGGAGCCGCCAGAGACAGTGCGGCCGCGATCAGAAATGCCGTGCGAGCGTTCGATGTCATTGATCTTGTCCTTTGCATTATTGACCGAACAGAAGCGGGCTTTTGCCCTTGTTGAAAGCGACGATGTCGTCAGCTCTTACCCATCCCGGCGATCCGATGGGAAATCGGGTTTTGGCTCGTCCCGCGAGTTCGCGTGCGGTCTTGCTGTCGCCGCGGGCAAAGGCTGCCTGCGCAGAGGCAAGATCGGCTTCGGCGAAATTACCGTTGTGGCCGTAGGCCATGGCAAGTTGCTCGTAGGCATCGCCGGATTCCGGCTCTTTAACCAAAGCGGCTTTTAGCAGTGGGATCGCCTCCGACGCCAGCTTGGGATTCTTGGTTGCGATCAGCGCCTGCCCGAGTAGGATCTGAATAAGGGCGGGATTGGGCGCAAGCTCGACCGCCCGGCGCAACGGCGGGACTGCTTCAGCGGCGTGACCGTTTTCAAGCAACGCCTGCCCCTCCAACTCGTAAAAATAGGGATTGTTTGGCATCGCCTGGATCAGGCCCTCGATTTGGGTGAGGGCAGAGCGCATGTCGCCGAAGCGGTAGGTAATGATCGCGCGGGCGTAGCGCGCCGGCAGACTGGTGTTGGATGACGGATAGCGCCGCAACACGGTCTCGGCCCGGTCGGTGAAGCCGTACAGCTTCGCGCGCATCATGTCGTGGCGGAATTGCAGCGCGGGAGGATCTTTGGTGTCCCAGTATTGGGTCTTGACCAACTGCTCCAACGCAGCCATTCGCTCAGCGGGCATCGGGTGGTTCTGCACATAAGGATCGACGTAAGCCGCCGTGAACATCATCTCATCGGCGAAGCGCTTGAACGTGTCGTACATGCCCTTGGCCGATTGGTGGGTCATGGTCAGAAAACGCACCCCAGAGCGATCGGCCTGATCTTCTTGGGCACGCTGGTAGGCGAGCAGCGTATGCGCCAGGTAGGACTGCGGTGCGCTGAAGATCGCGGCACCCGCATTGCCCAAGTCGAGGCTGTTGCCGTAATTGCTCGATTTCGCCGCCGCTACCATCGCGCCGGCGCCGGCCAGCATGGCGACGATCGCTGCGGTCGTCGCGTTCGCCATCTCCTGTCGCATCTTCGATAGATGGCCGCCGACGATGTGCCCGGTTTCGTGCGCGAACACGCCGATCAGCTCGTTGGGCGTGGTCGCTTGCATCAGCGCGCCGGAGTTCACGAAGATACGGTGCGCGTCCATGACGAAAGCATTGAACGTTTTGTCGTTGATGATCACGATCTGAACGTTTTGCTGACCGAGACCGGCGGCGCGCAAAATCGGTTGCGAATATTCGCGCAGCAGCTGTTCGATCTCGGCATCGCGAATCATCGGGATGCCGGCTGTGGATCCGGTTTGAGCGCGCGCCGGCAGGCTGGTGAGCGCGAGCGCGGCTGTCACGATCAGTGCTATGGCGCGAAAGGCTGGTCCCGCCGGGCGCATCTTGCTAGGAGGTTTGGCAGCGATCATTCGGGACTAAAGTATCGGGTCCCCGTCCAGGGCCCAAGCTATGAATGTGGGCGGTTACGGTCAACACGGCGCGGCTCGCTGCGCGGACACAACCAAATTCTACAAAGCCCTGCGAATACGGCAGTACCGGGGCGGTTCCGATGAGGCTGGCAAGCCGCCGGGGCGTAACGATGCTTGAGAGAGCAAAACATCTGCTGCGTCCGTCGGCGCGCAGCAATGTGCCGCCATTCATGGTGATGGACGTGATGGCCGCAGCGGCCCGCCTTGAGGCGCAAGGCCGCCGTATTATCCACATGGAAGTCGGCCAACCAGCCGCCGGCGCCCCGGCGACGGCGATTGCGGCGGCGCGCGCAGCGCTTTCTTCCGGTCCACTCGGCTATACCGAAACACTCGGCATTCCCTCGCTGCGCCAGCGCATCGCGCGCGCTTATGCGGAGTGGCACGATATCGATATCGATCCCAATCGCATTGTCGTTACCACCGGTTCTTCAGGCGGCTTCATTCTGGCGTTCCTCGCCGCTTTTGAACCGGGGGATGGCGTCGGTGTGGCGCTGCCCGGCTATCCGCCCTACCGCCACATCCTCACCGCGCTCGGTTGCGAGCCGGTGGGTATCGAAACGGACGCAGCAACGCGCTGGTCGGTCACCGGCGAAGCCCTGCTCGCCCAACACCGGAAGACGCCGCTGAAAGGCGTGGTCGTCGCCTCTCCGGCCAACCCGAGCGGCACGATGATAAGCGCGGCGGCGCTCGGCGACTTGATCTGCTGTGCCGAAGACGCGGGGATGGTCGTTATCTCCGACGAAATCTATCACGGCCTCGACTATGCCTTTGCCGCTCAATGCGCCGCGCGTATTTCGCCGGACGCCATCATCGTCAACTCGTTCTCCAAATATTTCTGCATGACCGGGTGGCGGATCGGCTGGATGGTGGTCCCGCCACCGCTGGTGCGCGCCGTCGAACGGCTGCAACAGAATCTCGCGATCTCAGTTCCGACACTGGCGCAGATCGCCGCCGAAGCGGCATTCGAGGGCCGTGCCGAACTGGAAGACGTCAGGCACGGTTATGAGGAAAATCGGCGCATTTTGCTCGAAGGATTGCCGCGCGCCGGGCTTGATTCATTTCTGCCGGCCGACGGCGCGTTCTATCTGTACGCCGACGTCTCGCGGTTTTCGTCCGACAGCTTCGCGTTCGCGACACGTATGCTGGAGGAGGCGGGTGTCGCGGCGACCCCCGGCGTTGATTTTGATCCGGTGCGCGGCAAGCATTTTCTGCGTTTGTGTTATGCCGGCTCACGCGGCGATATGCATGACGCAGTCGAACGGATCGGGAATTGGCTGGGGTCGGACGCGAGCGAGCGAGGCGAACGATGAGCGACGCGCTGTTTGACATTCTGCGCAAGGTGACGACCGCGACCATGACCACGATGTTGCTCAAAAAGGGCATCAGGCGTTGCTGGATGAATGGGCCGAAGCCGCTCGCCGCGAAAGGCGAGCGCGTGATTGGGCCGGCCTTCACGCTGCGCTTCATTCCGGTGCGTGAAGATGTTGCGACGCCGGAAAGCTGGGGCAATCCGATATCGACCCGCGCCGCAATCGAGGAAATGCCGGAGGGCGCCATTGCTGTTGCCGATGCCATGGGTGTGCCCAGCGCCGGCATCTTTGGCGATATTCTTTGCGCGCGGATGAAGAAACGAAATATCGCGGCGCTGGTCACCGACGGCGTCGTGCGTGACCGCGCTGGAGTTCTTGATGAGTGCGCTGCCGGTCTGGTGTGCGGGCACGGCGGCGCCGGCGTCGGTCAACGGGCTGACTTTCGTCGGCTGGCAGCAGCCAATCGCGTGTGGCGGTTGCGCGATCTTTCCGGGCGATGTGATTGTGGCCGACGACGACGGCGCGATCGTTATTCCGCAGACAATGCTGGAATTTGTCGCCCACGAGGGGGCCGAGCACGAGCTTTATGAAAGCTGGGTATTCAGCGAAGTCGAAAATGGCGTGAAACTGCCCGGCCTATATCCGCCGAATGATGAGGCCAAAGCCCGCTACACGGCGTGGCGCAAATCGCGTTCGTGAAACCCCAAGTAACTTTCATAACCTAAAAACTACCGCGTCGGTCTTTCGGAGCATTGCATGTTCTTCGTGCTCTCCAAGATTTTTGGTTTCTTCGCGCTGCCGTCGAACTGCCTCATCGCAGTCGGGCTCGTCGGCCTCGTCCTGCTGTCTACGCGCTTCACGCGGTTCGCAAGTTGGCTCATCGTTACGAGCTTGGTCCTGATTGCGCTTGCTGGCTTGTCGCCTCTCGGCAATGCCCTGATATTGCCGCTCGAGCAGCGCTTTCCGCCCTGGGACGACAGGCGAGGGGCACCCGACGGCATCGTCGTCCTCGGCGGCTCGATCTCGCCGGGCGTGTCGGCCGCCCGCGGCGCAGTCGCGCTCGACGAAACCGCGGAGCGCCTCACGGTTGCCGCCGAATTGGCGCGTCGCTATCCGAACGCCCGTATCCTCTTCTCCGGCGGCAGCGCCGGCCTGATATTCAACGAGGGGACCGAGGCCACGTTTGCCGTGCGGCAGCTGGAGGACCTCGGTGTCGCGCCCGACCGGATCATCGCGGAGGACAGATCGCGCAACACTATCGAGAACGCGGTGTTCTCGCGCCGGCTTGCCGACCCGAAGCCGGGCCAGCGCTGGCTTTTGGTCACCTCGGCCTATCACATGCCCCGTTCAGTGGCGGCCTTTAGGGCGGCCGGTTTCCCAGTCGAGCCTTGTCCGGTCGATTGGCGCACCCGCGGGCCGATCGACGCGTTGCGGCCATTCAGTTCGCTTGGCGAGGGGTTGCGCCGGACCGACACGGCCGTGCGAGAGTGGGTCGGCCTCGTTGCCTACCGGCTCGCCGGCAAGACGACGGAGCTGTTTCCCGGGCCGTAGGGGTTCGGGCCGCTTCGCAAATTCACCGATCTTTTACGAGCAAGCCGGTACTCACGTCCCTGGGGAAGAGGACCATCATGTCATTGCTCGAAATGCCCGCTGCGCTCGCCCGCGACGCGGTTGAGGATGCGGACCAGGTCCAAGCGCCGGCCCGCAGATGGATTGAAACGGCACTCGCGGTGGCGTTCGCCGCCGCGGCGGTTGTTCTCGCGTCGTCGCTCGCCGTGGTGATCGGCCTCGTTTGAGCGCTTGCGTCCTTGCTCGTGAACGGGCGCCATGCTGATCTGATCGCGATAAAGAGCGAGCAGATCGTCCATGGGACTCCGCCTGGTCATCGGCAATAAGAATTACTCGTCCTGGTCGTTGCGGCCCTGGCTGGCGATGAAGGTCGCCGGCATCGCATTCGAAGAGACGCTGATCTCGCTCGAAGCGCCTGACTTCAAATCGCGAGTGATGGCGTTAGGCGGCGCGGGCAGGGTGCCGACCCTGATTGACGGCGATACCTGCGTCTGGGAATCGCTGGCAATCCTTGAATACATCGCCGAGAAATTTCCCGCCGCCGCGCTCTGGCCCAAAGATCCCCCGGCACGTGCTCATGCGCGTGCGGTCGCTTCGGAGATGCACGCTGGATTTGGCGCGCTGCGGCGGCAACTGCCGATGAATATCCGCCGGCCCGTAATTCCGCGCGCCGTCGACGCCGATGCGGCGGGCGACGTGGCGCGCATCGAGGCGATCTGGAACGAGTGCCGTTCGCGGTTTGGCGCCAGCGGGCCATTCCTCTACGGAGCTTTCACCGGGACTGACGCCATGTTTGCTCCGGTGGTTTGGCGCTTCCACACGTACGCGGTTAAGGTGAGCGCGACTGCGCAGGCCTATATGCGCGCGCTGATGACGTTGCCGGCGTGGATCGAATGGCGCGAGGCCGCGCGGCTTGAACCTTGGGTGCTCCCGCACGACGAAGTCGATTGGCCCGACGTCAAGCGCGAGTAACGCGCTTCAACCGTGAAGCCGTTCGAGTTCGCGGAGCAGCGGCTGCTGATAGGCAATGATTTTGATTAGCGCGATCGGCAGCGTGAAATAGGCGATGCGATCGATCTCGGGGAAGTTCTGCTTGCGCCCGGACTTCGGCGGCCACTCAAGTTCGAAAGTATTGCTGGCGAACGCCACCAAATCGAGGTCGGCTTCAAACGTCCAGACGTGAACGGCCTTCCCGCTCTTTTGTTTGACCGGTGTCAGCGGCATGAGGCTTTCCGCCGCAGTAAGGTTCGTCTCTTCCTTGAACTCGCGCCGGGCGGTAGCCAGGAGATCGGCACCGGGTTCGGCGACACCCTTCGGAACGGTCCACGCTCCATCGTCTTTCTTTGCCCAGAATGGCCCGCCTGGATGGGCCAGCAACACTTCAAGCTCGTTCCTTCGCCGGAATGCCAAAAGACCGGCGCTGATTTCTGCCCTGCGACGCATCCGCGCAATTTACCTTGAAACTGCGGCTTCCTACCGCAGGCCTTGCCAAATAGGCCTTTGTCTGCATGATTTTGTCACGATTGCGTCCACAATGCCGGCTTCCTCGACGCGCGCGCAAGCGTGCCGTAGAAAGGCCGCCAACCATTTCCTGAACGGGAGCCAACGCCAATGCGATATCAATTTATCGCCGCTATTGCATTTGCCGCGGTCGCGGCTTCGCTTGCACCGATTGCCAAGGCCGACGATACGCCCAAAGACGTCAAAGGCCTTTATCTGATGAGCGATTATCCCGCCGTGACATTGCGGCCGGGTGAGACTTCCTCGGTCAGTCTGAAGTTGCACAATTACGATCTCCCGCCCGAGCGTCTGGCCTTGTCCGTGTCCGGCGTGCCTTCCGGCTGGACGGCGACGCTGATGGGCGGCGGTCAGCCTATCGCCGCAGCGATGCCGGCGACCAATGCCAGCGTGTCGCTCGAACTGCGGCTCGATGTCCCAAAGAGTGCCGCCGTCGGCACCCAGACGCTTACGATCACTGCTAGTGGCGCCTCTACCAACGTCGATCTGCCGATCGCAGTGACGCTCGCCAAGGATCTGCCGGCCAAGCTGACGCTCACGCCGCAACTTCCCGAGTTGCGCGGTACGTCGCGGTCGAGCTTCGAATATCAGCTCGGCATCAAGAACGACAGCGGCAAGAAGCTCACCGTCAGTCTGTCCGCGCAAGCGCCGCAGAATTTCGATGCCTCTTTCACCGAGAACTACGGCAGCCAGGAGCTGAACGCGGTGCCGATCGAGCCCGGCCAGACCAAAGACGTGAAGCTGAAAGTCCGACCGCCGAACACCGCAGCCGCCGGCAGCTATAAAGTCATGGCGCGGGTCGGCGCCGAAGATGCGACCGCGACCGCCGATCTCACGCTCGACATCACCGGCCAGCCCAAACTCGACATCAGCGGGCGCGAAGGATTGGTGTCGACGCGCGCTTCTGCCGGCAAGGAGACGACTGTGCCGGTCGTGATCACCAACACCGGGACCGCGCCTGCGGACGACGTCGAACTCAGCGGCTCGACGCCGAGCGGATGGAAGATCACCTTCGATCCAAAGAGTGTCCAGCACATCGCGCCGAATGAGAACAAGGAAGTGCAGGCTCTGATCACGCCGACCGAGAAGGCCATCGCCGGCGACTATGTGACGACTATTCGTGCGGCCGCCCGTGGCGAGTCGGCGTCCACGACCTTTCGCGTCACGGTGACGACCTCGACGATGTGGGGGATCGCCGGCGTCGGCATCATCGGCGTCGCGTTGCTAGTGATGGTTGGAGCAGTCGCAAGGTTCGGCAGGCGATGAGCGCAGACGTCGTCATCGAGGCCAAAGGCCTGACCAAAAACTACGGGCGCGCCGTCGCTGTCGATCACATCTCCTTCACCGTCGGGCGCGGGGAGATATTCGGGCTGCTTGGCCCGAACGGCGCCGGCAAGACGACCACGATCCTGATGCTGCTCGGGTTGACCGAGATTTCCGGCGGCGAGGTGAGCGTGCTGGGCTTCAATCCGGCGCGCGAGCCGCTTTCGGTCAAGCGCCGGGTCGGCTATTTGCCGGATTCGGTCGGCTTCTATGATCAAATGACCGCTGCCGATAATCTGCGTTACACAGCCCGCCTGATCGGCTTCAAAAAAGTCGAGCGCGAAAAAAGAATTGCGGATGCGCATCGAGCGCGTTGGCCTTGCCGAGGCCGCCGACAAGCGCGTCGGCACTTTCTCCCGCGGTATGCGACAGCGCCTCGGACTTGCGGAAATTCTCATGAAGGGCGCGCAGATCGCCATTCTCGACGAGCCGACAACGGGGCTCGATCCACATGCGACCGCCGAACTGCTGACCATCATCCGCGGCTTCAAAGCGGAGGGTGTCTCGGTGCTGCTCTCCTCGCATCTGCTGGAACGTGTGCAGAGCGTGTGCGACCGCGTCGCGCTGTTTTCCGGCGGCCGCATCGCGTTGATGGGCTCGGTGCCCGAGCTTGGCCGCGAAATTCTTGGCGGCGGTTATGTGGTCGACATCGAGGCCGATGGCGCTGGTCTGCCCGAGCGGCTCGCGCTCATTCCGGGCGTCAGCGGCGTCGAGCGGACCGGCATTGGCAAGATGCGCCTGCAGGCCGATCGCGACGTAAGGCCGGAAGCAGCTGCCGAAGTCGTCGCCATGCAGGGCCGGCTCAAGTACCTCGGCGTTCAGGAGCCGAGCCTTGAGGCCATCTACACCCGCTATTTTGAGGGCAAACCCGACGCCGAAATGCCGGCGAAGGACGGAGAGCGCGATGCAGCGTGAGGGTTCGGCCTTTTCCGGTCTCGGCGTGGTCGTGCTCAAGGAGCTCTCGGACCACCTCACCAGTGTGCGCATGCGCGTACTCGAATGGCTCATTGTGTTGGTGGCGCTGGCGGCGCTCTATGGTGCCATCCAGCAAATCAA
This sequence comes from uncultured Alphaproteobacteria bacterium, assembly GCA_963841025.1. Taxonomy (GTDB): domain Bacteria; phylum Pseudomonadota; class Alphaproteobacteria; order Rhizobiales; family Xanthobacteraceae; genus BOG-931. The sequence continues at coordinate 72,013 of CAWJBG010000017.1, read as the reverse complement.
AGAAACCACGGCTGAGGATCCGTTCCTGTTCCTGCGGCTGTTCACCACGTCGCGCGAGCCGCTGCCCTCGTTCGTGTCGTTCATCTCCTTCCTGGTGCCGCTGATGGCGATCGGGCTCGGCTTTGACGCGGTCAACGCCGAGTACACCCGGCGCACCCTGTCGCGCATTCTCGCCCAGCCGATCTACCGGGACGCACTGCTGTTCGGGAAATTTCTCGCCGGGCTGATTACGCTTGCGATCAGCCTGATCACATTGTGGCTTCTGGTTATCGGGCTCGGCTTGCTGCTCATTGGCATCCCGCCCGGCGCCGAAGAGATCGCCCGGAGCTTTCTCTTCCTCCTGGTGACGATCATCTATGCCGGCGTCTGGCTGGCGCTCGCGATGCTGTTCTCGATCGTGTTCCGGTCGGCCGCGACTGCGGCGCTGGTCACGCTCGGAATCTGGCTATTCATCACCTTCATATGGCCGGTGCTTGCCGGTGCCGTTGCGCAAATCATCGCGCCGCCCGACCCGCGTTATATTGCGCTTGGCCTGCCGACGCCGGCGACCTCGCTGGTGGAGCAGATTTTGGCGCGGCTGTCGCCGTCGACGTTATTTGCCGAGACGGTGGTGGCTCTGCTTGATCCAACCACGCGCTCATTGGGGCCGATTTATCTGAGCCAGCTTCAGGGCGCCGTGCTCGGGGCGCCACTGCCGCTCACCGAGAGCATGCTGATCGCCTGGCCGCAGACAGTCGGCATGATCGCAAGCGCGATCGTGCTTTTCGTTATCGGCTACGTGACCTTCCAGCGCCAGGAAGTGCGCGCGTAGGGCAGACTACGGCCCTTAGCGCACTTTTTTTGCTCACCTTAAGCCGGAAAAATCGCTGCGCGCGTTGCGCTCGCCCTCGCGGCATAGTGAAATCAGGCGGGGGAGGGATTCGTGACCGCCATCGCAACGAATGTCGATACCGCGTCGCCGGAATACTTGGCCAATCAGGCGGCGATGCGTGGGCTGATCGTGCAGCTAGACGAACGCCGCGCCCAAGCTGCCGAAGGCGGACCGCCCCGCTCGCGCGAACGTCATCTGTCGCGTGGCAAGCTTTTGCCGCGCGAACGGGTCATGACGCTCATCGATGAAGGCTCGCCATTCCTCGAACTGTCGCCGCTTGCTGCTAACGGCATGTACGAGGACGCCATTCACGCGGCTGGCATTATCACCGGCGTCGGCCGGATCGCCGGACGCGAATGCGTGATCGTCTGCAACGATTCTACGATCAAGGGCGGCACCTATTATCCGATGACGGTCAAGAAACACCTCCGCGCCCAGGAGGTCGCGCGCGAGAACGCGCTGCCTTGCATTTATTTGGTCGATTCCGGCGGCGCCAATCTACCGCAATGGCCTGAGGTCTTCCCCGACCGCGAGCATTTCGGCCGTATCTTCTACAATCAGGCGACTTTGTCGGCTGCGGGCATTGCGCAGATTGCCGTTGTCATGGGCTCTTGCACTGCGGGCGGCGCCTATGTACCGGCGATGTCCGACGAAACCATTATCGTGCGCAATCAGGGCACCATTTTCCTTGGAGGTCCGCCGCTGGTGAAGGCGGCGACCGGCGAGGTCGTCTCGGCCGAGGACCTCGGCGGCGCCGACGTGCACGCGCGGAAATCCGGCGTTGCCGATTACTATGCCGAGAACGACCGCCATGCGCTAGCGCAGTGCCGACGCATCGTTGGCACCCTGAACACGAAGAAGCCCAACGACATTGTGCTCGCCAGATCGGTCGAACCGAAATACGACGGCAGCGAACTCGATGGCATCGTTTCTGCCGACCTGAAGAAACAATACGACGTGCGCGAGGTGATCGCGCGCCTGGTCGACGGCTCCGAGTTTGACGAGTTCAAGGCGCTTTACGGCACCACGTTGGTCACCGGCTTCGCGCACATTCATGGAATTCCGGTTGGCATTTTAGGGAACAATGGGATTTTGTTCTCCGAAAGCTCCCGCAAGGCCGCGCACTTCATCGAGCTGTGTTGCCAGCGCCGCGTGCCGCTCTTGTTCCTGCAAAATATTGTGGGCTTCATGGTAGGGCGCGAGTACGAGGCCGGCGGTATCGCCAAGGACGGCGCCAAGATGGTCATGGCCGTCGCCTGCGCCCAGGTGCCGAAGATCACGCTCGTGATCGGCGGCTCGTATGGCGCCGGCAATTACGGCATGTGCGGCCGCGCCTACGGCCCGCGCTTCCTGTTCACCTGGCCGAACGCGCGCGTATCGCTTATGGGTTCTGAACAGGCCGCAAGCGTGCTTGCGACGGTGCGGCGCGACAACCTTAAAGCGGCGGGAAAGGCCTGGCCGGCGGAAGAGGAAGAAAAATTCAAGAAACCGATCCGCGACCAATTCGACAGGGAAAGTGATCCTTATTATGCCACTGCGCGGCTGTGGGACGACGGCATCATCAAACCCGCCGAAACCCGCCGTGTCCTGGCGCTGTGTTTTTCGGCGGCGCTCAACGCGCCGATCCCGGAGACGAAGTTCGGCGTGTTTAGGATGTGAGCTGCATTCTTCTCCTCGGTGTGACACTGCCGTCACTGCGCCCGCCCCCCTCGATTGTTATGGCCGGACTTGTTCCGGCCATCCACGTCTTTGGCGCCGTGGTGTTGTAAGACGTGGCTGCCCGCAACGAGTGCGGGCATGACGGGCTTCGAGCGATATTATACCTTATCACAAGCTGAGTAACGCAGGGGTCGCGAAGAACCATGCCCAAAACCATCGAGCACATTCATTGGCCGGATGCTCCGGATCTATGGATGCCGTATGCACCGGCAATCAAGGTGCGCGGCGGCACGACCGTTTATCTTGCCGGTGTCACTGCGGCCCCGGTCTATCATCATCATCCGCACCGGCCCGAGGAGTTTGATGCCATGCCGGGCGACATGGCGGGGCAGGCGCGCGCGGCGTTAGAGAATCTCAAGCGTGGCCTTGAGGCGGTGGGCGCGACTTTCGCAGATATCGTGACCGCGGACCGCTTCGTCACCGATCTCACCGATCAGGATGCGCTCAATCGCATCTGGGCCGAATATTTTCGCGACGCCAAGCCAACGACAACGACCGTGCAGGTGGTGCGCCTTGCCACCGATCCGCGCTGCCTTGTCGAGATCAATGCCATCGCTGTCGTTGATTGACGCGCACCAGATACATTGCGCGTGCTTGACGCAGCGCTATATAGGTCGCTCATATCCGCGCCCGGTACTTTGGGCCGGAAACGGAGAGCCGCATGGCCGAGCTGGCGTATCGAACAGCGTTGATTGTCGGAGTTGGCGGCGGACTTTCCGCCTCGGTCGCGCGCACTTTCACCAAAGCGGGCATGAGGGTTGCGCTGGCAGCGCGCCGTGCCAACGATCTCGCGGCGCTTGCCAAAGAAATCGGCGGCAAAGCCTTTGCTTGCGATGCGACAAAGCCACGCCGACGTCGTCAAGCTTTTTGCCGATGTCGAAGGCGCGTTCGGCGCGCCCGATGTTGTCGTCTACAACGCGAGCTATCGCACCCGCGGTCCGTTTATCGAACTCAATCCAGCCGAGGTGGAGAAGACGCTCATCGTCAGCGCCTTCGGCGGCTTCCTGGTGGCGCAGGAGGCGGCCAAGCGCATGTTGCCCGCCAAGCATGGCGCGATCCTGTTTACCGGCGCGTCCGCCAGCGTTAAGGGCTACGCACAATCGGCGCCTTTCGCGATGGGCAAATTTGCGTTGCGCGGGCTGGCGCAGAGTATGGCGAGGGAGCTGTCGCCCCAAGGCCTTCACATCGCCCATATCGTGATCGACGGCGGCATCCGCAGTGCAAGCCGCGCTGACCCGCCGGATAAGCCCGACAGCATGCTCAGCCCCGATGCCATTGCGCAAACCTATCTCGACCTCTTGCGCCAGCAACGCAGCGCCTGGGCCTGGGAGATCGAGCTGCGCCCTTGGGTCGAGCGGTTTTGAGTTCTGGCACCAAGAGCCCGTACGCTTGCGCCATGTCGGGAACGATGGCCAAGGCGGTTGTGTTGACGCTTGCACTCTTCGTTACTGCTGGCAGCGCGCAGGCGCAGACCACGCGGCAAAAGCAGCAGCAACGAAAGCCGGAACCTGCGGCCCCTGCCGTGCCGGTCGATCCGCGCGATGCCGTGGTGGCGGCATCAGGGGCCTTCAACGGACGGCCCTATTGGCTCGCGTTAGCGCAGTGCGGCGGCGTCTATTTCAAGCTGAATACGCTTTATACCGATGTCGCAGTGCATGCGCGCGTAGTCCAGCCCGACCCTACGATCAACGCCGAGTTCACCAAAAAGCTCACCGATGCAATCAAGACGGCAACGACCTTCTTCGACGGAGCCGAGCATTTCTTGATGACCAATCGTGGCGTCGAACGCGGTGACGCGGTGCTCATTTATGAGGGGCAATCGCGCGCCGCCGGCGATAGGTTCAAGACCATCGAGACCGCCTTCGCTGCGGCAAAAGCTTGCCCCGCGTTTTACCAGATCTGCCGGAATGCTCATCCCAAATTGTGTAATGAACCGCTGACTCCCGCGCGCTAAAGTCGCTTAGCGTTGCGAAGAGGTTCGCGCGCCGGTGCGGACTCGGCCCCTGCCAAAAGGAGCCATCTATGAAACTTATATTCGCCACCCTAGCCCTCCTCGTCATGATCGGCGCAAGTGCGCAGGAGGGGACCGCGCAGCAAGCCGCGGCATCGCAAGCCCCTGACGAGCCGAACCTACCCAAGATCGACGAGATCATGCCGCTACAGCAGATGCGACACATTAAGCTCTGGCTGGCTGGCCACGCCGGCAATTGGCCGCTTGCCGATTACGAAATCGATAAGTTGAAGGACGGCTTTGACGACCTGAACCAGCTGCTTGGCGGGGACACCGTCGGCAAGGCAGTGGGAGCTCCAATCGCGGCTATCGAGAAGGCTATCGATGCTAAGGATCGCAACGCCTTCATCAACGCGTTCGACCAACTGACGACCGGTTGCAACAGCTGTCACCGCACGCTCGATCACGGCTTTATCGTCATTCAGCGCCCGGCATTGGCGCCCTACAGCGACCAGCTTTTTGCACCACAACGGTGATTTCCCGCGTCAACAAGCCGCGGTGTGGGGGCTCAGGGCAGGCGCAATTGATGCCGATATACGCCCTTGGACGATGTTGTTTCCAACAGGAGGTCCAAGATGACGTATCGCGTTTACTCCGGACCGCGCGGCTCGCAGTCGATCTCTCCCCTCGAGAAGGATCGCTACCTTTTCAAGGAATTCAGCATTCTTGATGAGGCGATGAGTTGGGCGCGGCACGTCAACAACAGCGGCCGGGTCGCTTTGCTGATCGATGGCGACGACGGCACGCGCTTGACCAAGCAGCAAATCGTAACCGCACTTAAGAATCCCGAGACGATCGACTCGCATCACGACGCGGCGTGAAGCGTCGGTTCAGTCATGGCGGCGTTTCAATAGACCAGCGTCGGCAATGCGGCGAGTTCAGAGATTTCGCGGAGCGGCGCGGACTTGTCATACTCGTTCGGCATGCGTGTGCGATTTAGCCACACCGTGCCAAAGCCGAAGGAAGATGCGCCCATAACATCCCACCGGTTGGACGAGACGAATAGGACATCCTCCGGTTTGATATTGAACCTTTCCGTTACCAGCGCATAAACCTCCGGCCGTGGCTTGTACGCCCGCACGCTGTCGACCGACAGCACCGCATCAAAGAGTTCAGCCATTCCGGAAGCATCGATTGCGGCGGTGAGCATGCGCGGTGAGCCGTTGGAAAGGATGGCGAGGGCTCCGCCGCGCTTTTTAAGATCGGTGAGGGTCGCCCGGGCGTCGGCAAAAGCGTCGAGTTTCAAATAAGCGTCCAGCAACTGCGGCCGCAGCGAACGATCGACCGACGGCACGCGGGCAAGCGCATAGTCCAGCGCCCGCTCGGTGAGCGTCCAGAAATCAACATAGCGGCCGGCGAGCGTCAAAGTCCAAGTGTACTCGAGTTGCTTGGTTCGCCAGATTTCCGAGCACCGCTCCGCCTCCGGACCCGCCGCGGCGCGATGGCGCGCGATGGCGGCGTGGACGTCGAATAGGGTGCCATAGGCATCGAACACATACGTCGTCATGCTTTATTCTCCCTGCCTGGGTCATGGTGACAACAAGCATCCCCATGAGGCAATACGAAGCTGGAAGGATGATTCGATGAGCCGGCCCGTAACCTGGTCGAAGACGGTGACATTTTTTGAAGATGCCTGGCACGAAGGCAATGTGCCGATCATGGGGGTGCGCACGCACGCGGCCTGGCTTTGCACATCAGTATTCGACGGCGCCCGCGCTTTCGAAGGTACCACCCCCGATCTCGATCTGCACTGCGCGCGGGTCAACGAGTCCGCCAAGACGATGGGGCTCAAGCCGCTGGTTGGCGTCGATACTTGGCTGGGCCTGGCGCGCGAGGGATTAAAACGCTTCGACCGCGATGCCGAACTTTACATCCGGCCGATGTATTGGCCTGAGGACGCAGCCTCCGGTGCTGTTCGCCCGGATCCCGAAACCACACGCTGGTGCCTGACGCTTTACGTCTCGCCGTTGCCGAAGCCGACGGGCACCGCCATCACGATGTCGCCGTACCGCCGCCCAACTCGCGACTCTGCTCCGGTCGATGCCAAGGCCGGCTGCCTCTACCCGAACAACGCCCGTGCCATGACCGAAGCGCGTTCGCGCGGCTTCGACAATTGTCTGATGTGCGACATGCTTGGCAATGTCGCTGAACTTTCCACCGCTAATATCTTTATGGTGAAAGACGGCGTCGTTTTCACGCCGGTGTTCAACGGCACCTTCCTCGCCGGTATCACGCGGGCGCGGGTTATTGCGCTGCTGCGCGAGGCTGGCACCACAGTCGTCGAAACGACGTTGCGTTATTCCGACTTTCAGTCAGCCGACGAAGTCTTTTCCACCGGCAACTACACCAAGGTTTCGCCGATCAGCCGCATCGACGAGCGTAACCTGCAGCCCGGCCCGGTTTACCGGCGAGCGCGCGAGCTGTACTGGGAATTCGCGCATGCGACGGTGTGATGGCTCCGTGAAGCCTTGCTTTTGACTCGTCTACATAAAAGAGTCGGTCCCGTCTCTGTTTTGAAAGAAAAGCGGGACCAATGGTCCCGCTTTTCATTCGCGCCAATCGCCGAGATGGTCGCTATTTCATCGCTGCTTCGTACAACTCGGCGACGTCATCCCAATTGATCAAGTGATCGACAAACGCCTTGAGGTAGTCCGGACGCCGGTTGCGATAGTCGATGTAATAGGAATGCTCCCAGACGTCGCAGCCGAGAATTGGTTTCGCGCCGTGCACCAGCGGGTTCTCGCCGTTCGCCGTCTTCATGATGGTGATCTTGCCGTCTTTCACCGCGAGCCAGCACCAGCCTGAGCCGAACTGGGTGACGCCGGCCTGGACGAAATCCTCTTTCATCTTGGCGATGGGCCCAATGTCGGATGTGATCTGTTTTTCCAGTTTGCCGGGCAGCTTGTCGCCGCCGCCGCCTTTTTTCATCCACTTCCAGAAGTGGATATGGTTGTAATCCTGGCCCGCGTTGTTGAAGATGCCGGCGTTCTTGCCGAATGATCCTTTCACCACTTCTTCGAGCGGCTTGTTCTCCCACTCGGTGCCTTTCACGAGGTTATTCAAATTGGTGACATAGGCTTGGTGGTGCTTGTCGTGGTGATATTCGAGCGTTTCGCGCGACATGTATGGGGCGAGCGCGTCATAGGCGTAAGGCAGCTCAGGTAGGGTGAATGCCATCGGTTCTACTCCTTAATGTGAAATCGGAACGGGCGGGGGGCACGCCGACAAAACCGCGTCGGCGGGATAAGGTTTCGTCTAAATAGGCCTAACGACCCGGTTTGGGCAACGGTTCAGACCCACAAAGCAGCCGGCGCGCATGGCCTGAAGGGTGCGGTATCCTTCCCGGCATTAATCCTTGCGTAGTGTTTTTACGACGGCCAGAATGAAACGGGTGTAGGGTAGTTGCGGGCATTCTTACGGGCGAGAATTAGCGTTATGTCACTGTTTTTGCTGGTTTTGGGCGCGGCGACCGCGGCAGCGGGGGTCGTCCTTGTGGCATTGGGCGTGATCCATCCCGAGGGTATCGTTGGCGTCGAAGTTGTTATCCCGGGCACGATTGCAGCCGTGGGTGGACTTATTCTTGTGGGTATGGCGCTCGTGGTGCGTCAACTGCAGCACATCGAACGGGCACTTAGCGGTCGCCCAGTCGCCCGTGTCGTCTCTCCCGACGCGCCCGCATTTTTCGCTGCGAAATCGCCGGCCACCGCAGGGCGTCTCCCGTTTCCGCCGAACGTACCCGCCGGTCCCAACCCGCCGCCGCTGCCGGCTGCCGCGATTCCGACGCTGCCGCCGGCCGAAGTTGCGGCACTTGAAACTCCACCGGCAATAGCCGCAGCGCTGGCGTCACTCGAAGGCGTGCAGGTTGCCGAAGAGGCGGATCTGTCGCTGACACCGCAGATGCTAGCCGATGCGAATGAAGGCATTCGCGAGGTCAGAGAGGTTGCGGCGATTGGTCGAGGCGGGAACGGAGCCAGGCCCATTCGCCCGGTGCCTCGCGTCGTCGCGAGAGGCCGTCAATCCGCCGCGCCCGATGTGGCGAGGGGAGAAGTCTTGAACGCATTTTGGCCGGACAAGTCACGAGCCGGCAACGGGGCGTCGGCAAACGTCGCATTGTCGACCCCACAGCTTCCCCCTCGGCTTCCGCCGGAAGCCGCGGCGCCAGTCGCCGCCGTGACTCCTTCGATCCAATTGGAGGCCAGTGAGCCTGTCGGTCCCTCGCCAATTTCGATCCTCAAGTCCGGCGTGGTCGAAGGTATGGCCTATACCCTCTACTCGGATGGTTCGATCGAAGCTCAGCTGCCGCAGGGCACGTTGCGCTTCGGCTCGATCGAAGCGCTTCGCAATCATATCGAAAATGACGCGTAGCCGATCCGACTTCACTTGATGCGAAGCTGATTTGCCGATTACCGCCGCGCGCTTTTTTCGCGTTCTTAGCGAACTCTGTTCGGCTCAAATATTTTCGTAATAATTGTGCCGCGGAAAGCAAATACAGTCTAGGTTACACTGTATACAGCGAAGACGTTTCTTGTATATCCGAGGTTATATCAGCCCTCCTTGGTTGATTATTTCGCGTCAACAAGTATCATGCGACTTAGAACCGATCTTAAGAATGGTTCTTCGCGCATGAAAATGCGTATTTGGATCGTCGGGGGGCGTCCACTCTTATGAGAATCATCACAACATGGCTGAGAATTCGGGGGAGACGAGTTATATTCAACTGACCGCGAGTATTGTGTCGGCCTATGTGAGCAACAACACGGTCGCAAGCGCGGAAATTCCAAATCTGATCAGTCAAGTGTACTCGGCGTTGTTCCGGGTTTCCAACGGGCACGCCGCGGCGCCGACGGAGCCGCTCAAGCCAGCTGTTCCGGTCAAGCGCTCGATTACACCTGAACACATCGTCTGTCTTGAGGACGGTAAGAAATTCAAGTCGCTCAAGCGCCACTTGCGCACGCAATACGACATGACACCGGAACGATACCGGGAGAAGTGGGGATTAGCCCCGGACTATCCGATGGTGGCGCCCAATTATGCGGAGGCGCGATCACGCCTCGCCAAACAGATGGGACTTGGCCAGCAGCGGCGCCGGCGCCGCGCCTGACCTAACTTTGTGTGGCCGGCGAAGCGGATTTAGCGCTGCAAGAACTTTGGCGCTGCAAGCACTTTAGCGCTGCAAGCACTTTAGCGCTGCAAGACTCCGATCACCCGGTTGGCGAAACCGAGCCGCTCCGACATTACCGCGATGACGTAGGCCAGCAACGCCTGACTCAGTGGTGGGTGCTCGCGTTTGATGCGTTCGAATGCGTCGGCATCGAGTTCATAAAGGACGCTCGGGGCTTCGGCTTGAATGGTCGCGCTGCGCGAAGCCCGGGTCAGCAAGCCCATTTCGCCCACCGTTGTGTGTGGTCCCAGGCTGCGCACGCGCGTGGTGCGTCCATCGTGCAGGTCGACGATGATCCCGACGCGGCCCTCCAGGATCAAATGCATCGAGGCCGCGGGATCGCCCTGCCGCGCAATGATGTCGCCGGCCCGAACTTCGAGACGCCGGCAATACTGCGCCAGGCTGTCGGCAAGCTGCGAATTTCCGAGAGCTTCAGTCAACCAGGCGCGCAGTGATCGAGCATCGCTGACATCGCCGCGGTGCGCCTCGATGATGGCCTGCTCGCACGCTTCCAGCGCCCGGTCGAGATCTGGGGCCACGATGATGTCATCGGAAATGAATTTGGCGGTGCGGAACGGCCGCTCCAGTTCCGCCGTCAGGTTCACCAGCACAATCCTGGCGCCGACCTCGTTCGCTGTTTGTTTGATCTGCGCGAAGCTCTGCGTCGCCGACGAATCGATGCCAGTTACGTTGCGGAAATCGAAAATCAGGAACCTGCACTCCGGCTGCCGAGCCAATAGCGCTTTGACATGCAGGTAAAGGCGGTTCGCCGAGCCAAAGAACAGATAGCTCTGTAGCGCCATCCCTTGGATCTGGCGCCCGTGATCGGCCAGAACCGCCAGCTCGTCCGGTCCGCGATCCAGCGAGGAGCGATATTCGGAACCGTCGAAATTGAACTTGATCGCGCTCACCCGGCTCGCGCTTACCGCAAACGTGGCGCAGCCGATCACTATGCCGATCAACACCCCGGCGACAAAACCCCAGTTGATGATGAGAAGCGCAATTGCGAGCAGCGAAAGCCACTCGATAGTAAGCAATTGCCGCGATGATTGAATGATCCACTGGTAGACCAGCCCCGAGCCCAGGAAGATCAACAAACCGCCGAGGATGTACTTCGGCACGTAGCCGAGGAAAGACGGATCAGCAATCAGGATCGCCGCTGAGATGGCCGCAACCGTCAGTCCCGATAGTCGGCTGGTCGCGCCGGCTGTGCGCGCCAGGATGGAGCGGCTTAAGGACGTGCAACTCACATATCCGCCAAGTCCCGCCGTCAACAAATTAGCGAATCCAAGGACCTTGAGGTCGCGATCGATATTGGCCTCGCTTCTGGTCGCAATTTCGATTCCCGTAGTGTTAAGCAACAAGGTGCTGGTGGTGACGAACAGGATGGCGAGAAAGTCGCCGGTGAGTGAAGGCAACAAGGTCCAGGAAAAACTTTCGAGTGCGCCACTTTTCCACGGCAATGTCAGTCCAGCCACGGGCTGAGGCTTAAACATCCAGCCCGCGGCCTGTGCCAGACCAAGCGATGCGCCCGTCGAAAACAGGACGACATAGGTGACGACAATCGCCGCCAGCAGGACGCCGGGCAAAACGAAAGGGCTTTTTGAGCGACGTACGAGAACATGCAGAATGATCGCCACGATTAGCCCGGCCGCAAGCTTGCCGACGGCGGCCGTGCTGAGAAAGGCGCCGAAATTGGTCAGCGCCGGCCGCTGATCGGTGACGACCTGGATGGCACCCATGATCATCAGCCAGCCGGTGGCGCCGAGGAATCCGCCGATGACTGGAAAGGGCACAAACCGGATCGCCCGCCCGGCGTGCGTGAACCCAAGAATCCCCAGTACAAGTCCGGTAAACGCTGTCGCCAATGACATGACGATGAGCGTCGGCTCAAGAAGGTCGGCGCCGCCGCCATGGGCGACGATGCGCTGGACCACGGTTGCGACCATGGCCGCGATGACGACGGAGATGGAACTGTCAGGCCCGGCAATGGCGAAAGGAAGCGAGCTGCGCAGTGCGACGACGATTCCGCCAATTGCTGCGGACAGAAACGTCACCGCAACCCCATAGGCGAGCAGATGCGCGATGGGGCCGGTGAAGATAAGCGCCGCATAGGATAGGCAATAAGCAACGGACAGCGTGCTGCAGATCACGCCGGCGAACACGTCGGTCAATCGGCTGCGAAACTTTTGATTGTTGAAAGGTGCGATGACGCCGGCAGAGCTAACAGCCATCGTTGAGATTCCCGGCGCCACGCTGGCGATGATCGCAGACTGGAGGAACCCTACAACACGACCTGCGGGATCGCCACAGTGCCTTCGTCGCTGGAAGGCGCTTTCGCGCCGCCACGCCAGTTTCACACAGCGGCGGCAGTGAGCGCGGCGCGGGCGTCGGAGCGGATACGCTCGACCATCGAGCGAAAGCCGTTCGATCGCTGCGGGGTCAGATGCTCGCGCAATCCCATCTGTTCGAACAATGAAAGCGCATCGGTCGAAAGGATGTCTTTCGCGTGCTTGCCGGAAAAAATCGCGAACAGGACTGCAATCAATCCGCGCACGATATGAGCGTCGCTATCGCCCGCGAAAGTGAGCACCGGCCCGCCGGCGCCGTTTGGTTGCACGCTGGTGTCGAGCCATACTTGGCTGGCGCAGCCGCGTACTTTGTTGGCATCGCTGTGGGCAGCCGGCGATAGCGGCGGCAGTTCCCGCCCCAGCTCGATCAGGTAGCGATAACGGTCGTCCCAAACGTCAAGGGTCGAGAAATTGTCGATGATCTCTTCGAAATCCGGCATCGCCGCGGCGGTTCCTCGTCGGCCCTTATATAGAGGGCAGGGTCGAGGAGGTCGATGCTTTAGCTCAGCATCATTGCGAGGATTTCAGGCGCTGCGGCAACAGGCCGGCGTAACCGGCTATGCGGGGTGCTTGCCGTCTTTATGCGGTTGCGGCCCGTGCCATGACGGCGCGAGATCGGCAGGAGTCAACGTGCTCTGCGAGGTCCGCTGAGCGGAAGCCTTCTCGGGACCTAGCTTGGTTCCAGCAAGCCGTCGCGACGGCGGGCTCGAAACCGAACCGGTCTCGCGGGGCGCCAGCGCTTCGGTCAACACATCGTAAAGCATCTTTGCGCCAGCCTGGGCTTTGTAGCCGAGGGTTGTCGCGACCTGTGACCCGACCGTGCAGGCATCTGGCTGGCGGGTACAAAAGCCGCGCATATCGCCGACCGTTGCCGACGCCGCAGAGATAGCCTCTGAAGCGTTGACATCACTGGCGGACGGGCTTCGCGGCGCGGCGCCAGTCGGCAACAGCACCAGCACAACGCCTAGCCAAAACGCCATTCGCAGCAGGAAGAACATAGCACCCATATCCCCGGCGGGCAGTATCGCCGCACGTGGGCGCAACCTAGCAGGCAGCCTTGAAGGCCACGTTGGCGGTGCTGAGACGTTTTTGTCCATAATCGAACTGAATACGCAGAAAATTTTCACGCAAATCGAAATAATATTATTTACCTAAAATTTGAACGAACGCGCAGCGCAGCCGCGTCGTCGCGGACGGCGCGGCAGGCGAAGCATTTCTTCGACTACGCATTCATGCGCACTCGATAAGTCCGCACGCCGCTTGCAGATTCACAACGCAACGACCCGTTCACCATGATGACGGATTCCGGCGAGTGCGCCCGCGCACCGAGCATGTCGGCAGATTCCACAGCGAACCGCGTCCCGCGTTTAGGGTTCGCTTAAGCGCCGTCTGACACGATTACCCGATAGAAAAAGGGGAGCGCGTCGGCAAAGCCGGGCGTGCGATCAGGAACGTGGGCCTCTTCGCGCCGGTACGAGATTATATTGCGTCGCTTGTGCACCCGTCGGCGCAGCGCGATGCGCTGACGGCGGCGCGCCATCGCGCCTTCATCGCACCGCGGTTGCTCGGCAGCGTCGTCGCGCTCGCGTCGTTCCCGGTCTACCTGATGGTGCGCGGCGCGCCGGCAGCACTGGAATTGATGGTATTTGCCTGGCTCGTCGCTCCGATCCTGATCGCTTATTTTCTTTCCCGCACCGGACGCTACGAGAGCGCTCACGTCTTATCATCGCTCGCTTTGACCGGCTTGGTGACGGTGGTGGCAGTGTCGACCGGCGGCATTGCTTCGTTTGCCGCTATCTGGCTCGTTGTCGTTCCGCTCGAAGCGTCGCTCTCGGCGTCGCGCCGTGTCGTCGCGATCGCGTCAACATTTGCGCTTGCTGCCGCCGGCCTTCTGGTACTTGTCAGCGCACTCGATCTCCTGCCGGCGCCGGTGCCCGGCAGTCATGCAGCGCTTGCTGCGCTGGGTATTGTTTCGGCCGCGCTCTACGCGGCGGGGCTGGCGCTTGGCGCCGAGACGCTGTCGCGCACGAGCTTCTGGCTTTTATACGCCGAGGAGGACCGGTACCGGCTGTTGGCGCGAAACATGACCGACGTGATCACGCGTCATGGCCGCGATGGCGCGGTGCTGTTTGTGTCGCCGGTCGCGTACTCCCTGTTCGGCTGCGGCGTTGCCGAATTGCAGGGACAAGGTTTGTTCGGCCGCGTCCACGTTGCCGACCGCCCAGCTTATCTGAGCGCGCTTGGCGACACCGCAGCATTGGGCGAGAGCCGTTCTGCCGAATTTCGTGTGCGGCGCGAGGTCGCCGACGCTGACGGCGGTCTCTCTGCGCAGTTCGTTTGGATCGAGATGCGATGCCGGCCGCTGGAGCAGGCTGCGGTCGAGGCTGGCAGCCGCCGCGAAGTCGTTGCCGTGCTTCGCGATGTTACCGAGCGTAAACGGCAGGAACAGGCGCTTGAAGAGGCGCGCGCCGAGGCCGAACGGGCCAACGCCGCGAAGAGCCGGTTTCTCGCGACGATGAGCCATGAGCTGCGCACGCCGCTCAATGCGATCATAGGCTTTTCCGACATGTTGATGAATGAAGCCACGCTGCGCCTCGATGCCGCGCGCCGCGCGGAGTACGCTGGCCTCATCAACGATTCCGGGGAGCATTTGCTTGCCGTGATCAACGGCATTCTCGATATGTCAAAAATCGAGACCAACAATTTCGAAATCACCCCGGAGCCGTTCTCGCCGGTCCAGGTCATTGCCGCTAGTTGCGACCTTCTGGCATTGCAGGCGAATGAAGCGGGCGTTGTCCTCGACAGAGCGCCCACCGGCGAACTGCCGGAAATCGTCGCCGACAAGCGGGCTCTCAATCAGATCCTTCTCAACTTGCTTTCGAATGCGATCCGCTTCACTGACCGCGGCGGCCGAGTGACAATTGGTGCGCGCGCCGAAGCGGGCATCGTCGTCTTTGTGGTCGAAGACAACGGCGTCGGCATCAATGACGAAGATCTGGTGCGAGTTGGCGAGCCATATTTCCAGGCGCGCGCCTCCTATGACCGTCGTCATGGCGGCACAGGTCTGGGTTTCTCAATTGTCAAAGGTCTGGTTCGGCTTCATGGCGGTGAGGTCACCATCCACAGCCGGATCGGTGAGGGCACACGCGTCAGCGTGCGCTTGCCGCTCGACTGTGAGCGCGGGCATCGGGCGAAACAGGATTTCACGCAAGCCCCGACCAACGTCACGCGCTATCTTTTGGCGCCGCCGCCGAACAACGCGGCATCTCAGTCGTCAAATGCGATAGCGATCCGCGAAGCCGCGCCGTCCGCCGCCAACATTCGGATGAAGAAAAGTGCCTGAGCGTCGCAACGACAGAGCGCGTGCTTCCAGTGGCCCGATGCACGTGCTTGGCGCATTCGCTGCCATTGGACTTTGGCTGTTGGCGAGGGCTGCGCGCCGCCCGGTCGATTCACTGGCCATGCTGGGCGCCGGCGCGGCGAGCGTCGCCATCGTCGTCAATGCGCTTTTTCTGCAGTCGCACTGGCATTCCGCTCCGTTTGTCGCCAATCCGACGTCACAGCCTCAAACCTTTGAAAGCCGGGTCGCCCCGCTAGTCGCGGCGGCGCCTAGATCGCCGGCGAGTCCTCAGCCCCGTCCAGTGGCCGGCGGTACGCGACCGGCGCCTCAACCCGTTTCTGCGCATCGCAATGATCCAATCGCAGAATTGATCAGCTCCTCTATCCCGCCGCCGTCGCGTGTCGTTGCGGTGCAGCGCGTTCTTTCAGCGTTCGGCTACGGCCAGATCAGGCCGTCGGGTATTCTCGATGAGGCGACAAGCGCGGCGATTAAGAAATTTGAGAGCGGTCATAAATTGCCGGCGACCGGACGGCTTTCGGATCGCCTCCTCGGTGAGCTTGGCGACATGACCGGTCATCCGATCGAGTAGTCGGGCACTCGCGCACCGCAGACGGTCGCAAACGTCGCGGTTTGTGGTTATGGATTCCGGGTCCGGCCTTCGAGACCGGTCTGGATGACGAGAATGCGACTGAAAACCGCGTTATGGGTCGCCGCTTATTTGCGGCGCTGTCATGTCGAGGGTGTATTCGCGGTAGTGCGGCGCCGCGGAGCGGAAGAGGCCGGGGCCGTCTTTGTTCGCATCTGCAGACTCAACGGTACGTCGGATCTATTCGGACCGGCGCCGCAAAGCGCCTTTGACGCAACTGCGGAAACGGCGCGCGCGTTTACCCCGAGCCTCGCCACCCAGTCAGCTCCTGATGCTGACATTGAGACTTATCTCGCGCGGCAGCTGAAATTCGATCCCGATGCCTGGATCGTCGAGGTCGAGGACCGCGAGGGTCGCAACTTCCTCGACGTCGTTGCGGGTTGAGCCGCGGCTTTATGAAACGTTCCGGCGCCCGCTTGTTCGTTGCGTCGCGGGAACGCGGTGCACCGCGGTCGTAGCCGGCCGCGCACGCAATCGCGCTTCGTCGTCCCAGGCGACCGGCTGATGCTTGGTCAGAATGCGATCCCGTTGCAGCGCCTGCCAGATCGCGACCATGCCTTCGGCAGCAGCTTGCGTCATCTCGTCGTTGAGCGCGGCGAGGGCGTGCACGCGCTCGACCGAGTGGCCGACAGTCGGATTGACGAACATCAGCACCCGGTAGAGTGCCGCGCGCGGCATGTTGAGCGCCTTCGCCGCGACGACGACGGGCTCGCCCAGATTGTCACGCACGATGCGTCTTGCCTGCTCGCGCGGAATTTGCAGCGCTCGCGCCAGGTCGTGTGCGAAACCGTGCCGGTTGCCGCCGAGCGCAGCAGCTTCCAGTCGATCATTGACCGATGGCTCGCGCGTCATGGGGACGCTTCCGGCGGAAATTGGAGCGACGACGTTGAGATTGAGCAGGATAAGGCGCCGCTCTATCGCGTCGGCCGCAAAAAACAGTTCAGTCAGCTCGGCGGCGGTGGCCGAATTGAGCGCGGTCATCGTGTCTGCCGCCCCGGCCTCGAGGTGGTGCACGGCAGTATCAGGGGTTGGCATCGCTGCGGATCGTATTGCCGGATGCTCCGATGGCTGCAGCAATGGATGCGAACGCAGCTGCGCCCGGACTTCCGGAAGGTCACGCGTAAGCCATTGCAAGACTTGCAACGGCGGCGAGATGTAGCCGGCAAAGCGCCGGGCGACAGCGACGCGCGTAGGCGCGTCCACAGCGTCGAGGAGGCGCAGCGCCAGCTCGGTGTAGTGACGCTCTTCCTCGGGCGTATGGCTGAGCCTGTGGACGTAGAGATCGGTGAGCACGCGCAGTAGCGTTGGTCGCATATCGGCCCCGGTACGGGCTCCAAGCGCAGTGAGCCCATCCAAGCCGAAGCGGTGCTGCGTTTCCATTGTCTGTTACTCACTCAACCACAGCGGCCAGCGGTGCGATTTCGGATCGCTTCCGCCGGACCGTCTTCTAAACCTAAGTTGTCGCCGTTAGCGGAGCGTTAACCCTGCATACGGCTTAGTTATTGCGAGGCCGATGCGCGTGCATCGGGCAGAAGGTCCTCTCTCCGGATTGGCAGAGGACTACGGCTGGGCCGCCAAGATGGGTAGCATTGTCAAGTTCCCCGATGAGGGGCGGATTGTAAGGTTTGGCCGTGCTGACATGGCCGACGAGTCCGCGACGGTTATCATTCTCCCGGTCGTCCGCATCGAGCGACATGACGATCGGCGTACCGAAGACGCGGAACCGCGCACTCATCCGCCGGCGGATAATGGCGGTCGCCGACGCGTGAGGCGACGCTAACGCGGGACACATCGATGTCGCCGCGCGTAAGTCTTTGTCGCAAAACCAAGCTGGCCTTCGCTCTTAGCCTCGTCCCCGCTCTTGTCGGCTGTACCAGCATCGGCGACTTCGGCCGCCTGGAGCGCCCTTTCGTTACCGATAACATTCACGACTGGGTGGGCCATGAAGCTGCGGCGCGCGCCGGCGCGCCGGTATCATCCGACAATCTCAACGAAGACGAGCGCACACTGCGCGATTTGGCGTATCCGCTAATCGTGCCGCCCTATGACCGGTTGCGTTGGGACGTCATACTCCACGAGTACGGCGTCAAGCGCGAATTCCGCAACGCATTGTGGGTCGTCGATCCGACCGCATATTATCGCGCACTGCTGAGCGCCGACTTTCGTTCGACCGCCGGGCGCTACAACCGCCTGATCGACGATGTCCGTAACGATGCGGTTCGTATCGGCCCATTCTTCGATATCGCACGCCGCGTTGTCGAGCTGGATCGCCGTCGCCGCGAAAGCCTGGACTATCTTCCCGATATCGCTCCGCCAGACCGGTTCAACGCGTTGGCGCGCATCGGCGAGAACAGTCTGACCATTGCGTGGGTGCAGCACTCGCTCGCGCAACGCTGCGCCGGCTATCGCTTTACGCTCGATCACTTGGTCGTGGCGGAGCCGGAGAACGTTGCGGCTCAGGCGGACCTGGCGCTTGCTTTGCTGCAGCAACAACTCGCCGCCAACGAGTTGGTGCCCGACCCGCGCTTTGCCGCTGCGCCGCGCGGCGCTGCGGCAAAATCGGCGATCGTTAAATAGAGCAGCGCCGCAATTGCCGTCTATTGCTGTAACGGAACAGCGCGGCAGCGTGCATCGGCCAGCGCGCGGCGCGCCATTGTCATCAATCCAGGTTCGGGCGCCAGCGCACGCAAAACGATCAGTCCGGTCGTCGTCGGCGATTCGATAATCAAGCGATCGGCTGCGGTCACGTCTTCCTGTTCCGGCAGTTCGGCATGCTGCTCCGGCGTCATCAGGTCCAGCTCGATCGAGCGCCGTCCCGCCGCGCGGTCGTTGATCGCGTAGTAGGCGACGCTTTTGCGGGTATAGAACGTAACTGACGTGTAGGCTTGGCTCACCGGTGCTTTGAATTTCAGCGTGCCGGCAGAAAGATCGTAGCGGCACACCGCCACCGCGAAGGCCGGGTCCATGAAAGGCATGATCGCTTCCTGCGCACTCGGCGGAGTCAACGGCACCAAACTATTGACCGGCGCCAGCCGCGCCAGCCGCGAATAGGCGTCCTGTGTCGCCGCCTGCGGCATCGCAAGGACGGTAGAAAGATGCACGATGCCGCCGAGGAGAAGCGCGCCGAGGATCCAAAACGACAGGCGGATCATGAGCAAGCCTTTCGCACGATCGCCGGCATCGGCCCCTCTTTCGACGTAAAAGCGGCGATACCGATTGGCGTGTCATAGAGGCGCAGCACCAGAGCGAAATGTTCGACGCCGCCGCTGGGTAACCAATTTCCGGGCCGCGCCCGCGGTCCGATATTAATGGCAAATCGGCCGCCGGCGTCACGCAGCAGTTCCGCGCTGGTAAAGCCGTGACGGTCGATCGTATTGGCGACCAGCTTGCCGTCCCGGTCATAGAGGGTCAGTGTCCAATAGCGGGCTGAAGGCGTCATGCCGCTGAGCACGAACGAGCATCGGCCATCGAAAGGATTTCCCGCATCGTCGGCGCGGGCGTAGAAGGCGACGCCATCGCCGGTGCCAATCGGCAGTTCGCCGCTGCGGGCGATGATCGCGCGGGCGTAAGGGTCGATGTCGACCGATCCGCTCCGCGGCCAAGCCGTCCATGCGCCGATCTTCAACGAGCCGAACGCGACGCCGTGCGTTACCGTTAGCCAAGTCGCGGTCAGTCCAACGACCGCCGCGAGGAAAAGTGCGAAGCAGGAACCGAAAAACAGGCGCACGTTCGACTCGATCTAGGGCTGCTGTTGGCGCGGGCTCATCGTTAATGGCCGCGCGAGATTCCAGCCGGCTTCAATTCGCCGGCGGCGGCGACAGTGCCGCCGCGCGTTTCGCCATCGAGCGCGCCGAGCCTTCCGACTGGCGCTGCTTGGACTGAAAGCGCGTGGCTGGCATCATCCAACGAGTGCTCGATACGAATGAGAGCATCCGTCGCTTTCCGCGTCAGCAGGGTCTGTTGCGGTACCGGGTTGTCCTTGAGGAGCGCGGCGTCGGCCACGCTTGGTGCGTGCGGCGGAATTGGCGGCAGGCCAGGCAATGGGTGCAGTTCGATGCCCTGGTGGGCATAAGTCATGACGTTGTGCCACAGCAGCGCGGGAAGCGTGCCGCCGGTCATGCGTTTGGTTGCCGTGTAATCGTCGTTGCCCATCCACACCGCGCCGGTAAAATTTCCCGTGTACCCGACGAACCATGCGTCGCGGTAGCCATTGGTGGTACCGGTCTTGCCCCCGGCTCTGGTGTCAGCAAGTTGCGCCCGCTTGCCGGTGCCCTTTTCGACGACCGAGTTCATCATCCCGATCATTTCCAGTGCGACCTGCGGCGATATCACCTGCTGTGGCCGCTTGCCGTCGCGGTCGAAACGCCAGACCACCTCGCCGGAGCCACTGCGGACTTCAAGCGCTGCATGCGGCGCGACAGCCTTGCCGAGGTTCGGAAACGTCGCATAGGCGACCGAATGTTCAAGCACGTTGACCGCATCGGCGCCGATTGGGAGCGACGGCGTATCGGGAAGCGGCGTATAGATGCCGAAATTACGCGCGGTTTGAATGATCTTGGCGCGGCCGAGCTTGGCGTTGCCGTCGCCCAGCGCGATCGAAAGCTTGACCGGGATGATGTTGACCGAATTGGTGATGGCCTGCGTCAGCGTCAACGAACCGGAATAGCCGCCCGAATAGTTGTGCGGGCACCAATTGCCGATGCACACCGGCGAATCGACGACGATGGAGTTCGGCGTAAAGCCGTTCGCCAGCGCGGTCGCATAGACGTAGGGCTTGAATGAGGAGCCCGGCTGACGCAAGGCGTCGACGGCGCGATTGAATTGGCTCGCGCCGTAGTCACGACCGCCGACCATAGCCCGCACGCCGCCGTCGAGATCGGCGATGACCAGCGCCGTCTGGCTGGCGCCGTAATCGTGACCAAACTGGCGTAACATTGATTCTGCCTCGCGGTCGGCATAGCGCTGCAGGTCGGGGTCGAGCGCCGTCCGAACAACGAAGAAACTTTCGTTGACGGATTTCGGGAACGTATCGACGATCTTGCGCATCTCGTCGAACGCCCAATCGAGGTAGTAATTCGGCGAGTAATCTTCGCGGCGGTCCACCGGGGTAGCGGGGTTGCGGCGCGCGCCATAGACCTGACCCGCGGTCATAAAACCGGTATCGACCAGGTTGTCGAGCACGACGTTGGCGCGGGCACGCGCTGCCGGCAGATTGGCCAGTGGAGAGTATTTGCTTGGAGCTTTGAATAGACCGGCGAGCATCGCGGCTTCCGGTAATGTCACGTCGCGCACCGACTTGCCGAAATAGAACTGGGCGGCGCCGTTGACGCCGAAGGTGCCGCCGCCGAGGTAAGCGCGGTCGAGGTAAAGCTTGAGAATCTCTTTCTTGGAAAGATGTGTCTCGAGCCAGCTGGCGAGAAACGCTTCGTTGATCTTGCGCTCAATAGTGCGCTCGTTCGACAGGAACAGGTTCTTGGCGAGTTGCTGTGTGATGGTAGATCCGCCCTGCACCACGCCGCCGGCTCGCGCATTGGTCATCAGCGCGCGGAATGTGCCGTAGAAATCGATGCCGTAATGCTCGTAAAAACGCCGGTCCTCGGTGGCGAGCACAGCCTTGATCAGGTGGTCGGGCATCTCCTCGAGCGGTACCGAATCATTGTGCTTGATGCCGCGGTTGCCGATCTCGTTGCCGTAACGGTCGAGGAAAGTGACGGCGAGTTCGGACTTCTTCAGCCAATCTTCATCGGAGGTCTCGCGGAACGAAGGGATGGCGAGCGTTAGCAGCAGCAGGAGACCGAAGGTGCCCCAGGTCGCTGCTTCCGACAGCGGCTCGATGATGAGCCACCGGCGCCAGCCGGAGACATGGAAACGATCCATAATTGCGGTAAAGCGCTCGTACAGTTCTCGCGTCCATTTGCCGCTTTGGTAGACGGCAAAATCGATTCGCGCGTCGAGGTCGAGCAGCAGCCGCTTGAGCTTTAGCCGCCAATCGTCGCGCTGCTCGGGAAACCAATCGGTCACGCTTCGTCCACTCCAGGGAACGGGGGCCGGCCCGTTCGACTGTCCAGCCGATCACGATTTAGCCGAGCCAGCGCCCGCGGCCAATGACGCTAGCAGGACAGTGTGAATGGAAATTAGGGGCAAATTGGGCGTAAGACCGTTGCGGCAAACGGCCGGAGGCCATAATCGCCGGCTGGCGCCATGGTTTCCGCGCCGCGGTGGATACGAAAATGACCGATGAAGGTTCCGGAGATGTTCCGTTCTGGCGAATTAAGTCATTGGAAGATATGACAAATCCTGAATGGGAGAGCCTTTGCGATGGCTGCGGCCGCTGCTGCCTTAACAAACTGGAAGAGGAAGGAACGGATCGGACTTTTTATACCGACGTCGGCTGCCGCCTTCTGGACAGCAAGACCTGCCGTTGCCACGACTACGCCAACCGACTCGAACAGGTTGACGATTGCGTTCAGCTCACGCCTGCGAGCCTGAAAACCATAACTTGGCTGCCGCCTTCCTGTGCCTACGTGCTGCTCGCGGAGGGTAAGGACCTCTATTGGTGGCATCCGCTGGTGTCGGGGGACCCCGATTCCGTCCACGCCGCCGGGGTCTCCGTGCGCGGCCGGGTGAGCGCCAGTGAGACTCACGTCTCCGACGATATGCTTGAAGACTATATTGTCAGCTGGCCGTTGAAGCTGCCGAAAGGGGCGCGACGGAAGAAGATCGCGGTGAGCGGCGAATAACGAGAATAAGCACAACGCGATTTGATGGGGCGGATTCCACCACGAGGACAGCCCAGCTCTGCGGCCGAAGCTGTTGCATTCGTCCGTGGCGCAAGCCAAGTGACGGAGCGCGGGACAGGGGCTGCGGTAAGATGCTTGTGGCGCTGACCTATGAAGGACTTACCCGATAGCGACACGCGCGACATGACCGGGAAACTTCCTCGCGATATCGACCCCGACGACGCTCACAGCATCGCGCCGGACCATTCCGGTGAAGCTTCGGCGATTGCCCGCGCGGGTGAGCGCGCGCCGCATCAGTCAGGTGCTTCGGCGGCGTTCGCCCGGGGATCGCAAGATACCAGCGTCCTGCCGCCGCTGGATCACGCCGCTATCCGCACCATTTTCGTCGGCATCATGCTGGCGATGTTTCTCTCCGCCTTGGAGCAAACCATTGTCGCGCCCGCTTTGCCGGCGATCGGCAAAAGCCTCGTCGACCTTGATGATCTTTCGTGGGTCGTGACGGCGTACCTCCTTGCCGCGACTGCGGCGACGCCGTTGTTTGGAAAACTTAGCGATATCCACGGCCGCCGCACGATCATGCTGCTGGCCATCGGTATTTTTATTATCGGCTCGATAGCGTGCGCGATGGCGCCGACACTCTGGGTGCTGGTGCTTGGGCGCGGCTTGCAGGGGCTCGGTGGCGGCGGCATCCTGCCGATCGCGCAGACCATCATCGCCGACGTCCTGTCGCCGCGTGAGCGCCCCGTGGTGCAGAGTTACACGGCGGTCGTTTTCCTCAGTGCGAGCATTCTCGGACCTGTGCTTGGCGGATTACTCACGGACCACCTGCATTGGTCTTTCATCTTCTGGATCAATGTGCCGCTCGGGGCGATCGCGCTGGTGATGACCGGACGTGCGCTACGCCGTTTGCCGCGTCACGATCGACCGCACCAACTCGACATCCTTGGCGTGGCGCTGATGGGCGCCGCGGCCATCGCGTTGCTGCTGGCGCTTGATTGGGGCGGGGTCCGCTACGGCTGGACCTCATGGCCGATCGTGAGCCTGATCGTTGGCTCCGCTGCGCTGTGGATATTGTTCGCAGGCAGACTTCTGACGGCGCGTGAGCCGCTTATTCCGCTCGCGATATTGCGCGACAGAGTGACCGGCGCGATCACGAGCGCGGCCTTTTTCAGCATTGGCACCATCATCGGGGTGACGATCTTCACTCCGCTCTATTGTGAGATGGTGCTCGGCGCATCGGCCAGTGTTTCCGGGCTGGCGCTGATTGGATTTATGGCCGGCTGCACGCTCGGATCATTGCTGAGCGGACGGCTGCTGGTACGCTTGACTCATTACATGCGTGTGCCGACGGTCGGCCTTCTCATTGCTATCGCCGTATTCGCCTTCCTCGCCGTCAAGCCGGCCGTATTGCCGCTCGCCGGCTTCGCATCGCTGCTTACTGTTTTGGGTATCGCGTTGGGACCGATGTATCCGACCAGCACGATTGTCATGCAGAATGCGGTCAAGCCGCACCAAATGGGGATTGCGACCGGTACGTTGAATTTTTTTCGTCTGCTCGGCGGGGCGATCGTGGTCGCCGTGTTTGGAGCCATCGTGTTTGGCAGTGCCGGCGACCATGGTGCTGCCACCTTGACGGCGCTGGCGGGCCATCCGGAATTTGCTCCAACATTTCGCTGGGTGTTCTTGGCCGGTGCAGTGTTCCTTGCCGTGGCGCTGGCTTCTGTGGCCGCGGTCGAAGAGCGTCCGCTGCACGGACCGCTGCGGGTGGCGGGCGCCCCGGCTGAGTAGCATTCAATTGGCGAATTGGCCGTTCAGGTCTTATTCACGGCAGAATGCCTAGAGGATGACCGGGAAGGTGGACCAGGGCATTTGACCCTGCACTTACCGCTGGGGCGATAAGCATTTGTCGCTCCGGGAGGCCCGCATGGGTGCCCTCGCACGAGCGTTCACTGCAGCATTGTTCGCTACCGCCGTTGCGCTCACGCCGGCCCGGGGGCAGGAGGGGCCGCGCCCGATTTATTCCGGAGGCGAGTATTCGCGCGGGTGTCTCAGCCCGCGGGAGCGCCGGGCTCTGATTGAGAGTGGCGCGGTGCAGCGGCTGGTTGCCGTGATGCGGACGGTGCGGATCTCGGTGCCAGGATTCCTGGTGGGCGCGCAGCTTTGTCGCCGTCAGGACAGCTTTGTCTACTTGCTGACACTTCTTGCCTTCGATGGCAAAGTGACGCAGTTGGCGGTCGATGCTGTAAAAGGCACGGTGATTGGCAAGCACTGAGCGGAGTTCAATTGCGCCTTTTGGTTGTTGAGGACGATCCCGATCTCAATCGGCAGCTGGCGACGGCGCTGTCCGACGCCGGTTACGTCGTTGATCGTGCGTTTGACGGCGAGGAAGGCCATTATTTGGGCGAGAGCGAGCCCTACGACGCGGTCATCCTCGACATCGGGTTGCCAAAAATGGACGGCATTTCCGTCTTGGAATCGTGGCGGCGTGCCGGCCGCAGCATGCCGGTGCTGATCCTGACCGCGCGCGATCGCTGGAGCGACAAGGTGCAAGGCTTCGACGCCGGCGCCGACGATTACGTCGCCAAGCCCTTTCACGTCGAGGAGGTGCTGGCACGGGTGCGCGCGCTATTGCGGCGCTCGACCGGGCACGCCAAAAGCGAATTTACTTGCGGGCCGGTACGGCTTGACACCCGCACTGGACGCGTTGCCGTCGACGGCAACCCGGTCAAGTTGACCTCGCATGAGTATCGCCTGCTCTCTTACCTCATGCATCACAGCGGCCGCGTGGTGTCGCGCACCGAACTGGTAGAGCACCTCTACGATCAAGACTTCGACCGCGATTTAAACACCATCGAAGTCTTCGTTGGCCGCATTCGCAAGAAACTCGGCGTCGATGTAATTCAAACAGTGCGCGGTCTAGGTTATCTGCTCAATCCGCCCGATGCGCGTTAACTCGCTCGCATTTCGCCTGTTCCTTTGGGCGACCGGATTGACAGTCGTAGTCCTGATGGTCACCGGGATCGCTTTGTCGTCGCTCTATCGCAACGCCGTCGAGCGCGGTTTCGACCTGCGTCTCGACGTCTATGTGCACTCGCTCGTCGCCGACATCGCCTCGCCCGAGGAGGGCAACGAGAAGTTCCCGCTATCGATCGGTGAGCCGCTGTTCGAGCTGCCGTTGTCCGGGTGGTACTGGCAGGTCACGCGGCTCGATACACCGAAGCCGGAGGTGCATTCCTCCCGTTCGCTATGGGATTCGAATCTACCGCACTTGCCCGAGACGAAAGACGACCCTGCTGCGCCCCAAGGGTACCGAAAAGGTTACGCGCCTGGACCCGAAGAGGCGCAGCTGCGCCTCGTCGAACGCGACATCGACCTCGGCGATGGCGGGCGTTACCTGATAGCGGTCGCCGGGAATGCATCGGAGATCGAGGACGAGATACTGAGCTTTGATCGCATCATCGGCGCGATTTTCGGGGGGCTTGCTATCGCGTTGCTCATAACCACCGTTCTACAGGTACGCTTTGGCCTTGCGCCGCTGAAGCGAATTTCTGCAAGCCTAGCGGCGATCCGGTCGGGTCGGGCGGAACGTCTGGAGGGCGAGTTTCCCGTCGAGATCGCTCCGCTCGCGCGCGAAACCAACGCCCTGATCGAGGCCAATCGCGAAATCGTCGAGCGGGCGCGCACCCATGTCGGCAATCTCGCGCACGCGCTCAAGACGCCGCTGTCCGTCATTGTCAACGAGGCGGCGGCTCGGGGCAACGATCCGCTGGCGCGAAAGGTTCTCGAACAGGCCGACATCATGCGCGACCAAGTCGCGCGGCAGCTTGAGCGCGCGCGGCTCGTGGCCCGCTCCAGCGTGATCGCTACGCTGATTGACGTGCCGCCGGTCGTGACGGCTCTCGCCCGCACAATGGAGAAACTTCATCGCGATCGCGACATCGCCATCGCCGTCGATGTGCCTGAGCACGCGCGCTTTCGCGGCGAGCAGCAAGACCTCGAAGAGATGCTCGGCAATCTGGTGGACAATGCCTGCAAGTGGGCGCAGTCGCGCGTTGCCATCGAAGTCGCCGAAGAGCGTCCGGCCGGTGATGGCAAGTCGAAGGTGCGAGTCATCGTCGACGACGACGGGCCAGGACTTTCGGCTACCGAACGCGAGCGGGTGGCGCTACGCGGGCAACGGCTCGACGAAACCAAGCCAGGTTCGGGGCTCGGCCTCTCCATCGTTGTTGAACTCGCCCGTCTCTATGACGGCGCCCTGACGCTCGGTACGGCGCCGATCGGCGGCTTGCGTGCGGAACTGGCGCTTCCGGGAGGGTAGGTATTATCGCGCTAGCGGGTTCACCCACTTGAGCGCTCGAAAACGCGCAAAGTCACCGTCGGTCGAACAGAGCGTCAGGCCATGCTCCATCGCGAGCGCTGCAATATGCGCGTCGGGGACGAGATTGCCATAAACCCCCGGTTCCGCGAGCAACTCGGAAAGCACCTCGGCGTGCCTCTCAGTCGGCAGGGGTATCCATGCCGGTTCGCAGTCAAGCCAGTGCGAGACCGTCCTCCACGCGGAATTCATCGTGAGCGGCCGAGACACTATCCTTGGGTTGGTCGACAAGCGCAAAAACGCGAGCAATGTCGCCCACGGTAATCCGAGACGGTGGTTGTCGGAGAACTGCCGGTCGAGCCATTCGCGGGCGGTGGCGTGCTCGTTCGCAGCGCTATTTGTTGCATAGAGGAGAATGTTGACGTCGAGCAAAATCACTTGGAGTCTTCGCCTTCAGCATGGGCGATGGCTCCGGCAACGTTGTCGACGTTAACGAGAAACTGCCCCATGTCATGGGTCGTGGTGCGAAACGGTTTTCGTTGCCTCGGCTGCGTCTGCATCTCACGCAGTCCTCGGCGCAGCGCATCGTTGACGATGTCCTTCAAACTCTGCTTGCGTTTGCGCTGCAGGCAGTCGAGTTGCACCGCCACGTCGTCTTCGATCGTCAAGGTCGTTCGCATACATCAAGGCTTAATGACTTTGATGCCTTGATGTCAAGTGCGCTTTGCGCAACAGAGTTTTGCCCCAATCGTGCGCGCCGATGGTGGCGCAGTGGTACCCGGCCGATGTTATCGTGACGGCTCGCATTTTTGGGGAGGGCACTGGCGATTAGGTTCGCAATATTGATGCTGGCCGGATTGAGCGTTGCCGCATGCTCGTCGGATGCTGGGCCGCGAGAGATCGGCGGTACCGTCGCGGGTGCTACGCTCGGTGGCCTTTTGAGTAATCGCGCCGGTGGCGCCCTCGACGACGAGGACAGGCGTCGCGCTTATGCGGCGCAGATGTGGGCGCTCGAAGTCGGTCCCTCAGGCGCCCCGGTAGCTTGGCGTAACCCGGGTTCCGGGCGGTACGGCAATGTCGTGCCGGGTCCCGCTTACGAACTCAATGGTGTCCCATGCCGGCAATTCACCAGTACCGTCTATATCGGCGGAACACAGCAGACCGAGCGCGGGACCGCCTGCCGCAATCCCGATGGAACCTGGGCGATCGTCAGTTAGCCAAGTGTTTACCGCCTTGCAGGCTCTTCGAACGTTAAGGCTGCACTTGGCTACGAGTGGCGATGCAGCCGCCGGGTTTCCGGCGTTTTGCGTAACTCCTTCTTAAGCGCAGGTTGACTAAAAAGTGTGCTGTACCCTTCGCGCGAGGTGGCGCGTCCCAAAGTGATGCGTCCAAGACTGGTGTACCAATGACGAGCGGCGGGCCGACCGTCGAACGGTTACGCGACTATCTTCGGAACCTTACGCCGGAGGCCCAGGGATTGCTGGCCGCCGAGCTGGAGCGCGCCATGCTGCGCGGGGAAGAAGCCGCCGGCTCGGAACTCATCCTGCAGGAACTACGCCGCGCGATCCGGGCCGCCGAGCAGCCGGTGGCGCGTGTCGGCGACGCCGCAAGTTTGTTCTTCGCGCCGCTTGAACCATTCCTCATCGACGATGCCGCCGATCACAAGCGCACCGGCCGCATTTCGCGCGTATCGGTGGAACCGATCTGGGCTTGGCTGGGCCGCGACCTGATGCCGGCAGAGGCCAAGGCTTTGAGCGATGATATCAATCGCGCCTTGAACAACGACGACCGGGTCAAGGCTGAGCAGTTGACGCGTGCTCTCCACGACCGGGCGGTCATGCGCATCAGAGAAGCCATCACGGCGGTCGCTGGCGACGACAAGGGACGCCGGCGTCTTGCCGTGCAAGTCGGTACGCCCAGGGCGCTCGACGATCTCGCAACGATTGCCGCCGTCATCGCCAATCGTGACGCGCTTGCCGAATTGATGCGGCGGTTGCCGAACCAAATCCGGATGCTCGAACGCGAGCACGTCGAAATCATCAAGGCGTGGGTCGATATAGCGACATCAAAGAAGGCGTCTGTAGCGATCGCCACCAACAAGGCGGAGGTGCTGCTTTGCGGCCTGGTTCTCGTCATGAGCCGGCTCGCGGCGCCATGGCAACTTGTCCGTATCGCGACGCTCGCCGCCGAGACCGACGACACTGCTCGTATCGCTGAAAGCCCCTGGGCAATTGCGGTTACTATCGTGCTTGACGAGACCGAGTGTCTGGTGAGCGAGCTGCGAGTCGAGCATAAAGCGCATCGTTCGATCACCTCGCTGCTCAAGGCAATCCACGACGCCGTGCGCGGCTTGCGGACGGAAATGGACCTTTCTGTCGACTCGCCCTGGAGTCGTCAGCTGGTCCACATCCGTACCGAAGTCTCAAATTTGCTGAGGTTCGAAATCGAGTCGGCGCCGGGTCATGTCCGTCGGCTGCTTCGACCGCGCCCGGCCAAGGAGATTACCGCCGGTGCCGTGCTTGACTCCATCGACGTCAACGACACCGAGATGCTGGTCGAGTTTGTGGCCGCTTGCCGCAACTACGCGAGCGAACTCGCGGTCAGTGAAGCGACCATGCGCAGCTTTTCCGAACTGCAACACTATCTGGAAACAGGCACCAAGGTCCTGCTCGACGGCATGCGTCATGCCGGCGACGCCGACCGGCCGTTCCGACAATCGCAAATCGATGCGGCGATTCGATTCTGCCGGATTGTGTTCGGGGCGGACTACGCCGGACTTTTGGCCAAGGCGGCCGAAATTGCAATGCAGGCGGCCACGGCAGAGCGTAAAGCCGTCCGCGCGTAATCCGCGTGAAACCAATCCTCCCCGACGGACAGGTTTCGCGTCACAGCGCGCAATTGCCGCGCCCACGCTCCCATTGCCGCCGCAATGACGCCGTGATGATGTAACCATGCCGCCCGACGGTGCGCCGCCTCGTTGCCGCGGCTTTCCCGCGTTCCGCGGATGAATGATGACCATGATTCTGTGGTGCATATTCGCGTTGATGACGGCTGCGGCGATCTTCGCCGTGGTGTGGCCGCTTGGGCGAAAGCCGCGGAAGGTCGCAGGCGGCAGCGACCTTGCCGTCTACAAGGATCAACTACAGGAGATCGACCGCGACCGGGCGGCCGGCCTTATCGGTGAAGCGGAGGCGGAAACCGCCCGGCTCGAAGTCTCGCGCCGGCTTCTCGCCGCGGCCGACACGCAGCCACCGCGCGCTCCGTCGACGTTTTCTCAGCCGATGTTTCGCCGGCGCCGCGCCGCGGTGATTGCGGCCTTGATCATTTTGCCATTCGGTCCGCCAACTCTTTATATCGCGCTGGGGTCGCCCAACGTTCCCTGGGAACCCGCTTTCGCGCGCGTCGACACCAGCCAGGGCCGCGAGTTGATTGGCAGTCTCGTCAGCAAGGTCGAGGCGCACCTCGCAAGTAACCCCAATGATGGCTCCGGCTGGGAGGTCATCGCGCCGGTCTATATGCGGCTCGGCCGCTTCGATGACGCGGTCGCGGCGCGAAAAAAATCGCTGGCGCTTAATGGCGACAGCGCCCTGCGCCAGGCCGACCTCGGCGAGGCGATCACTGCCGCCGCCGACGGCGTGGTAACCGCCGATGCCAAGGCCGCGTTTGAGCGCGCCGTGACAAGCGACCCGCATGAAGCGAAGGCCCGCTATTTTCTTGGCCTCGCCGCGGAGCAGGACGGCAACGTGGCGCAAGCCAAAACGGTCTGGCGCTCGCTGCTCGCCGACACGCCGGCCGGCGCACCGTGGATCAAATTCGTGAGCGAAGCACTCTCGCGCGCCGGCGGCGAGCAGATTGCCATTTCCGGGCAAGGCCCAGGACCGAGCGCGGAAGATGTAGCGGCCGCTGCCGACATGAGCGCCGACGCGCGCCGCGACATGATCCGTGGCATGGTGGCGCGACTCGCCGGCGAGCTGCACGACAATGGCGCCGACGTCGAAGGCTGGTTGCGCCTGGTTCGCTCCTATTCGGTTCTCGGTGACCGCGACAAGGCGAAAGGCGCGGCGGCCGAGGCCAAGCGTGCACTTGCCGATCGTCCCGACGCGATCAAACGAATCGACGATCTGGTCAAAGGCCTCGGTCTCGAGGGCTGACAGGCGACATCATGCCGGAACAACTAAAGCCATGACCCGAAAGCAACGACGGCTGATTTTGATCGGTGGCAGCCTCGGCGTGCTGGCTATTGCTGTTGCGCTGATGCTCAACGCGTTCCGCGATTCCATCGTGTTCTTCAATTCACCCAGCGACGTCGCTGAGAAGCACATCGGTCCCGGTACTCGCATCCGGCTCGGCGGATTGGTCAAGTCCGGCAGCCTCGTGCGCAGCGACAATCTGAAAGTTCGTTTCGACGTGACCGACGGAAACCACGACATGGCGGTTGCCTATCAGGGCGTGCTTCCCGACTTGTTCCGTGAAGGGCAGGGGGTGGTGGCCGAGGGCGCGCTCGACGGCTCAGGAGTTTTCAATGCCGACACCGTTCTCGCCAAACATGACGAGACCTACATGCCCAAGGAAGTTGCCGATGCCTTGAAGAAGAGCGGGCATTGGAAAGACGACTATGGACAGCGGGCGGCGATGCCTGCCAGAGGCGGCGCGAAATGATTGCCGAACTCGGTCACTACGCGTTGATGCTGGCGTTGGGTCTCGCTTTAATTCAGGGCGTGATGCCGATCGTCGGTGCGCGCAGCAACGATCCGGTGCTGATGAGCCTGTCGGTACCGACGGCGCTCGCACAGTTTGCGTTCGTCGCCTTGGCGTTCGGTGCGCTCGCCGTCTGTTACGTCACCTCCGACTTCTCGGTGCTTAACGTTTACGAGAATTCGAACTCGGCAATGCCGCTGATGTATCGGCTCACCAGCGTCTGGGGAAACCACGAAGGCTCCATGATGCTCTGGGTCCTCATCCTCACGTTCTGCGGTGCGCTGGTCGCCGCCTTCGGCAGAAATCTGCCGATAGCGCTCAAAGCTAATGCGCTGGCGGTCCAAGCCTGGATCGCTGCAGCCTTTTATTTGTTTATCCTTGTTACATCCAATCCGTTTCTCCGCATTGCCGACGCGCCGTTCGAGGGCCGCGATCTTAATCCGGTCCTGCAAGACCCGGGTCTCGCATTTCATCCGCCTCTCCTTTACCTCGGTTATGTCGGGTTCTCGATTTCGTTTTCATTTGCGATTGCTGCTCTGATCGAGGGCCGTATCGACGCCCCCTGGGCGCGTTGGGTGCGGCCTTGGGTGCTCGGCGCTTGGATGTGTTTGACGCTCGGCATCGCCGGCGGGTCTTACTGGGCTTATTACGAACTCGGTTGGGGCGGCTTCTGGTTCTGGGATCCGGTTGAGAACGCCTCGCTGATGCCGTGGCTTGCGGGTACGGCATTGCTCCATTCGGCCGTGGTCATGGAAAAGCGCGGCGCCCTTAAAGTCTGGACCATTCTGCTGGCGATCGTTGCCTTCTCGCTGTCGCTGATCGGGACGTTCCTGGTGCGCTCTGGCGTACTGACGTCGGTTCATGCGTTTGCCACCGATCCGACGCGCGGCGTTTTCATCCTCGCGATCCTAGTGATATTCATTGGCGGCGCCTTGGCGCTTTACGCTTGGCGTGCACCGCTTCTCAAACAGGGTGGGCTGTTCGCGCCGATTTCGCGCGAAGGTGCGCTGGTGTTCAACAATTTGTTTCTCACGGCGGCGTGTACGACGGTTTTCGTCGGTACGCTCTATCCGCTCGCGCTCGAGGCGTTGACCAATGAAAAAATTTCGGTAGGGCCGCCATTCTTCAACGCAACATTCGGCCCGCTGTTCGTGCCGCTCTTGCTGGCCATGCCGTTCGGACCGCTGCTTGGGTGGAAGCGCGGCGACCTTCTTGGCGCCGCACAGCGTTTACTTGCGGCAGCGATGATTGCAGCGGTTGCCGTTGCGGCGAGCTACGCGCTTCAACGCGGCGGTCCGGTGCTGGCGCCGTTTGGTATAGGGCTTTCGATCTTCATCATGGCCGGTGCGCTGACCGACATCGGCGAGCGCACCATGGTGCTGCGCATACCGTTCGGTGCGGCGCTGCGCCGTGCGGTGGGCCTGCCGCGTTCGGCATGGGGCACCGCGCTCGCCCATTTCGGCATCGGTGTCACGCTCATGGGTATCGTTGCCGTGACTGCATGGGGAAGCGAGCGCATCGCGGCACTAAAGCCTGGCGAAACCGTCGACGTCGCGCACTATCGGCTTACGTTTGAGGGCTTGGTCAACCGCCCTGGGCCGAACTACCGCGACCTCGTCGGCCGCTTCATCGTTCGCCGAACCAACGGCGATTTGCTCGGCATCATGGAGCCAAGCCGGCGGACCTTCCCGGCTCGGAATATGGCGACGACTGAAGCAGCACTGATGGACCGCGGTGCAAGCCAATTATATCTGTCGCTCGGCGATCCGAATCCCGACGGCACCGTTCCCATACGTCTCTACTTCAAGCCGCAGGTTCTGATGATCTGGCTTGGCGCGCTGTTTATGTTCGCCGGGGGCGCCTTGTCGCTGTCGGATCGTCGCCTGCGCATTGGCGCCCCGCGGCCCGCCAAGGCGCGAGCCGCGTTACAGGCGGCAGAGTGAACATGCGGGAGATTTTGCGTGCGGGCGGCCCGGCGCTCAGGCTGATTGCCGGACTCTTTTTGTTGTTGTCAGCGGTGATGCCGCTGCGGGCAGTTGAGCCCACCGAGATGCTGGCGGACCCGACCCTTGAAACGCGGGCGCGGACCCTGTCGAGGGAATTGCGCTGCATGGTGTGTCAGAACCAGTCGATCGACGATTCCGAAGCGCCGCTCGCCCATGATTTGCGCGTCCTGGTGCGTGAGCGGCTGAAGGCTGGCGACAGCGACACGCAAGTTCTTGATTTTCTGGTCGCCCGTTATGGCGAATTCGTGCTGCTGCGGCCACGCTTTGCCTGGCACAACGCGGTCCTTTGGGGCGTTCCGCCGGCGGTTTTGTTGATCGGGATCGTCGCAATTGTTGTGGTCATCAGGCGACGCCACGCAGCACCGGGAGTGGAGGCGGCTAATCTCACGGCTGCTGAAGAAGCCCGATTGTCCGAGTTGTTGCGGCGCGAGGGCTAACCCCGGCACATTCCGGCGGTCATTGGCGCGCCGGTGCGTTTGACGGCTGCGCGCGAAGTTCCTTCCACATTACAAACTTTTAATCGGCCAGCCAGCACGCGGTAAGGCGGGCTGCCCCACATTGCTTGTCATGTTTGGGGTTCGGGGACCGTTGCGAGACGGACAACCCAATTGGAGACAGTAATGAACGGCACTACACAACGCCCAAGCCGCATCTTGTCTGCGCGGCGTATTGGGCTTCTGGCGACCACCATCGCCGGTCTCGGCGCAGCGGCATTGTTCGTCGCGCCAAATCTCGCGCCCAACGCCGCGTTCTTTGCGGCCCCGGCGCATGCACAAAACCTGTCGCAGCAGGCGCAGCAATTGCCACAGCATCCCGTCGGCTTTGCCGACATCGTCGCCAAAGTGAAACCGGCGGTGATCTCCGTGCGCGTGAAGATGGAGAAGGAGGAAACTGCTGGGCTTAGCGATGACGAAACACCGTTGCAGCCTGGTGCGCCGTTTGACCGTTTCTTCCGGCACTTCGGCAATCCGAACGGTGGTGAAGGCCATCGGCAGCTGATTACAGGACAGGGTTCGGGCTTCTTCCTGACCGCGGACGGCTATGCCGTTACCAACAATCACGTGGTGCAGAATGCCGAAAATGTTCAGGTCACGACCGATGACGGCAAGACTTACACCGCCAAAGTCATCGGCACGGATCCGCGCACCGACCTTGCGCTGATTAAAGTCGACGGCAAGGACTTCCCCTACGTGAAGCTTGCCGACCATGCGCCGCGGATCGGCGATTGGGTGCTTGCGGTCGGTAATCCGTTCGGACTTGGTGGCACCGTGACTGCAGGCATCGTGTCGGCCCGCGGCCGCGATATCGGCGCCGGTCCGTATGACGACTTCATCCAGATCGACGCCCCGGTCAACAAGGGTAATTCCGGCGGGCCGAGCTTCGACGTTAACGGCGATGTCATCGGCGTCAACACGGCGATCTTCTCGCCGTCGGGCGGGTCGGTCGGGATTGCCTTCGATATCCCTTCGGAAACGGTAAAGACCGTGGTCGCGCAACTGCGCGACAAGGGCAGCGTCACCCGAGGATGGATTGGCGTCCAGATCCAAACGGTGACTCCGGAGCTCGCCGACAGCCTCAGCCTGAAGAAGGCCGCTGGCGCTCTGGTGTCCGAACCGCAAGCCAATAGCCCGGCGGCCAAGGCCGGAATCGAAAGCGGTGACGTCATCACCTCGGTTGACGGCAAATCAATCGCCGACGCCCGCGATCTCGCTCGCAAGATCGGCACGATGGCGCCGGGCGCTTCGGTCAAGCTGGACCTGATCCGCCAGGGTCAGGAGAAGACCGTCACTCTCACGCTCGGGACGCTGCCGAACGAGCACCAGGCGGCGAACCACGACAACGAGCGTCAGGGCGCCGATAGCGCCTTACCCAAGCTCGGTATGACGCTGGCGCCAAGTGACCAGGTGTCCGGATCGGAAGGTAACGGCGTCGTCGTTACCGCTGTTGATCCAAGCGGGGTTGCCGCCGATCACGGCTTCCAGGTTGGTGACGTGATCCTCGACGTTGGCGGCAAGTCGGTTGCCAATCCGTCCGACGTTCGCAAGCAGCTTGCTGCGGCCCACAAGGATGGCAAGCACGCTTTGTTGTTTCGGGTGAAGTCGCATGAGGGCACGCGCTTTGTCGCGCTGCCGCTCAGCAACGCCTGACGCAGTAGTGGGACATCCGCCGGCATCCGTCGCCCCCGCTGGCGGGCGTACCCTGGGGACGGGCCGTAAGGTCCGTCCCCGCCGAATACCACCACTGCTTCCCGGCGTTCGTCGCCCCCGCCGGGTGTAGTGGTCGAGGGGGTGGCGCGCTTGCGGCTCGCCACCCTCCCATTTTACCGCTCGATGCACACCCGGATTAAAGGCGGCGATTTTGCCGGGAGAATGGTGTGAAGCAACATGATGACGCAGTATGATCCGGCGATCGGCAGTCCATCCGGACCGCCAGTCAGTCTTCTGAGCACCGCGGCACGCATGCGACTTCTCATCATCGAGGACGACCGCGAAGCCGCCGACTATCTGGTCAAGGCCTTCCGCGAAGTCGGCCATGTCGCCGACCGTGCGACCGACGGCGAGGAGGGTCTCGCGCTCGCGCTTGACGGTCAGTACGACGTGATGATCATCGACCGCATGCTGCCGAAGATGGACGGGCTGTCGATCGTCGGCGCCCTGCGCGGCAAGTCGATTGAGACGCCGGTGCTTATCCTCTCCGCGCTCGGTCAGGTCGACGACCGGGTGAAAGGGTTGCGGGCCGGCGGTGACGATTATCTCGCCAAGCCTTACGCGTTCTCGGAATTGCTGGCACGGATCGAGGCGCTGGCGCGCCGGCGCGGCAATCGCGGCGAAGAGACCGTCTATCGTGTTGGCGATCTCGAACTTAACCGGCTTTCTCACGAGGTCAAACGCGCCGGACAAGAGCTGCAGTTGCAGCCGCGCGAATTCCGCCTGCTCGAATATCTGATGCGGCACGCCGGTCAGGTCGTGACCCGCACCATGCTCCTGGAAAATGTCTGGGATTATCATTTTGATCCGCAGACCAACGTCATCGACGTGCATATTTCGCGGCTGCGTTCAAAGATCGACAAGGGATTTGGTCAGGCGCTACTCCACACCGTGCGCGGCGCCGGTTACATGATCCGCGACGAGGCGAAGTAAATCCGCGTCATTACGAGCGGAGCCCCTCACAAGGCCGTGGCAGTTAACCGGCTGGCACTTGCTGGCTCTCCGGCTCAGCCAATACACCGCTTGCCAGCATTGCCTCGATCTTTTCCTCAGGAATATCCCAACCGCGCAGTACAGTCCGCGTGTCCATGCCGACTTCTTCCGGCGGCGTTGGCCGTGCGGCAGGCGTTCGAGAAAAGCGCGGCGCGGGGGCCGGCTGCACCACGCCGTCGACTTCGACAAAGGATCCGCGGGCAACATTGTGCGGATGGCGCGGCGCTTCCTCCATGGATAGCACCGGCGCAAAACAGGCGTCAGTTCCTTCCAGCAGCGCACACCATTCATCCCGGCTGCGCGTCTTGAAAAGCTTTTCGAGTGTATCGCGTAACTCTGGGCCTTCATCGGTGGTGAAGGGTAGGCCAAGGCGGTCGAACAGGACCTTGCGGAATTTGGCCTCGATCGCCGCGACGGAAATGAACCGCCCATCGGCGCACTCATAGACTTCGTAGATCGCCGATCCGGAATCGAGCAGGTTGGTTCCACGCTCCAGACTATGACGACCCGCTGCGTGCAAGCCGTAAAACAGCGTCATCAGCGATGCTGCGCCCTCAGTCATCGCCGCGTCGACCACCTGACCCTTGCCGGATCGCTGGGCTTCGAGCATGGCGCAGGCCATGCCGAAGGCGAGATAGAGGGCGCCGCCACCGAAATCAGCCACCAGATTAAGTGGCGGTGTCGGCTTCGCGCCGGCGCGGCCAATGGCGTGCAGCCCGCCGATCAAAGCGAGGTAGTTAAGATCGTGGCCCGCGGTCTGCGCGAGCGGACCGGTCTGTCCCCAGCCGGTCATACGCCCGTAGACGAGGCGCGGATTGCGCGCCAGGAGAACGTCGGGCCCGAGGCCAAGCCGTTCCATCGTGCCCGGCCGGAACCCTTCGATCAGGCCGTCGGCATTCGCTGCGAGATCAATGGCGAGCGCAATCCCGTCAGGATGTTTCAGATCGACGGCCACAGATGGCCGCGACCGCGTGAGTAACTCGAAGCGTGTCGGAATGGCGATGCCGAGATCGCTCGCAGCAACGCGGTCGACGCGAATGACGCGGGCGCCAAGGTCGGCAAATAGCATCGCTGCCATCGGTCCGGGCCCGATACCGGCGAACTCAACAATGCGAAGGCCTGCGAGCGGTCCCATTTTTCCATCCCAAACGCTGAGAGACGACAAAGTTCACAGCAAAGTCATTCCGAGCAGTGCCACACCGCCCAAGATTGCCGCCGAACCGAAAGCGGGCGCAATGACCGTGTCGCCGCCCGGCGCAATTTTTTCAATGGCCGCGTAGACGGCGAGTGCAGCGGCCCACCGCAGGTCCATCACCGCGACGCAGAACATCAGCGACATCAACGCCCAGCAGCAGCCGACGCAAAGCACGCCATGCCTCAAGCCCATGATGAGGGCGCCGGCGTAACCCTCGCGCCACTCCGCCATGATGAAAGTGAGCGGGCTGCGGCAACCGCGCATGCATGCCGCCTTCACCGGGGTGAACTGATAAAGGCCGGCGATGAGTAGAGCCATTCCGGCGAGCAGCGGACTTATGTTCTGCGTCGTCGGCGTGAGCAGGGCGATGCGATAGAGCTGCCACTGCGTCACGGCGGCCGCAATGCTAAAGCACGACCAGACCAGAATGTACCCGCCGATGAAAACAAAAGTCGGTGTGTACGGCGCGCGCCGCGCCCGCCGTCGCCGTGCGATGGTCGCGTAGGCGTCGATCACAGGCGCGGTTGCGGGCAGCATCATCGCGATCATCATGGTGATCCACATGAGCAGCGAAGACATGGCGCCAGCCGCGGTCCAGGTACCCCCGCACCAAGCCCGCGCCAGGAATGGACTCCATGCCGGAAGATCGGATGATTGAATCCAGGTCACCGACCACGCCGCCGCGGTCGCCAACAAAAGGGCCGCATAAAGGACGGTTCGTTCCGTCGCCGACAGCACTGGCCGCTCCTAGTTTTGAGTTTGGCGATCCCAGGGCTTTTGCCAGGTGAATTTTCCCGGACCGATATGCTCGAAGGGAATGTGCTTGGCCGACAGCGATGACCAATCCCATTTCAGTCCGAAGCCCTCGAAAACGTTCTTCTTCGCCTGGCCGACGGTGATGTCGCCGGGGCCGACTTCCGGCCGCGGCGCGTTCGAGATTTTGCAGACCTTACCGTCGGGGACCATCAAGTTGCGGTAAGGGCCGCCTTCGCCGTCAATCATGCCCGGCACTTGCACTTTCCATTGCTCGTCGCTGAACGTGACGTCGATAGGCACGAATTGAACGCCCATCTGCTCCTCGGTGAGGTCGCGCCACGCGGCGAAGTGGCCGCCGACCTGCCCGGTGAAAATCAGTTCGAGCGCGCGGCGCTGCCGCGCGTCGGCGCGCGCGTCGATCAGGAAGCCGAAATGGCGATTGCGTTCAGTGACGGCGCCGGTCCAGGCGCTGATGATGATGGCGTTAAGCCCGCCGAGCGGGACGCCGCCATAATTTCCGTCGCGGATGATCCAGGTCAACACGCCCTCGCAGGTCCCCGTCGTGGGCCTGGCGCCGAATACGCAGGGACAGCCGATGTTGCAGCTGCACAGGTCAAACCAGTCGCCTTTTAATCGCCAGTTTGGAATGGGTTCGGGTTGCTCGCTCATGGTTGCCTCCGTCGCGAACCTTTCCGGTTTTTCATTGGTGTTTGCGCATCCGTTCTGGCAAAGGATCACACAAAGAGGAATGTGCACCTAACTCATTGTCAACTGAAAAAGCATATTTCATCTTCGGCTGACAGCCGCTGGTCCAACGAACCTGCGGGCGCGATGGGAGACGGGACGATGGCGGACGACGCGATGATGTTTTCGCATTTCCGCGCACGCAGCGAAAGGAAAGTTTGACCCGTGGCTGCGCTTGGAAAGCTTTTGCGCACGACCGCGTTTCAACTGACGCTGGCTTATCTGTTGATCTTCATTCTCTTCGCGGTGTCGCTTCTGGGTTACTTCGCGCTGAACACGCGCCGACTCATTACCGAGCAGATCACCAACAGGATCAATGTTGAAGTCAATGTCCTGCGCGAACAATACGAGCAAGGCGGCATCAGGCGATTGGTTACCCTTATCGATCAGCGTGCGCGCCGTCCGAGTTCAAACCTTTTGATGGTCACGACATCGACTGGTGAAGAGCTTGCTGGTAATGTCGGCTCTCTTGAACCGGGGGTTCTTGACCATCCGGGATGGTTCGAGCTGTCTTACCGACGGGTCGACCCTTCCGACGAGGCCCAGCACCGCGCGCTGGTTCAGGTCGTGGAACTGCCGAGTGGTTTCCGCATCCTGGTCGGTCGCGATCTGGAAGAGCGCGAACGTATCTATGCCATCATCGCCAATGCCGGGCGATGGTCGTTCGCGCTTGTTGTCGTGCTCGGGGTTGCCGGCGGATTTTTTGTCAGCCGCCGGGTACTCAAGCGGGTCGATGCGATGACGGAAACGGCGCACACCATCATGGCCGGCGACCTCAGCGGCCGGTTACCCGTGGCCGGAACCGGCGACGAACTTGACCGTCTCGCCGAGAACCTTAACGCCATGCTTGAGCGTATCGAGGCGCTGATGCGTGGGCTCAAGGAAGTCTCCGACAACATCGCGCACGATCTGAAGACACCGCTGACGCGGCTGCGCAATCGCTGTGAGCAGGCGTTGCGCGGCACCACGCGTGACTCCGATTACCGCGCGACGCTGGAATCCACGATCGCAGAATCGGATGAGCTTATCCGTACCTTCGACGCACTGTTGATGATCGCCCGTGCCGAATCCGGGCATGCACGCGACAACATGGCCGATTTCGACGCCGCCGAGATCGTACGCGACATCGGCGAATTGTACGAACCGCTTGCCGACGAAAAGGGGCTTGCGCTCAAGGTTGAGGCGCCGCTCACCGCGCCGGTGCGCGGCAATCGCGAGCTGGTGAGCCAGGCGTTGGCCAACCTCGTCGACAACGCGATCAAATATGCCGGGCCGGAGGCGAGCAAGACCAACGGCGCAGCCGCCGAGATCGTCGTCGGCGCCGGTGCCGAGGGCGAGCGCATCGTGCTGACGGTGTCCGATCACGGGCCGGGCATTCCTGAAATCCGACCGCGGCCGCGTAGTCGAGCGCTTTGTGCGGCTGGAGCAAAGCCGGTCGGAGCCAGGCTCAGGCTTGGGCTTGAGTCTTGCTTCCGCGGTCGCAAGATTGCATGGCGGCGAGCTCACGTTTGAGGATAATCATCCGGGGTTGAAGAGCATCATCGTCTTGCCGCGGGCAGGGCCGGCAGGGGCGTGATGCGGCGGTCTACTTCCGCCAAGCGCCGGATCAAGAAGCCCGACCGAGTGGCGTTGGCCCAGCGACTTGGTGGCTTACCGCGCAATGGAAAGACCCGACGTGGACTGCCCTTTTCCTCGGCGGAAGGCCGCACGCGGCTGGCCGAGTGGCTGGAGGACCTGGCGCGAACGGCGGCCGGCAAAACCCTCAAGTCCCTGCTTGTTAAGCATCAGTCGCTGGCGGTTTTACTGGGGGGCGTCGCCACGGAGGCACCCTATCTTTGGGACCTGATCCGCGCCGACCCGCCGCGCCTCGTCAGCTTCCTTACTCACGACCCCGAGGATGAAATCGCCAGGCTGTTGGCGAAAGCGCGGACTGATGTTGCGGCCGCCCGCAATTCCGCGGCGGTGATGCGCAGTCTCCGCCAAATGAAGGCGGCGGCGTCTCTTCTCATCGCGCTCGCCGATGTCGGCGGCGTGTGGCCGCTCGCGCGCGTGACTGCGGCGCTTACCGATGTCGCCGAGACCGCGCTCGGCGCGGCTGTCGGTTATCTGCTGCGCGAAGCTGCGCGCGGCGGCAAGCTTGTCTTGCGCGATCGGCAACATCCTGAAAGCGGCTCGGGCTACATCGTCCTGGCGATGGGGAAGATGGGCGGCTACGAACTGAATTTCTCCAGCGATATCGACCTCATGATCTTTTTTGATCCCGGCGCATCAGCCATAGCGACCGGGGTTGAGGCTGCACCGTTCTTCGCACGGCTCACGCGCGAACTGGTGAAGCTTTTGCAGGAACGCACGGCGGACGGCTATGTCTTCCGCGTTGACCTGCGGCTTCGTCCCGATCCATCCTCCACGCAAGTTGCGATCTCGGTCGACGCGGCCCTCAATTATTACGAAAGCCGGGGGCAGAATTGGGAGCGTGCGGCACTGATCAAGGCGCGGCCCTGCGCCGGCGATCGCGAAGCCGGCGACCGGTTTCTCCGCGAGTTGTCGCCTTTTGTCTGGCGCAAATATCTCGATTACGCGGCGGTCGCCGACGTCCACGCCATGAAGCAGCAGATCCACGCCTATCGCGGACATGGCGAAATCGCAGTCGAGGGTCATAACGTCAAGCTCGGCCGCGGCGGCATTCGTGAGATCGAGTTTTTCGTGCAGACGCAGCAACTCATCGCCGGCGGGCGTCACGTTGCATTGCGCGGCCGCGAGACGCTGGCGACGCTGGACGCGCTCGCCGCCGGGGGCTGGATCGACGCCGCGACGCGGGACGAGCTGACGGCGGCGTATGATTTTCTACGGCGCGTCGAGCACCGGCTGCAAATGATCGCCGACGAACAAACACATACGCTGCCGGCCGATCGCGATGCGCTCGAAGCCTTCGCCCGCTTCCTCGGC
Organism: uncultured Alphaproteobacteria bacterium; assembly: GCA_963841025.1. Taxonomy (GTDB): domain Bacteria; phylum Pseudomonadota; class Alphaproteobacteria; order Rhizobiales; family Xanthobacteraceae; genus BOG-931. Next base: position 29,314 of record CAWJBG010000017.1, on the reverse strand, counting down.
TACGCAAGCCGCGACAATTTTGCCACCGCTCTGTTGGTGCAGCTACGTGTAGTCGAGAAGCACTACGTCAGATTGTTCGAAACCGCGCCGGCCCTGTTGGCGCAGCGGCAGAACCTCTCGTTCGAAAACCTCGAGGACGAGGGCGAGACGCTCGATCGCCTGGTTGAGATAGGCTTTCGCCACCCGCGCGAAGCGGCCTTAGCTGTGCGGCGCTGGCACGCGGCGGCATACCCCGCGTTGCGCGGCGAGCAAGCCCGCAAAAATCTGACCGAGCTTGTCCCGGTCATCATCGATCAGTTCGCGCGCGCAGAAAACCCGGATGCGGCTCTTGCGGCATTTGATCATTTCCTCGCCGGCCTGCGTGGCGGCGGTCGGTTCCTGTCGCTGCTGCGGCAAAATCCGGATCTCGTCCGCTTTATCGCACTTTTGCTCGGCACCGCACCACGGCTCGCGGATATTCTGGCTCAGCATCCGCATGTCATCGATCCTCTGATCGAGCCCAATGCCTTCGCCGTGTTGCCGGATGCGAAACACCTTGAAGTCGAGCTTGCGCGGTCGCTCGGCGAGACCCGCCGTTACGAAGAAATGCTCGATGCAATCCGCTTGTTTGGCCAGGAACAAATGTTCCTGATCGGCGCACGCATCCTGTCGGGGTCGGTGGCGGCGGAGCAGGCGGGCGAGGTGTTCGCCGGCCTTGCCGATGTGCTCATTCGTGCGTTGCACGCTCACGTCGAAGGCGATTTCACTGCGGCCCACGGCCGCATCCGTGGCCAGGAGACCGCGATCGTTGCGCTCGGCCGGCTTGGCGCGCGCGAGATGACCGCGAGTTCAGACCTCGACCTGATCGTGATCTACGACTTTGACGCCGAGCATCCGGACTCGGACGGCAAGCGTCCGCTTTACGGCGCGCAGTATTTTGCCCGCCTGACCCAGCGGTTGATCAGCGGACTCACGGCGCAAACCAATTACGGCGTGCTTTATCAGGTCGACATGCGGCTGCGGCCTTCCGGCCGGTCCGGTCCGCTGGCGACGCAGATCGGCGGCTTTGTCAGCTACCAAGAACGCGAGGCGTGGACCTGGGAGCACATGGCGCTGACACGAGCCCGTGTCGTTTCCGCTTCGCCGGCGTTCGCCGCCAAAGTCGAAGCCGCGATCAACGACGTGCTCTGCCGCAAGCGCGACGCGCACGCTATTGCCGCCGACGTCATCGAGATGCGGGCGGCGATCGCCAAAGAAAAGGGCGATGCGGAACCGTGGGATCTCAAATATGCCGCCGGCGGGCTGGTCGATATCGAGTTCACCGCCCAATACCTGCAACTTATCTACGCAGCGGAAGTGCCCGAAATCCTGGACACCTCGACGGCGCGCATGCTGGAGAAGGCGGCGCGCGCCGGCGTGCTCCGGGCCGAGGACGCAGAAGTACTCCGCCCTGCCGTCAGGCTCTTTCACGACCTGACGCAAATTCTCCGGCTTTGCTTGCCGGGCGCGTTCGATCCAAAGACCGCAGGCCCGGGCGTGCTCAGTCTGCTTGCGCGCGCGGCCGACCTGCCGGATTTCCCTGCGCTCAATGCTTACGTCGTCGAAACCCAGCGACAGGTTCGCGAAAGCTTCACGCGGATTTTGCGAGCGGGATAGTTTCCGCCACGGGCGCGCCATGAGGCAGGGCGAGGCATGCGGCCCGCGGCAGCCGCACTACGACCATCGTGCCGGTACCGAGCACTGAGCGGATTCGCATCCGGCCGCCATGCAGTTCGGCGAGCGATTTTGCGATTGCGAGACCGAGCCCCGATCCCTGGTGGCGTTTGGTCAGCTGACTTTCCACCTGTTCGAACGGCCGCCCGAGCTTGTGCAACGCATCCTTCGGGATGCCGATGCCGTTGTCCTCAATAGCAATTGTGACATACCCGGCGCGGGTTCGGCCGCGCACGGTCACCGTGCCGCCGTCGGGCGTGAACTTCACCGCGTTGGAAAGCAGGTTGAGGGCAATTTGCTTAAGCGCGCGGCGATCGGCGTTGAGGTGGATGCCCGTTGCGATCTCAGAACCCAGCGTAAGCCTCTTTTCATTGGCGCGACCCAGGACGACTCGGAGCGAGTCGGCCACGATATGATCAAGTTCAACGGACTCAGGGGAAAGGTGGATGCCGCCGGCCTCGATTTTCGACATATCGAGAATGTCGTTGATGACGTCGAGGAGATAGCGGCCGCTTTCGCGAATGTCGCGGGAATATTCGCGATATTTGTCGACGCCGAGCGGCCCGAACATCGCCGCTTCCATAATTTCGGAGAAACCGATGATGGCGTTGAGCGGCGTGCGCAGCTCGTGGCTCATATTGGCAAGGAATTTCGATTTGGTTTGATTGGCCTCTTCGGCTCGATTCTTTTCCTCGGCATATTTCTCTGCCAGGTCGGCTAGTTCGTCGGTCTGCCGCTCCAGCGCCTGCTGCGACTGGCGCAAATCGTTGATGGTCGCAATTCGCCGTTTCTCGCCGTCCATGAGCTTTTGCTCATGCTGTTTGATCTTGGTGATATCGGTGCCGACAGAGACATAGCCACCATCCTTGGTGCGGCGCTCGCTGATGTGCATCCAGCGGCCGTCGTTGAGCTGCGCCTCGAAGGTGCGAGCGCCCTGGGCCTCATTGTCTTCGTTGGCGATGGTGGTGCGAATGATCGCCTTCTTGCCGGCGGCGACCACCGTCTCGTAGGGCGTGCCGGCGGCGACGGCTGTATCCGGAAGGCGGTGCAGTTCCTGGAAATACGAATTGCACAGCACCAGCCGATTGTCGGCGTCCCAGAGCACGAAGGCTTCCGGTATAGTCTCGATCGCGTCGCGTAGCCGCAAATCCGCCGCCGTCGTCTTCTCGACCAGGTTTTTCTGTTCAGAGACGTCAACGGCAATTCCAATCACATGCAGGCCGGCTTCGCCTTCCTGGCGTGCCAGTTCACAACGCACTCGCAGCCATAACCAGCGGCCGTCGGCGTGACGCATACGGAAGGCGTGATCGATCGAGGAGACCTCGCCGTCCGCGAGTTGCCGGGCAAGTTCGTAAAGGTCGATGTCGCCGTCGTGCACCAGCGCGGTAAGTTCGCCGAAGGTGAGCAGATCGTCTTTCGCCGGCAGGCCGAGGATGTCGAACATCGAGTGCGACCAGAACACCCGGCCGCGCGCCAGGTCCCAGTCCCACAGGCCGCAGCGGCCGCGGTTGAGCGCAGTGTCGATGCGGCCTCGCACGGTGTCGTGGATGAGATCGGCTTCGCGCGCGCGTGTTGCTTGCCAATGGAAGGCGAAGCCGAGGATGAGCACGACGAAGCCGGTCGTTGCTGACAGCGTGATGGTCAGCGCGGTGCTTGAGCGCCAGCCGGCGAGTGCGCCTGTCGCGGTCTCGACCACGGCAACGACGCCAAGCGGATTGCGCAGCGATCGCGCCGTTGCGAAAGCGGGCGTGCCGTCGGGCAAAGTGATTTCGAGCGTGCCCGCGGCAGTGCCGAAGGTGGTTAGCGGCTGTGACGGTCCGAGCAGGTCGATGAGGGGGCGTCCGATCTGCCGCGGGTCGTTCGGCATGGTGGCGATAATCCGGCCATCGGAATCGGCGACCAGAATCTCCCGATCACCGCCTGCGGTCCATGCCGGCAGCCCGTGCTCGAGCGCCGCCGAAGTGCGGCCGGAATTTCCCCTGAAGTCTCTCGCCGGACGATCCAGCTCAAGCGCGAGATTGTCGGCGAGCGCCTCAATCGCGTGCCGCGCTTCGACGGTGGCCTGGCGACGCTGCTCGAGGACCTGAACGGCGGCACCGATGCAGATCGTGATCAGAAAGGCGACGATGAGAACCGGGACAGCGCGCCGCAGTAGCGGTTCTGCGCTGAGAAGCCGTCGATACGCGGGTTTGGCAATGGATTTTGCCAGCCCCTGAATCGAATCGGGTCGTAAAGACGCACTCGCCGCTTCGGCGCGCGCCATTGCCAGCCTCCGTTCGGACGGTCCCCTGCACCGCGATCGGAAGGATGTGCCGCCATCTCTTTCCGAATCACCCCGATAAGAATCGATGCGCGCTGATTTGTCGAGAGTTTGGAGTCAATATTTTATTGAACACTATCCAACGTTTTTTTGGACGTGTTGGGGTTGGACCGAAATCGTCTCGTCACGCTGACACATGCCTGGCGAGCAGCGGAGCCCAGATTTTTTCGAGTCCGATCAATGACGTGGTCTGGGCACCTTGGCGCGGCGGAAGCCCGAGGCTTCGATCAACGCAGCGTCAGCGCCTGATAACCGGCAACGAGCAACTCGACGGCGATCAAGACCACAATAATGATTTCGAGGCGCATTGACCGCTTGGTGTCGATAATGTCGGTAAGGACTTCCGCGGTTTCGGCGATGACCCCAAGTTTGCGCGCCAGCGCCTCCGCGCGTTCTTTCAGCTCGTATTCGTCCTCCAGCCGCGCATAGAGCCGATCGAGATCGGGGCGATCCCAGACAACATCAGGCTTTTCCACGACGGCAACGCGTCCGGAAACGCGATGCTGAACCAGCAGGGCATTGCCGACGTGTTTAAGGATGGTGCGGCGGCCGGCGACGACGCGACCGCGCTCGGCAAGTTGCCGGGCAAACGGCTCGACCAGCTCGAAGACCGCGGTTACTTCCCGTTCGTCGCGGGCCAACACCACGCTCTTCGACAACGCATCGGCGATGACGATCAAGTGGTCTGGCGTCATCGTCCTTAGCGTGATCGGTCCACCGGGAGGAATTTGATCGTCCTTGTCGGGAGCGAGGTCGATCAGCACGGTTTCTTCCTCGGGAGGCTTGACCGGGCGGATCAAACGCCGCTGCAGGCTGCGCAGAACCTCCTCCTCCTCAGCCGCCGTAAGCCCCATGACGACCGCGACGCCATAGCGAAACAAGGTCACGAAGCCCTCGGCGCCAAACTTGTAGGTCAAGGGTGCAGTCGAGACGACACCGTCGTGCTCAAGGTTCGACGTGTCGATGCGGTCGCTCAAGAGGAGCGCTTTGACCCTGATCCGGGTCTTGGTAGGTTGGTTGTCGGTCATAGTGCGTATCTTCGCCCGGCTGCGCGGTGCGATAACTAATGTCGGTGTCGCGCGCCCAATGCGCAATCGCAGCAAATATTCGCGTCATGCGCTTGTCGCGAGCGCGCTGCTTAGCTTCTGGCAGCCCATATCGGTGGTCGTCCCATCAGCGATGGACCGAAGAATATCGCAAAGCCGCCGAACGCGAGGAACCAGGCTGCCCCGGCAGCATAGAGCAGGGCACTCGACGGCTCGAAGGCGGCGATAATGCGGGCGACCGCTGCCACCAGAGCGCACAGATAGATAAACTGCGTCGGTGGCGATGCGATGAGGCGTTGTCCAGTGTGGCCGAGACTTGCGCGCGTCATGACCGCGAGCGTCATTAGCCCAACTGCGCCAGTGGTCCAGGCGTGGACGCCTGCACTGATCGGGCAGTAAACGGGCCAGAGGGTCGCCACGCCCGACAGGATGAAGCCAAGCGGCACGAACGCATAAGCAACGTGGAGGACCAGAACGAGACGATCGGCGAAGGTGCGATCTCCGGCCCAGCGTGCTTGACGGATTGCCTGGAACACGCCCGCGATCATCAACAGGACGCCGGAGACGGCGGATTGCGGCAACGCAATCCACGACGCAAGCGCCAGCGCACTGGTGCCAAGCGTTACCGCGTCGTATCGTGAAAATCCGACCGGAAGCCGGCCAGGATTATTCCGCGTCAGCCAATTGTTGGTGAAACTCGGAACGACGCGTCCGCCCACCAGCATGACAAGCCCGATCAACGCGGCAATGCTGATACGAATGCCATAATCGGCGCTGCCGTGAAGGATTTCCTCCGCGTGGAAAACGATGTTGCCGGCAATCAGCACACCGAGCATGACGAGGACGCGGAGATTGCGCCAATTGTTGCCGGCGATGATTTCACGCAGCGCGATTGCCGCGAATATCATGAGGAAACCAACGTCGATCGCAGCCGCGATCCATGGCCCCCAAACCGCTGAACCAGCGATGGCCACACGACCGGCGAGCCACAACGCGAAGAGGCCGGCCAACGGATAGCCGTTGACGGGCAGCCGTCCGGTCCAGTTGGGAATTGCCGTGAGCAGAAAACCGGCGATGGTCGCTGCAACGTAGCCGTAGATCATCTCATGGATGTGCCAATCGAGCGGATTGAAGGCGGTCGGCAGCGACAACTCGCCGAAATATTGCGGCAGCCAAAGTGCAACGCTCAACGCGGCCCACGTCGCTCCGCCCAGAAAAAATGGCCGAAAACCGTACGAGAAAATTGCGGGGCCGACGTATTCAAGCCGACGCTGTAGTGCAGCGGGCGCGTTCACGACGAGCCTCTAGTGCCCCATCCCGGACATCACCTGACCGTTATAGATTTCAGGATTGGGCGGGCCCTCAACGCTCAGCGTGCCGACCAGTCCGCGCTCCATTCTCGCCAGCGCATGATCGACCACTGTGTAATTGCCCGGCACCTTGGTCTTGAACTCAGTGATGACTGCGCCGCCGGGCGCGACGCTTACGGTTTGAATGCCTTCCAGCGGCTGCGATTCCAGTCCGCCAAATGCATAAACCTTGTCGAATATTTCGCCGATGACGTGAAACGACGATGTGAAATTCGGGCCACCGACGCCAAAGAAGATGCGCACGATGTCGCCGACCTTCGCCCGCATCGGATGTAGTTTCGTCAGCGCGCCGACCGATCCGTTGAACACGAAATATTCCGGATGTTCGTTCAGCAGCTTCTCGACGCTGAATTCCGCGCTGCCGCGCTGCCCGTAGGGCACATCCGTATAAATCTCTCCCTGCATCACGTAAAATTCGCGATCGACGTGCGAGAGGCCGTTTTCCGGTTCGACCAGGATGAGGCCGTACATGCCGTTGGCGATGTGCTCGGAGACCATCGGCGTCGCGCAGTGGTAAACGAACAGACCAGGCACCAGTGCTTTCCACGTCATCGACTTTTCGTGGCCCGGATCGACTTGCAGCGCAGCGGCACCGCCGCCCGGTCCCGTGACGGCGTGGAAATCGACTGAGTGAATCATTGCGCTGTCGGCGGAGTTCTTCAAGTGAATGTCGACGGTGTCGCCGACGCGGACGCGGATGAACGGCCCGGGAACTTTGCCGTTGAAGGTCCAGTAGCCGAAGGTGGTCCCTTCGGCCAAACGCCCCTCGACCTCTACGCTGAAGAGATCGACGCGAACCGTCTGTGGTTCACGCTTGCCGATCGGTGGCGGTAGGTCAGTCGGCTCACGCGAAATATCGGCCTCGACGAGCGTCTGCGGCGCCGGCCGGGTCGTGACGATGAATTGCCCCTGCATACCGGCCAACTGGTGTCCCGGCACGCTGCAAAAATAAGTGAAGTCGCCGGCTTTTTCCGCACGGAAGGCGATGGTGGTGCTTGCACCCTTTCCGGTAACACGCGGCGACTTGCTGTTTTGATCGGGAAAGACGATGTCGTGTTCGGCGCCTTCGCCGTTGATCAGCGTCAGCTCAACCACTTGACCCTCGGCGGCGGTCAGCACCGGATTGACTTTGCCATCGATGGCGCCGCCGACACCGAGATAAACCATTCGCCCATCCGCAATACCGGATCGCAGAGTGTATTTGGCGTCAAACGAATAACCTGCGTTCGCGCGGGGTGCACCTTGCGATCCTTGGCTTGCCGACGCCGGCGATATTGGTTTTGTTGTTGCGGGCGCCTGTTGTTGGCTCGCCGCCGGCTGAGCGGCAGATGCCGGAGCGGTGAAATAGGTGATGACATCGGCGCGATCGTGATCAGTCTTAAGACCCGGGAACGGCATTTTGTTTCCGGGAACGACTTTTTGCGGGTCGCTCAGATAAGCATCCAGCGTCTTTGCGTCCCAAACGATGTTCGCCTGCTTCATCGCCGGCGAATAATTGTAGCTTGGGTCGGAGCCGGCCTTGCGGCCCATGATTCCAGCGAGCGACGGTCCGAGTATTGTCTTGCCCGGCTCCATCGAGTGGCAAGCCTGGCATTTTCTGAAGACCAGTCGACCCGCCGCCGCATCGCCGCCGGTAGTCGGCATTGCGGCCGCTGCCGGTTGCGCCGGAGCACTGGTCTCCGCCGCCGCGACGGCCATCGTATGATCCATCGCGTGATCGTGCGTTGGCGGAACGGAGATTTCGGCAGCGGGCTGTTGAATGCTCGCGGCGGTCACAGGCGCAGCAGCCGAATGCGGCGGCTCGGTGGCTTGGAGAGGAGGTGACGGTGACGGCCGCCGAATTTGAACCGCAAGTTCAGATTTGGGCGACGCACTCTCCTGAGCCGTCGGAGTGGCAGCTGATGGAGACAGCTGGTGTGAGGCGAAGAAAAAGCCTCCGCTGATCAGGCACACACCAATAACAACGATATACCAGTCGCGCAGCTTTGCCCACATCGATCGCCTCCGTCCGGCACGGAATCCAACTCACGTAGGATAAGAATGAGCAACAAAATGTGCGCCGATGTCTCCTAAGTAAAACTACCTATGTGATGACCGAGCCAACTTTGTCGCAGCGGTGGCTCAGCTCTCGGCCAGCGTGCGTGCGACGATATCATGAACGTCGGGTGACAGTGCCGGCGCTGCAGCGACGCGGCGCAGCGTGGCTTCCGCGCGGCCGCGGCGCAGCGGCTCGAGCGCGCGCCAGGAGCGGAACGCGCCCATCAGGCGCGCAGCAACCTGCGGGTTCTTCGGATCGAGCGTGAGCACGACATCGGCGACGAAGTCATAGCCGGCGCCATCGGCGCGGTTGAACTGGGTGTGGTTGACTTGCGCAAACGATCCGATCAGCGAGCGCACCCGATTGGGATTGGACATAGAAAAAGCCGGGTGCGTCGTCAGCGCGCGCACACGATCGAGCGTTGCCGGCTCGGGAATCGCCGCCTGTAGCGCCAGCCATTTGTCGATGATCAACGGATCGTTCGAATAGCGGGCGTAGAAGTCCGCGATAGCCTCCGTGCGCTCGGGCCGGTCGTGCTGCGCAAGCGTCTCCAGCGCGGCCATGCGATCAGTCATATTGTCAGCGTCGCGATACTGCGCAAACGCGCGTACTATCGCTTCGTCTTGCTGCGTCGCAGCCAGAAGATCGAGACAGACATTCTTCAGCGTGCGCTTGCCGGCGCTCGTTGCGTCCGGCGAGTACGGACCGGCAACGATCATGCGCTGGTATGTCTCGACAAGCGCAGCGCCGAGCCGCTCGCCAATCACGGCGCGCAAGTGCCGGCGCGCGGCAAAGATGGCGTCGGGATCGACATCGCGGCCGATTTCGCGGGCGATATCGCTGTCGCTCGGCGGATTGAGTGTCAGTGCAATGAAGGCGGGCTCGAGCTTTTGATTGGCAAGGTTCGCGCTGAGTGCGGCGATCAATCCGTCGTCGGTGCGCGGGGCTTTATTTTGCCGAAGGGCTGCGACATTGCCGGTCAACAGCGACATCGCCAGTGTCTGTACCGCCTGCCAGCGATTAAAGGAATCCGAATCGTGCGCGGCAAGGAAACGCAGATCGCCCGGTTCGACCGGCAGCGAAAGCTTGACCGGTGCGGAAAAGCCGCGGTTTAGCGACGGGATCGGCCGCTCGGTGACTCCGGTGAAGACGAAGCTTTGGCTTGGCTTTGTCACCTCGACCACGCCGCGATCGAGCGGACGGCCGTCGAGTGAAAGCGACAGGTCGCCGCCTTCTTTGCCGACCAACCCGACGGCAAATGGAATGACCATCGGCGCCTTGTCGGGCTGACCGGGCGTGGGCGGCGTCGCTTGGGTGATGTCAAGTCGGTAGGTTTTCGCCCGCTCATCGTAATGCGGGGCGACCACGACTTCGGGCGTTCCAGCTTGAGTGTACCAAAGCATGAATTGCGTAAAATCGCGGTGGCTCACGTCGGCGAAGCATTGCACGAATTGCTCGACCGTAGCGGCTTCACCATCGTGCCGGTCGAAGTAGAGGTCCATCCCTTTGCGGAACAATTGGGGCCCGAGCAACGCCTTGATCATGCGCACGACTTCGCCGCCTTTGTCGTAGATGGTGGTCGTGTAGAAGTTGTTGATCTCGTGATAGACCTCCGGCCGAACCGCATGGGCCAGCGGGCCGGCATCTTCAACGAACTGATGCGAACGCAACGCGCGCACGTCGCTGATGCGCTCCACCGCTCGCGAGCGCTGATCGGCGGAAAACTCCTCGTCGCGGAAAACAGTAAGGCCTTCTTTCAGACACAGCTGAAACCAGTCGCGGCAGGTGATGCGATCGCCGGTCCAGTTGTGAAAATATTCGTGTGCAATGACCGCCTCGATATGGGCGTAATCGGTGTCGGTTGCGGTCGCCGGTGAGGCAAGCACATATTTGTCGTTGAAGACGTTAAGGCCTTTGTTTTCCATCGCGCCCATGTTGAAGGCCGAGACGGCGACAATCATGAAAATATCGAGGTCATATTCGCGGCCGAACGCCTCTTCGTCCCAGCGCATGGCGCGCTTGAGGCTGTCCATCGCGTAGTGCGCGCGATCTTCTTTGCCCGGCTCCACATAAATGTGCAGCGTGACATTGCGGCCGGACATGGTGGTGAAGCTGTCGGTGATGCGACCGAGCTTGCCGCCGACCAGTGCGAACAAATAGCAGGGTTTCTTGAACGGATCGTGCCAGACGGCGAAGTGCCGATTGGTGTTGGGGACGTCGCCCTGAGCAATCAGATTGCCGTTGGAGAGAAGAATCGGCGTCTCGGCTTTGTCGGCCTCGATACGCGTTGTGTAGACCGCCATCACGTCTGGCCGGTCGAGGAAGTACGTGATCCGCCGGAAACCTTCGGCCTCGCACTGCGTGCAGTAAGTCGAGCCGGCGCGGTAGAGGCCCATCAGTTGCGTGTTCGCCGTCGGATCGACGACAGTCTCGATCGTCAGCTCGAAAGGCTGGTTCGGCGGTTGCGCAATGGTCAGCCGCTCGGGCGTGGCGAGGAAACTGTCACTCGGCAGCGGCTTGCCGTCGAGCGCGAGCGAGCGCAACTTCAACGCCTCGCCGTCCAGCACGAGCGGCGCCGGCGTGCCGCCGCTGTTCGGCTTAAGCTTGAGCGTGGCGCGGACGGTCGTTGCGGTCGGATCGAGCGACACGTCGAGATCGACAGTTTCGATCAGCCAGTCCGGCGGCCGGTAATCCTTGAGGCGGATGGGACGCGGTTCTTCGGTGCGCATGATGGGGCTTGATGTAGAAGTTTTGCCGGCTAATTGAAAGCACAGGTCATGAGCGAAGTGCACTGTGGTGCGGTCCCAAGTGCACTGGGGGTGCAGCCCTATGTCAGTCATGCGCGCAATGGTGCTCGATCAGCCACAGACCCCGCTGGTTCCGCGGGAGCGGTCGATCCCGCGACTGGCGAGCGGCGAGATCCTGATCGAGATCGAAGCGTGCGGCGTATGCCGCACCGATCTCCACGTTGTCGACGGCGAATTGCCGCAGCCCAAGCTGCCGATTGTGCCGGGCCACGAGATCGTCGGCCGCGTCGCGGCACTGGGAGCGGGCGTGACGGGCTTGACCGTTGGCGAGCGCGTCGGTGTGCCCTGGCTTGGCGCGACCTGCGGCGTTTGTCCCTACTGCCGTTCCGGGCGCGAGAACTTGTGCGATAAACCTCTGTTCACCGGCTACACGCGGGATGGCGGCTACGCGACCCACACGCTTGCCGATGCGCGATTTGCCTTTCCGCTGCCAGAAAAACTCGATGCCGCGGAAGCGGCGCCGCTGCTCTGTGCCGGGCTGATCGGCTGGCGCAGTTACCGGATGGCCGGGGAGGGAAACACACTCGGCCTCTACGGCTTCGGTGCTGCTGCTCATATTTTGGCGCAGGTCGCGATCTGGCAGGGTCGGCGCGTGTATGCCTTCACCCGCAACGGAGATACGGCCTCGCAAAAATTCGCCCGCTCGCTCGGCGCGGTGTGGGCCGGCGGCTCTGACGAAATGCCGCCGGAACAGCTCGACGCTGCCATTATTTTCGCGCCGGCCGGCGAACTCGTTCCCGCTGCGCTCGCCGTCGTGAAGAAGGGCGGACGCGTGGTCTGCGGCGGTATTCACATGTCGGATATTCCGAGCTTCCCGTATCGCCTGCTTTGGGAGGAGCGCCAGCTCGTCTCCGTCGCCAATCTCACCCGGCGGGATGCCAATGATTTTCTGGCGATCGCACCCCGCGCCGGGATCAAGATGCAGGTGACCCGCTATCCGCTCCGTGAAGCAAACGCCGCTTTGGCTGATTTGCGGGCCGGCCGCTTCGAAGGCGCAGCCGTGCTCATTCCTTAACGGTGTGCCGCGGTGCCCGCTGGCTAATCGTTGAGGCGAGCGTTCATCTCGCACCAGACGCCGGTCGGCCGATATTCGATTTTGGTGTCGCCGCCGAGTTCCTGTGCCAGCCCGCGCTCGATGAGACGCGTGCCAAATCCCTCGTGCTCGGGTTGGACGACCGGCGGACCGTCCGCCTCCAACCATTCGAGCCGCAGCCAATGGCCGTCGGCTTCATGTCGCGTTTGCCACGCGATGCTGACCCGCCCTTTTTCGCTCGACAACGCTCCGTATTTTACGGCGTTGGTTGCCAGCTCGTGCAACGCCATGCTGATCGAAAGCGCCATTTTCGCGGGCAGGCGCACCGGCGGTCCATCGACACGGAACCGCTTCAAGTCGCCGCCACGATACGGGCTAATCGCCTGGGCGACGATCTCGTTGAGATTGGCGCCTTCCCAGCTTTCATTGGTCAGCACGTCATGGGCGCGCGACAAAGCCATCAGGCGCGACTCGAACATCTGACGTCCGCTCGTGTCGGTCGTGGCGCGCCGGAAGGATTGCATCGCAATCGATTGAACCGTCGCGAGAGTATTTTTCACCCGGTGATTTAATTCGTTGAGGAGAAGCAGCCGGTGATCTTCGGTGCGCTTGCGGTCGGTGATATCGAGACCGGCGCTGACGGCGCCGACGATCTTGCCGGCGGGATCGCGCAGCGGTGCCGCTTGCACCAGACCGAAAAGCACCGTGCCGTCGGTAAAGTGCAATTCCATCTCTTCATTCATGACTGTTTCCCCAAGCACTGCGCGCCGCAGTGGAAGGCGTTCGGGAGGCAGTTCCGCACCGTCCTTGAATACGCGGTAGTGCTGCGGTGCTTTCGCCGGCGACACCGACAGCGATGCGTTAGCGGTTTCAGGCAACCGCAGCATTTCAGCAGCGCGGCGATTGCCGAGGACGTTGAGACCCTGATCGTCAAACGTGAACCAGACTGCGACCGGAACGGTATCGAGCACGGCTTGCAGCCGCGCCTTCTGCAGTTCCACCTCGTCGGCGATTTCGCGACGGAGCCTCGCCATCGTAATGTTGGTGTTCACGCGGGCCAACAGCTCCTGCGCGCTGAACGGCTTGGTCAAATAATCATCGGCGCCGGCATTGAGCCCTTCCACCTTGGCCTCGTCGCCGGCACGCGCAGACAAGAGAATGACCGGGAGGCCGCTCAGCTCCGGGTCGGCTCGGATTTCTCGCAACAACCCAAATCCGTCACGCGCCGGCATCATCACGTCTGAGATCAGAAGGTCTGGTCGGGTCCGACGAATCGCCTCCAGGGCTTCGACGCCATTCCCGACGGTCTCAACCTGATAGCGCGGCATCAGCAACCGCCGCACATAGTCGCGCATGTCGGCATTGTCGTCGGCTACCAAAACTCTATCGCGCGCTGCAAACGGCGTGACGGATGCGGCCGTCGCGCTCGCCACACCTCGAAAAATCCCGGTTGTTGCCGGATTTGCTTCGGCAATTTGCGGCAGCCAGCGCAGAGCCTCTTCGACGAAAGCCGGAGCCTTGGTCGCGGTGGATATTTCGCGCGACGTGCTTCCGGAAGCGGCCGGCGACTGCGCTTCGCCGTAAGGAACGACGACCCTAAAAGTGCTGCCGCGGCCCACCGCGCTTTCGACGCGCACCTCACCGCCAAGCAGTTGGGCCAGTTCGCGCACCAAGGCCAACCCGATGCCCGAGCCCTCATGGGTGCGGCCGTGTTGGCCTTCGACGCGATGGAATCGTTCGAACACATGAGGCAGTTCGCTGGGCGGAATGCCAACGCCGGTGTCGTGCACCGAGAGCTCGACCCGGCCGCCAAAGTCGCGGAGATGAACGTCAATGCCACCGGCAAAAGTGAACTTGAACGCGTTGGAAAGAAGATTGAGGACGATCTTCTCCCACATGTCACGGTCGACATAGACCGGCCGCGACAACGGATCGCACGTGATGTTCAAAGCAAGACCCGCGCGTTCACAAATGGAAGAGAAGTTCGACGCCAGGTCGCGAGTCAGTTCTGCCAAATCGGTTTTTTCGAAATAAACCTGTACCCGGCCAGCCTCCACGCGCGAGAAATCAAGTAGAGCGTTGACAAGGCGAAGAAGACGCAGGGCGTTGCGGTGTGCCACCGTTAGTTCTGCAAGTCGCTTGCCCGGCAATTCTTCCGGGTGCCGCAGCGCGTCTTCCAGCGGGCCGAGCATCAAAGTAAGTGGTGTGCGGAATTCGTGGCTGACGTTGGAGAAGAAGGCGGTTTTGGCGCGATTGATCTCGGCCAGCGCTTCGGCGCGGCGCCGCTCCTGCTCGTAGGCCTCCGCATTGGCGATCGCCGCCCCGATTTGTCCGGCGATCAAATTCATAAATCCCGAGTAGTTGTCGTCAAACAGTCGGAACGGATTGAGACCGGCAATCAGAAAGCCGGCGCGGCCGGTTTCGCCACTCGGCATGATAGGCAGCACGACCGCACGATCAGGTGCCTGCTGCCAGGCTGCGCTCGGAAAAGTCGCCTGAAACAGCATCTCAAGATTGTCGACGACGCGCGGCTGATGATCCCTGGCCACGTCGGCTAGCGGCCACGGCCCGGCTTCGTCCAGCGATAAAGTAGCCATAACGGCCGGGTGATCGGGGTCGACGCCGCTGGTGCTGGCGAGCGTCGCGGTGCGTCCGTCCGGTCCAAGCATGTAGATCAGCGCGAACGGCAGATCGCGCGGGTTGGTGGAAAGCGCGCGCGCGCTGCGTTCGCAAGCCTGTTCCCAGCTGCGCGCTTCGGTCGTCGTGGCAGCCAGCTCGCGCAACAGCCCGAGCTGACGCTCGCCGATCACGCGCTGGGTGTCGTCGGTATTGGCGCAGAAGATTCCGCCGACGGTCCCGTCGTCGTCGGGAATGGGGCTATAGGAGAATGTGTAGTACGTCTCTTCCGGATAGCCATTGCGTTCCATGATGAGGAGTTGCGCTTCGACGTAGGTGCCTTCGTCACCTCCCATCGCCTGCGAGAGCATCGGCCCGATTTCCTGCCAGATTTCCCGCCAGACCACTGAGGCGGGCTTGCCCAGCGCCCATGGATGCTTGCCGCCAATGATCGACTTGTAAGGATCGTTGTAGAGGTAGGTCAGCTCCGGCCCCCAGCCGATCCAAATCGGCTGCCGCGACGTGAGCATAATGCCGACAGCGGTTCGGAGGCTTTTAGGCCAAGTCTCCGGCGCGCCGATGGACGTGCTGTCCCAGTCAAGCCCCCGCATCAGCCGGGCAAGCTCGCTGTTGCCCAAAAGTGGCCGTTCGGGTTCGATGAAAGTTACCGGAAGGCGGGCATCTGCCAAGGCCGGTGCCTCACTCATTTCGGTCCTCTACCAACGGAAGCCAACCCACCGTTCGTCCGAAGGCGCACTTTAAAACCGACACCAACGATGCCTCCTAAGAAAAGTTCCACTATCGCCTCGGCTCAGCGTGGCCGATCACGCGAGTGATGCCGGGAAAACGCCGGCGCAGCCGCCGCTCGGCGGCGTCGACCAGCTCGTGCACCGCGCTGACCGAGAGCGTAGGGCCGACGTAACAGTGAAAGTTAACGATTTCGCCGTCAGCGGTTTGACGTACCCGAACGTCGTGGACTTCGCCAAGACCGGCGACCTCGGCAGCGATTTCGCCGAGAGCGCCGGTAATCTCGGCGACCCTTATGGCCGTGGCGTCGTGCCCGGCGAGCACAACGGCCGGGAGGGGCTCGATGTGGGTTTCGACTTCGACGTCCGGACCAAGTTCTTCGCGGATTGCCTCCTCGAGCTGGCTTGCGGTGTCGTGCGCGGCATTGAGTGCCAATGTGCCTTCGACTTCGAGATCGAATGACACCGAAAGCTTGTCGGCTAGCGCCTGCACGGCGACGTGGTGCACGGCCAGGCCCCGGTTGCGCGCGATCAGCATGACGCGTTCACGAACCGTCTCGTCGTCAAGTGCGCGCGGCTCGGTGGTGATCGTGATCTCGGTCTCGGGCAGCCCGGCGTGCACAGCTTGCGTCAACCGCTCCTTTATTGCGGCGACCCGGTCGAGCGGCAACGTGCGGCTGACACCGACGGCGAGGTCGACGAACAGCACCGGGCCGGCGGGACGTGCGCGCACGCGTTCGACCGTAACGATGCCCGGCACGCGCCGTGCAATCGCGGCGACGCGCTCGCTGACGCCCGCCGGCGCAGTGTCGGTCAAAGTGTCGATGGTGCGCCTGCCAAGCCGCAAGCCGGCGATACCGATGAAGATTGCGACGACCAGAGCCGCCGCTGCGTCCGCCTGCGAATAGCCGAGCGCAACGCCCCCCAACCCAATCAGGACAGCGATCGACGACCACATGTCGGAGCTGAAATGCAGCGCATCGGCCTCAAGCGCCTGGCTCGATGTCTTCTTGGCGACACGGGTTAGCGTGCGCGCGCGGAAGAAATCAACCACGACCGATGCGCCGATGATGGCGAAGGCGGCGGTGGTTGCTTCGACAGCATGGACGCGTTCGCCGAACAGCCGTTGCGCCGCCTCGAAAATCACGACTGCGGCGAGCAGAAACAAAAATGCGGTCTCGGCGAGCGCGGCGACGCTTTCCACCTTGCCGTGGCCGTATTGGTGCTCGGCATCGGCGGGCTTTCCCGAGACGCGCACGGCAACATAAGTCAGCACCGTCGCGGCAAGATCGATCAGCGAATGTCCGGCCTCCGAGAGGATGGCGAGAGAACCGGTGAGCACGCCAACGACGGCCTTTGCCACAGCCAGTCCGGCCGAAGCGGCGATCGATCCGAGCGCGACTTTTTCCTTTTCGTTCACCGGAAAGGCTTAGCGCGGTTAGGTGACCGCGGAAATACCTATGAGCAACGCCAAGCATGCACACAGAGGGGAGTAGGCGAATGTATCGAGCCGCGCGAAGCGGCTGTCTCGCACCCGCTTGAAAAATCCGACATAGCGAAAATCGCCGATGGCACGGAGAGCGAACACTGCCGCAATCAGCCAGACTGCGATTTGAACCAGATCGCGCTGATAAGGAAAGCCGGGGAGGGTAAGCCAACCGATCCGGGCGGCTAGCAAGGCGGCGATCGCGAACAGACCCACCGCAACAAGAAGCGTGATCATTGGGCCTGGCATTAACACCGGCCGTCCATTTTTGATCGGCACGGCCGCGCCTTTGCCCGCTTTACCTCCGGCCGCCCAGTAAATGTGGATGCCTGCGAGGACAAGCAGGATCACGATGGAAGTTGCTCCGGCGATCATTGGGAGCTCACCGTCATTTAAGATGTTGGATTGTTTTTCCCCGCACGTTCGCCGATCGCACAGTCAAGTAATCTGCGGCGACTCCCCGGCTGCTTGCAAATCGATCCGCGACCTCCGCTGTTGCCACGATGCTGTCAATCCGGAATGTCTTCGTAACGGTCACTAACGGCGTGAAAGCGGACTTTCCGCTTGCACGACGAAATCAACGCTTTTGAGCGGCACAGAGTTGCGTTGGGGTTACCGGTTGCTCAGTGCGCAGAAATCGCTCGTCGTCGTCACCCAGCCAAAGAATTTCTCGACAGTGTAGACCGTCGCCGCCTGCATCTCCGGCGGCCCGGCATGGAGCGCCGCATCCTCAATGAGGATCGGGAAATATTCGAGGAAATAGGCGTCGCGCAGGGTCGACTCGAGGCAGACATTGGTGGCGATGCCTACGAACAGCAGGTTGCGGATGCGCCGCGCCCGCAGCATCGCGTCCAGCGGTGTTCCCCAAAAGCCGCTGTAGCGGGTCTTGTTGAGCACGATGTCCTCGGGCTCGGGCTTGAGCTCCGCCACAAGCTCGTAATCCCACGTGCCGCGGGTGATCAGCGTGCCGTCGAGTTTCGGGTCGGAACGCATTAATTTCAGCGCGTTCGATTTCCACCAGTTGGGCGAGTTGGGTGTGCCCGCGTCGTGACGGTTCGGCTCCCAGCCGTTCTGGAAGAAGATGATCGGGGAACCAAGCGCCCGTGCCGTCGCAATCACCTGCAAGATCCGTTCGATAACACGCTTAGCCCCGGAGACGTCGAAGCCCTGAATGTCGATATAGCCGCCCGGCGAGGCATAGGCGTTCTGCATGTCGACGACGATGAGAGCGGTCTCGCGCGGCACCAGCGGAAACTCCTCGGGCCGCGCTCTAAGCGTTCGTGCATCGCGCGGCCGCGGTAATTGCTGTGGCAAAACCTTAAGCCTGCTGTCGTCGGTCATCGTCTGTGATCCCCTCCTGTTACTCGGCCGCCACGGAGCGGCTGGCTACGCACTCGTCGATCGCCTGGTCGATGATGGCGATACATCGCCCTAAGCCACCGCCGACGTTGCCGACCGGCAGCGCAGCCGCGGCACGACCTCCTGGCCAAATCGGTCGAGGCCCTCTCGGAAATCGTCGAGCGTCAGCAGTATGCCTTTGACGCCGGGAACCGCCGCCAGCTCGTCGAGCATATGCGCGACCGTCGCCGGCGAGCCGATGAAAGTGCCGAAGTTGAGGTTGATGGCGCCATCGCCGCCGACGATCTGCTTGACATTGGCCGTGGGCGTGCTGTCCATCGCCGATTGCGCCGCGACATAGGCGAGCGCCTCCTCGTCGGCGCCCGCCACATAGTGCCGCCATTTTGCCATCGCCGCCGCGTCGGTTTGATCGACGATGCAGGTGAGAAGAAGATAGGCTCCGACCTCGCGGCCGTTGCGCGCGCCCGCAGCGAGCAGCCGCTCGATCGTCGGCGCAACCGCGCCTGGCGTATTGATCCCCTTGGCGATGCAAAAATTCATGTCGGCGTAGCGCGTGGAGAAATCCATGCCGGCGTCGCTCTGTCCCGCGCAAATGAGCTTGAGCTGCGCCTTCGGCCGCGGGCTAAGCACGCAATGGTCCATCTGGAAGAATTTGCCCTTGAAGTCACAATGCCCGGTGGCCCACAGCTCGCGCAGAATTTGCGTATATTCGGCCAGATATTCGTATCGATTATGAAAATGTGCCTCGCCCGGCCATAGCCCCATCTGGCTGTACTCGGCCTTTTGCCAGCCGGTCACGAGGTTGATGCCGAAGCGGCCGCCCGAAATATCGTCGATGGTGGCCGCCATGCGCGCCACGATGGCCGGCGGCAGCGTCAGCGTCGCCGCCGTCGCATAGATGCCGATGCGCTTTGTCAGAGGGGCAAGCGCCGCCATCAGCGTGAAGGATTTCGAGATTGTGGTCCCAGAACTGCGTCTTGCCGCCGAAGCCGTGCAGTTTGATCATCGACAGCGCGAAATCGAAGCCGTAGGCCTCCGCCCGCAGCGTCACCGAGCGATTGAGCTCGAAGCTCGGCATGTATTGCGGCGAATTCGTAGAGATAATCCAGCCATTGTTGCCGATCGGAATGAAGATACCGAGTTCCATGGGGATACCTCGCATAAAGCCGGCATGCGACCCGTTGCTGCCGCAGCGAGGAGCAACAGCCGTGCCAAGCCACCGGCGCAGTCGCCTAGTGCGTGTCGAAGATTGCTTGATAGGCCGCAACCGCTTTGCGGGTGGCGGCGAGTTCGTCGGCGGTCGGCTTGGACGGGTCCTTCGCCGGCGGCAGGCTGCCGAGCTTCAACAGGCAGGCCATGAGCAGCATCCGCGCTTTGGTTGAGGTGAGATTTGAGCCCGCGATGAAATAGTCGTGCGGATCGGCAAAGCCTTCGGGACTGCCACGTCCAACCCGCGCGACGGGGAGACCGCTGTAGACCGCCCTTTGCAGCACGTCCTGCCGGACCGATGAGGTCATCACGCCATAAGGCGTCAGACCCTCTGCGACGAAGCCTGCGAGCCTGTTCGTGGCGAGCTTCTGCGCGACCAGCACTTCCAGATCGGCGGTTACGGACGGATCGTCGAAATATTCCTCGGCGAAATAGCCGCCATCCTTGACGATCGCGACCGACGGGATCGCACCTTCAAACAAGTCGCCGTTGGCCTCCCTGATCTTTGTTTCGGCCAGCTCGACGCGACCGCCGGCGGAGCGCGCCACAAGCACGGTCGACGGTATCTTGCTAAGATTCACATCCGACAGATAGGTGTGCTTCAGGGCTGGCAGATAATGCAGTACGGCTGCGCCGTGATAGCCCATACCGCCCAGAATGCCGCCGTGGCCTCCGGTTGCGACGTAACCGCCTGGTCGCGCGTCGACCTTCATGACCTCACGCGCAGCGAAGATTTGTTGTTCCTGCAGTACGATGACGCCGGCGCGGTTGCGGCCCTGTTCGTCGGCCCAGACCCGCGACGCGATGTATTCGACCGAGTTGGTCAGGTTCTTTGGCCCGTCATTGCTGATCTCGCCGTGCGGCCGTTGCGCCGAGTTGCCGCAGATTGGCACGGTCGTATCGAGCAGTAAATTGAGCCAATAGGCCGTTTCTTCAACTTGCGGGCTGCCTTGGGTGAAAATGGCGCCGTCGTATTTGCCGGTCGCCAGAATCCGCCGCGCGGCATTGGTCAGCCGTGCCAGGCTCGGCCGCGGCGGCGACTCGCCGAGATGAAACGGCTTGTAGGCGAAAAAGTCCTTGCTGCGGGTTTCGGGCGGGATGTCGCCTTCGCCGACATCGGTGCGAAGCGCTGCCGGCAGGCCCTTGGTGTATCCGCCCGTCGGCATCATTCGGTAGAAATCGACGTCCGCGAACGAAGAGATCAAATTGCCGACGCCTGCCGCGCCGACCGACAAGCGATCGATTTCCTCGAAGCTGCGCGATCCATCGGGATAAAATCCCTGGCGCGCCTGCTCAGCCGGCGCACCGGGCACCACGCATTCTTCCTCCCACGCCTGACCATTCGCCTGCCGCGCCATGTATGGCATCGGATAGACGCCGTCCTCAGGGCGAATTTCGATTTCGAACACCGCCTTGTCCTGCGGGCTTGAACGCTCCTTATGAAACGTGCCCTTGGCGTCAAGGTATCCGTCGGGCGGACCGTAAAGCTCCACGGCATCTGCTTCGAGCGGATGGGCGGAGAAACGCTCGACATAAACCGTCACCGGCGCCGCGAGGCGTTGTGCACGCAGTGTGTCGAAACGCTGCTCGCTGCCGTCGGGATTCTTCCGCGGCGGCAGTCCGTATTTCTTGCGTGCCTTGTTGGACGTAACGAGCGGAGGCGAGTTCTGGATGGTCGCTGTCGGGCCGGCGAGGTGGGCGATCTTGACCTTGGGCTTGGTTGACACGCATTTTCCTTTCTACAGACCTGGGACGAAGCCGCCCGTGCTTCGGGCCGGCGGTTTCGGTTGAAGTTCCGTTATTCCGCCGCCTGGCGCATTGCAGCTGCCTTGTCGAGGAACCCGACCAATTCGGCGGTGGTCATCACGTCGGCGAACCGCACCACCATGTTGTCGAGTGTGGCGTTGTGCTCGGCGTCGGTCCGGGCGGCGTTGCCGTCGGCAACGAAGATCACCTTGTAATTCATTTGCATCGCGTCACGCGCGGTCGATTCACAGCACACATTGGTCGCGGTGCCGGTGATGATCAGCGTGTCGATGCCGCGCGCCTGCAGGATTTCATGCAGTTGCGAGGACCCGGGCACAAACGCGCCAAAGCGCGTCTTGTCGACGATGAGATCGTCCGGCTTCACGTCGAGATCCGGCCACAGCGCGAAACCGTGGCAATCCGGGCCGAACGTGTCGATCATGGCCTGGCGGCGCTCCGGCGAGGCAAAATCCGCGAAATAGCTCGACCACGTCGTTTGCGCCTCTTCGTCGATCAGGAAGCGGATGAAAACATTGACGCCGCCGGCCGCACGAACCCCTCTGGAGATGTCATTGACGTTGGGAACGATGTCGCGCGCGACCGGAAGCTCGACGGTGGCTCCTGGCTCCATAAAGCCATTCTGCAAGTCGACGATGATGTGGGCCGTTCGCGCCGGATCAAGCTTGTCGAAGATGTGAAACGAGTTGCGCAATCCCTTGATGCGGTCGAGAACCTCGGGAGACATTTCGATCTTGTGCACTGATCCACCTCCATCGTTTAGGTGCACGGCCATGCGCCTTTTATTGACTGGGTAAGGTCGCCGATTATGGCCACGCTTCGGCGCCAAGCCGCGCCCGGCACCGAAGACTTCTGTCATTCCGCAGCGATGTAGCTGCCAAGCTCCTTCGAATGGCCCAAGGCTTCGGGCAAGACTTCACCCGTGATCGTGCCTCTTTCGATCAGAAGAACGCGTTCCGAAAGGCGGCGAATGAAATCGAGACTTTGCTCGACGACGATGATCGAGAGCCCGTTATAGCGGTGCAGCCCGATCAGAATTTCGAGAATTTCTTCGACGATTGAGGGCTGGATTCCCTCGGTCGGCTCGTCGAGCAACAGGAGCTTCGGACTACCGCACAAGCAACGCGCCAAAGCCAAGATCTGTTGCTCGCCGCCGGATAGCGCGCTACCGACCCGATCGATAAGCGGATCGAGCCGTGGAAAACGCGCCAGAACGTCCTTGATGATATTTTCCTCGGAGTTGATGCCGTTTTCGACAAAGCCCATTCGCAGGTTCTCGTAGACGGACAGGCTCGGAAAAATCTGACGCCCCTGCGGTACGTAACCCAAGCCCGCACGTGCGCGACGAAACGACGGGCGATGGCTGATGTCCATGCCGCCGAACCGGATTTTGCCGCTGGTGAGCGGAACCTGGCCGATCAGCGTCTTCAAAAGGGTCGTTTTGCCCATGCCGTTATGACCGAGCACGCCGATCACCTCGTGCTCGCCGACCGTAAAGTTGATTCCGGAGAGAACCGGAATACGGCCGTAACCGGCGTGGAGATCGTGGACTTCAAGCATCAGGCGGCGACCTGCTTGCCGAGATAGACGTCGCGAACCGCCTGATTGCCAAACACCTGCGCTACGTCACCTTCCATCAGAATGCTGCCGCGATCGAAAACCGTGATGCGCCGGGCGATCATGCGAATGAACGACATATCGTGCTCCACGACGATCATCGGATGATCCTGGTTGATCTCGCGGATGAGTTCGGCGGTCCGCTCGCGCTCTTCCTCCGTCATTCCTGCGGCTGGTTCGTCGAGAAGGATAAACCCAGGGTCGCCGCACAAGACGATGCCGAGTTCGACCCACTGGCGCTGCCCGTGTGCAAGCTGGCCGACCGGCTTGTCAACAAAACGGCCGAGCGAGAGGCGCTCGACCCTTGCATCTACAGCGCGCGTTATCGCTTTTCCTTTTTGATGTCTTGCCGCGGCGATCCAGAGATTTTCGCGCACCGAAAGTCCGTTGAACACGCTCGGCACCTGAGTTTTGATGCCGATACCGAGGCGCGCGATCTCATGCGCCTGCAAACCGGTGATGTCGGTGCCACGAAACAGAACGGCTCCGCTGGTCGGCGTGATCTCGCCGGTCAGGAGCTTGAAGAACGTGCTTTTGCCGGCGCCGTTCGGTCCGATCAGGCACCGCAACTCGCCTTCGGCGAGCGCGAAATCGATATTGCGAACCGCCTGGACACCGCCGAAGTTCTTGGTCAGGCCACGGGTCTCGATCAGCGGCGGCTTCATGCCCGGCGTCCCTGTGGCAGATCGGGGTGCGCAGCAGCGGCCGGTCGGCGGAGTGCGAGCAACCAGGGCACCAGTCGTTCGCTAATCACCGGGGCAACGCCCTTCGGCACCAGCAAGACGAAGATCAGCAGAATGGCGCCGAGTACGACGTTGGCGTTGACGAGCTGCTGCGTACCGATTTCAACCGTCGCCCACGAGATCGCGAGCGCCCCAAACACCGGGCCAAGCAGCGTACCCGCGCCACCGACCATGAGCCAGATGATGATCTGCGCCGATTGAACGACGCTAAATACGGTTGGGCTGACGTAATTTCCCCATGACACGAACAGGCATCCGGCGAGGCCGGCGATCCCACCTCCGATCGAAAAGGCCACGAGCTTATGCAATCGCGCGTCGTAGCCCAAAAACTCGACGCGACGCTCATTCTCGCGCACGGCGACAAGAACGCGTCCGAACCGCGTCGCCAGCACGGCATGCAGACCGAAATACACCAACAGCAGCAGAACCATCGACAACACGAACATATCCTGCGGCTCAAGCGTGTAATCCGGCACGAACGGGATGTTGAGTGAAGGCACGTTCGGCATGCCGTTGAAACCGCCGAGGAGCGCATCGCCGATGTGATATTTCGGCCCGGCGGTGGAGTTGATCACGTTATAGAAGATGAGAGTCACAGTCAGCGTAATAACGCCGACGTAAACGTCGCTGATACGCGAATAAAACATGAAATACCCAAGTGCCGCGGCCAACGCGGCGGGCAATGCAATCGCGATCAAAGCCGGAGCGGTGCTTTCGCCGATGTTGATAACGGCGACCGCATAGGCGTAAGCGCCCAGGCCAAAGAAGGCCGAGTGGCCGAAGCAGAGAATTCCGCCGTAACCCCATATGAAGGCGAGGCTGAGCGCGAGGATACCGAAGATCGCATAAAGTGTGATCTGCAGCAGCGAATAAGTGTCGAGCAAAAGCGGCAGCGCAATCGTGAGCGCGAGTCCGGCGACGCCGACGGCAATGAGGCGCCAATTCGATCGCAGCATTTCGATCATAGGCTGCCCCGAAAGTAGCGGCCGGTAATTCCCTGAGGCAACGCGCGAATAAGCACGATCGCGGCGAGCAGCAGCGCGACTTCGCCATAGACCGGGTTCGATAGGAACGTTGCAACCTGATTGATTGTGCCGAACAAGATTGACGCTGAAGCGGTGCCGACAAGCGGCGCTGCGCCGCCGCCGATGACCGTGATGAAGGCGCGGCCGATATACGAGCCGCCGATGGTCGGAAACACGCCGGAGACCGGTGCGAGCACCCCGCCGGCGAAACCGGCAAGCGCAGCGCCGAAGGTGAAGGTCACCGCGTAGATGCGCGAGGTGTCGGTTCCGAGCGCAGCTGCCATATCTGCGTTCTGCATAGTGCCGCGCGCAAGCAGCCCAAGTCGGCTTGAGCGCAGGATAATGTAAACTCCGGCCATGGTCGCAACCGACATGGCGATGACAAAAAGGCTGTAGCCGCTGGTTTGATAGCCGCCGATGGTGATGCCCGGCAGCGGTGTCGGCACGCCTTCGGTGATGTCACCGAAGATCATCGTCAGGATGCCGACGACAAATAAACTCAAGCCCCAGGTCGCCAGCATGGTCTCGACCATGCGGCCATAGAGTTGCCGGACGATCAGGCGTTCGATGACGGCGCCGATGATCCCGACCGCGATCGGCGGAACGATCAGGATGGCGATCCAGATGTTGATGCCGTGGTGGACCGCGACTGAAGCGCTGTAGCTGCCCATCACCATGAACTCGCCGTGCGCCAGGTTGATGATCCGCATCATCCCGAACACGATGGCAAGCCCAAGACTGATCAACGCCAGCGTTGCGATGGCATAAACGAAATCGATCGCAACGATGATCGCTAGGTCCACTGCGGGCCCTCCTGAAGGCACGGTCGGCATGATCGTGCCGGCGCAAGCGATCGAGGATTCGATCGCAATCCGCCGGCATGTCTTGCAGTGACCAGCGCTCCGCGCACGTAGTCCCCGGTCAGTTCACCTTGATGATGTACTGTTTGGCCTCACGCGGATTTTTCTTCAGATCGCATACCGCTGCAGTGTCAGCGGGTTTCCGTTGCGGGAACGTTTCGACCAGGTTCATAGCCTTGTCCTTGAATACGGACAGGTGGACATCGAAAATGCAGTGATGGGTCGGCGGGTCGATCGTTACTTTGCCGCTCGGCCCGTCGATGCCGATGCCGGTTTCGAGTGCTTCGATCACCTTTTCGCGGTCGAGCGTACCGGCCTTCTTCACGCCCGCGGCCCACAGGTGCATGCCCTGATAGCTCGACATGGTCAGGTCAGAGATCGGCGGATAGTCAGCGCCATATTTGCCGCGGAAGCGCTTGAGGAAATCCTTGTTGACCGGATTGTCGAGCGCTTCGATGTAATTGTACGCAACGACGATGCCGTTGCTCTCATCGGGGGTGAGAACCATCTGGTCGTTGGCGCCGCCGAACGTCGTCGATGCGATCGGGATCTTTCCGGAAAGGCCCGCGGCGTGGAATTGCCGATAGAACGAAATCGGTCCGCCACCGACCAGAACGGTCATGATCCAATCCGGCTTGGCGGCCTGGATTTTTGAGAGTGTGCTGCCGAAATTTGTCGCATCGAGCGGAAAGAACTCCGTGCCAAGTACTTCGCCGCCGCCGTCCTTGACGTATTTTTTCACCCAGTCGGAGGTGATCTGGCCGTAATTGTAATCGGCGGCGAGCGTGTAGACCTTCTTGCCCCAGTTCTTCATTCCATAATTGACGAGAACTTCGGTGTTGTGCGCCGGGGTGAGCCCGTCGATGAAGATGTTGCGGTCGCAAACGCCGCCTTCGTACGGCATGTCGTAGAAATAGAGCGTCTTGTATTTGTCGAGCACGGGCCGGATCACTTCGCGCGAAGCGGACGTGATGCCGCCGTGTACGACGGCAACTTTGTTTTTCAACGCGGCTTCCTGCGCGTATTGCGCGTAAAGCTGCATGTTGGTCTGCGTGTCGAAACTCACGACCTTGATCTGGCGGCCAAGCAGCCCGCCAGAGCTGTTGATTTCGTCGACGGCGAAGTTGAGCACGTCGTACATTGGCTTGCCGGCGGATTCGAGACCGCCGGAAAGATCGTACATGCTGGCAATCACAATGGGCTCATCGGCCGCAGCTGCGCCGCGGATCACAGCCGGCGCGAACATCGTCGCTGCCGCTGTCGTCTTCAGGAATGCTCTGCGCGTCGTGTTCATGGCTCTAATCCCCCGTGTGGTGCGAAGGAGATCGAGCAAAAACCATGCCATTATTGGAGTTTTTGGCGATATACGGGTCCCCCGACAATTGCTGTGCAGATTTCGCGTAGTGTCTGAGGTTCGTCTGGCGCCGCCTCATCAAGTATCAAGGGACGATGATCTTGAGGTTTGATAGTGCATCCGCGGTGTGCGCTACGCATCTATTTTGAGCGTCGGTGCGATTTGGCCGGTTCGCGCCGTTTGCGTGGCACCGTTATTGCTACATTATTTGACGCTTTGGTGTGCCGTGCGCACCGCTTCAACCAGAAGCGGCGTTGGCGTTTCTGATAAATGGGGGCGATCTGATGTTCAAACTGCCGTCGACGGATCAAGTACGAGATCTTGGCGAAGGACTTGGCTTTGATTTGACGGACGACTACGCCAATTCCTTCATCAACTACATCCGGCCATTCGCGGATGGGTTTCGATTGCTGGCTGCGCTACCTGACGATGTGCCGGCGATCAAGCACCCGCGCGGCGCTTATTACCGGCCGAAGGGCGACGAGAATAAATATGGCGCCTGGATCGTGAAGACGCACATCAAGGGCGCGCCGAACGGCCGGCTTGCCGGCAAGAAAGTCGCGATCAAAGACACGTACGCGATCGCGGGCGTTCCGCTTACGAACGGATCGTCGGTGCTGGAGGGTTTCGTACCTGAATTCGACGCGACCGTCGTCACGCGCCTTCTCGATGCCGGCGCAGAAATCGTCGGCAAATCGGTTTGCGAATATTTTTCGTTCTCCGGCGGCGCGGCCACCAGCACGTCGGGTCCGGTGCATAATCCGCGCGCTTGGGGCCATACGCCCGGCGGCTCTTCGACCGGTTCCGGCGCGCTGGTCGCGGCAGGCGAAGTCGATATGGCGACCGGCGGCGATCAGGCCGGATCAATCCGGATCCCCGCGTCGCTCTCGGGCGTCGTCGGTATCAAGCCGACCTGGGGTCTGGTTCCCTATACCGGCATCATGGGCATGGATCCGACGATCGATCATGCCGGCCCGCTGACCGCAACTGCCGCCGAGAATGCACTTTTCCTTGAGGTGATGGCCGGCGAAGACGGGTACGACTCCCGGCAGGCCAACTTGAAGGTCGACACTTACACGAAGGCGATCGGGCAGGGCATTGCGGGCCTCAAGATCGGCGTGGTGCAGGAAGGCTTCGGGCAATACGATTCCCATCCCGACGTTGACGCCGGCGTCCGCGCCGCGGCCAAGGTGCTGGAAGGCCTCGGCGCCAAAGTCGGCGAAGTTTCCATTCCGTGGCACCCGATCGGCATTCCAATCTGGGCGGCTATCGCGCTCGAGGGAACGCTCCACTCCATGGTGACGAGCCCGCTGCCGCGAAACATCCAAGGTGTTTATCCGATCTCGCTCGCGGGACGGCTCGGCGCCATGCACGACCGCGCCAACGAACTCCCCGATACGGTGAAAACCGGCATGCTGCTCGCCGCGTACAACGACAAATATTATCGCGGCTACTTTTACTTCAAGGCACAAAACCTTCGCCGGCCGCTGCGCGCCGCTTACGACAAGGCGCTCGGCGAATATGATCTATTGCTGATGCCGACGACGCGGATGATGGCCTCGAAAATTCCGCCGCCGGACGCGCCGTACGAGGCGCTGATGCAACACAGTTGGGAGCAGATCACCAACACCTGTCCGTTCAACATCACGCATCACCCGGCGATTTCGATCCCTTGCGGTTTCGGCGAAGGCGACCGGCCGATCGGCCTGATGCTGGTTGCCAAACACTGGCAGGAATCGATGCTTTATCGCGCTGCGGACGCGTTCGAGCGCGCCGGCAATTGGCAAAGCATGGGCGCGAACGGACGCAAGAAGCAGCGCACTCGTCGGGTCGCGCCGAATTTGGTGCGACCGGTTACATGAGCGGAGAATAGAAAGATGGATGCCGCCACCGCGGTCAAAATAGCCGCCACGCCGCAAACGGCGAAATTGGGTTCTTTGATGCCAAGACACCGCGGTCATCAGAGTGTCTCCAGGCGCCGAGGTTCTCATCGAGACGGTTTCCGGCGATATGCCGTCGCTGCCGACCGAACCGGGTTTTGAGATCTTTCCGGAGCATCTTTCGATTATCGAAGGTGCCGAGCGCGGACCGGGGCCGCATTTCCTCACCGGCCCGGTCTACGTCGAGGGCGCGCGACCCGGCGACGTCCTGCAGGTCGACATTCTGGATGTCATACTGCGGCAGAACTGGGGCTTCAATCTCATCATTCCCCTGCTGGGGACACTTCCA
>CAWJBG010000016.1:0-148226 GCA_963841025.1 uncultured Alphaproteobacteria bacterium | reverse complement strand
TTGTTGCCGAGTTTCTTCTTAAGACTAGCGGAAGTTTGCTGTGCAGTCCGCCTTGGCAACTCCCTCTCCCCGCGCGCGGGGAGAGGGGTGGGGTGAGGGGGCGTTGCCGCCGACGCCGCCGCGAAGATCGTCTCCCAAACGCCCTCGATATTTTCAAGCACTTCATTATTCCAGAAACGAAGGACGCGGCAGCGGTGCTCTGTGAGCCACCGATCACGCCTAGTGTCGCGGTCATTTTCGGCATGTTGGCCGCCATCGACTTCGACCACGATCCGTTTCTCTCTGCAGACAAAATCGCCGATATATTGCCCGATTGGCGCCTGTCGCACGAATTTGAATCCGCCCAGCGATCGGGAACGGAGGTAGCGCCAAAGTTTCTGTTCCGCGCGTGTTGATGTCTTTCGTAAGCGTCGGGCTAACAGTGTCTTCGTGACGTTTGCGCTACGCATGCGTCGAGGCCCCCTCACCCCGACCCTCTCCCCGCGCGCGGGGAGAGGGAGCTTTTAGGCCGAGCGTATCCACGGCTTGACTTCTCCGCGGAGCATCTTCTCGAAGCCGGTGCCGCGGTCGATCATTGCTGGCTCGTTGGTTCGCGCGGCCTTGAGTTTTGCGCGCAGAGCGCTGGTTGGGTCCGCATCGACGATCAGCGACGCTCTAGTTTCGCCGAGTGTCAGCACAACGCCATAATCGTCGCGCGCTGCCGCGCCCGAGACTTTGCCCTCTAGCACGTCGCGCTGGACCAGTTCGGGCTCGCGCTCGAGCGGATCGCCCCAGCCGCCGCCGCCGGTAGTCACCACGCGCACGATTTCGCCGGCGCGAACCGGCTCGCCGTCGACGAGGCCGCCGAGATCGTGCGGCTTGCCTTCGGCGTCGACGGTGACGCAGAACGGCGCGCCCGCTTTGCCGCCGTTGAGGCCGTAGCAGCCAAGCCGTACGCGGTCGGCGGTGACGATGGTGCGGCAATCGACCAGCGCGCGGTAATGTTTGTCGTAGCCAAGCCCGCCGCGGCGTTTGCCGGCGCCACCGGAATTGGTGCGCAGCGCCAGTTTCTCGACCAGCAGCGGAAACCGGGTCTCGGTGAATTCGGCCGGCTGATTGCGCGAGTCAGGTACGATATGAATCGCATCGTTACCGTCGCCGTAATAGCGGCCGCCCGAGCCGCCGCCCAAAACTTCGCGGGACAGAAACGCCTTGCCGTTCTTGTCGGCGCCGTAGAACCCGGTGTAGCGGATGGTTTCCTGATCGGCCGGCATGCGGCCTTGGGCGGCTTGCGCGACCACGCCGGCGAGAAGGCCGAGGCAGCGCAGCAGCACGAACGAGCGCGCGTTGGTGGCGGCGGGCCATTCCGGCGTGATCAGCGTGCCTTTCGGCGGAAACACCACGTCGAACACTTCGCAGACGCCTTCGTTGACGTGAATCTCCGCCGCGCGTTCTGGCGTATCAGCGAGGTTGCGCAGGATCGGTGCGATCCA
Organism: uncultured Alphaproteobacteria bacterium; assembly: GCA_963841025.1. Taxonomy (GTDB): domain Bacteria; phylum Pseudomonadota; class Alphaproteobacteria; order Rhizobiales; family Xanthobacteraceae; genus BOG-931. Next base: position 146,754 of record CAWJBG010000016.1, on the reverse strand, counting down.
CTTGATCAGGAACGCGCCGCCGGCGTAATCCGCCGGCCAGTTGATCGGGCCGGTCGATTGCGGGTCGGTGCCGGTGAAATCGAGCGTGATGCGATCGCCCTGTTTGATCAGCGTCAGCGCAAGCTTGTGCAGCTTCGGATCGGTGACACCGTCGTGCTCGACGTAATCTTCCCAGTGGTATTCGCCGTCGGCGATCTTCGGCAGCAATTCGTTTCTGAAAATATCGCGGCAGGTGTCGAGAATCGCCTGGAAGCAGGCTTCGACGGTTTCGCGGCCGAAGCGGTCAAACAACTCCGCCATCCGCCGCGCGCCCATCAGACAAGCCTGCACCTCGCTGTCGAGATCGGCGGCGAGCGTCTCCGGCACGCGGGTGTTTCGCTTGACGATGGTGAAGACCGCATCGTTGCGGACGCCGCGGTCGTAGAATTTGACCGGCGGTATGGCGAGGCCTTCCTCGAACACCGTCGTCGCCGTGCCCGGCATTGAGCCGGGTACGCGCCCGCCGATATCGTCGTGATGGCCGAACGCCTGGATGTAAGCGACGACCTCGCCCTGATGAAACACCGGCACCGTCGAGCACAAATCCGGCAGATGCCCGATCGAGCCCTCGGTGAGATACGTGTCGTTCATCAGGAACACGTCGCCGGGCTGCATGGTCGCCGGCGGAAAATCGCGCACCACGGCGTTCGGCATCGCCGAGTAGGAACGGCCGGTGAGCTTGCGGCAATACCGGTCGAACAGGCCGACGCGGTAGTCGTGCGCTTCGCGGATCATCGGCGAGCGCGCGGTGCGCTCGATGGCGTACTCAATCTCGGCCTCGATGGAATTAAGCGTGCCCTCGACGATCTGGAGGACGATCGGATCAACCTCGCGCTGCGGCAACACCGGCGCGGTCGGCCAGGGCCATTCCGTCGCCGGTGCCTTGGCGTGTACGTTCATCATCAGTTAGGCCTTCTCAGCCCTCGTTTTATGCGGGTAATTCTGCATAAATTCCAGCCTCAATTCACAGCAGCAAACGGGAGATCATCGTGGCATTGCCAGATTCAATCGCCGAACGTGCTCGACAAGGCGCCAAGGTTCGGCGCGACGTGCTCGGCGCCGCCTACGTCGACAGCCGCAATCAGCAGGCCAACGCCTTCACACAGCACTTCACCGAGTTCACGCAGACCCAGTGCTGGGGCAACGTCTGGCTGCGCGAGGGGCTTTCGCACAAGACCCGCAGCATGCTCAACGTCTGCATGCTCGCCGCGCTGGCGCGCTGGCATGAATTCGAGGTGCATGTGCGCGGCGCGCTCAATAACGGCGTCGCCGCCGAAGAGATCGCCGAAATTCTCCTACACACCGCCGTCTATGCCGGCATCCCGATCGCCTCGGAAGGCTTCCGGCGCGCCGACAGCGTCATTGCGCAGGTTGCCGTGAGAAACAAGAGCAAATAGGCGCATCACGTAAACATGGCGCTGAGGTTGTTGGTTTCGGCGATCGTGCGCACGACGATGGGAGTGTCGCGGCCGCGAATCGCGACCTCCCGTGGCGGCGGTCCGCCATCGCTGAGCCCGGCCAGCCGGCACACTTCGTCGGCGACCACAACCTGACAATTGAGCTCTTTGGTCATGTCCTGAAGCCGGGCCGCCACGTTCACCGCGTCACCTAACGCCGTGAACACGATGGTGTCGCCGTAGCCGATCTCGCCGACAATGACTTCTCCTCCGTTGATGCCAATGCCGAAGCGGATGGGAGGGCGATCGGCTTCGGCAAGCTGCCGGTTGAGGTACTCGACGTTGGTCGCGACCATCACGGCGGCTTCGAGCGCCTGGCGACTGGCGAGACGCTGATCAGTCTCGATCCCGAACAGGGCAAGGAGCCCATCGCCCAGATATTGATTGACCGTGCCTCCCGCTTCGGACACCGCCTTCGACACGGCGCCGAGAAAGCGATCGACGACGAACACAGTGTCGAACGGGAGCTGATGAGCAGCCATTTGCGTCGAGCCACGCATGTCGACGAACATGCTGACGATGTAACGCTCTTCGCCGGGATGGGCGCGGCGCCGGCTGTGCGCCGCAGACGTTTCGATTTGCGCGGGCAGCAACGGGACGATGGCGATATCATTGGTCGGCCGGAGCTGGCAGGCAAGTCGAACCGCGTGGTCGGCGCCGGCGCCGATCCGTTCCAAAACAAAAGCTTCACGCGGCGAGGGCGCGGGCAACTCACTTAAGTCGCTGACGACGCGAACGCGGCAGGTCGAACAACGCCCTTTGCCGCCGCAGACGTTGGCGTGCGGTACGCGGGACCGATAGCTTGCTTCAAGCACCGAAAGTCCTTTCGGTACGCGAATGGTGCGGCCCGGATAGGCGAGCTTGATCATGCCATGCCGCCGCTCATTGATGGCGCGAACGCCGCGCGCGGCGAAGACGAAGCCGAGCGCGCCGGCGTAGAAAACGAGGAACGAGTTTCTGATATGCTCGAGCGTGGCGCGCTCGGCTGCGGTGCCGATATAGGCGGGCGTCAGGATTTGTGCGCGCCACTCGGGTGTCTGTGCCAGGAGCCGGACATTTCTGCCCTGCTGATAATAGCCGAGCAATGCAAGCGCCGGGATGAGAACTGCAAGACCGAGCAGAACCGGCGCGAAACGCGGAAAGGAACGCTTCAGGCGGAGCCAGAAGTAAAGTCCGATGCAGCCGTGGATCCAGGCGACCAGCACCAGCACTGCCTGCATCGCACCAAGCTCTGGCCGCGCGACCCAGAAGTTGAACAAAGCGAACGCGTAGGTGCGGTACAGTCCATACAGCGTCACGCCAAGACGTTCGCCGATCAAGTGCGTGCACAGAAGCACCGGAATGCTGAGCCCGAGGACGAGCTGAACGATCTCCGCCGCTTTCCAGCGAAAGTGCCGCCGCTGATAGAGCGACCACAGCCCAAGCGACGCGTGAATGCCGAGCGCCGGATAGAGCAACAGGGTCCCGATCGGGCTCAACCAGAACGCCATGTGCAGGTTGAGGCCATACTCCATGGCATCGAGCGAGATATTGCCCAACGCATGATTGAGGTAGTGCGACAGCAGATACGCGAAAAGAATGATGCCGCAGGTCAGCCGCACCTGACGCACGCCGATGCCGCGCAAGAGCTTGAGAGGCTTGAAGCCCGCAATCTCGCTATTGGCAGGGGCCGACATCGGATCTTAGCCTGACGTCCGAAGATTGCACGATTGATCCATGCATTTGGCGCGACTAGCCCACGCTTTTGCAAGCACGATGATGCAAACGGGTAAGCCCGGCGCGCGGCCGATCAGGCCCGCGTGCCGCCTGATTTGGCCGCCGCCTTGATGATCAGGATGCCGTGCGGATCAACGACGAGATGTTGGCCCGGGAACACCACCGTCGTTGAACCGAACTCCTCGACGATCGCCGGCCCTTCGAGCGCAAAGCCCGCCGGCAGCGACGCGCGGGCGAGCACCGGCGTGTCGCGGAATTTGCCGTCAAAATAGACCGGCCGGCTCGCTTTTACCGGTGTGCCGGTCGTTTTGATCTCGGGGATTCGCGGGCGGTCGATCATGCCGAAACCGGACACGCAGAAATTCACCAGCTCGACTTTTTGCTGGCCGACGTAATTGTAGCCGAAGGTCTTGCGATGGGCGGCGTGGAACGCTTCGATCAAACCGGTGATGAAGGCCGTGTCGATCTTGCCAGACGGCGCCGGCACGCGCACTTCCATGGACTGGCCGGCATAGCGGACGTCGGCTTCGCGCACGAGTGCGATCCGCTCCGGCGCGATGCCGTCTTTCTCCAGCGATGCGGTCGCCTCGCTTTCGAGCGACGAGTAGATCGCGGTGATGGCAGGCAGATCAATCGCGTCTTCGTGCATCACCTTGGTGACGATGTGATCGGTGCGCCAGTCGACAGCGAGAAGTCCGAACGCGGACAAATTGCCGGGGTTCGGCGGCACGATGCAGGTCTTCATGCCCATCAATTCCATCACCGCCAGCGACTGCGCCGGACCGGAGCCGCCGAATGCCAAGAGCGCAAAACCGGCGGGGTCGATGCCGCGCTGAATAGTCATCTGCCGGATGGCGTTGGCGTCATCCCAGTTGGCGATTTCGACAATGCCGCTGGCGAGTTGGTCGACGTTCAGATTGCCGGAAAGCCGTGCGGCGAGCGCCTTGAGCCCATCGCGGGCGCGCTCAATGTCGAGCGGAATGCCGCCGCCGATCAGCGCCGGCGGAATGCGGCCGAGAACGAGATTGGCGTCGGTCAGCGTCGGCTCGTTGCCGCCATTCGGATAGCACATCGGTCCCGGCACGGCGCCGGCGCTGCGCGGGCCGACGCGAAGTTTGCCTTCGCGGGTGATCCAGGCGATCGAGCCGCCGCCGGTGCCGATGGTGCGCACGTCGAGCATCGGGATGCGCACCGGGAAACGCCCGACGTGGCCGCCATTAGTAATTTTCGGCTTCGCCGCTTCGATCAAACAGAGGTCGGTCGAGGTGCCGCCGCCGTCGAGTGTCACGAGATCGGGAAAGCCAGCGATCTCCGCGATCACCGCGCTGCCGAGCGCGCCGGCGGCCGGGCCGGACAAGGCGGTCGTGATTGGCTTTCGCATCACCTGATCGGGGCTGGCGACGCCGCCTGACGACTGCATCACCAGGAACGGCTTTTTGTTCAGCTCCGGACCCAGTTCGTCTCTGATACGATCCAGGTAGCGGCTCATATGCGGCTTGATGAACGCGTCGACCAAAGTCGTCACGGCGCGCTCGTATTCGCGGTATTCCGGCAGCACGTCGCACGACACCGAGAGTGTACAGTCCGGATATTCTTCGCGGACGATCGCGGCAGTGCGGCGTTCGTGGGCCGGGTTGGCGTAGGAGTGCAAGAGACAAATGCCGACGGCGCTGATGCCAGAGCTGCGGAAGAATTGCGCAGCGGCGCGCACACTGTCCTCGTCGAGCGGCCGCAACTCCTCGCCGAGAAAATTCAGGCGCCCGCCGATCTCGCGGACAAAGCGCAGCGGCACGATGCGCTCCGGCTTCACCCAGAAATACGAATTGCCGTAACCCTCCGGCACGGCCTGGCGGGCAATTTCGAGAATGTGCTGGAAACCGTCGGTGACAATGAGTCCAAGGCCTGCGATCTCGCCCTGCAGCAGCGCGTTGGTGGCAACCGTGGTGCCGTGCGCCAAGACCGCCAGATCGTCGATGCTGGCGCCGCTCTCACCGAGGATGGCGTGAACGCCGCGCACCAGCGCAATCGCCGGATTTGCCGGCGTCGACGAAACTTTCGTCACGCGCATCGCACCGGACGCATCATCGACGCAGACGATGTCGGTAAACGTGCCGCCGGTATCGATACCGATCCGCAGCGTACCGCTGCTACTCATACTCGAATGCTCCGTCTTCAGAACAATGCCGGCCACCGGTATTATGCATTAGAAATTTGCGTGTTCTATCGATCAGCTTTGGCATCGAAGCACTAATAAATCTCCAGACAGACAGCGGCGTCATGCTCAAACGCACTGATGGCGTCGGCGCGATTACGTAGCAGCCTTTCTATGAATTCGGTCGACTGATTGCCACACCGAAGCCAGATGACCTTCGGCGGCGGTCCAATAAGAGTTGCCCTGTCGGCGAAGTCGGCGTCAAGCGAAACGAGAGTAAAGCCGTGTATGCCTGCATAGTCCCAAATGGAGCGATCGTCGGCCTCAGCCAAGCCGAGCAACCGCACTTGGCTCGATCCGGGAAATAAGCTCGTAAGTCGTTCACAGAGTTTGAAGCTTAGATTCTCGTCGAACAAAAGCTTCATTTTGCGGCGGTCACGAGCCGCCGCTCGCGGTCCGCCGCGTAGGCCAGGCAGGCGAGGATATCACTTTCAGTCAGCTCAGGATAATCGGCAAGTATCTGTTCGTGCGAAAGACCCGCAGCAAGCCAGCCAAGCACGTCGCCGACAGCGATCCGCAAGCTACGAACGCACGCGCGTCCGCCGCGTTTGCCCTCTTCGATCGTGATGATGCCTTGATAGTTCATGCGCCGCAGTCCAGACCGATGATGCCGAGGTTCGCGCAAGAGTAACGCAGAAACTGTCGCCGCTCTATGGGGCACATAAGCCGAAGCTGAACTATCGGGAAACGCCGGCAAATTTTGCCGGTTTCGGCGAATGGCGCGGCAGATTGTTCATCGCCGAAAACCGGCTGCTTGCAGATAGTGTTTGTTTCATAGGCACTTAATCAACGGCCCCGCTCTTGCATCGACCAGCTCAGGCGCCGCTGTATCGGCGTGAGTTGGTGGTTTGAGGAGCGTGCTATGTCCATGTCAGTCGGTTCGAGTAACTACAATCCCTACGCCTACCTTCAATTTCTCCTCCAGCAAAATCAATCGTCGAGCGGAACGACAGGACAAAGCCTTCCGGTCGCGGGCACTGCGCAGCAAAGTGCCGGTGCGTCAGGCGGAACAGTCGCGGCCGCCTCGTCCGGCAATTCTTCGTTGCAGTTTGGGCCGCAGACATTCGGGGCGCTGCTGGGTTTGCAGACGTCCGATGGCGGCACTTCCGGCTTCTCGCCGTGGTCGCAATTTAACGCCGGAGGCTCGAACGGCGCGACTGCCGGCGGTCAAAACCCGTTCGCCGCGCTGGCCGCCGCCGACAGCGGTGCCACCGGTCAGATCACCACCAACGCCAATGGCTCGACAACTTATGGCGTCACCTATGCCAACGGCGCGACGGTGACGTTTACGACGGCCGCGTCATCGGCTGCTTCCACCTCCTCGGACAGTGCGAGTTCATCGGGCGAAGCAAACCCCGCGAGCAACAATATTCTCGAGTTGTTGATACAGATACAGGCGCAATCGCTAAGCTCGGCGACGGCGCAGAGCGCGAGCGATGCGGCTTCCGGATCGCAGGTGCAACAGGGGCAGAATGGCTTTACACCGCCGCCGTTCGGCGGTCCCGCAGGTTCGACGGCGATCGCCGACAGTGGCGCCACCGGCCAGACCACGAGCAACGCCAACGGTTCGACGACTTACACCATCACTTATGCAGACGGTTCGACCGTGACGGTAACGACGCCACCTTCGTCCAGCGCCTCCGCGTCGTCCGACGGCTCCACGTCGTCCGACAGCACAAGCGGTTCAAGCGGCACGAGCACAGCGAACAGCAATTTCATCGAACAAATGATCCAGCTGCAGGCGCAATTGCTCAATTCACTCACGACGCAGAGCGCGAGCGGCTCTTCGTCCGGCCAGCAAAGTCAACAGGATCAGTTTGGTCCTCCGCCGCCACCGCCCCTCGGGGGCATTGCCGGTCTACTTGCTTCGGCCGACAACGGCGCTACCAGCCAATCCACCAGCAACGCCAACGGTTCGACAACTTACACCATCACTTACGCCGATGGTTCGACGGTGACGATGACGACGCCGGCCTCATCCACCAGCGCCGCCTCGTCGGACGGCACAAGCTCGTCGAGTAGCACCAACGCGGCCAGTAACAATCTGTTTGAGCAGTTGATCGAGATGCAGGCGCAATTGCTGAGTTCGACGGCAACGCAGACGGTCGCGACCGCGTAGCTGGCTTTAGTTGCGGCGGACAGCGGCGCTCGGCGTGCAAACGATGGAGCGCGCCATTACCTGCCGGCGTAATTTAGCGGATAGAAGACGAGATCGAGCTTCTTCCATATCTTGTACTTGTCTGCCGGCAGCATGGTGTAGGGCTGGCATTTTTGCAGCGCGCTAATTGAACTTTGCATCAGCGCCAGCTGCTTTTCCGTTGGGCTCGGGTCCAGTAGTTGCGGCGACTGTCCCAGCGTACCGTCGCGATTGAGGAAAACGCGCAACGAGACCTTGATCCTTTCGTTGGAAGCAACTCCCGCAGGCAGGGCCGAGCACGAACTGACGCGCTCACGGAACGCAACCGTGAAGTCGTAGGCGGCCTGCACGGCGTCGATGGGTGGGGCAGCGAAACCGCCGCCAAGCGGTCCGCCAGCGAGCGCGAGCCGCGCCATCATCTCGACGGGGTTCGGCTGATCAGGCGCCTCCTCGGGGGGCTGCTGTGGCGCGTCGGGCGTCGGCTCGGATTTCTCGCTCTGTGCCTTATCAGGCTCAGTCTTCTCTGCGCTCGCCATCTCAGCCTGCGCTGCCTGGGGCTGCGCCATCGCCGTGCTGTCGTCACGCTGCGGGCTTGAATGCTGTTGCGGCTGCTGCTGCGGCTTCGGCGCCTTCGGTCGCGGCGGCGGCGGTTGCGCCGCGGCGCTATTGGACCCCCGCTCAGTCCCCGACGATCTCAAGTCGGATGGGGTGCCCGAAAGCCGTGGCGCTTCATCCGGCGGGACGATGTCGACCACCATCGCATCGGGCGGCACCGCCTCTTGCAAACTCGCATGGAAATACGCCAGGCCCAGCGCCAAGACCCCGACGTGGGCAACGGCCGAAATGGCCAATCCGTTGTGAATGAAACGCTTCAAGCCGATCATGCCAGATCTTGCTAACGCCGCCGCGCCCCGCCTGCATTATAGCGGCTACCCCAACTCCGTGTCGGTTTTATGGGCGGTTGTCGGCGCCGGCGCTTGGGAGCGAGTTCTGTTGCCGCCGTTTAGCGCATCCGGCGGATATCGCTTTTTAATTTTTAAGTTCAAACAAAATGTCCTGGGCGCCCTTCCACAAACACAGCTTGCCAAGCGCGGTGAGATTTTCGCGCCCCTTGGTGATGGTCAGAAAATGATTGGCGGCGAGTTGCCCGACCTTTGAGGAAAACGCCACCGCGCCGTAAGCCAGCAAAATTTCGGTTTCGCTGATGCCGCCGGGGTACAAAATAACGTCGCCGGGCGCCGGGTGGCTGGTGTGGTTTTCGTAGCCTAAGCCGAAATCGAATTCGCCGAGCGGGATCCAGCAGCCTTCGCCACTCCAGCGCACGTGAATGATTTGCTGGCGGTAGGGCAGGAGGCTCAAGAATTTTGCGCAGGTTTTTGGCGCCAGCGCTTCCTCCATCTTGGCCTCGAAGTCGTACGGTCCGGCCTTGATGTGCAGTGTGGTCATGGTGGTGTGATCCCATCGAGAAAAGCCGACAGCACGCGCGCCGCGACATCGATATCGTCCGGCGATGCAAACTCAGCCGGGTTGTGGCTGACGCCGCCGCGGCAGCGTACGAACAGCATAGCGAACGGAATGACCTTGTCGAACGCCATGGCGTCGTGGCCGGCGCCGCTCGGCAACCGGCGCGGCTTGATGCCCATCGCTTCGACTACTCTCGCCAGTTGATCCGAAAGCGCGCCGTCGCAGAGCGCAGCCGGCACTTCGTGACCGACGAGAAGCTTTGCGGTCACGCCGCGGCGCTCTGCAATCGCCGCAATGGCTTTCTTGATGTCGTTGACCGCGTTGATCCGCTCCGGATCGGACGGGCTGCGGATATCGAGGGTAAAGCGCACGCGCCCGGGTATGGTGTTGGCCGCCGCTCCCGGCACTTCGATCTTGCCTGCGGTCGCTACCAGATTGGATTGCGATCGTGCCCGCGCTTCGATGGCGAGCAACATTTCCGCTGCTGCCGCGAGTGCGTCATTGCGCATCGGCATCGGCACGGTGCCGGCGTGGCCGGCGACGCCGTCAACCTCCACGGTGCCGCGGGTGACCCCGTCAATGGCGGTGACGATGCCAACCGGAAGTCCTTCCTGTTCGAGCATCGGACCTTGCTCGATATGAACTTCGACGTAGCCGAGCGCGTGATCCGGCGAGAGCGCTTCTTCGGACACGCGAGACGGATCGGTGCCGAACGCCTTCAATGCCTTACGGCGCGACATGCCGTCGTCGCCGGTCTCGTCCAGCGCCTTGAAATCGAACCGGCCCGCCAGCGCCTTGGAGCCGCCGAGCGTAGAAGCAAAGCGCACGCCCTCTTCGTCGCCGAACGCGACGACTTCGATCGCAAACGGAAAGCGCTTGCCGGATTTGAACGCTGCCTTCACGACTTCGATAGCCATGACCACGCCGAGCGCGCCATCGAACCTTCCCGCGTCGCGCACGGTGTCAATGTGGGAGCCAAGGATCAGCGTAAGCGGTCCGCCATCGCGCGCGCGATAGCGGCCGACGACGCTGCCGAGCGCGTCGATGCGCGTGGTCATGCCGGCCTCGCGCATCCATTTGGCGACCAAATCGGCGGCGGTCCGGTGCGCCGGTCCGAGATAAAGCCGCGTCAGAGCGCCGGGTTCGTCGCTGACGGCCGCCAGTTCGACCAGGCGATCCGCAACCGCCTGGCCGAGCGTGCCCTGTTCCGCCGCCTGCACCGCGTGCATGGTCTCACCTTGAGTTGCGCCTTAATGGCGGCATCGCCGGGCTTGGTCAATCTCGCCTTGTTACCGTGCGGTATGCGCCCTGTGGACACTTGAAGAGCCGGCGGCGCCTCTGCCATGGTGGACCTGCTGGCTCCTGAAAACCGCAACGAAAGCCGCAATGTCTCCACCGTCCTCGCCACATTATCCGCGCGATCTTGCAGGTTACGGCCGCAATACTCCCGATCCGCGCTGGCCCGGCGGCGCCCGCGTTGCGGTCCAGTTCGTGATCAACTTCGAGGAAGGCGGCGAGAACGCGATCTTTCACGGCGACAAGACATCGGAAGCCTTTCTCACCGACGTGCTGGGTGCGCAGCCGTGGCCCGGCCAGCGCCACATGAATGTGGAATCGATGTTCGAGTACGGCTCGCGGGCCGGCTTCTGGCGGCTGTGGCGGGTGTTCACCGCGCACAACATTCCGGTGACCGTTTACGGGGTAGCGGCCGCGCTGGCGCGCAATCCGCAGATCGTTGCCGCCATGCGCGAAGCCGGCTGGGAGATCGCCAGCCACGGCCTTCGATGGATCGATTACAAGGATTTCTCCTACGCCGATGAAGCAGCCCACATGCGCGAAGCGATCCGGCTGCATACCGAGGCAACCGGCGAGCGTCCGTTCGGCTGGTACACCGGACGGACCTCGGAGCACACGCTCAAGCTCGTGCTCGCTGACGGCGGCTTTCTCTATTCCTCGGATTCCTACGCCGACGATCTGCCCTATTGGGTGAAAGGGCCGGCGCCGCACCTGATCATTCCCTACACGCTCGACGCCAATGACATGCGCTTTATCAATCCGCAGGGCTTTGCCAACAGCGAGGAGTTTTTCGTTTATCTGCGCGACAGCTTCGACGTCCTCTACAACGAGGGCGAACGGGCGCCGAAAATGCTGTCAGTCGGTCTGCATTGCCGCCTCGCCGGCCGTCCTGGACGCGCCGCGGGGCTGATGCGCTTCTTGGATTATCTCGCCGGCTTCGATCGGGTCTGGATCGCAACGCGGCTCGACATCGCGCGGCATTGGCATCGCGAGCACATTGGTCTCGCCGCCGACGCGCCTGTGATTGCGTAAGGCCTTGAGTTGCCCGCATGGAACAAATAACGCTCGATACGCTGAACGCCGCCGATCGCAAAGCTTTCAATGCCGCGCTTGGCGAAGTGATGGAGCTTGCGCCTTGGGTAGCGGACGGAGCTTTCGCGGCGCGGCCATTTGCAAGCCTCGCGGCACTTTATCAGACCATGACGGATGCGGTGCGCAACGCCGGCGGGGAACGGCAGCGCGCGCTGATCAACGGCCATCCCGATCTCGCTGGCAAGGCCGCGCGCGAGGGCAAGCTCACCGCCGACTCCACCGCCGAGCAGGCCGGCGCCGGCCTCAACCAGCTAAGTGAGGCTGAGTTCGCCGACTTTCATCGCCTCAACGATGCCTACCGCACCAAGTTCGGCATGCCGTTCATCGTCTGTGTGCGCCGCCACGGCAAGGAATTGATCCTGCGCGAGTTTGAGCGGCGGCTAAAGAACGATGCCGGGAGCGAACAACAAACCGCGCTCGGAGAAATCTTTCGCATTGCGGCGTTGCGGCTCGATCAGCGCGTCACCGCGGGCGATCGTCTAAAGGTGCACGGCCATCTCTCGACCCATGTGCTCGATGCCCATAGTGGTCGTCCGGCGCAAGGCGTTGCGATCGAGCTTTGCGAGATCGGCGCCGGCGGCGCCGCGCGCACGCTCAAACGCGCCGTGACCAATGCCGACGGCAGGACCGATCAGCCGCTCTTTACCGCTACGCCGATCCCGATCGCTACGTATGAATTGCGCTTTGCCGTGTCGGACTATTTCGCGGGGCAGAAGGCGCCGATGGCCGATCCGCCGTTTCTCGGCTTGGTGCCGGTCCGGTTTGCGGTCGCGGAACCCGAAGGCAAATACCACGTGCCACTCCTGGTCACGCCGTGGTCCTATTCCACCTATCGCGGCAGCTAGTTTGCTCAAGCGCAATCGAGCTTGGACGGCGTCGTCCTTGTCGCCGCTCGCAGAAATAGCCCGCATCGGCGCGCGCCAAATACGTTAAAATTTTCTGATTTTTCTCGCTAGAAATTTTGTCGCTTCAACAGTTTCTACGCAACATATGTTTGGTAGACGAATAGCGGTCTGTCGCAGTTCATAGCCGTCTTCGCCGATGCTTCGGTCCAGACAACGCAAGGCGAGACCGCCACTTGGAGCGTTCATATGTTGCAGCAATTAAATTCGCTCGCGCTTCCAACCGCCATCTCGATCGCATCCTTCGACGCCACGTTCTTTATCGCCGCCCAAATCTTCGATTTGACAGAACGTGAAGTGCTGCTCGGCGTCATCGCGGGCGCCGTTGGCGGATTAACCGTGCTGGTGGCGGTCCTGTGGCAGTCCGCAAGAAACGCCGCCGCCCAAACTGCGAACCAAGCCACCAACTAAAACCGAGCCGATGCGCGTCGCGTGTCGTCTTAAACGTTCCGGGATTTTCTTCAAGCCGAGGTGCAGAAAATGTTGGGCCGATTGCGCGCGTTTCTCAAAGACGATTCCGGCGCCACCTCGATTGAATATGCCCTCATCGCCGCCGGCATCGCGCTCGTCATCATCCCGGTCGTGAAGGGCCTCGGCACCAAACTCAACACCACGTTTTCCACGATCTCGACCCAGTTGAAATAGCCGGCAGCCACAGCCGCTGTTTTCCGCTTCCGGCGTAGAGGGCTGTGTAGATCTCCTGAGCAACCCGCTCCGGCTCGTCGAGCGGCAGGAAAGTGCGCTCGCCCTTCATCTCGATCAGCCGTGCGTTCGGGAACACGTCGCGCAAACGGCGCGCGAATGCGATTTTGAAGAACCGGTCCGCAGCGCCCCAGAGCAACAGCACGGGCTGCGTGAACCAATTCAGTCGGCTCGAAACGTCGAGCAGTTCCGCAGGCCGGATGGCGCCCAAGAAGCGCGCGGTATCTCGCCGGACACCGGCATCGCTGATCGCCGGCGTGATCCAGCGGAGGGTCAATGCCGGGTCGAGGCGCCTGCGGACGAGCGGGCCGTAACCGAGAACCGAATGCCGCGCCCACGCGGGCCGCAACATCGACATCATTACGCGGAGCCGTCCGGGCCGGCGTCCTGCCTTCACAAGCAGCCCGAACGGCGGCGGCGGAAACTGGTCGAAGGCGTCGCAATTCGTCAGCACGAGTCGCCCGATCCGTGAGGGGTCGGTGTCGACAACGAACTGGGCGAGCGCTCCGCCGGTGCCATTCCCCACCAACGTGACGTCCTTAAGTCCCAAGGCTTCAAGGAAATCGATGACCAGCCGGGCTACCCCGCGAGGGCTCAGGTCGGTGCCTGCCCTGAGCGCAATCGGATGTGCGCCGAGAGGTAGGTCCAGCGCGTAGGAGCGGACACCCTTGGCGGCGAGTGCCGCAGCGACGCCCGTCCATAGCTCGCCGTTGACGAGCAAGCCGTGCAAAAATACGACCGACGCCTTGCTACTGTCCGCGGGGCCTGCGACCCGGTAATTCACCTGTCCTTGAGCGAGGTCGATGATCGGCATCACCGTTTCCTTGCGATACGATTGATCGTGACCAAAACAACATACATACAGTCTGTATGATTATCAATCGACGCACCCAGGCTGAACGTTCGGCCGCAACCCGCGAGGCGCTTGTTACCGCAGGCCGGTCGCTGTTCGCGTCGCGCGGTTTCAGCGATGTGGGGACCGAGGAGCTCGTGCGAAAAGCCGCTGTGACGCGAGGCGCGCTCTATCATCACTTCGTCGACAAGACCGAGCTCTTTGCCGCCGTCTTCGAGGCAATCGAGGCAGAAGTGATCGGCCGCATCGTCACAGACATCACCAGCGCTGGGCTCACCGATCCGATCGCGGTCATGCGGCTGGCCGCCGGCGCCTGGCTCGACGCCTGTGCCGAACCTGACGTGCACCGGATCGGACTCATCGACGGACCAGCGGTGTTGGGTCAGGCACGTTGGCGCGAAATCGGTGATCGCTACGGGATGAAGGTGACGCAGAACATGCTCATCCACGCGATCGAGGCTGGCCGCATCCCGCAACAGCCGGTGGCGCCTCTTGCGCATGTCCTGCTCGGCGCGCTTCGCGAGGGCGCGCTCTATCTCGCGGCCGCCGCCGACCGCTCTCGCGCGCGTGAGGAAGTCGGGGCAGTGATCGACAGGTTGATCCGATCTCTCGGGAACGGGTGACTGTTACGTTGCTGCTCGTGTATGAGTTCACGTCCTAGTCTGTCGCGCCCGGCGCCGTCGGTGCGTTGATAAGAAAAGAGGGAGGATCGCCGGTGGCTACCACACGTGCGCTGTCGGAAATTTTGCCGAAGGAGATGACCGAGCTCAAGGTTCGGCCGCTGTTTACGCTATTGCTCGACGTGGCGCCGCCGATCAATGTCGGCAAGGCGCCTGGTGTCGACCGGCGCATCGGGGTCATCACCGGCGGCCGGTTCGAGGGCGAAAAGCTGCGCGGCACGCTCCTGCCGGGCGGCAGCGATTGGCAGGCGGTGCGGCCGGGCGATGGCGCCTTTATGCTCAATGTGCGCATCTGCCTGAAGACCGACGATGACGCCATCATCAGCATGAGCTACCCGGGCATCCGACACGGCCCGAAGGACGTGCTCGACCGCATCGCCCGCGGCGAGGTGGTCAAGGCGACCGACTATTATCTGCGGATCTCGGCGTCCTACGAGACGGCGTCGGAGAAGTACGGCTGGCTCAACAACATCCTCAGCATCGGCATCGGGCACCGGCTCCCGGAGGGTCCGATCTATCAGATGTTCGAGGTGCTGTAGACACTGTGGGCCTTTGCCCGTTTGTAGCCCGCAGGAGTGAAGCGAAATGCGGGAAACGATTCACAAGCCTAGACGCTGATCCCGGATTTCGCTTTGCTCATCCGGGCTACGGGGAAACGGGGAACTATCATGTCAGGCTGGGCGCACATCTTCGATCTCACCAACGGCCTCAACGTCCTGCGGCTGATCTGCGGGCTGTTCTTTATCCCGCATATCGTCGGCAAGTTCACCGAGCCGGCGACGCTGAACTTCTTTAAGGCCGCGAAGTTCAATCCGCCGGCGACCTGGATGTATTTTGCCGGCGGGGTCGAGACCCTGCTGACCATCGGGCTGGTGTTCGCGATCTATACGCCTTATGTCGCCGCCATCGCCGCCTTGCATCTTCTGGTCGCCGCCGCTGCGACCTACAAGGTGACCAAGAAATGGATCTGGGTCATCGGCGGCGTCGAGTATTGCGTATTCTGGATGCTGAGTTGTGTTGTCCTGGCCATGCTGACGTGGCCGCGATAGGACACGAGGCGAAAATCGAACACGCGGAAAGTTGCGGGAGTAACAGGTGATCAAAGCCGGTATTGTCGGACTGGGGTGGTGGGGCAAGACGCTGGTCGAGGCGGCGGAGAACAGCGATGTGATCCGCTTCACGTCGGCGACGACGCGCACGATCACGCCTGAGGTCGAGGCGTTCGCCAAGCAAAAGGGTCTGCACCTCACCGCCGAGTACGACGGCATGCTGCATCACGCGGGCGTCGATGCTGTAGTGCTGGCGACGCCGCATTCCATGCATGCGACGCAGGTGATGGCCGCGGCGGCCGCGGGTAAGCACGTCTATTGCGAGAAGCCGTTCACGCTGACCAAGCGCGAGGCAGAGGACGCCATTGCCGCCGTGCGCAAGGCCGGTGTCACGCTCGCGGTCGGTTACAACCGCCGTTTCCATCCGGAGATGATCAAGCTGCGCGAGATGATCCGCGGCGGCGACCTCGGCACCATTCTGCACGTCGAAGCGACCATGACGTTTCCCAATGTGCTGTTCATCAATCCGGGCCACTGGCGCGCCGACAAATCCGAAACGCCGCTTGGCGGCTTGATGCCGATGGGCGTCCACGCCATCGACGGCATGATCGATCTGTGCGGACCGATCGATCACGCTTTCGCGCAGAGCTTTCGCCGCGCCGCGCCGATCGAGGCCGACGACACCACCTCGATCCTGGTGCGGATGAAAGAAGGCATGTCAGGCTACCTCGGCACCATGACCACGACCGGCCCCGGCTTTAGCTTCCAGGTGTTTGGCTCCAAGGGCTGGGTGCGGCTCGAAGGCCTCACTCATGTCGCCGGGGCGTCATCGGAAGAACGGCGGCTGCGGCTGTTCGGCACCTGTAAATTCCAACCGGTGAAGGGCGAAGCCAAAGTGTGGCAGGCGGCGAGCCTCGACATCTCGCGCGCCGCGCTCGAAGCTTTCGCCAAGGCGGCTCAAGGCGGGCCGGCCTACCCGGTTCCGCTCGATCAGGTGATCGACGGCGTCGCCGCCACTGAAACCATCATCCGCTCGGCGGCCTCGGGCAAAGTCGAGCAGGTGCAGTGAGGGAAATGAATCGTCATGCCCGCGCTTGTCGCGGGCATCCACGTCTTAATATGCGAAGTCAAACTTAAAGACGTGGATGGCCGGAACAAGTCCGGCCATGACGCGAAGAGTATCGAAAAGAGGAAACAAAAAATGGATCTCGGCAACGGCCTTGGCCACTTGACCTATTCGACATTGGTGCATCCCGCCGACGACTGGCCGCAATTGTGGAATTCGCTCAACACGTATTTGCCCAAAGTGAAGGCGCGTTTTGCCGGGAATAAATCGTTCGGCGTATGCATCAGGCTTTCGGCAAAAACTGCTGAGACGCTCGCCGACAGCCCGGCCGAACGCGAGAAGCTGAAAAAGTTTCTCGGCGACAACGATATGTACATCTACACCGCCAACGCTTTCGTGTACGGCCACTTCAAGGGTGCCGCGGTCAAGGAAGAAGTGTACGAGCCGGATTGGCGCTCGGAGGAGCGCACCCAGTACACCATCAATGTCGCGAACATTCTCGCCGATGTTTGCCCGCCGGGGACCGCGCCCTCGATCCAGACTGCGCCGCTCGGCTTTAAAGCGCGCGTGACCGGCCCCGACGTGGTCGCGAGCTACACCAACAATGTGCTCCGCGTCGTCGCCCATCTGATCGCGCTTGAGGAAAAGACCGGACGCACGGTGCGGCTGGCGCTCGAGCCTGAACCGTTCTGCTTTCTCGAAACCACCGACGAGACCATCGATTATTTCAAAAACCACCTTTATGCCGGCGCGGCAGTGGAGAAGCTCGCCAAGCTCGCGCACTTACCGATCGCGGAAGCCAACGAGGCGCTGCGCCGCCATCTCGGCATCGTCTACGACATCTGCCATCAGGCCGTTGAATTCGAGGACATTGCGCAGTCCCTGCAGAAGCTGGTCGACGCCGGCGTTCCGGTGTTCAAGCTGCAAGAAGCTGCCGCGCTGCATATGCCGGAAGTCACCCAGCCGGTAGTTGATACGCTCAAGCGCTTTGCCAAGACCATTTATCTGACCCAGACGCTGGAAAAGAAGGACGGCAAGATCAACCGCTACCTCAACGTCGATGATGCCATCGCGGCGTTTGAGAAAAATCCGGGTCCGCGCGAGTGGCGCACCCACATTCACGTCCCGGTGTTTCTCGACGATCTCGGGCAGTTCCGCACCACGCGCTTTGCCATCGAGGACGCGCTGCGCTTCCACAAAAAGAACCCGTTGTCGCGCCATCTGGAAGTTGAGACCTACACCTGGGACATGCTGCCCGACAGTCTCAAGTCGAACGACATCGTCGACTATATCTACCGCGAGCTTGACTGGGTGCGCGGCCAATTGGTGTGACAATTCTTTCCCTCCCCACAAGGGGGAGGGGAACAGTTGGGAGAGGTTCATGAAGGTCGGATTTATCGGGCTTGGCCGCATGGGCCAGGTCATGGCGCGTCGTCTGATCGATGGCGGCAACGAAGTCGGCGTCTATAACCGCACGCTCGACAAACTAAAACCGCTGACCGATCACGGCGCCAAGCCGATGGCCTCGATCAAGGCGGCGGCGACTTTCGGCGACGCCGTCTTCACAATGCTCACCGACGACGCCGCGGTTCTCGACGTCGTGCAGCAGCCCGGCGGCTTGAAGGAGTCGCTGCCGAAGGGCGGCGTGCACATTTGCTCAGGCACCCACAGTGTCGCCGCAATCCAGAAGCTTGCGGCGATTCACGCCGCCGCCGGGCAGATTTTACTCGCGTCGCCGGTGCTCGGCCGTCCTGAAGTTGTTGCAGCCGGTAATGCCAGCATGCTGGTCGGCGGTCCGCAGCAAACCGTCAAGCACCTGCGACCGCTGTTTGATGCGCTGGCCGGGCGCGTCATTGAATCCGGCGCCGAGCCGGTCACCGCCGCCGCCATCAAGATCGCCAACAATTTCGTGCTCGGCTGCGCCATCGAAGCGCTTGGTGAGGGCTTTGCGCTGACCCGCAAATACGGCGTCGCGCCCGACGTGTTTTACAATGTGCTGGCCGAAGGCCTGTTCAACTGCTGGGCCTACAAGACCTACGGCAAATTCATCGCCGATGAAAAATATCTGCCGGCCGGCCAGCGCGCCGTGACTGGTTTAAAGGACGCCAATCTCGCACTCGCCGCCGGCGAAGCCGTCGGCGTGCCGCTCCCGAGCGGCAATGTCTGGCGCGACCGCCTGGTCGGCGCGGTCGCTCACGGCGAAGGCGAGCATGACTGGGCGGTGATGGCGAAGGATCAGGCGCGGGCGAGTGGGCTTACCTGACGCGGCGCGCGTAACTGCGCCCTCTCCCGTTCCGGGAGAGGGCTACTCCGCGATTCAACAACAAGAATGGGTGAGGGCTCTCGGGCCGCAGACCCTCACCCGACCGTGCGTGCTGAGAGTCCAGCGTTGCCCTCTCCCGGGGCGGGAGAGGGCGCACCCCAGGCGCTCGCGATGACGTTCAGTTGAAAATCGCGCGCCGGCGTTCGAGGCTTGCGGGCGGCCAAAGTTTTTTCGAATCGTAGTAGGCCTCGAAGGAAGGCACGCCTTCCGGCAACGCGATCCACGGGAGTTTCGAGCGGACGTAGATGTGGACGTTGGGTGGGAGCGCACCTGGTTCGTCGAGTGTGCCGATGCGAACGAAGCGCAACTTCTCCACGCCGCCGTAATTGCTCCAAAGCGCGACCTTGCAGGACGGGCAACGCTGGACCACGTGCGCCCGCCCGCTGTCGGTCGGCACCGCCGCGCCTTCGACATTTCCTGAAAGCAGTTCGATGCGGTCGGCTTCGATCAGCGCGTTGAGAACGAAGGCGCTCCCGGTTTGCCGCTGGCAGTCGCGGCAGTGACAGCAGTGCACGAACATCGGAGCCGACGTGAGCCGGTAGCGCACCGCCCCGCAGGCGCATCCGCCTTCAAGATTTTCGGCCATGATTTTTACCTCATGGAGAGTCCATTCACGTCATTGCGAGCGTAGCGAAGCAATCCAGTTCCGCGCAAGCCGCCCTGGATTGCTTCGTCGCTTTCGCTCCTCGCAATGACGCGATTTAAACAAACGCGCCCTTGAAATCCTCGACGAACTTCTTGATCGTGATCGGCGGGCGCTTGACGATGTCCTCGATCGGCTTGGTATGCTCGGTCGAGAACGCGCCGTCCGCCGTGAGCTTCGCAATCAACAGCATGTGGGCGAACAGCCAGTCGGGCAGGTTGCGCGCTTTGAGCGCCTGCTCGGTCTGCTCCACCGTCACTGGCACATAGTTCACCGGCTTGCCCAGCACCGCCGAGAACGTGTCGGCGATTTCGCCAAAGCTGGTGAGCTTGCCGCTGAACTCGTAGGTCTTGCCGACGTGCGGCGCCGGATCGATCAGGATGCGCGCGCCGACGGCGCCGGTGTCGCGCACGTCGATGAAGGCGATCTTCGCGTCTTTCGGCGCCGTGCCGACAATCTTGCCGGCGTCCTTGATCGAGGCCGCCTGGCCGACCAGGTTTTGCATGAACAGGCCGGGCCGCAGGATCACCCACTTGATGCCGCTGTCGCGCAAGCGCTGCTCGATCGCGACATGGCCGCGGCCGACCACCGAGGGCGAGTCCGCGACCGCAACGGCGCGGCCGCCGGCGACGCGCACCAGATATTTGGCGCCGGCTTTGAGCGCGGCGTCGAGCACATTGTTCTGCTGCTCGATCATGCCCGGGTTATGGCCGGTGACCACGAACACGCTCTCGACGCCGGCCAGCGCCTTTTCCAGCGCCGGCTTGTCGGTGAGTTCGGCGACCGCAACTTTAGCGTCGGCGCCCAGCACCTCGCGCGCCTTGTCGGCATTGCGCACGACGCTGATGGGGTTCTGGCCCAAGGCCCGAAGTTCTTTGACCACCGCCCGGCCGGTATTTCCGGTGGCGCCGACTACCGCAATCGTCATCGTCGTTTCCTGCCCATAATCGTTGAAACTGTTGAACTCGGGCGTAGCCCTACCAGCTTTCGCGCCCGCTTGAAAATCCCCGTTGCGCCCTTTGCCGCATGCGGTAAAGGTTCGCCGATTGGCGCGCCGTGAATTTTTCAGTGTGCCCTTTGCCGCGAGAAACGTGAGGAAACGACATGAAATATAACCGCAAGCAGGCGACCGCCTCCTGGGGCACGATGGCCAAGGACTGGGAGAAGGGCATCGATTACGATCGCCTGCACAAGGAGCGGGTCAAGCGCGCGCAGGCGGCGATCCGCCACGCCGGCCTTGGCGCCGTGCTGGCGTTTAACTTCGACAACATCCGCTACATCACCGGCACCCATATCGGCGAATGGGCGCGCGACAAGTTCATGCGCTATGCGCTCTGCCCGGTGGTCGGCGAGCCGATGCTGTGGGACCCGGCACCGCCGGCCAAGCGCATCTCCTCGCCGTGGATCGCCGACAATGTCGCGGCCCCGATTTCGACCATGCAGGGCGGACTGCCGCTGCAGCTCAACATCCAGGGCGACTTCGCCAAGCAGATCAAGAAAGTGCTGGTGAAACTCGGCATCGACAAGGAGCCGATCGGCATCGATTTGATGGAACTGCCGATGCTCCGCGCGCTGGAGAAGGAAGGCATCGAGGTGGTCGACGGCCAGCAGGCCATGCTCGACGCCCGCGAAGTTAAGACGCCCGACGAGATCGAGCTGTTGAAACTTGCGAGCTCGATGGTCGACGCCACTTACGTCGATATCTGTCGCGCCATCCGTCCCGGCACCCGCGAGAACGAACTGGTCGCGATCGCCAACGACCGGCTGTTTCGCTTGGGCTCGGAGCGGGTTGAGTGTGTCAACTCGGTGTCGGGCCGGCGCGGCCGGCCGCACTCGCATACTTTCTCCGACCGCATCATCCAGCCGGGCGACATGGTGTTCCTCGACATCATGCATTCGTTCAACGGCTACCGCACCTGCTACTACCGCACCTTCATCTGCGGCGAGCCGAACAAATATCAGATCGACGCCTACGAGACCGCGTCGAAATGGATTTCCGCATCGATCGACCTGATCCGCCCCGGCATCACGCCCGATCAGGTGGCGCAGGTGTGGCCCGACGCGCAGGAATTCGGCTACCGCGACGAAGCCGAAGCGTTCCTCTTGCAATACGGCCACGGCGTCGGCCTCTCGCTATGGGAGCGGCCGATTATCTCAAAGCGCTACACCGGCCAGAACACGCCGCTGAAAGAAGGCATGGTGTTCGCGCTCGAAACCTGGAAAGGCGCCGAAGACGGCTCCGGCGCCGCCCGCATCGAGGAAGAAGTCGTGGTCACCAAAGACGGCTGCGAGATCATCACCAACTTCCCGTCGGATCGGCTGATTTCGTGCGGGCTGCCGGGGTGTGAGGTGTTTTGACGCCGTATTAACCGTCATGGCCGGGCTTGTCCCGGCCATCCACGACTTGTGTGAGCCTATATGTCCACCGACGCCGGAAATCAGATTACAGCGTGGAGTATCTTCAGCCTACTGGTGGGGACGATCATCAGTTCGATCGTGGCATATGTACTTCAACGCAACTCATTTGCCGAAGCTAGAAGGCTCAAAGCGCAAGACAAGCTCGACGAGCGCAAGGCGCTCGGTCTGACGCTGTTCCATAAAATGATCAGGATAGCCTCCACGCTCGGCATCCTAAAGTCAGCAACCCAGCAATAGTGCGTGTAGCCCGCATTGAGCGAAACGAAATCCGGGGTAAGTCCATCCGTTGATCACGATTTCGCTCTGCTCCATCCGGGTTGCTCGCTACACGCTGCAACGGAGAGTCAAATGTGCTAGAGTGATTCCATGAAAAAAGTTGGGAAACCGAAGACCGGCAAGCGCCCGAAGCGTGAGCTCAAGCGCCTTACCATAGGGCTTGGTGGATTTGCCAAGATTAGCGCGATCGAAGGTTTGCATCTTACCCGCGAGATGAGAGCCACCTTCGAGAACTCTCAAGCGCCGAGGGGCGTCGCCCCAACAGCGCCGCGCCGCCATCGTCAGGAAGTACGGCACGGCGTCCTAGCCCAGTCTATGTACGACAGCGCAGACGATCACTATTGCTATCCGGGCACCACGGTCCTCAAGAACAGACGTGATCTTCGAACGCAGGCGGCGCTAGACCGTTTCGAGACAGCGATAACGGCACAGCGGTTCGACGAACCTTTGCCGATCGGCACGCTGACTGAACAGCATTATCGCCGGCTGCACCGACATCTTTTCAGGGACGTATACGGCTGGGCGGGTGAATACCGCACAGTGCGCATCAGCAAGGGCGATAGCCCATTCTGCTATCCGGAATATATCCCCGGGGAGATGGCTAAGTTGTTCGCGGCGTTGCGGCAAGACGGCAATCTCAGCGGCCTGTCAGCACAACGGTTCGCGCGCAAAGCGGCTAGCTTTCTGTCGAATCTCAATGCCATTCACCCATTCCGAGATGGCAACGGCCGAAGCCAAATGGCGTTCACGACATTGCTTGCCGCTCGTGCGGGGCATCCATTGCATCTTAATCGGCTGGTGCCGGTGGACTTCATGGCCGCCATGATCCGGAGTTTCCAAGGTGACGAAGAACCGCTGGCCGAACATTTGGCTCGATTGCTCTGACCGGAATTATCGGCTCGCGCCAAGCCGTTTCACGAATGGGCGGAACTTCAGTCCACGGTGTTGATCCCGGCGGAGCCGGGCATCACTTCCGGCTCGTCGGTCGCCTTTCGCAGGATGGCCTCGCCGCGCTTTCCGTCGGACACTTCGATCGGAACTGCGTTCTTGTTGACCGCGAGAAGTCCGACCAGGTCGGGTGAAACGTTCATGATGTATGTGTCGGCTTGTTCGGTGAGGCGAAGTGCGTCATCGCGGATGAAGGCGCCGGATCAATCTGCGGGAAGCCCTTTACGGCGGCGAATTCTTCGGCGGGAATCGACAGCAAGCGTAGCTCGGATGAGCGTAGCGACATCCGGGATCTTATTCACGAAATCCCGCATATCGCCGCGCTCATGCGGGCTACGGTTTACTGCTGGGATGTGAGGTGTTCTAACGACTTATGAAAATTCTGGTGTATGGCGCAGGAGTTATCGGGACGCTGTACGCGGCGCGATTGGCGAGTGGCAATCATCAGGTCACGGTACTGGCGCGCGGCAAGCGGCTTGCCGACATTCGCCGATATGGATTGGTGATTGAGGATGTCGTGAGCGGAGTGCGCTTGGCGGTTGCAGTGGACACCGCCGAGCGGCTTGGTCCCGACGATAGATACGATCTCGCGTTGATCATCGTCAGGCGCGACCAGTTGGCGAGTGTTCTGCCGGATTTGCAGGCCAACCCGCACATACCGGCGCTGCTGTTCATGCTCAACAACCCGATCGGTTCGGCCGAATTGGTGGGAGCGTTGCAAGGCCGGGCCATGCTCGGATTTCCGGGCGCCGGCGGAACGCGTGAAGGTCACGTCGTCCACTACGCCATGATCGCGCAACAACCGACGATGCTCGGGGAGCCCGATGGCAAGCCATCTCTTCGGTTGCGGCGTGTGGCCGACATGTTCCGCAAAGCGCGGCTCAGGACGCGGACATGTCGGGACATGGACGGGTGGCTGAAGGCGCATGCGTTCTTCGTTACTGCCGTGAGTGGTGCAATCTATCTCGCTGGCGGCGACACTGCTCGACTGTCGAAGGATCACGCGACGCTTCGGCTCATGGCCGAGGGCGTCAGGGAGGGTTTTGCCGCGGTGCGCGCGCTCGGGCACACCGTTGCGCCTTTCGCATTGCGGGTACTTTTCACCTGGCTACCTGTGGAATTTGCGATCCGCTATTGGCGGCGCTTCTTCGCGGCGGACATGGCCGAATATGTCTTTGGTCGCCACGCACGCGGCGCGGCGACTGAAATGCGCGAATTGGCGAATGATTGCCGCACCATGCTGGAAAACGCCGGCGTTGCGGCGCCGGCGCTGCGCCGGCTGTATGGAGCAATCGACGGGTACGCTGGCGATCATCGATCTTAGCAGCAAGCGTAGCCTGGATGAGCGTAGCGACATCCGGGGTCTTGTTCGCAAAATCCCGCATATCGCTGCGCTCACGCGGGCTACGATTTACTGCGGGGCCAAAGAATCAAACTCGCGGCGCGCTGTTGCGGAAAAAACGCGCGAGACAAAACCCCCTGATTTATCGGCACAAATCGAAACCCTTTGACATTGCCGCCGCGATGACAATAACCGCACCCCATCTCGCTCGCCGAAGGGACGTGATCTCGAGACACACCTGATCGCGGAGCGAGTGCGGTTCCTGCGGGCGGGGCTTGTAACCCCGCTCCCGGGCGGTCCGGGCATCGTCTCCTCCGGCATAACGACCGGGGCGCGAGGTGCCTCGCTTAAGCGCGATCGATGGTGCGGGTAACGCCTGCATCCTCCCGCTCGCGTGAAGCGCGGCCTGGGCTGAGTCCTGGCGTTCGCTCGCCGGGGCAAGCGCCGCTGCGGAGCGCCGGAAGGCGAGCGCGCCCCGAAAAGCAGACGGGTGCCGACCAGGCACCCCTGTCTGCAATGGCGCGCTGCCGTGCCGCGAGGCACGGCAATGGCTGGCATGCGCCTTTCGGCGCTTCGCCTCCCTTTATCTTGTTTCGCTTATTTTCTTGCGCGTCGTTGTTCGCAAAAACTTCGGGCGCGGATCGCGCCGCGAGAACGCCGTCGCTTATCCGCCCCCGCGTAGTGCAACGGAGCGGGGGAGGGGGACCATGCGCAGCATGGTGGAGGGGGCGTGCAGCAAAGAGGTTCGCCTCACCGCCCACGCCCCTTCCACCACGCTGCTGCGCAGCGTGGTCCCCCTACCCCGCTTTGCGGGGCAGGAAAGCGCGAAGTTCGTTTGGTAAACAAACAGCAAACGAAGCCGTGATGGTGCGCGATTGATTCATGAAAAAGTGAAGCCTTTCGGACAAGATCATGACGCCGAGGTAGCTGTTGAGCAAATCCCCCAAGCGTTTCATTCCCTTTGCACTGACCGCGTCGTCCGGGCGGGAAGTCATCGACGTTTTGGTGATCTTCTCGATCTGCCTGGTCACCTACATGGCCGTTACGGAATGGGGCGGGATGGTGCTGCTGCAGAGGCTGCTCGGCACCGAGATCGAAGCGCCGTCAATCACCTACTTTTTCGGCGTGGCGCTGGTGGTATTCAGCCTGCGCCGCATTGGCGACCAGCGCGGCGAGCGGGCGAAGCGCCTCGCCGCCGAGCTTCACGCGCAGACCGCAGCGATGCGCGATCCGCTGACGCAATTGCCCAACCGGCGGCAGTTTCAGAACGACGTCGGCAATGTCCTCAAAGACTCCGACCACAAGATGAGTGTGTTGTTGCTGGGCCTCGACCAGTTCAAGAAGCTCAATGAGGTTTATGGACACCTCGGCTGCGACGAGGCGCTGCTGCAGATCGGCAACCGTATCCGCGAGCGCGCCGGTGCGGGCGATATGTTCGCGCGGATCGGCGATGACGAATTTGCCCTGTGTCTTGGAAGCGGGGACCCTGAATACGCGCGCCGGATCGCTTGCACACTCGTCGAAATCGTGCGGGCGCCAGTGCAGATCGGCATCGAGCAGCACAGCATCGGCGCCAGCGTCGGGATCGCACAGGCCGGCCGCGGCCATGCCACCGTCGACGAATTGCTCCGCTGCGCCCACGTTGCGCTGTCGCGCGCCCGCGCGCTGCACAGCGAGTTCTGTTTCTTCGATCCGAAGATGGACGCCCACATTCGCGAGCGTTCGCTACTGGAAAAGGACTTGCGCGCGGCGATCGGTGGCGACGCGCTGCGGCCGTATTACCAGCCGATCGTCGACCTGAAAACGCGGCGGATCGTCAGTTTCGAGAGTCTCGCCCGCTGGCACAATCCGGTCAGCGGGTTGATCTTGCCCGATACGTTCATTCCGCTCGCGGAGGAACTCGGTCTCCTCGACGTGGTGTCGGGCCAGCTGTTCGGTGACGCCTGCCGCGACGCTGTTCATTGGCCCGACGATGTCTCGCTGACCTTCAATTTTTCGCCGTCGCAGCTCAGCGACCGCAGCTTTGCCGACGCCATCCTCACCGTCATGGACGATGCCGGCTTTCCGCCGCATCGGCTGGAAGCGGAGATCACTGAAAGCGCATTGGTCGAGGATCTGGAAGCGACGCGCCATGCCATCCAGACGCTGCGCAATGCCGGCGTCCGCATCGTGATTGACGATTTCGGCACTGGCTATTCGAGCCTCTATCATCTCTACGAGTTGCGGTTCGATAAACTCAAAATTGACCGGCGCTTTATTCAGGAGCTGGTCATCACCGGCGAAAGCGCGGTGTTTATTCGCGCCATGGTCGGGCTTAGCCGCGGCCTGAACTTGTCGGTTACAGCCGAAGGGGTCGAGACCGAGGCGCAAGCCAAGGCGGTGCTCGAGCACGGCGTCGATCAGGCTCAGGGCTTTCTGTTCGGCAAAGCCGTGCCGGCGGCGCAAGTGCAGCAACTGTTCGTCACGCCGGCGCAGCTGGTGGCGTGAGCGGTCTGCGCCGTTCGCGCGGGCAAGAAGCTACCGATCAAAAATCGTAGCGCAGTCCGATGTTGGCGCCCTGCGCCCAGAACGACGAATTGTTGAACTGCGGCGCGGGACGCGCTGCGCCTGTCAGTACCGATCCAGGAGTAATGGCAGGGTTGCCGGTCAGGTTCAGTGTGGTGTCGATCTGATCGCCGGGGCGGACAGCATTACTGACGTAGAGGAAGTCGTAGGCGACAAAGAGGTGAACGCGATCGAACACTCTGTAGCCGAGTTGCACTTGCACTTCGGGCACGACAGAGAATTGATTGCGCATTCGCGTTCCGATGTTGGTGCCCTGGGTAAAGATGCCTCCGGGCGTAGTGCCGGCGGGGAGTCCAAATCCGGTGACCGAGGAGGTGCCGTTGGCCGACACAGTCTGATAATTGTCGCCGAACGCCACCTTGCCGAGCACCGAGCCGTCGAAGCGGCCGATCTCGGTCTCGGCCTTGGCGCCAATTTGCGGACCGATGAATTGGTTGTGCGTGCCAAAGTTGTCGGTGCCGGTGAACGAACTCCCTGCGAATGGCGCCAGCAGGCTCTCCGTGCTGGCGATTGTCAGACCCTCGCGGAGGTCGAGGTAACGAATGCCGCCGAGGAGCGAAACGCTGACCTGTCCGAACTTGAGGGCGTGATAGATGCCGTTAGCTTCAAGACCCCACAGTTGCAACGATGAGCTGACGACCTGCCCGCCCGAGGCGAAACCGGGATCGGCGAGCACGAAGGCGGAATTGCCGATTGGGAAGCCGGCCCCGGGCGGGACGTTGGTAAAGGGCACCCGCAACGCCGGCGTGCCGCCGGATGTATCGGAGAAGCCCGCGCTTTGGCTGCCGAGGAAGAAACCCTGACCCTCCACGCCCCACGTTTGATTGGGATCGAGCCAATGCCCGAGCGTAAAGCGGCCGCCTGGGGCGACGTTATAATCCAACTGACTGGGTGAAAGGATAATGGTGCCGGGTATGCCGAGTTCGCCGCCTGCTCCTGTCGTCGCCGATAAGGAGCCGGGCGCGAATGTGGTCAGCGTTGGCGGCAGCGGCGCCGACTTTACCGACCATATCAGCGCTTCGGCGCTGATCCACCATGCCGTCGGCGCCGGCGGCGCTGCTTTGACAAGGAGGGCGCCCGGTGCCGACAGCCAGATTGGTTTCGGCGACGCCGCGGCCGCATCGAGCTGGGGCGCCCCCGACGGACAGGCAATGCGGATAATGGCTGGTTTGCTCGGCGGCGTATTGCTTTGGGCAGTACCGGCGCGATTTACAACCGGCTTGCCGGTCTTCGCGTCTACCCAGCACCATTTGTGCGCTTTGGGCGGTGCGGCATTTTCCGCTTTGGCCGCATTACCAAGGGCCACCGTCAGCCCAACCACACTGGCCGCGATCGCAATGCAAACAAGACTGCGCATCATGAGCCCCCAAGCCGCGCAACGGGCGTTTCCTCGGGCGACTTTAACAGCACGGCCACACCGGACAAGGCGACGACGGCGATTTTCCCCCGTCGTGGCCCGATCGCAACAACGGCAGCAACCACGTATATCGGTGCTTGCGCCGCGCCGTACTGGCTTGCCTTGGTTTGCCTTGGCTTGCCTCGGCTCGTTCGCAAAGACGGTGCGCGCCGCTTATATTCGGCGCAGCCAATTGCGCGATGATCTATTGAGGACCGATTGTCCCACACGCCCGTCACCATCCTCACCGGCTTTCTCGGCAGCGGCAAGACCACGCTGCTCAATCGCGCCATGCGCGATCCGTCGATGGCGAACACCGCGGTGGTCATCAACGAGTTCGGCGAAGTCGGCCTCGATCACATGCTGGCGGCGCAGAGCGACGACACCATCATGGTGCTGGAGAACGGCTGTCTTTGCTGCACCGTGTTCGGCGATCTCGTCACGACGCTTAACAATCTCTATCACCAGCGCGAGGACGGTGCGATTCCGCGCTTCGACCACGTGGTGATCGAGACATCGGGTCTCGCCGATCCGTCGCCGCTCATTCAAGCGTTCCTGTCCGATCCGACCTTGGCCGGGCTTTATCGGATCGGTGCGGTGGTCGCGACCGTCGATGCGGTCAACGGCCCGCACACGCTTGATGAGCATATTGAGTTGGTGCGGCAGGTCGCGCTCGCCGACCAAATTTTGATTACCAAGCTCGATCTGGTCACGCCGGGCACTGCACAAGAAGTGGAAACGTCACTCACCGCGCGGCTGCATCGCCTCAATCCGGCGGCGAAGATTTCAAGAATTGACGATCCCTCGTTCAACCTCAGCATCTTGCGCGGCGACGGCTTCAATCCGGCCGACGCGACAGCCGATGCACGCGCTTGGCTCAACGTAGCCGCCTACGAGCAGCACGACGGAGATGATCACGATCATTCTGAGCACAATCTTGCCGACCATGATCATACCGATCACGATCATCACCACCTTCACGACCGCGATATCGCCTCGTTCTGCTTCACGCGCGACAAACCGATTCCGCGCGAAGCGCTGCGGCTTTTGCTGGACGCCTTACAGCAGAATCTTGGGCCTAATCTGTTGCGGGTGAAAGGCATCGTGAATGTCGCCGAAGAGCCCGACCGCCCGGCTGTGATCCAGGGCGCGCAACAGCTGTTGCACAACCTGTCATGGCTCGAGCGCTGGCCGGACGCCGATCACCGCAGCAAGATCGTGTTCATCACGCAGGGCTTCGACCGCGCCGAAGTCGAGGATATGATCGCGCTGCTCGACCGGGTGGCGACACGCACCGCCGCCGCGCGGGCGCGGGCGCAGACGATCCAATAGGTCGTTGCGAAAATGCCGGGGGGAACATGATCAAGGCATTTCCAAAGGATCGCCTGGAGAAGCGCAAAATGCTGCTCGACGGTGTCGAGCGCATCGCCGAAACGCTGCGCGCCTCCGGCCCTAAAAGCGAAGAACTCGGCACGCTGGCGCCAGAAGCCGTCAAGGCGTTGCGCGAAGCCGGCATGTTCCGGTTGAAGCTTGCTGCGGAAATGGGCGGCGCCGAAGCTGATCCGGTGACGGAGATGCTGGTGCTGGAGGGGCTGGCCTACAACGATCTGACCAGCGGCTGGTGCACCATGGTCGGTGCCACCGGCATCGCCTCGCTTGGCACGTTTCTCACCCAGGCGGGTCTCGATAAGGTGTTTGTCAACGGCAACATCCCGACCGCGTCGATTTCGTTCTTTCCCGCGGGCCGCGCCGTTCGTGACGGCAAGAATTTTCGCTTAAGCGGCCGCTGGCGCTTCAACAGCGGCATTGCCCACAGCGAATGGGTGGTCGGCGGCACCATCGTCGAAGGCAGCGAAGCCGAAAATGGTGGGCGGCCGATTGTGATGTTTTCGGCGTTTCCAAAAAGCGAAGCCACGCTTTACGACAATTGGCGCGGTGTCGTCGGTTTGCGCGGTACCGGCTCCTGCGACTGCTCGGTTGAAAATCTGGCGCTGCCGGAAGATCAGACGTTTGTTTGGGACCTGCTGCAACCGAAGCCGCGCCGCGGCGGCGCTTCGTATTTGTTTCCGCCGTTTTCTTATGTCGCCAAGGAGCACGGCAGCGTCGCGATCGGCGGCGCACGGCGCGCGCTCGACGAACTGATCAAACTCGCAACGACCACGCGCGGCGCGTTTCGGTCATCAAAGCTCGACGAGCGCCAGGTGGTACATCGCTTTGTCGGCGAAGCCGATCTGAAATTGCGGGCGGCACGCGCGTTGCTGCATCAGCGCTACGAACAATTGTACGAGATCGCGAGCGCGGGAAGGATCCCGGACGGTGCCGCCATCGCCGACGTCCGCGCCGCAGCCGTCTACGCGACCGACATTGCGATCGAGACGACGACGGCGGCGTTTCATTTCGGCGGCAACACCGGGCTGCATCATCCGCACGTCCTCGGCCGGCTCGTGCGCGACCTCAACACCGCCGGGCTGCATCAGGTGATGAGCGATACGGCATACGAAAATCACGGCAAGTTCCGCCTCGGCCTCCCGGCCGATCCGCTCGCTTAGGCCGGCGAGACATGGCGAAGAGGGGCTACGATTACATCATTGTGGGCGCTGGCTCCGCAGGCTCGGTGTTGGCAAACCGGTTGTCGGCAAAGCCCGAAGCCAACGTGCTGCTTCTCGAAGCCGGAGGCTCCGACAGATCGTTGTTCGTGCGTATGCCGGCGGGCATCGCGAGACTCGGCACGCCGCGGTTCAGCTGGATGTACGAGACCGCGCCGCAAAAGGCGATGAACGGCCGGCGCATGAACCAACCGCGCGGCCGTCTTTTGGGCGGTTCGAGCTCGGTCAACGCGATGGTCTATATGCGCGGCCAGGCGGCGGACTACGATCACTGGCGCCAGCTTGGCAATTCCGGCTGGAGCTACGAGGACGTGCTGCCCTACTTCAAGAAGGCCGAGCACAACGAGCGCCTGCACGATGAATTTCACGGCGGCGATGGGCCGCTCAATGTCGCCGAACGGCCATACACCAATCCGCTGAGCCATGTCTTTCTTGAAGCGGCGCAGCAGGCCGGGATTCCGCTCAATCCGGATTTCAACGGCGCGGTGCAGCTCGGCTGCGGCCTGTTTCAGGTGACGCAGAAAAACGGCGAACGCTGCAGCGCGGCCGCAGCTTATCTGCACCCCGCAGCGGGGCGCAAAAATCTGACTGTCGTCACGAAAGCGCAGGCAACGCGCATCCTGATCGAGAACGGCCGCGCCGTCGGCATCGAATACATGCGCGGCGGCAAGCTGCAAACCGCGCGCGCTACGCAAGAAGTGGTGCTCGCCGGGGGCTCCATCAACTCGCCGCAGCTGTTGCTGCTAACCGGGATTGGCCCTGCGCAGGAGCTTGGGGCGATCGGGGTGCCGGTTAAGTTCGACCTTCCCGGTGTCGGCAAGAATTTACAGGATCATCTCAACGTCAACATTCTGCAGCGCGCGACGCCGGGCATCACGCTGGACAGCAAAGGTCGGGGGCTTGGCCCGATTATGCCGACACTGGAATATCTGTTCCGGCGCACCGGTCCAGGCACCAGTAACGTCGCCGAGGCAGGAGCGTTTATTGTCAGCGCGCTTGGTGCCGCGACCCCGGACATCCAATACCACTTCATACCGGCCCAGGTCTTCGACCACGCCCGCACCCAGCTCGACGGCGACGGCATTACGCTGCATGGCTGCTGCCTGCGCCCGCAAAGCCGCGGCGAAATCCGGTTGGGTTCACGCGATCCGCTGCAACCCGCGGTGATCGATCCAAATTATCTTGCTTCCGATTACGATCTGAAAATCCTGATCGACAGCATCCGCCGCGGGCGCGAGATTTTGGCGGCGCCGGCGTTCAAGCCGTTCCTTCGCGACGAGCGTTTTCCCGGCGCGGCGCAACAATCCGAGGCCGAACTCACCGAATTCATCCGCGGAAGCGCTGAGACCGAATATCATCCGGTCGGCACCTGCAAAATGGGCAGCGACCCGATGGCGGTCGTCGACGATCAGCTCCGCGTGAACGGCGTCGCGCGCTTGCGCGTCATTGACGCGTCGATCATGCCGACCGTCGTCTCCGGCAACACCAACGCGCCGGTGATCATGATTGCGGAAAAGGGCGCGGACATGATGCTTGCGGCGGCATGATAATCGCATGGCGCTGGTCCACGTTTATCTTGGCGGTCGCGGCCCCGCGCCATGATTGTTAGAGTGGATTCGTAACGCGAGGGATCATGGATATCATTCTCAGAAACGCGCGCCGTATCGGCGCCGAGCATGAAGTGACCGACATCGGCATCGCCGACGGGCGGATCGCCGTCATCGAACCCGGTCTTGCGGCCGACGGCGAAACCATCGATCTCGGCGGGCGGCTGGTGTCCCCCGGTTTTGTCGAGACCCATATTCATCTCGACAAGTCCTGCATCCTGGATCGCGTTAAGTCGGACAAGGGCGACCTCGAAGAAGCCATTGCCGAAGCCGCGAAGGCCAAGGCTGGTTTCACGCCCGAAGACGTGCACGGTCGCGCCGTGCGCACGCTGGAGAAGGCGATCCTGCAAGGCACCACGCACATGCGCACCCATGTCGAGGTCGATCCGGGCGTCGGCCTGCGCGGGCTTGAGGGCGTGCTGCCGTTGATCAAGGAATATGCCTGGGCGATCGACTTGCAGCTGTGCGTGTTCCCGCAGGAAGGCTTGCTCAACAATCCCGGCACCGATGAACTTCTGGTCGCAGGCCTCGAGCGCGGTTGCCGCGTGATCGGCGGCGCGCCCTACGTCGACAGCGATCCGCCGGGCCAGATCGACCGCATCTTCGAACTGGCGCGCGAGTACGACGTCGATATCGACATGCACCTCGATTTCGGTCCGACCGCGGACGGCATGACGCTCGATCATGTCTGCAAGCGCACCGAGGAATTTCAGTATGGCGGCCGCGTTGCCATCGGCCATGTCACAAAGGCAACAAGCTTGCCGCCGCCGGCGTTCGAAGCCATGGCGAAGCGGCTCGCCGGCGCTGGCGTGGCGCTGACCGTTCTGCCTTCGACCGATCTTTATCTGATGGGGCGCCAGCACAAGCACGATTACAATGTCACCCGCGGCGTGGTGCCGGCGCACAAGCTGCTGCACCACGGCGTCAATTGCTCGCTGTCGAGCAACAACATTCTCAATCCGTTTACGCCGTTCGGCGACTGCTCGCAGATGCGGATGGCAAACCTCTACGCCAATATCGCTCAGGTCGGGAAGCAGGCTGACATGCGCGAGTGCTTCAACATGGTGACGCAGCGCCCGGCCAAGATGATGCGACTTGGCGACTACGGGCTTGATGTCGGCAAGTCCGCTGATCTGGTGGTGCTCGATTCAATGAGCCCGGAGCTCGCGGTCGCGGAACTGACGCCGGTTCTTTACGCCTTTAAGCGCGGCCGCAAGACCGTGTCGCGGCAACGCCCAACGCTGCATCGGCCGCAATGATTGCGAACGATCCGTACAACGCGTTCTGCCGTCCTACCTATGTCGCGCTGAACGGAGCGCTGGACGGCCCGCTGCATGGCCTGAGCTTTGCCGTCAAAGATGTCTTCGACATCGCCGGCCATCGGACCGGTAACGGCAACCCGGTCTGGCTCGAAACTCACGCACCAGCGTCGCGAACCGCATCGTCCGTCGAGAGGTTGCTCGCCGCGGGCGCTCACATGGTCGGCAAAACCCACACCGATGAGATGGCCTATAGCCTCAACGGCGAGAACGTTCATTACGGCACGCCGGTCAATCCCAAAGCGCCGGGGCGGATTCCCGGCGGCTCGTCGAGTGGATCGGCCGCCGCAGTTTCCGGCGGCCTCGTCGACTTCGCACTCGGCACCGATTGCGGCGGCTCGGTCCGCTTGCCCGCGAGCTATTGCGGCATTTACGGCATCCGCACCACGCACGGCCTCGTTCCAGCCGACGGCGTCGTCGATCTCGCGGCAAGCTTCGACACGGTCGGCTGGTTTGCGCGCGACGCGCAGACCATGCGTCGCGTCGGCGAGGTTCTGTTGCCGGCGTCCGGTTTCAAATCGAAGCGTTTGTTGATCGCGCAAGATGCGTTTTCTTTCGCCGGAGCCGAAGTTGCCGAAGCGTTGGCTACTCCGGTATCGCGGCTAGGGCACGCGTTCGCAAATCGGCATGAGGTCAGCGTCTATACCGGCGACCCCGCCGCCTGGCCTAAAATTTTCCGCATCCTGCAGGGCGACGAAATCCGCAAGCGGCATAGCGCCTGGATCGATGCCCACGATCCGAACTTCGGTCCCGGCATTGCCGAGCGCTTCCGCTGGACGCGCTCAATCGACCCTTCTGAAGTCGAGAAAATGCGGCCGCTGCGCGAGGGTGTGGCTAGGCACATGGACGCGCTGCTCGGCGATGACGCCGTGCTTTGCCTGCCGACGGCACCCGGAATTGCGCCGAAGCTTGCGACGCCAGTCGCTGAGCTCGAAGCGTTTCGCGCGCGAGCGTTTGCGTTACTGTGCATCGCTGGTCTCGCCCGCTTGCCGCAAATCTCATTGCCGCTCGGCGCGATAGCAGGCTGTCCGCTCGGACTCTCGCTGATCGCGCCGCGCGGCGCTGATCGCGGCTTGCTCGACTGGGTCGCGAACGACCTAAAAATCGACGCGAAAATCGTAGGGCGCTGACGGGGCGTATTCGCCGGCGTAGGCGCGGCGCAGCAATTCCTTCTGCTTCACGCCGGCAGAGCGCGCGTCGACCATCTTGGCAGGAACGACAAACTTGCCGATCGGATCGGCCCTGAATTGCGGCGAAGTGTGCATCCATTTCTTTGATTTCTTCCAATCGCCGAACACATCCGCCTGTAATTCGACGCTGTTGCCGTCGGGATCGACGTAATAGAACGACAAGGTCATGCCGTGATGGACTGCCACGTGCGGCTCGTAGCCATACGCGTCGCGCAGCCGCTGCCATGAATCAAGCAGATCGTCGACTGACGCGTATTCGAACGCGAGATGGTGCATGCCGGCGAAAGTGCGAAACTGCGGGTTGTCGCGAAACTGTGGGCCGCCGGCCAGCGAGATGCGGTGATTGGCGCCGTCGTTGCTCAGGAACGCAATGCCGGGGGCTTGAAACACCGGCTCGATGCCGACCACCGCCGCGTACCAGTCAATCATCTCCTGCATCCGCGATGTCTTTAGAAGCGCGTGATGGAAAACCGGAATTTTGATGGCCTTCGCGTTTTTGCCGGCTGTTGTGCGTTTGGTCGTCTTTGCGCTTCTGGTTGCTTTTGCGCGCTTGACAGTCTTTTTCTTTTTCACAAATTCCTCCCTACAGGCTTCTGGCGATAAGCAGCTTCATGATCTCGTTGGTGCCGGCGTAGATGCGCAGCACCCGCGCGTCGCGATAAAGCCGCGAAATCGGGTATTCGTCCATATAGCCATAGCCGCCGAACATCTGCAGGCAGCGATCGACGATCTTGCCAAGGAGATCGGTGAGCCAGTATTTCGCCATCGAAGCGGTGACGGTGTCGAGCTCGCCCTTGACGTGGCGTTCGATGCAGTGATCGAGAAAGACCTTGGCAACGGTCGCTTCGCTCTTGCATTCGGCCAATACGAACTGGGTGTTCTGGAAGTCGATGATCTTCTTGCCGAACGCCTGGCGCTGCTTGACGTAGTCGACGGTCAGGCTAAGCGCGCGCTCGATCATCGAGACCGCGTGCACGGAAACGATCAGCCGCTCCTGCGGCAAGTCCTTCATCAGTTGATAAAAGCCCTGGCCTTCCTCGGTGCCGAGCAGGCTTTCCGCCGGCAGCGATACTTCCTCGAAGAACAACTCCGAGGTGTCGGCGGAATCCATGCCGAGCTTCTTCAGCTTGCGGCCGCGGCGGAAGCCTTGCGCATCGTCGGTTTCGACCACCATCAGCGAGATGCCTTTGGAGCCCTCCTTGGGATCGGTCTTGGCGACGACGATAATCAGATTGGCGTGCTGACCGTTGGTGATGAAGGTTTTCGAGCCGTTGAGCACATAGCCGTTGCCGGAGCGCTTTGCGGTAGTGCGCACGCCCTGCAGATCGGAGCCGGTGCCGGGCTCGCTCATGGCGATGGCGCCGACCATCTCGCCGGTCGCGAGCTTCGGCAGCCAGCGCCGCTTCTGTTCCTCGGTGCCGTAGCGAAGGATGTATGGAGCGACGATGCCGGAATGCAGCGATGCGCCGAACGTATCGAAGCCGGCCAGCGAATATTCGCGGTCGATGACAGCCTCATGCGCGAAGGTGCCACCGGCGCCGCCGTATTCCTCCGGCATCGACGCGCACAACAAACCCGCCGCGCCGGCCTTGGTCCACACCTCGCGTGGATAAGAATGCTCTTCGTGCCATTGCTCGAGATGCGGGCCGAATTCGGCGGCGAGAAAGCGTCGCGCCTGTTCTTCCAGCAGGACGACGTCCTCGGTCATCCACGCCGGACGCGGCAGATTGAGAGCCTCATTCATCGTCGTTCACCCGGCATATCGACAGAAAGGCACTACAGCCTTTTGATAAGACCACTTGCCCCTCGCCGGATCAAGGCGAGCGAACAGTGCTTTGCACAATGAGCAGAAGCGGCGATTAACCGGGAATCGAACCGCGCGCTTGTTTGGTTGCGCCATCCGATAAGCTACGCTCATTGCCCCTGTTTTCCACATGAGGGGAAGCAGCAGGTTTGCCGCGGCGGCGCCAGCCTTCACGCGTCAGCCAATCGACCAAAGCAGGGGACACGCGCATCAATCGCCAATAAAAGTGCGCCGCGGGCGTGACCAAAACCAGTCCTTTATTCTTTCGAATGGCGCGAACGGCCTTGACCGCGGTCTGTTCGGCGGTCGCACAAATCCACGCCGGCACTTTGACCTCGCGATCCGGTTTATCGGTCTCGCAATCGTCGAGCAGCGACGATTGCACGAACCCCGGGCAGAGCGCCGTCACGCCGAACTTTTCGCCGGAATATTCCGCGCGTAGCGCGTTGCTGAATCCGACCAGACCGAATTTACTGGTCTGATACGCGGTCGTCTTGCGCCAGGTCACCAAGCCGAAAATGCTACAGACATTGAGGATATGAGCGTCTTCGGCTGCAAGCAGCATCGGCATCAATTCGTGGACAAGCTGGATCGGCGCCATCAAGTTGACGGCCATGATCCGTTTCCATTGCTCGCCGGTCATCAGATGAGTTTGGCCGTAGTAAGTGGTGCCTGCATTGTTGACGAGGATGTTGAGCCGCTTCAAGGTGTTGCGCAGTTGCTCGACAGTGTTGCTGATCTGGGCAGGGTCGGCCAGATCGGCGGTGGCGGTCACCACATTGACGCCGTGGTCCCGCGCCTCCTCCGCGACGGCCGCAAGCTCGGCGGCTTTGATGTCGACAAGAAATAAATCCGCGCCTTCCCTCGCGAGTTCCAGCGCTATCGCGCGGCCGATTCCCGACGCCGCGCCAGTTATCATCGCCTGCTTACCGCGAATGATACGCATTAAGGATCAACACCGCTGCCAGAGCTCTTTGCAGTCGAAAGAGCGGTAGAATCGACCATAGCAAGCTTCGCTACACGCCCATTGCACCATTTGCCAATTGGCGGATCAAGGCAAGTATCGGCCGCTTCATGCTGCACTCCCCCGCGACAACTAGGTTACTGCAAAGTTCCATACACTGCTGATCGATGTCTATTTTGCCGAGGGTCTTCCTGTTTGTCGCACCCGCGTATGCAGAAATGCTTTTTGCGCGCCGAGTATCCCGAACATCGCCTTCTTGTTCTTGGCCGAAAGAACAGAAAAGAACTCAGCGATCCACACTTCGTTCGCCTTCGCCGCGGCGCGAAACGCTTTTCTGCCTTTGGGCGTGAGCCGCACCAGAAGCGCGCGACGGCTGTGCGGATCTGCGGAACGCTCGACCAGTCCTTCGGCTTCCAGTTCATCGGTCAGGCCGGTGACGTTGCCGGTCGTGACCATAAGGCGATTTGAAATCTCACCCATGCGCAGGCCGCCGCTGTTCGAATCGAGTTGCGCCATCAGGTCGAACCGGGACAAGCTCATGTCGAACTCTGCGCGCAATCGCCGGCGTGCTTCGTTGATCACGAGCTTGTGGACTG
This sequence comes from uncultured Alphaproteobacteria bacterium, assembly GCA_963841025.1. Taxonomy (GTDB): domain Bacteria; phylum Pseudomonadota; class Alphaproteobacteria; order Rhizobiales; family Xanthobacteraceae; genus BOG-931. Next base: position 108,092 of record CAWJBG010000016.1, on the reverse strand, counting down.
CCATCATTCGCAACCAAAGGCGCAAATCGCCGTGGCCGCTTGAGGCGCCCCGCGTCTCGATATCGTCGACGGGCAGCTTGATGGCGATGTCGCTGCGCGCCGCTGCCATTGTCAGTTCCACACTTCTTGAGCGATATCGACCACCAGGCGCAATTTTGCTTTTTCGTCAGCGGGCGTGAGCGGACTGCCGGTCAAATTCGTCGCGAATCCGCATTGCGGGCTTATGCCGAGCTGATCGAGGGGCGCAGACTTTGTGGCCTCATCGATCCTTTTCAAAATTGCATTTTTGTCTTCCAGAACGGCGGTCTTGCTGGAGATCAAACCAAGCACGGCCCATTTGCCGCGGGGGAGCAGGCGCAGCGGCGAGAAGTCTCCAGCGCGCGGCGAATCGTATTCCAGGAAAAAGACATCGATACCCGGAATGTTGAAAAGGCGCTCAGCGACCCGGCCATAGCCGCCCGATGCGAGCCAGCGACCGCGATAATTTCCACGGCACAAATGCATGCCGATCACCATGTCGCGGGGCTTGTCGCGGACGGCGGCGGCAATCGCGTCGATATAGACTTCGATAAGCCGGTCGGGATCTTCCCCCAGGGCGCGAATCTGGTCGTTGACGCGCGGGTCCTCCATCATTGCCAACGGCACTTCGTCGAGCTGAACAAAGTTGCAGCCTAGTGTGTGCAACTCCGCAAGCTCTTCGCGGTAAACTGCCGCGAGGTCGGCAAAGTATTCGGCGATATCGGGATAAGCGGTCTGGTCGACACGCTCACGGCCGCCGAGGAAATTCACATACGATGGAGCGGGCATCGTCACCTTGACGGTTCGATCGGTCAGGGCCTTGACGAATTTGAACTCGTTTGTCGTGATGCCCTTGCTGCGCTTAAGCTTGCCAGCGGCGTAAGGCCCGTACGCCTGGACGCTGTCACCGGCATCGTTCGAGAAAGTGAAGGGCGTGATTTTCACCGTCATCCCGGCGACGCTTTTGACGAAATGGCTGAAGAACGCGCCACGCCGAAATTCGCCGTCAGTCACGGCTTGCAGGCCGATCTCTTCCTGGAATTTGATCACGTCGCGGATCGCCCGATCCTCGATTTCGCGCAGCGCGCTCTCGCTCATCTCGCCGTTGCGAAGTTTGTGACGGGCGTCGATGAGTTCCTGTGGCCGCAACAGGCTGCCAATATGGTCGGCGCGGAAAGGTGGCTTGCCGTTCATGGGTCCTCACGCTTCGCGCTGGTTTGACTTGGAAATACCTTAGATATAAACATTTGACTTGTAAATGATCGCGAAGCTGCGGAACACTGTCGTGCTGGACGAAAGCGTTTACCCGGATGACTTCGCGCGCCGTGGCCTTCCGCCGGCCGAATTGTGGCCGGTGATCGATCACGACGTTTTGGCGCGGCTCAACTATCCGAAGCGGGTGAATGCCGCGGTCGATCTGCTCGATCGCGCCGTGGCCGAAGGACTCGGATCGCGGCCTTGCGTGCGCTCACCGCAGGTGACATGGACCTACGCTGAGCTTCTTGAAAAGGCCAACCGCATCGCCGGTGTCCTGGTCGACGATATGAGGCTCATTCCGGGCAACCGTGTGCTGTTGCGTTCGGCGAACAACCCGATGCTCGCGGCATGCTGGTTTGCCGTGCTCAAAGCGGGTGGCATTGCGGTGACGACCATGCCGCTGCTCCGGTCGCGCGAGCTCGCTCAAATCTGCAACAAGACCGAGGCGCAGCTCGCGCTTTGCGATGCCCGGCTCGCCGCCGAACTCGAAGCGACTTTGCCGTTGTGTCCGTCGCTCAAACAGGTCCGGTACTTCAATTCAGACGCTGCTGGCGGTCTGGAGCGGCTGATGTGGGCTGGGAGCGACGCCTTCTCGAACGTCGTGCCCTCTCACGACGACGTTGCCTTGATTGCGTTCACGTCCGGCACCACTGGACCGCCGAAAGCCACCGTGCATTTTCACCGTGATGTGCTGGCCATGTGCGACACTTATCCGGCGGAAACGTTGCGCTCTACTCCGGATGATATTTTTAGCGGCAGCGCGCCGCTGGGCTTTACATACGGCTTGGGCTCGCTGCTGCTGTTTCCGATGCGCCGCGGCAGTTCTACGGTTCTCCTTGAGCAGGCCAATCCGGAACTCATGCTGCAAGCCGTGCAGGATTTCGGCGTGACGACCTTGCTGCTCGGGCCGACGATGTACCGGAGCATGTCGCCCCACACCTTGCGGTTCGATCTTTCCACGTTGCACACCTGCTGTTCCGCCGGTGAGCATTTACCGGTCGCAGTCTTCGACGAGTGGCTGCGGCGGACGGGGATTCGCATTCTCGATTTCATGGGCTCGACGGAGATGCTGCACGCCTTCATCGGAGTCCCGCGCGACGACATTCGTCCAGGGTCAACCGGCACCGCATTGCCCGGTTATCAGGTCATGGTCGTGGATGACGCGATGAAGCCCCTGCCGCCGGGCGCGGTTGGGCGGCTCGCGGTACGCGGGCCGATCGGCTGCCGCTACCTTAACGATCCGGATCGGCAGAAGGCCTACGTCATCAACGGATGGAACCTGACCGGCGATGCCTTTCACGCCGATGCGGACGGGTTCTTTTGGTATCACTCGCGCACCGACGACATGATCGTCAGCGCCGGCTACAACATTTCGGGCCAGGAAATCGAGGAAGTGCTGCTTGAGCACCCGAGCGTCAGCGAATGCGCCGTTGTCGGCGTCACCGATCCCGCGCGCGGGCAGATCGTCAAAGCATTTGTCGTGCTGCGCGACGCCGCCAAAGCCGGTGACGATCTATCGCGTGCACTCCAGGAATTCGTCAAGCGTGCAATCGCGCCCTACAAATATCCGCGCGCCATCGAATTTGTCGACGCCTTGCCGAAGACGCAAACCGGAAAGATCAATCGCGCTACGCTTCGGGCGCGCGGCTGACGGTCGCGTCAGTTGCTCTCAGCTTTCGCCCGAAAGCCGCTTGAAATCGGCAAGAACGGCCGCGATCAGTTTCTGTCGCCGCGGATCCTGTGCAGCAAGCGTCGCGCCAAAAAGATTGAGGAGGTAGCGGGCCTTTTCCGCGGCTTCATGCCAATTCGCAGCCGGTGCCGCCAGTAGGTGGGCTTCCAATTCGTCTTGGCGCAGCCGCAATGTTTTCTCGTTGGTCTCAACATCGGCCAGCAGCCGGCGCAGCTCGGTCGCTTTTTGCGCAATCATCCCGCGATGCTGGTCGAGGTCGATCGTCTTATCGGTCACGATCGCGCGCGCCGGGTTAGAGGATATTCGGCGCTATCATAAAGTCGGCGGATATCGCTACTGCCGTATCTTTGCTCATCGACTTCGAGAAACGCGCCGATGAGACATTCCGGCGGCAGGTCCTCAATAGCGAAGCGGATGGCCTGTGCAGCTTGTTCAAACCGCTTGTAACCAAATGGTTCACGCCGAGGAAGCCGCCTTCGTGTCGGAAACAGTTCGGCTGCAGCGTCGTAATCGAAATCAGCCATCGGCCGGGCCTCGCAAACAACGATCAAACATCGTCTGGATACAGATCGACAAACGATTGCAACAATATAGGGTCAAAATGAGCTTTTACCAGTCCAGCCACCTGACATTCTAAAAAGCCCGGAGACATTCTGAAAAATCCGGCAACCACGCGACATTGCCTTACTTTGTCACTTTTTGTGTCATAGACGGGCAACGCTGTGTCCTGTATCGTACAAAACTGTACCGATCGTCTCGCCAAAACCGCCGCTTGATGTGCGGCGTACGAACGACGCCTTTCTGACGAAAAACGAAAAAGATGCGTCCGCGCGCGGGCCCGCGGAGGGCGGCGCTTGCCGCCTTCGCAAAACAAACAAAGTTTACAGTTTAATCCTGGAGAGAATTTTGAACGATGAAACGAAGGCGGCCGCCGCTGCGGCTGACATGCGTGCCCTGACATTGAGCCTGGCGCGCTATCGGGAGCCGCGACATTTACGCAGCATTCTCGAGATTCTTGTCACGGTCGTGCCGTTCATTCTGCTTTGGCTGTTGATGTGGACTGCGCTCCAGGTTGGATACGGGCTTTATTTGCTGCTGACGATTCCTGCCGCCGGCTTTTTGGTTCGTTTGTTCATGATCCAGCACGATTGCGGCCACGGCTCGCTGTTTCGCAATCGGGTGGTAAACGACTGGGTCGGCCGCGTACTCGGTGTTTTCACGCTGACTCCTTATGATTTCTGGCGGCGCGCCCACGGCGTCCATCACGCGACCTCCGGCAATCTCGAACTCCGCGGCACCGGCGACATCGATACGCTCACCGTCAGCGAATATCTGGCTCTGCCGTTCTGGCGCCGGCTTGCTTATCGCCTTTACCGCCATCCGATCGTCATGTTCGGGATTGGTCCAATCTATTTATTCGTCCTGCGGCAGCGCCTTCCGTTCGGCCAGATGCGGGAAGGGTGGAGGCCCTGGGTCAGCACCATGGCGACCAATGGCGCGACCGCGCTGGTCGCTGCCGGCATGATGTGGTGGGTCGGTGTTGGCCCGTTCCTTCTGGTGCATCTGCCGATTACCGTCCTCGGCGGGGCGATCGGGGTGTGGCTGTTCTATGTCCAGCACCAATTCGAACATACCGCCTGGTCGCAAGACCGCGATTGGAGTTGCTCGACTGCTGCGCTCTACGGCAGCTCTCACTACGATCTTCCGGCCGTTCTGATGTGGTTCACGGCCAATATCGGCGTGCACCATATCCATCATCTGTGCAGCCGAATTCCGTTTTACCGATTGCCGCTTGCGCTTCGTCAGCATCCCGATCTGGCGAATGTCGGCCGACTCTCTCTTCGCCAGAGTCTTGCCTGTGTGCGCCTCGTGCTGTGGGATGAGGCGGCGCGCCGGCTCATTTCCTTTCGTGAGCTGCGAACGCGGTTCGGCGGCGGGGCGGTCAAATACGCAGAGGTACCGTCAAGGCTCCCTCATTCCTGACAATGCGGGTTAATTCGGCTCTGGTATAAGCACGCGTCGCAATTCTCGCCGCGAGCACGTCGCGGAGAAATTTCACGCGCCCTCTCCGCAATGCGGCGCGATAAGGTCTTTCCCATGATCGACCACGCTGATTTCTCCGTTGTCGTTAGGAACAGGGCGCCTCTGCCCAAACCTTGGCAGTGGGAGATCTATCGCGCAGGCAGAACCAGTGCGATCGACCGCTCGAAAGCCTTTTTTGAGACTGCGACGGAGGCTAATCGCGCGGGAAAAGTGGCGCTAAGCCTGCTGTTGAGTGAGTATCCCGAATGAGGGATACGCGAACTGACCGGCTCAAGTCTTAACCTGTGCGGAGTTTGTTCGAGCGGTGCGCGTCCCTGGAAGTAGGGCGCCGCAGGCGGCCCCTGCGAGTGCCAATAATGCGCACCCAAGCATGGCGAACCGGAGACTTTTCGCCAACGACCCCTTGATAATGACCTCAGCGGTTTGCCGGTCGTCGCCGTGAACGGCCGACAGCGCGGGCGCGACGACGAACTGTCCTTTCGCGCGTTGCACCGCCTGCGTGACCTCGGCGGACACGACCTTGCTCTCGAGACTCTTGTCGAGGGCGTGATTGTAAACTCCGAGCGCCACCGCCCCGAGAATGGCGATCGCGAGAAGGTTTGCCACCGATGCCACCGCATTGTTTATTCCAGACGCTATCCCGGTCTGATGGGTCGGGACAGCGTCGATCACCGTCGTCGTCAATGGCGCGACGGTGACGACCATGCCAAACGCAAAGATCGCGATGGGCGCCACGACGACCAAATATGATCCGCCAGCAATGGAGAATGCCAATAATGCGATGCCAAGAGCGGCAATCGCGGGACCTATCGTCAGGAGCCATTTGGCGCTGAAGCGGTTGAGCAGCCCGCCCGACCATCGCGACAGCGCTGCCATGATCAATGTGAAGGGCAGAAAGGCCGCGCCGGTCAGCGTCGCCGAAAACCCCTGAACCTGAATAAGCGCAAAGGGAAACAGGAAGAACGTGCCCGCGAGTCCGGCATAGAGGAAGAGCGTCATTAAATTCACGGCGCTGAAGGTGCGTGAGCGAAACAGTCCCAGCGGCAACATTGGAAATTTGATATGCGCTTCCGTCCAAATAAATGCAGCCAACAACAACAAGCCACCGAGCAGCGCGAGGATGACCGGCACATTGCCCCAGCCAAAAACCGGCGCAAACATCAGGCCAAGAGCCACGCTTCCCAGCGAAGCAAATGCAAGCAGCGACCCGCGCCAATCCAAATCGCCCTTCGCTTCGTCATCGCGGCTCTCCGGCAATTTGTAGAGCGCGATCGAGATCGCCGGCAATGCGAGCAACGGAGCAATGAAGAAAATCCAGCGCCAGGTGAAATGATCGACAATCCATCCGCCCAGCAGCGGTCCAACCGCCGTCGCTAAGGCTGAGAAACCCGCCCAGGTTCCAATCGCTTTGCCGCGTTCGGATTCGTCGAAGGTTGCGCCGATGATCGCCAACGAACACGGGATCAACAGCGCTGCGCCGGTACCCTGAATCGCCCGCGCCAGGATCAGTTGGGCGATGTTCGGTGCGAGACCGCACCAAAGCGATGCGGCGGCGAAGATCGCGATGCCGATCAGGAAGATCCGGCGGCGGCCAAAAAGATCTCCGGCGGCACCGCCAGTCAGCAGAAATGCGGAAAGGCAAAGCGCGTAAGCATTGACGAGCCACTGAATGACCACAACCGAAGTCGCAAGCTCGGCCTCGATCGCGGGCAAGGCGACGTTCACGATGGACCCGTCGATGTTGGCGACACTGGATGCGAGGATCGTGGCGAGCAACACCCACGGTTTGGCGCTCGGCGCGCAATCCCGAGACAGAGGAGTGGATCTGATGGTTGCTTCGTCGCACGGGCCTGGTGTGGGATTGATCATCTGCCGCACTCGAAGCGAAATCTGCACCCCGATCTCGGGCTCCGGCGCATAAATACGGCGCGCGCGGAAAGTTTTTGCCTCAAAAATCCAGAATGTCAGCGAGCACAGAATACTTCCGATACGCGCTAAAGTTATGGAAATAAGGTGGCGCGCCCGAAGAGATTCGAACTCCTGACCCCCAGATTCGTAGTCTGGTGCTCTATCCAGCTGAGCTACGGGCGCGGCACGCCGCGCGGAAAAGGCCGCTTGCGGCGCCGGCCATAGCTATCGGCTCCTTAGCCTATTGGCAAGCGCCGGCGAATGGCACAGCTTAACTCAAAGTGGCCGTGCCGCCGTGGTATAAGGTGCGGCTTGGAATGGTGAACAAGGCAAGAAAAGACCGTGTGGCGACCCCCGCAACGAATCCGATACGAGGCCTCGGCCGGACGCGTGCCGTCCGCAGCGGAGGCTGCCGCCTCGCGCCTGTTCTCTCCCGTCGAGATCGGTCCGGTGACGCTCGCCCAGCGGACCTGGGTTCCTGCCATGGTGCCATGGCGAGCGACCGAAGAGGGCTACGTTACCGAGGAAGTTATCGAGTGGTATGAGCGCTTCGCCCGCGGCATGCCCGGAGCGATCGTTGTTGAGGCAACCGGCGTTCGCGACGTGCCAAGCGGACCGCTCTTGCGCATCGGTCACGACCGCTTCCTGCCGGGCTTGCGGCGGCTGGTCGAGGCGGTGCAGCGCGCGAGCGGAGGCCGCACGCGGCTTCTTATTCAGCTGATCGATTTTCTTGCGGTTCGCCGCCGGCCCGAACCAAAGAAATTCTTCGAGCGCTTCCTGGAGATCACCGACCGCCACCGCGCTGCGCTTGGCGAAATACATTTGTCCGACGCCGAAGTTCGCGCGCGCCTGAGCGCCATGAGCGAGGATGATCTCGTCAAAGTATTGACGCCGGGGGAATTGGAGGCGCTGCAATTCGGCTATCGCGAGCGCATCACCGATATGGACCGCTCGCACATCAAGAGCCTGCCGCAAGTGTTGCCTGGCTTATTCACGGAGGCCGCTCAACGCGCGGAGGAGGCTGGCTTCGATGGCGTCGAGCTGCACTACGCCCACGCCTATACGATGTCGTCGTTTCTTTCGCGCACCAATACGCGACCGGACGGCTACGGTGGCTCGATCGAAAATCGCGCCCGATTGCCGCTTGAAGTTTTGGCCGAGGTGCGTGGCAGGGTAAGCAACAAATTTGCCGTCGGCCTCCGCTTTCTGGCGGAAGAATGCATTGAAGGCGGCGGCACCGCCGAGGACGCGACCTATTTCGGTGTCGCCTTCGCCCGCGCCGGCGCGCACTTCATCTCGCTGTCACGCGGCGGCAAGTTCGATGACGCCAAGCAGCCGGGCATTGGCGGTGCGGTCTATCCCTACACCGGCCCGAGCGGCTACGAGTGCATGCCGCAGTTCATTTCCGACGAACGCGGACCGTTCGGCCGCAACGCCGCACCGACCGCGGCGGTTCGCAAAGCCGTGCGCGAGGCCGGCACGGAGGTGCCGGTGGTGTGCGCCGGCGGCATCCATAACTTTGAGATGGCGGAAGACTATCTGGCGCGCGGCGTCTGCGACATCGTCGGCGCTGCGCGGCAATCGCTGGCCGATCCGGATTGGTTTCGCAAAGTCCAACTCGGCTTCGGCAAGGACGTGCGCGTCTGCGAATACACCAATTACTGCGAAGGCCTCGACCAGAAGCACAAGCAGGTCACCTGCCAGCTCTGGGACAAGCTTCCGCTTGAAGCTGGCGAGCGCCGCGCCTCGGACGGCAAGCGCCGCCTCACTGCGCCGGCTTGGCACCCCACCGAGTAGCATTGACGAGCGAGGCCTTTTCCCGGTCCGTTACCAGCCAGCTCCGGTCGCAGCAGCTTCGACGTTATCCTCGCGCCAGTTGGCAGCGATGAAGCGCCGGCCGGTGACGCCGTCGGACTTGTTGCTTGCCAGATAGAGCAATGGCGGCACCATGATCGCAGGGTCGAGCAGTGTTGAACGAAGGTGATCGGGAAATCCCGCGGGAATCATCCCTGTCAATGTCGCGCCGCCGGGAAGGAGCGCGTTGACCGTGACGCCGGTGTCGGCAAGGTCCTGAGCCCAGATGATGGCCTCGGATTCCAGCGCCGCCTTGGAGGGCCCATAAGGCGAGAAGCCCCGCCGCCGCATCGTCTCGGCATTCATTGACACATTGACGATCCGGCCCCATCCGGCCGCCAGCATCGGCGGCACGGCGGCGCGCGCCATCAGGAATGGCCCGACGACATTGGTGTCGATCACCAGGCGCCATGCGTCGGGTGACGTCTCCCAGAAGCGCGTCGGCTCGGTCATGAAATTTTCGCTGACGTACTTCATGCCGCGCCCGGCGTTGTTGACCAGAATATCGAGGCGGCCGAAGCGTTCGAGCGCGGTCGCCACCACGCGGGCGCAGTCTGCCTCGCTGGTGACATCGGCGCATATCGGCACGACGCGATCCGGCGCGCCGGCCTCGGCCGCATCGCTCGCAACACGCTCGACTTCGCCGAGCTCACGCGCGGCAGTCGACACGACAGCGACGCCGGCACGCGCTAGCCCCAACGTCATAGCGCGGCCGAGCCCGCGCCCGGCGCCAGTGACGATCGCGACTCGCCCGGCGAGCGGCTTATCCTTGCTCACGGAAGGGCCTACGCGGCCAACAGACGTTTCACGTCCGGCCAAGTTTGAGTGCCGAACGTCTTGAGATCGTTGGTGAGGTCGGGCGGGCACATATCGAGCAGCGCCGGCTTAAAACTCGGACGCGATTTTACCCGTTCGAACCAGTCGGAAAGCCGCGGCCGCGTGCCGGTCCACATTTCAGACATGCCGAGCATGTCGAGCCGGTTCACGTACGGTGTCATGGCGATATCGGCCAGCGAGTAGCCCGCGCCGGCGAGCCAAGCCTGATCCATCAGAGTGTCTTCCATCTTTTGCAGATAGCTGTCGTACAGGCGGAACGTCCGATCGATCCGCAGCGCGGCCATGCCCTGAAGCACGATTTCCTTTTTGCGCGCGTGCCAGTCGGCGGTCACGGAGATCGGCGGGGTGCTGTCGAGAAACTGCGCGAATTTTTCCGGCGACAAACGCTTGATGATGTGCCGGTGACAGCTCGCGAAGGTGATCTCTCCGCAAGCCGGATGTAGAAATTCGTCGACCGCCTTGGTCCACAATCGCATCGCGGCGCGATGCTCGGGGTCGGCGGGTTTAAGCGGCGGGTCGGGAAAGCACTCGTCCAGATATTCGCAAATGACCGTCGACTCGATGATGACCTTGCCGTCGTGGACCAACGTCGGGACGACGGCTTTGGAATTGAGTTTGACGTAAGCCGGATCGAACTGATCACCGCGCAGAATGTCGATGTAGATACCTTCCCACGGCAGCGATTTTTCGGCGAGCACGATGCGAACCTTGGCGGCGCACACCGACGACCCGTGATGGTAGAGCGTGATCATTGTGCGTCTCCAGACTGAACGAACCCGCATGGCAGCAATCGCGCCGGCGACTTGCGACAAGTGTGGGACCATCTTAGGGTTCGCACGATAGTGCAACAAGAATACAGAAATACAAAGTCGGGGAGGGAATGGCATGGACATGCGGAACAGAGCGGACCAATTGCGTGAAGCGAGCAATCCGCTTTTCAACGACCGCAAGCTGAAACTCGGGACGTTCTGCAGCAATCTCTCCGGCGGTGCTACGATGTCATCGGTTGACGGCGTTTTGAAAGCGCAATGGCCGAGCACCGCGGCGATTTCGATGATGGCGGACGAGATGCAACTCGAAGCCATCGTTCCGGTCGGGCGCTGGAAGGGCTTCGGCGGCAGCACGAATTTCAACGGCGAAGGGTTCGAGTGCTTCACCTGGGCTGCCGCCATGGCTGCGCTGACCAAAAATCCCGCCGTCTTCGCTACCTCGCATGTGCCGACGATGCATCCGGTCATGGCCGCGAAGCAGGCCGGCACCATCGATCATGTCAGCGGCGGCCGCTTCGTGCTCAACGTCGTCACCGGTTGGTACCGGCCGGAAATCGAGATGTTCGGCGCGCCGCTGCTCGAACATGACACCCGCTACGACATGGCGGCGGAATGGATCGAGATCATCAAACGGCTGTGGACCAGCGAGGACGAGTTCGATTTTGATGGCAAATTCTACAACGTCAAAGGCGCGATCATGGCGCCGAAGCCTTTGCAAAAGCCGCATCCGGCGATCATGGCGGCCGGCGTTTCGCCCAAGGGCCGGCAGTTTGCCGCACACCACGCCGACGTGAACTTCGTCAATCTGGAAGCCCACGATCTCGACAGCATGCGCGCCCGCGTCGAGACGTCGCGCAAAACCGCGTGGGACGAATGCAAGCGCGAAATCCAGGTCTGGACCAACGCCTACATTTTCCAGGGCGACACCGAGGCGGATGCTCGGGCGTTCTATAAGGAGTGTGTGTTCGAGAAAGGCGATTGGGTGGGCGTCGAAAACCTGGTCAACACCATGGGCATCAATTCGCAGTCGATCCCAGCGGCAATCCTGCAAACCCTGAAGGAGCACTTCATCGCCGGGTGGGTCGGTTATCCGCTGATTGGCACCAAGGAGCAGGTGGTCGACGGGCTTTCAATTCTGGAGCGCGCTGGCTTTGACGGCATCGTGCTCACCTGGCCGCGTTATGTCGACGACATGAAGCGATTTCAGGTGGAGACGTTCCCGCTGCTGCAGCAGGCAGGGCTACGCTGAGGGGGAATTTTGATGATCGGCCGATGGCGTCAAGCGATCAACAACAGCGCCAGCGCTAACGTGGCAGGAACCGCCTGGACCAGAATAATTCTGGTGCTGACCGAATAGCCGCCATAGAGCCCGGCTACGATCACGCAGAGCAAGAAGAACAGCTTGATCTCGAAGCCGACGCCGGCGACGGGGTGAAAAAGTCCCCAGATAAGTCCGGCAGCGAGAAAGCCGTTGTACAGGCCTTGATTTGCGGCCAGTACGGCGGAGTCGTCGGCTTTCTGTTGGGTCTGGTTGAAGGTCTTGAGGCCGAGCGGCTTGGTCCACAGAAACATTTCCAGCACCAGAAAATAAAGATGAAGAACGGCGACCAGCGCGACGAGGATGTTGGCGATTAAAATCATTGTCGTTGTCCCAAGTGTGATTGCCGTTGACGTCAAAACTCTTTAACCAGCTTCACCGCGAATGCGGCCGGACTTATCCGGGCACCGCCGCTCCGTCGCCGAGCCATTGTTTGATCAGCGCAGCGAGCGTGCCATCCGCCGTCAGCGCCGCTTGCGCCTTTCCGATCGCGTCCCGCAGCGCGCTGTTTCCTTTGCGCACGCAGATGCCGAGGCGCTCGCGGGTGATACCCACTTCGACGACCTTGAGCTTCGGACGATCGCGCACAAGCCACTCCGTGACCGGTGCGAGTTTCATGAAGGCGTCGCAGCCGCCGGTTGAGAGATCGCCGAGGGCCTTTTCGATCTCGTCATAGGCGTAGACGCGCACGCGCGCAGCACGATGTTCAGCGACGAGTCTGTTAGCGACGGGCTGACTGGTGTTGCCCTGCTGCACGCCGATCACCAGGCCCTTGAGGTCGGCGATGCCGTGTACGGTCGGATGGCGGCTCGTATCGACCACGAGAGATTGGCCGGAAATGACATAAGGTGCACAGAAATCCGCGATCTTTTGCCGTTCCGGCGTGATGGTGGTGCCTGAAGCAATGCAATCATAAACGCCGGAGGCGAGACCAGCGAAGATACCGTTGAAGTCGGCGCCCCGATAGCGCACGAGCCGCCATTCGCGGCCGAGCATCTTCGCGATGCCTTGCATAAGGGTAACGTCAAAGCCGGCCGGGCCGTCCTTGGTCATAAGCTCGAACGGCGGGTCGGGAAGCGCGGCCCCAACCGTCAAAGGACGCGCGCCTTTGGCGATTCGGGCCCCGAGCAGGCCCGTGGTAAGCAAAGGCAACGCGATGAGCAAATCTCGGCGCTTCATCGTCCCCCTTTTTCCTCGCCGAGTGCTGCGCGCTATGGCCGCTTACGAGGCGGCGCTGAGGACGTGCTCTTTGGAGAGTTTTCGCATCGCTTTCAGCGTTGCGGCGACCGCCATCAGGTAGCCTTCTTCCATTTGGCCAGCGAACTCGCGTTCCGCCGCACTGCCCGGCTCGATCCCGTCGACCCTAAGCTTGAAGGTGAACTTGAGCGCGAGCTCGCCGTCGTTGTCCTCGACGATCTCGTTGAGAATGGTGCCAAGGACGCGGCCCGAAGTGCGTTCAAATTTAACCGCGCGCTGCGGCTGCAGCGTGACGATTTCGGTGATGGTGTCGCCTTTGTCGACGATTTCGCGAACAAACCGGTCATCGCCCTGCCGCTCGACGATCCGGCAGGCGGTGATGACCGGAACGAAAGGCAACGGGTTTTCAGCCTTCATCACCAAGCCCCGCCAGACCAAGTCACGGGTCAGCTTCGGCTCTTTTGGATCGGTGTTGACTTTGATGGTTCGGGATTCGTGCACCATGTGATCTGCTTCCTTGAGCTTTGTTGGCGAAAGACCGCTCATCGTCGCGAAATCTTGAATGGCTTGAATTCTACTTTGGCCCCCTGGCCGAATAAAGTTCGATCGTAATGCGGATCGAGGCCAGGAATTTTTTCGCGATCGCCGGTCCTGGCGCGATCGTTGAGCAGATCGCCGAACAGCGTAAAAAGGCCGCCGCCGACCTTGATGCTGTCGACTTTCACAATCGGCCCCCGCTCGCCGGGCGGAGCGCCGATGAATGCCCGCTCGGCCACCACCTTGCCGTCGACCAGCCACGCGGCGCGGTCATTGGCGCGGTCGTAGGTGATAGCGTAATGATGCGATTGACCCGGCGAGGTTGGCAGCGAAATTGGAATTAACTCGGTAAAGGCCGGATATGGATTGTCTTTGCGCTGGCCGAACGGGAGTCTTTCGTAAAGCGGCACGATGCAACTGTTGCTGACGAAAAAGTCGAACACCATGAAAGTCTTCAGATCGATGGTGTTGAAAGCGCCACAGCCGAGACGCACATCGCCGCCATCGGCGCCAAACGGATTGCGCTCGGTGCCGAAGGTCTCGACCCGCATGTCGGCCTCGACCGTCAGCAGGCCGTGCTCGCCGGGGCCAAACTCTGCGGTCGAGTAGATCAGCGCCTTGACGTTGTCGTGTCCGTCGCGCCTCGTCAGCGTAAAGCGGGGCGCTTCGACCGCGAGCGTGCCGCCACCGTAGGTGACGACGGCGGCCGGATCCCAAAGGTCGGGTGTCGGCAGGTGCCGGTACCACTTGTCACTCGGCCATGTACCAGCCGCCGCGAAGTCGTCGTAGGTGAATGTCCCCGCGTCATCGGTCGCGACGTTCATCGAGCCCCCCGATAAATTGCGACCGGCAATTTAGCCGGGATCGCGCAACGATCAAATCGAGGTGCGAGGATCTGGGACAAAAAAGGGATCAGGGACAAAAATAATCGATGCGAACCGGCTGATCGAATTTGCCGCCGTGTGCTGCATGGGTTTCGGCGAAGCGGCTGCGGACGGCCGGCGCCAGCACAGCCTCCTCGGTGTAGCCGTTAAAGCGCATGTTTGCGATCATGCGTTCGGCGAACGTGTCGAAGTCGGAATAACTTCGCGCGTCGGTGTAGCTTGAGATGCGGTCGGTTGCGAAATTGGGTTTGGCAAAGTTGATGAGCGCGGTGGCTGCCGCTTTTCGCACGGCGGTCTCGTCGTGAAATAATTCCATGATGTACTGATGCGGGCCTTTAGCGAGCGGTTCAGCGACGTAGAGCCGGCCCGATGGTCGCAACACCCGGCGCGCCTCGGCGAGTGCGCCTTCGAGCCTCGCCGCGGGCACATGGTGGAGCGAGAAAACAAACGCAACGAGATCGACTGACTGATCCGGCTCAGGCAACGCATCCGCCGCCGCTTTGATCAGTCGATAGCTGCCAGCGCCGACCTTCGTCCATGCGGTCTCGGCGATGAACGGGTCGCAGCCGGTGACCCGCGCACCGCGATTGGCAAGAGCCCGCGACAACTGCCCTTCGCCGCAACCGACATCGACAATTTGAAGTCCGTCGACAGGCCCGACTGTCGCCAGCAATGCATCGAGATGCGACTGCACGCCGAGATCGTTCATAGAAGACTCTGCCATTGTGATCTGTTCAGCCTTGCGCCCGGGCGCCGCGGCGGGCGCTCAATTCCACCGCGCGGTCGGGAATAGTCAGGCGGAGCGTCGCCCCGATAGTGCCTTCGACCAGGCGGATCTCGCCGCCATGGGCGCGCACCAGTTCAGCGGCAATGGCGAGGCCAAGTCCAGTGCCGCCGGTACGGGTTGAACCCTGAAACGCCTCGAACAGATGGGCCTGCGCCTTATTGGAAAAGCCCGGTCCCGTATCGGATACTTCGATCACGACGACGGCGCCCTCGCGCCGGCCGGTAATGCGAATCTGGTCGCGGCCTGGATCGCGCGCCGCGCGGCTCTCCAGCGCCTGCATGGCGTTGCGGGTAAGATTGAGAAGCACACGGAAGAGCTGGTCATAGTCGGCATCGATCACCAATTCGCGCTCGACTGCGCTGATCCAGCGGATCGGCGCATCGGCGCCCAATCCCAGGGTCTCGTTTACCTCCTCGACCAGGGGCTCGAGCAGGATCGGCTTTCGCTCCGGCGGCGGTTCCTGTAGCCGCCCGTATGACAATGTGGACTGGCAGAAGGCGATGGCGCGCTCAAGCGCACGCATCAACTTCGGCGCAAAGCGCTGCACGCCCGGATCGGGCAGGCTCGCAAGCCGGTCGGAGATGAGTTGCGCCGAACCGAGCAGGTTGCGCAAATCGTGATTGATCTTGGAGACGGCAAGACCAAGCGCCGCGAGCCGGTTCTTCTGATGCAGCATCGAGACAAGTTCGGTCTGCATGCTTGCGAGCTCGCGTTCGGCGACGCCGATCTCGTCGGCGCGCCCGGTCGGCGCGATGATGTGCGCGGCATTCTCCGGGTCGGCGCGGAACGCCATCATGTTGGCGGTGATCCGGCGCATTGGGCGCACGAAAGTGTAGTGCAGCGTCAGATAAAGCAACGCCGCGGTGATGACCGAGATCAACAACGAGATCAGCAACAGGTCCACGGAATAGTGGAGCAGCGCCTTGCGCAACGGCGGCTCGTCCATGACGATCTCGATGTAGTCACCGCCCATCGGCGCGGGGCCGACGACGCGCATCACATTCTTGCGGGCGTCGAACATCAACATGAACGCATCGGTGATCGAATCGAAGGTCATGAAGTTGCGCATGTCGAAGTCATGATTGATCGGCGGCGGCATGTCGCCGACGGCGAGCAGGCGGCGCTGCTTGCCCATCTTCATCGCGACGGCCCGCGCGCCGATCGAGTCGAGGATTTGTTTGGCGAGACTGTCGGATACCATGCCGTTCGGGGCTGCTTCGAGCACGAGCGCTGCGGTATAGGCGCCGGCCAGGCGGTCTTTCAACCAGTTGACACGGAAATTGGCGACCGCCGGGACATAGATCAGCACCTCCCCGAGCATCACGAACAGGATCGTGAGGACGAGGAGTTTGCCCGAAAGTCCAAAGCGCGGCGCCCGGACCGGCTCCGGCCGCGCGGCGGTTTCATCGCTCATCGATGGAGCCTCGCTGCGCTATCCAAGCCTATCTACCGTTCAAGCTATTTCATGCGACGCAGCCATCGCATGATGCGACGCGTCCGCGGAATCGTCAAACCGTGGATGAAATAGGTCATGGCGGCGCGTTTTCCCACCTCGGCATAGCTTGGATAGGGAACTACGACGCTGGCCATGGCGCGGATATTAAGCTTTTCCCAAATCGCCAGCGTCCAGGCGGCAATCGCTTCACCGGCATTCGGGCCGACAATCGTCACCCCAAGGATTTCGCCGGCGCGGTCGGTAATGACCTTGATATGGCCCCCGGTCACGCGCTCAACCTGCGCCCGATCGTTCTCCCGATAGGGCCAGCGGAGCACCCGGATGGCGCCCGAATGCGCGCGCGCCTCGTCCTCGAGCAGACCAACCTGGGCCAATTCCGGATCAGTATGGGTCACCCACGGAATGGTCTCGTGGTTAACGCGGACTGGAACGCGAAACAGGGCATGCCGGATGACCAGGCTGGCGTGATAGTCCGCGACATGAGCGTATCTGGGGCCTCCGGCGGCGTCGCCGACGGCATACACCGATTTGTTGGTTGTACGCAGCGACTTGTCGAGGACGATGCCATGGCTTGTCGTGCGGATCCCGGCGGCGTCGAGATTGAGATCCTCCAGATTCGGCTGCCGTCCAGTGGCGATCAACAGGTGCGAGCCCTCGATCGTCTCGGCATCCCCGTCTGTACCAAGCACAACCCTCACCTTCGCCAGCGACCGGCTGACTTTGGCGATCTCAATTCCGGTTCGCAGCTTGATGCCCTCGCGCATGAGCGCATCGAGCACGACCGCTGCACCTTCGGCGTCGTCGCTTCGCAGCGGCGTCGCCGCATCGAGTACGGTGACCTCCGAACCAAGCCGGCGAAAGACTTGAGCCAGTTCTAGTCCAGCCGCACCGGCGCCAATGACAATGAGATGGCGCGGAATCTCTGCAAGATTGAAAACAGATTCTTCCGTCAGGTACGGGGTGTTGAACAAGCCGGGAATTGGCGGGATCACGGGTATGGAGCCGGTGGCGATGACGAACCTGCGCGCCTTGACCGTAACGCCGCCGACCGCGACAGTGCGCGGATCAGTGAAGCGCGCGGTGCCTTCGATGACCTGGACGCCGAGGCCGGTCATGCGCGCGCGCGCGGCGTTCGGTGCCAGCGTGCCGACGACGTCGCGGACGTGGGCGTTGACCGCGCCGAAATCGATGGTGACGCGCTGGGTCTTGATGCCAAAGGGCTCGCCGCCACGGAACGCATTAATGCGCTCGGTTACAGCGATCAGCGCTTGTGCCGGGACGCTGGTGCGGTTGAGGCTCTCGCCACCCATCCGGCCTTTTTCAATTAGCACCGTCGGTACGTCACGCCCCGCCGCAGCCGCTGCGACGGCAAGGCCGCCGGGTCCCGAACCGATCACGCAAATTGCCGGCTTGAGCTCTTTGTTCTCTGGCGTCATAAGCCCGCTAAGCTCATCGCAATGCGCGCAAATCTCGGCGGCGAATCTTCAGGCCCGCACATAATACGTTTCGGTTGGGCGCGTAAGCCTTGGTGCAAACAACCGGCGCGAAAGTCCCGCCGCGGCTGTGAAAAAGCAGAGCCAAGCGGCCAAACGTTGGCGGGGTGAGGTCTAAGCCTTGTCACACATATGCTATACTTCCAGTTCGCCGAGCAAGCCTTCTGCGAATATAGCCGTCAGAGCGTCGCATTGACGGGCCGGGAGGGGTCCCGTATAAGCCGCGCCAATTGCGCGTGCAGCGGAGAAAATCTCGTGAAGAGGACATATCAGCCGAGCAAATTGGTGCGTAAGCGCCGGCACGGTTTTCGCGCGCGCATGGCGACGACAGGCGGCCGCAAGGTGGTCGCGGCGCGGCGTGCGCATGGGCGCAAGCGGCTCAGTGCGTGATTGGATCCGCCCGTTCCGCTGTTGTCGTTGAACGGCTAAAGCGCCGGAGCGATTTTCGGGCTGTAGCGACTGGAGCGCGGGTGTCCGGCAAAGCCTTCGTATTGCAGGCGCGCCGCCGCGCTGAGGACGGGGCGATCCGTATTGGCTTCACCGTATCGCGACAGGTGGGTGACGCCGTGGAACGTAACCGGGTGCGTCGCCGCTTGCGCGAAGTCGTCCGACTGGCGGCGGCTGGTGGGGCCGAAGGCCTAAATCCCGGGCACGATTATGTGCTGATCGGCCGCCGGGCGGCGCTCGCTGCTCCTTTCGGCGAGATAATACAGGATTTTGATGTTGCGCTCGGCAGGATTCGCGCCCAGGTCGGCAGGGGAACTGGTAGCGCAAGCTCGAACTCCCTACATGAAACAAGTTCGCCATCCCGGCCGTCCCAGCCGCGCCGCAATCGGAAGCTGCCGACTAAACTGTCCTCTGAGCCGACGAGCTCCGTGCCGCATGAGCGCTGAATGATCGAACATAAGAACACCATCCTCGCCATTGTGCTGTCGCTCATCGTCGTGGTGGGCTGGCAGTATTTCATCGGCTATCCGCAGATGGAGAAGCAGCGCCATGACGCGCTGCTCAAGCAGCAGGAGCAGGCGCAAGTCCAGCCGGGCACCACGCAACCTGCCAACGCGGCGACGCCGGCACCGCTTGCCGGTGCCCCGGCGATACCCGGCGCCTCCGGAACTTCGGCTCAAGGGCTGCAAAACTCTCGCGAGTCGTTGATCGCGGCCTCTCCGCATGTCGCGCTTTCTACGCCGCGGCTCAACGGCAGCATCGATCTCAAAGGCGCCCGCATCGACAACATCTCGCTCGAGCAATATCGGGAAACCATCGATCCCAAGTCGCCGCCGATCGTGTTGTTCTCGCCGTCTGGCGCTCCCGAGGCCTACTACGCTGAATTCGGCTGGGTGCCTGCTGCCGGCACCACCGAAAAAATGCCGGGTCCGGATACGCTGTGGACGCAGCAAGGCGGCGGTACACTTAACGTCGATCATCCAATCACGCTCACTTACGACAACGGCACCGGATTACTGTTCCGCCGCACTATCGCGGTCGACGACCATTATCTTTTCACCATCCGGGATGATGTGCAGAACAAAAGTGCGGCTGCGGTCACGCTGTTTCCATACGCGCTCATTTCCCGTCATGGTACGCCGAAGACGCTCGGCTACTACATCCTCCATGAAGGCCTGATCGGCGTCATGGGCAGCGACGGCGAACAGGAAGAGACCTACAAGAAAATCGCCGACAAGAAGGAAGTGCACTGGGACGTCACCAATGCCTGGCTCGGCTTCACTGACAAATACTGGGCGTCGGCATTGTTGCCCAACACTGACGCCAAAGTGCATGCGCGCTTCTCTGCGAGCGAAGTCGGCGGACAGCCGACCTACCAGACCGATTATCTGCTCGATCCGATCAGTATCGCGCCCGGCACGACCGGCGGCACCGATGCGCGGCTGTTCGCCGGCGCCAAGGAGGTGTCGGTCGTCGGTGTGAATTTCCCGCTCGCCGGCGCTGGCGGCTACAATCAGGCGCTCCACCTCAATCATTTCGACTTGTTGATCGATTGGGGCTGGTTCTACTTCCTCACCAAGCCGATGTTTCTCGCCCTCGATTACTTCTTCAATCTGGTGGGCAATTTTGGCATCGCCATTCTGATCGTCACGGTTCTGGTCAAGCTGCTGTTCTTCCCGCTCGCCAACAAATCCTACGCCTCGATGGCGAAGATGAAGGCGGTGCAGCCGGAACTGACGATGATCCGTGAGCGGTATGCTGACGACAAGGTAAAGCAGCAGCAGGCGATGATGGAGTTGTACAAGAAGGAGAAGATCAACCCGGTGGCGGGCTGCCTGCCAATTGCGATCCAGATTCCGGTGTTCTTCTCGCTCTACAAGGTACTGTTCATCACCATCGAGATGCGGCATGCGCCGTTTTACGGCTGGATCCACGACCTCTCGGCCAAGGATCCGACCAACATCTTCACCCTGTTCGGGCTCATTCCGTTCGATCCGACGGTACTGCCGATGATCGGAAGCTTCATGCATCTTGGCATTTGGCCGCTGATCATGGGCGTCACCATGTGGGTGCAGATGAAGCTCAATCCGGCGCCGCCGGATCCGACCCAGCAGATGATCTTCAACTACATGCCGATCATCTTCACCTTCATGCTCGGGAGTTTTCCGGTTGGATTGGTGATCTACTGGGCCTGGAACAACACGCTCTCGGTCATGCAGCAAAGCGCCATCATGCACAGGCACGGTGCCAAGATCGAACTCTGGGGCAACCTCAAACGCACATTCCTTAAGCCGAAGCCCAAGCAGCCGGCCGAATAAGGCTGCTCTGCGCTTGCTCCGTAGCGGGTAGCGGATGGAGCGTAGTGAGACCCACCCGTCAGCTATTGCTAGTCCGTTGAGTTGCTCCACAGTGTCGCTCCGAGAAGATGGGGCGGAGGAGCGATGGCAAGGGTAGATCACATCCTTTAAACCCTAGCTTGTTGTCTGGACGCATCCCGCCGTTGGCGAAGCGTTCTCGCGAAGAGTGAGCTACGGAACTAACGATGCCTGCTTTGGAAGAGCGTGGCTATTTTTGGTGGAACAATGAACCCGTTCCCAAGGGGCATCTGGCGCCGGCTGCCTCAGTCGCGGGGCTTCTGAAAATCGACGATGACGGTAGGGTCGATCTTGAACTCCAAGGAGTGCTGCCGAGCGCCCATGGCCCGTTTGCCGCGCTAAACGATCAAGGAAAGGCGCTCGACAGACACATCCAAGGTCTCCTCAATGCGAGTGGTAGGCGCGCTTTGCTGATTGAAGTCATCCCGAATGGCGGCGAACTTCGGTCGAATGCAATTTCTTCTCAGAATTTTCTCGCAATCAACTGCCTTGTCGGCGAAACCACCTTTGCCGCCGGTAATGATCCTCTCACAGCCCGATCGTTGGAGGTTGGACTGTCCGGGTTCGGGGGGTGGCTGCGAGTGCGATCGATTAAAATCTCGCGGTCAAAGGATCGTGTTTCAGCTGAGTATACGAAGCCCGAACCAGCTGTCTACAAAACCGAAGACGGAACTCTGACTTTTAACTTCAACATAACCGGGCGAAGCCCGGTGGGGGACCAAAGCGACAATTTTTCGATGAAAGAAGAAGCTACGCTTGTCTATGCCTTGGACAAGATTACGAATCTAGAAGGCCTACGTCAGCGGTATGGTCTATTGGAGGACCTCTTTATCCTCTTGACAGATTCTCATTACCGGCTCGATTGGCCGTTTATCCACTTTGACACTGACACGAAGCTTCGCTGGTACTTCCAGAGGATGACGACCGACGTATCGGCTCCTGCGCCCAATTGGCACGAATGTTGGACAAGCTTCCCTCAGGTGCGAGAAGCTTTTGGAAATATCTGGTCAAATTGGAAACGGAAGCGAGAACAATTCGGTCCTGGGTTTTACCTCTACCTGGGCACGCGACGCGGCACGTCGCTCTATACTGAGCATCGCTTTGTAAATCTCGTGTGGGGCATTGAGGCGTTTCATAGGACAAAACATGCAGCGGTCGCGTCTGACGTGCTGAAGGAAAAGATCACCCGTATTGTGGGCGACGTGAGCTTGCCGAAGGACAAGACTTGGCTCCGCAAAAAGCTGAAGTACGCCCACGAGCCCGCTCTGGCAGATCGAATCTCTGAGGCATTCAAAGACCTGCCGCTCGACCTCGACTCAGAGAGGTTGCGCCACTTTTCGAAGGCATGTGCCGACGCCCGAAACGATATTTCTCATTTCGGGGGTCACCGACGAGGCGGTTCGTACACCGATTTCGCCAGAAACCTTGAAAAGATGAGCGGCGCGCTCTCGACGCTGTACCACTGCCTGCTGTTGGCCGAAATTGGGGTCGATCGGGAGATGCTCAAATGGTGGGTATACGAAGGCTACCAATCGTATCGGCTCAAGTGGTACTTTGTAGAGGTTGGATTGCTCCCCGAAGAGGCTCTGAAGCCTCTGAACGTCTCTGGCGGTAAGTCAGCCGGCCTCGGGGCGCCGGCCAGCAACGAGGGCACAACCCACAAGCCGCCTCACTCATGAAGCTTGGAAAATCTCGTTATCCGACGAAGTCGGTGATGGACTGGGGATGCGTGAGGCGTGCATGGATTGCCGGATCAAGTCCGGCAGTGACGAAATGAAAGTCATGCGTTAGTGCGCCACGTGCACTAAGGCCTTGCCGAAGTTCTTCCCCTGCAGCAGGCCCATGAAAGCAGCCGGCGCGTTTTCCAGCCCTTCGGTGATGTCCTCGCGGTAGCGGATGCGGCCGTCGGCGAGCCCCGCCGACACGGTCTTGAGGAAATCGGCGTAATGCTCGCCGACGAATTCAGTGTTGATGAAGCCGCGCAAAGTAAGGCTCCTCGTGAGCACGGCGCGCATGGTCGCTGGAAGGAGATTGGGTGCAGCGGCTTGTCCCGTGGCATTGTAGTGCGCGATCAGACCGCACACCGGGACGCGTGCATAAGTGTTGAATAAGGGCAGCACCGCTTGCCAGACAGCGCCGCCGACATTTTCGAAATAGACGTCGATGCCTTTTGGACAGGCCGCGGCCACCTGCTGCGGAAAGTCCGCGGCTCTGTGGTCAATCGCTGCGTCAAAGCGCAATTCCTCGATCAGGTAGCGGCACTTATCGGCGCCGCCGGCGATTCCGACCGCGCGTGCGCCGGACATTTTGGCGAGTTGCCCGACCAGTGCGCCGACGGGACCGCTTGCCGCCGCGACAACGACCGTCTCGCCGGCTTTTGGTTTGCCGATCACATACAGGCCCGAATAGGCCGTGAAGCCAGGCATGCCGAGCACGCCCAGGCCGGTGGTGATCGGCGCTTGCTTCGGGTCAAGTTTGCGCAGCGCCGGGCCGCTCCACGCCGCATGGGTGCGCCAGCCGGTGTGGGCGAGAACGATGTCGCCGACTGCGTAGCCCGGCCGGTCGGATGCGATGACTTCGCACACGCTCTCGCCGGTCATCACCTCGCCGATGCCGACCGGCTTGGCATAGGATTTCGCATCGTCCATACGGCCGCGCATATAAGGGTCGAGCGACAGATAGAGGACGCGCAGCAGCAGCCCGCCCGTCGGCACGGCCGGCATGGGCACCGTCTCCAAACGGAAATTTTCCGCAGTCGGCGGTCCCTTCGGCCGCGACGCCAGTACGATTTGTTTGACCGCGGGCTCACTCATGTTTCTCTCCCGGTGACGCAATGCGCCACTCTAGCGTAGAGTGCTGGAGAAGAAACCCGGAAAACAGATGAAGCGCTTAGGACCTGCTAGGCCGCGCGCACGCGGGTGAAGAAGGTGGCGACCTTGGTTTCCAGGTCGTTGGCACGCGCCGACAGTCGCGCCGTCCACGTGGTGATGTCGCCAACCGCTGCGACGCTGCGCGTCACCGCCTCATCGACGGAATTGATTTCGACCGATGCGCGCGCGGTATGTCCCGCGGCGTTGTGAATGCTTTCTGCAATTCCGCGAGTCGTCATGCTCTGCTGCTGCACCGCCGACGCAATGCTGGTCGACACCGTCGTCAACTTGCCGATGGCGCGCGCGATCGAGGAGATTTCGTCCACCGACCGCTTGGTCGATTCCTGGATTGCGGTCACTTGTTGTGAGATGTCGCCGGTAGCGCGCGAAGTCTGATTGGCGAGCGTTTTGACCTCGGCCGCGACCACCGCAAAGCCTTTGCCGGCTTCTCCTGCGCGGGCCGCCTCGATGGTCGCGTTCAGGGCGAGCAGGTTGGTCTGCGCCGCGATTGCGGAAATCGTACCGACGACGGAACCGATGCGTTCGGCGGCGTCATTCAGCGAGCCGATGACGTGCTGCGTGCGTTCGGTATCGGCGACGGCGGACTGCGCCATCCCAAGGCCATTGGTCGCTTGCTGGCCGATCTCATGAATCGATCCGGACAACTCTTCGGTCGCCATCACTGTCGCGTCCATCCGTTGCGCAGTCTCATGCGATGCGGATGATGCTAAAGCCATGCGGCTGAGCGTGTCGTCGGCGACCTGCTTCAGTATTTCGCCAGTCGTTGTCAGCGAGGCAGATGCTTCCTTGATCGCCTCAATGACCGCGCCGATGGCAGCGTCGAAGTCGGTAATTGCCGCATCGATGGCGGCACGTCGCGTCAACGCCGCCCGCTCGGCCGCTTGCCGGTGCAGCGTCATGGCATTGGACACGTCGAAGCTGATGACCTGCGCAATGGTTTTGCCGCGCTCGGCCATCCTTGCAGGCGCAAAGCGGTGTTTTCGCGCCAGTACTTCGATCGACATCTGGACGACGAAGCTTCCTGTGGTGCTGCGGATGCGGGCATCGAGCCCGAGCTCGGCCTCCTTCTCAACCGTCTGCCGGCAGGACTCGGCATAGTTCCGATCAAGATCCCCGCCCAGCAGAGCTTGGAGGTGCGCCACTTCGAGTCGTTTGATGGTCTCTTTGTGTTGCGCGACCACCTGGCCGATCGCCGGCAATCCCGTGATCGCCACGATAACTTCGTTGATCGTCCGATCGAGATGGGGCGCCAGCAGCGGCCAGGTTTCGGCAAGAACGGCGCGGGTCCGCTCGTCGATCCTGTGCATCGCGAGGCGAGCTTCGTAGACAGGAATCGGATCGAGCGGTTCCATTGCAGCAAAATCAAACCCTTGGCCGGAATGGACATGGTCGCCGACAATGGTTGCTTGAGTGTGAACAGCGCGGAGATTCAGCAACCCAGGATTGGTGGGCTCGCCCGGTGCTCGGCGATACGTCGTGTTGCGCCGCACCCAACAGTAATCAGGTACGGCTCGGCGAAATGCGACGCTTTTTCACTCCGCGGCGACGGAGGTCGGCAGTACGTAGTCCTTGAACTGTTCGCGCAGCGTGACCTTCTGAATCTTTCCGGTCGCGGTATGCGGGATGCCGGCAACAAAGACGATATCGTCCGGCATCCACCATTTCGCGATCTTGCCGTCGAGGAAGGCGAGTATTTCCTGCTTGGTGGCGGATTGCCCCTCCTTGAGCACGATGACGAGCAAGGGCCGCTCGTCCCATTTCGGATGGTGCACGCCGATCACGGCCGCTTCCGCCACCTTTGGGTGCCCGACCGCGAGATTTTCCAGATCGATCGATGAAATCCACTCACCACCCGACTTGATCACGTCTTTGGAACGGTCGGTGATCTGCATATAACCGAGCGGATCCATGGTGCCGACGTCGCCGGTGTCAAAGAAGCCATTCTCATCGAGGATACTGCCGGGCTCTTTGAAGTAGCCCTTCGCGACCGCGAACCCGCGCACCTTGATGCGGCCGAAGGTCTTGCCATCCCACGGCAGCGAGCGGTCGGCATCGTCGGTGATCTTCATCTCGACGCCGAATGGCGTGTAGCCTTGCTTTTGCTTGACGTCCCAGAGCGCGTCACCTTTGAGATCGGCATAGTCCGGTTTCATGGTGCCGACAGTGCCAAGTGGGCTCATCTCGGTCATGCCCCAGGCATGGAAAACCTTGACGCCGTAATTCTCCTCGAAAGCCTTGATCATGGCGCGCGGGCAAGCCGAGCCGCCGATGACGACGCGCTCAAGGTACGGCAGCCTGTCGCCGGTTTTTTCCAGTTGCTGCAGCAACAGCAGCCATACGGTCGGAACCGCGCCGGTGCAGGTGACTTTGTAGTCGTTCAGCAGTTCATAGACCGACGCGCCATCGAGCTTGGCCCCCGGCATGACCATCTCTGCCCCGGCCATGGGCGCGGAGAATGCCAGTCCCCAACTGTTAGCGTGGAACATCGGGACGATCGGCATGATGACGTCGCGCGACGAGATGCCGATCGCGTCGGGTTGCATCGACAGCATCGTATGCAAGACGTTCGAGCGGTGGGAATAGACCACGCCCTTGGGATTTCCAGTTGTGCCGGAGGTGTAACACATGCCCGCGGCAGTGTTCTCGTCGAACTCCTTCCAGGCAAAGTCGCCATCGACTTCGGCGATCCAATCCTCATACGCAACGGCATTGCGGAGCGTCGTTGCCGGCATGTGGGCGCGATCGGTGAAGATGATGTAGCGTTCGATGGTCGGCAGTTTGTCGGCGATTTTTTCCAGGAGCGGGACAAAGGTGAGGTCGGTCATCATCACGCGATCCTCGGCGTGATTGATGATCCAAATGATCTGCTCGGGGAACAGCCGCGGATTAATGGTGTGATAGACGGCGCCGATGCCGAGAATGCCGTACCAGCTTTCGAGATGACGCCAGGTATTCCAGGCCAGCGTCGCCACGCGGTCGCCGAGCTTGATGCCATCGCGGTCGAGCCGTTGCGCGACGCGTAGCGATCGGGCGCGGATTTCGGAATAAGTTGTGCTGTGGATCGGTCCTTCGATCGAGCGCGAGATGACCCGGCGATTGCCGTGATTAAGCGCGGCGTGATCGATGATGCGGTGGCAAAGGAGCGGCCAATCCTGCATAAGACCGAGCATGGTGTTCCTCCAGCGCGTGTTGTTCTTGCCCTCGTCGCGCGCCGCCGCTGTCGGCTGCCGACGGTGCGCCAATCTAACCGGATGGCGTTAGGATGAAAATGGTACTTTGTTGTAGAGTAACCGCACGGCTCCGGCCAAACTTGAACACGATCGGGCTCTGTTTAGGGTCAGGTGCTGCGTTAATATCTGGAAATCGGCATTGTCGCCGGAGGAGTTGCGTCGCTAAGGGTCTCATTGTCTGGACTATGCTCTTGGGCGGCGCGGGACCTGCCGCAGCGCAATATGCTTTATCGCCGCTGCCGCGCGTTCCAACAGCCTGTCAGATCGAACTAGCGAAACTCGCGCAGTTCCAACCCCTGCCGCCGATTGCCGCCGCCGGAGATTGCACGGCCGCGGACGCGGTGCTGCTGCAAGGCGTGATCTTGCTCGACAAGACCAAGGTTGCGGTCGTCCCGCCGGCAACGCTGCGCTGCACGATGGCCGACCAGGTCGCGCGGTGGGTCCGCGAAGACGTTGCCTTGGCCTCGAAGCTCATCGAGGGCGTAACGCTGCGCAGGATCGACAATCTGGATTCGTACGAATGCCGCACCCAAAACCGAATACCCGGCGCCCGGATGAGCGAGCATGGCCGCGCCAACGCATTCGATGTCGGCGACTTCAGAGTATCGGATGGGCGAGTGCTTGCCTTAACGGACGTCAAGGTCACAAAAGCCTGGCGTGACGCCTTGCGGACAAGCGCGTGCGCGCGCTTTTCGACAGTACTGGGTCCTGGTTCTGACGGCTATCATGAGGAGCACGTCCACGTCGATCTCGCCGAACACCGCAATGGTTTCAAAATGTGCCGGTGGGCTGTGCGCGAGCCCGTCGTGGAGCCGCAGAAGCCCGCGAAGTCGTCCGAGCAGTTGGCGGCGAGGATTGAAGACCCGGTCCCGCTACCGAGGCCTCGTCCGCTCGTGCCTGGAGACAAAGCGACATCGCAGTCCGGTAAAATCGACACGCGGATCAGATGAGCGCGGGATAACGCTCCCAGCCCCGCTTTTACTCAAGGCAGTTGATTGATCATTTTGACCCGCCAGCCGGAGCTGTGTTTGCCCTGGTAGTGGTCGAGCCGTGTAAGCGAGCAATTGTCGATCATGAACGCGAAGCCACCGCGCGGCGGTAGCCCCAGCGCGATGGTGATGGCGGCGCGGATCGTTCCGCCGTGGGCGACCGCGACGATGTCGTTGCCGCGGTGGGTCTCGGTCGCACGCTCAATCGCCGTCCCGACGCGCGCCAAGAGATCGACGAAACTCTCGCCGTTCGGCGCGCGCTCTTCTGCGGTGGCGTACCAGAAGGAGTCCGGTTCCTGCGTGCGGTTCATCAGAAACTCGCGGCGATCCAGTCCTTGCCAGTCGCCGAGATGTTGTTCGGCCAGGTCTTTGTCCTGCTGAAATTCTGGCGACGGCTCGAAATTTCCCGCCGCCCAGATCGCCTGCGCGGTTTGATGCGTGCGTGACAGATGGCTCGTGATCCAGATCGCCTTGCGCGGCAATAGCGCCGCGAGGTTCGAAAAAACCTGCGCATCGCTGCAGTCGCAGTCCAGGTCCGTCTGACCGTAGATCCGGCCGTCGTCCGCATTTACCGGGGCATGACGAATCCACCACCAACGCGTACGTATAAAGCCGTCCGCCGCGGCTTTGCTGGCAACGATCTGCTCTAGCGTCGCGCTCTCAGACAAGTGTCACTCCCGACCCGATGAAGCGCTTGCTTACGGGGTGCGATCCTGGGGTTCAAGTGCGGGTTTTCGTGCACCGATGGGCTTTGACGGCCTGCTCCGGCCACAATAGACCTGCAAGCGATGATCGGCTGCCGCCGAAAGACGTTCGAGAGAACCCTTCAGAGATCCTCCATGTCCCCGCTCAGCAATCTTGCGACCCGCGACGTCGAAACGTTAGTGCATCCCTATGTCAATCTCGCGAGCTTCCGCGAAACCGGGCCGCTTATCATCGAACGCGCGCAAGGCGTCCATGTCTACGATACTGACGGCAAGGGTTACATCGAGGGCATGGCGGGGCTTTGGTGCACCGCGCTTGGCTACGGCAATGAGGAGCTGGTCGAAGCCGCTGCCTCGCAGATGCGCAAATTGTCTTTCGCGCATCTGTTCACCGGCCGGAGCCACGATCCGGCAATCGAGCTGGCGGAAAAACTCAAAGAGATCGCGCCAGTGCCGATCTCGAAGGTGTTTTTTTGCAATTCCGGCTCGGAGGCCAACGACACTCAAGTCAAACTGGTCTGGTATCTAAATAACGCGCGCGGTCAGCCGCTGAAAAAGAAGATCATCAGCCGGGTGAAGGCCTATCACGGGGTTACCATCGCGGCCGCCTCGCTCACCGGTCTGGTAGGAAACCACCGCGATTTTGACTTGCCGCTGCCCGGTTTTCTGCACACCGGTTGTCCGCACCACTACCGTTTCGCGCGCGACGGCGAGAGCGAAGAGGAATTTGCCTCGCGGCTTGCCGACGAACTTGACGCGATGATTGTCAAGGAAGGTCCAGAGACCGTGGCGGCTTTCATCGCCGAGCCGGTGATGGGCGCAGGCGGCGTCATCGTTCCTCCGCAGGGCTATTTCCAGAAGATCAACGCGGTATGCGCCAAACACGATGTGTTCGTTATCAGCGACGAGGTGATTTGCGGGTTCGGGCGGCTCGGTACGATGTTTGGCTGCGAGAGGCTCGGCTTTCGCCCGCAATCGATCTCGGTCGCGAAGGCGCTGTCGTCGGCGTACCTCCCGATCGCCGCAGTGATGATTCCGGAACTGATGTACGAGGCGCTGCTTGCCGAGAGCAAAAAGATCGGCGTGTTCGGCCACGGCTTTACTTATGGCGGCCACCCGGTTTCAGCGGCGGTCGCGCTGAAGGCAATTGAGATTTATGCGCGCGACCAAATTATCGAGAAGGCCGCCAAACGCGCTCCTTTGTTCCAGGCGCGGCTTATGGCGCTCAATCAACATCCGCTGGTCGGCGAGGCGCGCGGCCTCGGTTTGATCGGCGGGGTGGAGCTTGTTGCCGACAAGGGGAGCAAACGCTCGTTCGATCCGCAGCACGGCGTCGGCGCTCGTGTGGTCCGTTTCGCCGAAGATGAAGGGCTGATTGTGCGTTCTGTCGCAGGCGACATTCTGACGCTGTCGCCCCCGCTCATCATCAATGCGGTGCAAATTGATGAGCTGTTTGACCGGCTCACGCGGGCGCTCGACAAGACGCTCGATTGGGTGACACGTGAACGGCTCACGACGGCGTGATATTTACCGCTGACGTCGATGCGAAGCACCAGCGCGGAAACCATAACCACAAAAGACGCGGAATCATCGCCGGAACAGCGTGCCGTGTTAGCGCGGGCACGCTAAGACCCGCGTCATGAAAGTAGTGCCAAAGGCAAAAATAGAAGAAGGCGCCGAACCGATTGGCGGCGCGCGCGTAACACGACGCCGCGTGCTCGCCGGGACAGCCGGACTGCTCGGCCTATCCGCGATAGCGACTGGCGTGTACGCAGGCGGCGTCGAGCCGTTCGGACTTGTGGTCACGCGTTACAGACCTCGTCCACCGGCTTGGCCTGCGGGGCGCAAGCTTTCGATCACCGTGATTGCTGATCTGCATGCGGGCGGTCCGGATATGACACTGCCGCACATTCGACAGATCGTCGAAACCGCCAATGGGCTGAAATCCGATGTTGTCGTGCTGCTTGGCGACTATACGACGAGTTACATGTTCGCGGACAAGCCTGTCCCATATGCTGTTTGGGCGGCCGAACTGGCGCGGCTCCAAGCTCCGCTCGGCACCTGGGCAATCCTCGGCAACCACGATTGGTGGCACCACGTTGCGGAAATCCGTCAGGCGCTCGCCGATGTTCGCATTCCCGTGCTGGAAAACCTTGCCGTTATGCTGGGTGAGAAGGGAAAGGGCTTCTGGCTCGCGGGTCTCGGCGACCAGCTCGCCTACCGGCTCGGGCCCCACCGCTTTCGCGGCATTGACGATTTGCCTGGAACACTCGCCCAGGTCCGAACCGACGATCCCATTCTTCTTCTGGCGCACGAGCCCGACATTTTTCCGCGCGTGCCCGCGCGGGTCGCGCTGACGCTATCGGGGCACACCCACGGCGGACAAATCCGGCTGCCCTGGATCTGGCCGGCCTTTGTTCCTTCCAAATACGGCGCGCGCTTCGCCTATGGCCACGTGGTTGAGGAGGATCGCCATCTGATCGTCTCGGGAGGGCTCGGCACGAGCTTTGTTCCAGCCCGCCTCGGCGTACCGCCCGAAATCGTGCATATCGAACTGGGCGTCTGAGGCTCCTAAAAACGATAATGCCCGGCACGAGGCCGGGCATTATCAGCTATAATTCAGACGATACGCTCAGTTGGTTCCCGAAGGGCCGAGCGCCAGACGCGGACTAAACGGCGCGTCCCCTTGGTGTGGTCCAAGAACGATCACCATGTTCCCGACCTTGACGTGATTGTAGAGGTCGATGGCGTCCTCGTTTGTCATGCGAATGCAGCCCGACGAAACCGCACTGCCGATCAGTTCCGGCTGGTTGGTGCCGTGGATGCGGTAGAGCGTGTCTTTGTTATTCGAGTAGAGATACATGCCGCGCGCGCCCATCGGGTTATGTGGGCCGCCCGTGACATAGGTGGGTAGCGGGCCGAGCCGTGTCTGTTCGCTGGGCGTCGGAATCCACGGCGGCCATTCTTCCATACGGCCGACCTTCGCGATGCCGCTCCAGGCCTGCGCCTCCTCGCCGACGGCGATGCCGTAGCGAATGGCTTTGCCCTGCGGCAGGACGTAGTAGAGGTATTTGGCGTCGCTATCCACGAGCACCGTGCCGGGCGCTTCCTTGCGATGATAGTCGACGATACGCCGACGGTAAGCTTCCGGGACTGCCGCCTGGTTGTACGGCAGGTTGGACATCAGGTCCTTGTCCTTCTGCTTCCAGCCAGCCTGGCTCGAAGGTTCAAGCGTCCCGGTGTCCGGAATGCAGCCGCCCAGTGCAATGGCGGCAATTACAAATGCAAGCGCACGCATCATCATAAGCTTACCTGTTCTTCCCCCGCCCAGCCCAGAATCCGCCTCAGCATTGCCCCGCAAATCCCCATAGCGAAATCGCCCCAATCATTCCAGCGGCGCGAGCATCTGTTGATCTATGTCAATGCGATGTGTTGCAGGAATGTCGCACTGTTCCATTGGTTACGCCACGCCTAATACAGCGCAAGCAATATGTTTCGGACTCGTTAACCAGGGGTTTACCGGGACTGCGTCAGCTACAGAACGGGCTGAATGTGGCGGCAGATGTCATGCCGGCGGACGAATTCCCGCCGATTTCGGCCCGACTCGCCGCCTATAGCGGCATCATCTCTCGCGAGAATGGGAATGGGGTTCGACAATGAAACAAGTCTCTGCCGACACGGCAAATCAGCCGGCGAAGCTTTCCGATCAAAGCATCGCGCTTCATCTTTGCTACGGCCAAATTGGAATTTCGGCTGTTGCAGCTGCCGCGCGCTACCAAGGCGGTGCCAAGAATCCGGCTTACGCCCCGGTTGCGACCGGATCGTACGAAGACGAAGGGATTGCTTAGTCAGTCGGGTTTCAGCCGGGCGACCAGCGATAGCCTGATAACGGGGGACCGAATGTCCCCTTTTCATTTTCACCCCTCGGTAGCGGGAGGGCCGGCGGATACGCTAAGGCATAGCCGGCCGAAGACATCCCGATAAATCGGCCCATCCGTGAGCCCCGTGGCCGATTTTTCCAAAGCCGAAATTGAACGTGGCCGCCGCCTGTTTGCCGGCGATTGGAGCTTTCTGTCGGCGGCCAGCTCAGTCGATTCGTTGCCACGTCCGAGGGGCCTGGAAATCGCATTTGCCGGGCGGTCGAATGTCGGCAAGTCGAGTTTGATCAACGCGCTCACCGGACGTCGCGCGCTAGCGCGGACCTCCAACACCCCTGGGCGCACCCAGGAACTGATCTTTTTCGGCGGAGCCGATCGGCTGGTGCTGGTCGATCTGCCGGGCTACGGCTACGCGGCCGCAGCCAAGAGCAAGGTAGCGGCCTGGACGCGTCTCATTCACGACTATCTCCACGGCCGTGCCGCGCTAGCCCGCGTCTACGTGCTGATCGACTCGCGCCACGGCTTGAAGACCGCCGACGAAGCCGTTCTCGACACGCTCGGTCAGGCCGCGGTCAGTTATGAGATCGTTCTGACGAAATGCGACCAGGTGAGCGAAGCCGAACTGGAAAAATGCAGCGAGTCGGTGAAAGCAGGTGTGCGAAAGCGGCCGGCGGCGTTTCCCGACCTGATCGCGACCGCAGCACATACGGGTGCCGGCATCCCGCAGCTGCGTGCGGCGATCGCGCGGTTGTTGGCAGAGCGTCGACCGTAACCGGATTGTCGTTACGGCGTCACGCGGCTAAATACACTGCGGCAAATGCACCGTCGAACGCCGGAAGATTGAGGCAATGAGCCAGAGCGATTCCATCAGCCCCGAGGTGCAGGCCCGCATCCTGTCGGAAGCGCTGCCGTACATGCAGCGCTACGACGAGGAAACCATCGTCATCAAATACGGCGGCCACGCCATGGGCCAGGAAAGCATGGCGCGTGAATTTGCCCGCGACATCGTGCTCTTGGAGCAGACTGCGATCAATCCGATCGTGGTGCATGGCGGCGGGCCGCAAATCGAGGCGATGCTCAAGCGGGTCGGCGTCCAGTCGCAGTATGCAGCGGGGCTGCGCATCACCGATGAAAAGACCCTGGAAATTGTCGAGATGGTGCTGGCCGGCTCGATCAACAAGGAACTGGTCGGCTACATCAACGAAGCCGGCGGCAAGGCGATGGGCCTTTGCGGCAAAGACGGCAACATGGTGGTCGCGCGCAAGCTGACGCGTACCGTGGTCGATC
The DNA here is from genome assembly GCA_963841025.1 of uncultured Alphaproteobacteria bacterium. Lineage (GTDB taxonomy): Bacteria > Pseudomonadota > Alphaproteobacteria > Rhizobiales > Xanthobacteraceae > BOG-931. The sequence continues at coordinate 74,242 of CAWJBG010000016.1, read as the reverse complement.
CGGATTCGCACATCGAGAAGGTGGTCGATCTCGGCTTTGTCGGCGAGCCAGACAAGGTCGATGTTACCGTGCTCAATCAGATTCTCGGCCGGGAATTGATCCCGGTATTGGCGCCGGTCGCTGCCGCCGTCAACGGAGGCACCTTCAACGTCAACGCCGATACTTTTGCCGGCGCTATTGCCGGCGCGCTCAAGGCCAAGCGTCTCTTGCTGCTGACCGACGTGCCGGGCGTGCTCGACAAATCGAAGAATCTGATCAAACAACTTTCCGCCGATGACGCGCGCCGGCTGATCGCCGACGGCACCATTTCCGCCGGCATGATTCCCAAAGTCGAGACCTGCATCGACGCGCTGGAGCGCGGCGTTGAGGGTGTCGTCATCCTCGACGGCAAGGTGCCGCACGCGGTGCTGCTCGAGTTGTTCACCGAGCTCGGCGCCGGCACGCTGATTTATAACTGACGCGTCTTATCGTCATTGCGAGAAGCGAAGCGACGAAGCAATCCAGTACCGTGAGGCCGAACTGGATTGCTTCGCTCCGCTCGCAATGACGAGAACCAATTTACCCGCCATTAACCGCGCGCACCGCGGCAGGACAACGCCGCCTTTACCAATGGTCGCGTAACACTGGCGTTTCTCGCAGGTCGCGGAGGCGCGCTTGGATCTCTCGCCGGGCATCTCGTATTTTTTTGGTCAGCTGAGCAAAGCGTTCCTGTCGCCCGGATCGCATATTTCGCTATTCTCGCTGTTCAGTGCACTCTGCGTCGCGTTCGTCGTTCTCGCCGCGCGGCAATACAAAAAAGGCCGGCCCATTCGCTTAAGATCGCTGCTCCACGCGCTGTTCCCGAAACATATCGTTTTGAGCAAGTCGAGCCTGGCCGATGTCGGCTATTTCTATTTTAACGTGTTCGCGTTCGGCATCATCTTCGGCTGGGCGCTGCTGTCGTACGACGCACTGAGCCGTGGTATTGCGGAGCTGCTGACAAATACGTTCGGTGCCATGCCGCTTGCGCCGTGGCCGGCATTTGTCTCGCGGTCGATCATTACCGTGATGCTCTTTCTGGCTTATGAGCTCGGCTACTGGCTCAATCATTATCTCTCCCACCGCATACCGTTCCTCTGGGAATTCCATAAAGTCCACCACTCGGCGACAGCGCTCACGCCGCTGACGAACTTTCGCGTGCACCCGATTTATATGTGCATCTTCATCAACATTCTTGCGGTATCGATGGGACTTGCGAATGGGGTCGGCGATTACTTGCTCGGCCAGCCCGCATCGCAATATGGCTTGTCCGAGACCAACATCATTCTCGTGTTCTTCATCTATGTGTACGTTCACTTGCAGCATTCGCAATTGTGGATATCGTTCACCGGCTGGCTCGGTCGTCTGTTGATGAGCCCGGCCCACCATCAGATCCATCACTCCAGAAATCCGGCTCACTTCAATAAAAATCTGGGCAGCTGTCTGGCGCTGTGGGACTGGATGTTCGGCACGCTGTACATTCCGGCCGCCGAGCGTGAACCGCTCGAATTCGGAGTCGAGCCGGATCGCGAGCATGCGCATACCATAAGGGGCGAACTGATTGCGCCGTTCGTCCGCGCAGCGCTGATTCTCAAACAGCTATTCGAGCAGCCGGCAGCGCCGGCTGCGCTTCCTGCGCCCGAACAGGAAGGCGTCCTGACGGAACGCGGCTAGTCCTTTTTCGCGTCGCGCGCCAGCCCACAATGCGGGTTGCAGCGCGGGCTCGCGCCGCGTATTGCGTCAGGCGGAATTCCACACGAGTTGCTCCGCTTGAACTCCCGCTTCGTTTTTTCTGTGGTCCCCGGGCTCGCCGCTGCGTTCTCGCTCGGCGCCGCAGATGTGCTCGCCAAGATCATCATCGCGATCGCACTGCGACGTGCTGACCATGCTGTTGTTTCGCAGCGCGGTCGGCCTCGTTCTGATGACACTATGGCTGCGGCTCGGTCGGAAGCCGTCGCCAATGAACGCTCGCGTCCGCCTGATTTCGATCGGTATAGGCGTGCTGTTCTCGGTACTGATCTTTTGTCTGTTCAAGGCGATCGAAGCCAACGACGTTCCGACGGCGATCCTGACTTATTTTGTCTATCCGCTGCTGACGGGATTGGTCGCTGCGGCAACCGGCCTTGAGCGGTTGCGCTGGCAGGGGGTTGTTTGCGCGCTCGCCGCTTTCGTCGGGCTCGCGATCATGATCGGTGCTCATCCGTCGGGTCTGGTGCTCGGCGGTATTGCCTTTGCGATCGGAGCGGCGTGCTGTCGGACCGGTGTGCTGATTTTCACGCGCGCATTCCTGGTTGGCGCCGACGCGCGGTTAACGACCTGGTATTCGGTGATAGCGCAGCTCGCGATATTCGCCGCCGTGTCACTTTTCACTCAGAACTGGCAGCCGCCGCAGAGCGGCGGCGGCTGGGTCGCGTTGCTTGCGCTGAGTGTCGTTACGACTGTCGCCATCCTCTTCATCTTTGTGTCGACGGTGCGCATCGGGCCCTTCCGCACGGCACTCCTTACGAATTTCGAGCCGGTGATTGCGGTAGTGCTGAGTGCAATCGCTCTTGGAGAAGTCATCACGCCGCTTCAGGCGGTCGGCAGCGGGATCATGTTGGCGGCGTTGATCGGCTTTCAGCTATGGAAATGAGAAACCTACCGCTCGGTGTCATCCGCGCGACGTGCCGGACGGTCGCTTGATGCGGTGAGCAGGAGCGCTTTATTGATGCCAATTGTCACAAGCGATGTCACAAACTCGGCCAAGTTCGGGCGGATGGTTCACCATTCGGTAAATCCGTTGTCCGTACAATCGCGGTAAGGAACGGACCATGCGCGGGTTCCAAAGCTCTTCTTTCGATCCTCAGACGCTGGTGATCATCGAGACCGCCTTCGACGAGGCTTGGTTGACCCTTAAGGCGGTCGGCAACAGCACAGTACGGCCGGATGAACTGGCGCGCTCGGTGTTGCGGCTGGCCATGGAGGGCGAGCGCGATCCAGTGCGGCTGCACGACGGGGCGCTGCAAGGACTGGTGCCGGCGGCGGCGTGGCGGGAGGCAGTCTAAACCGCGATAAACAGTCCGTCAGGAATGAGACAACAAGATCGCCAAGCCGGCCAAAGCCGCAGCGGCAAAAGTGCCGATGAGCGCCGCCCGTACGAACGGAACCGATCTGCGCAACACCCTCTGCATCATTGCTCCCGGTCGACCGACTGCTATTACTGATTCGGCGGGGTTCAAAGCTCCTCGCCGGGAAGTATGGCAAGAACGAGTTGTCGGGATGATCGAGCGTCACGTTGAAGACCGGGCTCGGGCTCACGTTCGCGGCTTCGGCGCGGTCGAGACGTGGGTGTTCGACCTCGATAACACGCTCTATCCGCATCATATCAATCTCTGGCAGCAGGTTGATGAGCGCATTCGCGACTACATCGCCAACTTTCTGCGCGTCACGCCTGACGAGGCATTCCGGGTCCAGAAGGATTACTATCGCCGCTACGGCACCAGCATGCGCGGCTTGATGGAAGAGCACGGCCTCAATCCACACGAGTTTCTGGAAGTTGTTCACCAGGTCGATCATTCGCCGCTGACGCCGGACCCCGCGCTGGGCGCGGCCATTGCTCAACTCAAGGGGCGCAAGCTCATTCTCACCAATGGTACGCGGCGGCACGCTGAAGCCGTGATGGCGAGATTGGAGATTGCCGAGCATTTCGACGAGGTGTTCGATGTCGTCGCCGCCGAATTCGAGCCGAAGCCGCGGCGGTCGGTCTATGAGCGCTTTCTTTCCCGGCACGATGTCGATCCGTGCAAGGCGGCGATTTTTGAGGATCTATCGCGCAACCTGGAAGCGCCGCACGCGCTCGGCATGACCACGGTGCTGGTGGTGCCGAGCGGCACCCGCGAGGTCGTTCGCGAGGAGTGGGAGCTCGCGGGCCGCGATGCCCCGCATGTCGATCACGTCACCGACGACCTCGCCGGCTTCTTGCGCGGTATCGCCAGCGAAAGAGGCTTCGACGTCGCTCAGAAGTAGCCCGCAAGCCCGCCGATGTGCCAAGTAACCGGAATGAGAATTGCGACAGTGAGGGCGGAATCGCGACGAAATAACCATCGCGTCTGATTGTCGCCGCGCAATATGTTCAATCCGCCATAGACGATCGCATAAGTCAGAATCCAGAAAGCCAGCTGGTACCAGCCCAGCCAATAAAATACGCCGGCGAGGACTGCTATTCCCATCGTAATCATTGGACACACCCTTTGGTCGCGTCGGTTCTAAGCGAGCTATGCAAGAAAAGTTCCAATTTCAGGGCGTAAACCGGCTGCGGTGCTTGACATCGATCAAGCGCACTCCGACAAAACCGCCGCACTTGGGGATTTGCTTTATGGCGGCCGCCGAAATCGCGAAGACTAGAACCAAATCCGACACAAAATCGTTGGCCGAGGCCATCGAGGGAGCGTTTGAGCGGCGCGACGAGATCGGCCCCGCGACAGCCGGCGCAGTTCGCGAGGCAGTCGAGGACGCGCTCGATTTGCTCGACCGCGGTGAGGCGCGGGTGGCGGAACGGGCGACTGATGGCAGATGGCACGTCAATCAATGGCTCAAGAAGGCGGTGCTGCTGTCATTTCGCTTAAACGACATGAGCGTGATCGCGGGCGGACCGGGCCATGCCGTATGGTGGGATAAGGTGCCGTCGAAATTCGACGCTTGGGACGATAAGAATTTTCGCTCTGCCGGATTTCGCGCGGTACCTGGCTGCGTTGTGCGGCGTTCCGCATACATTGCGCCCGGCGTTGTACTGATGCCGTCTTTCGTCAATCTCGGAGCCTATGTCGATCGGGGCACCATGATCGACACCTGGGCGACGGTCGGATCGTGCGCGCAGATTGGCAAGAACTGTCACATCTCCGGCGGCGTCGGCATCGGCGGCGTACTCGAGCCGTTGCAGGCGGGGCCGGTGATCGTCGAGGATAATTGTTTCATCGGTGCGCGGTCTGAAGTCGCCGAGGGTGTGATCGTGCGCGAAGGCGCAGTGCTGTCGATGGGGGTGTTCATCGGCGCATCAACCAAGATCGTTGATCGCAACAGCGGCAAAATCTTTCAGGGCGAAGTGCCGCCTTATGCGGTGGTGGTGCCGGGCAGCCTGCCGGGCGCGCCGCGCGCGGGTGGCGGCGTGACCCCGAGCCTCTCGTGTGTCGTCATCGTCAAGCGCGTCGACGAAAAGACGCGGGCCAAGACCAGCATCAATGAATTGCTGCGGGACTGAAAGTTGGCGTTGCGACGATGGATTGGGCTCACCTTCTCAACGGCTTTCACGGCCGCATCGGCCGCCAGACATTCTGGTTTGCGATGGGCGTGCTCGCGATCGCCGAGATATTCGGCCATCTCATCGCCGAGCAGGTGCAGGGCGACCGGCTAAGCGCAATCGTCGATCTTGCCTTCACGTATCCTGAATTTGCCGTCGCGGCGAAGCGCGCGAACGACCGCAATCTGCCGATCTGGCTGTTGATCATTTTCTTCGGCGCAGGCGCATTGCTCGACCTTTTCACAGTGCTTGGCCTTGCCGGCAATGACGAAGCGCCGAGTATGCTGTCACTGGTGATCGCGGTGCCGTTCACGGTGTTCGGCCTTGCTTTGCTCGTCGAGCTTGGTTTCCGCAGGGGTACGGTCGGCCCGAACCCGAACGGTCCCGATCCGCTGGCCAAGGTTTAACGGAGCGTCACCGCCTCCCTGGCCGGTGCCGGGGATTGACCCGGGACCTATGGTGACCGATGTTTCACTCATGAGCCGCTCAATTACTATCGATGCCCGCTGGGATGCAGAGGCTGACGTTTGGATCGCCACCAGCAACGATGTGCCTGGTCTTGTAATTGAGGCCAATACTTGGCCAGTGATGATTGATGAGGTGAAACTCGTATTGCCGGATCTTCTCGAACTCGCGGGCAAGCAAAACGAAAACCTCTCGCTTACTTTCCGAGCCGAGGAGCATCTCGAAGTCGCCAGTGCGTAGATGGCCGAGTTTTATCGCGATCTTGTCCGCCTCCTCGAAGCAAACGGCTGTCACATCGTGCGCAAAGGCAAGGGCAGCCACGAAATTTGGTACAGCCCGGTAAGCAATCGAAACGTTACTGTTCCGCGCTCGACCAAATCCCGCCATACCGCCAATGAAGTGCTTAAAGAGGCAGGTCTTGCGAAGACATTCTGATTCATGATGGCCGATCCCGTCGCCATTACGCGCGAACTCATTCGTTGCCGCTCGATCACGCCGCAAGAAGGTGGCGCGCTGGGTTATTTGCAAGGCGTGTTGGCGTCAGCCGGATTTGCCGTGCATCGAATGACCTTTGCTGAACCCGGCACAACACCGGTCGAAAACTTTTATGCGCGCATCGGCAGCGAAAAGCCCAATCTGATGTTCGCCGGGCACACCGATGTCGTGCCGCCGGGTGACGAGGCAACGTGGCATCATCCGCCCTTTGGCGGCGAATTAGCGGACGACAAGATTTACGGCCGCGGCGCGGTCGACATGAAGGGCGGTATCGCTTGCTTCGTTGCGGCTGCTCTGGAGTATCTCGGCGCCAGCGGCGGCCAGCCGAAGCGTGGCTCGATTTCGCTTCTGATCACTGGCGACGAAGAAGGTGTGGCGGTTAACGGCACCATCAAACTGCTGCAATGGGCGGCCGAACACGGCGAGACCTTCGATCACTGTATCCTCGGCGAGCCGAGCAATGTCGAAGCGCTCGGCGATACCATCAAGGCCGGCCGGCGCGGCTCACTCAGTGGCACGCTCGTTGTCAACGGCCGCCAGGGCCACGTCGCTTATCCGCATCGCGCCGACAATCCGATCCGCGGGCTGGTGACGCTGATAGAGGCGCTGCAGGCGCCGCTCGATGACGGCAGTGAGCATTTCGATCCGTCGCATCTGGAATTCACGTCGGTCGATGTCGGCAACGGCACCGTCAACCTCATTCCAGGACAAGCTCGCGCGCGGTTCAACATCCGCTATAACGATTGCCACAGCCCAACGGCCCTGAGGACTCTGATTGAGCGCCGCGCGGAAGCCGCGGCCGCCGGCCGCGTGCATTATGCCTTCGAGTGGCAGCGCTCGAACGCCGAAGTCTTTTTGACCAAACCGGGACCGTTCACCGATCTCGCTGTTGCAGCTATCGCCGAAGTGACGGGCCGCAAACCGAAACTCTCGACCTCAGGCGGCACGTCCGACGCGCGCTTCATCAAGGATTATTGCCCGGTGCTCGAATTCGGCCTGGTCGGACAGACCATGCACCAGACCGACGAATGTGCGCCGGTCGCGGACCTTCGCGCGCTGACCGCGATCTACCGGCGGATTATCGAGAAGTATTTCGCAACGACGCGCTAGTACTCCACCCGCACCAGATAAAGTCCGTGCGGCGGCGCGACCTGGCCGCATGAAGCGCGGTCGCGGGCGGCGAGCGCCGCGCCAAGATCGTCAGCACTCCACTTGCCCTCGCCGACATGCACAAGCGAACCCACCATCGAGCGCACCTGATGGTGCAGGAACGAGCGTGCCGCTGCTGCGATGCGCACTTCATCGCCGTCACGGGCGACGTCGAGCTGGTCGAGGGTTTTCACCGGCGATTTGGCCTGACATTCGGTGGCGCGGAAGGTGGTGAAATCGTGCCGGCCGATGAGCCTTTGTGCGGCCGCATGCATTGCTGCGCTATCGAGCGGCCGAGGCATCCGCCACGCGCGATTTTGCTCGAGCGCGAGATCGGCACGGCGATTGATGATGCGGTAGCGATAGTGCCGCTTGATTGCCGAGAAACGCGCCTCGAAGCTGTCGGGGACGCTCTTCGCCGCGAGTACCGCGATCGGCTGCGGGCGCAGGTGAAAGTTGATGGCGTCGCGCACGGTGTCGACGTCCCAGTCCTTGGCAAGATCGACGTGGGCGACCTGACCCAGGGCGTGCACGCCGGCATCGGTGCGCCCGGCGCCCTGCAGCGTCACGCGCTCGCCGGTAAACGCGGCAATTGCCTCGGTGATCGCGCCCTGTACCGAAGCGCCGTCCTGCTGCACCTGCCAGCCGACGAACGGCGTGCCGTCGTACTCGATGGTGAGCTTGTAGCGAGACATGGTCGCGTTACCTCGGCGGAAAAACGCAGCGCGTCAAACCAGCACGCTTTCGCGCCCGATCGGCGTCCCGCGCAAAAACTCGGCTGCCGGCATCGACTGTCGGCCGGAGCGCTGCAGTTCGATCAGCCGTACCGCGCCGTCGCCGCAGGCGATGGTCAGACGTTCGTCGAGCACGTGTCCGGGCTTGCCGCGGCCTTCGCCCCTGGTCGTGCGCAACACCTTGACCCGACCGCTGGCGCCGTCGTCCGAAAACTCGAACCACGCGCCGGGAAACGGCGATAATCCACGACAATGGTCGTGGACCTGCTGCCACGGCTTGGTCCAGTCGATCCGGGTCTCGTTCTTTTCGATTTTCTTGGCGTAGGTCCCGCCGTCCGCAGATTGTGGCGTCAGTTGCAGAGCGTCCTTTTCCAGCGCGGCGAGTGCGCGCAGCATCAAATCGGCACCGAGTTGCGCGAGCGTGTCGTGCATGTTGCCCGCGGTTACATCCGGTCCGATCGGCACACGCTCGGCCATCGCCACCGGACCGGTGTCGAGGCCTTCTTCCATCTTCATCACCATCACGCCGGTCTCGCGGTCGCCGGCGATGATGGCGCGCTGGATCGGTGCGGCGCCGCGCCAGCGCGGCAACAGCGAAGCGTGCAGATTGAAACAGCCGAGCGGAAAGGCTTCCAGGACCGGCTTGGGCAAGATCAGCCCGTAAGCCACCACCACCGCCGCATCGGCGCCGTGGACGCGCATCGCCGCTGCAGCGTCGGTGCCCTTCAGAGTTTTCGGCGTCAAAACCGGCAGACCGAACCGCTCCGCTTCACGCGCAACCGCGCTCGGCCGCAGCTCCATGCCGCGTCCAGCCGGCTGCGGCGCGCGCGTATAGACCGCGACGACCTCGTGTCCGGCGCCGACGATTTCCAGAAGCGTGGGCACTGCGAAATCGGGCGTGCCCATGAACACAAGGCGGAGCGACAACTAGGCCTCCACCTTGGTCTTCGTCGTTTTGCCTGCTGCTTTGGCTGCCTTGGCGAATTTTTTCGTAATGCGATCGCGCTTGAGTTTCGAGATGTGGTCGATGAACAGCACGCCGTTGGTATGGTCAATCTCGTGCTGGAAACAGGTCCCGAACAGTCCCTTCGCGCTAATTTCGTGAGTCTTGCCGTCAAGATCGAGATACTTGACCTTGATCTCGCTCGGCCGCTCGACCTCTTCATAAAATTCCGGAATCGACAGACAGCCCTCCTCGTGGGTCGATTTTTCGCCCGACGTCCAGGTGATTTCCGGATTGATGAAAACCTGCGGCTTGTGCGCGTCCTCTTTCTTCGACAAGTCCATCACCACGACCCGCTTGGGGACGCCGACCTGGATGGCAGCAAGCCCGATGCCGGGCGCGGCATACATGGTCGCAAACATGTCGTCGACCAGGGCGCGGATGCCCGCATCGACGCGCTTCACCGGTTCGGAATGAAGCCGCAGCCGCTTATCGGGGAGCGTCAGAATCTCGCGCACAGCCATGTGTCACCACACCTTGGCGGCGATGTAAGCGGTGCACAAAGCGCGGTCAATGCAGGCGATTTGTTGCATCAGGCGTCATAGCTCGGGTTGTATATGTTCCTTTTTTGTTCTACGCATGCCCCTGAAGACAGTCCGGTGCGCACCGGGACGAATCGCGTAGAAGCGAACCATGACCGACGCCTCCTGGATTATCGCCGTTGTGGCCGTCATTGTTGCGGTCACAGCGCTTGCTGCAATGGCCACAGTGCTCTGGCGCTCCCGCAATCCCGCGCCCACAGAGGACGCGGCGATGGCCGAACTGAGCCGGGCTCAGGCCGACGCCGCAGCACGCCTCGAAGGCGCGATCAGGCTGTTGGCCAACGGCCAGTCGCAATTGCAGCGCACCGTCAATGACCGGCTCGATTCGGTCTCGCATCGCCTCGGCGATTCGCTTGAAAAGACCAAGCAAAGCACGTCCGAGAACCTGCAAAAACTCGGTGAACGGCTGGCAGTGATCGATCGCGCGCAGAAAAATATCACCGATCTCGCCACCCAGGTGACATCGTTGCAGGGCGTGCTTGCCAACAAGCAATCGCGTGGCGCGTTTGGGCAGTGGCGGATGGAAACGATCATCCAGGATGGCCTGCCGAAAGGGGCCTACGCATTTCAATACACGCTCGCCAACAAGACCCGCCCCGACTGCTGCATTTTCCTGCCTGACAGACGCCCGCTGGTCATCGACGCCAAGTTTCCGCTCGAAGGCATTACCGCCTATCGCGACGCCAAGTCGGACGACGAGCGCAAAGCCGCCGCGCAGCGGTTGCGCGCCGACGTGAGCAAGCACATCACCGATATTTCGGACAAATACCTGATCCCGGGCGAGACCCAGGAGATTGCCTTTATGTTTGTTCCGTCGGAATCGGTTTACGCCGATCTGCACGACGGTTTCGACGATCTGGTGCAAAAGGCCTATCGCGCGCGCGTCGTCGTGGTGTCGCCGTCGATCCTCATGCTGGCGATCCAGGTGGTCCAACAGATCCAGAAGGATGCCCGCATGCGCGAGGCCGCTGACCAGATTCGCGACGAGGTCGGGCGTCTGGTGAAGGATGTGAGTCTGCTTGGTGATCGCGTGCGCAGGCTGCAAACCCATTTCAACCAGTCGAACGAAGATATCCGGCAAGCGATTATCTCGATCGACAAGATCGAAGCGCACGGCGAGCGTATCCAGCAAGTCGAACTCGGCGCGCAAGCATCAGCCAATTCGAACGTCATCTCCGCGCCGGTCTTCAAGCTTGAGGCCGGTGAGTAACAGCTTCCGGGGCCCGCTTTGAGGCGCCTTGGAAGCGCGGATTGTGATATTGGCGTCTACCGATGACCGACGCCCCGGCCCGCACGTCCATCGCCGATACGTTCGCCGTCTATCTGCAGCGGCGAGTGTTGATCGTGATGTTTCTCGGCTTCTCGTCGGGCCTGCCGCTGGCACTGTCCGGCGCGACGCTCTTGGTCTGGATGCGTGAGGCGGGTGTCGATCTCGGCACCATAGGTCTGTTCGCGCTGGTCGGCACGCCGTACACCATAAAGTTTCTGTGGGCGCCGCTGATCGACGCGCTCGATGTGCCGGTGTTGTCGCGGCGATTTGGTCGGCGCCGCGGCTGGCTGCTGCTTTCGCAATTTCTGCTGATCGTGTCGATCGTGCTGCTCGGCGCCTGCGATCCGGCGGTTTCGCCGCTGTTGGTTGCTCTCGGCGCGTTGCTGGTCGCTACCGCTTCGGCGACGCAGGACATCGTTGTCGATGCCTTCCGGGTCGAGAGCCTCGATGAGAGCGAACAGGCGGCGGGCATGGCGTCTTACGTTGCAGCCTACCGTATCGGCATGCTCGCCTCGACTGCGGGTGCGCTATTTTTGGTAAGCGCCTTGCAGGCCTCCGGCCTCAGCTACCACGGCGCCTGGACCGCGGGCTACGCTTTGATGGCGGCGCTGGTGTTGATCGGCGTTGCGACGACGCTCGTTGCGACCGAACCGGAAAAATCAAAAGCCGCCAACGCGGCGCACACTCGGGAAAATACACTGCAACGCGTCACCGAAGCGGCAGTTGGCGCGTTTTCCGAGTTTTTGACGCGTGACATGGCATTCGCTGCGCTCGCGTTTGTAATCCTCTTCAAGTTTACCGATGCCTTGTCGGGCACGATGACGGCGCCATTCGTGATCGATCTCGGCTTTTCGCGGAACGAATACGCGGCCATCATTAAGGGTGTCGGTTTAGCGGCAACGCTGATCGGTGGTTTTGCCGGTGGCTTTCTGGCCCGTGCCTATTCGCTCCCAATGAGCCTTCTGATTGGCGGTCTGCTGCAAGGGGCCGCGAACCTGACGTTCTCCTGGCAGGCGGTTGTGGGACACGACATTGCGTGGCTCACGGTGGCGATCATCACCGAGAATTTTACCAGCGCCATAGGTACCGTTGTATTCGTCGCCTATCTCTCGGCGCTATGCCGTAATCCGCTGCATACGGCGACCCAATACGCGCTCCTCACCGCACTTGCCGCAGTCGGGCGGACCTACCTGTCCTCGGGAGCGGGGTTCATTGCCGCGGGGGCGGGGTGGGTTTGGTTCTTCGTTATTTGTGCGTTCGCCGGCCTGCCGGCGCTCGTTTTGTTGGCATGGTTGCAGAAGCGCCATCATTTCGACGACTTGGAGCCGGCGAAGAAAAAATAGGCTCACCACCGAACATTTTGAGCTGGGTGGTCAAATAGATAACCTATCCCGGTATTCGCCAACCATCTTGGCGCGAAATGACCGCGCGTGACGAGAACGCAATCGGCTGACGGCATAATAGGTCCGCAAAAAAGTCCTTTTGTAAGGATCACATCGCTATACTCAGCGTTATTGCTACCGGCATCCCTCGAGTTTGGTTGTGTTCCCGTCCCTGGTATCGGCATGATTCTGGTCAAAATCTTTGCAACTGCGCTGGCGTTGAGCGAGGTGCTGACCCAGCCGCAGGCGGTGAAGACGCATTTCGATCGGGTGCAAGATCAGGCCGAAGTGGTGCAGATTCTGCGCAATGGCTGCGCCCATATGCGCAAGGCCTTTGACATCGAATCGATCAACCTCGACGACCTGATTTCGACCGCGCTTGACGATCCGAAGGCGCTCGTCGGCGACGTCAAGGCCTTCCACGGCATCAATTTTAGCGATCTGAACACCGCCTATCGACAATTCTGCAAGAACGAAAGCGTGCCTCAGCCGGTTGTCGACCTCGGCGAGGTGATCGATTTCTTCAATAACGCCGCTGCCGATTTGCCGGATCCGGCTCAATTGAAGGGGCGGAAGCTTCCCAGCATGAGCACGGTGCTGGACGGCAAGGGCGGAAACTTTGCCGAAGTGTTCGAGCCCGGCAATCGGCGCATGTGGGTGTCGCTCTCTGATGTGCCGGACTTCGTGCAAAAAGCATTTACCGCCGCCGAGGATCGGCGTTTCTTTCAGCACCACGGCGTCGACGAGCGCGGCATCATCCGGGCCTTCATCGGCAACCTCGCCAATCCCGGCCGGCCACAAGGCGGTTCGACCATCACGCAGCAGGTCGTCAAGAACCTTCTGGTCGGCGAGGACGTGACCTACGAACGCAAGATCCGCGAGATGATCGTGGCTTCGCGGCTCGAAAGCACGCTGAGCAAAAATGAAATCCTCGAACTTTATCTCAACACCGCCTACCTCGGCCGCGGCGCGTGGGGTGTGGACATGGCCGCGCGCAGCTATTTCGGCGTGACCGCCAAGAATTTGACGGTTGCTCAAGGCGCCATGCTGGCGGGACTGCTCAAAGGGCCAAGCTATTTCAATCCCGACCGTCATCCGGACCGTGCCAAGGAGCGCCTAGGCTATGTGCTCGGTCGCATGCAGGAAGATGGTGTTATCAACGCCGCGCAGAAGGACGAGGCGTCCGCGGATCTGCCCAAGCTCGTCGCCTTCGATCGGCCGCGGCGCGACTCAGGTTTCGACTTTGTCGATTACATCGGCCGCGAGGCGAAGACGGATGGCGTCGAGAGCCTGACGGCTCAACCTTACACGGTACATTCGACGATCAACGCAACCTTACAGCGCGAAACTGAAGCCGCGTTGCAGGAAGGCTTGGCGCTGTACGAAATGGAATCCGGGCGCGCGCAGTTTCAGGGCGCTGAGACGAACATTGCGGACGCGATGCAAAAACTCGGCGGCACGAAGCAGATCGGCGCGCCAAGCATCCCACAAAGAAACGCAGCAATCACAACGCCCGCCTGGCAACAGGCGCTCGCCGCCGTGCATCTTCCGCTTTACGACGTGCATTGGCAGGCCGCGGTTGTTTTGGACAAGAAGGGCGCCATCCATGTCGGCCTCATCGACGGCCGTGTCGTGCCGCTTATGAGCCGTATGAACTTGCGGGCCTTGAACCCTTACGACGTCGTCTATGTGCGCGTGGTTGAGGGCAAGGGGAGGACCGCATCTGCGCAAGCGCAACTGCGCGTGCGGCCGACGGTCCAAGGCGCCGCACTGGTGCTGGAGAATAAGACCGGCCGGATTCTGGCCATGGCCGGCGGATTTTCCTACCCGTTGAGTCAGCTCAATCGTACGGTGCAGACACAGCGTCAGCCCGGCTCGGCGATCAAGCCGCTCACCTATCTCACGGCGCTGCAAAAAGGCCTCCAGCCGAATACGTTGATCCCCGACGATCCGATCACGTTGCCGCCGATCGGTGCTGCAGCTACGGGCGGCGGGATTATCGCCCGCGAGTTTAACGGTCGGATGCGCGAACAAGATTTTTGGTCGCCGCGCAACGCGGACAACGGCTCGGGGGGCGCCCTGACACTGCGCCGCGGTCTCGAAAACTCGGTCAACATGGTAACGGCACACCTTCTTGAGGGCGGCATTGATGCGGATCCTGAGAGAAGCCTGGACGAGGTTTGCGCGACCGCCGTCGCGGCGCGGATCTACAACGAATGCGTTCGCTATTATCCGTTCGTGCTCGGTGCACAGCCGGTCCGGATGATCGATCTGGCGGCCTTCTACGCCGCAGTCGCCAATGAGGGCGAGCGGCCGCAGCCTCACAGCATCGACTCGATCGAAGCCGATGGCCGGACGATCTATCAGTACCCGACTGCGCCGGCGCCCTGGATTGGGGCCGCCGACCGGACTTCGTTCTATCAGCTCAAGACCATCCTGCAGGGTGTCGTCGAACGCGGCACCGCACGCGCGATCAGTTCGTTGTCGCCTTACATCGCCGGCAAGACCGGGACCACCGAGGATGCGGTCGATGGTTGGTTCATCGGTTTCACCAACGACGTGACGGTAGCGGTGTGGGTCGGCTACGACAATGGTGACGGCAAGCGCCGCTCGCTTGGCAACAACGAAACCGGCGCCCGGGTGGCCCTGCCGATCTTCCGGCCGATCATCGACGCGATCTGGGCGCAAGGCATTGCGCCTAAAGCGCTGCTCAACGGACCATCGAGCGAGGCGAAGCTTCATCTTATCGATCTGCCGATCGACTATGCGACCGGCGATCGGGTGACCAATGGCCGCGGGTTCATCGAGCATTTCCGCCTCGATGCGACTGGCCGCTTTGAGGAAACACAGTACCAGTTGGTTTCCCGCGAGGACGCCTACGGCTCGCGCGAGAGCACAACGGGTGAAGGATATTGGGCCGCGCAAGGTGACAACAGCTTTGTGCCCGGCCGGTCCTATTATCCTGCGCAGGGCTGGCAGCAGGCTCCGCCGCAGCCATCGGTTCCGCAACCTGTGCTGCCGCAGCCGTTGCGCGGCCTATTTGGGCCTTTGTTTGGTGATTCTTCAGAAGGTGGGTCTAACGGTATTCGCCGCGACCCGGATTATTTCTGGGGCAAGCGCACCAACTGATTTTTCAGCGATTACAAAAGAAAGTTCAAATGCAGTTTCACTGCTCGATCGTGCTATGCGGCTTGATCTTGTTTGGTTCTTTTGCCGCTGCCGGCGCGCAGGACTTTCGCGTCGAAGATGTGGCTAGCGTCCGAAATTTAGACGTGGCGCAGCTAAAACCCGGCACGATCGCGTTCAGCGATCAGGAGGCCAACACTCCCGGCGGCGACCCAACCAAGCTGATCGGCTTCCAGGAATGGGCGCGCACCCAGCCAGTCCAGAAGAAATTCCTGGCACCGTTTCCAAGCTATTCCGAACCGACGGTAACGAAGCTGGCGAGGGCTGTGAGCGCGCCCGTGACCGAGAAGCTGACGATGTACGTGGCGCGGGCGCGCTTCGTCATCGACCGGCCACCCGGCGCGATCGATCTTTCGCAGTACGTGACGCTCGCTTTTCTTGAGAAGATCGATCCAGCGATCAAGCACAAGGACCTTGCCGCCGCTGACATCAACCCGTTCAAGGATCGGCAGGGGATGGGCAATGCCAATCCGGATCGGAAGTGGTGTACGGGTCGGGTGACGCTGGTGTGCATCGAGTTCGAGCTACCGGCTCGAAGGCAAGATTCCGATGGGGATTATGCTGGTCAACAAGCTGCGCGACAGTCCCAAGAAGCTTTCCGATCATATCGACTTTGAAGGCGAGCTGTCGCAGCCCGCGGCCGCCGACCTCGATCAGGCTGGGTTAAAAGATTTGACGAGCCTCGATGCACCGGTCGCGGGCGTTCTCGAGCAGAACATTTTCTACGTCAATCAGATCATGAAATTTGGAAAATTCTTCGCCGTGTTCCAGAATTATCCGGCTGATACCGGCAAGACCGTAGTCACCGCCTACATGGCGCTGGCAATTGAGACCAGCGTGCTCGACAAGCAGAAGGAATTTGAAAACGTGCCGGTGCTGCGCAATCTCGTGCCGGCGCAGGTGTTGATGGGACAGTCGTCATTTAACTCCGGCGATTCGATCAGCGCCGGGTTGCCGAAATATGCCCGCAACGAGATCAGAATGGTCGCCGGGCTGTTGGCGGGCGATAAATAATTCTGCCCGGAAGCTATGCCGCGGCCCGCGCCTGGTCGCCGCGTTCCAGCGACTGCACCACTTCATCGACGGTCTGCACATCTGCGAACTGGCCGTAGAGCCCCGACAACGAGGCGTTGTGTTCTTCGTCGGTATTGGCGGCGAGTCCGTCGGCCACCATCACCGTCTTGAAGTTGAGCATCATCGCGTCCCGCGCGGTGCTCTCGCAGCAGATATGGGTGGCGGTGCCGGTGATGAGAACGGTATCGATATCCCGCTCGCGCAAATGCGGCTCGACATCGGAGGAACCCTGGATCAAAGCGCTATAGCGCTTTTTGGTCAGACACATGTCCTCCGGCCGGATGTCGTTAAGGTGCCAGAATTCGAAACCGTCATGGCCTTCTTCCATCAATTCATAGCGGCGCCGCATGCGCTCCGGCGTCAGCAAATGTTCGTGGTAGGTCGACCAGCTTTGGCGGGTATCGGCCGTGCCGTTTCGGATCCAGAAAACATGGCCGCCGCGGCGGCGCAACTCGGCGGCGAGACGATTGATGTTCGGCGCGATCTCCCGCGCGAGTGGCGTCTCCGCCTGGTGTCCGGCTTTGACGAAGTAGTTTTGCATGTCGATCACAAGGAGTGCCGTGCGGCGCGGATCGATTGTGTCGAACGGGTGCAGTTTGCCGAAAAGACGCTTGCCACGGGCTAGGGCGACGTCAGATAGGGCGGTCTTGTGCATTTCGTTCCTGGTCCTGGGTTCAGATAGACTAAGCGGTAGTTTTCCTTCGCCATATCTTCTCCTACCTTAGCGGCGCTCACAAGCCATGCATCAATCGCCCCGAAGCTGGGAGTTCTGGATCGACCGCGGCGGCACCTTCACCGACGTGATCGGTCGGCGCCCGGACGGCAAACTCGTCACCCACAAGCTGCTTTCGGAAAATCCCGAGGCTTATACGGACGCCGCCGTTGCAGGCATTCGTCATCTGCTGGGGCTTGAGTCCGGCGAGGCGATCGCGGCCGCGCAGGTTGGCGCCGTGAAGATGGGAACGACGGTCGCGACCAATGCGCTTCTTGAACGCAAGGGCGAGCGCACGCTCCTTCTGATTACCAAGGGTTTTCGCGACGCGCTGCGTATCGGCTATCAGGCACGTCCGAAGATTTTCGCGCGCCACATCATCAAACCCGACATGCTCTATGAGCGCGTCGTCGAGGTGGATGAGCGCGTGCGCGCCGACGGCACCGTTGAGCGTGCAGTGGACCTTGACGCGGTGCAGGCCGAACTTCTCCGCGCTCGGGCGGACGGCATCGGCGCTGTCGCTGTCGTATTCATGCACAGCTATCGCTACAGCGACCACGAACGGCAAGTCGCGGCGCTCGCTCGTGAGATTGGCTTTGCGCAGGTGTCTGCCAGTCACGAAGTCTCGCCGCTGATCAAGCTCGTCGGGCGCGGCGATACCACCGTGGTCGACAGCTATCTATCGCCGATCTTGCGCCGCTATGTGGGGCAAGTGGCGGGAGACCTAAATCCCTCCCCCCTTGTGGGGGAGGGTAGGGTGGGGGGTCGGGAGGCAACTAACAAAAGCGGACGGGCGCACACGCGCCAGTCTTCGCCAGCGGAAAACCTCCCGACCCCCACCCCCGACCCCTCCCCACAAGGGGGAGGGGAGCATGAGCCCCGCCTGATGTTCATGATGTCGTCGGGAGGATTGACCGCGGCGGAATTATTCCGCGGCAAGGACGCGATCTTGTCGGGCCCGGCCGGCGGCGTCGTCGGCATGGCCGAGACCGGGCGTGAGGCCGGCTTTAAGCAGCTGATCGGCTTCGACATGGGCGGCACCTCGACCGATGTGTCGCACTTTGCCGGCGAATACGAGCGCACATTCGAGACAGAAGTGGCCGGCGTGCGGATGCGCGCGCCGATGATGCTTATTCACACGGTGGCTGCTGGCGGCGGCTCGATCTTGCATTTCGACGGCGCGCGCTTTCGCGTCGGCCCTGATTCCGCCGGCGCTAATCCCGGCCCGAAATGCTATCGGCGCGGCGGTCCGCTGGCCGTGACCGATGCCAACGTCATGGTCGGCAAGCTCATTCCCGATTTCTTTCCCAGAATTTTTGGGCCGCAACAAAGCGAGCCGCTCGACGGCGAAGCCGTGTGCGAAGGCTTTGCAGCGCTGGCAAACGACATTGGCGATGGCCGTACGCCCGAACAGGTTGCCGACGGCTTTATCAAGATCGCGGTCGAGAACATGGCCAACGCGATCAAAAAAATCTCGGTGCAGCGCGGTTACGACGTGACCGGCTATGCGCTCAATTGCTTCGGTGGTGCCGGTGGCCAGCACGCTTGCCTGGTCGCCGATGCGCTGGGCATGACCACGGTGCTGATCCACCCGTTTTCCTCGCTACTCTCTGCCTACGGGATGGGGCTTGCCGATATTCGCAGTGTCCGCCAGCGCGCGATCGAGGAGCCGTTGCCGGACAATTCCTATGAGCATGAACTTGAGAAGCGGCTGGTTCCGATCGTTGAAGACCTTGCGCGAGAGGCGCGAGACGAACTGCTGCGCCAGGATGTCCCGCCGGAGGACATCCGCTTCGCCATCAAAGTGCACGCTC
Source organism: uncultured Alphaproteobacteria bacterium (assembly GCA_963841025.1). GTDB lineage: Bacteria > Pseudomonadota > Alphaproteobacteria > Rhizobiales > Xanthobacteraceae > BOG-931. Next base: position 55,123 of record CAWJBG010000016.1, on the reverse strand, counting down.
GCTACAGCGGTACAGACACAGCTTTAATCTACGATGGCGGATGGAGCGGTTCCGACGCCGACTATGCGGCGCGCGTGCGGCATTTCGAGGAATTGAGCGCCAAATACAAACCGTCCCAGACGTATCAGGATTTTCCGCCCTCGCTGCCGCTGCGACTGGACGGGCACATTTTCGGCTATCTGCTGGAAGCCGACAGCATGCAGTTGTGGTTTCATGCCCACCACCGCCAGCGTTTCGGGTTTCGCGATCCCAAGCGCCAGGTGATTCTGGAAGCCATTTCAGTCGAAGCGATCGGTGGCGGCGCGAAATTCACTGAAGCAGAGCACGAACTCACCACCGCCGCATTGCCCGCGCCGGCCCGGCGGACACGCTTCTTTTCCAACGGAAGCTGGCATGAGGCGGGCGTGTTCACGCGTGAGCAACTCGCTACCGGCCATAAGATCCCCGGTCCCACGATTATTGTTGAGCCGCACCAGACCGTGGTCATCGAGGACGGCTGGCAGGCCGAGATCAGTGCCAAGGATCATCTGGTGCTGACCCGCATCGCGCCGCGTCCGCGCATGCACGCGGTCGGCACCGACGCCGATCCGGTGATGCTCGAAGTGTTCAACAATCTGTTCATGTCGATCGCCGAGCAGATGGGCGTCGCGCTGCAGAACACGGCGTCATCCGTCAACATCAAGGAACGGCTCGATTTCTCGTGCGCGGTCTTCGATGGCTCAGGCTCACTCGTCGCCAACGCTCCGCACATGCCGGTGCATCTCGGCTCGATGGACCGCGCGGTCGAAACGGTCATCCGAGAAAATGCCGGCGCGATCCGTCCAGGCGATGTCTACGCCATCAACGCGCCCTATAACGGCGGCACGCACTTGCCCGATATAACCGTCTGCACGCCGGTGTTTTCTCTGGCCTCCCCACAGGGGGCAGGGGAGAAACTATTCTGGGTGGCTTCGCGCGGCCATCACGCCGACGTCGGCGGCATCGCGCCCGGCTCGATGTCGCCCAATGCGACCACGATCGAGCAGGAAGGCGTCTACATCGACAATTTCAAGCTCGTTGAAGCCGGCCTGTTTCGGGAACCGGAAGTCACTACGCTGCTGACCGGCGCGAAATATCCGGCGCGAAATCCGACGCAGAACATCAACGATCTGAAGGCGCAGGTGGCCGCCAACGAGATGGGCGTGCAGGAACTGCGCAAGATGGTGGAGCATTTTACCTTGCCGGTGGTCAAGGCGTACATGAACCACGTCCAGGACAATGCCGCGGAAAGCGTGCGCCGCGTCATCGACCGACTGCACGACAGCGCGTTCGCGGTTGAAATGGACCAAGGCACCGTCATCAAGGTGCGGATCAGCGTCGATAAGGAGCGCCGCGAAGCGACCGTCGACTTCAGCGGCACCAGTCCACAGCAGCCGAACAACTTCAACGCGCCGGAGCCGGTAACCCGCGCCGCGGTGCTCTACGTCTTCCGCGTGATGGTCGATGACGACATTCCGATGAATGCCGGCTGTCTGCGCCCGATCCGCATCATCATCCCGAAAAAATCGTTGCTGTCGCCGGAATTCCCCGCCGCCGTTGTTGCGGGCAATGTCGAGACCTCGCAGGAGGTGACGAACTGCCTGTTCGGTGCGCTCGGTGCGATGGCGGCAGCGCAGGGCACCATGAACAATCTCAATTTCGGCAATGCGCGCCACCAGTACTACGAAACGATTTGTTCCGGCTCGCCCGCGGGCCCCGGCTTTCCCGGCACCGACGCCGTGCACACCCACATGACCAACACACGGCTTACCGATCCGGAAATTCTGGAGTTCCGCTATCCGGTGCTGCTCGAGGATTTCCACATCCGCAAAGGCTCAGGCGGCCGCGGCCGATGGAACGCCGGCGACGGCATCATCCGCACCATCCGCTTTCTGGAAAAAATGGAATGCACCATCCTGTCCGGCCACCGCCGCGTGCCGCCGTTCGGGCTTGCGGGCGGCGGCGATGGCCAGGTCGGTGAGAATTCCGTGCGGCGTCGCGATGGCCGCATTGAGAAGCTCGCCGGCTGTGACGCAACGACCATCGAAGCCGGCGAGGCGATTGTCATCCAAACGCCGACCGCAGGCGGCTACGGGAAGCCGTGATGGCAAGTTGTCCCCGCACGAAAATAGCCAAATAGTAAAAGGTTTTACTGCGATAAATGACAGTGATAAGTCTCAGCGATATTTTCGCATATGAGAGCAGGGTGAAGAACACCCCGAGGTACGAACTGTGCTGAAGGGGCTGCTGATATTCGGGCTGACGCGTCGCCCCCTTGTTTTGCTAGGTCTGCTGGTATTTCTCGGTGCCGGTCTATTCGCGTTCTCGAAGCTCAATATCGAGGCTTATCCAAATCCGGCGCCTGTCATTTTGGAGATCACGGCGCAAGCGCCCGGCCTGTCTGCCGAAGAAATGGAGCGCTACTTCACCGTCCCGATCGAGGTTGGGCTGGCCGCAACCCCGGGGATCGACGTCATTCGCTCGACTTCGTTCTACGGCCTCTCATTCGTTCGTGTGACGTTCTACTACGGTATCGACTACTATTTCGCTCTTACCCAAACCGCGATCGCCCTGCAGCAGAACGTTACTCTGCCAAATAACGTGTTGCCGACCATTCAAGCCACCAGCTTAGTCGGAGAAATCTACCGGTATCAGGTGGTCGGACCGCCACACTTCGGTTTGACCAATCTCCGAACGGTCCAGGATTGGATCTTGCAGCGACGGCTCCTGTCCGTGCCAGGGGTCGTGCAAATCAACACTTGGGGCGGGACGACCAAGGAGTACCACGTCGATGTCGATCTGCATAAGCTCGATGCCTATAACGTCACGCTGCCCCAGATCATCGGTGCACTAGGCAACGCCAACATCAACGTCGGCGGGCGTACCATCAACATGGGCCAGCAGTCCGTGAATATTCGCGGAGTGGGCCTGATGGACAGCGGCGGCGCCGCGGATTTGACGCAGGGCTACAAGGTCGAAGATATCGAGAATGTTCCATTAAACCAGACAAATGGCGTGCCGGTGCTGGTGAAGGATGTTGCCAAAGTTTCAGTAGGCTATGCGCCTCGGCTTGGCAAAGCCGGTCGCGATCAACAGGACGATATCGTTGCGGCGATCGTCGTCATGAATCGAACGTTGCACACCAATGACGTGATTACTCGCCTGCGCGCCGAGATTGAGAAAATCAACGCCGATGGAACCCTGCCCCCAGGCGTAAAAATGGTGCCGTATTACGACCGCAGCCAGCTCGTCGGCGTCACTACTCGAACCGTCCTGCACAACCTTGTCTACGGCTGTGTGCTGATCTTCCTCATCCAATGGATATTTCTCGGAGATCTGCGCAGTGCGATTATTGTCGGCGCAAACATTCCGTTCGCCTTGTTCTTCAGCATCATCATTCTGGTTCTACGCGGCGAGGACGCGAATCTTTTGTCCGTAGGTGCGGTTGACTTCGGCATCATCGTCGATGCAGCGGTTATTCTCGTCGAGAATGTCTATCGGAATTTCCAGGCAAGACCGGAAGCCAGGCAGCAGCTGTACCACGATCTTGCCGAACAACGGTGGGGTCCTGATCCAACGCATTCTGGTTCGTCGCCAAGCCCAATGTGGACAGATCGGCTGCGTCTCATTCTCATCAGCGCCTTGCAAATCGACCGTGCGGTGCTGTTTTCAACTGCGATCATCGTGGCGGCATTCATCCCGCTATTCACAATGCAAGGGGTCGAAGGCCAGATTTTTGCGCCAATGGCGCGGACTTATGCCTACGCTCTGGTGGGAGCGCTGCTGGCGACGTTCACGGTGACACCGTGTCTCACGTCGCTGCTGCTTCCGGAGCATGTACGCGAGGTCGAGACCATCGCGGTACGAGGTTTGCGTGCGATCTATACGCCGGTACTGCGTTGGTCGCTGCGGAACACGGGAATCACGATCACGATCGGAGTGGTCTTTTTCGTTTTTAGTCTTTTCCTCGGCTCGCGCCTCGGTAGCGAATTCTTGCCGACACTGGAGGAAGGCAATCTGTGGATACGGGCGACGATGCCGCCGACCATATCGCTCGAAGCCGGCATGCCGATCGTCAATAAAATTCGCGAGATTCTTTTGAAACACCCCGAGGTCATTACCGTGACCTCCCAACACGGTCGCCCCGATAATGGCAGCGACGCGGCCGGATTTTTCAACGCGGAATTTTTTGTGCCGCTAAAGCCCTTCGACGAGTGGCCTCAGGGATATACCAAAGCCAAACTGATCGAAGATTTGCAGACCGAATTTTCACGTGAATTCGTGGGGATCGACTTCAATTTCTCGCAATACATTCAGGACAACGTCGAGGAAGGTCTATCGGGCGTGAAGGGCGCCAATTCGGTCAAGATCATCGGTCCCGATCTCGTGACTTTAGAAAAAATCGCACGAGCGGTCATGGTCGAAATGGAGAAAGTGCAAGGAGTTGCCGATCTTGGTGCGTTTTGGGTGCGGGGACAGCCCAACTTGAATATCAAGATCGATCGGGCGAAGGCGGCGCGTTACGGACTGAGCGCCAACGATATCAATGCCGTTATTCAAGCGGCTTTGGGGGGAGCAAACGCGACAACGCTGTTGGAGGCTGACCGTCAATTTGGCGTGGTGGTGCGCCTCGCTCCGCAATATCGAAGCAGCATCGAGTCTGTGCGCAACGTCAAGGTCGCTTATCAAACGCCGACCGGCCTGAACGCCTACATTCCGTTGAGCGAACTCGCAACGATCTCGCTCGATACCGGTGCTTCCTATATATTTCGCGAACGCAGTCAACGCTTCTTGCCAATTAAATTCAGTGTGCGGGGCCGCGACCTCGCCAGCGCCGTCGCGGAGGCGCAAGAGCGCATCACGCACAATGTCAAACTGCCAACCGGCTACCGTATCGACTGGGCTGGCGAGTTTGAGTGGTTACAGCAAGCAAAGAAACGACTTGCGATCGTCCTGCCCATCACATTTTTCCTGATCGTGGTGCTACTTTATGGGTTGTTCAACTCTTGGCGCGACAGCATCCTGGCTCTGCTTGGACTTCCATTTGCGGTTTCCGGCGGCCTGGTGGCGCTTTACGTCACCGGATTGGATTTCAGTATCTCGGCCGCAATCGGATTTATCTCGCTGCTGGGCGTGTCAGTGATGAGCGGCATTCTCATCATCAATGGGTATTATCGCGTGGCGGCAGGCGGGATGCCGCCGCTTGAAGCAATGTTCCATGCTGCCGGGGAACAAATGCGCCCGATCCTGATGATGACGCTGTCCGCCTGCATCGGTCTGCTTCCGGCTGCGATTTCCTCAGGAATCGGCAGCCAAGTGCAACGGCCGCTCGCGACGGTGATCGTCGGCGGCATGTTGATCGGACCGATTATGTTGCTCGTCGTTGTTCCGGCGTTGCAGATTCTTTTCCTTCGTGGGAGAGCGCCTGCCGCGCCGACACCTCAGACAGAAACGGCACAAACCGTTAGATGAGGTTAGGCTGGTGCTTTCCTCAGTGCACCAGTCGGCCATTGGGAACGATTGTTACTACAGTTGATGACTGGCTCACGATCGCCGCTTCGGTACGGTAGCGCGGGAGATGACCCTCAAGCGAGTAGCAAACACAGAGCGCGAGGCTGGCCCAGACCGCCGCGCTGAAATAAAGCGACATCCAGGCAATCTCGTCCTTCCACTCAGCAAGGTCGTGGGTGACGACCCAACGCGTGCTGACGTCGCGGAGACCTTCAAGAGGTCTCAGAAGCCTGCTGCCGGCCGCAATTTTGGCCCGCCCTCGATTGAGGTACATCGGGACGTCGATGGCGATAAGAAACCACAGATAGCCTACAATCCCGATGATCGCGATCGCAAGGACCACGCGAACCGGACCATTAAACTCCGGCAGCAACCGGCAAAGCCCAATCCCGGCTATGAAGAACGCGACGGCCCATATCGAATTCTCAATGGCGTTACCAAAATAGTTGGTGGTCAGCACCGCATGCCACGAGAAGCATTCCGCGATCAGGATCAACGGCACGATCACCCACGCGGCGTTCAATGTGGCGTCCGCTCCTGTCAACGTGCCGAGTTGGTACAGGATAATCGCCCACTGCGCCGCGAAGCCCAACTCGGCCACGGTTGCCACCGACCGTCCGACGAGAACGCTCGACAGCCACGTGTCGAACAAGCAGATCCGCTGAACATCTGCGCGCGGAAGGCACGCCCTGAATGCGCAGCCAAAAACATAGGCCGCACACAGGAGCAGCATCAATCCGATGCTAGACATGCCGCCGGGAGTGCCGGCCGGCTGTTCCTGGAGCTGCCGGTTCAATAAGAACCAAACCGCGATATTGACGCAGCTTACGGACGCCAACAGACCCCACCACCAAGCCAGCGGATTTGACCAGGTCAAGGAGCTCGACCGCGCCGGCCATTGCAAACTCATGGGTTGCCCCGCTTGTGTGACCGAACTGACACTTATCCGTAGCAATTCTGTCACGAACGCTGGGCCTGTCGCGACAAAAATCTGCGTGTGGTGGGCCTGCGGGCGGACGCGGTGCCTGAGCGTGCGGCCTTGTCGAGAACAATGCCCGTCACTGGCGCTCTCGGAGGCGTCTCGCTAAGGGCGTAATGCGCTGCAAAGCGAACGTTAGCTAGCGGCGGGCAATCTGCCGACTTATCGGGTACACGGCTTCAATGCGCATCTACAGGCGCAGCACCGGTCACCGGCGGCGGGCGGCGCATGAACCACACCAGCGGCGCAAACGCCAGGAACAGCAGGCCAAGCAGCAGGAACACGTCGGCGAAGGCCATCACCGTTCCCTGCTGGCGGGCAAACAAGAACAGATACTTGAGCGCCATGTTGTGCGCATCCGAGCCCGGCATGCGCGCGGCGAAGTTGTTCAGCGCCTCCACGACCGGTTGCCGTGACCAGGTGATGGAATCGTGCAGGCGCGCCAAATGCAGATCGATGCGCTTGTCGAGCACGGTGTTGAGGCCGGCAAGGCCAACCGCGCCGCCGAGATTGCGCGTCAGGTTGAACAGCCCGGAACCGTTTTTCAGCATGTCCGGAGACAGCGTGCCGAGCGAGATGCTGGTGATCGGCACGATGGCAAACATCATGCCGAAGCCGCGCAGCACTTGCGGGAAGAACAGTTCCCAAAAATCCCAGTTGCTGGTGATATACGTCGCCTGCCAGTTACTGATCGCGACGATGGTAAATCCGGCCGCCAGCATCAGGCGAGGATCGATCTTGCCCATCAGCCGGCCGACGATCGGGGCGCAGACGAACATCGTAACGCCGGATACGAACATCGTCTTGCCGACCAACAGCGCGTTGAAGCCGCGAATCTCGCCGAGAAAAACCGGATATAGGTAGGTCAGGCCATAGAGGCCGATGCCGAGCACGAACGAAAACATGCTGCCGAGCGCGAAATTGCGGTCGGTAAAGGAGCGCAGATCCACAATCGGCTGCCGCGCCGTGAGCACGCGCATGAAAAAGATGATGGCTGAGGTTGCCGACACGACCGCCGCGAGTGCGATTGTTGAATCCTCAAACCAGTCGTAGCGCGGCCCGTCTTCAAGCACATATTCGAGTGCGCCCAGAAACAGCGCCATGAAGATGAGCCCGACGTAGTCGAATCGCTCGAACAGCGCCAAATTCGGCTTGTCGAAATCGATCAAGGTGACCGCCGCGATAGTCACGATGATGCCGGGAATGATGTTGATGAAGAACAGCCAGTGCCACGACAACGCATCGGTGAGGTAACCGCCGACGGTCGGGCCGATGGTTGGCGCGAGCGTGGCGACGAGTCCGATCAGTGGCGTAATCACCGGCTGACGCGAACGAGGAAAGATCGCATAAGCGGAAGCAAACACCGTCGGCACCATGCCGCCGCCGATGAAGCCCTGCAGCGCACGCCAAACGATCATCTCGCTCATCGACGATGACAGTCCGCACATCAGACTTGCGATGGTGAAACCGGCGGCGGCGGTCGAGAACATCATGCGGGTGCCGAGCGCGCGGGACAAAAATCCGGAAAGCGGAATGGCAACCACCTCGGCCATCAAATACGAGGTTTGCACCCAGGTGATTTCGTCGCTGGAAGCGGCGAGGCCGGCCTGGATTTCCGACAGCGACGCCGACACCACCTGGATGTCGAGGAACGCCATGAACATGCCGAAACACATCGCAAGGAAGGCGAGGAGGCGCAGCGGATCGACGCGCTCAGGGTCAGCGGCTGCAACGCCGGGCCCGGCTCCGAACGTTGCGGTCGTGGCTTGTGTCATGGCGCGCCCCGCAGGACTTCGGCGCGTTGTCAGCGCGCAGCGTTTTTGGTGGCCGCGGCGCTTTCGGCAGTCGTGGTCGCCTTGGTGTTCACGCGGACGACGACCGACAGGCCCGGTCGCAGCAATCCCTCGCGGGCGACCTCAGGCGGTACATGAATGCGCACCGGCAGCCGCTGTACGATCTTGGTGAAGTTGCCGGTCGCATTATCCGGCGGCAGCAACGAGAACACTGAGCCGGACGCCGGCGAGAAGCTCTCGACTGTGCCCTGGATGGAATGCTCGGGGAGCGCATCGACCGCGATTGAGGCGGTTTGGCCGGGTCGCAAATTTGCTAGCTGCGTTTCCTTGAAGTTGGCAGTGACATAGACCTCGTCGAGCGGGACGAGGCTTGCCAGGCGCTGGCCGGTCTGCACGTAGTCGCCGGTCTGGACGGCACGATTGCCGATCACACCATCGAGCGGGGCGTGGATCACGGTGAAAGATAAATCACGCTCGGCCTTCGCCAGTGCAGTCTTGAGTTCGTTGAGCGTCGAGATTGCTTCCTGCTGTTGCCCCTTGAGGACATCGACATTGGCTGCAGCCAAATCGATGGCCGCGCGGGCGCCTTGCACGCCGGCCACCGCTTGATCGCGGTTAGCTTGCGCCTGCTCCAGGAGTTGTCGGCTCGAAGCATCCCGCGCCACCAGCTGATTCTGCCGGGTTAGCTCAAGCTCGGTGCGCGTGGCGGCCGCCTGCGCCGAGACAAGCTGGGTCTTCGATTGCTCGACGGCCGCTTCTTGCGCCGTGATCTGATGCGCCATCCGCGCGATCGTCGCTTCCTGGGTCGCGACTTTTCCGCGGGCCGAATCGACCGCGAGCCGGTAGTCGCCGTCGTCGATGGTCGCAATGACATCGCCGATGTGGACGTAGGTGTTGTCAGTTACCGGAACGCTGGCGAGATAGCCGGAAACCTTGGCGGCGAGCGTCGTATTGTAGGCCTGCACATAGGCGTCATCGGTCGAGACCATGAAGCGGCCGACCGTGAAATAATCATAGCCGTACCAACCGGCTCCGCCGAGCACTAGAATAGCCACTGCGGCCATACCGATCCTGCGCCGGCTCGGACGTTTCTTCGCTCCCTCGCCAACGGTCTTTGCGGCAATGGCGGTCGACGCGGGCGATGATGGTGCGGGTCCCCGCGCTTGGGTTGAGGCTTGCGTTGAGTCTGGCGCCACTGGCGCCTCGGTTGCCGCGCCGCCCGTTTGACCTTCAGCGGTGACGACCTGGAGACGGGAGAGGTTGCTCTCTTGGTTGCGATACATGTCTCGCATTCCTCTAAGCGCTCCGAGCAAAGCCTCGGATGACCGAACGGTTCGGTCACCAATAAGTGGGCATAGCGCCAAAGTCAATATTGACCGAACGGTTCGGTCAATATATATGCAACATGCGAGATTGGTAATCGGCGAGGGTTAGCGCCGGAACAATGGGCGAATACGGGAAAAGGCCTATAAAATGAATGAATTAGCCACGTTGGAGCGGGCCGCAGCCGCACCGGCCGACGATGAGAGCGCCAAGCGGCGGCAGATCATCGATGGCGCCCGAGCTGTGTTCCTCGCCCAAGGCTTCGACGCCGCCAGCATGAACGACATTGCCCGCGCTGCAGGCGTCTCCAAGGGCACGTTGTATGTGTATTTCAAGAACAAGGAAGAACTGTTCGAAGCCATCGTCGAGCAGGAATGCGAAGCGCAGGCGGAAGGGATTTTCGATATCGATCCTGCCGATCACGATGTCGAAGCGGTGCTGACGCGGCTTGGCGTTGCCTACGTCAAATTTTTGTGCCGGCCGGAAAAAGCTTCGGCGATCCGCATCGTCATTGCCATCGCGGATCGTATGCCGGAGCTGGGCGCCAAGTTCTACAAAACTGGGCCAGCAAGAGGGATCGCCAAGCTCGCCGCCTATATCGACTCTCAGGCCAAAGCCGGGGCGCTGGTTGTCGAGGACTGTGAAATCGCTGCCGCACAACTCATGGAAGCGTGCCAGGCGATGATCTTTAAATCGATGGTATTCAACTTCGCTGCGGCGCCGAGCCCGGAGAAGATCGACCGCGTGGTGCGGATCGCGGTCAGGACGTTTCTCGCCGCCTATCGCGCGTAGAGCCACGTCGCCTGGGCACGAGTGCCCAACTGCCGATGCCCGATCGCAGCGATCATAATTTGCGCAGATATCGCACTATGAGGCCGGTGACGTCGTCCACGAACCTTGCTGCCTTATCGCCGGCGAGAATTTCCGGACGATGCAAGACTGCCGTGTGCGTCAGTGCTTCCACCACGGTCACGCAGACGAAGGCCGCGACGTCCAGATCGGCAACACCGATCTCGTCGCGATGGGCCTCGAGATAGCCACGTAAAAGCGCATGAACGTTGCGGTCGATAGCCGCGATGCTTTCAAGCCGCCCGACACGAGGGATCTGCTCGGCAAGGACGCGATGAAGCTCGGGATTGACGCGGTGAGCTTCAATCCCGAGTGAAACAAGTTCGTGTGTAGCGACCTCGATCGGCTGGGTTGCCACCTTGATCAGCGCATCGCGAACCACCTGCGTCAGTTCCTGGCTGTGACGGTCGATGACAGCCGCCACCAGTGCTTCCTTGCTCGGGAAGTACTGGTAGAGCGAGCCGATGCTGACGCCGGCGACTGCCGCAATCTTGTTGGTACTGGCCTTGTCGTAGCCTTCCTTCATCAGAATGCGAGCGGTCGCTTCCACAAGGGCATCGATGGTCAGGCGCGATCGCTCTTGAGAAGCTGATTTTCTTGGCTTTGTTGACGGTTTCCGGGCCATGAGCGCTCGCCGAGGATGCGAGTATACATTGTAAGCGATCGCTCATATTTTGGCCATAGCGAAAGCAAACGCCGCAACGGCAGTGATGAAAGTGGCCCGCGGGCGCCAAGCTTATCAATGAACCACAGCAAGCCGTGACAAGAATGGTATCAACCCGGATTAAATCGATGACACTAGCGCTTATAATTGGTTGTGTTGTATTGGCTGCCGTATTGCTCGGCCGCTGGTTTGGTCTTGGTCAAGTCATTGGCGTGCCCGCGCATTTCGCGAGCCATCAACTATGCTCAGCGGTGTTCGTCGCCGGCCTCGACCCGGCGGAATATTACCGCGAGGCGATCGCGCCCAAGTTCGGACCGCTGGGCAAACTCCTTCGCTACGATATCGACCGGGAACGGCGCGAAGTGCGCGTCAATTTTGCCGGTCTGGTCAGCAGTCGTGCGATCGAAGACGGACCATATGGCTGCCGGGTGATTCATTCCGGCGAAGGTCTCAGGACCACGCGCGATGACAACAGCAGTGCACATCTTCAGCCATCGGTTCCATCGATCGCCGGTCCGGATCTCGTTGTCCCGAAAAGCGCCGCTTTATCCGAAGCGCTGGATCACGCCTTCGCCGAGCCAGCGTCCGCGCCGCACCGTTGGACCAAGGCCGTCCTCATCTCACACCATGGCCAGGTTATCGGTGAACGCTATGCGCCTGGCGTTACCCGGGTGACGCCTCTGCACGGGTGGTCAATGACCAAATCAGTAACGAACGCGCTTGTCGGCGTCCTGGTGCGGGAGGGTAAGCTGGATGTGGACGCACCGGCGCCGATAGTCGAATGGTCCGCGCCCAACGATCCTCGGCACCGGATCAGCATCGATCAGCTGATGCGCATGGTGAGCGGTATCAGCTGCGGCCAGTCCCTGCATTTCGGCTGGTGGACGCTCTTCGACACCGACACGCGAATGGAATTTGATATGCCCGACCAGTCCGGCTTTGCGGCGCACCGCGGCCTGGTGGCCGAACCTGGCAGTGAGTGGCGGTACACGAACTGTAACTACGTCTTGCTATCGCGGATCATTCGCGATGCGGCAGGCGGCGACGCGCAATCCACGCGGAAGTTTATCGAACGCGAACTCTTCGAACCGCTGGGCATGGAACATGCCACGCCGGAATACGACACCGCGGGCACGCCGCTCGGAACGATTCATCTTTGGGCGAGCGCCCGCGATTGGGCGCGCTTTGGTTTGCTCTATTCGCGAGACGGTCTGTCGCCTAGCGGTAAACGGATCCTACCCGAGGGCTGGGTTGATTATTCTGCACGGTTAACTCCGCAAAGCGATGAGTATGGGTATGGAGCGGGCTTCTGGACGCAACGCGGCAATTCCAGTGCAGCGCGCGAGCGTATCGCCGCAGGCATGCCTGCCGACAGCTTCATGGCAGTCGGCAGTCAAGGCCAATACACGATTATCATTCCCTCCGAGGACCTGGTGATCGTGAAGATAGGCTGGGCGTACACGCCGCACGACGACATCGTTGCGGTGGAGCGTCTGGTGAAGGAAGTCATCGCCGCGCTTCCTGCGGATGAATGACGCAGCTCACTGTGACTGCGGCATCGCACCGGCCGGATTTTGCGCCGGCCGGCGCGATATTGAATACTTCATCTGCGCCGCGCTGCCTTGCCAGAAGAAGCTGTAGTCGATGTTGAGCGTGCCGCCGTCCGACAGCGGCAACGCAACGCTACACTCGACTTGATCCTTCCTGCTCGCAATCGTTTTGATAGCCTCGTCGCGAAGCGGTTCGACTTTGAGCTGATTAAGGACGTCAGACAGCGTCGATTTGGCGCGCGATGAGTCGCATTCCGGCAGCGTCAGGCGCTCGGCGATGCCGCGATAGATCAGCACGCCGGCAAACGCGACCGCGGGAATGCCGATAAACCGGAACAGCAAACGATTAGAGGTCGCCGAACCCGATCGCGGGGGCGGAGACCAGCGCGAAACGCGTGATCTGGTCGGTGGTTTGGGCGAAGGATCGTCGTCAGCCATTCGCCCGTGCTCTTATATCGCTTTGGCGATCTCTTCCGTCATCTTCTTGGCGTCGCCAAGAAGCATCATGGTGTTGTCGCGATAGAACAGTGGGTTGTCGATGCCGGCGTAGCCTGAGGCGAGCGAGCGCTTGTTGAACATCACAGTGCCGGCTTTCCACACCTGCAATACCGGCATGCCGTAGATCGGTGATTTCGGATCATCTTCGGCCGCGGGATTGGTGACATCGTTGGCGCCGATCACATAAGCGACATCGGCCTGCGCGAATTCCGAATTGATGTTTTCAAGCTCGAACACCTCGTCGTACGGCACATTGGCTTCGGCGAGCAGCACGTTCATGTGACCGGGCATGCGGCCGGCGACCGGATGGATCGCATAGGCGACATCGACGCCGGCGGCCTTGAGCTTGTCGCCCATTTCACGAAGGGCGTGCTGCGCCTGTGCCACCGCCATGCCGTAGCCGGGAACGATGATGACGCGCGAGGAGTTTTTCAGAAGGTAAGCCGCGTCTTCCGCCGATCCGAGCTTGACCGGACGCTGCTCGGCGCCCGCGGCCGGCCCTGCGACCTCGCCGCCGAAGCCGCCGAGGATGACGGAGATGAACGAGCGGTTCATGCCCTTGCACATGATGTAGGACAGGATCGCTCCCGAGGAGCCGACCAGCGCGCCGGTGATGATCAGCGCAGAATTTCCGAGCGTGAAGCCGATGCCGGCAGCCGCCCAGCCGGAATAGGAATTGAGCATCGAGATCACGACCGGCATGTCAGCGCCGCCAATCGGGATGATGATCAAGACGCCGAGCAGAAACGACACGAAGGCAATCAGCCAAAAGGTAGAGTGCTGCTGGGTCTCGAAGAACCAGACGATGAGCGCGACGAGGGCGACCGCCAGCGCAATGTTGATGACATGCCGCCCCGGCAGCGTGATCGGCTTGCCGCTCATGCGTCCGGAGAGTTTCAGGAACGCGATCACTGAGCCGGTGAAGGTGATGGCGCCGATCGCGACGCCAAGTGACATTTCAATCAGGCTTTGGCCATGAATGGCGCCTTCGACGCCAATGTCGAAGGCAGCGGGTGCGTAAAACGCGCCGGCCGCGACCAGAACTGCCGCCATACCGACCAGTGAGTGAAAGGCGGCGACGAGTTCCGGCATCGAGGTCATCGGGACGCGCCGCGCGATGACCGCGCCGGTGCCGCCGCCGATCACTACTGCCAGTACCACGAGCCCCCAGGCGCCAATCCCGGCCGGCGGATGAGCCGCGAGCGTGGTGGCGACCGCGATCAGCATGCCGATCATGCCGAACATGTTGCCTTGCCGGCTCGTCGTCGGATGCGAAAGCCCGCGCAGCGCCATGATGAAGAGGACGCCTGCGACCAGATAAGCCAGTGCGGCGAGGTTGGCGCTCATGATTATTTCGGTTTCCGTTGAAACATGGCGAGCATGCGCTGTGTCACCATAAAGCCGCCGAAGATGTTGACGCAGGCGAAGGTGAGAGCGACGAAGCCGAAGGCGCGCGCCCAGACCGGGCCGGCATCGTCCGCGACAAGCGCCACGCCAACCGCGAGCAGGGCGCCAACAACGATGACCGAGGAGATCGCGTTCGTCACCGACATCAGCGGTGTGTGCAGCGCCGGTGTCACCGACCACACCACGTAGTACCCGACAAAGACCGCGAGTACGAAGATCGAGAGCCGGAACACGAACGGGTCGACAATGTCGCTCGCCGCCTGCATCGCGCCCCCGCTCGCCGCCGATAAAATGTCGAGCTGAGCGAGCACCGAGAGCGTCACCATGCCGAACCTCCTCTTTCGCTTCGCCGCAGTCTTCTAAGCAGCAGTTTTGGGCTTGAAGTTCGGATGAACGACGGCGCCGTCGCGCGTCAGCGCGGTCGCCTTGACGATATCGTCGTCCCAATTGACGGCGAGCGCCTTGGTCTTCTTGTCGATCAGGACTTCGAGGAACGCATAAAGGTTCTTGGCGTAGAGGCTCGATGCTGTTGCCGCGAGTCGCCCAGGCACGTTGACGTAGCCGATGATCTTGACACCGCCGGTCTCGGCAACCGCGTCGGCCTTGACGCCTTCGACGTTGCCGCCGCGCTCGACGGCGAGATCGACCACTATCGAACCCGGCCGCATCGACGCCACCATTTCTTTCGACACCAGTCGCGGCGCCGGCCGGCCGGGAATGAGCGCGGTGGTGATGACGATGTCCTGCTTCTTGATGTGTTCGGCAACGAGTGCGGCCTGTTTGGCCTGATACTCTTTGGACATTTCCTTGGCGTAGCCGCCGGCTGTTTCCGCCGCCTTGAACTCCTCGTCCTCGACCGCAATGAATTTCGCGCCGAGGCTTTCGACCTGCTCCTTGGCTGCCGGCCGCACGTCGGTAGCGGTGACAATGGCGCCGAGGCGGCGCGCGGTCGCGATCGCCTGCAGGCCGGCGACACCGGCGCCCATAATGAAAACCTTGGTCGCCGGCACAGTACCGGCGGCGGTCATCATCATCGGCAGCGCCCGGCCGTACTCGGCGGCGGCATCGATGACTGCGCGGTAGCCGGCGAGGTTGGCCTGGCTCGAGAGCACATCCATCACCTGGGCGCGGGTGATGCGCGGCAAGAGCTCTATGGCGAAGGCGGTGATTCCGGCGCCGGCCATGGCTTGCAGCGCGTCGTCATGGCCGAAAGGATCCATGATGGCGATGACTATCGCGCCTTTCTTCAAGTGCGACAGTTCGGCGGTCTGCGGCCGCCGCACCTTCAGGACGATGTCGGCACCGTTCACAGCGTCCTTGGTCACGATGGCGCCGGCGGCGGAGTAATCGGCATCGAGGATTCCGGATTTCAACCCGGCACCCGGTTCGACCGCGACCTCCGCGCCGAGACCGATCATCTTCTTGACGGTTTCGGGCGTTGCCGCGACCCGCGGCTCGGTGGCGTCGACCTCGGCAGCAACCGCGACCTTCATGATTCCTCCGACACCCGCGATTCCTCTGAAACCCGCGTACGCGTGCGGTCGGCTTTGTGACGATACGCTGCCGGTTGCGGGCTAAGCACAAGCCGAGTTTCGGCAGAACAATCCGAATCAGGCGAGGAAAAACGCCATCAGTATAACAATGACAACGACCGCGCCGAGGACGCCCTTCACCAGCGCGATGAAATTCCGGTACGTCTGTTCGTGGGCGGCATAATCCATGCCGTCGGCGGTCGCGTATTCGACCTCACTATGGTCGGCCATTACATTCCTCCAACCTCACCCGGTCGGCCGCGGACTTAGCGTAATTGCACGCCAAGAGCAACGCGGTACCTTTACCGATGCGTACATGAATGCAGCAACGCGACGTCTACATATCAAGAATGAGGCGCTCGCTCTTGCAGCCGGCGCAGCAGATCATGACGGTCTCGTTCGACGCCTGCTCTTCCTCGCTGAGCACCGAATCGTGGTGCTCGGGGATACCGGAAATGACACGCGTGACGCATTCGCCGCAGATGCCAAGTTCGCATGAATAGTCGACATCGACGCCGGCCTCGTAGAGAATTTCGAGGATCTTCTTGCCCTCCGGGATAAAGTACTCCTCGCCCGATTTCGCCAGTTCAACCCAGAAGCCGCCCAATGACCCCGCCGTGGCATCGTCCTTGGGTGTGAAATACTCAACGTGCACCTGATTGCGGGGGCGGCTTGCGGCGGCGGCTTCGAACGCCTTCAGCATCGGATTGGGGCCGCAGCAATAAAAGTGCGCGGTCGCCGATCCGGCGCCGATCGCGGCCGGCAGATCAAGAAACTTGCCGTTTGCTTCGTTATCGAAATGCAGGTGCACCCGGTCCGGGCCGAATTTCTCGATCGACGAAAGAAACGCCATATCGGACCGCGATTGGGCCGCATAATAGAGCTTCCACGAACGGTTCTGCGCCTGGAGTTGCTGCGCCATGCACCAGATCGGCGTGATGCCGATTCCGCCGGCAAACAGAACGACCTCGGGGGCATCCTCGACCAACGGGAAATTGTTGCGCGGCGCGCTGATCTTGAGCGCATGTCCGGCGCGCAGATCATCGAAAATGTAGCGCGAGCCGCCGCGGCTTGCGGCGTCAAGCTTGATGGCGACAACGTAGCTTTCGGGATTGTCGGCGGGGTTGAGCAGCGAAAACTGACGGATCAGCCCGTTGGGCAGATGGATATCGATGTGCGCGCCCGGCTTGTACGGCGGCAGTGGTGCTCCGTCCGGGCGCCGGAACGTATAGACGTTGGTGTCGCGCGCGACTGGCTCGATGGCGCCAACCTGTACGTCGATTAAAGTTCCGCCACGCGCCGTTTCGGGCGAGCTTGCTGGCGCGGTTGAGGGTGCTGTCACGGTGTCCATAACGTCCTAAATAGGCAGCCCGGGCGGCCTTTCGCAACTGCTTCTTTCAGCCCGCGTAACCGCGGATAAGAAGGATTTTTCGAGGTTCTGAACGCGGCCGGCTATCCTTGTCCGTGAGCCAGTCGCGACTCGGCCGGAGCCTTATCGGCGGCATAGTCAGAAAATACCTGACCGATCATCACGACGACGGGTCCGACGGATGCTTCGGCGGCCAGGAGCGCCGGCAGGTCGGAGATCTTGCCGCCGATGACGCGCTCGTCAGGGCGGGTCGCGTGCGCAACCGCCACGGCAGGCGTTGCCGGATCAAGGCCGGCGTGGAGCGATCGTGCAACAAGGTCAGGCAGCGTCCGCGTCGGCATGTAGACAATTGTCGTCACCGCCGGATCAGCAAGGCTCGCCCAGTCGATATCGTCCGGCAACTTGCCGTCGCGGCCGTGGCCCGTGATGTACTGCACGCGGCGAGCTTCGGCGCGGCGTGTCAGCGAAACTTTTAGCCGGCTCGCGGCAGCCTGGGCAGCTGTCACACCCGGCACAACTTCAACAGCAATTCCGGCGTCGCGACACGCGGCAAGCTCCTCATCGGCGCGCCCGAAGATCATCGGGTCGCCGCCTTTGAGCCGCACCACACGCCGCCCGGCCTTGGCCAACGACACCATCAGCGCGTTGATGTCGTCCTGACGGCACGATGGCCCGTATCCGGTTTTGCCGACCAGCATTTTTTTTGCTTCGCGCCGGGCGAAGTCGAGAACCTCCGCCGAAACCAGACTATCGAACAGGATCACGTCGGCCGATTGCAGCGCGCGCACTGCGCGAAGCGTCAACAGCTCCGGATCGCCCGGGCCGGCGCCGACAAGCGTTACCGAGCCGGCGTCCGGCGACGATGTTGGCTCAAGTAGCGCTTCGAGGTCGGCGTCGACTGGGGCCTGGTTGGGAGCGGCAATAGCGCGGTCGGCGAATCTCTCCCAGAATGTCCGCCGGCCGCGGAACGGCAACGCGAGCGCCTGGACGCGAGGGCGCCAATTTCGGGCAGCATCAGCCCAGCGCGCGAACCCCGTCGGGATCAACGCTTCGATCTTCGAGCGGACCGCTTGACCGAACACGGGTGCAGCGCCGTCGGTCGAAATGCCGATGACAAGCGGCGAGCGATTGACGATTGCTCCGAAAGAGAAATCGCAAAAGGCCGGTCGGTCGATGACGTTGACGGGTACGCCCGCGGTACGCGCCGCCGCAGCGAAAAGCTGCGCTTCGGTATCATCCGCGCACTCGGCGACAGCAATAGCCGCGTCTATGATGTCGGCGGGTTTCCACGGCCGCTTGTGAACGATGACCGCGCCGACGGGCGGCGCTGCGGCAAGTCCCTCCAAGCTTTCGGATAGCTCTGGTGCATAGACATCAACCGTGGCGCCGGCTGCCGAAAGAAGCTCAGCCTTCCAGGTCGCCGCCTGGCCCGCGCCAGCGACGACAGCGCGTTTTCCTTCCAAAGCAAAGAATGCAGGAAGCCGCGCCAAAGGCCCGATCCTGGCGGTCTGAACTTCAGTGGGCTTGCGTCTCATCCGGCATCCTCGCCACGCCAGGTAGATAGAATTTTCTACCTGGACCGGCAATCGCCTCCATCCATTTTAGAATGAAATAGCGTACCAATTAGGTTCCATAGCATATTCGATCCACGGGGGCATTCAGGAGAACGGTCCAGCCCACGATTGTCACTCATATTTCATTCAATTGGCGTGCCAATGACCGGGCTTCGCGGGAGATTTGGCGGGCGCCCGACGGATTTTCCGCCAGGCGCCCTAAAGTTATCAGCCAGTCTATAAGCCGGGTTCTGGATGGCATGCGGACAATCGATCCGCATACGTGACGGCCATTCCTCTTGGACGCCGGTTGCCCGGCGCCTCCAGCAACCTACCCGGACGGCGGATCCAGACACTGATCTGAGTATTGGCCCCGCTCGCGCGCGGCAAAAACTCGTGCCGTCCCTATTCGGTCTTGCTCCCGGTGGGGTTTGCCCTGCCGCCAGCGTCGCCGCTGGCGCGGTGCGCTCTTACCGCACCTTTTCACCCTTACCGCGGAATACGCAACGCGCCGCGGCGGTATCTTCTCTGTGGCACTTTCCCTAGGCTCGCGCCTGCCGGACGTTATCCGGCACCGCTTGTCCATGGAGCCCGGACTTTCCTCCCCGGCAACCCCCTCCCTAACCTTCCCCCGCTTGCGGGGGAGGGAAGGGTGGGGACCGGAGCGGCCGCCCGACCGACTGACGCGTAAGGGATGGGAATATTAGCCGGCGCCGTCAAGCGGCAAGCGTAGGGGTGCTTAAGGGCTCAAGAGCCCCGTCGGGCGCGCGTGGCCGCGCTCCTTCCACTTGTCTGCTGAGCCAGCAAGTCGCGCAGCGTCCTGAACGTCGATTGATCGCCGACACCATCGACCCGCTCCGGTCTGAAATGACGCTGGAAGGCGGCCACAACATCGTGAGTAGCGGAATCATAAGTCCCATTGGCGGGGACGCCATAACCGTATTTGCTCAGCAAGTCTTGCAACGCGGTGACGCTTTCGCCGCGGTCGCCGAGAGCAAGCACGCCATTGTCCTCCGTGATCGGAGCGGGATTGACCCAAAGCCCGATCCCGGAATCGTAGAGCGTCCGCCACGGAAATTTCTCGCCGGGATCGCGTTTGCGCGAGGGCGCAATATCCGAATGCGCCACTACGCGCGTCGGCAGGATGGTGTTCCGGGTCGAGATGCCGCGGCAAAGCGCGGTGACTGCGGCGATCTGGCGTTTCGGAAAATCGGGATAGTCGAAATCATGACCGGGATTGACGAGCTCAATTCCAATCGAGCAGGAATTGAGATCAGTTTCGCCGGACCAGAATGATTGGCCGGCATGCCAGGCGCGGCGGCTTTCCTGGACCATCTGCACGACGCGCCCATCTTCGAAAACCAGGTAGTGCGCTGACACCTTGCTCAGCGGATCGCACAAGCGATCGAGTGCGGCGCTGCCATCCTCCATCCCGGTGTAGTGGAGCACGATCATATCGGGGCTGCGGCCGCCGGCGCGCTGGTCGTGATTGGGCGAAGGCCTGACTTCGGCGACGACCGAGGAATTGGCTTCGAATACGCGGTCTAACATAGTCAGACTCTAAGCCCGGTGCTTAGGCTCACAAACACGATTTCTGCGTGTTGGCAGAGCGTCGCGGATTTAGGTTAGCGGCAGGCGACAAACTTCAACCTTTCCTTAAGCTTACCCCTCACTAATCAAACTCGAACGGAGCGGCCGCGCGGCAAGGGCCGGTACGTTGACGCCCATATTATCCCATGGTAGCCCAATTGTTCCCAAATGAGCCTCCTTGGACCGGATCAAGGCGCGGCAGAGCCGCAGGCTCGACGGGAAATTGCCGACTGCAGGGGCCGCTAAGCCGGCCGCTCGGCGAGGGGCAAGATGGATCGGTTTGTGTCCCACCATGTGCTTCGCTTGGACGCCAAGGGGCGTGTGTCAGTGCCGGCTTCCTTCCGCGCCGTGCTGGCGCGCGACGGCTTCGATGGCCTCTACTGCTATCCCGCGCTCGACCGGCCGGCGCTGGATGCCGGGGGCAATGCGCTGCTTGCCGAACTAGAAACTTTAGCGGCGGGATTTTTACCCTTCTCGGAACAGCGCGAGCAGTTCTCGCTCGCTCTCTATGGGTCGAGCGAAACCTTGAAGATCGATGGCGAGGGCCGCGTTGTGCTCTCCGATGCTCACAAGAATTATGCCGGGATCAGCGACGCTGCCGTGTTTGTCGGTCTTGGCCACAAATTCCGAATTTGGGAGCCCGGCCGGTTTCGCGCGGAAATGACGGAAGCCACCGACAAAGTTCGCGTCTTCAAGCAGCGATTGGGAACCGAGATGGCGGGATCGAGATCGCCTGCGGCACGGAAGTGATGACCGGCGGCGGCAGCAACGTTCTTGCTGGAGGACTGGCTCGTCACATTCCCGTGCTCGCCTCTCGCGCCGTCGAATTGCTCGGCGTGCGTGAGGGCGGCGTTTACGTCGATGCGACGTTCGGGGCTGGCGGTTATTCCCGCGTGATCCTCGCTATCCCGGGCGCGCGAGTCATCGGCATCGATCGCGATCAAAAAGCCGTTGCTGAAGGCGCGACGCTCGTCAGTGCGGCGGCCGGCCGTCTGGATTTGATCGAGGATCGCTTTTCCAACCTTGAAGCCGCCGTCCAAAGTTGCGGCATCGCTGCGGTGGACGGCGTGGTGTTCGATCTCGGCGTCTCCTCGATGCAGCTCGACGAGCCTGGCCGCGGTTTTTCCTTCCGGTTCGACGGACCGCTCGACATGCGGATGGGACACACCGGACCAAACGCGGCCGATGTTGTTGCTCACGCCAGCGCGCGCGATCTCGCCACGATTATCGGTACGCTTGGCGAAGAGCGTTTCGCGCGTGCGATTGCGCGCGCCATCGTGAAGGCGCGCGAAGCGGAGCCGCTGACCACGACGCAGTCGCTCGCAGACGTGGTCGGTCGCGTAGTGCACGCGCGCGAGGGCATGATCCACCCCGCCACCCGCGCGTTCCAGGCGCTGCGGATTTTCGTCAACGACGAGCTTGCCGAACTGGCGCGCGGGCTTATCGCCGCTGAGCGCATCCTCAAGCCCGAAGGGCGTCTCGTTGTGGTCTCTTTCCACTCGCTCGAGGATCGCATCGTCAAAAATTTTCTTGCCGAGCGAAGCCGCGCTCCCGCGTTCTCCCGACACCAGCCCGAGATCGCGTCGGCGCCGCCGACGTTCCGCGTCCTGACAAAAAAGCCGGAGACGCCCGACGGGGCCGAGACGTCCGCCAACCCGCGCTCACGGTCGGCAAAGCTCCGCGCCGCTGAACGTACCAGCGCTGCCGCCCGGCCCGGCACGCTGGAAACGCTGCTGCCACGCGTACCCTCGCTAAGCGATGTCATGCGGGGGCGAGGATGACGCTTCGCATTCTCAATCTTATTGTCATCGGCGCTCTGATACTCGCCGCGGCTTATGTCTATCGCATTAAATTCGACTCGACCGTGCAGGCCGAACGTCTGGCAAAAATTCGCGGCGAGGTGCGGCGCGCACGCGACACCCTCGCCGAGTTGCGCGCCGAGTGGACTCATCTCGACAACCCCGCGCGCATTGAAGGACTCGCCAAGCGCTACTTGCCGCTTAAACCGATCGCGCCGACGCAATTCGACTCGCTCGACAAACTGCCGGAGCGTCCACCGCAATTCTTCAAGGTTGATAGTCCCGATCCGATCGGCGCCGCGATCCAAAAGCTCGAGGAGCCCGATACGACGGGGAGCATCGGTGCCCCGGCCGCGCTATCGCCCGATCATTCAAGCCCCGCGGAAGAGTCCATGCCCGCCGCTAATCCGGATCAGTGAAGTCATGACCGCGATTACGCAACACGCAGGTCACAGGCCGATGGCGCGCTGGCGGCGTCTGATGCTCCGGCTGCTTTACGACAATAAGATCGACCGGGCCGCGAAGGCGCGCGCTCGCATCGGATTGTCGATTCTATTGTTTGGAGTCGTCTATTCGATCATTGCGCTGCGGCTGGTCATGTTCGCGGCCGCATCCGACGGCCGCAATCCGCACCGCACCGTCACCGACGCGATCGCGACGGCACGGCCGGATATTCTCGATCGCAACGGTGAAATCCTGGCGACCGATGTGCGCGTGCCATCGCTCTACGCCGAACCGCGTCATCTGATCGACGTCGATGAAGCCGCAGAGCTGTTGACCGCCGATCTGACCGACCTCGATGCGACCGAACTGCGCGAGCGGCTCTCCTCCAAGCGCGGCTTCGTTTGGCTCAAGCGCGATATCACGCCCGACCAGCAACGCGAAATTTATCGCCAAGGCATGCCCGGCATCGGCTTCTTAAATGAAAACAAGCGCACCTATCCCAACGGTCCCGAAGTTTCTCACCTCATCGGCCACGTCAACATCGACAACCAGGGCATCGCCGGCATGGAAAAGTGGCTCGACGGCCACGGGCTCGCAGCGCTGCATATGGCGGGGCTTGCCACCGATCGGCTGCAAAATCCGGTGCAGCTTGCCGTCGATCTTCGCGTGCAGCATGCGCTGCGCGACGAACTTATCGCCGCGCACACGAAGTTCAAGACGCTCGCTGCCGCGGGCCTCGTTCTCGACGTGCGCACCGGCGAAATCGTCGCGATGGTTTCAGAGCCGGATTACGACCCGAACAATCCGCGCGAGGCGCTCGATCCGACGCGCATCAATCGTCTGACCACCGGCGTGTTCGAGATGGGTTCGACGTTTAAGGCCTTCACGATCGCGATGGCACTCGATTCCGGAAGATTTACGCTCAAATCGTCATTCGATGGTCATGGACCGATGCAGGTTGGCAGGTTCCAGATTCACGATTTCGAGCCTGAGAATCGGATGCTGACCATCCCGGAAATCTTTACCTACTCCTCCAACATCGGTGCTGCGCGCACTGCGCTGGCGATGGGCGTCGACGCGCACAAGGCGTTCCTGAAGAAGCTCGGTCAGCTCGATCGGCTGCGCACGGAGTTGCCGGAGAGCGCCGAGCCGATCGTACCTCGGCATTGGGGCGAGCTGAACACCATTACCATCGCCTTCGGTCACGGTTTGTCGGTGGCACCTCTGCAGGCTTTGTCGGGAATAGCGGCGCTGATGAACGGTGGCCTTCTGATCCCGCCCACATTCCTCAAGCGCACCGAGGCGGAAGCGCAGTCACTCGGCAAGCGCGTCATCAAGCCTGAGACCAGCGAGATGATGCGTTACCTCATGCGCCTCAACGTGGAAAAAGGCACGGCTCGAAAAGCGGACGTACCGGGATACTACATTGGCGGCAAGACCGGCACGGCGGATAAGGTCGTCAACGGCCACTATTCGAAGGTGAGCGTGCTGACAGATTTTATAGCGGTGATACCGGCCGACCAGCCGCGCTATCTTCTCCTGATTATGCTCGACGACCCGAAAGTACTGCCGGAAACTCACGGTTTCAAAACGTCCGGCTGGAATGCGGTTCCGGTCGGCGGCGCAGTGGTCGCACGTATCGCCCCGCTGCTCGGTATCGCGCCGCGTCTCGATCTGCCGGATGCCGATCACCTGATACTGGCCTCGATGAAGGAAAGCCGGTAAGGCGGGGGCCGCACGAGCGACCGCCATGAAGCTTCGCGAAATTCTGCCCGCAGATGCCGAGGTCGAGACGCCCGATGCCGACGTCGAAGTCGGCGGCCTGTCGGCGGACTCGCGTGCCATCAAGCGTGGCGATGTTTTTGTGGCGATCGAAGGCGGCAACGCCGATGGACTAAGTTTCATCGGCCCGGCGATCGCCGCCGGCGCGGTCGCTGTTGTGTCGCAACGGCGTCCAGACACGCAATTGCCCGCGTCGATAAGTTTCGTACGGGTCGATAACGCGCGGCGTGCGCTTGCGCTCATGGCAGCCAAGTTTTTTCCGCGCCAGCCGCGGACTATCGCGGCCGTCACCGGGACCAGCGGCAAAACCTCGGTTGCGGCGTTCACACGCCAAATCTGGACGGCGCTGGGACACCGCGCGGCCAGCATCGGCACGATCGGCATCGTTTCGCCACGCGGCGAGACCTATGGTTCGCTGACCACGCCGGACCCGGTCGCGCTGCATCGTTCGCTGGACGCGCTGGCGGCTGACGGGGTCACGCACCTCGCCATCGAGGCGTCCTCGCACGGTCTCGACCAGTTCAGGCTCGACGGCCTGCGGATCGCGGCCGGGGCTTTCACCAACATCACACGCGACCATCTCGACTATCATCCGAGCTTCGAAGCTTACCTTGCCGCGAAGCTGCGGTTGTTCGAGGCGCTCGTGGAATTGGGCGGCGCCGCAGTCATCGACGTCGATCGTGACCACGCAGCGGCCGTTGTCGCGGCGGCTGACGCGCGCGGTCTTTCAGTTATCAGTGTTGGACGCAAGGCAACCAGCATCCGTCTCGTTGAATCGGTTGTTGAAGGGTTCGCGCAAATTTTGCAGATCGAACATGCGGGCAAAACCTTTCGTGTGCGTTTGCCCCTGGTGGGTGAATTCCAGGTGGAAAACGCGCTTGTCGCCGCCGGCCTTGCGATCGCAACCGGAAGCGATGCGGCAGCAGTATTCCCGACGCTGGAACATCTCACCGGCGCCAAGGGGCGGCTTGAGTTGGTCGGCGCAAATCGCGGCGCGCCGATCTTTATCGACTATGCGCACAAGCCTGACGCTCTCGCCAAGGCGCTTGGCGCGCTGCGGTCGGCGGCAACCGGAAAACTGGTGGTGGTGTTCGGCGCCGGCGGCGACAGGGACCGCGGCAAGCGGCCATTAATGGGTGCCGTTGCCGCCACCAAGGCTGACCGGGTGATCGTGACCGACGACAATCCGCGTAGCGAAAATCCAGCGTCGATCCGTGCAGCGATCATGGCGGCAGTACCGGGTGCCACCGAGATCGGCGACCGTCGCGAAGCGATCCGCTCAGCGATTTTAGCGCTTCATACCGGCGACGTGCTCCTGATCGCCGGCAAGGGCCATGAAACTGGCCAAATCATCGGCGACCGGGTAGTGCCGTTCAGCGATCATGAGGCGGTTGCCGCGGCGCTGAAGGAGCTTGCTGCATGAGCGCGTCCGCGCTGTGGACCGTCGACGACATGGCGGCGGCCATGGGGGCCGAGCGTCGCGGCCCGCTGCCCCAGACCATCGAGGGTCTCTCAATCGACAGCCGCACCGTCGGCCCGGGTGAAGCGTTTTTCGCCATCACCGATCGCCGCGACGGACATGAGTTCGTTGCGTCCGCACTTGCGGCCCAGGCGGGACTCGCAGTCGTTGCCACCAATTCGCCGATAAAGCTGCCGCCGGATGCTCCGCTGCTCGTCGTGCCCGACGTGCTCGCGGGCCTTCGCGCGCTCGCTGCGGCGGCGCGGGCGCGGACAAACGCCAAAGTCATCGGCGTGACCGGCTCGGTGGGCAAAACTGGAACAAAGGAGGCGTTGCGCCTCGCGCTGTCCAAAGACGGCGAGACGCACGCGTCGGTCGCCTCGTACAATAATCACTGGGGCGTGCCGCTCTCGCTTGCCCGTTGTCCGGCGGGTGCGCGTTATGTCGTGCTGGAAATGGGAATGAATCATGCCGGCGAGATTGCGCCGCTGTCGCGGCTCGCCCGCCCGCACGTCGTGGTGATCACGACAATTGCGCCGGTGCATCTCGAATTCTTTGGTTCGCTCGCCAAGATCGCTGACGCCAAAGCAGAAATCTTTCTCGGACTAGAACCCGATGGGGCCGCGGTTCTCAATCGCGACAATTCGCAATTCGCGCATCTGAAACGGCGGGCGAAGGAGGCGGGCGTCACGCGCATCGTATCTTTCGGCGAGCACGAGAAGGCCGAAGCGCGCCTGATCAAATGCGCGCTGCGTCACGATTGTTCGACGGTGCAGGCCGAAATCCTCGGTACCGAGATCACCTACAAGATCGGCGCCCCGGGCCGCCATCTGGTGCTCAATTCGCTGGCCGTTCTGGCGACTGTGGTCCTCGCCGGCGCCGATTTGGCGCTGGCGGCACTGGCGCTTTCCGAATTCAAGCCGGCTTCCGGGCGCGGTGCGCGGATCGAACTCGAATTGCCCGGCGGCCCGGCATTCATCATCGACGACAGCTATAACGCCAACCCGGCGTCGGTCGCCGCCGCGCTCGCTTTGCTCGGTCAGACGCCGGTCGGTCCGCACGGGCGGCGCATCGCCGTCCTCGGCGATATGCTCGAACTTGGACCACGGGGGCGGGCGCTGCACCGCGGCCTCGTTGCCGATGTTAACACTAATTCGATCGATCTGGTTTTTTGCTGCGGTCCGCTGATGCGCGCGCTGTGGCAAGCCCTTCCCGCCAGCCGCCGCGGCGGCTATGCAGAGAACTCCGCCGCGCTTGAAGCGCAAGTGCTGGCCGCGATCCGCGCCGGCGACGTCGTCATGGTCAAGGGCTCGCTGGGCTCGCGCATGGCGCCGATCGTTAAGGCGCTGCAACGGCTCTCCGTGCGCCAAGAAAGTTCGGGGACGGACGTTCTCGAAACGGCGGGCGCACGAGGTTGATGTCGTAATGCTTTATTGGCTGATCGAATTTTCCGACAAGCTGTCGGTCCTCAATGTGTTTCGCTACATCACGTTCCGGACCGGCGGTGCGGTTATCACCGCTCTGCTTTTTGTGTTTCTGTTCGGCCAGTTCATCATTGACCGGTTGCGGCGGCTGCAGGGCAAAGGTCAGCCGATCCGCGCCGATGGTCCGAAATCGCACCTCATCACCAAGGCCGGCACGCCGACGATGGGTGGCCTGATGATTCTTTCCGGCATGCTGGTCTCGACTTTGTTGTGGGCCAACCCTGCCAACCCCTACGTCTGGGTGGTCATGGGCGTTACGCTGGGCTTCGGGATGGTCGGGTTCTACGACGATTATCTGAAAGTCACCAAGCAGACGCACAATGCGTTTCCTGGCCGCACGCGGATCATTATCGAAGCGATCATCGCGGCGGTCGCGTGCCTGGCAATGGTACGTTTGGGCCATCTGCCGTTTTCGACCTCTCTGGTCTTTCCGTTTTTCAAGGAACTCGTGCTCAACTTCGGCTGGTTTTACGTTTTGTTTGCGGCTTTCATCATCGTCGGCAGTGGCAACGCCGTAAATCTGACCGATGGCCTCGATGGCCTCGCCATCGTGCCGGTGATGATCGCGGCGGCGAGCTTCGGCATGATCGCGTATCTTTCCGGCAACGCGGTGTTCGCGGATTATCTGCAAATCCACTATGTCGCCGGCACGGGCGAACTGTCGGTGCTATGCGGCGCTGTGCTCGGCGCCGGGCTCGGCTTTCTCTGGTTCAATGCGCCTCCGGCCTCGATCTTTATGGGCGATACCGGCTCGCTTGCGCTCGGCGGCATGATTGGCTCGATTGCGGTCGCGACCAAGCACGAGATCGTGCTCGCGGTGATCGGCGGATTGTTTGTTCTCGAAGCGGTGTCAGTCATCGTGCAGGTCGTGTCTTTCAAGCTGACCGGCAAGCGGGTTTTCAAGATGGCGCCGATCCACCACCATTTCGAACAGCTCGGTTGGACCGAGCCGCAGATCGTCATTCGGTTCTGGATCGTTGCGGTTGTGCTCGCGCTGGCGGGGCTGTCGACCCTGAAGCTGCGGTAGTTTCATCGTGATTCCGGTCACGACCTTTGCCGGCAAAAAGGTCGCCGTGTTTGGTCTAGGCGATTCGGGGCTCGCCAGCGCGAAAGCCCTCGTAGCCGGCGGCGCCGATGTCCTGGCCTATGACGACGATGCACAGAGCATAGCGAAGGCCAAAGCCGGTGGTATTGCGATCGCAGATCTGCGCGGCGTCGACTGGTCGAAACTTGTGGCTCTGGTGCTGGCGCCCGGTGTTCCGCTGACCCATCCGGCACCGCATTGGACTGTCGCGCTAGCGCAAAAAGCTGGCGTTGAGATAATCGGCGACATCGAGCTGTTCTGCCGCGAGCGCCGCCGCCTTGCGCCTGATGCACCGTTCGTCGCCGTTACCGGCACCAACGGGAAGTCGACGACGACCGCGCTGGTTGCCCATCTCGCCGCTTCAGCCGACATGGATGTGCAGCTCGGCGGCAATATCGGTACCGCGATCCTTTCGCTTGATCCGCCGGCGGCGGGCCGCGTTCATGTTATCGAGTGTTCGTCCTACCAGATCGATCTCGCGCCAACGCTCGATCCTTCGGTCGGCATCCTGATCAACCTCAGCGAAGATCATCTCGATCGTCACGGCACGATGGAGCACTACGCCGAGGTGAAAGAGCGCCTCGTCGCCGGCGTGCCGGAGCAGGGGACGGCGATCGTTGGCGTCGATGACGAATGGTGTCTGAAGATTGCCGATCGGCTGGAGCTGTCCGGCAAATCAGCAGTGCGAATTTCCGTGCGGCATGCGCTGACCGAGGGAATTTACGTCGAGCAGCAGCGCGTCATGCACGCAGCCGACGGGAAGACTTCTGTGATCGCCGAGATCAGCGGCATCGGTTCGTTGCGTGGACTACACAACGCGCAGAACGCCGCCTGCGCCGTGGCGGCCGCATTGGCTCTCGGACTTTCGCCGGCGGCGGTCCAGGCGGCACTCCGCTCGTTCCCCGGGCTGGCCCACCGCATGGAGGAAGTCGGCCGCCGTGGTGCGGTATTGTTCATCAACAACTCCAAGGCGACCAATGCCAATTCGGCGGCGCAGGCGCTCGCCTGTTTCAGCGATATTTTCTGGATCGCGGGCGGTAAGCCGAAGACCGGCGGTATCGAGCCGCTGCGCGCGTTCTTTCCGCGCATCCGCAAAGCATATTTGATCGGCGAAGCGGCCGACGAATTCGCGGCTACGCTGGGCGCGTCGATACCGCACGAGATTGCAGGAACGCTCGACAAGGCACTCGCGGCCGCGGCGCACGACGCGGAGAAATCGACGGTGGCGGAACCGGTCGTGCTGCTTTCGCCCGGCTGCGCGTCGTTCGATCAATACCGGAACTTCGAGATCAGGGGTGACGCGTTCCGCGCGCTGGTGCGGGCGCTGCCGGGGGTGAAATAAGGACTTTCTTAATCCCCTTTAAACCACCCCGGTGTCACGACTAAGCGGGGATTTCCTTTTGGGATGCCATTGGGGACACGATGGCTTCGCGCGCGCAGCCCACGCCTTTGAGCGAATGGTGGCGGACGATCGACCGGCTGACGCTGGCCGCTCTCGGCGCGCTTATGCTTGGTGGCATCATCCTTTGTCTCGCCGCGAGCCCGCCGGTCGCCGCGCGTATCGGTCTCGATCCGTTCCACTTCGTCAATCGGCAGGTCCTGTTCCTCGTTCCCGCCGCCGCGGTCTTGATCGTAACTTCGTTTCTGTCGCCGCGGGAAATCCGCAAACTTGCGCTGATCGTGTTCTGTATCAGCCTCGTCCTCGTTGCCGCCACGCCATATTTCGGTGCCGAGATTAAAGGCGCTCGCCGCTGGCTGGTAATCCTCGGCATGAATATCCAACCGTCGGAGTTCCTGAAACCTGCCTTAGTCGTTCTGATTGCATGGCTGTTCGGGGAATCGGGCAAGCGTCCCGATATGCCCGCCAATACGGTGGCGCTAGTGCTGCTTGTTGTCGTGGTTGCGCTTTTGGTACTGCAACCAGATTTCGGCCAGACCATGCTCGTCACGCTGGTTTGGGGAGCGCTGTTTTATATGGCGGGCATGCGGTTTATCTGGATGCTCGGGCTCGGTGTCACCGCGACCGCCGGCCTGATCACGGCGTTTTACACCGTTCCGCACGTCGCGCAGCGCATCAATCGATTTCTTGATCCCGCGTCCGGCGACACCTTCAACATCGACATCGCCACCGAGTCGTTTATCCGCGGCGGCTGGTTTGGGCGCGGCCCTGGCGAAGGTACGATCAAGCGCATCCTGCCCGAAGGCCATACCGATTTCATCTTTGCGGTGGCCGCGGAGGAGTTCGGCGTCGTGCTCTGTCTTATTCTTGTGGCTTTGTTCGCGTTCATCGTGATCCGTGCATTGATCAAGGCGATGCGCAACGACGATCCATTCATCCGGTTCGCCGCCGCCGGGCTCGCGATTCTGTTTGGGCTGCAATCGACCATCAACATGGCGGTCAATCTGCACTTGATGCCGGCCAAGGGAATGACGCTGCCATTCATCTCCTATGGCGGCTCCTCGCTGATCTCGCTCGCATACGGGATGGGCATGCTGATCGCGCTGACCCGCGAGCGCCCACAGGCGCGGCTGCCCGGCGAGATGGTGTTCGCCGCGAGTCCGGTGTGATGAACGCGGCCGGCAGGACGCCGGTCCTGGTCGCGGCCGGCGGGACCGGCGGCCATTTGTTTCCAGCCGAAGCGCTTGCCGCGGCGCTGATCAAGCGCGGTATTCCGGTGCATCTCGCCACCGACCGGCGGGCGGCAGCCTACGGCGGCGGCACGTTCGCCAATGACACCGTGCACGTTGTCGCCAGCGCCACCTTGCGGGGACGCAATCCGGTCGCGTTGATGCGAACCGGCGTCATGCTCGGCTTTGGCGTCATGCAAGGCTTCGCGCTGGTTGGCCGGATCAAGCCCGCGGCGGTCGTTGGCTTCGGCGGTTATCCGACTATTCCGCCAGTACTGGCCGCGGCTTGGCGCGGCACGCCGACGTTGATTCATGACGCCAACGCAGTCATCGGCCGCGCCAATCGCCTGTTGGCGCCACGCGTGAACGCGATAGCTACTTCTTTCCCGGATCTATTTCGCAATGACCCAACACTAGCGGCGAAAGCGACGCTCACCGGCAATCCGGTGCGGCCGGCAGTCGTGACCGCAGCCGCAACGCCGTATCCGGGTTCAACCGATCCATTGCGGCTTCTGATCTTCGGCGGCAGCCAGGGCGCGCGTATCATGGCTGATGTCGTTCCCGCGGCGATCGAATTGCTCACACCGGAATTGCGTGCCCGCGTTGCCATCGTTCAGCAAGCCCGCGCAGAGGATTTGGACCGCGTAAAGAGTGTCTACGGCAAACTGATGTTGCCATTTGAAGTCGCGCCATTCTTCTCCGATCTACCGGCGCGCATGGCGGCCAGCCATCTCATCATCGCCCGCTCAGGCGCCTCAACCGTTGCCGAGCTTTCGGCGATTGGCCGGCCCGCGATCCTGGTGCCGCTGCCGCATGCGCTCGATCAAGATCAATTCGCCAATGCCGGAGTGCTAGAGAAAGCGGGCGGCGCCATACGGTTGGTGCAGGATCAATTTACGCCGCGGCGGCTCGCCGACGAGATCGCAGCGATAGCGGCGGCGCCGCAGCGCCTCACCGCAATGGCCGCGGCGGCGCGATCCTTGGGCGGGCTGGGCGCGGCTGACCGGCTCGCCGATCTCGTTCTCAAAGTGGCGGGAATTGGATCGACCGGGCAGATACAGCAACCCTATCTTTCTCAGCCAAGCTAAGTTTGCTACCGCATGCCGGTGAAGGAGCCCGCATGAAATTGCCGCGCGACATCAGTCCGATCCATTTCGTCGGCATCGGCGGCATTGGCATGAGCGGCATTGCCGAGGTGATGGTGAACCTTGGCTATACCGTACAAGGCTCCGACCAGTCTGAAAGCGCCAACGTCAAAAGGTTGCGCGAGAAAGGCGTACACATCGCGATCGGTCATGCCGCCGAGAATTTGAACGGCGCCAAGGTCGTGGTCGTTTCTTCGGCGATCAAAGCCGACAATCCTGAGCTTGTCGCGGCGCGCGCGGAGCGGCTGCCGGTCGTGCGCCGCGCCGAAATGCTGGCCGAACTGATGCGGCTGAAAAGCTGTGTCGCCATCGCCGGCACGCATGGCAAGACCACGACCACATCGATGGTGGCAGCGCTGTTCGACGCCGCCGGCTTTGATCCGACGGTGATCAACGGCGGCATCATCAACGCCTACGGTACCAATGCGCGGCTCGGCGCCGGCGAATGGATGCTGGTCGAGGCCGATGAATCCGACGGCACGTTTCTCAAACTCCCCGCCGACATCGCCATTGTCACCAACGTCGACCCCGAGCACCTCGATCACTTCAAGACCTTCGAGGCGGTGCAGGAAGCGTTTCGTGCGTTTGTCGAGAATGTGCCGTTCTACGGTTTTGCGGTGATGTGCACGGACCATCCGGTGGTTCATAAGCTGGTCGGCCACATCGAAGATCGCCGCGTCATCACCTACGGCGAAAATCCTCAGGCCGACGTGCGGCTGGTCGATCTCTCGCATGCCGGCGGGACTTCATTGTTCAGCGTTCTGTTCCGCGGCCGGACCGGACACTCGGTACACGAGATCAAAAACATCGCGCTGCCTATGCCAGGGCGCCACAATGCGCTCAACGCCGTCGCGGCAATCGCGACAGCCCATGAACTCGGCGTCAGCGACGATGTGATCAGGCGGGCATTGGCCAATTTCGGTGGCGTACGGCGGCGTTTCACCCGGACCGGAATGTGGAACGGCGTGACGATCATCGATGATTACGGCCACCACCCGGTCGAGATCGCCGCTGTGCTGCAGGCGGCGCGTGAATTGACCAAAGGCCAGGTGATCGCGATCGTGCAGCCCCATCGTTACACGCGCCTTGCCGATCTGTTCGAGCAGTTCTGTACTTGCTTCAACGATGCCGATGCGGTGATTGTCGCGCCGGTCTATCCAGCCGGTGAAGCGCCGATCAAAGGCGCCGACCGTGACGCGCTGGTGCAGGGTTTGCGCACCCACGGACATCGCCGTGTCGTCGCGCTTGATGGCCCCGAGAAGCTTGCCCCACTGGTCGCGGGAATGGCAAAGACCGGCGACTTTGTTGTTTGTCTTGGCGCCGGTTCGATCACGCAGTGGGCTTACGCGCTGCCCGGAGAATTGGCGGCGGCAAAAGCATGATCCGGAAAAGCGGGAGCCCATTTTCCGAACAGATCACGCCCGACGAGACAGTCGCGCGATGACCAAAACCTGTCTGGCGGTTCGTCACGTCGCATTTGAGGACCTTGGCGTGTTGGGTCCGCTGGTTGCGTCGCGCGGTTACGGTGTTCGCTATCACGACGCCGGCGTCCAGCCGTTCGATCCGGGAACGCTGCTGGCGCCAGATCTGTTGATCGTGCTCGGGGGCCCGATCGGCGTCTATGAGCAGGACACGTATCCGTTTATCGCCGATGAGCTTGCCGCAATCGCCGCGCGTCTCGCAGCGGGTAAGCCGATGCTTGGTATCTGCCTCGGCGCGCAGATGATGGCGGCGGCACTCGGCGCGCGCGTCGCGCCAGGGCCGGCCAAGGAGATCGGCTGGGCGCCGCTGACATTGTCCTCTGCTGGCCGGAAATCCGTGCTTGCGCCGCTCGGCGCCACGCCCGTGCTGCATTGGCACGGCGACAACTGCGAACTGCCCGCAGGCTGCACGCAGCTTGCCTCCACGCCGCATTGTCCGGTGCAGGCGTTTGTGCGCACGCCGCAGCAACTCGGACTGCAATTTCATCTGGAAACCGAGCCGGCACGATTTGAAAGCTGGCTCGTCGGCCACACCGTGGAACTTGCCAAAGCTGGTCTCGATCCGCGCGAACTGCGCACGCAGGCACAGACGAAGGGGCCGGTAACGCGCGAACTCGGGAAAAATGTCCTTGCGGCGTGGCTCGACCAGGCGGTGGAGGCGGCCGCTTGAGCTTTCCCGACATCGTCGCCGATGTGCGGTCGAAAGTGCCGGCGTTGCGGGGCAGGCTGCTAGCAAACCAGTCGCTTGCCGAACTGACCTGGTTTCGCGTCGGCGGGCCGGCGCAGATTTTATTTATGCCGGAAGACGAGAACGATCTGGCCTATCTGCTGGCGCATCTGCGCGCCGAAATCCCCGTCGCTGTTATCGGTCTTGGTTCGAACCTGATCGTGCGCGACGGCGGCGTGCCGGGTGTTGTCATCAGGCTTGGGCGCGGCTTCAACGATATTGCTGTCGAGGGCCTCGATCTGCGCGTTGGTGCTGCGGTGCCGGACGTTAAAGTCGCGCGCGCGGCGCAGGAGGCCGGTATCGCCGGACTGTCGTTCCTGCGCGGTATTCCCGGCAGCATCGGCGGCGCGCTGCGCATGAATGGCGGCGCCTATGGCCGTGAAACCAAGGACGTTCTTATCGGGGCACGCGCCGTCGATCGTGCTGGCCGCATCCGCGTGTTCAGCAACAGCGATATGGGCTTTGCCTATCGTTACAGTGGTGCGCCGGAGGACTGCATCTTCACGCAGGCACTGTTCCGCGGTGAGCGCGGCGATCCGGTCGTCATCGCGGCCGAGATGGACAAGATTACCGAATCGCGCGAGGCGACCCAGCCGATCAAGACCCGCACCGGCGGTTCTACTTTCAAGAATCCGGCTGGACAAAAGGCGTGGGAGTTGGTCGACGCCGCGGGCTGCCGGGGTTTGCGGTTCGGTGGCGCCCAGGTCTCGGAAATGCACACCAACTTTCTGCTCAATCTCGGCGGCGCCACCGCCGCCGACATCGAGACGCTCGGTGAGACCGTGCGCGAGCGGGTGAAGCAAAATTCCGGCGTTGAACTTGAATGGGAGATCAGGCGCATCGGCGTGGCAAGCTAGTGCCGCCAAGTGCTAGTTTTGGCCGATGTCGAAAAGCGATCCTATCCTCATTGTCGGCGGCGGGCTTGGCGGGCTCACGACGGCGCTTGCGCTGGCGCGCCACGGCAGATCTGCGCGCGTGCTTGAAGGCGCCCCGCAATTCGGCGCCATCGGCTACGGCATCCAGTTCGGGCCAAATGTTTTTCACGTTTTGGATCGCTTGGGCCTGATGGAGCAGGTTCTGGCGGTCTCCGATTCACCGCCTGCGGTTTTGATGATCGATGCGCTCACCGGCAAGGAGCTGATCCGGGTCCCGACCGGACCCTCGTTTCGCGCGCGGTTCAAATATCCGTACATCGTTGTCCATCGCATCGATCTGCATAACGTGTTGCTCGATGCGTGCCGCCGCAACGACAAAGTCGAGCTGGTGCCCGACGCGATGGTGAGCGGCTTTGAGGATCGCGGCGACAATGTCAGCGTGACGACGACAGAGGGCCGATCGTTCTCGGGCGCCGCTATTGTCGCCGCCGATGGTGTTCGTTCGCTGTTCCGGCAAACGCTGATCGGGGACGGCGAACCGCATCCGATCGGGTATGTGGCGCATCGCACGATCGTGCCGATGGCTGAGCTTAAGGTCGACGTGCCGCGCGATTGCGTTGCGTTGTGGGGCGGACCCGGACTGCACATCGTGCAATATCCGCTGCGGCATAACACCTTGTTCAACATCGTCGCGGTATTCCGTACCTCGACCCACGGCGACAAGGGTGACGCCGCATCGTATCGCGCCGAGCTTGAGCACACTTACCGCGATATGCATCCTTCGATGCGCGGGCTCTTGGCGATGATGGATCTCGGCCGCCGCTGGCAGGTCGGTGACCGTGCTCCGGTGCGGCTTTGGCACCAAGGCCGCGTTGTCCTCCTGGGCGACGCGGCCCATCCGCCGCTGCAGTCGCTGGCGCAGGGCGCCTGTATGGCAATCGAGGATGGCCTGTGCCTCGGCGAGTTGATCGAAGCCACGGACGGAGACTTTCCAGCAGCGTTCCGGCGTTTTGAGGCTGCTCGGCTGCTGCGGACGGCGCGCGTGCAGCTTGAGTCCCGCTCATTGTGGGATTTCTACCACCTCGACGAAGGCGTTGCTCGGGATGTCCGCAATGCGACCGTGGCCGATTGGGATGAGCCGCATCTGTATGAATGCCTATCCTGGCTCTACGACGGCGCGTGTATTCCGTGAGCCGCCGGTCATTGAGAACTCTCGACCTTTCGCCAATAGTCGATTCTATTGCTGAGCCTGCGAATCAGCGATCCGGCTTGAGTGTGCCGGGTGGGGCATTTGGCTGAACGATGGCCAAGCACGTCGCCGTTCTGATGGGAGGCTGGTCGGCCGAGCGCGAGGTCTCATTGCGCTCGGGCCGGGCATGCGCAGATGCGCTCACGCGCGGTGGCTATCGGGTTACTCCGATCGATGCCGGCCGCGACGTCGCGACGGTGCTCAGCGCGACAAAGCCCGACGTCGCGCTCAACGTCCTGCACGGCCGTCCTGGCGAAGACGGCACGCTACAGGGTGTGCTGGAGATTCTCGGCATTCCCTATAGCCATTCCGGCGTGCTCGCGTCTGCGGTCGCAATGCACAAGGTCTACGCCAAGGCATTGTTTCGCGCCGCCGATATTCCGGTTGCGGACGAAATCGTGGCGTCGCGGCTTGAAGCCGCAGAACGGCACCTAATGCCGCCGCCGTACGTGATCAAGCCGATCGCGGAAGGCTCAAGCGTTGGCGTTTTCATTGTCACCGACGAGCATCCGCACCCGCCGCAGGAGCTTTATCGCGAAGATTGGGCGTTCGGCGAACAAGTTTTGATCGAACGCTACATCCCCGGCAAAGAACTGACATGTGCCGTTCTCGGTGAACGAGCGCTCGATGTCATCGAGATCGAGCCGGCGACGCGGTTCTACGATTACGAGGCCAAATACGCCTCTGGCGGTTCCCGGCATGTCCTCCCGGCGCAAATTTTACCAAATGTTTACCAGGAGGTCCGCAGACTCACTTTGGCTGCCCACAGCGCTCTTGGCTGCCGCGGCGTGAGCCGCGCTGACTTTCGTTACGACGATCGGGGGACGGGAAATCTGGTCTGCCTAGAGATCAATACACAGCCCGGCATGACCGAAACCTCGCTCGTGCCCGAGCTCGCCGCCCATGCGGGCATTACTTTCGATGAGCTGGTGCGATGGATGGTGGAGGACGCCTCGATCAACCGCTGAGGCGGTCGGGGCCGAAAGCGGCGGAAGAAGCTGCCCTGCTCGTTGACGAGCCGCGCCGTTCGCGCGTCGAAAATCGTCCTCGTCCCATTGGCTGGTGGACGCCGTATCGCCGGATGATTGGACACGGTTTGATCGGACGTTTGGGTTTGCGCGTCGTGCGGCTGCCGCCGCCCGGTGTCGGCATCGCGGCGTCGATCCTGTTGCTCGCCGGGACGCTTAGTTACGGGGCCGTCGCCGGTGGTCATGGCGCTGATATTGCCGGCTGGCTAAAGGACGCGCGTGATGGCGCCGCCAATGCCGTCGGTCTCCGGATCGCTGCGGTTTCGCTGACTGGATCGAAGGAAGTTAGCCGTGAAGAGATCCTGACCACAGCTGGAGTGACCGGCCGTGCCTCGCTTCTATTCCTCGATGCCGATGCGGCGCGGGTGCGGCTGTTGGCCAATCCCTGGATCGCCGACGCGGCGGTCCTCAAGCTTTATCCCGACCGCTTACAGATCACCGTCACCGAGCGTCTCGCCTTTGCGCTTTGGCAAAAGGATGGACGCGTCAGCGTGATCGCGGAAGACGGCACGGTCCTTGAGCCTTTCGTCGAGGATCGTTATCGCACCCTGCCGATGGTCGTTGGCCGGGGCGCGGCGGGACAGGCCAAGGATTTCCTCGCCGTCATCGCCCGCCATCCCGATGTCCAAACGCAGTTGCGTGCCTCGATTTTCGTCGCCGAACGCCGCTGGAACCTGCGGCTCAACAACGGCATCGACGTGCGTTTGCCGGAAGGCAAAATCGAGCAAGCGCTCGACCGTCTGGTTGCGCTAGATCGCGAGAAAAAACTGCTGTCGCGCGACATCGTTGCGGTCGATTTGCGGCTGCCCGACCGGGTGAGCGTGCGATTGTCGGATGCGGCAGCGCAGGCCCGCGAAGACGCCGCCAAAGACAAGAAGAAGAAAAAGGCTGGCGACGCATGACCGCGCTGCACTATGGCCTGACGCCGAAAATGAAGCCGATTTCGCCGCGGCAAAGCACTCTCGTTGCCGCACTCGACATCGGCTCGAGCAAAGTCGCCTGCGTGATTGCCCGGTTGCGGCCGCATCCGCCGCAACAAGTTCTGACCCGGCGAAGCCACGCCGTCGAGGTGGTCGGCTTCGGCCACGCTGCCGCGCGCGGCACCAAAGCCGGTGGTGTCGCCAATCTCGCCCAGGCCGAGGAAGCCATCCGCCAGGCGGTTGATGGCGCCGAGCGCATGGCATCGGTCGAGATAGATTCGGTGGTGCTTTCGATTTCGGCCGGCCGGCTCGCGAGCGAGTCCTTTGCGGCCGAGGTGGAAATTCCGGGCTCGGCCGTTTCCGAGGGCGATATCGCGCGGGTGTTGGCGGCCGGCAATCGGCACTCGATGCGTGCCGGCCGTGCGGTGCTGCATTCATTGCCGATCGGCTATTCGATCGACGGCAGCAACGGTATCCGCGATCCACGCGGCATGTTGGGTGAGCGGTTCGGTGTGGACATGCACGTCGCGACCACCGAAACCGCGGCCGCGCGCAATCTGATGCTGGCAGTCGAGCGGTGCCATCTCTCGGTCGAGGCGATGGTCGCAAGTCCTTATGTCTCCGGTCTTTCCGTGCTTGCTGACGATGAAGCCGATCTTGGTGCCGCGGTCGTCGATATGGGCGCCGGCACCACGACGATGGCGGTATTTCTTGGCGGCCGATTTGTTCACGCCGAAGGCTTCGCGTTGGGCGGGTTCAACGTGACGCTCGATATTGCGCGGGGGCTCAATGCCAACGTCGCCGACGCCGAGCGAATCAAAACGTTTTATGGCAGTGTCCTGGTCGGTGGATCGGACGAACGCGACATGATCACGGTGCCGCCGGTTGGTGCAGATGAGCGCGAACAGGCGCAATTCGTTCCACGGTCAACGCTCGTGGAAATTATCAAGCCGCGCGTCGAGGAAATTCTGGAAATGGTGCGCGACCGGCTCGCGGTCACTTCATTTGCTGCCGAAGCGCGTGGACGCGTCGTCCTCACCGGGGGCGCAAGCCAGATGACGGGACTGTCTGAACTCGCCGGACGCATTCTCGGCCGGCCGGTGCGCATCGGTCGGCCGCTCGGCATCGCCGGACTGCCGGATGCGGCAAAGGGTGGGGCTTTCGCGGCAGCGACCGGACTCTTGGTTTATCCGCAGGCGGCGCATCTCGAATACTTCGAATCACGCGGCAACAGGCGGTACCGAATGAATGGCACGGGCGGCTATTTCGCCCGGGTCGGACAATGGCTTCGCGAGAGCTTCTGATGGCCCCCAGACGCGAAGCCAGCGAGTTGCGAGTCACATCAACACGGCCGGTGGCGGACCGGTCGGGGCCGGGCGTTGCTGACGCCCGCGCATGAAAGAAGAGGCAACCATGACCATCAATCTGAAAATCCCCGACATCCGTGAGCTTAAGCCGCGCATCACCGTGTTTGGAGTCGGCGGCGCCGGCGGCAATGCCGTCAACAATATGATCAGCGCCGGTTTGCAAGGTGTCGACTTTGTCGTCGCCAATACCGACGCGCAGGCGCTCACCATGTCGAAAGCCGAGCGCATCATCCAGATGGGCGCCCAGGTGACCGAGGGGCTCGGCGCCGGATCGCAGCCCGACATCGGCCGCGCTGCTGCTGAAGAAGTAATGGATGAAATTCGCGATCACCTCTCCGGCGCCCACATGGTGTTCGTCACCGCCGGCATGGGCGGCGGTACCGGCACGGGGGCAGCGCCGGTAATCGCCAAGGTGGCGCAGGAAATGGGCATCCTCACCGTCGGCGTTGTCACCAAGCCGTTCCATTTCGAAGGTCAGCGCCGCATGCGCACGGCCGAGGGCGGCATCACCGAGCTTCACAAGTGCGTCGATACGCTCCTGATCATTCCCAATCAGAATTTGTTCCGTGTGGCGAATGAGAAGACGACGTTTGCAGATGCGTTCGCCATGGCCGACCAGGTCTTGTACTCGGGCGTCGCCTGCATCACCGACCTGATGGTCAAAGAGGGCCTGATCAATCTCGATTTCGCCGACGTCCGCGCGGTCATGCGCGAAATGGGCAAGGCGATGATGGGCACCGGCGAGGCCGAAGGTGACAAGCGGGCGCTCACCGCCGCAGAAGCTGCGATCTCGAACCCGCTCATCGACGACGCTTCGATGAAGGGTGCAAGAGGTCTTCTTATCTCCATCACCGGTGGTCGCGATCTGACACTCTACGAAGTCGACGAGGCAGCGACACGGATTCGCGAAGAAGTCGACCAGGAGGCCAACATCATCGTTGGCGCGACGTTCGATGAAGGCCTCGAAGGCATCATCCGTGTCTCGGTGGTCGCGACCGGGATCGATCAGGCGCTCACGCAACGGCCGTCGGTGTCGGCGGCGGAGGCCCGCATCGCCGAAGTCGCGCAGCGCCTGCGCGCCGACAACGAGCGGCTGACGGAACGCGTCGATCGTTCGGAGCCGATGCGGTCCGCGGCTGCTGCACCAGTCAGTGAATCGATTGAATCCGCCAAGGCGGCGGTCGCCGCAGCGATCCTGCCACAGGCCGCCGGCCAGGAAGTGACGATCCGCCCGCTCGGTCCAAAGCCTTCGCTATTCATCGATCCGGCCGCAAGCGAGCCGGAGCCTGAAGAGCCGGAGGCGTTTATCCCGCCGGCGCCGGAACGGGTCCCGTCGCGTGCGATGCGCATGCCGAGGATCGATGAGCTCCCGGTCCCGGCACAGAACGAAATCCGCGCCCAGCGCGGAGAATTGCCGCCGGAGCAACACCCCGAGAAGCGGCGGATGTCGCTCCTTCAGCGCCTGGCGGCTGTGGGCCTCGGTCGCCACGAGGAGGAGGATGCACCTCCGCCTCCGCTGCCGCGGAGAGCGTCCGGTGGTCCGCAGCCAGGAACCGAACGGCTTCCCGGGCGGCCGTCGCCGCGGCTTGATTCGCGGCAAGAGCCGGTTTCCGAATACGCCAAGCGCTCGTCACCCCAGGGTTTGGACCAGCACGGACGGCAGGCCGCTGTGCATAACCGGACCGAAGAGGATCAGCTCGACATTCCGGCCTTCCTGCGCCGACAGGCAAATTAACGGTTGTCCGGCCACAATCCGCAGCGGCGAGCAACCTGGTATATCGCCGCTTTTTTCGCCGGTAGCTGTTAGTTAAGTTATTGAATATTAAAATCTAATCTTCGACTTCGGGCGGTTTGCCCGAGCGAGATTGGGTGCCCAAGGTAAACCCCTAAAATGGCCCCCACCGCCGCATATGGCGGCTTTGGGCATGAAATGGGGCCGGACCAAGGTAACACTCGGTAAGAAACCGTGTATTGGCCCATCGCAGTGTCGCCGGTATGTTTTGTTCGGACGAGGGGAACGGTATCGGGGCATGGGTTGGGTGGCAGCCATCTCGCTGACATTGTTCGCGGTTTGCGAACCCTGCCGTTCTTCGGTTTGGCTTGGTCCAAGTCTACGCGGTTTGGACCGCACCTCTGGGACGAAGGCATGACGAGGGCCATGCAATCCGGGAAGCAGACGACCCTGCGCCAGCAGGTGGCCGTTTCTGGGATTGGCATTCATTCCGGTTCGCCCGTTACTGTCACACTCCATCCGGCTGAAGCAGATACGGGCGTCGTCTTTTGGCGCACTGGAATCGTTGGCCAGAAAGATCGCGAGCTCACCGCTAATTTCCGTTCAGTGACGGCGACGGAATTTGCCACGGTACTCGGCGATCGCCGCGGCCCGGCGGTATCGACGACTGAGCATCTGCTCGCCGCGGTTTACGGTCTCGGTGTCGACAACGTCATTGTCGAAGTCGACGGTCCCGAAGTGCCGATCATGGACGGCAGCGCTGCTCCGTTTGTGACAGCGATCGATCAGGTCGGACTCGTGAGACTGTCGGCACCGCGCCACTGCATCAGGGTGCTGAAGCCGGTCCGGGTCAATGCCGACGGCTGCTACGGCGAGTTGCGGCCACATGCGTATG
Source organism: uncultured Alphaproteobacteria bacterium (assembly GCA_963841025.1). GTDB lineage: Bacteria > Pseudomonadota > Alphaproteobacteria > Rhizobiales > Xanthobacteraceae > BOG-931. The sequence continues at coordinate 12,388 of CAWJBG010000016.1, read as the reverse complement.
GGCTGCGCGTCGAAACCGAAATCGATTTCGATCATCCGCTGATCGGTCGTCAAACTTTCGCAGCCGACGTCGAGCCAAACCTGTTCCGCCGTGAGCTGGCGCGCGCGCGAACCTTCGGCTTCATGCGTGACGTGACCAAGCTGTGGAGCGCCGGCTATGCGCTTGGCGCCTCATTCGAAAATACCGTGGTGATCGCCGAGAACCGTATCCTCAACACCGAGGGCACGCGCTTTGCGGATGAGTTTGTTCGCCACAAAGCAGTAGACGCCATCGGCGACTTGGCGCTCGCGGGCGCGCCGTTGATTGGCGCCTATCGGTCGGTGCGTGGCGGTCACAAGCTTAACCATGCCGTCGTCACGGCGCTGATGGCGGACGAAAGCGCGTGGACCTACGGCGACATGGAAGAGCCGGTGCGTCGTGCGCGCGGCCATGCCGATGTTGCCGGTCTCGCGGCGCCGGCTTACGGGCCGGATATTTCCTGATTCACCCTGCTTGATTTATCTGACTTTTTGGCCTTAATCCGGGCCGATTGTCGGGCTATTTAAGCTTGCGCCGCCGAGCGTTTTCACGCCATGCGCCGCACGCGCGGCGGGGAAATTTGAGCCATTGATCGGGCGGGGTTCTCATCAGTTCATGATGCCGCATTTACGAGGATCGCAGCGATCCAATCGCAAATTGCGCACAGCGCTCGGCGTGGTAGCGCTCTTGCTGTTGGCTGCGCCGAGCATGGGCTGCAGCATGCTCGACATGTTCAAGAAGGAAGAGGACATCGTGCCGGAGGATCCGGCTGACAAGCTTTACAACGAGGGCCTCTTCCTCCTGAACAACAAGGAGCAGTACGCAGACGCGGCCAAGAAATTCGACCAGGTCGATCGCCAGAATCCCTATTCAGACTGGGCGCGCAAGGCGCTGTTAATGTCGGCCTACGCATATTATCGGGGCGGCAAATATGACGATTGTATCAACGCCGCCAAGCGCTATGTGACGCTCCATCCCGGCAGTTCGGATGCGGCCTACGCCCAATATCTGATCGGCGAGTCGTATTACGATCAAATACTGGACGTGCTGCACGATCAGGCGCGGGCGGACAAAGCCATCAGCGCGCTCGAAGAAGTCGTGCGCAAATATCCGGACACCGAATACGCCGTCAATGCGAAGAAGAAGATCAATCTGGCGCGCGACCAGCTTGCCGGCAAGGAAATGGAGGTTGGCCGCTTCTATATGAAACGGCGCGACTTCACCGGCGCTATTAACCGCTTCAAGGTCGTGGTGACGCAATACCAGACCACGCGCGAAGTCGAGGAGGCGTTGGAGCGGCTGACCGAAGCCTACGTCTCGCTCGGCATTCTGGACGAGGCGCAGACCGCCGCCGCACTGCTCGGCCACAATTTTCCGGACAGCCCTTGGTACAAGGACGCCTATAAACTCGTCAGGTCCGCCGGCGGCGAGCCCACCGAGAACAAGAATTCCTGGATGAGCCGCGCCCTTCAGGGGCGGTTGGGCTGAGCGCCTGACGAGACGACATACGGCGGAAAGGGAATCGAGTATCATCCGCCGCGCGTACTCCGCCACTTGTCGGCTTAATCCATGCTCGCCCGCCTTTCCATTCGCGACATCGTACTAATTGAGCGCCTCGACATCGATTTCGGTTCGGGCCTTGCCGCGCTGACCGGCGAAACCGGCGCCGGCAAATCGATCCTGCTCGATGCGTTCGCGCTGGCACTCGGCGCGCGCGGCGACGCGGCTCTGGTGCGCGAGAGCGCCGAGCAGGGGCAGGTCATCGCGACCTTCGAGATTGCCAAAGATCATCCGGCGCGCCGCGTGCTGGCCGAGAACGATCTGGCCTCGGAGGATGACGTCATCGTGCGCCGCGTCCAATTCGCCGATGGCCGAACCCGCGCCTTCGTCAACGATCAACCGGTCAGCGTGCAGACGCTCCGGGCGCTCGGCGTGGCGCTGGTGGAAATCCATGGTCAGCACGACGACCGGGCATTTGTCGAAGCCTCCACACACCGCGCGCTGATCGATGCTTTTGGCGGCATCGAGGCCGATGCGGCCGCGGTACGCAGCTTGTGGAATGAACGACGCGAACGCGAGGTTGCGGTCGCGGCGCATCGCGCCGAAGTCGAGCGCGCCCGCCGCGAAGCGGAATGGCTGCGGCACGCTGTCGATGAACTCGGCAAGCTTGCTCCCGAGGCGGGCGAGGAGACTTCGCTCGCGGACCGGCGCGCCGCGATGATGCAGGCGGAAAAAGCCGCCGAGGATTTGCGGGCGACGCAGGAAGCCGTTTCCGGGCCGCAATCGGCGGTACCGCCGCTTGCGACCGCGCTGCGGCGTCTGGAGCGCCGCGCCGCACAGGCGCCGGCGCTGATCGCGCCTGTCGTCAAAGCAATCGACTCCGCGCTCAACGCTTTGGACGAAGCGCGCCTCCATCTCGAACATGCGTTGCGGGTGGCGCATTACGATCCACTGGAACTCGAGCGGATCGAAGAGCGGCTGTTTGCGCTTCGCGCCGCCGGCCGCAAATATAATGCACCGGTCGATGAACTCGCCGCGCTCACGCGCCGCTACGCCAACGATCTCGCGCTGATCGATGCCGGCGCGGAGCGGCTTGCGGCGCTGGAAGCCGAGGCGCAGGCGACGGCCGCCCGCTACCGCCAAGCGGCGCAGACGCTTTCCGCCAACCGGCGCCGTGCCGCGCAGAAGATCGACAAGGCCGTCAATGCCGAACTCAAGCCGCTCAAGCTCGAGCGCGCGCAATTTTCGACCCAGATCGATTCCGAGGATGAAGGGCCCGAGGGGCTCGATCGCATCGAATTCTGGGTGCGTACGAATCCGGGCACCCGGCCGGGTCCGCTGATGAAAGTCGCCTCCGGCGGCGAACTGGCGCGGTTTCTGCTCGCGCTCAAGGTTGTGCTCGCCGACCGCGGCTCGGCACCGACACTCGTCTTCGACGAGATCGATACCGGCGTTGGCGGTGCGACTGCCGACGCAATCGGCTTGCGTCTGGCGCGGCTTTCCTCCGGCGTCCAGGTGATCGCGGTCACCCACGCGCCGCAAGTGGCGGCGCGCGCCGACCGGCACTACCTCATCACCAAGGACGCGCTGCCCAAGGGCAAGCGCGTCGCCACCCGCGTCGCCGAGCTCGAGGCTGAACACCGCCGTGAGGAGATCGCGCGCATGCTGGCCGGCGCCGAGATCACCGCCGAAGCCCGCGCCGCTGCCGAGCGTTTGATCCGGGCAGCAGGCTGACACGTCGTCATGGCGCGTCGCGAAAAGAACGAGGCTGCAGTCGAAAGCCTTACGGAAAAGCAGGCCCAAGTCGAACACGCGCGGCTCGCGGACGAAATCGCTGGGCACGACCGGCGCTATTACCAGGAGGATGCGCCGACCGTCTCCGACGCCGAATACGATCTGTTGCGGCAGCGCTATGGCGCGATCGAGGCGCGCTTTCCGCAGCTTCGAACACGTGAGAGTCTGACGCAACGTGTCGGCGCGGCTCCATCGACGCGTTTCGCCAAAGTGCGCCACGCGGTGCCGATGCTCTCGCTCGACAACGCTTTCGCACAGCAGGACGTTGTTGATTTCGTCGGTCGCATCCGCCGGTTTCTGCGCCTCCCCGACGACGAGGAGATTGTCTTTTCCGCCGAGCCGAAGATCGACGGCCTGTCGATGTCGCTTCGCTACGAAAATGGCGAACTGGTAACCGGCGCGACGCGCGGCGACGGCAGCGAGGGCGAAGACGTCACCGCCAATGTCAAAACGGTGAAGGACATTCCGCATCGTCTTAAAGGAAAAAACGTCCCGGCAGTGACTGAAGTGCGTGGCGAAATCTACATGACCAAGGCGGCGTTTCTCGAGCTCAACCGCAAACAGGCCGAGGCCGGAAAGCCGCTCTACGTCAATCCGCGCAACACCGCGGCCGGCTCGTTGCGTCAGCTCGATGACTCGATCACCGCGTCGCGGCCGCTGGGCTTTTTCGCTTACGCCTGGGGCGAGATGAGCGAGATGCCGGCCGACACCCAGTCGGGAATGATCAAATGGTTTGCGTCGTGCGGTTTCAAGACCAATCCGCTTACCAAAATGTGTCGATCGGTCGAAGCGCTGCTGGAATTCCACCACGAAATCGAGGAAGAGCGCGCGACCCTCGACTACGACATCGACGGCGTCGTCTACAAAGTCGATCGCCTCGACTGGCAGGAGCGGCTCGGCTACGTCTCGCGCAATCCGCGCTGGGCGATTGCGCACAAATTTCCGGCCGAAAAAGCGACGACGGTCATCAAGGACATCGAGATTCAAGTCGGCCGCACTGGCGCGCTGACACCGGTCGCTAAACTCGAACCGGTCACGGTCGGCGGTGTCGTGGTGCAGAACGCGACGCTGCATAACGAAGAGGAGATCAAGCGGCTTGGCGTTCGCATCGGCGATACGGTGACGATCCAGCGCGCCGGCGATGTGATCCCGCAAATACTGGGCGTTGTGGACGGAAAGCCGCGCGGCGCAAAAGATTTTGCCTTTCCAAAAAAATGCCCATGCCCTTTGCACACGGACGTCGTCCGCGAGGTCATCGCCGGAGGCGAGGAGGGCGCGCGGGCGCATTGCACCGGCGAATTTGCGTGTCCTTATCAAGCGATGGAGCATCTCAAGCACTTCGTTTCCCGCCGCGCCTTCGACATTGACGGGCTGGGCGAGAAACAGATCGAATTGTTCTACGAGCAGGAATGGGTGAGGGAGCCCGCCGAAATTTTCACGCTCGAAGCGCGCAACAAGAAGATTCATCTCGAAGAGGTGGAAGGTTTCGGCGCAACCTCGGTGCGCAATCTGTTCGCCGCCATTTCTGCGCGGCGCGCAATTTCGCTGGAGCGCTTTATCTATGCGCTCGGCATCCGTCACGTTGGCGAAACCACTGCGGTTGCGCTGGCGCGTGGCTACGGCACGTGGGACGCGTTTCATGCAGCCTGCCTCAAGCTTGCGAAGGGCCACGAGGAAACCAAGCTGGAGATGGATGCGCTCGATCAGATCGGCGACACCGTAATCGAGAGTCTGAGCGACTATTTCGGTGAGGCTCACAACCGCAAACAGGTCGAGCGCCTCGCCGGGCAGGTGCGCATCCGCGACGCTGAAAAGCCGCGCGCCGATTCGGCTGTCGTGGGGAAAACGGTGGTGTTCACCGGTATGCTGGAAAAGATGACCCGCGACGAGGCCAAAGCGTCTGCGGAACGTCTCGGCGCCAAGGTTTCCGGCTCAGTCTCAAAAAAGACCGATTACGTTGTCGCCGGTCCCGGCGCCGGTTCGAAACTCACGGAAGCAAAAAAGCTCGGCGTCGCGGTGCTGACCGAGGACGAGTGGCTGAAGCTGATCCGCTGACGTCACTGCCGGGTGCGGAGCGACGAAGCAACCCAGCACTCGTTAAGAGTCGGATTGCTTCGCCTTTACTCGCAAAATGACGGCTTCTGTTCGGGCTATATTCTTCCAACTAGCACCAGCACAATGACGATGATCAGAATGAGGCCCAGTCCGCCGCCAGGGTAATAGCCCCAACCGTTGCTGTAAGGCCACGTCGGCAATGCGCCGACCAGCAACAAGATCAGAATAACGATCAGAATAGTCCCGAGCATGACGTTTCCTCGCTCATTCCCAAACCCAGCAAGAAAACGTCGCCAGCAAACAAAAGTTCCACGAAAAGGAACCGTGCTAGCCGCTACGTGTCAGTGGGCCGGTCGCCGCGAGCAGCCAGGCGCGCGTCGTTACGTCGACCAGCGGCGCGATCGTTTCGTGGACGCGGGCGTGGTAGGCGTCGATCCAAGCGATTTCGTCGGCAGTCAGCAGCGAAGAATCGATCAGGCGCTGGTCGATCGGCACGAGTGTCAGCGTCTCGAAGGTATTGAGCGGCTTTTCCGCGCCGGGCACGGACGCCGCCTCCTTCACCAGAATCAAATTCTCGATGCGGATGCCATACTCGCCGGTGCGATAATAACCGGGCTCATTGGAAAGGATCATGCCGCGCTTGAGCACAGCGCCGCCGAGTTTGGAGATGCGCGCCGGTCCTTCGTGCACCGAGAGATAACTGCCGACGCCGTGGCCGGTGCCGTGGTCGAAATCGAGACCGGCCTGCCAGAGGAATTGCCGCGCGAATGAATCGAGCTGTGCGCCGCTGGTGCCTTCCGGAAAGACCGCGCGCGCGATCGCAACATGGCCCTTGAGCACCAGCGTGAAGTTGCGCCGCATCTCGGCGCTGGGCGTACCCACCGCGATAGTGCGCGTGATGTCGGTCGTGCCATCCTCATACTGGCCGCCGGAATCAATGAGAAAAAGTTCATCCGGCGCGATCCGGCGATTGGTTTTGCGAGTGACGCGGTAATGGACGATGGCGCCATTGCCGCCGGCGCCGGCAATGGTCGGAAACGAAACATCCTTGAGGAGACCGGTCTCGCGACGAAAGCTTTCGATCGCCTCCACGGCGTCGATCTCGGTCAATTCCCCCCGCGGCGCGTTGTGGTCGAGCCAGGCGAGGAAGCGCGTTACCGCCGCGCCATCGCGTTGCTGCGCCGCGCGCGCGCCGGCAATCTCGGTCGCGTTCTTCACCGCCTTCATCGGCGCAATGGGATCGGCGCCGCGTACGATCTCGCCGCCGTTATCGATCACCAGCCGGGCAATCGCCTCCGGCGACGTCGCGGGATCGAGTTGCAGGCGGCGATGCTCCTTGCCGAACGCAGCGAGATCGCGTTCGAACGCCGCATTCGGGCGCACATCTGCAATCTCTTCCAGATGCGAGCGGATTTCGTTGCCGAGCTTGCGCAGGTCGATGAACAAAGCAGGCCGGCCGTCTTTGGGCACGGTAGCGAAGGCGAGCACGACCGGCGTGTGCGGAATGTCGCTGCCGCGGATATTGAACAGCCACGACACCGCGTGCGGGTCTGCGACCAAGAGCGTATCCGCGGTGGATTTCTGCATTTCCGCACGCACGCGCTCAAGCTTGCTTTGCGCATCTTCGCCGGCGTAGCGCAGAGCGTGCGGCACCACCGCGCCGAGCGGCGGCTGCGGCCGGTCGGTCCAGATAGCGTCGACCGGATTGTCTTCGACCGCAACGAGGCTCGCGCCGGCCGCGGCGCAAGCCTTGCCAAGCCGCTCGGCGCCGTCGACGGTGTGCAGCCACGGTGAATAGCCGAGTTTCATCCCGGCGCGCAGATTGGCTTCGATCCAGGCCGGTGGCGGATCCTCGACCAGGTGCGCGATCGAAAAAATTGCGCCGTCGACCTCATCGCGGACCTGAACCTGATAGCGGCCATCGACGAACAGCACGGCGCGATCCGCAAGCACGATGGCGAGGCCGGCGGAGCCGGTGAAACCGGTGAGCCAAGCGAGCCGTTCGGCGCTCGGCGGCACGTATTCGTTCTGAAAGCGGTCGGCGCGCGGCACGATGAAGCCGTCGAGGCCGCGGTGCGCGAGTTCCGCGCGCAGCGCTGCCACGCGCGGTGCGCTCGCGCCAGGGTCGCTGCGATCGTCGAACGATTGGAATTGGGCTTCGAACATGCGCGGCAATCTATGAGGCTCGGACGCGCCGGGCAACGCCGAGGCTCTTTGTCGTTCGGCGCACAAAAACCAGCGTCACCCAACCATCGAGATCAAGGCGCCGTTCGAGCGCGAACGGCCGATAGGCCGCGATCACGGCGTTAGCTTGAGCCGGCAGGATGCCGGACAGGACGATGCGGCCACCGGCGCCGGTCAGCTGCCGTAGTGGAGCGGCCAGCCGCAACAACGGCCCGAGCAGGATATTGGCGAAGACCAGATCGAATGGCGCCTGCCGGTGCAAGTTCGGCGCCGCCACGCCGTCCGCCTTCACGACCTCGACCGAGGCGCCAACGCGGTTGAGCCGCGCATTGGCGCGTGCGACCTGCACCGCGCTGACGTCGATGTCGGTTGCAAGCACTTTCCGGTGCAGCACGCGGGCCGCGGCGATGGCAAGGACGCCGCTGCCGGTTCCAAGATCGAGGATGCGCAGACCATGCCGCTGCCGGTTCGACGTTTTGCAAAGCCGATCAAGCGCGAGGAGACAGCCGCGCGTGGTGCCATGATGCCCGGTGCCGAAAGCAAGCGCCGCCTCGATTTCGATGCCGATGCGGTTTGCCGGAATACGGGCGCGATCGTGTGCCCCATGAACGACGAACCGGCCAGCTACTACCGGACCGAGGCCAGCCAGGCTGTTAGTGATCCAATCCTTCACTGCGAGGCGCTCAAAGCGCAGCGCCGCGGCCACCGCAGATCCGACTGCTGCGGCAACAAGATCGCGAACGGAGTTTTCGTCGAGCGGCGTGCCGACGTGGAATAACACACACCACGATCCATCACCGTTTTTTTTAAGGTCGACTGCGACGCCCGGGCAATAGCCTTCGTCAACCAGAGCTGCAATTCTGCGCACGAGTTGTTCATCCAACTGTAAACTTGCAACGAGTGTGTGGTGAGGTTTGATCTCCATTGATTAACAAGCGTCCTTGAAAGTTATTCCCGCAGTTCACAAACCGCGAAGGCATTCACCTCGGCTCTATTCACGCGCAATTGTTCGGGCGCCATACAAGGTTTGTCTGTGAGTTATCCACGACGATCCCGTATAGTTCTCCACAACATGCGCACAGTGGCCAGCAGTTGCAGGAGGAAAACGATGAGCGAAAGCGGCGGACGCACTAAATCCTCGGCTTTGGCGGCCGGCTTCGTTGCCGCCTGCGCCGCGCTCCTGATTGCGGTGGGCGCATGCGCGCAACCGGCGCCGGACTACGCTGCGATCGTCGCCGCGCCGGATCGCAGCGATGCCGATCGCCAAGCCGACCAGCGCCGCGAACCGTTGCCGTTTCTCGTGTTCGCCGCGGCGCGCCCCGGCATGAAGGTGCTCGATATGGGTGCTGGCGGCGGTTACTCGACCGAACTGATGGCGCGCGCGGTCGCGCCGAACGGAATCGTCTACGCGCAATATCCGGCCGACGGCAACCAGCGCGCCAAGACCAATTTCGAGGCGCGGATGAAAAGCCCGGCGATGAAAAACGTCGTGCTGCTGTCGCGGCCGTTCGACGATCCTGTTCCCGCCGACTTGCGCGATCTCGATCTGATCACGTTCCTGTTCTACTACCACGACACCACGTACATGAACGTTGATCGCGCCGAGATGGATCGCAAAATGTTCGCGGCGCTCAAACCCGGCGGCGTTCTGGTGATCGCCGATCATTTCGCCAAGGACGGCGCCGGCACTTCGGTCGGCAAGACGCTGCATCGCATCGAAGAAAGCGCGCTGCGCAAGGAGATCGAAGCGGCCGGCTTCCGGCTCATCGCCGAAGGCGACTTCTGGCGCCACCCCGAAGACACCCGCGACTTCGTCACGTTCAAGCCGACCATGCCGGTCGACAATTTCGTGCTCAAATTCCAGAAGCCGATGTGACGGCGCGCGGCGGCGCTCAATACTGCCGGTATGGCTGCTGGGAGCCCGGCTGGACATAATAAAGCTGGCCGTTGGAAGAGCGCACATAGCCGGGCTGTTGGCCGTATTGTTGCTGTCCGTTAGCTTGCTGCCTACTCTTCCGTAGGGGGCGGGCGGCTGTGGCGGCTGTCCAAAAAACCCGGTCCGTTGTTGTTGCGGCGGCGGTGCGGCGGCGGGCTGCTGTGGTCCACCGAACAGCGGTTGCCCGAACAGCGTGGGCGCGGGTGACGGCCGTTGTACGTAAGTCTGCTGTCCGTAAGGCACGGCCTCCTGCCGGTCGGCAACGGCCGGCTGGCCGTATGTCGGATTGCCGGGTGCGATCTCTATCGGTTGCCCGGCGGCGTCAGCGATCGGCGCGCTACCGCGCCGCGCCGCGATCTCGGCACCCGTTGGTGTGCGGCCGCTGACGACCACCGTGGTGTCCTTCATGCCTTGGGCTTCGACCAGCGCGAACAGCGTGGCGGCGTTTTTCGGCGCCAGCCGCACGCAGCCGTGCGAGGCCGGGGTGCCCATGCGGCGGGTATCGTTAAAGCCGTGAATGGCGTGGCCGTGCAAATCGAAGAAAATTGTATGCGGCATCGGCGCGTTGTCCCATTCCTGGGACAGATGATCGGCGTCCATGCGATTGGGCCGAAACGTGCCGTTCGGCGTGTCGTAGCCGGCCCTTCCGGTCGAAACCGGCCAGATGTAGCGCGCCGCCCCGTCGACCGTGACGGTCATGCTCTGGGTGTCTTTGTCGATGTTGACGAGGATGGCCGCGGCGGCGGGCGCGGCAAAGCTAACCGTCAGCGCAGCAGTCACGAATGAGGCAGTAAGGAGCACACCGGACCGCATTTAGACACCCGATCGGATGATGTTGACGTCGCGCAATTGCTAAAGTGTCCCGCGGCCGATTGGTTCAAAGCAAGCGGCAAATAGCCTCTACTAATAGACCAAAACGCGTACTGAATATGTTAACGCGCGGCCCGTTGCGCAATGATGACGGCAGCTCGCGGCACGATCCGCGCCGGAGCATTGCAACGCCTATAGCCCGGATTTCGCCAGCGAAATCCGGGGACGATCTTCGAGACCTCAATGGCGACCCGGATTTCGTTTCACTCCATCCGGGCTACAACGACAACAAAGAAAGGGAGGCGGAGCGCCGAAAGGCGCACCATCCTTTGGCCGCGCAGCATCGAAGTGTGTTGCCACTCATCGATGCCCGGGCGCGGCAGCGGCCCTCACGGGGGCCGCTCGCCTTCCGGCGCTCCACTGCGGCGCTTGCCAGAACGAGCGAACGCTCCAGCTCAGCCCAGGCCGCGCTTCACGCGATCGAGAGGATGCCGGCGTTACCGGCACCATCAATCGCGTTTAAGCCAGGCACCTGGCGCTCCGGTCGTTGTGCCGGAGGGGCATAGCAGTTTGCCTTGTGCAAACTGCGTACTTTTTCTGATGCCCGGGCCGCCCGGGAACGGGGTTACAAGCCCCGCCCGCAGGAACCGCACTCGCTCCATCCAACGGCTGTCACCGGTAGACGTCCCTGAAGTGAGCGAGTTGGGGCGCGGTTATCGTCATCGCGCCGGCAAAGTCAAAGGCTTTCGATTTGTGCCGATAAATCTGGACATTTCGCGCACCGTGTTTTTGCTGACGGCGCACGCCGCGCGCTTGATTCTTTGACGGCGTTCATTCGTCCCGGCCCGTCTTGCCAAACCCCGCGCGCGTGAGCCGCACGATGGCCGCATCTAGCGCCGAGAGAAAACTCGAACGATCGCGCGGCGAAAATGGCTTCGGCCCGCCGGTGACTTCGCCGGCGCTGCGCAGCGAATCCATCAAATTGCGCGTCGCCAGCGTCATCCCGATCGAGTCTTTGCTGAACGCCCGGCCGTTCGGGGCGATCGCCTCGGCGCCCGCCTTCACGCAGCGGCTGGCAAGCGGCACATCCGCGGTAATCACGATGTCGCCCGCATGCGCCCGCTCCGCGATCCAGTTATCCGCCTCATCCATGCCGCCGCCAACCACGACGCGCTCGATCATCGGATCGCGCGGCACGGCGATCGGGCTATTGCTGACGACGAGGACTTTCAGCGCGACGCCTTTAAGCGCATGGCGCTCGGCGACGCGATACACCTCCTGCTTAACCGGGCAGGCATCGGCGTCGACGTAGATGGAGATGATTGCCAAAGCCGCGTTTCCAAATGGTCTTGCGCCTACAGTCCCGTCATGGCCGGACTTGTTCCGGCCATCCACGTCTTGACTTAATCGGTGCATGAGGGGCGGCTGGGTTTATTTCATGACCAATCGACGCAACGGCGTTTTGTACGCCGGAGTCACCAGCAACTTGCCAAGGCGGGCGTACGAGCATCGGGAAGGATTGGTCGACGGATTTACAAAGCGCCAAGGTTTGAAGCGTTTGGTTTACGTCGAGCACTTCGATGACATCCGCTACGCCATTCAGCGCGAAAAGACTATCAAACATTGGCCGCGGGCTTGGAAAGTGCGGCTCATTCACGCCGCAAATCCGGAATGGAACGACTTGTTCAATTCGCTGATCTAGCGCGCATTATACCGCGCCCCCTCTTACTCGTCATGCCCGCGCTCGTCGCGGGCATCCACGTCTTAACGGCGGAGCCTCAAGAAAGACGTGGATGGCCGGAACATGTCCGGCCATGACGGCTTACAACTCGCATAGTGGCTCCGGCGCTCGACGCCTCTCGAACTCGTCATGCCCGCACTTGTTGCGGGCATCCACGACTTAACAGCCAAGCCAAAGCAAAGACGTGGATGGCCGGAACAAGTCCGGCCATGACGGCTTACGACTCGCATAGTGGCTCGGGCGCTCGACGCCTCTCAAACTCGTCATGCCCGCACTTGTTGCGGGCATCCACGACTTAAAAGCCAAGCCGAAGCAAAGACGTGGATGGCCGGAACAAGTCCGGCCATGAC
>CAWJBG010000015.1:0-70233 GCA_963841025.1 uncultured Alphaproteobacteria bacterium | reverse complement strand
AATGCTTCACTCGACGCTGTTCCCCTCGTAAGCGCATCCCTCTCGAAACCGACCCGGCATCTCGATACGCTGGATTAGGTCGTGTCCCCCCTCAGCGGCTCTCGCGATATGAATTTTGCCAGCGACAACACCGCGCCGGTGGCGCCTGCAATCCTCGACGCCATCGCACAGGCCAATCACGGCTATGCGCGTGGTTACGGCAACGACGATTGGACCCAAGGCGTCGAGCGGAAGCTGTCGGAGATTTTTGAGCGCGACGTTGCCGTGTTCCTGGTGTCCACCGGCACGGCGTCAAACGCGTTGGCGCTGGCGCAGGTCACGCCGCCGTGGGGTGTCGTGTTCTGTCACGTTGAATCCCACATCGCCACCGACGAGTGCGGCGCTCCGGAGTTTTTTGGCGGCGGGCTGAAGCTCTCCGGGTTGCCGGGCGACGCCGCCAAGATCTCGCCCGAGACCTTGCAGACCGCGCTTGCCGGCTATGGCGATCTTGCCCCGCACCAGATGATCGCCTCGGCGCTCTCGATCACCCAGGCGAACGAGGCCGGCACCATTTATCGGCCCGACGAGATCGCGGTACTCTCCGAGATCGCGCATCGGCGTTCGCTCGCCGTTCATATGGATGGTGCGCGCTTTGCCAATGCGCTCGTTCGCCTAAACGCAACACCGGCGCAATTGACCTGGCAGTCCGGCATCGACGTCCTGTCGTTTGGGGCCACCAAAGGCGGCGCGCTCGCCGCGGAAGCCGTCGTGGTGTTCGATCCGGCGCGCGCGGCATTCATGGCGGAACGGCGCAAGCGCGGCGGTCACCTTCAATCGAAGCACCGCTTCCTCGCCGCACAATTCGCCGCATATCTCGCTGACGGCCTTTGGCTCAAACTTGCCCGCCACGCCAATGCCATGGCGGACCGGCTGGCGCAGCGCCTGCAGGCGATTGGCCTTCCTCCGGTCTGGCCGGTTGAGGCCAATCTCGTGTTTGTGATTTTGCCCCACGCACTGGACGCGCGCCTCAAGGCGGCGGGCGCAAATTATTATCTGCGTCCGAGCGAAACGCTCACAATCGGCGACGATCAAGTTCTGGCGCGACTTGTCACCTCGTTCGCGACGGAGAACGACGACGTTGAGCGATTCCTCCGCGTGTGCGAGGATTTTCAGCATGGAAAGTCCGGACATGCGAACCGATGATTCCTACGGCTACGCTACCCACGACGTATTGAACCAGCCGCCCGCGCTCGCCGATTATAACGTCTACGGCACCGATCCGATCTTGCGGTCCGTGACCAAAACATTCGGTGCCGACTGGGCGGATCAGCAATTGCACGAGGCCGGGCGAACGATCGGCTCGGCTCGCGTGCAAGAGCTGGCGCGGCAAGCGAACCGCTATCTGCCTGAGCTGCGAACCCACGACCGCTTCGGCAACCGGATCGATGGGATCGACTTTCACCCGGCCTGGCACGAGCTGATGACGCTCGCCATCGGCCATGAGACGCATGCGTTGAGCTGGACGGCGCAGCGTCCGGGCGCGCAGGTCGCCCGCGCGGCGCTGTCGTATATGTGGAATCAGGGCGAGAATGGCATTTGCTGCCCGATTGGCATGACCTATTCCGCCATTCCGGTCCTGCGTCGCGACCCGGCGCGCTGGGCGGAATGGGGCAAGCTCGTCACCTCATCGCAATATGACCGGCGGCAAGTGCGCGCCACGGTCAAGACTGGCGCCACCGTCGGCATGGCGATGACCGAAAAGCAGGGCGGGTCGGACCTTCGCCAAACCCAAACCCGCGCCACGCCGAACGGCGATGGCAGCTGGTCGATCGTCGGGCACAAATGGTTTTTCTCAGTGCCGCACTCCGACGTGTTTCTTACGCTGGCGCGGACTGACGAAGGTGTGTCGTGCTTCGTCGTCGCCGGGTGGCTGCCGGATGGTTCGCGCAATCGTCTGCAGGTTCAGCGCCTCAAGGACAAGTGCGGCAACAAGTCGAACGCGTCGTCCGAAGTCGAATTCCGCGGCGCCATTGCTCATCTGATCGGCGAGCCCGGCCACGGCATTCGCACCGGCATCGAAATGAACCACTACACCCGGCTTGACTTCGCAATCGGTTCGGCGGGCCTGATGCGGCAAGCGCTGGCGCAAGCTGCCCATCACGTGGCGCATCGTCGCGCATTCCAGCGCAATCTGATCGACCAGCCGATGATGGCGAATGTGATCGCCGACATGGCGCTCGAAGTCGAAGCGGCAACGTGGCTTGCGTTCCGGTTTGTCGCAGCGCTTGACCGCGAGCAGGACAGCGAGGCCGAGCGTCTGTTGTCACGCATCGGTGCGCCGATCGCCAAATACTGGATTTGCAAGCGCGCGCCCGCAGTCGCCGCCGAGGCGGTCGAATGCCATGGCGGCAACGGCTTCATCGAGGATCATCTAATGGCGCGGCTCTACCGCGAAGCGCCGCTAAACGGAATTTGGGAGGGCACCGGCAACGTAATCTGCCTCGATGTGCTCCGGTCGATGACGCGCGAGCCTGCTTGCATTGCGGCGTTGTTCGACGAGCTTGGCGTCACCAAAGGGGCCGACCGGATTCTGGATGCCGCCGTCACGGCATTGCGAAACGATCTTTCGGATTTGCGAAAGCACGAAGGCCAAGCAAGGCGAATGGTCGAGCGCCTCGCACTCGTTCTGTCGGCCTCGCTGCTGCTGCGATACGCGCCCGAGACCATCGCCAATGCGTTCATTGCGACACGTCTCGGCGGCGGCTGGGCCGGGCAATTCGGAGAACTTTCCGCCGACCTCGATGCCGCCCGGATCGCCCGCCGCGCCGTGCCGGAAAGCGCTGCGGCGTAGTTGCCGGCTTTTTTGCGCAGATGCCGCTGCCTTAGCTGTTCCGGCAAATCGTCACATTGGAAACCCATTGCAGCCCAATTCCGTTGTGACCCTCGCTGCCAAAGAAAAACGAGCAGGCGTGATCGTGGACAGCGAGTGAGGGACCAATGTTTGTTCAGAGGATTTTGCCGGCCATTCTTGTCGTCATTCCCGCTGCCGTTGTCGCGACGGTGCACGGCAGCAGCAGCGAGCCCGCGGTTGATCAATGCAAGACCAAGCCAGGCCTGTTGGTGGCGAAAGGCACGCATTGGTATTACCACCTCGATCGCGCGACCAAACGACAGTGTTGGTATTTGGCCGGAGCGATTGCCGGTCAGCATGCCAATGTCAACGCACCTGAGGCGTCGGCGACTGCTCCGGCCGTCCCTGTTCCGCAGCAAAGGCCCGCAGCGGTCCAGACAGCGCAAGCGCCGCAACAGCAAGCTGCGGGCATAACGCCGCCAGAACCCGCCGCGACCGCAGGCGCGCCGCTCGTCGAATTGCCGGTGCGTAACGAGCTCGATGCAGCGGATTTTGCCGGGCGCTGGCCCAATTTGCCGCTGACAGACATAGGCTCCATGAATTTCGGGTCACAGAGTAAAAGCGCGACGAAGTCTTCGCGGCTGAGCAGCAGTTACGCCGAGGACAGCGCGGATGAAGACGCGTCGCCGCAGATTGCCATGACGTGGCCCGTTGTTGATGCGGTGACCGCTCAACCGGGCACGTCGGCGGTGGATGCGCTCCAACCGCTTTATCTCGCCGGTGGCGCCGTCATGGTATTACTGTTTTTGGCTGGCTGGGGTTTCGGGCAGGTTCGCGGACGTCGAATTCACGTTGCGCCTCCGCTGGTCGCCGATGGGGACGCTGGCACTATCGAGAACAGGGCTGCGGTGGTGAAAGCGCGAGCGCCGGTTCGCAGCCGGCCGACCCCGACCGATCCCGCGCGTGACCTGAAGAAAAGCCTTGGGGAACTGATGGGCGATTTGCAGCGCGCCGGCGCTGCCGTGGAGGCGCGGCCATTGCCGGCCCGCAAGCCAAAGCGTCGGGCCGCTGCCGTGCAAAATGCAAGGCAGTTGGAGACAGTCGATTGATGACGCGGCGTTGAAGGGTCTACGCGGGCCGACAGCCACACCCAGGCCCTTCAATCGCACCCGGCAAATCGCTACGGTTGAGCGATGGCAATTCGGATCATCGTGGAGCCGGCCTATGAACGAGGTTCATCGACATACTCACGCCACCGGGTCCGAAGACGCCCCGGAACGATGGAAGCACGACGGCGTGCGCGTCATTCCGGGTAACCAACTCGACCCAAACGTGCCGTCGACCCCCGGCATGGACCGCAAGGCGGCGATCAATTTCGCCCGCGCCGGCGCGCAGAAACTCTGGGCCGGCACGGTGACGATCAAGCCGGACGCCAAGACCGGTGCGCATCATCACGGCCATCTCGAAAGCATCATCTACGTAGTCCGCGGCAAGGCGCGCATGCGCTGGGGCGAGCATCTGCAATTCACTGCCGAAGCCAATCCTGGCGATTTCATCTTTATCCCGCCATACGTGCCGCACCAGGAGATCAACGCCAGCCCCGATCAGATCCTGGAATGCGTGCTGGTGCGCAGCGACGGCGAAGCCATTGCGATCAATCTCGACATCGAGCCGGTCGAGAAGCCCGAGAGCGTATTATGGGTCGACCCAATTCACCGTGATCCCGCTGCGAAGACTTAAGCGGGGCATCATCGATCTCGATGGCGCACGGCTGTCGCAAAATATCGACGGCCCCTCGAATCTGTGCAAAAATTTTGTACAGCGCCTAAGCGTTGCCCCATTCTTGCTTAATCTTTTTGCCCGGGGTTTGGTACGCGAGACGAGGAGGGGGTTTCGTGGGGTCAGGGGTACAGGCGCCGGTCATCCAATCCTCCCTTGGCGCTGCGGCGTACTCTTTGATTTTCTTGCTTTTGGCCATTGCGCCTGGAAGCGCCCAAAGCCCGCCGCCATTGCCGGGTTTCGTCCCGCCCTTTGAAATTACCCGGATTGTGCGGACGGCAGGCTTCGATCCGATGGCGCGGCCGTTGCGGGAAGGCACGACCTACGTGGTCCGCGCCACCGATTTTCGCGGCATCCTGATGCGCGTCGTGGTGGACGCGCGCAGCGGCGCCATCCGCGCGGTCAACCGGATCGTATCCGATCAAGGGATGTACGGCGCGCTTGGTGTGCTGCCGCCTCTTTCCGGGGTACCGCAGCCGTATAGCGGGACGGCTGCAGCCTACGCCCCGCCCGAATTCGAGGTGCCGGACATAGCGCCAAACGAAGCGGCTGCGGTGCCAGCCGGGGTGGCTCCGTTCAACGTTCGTACCTCCTCATACCCACTCGTCTCCGAGCCGCCGTTGCCACGTCCGCGCCCACGCGCCGCTGCGCTCGCTGCGCGCCGAACCTCGTGGGACGCTAAACCCGCGGTCAGACCCTCGGCTCGATCCGCGGTTACGGCCGCGCCGGCAGTGCCGGCGTTGCAGGGCCCTTCGCCGGTTCAGCTTCCCGACTGAGTTCTCCTCGTCAACTCCACGAAAACAATCCGCGCTGACCTTTGGCCGGATTGCTTCGCTTCGCCTGCAATGACAGTCTAGGTTTGGAACTGTTGACGTTGGGTCATAAAAGCCCCGCGCGGTCGCGTGGTGGGCCGCTCTTGGGGAGAATGACATGGCTGCCGGTGCAGCGGTCACGGTAGCCGCCCGTCTCGATCGCCTGCCGCCTTTGCGCTACACGCGCAACCTTGTGACGCTCTTGTCGCTTGGCGGCTGGTTCGAATTCTACGATCTGTTCTTTACCGCCTACGTGGCCATCGGTCTGTTCAAGGAAGGCCTGTTCACCGCGACCACGCAGGGCTTGTTCGACCTGCACGGCTTCGCCAGTTTCGTCGCATCTTTGTTTGCCGGAATGTTCATCGGCACGCTGGTGTTCAGCCGGCTCTCCGATCGTTTCGGCCGCCGTTCCATCTTCACCTTCGCGCTGCTATGGTATTCGGTCGGCGCCTTCATCATGGCGCTGCAAAGATCGCCAGAGATGATCGATCTCTGGCGGCTGATCGCGAGCATCGGGCTTGGCGTCGAATTGGTGAACGTTGACGCCTATCTGTCCGAACTGGTGCCCAAGAACCAGCGCGGGCCGGCCTTCGCCTACAACCAGTTCATCATGTACACCGCCGTGCCCGTGGTCGCGTTCCTCGCCTGGCAGCTGTTACCGCAAACCATTCTGGGCCTCGATGGCTGGCGCTGGGTCGTCATTATCGGCTCGATCGGCGCTGCGGTTATCTGGTGGATCCGCCGCAAGCTGCCGGAATCGCCGCGGTGGCTGGCGCAGCACGGGCGTGTGGCCGAAGCCGAACGCATTGTCGAGGACATGGAACGCCACGCGCGTGCGGAAATCGGCGGCGAGTTGCCGCCGGCGGAGAGCGTCGTTGGCGAAACCGATAGCAAAACCGGCGCGTGGGTCGAAATTTGGAGTCCCGCATATCGCGGCCGCACTATCATGCTGGTGATCTTCAATCTGTTCCAGACCATCGGTTTTTACGGCTTTTCCAGCTGGGTCCCGGCGCTGTTGATCTCGCAAGGCGTCGAGGTCACCAGGTCGCTCGCTTACACCTTCATTATCGCCGTGGCGGCGCCGGTGGCTCCGCTGATCGCGATTTATTTTGCTGATCGTTTCGAACGCAAATGGCAGATATCTTGGGCCGCGATCGGCATTGCCGCGTTCGGCCTGTTGTTTGCCCAGCAAACCACCGCCGTCGGCGTCATCGTTTGCGGCCTTCTGATCACGTTTTGCGCCAACTGGTTGTCGCTTTCGTTTCACGCCTATCAGGCGGAACTTTATCCGACCCGCATCCGCGCCCAGGCGGTCGGCTTCGTTTATTCGTGGAGCCGGTTTTCTGCGATTTTCTCCGGCTTCATTATCGCATTTTTCCTCGGCCGTTACGGCACCATCGGCGTGTTCGGCTTTATCGCCGGCGCGATGGTAGTCGTTTTCATTGTGATCGGCGGGTTCGGGCCCGCGGTCAATAAACGCCGCCTCGAGGCTATCGCCGGCTGAGCGAACGCAAAACAAAAAGCGCCCCGGAAATCCGGGGCGCTAAAAGTCCAATAACCGATTGCAGGTTTCAGCTACTTACGCAGCCTGTTTCTGCTCGACGGCCTTTTCACCAAGTGCGTTGCCGTTGCCGATCGGAATCGAGCGCGGCTTTTTGGCCTCGGGAATCTCCCGCACCAGGTCGACATGGAGCAAGCCGTTCTCGAGCTTGGCGCCCTTCACCTGGACGAAATCGGCAAGCTGGAACACGCGCTCGAACGTGCGTGCCGCGATGCCTTGATAAAGTACTTCGCCACGCTTCTCCTGCTCCTTGGCTTTCTTCTCACCGCGGATGGTCAGCGTGTTTTCCTTGGCTACGACCGAGAGTTCGTCCTCGGCAAAGCCCGCGGCGGCGACGGTGACGCGATAGTCGTTGTCTCCGGTCCGCTCAATGTTGTACGGCGGATAACCGGGAGCGCTGCCGTCGATGCCCTGGTCGAGCAACGAAAACAGCCGGTCAAAGCCGACGGTCGAACGATAAAGTGGTGCTAGATCGAAAGTTCGCATGGCATATCCTCCTTGTGAAGCGACATGCGGGGGCCTGCCTTTAGGGCCAAGCCTGTGGATGAAGCACTGCCAGCCTCTGGCCCGTGCAAGCGTCAGATGGGGATGGCCTCCAATTGCTGCAAGGGGAGCTAAAACCCTGATAAGTACGGTCTTATGAGAACTCGTTTCGATTCCCGCCAATCCGGTTCCCGATAACGTTGTCACTGGCACGCTCAAAACGCCCGATGGCGTTTCGCTGCGGTTCGCGCGCTTTGCGCCGCCCGCGGGGCGGCGCGGCACGGTGTGCGTATTTCCCGGTCGCACCGAGTGGATCGAGAAATATTTCGAAACGGTTCGCGACCTTCGCAATCGCGGCTTCGCGGTTGCTCTGCTCGATTGGCGCGGTCAGGGTCTGTCGGATCGCGCGCTGAACGATCGTCTTAAAGGTTATGTCGGAAGTTTCTCCGAGTTTGACATCGATCTCGAGACCTTTATGCGCGAGGTCGTGCTGCCGGATTGTCCGCCGCCGATCTTCGCGCTGGGCCATTCAATGGGCGCGAGCGTCCTGGTCCGCGCCGTGCAACGCGGCCATCGCTGGTTCGAGCGCATTGTTCTCTCCGCACCGATGATCGGCGTCGCGGCGGTCAATTCGATGTCGATTGCCGGCACGCTGTTGAAGGCTGCGCGCTTTGCCGGGTTCGGCGATTCGTACTTGCCGGGACGCTATAATGGCGTCCTTGATTTGCGCCCGTTCGCCGGCAACATTCTAACCAGCGATCCGGTGCGCTACGCCCGCAACGCCGCTATTCTGGAAGCGGATCCCGAGCTTGAGTTGGGTGGACCGACCGTGACCTGGGTGGACGCGGCGTTTCGCGCCATGCGGGCGTTTCACGATCCGGGCTATCCCGCGCGCATCCGCCAGCCGATCCTGATCGTTGCCGCGGGGCGCGATGCCATCGTCTCGAATCCCGCGATTGAACAATTTGGAATGCTGTTGCGCGCCGGCTCGCATCTCGTCGTGACCGGCGCCCAGCACGAGATTCTCATGGAGCAGGACCGCTACCGCTCGCAATTCTGGGCGGCGTTCGACGCGTTTGTTCCAGGCACGCCGCTGTACTAGTCATTCCAGGGCCGAGCGATGCGAGCCGGAATCACGGGATAATTACCCCTCCAACAGCTCCAACGCCCTGGCGTGCAAGTGCCGGTCGCCGGCGGCGATCACGCGCCCGCCTTGGGTTGGACGCTTGTTGTCCCACGTCGTGACAATGCCGCCGGCACCTTCGATGATAGGGATCAGCGGCAGGATGTCGTAGGGTTTGAGTTCAGTTTCGATGACGAGATCGACAAGGCCGGCGGCGAGCATGCAATACGCGTAACAATCGCCGCCATAACGCGACAGCCGCACCATTTGCTCAACGCGCTGAAAGATTTGCCGGTCGGCATCGCGCATCAACAACGGGCTGGTCGTTTGCAGCACGGCGTCTTCCAAGCTGGAACACAGCCGCGTGCGCAACGCCCGATCGCCGGCCGGCCCCCGATAGCTGGCCGCGCTGCCATCTCCGGAGAAGTGCTCGCCCGTGAATGGCTGGTACATCATGCCGTAAATCGGCTCACCGCGGCGCGTCAGCGCGATGAGCGTGCCCCAGACCGGCATGCCGCAGATGAATGATTTGGTGCCGTCGATCGGATCGAGCACCCAGACATATTCAGCGTCGGGGCGCTCGGCGTCGAATTCCTCGCCCAGGATTCCGTGCTCGGGAAATGTCCTTTTGATCAGGGCGCGCATCACAGTCTCGGCGGCGCGGTCGGCGGCGGTAACCGGGTCAAAGCCGCCGGAGCTGCTTTTATTCTCGACGCTGAGTGCGGTCCGAAAGAATGGGCGGATTGTGTCACCGGCTACGGCGGCCAGCTGGTCGACGAACGCCGCAAAATCGATTGCCGTCATGCCGCCTCCGGATGAACCAAACCCGCACGAAGCATCCAAGTGTTGCAGTCCGGATACACCACTCGGCAAATCCGATTTTGACCGAGTGGCGGGACGATAGCTTGGCGGCTCACTGCCTCTATTTTGCTCATTCGCCGCCGCGATCCTTCGAGTGACATAACCTATTGACGCACAACGGTTTCGAGACTTGGCTCAAGGGCCATTTCCGCTGCATGTGATATCGGAAACCTGCTCTGCACATTTTGCAGGAGTTTTCGGGGGAAATGCCGGGGAATTAGGTCAATAGCACTTGCGTTTTGTGCGTCGCGGTGTATGTTGTTGCAGTGCGGTAGCGGAAGAGTTCCTCTTGCGTTACCGTCGCCCTCCTTGGGCGTTTCCTCCCTAGACTTGGGCCGCTTGCATCGCGAGCGGCCCTTTTTCTTTTCCAACTTCTTCTTCGACCTGCAGGCGTTTTTGCCTACATCGTGAGCTTATTCTGCGGCTGCCCGATAAGGTCGCAATTCCTCCAGCGGGATCGCAGCAAGCCGATCCGCCAACAGCTCGAACTGGCTCGCGAGCTTCCCGAATGAGGACGTGCGCTGGTAGCGCCGTTCGTCCATATACAGCGCCCGGTTGATCTCAAGCTGAATGGCGTGAAGGCCCGCGGTCGGATTGCCGTAGTGCTCGGTGATGAAGCCGCCCGCGTAAGGCTTGTTGCGGCTGACCACATAGCCGAATTCGCGCATCGTTGCCTCGATGGTCTCGGCGATGACCGGCACACAGCTGGTGCCGTAGCGGTCGCCGAGTACCAGATCGGCACGCGGACGCTCATCTCGCGCGCCCGTCGCCGACGGCATGGAGTGACAATCGATCAGCATGGCAGCGCCGAAATCACGATGCAGACGCGTGAACACGCGCCGCAACGTCCGATGGTAGGGCTTATAGAGCCCATCAATTCGTTGCAGCGCCTCGGTGACCGAGATGCGCTGATCGTAGATCTCCTGTGCATCGCCAACCACGCGCGCCACCGTGCCAAGACCGCCCGCCACCCGCATCGAGCGTGTGTTGGCGAACGAAGGCAGGCGGCCGTCGAACATCCGCGGATCGAGTTCGTAAGGCTCGCGATTGACGTCGACGTAGCACCGTGGGAAATGCGCGCGCACCAGCGGGTGGCCACGCGCCACAACGCCTGCGATCAGCTCATCGACAAACGAATCCTCGGAACGCCGCAAGGTCGCAAGATCGAGTTGCGATGCCAGCAGGAATTCGCGCGGGTAGACCCGGCCGCTGTGTGGTGAATTGAACAGGACGGGGCCGCGGCATACGGCTGGCTCATGGGCCTCAAACGGCGGATCGAGTTCGTCCTGAATTTCCGACATAGGGCCCGGGGGTTTCTGGCGCCTTGACGCTCCCGCTATCAAATCCCTAGCGTGGCCTATCGGTCATTGTCCAGAGCATGAGGCCGCCAGTGAGCCGCACCTTCACCTCATATTTACCCGCCATCCCGCTTATGGAATGAAGGGGGCCGGCTCCAAGCCGGAATTGACTGGCCATGCCTAAAATCCTGCTCGCGGAAGACGACATCGACATGCGCCGATTCCTGGTGAAAGCGCTGCAGAACGCCGGCCATGAGGTCAAGTCGTACGACAATGGCCTGGCGGCATATCAGCGGCTGCGCGAGGAACCATTCGAACTTCTACTTACCGACATCGTCATGCCGGAGATGGACGGCATCGAACTCGCCCGCCGCGCCGCTGAACTCGACCCCGACATCAAGATCATGTTCATCACAGGCTTTGCCGCGGTCGCGCTCAATTCCGATTCGAGCGCGCCCAAGCATGCCAAGGTGCTGTCCAAGCCAATCCACCTGCGCGAGCTTGTCAGCGAAGTGCAGAAATTGCTGGCGGCCTGAACACCGTGCTGGCGTAGACGGCTGGCTACGGCGACCCTTCCGCGGGATCACGGCGGGGTGGTTTTTGCTCCTGCTCAGTTCTGCGACCCACGGAAATCAGCTTGCCCACCAGGTTAACCGCGGCGGCGAGCGGGATTTCGGCCACGTGCCGGACGCCGGCAACGTCCGCGATCACTCCCACGCCCCACAGCGGATCGCGAATCAGCAAATAAATAAGCGCCGCAACGATCAAGAGCGGCAGCGCAAAAATCAGAACCGTTACAGTCAAATTCCACAGTGAGAACGTTACCACCAAGGCATTCTGTTCAATGGTCACATCTGAAAGTGCGGCCTTCAGCGCGAACCCCTTGAGGTCGTTCTTGAGACGATAAACCGGAATGGCGGCCAGGTAGGTCCTGGCCCCGCTTTCGACGGCGCGCTGCAGCGACGGGCCGATTGCTTCGTTCAGGCGACTTCGGGTCGTTGCATCTTCGTCGACGACTGTCTTACCGGCAATTGTAAGTC
Source organism: uncultured Alphaproteobacteria bacterium (assembly GCA_963841025.1). GTDB lineage: Bacteria > Pseudomonadota > Alphaproteobacteria > Rhizobiales > Xanthobacteraceae > BOG-931. The sequence goes on along the minus strand of CAWJBG010000015.1, from coordinate 58,446 downwards.
GCTCGATTCTGGCTTCATCGAGATCGAAATAGAGCGCTTCGCTTTGCGTGTCATAGCGCGGCACACCTATTGCCGAGACCACGGCGGCAACCGGCCGGTGCAGAAAATCCATCTGCAGGTCGACGCGCAACGCGAGGCGATTGTCGGCAATGTTCAGCGCCGCGCGCGCGATCGTTACTGTCCCGATTGTCCGCGGAAGCTGATGATTGAGACGCGCGTTGAGCGCGGCTTCGGTGAAAATCACCCGGCTGGTTCCAAAACTGCTCCACAGCATACCGGCCGCCGACAGCAATCCGAGGAGGGCGACCAGAAGCCGGGCCAGGTTGCGCTTCGACATATCGGTCCGTGCTCCACGTCAGGACTTGCCGGATCCGAGTGTAACGCAACGCAGCACTCTGTTCTTTGCCTGCCATTCCCGGATGTCGCCGCGCACCATCCGCGCTACAATTACCGTCAGCGAGGGAGAAAATGCATGAAATCTGAGGTCGTCACGTATTCCATGGGCAGCCTTACAGCCGAGGGTGTGCTCGTTTACGACGAAAAAGTCTCACGCAAACGGCCGGCGGTGCTGATGGCGCCGAATTGGCTCGGCCTCACCGAGCTCGCCGTCGAGCGCGCGAAGCTGGTGGCGGGCGATCGCTACGTGGTGTTCGTCGCCGACATGTACGGGCAGGGAAATCGGCCGGCGGATTTTAATGAGGCCGCTGCGCTGGCCAATCCGCTGCGCGAGAACGCCGCGGAGCAGCGGCAGCGCATCCGCTCAGCTTATACGACGATGCTCGACAAAGCGGGCAAGCTCAATCTGATCGATCACCGCCACGCCGCCATCGGCTTCTGTTTTGGCGGCGGCAACGTTCTGGAGCTCGCCCGCGACGGAGCAGATATCGCTGCAGCGGTCTCGATTCACGGCGACTTGAAAACCGCTGAAGCAGCGAAGCCGGGTGCGATCAAGGCGGCGCTGCTGGTCACACACGGCGCACCCGATCCGGTGGTGCCGAAGGCTGACCGCGACGCTTTCGAACAGGAGATGGAGGCGGCCGGCGCCAAATGGCAGATGCTGGTGTTCTCAGGAGTGGTGCATGCCTACACCGACGAGGGCGTGCACATTCCGGGGATTGCCGCTTGGAACGAGCCGGCGACGCGCATGACTTACGCGCTGACGCAGCGATTTATTGCTGACGCTTTTGCCGGAAGGCTGTGAGCGACAGCTATTGGATTTTGCGCAGTTTGATTCGATCTGCTTCGGCTGTTGCCGGCTGATATCAGCGACTTTCTTTCCAGCGGCGACGCAATTGCCGGTTTTGGCGCAGGCCGATTCGCGCGGTTCGGCCTGCTCTTTACTAACATCGACGTCTTGTTTTCCGCCAATCACCTCGGAATAGCGCGCATAAAGGTGATCAATCCGCTGTCGCCACATAGTCACAAACGCGCTTGAGGGCAGGTTCTCAACCGACTTCCATAAATGCTTGATGGCCGGAAGTGTGTTTTGCCAGATTGCGCGCTTGCACCACTTCTCGCCTTTTTCTTTGCCCTCATCGGTGGCGCACATTGATTTCCAGGCTACCCACTGCGGATGGCCGACGTGTTCGGCTGCGCCCTGCCACCCTTGCTGATGAATAAGATACAGGTCGCTGTAGGTTGGGTTCTTGTGCGTATCCCACTCAAACTGCGTCCCCTCGTTGATAAATTTGTAAGCCGCAGCAATGGCGTTATCGCGTGGGCTGAGAATGTCTCCGGACCCGTATTTCGCGAACTCGTAATGGCTGAGCTGGAATAGGCCGATATACGATCCAGTGCGTTGCCGGGGATTAAAATCGGACTCAACTTTCGCGACCGCCTTCATAAAGTTGTAGTCCAGGCCGAACGCGGCGGCCGCTCTTTTGATCTCTTGAAGCGGCGTGCCGACCGGAACATTTCTCAATGCATCCAGTGCCAGATCGGCCGGTTTCCGCTCGGGAGGATGTTCGGCATACACATAGTAGGCCAGATATGAGCGTCTCGGCGGAAACGAATCGGACGAAAGCTCACCGGCGGGCGACGTATCCTGCTCCAGTTTGGCTTGTTCCACTTTTTGCTCATCGGTGAGCAGTTCGTGCCGCGAGACCGCGCCGGCAACGGCGACTTGCGCGATATCGTTCGGTAGCCCCGCGGCGATGTCCGCCTTGGCCACGGCATTCGGCGGCGCGACGTACTCAAAGTCCCCCGCCGATGCAGTCTGGAATGGGGCTGCTTGCTCGGCGCTTTCGGCTGCATTCTCCTCCAACCGCGCTTGCCCGGACTTCGAAGCATCGCCGGCTGTGCCGCTATCATGCGGGAGCAACGCTTGATCCTGAGAAGGTGCAGCAACATCGGACGCTGGAGCAAGAGCGGCTTGCGAGCCGGAACCGACTTTCGCTTCGGTCGAAGATTTCAGGGCATCGATGGCCGTTCGATCTTCAAATACGAGCAAAGGCTCTGGCTGAGACGGCCCATCCGAAATCGCCAATGCCGCCGGAGCGCGCTCTGACGCGGCACTGATTTCTACCGTGTGGTTCGACGGCACTGCGTCATGCGCCGACGTGATAGTCATGCGCTCGGGGGCCGCTTGATATTCTTCGCGCGAACTCTCGGCCGACTTAGCTTGTTCGATCTTCTGAACATTGGCGGCGGTCTGCTCTTTGCGTAAGAGCGGCGGTTCATCTTGAGAAAGTTCGCGAGGCGCCGTCGCGAGCGCGGAAGCGCTCGGCACGACGGAAGTGATTTCTGCCGCGGTTATGGCGTTCGCTGCGGTCACGGACTTGGTAGTCAGAGACTCAGCGGCCGAAGCAAGCGGACCGGAATTTGCGGAAGGTGAATTTGTGGAAGATCTTGGAGCATCCAGCGGCTTCGCACTGACGTCCACAACAGCCGACGCGGCCGGCGGGACCATGCTCTGGGCTTCCAGCAGATAAATCGCGGCGGCAGCAACGACCGCTATGACGCACGCGTACGCAACCCCCAAGTATTTCATGTTCCCCCGACCGTCTCGTCCCGGTCTCGCGTCAATACTAAACGCGATCTCCGGCCTCGTCCAACGTGAACATCATGAGCCAAGCACATCAAAGCCCGGATGGAACTTCTCGAATCTTCGTGATTCTGCCCAAAATCCGAGAATTTTGACTTAAGCTGGCACAAAATACGTTGTAGTTCGTGAACTAGGTTGGGAACCATCCAAAAATCGTGCCAACCGCGGATGTGTCTCGATTGATCAGTGTGCGGTGCGAATCGATCAGGTGCGTGTCCATTCGTGGAAAAAAACGAACAATTAACCTTGTCGCGCCTTGGCAGAGTGGATGGCGCGCCAGACCCGCTCGGGCGTCACCGGCATTTCGATGTGCGTGACACCGAACTCGGCCAGCGCATCGACCACCGCATTGACCACAGCGCCAAGCGCGCCGGTGGTTCCGCCTTCGCCGCCGCCGCGTACGCCGAGCTTGTTCTTCGGCGTGAGCACCTGGCTGATGTCGGTCGTAAATGATGGCAGCATGTCGGCGCGCGGCATGGCGTAATCCATGAACGAAGCGGAGAGCAATTGTCCCTCCGCGTCATAGGTGCAGGCTTCCCACAATGCCTGGCCAATGCCTTGCGCCGCGCCGCCGTGGGTCTGGCCGTCAACCACCATCGGGTTGATCGCGCGCCCAACATCGTCGACCGCCGTGTAGCGCACGAGCCGCAGCGCTCCGGTCTGCGGATCGATTTCGACCTCGCAGACGTGCGCACCGTAGGGGAAGCCGAGCTGCCTGATTGTTTCATCGCAAGTGGCAGCAAGCGGTCCCCGTAAATCCTCCGGAACTGATTTGTCGTCCGCCGCGGCGCGGGCGACGTCGAAGATTCCAACCGAGCGGTCGGTTCCTTTGACCGTGAAGCGGCCGGCGGCAAAGGCGATATCGTCTTCGGCGGTTTCGAGCATATGCGTGGCGATTTTCTTGCCTTTCTCGATCACGATATCGGAAGCTTTGCCCATGACGATGCCGGCAAGCCGCATCGAACGAGCGGAATGTGAGCCGCCGCCCTCTTTGACGATGTCGGTGTCGCTTTCGAAGATGTGCACGTCGTCGAACGGCACTCCGAGCCACTCCGTTACGCATTGTGCAAAAGTTGTTTCGTGGCTTTGTCCGCTCGACAGCGTGCCGACGACGACATCGACCCGGCCGTGCGGATGCACGGTGATGTCGGCGCGCTCACGCGGATAGCCGCCGGTGGTTTCGAGGTAGCTGCAAAGCCCGATGCCGCGCAGCCGCTTTCGTCGGCGCGCCTCAGCGCGGCGGCGTTTGAATCCCTTCCAGTCGGCGAGCTCCATCGCGCGATCCATCACCGCGCGATAGGTGCCGTTGTCGTAAGTGATGCCTTGCGGATTGGTGTAAGGCAGCGCCGAAGGAGGAATGAGATTGCGCCGGCGCAGCGCGACGCGATCGAAGCCGTGCTCTTGCGCGGCTTTGTCGATCAGGCGTTCGATGACGTAGATAACTTCGGGCCGCCCGGCGCTGCGGTACGGCGTCGTGCACATCGTGGTCGAAAGAACGGCGCGCGCTGTTATGTGGGCGGCCGGGATTCGGTACCCCGAGGTCGCCAGGCCCACCCCTTTGACGAGTGGAATATAAGATCCACTGTGACCGCCGACATTGCTGAGATTGGAACTCCGCAACGCGAGAAAACGGCCGTCAGCGTCGAGCGCGAGCTCGGCGGTGACGGTGAGATCGCGCCCCATATAGTCGCTGAGAAACGCTTCCTGGCGTTCGCAGGTCCACTTTACCGGCCGGCCGATGCGGCGCGAGCCCCAGGCGACCAGTGCGAATTCGGGAAAGAAGCTGTTGCGCGTACCGAAATTGCCGCCGATCTCGCGGGCGATGACGCGTACCGCGTCCTCCGGCACGCCGAGAATTGCCGCAAGTTCGCGCTTCTGACGGACAATGCCGCCCGATCCGGCGTAGAGCGTGTAACGTCCGGTCGCGGGATCGAAATTCCCGACAGCGGCGCGCGGCTCCATTGGCACGCCGGTGACGCGATTGATGCGGGTGTAAAGCTGCGTGACGTGAGCGGCGCGCGCAAATGCGTCAGCGGTCGCGGCGGCGTCGCCGGCTTCGGCGTCGATCATGATGTTCGGCAAGTCATCGTAGAGCCGCGGGGCGCTGCTTTCGATCGCGCCGGTGGCATCGATCACCGCAGGCAGCGGCTCATAGTCGACGACAATGCACTCAACCGCATCCTTTGCCGCCACAACGCTTTCGGCGATCACGAATGCCACGGCAGTGCCGACGTGACGAACGCGGTCGGCCGGAAGCACATGATGCGGTGCAGCCAGGACCGGCGAGCCGTCGCGGTTTTTCAGCACGATGTCGGGCGCCGTGCCGGGCGCGCAAGGGTGCGGGATCGGCTTGAGCCCGTCAGCCAGTGCGTCGCGCCCTGTCAGTACTGCGAGCACGCCCGGCATCGCGCGCGCCGCCTCAACATCGATGCTGCGGATCACCGCATGCGCATGCGGCGTGCGCAAGACGGCGCCATAAGCCTGGTCCGGAAGATTGATATCGTCGCTATAGCACCCGCGGCCGATGAGGAGACGCGCGTCCTCCTTGCGGTGTACCGCGTCTCCGATCCTTACTTCCATTGCGGCTTCAGCTAAAACTCGGCGAGCAGGGCACCATATTCTCATGCCGGCATAGCCGCGCCTAGTCATCAGCCACCCAGATGGTCGGTAGCTGCCATGCGCAACTTTAGGCGACTTTGCGCCTCTCGTGCGGCGCATGCGCGGGCCGGACGGCTTCGTGCTTGCCAGGATGAAAGTTGCGGGCGGAGTGGGCAGCCTTAGGCTCATCGGCGACGTGACGAGCGACGGAGAGCTTTTTCTCAGTCTTCTGCGCGGCGCTCTCGGTCAGCTGCGCGACCTTTACATTTTTCTTGCCGGCCTTTTCGGATTTTTGCGCAAGCTTCGACGCGATCGTCTTGGTTGCTTTCTGCGCGACCTTCTTCACGGCGACTATCGGCGCGAGCCTTGTCGACGCAAGCCTTGTTGACACGAGCCTTGTCGATGCAAGCCTTGTCGATGCAAGCGTTGCCTGCATTTTTTCTAATTGCGGATTCTCTGGTTCGAACGATTCTTGTCCGCGCGCTTCCTGCGCCTGCTCCAAATCGGCGAAGGCCGGCAAACGCCGGCAGGGCAGAGGCCTGGCGAACGTCAGGTCCGAAATCAGCCAACGGTGATTTTCGCCACGCCTCGGCGGAACGGCCGGTGACACGCAGGACGTAGGTCCGCGTCTCCTGCGGCAGCGCCCGGTCGTGATCGAGCCAATCGGCGACGCGATGCGCACCGGCATTGTAGGCGGCCGCGACAAATCCGAGATTGCCGAATTGCTGGCGCAGCGCGCGGAGGAATCGAGCGGAAGCGGGAAGGGCCTCGTGCGGATCGAATGGATTGCGCAGGCCGACTTCGACGGCTACCTCCGGCATGAACTGTGCGATGCCCAGTGCGCCCGCCGAACTGACGGAATTGAGCTGCAATTCGCTCTCCTGCCAGATCAGATTGGCGAAGAAGGGCACCGGGAGATCGTTGTCTTCGGCGGATGTGTAGATCGTATTGCAGAGATCGCCGACCGAATGCGAAGCGTGTGGCGGAACCTTCACATTCGCATCACGTGGCGTTTGCGCGGGCTCCGCCGTCTGTTCGCTCTGACGGTGCGGTTCGTCGGATGGTTCGACGGGCACTGCGAAAATGGCATCAAGGTCGGAGCTCCCGGTGGAAATGTTAAATTCGAGCGACGACATCGGCTGCCCCGGGTTAGGGATCGAGTTCGCGATATTTTGTTTCGGCGTCCGCGGCGGAAACGCCGGGCAAAATGATCGCAGGCGCAAGCACGGCTACGAGTACTGACAAATGAATTCGACGCATCCCGTCCCCCTCAATGGCGTTCGCTCGGCGCCTGACGACGTCGTTCGCATGGATGGACTGAGAGATTTCCCCTCGACGAGGTCGTGCGGATGCCGAGATAAACCGGCGCTTTTTTGGAGATATTGCGGACGCGCCAAGACCGTTCCGGGCGTTTGCCGAGCCGAATTGGGGCGCTACTTTGGAATTGAAACTCGCGCCGCGACCCGGATAGAACCGAGCGCGCGAGCAACGCGCCGGAGTTGGTTGAATTGATGCGAGAAATGGCGGCGACCACTTTTGGCGACTACGCAACGACAAGGTCCGCGATGAGGGTCAGCTCGCGATTCACCTTGCTTCGAGTTCCAACGGTTTCTTTTGCGCCATGAGCACGGATCGCCCGCGCATTCTGTTCGTGGCGGCGAACGATTGGTACTTTTACTGGCACCGCTTTGCTCTTGCGGAACGCGTCGCTGCGGCTGGCTATGATGTCGAAGTGGCGACTCCTCTAGGGCGCTTCTGCGAGGCGATCACCGCCGGCGGAATGCGGCACCATCCGATAGAAATCGATCGCCAGGGTCTCAACCCGCTCAATGATATTGCGACGATCCGACGTCTCGCCGATCTTTATCGCAACGTAAAGCCTACGATCGTCCATCACGTTGCGATCAAACCGATCCTCTATGGTTCGATCGCGGCGAAGCTCACCAGGGTGCCGGCCGTCGTCAATGCCATGCCGGGCACCGGATATCTTTTTGTTTCGCGGCAATTGCTCGCGCGTGCAATCCGGCCGTTTGTGATGACGGCATTTCGCTTTTTGCTGAACGCGCCAAACAGCCGCGTCATTCTGGAAAACCACGACGACATGGAGATGTGGACTTCGCGACGCGTGTTGCGGCCGGATCGCGTCGTGGTTATGCCCGGTTGCGGGGTCGATACCGACGCCTTCCGGCCGAGTCCGGAACCGCCCGGACCACCGCTCGTCGTTTTGCCGGCGCGGCTGTTGTTTTACAAAGGCATTGTGGAATTCGTCGAAGCGGCACGGATGCTGAAAAGGCGGGGCACGCTCGCACGATTTGCTCTGGTCGGCGAAGGCGATCCTGGAAATCCTGCTTCCGTTCCGCCCGAGCAGTTGCGTGAATGGGAGCGAGAAGGAGTTGTAGAGCTGTTCGGGTGGCATGACGACATGAGCAAGGTGTTTGCTCAGGCCCATATCGTCTGCTTGCCGTCCCATGGTGGCGAAGGAGTTCCGCGGTCGCTGCTTGAAGCGGCCGCTTGTGGCAAGCCGATGGTGACAACAGATGTGCCAGGTTGCAGAGACATCGTGCACCAAGGAGACAACGGATTACTCGTGCCAGCTCTGCAGGTCGCGCCGTTGGCCGATGCGCTCGATCGGCTTATTGGCGACGACTCATTACGGCGGTCGATGGGAGCCCGCGGCCGCGCGCGTGCGGTTGCCGAGTTTTCGGCCGATATCGTCGCCGAGCAAACCTTGCAGCTCTATGCGGAGTTGCTGGGGCGAGGGCGATGAACTAGCAGCCTCCGCGAAATGCGCTTGAGGATTGGCGGTCCCCAGAAACTTGCGTTGCGCTGGCGAAAGGCCGATATTAGTTGCGTCCGAGACCAATTCTCCCGCGAGGTCCAATCGCGGCTTCTTTTTGGGAGGTGACCATGCCCCAAGTCGTAAAAGACGCGAAATCCGACCCCAAGGCGCGTAAGACTGAAAACAAGGCCGCGCCCGCCGAGGCATCGCTGCAGTACCAGCCGGGCTTCGGCAATCATTTCGTCTCCGAGGCTGTCGCTGGCGCCTTGCCCGTCGGCCGCAACTCGCCGCAGCGGCCGCCGCTCGGACTTTATGCGGAGCAGATTTCCGGCACGTCGTTCACAACTGCGCGCGCCGAGAATCGCCACACCTGGACCTATCGCATTCAGCCCTCGGTCGTGCATCGGCCTTACGCGCGCATCGACAATGGCCTGATCCGCAGCGCGCCGTTCAACGAAGCCGATGCGACGCCGACCCAATTGCGCTGGTCGCCGTTTCAGATCCCGCGGAAGCCGACCGACTTTGTCGAAGGCATTGTCACGCTCGGCGGCAATGGCGACGTCGCCACCCAGATCGGCATGGCGGTTCACATCTATGCCGCGAACCGATCGATGGATAACCGCATCTTCTACAATGCCGACGGCGAAATGCTGATCGTGCCGCAGCAGGGCCGCACCCGTTTCGTCACCGAACTCGGCATTATCGAAGCACGCTGCGGTGAGATCGTTATCATTCCGCGCGGCTTGCGTTTCCGCGTCGAGCTTCCCGACGGACCATCGCGCGGCTACATCTGCGAAAATTATGGTCCGCTGCTGCGGCTGCCCGAACTCGGTCCGCTTGGCGCCAACGGTTTGGCGAACACCCGCGACTTCCTGGCACCGGCCGCGGCGTACGAGGACAAGACCGCGCGGCACAGCCTGGTCGCAAAATTCCAGGGCAATCTCTGGGCGGCGGAAATGAATCATTCGCCGCTCAACGTCGTCGCCTGGCATGGCAACTTCGCGCCTTACAAATACGACCTGGCGCGGTTCAACGTCATGGGATCGGTCAGTTTCGATCACCCCGATCCTTCGATCTTTTCCGTGCTCACCGCGCCGTCCGATCTTCCGGGCGCGGCGACGATCGATTTCGTCATTTTCCCGCCGCGTTGGCTTGTTGGTGAAGATACGTTCCGGCCGCCGTGGTACCACCGCAACGTCATGACCGAGTTCATGGGTTTGCTGTACGGCGCCTACGACGCCAAGGCGGAAGGTTTCCTCCCCGGCGGCGCCAGCCTGCACAATTGCATGACGGCGCACGGCCCCGACGCCGAGACCTGGGAGCGGGCGAGCAAAGCGGAATTAAAGCCACACAAGATAGAAAACACGATGGCGTTCATGTTCGAGAGCCGCTACGCGATGCGGCTGACACGCTTTGCCGTGGAATCCTCCGAGCTTCAGCACGATTACTTCGAAGGCTGGCAGGGACTGGAGAAACATTTCTCCGGGCATAAATAGCGAGCCGGTTACGCGCCCGTCCCAACCGGCACATCAGGATCAGTCTATGAGCAGACTCCCCACGCTCTTCATCCCGCATGGCGGCGGGCCCTGTTTCTTTATGGACTGGGATCCGCCCGATACCTGGGCACGGATGGCCGACTATCTCCGGCACGTGCCCGAGTTGGCCGGATCGCGGCCAAAAGCTCTGGTGGTGATTTCCGGCCACTGGGAAGAGGACGTCGTCACGATCCAGAACAACCCGGCGCCGCCGCTGCTTTACGATTATTACGGCTTTCCGCAGAATACTTATGAGATCAAGTTTCCAGCCCCCGGGGCGCCCGAGGTTTCAGCGCGGGTTGCCGAGTTGCTGGGGGCCGCGGGTATCCCATGGAAATACGACCACGAGCGCGGCTTCGATCATGGCGTTTTCATCCCGCTGAAAGTCGCGTTTCCGCACGCCGACGTGCCTATCGTGCAGGTCTCGCTGTTGGCCAGCATGGATCCTGCCGAGCACATCAAGATCGGCCGTGCGCTGATGCCGCTCCGCGACGAGGGCGTGCTGATCGTCGGCAGCGGGATGACCTATCACAATATGCGCACGCTGATGGCCAGCATGCGCGGCGGCGCCGATGGTAAACATGCCGACGCCGGATCAGAGCGCTTTGATGATTGGCTGGAAGAGGTCCTGACCAAGGCGCCACCGGAGGCGCGCGCCGACGCGCTCAGCGCTTGGGCCAAGGCGCCGTTTGCCCGCGCCGCCCATCCGCGCGAGGAGCACCTGTTGCCGCTTCACGTCGCCGTCGGCGCGGCGGGCGACGATCCCGGACAGCGGACGCTGAAGGATGTCGTCATGGGGGCGGTGGAGTCGGCGTTTCGCTTCGGCTGAGCTTTTCGCGGCCAGTGCCCCGGAACTGAAAATGAAAAAGCCGCCGCCGGTTGCCCAGCGGCGGCGTTGAGCCAGCCAAACCCGGTTTAGGCTGCTCGTTTGATGCGATCTTGCTCGGTGGGCGCTTCGTCGCCGCCCTCGGTGATGATCCGGCTCCGCAGTGTGCCGACTTCCTGCTGCAGGCGTGAAACATCCTTGCGGGCGGTTTCAAGCGCACCTTCGGCCATCGAGCGCTCGAGCTGCTCGCGTTGCAGCTGGGCCCGCAGATTCTCCATCTGCATATCGTGAGCGCCATGCGCCACGGCGATTTGCTCCTCCAGCAGTTCCACCAGATCGTTCTTTTCCCTGATATTTTGCTGAGTGCTCTGGTAGATGCCCTCGCGTGCCGTTGCCGCATGGATCAGCTTGTTGGCCTCGTCCGTGAGTAGCGCGCGAGCGAGCTCGAGATCCCTGATTTGCAATTCACGCTCGGCGAGCTTGGCCTCGAGCGAGCTCAGCCGCTCGGCGAGGGTGTCGTTTGTGGTGCCGGCGTCGTTCACACGGCGGTCGAACGTGCGCATTTCCTCGGCCCGCGCCATCAGCGCCCGGCGGGCTTCTTCGAGTAATTTGTCGGTCATGGTCCCGCGAGCCCGCAAGGCCTCGAGACGGGAGTTCAGCAGGTTGATTTGTTCGCGGTGGGCGTGGTTGGCCTCGTCAAGAGCTGCGGCGAGCCGCGAACGTTCTGTTTGTACTTCGGTCAGATTGGTTTCTGTGGCTTTCAGCCGCGCTTGAGTAGAGGCCACAGCTTTGTCGGCGTCGCTCAGGCGGCGCGCGGTCTGCGCCAATTCGTTCAGTGTCTTTTCGAGCGAGGCCTGAATGGAAGCCCGCTCCTCCTTTATTTTTCGCGCTTCGTGCTGCGTCGTTTGGGCTTCGCCCTCGAGCTGCACTATTTTCTGGTCGGCGCCGACGACGCGCTCTCCGAGCCGGAGATTTTCGTCGCGCGTCAGCCGCAGGTCGGATGCCTGTTGCTGGGTCAGGCCCTGCAGTTCGGCGACATGGGCGCGATGCACGCCCAGTTCCGCAAGTTGCTCGGCTTTGGTCCGCTCCAGGCCGGCGATGGTCTGCTTCGCCAGTGTCGTGATTTCCTGCAAGCGGGTGCATTCGATCTTGAACTTCGTGGCCTTATTCTCGGCCGCGCTGAGATCGTCGCGAAGCTTGCTGCAGACCTCGCGGGTGCTGTTGAGCGCGCGTTGCAGGATCAACTTCTCGCTCTGGGTCGCTTCGTATCCGCGCAGCGTATTGCAGACGGGATCGACCAGCCTGGCGATGGTGGTTTTAATGTTCTCGAGCTCGCCGATTTTGTGCTCGGCATCCATCAGAAGGTTGCGGACCGTCTCGTTCTCCTGGCCGAGCTGCGTGGCGATCGGGAAGAACAGCTCGTTGTCGAGTTCGATCTCGGGCTCATTTGGCGGGGGGGTGACGATTTTGACCGGAGCCGCTAGCCGCCGGCTCGGCCAGCGCGGCGGCCTGCAGTTGCGCGGCAGCCGGCATTGGCAGAGGCGGAGGCTCCACGGTCGGTGGTACCTGCACGATTGGCGGCTGGTGTGCATTGGCCGGCCACTCAGCGATTACGGGTTTCGCGCTCACGGCGTCGGATCTGCGGCCGAGCAACGTGACGAATTTGGACATGAATAGTCTCCCCTGCACCGATGCGCCCGGTGGAGGCGACGCCTGAATCACAAAGTTTCTAAGTGGTTAAATAATTGATTTAGAAAGGTTAACGGAGCGTTAATCGGCGCCGTTGGGGCGGTCTGTAGGTAGTTCAGCCTAGTTCGCGGCTCGCGCTCGTCCCAAGCCCGCGCATAAAGCTCTCGCGGATGAGCACCGGATCGCGCATCGGCGGCCCTTTTCCCGGCTGATCATCGATCTTTACCGCCAGCAACCGCGGTCCGCCGCCCTCGAACCTGCGGTCGATCAGCGTCTCGAAATGGGTTTCGTCGTGCACCCATTCGCTCTGCGCGATGCCGGCGCCTCGTGCCACTGCGACGATATCGGTCGCGCCGCTGGTCGCGGCGGGCTGCTTGCCGGTGATCTGATACATGCCGTTGTCCCAGATGATAATGGTCAGGTTGCGCGGCTGGACATTACCGATGGTGGCGAGACAACCGAGCGCCATCAGGATCGAGCCGTCGCCTTCCAGTGCGATCACCCCGCGCTTGGGCTGCGCCAGCGCAACCCCGAGCGCGATTGGGCAGGCGAGCCCCATGCTGCCGAGCATGTAGAAATTCTGCGGGCGATGACCGGCGGCGATGAGATCGAAATTGGTGTTGCCGAGTCCGGCGACAACCGCTTCCTCGTGCTTCAGCCGTTGCACCAGCCGCCGCGTCAATATCGTGCGGTTGAGCGTGTTTGCGGAAGCTTTCTCGTTGTTCACGGCCTGATCCCGGCTGGCTTTCGCTAAATCAATTGCCCGTGCGCGGCGGGATTGCCGCCGCTGAGCAGTGGCGAAAGGATGAAAACGACCGGCGCGCGCGTCGTGAAGGCCTGCTTGATCGACCGGTCCAGGATGAAATGCAGCGTCGATAGATCGGTCAGCGTGTGGTGCATGATGCCGAGTGAATCCAGTGTCGGCCGCATCGTGCGCGCGACGAGCGTTTGGCCGATGTTGAATTCGCCCATAATTCCGCGCTCCGAGACGATCAGGATCGCCGGAATCTGATAAGGGACCACCAACGAGCCGAGTGCATTGGCGATCAGCGCAAAACCGCTGGTCTGCATTATTACTGCGGCACGCAACCCCGCCATGTAAGCGCCCGTCGCCGCTCCGACCGCTTCATCCTCTCTGGTGGCGCCAACGCAAACAAAATCGCGGTCCCCAGCAACCCCGGCGATGAGCGCAGTGAGGATATTATCGGGCACGTAAGCGGCGAAGCGGACGTCGTTCTCCTTCAAGGCGGCAAGGATGATCTCAGACCAAGTCATGGCTTTCCAGGGACGGTGACCAAATACGGAACTCGAAGCGGCCCCAATATCCGCCAGCCGTAGCGGATCCGGCAACCCAAAAAACGCGGACCGTCGGCGCGGCTATGGTGGTTATCCGTGGCTAGGCTGCCGCATGGCGCAGGGTAGCGTCGAGGGCTAAAGCCCGGTATTGGAAGGCCCGGGATATTCAGCAAGTACGGTCACCGAGAATGCTCGGACTTTTTACCAGCCCGCGCAAAGCGCTTGTCGTAGCGCACGATCTGCTTATGACCGCTCTGGCGGTGCTCGCGAGCTTCTATATCCGTTTCGAGGCCGGCGGCCTGATGGAACGCGAAGGCGTTCTGTTCATATTCCTTCCCGCGTTCGTGGTTTACGCCGGAATCGTCTACTACTTCTTCCACCTCTACGATTCGAAGTGGCGCTTTGCGTCATTACCCGATCTCGTGAACATTTTGCGAGCCTCGACCGTACTCGCGGTATCGTTGTTGGCGCTCGATTACGTCCTGGTCGCGCCAAATGTGCTCGGGCAGTTCTTCTTCGGTAAAATCACGATCGTGCTCTATTGGCTCCTGCAGATGGTGTTTCTGGGAGCCGGGCGGATTGGCTATCGGTATTTTCGCTATACGCGCACCAGGCACCATTCGCGCTCGCCTGAATCCAATCCAACCCTTGTGCTGGGACGCGCCGCTGACGCCGAAGTCCTGCTGCGGGCGATCGAAAGCGGTGCAGTCAAGAAAATTTGGCCGGTCGGAATCCTTTCGCCGTCTGTTGCCGATCGGGGACAGGCTATTCGCGGTATTCCGGTTCTGGGCGATTTTGATGCGCTCGATGCCGTCGTCAATGATCTTGGACAGCGCGATAAGACCATCACCCGGGTGATTTTTACACCCTCCGCGCTCGAGCCGGACGCCAAGCCTGAAGCGCACGTTGATGCACGCACGCCGGCTGGGACTTGACCGTGGTCCGGTTGCCATCGCTCGACGACGGGGGAGAAGCGCCACGCCTGGCGCCGGTCAATGTCGAAGACCTTTTGCTGCGCCCGACCGTCAAGATCGACTACGCGCGGCTGGAGGGTTTTCTCAAGGGTCGTTCGATCGTGGTGACGGGAGGTGGAGGCTCGATCGGCGCTGAAATCTGCGACCGTGTGGTTACGTTCGGCGCCGCGCGATTGCTGATCATCGAGAACTCCGAACCGGCGCTGCACGCGATTCTCGAGAGTCTCGCGACCAAACAGTCGCGGCCCGAGATCATTGGGCGCATCGCCGATGTTCGCGATCGCGCCCGGCTGTTTCGGCTGATGGGCGATTTCAAGCCGGACATCGTCTTTCACGCCGCCGCGCTCAAACACGTGCCGCTGCTCGAGCAGAATTGGGAGGAGGGGGTCAAGACCAACGTCTTTGGTTCGGTCAATGTCGCCGATGCGGCCGCCGCCTCCGGCGCCGCTGCGATGGTGATGATCTCGACCGACAAGGCCATCGAGCCGGTGTCGGTGCTCGGCGCCACCAAGCGCTTTGCCGAGATGTACTGTCAGGCGCTGGACGCCGATCTTCCCCGCCGTACGCAGCCGGGACGGCAAACGATGCGGTTGATTGCGGTGCGGTTCGGCAACGTGCTCGCATCGAACGGCTCGGTGGTTCCGAAGTTCAAGGCGCAGATCGACGCCGGCGGCCCGGTGACGGTCACGCACCCCGACATGGTGCGCTATTTCATGACTATCCGTGAAGCCTGCGACCTGGTCGTCACCGCCGCCACTCACGCGCTGGGGCCGGAGCGCTCAGACGTCTCGGTCTATGTGCTCAACATGGGTCAGCCGGTGAAAATCGTTGACCTCGCTGAGCGCATGATCCGGCTCGCCGGTCTTGAGCCCGGCCGCGACATCGATATCGTTTTCACTGGCACGCGGCCGGGCGAACGGATGCAGGAAGTCCTGTTCGCGCACGGCGAACCGACGGTGGAAATCGGGGTCGTCGGCGTGGTCGCGGCCCGTCCTGCGCAGCCCTCGGTCGAAGTGATGCGCGGTTGGCTCGCGATGCTCGAACAGGGGCTGCAGCGTGAAGAGCGCGAAGCCATCTACCGCGTGCTGCGTGATGCGGTGCCGGACTTCCAGGGTGCAGCGGCCTGAGCGCGCCGGGCACCCTCGCGCAAACAAAAGCAGCGATCTGATTCCGCACACTCTGAAGCGGCCGGGCCGTTTCGTGGCGTTTGTTTGTCACGTTAACAACGCTCCGAGTTTACCAGTCTCGTTAACTCTACCCCGCGGCTGCACCGCGCTAGGGTTCGCTCACTAAATTCGAGCGGCGCATGCGGGAGTTGTCACCATGTCACATACGGTGCGTACGAAGCCGCGCGGTGCCTGAACGAATCGCCAAGAGCTTGAACTTGAAACGGAGTCATTCGTGCGCGTGACCATGATCGGCGCCGGCTATGTCGGTCTCGTATCGGGCGCTTGCCTGGCCGACTTCGGCCATCATGTGGTTTGCATCGACAAGGATGCGCGACGGGTCGCTGCGCTCAAGCGCGGCGAGATTCCGATTTTTGAGCCCGGCCTGTCCGAGCTTGTCGCCAATAACGTTCGCCAGGGCCGGCTGGAGTTCGCGGTGGACCTGGCGCCCGTTACCGACGCCGAGGCGGTATTCATCGCGGTCGGCACGCCTTCGCGCCGGGGCGACGGCCATGCCGATCTGAGGTTTGTCTACGAAGCCGTGCGCGAGATTGCGCCGCTGCTTTCCGACACCGCGGTGGTCGTGACCAAATCAACAGTGCCGGTCGGAACCGGCGATGAGATCGAGCGCATCCTCCGCGAAAAGCGTCCCGAGGTAGAGTTGCAGGTCGTATCAAACCCGGAATTCCTGCGCGAAGGCGCCGCGATCCAGGACTTCAAGCATCCCGACCGCATCGTGGTCGGCACCGACGATCTCCGGGCGCGCGCGCTGCTCGCGGAAATCTACCGCCCGCTTTATCTCAATGCGGCGCCGATCCTCTATGTCGGTCGGCGCACCGCCGAGCTGATCAAATACGCATCCAACGCGTTCCTCGCGACCAAGATCACCTTCATCAACGAGATAGCCGATCTCTGCGAGAGTATCGGCGCGGACGTACAAGACGTAGCCCGCGGCATGGGGCTCGATAACCGCATTGGGGGGAAGTTCCTGCATGCTGGTCCCGGCTTTGGCGGCTCCTGCTTCCCGAAAGACACCACTGCGTTGCTGAAAACCGCCCACGATTACGGCGCGCAGTTGCGCATCGTGGAAACTGTTTCGGCGGTCAACGAGCAGCGCAAGCGCGCAATGGCGCGCAAGGTGATCGCCGCGATCGACGGGCAGATCCGTGGCAAAACGATCGCTGTCCTCGGACTGAGCTTCAAGCCAAACACCGACGACACGCGCGACTCTCCTGCGATTCCTTTGATTATGGCGTTGCAGGATATGGGCGCGCTGGTGCGGGCTTACGATCCTGCCGGCATGGCGCAGGCCCGGCAGCAATTACCCGACATCATGTACTGCGATGACGCTTATGCGGCCGCCAAGGGCGCCGAAGCGCTGGTGATCGCAACCGAGTGGGAGCAATTCCGGGCGCTCGACCTCAAGCGGCTCAGACGGATCATGGCGCGGCCGGCGATCGTCGATTTGCGCAATGTCTATCGCGCCGACGAAATGAAGCGGGCGAAGTTCCATTACGTGGGCGTTGGCGGCCCCGAACCGGATCTTCGAAAGCGCACAAAAGAAGCGCGGCCGCGACCAGCGCCGATTACGAGAGCGCCATCTCTTCAGGTTGAATCGGCAGACGCTCTGTAATCTCGGCGGAGCGCGGGCCGTTCGGACTGGATGCGGCTTCTCCAGCAATGATCGACCTAAAATAATCGATCGTGCGTTGCAGTCCGTCGCGGAGTTCGATCTTGGGTGCCCAATTCAGTTTCTGACGTGCCAGCGTAATATCCGGCTGCCTTTGCTTCGGATCGTCGACCGGCAGCGACTCAAATACCAGCTGCGAGCGGGATCCGGTCATCGCGATGATACGCTCGGCCAGCGCACGAACGCTGACTTCGCCCGGATTGCCCAGGTTGACCGGGCCGAGAAAGGCATCTTCAGTTGCCATTAGCCGCAAAATTCCTTCGACCAGATCGTCGACATAGCCGAACGAGCGGGTCTGCGAGCCATCGCCGTAAATGGTGATCGGTTCGCCGCGCAGTGCCTGCATGATGAAATTCGAGACCACGCGGCCATCGTCCGGATGCATGCGTGGTCCGTAGGTGTTGAAGATGCGCGCCACCTTGATGGGTACGCCGTGCTGGCGATGATAATCGAAGAACAAGGTCTCGGCGGCGCGCTTGCCTTCATCGTAGCAAGCCCGCGGCCCGAGCGGATTGACGTGGCCCCAGTAGGATTCAGGTTGCGGATGGACGTGCGGATCGCCGTAGACTTCGCTGGTCGAGGCCTGGAAGATCTTGGCTTTGATGCGCTTGGCCAGCCCCAGCATGTTGATCGCGCCGTGCACGCTGGTCTTGAGCGTCTGCACTGGGTCGAACTGGTAGTGAACCGGTGAGGCCGGGCAGGCCAGATTGTAGATTTCGTCGACCTCGACATAAAGACTCATCGTGATGTCGTGACGCATGACTTCGAAGCGCGGGTTAGCCAGGAGATGCTCGATGTTCTGGCGCCGGCCGGTATAGTAATTGTCGACGCAAAGAACCTCGTGGCCTTCGGCCAGAAGCCGCTCGCAAAGATGCGAGCCAATGAAACCCGAGCCGCCAGTAACGAGCGTCCGTGCGCGCGAAAAGCTCATTGATTTGACCTTGTGCCGCGTTGTGAAACGCGTGTTTTTAATCTGTGGCGATTGTCCGCTGGCACGAATTTAAATGCCAGGGAGGGCTGCTCGTAACCTTAATCTCGGCACGGATGCGCGGGGCGGCCGTGCGCAGGCCGCCTATTTTTTGCCTCTTGCAAATGCCGCGAGGAGCCACGCGACCAGAAGCAGGCCAGCAATGGACGCGCCAAGATTGCTCAGCCTGCCCGGCACGACGATGGTTTCGACGGCTAAGACGCCGAGGCAGACGTTTACCACGAAGACCCGCACAACAACGCCGACGACGGAGAAACCCCGGTCGGGGTCGGTAGCAATCTGGTAAAAGTGCGTGCGGTGCGCCTGCCAGATGCGCTCGCCGCCGGCGAGGCGGCGTAGCAGCGTGATCGTGGCGTCGGCGAGATAATACAGAGGCAGCAACAAAGCGGCCACGAGGTTGCCTGTGCCGGCGAGCAGCACCAGAAGCCAGCCGAGCAGAAGGCCTACCGGTAAGCTGCCGACGTCGCCGAGGAAAAGCTTGGCGACCGGCCGGTTGAAGTAGGCAAAGCCGATCATGGCGCCGCCAAGCGCCAGTGCCACAAAAACGGCATCAAGCGGCAGCGCCCCGAGCGATCCGATCACCACCAGTGCGGCTGCGATCGGAACGACTTCCGCAACCGTCATCCAGTCGATGCCGTCCATGAAGTTCACGAGATTGACGAACCAGAGCCCGGCCAAAAACAACACGACGCGCTCGAGCCACCACGGCAGGACGGGGAGCGCGCGCAATTGGTCCGGCAGCGCATAGATCACCGCGCCGATGGCCAGCGCCTGCAGCAGCAGCCGCGGCACAACCCCAACTGGGCGAATGTCGTCGACGGCGCCGACGCCGGCCATCAGAACGACGGCGGCAACGAGGATTACTGAAGAGGTAATCGGAGTGCCGAGACTGAGTATGCCGACGCCGGCCGCAACGATCGCCGCGGCGATAACGGCGATGCCACCGCCCTGTGGTGTTGGCTCGCGATGCGAGGAGCGGGCATTCGGTCTCGCCAGCGCATAGCGACGGAGTACTGGGCGCAACAGGATGATCAACCCGGCGCATAAGACCGCGGAAAAGGCCGCCGTCGCTAGTTCGCGAACGGCCCACGTCGCGGTCATGAGCTAGTCGGCTCCAAGACCGATCATGCCGCGCGTTACCAAGAGGTCGATCACGCGATCGGCTAAATCCTCAGGGCCTGCGCTCGCCGTGTCCAGCACCAGATCGGCGTGCTGCGGCGGCTCGTAGGGCGAGTCGATGCCGGTGAAGGATGGCAGTGCGCCGCTGCGGGCCTTGGCATAGAGACCTTTTGGATCGCGCGCTTCGCAGGTTTCTAGCGGGGTCGAGACAAAGATCTCGATAAACTCGCCCGGCTCAAGGATTTGTCGAATTGCCGCGCGCTCGGCACGGAACGGCGAGATGAATGAGCACAGCACGATAAGGCCGCCGTCGACAAAAAGCTTCGCCACCTCGCCGACGCGCCGGATGTTTTCCACTCGATCGGCATCGGTGAAGCCGATGTCCTTGTTCAATCCATGGCGAACGTTGTCGCCGTCGAGCATGTAGGTGTGGCGCTTTCGCTCGGCGAGTTTGGCTTCGACGACATTGGCGATGGTCGATTTTCCAGCACCTGAAAGTCCGGTAAACCACAACACGCAGGGCCGCTGCGCCTTGAGCGCAGCGCGCTTGGCTTTGGATACCGAAAGTATCTGCTCCCGCAGGTTCATCCCGCGCCGCAGCGCGAAATCGACGGTGCCGGCGGCAACCGTCGAGTTGCTGTAACGGTCGATCAGGATGAAGCAACCGGTTTGCCGAATCTCTTCAAAGCTGTCCAACGCGACCGGAGCCGCGGTGGCGATGTCGCAAATGCCGATTTCATTGAGCGCGAGCGTGTGGACGGGTTCGCGGCGGAGCGTCTCGATGTCGACCCGATGTTTGACGGCCGTGATGCTTGCCGAAACCGAGCGAACGCCAACCTTGAGCAAATACTCGCGACCGGGCAGAAGCGGCTGCTCGCTCATCCAGATCAAGTGCGCCTCGAACTGATCGGTGACTTGCGGCCGGCGGTCCGGCGCGACCAGCGTGTCACCGCGCGTAACATCGATATGGCGGTCGAGCCCGATGGCGACCGACTCGCCGGCGCTGGCCTGGTCGCTGTCCTCGCCGGCAACGACGATGCGGCTTACTTTCCCGCTGACGCCGGAAAGCGCCACTTGGACCGGATCGCCTCGGCGCAATGTGCCTCCGGCGATCATTCCTGTGTAAAGCCTGCTGTCGCGATCGGGCCGCAGTACGTTTTGTACGAGGATGCGCAGCGGCGTTCGCGACTTGTCGGCTTCCACGTCAACGGTTTCCAGATGCCCAAGCAGGCTCGGTCCGTCATGCCAAGGCGTATGCGGGCTTGCCGAGGAGATGTTGTCGCCGTTGAGTGCGGAGAGCGGAATGGGAACGAGCGAGGCAAGGCTAAGCGGTTTGGCAAAGTCGCGGAACCCGCCGACGATGCGATCGTAAACGGCGCGGTCCCAGTTCACGAGATCGAGCTTGTTCACCGCAAGCACGAAGTGACGAACGCCCACCATATGCGCGATCATCGCGTGCCGGCGCGTCTGCGGCAGCAGGCCCCGGCGCGCGTCGACCAGAATGATCGCGAGATCGGCGTTCGAGGCGCCGCTTGCCGTATTGCGCGTATAACTTTCGTGACCCGGAGTATCAGCGACGATGAAGGCGCGCCGCGGCGACGAAAAATAGCGATGGGCGACGTCGATGGTAATTCCCTGTTCGCGTTCATCCTCCAAACCATCGACCAGGAGCGCAAAGTCGATCGCCTGACCGCTGTTGCCGAAGCGGGCCGAATCCCGCGTCAGCGCCGCAAGCTCATCTTCGGCGACAGCGCCGGTTTCATGCAGCAGGCGCCCGATCAACGTCGACTTGCCGTCGTCCACCGATCCGCCCATGAAGAAGCGGAGCAAACTTTTCTGCCGAACCGGTGCCGATCCGTGCATCAAAAGTACCCCTCCTTCTTCTTGCGTTCCATCGAGGCACCACTGTCCTGATCGATGAGCCGGCCTTGGCGCTCGGAAAAGCGGCTCTCGCGCAATTCGGCGATGATGTCCTCGATGGTCGCAGCATCGGACTCGATGCCGCCGGAGAGGGGGTAGCATCCGAGCGTCCGAAACCGGATCCGGCGCAGCTGCGGCTGTTCACCGGACTCAAGCGGCAGCCTTTCATCGTCCACCATGATCCAGGTGCCGTTCCGTTCCACGACCGGCCTGTCCGCGGAAAAATAGAGCGGAACAACCGGGATATTCTCGGCGGCGATGTATTCCCAGACATCGAGTTCGGTCCAGTCGGAGAGTGGGAACACCCGCACGCTTTCGCCCGGGCCAAGACGGGTGTTGAATACGTTCCAGAGTTCCGGGCGCTGGGCGCGGGGGTTCCAGCCGTGGCCGGCGGAGCGCAGCGAAAACACCCGCTCCTTGGCGCGGCTTTTTTCCTCGTCGCGGCGCGCGCCGCCGATCGCGGCATCGATGTCGTGACGGTCGAGCGCCTGTTTGAGCGCGAGCGTCTTCATCACATGGGTGTGGAGCGCCGAACCGGAGGCGATCGGGCTGACGCCCTCCTTGAGGCCTTCCTCGTTGATATGGACGATCAGGTCCAATCCCAGCCGTTTCGCGGTAGCGTCGCGAAAGGCAATCATGTCGCGGAACTTCCACGTCGTGTCGACGTGCAACAGCGAAAATGGCATCCGGCACGGGCTGAACGCTTTGAGCGCCAGATGCAGCAGCACGCTCGAGTCCTTGCCGATCGAGTAAAGAATGGTCGGGCGCACAAACTCCGCAGCGGCCTCACGCAAAATGTAAATGGACTCGGCTTCCAGCCGCGCCAGGTGAGCGCTGAGACGCCTGTGAGCGCGCCCCGCTATGATTTGGTCGTGAGCGGCGGTTTGTGTCACGGAATGGCTCATACTCTTTTGGTGGGCTGCGTTTCAGTCCTTCGCCCGATCATCACCTGCACTTTGCTTGTACCCACGATGGCGGCAAACTGATGTGATAAGTATCACGCATGCCGCGCTAAAGCTTTCGAAGCTGGCGCCAACGTCTTGCCCAACTTGCCGACGCTGCTTAGCCGACGCGATGCTGGCGGCAGGAACCTCTCAAAAAAGGCTTTAAAATACAACCCTTGCGAAGGAGGTGAATAGGAGCAATCCGAACTCATCGTCAACCGTTGGTTTTTTTGCCTACGCTGTCAGTGAAAGTCGAAAGCAAAACGACGCTATTGGCGGAACGCGGGAACAAGTGGCCGCGTCACTAGGAGTTGTGAGTTGATACGAGGCGGATCGAGGGCCCGCAGAAGTGGCCTGGTCGCCCGCATAGGCACCGGCGCGTGAGGCCCGTTCAATCGCTCTCGACGTGATTGGGACGTTAGATCCGCCGGTAAAAAAGCGGACGCCGCCGAGGTTGTCCAATGGATCGCTCGGCGATCGGCAGGTACACTGGCGGACCATGGCAAACCCAGCGCGCAAACTCGCGTTTATCATTGCATCGACCGACCACGGAACTTTCATCGTGAACCGGTACGACCAGCACAGGCTGGGGCCCGATCAGGCTTACGGCGTCGGCTTCCAGTTATTGGAAAAAGCTTCTCACGATGCCGGCGAGGTCGACATGGTGATGCGGCTGCTGGATTTGCGCCGCCATTATCACGGTAACGGAGTGGTTGCCGTCGACTGCGGCGCCAATCTTGGCGTCCACACCATCGATTGGGCAAAGCGCATGACCGGATGGGGCACGGTGATCGCCATCGAAGCCCAGGAGCGAATTTATTATGCGCTCGCTGGCAACGTGGCGATCAACAATTGCTTTAATGCCCGGGCCATCCACGCCGCGGTGTCCAACCAGGTTGGCGCGATGAAGATGCCCGAACCTGATTATTTGGTCGCTGGCAGCTTTGGCAGTCTCGAACTCAAAAAGCGAGACCAAACGGAATTCATCGGGCAAAACATCGATTACTCGGAAAATAAGATGGTCGACGTTCGGACGCTGACCCTCGATTTACTCAACTTGGGCCGTCTCGATCTGATAAAAATGGATGTTGAAGGAATGGAGCTCGAAGCGCTGGCTGGTGGCGGCAAATGCATCGCCGAGCGCCTTCCAATCCTGGTGGTCGAGACCATCAAGACGGATAAGGGCAAACTTCGATCTTCCCTGGAAAATCTCGGCTATGCCGTGTTCGACAGCGGAATGAATTGCATCGCGGTGCATAAAACCGATAAAACTCTCGGTCACATCAACATTGCCGGCTGAGTGCGTTTCCTGGACTCCGTGATCGTTACGGGCAAGACCAATCTGTGTGTCAGGTCATGCGGAGCGTGTAATGGTCGACGTCGCCGGCTCATTTTTTGATATGACCAGCGGCGGAAAGCAGACATACGAATTGATCTCGCGATGCACTGCGTTGATGCTGTTGTCGATGCCCACGGTCCGCCAAGCCGGACTGTAGGGAGGGACGCCTTTGGCTTCGGGAAGCGGAATGACTTGCGGGCGCAGCGGTACGATCTTGTTTTTGATGACTTTCGCGCCCCGAGGCGAGATTGAGTAGCAGGACGTGCCGAACACCCAAATAGCCTTGAACGCCTGCGGGACGATATCCCGCCTCTGAAACGCGTCAGTGCCGGCGCGCATCTGCTCCTGATTGAACGTGGCGACGCACGGCGAGACGCCCGGCAGCATATCGAAGCAAAGGAACATATCGAAGTTAAAGCCCCAGAAGATTATGTCCCAATCTTGCGGCAAGCCCTTCATCAGCTGTTCGGCGTGCCGTTCAAAGTTATAGTTGAAGATGGCGTCATCCTCGCTGATCGTCACAATTTGGTTGCTGGCGATCGACCTGTCCCACAGCGCAAGATGTGACATGGCGCAGCCCAATGCGCCTGCAGCGAACATGCTGAGAATATCTTTAGTCACCAGCCCCTGTTGCGCCAACGAATCGATGTTCAGAGCGCTTCCTTCAACTGCAGGAAATCGCGAGACGCTCGTCAGATTCCGGTTCACATGACAAAATTCCGTCAGCCGCTCCGGACTGCGGTCGAGATTGACAAGGTGGATATGCAAGGTCGATTGCCCCTAGGAACGCCGTATTGCGTATAAAGCATGTGCGGTCGGCAATTCAATGACGGTGCCCTCGAATGTCATGCCGGCGGGCTGGTAGCTATACCGGTCTGCAAAACGGCATCGACGAGGACGGCCCTGCCGGCGGATTTAACCAAAGCGGCAAGCCGGCTATAGTGCGCCATTGGCGGAGGAAAGATGCGTCGACCCAGCAAGCGAAGATTGCCGTTTATGCTTTTGAGCACCGAACACGGTGCGATGATCATGAGCCGGCTGGACTATCAGCCTGGCGTCAGCAATCAGATTTTCGATTCGGGCATGCACGAGCCCTTCGAAGTTTCCTGCCTGCTTGAATTGCTGGAGTTGCGGCGCCAGCATTACGGCGACGGCGTGTTTGCGATCGACTGCGGCGCCAATGTCGGGGTGCATACGATCGAGTGGTCAAAGCTGATGACCGATTGGGGATGGATTCTGTCGATCGAGCCGCAAGAACGTCTCTATTATGCCTTGGCCGGCAACGTCGCGCTGAATAATTGCTTTAATGTGCAGGCTGTTCGCGCGGCGGTCGGCAAGGTTGACGGCGTGATCAATATTCCGAAACTCGATTTCTTCCAGCCCGCGCGTTACGGCAGCCTCGAACTCAAGCAAAGGAATGGGACGGAGTTTATCGGGCAGAACGTCAGCTATGATGCCGCGAATCTGGTGCAGACGCCGGCGCTGCGAATAGACTCATTGAGCCTCAGTCGGATCGATCTGATCAAGATCGACGTCGAAGGTATGGAACTTGAAACTCTGGAAGGCGCCGAAGCTTCGCTGCAGAAGCACAAGCCGATCCTGGTCGTGGAAATCATCAAGTCGGACCGGGCCAAGCTTGCCGAATTTCTCAATCGGCTGGGCTATTCCCTCTATCAACTCGGACGTCTCGACGTCCTTGCCGTTCACAAGACCGACAAAGGTGCAGCCTATATTGCCGGGCGCAACTGGGCGGTGGAAGCGTCGTAATCGTATGTCATGTCCTTCGCCCCCGGCCGCGCCGCTGGACCGCGGCCGACTCCAGATAGTCGCTTGAGTCCGATCCTTTGAATCAGACCGTGCGCTATTGCATGCTTTGCGCAGCGAGAACCTTGGCTCCTAGCTTGCCACGAACAAACTCGCGAATGCTCGACAAAGTGTGATCGAGGTGCCTTTCGCCCAGGCCGGGATAAATGCCGACCCAGAACGTCCGATTCATAGCCACGTCGCTGTTCGCCAGCGATCCGACGGTGCGGAAGTTGCGTCCTTTCATATACGGCTGTCGCGTCAGATTTCCGGCAAACAGTAATCGCGTTCCGATTTTTCGTTCATCGTTAAGGTAGCGCAGCAACTCGTTGCGCTCGAACGGCGCGTCCGGTTGCAGCGTGAGACAGAAGCCGAACCACGACGGATCACTCTCGGCTGTCGCTCTTGGCAGCAGGAAGATGTCCTGCAGATCCTCAAAACCCTCGCGCATATACTGCCAATTGGCGCGGCGCGTTTCCACGAACTTGCCGAGGCTTTCGAGCTGGGCCAGCCCAACCGCCGCTTGCATGTCGGTGATCTTCAGATTGTAGCCTAAATGCGAATAGGTGAATTTATGATCGTAACCGTACGGCAAATCGCCCAGCTGCCAGTCGTACCGTCGATTGCAGGTATTGTCTTTACCGGGATTGCAATAGCAATCGCGCCCCCAATCGCGGAATGACTCGACGATGCGTTTGAAAATCATCGAGTTACAGAGCACGGCTCCGCCTTCGCCCATCGTAATGTGGTGCGCGGGATAGAAGGACAGCGTTGCGAGGTTGCCAAACGTCCCGACGCGTTTGCCGCGGTAGGTCGAGCCGAGAGCGTCGCAACAATCTTCGATCAAAAACAAATTGTGCCTTTTTGCAACGGCGGTAATGGCGCCGAGGTCAAACGGATTCCCGAGCGTATGGGCGATCATGATAGCGCGCGTGCGCGGCGTGATTGCCTCTTCGAGATGCGTCACATCGATGTTGTACGTGCCGAGCTCGACGTCGAGAAAAACCGGCACCAGACCATTCTGGAGCAGCGGATTGACGGTCGTGGGGAAGCCGGCGGCGCAGGTTATAACTTCATCGCCGGGCTTCAGCGCACGGTCCCCCAAGAGGTGGGACGTGAGCGCGGTCGTGGCCAACAAGTTAGCGGACGAACCTGAATTCGTTGTCACAGTCTGAAGCGCACCAGTTGCGGCGGCGAGCTTCTTTTCAAATTCATCGTTGAAACGGCCGGTTGTCAGCCAAAAATCAAGACAGGAATCGACCAGGAACCTCATTTCCCGCGGGCCCAATACCTTGCCTGCTGAGAGCACCGAACTCTCATTTGCAACGAACGGCTGCGGCCCGTGCACCAGTTCCGCGTAGGTTTCTGCCAGAGCGAGAATCTGGTTACGGAGCGTTTCGGCATCAGCGTTCGATTTCATGGAACAGCCATCTCAATTTTCTTCACGCCGCATCTCGCCAGCGCAGGTCCGGGATTTGTTGGCCTCGGCGACTGTTCGTCGAGCACATCATGTGTAGCTGACGAAAATTCCTGTTCGGAAGGGCGTCACAGACGGGCGTCGGCGGGTTTATCAATGCCTCGCGACAACGTCAATCGCCGGTTGATGCGCCGACGCCGAGACGGCGATTAGGTCGAAGTTGACGCGACACAATCGTTGGTCAGACGGAGCAGCTTGCTCCGCACCTTCGTCTGGAAGGCTGCACATTTGCATTGTCACAAGGGTGGGTTAAGGTGCGGCAACAATACGTCGCAAGATGATTTTTTTCAGCAACCACGATATCGAGCGCTGGGTGTTGCACGGCGGCATCGGTACGTTCGGCCGAGTCGTCGCCGATGCTGTCGTCAACCTGGAGTGAGCTCGTTGCAGCTCTCAATCTTGGTGCCGACAAATCGGCACAACCTGTTGGCTTATTCCCGAATCGCACAGGCCTGTTCCTGGGCCGGCCCGGACATCGAAGTCGTGATTCGCGACAATTCGGGCAATGCACAAAAGCGCGAGATGCTTGCACATCTACGACGTGACAATTGCAACATTCTTATCGTCGATCCGTGCAAGCCACTCGAAAATTTTCGCGAAACCATTCGGGCGGCGAAGGGAGAATTCGTTTTTACTTTGGCCGACGACGACTTTGGCTTCGATCGCGCCGTTAAAGCGATTCCCGCCACAATCAGGCAGTTTGGCGGCGATTTTCTCGATTGCCGGTGTTACCGGCCAATACGTTGTCGAAAGCTCGAAAGGGGCCTCGATCCTCAACTATCAGGACGTGGATGCAAACGACGCTCAGACACGGTTGGCCGGATACCTGAAGTTTACGGGTCCCAACATTTTGCTGTTTTCCGCGGTTCGCCGCGAGATGGCCCTGCGCGTCTTTAACGCGATGACCGCGATCCCGTTTGAATTGTCGTTTCACGATCAAATTCTCTGCCTGCTTTATTTGCTCAACGGAAAATTCGTACAGATGCAGAGACTCTTGTACCTCTACGACGTGGAAGAGAATTGGAAGGACAACGTCAGCGCTCAGCAGACAGATGTCGGCTTTTATCAGAAGGCTGGATTGGACCCGGCCATCAACAGGCTGCATTGGTTTATGTGCGGGTTCGAAGGAGCTGCGTTAGCCTCAAATTCGGATATTGTTCCCGGTTACCCGATGGCGCAACGACAGCCCATTATGGATTTGTGGTTTTCGACGATGTTATATCGATTTAATCGCTGGCATGAGCGGTTGACTTTTGGCTCCAGTTTTGCGGACGACGCCGAAAAATTGTGCGCGAAGCTAAGAACAACAACGGGTCCGCTTTCGTTGGAGACTGCGCTGACGGACATTGTCGGTTTGATTGCGCTGTTTTCCAAAAGCCGCGCTCAGGCCTACTATGACTTTTGGTTTGCGGTCCTAAATCGATCGTCAAGGGAGTCCGCGCCGCCACCAGTGGACAGGCCTGCTTTCGGGTAGAGCTGTTGCGAGCGAGCCCCGCCAAATCCGCGCGTCCGCGATCAAAAAATTGGGTCTCGCCAGATGGCCGTCAAACGCAACAATGGTGCCTCGGCTGCTAAACTGTTGATTCTGGCTGGTCCGCCCGGCGCCAGAAAATCGACACTCGCGAAGTCGATCCAGAAGATGCTTGGATTTCATTGGCTGCAAGCCGACCGGATATTGTCCGAACTGAGGCCCGATTCCGATCGCGGCAAGGCCGACCGCGATATCGCCTACCACGCGATGCATGTGCGGGCGGAGGAACTATTGCGCAGCGGCTCTTCGGTGGTGCTGGATGCAACCTATGGACCGCAGGAACATCGCAGAGCGATTGAGCTGCTTGCGGCTGCTTTGAAAGTTCCATTGTTTTTGGTCGAACTCACCATAGCGCCGGATGTCGCAGTCGCGCGGTTCAGGCAGCGCATCGATCATCCTGCAAGCGACCTGAATGAGATGCGGGTGCGGACGATTGCGGAGCGTTACCCATTTAGCAAACTCGGGCTTACGGTAGCGGCTGAAACGACGGAAATTGAGGCCCTGAAGCTTGCGGAGGAATATCTAAGTACGGCTGAGCCGGTGCGTATCGATGGAAGCTGGTCTGAGAAAAGCCGCGGCTATTCGTCGTGAAAGCCGCTCACGACAGCCGCGTCGGTGCTAACCGGCCTTGGGAAATTTTGGATGGTCCATTAAGCCCAAAGTCTTTAGTCCGAGATCGAGATCAACGACCGGAGCCCAACCCAGCTCGGCCCGCGCTTTGCTGTTATCGGGATTACGGATGCTCACCTGCGACGGGTTGGTCTCAACGATTTTCGGTCGTCGCCCGCTGAGTTTCGCGGCCGTTTCAATCACCTCCCCGAGGCTGATCAGACGATCGAAGCTGAGATTGAATATTTCAAATCCCGTTCGTCCTCGGCTCGCCAATATGCCGCTGACAATGTCGTCGACATGGATGAACCGCCGGGCTGTTCTCAAGGCGCCGACTTGGACTTCATCCTTGGTCAAAACCGCGTTTAACAAGTTTTCAACGGCGGACCAGTTTCCTGGCCGCGGGCCGTAGACGATGCCGAAACGCAATATCGTCATCCCCGGCAAACGAAAACTGAGTTTGAGACACTGTTCGGCGACGATTTTAGTCAGCGCGTATTCCGATATCATTCCGGTAACGTCGATCGGCTGATCTTCTCGCTGGACCTCATCGTTGCGGACGTTGCCATACACCCACTCACTCGAAGCAAAAATAAATTGAGCGGCACCTCGCTTTTGCGCCGCAGACGCCAAATTAAGGGTTCCGGTGACGTTGACGTCGAATGCCGCGCGAGGATCGGCGCGGCAGTCAGGATCGCGCGAAATTGCCGCTAAATGGATCACGGTTGCCGCCTCAGGAATGAGGTCGGCTAGCGCCGCATCTCGAATGTCCGCCTTGTGGACGTACCGGGCGGTTGATGCCGCGCTGTCAATACCTAATACATTCTGGCCAATAGCCTCGCAGCGTGCTCTTAGCGCTTTGCCTATGAAGCTCTCTGCCCCGGTGACAAAGACAGTCATGCAAAGCCTTCCTTGACGGAGCGAATACGGTTTGATCCGCCTACGAACTCCAGAATCAAGTTCTGATCCAACGGGAATTGATCGTCGTTAACGCCATAATCATCATTTCTGCAACCTCGGCGAGTCAGTGGCAACACCGGCACAGGCGTTCCTCCGGCGCACAACGCGGTGACAAGCGCGTCGCCGAACTTGGAGCCGGTTTTTGAGTCGTCGATAAGCACGAGCTTCCCAGTGCGCGCGCATGACTCATGGATTGCACGCAAATCGGCCCCTGGCAGAAAATTAATGTGAAACAAATCGGACCGTATTCCCGAGGCCGCCAAGCGGTCCGCAGCAATGACGCCGCTGCGCAGGGCGAAGTTGAAACAAGCAATCGTGACGCCGTCACCCGATCGATATCGGAAGATAGAATTGTCTGGCGACTGCCATTCGATCGGCAAATCGAGTGCAGGCGCACCAAACAGACGCTGGCTAAGACAGATCAGGCGGAAACCGGGGCTAACGAAATGGTTCGAGATAACCGCCGCGGCGTCGGACGATGCATTCAGACAAAAAACGTTGACGTTGGCGAGAGAAGCGATGTCGCCCGCCGCATTCATGCTCGATTGAGGGCCCTGGAAGCCCTGATCGCAGACGATCAGAAATATGGTGAAACTTCCGAGATCGTCCGGCGCGTGGTAAGCGCGGATGAAGTTGAACGTATTGGCGAGCTGATCGATACCAAGGAGCAGGAAGTCAAGTTGCTTCATGAACAGAACGGAGTTGCCGTGATCGAGCATCATCCCCATGCCGACTCCACAGTGGGTGAGCTCGCAATTGCCAACGTTCAAGATACGGCCGCTGGAATTGACCTTCAGCCCTCTTGCCAATCCTGAGATGCGCGATCCGGTATCGATGTTCTCACCAAACAGCAGAACAGGACCGCATCGATCGGTGACGCTGTTCACCTGGTCGATGATCTCTTTAATGTACGTCATTGGCACTCACTAATGCCTGATCGGCCAAACGACCAAATTCGGTGTCGCCCAACGCCATCTTGATTTGGTAGACGGGGTCGTCAGGACCTTCCGCAACGACGAGACCATTCGTCAAAGCGATGTTCAATGGATCGTCCGGCCATCCGGGAGTAGGGCCGGCATGCTGGTTGAATGTTGCCAGGCTGAGCTCGATGCAGGCCGGATTGCCGGCGATAGCTTCGGCTCGCGCCGACTGAAATGCTTGTTTGGTTTCGCCGAGAACCGCACCGCGAGCGCCGAAGTATCGTATGCCGACGCCGTCGCAGACCTTCGAAAGATCGATATTCGAGCGGCGCTGTGCGATCGTCGACGACATCGAATAGTCGTTGTTCTCGACGACGATCACCAAAGGGAGCCCGTGGCTCCGAGCAAAGATCATGGTCTCCCAAAAGGAACCCTCTTCCATGGCGCCGTCGCCAGTGAAAACAAAAACCACACTGGCTAGTTTCGATAACGCCCTGTTCATGGCGATGCCGGCGGCAACGGGAAGATTATTTCCCAGGATAGAGGAAGCGTAGGCGACAGCGGATCCATCTGCCGCGAGATTCATCGAACCCATGAGCGATGCGCGATTGGTCCTGGGTGTCAGTTGATAATGGGAAAGCACTGTCGCGAACGACTTGGTGCCGACCAGGTTATAAACCGCATTGCGATGGCTAAGGCAGACTACATCGTCCGGCCCTCGACACCGATCGACTGCCACAGCGGCGGCTTCGTGGCCGAAAGCCAAATGTATCGGGATCTTAAAGTTCCCTTTTTCCTTCAGCATCTCATTGATCAGGTGCTGCCAGTAACGGAGCTTGAGAACTTCACGCGCGTCCGCTTCATCAATCGGGTTGCTCATCATTGCCGTGCAGACCTTGAGGAAAAGCGCTCTATCCCGTGCATCTTTGGATTTGATGGCAGATCAGTCGCCAACCACCGACAGGATGCGGGCGCCGCGGGGTTCATAATTGATGGGAACGTCGACCAAGTCTGATAGCGCGGCGCGAAGCTTTTCCTGGAAATCGATTGGCACCAGCAGATATAGAAATCCTCCCCCGCCAGCGCCGAGGAGCTTGCCCCCCAATGCCCCTGCAGCGCGCGATTGTTCATACCATCGATCGATACCGGCATTGCTGATGCCGGGGGCAAGTCCGCGCTTAATTCGCCACCCGGTATCGAGCAGGGCCGCCAGCCGCGTGAAATCCTCCGACCCTGACAGCAGCTGTTCACGACATTGAGTGGCCATTTCGCGCATTTGAGCGTACTTAGCGTCGCACTGCGGCATTTGTTTGATTTGGTCGGCCAGTACGTCGCCGGCTTCCCTCTGTCGCCCGGTCCAAAACAGCATGCTGCTTTTGAACAATTTTATAGTTCCATCGTTCGGCAGCCAAAGCGGGTCTAACTGAACGCGCCCTTCGCGTTCAAAAGTAATGTGGTTCAGGCCGCCGAACGCTGCCGCGTACTGGTCCTGCTTTCCGATCGGCCGCTTGAGGACGTCGATCTCGATATGGCAGGCTTCCTCCGCCAGCTGCCCGGCGGATACTTCTTCGCCCTTTATCGCATGCAGGGCGTAGAGCAAGCCGACTGCGAAGCTGCTGGATGAACCCAATCCCGATAACGCCGGAAGATCGGCAGCCGTTGAAATGAACAAAGGCGGGTCGATGTGGATGAATCGCAGGCACTCGCGCGCAATATCGTTTTCGATGTCTGCGATATTCTCAACGTGCTCTGTCTTCGAATAGCTCAGACGATAATTTTCGGCAAACAGCGGACTGTGACGTTTCACCGTAACGTAGACATATTGGTCGATGGCTGAGCTGACAACGGCGCCGCCGTAACGCGCGTAGTATGACGATATATCAGTGCCGCCGCCGGCGAGGCTGATGCGCAAGGGCGAAATCGTAGTCACCGCCCGCAAGCTTGATTTGGCCTTCCGCATGATTATCGGGCGCCCGCTTCGAATTGCGCAGCGTCCGCGCGCTCAGATGTCGCTCCGCCGCCACCGGCACTCGCATGCGAACCGCCTTCCCATGCCGCAAAACGCTCGACGATCCAAGACGCACCTTCGCTCAGCGTTTTCGCGACATAGACCGGTCGTTCCGCCGGACGCGATGACGCAAGCGCGCCGTCATCGCCGATGAAAATGCCAGCGCAATTCGCGTTGTATGCCGCCTGGCAGTCGCGCGGATCGTCGCCGATGAAGAACGTGCGATCGAGCCGCAGCAGATGCTCGCGCGAGGCCTTGAACAGGAGGCCGGGCGCAGGCTTGCGGCAGTCACAGCCATCGTCCCAATGGTGCGGACAGACATACGCTTTAAGCAACTTAATCCCCCGCACGGCCAATTCGTCGGCCATCCGATTGTTGACCGCGTCGACCTGCTCTTTGCTCAGGATGTGGCGCGCTATTCCCGCCTGGTTCGATATCAGAATAAACGAAAACCCCGCCAAAGCGAGGGCTTCCATGCCATCGAGCGCACCGGGCGCCCAGTGGAAGTCGTCCCAGCGCGAGATGTATTCCGCGCGGGGCGGCCTTACGTTAATCGTGCCGTCGCGATCGATCAAAAGGATGCGTTTGATGCGCAGATATTGTTCGGCAAGCTTCCACCTTTGTGGGTCGGAGATGCTGTAGTAGTCATCGCCGCAGATCATTCCAGCAAGCGCGGAACGTTCGGTGAGCCGCTTCAGCACCAAGGAAAAACTGATGTCCGGCGGTGCGATCAAAGACAAAACCGCGTCGCGCTCGACCAGCATGTAGCCGATTTCAACGTAATCGAGGTTGGCTCCGCGCCGGCTTTCGTCATAGCTTCGAACGAGTCCGTCGGCACTTACGCTGATGTTTCCATTGGCCTTGGCGCTCAACATCAGGCTTAGCGGCCGGCCGCATGCCAGATGGAATATCTGTAACTTGCGGAGAGCGAACGGCACAAAGTTATCCGAATAGAGCAGCAAAAAGTTCGGGTGTAGCTGTTCGCGGGCTTCCCAGATTCTGCGGCCGGTTTCCCATTCGGTCGCGCCGCGCGAGTAACTGATCTCCAATCCAAATCGTTTGCCGTCGCCGAAATGGTCCTCGATCTGCTGCGCGCGATAGCCGGTGAGCAACACTACATGCTTGATGCCCTGCTCGCGCAGTTGCTCGACGAGAAATTCCAGGAACGGTCGGCCATCTATCGGAATCATCGGCTTTGGCAGCTGATCGGTATAAGGACGCAGGCGGGTGCCAAGCCCCCCGCACAAAATGATCGCCTGACGTACGCTGTTCATGACCGATCGAGCGCCTGCAGCGTGCGAGCAATCCCATCTGCGAGTTCGATCTGTGCGCGCCAACCGGTCGCCTTCGTCATTTTTTCGGTATCTGCCCAGAAGCCGCTCTCGCAGCCCGCATTTTGGTAAGGCGGCGCCATGCCGAAATGTCCGGCAACATGGTTCACCACCTCGCCGACGGTCGCAGCGGTTCCGCTGCCGAGATTATATACCCCTGGCTCGACGTCGCCCTCCGCCAAAGCGAGAAACCCTCGAGCGACGTCGTCCACATGAACAAAGTCTTGCGCCACGCGCGGCTGAACGAATGTCCACGGAACTGCCGGCTTTGAACGCAGTCCAACATTGCGGAATGAGCGAACCCGTGCGTTGGCCCGGTCCGTACGCAAAAAATACGCGCGCCCAGCGGTAGGCAATGCCGGTCTCGCGTGCTGCACGATCCAGTTCCTTTTGCAGTTTATGTTTGGTTTCCGCGAATAGACTGCAATTTACCGGGGTCGCGGTTTCGTTGATGGCCCCGCTCAGGTTCCCGTATTCGAAACAACTTCCCGCGACGATAATGCGTCCGACGCGATTTCGTGCCAGCGCACTGATCAGCCGGAGACCATCATCCAGATTCTGTTTACAACGCATCGGCGAAAAATCCGGGATTCCCTCCCAGGCAAAGTGGACACAGCAATCGGGCGAGAACGCTTCCAAAGCAGCGACCCAAGTCTCAGGCCGGCCAAGATCGCCTTGTATCGATTTTACTCCGGAAGGAGGATCGCCTGCAGAGACGACGCGCTGGTGGCTGAGATAGAAAACCTCATGCTCTCCAAGCAATCTCATGAAGTGACGGCCGATAAAGCCGCTCGCCCCGGTTACGAAGATTCGCATCCAGTATTCGCCTACAACATGCTTGGATCGAAGTCGGGGTATTTTCGATCTTTATCTGAAATAAGGTTTGGCGGCGAGGGCCAACGAAAATCGAACGAAGGATCGTCGTATCGAAATCCGCGATCCGCCTCCGGCTCATAGAGCTCGCTCATATAATAATGAACAATCGTCTGCGGTGCGGTGGTAAGCCACGCGTTCGCACAACCGGCGGGTACGTGAAGACTTTTGCGGTCGGTCGCCGAGAAATCGACCGCAATCCACTTCATGAAGGATGGTGAGCCGTGTCGAAGATCGACAATGATATCGTAAACTGCCCCGGTCAGGCACGACAACGTCCTGGCCTCTCCAAGCGGACCCGACCGATAGTGAAATCCGCGAAGTGTGCCGAGGTGAGGGTTTTCAGAAACGTTGCCCTGCGCAGCAGTCGGAGCCAAACCATGTGCAGCAAACTCCCGCGCACAAAAATGCCGGCGAAAAACGCCGCGAGTGTCTGCAAACGGCTCGGCCTCGATCAGCCAGACACCGGCAAGACCCAGTTCCGAGAACTTCATGGGATCAATCCCTAGTGCTATTGCCAGCGCAGATTTTCATCGATGCGCCCCTTGGCCATGAGATCAGTGAGTTGCGCCAGACGCGTAGTCTTGCGCCCACGGAAGTCGGCTTCCGAGAAATTGACCTTTTTGAAAAGCTGCACCAGCTCGGTGCCGCCGCGATCGAGATCCCATTCGGGTCTGTACCACTCCCGCAACTCACTCAGGATGCGGGCGAAACTGACCCGGTATGTCCGGGAGTCGGAACCATGCTCGCCGGTGAAGACGACTGTGCTGCCCGGCACCGCGCGGCTCGCCGCGGTAGCAAGATCGCGGACCGAAAAATTGCCGTTAGGAATGCCGACGTTATACGAGCGGCTGGCCACAATATTGGCCGGAGCTTCCAGCCCGGCAATGAATGCGGAACAAATGTCCCGGACATGCACTACCGGCCGCCACGGCGTGCCGTCGCTTTTGATCTCGATCCGGCCGGTCGTGTAGGCGCACGCCACGAGATTGTTGAAAACAATATCGCACCGCAGGCGCGGGCTGGCGCCAAAAGCAGTCGAGGGCCGCATGCAAACAACGGTGAATTCCGGCGCGCCCAATTGCTTGAGCAAAAGTTCGGCCTCCCACTTGGTACGGGCGTAGGCGGTGACCGGATTTTTTTCGCTGGTGTCTTCGTCGAGCTCGGCCTCAGCGTTCGAAACGCCGTACATGCTTTGCGACGAAGCATAGACAAACCGGCTCACGCCTGCTGCTTTGGCTAGCTTCGCAAAATGGACCGTCGCATCGCGATTGATATCGTCGGTCAAACCCGGAGATATCGCGCCAAGCGGATCGTTCGACAGGGCCGCGAGATGAATGATTCCGTCGATCCCCATCAGATCGTCGGACGAAATATCACGGATATCGCGATCGAACCTGCGATAATTCGTTTCTACCGGACAAAGAAGGCACTCGGTGAAGTACCGGTTGTCCAGTCCAATCACCTGGCAACCGCGCTCAAGCAGAACCGCGGTCAGTACGGTGCCTATGTATCCCTGATCGCCGGTGACCAGAACGCTTTGTTGCCGGCTCACCCGACATCTCCGTTTTTGTCGCTGACGATCTTATCAACCGCCGCGACCAGCCAAATATGATGCGTCATTTCGACTGCGTTGTATGAGCGGCTGTCTACCCAAAAATTCAGCTCGCCGGAGCTGCGCAATGGATTATCCGCATCGAATCCGGACATCGTGACGACGCGCAGGGCCCTGGCGCGAGCAGCGGCGGCGCCATTGACGATATTCGGCGAGCGGCCGCTGCTGCTGATCAGCACCGCGACGTCGTCCGGCTCAGAATAATACTCCAACGCCTTCTCTACCCAATGCTCGTAACCGTAATCGTTGGCAAAACAGGTCAGAAGATTGTCGTCGTTAAACGTAATCGCGCGCAGGCCGGCAACTTTAGTCAGGTCGACCGCGACATGGCTCGCGATGGAAGCACTGCCGCCATTGCCAACCAAAATAATCTTCCGTTTCCTATCATGCGCCTCCCTAAAGATAGTCGTCAGCCGATCAAGCAACGTCACATCCACGGAACGAAGCTTGTTGCCGATTTCCTCGAAGTAATCAGTGTAGAAGTTCATCCGCCTGTCCCGGGATATGTAGCGTGCATCGATGGCGCCAAGTGGAAGCGACGAGTGCTAGCGGTTTAACATGCCGCCGTCGAATCGCCGCAGTTCCTTTAGCTGCGCCGCCTCTCATGTTTGCCCCAACGGCTTTTTAGTTCAAGACGCTGTCTGTCATCGAAATGTTGCGCGCGGCGTTGCCTTGGCGTAACGACGCGCGAACTTGCGACGAAAGCTTCGACCGATGGCCTACTTCAGCAACCGCGACATCAACCGCCTGGCTTTGCATAGCGGCATTGGCGCGCTCGGCTGGGCGTTGTCGGGCGCGTTTTCAGCCGTGTTTCTCATCCGCGTCGGGCTGACGCCGGCGCAGATTTTCTTGACCTTCGCCGTCACTCTTGCCTTGCGCTTTGTCATGCGGCCGCTGGTGCTGTACGCGGCGCCGCTGATCGGGCTTCGCCGCGTGATCATCCTGGGCGGGTTACTGGGCGCGCTGTCGTGCCCGGCGCTGGCGCTTGTCGATGGGGTCGGACCTGGGCTTGCGATCTACGTCGTCCTTTCCTCCCTCAGCCAGGTGTTTTATTGCACCTCGTACCATGTCTTCTTTGCGACGCTGAGCGACAATGGCCGCCGCGGCGTTCAGGTCGGCGCATTCCAGGCACTGAGTACCTTTGCCGTGATCGTCGGGCCGGCCGCCGGCGGACTTCTGCTCGCGACGCGCGGGCCGTGGCTGACCTTCGGGCTCGCATTCTTGATCGCACTTTTGTCGATCGTGCCGTTGTTGCACATCGCCGAGCCGCCGCTCGTGCGCGAAAAGCCGTTCGGGGCCTATGCGGCGGCGAAACGCGGCGTCAAACTTTATTTCGCCGATGGCTGGATTCAGGTGAGCCTCACCAGCGCCTGGAGCATGGTGTTGTTTGCGGCTTTGCACGATCGCTTTGACAGTTTCGGCGGCACGCTGTCGCTTGCAGCGCTTGCCGGCGCGCTCGGTGGTATTTTTCTCGGCCGTCTGATCGACAAGGGACACACGCGCTCTGCGGTGTGGATCAATGCCGGCATGTTGGCGCTCGTCGTCGCGCTGCGCGCAGCGACGTTCGGCAATGCCGGCATGGCGGTCGGCGTCGCTATTTGCACCACCGCAGTCGGCGGCTTCTATCTGCCGACCTGGATGACGGCGGTCTACGGCGAAGCGAAGCTTGCGCCCTGCACGTTGCGCTTTCAGTTCGCCGCCGAGGGCGGTTGGGATGCAGGCGGCGTCGTTGCCGGGATCATTGCGGCAGCATTTTGTGCGCTTGGCTTGCCGCTCTCCGCAGCAATCTTGCTGGCGCTGCCGATGGTCGCCGTCCAAGCCGTGTTGCTGGCGCGCAGCTATGATGCGCCGGTGGCGAGACAGCAGCCAGGTATCTTGGCTGCGACCTAATTCATCGACCGCAATTTTGCGCGGTGGAATCGGCGCACGTAATTCCATCGGATCGGGCGGTGGGACCATACCGCGCTTATCATCCTGCTTTGCGGAATTTGGGCGGTTCGATCGTTCGGTTCCAAGTGTGAAACCCAGGATGAATTTATCGTTTCGTTATCCGCTGTTGCTGCGCTTTCAGGTTGAACGCGCTCCGCCGGTCTGTTAGTTGTTGCCGCCATCAGGCATGAATTTGGCAATCCTTAAATACGTCGTGGTGAGGGCGTAACGCATGAGCATTGTTGTTGGCGCTGACTTGCCGGCGGCGGCGAGGTCACCCTTGGTTCTCGTTGCCGATCCGCTGCAGCCGGCCGCGCAACCGGCGCCCGCCCAGCCCGCGCCTGCTCAGCCGGTAGTCAATGGCAACCAGGGGGCTGGGCCGACGGTAGCGGCGGCCCCAGCAGCGGAAGCGCCCGCAACCAGTCCAGCTTCGGCCCCGGCCAAGCGGGCCTATCCAGCGCCGGCAGACGTGCCGACGCAGCAGGGTCCCGGTGGGCTCCTGTTCGATTTCAACGATGGTTGCCGCGTGGTCATGCCGGAAACCGCGCATCCCTGGCGCGTGCGACTGACCGATCTCGATACCGGCAACATTCTGTTCGAGACCGAACTCAAGGCCGGTCGCGTCAACAGCACCAAGCGCTATTACGTGCGCTTTCGGCTGGAGCTGTGGCAGCAAGGCCAGAGCGTCTTTGTGCACGAATACTCGGCTGCGGATCGCGAGGTGCTGGTGCAGTTCCCGGTTGGAACCTTGGGCGACACGGTCGGCTGGTTTCCCTACGCGGTCAAATTCCAGGAACAGCACGGCTGCCGCCTGACTTGCGGAATGGCCGAGCGGCTGATCCCCTTGTTCCGCGACGCCTATCCGCACATCACCTTTCTCTCCCATGAAGAGATCAAGCCGGAACGTTACTACGCGACCTACAGCATGGGTCTTTTTTTCGACGACAAGGATTTCATGTTTCAGCCGTCCGACTTCCGCCACGTCGGGCTGCACCGCACTGCCGGCTATATCCTGGGCGTCGATCCGACCGAGGTGGCGCCGCAGCTAACTTACGCCGACGACAGCCGGCCGATCGCCGAACCCTACGTCTGCATCGCCACGCAGAGCACCACCCAGAGCAAATACTGGAACAACCCGACGGGTTGGCACGAGATCATCAACTTCCTCAAGGAAAACGGCTATCGCGTCGTCTGCATCGATCAGAAGCGCGTTCACGGCACCGGGCTGGTCTGGAATCACATTCCCCACGGCGTCGAGGACCAGACCGGCGATCAGCTGCTGGTCGAGCGCGCACGCTGGATCAAGCACGCCGAATTCTTTGTCGGCCTGTCGAGCGGGCTTTCCTGGCTCGCCTGGGCGACCGGAACGCCGGTGGTGATGATCTCGGGCTTTACGCATCCGACCAACGAATTCGATACGCCGTACCGGGTGATCAATTATCACGCCTGCAACAGCTGCTGGAACGATGTGCGTCACCGTTTCGATCACAGCAATTTTTTGTGGTGCCCGCGCCACAAGGATACGCCGCGGCAGTTCGAGTGCACGCGCCTGATTACCGCTGAGCACGTCAAGGCGACCATCAAGCGCATTCCAGGCTTCGGCGTGCACAAGGCGCCGGCACCGGTCGCCGCGAAGCAGGTGGAAAAGCCCGCGGCGGCGGAGAAGCCTCCCGCCAAGAGCAAGAAAAAGCAGGGGCGGTGAGGGGCTGGGCCGCGTTGGGAATGACGCCTGAGGTCACGCCGGCTGTGGGACGTTGCTCTATTCGTGGTGAGCCGAAGTAGGCGTGTGCTTCATCTGTTGCGCGTCGCGCTGCGCTAAGGAGCTCAGAACAGCGACGCCGAATACGTAAAAAGACGCAGTTCCAAAACGTCGAAAACCGGAGTTCCAATGCCGGAGTCACCAAAAAGTCGCACCGCAACGATATGGCAATGATGAAGCGCGGTGCGGCTGGACAACGGCAATCGACTCCAGCACCAATACTGATGTGCTCCGAGTACCCTTGTAAGATGTGAGTAAAATCCTCCAGAGCCGCCTCCGGCCGGAGGGCTGAAAGCGCAAACACTTTTTGGAGGACTGCGTGACTGTCACTTACAGCGGACGCTATACCGGTCACCAAGACTTTAGCGGCAATACCTCCGAGGTGCTCGTCAGCGGCGCCACCTTCACCGCCGGCTTGACCAACACCGGCTTGATCGGGTTCGGCGGTCTTATCGTCACCAGCAGCGTGATCTCCGGCGGTCTCACGGAAGTCGGGGGCGATGGCGGCGGCATTCACATCGATAGTCACAGCACGATCGAGGATGCGGCCCAGGCCATCTACGTAAGCAGCGGCTCGTTCACTGCCGGTATCGGTATCAGCAATGCCGGAAAGCTTTCAGCCTCCCGGAGCGGCATCGTAGCGCTCGACGTTTCCGATTTCATCGGCGGTATCACCAACACCGGCCGCATCACCGTTACCAGCACCCAGGGGGGATATGGTATCGGCGCGCTTTACAACTCGACCTTCACCGGCGGCATCACCAATTCGGGCACGATTTCGGGCGCAGAGCACGGCATTTTTGCCGGCGACTTCTTCTTCAACACCGGATCCGGCACGATCTCGACCTTCGCGGGCGGCATCAGTAACGGCGGCCTGATCGTAACAGCGCATACCGGGATTGCAGTCGGCGGCATTGAGCCTGTCGGCGATGCCGCGATTACTTTCGTAGGTTTCTCCGGCGGGATCAACAACACCGGCGTCATCTCGGCCGGCGACGACGGCATCTTTGTCGGCGGCAACGGTGCCGGCGGCAACTTTGTCCTTTCCACCTTCGATGGCGGTATCAGCAATAGCGGAAAGATCGCGGTCGTCGCTGCCGGCATTCAAGTAGGCTCGGGCGGTACGCCCACCGTAATCGCGACCTTTACCGGCAGCGTCGAGAATTCCGGCACAATTTCGGCGTCCACCGGCGTCGAAATCAACTCGGTCACGAGCTTTCTTGGCGGCGTCAGCAATACCGGCAGCATTTCGGCTCGCGACGGTATCTACCTGACCACCGACCAGTTACTCTCCGGCGGCATCACCAACGGGGGCACGATCTCGGCGACTGCACTCGGAATCAACGCGTCCCATATCGCTATCTTTTCGGGAGGCGTTTCGAACGCTGCTGGCCGCAAGATCGTTGGCGGCAGTGGGAGCGGGATCCGCCTTCTTGACGTTTCCAGCTTCACCGGCGGCATTGCAAATTCCGGCACGATCTCCGCTGGGGAAGATGGTATCAATTACACCGTCTACAAAAGCGGCGGATCGGTCAATGTCGCGGGCTTCGGTGGCGGCATCAGTAACGCCGGCACGATCTCGGGCAGGTCTTTCGATGGCATCAGCATCGAGTTCAATGCAGGCGGCGGCGCAACGCTTGCGGTCTCGACGTTTGCCAACGGCATCAGCAATACCGGGTTGATCGCCGCACACGAAACTGGAATTTTCCTTGGCGGCTATGTTTTTAGCGTCAGCACCGCGGCGCTATCGACCTTTGCTGGCAATATTTTCAACAGTGGCACGATCTCGGCTGGCAGCGACGGCATCGTGGTGAGCACGTTTGACAGCCCAAACGCCTTTACGATCTCGACGTTCCTCGGCGGGATCGTCAACAGCGGCCACATCGCGGCAGGAAACACCGGCGTCAAGATTACGGACGTCGTCAGTCTCTCCGGCGGCATCAACAACGACGGGACGATTTCAGCGCACGGCGATGGCATTTTTGTCGGCGAAGACACTATCGTCTCCGGCGGCATCGTAAA
Source organism: uncultured Alphaproteobacteria bacterium (assembly GCA_963841025.1). Classification (GTDB taxonomy): domain Bacteria; phylum Pseudomonadota; class Alphaproteobacteria; order Rhizobiales; family Xanthobacteraceae; genus BOG-931. Next base: position 15,703 of record CAWJBG010000015.1, on the reverse strand, counting down.
CGTCAAGGTGATCTCGGCCGCAGAGACCGGCATCTTTGTCAGCAGCGTCACGCGATTCGGCAATATCAACGCCGGCGGCGGCATCACCAACAGCGGCACCATCACGGCGGCGAGCGAGGGAATTTACGGCCTTCGCGTGCAGACTTTCGCCGGCGGCATCGACAATGCCGGTAAAATCACCGCGGGTGAGGGTATCGACGTCGGCTCCGGTGTGCTTTTCGGCAATACCAACCCAGGCGGCGGGATCGCCAACACCGGAACGATCTCCGCAAAATTTCACGGCATTTACGCGTTCAGCGAATCTACGTTTGCGGGCGGGATCGTCAATGCCTCCAGCGGTACGATTATCGCCAGCGAAGGCACCGGGATTGAGTTGCAAAGCACCGGGACGTTCGGCGGCGGCATCAGCAACGCCGGCACGATCTCCGGAGGCGGCGGTCCGGCCGTCCTTGTCGAGAACGTCAGCGTCTTCTCCGGTGGCATCACCGATAGCGGCGCCATCTCGGGGAAGGACGGTATCCTGATCGAAAGCGCCGGCGTCGTTTCCGGCGGCGTTACGGTCGCTAGCGGCGGCAAGGTCGTGGCGCACTCTCGTGGCGTTCAAGTCGAATTCGTCAGCACCTTCGCCGGCGGTATCAGCAACGCCGGCACGATCTCGGCGGGCGCCGTCGAGGGCATTGGCATCTATACCGTTTCCGAGTTTTCGTCGGGCATCGTCAATACCGGCGCGATCTCGGCATTTGACTCCGCGGTCGAAGTCGACGGCGTATCCACTTTTTCGGGGGGAATCGTCAATTGGGGTACGATTGGAGTCGTCCGAATTCCGCGGCATTGATATCTTTTCGATTTCCACTTTTTCGGGCGGCATCAGCAATTACGGTACGATCTCGGCTGTAGCCAAAACCGGCATCGTGATCGGCGCCTCGAATCCCGTGTCATCGTTTTTGGGCGACATTTTCAATTCGGGGACTATCAAGGCGAGGACCGGCATCATTCTCGAGGCCGGCACCGTCAGCGGCTCGATCGTCGATTCCGGAACGATCATGGCGACGAGCCACGGCATCGTAATTTCCAGTGGCGGCGAGATCGTTGCGAGCGGGACGCCGTTTGCAATCACGATCACCGGCAAGACCTTCACCGGCGGCATCGCCAATTCCGGCCTGATTTCCGGCGGCATCAACATCACCAGCGCCGTGGGGGTCAGCATCTTCGACGCTGGCAGCATCCTCGCGTCGGGCGGCACGGCGATCGAATTTGCCGGCAGCGGCAATACGCTGACGCTGGCGGCGGGCTACGACATTTCCGGCCTGGTGGACCCGCAGTCAGGCACCAACACGCTGGTCCTCGGCGGCAGCGGCGCGGCGACATTCGATCTCTCTGACGTCGGCTCCGGTAAGCAATATGTCGGCTTCACCAATTTCCAGATCAGCGGCGGCACCTGGACGCTCAACGGTTCCGGTGGCGGCTGGATCGTCGACAGCGGCGCCACCGTCAAGGTGGCGAGCGGCGCCGATCTTTTGGGCTCGTTCGTGCACGCAGGCGCGACGCTGGTGGTTGAGTTCCGGAGGAACAATCAGCGGCGTGACCATATCGACCGGCGCCGTGATCGAGCTTCTGAACGGCGCAACCGCAAGTTATACGCTCGACCCGGGGGCCATCGTGGATATCGGCTCCGGCTACGTCTATTCGAGCAACGTATCTGCCGCAGACCCGGTGAACGTTCTGTCCGGCGGCACGTTTAGCGGCGGCGCGGTTGAGTCCGGCGCGAAGCTGACGATTTCCGAGGGCGGTATCGACAGCGGCTCGACTTCGCTGAAAGACGGTGCCGTGTTCGTCTCGTCCGGCGGCGAGAGTGTCAGCGCCGTTGTCTTTGGCGGCGGCACCGAACTGGTCTCTGCGCACGGCACCGCGAGCAGCACGATCGTCTCGAGCGGCGGCACATTTGAAGTGCTATCCGGCGGCACCGCCGATCCGACGCGGATTCTCTCCGGCGGCACCGAGACCATCAGCGCCGGCGGCACCGACGATGGCGCGCTGATTTCCGGCGGCACGCAGCTGGTCTACGGCTTGGCCAGCGGTGCGACTGACCATTCGGGCGCACAGATTGTCGAATCTGGCGGTGTTGCCAGCAGTTCCGTGCTCTCGGCCGGCAGCGAGATCGTCAGTGCCCACGGCACTCGACCACAGCACGCAGATCGCCGGCGGGACCCAGTTGGTCACCGGCCTGGCCAGCGGCGTTACAATCTTTTCCGGCTTGCAGATCGTAGAATCGGCCGGCCTCGCCAGCAGCACGGTTGTCTCCGGCGGCAGTGAGATCGTCAGCGCACACGGCACCGATCATGGCGCGCAGATCTCCGGCGGAACGCAGCTCGTCACCGGCCTGGCCAGCGGCGTTACAGTCTTTTCCGGCGGTTCGCAGACAGTCGGGTCCAGCGGCGTCGTCAGCGGCACGACGGTCTCGACCGGCGGCACCGAAATCGTCAGCGCCCACGGCACCTCGATTGACGCCACCGTAGCCTCCGGTGCCACCGAGGTCGTTTACGGCCTCGATATCGGCGCCACAGTTACCGGCGGCAACGAATTTCAATTGGTCTCATCAGGTGGAATCGTCAGCGGCGCCAGCGTTACCTTCGGCGCCGAAAAGGTTTTTAGCGGCGGCAAGACCGTCAGTGTGAATCTCGACGAAGACACCCAAGAGACGGTCTCGTCCGGCGGTATTGCCAGCTCGAGCATCATCAACAACGGTGCGACCCAAGAGGTCCAGTCCACAGCCACCGCAATTGGCACTACGGTCCTCTTTGATGGCGGCGATAACGTGGACGCCGGCGGCACCGATTTCGCAGCGCGCATCTCAGGCGGTATCCAGCGCGTTGCCGGCTACGCCAGCGGCACCATTGTGTTTGCGGGCTCAGGGGTGGTCGAATCCGGCGGCACCGCGAGCAGCACCACCGTGTCGAGCGGCGGTTCCGAGATCGTGTCTTCTGGCGGTTTAGATAGCACGACCACGATTGTCAGTGGCGGTATGCTGGTTGCCGATTCCGGCGGCGCAACCACCGCGACCCGAATTTTGGGTGGCGGCAGCGAAATCGTCTCGAGCGGCGGCGCCGACAAGGCTGCGCAGATTTCCGGCGGCACGCAGCGCGATTACGGCTTTGCGAGCGGCGCTACAGTTTCAAGCGGCGGCGTGCAAGTGGTGGAATTGGGCGGCACCGCCAGCGGCACGACCGTCAAGGCCGGCGGCACTGAGCTGATCGAGTCCGGCGGCGTCGTAAGCGGGCTGACCGTAAGTACCGGCGGCGTGGTGGAGATCGGCAGCGGTGCTTCGTCGCCGACGTTACCCCCGGGTTCGATTTTAGCGGTGGGCTCCGGCGTCACCTTGAGCGGCTACGCTGTCACCAATGGCGTCACGGTAAAAGTGCTGTCCGGCGGCACCGACCTAAGCGGGACCGTCGACTCCGGCGGAAAACTGAGCGTCTTGTCCGGCGGAGAGAGCATCAGCGCCATTGTCAGCGGCGGCGGCACCGAGCTGGTATCGGCGCAGGGCATCGCCAGCAGCATGGTCGTAGCGAGCGGCGGCAAGCTTGATGTGCTGTCTGGCGGCACGGCTGATCCGACTCGGATTCTGTCCGGCGGCACCGAAACTGTCAGCGCCGGTGGCACCGACGACGGTGCGCAGATTTCCGGCGGCACGCAGCTGGTCTACGGGTCCGCCAGCGGTGTAACCGTCTCCGCGGGCGCGCAGATTGTGGAGTCCGGCGGCCTTGCTAGCACCACTGCTGTCTCCAGTGGCGCCGAGATGGTCGTCAGCGCCCACGGCACCGCCAGCGGCTCTTTGATCAGTACGGGTGGTGTCGCGTTTGTTCTCTCCGGCGGAACCGGTGTTGGGGCGACGCTGACCGGCATTGAGAACGGTGGCAACGGCTATGGCTTCGAGGTCGTCTCTAAGGGCGGGCTCGTCTCCCATACGGTGATTTCGAGCGGTGGGCTTCTGACCGTATCCACCGGTGGCCTTGCAGCCTCCACGATTGTGGACTCTACCGGCATTGGCGTTACGCAGGGCGGGCTGTTGTTGTCCGGAGGCACCGCAAGCGGCACCGTCATCAATTCCGGCGGCGAAGAAGTGGTCTACGCCGGTGGTACCGATGTCGCCGGCACGGTGAGGAGCGGCGGGACGCTGTTCATCAGCACCGGCGGCAAGGGCAGCGACACGGAACTGATCTCCGGCGGTGGCGAGATCGTGCTCTCCGGCGGTACCGCTATCTCCGGGACGCTGCTCGGCAATGAAGCCAGCGACACCACATTCGGATTTGCTGCAGTGTTGTCCGGCGGCCGCATGTCCGGCACGGTGATTTCAAGCGGCGGCGTTGTGTTTGTCTCCGGCGGAGGCGTCACAGTCGCGAACTCATGTCGACTCCAACGGTACCGGCGGAAGCGCCGGCGGCCTGGTTCTTTCCGGCGCCGACGGTGGGGGAACTGCGAGCGCCACCATCGTCAGCGGCATCGGGCAGGAAGTGGTGTTCTCCGGCGGCACCGACTTTGGCGCCACCGCGATCGCCGGCGGCGTGGTCGACGTGTTCTCGGGCGGCGTCGGCAGCGACGAAGTGGTCGAGAGCGGCGGAATTCTGCACGTCGGCCTGATTAAATCAGGCTTCGTCTCGTCAGCCGGCGGCGTTGCCGTCAACGCCGTTGTGCAGTCGGGCGGCACGGCACAGGCAATCTTCGGCGGCGTCATTTCGAATACGATTGTGTCGAGCGGCGGTGTGCTAGCCGTGCTCTCCGGCGGCGTCGCTGATCCGACCAAGATTCTGATGGGCGGCGAGGAGATCGTCTCCTCCGGCGGCACCGACCTCGGCGCGCAAATCTCGGGCGGCACGCAGGTGGTGGACTCTGACGGCTTCGCCAGCGGCGCAGCGGTGTCGGCGGGCGGCGTGCAGGAGATAGCGTCCGGCGGTACTGCCAGCGGCACGGTGGTCAAGAGCGGCGGCACCGAGCTTCTGGAGTCCCGCGGCGCGATCAGCGGGACGACCGTATCGAGCGCTGGCATCTTGGAACTGGTCGGCAGCACCACATCGGCGCTCCCGGCTGGCACCGTGCTTTCGACCGGCGCCATCCTGGCCGCCGGCCCGGGCGAAACGCTCAGTGGCTTCTCCGTCAGCAGCGGCATGAAGGTCGAGGTGCTGTCCGGCGGCCTCGACAGCGGCGGCATGATCAATATCGGCGGCACGCTGACGGTTTTAGTCGGCGGCTCTGACAGCGCCACCGCGATCGCGAAAGGCGGCACCGGGATTGTCGCGTTGGGCGGCATCGCCAGCGGCGTCATGGTGGACTCAGGCGGCGAACTGCTGGTGCAATCGGGCGGCATCGCCAGCGGCGTTACTGTGAACTCGGGCGGCGAACTGATCGTGCTTTCGGGTGGGAGCGCCGTCGATACGACGATCGCCAGCGGTGGTATCACCGTCGTGTCATCCGGCGGCGCCTTTGGCGTGCACTTGGGAGCAATCGATTCTGGAACGTTGAGCAACTTCGGCGCTGTCAATGTGTCGAGCGGGGCCACGCTGTCGCTCGGCGCCGTCACGGTGAGCAACAGCCGTTCGATCAATCTGGCAGGCAGCGGCGCCGACAGCGCGAACTTGCAGCTTGACGGCAACGTCACCCTCACCGGCGGTGGCACCGTGGCGCTCGGCGGCGCCGGGGGCAACCGTATTAAGGACAACGGCACAAGCGTCACACTGACCAACGTCAACAACACCATCTCCGGCGTCGGCGCGATCAGCGGCACCAACCTGACGCTGGTCAACAGCGGCACCATCGACGCCGTTTCAGACACGCTGACCATTAGCACCGGCGTCAATGCGGTGACCAATAGCGGCACCCTGGAGGCGACTGCGGACGGTGCGCTCGTCGTCGACGGTACGGTCAGCAATGCCAAGACCATTCAGGCGTTGAGTGACGGCACGATCACGATTAGCGGCGGTTTGATCAATTCCGGCACAGTCGAAGCGCTGGATACGCTGCCGCTGACTGGTTTCGCGGATATGACCGTCAGCGGCACGATCACAAATACCAAAACTATCGAGGTCGAGGCGATCGGCGCCGACGATGCCTTCATGATTGTGTCCGGCACCATCAACAATGCTGGCACGATCGTGGGTTCGGCGACGGGCTCTGGCGGCAGCGTCAGCTTGACGGTCGGGGGTATCATCAACAATTCCGGCGGCACGATCGTGGCATCCGGCAATCCCGCCGACCAGGATGAAGCGTTGGTGTACCTCAGCGGCACGGTCGACAATTCCGGGGGCCATATCTCGGCCGGGGGCAGTGCGATCGTGCAGATCGACGGCACAACGATCTCCGGCGGCACGGTGCAGACGACCGGCGACGGCGCGATCGAAGATAACTACGTCGATGCCACAGTAAGCGGCGCGACCATTGCCGCCGGCTCTTTTGTCACCGTGTTCAACACCGGCGTGGTGCTGACGTTCAGCGGTGGCACGATCGGCGCGGGCGCAACAGTCGACGCCGACGACGGCATCGTCGACGTGTTCGGCACGGTCGCCAATTCCGGCACGCTTGAGGCAGCGGGTGGCATCCTCTTCAGCGGGACCGTCAACATCGACGGCACTGTGGACAATGCGGCTACCGGCTTGATCCTGGCCTTACGCGGGCCGGTCAATCTCATCGGCGCAACCATCTCCGGCGGCACGCTCGAGACCGTGTCGGGCGGCGTCATCACCGTTAGCGGCGCCGGCGACTTGATCAAGGGCGCCACAATTGCAACGAGCGGGCTCGTCAAAATAGCCGATGGCGGGACACTGACGCTGTCGAGCGGCACAATCCGGGCAAACGCGATCGTCGAAACGCTGAGCGACGGCACCGCGATTATCAGCGGTACCGTGACCAATTCCGGCACGCTCTACGCGAGCGGTTCCGGCAGCTTGGTGCAGATCACCAGCGGCGCGGTGGTCAATGGCGGTGTCGTCGAAATTGGAAACGGCATTGTCGATATCGTGGCTTCCGGCGGCGAAAACGTCAGCTTCCAGTCCGGCGGCAGCGGTGGGCTCGAAATTTCAGATCATGCCGGCGACGCGACCGCGTACTTGGGCAAAATCTCCGGATTTGGCGGCGTAAGCCACGCCAATTCCGGACAGTATATTGACCTCACCGGCGTCACTTATTCCGGTGGCGAGATGGGCAGCAGTTACGCCGGCAACACCAGCAACGGGGTGCTGACGGTCACCAGCAGCGGCGTGACAGAGGCGACCATCGATTTCGTCGGCGACTACACGTCGGGCAACTTTCGCATCACCTCTGGGAGCAACGGCACGGTCGAGATAACCGATCCGGCGGTGGTCAACGGCGGCGAGGTCCATAGCGCCAACATCGCGCTGTTCGGCAGCTACATCGCAAGCTTTGCAGGTGGCGGCCACGGCGGCCTCCTGATCACGAGCACGGCGCAGACCGAGCAGCAGCCGCTTTTGGTCCACCCGCACGGGTGAAAGAACCGGTCAGCTCCCGTTCGGCGCTGCCCCGTCGACTTTCGGGTTTGGTCAGCGCACGTCCGACTGCCTCGCCGTGTCGCCTATCGGGCACTTAACGGACCTTGCACAACGTCCGCTGTTTGGTCGCTGTCGGGCGATAAGCAGACATGACGCTGATGCCGCCCGAGGTCAGTGTTTGACCCCGAAGACGACGTTGGCAACCGACGCAGCAAGAACGGTCATGAGACGGATACCTATTCGCGACGCGCAACCACCGTTTCGCTTGCCTCACTGAGTGGATGCCCAAATTCCGTCCGAGCCCCTTCCAGCGTGTCGGTCTCAGTCGTACGATGCGATTAAGGTACGAACCTGCTCGTGTTCTCGCCAATTCCCAGCGCAACGGATGTGTCCAGTGCCGAAAGCTTACATAGTGTCCTGCTATCGCGAAATTTCCGATCCGCAAAAACTCGCGGCTTATGCCAAGCTTTCGGGGCCGGCGTTTGCTCCGTTCGGCGCTCGCTACCTTGCGCTCGGCACCGCCGCCGCGGCCTACGAGCACGGACTCAAAGAGCGCCTTGTGATTGTCGAGTTTCCGAGCCTCGAAAAGGCCATTGCGGCTCGCGAAAGCGCTGCCTACAGCGAAGCGCTGAAAGCACTCGGCGATGGCGCTGTGCGCGACTTTCGCATCATTGAAGGACGAGAGTAGCGCCGCACCTCACTTTAGCCGATCGGTCCGGGTCCGGCGCAACGCGGCGCCGGCTCACGACCCAAACATCAGATAACGCGCGGAGCAGGAAAACGATGATCAAACCCAAGCTGCATCATGTAACCATCAAAACCAGTCATCTCGATGAGATGATCGCCTGGTACGGCCATGTTATCGGCGCCCAGGTCCAGTTCCGGGATAAAGTCGCCGCCTGGACCACCAACGACAACGCTAATCACCGCATCGCCTTTCTCGCGGTGCCCGGCCTGTCAGACGATGCAAAGAAAATAAGCCACAACGGCATGCATCACTGTGCATTCGAATACGACAGCTTCGAAGACTTGATGGCGTCATTCGATCGGTTGCGCAAAGTCGGCATCGAGCCTGCATTCTGCCTGGATCATGGGTTGACGATTTCTCTCTACTATAGAGATCCGGAAGGAAATTTCGTCGAACTGCAAAGCGACAATTTCGGCGACTGGGCGAAATCAACCGCGTTCATCCGCACCTCGGCCGACTTCGCCGCAAATCCGATCGGTACTTTCTTTGATCCGGCGCGCGTCTACACAAAAATGAAAGACGGCGCTGATTTCAAGACGCTGCAAAAATCAATTCGGGCTGGCGAGTATCTGCCCAATCCGATCCCGCCCCATATCGGCTTGCCAACGCCCTGAGCCATCGCGCCGGCTGCTCGCACCTGGCGCTCCGATCAGTCGTCTAAAGACGGACTAGTCAAGGAGGCACCCGTGCAAATCGGCTGGATTGGTCTTGGCAGCAGGCACTTGACGGACCTCGCGCAACGTCTGCTGTCTGGTAGCTATCGGGCGATAAGCGGGCGTGACGCCGGTGCCGCCCGAGGTCAGTTTTGACCCACAGTGGTCATTAGCGATTGCGTGCCGACTTCGCCGAATGTTCTGGCTTCTCCGAACGTTCCTACCGGTGGGGGCTGGCCCCTTACCGAAGTAACTGGTCCGTTTTGATTTTTTGAGTGGTCCCTTTGGAATCGCGCTCATGTCTAATCCCGAGTACGAAATCGAGCCAGGGTAAAGGTCGCGGTCCGTCGCGGGACTCTTGAGCAGATCGGCGTAGTGATGCGTCTTGAGGGTGACTATGTCGTCGTACGCTGGACGCAATCTGAATGGTCAGGCCAGCTAGAGTTCCGGGCGCGTCTTGCGACGTGAGACCATTGGAAACGGATAGGTCTAAGGCGATCGATACGGTAAGCGCGTCGGAGGAGGCACTGAATGTCGACGTTGCCGCACCTAGACACCCTTTTAAGGCTGCTCATAGCCGCCATTCTTGGCAGCCTCATAGGCTTTGAGCGCGAGCGCCTGTTATGGGCCGCTGGTATTCGCACGCACATGCTGGTCTGCGTCGGCGCGTGTCTGTTCATGATTGTATCGGCTTATGGGTTCGGGACTGTTCTCGGCCCGAACGTTGTTCTCGATCCCTCCCGCATCGCCGCACAGGTCGTGTCTGGCATCGGCTTCCTTGGAGCCGGCGCGATCTTGGCGCGCGGCGAAATCATCAAGGGACTAACGACGGCAGCAAGTATTTGGACCGTGGCTGCGATTGGGCTCGCCGTTGGCGGCGGTTTGTACTTTGCAGCTGTCGTATCAACGGCTGTGATTCTCGGCATCTTGGCGGGCGTAAAGCCACTTGAGGAGCTTTATCGCGCGCGCAACCAAAGTTGTCGGTTGGTCATTGAATCGAGGCACGGTGCCTTGACGCCGGAACTTGTCAAAAGAACGCTTGGCATCCGTTCCGGACAAATCAAACGGCTTGTAGTCAATGCTAAGACGGCCGACGTTGACGAGGTAACTCTCATTTTGACGCGCGTGTCGTCTCAGGACGTCCAGGGCATTGCTCAAAAGCTACAGGACTTGCCAGAAGTTACCCAGGTTAGCGTCGTGACGCGCGCCGAAGATCGAAACTCCACAAACGATTTATAAAGCCGCCTCAGTCGGCGGCCCCCCTCTGTCTTTCGTATTTGGAGCGCTAGAGTGAATTGCACAACCTAACCGCCGTAGTGTTTTGCTACCTTCTCGCGAAGCTCACGCATGTCGCGGTAATCTTTGGCCATCCCAGTCCGCGAAAGGTGATGTGCAGGCCGAATCAGATTAAGGTGTGTGCGGGGTCTTCAGCCCCCAAGCCGAGACCACCCTTGAAGGTCACTTGGCCCCAACTCTCAGTTGGGGCCTTTTCCTTCGGGGTCCCCTTTTCAGATCTCGACTGGTCCCTTTGGCCCTAAAGGGGCTAGTGGCCGGGAGGAGAGTACTGGCCCCTTTCCGTCCTCACCGGTCCCTTGTGAAATTTCCGACCCGACGCTGGAACCACAGTGACAGCCGCGCCTTAGCCCATGTCGAACTTGTGACGCCCATTGGGAGGTCAGCATGTCCGGTCCAGAATCAAAGGTTCCAGAACGACTTGATGTGGCGATGCAACGGGCGATGCTGACTAAAGTCGCCAATGAAATCCGCGACCTTTATGAGCCAGCGGAAGGAATGCCGTCAGAAATCGCCGCCCTTCTGAAGCAACTAGACGATGGTCAAACGTCAGCAGCGCCTCGCGATCCATCCCTGAGCGGCTTTGCGCTAATGCCAGTATGTCCAAAGTGTCTGTCATCTATGGAACTGAAGCTATTAACGCCGATTGGGAATGGCCGCGAAGAGCAACACTTTCTATGCGTCCGCTGCGAGCATTCGCAAATCAACATTGTTAAATCTTAGACCGCCTCAGTCGGCTGCCTCTTGTTGTTCTGGCAGGTGGCAATTTTTGACGATCGATGTCTGATTTGGCACTTAACAGACCTCGCGCACGTCTGCTGTTTGGTCGCTATCGGGGGGATAAGCAGACATGACGCCGATGCCGACCGAGGTCAGTTTTTGACCCTGGCTGTGTGAAAACGCTGGCTGTGATTCACTCCGCATTGTGATTCTGGCGGAGGGTTCGGATGAAGCGCTTTGTTGAGGGTATTGCTCGCCAGCAGGCAACGCTGTTTCCGGAGTGTCTTGAAGACTGGATTGACTGCGCCAACCCCGTTCGAGTGATCGATGCGTTCGTCGAGAAACTCGACCTATTGCGCTTGGGATTTGACGGGGCGGCGGCCCAGACGACTGGGCGACTTCGTATCATCCGGCGGGACTGCTGAAGCTTTACATTTACGGCTACCTCAACCGGGTTCAGTCGAGCCGGCGGCTTGAGCGTGAAGCTGGGCGCAATATTGAAGTGATGTGGCTGACTGGCCGGCTGGTTCCCGATCACAAGACGATTGCCGACTTCCGCAAGGATGGCGGGTTGGCGATCAAGCAAGTCTGCGTTCAGTTTATCGAACTATGCCGGCAGATGGGCCTGCTCGCCACATCGAGCGTCGCGATTGATGGCAGCAAGTTCAAGGCAGTTAACAACCGCGACAAGAACTTTACGCGCAACAAGGTGGAGCGGCGGCGGACACAGTTGGAGGCGAGCGTGGCGCGCTATCTGGCGCAACTCGACACCGCCGACCGGCAGGAATCATCAGAGGAGCTGACAGCAAAAGCCGAACATTTGAAGGAAAAGTTGGTCAAACTGGAAGGCGAGATGCAACGCGTGGCGGCGATGGAAAAAATGATGCTGGCGTCACCCGATCAGCAGATCTCGCTCACGGACCCGGACAGCCGCTCGATGGCGACCAGTGGGCGTGGCTCTGGCGTAGTTGGCTTGCCGATATCAATGCCAATTACAGCGACTGAACCGTTGAGAGTCTGAGACATGGTGTGCTCCTTGTCCTTGGCGCCCCTTGCCAGCTTCGATGGCTGGCGGGGCAGGAGCACGGCCGGACCATTCCATTAGCGGACGTGAGGCCGACACGAAAAAGGTCTGCTGACTTACGTATTTTTTGCAACAGACGGGCCGTAAAGCTTTCGACAGACCGACAGTAAAGCAAAAGAGACGAGACCGAGCGCACAACTTTCTCATCCCAAATGCAGGTCGTCAAAGATCAAGGGAACGTCGACGCAGTCGTGGCAATTCTGCGCGCTTGCGCACGATCAACCCGAACGCACTCCGATTGGCCGATTGCTGCCTGGCGCGCTCAGGCGGCCCGGCGTAGCGGGCGGCGACGCGTGAGATTAAACGCTGCCTTGGTGCACGGGTATTTGCTACATGCCGGTGTTGCGGCACTTCCCCTCTCTGTTTTGGCAAAACTGCATCGGTTCCGAAACTACATCGGTCGCCGGGGAGTGTGTGACGTGGCGCGTGACCTCGCCGCGCGGCAGTTCCGTTTGTGGAACTTAAGCGTCCCAAGGGCAACGCCCGACGGGTTTGTCACGCGCGGTATTTGGCGGCGTGGATATTTTGTCACGCGCCGTATTTGGTGGCGTGGGTATAATGTATTCGAGTCTGGACAGACCGCGTGCCTTCGACCAAGGTCGAATCGGGGGCAGTGGGCCTGTTGGGCCAGCGGCGGGTGAGGGAAGTGCATGGCTTTTATCTCCGGGGCCACTGATTTCAGCGGGAGCACGTCTTCACTGATTATAAGCGGCGCTACCTTCGGCGGTGGTGTCACCAACGCCGGCACCATCGGCACAGGCGGCCTCGTGCTGGAAAGCGCCGCTTTCCTCAGCGGCGGCGAGATCGTCGACACCGGGATTATTTCCGGCGGCATCTCGATCCAGGCCGGCAGCGAGATTGTCGCCGCCGCCAACAAGGGCGCTATCGTCATTTCGAACACCGCGGATTTTTCCGGCGGTGTGCACAATGCCGGTGTCATCTCTGCCGCCAAGACCGGCTTGTTTATCTATAATGTCGGCACTGTCACCGGCGGCATCACCAATACCGGGGCGATCTCGGCCGGCGACACCGCCATTGAAGTCGACCAGGCAACTTTCACCGGCAACATCGTCAACGCTGCAGGTGCTGTCCTTTCGTCGGTGAGCGAAGACGGCATTGAAATTTACGACGGGCCGTTTTCCGGCAGCATCGTCAATGCGGGCACGATCAAGGCGGAGCGCAGCGGCATCATCGTTGACAGTCCCTTCGGCTCCGCGTTTAGCGGCAGCATTGTCAACAGCGCCGGCGGCGTCATTTCTGCACACAACGATTACGGCATTGACATTATTGCCAGCGTTGTCTCCGGCGGCATCACCAACGCCGGCAGCATTTCGGCGGGCCTTGCCGGTGTTGGAGTCGACGTCAGCACCTTTTTCGGCAACGTCGTCAATACCGGCAACGTCTCGGCAGCCCAGAGCGGCATCATTCTTGAAGGCGTCGGCGGCACCCTTGGCGGCAACATCACCAACACCGGCAGCATTTCGACGGGCCTTGCCGGCATCTGGCTCTACAATGTGGGAACCGTAAGCGGCAGCATCGTCGATTCCGGCACGATCTCGGTCACCGGCGGTGTCGGCGGCATCGCCCTTACCGGCACCACCATCCACGGCGCCATCGACGATTACGGTAAGATCGTCGCGAGCCACGGCATCACCGTCGACAGTGCAAGCGAAGTTTCCGGCGCCGCCACGGCGGTGCTCATTGCCGGCAAGACCTTTACCGGCGGCTTTAGCAATGCCGGCGCAATCTCCGGAAGTATCGGCGTCGACGTTCGTAGCGTGTCGACTTTTGCCGGCGGCATATTCAATGCCAGGGGCGGCGTGATTTCCGGCGGTGACGGCCCCGCCATCGTCGTCAGCGGCGGCAGTGCCTTCTCCGGCGGCATCGTCAACAGCGGGACACTGACGGCCAGTGATCGCGGCAGCAGCGCCGCCATCTGGATCACCGAAACTACAAGCTTCTTCGGCGGCATCAGCAACGCCGGTACGATTTCGGGGGGGACCCACTTCGGGGGGGTCGACGGCCGCGACATTATGGTCTCCAGGGTCGCGGTGTTCGGCACCAGCGGCGCCCGCGGCGGCATCGTCAATACCGGTATCATGTCGGCGCTCAACGCCGCGGTCGTTGTACGCTCGGTCACCGACTTTGGCAGCACCAGCGCCGGTGGGGGCGTGGTCAATTCCGGCACGATTATCGCCGGTTCGCAGGGCTTCTATCTACAGAATATCGGCAGTTTCGCCGGCGGCGTGACCAATGCCGGCACCATCTCGGCGGTCAAGACCGGTATCGTCATTACAGAGGACGGGATCTTCGCCGGCGGCATTGTCAATGCAAGCGGAGGCACGATTTCCGGCATTGACGGCCCCGCCATCATCGTCAGCACCGGCAGCGTCTTCTCCGGCGGCATCCTCAACAGCGGCACATTGGCGGCCAGTGATCACGGCACGAGCGCCGCCATTTCGATCATCGGGACGTCGAGCTTCTTCGGCGGCATCAGCAACGCCGGCACGATTTCGGGCAGCATCGGCTCGGGGGGATTCGCGGCCGCGACATTTTGGTCACCCGCGTCGCGGTGTTCGGCACCAGCGGCGTCGGCGGCGGCATCGTCAATACCGGAATCATGTCGGCTGCTAACACCGCGGTCGTCGTACGCTCGGTCACCGACTTTTTACCTCGCTTTCTGCGGTGCTGGGCGGCGTGGCGCAGGACTGGGCAAAAGCGACCGAGACCTACGGCAAGATGCCCATGCGCACCCTAGGTCGAACCGGGCTGAAAGTGAGCAGCTTCGGTCTCGGTGGATACCACACTGCGGTGCCCAAGAATGAGGAAGACAGCATCGCGATCATTCACCGGGCACTGGATCTGGGGGTTACGTTCTTCGATAACGCCGACTGCTACATGAAGGGCGTGGCGGAAGAGAGGATGGGGAAAGCGCTTCAGGGTCGCAGGCAAGCAGTGGTCTTGATGAGCAAAGTGGACCAGCGCGACGCAAAGGGATCCCGCGAAACCCTGGAAACCAGCCTGCGGCGCTTGCGCACAGACTACCTGGACGTCTGGCAGTTTCATGGAGTCGGCAAGATGGAGGAGCTCGATACAATCCTGGGGCCGAATGGCGCCATGGAAACAGCCGAGAAGGCCAAGAAAGAAGGCAAGATTCGTTTTATTGGGATGACCGGGCACTTCGATCCCGAAGTCCACCTTGCGGCCGTGAAGCGCTACCCCTTGGACACCCTGATGATGCCGATCAATGTAGTGGACCCACACTTCAAGAGCTTCCGCAGAACCGTGTTGGACGAAGCGGTCAAACGGGGAGTGGGGACACTGGGGTTCAAGACACTGGCTTTTGGCAACATCGTAAGCATGAAAGTGGCTTCCCCCGATGAAGCGCTGCGGTGGGCGTGGAGCCAGCCAATTTCCGTGCTTATCTCCGGATGCGACAGTTTGGAGACTCTGAACTACAACGTTTACCTCGCCAAGACTTTCAAACCCATGCCGGAAGACGAGCAGACGGCCCTGCTGGCGCGCACGGCCCCCCGGGCGGGCACGGCAGTGGAAGAATTCAAGCGCGGTTAGCCATCAAACTTTTGCCCATGCTGAGATTCGCGATTCTCACGATGATCGATGAATCGCCGTGTCCCCATCGCCAGTACTCGCCGCCGCGATCCCACCGGGCGGCGAACTCGAATGCACTCTGGTGCGGAGTTGCTGG
>CAWJBG010000014.1:0-6275 GCA_963841025.1 uncultured Alphaproteobacteria bacterium | reverse complement strand
CGACGCCGCGCGTCAGCTTGACGTCCTGATCGTCGAACGAGACGCCACCAATCAGGAGTGCGACGTTGAGTTTGCTGTTGGCGCCGTATTTGATGAAGTTTTCCTGCACCTGCGCCGCAAGTTCCCGCGTCGGCTCGACGATGAGCGTGCGCGGCATGCGCGCGCGCGCACGGCCTGCTTGAGCATGGTCAGCATCGGCAGCGTGAAGGCTGCCGTCTTGCCGGTGCCGGTCTGGGCGATGCCGAGAACGTCGCGCCGCGCCAGCACATGGGGGATGGCTTGATCTTGGATCGGGGTCGGAGTTTGGTAACCGGCCGCCGCAACGGCGGCGAGGACTTTTTCGGACAAGCCGAGATGTGAAAAGGACATAAACCCTCAAATCAGGGTCCGCGCCGGGCGCGGCAACCACTGGAATAAACGGAGGAAACGCGTTGCAGGCCGAATTCGCCGTGCTTTCGGTGCCCGGAACATAGGATCGAACCTGTGAAAGTCAACCTAACATCGCCCTGTAAGTAAAAGGATTGCTTCGCTTTTTTCGAAGTTCGACAGCAAGAAACCCAAGGGCAAGAACCCCATGCCTGACACCACCCTTAGCGATTTGCCCGTCATCCTGGTTCCCGGCCTTAACTGCTCGGCACGGCTTTATGCCGAGCAAATTCCGGCGCTGTGGCAGTTTGGACCGGTAACAGTCGCCGATCATACCCGCGACGACTCTATTGCGGCGATCGCCCGCCGCATCCTCGCCGCCGCACCTCCGCGGTTTGCGCTCGCCGGCCTGTCGATGGGCGGGTACATCGCCTTTGAGATCGTACGGCAGGCGCCGCAGCGGGTAGCAAAGCTCGCGCTGCTGGACACTGGACCAGGCGCGGAAACGCCGCAACAGACCGAAGGCCGCCGGCCCCGCATCGAGCTGGCGAAGGCGGGCCGCTTTGGCGAAGTCGAAGAGGGGCTGTTCCCGCTGCTCGTTCATCGCGATCGGCATGGCGATGCCGCGCTTCGAAGCGTCGTGCGCACAATGGGAGAGGAGACTGGCGCCGAGGTTTTTTTGCGCGAGACCAAGGCGATCATGGGCCGGCCCGATTCGCGCCCGACGCTTTCAACCATCGCCTGCCCGACACTGGTCCTCGTCGGCGCCGACGATGTGTTGACGCCGCCGGCACTGGCGCAGGAGATCGCATCAGGCATCCGCGGCGCCCGGCTTGTCGTCATTCCCGACTGCGGCCATCTGTCCACGCTCGAGCGGCCGCAAGCCGTGAACGCCGCACTGATTGAATGGATGGCGTCGTGATCAGAACAGGGCTCCGCGCCCGCGCCGTTTATTGGTCGCTTCTGGCGTTGGTCCTGACGATGGTGTCGGCGTCGGCGCTCACGAAAGCGCATGCGCAAAGCGACTATCCGACCCGGCCGATCCGCATTGTGGTCGGCTTCGCGGCCGGCGGCGGCAACGATATTTTCGCCCGGCTTGTCGGGCAGAAGTTCTCCGAGCTGATCGGTCAGCCGGTGGTGATCGAGAACCGCGCCGGCGCTGGGGGCCGGCTCGCTGCCGAATATGTTTCGCACCAGCCGGCCGATGGCTACACGCTGCTGATCGGCGCCAGCGGTGCGACCTCGATCGCTGCCGCGATCTATCCCAATCTTCCCTACAAGCCGGCCGAGACGTTCGTTCCGCTGGCGATGATCGCACGCTTTCCGCTGTTCATGGTGATCGCCGCCGACCAACCGGCAAAGACGGTGAAGGAAGTGGTTGAGTGGGCCAAGGCGCATCCGGATAAAGCGAACTACGCGACCACGTCGCCCGCGTTCACCATCACGACCGAACTTCTGAAATTGAAATCCGGCATGCCCGGAATTGCCATTCCTTACCGCAGCAGCACCGATATGATCCTAAGCGTCGTCAGCGGACAGACCATGACGGCGATTGCCGACGGCCCGCCGACGGTGCCGATGGTGAAAGCCGGCAAGGTCAAGGCCGTCGCCGTCACCGGCGCCGAACGCTCCGCCGAACTCCCCGACGTTCCGAGCATGGCCGAGGCCGGCTATCCGGACGTCGACATTCATCTCTTCAGCGGCATTTTTGCGCCCGCGGCAACACCCGCCGCCATCGTCGCCAAACTTGAGAAGGCACTGAACGAAGCGATCCGCGATCCGGGCGTGTCGGAGAAGCTTCGCGCCATGGCGGTCGAGCCCGGCGGCGGTACGCCGGAAGATTTCAAGCGCATGATCGAGACCGACATCGTCAAATATCAAGACGTCGTGAAGGCCGCGAACCTGCACTTTGAAGAATAAGCATTCCGGCACATCTACAAAGTTCAGCTGGATCGAGCGCCGTCCACCGCTTCGCTGGCCACGTACGAGAGGCTGCCGCAATGGAGTCGACTTCCGCGACGACGACCTACCACCGCGCGATCATTGACGGCGTCGGCGTTTTTTACCGGGAAGCCGGCCCGAAGGACGCGCCGACCATCGTTCTGCTGCACGGCTTTCCGTCCTCCTCCCGCGAGTTCGATACGCTTATTCCTTTGCTCGCCACCCGCTATCATCTGATCGCACCGGATTTTCCGGGCTTCGGGCAGAGCGACGCTCCGCCACCCTCCGCGTACACCTACACCTTTGCCAATCTGGCGAAGACGACGAACGGGCTCCTCGAACAACTCAAGATCAGCAACTGCACCTTCTATCTGCACGACTATGGCGGGCCGGTCGGCTTCGGCATCTTCTTGCCGCATCCGGAGAAGGTGGCGGCGCTCATCATCCAGAATGCCAACACCTACAGGGAAGGTCTCGGCACCAAGTGGGCCGGTATCGCGCAATATTGGGCCGATCCAAAGGCGCATCCCGAAGTGTTCGATGGGTTTATGTCGCCGGCGGCAACCGAACAGCGTCATACGCTCGGCACCTCGCATCCCGATCGTTACAACCCCGATACCTGGACCGACAAATCCGCGCATCTGTCAAAACCCGGGCAGCGCGAAATCCAGGCGGCGTTGTTGTACGACTACCGCACCAACGTCGCTTCATATCCGGCGTGGCAAGCCTGGCTGCGCGAGCACGCGCCGCCGACTTTGGTCGTGTGGGGAACCAACGATCCCTCGTTCATCGCTCCCGGCGGAGATGCCTACAAGCGCGATCTGCCGCACGCCGAAATCCACCAGCTCGACGCCGGCCATTTCGCGCTGGATGAAAAGAACGACGAGATCGCCGCTCTCATTCTCGAGTTCCTCGATAAACACCACGACTGATAGCCGCGTTACCGTCGCAACGAGGCGCGCGACGGAACGATCGTCGGGGATGCGCGTTGTGATGCGGGTGACAAAGAGGAACCACGATGCGGAAAATTATTCTCGGAACTGCAGCGGCTATTTTGTTGACAGCGACGGCCGCGGCGAATGCGGAGGACGTCACGGTCAAAGATCATCCGAACGGAAACGTGATCGTCAGGGAACACCCGGGCGTAGCGCCTGCGCCGCGCGATCATGTTATTGTTCGTGACCGCCCGCTCTACAACAGCGCGGCGCCGAATGTCGTGATCAGGGATCATGCGGCTCCAAGGCGTGACCGCGACAGCGTCATCATCAAGGACCGCTAGGCCGCGAAGCTTAACGGCGGGTCGTTTGACGTTAGGTCTTGGAAAAGCCCGGGAGATTTCCCGGGCTTTTCCTTTGCGGAGCGGTGGCAGGCATTGCGTGCGAGCGGGATCAAACGTCCAGCGCCGGCGAATTTGCCCCACCGCCGTTACCGCCGGGCTTCTTGACGGTCTCAGCGCGCTTACTCTTCCCGCGTGGCGGGGAGAGTTGAATACAAATCCGCAAATCCGCGGTTAAGTCTAGCCCTGCGCTCGCTACGCTTGCTCGGTCACGCGCGGTTCATCTCGCTGGCAGCAAATTCGACCGTCCGCTCAAGCAGCGCGCTGCGGCCGCTAAGGATTTAAAGGAGAAGCGCATCGGTGCGGGCCGTTCTGAACATTATCAAAAGCGCCGGGCGCTTGATGGTCGTCATTGTCTTGTTCGTGACGGTCGCGCTCGCCACAGTCCTGGCGCTGTCGTCCGGCTCGTTTGCTGCCGAGCAACAATCGGAGATTCCGGATTGGCTCAAGTCCAACATCGGGGAAGGCGACGGTCAAATTGCGCCGGTGGTATTGCAGCGGGCGCGCGCGCTCTATGTCCAGAAGGTTCACGCCGGCAAGGTCAAAAACCCCTGTTACCTCGCCATGGACGCGACCCGTCCCCACGATCTTGGCGGCGGCAAAGTTGGGCCACGGTTTTACGTCGTCTGTGAAGCGAGCCAGTCGTTTCGCGCGTTTTCCGCAGGTCACGGCGCGGGCCGCGACCTCAAAGGCATCGCGGATTTCGCCAACGGCAAAAGGTGCGCGAAGAACTTTGGCAATGCGCTGGACTCTTTCCTGATGACCGGCGGGGCCTATGTCACCGCCGAGACCAGAACGTCGTTCAAAGGCTATTACCGGACCGCGGCGAACCGCGACGCGGCCTTGATACGCTCGTTCGTTCAGTTCGATGGCGAAGGCGAAACCGCCAACGCGCGAGTGCGCGAGATCGGCGGACATGCGGCCGCACTGTTGCGGAACGCCTGTCTCCGCAAAGATCCGCACAGCGCTTACGCTGACCAGGACGGCTACGTTCCGTTCGGCGAGCTTGAGGAGTACGCCAACGGGAGGAGCGACGGCTGCACCAGCTGGTCGCGGCCGGATGCCGGACAAATCGTCGCCGTCATCAAGGACAATCCGACGACGCTATACATCTACCCCGAGAGAGCCGACATCGACGCGGTCGCGCGGGCGGTGAAGGCCGGCCAGCCGTTGCCGGGCGCCGGACTTTATTGGAACGCGTCCTGTTTGAAAGAAATCGGCGCGCCGAAATTTTGGGGGAAAGAAACCCTTGAGCCGGTGCTGGCCCAATACAAAAAAACTCATCCGCCGCCGCCGCAAGCCCCGCCGCCGATTTGCAGGGGGCAGTGACCATTGCCTCTTGTTCCTCGCTAACGTCGTCCTTCTCCCTCTCCCGCGCGCGGGGAGAGGTGAATGCATAAATTTAGCTGCGGTGCGCGGCGCAAATCTTGTTTCCCGAAGGGTCGCGCAGGTAGGCAAGATAGAACTTGGTTGCGCCGCCTTCGCGCCAGCCTGGCGGGTCCTCGATGGTCTTGCCGCCGTTGGCGATGCCGGCGTCGTGAAAGGCTTTCACCAGTTCAGGACTGGCGCACGCAAACCCGATGGTGCCGCCATTGGCGTGCGTGGCGGGTTGACCGTCAATGGGCACGGAGATGCCGAATACGCCGGTCTTGGTGCGATAAAAGATGCGGCCCTTCGGATCGGCCTGACCGGCCGGGAGCCCAATTGCGCCGAGCACGGCGTCGTAGAACTTCTTGGAAGCGGCGAGATCGTTGGCGCCGACCATGACGTGTGTGAACATACCGTTCGACCTTCAAGCGGTGAATGGTGACGAAGGCGCGATTTTTAGCGGACGCAGCGCAGGAAAAACAGGGTGGGTAGACCTAACGGGTCGAGCCCGGAGTCGAGGCACCCCATCGCACTCGCAAGAGCTCAACCCATCCTGCGCGCTTACTTTACTTCGCCTCGGCGGGCGTCGCCGTCGCGGGGCCTTCGCCGACGATGAGCAGAACTGCGTCCTCGTTCTTGGCGCCGTCAAAGTGAACTTGCTCCCCGTAATGGGTGACGAAAGTACCCGCCGGCATTGGGACGGTGGCATTGGTGTCGAACTTGGTTCCAGTGCCGACCCACCACGTCCCCTTAAGGACTGTGATGAAGCGGTCGTGGGGATGGAAGTGCGGGCGGCTGAAATGATTGCCCGCAAGCCACTTGGCCATCACGACGTAGAGTCCGGGCTTGGATGGATCACCCGCCAGCACGGCAGTCTCGATTCCGGCAAATTCGCTGTTCGTTTTCCATTTGATCTGATCCGGGAGCTTAAACGTCACGGCAGCCGGATTAAGTTCTACCGCGTGTGCTGGTAGGTACGGCAGCAGGAGCGCCAGGACCAAAAATACAATAGAGCAGAGCAGCTTTAGCGACATGGTAGCCTCCTTTGCATGCTGGGTTTCCCGCACTAGCAAAGTAGCCCGCATGAGCGAAGCGATATGCGGGCTGGGCAACCGAGAAAGACCCGGATGTCGCTTTGCTCATCCGGACTACGCTTGCTATGTATCGCCGATACCCGTCAAACAGCGCCCAGTATCCGGCACGGTCGTCAAAAGTTGCGGACCGCCCAGTACCCGGCCCTAAACATCCAACACCGTCTCGTCCG
>CAWJBG010000013.1:0-153754 GCA_963841025.1 uncultured Alphaproteobacteria bacterium | reverse complement strand
CAAACTCCGCGCGCTCCTGAATAAACTCGAAGCGCAGCTCCGGCTTGTTGCCCATCAGCCGCTCGACGGATTTATCGGTGGTTTTGCGGTCGGCCTCGACGACTTTGACCTGCAGGAGCGTGCGCTTGCGCGGGTCCATGGTGGTTTCTTTGAGCTGCGCCGCCATCATTTCGCCTAAGCCCTTGAAGCGGCTGACTTCGACCTTGGCGTTGGCGTGAAATTCTTTTTTGAGAATTTCGTCGCGGTGCTTTTCGTTGCGGGCATAAAAAATCTTGCCGCCGTGGCTCAAGCGGTAGAGCGGCGGGACCGCGAGATAGAGGTGGCCGTTGTCGATCAGCTGCGGCATCTGCCGGTAGAAGAACGTGATCAGCAATGAGGCGATGTGGGCGCCGTCGACGTCGGCGTCGGTCATGATGATGACGCGGCCGTAGCGCAAATCCTCGTTGCGATAGTGACTGCCGCTGCCGCAGCCGAGCGCCTGGACGAGATCGGCGAGCTGCTGGTTTTGCGCGAGCTTGTCCTTGCCGGCCGACGCGACGTTGAGGATTTTGCCGCGCAGCGGCAGGATCGCCTGGCTGCGGCGATCGCGCGCCTGCTTGGCCGAGCCGCCGGCGCTATCGCCTTCGACCACGAACAACTCGGAGCCTTCGGCCGCCGAGTTGGTGCAGTCGGCGAGCTTGCCCGGCAGGCGGAGCTTCCGCACCGCGCTCTTGCGGGCGATGTCCTTTTCCGCGCGGCGGCGGATGCGCTCCTCGGCGCGCTCGATCACGAAGTCGAACAGCTTGTTGGCTTGCGCCGGATTGCCGGCGAGCCAGTGGTCGAACGGGTCTTTGATCGCCTGCTCGACGATCCGCTGCGCTTCGGCGGTGGCGAGCCGGTCTTTGGTCTGGCCCTGGAATTCCGGCTCGCGAATGAACACCGAGAGCATGGCGCCGGCGCCGGTCATCACATCGTCCGAGGTGATCGAGGCGGCGCGCTTGCCCTGGCCGACGCGCTCGGCGTGATCCTTCAAGCCGCGAGTGAGCGCAGAGCGCAGCCCGGATTCGTGGGTGCCGCCATCGGGGGTCGGGATGGTGTTGCAGTAAGAGTTGAGGAAGCCGTCGGCGTCGGCGGTCCAGGCGACCGCCCATTGCGCCGCGCCATGGGTGCCGGTTTTGCCGGCGCTGCCGGTGAAAATGTCCGGATGCACCAGCGTTGCGCCGGCGAGCGTCTCGGAGAGGTAGTCTTTTAGGCCGTCGGCAAAATGAAACGTTGCCTTCTCGGGAACGTCCTCGATGCCGCGCAGCAGTTCCTTGGCGCACGACCAGCGAATTTCGACGCCGCCGAACAGATAAGCCTTCGAGCGCGTCATCTTGAACACGCGCTCGGGCTGGAAATGCGCCTTGGCGCCGAAAATCTCCGGGTCCGGCCGGAAGCGGACTTTGGTGCCGCGGCGGTTCGGCGCCTTGCCGGCATCCAGCAGTTTGGTCTTCGGCTTGCCGCGCTCGAACGCCATCCGGTAGAGTTTTTGGCCGCGCGCGACTTCGACCTCCATGCGCTCGGACAGCGCATTCGTCACCGACACGCCGACGCCGTGCAGGCCGCCCGAGGTTTCGTAGACCTCGGAATCGAATTTGCCGCCGGCATGCAGCGTGCACATGATCACTTCGAGCGCGGACTTGTTCTTGAATTTCGGATGCAGATCGACCGGCATGCCGCGACCATTGTCGGTGACGGCGATAAAGCCGTCGGCCTCCATCTCGACCTCGATCCAGTCGGCGTGGCCGGCGAGCGCCTCGTCCATGGCATTGTCGATGACTTCGGCAAACAGGTGATGCAGCGCCTTCTCGTCGGTGCCGCCGATATACATGCCGGGGCGGCGGCGCACCGGCTCGAGCCCCTCCAGCACCTCGATGTGCTTGGCGGTGTAGCCGGCCTCGCCGGCGGAGGCCCGCGCGGATGCCGTGTCGCGCGCCGGACGGCGCGCGCCGGAGCGAGGGGCGGCGATGCCGGCGAACAGGTCGGGACCGCCTGACGGTTTTGAAGTTTTAGCTACTTTTCCCATGCGAAGCTTTTGATGTTACGCGCAGATCGTGGCGGAAGTAGCCCTCATTTTGGGGGCGGGACGGGCGAATCAAGTGGTGAACTATGCCACGGATGAAGGGGTAAAGATTCCGCAGCTTCTGACCCGTACATTGGTCCGCTCATTCCCGCGCAAGCGGGAATCCAGGTACTGGATCTCCGCTTTCGCGGGGACGAGCGGATAGGGAGTGCATTGACCACGCACGGCCTGCCGTCTATATCGCCCGGCATGGCTCGCCCATTCGACACCTTCTCGTCGCTGATTGCCGCCGCGCGGGGCCGCCGCCGTCGTGGCACGGCACGGATGCGCGCTTAACGCGTCGCAATCTCGTGT
Organism: uncultured Alphaproteobacteria bacterium; assembly: GCA_963841025.1. Lineage (GTDB taxonomy): Bacteria > Pseudomonadota > Alphaproteobacteria > Rhizobiales > Xanthobacteraceae > BOG-931. The sequence continues at coordinate 151,359 of CAWJBG010000013.1, read as the reverse complement.
CGCCGGTCTCCGCGGCACTTCCCTGATATGTTTCCCTGATATCTTGCCGCGGACGCTGGCTTACTTCCCAAAGCCAAAGGTTCAATCATGTCTGCGAAAGCGAAAATCGGCATCCTCGGCGCGTCGGGATATACCGGCGCGGAATTGGTGCGGCTTCTGCTGCGGCATCCGCACGTCGACATCGCGTTGCTCACGGCGGATCGCCGTGCCGGCAAGCCGATGTCGGATGTGTTTCCGCAATTCTCGCCGTACGCCTTGCCGAAGCTGGTCGCGCTAGACGGCGTCGACTGGCCGGCGCTTGGCGTTGATCTCGTTTTCTGCGCGCTGCCGCACGGCACCACGCAAACGGTAATTAAGGATCTGTTGGCGCGGGTGCCGGCGATAAAAGTCGTCGACCTCTCAGCCGATTTCCGGATCGCCGATCCCGCGGCGTATGCGCGGTGGTACGGACATCCACATGCTGCCGTCGAGTTGCAGAAGAAAGCGGTCTACGGGCTCACCGAAGTCTATCGCTCGCAGATCAAGACGGCGCAGCTGGTCGCTAATCCCGGCTGCTACACCAGCTGCGCCGAGCTGGCGCTGATCCCGCTTCTCAAAGCCAAGGCGATCGACCCCGATGAGATCGTCATTGACGCCAAGTCCGGCATGACCGGCGCGGGCAGGGCGGCCAAAGAGGAGATGCTGTTTTCGGAAGTGTCCGAGGGCTTCCATGCCTATGGCGTCGGCCATCACCGCCACATGGCCGAACTCGACCAGGAATTTTCGCTAGCCGCTGGGCGCGAGGTGGTCGTGAGCTTCACGCCGCACCTCGTACCGATGAATCGCGGTATCCTTTCAACGATTTATGTGCGTGGCCTGAAAGCTTCCGCGCAAGATCTTCACGCGCTCCTTTTAAAGTCCTACGCGAACGAACCGTTCGTCCACGTGCTGCCGTTCGGCGCGCTGCCGCACACCCGCCACGTCCGCGGCTCCAACATGACCTTTATCGGCGTCGCCGCCGACCGCATCCCCGGCCGCGTCATCATCGGCTCGGCGCTCGACAACCTCACCAAGGGCGCTTCCGGTCAGGCGGTGCAGAACATGAACCTCATGCTCGGCTTCCCCGAGACGATGGGGCTTGAGCAGGTGGCGCTGTTTCCGTGATGCACGTCGTCATGCCCGCGCTTGTCGCGGGCATCCACGTCTTAGACTCTGCCCAACAGAAAGACGTGGATGGCCGGAACAAGTCCGGCCATGACGAAAAGCCATACTGTTGCGACGAGCGATTATTACGCCTGCACCTTCACATAACTTCCCGGCGCATCTTCGATGGGTTTGAGCGCGCCGCCGCCGGGGACGCGGGCGGGCGCTTCGGTGGCGTCTTGCTTCTTGAGCCAGGTCAGCCAGTCCGGCCACCATGAGCCTGGATTTTCCTTCGCCTTCTTCAGCCAGCCTTCAAGGTTGGCGCTGCGCGGGCGCGGCCCGGTCCAGTACTGATATTTCTGCTTGTTCGGCGGATTGACCACGCCGGCGATGTGACCGGAGCCGGACATCACGTAACGCACCCGCCCGCCGAAATATTTGCAGCCGAGCAGTACCGATTTGGCCGGCGCGATGTGGTCTTCGCGTGTCGCCAGGTTGTAGATCGGTACTTTCACCGATTTCAGATCGATCGGCGTGTTGCCGATCACCATCTTGCCTTTGGTGATGGTGTTGTCGAGGTAGCAATTGCGCATATAGAACGAATGATTGGCGGCCGGCAGCCGCGTGGCGTCCGAGTTCCAGTACAGCAGATCGAACGGGAACGGCGCCTTGCCGCGCAGATAATTGTTGATGACGTAGGGCCAGATCAGGTCATTCGACCGCAAGAGGTTAAAGACCGCGACCATCGAGCCGCCTTCGAGATAGCCGCGCTCCGCCATCCGCTGCTCGATGGCTTCGACCTGCGCCTCGTCGATGAAGACCTTCAGATCGCCGGCATAAGTGAAATCCACCTGGGCGGCGAACAAGGTCGCCGACGCGATACGCTCGTCGCCTTCCGCCGCCATTTTTGCCAATGCGACGGCGAGCATCGTGCCGCCGACGCAATAGCCGATGGCGTTGACCTTGTCTTCGCCGGTCGCTTGTTTGATCGCATCCAGCGCCGCAAGCGGCCCTTCGCGGATGTAGTCTTCGAAGGTCTTTTTCGCGAGCCGCTCGTCCGGGTTGACCCATGAGACGCAGAACACCGTGATGCCCTGATCGACGCACCATTTGATGAAAGATTTCTCCGGTGCGAGATCGAGCACGTAGTATTTGTTGATCCAGGGCGGCACGATCAAAAGTGGGCGCTTGAGCACCTTCTCGGTCGACGGCGCAAACTGCAGAAGCTGCATGATCTCGTTCTGAAAGATCACCTTGCCAGGTGTCGTCGCCAGATTGCGGCCGACCGCGAACATCGAAGAGTCCGACTGGCGAATCTTGAGATGCCCGCCGCCAGCCTCGATGTCTTCGGCAAGCATATGCATGCCGCGCACCAAATTCTCGGCGTTGCTCGCGAGCGTTTCGCGTAACAGCTCGGGGTTGGTCAGAACGAAGTTTGACGGCGACAGCGCGTTCGAGATCTGCCGGATGTAGAACTCGGCTTTGTGACGAGTGTGCCGATCAAGCTTGTCGGCGTCGCTGACCAAGCGGTTGGCCCAATCGACCGTGAGCAGATAGAGCTGCTTGAGGAAGTCGTAGAACTGGTTGGTGGTCCATTCCGAATCGGAAAAGCGCTTGTCGTTTGCCGCGGGCGTCACCACGTCCGGCGCGGGTTCGCCGGAAAGCCGTCTGACCGCCGTGCCCCAGAGCTCGAGATACGACCGGCCCAGCCGGTTTTGCAATTCGGTGGTGCGCTGCGGATCGGCCATCCAGTATTGCAGCACTTCGCCGAGCGTCTTGACGACGTCGCGCAGTTCATCGGCCATTTCGCCGTTGCGGCCGTCCTCACGCGGTTTCATGTAGGCGGCGAGCGCCCGGCCGCCTTCCTCGATGACGCGCGCGAGATTGCGTGAAAACGCTTCAACGTCGACCGGCCCGACTGTCGTCGGTTGTTGCGATGGAGCCCGCACGAACGTTCCTCGATTCCCGCAGGGTCTTAGGATAGGCCCTTGCGGCACAGATGGCCTGCGCAAATTATGCGCGCAAGTCAGCCCAACAGCATTCCAGACAGGCGGATTGGCGTTCCGTCACCCGGTCCCCGGACCTTGTTTCGACCATATTACAGCGTTATTTCGCTGGCCTGCGCCACCTGCAGGTTGATATTTATAAACCTTTGCGGCGGTAGATACTCGAACGAGTAGGGGGGTAGCGCGAGTCGGTCGGGCGAAGCGACGTGTTGGGGCTATTGGGGAACAGCGTGAACAGCCGCGAAGGCATTGCAAAGCTTGTATTGGGAAGCTTGCTCGCTGCGGGTTTGACCTGTCTCCTGGCAGGCTGCTCGGAAGTGGGCTTCCCCGCGGTCCATGACATGCCGTCGGCACGGGCCGATACGCCCCTGACCCCGGATCAAGTCAAGCAGGCGACCGACGATCTGGTCTCGGAGCGCGAACACCTGCAGTCGATCCCGCCCATTCCTCCCCCTGTGATCTTGCCCCAGAAAACGTCGTTGCAGGCCCCGGTCGCTCCCGCGGGGACGCGAACCGCCGGTACAGACGACAACGGGCAGTGATAGGGTCTATAACGTCGTCAAATCCGACTAGCTGGTTCGAGTCATGGAAGAGTTTTATCGCATCCGCCGCTTGCCGCCTTACGTCTTCGAGGTGGTCAACCGGGCCAAGGCCACAGCGCGCAACAGCGGTGCCGATATCGTCGATCTCGGCATGGGCAATCCCGATTTGCCCGCACCGGCGCACGTCGTCGAGAAGCTTAAAGAGACGGTCGGCAAGACGCGCACGGATCGTTATTCGGCGTCCAAAGGAATTCCGGGTCTGCGGCGCGCTCAGGCCGGTTACTACGCGCGCCGCTTCGGTGTGAAGCTTAATCCGGAAACGCAAATCGTCACCACGCTAGGCTCCAAGGAAGGCTTCGCCAACGTCGCGCAGGCGATTACCGCGCCGGGCGACGTCATTGTTGTTCCGAACCCGACTTATCCGATTCACGCCTTCGGCTTCCTGATGGCCGGCGGCGCCATTCGCTCGGTTCCAGTCGAGGCCAATGAGGAGTTTTTCCGCGCGCTTGAGCGTGCGGTCAACCACACCATCCCCAAACCGATTGCGGTTGTTACCTGCTATCCGTCGAATCCGACCGCCTGCATCGCCGATCTCGACTTCTATCGCGATCTCGTCGCGTTTGCGAAGAAGCATTCGCTGATCGTGTTGTCCGATCTCGCCTACGGCGAAGTTTATTTCGACGACAATCCGCCGCCGTCGGTGCTCCAGGTTCCGGGCGCGATGGATGTCGCGGTCGAATTCACCTCGCTGTCGAAGACCTATTCGATGCCCGGCTGGCGTATCGGATTTGCCGTCGGCAACGAGCGGGTCATTGCCGCATTGGCGCGGGTAAAATCCTATCTCGATTACGGCGCCTTCACGCCGATCCAGGTCGCGGCGACCGCCGCGCTCAATGGTCCGGACGATTGCATCCACGAGATGCGCGCGACCTACCGGCGGCGCCGCGACGCCTTGGTCGAATCATTTGGCCGCGCCGGCTGGGAAGTTCCGGTGCCGCAGGCGTCGATGTTTGCCTGGGCGCCGATACCGGAGCCGTTCAAGCCGCTGGGCAGCGTCGAATTCTCAACGCTGCTGGTTGAGAAGGCGAGCGTCGCGGTGGCGCCCGGGGCCGGCTTCGGCGAGCATGGCGAGGGCCACGTCCGCATCGCGCTGGTCGAGAACGAGCAGCGCATCCGCCAGGCCGCCCGCAACATCCGGCGCTTTCTTGAAACCGGGCCGGAAATGCTGCACAACGTCGTACCCATGGCGACCCGGCGTTAGTCGAGTTCGCCTATTCCAGGTTAGCGACGTTTATGGCCGAACCGTTGAAAGTCGGTCTTGCCGGACTAGGAACGGTCGGCACGGCTGTGGTGCAATTATTGGAACGCGGGCGCGACAAGCTCATTGCGCGCTGCGGCCGTCCGATTGAGGTCGTCGCCGTCAGCGCGCGCTCCCGGGGTAAAAAGCGCGACATCGATCTGAAGAAGTTTCGCTGGGTTTCCGATCCGGTGGCGCTCGCGGCGGATCCGGCGATCGATGTTCTGGTCGAAGTCATCGGCGGGGAGGGCGATCCAGCCAAGCGGGTGGTCGAAACCGCGCTCGGGGCCGGCAAGCCGGTAGTCACCGCCAATAAGGCCTTGCTCGCCCGACACGGTCAAAAGCTCGCCGCGCTCGCCGAGCGCCATCGCGTGGCGCTCAATTTCGAGGCGTCGGTTGCCGGCGGTATCCCCATCGTCAAGACATTGCGCGAGGGGCTCAACGGCAATTCGTTCACCCGCATCTACGGCATTCTCAACGGCACCTGTAATTATATCCTCTCGCGCATGGAGGAAGACCGTCTCGCGTTCGACGAATGCCTGCGCGAAGCGCAGCGCCTAGGTTATGCCGAGGCCGATCCGTCCTTCGATGTCGAAGGTCACGACACCGCGCAAAAGCTTTCGATTTTGGCGAGCCTTGCGTTTGGAACCAAAGTCGATCCGGCTGCCGTCTACGTCGAGGGCATATCCTCGATCACGCTCGCCGATCTCGACGCCGCGGCCGAGCTTGGCTATCGCGTCAAGCTCCTGGGTGTCGCGGTCAAAACCGACGCCGGCATTGAGCAGCGCGTGCATCCGACCATGGTGCCGAAAGAATCCGCGATCGCTCAGGTGATGGGCGTGACCAATGCGGTAACGGTGGACGCTGACGGCTTGGCGCCGATCACGCTGGTCGGACCCGGCGCCGGCGGCATGGCCACTGCTTCGTCGGTCGTGGCCGACCTTGCCGACATCGCGCGCGGCGTTCGCACGCCGCCATTCGGCCGTCCGGCTGCGCGCATGACCGCAATCGGCAAGGCCCCGATGCAGCGCCATGAAGGCGGCTATTACATCCGTCTGCTGGCGCGCGATCGTCCGGGTAGCGCGGCGACCATCGCGCGGCGTCTCGCGCAGCGGCACATCTCGCTGGAGTCGATCGTGCAACGTCATGATATCCGCGCCCAAGGCGCGACCCAGCCCGGCCGCTCTGGCGAGCCGGTGCCGGTCATTCTTATTACTTACGCGACCAGTGAGGATGCCGTACATAAGGCGCTCGCGGCGGTGCGCCGCGACCGGGTCATCTCCGGACGGCCGCAAGTGATCCGCATTGAGAAGAACTAGAGCATGATCCCGAAAAGTGGCCGCCGATTTCCCGCCTTCGCGAAGCCCGCTTCGGCGGGCGAAGGAAGGTCGGAAAAGATCGTGCTCAACTTTATCTAGTCCGATACGCGCAGCGAATTGCAGGAGTGAAGATGTCGTCGTCGATTACCGTTCCGCACAGCATGATGCTCGAGCGCATTCTGGCGATGGAGATTGTGCGCGTGACCGAGCGCGCGGCGGTCAATGCGGCGCGGCTGCGCGGGCGCGGCGAAGAAAAGGCTGCCGACCAGGCCGCGGTCGACGCGATGCGGCGCGAACTCAACAAATTGCCGATCGACGGCACCGTGGTGATCGGCGAGGGCGAGCTCGACGAGGCGCCAATGTTGTTCATCGGTGAGAAAGTTGGCGCCAAGGGCGGCTTTAAGGTCGATATTGCCGTCGATCCGCTCGAAGGCACGACATTGTGCGCCAAGAACATGCCCGGCTCGATTGCGACCATCGCGATCGCCGAGGAGGGCACGCTATTGCACGCGCCCGACATTTACATGGACAAGATCGCGGTCGGCCCCGGCTATCCCATAGGGGTGGTCGATCTTGACGCTCCGGCGGACGAAAACATCCGCAAGCTTGCCAAAGCCAAAGGCGTCAGGCCTGACGCGATCACCGCGATGATCCTCGACCGGCCGCGCCACGCCGACATCATCGCTGCAGTGCGCAAGGCCGGCGCATCCGTCAGCCTGATCACCGACGGCGACGTGGCTGCGGCTATTCACACCGCGGAGCCTGACAAAACCGGCATCGATATTTTTATCGGCATTGGCGGCGCGCCCGAGGGCGTGCTGGCGGCAGCGGCGCTCCGCTGCATCGGCGGTCAGATGCAATGCCGGCTGGTGGTCGACACCGAGGAACGGCGCGAGCGCACCGCGAAAATGGGCATCAAAGACCCGCGCCGGAAATATCAGATCGAGGATATGGTGCGCGGCGATTGTTTGTTCGCGGCGACCGGCATCACCGACGGCCGTATGCTGGAGGGCGTCAGGTTCGGCAATGGCATTGTCGAGACGCAGACCGTGGTGATGCGCTCCATCACCGGCACGGTGCGCTGGATCAAAGCCCAGCACCGTCAACTGGATAAGTTTTAGGCGGACTTGATCGAACCTAATTGCCGGCCGAATAGATGGTGTTGAATTGCACTTCGGTCTGGGTGGCCGCCGCCGCGGCGGCGTTGGTCATGTCTTGAGCGGCCGCATTCGCCGCATCCGAGGCGGCAATGTCTGCGGAGGGGTCGTACGTCGAGGTGCTTGCGCTGCTCGATGACACGTCACTACTGCCGCCGCCAGAACTGATGCCACCTGCAAAGTTCGAAGAAGTCCCCGACCAGCCCCAGCCCAAGCCCCAGGAGCTGGACGTTGTGGGACCCGGGTCCACCCGAGCGATTACCCAGCCGTGGGCTCGCATACAGGCGTCTGTTTTCGGAAAATCCTTGTTGCTGACGAAGCCGTTGACCGCACCACAGGCACGAATATCAGCCTGCTTCGCCGCCATGCTCCGCGCATGGCCGTTCGGCCTTTTGACGTCCTTATATGTGTCCGTATCGGCCGCGGCATTGAGCACCCCGGCCAACGAGAACACAGCAAGCATTGCGGTCGTCATCAAGTTTCGCCGGAATGTTTTTCTGATCGTCATGGCATGCTCCAATCTTCAAAAGTAAGTTGGGCATTGGCTTTACCGTCTGAGCCAACTGCAGCTTCAACGCGACCAGTATTGGACTTGCGATCTGAACCCTTGATGGACGGGGGATTACGTTTTCTTCATTTTCCGTTGTTGCGTCGGGGTTCGCCAAACCGGCAGGAGAATCTTGGACGCGGCAACGCCGAACGGGAAGCCGGTCGACTTCTTCACGCGTGCGGATGAACCAAAGGCGGCGGTGGATCGATCTGACCCGTGCTCGTGATCACGAGGCCGCCGTGGCCGCCACCGGCGAAGCCCGCAATGTAGCTGCCGAACAGCGCGATGTTGGCGCTATGGACCTCGCCGCCATTGACCACAGCCGGATCGGTGATCTCGACTGTGCCGTTGGTGCCGGAGCTGATGTAGAAGTTCCCCGATGAGTAGGTGCCGATCAGATCGATCGTCGCGACCAAAATGCCGCTGCTCGTTACCGTGAGCGTTCCACTGGTGTCGTTGGCGTTGCCGGACGTGTAGTTGAAGCTGATGCCTCCGCCGGAGGCGACAGTGGTGAGGTCGATATACTGAGTGATATCGAGGTGGCCCGAGCCGCCAAATCCGGAGATTTTCCCCGAATACGCCGTTGTAGCGCCCGCATGATCTGAAATTTCGAGCCCACCGCTACCGGACAGGAAGCTGACGCTTTCACCGCCGGCTGCCACGATATCGACGATGCCGTTGCCCACCTCGACCTTGCCGCCATTGATGACGGCGCCGCTGTTGATCTGCAAGACGCTTCCGGAGGACTCCGCAAACAGCGTGCCGGAATTGGTCACCGTGCCGCTGACGATGGCGGTGCCGCCGCTCGCCGTCTCTATCGTGGCGCCTGAGCCGATCGTGCCGCCGCTGAGCGTCAGCGTGCCTCCATGGACCACGTTGACGAGCGCGTCGGCGGCGATCGTGGCGCCCTCAATAAGATTGCCGCCACCGCTGACGGCAATCACGCCACCAGACGAGGTTTTCAGCGTGCCGCGCGGAAATCGTCGCGCCGTCGAGATTGACCGGCCCACGCATAGCCAGGATCACGCCGGTAGTCGCGTCGTCCACGGTGCCATCGATGTTGACGGTGCCGCTGTCGACGGTGCCGCCGGTTGCCTCAAGCGTGCCGGAATTGGCGACCGTGCCGAAAACATCGACGATGCCGTCGCCGGCGTCGACTGTCGCGCCCGCGCCGATGGTGCCGCCGCTGAGCGTCAGCACCACGCCGGTGTTGATCGTCGCTACCAGCGACCCGGCAGCAATTGTCACGCTGGTTAACGTCGCGGCCCTGTTGAAATCCTCGATTGCGCCGCCGCCGGTCGTCTGCAGCGTCCCGCCCGAGATCGTCGCGCCATCGATCTGAACGACCGCGCTGCCCCCGGCCGAGATGTGGCCGCCGGAATTGTTGACCGTGCCGCTGAGGTACACGAAGGCCTCGTCGGTGTCGGCGACGTTGCCCGACCCCACGATCGCGCCACCGGAATTGTTGATGATGCCGTCAATCGTCAGCGCCGACATTGCCGCCCGAGCCCGTCGCCGACCCCAAAATCGTGCCGGAATTGTCGATGGTGCCGGACAGAGTCATAAAGGCGTCGTCGGCGCCGATCGCCTCAACTTCGATAGTTTTTGTATTGGTGACCGTGCCGCTGACGGTCATATCGGCGAAGCCGGCCAGGGGAAGCGTGTCCAGCGCCTCGACGGTGCCGGAATTGATAAGGCCGCCGTCGATCGTGACCGTGCCGTCGCTCAAAGCCTGAATGGTCTTGGTGTTGCTGAGCGTGCCGCTGACGACGAGCGCACCGTCTGTAGTCGCTTCCAGCGCGCCGCGATTGGTCACCGCGTTGACACCGGTGCTGATGCTCAGCGTACCCGAAACGGCGTCGATGGTGCCGCTGTTGACCAGTGTCAGGTTGCTGCCGCTGATCGCGCCGATTCCTTGCCGGAGATGGTGTTGTTGACGTTGGTCAGCGTGACGGCGGTGCCGCTGTCCTCGATCGTGTCGCCCCCGGCGCCGCCGATGTCCACGGTGCCGCCGCCGGTCAGGGTAACGCCGGAACCGTCATGAGCTGCGACCCGCGTTGTAACCGGCGACCACATTGTGCCTGCCGTTGCTGATGATGCCGCTGACGATGCCGGTGCCGCCGGTTTCGATCAGCGCTGTCGCAGCGGGAGAGAGCGTGCCGCCGCTGACGATACCAGTGCCGCCACTGGCGATCTCCACTGAACCGCTGGCGCTGAGCGTGTCGCCGTTGAGCGTCAGTGTGCCGCCGCTTTCGACGGTCACCGAGGCTTTGATGCCGACGCTGCTAAATACATTGCCTGCACTGGAGACACCGACCTGCCCGCCGGCGGAGGTTTCCAGCAAGCCGCCGGAAATCGTGACGCCGCCCAGATGATCTCGGCTTGCCGCCAGAGGCGAGCATGATGCCGCTGCTGGCGACGTCGATGACGACGCTGCCGTCTGACAGAACTATCAGGTGCCGCCGGACGACTGTGACGCCGCCCGCGATGCCGCCCGACCCGACGATCTCGGTGCCGCCCTTGTGATCGCGTGGCGCTGTCGACGCCTCCAGGCACACTGTCAGCGTGCCGCCGCTATTGATTGTGCCGCCGCTGTCGTGTCCGCCGGACAGCACCTCGACCTTCTTGCCGCCGCTGACGGTGAAGCCGCTGAACGTTTCGCCCGGACCGGCGGCCAAGATGGCGCCGGCGGAAAACATCGACGCCGGCCGGGGCCGCCATGTGGTGCCATCTGACCAGTTCCAAAGTGCCGGCGCTTGACATGGTCGTCCGCTGATCGTGCCGCCGGACTCCAGCAAGCTCGGTGCCGCCAGTCTTGACTACGGTGCCGCTCGCAGTGCCGCCGGAATCCACCACTTGCACGCCCCCGGCAAACACCATGGCGCCACTGGCGAAACCGCCAGATCACCACCAACTGCGTGCCGCCGGAAATCTGCACAGCCTTGTCGGTGCCGCCGCACGAAACGATCTCGGCGCCGCCCTTCAAAATTCGGGTCGCAGCGGCAGTGCCGCCGGAATCGGCAACGAGCGCACCACCGCTGGATATGGTGGTCGCGCTGGCCATGCCGCCGGAGGACACGATCTCGGTACCGCCGCTCGACACCGTCGTGCTGCTGGCGATGCCGCCGGATTCGACTACGCCTGAGCCCGCAAACACAATCGTGCCGCTCGCGTAGCCGGTCGACGCGCTGGATACCGCCTGAAATGCGTGCAGCAAGATCGGTGCCGCCGGCATCAATGCCGTCGCCGCCATTGGCGAAGGCCGTAGTGCCAATTCCGATGGCTCCTGACTGGACCTCCTGGTTGGCGCCGAAATTGATGATGCTGGAACTGGCAATGCCGCCGGATGCGACCGTCTCCTGGCTGTCCAGATCGACATTCACAGCGACGGTCTTCCCGCCGCTGAAAACGTTTTCCGCGCCGAAGGTGACACTGGCGCCGCTGACGATTCCGCCCGATGAGACCCACTGCTGCTCGTTGCCGCCAGTGACCGTTGCGCCGATATCGAGGCCGTAAACGACCTCGGTGGCACCGGAGGCTACGGTCGCGTCAATCGAGGTGCCGTGGGCGCTGACGATTTCGGTGCCGCCGGTCGAGACGGTCGTGCCGCTGACAACGCCGCTGGACTCGACTGCCTGCGAACCGCCGGTGAAGACCGTGACGCCGCTGGCCAGGCCGGTGACGAGCTGCGTCCCGCCGGAGATCTGCGCGCCATGGTCGGTGCCGTGGGTGCTGACGATCTCGCTGCCGCCTGAGATAATTGTGCTGCTGGCGATGCCGGCAGATTCTACGACCTGCGAGCCAGTGAAGGCGGTAGCGCCGCTGGCCAGCCCGAATACCAGTTGCGTGCCGCCGGAAATCCGCGCGCTGACGTCGGTGCCGCCGTGGCTGACGATCTCGCTGCCGCCGGAGAGGATCGAACTGCTGGCGATGCCGCCGGATTCGACGATCTGCGCGCCCGAATGGTCCGTGGTGCCGCTGGCAAGGCCGTAGACCAGCTGCGTGCCGCCGGACAGCTGCGCACCGTCGTCGGTGCCGCCTCTGCTGACGATTTCGCTGCCGCCGGACAGAAGCCGGGTTGGATCGGCAGTGCCGCCCGAGAGGACCGCGAGCGTGCCGCCGCTTGATACGATTGTGTTGCTGGCGGTGCCGCTGGCCGAGACCAGCTCGGTGCCGCCGCCAGAGACAATGGCGCTGACGCTTTTGCCGCCGGACGAGACGATAACGGCACCGCCCTTAAGCGAAGTCGAGCCGCTGTCGACGCCGCCCGCCTCGATGGTCAGCTTGCCGCCAGAACTGACGGCGCCGCCGCTGTAGGTGCCGCCCGACAGCACGTCCACCGGGTGGCCGTTGGTCACGCCTCCCGAATAGATGTAGCCCGAGCCGATTTCCAGGATGGAGCCGGCGAGCCCCGAGTAACTCGGGAAGGAGGCGCCGCTAAGGAATTCGATCGCGCCGCCGCTCGATATGACGTTGTGACCGGTGAGATCGGTGCCGCTGGTGAGCACGATGGTGGCGCCGCTGGAAACGACAAACCCGCCGCCCGAACCGGTCAGCGTCCAGATGCCGCCGGTCACTTCGAGCGTGGTGAAGCCCAGATAGGTCGAGCCAAGATCGGAAAGATCGAACGCGGCCGGTCCGCTGCCGCCGAGCTTCAGCGTATCGGACCCCGCGCCGCTCACCGTGCCGCTGATGGTATAGCCCGCTGCCAACGTCAGCGTATTGCCGCCGCCGTCGAACCCGATCGCCGTGCCGCCCGAGGCAAGGATACTGCCATCGTCGAAAATGCTGACGCCCGACACCTGCGTAATGTCGATACCGCCGGACCCCGAGATCACGCCGGAATTGACAATGCCGCCGGTGAAGGTGCTCCCGGTAATGTCGACGGCGAAAGCTGCCGCTCCGCCAACAACTTCGCCGCCGCTGAGGATGGCGATGCCATGGCTCGTCGCCACGATCTTGCCGGAGTTGACGATGGCGCCGGCGATCGTGCTGTCGAGGACTTCGATGCCGGTCTTCGCCGAGATGGTGCCGGAATTGAAGATATCGCCTGAGAACGATGACACCGGGCTAGGCGTACCGGTTGAGCCAACGACGATGCCCGCCGCCGCAGAGATCGCGCCGTAATTGCTGATCCCGCCGGAAAACACCGAGATAGTGCCGATGGTGATGCCGCTGTGGCCGGCATGAATCATGCCGCGGTTGACGATGCCTCCCGAAACAGCACTGCCCCCATAGAGCGAAATGCCGTCGAATGCCGCTGAGATCGTGCCGTTGTTGACGATGCCGCCGCTGGCGCCGGCATTGCCGAAGCTGGCGACGGAGGCGACGTCAATGCCGTCGCCTCGGGTCGACGAGAGGGTGCCGCCGCTGGCATTGCTGATAGCGCCGGCGAAGGTGCCGTCGCTGAAGACAAAGATGTCGGACTGTAGCGCTGAGACGGTGCCGCCGCTGGCGTTACTGATGTTGCCGGTGAAGGTGCTGACGGCGCTGACAAAAATGCCGCTATATCCAGCGATTTTGCCGCCGTTATCGATGCTTCCGGCAAACGTTGAGGTAGTCGTCACCCCGATGGCATTGCCGCCGCCGCTATTGCCGCCGCCGATGTCGCCGGTGCTGCCGATCGTGATGCCGCCGGAAATGACGTCGGCGTTCTCGACCAGGATGCCGCCTTTCGCCGAGATGGTGCCGCTATCGGTGATGCCGCCGGCAAAGCTGGTCACAGACTGCAGAAGAATGCCCGTGTGCCCCGCCGATATTGTGCCCGCGTTGACGACGCCGCCCGCTTCGGTGCCGATGTTCTGCAGGTAAAGGCCCTGAGAGCCAGCCACGATGTTGCCGCTGTTGACGACGCCGCCGCCGGCGCTGGTGCTGCCGAAGCCGGTCACCGTGCGCACCACAATCGCGGCGTTGCCCGCCGACATGTGACCGGTATTGACGATGCCGCCGTCGGTGCCGCTGGTGCCGAACACCGCGACGTTGCTGACCATCAAATCGCGTTTGCTCCCGGTCCCGCTCGTGGCGGAGATGGTGCCGCCGTTGCTGATGCCGCCGAAGAAACTGCCGTCGTGATTGATCCAAATGGCGCCGCTGCTGCCTTGGGGGCGGGCGATGATGGTGTTGGCGTTGTCGACCCCGCCCGAGAACACGTTGACGTTGTCGATGACGATCGCTGCACCACTGCCGCCCGAAATCGTGCCGGTGTTGCTGATGCCGCCGGTGAAGGTCGATATCGTGACGGAACCGCCGCCGCGGGCGAAGCCGCCGATCTCGATGCCGTGACTGCCCGCCGAAATCGAACCGGCATTGCTGATGCCGCCGGCAAAACTTGAGATGGCAACGGATCCACCGGTGCCCGCGCGGCCGCCGACGAGGATCGCATCGGCCCCCGCCGAGATTTTACCACTGTTGTGAATGCCGCCGGAAAAAGTCGAAAGCCCAAACGAGCCGCTGGTGGCAAAACCGGCGACGATAACGGCGTCGCCGGGAACGGCTGTAATCGTGCCGGTATTGCTGATGCCGCCAGCAAAGGTCGAAATCGTAACCGAGCCGCCTATAATGGCGGTGCCGCCGACATCGATGCCGCCGGAAATGATTCGCCCGCTATTGATGATGCCGCCGGAGAAGACCGAAATCGTAACCGAGCCGCTGTTTCCGGCGAAGCCACCGACGTCGATGCCGCCGTGAGAAATCGTGCCGGTATTGCTGATGCCGTTGGCAAAAGACGCCACCACGACCGATCCGCCATTGGCGTTGCCGCCGACCCCGATGCCCTCGTTCCCCGAGATCGTGCCGGCATTGCTGATGCTGCCACTGAACACCGATATCGCAACCGTGCCGCCGCTACGGGCGAAACCGCCGACGAGGATGTCGTTAGCGCCAGAAATCTTACCGCTATTGATGATGCCGCCGGTGAAGGTCGAGATCGTGAGCGAGCCGTTGATAGCCGCGGTGCCGCCGACCATGACGGCGAAAGACCCCGAGATCGTGCCCGTATTACTGATGCCGCCGGCGAAAATCGATAGCGTCAATGCGCCGTTGGTCGAAGCCTTGCCGCCGACCATAACGGCGTCCTCGGCTCCCGAGATCGTCCCTGCATTGCTGATGCCGCCGGCGAAAGTCGATAGTGTCAACGCGCCGTTATTCACGGCGTTGCCGCCGACCCAAACGGCTTCCTCCGCTCCCGAGATCGTGCCGCTATTGAGGATGCCGCCGGAGAGAACAACAAGGTCGACCGAAACGCCGATGGCGCCGCCGCCGGCGAGTAGGCCGCCGTCAATTTTACCGCGGTTGTCGATACCGCCGACGGCGCTCGTCGCGTCGAAGAGCTGGACGGCGAAGTTGGTCCCGACGATGGTGCCTGTATTGGTGATGCCGCCGCCGGCGCTGGTGCTGCCAAAGGCGCCCACCGATTCAACCAGGATGGCGTTTTGCCCGGAAATGACCCCGCTGTTGTCGATGCCGCCGGCGAAGGTGCCCACAGCGCTGATGTGGATGCCGGACTCACTCCCAGCGAGGTTTCCGGCATTGCTGATGCCGCCGGCGAAGGTGGTGGTGCCTTGTACCGTGATGGCATCGCTCCCGGCGACGATCTTGCCGCCGCTGACATTGACGATGCCGCCGGAAAATAGGCTGCCGTTGCTGACCCAGATGCCACGGTCGCCGGCTGAGATTGTGCCGCTATTGACGATGCTGCCGCCAGCGCCGGCATTGCCGAAAGCCCCGACGCTCAGAACAGCAATGCCGGTGGCGGTCGTCGATGAGATCGTCCCGCGGTTGCTGATGCCGCCAACGAAGGTGGCGACCTGCTCCACGCGGACGCCGGTTCGCGGCGCCGAGATGGTGCCGGTATTGGAGATACCGCCGCCGGAGCCAGTATTGCCGAAAACGGTGACCTTCGTTACGATAATGCTGGCAGTGTCGTTCGTCGAGATGGTGCCGGCATTGTCGATGCCGCCGGAGAAGAAATTAACGTTGGAAACATAAATTCCGGTATTTACGGTCGCGATCGTGCCGCTGTTGGTGATGCCGCCGCCGGCGCTGGCATTGCCGAAGGCGCCGATGGCGCTGATCTCGATGCCGCGACCGGCACCCGATATCGTTCCAGCGTTGCTAATACCGCCAGTGAAACTGGAGACGAGGCTCGCCAATATTGCGTTGCCGGAGGCACCGTCGCCGGCAAGCTTGCCACTGTTGACGATCGCGCCGGCAAAAGTGGTGGTGTTTTCCACCTCAATGGCGTTGCCATTGGCGACAATGACGCTGCCGGCCGCGGCGACAGTAATACCGCCGGAAATGACGCCGCCGCTGTCGAGCAGGATACCGCGGCTCTCTGCCGAGATCGCTCCGCTGTCGATGATGCCGCCGGCGAAGGTCAGGGCGTGTTCGATGGCGATGGCGGTATTGGCCGTGCCACCGCTGGCGACGATCTTGCCGCCAGAATGGATCTCAATGCCGCCGGTGAGGACGCCGGAATCGACGATGCCGCCGCTGGAGATAAAGCCGCCGCTTTGCAGCACGATGCCGCCGGATATCGTGCCGGTGACGGCATTGACGACGCTGCCGCTGAGGAAGCCGCCGTCTTCGATCACGATACCGCTTTGGATCGTGCCGGAATTGACGATGCCGCCGCTAGTAAATGTTGTGCCGCTGACCAGCACTTCGCCGGTTAAGCCGGTAAAGATTTTAGGGTATGGCCCAGTGTAAGCCACGCATTCCTCCAACGAACGTTTGCGCTTTCAGCGCTCCGGTGGGCAACTGTTCTGAGGGGTTTTACTCACACCTCGCGAGGGTGCCAGAGTCGATTGCCATAGGTGCTAGAGTCGCTTGTTATTGTCCAGCCGCGGCGGACTTTATCCTCGCCATATCCTCGCGATGTGTCTTTTCGGTAACGGAGAACTGGAACTTCGACGTTTTGGATTATTCGGGGCTCACTTTGCGCTAGTGGAACTTTCTTTGACGCGGTGAGCGCTGATGACGCACAGCAATCTGGATTTGCCCCGATAGGGGAATTCGCGCCCCAGGTATTCGAAGCAGCGTGGGCCGTTTTCGGCTTAGCGGACGAGAGCAACGTTTACGATGGGGCACATCGCTCCATTGTAGCGGTAAGGCGAGTGCATCAAAGGCTAATGCAACAAAGGCTAATGCATCAGCGTGAACTTACCGTCCTTCACTTGCACCAGGACACGGGCGCGTTCGTCAACGCCATTATGATCCTGCGGGGACATCGTATAGACAGCCTGGGTCCCGACCACATCTTTGAGGTTTTCGAGGGAGTTGCGCATTGCCTGGCGAAATTGTGATGTACCCGGCGTCGCTTTGGCCACGGCGCCTGGAATGGCTGCCTGGATCAGCAGGAACGTGTCGTAGGCATAACCGGCAAAACTGTTGCGGACCTCAGGATAGATCGCCTCGTATTGTTTGATAAACGCGAGGGATATCTGCTTCGTCGCGCTGCCGTCAGGTAACTGATCGACGACTACAAGCGGGCCGCTCGGCGCGATTGCTCCTTCGACCGATTTACCGCCAACACGGAGAAAGTCCGGGCCGATAATGCCGTGGGTGTGATAGATGCGCCCTTCGAAGCCGTGATCTCGCAGCGTGAAATGGGGCAGGGCAGCGGGTGAAGCCGTAGCACCGATGAAGACCGCGTCCGGCTGAGCGGACATGATCCGTAGCGCTTGCGCCGTCACGGACGTGTCGGCGCGGTTGTATCGCTCGCGGGCGACAATCTTGATGCCCGCGTCGCCAGCTAGCTTCTCGATAGTCTGTAAACAGACATCGCCCCAGCCATCGGCAAACCCAATGTAGCCGAGCGATTTAACGCCCTTTGCCTTCATGTCTTCGACCACCGCGCCGAACATCACGGGCACCCGTTGCGGCACGGTGAAGACCCACGGCTGCTTTTGCTCGGGCACGACGATTGGCGCCATGCAGATTTGGGGAACTTTATTTTCAACGGCTACATCGGCGACAGCGAGACACGTCGGCGTCGACGTCGAGGCGACCAGGAGATCGACATTGTCCTCGCTGATCAGCTTGCGCGCATTCCTGGTGGCACTGGAGGGGTCTCCGGCGTCATCAAACATGATGTATTTGACCGATTGTCCGGCAACGATTTCAGGTAAATGCGTAAAGACTTTCCAATAGGGTATCCCCGCCGAAGCGGTTGGGCCCGTCGTTCCGAGGGTCATGCCGATCCTGATTTCGGCTTGCGCCGACGAAACCACTGTCGTCGCAACCGCAGCGGCCACGATTAATTTGTTCGGAAACTTCATAGAGAACGCCCTTCTGCGTGGAGCCTGCTCGAAGGCGCCAGCCGCACTTGACTTCGTCCAACCGCAATCCAAAGATCGCTCGCTGGAACAACCGTTTTAACCGCCGGCCAACAGTAGTCGCACCCCCGCAAATTCACAAATCCGGCTTGCTACCAAGACAACAACCTCCGATCGCAATCATCACCAATTTGTTTGCCGCCCGCCCAAAGTCGGGCACCGCGCCATCAAAGGCAACATCGGATCAAGGATGACGACGCTTCATCACGTTACCGTCGACGCTCGACCCCAGGCCGTGGAATTCGATCCGCAGCGAAGCGCGGTGGTTGTAGTCGATATGCAGAACGGCTTCGCAACCAAGGGCGGTTTTCTCGACCGCGCCGGTTTCGATATTTCCGGAGCGCAGGCGACGATTGAGAATTGCCGGTCTGTCGTCGATGCGGCGCGGCGCAATGGCGTTCAAATCGTCTACCTGCAGATGGGCTGGCACGCCGACATGCACGATGCGGGCGCGCCGCATGGGGGCATGTGGCACAAGTCCGTAGCCTGGCGATTTATGCGCGAACGCTCGAACGCCGGCACCGCTTTGATACGCGGCACCTGGGATTACGCGGTCATCGATGAATTGGCCCCCCGCGACGGCGATTTTCTCGTGGAAAAAACCCGATTGAGCGGCTTCTTCGAAACCAATTTGGATTCGATGCTGCGCTCTCGCGGCATAAACTTTCTTGCGTTCGTCGGGATCGCGACAAACGTCTGTGTAGAGGCCACCCTGCGCGACGGCCTTTATCGAGATTACCAGTGTCTTCTGATCGAGGACGCGACCAACGAGACCGGGCCGGCGTTTGTGAAGGCCGCGACCGTCTTCAATGTCGAGACCTTTCTCGGGTGGGCCGCGACAACGCAGGCGTACTGCCGCGGGCTCGCGTAAAACTCGGCGGCAGACTGACTGCCTTGTTCTAGCGTTCCGCCAAAGTCGAGGCAGTTGAACCGTGCAGGTGCGCGATCTTCCAACCGCCGGCGGTTTCCGTCAGGACCAAAGTCCGCCGGCCGATCGTGCCGGCAGTGCCGCTCTGCAACGTGAAGGTCGCGATCGCTGCACCGCTGAGTTTTTGAACAACAAGCTCCTGGGGCTGCAAGTGCATGAATGGCGGTGCGGTCTTTCCGGAGGCCGCCCGGAGCGATCCAAAAACCGCACCCCAGGCCGCGTCGGTCTCCACGCGACCGGCGGCACGGCCCGCCCGATATTGTTGCGGAAAGAATACGGTTGCGTCGTCGCAGAACCGGGCGCGGAAACTTGGCCAATCCAGGTTGTTGAAATCCTCGATGAACCCCATGAGAAGTTCAGTTATCGCGGAAGGTGCAACGTTCAAATCCAATCCTCCTCAATGTGCCGCCAACGCGTTTCGGCATTTCGCTCCACAATTAGGTCGCGGGAACGGTTTTACCAGCGTACGCACCGCCAAGTGATTCGGCCTACGGCAGCGGCGCCGATCCGCGTTCGGATTCGCCGAAGGCTCGTTCCCTAAATGCCGAATTGTGATTTGGCGTTCTTGGGACCAGTAATAGCGCGCGATGCTTGACGGAAATTTCATCCTCGTTGCCGCGGTGTTCGCACTTGCCGGCTTCGTCAAGGGCGCCATCGGGCTCGGCCTTCCGACCATTGCCATGGGTCTGCTGGCCATCGTCATGCCGCCGGTCGAGGCGGCGGCAATTTTGATCCTGCCGTCATTGCTGACCAACATCTGGCAGATGGTGGCGGGCCCCTCGATCTGGTCCATCATACGGCGGCTTTGGCCGATGATGGGCGGCGTATGTGTGGGCACCTGGCTCGGCATGGGGCTGATGACGGGTGCATACGCCCGATATGGCACAGCTTTTCTCGGCGCGGCGCTGGCGCTTTATGCACTGTCCGGTCTCGTCTCCATTCGTCTGGCCTTATCGCGCGACCGGGAGGTGATCGTCGGCCCGTTGACCGGAGCCGTAACCGGCATCATCACGGCGGCCACCGGCGTCTTCGTGATACCCGCGGTTCCCTATTTGCAGGCGATCGGGCTTGAGAAAGAAGACCTCGTCCAAGCGCTCGGCCTGTCGTTTACGGTCTCGACGATCGCGCTCGCCGTCAACGTCGGCGTGGCGGGAGGTTTCAATGTCTCGAATGCGGGCGTAACCGTCGCTGCATTGGCCGCGGCATGTGCCGGTATGTGGGTCGGTCAGACGCTCCGCCGGAAATTGCCATCGGCGGTGTTCCGGCGCTGGTTTTTCATTGGTTTGCTGCTGCTGGGAATTTATCTCGTCGCAAGATCGGTCGCTTCATTCTGATAAGCCGAAACTCGAGGGCGTTGGTTGCTTCCGCGTCGTGCGTGCAAGCGGGAAGAATTGCTGCTGGCGGCTACCAGCTATAACGCGCGCCCAATCTCCCAGCGACGCCGATCACGCCTTCACGGCCGCGGATTTCCGCTTCGACATAAGTCGAAAAGCCCCTGATCGCGCTGCTCCAGTCGAAGTTCAGCTTGCCGATCCCTTGTCCGACCAGATAACCGACGTCGCTCGGCACAAGCAGCGTTCCCGCCGAGGCCTGCCCGAGCGTTCCGCCGGTGATGATAACGTCGTCGTAGACGAGCGTCAGCAATGTCGCCTCGACCGAGGCCGGCCCCAAATTAAACGCCGTGCCAAAGCGGCTGCCGCCTTCCAGACGCAGATCATAGCCGTTGCCCAGGCCCACCGCCTGGGCGGCGCTGTTCCAGTCTGACACCACGTCAGACACGCCGAGGGTCGGCTCGAACCACCAGTCTTTCATGTACACTTTGTAGTTCACGTCGCCGGCGATGGTGTAGTTGACAACACCAAGCGGCGTAATAACGCCGCTGGCGGCTTGGCTGATGTTCAACACATCGGCTTTGAAAGTGCCGTCGGCCGAAAAGGCCCCGTTGATGTAAATGGCATACGATCCGGCGGAAGGGCCGGTGATGCCGGCGGAGGAACCGTCGACGTTGTAAATCGAAGAGTCCGTTTCTCCGCCCAACAGGCCGAAAACATAGGTCTGTTGTCCGACGCCAAAGGTCTTATCAATGCCGCCGATGATGCCGCGGTTCAATGTGTTACTGTCGGTATTAAATCCGCCCACGACGCCCCAGCGGTTTTCGTAATCGACGTACGACTGCATCCAAACAGCGAGCCCATTGTCGACGGGCTGTGGTTGCCCCGGTGTCTTGAGGAGTAGCGGCATGCGCGACGAATTCGGATCCGCGTAGGCAAGCGGCTCGGCGGCGGCATCCTCGGCATATCCGAGCGGCCGCGTGCTTCCCGGGTTCGCCAGCCGGTTCTGGATGTTGTCGCGAATGCTTTGGAATTGGCTCTGAACAACACTTAGACCGACGTGTGATACCGTTCGGACACTTGTTCCCATCATTTGCAGCGAGTTCGGGACCGCACTCGCGGTAGCGATACTCGCGCACTTGCCGCCATATTTTCCGGTGGCGAGATTGTAGAATAAGCTCCCGGTACAGGCGGGTCCGCTGACGTTGCAGGTTACGGTCCCACGTGCAGACGTGCAGCTGTAATTGTAATTCTGTCCTTGATAGGTGCAGGTGCCGGAAGCGCTGAGCGGCTGATCGCATGCCGGTTGGGCTGACGCGGGCTCGGCAGTCAGAGCGAGTAGTGACAGCGCCATTGCAACGACGGCCGTCAGGCCGGAAGCGCCAGCGAATATTCGCAGCAAGCGCCGTCGCATCACCACCCCCTTGCCGGGCGGAAATTGAGCACAGCCCAGCCTCAAATCCCCGCGCCGTCACGCAATTAATTCTCTAAGCTGGCTCGCGTTTGGGGTCAATGTGCCGGCTTGACTTGTCGCCGGCGGACTGCGGTTCAAGGGAATGCGCTTTTTCGCGGCGATCTCCCAATTCGCAATGGAGCGTCCAGATGAATTCAACATCGACTTCTGCTGCATCGGGCGCTTCAACTGCGATCAGCCCTGACGCATCTTCAAACGAAGACACTGTCGCCATTGAGACGGTCCTGCGCCAATACATCTCGCTGCTCGACGCCGGCGATGCGGAGTCAATCGCAACGAAGATGTACAAAGCTCCGATCTTGTTTCTATCCCCCGACAGCGGTCACATCACTTTTCCAGATACCGCGGCCGTCTGCGAATTTTTGAAAGCATACCTTGTTGATCAGGCAAAATCGGGCCGCACCGGCACCGAAATCGAGAACATTCAGATCAGCTTGCTTTCAAAAAGCGTTGCTCTGGCCTTCGTGGATTACGTTGTTAAGCGCGCAGGTGGAAACGCGAAGACTGGCTGGTTTTATATATTCCAGAAGGAAGCGGGGACGTGGCGGGCGGCGTCATTGGCGCCGCGCGACTTGCCGAGTAGCGCGGCTTGCTGAGCGCTGCGGTGACGTCAGCTTGGCCACCCGAAAGCCGCCTGAAGTCGGACATCGCGCCAATCCAGCCCCTCCGCGCTATCGAGCCGAGCCTACGCGAATCGGCTAGGCTCGTTCGATGGGCTTTGAACCCCGCGAGTTTGCCGTGACAGACGGCCTTTTCCTTGGCGTCGAAAGTTCGGCGACCGGGCGGCGCTGGCGCGACCGGCTCGACCAGCGCGGTTCGGCGCGAGCGCTCGCCATCGCGCAGCGCCACGATCTTCCCGAACTGCTGGCGCGCATCCTCGCCGGCCGCAACGTCGAGGTCGACGCAGTCGAGGCTTTCCTCGACCCGACGGTCAAGCGCTCGATGCCCGATCCCAACGTGCTCACCGCGATGTCCGAGGCGGCGGCGCGGATCGCGGACGCGATCATCCGCAGCGAAACCATCGCGATCTTCGGCGACTACGATGTCGACGGTGCGACCTCGGCAGCGCTGTTGGCGCGCTTCCTGCGCTTGGCCGGCGTCGAGCCGCTGATCCATATTCCAGACCGGCTGTTCGAGGGCTACGGCCCAAACGTCGAGGCGGTGCGCTCGCTCGCGGCGCGCGGCGCGACGCTGCTCGTGACCGTGGACTGCGGTACCACCAGCGTCGAGCCGCTTGCCGAAGCGCGCACGCTTGGCGTCGATGTTGTCGTCATCGATCATCATCAGGCCGACGAAGTGCTGCCGCCGGCTCTTGCCATCGTCAATCCGAACCGGCGCGACGATCTTTCCGGCCTCGGTTATCTCGCGGCCGTTGGTCTTGTCTTTATGACTGTGGTTGCGGTGAACCGCGAACTGCGAACGCGGGGGTTCTGGAACGCCGTGCGACCCGAGCCCGATCTTCTCGCGTTCCTCGACGATGTCGCACTCGGCACGGTGGCCGACGTGGTGCCGCTGATCGGGCTTAATCGCGCTTTCGTCGCCAAGGGTCTGATCGCGTTGCGCCGGCGCGAGCGCCCGGGCCACGTAAGCTTGATGGATGTGGCGCGGCTCTCCGGTCCGCCGGAAGCCTGGCATCTCGGATTTCTATTGGGTCCGCGGATCAATGCCGGCGGACGCATCGGCCGCGCCGACCTCGGCGTCCGGCTGTTGATGGAAGACGATCCGGATAAAGCTGCGCAGATCGCTGCGGAACTCGATCGGCTCAACCGCGAACGCCAGGCCATCGAAATGGACACGCTGGCGCAGGCCGAAGCCGAGGCCATGGCGGCGCTCGGCATCGAGGAGAAGGGTGCCGTTGTAGTGACCGCGGCGGAAGGCTGGCATCCGGGCGTTGTCGGAATCGTTGCGGCGCGGCTTAAGGAAAAATTCGGCCGTCCCGCATTCGCGATTGCGCTTGAGCCCGGCGGCACCGGCACCGGATCGGGCCGCTCGATCGCCGGGGTCGATCTCGGCCGCACGGTGCGCCGCGCGGTGGCCGAGGGATTGCTCATCAAAGGGGGTGGTCACGCCATGGCCGCCGGCATCACGCTGCGCAGGGATGCGCTGGCGCCGTTGCGCGCGTTCTTCGAAGCGACGCTTGGCGCCGATGTGGAAGTGGCGCGGCGCTCGAACGGTCTTTCCATCGACGGCGCGGTGAGCGCGTCGGCGGCGGACGCCGGTCTTGTCGCGATGATCGAGCGCGCCGGCCCGTTTGGTTCCGGCAATCCGGAACCGGTGATCGCGCTGCCGGCCCACACCATCGCCTACGCGGAAGAAGTGGGCCAGGCCCACATGCGGGTGCGGCTCAAATCGGCCGATGGCTCAGGCGTAAACGCCATTGCCTTCCGCGCCGCCGGACAAAAACTCGGCGCGGCGCTGCTGCAGAACCGCGGCCGGCAAGTCCACGCCGCCGGTTCCTTTGCGCTCGATCGCTACCAGGGCGAAGAACGCGTGCAATTCCGCATCGCCGATATTGCGCCGGCGGAGCCGTTCGGCGCCTAGCCTTCCGTCCCCGTCGAAAGAGCTTCGGCGGGCAGTGTATTGGCTCCGGCTAGAGCTTTCAGATCGGCGATGCCGCGATTTGACAGGAATTCGCCGAATTCGTCGGCCGAAATTGGCTTGCTGATCAGATAGCCTTGAATCTCGTCGCAATTGTGCGCGCGCAGCACCGCTTCCTGTTCCGCCGTTTCTACGCCTTCAGCGACGATCGTGAGATCGAGGGCGCGGCCGAGCGCAATAATCGCGTCGGCGATTGCCTTGTCGTCGGCATCGTTGGCAATCTCGCGTACGAACGAACGGTCGATCTTGAGTACGTCGATCGGCAGTTTTTTCACCAGCGCCATTGACGAATAGCCGGTGCCGAAGTCGTCGATCGAAAGCGTAATGCCGAGGCGTTTGATTGACTCGAGCACCCGCACGGTGCGTTCCAGATTCTGCACCACCATGCTTTCGGTGATTTCAAGTTCCAGAAGCTGCGGCGGCATGCCGGATTTGTCGAGGGCTGCGCGGATGTCACTCAGCAGTTTCGGGTCGCTGAATTGCCGCGGCGAAAGATTGACTGCCATGCGGATCGGCGGCAGGCTTTGGCGCTGCCACGCCATGTTTTGCGCGCAGGCAGTTTCAAGAACCCACTTCCCAATCGGCACGATCAACCCGGTTTCTTCCGCGACCGCGATGAAGCGGTTCGGCGGCAACAGTCCGAGATCGGGGTGCTGCCAGCGCAGCAGCGCTTCGACGCCCGATATGTTGCCGCGGCGCAGATCGTATTTGGGCTGATAGTGCAGAACGAATTCGTGGCGTTCGAGCGCGCGGCGCAGACTGGTTTCCAGCATCAAGCGCTCGATGGACTCGGTCTGCATCGCACGCGAATGGAATACGAACCGATTGCGGCCGTCCTCCTTGGCTGCATACATCGCCGCATCGGCATTCTTGGTGAGTGTTTCCTCGTCCTCGGCGTCGGACGGAAAGAGCGAAATTCCGATGCTCGCCGTGACGCGGCATTCCTGGCCATGAAGGGTCAGCGGTTTGACCACGCCCGCTAAAATCTTGCGCGCGACCACGGTGGCCCGCCCCGCCTTCGCCGTTTCGCGCAGTAAAACCACGAACTCGTCGCCGCCAATCCGGGTAACCAGGTCGCCGTCACCCACGCAATGCTTTAAGCGCGCGGCGATTTCGATGAGGAGCGTGTCACCTGCACCGTGGCCCAGCGTGTCATTGATGAGCTTGAAGCGGTCGAGATCGATGAACATGACGGCGAATTCCCGACCGCTGCCTCGGCCGGCCGCGACAGCGTCATTGACCGCGCGACTTAATACCACCCGGTTCGGCAGGCCGGTGAGATGGTCGTGGGTCGCAAGGTAGTTGGCGCGAGCTTCGGCCAAACGCTGTTCGGTGACGTCGTCAAACGTTGCGACCAAGCCGCCATTGGGCATCGGCCGATGCGAGATCGAAATGATGCGGCCGTCGGCGAGCGTCGTGACCACCGGGCCCGTCGGGATTTGACCGAGCAGATCGCGCTGCGCGGCGGCTGCCGCATTGGGGTTTTCATCTACCGCCTGCGCCAGCGCCATCACTTGGCCGATCGGTGTTCCGCGCGCGAGCTTTTCGGACGCGATGCCGAAGATTTCTGAAAAGCGGCGGTTGGCGATCAAGAGGCGTTGCTGAGGATCAAACATGCACAGGCCCTGTGCCATGTTGTTCAGCGCGGCTTCAAACAAAAAGTTTTGCTCGGTGAGCGATTGGGTCAGGTCGCCCTTGTCCTGGGTCGTGCGCAGGAGGCGCAGCCGGTTTGCGCTCAGAAACTTCAGGATCTCAAGCGCGGCCGAGTAATAGAGAAGGGTAATTACCGATAGGATCGTGTAGGCGGAATCGTTGCGGAGCAGGCATGCCGCGGCGATTGGCAGCAGTATCAAGGAAAGCTGTGACGTTGCGATGCGCTGCCTCGCCAGGTTGCGAGCCGTCGCGCCCGCTGTATAGGCGAACGCCACGGCGTTCAGCATCAGTTGGCTGGCCGCATCTTCGGAAAACGCAAAGACGACAAAGCCCATCGCCCCAATGCATGTCGAGTAGAGCGCCGCGCCGATTTCGTAGGCGAGTTCCCAGCGGCGAATCGCAGCCACGTCGATGCCGATGGCCTGCTTGCGTACGTGATATTGCAACACGCCAAAAACGCGCAACGCCGCAATCAAAGCTGCGGCGGCCGACAACGCCGTCAACCACGCGCTGCCCGTGCGCCAGGCCGCAATCCCGCCGATCAGCGGCGGTACCGCCGCCCCGACCGTGAACGACGCAAATGGCGCGTAAAGGCTATCGACAAGCGCGGCGTAAATTTCGGGCGGCAATTGTTCGGCCGAAGAAGCTCGCGCTCTTGCCCACAGATCTCTGAATATTCGCATGCGCGCTGACTGGCTTTCCAAATCCCCGATTAGCGCCGAACAGCTAAACGTTGCGTGCACCGGTGGCGGAAAGTTATTAATCTCGCGCTAGGTGGAAATACGGAGCGGGGGAGGGCCGGGCAGTTTCTTGGTGCCTAGCCGTCGGGCTGGAATTTTCCCTTCGAGATACAATGCCACACGGGCCGGCGATGCGCGCGCGGTCGCCAATCGATCCGAGAATTGGTATGAGCGAGGCGATGGGCGGCAATATCTCCGGCCTTGACATTCCAGCGCTGCGGCGGCTTGCGGTGCGCATTCGTATTCGCGCGACCCATATGGTCGCGATCCAGGGCTTCGGCTATCTCGGACAGGCTTTGTCCTCCGCTGAGATTTTCGCGGTGCTGTTCGGCGGCGGCATGCGCTACGGCCATGACCGGTTCGTGCTCTCGCCCGGCCATTACGTGATCTCGCTCTACGCCGCGGCCGCGGAAACCGGACTGATCGATCCGGCGAAGCTCGCCGCCTATGGCAGCGATGGAGCCGACCTCGAGGCGATCGGCAGCGAGCGCACGCCGCTCGGCGATCTGGTCTGCGGTTCGCTCGGACAAGGCCTGTCAGGCGCGATTGGTTTTGCCGTCGCCGCGCGGCTTGCCGGGGAGGAGCGGGACACTTTTGCGTTTCTCAGCGATGGCGAGATGGAAGAAGGCCAGGTGTGGGAAGCGGCGATGTTCGCCGCGCATCAACGGCTTGACCGCCTGACTGTCGTGATCGACGCCAACAATTCGCAGGTCGATGGTTCGGTAACATCCGTCACGACCATCGAGCCGCTGGCGGAAAAATGGCGCTCGTTCGGCTGGCGGGTAGCCGAAGTCGACGGCCACGACGTCGAAGCGATGTGGAACGCTTTCGCATCCAGGCATCAGGGCGTAGGTCCGCTAGTCGTGATCGCGCGTACCGAGATTCTCGGACGCATGCGCGCAATTCCGCCAACGGTCGACGGGCATTTCATCAAACTCGACAGCGAGTTGCAGGCGGCGGTTCTGCGTGAACTTGAGGCCGCGCTTGCGTGAACCGCCGTATCAGACGGTGCTCAAGCCGTACGGCAGCGCACTCGTCGCGCTGGCGCGGGAGCGGCCGGACGTCATCTGTCTCGGTGCCGATCTGACCCGCCAGACGGAAACCGATTTGTTTCGTGACACCATTCCCGATCGCTTCATCAATGTCGGCATGGCTGAGGCCAACATGCTCGGTATCGCCGGCGGTCTGGCGCGCGCCGGGCATACGGTGTTCGTCAACTCGTTCGGCGTGTTCACCACGCGGCGCTGCTTTGATCAGATCGCGATGTCGGTCGCGTACCCCAATCTCAACGTCAAGATCGTGGGCTTCATGCCCGGCCTCTCCAGCCCCGGTGGTCCGAGCCATCAAGCGATTGAGGACGTGGCGCTGATGCGCGCGCTTCCTAACATGACCGTGGTCGAGCCCGCCGATGCCATTGAGACGAAGCAGGTGATCGCGGCGATCGCCGACCTTCCCGGGCCGGTTTATCTGCGCCTAAAGCGCGGCGAGATCCCGGTGATCTTTGATGACGATCACCGGCTCGATTTGCGCAAAGCGCAGTTGCTGATTGGCGGCGAGGCGAGCGACGTCTGTATTGCTGCCTCAGGCATGATGATTCCTGCGGCGCTGGCAGCGGCTCGCACGCTGATCGAGAACGGCCTCACCGCCGCCGTACTCAATGTTCCGGTGATCAAGCCGCTCGACAGCCCGAGCATTGTCGCCATCGCGCGCCGAAGCCGGATTGTGATCACCGCGGAGAATCACACCATTGTCGGCGGCCTCGGCTCTGCGGTGGCCGAAGCTTTGTCGGAGGCCGGAACGGCCGTCCCATTGCGCCGCGTCGGCATCGCCGACACGTTTGCCGAGGCAGGCAGCCGCGAATATCTGTTCGCCAAGTACGGGCTGGGCACACAAAACATCGTCGATGCCGCCTGGCGCGGCCTTGCCATCAACCGGCCCACGCCGACCGCGCCAGTCATCGAAGCAAGTGCGGGCGCTTACGCGCCGGTGTGACTCCGATCCCGCGATCTATTTGCTCTAAACCGAAATGTGACCGTCCAGGTAAAGCACCGCGCGGCCGCCAATGCTGACCCGGTCGCCGTTGAGAGCGCAGCGGAGCGCGCCGCCGCGGCGTGAAAGCTGACGGGCTTCGAGTTCGGTCTTGCCAAGGCGCTTCGCCCAATAGGGTGTGAGCGTGGTGTGCGACGAACCCGTCACCGGATCTTCCGGTACGCCTTGCGCCGGAGCAAAGAACCGCGAAACGAAATCGATGCCATTCTCGCCCGGCGCCGTCGCGATTGCCGCCCAGCAATCGACCTGGGCGAGGGCGGCGAGATCGGGTTTGAGCGCCGCGATCTCTGCCGCGCAGTCGTAGACGACGAGATGATCGCGGGCGCGCAGCACGTCACGCGGCTTGCCGCCCAGCGCGGCCAAAAGTCCCGGCGGTGGCTCGGCAGCAATGGCCGGCCGCGCCGGAAAATCCATGACCAGCATATCGTCGCGGCGTGCCACGGTTAGCATTCCGGCCTTCATGGTGCGAAAGCCCACACTCTGGCGCTGCGGCTCAAGAAATTTCATGACGACGTGGCCGGAAGCAAGCGTGGCGTGTCCGCACAGATCGACCTCGACGGTGGGCGTGAACCAGCGCAGCGCATAATCGCTGCCTTCACGAACGAAAAACGCGGTCTCGGCCAGATTGTTCTCGGCGGCGATCGCCTGCATGGTCGCGTCAGGTAACCACTCCTCGAGCGGGCAAACCGCGGCCGGGTTACCGGCAAACAAGTGGTCCGTGAACGCATCGACCTGATAGAGCGGCAGGCGCATCGCGCAATCTCCCGGTGGTTGCACCGTTGCCCTTATTGGCATAACCCGTCGCACGCGTCATCGCGTGTGCTTGCGATGGCGTTGGTACGACAAGGGAAATCGCAATGGCCAAGCTCGATCTTTCGGTCGCCGTCGGCGACTACGACCGCACGCGTCCGCTGATGGACGGCAGTGTCGCCATCGACGGCGTCAATCCAATCTTCATGACGCTTAGCCCGGAGGAGATTTTCTTTCGTGCGTTCCGCGGCGCCGAATTCGACGTCTGCGAGCTGTCGCTATCGAGCTACACGTTGAAAACGGCGCAGGGCGATTCTCCCTACGTTGCGGTGCCGGCATTTGTCTCGCGGGCATTCCGGCACACCGCGATCTACGTCCGTACCGATCGGATAAAAAAGCCGGCCGACTTGAAGGGGCGAAAAGTCGGCGTGCCCGAATATCAGCTCACTGCGAATGTGTGGGCGCGCGCCTTGCTGGACGACGATTTCGGCGTCAAACCGGCGGACATTCATTGGATTCGCGGCGGCATCGAGGAAGCGGGCCGGCCGGAGAAACTGACGATCAATCTGCCGCCTGGCGTTCGCCTCGACAACGCGCCTGAGGGCGCAACCATTTCGGCGCTGCTTGAGAAAGGCGAGATCGACGGCTTCATCGCGCCGCGGCCGCCCGCGCTGGTCGAAAAAGGTCATCCGAATATCGGCTGGCTGTTTCCCGACCCGGTCGCCGCGGCCAAGGATTATTTCAAGCGCACCGGATATTTTCCGATCATGCATGTGGTCGGTGTGCGGCGAACGCTCGCCGAACAGCATCCGTGGCTCCCCGGTGCGGTCTACAAGGCGTTTGAACAGGCCAAGTCGCTATGCGTCAAAAAACTCTCGGACACTTCGGCGACGAAGGTAACGCTGCCGTTCGTCGAAGAATCGCTGCGCGATGCGCGCACGTTGATGGGTGACGATTACTGGCCCTATGGGATCGGGCCAAACCGCAAAGTGCTCGATTATTTTCTGGGTCAGCACCACGCGCAGGGACTGTCGCCACGCCGCGTCAAGGTGGAGGAACTGTTCCATCCGGGAACCCACGAGACGTTCAAGCTGTGAAGCCTCCAGCATTGAGCGCGGTATGGACCATTCTTGTCGTTTTGCTGGCGTTGTCTTCACCAAGCGCGGCGCAAGAGTCCGCTGCTGCAGCCGTGTGCGACAACCTGGCGACAAACGCGCAATCGGGATGCCTCGAAAAGCTCGCCAACGCGGCGGACGCCAAGCTCAATGAAGTTTATCGCCGCGCCATCAAGATGATCGAAAGCTCCGACCCCGATCACGCTGCCGAGTGGAAGGCCGAACTTAAAAAGGCGCAGCAGGCGTGGATCGTGTTCCGCGATGTGGATTGCGGCGCGCTCACGGCGTATGAATGGAGTCACGGCACCGGCATGGGCGCCGCGACCGAGCACTGTATTCTGGAAAAGACCGAAGCGCGGACGCGCGAATTGGCGTCGCGCTACAGCGGGCGTTAACGGCAGAACTGATCAGGGCGTGTACTCGTTAGCACGCGAATGTCCGCTTCCGTGGGCAAGGCGGACATTCGGCAAGGCGGTCGCACTGTTCGCTGATGACCCAAAGCGGTCCTCGCGGCGCATTTGGGCCGCAATAAACCGTTGGACGCTTACTCGATCACCTTGTCGGTTCGTGTCAATACAGTAAGTATCAAATAAGTAGCCCAATTTCGTGGTTTCCTCGGTTGCGTTTGGCGACCTACCGCATTCCTCCCGTAGAACGAAAATCAAGATCATCGTAAGGGCATATTAAGGCGTCCTGAAAGCGCAATGAGCGGCTTTGGTCCATTTTTTAGGTCGCCTCCGGAAATCCGGGCCGGATAGGGGCAGAAGAATGCTTCAGCCATCGATGGACCAAACGGCCGCCGTCACCTGAACCCATTCTAAAAATCGCGCCGCTTGGACAATGATCCGACGAAGTAAATCGTAACGGCGAATCGGGTGGGGCGACTGGTTCTCGGCGCCAGCCCAGGGGAGATCGCGATGAGCACCATAATCGGCAGGGAAAATTCGCCCTATAGGATCCATTACGGCCAGGCCGATAGCGACGACGTTGTTGTCGACGGCGGCAGGCTTGTTGTGCGCGCCGGCGGCACGGCGGTCGATCCTACCGTGAGCGCTGGCGGCGTTGCCATCGTGCACAACGGCGGCTCCGTTGCGATCACGAGCGGCGCCACGTCAGACATCGACGGCACGTTGGTCAATCGTGGAATTGTCGTCCTTGCTAGCAGTGGAACGCTGGCGATTGGTGGCACTATCAGGAACACTGGCGAGCTTTATGCCAGCAGTGCCGAAAGTCTCATCGACATCGCCGGCGTCGTCGAAGGAGGCGTTGCTTTGATTGGCAACGGCGTCGTGGAGATCGCAAACTCAAGCGGCGAGAACGTGGGCTTTACAGTAACCGGGACTGGCGGGCTCGTGCTCGACGGACTCGGCGGCGCCTTCAGCGGGAGGATCACGGGCTTCGGCGCGGCCGGCCACGCCAATTCCAACCAGTATATCGACTTCGTAGGCGTCGATTTTGCAGGCGCGAGGGTCAGCTACAAACCCGCCAATGCTGCCGACACCAGCGGTACGCTCACAGTCACTGACGGCACGCATTCGGCAAGCGTTGCATTGGTCGGATCATACGTCACCTCGGATTTCCGGGCGATCAATAACGGCGGCTCCCTCGAAATCACCGACCCGACGACCATCATCACGTCAGGCTATACGGTTTCGGCTGGCAGGACGCTAAGCGCCAACAATGCGAACCTCATTTTGCTGAGCGGCGTCACGGCGAGTGGAGCGCTGCTAGCAACGTCGGGCGGCGATATCACCGTCGAAGGACCGACAGTGATTGGCAGTTTTATAGCGGAGATAGCCGCCTTCGCGACGGGCAACATCAATCTGGACGGTACGTTCGTCGTTGAAGGTAATTCCACTTTGGAAGCGGAGACCGGCGGGGTCATCACTGTCCAGGGTGCGGTGACGATTTCGGGCGGTGCGGGTGCTGTCGCGATACAGTCAGGAGCCTTAGAATTCGAAGCCGCCGTGAATAATTCCGGCCTAATCGTCTCGAATGATGACGCCACTCTGACGATGGCGCAGAATGTCAGCAACACAGGTACGATCGAAGCCAACGGCGACGGCAATATTCTGATGGGAGGGAGCAACGCTCTCACGCTGACCAATCGCGGCCTTATCTCGGCAACCAGTGAATCTACAATCGTGATGACCTACGGCAGCGGCATTGCCGGTGGTGTCATCAATCAAGGGGAGATGGTTGCTGACACAAATGCCGAAATGACGTTCGGCGCTTCCACGCCGGTCATCAACGACGGCGTCATTGCGGCCAACAATGGCGGCATCGTCCTGGCCACCAACGGTGGCTTCACCAATTCGGGGACCGTGGTCGCCAGCGGCGGCCAGGTCAACATCGAAAGCAATGACCTCATAAATGACGGGGCGCTCGTGGTACTCGGCTCCGGTTCGATTTTTGCGATAGTCGCGAGCGGCGGCATTGCCGAGATCAATGGCAGCGGTAGCATCAACAACGCGACGGGCGTCATCACCGGTACGATCGACACAATTGCGTTCGGCGCAGGGACAACCAACGTCGACTTTAACGGAAGAGGAGTGCTACAGCTTTTCGACGATGACCCTTCAACACCGACCGCGTTCAGCGGCGACATCACGGGATTCACGGAAGGTGACGCCATCGATCTTCCCGGCGTGCCGTGGTCAAGCGGGGATTATGTGACTGTTACTCCCGACCAACCGTTCGGCGGTGCGGGGATCACCCTCAACAACAGCAGCGGCACCGCCCAGGCTGTCTTCTACTTCCTTGGCTTTGATCCGAATGACGGCCTTACACCGACGCCGTACAGTGGATCCAATTTCATCGTCAATGAGGATCCAAGCGGCGGCACCATTATCACCGATCCGATACTTTCGGACGCAAGCGCTGCCGAGCACCTGATCGGGCGCGACAAGCACACCCCAAATATCGCACTGCTCGGCAATTACATCGCAAGCTTTGCGAATGGTCACGGCTTCGCCGGGACTACACCGGTGATCGCGAATCCTCTCACCGAACAGCCGTTGCTCGCTCGGGCGCACACCGGGTGACGGCCAGTCCAGCGCCAGGGAGCACGCCAGCTTTTAGCGGGTAGTGATGTCGGATCATGGCACATAGCAGACTCCGGTGATGTCCGCTTCCGCGTCGGCCTTCTGGGCTAAGCGGACATCCGGAATTTTGCGACTGGGTAGGCTAGTCACTTCGCCGGCTTGAGCCGCACGTGGATGTTCTTTTCCTGCGTGTAGGCGACCATCTCTTCCATGCATTCCTCGCGGCCGATGCCGGATTGCTTGTAACCGCCGAACGGCGCGCCGAGGAAATGCTTTGAGACTTCGTTGATCCAGACAAACCCCGCCTGTACCGCCGCAGCGGTGTTGTGCGCGGTCGACAAATCGTTAGTCCAGATCGAAGCGGTGAGGCCGTATTCGACCGAGTTCACCTGCTCCAGCATTTTGGCCTGGTCGCTCCATTTGAAGATGGAGAGCACCGGACCGAAGATTTCCTCGCGCGCGATCCGCATGTTCGGCTGCACGTCGGCGAACACGGTGGGTTCGATGAAGAATCCCTTGGCAAGCGCCGGATCGGAAGGCCGGCCGCCGCCGTGGAACAGCCGCGCGCCCTCCTGCTTGCCGGACTCGATGAAGCCGAGGATGCGCTCGTACTGCGACTTGGAAATGATCGAACCCATGGTGGTGGCACGGTCGGTGGCGATGCCCGGCTTGAAATGGGCGATCCGGGTTTTCACCTTGGCCAGCACCGCATCGTAAATTTTCTCATGGATGAAGGCGCGGCTGGTCGAGCCGCACGATTGGCCGCACCAGGTGAAGTTCATGCCGCCAACGACGCCGCCCGCAACATCTTCAGGGTCGGCGTCGGGGTAGGCGATCAGCGCATTCTTGCCGCCGAGTTCGAGCATCACCGGCTTCAATGTGTCAGCCGCAGCCTTCATCACCGCGCGGCCGGTCGGCACCGAGCCGATCAGCGCGATCATGGCGACGTCGGCGTGCGTCGTCAGCGCCGAGCCCGCTTCGCGGCCGCCCGGCACGACGTTGAACACCCCCGGAGGCAGGATGCCGCCGATCAGTTCGGCAAGCCGCAGCGCCGAAAGCGGCGCCTGCTCCGGCGGCTTCATCACCACAGTGTTGCCGGTCGCAAGCGGCGCGCCCGCTTTGCCGGCGCAAAACATGAACGGATGATTGAACGGAATGATGCGGCCGACGACGCCGCGCGGCTCGCGCACGGAGAAGTTCACAACGCCCGGGCCCATCGGGATCGAGGCGCCTTTCATTTCCGTGACGAGGCCGGCGTAGAAGTCGATCTGCGCGGCGGCGACGGTCGCGTCCATCACCATCTCATGAACCGGATTGCCGCAATCGGCGGCGTCGATCATGGCGAGTTCGTCGGCGTTTTCGCGCAATACGTTGGCGATGCGTTTGAGCAGCCGCGCGCGTTCGAGCGGCGGGGTGTTGCGCCAGCCGTCGAAGGCTTTTTTCGCTGCGCCGACTGCGGCGTCGACATCGGCAGCGCCGCAATCGGCGACCGCGCCGAGCACCTCTGCAGTGCCGGGATTGATCGAGTCGGCATAGCGGCCGGACTTCGGCTTGTGCCACTCGCCGCCGTAATAAGCGTCACGATGGTCGGGCAGACGGAGCGTTTCGGCTTTGCCGGATTTGGGTGGGACTGCGGTGTTCACGTGTGTCTCCTCTTTATTTCGTCTTGGTCTCAGAAGCTCATCTGGTCGCGGCGAACTCCCTCTGCCCGTGGGGAGAGGGTAGGGGTGAGGGGGGCTTGCCTCTCGGTCGAACCCCCTCACCCGGCGCGTTGCACGCGCCGAACTCTCCCCCGCGGGGAGAGGTGAAATTCTCAACCCTTGGCGCGCGTCATGGCGGCGGTCATGTTTGCTGTGTAGCCCGGGTCGACGCGGACATCGACAACTGCGACGCCGCCGGCATCGACGGCAGCGATTGCTTGCTTAAGCGCTGCGGCGAGATCGGCCGAATTAGTGACCGGACCGAAGCCGATCGCGCCCTGGGCGCGGCCCATGGCGGCGAGATCGATTTCGGGATCTGCCATGCGCTGGCCGATCCACTTGTTCTCGACCGGACGCGCCCGCATCCGCGCCATGCGCTCCTGATGCAGTTCGTCATTATAGAACGAGCGGTTGTTGGCGATCACAAACAGCAACGGAATTTTGTAGTGCACCGCAGTCCATACCGCCGTGATGCCCATGAGAAAGTCGCCATCGCCGCACACCGCGATCGGCAGCCGGCCGGAGTTTTTCAACGCGAGCGCCGCGCCGACGGAAATGCCGGGGCCGCCGCCGACTCCGCCGCCGCCGTCGGAGCCGAGAAAGTCGAGCGGATGATCGAAGGTCCACCAGCGATCCTCCCAGGAAATTGGTAGGTGCGTCAGGCTCGTTGGCCGGTCGCCGAGAACTTTGCGCAGGGTGTAGGCGATGATTTCGTTGGTGAAGCCTTTGGGCTCCTGGTCGCTTGTTGCTGCGCGCGCGTTCGCCGCAACCCGCGGCCGGCTGCCCGGACCGATGGCCTTGACGAGTTCGGGCACAACGAGATCGGGGTCAGCAGAGAGGAAAAGGTCGACCGGCGGCAAAGCCTGATAGTCCATGTTCCAGGCGCTGTGAATGCGGTAGTCGAGCGAGATCTGGATGATCTTTGCCGTAGGCGAGGGGCCAACCGTGCGCAATGCGCCGGCAAGATCGACCCAATCAAGACTTAAGATCACGTCGGCGTTGCGGATGGCCGGCACGGTGTCGGGCGTCACGTCACGCGGCGCGCCGGCGTAAAGCGGATGATCGGTCGGAAAACTCGCGCCGATTTTCAGATCGGTGACAACGCTGGCGTTAAGCGCTTCGGCGAGCGCGACGCGTGCATTCCACGCCGCCTCGCTGCGCGAGGCGCGGCCGGCGAGGATCACCACCTGCTTGGCGGATTTCAGGAGTGCCGCCGCTTTCTGCACCAGGTCGGCGGGCGCCGCGGTCTCGATCGGCGGCATGTAGCGCGCGGCATCGATCGGCGGCAGTTGCTCGGCGAGCTTTGCTTCCTGCATCTCGGCGTCGAGATTGATATAGACCGGACCCATCGGCACCGTGTTGGCGATCCAGGTCCCGCGCAACAGTGCTTCGCGGGCGGCACCCGCCGACGCCGGCTGATCGTCCCATTTGGTGTAGCCGCGAATGAGCGCGCCCTGGTCGCGCGAGGTGTGAATCCAATCGATCCACGGCCGCCGCTTGACCGCATCGACCGGGCCGGTGGCGCCGAGGACGAGGACCGGCATGCGGTCGCACCAGGCGTTGAACATCGCCATGGTGGCGTGCTGGAGGCCGACGTTGGAGTGAACGGCCGCCGCAATCGCCTTGCCGGTGACCTTTGCATAACCGTGGGCAATCGCGACCGCGGATTCCTCGTGCACACACAGCAGCATCTGCGGGGTAGAATTGCCGAGATAATTGACGATGCTGTCGTGCAGGCCGCGATAGCTCGCGCCCGGCGTCACGGCGATATACGGGATTTCCAAAGCGCTCAGCGTTTCGGCGACCACGTCGCTGCCGAAACCGGGCGCATTGGCGCCGGCAGGCGTCGGGCGTTCAAGCGCCGCGATCGAGGCGTCGGCCGCGGCCGGTTTGTCGGTGGCGCGCGCGGTCGCGGATTGGGGAGGGTTCATCGGCGGCGTTCCTCGAATTCAGCTTTGTGGGGCGGGATCGAACCGGATCGTGAGCCTTGACGCAAGCGGGCCAGCGGCTGGACGTCCGTCGTAGCCATCCACCGGCTGCATACCGACCTTGCGCCGGCATGTTACCAAAGCTGAGGCAAAACTCAGGCTGAACGCGTCAAGCCCGGTTGTGTCGGGGCGCACCTCGCGCATGACGCGGGTGCACGTCCCCTCCATTGCGCCAAGCGCCACGGCTGTCGTCCGGAGCACGGCGGTCCACCGCTCGAACAAGGTGTCTTGTGTGCCTAAGCTCTTGGCTCTTGGACTCCTGGCTCTTGGGCTCCTGGCTCTTAGGCTCCTGGCTCTTGGGCTCCTGGCTCTTGGGCTCCTGGCTCTTAAGCTGCTGGGTTTTCAGTTCTTGGGTCTTGAGCTCTTTGGTTTTGGGCTCAGTTCCAATCTCAATTGTGCTTGCGGCAATCGGTTCGGTTTGCGGCGTGATCTCGACCGAGCTTTGCGCCGAGGCTTCGGGTTTGACGATAGCGGCGCCGGCCTGAGGATTCACTTCGGCTGATCCCTCCGAGGGAGGCAACGAAGACTGAGTTGGCCCGGTCGCGGCGTCGCCGTGGCTCTGCACGACTGTTTCGGGTTGCGCCGCTTTGGCCCCTTGCAGCCGTTGCACCAGCCCGTCGAGGCTGTTGGCAAAGCTTTGGACATCGAAATTGAGCGGATCGTCATGGCCGTTGCGGATGTGAGCGTCGATCGCGGCGTGAAACGCCGGCACCAGCCAACGCCCGGCCCGGACGCTGGCGATGGTGTAGATCAATGCCAGCCGGTCGTACTGGGCGGTCGTGAAGCTTGGATCTGGCGTCTGCGCGTCGCTGCCTCGACGTCCGGCGCTTCGCCGCGGCTGGATCATCTCGACATGGATAGAAAGCCCCTTCAGGGCGCCGGCGAAATTGACCGCCCGTTCGAACTTGGTTTCGCGCCACGGCTCTGACAGATCGTGATTCAGACAGCATGCCGCCTTCGCGATTGATGACGACGTGCGCCTTACCCCAACCGTCGTTGCATTTGAAACCGGCGAGGCTGTTGACCTTCGGATTGACGTCGAGGTCGGGCGGAAACGATCGGTGGCCGTAATTCGGTCCGCTGGTATCGTGGATCACCAAATAACGCGCGATTGGCGCATCAGGATCGTTGTCTCGCGCGCGCGAAAGCGGTTGCCAAAGATGGGCGGCGAAATCCCATTCAAGATTCTGTTTGGAGAGAAAGGCGCTCAATGTCTCTCGCGCCGGAAGGCCGCTGTCCTGTCCGACGCGGCTTGCAAGCCCCGGCGGCAGCGTGTCAAGCGGGCGGCTGAGGTTTCTGCTCGCGTCCATGCCCCGCATCAAACATTTGGCCTGCTGCACCGGGTCGCCGGCAAAGCTCAACGTCTGCGGATCAAACCCGCAGGCGCCCATGTCTTTGAGAATGATCAGCGGCCGCGGGTGAGCGGGCTTGCACTCGTTGCTCAAGGCCGTAGCGGCGGAGGCCGCCAGCATCGCGCAGGACAGTCCGACCGTGATGACGCGGGGGGCAGAACCCGGCCCGCCAAAGGCAAGCTGCGCGGCTTTTGTCCAAAGGGGCAAGCGCGGAGGGCCGTCAAATTTTGCCGCAGGGCGCACGGCTTTGATCCTAATCCTGAAAGCAGCCCACTATCAGTAACAACGCCCGATTTGCCAAGTGGTGCCATGTCGTCGACGAGCGAAATATGCGTAAAACTTTCTCCCGCGCGGTACGCCGGTAGAGGATATCCACGCTGTGAACGGATGTTCAGACTGGAAGCCTGATCGCCGCGCACTTACCGCGCATGGCGGGTTTGAAACGGGTGCCGGTCGTGGCCTCTTACCCCGCTCCAGGCTCCAGTTTATGTTGTTGGGAGCGGACATCGCCGTCGGTGGCGAAGGTTTTGGCGAAGGAGTTGGCAATGGATCAGGTCCTGGAGCGGCAGTCTGTCCCCGAAACGGTCCCGGAGATCGAAGCGACCCTCAATTATCTCGTTAACGATGGCGTCAAGATTTTCACCGAGGCAAGCGGCGGCGGGGCGGCCGACAAGCGGGGCGGCACCACCGATCCGCGCCGCGTCACGATCCGCAACGGCCGTCCGCTCGCCAAGGAATTCGTGCTCGATCGCGAGGGCTTTCGGTTCGTGCCTCACGACACCAAAGTCGCCGACTTCTTCGACGACGCTGAAGTGCGGCGGGTTTATTACGCAGAAATGGAAGCGCTGGTGAAAGCCGAGACCGGCGCCTCCCGTGTCGTGATTTTCGATCACACCTTGCGCACCGCTGACGATGCGGATCGGGAAGCGCGAAAAATCCGTGAAGTCGTGCCGCGGGTGCACAACGACTATACCGAATGGTCCGGGCCGCAGCGGGTGCGGGATCTCTTGCCGGGCGAAGCCGAGGCGCTGTTGCAGCGGCGGTTCGCTATCGTCCAGGTGTGGCGGCCGATCCGCCTGCCGGTTGAGAGCTTTCCGCTGGCAATTTGCGATGCGCGCTCGGTTTCGACCGACGATCTCGTGATCTCGGAGCGGCGCTATCCCAACCGGGTCGGCCAGACCTACGCCATCACCTACAATCCGCAGCACAAATGGTTCTGGTTTCCGCAGATGCGGCGCGAAGAGGCGATCGTCTTCAAGGTGTACGAATCAGAGAAAGACGGCCGCGCCCGCTGGACCGCGCACACCGCCTTCGACGATCCGACTTCACCGCCGCACGCACGTCCGCGCGAAAGCATCGAAATCCGCACGCTGGCGTTTTTCTAGGGCTACACACCACCGCTCATTCCCGCGAAAGCGGGAATCCAGCAGGCGTCACAAGAAGTCTGGGTCCCCGCTTTCGCGGGGACGAGCGGCGGGGGGTTCTTATTCCTTCGCCCGCTCGACGTAGGAGCCATCGGCGGTCATCACCACGATCCTCGTACCGGTGGCGACAAAGGGTGGCACCATGGTACGTACGCCGTTGGAAAGAACTGCCGGCTTATAAGAGCCCGACGCCGTCTGGCCTTTGACCGACGGTTCGGTCTCGACCACTTCGAGGATGGCGCGCGGCGGCAGCTCGATGGCCACCGCTACGCCGTCGTGCAGGCTCAGCGTCACTTCCATTTCCGACTGCAGATAGGCGGCCAGGTCGCCGACAATGTCGGCCGGCACGGCCACCTGGTCGTAACTCTCCATATTCATAAAGTGAAAGCCGTCGCTGTCCTGGTACATGAACTGGTGCTTGCGGTCCTCGACGAAGGCCCGTTCGACCTGCTCGGTGGTCTTAAACCGCAG
Organism: uncultured Alphaproteobacteria bacterium; assembly: GCA_963841025.1. Classification (GTDB taxonomy): domain Bacteria; phylum Pseudomonadota; class Alphaproteobacteria; order Rhizobiales; family Xanthobacteraceae; genus BOG-931. Next base: position 110,415 of record CAWJBG010000013.1, on the reverse strand, counting down.
CGAAAGCTTCACCCCGTCGGCGATCCGCCGCACGTCCATTTGGGTTACGGGGGTACCCTTGCCGGGGTGGATGTTTTCGGTCGAGACGATGACGCCGAGCTTGCCGTCGATCTCAACGATATTGCCTTTTCGCAGCGAGCTGGCGATGACTTTCACAGTTTCCTCGACTTTTGGGGTCTTGCGTCGGGGCGCAACATAGCGATCTTGAGCGGGATCGCCACATATTTCCTCAAGCCCTTGTTTCCTCAAGCACTTGCCCGGAAGGCCATGCCGGAAAGCCACCCCGCCGCTTCGCCCTTCTGGGCCGCGCATGTCCACGCCGATCGCCGGCCCTTCCTCTTGGCGCGCGGCCGGATCGTGGCCGCTCTGCGGGCCTGGTTTGCCGATAACGGTTTTGTTGAAGTGGAGACTGGCGCCCTGCAGGTCTCGCCCGGCAACGAGACCCATCTGCACGCGTTCGCCACCACGCTCGGCGCGCCGGACGGCGCTTCGTCACGGCTTTATCTGCGCACTTCGCCGGAGTTTGCCTGCAAAAAGCTTCTGGCCGCGGGCGAGCGGCGGATCGTCGAGTTTGCCAAGGCGTTCCGCAATCGCGAGCGCGGGGCACTGCACCATCCGGAATTTACCCTCGTCGAGTGGTATCGTGCCGGCGAGCCTTACGAGACCTTGATGGCCGATTGCGCGGCGATCCTGGCACTTACGGCGAAGGCAGCCGGGACCAAGCAACTCACTTTTCGCGGTCTGTTGGCCGATCCTTTCGCCGCGCCGGAACGGCTGACGGTCGCCGAAGCATTCGCGCGCTTTGCCGGCATCGATCTATTGGCGACGCTGCCGAACGGCGAGCCTGACCGTGACGGGCTTTTTCGCATGGCGCGCGCCAAAGGCATTCGTGTGAACGACGATGATACCTGGGGTGACATTTTTAGTCGTGTACTGGTCGAAAAGATCGAGGGCCAACTCGGCATCGGCCGCGCGACTATTCTTGATCAATATCCGGCCGGCCAGGCTGCCTTGGCGCGACCGGCCGAAGACCGGCGCGTCGCCGAGCGCTTTGAGCTCTACGCCTGCGGTGTCGAACTCGCCAACGGCTTTGGCGAATTGACCGATGCCGCTGAGCAGCGCCGGCGCCTCGAACGTGAAATGGCAGAGAAGGAACGCATTTACGGCGAGCGGTACCCGCTGGATGAAGATTTTCTTGCCGCGCTCGCTGCCATGCCGCAGGCTTGCGGGATCGCGCTCGGCCTCGACCGTCTCGTCATGCTCGCTACTGGCGCCACGCGTATCGATCAGGTGCTGTGGAATCCGCAGCCATGAAATCGGCCCCGACGACTTTGCGGAGCGTTAGTGAACTGTGCGACCATGCGCTGGTGCCGCGCGAGCGTATCAGCGAGCTTGCTGAGGTCGCCGCGCGTTATGCCGTCGCCATCACGCCGGCAGTAGCGGACTTGATCGACCCCAGCGATCCGCTTGATCCGATTGCACGCCAATTCGTGCCCGACGCGCGCGAGCTGGAGCAAAGTCCGCTGGAGCGCAGCGATCCGATCGGCGACGACGCGTTTAGTCCCACGGAAGGTATCGTTCATCGCTATCCCGACCGGGTGCTCCTGAAAGTCGTCAACGCCTGCGCAGTTTATTGCCGGTTCTGCTTTCGCCGCGAGATGGTGGGGCCGGGGAGGGGCGGAATGTCGCCGGCGGCGCTTGCTGCGGCGCTCGACTATATCCGTGCTCATCCGCAAATCTGGGAAGTCATCTTAAGCGGCGGCGATCCGCTGGTACTTTCGGCGCGACGGCTCAAGGACGTGGTCGCGCGGGTGGCCGCTATCGACCACGTGAAGGTGATCCGCGTGCACACCCGCGTGCCGGCCGTTGCGCCGGAGCGCATCTCCGCCGCGCTCGTCCGCGCACTGCGCGCGCCGGGCAAAGCGACCTTCGTTGTCCTGCATGTCAATCATCCGCGCGAATTGACCAAAGCGGCCCGCGCCGCCTGCGCGCGCTTTATTGACGCGGGTATTCCGATGCTGTCCCAATCGGTGCTGTTGCGCGGCGTGAACGACGATGTCGAGACGCTCGGCGCGCTGATGCGGTCTCTGATCGCGTGCCGCATCAAGCCGTATTATCTGCACCACGCCGATCTCGCGCCGGGCACGGCGCATCTGCGGACCACGATTGCCGAGGGCCAGGCGCTGATGCGGGCGCTGCGCGGCCGCTACTCCGGCCTGTGTCAGCCCGCCTACGTGCTTGATATCCCCGACGGTCACGGCAAATCGCCGATCGGCCCCAATTATCTCAGCGAAGACGGCGCCGTGGTCGAAGATTTTCAGGGACAGCGGCACGACTATCCGCCCCGCACTTGAACATTCAAATATCTTCGCGAGCTATGCGGCCGCCTGCTCCAGTTTCGCGAAGATAACCGTTGTCTCGAATCCGTAGCCACAACCGTCGCACGACCAGTTGTGGCGCACGCTTCTTTCGTTGATGTGTTCCGACCAATTAGGTGCAAGCAACCAGCCGCTACATTGCGGACAAATATTTTTATCGTAGGTGGCAAGACGTGCGCGCGCGGTGTCGTTTTGCACTGTTTTCTCCCTGCCTCACTCCTCCCGAAGCGCCACGCTAGGTTGCGTCTGTGGCATCTCCGTGACCTTGCTGAGTCACAAAGGCGATACTGCACTGCAAAAATCTTCGCGCACAGTGAGGCATTCGAAATACGCCACGTTCGCTGACGCTTCCGTGAAACATGGCCAACAATTAATTAGCCGGCCACCGCGCGGAAAGTTTCCGGGGCTTAGCCTCTTCGTCGTGTTGGACCCTTCTGTTGGACCTTTCTTGGCCCTGAACAACAAAGAGGAGCGTGTGATGAAATCTCTGATTACCACTGGAATCCTCACTGTTTCGCTGGCGCTGATCGGAACCACCGCGATGGCGGCGCCGTCCCCGGCCAACCCGGTTCCGCGGTACGCCCAGGCTTCGACGCGGGCATCCACGCAGGCATCCACGCAGGCTTGGCGGGCCCGCGCCCCGCAACGGTTCGCGGCACGAATGCCGGTACTCCCCGGCCGGCTCAACGGAGACGTTGCGCAGTTCGTACGCGGTATGCTCGGTGGCGGCCCAGTTCCATACGCCAGTCTGGTTCGAGATGTTCGAGGCCTGCGCGGTTCTGGCGGCTCCGGCGGCGGCTCATACGAGTATTCGGCTCCGACCTCGGACGACACTGCGGCTTCGGTCAGTGCGGCCGCTGAGCAGGAGCAGGCGCTGTCCGACGAGGAGGTTCAAATCAGCAATGAAAATAACGACACCATGGCATTGAACGCGTCCATGGCGGCTGCCGAACAGCAAAACGACGCCGCGAATGCGGCTACGCTGCAGACGGAGATCAACGCCGGCTTCTAACTGTGCAGGCAACCAGTCCAGGGTGAGTGTAGTGCGTGCGTGTGGAAAGGGCGTCGGCTTCGGCGCGGCGCCCTTTCTCGTTATTCTAGGTCCCAGTTGGCCGGTGCAGGGCTGTACGCGTGCGCTGTCGAACGAGCCATCTTGATCGGCCCGCAATCCCGAGCGCGGCGGCACGCAGCGCCGGCGGCCATGTCGTCGGCAGCCCGAGAAAGTAGGAGACCCGCTGGGTGTGCTTGGTGAGGGGGCGCTCGTTGCGCTCCCAGGTCCCCAAGCGCGCTCGAAATCTCGCTCTCGTGTATCAGGCCGTCCTTACGCCGCGCCGCGCGTGGCCGATGACCAGCGCCGCGATAGCGGCGATGTAGGGCAGTATCACGAGAAACTGGTAAGGCAGGTCGGGATATTGCGTCTGCAACCGGATTTGCGTCGCTTCTGCGAGGCCAAATCCGAGCGCCGCCAGCAACGCAACCACCGGCCGCCGCCGTCCGAGCATCACGCAGGCGACGGCGAGAAAACCGCGACCCGCGACCATGTTCTCAACGAACGCATTGACCTGAACGACGGAAAGATAAGCGCCGCCGAGACCGGCCGTGATGCCGCCGAACAGAATGCAGGCGGTCTGCCGCCGCTTCACCGGGATGCCTAGCGTCTCGGCGACCTCGGCGTTTTCGCCGCTCGCGCGGATTTCAAGACCGAACGCCGTGCGATTGATCACCCATCCGGTGCCGATTGCGAGCGCAAGCGCGATGTAGGCTAGCGGACTTTGTGCGAACAATACCGGCCCGATGATAGGAATGTGGGAGATCGCGCCGAAGTCGAGCGAGGCGAGCCCATTCACGGAGGTTGGTTTTGCACCGATCGTCAAACGGGCAACAAAGCTGGAAAAGCCGAGACCAAAAATGACCATGCCGATGCCGCTGACGAACTGGTCGATCCGCAGCCCAAGCACCATGAAGGCATGGATGCCGGCGAGTATGAGCCCGATGATCATGGCGAACAAAACGCCAAGCCACGGCGAACCGGTGCGCACCGAGCCCCACGCCGCGGCAAACGCACCGGATAACATGATGCCTTCGATGCCGATGTTGAAAATGCCGGAGCGTTCCGAGGCGGCTTCGCCGATGGCGGCAAGCCCGATGGCCATGCCGAGCCGGATGGTGGCTGCGAGCAATGCCGTGATGAACAGCGCGTCTATCACGCGATCGCCTTTCGGGCGGGCAGCGCCCATTGCAGCGCGGCGACGGCGAAGATGACCGAAGCCTCGATGATCCACACCAGCGGAAACGGCAATGCCAGTTCCCGCTGCAGTGCGCCGGAGCCGGCGAAGAAAATCCCAAATAGGCAAGCGGCAAACGGAATGGCGGCAGCCTCGAGCCGGGCGATCAGCGCGACGGCAATTGCGGCGAGGCCGAAACCTTCGCTCATATTGTCCTGCAGCCGCTGATAGATGCCGCCGACCTCGACCGCGCCAGCCAGTCCGGCGAGTCCGCCCGAAATCGCCATGACGATGACCGTCAGGATTTTTACCCGGAAGCCGGCGTAGGTGGCGGCGCCCGGGTTGGCGCCGAGCACAGACGACACGAAGCCGAGCACGGTTCGCCTTTGCACGATGGCGCCGACGACCACCATCAAGAGAGCGACAAACAAACCGGCATGGAGCCGCGTGCCCGGCACGATGACCGGCAAGATGCAGTCGTCCGGGATAAGGTACGATTGCGGCCAGAACTTCGAGGTTTCCTGCATCGGTCCGCGAATGAGATAGCTGATCATCTGGACCATGACGTAGTTCAGCATGATGGTGACGATGATCTCGCTGGCGCCGAACCAGGCCCGCAGGTAGCCGACCAAAGCGCCGAGTGCGGCGCCGCCGATCGAGCCGAGAACGAGAAAGACAACGAGGCCGGCGATGCCCCAGCCGGCGAGGTACGGTGCAAAGAAAACCGCAAGCACGGCGCCTGCGATCAACTGGCCGTCGGCGCCGATATTGAACAGGCCGGCGCGGAGCGCAAACGCAACGCCCAGGCCGATCAGCGTCAACGGGATCGCGTGGACCAGCACTTCGCTCCAGCCCTGCGGCCCGAACGCGTAGAGTAGTAAGGTAATGAGCACGCGCCAGGGATTGTGCCCGGCGAGCAGCACAAAGAGGCTCGGAACCAGCGCGGCAACAAAGAGGACGACGCCGACACGAACCACCCGTGTCATGCCGTCGCTCATGGTGCTGCTCATGGCGTCGCTCATGCCGTCGCTCACGGCGTCGTCATCCAGTGACCGATTTCCGCGAGCGTGGTTTCCGCGACCGGCACCGGACCGCGCAGCCGGCCGCGCGTCATCACCATAATGCGGTCGGCAACGTCCCACACTTCGGCGAGATCGGCGGAGAGAAGGAGGATGGCGACACCTTGAGCGCGCTCAGCGACCAGCCGGTTGCGGATCGAGACCACGGTGCGGATGTCGAGGCCGCGCGTCGGATGTCCGGCAAGAATGACGGCGACGTCGCCGCTGAGTTCGCGGGCAATGACGAACTTCTGCTGATTGCCGCCGGAGAGATCGGCCATGCGCGCGCGCGATCCCGAGGCCCGCACATCATTGTCCTTGATGGCGGCGGTGGTTGCCTTGGCGGCCGCTTGACGGTGCAGAAATCCCCAGGTGACGAAGCGAGGGTTGCTCAATTTCCGCAGCAGCCAGTTCAAGGTCAGACTGAAAGCGGCAACAACGGCATAATGCAGCCGATCCTCGGGAATGTGCGCGACGCCGATGCGGCGAAGCAAAGCGGCACCTGCGTTCGTGGCCGGTGCGTCGCCGATGGCGTAAGTGATCTCGCCCGACTGGACCGGCCGCATCCCGGCCAAAGCCTGCAGCAATTCGGTCTGGCCGTTGCCTTCGACACCGCAGAGACCGACGATCTCGCCGGCACGCACGTCGAAACTGCCATGATCGACCGCAACGGTTCCGTTGTCGCGGTGAACGACAAGCTCCTTGACCGAAACCAGCGCCGCCCCTGGCGTTCCGTGCCGGGTATCGGGTTGTGGCAACTCCGCGCCGACGATCAGGCGAATGAGCTCCGGCCGATCGTCCGGGCGAAGTGCGGAAGTGCCGACCACGCGGCCGGCGCGCATGACCACGGCGCGGTCGCAGCAATCGTAGAGGTCGTCGAGCTTGTGGCTGATCAGAATTGTCGCGGTGCCTCGCCCTTTCAACAGGCGAATGAAGCGCAACAGCCGGTCCCGTTCATCAGGCGGCAGCACTGCCGTAGGCTCGTCGAGGATCAGAAGCCGCGGATCGTGAAACAGCGCCCGGATCAACTCGACTTGCTGACGGCCGCCAACCGATAGCGTTGAGATGCGGGCGTCAAACGCAATATGGGTTCCAAGGTCCTCCGCCACGTTCGCAAACTCGGGGCGCAGTTCCTTGAAGCGAAGAATGCCGTGGCGCAGTTCGGGGCGACCGAGAACCAGGTTCTCCTCGACGGTCAAATCCTCGATCAGGTTGAAGTGCTGATGGACGAGCGAGATGCCGGCCTTTTGCGCGTCGGCAGGGGAGTGCAGTGCCACCGGCGCACCGGAAATCAGAATTTCACCGGAATCCGGGGCCAGCGCGCCGCCCAGCATTTTGACCAGCGTCGACTTGCCGGCGCCGTTCTCGCCGACGATACCGACTATTTCACCGGGAAAGATCGAGAACGAAACGTCGGCATTGGCGCGCAGCTGACCGTAGGATTTGTTCAGTCCGCGCGCCTCGAGAAGCGGTGTCAACGTCAGTTCCGGCCTTTAGCGGATTTTCGGCAGGTCCGTGGTCTTCCCAGCCTTGATCTCGTCAATGATGGCCTGGACCTTGGCTTTGCCCGCAGCCGGGATTTTATCCTCGAACTTGCCGTAGCCCGACCAGGCGATGCCGTTTTCCTTGAATCCGAGATTGTAGATTTCCGGCTTGATCGAACCGTCCAGGATCCGGCCGATCGCCAGATCAATATTGACGTCGAAATTGACGAGCGCAGTCGCCACGATGGTGTCGGGTGCAAAGGCGGCGCTGTCGAAGGCGGTGCCGATCATCAGCACATGCTTCTCTTTCGCTGCCTCCAAAGTACCGATGACGCTTTCGTTTCCGGTCGGCGAAACCACATCGGCGCCCTTTTCGATCAGCGCCAGGGTAACTTCCTTGCCCTTGGCGACGTCAGAGAATGAGCCCACGACCGCGGTCAGCATTTTGACGTCCGGGCGTGTGCGCTTGGCGCCGCGCTCAAGCCCTTCGTTGTATTCGAGGATCACCGGCACGGGGATGCCGCCGATGCCGCCAATGATGCCGGTCTTGGTCACGACGCCGGCCAGCGCGCCCGCGACGTAGCCGATATCGCCCCAGCGATTATCGAACGATGCAAGATTTGGCGCCTCCGCGACTTTCGCGGTGTTGATCACAAACCAGGTTTTCGGGAACTGTTTGTGGATTTTTTTCGCCGGCTCGGCGAATTGAAAGCCGTGACCGATGACGACGTCGTAGCCGTTGCTCGCATATTCGAACAGTGCGGCCTCGCTTTGCGCCATCTGGGTATTTTCGCGGATCGAGACCGTGATGTTGGGGTATTTTGCCTGCGCCGCCTTGATGCCCTTGGCGGCGGCCGAATTGAACGTGCCGTCGCTGACCGGGCCCGGCAGAATGAGCGCGACCTTCAGTGGCCGTTTCGGATCAGCCTGGGCAAACGATGGAGCGGTGTGAGCCGAAACCAGCGTCAGTCCGGCAACCAAAAACGCTGCAAACAGTCTTGTCATTCGCCCTGCCAGCTTCATCGTTCTCTCCACTCTGTCCCCGAAGTACTGAAAATCAGTTGATTCCTTGCCACAAGTTATCCGCACCGGCTGGCCGAGCAAACAACTATTCGGCGGCCACCCGGTCGTTGCGGCCAAGCTCGGTGCGCATCTCCTGCAGCAGATCATCGGTGGTCATGACGCGGCCGAAGAACATGTCGATGGTTTTGAGCGACGCTTCCTGCATTCCCGGATCGAAGGTCGCGTTGCAATCGCTCGGAAAAGCGACCTGATAATCGCGGAAAAAGCCAGATCGTGCCGTCGACTCGCAGCAGACATTGGTCGCCGTGCCGACGATGATGATGGTCCTGATCCGGTGATTGCGCAGGATCGAGTCCAGGTCGGTTTCGAAGAACGCATCGTATTTATGCTTCACCACCCGGTATTCGTTTTCCTCCGGCGGCGGCATGTTTTCGTAAAGCTCAAAGCTCGGCTGACCCTTCCATAGGTATTTGTCCTCACGGATGGTCGGGAATTTCTTCAGCATGACGCCGCCGAACGGCGCGCTGTGATCCGATTGCGTCCAGACGATCGGCATCTGCTGTTCGCGCGCGAAGCCGATCAGCCGCTCCAGATTGGGCATCATGGTGCGGGCGCCGGGCGTTTCGTAGGTCGCGCCCTCGGCGACGAAGGCGTTCTGCATGTCGATGATGATCAGAGCGGTAGAGCGCGGATCGACCTCGAAAAACTCGCGGCCGAAAACAATGGGTGCTGCAGGCATGTTCGTCCCCTCGTAGCCAAGGCCCGGCGACAGGATCGAAGTCTTTGATGCAGTCTCCGCGCAAGGCGGCAGCGATGCCGATGTTGCGCGGCGCACGCGATTTTCCCGGAAGTGCTAACGCTTGAGTTGAAGTGAATTAGGTCGAACGATCCCCCTCACGCGACTTACGACCAAACCTTCTGCCCAGCGAGTATTTTAAGTGTAAAGTGTTGTTCGAGGATTTGTCAATCGAACGGCGGCGCGATCAAGATTTGTGCGCGGAGTGTATTGGGCAGGAATGTAAAAGCTCATGGAACATGGAAGATTTGACTACTCGCCAATTGCAAGGCGCCCGAAGTGGGAGTTACCCAACGCCGCCCGCATCGCCGTGTGGGTGACGCCGAATATCGAGCACTTCCATTACGACAAACCAGCAATGTCGTTGACCCCGATGACGATGGGGCTGCGGCCCGATGTGCTCAACTACGCTTGGCGCGATTACGGCGCGCGGGTCGGGATCTGGCGGCTGATGGAGATTCTGGAGCGGCAAGGGTTTGTCGCGACGGCGGCGCTTAATTCCGAAGTCTGTTCGCGTTACCCGGCGATTATTGAAGAAGGCAACCGGCTGGGCTGGGAATGGATGGCGCACGGCGAGAACAATTCGTCGCTGTTTACCGGCATGCCTGAAGACGCGGAACGCGGCATCATCGGGAACGTGCTCGACACCATTACCAAGGCCACCGGCAAGAAGCCGCGCGGCTGGCTCGGCCCGGCGCTAACCGAGACCGACAACACACTCGATCTGCTTGCCGAAGCCGGCATCGACTACGTTGCCGACTGGTGTAACGACGAACAGCCGTACGCCATGAGAACCCGTGAAGGATCGATTATCGCCATTCCTTACACGCTGGAGATCGGCGACATCCCGGTTTTCCTCCAGCACGGCGGCTCGGGTGAAGATTTTGAGCGCATGATCGTCGATCAATTCGACACGCTGTACGAGGACGGCAAGAAGCAGCCGCGGGTGCTCTCGATCGCGCTGCATCCTTTTCTGGTCGGTCATCCGTTCCGCGCGCGCTATCTGGAACGGGCGCTGGCGCACATTCGCAAGCGCGATGCGGTCTGGATCACAACCGGCAGCGCCATCGTCGACTGGTATCGGACGAAAGCGCATTAGCCGGGATGTTTTGACAGATCGGCGTTGTCATAATCGCCGTTGTCATGGGGAGGAACGGTACGATACTCTGCAATACCGTCACATCAAACAAAGTGATCGCCGAGCCTTCATGTTAGGCATCAGCCGGCCAACAACGCGAGTGCACCGATGCGGCACGAACTCCCCGAGGACGTAACATCACTGGTAAAGCCGGCGTCCGTGCATCGGTCGCTTTACGACGATCCGGCGATCTTCGAGCTTGAGCTCGATCGCATTTTCGGACGCGCGTGGATCTACGTCGGGCACGAAAGTCAGGTTCGCGAGCCGGGCGATTATTTTTGCACGCAAGTTGGGCGGAAGCCGATCGTCGTGGTCCGCGGGCCCGACAAGGCGCTTCACGTCCTGCACAACCAGTGTGCCCACCGCGGCGCCATGGTCGTGGCGCTCGATAAGGGCCGCACCGACGAATTTCAGTGCTGCTATCATGGCTGGACTTATCATCTCGACGGCCGCCTGAAGGCCGTGCCGCTCCAGCACGGCTATCCGGCCGATTTTAACCCGAAGAGCCGGTCGATGGCGATGCTGGCGGTGCCGCGGGTGTCGAGCTATCGCGGCTTTATTTTCGTCAATCAATCCGATGACGGACCGAGCCTCGAGGATTGGCTCGGCTACATGGCGACCTCGCTCGACGACATGGTCGACCGCGCGCCGGACGGCGAACTTGAAGTCGCCGGCGGAGTGTTCAAGCACACTTACAACGGCAACTGGAAGCTCTACCTGGAAAACCTCTGCGACGCCGCGCATCCGTGGTTCACGCACCGCTCATCGATCGATGCGGCGCAGCAGCAAAAAGATGACGTCCACACTGACGGCGCCGGCGAGATCGCAATCCGCCAGATGCGCCAGAACGGCGCGCCCTACAGCTTCTGGGAATCCCAGGTCGGCATCTGGACCTATCCGAACGGCCACAGCTATCTCGGCGATTATCACGACGACAAGAAGCTCGTCGCGGCGCTTAACGACCCGGCGTTCCGCGACTACGTGGGCGTTCTGGAGAAGAAGAAGGGAAAAGAAGAAGCCAAGCGGATCATGGAAGTCCGCCGCTGGAACAGCAACGTCTATCCGAACCTGTCGTTCATGAGCCAGTTTCAGCAGTTGCGCGTCATCCATCCGCTTGCGTTCGACCGCACGTTGGTCTGCACCTACAATTTCCGACTGCGCGGGGCGCCGGAGCGGATGTTCCACAACACCATCCGCTTCGCCAATATCGTCAACGGGACCGGCTCGCTGGTGTTGACCGACGATCTGGAAATCTACAACCGCATCGGGCTTGGCATTTCCAGTGAAGGCGCCGAATGGCTGCAAATCGGCCGCGGCTATCAAAGCGACGTGGCTGATGAGCACGGCGGTCGCCGCGGCAAGAATTCGACCAGCGAGGTCTACATTCGCAATATGTTTGATGCCTGGGTTGGCTACATGGGTGGGGCCGGGACGAAAACCCAGCCGGCGCGACGCGAAAGCGTTTCCGCATGAATGCGCGGCAAGGGGCGCAGGTGAAAGACGGGCGCGTCGCGCAGCATCTCGATGTTGCCGCTTGCGAGCAGTTTCTGCTTCACGAAGCCCGGCTGCTCGACGAAGCGCGGTTCGACGAATGGCTCGCACTGTTTACGCCTGAGGCCAGTTACTGGGTTCCGAGTGAGCCGGGGCAGCAAAATCCGCTTGAAACCGTTTCTTTGATCTATGACGACCGGCAGCTCCTGGAAACACGGGTCCGCAGGCTGGCAAGCCCGCGCATTTACTCGCAGGAGCCGCGGTCGCGTACCAGCCGTATCGTGACAAACGTGACAATCGAAGACGATGCCGATGCCGCAACCACATTAGTGCGGTCTAAGTTTGTGCTGATCGAATTCCGCCGCGACGAGCAGCGGCTGTTCGGCGGCACCTCGTTTCATCGGCTCGTGGTCGCCGGCGGCAATATTCGGATCGCCTCAAAACGGGTCGACCTTGTCAACTGTGACGCGCCGCTCGACGGCATCGTCGTGCCGTTCTAATCGCAGCCGCCATCGCAACAAAACTCAAGGAGTATACAACAAGCCTTCGCCCAAGAGACGAAAAGGGGGTAGTGATCGATCGTGGCCTACACTCAAATCCTGTACGAAGTTGCCGGACCAGTCGCGACCATTACGCTTAATCGGCCGAACGCGTTCAACGCGATTCTGCCGCAGCTTGAGCAGGAGCTGCATCAGGCGCTCGATGAGGCCGACGCTGACAAGAAAGTCCGCGCCATTATACTTACAGGATCAGGCACCGCCTTCTGCGCCGGCTACGACATGGCGACCGGCGACGAAGCCAACACCCGTCCAGCGGATCCGAGCGGCAAGTCGGTCGGCGATTACATCGAATATTGGTGGCATTTCGACAATCGCGTCGTGGAAAAGCTGATGCACATCTGGCAACTGGCGAAGCCGGTCATCGCCGCCGTCAACGGCTACGCCATGGGCGGCGGCTTTTGGTATCAAATCGCCTGCGACATCACCATTGCGTCCGATCGTGCGGTGTTTGCCCAGCCCGAAGTGCGGCATATTTCAAATACAACATTCCTGTTTGCCGCGCTTTGCGGCTGGAAGGCGGCAAACCGCTACGCGTTGACCGGCGACCATATCGACGCACAAGAGGCGTTACGCATCGGGCTGGTCAACGAGGTAGTCGCGCACGAGCAACTCATTCCCCACGCGCGGCGCCTGGCCGAGCGGATCGCGATGGTCCCGGAGGCGTCGGTACGCATGAATAAGGCCATCACCATGCGGGGATTGCAGGCGTCCGGCGTGTTGAGCGGCATGACACTTAACGGCGCGCTCTCGGCCATGGCCCACACTTCGCACGGGCCGGAACGCGACAAGCTTTTTGCTGCACAGAAGGAGGGCGGCATGCGCGCCTTTTTGGATGAGCGCGACGCGCCATTTTTACCGGAACCTTTCGGTCCAAAATCCAAGCCAAAAGCCTAGGACGACGGGCGGCGGCGCAGATGCTGATAGTTGCGCGCGTTGCTTTGGCAGCAACAATGGCTGGGGAGCAAAAGCATGGCGGATGAGCACTCGGAACCTGGCGGCGTGAAGGTTCTCAGGCTTTATGCGGATGCGTCGGGAGAAAGTCGATTTGAAACCGCGACAATGCCGATGGCGCTCAAGGAGTTCGCGCCTCCTGCGGCTGCACTCCGTGTCAGCGATCCCCAGCCTGCCCAGAATTACGTAATCTTAGAGGTTGGCGCTAAATGGGGAGGGGCGGTACCACACCCATCACCAGCCCGAATGATGGCGTTCAGTTTATCAGGTTGCACGCGGGTGACCGCGAGCTCGGGTGAATCGCACACATTCGTCGCGGGCGATTGTTTGCTACACGACGACACCTCCGGCAAGGGGCACAGCACTGAAGTCATATCGGACCTGCCTGCTCGATGGGTATTTATCCGCCTCCCAAATTAGTTCATCTGCACCGCTTCCGCGCGCTGTCTGATTATGCTTCGATGGCGACCAGAAGGCGGACGTTGTTCAAAGTCTGAAAAGTGCCCCAGAACCTGAAGTGAGTCGCCTCATTCAATCACCTCGTCAGCGGTGGCAAGCAGTGACGGGGGAACGGTTAAACCGAGCGCTTTCGCAGCCTTGAGGTTGATCACCAGATCGTACTTGGTGGGGGTCTGTACCGGCAGGTCGGCCGGCTTCTCGCCCTTGAGGATGCGATCGACGTACCCAGCTGCCCGCCTGTGCTCGTCGTACTGATCAGGCCCATAGGAAACCAGGCCTCCGTTTACAGGGTAGTGGCGGTAGGGATAGACATTCGGCAGGCGGTACCGCAACGCCAGCGAAATGATCAACTCCCGATGGGTCACTGAAACTTGGCTGGCCGTAACGATCATGCCGCCATTCGGCTCACGCGCAAACGCAACGATCGAGCGCTCCATCTCGTTAAAGTCGCGCTCGTCAATGGGTGTCAATCCCACCCCGAATGCCGGCGGTGCCATGGCCTGGATTACGGCGAACTGGCCGATCCCCGCGGCTAGTGAAGGATCGCGAAGAACGGCAGCTCGCGTCAGGTTGGGCGCGATCTGTTTGAGCAGTTCGAGCCATTTTCCGCTGAGGCTGTAATCGAACGCGCTAAATCCGGTGGTGTTGCCGTCCGGCCGGGCTAGGTTCGTTATGAAGCCTGCGCCGATCGGGTCAATGACACTTGCGAACACGATTGGCACGTTACGAGTGATCCGTTGCAACGTCGCCACGTTTGAGCTGGCTGAAGCAAAAATGACGTCCGGTGTCAGCGCAACTAACTCCTCCGCGGAGCTTCCACGATCGGCATCGCCCGAAGCCCAACGAAGGTCGATTTGCACGTTGTGGCCGTCGATCCAGCCCAATTGCTGCAACCCGTCCAGGAATGCCTTCAGACGGGAACGCCCTTCTTGATCGTGCGCTGCCGTGGACATGAGTACGCCGACGCGCTGTTTGGCCTGCTGTGCGAATGCGACGAGCGGCCGCGCTATAGTCGCCCCGCCGACAAGCGTTATGAAATCGCGCCGCCGCATGTCTGCCTGCCCCATGCCTCGTTGTCGCAGCTCAAGCTAGCACAGGGGAAAAGGCCCCCAAAGCAGCTCGGATATGAGGCCTTTCATCCGGTTGCCGAAGTCCGCTTGGGGGTCAAAAAGCGGACTTCGACCTGTGGTCTGCGCAGGGTCGGCTTTCGCTCTCAAAGCGGACTCAATGCCGAAGTCGCTTTCTGTTTGTTTCGCGCCAATCGCATCATTTTGCATCAGGAAATTAATGGTTCTGACGCCGCCGTGACGCAACCGGACGCGAGCTCCTACCCGGACGTCGGTTGACTGGCAGTCACGAGCGACGAGTAAACTTCTAATTCTGGTCCAACCGTCGAAGGACTTCGTGTGCGAAGTGCGACAGCGAATCGTCGCGCGCTCCCATGATCACGATTCGATCGCCACGGCGGGCTAGCTTAACCAGAGCGTCGCCGCAGCCAGCACGGTCTGGAAAAGCAAAAGCATGACGACCGCGCCGTTCAATTTCCGAAATAAGTTCACGGCTGCCAACGCTGCGGTCGACGGTGCCGCCAAAATATACCGGCTCCGGCATGACCAGAATGTCTTCTTTGTTCATGCCGCCGACAAAGCAATCCACCAAGGCGTCTTTCATTAAACGAATTGGGCCGTAGCCGTGAGGTTGAAACATCAGCAGCAGGCGGCCAGGAAACGTGTGCAGGGTCTCAAGCGTGGCTGCAATCTTGTCTGGGTTATGGGCAAAATCGTCGATGACCGTGATCGCGTTCGCGGTGCCGACGATCTCCAATCGCCGGCGGATACCGCTGAATTCGCTCAGATGTGACGCCGCCTCGGCGAGGCCGACGCCATAAATCTTGGCGACACACAATGCGGCAAGGGCATTGGAGACGTTGTGCAGCCCCGGAACTTTTAGCTCCACCGTCACAGTTTCACTGCTATCGCGCGCCTTCACGTTGAACGCGATACCGTTCGGCGCAGGCGAAAGCGCTGACGCGACAAGATCTGCTGATGCGGCGGCGTGCAAACTGTAGGTCATCGCCTGTCCCGGCTTCAAATCTGGAGCAAGCGCCGCGGTTTCCGCATTATCCAGGTTCAGGACTACCGTTTGCGCACCGGCGACGAAGTTGCGGAACAGGGTGCGCAACTCGTCGAGCGACTTGTGGTCGAGCGAGATATTGTTCACGACCGCCACTTCCGGCTCAAAAAGTGCGATCGAGCCGTCGCTCTCGTCGACCTCGCTGACGAAAATATCGCCGACGCCGACCCGGGCGCTGGCAAACGGCGAGTCCTGGTCGATGAAGTTTTTCATATCGGCGCCGTTCATGACCGTTGGATTTTTTCCGGCGCGGTGCAGAACCCACCCGATCATGCCGACGGTTGTGGACTTGCCGCTGGTGCCGGCGACGCCAACGCCATGAGCGGCGTGGTTGAAGAGTTGGGCGAGAAGTTTTGCGCGGGTCATGATGGCGGCGCCGACGCGACGCGCAGATTGTACGTCCGGTACCGTCTCCTCGACTGCGGTCGAGGTGACCAGGATCTGACTGCCGCGGCGGATGCCGCTGCCATCTTGCGGGTGGAGCTGCACGCCACGCGCGCGCAGGAAATCAAATCTTTCGCTGTTGCGTCCCTGGTCGAGCGCGCGGTCAGAACCCTCGACATGCCCGCCCCTCGACTGAATGATCAATGCGAGGGGAGTCATGCCGCTACCGCCAATGCCGCAGAAAAAGTAGTCTCCGTGCCGGGACATCGGCGAAACCTATAAGCATTGCCGATGAGGGACAACTCGATCGGGGCGCGCGCATGAGGACGGAGAGATGCAAGATTGGCGTCGTCGCGCCGGCCTCTCGCATGTCTCAAGACGTCGCCACGAGCGTTCAGGCTTTGGCCGAGCGTCTCTATCCGGAACGGACGCCCGAGATCGTCTTCCACCCGCAGTGCTTCGCGTCACACGGGCATTTCGCCGGCGATGACGAAGCGCGCGCGCAGGCCTTCCTCGATGTCGCCAACGACGCAAGCTTCGACGCCGTCTGGTTCGGGCGCGGCGGATACGGAACGTGCCGCGTGGCCGAGTTGATCGTGTCCCGGTTGACGCAGCCGTCCCGGCAGAAGGCATACGTGGGCTACAGCGATGCCGGCATGCTGCTCGCCGCTTTGTACCGGGCCGGATTTGCGGAGGTGGCACACGGCCCCGTTGCGCAGGACATCCGTCGGGACGGAGGCGATGCAGCGGCTGCGAGGGCGCTTGCCTGGATGATCGATCAGGCGCCGGAGGCGCTCGAACCAACCGTGGACAGCACGAAAAAAACCGCGGCGTTCAACATCACGGTGCTGAGCCACTTGCTTGGCACTCCGCTCGAGCCCGACCTCGACGGCCATGTGCTGATGTTGGAGGAGGTGGGGGAGGCGATGTACAGAATCGATCGATCACTGTTTCACATCACCAGCAGCGCGAACATCCGCCGCGTGTCCGGCATCATGCTCGGCCGTTGCAGCAACATCACACCAAACCAACCGGACTTTGGCATGAACGAAGAGGAGATCGCCCAATATTGGTGCCGGAGGGCCGGCATTCCGTGGCTAGGACGCGCCGACATCGGGCATGACGCTCATAACAAGATCGTACCCTTCGGTCCTTTGCCATCCAAAGGTATTGCCGACACCAAGGTCCAATAGGATTAGCGATTGGTACAAAAGACACTGCCACGGGGGCAGTCGCCGTTGGCGGCCGCCGCGTTAGAGGCGGCGGCATCGGCGCCTAAGGTCAACGGAGGCAGTGCTGATGAACGTTCGCTTTCTGGCCACCGCCATCGCGTTGGCATTTATCGCTCCGATCTGGCCGAGTGCGGCTCTTAGCGAAACGCCGCCGGCGAAGTCAGGCGTCGACAAACTATACGTGCTGGACTGCGCTGACGGTGAAGCCCCCGACGAATCTCATTGGACGCCGGGCAAGAATTTCGGCAAACGCGTGGAGTTTCCGGACCATTGCTATCTGATCCATCACACGCAGGGTTGGTTCTTGTGGGACACGGGGGTCGCTGACTCGGTCGCAAAGCTGCCGAACCACGAAATCGTCTTTCACGAATTCGGACCGGGCACCGGGCCGATCTGGCGCAAAACCGTGACGCTTGCCGGTCAGCTGGAGCAGCTGCACGTCAAGCCTTCCGACATCAAGCTGATCGGCCTCTCGCACACCCATCCTGACCATGCCGGAAACCTCGAGCTGTTCCCCAACGTTACGGTGCTCATTCAGAAAGCCGAATACGAGTGGAAGGGCAGGCAGGATACGGTGCACGTCAACCCGAAGCACCCGGTGAAGGTGATCGAAGGTGACTACGATGTCTTCGGCGATGGAAGTCTGACGTTGCTGTTCACGCCAGGGCATACGCCTGGCCATCAGTCACTGTTGGTGAGGCTCCCGAAAACGGGACCGGTGATCCTGAGCGGCGATGCCGCGCACTTTCAGCAAAGCTTCGCCGAGCGGCTGGTGCCGGAGAACAATTACAACAAAGAAGAGTCGCTCGCATCAATGCAGCGCATTGCGGACGTCATGGCAAAAGAGCACGCGCTGCTTTGGCTCAATCACGACAAACCCGAAGACCTAAAGGTCAAGAAGGAGCCGGAATTCTATGAATGATCCTATCGCGAAGCGAGCCTTTGTAGGCTCTCCCCGGCGAAAGCTACGCCAGATCGTTTCGGTTTCGGTTTCGATCTAGATAAAGGACATAGTCGTGGATTTGCTCGCCATCGCAAAGAACGCAGCGGATCGCGTTGAAGCGGCGCTCCGATAGACATAGTCACCAAAGCTTCGTTGGCTTCGGACGAAGGTCGCGTCGCAGCTGTAAGTCTCAGTTTGCAGGTTCGGGCTTGGGAAATTTCCACTTCCGGCTCAAAATGGTAGCTGCTAACGATTGGTTCGACGCCGAAGCCGCTCGATCACTTCATCGCCGGTCATCACGTCGCCGAACTGCTGAATCATGTTCTCCAGCGCGGCGCGATGTTCGTCGTCGGAGAGGGCCGCGCAACAATCCGAGACCATCACCACCTTGAAGTCGAGCATCATGGCGTCGCGCGCGGTGGCCTCGCAGCAGACATTGGTCTTGGTGCCGGCAACGAGCACGGTATCGATGTCGAGACTGCGCAGTAGCCGTTCGAGGCTCGAAGAGCCGGGAATCAGCGCGCTATAGCGATTCTTGATGATCTTGGTGTCGGCGGCATCGACGGTCAGTCCCGACCAGACTTGCTGGCGGCCGGGTTCGAGGCTCCGCTTGGTCTTTTCTCTCACCTCGTCAGCGACGATGTAATTGAAGAACAGCTCCCAGTCGCTGCGGCCGCCGCTCTGCGAATTGGCATGCAGCACCCAGATGACGGGGACGCCGATTTTGCGCATTTGTTCGGTCAGTGCGTTGATCGGCTCGACGATGTCCCGCGATCCCGGCACCTCGGCAGGCGCTCCGGGCGCACAGAACAATTCCTGCATGTCGATGATGACGAGTGCGGTGCGCCGAGGGTCGAGTTCATCGAACCAGTGATAGCGGCCGCGCCTGGCGAGAACGCGATCGACGATTTCCTGGCGAACATTCACTTTGTGCATGGTGTCTCCAACTTGGCTTTTCGGTCGGGGCCGCGACGATGTCATCCGGCGAAAGGGTTTTCCTGCAATCGGTCGCAATTATGTATTTGTCGTGAGCATTTTATTCGTATCCGCCGCCGGCAAAGCAAACGCAGGCGAACTTATTTCATGGCAGAAAGCGGCGCCCGCTGTTCGCCGCTTTCATCGAAATTCTCCGGCCGCAGCCACGCTTCAAATCTGGCCTTTCGCGCCGGCCATTCGTGATCGAGCATGGCAAACCAAGCGGTGTCGCGGCTGCGGCCCTTTTGGATCATGTGCTGACGAAAAATGCCTTCAAACGAAAAACCAAGCCGCAGCGCTGCGCGGCGCGACGGCGCGTTGAGCGCGTTGCACTTCCACTCATAGCGCCGGTAGTTGAGATCTTCGAAGATGTGTCTGGCCATGAGATACATGGCTTCGGTGGCAGCGGCAGAACGGGCAAGTGAGGGTGTATAGAAGATATTGCCGACCTCGATGACACGGTGTTCCGGCGCCATCCGCATGTAGGACGCATGTCCGGTTGCGCGTTCGCTGGCATTGTCGACGATGACGAAGGACAGCGGATCGCTCGAGGCGGCAAGCGTGTCCAGATATGCGCGGAACGATGCGCGGTCGGCGAACGGTCCGGCGCCCATGTAGAGCCAAAGCTTCTCGCGATCCGGCCCGTGCGTGCCCTCATACAGCGCTTCTTCATGCGCCGTCGGGTCGAGCGGAACCACCGTCGCCAGCCGGCCGCGTAGTGTCGAACGCCCGGGCCGTTGCGCCGGCGATGCATCAAGCTCCGGGCCAATCGGCAGTCCGGACTTGGCGTGTGTTACGCAATCGACAGGAGGCATGAGCGATCGAGCGATACTGGTGTTCAGCCGATTTGTGAGCGGCGCTGACTTTATTACCCGGAGCGACCAGTTGTATACAATGCCGCGCCGTAACAGGGCGACGGGGAGGCCTGCTTGGATCTTCAACTAACCGGAAAGACCGCGCTGATAACCGGCGCCTCGAAAGGCATTGGCCGTGCCACCGCGCAGACGTTGGCACGCGAAGGCTGCTCGGTTCACCTGGCGGCGCGCTCGGGCGAAGAGCTTGAAAACCTGCGCAAGGAAATCCTCGCCGAACACCGCGTCAAAGTCGATCTGCACCCGGGCGATCTCTCCACGACGCAAAGCATGGCGGCGTTGGCCGATGCGGCAGGCGACGTCGACATTCTAATTAACAATGCCGGCGATATCCCGGCGGGGACTGTCGAAGCGTTGACTGATGAGGATTGGCGGCGTGGCTTCGATCTGAAGGTTTTCGGTTACATCAACCTGACGCGTGCGGTTTACGCGCGCATGAAAAAGCGCGGCGCTGGCGTCATCATCAACGACATCGGCAATTCCGGCGAAAACTGGGACTATAATTATGTCGCCGGCAGCACCGGGAATGCCGCATTGATGTCGTTCACCAGGGCGGTCGGCGGCGTCAGCCTCGATTACGGCGTCCGGGTCATCGGCGTCAATCCGGGACCGATCGCGACCGATCGCATGGTGCGGATCATGAAACGCCGCGCGCGCGATCATTTCGGCGATGAGACGCGCTGGCAGACTTACCTGAGCGACTATCCCGCAGGCCGGATGGGGACGGCGGAAGAGGTGGCCGACCTGATCGCCTTTCTCGCCTCGCCGCGGGCCGGCTATATCACCGGCACGATTGTCACAATCGACGGCGGCATCGCCGCCTACGGCTCGATCATCAAGCCGCGGCCGAAGCGGCAATGAGCGGCCAGGCGCAGCGCGCTTTCGTCGTGAGCGCGCGATTATGTTTTGAGTAGCACCGCCGGCGATTCAGTGCGCTTGTCGCGCAGCATCCAGCGGCCGCAATCGACCTGCGTAAAGAAGTCCTGCAAAGCGAAATTGAACAGTGCCGGCTCTTCCAGGTTGATGGTGTGGCCGGTCTTCGGAAACACCATCAGACCGGCCGAGGGAATGGTGCGCTTGAGAAACGCGCCGGTGCCGAGGCACGAGCGGTCCTCGTCGCCGTGAATGACCAGTGTCGGCACCACCATCTCTTCGAGCTGTGCCACGAGATCGAACGGTGAGGGGCGACGCGCCTGCACGCCGCGCAGCGTCAACGCCGCGCCTTGCGCCGAGTGCTCGGATAGCTGGTCGATGAATTCCTTGAAGCCGCGCGGATCTTTGATTTCCAGTTGTTCCCGGCCGGGTCCCGACCCGTAGATCGGCGCAAACTTCGCTGCGCCCTCTGTTTCCCAGCGCCCGGCCACGACCTCGACTTCCTGGCGAAACTGGGCGGCCTTGTCGGGCTCCGCGCCCATCCCGGCGGCGCCCACTACGAGCGAGAATGCCCGCTCCGGATAGTGAATGCCGAAGTTGAGCGCAGCAAAGCCGCCCATCGACAGGCCGACAATGTGCGCCTTTTCGATCTTGAGATGGTCGAGCACGCCCACCGCATCGTCGACGGCGCGACGTTGCGAATATTTATCGACCGAGTTTGGGACTTCGGACGGCGGGTAACCGCGAGCATTGTAGGTGATACAGCGATAGCGCCGCGCGAAATAACGAACCTGCAGCTCCCAGGCGCGATAATCGCCGGAAAACTCGTGGATGAACAAGATCGGACGGCCGGCGCCGCTGTCCTCGTAGTACAATTTCACCTGGTCATTGGTCGTCAGAAACGGCATGCGCTTTTTCGCTCCCTAGATCGCGCCTTCGGCCTTTACCGCTGCAATTTCCGCGGGCGGATATTTGCATCCACTTTATTCACCTGTGAACTCCGGTTTGCGCTTGGCAAAGAAAGCGTCGAGCCCTTCGCGAAAATCGGCGCTGCAAAAGATTTCCGCATACCACGGCGCCCCCGACGCGACATCGTTGCTGGGCGTGCCAAAGGTCTCGATGATCTGCTTGGTGGCTTTGATGGTCAGCGGCGCGTTCGCGGCGAGCGTTGCTGCCAGCGCATCGACCGTCGCATCGAGTTGCTCCGCTTCGACGACTTGGTCGATGAGACCGATTGACTGCGCCTCGGGTGCTTCAATGAGGCCGCCGGTCATCAACAGCCATTTGGCTTTAGCGGTGCCGACCAGTTGCACCAGACGAAGCGTATCGGGGACAGTGGCAAGGAAGCCGAACTTGGCGACCGGAACGCCGAACTTTGCCGTCCGCACCGCGATGCGAAAATCGCAGGAAGCCGCCACGATGGTGCCGCTTCCGACCGCATGACCCTGAATTCTCGCGATCACCGGCTGCGGTACCTCGCGCAGCGCCGTTTGCAGTTGTTCGGCCGCGGTGTCGTAATTCAAGGCCTGTTCCGGCGTCGCGAGCTGTTCGCGGAATTCCGTTACGTCGGCCCCGGAAACGAAGACGCGATCGCCCGCTCCGGTCAGCACGAAGACGCGAACCGAACGATCCCGCGACAGGTCGCGCAGCGTTTGCGCGATCCGCTGCGTGAAAGCGATGCTGAGCGCATTGCGCACCTCCGGCCGATTGACAGTCAGGCGCGCGACCGGCCCGAGCCGCTCGATGATCAGTTCATTATCCACTTATCTTCCCGGCGTTTCGGTCGTCATAGCGCTCAGCCTCCGGCGCTGCTCTGCATGGCGGCGAATGTCGCTTGCACCTCGCTCTCGAGCATCGACCCGATGCGACGTCTGGTCTCGTTGAACGCGGCGGAGGTGACGTCGCGCGGGCGGGGCAGACTAACCGTGACAATCTCCTTGATCCGGCCGGGGCGGGCGGTCATTACGACGACGCGGTCGCCGAGCAGAATGGCTTCCTCGATATTGTGGGTGATGAATATCGCGGTGCGCCGCGCGGCGCTCCACACCCGCAATAATTCCTGCTGCATCAGGGTGCGGGTCTGCGCGTCCAACGCAGCGAACGGTTCGTCCAGCAGCAAAATCTTCGGATCGTTGACCAGTGCGCGCGCGATGGCAACGCGCTGGCGCATGCCGCCCGAAAGCTCTTGCGGATAGCGCCGCTCAAATCCGGAGAGGCCAACGGAAGCAATCTGCTCGCGGACCCGCGCGCGGCGCTGGGCCTTGGCGACACGGCGTTCGCGCAAACCGAATTCGATGTTTTGCTCGACCGTCAGCCAGGGAAACAACGCGTATTCCTGAAACACCACGCCGCGGTCGGGACCGGGCTTGAGGATTACCTCGCCGTCAAGGCGCACATCGCCGCTGGTCGCCTGGTCGAAGCCGGCGATAATGTTGAGCAACGTCGTTTTGCCGCAGCCGCTGGGACCCAGGATGGTGAGGAACTCATCGTCGCCAATTTCAAGATCGATGCCATCGAGGGCGACGATCTGCTCCTGCCGCGCAATATCGGCAAAGTGCTTTCGTAACCCGCGCACCGCAATGCGTGCTTGCTGCTGCCGAAGCGCCGCAGGTGTCACGGCTTGGTTCATAAACCGTGGCTCCAGCGCAGCACCCAGCGGCCGATCAATCGGATCATCAGGTCGCTGAGAAAGCCGAGCGCGCCTACGCTCAACATCGCTGCGATGATGATGTCGAGCCGCAGAAAATAATACGCGTCCCACATCGCAAATCCGAGACCCGACTTCACAGCCATCATCTCGGCGACGATGACCAGCACCCAGGCAAGCCCGATGCCCAGGCGAAGGCCGGTGAAAATAAACGGCATGGCCGAGGGAATGACCACCCGCGGCAACAGCATATGGGAGCGGACGCCGAGCATGCGGGCGGCACGAACCAGAAGCTTCGGCGTCGCCGCGACGCCGGCCGCGGTATTGACGACGATCGGGAAAAACGCTCCGAGCGCAATCAGGAAAAAGGCCGAGCCGTCGCGAATACCGAAAAAAATCACCGCGAACGGGACCCAAGCTGTGATCGGAATTGGGCGCACGATCTGAATGACCGGATCGAGAAGATCGGATGCGACCTTGAACCATCCGATCAGGCAGCCGATAACAACGCCAGCGGCTGCGGCGGCGAGAAAGCCGACGAGAACCCGGTAAGCACTGTTGCCGGCGTGCAGAAACCAGGTGCCGGAGTAGGGCCCGCCGCCCGCCGGACCAAACATCCAGATCCATAAAGAGTGCATCACCGTCAAAGGCGACGGTACGAACCGCGGATCGACCCATTGCAGGGTCGACGCCAGATGCCACAGCAGAAGTACGATGAGCGGTCCGACGATCCGGCGGCCGGCAAGAGTAGCACCCGCAACAATGCGAGCGCTGTCCCAGGAGTTTCGACGCGCGGGAATCGAAGCGACAGATACCATCGTCGCTTCGCTCACTCTCCGCCGAGTTGGCTTTTGGGTTTGCCGGTCGCCTCTTCAAGGAGCGAGTAGTCGAACTGCTTGTCGACTGCCGGCGTCGCGTCGACTTGCGTGAGCTTGGCCCGGTACAGCATTCCCATCAGCGCTTTGGTTTCCTTGGAGTAGAGCTTGTAATCGATCTTGCCATGAGGGATGGCCTCTTTCACGACTTCGAGGGAAGAGCCGGTGCCGTTCATGGCGACTTGAATGAATTTGTTAGGATCATGGTTGAGAGCGTCGGTCGCCTCGACCAGCGCGCGGACGACGCCAAGCACTGCCGGCCGATGAGCTTGAAGAAACGCCGCGTTCACAGTCAGCAGCCCGTTGACGTTGCGGGTCGGATTGTCAGCGAGATCGAGCGAGCTGTAGTAGCCATCGCCGGCAACGGCGGCGCCGGCATTGTTAGGCTCCCAGGATGCGAAGCCGTCGATCTGATGATTTTTCAGCGCGTCGAGAAGCGGGGGCCCGCCGGCCGTGAAACTGATCGTCTGTACTTTCGACAGATCGGCGCCGCCGAGCGTAACGCTCGCTTTGAACAGCAATTCGACGTAACTGTTCGGAGCAGTGCCGATCTTGCGGCCTTCCAGATCCTTCCACGTCGTTGCCTTGATATCTTTCGCCAGTGTGAGGCTCTGTCCGCCGGTAAAGACACCGGCGATGGCGCGGTAGTCGCGGAAGCCCTTTTCCTCCATCAAGCCGACATTGACGTAACCCATGACTGCAACATCGACCTGGTTGGTCATCAGCGCTAATTGCTGATCCGCGTACCGCCGCATCGGCACCGCCTCGATCTCGACGCCGTATTTTTTGGCGTACTCGGCAAGGACCATCATGTTGGGCTGATGCACTTGCACGGTGTAGGTGAGCCGCACCTTCTCGGCCGCCTGCGCCTGCGTCGCCCACCCCGCCGCAAGCAGTATGGTCGTCGCGATCGCTGCTTTCCGCATGCTCAGTCTCCCGCTCAGCCGCGCTGTCGGCCCGGATAGTTTCGGCTACGGCACCAGCGCGGTGAGGATGCCATAGGTGTCGGGACGCCTGTCCCGGTAAAACTGCCAGGCGCGCCGCCGTTGGGTGATCATATCGAGATCGCAGTCGATGATGAAAACTTCCTCGTCGGTCCCGGCTTGCGCCATCATTTCGCCGGTGGGGTCAAAGGCGACGCTATGACCGTAGTAGAAATAATTGCCCTCTTGGCCAGTCCGGTTCAATCCTGCGACAAAATATTCGTTGAAGATCGCGTGCGCACAGAGCTCCTTCTCCCACACCTTTCGGGAAAGGCTCTTGTCCGGCGTGGCGCTCGGGATCAGTACGATTTCCGCGCCATTGAGTGCTAGCGCCCGCGCGCCTTCCGGATAGTGGCGGTCGTGACAGATCAGGAGACCGATCTTTCCGTACCGGGTATTAAAGACCGGATAGCCGAGGTTGCCGGGCTTGAAATAGAGCTTCTCGTAAAAGATCATATTCAGTGGAATGTGATTTTTGCGATAGACGCCCAGTAGCGACCCGTCCGCATCGATGACTGCCGCCGAATTGTAGTACACGCTGCGGTCCACCCGCTCGTAGATCGGCGCTACGATGACGATTTCCAGCTCACGCGCCAGCTTCGCCATCGCCTCGGTGATCGGGCCGGGTATCGGCTCGGCCATGTCGAAGTAGCGCGCGTTGAGATCGGTAATAAAGAACAGCTCGTGAAAGACTTCGGGCAGGAGGATGATCTGTGCGCTCTTGCTGGCGGCATCGCGGATCATCTGTTCGGCGCGGACCAAATTCTGTTCGCGCCCCCCCGAACAATTCATCTGTAGGAGAGCTAGACGAATCGCCATTTAACAACGCCCGCTACTACGCCAATTACGCAATATACAATTTAGCCGATCGGGTATACAAGAGAGCTGCGATTACGCGTGAGCTAAGAACAGTATTTCACTCTACACTGTCACGCTAGAAACATTTGAGTCCGCAATGATGTCGATACTGACGAAGGCCGATACCCGACCCGCCCCCCGCAAGCCCGAGAATAATGATCCGCCCATCATCCGTTCCGACCGGGTGCGGCGACAGATCGCCGATCAAATCATCTCCGGCGTGTTGCGGCCCGGCGAAGAGCTGGACGAGAAGAAACTCGCCGAGGCATTCAACGTTTCGCGCACGCCGGTTCGCGAAGCGCTCCGGCAGCTGGCCGCGGCAAACCTCGTGGAATGGCGTCCGCACCAGAGCGCCGTCGTCGCAAAAATAACGCCTTCAAAAATGCTCGAGATGTTCGAGGTCATGGCCGAGCTTGAAGGGTTCTGTGGCCGGCTGGCGGCACGGCGGATGACGCCTGCCGAGCACGCCGCGCTTGTTTCACTGCACAAAAAATTCAAGCCCTTCATCGATGCGAGAGATCGCGAGGGTTATCACGAATTGAACAAATCATTTCACGAAGCGATCTTCGCAGGTTCGCATAACGACTATCTGAAAGAACAAGCGGTCGCGATTTATGGCCGGCTTGCGCCGTATCGCGCCTACCAGCTAAAGCGGCCCGACGCGCTCCGCCGCGCCTCTGCGGAACATGAAGCGATTGTCGAGGCGATTGTTGCCGGCGATGGCGATGAGGCGCATCGGCTTCTGGTCGCTCACGTGAGCCTTAGTAACGAGCTGTTCTCAGACTTAGTCGCGGCCTTGAACAGCGCTGAAGCTGGTCCGTCGCGCTAGCCGTATAACCGCGGCACCGGCCGTTTGGCCTGCCGAAGTTTCGTTATCATTCCGGCTTCCACTCGCGCGCCAGCCGCTGCGCCTCGGTGATCTGCGCGGCGCTCATTCTGGCCGCCACCCCGTCGCGCCCGGCAATTGCACCATCATGGAGATCATTTCCGGCGGGCGAACCCGACGCCGCCAGCGTGAGCCACATGTGTGCCTGCACGTAGTCCCGCGTCACACCGAGGCCCATAATGTACAACATCCCGAGAACGGCCTGCGCGTCGGGGTTTCCCTTATCAGCGGCCTTGTGAAACCACATCGAGGCTTCGGCGTAGTTGCGCGGTACGCCCAGGCCCTTTTCGTAAGCAACAGCGAGTTTGAACTGGGCTTCGGTTTGGCCTTGATCGGCAGCCTTGCGAAACCACTTCGAAGCTTCGGCGTAATTGCGCGGCACACCGATGCCCTTGGCGTACAACAGGCCGAGATTGACCTGTGCATCTGCATTGCCCTGGTCGGCGGCCTTGCGATACCACGTCATCGCCAGCGACGCGTTGCGCGGCACGCCATCCCCCAACTCGTACATGGTGCCGAGGTTGAACTGAGCGGCGGGATCGCCCTGATCGGCCAGCGGATGGATCAACCGGTATGCGGTCGCGTAATCACCGTGTTGATAGGCGGCGGTCGCATCATCGAAAGGCCCGGCAGCGGCCGCTTCTGGGATCAAAAAGAGCGCGAGCAATGCTGCCGGCATGGCGAAATGTAGCTTCACGTACGTCAATCCTATCGGGCCGGGCGGGGTTCTACGGTAAAAACCCGGCATGCTGCGCTATCTCAATCTTCGTCAAACTGACCCAGCTCAAAAATTACCCGGCTCAAATGAGCAAAGCCTGCCTGCGGACCGCTGGCCATACTCTCAGGTAGTGGTGCACCACCCGGATGTGAAGCGCCGCAGACCCCTCAAGGTGATATGGTCCACAAGCCCGTTGCGGCACGCAGCCGAAGGAGAAAGCCATGAGACGAAGGGAATTCATAGCCTGGCTCGGCGGCGCCTTGCTGGCTCAGCCGTTTGCCGCACTTGCCCAGGAGGCAATGGGGAACGGCGGGCGGCACACGCTTTCACTCACTTCAACGCAGCGGGCCCAGATTTGGCGCAGCCTGGGTAAAGACGCAACGAGAGCCTCGGAGCCTGCGGGGTTGAATGTTGGTGAGGCCGTTCCGGATACGATGCATTTGCTGTCGTTTGCTCGTGCCCTCCGTAAAAGAATTCCGGCAATTCGTCGGTATCAGTACGCCTTGTTGCACGGCCAGGTACTGATGATCGATCCCGGCACGAGGAAGATCGTCGCCATCGTTGGCGAATAGCGCGCCGATCATAGGAGCGAGAGATCCGGCGGATGCCGGCTCAATTTCTGGCGCGTAAGATAGAGCAGCGCATCTTCGGCCAATTGGCGTCTATCGAGATTGCCGCGCCTGGCCGCGCTGATAATGTGCGTCGCCAGGTGGGTGCGCGCCACATCCGCAAAGTCCGGCTCGGCATAGGGCGCGCGGCTCGCCTGCAAACGCGCCCACGCATCGTCGAAAGCATCGGTCAGGATTTCCACGTCTTCGGGCGCAAACGCCATCCCGAGCATGGCAACATATCCATGCATGGCTGCGTCCCCGCCCCGCCGCGCGAGTGGATGTTTTTACCATCTCTATAAGCTGGTTTGCTAGTTTTGATCGGGATGATTCTCAGATCGATCATCACTTGCCCTCACTGCAGCCACTCGGCGATCGAGACGATGCCGACTGACGCTTGCCAAATCTTCTATGAGTGCAGGAGGTGCGGCGAGCGGCTTAAACCCAAACCGGGTGATTGCTGCGTGTTCTGCTCTTACGGGACAGTCAAATGCCCGCCGAAGCAGGCGGAGCAACCGCATCGCGCATGATGGCTAGAATAATCTTCAACTGGCTGACATTCGGCGCTTTACAGCATCGACACCGAACGCAGCGCGAGCGATACGTCTATTTGTTGGCGCGCCCTACGCGAATTGAACCGGTGTTTCCGCCGTGAAAGGGCGCGGTGTCGTGAGTGCAGATCGGCTAAGTGTTGGACATCGTTAAGGTGAGATTTTAGAAACACGACATCGACTACGGAACCAACGGGGTGTAACGCCTAATTTTTACAGTTCTAAATCCACCCATTTCAGCGCGTTGTTCTGTAAATTGAAGTCGAGCACCACACGCGCATCTGGCTGCACTATCCGCTGCCGTATCTTCTCGACATCGTAGTACTCGTGCCACAGTTCGCGTTCAGCGGCCGTCGCCTCATCCCATGAAACGATGCGCCGACCATCCATAGGCGCGCGCTCCGGCGGGATGATACATTCTATCCAGCGGGCCTTCGGAGCCAAGTGCGAGACGATTTCTGCACACTCAGCGTGCGCCAGGTCGTACGGCACCCCCATAAGCGCACCGTTGGCCCACACGGCGTCATACTGTTTGAGTAATCGAAGGTTGTCTAACTTTGGGTCGATCAGCACGAACTCGGCGTGACAGCGCATCTCGGCGCAGACGCGCCGGATCACTTCAAGCCCGGATTCGGAGATGTCGGCAAAAGTCCAATGCGCGCCTTTGCCGAGGAAATAAACACCGTCTGATCCTAGGCCGGCGCCAATTTCAAATACGCGCCGATCTTGCATGAACTCGCGGTACAGCGTCCGATACCAAACCCGGTCTCCCGGCGCCCAATCAATCAAATTGAGGCGCCGCCACTCTTGCAACAGGTCGTCGCCGGAGAGTTTTACTAGTTCTATCGACGGTGTGCCACCGCTAAGCGGAAAGCCACGCCACTTCGCCACCATCTGCGGGAAGGAAGGATGTGCTAATGACATCACGCACCCCGGTCGCTGATCGCAGCGGCCAGGTAATCGGCCGAGTGATGGCCGTAAACACGCTCCACCGTGGCCACGGTATCGCCAAGCAGTCGCGCAACATCATAGATCGAAACGCCATCCTGCAAAAGATGACTTGCGCGGCTGTGTCGTAGAACGTGGGGAAGCGTTTTGGCGCCGAGGCCAACGGAAACCAAGTGCTCGTGAAAGGGTCGATACATATCCCGCGGCGAGCCGAACGCCGGTTGTGGAAACAAATGCTGCAACCGCGCAGGATAACGCCTCAGTTAGCGCGCCTGACGCGGTTTGTTCTGACAAAATCTCAGAGCACGACAAGGCCGCAAATTACTAAAAACTCAATCAAATCAAACAGACACACTGGCGCGCCCTACGGGAATCGAACCCGTGTTTCCGCCGTGAAAGGGCGGCGTCCTGGACCGCTAGACGAAGGGCGCCACCCCGCGCGCCGGGCGCGCGGGGAAGGGCGCGACATATAAAGAGGATTGCCGGAGGCGGCAAGCAACCCCAAACCTGCTTATCCGTATAAGCCTGTTGGCGCTTACCAGTGTCCAGTATTGGGCATGGAGACCCATGGCTCCTTCGGCGGCAGCGCCGCGCCCTTTTGTAGCAGCTCGATCGATTGCTTATCGGGTGAGCGCACGAACGCCATCATGCCGTCGCGCGGCGGGCGGTTGATGGTGACGCCGGCCTTCATCAACCGCTCGCAGAGCGCGTAGATGTCGTCGACTTCGTAGGCGAGATGGCCGTAATAGCGCGCCTCGCCGTAGTCCTCGCCGCTGTCCCAATTATAAGTGAGTTCGACCAGTGGCGCCGCCCGATTGTCCGGTCCCTTGGCGACCAGATCGCTGTCGCCGGGCGCGGCCAGGAAGACGAGCGTGAACTTGCTCTTGTCGTCGACCCGCCGGCGGGTCTCTTTCAGCCCGAGCTTGTTGCAATAGAAGTCGAGTGCCGCGTCGAGATTGCGTACGCGCAGCATAGTGTGCAGATAACGCATGATGGCTCCATGGACTGGTTTTGGCGTTGGGCTGCTAACTTGAGCCGCTAACTTGACTGGTGTTGAACTGCCGTTCGTCGGTGATGTCTAGCTATGTAGGGTAACGCGATGCGGCTAGGAAGGATGTCCGCGCCCGATCTTGAGGGCGCCGTGGCGGGCCTGCAGGAGCTGATCGGGGAGGCGAACGCGATTGTGCCCTTCACCGGCGCCGGGATCTCGACCGAGTGCGGCATTCCCGATTTTCGTTCGCCGGGCGGGATTTGGACCAAGAACCGGCCGATCATGTTCGACGATTTCCTTGCCAGCCAGGAAGCCCGCAATAAGTTCCTGGCGGCGTCGCTTCGCCATGAGCGACGAGTTCGGCGATGCCAAACCGGGACGAGGCCATCGCGCGCTGGCGAGCCTGCACCGCCAAGGCAAAGTCCCGGCGGTGATCACGCAGAATATCGACAACCTGCACCAAGACTCTGGCATCGCACCCGAACATGTTGTCGAGCTGCACGGCAATACGACTTACGCTTTGTGTCTCGACTGCGCGCGGCGCTACGAGCTGGCTTGGGTGCGGCAGCGGATGGATTCCGGCAACGGCTGCGCGCCAGATTGTCCGGAGTGCGGCGGTTTCATCAAGACCGCGACCATATCATTCGGGCAGGCGATGCCGGATACCGCAATGCGGCGCGCCGAAGCGCTTACGCTGTCATGCGATCTGTTTCTGGCGATCGGCTCTTCGCTCGTGGTCTGGCCTGCAGCCGGATTTCCCTTGATGGCTAAACGCAATGGCGCCCGGCTGATCATCATCAACCGCGATCCGACCGACTTCGACGACATCGCCGATCTCGTGGTGCACCACGATATCGGAACGGTGCTGGCGCCGTTCGTTGAGGGTGCATCGGTCGGAGATGTTCACAGGCTGTGAGCTTTTATACATTCGCTGCATTTTTCCCTTTTCCCCTTGATCGCCGGTGTTATGTTTGATTCAAGAGATTCGTGAAGCGCCCGCACGGGGCGTTACAACACAAGCTGCGGCGGCCACTGCCTCATGGCGTCGGACGGGATCGAACCAAAATCCACCAACACGGAGTTCGGTCCGGACATTGATCTGTCCGACGAGGCCGCAGCTCACGTCATTGAAGTGGCCGGTGTCATCAAATGGTTTGATGTCGCCAAGGGTTACGGCTTCATGGTTCCGGACAACGGTATGGCCGACGTGCTCCTGCACGTGACGTGCCTGCGCCGTGACGGATTCCAGACCGCCTACGAGGGCGCTCGCGTCGTTTGCGAAGTGCTGGCGCGGCCGCGGGGGCTGCAAGCGTTCCGCATTATTTCGATGGATGAATCGACGGCCATCCATCCGGCGCAGATGCCGCCGCCGCGAACCCATGTTACGGTGACCCCGACGAGTGGTCTCGAACGGGCACAGGTAAAATGGTTCAATCGGCTTCGCGGGTTCGGCTTTGTGACGCGCGGGGAGGGGACCCCCGACATTTTCGTCCACATGGAGACATTACGCCGGTTCGGCATAACCGAGCTGCGCCCGGGCCAATTCGTATTGGTTCGTTTTGGGCCGGGGCCCAAGGGCATGATGGCAGCCGAAGTCCATCCCGAAAGCGGGCCGCTTGGTCCGGCTTCGCACTAGCAAGTTTCCCTGTTGGCTTAGGATCGTGCGGTCGGCTGATATTCCGCTTAACTGCGGCATCGATCGTCGCCCTGTCTGTCGTGTTTAGCGATCTGGTGTCGGCGCGAGCGGCGGAAGCGACCCTTGAGATTGTCGACAAGAGCGGAGTTCACGCCTTCGCCGTTGAACTCGCGACTAACGACGCCGAGCGCTCCCGTGGCTTGATGTTCCGGAAGGAGTTGCCGGAAGGACGCGGCATGCTGTTCGTTTTCGACCGGGATGAGCCGGTGTCGTTCTGGATGCACAACACCTTCATTCCTCTCGACATGATCTTTATCCGCAGCGACGGCCGTATCCTGCGCATTGCCGAGAGCACCGATCCGATGTCCGACCGCCTCATTCCCTCCGGCGGTCCGGTGCGCTCCGTTCTTGAAGTGATCGGCGGCACGGCGCGCAAGCTCGGCATCGAACCAGGCGACCGCGTAGAAAGCCCCGCCTTAACCCGCCACTAAAGAGGCTCAGTTAGACTGCCCGCGTTGGCTTGCTCGCGGCCGCCGAAACATGTATCCAGCGGCGCGCCCCGGCGGGGTATAGCGCAGCCTGGTAGCGCGGCAGTTTTGGGTACTGCAGGTCGCAGGTTCAAATCCTGCTGCCCCGACCATCCGCCTCCGCTGCGCTTCGGCGGCTTCGATAGTTTCTCAGGATGAGATCATTCCATGACCGCGCGGATTTATAAGCCAGGCCGAACCGCGATGCAGTCCGGCCAGGCCAATACCAAGGAGTGGACGCTCGATTACGAGCCGGAAGAGCCGCGCACGATCGATCCGCTGATGGGCTGGACCAGCACCACCGACATGAAGCAGGAAGTGCACCTTTATTTCGATACCAAGGAGGAAGCGATCGCCTATTGCGAACGCAATGGCATTCCCCACGAGGTGTTCGAGACCAAGCCGCCGGTGCGCCAGCGCATGTCCTACGCCGACAATTTCGCCTATCTGCGCCACGAGGCTTGGACGCACTGAGGCTTTGGACGCACTGAGGCTTTGGACGCACTGAGGCTTTGGACGCACTGAGGCTTGGACGCACTAAACCTTGGACGCGCGAAAGGCTTAAGCGCGCTGTTCGCCCGCGTCGCGGGCGGCCTCGGCTTGTTCGGCGGCAAGCTGTCGGCCTTGCGAAGCGGCGCGCTGGCGCAATAGCGAACTGAAGCGTTCCTCGGGCATCGGCTGGCCGAGCAGAAATCCCTGACCGTAATCGCATCCCATACTGACGAGAGCGACGGCGTCGGAAGCCTTCTCAATTCCAATCCCGACGGCGAGACTGCCGAAACTGTGCGCCAGGCCGATCACGGTCTTGCAGAGCGGCGCGTTCACCTTGTCGGAAGCGCAGTCGGCGACGAAGGCGCGGTCGAGCTTGAACTCGGCGAACGGCGAGTCCTTGAGCTGAGTTAGCGCCGAATAGGCGCGGCCGAAATGATCGATCGCCAGATGAACATTGAGGTGGCGCAGCTTCTTTGTGATCTCAGCCGCCAGCGGCAGATCGGTGATGATCTGCTCTTCGGCAATATCGATGATGAGGCCGGGCCATTTCTCGAACTGGTCGCGATAAGTCTGCACGATATCTTCCACCGCGATCTTGACCAGCGCCTCGACCGGAATATTGACCGCAGGCCGCAGCGTGACTCCGAGGTTGGCAAAGTTGACGCTCGCTTTCAGCGTTTGCGCCAGCGCCTGCTCGGACAACGCGATCAGGCCCGACTCGGTGGCTCCGGACATGAACGCGCTCGGCATCAGGATACCGTGTTGCGGATGGCGCGCGCGCGCAAACGCTTCGGTGCCGATCAATTGCTTTCTTCGCAGGTCGATCTTTGGCTGATACCAGAACTCGATCCAGCCGTTGCGCAAAGCTTCTTCGAGATCGACCCGAGCCGCAAGCGACTGCGGATGCCCGAGCTTGAGGTCGTGCAGGATTTTCAGGAGCACGCTGGTGTCGAACGGCTTTTTCAGCGGCGCCAGCATCTTTAGCCGCTGCTGCATGCCGATAACCTTGACGTGCTGAAGAACGGCCGAGCCGCGGTTGCTCATCAGCTGGACTTGGCCGCCGTAACTTCGCGTGCCGAGCGCCATCACGCATTCGATGGCTTCGGCGGATTCAAGCGCGACGTTGAGGAAAACCAGGTCGGGAGCGCGGCGCGCCAGTGCAAGGCGAAAGGTCTGACCGTCGGCGAACTCTTCGGTGTCGATCCCAGCGCCGTGCAGGACGAGCGATAGAAAACTCCGGATGCTGGCGTCGCCGTCGACAATAAACCCCAACGGCACGCGCGCCTCGGCGTGGTCGCTTTCCGCCTCTGCCGGCAATTTGCTAGATGCCGTGGGTGTAGGGGCGGCTCCTGTCGCGTTCTTTGCCAACCGTATGCCCGCCCCGGCCGCGTTAAAGGTGAGACTCAAAATTGAGCGCCCTTGGCGCAAACTGCATCATTAAAGCAAATTGTTAACCGAGAGTTTCGGTATGCTTTACGGCACTCCGGGATTTAGCCGTCGGGAGCCCCGGATGCGGCCAGATTGAACTGGCTGGGGCCTCGACATAGCATTTCCGCAAGCCAAGCCGGCAGCAGGAGGAAATCCGTGAAAGTGTGCATGTTCCACCTGATGCCGTATCGCGATTTGCCGGACGATTTCGGGCAACGCTACAACTCGGCCTTTATCGAGCCGCTATGGTTCGATTTTGCCGATGCGGACAAGGTCGGTCAGTATTTCAACGCGACCCTCGACGAATTGGTCTATGCGGCCAATGCCGGCCTGCATGGGGTGTGTACCAATCAACATCACCAGAACGTATACGGCTTCATGGCGAACCCGAGCCTCATGGGCTCGGTCCTTGCCAAGGCCACCAACGGGCAGAATGTCGCCATCGTGCAACTCGGCTCAACGCTGCCGTCGACCACGCCGCCGACGCGTATCGCCGAGGAATACGCGATGCTCGACTGCATCAGCGGTGGACGGCTGGTTGCGGGCTTTCCGACCGGGCTGCCGACCGACGCCGCCATCTCCAACGCCGTAGTCCCGATCGAACAGCGCGAGCGCTTCCGTGAAGCGCTTTCGCTGGTGATGAAAGCCTGGTCGGCCAAGGAAGTCTTCGCGTGGAACGGCAAGCACTATCAGCTCGGCGCAGTAAATCTGTGGCCGCGGCCGATCCAGCAGCCGCATCCGCCGATCTGGATTCCCGGCTCGGGCATCACGGCGACGGCGGAATATGTGGTCGGGCTCGATCACTGCTTCTGCCATCTGAGTTATTTCGGTGCCAAGAACGCCGCACAGGTCGCCGACCGTTACTGGGAACTGGTGGCGCGCAAGGGTCGCGACGACAATCCGTACCGCTTTAGTTTTCTGCAGTTGATCGGTGTTGCCGAAACTGATGCCGAAGCCGAAGACATCTACGGTCCCCACGCCGAGTATTTCTTCAACAAGCTACTCTACACGCCGCCGCACTACGCGCAGCTTCCCGGAAGCCTCGAATATCCGTCGCTCGTACAGGCGACGCGAAACAATCAGCGCGCGGCCCTCAACCTGCGTGAGCTGAAGGCGAAGGACCTCTATGAGCGGGGCTTCGTCATCGTCGGCAGTCCAAAGACGGTGCGCGAACAATTGATGGATGGGGTGAAGCGGCTGCGTATCGGTCACTTGCTGGCGCTCTTGCATTTCGGCTCCATGCCGACCGAACTCTGCAAGAACAATATCGACCTGTTCGCGCGCGAAGTGCTGCCGCATATCGAGGACCTTTGGGATGATCAGTATGAGGACCGCTGGTGGCCTGAGCGCCTGCGGGCGAAGCGTCCGGTCGGGTCGATGGCGGTAGCGTCGTGAGTTTCGGGCTTGGCCAACACACGAAGTCGTGAGCACAGCAGGCTCAGGCTTCGCGTCACTTGTGATTGGCGCCGCGGGGGCGCTTTGCCGTAAATGCCGTTCAGATCCACGCCGCATTGAACGCGCGGAATGAGTTTTTTGGAGGAGCCAAATGGCGGTCGACGCAATCTTTTCACC
This sequence comes from uncultured Alphaproteobacteria bacterium, assembly GCA_963841025.1. GTDB lineage: Bacteria > Pseudomonadota > Alphaproteobacteria > Rhizobiales > Xanthobacteraceae > BOG-931. The sequence goes on along the minus strand of CAWJBG010000013.1, from coordinate 73,720 downwards.
TCGGGTAGTTGTACGCGCGTTGTTGTTGCTTCCTCTTGTCGGGTTGGCGCTGAGTTCTGCTCAAGCCGCGGAATTGGCCGTCGTCATACCAGCCCCGGCGGTTGACGCGGCCGCACCGGCTGGCGCGGGACCGCAAACCATCGTGCTGGCGGGCGGCTGTTTTTGGGGCGTGCAGGCGGTATTTCAGCACACCAAAGGTGTGACCGCGGCCGTTTCCGGCTATGCCGGCGGCGAGAAGCAAACCGCGCATTACGAGATGGTCGGCAGCGGCCGGACCGGGCATGCTGAGTCGGTCTCCGTGACCTTCGACCCCAAGCAGGTCTCGTACGGCCAGATCCTGCAGATCTATTTCTCGGTCGCGCATAATCCGACCGAGCTGAACCGGCAGGGACCGGACAGCGGCACGCAATACCGCTCGGCGATTTTCTATGCCAATGACGAGCAAAAGCGCGTCGCCGGCGCCTACATCGCTGAGCTCGACAAGGCGCATGTGTTTCCGCAACCGATCGTAACGAAGCTTGAGCCGTTGCACGGCTTCTATGCCGCGGAGGACTATCACCAGGACTTCGCCGTAACGCATCCGTCCTATCCGTACATCGTCTATAACGATGCGCCGAAGGTAGAAAACCTCAAGCATCTGTTCGCGGCCGAGTACCGAGACGTGCCGGTGACGGTGATGGCGTCGAGCAAGCCTGGTCAGTAATCCTCCGCGTTCCCGAGCCGAAATCGGGCGCGTCGCCGCCAGAAGCGGACGCGGCGGCAGCGGATGCCGCTGCGACTTCAGAGCTATAGCCATCCCCCCGCAGCCTGAAGTATCGTTGACGTCAGGAAGCGGGGCGCTAAACGTCCGCTCCGCAAAGGGGTCATACGGGGGAGGCACGCCATGGCTATGGCAACGACATACGCGGCGCTACCCGAGGCGGAACACAGCGCGCAGCTGCGCAAAGCGGTGATCGCATCGACGATCGGCACCACGATCGAATGGTACGACTTCTTCCTCTACGGCACCGCGGCTGGTCTGGTCTTCGGCAAGCTCTACTTCCCCAATCAGAACCCGCTGTCGGCGACGCTGCTCGCTTTCGGCACCTACTTTATCGGCTTTATTGCCCGGCCGGTCGGGGCGGCGATTTTCGGTCATTACGGCGATCGCATCGGCCGCAAGGCGACGCTGATTGCAACCCTTCTCTGCATGGGCATCGCGACATTTCTGGTCGCGTTTGTCCCGACCTTTGCATCGATTGGTATCTGGGGCGCGATTTTGCTGACCGTCTTGCGTGCGCTGCAAGGCATCGGCGTCGGGGGGGAATGGGGCGGCTCAGTGCTGCTGGCGATGGAATGGTCGCGCACCCATGGTCAGCGTGGTCTGGTCGCGTCATGGCCGCAGTTCGGCGTTCCCGCCGGATTGTTCCTGGCCAACCTGGCTGTCTTGGCTTTTAGCGCCTGGTCGGGCGATCAGTTCCTGGTTTGGGGCTGGCGTATTCCGTTCGCGCTTTCCATCATCCTCGTAGGCATCGGCCTATGGATCCGGCTTGGCATTCTGGAAACCCCGGTGTTCCAGCACCTCCTGAACACCAACAAGATTGAGAAAGCGCCGATCATCGAAGTGTTCAAGAAACAGCCGCGCGAAATCCTCCTCTCGGCGTTGCTGCGGATGTCCGAACAGGCGCCATTCTATATTTTCGTCGCGTTTATCTTCGCCTATGCGGTCGGTACGATGCACATGTCGCGGAACCTCATTCTTACCGCGGTGATGGTGGCGGCCTGCGTTTCCTTCTTCACAATCCCGCTCTCCGGCCACATCTCGGACCTGATCGGACGCCGGAAAATGTACCTGATCGGCGTGGTTTTGACCGGCCTGTTCGGGTTTCTGTATTTCGGCATGGTGGATACGGCGATCCCGTCGGCGGTCTTCATCGCCATCGTGCTCTCGCTCATTCCCCATGACATCCAGTACGGACCGCAGGCAGCGCTGATCGCGAAATCGTTCACGCCGCGGCTGCGTTACAGCGGCGCCTCGCTTGGCTATCAGCTAGCGTCGATTATCGCCGGTGGACCGGCGCCGATCATCGCCACCGCTTTATTCGCCGCGTATCACTCCGGCTATGCGATCGCGATTTATATCGCCGGCTGCGCTGTCGTCAGCGCGGTAGCGACGGCGTTCATGCCCGACTACACCGGGCAGGATATCACCGCCGAATATGATGCATGATGTGCTTCCTCCCTCGCCTGGCGGGGGAGGAGAACCGCCCGAAGGGACGGTGACAGGCGCGCTGCGGGTGAGTTCATCGGTGGCGGCGCGGCCGTTCTATCTGCAGCTCTGGTTTTTGGTGCTCGTGGCGATGGCTGCGGGTATCGCGCTTGGTGCGCTATACCCGGACATCGGCGTGCGCATGGAGCCGCTCGGCACCGCTTTCATCAAAGCGATTCGCGTTCTTATCGCCCCGATCATTTTCTGCACGGTCGTGCACGGCATTGCCAGCATGGCCAGTATGGCCAAGGTCGGCCGCGTGGCGCTCAAGGCTCTGATCTATTTCGAAGTGCTGACCACGATCGCACTCATCGTCGGGCTGGTCGCGATCAACTTGTTCCAGCCCGGCGCCGGCATGCACGTCGATTTATCGCATGTCGACACGTCGAGCGTCGCGCAGTATCTGGAACAAACCCAAAAGCGCACGACGGCGCAATTCCTGCTGAATATCATTCCAAACACCTTCGTCGGCGCGTTCAGCGAAGGCAATGTGCTTCAGGTCCTTTACGTCTCGGTACTGTGCGGCTTCGCCTTGAGCTGGCTCGGTCCTGCCGGCAAACCGCTCACCGATCTGATCGAAGTGGCGGTGCAGATGTTCTTTCGCATCGTCGCTATCGTGATGTGGGCAGCACCGATCGGAGCGTTCGGAGCGATTGCCTTCACGGTCGGCAAGTTCGGTGCAGGCTCGCTGTTGTCGCTCGGAAAACTTGTGTTGAGTTTCTACGTCACCTGTCTCGTCTTTATCTTCATCGTGCTCTGGCCGATCTGCCGTTGGTGCGGCTTCAGTCTTCTGAAATTTATCCGCTACATCCGCGCCGAGCTTTTGATCGTGATCGCGACCACGTCGTCCGAAACGGTGCTGCCGCGCATGATCGCCAAGCTAGAGGCCCTGGGCTGCGAGGAGAGCGTGGTTGGTCTGGTTATTCCCACCGGCTATTCGTTCAATCTCGATGGCACTTGCCTTTATCTCGCGACGGCGGCGGTGTTTTTGGCGCAGGCCACCGACACGCCGCTCACGTTGGAGCATCAAATCGGTTTGTTGTTGATCTTGCTGTTGGCCTCGAAGGGAGCGGCCGGCGTTGCCGGTGCGGCCTTCGTCGTGCTCGCGGCGACGCTTGCGGCGGTCGGGACGATACCGGTCGAAAGCGTGGCGATTATTCTCGGCGTGCACCGCCTGCTGTCGCAAGGGATGACGCCGACCAATCTGATCGGCAACGGCGTAGCCACGCTGGTTGTCGCCAAATGGGAAGGCGCGCTCGACGAGCGCCGCCTGCGTGCGTCATTATAGGTGATGGCGCCGCTTATATTCGACGCGCCGGGCATGCAGGATCGGTTCGGTGTAGCCGTTCGGCTGTTCGCGTCCCTTGAAAACCAGATCGCAGGCCGCCGCGAACGCGACGGAATTTTCAAAATTAGGCGCCATCGGTGAATAAAGCGGATCGCCCGCATTCTGCTGGTCGACCACGCCCGCCATGCGCTTGAGCGTTTCCATCACTTGGCTTTCCGTGGTGATGCCGTGCCGAAGCCAGTTGGCAATGTGCTGGCTTGATATGCGTAACGTGGCGCGGTCTTCCATCAGCGCGACGTTGTTGATGTCTGGGACTTTCGAGCATCCGATCCCTTGCTCGACCCAGCGGACGACATAACCGAGAATGCCCTGCGCATTATTATCGAGCTCCTGTTGAACCTCGACTGGCGACCAATTCAGCCCGCGGGCGATCGGAACGGTCAGAATATCGTCGATGCTGGCGCGCGGGCGCGTAGCAAGTTCCTGCTGCCGCCGAAACACATTCACCAGATGATAGTGTGTCGCATGCAGCGTCGCCGCCGTGGGCGAGGGGACCCACGCGGTGTTGGCGCCGGCCTTGGGCTGAGCGATCTTTTGCTCCAGCATCGCCGCCATCAGGTCCGGCATCGCCCACATGCCCTTGCCGATCTGGGCGTGACCGGGAAGGCCACAAGCCAATCCGATATCGACGTTCCAATCCTCGTAGGCGCGGAGCCAGGGTTGGTTGCGCATTTCGCCTTTGCGGATCATCGGCCCGGCTTCCATGGCGGTGTGGATTTCGTCGCCGGTGCGATCGAGGAAGCCGGTGTTAATAAAGAACACCCGCGATCTCACGGCGCGAATGCATTCCTTGAGATTGACCGTGGTGCGGCGCTCCTCATCCATCAGGCCAAGCTTGATGGTGTTGAGCGGCAAACCGAGTATGGCCTCGACGGCGGCAAACAGATCGTTGGCGAATTTCACCTCGTCCGGTCCGTGCATCTTCGGCTTGACGATATAGATCGAGCCGGTACGGCTGTTTCGCGTTGGACCCTTGCTCTTAAGATCATGGAGCGCGATCAGGCTGGTGATCGCTGCATCGAGGATGCCTTCGGGAACGGGCTTTCCATCGTGCCCGATGACGCTTTCGTCCATCATCAGATGGCCGACGTTGCGGATCAGCATCAGGCTTCGGCCGGGAAGGACCAGCGTGCTTCCGTCCGGCTGGGTGTAACTGCGGTCCGCAGCGAGACGACGGTTGACGGATTTGCCGTCCTTTTGAAAGGTCTCGATCAAAGTACCCTGGCAGAGGCCAAGCCAATTGCGGTAGGCCGCGACCTTGTCGTTGGGGTCGACCGCTGCGATCGAGTCTTCCAGGTCCATGATGCTTGTGAGCGCGGCCTCAACGACGACGTCGGCAATGCCCGCCGCATCGGTGCGCCCAATCGGATGGGTGCGATCAATGACGACCTCGATGTGGAGGCCGTTGTTTACGACCAAGATCACTTCAGGCGCGTCCGGGCGGCCGCGACAGCCGCGCAGCTTCTTTGGGTCCGCTAGTCCGACCGTCTTGCCATCGTTGAGTGTGGCCGAGAGCGCGCCGGAATCGATCGTATACGCGCGCACATCGGTATGTGAGCCCGACGCAAGCGGCACGGCCTGGTCGAGAAAATGCCGTGCCCACGCGATCACACGCTTGCCGCGCTCCGGATCGTATCCCTTGCTTTGGGTCTGGCCGTCTTTCGGAATGGCGTCGGTGCCATAGAGTGCGTCGTACAGTGAGCCCCAACGCGCATTGGCCGCATTGAGTGCATACCGTGCATTGCTGATCGGAACGACGAGCTGCGGGCCGGCGACGGCGGCAATTTCCGCATCGACGCTTTCGGTATTTATCTTGAAAGCCGGCCCTTCGGGCACGAGATAGCCGATTTCCTGCAGAAACGTCTTGTCGGCGGCCTCGTCCAAGTCGCGGCCGCGCCGGCCGCGGTACCAATCGTCGATCTTTGCCTGCAACGCATCGCGCTGCTGCAACAGCGCGTGATTGAGCGGAGCGAACTTTTGAATGATGTCGGCGAGGTCCTGCCAAAATGCCGCCGGTTCAATTCCTGTACCGGGGATGACCTCATGGACCACGAAATCGTAAAGCACCCTCGCGACTTGCAGGCCAGCAACGGATACGCGTTCGACTTCAGACATCCGCCCGCCCCACGCTTTCTGACTTGTGCATCGCCTTCCAGATTTGCTCGGGCGTCAGCGGCAACTGAATGTCGGTCACGCCGCACGGCCGGAGCGCGTCGAGGACGGCGCTGACGATAGCCGCAGGCGCGCCGATCGAGCCCGCTTCGCCGCAGCCTTTCGCGCCCAGCGGATTGTGGGTGCAGGGCTGGCTTTCGTCGAGTTCCGATACGATCGTCGGCATGTCGCTCGCACGCGGTAACGCGTAGTCCATGAATGAGCCGGACAGCAATTGGCCATTGGTCGGGTCGTAGACGCAGCGCTCGCGCAGCGCCTGGCCGAGGCCCTGGGCGATGCCGCCCTGGATTTGTCCCTCGACGATCATCGGATTGATCACGGTGCCGACGTCATCGACGCCCCAATATGAGATAACGCGGACATCGCCGGTATCGCGATCGATCTCGACTTCGCAGGCATGCGCGCCATTGCTCCAGGCAAAGCCGGAAGGATCGTAGAACGCGCTGTCCTGCAGGCCGAGTTCTTCGTCGGGCGGATAGAGGGTCGGGACGTGAGCGACCCGCGCCACTTCCCGCAACGTGACACTGCGATCCGTACCGGCGATGGAAAACATGCCGCCCGTAAACCTGATGTCGTCGGGCGCGGCTTCGAGGAGATGCGCTGCGATCCGTTTGCCCTTGTCGATGATTTTCCCGGCGGCGCGATCGAGCGCCGAGCCGCCGACCGCGATCGACCGCGATCCGAACGTGCCTGTTCCGTAAGGGACTTGATCGGTGTCGCCTTCGATGATCTCGACGGCGGATAGTGACACGCCAAGCCGCGACGCAATGATTTGCGCGAATGTCGTCGAGTGGCCTTGGCCGTGATTGTGCGTGCCGAGGAGCGCCTGCACGCTGCCGTCGGGTTGCACGCGGATGGTGGCCAACTCAAAGAAGCCGACGCGGGCGCCCAAGCTGGCGGCAAAGCGCGACGGAGCGACGCCGGAGGATTCCACGTAGCAGGCGAGGCCGAAACCGCGCAGCTTTTCCTCACGCTTTGCAAGCGTGCGCCGCTTGCCGAAGCCGTCATAGTCGGCGACCTGCAAAAGCCGCGACAGAATTTTCGGGAAATTGCCGCAGTCGTAGGTGGGACCGATCGGCGTTTTGTACGGCATGGCCTCAACGCCGATGAGATTGCGCCGCCGGATTTCGGCCCGGTCGAGTCCGAGCACCCGCGCGGCTTCATCGGCGAGACGCTCCAGCACATAACAGGCCTCGGGGCGTCCCGCCCCGCGATAAGCATCAGTCGGCAATGTGTTGGTGAAGACGCCAGTCGATTGCGCGGCGATGGCAGGCGTGCGGTAAACGCCGGCCAGCAGCGCCGAATAGATCGCGCTCGGGATTGAGGCGCCGAACGTTGAGATATACGCGCCGAGATTGGCGACGGTGTCGACGCGGAGCGCGAGGAAATTTCCGTCGCTGTCGAGAGCAAGTTCGGCGTGGGTCTGGTGGTCGCGCGCCTGATTGTCGGAAATGAAGCATTCGCTGCGCGTCGCAATCCATTTGACCGGCCGCCGCAGGCGTCGCGCGGCCCAGGCGATGACGGTCTCTTCGGGATAGTGCTTGCCCTTGTAGCCGAAGCCGCCGCCGACATCGGGCGCAACCAGGCGGATCGCGGTCTGTGGCAGATTGAGCTGCTCACTGACGACGCGGCGGATGTGATGCGGCACCTGCGTCGCACAGTAGAGCGTCAGCTTGCCGCTCAGCGCTGCCGTCGGCCAGGAGAGTGCGGGGCTCCAGCGCCGCACCGATCAGGCGATTGTTGACGAGATCAAGCCGCACCACGTGCGCCGCGCCGACAAAGGCTTTGGCGACGGCGGCTTGATCGCCGCGCGCGAAGCGGAAGCAGATATTGCCGGGTGCTGCTTCGTGTAGCTGCGGCGCGTCCGCCGCGAGCGGCGGCTTTCGCGTCGGTCACCGAAGGCAGCGGCTCATAGTCAACATCGACGAGGTCGGCGGCATCGCGCGCTTGCGCCAGCGTTTCGGCAATGACAAGCGCGACCGGCTCGCCGACGTGGCGAACAGTCTCGCGCGCCAATGCCCAGCGCGGCGGCTCCGCCATCGGCTTGCCATCGGCCGAAGTGATGGCCCAAAGCGGCGCCATCGGGCCGACTTTGTCGGCCGCCATATCGGCGCCGGTGAGGATGGCAACGACATTGGCCGAGCGCGCCGCGGCGTTGCTATCGATCCCGCGGATGCGCGCATGCGCGTGCGGCGAGCGCACCAGCACGGCGTGCAGCTCGCCCGGCAGCGTAATGTCGGCAACGAAACAGCCCTGACCGCGCAAGAATTTGTCGTCCTCGACGCGGCGAACCCGCGCGCCGATGCCTTGATGCGTCAATGTCGGACGTGGATTTATTGGTATTCCTCACGCAGCAGATCGAGGCGCTCGAATGCCACCCGATCCGAGACGATGAACAGGTCGGCGTCGCCGCCCGCTGCGGTGTGGCTCGCGAAATTCCAGTGCGGGATCGAAAATACGTCGTGCTGTTCCCAATCGAATGTGTGCTCGCCCACGGTCGAGCGGCCGGCGCCGGAGACCACAAGACACATCATGTTGCAGGTCGTGCGCTTCGGCCGTGTCGCTTGGCCCTTCGGGAGCCGCATTGCGTAGCAATCGAGCGCCGACATCACCGCATCGCCGGTGGCGGGATTGGTGTAACGCACGGTGCGCGCGCCATCGTCACCGCCAGGCAGTGCGGCCAGCATGCGGCGTGTGGCTGAACCGGAATATTGATACTTCGGCGAATGGCCCGCCGCGCGCTCGACACCGCTGCCGACCAGTCCAGACTCCGACCACAGTCTCTCGTCGCCTTCATCCACCTGCCAGAACTGATTGGATTTCGGATCGCCCGGTTCAAAGAAATTGGCATCGAGGTTGCGGATCAGCGGGATGTTGGCGGCGTCAAACCAGATGATGCGGTGATCGCTGTCGTTGATGTGGCCGTGCCAGCACATCGGCGGCGTCAAAATGAGATCGCCGTCGCGCATGTCGAGGCGCCGGCCGTTGACAATCGTCGTTGCGCCCTCGGCCTGGGTGGCAAAACGGATCGCAGCAAAGGTGTGGCGATGCGGGCGGGCACGGTCGCCCGGATCGAGCACAGTGAAGGCGCCGATCAGGTTCGAGGTCGTTACCGTCTCGCCGCCGAACGCCGGATTGACCAGGATCAGGGCGCGGCGCTCGACGTCGTCGATCGCCACTTCGGCGCCGGCACGCTCGGTGAACGGCTCGATGTCGCGCCAGCGCCAGATCAGCGGCGGATCCTTCGCCTGCGGCTTGACCGGCGTTAGCGTCCGGAAGCGATCCCACAGCGGGTGCAGGTTGGCCTCTTCCAACTGCGCGACAAAGTCGCTTGGCTTGGCGGCGGTCGCGACATTGGCCATGTTCGGCACCTTACTTCGGAAGTTTCGCGTCGATGTTGGTCTTGTCGACGATGACGTGTTTGATGAAGACCTTCGGTTCGAGCTTTTCGCCCTTGAGATACTGCGCAAGCACATCGACACCCAGTCGGCCCCACAAATACGGATTGAGCTCAACGGTCATGGCGATCTTGCCGTCCTTGAGCGCATGCAACGCCGGCGGCACCCCATTCATGCCGGTAACGATGGTTTTGTCTGCCCGGCCGGCGGCGATGACGGCCTGCGCGGCGCCAAGCGCGACGTCGTCGTTGGCGGCGTAGATCGCTTTGAGGTCGGGATTGGCGACCATCGCGTCCTCGGCTTGTTTGACGCCGCGTTCTCGCGTGAGTGGTCCGTCGTTACGGAACGCGATCTGAATTTTTGGATACTTCGCCATCACCTCGGTGTAGCCCTCGGCGAGGTTGCGGAAGGTGGGCGCACCGCTTGGGCCAAGCAGCATGGCGACCTTGCCTTCGCCGCCGATTGCCTTCGCGGTCCATTCGGCGATGTCGCGGCCGATCTGCTTTTCGTCCATCGCGACGTGAATGGTCTGATTGGGCGAGGTCGAGCCGCGCGCAACAGAAACGATCGGGATATTCGCAGCCTTGGCGGCGTCATAGGCGGCGTTGACGCCGACCGCGTCAATCGGCGAGATCAAAATGCCTTTGACTCCCTTGGCGACAAGGTCCTGTACTCCATTGATCTGTTTGACTTTATCCTCATTCGCCGAAACCGTCGCGACACCCCAGCCAAGTTCCTCTGCGCGAGCCCGGATACCCTTGAGCATGACGATGTAGAACGGGTTGTCGTCCTGCGCGAGCGAGACGCCGATGGTGATTTTCTGCTGTGCGGGTGCGGGTGCCACACCAAAGCCGAATACGACCGCGAGCGTAGCGATCGCCAAGGCTGCCGGACGAAGCTTCGACATGGGAAATCCTTCCTCTTAATGCCGGGAGCGTAGCCGATCTGCGGCGGCGGCGGCAATGATGACCGCCCCGACCGCGACCCGCTGCCAGTAGGAATCGACGTTAAGAAGGTTAAGGCTGTTGCCGAGCACGGCCATGATGAAGACGCCGATAATGCTCTTGTAGAGCGTGCCTTCGCCGCCTTGAAGGCTGGCGCCGCCGAGCACCACGGCTGCGATCGCGGTGAGTTCATAGAACTCCCCGGCAGTCGGCTGACCCGATTGCAGACGAGCCGCAAGCATAACGCCCGCCAGGCCGGCCAGACCGCCGCACCAAATATAGGTCGAAGCAATAACCCGCCCCACCGGCACGCCCGAGAGATAAGCCGCCTCACGGTTTCCGCCGGTAGCATAGATGCGCCGGCCATAAGGCGTGGCGGCCAGCACCCATGACAGCACCAGCACCAGCACGGCAGGAACCCACACCAGATAGTGAATCCCGAACAGCCGCGCCGATCCGAAGGCGATGAAAGCTGTCGGCAAACGGTCATCTCCGACCGGGGCGCCGCCGGTGACGAGATAAACCAGCCCGCGCACCAGCACCATCATGCCCAGCGTGGTGATGAACGGGTTTATGCCGAGCTTCGCGATGATCAGGCCGTTCACGAGGCCAACCACGATCCCGGTGGCAATGCCGGCGACGATGCCAGCGGCCAATCCAAACTGCACCATCGCCATGGCGGCGATGCAGCCGGCGAGAGCGACGGTCGACCCGACCGAAAGATCAAAGCCGCCGCCGATGATCACAAAGGTCATGCCGATGGCGATCACGGCCATGATCGACGACTGCACCAAAATGTTGGAGAGGTTGAGCGGCGAGAGAAACCGGTTGGTCAGAAGCGTGGTGATCAGGCACAGCAGCAGAAGCGCGATCAGCGGACCCTGGCCGGCCAGATTGAAACGTTTAAGCCAAGGCGGCATGGTCATCCGCCGATTGCGGCGTGCAGTCGCTTCTCATCGAAGCCGTCGGAACGCGACACGCGATCCGTGATCCGCCCTTGATGCAACGCCAGGATATCGTCGCAGATCAGGGTGAGCTCGGCGAGATCGCTGGATCGGACCAGAACGCCGCCGCCGCGTTTGGCAAATGCGCGGACCAAGGTGTGAATCTGCGCCTTGGCGGCAACGTCGACGCCTTGCGTCGGCTCTTCAAGCAAAAGCACGCCGACTTCGCGCGCCAGCCATTTCGCCAGGATCACCTTCTGCTGATTGCCGCCCGACAACGCGGACACCGCCAGATCAGTCCGTCGAGGGCGGATATCGAGCGTCTTCATCAGTTGCGCGACCAGACGGTCGCCGCGCGCGCGATCAATTCTGCCGCGGCCGCCGCGTGCCAAGCGATCGAGGCTTGGCAACAGAATGTTGTCCCGAACTGAAAGATTCATAATCAGACCCAGGCGTCGCTCGCCGGGCATGAAGCCGATGCCGTTTCGGACGGCGGCAGTCGGACTTGCGATGCGCTTCACCGCCCCATCGCGGCGAATTTCGGTCGGCTCGCCGCCGATGCCAAATAGGCGATGCAGCACAGCGCTAGCGCCGCTGCCGAGAAGACCCGCGAGCCCCGCGACTTCACGCGCGCGTAAGCGAATGGCATCCGGACGGTCAATGATGTCTTCGAGAGTGACGTCGCCGGGGGGCGATGCTTCCATATCGATCTGTGTCGCGGCGCTTCCGGTCATGGCCGCGACCAAATCCACGACCTTGAAGTCGCCCCGTCGGCTCGTCGCGGCAATGCGGCCGTCACGTAGCACGGTGCAGCGGTCGGCAAGTGTGACTACCTCGTCGAGCCGATGCGAGACATAAATGATTGCCGTGCCCTTGCTTTTCATGCGCGCCAGCACGGCGAACAGCCGTTCGATCTCGCGTGTCTCCAGCGCTGCGGTCGGTTCGTCGAGAATGAGGACGCGGCACTCGCGGCGCAGCGCCTTGGCGATGGCGACAAGCTGACGCTCGGCAAAGCTCAATCGATCGATGCGGCTGTCCGGGTTGGGAGCAAAGTCGAGCTGCGCCAGCTGCTCGCGTGTCTCGTCGCGCATGCGCGCCCGATCGACGACGGCGACGCCCAGGACGCGCCGGCGCGGCGGATCGCCAAGCGTGAGATTCTCGGCGACTGACAGCGCCGGCACCAGCCGCAATTCCTGCGGAATGGTGATGACGCCGGCGGCAATGGCGTCGCGCGGGCCGCCAAAGCGGCGAGGCTGGCCGTCGACCGAGATCTCGCCATGATCCGGCCGATGCACGCCGCCGAGAATGCGCACCAGGGTCGATTTGCCGGCGCCATTTTCGCCGACCAACGCGTGCACTTCACCGGGCAGCACATCGAAGTCGACGCCGTCGAGCGCGCGGGTGGCACCGAACTGTTTGGTGATGCCGTGGGCAGTGGCCGCCGCGATGGTCATGCCCGCAGCGCGTCTGCGTTACCGCGCCACGCGGTCGACGCGCATTTTCTCGTCGGTAAAACGGCCGCGCTCGATAATCACGTCGTTGTCGAGAGTGACAGTGCAGTCGCGCATCGGGACGTCATAGTGGCCCTTGGTGTTGCGCTTGCCGCCGCCCTGTGAATTCGGACCGGTCGAGAACAGGAAATTGCCGGCAAAGCAGCGCGCGCCGGCATGATGGCGCATCGGATCGGCGCCATTGAGCGCGATCGCGTCCCAGCGGCCTTGCGGATTTAAGCCCCAGCCGAGATGGGAAATGGCGTGACCATCCATGTCGTCGGCATTGGCGCGATTGCCGTCGAGCCAGTCGCTCATCAGCTTGGCGTCGAGCCCGCCTTCGATTTTCCGCACAAAGCCGTCGCGGATTTCGAGCCGCACTTCATCCTGGACGTAACGGCAGTAGGGCAGGATGATAATGTCGCCGGGCGTGAACACGACCGTGCCGTTGGCTGAGCCTTCATTCGGGAACGTATGGACGTGCCCGGCGCCCCAATGGTCGAAACGGCCGGGCGATTCCGAGTAGCCATACTGGATCATGGTGGGATATTCGCCGGTCTTCACCGAGAGGTCGGTGCCACCAGGTCGCGTGATGCGCATCGACTTGGCGCGTTTGAGCCGCTCGCCGGCATGGGTGACCGCTTCCTTCAGGCCCGGAGGGGCCATGAGTTGCTCGAGTTCGTCGGGAGCATCGATCACCATCAGCGCCCGGGTGCCGGCGTCGCGAGCCTCTTTCAGCCAGCGCGTGAACAGCGGGATGTGCAGGCAGACCAGCATGTCGGCGGACTTGATGGCCTCAAGTGTGCCCTTGCACCGGCCGACCGTCTCGACGCCGACTTTGGTCCACGACGGCATCGAGTTGACGCACATCTCATAGGCGTCGGCGCCAAGGTCTTCAGCCGCGGCAAAAGCCGCTGACACATAATCGCGGCGCGCGCCGAGATCGCTCAGAAGCACGATGGTTTCGCCCTTCTGCACATTGCAGAGCTGGAACTCGTGGCGAAACAGCATCGCAAGTTTAGCGTGATTGATGGCTTCGGACATGGCGCGGCACCTCGTTGATCAGGGTCTGGCTCGAACCTTAGCAAGAGATTTTGCGCGATGACAGGGAGCGGCGTTTAGCAACGGCGCCGATACCGGCGTTCGGCGCAACCTATGCGGCTATTTTGGTTTCGCGCCGCCGCGAGAATTCGAGCGCCTTGTCGTGGACCGGGCCATAGCGCAGGCTGAGCAGGTCCCGCACGTAGTTCTGGTAGAGCCGCCACGGCTTTCTGGAACCTTGGCGCGGGAATTGATCGATCGCGCGCTGGATGTAGCCGGATGAAAAATCGATCAGCGGCTCTGCTTCGACCGTAGGATCGCGACGCGGCGTGCAGGTCACATAGCCGCGCCGGTCCATATAGTTGATAAGGCGGGTCACGTAGGCGCAGGTCAGATCGCACTTGAGCGTCCACGACGCGTTGGTGTAGCCGAACGCGGCAGCAAGGTTCGGTACGTCGCTGAACAGGACGCCCTTGAAATTCATGGTGTCGGAAAATTTGACCGGCTTGCCGTCGACGAAAACCGAAAAGCCGCCGAGGAGCTGCAGCTTGAGGCCGGTCGCGGTGACGACGATGTCGGCGGGCAGTTCGCGGCCCGATTTGAGACGAATTCCGGTCTCAGTGAAAGTCTCGATCTGATCGGTGACAACGTCCGCCTTGCCGGATTTGATGGCTTGGAAAAAGTCGGCGTCGGGCGCGAGACACAGCCGCTGGTCCCAGGGGTTGTACCGCGGCGTAAAATGGGTGGTGACGTCGTAGTCTTCGCCCAGTTCCTTGCGCGCCTGACCGACGATCCAGTTTTTAACCGCTTCCGGCTTGCGGCGCGACAGATTGTACAAATAAAGCCCGAACAGCACATTGTACCAGCGCGCCAGGCTGTAGGCGGCGCGCGCCGGCAGATGGCGGCGCAACCATCCGGCGATCGCATCCTGCGACGGCCGTGAGACGATGTAGGTCGGCGAGCGCTGCAGCATGGTGACAAGCGCCGCCGTTTTCGCCACGGCCGGAATGATGGTGACCGCGGTAGCGCCGCTGCCGATCACGACAACCTGCTTGGCGCTGTAATCGAGATCGTCGGGCCAATGCTGCGGATGCACCACGCGGCCGTGAAACTTTTCGATGCCAGGGAATTGGGGCGTGTAGCCGCCCGCATAGTCATAGTAGCCCGTGCACGAGAACAGAAAATTGCAGGTGAAGCTTAGAGGCTCTGGTTCGCCGGCGCGTTCCACCTCGACCGTCCACAACGCATCTGCGGATGACCACGACGCGTTCTTGACCCGGTGCCGGAAGCGGATTTTGCGGTCGATGCCGTAAGCTGCTGCTGTTTCACGGATGTAGGTGCGGATCGATTCACCGTCGGCGATGGCCGAGTCCGATTGCCAGGGGCGGAACGAATAGCCGAACGTATACATGTCGGAATCCGAGCGGATGCCCGGATAGCGGAACAAATCCCAGGTGCCGCCAATGGCATCGCGGTTTTCAAGAATAACGTAGGACTTGCGCGGACAAAATGTTTGCAGGTGATAGGCCGCATCGATACCTGACAACCCGCTGCCGACGATGACGACGTCAAAATGTTCTTTAGAATTGGTTTGCGTCACGGTTCGGCCGTTTCGAGCGTGGGCGCTCGCTGTTCGGCATTGGCGGCGACGCGCTGGGCGACGCGCGCGATGATGGCGACGGTGCGATCGACCGACGAAATCGGTACCATGTGTCCGCCGCCTTCGATTAGTTCGAGATCAATTCCGGCAACTTTCGCTGTCATCGCGACGCCGTGCTTGACGTGATCAAGCAGGCGGTCGTGGGTACCAAACAGCATGCCGACCGGGATCGTCAGCTGATGATAGCGCTCCTGCATGGCGGGCATGTCTTCGGTGGTCGCCATCAAATCGCGTGACGCGTTGACGTAGCTGTGCGGCCGCAGATTGAGCATGCCGCCGCCCAGTGTCCCATAATCGACCGCAACCGGCTGCGGACCAAACGCCTGTTCGAGCACGAACTGGCGATTTCTGATCGACAATGGAATGGCCGAGGTCCAGCCGATGAAGTGGCGCATAAACGACGACTTGACCGCGAGACCGCGGAACAGCGGCGGTATCTCGTCCTGCGCGTGCGTCAACGGTGCGAGCAAAGCCAGGCCGCCGACGTGACCCGGATGGTCCAAGGCCAGCGAAAGCGCAATCGCGCCGCCGAGTGAATGACCGACGACCAGCGGTCGTTCGAGGCCCAGCTTTTCAATAAAGCGCGCAATGGTACGCGCTTGAGCACTGATCGCAGCCGAGGCTTGCCGCGGGCGCGTAGAGTAGCCGCAGCCCGGCCGGTCCAGAATGACAACGCGGTATTGGCCCTTGAGTTTGTCGAGCAGCGAATGGGTGTACACGCGGGTCTGCCCGGCGAGCCCGTGAATCAGCAGCAGTGTTGGGCCCGCGCCTTCATCGAGATAGTGGATGCTGGCGCCGTCGACTTCGACGAAATGCCCGTGGGGAGGCAAATATTTTTCGACCTTGCGCGCAGTCCACGCCGAAAACAACGCGAGACCAGCCAGCGGCAGGACAATAAGGACGACGATGGCGACAGCAATGACCCAGACAACGGTAATCATCGGCGGGTCTCGGTTGCCGGTCCGGCTGCGGGCGCGCCGGTATGCGCAGCGATGGTGCTCATTTCATCAATCTCCTTCGGAGCAGGTTCCAGTAATTGACCGGCATCAGCCTCTCGATCAAGGCCAGCACTTTAGCATCTGAACCGACCAGAACCCGGGCTTTTCGCTTCTCGATGCTGCGGACGATGGTTTCTCCGGCAATTGCGGGCGGGAGCGTGAGGATCGCCTCGAACGACTTGCGGCGCGCCTCGTCCTCTTCGGGCGAATTGGTCTTCGGCATCCGGGCGCTGCGGACGATCGAGGTGGCGACGCCGCCCGGATGAACGACCGTCACCCCGATGGGCGTTTTGCGCAGCTCATGGCGGAGCGATTCAGAAAAACCGCGCACCGCGAATTTGGCCGCCGAATAAGCCGTATTGCCCGGCGGTGCGATGATGCCGAAGATGCTCGAAAGGTTGACGATGCGGGCGTCGTCGCTCAAGTGCAGGAGCGGGAGAAATGCGCGCGTCATCCGCACCACGCCCCAGAAGTTGATGCCGAACAGCCATTCGAAATCGGTTTCGCTGACGTGCTCGAACGTGCCGGCGAGCGCGACGCCGGCATTGTTGACAAGTACGTCAACGCCGGGGTGTTCGGTTGTCACCTGATCTGGAAATGCCGCGACCGCGTCGCGGTCAGAAACATCGAGATGATGTTTGCTGATGCGCACGCCCGGTATAGTGATTTCGGCCGTGGTCCGTGCCAGCGCCTCGTCATTGATGTCGGCCAAGGCCAGATTGCAGCCGCGGCGCGCGAGCGACGTCGCAATCGCCCGGCCGATGCCGCTTGCCGCCCCGGTCACGACGGCCGTTCGGCCCTCAAGGTTCAGCAACTCTGTTGACTCCTCGTCCGGCCCTAGTCGAGCACAGCTCCCTTATGTACCGGTTGCGCGGCCTGCTGGTAAGTCCGCAGCCAGACTTTCACGCTCCGCCGGGCTTTACGAGATCGTTGGTATCAAGAGCCCGAGGCAAGAACGGCGGTCGCTTTGATTTCGATAAGCGCGTCCTTGCGGATCAAACCGGCCACCAGCACGCCTGTTGCCGCAGGGTAGGGCGGACCTTTGAAGAACTCGCGGCGCACCTCCGCGGTTCGCCGGTAATCGTCGAGAGTCAGGAAATACTCGGTCGTCTCGACCACGTTGTCGAATGAAGCGCCGGCTTTCTTCAACAGTCGATCGAACTTGTCAAAGATGAATCGCGTCTGGGCAACAATGTCGCCCTTGCCGATGAGAATCTGATTTTCGTCGACAGCTGTGGTACCGGATATGAACAGGAGATTGCCCGCGCGAACCGCCGGAGAGAAAGTCATCTTGTCAGGCCAGGGGCCGACTTTGATCGGTTCGTAGACGGCCATGTTTTGCTCCCTCGATCGCTTTTATTTGGTCTAGCCCGAAGCGCGCAGCTTGAACCGCTGGATTTTGCCGGATTCGGTCTTCGGCAGCATATCCATAACAACAACTTCGCGCGGAAAAGCGTGGCTGCCGACGCGGTCTCGAACAATGTCCTGGACTTCTCGCTCGAAGTTTGGCGATTTCGTTTGCCCGGGCTTCAAGGTGACGAACGCCTTGACGATCTGGCCCCTCATCCCATCCGGTTTGCCAATCGCGGCGGCCTCGGCCACCAGCGGATGATGCAGGATGGCGCTCTCGATCTCGAACGGGCCGACGCGGTAACCGGAGGTCTTGATCAGATCGTCGGCGCGGCCCTCAAACCAGAAATAACCGTCCTCATCGCGCCTCGCCAAGTCGCCAACGATCATCCAGCCGTTGCGGAATAGCGCGTCGGTGCGCTCGGCATCGTTCCAGTAGCCGACCGAATAGTAGCCTTCCTGGCTTGGACGGAGCGCAATGTAGCCGACGGTGCCTGTGCCAACCTCCAAACCCTGTTCATCGACGACCGCCATATGGTGGCCGGGCATCGGGTTTCCCATCGAGCCCGGCTTCACGGGCGTACTCAGCGCGTTAAAGTTTCCGACCGGAAGGCCGTTCTCGCTGGAGCCGTATTGATCGCAGGGCGTGACACCAATGGTCTTCTGAAAGAAATGCACTACCTCGGCATTCAACGGCTCGCCGCAACTGCTGATGCTACGAAGGCTAAGCTTGCGGTTCATCAGCTTCTCCGCACCGTCCGCCATGACAGCGCGCAAGATCGTCGGAACAGTTGCGACGTTGGTGATGTGCTGCCGTTCCAGCAAATCGACAAAAAGCTCCGCCGTCGGGGCCGCTTCATGGCAGACCACGGGAACGCCCATGGCGAGCGCGGCGTGATAGCAGACAAAGCCCCATCCCCAGCCCGGATCGCCGGTCGGCCAGAACATATCGCCGGGCCTGAGATCGCCGCCATATTTCATGAAGGGCCGAACGGCGGCGAGAAAATTAGCGGAGATCTGAACGCCCTTAGGCTCGCCGGTGGAGCCGGACGTATAGAGGATGACCGCGGGATCGCGCCGGCTACGGGGAACGAGGTCGATCGTATCGGGTTGCCGTTTCACCGCGTCCCGGAAGTTGATGTCGCCCGATGGTGTTCTCTCGTCGCTTCGCGCTACCGTGATGATGGTCGCTCCGATTTCGGACAAATCCGGAAGCCGGCCGCGATATTGACCGTCGGTGCAAACGATCCTCGCGCCGCAATGTCCGATGCGAAACGCAATGGCGTCACGGCCGAAGCCGGAAAAGATCGGCACATAAACGCCGCCGGCTTTCCAGGTGCCGATCATGATTGCGAGCGTTTCAGGAATGCGGGGCAACACACCGGCAATGCGATCGCCCTTACCGACGCCGAGCGAGCGCAACAGATTGGCGAACTTGTCGCTCATGATCTTGAGGTCGCGATACGTCAGCGTGGCGGACGAGCCATCCTTGCCGAACCAATAAAGCGCGATTTGATTGGAACTCGCATGGCGATCGATGATGGTGTGTCCGAGGTTGATCGATTGCTCCGCGTCGCCCCAGCCGAGCTCGTGAAGAACGGACGTCCAGTCAAAGCTGCGATATTCGTCGTGATAGTCCGGCTTGCCGATCGACATAACTTCTTATTGCTCCGGTCCGTTTGACCGGCAGCGCACCATGTAGAGATGATGGCCATCGAGGACCGGTTCATCCCGTTCGTTCAACAACCGCACCTGGAAACGAAGTTTCCCGGAATCCTTTCCCGGTTTGCGTACGATCTCTTTGACTGTCAATTCGCAGCGCAGCACCTCCCCCGCAAAAACCGGCTTAAGAAACCGGCAGCCTTGATCGAGCATGGCAACCATCGATTTTTCCAGTCGGTCCGAAAGCGCCGTGGCGCCGAGTGCGGTCAGGGCCATGAGATGCAGCCCATGCGCAATCGGACGCCCGAACCGGGTGGTCTTGGCGTAGACCGGGTCGTAGTGAATTGGATGCCGGTCGCCGGTCAGCTTGCCGAACGAGGCAAAATCAGCTTCCGAAATTGTCCTCGGCTCGCCTTCGAACCGCTGCCCTTCGGCGAAGTCGTCGAGGAACAGTTGATCGGTCGGCTGCGCCATTTCAAATGTCCCCTCTAGAAGTGCACAATATGCGGATGGCGGCGCGCAGGCGAGGGGGACCTGAAAGATGCTGACGCTCTATCACTGCCACAATGCCCGTTCGTTTCGTCCGCTGTGGACGCTCGAGGAGATGGGCTTACCGTATGAGCTGAAAATGCTGCCATTTCCGCCGCGTGAACTGGCGCCGGATTACCTCACCGTCAATCCGCTCGGCACTATCCCGACATTTCTCGACGGCTCCATGCGGATGACCGAGTCCGCCGCGATCTGCCAATACCTGGTGACGCGCTACGGCCCGAGTTCCTTGGCGGTCGCGCCCACCGAGCCGGATTTCGGTCCCTATCTCAACTGGCTGTCTTTCGGCGAGGCGACGCTGACATTCCCGCTCGCAATCGTGCTGCGCTATTCGCTGTTCGCGCCGCCTGAACAGCGTCTGCCGCAAGTCGCGGCCGATTATTCCCGCTGGTTTCTCGCCCGGCTGCGCGGCATCGACGCCGTCGTCTCAAAACAACCGACAATGTGCGCGGGACGCTTCACCGCGGCCGACATTTCCGTCGGCTATGCTCTGTTGCTCGCCGTGTTCGCAAAGCTGGACGTGAAGTTCACGCCGGCGGTTGCCGCCTACTGGACGTCGCTCAAACAGCGGGACGGCTTTCGCCGGGCGATGGCCAAGCAAGAGGCCGCGGGACGCGAACAAGGCGTGGAGAACCGGCTCGATTGATGTCGTTCAGCTGACAGTCACAGCGGCGGGCGGACGCCAACCGTAAATCCAATCGTAGTTGTGGAGAAGCCGCTTGCCGCCAATGGTCCGCATGGCGACGTTGCGCCCGAAGCCGCTGACGCCGCCGAGGTGATAGCGATTGCCGTTCTGCGCGGCGAGCTGCTGCACTTTCCGTGTCCGTGCTTTCCGCAGCGAATTATAGTTTTGCAACGCTGTGACGGGATCGTCGGGCTGACGCGCCATGCATTGTGCGACCACCGCGGCGTCCTCGATGGCCATGGCGGCGCCTTGTGCCAGGTACGGCAGCATGGGGTGCGCTGCGTCGCCAAGAAGTCCCACCGGGCCTCGGGACCAGCGTCCGATTGGCCGGCGCTCGTAGAGCGCCCATTTCAGCCACGCGTCGGGCAGGCCGACGAGTGCGCGCGCCGGCAGCGCCCAGGTTTCGGCGGGGAGGCGCGGCACCAGGTCCGCGCGGCTCGCCGGCGCGCTCCAGCCCGGCGCATTCCAGGACTCCTCGGTGATCACAACCACATTGATCACCTGGCCGGCCTTGACCGGATAGTGGACGAGGTGCGCATCGGGCCCGAGCCAGAGATAAACAAACGGCTCGCGAAATTCAGGCGCGACCTCGCGCGCGGGAACCATGGAACGCCAAGCGGCCCGCCCGGTAAACTGCGGCGGTTCGCCGTATCCGATCCGCCGGCGCACCTGCGACCACAGGCCGTCGGCGCCAATCAGCGCAAGGCCCCGCTCATCGGTCGCGCGAGGACCGCTGCGGGCCGACACCGTGATGCCATTCGGATGGGTGACGAAATCTTCTACGCGCGCGCCAAGCTTGATGCTGACTTCCAGAGTCCGGGAGACAGCCGCCAAAAGCGCCGCCTGCAAATCGCCGCGATGAACAACCCAATAGGGCGCGCCGTAACGCTTTTCCGCGGCTTCGCCGAGCGGCAGGCGTACAATTTCGCGTCCGCTTGCTGCATTCATCACCCGCAGCGCCGTGGGCGCGACGGCAACCGGCCGCAACCGGTCCTCGAGGCCGAGGTCGATCAGGGTGCGGCACGCGTTGGGTGAGAGCTGAATGCCGGCGCCGGTTTCCTCGAGCCGATCGGATTGTTCGAGCACGGTGACGCGAAAGCCGTTGCGCGCCAGTGCCAGCGCCGCCGTCAGCCCGCCGATGCCGGCACCGGCGACAATGACGTTGCGCGGGGACGTCAGCTTCGCGCTCCTACCGACAACGCAAACCTAGACGTCGTGCAACTCACATTCCGCCGGTCGTGCGCCGTCCGCCTTGAGGGTTGGGTCGTGGCGATAGAGCGTCGAGCAATAGGGGCAAACGCACTCCGCGTCCGCGCCCATATCGCAGAACACATGCGGATGATCGAATGGCGGCATGGCGCCGACGCACATGAACTTCTTGGCGCCGATATCGATCACAGCGACGCCAAGGTCGTTATGAAAATGAGGAACGATCGCGTCCGTCATGCTTGCTTCCGCTTAGCCCGGCGCGACCATAGCGGCGCGGCGTACGGATTTCCAGTAATCCGTGGTCTATGAGGGGTTACCGCAACCCCATTTCGCTCGCCAGATTGCGATCACTGCTTGACCAGGGAACAAGCCGGGTTGGGCGGCCCGAATGCCTGTTCGCCGGGGATGTGTGTCAGGATTTTGTAGTAATCCCAAGGGTACTTCGATTCTTCCGGCGTCTTGACCTGGACCAGGACGAGATCGTGCACCATCAGGTTATCCGCCCGCAGCTTTCCATTCCGGGCAAAGAAGTCCTGTATCGGTGCTTCCCGCATCTTGGCCGCGACCTTGAGCGGATCGTCGGTGCCGGTCGCCTTGATGGCGGTTAGATAATTCATGACCGAGGAATAAACGCCGGCCTGCCACATTGTCGGCATCCGATTGATTTTGGCAAAGAACCGCTTCGACCATGCGCGGGTCTGATCGTCCATGTCCCAGTAAAATGAGGTGGTAAGCAGGAGACCCTGCGCTGCCTTCAGGCCGAGCGCATTGACGTCGGTGATCAGCACCAACAAGCCGGCCATTTGCTGACCTGCCTGGAAGATGCCGAATTCGCCGCCGAGTTTGATGGCGTTGACGTTGTCGGGCGGCCCGCTGGCGATGCCGATGATTTTGGCCTTCGAAGCCTGGGCCTGGAGAATGAATGACGACAGGTCCGGTGTGGCAAAGGGATGCGCCACCGAGCCCAGCACTTTGCCGCCATTTTGAGTGATGACCTGTGAGGCGTCGCGCTCCAGCGCGTGTCCGAAAGCGTAATCGGCGGTCAGAAAGAACCAGCTGTTGCCGCCGCGCTTGGTGACCTCTTGCGCAGTCCCGACCGCGAGCGCGTGAGTATCAAAGACCCATTGGATGGCGTAGGGCGTGCAAAACTTGCCGTGGAAATCGGCTGTGCCGGTCGAATGGGTGATGAAAAGCTTCTTGCGCTCGTTGGCGACATTTTGCACCGCGAGGCCGACCGCGGAAACCGGCACGTCGACAATCAGATCGACTTGGTCACGGTCATACCATTGCCGGGCGATGCCGGCGGCGAGGTCGGGCTTGATCTGATGGTCGGAGGAGATCACCTGGATCGGCTTGCCCAAGACCGTGCCGCCGAAATCCTCGACCGCCATTTGTGCGGCCGCGACCGAACCCTGACCGGTCGCCGTCGCCGCTGGACCGGAAAGGTCGGTCAGCACGCCGATTTTCACTACATCGTCGGAAACCTGCGCTCGGGCGATGCCGCCCGAACAGGCGAATAGCGTGGCGAGCAAAATGAGCCACATGCGTTGCATGAAAGTTCCTCCCGCCGTTTTTGTAACGGCAGATTTTGGTCCGCCGATTTGTCAGCCCAGCACCATCTTACCTGCATTGCCCTCATCTGTCTGCGAGATCTATCCGGGAGCGATCACCCCTATCCCATTAGATCGCAACGAGGAAAGGCTCAGTTAAAATTGGACCTTGTCCGCTTTGCTGGTCCACAGCTGATAGACAGCGCGCGCCTCGTCAGCCAGCTCCGCGTGCTAAATCATCGGGATAATTCGGCGTTGCGCGAGCGGTCGGGACAGCTCCTCGTAGAAGTGGTCGTCCCCAAGGCCGATGGCACGGGAATCTTCCATCGACAGCGCATAATAGGCCCGGTCTATGCGGCCCCATAACATGCTCGACATGCACATGCAGCAGGGTGCACCGTTGGTGTATAGCTCGCAGCCGCTGAGATTAAAGGTTTTGAGTTTCGTGCTAGCACGCCGAACCGCAAGCAGTTCGGCGTGAGCGGTCGGATCGTTGCTCGACAACACTTCGTTGTGCGCCTCGCCGACGATCTCACCGTCTTTGACGATGACGCAACCAAAGGGCCCACCGTGCTGGTTGTTCATTCCCTCCTGCGCCAACTGCAATACCCGCCGCATAAATTTGGTTTCATACATATTTCTTCTCCTCGACGGAAAGATTAGGCGCCTAGGAAGGCCTTCCTAATCTGTTCGGTGTCGCGTAGCTGCGACGTGCTGCCTGACAGCGCCACTTTGCCGGTTTCGAGCACGTAAGCGCGGTCGCAACAGGAGAGCGCCTTGCGGACGTTCTGCTCTGCGAGAAGCACCGCGGTGCCGCGTTTCACGATCACCTTGACTGCGGCGAGAACTTCGTCGGCGAGTTTCGGGGAAAGTCCAAGCGATGGTTCGTCCAGCAACAGCAGATGCGGCCGTCCCATCAGCGCTCTGCCGATCGCGAGCATCTGCTGCTGGCCACCGGACAATTGCCAGCCGAGCTGGGTCTGGCGTTCGGTAAGCTGCGGAAATAACGCAAACGCCTGATCGAAACGTGCGCACGTTCCGCTTTGCCGCCAAAAACCGCTACTTCCAGATTTTCTCGGATGGTAAGGCCGAGGAACACGCGGCGACCTTCGGGTGCGTAGCCAAGGCCGAGCCGCGCCCGCCGCTCAGGCTGCACTCCGTTCATATCCCGTCCGAGAAAGCGCAGGCGGCCGCTTTTCGGTCGCAGGAACCCGACGATCGATTTGAACAACGTAGACTTACCGGCGCCATTGGCGCCGACGAGTGCGATCGCTTCGCCGGCGTTTACCGATAGCGTCACACCGTTGAGCGCCATCACTGGCCCGTATCCTACAGAGAGGCTTTCGATCTCCAGGAGATCGCTCATGACGGCCCGACTGGCGCGGGCTCTGCGATTTCAACCTCGAGCCCGAGATACGCTTCGATCACGGCAGGCTCACGCCGTACCATCTCGGGCAGACCAGCGGCGATCACCTTGCCACGATCAAGGCAAATCAAACGTTCGGCTAAGGCAGCGAGAAAGACGAGGTTGTGCTCGACCACCAAAACAGTAATCCCCTCTGCCGCGAGGGCGCGAATGCGTTTGGCGAGGTCTTTTTGTTCCAACTCGTTAAGACCGGCCGCGGGTTCATCAAGCAAAAGGACGCGCGGATCGGTCGCCAATGCGCGAGCAACCTCGACGCGTCGGCGCGTGCCATAGGGCAGGCGGCCGCATGGCTCCATGGCGACGTCAGCTACGCCGAGTTGGTCAGCGGCCCAGATCGCAATTCGACGTGCGGCATCGAGGCGGTGATCGCGCCTCAGCGTGATCATCGCCTGCATCAATCCTCCGGCGTCGTGTCCCGCACGCGCGACAGCGATGTTGTCGAGCACCGAGAGATCGTCCGCGAGATGGATGTGCTGGAAGGTCCGCGCCATGCCCAATCGCGCAATCGCGTAGGCCGGCTTTCGCGTGATGTCGTGACCGAGAAACGTGACATTGCCGCGGTCGCACGAATAAAATCCGGAGATGACATTCAGCAAGGTCGTCTTGCCGGAACCGTTTGGACCAATCAGTTCCGACGATCTCTCCTTGCTTGCAAGAAAGCCCTACGCCGTCGAGGGCTTTGACGCCGCCAAACGCCAGCGCGACATTTTCTACTTCCAGCAATTCCTGATGCACAGCGAGCGGAGCGCGGTGCAAGCTCTTGTGCAGCGGCCCCCCCGCCATCGGTGGCGGCTCAGCAAGGCTGGTCTTGAAAAGAAATGCCCGCAATCGCTCGATCGCGCCGACAAGTCCGTAAGGGGCGAGGATGAGGGCTGCGAGTGCCGCGGTTCCATAAGCGATCATGTAATAGTTTTCGAGAACCCGAAACCATTCGCGCAAGTACACGATCAGGCAGGCGCCCAAGATCGCCCCGGCGATGTGAGTGCGGCCGCCGATCACCGTCATGGTCAGGCACATCACCATCAGTGCGAGATCGAGGTTCTCGGGAGACACGACATAAATCACATGCGCCATCAGTGCGCCGGCAGCCCCGCCATAGGCAGCACTGAGCACAAATGCGCCGAACCGCAACTCGGCGATGTTCAATCCCAGCGAGGCGGCCGCTTCGCGGTTTTCGCGCATGAGATGATACGCATGTCCATGGAGTCCGCGCGTCACCTGGTAGGCGAGCAGACAGGCGATGGCGACGATGCCCCAGACAAACCACAGCACGGAACGGCGGTCGGCAATGACAAAGCCCGGAAGCGTTATCCCGGGGATGCCCGGAAGTCCGTTCGCGCCCCCGGTCACATCGCTCCACTGGATGGCGAGCAACAGTACGACGAGGCCGATGCCAAGCGTTGCCAGCGAAAAATAGTGTTCTTCAAGCTTGAGAACGGGCACTGCGATGATGACGGCTAACAGCGCGGGGCCGGCAATCGACAACGGAAATGTGATCAGAAACGGAAAACCGAATCTGGTCGCAAGGACACCCGTAACGTAGCCGCCAATCCCGAAGAAAGTTGCCTGTGCCAGCGACACGGCGCCGGCATGGCCGAAGACGAACTGAAACCCGAGTACCAGAAGCGCATAAATTCCGCACAACGTGAGCACGCGCAGATCGTAAGGACCAGCGAAGAAGACGGCGTAGCCGACGAGTATTGCCCCGCCGACTATCAGCGGAAGCCGTATTCCTGCAAACAGCCAGCGAGCCAACCCAACGCTCCCCTGCGTCACTCAGACCCGGCGCTGAATACGCTCGCCGAAGATTCCCTGCGGGCGGAAGAAGAAAATGACCAGCAGCGCGAGATAGAGCAAACCAGTCGCAACGGCGTACGAGACATAGGCCGAAACGACGACCTGAAAGACCGATATCATCATCGCCCCGAGCACGGCGCCCGCGATGCTGCCCCAGCCACCGACAACGACGGCGATGTAGGCATAGACGCTGAGGGGAATGCCGCCGGTCGGATAGACAAAGAATTGGTTGGCAAGCAGTGCGCCGGCGACGCCGGCAAGCGCGGTGCCGAACCCAAACGTGACAGCAATCACCGCGGATACGCGAATGCCGATGGCCTGGGCCATCTGCCGGTCCTGGGCGGTCGCCCGCAAGCGCCGGCCGATCTGGGTGTGCGCAAAGATAAAATACTGGAGTCCGATCAAGGCGGCGGCGACCCCCAACGTGCCGAGCTCCTGAATGCTGATCTCGATCGCGCCAACCTGCACCGTGCCGCTTTTAATGAGCGGCAGCGCCGCGCGCGCTTGCGGTCCAAACAACACGAGGAAGAGATTCTGCAGCACGATGCCGCACAACAGTGTACTGATGAACACGGTGGAAGGCGGCCGGTTGATGAGCGGAAAATAGGCTACCAGCGCCACCGCTATCCCGACCGCAAACATGATAGCGGCTACGAGCGGCAGCAGCACGATGACCGGCATCGCGGTGAGGGTGCCGAGGCCGACGGCAACGTAGCCGCCGGCCATGACGAGATCGCCTTGAGCGAAATTTACCGCCCCGGTGGCATTGACGACGAATACGAACCCGAGAGCGATCAGCGCATACGCAGCGCCAAGGGCTACGCCGTTGATCGCAAGCTGCAGAAATGTCATCGCCGGCGGGAAAACTCGGACGGTTATTTCAGGACGAGTTGCGGTCCTGCGTAGTGGGCGACGATTTTGGGAATACGGCTCGTACCATCCCAGCAGACAATATCCGCGTCGTGAGAAAGGTCGCCATGACCGTTAGACTTGTAAGTCATGGCGACACCCTCATACGTCTCGCTTTGTAGCGCCGCCCGCAAGGCTTCCGGGGTCTTGGCACCTTTGGCTGCCAGAGTAAGCGCCATCATCACGCCGTCATACTGACCGAGTGCGAGCCCATCCGGCTCGAGATTGAACCGCTTCAGGTAGGCATCGGCCCAGGCCTTGATACGCGGTGTCTGCCGCGCCTCAGGTGCCGACGGCGTCTCGGCGCAAACGCCTTTGAGTTCCGCAGGTTCAAACAACGCCGTTGCCGTCGGCTCGACGATCGACGAGCTGTTCACGATCGGAATGTTAAGCCCGGTCGATTTGATTTGCTTGGTAATCAACGTCATCGGCGTCGCTACCGAATGGAGCACGATGACGTCGGCGCCGGACGCCTTCACCTTGGCGAGTAGCGGACTCATGTCCTTGGTGTCGGGTGCGATCGAATTGTCTTCGAACACCGGCTTTGTGCCGAGCTTGGCAAAGTCTTCCTGAAGCAGGGTGAAGCCGCCTTGGCCGTAAGCAGTCGTGTCGCTGATGAGGGCGATCTTTCTCTTTTTCATCACCTCGACGACATAGCGGGCGTGCGCAACCTTGATTTCACGGTCATTGGGAAGGAAACGGAAGATATAAGGATTGCCGCTTTCGGTGATCTTGGCGAGCCCGGAGATGGTCAGAAGCGGCACCTTATATTCGGTAGCGACGGGCATCATGGCGACCATTTCCGTTCCGAACACCGTCACCGCTGCTGCGAGCGCCGGCCGACTGCTTAGCGCCTTGTCGAGCGCGGTGGCGGCACCGGTCGCTGACGTTCCGGTATCGAAAATCGGAAAGTCGAACTTCATTCCGCCGGGCGATTGCTCGAGAGCCATGACCGCGCCGTTGCGTTGGCTGCCGCCTTCCACCGAAAGAAAGCCGGTGATTGGCATGACGATGGGCAGATAAGCATCGGCCGCGCTTGCCAAATCGCCCACGATTGTCGTCAGACCAAGACCTATGATCAGCGGCGCAACAGCACTCCGCAGTCGGTTCAATTGCAGGATTGTCATCACATGACCTCACGGGTTGCGCAGGACCCCGGAATTCCCTGCTTGGAAAATCAGGAAAAAATGTTTCCTGGAGGGAATAATCCGGTACGGCTGCTCCGCCGTCAAGTGAAAACCGAAAAGTCGTCAGTGGTCTGGGGAAGAAGCCAACCGGTGAACGTGATAAGGTTCGCATGCAAGACGGTGACAGAATTGTCCGACGAACGCTTGCATCTCTTTGGCAAAAGTCCGCGTCGGCGTGTTGGCTGCAAATAGCCGTTCCGCGGCGCTCGTAGCATCGCGCCGCAATTTCTTTTCGTCGATCGTGGTCAGTCGCCCATGGTCGAGAACCATGCGCCCGCCGATCATGACGCTATCGACCGCGGCTCCATTTTCGGTGAAGACAATTTGGCTGATCATATCGTGGCAGGGCACATAGTTGATGTTGCCGAGATCGAGAAAAACAATATCCGCTTTGTAGCCAGGCGCGATTTCCCCGATTGTGCCGTCGAAGCCCATGGCACGCGCGCTGCCGATCGTTGCCATGCGCAGAACTTCGTCGGGGCCAAGCCAAAACTCGAAATCCGGCGTCTGGACGCGGGAAATAAGCGCGGCGAGGCGCGTCGCCTCGAACATATTGAGCTGGTCTGAACTATTTGCGGCGTCGGTTGCAACTCCGACATTGATGCCGCGGTCGAGCATCGGCCGCAAACGCGCCAGCCCCGAGCCAAACCGCATGTTGCTGACCGGCGCGTGCACGATCGAGGCACCATTGTCGGCGAGGCGGCCGAGATCGTCGTCATCGAGCCAGATTGCGTGCGCCGCGGACAAGTGCGGTCCCAATATGCCCAGCGAATCCAGGTGTGCGGTGAGCGTCTTGCCGTATTTGCGCAAACCGAGCAAAGCCTGCGCCTTTGTTTCGGCGAGGTGGGTCTGCAACGGTAACTTGTAGTCTTTGGAGAGATCGCGGCAACGCAGGAGAAACTCGTCGCTGCAATGGAGCGGAATAGTCGGCGCAATGGCCGGACGTATCCACGCGCGATCGAACGGCCAATCGTTGTAGATTTTTTCCGCGGCGTCTGCGGTCGCTTGATAGGGCGCAAGCTTGAATGCAAGCACGTCTGGCCGTAACGCCTCGGATACAGCGTCGATCAGGCCAGGGTATGCTTGGTAGAGGGTTTTGTCCGCTACCATCGGGGCGATCACCGCCCTTACGCCGGCATCTCGATAAGCTTTACCGAGCGCGAAAACGCCGTCGCGGCTGGGCAGCGGAAATTCGAAGAACAGGTCGTAGCATGCCGTGCATCCTTTACGGATCATCTCGACCGCTGCGACCAGGCCGTTGAGATACTTGTCCTCAAGCGTCCGGTGGCCCGCCATCCCGGGCATTGCATTTAGAAATAACTCGAGCGGCCAGCGGTCTCCGACGAGTCCTTTGGCAAGTGTGCCGTGGGCGTGGACATGACCATTGACCAGTCCCGGCATCATCGCGCGATCGGACGCGTCGATCATCACCGCATCGTCCGGCGCTTCCAAACCCGGCGCGCCGATCGCAACGATGGTATCGCCCTCGATCAGAATGTCGGCTGGCTTTGTTTCGCGAAGCCGCGAATTGACCACCCTGCCGTTGCGAATGATCTTAAATTCGTCAGGCATTGTTTTCTCGGGCCACTGGAATTGCCTTCGCCGCTTAAGAGGGAGCGGAATTTGCGGCCATAAAAGTCTAGTCGGAACGCCGCACCACGGCACCATCTTTGTGCGCCGGTGCGAAGATCGACTATGGTCGCGGCATGCCGCTTTTCACGCATGACGACGTCGAGATTGCTTTCCTCGACGAAGGGGAGGGCGAGCCGATTGTGCTGGTCCACGGCTTCGCCTCCAACAAGGAGGTCAACTGGGTCTATCCGGGCTGGGTGGCAACGCTCAAACGGGCCGGGCGTCGCGTCATCGCGCTCGATAATCGCGGCCATGGCGCGTCCTCCAAACTCTATGATCCCGCGGCCTATCACAGCGCCACGATGGCCGAGGATGTACGTGCGCTGCTCGATCATCTCGGGATCGCGCGCGCGGATGTCATGGGGTATTCCATGGGTGCGCGAAACACCGCTTTTCTTGTGGTCGCGCATCCCGAACGTGTGCGCGCAGCCGTGCTTGGCGGGCTCGGCATGGGTCTGATCGAAGGCGTTGGCGATTCCGAAACGATTGCGCGCGCGCTTGAGGCTCCGTCGCTCGCCGACGTCCCGGATCCGACCGGCCGAATGTTTCGCGCCTTCGCCGAGAAGACGCATTCCGATCTGCGCGCGCTTGCCGCGTGCATTCGCGGTGCGCGCCAAACGCTGAGCCGGGCCGATGTCGGCCGTATCGACGTTCCTTTGCTGGTTGCGGTCGGAAGTATCGACGACGTTGGCGGCTCACCGGACGAACTCGCCGCACTCATTCCCGGTGCGCAGGCGCTGGTGATCCCGGGCCGGGACCACATGCTGGCGGTCGGGGACCGGCTGTTTAAAGCGCGCGTGGTGGAGTTTTTGGCTGACCGGCCTTGAGGTTAGTAGGTCATTGGCCTCGGCCAGCGGCCGTATGAAGCAGCCATTGGCTGCCTCGGAAATGAGCCCTCTGGTTTTTGCCTTGCGCCGCACCAATTGTGCTAGAAGCGTGTCCTCCGGGAGGCAGTTATGGCGCAGCATCAGACGAAACCGGTCCTCGATAAGGTCGATCCGGTCTGGGCACGGATCCGGCGCGAAGCCGAGGAAATCGTACGGCGCGAGCCCGAGCTCGCCACCTTCATCTATTCCACGATTTTGCACCATGACACGCTCGAAGCCGCGGTTGTTTACCGGCTGGCGGAGCGGCTCGACCACGGCGCGCTTTCGAGCGAAATGATCCGTCAGGCGTATGCGGACGCGCTTAAAGACGAGCCGGCAATTGGCGAGAGTTTCCGCGCCGACATTGCCGCCACCGTCGACCGCGATCCCGCGACCCGCCGCCTGCTGGAGCCGGTGCTCTATTACAAAGGCTTTCACGCCATCCAGAGCCATCGCTTGGCGCATTGGCTTTGGAACAAGGGGCGACGCGATTTTGCGCTTTATCTGCAAAGCCGCGGCTCGGCAGTGTTCCAGTGCGACATTCATCCCGCCGCGCACATCGGACGCGGCATCTTTCTCGATCATGCAACGGGCCTTGTTGTCGGTGAAACCGCCGTCATCGAGGACGACGTGTCGATGCTGCACGACGTCACGCTCGGCGGTACCGGCAAGGAAGCCGGCGATCGTCATCCGAAGATTCGCTACGGGGTTATGATCGGCGCCGGCGCCAAGATCCTGGGCAATATCGAGGTCGGGCATTGCGTGCGCATCGCCGCCGGTTCGGTTGTGCTCAAGCCGGTGCCGAACAACGTTACAGTTGCCGGCGTGCCGGCGCGGGTGGTGGGAAAGGCCGGTTGTCCCGAGCCCGCGCGCCTGATGGATCAGATGCTCTACGACGAGATTTGATCGTCGCCGGCGCTGCTGAAACAGCCGCCCCCATCATTGTTGTTGTCGTCGCGAACGCGTGCTATGCGGCTTGCGGCAGGAGAGACCGGTGGACGTCCAGGAAGTCAGAAAGCTCGACGCTTATTTGAAGAAGCTGTTCGGCAATGCGCGCATCCGTGTCGTGCCGCGGCCAAAAAAAGACGATTCGGCCGAGGTCTATGTCGGCGATGAATTCGTCGGCGTTCTGTTCGTCGACGACGAGGACGACGAGCGTTCGTACAATTTCCAGATGGCAATTCTGGGCAGCGATCTCGAATAATCGCTGTCGCCTGCTCGCGCTTCACCCGGCTTTGGGATGAAGCTGTCCGATTAATCGATCGAAACCGCTCGCCAGGCTCCGCCAGTCCTGCAGCCATTGGCGGGGAAACCGCAATGTGATCTCGGCGGCATCGAGCAGACGTTCGTAGACACAGGTGCCCGGCACGCTACGGACTGCTCGGGTGCAGCGGGCGAAAAACGCCTCTGGCTTTTCCGCGAAGTAGATCAGGTCTTCGCCCTCGTAGGGCGTGCCGGACCGGAACGGCAGGACCGCTAATCCGGCCGGACCGGCAGTCGCTTCGGTCGCGAAATAACGCGGATAGATGCTGCGCAACCGCTCGGCCGGCGGCAGCACAGCGCCAAGTCCGGCGATGGTTACGAACAAACGGTCTGTAGAGACGGACGCCTGCAGCGCATCTTTCTCAACCGGCGCGGCGGCTACACCATCGGGTTGGGGTGGCTCCAGCGAGGGCCACAGGAAGACAAGGTCGATCCGCTCGTGGGCTCCGGGATGACGTTGAACCGGGACGCGGATCGCAGCTGGCGGCACATCGAACAGCACACCTGCAACCGTCACCGGGACCGCCGGTGCATCAAGCGCGACAACCTTGGCAGGCCAGGTCGGCCGCAGTTCCAGGAAAACAAAAGCCGCGGCGGCGCCGATAATAACGACGAGCAACGCCAACGGCAGCAGCAAGCTATGTGACTTGCGGCGTAGTCTCAGGCGAGGAACTGCGTGCGCGGTCATATTTCGTTGGCCGGTCAATTTCGAATCGTCGCGGAGTATTGCACGGGCCAAGGCGGCCCCAAGGCCGCCCCAAGGGCGCGCAGTGTTAACCGTTTCTTAATCAAGTTCTGGCGGCACGGCGCTCACTCTGCGATGCCTTTCGTTGACAACCGGAGGCGTCCCAAGTGTCCCAATTCTTGTTGCCGGCGATTACGCCCGAAGCGATCGAGTTCGATGTTCGCGCTTGCTTTTGGCTTTACAATTGCCGGGCTGTGCGCCAGCGGCTATCGCCTGTTCCGGTTGCGTTTCCCGAGCTTTCGGCTGCTCGAAGTAGGACCGATGCCGACGCGTTTCGCGGTCGTACCGGTGCTGGTTTTCTCCGCCCCGTTCCTGATCATGCGCAACACGTTGCGTGGACGCCGTTTTGAACGGCGCAGTGTGGGATTCGTCATGATCGCCACCATCGTCGCCGCGCTGTGGAGCTTGATGTCGGGGACGGTCGTGGTGATGGCGCTGCAAGCGCTCATCTAGATTTTCGTCGTGCGATCTTTGGTTTCTCTAACGCTCATATCTTGCCACAGCCGTTTCGATTGCGGATGCTCAGTGTGGATGTGCGGGTGTACCCGCGCATAACGCGCGAGAGAAAAGTCAATGATCTACGAACTCGACGGCCAAAAGCCGGACTTGCCGGAAGCGCACCGCTATTGGGTCGCGCCGAGCGCCGCAGTTATCGGCAAGGTGCGGCTGAAGAACGATTGCAGCGTCTGGTTCGGCGCCGTGTTGCGCGGCGATAACGAATGGATCGAACTCGGCGAACGCTCGCAAATTCAGGACAATTCCACGCTGCACACCGATCTCGGCTTTCCGATCACGATTGGGCCGGATTGTGTGATCGGTCATAATGTCGTTCTGCACGGCTGCACTATCGGCGCGCATGCGCTCGTGGGGATGGGCGCGATTATTCTCAACGGCGCGCGGATCGGCGCGCACTGCCTGGTCGGCGCCGGCGCGCTGATCACCGAGGGGAAAACATTTCCCGACAGATCGCTCATCGTCGGCTCGCCGGCACGCGTTTTGCGCCCGCTCGACGAAGCGGCTGCGGTTGGGATTGCTGCCGGTGCGGACTTCTACGTCCGAAACTTCAAACGCTACGCGAAGGGCTTAAGGCCGATCGGTTGAGGGCCGACGCCGGCTATTTTGCTTCAGCGGTTTCGCCGGCACCGGGAACTCCCGGTGCGCCGGCGATGCGGACCTTGTCGCCGCTGGCGATGCCGTCGGGCGGGTTGGCGACCACGCGATCGTCCGCCGCAATTCCAGATCCGAGTTCGACCTCGTTGCCCAAGTCGCGCGAGATGGTGACTTGTTTGAGCACGATACGATCGTTAGCGCCGACGGTGGCGACCTGCAGTCCGCGTTGGTTGAAGATCAGCGCGCTCGCCGGCACGTTTATCGCGATTTCGGGGTGCTGCAGATCGAAAGTCACGTTGGTGAAGTCGCCCGTCATCAGCTGCTGGTTGGAATTGTCGACAACGAGTTGCATTCGCGTCGTGCCCGACGCGATGTCGACGGCCTGAGCGGACGCCTCGACGACCGCGGGAAAGCCGCGTCCGGGATATTCCGGCACCGCGATCTGCGCCTTGGTGCCGACCGGAATGCTGGGCACGTAGCTTTGCGGCACGCTGACATAGACGCGCAGTTTGCTGATGTCCGAGACGACAAACATCGGCGGCCCGCCGCCGCCGGCGTTGATCAGCGCGCCAACGTCCGTGGTGCGCGCGGTGACAAGCCCGTCAAACGGCGCAGTGAGCCGCTTGTACTGTTCCAGCACGCGCAGTCGATCGAGATTGGCTTGGGCCGCGCGAACCATGCCCTGCTTGTTGGAGGCGTCAGCCGCTCTCTGATCGAGGTCTTGCTGCGAAATGGCAAGCGTTTTGATCAATGACTGGCCGCGCGTCAGCGTCATATCCGACAACACGGAATTGGCTTTCGCGCTAGCCAGATTGGCCTCGGCCTGCATGATCTGCTGGTCGAGATCCGGGGCGTCGATTTCGGCCAGCAGCTGCCCGGCTTTCACCGGCGTGCCGATGTCGGCCTTCCAGTCTTTCACATAGCCGGTAACGCGCGCGTAAATCTGCGCCTGCGTATAAGCTTCGAGCCGGCCGGGAAGACTGAGGGTTGCGGTTTTGCCGCGGGCATCCGGCAGCGCTACTGCGACGACCGGTACTGCTTGAATTTCGGTCCATTCCTGGAGTTTGGCGTCAGCAATCTTGCGGCTGGTGATGCCGAACACCACAACGACCACGGCAATGGCCGCCACCGACAGGGCCGTGATGTAGAGCCCGCGGCGCGACACGGGCGGCCGGGCGGGGTCAGGCGGCATGCGGTTCTCCGATCACGCGGGCGCCCAGCGAGCCGCGGCGTTGGTGAATGATGCTGAACACCACCGGGACGAATATCAGAGTTGCGATGGTTGCGAAACCTAAGCCGCCAACGACCGCGCGGCCGAGCGGCGCGTTCTGCTCGCCCGCTTCACCCAAGCCAAGCGCCATCGGCGTCATGCCGATCATCATCGCGAGCGCCGTCATGACAACGGGACGCAACCGGACAAATCCCGCTTCGATCGCGGCGGCGACGGCATCGCCGTGCTCTTCCAGGCGCTCCTTGGCGAAGCTGACAACCAGTACGCTATTGGCGGTCGCGACGCCCATGCACATGATGGCGCCGGTCAGCGCCGGGACCGACAAGGTCGTGCCTGTGGCGAACAGGATCCAGACAATGCCGGCAAGCGCCGCCGGCAGCGCCGTGATAATCACGAACGGATCGGCCCAAGACTGAAAGTTGACTACGATCAGAAGATAGATGAGGACGACCGCGGCGAGCAGCCCGAAGATCAATCCGGAGAACGAATTGTTCATGGTCTGCACTTGGCCAAGCATCACCACTTGCGCCGATTTCGGCGCGCTTTTTGCGGTTTCATTCAAGACCTTCTGCACATCGGCGGCCACCGCGCCAAGATCGCGGTCCTGGGTCGTGCCGTAAATCTGGATCAGTGGCTGGATATTGTATTGCGAATAGACTGCCGGTATCGCCGAGCGCTTAATGTCGGCAATAGCACCCAGGGTTTGCGATGGCGCACCCGCCGCGGTGATCGGCATATCCCGCAGCGCACTGAGCGAATTGACCTGATATTGCGGCGTCTGCAGGACGACGGAATAGTTCACGCCGTTGGCTGGATTAAGCCAGAATATCGGCTGCACCTGGCTCGATCCGGCGAGGTCGACCACCATGCTGTTGGTTACGTCGCGCTCGGTGATGCCGACATACTGCGCCCGTGTGCGATCGACGTTGACATCGAAACTCGGCGCGTTGAGCGACTGCTGAATGCGAGCGTCAACAAACCCCGGAATGTGGCGCAGTCGCCGCAACAGGTCCTGGGCATAGGCGAAATTGTCCGCGAGCTGCGGGCCGCGAATTTGAATCTCGATTGGCGCCGGCGCGCCAAAATTCAGGATCTGGCTGATGATGTCGGCGGGCAAGAACGAAAAGGTCGTGCCGGGGAAGCGGGCGGGGAGCTCTTCTCGTAATGTGCGAACGTATTCGCGCGTCGGCCGATGGCCGTCGGTAAGTTTGATCTGGATCTCGCCGTCTTGCGTGCCGATCGTGCCGGTGTTGTTGTAGGTCTTGTTGATACTGCTGATCGGAAAGCCGATGTTGTCGACCAAAGTCTCGAATTCACGCGACGGAATAATCTGGCGGATGACCTTCTCGATTTCGGCAAACTGAACCGCACTCTCCTCGACGCGCATGCCGACGTGGGTGCGGACGTGCATCAAAATCTGCCCGCCATCGACCTCCGGAAAAAAATCGCGGCCGAGGTACGGCGCCAGTGCGAAACTGCCGATCACGAAAGCGAGGAAGCAAACCACGAAGGCCGCGCGATGGCGCAACGCCAGCATCAACATCTCACGATAGGCAAGTCGTGCGCGCTCGAAGCGATACTCGAAGCCGCGCTGTAAGAGCACCAGTGGGTTGCGCGATGGCGGCGGCGCCTCGCCTTGGGGGCCCTCGGTGCGCGCCACGTGCTTGTGCAGCATGTATTTCGCCATCGTCGGCACCAGCGTGCGCGAGAGGATGAACGACCACACCATTGCCGACATCACCGCTTCGGCCAGCGGCACGAACAGAAAGTGTGGCACGCCGGTGAGAAAGAACATCGGCACGAACACAATGCAGATGCACAGCAGCGAGACAAAGGCCGGCGTAACGATCTGCTCGGCGCCGTCGAGGATCGCGGTTTCGACTTCCTTGCCTTGTTCGAGGTGCCAATTGATGTTCTCGATCGTCACCGTGGCTTCGTCAACGAGAATACCAACGGCCAGCGCCAATCCGCCGAGG
Source organism: uncultured Alphaproteobacteria bacterium (assembly GCA_963841025.1). Classification (GTDB taxonomy): domain Bacteria; phylum Pseudomonadota; class Alphaproteobacteria; order Rhizobiales; family Xanthobacteraceae; genus BOG-931. Next base: position 36,330 of record CAWJBG010000013.1, on the reverse strand, counting down.
GTCATGATGTTGAGGGTTTCACCCAACGCCCAGAGCGTTGCGATCGAACCGAGCACCGAGAGCGGAATTGACGTTGCAATGATCAGGGTCGAGCGAAAGCTGCCGAGAAAAAGCAAAATCATCAGGCTGGTCAGCGCGGCCGCGATGATGCCTTCGCGGACAACGCCGCCGATGGCGCCCTTAACAAAAAACGACTGATCGGCGATCTGCGCGATCTTGAGATTGCTCGGCAGCGTCCGCTGCAACGCCGGCAATGTTTTCTTGATGCCGTCGATAACAGCGAGTGTCGATACGCCGCCGTTCTTTAGCACCATCATCAGCACGGAGCGATTGCCGTCGACGTGAACAATATTGGTTTGCGGCGAACTGCCGTCGTGCACGCGGGCGACATCACGGACATAGACCATGGCGCCGTTGACGGATTTGATCGGCAGGTCGCCGAGCTCGGCGATGATGGAAGGGGAGTTGTTGAGCTGGATCGCATATTCGAAGATGCCGATCTTCTCGGTGCCGACCGGCGTAATCAGGTTTTGTGCTGCAAGCGCGTTGGCGACATCCTGGCCGGAGAGGCCGCGCGCCTGCATCGCCATCGGGTCGAGATCGATTTGTATCTGGCGAAATTTGCCGCCATAGGGATAAGGTATGGCCGCCCCCGGCACCGTTACCAATCCGACGCGCAGGAAGTTGATCGCGATGTCGTTTAGCATCTGTTCGGTGAGGTCCTTGCCCGACAAACCGAGTTGGATGATCGGGACCGTCGAGGCGTCATAGTTCAGAATGAGCGGCGGCACGGATCCCGGCGGCATATTCCGTAGCAGCGTTTGCGAGATGGCGGTGACCTGCGCGTTGGCGATACGGATGTCGGCCCCGGGCTGGAAGAATATCTTGACGATGCCGGCGCCGGTGTAGGAGTTGGCCTCGATATGCTCGATGTCATTGACCGTCGTGGTCAGCGCCCGCTCGAATTGAGTGACCATGCGGCCGGCCATCTCTTGGGGCGGCAGCCCGGTGTAGTTCCAGATCGCGGCGATCACCGGGATTCTGATTTCCGGAAAGATGTCGACCGGCGTGCGCGCGGCCGCAAGCGGACCGATAATGAGGAGAAGCATAGCGAGAACGACGAAGGTGTAAGGACGTCGCAGGGCGATCCGGACGATCGCAGTCATTTCTGTACCGCTTCCCCAAGTTCCCAAAAGCGGTCGCCGCCGCAATTGGCCCGTACGTCACCCCTGAGCGAGAATTTCCCGCTGTGCATTGCAGCATAGCGGTCCCGACGCGGGAAACAACTCACAAACGCGTTCAGACTGCCTCAGCACTAGTCAGCCATGCGCGGATCAACAAACAGCTATGCGAATTTGAAAAACTTGAAATGCCCGCCGCCCCGCCTGGCGTCTCGATACGGTTCCGTTGTCGACTATGACCTGCCGTGCCGCCCCGGGGCTGGCCGGCACCAAGTCACGGGCGTCGCGGTCTGGTTTCCCCCACTATTCACCGCGCCGCTTTCGCTTTCCCCGATCTTTTGAACGGGCTTTCGGCGTACGCATAGATTGGCGAGGCTGTGGCTGGCTCAAGGTTCGTGCGCTGATCACTGCGCGCCAAAGCATCGATTTGGATTGCGCGCGTCCGCGTAGAAGACCCCAACGATTTCCGCGTCGTCAAGGAGGAGCAGACCATGCAGAGCTTCACCAAACTCGCGCTGTTGCTGTGTGTCGCCTTAACCACGTTTGCGGTCTCTGGCGCGGCGCGTGCCGACTCGACTGATGACAAGATCCTGGCGCGGCTCAACGCACTGGAAAAGGAAAATGCGGCGTTGCGCGCACGCGTCAATCGCCTCGAGGCTTCCAAACCGGGAACCAAACAATCCCGCCGCGTGACCGTTCTCGATAGTGCGGCGCCGCCCCCGATGCTGGCGCCGCCAGTGGCATTGGATGCCGGCAACGCCGTCCTGTTCAATGCCGTCCCAACAAACCCGCGCCCGCATTTTGAGGTGAGCGGCGCGCTGTTGTTCTTGCAGCCCAGCGCCGACAATTTCGACCAGTACGCTACCCTCGTGAGTCCGTTCCCGATACCGACGCCGAATTGGAGCAATCAATCGATCGACCCAAAATACAGTCCGGCGTTTCGTCTTGCGCTGCGTTACATGCCGACCGCGTTTGACGATCTCGGGTTGGACTGGACGCATCTGCGTGCGACCGATGGCGCCTCCGTCAGTGCCGCTCCCAACCAGTTCGTCGGGCCGCCTTATTCAGTTGGGCCGCCCGCGGGTGCGGCTTTCACGAACGGGACCGCGACCGGCAGCCTGCAATCGTCATACGATGCGGCTAATTTGAATGCCGGACACACTTTCTGTGTCGATTGTCCGTTCCAGCTGCGCGTCTTTGGCGGCGTGGAATTCGCGCGCCTCGGTGAGAACGTCACAGGCGCATTCGTGAGCGGCGCTACGTCTCATTCCGACACCACCAGTTCATTGTTCACCGGTGCTGGCCCACGCGTCGGCGCCAGAGGTCAGTACAATGTCGGCCAGTTTCAGTTGTTCGGCGAAGCCGCCGGCGCTGCGCTGATCGGCACCTCGCAGAGCGGCATCAACTTTACGACGGCGTCTCCGCTCCTGGCCGGGATCGGCATCACGACCAACAACCAGGGTTTGACTTCACCTAATGCGACGCAGGTGGTCCCGAGCTTCGACGCCAAGTTGGGGGCGGCCTACGCTTTCCCGCTCACCGACTACGGGTTTTTCAAGGTTGAACTCGGTTACCAGGTTGCCGTCTATTTCGATGCCGTGAACGAGTATGCGCTGAGCAACGTCGCGGGAAGTCCACTCGCTGCCGGAGTGTACCTGGCGACGGAACAACAGCTGAAAACCAACCTGACGGTCCAGGGCCCGTATTTGCAGGGCAGCTGGGTGTTCTGACCGCCGCTGACTTTGCGGCGCTGAGAAATAAATTCCGAAGCCCGGAATAAATCACCAGGCCGACCGGTCTTGCTCTGTGAAGCCGCCGTCAAAGACACGGCGGTCGCAAAGTTGGTTTCGCGCCACAATCACAGAATGGAAAAATAACATGTGGAACATCCAAACAAAGACCGCTGCGTTGGTTGCAAATACCGGCGCGGCGGCGGTTCTGTCGCTTGGTTTTGTCGCAGCCGGCACATTTTCGGCCTCCGCTGACAACAAACCGACTGTCCAACCTGCCGCCCAATCAGGGCAGACGGGGCGAACTTCGCATCGGAAAGAGTTCGAGAAAACGTACTTGGTGACGCCCGGCTACACGCGCCCGGCTGATACCGACTGGTTGTGCCAGACAGCCCACGAGTTTTGCGCCGACTATCACGGCTCCAACGGCGGGTAAAAGCGTGATGCGTAGGAGTGTTTCCGTCAGTCTAAAAAGGTGCGGCCGGCTCCTGGGGGAGAGCCGGCCGCGCGAACCCGGTCTGGGGACGGGGAGGGGTGGGGACGTGACCGGGGTCGCAAACTCCTTTGTCTGTTGCAATCAGCGCGACGCCGCCGTCGGCTGCGTTGGGCGTGGTTCGCCTAATCCAATCCACACATTGGGATCGGCCTGCGACTGGCGCTTGACGAAACGGTAACCGGTGTCCGACCAGAGCACGATCTGATCGTTCTGGTTGTCGAGGACGTATTCGCCTTTGTCGGTTTTCACCGTGAGAATGGCGTGGCCGTCGCCGTGCTTGTCGCGCACCACCGTGATCAGCAAAGCTTCACGCGGCCAGCCGGACTGGATCAGCATTTTGCGCTTCAGCAGCACATAGTCTTCGCAGTCGCCGTAGCCGTCGTCAGGATAATTCCAGCGCTCGACCACACCCCAATGCTCCATATCGGTCATCGGTTTGACGTGCGTGTTGACCCAGAGATTGATGCGCTCGAGATCCTTCCACGCCTGCGGAGATAGCATCACGTCGCGCGGCTGCGACGGCTTGGTTTTGCATTCCGGATCGTACTCGATGCAGAACTCAATCCAGCCGATTGGAGCTTTCGCGGCTTCGCCGAGCGAAATAAACAGCGGACGTTCGTCGGCATTGCCGGCGCTTGGCATCGCCAGCACGGCGAGCGCAATGACGCCCGCGGCAGCACCGCGCCTTAGAAACGCCCTGGTGCGCGAACACTTGGTGCGCGAACTGGTAGCACCCGAACCCATGTGACCCCTCTCCCGACTTCTTGGGGTCACGTTTCCCACAAAGCTTTTTCGGCGCAGCTAAGTTGAGTGCTTCAATTTGAAGTAAAAACGTATCAACACTTGCGAAAATGTCCGGCGATATTCGCGCGGAACTTTCGATAAAATTTTAGTTGTTCAAATTTGTTCCAAATTGCATGCGCGCCAGATGACTGCGACGTCAGTGTTTTGTGCAGATACGTCGCGATCGTTCCGGCAAATCTCAATCTGCGCGCGCGGACGATCGGATCACTGAAGCGGCTCTCGCCACGCGCCGCTCGGAGAAAATATCCTGGTTTTGTTTACCCGACGCTGACATTGCGGGTGAAAAGGCGCGCTAAGCCTCTTGCCGCCTCTACCGGCACCGCCAAGCCGTTCGGTCGCCGTATTGCTTCGGGAGCGGGAACTTGCTGGCCCATGAGCCAGCCTGTTAAGCTTGGAAGACAACGGGCCGGCAAGGCTCGCCCCGAGGTGTGGTTGATCTCGGGTTAACAAGATCGAACGTGGAGGGACGGCCCATGAAGGTCACGATGTTTCATTTCATGCCCTATCGTGACCTGCCGGAAGATTTCCCAAGAGGTTTGGCTTCCGCCTGGGTCGATGCGCCCTGGTGGGAGTATGGCGACGCCAACAAGGTCACCGACGTTTACAACTGGTCGATCGATGAACTGATGCTGGCGGCGAAGCTTGGCTTCGACGGCATCGGCACCAACGAGCATCACCAGAATCCCTACGGCTTTATGTGCAACCCGAACCTGTTCGGCGCCATCCTCGCCAAGATGACCCGCGATCAAGGTTTGGAGCAGGTCGCGCTTGTGCAACTCGGCGCCACCCTTGCCGCCACTTCGCCGCCCATTCGCATCGCCGAGGAATATGCAGTGCTCGATTGCATCAGCGGCGGGCGGCTCGTCGCCGGCGTGCCGCTCGGTCTCGGCTGCGATGCCAATATCAGCTATGGCGTTCCACCGATGGAGCAGCGCGAGCGTTGGCGCGAGGCCATCGATCTCATGCTCAAAGCGTGGACCGCGAAGGAATTCTTCGCCTGGAACGGCAAGTATTATCAGCTGCCGAAAGTCAATCTGTGGCCGCGCCCGGTGCAGGATCCGCATCCGCCGCTGCTGGTGCCGGGAGCAGCAAGCTCGTCGACCTGGGATTATTGCCACGACCGCAATCTGCCCTACGCGTATCTGAGCTATTTCGGCGGCAAATCGGCCGACAATGTCATGGACCGGTTCTGGCAGCGCGCCGCCGCCAAGGGCAAGGATGCAAATCCTTACCGGGCTTCATTTCTTCAGATCGTGGCTGTGGCCGAAACGGATCGTGCGGCGGAGGAGCAGTACGCCAAACACGTTGAATATTTTTATCACAAGCTGCTGCATCAGCCGACGTATCAAATCGCGCCGCCCGGCTATTCCGACTACAACAGCCTCCTGAACATCCTCAAAGGCGGAAAGAACTTCCTGCAGTTCGGCGACCTTTCGATCGAGCTCAAGCCGCTCAAGGCCAAAGATATGATCGACAAGGAATTCGTCGTAGTCGGCTCACCGGCGACGGTGCGCGAGAAACTCGCCGACATGGCCAAGCGGCTGAACGTCGGCCATCTGATGGTGGCGCTGCAATTCGGATCGATGCCGCACGCGCTCGCCAAGAAGAACATCGAGTTATTCGGGCGCGAGGTTCTCCCGCATCTGCAGAAAATCTGGGAGGACAAGCCGTGGGAAAACCATTGGTGGCCGAAGAAGCTGCGAAAGCGTCCGGTCCGCGAGCGCGAAATGGCCACGGCCTGACGATCTGAACGAATGTCCCTCCGGCTCGCGTCACTGCCGCGAGCCAGTTCCAGCAAAACAGTTGGGTGTGAAATATGGCTACGCCGAACATTCGAACCATCCCGATCCGTCATTGCGACTTTGAGGCCAAGGTGCGGGTCGGCGGCAGCGGCCCGCCGCTGGTTTATCTCCACGCCGCCGGCGGTCCGATCTGGGATCCGTTCATTGAGTGGCTGACCGAAAGCTTCACCGTCTACGCCCCGCATCACCCCGGTACCGGCGAGACCGCGCGCGACGCGATTTACAAGGTCGAAAGCCTCTGGGATCTGGTGTTGATCTACGACGAAATTTTTGACGCCCTTAATCTCCGTTCGATGCCGGTGATTGGGACTTCGTTCGGCGGCATGATGGCGTGCGAGATGGCCGCGCATCGTCCCGATCGCGTCAGTAAGCTGATCCTGCTCGATCCCATCGGGTTGTGGCGCGAGGACATCCCGGTCGCGCCCTACATGCTGATGCCGCCGGAGAAACTGGTCGCCACGCTTTATAAGAATCTGGCCTCCGAGCCGGTGCAGCAAGCTCTGCAAATGCCGGACGATCCCGATCAGGTCGCAACCATCATCGCCGATCTGGTCTGGGCGCTTGGCGCCACCGGCAAGTTCGTCTGGCCGATACCGGACAAAGGCCTCAAGAAGCGTATCCATCGCATCAAGGCGGAAACGCTCATTGTCTGGGGCGAAGACGACGCGCTCGTGTCTTCGGCCTATGCCAAGGAATTCGCCGCGCGGATCCCCAATTCGCGGATCGAAATCATCAAGGATTGCGGGCACGTTCCGCAGGTCGAGCGGCTCGAAGTTCTCAAGCCGATCGTTGCGAAATTTCTTCAGATCCAGCGGGTCGCGGCAGCGGTCTGAGTTAAGGAGTGCAGTATGTCGTTAAGTAACTTCGTTTCGCCGCCGAAATTCGATGAATACAAGGAGCGGTTCAAAGATTTCTACAAGATGGAGCGGCGCCCCGACGGCGTCATTCTGGTGCAGGCGCACACCAAGGGTGGACCGATCCAGCTCAGCGTCGAAAATCATCGCTCCGTCGGACAGATGTTCAAGACCGTCGGTGCCGATCCCGAGAATGAGATCATGATATTCACTGGGTCTGGCGACGAGTTCATGATGGATGCCGACCCGGAGGGTTTTAAGCTCGAGCAGGACGATCTGGCCTATTGGGCTTACGAATACGCCTACAAGGATGGCCGCATCAACGTCAGCTCACTGGTCAACGATCTGGAAATCCCGACCATCGGCATCATCAACGGTCCGGGCTTTCACACCGAAATGTGCCTGATGTGCGATATCACCATCGCGGCCGATGACGCCATCATTTACGATCTGCACTACGACATCGGCTCGGTGCCCGGTGACGGCATTCACAGCTGTTTTCAGGAACTGCTCGGCGTCAAACGCGCCGCTTATGCGTTGCTGACCGGGCAGGCGATCGATGCCAAGACCGCGCTCGAATACGGCATGATCAATGAGATCTTGCCGCGCGCAAAGCTGATCGAACGCGCGTACAAGATCGCCGATCACATCATGACCCAGCCGCGCACGACGCGGCGCATGACCACGCAGATCGTTCGGCGTCCGTGGCGGCGGCAAATCACCGACAGTCTCGACGGCGGCTTCGCCATTCAGATGTTCGCGCACCTCGCGAAGAATGCACCGGCGCATGGCCGGAAACACATCAGCGACGTCGTCGACTACGTGCGCAAAGGCAAGCGCAACAACTTCGACTAGCTTCAATTCTTCTGATTAGCGCCGGCCACCCAGGTATCGATCACCTCAATGGCATCGCCATCGAACGCCACCATATCCGCGCGATACCCTGGCGCGAGTTTGCCGAGCATCTGACCGAGACCGAGAAATTCCGCCGGATTGCGGGACGCAAATCGCAGCGCATCCGTCAGCGGCACGTTGAGCAGCCGGACGCAATTGCGTACCGCGCCGGCCATGTCGAGATAAGCTCCGGCCAGTGTGCCGTCGCGTTGACGGATGCAGCGGCCCTCGCTGACGACGATCGTCTCTCCGGCAATCGCGAAAGAGGTTCGCGTGCCGCCGACTGGCGGCATTGCGTCGGTTATCAGGATTGGATGCCCGGCGCCGCGCGGCGCGAGCCGCAACATCGCCGGGGCGACGTGAACGCCGTCCATGATCAGGCCATAGAAGGCTTTCGGTGATTCCAGTGCCGCCGCGATCGGGCCCGGCTCGCGGCTCTCAAGCGGCCGCATGGCATTAAACAGATGCGTGAAGCCGGTAATCCCGGCGGCCATTGCGGCGTGGGTCTGCGCGTAGGTCGCCATCGAATGGCCGAGCGAAATCCGCACGCCGGCCGCGGCGAGCTCGACGATGAAATGCGCCGGCACTTCTTCGGGAGCCAAGGTCAGCAATGTAACGCCTTTGCGCTGCATGCTGAGCTGCACGAGGTCTTCCTGTGTCGGCTGACGCAGCGCTTGCGGATCATGGACTCCGGGCTTTTGCGGCGACAGAAACGGCCCCTCAAGATGAATCCCGAGCACGCCGGGCTCAACGCCAACAAGCGCTTCCACCGCGGCTAACCCGGCCAACATTTTTTCGCTGGTGTCACTGATTAGCGTCGGCAAAAGCGAGGTGGTTCCGAACTTGCGGTGAGCTTTAGCGATAGCCCGAATGCCCTCGGGCGTTGGGGCGTCGTTGAACAACACGTCGCCGCCGCCATTGACCTGGATGTCGATAAAGCCCGGCGCCAGCCACGCGTTGCTATCCTGCAGTTCGTGGACCGGGATTGTTGCCTGGGACTTGTTGGCGCGGAACGATCGCGGCGATCCTCTCGCCGTCGATCAACACAGCGGCGTCTTGATGTGAAACGACGCCGTCGAAGACATGACGCGCTGCGACGGCGTGAAGGCTTGTGCTCATCGCGTGCGCGTCACTTTTTGCAGATGCCGCGGCCGCTCGATGTCGGCACCGCGCTGTGTGGCAAGCTCGACGAGTAAGGCATAGAAGCTTTGGATCAGACAAATCGCATCGGCGTCGGCTTGATCGGGCGCCAGCACGGGGAGCCGGCCGGGCATTTTCTCGCCCGCTTCCGCGACCAGTACCGAGGCCCCCTTGCGGCGCAAATCGGTCACGAACTCGCCGAAGCTGAAGGCGGCCTCATCGGCGGGAGCAAATGCGAGAATCGGGTAGCTGCGCGACACCAGTGCAATCGGACCATGCCGAAATTCGGCGCTGCTGAACGCCTCGGCATGCAGCGCACACGTCTCCTTCAGTTTCAGCGCCGCCTCACGGGCGATGGCTAAAGTCGGGCCGCGGCCGATAGCGACCAGACTGTTCGCCTTGGCCAACGGGCCGAGTGCCTCGCTCCAATCGAGTTGCGCCGCTTGCTCCAAACGGTCGGGCAGCCGCTCGCATGCTTTGAGCATTTTGGTGTCGCCGGCCCATTGCGCTGACAGACGCAGGACTGCGGCGAGCGAGGCGATAAACGTCTTGGTGGCGGCGACGCTAAACTCTGGTCCGGCAGCCATCGGCAACACGATTTCGGACGCGGACGCCAAGGGACTGTTTGGATCGTTGACGATGGCGACGGTGATAGCGCCGGCGGCTCGCGCCGCGCTGGTGGTTTCCACGAGATCGTCGCTCGATCCGGATTGCGAGATGGTGAGGAGCAATTGACCGCGAAGGCGGAGCGGCTGGCGATAGATGGTCGCGATGTTTGGCGCGGCGGCGGCCACCGGAATACCGAGATGGCGCTCGATCAGATGCTTGGCAAAAGTCGCCGCGTGCGCTGAACTTCCTCTCGCACAGGTCACGACAACATCCGGGGGCCGCCGGGTAAGCCGGGCGATAAGTTCCGTGAGCGAAGCCGCGAGGCTGTCAGCCTGGCAGCGTACTGCCGCGGGCGCCTCGCGTAATTCCGCTGCCATGCCGGCGCCGAACGTTTTCATGCCTAAAAACTTTCTGGCCCGGGCTTGGCCATCACGCCACGCGCGCCAGCGACTGCGCGGCCGAGTGCGCAACTTGCAACGCTCCTTCCAATGCGTCGCCGGACGGTTCGACCAGATGCGACTTAGTCGTTTCAGCAAGAAAGTTTTGCAAGGATGGTGCGCAGCCGCCAACCAGCGCCAAACGCGGCGCACCAATTTCGACGAGCCGCGCCGCTAGTCTGTCGACATGCCGGGCCGCAAGCTCGGCTAATTCAACGGCGGCCGCGTCGCCGCGAGCGGCATAGTCAAAGACGCGCGGTGCGAGCGATCCGAAGTCGCGTGGCGAGGCGGTGTCGGCCCAGCGCACGATGTAATGCGGATCGTTGCCAAACTCTGCCGCAAGCGCGCGCAACAACCCGGTCCAGGCGAGACGGCCGTCGAGCGCCCACAGCACGCGGCGTAATACTTCACATCCGAGCCAGGCGCCGCTGCCTTCATCCGAGATCGGCAAGCCCCAGCCGCCGACCCGGTGAGTTTGGCCCCGAACCACTGCCCAGCCGACCGTGCCGGTGCCGGCAACGACCACGCCGCCGTCTCGCGGGCCGTGGGCGCCGAGGCAGGCGGCGTGGGCGTCTGTGATGAAGACGGCTTTGCGGAACGGGTGTGGATAGTCCCGCGCCGCGGCAAGGCAGGTCGGCTCGCTGGCGCCCGCCAACGCCAGGCAGGCCACAACTCGTGTTAGGTGTTGGCTGGAAATGCCGGCTTGGTCGAGCGTCTGCGTGGCGGCGTTCAGGACCGCGGAGAAGCTTTGCTCCAAACCCAGTCTTAGATTGGCCGGACCGGTCGCCGCCTCGCCGAGAACCTCGCCGGAAAGCGCGCGCAGCCGGGCCCGGCAGCTGGTGCCGCCACCATCGACGCCGAGTAGGAGGATGTGAGCGTCCACGCGAAAGTTCCTTCGTCAGTAGATCACCCCCACTAAAGTTAAGAACCAATTGAGGTCGAAATGGTTTGCTTCGGGTTGCGGTACCGATTTTGCCAGCCATTGTGATGCCGATGGATACCGAGCGCCCCAGCCCCCGCTATGCGGACATCGACCTGTGGGAACCCTCAGAAATCCTGCATGCGATGCTCGAGGGGCAAATGGCGGCGGTGGCCGCCGTCCGCGCCGCACTTTCGGCGATCGAGGCGGCCGCGCGCGCGAGCGAAGACCGCCTGCGCGGCGGCGGCCGCTTGATCTATGCCGGAGCGGGGACATCGGGCCGCCTTGCGGTTCAGGACGGCGCTGAACTCATTCCGACCTTTAACTGGCCTCAGGACCGGCTGTTGCTGCTCATGGCCGGCGGCCAGGAGGCGCTGCTGCGTTCGGTTGAAAACGCCGAAGATGAGACTGACGATGCAGTAAAGTTAGTTAAACAGCACCGCATCGCGCCATCTGATGTCGTGATTGTGGTGGCCGCCAGCGGCACAACACCGTTCACGCTGGCGTGCCTGCGCGAAGCCAAACAGCGCGGCGCGGTGACCATCGGCATCGCCAATAATCGCGACACGCCAATCCTGTTGGAAGCGAACTATCCGATTTGGCTCGATACCGGACCTGAACCGATCGCCGGCTCGACGCGGATGAAGGCCGGCACCGCGCAGCGCGTCGCGCTCAATCTCCTGTCGTCGTTGGTGATGATTCGCTTGGGCCATGTGCATCAAGGTCTCATGGTCGATGTGAAAGCTACCAATGCGAAGCTCGTACGCCGAAGCGAGAGCATCCTGCGCCGGCTTACCGGTTGTGGCGATGGCGAAGTCGCCGATGCGCTGCGCCGTGCCGGTGGCAACGTAAAGCTCGCGGTTCTGTTGTTGCAGGGCTGCAGTCTCGACGAAGCCGCGAGCGTGCTTGATCGCGCGGGTGGGGTGCTGCGCGTCGCGCTCAAAAATATCGGTCGTCACGACGCCGCCGCGGCCGCGCCTGACGCGTTGACGATTATCGAGGAGCTTCCGTCGGCCGTTGGCCACGACGAGAAAAGCAGGATCTGAGAAAGCAGGATCTGAGTCAGAGCCGTTTAAGGACCGCTGATCGCGTCTTCGAGAAAATCAGGATGCTGCAATCGGGTGAACTCGATCGCGAAGCCTTCCTCAAGGTGACGCACCACGCGGCCCGCCACTGTGCCCAGCGTCACCAGCGAGCCAAGCTGCGGACGCTGGTCGGTCGCGACACCGGCACCCGATTGCGAGATGTCGATGATGCGGCAGCTAACGTTGAGGCCGTTCGGCAAGATCAGCCGTGCGATCGGACGGCGCGGCACCATGCGGCCGTGACGGCGATCTTCCGGCAGGCCGAGAATGTGACGGTTGGCGAGCCAGGTGAGTTGTGCGGCGAGTTTGTCGCGCTTGCGGGTCGTCGCCGAGATCGTCATGGCGAAGCCGTTTTGAAACAGTCGCGCAACGTGTCCTTCGAGCCGGCCTAAATGGTCGACATAGGCGATGACGCGTTCACCCGACTGGGCGCTGACCGGCGCAAGCACGGCCATGCCACCCGGCGACATATTCACCACCTGGCATGGAAATTCACGCCGATCGGGCAGCATATAGCGCCCCAGCAAATCGACGCGCACGCGCTGGAAGCGGCGCCGCTCGTCGCTGAGTGCACGCAAGTCTGGCTTTTGTTCAGCAGCTAACGCCATCGCTCATCTGCTTGCCGTCGCACTTACCAAGCCTAGGCGGGCGATCTTAATGTCCCGTTAGCCGGCGTTAACTTGCTATATCGGTTTTGCCTACGCCGGGATCGGCCCGTCTTCCTCGTTTGAAGTGGCGCCGCCGGTCGCGCGCCCGCCGTCATAAACCATCAGTCCGCGCCGCAATCGCGGCGTCATAAAGCGCGGCATCAAGCGCTTCTCCAGCTCGCCTCCGACGTGGCGGCGGCCGCCAAGGGTCAGCGCGCCGATCGGGCTCACGCCCAACCACGACGGTATTTTAAGCGGAGCCAAGACGCCGATGGCCCGCGCAAAGCTCGGACGCCGCGTGCCGAGCGGTAACAACAGCAGCTCGAGATCAATCGCTTCGCCGTCGGCGTTTTTTGCAGTCACGCCTGTGACCGTGCCAGTGCATTCGTCAGCCAGGATCATGAGCAAGCTGCCTACAATCGGCTTCGAGGCGGAACTCCACAAAGAGAGGAAAGGTTCCGCTTTGAGCTCGCGGTCGAAGAGCGCGCAGACGCGCGTACCGGCAAGGCGAATTGGATGCCCGGTGCTGCGATCGAGCGCGAGGATGAACGCGTCGCTGAGCACACCACGGATCGCGCCAGGCTCGATTTCGGCACGCTCGGGCGCCGGTCGGGTTCCGCGTCTTTCCTCCCAATAGGCGTAGAGTTCACGGCTTGCGGCATGTTTCATGGACGGTCGCTCCCGCACGGGAGGCTTCCGCTGCGTCAGTCTGTCCCGGTTTGAGACACCCGTCGCGGAATTCGGCCGTGCGTTGTCCGTTGGAGCAGGGGGTGTGCCGCGGGCCGTTTTTGCGCCGCTGCCGTCAACGCAACACTCAATTAATCCTAACAAAACGTTGACGTTGGCGGTGTAGGTACATCCGCTTAGGGTGGCTTCGACCGATGTTCACGCGCTGCCAATTGCTCGGCGGCGTTTTCAATAAAGGGGAGGCGAGGGATGTGACCACAGCGGGTGGCCCTGCGCAAAACGGGCTGCCGAAGCAATCAGGACGAATTAAAATATCGTCCGGTGCGAGCTGGGAAATCCCGCGCTAACTAGAAAGGGAGGACTTGTGTCCTCCCTTTTCTTTTTTCTGCGTCGCTCCAGCACCAGCGCGCTGCTTGCCGTCGCGCCGATGGCGGCCTATCTCGTCGGCGTGGGTATGTCCTGGTGACTTAACGCTCAGAACCGATGTTCAATGTGCCGCCGGTCGTCGTGGCGACGGTGGTCATTCTGCTGCTTGTGCATGCGCTGCGCATACTGGTGCTCACTGATGCCGAGGATCAGCAATTTCTGCTGACCTTTGCGTTCATTGCGGCGCGCTATGACACCGATCTTTTGATCGGCGGTTCCTTTCCCGGCGGATTTGGCGCGGATTTCTGGACCTTCTTCAGCTACGCCTTCGTCCACGCCGATCTGATGCATATCGGCCTCAACCTCGCCTGGCTTCTGCCATTTGGCACCGCGCTGGCACGCCGCTTCGGAACGTGGCGCTATATCACCTTCATGCTGGTGGTCGCCGCTGCCGGCGCCTTCGCACATCTCATTACGCATCCCGCCGCGATGGTGCCGATGATCGGCGCGTCAGCCGCGATTTCCGGCGCCATGGCGGCAGCGCTGCGTTTCGTTTTTCAGAAGGGCGGTCCGCTCGGATTGTGGCGTGGCGAGCACAACGGCAATGCTTATCGCGTACCGGCCGCGACGCTCATGGCGACTTTGCGGGACCCGCGGTTTTTGATTTTCCTCGTCGTCTGGCTTGGGCTGAATGCGCTGTTTGGGCTCGGCTCGATGTCGATGGTCGGTGAAGGCCAGGAGATCGCCTGGCAGGCCCATATCGGCGGTTTTCTCGCCGGGCTTCTTCTGTTCAACGCTTTCGACCCGGTAGCGCCACCGCGGAAGGTCGATACTGAGCGTGGCGGTTAACCCTCGGTGGGGGATAATCCCCACTTGCAGCGCGCCACCGCCGTATTCATGTGGTATGCTGGAAGCAGAGTCGGCGCAGGTTTTATGGGCGACCCAAGCGAGAACTCGACGCTGCGCCGCAACATGGCGCAGGCAGCCGAGGACGGGCCCTCCGCAGTCGGATCGTCCGCCGGTTTTAAATGCCCGCCGATGAAATTCGGCACCGACCCGAAACATAGTCTTCACGTCATGCTGCGTGCCGTTATCGCGGGCGCAAGCGGTGAAGAAGTTAGGGAGGCTACGATGACTGTCGGTATCATTCTCGCGGCCAAAGGCCGTGAAGTCGTCACTATAGAACCTGGAGCAAGCCTGGCCGAAGCCGTGCAGTTGCTTGCGGGCAAACGTATTGGCGCAGCGCTTATTCTTGGCGCTGACCATCGCATCATCGGTATCATTTCCGAGCGCGACATCGTTCGGGCTCTGGCTGAAGGTGGCGCTGCGGCGCTCAACCAACCGGTCAGCGGAACGATGACGCGCAAGGTCGAGACCTGCAATGAGAGCGAAGCGGTATCGAGCATCATGGAGCGGATGACCGCGGGCAAGTTTCGCCATATGCCGGTGGTCGATCAGGGCCGCCTGGTCGGTGTAGTGTCGATCGGCGACATCGTCAAACACCGCCTCCATGAGATGGAGCGCGAGTTGGTTGCGATGCGCGACTACATCATGACGGCCTAGACGACACGGCCGCATAGACGACTTCCGCGATTTGCCGCGACGATTGATCGTGGCATCATGGCGCCGCTTGCCTGTCAATGGAGACACTCATGCGGGGCTACGCATTGTTTCTACTCGCCGCGGCGATCAGCGCTGCCGCGCCAACGAGCGTCTTCGCTGAGGAGAACATTCGGCTTGCGCAGATAACCACGCCGAGCGTTCCGTCCACATCCGCCCCATCATCGTCGTCGTCCAGCATTACGTCGGCGGGCACCAACTGCATGATGTCATGCAATGCCACGGCTGCGAGCTGTCAAAGCAGCTGCCTGGTGCCCGGCACGCCGCTGTCGTCGCCGGGGACGCCAAGTAACCTGACGCCGACAACCAATCCGACGGCAAATACTGCGTGTGTTTCGAATTGCACGACCACGCAACTGACGTGTCAGACCAATTGCTCTCGTCTACCGCTACAGTAGTTTTGTTTTCGCTCTGGCCGTGAAGAGTGTCAGCCCAGCGCCGCTATGGTATCGGCGATCGGCTCCAGGGCCTTCTCAGTTGCGACCCTGCCGGCTTCGATCGCCTCCGTGGCGCGATGGAAATCGAGCCAACCGATGTTGCCGATGTGCGGGGTGATGTGGATGTCGGGCGGGTCGCCGGCGAGCCGCATTCGCGTCAGGCGATCCTGCATGATGTTGAAGGCTTCGATCATCACGGTCGAGAAGCCCGGCCGGGCCTCATCGGCGACGATCTGACGTTTGAGCGCGCGTTCGGCGCCAAACAGGCCTCCTAGGCCGAGGAATGCCTTACGTGGCGTTCCCGGCGGCGGCTCGTTCGCTATGTCGCTTAGATCCGAACCATGGCTGGCGATGGTGGCGCCGCGGGCGAAACGGTCGGCATCGAGATTGACGGCGATCACGACGCGCGCCCCGAAGGCGCGCGCAGCAGACACCGGGACCGGATTGACCAACGCGCCGTCAAAAAGCCAACGGCCGCCGACGCGCACCGGTGGGAAGATTCCCGGCAACGCGTAAGAGGCCCGCATCGCCAGGGCCAATGATCCTTTGGTCAGCCAGATTTCGTGACCGGTCCCGACCTCGGTGGCGATGGCGGCGAAGCGGACCGGCAAATCCTCGATGGCGGTGTTGCCCATCGCTTCGGTCAGTTGTTTGGCGAGCCGCCCACCGCCGATCAGCCCCGAACTGCCGATTCTGACGTCGAGGTAGCTGATGATCCGGCGTACCGTCAGCGAACGCGCCCAGGCTTCCAATTCATTCAATTGGTTGTGGGCGTAACAGCCGCCAATTAAAGCGCCGATTGAAGTGCCGACGATGATGTCGGGAGTAATGCCATGGTCGAGCAGCGCGTGAATGACCCCGATATGAGCAAAACCGCGCGCGGCGCCACTGCCGAGGACGAGGCCGATCAACGGCCGGCCTGGCTTGGCCTGAACGGGTTTCGATCCAAGGTCAGCAATACTCACGGGATCCTCATTTCCCCGCGCCGCGGAAGCCTTTAATGGCCATCCATGATCGGTCACGGAACGCAAGGTAACAAGTTGCTAGCCATATTATGGTGAAGGGAGCAATCGAAAGCATCGGCGGGGGCTTCGCCCGAGCTTTCGGCGGCTTGAAATTGCCGTGATTAAGATCGAAAAAATTTCCCATGCGAGGGCGGGGCTTACCGGGGATTCGGCGTGGCAGTGCTTGGGCGCTTGCGTCGGTTTTCGTCTTCATTGCTGCGGTGCAAGCTAACGCCCAATCGCGCGATTTAGTGTCGCCACAAGTGACGGCACCCATGCCGCTTACACCGGGGACAGGCTCGCCGGGCGCCACGATCGTTCCGATGGCGCCGGCGGCCCCGCCATCCGGTGCTGCGTTAGTGCAGTCGTTGCCAACATTGCCGGCCGGGCAGGTGGCTCTCGCGGTTTCCGCGCGCTATGGGCGCGATGCGCCGGCGATTGCCGGCGGCCTGATCTGGCGGGTTTATTCAAGCAAAGCCGACACCACTGGCGTGTTGCGTTTGATCAAGGAGGAAAAGGCAGCGGCGCCGACGTTCGTGTTGCCGGTCGGTAATTACGTCGTCTATGCGAGCCTTGGCCTTGCCGGCACCGCCAAAGCGGTGCAACTGCGCGGCGAGCCGGTTCGCGAAGTCTTTGAGATTCCAGCCGGTGCCATCCGCCTCGAAGGCCGCGTCGGCAATGTCCGCATTCCGACCGGTCAGATTTCGTTCGACATCTATCCCGGCAGCCAATTCGATACCGCCGAACGACGCCCGGTCGCTCAGGGCGTCTTAACTGGCGATGTCGTGCTGTTGCCGGAGGGTACCTATTACGTCGTGTCAAATTACGGCGATGGCAATTCGGTGGTGCGCTCGGACCTGCGCATTCAGGCGGCCAAGCTCACCGACACCGTGGTCACTCATCGCGCCGCGATCATCACGTTAAAGCTCGTGAACGATGCGGCCGGTGAAGCGCTGGCGAACACGCAATGGACGGTGCTCACGCCGGGCGGCGACGTCATCAAGGAATCAATCGGCGCGTTTCCGCGCGTGGTGCTGGCCGAGGGTGATTATCACGTCATCGCTCGCAATGAGGGCAGGACCTTCCAGCGCGACTTCAAGGTCATCACCGGCGTCGACGGCGAAGTGCAGGTGCTGGCGCGGTAATGCAAGTGCTGGCACGCTGAGCCCGCATATTCCTGCCAGCAGGCAGCGTTAAGCGGCTTTCTTCAGGCGCTCGATATCCGGCGGCACGGCTTCCTGGGCCAGCGCCGCAAGCGCAGCATCGAGCGCCATCGTCTGCTGCTGGTCGCTGCCAAGGCGGCGGATCGAAACGGTGCGTTCGGCCGCTTCCTTTTTGCCGATGACAAGGAGTGCCGGGACTTTCGCCAACGAGTGCTCGCGGACCTTGTAGTTGATCTTTTCGTTGCGCAGGTCGCCTTCAACGCGCAGGCCCAGGCGTCGCGCCGACGCGATCGCTTCGCGGGCATAATCGTCGGCGTCCGAAGTAATGGTGGCGATCACCGCCTGGAGCGGCGAGAGCCACAACGGCAGATGCCCGGCGTAATGCTCGATCATGATGCCGGTAAACCGCTCCAGCGATCCAAACATCGCGCGGTGCAGCATCACCGGCGTGACTTTGTTTGAATGCTCGTCGATATAAAACGCGCCAAGCCGGCCCGGCATGTTGAGATCGACCTGCACGGTGCCGCATTGCCAATCGCGGCCGATGGCGTCGCGCAGGACATATTCGAGCTTGGGGCCATAAAACGCGCCTTCGCCCTTGTTGAGCGTCCATGGCCGGCCCGACGCCTCAAGCGCCTGCATCAGCGCCTGTTCCGCCTTATCCCAGATGGCATCCTCACCGATGCGCTTGTCGGGCCGGTCGGAAAATTTGATCCGCACGTCGTCGAAACCGAAATCGGCATAGATCGACAGGATCAGATCATTAACCGCGAGCACCTCCGCCGCGATCTGCTCCTCAGTGACGAAAATATGCGCGTCGTCCTGGGTGAAGGCGCGCACCCGCATCAACCCGTGCAATGCGCCCGACGGCTCGAAGCGGTGGACCTTGCCGAACTCGGCGATCTTGAACGGCAGATCGCGATAGGATTTCAAGCCGTTCTTGAAAATCTGGATATGGCCGGGGCAGTTCATCGGCTTGATGACGTAAGTGCGCTCGTCCTCTTTGCGCGGCTCGACCAGAAACATGCCGTCACGGAAGGTCGCCATGTGGCCGGAAGCAACCCACAGCGACGAATCGATCAACTGCGGCGCGTTGACTTCGGCGTATCCAGCGTCGGCCTGGCGGCGGCGAATGTAGTTCTCCAGCGTCTGAAACAACGTCCAGCCCTTCGGATGCCAGAACACCGAGCCGGGAGCCTCTTCCTGGAAATGAAACAGATCCATTTCGCGGCCCAGCCTGCGGTGGTCGCGCTTTTCGGCTTCCTCGATCTGCTTAAGGTGGGCGTCGAGCTCTTCCTGCTTGGCAAAAGCGGTGCCGTAGATGCGCGAGAGCATCTCGCGGGTTGAATCACCCCGCCAATAGGCGCCGGCAACCTTCATTAGCTTGAACGCGTTGCCGATCTTGCCCGTCGAGGTCATGTGCGGGCCGCGGCACAGATCGAACCAGTCGCCCTGCTTGTAGATTTTCAGCTGCTGGTCTTCCGGAATGGCGTCGACCAGTTCGATCTTGAACATCTCGCCCTTGTCGCGAAACACCTTCTTCGCCTGATCGCGCGACCACACCTCTTTGGTGAAAGGTTTGTCGCGAGCGATGATCTCGCGCATCTTTTTCTCGATGGCGTCGAAATCCTCCGGCGTGAACGGCTGATTGCGGAAGAAATCGTAATAGAAGCCGTTGTCGATCACCGGCCCGATGGTGACTTGCGTGCCCGGCCACAGGCTCTGCACCGCTTCAGCAAGGACGTGCGCGGCGTCGTGGCGGATCAGTTCGAGGGCCCGCGGGTCGTCGCGTGTCAAAAACTCGATCTTGGCATCGTGATCGATCGGATCGGAAAGGTCGGCAACTTTGCCATCGAGCGCCATCGCCACTGTGCGTTTGGCAAGCGACGGTGAAATTCCCTTGGCAATATCGAGCCCGGTGGTGTTTTGCGGATACTCCCGACGCGCACCGTCGGGAAAGGTCACGGCGACCATGTCTTGCTCCTTTTGCTCACTCCTGCGAACGAGCGCAGGTAAGCGTGATTCCCCGCTATTTAGCGCATGGTGTGACTAAGGCAAGACGCGCGCGCCAATGACCATTTAGGCCAAACGAGGCGTCGCGTTGGTGCCGCGCCACCGCGCATAGCGCCAGGGCAAGTACCACCGCGCCCGCGATGACAACGCATCGGGGACAAAGTCGAGCCCGCTGGTGCCCCAGGGGTGGCAACGCAGCAGTCGGGCCAGTGTCATCCAGCCACCAGCCCAAAGTCCGTAACGCTCTAGCGCCTGGTCGGCATAGTCCGAGCATGTCGGCAGGTGCCGGCAATGAAATCCGACCAGCGGCGAAAGCGTATAGCGATACGCTTTGATCAAGCCGCGACCGGCGAGGCGAGGGGCGCGCCGGGATGTGTCGAAGAGGTGGTCGAGCGACATTTCGCGAGAACCTGGATGTTACTCAGCCGCGGCTTTAGCACCGCGCTTGGCTTCGATCTGGCCAATCGCATCGACCACAGCGTCGAATGTGAGCAGGGTCGAAGCGTGCCGCGCCTTGTAGTCGCGCACCGGCTCGAGCACCGCGATATCGGTCCACTTGCCTGCGGCCGGGGGCTTGCCGTTCTCCTTGAGCATCTTGCGCACCCCTTCGCGCAGCGCGCGCAATTCATTAGCGTTTGAACCAATGACGTGGCTCGCCATGATCGACGACGAGGCTTGCCCGAGCGCGCAGGCCTTCACTTCGTGAGCGAAGTCGACGACCTTGTCGTCGTCCATCTTCAGATCGACGGTCACCGTCGATCCGCATAGCCGTGAATGGGCAGTCGCGGTCGCATCCGGATCGGCGAGGCGGCCGATTCGCGGAATCGTGCCCGCGAGTTCGATGATGCGGCGATTATAGACGTCGTTGAGCATCGCGGATGGGAATCAGCCCTGTTCTCGGTCCGTTTTCGTCTGCCAATGCGCTATATATGTAGCAGACGGGTTACCCCAAAGTCCCGCCACGCTCCAATGATGAAGCGCCATGGTTGACCAAACATCATTCCCGTTACCCGGCACCGCCACCGTACTCGAAGAAGGCGTTGCGCTGACGCCGAAGTTCGACGCCGATGGCCTCGTGACCTGCGTCGCAACCGATGCAGCCTCGGGCGAGGTGCTGATGGTGGCGCACATGAACGCGGACGCACTGAAAAAGACCATTGCCACCGGCGAAGCCTGGTACTTCAGCCGCTCGCGCCGCGCGCTGTGGAAGAAGGGCGAGACCTCCGGCCACATCCAGCGCGTCGTCGAGATGCGCGTCGATTGCGATCAGGATGCGGTCTGGATCAAGGTCGAGCAGGCGGGCGGCGCCTGCCACACCGGCCGCCGCTCGTGTTTCTACCGCGCCGTGCCGCTTGGAAAATCGGGCGAGGGCTCACTCGAATTCCGCGACGAGCGCGTGTTCGATCCGGCAGTGGCGTATCGGAACGAAGATTGATCGGGGCCTAGACCATTGGTTTCTTCCCGCAACGAGAGTCTGTGATGCGATCCGACGTCCCTGCCGCGATCGAGGTGCAAGGGGAGGAACTGAGCTTCGATGGCTCGGTCGGACGGCGGATCATCGATACACATATGTGGGCGGTGCGTGAGGGACTGCGCGGCGCATCTGCGTACGATTTGTTCGACGGCTACTGCCAACGCCTGGTCACTCACGGCGTGCCGCTGTGGCGCGCGCATGTGGCGATGGAAACGCTGCATCCGCAATGGGGCGGCTACGGCTTCACGTGGCGGCGCGATCTCAACGCGATCCACCCGGAACAATATGCGCGCAGCGACATGACTGGCCAGGACTGGCTGGGCAGTCCGATGTACCAACTCATCTGCCGGGCGCGCGCAGGCGAACCCGATCCCCAGATGCGCCGGCGCCTCGAAGAAGGCCCGGAGCAGCGGGATTTTCCGGTGCTCGCACAATTCTTTTCCGAGGGAGCAACCGACTATTTTGGCCAGGTTTTTACGTTCGGCGAGGAGGGCGATCCTTCACAGGGGACCGGAGTGGTTTATTCCTTCGCGTCCAACCGGCGCGGCGGCTTCGGTCACGACGATACCGCTCTTGTGGCGGCGACGCTGCCCGCGCTGTCGCTGGCGATGAAAGCACACGCCGGGCACGTTATCGCTTCGGCGTTGCTGCGGACCTATCTGGGCGAGCAAACCGGCGGTCGCGTCCACGCCGGTGCCGTCGAACGGGGCTCGGTCGAAAGCATCAAAGCGGTGCTCTGGTATGCGGATATCCGCGGCTTCACCCCAACGAGTGATTCTTCACCGGGTCCGGTGATCATCGACCTCCTCAACAGCGTGTTCGAGGTTCTCACCGCGGCGTTGCGCTCGTGCGGCGGCGAAGTGCTCAAATTTCTCGGCGACGGCATGCTGGCAACCCTTCCCTTCGCCGAAGCGGATCGCGCGGCAACTTGCCGGCGTGCGCTGGATGCCGCAGCGGAAGCAACGCGAGGGCTTGCGGCGCTCAATGCAACGCGCGCCGCAGCGGGCCTGCCGGCGGTGGCCGTCGATCTCGCGCTGCATGTCGGCGAAGTGCTCTACGGCAACGTCGGCGCGGCCGACCGGCTCGACTTCACGGTCATCGGCCCGGCCGTCAACGAAGTCGCGCGCATCGAGGCGTTGTGCGAGCCGCTTGGCCGCCCGGTGCTGATCTCGGCGGAATTTGCCGCCGCCGTTGACGATGCCGACAACCGCCTCATGTCGCTCGGCAGTTACAATCTGCGCGGGGTCCGCGAGGCCAAGGAAATCTTTGCGTTGGCGGCGAACTGACCGGCCTGGTTCTTTTTTGCTGCTCCGCGCCAGTCGGCGCCAGCGGCGATTCTCAAGTTTGCATAGCGTGCGCCTTGCGGCCGCCGCGTTCGATCGATGACGGGGCTTCGTCGCTGGCGATAAGGTGAGCCGCGAGGTCGAGACAGCGTTTAACCAGCATCGCCGCGCCTTCTGCCAACTCTTTGGATTCGCGAACGATCTGAACGTTGCGCTCCATATCCTCGTGCGACCAACCGCGTGAGTGCGCGATGTACGGGAATTGCGGAAAGATAAATCCCAGCTCGGCGAAGAAACCCAACATCTGGCCGGCGACCGCCTGGATGTTGTCCTGGCCGCCGACGACGATAAAGCCCGCGACCTTGTTGCGAATGAGAACGCGATTGCGGATCGTCACGGCGTTCTGGACGCAGTTTAGCCGTTCGGCCATCTTGAAATAAAGCGACGATGCGGCGCCCCATCGGATCGGCGTCGCGACGATGATTGCATCAGCCCAGTGCACCATCGCCTCGTAAACCTGGTCCATCTGATCGGCCGCATCCATCTGGGTGATCGAACAGGGCCAGGTGCACGCCTGCGCCGATTTCGAGTAGTAACCCTCGCAATTGCGGAATTTGAGATCGTTCAGCTTGAGCAGCCGCGTTTCGGTGTTGGCATCGCGGGCGGCTTGCAATGCGTGATGCAGAAGATGGTCCGATCCCGAAAAGCGCCGGTTTTCGCCGTCCATTGCCGTCGTCGAAATGCCGGCAACACGCAATGGCCCCGGCGCCCGTTCGACCTGGCGCGACAGCGGATGCGGTTCATGCGGCTTTTTTTGCCGCTTGCTGCCGGCGTCAAGATTTACAAATACGCGTCCGCTCTCGATCCTGACCGGATATGCCGGGATCCGATCCTCTTCGAAACCAGGTTCGCCAAGTCCGCTGCAACGGTGGAATTTCCAATTGTGCCACGGACAGATGATGTAATCGCCGTCGAGGCGA
Organism: uncultured Alphaproteobacteria bacterium; assembly: GCA_963841025.1. Classification (GTDB taxonomy): domain Bacteria; phylum Pseudomonadota; class Alphaproteobacteria; order Rhizobiales; family Xanthobacteraceae; genus BOG-931. The sequence continues at coordinate 12,705 of CAWJBG010000013.1, read as the reverse complement.
CCTTCACCGAGCGGGCCACCGACATGGTTGCACGCATTCGAAATCGCGCCGAACTTCCCGTCTTTGCAGGAGACCGCGAGCTCGACGTTCATTGCCGTGACGCGTTTGAGCGGTGTCCTCGAGAAATCTTCCGTGTGACCAACATCGACCCAGTTTTCGTCGGTGGGCATGATTTTTATATCCCGGATTGCCTTGGTGAACTTGCGGGCCTAGGTTTCTGAAAATATTCGATCTTTACGCCGTCTGAGGCTTCAATTCATCGGCTGCGGCGCGCAGCAGATCACCTGGGCTGCGGCTCTGCAAGATCAGCGGCGATCTTGCTCGGCGTCACCGCAAGAACGGTAGGCGGCAATGAACGCGGAAGCTTCGGATAAATTGGTCTGGCGCTCACTCAGCCGCGTCGACTTGATCCAACTGAAAGAAGCTCGTCTCCAAGCCCATCATGCCGTGCAATGGCTGGCGCGAGCGGCGCGTGCCTATGCCCTGCCACAGCCGGACGACGGCCACACCAGTCTGCAATGGGACGACGGCCTCGATGGATTTATCACGCACCCGCTTGAAGACGGGAGCCGGCTGAGGCTGCGAATAAACGCGCTCGACGCTGGAACTGCAAAGCGGCGACAAATCGGCAAGTGTGCAATCGCTTTCGTTGAACGGCCGCTCGGACGCGCAAGTGCGCCGCTGGCTCGGTGAACAACTCGGCGCCCGGGGGTTTGATCCGAAGGCTCTCGACGCACCATCGCCGTACGAAATTCCACCGCACGCGATCGCTCAAGGCGCGAGTTATGACGCTGCCGGGTCGGCGGCGGCGCTGACAGAGCTGGCGGCATGGTACGCGAATGCCGATGGTTTGCTTGATCGTGTTCGAACGCGCATGGTCGGACAAAAGTTGGCGGCGATGCCGCTGTGCTGCTGGCCGCACCACTTTGATCTCGCCACGCTGACGATGCTGCCGACAAAAGATCCAGGTACGGCCGGCTACATCGGAGCAGGTTTTTCGCCGGGCGACGACTATTACGACGAACCCTATTTCTACGTCTCGGTGTATCCCGAACCTGATCCGGTGGCGCTGCCAATGTTGCCGGAAATGGGACACTGGCACACTCACGAATTCACCGCGGGAGTGAAGCTGGGCCATACGATACTGGCCAGCAAGGACATGGCGGTTGAAACCGACAACTTCCTTCAGGGCGCCGTCGCTCTGGCGCTCAAAATTGTCGGTGAGGCATCCCTACCGAGCCTTTGACTTGGCGCGGGCCAGCAGCCGCTTTGCCCGCTCGAGATGCGGCTGGTCGAACATCACGCCGCCGATGGCGACGACGCCGGCGCCCGGACTGGCGGCGAACGCATCGACGATCGCTTGCGCGTGCGCCAAGGCTTCGGGCGTCGGCGTGAACACCTCGTTGATGATCGGCACTTGCGCGGGGTGGATTGCCATCTTAGCGGCAAAACCATCACGGCGTGCTTCCTCGCATTCGCGGCGTAGGCCATCGCTGTTGCGGAAATCGACGTAAACAGTATCGAGCGCCGGCACCTCGGCGGCAGCGGCGCCGGCAAGGCATAACGCGCGCGCCAGCCGGTAGGGGTCGAGAAAATGGCCCTGCGCATCGCGGTTGGTTTCCGCGCCAAGGTCGGCGGAAAGATCCTCGGCGCCCCAGGTCAGCGCGCTGAGCCGGGTGCTGGCGCCGCGGTAGGTGCCAGCGAGGAACAAAGCCGCAGCAGTTTCAGTGGCTAACGCGATGATCTTGACATGGCCATCAGGCAGATCGCCCTGCGCCTCGCGCACCGCAAGCTTGGCGTCGGCGTGAATGACCGCGGCGCCGCCTTCAGCCTTCGGGAGCATAATGGCGTCCGGTTTTGCCGCTATGACCGCATCGAGATCGGCGTCGGTCAGGCCGGTCTGCAAGCTGTTGACACGCACGACCAGATAAGGCCGCGCGGCAGCCGTGGCGGCCTCCTTGAGAAACGCCGCCGCGCTCTGCCGCGCGCGCGCCTTGCCGTCGAGAGCAATCGAATCTTCAAGGTCAACGATCAAAGCGTCGGCGCCGCTTGTCATGCCCTTGTCGAGCTTCTTGGCACTGTCGGCGGGAACGAAAAGGAGCGAGCGCATTAGTCTGTCTTCCCATGACTCTCACGGACCGAGGGAGGAACGAATTCACTTCGGCCTTCGGCTCGCGTCAATGGGAATGGTGGACAGCATGGGTGACCGCCTCCAGGCCGGGCGGGTTGGTGCCAAGCATCGCCACAATGGCAATGATGGCAACGCCGATCGCAACTTCCAACAGCGTGTTGATGCGCAATTGAAAAAGCACTTGGCGAGCCTGGGCGGCGTTTGCGGTTTGGACGAGCCTCGGGGTGAGTACAAGCCGGTTGACGGAGGCAATTGCGACCATCGCGAGAAACAGTCCAATCTTTATCAGAAGCAGGTGGCCATACTCCGTCTCCGTCAGCGCCGGAATGCTGCCAGCCAGATACCAGGTATTGATTGAGCCGGTGACCAGAAGCGTCGCAACGCTGGCAATGCCGAACGCAGAGAACCGCACCGTTGCGGTGCGTGCGAGCGCGACTGACGCTCCATCGTGTTCGGCAGCCATGAGCACGAGCGCCAACGGCAACAGCGTTCCCGCCCACGCCGCCGCGGCGGTTAGATGCAAGAAGTCGGCCGCCGGATGAAGAATAGCCTCTAAGCCTCTGCCACCGGCTGCATGTCCGGCCCAGACCAGGCTGCCGGCTAGACCCGCGGCCAAGGCGACGGCAGCCCATTTGACCCAAAGAGGTTTGACTGGCTGCGCTGATAGGAACGGAACAAACAACCCGCCAAGCAGACAGGCCAACACAAATCGCGCCAACCAGTCGTGCCCAAAGCCCGTTTGCAAGAGCACAGCCCCGAGAATTTCTTCGCTGAACGTTTCTGCGAGCGAACTGCCGCCGATCGATTGTGCGACCAAGACGAGCCACGCCAGCCCAGACACCACAGTCACGACCAGGCCGGTCCAGGCAACCCAGACGAGGAGATGCCGAACGATGGCGGGCAGGCGTGCGCCGGTTTCGGCGCCCCGAAATGAGGGTTCGGCGATGAAGACGACAAAAAACACCGCGCCCGCCACGGTGATGGTCGCGGCGAAATGAATCGCCCGCACGTAAATCAGCGGATCGTCCACGGCCGCCTCAATGTCGTCTTGTGAGCCTTCTCAATGGCCGCCGACGTGGAATGTGAAATTGCCTTCGGTCTTGTGGGTGTCGACCGAAAGCACATGCCAGCGGACCCGGTAGGACCCCGGCCCCAGCGGTTTTAATCCGACCCGCATGGTGTTGCCGCTGATCTGCGGTTTGCCCTGATCCGCGCGGGCGCCATTGGCGTCGCTCACCTCGACAGCACTGAACGCTGCCTCAATGTTTTGCGTGAACCAAAGCGAGACCTCGTGCGGCGCGGCGGCCACCGTACTGCCGACCAGCGGGCTCGCATGATCGAGAAAGGCGTGGGCGCGCGCGGCGACAGTCCCAGGCACGACCAGCATAAGCGAGAGGACGATAGTGTGCGTTCGCATAGGTGGCTCCTTAGATCGGGGATTTGGCGGAAGCGGATGGGCCGATGAGCGGCTGCCCCAGCGTCTTGGGAAACATGTCGTCGAGGTAAAGATGGAGCTGGCCGATGAAGCCGACACCGGTACCGCTGGTGCGATTGATCGGGATCATCGCCTCAAGCCCGATCTGGAAAGTGCTGCCAACATAGATGGCGCCGGGATTGATGGTGCCGGTGGTGGTGGACGGGTTGCCGAAATTGTTGGTTATCGGCGTAAACAGCTGTGCTTCAACGAGTGGGATCAGGTGGTTGATGACGTCCGGGAGCTGCAGATCTTGGACCTCTGATTTCAGGTACGGCATGCTGTATTGCAGCGACGCGCCGTAGACCAGAACCTGCGGCACGAAAGTATTTTGCGAAATGATGTAGGACGTGGTCGGGATTTGATATCCGACTTGTCCAGTTATCGCGAGCGGTCTTGCCCAACCGATATCGTCCGGAAGCTGCCCGAGTCCTTGCCCGAAATAATAGGTCGGCGTGAGGAGGCTGTAGGGCGTTCCGATTCCGGCATTGGTGGCGCCGGTGCCGCCCCAGTCGGCAATCAGACCGAGCAGCATCGCCGTTTCGTGCGAACTGTCTTTGAGCAGCTGATACTGCAGTGTGGTTTCAAGGTCGGCGAAGCCGACCATCGTTGGGCCGCCGGGTGTGCGGATCTGGGACCAGACGTCGCTGATCCCGAAACCGAGGTCCTCGGTGATGCGCTTGTCGAATTCGGCGGAGATATCCCATTCCATCGCCGGGGGCGTGTCGCCGGTTCGCGACCAGGCGACCGTCGGCAACGACATTTCGTCGGCGACGCAGGGGTCGTCGATCAAGAGCGTCGCGGGGAAAAACCTCGGACCAACAAAGCAGTGGGCGGAGGCGTTAGTGAGAAATAACAAGATAAAGAAGAGCCCAAGCGCGCAGGCGCGCAAACACCTCGGCAGGCAAGACATGGCAAGTCTCCATTTCGGCGTGAGACGCAATGTGGCGACCGCGGACGGCGGCCGCCGATCGTCACGCAGGAAGCGGAGGGCCTCTTGGACTGGCTATCGCATAGGCAAAAAACCGGGGTACGGCGTGTTGATCGCTAACCCGCGGAACGTCAATTAATTCAGCATTGAGGCGGTGAAATAGAACAGGCGGTGACGCCGCCACGGCGTGATGCGAACCGGCGAAACAGAAAATGCAATGAGTACAGCCGGAATGGCGCGGCGTACCGTCCGGCGAATCGGACGCGGGCTGGCCATCGTGGAGACACAGTTCAAAGCCCGGCGCACCAACATCGGCGGGAGCGGCGAGCGCAAATCCGCCAAACGCGATGAGGAGGCTTTGTGCTGCGACGGCATAGGCGACGACCAAACCCAGAAAAGGTCGTCCGAACCGCCTGGACAACGTGCCGAATCTGATCATTTCGCCACCAATGACTGGTAGTCGTATCACCGCGTTGGCGACGCTGGAAGCCTACTCGAAAATAATCCTGCCAAAATGCGGCTGACGCACAAATAACAGGGTGCTTGCGTGCTTTCGCCAAGCGTTTCATGGTGCCTTCGGAGGGCTTGCGAAAAATGCATGTTAGGTATTTGGCAGCACTGATTGCCGTACTTTTTTTGCTGCCCGTTTCGGCCCGCGCAGAGACGCCTGATGAATGGGTGACACTGGGTGCCCGCGTGCATGGCGGGTTTGGCGCCTTCATTCCGCTCGGTATCAAGATCGGCTTGGACGCCGCCGGCCGGCTGAATGCCAAACCGCGCGAGTTGAGCGTGATCTATTACGATAGCGATGCTTCGCCCTGCGCATGCTTTGCCGACGGCGTCGCGATTGCGACCTACGCCTCGGTCGGCCAGCGCACGCTGACGATTTCGCCCGAAAAAGCACCGCCGGGAGCGCTGGCGGTCATCGTCGTCCGTCCGCGTCACGGCGGGGCCGGCTTTAAGTACACAATCCCAATGACGGCGCTGCCCAAGCTCGGCGAGATGAACAAGTCGCTCGATCCGCGCGGTCGTTACGATGCGGTCATGGCGGCAGACGGACTATTTCAGGTCGAACCGATTCCGTAGAAGATCTTGAACGGCCGCGCATCATTTCGGCCGCATCCGCATAAAGGCCTGGCGGCGGCACTCGGCCACAAGCTTGTTGTCCTGGTTGAAGGCGCGATGATGCATCTCGACGATGCCGGCCCCGGGGCGCGATTTCAATTCGCGCTTGCCGATAATCTCGGTGGTGGCGTGCAGGGTGTCGCCTTCGAACACCGGGTGCGGAAATTTTACGTCGCTCATGCCGAGATTGGCGATCGTGGTGCCGACGGTAAGATCGCTCACCGACATCCCGATCATCAGCCCGAGCGTGAACAGCGAGTTCATCAGGGGCTGCCCCCACTCGGTCTCCTGTTCGCAGAAATGCCGATCGATATGAAGCGGTTGCGGGTTTAACGTCATGTTGGAGAACAGCATGTTGTCCATCTGCGTGACGGTCCGCGTATAGCGGTGTTCGACCAGCTCGCCGGGCAGGAAATCCTCGAAATAAAGTCCGCCGCGTTTGTGCCGGACCGCTGTCTGCTGGCTCATTTCCGCCTCCCTGACTGAGTGTCTGTTAAGTCAATGTTTACCATAGTCGCCAATGCTTCCTAACGCCCGAACGGGCAGCCGGTGGGAGCCGGCAGGGGAGTTGCCTTCATGCTGGTCGATCCCAGCAATTCCGCCGCAAACGCGGCGGTGACCGGTGCTATTCGTGAGGCGTCACAAAACACCGGCACGAGCTTCAATTACCTCCTGGCGACCGCTCAGGTCGAGTCCGGTTTGAACACGCTCGCAGGCGCCGCGACTTCGTCGGCGAAGGGTCTGTTCCAGTTCATTCAACAAACCTGGCTCGCCACCATGAAGCAGGCGGGCCCGGCGCTCGGCTACGGCCGTTATGCCGATGCCATCACGCAGACATCGTCCGGCCAATACCAGGTGAGCGATCCGGGGTTGCGCAGTGAGATCCTCAATTTGCGCACCGATCCAGCCGCCAATGCAGCGATGGCAGGCGCGTTCACACAATCGAATGCGGCGACGTTGAGCGACCGGCTAGGACGCTCGCCGAGCGAAGGCGAGCTCTACATTGCGCACTTTCTCGGCGCCGGAAGCGCGGCGCGGCTGATCAATCTGGCGGCCAGTAATCCGAACGCCAAAGCTGCGGATATTTTCCCTGAAGCAGCGCAGGCCAATTCGCCGATCTTCTACGACCGCTCAACCGGCACGGCGCGAACCGCCGCGCAGGTGCGCAACATCCTGACCGCCCGATACGAACTGGCGCTGAAGACCCAAGGGCAGCCTGCCGGGGCAGCGCAAACCGTGACGGCCCAAACTGCCACGGCGCAAGCCGCGGCTGCACGAGCCGCAACCGCGCGGACCGCAACCGCGCAGACCCCTTCCGTGCCGGATACGGCGGGCATTGCCAACGCCTTCGCCGCCGCCATCCCACCGCACCCGGCGCGCGATGAGCAAGTCTTTCATGGGCTGTTTGCGGATCGCAACCGAACCTCGCCGCTCGCGCCGATGGTGAGTGCGCTTTGGGGCGTGCCGAGCCCAACGGCGAGCGGGACTGCTTCGCCCACCCAGAAATTGGGCTCCGGTGGCATGCTCCATCTGTTTACAGACCTTCCGGTCAAGAGCTCGTGATGGCGAGGAAACCATGATCGTCCGTCACTTTCTCGATTGGGTGCGCTCCGCTCCCGCCAGCCAGCGCGCTGAGGCAACAAGCGCGCTCGCTCGGGCCTATCTTTATTCCGATTTGTCGCCCGACGATGCCGCAGCCGCAGAGGGCGCGCTGTTGATGCTGCTGGACGACGCTTCGCCGCTGGTTCGCCGCGCGCTCGCTGACACCTTGGCGGCAAGCGAACGTGCGCCACCCGCCATCGTGCTGGCGCTTGCCGCCGATCAGCCGCAGATCGCGGCACCGGTGCTCGCGCTCTCGCCGCTGTTTGTCGATGCCGACCTGGTCGATGCGATAGCAACCGGCGACGACACAGTGCAGGCCGCGATCGCAAGCCGCGCCGGACTGCCTCGGTCAGTCGCCGCAGCCATTGCCGAAGTCGGCTCAGCCGAATCCTGTCTGGTGCTTCTGGAAAACTGTGACGCCGAAATCGCGCCGTTCTCGATCGATCGAATCGTCGAACGTCATGGTCATCTGGCGGCGATCCGCGAGCCGCTGCTGGAGCGTGAAGATATCCCGGCGGCGACACGGCTGACGCTGGTCGGCAAGTTGTCGGAGACGCTGGCCGGTTTCGTCGCCGCACGCCAGTGGCTCAACGCCGACCATGCGCAGCGCATCGCGCGCGAGGCCTGTGAAAAGGCTACCGTCGTACTGGCCGCCGACACGCCGACTACGCAACTACGCCCGCTGATCCGGCACCTGCGCGTCAGCGGGCAGCTCACGGCTGGCCTTATTTTGCGGGCGCTCTTGTCCGGCAACGTCGTGCTGTTCGAAGAAGCGTTGGCCGAGCTCACCGACATGCCGGTTGGGCGCATCTCTAGCCTGGTCGGTGACGGTGGCAGCGCAAGTTTGCGAGCGCTGTTCGATCAGGCCAAGCTGCCGCCCTCCACTTATCCCGCCTTTAAGGAGGCCATCGAGGCCATGCGTGAAGGCGCGTTGGCCGGTGAGCCGGGAGGTGCCGCGCGGCTGAAGCGGCGCATGATCGAACGCGTACTTTCCCGCTGCGAGGGCGATGCGCTCGGCGAACTCGCGCCGCTCAACACACTGTTGCGCCGCTTCGCCACCGAGGCGGCGCGCGAGGAAGCGCGATTGTTCTGCGACGAACTCGTATCCGAAACGATCGAAGAGCAAGGGCGGGTGGAAGCGGCCTAAGCCGTCTGTTCGATTTTGCTTCTTATCGGCAACGGGAACAACAAAACCCGGAACAACGAAAAGCGTCAGCCGCCGCTTGGTGAGAGCGGCGGCGCGAAAATGCTTTCCAGATAATCCGGACGGTCGCTGTTTTCAACTCGCAGAAATTCATCGCTCACTTCGCGCAGCCGGCGCGTCAGCGTTTCAGCAACGCCGGCGATATCCGGCCGGGAATTTTCGCGGACGATGGCGCGTACCGCGTCCACATGCTGATCGATCAATGCTTGCGGAATGCGCGCCTTTTCGGGTGTGTGTTCGAGCAGACGCCATAAGCTGTCGGCGGCGCCGGCGACGCTCGGAAAGCCGAAGGTGACGGCTTCGCCCTTGATATCGTGACTGGCCCGAAACAGTTCGCCATAGGTCTCGTCGTTAATGCCGAGTTGCTTGACCTGCTGGCGCGCCGCTTCAAGCCGATCGCATTCCGCAAGCATCCAACCGGCGAATTCGCCGGAGAGCTGGGCCAGCGCTGCTTCGGCGCGCGCCACCGGATCGTCCTTTGGATCGGTCACCGGCGCCAGCGCCTTGCGCAGCTTGTTCGGCGGCGTGATCACTTCATGGTCCGCGAAAGTCGCAACCGACGGCGTGTTGCTCTTGTGGGGGGGCATCTTTGTCATCGCTTCCTGACGCTCAGCTCACGACTTTGTCGAGCAGCGGCTGCTGGCGGATCACGTCCGTCTTGTTACCCTTGCGCCGCTCCGGTCCGACGTAGTTGGGGTTGACGTTGCGGCGGCGGTCGGGTCCGAAATAGGTTTTGGTCTTGATGAACGGCCGCGGATTGGCGACGACGTTGAGGATGCGCTCGTAGAGCGACTTGGCGGAAATCGGTTTGGCGAGAAACTCGGTGATTCCGGCGTCGCGCGCGCTGACGACGCGCTTCTTCTCCGAATGCCCGGTCAGCATGATGATCGGCACGTAGGGATTGGAATTGGCGCCCGGCTGCCGAATCATCTGCGCCAGCTCCAGGCCGTCGAAGATCGGCATCACCCAGTCGGTGAGCACGATATCGGGCATGTAATGGGTGAACGCTTCGAGGCCGGCGGCGCCGTCTTCGGCCTCGTAGACCTCGCGCGTGCCGAATCCATGCAGCAGCGTTCGCAGGATTTGCCGCATATGGGCGTTGTCGTCGATAACCAAAAATCGCAAGCGGTTGAAATTGATGCGAACCATAAAGCCTCCGAAGGCGGATGCGCCGCATCCAGCCTCGCGGGACCAAACCTAAGGTTTTGCCGTTAAGACCCGGTTAAGCATAGAGCAGCCGCGGGGAAATTCGCTCAGTAGCCGAACTGCTCGCGCAGAATGCGCTCGTCGAGACTGTGGCCGGGATCGAACAGCATATGCATGGCGACCTTGTGATCCATGCTGATCTCCACCGAGCGCACCGAACGGACTTCGTCGTGGTCGGCGACGGCGGCAACGGGACGCTTGTCGGCCTCGCGCACTTCGATCGTCACTTCGGCCCGATCGGGCAACAGCGCGCCGCGCCAGCGCCGCGGCCGGAACGGACTGATCGGTGTGAGAGCAAGGAGCGGCGCGTCGATCGGAATGATCGGTCCCTGCACCGAAAGATTGTACGCGGTCGAGCCGGCCGGGGTGGCGAGCAGAATGCCGTCGGCAACCAGTTCGGAAAGCCGCTCCTCGCCATCGACCAGGATACGAAGCCGCGCCGCCTGGTAGCTCTGACGGAATAGCGAGACTTCATTGATGGCGCGGTGGCGGTGCACGCGACCGGCGGCGTCGCGCGCTTTCATCAGGAGCGGATGGATCACGGTGACCTGGGCGGCGGCCAGTCGCTCGGTGAGGTTCTTGTCGGAGAACTCATTCATCAGGAAGCCGACGGTGCCGCGGTGCATGCCGTAGATCGGCTTGCCGGAATTCATGAACCGTTGCAGGGTCGAGAGCATCAGGCCGTCGCCGCCAAGCGCGACGATGACGTCGGCGGTTTCCGGCGGCGCGTCGCCATAGCGTCGGACGAGGCTGCGCTGCGCGCGCTGCGCCGCCGGTGTGTCACTGGCGACGAAGGCAATATTCTTGTAGCGGGGTGGGTTGCGGCGCTGGGGCATCGGCGTTTGGCTTGGCAGCCTTTCAGAGCGCGCGAAAGTTCTTGCGAATCGGCGTCCGGATGCGGCGCCGCGGGAGTCGGTATGGAACGCGCGGTGTTCGTCTATACGACCTATCCGTCCGTTGTCGAGGCGGAACGGGCAGGGCGTGTGTTGGTCGAGCGCCGGCTATGCGCCTGCGTCAACATTCTGCCGGCGATGATCTCGCTTTATTGGTGGCAAGGCGTGGTCGAGCGCGGCGACGAAGTCGTGATGATCATAAAAACCGTGGCGAGCCTTGCCGAAGCCGTGCGCGCCGCCGTCAAGGAAATGCACTCCTACACTACGCCAGCGATTCTCGTTATTCCGCTGGAAAGTGTCGATCCAGACTACCACGCCTGGATCGTCGCGGAGACGCAAAAAGCGGGTTAGCAGCCGCGAGCGGCTCTAGTACGTCGCTGTGCCGTCAATAACGTTCTTGAGTTCCTTGTATGGGCGGCAATCAGTGGTGCCGCAAATCAGCCGCACCTTTTCCAGATCGTCTTTGGCCTTGAGCACGTTGCCCTGTTCGGCCTGCCACATGCCGTAATACGCCCAGGTCAAAGCATGGTTCGGATCAGCGGTAAGCGCGCGCTCGTACCAGACTTTAGCATCGTTATAGCGGCCGAGCTTGCGGTTTGCATAACCGATCAGGGTCGCTACGTCGGCGTTGTCGTCGTAGCCGAGCGTGCGTAGTGCGGCGATGCCGGCAACGTAGTCGTTCTTGTCGTAGATCAGCGTCCAGGCAGCGTGATAACCGCGGAGAAAGTCCTCCGCCGAGCTGCTTTTGTCGGTAGTCGCCTTCGTCTGGCTGCTGTCCTTGGGCTTGTTCGTTGTTTGCGACGGCTTCTGCGGCGGCGGCGTCGGAGTTTCGTCGCCCGAGGCGGCAGCCATGTTGGGAGCCACGAGAACGGCAGACAACAGCAACGCGGCGACAAAGCAGAGCGAGAGCGATAGCGATAGCTTCATGGCGCTTCTCCGAGGATCAATCCAAGTATCTTACCGCGTCGCGCGCGATTTGGCGTGACGCTTCGGTGTCATCGAGAAAATGTGATCTACAAGTTAGGCTGCCATTCGACCGGCACGTGTTCGTAGCCGCCCGCGGTCTTGATCAGATGGCCGCAGGCCGGGAATGGGAAGTGATAGCCGGTCACCAGCATGCGGTCGGCGGCGGCGCGATCGAACAGCTTTTTGCGCGTGGCGACAGCCGCGCCGCCATCGATGTCGAAGGCAGCCTGCCAATCGGGATGGCGCGCAAACACCGCGGGATGCTGTGCGGTGTCGCCAAGCACCAGGAGCGATTGATCGGCGGAATGAATGGCGACGACGGTGTGGCCCGGGGTGTGGCCCGGCGCTGCCAGCGTCACAATGCCCGGCGCGACCTCAGCTCCGGGCTTAAAGCGCGTGACGTTGCGCGCGATGTCGGAAAATATCCGCCGCTGATTGAGGAAGGTGCGCTTCAGGTCCGCGGCGGCGGCGTTCATGTTGGCGTCATCCATCCAGAAATTCCATTCGGCCTCCGGCACCGTGATCTCGGCGTTGGGAAAGACGAGAGCGCCGTCCTTGTCTTTGATGCCGTTGATGTGGTCGGGATGGAAATGCGAAACCACAATAAGGTCGACGGCCTTCGGAGTGATCCCGGCGGCGGCGAGATTGTCACGGAGTACGCCGGCGGAAGGCGCGATCTGACCGCCGGTGCCGGTGTCGATCAGCACAACTTTCTTGCCGGTGTTGACGACAAGCGTCGTGAACGGCGTTGCGAGCTTGTCGGCCGGCATAAAGGCGTCGGCTAGCGCGCTCTCGACTTCTGCGAAGGGAGCGTTGCGGATGAATGTGTCGGTGATCGGCCGATACCAGATACCGTCATAGAGCGCGGTCAGCTCGAATGTTCCGATCCGGTAGCGATAAATGCCGGGGGTCGGTTTGCCTGCGGGCGGCGTCGCGGCCTCAGCCGGATCGGCATTTCCCGCGAGTGCAACAAGCGCCGGGCTGGCGAGAACGGCGCGGCGCGTGAACATCGTCATGGCCTTCTCCCGTCGCCGCGGTTCGGTACATCATCGTTTCTGGCGGACCATCATTTGCAATGCTTGATTTGGCACTGCGCGCTGCAGGCCGTCGGATTCTTCATCGCGAAATTCTTGGCACACCAATTGTTGCAGAACGCGACGCACTTCGGGGAGG
>CAWJBG010000012.1:0-9803 GCA_963841025.1 uncultured Alphaproteobacteria bacterium | reverse complement strand
TCACGCATCGATTTACCACCCATCAAATCCGCTATATCCCGCCAAGCGCTATCCGCTGATCTTCGATTACATCTACGCCGCCACGGTGACGGGGCCGCTGCTGCTGCACCGGAATAATTATCTTCGCGCCTTCGGATGTCTGATCCTGGCGTCTTCGTCGCTTCGGTCCTGCGTTGGACCCGGCGCGTTATTCCGTGTGGCGTTTCTTCGCCGCAATCAGCTCGATCATTCTGTATCTTTTTGTCGCGTCTCGAAGTGTGGCGCGGGATGCGCCGATGGCTAGTGCGTAGGGTGGGCTGAGCGAGCGAAGCCCACGCGGACTTTCCGGTAACGCGGACTTTCCGATAACGTCGACGTGGGCACGGCGCTTCGCACCTTAGCCCACCCTACAGGTTCTGACGGGATCCTATGACGCTCCGAGACAACAACGCCCTCTCCCGCTTCGAGCTTGATGCGGCCGGCGTGACCGCGGTGCTCAACTACAAGCTCGCGGATGGGATAATGACGCTCGTCCACACCGAAACCCCGCCGGCGGCGCGCGGCCGCGGTCTTGCCTCGCAGCTCGTGCAAGGCGCGCTCGACAATGCCCGATCGCGCGGACTTAAGGTGGTGCCGGTCTGCTGGTTCGTGCGCGACTATCTCGTCAAGCATCCGCAATATCGCGATCTCGTTGCGGCGTAGAACTTTCCGCCCCCGCGCAGGCGAGGGAGGATGAGGTTCACGCCACCGCGGTCGCTTCGATAGCGACAAGCACGCCGGGGATGTCGCGCCGAGCGGGCCATGGCGCGCGCGGGCTTTGGGCCGGGAAAGAACTCCGCGTAGGCCTCGTTCATGTCCTGATAAAGTTCGGGGCGCGCCAACAAGACGGTGACCTTCACCACGCGGTCGAGCGAGCTTCCCGCCGCCTTGAGTATGGTCTCGACATTGCGCAGGCACTGCCGCGTTTGCTCTTGCATCGTCGTGCCGGCGATCTCGGTCGGGCCGCCGCCGGGCCGCACCGGGATCGCGCCGAGACGAACATGAAACCGTTGGCGATGACCGCGTGCGAATAGGGCGAATGCGGCTGCGGATAGCCGGCAACGTTCACGTACTCAATGGCGGACATGGTTTGCGGCTCCGTTAGCAGCAGTGATTTTGGCGATGCTTTGAACCAAATACTCCGATGCGGCCACTTATGGCACAGTCGCATGTTGCCGCCTGTTTTGACATTGGACCAGATGGAGCCCGCGATGCGCGCCATGTGCTGCCCACCCCGCGCACTGGCGTGGCTCGCGGCCGGCCTCGTGCTCGTGATGACCGCGGGGCTCGCGTCCGCCGACGATGATGCGCGGATGAAGCAGCTGCGGCTGCTCTGTGCGCAGCTAAGCGGCGATCTCACCGATCCCGGCGGGATCGCGAAATTCCGCCGCTGCCTGACCACGCAAAATCCGCTGAACGAAATCCGGCGCGATAACAATATCGCAGCGCCGGCGGCGGGGCAGAACGGGGATGGGCCCGACGGCTACGGGCGCAACAGCCGTTTCCACATCGCCGACGGGATCGAGCGTTTTGCGGTCGGCGACGCGGGCGTGGTCTATGTGGTCAACGGCGCAGGCAAGCTCTGGCGCGCGACCATCGACGGCAAGGAAGCGCACCAGCTCGACGATAAAATCGCAGGCTTCAAGATCCACGACGGACATCTGTTTCTGCACGGCGCTGACGGCACGTTGTGGCGCAGCAAGCTCGACGGCAGCGAGAAAAGCATGATCGATCTAACCGTTGCCGCGTTCCAGCCGATTAATATTGGTTTGATTTACGTGCTCAGCGCGGACCATACGCTGTGGCGCGAACTCGGCGGAGCCGGCAAGCGCACCGAAGTCGATCATACGGTGAAAGACTTTCAGGCGATCGACGACAGCCTGGTTTATGTGCTTAGCGCCGACGGCCAGCTCTGGCGCGAAGCAGGCAACGCGCAAGCGCGCTCGCTGGTCGCCAAGGATGTCTTGGCGTTCCAGTATTTTCCAAGCGGCGACACTGTGTATGTACTCGCTGCAGACGGCACGTTGTGGCGCAAGAGCGGAAACGCCAACGCCGATCAGGTCGATCAGGCGGTGGCCGCCTTCCAGGCACTGGACGCGCAGACGGTGTTTGTGCTCGGCAAAAACGGACGGCTGTGGCGCGAGATTGGCGGCCGCGCCCGGGCGACGCTGGTGGACCGTGATGTGCTCCTCACCATCGGCAAGGCCGCGTTCCAGGTCGCCGACCCGGCGCACGTCTTTGTCCTCGGCAGCGACCATAAGCTCTGGGCCGAGTTGATGCCGTGACGGCGGTAGCAATCTGACCAACACTTTTATGACTTGAGCTTTTATGACCAAATGTTGGCGGCACGCGCGATCTGTTGCCCTAAATTCTTGTCGCAGCGGCGTTAGCCTGCCCCTGTCGCAACACACGGCGCACCCCACATAACGGGCGGTTTGCGGACTTAAGGAGAGCGGCAATGACCCCTCAGGAAAATGAGCTCGTCACCGAGCTGTTCGATCGTCTCGCCAAGCTCGAAACCACGCCGCGTGATCTCGACGCCGAGCGGCTGATTGCCGACGGCACCAGGCGCGCGCCGCACGCAATCTACGCTTTGGTCCAGACGACACTGCTGCAAGACGAAGCGCTCAAACGCGCCAATGCGCGGATCGAGGAATTGGAGGCGCAAGTCGACGAGCCGCCGGCGCCCGAGCAGCGGCAAGGCAGCTTTCTCGAACTCGATGCGCGCGGCGCTCGGCGGCAGCGAGCCGCGCGGTTCGGTGCCGAGCGTGCGCGCACAAAGCGTTCCACCGCCGCCGCCGGGCTATCCATCGCAGGGCTACCCATCGCAGCCCCTCTACCCGCCGCCGCCGGGCTATCCTGGCGGGCCGGCTTTCGGCACCGGCGGATCGTTCCTCGGCACTGCGGCCTCGACCGCCGCGGGTATGATCGGCGGCGCATTGCTGCTCGACGGCATCCGCTCGATGTTCGGCCACCACCTCGGCAGCTCTGCGTTTGGAAATGTTGCCGGGCAACCTGCTTCACCGTGGGGCGCCAGCGGCAGCGCTGCCGACAGCCAGCTCGCCCGCGACGCCGGGATCGATCACGTCGGCGATCACGCGAAGGATCCGATCGCTAATGCCGGGAACGATCAGTCCGCGTCGGCCGACGATGCTCTCAATGATGATAGCGCGGACAACGACGACTTGTCCGATGACAATGATTTCGACGACGACGATTTTGCCGAAGAGGACACCTCATCGGACGACAGCTTCGACGTGTGAGGATATCTCGTCATTGCGAGCCAACGGGTCCAGCCCGAAGTGGCTGGCCCGATGGACAAGCTCCGCGAAGCGATCCAGTCCAGCCTCACGGTCTGGATTGCTTCGTCGCTGCGCTCCTCGCAATGACGAGAGGCCGAGCGCTCAGTTGTTGCGCCGCTGTTCGGCCTGGATGGCTTCGTCGTGATACCAGCCGCTGCCGGACGCGATCTTTGTGGCGGGGACCATCTGCGAATTAGCCGCTGGTGCCGATGTCGCCGCCGCAAACCGGCCCCGTGGCGGGAACGTGAGGATCTGCGCCGAGCCTAAAGCATGCGGCGATCCTGAGAGATTTGTTATCATGGTTCGGCTCCTTCGCCGTGCGCGCAAGTAAACGAGCGCGCGTCGTTCAAGTGAGTTCTGTTGCTTCCAATATAATGCTTTGCCCGCTGTTTGTTCGACATGCCTCTCAGAAAATCAGCATATGGCTACAATATGTGCAGTTGCGTATCTGCTTAATGCGACTGCACTCGCGCGTCCGTGGATTTGCTGCACCGCCGTTGCGCTTGCCTAGCAAGTGGTCACGCGAATCGAGTGGCACACAAAATGCTTAAAAATTCGACGGCACGCTCGGTCGCCGGACGCCGTTGGCGGCTCTGCTCGCCTAAAGTCTTACTAACCTTCTCACGACAGACGCCAAAGAGAGATCAGCATGACCAAATATAAACTCGAGTACATTTGGCTTGACGGTTACAAGCCGGTGCCGAACCTGCGCGGCAAGACTTAGCTCAAAGACTTTGACGCATTTCCGACGCTCGATCAGTTGCCGCTATGGGGCTTCGACGGCTCATCGACCATGCAGGCGGAAGGGCACAGTTCGGATTGCGTGCTCAAACCCGTCGCGCTTTATCCCGACGCCGCGCGCAGCAACGGCGTGCTGGTGATGTGCGAAGTGATGATGCCGGACGGCAAGACCCCGCATCCGACCAACATGCGCGCCACCATTCTCGACGATCCGGGCGCGTGGTTCGGCTTCGAGCAGGAATATTTCTTCTACAAGGACGGCCGTCCGCTCGGCTTTCCGCCGACCGGCTACCCGGCCCCGCAAGGTCCCTACTACACCGGTGTCGGCTACAAGAATGTCGGTGATATCGCCCGCAAGATGGTCGAGGAGCATCTCGACCTTTGTCTCGCCGCCGGCATCAACCACGAAGGCATCAACGCCGAAGTCGCAAAAGGCCAGTGGGAATTCCAGATTTTCGGCAAGGGTTCCAAAAGAGCTGCCGACGAAATGTGGATGGCCCGCTATCTGATGCTCCGACTCACCGAAGCATACGGCGTCGATATTGAATTCCATTGCAAGCCGCTTGGCGATACCGACTGGAACGGCTCCGGCATGCATTGCAATTTCTCGACGACGTATCTTCGCGAGACCGGCGGCAAGGACTATTTCGAGGCACTGATGAAAGCGTTTGCCGACCACCGCGCGGAACACATCGCGGTGTACGGCCCGGACAACCAGATGCGGCTCACTGGCAAGCACGAGACCGCCGCGATCGGCGATTTCACCTACGGTGTCGCCGACCGCGGCGCGTCGATCCGTGTGCCGCACAGTTTCGTCAACAACGGCTACAAGGGTTACCTGGAAGACCGCCGGCCGAATTCGCAAGGCGACCCGTACCAGATCGCCTCGCGCGTGCTCAAGACGGTCGCCTCGGTGCCAACGAGCGGCGCGGTCAGCGCCGCGGCGTAGGCGCCCAGGGCAATCGGCGTCGGCTTCAAGGAGCTCATTGGGGACGATGCTGCGGGGGGAGGTGATCGGCGTCCCTCCCCCCGATCTTTATTAGGTCAGTTCGCCGAGACGCGTCGCCAGTTGCTTGAGCTCCCACCTGCGCGCGAGCGCAGCCGCCTTTTGCCACGTTGGCTTTTGATCGGGAAGCTTGGGCAGCGGCGCTTTGCGGTTCATCGTGGCGATCGAGCGATAAAGCCGCAATTCGTCGGCCTGTTTGGCAAACCGGCCGGCTTTGAGGATGGCATCCAGGCTGCCGTATTGGCGCAACAGCGTTGCAGCACCGGTCGCACCAACGCCAGGAGCGCCGGGCAACTTATCCGACGGGTCGCCTCGCAGTGCGATGAAATCAGGCACTTGCGCCGGCTCAACGCCGTAGCGCTGGCGGACTTCCGCCGGGCCGATAGGTTCCACGCCGCCGCCGCGGATCGGATAGAGAATCGTTGTTTTGACCGACGCCAGCTGAAACGTATCGCGATCGCCGCTGGCGATCAGCACAGTGCCGCCGCGCCGCTTTTCGGCCGCCGCCGCCGCGGCGAGAAAATCGTCGGCCTCGTAACCCGCCTTCTTGGCATTGGCGAAGCCGCAGGCGGCGACGAACTTCGGGATAATCGCAAGCTGCTCGATGATATCGTCATCGAATTCGCGGCCGCTCTGATAGGCCGCAAACGCTTCGTGGCGATAAGTCGGCTCCTCGTAGGTGTCCCAGCCGACTAGTACGGCACGTGGCCTTTCTTCGCGGTAAAGCCGCAGCAGCAAATTGGCGAACCCGAGAATAGCGCCGGCCGGTCGGTCGCCGTTTCGGCGAATGTTCTTCGGCAGCGCGTGATAGGCGCGGTGCGCAAACGAGTCGCCGTCGATCACCAGTAACGGGCCGGCGCGCGCTTTCGACTTTGCGGCAACAGGCCTTTCGTCTTTGCTTTGCCGCCCTGCTGCTCGCAATGACGTCGGCGAACGTCGCGGCGACGCCACCTGCCCCAACTCAACCCAGGCTGGCGCATGATCGCTCGCGTTATCTTTGCCACGCACCGCGCGATCGACGCCAGCCGCGACCAGAAGCTTGGCGGCTTCCCCGCTGAGCAGGAGATGGTCGATACGCAGTCCAGCGTCGCGCGGCCAGCGGTTCCGCAGGTAGCTCCAGTAGGTGTACATCGGCGCGTCGGGATGGGCCGAACGGATAGCGTCACACCAGCCTTGGTCGAGAAGACGTGCAAAGCGGGCGCGCGCCGCAGCCGTAAGGAGTGCGTCTTTGCCATAGGAGTTCTTCGGATAGATGTCGCGATCCGTCGGCACGACGTTGAAGTCGCCGGCGAGCACGACCGGCACGTTCGCGGCGAAAAGTTCAGCGGCGTGTGCCGTCAGCCGGTCCATCCAGGCGAGCTTATATTTGAATTTCGGGCCCGGCTGCGGGTTGCCGTTCGGCGCATAGAGCGAGGTGATGAGCACGCCGTTGACGGCGGCTTCGATGTAGCGCGCCTGCAGATCGTCCGGATCGCCCGGAAGCTCGGTACGCGTCACGATCGGCTCGGCGCCGCGTGCCAGAATGGCGACACCGTTCCACGATTTCTGTCCGCGCCAGACCGCGCCGTATCCGGCCTTCTCGATTGCGGTCTTGGGGAATTCCCGGTCGGTTGCTTTGAGTTCCTGCAGGCAGACCACGTCCGGCTTTGCGGCGGGCAGCCAAGCGAGGAGATTGGCCAGCCTCTTGTTGACGTTATTGATGTTGAAGGTGGCGATTTTCATCTAAGGCAGCGCAGCCCCGTCGCGGCCGAGTTCGAACCCGACCCGTCAGGTTTTAAGCTTGCTCGCTCGGAAACGAAGATGCCCGGCGCAAGGCCGGGCATCATAATCCGCAAGCGCGAGTTCATTTGTCCCGCTCGCCACGGGAGACTAACTAGGCCACCGATTTCTGGACGATCAGGTTACCATCGTCGTCGACCGAAAGCCCGGTCTTGCGCGCTTCGGCGACCACCGACGGATGCCAGTCGACCTTGCCCGCGTCGGGACCGCCGACGACGGCAATGAGCAGCGCATCCGGATTGTCGGAGAGGTTGCGGAAACCGCGATAAATGCCGATTGGCACATTGCACATATCGCCTTCGTCGAGATCGAGCGTGCGTTCCTGATCGCCCTCGAGCCAGAACACCTGCCAGCGGCCATGGATGGGAAGAAACACTTCCTCGGTTGCGTGGCGGTGTAGTGCGGCGCCCTTGCCTTTCGGCGCGCGGATATAGGTGATGGAGAAACCGTCGGCGCCCGCCTTTACATGCGGCAGCAACTCGGCATTCTCGGTGACGCCCATGCCGACCATATTGATGATTTCGCGCTCATAGGCGGGAAGTCGCTGGTC
Source organism: uncultured Alphaproteobacteria bacterium (assembly GCA_963841025.1). Lineage (GTDB taxonomy): Bacteria > Pseudomonadota > Alphaproteobacteria > Rhizobiales > Xanthobacteraceae > BOG-931. The sequence goes on along the minus strand of CAWJBG010000012.1, from coordinate 2,407 downwards.
GAGGAAAGCGAGAATTCGAACCCTTCGCGCTCGCGCGCGCCACATAGCCGCGCTCCATTGCCTCGCGCGATATATTGGGTACAGGCTTGCCGGTAAGCCTTAAATCAACAACTGCCATTGATGTCCTCCCTTTCTTACTGGGCCCGATCGCACGAGCCGCTTGCGCAAAAATTGTAGCACGCAGAATTGGCAGCGCCTACGGACCGGCTATGCGGAAGGAGCGGATGGCACCCGCACATCTCGGCCTATTCGTCGCCCTCAAGACCGCGCAGGTGCCCTCTGCTCGCGCGCAATCGTTCGACTTACGTCTCTATCTTGCTCAGCACTTCTTGCATTTTTTTCAGCACGTCACGAGTTTTTTCCGCGTAGAAGGCGTTCACGACCTCACAGATCGCCTGCACCTTCGGGTCGAGCGGGTCAATTCCAGCGGCGGTCAGGCGATTGTGCAAAGCCTGCAGCACTTCATCCCGTTCAAACATCATCGCCTCTCTTTCGGCCTTTCAATTCCTATTTCACAGCCGCATGACCGGCCGCTTGCCTTTTGCCTTCTCACTGGGCACCTTGACCAGCGCCTCGCCGTCCAGCACGACCTCGCCGTTTACTTCGCAAAGACACGAGAGCCGCGCCCGTGATTTATCCGGGATCAGCTCCGCAACCGTCACGGTGACCGCAACGGTATCGCCGATCTTGACCGGCGCCCGGAAATTCAGCGTCTGTGAAATGTAGACGGCGCCTGGGCCCGGAAGCCGAGTTCCGAGCACCGCGGAAATAAGGCTCGCCGTGTACAGCCCATGCGCAATGCGGGTGCGGAACGAAGTTTTGGCGGCGAAATGCTCGGAAAGGTGGATTGGGTTGCGGTCGCCGGTCAGCTGGGCGAAGCCAACCACATCGGAAGAGGCAACGGTCTTCGCAAACTTCTCGGTCATCCCAACCGATAGGTCTTCAAAGAACAAGGTACGAAGCGGCGCCAGGCTCATCGAGGCATTGGACCGCGCCGCGCTCCCGGCGGCAAGCTGGACATTAGCAGCAGGATTAGCCAAGGAGCGCTTTAACCGCCCATTGGAACCCGTCAATGGTTGATCTCACGCGCATCACTACCGGCCTCGTCGGCACCGAAAGCCTCCTGGTCGGGCCCGAACATACCGCGCCTTTTGTCGGCTCCGGCCGCATCGCGGTCTTGGCAACGCCCGTCATGATCAACGTCATCGAGGCGGCGGCATTAAATGCCGTGGAGCACCTTCTGCCCGCCGGACATCAGAGCCTTGGCATCCATCTCGACGTCAGTCACGTCGCGGCAACACCCATAGGCTTGCGGGTCACCGCGACTGCCGAGGTTTTGCACGTCGAGGGCCGGACCATCACCTTTCGCGTGGAAGCGCGCGACGAGATCGAAGTCATCGGCGGCGGTACGCACCAGCGCGTCGTAGTCAGCGTCGCACGCTTCGACGAGCGCGTGCAGCGCAAAGTGCGTTTGGAAGGCTAGCGGCCTGGGACTTGAAGGCTATCGACGGCCGACAAACCACCCGATTAAAAACAGAACGACTGCTGCGACCAGCGCAACGACGGCATGTGTGACATGGACATGCGCGGAACCAACCGCATAACCTGGCATAAAAGCCGGCAATTGGCCGGCCGGCATGACGAAATACATGACAGCAGCAATGATGCAGATGATGGCGAGTATGTAAGCGATCATTCTCATTTGGCGTTTTTCCTTTGTCACACGATCAGAAGCGCTAGCCGGGCAACCGACAAGCCAACCCAAGCCCGTCGACGTAGCAAGAGGCTAGTGGTGAACTTCTTGGGGGAGCTACTACTTTGGCGGCGGCGGGCTCGCTGCAGGCGGCGGAGCGCCCACAGCAGCACCCCGCGGATCGTTCTTGTTGGCCATGCACTTCTTCATGAATTTACCGCGCGCTGCGCCCTGCAGTTTCTGATCGTCGGCGCCAAACTTGCAGGTTTCCATTTTTGCTTTTGAGGTGATCGCAAACGACTGCGAGCTTGGCAGGATGACCGCCAATGTCGCGGCGGCAATAGCGTATCGAAGCATGGCGGGACCCCCCGAATGCAGAGAATTAATCTTAGCACCGATCCGCCCGCGGGTTGAGGCCTATTCCGGATCATTACTTCGGGCAGCGATAGAGGGTCGCGTTGTAAGTCTTGTCCCGATCGATGAAATCGATCGTGTTGTTGGGTTTCTGAGTGAAGGTGATTTCGCCCATGAGAGGCCCGGCAGGAAATTGACACTCCACGTGTAGCTTGACGCTTTTACCGTCTTCCTTCGCGTCCAGGAAAGTGCAGATTCCAATCTTGGACTGATCTGCTGCGGCGATATCTCCACCTTCGCCTCGGCAGGATCAGTGCCATCGCCCTTGCAGGGAACATTCTGGGTGAAGTTTCCAAGCAG
>CAWJBG010000011.1:0-88027 GCA_963841025.1 uncultured Alphaproteobacteria bacterium | reverse complement strand
TGTCGCGATCCGTCAGCACGACGTTGAAGTCGCCGGCGAGCACGACCGGCACGTTCGCGGCGAAAAGTGCAGCGGCGTGTGCCGTCAGCAGGTCCATCCAGGCGAGCTTATATTTGAATTTCGGGCCCGGCTGCGGGTTGCCGTTCGTCGCATAGACGAGGTGATGGAGCCCGCCGTTGACGGCGGCTTCGATGTAGCGCGCCTCAGGTGGCCCGGATCGCCCGGAAGCTCGGTACGCGTCCGATCGGCTCGGCGTCGCGTGCCAGAATGGCGACGCCGTTCCACGATTTTTGTCCGCGCCAGACCGCGCCGTATCCGGCCTTCTCGATGCGTCTGGGGAATTCCCGGTCGGTTGCTTTGAGCTCCTGCAGGCAGACCACGTCGGGCTTTGCGGCGGGCAGCCAGCGAGGAGATTGGCCAGCCTCTTGTTGACATTGTTGATGTTGAAGGTGGCGATTTTCATATAAGGCACCGCAGCCCGTCGCGGCCAGTTCGAACCCGACCCGTCAGCTTTAAGCTTGCTCGCTCGGAAACGAAGATGCCCGGCGCAAGGCCGGGCATCATAATCCGCAAACGCGAGTTCATTTGTCCCGCTCGCCGCGGGAGACTAACTAGGCCACCGATTTCTGGACGATCAGGTTACCATCGTCGTCGACCGAAAGCCCGGTCTTGCGCGCCTCGGCGACCACCGACGGATGCCAGTCGACCTTGCCCGCGTCGGGACCGCCGACGACGGCAATCAGCAGCGCATCCGGATTGTCGGAGACGTTGCGGAAACCGCGATAAATGCCGATTGGCACATTGCACATATCGCCTTCGTCGAGATCGAGCGTGCGTTCCTGATCGCCCTCGAGCCAGAACACCTGCCAGCGGCCATGGATCGGAAGAAACCTTCCTCGGTCGCGTGGCGGTGTAGTGCGGCGCCCTTGCCTTTCGGCGCGCGGATATAGGTGATGGAGAAACCGTCGGCGCCCGCCTTTACATGCGGCCGCAACTCGGCATTCTCGGTGACGCCCATGCCGACCATGTTGATGATTTCGCGCTCATAGGCGGGAAGGCGCTGGTCGAGGAAAGCCAGAATTAGAACCCTTCGCGCTCGCGCGCGCCACATAGCCGCGCTCCATTGCCTCGCGCGATCTTATGGGTACAGGCTTGCCGGTAAGCCTTAAATCAACAACTCCCATTGAGTCCTCCCTTTCTTCTGGCCCGATGCGCGAGCCGCTTGCGCAAAAATTGTAGCACGCAGAATTGGCAGCGCCTACGGACGGCTATGCGGAAGGAGCGGATGGCACCCGCACATCTCGGCCTATTCGTCGCCCTCAAGACCGCGCAGGTGCCCTCTGCTCGCGCGCAATCGTTCGACTTACGTCTCTATCTTGCTCAGCACTTCTTGCATTTTTTTCAGCACGTCACGAGTTTTTTCCGCGTAGAAGGCGTTCACGACCTCACAGATCGCCTGCACCTTCGGGTCGAGCGGGTCAATTCCAGCGGCGGTCAGGCGATTGTGCAAAGCCTGCAGCACTTCATCCCGTTCAAACATCATCGCCTCTCTTTCGGCCTTTCAATTCCTATTTCACAGCCGCATGACCGGCCGCTTGCCTTTTGCCTTCTCACTGGGCACCTTGACCAGCGCCTCGCCGTCCAGCACGACCTCGCCGTTTACTTCGCAAAGACACGAGAGCCGCGCCCGTGATTTATCCGGGATCAGCTCCGCAACCGTCACGGTGACCGCAACGGTATCGCCGATCTTGACCGGCGCCCGGAAATTCAGCGTCTGTGAAATGTAGACGGCGCCTGGGCCCGGAAGCCGAGTTCCGAGCACCGCGGAAATAAGGCTCGCCGTGTACAGCCCATGCGCAATGCGGGTGCGGAACGAAGTTTTGGCGGCGAAATGCTCGGAAAGGTGGATTGGGTTGCGGTCGCCGGTCAGCTGGGCGAAGCCAACCACATCGGAAGAGGCAACGGTCTTCGCAAACTTCTCGGTCATCCCAACCGATAGGTCTTCAAAGAACAAGGTACGAAGCGGCGCCAGGCTATCGAGGCATTGGACCGCGCCGCGCTCCGGCGGCAAGCTGGACATTAGCAGCAGGATTAGCCAAGGAGCGCTTTAACCGCCCATTGGAACCCGTCAATGGTTGATCTCACGCGCATCACTACCGGCCTCGTCGGCACCGAAAGCCTCCTGGTCGGGCCCGAACATACCGCGCCTTTTGTCGGCTCCGGCCGCATCGCGGTCTTGGCAACGCCCGTCATGATCAACGTCATCGAGGCGGCGGCATTAAATGCCGTGGAGCACCTTCTGCCCGCCGGACATCAGAGCCTTGGCATCCATCTCGACGTCAGTCACGTCGCGGCAACACCCATAGGCTTGCGGGTCACCGCGACTGCCGAGGTTTTGCACGTCGAGGGCCGGACCATCACCTTTCGCGTGGAAGCGCGCGACGAGATCGAAGTCATCGGCGGCGGTACGCACCAGCGCGTCGTAGTCAGCGTCGCACGCTTCGACGAGCGCGTGCAGCGCAAAGTGCGTTTGGAAGGCTAGCGGCCTGGGACTTGAAGGCTATCGACGGCCGACAAACCACCCGATTAAAAACAGAACGACTGCTGCGACCAGCGCAACGACGGCATGTGTGACATGGACATGCGCGGAACCAACCGCATAACCTGGCATAAAAGCCGGCAATTGGCCGGCCGGCATGACGAAATACATGACAGCAGCAATGATGCAGATGATGGCGAGTATGTAAGCGATCATTCTCATTTGGCGTTTTTCCTTTGTCACACGATCAGAAGCGCTAGCCGGGCAACCGACAAGCCAACCCAAGCCCGTCGACGTAGCAAGAGGCTAGTGGTGAACTTCTTGGGGGAGCTACTACTTTGGCGGCGGCGGGCTCGCTGCAGGCGGCGGAGCGCCCACAGCAGCACCCCGCGGATCGTTCTTGTTGGCCATGCACTTCTTCATGAATTTACCGCGCGCTGCGCCCTGCAGTTTCTGATCGTCGGCGCCAAACTTGCAGGTTTCCATTTTTGCTTTTGAGGTGATCGCAAACGACTGCGAGCTTGGCAGGATGACCGCCAATGTCGCGGCGGCAATAGCGTATCGAAGCATGGCGGGACCCCCCGAATGCAGAGAATCAATCTTAGCACCGATCCGCCCGCGGGTTGAGGCCTATTCCGGATCATTACTTCGGGCAGCGATAGAGGGTCGCGTTGTAAGTCTTGTCCCGATCGATGAAATCGATCGTGTTGTTGGGTTTCTGAGTGAAGGTGATTTCGCCCATGAGAGGCCCGGCAGGAAATTGACACTCCACGTGTAGCTTGACGCTTCTACCGTCTTCCTTCGCGTCCAGGAAAGTGCAAATTCCAATCTTGGACTCGATCTGCTGCGGCGATATCTCCACCTTCGCCTCGGCAGGATCAGTGCCATCGCCCTTGCAGGGAACATTCTGGGTGAAGTTTCCAAGCAGCCAAAAATCGTCTGAGAGGGTGGTCGCCGCGTTTACACTTGCGCTGCTCACGATCGCGCTGAGGGCAAGAGTGACACAGCCGATTATTGGATAGACGATTTTCATCAGCACCCGCCTTCTTTGTAGCCCATCCCCAATCGGATAGTAGCCAATGCGGCACTGCGCGCCAACCGGCTGAGTAGAATTTCGGCCTGCTGTGTCCTGCTGAACACGCGAGCGCCGCCTCATTTCGACGCGCAATAAAAACGGCGCCTGGGATGGCGCCGTTTTCTCAGAGCTTTGTGCTTTGCCACATTTCGTGGCGCAGATGAACCGCAGATTAGTGCGCGGTCAAACCGGATGCGTCTTCTTCGATCGTCTCGGCGACATCCACAGGTTTCGCCGTGGCTTCCTCCCACACGATCGGCTCCGGATTGCGCACCAACGCACGTGCCAGCACCTCGTCCATGCGCGAAACCGGAATGATATCGAGACCGCTCTTGATGCTGTCGTTGATCTCGACCAGATCCTTGGCGTTCTCTTCCGGAATGACCACGGTCTTGATGCCGCCGCGATGCGCGGCGAGCAGCTTTTCCTTCAAGCCGCCGATCGGCAACACCCGACCGCGCAGCGTAATCTCGCCGGTCATGGCGACATCGCGGTGCACCGGGATGCCGGTCATCACCGAAACGATCGCGGTGACCATGGCGACGCCGGCGGACGGCCCGTCTTTCGGAGTGGCGCCCTCCGGCACGTGCACGTGAATGTCACGCTTGTCGAACGCCGGCGGCTCGATGCCGAAAGCAGCCGAGCGCATGCGGACATACGACGCCGCCGCCGAGATCGACTCCTTCATGACGTCGCGCAGATTGCCGGTGACGGTCATTTTGCCTTTGCCGGGCATCATGGCCGCCTCGATGGTCAGAAGCTCGCCGCCGACGTCGGTCCAGGCAAGCCCGGTGACAACGCCGATTTGGTCCTCTGCCTCAACCTCGCCGTAGCGGAACTTCGGAACCCCGAGATAATCGGAAAGGCTCTGGGCGTTAACCTGCACCGACTCAGTCTTCTTGATCGTGAGTTCCTTCACCGCCTTTCGAATCAGCGTTGAAAGTTCACGCTCGAGATTGCGAACGCCGGCTTCCCGCGTGTAGCGGCGGATGAGCGTCAGCAACGCCTCGTCGTCGATCGACCATTCCTTCGGTTCAAGGCCGTGCTTGACCGTCGCGTGCGGAATCAAGTGTTTGCGCGCGATCTCGACTTTCTCATCCTCGGTGTAGCCCGCGATCCGGATGATCTCCATGCGGTCCATCAGCGGCGGCGGAATGTTGAGGGTGTTCGCCGTGGTGATGAACATCACGTTGGAGAGATCGTAGTCGACCTCGAGATAATGATCGTTGAAAGCGTGGTTTTGTTCCGGATCGAGCACTTCAAGCAATGCCGAGGACGGATCGCCGCGGAAATCGGCACCCATCTTGTCGACCTCGTCGAGCAAGAACAGCGGATTCGACGTCTTCGCCTTGCGCATCGACTGGATGACCTTACCCGGCATGGAGCCGATGTAAGTCCGGCGATGGCCGCGAATCTCCGCCTCGTCACGCACCCCGCCGAGCGACACGCGCACGAACTCGCGCCCGGTCGCCTTGGCGATCGATTTGCCTAGTGACGTCTTGCCGACGCCAGGGGGGCCGACCAGACACAGAATCGGTCCGGTCAGTTTGTTGGCGCGCTGCTGTACCGCCAGGTACTCGACGATACGCTCCTTGACCTTCTCAAGGCCGAAGTGATCGGCTTCGAGAATCTGCTCGGCAAGGACCAGATCCTTCTTCACCTTGGACTTTTTGTTCCATGGTATGGCGAGCAGCCAATCGAGATAGTTACGCACGACCGTGGCCTCGGCCGACATCGGCGACATCTGCCGCAGCTTCTTCAGTTCGTGCTGCGCCTTCTCTCGCGCTTCCTTGGACAGCTTGGTGCGCTTGATCTTCTCTTCGATCTCGGCAAGCTCGTCCTTGCCGTCCTCATCGCCGAGCTCCTTCTGGATCGCCTTCATTTGCTCGTTGAGGTAATACTCGCGCTGGGTCTTCTCCATCTGGCGTTTGACGCGCGTCCGGATGCGCTTCTCGACCTGGAGCACCGAGATTTCGCTCTCCATCAGGCCGAGCACTTTCTCCAGCCGCTCGGTGACGACGGGCGTCTCCAGGATCAATTGCTTGTCGGGTATCTTGACCGCGAGGTGCGAAGCGACGGTGTCGGCAAGCTTGGCGTAATCGTCGATCTGTTGGACCACGCCGACGACTTCGGGCGACACCTTCTTGTTGAGCTTCACATAGCCTTCGAATTCGTTGACGACGGAGCGCGCCAAGGCTTCGGCCTCGACCTGATCGCCAGACGTATCTGCAAGCACGACCGCATCGGCCTCGAAATAATCTTCGCGGTCGGTGTATTGTTTGACCTGGGCGCGAGCCGCGCCTTCGACCAGCACTTTGACGGTACCGTCGGGCAACTTGAGGAGTTGTAGAACGCTCGCGAGCGTGCCGATGCCATAGATCGCGTCTGTCGGCGGATCATCGTCCGAGGCGTTCTTCTGCGTCGCCAACAGAATGAAGGTATCCGAGCGCATCACCTCTTCGAGCGCCTTGATCGACTTTTCGCGGCCGACGAAGAGGGGGACGATCATGTGCGGGAAGACAACGATGTCCCGCAGAGGTAGCACCGGATAGGCCCGGCTTTCGCCGGTCGTCAGCGGTGGCTTTGGCTTGGCGGCACTTGTCATGGCCCCATGTCCTTGTTGTTGTGCACGCCCGTCGAAACCCGCACGATGCGCTGTTACAACGGACTGCCGATTGCGCGTTGCTCCGTACTGATTTTCGCGCGTTGACTATAGGTGGCGTCGCCGCGCGGGCGTGTCAAGAAAGCACGACTTTTCGAACAAAAGCCCAGAGCCGGAAGCTGCGGCGATGTCCCGCGTCGCGAATCGAAGATGCCGGAGAGGCGCGCCACTCAGGCGCTTGCCCCGCCGGTCTCGCCGGCTCGATCCGAGCGGTCGGCATAAATGTATAGTGGACGGGCACTGCCCTCGACCACTTCGCGAGAAATCACGACCTCTTCGACGCCTTCGAGGCTCGGAAGATCGAACATGGTGTCGAGCAGAATGGTCTCCATGATCGAGCGCAACCCGCGCGCGCCGGTTTTGCGGTCGATGGCCTTGCGCGCGATCGCCGAAAGCGCCTCGTCCGCCAGTGTCAGGTCCACCGTCTCCATCTCGAACATGCGCTGGTATTGTTTCACCAGCGCGTTCTTCGGCTCGGTGAGGATGCGCTTGAGCGAGGGTTCGTCGAGGTCTTCCAGCGTGGCGACGACTGGAAGGCGGCCGACAAACTCCGGAATGAGCCCGTACTTCAACAGATCCTCGGGCTCGACGTCGCGGAAGATTTCGCCCTGCTTACGGTCCTCCGGCGCCATGACTTTGGCGCCAAAGCCGATCGACGTTGAGCGGCCGCGCGACGAGATGATTTTCTCCAGGCCGGAGAATGCACCCCCGCAGACGAACAGGATGTTCGTGGTGTCGACTTGCAGGAATTCCTGTTGCGGATGCTTGCGACCGCCCTGCGGCGGCACGCTTGCGATCGTGCCTTCCATGATTTTCAGGAGTGCCTGCTGCACGCCCTCACCCGACACGTCGCGCGTGATCGACGGATTGTCGGACTTGCGCGATATCTTGTCGATCTCGTCGATATAGACAATACCGCGCTGAGCGCGCTCGACATTGTAGTCGGCCGACTGCAGCAGCTTCAAAATGATGTTTTCGACGTCCTCGCCGACGTACCCGGCTTCCGTCAGCGTTGTCGCATCTGCCATCGTGAAGGGCACATCGAGAATGCGCGCCAGCGTCTGCGCCAACAGCGTCTTGCCGGAGCCCGTCGGTCCGATCAGCAGAATGTTCGATTTCGCCAGTTCGACGTCGTTATGTTTGCTCTGGTGGTTGAGCCGCTTGTAGTGATTGTGGACGGCGACCGAGAGCACCTTCTTGGCGTGATCCTGGCCGATCACGTAGTCGTCGAGAACCTTGCGGATTTCCCGCGGCGTCGGAATGCCGTCGCGTGATTTCACCAGCGAGGACTTGTTCTCCTCGCGGATGATATCCATGCACAGTTCGACGCATTCGTCGCAGATGAAAACCGTCGGCCCGGCGATGAGCTTGCGCACCTCGTGCTGGCTCTTGCCGCAGAACGAGCAATAGAGCGTGTTCTTTGAATCGCCGCTACCAACCTTGCTCATTCCCGTCTCCGTATTCGCCGCGAGGGAGGCCTTTTGACCCTCGATACCTTACCGGGGTCCGCGCTAAAAAACCGTAGCACCTTCCGCGCTCTGTACCCGAACAAGACTCTAGCGTGACAACACCTAGTTACCCAGCACAAGCCTGCATGCTAATGGCGTGCCAATCAAGAATCTATTAACGATAACGCGACTTTGGATCAGTGTGCTTTCCTGAACACACCGCCAATTTCCGCTTGACGCCGCCGCGGTCGTGGTCTGGACGCCGATTCGGCTCGCCAACGTGCTCAAACCTTGGAAAGCATTGGTTGTTCGACCTTGAGGCCAGGTTCCTCGGGCCGCTTCTCAATAACCTTGTCGATCAGTCCGAAATCCTTGGCCATGTCCGAGGTGAGGAACATGTCCCGTTCCAGAGCATCCTCGATCTTTTTGAGCGGCTGACCGGTGTGCTTGACGTAGATTTCGTTCAACCGTCGCTTCAGGTTCAGGATCTCCTGGGCGTGGAGCATGATGTCGGTCGCCTGGCCCTGGAACCCGCCAGACGGCTGATGCACCATGATCCGGGCGTTTGGCAGAGCGAAGCGAAGATCCTTGGCTCCGGCGGCGAGCAGCAGCGATCCCATCGAAGCCGCCTGACCGGTGCACAACGTAGACACCGGCGGACGGATGAATTGCATGGTGTCGTAGATCGCCAGGCCCGACGTCACGACGCCACCGGGCGAATTGATGTACATCGAGATTTCTTTTTTCGGATTTTCCGCCTCGAGGAACAGGAGCTGCGCCACCACCAGCGAAGCCATGCCGTCCTCGATCGGCCCCGTGATGAAGATGATGCGCTCTTTCAAGAGCCGGGAATAAATGTCGTACGCCCGCTCCCCACGGTTGGTCTGCTCGACCACCATGGGGACGAGGTATTGCATGTGAGTGTCCTTCGGGTCGCGCATCTTGGATCACCTGTTAGGGCTGAGACCTAAACGTACCAGCATAGTGTGGCTTGAGTCGGGACGGTTTGTCGAAGCCGCCGAACACCGGCCGCCCAATCGACTATGCAAGTATGGCAGATATGTGTGGAAGTTCCGGCCACAAGACGCACAAACCAGCCGGATACCTGTGCCAAACCCTTATGATTCGTCTTCCTTGAACAATTCTTCCCGTGAAACCGGCCGATCGGTGACGTCAGCCAACTCGACCAGGAAGTCCACCACCTTGTCCTCAAACAGGGGGGCGCGCATGGCGGCAAGGGCGCTGGGGTTCTTCTGGTAATACTCCCAGATCTGTCGCTCCTGACCGGGGAACTGCCGCACCTGTTCCATCAGGGCTGCCCGCAACTGCTCGTCGCTAACCTTGATATTGTTCCGCTCGCCGATTTCGGCGATCACCAAGCCCAGCCGCACGCGCCGCTCGGCAATGCCACGGTATTCCTCCCGCGCTTTTTCCTCCGTGGTTCCCTCATCGGCGAATGTCTTGCCCTGGTCTTTGAGATCCTTCTCGATCTGAGCCCAGACGCTGTTGAACTCCTGCTCGACGAGGCTCGGTGGCGGCTCAAACTTGTGACGCTCATCGAGTTGATCGAGCAAAGCACGCTTGAGCTTCTGGCGCGACGCACCGGAATGCTCGCGGGCTAGGCGGTCTTTCACCGCGTCTTTGAATTTGGCCAACAACTCAAGCCCCAGAGTCTTGGCAAAGTCGTCGTCGATTTTGACCTCGCCCGGCGCCTCCACCGTTTTCACTGTGACGGCAAAGGTCGCGTCCTTACCGGCGACAGCGGCCGCCCGGTAGTCGTCTGGGAATTTGATGTCGAAGGTCTTGCTATCACCGGCTTTGAGACCCACGAGATGGTCCTCGAAGCCCGGAATAAACTGACCCGCCCCCATGATCAGGGGGATATCTTCGCCGGTTCCGCCCTCGAATGGCGTGCCGCCGATCGAGCCCTGAAACGAAATGGTCACGCGATCGCCGTTTTGCGCGCCGTCGGTCTTGGCTACAAACGGCCGATTCTGATCGGCGATTGTTTGCACCGTTTGATCGATTTCGGCATCCGTTACTTCGGCGGTGAGCCGCGTAAGTTTCAGCGTCTTGAAATCGGCAAGCGTGATCGATGGAACGATCTCCATTTCCACCGTGTAGGCAAGGTCGGACTTGCCTTCGATCACTTCCTCGACCGCTTCCTTTTCCGACGGCAGAACAACCTTCGGCTCAATCGCGAGCTTAAATTTGTTGTCGTTGATGATCTTGTTGTTGGCTTCGCTGACCGCCGCCTCGATCACTTCGGCCATCGCGGATTTGCCATAGAGGCGCTTGAGGTGAGCGACCGGCACCTTGCCGGGCCGAAAGCCCCGCAGTTGCACGCGGCCTTTAAGATCGTCGAGCCGTTCATTGACCCGGGCTTCAAGGTCGCTGGCCGGGAAGACCACACGAAACTCGCGTTTAAGACCCGCGGCGGAAGTTTCAGTTACTTGCATCGACATTACTCTTTGCGGCCCAATCTTTTTGCGGTCCAGTCTGATCGCAGCCTGGCCTATTGCATCCTTGCCGCTTTTGAAAAACGACCGCCCTCTTGGTGCGGGCGGAGGGGCTCGAACCCCCACGACTTTCGTCACGGGAACCTAAATCCCGCGCGTCTACCAATTCCGCCACGCCCGCGACAGGAGGTCGGCCCGGCGGCGCGGCTTATATCACGCGAGATCGGCGGAGCACTAGTAAAATAGGCACCGGCGCACGCCGTGCAACTTGCCGATTACAAGCACAGCGAGCGGTAAACTCCGGGCAGCATTTCCGGCAAGTCCTCCGAAATCAGTCCGGGGCCAAAGGCGGCGGCGGCTTCGCCGTGCAGCCAAACGGCGGCCGCAGCACCTTCGAAGGCGGGCATGCCCTGAGCCAGGAGCGCCGCTACCATCCCGGTAAGCACATCGCCGGCGCCCGCAGTGGCGAGATAAGCAGGCGCGTTGTCGGCGATCACGGCCCGGCCGTCGGGGGATGCGACGACGGTATCTGCGCCCTTGAAGACGATGACGGCACCGGTCAACTCGGCCGCAAGAAGCGCCCTGTCGAGCTTCGACCCGATCTTAGTTTTTTCGTCTAACGCGCCGAAATAACGCGAGAATTCCCCTTCATGCGGGGTTAGGACAGCCGGCCGACCGCCTCGCTGCAGCAGCGCTTTCGCAAGATCCCTGGGACGGCCTGAAAAGCTCGTTATGGCATCCGCGTCGAGCACCACGGCGCGCTCACCCGAGAGTGCGGTGAGAACCATCTCGGCGGTGGCCTGACCCACACCCAATCCGGGACCGATTGCGAATGCATTCAGACGCCCGTCAGCGAGAAATTCGGCGAGCTCGCCGGCGCCATCCACCGGCCGGACCATAACGGCGAGACTTGCCGTCGCGTTGATTGCCAGTGCTTCGCGCGGGCTCGCAATCGTTACCAACCCAGCCCCGGCGCGTAGGGCAGCGCGCGCCGCAAGTCGGGCTGCCCCGGTTGACCATGCGGGACCTGAAGCCACGACCACATGGCCTCGGTCGTATTTGTGACCAGCCTCGCGCGGATGAGGAAAGCGCCCACCCCAGAACTCGGGGAGGTTTTCGAAGGTCTTCGGCGCAATTGATGCGAGGACGGAATCGGGAATGCTGATATCCGCAACCCCTAACGTTCCACGATATAGCCGTCCCGGCAGAAGCAGATGGCCGGGTTTCTTGCGAAAGAAGGTCACGGTTTGCGTGGCTTTCACGGCGCTTCCCATGACTGCTCCAGACGTGCCGTTGATCCCACTTGGCAGGTCAACGGCGACAACCGGCGCACGTTGGCTGTTCATGGCCTCGATCAGAGAATGGGCCGGCCCTTCGACCGGCCGGTCGAGGCCGGCGCCAAAAAGCGCGTCGATAATGACGTCCGCACCGTCAAAACTCTGCAGATTGGCCGGCCCGGTCGGGGCCGTCCATTTTTTTGCGGCGATCGCCGCGTCACCCCTAAGGCGGGCGATTTCCCCCACGAGGATTAGACGGACCCGGAATCCACGTTGGCCGAGCAAGCGAGCCGCAACAAATCCATCACCGCCATTATTTCCGGGGCCGGCCAAGACAACGACTTCACTCCCCGCCGCGTAGCGCGCCGCCACCGCGGCGGCGACGGCCCCGCCCGCTCGTTCCATCAGCTCGATGCCCGCCACACCGCCAGCAATCGCCAGCTGGTCGGCACGTGCCATCTCGGTTGTGGTCAAAAGCTCAATCATGCTGCTGGAGGATACCGATTGCGGGACTAGCCGAACATCTACGAAAGCTCTGCGGGTGGTCGAGATGCAGTATTGACGCGCCAATAGGCAATATGCCCACTTTAGCAGCGGCACACTATCTCAAGGCATTGTAGGGGGGTATCGACCACCCCGTACGGACTTGATCTGCTTGCGCTTTTGATAATTTCGGGGCTTGGCACGGGACCTGCTAACCAACGGTCGGCTCCAAGTGTGGTCGTACCCCCACGCCGGGGTCGGGAGATGAAACGCGATGAAGAAAATCGAGGCCATTATCAAGCCGTTCAAACTCGATGAGGTGAAGGAGGCTCTCCAGGAAGTCGGCCTACAAGGCATCACCGTGACTGAAGCCAAAGGCTTCGGGCGCCAAAAGGGGCACACGGAATTATATCGTGGCGCCGAGTACGTGGTGGATTTCCTGCCCAAGGTGAAGATCGAGATTGTGCTCGGTGACGACATGGTCGAAAAGGCTATCGACGCGATCCGTCGTGCCGCCCAAACCGGGCGGATTGGCGACGGCAAAATCTTCGTGTCGACGATTGAAGAAGCCATCCGGATCAGGACGGGGGAATCCGGAATTGACGCCATTTGACTGTCGCGATTGACTGCCTGCGCCTGGCCGCAGCCAGCAGAAGTCGATCAGTACGACACGCCATTCACCAGCATCACGAAAGGGTACGCCTGCCATGACGACGCCGAAAAATGTCATGAAGACGATCAAGGACAACGACGTGAAATACGTCGATTTCCGGTTCACCGATCCGCGCGGCAAGTGGCAGCACGTCACCTTCGACGTTTCCATGATCGAGGAAGATACCTTCGCCGAGGGGCAGATGTTCGACGGCTCGTCGATTGCCGGGTGGAAGGCGATCCACGAGTCCGACATGTGCCTGATGCCCGACCCTTCGTCCGCCTGCATTGATCCTTTTTTCGCCGAGACCACGCTGGTGTTGGTGTGCGACGTGCTCGAACCGACGACCGGCGAGCCCTATTCACGCGATCCGCGGGGCATCGCCAAAAAGGCGGAGGGCATGGTCAAGTCGCTGGGCGTCGGCGATACGATCTATTTCGGGCCCGAGGCCGAGTTCTTCGTGTTTGACGACGTCAAGTACAAAGCGGACCCCTATAACACCGGCTTCAAGCTCGACTCCACGGAGTTTCCCTCGAATTCGGACACCTCGTACGAGGGCGGCAATCTCGGTCACCATATTCCGGTCAAGAAGGGTTACTTCCCGGTTCCGCCGCAGGATTCAGCGCAAGATATGCGCTCGGAAATGCTCGCGGCCATGGCTCGCATGGGCGTAAAGGTCGAAAAGCATCACCATGAGGTCGCCTCGGCCCAACACGAACTCGGCTTGAAGTTCTCGCCGATGGTGCAGATGGCCGACCATTTGCAAATCTACAAATATTGCATCCAGCAGGTTGCGCAGGTTTACGGCAAGACCGCGTGCTTCATGCCAAAGCCAATCTACGGCGACAACGGTTCGGGCATGCACTGCCACCAATCGATCTGGAAGAGTGGCAAGCCGGTTTTCGCCGGCAATAAATACGCCGACCTTTCCGAGACCTGCCTGCAATATATCGCCGGCATCATCAAACATGCCAAAGCGATCAACGCTTTCACCAATCCGACGACGAACTCGTATAAGCGTCTGGTTCCCGGCTTCGAGGCGCCCGTGCTGCTCGCCTATTCGGCGCGCAACCGGTCTGCGTCGTGCCGCATCCCCTATACGACCAACCCGAAGGCCAAACGCGTCGAGGTGCGCTTCCCCGATCCGCTCGCCAATCCTTACCTCGGATTTGCAGCCATGCTGATGGCCGGCCTCGATGGTATCAAGAGCAAGCTCGATCCAGGTGAGGCGATCGACAAGGATCTTTACGATCTGCCGCCGAAAGAACTGAAAAAGATACCAACTGTTTGCGGTTCGCTGCGCCAGGCACTCGAAGAGCTTAACAAGGACCGCGGTTTCCTAAAGGCAGGCGGCGTATTCGACGACGACTTTATCGATTCTTATATCGACCTGAAAATGGGCGAAGTCATCCGCTTCGAACACACGCCGCATCCGGTGGAATTTGAGATGTACTATTCGGCGTAAAGGCACGTTGCCAAAGCAAATCGAAGTGCGTCCGCGTATGCGTGCTGAGTAAACATCCTCCTAGGCAAGGCAACTTTCCAGGGCGTCGTTCAGAGCGGCGCCCTTTTCTTTTATCCTGACCGTGGACCGGACATCGCGTCCAGCACGGGTTTCGGCGGGAGCATTGACGATCTCATCGGCCATCACGACGCGGTTACGTCCTTCGCTTTTGGCGCGATAAAGCGCCTCGTCGGCGCGGGTGATCAACGAGTCGACCGCGCTCGACGAGGGACCGGATGCAACGCCGATACTGACAGTTGCCGCGATGTGTTGTCCATTTCGCACGATGCTTGCCGCCGCGAGCGCCGAGCGGACCCGTTCGCCCACGGCAGCGGCATCATTCAGCGCGCCCGGTAGAACGGCAACAAATTCCTCACCACCCAAGCGGCCAATGACATCATCGGCGCGCGTCGTCTCGCGCACCACGCGCGCAAACAATTGCAACACGGCGTCACCAACCGCATGGCCGTAGCGGTCGTTGATCGATTTGAAGTGGTCGAGGTCGAAGGCAAGTACGCTCACCGGCACCACACTCTTGCGATTGCGTCCCATGACAATACCGGCAGCATCGAAAAATCCGCGGCGGTTGAGCAACCCGGTCAGCGGATCGGTTGTCGCTGCGGTTTTATAAAGATGAACGGTGCGATCTTTTGCCAGGATCAATACGATGAATGCGGTGCCGACGACGTAGAGCAGGATCTCGATCGCAAACACCGCAATCCAGCCGCGGGCGATGCTATGGACGCCGTCGTCTCGCGAAATCGTCGCCAACGCCACCGGAAACAGGAAGATTGCCCCGTGCAGCATCGGGACAAAAATCGCGGGCCAGCGCCGGATCAGCGATCTGCGCCGCTCGCGCCGCAGTTCCGCGGCAGTGAGGAACGTGTAGGCGGCGACAATGATCGCGCACACCACAATCCGAGACGCCGCTGACAGGGCAAAAGCCGGGACAAAACACGCGATCAGCCAAAACGCCGCGCCGAATAACATGGCGATCCACTGCACCGGCAAACCGTGAAATTGCCGCGCGCCGCTCCAAATCATGCCGACGGCGACGAACAATAAAATTGTAGCCAGATTCGCGGGTACCGGTTGCGGGATCAGATACCCAAATCGCCACAGCGCACCGGACGCGCCGCCGATCAAATATGCCAAGCCCCACCAAGCGAGCGCTCGCGTGCGCTCCTGCAGCCAGGCGAACACCAGAAACACGCCAAGCAGCGCCGCGACACAAATGGCGATCAGGAACAAGGTTCCTACATCGAGCGTTACCGATGCGGGGGCCAAGTCTGTCAACATCCAGCCGCGCTCCAATCCGGTTTATACGTTCAAATACGTATCACCGATCAGAGCGCCGGATAGCGCGTTCGCTTTTCAAGCTTTGAAAAGGGTGTGGCTTATGACGCGGCTTTTCCGAAAAACAACTTCGCAAAAAGATCAAAAAACTATGGTCGGCATTTACAAGTGTAAATGCATTATGCGCGTTGCGACCTCAGCCGCCTACAAAATGCACGACTGACAGCGCGGCCTGCATACAGAAAGCGAGGCGAGAACGCCTCCGTGCAGCCGCGCGAAAGTGACCGGCCGGGAAATCCTAGCGCTTGGAGAACTGGAAGCTGCGGCGCGCTTTAGCCTTGCCGTATTTTTTGCGCTCGACGACACGCGCATCCCGGGTCAGGAAGCCACCCCGCTTGAGCACCGCGCGCAAATCCGGCTCGTGACGCATCAGCGCCTTGGACAAGCCGTGACGCACCGCGCCGGCCTGACCTGAAAGTCCTCCGCCGGAGACCGTGCACACGACGTCGAACTGGCCTTGGCGGTTTGCGGCGACGAGCGGTTGCTGGATCAGCATGCGCAGAACCGGACGCGCGAAATAAGTTTCCACCGGCCGATCGTTGATCACGATCGCGCCGGCGCCCATTTTGATCCACACCCGCGCTACGGCATCTTTGCGCTTGCCGGTGGCGTAGGCGCGTCCCTGCTTGTCGAGTTTTTGTACGTATTTCGGCGGCTGTGGCGCGGCCGCCGGCTTGAGCGTCGACAATTCCTCAAGCGTCTGCATGGTCTCGGCCATTACGCGACCCTCTTGTTCTTGCGGTTCATGGCGGCAATGTCGAGCGGCTGTGGCTGTTGCGCTTCGTGCGGATGCTCGGCATGCGGATAGACCCGCAGATTGCTAAGCTGGCGGCGACCAAGCGGGCCGCGCGGCAGCATCCGCTCGACGGCCTTTTCGACGATGCGCTCTGGAAAGCGCCCAGCCAAAATCGACTTCGCTGAGCGCTCCTTAATACCGCCGATATAACCAGTGTGTTTGTAATAGACCTTTTGCTCGACCTTGCGTCCGGTCAACACCACTTTGGCGGCGTTGATGACGATGACATTGTCGCCACAATCGACGTGAGGTGTGAAGCTCGGCTTGTGCTTGCCGCGGAGCCGCATCGCTACGATCGAGGCGAGCCGGCCCACAACAAGGCCGTCGGCATCGATCATGACCCACTTCTTCTCAACCTCGGCGGGTTTTGCCGAAAAAGTCTTCATAGCGCATCCATCCGGGAGCTGAGCCGCTGCCAGGCGGCTCTTTTTACGCGCGCGTATCTAGCCGCTGCTTTCACCACGGTCAATATGATCGCGCGGCTATTTCGCTAATATCTCAATAATTTGGGGCTACGGTATCTTATTACCTCTGGGCCGGAATGGAGTAAGTTGACGTCGCATGGGCAACGAGGTCGTCCTCGCCCTCCGAACATATGGAAACATCGCCCACGGCCAGGCGCTTACCCAGTTTGAGGAGTTTCGCCTCGCCGACCAGGTCGCGCGGGGCCGGCTTTTTGAGAAAATTGATGTTGAGACTGGTGGTCACGGTAAGCGGCACCCAGCCGATCGTGCCAAGGATCGCGACATAAACCGCGAAATCGGCAAGCGCCATCATTGCCGTGCCGGCAATCGTACCGCCAGGTCGCAGTGATTGGGCGTTGAAATGCTTCCGCACGCGACAACCGCCATGCCAGAGCTCCTCAATGGCGTAACCGCTTTGCGGATTGAACATTTCCGGAAATTCAGCGCTGAGCAGACGCTCAAGCTCCTTGACCGAAAGTTTCGGCGCCGCCATGTGCCTCATGCCCCTGCTCTGCCCCTGCGGGATCGGATACAATGGGATAGGCGCATTGCCAATCCGCAGCACCAATGGGACTTAAGGCTCATGAACGCCCAATCCGCCGCCGTCAAAGCCTCGGACTCTTCGCTGATCCTGCTACGGGAGGACGTCGGCAAGGTGGCCGTGCTGACGCTCAACCGCCCCCATGCGCTCAATAGCCTCTCGGAAGCGATGCTGGAGGCGCTCGGCGATGCACTCACGGCAATTGCGCACGATGACTCGGTGCGGGTGGTGGTGCTCGCCGCCAATGGACCGGCCTTCTCTGCCGGCCACGACCTTAAAGAGCTTTATCAGCACCGCGTCGACGAAGACGGCGGCCGCGCCTATTTCAAGCACATCATGAGCATGTGCAGCACGATGATGCAGCAAATCGTCAGGCTGCCGCAGCCGGTCATTGCTGCCGTTCAGGCGACCGCCACTGCGGCTGGTTGCCAACTGGTGGCCACCTGCGATCTCGCTGTAGCCGCGCATACCGCCCGGTTTGCGACCTCCGGCATCAACGTCGGCTTGTTCTGTTCGACACCGATGGTCGCGCTTTCCCGCAATGTCGCGCACAAGCCCGCGATGGAGATGCTGGTCACCGGTGACATGATTTCAGCCGAGCACGCCGGGCGCATCGGGCTGGTCAACCACGTCGTCCCGCCGGGCACTGAACGCGAGGAAGCGCTCAAACTTGCAAAGAAGATCACAGAAAAGTCCGCAAGTGCGATCAGGTTGGGGAAAGAAGCGTTCTATCATCAGCTCGAGATGCCACTTGCCGAGGCTTACAACTACACCGCCGATATCATGGTGGAAAATCTCATGACGCGCGATGCCAATGAAGGCATCGGAGCGTTCATCGAGAAACGCACGCCGAAATGGGAAGACCGCTGATCTTCGACCCTCGATGAACCACGACTCCTACTCCGATACCTACATCCGCGGCATTCTCAACACCGTGAGGTCGGTTGCCATGGTCGGAGCCTCGCAGAAGCTGAACCGTCCGAGCTATTTTGCCTTCAAGTATTTATTGGAGCGCGGCTATAACATGATCCCTGTCAATCCGGGTCATGCCGGGCAGAGCATGCTGGGTTGCCGGTTCTATGACCGGCTTGCAGACGTGCCGGAGCCCATCGACATGGTCGATATTTTCCGCGCTTCGCGTTACGCGCTCGCGATGGTTCAGGAAGCGCTTGCGTTAAAGCCGCAGCCGCGGGTGATCTGGATGCAGCTCGGCGTCCGCAACGATGATGCCGCCGCGCTCGCTGAAGCCCAAGGCTTGAAAGTCGTGATGAACCGTTGTCCGAAGATCGAATACGGTCGTCTTTCTTCCGAAATCGGCTGGATGGGCGTCAACACGCGGACCATCACGTCGAAGAAGGCAACGAGTACCGGCGGTATCCAACGCTTGTCGCTCAATCGCACATCTACGCGCGGCGGCGCGACCGAAGCGGCCGCCGCCGCCGAACACGCCCAGCGCGAAACCGAAGGTACTTCGTCGTAATGCGCCGGCTCTTCGCACAATCCGGTCGGAATTCACCCACAGCAGACGCGCAGAGTCACTCGCCGCGGACTGGAACTTTTTATATCATTTTCACATTACCTTGCGGGACTTTCCGGCCTACGGCTTTAAGTCAAATGCCGCAGGCGGACGGCATAACGTGGAGTTGGAGCAAAGAGCCATGAAAATTCGCTTGGTACTGGCGTTGGCCCTGTTGAGCACCGCCGTCGCGACAACGGATTCGATGGCGCAGGATTGGCAACACTCGCGTTACCAGCGCGACCAACAACAAGAACAACAAATTCAGGAAGCCTGCATGGGTGATGCCTTGACGGTCTGCGGGCAATTCGTGCCGGATCGAGAAAAAGTCGCCGCCTGTCTTATGTCTAACAGGCGTCGGATTTCGGCTCCGTGCCGCGCGATGCTGGCGCATTGGCGCGGCTAAGTATGACATCGGGCGAACGAGCTCCCGTCACGCCATCTGCTGCGACCAACCTCTGCATTAACGAAAACGCCACTTCCGCTTCTTGACGCCCTCGGTTCGTCCTATAAACCGAACGCGCTTCTTCCCGCCCGCGCGGCGTTAAGGATTGGCCGATGAGCGAACGCATTCCCGGTTTCTCGACGCTCGCGGTCCACGCCGGCGCACAACCCGATCCCACGACCGGCGCTCGCATCACGCCGATTTATCAGACCACTTCCTACGTCTTCGAAAGCGTCGATCATGCGGCCTCGCTGTTCGGCCTGCAAACCTTCGGCAACATCTATACGCGCATCGGCAACCCGACCACGGCGGTGCTGGAAGAACGGGTCGCGGCCCTCGAAGGTGGCACCGCCGGGCTTGCGGCGGCATCAGGACACGCGGCGCAGGTGCTGGCGTTTCACTGCCTGCTGCAGCCGGGCGATGAGTTTGTCGCTTCGAAAAAGCTATATGGCGGTTCGATCAATCAGTTCAATCACGCATTCAAGAATTTCGGCTGGAACGTGGTTTGGGCCGATCCCGACGACATCACGTCGTTTGAGCGCGCGATCTCGCCGAAGACCAAGGCGATCTTCACCGAGTCGATTGCCAATCCCGGCGGCGTCATCACCGACATGGATGCAGTCGCCCAGATCGCGCGGCGCGCGCGCGTGCCTTACATCGTCGACAATACGCTGGCGACGCCGTATCTGTGCAAGCCGATCGATCACGGCGCCGACATTGTCATTCATTCGCTGACCAAATTTCTCGGCGGCCACGGCAATTCGATCGGCGGCATGATCGTCGACGCCGGCACGTTCAACTGGTCGCGCGAGCGCCGCTATCCGATGCTGTGCGAGCCGCGGCCTGAATATCACGGCATCGTGCTGCACGAGACGTTCGGCAATTTCGCCTTCGCGATCGCCTGCCGGGTGCTCGCGCTGCGCGATATCGGGGCGGCGTTGTCGCCATTCAACGCGTTTCTCATTCTCACCGGCATCGAGACGCTGCCGCTGCGCATGCGCCAGCACTGCGACAATGCGGTCGCGGTCGCTGAATGGATCGCCGCGCACCCGAAGGTGGCGTGGGTGAGCTATCCGGGCTTGCCCGGCGACCGCTATTACAACCTCGCCAGGAAATACTGTCCGAACGGCGCCGGCGCAGTGTTCACCTTCGGCCTCAGAGGCGGTTACGACGCCGGCGTCAAGCTTGTGTCGAACGTGAAACTGTTTTCGCATCTCGCCAATATCGGCGACACGCGCTCGCTTGATCATTCATCCGGCTTCGACCACGCACCGGCAACTCTCAGACGAGCAGAAAGTGCAAGCCGGCGCCGGACCCGACGTGGTGCGGCTCTCGATCGGCATCGAGGACAAAGAAGACATCATCGCCGACCTCGATCAGGCGCTAGCTGAATAGCTTCTCTCACCCCGCTCGTCCCCGCGAAAGCGGGGACCCAGACTGGATTCCCGCTTGCGCGGGAATGAGCGGAGAACTTGCCCGTTTTGCAACATTCGCCGCGTGCAGCGTTGCGATCGTCAAGATCAGCATCGCCAGCGCCTGATGCAACAGCGCGAGTGGTAGCGGCACGACTAACAACAGTACCGCGATCCCGAGCGCGACTTGCAGCGCGACGGCGGCGAATAGCACGAACGCGCCGGTGCGCGCGGCTCCCGTTTTCATTGTCCGCGCAACGTCCAGCGCATGCAGGAACGCGCAGACAAAGATCAAATACGCGAGCATGCGGTGATCGAACTGCACGGTCAGAACATTCTCGAAGAAATTCCGCCACAACGGTGCAACAAAGAACAACTGTGAAGCGTCGGGAATAAACGCGCCGTCAATTAACGGCCAAGTGTTGTAGATGTAGCCGGCGCGCAATCCGGCAACCAGCGCGCCGAAGTATATCTGCAAAAGCACGAGAACAAGGAGGCCGATGGCGCCAACTTTGATGCGCGCCCCTGCCCTTCTCCGCCACCGCAAGCAAACGAGGCGAAGGCGCATCGACAAGCCGCCGCGCGGTCCAGACCAGCGCCACATAGATCGCGCAAGCGAGGATCAGGTGCGTCGCAAGCCGATACTGCGAAACTTCGGTGCGCCCGGCGAGGCCGGAGGCGACCATCCACCAGCCGACCGCGCCTTGGAGCGCGCCGAGCCCGAAGATGAACCACAAGCGCGGCCGCAATGACGGCGCCACCCAGCCGCGCCACAGAAACCAGACAAACGGCAAGAAAAACGCCGCGCCGATCAGCCGGCCAAGCAGACGATGCGTCCATTCCCACCAATAAATCGTCTTGAACTGATCGAGGCTCATGCCGGAATTGAACGCACGGTATTGCGGAATGGCCTGATATTTCTCGAACGCGTCCGCCCAGTCGTGCGCGGACAACGGCGGCAGCGTGCCCATCACCGGCGCCCACTCGGTAATCGAGAGGCCGGATTCCGTCAGCCGCGTCGCGCCGCCGACCAGAACCATCGCCAGCACCAGCGCCGCGACCGCATAAAGCCACAGCCGGATCGCGCGCACGTGCGTGTCGGCGGCGGGAGTGCCGGTCATCATCGCTCCGCTTGTCGTTGGCGCGCGGACCATATAGTGCTGCGGCCAAAGCTTGCAACAACAGCCTCGTCATTGCGAGCGAAGCGAAGCAATCCAGTCCAGCCGCGAGGTCTGGATTGCTTCGTCGCGGAGCTTGTCATCGGGCCGGCCACTTCGGGCCGGACCCGTTGGCTCCTCGCAATGACGAAAACGAAACATCGTGTGCTTCATCATGTCGCTTCGGCTTCGCAAATTCATCGGCGCGATCGGGCTGATCGTGCTGGTCATCGTCTGGGCGCTCGTCGCCATGGCGTTGGCGCAGATGCCGGCGATCCGCGACCATGCCATCATCTCGGTCGCCTACTACGTCATCGCCGGCCTCGGCTGGGTGCTTCCGGCAATACCGCTGATCACATGGATGAGTCCGCGCAAGAGCCGCAGCACCTAAATCGCTCCGCTCGTCCCCGCGAAAGCGGGGACCCAGCTGGATTCCCGCTTCCGCGGGAATGAGCGGCAGAGTTAAGCCGCTTCCGAGCCGCGAAAGCCATTCCACATCGCGGTCGCCGCGCCCGAGAGCAGCACGCGCACATAGCGCAAGTGCTGATACTCGCCGTTGAGCGAGATGCGCGGCAGCGCGGTCAACTGATCGACGTGCCCGTAAGTGACCACGCCCGGCCGCGTCGTCACCGCGGTCTTAAAGCCAAGCTCGGCGGCGAGCGCAAATTCGCGCGGCCCCGCGGACGACGCGTCACCATAGGGATAAGACAAATGCTCCGGCCGCCGGCCGAGCGAGGCCTCGATCACCGAGCGGCTCAAATCGATTTCCGAGCGCGCCGCTTTGTCGGAAAGCTTCGCCAGCATCAGGTGATTGACGGTATGCGCGCCGATCGTCACCAGCGGATCGGCGGCGAGCTCGGAAAGCTCCCCCCAGTCCATGCACAGATCCTTGCAGAACGCCGCAAGGTCGACGGAATAGCAGGCCGCGAGATTGCGCATGACGTCGCGCAACTCGGGCTCTGGCTCGGCCGCCGCCGCAGCCACCAGTAAATCTCCTCGTAAAGCGCGCGCTTCTCGTCGAGCGTCGCGCAATCGAAGGTGCGGTTCTTGCCGTCGAGCACGAGCCCGATGCGGGCATTGCGCGCGATCACCGCTTCGAGCGCCAGCCACCACAATTCGCCGAGCCGGTCGGGAAAGCTCGACGCCACATAGACCGCAAACGGCATCTCGGCTTTCTTGAGGATCGGATAGGCGTATTTGAGCGTGTCGCGATAGCCGTCGTCGAACGTCAGACACACAAAGCGGCGCTTGAAATCATGCTCGGTCATGCGCCGGTACATCTCGTCGAGGCTGACAACATCGACGTTCGAGCGGCGCAGCAGCTTCACCACGCGGGTGAGAAAGCGCGGCGTGATTTCAAGGAGCCGATTGGGCTGAAACTGGTCGCGCCGCGCCGGGCGCACGTGATGAAACGTCAGGATCACGCCGAGCCCGCCGACAAACGGCTTGAGCGCATAATGCGCGCCGGTGAAGAACAGCGATTCAAGCCCGCCGCGGATGATGGTCTGCTTGAGGCCCACGGACTTTCCCTGTTGGCGCCGGTTTCGTCGAAACCCAACCCCGGCTCGATGCTATTCAACCTCCATATTATCCGCCTCTATGTTGACAATTCTTTGCCAGGACTATGTTTTTTGCCTTCATCCTGCCCCGCAACGCGGGGAAGGGGGACCACCTTGCGCAAGCAAGGTGGTGGAAGGGGCGCGGGCGATGAGGCGAACCTCCGCGCTGCACGCCCCCTCCACCGCGCAAGTGCCATAGCCGACGCTTTGCGTCGGCGTTCTTTATTCGAAGCACGGCGGCCGAAGGCCGCCTATGCCCCCTCCCCCGCACTACGTGCGGGGGCGGATAAACGACATCGTTCCCGCGACGCGCTACGCGCCCGGGTCTTGCCAACCACCACGCCCGCAAAAAAATTCGCCGCGTCGCGAAAGGAAAAAAGGAAAGCGGAGCGCCGAAAGGCGCATCCAACCATGCCCCGCGCCGTCCGCCTCGGGTCCGCGTTGCCGCGGCCGAGGCGTGGCGCGGGAGCGCGCCACAGAACAAGCTTGCGCCGAACGGAGCGCAAACCGTCTGCTTCGGGCGCGCTCGCCTTTCGGCGCTCACGCAAGCGGCGCTTGCCAGAACGAGCGAACGCTCCAGCTCAGCCCAGGCCGTGCTTCGCGCGATCGACAAGCAACGCGAGCGTTACCCGCGCCGTCGATCGCGCTTAAGCGGAACACCCCGCGCGCCGGTCGTAATGCCGGCGGGAAACGATGCCCGAACCGCCCGAGAACGGGGTTACAAGCCCCGCCCGCAGGAACCGCACTCGCTCCGTGGTCAGGTGTGTCTCGAGATCACGTCCCTTACGAGCGAGATTCTTTTCCTATAACTGAAATGGGGACGCGATGTCAAGGGCCGTGTCTCGCGAATAGCGACCCGCCGTCGCACCAGCGAAAGGCACAACCGCTTGGCGAATCCGCTATTGCCGCGCCACAATAGTGCCGCAGGGGAGAACGATGGCGAGAGCACAGAGGCAAGCTGCCAAAACGAAAAACAACGGTAACGGCGCCAATCTCGGCTTTGAGGCCAAGCTTTGGGCCGCCGCCGATGCGCTGCGTAACAATATGGACGCGGCGGAATATAAGCACGTCGTCTTAGGCCTGATTTTCCTCAAATACATTTCCGACGCGTTCGAGGCAAAGCACGCTGAACTCGCGGCACAGACGCAGCAAGGTGCCGATCCGGAAGACCCGGACGAATACCGCGCGGTGAGTATCTTCTGGGTACCGCCGGAGGCACGTTGGGCCTATCTCAAATCGATGGCGCCGCAGCCGGCTATCCGACGACGAGGTGGCCTTTTACGACGCGCTCGAGACCAACGATAGCGCCGTCAAAGTTTTAGGTGACGAAGCTTTGCGGACGATCGCGCGCGAACTCGTCGCGACCGTGCGGGCCAATGTTACAATCGATTGGACCGTCCGAGAGAACGTTCAAGCGCATTTGCGGGTTCTCGTGAAGCGCATCTTGCGCAAGTACGGCTACCCGCCGGACAAGCAGGAAAAGGCGACGCAAACGGTCTTGGAACAAGCGGCGCTTCTCTCGGACAATTGGGCAGCGCCCGCCACAGCTTGATACTTCCCTCGATCACCCGCCCACTCGCGAGCGCGTCGGCAGCGAGAATTGCCTCTTCGCTGTACGCCCCCTCCACCGCGCTCCGCGCGGTCCCCTCCACCGCGACTTCGCGCCGTCCCCTCCACCCGTTGGCGGGGGCGGATGATAAGTAGGCTACGCGGCGGTCGCGGGGTTGGTGGCGGAGGCGGTGGCGCCGGGGGCGGCGGCGTCGGGGCGGCCGGCGACCAGGATCGTGACGTCGTCGAAGCCGGCGGCCTCCAGGCGGTCGCGGGCTTTGTCGGTGCCGAGGTTCGACAGCGTCTCGACCAACAAGATGGCGTGCGAGGCAAGCTGCGCAACGCTCGCAAGATCGACGCCGTCGAGCGTGCCGACATCGATGACGACGTGGCCGTAGGTGTAAGCGAGCGCCTTGAAGTTCTTGATCATGCCCGGCGCTGCGATGAGTTCGCCCGGCGCCGCCGGCGCGCGGCCGGAGACGATCAGATTAAGGCCGGACATCCGGTCCTTGGTAATGATGTCGCCGAAGTTTGCTTCGCCGTCGGCAAGCTCGGCCAGACCGGGCGCCGACGGATCGCCGGAAATCGCGCGGATCGCGGCGTCGCCTGCGCCGAAGCCGACCAGCACGACGCGGGCTTCCTGCGCCAGCGCGCGGGCGAACTTGATCGCGATGCCGCTGGTGCCGAGATGCGGCGCGGCGCCGAAGAACGCGATCTGGCTTGCGGCGCCCTGGACGCCGTCAGGATTTTGCGCGTTGTGGAGATTGTGGGCGAATTCGCCGATCGCGCTCACCGGCACGCCGCTCGGCGTCCGGCCTTTCACCACCGCGGCAAGCCGCGCCGCCAGGCGGCTCGTGACCGCCGGCGGCGGATCATGCGCGCGGGCGGTTGCGGCCGCCGCGGCTGCGGCAGATGTGGCGCGAGAGTCCGGAGCGCGTGCGATCTTACGTGAGACGCGCGCGGGCGGCGCGATAACATCGCTTGCCGGATTGGCGAGAAACTCGCGCGTCACCACGACGCCGCAGCAGACCACGAAGGTCGCGAAAGTGGCGATCAGCACGGTCGGGAGTTTTTTCGGATACGCCGGCACGTTCGACACCGAGGCGCGCGAAATGATGCGGGCGTCCGGCGGCGCCGAGGCAATGTTGTCGCGGGCGTTGGCCTCGCGATATTTGGCCAAATACGATTTAAGCAGATCGCGCTGCGACTTCGCTTCGCGCTCAAGCGCGCGCAATTGCACGTCCTGCTCGTTGGTCGAGGACGCCTGGTTCTTGAACTGGTCGAGCATCGCGGTTTGCGAATCCACCCGCGCGCTCGCAAGCTTGGCGTCGTTTTCGAGCGAGCGCGCAACGGATTCTGCTTCGTGCCTGATCTGCTGGTCGAGGTCGGCGACCTGGGCTTTGAGTTCCTTGATGCGCGGATGATTGTCGAGGAGCGACACCGATTGTTCGGCAAGCTGCGCGCGCAACGTGACGCGCTGCTCGGAGAGGCGCCGGATCAATTCGGAATTGAGCACGTCGGAGGACTGGATCTCCTCGCCGGCCTTGAGCATCTGGCGAATGAGTTTGGCTTTGGCTTCGGCGTCGGCCTTGAGCGTGCGCGCGGCGCCGAGTTGCGCGTTCATCTCGCCGAGTTGCTGCGCCGACAAGGTGGTGCCGTTCGGGCCGACCAGGAGATTGGTCTTGCCGCGGAACGCCTCGACCTTGGCCTCGTCTGCCTCCACGATCTTGCGCAGCTTCTCGATTTCGCCGGCGAGCCAGGTGCCGGCGCCGCGGACCTGCTCCTGCTTGGCGACTTGTTGGCGCTGGAGGTAAGCGTCGGCGATGGCGTTGGCGACGCGCGCGGCGAGCTCGGGATTTTCCGACAGAAAATCGATGACGATGACGCGCGACTTCTCCACTGGGTAGACATTGAGCCGGTCGTAATAGGCATCGAGCACGCGCTCTTCCGGCGTCATGGTCAGCGGGTTTTTGGTCAGCCCGATGAAGCCGAGCACCGACTTGATCAGCGAGACGCCGCCGAGCGCCGAATCGAATTCGGGGCGCTCATTGAGTTTGAGCTTGTTGATCACTTCGACGGCGAGATCGCGCGACAGCACGAGCTGCGCCTGGCTCGTCACCGCTTCGAGATCGACGGTGCCGCGGTCGCCGGTGTCGCGGTCGACGTCGGGGCGCAGAAACACGTTGTCGCGGCCGACCACCAGCACCCGCGATTCGCCGAGATATTTCGGCGGGATCAGCATCACGACCGCGAAGGCAATGAGCGCCACCGCGATGGTCGGGCGCAGCACCTTGCCGCGGTTGCGCCAGAGCGCAGAACCAAGCTGAGACAGGTCGAACTCAGCGTCCATCATCGAGCCGCGCGCCTGGGGCCGGGGCGGTTGCGAGGCCAGACTCATGTCGCGGCTCCTACTGAACGGACTCCTGTGCGCACTAACCGCAGGCTTTGTCCGCACGCGCCATCACAGTCGATTATGGTTTCCATCTGGTTAAACGCCCGCGGAACCGGCGGTTTGCGGCGCGGCAGCAAGGCATTGTTAAAGCCTTTGTTAACGCGGCAGTCTGCTCTATCGGGCTTAACTTGTTGCTGCGACTTTTAGGGATTCGCTTTTCATGCGCGACGGTCCGTCCGCGCTGTCGATGCAAGCTGCCGCCGCAGCTGCCGGTCTGTCGTTGCCCGCGGCGCGCACTGTCGAGCCACAGGCCGCGGTCGCCTCGTCGCTGAAGATCATGCACATTCTGCGCGCGCCGCTCGGCGGCCTGTTCCGCCATGTGCTCGATATCGCCAGCGGCCAGGCCGCGCGCGGCCATCGCGTCGGCCTGATAGTTGATTCCATGACCGGCGGCGCCCGCGCCGACGCCGTGCTCGCCGAACTGACCCCGAAGCTTGCGCTCGGCCTGCAGCGCGTCGCCATCGCCCGCGAACTCGGGCCCTCCGACTTCCACGCGCTCTCCGCCATCGCCGGCCACATCAAGCGTGCGGCGCCGGACGTGCTGCACGGTCACGGCGCCAAGGGCGCGGCGCTGGCGCGGCTGGCGCCGACGGCGCCGGGCGCGATCCGCGTCTACACCCCGCATGGCGGTTCGCTGGTCTATCGCCCCGGCACCATCGGCGGCGGCTTCTATCGCTCGCTGGAATGGCTGTTGAAGTGGCGCACCGATCTTTTTCTGTTCGAGAGCCATTATGTCGCCGGCCTGTTCCGCGCCCAGATCGGCCGCACGCCGGCGCTGACGCGCGTCGTGCACAACGGCGTCGGCGACAACGAGTTCGCCACCATCACACCCGCGGCCGATGCGACCGATCTGGTCGCGCTAGGCGAATTGCGGCCGGTCAAGGCGTTCGATGTACTGATCACGGCGGTGGCGAAGCTGAAAGCGTACGGCCGTCGCGTGACGACCACCATTGCCGGCGAAGGGCCGCTCGAAGCCGACCTCAAGGCGCAAGCGCGGCACCTGCAGGTCGCCGATCAGGTTCGCTTCGTCGGCCATCGCACAGCGCGCACCGCGTTCGAGATGGGGCGCACCATGGTTATCCCGTCACGCGCCGAGTCCTTGCCCTACGTGGTGCTCGAAGCGGCCGCCGCCGGCCTGCCAATGATCGCAACCCGCGTCGGCGGCACCCCTGAGATCTTCGGTCCCGAGGACGTTCATCTGATTGCCCCGGATGATGCCGGTGCGCTCGCCGAGGCGATTGGCGCAGCCCTCGATGCACCGGAGCATGGACGCGAGATTGCGCAGGCGGTCAGAAGCCGCGTGCGCAGCGAGTTTTCGCTCGCCGCCATGGTTGACGATGGGTTAGCCGCTTATCGCGAAGCGCTGACAATGCGAAAATTGAAACAATTCGCCTAACTAATTTTTGAAATTTGTTCACTATTAGATGACCGGAGTGCTCGGGGGCGTGCCTGCGTTCGCGCGCGGGCGTCAAAAGTAGCGTGCAACACGTGTCAGTGATGTCCAAGCCTGAGGCCGGCGCGATTTTCGATACCGCGTCCGCAGTTCGTTCCGCAGTAACGGCGATGCCGCGCATTGATCTGCCGGCAAGCGAAGCGCCGCCGCTATCGCCGGAAGCGCTTGCGGTCACCGCAAAACCTTATCGTTCCGCCTATTCGCCAATCGTGCTCGCCGGCATGGTTCGCGCGATCGAATTCATGCTGGTCGCGACCATCGGCTTCGCCATTTATGTTTGCTACGTGGTGCCGAACCACGGCTTCGCGTGGTACTATCTCGGCGTCATTCTCGGCATTTCTCTGCTCGCGATGCTGGCGTTCCAGGCCGCCGATATTTATCAGGTCCAGGCGTTTCGCGGCCATGAAAAGCAGTACATGCGGCTTGCGTCGGCATGGTCGGTGGTTTTTCTGATCACAATCTCCGCCTCGTTCTTCGCCAAAGTCGGCGACCAGTTCTCGCGCGCCTGGCTTGGCAGCTTTTACGTGCTCGGCCTGTTCGCCCTGATCGCGTTCCGGCGCGGGCTGTTTCTTCTGGTGCGGCGCTGGACCCGGGAAGGCCGGCTCGATCGCCGCACCGTCATCGTCGGCGCCGACAATAACGGCGAGGCGCTGATCGATGCATTTGCCGCCCAGCGCGATTCCGAGGTGCGCGTGATCGGTGTGTTCGACGATCGCGGCGACGAACGCAGCCCCTCGAGTTGCGCCGGCGTCGCCAAACTCGGCACGGTCGACGATCTCGTCGCGTTCGCGCGCAGCACCCGTGTCGATCTCGTGATCTTCTCGCTGCCGGTCTCGGCGGAAACCCGGATCCTGCAGATGCTCAAAAAGCTTTGGGTGTTGCCGGTCGACATTCATCTCTCCGCCCACACCAACAAGCTGCGCTACCGTCCGCGCTCGTATTCCTACGTCGGCAATGTCCCGGTGCTCGACATTTTCGACAAGCCGATCGCCGACTGGGACGTCGTGATGAAGTGGCTGTTCGACAAGATCGTCGGCTCGCTGGCGCTGATCTGTGCGCTGCCGATCATGGCGATCGTCGCCATCGCCATCAAGCTCGACAGCCGCGGCCCGGTGTTCTTCAAGCAGAAGCGCTACGGCTTCAACAACGAGCTGATTGAGATCTACAAATTCCGCTCGATGTATGTCGATCAAGCCGACGCTACGGCGAGCAAGCTTGTCACCGTCGGCGATCCGCGCGTAACCCGTGTCGGCCGTATCATCCGCAAGACCAGCCTCGACGAACTGCCGCAGCTGTTCAACGTCGTGTTCGCCGGCAATCTGTCGCTGGTGGGTCCGCGCCCGCACGCGGTGCAGGCCAAGGCCGAGAACCGGCTCTATGACGAAGCTGTCGACGGCTATTTTGCCCGGCATCGCGTCAAGCCGGGCCTAACCGGCTGGGCTCAGATCCACGGTTGGCGCGGCGAAACTAACAGCCAGGAAAAAATCCAGCGCCGCGTCGAGCACGATCTCTACTACATCGAGAACTGGTCGATCCTGCTCGACCTCTACATCGTGGCGCAGACACCGTTCGCGCTCATTCGCACCGAGAACGCCTATTGATCCCCTGACTTCGCACAGCGGCGGGAGTTGCCTTGCACATCCTGATCAACGACTTCATCGGTGGCGTGCTCGACCGCGGTATCCCGCTCTATGTCCGCAATCTCATCGGCGGCTTGCGCGAGGAAGGCTTTGAAGTCAGCGTGGTGCGCGCGCCGTCGATCTGCCGGGTTTTGCCGCGCAGTCTGTTTTACATGATCGCCGTTATGGTCGAGCAGATCGCACTGCCGATCGTCGGCTATCTGCTGCGCGCAGACCTCACGCTTTATCCCTATAATTCGGTGGCGATCGCCGATCTGTTCACGCGGCGCGGCCGCATCGTGGTGCACGATCTCGAGCAACTCAATCGCGGCCTGTCGTTGTCCAAGCTTTACTATCTGGCCTGCTACCGTTTTCTGAAAAAGTACGATACTCCGATTTTCACCATCTCCGAGCTGACGCGACAACGGATCGGCGAAAGCGGACTGTTTGGCCGCTGCCCGGTGGTGATGCTGCCCAACACTTTCTATACATTCGAGCGCTACCTGCGCGCCTTGAAGCGCAAGCCTGAGCCTGCCGAGTCTTTTCGCAAATCGCTCCTTCTGTGCACCGGCTCGACCGCGAACAAAGATATTGAAAGTCTCGTCGCCGATTATTTGCCAAAAGTCCTCGCCGCCGGATTTCGGGTTTCGATCCTCGGCCTGCACAAGGCCAGCGACGCGCCGCGCTTGAGTTCGCTGCAAAGCTTCATCGATGCCGGACAATTGCACATCTGCGGACGGCTTTCCGATCGCGCGGTCGCGCGCGAATACCGTTCGCACGGCATTGTCTGGGTCCATGCACTGCGCGAGGGATTCGGCCGCTGCCTGGTGGAAGGCCGGCTCGCCGGCGCTCACGTCATCTGCTCCGACATTCCCGAGTTCGAAGGCCTGCGCGACGACGCGGTGCATTTCTATAAGGACGCCGACCAATTCATGGCAACGCTGGATCGGCTCGTGCCTACGCACCCGCCGATCGCGCCCTATACGGGCTATCCTTACCGCGAGCTGCTGCGCAGCGGAATTGAACACGGTTTTCGCGTGGTCGCTGGCAGCCGTACCGCGCCGCAGGTGCGACCCGCGGGATAATCGGCGACCGAACGACCGATTCCTGAACACGCCCTCCACCGCCGCGTCCGGCGAAGCCGAAATGAAACGGCAGAAAAAGAGCTGTCCGGGTCGGCCCATCGACCCCCATCGGCGGCATAGGCGGATTGCGCAGATTAGCCTCTCTGAGCCCACCCTGCGCCTTCGCTGGTGTGCTAGCTTGACGTCGAGTACGCGAGGCTAGGTGGGCGAAAGATGAACGCCGGCTCTTTCGCCAACTTGGTGAATATTGCAGCGAAGCTTGGGCTCGCGCGCGAGCCGTGACAGCAAGAGCCTATCGCTTTGAAATCGGAAGACGGCCAAGTCCAGTTCGGCCAGATGCAGGCGTTGTGGGAGGACGGCGAGCGCGTCTTCCATAGAGCGTCGCGTGGTGAGCCGGGTGGCGATCGGCGTAACGTCATTGTCGTCGTTCTGGCCAGCGAAAGCCCGACGAATGTTGGTCTCGATCGTTTTGCGCACGAATACAGCCTTAGAGATCACCTCGACGCGCCTTGGGCAGCCCGGCCGCTGGATCTTGTGCGCGAGGGCGGCCGGACCATGTTGGTCCTCGAAGACTTCAGGTGCCGAGCCGCTTCATCGCCTTCTGGGATCCCCGATGGAGCTGCCGACGTTCCTCCGTCTTGCGGAAGCGCTGACGGCAGCGCTGCGCGGGCTGCACGAGCGCGGTCTCATTCACAAGGACATCAACCCCTTCAACGTCCTCGTGAACGATTCGACGAGCGAGGTCTGGTTGACGGGCTTCGGTATCGCTTCGCGCCTGCCGCGCGAGCGGCAAGCGCCCTCACCGCCCGAGTTCATCGCCGGCACGCTTGCCTACATGGCGCCGGAACAAACTGGGCGGATGAACCGCTCGATTGATTCCCGGAGCGACCTCTACTCGCTTGGCATCACTTTCTACCAGATGCTCACGGGCTCGCTGCCATTTACAGCGCCCGATCCGATGGAATGGGTCCATTGCCACATCGCCAGAACGCCTGTGTCCCCACGCGAGCGGCTCGGAACCATCCCGGTGCCGATTTCCCAATTTATTATGAAGCTCCTCGCCAAGACCGCCGAGGAGCGTTACCAGACCGCCGCCGGCGTCGAGCACGATCTTCGACGGTACCGTATCGAATGGGAGAAGCGGGGCCGTATCGATGAATTTCCGCTCGCACTACATGACGTGCCGGCTCGGCTACTGATCCCCGAGAAACTATACGGCCGCTCGCGCGAAGTCGCCGCGCTCCTCAGCTCGTTTCATCGTGTCGTCGCCACCGGCATGCCGGAACTCATTCTCGTTTCCGGATATTCCGGCATCGGCAAAT
This sequence comes from uncultured Alphaproteobacteria bacterium, assembly GCA_963841025.1. GTDB lineage: Bacteria > Pseudomonadota > Alphaproteobacteria > Rhizobiales > Xanthobacteraceae > BOG-931. Next base: position 55,203 of record CAWJBG010000011.1, on the reverse strand, counting down.
CCTCGGTCGTGAACGAGCTCCACAAGTTTTTGGTCCTGCCACGAGGTCTCTTCGCCTCCGGCAAGTTCGATCAATACAAGCGCGACATTCCATACGCCACGTTGGCGCAAGCGTTTCAAAGTCTGGTCCGGCAGATTTTGAGCAAGAGCGAGACGGAGCTCGAAACCTGGCGCGACGAACTTCGCGAGGCTCTGGGTCCAAATGGGCTGCTGATCGTGGACCTTATCCCTGAACTGGAGCTCATCATCGGCAAACAGCCGGCGGTCCCCGAGCTATCGCCGCAAGATGCGCGACGCCGTTTCCAGACCGTGTTGCGGCGCTTCATTGGCGTCTTTGCCCGCCCGGAACATCCGCTGGCGCTCTTCCTCGACGACTTGCAATGGCTCGATGCCGCCACGCTCGATCTGCTCGAAGATCTTCTCGCGCAACAAGATGTTCGGTATCTGCTTTTGATCGGCGCCTATCGAGACAACGAGGTCGACGCTGCACACCCGCTGATGCGCAAGCTCGATGCGATCCGCCGGGCGGGCGCACCCATACAAGATATCGTATTGGCGCCTTTGACCTACGGCGACCTCGAGCAGTTGATTGCTGACTCGTTGCGTTGCGAAACCAAGCTCGCGAGCCCGCTCGTGCAGCTGGTCCACGAGAAGACTGGCGGCAATCCATTTTTTGCCATCCAGTTTCTCTCGGCGCTCGCAGAAGAAGCCTTGCTGATCTTCGATCACGCAGATGCACGTTGGTTTTGCGACATCGGTCGCATCCATGCCAAACGCTACACCGACAACGTCGTCGATCTCATGGTCGTCAAGCTCAATCGCTTGCCGGCTGAGACCCAAACGGTACTTCGCCAGCTCGCCTGCGTTGGCTCCACTGCGGATTTCGCTCTCCTTGGGACCGTCTGCCAGACATCGGAAGAAGAACTTCACGACCGGCTATGGGAAGCCGTTCGATCCGGGCTCGTAATCCGCTCGGAGGGCACCTACGCGTTCCAGCACGACCGCATCCAGGAGGCTGCCTATTCGCTGGTCCCCGAGGACGCCCGTGCTGAAGCTCACCTCCGGATCGGACGGTTGCTGTTAGCGCATACGCCGCCCGACAAGCGCGAAGAAATCATCTTCGAGATCGTGAGCCAGTTCAATCGAAGCTTGCCGTTGATCAACTCGCGAGACGAACGCGAGCAATTGGCGCGCCTCAATCTGCTTGCCGGCAAGCGTGCCCAAGCCTCGTCGGCCTATTTATCCGCGTTGAATTACCTGACCGCAGGAGCCGCGTTACTGACCGAGGATAGTTGGCGGCAGCATCGCGAGCTCTGCTTTGCCCTGGAGCTGGCCAGGGGGAATTGCGAGTTGGCGTCCGGAATGATCGCGGAAGCCGAAAAGCGCTTGCGCAACCTTGCAATGCGCGCTGTTACGACGGACGAGCACGTTGCAGTAGCGTCCTTGCAAGTTGATCTTTACTTGGGAATCGATCGTGGCGACCAGGCAATTGCCATCGGTTTGAGTGCATTGCGATACCTGGGCGTCGACTTTCCGAATTTTCCGACGGAGGCCGATGCTCGCCGCGCCTACGACGGTATCTGGACCCGGTTAGGCGCGCGCACGATCGAAGATCTGATCGATCTGCCGCTCATGACCGACCCGAATTCTCTGGCAGCTGTAGACCTTCTGATCAGAATCGCGGTCCCTGGGTACTTTAATTCTTTTCATCTAGGCGCGATGGCCGTTTACACGGCTGTCAGTTTGGGACTAGAGCGCGGTCATTGTGCAGCATCTTGCATCGCCTACGCGCAGTTGGGCATCTATGCAGGACCTCACTTCGGCCAATTCGATGCCGGCTACCGTTTTGGTCGTTTGGGATGCGAGTTGGCCGAGCGACCGGGATTGCAGCGCTTTCAAGCCAGAACATACCGCACATTCGGTTTCGTCGTGCCTTGGACTCAGCATGTAAGAAAGGGGCGCGAGTTTTTGGTTCGCGGCATCGATCTCTCCAGCAGCATCGGTGAAATCAGTTACGCCGGAAACGCGTGCGCTCACCTCACCACCAACTATCTCATGGCTGGCGATGCGTTAATCGAGGCTGAGGAGCAAGCTGAACGCGGACTCGCTCTGGCGCGCAAAGTGGGTTTTGGAGCACTCGAAGCCTGGATTCTGGGCCAACACGGTCTGATCCGGAGCCTCCGCGGATTGACCATCCGTCTTGGCTCATTCGACGATGCCGTGTTCCGTGAAAGTGATCTTGAACGCAATCTAGCTGGCAACCCGGCGTTGTCGCTCACGGAATGTTGGTACTACATCCGCAAACTGCAAGCGCGTTTCCTCGCCGGCGAATACGCTGACGCCTTGCAGGCGGCTTCCAGCGCTGAACCGATGCTCTGGAGCACCGTGTCTCTTTTGGAGATTGTTGAGTATCACTTCTACGACGCGCTTTGCCACGCGGCAGTCTATGAATCCGCCACTGCTGACGACCGCCAAGATCATCTCGCGAGGCTGACTGAACACCTCGCGAAGCTCGACACCTGGGCACGCCATTGCCCGGAGAATTTTTCCAACCGGGCGGCACTCGTCGGTGCCGAGGTGGCGCGGATCGAGCGGCGCGAACTTGACGCCGAGAAACTGTACGAACGTGCAATCAGTTCGGCACGCGCCGAAGGCCTCGTCCACAACGAGGCGCTGGCCAACGAGCTTGCGGGGCGATTCTACTTGGCGCGCGGGTTTGAGTTCATCGCAAATGCCCATCTGCGAGAAGCCCGGGACTGCTATTCGCGCTGGGGCGCCGATGGAAAGGTACAGCAACTCGAGGCGCACTATCCGCGACTTGGCACGGCCGATCGGCGAGGTGCCACGCAAGGAACGTCGTCTCCGGATCAGCAGCTCGATGTCGCCGCCGTTACCAAGGCGTCGCAGGCATTGTCCAGCGAAATGCTTTTGCCCCGTTTGATCGAGCGGCTCATGACCATCGCCCTGCAGAATGCCGGAGCCGATCGCGGCTTACTGATCCTGCCCGATCGGAACGATTACCATGTCGAGGCCGAGGCGCGGACCGGCGGCGAGGGAATCATCCTGCATTACGGCACCCCATCCGGGGTTGCGGCTCCCGACACCATCATCCGCTACGTCATGAGGACGCATGAGAGTCTGATCCTTGACGACGCGGCCAAACAGAATCTGTTCTCGGGAGATCCGTATTTGGACGTTCGGCAGCCGCGCTCGATCCTTTGCCTTCCGCTCATTCGTCAGGGGACGCTGGCCGGGTTGCTTTATCTGGAGAACACACTGGCGCCGCAGGTCTTCACGGCGGATCGTGCGAAACTCCTCGAGCTTCTGGCGTCGCAGGCGGCGATTTCATTGGAGAATACCCGTCTGTTTGGCGAGCTCCAGGAGCGCGAGGCACGAGTTCCGGCGATTGATCGACTCCAATATCGTCGGCATTGTGATCTGGGGACTAGAGGGTCGAATCATCGATGCCAACGATGCGTTTCTCAAGATGGTCGGCTACGACCGCAACGATGTTGCAACCGGCACAATGCGATGGACCGACCTGACCCCTTCCGACTGGCGAGGCGCTGCTGACGAAAAAGTCGGTGATCTCAAGGCTGGTGGATCTTTCCAACCCTACGAGAAGGAGTACCTCAGAAAAGACGGCGGCCGGATCCCTGCGTTGGTCGGCGGCGCGACTTTCAGCGGAGCGGGCGATCAAGGTTTCGCTTTTGTCGTCGACCTGACAGAACGCAAGCAGGCCGAACAGGCGGTCCGCGAAAGCGAACGCCGATATCACGAAGCGCAGATGGAACTGGCACACGTGAACCGCGTCGCGACCATTGGCCAGTTGTCAGCCTCGATTGCGCACGAAGTTAATCAGCCGCTTTCAGGCATTGTCACCAATGCCAGCACACTTGCGCGGATGCTGGCGGCCGATCCACCAAACGTTGCCGGGGCATTGGAAACGGCGAGGCGCGCGGTCCGCGACGCCAATCGCGCTTCCGACATCATCGCGCGATTACGCGCGCTGTTCGCCAAGAAGGAAACGTCCAACGACCTAGTCGACGTGAACGAAGCTTCCAATGAAATAATCTCGCTGTCGCAGCGAGAATTTCAAAGCAGCGGAGTTGTTGTTCGAGCGGAATTTACGGAAAACCTTCTCCCCGTCAAAGGCGATCGCGTCCAGCTCCAGCAGGTACTCCTCAACCTGATCCGAAACGGCCTAGATGCGATGAGCACAGTCGATCATCATCAGAGGCAACTGACAATCACGACCGCAAAAGCTGATCCCGACAATATTTCGGTCGCAGTGCGGGACTCCGGCCCAGGCGTCGCTCTGGAAAATCTCGAACGCATATTTGATGCGTTCTACACGACCAAGCCTGAGGGGTTGGGAATGGGTCTGTCGATCTGTCGCACCATCATCGAGGCGCACGGCGGGAGATTATGGGCTACGGCGGCAGATCCGCAGGGCACCATCCTGCAATTTACTCTACCCACTGCGGCGATGTAGTCGCGAGCAGCCGCGATCACGTTGGTGCGCATCAGTCGCGCGTGTATTGCACCGCCTCGCGCCGATACCGTTCCAAAGTGAAGCGGTGAAACGGCGACAGCACCACGGCGAGCGCTTCGGCGACCAGAGCACCACGAAAGAGGAAATAGTATCGCCAGCGATCGCCGTCATGCCAGGCGCGCGGGCGCCCGGTCTCGTCGACACGCGCATCGACGCGATAGTCGCCGAGGAATCGCTGCCGCGCGACCATCGGAAACAACGCGTACATTCCCGGCAAGTTGACCATCGCGCCATCGATCGAACCGGCAATTCGCCGCCACGTGGCGACGTCTGCGCTCAAAGGCTCGGTGTCGGCTAACCACGCCAGCAAGCGTGGGCTCGCGACGTAAGCGTGGGCACAGCCTGAACGCACGCGCAGGATATTTGAGCGGACAAAATGGGCCTGTAGCGGAACGTGGCCGAGATAAAAGCACCACCAGTCCGAGGGCAGTGCGGTGATCGCTCGTCCGATCCGGGGCGCGAGCTGCTTCCACGGCTGCCGAAAGAACACGTCATCTTCGAGCATCAGCGCGTGAGAGCGGCCGTTCGCCAAAGCGTGGCGGGCCAACGCCTGATGGGATTCCCAAATGGCGCGCTCGCCGTTTTCGCCGCGCGTCGGGCGATAGAGCGTCACATGACGGCACATCCCAACGCTATGAAAATGGGCCTCCGCCTCGCGCGTCCGGTGCGGCTGTTCCTGCAACGAGATGCAGTAGATCGCGTCGAGCGGATACGGCAACGGAATAGCCGCGCGCCGCCCCGTGCAATATGGGCAGCCTTCGTCATGCGCGACCGGCTCGAAATAGGGCAGCATGTCAGGGATGTTTGCTAATGGCTGCTTATCCACCGGATCGCAGCCACGGCAAATCCCGGCATCCCGGCCCCGATCGCATCCGGTACGGAATCAAAACCCCCAAACCTTTCCTTTAACCGTGGTGCCGACGGCACTTACCCCAATTCGGATGTTAACCATCGAGCCGACCCGGTCAATTCCCATTCGCCAATTCCCATGCGCCTTGGATTAGCCGGCCAAAATCAGCGGTCCCGTGTTGCCTTTGTCACATAATGTCAGCTACAAACTGCGGTGTGGCGTATCGGGAAAATGGCCCATGAAATTATTCTCAGGCTGTGAGCAAAGGGTGACGCGCTCGCGAGTCATTTCGGCGCTTCGCTTCCCGTTATGGTCTCTCGCCGTACTCGCACTGGTCATAGGGACGTGCGTTGGTGTCTTTTCCGGCAGCGTGCAGGCGACACCCGTCTCGGACACAACCGCTTCGCCGCGCGATCATGTTTATCTGTTTCGCGGGCTGTTTCCGATTTTCTCATCAGGCATGGTGGAAATCGCCGAGCAGCTGCGCAAGCATGGCATCAGCGCCAGCGTTTACAATCACACCGATTGGCCGCAAGTCATCGAGAAAATCACCGCCGGATACAAGGCCGGACACTTGCGCAGGATCGTTCTTGTCGGCTACTCGGCCGGCGCCGGAGCGATGACAAAAACCACGGCTCAGTTGGGCGCGCGCGGCATCCCGGTAAAATTGGCGGTCAGTTTGGATCCGGTGTGGCCGATCACGGCCGCCGGTCAGGTTGACCGTTATGTGAACTATTACAGTTCATACGGCAGTCATTCGGTCCGCCGCGGCGACCAATTCAAGGGATCGGTGCAAAACTTCGACGTCGGGGGCCTTCCCGGTATGGGCCACCTCAACCTCGATACCGACGCGACGGTCCAGGGCAAAGTGGTCAAGGAAATTCGCGCCGCGCTACACGCTGATCACCAACCGACCGCTCCCTCCCGGAACGTCGCTCCCGCAGCAGCCGATCGGCAAGCCAACAAAACTTCGCTCCCGGGCAGCTGAGCTTGGTCGGCGAGCGATGGCTGATGCCATCGCCATTGTACTGCGGTTTGGGCGATTGCCCGTCTTAGCGCCCAACGCCGTCGCTCACTCCAACGCCGTCATCGATCGCGCCGCTTGAGACCTTGACGCTCGAGTCCTTGCCGATGGTGCGCCGTTGTGAGTAAATTTGCTCACAACCGCACGGCTGGCGCACTTTCGCACGCACATCCGGCACAACGTTCAAAACGCTAGGGAGGAATGACCATGGCTAACCGGATTCTGACGACACACGTCGGGAGCTTGCCGCGCCCGGAGAAGCTTCTTGAACTGAGCCAGAAGAAGACGCTTGGCGAGAAGTTTGACGAAGCCGCCTTCGATCGCGAACTGAAGGATTCAGTTGCCGAGGTCGTCCGCAAGCAAAAGGAGACCGGCGTCGATCTCGTCAACGACGGCGAACTCGGTCACACCGTCGGGTGGGCCTACGATTACGGCGCGTGGTGGTCGTACATCATCCCGCGGCTCGCCGGCGTTGAGGTCGTCAAGCAGGGGCTCTGGTTCACAAAGCTCACGGCGCACACGAAGACGCCGATGGCGCCCAAGGATTTCGTCGTCGGCGACTGGGGCGAGCGCCGCGACATGGCCAAGTTTCACGAGGCCTATATGGACCCGCAGTCCGGCTGCGGGTTGCCCGTGCAGTTCATGACCGAGCACAGCCCGCTGGTCACAGGCCCGGTCAAGTACAAGGGCAAAGATCTGATCCAGCGCGACATCGCCAACTTCAAGGCCGGCCTGAAATCCGCCGGGCTTCCGACCGAAGGTGCCTGGATGAATGCGATCGCGCCGGCGAGCTGCGCGCGGATGCCGAACGATTATTACAAGACCGAAGAGGAATTGCTGTACGCCTGCGCCGACGCAATGCACGACGAATACAAGGCGATCATCGACGCCGGCCTGATTGTGCAGCTTGACGACCCGGCGATCGGCGAGAACTGGGACCAGCAGAAAAACGAACCCAGCATCGAAGGCTATCGGCGCTATACCAAGATGCAAATCGATGCGCTCAACCACTCGATCAAGGGGCTGCCGCCGAGCAAGATCCGCTTCCATCTGTGCTGGGGCAGCTGGCACGGCCCTCACACCACCGACATCCCGATGAAGCACCTTGTCGACCTGATGCTCGCGGTCAATTGCGACTATTACTCGTTCGAGGCCGCCAACGCCCGCCACGAACACGAATGGAAGCTGTGGAAGAACATCAAGCTGCCCCCGGGCAAAAAGATTCTGCCAGGTGTAGTGACCCACTCGACCAATCTGATCGAGGATCCTGAACTCGTCGCCGACCGGATCGTCCGTTTTGCCGAAGCGGTCGGTCCCGAAAACGTCATCGCCTCGACCGATTGCGGGCTTGGCGGCCGCGTCCACCCGCAGATCGCCTGGGCGAAGCTCAAGGCGCTCTCCGAGGGGGCAGCACTCGCCACCAAGCAGCTTTTTCAAGGGCGGGCGGCAGCGTAATCGTCCAATCATAACGGGCCGGGGCATGCGCCGGCCCGCTTGCTGCTCTGACGCTGGCGCGTTGCGGAACTTCGGCCGGACCGAATAATCTCGGTTCGGGTCGCTGTATATTATTTTGCAGCGCTACGATTGCGGTACCAAGGCTCTACCGCTCCAAGTCTAACGGTACCCTTCCTTCTTCGATACTTACGCGCGCGAGAATGCCGCATGAAAACTTCCACTGATCGCATCCTGACGACCCACTCCGGCAGCTTGCCCCGCCCGAAGCCGCTCATTGACCTCATTCTCAAGCGCGAGACCGGCGCGGCCGTCGACCCGCAAGCGTTCGATGCCGCAGCCGCGCAGGCGGTCGATGACGTTGTCGCGGCACAGGTCGCGGCCGGCATCGACGTCATCAGCGACGGCGAGATGAGCAAGCCGTCCTACACCACCTACATCCGGCACCGCGTCAGCGGCATCGAACCCGATCCGCGCGCCGCCGAAAAGGGCCGCGACATTATGCTTGGGCGCGACCTCTTGGCGCATCCGGATTTCACCAGCCAGCAACGCAACTTCAGCAGCATGCCGTTTCCTGGCTGCGTCGGCGAATTGCGCTACCACGATCGAAGTGGGCTCGACCGCGACATCGCGCATCTCAAGTCCGCCGCTGCAAAATCGCATCCGGCCGAAGTTTTCATGACCGCGCCGTCGCCGGGAATTTTGACCCGCTTCATCATCAACCTGCATTACCCGACCGAGGATGCCTATGTCGCGGCGTTAGCCGATGTGATGCGCCATGAATATCGCGCGATCGTCGAAGCCGGCTTCTTGCTGCAGATCGACGCTCCCGACCTCGGCTCGGCGCGCAACAACCAATACCGTCATCTCACCGACGATGAATTTCGCAAGAACATCGCCGAGCGCAATGTCGCGGCGCTCAATGCGGCGACCGCCGGTCTGCCGGCCGACCGCATGCGGTTGCACATCTGCTGGGGCAATTACGAGGGCCCGCACACCCACGATCTGCCGCTCCTGAAAATCATCGATATTGCATTCAAGGCGCGGCCCCAGGCGATTAGTATCGAGGCCGCTAATCCGCGCCACGATCACGAGTGGGAAGATCTGAAGGAGATCGAAGATTCCCGACGACAAAATTCTCATTCCCGGCGTGATCAACTCGACCACGAATTTCGTCGAGCATCCGCGGCTGGTGGCGCAGCGCATCACACGCTATGCCGGCGTCATCGACCGTGAACGCCTGATCGCCGGCGTCGATTGCGGCTTCGGCACCGCAGTACGCGCCGAACCCGCCGTGGCCGACAGCATCGTCTCGGCGAAATTGCGCGCGCTCAGCGAAGGCGCCGCCATCGCCAGCAAACAGCTATGGGGGCCCTGACCCCGCTTCAGGCGGTACTGGCTGCTGCCCCAGGGCATGATGCGGCGGTGTCGAGCTCCGGCAGGCGCGCGTCGCCCCCGCGCTCGACCAGGAACAGCGCCGCCACCAGGCCGAGCGCAGCGCCGAAAATGACGTAAAACGACGGCGCCACCGGCGAGCCGGTCACCTCGATCAGCCAGGTCACGAACAGCTGCGCAAAACCGCCAAAGATCATGACCGCCAGATTGTAGGCGATGCCAAGACCGGTCGAGCGCAGCCGGACCCCAAACTGCTCCGCGACGGCCGCCGAACTTGGACCAAAAAAAGCACCCAGCATGCAACAGAACACTATTTGTACGATCGTCAAATTGACGAACGAAGGATTGTGGTGGAGCCAACTAAACAACGGGTATGTCAGGACCAGATAAAGAGCCAGCGAGGCGATGATAATCGGCTTGCGCCCAATGTGGTCGGACAAGAGGCCCGCCAGCGGTATCACCACGATCATACATACCAGGCTGATCGACTGGGCGAAGAACGCTTGCTCCAGCGGTAAATCCAACTGCGTGCGGGCGAACGTCGGCATATAGAGCAACACCACGTAAAACGAGATGGTCCCCGAAGTGACGATGCCGGCGCACGCCAAAGTTTCCCTGGTGTGAGTGGCAAGCGTGGTCAAAAAACTTTGCTTGAGCGCGTTGACGCGCTGCGCGGCAAGAAATGCTTCAGTCTCTTCCAGATATCCGCGGATGAACAATCCCACCGGACCAATGATCAATCCGAACAAAAACGGTATGCGCCAGCCCCAGCCAGCGAGCGCTTCCGGCGAGAGGCTGCCTGTTATCAACACTCCCATCAACGCTCCGATCAGGCCTGCCAGGCCCTGCCCCGCCATCTGCCAGGAGCCGTAAAACCCGCGCCGGTGCGGCGGCGCGCTTTCGATCAGAAAGGCAGTCGCGATAGCGAACTCGCCACCGGTGGCAAAACCTTGCAGCAGCCGCGCCGTCACAATGAGGATCGGCGCCGCTATGCCAATGGCCGCGTAGGTCGGCGCAAAGCCAATCATTGCGATCGCCACGGTCATCAGAACAATGATCAGAAGCAGCGCGGCCTTTCGGCCGTAACGATCCGCATAAAGCCCGAGCAGAATGCCACCGAACGGGCGCATGAAAAAGCCGACGCCGAATGTCGCGGTGGCCAGCAACAGCGACGCATACTGGCTTTGTGCTGGAAAAAACAGGTGAGAGACGATCACCGTCAGCAAACCAAAGACGATGAAATCATACCACTCGAGTGCGTTTCCGATCACCGCCGCGGCGACCTGAACGGCTTTTGGCGCGTTGCCGTTGTTGAGCATTGATGCCGCGGCCATTGACGATACCCCTTCAGAGGCTCTTGGCGTCAGAGCAGTTTCGACGCATCGGACGCGGTGTCATCGAGGCACCGGCGTCAAATCGTTGCGATGTCGCAAGCTGAGAACAACTGTTGCGGTTGGGCTGCCGCACAACTTCCGCAAGTAACGCGCCGGCAGTTGCTAAGCCGTCGACTACAAGAATTCTATTGATGGCGCAAATTTGATTTAGCTCTCGCAAAAGTTGTATGACGACTTCTGCCGCATAACGAAGATGTCGCTCGCCTATACAACACAAATACTTCTGCAAATCCTTAAGCGAGCGCGTCGGCGCGCAGCTCGCCGTGGTCACCCGGCGTATCAAGAGACCGCAACTGGCTATTCCCAAACTCGCGTGATTCTACGTAGCGGGTCGATCTCGCATGGCCGACGATTCGCGGCGCGTCGGCAATAATTTCGCGGTCGGAGGTTGCTATTGCTTGTGACTTGCGCGCGACGCAAGAGGATTTGGCACGTCCGCAATCGGATACGTGTTCGTCCTTACGGGCGGGCTGGCCTTAAGCTCGTGCCTCCAGCACCTCAGCCCGCTGCGAGCCCGAGCCGCACCGCGATCGCCGCCAACCAGACGAGGCCAGCCAGGCAGATCGCGCAGAACACCGCCGCCGAACCAAAATCCTTGATCCTGCGGATCTCGACATGCCGCTCGCGTGTGACGTAATCGGCGAGCTTCTCGATCCCGGTATTGAGGAATTCCACCGCCAAGAGAACAAGCAGCGATCCGACCATCGCCACGTACCAGGCAACGCTGGGCGCAACGACCAAGCCTAACAAAACGCCGGCGGCGAGCAGCACCATCTCCTCGCGCAGCGCCGCTTCGCTCTGAAAGCCATAGCCGAAGGCGCGCAGCGAATTGATGGTCGCGCTGAAAAGCCGTTTCACGGACGATCCGATTGTGCGGGCGAGCGAAGCAGAAGAATCGCACCTCTATACGTCGTCGCGACCTTTTGAGCGAGCGCAAGTTAACGCTTTGTCGCTTGTGCCATAGCGGCTCTGCGGTGTCGCTTGTGCCCTCGAGAGCCCCTAACTATAGTCCGCCGATCATCGGAGCGTAGCGCAGCCCGGTTAGCGCACCAGTCTGGGGGACTGGGGGTCCCGAGTTCAAATCTCGGCGCTCCGACCAATAAAATCAAAGACTTATGCCACTTTTTCAGAGCCTCGATCTTCCCAGAAATAAACCATGGGAAGATCATGGGAAGATTGAGTTAGGCGACGCATTACAGAGGCCGCTGGTGCGTCCTTTCTGGCGGGGTCCGATGTAGCGGCCTCGCGATTTGAACGCACACGGGCCACGCTGCGCACGAGAATGCGGGCGCTATATGATAGCGAGCAATGCCCGACAAGCCGCGCCGATTGCAACCGAACTGGTCCCGACCGCTGCCCCGCCCGCTCGCCATACCGAATGTCATCACGCTCACCACGCTCGCCGACGTGCTCACGCTGATGAAGCACTTGCCGGTAGATCGGCGCCAGCGCTCGACCTGGCGGCACGTCGCGGACCCAGCTTGAGGCTGCGGCCAGCGGCAGCATTGAGCCGATCGAGGCGTCAATCGCGCTGCGCTTGGTGCCGATGCTGGAAGGCGTGCACTGCGATGCCGAATAAGAACGACGGCAAGCGCTGGTCGACGCGCGACAAACGCGACCTTGCCGACGCGCTCGGCCGCGGTGATACGACCGAGCAGGCAGCGAATTTTCTCCTGCGTTCGGGAACGGTCGGTGAGGTTGCCCGCATCGCGGCTGAATTGGGATTGCTCGGCGACGGGGGCACATACTCGATCGTGCTTTTCCGCGAAGGCGGCGAAGACGCAGGGTGCGAAATGGAGACTCGCCCGCGAGAACCGGCTTGACGTTGCGCGGACGCTCTATGAGATGATGTGCGCGCAGTATCCGGTGCGACTGGTCATGCTGTGTAACGGGGCGCAGATTTTGCGGCGGAGCGATCGGGTGTCGACATGAAGAGAAAGGCCCGGTCCTCAGCGCCGCCCCCGCTGCCGCGTGCCGGCGTAAAGTGTGCGCGATAGCTTTCGGGGCGAAGCCGACATGAACGGGCAAGCTAGATCGTTCGACTTGCGGGCAAGCTTGCGAGAATGTGCTTGCGCACTTCGGCTCCCCAAGAGCGAATGGCTTCCTGAAACACGTCCATGTCTGAATATTCCGTGTTCCCCAGTGCTTTAGCGCCTTGACGCAAATTCCCCGAACAGCCGGGTTCAAGACCCGCGGCCTTGATCGCGCCCAGTGTAAACTCATTTGCGCCATGCCACGTCGCCGGGTCCCATTCGTCCCGATGCTTGAAGTAATTGCCGAGATGCCACAGAACCTCCACCTTTGAGAACTTCCCTTCGAATTTCGGGCCAAGCGCACGGACACTGCTTTCGCGCTCGGCAGGTCGGCTGCCCAAAAAGATCGAACTCTTGGCCGCGGCGTCAAACCTCAGCGCCGCTTGCACAACAGCGGTGATTTCGTTCTGGCACACCACGTAAGCGGTACCCAGCATGTTCTCTATGATTTGCGTCTCGTCCATAACGAACGCGTCATCATCCTGAGGCGCGCGGTCGATCCGCTGTGCCGACTTGCGGATGCCGGCGCTAAGAATGACCAGAACATCTTCGTAAGCGTCCGCCTCGGCTCCGATCGCGTAATCTAAAAGTCGCAATCGGACATCCACCGCTGTTCGTTTAAAAGCATCCACCGCCCTTGGCCCTATCCCAAAATCAACCCGAGACCGTTTGCCAGCGGGATTTGTCAAGCTGCCCGTTCGGCAGGATGAAATGCGCGCGGCGCGCCTTGATGATTTGCAGCCCGGTAATCAATTCGTGCGGATCGTCAGATGGGTTTGGCCCTTGGTAGATCACACCGGCGAGCGCCCACGACCGCAGCCGGTCTTGTATCACCATCAGCATGGCGCCGCCGCTGATACCACCGAAATCAAAGTTCTCTGGTGGATTTCCCTTACCCATCAGATCTAGCAAACTCTCGCTTTCAACGACCGTCGAAATATCCTTTTCGCTCACACTGTTTGCAACGCAATGCAGTGACCCAGCCCGGAACGTTATCTCACTCGCGCTGCGAAGCGTCCCGACACCCGGATATCCACAAAAATAGATGCCACAACGTTCGACCGGAGGATCAGGCGGCCAAGATGGTTGATTACCGGTCAGGACGGTCTTGCCGAGCGCAGTGACTTCCTCCGGTTTAATTTTGAAAGTCGCAATGTCCATCTCCGAATGAACGTCGATTACTCTGGCGTCCCAGTCCACTTGCATGGCGTGACCATCGCCGGCCACCCTTAACGGCCCCGCGCCGTCCTTCAACCAGCCATCGATTACGTGAGCGGCTGTGACCGCAAAAGCTCCCTCGCCCGCATCAAGGAAAAACGTTGTTCCGTTTCGCGATCGGATATCGCCATTCTCGCGGCGCACATTCCAAGCCAGCGGAGCACAATAGGAGGTGACCAATTCAAGCTCACACTTGCCAAGCCCGCGTCGCACGAGCGCCTCCCCCTCCTCTCTTGACAGTTGTGCTTCGATCGACATCACGTTCATGAACCTACGTGGCCCACAGTTGGACGGTGAAGCCAATCCCAATCAGCCCGAGCCCGATCGTATTTGGTCATTCTGCCAGCATCCTCGCTCACCGCACGCCGATAAGTGGCGACGACGCCCGCGCCAAGCAAGTGCCGTGCCGCCGCTAGGTTCGTTTAGGACTGCCCTTAAGGCCGCGTTCTGGCACTTCGCGTCATATCGCTGCCGCGCAGCAATTCCGCCCGCTTTCGGGTCGAAGCGGACGTTTAGATCACCCCCTGCGCGCACCGCAGGGAAGACCAAAAACTGGTAACGCGGTTACCAGTTCTTCCGCGACCAAAAACCTTTAGGCCGTAGCCGGCGGCCCGATCTTGTTCGGATCAACCAAAAAGCCCAACGTCGTGAGGCGCGCGATTTCGGAAAGCGGCAATTCAACTTCGGTGCCGGGCGAGGCGCTCCGGCAAATCGCGACTGTCACCGGGACGTACACAATAGCGGTCGGATTTCGCGGGTCAGGCACAGTCGGAATTCCCATCCCTACGCTCCGCCTTTTTCCCGTCGGTATATGTAGCGTGTGCCCTGGCGAAACTTTTGCCCTGCCGGTCCGCTCTGTGGCGGCGTCCGGTGCTGCAGCCGACACTGGCAGCGGCGCTGCTGCTTCGTTTGATGTTCGTTCTTTCATCTCTCAACCTCCAAAAAATGTGCGACGACACAACGCCGGACCAACGGATTGTGTCGTCGCGAGCCGGCCCGTTTGGGTGACGGGAAAGGGGCGGGCCGGGGTTTCTGTTGTTCATCACCTCTACTCGCGCCAATAAAATGATGGTCCTTGAGGCGGTAAGCTTCGCCTAATTTCTAGTTGCGTGTTCCGCCGCGGCGGGCGCGGCCGTTTCGGCGCTGCCGGCTCCGGCACTTTCCCTGCTTCAAGAACCTCTCGCCAAGCTGTGCTCGGTTGCGCTCGATCACCGGGCACGAGTCCAAATCCAAGATCGAGAGGCCAGCGCTGCAACGAAAGATACGGAATCCCGGACGCGACGATCGCACACGTCAGCGACCGCAAAGAAAGGTCGGCCCTGAAGCCGTGTCGGGACAGAAACTCGCGCGCTTGATTGAGCCAATATGTTGCCGCGAAGCGTTCATCGGGCACGTCTTTCCGCTGCGAAAAAATGCTGTACAATAATGCTCTGCCGAATTCCTCACGATATTTCTCACCATCGGTAGTACCGGGCAAAGCGGCGGACGCGAGCAAAAACAGCGCCTCAACCTGATTGGCAGTGGGCAGCCCCGCCTTTTCCAATACTGGGTGTCTGATGAGCGCGTAGGTCATTTAATTCAACTCCCCGCGCCGTATCGCGTCGGCTTCGATGATCATCGCGGCCGTCGTCTTCACCGCAGCGCTCTGCTGCTTCGGCGACTTGGCGGCGATCTCGCCTCTCGCCTCCATGCCTGCCAGCACAACAAGTCTTGCGACCGGATCCCGCGGAAGCGAGGGGACCACGAGGCCCTGAGCAACTCTCATCGAGTGTACGATGAAAGCCGCCGTCGCTTTCGGATCGTTAGCGGTCAGCGCTTCGTAGTCGCCGTCATCAACCAGCAGCGCACGCCCTCTGCCAAGGCGCTCGTCCACGATCTCGCGCAATGCTTTGCCTTCCCGCGTCGCCTGTTGTTGCTCGCGCTGCGCCACCGCGCGCTCACGAGCGTCAAGCTGTGCTGCACGACTGTCGAGCGTCTTACGATCGGCGGCGAGACCGGCCTGCCGTCGATCAGGCAACCCTCGGCGCAAGCTCGGTAGCGTCGTCATAGCGGCCTCTTTTTCAAACGCAGTACATTTCCGAGCAATCGAAGATCGGCACCGTGCGCGAGGTGGACTCGCGCCCCGCGCCGTCGCGGCATCATTGTCAGCCGATCAATGGCACGTGCGAGTCCGTTGACTTCGGAGCGCAGCGACAGCAATCTCTCGTGGATCGCCGTTTCGCCCGCCGCTAGGGTCGCCACTTTGCGCTCGCGCGCCATCTCGCTTTTCGACATGATGTCAGGGTAAGCTTCGGCATTTTCGAGCGGCGAAAAATCGGCAAAACTTCCAGCATTTAACACGGGGGGAGAATGTCATGTTTGGCATGATCGTCACATCGGGTCAGACCTACAGTGTCATCTCCGGCCAGACCGATAACTTCGACACGATCGACAGCTATGGCAGGCTCAACGTCTCGTTCGGTGGCACGATCAGCAACACGCAGGCTTTCGGCCTCGTCGAAATTTCTCCCGGCGGTATCGCAATCGATACCGTGGCAAATTTCGGCGGAGACCAACTGATCTCCAGCGGCGGCACCGCGAGTGGCACCATTGCGAACGATGGGGGCGGTGAAGTGGTCTACGGCACCGCCACCGGCACTATCGTGAACAATGGGGGCGAGCAGGACGTCGAGACCGGCGGTACCACCAGCGGCACGGTCGTGAACGGTGGCCTAGAAACCCTTGGAGGTGGAACCGCGAGCGGAACCGTCGTTGGCAATGGTGGCACCGAGTTCATCGACGACGGTACAGCGAGCGGCACCATCGTAAATAGTGGTGGCCAGCAGGACTTCAAATTTGGCGGTACCGCGATCGGAACCACCGTAAACAGCGGGGGCGTCGAGACGGTCGGCGATAACGTTTCCGTCGGAACCACCAGCGACACCGTCGTAAACAGCGGTGGAGTCGAGAACGTTTTTGGCACCGCGATCGACACCGTCGTAAACGATGGCGGAATACTAGAGTTACAGGGGGTCGGAATCGCAACTGGCTTTACGATCAATGCCGGTGGAACCTTAGCAATCGTGGATAGCTACATCATTAACGACTTTGTGGTGAGCAGCGGCGTCACCCTACAAATACAAAGTGGCGGTGTGTCGGAGGGAACCATAGTCGTCCAAAGCGGCGGCGTTCTGGAACTCGATAGTGGTGCCGAGACAAACGCCACACCTAACTTCACGACAATCGACAGCGCGGGCATCGAAATCGTAAGCGCTGGCGGTACAGCCAACGGCACTCTTGTATCGAGCGGCGGCACGCTCGATTTGTTGGGCGGCGGCAGTGCGAGCGGCTTCACCATCGACTCCGGCGGCGTTCTCGAAATCGGCGCTGGCGCGACGCTTCAAGGCTATACAGTCACCAGCGGCATTACCGTTGAGGTGGGGGCCGGAGCAACGGTGTCAGGCTATTCAGTCAGCGATGGCATCACCCTAGAGGTTGCGTCCGGTGGCAGCGCGTCGAATATCACGGTGTTGAGCGGCGGCACGCTTGATGTACTGAACGGCGGCGTCGCCGATCCGACAATTATTTCAAGCGGCGGTCTTGAGGTCGTCTCTAGTGGCGGCACCGACTTTGGCGCCATCATCTCTGGCGGCGAGCAGAATGTGTTCGGCTACGCGAACAGGGCGAGCATCTTTACCGGTTCGCAGGTAATCGAATCCGGAGGCACGACGAGCGGCACGGTCATCACCGGCGGTGGCAGTCAGTTGTTCGTCTTCGTCTCATCCGGCGGTATTGCAAACGGCGATACCATCGACAGCGGTGGTCGCCAGTTCGTCGGAAATGACTTCCGGGGCGGTACTGCAAGCGACACCACAATCAGCAGCGGCGGTCAACAGTACGTCTACAGTGCTGGCACGGCGAGCGGCACCACGATCAGTTACGGCGGCTACCAACAAATCGAAAGCGGCGGCGTAGGCAGTTGCACGACCGTGATTGGGGGGTCGCAGTACGTCCTGTACGGAGGCCTAGCCAGCAATAACACATTGATTGGAGGGATGCAGTCCGTCAATGACGCTGTAGTCAATCAGACCATCGTCAGTGATGGGATTCAGTACGTCATTAACAACGGCGTGGCCGACGACACGATCATCAGTAGCGGTGGGCAGATCGATCAAGGGGGTACGGCCAGCGGTACCATTATTGAAAATGGAGGCTACCAAGAGGTCAGTTACGGCGGTTCGGCAATCGGCACCGTGGTCCACAGTGGCGGTGGTGAAGCGATTAGTGATGGCACAATCGATCTAGACGCGCTGATTTCCGGCGGCGTGCAGATCGATTACGGCAACGCCAACGGCGTGACGGTTTTCACCGGCTCGCAGGTAGTGGAGTCCGGCGGCACCGCGAGTGGCACCACTGTACACAGCGGCGGCACGGAAATCATCAGTGCGGGCGGCGGGGTAAACGGCGCTATTGTATCAAGTGGCGGAACGCTCAAGGTGGAGGACGGCGGCTCGGCCGCTGGTGCGGTGACGTTTTCAGGGGGCGGCACCCTGTGGCTCGACGGGCAATTCGGAGGGCTTGTGGCCGGATTTGGCGTGCCGGATCGGCTTGATCTTGCCGACATTGGTTTCAGCACGCGCCGCCGCAAAGGGACGCACCTCAGCTTTGTCGAAGCCAGCGGTCATACAAGCGGCACGCTCACCGTGACCTACGGAACCGAAACGGCCCACATCAAATTGCTCGGCGACTACACCACGGCAAACTTCCACATCGCGAGCGATGGACACGGCGGCACCTTAGTCACCGATCCGCCAGCGCCACCAGCGAAGCATGCCCACAGTGCGAACGCCGCACTGCTCGGCAACTACATCGCCGCTAGCTTTGTCACTGCTGCCGACGGGCACGGCGACATGCTCATCACCGAGGCCGGCCAGATGGCAAATCAGCAGCCACTGTTGGGCCATCCGCACGCTTAGTGCAATCCGGACGGCAATCGGTCCTCTCCAAAACGCTCGATCAAAAGGCGGCGTAGCTGCTCGCGGTCGACGCGCCACGCGTTTCGGATTTTCACCCCGATACGATGGCGCCGGCACCATCCGCTAAGCGCCTGCTCAGATTTGCCGGCAAGCGACGCTGCTTCCCCGACCGTCAGCCATGACCGTGGGGGCGCCGCCGGTAGCGCCTGCTCGATCAGTCCCCGCAGCAACCGCAATTCGACCAGCACGTCGCGAAGCGTCGGCTCGGCTGCGTTGTCGTCGGGCTGTGGTACGGTGCGCAACGTCATTGCAGCGCCGCTCCCGCCAGCGTTGCCGTCACCGACAACTCGACCTCTCGCATGACGGCGGCCAGTACGTCGATATCGATGTCGTCGCCATGCTTACCGCCGCGGGTTTCGACGACATCGAGGATCGCGGCGAAGGCCAGACTAGGATCGCCTGCTGCCCACGCGGACAGTACAGCGACCACGGCCGCATCAAATATCTTTCGCTCATCAATCATGCCGCAGCCTCGGCTTTTAATTGTTTTATTTTTGCTTCCATCTGATCGGCGAAATTATTCCGGTGGCGCTCGATAATCGCTTGCAGCCTTCGCCGCCCGGCAAGATCGCGGCCGCAGAACTCGGTTGGCACGCCGTCCAAAGCGCCAAACAGGCCCGCGACCAATTCCCCCATGTAGGCGAGCGCGCCCGGTAGGTTCATGAGCTCGCCGCGCTGCCTGCGGACCTTCAACTCGGTTAGTTCGGCCTTTGCGCGCGCGGCCCTGCTGTCGCTTTCCAGCTTCTCAGAAGATCGTGCCGCCGCCCGATCCTTCAAATGGCGAACGTACTCGATCCTGATCTGATCGAGGACGAAGCGGCCTTCCGAGCGCCGCGTGATGACGCGCTGCCCGACCAACCGCCGAAGCTGCTCTCGGCTCATGTCGAGGTACAAAGCCGCCTGCGATGCGCTCGCCGATTTCGGCTCAGTCATGGGACTTTCCTTTCGTCTCGTTGGTGACACGGTGCGATCTCTCGCCCTATTACATTCGGCTATCGCGGTCGCGCGACACCCCATCGAAATCGAGCGCCGGAAGGACCCAAACCAAGCCGTCTTCGTCGTTGTCTCATTTCTATCTCACCGCCCGACTTCGGTTGCTGCTGCGCTCTTTGCTCATCGCTGCGCGCTTGGCGTCTCACCGTCACACAGCAAGCAAGCCCCACTTAGTGCAATACCGAGATCGTGCCACGGTCTTCGACATACTTGTGAACTCTGCCACCCGCGTCGAGCAACAGAACGCGGCGCGCGCCCCCATCTGGGACTTCATTGGACAGTCTCCGTAATGGCACGGCCGGCAGCGGGCGCTGCCGGGCGGGATCGGCGCAAAGGTTTTCATGGTAAACGACAGGGTCACCGTCGGCCGACGTTATCAAATACATCGTCTCACGGATTTCCGCGTCGTCAGAGAGCTCAAACAGCCAAACGTCGTCGGCGAGTTCGGCGTGCAGATATTTCGTCATGGCATCGTCTTCCCTGGTTTGCGCGATAGCGACTGGTCGTGGGCTGCGGGTTCTAGATGGTCGAGACGGTGGTTCCTCCCCAAATCTAGATAGTGACCCCGGTTTTTGAGGTGACCCTGTAACCCCGGATTCCGGGGCCGGAAATGCGGGGCTTCCAATCCCGGATTCCGGGGTCGAAACGACACAAAAACCGGGGTCGGTCTTCTGTTTTTTCTTCCGCACACTTTTCGACCGGCGTCGAAACGCAAGCCAGCTTCGCTTTCCGTGGGCGACAGCACCGTGATCTTTCTTGCCACGGGCGGCCCGAGCGATCTGCGTCGCCTGCTCAATGGTTTTGATCCTTCGCCAATCGTCGGAAGGCGGTTCTTTGCGGCTGTCGCGGTTGCGGCCGAAGGTTAGGCGGAACAAGTTTGGCGCACGGTGTTCGGCATTGCCGCCGCGACCCCGCGTAACGCGGATGAAGCCTAGCGCTTCCGCTTCGCGGATCGCAGGTGCGACGGACGCGGCGTGTATCCCGTAATCAACAAAATCATCGACAGTGACCGGGAGTCTCCCGTTGTCATTACCGCCGTGATGCCCGAGCTCGATTTCGATACGCGAAATTAGCAAATGCGCGGCTCGGGAGAAGGACTCGATAAGGAGGAGATTCCAACATCTCGATCGTCCGCGGCGCGAATTGCCCACTTATACTGTTGCGACGCTTTGCGAAGGCCGCGACCATCATCGACCACCGCCGAGCCGATAACTGTTCGGCCCGCGCCCACGCTGCCTCGACGTGAGCAATCCGGCTGCAACCAATCTGCGCTTCGCGCGCGCGACGCTTTTAGTGCTGATGCCGGCAAATTTGGCGATCTCGGCATCCGCAACGACGATTTGCTTTTTACCGCGCGTCATACGCGCAGCGATTGCGCCGATAACCAAAAAGTCCCTGCGGCTGAGTTCGTGAGCGCCACGGTCTCGGCGTGCGCTCGCCTTGGTGAGAGCAACAAAACGGCCGAGATAACCGCCAAATTCATCGTGCACTACCAGCACGGCGAGGCGAGGCGTTGACGAGGTGTAGCGATTTTTGCTAGACGATTTGTTGCTTGCAACAACAACACGTCTTTGCGGTCCGGCGTCGCGAGCGCCGGGCCGTTTTCTTTTTGGTCGCATAGGTTGTCACGCGGCCCTGCTCTCAACACCGCCAACCGACACCACGTCGCGAAGCTTGATGCCGAGGCGACGCGGCGATAATCGGCGGATCAAATGAGCATGGTGGCGCCGCCATGTATCCGCTGAGATGCCGCTTAGCTCTACGGCCTCCTTCAACGACACAATACGTTCAAGTTGCAAGTCAGGTGAGATTTCAAGATGGCTGTCAGGTCGTCTCGACGGCATTTGTTTTGCTCTCCAATCAGCATCACTGTGCTGTTGAGAGCAGAAAACGGCGCACCGGCCAAACGCACATTCGTGCGTGTTTTGTGCGTCGGTCGCCCTGCTACGGCCAACGACCCTTCAAATAATGCATTTCGATGGATCGCGCGCGGAGCGCCTTCTGGCATTCTCCTGCCTTAAGCGCCTTCGTCATTTCGGCTGCCAACCGACGCGATGCCTCCGTTTTGCTTTTTGGGCGATCAGGATTGGGAAGGCCTTTTAGGCGGGCAATCGCCGCCGTTAGCCACGCCGCATCCGATGAGTTGTTGGTGCCAGCATTCGGCAGGAAGACCTCCACGCCTTGCACCGTCCGCGGTGGATAAGCGGCGATGCTCCATTCCCATTGTACGTGGGCGCCACGCCAAAATGCTTCGGGCAGATCGTCCCTCCGAAGCGTCCTTTGCTCATCCAGATAGTAGCGATAATGCAGCCGCCCCGACCGCAGACCATCTTGCACCCACTAACTCATGTGTTCGAACTCGGGTGCGTCGAGACCACCGCAACGATTGACGATCGCGGCAAGTGATACCCATTCGCCGTCCGTTGTAATCTCGGAGGCCGCCGTCATAACCTCGGAAGCCCCTAGGCGCGGATCACCGGACATTTGTTCAGGCTCGCAGCGGGACGATCTTGGATTTGCGGCCTTCAACGATCGCGGTCACATGATCGGCCCACAAGCTCAGCGCCGCTGTTTTTTCACGCTCATAGCTCGCGCGATTGTAGATGCCGGCGACGCCGCCCTTGTGCCCGACGTGATTGAGCACTGCTTCGATGACGTGAGGCTGCACGCCACGCTCAGCCATCCCGGTCGCCGCACTTCGTCGAAGATCGTGCAAGGTCCAATGAGGGAGCGACTGGCCCTCCTCTTCCGTAATCGCGTCGTCGAGCGCGTGCTTGCAATCGGACCATCCAGAAAAGCCGCCTTCGCCAATTCCGAAGATCAGATCGCGCTCTTCCTCGCCATTGGTGCGTCGCGTCTGCGCTTTCAAGATTGCCAGTGCCGGACCGCTGAGTGGCACGACATGTTCTCGCTTGTTTTTGGTACGTGTCGACGGCAGCGTGATTTTCATTGCCGTATCGGCGATCTCCGACCATCGCAGACTGCCGATCTCATCGCGCCGCTGCCCGGTGAGCATGAGAAGCCGAACGATCGCGCCGTAATGATCATCTTTAAGACCATGCCAGATTGCCCGCAGTTCTGCGCCGGTAAGCACGCGCTCGCGTGCGCCGCTCTCGTGTGCCTTGTTGGTGCCGATAACCGGATTGTCCTCGACAAGCCCTTCCCGCAGCGCCCAAGCAAAGAACGCCGACACGCTCGCGCGCACACGGTTCGCGGCCGCCGGGCCGCTTGCCGCGGCAATCTCGGCGAGCCGGGCCGCAACCGAACGCCGTTCGATCTTCGCTAACTGCAGGCCATGAAGCAGCTTGGCGTGAACGAGTAGGTGACGTTCGACCTCTCGATAGCTGCGCGGTTTGAGGCGTTCCCGCGCCTGCGGCAGATAGGCCCGCAGTGCGGCGTCCATTGTTTCGGCCGCCCTGGTCCGGCCTTCAGCCTTCTCGCCGGCCGGGTCGCGACCGAGACGCACCGCAGCGTGCATTTTGCCGGCTGTCTCTCGCGCCTGATCGGGCTTGATTGCAGGATACGCGCCGAGCGTCATGCGGCGATGCTTGGTGCCGATCTTGTATTGAAAAACCCAGACCCGCGATCCACCGCGGCGCAGCCGAAGCCCGAATCCGGGCAGATCGTCATCAAAAAATATCGCCTCGCTCTTGCGCTTGGGCAGGGTGAGCGGGGCGACCGCCTTCTGTGTCAGCTTCATTTTGTCCACCCCTTCAGTCTTCCGGTTGGGATGTGACCCTGACCTGGGAAGATCATGGGAAGATGCAGACGCGCTTTCGTGCGTTGTCATGCACCTAACAGACTGAGGGTATAGGCATGACTGCAGCTATTTGCAAGCCTCGTACGCCCTCGTGCACACTTATGCTGCGATAGCGCCTCACCCTGGGGGACTGGGGGTCCCGAGTTCAAATCTCGGCGCTCCGACCAAATAAACGCCCGATCGCGCAGCTTGAACAAAGCAACCAAACCGTCGCGTCGCAAACTTCGCCGCGACTACCCGCGACGTATTGCGGCTGGCTCGGTAATACCTTGAACTGCGCCAGTCTGCCTTAGCGCGAAGCCGGCGGTCGCGTTAATAGTTCATTCACCATGGCCTTCTAGCGAAAGGAGTGGGGTGTCGTCACGATTACCCGCGATTCTGCGCGCGCCTGATAGGACAGCACCGTGGCGAACAGACCGTCGGCGAGGCCTGCCCGAAACTCGAACACCTCTGCAGCGGCTGCGCACGCCGCGTTGTCGGCGCTGTGCTCGCGCGCCCTTGCCAGTCACCAGGCCGGACAATTCAGCCAGGCCGTCACGCTTTACGAGCAAATTCTGACGCTGCGGCCGAACTTCCCGGAGATCCACAATAATCGCGGTCTGGCGCTCACCGAACTCGACAGGTTCGAGGAGGCTGTAGCGGCATATGCGCAAGCGGTGTCGATCAGACCTGACAATCCGGAGACGCTGTGCAACTGGGGCGTCGCGCTGGCGCAGCTTGAACGGTGGGATGAGGCGGAGGCAATTTTCCGCCGCGCCATCGCGAGCCATCCGGGCTTTGCCGGCGCCTACAACAATCTCGGCCTGATCTTGAAGGAACGCGGCCGGATGGCCGAAGCGCGCAGCGCCGTTGAAGAGGCGATCCGGCTCTGCCCAAAAGACGCTTCCTACTACGACAATCTCGCCGCCATGGGATCACTCAGCGCCGGCGATCGTTACGTCACGGCGCTTGAGAACCTCGCCGCCGACGCCGCATCACTTGCTCCCGTGAATCGCATGCATCTGCATTTTGCGCTCGCCAAGGTCAGCGAACAGTTCGGCAATCCGGAGGGCGCTTTTCGCCAGTTGCTGGCCGCCAACACGCTCAAGCGCCAGCGGGTTGCTTACGACGAAGGCGCAACACTCGGGATCATGGACCGCGTCCGCCAGGTGTTTACCCGCGACTTTATCGGCGCGCGGGAGGGCGCCGGAGCGCGGTCCGCCGTCCCAATCTTCATTGTCGGCATGCCGCGTTCGGGCACAACGCTGATCGAGCAGATATTGGCAAGCCATCCGCAAATCTCCGGGGCCGGCGAACTCACCCTGTTCGAGCAAACCGCCGGCGGCATTGGACGCGCGACACCACGCGGACTGCCATTTCCTGACTTCGTGCCCGGCATGACCGCCGACCAGTTTCGCGAACTGGGCGCACTCTATTTGGAAAAGCTACTGGTGCGCGCACCGGGCGCGACGCGGATCGTCGACAAGATGCCGGCGAACTTTCTCTATGCCGGGCTGATCCATGTGGCGCTGCCCGACGCCGTCATCATTCACGCCACCCGCGATCCGGCGGACACCTGCGTCTCCTGCTTCTCCGTGCATTTCACCAAGGGCCAGCTTCACACCTACGATCTCGCCGAGCTGGGCCGCTACTATCGGCACTATCAGGCGCTGATGGCGCATTGGCACAGCGTGCTCCCGCCCGGCCGCATCACGGACGTGCGCTACGAGGAACTCGTCGACGATCTGGAAGGCGTGGCGCGACGCATCGTCGCGCGCTGCGGTCTTACCTGGGATCCGCGCTGCCTCGACTTTCACCGCAACGCGCGGCCGGTCCGCACCGCAAGCGCCACGCAAGTGCGCCGGCCGATTTATCGGAGTTCGGTGGGACGCTGGCGCCGATACCAGAACTTCCTTGGACCGTTGTTTGCAGCCCTTGCTGGCGCTGACGGCGCCGCCGCGTTCGAGCTGCGCAAGGCGGGCTAGCCAAGCGCGGACAAATGTTTCGTTCTGATCTCCACGTTTCCGCGATTTGAGTGTGCGTGCGTTCACCGGTCTATCTACATCGTTCCCACTTCATGAGGACAAACATGCGAGCAACTCTTCTCACCGCTTTCGCTGCCGCGGCCATTCTCTCGGGCGGAGCTTTCAGCAACGAGGCCAGCGCTTTGCCACTTGCCGCTGCGCCGACGTTCGGCGTTGCGCCCTTGGTGCAGCAAGTTGCCAATGTCTGCGGGCCGGTTGGATGCTTGCCGGTGCAAACGAAAAAGGCGCGATCGTTTAAGAATGGCAGCGCGGTCGGGCAGCATATCTAGCCGCCAGACACGAGGGCGCGTTGACGTGAGCGTGAAGCTCGCGCCGCGCCCTCGCCGGTTGCTGCATTAATCTTGAGACACCGGCGTTTCCGACAGCGCACCGTCGAGCAGCCGTCGGCAGGCGATCAGCTCGTCAAGCGCCGTCTGCAGCTTGCGCCGTTGTTCGGCGCCGAGCCGCTGCGGCGCCGGCGCGGCATCGGGCGGCAACATTATTTTCGGTTCACGCCGCTCATTTGAACGCTCGTCTGCCGCAAGACCGGGCGCACTCGCCACAAGCGACGGATCATCACCCGAACGCATAGCTGCCCGATCTTCGAGATCGCTACCGTTATCGTCGTCCAACTCCGGCGGCGGCGTTTCGGCGCCGGCGCGCCAGACGCTTTGCACGAACGACTGGCCTTGTTCGCGCAGCAGGCGTTGCACGCCGCGAATGGTGTAGCCCTCGCCGTACAGCAGATGGCGGACACCGCGCAGCAAGTCGACATCGTTCGGGCGATAATAGCGCCGGCCGCCGCCACGCTTTAACGGCCGGATCTGTGTGAAGCGGCTTTCCCAGAACCGCAGCACATGCTGCGGAACGTTGATCTCTTCGGCAACTTCGCTGATGGTGCGGAATGCGTCCGGCGCTTTTTCCACTGCCCTGTACCGCGCTGTCAGTCGTCCAGTTCGATGCCGCTGCCGTCAGTTTCGGAATTGATCCGCTGCTTGAGAATGGCGGACGGTTTGAACACCATGACGCGGCGCGGCGAGATCGGCACTTCCTTGCCGGTCTTCGGATTGCGTCCGATGCGCTGGCCTTTTTTGCGCACTACGAACGAACCGAACGACGACAACTTCACCGTTTCGCCGCGTTCCAGACAATCAGTGATTTCTTTCAGAACCAGCTCAACGAGCGTGGCGGATTCCGTGCGCGACAGGCCGACCTTCTGGTAGACGGCCTCGCATAGATCAGCCCGCGTGATCGTCTTTCTCGCCATCGCCAGCCCCGCTCTCGGCGATCAATACTAACCGATCATGGTATCGTACTGAATTATCAAGATTATCAACGATATTAACTTCTCAACGAACGGTCAACGGCTTTAGCGGCTCTCCGCTTCACCACCGCACCAGCGCCGCGCCCCAGGTGAACCCCCCACCCATCGCCTCCAACAGCAGGAGATCGCCGCGCTTGATGCGGCGGTCGGCGACGGCGTCGGCGAGCGCCAGCGGAATCGAGGCCGCCGAGGTGTTGCCATGCCGGTCGACCGTGCTGACGACCTTGGTGGGATCTATGCCGAGCTTATGCGCCGAGCCATCGATGATGCGCTTATTGGCCTGGTGCGGAATAAACCAATCGATATCCGCGACGGTAAACCCGGTCGCTTTGAAAGCGTCATGGACCACATCGGTGATCATCGCCACGGCATGCTTAAACACTTCGCGGCCTTCCATCCGCAGATGGCCGACGGTGCCGGTCGACGACGGCCCGCCATCCACGTAGAGCTTCGATTTATGCCGCCCGTCGGAACGCAGCCGCACGGTGAGAACGCCGCGATCGTCCGGCGTACCCGGCTGGTTCTGCGCTTCGAGCACGATCGCGCCGGCGCCGTCGCCGAACAGCACGCAGGTGGTGCGGTCGGTCCAGTCGAGCAGGCGTGAAAACGTCTCCGCGCCGATCACCAGCGCGCGGGAGAAGGCGCCCGATGTCAGCAGAGCATCAGCGGTCGCCAGCGCATAGACGAATCCGGAACACACGGCCTGCAGATCGAAAGCGGCGCCCTGGGTGATGCCGAGTTCGGCCTGCACCGACACGGCGCTGGCCGGAAAGGTATTGTCGGGCGTCGAGGTCGCGAGCACGATGAGGTCGATCGCCTGCGCGTCGACGCGCGCATGGGCGAGTGCGGCACGCGCGGCAAGCGTCGCCATGTGCGAGGTGAGTTCGCCCGGCGCAGCGATCCGGCGTTCATGAATACCGGTGCGCTGCACGATCCATTCGTCGGTCGTGTCGACTTTCAGCGCGAGATCGGCGTTGGTGAGAACCTGGTTCGGCAGATAACTGCCGCAGCCCAGCACGACGGAACGGCGAACCATCACACCGCTACTCCGCCGACCGATTGGCGCGCCGGTTGACCCGCTTCATCGCCGTCCCGTCCGAGCGCCGCCGTGATCTTTGCCAGGAGTTCATCGCGCACGATCCCGTAGCCAAGTTCGATGGCGGCCGCGAAACCTTTGGCATCGGTTCCGCCGTGGCTTTTGATGATGATGCCGTTGAGCCCAAGGAATACGCCGCCGTTGGAACGCCTCGGATCCATACGCTCGCGCAATTCCCGGAACGCCGAACGCGCGAATAAATATCCGATCCTGGCGCTGAGCGATTAATTCATTGCCGCCCTGAGATATCCGGCAAATTGACGCGCCGTTCCCTCGGCGGTCTTAAGCGCGATGTTACCGGCAAAGCCTTCGGTGACGACGACGTCGACGGTACCCTTGCCGATATCGTCGCCTTCGACGAAACCGAAGTAGTCGAGATCGGGCCGTGGCGTCTCGCGCAAGATTCGCGCTGCCTCCCGCACCGGCTCCAAGCCTTTGACTTCCTCGACGCCAATGTTGAGCAGTCCAACGCTCACGCGATCGAGCCGAAACAAAATGCGCGCCATGGCCGCACCCATCACCGCAAGATCGACAAGATGCTCGGCGTCCGCGCCAATCGAGGCGCCGAGGTCGAGTACGACCAATTCTCCCCGCAGCGTCGGCCATAACGCCGCGATCGCTGGCCGCTCGATACCCGGCAGGGTTTTGAGTTCGAACCGCGACATCGCCATCAGCGCGCCGGTATTGCCGGCCGAGACCGCCATGTCGGCCTCGCGTTTCTTGACCGCATCGATTGCGAGCCACATCGAGGATTTGCGGCGGCCGTGGCGAAGCGCCTGGCTTGGCTTGTCTCCCATGCGCACGGCGACATCGGCGTGAACAACCCTCGAGGCCGATTTCAGCGCCGGGCGCCCGGCAACAAGCGGTTCGATCTGCGCTTTATCGCCGAAGAACAGGAATTTGCTTTCGGGGTGGCGGGCTAACGCCAGTTCGGCCCCGGCGACAACCACGGCGGGACCGTGGTCGCCCCCCATCGCGTCAAGAGCAATGCGGACCATCTGCGACATGAAATGCCCGCGGGTCCTAAATCACGATCCAATTCGGCGCAATCGGGTCACGGTTCATGTCGGCGCATGATCCTCAAGGTAATACCCGGTTCCACATTCGGATCACGCGCCTCATCCGCGCAAGGCAAGAGAAGACCGAGCAAGACGAGACCGAGGCGGACAATAACGGTTCGGCGACCGGAAACAACTGCGATCAGCGGGCATCCCGATCCTTCTTCAGCGCGCCTAGAACTGCGAAGGGGCCTGCATCGGGGGTCGCATCCGCTGGCGACTGGAACACCGCTCCGGGCTTGCGCGGATACGGATCGAGCCCAATCAGCAGGAACTCGGTGGCGAGTACGCCGAGATCGATCCGTCCATCGATCAGCGGCTCCGTATTGTCCCCGCTCCCGGCGAGCACACCGGCCTCATCGGCGGCCGTCCCGGCAACCGACCGCGGCGCGAACAGGAGATCGACATCCTCCTCCACTTCATTCGCGAGCGGTTCGAGCGTGACGACGCAGTTTTGACCGACGGTCGCGGAGACCCTGCCGGTGACGTGTAATGCGGCGGCTCCCTGCCTGCGCACCTCGAAACTTGCCTCAAGGCGCGGCAGGTCACGCAGCCCGGCGGTCTGCGCGACGGCCGCGCGTATGTCGGGGCCAGCGGCGAATTCAAAACGTTTGCCGCTCTCCGGCACATCTTCGAGCGTCACCGGAAACCGCCACGGTGTGGCTCCCGCTCTCTCAGGTCGATGCATGGGCAAAACCCTCCGGGCTGGGAAAGACTGCCCTACCAGCCGCGAGAATGTCCTTGTCCTCCTCGGCTTCAAGCCAGGCTGCAGTTGCGCGCACGTAACGCGCGAGCCGCTCCACCCTGTCTTCCACCGCGGCCACGCCGAAGATATTGCGCGCCAGCGCCTTCTCAAGCTCCCGTTCGTCCTCGGCATTCATGGCGGCGTCATACGCCGTCTGCCGGCCGTAAAAGGCTTCGCCGAATTGCCGCATTTTGCGCGGGACCGCCATATCGCCGACGCCCATTTCCCGCAAATTATCGTCGAGGTCGCGGCAAAAAGCATCGAATAGCCGCTGCCCAACGCCGTTGTTGCCCCGGCGGTCACCTCGACCCCCGGCTTGGCTCGTTGCGGCAAGGCGGCGCAGCACCAGAACAAGGTGCAACACAATCAGCTCAAATCGGCCTTCAACGCTGTCCGGAACCCCATAATGGGCGTAAAAGGCTCGCGACCGCGCCTGCGCCACGATCATGCCATAGAGCGCATTGATGTTGCGATTGTGGAGCCCCCGTCGAAACGCCGCTAATATCATAGAGATAGACTGCTCAATCGGCGCCGAAACATTCGAGCCGGGCGCGCGGTAACCTGCTGCTTGGAAACTTGGGGTAAGGCAGGCAGCAGCCAGACACAAGGTGGGGACGCCTGGATGGGGAATGGTTTTGTGCTGAGTAAAGGGCGGCGCGCCACGGCCTGTGTCTTGGCCTTCACGCTCACGCTGACGTTGGGCGGCTGCACCGGCGAGGCCTTTCAGCGCGGCTACGTCCTGCCGGACGGCGCGCTCGAGCAAATTCGTCTTGGCGCGTCCCAGGAGCAAGTGCTGATCGTGCTCGGTACGCCTTCGACCGTCGCTACCGTCTCAGGCGAGGCGTTCTATTATATCTCGCAGCGCGCCGAGCGTATGGTCGCGTTCTTGCCGACCAAGATTACCGACCAGCGCGTAATCGCGATCTACTTTGACCGGGACCGCCGGGTGCAACGGGTCGCGGCCTATGGAATCAAGGACGGCAAGGTGTTCGATTTCATCGCTCGCACAACGCCGACGGCCGGATCGGATCTCACCGTCGTCCAGGCGTTGTTTGACTCAATATCGCACGCCCGGCTGGGTATGCCGCTCTAATGCACCGGTCGGCACCGCTAGCGCAATCCAGCGAAGGTGCACTAGCCCGATTGCTTCGCCGCGGAGTTTTTCATCGGGCCGGCCATTTCAGGCGATAGCGCGTCCACCCGTGTGAACGCGCAACCGCCCGTCGCTGGCTCATCGCAACCACAAGCTAATGCGCCAGCACCGCGAGCAGAAGCAGCGCGACGATGTTGGTGATCTTGATCATCGGGTTGACCGCAGGTCCGGCCGTATCCTTGTAAGGATCGCCAACCGTGTCACCAGTCACGGCCGCCTTATGGGCGTCCGAGCCTTTGCCGCCGTAATGACCGTCCTCGATGTACTTCTTGGCGTTGTCCCAGGCGCCGCCGCCCGACGTCATCGAAATCGCCACAAAGAGGCCGGTAACGATGACGCCGAGCAACATCGCCCCGAGCGCGGAAAAGGCTGCCGATTTGCCGGGAGCGCCGCCGCCGGCGACGAAGTAGATGATGAAATAGCCGACGATCGGGGAGAGCACCGGCAACAGCGACGGCACGATCATCTCCTTGATCGCGGCGCGGGTGAGCATGTCGACGGCGCGGCCGTAATCAGGCTTGTCCCTGCCCTGCATAATGCCGGGCTTCTCGCGAAACTGCCGCCGCACCTCCTCGACGATCGAAGCGGCAGCGCGGCCTACCGCGGTCATCCCCATCGCGGCGAACAAATACGGCAACATCCCGCCGAACAGCAGACCGGCAACGACGTACGGATTGCTGAGAGAGAAATCGGGCGAGACGCCCTGGAAGTACGGATGTGTGCTCGCGCTGCCGATAAAGAACTTCAGGTCCTGATTATAAGCGGCGAACAGCACCAGCGCGCCAAGCCCGGCTGAGCCGATCGCATAGCCCTTAGTCACCGCTTTGGTTGTATTGCCGACCGCGTCGAGTGCATCGGTCGATTTGCGTACTTCCTTCGGCAAACCGGCCATTTCGGCAATGCCGCCGGCATTGTCGGTGACCGGGCCGAAAGCATCGAGCGCAACCACAATGCCGGCGAGCGCAAGCATGGTCGTTACCGCGATGGCGATGCCGAACAGGCCGGCGAGATTATAGCTGACCAAAATACCGGCAATGATGACGATCGCCGGAAGCGCCGTTGATTCCAGCGATATCGCCAGGCCCTGAATAACGTTGGTGCCGTGGCCGGTCACCGAGGCCTGTGCAATCGAATGCACCGGACGATAGTCGGTGCCCGTGTAGTACTCGGTGATGACGATGATCAGCGCGGTGACGGCGAGACCGGTAATGCCGCAATAAAACAGCTCGGCTCCCGAATAATCCACCCCGGCGAGCGGGCCAAAGCCGATCAGATAGTGGGTCACGCCCGCAATGCCGATCAGCGAGAGAATAGCGGTCGCGATCATCCCCTTGTAGAGCGCGCCCATGATCGATTGGCTGGCGCCGAGCCGCACGAAGAACGTACCGATGATGGACGCGATAATGCAGACGCCCCCGATGGCAAGCGGGAACGTCATCATCCGCATCACCATCTCGGTCGAGACCGCGCTGAAGAAGATCGCGGCCAACACCATGGTCGCGACTGTGGTCACCGCGTAAGTCTCGAACAGGTCGGCGGCCATTCCAGCGCAATCGCCGACATTGTCGCCGACGTTGTCGGCGATGGTTGCAGGATTGCGTGGATCGTCTTCCGGAATGCCGGCCTCGACCTTGCCGACAAGGTCGCCGCCGACGTCAGCGCCCTTGGTAAAAATGCCGCCGCCCAATCGGGCGAAGATCGAAATCAGCGAGGCGCCGAAGCCGAGCGCCACCATTGAATTGACCACGATGCGGTCGTTCGGAGCCAGATGAAGCGAGCCCACCAGGAAGCCGAAATAAAGTGTCACGCCGAGGAGCGCCAACCCTGCGACCAGGAGGCCAGTGATCGCGCCGGCGCGGAACGCAAGCTCAAGCCCGCCGGCGAGTGAGCCGATGGCGGCCTGGGCGGTGCGCACATTGGCGCGTACCGACACGTTCATGCCGATGAAGCCCGCGGCGCCCGAAAGGATTGCGCCGACGGCAAATCCGACGCCGACCAGCCAGCCGAGGAAATAACCGACGATGAAGAAGATCACGATGCCGACAATCGCAATCGTGGTGTATTGCCGTCGCAGATAAGCTTGTGCGCCCTCGCGTATGGCAGCGGCGATTTCCTGCATTTTTTCGCTGCCGGGACTGGCACGCATCACAGCGGCGGTGGCCCAAATGGCGTAGACGAGCGCGAGCACGCCGCAGAGAACGATGAGCCACAAAGTCGTCATGGAAGGTCCCCGGTTGATGGGGGCCAGCGTTAAAGCCCGGCCCGAAAAGGAAAATGCCTCGCGCGATGCTCTAGAGCATGATCCGCAAAAGTGGAAGCCGTTTTCCAAGAAGACCGCGGCCTTCCGGTGATCCGAGCGCGGCAACGGTCCCGGGCAAAAAGACGCGCTTCAACCACGCCTCTTAAGCTACTGTAATAATTGGCGGAAACGATTTCTGCCGCTCAATATAGCTTGTTCTGATAGCCATCCTCTACGGCAGCGTCGGCCTCTTCGACCGACAGCCGGGGCGTCTTGGTCTGCTCGACGATCATCCGCCCCAGCGAGGGAAACGACTTCTTCTCAAGGCGATAATCGTCGCGCCAAAGCCGCGAGCGCTTAAGCGCCTTGCCGCAATGCAGGAAGACCTCGCTCACGGTCACCAGAATGACCAGGCGGGGCTTTCGCCCATTGACGGCGGCCGCTGCAAGAAGCTCCGGATCGTGGGACAGCCGTGCCGTCCCGTTGATGCGTAGCGTCTCATCGATCCCGGGAATAAAGAACAATAGTCCGACCTCGGCGTCCGCCACGATATTGGACATGGTGTCGAGGCGATTGTTCCCCGGCCGGTCTGGAATGGCGATGGTGTGATCGTCCAGAACCCGGGCAAAACCGGGCGCATCGCCACGCGGGCTTACGTCGGTGCCGCGACCGCGCCCCGTCGAGCCGATGACCGCAAATGGCGAGTGGGCAAGGAAGTTACGGCAATGCGCGTCGAGGTGATCCAGTTGTTTGAGGACCGCGAGCTCCATCGGCGGCTCGTACAGTCCGCGCAATGCCGCTTCCTCGCTCACCGAATCCGATACTGCCGTATCTAGCGTCGTGGTCCGATCGTCCATCTTCAAGAATCCATCGTTCCAAAAAACCCGCGGAGAGATTCTACACCGGATTCAGGCGCCGCGTGAATGTGCCCCAGGCAAGCAGAACCGCGGCGACGATGACGACCGGGAACACGACATCGTTGACCGCCGACCAGCCGTAGCGCGACAGCAGCGCGCCCGATGACAATGAACCAATAGCCGTCGAGCCGAATACCAGAAAGTCGTTAAACGCCTGCACTTTATTGCGCTCGCGCGGACCGTAGGATTCGGTGACCAAGGTGGTCGCGCCGATAAACGCCAGGTTCCAGCCGAGACCAAGGAGCGCCAGCGCGATCCAGAAATTCCACAATCCGATGCCGAGCAAACCGACCGAGGCAGACGCGACCAGCAACAAAAAGCCGCTCGCGATCATCGCACGCACGCCGAACCAGGCGATCAGCGTGCCGGTGAAAAAGCTCGGCGCATACATGCCGATCACGTGCCACTGGATGGCAAGTGCCGCTTCGCCGACCGTGTGATTGCACATCACCATGGCGAGCGGTGCTGCCGTCATCATCAGGTTCATCAGGCCGAAGCTGGCAACGCCGCAGGCAGCCGCAACGATAAACCGCGGCTGGCGCACGATCTCGATGAGTGGCCGACCATCGGAGAAGTTACGAATTGCGGCGGGTACAGGCGGCAATTTGAGCAAGGTCAACACCGCCGCGGCGAGAATGGCGCAAGCCGATTGCGCCAAAAAAGTCCCCGCGAACAAATACGGCGGCCAAAAGTCTTTGGTCAGGATCACAAGCTGCGGGCCGATCACAGCGGCGCCGACGCCGCCGGCGAGAACCCACGCGACCGCCTTGGGGCGGAAGTGGACGCTCGCAGTATCGGCGGCAGCGAAGCGGTAGGATTGATGCGCCGCGGCGTAGAGACCGGCGCAAAGCGCGCCTGTAAGCAAAAGAACGAACGATCCCGACAATACGGCAGCACATGAAATTACGCCCGACGCCGCGCCAAAGGCCGATCCGGCCTGCAATGCGAAACGCCGGCCGAACGTCTTTGCGAGCATGCCGACCGGCAACGTTCCGATCCACATGCCTACAGCCATGACGCTGATCGGCAGCGTTGCTAGCGCCGGCTCGGGCGCCAGCATCGAGCCGACGATGCCGCCGGTCGCAACAATAACGGTGGTATTGCCGCCGGCCAGCGCCTGCGCCGCGCCAAGCACCAGCGCATTGCGGGCCGCAAGCCGGTCGTCGGTGACTTCAATAGTCGCGTCGGTCAGCATCACCATGGCGTGGCCCGTCGTTGGCTTTTCTTCCAGCCCTCGAAATCTTCTAGCCCTCGAAGCGAAGAGGTTCTAGGGCTGCGGTTTTAACATGCGCTCATCGTCAGGAGAGTCGGTGTCCGCCGGTGACGATGTTTCGGTCGCCTCTAACCGGGCTGGCCGAACGACCGTGACCGTGCAGGGTGCCTCCGCGGCTACTTTGGCGGATACACTTCCCAGCAAATTTCGCAGCAGTGAGTTTTGCCGCGCGCCAATCATAATGTGATCGACGTGATTGGCTTGGGCGAATTCGAGGATGGCACGCGCTGGATCGGTTGCCTCAAGGACGTGCGCAGTCAGGCGGTCCTCAGCAAGCTTAAGGGGTTCGGCCCAGTGACGAAGAGCAACGAGGCGATCGATCCGCTTGTTGTGGCCCTCCTCGTCGAGCGTCAAATCGATTGCAATCCGGCGTTGTTTGAGCACGTTGAGGCACGCAAGCCGCGCGGCCGGGACGGTCGCGAGGACGCGCTCCGCGGTCGCGCGGAGCGCATCGTTCAGTTGCGTCGAGCCTTCCGTCGGGTCAACCGCGACAGCGATAATCGGGGCGGAAGCGATTTGCGCCGCCGTCACCGGCGATGTGATCGATCGCGTGAGATCCTTGTTGAAGCGCCGCCGTAGCACCGTCGTCAACGGATCCCGTTTCAACCGCTCGGATCGCTTGGTCAGTTTGACCTGGCCGGTGTGGCTTAATTCGAACGCCAGTTGTGCCGCGGTCGGATAGCGCCACGCCGGTTCGATTTCCAGGCACCGCAGTACGATTTCCTGCAGCCAAAGCGGATAGTCAGGCCTCAGTTGACGTGGAGGAACCGGATCGCGCCACAGCCGCCGGCGCATTCCGTACATGGTCTGGCTTTCTCCGAACGGGCGCACGCCCGTGGAAAAGAAGTACAGCAGGACGCCCAAAGCAAACACGTCGCTTCGCGGATCATTGCGTACGTTAAGCAGCTGCTCCGGCGACATATAGGACGCGGTGCCGAACGGCACCCTGAATTCCTCTTTCATCAGATCCGGCAATTGATCGTGATGCGACAGTCCGAAGTCGAGCAGAACGGCCTCGCCGGTTGGACCAAACATGATGTTGCTTGGCTTGATGTCGAGGTGAATGACGTGCTGCCGGTGCAAGTCATCCAAAGCGGCGGCGATTTTCAAACCGATCTCGGCAACCTCGGTATAGCCTAACGGCAGCTCCGGGAGCCGTGGCAACAGCGTCGTCCCGGAGATGCGCTCCATCACGATATAGGGCTGAACGCCGAAGTCGCCTGCCGCGACGAACTTCGGAACGTGTACGCCGGAGACACGCGGCAAAATCATCTGTTCCATCTCGAAGCAGACGATCGCCGCGGGATCTTCGCCTTCAGAGATGATTGGCACTTTCATCAGCATGGGCATCGTCTCGCCCGCACGTGAGACGCGCCAAAGGGTGGCCATGCCTCCTTGATGCAGGCGTTCCTCGAGGCGGAAGCCGTCGATCGTCGCACCCGGCTCAAGCGTCGGCTTGACCATCTTTTACTTTCCGACCAGCAACCGGTCAGCCAGCGAAGTCGGCAAGCCTTTGTTTCGGATGCGGGTGGCTGCTTCCTCAACGTCATAAGGCGCACGGCAGAACGTCAGCTCGTTCCGGCTTGTGTCGAGGATTGCGTAGGAAGCGGCCGGATTGCCGTCACGGGGCTGCCCCACCGAGCCGAGCACCGCGAGCCAGCGGCGGCTTGGAAGCAACTGAATTGCAGCGCCCGTTGTTGGTGTGAACGCAGTCATCTTGCCGGTGGCGGACATGGTGTACAGCTCCGGCCGATGAACGTGGCCGCAGAACGTGACCGGACGTGGCGTCGCTCTCATGCTGCGGGCGGCATCTTCGATGTCCATGACATAGCGCCAACTTTTCGGACTGCTGGCGTCGGCATGGACGTACAGGCGGTCATCTTTCTCGCGCGTAAGCGGCAGCTGCTCAAGGAATTTTCGCTCTGCTGATCCGAGTTCGCCGCGCGTCCACTCCATGGCGATCTGGGCCGCGACGTTGAGCTGTTCGCGCGTGTTGCTGACCGCGTCGTCGTGATTGCCGCGCACCGCGATGGCACCTTTTTCGACACCGTCCATGACGGTTGTCACAACCCATTCCGGATCCGCGCCGTATCCCACGAAGTCCCCGAGCAGCACGTTTCGCTCCGCGCCAAAATCACGGGCTTGCCCCAGGCACGCCTCAAACGCTTGCCGATTGGCGTGAATATCCGCGAAGATTGCAATAAGCACGGCCCGGGACTCCGACCGATCAGACAGTGAACCGCCGTCCGCGCCGGGCGTTGATATTTGTCAAACGGCGCGTGGCTTTACGCGCCCGCTCCGTAGATCATAGGACCCTAACCGCGGAGCTTTCAGAACTGCAACGCGCCCGGATGCCGGACCACGACCGTCCGCGCCTCCTCCACGGTGCGCGCGCCGAGCTGGCCAAGCGCCGCCTGGGTCTCATCGATCAGAAGGTCGATGACGTAATCGGGGCCATCGGTACCAAGTGCGCCAAGGCCCCAGAGAAAAGCCTTGCCGGCGAAAGCGGCTTCTGCGCCGAGCGCGTACGCCCGCACCACGTCGCTGCCGCTGCGCACGCCGGAATCCATCATCACCGTGGCGCGCGCTCCGACCTGCCGTACGATCGCCGGCAGCACGTCAATCGCCGCCGGGAGTGCCTCGATCTGGCGTCCGCCGTGATTGGAAACGATGATCCCTTCAACGCCGAGCGACACCGCCGTTTCGGCGTCCTGCGGATGCAGAACACCTTTGACAATCAGCGTCCCTTTCCACCGGTCACGGTACTTCTTGACTTCGTCCCAGGTAAAAGCGCCGCGCTGTTCGCGCAGCGCAAACGCGATGACATCGTTCAGCCCGGCATTCTCCCCGACATAGGAACGCAGATTGGCAAAGCGCGGGGTGCCATGGGTCCAAAGCGCCATGGCCCAGCCCGGCGCGCGGGCGATCTGCATCATGATGCGCGGATTAAGATTGAAGGCGCCGGCGATGCCCGTCGCCACTTCCCGCGGCCGCGTCGTGCGGACCGGCACGTCGAGCGTCAACACCAGAGTTTGGCATCCGACAGCCTCGGCGCGGCGCACCAGATCGAGACCAATGGCGTGATCGTTGTTAGCCAGGCGATAAAGCTGGAACCAGAAAACATCCGGCGCGATCGCGGCGATCTCTTCGATCGTGGCGCCGCCGGCGGTGCTGAGCATGTAGGGGACGCCGGCGCGCTGCGCGGCGCGAGCCAGATGCTTGTCGCCGCCGGGCCAAATGATCGATGGACCGCCCATCGGCGACACACCGATCGGCGCTGAGTAGCGACGGCCGAACAGTTTGACATCGCACGGCGGGAGCGCCGGCATAACACCGTAGCGCGGCACCAGTTCGACCGCATCAAGCGCCGCCCAATTGCGCCTGATCCCCGCGTCATCCTTGCCCGAACCGCCATCCGAATATTCGAAGGCGAAGTAAGGAATATGACGGCGCGAGCGGCGGCGCAGATAATCGGTGGTCGGATAGCGGCGGTGCAGCTCCGCATAGTTCGGTATGCGGCTATATTTGACGATCCGCTGTTCCTGCGGCGCGGCTATGGCCGTCGTGTCGTGCATCTGCGTTCCTCCAGGGAACGCCAGTATAGCCGGTCCGCCGGGCTATCATCACCTTTCACTCGCGCGGGAGAGAATGGCGCTCAGCGCGAGCCATAGGCCCAGGTCAGATAGATACCGCCCCAGGTGAAGCCGCCTCCGAATGCCGCGAGAATGATGCGATCGCCGGCCTTGAGCTTCTTCTCGTAGTCCCACAGGCAGAGCGGAATCGTGCCCGCGGTCGTATTGCCGTATTTGTGGATCGTCACCATCACGTGGTCGGCCGAAAGTCCCATGCGCTCCGCTGTCGCTTCGATGATGCGCATGTTGGCCTGATGCGGCACCAGCCAATCGATCATCCCACTTGTCAGCTTGTTACGCCGCATCAGCTCCGTGCCTACCTCGGCCATTCGGGCGACCGCGTGCTTGTAAACGGCAGCGCCCTCCTGATGCACATAGTGCAAACGCTTGGCCACGGTTTCCGCGGTCGGCGTCATACGGCTGCCGCCGGCCTTCTGATGCAGGTGTTTCATACCCGCGCCGTCCGAGCAGATCAGCGTGTCGATGATGCCGTAGTGACGGTTTGGTTCGACCAGCACGGCGCCGGCGCCGTCGCCGAACAGCACGCAGGTAGCGCGATCGGTATAATCGATAATCGCCGACATCTTGTCGGCGCCGACGACTATGATCTTGCGGTATTTCCCGGTCTCGATGAATTGCGCGGCGATGCTCAATGCATAAATAAAGCCCGAGCAAGCCGCCTGTACGTCGAAACTGCCGATGTTGCGAATGTCGACCATGTCGCAAATGAGATTTGCGGTCGACGGAAACACCAAATCGGGCGTTGTGGTGGCGCAGATCAAGAGATCGACATCGCCTGGCGCGGTGCGGGTTTTCTTCAGGAGGCCACGCACCGCCTCGGCGCCCATGTGGGAGGTCCCCAATCCCTTGCCCTTCAGAATCCGCCGGGTTTTGATTCCGGTGCGCTCGACGATCCACTTGTCGTTGGTATCCACCATGCGAGCCAGTTCGGCATTGGTGAGGACATCGGGCGGCACGTAGCCATGCACGCCGGTGATCGCGGCGTGCACTGGTGATTTCCGCTTTTTGGTCATGCGCGCGCGAATCGTGGATGACACTTAGATATTCGCTCTCGTGTTAGCGGGCAGTTAACGTTCCGGCACGGCGGCAAGATCGCGGCGACCCTGCCGCGCAACCTCGAGCACAATAGCACCCGCCTTGACGCTCGGCGCGGCATCAACGGCCATGATCCGATCGAGCCGCCCGAAGGCTTCGACTTGCCGCGCCCGCTCCGGGGTGTCGGATAAGAGCGGCAGCAGCGCGCGAGCGAGAACTTCCGGTGTGCAATCCCGTTGCAGGAATTCGGGAACGACATTCTCGCCAATCACGAGATTGGCGAGAATCACGCTGGTAAGTCTTGCCCGCAGCCCGGCAAGATTCGCGATGACCTCCTCGATCAATGGAACGCGATAAGCCGCTACCGTTGGCACGCCAGCGAGCGCAAGCTCAAGCGTAACCGTGCCGGAGGCTGCGAGCGCCGCACGCGCGGTACGAAAGGCGGCCCACTTTTCCTCTGGCTCCACGACGACGCGCGGCAAGACCGCCCAGCCGGCGACACTTTCGCGCACCGCTGAAGCAAGATGCGGAAGCGTCGGTAGTATCAGCTCCATTGGCCCGGCGCTCGCCGCAACGCGCCCGACCGCGGCGCCGAAGATCGCGAGCAATCGCCGAATTTCGCTTGATCGGCTGCCGGGCAAAACCAGCACCCGCGGCGGATCAACGCGCCGCCTTTGTGCTTCTTCGCCGTTCGGGCGCAGGCGTACCAACCGCTCGATCAACGGATGACCGACGTAGATGCAGGGTGGGCCGCCAAGCCGCACATGAGTGGCCGGCTCAAACGGCAGGATCGCAAGCACGCAATCGACATAGCCGCGCATGGCACGGGCGCGCCCAGGTCGCCAGGCCCAAACCGACGGCGAGACGTAATCGATAATCGGGATAGCGGGTGCCGCGGCGCGAACCCGGCGCGCCACCCGGTGGGTGAAATCCGGGCTGTCGATAATGACCAGAGTATCAGGACGCGCGGCGACGATGGCGTCGGCGGTTTCGCGGATGCGGCGCAAAATCGTCGGCAAGCGGCGCGGGATTGTCGTGAACCCGATGATCGACAGGTCGTCGATAGCAAACGGGCTGGAAATCCCCGCCGCCGCCATGGCTCGTCCGCCGACGCCCGCGAGTTTGATTGCTCCGCCCCCATTCGCGCGCAACGCATCCGCGAGCGACGCGCCAAGCGCATCGCCGGATTCTTCACCGGCGACGATGTAGATGGACAAAGGCTTAGCAGGTCGTGGTTGTGGGATGTAGTTCATCGTCCGGTGCCTTCGCCGACGCCAACCAGAAAAACCCCGGAGCGGTCGGCAGTCGCAACAGCCTCCGCTATCTCGGCGACAATCGTGCTTCCAGCGGCAACAGCCAATCCGGCCAAGCCGGCGCGCGCGACATTCTCGACGGTTTGCCGGCCAATCGCCGGTAAATCGAAACGCCGATCCTGCCCGGGCTTCGGCGCTTTTACCAGAACGCCCCTACCCTGCGGACTAGTCACCCGCTTTTGTTTGCGCAGTTCGGCGACCCGCATGAGCATGTTGTCAGTGCCTTCTGCCGCCTCGACGGCAAGCACATGATTGTCCGCGACGATCACCGCTTGCCCCACATCAAACGGCCCCAGTGCGGCGATCACTTTCAGTGCGAAGGCAATATCATCGTCGTCGCGCGCCGTCGGCTGATAGCGCCCGAGCACGCCTTGGGGGACCAGGATTTCCGGCGCGACATCATCGAGCCCGATGACCCGCAACCCACCTTCCTCGAACAAGCTCGCCACGCCCGACAACAGCCGGTCGTCACCGCCGCGAAAGAACCGCACGACGCGCGGCATCAACCGTAGTGTCTGCCAGTCAAGCCGGATTTGCCACAGCGGCGGCCGCAGCAAGGAGCCGATAAACAATGCCTCACGGCAATGCTCGGCACGCGCGAGACGGAACAAGCGCCCGGCCTGACCA
Source organism: uncultured Alphaproteobacteria bacterium (assembly GCA_963841025.1). Classification (GTDB taxonomy): domain Bacteria; phylum Pseudomonadota; class Alphaproteobacteria; order Rhizobiales; family Xanthobacteraceae; genus BOG-931. Next base: position 13,079 of record CAWJBG010000011.1, on the reverse strand, counting down.
ATCGCGATCCAATGGTGCCGGTAGCGCTCCACCACCTTAGGATCGGCCCAGCCCCTCAACCCGAACATCACCGGCCGGCGGCCGCGTCGCGCGATCGCCTCTGCGACCGCGCCGGGAAAACTTCCGCCACCACAGATGATCGCCAGCGGCTCGGGCTCAGAAGCGGTCCAAGCCGGGCTCGGCGTATCAGGACGCATCGTCCCCACGCTCTTCGGAGCGGCGTTTTACCGGCGGATGAATCAAGGGCCGCTTGCCGCCAGCAGCAATGAAATCAATGATTTTTTTTACCAGCGGATCGCCGGCAAATTCGCCGGCAACAGAGCTTAGCCTCTCGGCGAATACGCCTGAACCTAAGAAGAGACGATGATAGGCCTGCCGAAGCCGATGCAACTGATCGCGCTTCGCGCCACGACGCCGCAGTCCAACGACATTCAGCCCAACCAGGTCCGCGATCTGACCAAGCACATAGCCGAAAGGAATGATGTCACCGGAGGCGCCTGACAGCCCCGCCATCATGGCGCCCTCGCCAATGCGGACGAACTGATGAACCGCGGCGTGACCGCCAAGAAAGCAGTGATCGCCCACGCTGACGTGCCCACCAAGCACCACGTTGTTGGCGCAGGTTACGGCGTTGCCGACATCACAATCATGGCCGACGTGACATCCAACCATCAACAGGCAACGCTCGCCGACGCGGGTTACTCCGCCGCCGTCTTCAGTGCCGGTATTCATGGTCACGCTTTCGCGCAACTCGCACCGCGGTCCCACGATCAATTGCGTCGGGCCGCCGCGATAGTGCACCGATTGCGGAGGCGTCCCGAGCGATGCGAACGGATAGACGATCGTACCTTCACCGATCGTGGTCACGCCGGTGATGTGAACCTGGGCGATGAGGCGCACCCCTGGCCCGAGCGTTACGTTAGGTCCGACAACGCAGTGAGGCCCGATCTCAACACCATCGCCAAGGCGCGCGCCATCGGCAACGCGTGCGGTCGGATCGATTGCCGGCATCTACTCGTCAGCCATGTAGGCGCCGAGCTCGGCCTCGGCGATCAACACACTGCCAACTTTGGCCTCGCACCGGTACCACCATATGCTTCGGCGGTGCGCAATCTTGTCGACGTGGTATTCGAGGGTATCGCCGGGCAGCGCCGGTTTGCGAAACTTGGCTTTATCGATGGTCATGAAAAACATCTTGCGACGCTTGTCGCTGGGCGGGAGCAGCCGAACACAAAGCACACACGCGGTCTGCGCCATGCCTTCGATCATCAACACGCCCGGCATCACCGGATTGTCCGGAAAATGTCCGGTAAATTGCGGCTCATTCATCGTGATATTCTTGATGCCGACGCCGTGTTCGTCGCCGCGGATGTCCTTGACGCGGTCGACCAGCAAAAACGGATAACGATGCGGCAACAGCCGCAGAATTTCATGGATGTCGGCAGTGCCGAGCAACTCTTCAGTCATTCGGTCTCTCCTTCGCGCTTGCCACGCGCAAGCCGCCGCACCACAGCGACGCCCTTCATGAAGTCGCGCACCGGCTGCGCCGGCGAGCCGATCCAGCGCGCGCCCGCGGGGACGTCACTCATGACACCGCTCTGCGCGCCGAGGCTCGCGCCGCTGCCGATGGTGACATGATCGGCGATGCCGACCTTTCCACCCAACATCACGAAATCTCCCAGGCGCGCGCTGCCGGAAATGCCGACTTGCCCGGCAATCAAACAGTGCCGTCCTATGGTGACGTTGTGCGCGATTTGCACGAGATTGTCGATCTTGGTGCCTTCGCCGATGATCGTATCGCGGGTCGAGCCGCGGTCGATCGTCACGTTGGCGCCGATTTCCACGTCGTCCTGAATAATGACGCGGCGGCTCTGCGGGATTTTCACGTGGCCTTTCGCCGACGGCAGGAACCCGAACCCATCCTGGCCAATACGGGCACCCGGATGAATGATTACGCGGTCGCCGATCAGGGCGTAGAGCACGCTCACGCCGGCACCGATTGAACAGTCGCGGCCAATGGAAACGTTCGGACCGATCACGGCGCTGGCCGCGATCACCGTCCCGGCCCCAATCTCAGCGCCGGGTCCGATCACCGCCAGCGGGTCGATGGTTACGCCCGCCTCAAGCCGCGCCGAGGAATGCACCTGTGCGCCCTCGGCGCGTCCGGTGGCACCAAACAACGAGGAGGGTCGGAGCGAACCGGGAAACAGCGCACGCGCGACCGTAACAAAGGCACGATATGGTTCTGCGGTAACCAGCACCGGAAGCCGAGCCGGCGCTGCGGCCGCAAAGCGCGGCGCCAACAAGCACGCTCCTGCGCGCGTGGTCGCCAGTTCGCCGAGATATTTTGGGTTGTCGAGGAAGCTGATGTCGGACGCTTGCGCCGTATCAAGCGGCGCAATGTTGGCAATACACCAGTCCAGCGGCGCACCCTGGCGCGGCTCGGCGCGCGTCAGCGCAACGATCTCTCGGATCGTCAGTTCGTGCTTGGTTGGGAAGAAGTCCGGCATACGCGCGGCCTCGACGAGGGCAATATGCCCCAATCAGAAGCGCGCTCCGCCGCCGAACTGGAAAAATTGCGTACGGTCGTACGGCTGTTTCAGGATCGGATAGGCAAAATCGAAACGCAGCGGACCGAACGGCGAATCCCAAATGATGCTGCCGCCGGCGGCGATGCGTGGCGCTGCACTATCGACGTATTGCAGCGCGCAATTGCCGCAATAGTAAGTGGCGCCCGCGCTGGTGGTGATGTTGCCGTTGATCTCACCGGTCCCTGGGTATGAGGTTTCACCCCGATAGCCCCATTCCGAGCCCGAATCGATGAACACGGCCCCGCGAATGCCGGCGTCTTTGGGCAGGAAGTAGAACGGATATTGAAACTCCAGACTGGCGCCCCAGTACATCGTGCCGCCGAGCGCGTCGTCCGCCGCCAGCGGCGTGATATCGCGCGGTCCAAGACCCGCCGGCTGAAACCCGCGAACGAGTTGGGGACCCAGCTTGAAGTCGTCGAGCATGCGCACATAGCCATCATTGGAAACACAAGTGCCGGACGTCGGGCACTTGTTGAGGCCGATCATGTCGCCGCCCTGCAGATGCACTATGCCAACAAGGTCGGAGAGCACCTCATAGTAGGAGCGGAAGTCGGCGACGGTCCGAATGTACGCGACCGCGCCGCCGGCACCTGCAATGTCTTGACCGAAATTAACGAGCAAGCCGTTGGTTGGACGCTTGTTGTTGTCGAGCGAATTGTAGGTCAGTCCGTACCCCGGCATCGAAGTCACATAGGGCCCGTAGGAAAGTTCCTCGCGGATCGGCAGCGACGCTTGGTAAGTAGGCGCGCCATTGTTCCACATACAGGTCGGCTGGACGTTGCCGGCACCGTTCGCAAGCGCGGTGGCGTTCGCATACCCGGGATAAGCGGCGGCAAGACCACTGGCGGACAAAGCCGCCGCGGCCACCCCGTTGGCGGTCGGGAAGGTGTTCTGAAAATCCGGATTGATGTTGTTGCAGTTGTCCAGGCTCGAAGTCAGCGTAATGCGCTGGTCATAAATCGAGTAGCGCAACTGCAGCGCAAGGTCCTCACGCAACGGAATGCCCAATTTAAGGTTGGTGCCATATGTCGTGGTGCCATACGAGAGGTACGGGCTGGCCAACGTTTCTCGCGCAAACAAATCGGTGCCAAACGAAATTCGATTGTCGAGGAAATACGGCTCAACGAAGTTGAGCTCAATGGCGCGAATATATTCGCCGTAGGTGACCGACGCTCTGGCGAAGCGGCCGGTTCCCAAAAGATTGCGCTCTGAGATCGACACCTGGCCCATGAAACCATCGGCGGTCGAGTACCCCCCCATGACCGAGAAATCACCGGTCGATTGTTCCTCGACGTCGACATTGACGACCACGCGATCGGGGGCCGAGCCGGGCTCGTTGGTGATCTTCACGTTTTTGAAGTAGTTCAAGTTCTTGATCCGCCGCTCGGCACGGTCGATCAAGGCGCGGTTGTACGGATCGCCCTCGGAGATATCGAACTCGCGCCGGATAACATATTCACGGGTGCGGGTATTGCCGCGGATGTTGATGCGCTCAATGTATGCGCGCACACCCTCATCGACGACGAACACGACACTAACGGTCCTGGTCTGGGCGTTGCGGTCGCCACGCGGGCGTACGGTGGCGAAAGGGTAACCGTGCTTGGTGATTTCGACCGTTAGATCTTCGACGGTTTTCTCGATCGCTTCGCCATTGTAGACATTGCCCTGCTTCATCCGAAGCGTTGACCGCAGCGATTGTGGGTCGACGGCACGGATATTGGACTGAATGTCGACCGTGCCGAAATGATAGAGCGGTCCTTCTTCAATCGTGAAAGTAATGATGAAGCCCTTCTGGGCGGGATCGTATTCACCGGTCGCCGAGACGACTTGTACGTCGGCATAGCCGTGAGAGAGGTAAAAGCGCCGGATCAGATCCCGGTCGGCTTCGATCCGGTCGGGATCGTAGACGTCTGTGGTCTGCAGAAAGCTCAAGAAATTCGACGGTGAGGTCTTGATCACGTCCTTAAGCCGAAAACCGGAATAGGCGTGATTGCCGACAAACACGATGGACTTGATGCCGGTCTTTTCGCCTTCTTTGATCTCAAAAATCAGATCGACCCGGTTGTTCGGGCGGGAGATGATTTTGGGCTCAACTTTGACGTCGAAACGGCCGCTGCGGTGATAGATCTCGAGGATGCGCTGAACGTCCGCCTGCACGGTCGGCCGCGATAGCGCGCCGCGCGCCTTCGATTGGATCTCCTGCTGGAGCTGTTCGTCCTTGACTTTGTTGTTGCCCTCGAAGGCGATCCGATCGATGACGGGAGCCTCAACGACGGTCACCACGAGACGACCGCCCGATTGGGAAAAGCGGACATCCTGAAACAGACCGGAGGCGTAAAGCGCCTTCAACGCCGAGTCGATCTTGGCTGCGTCGAGGTGTTCGCCCGGGGTCAATTTAAAGTAGGAGCGAATCGTGTCCGCTTCGACGCGGCGATTGCCTTCGACGACGATGGACGTAGCCGTCGCGGCGGATTCCGCCGGCGCGCCAAATGCCGCTCCAGACGCAACGCCAAACAACACCCCGGCGAGGAGCAAGCCAACTATGACAAGCCCTCGTCTTACCCGCACACACATATCCATGCGTAAAGCGCCCTAATCCCCCTTGTGGCCGCCCCCAGTTGGCGGGCTACTCGCAGTCTCCCTCAGTTCAAAGGTCTTTAGTTCGGCGCTACCTCTCCACTTGATTTGACACACATTTTGGCAGCCAGTGTGACACACACTCCCCCGAGGTGCCCACTAGCTCTAGGACGTCGTCAGATGAACGATGTCATTGAAAGTTGCAAATATCATCAACATCAGCACGATCGCGAGGCCGATGCGGAACCCGACTTCTTGCGCCCGTTCCGACAGCGGACGGCCGCGAACGCCTTCGATCAGGTAGAACAAAAGGTGACCCCCATCGAGTAGCGGTATCGGGAACAGGTTCAGCAATCCAATCGAGACCGACAGCATACCGGAAAAGTGCAGAAGCACCACAAAACCCAAACTTGCCACCTGCCCGGACATCTGCGCGATCCGAATCGGCCCGCCAAGTTGATCAGCCGATTTGCGCCCAATTATGACCCCGCCGACATAGGTCAGCGTCTGGTCGACGACGTCCCACGATTCCTGCACGCCGAGCCACACCGCCTGCGGCAGCGCCACCGGGTGCGACTTCAGGTCCTCGGGCGCGGGCGAACGCTGAATGCCGAGAATTCCGATGCGGCGGACGTTGCCGAACACGTCCTTTTTCTCCTGAAGCGCAGGGGTCGCCTTCAGTGTTTTTGTCGTGCCGCCGCGCTGGACGGTGATGTTGAGCGTTTCGCCGGCGCTTTCGCCGACAATCCGCTGCATCTGGGCGAAATCGCTGATGGTACTGCCGTCAATGGACAGAACGAGATCGCCGGGCTCAAAGCCCGCCGCAGCCGCGGCGCTACCCGCCTGCACTGAATTGACGCGCGCGCTCATCGTCTGCTTGCCGTAGACCATGAACACCGCGGCAAAAATGACAATGGCGAGGACGAAATTTGCCACCGGTCCAGCCACCACAATGGCCGCCCGCTTGGGCACCGATTGAAACATGAAACTGTGGGCGCGTTCGCGATCATCCATTTTTGCGAGCGCCGCGTTGTCGGGCGTGCTCGCCGCGCTGTCATCGCCGAGAAACTTGACGAAGCCGCCGAGGGGAATGGCCGAGATCTTCCAGCGCGTACCGCTTCGGTCGTTAAAGCCGATGATTTCCGGCCCAAAGCCGATGGAGAACACCATCACCCGTACGCCACACCAGCGAGCCACTAGAAAATGGCCGAGCTCGTGGAAAAACACGACCAGGCTGAGGACGAAGATAAAGGGGATGAGGTACCCGACAATGCCGCCGCCGAGCAGGTGCAAGTGTGACAAAAAATACGACCCCATGACGCTTTTCTACCCCCGCCCCTGCATTATCCGGCCCCAATCTTAACGCTTACGATGCCATTGCGGCAATTTCGGGCATCAGGTCGGTCGCGAGCGTTCTTGCATTATGGTCAATGGCGAGCGCGTCCTCGACGGATTGTGGCTCCGCCATGGTTCCGCGCCGTTCGGCCGCATCGAGTGTGGCCTCGACTAAAGCGGGAATTTCGCTGAATCCGAGGCGCCGATTTAGAAATTCCCGCACCGCGATCTCGTTTGCGGCGTTGAGGATCGTTGGCGCAGCCCCACCAGCCGCAAGCGCACGCCGTGCCAGCGCCAAGGCCGGGAAGCGGATCATGTCGGGCTCTTCAAACGTGAGTGTGGCGACGCGCGCGAGATTTAGCCGCGCCGCGGGCGTGCCCATGCGCACCGGCCACGCGAGACAATGGGCGATCGGGATCCGCATGTCAGGCGATCCAAGTTGCGCGACCACGGAACCGTCCCGGTATTCCACCAAGCCGTGGACGACGGATTGGGGATGCACAACCACATCGAGCGCGTCCGGTCCCAACGCGAACAGATGATGCGCCTCAATGAGCTCGAGGCCTTTATTCATCAACGTTGCGGAATTGATTGTGACTTTCGGTCCCATCGACCAGGTCGGATGTTTGAGCGCCTGCTCGACCGTCACCTTGCGGATGGCTTCGAGCGACCAGGTGCGGAACGGTCCGCCAGAAGCCGTCAGCACAATGCGGCGGACGTCTTCGCGCCCGCCTGCACCAAGCGCCTGGAAGATCGCGTTGTGCTCAGAGTTCGACCGGTAGCACCGTGGCACCAGCCGCGGCGGCTCGCCGCATGAACAGCGCGCCGGCACAGACGAGACATTCCTTGTTGGCAAGCGCGACCGTGGCGCCACGTTCGGCGGCGGCGAGCGTGGGTTTGAGACTGGTCGCGCCGGTAATCGCGGCCATCACCCAGTCGGCGGGGCGTTGCGCCGCCTCAACCACGGCGCCAGCGCCGCCCGCGGCTTCGATGCCGGAGCCAGAAAGCTCGGCCTTGAGTTCGCCGTAAGCATCCGGGTCGGCGACTGCGGCAAAGCTGGCCCCAAGTTCGCGTGCGAGCTGCGCCAGTAGCTTGGCGTTGCGATGCGCGGTCACGGCTTCGACGCGATAGCGGCCGGATTCTTGCCGGAGCAGATCGACAGTGCTCGACCCGATCGAGCCGGTGGCGCCGAGCAGCGTCACCGAGCGCGGTACCGGCGCCAGTTCCACCCTCGCCAGCGGCTGCTTCTTTTTCATAGCCCTACTACCATACCAGCAAGCCGCGGGCCGGCGCAGCAGTTCCGGCACGAACGAGGCCAATGAGAAGGGCGGCAATGGCGGCAACCAGGAAGCCGTCAAGGCGATCCATCAGGCCGCCGTGACCCGGAATGAGGTGACTTGCGTCTTTTGCACCAAAGCGCCGCTTGACGGCAGACTCCACCAAGTCGCCAGCTTGCGCCACGACGGACAGGAACAACGCCATAACGCCTACAATCCCCAACCTGCCGACACCGCTCGCATAGGCGACCCCGACACCCGCGACAACCCCCCCAATGAGCCCCGCAAGCGCGCCCGACCAAGTCTTTTTCGGACTGATGCGCGGCCACAACAGTGGTCCACCGATTGCCCGCCCGCAAAGGTAGGCAAAAATATCAGTTATCCAGACGGTTGCGAAGAGAAATAAAAGTGCCGTCAGACCCCATTCGGGGTCGCGGCGCAACAACGCGGGTCCAAGGAGAGCTACTCCAGCATACGTAACACCACCGACTGCCCAGCCGGCGCTCGGGGCAGGCCGTGAAACGTCTGGCCAAGCGGCCGTTGCGAGGCCGGCCAACGCGGCGCCGATCAGTAACACGCCTACGGCGGCCTCTGGCCGCTCGAAGCCGATTAGCAGCGCGCCCGCCGCCAAAACGATCCATCCCGGCCCGAGAATGCGCGGATCGCCGCTGCGGGCAACCATGGTCACCCATTCCCAAAGGATGACCCCAGCGGCGAGTGCGCAAACGGCCAGAAATATCCACCCGCCGGCGTAGGTAAAGGCCAGCACGGCGGGTGCAAGAACTGCCGCCGAGATGACGCGTAGCGTCAAGTTGCTGGCGGCACCCTGGGGGAAACGTCTTTCGGTGCTGCCGTTGCGCTGGTCAGGCGTGATCACGACCCGATCTTACGAACCGGCACCGGCGAGCAACCCGCCGAAGCGGCGCTCACGGCGGCGAAATTCGGCAATCGCACCCTCGAGCGCAGCGCGATCGAAATCCGGCCAATTGATCGGCACAAAAACCAGCTCGCTATAGGCCGCCTGCCAGAGCAGAAAGTTGGAAAGCCGCTGTTCGCCGCTGGTACGGATGATCACATCCGGATCAGGAATATCGGGAGCGTGGAGATAGCTGCCGAGCCGCTCGGGCGTCACTTCATCAGCAGCAAGGCGTCCCGCCGCGACTTCGATTGCGAGGCGGCGTGCGGCTTGTGCGATTTCGTGTCGCGCGCCGTAGTTGAAGGCGACAACGAGTGTAAGCCCGGTATTGTCGCGGGTGAGGTCTTCGGCTTCCTGCAACAAAAGGCAGATGTCGCGGTCGAGGCCTTCGCGCTCGCCGATGACGCGCACACGCACATTACTCTTGTGCAAGTCGGCAAGGTCGTTGCGGATGAAGCGGCGGAGAAGACCCATCAGGTCGCTGATCTCCGACAGCGGCCGCGACCAATTCTCCGAGCTGAAAGAGAATATGGTCAGTACTGCGATACCGAGATCGCCCGCGGCGCGCACCGTCCGGCGCAACGCTTCGACCCCACGCCGATGGCCTTCGAGCCGCGGCAGCCCGCGCGCCGCCGCCCAGCGCCCATTGCCATCCATAATGATGGCGACGTGCCGCGGTGCGTCGAAACTCTCGCCCGACGGTCGTGGCTCGCTTTCTCTGGTTCGTGCGGCGTCGCTCAAACGGTCATGATCTCCTTTTCCTTGGCGGAAAGCAGCTTGTCGACCTCGACGATACTCGCGTCGGTCGCCTTCTGCACTTCGCCGGAGTGCCGCTCGTGTTCGTCTTCGCTGATCTTGTGCTCCTTCTCCAGCTTCTTGAGAAGGTCGAGGCCGTCGCGGCGGACATGCCGTACAGCGACGCGCGCGGCTTCAGTATATTTGTGCGCGACTTTCACGATCTCTTTCCGGCGCTCTTCGTTGAGCTCGGGGATTCTGAGCTTCAGGACCTGGCCCTCGCTTGACGGCGTCAAGCCAAGATTGGCCTCGGAGATTGCCTTCTCGATCGGGTGAATCATCGATCGATCCCAGACCTGGACGTGAAGCAGCCGCGGTTCCGGAACGCTCACCGTCGCCAGCTGATTAAGTGGCATATGGCTGCCGTAGGCTTCGACCTGAATGTGTTCGAGCAGTGCAGGTGATGCGCGGCCGGTCCGCAGGCCCGAAAGCTCGTGCTTAAGGGACGCGATGGCGCCCGTCATGCGACGCTTGAGGTCGTTCATGTCGAATGCCGTTGTTGTCATGGCGCCCTCCTCCTTCGCTGTCCAACCGTCGGTTTCGTCTCTTGAAGCAAATCATTAGCCGACAGTCGTAAAGTGACCCTTTCCCTGCAAAACGGTCTCGATCGCGCCGTTCTGCCTGATCGAAAAGACGATGATAGGCATACGGTTCTCTCGAGCAAGCGCGAAGGCCGTGGCGTCCATGATCTTGAGATTACGGTCGAGCGCTTCCTGATGATCGAGCCGCTCGTAGCGCGTCGCCTTGGGATCCCGCTTCGGATCCGCAGTATAGACGCCGTCAACGTCGGTCGCCTTGAAAACCGCGTCGCAGCCCATTTCGGCGGCGCGCAAAATCGCGGTGGTGTCGGTGGTGAAGTATGGATTCCCAGTTCCGCCGGCGAACACAATAATCCGGCCGTCTTCCAGATGCCGGAGCGCGCGCTGGCGTTCGTAGGTCTCGCAAACCTGCGGCATCGCCAGCGCCGACATGGTGCGCGCGCTCGCGCCGGCGCGTTCGATCGCCGCTTCAAGCACGAGGCCGTTCATGACAGTCGCCAGCATTCCCATCGCATCGGCCGTCGGGCGCGACAGCCCATCCTCGGAAATCTGCGCACCGCGAAGAATGTTGCCGCCGCCGACCACGACGCCGAGGTCGACTCCGCGTTTGTGAGCGGCGACAAGCTCGGCGGCAAAGCGATCAATGGTCGGCTGATGGATACCGAAATTTTCCGGGCCGCTCAGCGCTTCGCCGGAGAGCTTGACGATTACGCGTCGGTAATTCGAGTTCGGCATCGCCGCGATGATCCGCCCCTGTCGGGTGGGTTGAGCCCGCTTCGCTTCAGCCCACCTTACGCGCGATTATTGCTAGACGCGATTCAGTGCGCGCCCGCAAGGGCTGCGACTTCGCCGCCGAAATCATCGCTCGGCCGGTCGATGCCTTCGCCGAGCGCATAGCGCACGAACCCGGTGACCTTGATCGGCGCACCCACTTTACCCTCGGCTTCCTTTATTGCCTGAGCCACAGTCTTTTTGTCGTCGAAGATGAAGCCCTGATCGAGCAGACAGACCTCTTTGTAGAAGGTCTTGAGACCCGACTCGACGATCTTCTCGACGACATTTGCCGGCTTGCCCTGGGCTTTGAACTTTTCGCCGAGGATATTTTTCTCGCGCTCGACGGTCGCGGCGTCCAGTCCCGACGGCTCGATCGCCTGCGGGTTGGCCGAGGCGATATGCATCGCGACCATGCGGCCGAACGCCTTCAACTCGTCGGCATCGCCGGTCGATTCGAGTGCGACGATCACGCCAATCCGGCCCAATCCGTCGATGACCGAATTGTGCACGTAGCTGGCGACCACGCCCTTGCCGACCGACACGGAAGCCGCGCGGCGCAGCGTCATGTTCTCGCCGACCTTGGCGATGGTTTCGGTAATCGCGTCCGCAACCGTGCGATCGCCGACGCGGCCAGCCAGGATTTTCTGCACGTCGGTACCGGTGGTCAAAGCCACATCGGCGATCATCTTCACCAAGCCCTGGAACAGGTCATTGCGCGCGACGAAATCGGTTTCGGAATTGACCTCGACCACGATGCCCTTGTTCGGCGCGATCGCGATCCCGATCAGACCTTCGGCGGCGACCCGCCCGGCCTTCTTGGCGGCTTTGGCAAGGCCCTTTTTGCGCAGCCAGTCGACCGCGGATTTAAGATCGCCGCCGGTTTCCCCGAGCGCTGCCTTGCAGTCCATCATGCCGGCTCCGGTTTTATCGCGGAGCTCTTTCACCATGCTTGCGCTGATGTTCGCCATTGCTGTTTCCTTCGTCATTCCGGGGCCGAACGAAGCGAGGAGTCCGGAATCCATAATCGCCGCACTGGGAAATAGTTACTCGGAGCTTGAAAACCACGCTTCGTGGATATGGATTCCGGGCTCACCGTTCCGCGGCGCCCGGAACGACAATCACTCAGCTTCGGTCGCCATCTGCTCCTTGGCGCGCGCGATCCAGCCCTCGACGCGACCGGGGAGGCCTACCTCCTCGCCGATGTTATGAGCGGCAACGGGAGAAAGTTCGGCGATCTGCCAGACGTGGAAGATGCCGAGATCGTTGAGCTGCTTTTCGATCGCCGGCGACGCGCCGGCAAACTTCTTGAGATCATCGGCGACGCCACGCGGGCCGGACAGCGCCTGGAAGCCAAGCTTGTCGGTCTCCGGCGGCGGCAATTCCTCGACAATGACGGGTTCAGCCAGCGCGCCCACGTCGCCGCGCTCGCCCTGCGCGCGTGAGATGCCGTCGATCACGGCTCTCGCAATCAGGTCACAGTAAAGCGTGATGGCGCGGCTTGCGTCGTCATTGCCTGGCACGACATAGGTGATGCCTTCGGGGTCGCAATTGGTGTCGACCACGGCGGCGACCGGCACGTTGAGGCGGCGGGCTTCTTTGATCGCGATGTCTTCTTTGTTGGTGTCGATCACGAAGACAAGGTCGGGCAGTCCGCCCATGTCCTTGATGCCGCCGAGCGCGCGGTCGAGCTTGTCGCGCTCGCGCTGCAAGGTCAGCCGTTCTTTTTTGGTGTAGCCTTGCGCCTCGTTGGACGACAGCATTTCTTCCAGCGTCCGCAGTCGCTTAATCGAGTTGGACACGGTCTTCCAGTTGGTCAGTGTGCCGCCGAGCCAGCGCGAATTGACGTAGTATTGCGCGGACTTTTTGGCCGCCTCGGCGATGGCGTCCTGCGCCTGCCGCTTGGTGCCAACGAACAGAATTCGCCCGCCGCGCGCCACCGTATCGCTCACCGCCTGCAACGCCCGATGCAGCATCGGCACGGTCTGGGTCAGGTCGATAATATGAATGTTGTTGCGGGTGCCGAAGATGTACTCAGCCATCTTCGGATTCCAACGATGGGCCTGATGGCCGAAATGGACGCCAGCTTCCAAAAGCTGACGCATGCTGTAGTCGGGCAGCGCCATATCCGTTCTCCGGTTGATCCGCCGCGGACCGATGAGCCCGCCCCCTCCCGAGGGAGGCGACGAGGCACCGGACGGCTTTTTAGGCCAAGGTCCGCGTGTGAAGTTGGCGCCTTATATAGGGATATGGGCCGACGACGCAACTTGAACGTTAT
>CAWJBG010000010.1:0-243806 GCA_963841025.1 uncultured Alphaproteobacteria bacterium | reverse complement strand
CGGGCACCGGCGCAATTTTTTGTGCGACCGAGTCATACGATCTGGAATGCGTCGGTGAGGTTCGTTCGTTTTATCTGGAGTTGCCGCGACAAAAGTTTGCGGAGCGCTTTCCTAACGGCAGCATTCCGGTGGCCGCAACCTTGGGCACCAACCGAGGGCTGGGCAAGATAGCCGCAGAATTTTGTTCGATGCTGGCGTCGGAGGGGTCGACGCTGGATGGCGACGTGAGAGCGCGGCTTGGTGACGAGTTAATGGATGTCATCGCTCTTGCGCTGGACGCCGGACATCGGGATGAGCCATCGGCGGACCACGCCGTGCAGCAGGCGCGGCTGCGTTCGGTGAAGGCCTGGATCGAGGATCATCTGGCTGATCCTGACCTGTCGCTGGAAAAAGTTGCGACCAACAACGGCATTTCGTTGCGGTATCTACACTACCTGTTCAAGTTGACTGAAATGTCCGCATCGGAATGGGTGTGGGATCGGCGGCTGCAACGCTGCCACGATTTTCTCACCCGACCTGAGCTCAATCATTTGTCGGTGACAGAGGTCGCTTACCGGCTTGGGTTCAACAGTTCGTCGCACTTCAGTACGGCCTTTCGCCGAAAATTCGGTGTCCGGCCGTCCGATGTCAGACGGAGATGATGCCGTCGTTCCGGTTAAAGCACGGCGTTTCCGATTATCAATGCGAAGTGGGTCGGGGACCCCTACTGCGTGCGAGCGTTGCGCACGGCCGCTCCGCGAAAACCCCTAAATAATCCCTTTCGAAACCTCGCACATCGGCGAAGCCGCAAGTGGATGCGATCTCCGCGACAGTTGTCGCGTCGTCCGGACGCAGCAACATGTTCCGCGCATGGCGCAGCCGAACCCCGCTGGCAAATTCCATCGGTGATAGTCCGCGGCTTTTCTTAAAGGAACGGCAAAGGCTGAACGCACTCACGCCGCTGACTGCAGAAAGATCTTCCAGGGTGATCGGCTGCTTCCAGTTCGCCTCGATATACGCTTCCGCGCGGTCGACTTGCCATGGCGCGACGGACAGTGCTGCCTGCTCCAGCAAATGACTATAGTCGTGGCGGTTGGCATGAAGAAACATCACGATTAGCGTCTGCTCGAATTCCGTCTGTACGAGGCCGGGTATCGGAGCGGCGGAGTTGTCCAGCATGCTGACCAGAAACAAGAAATGATCGCGAAGCGCCGTTGCGGAATGAAGCGCATAGTCCTGCCTGGGATTAAAATGCAATGCGTCGCCGCAAGTCTCTCCCGTAATCGCGGTGAGCTTTCTTACCAAAGCCTGAGCTTTTATTGTCAAAACGAGGCGCCTGTAGTCGGCGCTGCTCGTGATCCGTAAAGGTTCGCCCGGAGATATTACCACGTCGCAGTCGGGGCGGATTGCAACCGACGCGCCGCCCGTTGTGACTTCGCATTGTCCGCCGGCTGAAAATATCTGAGAAGCCAACCCGGTCTCGGGATACTCGAACCGCAGACTGGCAGCACATGATGCGTAAACCAGGCCGATGTCAGTCAGCTGACAGAGATTGACCACAGTCTGAAGCTTCTGCTCGCGATCGATGAATTCCAGGTTGGGTTTGGCATAGGTGCACGACAAGGCGGCCCGCGTCTCTTCGGCGGAAGTCGTCCTGACAAGCGGAAACCGCGCGAGTGGTGAAACTGGTGTCATTCAAGCGGCGCTTTGCGTTTCGATCGCGCCTGGGCAAGGAAAGCCGGCAGCGAGTAGCCGCGGCATCTCTTGAAAGCGCCGTACAGACTCAAAGCGCTCACTTTGGTCAAATCCGCAAGCTCCTCCAGTGTGACCGTACGTTGCGCATTTGCGTCAATATAGTCCTCGGCCAGCCGTACTTGCGACAGCGAGGCATCGGGCGCTTCCGTTTCGAGCAAGTGGCTGTAGTTATGCCGATTGGCCTGAAGAAACATCACGATGAGGGTCTGCTCGAATTCATCCAGTACAAACTCCGGGAGTGAAACGGCTGAGGTGCTCAGTCTGTCGACGAGAAAAAAGAAATGATCACGTAATGCTCTTGCAGCCGAATGCAGGTGCTCCTGCACCGGATGGAAAATCAACGGATATTCCACGGCGGTTCCGGTAAGGGCAGACAGTTTGGCCGACAGTGCCCGAGGGTCTATCACCAGGACGAAATGCTCATAACCGTCGTTGACTTTCACCGCGTAGCTCCGGCCGGATGACATGGTTATGCCGCGCCGAGGACCCAGTGGGCTGACGACGTTGTTGACGATCGCCTCTCCCCGTCCTTGAACCGGAAAAGTTTGCAGGGCGAAATTGCTTTCGCGATACACCAATCGCACGCCAATCCCGTATCGACCGTAGCCCAGTCCGATATCTTTCATCTGGCAATAATTGAACGTCACATCGCCGGTCCGGGCGCGGCTTTCGACATTCAGGCGGGGTTTGGCGTAGACGCGACTGAGTGCATCACACATTTCATCCGCACTCTTTGTGCGGATGAGCGGGAAACGGTCGAGCGATCTAACAGCGGCCGTCACTGGAGGGCACCGGGTGCTGCAATTGGAAGGATTTGACGATGGCGCAAAACGTTCCGGCGCATCGGATCAATCTCATTGTACCCCTCTTCCGCGCCTCGATCGCACTTGCGACAGGAAGTCCCACGGGGAGTACCCACGATATTTCTTAAATGAACTAAACAGGCTGAAAGTGCTTACGCCGGTAATATCCGCGAGTTCCTCAAGCGTAATTGCCCGCAGCGCGTTGGCCTCAATGTATTCCTCAGCCTTGCGGATCTGCAGCGGCGCCGCTTCGGCCGGTTGCTGCTCCAGCAAGTGACTGTAGTTGTGCCGATGTCCGCAGAGAAACAGGGTCATCACCAGCTGTTCCGTTTGGGCAATCCACCAATCCGGCAGGGGCGGGGTTGCCCGGCTTAAGGTTTCGACGAACAGCGGGATATATTGTTGCAGCATTTGTGCCGCGGGATGCTTGACGCTTTGTTGTGCTTCCATGCGGAGGGGCTCGGAGATGGTCACCCCAGTCATGGCGGCAAGTTTTTCGGTCAAGGCTTGCGCGTTTATCCGCATCACGAAGTGTTCGTAATCACCGCTGATATTGGATTTGTGAGGAACGCCCGGTGGAAGTGCCGGACCGGAGCCTGCGGTCAACCCAAACGAGCTCCCACCGCAGGTGATTTCACCGCGTCCGCTGATCGGGAACAGCTGACAAAATAGACCGGCTGGTGGAAACTCGAATTCAACGGCAGCGCCGTAGGTCAGATAAAACAGTCCCATACTTTGGAACTGGCAACCATTGATTATTGCATCAAAGCCTTCGGCGCCACGCGCCGGTACCAAATGCGGCTTGGTATAAATGCGGGCGACGCAACTGCGTGTTTCTTCAATATCGCGGGAGCGAATGAGAGGAAAATTTTGAAGTGTGCTCAGTGAATCCACAGCCATCGCATCTGAAGATTTGCGCGCAAACAACAGGCAAGCGACGCAATGCGACGCGACCAACAACAAACCTTGCGGCGGCGGTCATCGTGCAGCAGAGCAGATAAGCGACTGCACGGACGAGTCGTGCGACTTATGCCGGGATTCGCGACTGGGTGGAAGGGCAGAGCTAAGGTTGTCCTCGCATTTCACATCATTCGGAAGGCGAGGTTTCGCCGCATTTCCGCGCCCACGGAAGGCGGCATTGTTGGCGCGCGACTCTACTATCGCATCTGGGCGACGCGCCGGAATCCCGCCGGGTCGAGCACCGTCAACGATCGGTCGCTGATGTTGATCAAGCCGCTGCGACGAAACTCGGTCAGAACTTTGCTCACATGAACAGGCGTAAGTCCCGTCGCGTCGGCGATGTGGTGCTGGCGCAGCGGAAAATCCATTTCCATCGTCCCCGGCTGGACCATGCCGCGCTGGGTGAGCCTTTCCGCCAGATTAAGGATCAAGCGGGCGATCCGCTCGTCGGCAGTCCGGCGCCCGAGGTCGACAATGAGTTGATCGGCCCTCAAAGTCTCCTCGGTCCACATCTTCAATAATTGCTCGAACAAATCGGCACTTTTGAACAGCGCTGCCCTGAATTCGCTTCGTTTAAGACTGCGGTAGCTGACGTCGGTGATCGCCTCCACCAGGCAGTGAGGCCGCACGTCAAAGAACAGCGCCGCGGACACGATATCACCCGGCAGCAGGAACGATAATATTTGCCGGCTGCCGTCCGAGAGCATGACGACCGAGGCTGCCCATCCCTCACAAATGACTGGTACTACATCCTGCAGTTCCTGCTCGCGGCAGATGATTCGCCTGGCTGCGACGGTATGAGCAGACTGCTGAAGCTCTAATGGAACGTCCGACCGCTGCGACCAGGCTGCGGCGGCCAGGCAAATACCACGCTCATTCGTTGCGCAGGTAGCGCAACTTCCTTGTGCCGGCGGAGCGGCGAACATGGCGGCCGCCGTTTTGACGCGAGCGTTCATTAGCTCCGGCTCCCTGATCCAACATTTTTCAGACCCGGCAGGTGACCGCGCTTGGCGAGCGCGTGCGATACAAAGCACGCTTTCTATGTTCGCGCCCTCGCTCCCAAATGGCACGCTACGAACAAAAGCAACAAACAGAACAAAGCTGCTCTTCAGAATCCCGCGACAAACGTCTGATCGCGAATCAACTCACTGAAGTATAATTTTTGCATAGATGAATTGGGCAGGTAGACCAAAGCGAATTTCCAATATTTCTTGTTAATAAACTCAAATGTTATCTTCGATGATAAGGTTTTCATTCGTGCCAGGGTTTTCGTTCAAACTGAACTTGAAGTAGTTATCCCCCTCGGTGTGGTTGTCGGTCGTTTTACTTTTAAAGCAAGCCTTTGAAGCTCGCCGGCTACGCCGGACAATCTGGCGCGATGCCGCTTTCCGATCTCCATTACAACTATGACTCGTGTGCTTTTCTGCGACACTATGCGCCGGGCGGTATTTAATTACCGACGCGACCGGTCGGCAGGGGCTGGGTCTTCGTAACCCGGCGCCGCGCTTATAATTCTTATGATAGATTATCAATCTATCAAAATATACTGTCACTATATTGTATATCACAATATATCGCCATGAGTATTAATCCTTATGCAATGGTGTTCAAAGTATTCCTTCAAATGGAAGTGTTTCAAGTTCTTTGAGCGGATCGCACTGGCTCACGTATTTCGTGAATAGCCGCGACCGGCCGAACGAGGAACCGACGCTCCGCCGGGTTAGTGCGCGAGGCACCGAGTATCATGAGTGAACTAGCCGTTGCCCCATCAGCAGATGCCGGCCAAATCCCCTCGGTGGATTTGAGCGCGGCAATTCCGTCAGACGCTCCGACGACTCCCAATCAACTCATCAGCTTTGCCATCGGCGACGATCAGTATGGCGTCGACATCATGGCGGTGCGCGAGATCAAGGGCTGGACCGCGATCACGTCGTTACCGAAGCAGCCTGAATACGTTCGTGGCGTGCTCAATCTTCGCGGCGTGATTGTTCCGATCGTCGATCTGCGCTGCCGCTTCGGTCAGGGGCTGACGGAAGCGACGCCCTTGCACATCGTGATCATCGTGCAGATCGCCTCAAAGCCGGTGGGGCTGCTCGCCGACCGCGTCCTCGACATCGTCTCGCTCGATGCGACACAGATCAAACCGGTACCGCGGGTGGCACAGGCGCAACGACTGAACTTTCTGTGCGGCTTGGCAGCCACCGAAGGTGCGATGATTGCGCTTATCGACCTTCCAAACCTTCTCACACTCACCATCGAGTAGGCCAGCGACAGCCAGGCTGCATCGGCGGGAAATCGAAAGACGAATGGAGATCGGCATGCTTGGGATTGGGAAATCACTGACTCGACACGGCGGCGCCTCCGACCGGGGCATGGTCGATGCGATCAACAAGTCGCAGGCCGTCATCGAATTTGCGATGGACGGCACCATTCAGCACGCAAACGAGAATTTTCTCAAAGCGATGGGTTATTCGCTCGACGAGATTCGCGGACAACATCATTCGATGTTCGCCGAACCGGCCTATGCCCAGAGCTCCGAATACCGCGAATTCTGGGAGAAACTGCGCCGTGGTGAGTTCGACGCCGGTCAGTATCGACGGCTCGGGAAGGGCGGCCGGGAAATCTGGATTCAGGCGAGCTATAACCCGGTCCTCGATGGTAAGGGCAAGCCGGTCAAAGTGGTGAAATTCGCCACTGATATCACCCAGCAAAAAGTGCAGAGCGCGGATTACGAGGGACAGCTCGCCGCGATCGGCAAGGCGCAGGCAGTCATCGAATTCACGCTCGATGGAAAAATCATCAACGCCAACGAAAACTTTTTGCACACGCTCGGCTACACGCTAGACGAGGTCAAGGGCCAGCACCATTCGATGTTCGTCGATCCGGAATATCGGCAGAGCACGGAGTACCGACTGTTCTGGGAAAAGCTCGGCCGCGGCGAGTACGACGCCAACCAGTACAAGCGCATTGCCAAGGGCGGCAAGGAAATCTGGATTCAAGCGAGCTACAACCCGATTCGTGATCTGAACGGCAAACCGTTCAAGGTCGTGAAATACGCGACAGATGTTACCCAGCAGAAATTGCGGAACGCCGATTACGAGGGGCAACTCGCCGCGATCGGTAAAGCGCAGGCCGTGATCGAGTTCTCGCTCGATGGAAAAATCGTCAACGCCAACGAGAATTTCCTGCATACGCTGGGCTACCTGCTGGACGAGGTAAAAGGCCAGCATCATTCGATGTTCGTCGAGCCAGCTTTCCGGCAGAGCGCCGATTACCGCGCGTTCTGGGAAAAGCTGGGGCGCGGAGAATACGATTCCGGTCAGTACAAGCGGATCGCCAAGGGCGGTCATGAAATATGGATTCAGGCGAGTTACAACCCCATTCTCGACGCCAACGGCAAGCCGTTCAAGGTCGTGAAATACGCGACCGACATCACCCAGCAGAAATTGCAAAGCGCCGACTATGAGGGCCAGCTAGCGGCGATCAGCAAAGCGCAGGCCGTGATCGAGTTTGGACTCGACGGCAAGGTCATTCACGCCAACGACAATTTCCTCAAGGTGCTTGGCTACACGCTTGATGAGGTCAAGGGCCGGCACCACTCGATGTTCGTCGAGCACGACTATCGTCAGAGCCCTGACTACCGCATCTTCTGGGAAAAGCTTGGCAGCGGCGTGTACGATTCGGGCCAATACAAGCGGATTACCAAAACCGGCGCGGAAATCTGGATCCAGGCAAGTTACAACCCGATCCTCGACGTCAACGGCAAGCCGTTCAAGGTCGTGAAGTACGCGACCGATGTCACCGCCAGCGTGAAGGCAAGCCAGGTCCTGCAGCAGGCCGTGCAGCAGGTGCAGGAGGCGGTCGAAGCCGCCAAGGGCAACGATCTCACCCAGCGGGTCCCGCTCGAGGGCAAGATCGGCGAGATCGAAGCGCTGTGCGCTGGGGTCAACGGCCTCATCGATACGATGGCGACCGTCGTCACGAAGATCCGAAATTCTGCGCGGGAGGTCTCCAGCGCCTCGGCGGAAATTTCGGCGAGCACCACCGATCTCTCCCAGCGGACTGAAGAACAGGCCGCAAGCCTCGAGGAGACGTCGGCTTCGATGGAAGAAATGTCCGCCACCGTCAAAAAGAATGCGGAGAACGCGCAGCAGGCTAATGAATCGGCTGCCGGCACCCGCGACGTGGCCGATCGCGGCGGTCAGGTCGTCGCCAAGGCGGTCGACGCCATGGCGCGGATCGAAGAGTCCTCGCGCAAAATCTCCGACATTATCGGTGTGATCGACGAGATTGCCCGGCAGACCAACCTGCTGGCGCTTAACGCGGCGGTCGAGGCGGCTCGCGCCGGCGAAGCTGGCCGCGGCTTTGCGGTGGTCGCTTCGGAAGTTCGCAGCCTAGCGCAGCGTTCTTCGCAAGCCGCCAAGGATATCAAAGACCTGATCACGAACAGCAACGATCAGGTCAAGGACGGAGTTGATCTCGTCAACAAAGCAGGCACTGCCCTTCACGATATTGTCGAATCGATCAAGAAAGTGGCTGGCATCGTTTCCGATATCGCGTCCGCCAGCGCCGAACAGGCGGCCGGAATCGAGCAGGTCAACAAGGCCCTGACGCAGATGGACGAGGTGACCCAGCAGAATTCCGCGCTGGTGGAGGAGAACGCAGCCACGGCAAAGACGCTCGAACAACAGTCCAAGGCCATGGATGATGAGGTGAGCGTGTTCCGTGTGGACGACTCCGAGGACGTTCCCGCCGCCAAGATAGCCGCACCGAAGCTGGTCGGACCGAAATCCGCTAAAGCGGAGATCAAAGTCCCTGCGGCCAAGTCTGCTCCCGCGCAGCGGAGCGTCGGCAACGGAAGCGGCAACGGCACGGCTGCAACAGTTCGGCGCAGCCCGGTTGGCCGCATGCAATCGGCGCTCGCTACCGCCGTGAACGATCCGGAGTGGAAAGAGTTCTAGGATGGCAGCGCTCCGTGCGGCGACATCGGGGTCCCAGCCCGCTGTCGCTGCCCCTAATCGCGAATTCGATCTCTCGGATACAGATTTTCAGACTCTCACGCGGCTCGCCTACGAGTACGCGGGGATCGCGCTCGCCGAGACCAAGCAGAACCTGATCTACAGCCGCTTGTCGCGGCGCCTGCGCGCGCTCCGATTGGAGACATTTAGCGACTATTGCGAATACCTCACCGGCAACGCTTCCGAAGTCGAAAACTTCATCAATTCGATTTCAACCAATCACACCAAGTTCTTTCGCGAATCCCATCATTTCGATCATTTTCGCGCCCATGTGGCGGCCCCGTTCGCGCAAGCCGCCGCCCGGAAGCCGGGACAGCGCCTGCGCGTTTGGTCTGCCGGCTGTTCAAGTGGTGAGGAGCCGTACACCATCGCGGTGGTGCTGCATCGTGAGATTAAGAATATGGCTTCGAACGATGTCCGCATTCTGGCGACCGACATCGACACCGACGTTCTGACAAAAGCGGCTCAAGGCGAATTCGCGGCCGGGGCGCTCGATGAAATCCCGTCGCAATACCATTCCTGTTTCCAGTCCATGAACGACGGCACCAAGGTCCTGGTCGATGAGGACGTCCAATCCCTCCTCACCTTTCGGCGCTTAAACCTGATGGAAGACTGGCCGTTTAAGGGTTTGTTTGATGCCATCTTTTGCCGCAACGTGATGATCTACTTCGATACGCCGACCAAAACGAAATTGGTCGATCGCTTCAAAAAACAGCTTAAGCCGGACGGTTGGCTTTACATCGGACATTCCGAATCGTTGATCGGGTCGCACCCCGGGCTCGAACTTGTCGGCCGCACCACGTACCGGAGAGAGAAGTGACTGGGGCGGCGGCGTTACGAGCATCCCGCCCCGCTGCGGACGACGATAATCTTGCGGCCGGCGGCGCGCGGAAGTTCTTTGACGCCGCAAATGCGGCCTGGATTGTGAAAGTCCTGCCGGGCGAATTTTACGTGACAAAAAAATCCGATGAAGTGCTGCTTACCGTGCTCGGATCGTGCGTCGCCGCCTGCATCCGGGATCCAATAGCGAGCGTCGGCGGAATGAATCATTTCATGCTGCCGCAGCACAAGTCGGGCAGCTGGGGCGATGAGCTGCGATCGACGCGCTTCGGAAATTTCGCAATGGAAAAGCTCATCAATGAGCTGATCAAGGCCGGCTGTGCGCGCGAACGACTGGAAATCAAGGTTTTTGGCGGCGGCAACGTTACCGACACCAGTAACGCCGTTGGAACCGAAAATTCCGAATTCGTGCTGCGATACCTGGACGCCGAGCGGTTGCGGTGCGTCGCGCAAGACCTCGGAGGGACGTTGCCGCGGCGTATTGAGTACTACCCGATGACCGGGCGGGTCGTACGCCGGTTACTTGGCTTGCATGACAAGTCCGCCGTCGATCGTGAAGAGAGCGACTACCAGAGCCGACTGCGGAAGCAAGAACCAGCGGGCGAGATACAATTGTTTGGGGATGAATGATGCGCCGAAGCGGACCAGTTCGCGTGTTGATCGTCGACGATTCTGCAGTGATGCGGCAATTACTGTCGAGCTTGCTGTCGGACGATCCGGAAATCGAAGTCGTCGGCACTGCCGGCGATCCACATATCGCGCGCGAGCGCATCAAGGCGCTCAATCCCGACGTCGTGACATTGGACGTCGAGATGCCGCACATGGACGGGCTGACGTTCCTGCGAAAAATTATGACGCTGCGGCCGATGCCGGTCGTTATGATTTCCACGCTGACGCAGGGCGGTGCAGAAACGACGCTCGAAGCACTCGAAATCGGTGCAGTCGACTTCATCGCCAAGCCGAGCGGCGACGTCGCCCATGGCTTGGCAGATCTCGCCGAGGAGCTGCAGCGTAAGGTGAAGGCTGCCGCCGGCGTTCGTGTCGGCGTTCGCGGCACGGCAACGGCGTCGCAAAAGCAAAGGCCGCAGCGGTCGCAGCAGCGAACCGGCAAGTTCGTTTTTGTCGGCGCGTCAACCGGCGGCGTCGAGGCGCTCAAAGCGTTGCTGACCGGGTTTCCCGCCGACTGCCCGCCCACGCTGATCACGCAGCACATGCCGCCAAAGTTCACGACGGGTTTTGCCGACCGGTTGAACCGGCAGTGCCCGCCGACGGTGTCTGAGGCCGCCAATGATGACCCGATCGAACCCGGTCACGTCTACATCGCGCCGGGCTCGCACCACCTCGAGATCGTTCGTGTCGGCAGCCGACACGTTTGTCGTCTTTCTGAAGGCGCCCCGGTCAGCGGTCATCGGCCATCGGTCGACGTGCTGTTTCGGTCTGCCGCCCGCGTTTGCGGGAAGTCAGCCGTCGGCGCGATTTTGACCGGCATGGGGAAGGATGGCGCCGAAGGTATGCTGGAACTGCGCAACGCCGGCGGGGTGACATTCGGACAGGATGAAGAATCCGCGTTGATCTACGGGATGCCGCGCGCTGCCTTCGAGCGCGGTGGAGTGATGCAGCAATGTTCACTGGCGCACATGGCCGATGCGGTTCTCGACGCATGTGAGTCCGTCCCGTCGCACGGAGGCACCCGCCCGCCCCGTGACGCTGACGCGGCGTGACCGAATGACGCGACGACCGAGCGTGCTTTGGATGAGATGGAGCGAGCCTTGTTGAAATTGCCGGCAACGCTGGATTTGGCCGCCGCGGAAGGCCTTCTGGACGATATACGCGGCCGTCTGCAGGCGGAGCCGCGACTGCGCATTGACGCCTCGGAGGTCGAAACTCTCACGCTTGCATGCATTCAAATCCTTCTCGCGGCGCACCGAAGTAGCGACCAGACGTCGATTGAAAATCCTTCGGCGGCGTTCGTATCTGCTTTTGAGGATGTGGGGCTCGACAGCGGCGAATTGTGTCGACCCGACGTGAACGAACCGGACGAGCAAAACCTCGACCACGGTCCCGTCGCCAATGACCCCGTCATCAATGACCCCGTCGTCGATGCCGATCAGACTTCCATTCCAGTGGAGCAAACAATGACCAAACGTATCCTCACCATCGATGATTCGAAGACGATCCGTGACATGCTGATGTTGACGCTGGCCGACGCCGGCTTTGAGGTGCTGCAGGCGGTCGACGGCCAGGACGGTCTCGATGTGCTCAGCAAACAACCCGTCGACGTGGTCATTACCGACATCAACATGCCGAGGATGGATGGCTACGAAGTGATCCGGCAGATGCGCAGCAATTCCGCGCATAAAACCATACCGATCCTGGTGCTGACGACCGAGAGTGAGACGGACAAGAAAAATCTCGCCCGCGAAGCCGGCGCTACCGGCTGGATGGTAAAACCATTCGATCCGGACCGATTGATCGCGACGATCAACAAAGTCGTTCACTGAGGCTTTTTGATCTCGCGAGGGGATGAACATGGGCAGCCTGGATCAGCTGAAGCAGACATTCTTCGACGAATGCAGCGAAGCGCTTCAGCAGATTGAAAACGGCCTGCCCGACATTCGGGATGGCGCCGGTTCCGAAGACACGATCAACGCCGTTTTCCGCTCGGTCCATTCGGTCAAGGGTGGCGCCGGCATTTTTGGTTTCGAAGATCTCGTCAGATTCGCGCATGTCTTCGAAACCGTGCTCGACGAAATGCGCAGCGGCAAGTTGGCGGCGACCGAGGAAATCGTCGCCTCTTTGTTGCAAGCCAACGATGTGCTTACCGACCTGATTGCAATGTCGCGGACTGGCGAAGCCATTCCGCCCGATTACGGTTCGGAATCCCGCGCGGCGCTCGAGCAAATTTTGCGGGCGAATTCAAACGGCGAGCAATCGGAAGACGGCGACGCATCGTCTGCGCCGGCTGATTTTGACGACCTCGATTTTGTCCCGGTCATGGTCGGCGAGCTTGATGCGCCGGCGGAAGCCGTGGCGTTTGAGTATAACATTGTTTTCCGGCCGAAGCCGGAATTGCTGAGGAATGCCAACGAGCCGCTGTTGATCCTGCGTGAACTTCGCAAGCTCGGCTCGCTCCAGCTTGTGGTTGAGACGGATCGGCTACCGCCATTGTCGGCCCTCGAAGCCGATCAGCCCTACCTGGGGTGGACCGGCACGCTGCGGACGGCGGCCAAGAGAGAACAGCTCGACGAAGTCTTCGAATTTGTTGTCGGCGACTGCGAGCTTGAGATTACGGCCTCCCCGGACGCGCCGACGACATCCGATGCGACCGACTCGGGAAGTGAAACCGGAAGTGCGCTGTTGCCCGCAGTGCTGCCTTTTCCCGGCGAGGAGCCGACGCTCATTCCCGCGGCCCAGCCTCCATCCGAGCACGCCACGCCGCAGGCCGCCATCAGCGCAACAGCCGAACGCGGGGACGCCGCGGCGCCGCCGCGCCAGGGAGCCGCGAAACCCGCGGCTGCTGCAGCAACCACAACGCGGGTCGAACTCGAGAAAATCGATCGCGTGGTCAACATGGTCGGCGAACTCATCATTGCCCAGGCGATGATGGGCCAGGTCGTTCATACCCTTCCCGAAGATGTCAGCAGTCGGCTCGCACAAGTTCTTGACGAGGTGGTTCACCACACGCGCGAGCTGAAAGACAGCGTCATGTCGATGCGCGCGCAGCAGGTTGGAGCCGTTTTCCAGCGCATGCCGCGACTGGTGCGTGAACTTGCGACCAAGACGGCCAAGAAAGTCCGGCTGGAAATGCTGGGCGAAAGCACCGAAGTCGACAGGTCGATCATTGAACGTCTTGGCGATCCGCTGACCCATATCATCCGCAACTCGATCGATCACGGCATTGAATTGCCGTTGGACCGAACTGCGGCGGGGAAGTCCGAGGAAGGCACTATCCGGCTTTCTGCCGAGCACCGCGGCGGCCGTATCGTTATTGAGATCAGGGACGACGGCGGCGGTATCAACTCTGAGCGGGTCCTCAACAAGGCTCGCGAACGCGGGTTAGTCAGTCCTGACGCCAGTCTCAACGACGATGAGATAAACAATCTCATCTTCTTGCCCGGATTTTCCACCGCCGAAAAGGTCTCTGATATTTCCGGACGCGGCGTCGGAATGGATGTGGTTCGACGCAATATCCAGGACGTCGGTGGCCGTATTTCACTGAAGTCGGATCGCGGGCGCGGCATGACAATTCAGCTGGCGCTACCGCTGACACTTGCGGTCATGGACGGAATGGTCATTCGGGTGCGCCAGGAGACCTACGTCATGCCGATGGGTGCAATCGTGGAATGTCTGCGGCCGCCGGCCTCCGATATTCACAATTTGATCGGCAGTTCCGGGATGCTGAAGTTGCGCGGCAATTTGGTGCCTCTGGTTCAGCTTTGCGACTTGCTGGAAGTCGCATCGACCGGGCCGGCTTCCGAGGAACGCGTCGTCATCATCACAGACGCGGGGGAGGGCTCGCACTTCGGTATCGTCGTCGACGAGCTGTGCGGACATCAGCAAGTCGTCGTCAAGAGCATCGAAGAGAGCTACGGATCGGTTCCCGGCATTGCCGGCGCCACCATCCTCGGCAATGGCCGGGTTGCGTTCATTCTCGACGTTGAGAAGCTGTCCGATCTCGCGAGTACTCAAAATGTTCGAGTTGGTGTTGCTCGGTTTGCGAACGCGGAGCCGAAGGCTGCCGCCGCCGCGAACTGAGGTTGAGGCAATGAGGCCTCGAGGCCGCAAGCGGCCGTGTTCCAGGAGTGATGACGATGCCCAGTGCTGCAGTCCTTAAAGTCCTTGTTGTTGACGATCAAAACAGCGTGCGGCAAATGACCCGCATTACTCTGGAACAGATCGGCATCAGGCACATTCACGAAGCCGAAAACGGCGTCACCGCTATGAACACGGCATCGCTACAGCCGCTCGATCTGATCATTTCCGATTACAATATGCCGGAGATGGATGGTCTTGCCTTGTTGCGAGCCGTCCGAGGCCATCCGGCGGCGCGCAAAATACCGTTCATCTTGCTGACGGGCCGCGGCGATCGCGAGCTCGTCGTCAAGGCCGCGCAAGCGGGTGCGAACAATTATCTGATCAAGCCGTTCACGCCCGACATCTTGCGGCAAAAGATCGAGCAGGTGATGGGGAAATTGTCGTGATGGCAGTTGCAAGTATGGAGGCTGTTACTCAGCCTGTTATCGGCGAAATCGGCACGTTTCTTACTGCCACGGCTGAGGTGCTGCGTGAAACAATCAGGCGCTTTGAGAACACCACCGCCAGCATCACCGAACACGTTATGACGCGGGAGGGTCAGGCCGATCGTGATTTCATCGTCACGCTCCAGGATTTTGATCGGCTGCAGCAGGAATTTCTCATGCTCGCGGAAGTGCTTACTCAGGCCGCCGGCAAATCCAGCGAGTCCTGGTTGCGCGCGGAAGGCGGCGGTCACCCTGCCGAAGACGCGGTCGCGGGAATTCTGGTCGCAGATCTCAAGGAACGGTTGATGCGCCAATTGAACGTTTCAATGGTCACTCTGGCGCCTGCTGACGGCGACGTGGCCGAATTTTAAGAACGTTCATCTTCTGGGCCGGGCGGCACGATGGTGATTTGTTCAACGACCCGACGCAGACCTTTGGTCAATTCCGGCACTTGCTCGGGTCTCAGGCGGCGATAGGACTTTTGCCGGGCGAGCATCAGAGCGTCCATATGGCAGGTGATTGACTCCATATTGGCGGTATTGTCCGCCTGAATCACATCCAGGACATCGCATAGCGAATTGGCGATGAAGGATAGAAGCTCAAACTGCAGAGTGCCGGCGCTGTCGCTCAATTGACGGCTGTGTGAGTTGGCGCGCTCAATCCAGGCCGGGTCAGCTTCGCCAAGCTCGGCACTTTTGATCAAGCCTGCAAGTTCCTGCAGTTCGGTGTCGAGCCAGCTGTCGAACTCCGGCTGGACTTTTTCGATTCCGATCTGGGCTTGCTCGATTGCTCTGTCCCTGGGAATTCCTCCGGGGCGCTTTGCCAGTTTTTGAAAGCGGGTTTCAACGGCGAATATCCGGACATCGTGTTTTCCGGGCCGAGCCATCAATCGTCCCCCGTCCGTACGGCGCTGAAGAGGTTATCAATGTCGTTTTGCGCGAGAGCGGGACCGCTTTCCGCGGCGACATCGACCGCGTTATCGCCTTTGCGGCGACCGACCCCTTTCGGAAAACCTTCGATTTTAAATCGGCGATCAGGCCCGAAATAAGTGGCGGTATCGACAAATTTGCGCGGATTAAAACCGACCCAGCTTAGCCGATCGTAGAGGTTCGCCGGCGATATCGGTTTGGCGATCACCATGTTGGCGCCGGCGTCGCGTGCCTGTTTGATGGTCGATTCACGGGAATTGCTTGCCATGATCAAGATCGGTATCGTCCGATGTTCATTATCGGTTTTGCCGCGAATCGTATTTGTCAGCGCAAGGCCGCCATGCGGCGGAAGTCGCGAGTCGCAAATCAGGACGTCGACCTTTTGCCCGATCAGCGCCTGAAAAACGCTAACCGAGTTGCGAACTTCCAGAACTCTGTTTGAGCCGAAGCCCCGGAGCATGCTGTGAATCAGCATCGTCATATATGAACTCTGATCGGCCACCAGGATGACCAGATCACGAAGATTTATATTGGGAGTGGTCACACGCTGCCCCTCGAGAGTTGCGGTACAAAGCGACACTGGATTTTGCGAACAAGTGCAGACGTGGCGTAATCGCTCTGGTGTTCGGGAGCTTTTGACGAGTGCTACATCGGCGCCGCTTTAGATTTCGCCAGCCGTCCGATTCGTCTGCATGCGGTCATGCATCGGTCGCAATAGTTCCATCCGATTCTCGATTTTATGCCCACTGGTTTTTAGTTAATCCATCACGATAAACTCGAATAACAAAAAATGGCAAAAGCAATCCTGCTGGTGTTTTTGGTCGAAAGACGCCTTTTCTACAATCCCAGTAGTTGGCGTCACCGCGCATAGGGCAAAGCCCCTATAGGTACTCACCCCGACGGTGCGATTAGTTGGTGCGTAAGTATTAGGGGCCGAGGCTGCGCACGTTGAGACAGAAAATCCGGTAAAACCGAAAATTACTGGCGGTCCTGGGTCAGTCTCAAAAGGCTGTACTGGCAAAAAAATCTCAGGGCCGTTTCTCTTTTCTGGCGCTCGTCATTGTCGGAACCGGGGGATCCTTATGGGGGCTATCCGAATCCTGCACGTCGATGACGAGCCGGATATCCGTGAGGTCGTCGATATGTCGCTCGGCCTCAATCCCGACTTCGAGGTTCGGGCCTGCTCGTCCGGAGCCGAAGCGGTGGCTGCCGCCATCGAATGGTCGCCGGCGCTCATCTTGCTCGATGTGATGATGCCGGGGATGGATGGCCCTACGACATTGCTGCAGTTGCACCAGTGTGCGCAGACCGCCAACATCCCCGTTCTTTTCATGACCGCCCGAGCGCAGGCGCGGGAGATTGAACACTTCATCGCGCTTGGCGCGAAGGGGGTGATTTCCAAACCGTTCGATCCGATGACACTTGCATCGCAGGTGAGCAATCATCTGCACGCCATCGCTCATGCCTGACGCTTCCGTTCGATCGACCACAAAGGCGGCGAACGGCTTTATGAACGATCGGTTGTCATGAACGATCAGTTGTCTTGGCTTAGGGCAGCGCTTGCGTTGGCGCTTGTGCTTGGCGCGACGGCATCACTCGATACGCGGCCCGCGACTTCCGCCGACAAACGGCTGGACGGCCTCAACGTGATGGCGGCGCTCGGCCATCCCTTCGGTACTGATTCCTCCAGAGATGCACTTGCCGATGCCAAAAGAGTTGGTGCGCGCGCGATCGCCGTGGTGCCGTTTCTTTCGCAGCCGGCTCCAGCGAGTCCAGACGTCAGCCGCAAAGACGATATGACGGACGCGGAGTTGCATGCGGCGATCCACGATGCGCACGCGCTTGGCCTTGCCGTTTTAGTCAAACCTCACGTGGTGTTGCGCAGTCATTGGGCCGGCGAGGTGGCGATGGGTTCGGCAGAGGATTGGACGGCGTGGTTCGCAAATTATCGGCGCGAATTGCTGAGGATCGCCGGTATTGCCGAGGAGGAAAAGGCGGAGGCGCTGGCGATCGGCACCGAACTTGAGAAAACGAGCCAGCGGCCGGAATGGCTTGATGTTATCGGTGCAGTGCGTGGGCAATTTTCAGGTCGTCTGATCTATGTGGCGCACAATATCGAGGAAGCCGAGCACGTGAAATTTTGGAGCAACCTTGATGCAATCGGAGTTACGCTTTATCCCCCGCTCGGCGCCGACAGTGAGCCAGACAAACGCCACCGGATCATGCGCGCTGCAGCCGATCGTCTTGACGCTCTGGCAACGCGCACCAAGAAATCCGTCATAGTTGCTGAGATTGGCCTGCGTTCTGTCGAGGGCGCAACAGCGCGACCGTGGGAAAGCGTTTACGAACGCACCGGTAATCCGGATCCGGCACTTCAGGCGGCGGTGCTCGCTGATTGGCTGGCCGCGCTTGATCGTCCAGCTATCACCGGCATTCTGATCTGGTGCTGGTTCACTGATCCCTATGCGGGCGGTTTGCGCGATACCGACTTCACCATTCAAGGCAAACCTGCCGAACGCGTTGTCATGTGCGCGTGGGCGAACGAGTGCGACTGGGGACACGTCGGTCTTCGCTAGCGCCCTCGCTTGGAATTCCGTTTTGATCAGAACTGATGCCAGGCGCCGAGGATGAGGCCGTTTTCCTGGATCGCGTTGCGCCCGGCGTAGGTGGTGAACGCTCCACCTTGCAGTGACCAGGTCGGCGTCAGCGCATAGAGCGCGCTGAGCTGGAGCTTGAAGTAGTCATAGCTGCCGCCGTAGGCCGGATTTCCGGAGCCTTCCGAAATGACGTTGAAACTCTGCGCGAGCAACGTCCAGCGCGGGAAGACCTTCACGCCGAGCGTACCATCGACGCGGAATTCGCTCGGATATCCCGCGGTGCGCAGGCGCTCGGCGACTTCCACGTCGAAGAAGGCCGGCAGCTCGGCAACATGAAAATTGTGCCCAAGCAGGAGGCGCACATCGGCCTCGACGTCGGTGTAGCCGATGGCGGCCGGATTAGCGGTATCGAAGGTGCCGGGTACGCGAAGCGTCGCCTGGCCGGAAAACACCCAGGTGGGCAACTCAATAAAAGCGTAGCGCGCGCCGAACTCGGTGTAGCCGAGCCCGGTCCGCTCGGCGCTCGTCGGCGGTGCTATGTCGATGTGCTGGAGTTCGGGATCGAAGATCGCGGTCAACCGGTTGGTAATGCCGTACTCGACCAGCGCCGATAGTTCGTCTTTGCTGTAGCGCGGCGCCGGCATCAGGCCGTTGCTGCCCTCGAGGTAGTTGGTCGCCGAGCTTGTGGTGAAGGTCATGAGCAGCTGTCCGGTACCTTCCGGAAGCGTCCAAGCGCCGGCCCAGGCGACCGCAGGCAGCGACAAGAATCCGAGCACATACGCAGCGCGACGTTTCAGCACGGCCGATCCCACTGGTTACGGTTTTCGACACGGCGATTGTCCCTCCCAAGCGCCACGTATGGTTTGCGATGAGATTCAGGCCTGTGTACCGGCTTCCTGTTTGTGAACCAGATTTTCGGTTATTCGACTGACACCTTTCGGCATTGCACCTTCGACGTTCAGCGCGAGAACACGATTGCCTCCGGCTGCTTCGGCTTGTTGGACTCTCGAAATTGCCTGGGTGAGTAGTTGGATGCGATCGACGTCGCGTTTGATGCGCCCCGAAATTGCAGCGACGCTGGCGGTAACGAAGTCGGACGCGATCGACTCGGAATTCCGCAACCGCAGCCGCTGGACTGTCGTGTGCAGGGTTTCCGCGAGTTCGCGTGCCGCATTGAGACCAAGGTCCGGAGCAACCACGATGATCATGCCGTTTCGATACGCCGCGGCCACGACCCCGATCGTTGCGGTTAATCGGCGGACTGCCCTGGCGACCTGCGCCAACGCGTTGCGCGCTCCCTCTGCGTTGGCCGAGCGATGGCCGTCGAAGCGGTCAAGCGTGAGTGCGATGACGGAGATGACATCGTCAGTGGGTCCGGTGGCGGAGGTCAGATAGGCCTCGGCGACTTCGCCGACGAACAGGCCCGTCGTTTCATCGATCCATATGCCGGCGCGCCGGTCGCCCCAGCTCGAGAGGAACGACAGCAACTCGCGCTCGCGCGCGTGGCGACGATCGAGTTCCTGTTTCAGGCGCAGCGCGGCGCGCACCCGCGCGACCAATTCGATACGGTTGATCGGTTTGGTCACATAATCCGTTGCGCCCGCGACAAACGCGTTCGAAAGCGAGTCCATGTCGGCAAGCGAGGTCACCATGATGATCGGCAAGTCGGCGTAACGCGGGTCATTGCGGATACGCGCGCAAAGTTCGACGCCGTCCATCTCAGGCATGACGATGTCGAGCAGCGCGATATCGACCGGCGGATGTTCGTCGGTCGCGCGCCCGACATCCAAAACTTTGAGCGCTTCCCAGCCTGAGGCTGCCGTGACGATATCGGCGTAGCCCGCAGACAACAGCGCTCCCTCCGTGAGGTCCCGGGAGTCTTCGGAATCATCGACTACAAGTATTCGCATGCGCCTCATCCGTATTTTTACTTATATATATCTTAGATCGCATTATCTCACGTTGATTATTACTACTTGTAGACATGGGTATCGTCTTTCTTGGCCAACAAGCGCCAAGTATTATTTTGGTATATGACGCGATAACCGGCTGCGCCGTCGCGATAGAGCAATGGGAACGCTTTATTCAGCCGATCATTCACGCCGGCCGGGCTTTGCGGATCGGGTACAGCAATGAGCGGTGTGTCGACGCGGGCAAACAGCATCGCTAGCGCGAACGCCTCACTATCGGGACCGAGAATTCCCTGTGCCCGGCCGCGCCCAAGTACAATGGCGGGTGCGTTGTCGGTGTCGGCCAAAACGCCGTCCAGTCCCACGGAGGCGCCGCCGGCTGCAATGGTATCCAGACGCTCGCTGGCTGCGGGATCGAAAGCGGCGTGCAGACGGTTCATCGTGATCGGATCGACCAAAGCGAGGCTTACAAATCCGCCGAGCCAGCCCAGGATCAGTAACCCCAGCGTGCCGACGATGCGCTCCCGCGCGATCGGAACGCGGATCACGACGGTTGCCGCCAGCACTGGAGCTGCAACTACGATCGCGGTCGGATCGCCGAAGAAGCCGCTGACCACGCAAATTACCGTCGTTGCGATCGCGATGACAAAGAAGACCG
This sequence comes from uncultured Alphaproteobacteria bacterium, assembly GCA_963841025.1. Classification (GTDB taxonomy): domain Bacteria; phylum Pseudomonadota; class Alphaproteobacteria; order Rhizobiales; family Xanthobacteraceae; genus BOG-931. Next base: position 223,117 of record CAWJBG010000010.1, on the reverse strand, counting down.
CGGCGGGCACGACGAGCGGCCGGCGCCGATAGACCAAAGTCAGCGCCACGACTGCAATCGGCGATCCAAGCGCCAAAGCCGCACCCATCGTCAGGCTGCTATCGATGACCGGTACCTGCAACAGCCCGTTGCCAAAGATCCTTGCGACGGCGGCGCTCCACAGCGACAGGCTTTGTGTCGGCGCGGCAAAGAAGCTCCAGCCGTCGCCCGGGAAAACCCAGGAGACGTAGGCGAAGGAGGCGAGCATAAAGAGCGTCGGAAAAATCAGCGCTACAACGACATTCAAGGGGGAGCTTGCGACCACGAGCGGACGAACCGTAAATGCCAGGAACGGCACCGCCGCGAAGGCAAACGCTGCGCCGACCGGGTGCGCAAACGCAAGCGCCATGAGCGCGAGCCCGACGTGCATGACTTCCGAAGTATTGGCGCGCGCGCGCAGGCTGTAGAGCGCCAGGCTGAACATCAAAAGAAACGCGGCCAGGAACATGTCGGCCGGGCCCGCGATAACCGCACGAAGGAGTGCGGGATGAAACGCGATCAGGAGCGTGGCCGCGACCGCCGCAAGATACGGCAATCCCAATTTGCGAAACGAGAAGAAGCAGTAAGCCGCAATCAGCGAAAATAGCGCGGCCGCTACCAGCGCTGGCGCCGGTGTACCGGGAGGCGTGAGCCAGGCGACAAGCGTCGTCGCGAGGAATGGCAATGTCGGGTACCCGGCAACAATCCGCCCGATCGACACGCCGCCGTCGGCGGCAGTGCTGGCGCCTGCCCAGAGCCGCAATGTATCATCGGCGACAAGCCCGCTGCGCACCGCGACCGCGGTTAGCGCAAGCATTGCCGCAAACGAAATCGAGGCGAGGGGCGCTGCTGCAATGGCGCGGCTCACGGTGCGATTCATGACACACCCTTGGCGGCGGGAAGGCGCGGCGCGGGCGGATGCGACACGGGTTGACGCGCTATGGGCTGACGCGACAAGCCGTGCTGGGTCTTGTCCCAGAAGAAGGGATCGCGGAAGAGCTGAAACAGACCCCTGTAGGCCGCGACGGAGATCAGCACCCAATAGGCCAACAAAGTGAAGCTGAACGGAATGAGATGAAGCCAGCCGCGACGGATTGGGCCCAGCATGACGAGATAAGTGAAGGCGCCGTTGCCAGCCAGCAGATTGAACAGACACAGGAACAGCAGGAATTGCGGGAACAGCGGATCGAAATTCGCAGCGCTTGCAGCAATCCAGACGGCGTAGAACAACCAGAAGATCGGATTGAACAGGCCGGCGAATACGGTGCCGCCGATGAAGAAGATGAAGCCGAGCGTTCCGAGCAGGCCGGTATTGCGGATCAAATGCAGCGGTCGCCGGGTGTGGACCAAAAGCGTCTGCATGTAGCCCTTCATCCAGCGCGAACGCTGGCGGACCCATTGCCCGGTGCGGCAGCTCGCCTCTTCGAAGGTGGTCGAGTCGACCACGCCGACGCGGTAGCCCTTTTGTCCGATGCGAATACCGAGGTCGGCATCCTCAGTGACGTTGAAAGGATCCCAGGCGTGCAGTTCGCGCAAAATATTGGTGCGGAAGTGATTAGACGTGCCGCCGAGCGGTATCGGCATGCCAAGGCGCTCGAGACCAGGCAGCACCTGATCGAACCAAAGTGTGTAGTCGAGCGTGAACATCCGCGTGAGCCAATTCTCATTCGCGTTGTAATAATTGAGACGGCACTGCAGGCACGCCGTGTTCGCCGGAGAACGGCGAAATGTCGCTACCGCTTTGCGCAGCTGATCGGGCTCAGGCCGGTCTTCCGCGTCGTAGACCACCAGATACTCGCCGCGGGCAAAGCGCAGTGCGAAGTTGCACGCCTTCGGTTTGGTTTGCGGCTCGGACGGCGGAACGATGATAATCTCGAACACGCCTTCAAGACCGAGTGTGCGCGCGGCCTCGATGGTCGGCAGATCGCTTGCCTCGAGCACGATCTTGATGTCGAGCTTGCCGAGCGGGTAGTCGAGATTGCGCAACGCTTGCGCCAGCTGCGGCAGCATCGCGGCCTCGCGAAACATCGGCACCAGAACGGTGTAGACCGGCAGATCTTGTTCGCGCAGCGCGCGCGCTTCGATCGCAACTGTTTCATCGATCTCGGCGGAGCGGCCGCCGCCGATCGAGACCAGTACACCCTTGAAAATGAAGTTGCCGAGATAAAACAGGCTGATTGCAATATTGAGTACGATCAGCGTGGTGAGCGGTGAAAACAACAATCCGACCAGGACCGCGCTCAGCAGCACATAGACCGCCACCATTTGCTCCGGGGTGAAAACCGTACGCGCAGACATATGCGGATCGACTTCCGCAAGTTCGAACACGGCGCGGCGCGAAAGGGCGTTGGCGAATGAAGTTTGGATGGCGAACACGATGTCGAATTTGGAAACGACGACGAACTCGATGTCGGCGCCCCAGCGCTTGCGGGCGAACAGGACGGTTTCCGGGCCGGGCTCGGCGGTGGCGATGACCAGGCGACCGTCGCGGCGTTGCCACGGCATCGTCAGCCTGGTTGCATACATATCGGCATCGGCGGGGCGCAGCAGCTTGCGATTGGGTGGCTCGCGGAGCAGATCGACGAACGGCAGATCGAAGTTCTGCGCGTAGGTCTCGTAATAGAGCCGCGGATCCATCCAGTTGCGCGAGAGCAGCGCGTCGCCCAGCCGCACGTTCCACCGTTCCGCGAGCGCGACAGCCTCGTCGAGCTGCGGCAGGGTGATGACGCGTCGGCCGACCAGAAGATCGCCGAGGGCCTGATCCGACGGCGACAGCGGCATCGGTTACTTGCCCGTCTTGGCCAGTTGGCGGCGGAACATTCGTTGCAGGATGAAGAGGAGCGCCGCGGTCGCGAACAGCCAGAGCGCGCCGATGATCCAGGAACGGAAGCGCTCGGCTATGGTCAGCCAGGACACCTGATCCGGATAGGAAATGTTGACGACGGTGTCGCGCTCGGTCGACATCGCCAGCGCAACGCCATTGCCGTCGATGAAAGCGACGTCGCCGTGATCGAGATGAAGTTCGCTTGGCGCCGGTGCCGAGCCATCGGTCCCAAGCGGCTTGATCCAAACGCCGGGATGATCGCTCGCGGTGACGACTTGTGCCACCGCTCCGCCAACGAAGCCGCCGAGGTCGAGCAGCGTGTGGCCGGCCCGGTCGGTTACGGCCACGCGGCCACGATCGAAGCGAACCCGCGGCGTGGCGCCTAACGGTACTTTGTCACCGAGTGCAATAAAGGGGCTGTCGGGACTTGGTGTGCCGATGCCGCCGACGAAGGTGACACTAACGGGCGCCGAGTCGGACGATAGCTGACTTGTAACCTCCGCAAGTGTGCCAAGAACGAGAGTCGGTTGATCGGCGGCGGCAGCCGGCAGCAGCAGCATGACACCCCGTGCAAAGTGCGGGATCAGATCGGAGAAATCATGCGGCGCGCCCTCGGCGCTCGCCAGCGCCAGCGCCGACGATCCGAGAATTTGCGCTGGATAACCCTGGGCTTCGAAGCGGCATTCTCCTTGCAGACTGTCGCGTTGCACCAGCGCGCGCACATTGGCGACGGTGCCGAACAGTCCGGGCGGCAGGCTGAGATCAAGATGCGTCGGTTCGCCGATCGCAGCGACCGTGCTGCCGAGCAGCCGCTCGTTGACGAATGCGCTGACGACCGCTTTTTCTCCGGCGCCGTCGGGAGCCACCATGACATCGAGCAGAAGACGCGTCGGGCGCGTTTCCGGCGGCAGGCGGCGAATATCGATCGTCGTGGTCAGATCGGCTCTACCGTAGACTTCGGCTTGAGCAGGCGCCACGGCAAGCTGCTCGAAGGTTGCGCGTTCGACCGGCAGATCGATCGGCACGCTTTCACCGACCGATGCTGCGACGACGCCGCGCGTTGCGGCCCGTAATGGACTGGCAAACAAGCGTCCGGCACGAACGACATTGCTGTCGGAGATCACCAGCGCCGGCAATCCGCCAACGCGTACCGCGGCCAGTGTTCCCAGCGGCTGCATGGCGCCGGCGACCCGGGTGAGCGGCGGATCGATCACGCTGGCAGCTTCGGCAATCGGTCCGATCAGAACAACGCCGCGGGCCCAGCGGCCGGCCGCGTCGCGTTTGGCCAAATCCGTGGTCGCGTCGTAGCCGTGATGGAAGGTTACGTGACGGCCGCTTGAGATCAGCGAACGCGCGACCGTGACGGCGGTCGCGATTTCACTTTCGGTCACGCGCCGGCCCGGAAGCACCACCGAGACCTCTCGCGGCATCAGCATCGCGGTAGTCGCCACGTCGATTGCGCTGATCCTTCCCAGATCGACTTCGACGGCAGTTTCCGGCCTGATCGTCACGCTGTCGCCGACGTATCGCACGTCGATGCAGCGATCGATTGTGGCCGCGCCGGAATAAAGGAACGACAGCTTGAGATAGCCGTCCTTGGGCCGCATCTTGCCGAGCGAAATGCGGACAACGCGGCCGCGGGTTTTGCCGTCGAGCGCGATTGCCGCGACGGTGCGATCATTGGCCTGAACTTCAAGATGGCGTTTGGCTTCGTGCGCGCTGAGATCGTCAAGCGACAGAACCAAATCGCTTGCCGATACCTCGCCATCCTGTGGCAGCGGCATGTAAAGCTCGCGGTGACCGCCCAGATTGGACAGGCGCAAACCGTTGACGAAACCGATATCGGCCAGCGTGACCTCTGCGACCGGGTCGGTTGTCCGCGGTACAGCAGTGGGTCTTGCTCCGGTTTGCCCGTTTGCTGCCGGCTCAAATCCCGCAGATTGGGAAGACTGGGCCGGGCGCGGTTTCGGCGCCGGTATGGTTTGGGATGTTGCCTCCAGGGGAAGGAGGACGGGGAGTAGCGCCAGGGCGCAACTGACAATAAGCGAGCTTTTGCAAAACTGTTTCGTCACTGCGGCACCGCCATGGCTGCGTAGAACAGCTCCAATTCACGCGTCGCGGATTCGCGCAGCGCATGGAGACGCTTTTTAAAGAGCAGGATTTCATCCGGCGTGAGGCCGCGCCCGTCTTGATAGGGAGCCCTCAGCACGTCCTCGGCGCCGCGCGCGGCGCGGCTGGTCGCGGGAAAGCCGACTGTCGGACCGATCCCCACGATCCCGTGTATTTCGCGATAGGTGTGTTCGACCAATTCGACGGCGGCGGGAGCGCCGGTATTGGCGACGTTCGGGAGCGCCGCGTAGGCGTCATTGATCTTGCTGTCGAGCGTCGACACAAAGCGCTGTCGCACCCGGGCCAGGCGCTCGGCAAAACTGTTGACGGCCATGGAGCGGTCCTCCCGGCCAAATTCATAAGTGAAATCACAAGATTAGTAAACTCGATTCATGTAAAATGGTAAATCTATACTGAATAGAAATACCTATATGCTTAAATAATTATGGTCTTTACTGAATAATACATGTATAATTCAAGTATAGGTGATTTGTCTTACTTCGCGGTAGCAAAGATAGACTTGTGGTTCAAACGTATCGCCATCAAAGGCGATCGTTTGTTCTGCGCTCGATGTCTCCAGTCGAAACCACGTCGGGAATTTTGCCGACAGCAGTGGCTGCGTCGCGTGATTGGCCGCCGTTGCCAACGTGGAAAATATCGGAGCCGTTCGCGGCCGCGGGCGCTGCTTGGCGCCAGTAGGGCAGGTCGACGTGGAATATCGTTCCGCCGTCCGGAGCGTCGCCAAATCCGACCTGGCCGCCGAGACGGCCGACGATCTGCTTCACGATGCTCAGCCCGAGGCCGGTGCCGCCTTTTTGTTTTGTGTTGGTGGCGTCGGCTTGAGCGAATTTCTCGAAAATGCGGGATTTGAACTCAGCGGGAATTCCGGGACCGCGATCGCGCACCGACAGCCTCATGCCGTCGACGCGCGATTCGACTGAGACCAGCACTTCTCCGTCCGCCGGAGAAAATTTGATGCCGTTGGAAATAAGGTTGGTGAGAACCTGCGACAGCCGGCTGGGGTCGGCTCGAACTACGCCGTCAGCGGTGGCGTTGAGCCGGATTTTGACCCGATACGCATCCGCATAGCCCCGATTGGCTTCGATGGTCTGCTCGACCAAAGCCCGAACCTCGACCGGCTGGAAATTGAATGCGACCTCGCCCAACTCCAGCTTCTCGATGTCGAGAATGTCGTTGACCAGTCCGACCAGCCGCTGGCTATTGGAATGCGCAATTGAAATCAGCCGGCGCAGCGGATCTGACAGAGTGGCCGCCGCAGTGCCCATGATCAGGCCGAGAGAGCTGTAAATCGAGGTCAGCGGTGTGCGCAGTTCGTGGCTCACAGTCGAAACGAATTCGTCTTTCAGACGCTCAAGGCGTTTGCGCTCGGTGATATCCACGATCACGGCGAGCACCATCGGACCCTGCCCCATGCGCATTGGATTAAGTCCGACTTCGATCGGAAATTCGGAACCATCCCTTCGCCGTCCCAACAGATTTCTGCGCTCGTCCATGCGTCGCGGTTGATTTTCGGCGGAGAACTCTTCGCGGTATTGCGCGTGCTGAGCCCGCACTCGCTCGGGCACCAGAAACTCGATCGATTGCTCTATAAGCTCGTCGCGCCGATAGCCGAACATGTTCTCGATCTCGGTGTTGACCATCACCAGCTTGCCGCAGTGATCGACGATCACCATGCCGCTGGGGCAGGACTCCACCGCATGCCGGAACATTTCTTCCGCATACTTGCGTTCGGATGTGTCGACAATCACGCTGAGGATCATCAAGCCGTCGCGCGCGTGTATCGGGTTCAGTCCTATCTCGATCGGGATTTCGGCTCCGCTCTTGTGCAGGCCGCAAATATTGCGGCCTTCGCCCATGCGCCGCGACTTCGGCTGAACGGAATATTCGAAACGATGCTGAAAATGCTGGGCGCGAAGCCGCTCTGGCACGAGAACATCGATTGGCCGGCCGATCAGCTCTTCGCGCCGATAGCCGAATAGTCGCTCGACTTCGGCGTTGACCATGACGATTCGTCCGGCCCGGTCGGACATGACCATGCCGCTCGGGCACGACTCGACGGCAAGCCTGAATTTTTCCTCGGCAAATTTTTGCGCCGAGATGTCGCGCGCGTTGCAGGCGACGCCAACGATCGCCCCCGAACCGGATTTGACCGTGAAAAGATCGAGTGAGATCTCGATTCGTCGCCCGTCCTTGGCCATCCGGATGGTCTCGAAGTTTTCGACAGGCTTATCAGTAAGTGCCCAGTCGAAAATGGCCTGCTGTTCTTCGCGGCGCTCGGGAGGGACGACGATCTTGATGCTATTTCCAATGGTTTCTGCGGCGGCAAAACCAAAGAGCCTTTCGGCTGCCGGATTCCATGCGGTAACGGTGCCGTCGAGACCGGTTGTTATGATCGCCTCGACGGACGATTGTAGTACCGCGCCCAATAGCAGATCGCGGTCGGCGGGCTGCTGCTCAAACTCGACAGAATTTGAGTCCTCGGTTCCATTTATCGGCGCGACAGAGTGCTGCGCGTCGTTCTCGACCATGCGAATGAAGCCGCGGGCAAGCCCGACCAGCGGCCGCTTCAACTGTTTCGCAAGTCTCATAACCGCACCCCGTGTTACGCCGTACAATTTCGGGGGCCGAGCCTTTGGATATTTCCGGGCTCGGTTAAACGCCAAAACAGTTGCAGGTCGCGCGCTGCGCTTCCGCCACGCCGCGGCGGCGCGCTGCTACAGGTCAAGATTGCTTTTCTCGGATAGGGACGCCGTGGGTCGGGATCACGCCGCGCTCTTGTGCATCACAATGCGCATGAGATCGACTGAGTTTTTGGCACCAAGTTTGCGCATGATGCGGCCACGATGGATCTCGACAGTGCGCGGGCTTATGCCCAAATTCCGCGCCGTCTCTTTGTTGGAAGCGGCAGCGGCGATCTGAGCCAGTACTTCGCGTTCGCGGCGCGTCAGCTGGTGATAGCCCGGAATCGTCGGTGACAGCGGCGGCGACGACGTGTTGCGCTGCCGCTGGTCCGTCCACTCCTCGATGGCGTGGGCGACCCGGGCGACGATCGTTTCGGGATCGAGCTGCTTTTCGATGTAGTCGAAGGCGCCGTTTTTGATGGCCTGGACCACGGTCAAAACATCGCCCAAACCAGACACGACCAGGACCGGCGCCGGGTACGAACTGGCGTCCAGCTCCTTAAGAACCTCGATGCCTGAGTAACCCGGCATGCACAGGTCGATCAGGACGCAAGCCGGCGTCTGATCGCGCGCCAGCCGGACGAAGGACAAGCCGTCGGTGAAGGCAGCGGTCGGATAGCCGGCCCTGCGAAACATCGCAGTAAGCGCTTCGCGCATGTCGTAATCGTCGTCGACGATGAAAACTTCGCGGATTGCCATCGGCGCAGTCGAGCCGACGTCAGACACGGTGTGCGTGGTTGGTACGAGAGTGGGTTGCACCATTGCCTCCAGTGGCAGTGCGACGTGAGCGACACGCAAAGTGGCTCTCACGCTGCTATGGCGCTACGCCCGCGGACAGGCCTTCGATTGGTGCCCCCGCTGGGACGAAAGGCTTCGCAACAAATACTTGGACGAAGCCTAAAGACCCCCGCGCCGAATCAAGTCTCGTAAAATCACTGTCACAAAAAAGCTCTGAATCCGCTGTTCAAAGTTGCACTACTGACGCGGATTTTGCGTACGTGCTAATACTCCCCCCGCTGATAATAATTTGTTTGTTTGTATGATCGTCGACCGCGTTGGTGACCTGAAATCTGAAAATCGATACGCATCAGGGTTTCTACGGATTACAGCGGCGTTCGAGAAGTTGAGAGCCGATGCGGCACGACCCTCGAGAGCGAATTGTGCACGACGATCTCACTGTCGTATTCAATGTAGCCGAGATCGCGAAACTTGTTCATGAAGAAATTGACGCGAGACCGTGTCGTGCCGATCATTTGGGCAAGCGATTCCTGATCGAGATTGCCGATAACCGTTCGCTCGCCGCCATTCCTGCCGTAGTCCGCCAGGAAAAGCAGGAGCCGCGCCAAGCGCTGCTCGCTCGAATCGATGAGCTGGCTGAGAAGGCGGTCGGTTAGTAGCGCGCTTCGGCCCATGACGTATTTTAGGTAGAACTCCGCGAAGGGAGGATCGTTTTGGATGGCGCGCACGACATTCGCCGACTTCAACCGTTTGACGGCGACGTCGGTGATGCACATGGCCGTCGCCGACCGACGTTGTTCGCCGATCAGGCAACCCTTACCGCTGAAATCGCCCGGGTTCAGAAGGGCTATGATCGCTGCTTTGCCTTGCCTGGAGAGCACCGAAACTTGGACCTGTCCTTGCTCGATGAAGTACAGGCAGTTCGCGGGCTCACCCTGGGCGTATAGCTGTGCGCCGACTTTAAGCCTGGATGCCGTCACCCCGCCATGTTTCGCGGCAAATGCAGCGATGTCGAACGAGAGTTTGGTACCGAGTGCCGTTTCATCGGCCGCTAGAGTAGGGAACTGGCCGTCCGAACCCATAGCAGGTCTCCGCGCCCGCATAGTGCGATGCAAGCGCATGCGCGAAACGGCCGCTCATGTCGGGTCGGGATCGGCAAAAACGTTGATACAAACGGATACTCGCCGCCGCGGCCAAGATGGGCATAATCCCCCCGCCCACATCCGGCTACCACGACCAGAAGTTTAAAAGAATTGGGATTTATGACGGTACGCTACAGTACGATGACGCCGTCGCGGAGCGCGAGTGCAACGGCATGCGTTCGGTTTTGCGCGCCAAGTTTCCGGACCGCCGTTTGAACATGCTCGTCAACGGTTCGTTTGGTGATGTGCAGAATTCCGCCGACTTCAGACGCGGATTTTCCGTTTGCTACCCATCGCAGAACTTCGGTCTCGCGAGCCGTCAATATGGCCTGTTTTACTTTGCGGCGTAGTCGCGGAGTTCCCATCGCTGGCAGCCCCCACTCGACAGCTCCGCCCCCGCGAACCATCAGCATGTGCCTCTGTGTTAGCGCTTTATCGATCCATCCGGCGCCACGAATAATTGGGATTTTTACAGATACGCCTTGGTAGTTGCACACGACATTGGAACGATTTCAAGTGCGTCGACGGGGAGGTCACTTAACTGTGTAGTGAAGTGTGAGTGTCTGTCCGCGATCGGGACTGTTGGAAGACTTTAAATCGCGAACGACACCAATTGCCGTGAGATGAAACGAGAAATCGGATACATCGGGCTCGGACTATCATTCGACAAACCCGGATCGCGTAAGTAATAACACCTCCCAAGATGTGCAAAATTGCACACCGGCGTTCGAATAGCCGCCGCAATGCTTAGCCGGACCTTCGAGGACCGCGCAAAAGGGGGGAATGACGATGGCGGGTAAAGCCAAGCTCGAAGAACTGCGCCGCGCTACCAATCCACTGTTCAACGATCGCAAGTTGAAGCTCGGCACGTTCTGCACCAATTTGAACGGCGGCTGTGCCATCAGCACGATCCCCGGGACGCTGGAGATCACCTGGCCGAATACGGTCAGGCTTGCCCAGATCGCTGACGCGATGGAATTCGAAGCGCTGGTGCCGGTCGGCCGCTGGAAAGGTTTCGGCGGCGAAACGAATTTCAATGGCGCCGGCTTCGAGTGCTTTTCCTGGGCGGCCGGCATCGGCGCCGTGACCAAATATCCGGCGGTGTTCGCGACCTCGCACGTTCCGATGTACCACCCGGCGCTCGCGGCGAAGCAGGCCACCGTGATCGATCACATCAGCAACGGCCGCCACGCGATCAATATCGTCGGTGGATGGAATCAGGGCGAGCTCGATATGTTCGGCGCGAACATTCAAGCTCACGACGGCCGCTACGCCATGGCGGCCGAGTGGATCGAGATCATGATCGGGTTGTGGACCTGCGAGGACGAGTTCACCTACGAGGGGAAGTTTTATCAGATAAAAAAAGGCGCGCTGGCGCCGAAGCCGATACAGCAACCCTATCCCGCGATCATGAATGCCGGCGGCTCGGAACAGGGCCGGCACTTTTCCGCGAAATATTCCGACATCGCTTTCATTCAGTTCGACTCACACGATCTCGATTTTGCCAAGGCGAAGGTGGAAACGTATCGGCGTCTTGCCAGGGAAGAATACGGACGCGACATCCAGATCTGGAGTTTCGGCTATGTCGTGCAGCGCGAGACTGAAAAAGAGGCCAAGGATTTTCTGCATTATTATGTCCATGAAAAAGGCGACTGGGTTGCCGCCGAAAATCTGATGCATTTGCTCGGCATCGGCTCGCTGGCGGTTGCGGACTTCAAGAAGCTGCAAGCACATTTCATGGCTGGTTGGGGCGCGTTTCCCCTGGTTGGCACCAAGGAGCAGGTCGCCGAGGGACTGGCCAATCTGTCCAAGGTCGGCATCGACGGCGCGCTGTTGTCCTGGCCGCTTTACGAAGAGGGCATGCTGACGTTTCAGCGCGATACCTTGCCGCTGCTCAAGCAGGCCGGATTGCGTTAGCCACACCGGGCTTTGCCCTTTTTATCGAGCCGCAAAGTCGTCGCCTAAAGGCGACATCACGCATAGGTCCGCCTTTGCAGGCTCAAGTTTGACATTTCGGCCGAGAACGAAATAAGAACATTATAGTAATCCGAGCCTCTGCTAAACGCGCGCGCCGCCATGGTCCGACGATCTGGAACTGCCGATCTACCGCTGCACAACGGACACGTGCCGAAATGGCTCGCCGACCGCATGACACGGCTTGGCGCTGTAATCAGCCAGGCGATCATTCATCATTATGGACGGGACGAATTCCTGCGCCGTCTTGCTCATCCGTTCTGGTTTCAATCATTCGGCGCCGTGATGGGAATGGATTGGCATTCCTCGGGCATTACCACGAGCGTGCTGGGCGCGCTCAAACGCGGCTTGGCGCCGCTCGATCGCGAACTCGGGCTGAGGGTTTGCGGCGGGCGCGGCAAGCACTCGCGGCAAACGCCGCACGAACTTGTGGCGATCGGCGATCGCATTGGCTTTGACGGCGGCAAGCTCGCCACCGCAAGCCGGCTGGTGGCGAAGGTCGACAGCGCCGCTGTACAGGACGGATTCGATCTCTATTTGCACGGCTTTGTGGTCGCCGACGACGGCCGCTGGGTGGTGGTGCAACAGGGCATGAACGGCGGCAGCAAACAGGCGCGCCGCTATCACTGGCTGTCGGAGGGTTTGAAAAGTTTCGTCGAGGCCCCGCACGCCGCCATCGAGGGACATGCGCAAGGTGAGATCGTCAATCTCACCGACCGGCGCGCGGAGGCCTCGCGCAACAAGCAACTCGAACTTCTCGGTACCCTTGGTCCTGACGGCATCACGCGCGAGCTTGCTTTGCTTTCCGGCGACGCGAAGCCGCCTTTGCAAGCGAGCTTGCCGTTTCTGACCATGCCGTCCCATCACGACGTTCGCGCGGAAGACATTCAGCTGCGGCGGCTGCATGGTAATCTCGCCGCTGCGGCCGAGCGCGCGCCAATCGATTTTGCCGATCTACTGCTTACTCCCGGTGTTGGAGGCCGCACGGTCCGCGCGCTCGCTTTGGTCGCTGAGGTCGTGCACGGCGCGCCTTGCCGTTTCAGCGACCCGGCGCGTTTCTCGCTCGCGCATGGCGGTAAAGATCGGCATCCGTTTCCAGTGCCGTTGAAGGTTTACGACGAGAGCATTCGCGTTCTCAAATCGGCCGTGCAGAACGCCAAGCTCGGGCAGGACGACGAACTGGCGGCGCTGCAGAGGCTCGACCGCGAATCGCGGAAGCTCGAGCGCATCGCGACTGGTCCGACGGTGGAACGGCTGATTGCCGATGAGTTCGAGCAGTCACCCGAATATGGCGGCCGCAGTGTTTTTGGCTGGGAGCGGGCGCGCGCAGACTGAAAGCAAACAATCAAAGATTAAGGCGCGTTAACTAACAAAAAGAAGCTAGGGGTCTCTACGCATATAAAATTGCGAGAATTTTGATATGTTAATCGAACGTTAACACGCAACTACTTCCAAGTATTCGCGTAATCGAACAGATCGGAGTACTTGCCATGCGTTTGTTGGCAACTCTCACTTTACTGGCAATATCCACCCCGGTGTACGCCCAGAGCATGGGAAGTACATCCGGCTCGATGGCGATGATCAACAGCAGCGACCCATCGAGCATCACCACCCATTTGCTGACCCCGCCCGGCATGGTCGCTCCCGGTCTTACCGCCGCCGGTATCGAAACCTGTCTCGGCTCCGCCTCAGGCGGTTTGTCGGTGATGGGCGGCGGCTTCACTTTCGGCAGCACGACGGTCGATGAGGGATGCACCGTCCGTCTCCTGGCGCGGCAGCTTTACGCCTTCGGATTTCAGCGAGCGGCGATGGCGTTGATGTGCGAGGACCAGCACGTTGTCGTCGCGATGTCCGCCGTCGGTTCACCGTGCCCAAGCACGCTCGCTGAACTCAGCGAGCACAGCCAGGTGTCCGCCGTTCCCGATCGGCATGTGCGGGAGAATGGTGTCGACTGAGCTCAGCACCGCATCGTGGCGAAAGCCGCAGGCAATTCGCTACGGTTCGTTCGGATCAGTATGTCAAGCGTAGGAGCAAACTATGAAAGTCTTTTGTTGCATGGTCGCCGCGGCGGCGGTTCTGATTGCTATTCCTGCTACGGCTGCGGAATTGCATAACGACGGCGGCGGGACGACGAACATGTGGTCGAGCACCCAAGGCACGTCAAACTCATATGGCGACGCCAGGGGTTTGAGCAAAAGTTCGTCAGGTTCGTTGGCCAACGCCGGAGGCAAGGGCAGTACCGATATCGGTCACGGACTAACGACCGGCATCACCACGTCAAATTCAATGGCGACTACGAACGGCAACGGCTACGCGCAGACGCAAACCTCGGGCTACGCCGGCGGTTCCGCCAGGGGATTTTCCCGGGGCCACTGAAGTTGCCAAAGCCGAGAAGCTTCGGACTCCGTTCCCCAAGCGCAAAGTTCGGGGTTAGGATGTCCCGCCAGGGGAAGCGGGACGATGGCCTTTGACGCGGATGCAGTTATCGTCGGCGCCGGACTTGCCGGGCTCGTCGCCGCGGCCGAACTGATCGACGCGCAGAAGAAAATCATCATTCTCGATCAGGAGCCCGAACAATCGCTCGGCGGCCAGGCGTTCTGGTCGTTCGGCGGCATCTTTTTGGTCGACTCGCCCGAACAGCGCCGTATGGGCATTCACGATTCCCAAGAGCTCGCGCTCAACGACTGGATGGGAACGGCCACCTTCGATCGCGACGAAGATTATTGGCCGCGCCGATGGGCGGAAGCTTATGTCGCCTTCGCGGCGGGCGAAAAGCGCTCCTGGCTGCGCGACCGCGGCATCCGGTTTTTTCCCGTTGTCGGTTGGGCCGAACGCGGCGGCGATAACGCCAGCGGTCACGGCAATTCCGTGCCGCGATTTCACATCACCTGGGGCACCGGTCCCGGCCTGATCGCGCCGTTTGTCGAGCGTGTGCAAGAGGGAGCGAAGCAGGGCCTCGTTACTTTCAAGTTTCGCCATCGGGTCAACGAACTGACCAGGACTGGCGGTGTCGTCGACGGCGTCCGCGGCGATATCCTTGAGCCGTCGAACGTCGAACGCGGGCAAAAAAGTTCGCGCGCCGTCGCTGGCGGCTTTGCGTTGAAGGCGCAAGCGGTCATCGTCACGTCAGGCGGCATCGGCGGCGATCATGATCTGGTGCGCCGGAACTGGCCGCAGCGGCTTGGGCCGGTGCCGAAGCAAATGATTACCGGCGTTCCCGATCACGTTGACGGCCGCATGCTGGCGATCACGGAAGCCGCCGGCGGCACCGTGATCAATCCGGATCGAATGTGGCACTACGTCGAGGGCGTCAAAAACTGGAATCCGATCTGGACCGATCACGCCATTCGCGTTCTGCCCGGTCCGTCGACGCTTTGGCTCGACGCGCGCGGCAAACGGCTGCCGGCGCCGCTCTACCCCGGCTTTGATACGCTGCGAACGCTCAAGCACATCTTGGCGACCGGCTATGACTATTCGTGGTTCATTCTGACGCGGAGGATCATCCAGAAAGGAATTTGCGTTATCAGGGTCGGAGCAAAATCCCGATTTGACCGGCAAAAAATGGAGCCTGGTTCTGGCGCGTGCGCGTAAGGGCATTCCTGATCCGGTCAAAGCGTTTATGGACCATGGCGAAGATTTTATTGTCGAGCGAGATCTGGCGCGGCTTGTGGAACGCATGAATGCGCTCACTGGCGAGTCGTCTGCTTAACCTAAAGCAAGTCGAGCACGAAATTGCCGCCCGCGACTTGCAACTGGATAATCCGTTCTGCAAGGACGCCCAGATCACCGCCATTCGCGCCACGCGGCGCTATCTGGGCGATCGGCTGATCCGCACCGCGCGGCCGCATAAACTGCTCGACCCGAGTGCCGGTCCGCTGATTGCGGTGCGCTTGCGGATTTTGACGCGTAAAACCCTCGGCGGTTTGCAGACCGATCTCGAAAGCCGCGTGATCGGCACCGACGGCCAGCCGGTGCCGGGCCTGTACGCCGCGGGCGAGGTGGCGGGTTTCGGTGGCGGGGGTGTTCACGGCTACGCCGCGCTTGAGGGCACATTCCTCGGCGGCTGCATATTTTCCGGCCGGGCGGCGGGGCGAGCAGTGGCGCACGCGGTCGGGTAAATGGTCAACGCATGCTCTTTAGCGCGCGTTCAGCTGCTTCGGCGATTCCAATTTCGCCGGCAGCGGCGGCGCTGACGAGGCTCTCCACTTCCCTGCCTTTCGCATCGCGGATGCGATCGGTTACTGCGCGTCCGGCCGCCTGAGCAATCAGCCGGCGCATGCGGCGTTGTCGGTTCTTTTTCTTGTCGTTGGCGCGCGTCGCCAGCAGGTCGTCGACGGCGGTGCACAGGGCGTCGATACCGGTTTCTTTGATCGCCACCGTCTCAATGACCGGAATGTCTTGCTTACCCTGCCGCAGCTTGAGCATGTCCTTGAGTTGATCGGTGGTGCGTTGCGCCAGCGGCAGATCGGACTTGTTGACCACGAGCACATCGGCGATTTCGAGTATGCCGGCTTTCATTGCCTGCACGTCGTCGCCCATGTTTGGTGCATTCACCACGACGCAGATGTCGGCAATCTCGGTGACTTCGATCTCTGACTGCCCAGTGCCGACCGTTTCGACGATAACGACGTCGCGCCCGGCCGCGTCCATCACGTCGACGATGCGGTGCATGCTCTCCGACAGCCCGCCAAGGTGTCCGCGCGACGCCACCGAGCGAATGAAGACGCCGGGATCTTCAGAGTGACGCCGCATGCGGACGCGGTCGCCGAGAATGGCGCCGCCGGAAATCGGGCTCGTCGGATCGACCGCGGCAACAGCGACTGTTTGCCCGCGCGTGCGCAGGGCGCCGATATAGGCGTCGATCAATGTCGATTTGCCTGCGCCCGGCGCGCCGGTGAAACCGACGACCGCCGCGCGACCCGCTTTGGCGCACACGCGCCGATGGATCAAGTCGGCAATCTCGCCGCCGCTTTCCATCAGCGTGATGCATTTGGCGAGCGCCTTCGCGTCGCCGGCGGCAAGCCGGCCGACGATGTCATCCGCCGCTGACGGCTGGCGCGCGGCTGCGGATTCAGACAACGACGAGGGGATGCCCAAAGCCGAGCTCCTGGCGGAGAAGGCTTACGATCTCGCCGTGGGTGACGCCGGCTTCGGCGGCTTCGACGATCCGCTCGTAGACATTCTCGCGCGCGCTGTTGGCTGCACGCGCGAGCGTATCGAGTGCGCGGCGCACGTCGGTCTGGCTGCGCTCCTCCTTGTAGGCTTTAAAGCGGGCAACGTGCTCGTTCATGCGTTCAGGCTCGGGGCGTTCCGTCGGCCGGCCGCGGAAATCGTCATCGGCCTGGTAGCAGTTGACTCCGATGACCCTCTCGTCGCCGCTTTCGACGCGCTCCTGGAACGCAAGCGCCGATCGGCCGATCATCGATTGAATAAGCCCGGCTTCGGCGGCCTTGTACATGCCGCCGGCCTCGTCGATCTTGCCGATCAGTGCTTCGATTTCGCGCTCCATCTGATCGGTCAACGTCTCGACATAGTAGGAGCCGCCGAGCGGATCGATCACGTCGCACAGACGCGCTTCTTCGCGCAGGATGTTCTGGGTGGCGACCGCAATACGCGCGGTTTCTTCGGTCGGCGTGGTGATCGCTTCGTCGTAGGCGTCGGTGTGCAGCGATTGCAGTCCGCTCATAATCCCGGCCATCGCCTGCACCGCAACGCGCGCGATATTGTTCAGCGGCTGCTGCTCGGTGAGATCGACGCCGGAGGTCTGGCCGTGGAACTTGAAACGCCACGAGCCCGGATCCTTGGCGCCGAGACGCTCGCGCGCCAGCTTCGCCCAGATGCGCCGGCCGGCGCGGAATTTTGCGACCTCCTCGAAAAAGCTGATCGAGATGTCGAAGAAAAATGTAAAGCGCCGAAGCACGACATCGATGTCCATGCCGCGATCGATGCAGTCTTGGGCATATTGCAGCGCCGTGGAGATCGTAAACGCCATGGTCTCGACCGGGGTCGCGCCGGCTTGTTGCATGTGCTGGCCGACGACCGACACGGGATTCCAGCCCGGCACGTACTTGCGGCAGAATTCGATGTGATCGAGCAGAACGCGCCGCGCGCCCGGCAGCGACAACCGGAAGAACATGTGATTGGCGATAAAGTGCGAGAGATAGTCGCTCTGGTTTGAGGTGCCGGTGATCGAGGTCCAAGGAATGCCGCGCTTTTTGGCGACGGCGAGCATGAAGGCGAGCAGCGTGAATGGCGATGGGTCGTTCATCGCGGTCGAGATGTTGCCGAGCGGCACGCTGTCCAGCGCCCGATCCATATGATCGGTGGCGTTGACGACAGTGCCGCAGGTGCCGAGCAGAGCCGGGTCGACTTCGTCGCAATCGACGCCGCGAAACACCGAATTGCACGGAATGAGACTGATGGCAGTCGCGCCGGCGTCGAGAATTGTGCGCACGCGCTTGTTGTAATCCTCCGGCGTGCCGAGCCCGATCAGCTGGCGCTGGGTCCAGGTGCGGCCGCGGTGCATGGTCGGATAAATGCCGCGAGTGTAAGGATACTGTCCCGGGAAGCCGAGGTCGTCGAGAAAGCCGTCGCCGCTCCAATCGCGCGGCGTGTACAGCGGCTTGATCTCGATCCGCGAGCGGTTCCTGACGACGCGGTCGGCGCCGATCTGATTGTTGTAATCGGCGCGCCAGCGGCCCTGCGCCTGTTCGAAACCGGGAAGCGTCAGCTGGACGGCTTCTTTGGTCATTGGGCGATCTCCCTTAACTCGGCGTTTTTGATTTCGCGCACTTTAGCGGCAACGCTGGCAACATGCTCGATGATCTCATCGCGCGCGGAGCCCGGTCCGAATATCGCGCTCACGCCCGCTTCGAGCAGCGCCGCGCGTTCGTCTTCCGGCACAATGCCGCCGACGAGGAGGCCAATATGGCCAAGACCTGCGGCGCGCAATGCCTCCATCAGCTTCGGCACGATGAGATGGTCAGTGGCAAGCGAGCTCACGCCGATCACATCGACGTCCTCCTCCATCGCGAGCTTCACCACCGCGCCGATCGACTGCCATGGCGGCGTGTAGATGACTTCCATGCCGGCGTCGCGCAGATAGGCGGCGACGATGCGGCTGCCGCGGTCGTGGCCGTCGAGCCCGATCTTAGTCACCAGAACGCGGGCAGGGGGCGACAGTTTGCTCGCGGTCATTTGCGGCCTCGCGAGATTTTGACACCGGCGAGTGCGCGAAGCGGCGCCAAAAATTCGCGCGCAATCGCGTGCACCGGTTTGCCGGCCTCCTTGTACCAGACCGGCGTCCAGTTCAAGGCGCCAAGCAAGGCAAGGCGGGCGATCTTGGCGTCACGTTCGCGCGGCAGCGTGATCGCGGAAAAATATCGGCCGAGGCGCGCTTCGTAGCGGTCGCGCAATTCCTTCAACTCGCCGGCAATCTCCGGCGCGTCGGTCGGCAGGATGCGAATGAGGACGCGGGCATAAGCGCTGGCGTCGAGAATGGACTCAAGATGTGCGGCGATGGCCTTTTCCAGCCGCGCCCACGGTTCGCGCTCGGCCGCGGCGGCTCTTTCAACCCGATCGAGCAGGCGCTGCACGCCTTCCTCGTAGACCGCGAGCAAGAGCGCCTGCTTGCTAGCGACATGAAAGTAGATCGCGCCCGGCGTCATCGCGCTCGCGGCCGCGAGATCGCGCATGCTGGTGGCGTGGTAACCGCGCTCTGCGAATTGTGCCGCGGCGGCATCGAGCAGGGCCGGCCATCGGTTCGGCAGACGTTTGGTGCTGATTGCAGGCACGCAGGTCGCTCACGTAAGGATCGCCAATCGGTCGTTTAGCATAAAATGGGAGGTGAGAAAAGCCTGCGGGCACGCCGCAAAGCCATTTCGTGCTCCTTATTCGGCATGCAGCCAAACGGTCGTTCAGTGAGTCTTGACCGCTCAAAGATGTGTAATATACGAGACATATATCAGAGGTTTTCCTAGCAGCCGTTAGTTGGGGACATTACGATGGCGAGCCCGGTGAGCAAACAGGCCGAGCATCCAAAAGCCAAGACCAGCGCCACCGAAGCGCCGAAAACCGAGGGCGAGCGCAAGAAGCGCACCATCACCGAAATCCGCGAGTCGAAAAAGACCGGCGAGAAGATGGTCTATATGTCGGTGCCGGACTACACCTCGGCGAAGTGGGCCGAGATGGCCGGCGTCGATGTGGCGGTGGTCGGCGACAGTTTGGCGATGGTCGCTCACGGCCATGCCAGCACCATCCCGGCGACCATGGATATGATGATCATGCACGCGCAGGCGGTCCGTCGCGGTGCGCCCAACACCTTCTCGCTCGGCTGCATGCCTTATCAAAGTTATCACACGGTGGAGCGCGCGCTCGTCAACGCGACACGCTTCATGCAGGAAGCGCTGTGCGATGCGGTCAAGCCGCAGGGCGGCAAATCGCAGGCGCATATCCTGCGCGCACTGGTCGATGCGGGTATTCCGACCGCCTCGCACATCGGGCTGACCCCGCACACCATCGCGATGTTCGGCGGCTTCAAGATTCAGGGCCGCACCGCCGACGCGGCGATGAAGATTCTGGAAGACGCGCTCGCCATCGAAGATGCCGGCTGCTTCATGCTTGAGTTTGAGGCGGTCCCGGCCAAGATCGCCAAGCTGATATCCGAACAACTGACGATCCCGACCATCGGCATCGGCGCCGGAATCGGCTGCGATGGGCAAATTCTGTTGTGCTACGACCTGCTCGGCGTGTTCACCGACTTCAAGCCGAAATTCACCAAGCGTTACGGCAAGCTGACGGAAGTCGCCGTCGCTGGCATCACGCAGTACATCAAAGAGGTCAAGGACGGCGCGTTCCCCGACGACGAGCATTCTTATTCGGTCAATGAAGCCGAATATGAGAAATTTGCGACGATGGTCGCCAAGCGCCGCCAGGTGTGACGTGCCGCGATCCCAAACGACGGCTGTGCGGCGTCCACGCGCCATGCGACAAGCTTCGGCAAAAGCGGGGCGTCCTGCTGCGGCTGTAGCCGAAAGCCTGACCGAGCAAGCCTATCGGCAAATCGAAGAGCAGATCGTCACCTTGCGGCTGAAGCCCGGCGATGTTTTGTCCGAGCAAATGCTGTCGGCGACGTTAGGCATCGGACGAACGCCGGTGCGGGAAGCGCTGCAGCGGCTGGCGCACGAGGGACTGGTGATTATTTTGCCGCGCAAGGGCATTCTGGTATCGGACCTCAATCCGCGGCATCAGCTCCTGGTCTTGGAAGTGCGCCGCGAGCTTGAACGGCTGTTGAGCCGGGCTGGCGCCGAGCGGGCGACTGATGAGCAGCGGCAACAGATGCAGGACATTGCGCGCGGCATGGACCGCGCCTCTAAGTCCAACGACGACATCGCCTTTATGCGGCTCGACCGCGAATTCAATGGCCTCATGATCGAGGCCGCTCACAACGACTATGCCGCGCGTTCAATGAAACTGTTGCAGGGGTTATCGCGCCGCTTCTGGTATATGCACTACCGGCAAACCGCCGATCTGCCGCTCTGCGCCCGGCTGCACGCCAACCACGCCCGCGCAATCGCACGGGGTGACGGCGAGGCCGCGGCGCGCGCGAGCGACAAGCTGATCGACTATGTCGAGAGTTTCACCCGCGACACGGTTTCGGCGTGAGCGGCCAAAAGTGCGTCAAAAGAGCGATCCATGAAGATCTACCAAGGCAAGCGCACCATGGACGGCCTGGTCGTGACGGTCGATGGGCTGAGGCTGCCCGAGCATTATGAAGTCAAGCAGTTCACCAAGCGCGGCTTCGAGTGGACCTATGAGGGAACCAGCCCACAGCAGCTGGCGCTGGCCATTCTGTTCGACCATCTCGGCGACAAGGACAGAGCCATCGTACTTTCGGGGCCGTACATGAAGGACGTGATCGCCAATCTCGACAACGACTGGCGGCTCACCGGGGATGACATTGACGCCTATCTCAGCAAAGCCGGCGTCAATTAGGGCGGATTGTGCCCCCGATTGCGGCCGCCACGCCGCCGTGATAGACGTGTGATATATCAGACGCGGAGGACACTCATGATTAGCCAGCGCCAAATCGAGTTCCGGCGGGATTACCGCTCCCGCATCCTCGGCTGGTACGATGGTTACGTCCACCTCGTCATCATCTATGCAATGGGTGCGGCGGTCTTTTACGTCTACGTCGAGCATATTCACAATGTGACCGCGCTCGAATGGCTGGCGGTCCCGCTCACCTTCCTGTTCACCAATCTATTCGAATGGGCCGTGCACAAGTTCGTCATGCACCGGCCGGTCAACATCAAAGGCTTGCGGGCGATTTACGAGCGGCACACGCTCAATCATCACCAGTTTTTCAGCGACGATGAGATGCGTTTTCGCGACCATAAGGATTGGCGGGTGACGTTGTTTCCGCCATATGCGCTCGTGGTCTTCATCCTGATGTCAATTCCCGCCGCGATCATTCTCGGCGCGCTGTTTACCGCCAATGTCGGCTGGCTGTTCATTTCGACCACGACCGCCATGTATCTGATCTACGAGTTCATGCACTTCTGCTGTCACGTCGATGAGAATTGGTTTGTCCGCCATTTCCCGTTCGTCAATACGCTGCGCCGCCATCATACCGCGCATCACAATGCGCGGCTGATGATGGAAGTGAACATGAACCTGACGTTTCCGATCGCCGATTGGCTGTTCGGCACGTCGGACCTCGACCGCGGGCTGATCGGCACGTTGCTCAACGGTTACGACACCCGGTTCCTGAAAAAGAATCTGCGTGGCAAGCCACGGCTCCCGAGCGAAGCCGCCACGGATCCGGTCGGCGCCAACTAGTTCGCGGGCGTCAGTCTCATGCCAAACGACGTCAAAGGCACTCTATCGGCCATCGTGCTGATCGTCGCCGCTGTGCTGGCTTATTGGAGCCGCTCGCCGGTTCGCCACGACTTCTCGACCTTCATCATGATCGTTGCCGTTTTGATGGTCGCGGCGATGTGGGTCTTCCCGGAAGCCGCCGGCAAAAAGGGCGACGTGAAGGGAGCCGATTGAGTACGGTGTGCCCGGCACAAGTCCGGGCACACCGCTGCGCGTGCGAACCTCACGCCGCCACTTTGTGACGGGCGAGCTCGGCCTTGTAGAGATTCATCTCCTCGATGAAGGCGCTCCCGATGCTCGGTCGCGATTGCAAGCTCTCATAGTAGCATTTGATCGCCGGCCAGGGCTTAAGCTCGACGCCCGTCGGCGTGGTCCAGTTGAGCACCGCATAAAGATACGCATCAGCGATGCTGAAACGATCGAGCAGGAATTCGCGGCCGGCGAGGTGCTTGTCGAGGTAGTTCAGGCGCGATTCGTAGCGCTTGAGCGTGTGGGCACGCGTTCCTTCCGGGGCGTTCTTGTCGAATAGCGGAATGAACAGCGCTTTGTGCAACTCGGTACCGATGAAGCACAGCCATTGCTGCAGCCGCGCGCGGCCAACGTCGTCGGTCGGCGCGAGCTTCGCGTTGGGGTAACGGCTCGCAACGTATTGCAGAATCGCGGCGTTCTCGCTCAGTAACGACCCGTCGTCGAGCCGCAGCAGGGGCACCAGGCCCAAGGGATAGATTTCCCGGTAATCGGCGCCATCGAGCGTGCGTTTACTTTTCGGGTCGACTTCGATGAAACGGACATCGGCGGCTCCCGCCTCGTAGAGTGCGATCCGGCTCGCCAGTGAACAAGCCATCGGAGAAAAGTACAGGTCCATGTGGGTTCTCCCTTCTGTTATTGTACTGTCTCGCATAAATTAGAGGCGGTCAATGATTTTATGCGAAATGGTACAAAAAAAATCAAAGCCGAAGGAATCGCGTGAAGAACCGGCCTCGGAGGAGGCCCGCCGGCGTGGGCGGCCGCGGCAATACGATCCCGACCGTGCGCTTGCCGATGCGGCGGCGACATTTTGGAAACAGGGCTACGGCGGCACATCGCTCGACGATCTTGTTGCCGCGACCGGCATGAATCGGCCAAGCCTTTATGCAGCATTTGGCGACAAGGGTGACCTCTATCTCAAAACTCTGCAGCGCTATCAGCGGAAGTCGCGCAACAAGACCATTGAACTCCTCGCCGATCGTCCGTCACTCCGGGTCTTTCTCACGCGCTTCTACGACGGTGCGCTCGAGATTTACCGGGCCGGTGGTGAAGACGCGCGCGGCTGTTACTCGATTTCAACGGCGCCGGCGCAGGCGACCGTCGATCCGGCAATCCGCGAGTTTCTGGACGAAAGCATCCGAGCAACCGACGCTTTTCTGGCGGGTGTCGTCGGGGAGGCGCGGGCGCGCGGCGAGATCGCGGCAAGCGCGGACCCTGCTGCCTTGGCGCAGATCGCGACCGCGACCTTGCACACAATTGCCGTTCGCTCCCGCGTCGGCGCATCGCGTAAACAACTCAAGGCGTTGGCAGCGGCCGCTATCGATCTGATCTGCGGATCGGCACGTTCGTAAGCGAAGCGCCGCAACAACGGCACGCGCCGTCAGGCGATCGCATGACGTCCGACGCCGATCAATTGATCGAGCTTTTCCCGGCTGCGCTTTAAGGGTTCGCTTAAGCCGTCATAGGTAATCCGGCCGCGGTTCATCACGATTGTGCGCGGCGAGATGTCGAGCGCGAGCCGGGTGTTTTGCTCGACCAACACCAGCGTCAGCCCTTGCGCATCGACAAGCCGTCGAACGGCACGCGCCAGTTCATCGACAATCACGGGTGCAAGCCCTTCGGACGGCTCGTCCATAAGAATGACGGCCGGATTGCCGATCAGCGCGCGGCCGATCGCCAGCATCTGTTGCTCGCCCCCCGAAAGTTGACCGCCCCAGTTCCGCTGCCGTTCCGCAAGCCGCGGGAACAGCGCGAATACCGCCTCCAGGGTCCACGGCCCCGGCCGCGCCGCGACTTCCAAGTTTTCACGCAGCGTCAGCGAAGGAAATATCTCGCGCTCCTGTGGCACGTAGCCCAATCCGGCCGCGACCCGGCGATAGGCCGGCATGCGCGAGATGTCCTGCCCGAGCAGACGGATGCGCCCGCTGTGCAATGTGGTGTGTCCCATCACGGTCGAGAGCAGGGTGGTCTTGCCGACGCCGTTGCGGCCGATGATGGCAAGTGTTTCGCCGGCTTGGACTTCAAGCCGCAGCTTTTCAAGGATCACGGTCTCGCCGTAACCGCCCGACACGTCGACGAGTTCAAGCGCCAGCCCGCGGTCGCTCATCGCGCGTCCTCGCGGCGTTCGCCGAGATAGACGGTGCGTACCCGTTCGTCGGCCGCGATTTCGTCCGGGGTGCCTTCGGTCAGAACTTCGCCCGCGACCAGCACCGTAATGCGGCTGGCAAAACGGAACACCACGTCCATATCGTGCTCGATAATCAAAACTGTGATGTTAGGATCGAGCCTTTCGATCACGTCGAGGATCAGATGGTTTTCCGACGACGGCACGCCGGCGGCGGGCTCGTCGAGCAGCAGGAGCTTCGGCCGTTGCGCCAGCGCGATGGCGATTTCGACCAGCCGCTGCCGTCCGTATGGCAACTCGCGCACCGGCTTGCAGGCGTCCGCCACAAGTTCGAGCGATTGCAAGTAATCGAGCGCTTCGTCGATCACCGCGGTTTCCTTCCCCGCGGATCGCCAGAGGTGATTGCAGGCGCCGGTGCGTTCGCCAATTGCGAGATAGACGTTTTCCAGGACGGTGAGGCCGCGAAACAACTGATTGACCTGAAAAGTGCGAGCGATGCCGCGGCGAATGCGGCCGGCCTGTGCCAGCGGCGTCATCACCTCGCCATCGAGCAACACCTCTCCGGACGATGCACTGATGCGGCCGGTAATCAGGTTGACCAGCGTGGTTTTGCCAGCGCCGTTGGGTCCGATCAGGGCGTGCCGGGCGCCCCGTGGCAGCGCGAGGTTGATGCCGTTTGCGACCTGCAGCGCGCCGAAGTTCTTTCGCAGGTTTCTGATTTCGAGGGCGGGCGCGGTGGTCATCGCTGCATGCTCCACGGCAGCGACCGGCCGATCCGCGCGAGCTTGCCGTAGACGCCGTGTCGCGCCAACAGAACCACGGCGACCAAAATAAGTCCGATGCCGAATTGCCAGAACGCCGGGCTGAGCTTCGCCAATTCGTTTTGCAGCACCATGTAGAGAACGGCGCCAATGAAGGCGCCGTAAAGCCAGCCGGCGCCGCCGAGGATGAGCATCATCAGCACCGCGGCCGATTGGTCGAAGTCGAATACGCCGAGTGTCACCAGCGTGTTGGTCTGAGCAAATAGCGCACCGGCAATACCGGCAACGCCCGCCGAGATCGTGTATGCGACAACCAGCCGCCAATGCACCGGCGATCCCAGGGCGTGCATGCGGCCGACGTTCTCGCGAATGCCGACCAGCGCCTCCCCGAACGGCGAATACACAATCCGCCGCACGACGTAGAGCATAACCAGCAGCACGCCGAGGCAGTACAGATAGTAAGTATGGCCGTAGAGGTCGTAATCGAAACGCCCGAACAGCGGCGCTATGTTGATGCTGGGAATGCCGTCATAGCCGCCGGTAAAATCGCGGAACAGATTGCCAAGCTGCTGCAGCATGATAGTCGTCGACAGCGTCAGCACGAGCAGCGCCAAACCGCGATAACGCAGCAACAGCCAGCCGGAGAAGAAACCGGCAATTGCGGCAGCAATCGCCGCGCAGACGAGCCCGGAAATTGGCTCGCTCCAGTGCAGATCGGTCACCAACAAGGCCGCCGCGTACGCGCCGACGCCGAAATATGCGGCATGCCCCAGCGTGACGATCCCGGCGTAGCCAAGAATAAGATCGAGCGAGAGCGCGAACAAAATCATGATCAGCGTCTGGCTGCCCAGAACCATCTGATTGGGGAAGGCGAAGTACGCTGCGACCGCCACGAGCCACGGCAATGCTTCGGCGACGCGAAAACGATCCCGCCGCGCCAAAAATTCGATGGCACGCTCCCGCTCTGCGGCTATGATGCCGCCGGCGGCGGACGCAGGGGGATTATTCGCGTCCATAGAGTCCTGCGGGCCTGATCAGCAGGATCAGGACGGCGACGGCGTAAATCGCAAAGCTACCGGCGTCGGCAAAAAGATATTTGCCTGCGGTATCGCAAATGCCGAGCACCAGCGCTGCGGCGAGTGTCCCCCACATGCTGCCGGAGCCGCCGACGGCGACAACAAGCAAGAAGAATACAAGGTAGATGACAGCGAAACTCGGCGTCAGGCCGAGAAGCTGAATTGCCAGCCCACCGCCGAGCGCGGCGAGCCCGCTGCCGACTGCAAACGTTAGCGTGAACAGCCGATTGACATTGATCCCGATCGATTGAGCCATGCGCCGGTTGTCGACAGCGGCGCGAAATCTTGGCGCCGATGTTGGTTCGCTCGAAGCCGTACCAGAGAATACCGACAAGGGCGGTGCCGACGACGATGAGAAAGACCCGATAGGTCGGAAAGCTGCGCGAACCGAGATGAAGCTCGCCGGAGAGATAGTCGGGAACGTGGATCGCTTTCGGCAATGGTCCGTAAAAGTAGGTGTAGGTCGCGATCGCCATGAAGGCGAGACCGATGGTCAGGAGAACCTGGTCGAGCTCACTCGCGCCATAGAGTTCGGCATAAAGTGTTCGCTCGAAGATGACGCTGGCGGCGGCGACGACCAGAAACGCGATCACGAGAGAAGCGAGGAAGGGAACGCCCCAGCTCGCAGTCGCCGTTATGACCAAATAGCCGCCGGCCATGGCGAACGCGCCATGCGCCAGGTTGACGATGCCCATCAGCCCCATCGTGACTGAAAGCCCGACCGAGATAATGAACAGGAACATGGCCCAGGCCAGACCATCGAACAGGATACTGACGATGGTGTTGGCCACGGGCGATCTTTGATCTCAGTCTTCGGCGGTGCAAGCGAGGATACTGCTTGCGACCGCCGACGCAAATGCCGAATGTTTCGTTGCGATCCGCGCTTGCCTAGCTGCCCGAAGCACAACGTCCGATCTTCAGGACCTTACATTCGTCCTTCACTTGCGGATACGTTTCCAGAATCTTGACGCCGAGTTTACCGTCGGGCTTTTTGATCACTTCCTCAGCACGTTCGGGCTGGATCACATCGCGTGTTTGCGGATCGATCTGGATTTCGCCGCGCGGCCCAGTGTGCTTCCAGCCCTTCAGCGTGTCGACGACCTTGGCGCCGTCATCGAGTTTGCCATCGAGCTTGTTGATGAGGTCGAAGATCGCCGCCATGGTGTCCATGCCTGCCGCCGACTCGAAATCGGGATAGGAGTCCGGCCCATAAGCTTCGTGCCATGCCTTGACGAACTCCTTGTTGAGCGGTGTGTCTAGATCGTCCGCATAACTCGCTACGACCACCAGCCCAATCGCTGCGTCGCTCATGTGCGCGAGTTCATAATCGGGAATGAGATCCATCGGACCGATGAGCCGAACGCCGGCCTGGCGCATGCCGAGGTCGCCGTAGGTTTTCATGACGCCGCCAGCGTGCGAGCCGGACGGAACGAACACATAAAAGCAGTCCGGGTGCTCGTCCTTGACCCGCTGAAACAGCGGCGTGAAGTCGGGCACCGGGCCCGGTGGCCCCATGCGGACTTCATCGACGACTTTCCCGCCGGCCTTTTCAAATGCGGTCTTGAACGCGAGCGAGGAGTCCTGTCCGGGAGGAAAATCGGTGAAACCGGTTGCAGCGGTTTTGCAGCCATATTTGGTCGCCGCGTACGTGCCCATTGGATAGGCCGGATCCCACATACTGAAGGAAAAGCGGACGATGTAGGGCGACAGCGTCGTGATCCAGGCCGTTCCGGCGTTGGAGATCAGCATCGGCATTTTCGCCTGGGTCGCGAGCGGTGCAGCGGCGATGGCGCCCGGCGAGAACACAAAGCCGGCAAGGAGTTTCACCTTGTCGTTGGTGATGAGTTCGGTGACCACCGTTCTGGCGTTGGCGCCCGACGCCGGTCCTTCATCGCGCTTGATCAATTCGATTTTGTGATTGCCCAGGTCTTTGGCGTGCAGCTTGAGATAGAGGTCGTACGCGCGGTCGATTTGAATGCCCAGGTCGGCGTTCGGGCCTGAATACGGCAGCACCACGCCCACCTTGATCGTCTCGGCGATGGACGTCCCCGCCCAACACAATGTGAGCAGCGCAGCGGCAACTGCACCAATGATTTTCATGACAAATTCCTCCCTGTCTTCGCTTTCCCGGAATGGGCAAATGGTGGGCGCCGGCCAAAGGCCGTCACACTTGATTTTCTGCATTTTCGCACGTCAATTCGGCGCTGGCAAAGCAGGCATTTTACGAAAACGCCGCGTCGGTCTGACGCATTGGTGGCGATTTTTGGAAGGAAATGGAGTCACGGCATGGTCGCCACGAAACGCATCGACGGCAAGGCGCGCGCTGACCGCTTGGTCGCCGATGTGGCCGCCGCCACGGCGAAACTGAGAGCGGAAGCCGGCATTGCTCCCGGCCTTTGCGCCGTTCTCGTCGGCGATGATCCGGCGAGCCAGGTCTATGTCCGCAACAAGGGCAAGGCGGCGACCGCCGCGGGCATCCAAAGTTTCCAGGAAGCCTTGCCGGCGACAACCAGCGAAGCCGAGCTTCTCGCGCTGATCGCCAAGCTCAACGCCGATGACAGAGTCGACGGCATTTTGGTGCAGTTGCCGCTGCCGAAGCACATCGATCCGCAACGTGTGATCGACGCCATTGATCCACGCAAAGACGTGGACGGCTTCCATGCCCAGAACGTCGGCCAGCTATGGAGCGGCGGACAACGCAACGCGCTGATCCCGTGCACGCCTTACGGCTGTCTGCTTCTGTTGCGCGACGCGCTACCGGCTTTGACAGGCGCCGAGGCGGTCGTGCTTGGGCGCTCCAACATCGTCGGCAAGCCGATGGCGGCGCTGCTGCTGGCCGAGAGTTGCACAGTGACGATCGCTCATTCGAAAACTCGCGACCTTCCGGCGGTGCTGCGCCACGCTGACATATTGGTCGCGGCCGTGGGTCAGCCGGAGATGGTGCGAGGCGACTGGATCAAGCCGGGCGCCACCGTCATCGACGTCGGCATCAACCGGGTCGCAGCGCCCGACGGGAAATCGAGGCTGGTGGGTGACGTCGCATTCGCTGAAGCCTTGGGGGTCGCCGGCTCGATCACCCCGGTTCCCGGGGGCGTAGGGCCGATGACCATAGCCTGCCTGTTGCGTAATACAGTCATTGCCGCTTGCAGGCGGCGCGGCCGGGCTGAACCGGAAGTCTAAAATCTCAATGAGTTAACAGAAAATTACCCACGCGTTTATGCGCTAATTATCTAATTATTTCAGATATTTATCGTCATTACGGGTGGTTTGCGGGCTCGCTTATTCGGCCGTCGTTCCTCGGCGCCGCGGCCCCAGCCGCCGGTTCCTTAGAAGAATTTTCACCGTCCCGATCGTGACTGCCGGAACATTCAACTGTCGAACGCGTTCTCGTCACGGCTCAGGAGGAGTCAAGTGAGGGGGAAGATTGAGGCCTCGCGGCGAAGGCGCGCAGCGGATCTGCTGCGCCTGCCGGTCGGGCTGTTTTCCCATCGCTCGCAGTCAAAGTCAGGTCCGCGTGCCGCCGCTCCGGCCGGGTGGCGCCACGCTCGTTATACTCGGAGACGTCCATGCCCCGAACTTCCGACGTAGCCGGCGCCACAAAGAAAAACGGCGCCGCTGCCGCGGCTACTGCCGCTTCGCTCGCCGATGCCCAAGCGCCTGGTCTCAACGGCAGCGAGGCTTTGGAGCTGCAGGAACTTCTGCATGCCCTGCAGGCGATGCGCGTCGGCGACTTCTCGGTCCGTATGGCCGGGCACCGGGTCGGCGTCATGGGCAAGGTCGCCGATACCTTCAACGAAATCGTCGCCGCCAACCAGCGCATGGCAAAGCAGCTTGAGCGCGTCGGGCAAGTGGTTGGCCGGGAGGGCAAGACCCGTCAGCGCGTGCGGTTCGGTCTTTCCGAGGGCGCCTGGGGCGAGATGGAATCGTCGGTCAATTCGCTCATTGACGATCTGCTTTGGCCGACGACCGAAGTGACGCGCGCCATCGCTGCCGTGGCGCAAGGCGACTTGCTGCGCACTGTTGCGCTCGACGTCGACGGCCGGCCTTTGAAGGGCGAGTTCCTCCGCTCGGCCGAGATCGTCAACACCATGATCAAGCAGCTCAACGTGTTCACCTCGGAGGTGACGCGCGTCGCCCGCGAAGTCGGCACCGAAGGCAAGCTCGGCGGCCAGGCGCAGGTGCGCGAAGTGACCGGCGTGTGGAAGGACCTCACCGAGAGCGTCAACTCGATGGCCTCGAACCTGACCGCGCAGGTTCGCAACATCGCCGAAGTGACGATCGCGGTCGCCAATGGCGACTTGTCGAAAAAAATCACCGTCGACGTGCGCGGCGAAATTCTGCAGCTCAAGGAAGCCATCAACACGATGGTCGATCAGCTGCGTTCGTTTGCCTCGGAAGTCACCCGCGTCGCCCGCGAGGTCGGCACCGACGGCAAACTCGGCGGTCAGGCTATCGTGCCCGGCGTTGCCGGCACCTGGAAGGATTTGACCGACTCGGTCAACGCCATGTGCGGCAACCTCACCGACCAGGTGCGCAATATTGCGCACGTGACGACGGCGGTGGCCCGCGGCGACCTGTCGCGCAAAATCACCGTCGATGTACGCGGCGAAATTCTCGAACTCAAAGACACCATCAACACGATGGTGGACCAGCTCAATTCGTTTGCTTCGGAAGTGACCCGCGTCGCCCGCGAAGTCGGCACTGAAGGCAAGCTCGGCGGCCAGGCGCAAGTGCCGGGCGTTGCCGGTACCTGGAAGGACCTGACCGACAGCGTCAACTTCATGGCGCTGAACCTCACAGCACAAGTCCGCAACATCGCCGACGTTGCGACCGCCATCGCCGGCGGCGACTTGTCGAAGAAAATCACCGTGAACGTCTCCGGCGAAATCCTGCAGCTGAAGGAAACCATCAACACGATGGTGGACCAGCTCAACGCGTTTGCCGGCGAAGTGACGCGCGTTGCGCGCGAGGTCGGCACCGAAGGCCGGCTCGGCGGTCAGGCCAACGTGCTCGGCGTCGCCGGCACCTGGAAGGATTTGACCGACTCGGTCAACTCGATGGCCTCGAACCTGACGGCGCAGGTCCGCAACATCGCCGAAGTGGCAACGTCGATCGCCAACGGCGACTTGTCGAAAAAGATCACCGTCGACGTGCGCGGAGAAATTCTCGAGCTCAAAGACACCATCAACACGATGGTGGACCAGCTCAACGCGTTCGCTTCGGAAGTCACCCGCGTCGCCCGCGAGGTCGGCACCGAAGGCAAGCTCGGCGGCCAGGCCCTGGTGCGCGGCGTTGCCGGCACCTGGAAGGACTTGACCGACTCGGTCAACTCCATGGCCTCGAACCTCACCGGCCAGGTCCGCAACATCGCCGAAGTGGCGACCGCCGTCGCGCGCGGCGATCTTTCGCGCAAGATCACCGTCGACGTGCGCGGCGAAATTCTCGAGCTGAAAGACACCCTCAACACCATGGTGGACCAGCTCAACGCCTTCGCTGCCGAAGTGACGCGCGTCGCGCGTGAAGTCGGCACCGAAGGCAAGCTCGGCGGTCAGGCGCAAGTGCCCGGCGTCGCCGGCACCTGGAAGGACTTGACCGACTCGGTCAACTCGATGGCCGGTAACTTGACGGCGCAGGTCCGCAACATCGTCGAAGTGACGATCGCGGTCGCCAACGGCGACTTGTCAAAGAAGATCACGGTCGACGTGCGCGGCGAAATCCTGCAGCTGAAAGAAACGCTCAACACGATGGTCGATCAGCTCAACCGCTTCGCCGGAGAGGTGACGCGCGTTGCCCGCGAGGTCGGCACCGAAGGCCGTCTCGGCGGTCAGGCCAACGTGCCCGGCGTCGCCGGTACCTGGAAGGACCTGACCGAACTCGGTAAACTCGATGGCCGGCAATTTGACCGCGCAGGTCCGCAACATCGCCGAGGTGACGACCGCGGTCGCGCGTGGCGACTTGTCGCGCAAGATTACCGTCGACGTGAAGGGTGAAATTCTCGAGCTGAAAAACACCATCAACACGATGGTCGATCAGCTCAACGCCTTTGCCTCGGAAGTCACCCGCGTCGCCCGCGAAGTCGGCACCGAAGGCAAGCTCGGCGGTCAGGCGCAGGTGCCCGGCGTCGCCGGTACCTGGAAAGACTTGACCGACAATGTCAACTTCATGGCGTCAAACCTGACCGCGCAGGTCCGCAACATCGCCGAAGTGGCGACCGCCATCGCCGGCGGCGACCTGTCGAAGAAGATCACCGTCGACGTGCGCGGCGAAATCCTGTTGCTCAAAGAGACGCTCAATACGATGGTCGAGCAGCTTCGCTCGTTCGCGGCCGAAGTCACCCGCGTTGCCCGCGAAGTCGGCACCGACGGCCGCCTCGGCGGCCAGGCCGTGGTGCCGGGCGTGGCCGGTACCTGGAAGGATCTCACCGACAACGTCAATCTCTTGGCCGCAAACCTCACCACACAGGTACGCAACATCGCCGAAGTCACGACCGCGGTCGCCCGCGGTGACCTTTCGCGCAAGATCACGGTCGATGTGAAGGGCGAAATTCTGGAGCTAAAGAACACCATCAATACCATGGTGGACCAGCTCAATGGCTTCGCCTCGGAAGTCACGCGTGTTGCTCGCGAAGTCGGCACCGAAGGTCTGCTCGGCGGTCAGGCGCAGGTGCCCGGCGTCGCCGGCACCTGGAAGGACTTGACCGACACCGTCAACGTGATGGCCGCGAACCTGACCGAACAGGTGCGCGGCATCGTCAAGGTGGTGACTGCCGTCGCCAACGGCGACCTCAAGCAAAACCTCGCGGTGAAATCGAAAGGCGAGGTGGCGGCGTTGGCCGAAACCATCAACAACATGACCGATACGCTCGCGACGTTCGCGGACCAGGTTACGACCGTGGCGCGTGAAGTCGGCGTCGAAGGCCGACTGGGCGGACAGGCCAACGTGCCGGGCGCGGCCGGTACCTGGAAGGACCTCACCGGCAACGTCAACCTTTTGGCCGCCAACCTGACTACCCAGGTTCGCGCCATCGCCGAGGTGGCTACCGCCGTCACCAAGGGTGATCTTACCCGCTCGATTCAAGTCGAAGCACGCGGCGAAGTGGCCGAACTCAAAGACAACATCAACACGATGATCGATAATTTGCGGCTCACGACCGACCGCAACACCGAACAGGATTGGCTCAAAACCAACCTGGCGAAATTCACCAATATGTTGCAAGGCCAGCGCGACCTGACCACGGTCGGCCGGCTGCTGCTCTCCGAATTGACGCCGCTCGTGAACGCCCATCAGGGCGTGATCTATCAGATGGAGAACGAGGAGAAGCCCGGGCTCAAGCTTCTCTCGGCCTACGCCGACGACGGCGCTAACGGTCATGCCCAGACGCTGCGGCTGGGTGAAGGCCTCATCGGCCAGTGCGCGGTCGACAAACGCCGCATGCTGATCACCGAGATGCCGGATAGCACGGTGCCGATCAGTTCGGCATTGTTCAAAGTGATGCCGCGCAACAACATCGTGCTGCCGGTGCTGTTCGAGAGCCAGGTCAAAGCGGTGATCGAACTCGCGTCGGTGCACGAGTTTACCGCGCTGCAGACGATGTTCCTCGAACAGCTCACGACTTCGATCGGTATCGTGCTCAATTCGATTGAAGCGACGATGCAGACGGAGGGCTTGCTCAAGCAATCGCAGCAGCTCGCCGGCGAATTGCAAGCGCAGCAGCGCGAACTGCAGCAGACCAACGAGCAACTCGAGCAGAAGGCCCAGCAGCTCGCCGAGCGCAACGTCGAAGTCGAACGCAAGAATCAGGAAATCGAGCAGGCCCGCCGCGCGCTGGAAGAGAAGGCGACCGAGCTGGCGCTGACCTCGAAATACAAGTCCGAGTTCCTGGCCAACATGTCGCACGAGC
Organism: uncultured Alphaproteobacteria bacterium; assembly: GCA_963841025.1. Taxonomy (GTDB): domain Bacteria; phylum Pseudomonadota; class Alphaproteobacteria; order Rhizobiales; family Xanthobacteraceae; genus BOG-931. Next base: position 188,624 of record CAWJBG010000010.1, on the reverse strand, counting down.
TGCGCACGCCATTGAACTCGATCCTGATCCTCGGCCAGCAGCTTACCGAAAATCCGGAGGGCAACCTCACCGGCAAGCAGGTCGAGTTTGCCAGAACCATCCACGGCGCCGGCACCGACCTGCTCAACCTCATCAGCGACATTCTGGATCTGTCGAAGATCGAGTTGGGCACCGTTACCGTCGACGCGGAGGAAATATTCTTCTCGAACCTCGTGGATATGGTCGCGCGTCCGTTCCGCCACGAAGCAGACACGCGTCAGCTTTCGTTCGACGTTCACGTCGATCCGAACCTCGGACGCAGCGTTACGACCGACTCCAAGCGGCTTCAGCAGGTGCTCAAGAACCTGCTGTCGAACGCCTTCAAATTCACCGGTCAGGGCGGCGTGCGCTTAAGCGTTTCCGCGGCGGTCGGCGGCTGGAGTGCCGGGCATCCGGTGCTGAGCCAGGCGTCGGGCGTCGTAGCGTTCGAAGTTTCTGACTCTGGTATTGGTATTCCGCTCGAGAAGCAGAAGATCATCTTCGAAGCGTTTCAGCAGGCGGATGCCTCGACCAGCCGCAAGTACGGCGGTACTGGCCTTGGTCTCGCCATCAGTCGCGAACTTGCGAGCTTGCTCGGTGGCGAAATCCACCTGCGCAGTGCGACGAACTCGGGATCGACTTTCACGCTGTATCTACCGATCAAGTATGTCGGTTCGAGCACCGTGCCGCGGCCGACGACGCCAGGCACAATGTCGGCGCCCGTGGTGTTGGTCGAACGCGCCGTCGAGCAGATTCCGGACGATCGGCTGGAAATCCAGCCCGGCGACGCCATCCTTCTCATCGTCGAGGACGATCCGCACTATGCGCGCATCCTCCTCGATCTGGCACGGGATAAGGGCTTTAAGGTTCTATTGGCGCTGCGCGGCGATGACGCGCTCGATCTGGCCAAGCAGTACCAGCCGACCGCGGTATCGCTCGACGTTTTCCTGCCCGACATGCTGGGCTGGAACGTGCTCAGTCAGCTCAAACAGAATCCGCTGACGCGCCACATACCCGTGCAGATCGTCACGCTGGACGAAGACCGTCAGCATGGATTGGCGCGCGGCGCGTTCTCGTTTGTTACCAAGCCGACGACACGCGAAGGCATTTCCGAGGCACTGACGAAGATCAGGGATTTCTCACAGCCGCGTCGTCGTCGTCTTCTGGTCGTTGAAGACAACAAAGCCGAGCAACTGAGCATCCACGAACTCCTCGGTCACGATGACATCGAGATCGTGAGCGCCACGACGGGTAAGGAGGCGCTCGATATCCTGCGCGAGGAGGCTTGCGATTGCGTCGTGCTCGACCTGCGTCTGCCGGACATGTCCGGCTTCGAGGTGCTGGAAAGCATGCGCGGCGAACAGGCGCTGGCCGATGTACCGGTGGTCGTGTTCACCGGCCGCGAATTGTCGGCCAACGAGGACGCGCAGCTGCACACAATGGCGCGCAGCATCGTCGTCAAAGGCGTTGAATTGCCGGAACGGTTGCTTGATGAGACCGCGCTGTTTCTGCACCGCGTCTTTGCCGACCTCCCGGCTGAAAAGCAGCGCATGCTCGAGCGGCTCAATTCGTCGGACGAGGATCTGGTCGGCCGCACCGTGCTTCTGGTGGATGACGACTCGCGCAACATCTTCGCTTTGTCGAGCGTATTGGAACGCCGTGGTATGCACGTTTTGACCGCGACCACCGGTAGTGAGGCAATTGAACTGATCGAGCGGACGCCGGAACTCGCCATCGTCCTTATGGACATCATGATGCCCGAAATGGACGGTTACCAGACCATCGAGAATATTCGCGGCAATCCCGACTATCGCCGGCTGCCGATCATCGCCTTGACGGCTAAAGCCATGAAGGGCGACCGCGAGAAATGCCTCGAGGCTGGAGCCTCTGACTATCTCGCCAAGCCCGTTAACACCGAGCAACTTCTATCTGCACTGAGGATGTGGCTCCATCGCTAAGTACCCGTCTCATGAACGATAAAGTCAACGTCCTATTGGTCGACGACCAGCCCGCAAAGCTGCTCGCCAATGAGGAGATTCTCCGCGATCTCGGGGAGAACCTCATCAAGACATCGTCGGCGCGGGAGGCCTTGGAGTTTCTGCTCAAGAACGATGCCGCCGTCGTGCTCATCGACGTCTGCATGCCGGAACTCGATGGCTTTCAGCTCGCGGCGATGATCCGCGACCATCCCCGTTTCCAACGCACTGCGATCATTTTCATCTCCGCCATCCAGGTGGACGATGTCGACCGGTTGCGCGGCTACGAGATGGGTGCGGTGGACTACGTGCCGGTCCCAGTGGTCCCTGCGGTGTTGCGCGCCAAGGTCAAGGTATTCGCGGAGCTTTATCGCAAGACGCGGGAGCTGGAACGATTCAATTCCGAGCTGGAGCGACGCGTCGCCGAGCGCACCGCGGAGCTCGAAGCCTCGACCACGCGGCTTCTCCACAGTGAACAGCAATTACGGCTGGCGACCGAGGCTGCCGAGATCGGTCTTTGGGACGTCGACAACGTGACCGACACATTGTTCTGGCCGGCGCTGGTCAAGGCCATGTTCGGCATATCGCCGGACGTTCCTGTAAGCATGGCAGATTTTTACGCCGGTCTGCATCCCGACGATAAGGAGGCGGCCGTCGCGGCCTATGCCGCGGCTTGCGACCCGCAACAGCGGGCGCTCTACGATGTCGAATACCGCACCGTCGGAAAGGAAGACGGGGTCGTCCGTTGGGTGGAAGCGAAGGGCAGGGGTATCTTTGACGGCGACGGAAAATGCGTGCGTGTCGTTGGCACCGCCATCGACATCACCAAGCGCAAAGAAGCTGAAGAGCGCCAGGATCTGCTGGCGCGCGAGGTCGATCATCGTGCCCGCAATGCACTTGCCGTCGTGCAGTCGATTGTCCGGTTGACGCGTGCGAGCAGCGTCGAGGGCTACGTTGCGGCCGTCGAAGGCCGCATCAAGGCGCTGGCGCGGGCTCACGCGCTACTTTCGGACTCACGCTGGCATGGCGCCGACCTCGATGCGCTTGTGGCGGAAGAGTTGGCTCCGTATCGGCTGACCGAGGCGGAAAAGGTCAAGATCACCGGCCCGAAAGTCTCGCTGCTCCCGCACCTGGCTCAGGGCCTCGCGCTGGCGCTGCATGAGATGGCGACCAACGCCGCCAAACATGGTGCGTTATCGTCGATAGCCGGCAAGGTGAGCGTAACGTGGCAAGCGCTGCCGGACAGTCTGATCCTGCAGTGGGTCGAAAGCGGCGGGCCGCATATTGCACCGCCGCCGGTCCGCAGCTTCGGCCTGAACGTGATCCGCGCCAGCGTCGAAAGTCAGCTTGGCGGCAAGGTTACGTTCGATTGGAATCCCGAAGGAATGAGGTGCAGTTTATCGATCCCGCGCAGCGAGACGACGATTCCCGCTCCTTCCAAGCAGACAGGAAACGGAGCCGACACTGGTCAGACGCGTGAAAAGCTCGCCTACGGCCGGCGTGTGCTCGTGGTCGAGGACGAAGCTCTGGTCGCCATGATGATTCAGGAATTTCTTACCGAATACGGGCACTCCGTGGTCGGCCCGATCGGCCGGGCGTCCGAAGCGCTGGTTGCGGCGCGTCAAACCGACTACGACGCGGCCATCCTCGACATCAATCTCGGCGACGGCACGGCTTACCCGGTGGCCGAAATAGTGGCCGCTCGCGGGGTCCCGTTCGTTTTTGTTACCGGTTACGAGGCCGATACGGTCGACGATCGCTTTAGTCACGTACCCGTGCTGCAAAAGCCAATCGAACGTCAGGCGCTGCAGAGGCTCTTCGTGCCGGGCTTAAACGACGGCGCGGCCGCAGATCCAAATGCAGCAAAAGCGCGCGTCCGCGTTTAAGCGCTTCCTTCAAATTGGCTCATCGGGCGACCGCGCCAGGTAACGTCCCTCAACTTTAAGCAGGGCTGGTCTCTCACCGCGCCAGATCTTAGGATCGAAGCGGTCCAAACGGATGAGCGCATGATGGATGCCATTGCTGCCGAAAAAATTATGACCTTGAGCGCCTGCGTCGGGAATTACCCGCACACCAAGGCGCTGAAAGCAGGCGACATCAAATCCGATCGGGTGGCGCTGAACTTTACCGAGGTCAGCCCGGTCAATCGCGCCTTTCTGATGATGGTGCGTGAGCTGAAGTTCGACGTCTGCGAGATGGCGATCGTCACCTATCTGCAGGCCAAGGCATACGGCAAGCCGCTGACGCTCCTGCCCGCAACGATGCTGGCGCGCTTTCAGCAGGGCGCATTACTCTACAATTCCGAACGCGGAACACTGAAGGTCGAGGATCTGCCGGGCCGCCGTGTCGGTGTCCGCGCCTTCTCGCAAACCACCGGAGTTTGGATTCGCGGCATTCTTTGGAAGGATTACGGGCTTGATCTCGGCAAGGTGAAATGGGTGACGTTCGAGGACGCCCACGTTGCCGAGTCCCGCGACCCGCCTGGAGTCGAACGCGCGGCCGCCGGCAAAGACATTACCAAGATGCTGCTCGACGGCGAACTCGATGCCGCGATTTTTGGCGGCGACATGCCGACCGATCCGCGCTTGAAGAGCGTCATCGCCGACGTCGAAGCGGCGGGGAAAGACTGGTACGCCAAGTACCGCACCGTGCCGATCAATCACATGGTCGTTGTGAAGGAGAGCCTTTCACAGTCAAATCCGGACGCGGTGCGCGAGATTTTCCGCATGTTTCTGGCGAGCAAGAAAGCGGCTGGCTTGCCGAAAGCCGGTGCGATCGACTTCGCGCCGTTCGGTTTCGACGCCGTCAAAACGGCGCTCGATCTCATGAGCAGTTATTGCCTGGAAATGAAGCTCATTCCGAAACGCTATTCAGTCGAGGAATTGTTCGACAACACGACGCGGCAACTGCAGGCGTAACTAGCGCGGTCTCGTCGCCACAGCGATATCTTCGGCTCATAGCGCGAACTCTCGCGACGAGATCGCTCATCGTAAGCACGCCCAAACAGGAGACCGGCCATGTGGCAACCCGCCGACATTACGGATTTTCCGTTCAAGAACAACGTTCCCGACCCGATACTTTCGGGCAAAGAGCTGCCGACGTTCAAGTTCGCTTTGGAGCAGTCCAAAGGCAAAGTCATGGGCAACAGCTTCGGCAAGGAAGCGACCGTCGAGCAATTGCCGATCTCCAAGGGTATCGCCGGTGTTTCGATGCGCATGGAGCCGGGCGTAACCCGTGAACTGCATTGGCACGCGACCGCCGCGGAATGGGCCTTTGTTCTGGAGGGGCGTGTTCGGACGACGACGCTCGATCCGCTGGGTCACTCGGAAATCAACGACTTCGATCCTGGAGACGTCTGGTATTTTCCGCGCGGCTATCCGCATTCGCTCGCCTGCCTCGGCAACCAGCCGTGTCATTTCATCCTGATATTCGACAACGGCTACTTCTCGGAGTTCGGCACTTTCAGCATCACCGACTGGTTGGGCCACACATCGAAAAAACTTTTGGCCAAGAATTTCGGACTTCCTGAGGCGACCTTCGAAGGGTTTCCGACGGAAGAAGCTTACTTCGTGCGTGGAGCGATTCCGCCTGATAACGCAACTCCCATTCAGGGTGCGCTGAACACGGCGCCCGAAACCCACAAGTACCGGTTATTGGCGCAGGAGCCGCATTCGACTCACAAATTTGGGCGTGAATGGCGGGTGGGCGCCAGTCGCTTTCCGGTTTCGGAGACTATGACTGGCGTCATTCTCGACCTCGAACCCGGCGGATTGCGCGAACTGCATTGGCATCCCAATGCCGACGAGTGGCAGTACGTCATCGATGGCGAATTCAGTGTAAGTTTGTTCGGTTCGCATGGCCGCTACCGCATCGAGACTTTGGCCAAGGGCGACGTGGCCTACATTCCTCAAGGCTATGGCCATTCGATCGAAAACATCGGCAGCAAGGCCGGCCGCGTGTTGATCGGTTTAAATACCGGGAATTATCAGGCAATCGATCTTTCCCAGTGGATCGCGAGCAACCCGTCCTATCTGCTCGCGGATCATTTCGGTAAGCCGCCTACGGTTTTCGAGAAATTCCCGAAACGGCGGGCCTTCATCTCGCCCCCGGATGAATCCGGGCTGCGCGAGATCACCTAGCAGCTGCCGTACCGCACCGACCGGTTTTAGTGCTTGAATCCATGGTCGATCAGCACGCCAATGATGACTCCCGCCAGCGCGGCAGCAATGCCGATCGAGACAGTTTCGGCGACCGTTCGCACGACGCTACGCTTTGCGATTCTCGCACGTCCCACGCCGAGTGCTGCCAGGAGAGCGAGAGTGACCGCACCTGAGACGATCCTTGCTTCCGGAATCGGAGCAAAAACGAATGGCAGAATCGGTACTGCCGCCGCGAGAAAATCGGCGAGCAGCATCCATATCGCCTGCTCCCAAGGGTTCTGCGGTTTATCCGGCGTGCCTTGCAGCGCGAGCAAAAGACTTCGAAAAGCCTGGCGGTTATTTTGCACCGCGCCGGCCAATGCCGCCGACTGCTGCGGCGTCAGGCCGGCTTCGGCAAGCCGGGTTGATAGCGATGCTGCGGCAGATGCCGAATCGAGCGTCCGATCGGCCTGTCCCAGCGATTGGTTTGCCTTGATCGCGTCGCGCGTTGTCTCGACGTCGAGGTAGGCGCCCGCCATCATGGAGACGGCTGCCGCGACAGCTCCGGATGCCCCGGCAATAAGGACGGCCTCAGTGCTCGTCGTCGTTGCGGCTACACCAAAGATAAGGCCGAAAATCGAAACGGTGCCGTCCTCCATCCCGAAGACGACGGTGCCGGCTGAGTTGGCCAGGGAATTGCGCAGCCGATTCCAAGCCGAAGCAACTGTCATCGTCCGTCCCTTTCTTGCGGTCGGAGCATCGCTCCGGCGCGGTCGGCGGTACTACTCTGCGCCGGTGGCGGGCGACGAGGCCCGTCGATACCGTGTATGAGAGCAGCCTGAAGCGACCAACTGGAAAGCGCAACAATGGATGTATTCGAAGCGGTCGACTCGCGATTCTCCTGCCGCTGGTTTCTCGACAAGCCGGTCGATCGCGAACTTGTACGCGACCTTATCACGCGCGCCGCGCGCGCGGCTTCGGGCGGCAATCTGCAGCCGTGGCAGGTGTACGCACTCACCGGAACGGCGCTCGGCAAGCTTAAACGGCAGGTCGCCGATTATGTCGCCGCGCACGATCCGCGCAAAACCGAAGCGGAATATCCGGTCTACCCCAAGACCATGTGGGAGCCGTACAAGGCGCGCCGGGAGCATCACGGCGTTCAACTCTACGGCGCGCTCGGCATCCCCCAAGACGATGCCGAGCAACGATTCCAGCAACACAAGCGCAACTATCAATTCTTCAACGCGCCGGTTGCGCTCTTTGTCGGTATCGACCGCGAGCTCGGGCCCGGGCAGTGGGCCGATCTCGGCGGCTATATCCACACACTGATGTTTCTCGCCCGCGGTTACGGGCTCGATACCTGCTCGCAGGAATCGTGGGCGCGCCTGCACCATATCGTCCGGCCGTTCGTGGACATGCCGCCGGAGCAAATGTTGTTTTGCGCCCTCTCGATCGGCTATGCCGATCACGATCACGCAGCGAACAGCTTTCGCTCGCCCCGGGCTTCGGCGGCCGAGTTCTGCTCGTTCCAGGGCTTTGACTAAGCGGTCGCCGGGACAACTTGAAGCAGCGAATTTACGTATTAGCCTCAATATGATAGAATTACGGCGTCAGGCAGGAGAGCGCCGCGATGAGCCTTGAAGGATTGGGTTATGTCGGGATTCGCGCCAAGAATCTCGACGATTGGTCGACCTACGCCACGCGCTTCCTTGGCATGCAACTCGTGGACAAAAGCCGCGGCACGCTTGCCTTGCGCATGGACGATCGCAAACAGCGCGTGATCATTCACGCCGACGAGGACGAAGGTCCGTCCTTCTACGGCTGGGAAGTCGCCGATGCCGGCGCGCTCAACGCTTTGGCAGCGCATCTGGAAAAATGCGGCGTGAAGGTTGCGCACGGTTCGCGTGCGCTGGCGGAGGAACGGCGCGTCAAGGATTTGATCGTGTTCGCCGACCCGATCGGCAACCGGCTGGAAGCGTTCTACGGCGCCGAAATTTCGTCCGAACCGTTCAAGCCAGGGCGTTCGATCTCAGGCTTTCGCACCGGCCCGCTTGGTATGGGGCACGCCGTCCTGACGACCGAGCGGATCGACGAAGTGGTGCCGTTTTATACCGACATTCTCGGCTTTCGGCTCAGCGATTATTTCGTCCGGCCGTTCAAGGCGTATTTCTTCCACGTCAATCCGCGCCACCACAGCATCGCGTTTATCGAAAGCGGCAAGAACGGCATTCATCATCTGATGTTCGAGCTGTGTTATCTGGACGACGTCGGTCAGGCCTACGATCTCGCGCTGCGCAAGCCCGAGATGATCGGCACCACGTTCGGCCGTCACGCCAACGATCACGTCACGTCATTCTATTCGTGGTCGCCGTCGGCGTTTCTGGTCGAATACGGCTGGGGCGGCCGCACCATCGATCTGGAAAACTGGACGCCGGAAGAGCGTAAAGACGGCCCGAGCTTGTGGGGCCACGATCGCATGTGGCTGCCGCCGGAAAAGCGCGAAGACGCCCGCGATTTGCGGATCAGTGTCGCCGAGGCCGGCGGCCGGGTTCCGCTCAACGTCATGGACGGCAATTATTTGCGCGCCGCCGACGTGTGCCCTTGGTGGAACGCTAACGTCGCCGCACGCAAAACCGGTTGAACCGGCGACAGTCTTTGAAAGCGCAGTGAAAAGTTTAGCTCAGGTGTGCCGCGCTGCGTTCCAGTGGCCGGTACACTCCTTGGTCGACGTGTGCCATTGGCCGTGGCCGGTATCGTGAGTGAGCTTGCCGGTGCCGCTTGCGGAGCGGCCCTTTTCCTCGACGGTCACGTGGATCTCGCCCGCCGGTGTGACGATGCCGTCGAGCTGATAGGTGATCACGTTGGACTGCACCTTGCCCTCGGCAATGCGCACCGAGTAGCGCAGGGAATGCTGGCAATCGCCGTGAACGGTGACGATGTCGACGTCCCAGTCTCCGTCATAAGCGGTTCGACTGGCGGCATCGGATTGGACGCTCGCACTCGTCGCGGCCAACGTCGCAAACGCTACTACAAAGATCGCGCGTAGCACGTACTTCATCAACTGACTCTCCCGAATTCAACTCGACAACCAGGGCGCAACAGCCTTACCAGGTGGCGCGCCGTTCTGCGGCCCACTGGCCCGAGCACTCGCCCCTTACGGTGCGCCACCAGCCACGGCCGGCATCGTGCGTTAACCGCCCGGAGCCGTTTGCAGACTGGTCGCCTCGCGAAACGACTACCCTGATTGCGCCATTCGATGCAACAACGCCGCGCGCGTCGTAGGCTGGGTCGGGCGACAATACGCGATTACTAGTGATACGCACCGCGACGCGGATCCCGCCGGCGCATTCGCCGCGAAGCGTATGAATTACCACGCTCCAGTCCCCGTCATAGGCGCCCGCACGCGGCACGGCCTTGGTCGGAATGGTTCCAACCGCGACCGCTAGCGCAGTAACGGTAACAGCAAAAAACCAGCGGAAAGGGTTCCTCATCAATTCACCCCGGATTTTTCATTCTGACTTGATTGTGGCGGCGGGCCGCCTGGATAGGAGGGGGGCACGTCGCTAAAAGGTGTCGCGCTTCGGCCCTGTTCGTAGCCGGTCTGGAACAGCGGCCCCATGTAACCAGGATCGAAGGGACCCTTGCTTGGCGCGTTGAAGCTTGCGGGGATTGAGGCAATGTTGAATCCGACGCCGCTGCGTTTGGCGAGTGTGTATGCGATGTCGACCATCAATCGCGTATCGATCTTCACCGCAGCGCTGACCGCCTGGGTCAGGATCGTCGGCAGAAAACGGTCCACAACCTGGAAGTCTCGTTGCAGCCCGGTGTTGATCACCACGTAGAGTTGGGTCGCCGGCAGTCGAAAGTCGCTGGTGGGGAGCAGCAACTGTCCCGGCGCGACGAAAAACTGTCCGCCGATGCCGCCGTCTACGTGCAGTTCCGCAAAGCGCTTGCCGTTGGCTTCGACATTGATCAACACCGGCGGAAATGCTCCCGGAACGGCGGTCGAGGCGAGCAGTACGGTCCGAAACAGTGCGAGCGCATCGTCGCCGCCATGCGCGGCAATCGCTCCCATATTCCAGATGACGGGGCGTTCGGCGTCGATATTGAAGGTGGCGATAAACAAACGGCGGCCGCGACGGTGTTCGGCAGCGATGTCATCGAGCAGAGCAGGCGTGATCTCTTTGGCAATTGTGTCCTTGAGTGGCCACGAATCAACGAAACTTTCGGAAGTTCGGCCTGCTTCGAAGACATCCGCCGCGCTAAGTTTGGTGTAGTTGTTGCGCAGCGTGTCGTCGTAGCGCGATCCGGCGAAGACAAAGGGCGCCATGAGTGCGCCGGTGCTCACGCCGGTGACGACCGAATATTCGGGGCGATTTCCCGCCGCGCCCAAGCCGACGAGCAGGCCCGCACCAAAGGCGCCGTCGCCTCCGCCGCTGGAGAACGCAAGCCACGGGCCGGGTTGGGCCGGCAGCGCGTTGATGTAGTCCGTCGTGGAGTTCGGCCCAGAAACGGGCATCCGGCATACCGGGAATGGTTGCGGCCGCGTCGTCGGCGGCAGTGAACGGAACGCGGGGCGGGGGTTGTTGATCGCTCGAAGCGGCCTTCTTTTCGCCCGTCGCGGGTACGGCCGCTTTTGCGTCGTCGGATGCGTCAGGCTTCGGATGCCTTGCTCTGCGATGATGATGGACGACCCGATATGGATCATACCAACCCTGCGCGAAGACCGTCGTGGCCGCCCCAAACGGAGAAGCTGGAGGCAAAAATGACGGCACCAAAAGTAAGGCGGCGGCCGCAGAGATAGTCCATCGCATATGCATGGTCATGGCGGTGGGGGATCCCGCATTGGCAGGCCGCGTTTGGCTTCTATCAATCGGCAACGCAACTCAAAACCACATAGGTTCCGCTGAGTGGAACTTCAATTGGGCCTAGTTTGGAACTTCTGCAATCTCGATCTGCGGCGGCCGCCGAAGGTTGCGTGTCCCCGCTTATCGGTCGCGACCGTGACTTAAGCGTGTCGGTCCGCGACAAAATTCGCACCCTCGACGAGAATTGCGGCAGCCGCTCCGAACGGCGAAAGGGCCTGTTCGGCGGCGGCGACAAGATCTCTCAGTTTGGCCTTTGCACCCGCGCTTCCAAGTACGCCAACCATCGTCGCCTTGCCGGCATCCGCGTCCTTGCCGGTCTGCTTACCGACAAGTGCGGGATCGCCTTCGATGTCGAGCAGATCGTCAGCGATTTGGAAGGCTTGGCCGACGGCAGAACCATACCGCAGAAGCGCTTGGCGCTGTGCGGTCGTCGCCGAACCGAGCATACCGCCGGCTTCGCAGGCAAATCGCAGGAGGGCGCCGGTCTTCATTGCCTGCAAAGTGCGCACCTCATTTTCGCCGAGCCGCTGCGGCCCATTTCCGGAAAAGCGGCCCTCGGCGGCAAGATCAAGCATCTGCCCGCCAACCATGCCGCCCAAACCGGCCGCGCGGGCCAGTGCACTGACGAGCTCAATACGCACGGCCGGATCGGAATGGGTCTGCGGCCTGGAAAGGATGTCGAAGGCGAAAGTAAGGAGTCCATCACCGGAGAGAATGGCAGTGGCTTCATCGAACGCCTTATGCGCGGTGGGCTGTCCGCGCCTCAGATCGTCATTGTCCATCGCGGGCAGATCGTCGTGCACCAGGGAATAGCAATGCACGCATTCCAGCGCGGCACCCGCCATTAGCGCCTGCGGCCGTGCGACATCGAAAAGGGCCGCGGATTCCGCCACCAGAAAGGGTCGAAACCTCTTGCCGCCACCAAGGCTCGAATAGCGCATCGCTTCCATCAGACGGGCCGGGCGGCTCAACTCGCCGTCCGCGGGAGCTGCCGACAGCAGCCGATCAAGCAGTTCGTCAGTTTCTTTCGCCGTAGCGTCGAGCCGCGAGAGAAAAGCGCTATTTTTCGCGTTCATCGTTTCGTTGCCGGTACTTGGTTAGCGTGCCCAATGGGCGCTATCAGTCCTATAATTGTGCAGAGCGGCCCACAGCTTGGGCTCTTCCGCGTTAACATCGATGAATGGCAAGCCCGGTTTAGCCCCCAAGGACTATCTGTGACCATCGAGCTTATAGCGTCAATGGTGCTGGCTAGCTGGCTCTATCTCCTCTTCGGTCGCGGACGGTTTTGGCTGGCCGGAGAACGTGACGATGACCTGCCGGCACACGAGGGCGTCTGGCCTGCCGTCATCGCTGTCATTCCTGCGCGCGATGAGGCCGAATGCATCGGGGCCACTGTCGCAGCGCTGCTGCGGCAAAATTACGCCGGCGATTTCTCGGTGATCGTGGTCGACGATCAGAGCAAGGACGCGACTGCCCAAGTCGCGCGCGATGCCGCTGTGGCGCTCGGTGCCACAGAACGGCTTAAGGTTTTGCCGGGCCGGCCACTTCCCGCGGGATGGACCGGAAAAGTATGGGCGCAGCACCAGGGCGTCGAGGCGGCGGCCGAGGGGTCGCATCCGCCCACCTATCTCCTGTTTACCGATGCCGATATCAGCCACGCCCCGGATTCGCTCAAGTCGCTCGTCGCGCGCACCCAGTCGGGCGGCTATGTGCTCACCTCGCTGATGGCAAAGCTGCGTTGTGAAAGCCTGGCCGAGCGCATGTTCATCCCGGCGTTTATCTTCTTTTTCCAGATGCTCTACCCGTTCGCATGGTCGAACAACCCGCGTCGCGCCACCGCGGCCGCGGCCGGGGGCTGCATGCTGGTGCGCCGCGATGCTCTCGCCCAAACCGGCGGCATAGCGGCGATCCGTGGCGCCTTGATCGACGATTGTGCGCTGGCGAAAAAGCTAAAAGCGTACGGTCCCATCTGGATTGGGTTAACCAACCGCGTTCATAGCGCCCGCGCCTATCCGGCGATCGAAGACATCCGCCACATGGTCTCGCGCACCGCTTACGCGCAGCTTCGCTATTCGCCGCTCCTGCTCGCGGGAACTGTCCTCGGTCTGGCGATGGCCTATCTCGCGCCGGCGGCCCTGGCGGCTTTCGCGACCGGTTCGGCGCGATTTCTTGGGATTGCGGCTTGGGTGCTGATGGCTTTGGCGTTTCAGCCCACCCTGCGCTTCTACGGCAGGTCAGGGCTATGGGGCCCGGCGCTGCCGGCGATCGCCGCCACCTATATGGCGTTCACCCTTGATTCCGCCTATCAGCATGCCCGCGGGCGCGGCGGCATGTGGAAAGGCCGCGCCCAAGGTAACGTTGAAGCTAACCTTGAGAGTGATGTTGAGGGCAACGTCTCGGAATTGCGATGAACGACGTTAGTGCAATGCGTTCGGGGAAGGGTGACCGGGATGAGAACTTTCCGGTCGCGTCATTCCTCATTCATCCGCGCCACCGCGAGGTGATCCTGGCATTCTACAATTTTGTCCGCACTGCCGACGATATTGCCGATCACGCCTCGCTTCCGCCCGAACAGAAACTCATTCTGCTCGATCGTCTCGAAGCCGGCCTTCTCGGCAACAACGACGAAGATGCGGTCGCGGTTGTGCTCCGCGACGCGCTTGCGGCGCAGAGCCTCTCACCGCGCCATGCTCAGGATTTACTCGCCGCGTTCAAGCTCGACGTGACCAAGTTGCGTTACCGCGACTGGGACGATCTCATCAGTTATTGTTCGTTGTCGGCGATGCCGGTGGGTCGTTTCGTTTGCGATGTGCACGGCGAGAGCCGCGCGGTGTGGCCGACCAATGACACGCTATGCGCGGCGTTGCAGATCATCAATCATCTGCAGGATTGCAAGGACGATTACCGCAATCTCAACCGCGTCTATGTTCCACTCGACACGCTTGCCGCATGCGGCGCCAGCGTTGAAGAGCTTGGCGCGCCGCGGGCATCGCCTGCATTGCTTGCGACCCTGCATGGTCTCGCCGAACGGACGGAGCGGCTGCTCGGCGAGAGCGACGGCTTTTCACTCCTGATCAATGATCGCCGGCTTGCTCTCGAAGTCTCGGTCATCAATACGCTGGCTCATCGGCTCACGCGCATGCTCGCATCGCGCGATCCTTTAAGCGACCGCGTCCACCTTTCCATGCCCGCGGTCGCGGGTCTCACGTGCGTCGGCATTCTCTCCGCGATGTCCCGGCGGCTTGGCCGGCGTCCTTCCGCCGTGACGCAGAAGCCGCGGGGTGCGTGAGTGAACGAGCCAACGCCTGCGGCCGAGCGAGCTTCGCGCAGCTCGTTTTACACCGGCATGCGCATTCTGCCGCGCGCGCAGCGCGAGGCGATGTTCGAAATCTATTCGTTCTGCCGCGCCGTCGACGACATCGCCGACGATCCGGGCCCGCGCGAACCGCGCCGCAAACAACTGGCGCACTGGCGCGCCGACATCGATGCGGTCTATCGCGGCGCGGCGCTGCCTCAGCTTGGCGGTCTGGCGCAAGCAGTTCGCACCTTTGACCTGCAGCGCGACGATTTCATTGCCATCATCGACGGCATGGAGATGGATGTGATTGCTGACATCCGCGCTCCGGACCGGACTACGCTCGATCTTTATTGCGACCGCGTCGCCTGCGCGGTCGGCCGCCTATCGGTGCGCGTGTTCGGCATGGAGCGCGAAGCCGGCCTTGCGCTTGCGCATCATCTGGGTCGTGCGCTTCAGCTCACCAACATTTTGCGCGACCTCGACGAGGATGCGTCGCTCGGACGTCTCTATTTGCCGCGAGAGGCTTTGCATGCCGCGGGCATCGAGGCGACGGATCCGGCCGCAGTGATTGCAAACCCGGCGGTCGCCGGAGCCTGTGCAACCATCGTTGCGCTCGCTAAATCCGAATTCGCTGCCGCCAATGCAATTATGAAAAAAAGTCCGCGGCGGGTGGTGCGGGCGCCACGGATCATGGGCCAAGCCTATTGGTTGATTCTGCAGTTGCTGGGTGCGCGGGGCTTCGCGCCACCGCGCGCAAGGGTTCGTCTGCCGAAAGCGAAACTCCTTCTCATCGTGTTGCGTAATCTTCTGTGATCGGATGAGCGGAACGGTCCACATTGTTGGCGCCGGCCTTGCCGGCCTATCTGCCGCCGTGCGGCTGACAGCGCGCGGCAGAACCGTGGCCGTGCACGAGGCGACCGCATTCGCCGGCGGCCGCTGCCGCTCCTATCACGATGCTTCCGTCGGCATGACGATCGACAACGGCAACCATCTCTTGCTTTCGGGCAATCGCGCGGCGCTGGATTATCTGCACAGCATCGGCGCCGATAACCGGTTGATCGGTCCGGAGCAGGCCGAATTCTCTTTTGTCGATCTTCGCAGCGGTGAGCGCTGGACGCTGCGCTTTAACGACGGTCCGGTGCCGTTTTGGATTTTCGATGCGCGCCGCCGAGTTCCGGGGACGAAGCCGCTCGATTATCTGCCGTTGGCGCGGCTGCTTTGGGCGCCGACGGGCAAGACGGTCGGCGAGGTCATCACCTGCAAGGGCACGCTCTACGAGCGACTGGTAGAACCGCTGATCGTTGCGGCGCTCAATATCGATGCGCCTTTGGGCGCCGCGCGGCTCGCAAGCGCGATCGTTCGCGAGACTCTTGCCGTTGGCGGCCGGGCTTGCCGCCCGCTAATCGCGCGGGAGGGCCTGGGCGCGACGCTGATCGAGCCGGCGCTGGCTTTGTTACGGCAACGCGGGACCGCGGTGCAGTTCGACCATCAACTGCGCGCCATTCGCTTCTCCGCTGATCGGATCGACGCGCTCGATTTTGGCGGCGAGACGATTGAGCTGAACGCCGCCGACGCGGTGGTGCTCGCGGTGCCGCCCTACGTAGCGGCATCGCTGGTGGCTGGACTCAAAGTACCCACCGAATTCCGCGCCATCGTCAACGCGCATTTCCGGATTGAGCCGCCGGCGGAGCTGCCGCCGATCCTCGGCGTGCTCAATGCCGATGTGCAATGGATTTTTTCGTTTCCGGGCCGCGTGTCGGTCACCATCAGCGCCGGCGACCGGCTGATCGATACGGCGCGCGAAGAATTGGCGAAAAAGATCTGGGATGAGGTCGCGCGGATCACCGGATTGCCGGCCGCGTTGCCGCCCTGGCAGATCGTCCGCGAGCGCCGCGCGACGTTTGCTGCCACGCCCGCCGAGGACGCCAAGCGGCCCGGTGCTGCAACGCAATGGCGCAATCTGGTTCTCGCCGGCGATTGGACAGATACCGGCCTGCCCGCTACGATTGAAGGTGCGATCCGATCCGGCAATCGCGCGGCGGACTTCATCGCAAAATCAACATGAACGACGCCATCGAGCAAACAAAGCCAACGACGTTCGCCCGTCCGCTTGACGATGCGCTTGAACAGCACATCCAGAAGGGCACGCAAGCGCTTTTGGCGCAGCAGCGTCCGGACGGCCATTGGGTATTCGAGCTCGAGGCCGACGCGACCATTCCCGCTGAATACGTGCTGCTGCGTCATTACCTTGGAGAGCCGGTCGACGCCGCGCTTGAAGCCAAGATCGCGGTCTATCTGCGGCGCATCCAGGGTGATCATGGCGGCTGGCCATTGTTCCGCGATGCCGATATCGACATCAGCGCCACGGTGAAAGCCTATTTCGCACTGAAGATGATCGGCGATTCCATCGACGCCGATCACATGCGCCGTGCGCGTGAAGCGGTTCTCGCCCGCGGCGGCGCCGAGCGCGTCAACGTCTTCACCCGCATCATGCTGGCGCTGTTTGGGTTCATTTCCTGGCGCGCCGTTCCGGTGATGCCGGTTGAGATCATGTTGTTGCCGAAGTGGTTTCCATTTCATCTCGACAAGATTTCGTACTGGAGCCGGACCGTCATCGTTCCGTTGCTGGTGATGATGGCAAAGAAGGCGCAAGCGCGTAACGCCAAGGGTGTCCGCATCGACGAGCTTTTTCTTGAGCCGCCCGACCGCATGGGACCGGCGCCGAAGGCGCCGCAACAGAAAGCTTTGTGGTTCTGGTTCTTCCACGGCGTCGACAACATCTTGCGCGCGACCGAGCCGTACTTTCCCAAGCGCACCCGGCAGCGCGCGATCGATCGCGCCGTCGCCTGGGTCGGCGAACGGTTAAACGGCGAGGACGGTCTCGGCGCGATTTTCCCGGCGATGGCCAACAGCGTGATGATGTTCGACGTGCTCGGCTATCCGGAAAATCATCCGCAGCGCGCGATCGCCCGCAAATCGGTCGAGAAGCTTCTGGTGGTGCATCACGACGAGGCCTACTGCCAGCCCTGCGTTTCGCCGATCTGGGATACCGGATTGGTGTGTCATGCGCTTCTGGAAGTCGGCGGCGAGCGCGTGGTCAATGACGTCAAACGCGGCCTTGATTGGCTCGTTCCCAAGCAAGTGCTCGATGTTCGCGGCGACTGGATCGCGCGGCGGAGCGATCTTCGCCCCGGCGGCTGGGCCTTCCAATACGCCAATCCGCACTATCCCGATGTCGACGACACCGCGGTGGTCGCCATGGCGATGGATCGGCAGCAGAAGCTTGCGGGCCAGAAAGAATTTGACGCCAGTCTGGCGCCCGCCCGCGAATGGATTCTCGGCATGCAGAGCGAGAACGGCGCCTGGGGCGCGTTCGATGCCGACAACGAATACTACTATCTCAACAACATTCCGTTCGCCGATCACGGCGCGTTGCTCGACCCGCCGACCGAAGACGTCACCGCGCGCTGCCTGTCGATGCTGGCGCAGTTCGGCGAGACGATTGAGAGCAGTACGGCCGTGGCGCGGGGCGTGGAGTATTTGCGTAACACCCAGCTTGCGGAAGGCAGCTGGTATGGCCGTTGGGGCATGAATTACATCTACGGCACCTGGTCGGTGCTGTGCGCGCTCAATGTCGTTGGCCTCGATCGCGACGCACCGGAAATGCGCAAAGCGGCGGATTGGCTCACCGCCATCCAGAACGATGACGGCGGCTGGGGCGAGGATGGGTCGAGTTACAAACTCGACTATCGCGGCTACGAGCGCGCGCCATCGACCGCATCACAGACCGCTTGGGCGGTGCTGGGCCTGATGGCGGCAGGCGAGGTGGATCATCCTGCAGTCGCCCGCGGCATCAAATATTTGACCGACACTCAAGGGGCAGACGGTTTCTGGAATGAGCCGCGGTACACGGCGACGGGTTTCCCGCGCGTGTTCTACCTGCGCTACCACGGCTATTCGAAGTTCTTCCCGGTATGGGCGATGGCGCGCTACCGCAATCTCAAGCGCACCAACACCCGCGCCGTGACCTACGGGATGTAGGCCAACTTACGCCGCGCTTGCCGACGTTTTCGCCGCTGCTTTTGCCGCTTCCTTCGCGGCTTTCTCACGCGCTTCGTTGGCGCGCATTTGCGACAGCGTCTGCTGCACCTGACCGTCGAAGACGTACTTCGCGGGTCGCTGGTTTGACATGTCGATTTCCGGCGCCATCGGGCCTTCGGTCTTCACCCCGCGAACCGACAGCGCCAGTGCCTGCAGCGGATGCTGCACGATCGCTTCCGTTGCGGTGGCTTCGTAACCGCAATGCGCCATGCAGTTGGAGCACTTCTCGTAGCGGCCGGTGCCGTAGGCGTCCCAGTCGGTGGTCTCCATCAATTCGGTGAAAGTCTTGGCGTAGCCTTCGCCGAGCAAATAGCAGGGCTTCTGCCAGCCGAAGATGTTGCGCGTCGGCATGCCCCAGGGCGTGCAGTGGAATTCCTGATTGCCGGCGAGAAAGTCGAGGAACATCGTGGAATGGGTGATGTTCCACTTCTTGCCTTTGCCGAGCGCAAATACGTTCCGGAACAGTTCCTTGGTCTTGCGCCGATTGAGGAAGTGCTCCTGGTCCGGCGCGCGCTCGTAGGCGTAGCCGGGCGAAATCGAGACGCCGACGCCAAGTTCCTCGGTAAGGTCCAGGAACTTGGCGATGTCTTCGGCTGGATGACCGTCATAGACCGTGCAGTTGACGTTGACGGTGAACCCTTTGGCCTTGGCGGCCTTGATGGCATCGACCGCCTTCTCGTAGCCGCCTTCCATGCACACCGATTTGTCGTGGTGCTGTTTCAGCCCGTCGAGATGCACCGAGAAGAACAAATACGGCGACGGCTCGAACAGATGCAGCTTCTTTTCCAGCAACAACGCATTGGTGCACAGCGAGACGAACTTCTTGCGTGCCACGATGCCTTTGACGATCTCGCCGATCTCCTTGTGGATCAGCGGCTCGCCGCCGGGAATGGCGACCATCGGCGCGCCGCACTCGTCGACCGCATCGAGGCACTCCTTCACCGACAGGCGCTTGTTCAGGATCGCGTCGGGATAATCGATCTTGCCGCAGCCGAAACAGGCGAGGTTGCAGCGGAACAGCGGCTCCAGCATCAGCACCAGCGGGTAGCGTTTGCGCCCGGCAAACCGCTGCCGCATCACGTAAGCCCCGACGGCAACCTTCTGTCGTAATGATACAGTCACAATCGCACCTTCTTGGTTTTGTCTTACGTTCGGTCTCTGCCGGGCTAAAAAAGCCCGGCGAAAAACTAAACCTTTGCTGCCGCCCGCTCCGCCACGCGGCCGTCCGTCAATTCGGGCGGCAGACGAAACTCAATGGTTTCCTGCCGGCCGGTTAGTTCGGAGACCTCGACCGGGCCAAGCCGCCGCAGCGCGTCGATGACATCCTCAACCAATACCTCCGGCGCCGATGCGCCCGCGGTGATGCCGACCGTGTCTGCGCCGTTGAACCATTCGGGTTCGACTTCGCTGCCGTCGGCAATCAGATAACAGGGCGTGCCGACTTCGTGACCGATCTCGCGCAGCCGGTTGGAATTGGAACTATTCTTGGCGCCGACCACGAGGATAACGTCCACGAGCTTCGAGAGTTCGCGGACTGCCGTCTGCCGGTTTTGCGTCGCGTAACAGATGTCACGGGTTTCCGGTCCGACGATGTCGGTAAAGCGGCGATGCAACGCTGCGATGATGCCGCGGGTGTCGTCGACGCTGAGCGTCGTTTGCGTGACATAGGCGACGGGTGTGTCGTGCGGGATGTTGAGCGAAGCGACGTCGTTCTCGGTCTGCACCAGGGTGACCGGTTCGGAGATTTGCCCCATCGTGCCTTCGACCTCCGGATGCCCGGCATGGCCGATGAGAATGAGTCGGCGTCCCTGCGCCACGTAACGTTTACCCT
This sequence comes from uncultured Alphaproteobacteria bacterium, assembly GCA_963841025.1. Lineage (GTDB taxonomy): Bacteria > Pseudomonadota > Alphaproteobacteria > Rhizobiales > Xanthobacteraceae > BOG-931. The sequence goes on along the minus strand of CAWJBG010000010.1, from coordinate 168,393 downwards.
GATTGTGAACCTTGGTGACTAGCGGACAGGTTGCATTCAGAACCGGAAGCTCGCGTGCCGCGGCCTCTTCCTCGACGCTTTTGGCGACGCCGTGCGCGCTGAAGATGGTCACGGCGTGTGGCGGAACCTCGGAAAGATCCTCGACGAAATGCGCGCCTTTGGCCTTTAAACTTTCGACAACGTGCTTGTTGTGCACGATTTCGTGGCGCACATAGACCGGCGGGCCGTATTTCTGCAGCGCGCGCTCGACGATCTCGATGGCGCGGACCACGCCGGCGCAGAAACCGCGGGGTTGAGCGAGAATAACCCTCATTAACAACCTCAATAACCTGCCGGCCGGAAATCGGACTGCGGCCTTGCGCCGCAAGTGCACGACGGGCCGCCCGCCATGCTCCATGTCCACAACTTTGGCCACAACGCCGTGACAGTCAATTTGGCCACGATACCGCGACTATCAACCCCGGAGCCGGCGCCAATTGGCCGAACAATCACAGGGTTCCCCCGTTTGGCAACCATTGAGCACAAATATGCTTGTTGTCCAGTGCGCTAGCCCGCTACGGCGGTGCCGGATACGGCGGCGGCCGATGCGCCGTTACTAGGAAAATATCCATGATTTCACTTTTGCGCCGTTTCGGGGCATCTAAGGCCGCTGCGGGTGGCCGGGGGATTCGAGAACCCGCAGCGACGCGCCGTTTTCTGCGCCGCGCCGGTCGTATAAATCCGCCGATATAAAGCGTATGCCACGGTTTCACCGATCTTTTAACGCCTCAAACCCCGGTTCGTCCCACTCACATCCCCAGCCCATGAAGACGATTACTACTCTTGTCATTCGCGCGATTGCCGTCTGCATCCATTACCCGCGGTGGGTCATCGCGGCCGCGATCCTTCTTGCGGTGGTGTCGACCTGGTACGCCGCTACCCATTTTACGATGACGACCGATATCAATCAGCTGCTCTCCGGCAACAGCCCGGCGCGGCAACGAGAATTGGCATTCGAAAAAGCCTTCCCGCAATTCGACACCATTATTGTGGTGGTTGACGCGCCAACGACTGAGCTGGTTCAGGCGGCTACCGGTGCGCTGGCGGCCCAATTGTCACAAAAGAAAGATCAGTTTCGCTCCATCGAAGAGCCGCAAGGCGGCTCCTTCTTCGGACAGAACGGTCTCTTGTTCGTGCCGACCGAGCAACTCGGGCAGCAGACGAAGATGCTCAGTCAGGCAAGGCGGCTCATTGAGGTGCTGGCGGCCGATCCCAGTCTGCGGGGTGCTCTGCGTGCCTTGCAATACGGACTCCTCGGCGTGCAAAGCGGCAAGCTCAAGCTCGATGAGATGCAGTGGCCGCTAAAACGTGCGGCCGACACGATCGATGAGGTCAATGCGAACAGACCTGCGACCTTTTCCTGGCTGACGCTGGTGCAAGGTCACGAAGCCAAGGCCGGCGACCTGCTGCGATTTCTGAAAATCCAGGCCGTGCTCGACTATTCGGAGCTTGAGCCGGGGCTTAAGGCGAGCGACGCAATTCGCAAGGCCGCAGCGGATCTCAAGCTCAACTCCACCTATCAGGCGCGCGTGCGCTTGACCGGCCCAGTGCCGATGAACGACGACGAGTTTGCCACGATCAAGGAGAATGCGGCGCTCAACGCGACGCTGACGATTATTGTGGTCCTCTTCATCCTGTGGATGGCGTTACGCTGGTGGCGCATCATTCTCGCCGTGTTCCTCAGCCTTGTGGTCGGACTTTCCGTCACTGCGGCGCTCGGCCTGCTGCTGGTCGGCGCGCTCAACCTGATCTCGGTCTATTTTGCCGTGCTGTTCGTCGGCCTCGGCGTTGATTTCGGCATTCAGTACAGCGTCCGCTATCGGGCCGAGCGGCACGAAGTCGACGGGCTGCACGAGGCGCTGTTGCATGCCGGCCGCCGCGCCGGCGCACCGCTCACGCTGGCGGCACTCGCCACTGCGGCGGGTTTTCTCGCCTTCCTGCCGACGGCTTATCGGGGGCTGTCAGAGCTCGGCTTGATCGCCGGCTTCGGCATGCTGATCGCATTTTTCACCAGCATTACGTTGTTGCCGGCGCTCTTGACCCAATTCAAGCCGCGGAGCGAGCCTAAGCCGCTTGGCTATGCCTTCCTCGCGCCGGTCGACGAATTTCTGGAGCGCCATCGCGTCCCGATCCTGATCGTGACCGCGCTTGTCATTCTTGGAGCTTCGCCGCTGCTCTATTGGCTGCGGTTTGATTTCAATCCGATGAATTTGCGCAACCCCAACGTCGAATCGGTCGCAACGTACATTCAGCTCGAGAAGGATGGGAACGGCGGCTCCAACAACATTGCGGCGCTCGAGCCGTCGCTGGCGGCGGCCGATGAGGTCGCGGCCAAACTCAGAGCGCTTCCGCAAGTGGCGCGGGTGACGACGCTCTCGACGTTTATTCCCGAGCAGCAGCAGGAAAAGCTGCCGCTGATTCAAGCCGCGGCAGAGGCGCTGGACCCCGCGCTCAATCCGGCCAAGATGAGCAAGCCACCGACCGATGCGGAAACTATTGCCGCGATCAATTCCACGGTCGACGCGCTCAACAAGCTCGCTGCCGCGGCGCCCGGTCCCGGGGCCGACGTGGCGAAGCGCCTGTCCGGTGGCCTCGCCGTGCTGGGGAAGGCGGATCAGGCCGCGCGCCAGCGCGCCGAAACGGCGTTCGTCCAGCCGCTGCAGACCGCGCTCGGTGATTTGCGCAATCTCCTCAAGGCGCACGAGGTGACCCGCGAAAATCTTCCGGGTGATCTCGCCGACCAGTGGGTTACGCCGGATGGTCGCGCTCGCCTTCAGGTCACCCCCAGCGGCGATGGCAACGATAACACAACGCTGCGGGCGTTTGCGCATGACGTGCAGAGAGTCGAGCCTAACGCCACAGAAGGCCCGATTTCAATTCTTGAGGCGCGCCGCACCATCATCGCCGCTTTCCTTGAGGCGGGCGCATTCGCGCTGTTGTCGATCGCCATCCTGTTGTGGATCACGCTGCGGCGCGTCGGTGACGTGATGCTGACGCTCATTCCGTTGCTGGTGGCGGGCGTCGTCACACTGGAAATCTGCGTCGCGATCGACATGCCGCTCAACTTCGCCAACATCATCGCGTTGCCGCTGCTGCTTGGCGTCGGTGTCGCTTTCAAGATTTATTACATCATGGCTTGGCGCGAGGGACAGACCAGATTGTTGCAATCGGTGCTGACGAGAGCGGTGACCTTCAGCGCCTGTACGACCGCGACCGCATTCGGGAGCCTGTATTTTTCCTCCGATCCGGGAACGTCCAGCATGGGCAAGCTGCTTGCCATCTCGTTGCTGACGACCATGACGGCGGCGGCATTGTTCCAGCCGATCCTGATGGGCAAGCCGAGAGAAGAGGAGGCGATCGCGCACGCGCGCCGCAAGAGCCTCGGCGTCACCGATTAGGCGGCAGGTAAGTGGGGCAAGCGGGCAAGACCGTTGCGATAACTCTCCGGATCAGCGCCGCAGCTCCGGTTTTGGCGCGGTCTGTAGTTTGCGTACAGGCGTAGGATTAAAACGCGGGTCGATCTCGCGATAAGCCGTGTCAGGCAGCCGCGTCCAATTTCGGTCTTGTCCAAACAGTGAGATGCCGAGATAGCCACGCACCACAAGCGTCTGGCCGTCCGGTTTCAAGGTCATTTTCGCATTGTAAACATTGCCATTGCGCGGATCGAGAATTGTTCCGTCCTTGTAGTCCATACCATCCCGTTTCATGCCGCGGACGATGTCGAGGCCCATCCAGGGCTTGTCGCGGCGGTCGTCTTTGCACTTGTCACAGGTGATGTCGGGGCTTTCGCCGGGTTTTAAGTACATCTTGACGATCGTCCCATCAAAGACGCCGTCGTGATCCCGGAACAGAAACCAGCCGGTCGGTTGGCCGGTGTCCGGATCGGTCGATTGCCAAAGCCCGGCGGCAGTCAACTCGACGCTGCGTGCTGCTTCGCCTGCACCGAAGAGTGACAGAATGGCGGCCGCCGCAACCAACAAGTGTCTTGCGCGCATCTTACGTTCTCCGGAAGCTCAATCGTCCAAGTTCTCATCAATTCCGTCAAGCCACGCGCCAGGCAGGACGGTTCCATGATATGCACCGGCGCGGCAAAAACCTGTCGCAACGGGCTTGCTTTTGTGGCTAATCCGAGCGCTTCGGTAGGCCGATTTTCCGCTTGAACGCTGCGCGATCCTCACTAATCGTAAACCGATAGAGACCGAAATTCGCCTGGACGCTGCAGGCGCTTTATCCGCAAACCAATAGCCGACAAGGGAAGACGCGACCATGGCGAACAAGATTATCATCAGCTGCGCAATTACCGGCTCGATTCATACCCCGACGATGTCGGACGCGCTGCCGATCACGCCCGATCAGATCGCGACCCAGGCGATCGATGCCGCCGAGGCCGGCGCCGCGATCCTGCATTTGCACGCCCGCGATCCGAAGGACGGGCGCCCCTCGCCTGACCCGAGTGTGTTCATGCAGTTCCTGCCGCGCATCAAGCAGGCAACCGACGCCGTCGTTAACATCACGACCGGCGGTGCCGTGACCATGACGGTCGAGCAGCGGATGTCGGCGGCAATGCAACTGTCGCCCGAAATGTGCTCGCTCAACATGGGGTCGATGAACTTCGCGCTCTACCCGATGGCGAAGCGCTATAAGAACTGGAAGTACGACTGGGAGGAGAGCTATCTCCTCAACTCGGACGCCTACATTTTCCCGAATACTTTTCGCGACATTGAAAAGATCTACAAAGCGCTGGGCGAAGGCCACGGGGTGAAGTTCGAGCACGAGTGCTATGACACCGGCCACCTTTACAACCTCGCCCATTGCATCGACCGCGGCCTGTTCAAGCCGCCGGTTTTCCTGCAGCTGATCTTCGGCATCCTCGGCGGTATCGGTCCGGACCTCGAGAATCTGGCGTTTATGAAGCGCACCGCCGACCGTTTATTCGGCGATCAATATCTGTGGTCGGTGCTGGCCGGCGGCCGTCACCAGATGAACTTTTGCACCAGCGCCTCCATGATGGGCGGCAACGTCCGCGTCGGGCTCGAGGATTCGCTCTATATCGGGCCGGGCAAGCTCGCCAAGAGCAACGCCGAACAGGTGACGAAAATCCGCCGCATCGTCGAGGACCTCGGCTACGAGATCGCGACGCCGGCCGAGGCGCGCGCGACTTTGGGGCTCAAGGGCGCCGATCGCGTCAAGTTTTAGCCTTAGCCGCGCTGACCGCTTGACCCTGCGGGCAGCGCAACGCTACATCCCGAACCTTGGAAAGGGCGGTTAGCTCAGCGGGAGAGCACTTCCTTGACATGGAAGGGGTCAGAGGTTCGATCCCTCTACCGCCCACCAGCCTTCGCTCGCGAAGCGAGTGAAGGCTGCCGCGCTGAAGCCCAAAGGGCGAAGGCGGGCTAACCTCCGCCGAGCTACGGCTGGCCGAGCCAGCCGTCCGAAAGGGCTTACGTCCTTTCGGTCCTTGCAAGCGTGTTCCGGGCCCGCGAGTTAGACGGGCCCCCTAGTTACACGTAGCTACGCTTGACCCTTCAAATGCTTGTTGCAGAGGCTGTAATAGCCGCCGCCCTTTTAAATCCACTTAAGACCGCCGTTGGCGCCGCCAGGTTTGTTCGTCTCGTATTGATCGCGACAGGTGAGCATTCGCGCCTTGCCGGCCGTATCGGTTGAGTATTTGGATGAAACCGCGGGCGGGAACACGATCTTACCGGTCACGACCGGGGCAGCCGCCGGGGGCGTCGCCGCGGCAGGCTTCATCGGCGGGGGCGGTGCTGCTTTTTCGGCCGCGGGCGGCGGCGGCATCGGCGCCGGTTTTGCTTCGGGGGCCGGAGCGGCCCCTTCCGCCATGCATTGTTTGCTGAACTCGGCATACTTCATGCCGGCGGTCTGGTCTTTTTCTTTCATCTCCTTCCACTGCGCGGAGCACTCTTTCTTGGTTTTGGCTTCCGCGGGGGCGGGTGCGGTGGCGAAGGCTGCGAGAATGATTCCCGACGCAATCAAGACAGCGGTTTTCATGACGGCAATTCCCCTATGTTGATATCGTGAATTAACGGCGCGCCCGGCGAGAGCGTGAACGTGTCAGTTTAGCCGCCGGTCGCGTCGGACAGGCACTTCTTCGTGAAACTCGTCTTGCGCTGCGCCGTGCAGGTTCTGAGCGGTGGCCTGGTCGTTGCAGCATTTTTTTGCGAAACTCGTCAGCGCCGCGCCATGCAGGTTCTTGCCGGTTGCCTGCATCTTGCAGCTATCATCCGCCATCGCGGCGGTGGCGACGCAAAAAGCCGAAACGAGAACGATAGCGATGGTCTTCATGTGCTCCTCCCAATGAGAGCTCGGTAAATCTATACGCCGCCGCCGAAGTCCCGGCTACGCGGCCGGCTTTAGTATTCCGTTTGGCGATGCCTTGTCGATAATGTCGGGTAGATACTGCGACATAATTTTCATCGTCTGGTCGACCGGCAGTCCGAGGTGGGTCGCGAATTCCTGGACCTGTGAATTGCCGAGAACCGCTTTGAGCTGATCTGCGGTAATCGGCAGATTGGCGCCGGGACCAAGCCAGGATTGGACCTGGCTATTGAGGCCGCCGCTCTGCAGGGCGGTAACGAGGCCGTTGAGATCGTGGTACTGGGTTTTTGCCAGCACGCCGTTGATGAGCGCGGGCAAGGCCGCAGCTTCTACCTGACCCAATGCGCCTTTGAGCACGTCGCCAAGACCTAAATTGTCCAAAAGGCCCATGTTGTTCTCCTCACTTTGATCTCTCCGCTCACTCTGCGCGCTGTTCGGAGAGCGTGGCAACGCTATGTGCAGGTCATGTCAAAACCAAGACGAGATGTTAGTCGAACATCGCCCCGCGCACCAGAGGCGAGCCAATCCGAAGTGGCGCCGATCACGAAGAAGTTTCGTAAAATAATGTCCTAAGCAACTTTGCACGCGCGCAGGCCGAAAACCGCCAGCGCCGCCGCCGCAAGTGAAACCAGCATGTTGTAACCGGCGAGCGAAACGCCAAACAGGCGCCACGCCGCCTCATCGCAGCGCACCACCTGGACCGATTGCAACTGACCAAGCAGCGATCCCTGCTTGGTGAAATCGGTCATCGGTCCGGAGCAATCGGTGGGTCCCTGCCAAAAGCGCCATTCGACCCCGGCGTGATAGGCGCCGAGCGCGGCGCTACAGAGCATTGCGGCAACGATGGCGAGAAGGCCGATGGCAATCAGCTGGCGCGGCGCGTGCAGAAGCGCCGCGACCAGCGTCAACAGCGAGAGCGGGATGACGGTGTAATAGGGGATGCGTTCTTCGAGGCAGAGCGGGCAGGGCGGCAGCTTCACCACGAGCTGAAAATACCAGGCGCCCAGGATCGTCGCCGCGCTCAGCACAAAGACCGCGAGTGCCACGGCTGCGGCTTCATCCCGGCGAAGCCGATCGATCCAGCCATCCGTCATCCCGACCTCGCTGCCGCAGCCTCGCGGTTGCGCAGCAATTTGCCGATCTTGATGGCCGTTGCAAGGCTGGTGCAAATCCACCGCTTTGCCTCCCTGGCGACGGCCGCAGCGTCCCGATTTTCTTTTGCCGAGGGCAGACGCTGGCGATATAGAAGGCGCTCTAAGCCCGTGTGGCGGAACTGGTAGACGCGCGCGAACTCAAAATCGCGTTCTGCAAGGAGTGGGGGTTCGATTCCCTCCACGGGCACCACGCTCATGCACCACCTTTGCCCGCCATGCGCACTTGTGCCCGTGTATCTGGCACTTCTGCGATTTCCATTTTCCGCCGTGCACCGCCGTATCCGGTGACATACCCGTCTTAGACGGGTAGGATTCTGGGTAGGTTCTCCTGGCGAAAAGGCTGGTATCCATGCTCACGGTGCTTGCAATAGAGAAGCTGAGACCGAAAGAGAAACCGTACAAGGTTTCTGACGCCAATCAGCTCTCTCTGCTCGTCGAGCCGGCAGGCGCGAAGCTCTGGCGCCTGCGCTACACATTCGACGGCAAGGAGAAGATGCTGTCGCTCGGGTCGTTCCCCGAAGTGTCGCTAGCCGACGCGAGGGGAAGGCGAGATGGAGCGCTTGCGCAACTTGCGAACGGCATCAATCCCTCGGACCAGAAAAAGCAAAACCGGCTGATTGCCGAACTCGCCGGGCGCAACACGTTCGGCACCATTGCAGAAGAGTATGTGCAGCGCCTTGAAGAAAGTGGCGTGTCCGAAGCCACCGTGAACAAGAATCGCTGGCTGTTGCTCAAACTCGCTTCGCCTCTTACTAAGCGGCCAATCACGAAGATCACGCCGCTCGAAATCCTCGTCCTGTTGCAGAAGCATGAAAAGGCCGGTCGGCGGGAAACGGCAAAGCGATTGCGCGGCGTAATCGGGGCGGTGTTCCGCCTGGCTATCGCGACATTGCGGGCCACGACAGATCCAACTTATGCATTGCGCGGTGCACTCGCGGCTCCGGTCGTGAAGCACAGGCCAGCTATCACAGATGAACGACAGCTCGGCGTACTGTTAACCCAAGTTGACGAATCCACCGGCTGGCCAACGCTGAAGGCCGCGCTCCAGTTTCTTGCTCTTACGATGGCCCGTCCAATCGAAGTGCGGTATATGCGGCGCAACGAAGTCGTTTGGCCGTCGGCGGTCTGGCGCCTTCCGGCAGAGCGGATGAAGACGCGCCGGCCGCATGATGTCCCGCTTTCACTAGGGTATTGGCGGCCCGGCGCAACCTCCGATTCGCAAAAAACTGTCCTACCATCTATAGTTAGCCCATAGCACTTTTGGGGGGAGCTATGAGTGCGGGTAAGCAGATGTTGCTGCCGGTCGATGACGTTGAATTGGATAGGACCAATCCGCGCATTCGACGGTTTTTGGAGAACTATCAAGGCGAGCCGACATACGAGCAGATAGCGCTCGCACTCGACGTCGCGGGTGGAGATTCTTCGGACTCGCAAAGTGGCGCGACGACGCCTGAAAAACTAAGAAACTCCATCTTGACCTATGGCGGCATCATGCAGCCGATTGTCGTCAATAAGCTGCCGGACGGAAGGCTTATTTGCATCGAAGGCAATACTCGCCTGTACATCTACCGATCGTTTGTCAAAGACAAGATCGTCGGGAATTGGGCGAAAATTCCCGCGCTCGTGCACGAGGGGCTACATGCGGAGGAAGTAGACTCAATTCGTCTACAGGCCCACCTAGTGGGGCCGAGACAGTGGGACGCGTATTCAAAAGCAAAATATTTGTGGGAGTTGCAATACAAGGAAATGATGCCCCTCGATCGTATCGTCGCGTTTTGTGGCGGTAACAGACGGGAAGTTACGAATGCGATCCAAGCGTATGCGGACATGGAGTCATACTACCGCCCGGTCTGCGATGAGTTAGACAATGATTTTGATCCGGAAAGATATAGCGGTTTCGTCGAGCTCCAAAGCACCAAGGTGAAAAACTCGATTTTGCAGGCCGGCTTTACACTCAAAGATTTTGCGCAATGGATTGCGAAGGGAAATATCAAGAACTTAGAACAAGTCCGAAGATTACCTCGAATACTGCCTGACAAAAAAGCGCGCGAGGTATTTCTCAAGAAGGACGTAAAGGCGGCGCTCGACGTTCTCGAAAAGCCAGAGCTGAGCGGTACACTCAAGGGCGCGACGATTAGCCAACTTTCGCGTGCCCTGACCGAAGCTATCGAGAAAGTACAATATTCGGAGGTGGTCCGGCTTCGCGCCAATCCTGATGATGATGCGGTTCGGTATATAAACGACGCGCTTGAAGCGCTGCAGGGATTTGTAAAAGACCTCAACGCGGGCGCGTAATGTCAGGTCAGTCCGCCCTGCACATCAAGCTTGTCGAGCGGTTGGTGGCAACCGTGGATTCGCGGCATCGAACGGAGCGGGGCATTATGGTGTTCGCCGATCACCGAGGATTCGGAGTAAATCAGCCGCCGATGATTGGTGGTTACAAACCGGACTTATTTGTGCAGGACGTGCCGGAAACATTTCGTGTCATAGGCGAGGCGAAGACCCCTACCGATTTCAACGATGATCGCTCGATGCGACAGATCGCAGCATTTTTGCACCACCTATCCCTCTACCCGAACGCTTCATTCTACTTGGCGGTGCCCTGGTTGCTGCAAGAGAGGGCCAGAAACGTTATGCGTGGACTAAAGAATAAGTGCCACGATTCGGTCCGTATCACGATCCTTCCGTTTGCCTGAGAGTTGAAATTGCTGAAGCCACGATCCCATATCCGGTTGGACGCTCGCCATCCCGGCTATGCGTACCAGGTGGACGCCGTCGAAGCTGTGAAGGGCTTGCCCTACGCGGCGATTTTCCACGAGCAAGGCCTCGGCAAGACGAAAATCGGCGTGGATCTGGCCCTCGAATGGCTGAAATCTAATGAAGTCGAACTCGATCCTGATCGTTACGAAAAGGGCACTAATCGAAAACTGGTCGGAAGAAATACGGGCGCATACCTACCTTAGACCGCGTATCCTGGATCAAAAACGTCCGGCGAATTTCTTTGCGCTAAATAGTCCAGCCCGCTTCTATCTGACCCACTATGAAGTAATGAAGTCGGAAGAGCGTAGGCTCGCGCTGTTTCTGAAAACGCGTCGGGTCGCCGCAATCCTCGATGAAGCTCAAAAAATAAAAAATCCAGAATCCGAACTTGCTACAGTTTTTCACAGGCTGTCGCCAGGATTTACGCGCCGGGTAATTATGACCGGAACGCCAGTCGCCAATCGGCCGTACGATTTGTGGTCACAAATTCTATTTCTTGATGAAGGGAAGGCCCTCGGGACAGATTTCTCGGATTTTAAGAAGAAGCTAGATCTGTCAAACGACCTTTGGAGCAATGAACAGAAGCGCAGTAATTTTGAAAGCGAACTAAGCCTTATCTTCGATAGGATTCGGCCATTCACCGTTCGGGAGACTAAAGCTTCATCTGGAATCCAGTTGCCGGAAAAGCAAATCGAAAATATTCCGGTAGAAGCGGAGCATGATCAGCGAGAGCTATACGATAAGTTCCAATACGAGGTCCGGGCTGAAGTAACTCGTGGCGGCGAACTAATTCAAGACGACGCTGAGGATCTTCTCAAGCGACTACTGCGTCTTGTCCAAGTGGCCTCGAACCCACGTTTGGTCGATCAGAGCTATTCGAGAACACCTGGTAAACTTCCTAAACTTTTGTTGCTTCTTGAAGACGCTATAAACGCTGGATCGAAAGCAATCGTTTGGACTAGCTTCGTTGAGAACGCGCGGTGGTTGACGAGCCAACTGAAGGCGTTCAACCCGGCCGTTGTCCACGGCGAATTATCAATGGACGAGCGCAACGGCGCCATCCGACGATTCAAACAGGATGAGGACACCAAAATCCTAATCGCCACTCCGGGAGCGGCCAAAGAGGGTCTAACGCTAACCGTGGCAAATCACGCGATCTTTTATGATCGTTCATTCAGCCTTGACGACTACCTGCAGGCGCAAGATCGAATTCACCGTATCTCACAAGAACAACCTTGCTATATTTGGAATCTGATCTGCCGCGATACGGTCGATGAATGGGTGGATTCATTGCTTGCTGCAAAGCGTCTGGCTGCCCAACTCGCACAGGCCGACATATCGGCTGCGGAATACCGAAAACGAGCTAACTACGATTTCGGAAAAATAGTGAAGCAAATCCTGGGTATGGAGACTGCAAATGCTTGAGAAAGTCGCTACGGAAACCAGCGTTGCAGGGATCATGCGGCTGAAGAACAAAGACGTTCCGACAGCGGCGCGAGAGATCGAACAGAAAAAGCTAAAATTCTACGTCGATAATCCCCGTATCTATTCACTGGTCCGAACTGACGGTCGCGTTCCGGATCAGGACGAGATTTGCAAACAACTGCAAGCCCTCGAACACGTCAAAGAACTGGTGCAGGACATAAAGGCAAATGGGGGCCTGATCGATCCATTGATTGTTCGTGACGGCGATCTCGTTGTGCTCGAAGGCAACAGCCGCTTGGCGGCGTACCGGTTCCTCTACACGCAAGATCCGCTAAAATGGAACAAAGTGCGTTGCACGGTATTGCCGGGCAACATCGACGAAAAACTCGTCTTTGCCCTTCTGGGACAATATCACGTCAAGGGTAAGAAAGATTGGGCGCCGTATGAAAAGGCAGGATTTCTCTACCGGCGTCACGTCGAACACGACATTCCGCTGCCAACAGTAGCGATCGAACTCGGCATTCCAAAGGGCGAAGCCGAACACCTAATCCAAGTCTACGAATTCATGATGCAGCACGACAAGGATCGGGATCATTGGAGTTACTACGACGAATTCTTGCATTCAACTCGTATAAATAAGGTTCGTAAGGATTACGCCGGCTTCGACAAGTTCGTCGTTGAGCAGGTAAAGACCAAGAAGATTTCTAAGGCGATGGAGCTGCGGGATCAACTTCCGACTATCTGCGCGGGCCCAGCCAAAAATCTGAAGCGATATTTCGAAGGCAAGGTGACGTTCGAAGACGCATATGAAAATGCCGTTGATGCGGGGTCTGAGAATTACGCGCTGAAGAAACTTAAAAAATTCCGAGATTGGCTCGCGCTCAACGATACTGAAGACGACTTGCTGGAATCAAATAAAGTCATACGAGACAAAATGATCTATGAGTTGAAGGAAATCGAGAAGCGATCGAAAAAACTCAAAGAAGTGCTGGAAAAAAGGAGAAACCAGCCCTAACGGCGTCCACCGGTTAGCTGCTAAGTCGACGCAAAACCTCTAGCAGTTTTGCGGCCTGCGTTCGGTTGGTGACGTATTTCGCAACCAATGATTCCGTCTCTTCGAGAGAGACTAGAAGTGCACGCCGCTTACCGCTCACACGCGTGAGCTTCTTGAATAACTTGTCCAGGGATACCTGCAGCAGCTGCGCTCGACTTGCAGGATCAATGCGCGTTGCTTTGGACTTCGCTCGTAAAATCAATGCTTTCAGGCGCGACAACTCAGCGCGGTCAAGGCTCTTTTTCTGCTTCACCCTGCCCTCAACTTCGGCAATCGCATTTTTAACTGTCTGCTCCGCATTTCGCGAAACCGACGTGGACCGGCAGCGTTGGGATATCTTCGCAGCCAAGGGGCCAAGTTGAACGAGTAAATTGTAGTGGTGATGGTTGACTTCGAAATTGTCACGCCTCGCGTTTGGCGCAATGCGCGGGTCGTACACGTGTATTTCCCCGATCGTCCACCCGTTGAATCTCGCCTCCTTATAAATATCGTCGAAGAGGTTGGCGTCTCCTACTTGGAGGTCGCCAACGCGAGCACGCAAGCCTCGAACACCTAAAGTGGGGAGAATGCTTCTTATGTATTCGTGCTGCCCAATCCATCCGGCTGCGCCTACGTCACCGTCCACGTTTGGAAATTGCACAAACTCGATGGCTTCGATGCGTAGCCTGTGTCCCGTCGCCGCGAATGTTATTTCGTCGCGGTGTGGGCGATAAAGGGAGTCCCCGGCCACCACCAAATCCACGGGATGTTTCGTCACGTGTTGCGACAGATATTTCTCGATTTGAGGTCCGAACGAAAATTCGGGAGAAAAGGGAAGGGGGGCTACTTGGGAAAGGTAGTGGCCGACCATGCGCTCATTCAAGAGGAGATCGTTGCGGAGCCGCGCGATGTCTTTGAGTTGTACTTCGAAGAAGTGCAAGCCACGATCCTCGACCTGTTCGTGAGAGACCGACACGACATCGGCAATGATGTGTCGCAAATCGCCCTCGAATGCCGAATCCGAGAGCCGTTCCCGTAGTGCGCGGCAGTCCCACGAAAGTGTAGTGATCTCATTCTCGCCAGGACTTTTGGTTCTGAATTGTAGCTCGCGGCAGTAGGCGAGACCGGACAGGCGGCCGACCCCTCTGAACCCCCTCGCGCTAGAACCCCGCTTTGGCGAATCGCCGATCGCTACCAAGGTCGAGATTGCGTCCTGCACCGGTACCCCAGCGCCGTTGTCGCGGATCGAAACGGAGCGGGCAGCTTGGTCAAAGCTAATGTCTACTCGGCCTCGTTGGTGTGGCGACAGGACACCGTGCGAACGGGCCAGGTCGATCGAATCTGCTGCATTCTGGACATATTCACGAAAGACGGTAACGGGCGAGACATACATGCCGGATGTGACGATCTCGATCACATCCTTGCCCACCCGAATATCATCGAGTTCGATCCGCTCCCGGTTAGGATGGGGCACCTTGGAGACTGCGGTATTCATTATGCGGCTTTTTTCCTCGATTTGCGTTTGACCAATGCTGGCACGGTCGGTGTCTCATCATCGAGACCGGCGTCCTCGACAATCTCTTCATCGGTCATGTTGATCTGAGCGCCGCGTTCGTCTGCTAGCCGACCGCGCTGGACTCGTGAAATTTCGATTTCGCGCTGCTTCGTAATAGGGACGTGGAAGCGGGCCAAAGTGCCCAGATTTGGCGGCAGATTACCCAGCGTGCGGGCATATTCTGCGGGATTTCGCGTCGACAGAAAGGAAAGTAACTCCGCCCGCTCTGACTCCGAAAGTCGGTGAAGCGCTGAGCGATACTCGTCGAGTTCGCCACGGCCTTCGTAACGCTCGTAATAGTGACGATTAAAAATCATGTGATGTGGCAGTGAAAGAATGTCCTCGAATTCTTCTTGGGTCGCGCCAAAGGCGGCCTTGAAGAATTCCGGCTCGCCTGAGACGACGCCGTGCGTTGCTTGCAACACGAGTTGGACTGATCGGAGATAGTAACGGTTCCACTTCGGGCCGACATGCGTGCGAACGGGCAGGTCCGTAGGCTGATATCGCATCGGAAAAGAATAAATGCGAATGGAAAGCTCTTCGTTGAGGCGAACGTTTAGGTACATACGTTCGAAGAGGTCAGCAGGTGAATCGTGGAAGTTATAGAGCATGTAGTTCGATAAATCGTTCAGTCCGAATTCGTGCGCATAGCGAACTGCGGTCTCATAAGGCATTTTGAGCCCAAGGTGGTCGAACGCGATACGCAGCGGACTCAGGCAAATGGAGGATAACTCGCGTAAGTACATTCTATCCTTGCACAATATCCGAGCGTCCACTCCCTGATTAAAGTCGACGCGGCGCAATGAGCCTACACGCTCTCCGTCGCGTTTGAGTTTGGCTCCCCGGACAAATCCAAGATCGCGGATTTCGGCGATGATTTCCTTGAAGCGTGCGGAAGCGACGACGTTATTATCCATCAACATGAGGTCACGGCGCGGGCCGTACATGCGGTCAACGCTCCGAATTAATTCAGTCAGCGGAGTTGCGTCGCGTTGCGCTCCCTCCAATTTTGGCACACCGCAGAAGTGACACTTGCGAATGCAGCCTCGCGACGCATAGGCGAAATACGCGTCTCTGACCGGATATTTGTATTCGATCTGATCAAGGATGCTGTAATCGGGAATGAGATCTTCTATTGGGGAGCCCGCGACATCGTCCGCATAGAAGTCACCGTCGAAGGCGTCTAGTTGAAGTGATTTGGCGGGTGGGCCATCTAAGAGTCCACGTATAAAGCGGACGCCGCGCCAGCGTGATTCTTGAAGGAAGCGGTCGTGCATCAGCGACGCGGCGATGCCACCCACGAAAACACGCTGCGACTGGCCGTGAACCGCTTCGATTGCAAAATCGATTGTTTCGGCGATGGACTGATATTCGAAGGAGAAGAGCGTCGTAATGTAGATGCGGTCCCACGGGGTAGCCGTCAGGCGGTAATCTGTGCCTTTCGCGAACGTGACGTGGTCGCGCTTGCCGGCCGGCCCGTGGTACTGGGCAATTTTCATCAATCCCAGAGGCGGGTACTTATTCTTATATCCCGGTTCTAGCAGCAGAATTCGCTTGTTTGGCATGAACGGATCCCAACGCGCGGGCATCATACACGACCTTTATCGAATTGTGGATCGCAAAGTCGTGAAATTGGTATCTTGGGGATAGATCCCAGCAAAATGAGCCGAGAAGGGTTCCTAGCGAAATCTTCAGCGACTGTTTAGAGTTGCGCGCTCTGAAGGGCTATTGAGGGCGGTCCAAAGGCGGGCAAATCCGCGCCTTGAGCGTTCTTGGAAATTGCCTCGGCTGATCAGCAGGCAGCTGTGCTGCGGGGGAGTTCGTAAGATGCGATTGGACCCGCTGGTCCGGGATTATCGTGCCTTTATGGACGAGCTCCTCGCTGCCATCGAGAGTGATGGCACGCGGTTCTATCTCGATACGTCCCTGCTTACCTGGCTTATTCGACTAGGTGCTCAAGCGCGGCAAGAATTTATCGCCTGGTGCGCCTCGCGTCCCGAAGACTCTGTTCGTATACCGGTGTGGGCAGCTCACGAACTTCAGCGTCATTTGATTGCCGGTACAATCCGCGCGAACCTACAAAAGACTGTCAGCGACGCTCATGCAAAGTATGACGAGTTTGTGCGATTGGCTTCTGAGCGCGCCGATGATGCCATATGTCAATCAAAAGGCTACCCGAGCCGCAGTAGCTTTGTTGGGGAGCTGGAGTATTCGCTCGCGAGGTTAAGCAGACTTGCACGAGTGGTTCAAGTCGACGATGCAGGATTTCAGGCCGCGACATCGGAGGTGATCGATTTTGTGAACAAGCATCTTCTCGGTAGCAATATCGCACCAATCATCGAGAAGCTGAGCGGTACCGGAGCATTTCGATACAGTCACCTTATGCCACCCGGCTATCACGACAAGAAAGACGAGAACCGATACGGTGACGTGATTATTTGGGAGGAGATAATTGTCGATCTGCTCGCTGCTGGCGAAGATGCAGATGGAAATCCAAGAGACGCCGTCCTGATCTCTCGTGATCAAAAAACAGACTGGGTTTCGGCTGCCCCATTTGTTCGTAATCTGCGCGGCGATACGCAAAAATCTAACCGCGATGAAGAACTGGATGTGACGCTGCCGCATCCGTTGTTAGCGCACGAATTCGTGCTACGTGCCCGGGGCAATCGTTTCTTCATTACGCAGCCGGCCTTCCTAGCAAGCGCAATTGATTTCGGAGCTCGACGAGCGGGTAAACCTGGTGGGGTTGCAGAGTGGTTAGCTTCATCACATAGGCCCGGAATCTTGCCGCGTCTCGCGAGTTCAAACATTTCAGACGATATTGCCCCGCCTGAATCTCCCCACGGCAAAGCGCCGATTACCGCGCCGCAGCCCGCCGAAGGTGGCATCGATCGCGAGCCGACAAGTAACGTCGCTAAAGATGATGCTAAAGGTAGCGACATCTCCACAGCATCTATTGCGGAGGCTATGACCCCACTCGCGGCGGCGGACGTTCGAACTTATCAGAGCTCAATTCCTCCGGCGAGGTCTCATCTTCTCGCGGGATGGATTAATGAGGTGAAAGACGGCACTCTTTCGGCGTTTAAATTCGGTCGCATTGGCCTGCACCCGGTTCTGTTGACACGCTGCTAAGCTAATCCCGCCTGCATTTCGAACTCCACGGGACTCAGATATCCGATCGTCGAGTGCCGACGTTTTGGATTGTAGAAGCATTCAATGTAGTCGAACACATCAGCCTTGGCTTCATCTCTCGTCCGATAAGTCTTGCGAGCTGTGCGCTCGGTCTTCAGCGAGGAGAAGAAGCTCTCCATCGCCGCGTTGTCCCAGACGTTCCCCGAACGGCTCATCGAGCAGATGACGCCATGATCGGCCATCAACTTCTGGAACTGCTCGCTGGTGTACTGGCTGCCACGATCGGAGTGATGCAGCAGCGCATCGGGTTTGCCTCGTCGCCAGATCGCCATCACCAGGGCATCGGTGACGAACTGCGCCGTCATCGCTGTGCTCATCGACCAGCCGACCACGCGGCGTGAGAACAGGTCGACGACAGCAGCCACATAGAGCCAGCCCTCCGCTGTCCAGACATATGTGAAGTCGGCAATCCATTTGCGGTTGGGAGCGGGCGCTTCGAAGCTGCGGTCGAGCACGTTGGGAGCGACAGCTGCGACCTGCCGCTCACCCAGATCGGGCGGCAATCGACGTCGGCGCGGACGGGCTCGCAGAGCCTGTAGCCGCATCAATCGCTCGATCCGGTGCAGTCCACACGGCACGCCCTCCGCCAGCATGTCGTGCCACACCCGCCTGGCGCCATAGGTCCGGTCGCTGGCGAGGAAGCTTGAGCGAACCTTCGCGCCCAACTCTTCATTGCTTCGGCTGCGCCGACTGCGCGGTCGTGTTAGCCAGGCATAGAAGCCGCCCCGCGAGACACCGAGCGCCTCGCATAACCATCCTGCCGGCCAGATCCCCCGGTGCTTCGCAACAAAACCGAACTTCACGTTGATTCCTTCGCGAAGTAGGCCGCGGCTTTTTTTAGGATGTCTCGTTCGGCCTTTAGCTTGAGCACCTCGCGCTTGAGCTGCGCAATCTCCAGCTGCTCCGGCTTCATCTGACCTTGGCCGGGAAATGCTTGCTGCGGATCATCCGCAAGCGCCTTAACCCAACTGCGTAGCTGAGATTGGTGCACACTGAGGTCGTGCGAGGCCTGCGTATACGAGACGCCTCGCTCCTTGATCAGCCGCACAGCCTCAAGCTTGAACTCTCGCGTAAACTTCCGTCGCTCCATGACACACCTCCGGTTCCATCAAAACACCTAACTCGGTGTCTTCGGAACCGGGCGTAGGCCAGGCATCCTTTTGCAAGTCGTCGAGCACCATAGAATGCAAGAGCGTGGTCTTGCCGCGACCAGGCGGCGCTACGATCCAATGACCGGCAAATCTGGCTTCATCAGGTAGTGTAATGGTTGGAGGTGAGAGGATCTGCTTTAGCTCATCATTTGACCACGTGGGTTTGGAAAAAAGACGATGCGTAAAAGGTGTAGAAACGTCAGGCATTGTGCACCTCATCGCTGCCGTCAAAGGAGTTTGCAGTAGTGAGATACTCTTTGAGATAGTGAGCAGTTTCTTCAATGGCGGTTTTGGCTTGCAGAACGAGTATGAGGTCTTTGCTCTCAATCTTCGTTCCACGAACGAGTTTCGCGACGTTCACGCGGATGAAGATAAAGCCAAACAGAAAGCTGAAAAGCGCGCGAGCTAAATAAAACAACACGAAGAGAATGTATTTGATTGCGGCCCAGATTTGTCGGAGCGCGGTTTTCTCTTTGGATTCTGGTTTCGCTGCGGCAGCAAGTTGCAAATGCATCCGCGCGAGCTCGTTCTGGCGCTGGCGCCTGAGACTGTCGAAAGCGATCACGCAGCCGAGCCAATATTTTCTCGTGTCGACCAGTTGCTGGTGTGCCATTGCGAATTGCACCGCGAGGCCAAAAAT
Source organism: uncultured Alphaproteobacteria bacterium (assembly GCA_963841025.1). GTDB lineage: Bacteria > Pseudomonadota > Alphaproteobacteria > Rhizobiales > Xanthobacteraceae > BOG-931. The sequence goes on along the minus strand of CAWJBG010000010.1, from coordinate 149,108 downwards.
GACGCGGCCGTACCAGTTTACTCGTTGGGTGCGCTTGAAGATGGCTTGGATATCTTCGGCGTAGACCGGTAATGTTGGCGGCAAGTTGCCATGAATGACAAAATTTATGATTGAAGCGCGTGCGGCATAAACGAGGACAATCACAAGGACGCCAATAAGCGAAACAGCGATAGTGGCTGCATTCGGGGCCACCCAATTTATGATGCCGGGGGGAGAGGATGGACTAAAAGCGGCGGCAGGAGGTCTAGACGCTGGTGCTTGAGCAGATGTGGATGCTGCTCCGGTCTGGACATCACAAAAAGCAATTACGCCTCGACAATTATTGACTTGGTATCTGGCGTTGCAATTACGAAAAGCGCTTATCCGCGCATTTTCAGCATTAGCTATATCAGCCCCGAACGGAGAATTCTCGCTTACGCGTCCGTCTGACGTCGCGGCAACAGCGTGACACGCGCCACCGTAACCTGCGTATAAACGGCAGTCGCTGATGCCTGCTTGTTGACATTTGGTTACTGCGTCGGCGTGTGAGCGACCTGCTTCTTCCTCGGTGCTGCCAGCCTGGACTAATACGCAGACGATCGGATCGGTAGTCGTCCTGCCGCAAGCTACAGAAACATAGGCATACGCTTGATTAGTGGAAAAAATGACGCCAAGCAGCCCGAGCAACAGTAAACGGCGCATTTCTCCTTCCCCCAAGAAGAAGTGAGGCCGCCCAGTGGCCACCGAGCGGCCTCGTGCTCCCTTGCGAGAGCTGGTGCCGATTAGGGTCTCCACTTGCCTTGAGCGTAAAGCTTGATAAGCCTCCGCGGGTAGAAGAACCGAGAGCCGCGAAATTCGAACGGTTTTATCCTATTCGGAAATTTCCCAGCCTTTTCGAAGTCTTGCTACGTGCGTCCGCGAAATCTTGATACCAAACTCATGCTCAAGGTCTTCGTAGTAGACCACCGCATCGTCGTCTAACATGTTCAAGCTCCGTTGAGGAGCCGTCACATGCGACGGCGTGTTGCGCCGGCCCGGTGAATCTAGCGGCGGCATGATGGGAGTCAATTGGGCGTGGTGCGCCACGGTGCACCGGAGAGGACCCTAGGCTGTCATTGAGCGGACCAGACCGTGACCGGTACACGGCGATCAGCGACGGAAACGGCGCCGATTGGCTGCCGTCGCCGAACTTGAGGCGCCCGCGGACGAACCGGATCTCGTCTGCTTTGCCGTAAACCCAATCATGAAACCAGCGCGTGTCGGTGCGGGCGTGAGCGAGCAACACAACAAGAGCGCCCTGTTGCGAAGCCTCAAAGCACTTGCGCGCCCATTTCCAGATATCCCGACCATAGGGCGGGTTGTAGAAGACGCGATGGTCCTTCCAATCCTGGTCAAGGCCGTTTTGCTGCTTGGTGAAGAAGCGCCGGCATTTCGCGTTCCGGCGCGTCGCACAGGGATCTAGTGTGAAGTCGAACTCATTATCGAGCGATTGGAAAAATTGGAGGGGTGTAGGCCACTCCTCTGAGCGGTTGCTGAATAAGACGGTACTGATGGTCACGGCGTGTCCTCGGATTTGAGGACAGAGTCATTAGCGCCTGCCTATTTGGTTGTAACAGGCGGCCATGATGCCATCTGCGCCATGATACTCAACCGCGGGTGCCCGAGGGGCACGATCACTTTTTCAGTCCATCTCGTGCACCAAAGAGAGCTATCTGGAAAGGAGGCTGCGCGAGATGTCAGCGTATCTCGTGTGATCCCAGAACGCAGAAATTTTCACTACGGATCACTTCGGGTGCCAGGGGAACGGATGCCGAACCCGCCCGCGCTATTCGTCAAAGCCTCAAGGAGCTCTCAAAATAATTCATCCTTTTCGATCCGCTGGGCATTGGAACGCCGAGGTATCACCATCGTGGCTCAGGTTTATGCGCCGCCCCCATGGCCACCTTGGTAGCGTCGCCGCGGCGCCGGTATGTCCCCACTAGGCCGCCCTTCTCGTCGTCAGACACCGCTTGGACGCGGTAGAGGTTCCACAGCTTGTCCCTGGTCGGCGAAAGTCGGTAGGTTCGGCCATTGACACGGCAGTACCAGTGTTGCGACTTGGGCAGCTGCGTCCATCCGCAATCTGCGCCGGAAAGAAGTCGCTGCCTCCTTGCGGTCCGGTCTTGATCGCGCGCCTCCTCATACTGCTGCCTCCGCTCGGCACGTAACCGGTCCTCCTCACGCTCCACGTGCTCGCGGAGCACCCCAATAATAGCCGGAAATTCCGTTCCTTCGGCTTTCTCCTTCCCATAGAGCGCCAGGCAGCTGGGCTGTAGCTCATCATTCGGATAGTCGTAGTACTGCTCATCCTCCAAAGCTCTGAGGCGCTGGGCGACATCCGTGGGCGTTAGGTTTGATCCCGGCATCCGGTTGAGGAACTCGCGCAAGTGTTCGACTGGTATCCAGCAGCCGATGGATGACTTAAGCAGAAGCTCGCGCTGCGCGTCCCATTTCGTCCACGGCGAGTTGCCTAGGTCGAGCCGCCGAACGATCTCCTGAGCTAGCCTCGTGACGGAATGTGGGTCACGGACGTGACGGAGAGAAGGACTTTTCACGTAATCGGAAAGCAGTTTCTTGATCGCCCACAAACGCTCGTCATCGGCCATGCTCGATGCTCCAATCCAAGGAATTAACATCCCGGCATGGCGGTAAACCATGGTTGAGCAGAGCACGTCACTGCTGGCCAACCGTTCGATGGATAGCTAGCTGGGTAGGCGTATAAGGCGAGCGCTTTACTTGTGCGTGCGCCATTTCGCATCCATGGGTCCAATGACAGTTTGGTTTGTATCCGTTCTTGCCGTTTCCAATTCTGCGTCGGTGACTGCGAACTTGAGAAAATTTCCATTTGAATTGCGAAGAAATGTTGTCATGGCGCCATCCCGCTGGAGAAATTGCGTCGGATCGTTGTAGGTGTGTTGGCCAAGCGGAGGACGGGATACCTCAGTTTTGCCCATGCCTTTTATTACCCTGCAGGCACCTTATTGTGACAGCAGGGGCAAACGGCGTCCTCTAAGATCATTGCGAGGTGTTTTATTCTTCGCTGATCTTCTTCGTTTGAAGAGCCCGCTGACTCCAATCGTCGAAGGAGTTTTAGTTCTTTTGCGCACGCGTTTAAGAATTCGACGTACGCGTCGCTGGATTTAAATTTGTATTCACCTGCTAAAATCTCCAAAGCCCCCCGGCCGTGGCATTGCTCGCAATGGGGGCCAATAACGAATGGCTTGTCCGTAAGATCATAGACCGTTCGATTTTCCGAGCAGTCACGGGTTTAACAAGTGAATAAGACTTTTGCTCGCACGAGTTTTCCTTGGCACTGTTCGCCACCGCTTGCCGTATTTTCATGGGTACGACGATGGGTAAGTACAATTTTTGAACTGAAATTTCTTTTGTCTTTGCCGTGGGTTAGAAGCGCAGATAGAGTTCCTCCACGCCACTCTCATGCACCACCTTTGTTCTTTGTGCACACTTGTACCCGTGCATCAAAGTATTTTTGCAACTTCGATTTTTCGCCATGCACCACCGCACGCGGTGACAGTATCCTCTAGAGGGAAACGATTCTGGGGTCACGCGACACAGAAGGTTCTCGGCCACTCCAATGTGAGTATGCATTAGCTCCTTCAGTGGACGGGCATCGCGTTCCGCAAGAGCGGACTGCCGGCGCCGACCGGGAACGCCGAACTGACGACGCGAAGCAAGCCAAAGCAACCTTCCGCCGAGCAGCCGCGCTGTGGCCTACGCCCGGTTCCGAAGACACCGAGTTAGGTGTTTTGATGGAACCGGAGGTGTGTCATGGAGCGACGGAAGTTTACGCGAGAGTTCAAGCTTGAGGCTGTGCGGCTGATCAAGGAGCGAGGCGTCTCGTATACGCAGGCCTCGCACGACCTCAGTGTGCACCAATCTCAGCTACGCAGTTGGGTTAAGGCGCTTGCGGATGATCCGCAGCAAGCATTTCCCGGCCAAGGTCAGATGAAGCCGGAGCAGCTGGAGATTGCGCAGCTCAAGCGCGAGGTGCTCAAGCTAAAGGCCGGACGAGACATCCTAAAAAAAGCCGCGGCCTACTTCGCGAAGGAATCAACGTGAAGTTCGGTTTTGTTGCGAAGCACCGGGGGATCTGGCCGGCAGGATGGTTATGCGAGGCGCTCGGTGTCTCGCGGGGCGGCTTCTATGCCTGGCTAACACGACCGCGCAGTCGGCGCAGCCGAAGCAATGAAGAGTTGGGCGCGAAGGTTCGCTCAGCTTCCTCGCCAGCGACCGGACCTATGGCGCCAGGCGGGTGTGGCACGACATGCTGGCGGAGGGCGTGCCGTGTGGACTGCACCGGATCGAGCGATTGATGCGGCTACAGGCTCTGCGAGCCCGTCCGCGCCGACGTCGATTGCCGCCCGATCTGGGTGAGCGGCAGGTCGCAGCTGTCGCTCCCGACGTGCTCGACCGCAGCTTCGAAGCGCCCGCTCCCAACCGCAAATGGATTGCCGACTTCACATATGTCTGGACAGCGGAGGGCTGGCTCATGTGGCTGCTGTCGTCGACCTGTTCTCACGCCGCGTGGTCGGCTGGTCGATGAGCACAGCGATGACGGCGCAGTTCGTCACCGATGCCCTGGTGATGGCGATCTGGCGACGAGGCAAACCCGATGCGCTGCTGCATCACTCCGATCGTGGCAGCGAGGCACCAGCGAGCAGTTGAAGAAGTTGATGGCCGATTATGGCGTCATCTGCTCGATGAGCTGTTCGGGAACGTCTGGGACAACGCGGCGATGGAGAGCTTCTTCTCCTCGCTGAAGACCGAGCGCACAGCTCCAAGACTTATCGGACGAGATGAAGCCAGGCCGATGTGTTCGACTAGATCGCATGCTTCTACAATCCAAAACGTCGGCACTCGACGATCGGACATCTGAGTCCCGTGGAGTTCGAAATCCAGGCGGGATTAGCTTAGCAGCGTGTCGGGAGAACCGGTGCAGGCGACTGGCCCTGCATTCTAGCAAATGCTGAGTTCTCGCTTCAATTCGGTGCTGATGTCTTCACTTCGCATCTTCTTCTGGGTTAAGGCATGAAGCTGATCGTGACGACGTCGTCGAGCGGTCCAATTGGCCATTTCTCGAGAAAGGGCAAAAGCGCGCAGACGGTCTCGTCCTCCGCCATGCGCGTTCGCTGGGCCAAAAGCCGACCAACCTGCAGACAGGTGCTGGAACGTCAGCGAAAGATCGGGAAGCCAAAAAGAGGCGGACTCATCGGAAGGCAACAGCCGAGAAGGAACCGGGCGCGCTCAGCGTGGGCCTGGTATCCGCCTGATGCTCGCACGAGACGCTCGGTTATGTCTGATCTTGCTGAAACTGCCGACGTAGACTCCGCAGGAGAACCTGATCCTCGTTTACGCTGCGTTCAGTGCCTGTCATGGCTCAGTATGCCGAGCGAGGTCTGCTGGCGCCGACGTGACGCACCCGAAGATTGGAACGGTCGTAAAAATCGATCTCTGTAAAGGTCATCAAACGCACGGTCGCGAAAGAGTTTTTTTCCGTTGTCAAAATAATTCCGCGGCAGTGTTCGCTCGACGCCGCGGCTGCGACAGTCAAGGTCGCTGACGATCCGGGGTCAGTGTGACGAAGAGGATCGGGAGCGCAGAGCCGTGTTGTCCGTACTGAAAGCGCGCGCCGTCAGGCCGCCGCCGCGAAACTTTGAGGCTTCTCGGAAACTGTAATGGTCAGCTGTCAGTGGGTTCTTCATCCGAGGCGGAGAATTCCGACGTTAGGAAGTCAAGATCCTCGATCATAGCCTTCACCTGCCGATGTGTTCTCCGCATGGCGCAGGTTCTTTCAGCGTTCGCTTGTTACCGGCCTGGGCTGCGTATGCACCAGGAGCGCGACCTTCCGCCGTGGATTACGGCGAATAGTCGTGGCGCGCTAGCACGTAGCGGATGTTGCGCAGACTGGTCAGGGCGTTGTCGTGTTCCGACGAGCCTTCCGGAAATTTCGTCAGATCGCTCGTGATCCGCTGAGCGAGATCGCAAAGCTCGATCCGCGTCAGGCGCAAGAGTTCGTTGATTGTCAGCACTCGCATTGTTTCCTCCATCATTTTCCGGCCGCGCCAATCGCGGCCTTCTGGTGGAGGCCCGTGCGCCGGAGGAGGCGGGTGCATCGCTTGCGACGGGAACGCAGAGGACGAGTGCATCGCACTTGCAGCCATGCAGCCGACGAACGGTGCGACATGGCCGGAAGAAGGACGAGTTTGGTGAGGTGGGATGGAGGAAGCGGGTGCTGACAACGGCGCGACGGCCATGTTGCGGCCCAAGTTGGCGCAGATCGGTCTACTCATGTTGAATTTCAACGAAGGCATGGTCTGCGATGCCATCGTCCGGCGCGTCGAAGGCGCTCAACGCGGTGCGTTCGTGTTTGCGCTGGCCAGAGCTGGAGGGCCACACCTCCCCGGTGGAGGCGGTTTTGAACTGCACCACCGTTGCGCACTGTGCATCATTGTGTCCGTAGATCAGGCACTTACAGGACCTTCAGTTCCCGACGTGCCGCATCGCATTTTTTCGTCGGAATTGAACCGCCGTGCGAGGAGGGGATTTGAAGTCGGGCGCCCAGCGGCGTGGTCGCTTTCGTCCGAATCATGTCCGCCCTTGAGCGCATAACCGACGCCGGCGCTTCGCGCGCGCATGTCGGCCAAGTGCCCAGGAATAGACATTTGATCGTTGACTGCCGGATTCCGCGATCCGCTTACTACGCTTCCGCCATCCCAATACCGTGCTTTAGTCTGCATTCGGAACGCCATTTAGAGTTGAATGAATTCCACCGCTGCATATTATCGGTAGCTCGACTGAACGAAATGTAGATTTCAGTGTCATTTGAGTGAGAGTAGTCGAAATTAAGTTTCCATTGCATTTCCAAAATTTGGTTAGCTCCTTCAGCACGGTGCGTGATCCGTCCTCGAGAGTGAGAGTTAGTACGCTATGAGCAAGCTGAGTTACGCGCTGACAACGAGTTTGTTATTGGCGGTGATATAGCCGTTTAAAGTTCAAGCCCAGGGGCCTGTCGAGTTTCGCTCTGGCGAGGCCGGGGCCCGTGGATGACACCATCGAGAACTCCGACGCCTTCGTCTGGAGACTGCTCACTGAATTTACAGTCGGGCTGCTGCGCGAAATTTACGTCATGTTGACGCTCACCCGCTACCCGCGAATTTGTTATTAGGGGCAACCGAACTGAAGAAAGCCATGGTCGACAAGGTCCTGCTGGTGACCGTTGCCCTTTGCTTCAAGTGCTATGGCTGAGGCACACAGTCAGACTACGACCAATCTCGCCGATCCTGAGGACTTGCGCCGCTTACCGTGCTGCTAAAATCAACCGACGGCAGAGCAGCTCTCGCCGCAAATTTTGCCGTTACCGGCGGCCTTCAAACCGGTCTTTTTCGGCAACCGACGCTTCTGCCCTTTGCGGAACAGCAGCTTCAGGCCCTTAAAGATGCCTTCATTACCGATGGCAACCTTGTTCAACTGGCCGACGGCCTCGGCACGACGCTCGGCGCGGCCTATTGGCGCGCGCACACTATGGAGACCGCTACCGCTTCGCGAATATCTCTCAGCCGGTCGGAGACTTGATCGCCTACACGGACGCCACGACGCGTGAAGATTCGAACTCCGGCAAATTCTTCTTCGCCAACGCGACGATTGACGGAAAGACGCCGGTCTCGGATGAGGCAGCGGCGATTTTGAAGGCTATGGCGGCATCACCGGCATCCTCGGCAAGGCCTACGGCCAGCCAGCCGGAAGTGCCGGCGCCGACGGCTTCGGCAATTCCCGACCCTTCAAACCGAGCCGCGCATCATGCCGATCGCCGGCCTGTACTATTCCGATGTCCCGGCCGACAACACCGTTCACAATCGCGGCCCGATCACGAATCCGATCGACAGCCTGTCGTTCCCGAGTGGGCATGCGACCTATGGCTATATGGGTTCCCTGCTGCAGCGGTTTTGGTTCCCGAACGCTACCCACAGACGATTGCGCGCGCCTCTGAGTACGGCCATGACCGCATCCTCATGGGCGGACACTATGCCATGGATGTTATCGGTGCGCGCACGCTCGCCACTTACGATCTCGCCCACCTCCTCGCCAACGACCCCACCTACGTCGGATGCATGCTGAATGGCGCTCCCACCCTCACGGACGACCAGGCGGCGGTGAACGCCGCGCGTACGGACTTAAGCGTGGCACTGGAAGCGGGATGCGGCGATGTATCGAATCCTGCGTGAGGGACGATATCGGCCGCTTCAGCAATCCTGCGTCGAATAGGGCTTTCTACCAAACAACACAGACCTATGACTTGCCTGTCCTCTATCCGTAAAACGCAGGCAAGCCCGAAGACGTCGCCAAGTTGGCTCCCGAGGCCGGATATCTTCTGACTTCGGCCTTTCCCTACTTGACGCTCGAAGAGGCCGATCTGATCCTCACAGAAACCGAAGGACCGGGCGGCGGCTTCCTCGACGACGGTTCGTCGTTCGGCGTCTATTCCCGTATCAATCTCTACGTCGCGGCGGTCAGGGCAGCGCAACTTGCACCTAGAAAATAGCAGATGAACGGGATTGCATTCTTAGAGTTTATCCGGGAAGTTCCGATTTATGACGAACAGTTTGCTGCAAGGCGCCGCAGCATGATGCGGATGATAGCGAGGCGAACGAATGCAGCAACGGTACCGGCATAACGTTCGAAGTCGCTAGCCAGGCGGCGATTGCGACTAATCCAAGCGAAGGTTCTTTCGACAATCCAACGCTTCGGTAGGACTTCGATCCGACAGCATATGAGTTTGTCGAAATTGATCGGTCAGGGATATCAGTAAATGCGGTGACAAATTGATGCGGCACGCACTCTACAAGGCAGCCAATTCGCATTTGCGGATATCCAAAAAGTGGTCTGTGGTCCGGGCATAGGGCTAAGCTCACCAAGCGCATTGGTTCGAAGAAGGCATGTGTGGCGGTTGCCCGCAAGCTGGCCATCATCATGCATCGCGTGTGGCTTAGCGGAACCGATTTCAGGTTCGGCCAGCCGCCTGCGGTGCAAGCTGCATAGGATCGTCCTGGCGTAAAACCGTTTTCAATGAAAATCCTGGGTCAGTTCTTGGCCCAAATTGAAAGCGTCGGGCTAGTGACGCGCGATATAACGCGACAAAACCGTGCTATACGAACTGCTCAGCCTCAGGCGACGCGCCGGGCGCGGGGGACGCATAGGCGGGAATCCATGTGGCCATCGGTACTCACGCGCCGGCCGTTGAGCGGTCTGCTGGAGAAGGGAGACCCGTCGGGAAAGTTGGAGGCCGTCTATGCCGAAGTAGCGTGCCCGCGCGCCCAGCCGGTCGCCCTTCCCTTCATCGCGCAAACCCAAACGCAGGACAACTGGGGCCGGTCGGCGGTCGCCACTTCGGTCAGCTTGTTCTACGGCACTGGAAACTGGACGCAGTGCGCCGTGGCGAGTTACAGGTCAACACCCTGATCCACCCCGACCAATGGGCTGACTGCTGCGCGACGCCAGGTTCTTCGTCCTGCAATGTCTACGGATACGTCGACTTCTCGCTGCAGCAGGTGGGGGCCATCGACACGGTCTCCGACCAAGCCGGCACCTGCCGACTTGTACGGAATCTTGCGCGCAAGAGGGAGCTGTTGTGCCTGCGAATCCTCTGGAACGGCAGCGGCAATGCGGCCCACTTCACGACCATATGCGGCTGCACGAACCCTTCTGATGGCGACGACTTCATCGTCTCAACGTCCGACACCCTTCCGGGGTTTCATGGGTCTACGCTCGCCTACAGCGACTTCCCCGCCCAGTATCACGGCGGCGGGATGTGGACGGATACCTTCCTCACTAAGGGCGGGCTCGCGGCGACCGAGCCAGCTGGACAGGCCGACCTGGCAGAGATCGCCACCAACAACAACGATCTCGCGCTCAGCATTCGATCCGCGAAGGGTCGTTTATTATCGCAGGTTGGACACGTGGATCGCATTGGCCGCACGATCGCCTGGCGCGTGGCAACGGAAATCAGCGACGGCGTTTGTGGCGGCGCGGCGATCAACGATGCCGGCGCCTGCGTTATCACCTATTCGGTCGGGAAAACTCTGGTGTATCGGACCGGTCAACTAAACGATGCTCGAACTGCCATCGATTGGCAAGAGCCCGAAAACTATGCGGTTGGAGAAGCCTGCGACGTGGCGCTCACCAACGCGGGGATCGTGCTGCAGTCCTACGCCAGCGGCGACAAGCTCTACACCAATGTCGGTTGGTGGCGTGGCGACGGCAAGTTGGATCTCGGCACGGCCGGATGCTACGGCGACGGCGCCTTCAACCGCGTCGCCATGAACAACGCCGGCTATTGCCTCGAACTGCATCCAGGCGTCGGCGGCGACGCCGCTGGGCTGTTCTGCAGGGCTGGGTTTGTCGACACCTTCAACGGTGTCGTTAGGTGGGGTCCGATCACCAGGATCGGCACCGGATCCCAAGGGGATGTTTCCTTGGCGGCCAACGGCCAATGCGTTGCCAGCTTTATCGACGGCCGCGAGGTTCAAGTGCGCCGAGGCAAGCTCGATCCCGCTGGGTTGACTATCGGCTGGTTCCCCGCGACACCTCTCGAACCCGGCCAATCCACCGCCGCGGCGATCGATGACTTGGGACGTCTTGTGGAGGCCCATGTCGTCGGCGGAGAACTGCGCTGCACGCTCGGATCCTAGCGACGAGAAACGAGCATCACGACATCTTCCCCGAGTTCCCGCCGTCGACGAAGAAGCTCTCGCGCGTCGTCTGGCGAAGATCGCGGCTATCCTTCGTCGGGCGCCACCGGTCAGCTTGCCGGGGTCGCTGTCGAGGCTCTCGCCTACACCGCGCCTCAGCAAATCTGGTTCAGTACCCTCGATGCTCTCCTAGCCAACCGGCTGCTTGTGGATGCGCGCGCGCAAACTTGGAGGTACCTTCTTTGCGAGGGTGATCGTGGGATGGGCGAGATCGAAATCGGGCCGAGCTCGGCGGACGCTGGACGGTTTTTCGTGGCTGTCCATGAGGGCGGTGCTGCTCAATCGACTATCGACGCCCTGGCCTTCGCCGAATCCCTCCCGGAGGCGGCGGCGCAGGACCTCGAAGCGAGGTTCCTGCGCGTGCCTGCGCTGAATTTCGCAGCGCTCTGGCTGCACGGCGCGGCCCAAGACCTGCTCATCCCTGTCGTCGGTCATGCCGACATCCTGCCGCCCGGACACGCTTACACGGAGACACAGGTGACCGCCGCCCTGCGCGGAAGAGCGCAAACGGCCAGCCACGGGCCGGAGCCCCGCAGAGGTCGGCCGTGATCGAGATTTCTTCCGGGCGCGAGCCAGCGCGAGGCTGCGGTCGATTTGAAAACGCCCGATGACGTATTCCCACCCCAGGCGATGATCGGACGTTGGGAAGCAGCACGCCAACTGCGACGCTCCGGATCGCTGACAATTGCGCGCCGCTCGAAATAGGAGATCGGGCTGGGCAACCTCGCTTACAACATGGCCGCAGCGTTTGGCGCCACCGCCAATACGCTGCCGCATGACGCGGACGGCCAAGCTGCCGGGCGGCGCCGTTGCTCCTCGCTGAAATTCAGGTTTGAAGGGGTTTCCGATTGACAACCGAACGTTGATTGCATCTAATCGAATATATTATCAAGCGAGTGGCTGGTGGTGTATGGGCCAAGCGTTCGAAAAATGCCGGATCGGGATGGCACAAAAATATCTATTTTCCTTATTTGTTTTATTGGCACCTTTGAGTGGAGCTTACGCACAAATACAAGGATGTGCGGTTAGTTTACCGGCGGATATTGGTTGGCCGCGACCTGCCAAAGAGCTTTACGAGATCAGCGGCGGATTCAAGTCCGATAATATTAATATTCCAGGCAAGATAGATGTTGCCGCCCAACGAGCTCATATGTGGAATTTGTTTGAAGGCATCACGCGTCCTTCTGATCCAGTTGATAGTAAAAGCGCGCCTATTTTTTTACTTGGTACACTTCAGAGGAAGCGTTTGCGAAAACTCCGGGCAAAGTAAATTGCGGTCAACGGGTGGTTCAGCTGAAATTTGAGCCTCCAGGTCAGTTCACAACAGCTTTGTCTGATGGCTCGATTTAAAACGCTCTAAGCTCATCCGGTCATCCAACAGCCAACGCTCTCTTTTCGTATATCGCTTAATAATCAAGAGCTTTATGACTTTATTCGCGATAACGGCTATTATTTGCTAAAAAATTTATTGAAGAGTGCGGACCCGAAAGGAGTCGCCTTCCTATTAAGCTTTCGCCCAGCCGCTCTGTGGCTCTAAAATTTGCCTGGTGGCCGGTTAGTAAAAACGGGCTTACGCCGGTCCCCGTATGGGATTGGGATCCACCACACCCTGGCGACGATCCAAATCCCCCTGAAGAATGGAAGCGAGTAGTCGCTGTCGATCCAACAGGTGCGATAACTACAGTTGCTTCAATTGATTTCAACGGGCGAACAATTGCAAATCCGAACGTAGTGAAGTTGATCGATTTTACGCGATTAAATTGACCAAAGAGCAGGCGACCCAAATCAGCAACGTAGATTTTATGGACAACACGGCGAAACTAGCTATTGGAAGATCGTTGGAAGCGGATGATTATGTTGTACTGACTGCGATGCATATCATCACACAGGAGTTCGATCCTTAAACGTTCGGCACGTTCTGGTGGCACGATAATCCAAATATTAAGGACTTTGGCGATGATCGCCCAAGGAAAATAAATGCGCCGTGGTCGAACTACATCTCCGATGTTGCTTTCAACATCAATTTGCCACGGGAAAAGAGCGGCGAAGCCTTGATCGCTTATAATCCATGGCTTGAGCTTCGTGACCGTGGAGGGCAGCGGTCAGGGTGCATGGCGTGTCACTCGCGTGCCGCTGTAGCGGCTGTGAATGTGGCAGCTTCCTACAATCGAACTGTCGCGGGCACTACCGATCCGAATGGATTTGAACCAATTCCGAAATGGAATAACGACACGGCCTTCCAAAATGGCACAGTTACGCTCCATCGACTTTGGTCTTTAAATGTTAAGACACGACCGCAACCGCCAAATCCGTGAGTTCTTCGGTGACTGAACGACTTTTTAGAAGGTCGATGGGAGGCAAATGACCTAGCTCATCGCGTTTAGCAAGGACATCCCCTGTCGATCGAGTTCGCGATGACATCGTTCCAATCCTGCCACAAATACGGGCCGCCATCCGGCATCTGCGTAAATCCCTTAGAGGGAGCTTGTAAGATTTGGATAATAGCTCACCCCGCCGAATTTGCAGGGATGCAAATCCGCGTTGCCGGGAAGACGCTCGGTACATTTCCAGTGGTAAATTGCTGGCAAGTCAACGTATCCCAAAACACACCGTGCCGCGCATCCGCGGGGTCGACCTGTCGCTGAGTCACAATCCAATCGAGGTCAGCCTTGAGCTGCTGGTAGTTCTGGATTGGGTTAAACGGCAACCCGGCCGGAGGAGGAGGCGTGGGTAGATCGGCCATTGTTCAACCTCGAAGGTGTTTGTGGACCTCAGATTTGGCGCCAATCTATCCTCCCAGACAGCGTGTCGAGCATGTGCCGGGCGGCTCGCGTGTCTCTAAATTCCACTAGCTGCCGCTCAATCGCGGCGACTTGTTTTCGGCGCGAGTGCCATCGCTTCTTCCACCGCGCTGTAGAGATCAAGGCGAGAATAGACGCCGAATGCAGAGCCGTCATCAAGAAAACCGCCACCGGCGCCGTCGGTTCTGACCTGCCGCTGAGTTTTTCCTCCAGGGAGATTTAGAGTCCGGCCCTACTGGAGGGACGGACGATGAAGCGGGTTAGGTTTACTGAAGAGCAGATCATTGCGGTTTTGCGTGAACACGAGGATGGAGCGAAGGCAGCCGATCTGGCACGCAAGCACGGGATCTCGGAAGCGACACTGTATAACTGGAAGGCCAAGTGCGGCGGTCTGGAAGTGTCGGAGGCCAACCGCGCCAAATATTGGCCGCAACGGGTCGCGCTGTTGCAGGGCTGGGCAGACCTTTTGGATGAATTTCGAACCCTCTTGCGGTCTCGAAACGACCCGTTGGTTCGCGGACCTGCGGAGGCCGGCTGCAGGGTTCGTGAATAAAAAAGCCCGCGTAGATTTGCGGGGCAGGCGCACCGGCTGGTTACTTCCGCGAGCAGTTATCGATTGCTTACCAGGACGTTTGTGCCGCGCGTTACGAACGCCACAAAGTTCGCGTCCACAAGCGTCACCAGTGTCGCGAGTGTCAGCGTGAAGAACGTCCCCGAGCGGCACCATCCGATTAGGGCGAGTTCAAGAACGGCCACAACAAACAACGCTAGATTTGCCATCTGCTGTGTCAGTTCTCGCGGCGACGAAATAGCACTGCGCCAAAGTTCGACGCCGATGAAGACGAGCGCCAGGGTGGTGAGGATATCCTCGGTCGAAAGAACCCACAAACGCGGGTGCTTAGGTCCATGCCGAACGGCGCAACGAGGTTGTAGACGACGATCGGGATCACCAACAGTGGGACGTTGCGCATCACAGTGCCTCCTCTAGTTTGCTTGCCATCCAGTGGAGAGCGGAGGCAATTGCGGTCCTCCCCCGTCGCGATGTTACTGCGGTTGCGATGGCAGCGCCGCCAATGGCAGACGCGGGCCAGGGATTTAGCGCCAGCATCGCGACGGCGTCGATGAGATGGTGGCCCGCAGTTTCAGCAAGCCCGCACGTCACGGCGATGCCGATCGCCGACGGCATTTCCGGGATTTTGAAAGGCGGGGTGTTTGAGTTAGTCTGGACGTCGCCGCCGGCTTTGGTCGGCGGCTTGCCCGGCTGACGATGCGCTTCCATTTGAACCTCTTGTTCGGGTGGCGCAGACGACACTTGGGCGGGACTCGGCGCGGGCGTCGAACACTTTGCGTCCGAGTCCCCTCTTCGGCGGTACCTTGCCGAAGAATCTCTGGCGGTGCCGCGCCGAGAAAACTGTGAAATGTGGGGGAAGATGAAGAGCAGCGACGCTAGCTGCTGCTGATGTCACTGTATCGCGCCAAGAATTCGCGCAAAGTGTGGTGCGTGTTACGCCATGAACGCGCCTTGCGCGCAAGCCGCGGCGCATGAGAGAAATATAAAGGCGCTTGTCGCGCAACATGCTTCGTACCTACATGATGCGCTGCACGCCCAACTGCGCCTGACCTTTTGGTCGGCGCTTTTTTGTATCTAGTGAATCCGCTGGGCGCTGACTCCGCATCGATTGTGCCGAAATATCACACACAAGCGATGCGGTCGGTTGCCATAGATTATGGTTTATTATGGCCAGCAAGGGGTGTTACGATTTCGTCGTCTAAAACGCTAATCGCGTTCTGACACCTAGACCGTGAATACTCTCGCGACAAGATCGCCATTAGTCAGCCCAGTGACGTTGAACCTCGCTGGACCCTAAACAAACCCCTCTGACCGGGTTGTCATTGAAAGGAAAGTGTTAGGAGCCGTTTCATCCATGCTCCATTCTTTTTTTTTAATGAGCGCTCTGTCGACACGCTCCTCATCCGAAAGCGCCTCCACGGCTTTCCAGAACATGGGTCGCAAATCCACCGGTTCAGAAAGCGTTATTTCGCAGCTCAATTCTTGCTCGCTGATCGTCTTCTCTATCAAGGAGCGGCCAATGAACGAGGAGAGCTGAACAATGGCATTCGGCCGTTTCGGCCCTAGTCCGTCATACCACTGAAGGAATTTCCTGACTATCTTCAGCCCGTCCCGGCCGCCCAAGCGGAAATACGACATTGAAGCGTCCGCCTTCGTGCTTTGGACCAAGGCACGATCTACGTACCGTTCCGGTATTTGCGGCGGATTAAAAACTATAAGATTGTGATGCGCGGCGATGTCGGGAGGTATCTTTTCAAACGGGCAATGTTCTACAAATGCAGCCTGCTCTGGCCGCAGCTTTCCGCGCTCGATATGTCGTTTGACGTTGGCGCAGCTTTCCGCGATCGCATGGCATTGAACATCTGTAAAAGTAACAAAATCGGCTTTGTCTTCCAACAAACAGTAAATGCCAATTATCCCGCTCCCGCAGCCGACGTCCAACAATCGCCGATGTCCCCGTTTGCGCGGAATGGCTTTGCAAAGGTTCTCCGCAAAATAGGATGGCGCGTCAAAAAAACTGATAGGGCTCACGTAGACTTTCGCGCCGCGCCAATCCGTGAATTTCGGTTTGGCATCTCCGTGCAATTCCATGATGCTGGGAGCCATATCGTCCGCACTCGTCTTTGTGAGACCCAAAAAGGCGTACTCGATTGCCTGAACAGGGGCAACTAATTGCTTCCACGCACTGACATGACCTGCCGCGCGTCCTTAGCTGAGCTCGTAGGTAAAAAGCTCTTTTGTCCAACGCCCCTTGACTATTTTCAGTGAACGATCTGCTCTTTCCGCTTCGTTTTTATACAGTTCGCTTGCTTGTTCGCACAAAACGCTTCGAAGACCTACCCTTGCCTGGCTAACCAACGCCTGTCTCAGTCTAAAGGCGTGAAAGATTTCTTCTATCCGACTTCTGCCTAGCAATGACGAGAGCGTAAGATATGCTCTTGGTTTCCGGGCTCTCAGCCCCGCGTACCATTCGGAAAACTCGCGGACTTTAGTTAGGCCATCAAGGTTGGAGGTGGGCTTGCCGCCGACTTGATAAAGTAAGGCCAAAGGATGGCTCTCAAGCCACGTGACGTATTCCGGATCAGTGAAAGATACGGGCAGCTGTGGCGCGTTGAAGCCGAGTAGGTCATGCTTCGAAATCACGTCGTAGGGGATGGTTCTAAAATCACATGCGGGCAGACAACTTGCCCGGTTCGGTCGAACCATCCCAATATTTATCTGCCTATCAACATTTTGCTGTGTAACAGAGATTGCTTCTGGTCGTAAATCATTGAAGGTCACAAGCGCGGCGCCTTTCGCACGAAGGCAATAAATTCCGACGATACCGCAGCCGCATCCAAGGTCCAAAAACTGGCTCTTGTCGCTTTGGATCGGGATAGCTTTTGCGAGTTCTTTTGCAAAAGGAGACGGAAAAGGTTCATCCTCCATCACTTTCACATACCTATGCGCTTCTTCCCACTCCCAATCATCCCTGGATTCGGACGCACTTTTTAGCAGTTCGTCCAATTTAATGTCGCCTTGAAGCTGTTCTGCAGTGAAGCCGGTCTCCGTCGCAATTATTGTGAGTTCCGATAGTTTGATGTTAGCTCTTTTGCCATGGATCAGGTCACTGACAGCTGGCTGGTCATCCCAGCCGAGTGCTCGCCCAATGTGGTCCTGCTTCGCGCGACTGGTTCTGATAGCCTCTTCAATCCGCCTCCAAACGTGGTTTTTTTCGCCCTTGCAGGCTATTAGCGGGTCGGGCTTATTATCAGACATTCTTTAGTTCCTCCCCCTGGCCAACCGTCCTGGCGCTTTTGGTGCACCATGGAGCACCAAGAACATCTTGCGGTTGTAGCGAATTCGATTTTAAACTTCAACCGCTGCTAGCAAAACCTAGGAGCATCCGGATGTCTCCGCAAAACCCGGAGACTCGGATGTCTTACAAGGTGAAGCTGCCGCTCTACCTCACGTGGAGCGCTCTGAAGAAGAAGTTGGGATGGCCCTACGGCAGAACGCACACAGGTCGGCTCATGTTTGATCCGTCATACGCGCATAACCGCATCCACACCGGCGGCGGCGCAGTCGCACAGACCGACATAACTTTAGCGCGCAAATTATTCGCAAGCTCTCAGGGCCAAAAGCCTGAAGCGATAGCGCGAGCTCCAGCGTTATTGGCCGGTCCGCCGTCGCACTGGAGGTCCGCTAGCTTGCGTCTCCTAATCAACCGACTTCCGGAAAGACGGTTTGATCTGACATCTTTGTTCCGGGCGGCAGCCGTCCAATCGCGTTGGGGAAGAACATAGTCCTGGGGACGAGGATCCCACGTCACATCGGGACCAAAATAACGTATCGAAACTCCGATACGTGGGTTCGCCGCGTTCACGTTTGGGCCCGCACCATGAATCACAAGTGGATGATGCACCACGACGTCGCCCGGATCGAGCGTGTTCGTGACTATCGAATGCTCATTTCGGTAGGGTGGCAAATGATAGTCTGGACAAATGTCAACCATTTCTGCCGCAGCGGCTTCCCGATCACTCGCGTTCACAGGGACGTGGAAGCGTCCAAATTTGTGTGACCCCTTGACGTACTGCACGGCACTTGACCCTTCGTCCACCTCCGTCAGAGCTATCCAAACTGAAGGAATTTGAAGGCCCCTGACGGGCCAAAAGGGCAGATCCTGATGCCACTGCGTTCGCGCACTCGTTGCGGGAGCTTTGTAAAATAACTCATCATAGAAAAAATACAGCTTTGAAGATCCCAACACGAAGCGGGCTATCTCCGCTGCGGGCGAGTTAAAGACCAACTTAGAAAATACCTCGCAGCGGGAATGCATCATCGCGTCTATAAGAAAGAACCCAAGATCGCCATCCGCCATCTGCCGTTGAGAAAACAAGCCAGGATTAGACAGGATAGAGGCAACGCCAATTTTGAGCTCTTCAACCCAGTAACGGTCCAAGACGTCTCGAATAACAGCAAACCCGTCGTCCTCGTATGAAGCCAGGCATGCGGGCGTAAGTTTATTTCCGAAAATTCGTTCCATGGATCAGTACGTTGACCGGGTGGCACCAACGCCTTCTCGCTCAGCCGGCACCACTAAAGAAATATAATTCTAACCGGCGTTGATTATTATCATATTATAAACTAATGATTGTAGTCGCAATGGCGAATACCAGTTTGATTTTGGCAAAGGGGAGAGGACAATGGCCGATTTTAAATCAGTGCAACAACGCCTAAACGAAGACGCTCAATATAAAGAAAAGTTTCTCCGAGACCCGGTGGCGGCCGTCAAGGAAGAAGGCGTTTCGCCAACTCCTGATATGGAACAAGCATTGAAAAAGTTTACTCAGGAGGTGAACGCCAAGAAAGACAAGCCCGCCGGCGGTAGCTCTACCGCGGGTATCAACGGTGGTATCTCAATCGGTATCCGCTTCTAGATTGCGAACCGCAATTGCCGTGCCATCTAACCTTGATCAAGCGCTGGGGCTATTGGCGCATCCAACTCCTGACGTACTTTTAATCGTGCCGCCGTTTGGCGGCATCGACAGGCCCGCTTTGGGGCCTCATATCCTCCAAGCGGTAGCGGCAAAGTCGGGATTTGAGGTCTGCGTGTTATACGCGAACCTACTCATGGCGCGCGAACTAGGTATCGAAGAGTACGAGAACATTTGCTACGCGCCGACCTCGGACTTGCTCGGCGAATACTGCTTCAGCGCAGCCGCTTTTGGACATCGCACTCCGCGTGGATACGAAAAGCACGCCACGCGGACGCGGCGGCTGCGCGTTCTTGCCGGTCGAAATGAGGCGACAACTGCATCAATTGATCACGCACGGGCGATAGCGGGCCGGTGGTGCGACGAAATTGCGTTGGCGGTTTGCCGCCTCGGCGTCAAGATCGCTGGATGCACAACGACCTTTGAGCAGACCTGCGCCAGTGTTGCATTATTAAACAGGCTGAAGACCGTCGATCCGTCGATGATCACGATAATTGGCGGAGCTAATTGCGAGGGGGAAATGGCGACAGGTATCGCCTCCACTGGAGCCCATATAGATCACGTTTTCTCAGGTGAAAGCGAAACCAGTTTCCTCAATTTCCTGGAGCTCGCGCTACGCAAAAAAACCAATCCGCCGCATATTATCGACGGTGAGCCGAACTTCAGCTTAGACGCGATCCCTACTCCAGAATTCGGCGAATACTATAGGCAGATTGCGCTTCTCTTTCCGGATAACCCGCAGTTGACCGCTGACTCTATTTGGTTGCCGTATGAGAGTAGCAGAGGTTGTTGGTGGGGCCAAAAACATCACTGCACATTCTGCGGCATAAACGGCCAAGGCATGGCGTTCAGACAAAAGTCTCCCGACAGGGTGATCACCGAATTGAAGGGTCTTAGCGAGAGTCACTTATCAAACAAAGTGATCATGGTCGATAACATAATGCCGCACAATTATTTCACAGATCTTCTCCCGCGCATGCGTGAAGAAACCCCGGGTTTGCACCTTTTTTACGAGCAAAAAGCCAATCTGTCTCTAAGCAAGCTACTGACGCTGAGACACGCTGGCGTGGCTGTGATCCAGCCGGGGATAGAAGCTCTCTCAACCGACTTACTTAGACTGATGAAGAAGGGAGTTTCCGCGTCACAAAATATCGCCCTCCTTCGCTATGCGGTCGCCACCAACATGGCTGTGAATTGGAATATGTTGTTCGGATTTCCAGGCGACCTCGCGGAGTGGTACCGCGACACTCAGCGCATAGTAGGCGCGATAAGTCACCTTCAGCCGCCCAATGGGTTGTACAGATTAAGCATCGATCGTTTTAGCCCTTATTTCAAAGAGCCTCGCGCCTTCGCAATCGATCATCTTAACCCAATGACGGCTTACAAATATGTATTTCCGGATCACGCCGATCTTTCGAAGATCGCTTACCATTTCGAGGCGTCGTACGAGAGCGACGCCCTATCTAATCCCGACATAATAGATGAACTCGCTCGCCAGATTTATGACTGGAGAATTATGTGGGATGGAGATAACGCCTCAAAATTATTTATCACTCGCCTCTCAAATGATTTGTATGCAAAATATGACACGAGGCCATTAGGCGCAGGTCCCGAATTTGAATTTATAGACAAGCCGCGAGCGCTCATAGCACTAACAGGCGGATCAGCATTCAGCGATGAAGTACAAGAATGGGCCGCTAGCCGGCAAGTTTGCATTACGATCGATCACAAAAATGTCCCGTTAGCGACTTCATCAGCTGAGCTTCTTCTGGAACTGGAAGATTACAGCAAAGCGCTGCTCCACCAACAAACGGAAGTAGCGCTATCGTCCGCAAGCGACGTAAAAATGGGCAGTGTCGAGCTCGCACAAACCGCGGGTGTGATCGATTAAGGCAGTCCCACGGATAGGATGCAATCGGAATTTGGTCATCTTACGACGCGTTGTTCGGTATGACTACGAGACTTAACTTACGCCCATTTCGGGGTGCGCGTTTTACGAAGCGATGTGCATAAAATCGATCGATGTTGGATTTACGGTCGGAAAGCCGGGCATCTGGAGGAAAAGTCCATGCGACATCTCATAGCAGTTGGAATGTTTGTGGCGTTGACGTTATCTTTTTCTACGCCGTCCTACGCAGGCTGTTGCAGTTACGGATGCTGCGATTGCGGATGCGTAGCAAAAAAGGCCCAAGTGCAGGCAGCGGTCTTAGGCCGTCATCTGAAGGGCAATCTTTCGAGCGTCACAATCGATGCCTCCGACAACAAGCAGTCGAAGGCCTCATGGGCATGCTCGACGGTGGGGCAGAAGGCGTACTGCTACCGCCAATAACTTCATCGATCTCTTTTGCGCGGTCAAATTCGTCTAGTGAGGCCACGCTCATCGGCTCCGACACATCTCCCGAGAGCGCCGCCGTGCGAGACGACGCGCGCCCAAGACGACCTTTGGAACCAGCTGGCTGACGGCGCCAGAGATAAAGCAAGCGCCCGATAACAGTCGGTACAGGCCGTGCTAATCTGCCAAAGACAGACTTGGGAGGCTTAGGTGGTGGCTTTCGGTGCGCCCATGCCGACCCAACAAGGCTACGTCCTACAACATGCTCTGGGCATTTTTGTTGTTTGCTTGGAGCAATCTTGAAGCACCGCGTGCGCTAAGAGGCAAACGCACAATCCGTGTCACTTCAAGTCATGTCTATTTCTGTGACGTGACGTCGGTGTCTGCGGCCCGACGCTGTAATGCATCTCGCGCCGCATGCAACGCGCTGTTCCAGTCGCCGGGACGGGGTTGGCGAAACTGGCGCAATTGGGGGTACCAGGGGCTGTCGTCGCGGTCTAGCAGCCAGCGCCAGCAGGTATCGAAGCGGTTGAGGAGCCAAATCGGCTTGCCGAGTGCGCCGGCCAAATGAGCGACGGAAGTGTCGACGCTTATGACGAGGTCAAGCGCTTCGATCAGTGCGGCCGTGTCGGCGAAGTCTTGCAAATTGGCCGTGAAGTCATGCAGCGCCAAGCCCAACTCCGCATTGGCGCTTTGTGCGCCCGGTTCGCGTTTTTGCAATGAGATAAAGCTGACCCCCGACGCCTCGCCCAACGGTGCCATCATGGCCAGAGTGATGGAGCGGCGACGGTCGATGGCACTCAATTCTGGTTCCGGCCGCAGGGAGCCAGCCCAGACGAGGCCGACTCGAAGGCCATCGAGACCTGCAAGCCGTTCGCGCCAGCCCGCGACCAGTTCAGGGTCGGCGGCCAAATAGGGCACCTCGGAGGGGATCGTATCGAGTGTCGTTCCCACCGCGAGTGGCAGGCTCATCAGCGGGCAGTGCAGATCAAACGCAGGCGGCGGCTCGCCGCGAGCAACGACCTGGGCGACCCCCGCAAGGCTGGAACAAAGTCGCACCAGCGGCGGCTGGACTTCGAGGATCACCCGCGCCGTGGCGCCCACGAGCGATGCGTAGCGGCAGAACTGCAGTGTATCACCGAATCCCTGCTCAGCGTGTAGCAGCAAGGTCTTGCCCGCGACATCCTCGCCCTGCCATTGCGGCTGGGCGAAGCCTCGCAGTTTGATCGCCTCCGCTGTGCCCCCTCGCCGGCGCCATTCAAATTCGCGCCAACCCTCCGCGTACTCTCCGCGCAACAACAGAGGACGCGAGCGTCCGAAATGGGCCGAGACATCGTCGGGCCGGATCGCCAGCGCCCTGTCATAACACGCCAGCGCCTCCGCCGGGCGGCCGAGGTCGCTCAGGGCACCGCCGAGGTTGTTGTGAGTCTCAAGACAATCCGGCAGAAGGCGCAGCGCCTCCCGGTAGCTTGCCTCCGCCTCCGCCAGGCGGCCGACGTCGCTTAGGACATTGCCGAGGTTGTTGTGGGCCTCGGGATAGTCCGGCCGCAGGCGCAGCGCGTCCCGATAGCTCGCCTCCGCCTCCACTGGACGGCCGAGGTCCCGCAGCGTTACGCCGAGGTTGTTGTGGGCCTCGGGATAGTCCGGCCGCAGGCGCAGCGCGTCCCGATAGCTCGCCTCCGCCTCCACTGGACGGCCGAGGTCCCGCAGCGTTACGCCGAGATTGTTGTGAGCCTCGGGATAGTCCGGCCGCCGGCGCAGCGCCTCCCGATAGCTCTCCGCAGCCCCCGCAAGGCGGCCGAGTTTCCGCAGGGCTACACCGAGGTTGTAACAACCCTCGGGGTGATTAGGTTGTATGGCGAGCGCGTCGGTGAGCAGGTTAACCGCTTCCAAGGCGTTTCCTTGCTGGTGCCGCAAAACACCGAGAAGGTACAGCGCATCAGCATTGCTAGGCTGAGCTTCCAGCGCTTGGAGATAAAGGGCCTCCGCCCGGTCAGGTCGACCTGCCTGATGGTGGACCAACCCCTCTGTGACGCAGTGCGCCGGCGCAGTCCCACCGCCTTGGGTTGCCCAACTGCGGCGCGACGCTACGGGCATCGGATTTGGGATCGGACCGCTCCTGGATGGCGTCGGGTTAGAGGTGCCCCGCAGTTGATCGCGGTCGTAGCCTACATGGCGAAGACATCAAGTAGATCAGCCCGCGCGAATTTCAGAGGTCTTCGATGTCCCATAACGCGAGGATGGCCAGGCGCTCCCAACTGCACACACTCTCGACGGAATGCCAGTTGGACGCCAAAGTCCGGAACGCAACCAACCGATTCGAGAGAGGCGCGATCGACAAGGACGGCACGTTTTGTGATTTAGTTTTGTATAAATGCAGACGTCCACCGCAACTGCTTCTCCAGCCGCGACTGAGATAGAGAAAGGAAGCTATCGTATCTTCTTTCGACGCAAAGTCATTGTGCACGGGAAATTCCGGCGTCGCGGCGTTCATCCGGCGAAGTTGTACGTAATTATCTCGATTTAATTTTACCTTCACGCCGAACGCGAGCGACAATAATGCGATCGTCTCCTTGGAATATACCGCGCGCCAAGCGATTTTACTTTTGAGAAGCGAGAACTCGATTCTTCCGGTGCCGCGATTTTCGATCTCGAAGTTGTAATCCTCGGCACCAATCTCACGCAGGCATTCTTGGAAAACTGTCGTCGGAAGAAAGTCATCCAGTACCAAATGCGGCCATGGGTCGGCGCTAAGCGGCGTCACAGCCTGTCCTCACTTTCGTCGGCAACGAGGCACACTCTTCGTGCCGAGCTTGCGCCCGAAAATTTAACCGAACTGCGATCTCGGATTGCATCTGTAGGCCTAGGATCTACTCCTGAATGACCTTGTGAAGTTTCTTTTCAATCTTTTTTATCTCGTCAACGCTGATTTCAACGTCGATCTCGTTGTCAAGTCGTTTGACGAATTCGGCAATATCTTCCGAAATACTTACGAGATCGAGGCGCTTAGCAACGCCGATATTTGAATCGCACATGTTGATCTCCCGAAAGAGTTACGGGTACAACTTATACGATCCGAAAGGTTTAATGCAAGGGAAAAGGCGTCGCCTGCCGCACCGCAACCTCAAGTTACATCCAAGTCAAAGCCCTCTGGACGCACTAGATAGCGGGCGGGAAATTTATGGTTAGACTATCCGACGGGCGCACCGACACCAAAGTTGATCGGGGCAACGGCAATTTCACTACCACCTGCGGCACGACGATGATTGCGATCGATGACTTGACTTACTTGGGCGCGAAGCCGCGCGCAGGTCGTGCGCAACTCACCGACCCGTCACGACCTCGTGGGTGTACGGCCCAGTCCCCCTAACACTTGACTCAGTTGTTTGAAGTGTGGTTCGCGGAAAGACCTACAAATGGCGCACTCGTCGGGCGATGATGTGGGTACAGATCCGGGTAGCGACAAAAGTACTCACCGGAAATATTGTGCAATAAGAGGTGCTTGGACCGCCTGTGTGAGGCCCTCCACGGGCACCATCCTCGAATGATGCGCTGACGCCTCGCAGAGGATCGCTTTGATCCAATGAAGTTCCCGCATTTTCCAATTCTGAAGAAACGCGCTGCGGCTATTGCGCTTTCGCAAGCTCCGGGTTCGCTCTGATGCGCGCCGTGTTCAGAATATGGACTGCGAAGCTGACGATGGCGCCGGCGGCGAAGGGAATCGCCGACCAGAGATAAAGCTTCTCAACCGCGAGGCCGATGAACAGCGCACCGAGAAGCGGGCCGACGATCGAGCCAAGCCGTCCAAGGCCGAGTTCCCAACCGGAGCCGGTGGCGCGCAGCGACGTTGGGTAGATCAACGCGCCGGAAACGTTGAGACCGGCCTGGATGCCGAGAACCAGGAAGCCGCCAAGGAATGTCACCGCGAGCAGCGCCGCATCCGAGGTCAGGCCGGCGTAGCCGATCGAAGCGACCACCGGCACTGCAAGCACGAACATGACGGCGATGGCGAAGAAGCGATGCCGCTGCAGCCACCAGCAGAGCGCCAGCGCGGCGACGGTGCCGCCGACCTGAAATGCCGCTCCGGCAAGCGCCGACGTCGACTGCGATATGTGCGCGGCAGACAGTAGCGTCGGCGTCCAACTGATCAGGAAGAAATAGCCCATCAGGTTGCACGAAAACAGCAGCCAGACCAACGGTGTGATCAGCCACAGCCCGTTACGGAACAGATAGATCGGATTGTTGGTCGGGGCCTGTTGTTCGTCCTCGATGATAAAACGGGCGTCAGGCGGGACTTTCAGGTCGGGCCGGATCGCGGCGATCAGTTGCGTCATTCTCGGCCGCTGGCTTTCGTGCAGCGCCATGTACTTGATCGATTCCGACAAGCCGAACACAGCGGCAAGCGCGAACAGGATTGGCGCGATACCGCCGACCTGAAACAGGATTTGCCAGCCGTAGTGCGGAACGAGCGCCGCACTGACGAAGCCGGCAATGGCGCCACCCATAGGCACACAGCCGACCGCGATGATCGCGAGCGTCGCGCGCAGTTTCCGTGGCGACGACTCGGCGTTGATCGCCACCAGGTTGGGAATCACGCCGCCGATGCCGAATCCGGCAAAGAAGCGCAGCCAGAATAATTCGGTCAGATTGGTTGAATAGGCCGCCGCAAAGGTCAGGACGCCGAACAGCACGTTGGAGATGATCAGCGCAGTCTTGCGGCCATAACGGTCGCCGACGAAGCCCATCAATTGAGAGCCGAACAAAACGCCAATGTTGCTTGCTGTAAGGACCGGTCCAAGCGCGGACCGCGGGATGCCCCAGGACGTGACGAGATGGGGCGCGGCGAAAGCGATGGCGCCGATATCGTAGCCGTCAATGATCCCGATCAGGATGGTCCAGGCCAGCATCTTGATCTGGAAGGCGCTGAGCCCGCGCTCGTCCAACAGACGCGAAACCTGGATTTCTGCGACGCCGGCCATCTCATCCCCTTGCAGAGTTTTATAACGCTTCTTGCAATGCTTCCTGGCAACGCTTCCTGGCAACGCTTCCTGGTCAGAAGCCGGCGAACCGCGCGCTCGCTGTGAAAGGGTAGGGGACTGAAAGGGCAAAGGAAAGTGACATTCAGGCGCACAAGCGCCTTCGTTTACTCCGCGGCGGCTGAGCGCGGCCGGCCACTGCGCCGGGGCAGACTCTTCGTGGGCACCGCACGGTTTTGCATGTTGTCGTAAACCCGGCGCAGGCTGCGCTTAAGGATGGCGAGTTCCTCCGGGCGCAATCCGGCGACGGCCGCGGTTTCGTAATCGTGGGCGATCGGAATGAGTTGAGCGACCTGCGCGTTTCCCTTGGCGGAGAGTTTCACAACCACCTCGCGCGTGCTGCTCGCCGAGCGCGTGCGCGTCACCACGCCCAACCGCACCAGGCGGGAGACGATGCGCGACAGTGTCGATACTTCAATGCTGGTGAGGTCGGCGAGATCGATCTGACGCTGGCCGCCCTTGTGTGCCAGAACGGCCATCACCCGCCACATGGCGATGCTCAACCGATAGGGCGCCAGCGCCTCGCCGCCGTACTGATCGGCAATGATGGTGCCGACGCGATTGACAAGGTACGGCAGATAATTGTCGAGATCGAGCTTGGCGGGCTTTTTCACGCTGGTTCCTCGGACAGACTTAGTCATGCAGTGCAAGTCGCGTTGTTTGCACCTTTTCATTGCGTTTACAATAAATGTAGCCTCAACTAGCATCCAAGCGATCCAGCCTCCGGCAGCCGAATGCGCCGGGCGCTCCTAAAGTCGAAAAGACCGGATCGCATCAGGGAGGATTTCAGCATGTCGACCTACGTGCTTGTTCACGGCGCTTGGCACACCGGCGCAGAACTTGAACCCACGGCCGCTCCAATTCGCGCCGCCGGTCATACGGTTCATACTCCGACCCTTGCCGGCAACAGGCCGGGAGACAAGAAAAGTGTCGGCTTGGCCGACGCCATCAAGTCGCTTGTCGATTATCTGACCGAGAAGAATCTGAAAGACATCGTTCTTCTCGGACACAGCTACGGCGGCATGGTCATTACCGGCGCAGCCGATCAGGTCCCCGACCGAATTCGCCGTTTGATCTACTGGAACGCCTTCGTTCCGAACAACGGCGAAAGTCTCAACGACATGGTGCCGCCGCCTTACGTCGCGCTGTTCGACGCGGTCGCCGCGCAACGTGGCGACAACTCGGTGGTGCTGCCGTTCCCGATCTGGCGCGAAGCCTTTATCAATGACGCCGATCTGGCAACCGCGCAGAAGGCCTACGACATCCTCAATCCGCACCCGGAGAAGACATTCTCCGACAAGATATCGATCAAGACCAATCCGGCCGATATGCAGATCGCCAAGTCGTACATCAATTGTACGGAAGACACTTCGCTGCCGCATCACTATCCGTGGCATCCGCGGTTGTCGCAGAAATTGGGTCTGTTCCGCCTGGTGCAGACGCCCGGCAGTCACGAGCTTTGCTTCTCCAATCCAAAGCGGCTGGCGCAAGCCATCATGGAGGCCGGCCGAGACTGATCGGCGGGCTATCCTGCCGGCTTGCCGGCGGGCGCATCGCTTCGCAAATATGAGTGCATTTACAACAGATGCATCTTCAACTATCGTCAGGCGGCATCGCGTAGCCGCTTGCCGGCCTCCAGGGAGGAAAACATGGATTTTGGCTACTTCACGCTGAGCGACAACCACTACGAAAATAATCCGCGCTCCGCGAACCAATTTGTCGCCGACATTACTGCCGAAGCGCTCTATGCCGACACGCTGGGCATGCATTCGGCCTGGATCGGCGAGCATCACTTCAACTCACTCGGCGTGCTATCCTGTCCTGACCTCGTGCTCACCCATGTGGCCGCCAAAACGAGCCGCATCCGGCTTGCACCGGCGGTGACGGTGCTGCCGCTGCACCATCCAATTCGCGTTGCTGAACAGTGGGCGACGCTCGATCTTCTCTCCGGCGGCCGCGTCGACTTCGCCTGCGGGCGCGGCTACGACCAGCGCGAATATCTGCCGTTCCATGTGTCGTTTGCGGACAACCAGGGAATCTTCGAGGAGGGGCTGGAACTGGTGCGTCAACTGTGGTCCGCCGAGGGCCGCATCTCGCATCACGGCAAACATTACTCGTTCGATGACGTGCGCATCACACCGAAGCCGGTGCAGCAACCGATTCCGACTTATGTCGGCTCGTTCTCGAAGCCCTCGATCGAACTGGCGGCGCGGTTGGGCTGCGGATTGATCGTTGCGCCGTTTGCGGCCGCGCTGAGCTTCGGCGGGCTCAAGCAGGTCGCGGACCTCTATCACGAGAGCTGCGCCCGGTTCGGGACCAAGCCCGGGCGGTTGATGTGCAGCTACTTCACGCATTTCGCCGACAACAAAGCGCAAGAAGACGCCCAGCGCGCCCGGCAAATCCGCTACTACAAAGAGTGCGTCATTCCGGCGTTCCCGGGTGATCCAAAGACGGCGCCGCCGAGCTATCGCTATTTTATCGACATGGTCGAGCGGTTGCAGAAGGTAAGGCCGGAGGATCTGACGGAAAACTCTGTTCTGCTCGGATCGCCCTGCGCGCATGATCGAGACTCTGAAGAAAGTCGAGGCGGCGGGATTCGTCGAAGTGATCCTCTATTTCAATGTTGGCATGAAGCCGCATAATCAGGTCAAGGACGAGATGGCACGCTTTATGGCCGAAGTGGCGCCTGCGCTTGGCCGGCGCCAAAAAAGCACGCTGCATAGCTGCCGTCATGTCGGGCTTGCCCGGCACGAATGAATCAAGCGGCCGCGATAAGGCCGACGACACAGGAGGGACGCCTGATGAATTTGCAGCAGAATACCGACCGGATTCAGACCACACACATCGGCAGTCTACCGCGGCCGCATCGTTTGCTCGACGCGATGAAGGCAAAATATTCCGGGCAGCCTTACGACGAGGCAGCCTTTGAGCGGGAACTCCGCGCCGCCGTCGCTGACAGCGTACGCAAGCAGGTCGAGTGCGGCATCGACATCATCACCGACGGTGAATTGTCGAAGCCTGGATTTTTTACTTACATCCGCGAAAAACTCGATGGCTTCGAATCGCGCCCGACCATCAAGGTGAAGCTGTTCGAGCAAGAAGTCGCCGCGTTTCCGGAATACTACGAACAGTATTTCAAGCTGGCGATGATGGGCGGCACGGTGGTCTCGCTTGCGCCGGTGGTTTGCGTTGGGCCGGTGAAATATCGCGGGCAAAAGCTGGTGCAGACTGATATCGCCAACGTAAAGGCGGCCGCAGCGGCAGCCGGCGTCGCCAACGAGCACGTCTTTCTGCCGGCGACGGCGCCATCCGGCATCGGCATCAACGAGTATTACAAGTCATACGAGGAGTACTTTCACGCGCTCGCCGCGGCGATGAGTGAAGAATACCGCGCGATCTACAAAGCCGGAATTCTCGTCCAGATCGACGATCCCTTTCTGCCAGACCTGTTTTACGAGCTTGGCATCGACGACAAGGAGAAAAAACGCCGCGCCCAAATCTACGTCGATGCCACCAATGCGGCGCTCAAGGGCATTCCGCCCGAATGGGTCCGCTTCCATACCTGCTACGGCATTAACGAGGGCCCGCGTATCCACGAAGCCGCTCTGAGCCAGATCATCGAGTACGTCCTGCAAATCAAGGCCGGCTCGTACAGCTTCGAGGCGGCCAATCCGCGCCACGAGCACGAGTATCATCTGTTCGAGCACGTGAAGGTGCCAAAAGATAAAGTTCTCGTCCCCGGCGTCATTACCCACGCCAGCAATATCGTCGAGCATCCGGAACTGATTGCAGAGCGCATCATGCGCTTCGCCAAGCTGGTCGGACGCGAGAACGTGATCGCCGGCGCCGATTGCGGCTTCTCCTCGCAGGCGTTGTACAGCACCGAGGTGCATCCGACAGTGGTTTGGGAAAAGTTCAAGGCGATGCGCGAGGGAGCCGACATCGCAACGCGGCAGCTTTGGGCGAAGGCCGCAAGATCGCGGAAGAAAACAAACCGGTCAGCGAAGAAGACGAGCCGGCCGGTGAAGAAGGCGAAAAAGAAGCCGGTCAAAGCGCGTTCCGGCGCGCGAGGGAGGAAGCGATGAAACGCCTGCTTGTCGGGCTCGCGGCTGCGAGCATTATCGCAGCGCCGGCCAGCGCCGCCGACCCTGTCAAAATCGGCTTCGTCGATACGTTCAGCGGTCCTGCCGCGATCATCGGCAACGACATGCGCAACGGATTCGATCTGGCATTACAGAATCTCGGCCGGCAGATGGGCGGGCGTCCGGTCGAGGTCATCTACGAAGACGACACGTCAAAGCCGGAAGTCGGCAAGCAGAAAACCGACAAATTGATTGAGGCCGATCACGTCGACTTTCTCACCGGGTACGGGTTCTCCAACGTGTTGCTGGCCTCATTGGTGTCGGCTGTGAACGCCAAGACCTTCATCATCAGCGCCAATGCCGGCCCTTCGCAGATCGCCGGTGAGCAATGCTCGCCGTTTTTCTTCTCTACCTCGTGGCAAGGCGATCAGGCGGCGCAAGCGACCGGCGAGTACCTCAACCAGAAAGGCGTCAAATCGCTTTACCTGATCGATCCCAATTACGCCGCCGGCAAGGACGTTGCCGCCGGCGTCAAGGCAAACTTTAAAGGCCGGATTGTCGGCGACGAGTACACGCCGTGGCCAAGCCAGCTCGACTTCTCCGCCGAACTGACCAAAGCCCGCGCGGCAAAGCCTGAAGCCATCTTCGCGTTTTTTCCGGGCGCCGCCGGTGCGCAGTTTCTCACGCAATACATGCAAGCCGGCTTGAAGGGCCAAATCCCGCTCTACACCGCCTATATGCTCGACGCACGATTGCTGGATCGGGCCGGCGAATTCGCCCTCGGGGTTGCGACTGCGGGACATTGGGCGATCGATCTGCCCAATGCGGCGAACCAAAAATTCGTCGCCGACTTTCGCGCCGCCTACAAGCGCGATCCGGCCTTCTATGCTGCGCAAGCCTACGATGCAGCGAATTTGATCAACAGCGCCGTTGTCGCAGTCAAAGGCGATCTGTCCAACAAGGACGGTCTGCGCGCGGCGATGGAGAAGGCCGATTACGCTTCGGTCCGCGGACCTTACCGCTACGGCAACAACCACTTCCCGATCCAGAATTTCTATCTGCACCAGGTCGTCAAGAAACCCGATGGCGGTTACGAGATCAGAACCGTGGCGACGATCCTGAAGGATCACCAGGACCGCTATCACGACAAATGCCCGATGAAGTAGCGCGTACCCTAAAAGCCGCGGATCAGAAGGTCATACGAATCGCCGCCGCGGCCATGTTGTAACCCACGCCAGACCCGATCATGACAACGAGGTCGCCGCGTTTGACCTTGCCGAGTTCGATGGCGTCGTCCAATGCCATCGGTATGCAGGCGGATCCGGTGTAACCGTACTTCTCCATGATGGTATGGCATTTCTCAGCCGGCACCCCGCACCGTTCGGCGGCGATCGGGATCGAGTATTTGTTGATTTGGGTGAACAACAATTGATCAACGTCTTCCGGCGCGAAGCCGCTTTGATCGGCGAGACGCTTGAATAGCGGTGGCCAACCTTCTTCGTTAAGGTTGGCCGGATAGTTGATCAGCCTGCGCACCTGGGTGCGTCCGGCTTTCACCGCTTCGACA
This sequence comes from uncultured Alphaproteobacteria bacterium, assembly GCA_963841025.1. GTDB lineage: Bacteria > Pseudomonadota > Alphaproteobacteria > Rhizobiales > Xanthobacteraceae > BOG-931. Next base: position 116,959 of record CAWJBG010000010.1, on the reverse strand, counting down.
CTGGCGGGTTCCACGGTCCCACCGGCAAATATGCCCCAATAGGACGCGTAAGCGCCGTCGGCCTGGAAAGCCGCGCCGACGAAGCCTTGCATGTCGCCGCTCTCGACAACGGCAGCACCCGCGCCATCGCCGTAGAAAAACGAGACTGGATCGTCCGGGTCGCTGAGCCTGTGCATCAGATAGACGCCAATCACGAGCACGGTCTTAAGGCCCACATTGGTGGCGATCAGCCCGGAGGCAATCGCCAGCGCCGCCGGAAACGAGGCGCAAGCGCATCCGATGTCGAATGTGCCGGCGTTCTTTGCTCCGAGCTTGTATTGGAGAGCGACAGAAGTGTCAGGCGTGATGTAGTCGGGCGAATCCGTGCCGAGAATGATCAGGTCCACGTCTTCGGGTTTGCGCCCGGCGCGCTTGAGCGCTTCTTTGGCCGCCGGCAGGGCGACATCCGAAGTCGCCCAGTCATGTCGCGCGTAGAAACGCTGGAGAATGCCCGTCGCGGCTTCAAACTTGCCGATGACGGTCGGTTTTCCCTGCGCCGCGAAACGGGCTGTCAGTTCTGCATTAGTGACGGCGCGCTCGGGCAGGTAGCGAGCGGTCGAGACGATCTGGGCAATGCGCGCCATCCTGATCAAGCCTTCGCAGCAAACATCGTCAACGAAGTTGGCGCGTCATGGAGCCGCTCGGCGATCGTTGTGAAATCAAGATGTAATTACGCGTCTATGGATCGAGCTCAGTATCCCAATAAAGATAATCGAGCCAGCTATCGTGCAGGTAATTGGGCGGGAACAGCCGGCCGTTGCGATGCAGGTGCTGCACCGAGGGCTGGAACGGCCGTTGCGATGGCCACATGTTGGCCTCGTCCGGCGTCAAGCTGCCTTTCTTCAAATTGCAAGGCGAGCAGGCGGCGACGACGTTGATCCAGGTCGTATTGCCGCCGCGCGAGCGTGGCAGCAGGTGATCGAAGGTCAAATCCTCCCGCGTGCCGCAATATTGGCAGCAGAACCGGTCGCGCAGGAACACGTTAAAGCGCGTGAAGGCCGGATGCGTCGACGGCTTCACGTAGGTCTTGAGCGACACCACGCTCGGCAGCTTCATTTCCAGGCTGGGGCTGCGGACGGCGCGGTCGTAGTTGGCGACGATATTCACCCGCTCGAGAAACACCGCCTTGATCGCATCCTGCCAGGACCAAAGCGAAAGCGGGTAATAGCTGAGCGGACGGAAATCCGCATTAAGGACCAGCGCCGGAAAGCCCGATGGAGATACGTGAGCGTTCAAGACGACATTCCTAACCAACTCGCATGCCGCAATGCGGCGTCGGCTGCCAGTTTATAGGCAGCCGTGACAGGATTGTGAAGCCTTTCCGAGGGTTATGACTTTTCCGGTTCGAGGCGTAGCCGGTGGCGTCGGCCGCCGCTCGCGACAATCTCCGCTCCCGGCACGCGAATCACGGAGCGGACCCGGGCTGGTTCGCTTGCAGGGGCAGGCGGCCGCGAATGAGGTCAGCGGCCTTTTCTGCAATCATAATGATAGGCGCATTAGTATTGCCGCCAACGAGGGTCGGCAAGACCGAGCCATCAACCACGCGAAGACCTTCGATGCCGAATACGCGCAGCTCCGGATCGACCACCGCGGAGCGGTCACTCGCGGGCCCCATTTTGCAGGTCCCGATCGGATGATGAACGGTGATAGAGTTGGCGCGGATATGCTCGTCGAGATCGGCGTCCGCAATCGCGCGTTCTCCTGGCGCCAATTCGCGTGCCGTGAAAGACCGCATCGGCGCTTGGCGGCAGACATCGCGGGCCATGCGAAGACCGCTCCGGAGCGTCTTCCAGTCATTGTCGGTGGCGAGAAAGTTCTGACGAATACGCACAGCTCTTGTCGGGTCGGTCGACGCGAGTTCGAGGCGGCCCCGGCTTTCAGGGCGTAGCACCGCGGCCCGGCAGCCATAGCTGTCTGAGTAGGGGCGCCGGAACGGTGAGAAATACGGCTTTGCTGTCAGCGGGGCGGCATGAAATATGAGTTGCACGTCAGGCAGATCTGCGTCCGGGCGACTCTTCAGAAATGCGATTTGGCCGATCGGTAAATCTGTCGCGATGCCCCGGCCGAGCAAATAGGCCTCAGCCAAAGCGGGCACGATGCGGTCGAACCGCATTACGCGATGGACCGGTCCCGGCTCTTCGCGCTGATAAGCCATGATGGCGGAGATGTGATCCTGCAGGTTCTTGCCGACGCCGGGCAGAGCGACCTTGACCTCGATACCAAGCGGGCGCAGTTCGTCCGGCTCTCCGATCCCGGAAAGCATCAAGAGTTGCGGCGAGTTGATGACGCCGCCGCAGAGGATCACTTCGCGCTCGGCGAGCGCCGTCGCAGAGTGGCCGCGTCTTCGATACTCGACGCCGATCGCGCGGGTACCGTCCAAGATGAGACGCGTCACCAACGCTCCGGTCGCAATTGTTAGATTTTTGCGAGCGAGGGCGGGGCGCAGATAAGCATCCGCTGCGCTACAGCGGCGGCCGCGACGGATGGTCATCTGCGGAATGGCGAAGCCCTCCTGTTGGGCGCCGTTGTAATCGGAGGTCGCGCCATATCCGGCCTCGCGCCCCGCGACGGCAAAGGCCTCGACCAGCGGATCGGCAAAGCTGCACAGCTGGGTCGTCAGCGGGCCGTCGCCGCCGCGATAAAAGCTCGCGCCGCCCTGCCAGGATTCCTGGCGTCGGAAATAGGGAAGAACCTCGGCGTAGGACCAGCCGCTGAGGCCTGACGCAGCCCAGCGAGCGTAGTCGCCGGCGTTGCCGCGCGCATAGGTCATGGCATGGATGGAGGATGAGCCGCCCACCACCCTGCCACGGGCACATTCGAGGCCGCGCCCGCCAGTCGTCGCCTCCGGTTCCGCAAAATACATCCAGTCGTGTTTGCGGTTGATCAGAAGATACGGCCAGCCGAACGGGATCTTGATCCACGGATCACGATCCCACCCGCCGGCTTCGAGCAGCAAGACGCGAGCGTCGCCATCCTCGGTCAGTCGGTTCGCAAGTGTGCAACCCGCAGAGCCGGCCCCGACGATGATGTAGTCGTAGCCCCGGTCGTTCGGCATCAGGTGGTACCGCTTCAGCGTTTGTTGGCAAAACACCGCGCCAGAAATTCGCCGCCGTGACGGAGGCCCTCGGGGTCGATGCCGTGGCCGATGCCGGCGGACAAATGCCATTCGACCGGCACGCCCATCGCCGCCAACGCCTGCGACCCTTGAAACAACGCCTGTACCGGAATGAGTTCGTCCTGGTCGCCGTGCACCAACAGCACCGGCGGCCGTGATTTAATGTCGGCGGCGAGTGTCTCGGGATTGCCGTCCGGCGGCAACACCAGCAGGCCCGAATAGCCGACGATTGCCGACGGGGGCACGGGCCGGCGCAGACCGATATGCAGCGCCATCATCGTGCCCTGACTGAAACCCACGAGCGCCAGCGCCGACGGTGGCAATTGATGACGCGCAAGCTCCGCGTCGAGAAAGCGCTCCAGTACCGGCGCCGCCTTGTTGGCGCCAACCCAGCGCTCATTGGGATCGCGGAAGGTCAGTGCGAACCATTGACGCCCGACCGGCGCCTGGCCGCATGGCTCCGGCGCATGCGGCGAGACAAATGCCGCGTCCGGTAGCAACTGCTGCCAGACACGGCCAAGCTCGATCAGGTCATTGCCGTCGGCGCCGTAGCCGTGGAGAAACACGACAAGCTGCCGCGCGGCCCCCGAGAGCGGCGCAAGCCGCGGACCATCAAGCTCGACCGCCATCTACTTTCTTTGCTCCATCAGCTCCGCACGCCACGGCCGAACGCGGCCCGAGTGAACGAGGGCCGCCGCCATGAGTTACTGGCTTCATGCCGTTCCTGCTTTAGCCAAGGGGGCGATGGCGTGTCTATGTCAGAATGCGGCACCGGTGCGTTCCGCGCAGACGCTGGCGGCGTAGACCGCTCTATTCGGCGACGACTTGGCCCTTGGCAGTATCCTCGTGGTACTCGCCGATGAAATCATAGCGGCCGGGCTTGAGCGGACTGATATGCACGACGCCTTGGGATTTGCCGGCAATCACTTTTTCTACCTTCAGCGCCGAGGAATCGAACTCCTCCGACAGCGGATCGGCATTGATGACGGTCAGCGAAATCCGCTTGCCGGCGGGCACGCGGATTTCGGGCGGTTCAAAGCGGTGATCGTGGATCGTAATCGTCGCCGAAAATCCGTCTTCTCCGCGAGCGTACGTGGCCGACGCCGCGAGTGCCGCGAGGATCAACAAAGACGACAAACGCGCGCCGCGAGGCATCAGCCGGACGCCGGCTTGCTTGGAAAATGGAAGGTCCAGGTCTCCGAAAACGGTTGCCACCAATCGGGCACGCCGGTCTCTTTATCGACGTGACGGACGAAGCCGGCCTTCGACGGCGGCTCGAAATGGAAGGTCAGCTTATAGTCGCCGTCGCCCATCAGCGCGACATTGTTGGCGTAGTGCGGACCGTCGCCTGCGGTCATCGCCAAAAGCTTTCCGGTCTTCTTCAGTTTCGTTCCGACTTTCTCGATCGTGTACGAGATGGTGAGGTACGGAATCCATTCGTCCTCTTTGAAGCCGCGCTTGTCGTCCTTGGTGGCGTGCACGTCGACTTCAAGATGAACGGCATTCGGGCCCATCGCCATGCCTTTCACCATCGGCTCCATCTCGATGCCGAGCAAATAATGCGGGACGAGTTGCATGGCGTTTTTGACAATCGGCTCGCCGACGTAAAACTCCTTGGCTGCCGCCGGCAAACTCGCCAACACGACCGCAGCCAAGACAGTAAACAACGCTAGTTGTGTTTTGCTTCGCATTGTAGCTCCTTCTTCTATTACGCGGCGCGGTGGGCCGCACTGGCGATCTTCATCGGCAAAGCACGTTGTTTGATAGAATCCGTCTTGGATCGGCCGTGATGGCTTCCCAAACATCTTCCCGGGCTTCGTATGACTGAAAAAATCAAAACATCAGATCAATTGCAGCGTCAACTTATATAGTTTGGAATTAATGTAGATCGAAAGTAAGTTTTCCAAGCGGCTATGCGTCATCCAATCAATTGACTGCTGCCGGACTAACGACAGGTTTGCGGCGCGCTACTTGTTTCAGAATTCGGTGTGGAAGCGCCCGGCAAAAACGTTCACCGGCCCGCGCAGTGTGGCGTAGCCGGGATTGGCGATGAATTGGTAGTCGAAGGTCACTTTCGTGGCCGATGTAATGCCGTAACTGTAATAGGCTTCGAAGATCTCTTCCGCGCCGTAACTCGGCAGTTGTCCGTCACCGATCAGAACGCCGGTGCCGCCGGCCGCGAAATAAGCCTGATGGACCGGAGCTAATCCGTTAGCGACGCCGGCGACACCGATCGTATCGTTCGGCCGGCCCCACTGCTTGCCGTCAAGCGAAATGCCGCCCGAGACGGTGCGATCGATATCGGTGAAGTCCCAATTCTCCACAGTACCGTCGGACCAGCCGGCGCGGGCGAACACGCCGACCCAGTCGTTCACTTGTTGCTCCAGATTGAGGCTGACGCCGGGTTTGCTCTGGTAGTGGCGCACGGCCGCGAGCGCATCGCTGGGATCGCCGAAGAACGCTCCTCCGGGCATCGCAGCCAGGTTGATTGCATCCTGGAAGCTTCCCATGTTGCCTCGGGTGAGAAAGCCGGTGATCTTGAGCTTGCCGGGTTGTCCCCACAGTTGATGGCGTTCCTCGATTTCCCCGACCAGCTGGAATTGATGAAAGGTCGAGTCAAGTCCGTAGGCTTGCGCGCTGTCGCCGCCTTCGGCCGGGCTGGCGGACATATCGAAGATGCCGCCGCGGAAGGTGAAGATGCCCTGATACCATTCGGCGGCCCCGCCATAGGTGTAGCCCCAGGCGTCGCCGGCGTAATCGAACGTGCCGGCGTTGATGAGCGACCAGTTCAGGAAATCGTCCTTTGGACTGTTGGCGTATTTATTGGTGTCGAACATATCGACGATGCCAAACTTTCCGACCGTCAGAACCAGCCGATTAGACGTCGGCGCCATCGCGAACTGGTTGGCGTCGGCGTCAATCTTCTGGGTATCGCCGCCGAGATCGATTGTCTGTCGCAGAAAATAGCGCTGCACGCGCGCATAAGGGTAATCGGCGCCGAGTTTGTAGGACTTCGCCGCTCGGGAATCCCGCAACACCATGCGTATCCGCGAGACCGTGGCCTTGATCGATCTCCGGATCGAGCCAGATCTCCGCATCCTTCCAAGGCCGAATACCGATGAACAGCGTCGTGTCAAACGTCTCACGGGCTTCGCTGACGCCCGGCAGGCTGTTCGGCCCCGAATACGGCGATCGGAACGCAAGATTGCCCTGATAGACGAAGGTCGTTTGCCCGTGAAAATTGAGATTATCCTGGGCCGGCGCCGCCGGACCCTTGAAGGCCAGAGGCGCCGCTGCCACGGCCGCGCCGTTGTCGAACTGATAGTCGACGCCGGCGCGCACCTCTTGGACCGAGAAATCCGAATTGATCGGCTGCGCGCCGCCAAAGAATGCCGTGTTGTGGGTGCCGTAGCCGGTGTACAAATACTCAAGGCGAGCAGTCCAGTGCGGCGCAATCGGCACCTCGACGCCGCCGCCGGCCGCCCAGCCCAATCGCCAGAGGAACGGCGTCTCGCTCAGGCCTGCTCCTGCGACCTGCGTGAGCGATTGCTGGTTGTACGTCCAGGCAAATCCGCCGGTCGCATAAAACAGCCAGTGGCCGGGAGCGTAGCCGATGCGGCCACGCGCCGTTCCGGAAGCCAGTACCGTTTCGGCGAAGCTCACCGCGCCCAGGGTCGGCGACGTGAAGGTTGAGCTGCCGCCAACGGAGACTCCGAACGGGTTCACTCCGCTCGGAAGAGTGGCCCACGACGGAAACGACGCGTCGACCTCCGCGCCGAGAAGAATGCGGTTGGGCAGCAGATAATTGTAGCCAGCCTGCACGCCAGCCAAGAAGCTGCCGCCCTCGTCGAAAGTATTGAGCGTTTGGAATAAGTCGGTCGAGCCACTGACACCGGGCGTGGCGGTCCAATTCGACTTGCCCCAGCCGACGCCCATATTGCCGCCGGCATAGAAGCCGCTCCAGTTGTACGCTGGACCATCAAAGCGAAACCACGGTGCACTGAAAATCCCGTCTGCGAAGGCATAATCCGCCGACGTGAAAATCAACGCCGCGCAGGTTGCGCCAATCGCAATCCGTGCCCGTGTGTCGAGATTGTTTGATAGAATCCGTCTCAGGTCAGCCATGGCGGCCTCCGTTCGTGTGACAACGCGTTCTGTCACCACAGCGGAAGTCCGCCCCGATCGCGCGCCCCGCACGCCGGAAGGATGACTCAGTTCAGGCAGGTCTCCTGGCTCGCGGGTCGTCGCCCTTCTCAGCCTTCCCAGACTTTGCGCCGCAAAGCCCAGTGGCATTTTAGAGAAGGGCTCACCGCCGACAGTTGCGGGGGCAGCTCCGGACTTGTCTTGCCGCCGAAACGGCTTGACGCACCGAATTCCCTTTTGGCCGACCAACGTGATCGGCACACCTGAATCACGATGATTAGATGCGCCGCCGTTTTTTATGTCAAGCCGAACATTTGTCCTTCGGCGAGTGTTGTTATGGGGCCATACTTCGGCTTGCTGCAGCTGTCTCAAATTCTTCACGGTCCGCGGCAGATGCTCGGCGCTTCCGAATTTCTTCAGCAACGAGCGAGCGGCCGAAGACCAAAGCGATTCAAAAAAAATCTGAAGCATTGTCGGCGCCCCCGTAATCGCGATCAAAACATCGCTTCGCCGAAAGCGTCAACGTATATGTTTTAGAATTAAAGTAGATCAAAAGTGATCTACTAAGCGATCAAAGTAGATCGCGACGACTACATAGAACGCGGCAGCGAGCACCCGGCGGAGACAAGATTCCAGCGGCCGTTTGCGCCGCTCAAGCGCGTCATCGACAGCGGCGCGATGTCGATGCGCCAGAACGACTGCGGCGTGGCCTCGATCGCATGGATGATAGCTGCGCGAATGATGGTCGCGTGGGTCACGACGATCGACTGCTGATGCTGAGTTTGTTTTTCCGCGAGCCATTCCGCGACTCGCTGCATCAGGCTGAGGATCGATTCGCCGCCGTGGGGCGTTGCTCCTACGTCGCGCAACCATGCGGTCGCGGCTTCCGGATCCTGCGCGTATACGTCATCGAAGGTCTGTCCGCTCCATTTCCCATAATCGCAATCGCGCAACATTGGCTGTACGCTTGCGCTGACTAGAAGCGCTTCGGCGGTTTGCCGCGTTCGCAACTCCGGGCTGGTCCAAAACCGATCGGCGCGCGGCAGATGTCCCGCGAGCGCTGCAGCGTCGGTCCTGCCGTGTTGGTCGAGCACCTCGTCGACGGGGAAGGTCGATTTGCGCACGGCGTCGGTTGACGCGTGAGAGATCAAAAGCAAGCGCGCAGTCATGTGCCGTGCCGAAGGTCGCGGCGCCGCAGAAATCGCGGCGCCGGTCAATTTGAAAATTAGGTCCGCGCCCTGCCGCCCGCAAACGCGCGCTGGCTCAAGGCGCCGAACAGCAAACCCAACGTCGCCCACATGATGAACTGCGCGCCAAGCGATGCGATCCGGAATTGCCACAGCACAGCGGCAGGAAACTGCTCTGGCACTTCGTTGATCGCAGGTAGTGCGAGCGCAGCGATCAACATGACGACGATATAGCACGCGGCGACCAAAAGCGTTGCGTTCCACTCGCCAAACCGCGGCACGAACAAGCGCTTGAGCGATGCCGAACCGATCATGGCCGCGAGCGAAATCGCGATCATGATGAAATACAGTGCGGTCCGCATTCCGATCGTCTCGGGGTCGCCGACCGACGGCGGATTAGCCGGATATTTCAGGTTCGGCACGAGATAGATCGCGATGAAGCCGGTTGTCGCGAGCAACGCCGAGACAGCTTGTGGGGTGAGCGCTCCGGGAAGCCGTCCATAGGCGAAAGCGAACGCGAGGCCGAACAGTCCGCCAAACGCCGCGCAATAGACGATGACGGCAGTGAAGAGGCCGAGGCCGGCCTGCACCGGGCGGCTGACCAACTCGGGTTCTTCCTCGGACATCGCCATTCCTTTGGGCGCGTCCTTGGCCATGCCCTTGTCCATGCCCTTGGGCATGTCTTTAGCCTTTTCGGCCTTTTCTGCTGCGGCCTTTGCTTCGTCCATTTGCGTCTCAAAGGCGATGGCGCGATCGACTTGCGGCTCGCCATAGACTTTCAGAAAGCCAAAGGAGAGTAGGCCCGCGACGATGCCGACAAGCATCCCGCGGACGAGAAACGTCCTGACCATGGGGATCTGCTCCTGTCAGTTAGTGACAGGGGAAGCCGAGCAGGTGCCGTCCGTCGTGCACGAACTCGTGCACGTACATGCCGCTGATCAGCGACGTAGCTCCCTCTTCGGCGCCGACAAAATAAATCGCCAGCAACAGAATAAGCCCGGCGAAAATGGCCCAAGGCAGCCATTCACGGAGCGGTATGGCGGCGACCGGGAAGGCCGGTCCGAATGTCGTGGTTGTCATCTCATCCTCCTGGGATTGCGCGTCCCGTTAGAGCGGTGCCGATCACGAAGAGGGTCTGGCTCTCGACCTTTGAGACGAATCACTGGCCGAATACAGTGGCGCGACCGCGCCGGATTTCCACCGGCTTCCTCATTTCGTGGAGGCAAGGGGAAGATAGGGGTATGGGTGCCGCGTTGTCAATGAACCGCACGCGGCTCTAATTGATGCTCGTTGTCTGTTCGGAAGCAATGCCCAGCTGGTCGAGGGAGACGGGTCGAGATGTTCCCGCCGGAGCGGATCGTTTGTCTGACCGAAGAAACAGTCGAGACCCTTTACCGGCTCGGCGAGGAGCACCGCATCGTTGGCATTTCAGGCTACGTGGTGCGTCCGCCGAGAGCGCGGCGCGAGAAGCCGCGGGTCTCTGCCTTTATCTCGGCCGACGTTCCGAAAATTCTTGATCTTAAACCTGATCTGGTCCTGACGTTCTCGGACCTCCAGGCCGATATCGCGGCGACGCTGATCCGTGAGGGGGTTGCCGTCCACGCGCTCAATCAGCGAACGATCTCCCAAATTATCGATATGATCAGAATACTGGGCGCCTTGATCGGCGCGCCCGATCGCGCTGACCGGTTAGCGAGCGAGTTTGCCGGCATAATCGCCGATGCACGGCAACGGGCCTCGCAACTGCCGTGGCGGCCGAAGGTCTACTTCGAGGAATGGGACGATCCGATGATCTCCGGTATCGGTTGGGTATCGGAGCTCATCGAGACCGCCGGCGGCATTGATATCTTTGCCGACCGCGCGTCCTGTAAATCGGCCAAGGATCGCATCGTTACCGCCGAAGAGGTCGTACGGCGTGAGCCGGATATCATCATCGGATCGTGGTGCGGGAAGAAATTCCGCGGGGACAAAGTCGTCATGCGATCCGGTTTTAATGAGGTGCCGGCGGTCAAGCGGGGCGAGATTCACGAAATAAAATCATCGCTGATCCTGCAACCGGGCCCCGCGGCACTTACTGATGGACTGACTGCCCTGCAAGCGATCATCGAGAAAGCGACAATGTGACCCGAATGGCGGTCATTCCCGATTGCGCGAACTCGACAAAGCAGGGCGCTAAAACTTGAGAACAATCCCGAGACGGATAGCCTGCGAATCCTGCGGTGCCAAATTCGATTGTTCACCCGACGGCAGCCGCGGCTGCTGGTGTGGAGGCCAATCGTATCGTTTGCCGATGCCTCTGCCGCCGGAGGCCGGACGTTTCAAGGATTGTCTCTGTCCTACCTGCCTCCAGCGTGCTGCCGAACTGCTTGAGGCGAGAGGAATCGGCCCGCCGGGCCGAACAATACCATGCCAATCGGCACGTTATGATTGGCAACGGAGAGTCCTATGAAAAAGGTATTCGTCATCGGTATTGGAGCGGGCAATCCCGACTACATTACCGTACAGGCGATCAATGCGCTCAATGAGGTCGATGTTTTCTTTGTCATGGACAAAGGGCGAGAGAAAGAGGACCTGATCCGTCTTCGCAGGGAGATCTGCGAACGTTACATCGAGGACAAGTCGTACAGGGTCATTGAGACTGTTGATCCGCCGCGCGATCGCGATCCATCGTCGTATGAGTTGGCGGTCGCGGATTGGCACGAACAGAGAGCGGCGATATACGAACGATTGATCTCAAATGAACTCGGCGATGAAGAATGCGGCGCCTTCCTCGTCTGGGGCGACCCATCGCTCTACGACAGCACGTTGCGGATCATTGATCAGGTCACCGCGAGAGGTGCCGTTAAGTTCGAGTATGAGGTCATTCCTGGAATAAGCAGCGTCCAGGCGTTGGCCGCGCGTCACAAAATCGCTCTGAACCGAATCGGGCGGTCCGTCCACATCACAACCGGACGCAAGCTATCCGAAGGGCTGCCGAATAATATCGACGATGTCGTCGTCATGCTCGACGCCGAATGTTCGTTCAAAAACATCGAGACTTCTGGGGTTGATATCTATTGGGGCGCTTACATTGGAACCGAAGATGAAATTCTCGTGTCTGGCAATCTCCAGGAACTGATTGGGGACATCGAGCGGGTGCGGAAGGAAGCGAAAACGAAGAAGGGTTGGATTATGGATACCTATCTTTTAAGGAGAGCTACCAAGCAATAGATGGCACCAGGATCGCATTAAGGGCGGCGGATAATCGTCTGGTGTTGCTTTCATGCGGTTGACCTTTCTCTAGACGCTTCGTTGAGGTCGTCCGCTTCAGGCTAAAATGAAGCCGCTTGCACCCAAGTGAGGGACCGATCATGGCCGAGACCCTTCCGGGGGCCCACACTCACGTTTTTCTCGGCGAGGGCCACGAGCGAAACGAGCGCCGCACCTGGATGGTTATCGCGCTCTGTACCGTGATGATGATCGTCGAGATCGTCGGCGGCCTCATCTTCGGCTCGATCGCGTTGGTCGCTGACGGCTTGCATATGTCGACGCACGCGAGTGCGCTGTTGCTGGCCGCGCTCGCTTACAGCTATGCGCGCCGCCACGCCGAAGACAACCGCTTCAGTTTCGGCACCGGCAAGCTTGGCGATCTGGCGGGCTTCACCAGCGCCATCGTGCTGGCGATGATCGCGATCCTCATCGGCTACGAGGCCGTCACCCGTTTCATCTGGCCTGTTCCGATCGACTTCAACGAGGCCATTCCGATTGCGGTGCTCGGACTGATTGTCAACGTTGCGAGCGTACTCCTGCTCAGCGGGGGTAGCCATCACACTGGTCACAGTCACAGTAGTGACGATTCGCAGGCCAGACACCATCACGAGCATGACCAGGCGCATTCTCTGCAAACCAGCGCCGGCCCGTCGACGCTTGAGATCTTCGAGGAGGGCGTACCGCCGCGCTTCAGGCTGTCTTGCTCCGGGCCGACGCCTGCCGCGGACTCTGTCACCATCGAGACCATACGCGCGGACGGTGTCCGGCAGGCCTTCTCGATGGCCGCCCGCGGGGAATATCTGGAATCCGTCGATGAAATCCCCGAGCCGCATGCGTTTACCGTCCGCATCTCGCTCGATCGCGGCGGCGAAGTTCATGCGATCGAGTTCCAGGAACATGAGCATGCGCATGGCGCAGCTGAGCGCGACAACAATATGCGGTCTGCCATCGTTCACGTGCTGGCGGATGCGGGAGTTTCGGTGCTGGTGATTGTCGGGCTCCTGTTCGGACGCTTCCTCGGCTTGGCATGGATGGATCCGGTCGTCGGTCTGGTCGGCGCCATCGTTATTGCGGCCTGGTCGTACACGCTCATTCGCGACACCGGAGCCATTTTGCTCGACATGAATCCGGATCGCGGTATGGCCGAGCGCATGCGCGCCATGATCGAGACTGACGGCGATCGTCTGACCGATTTGCATTTGTGGCGGCTTGGCCCCGGCCATTTGGGGGCGATCGTCTCGGTGGCGACGGCGCAGCCGCGCGGGCCGGACTATTATCAATCGCTGCTCAGGCGATTTCGCGCCTTGTCCCATGTGACCGTGCAGGTGCAACAGCGCTAACGTTGCAAGCGGCGGCGCGAGCATCTGATAAATTTTAGCCGAGCGCCGCTCCAGTTTTGAATTGTTTCAATTCAAAAAGAAAATAATCGACAGTGTTGCAACAAATGTGTTTGCTAGCTTCCGCATGATGAACTGAGAATTCTGGTGCAGCGGGCGGATTTATACTTTCCAATAATTCTAAAATACTTGGTGTTATGCCGGGATTTTCAGTAAACGCGTGTTGGCGTCTCTTCCGGCTCAGTGTTCCGGTCATCGCTAGGGTGATGGTCTTCAATCTCGGAGCAGCGGTTGCCGCAAACGCGCAGTCGTCAGGACCGGCGCCCGCGCAATCCCAGCAGCCCTCGGCGCCAGCGCCGACCCAAGTCCCGGCAGGCGGCGAAGTGCAGCTTCCGTCAATCGTCGTGTCGGCGTCGAAGCCGAAACAAAAGTCCAAGCCAAAGCCGAGCGCAGGAGCTGTGCAACGCAGCGCGCAAACGGATCTCCCTACGGCCGCGCAGGCGGCGTTGGACAACAAGATGAAGGCGCTGGATCAGGCGCGGGACAATCTGCTGCCGAAGATTGGAGCCACGTCTTACACGATCAGTCGTGATGCGATCGTGGCGTTGCCGCAGGGCGACAACACGCCGATCGACAAGGTTATCCTGCAATTCCCCGGCGTGTCCTACGATTCAGCCGTTTCCAATCCCGATTTCCACGTCAGAAACGAATATGCCAACGTCCAATACCGCATCAACGGAATTGTCATTCCCGAAGGCGTCTCGTCGCTTGGCCCGGTGCTCGACACCAATTTCATCGGCAGCATGTCGCTACTCACCGGGACGCTGCCGGCCCAATACGGCCTGCGCACCGCCGGCGTCCTCGATATCACCAGCCGAGCCTTTGCCGCGCCTGGCGGCGAGATCAGTCTGTACGGCGGCAGCCGCCAGACCTTCACGCCGAGCATCGATTACGGCGGCAGCTTCGGCAACAGTGAGTATTTTGTCAGTGCCCGCGGCAATTGGAATGCTCTCGGGCTGGAAAATCCCACGTCCAGTCCCAACGCGAACCACGACTACACCGAACAGGGCAAGTTCTTCGGCTATGCGTCGACGCTGCTCGACGAATCGACGCGGTTGAGCTTGATCTCGGCCGCGTCCTACAGCGCGTTCCAGATCCCGAACAATCCCGCGCAGATGCCGCTCGGCGATTTCGGTCCGGCGAACTACAACTCATTGTGGCTCAACGAGAACGAATTCGACACCTACGTCGCCAACATCGCGGCGCTGCAAAAGAAGGGCACTGACGGCGACGCGCAAATCGCGGTGTTCTCGCGCTACGCCAAAGTCAACTTCGTCCCCGACGTTTACGGAGACCTGGTGTTCAACGACGTGGCGTCCAATGTGACGCGCGAGAGCCTGCTCAACGGCACCCAATTCGACATGTCCTACATCGTCGACGCCCGGCACACGCTGCGAACCGGTTTTGCCGTGACCGAAGAGCAAACCAACGTCGACGACAATGCGACGGTCCTGCCGGTCAGTCCGGTCACCGGCGCCATTTCGCCGACACCGTTTACGATCGACGATCCAAACTCGAAGCTTGGCTGGAACATCGGAACCTACGTTCAGGACGAATGGAAGATCACCCGTGAGCTCACTCTGAACGCCGGTCTCCGCTTCGATCAATTGTATCAATACGTCAGCGCAAATCAGCTTAGCCCGCGCATCGCGCTGGTTTACAAACCGTTCGACGGCACGACTTTCCACGCCGGCTACGCACGTTATTTTACGCCGCCTTATCAGGCGCAAGCGGCGCAATCGGACATCGCGCTCTTCACCAACACCACCAATCAGCCGGAGGTCGCATTGAATAGTCCGGTGTTGCCCGAGCGCTCGAACTATTACGACGTCGGCGTCGACCAGGTCGTGCTTCCGGGCCTCACGGTCGGCGTCGATGGCTACTACAAGGATGCGCGCGACATGCTCGACGATGGCCAGTTCGGCAGCGCTGTGGTGCTGACCCAATTCAACTACGCGCGCGGCTACAGCGAAGGCGGTGAAGTCAAGGCCAAGTATGTCAACGGCGATTTCCGGGCCTACGCAAACTTCTCATTCAACATCACCAGAGCCATCGACGTCGTATCGAACCAATATCTGATCGACGCTCTGGATTACAATTATCTGCTCAACAACTGGCACTATACCGACGACATGCAGATGATGACCGGCTCGGCCGGCGCGTCGTATCGCTGGTGGGGCAATCTGTTCTCGACCAGCGTGCTCTATGGCAGCGGCCTGCGCACCGGCGATCTGTCCGACGGCGTTGCACCGAATTCGCTCAGCAACCCGCCTTACGTCGTCGTCAACGCCGGTGTGTCACGCGAAATCAAGTGGTCGGCGGACTCCAAACCAATGACGCTGCGTTTCGATATCGTCAATCTGCTGGACAAGACTTACGTGCTTCGCGACGGCAGCGGTATCGGTGTCTTCGCCCCGCAATTTGGCGCCCGCCGCGGCTTCTACGTGGGCATATCGCAGAAGCTGTGATGAACGGTCTGAAGATTTTCAGGCTCGTTCCCCTTCAACGCGGCTTACGCGTCTTACGCTTGGGCTGACTGGCTCTGGTTGGTGACTTCGATGCTACGGCAGCGACGCGATAATACGACCACAAGATCCGCGCCGCGATGGCGCGCCAGGGTCGCCACGACTCGGCCAAGGCGATCATCTCCTTCGCGGTCGGCCGTGCCGGTAGTGCGAATGCAACTCTGGCGGCTTCTTGCAAAGCGAGATCGCCGGCCGGCCAGGCGTCGGCGTGGCCAAGGCATGCCAACAGATAAATGTCCGCGGTCCACGGGCCAATGCCATGCACGGCGGTCAGCGCCGCATGCGCTTCCTCGGCGGCAAGCTCGCTGAGCGCGGCGAGCGGCAGGTGGCCACGTTTTACAGCGCGAGCAATTTCCTTGAGCGCGCGGATTTTGGGTGCGGAGAGTCCAAGTCTTGCCAGCCGCGCCGGGCGTGCGCGCAAGATCGCGTCCGGATCGAACGGATCGAACGCTGCTGCGAGGCGTCCCCAAATCGCGTTGGCGCTTGCGGTCGAGAGTTGCTGCGCAACTATAATTGCGGCGAGGCCGGCAAATCCATCGGCTCGCCGGCGTAGCGGTGGTCTGCCGGCTTCGGCGATGAGCGACACGAACCGTGGATCGACCTTACCAAGTGCGGCAAGCGCAGTGTCGAGATCGTCCTCGGTATGGATATGCGAATGGGCCATCGGGTTTGGCTATTTTCGGGATCGACCTCAGAATGGCCTACTTGTTTGAGTGACTGGCCCCTGTGTCAACCCGGCCCGGCGTATAACCGAACTCGATGCACACGCGTATCTTTCGTTTTGCGCCAAGCCCGAATGGCTATTTGCATCTGGGTCACGCTTTTTCGGCGCTGCTCAATCATGACCTGGCGCGGCAGACCGGCGGTCGGCTTCTGCTGCGCATCGAAGATATCGACGCAGCCCGCTGCCGGCCGGAATATGAGGCTGCGATCTACGAGGATCTCGTCTGGCTCGGCATCGATTGGGAAGAGAACGTTCGGCGACAGAGCGAGCATCTTGGCGACCATCAGGCCGCGCTATCCAAGCTCGAGAATGATGGGCTCATTTATCCGAGCTTCGAGAGCCGGAGCGAGATCAACACGCTGGTCGCCGAGCGCGAACGGCAGGGCCCCTGGCCCCGCGATCCCGATGGTGTGCCGCTTTATGCCGGCCGGGGGCGCAGGCTGTCGCGGTCCGAAAGCGGGCGCCGGCGCAGTGACGGCGAGCCGTACGCGCTGCGGCTCGCCATGGATGCAGCGGTGGCGCGCGCTGGCGTCCTGACGTGGACCGAGACCGGCCACGGCCCGCAAGGCCAATCCGGCCGGGTGACGGCGGTGCCGCAAATGTGGGGCGACGTCGTTTTGGCCCGTAAGGAAGCGGCGACCAGCTATCACCTCGCCGTCGTCATCGACGATGCGCTCCAGGGCGTCACCGACGTGGTGCGCGGGCAGGATTTGTTTTGGGCGACCGCCATTCACCGCCTGTTGCAGGCGCTGCTCGGCCTGCCTGAGCCGGTCTATCATCACCACCGCCTCATCGTTGACGGAGCCGGCCGCAAACTGTCGAAATCGACCTCGGCAACCAGCCTGCGCGAATTGCGGGCCGGCGGCGTCACAGCGGTGGATATCAGGCGCATGGTGGGGCTCGGACGCTGAAAATCAGTTGCTGTCTGGTTTTGTTTGATTCCCCGCCGTGCCATGGTGAGCTTGGCGGCGGGGGGCTGCCATGGCGCGATTGAAGTCAAAAAAGCCGAGCGGCAAACCGGCGCGACGGCGCACGCGAAAGCGCGTGCGCACGGCGCCGGCCATGCGGGGCACCGGCGCCTCGCTGGCGGCTTACGCACACGACATCCGCACCGCGCTCACCGGCATCCTGGCACTCGGCGAATTGCTGGCAAGTTCTAATCTCGGTGAACGCGAGCGGCGCTGGGCGTTGGGTATCAGGAGCAGCGCCAAGCACCTTGCTTCGCTGACCACGCTGATGATCGACGCTGCCAAAGCCGATACAACGGCGCTGAAGCTGCAGCAGGAAGCTTTCCAGCCGCGGCGCTTCATTGAGGATTTGGCCGAGTCGCTCTCCGCCCGTGCAGAGACCAAAAGTCTCAGCACTGAAGTGACGGTCGACGAAAGTTTGCCGCAGACACTTGTTGGCGACACGGTGCGGTTGCGGGCGGCGCTCGAAAATCTCATCGACAACGCGGTCAAGTTTACCGAGCGCGGCGCGGTGCGGCTTAACGTGCGCGGCGCGCGCGCGGCGAGCGGACAGGTCCGCCTCATTTTCACCGTTACCGATAGCGGCATCGGGCTTAAGCCGGGCGAGATCAAGCGCCTGTTTCGTCCGTTCGTGCAGGCCAATGCAGATATCGCGCGCCGCTATGGTGGCGCCGGACTCGGGCTTGCTGTCGTCAAGGCGCTCGCCAAGCTCATGGGTGGCGATCTCTCCGTGACCAGCAAACCCGGCCGCGGCTCAAGCTTCCGTCTCTCGGTTGTCGTCGCCGTCGCCCCAGGCGCGATACCGGCACATGCGGAGCAACGTGTAACAACGTCGCCGGGGCGATCGCTTGCGATCCTTTGCGCCGAAGACAATCCTTATGGGCGAGTTATCCTCAACACCATCCTTACCGAACTTGGGCATCGCGCGGATTTTGTCGGCTCCGGCGAAGAGGCGATCGCGGCGGTGGCGCGCGGCTATGACGCGGTGCTGATGGACGTGACGCTCCCGGGCATCGACGGGGTAGAGACCACCCGCCGCATCCGTGCGCGTTCTGATGCTGCGGCTCGTATCCCGATCGTCGGCATATCCGGTCGAACCGAAATGGGCGACGAAAAGGCGGCCCGGGCGGCAGGCATGAACTCTTATCTCCGCAAACCCTTAAGTCCCAGCGCGCTCAGCGAAGTGCTCGCGGCGGTTTTGCCGAAAGCCTGAAGCAGCGCCGATCTCAGCCAACCGCGGCTGCGGACTTTTCCGACCATTCAATGAAACCTACGCCTTGTTCCGCACGCGCCTCTTCAATCGGCAAGGCGTAGAGCACATTCGCGCCGTCGCGGCCGATTTCGTGAAATCCGAGGCGGGGATAGAGCTCTCGCACCAGGGCGTTCTTCGCGGTCGGACAATACTCGCCGACCAGCCGGTGCGCGCCGAGTGCGCGGGCGCGGCGGATGACATCGGCGAGAATGGCTTCCTCAACTTTGCGGCCGAGAACCCGGCAGGACATCAGCCAAAGATCGATGCGCGCGTCGTCCTGTGAGTCGCGCGCGACAGCGACAACGCTGATGATGCCGTTGTCGCCGAACCGGTCTTTGAGCCGATAGGAGCGGCCGAAGCCATTGTTCACGGTGTTCGCCAACTCGCTCCAATTATAACGGCGCGTCGTCAAGTTGAACTGATTGGTCTTGTTGATCAGCTCGACGACCCGCTCCCGGGTGTCTTCAAGCGAGGATGCTTCCATGACCATTTTTAGCCCGCGCAAAAATTCCTGATAATCGCCGGCGTCGCGTTGCGCGTCCTCGCGTGCGGCATTCTCGGCGTACATGCGGTTGCGTTCGCGCGATTCACGCGTGGCGAGGCGATGATCGAACAACCCGGTACGCTCAAGCATCGGCACCCGCTGCGCCGGATCGTCGGGCAATTCCGGCACCGCGATATCGGGAAAACGCCGCCGCACTTCGGCGCGCTCGACCGGATTGTCGTCCAGGAACACGACACCCGCTGTCGAAAGCTTCAGACGATCCAGAATTCGCGCAACGCTCGACGATTTTGGCTCCCAGTGAATCTCGGCCGCGGCAAAATCATCGAAACGCAGCATCATCTCAGGACGCTTGGCAAATACTTCATCGACGGCAGCAGGATCGTTTTTGCTCGCAAGCGCAAGCACGATGCCTTTGTCGCGTAGACCTTTCAGAAATGTTTGCAGCCGCAGAAAATGACGGCCCTTACCGGCGGGGTCGAGATCGATGCCCTCATAACCATCATCGCCGACCCGGCCGCCCCACAGCGTGTCGTCGAGGTCGACGACCACGAGTTTGCATCGCGGCGCAACCGTGCCGACGACGGCATCTGCCAAGACGCCGAGCATCGCCGGAGTCCGGTCGGGATGGAACGGCAGCTTGGCGCTGTCGTAGAAACGATCGTCGAACCATGCGGGGGTACCGATGGCGCGGATCAGCGGCTCAATGTCGATCAGGGTCACGCGCGGTGTCGCGAGTGCCGCGCGCAGGCCTTCATTCACAGCGCGCCGCCAGGCATAAGCGGCGCCGTTGTCGGAGATTTCATCCGCAAGCGGCTCGGGCAGAGTGATGAGAATGTGCGCATCGCCGGCTTTCAGCGCCGCCTTGACCGCAGCGGCGATGGTTTCGACAACGGCGTCCGGGCCGCGCAGCGCTCCGTAAGCAAGTTCGATCGAGGTCAGTGCGAGCACCAGGTGGGTCGGCGAAAATGCGTAGAGCGACGAGGCGCCGTCGAGCAATTCCGCCCGCCATTGATTGTACGGGCTCTCGTAGAGTTCTGCCGCGAACTCCCGCGCTGCGAGCGCGACGGGTAATCCGCGAGCGAGAAACTGCGTTGAGTAGTTGCCGGTCAGCGCCAACCGGATTTTCGGCCACGAGGCGGATTTCGGCGTGCCGGCTTGTTCGTAAGCGCGCGCGCAAGCGTCGAGTTGCTGCAACGTGCGCGCCGCGCCGTAGTTTGCGAGCAAGCGCTCGAGCTCTCCGCCATCAGCATTCATGGGCGAAGCCCGCGGCTCATACGCGGACACCCCGCTCTTGCAACAGCGTCACCAGTTCGCTCACATTTTGCAGATTGGCGAGCTCGTCGGTCGTCAATGCGACGCCAAGCTGCATCTCGATCTCGACCACAAGAATAATGTGTTTCAGCGAATCCCACAGTGGAACCTTCGAGGCATCGAGTTCTTCGGTCAGCGTGAGATTGGGATCGATGACACTGCGAAATATCGGCTCGAGCCGGCGCAACACCGCTTCTCTGCTCAAGTTCTTATCTCCCGTTCTCGCCGGTTTTATGCGCCGGCAAGGGCGCTAACAAGGCGGCAGGGGCGGCGGCGCAACGCCAACACACGTAACCACGCGTTTTTCACAGGCACGGGCGCCGTTATAGTGATCTTGGCTCGCCGATGACCTACAATCAAACGATGGGTTCAGAGCCACGTTACCGGCCGGTGCCGTTGCACCGGCGCTGGATGAATGACCTCGTGCATTTCGGTAAGAAATCGCACGTCATGGGGTATGCGTGGCGGCTCAACATCGCGCCTGTGGTTGCGGCACGTGCAGTGGCACAGCCGCCGGTCGGCTGGACCGCGATCTGGATGAAGGCGCTGGCGCTGGTCGGCGAGCGCCGGGACGAATTGCGCACGGCATACCTGCCTTTTCCCTGGGCGCGACTCTATTTGCATCCGGACAGCGTCCTCACCGTGGTCATCGAACGGGCGTGGCGCGGAGTGGCAGCATTGTTCTTCGAGCAATTTGCCGCACCCGACAAAATTCCGTTGACCAAGCTCGACGACGCGTTGCGCAAACTCCGTAAGGTGCCGGTTGAAAACGTCGGCAGTTTCCGCCGCCTGATCCGCTTCTCTCGCCCGCCGGTGTTGGTGCGCCGGCTGATCTGGAGTTTTGCGCTCTATTGGTCCGGCCCGTTGCGGGCGCGCTATATCGGCACCGCTGGGATCAATCCGTTTCCGACCGGCGGCACCATCACCCAATCGGCAATGCCGGCTTCGTTTATGCTCTACTTCGGCTTGGTCGAGCCCAACGGCGAGGCGCCGATTCAGATCTTCTACGACCATCGCATCATGGACGGTATCGAGCTTTACCGCATCCTTCGCGATCTCGAAGCGACAATGAATCGCGACATCGCGGCGGAGCTTCGCCAGCTCGCGGCGGACAACGCGCAAGCGGCGCCACTGGTGCCCGCGGCGGAATAGCGATCACGCCTTTGCCGTAGTGCCTTCGACGATGCGCACCAGGTCGGACATGATGCGGTTCAGCTCAAAATCTTTCGGCGTGTAGACCGCGGCCACGCCGGCGCTCTTCAGCGCGCTGGCGTCCTCTTTCGGGATGATGCCGCCGACCACGACCGGCACATCGTCAATCCCGGCTTCCTTCATCCGCGCGATGACGTCTTGCACCAGCGGCAGGTGTGAGCCGGACAGGATCGACAGTCCGACCACATGCACGTCCTTCTCGGCGGCCGCGGCCGCGATCGCTTCCGCCGTCAGCCGGATGCCGTCATAGACTACGTCCATGCCGGCATCACGGGCGCGGGCGGCGATTTGTTCGGCGCCGTTGGAATGGCCGTCGAGGCCGGGCTTACCGACGAGAAATTTCAGCCGCCGGCCGAGCTTCTTCGATACGCGGTCGACTTCGGCGCGGATGTCGTCGAGCCCTTCGGCATCGTTGCGCATCGCGGTGCCGACCCCGGTCGGCGCGCGGTATTCGCCGAACGCCGAGCGCAGTGCAAAGCCCCATTCGCCGGTAGTGACGCCGGCTTTGGCGCAAGCGATCGACGGCGGCATGATGTTGGCGCCGCTCTTCGCCGCCTTGTGCAACGCATCGAGCGCGGCGGCGACCGCCTTGGCGTCGCGGGCGGCGCGCCAGGCCGCAAGTCGCGCGATCTGCCCGGCTTCGGCTTCGGCAGACACGGTCAGCACCGCATCGGCGGCGTCAGCGAGCGGCGACGCTTCCGTCTCGGTGAAGCGGTTGACGCCGACCACGATCTGCTCGCCCCGCTCGATCGCCTCGACCCGGCGCGAATTCGACTCGACCAGTTGCTGCTTGAGATACCCGGACTCGACTGCGGCAACCGTGCCGCCCATCTCCTCGATGTGCTTCAGCTCTTCCTTCGCCGCTTTTTTCAACGCGGCGACCTTGGCGGCGATCGCCGGCGAGCCGTCGAACACGTCGCCATATTCGAGCAGGTCGGTCTCGTAGGCGAGGATCTGCTGCATGCGCAGCGACCATTGCTGGTCCCACGGGCGCGGCAGACCGAGCGCCTCGTTCCAGGCCGGTAGCTGCACCGCGCGGGCGCGGGCATTTTTCGACAGCGTCACCGCAAGCATCTCGATCAGAATGCGGGCGACGTTGTTCTCCGGCTGCTGCTCGGTGAGGCCAAGCGAATTGACCTGAACGCCGTAGCGGAACAGGCGCTGCTTGGCGTCAGTCACGCCATAACGTTCGCGGGTGATCTCGTCCCATAATTCGGTGAAAGCGCGCATCTTGCAGACTTCGGTGACAAAGCGCAGGCCCGCATTGACGAAGAACGAAATCCGCCCGACTACGTCGCCGAATTCTTCCGGCGCGCACTCGCCGGACGCCTTCACCGCATCGAGCACGCCGATCGCGGTGGCAAGCGCAAATGCCAGCTCCTGCTCCGGCGTCGCGCCCGCTTCCTGCAGGTGATAGGAGCAGACATTCATCGGATTCCATTTCGGCATCTCCTTGGTCGTGAACAGGATCACGTCCTTGGTCAGCCGCATCGACGGCGCCGGCGGAAACACATACGTGCCGCGCGACAGATATTCCTTGATGATGTCGTTTTGCGTGGTGCCGGTCAGTTTGGCGCGCGGCTCGCCCTGCTCGTCGGCAAGCGCGACATAGAGCGCCAAGAGCCACGCCGCGGGGGCGTTGATAGTCATCGACGTGTTCATCGCGCCGAGCGGTATGTCTTTGAACAGCACCCGCATGTCGCCGATATGGGAGATTGGAACGCCGACCTTGCCGACTTCACCTTTCGCGAGCGGGTGGTCGCAGTCGTAGCCGGTCTGGGTCGGCAGATCGAACGCGACCGAAAGGCCGGTCTGTCCCTTGCCTAGATTCTTCCGGTATAGCTCGTTCGACGCTTTGGCGGTCGAATGCCCGGCATAGGTGCGGAAAATCCAAGGTTTTGCGCCTGATGGCTTTGTGCTTGATGGTTTTCCGGCTGATGCTTTAGCGCCTGATCGCTCGGCGCGGCGCGGCTCTTCGCCCATCGGTCTTCCAACCGTTTCTAACGTTCCGGCCTGGAGACTGTGACGCGGATTCTGTTGCAACGCAACAAGCCGCTCGCCCCGAGAAGCGGTTAGAAGCCAGCCCTTCTATCAAGATGGCCTAGTACTGCCCGTACAGTTGGTAATACTGCGGCTGCGCATAACCCGGCTGCGCGTAGCCGTAGCCCGGCTGCACATAATAATAGACGTGCTGTCCGTCAGTCGGCGGCAGCACATAATAAAGCCGAGGTCCGTAGCCGCCGGCTTGGCGGTAGGTATTAGGCTGAGCGTAAGCGCGGGGCTGTTGCTGTTGCCGGTAACCCGAAGGTAGCCGCGCCGAAGGCGGCACGACCGGCGGCATCGCATAGGATTGCAGGCGGTTGTAGGCCGGAGCCGGCTGGTCGCTCACAGCCGCCGCTTCTGGCGTCTGCGTGTCGAGTGGTTCGGCGTCGGCCGAGGGTTCAACGACGGCGGTCTCGAACTTCGGAGCGGCCTGCCGGCGTCCATTATTGGCCGGCCGGTGCTGTTGCGCGTCGGCAGCATGCGCCTGCGGCGGTTCGCTGGCGATGGGCGTTTCGTGCTTCTCCACCTGCAGTGACTCGAAGTCGGCGCGCGGTTGCTCGTTGATGGCGGTCCGGATCTCGCTAGCGCCACGCCGCCGTTCGACAGACGTGGGCTCGTGCTGTTGCTGCCAGTCGGTCGCATGCGGCAATGGCTGCGGTTCGGCCGGCGGTGCCGGCACAACGAGTGCTGCAAGTTGTGCGGGGGAGGGGCGCCTGGTCCAGCGAGCCCCGGCCATAGCGAAAGTCGGGGTCGGTATTAGCCGTTCACCAGCGTCCGTCTGCGTCATTCGGTACGCCGCCGCTTCCTTGATGTAGGCCGTGGTTTCGCTGCGGTAAGGCTCGGCCTGATCGGCGCTGCGGTGCGCAAGCGATTCCCGCGCCAGCGGCGCGTTCGCCGCGATCATCTCATGGCGATGCAGCGCGGCGAGGCTTTGCTGCGACGGCGTCTGGCCGGTGATGACGACCGTGGTGTCGTGCATCTTCTCCATCTTCACCAGATCGAACAGCAGGGCGGCGTTCTGGGGCGCCAGCCGCACGCAACCGTGCGAGGCTGGATTGCCGAGATGAGTGATGCTGGCAAAGCCGTGAACGGCGTGACCGTGCATGTCGAAGAAGATGGTGTGCGGCATCGGCGCATTGTCCCACTCCTGCGAGTGGTGGTCGGCGTCCATGCGATTGGGCTGGAAGGTGCCGCTTGGAGTATCGCGTCCCGCCATGCCCGTCGAAACCGGCCAGACATACATGACGTTGCGGTCGACTGTGACCGTCATGGTCTGGGTTTCCTTGTCGACACGGACCAGGATTTCGGCTGTCGCGGGCCGTGAGAACACGACCGCGAGCGCCCCGGCGACGAGCGAGGCTCCGAAAAAGAGACCAGAACGCATGGCTTCACCCGATGGGATGGTCAGAACGACACCGTCTGTACCCGAATATTATTAACGCACATCGTATCGACACCGATCAAGCGCAAGAGTTCCATTGAGTGCCGGTTAGCGTTCACAAATCCGATAGGTAAAGTCTCGCGCTCCCGCGACGCGATTCTCGCCTCGGTTTGTAACGTCAGTATCGCAATACCGTAGCGGGGCCGTGGCCCGGGTGGAGTGAAAGAAATCCGGGAAAGGTGTTGGAGCTTGAATGCCGCTTCCGGATTATGCGCCGCCTGTCATTGGGTCGGCTACTTCGGGCGGCTCCATCGAACTTCACCCGGGCTCATGTGGATCGGGCGTGAATCAAATAAACTCGACGCCGATTTTCCGATCGACGCGCCAGATGATCCTACAGAGACGTTCAAGTTTTTCCCCAGGCACCTTGAGTTTGAAGGTCGAAGGCATCAATGCGTCGGTGGCGATTTGCAATAGCGCCCCGCTCTCCGAAACGTTGTCGGTTGTGCACGCATAAACGCGAGAACCGTCCTCGCTTGTAATTGTGCCAGTGGCGGGTGCTCTGTGCCGTTTATCTTGGCGTCGATCTAGCTTAGTAGACATCGTGGTCGGCCAGTTTGGTTGATGGTGTGGACCGCACCTCTTTTTAAGACAAACCGCCTTAATCACCCGTAAAGCTTTCCCGGCAAAACCGGCCACCCGGTGAAAGTCGCCCCGTCGGGGGCACCCATCGCAAAGGACAATCGCATGGCGCATTTCAGGGCTACTTCGTTTGCGGTTCTCATATTCTTTACGATACCGGCCTTGTCGGCCGAATTGCCGGCGCGCAAGCCTGGCTTGTGGGAAATCGAGACGACCCTGCCGAGCCCCAAGATTCCGAAACAAGTGATTCGGCAATGCGTCGACGCCGCTACCGACCAGATGATGCAGTCTCGGGCGGGCGTCAATTCACAGCGGAACTGCTCCAAGCGCGACCTGCAGAAATCGGCAGGTTCGATAACGATTGATTCCACCTGCACCGTCGCCGGTAAGACCAGAACGTCGCACGTGGTCATCACTGGCAGCTTCGACAGCAGCTATACGATGACAGTGGCCTCGCAAAGCGAAGGGGCACCTGACAGCAGGACGATCACGATGGCAGCCAAATGGATCGGCCCGTGCGCGGCCGACCAAAAGCCAGGCGACATGATCATGGCCAACGGCATGAAGATGAATATCATGGATGCGCAGAAGTTCGGCGCGCCGCCCGGCGTCCGCCAACCCCAATAGCGTGACGGCGGCCTAGCGTCAGCCGTGAGGCACCGCCAAAGCCGGCGGATTAGTCAACAGCGCATCCGCCGTCGGCAGCCTGCCAAAGATTGCGTCCGATGCCGTGGACATCGCCGCGATGTAGCTGCCGAGGAGCGCGACATTGGCCACGGCTTTGTGGCCACCTGCATGCGCACGATGTTTCGCCGAGGCGGTGGCGGCCGGCGGATCGGTGAGGAGTGTGCCGCCGCCACCGTCGTCGCTGATGGAGAAGGTGCCGAGGGTGCCGGAGAACTTCAGGTGCGCCACGTCGCCGACATGATCGTTGATCGTCAGCTCGTGACCGCTCAGGCTGAACGTTGCGGTTCCGGCGGAAATGTCGGCAAGGTCGATAGACTGCGTGGTTTTAAATCCTGAGATAGTGCCGGTATATTGCCGCGAATTGTCGAGGACCAGTTCGCCGGTTGAGCCAGTTGCAAACGTAACCGATGTCGCCGACGCCCCGCCGAGTTCGATTTCTCCGGCGCCGATAATGCTTGCGCTGCCGCCGGTTACGCTCCCGCTTGCGGTAATGACGCCGCCGTTTGCCTTCAGCGTTCCGCTATTGTTGACGTTGCTGCCAAGATAGAGCGTTGACCCGCTGTCGGCCTGCAGCGTGCCGGCGTTGGCGATGGCCGTCGCTCCGGTGTTGATGATTAGCGGGACGCCTCCGGTCGCGTCGATCAGGCCGTTGGTGTCGTTGTGCAAAATCAGACCATTGAGGCCGATCGTGCCGGCACCGGATATCTTGTCGCTGAAATTGACGAGCGTTGCGGGACCGCCCTGGCCGGTAATGATATTTTGGCTGTTGTCGGACATTACGACGCGGCCACCGCCTTCGAGAGTCTCGGTCGGTGTGGGGGATTTCCCTTCCCCAATCCCAAGCGAAATTGCGGTGACACTGCCTGTTGAATTGAGCGAGATTTCACCAGTATTGTCGATCGTCCCCGCCAGAATGAGGCTCTCACTGTTCGGTACGATCAAGGTGCCGGCATTGACGATCATCTTATTGCCGGCAACGCTTTCGTTGGTCCCGTCCAAGACGCCGCCGTCCGAATACATCACGCCGGAGCCGACGGTCTTCAGCGTGCCGCCCGTGACTCCACCTGCGAGGTAGACGCTGGAGCCCGTGCCGGCCTGGATGATTCCCCCGACGTTGTCGACATAGCCCACTAGCTGGAGTCCGGCATGGCCGGTCGCTTCGATAAGCCCGGCATTGTTTATGGTGGCATCGATGTGAAGCATCAGCGAGGCGCTCGTTGCATCGACGACGCCGAGTTTTTCGTTGTTCAACTTGAGTTCGTCTGAAGCCCCGATGGTGCCGGCTCCGGAGATCGTGTTGTTCACGTTGTTGAGAACCGCGAATCCGGCCAAACCGGCAGCTGCATCGATAAAGTTGTCGGCGTTATTTGTGAGGGTGACGTTGCCGCCGCCTTCCAGAGTGGTCACCGGCGATGTCTCGCCGACTGCGCCAATGGAGATGCCCGTCAGAGAGCCTGCGGCTTCAAGCGTAATCGTTCCGGTATTGTCGATAAAGCCGAACGTCGCAACATCGGCACCATTGTCGATGTTGAACGAACCTTTGAGAACGAGCGGGTCGGCGACTAGAACCAGAACCCGCCAGTTCGTCATTACCACCCGCATTGATCATGCCGGTGCCGAGCGCCTCGACAGTGCCGCCAAAGACTTCCGTATTCGTAAGATCGACCACCCAGCCGAAGTTTGCTTCGATGGTGCCGGCATTTTCCACGAAGCTGTTGTCGAGCACCAATCCCATGGCACCGAAACCTTCGAGGAGCCCAAAATTGTCGATAAGCGCCCCTTCGAGTAACAGCGGTGCCGCAGTGCCGTCGGCAAGGATGACGCCTTGCTTGTCGTTGATGAGCGCAATGAACGGACTCGAAGAGTTGGGTTGAATCGTGCCGGAGCCCTCAATTTCGTTGTTAACGTTGGTAAGCGTGCCGGCGTAGGAGATGACGTTGTCGGCGCTGTCCGTCAGGATTACCTGACCGTCGCCGTCAAGCGTGGTGGCGGTGGTGAAAGCGAGCGTCGTCGTGTCCGCGCTCGCATTGAGGTTGATGACGCCGGGATTGTTAACGGTATTGCCAACATTAAATGTTGAGCCGTCAGTGATGGCGATGTGACCGCTATTGGCGCCGGTGGCGGTTCCTTCTGTGGCTGTGAACGTTGCGTCGCTTGCGATGTCGAACGTGGTTCCCGCGCCGGTGGTGACTCCGAGCACGGTGGTGCCGATCGCATCGGTTATGGTGCGGGTTCCCGGCAGCGTCATCGCGGCAATGTCGTTGACCCCCGGGACGTGGCCGGTGCTCCAATTGGCGGCAACGAAAAAGGAGCCGCTGGCGGAATTGTTCCAATAGGTTTTCACGGATTGGCTCTCCTTGTGAGGCGCGTGGAACCGCACGTTCGGATGGCGAGCGCCGATCGCCGCCGGTATTCTCGCACCGGCGTCAAAACTGTGCCGGTTCAGCGCGCGCCGCTGATCGCATGAGACAGGTTCGCACTTTGAGACAGCGGCTGCTATAAACCGTTCGGTTTATTCTTCGCTGCGGCGTTGTTCGATGAGGATGTGCTGGTCGATTTCGTTCGGGGAAATTGCAAGGGAATCTTTGTGAAGGTGGATATTTGGAAGCCGCCGCAAACCATTCACAACCAATTTGGTGCCGATAGATAATGGCAGAGTCTTTGGTATCCGAAGCCGAGCTGACTTCGTCACTGATATCCGACATTTACGACGCGGCGCTCGATGCGGCCAAGTGGCCCGACGTGCTGGAGCAGTTGTGCGGCTATGTCTCGGCGGCGTCCTCGATGATCTTCTGGCAGGACTCGGATCTGAAAATTGCCTTCCGCCAGTATTCCTGGGGTGACGATCCACATTTCACCAAGCTCTATTTCGACAAATATGTGCCGCTTAATCCGTTCATCACGCTACCGCATTTCACCGATGTGGGCGAGGTGAAATCGGTTCGCGATCTGGTCCCTTGGGATGAAATCATACAAACGCGATTTTATCAGGAGTGGATGCGGCCGCAGGATTACGTCGATAATGTCTTCACTTCGCTGGAGAAGACAACGACGAGCTATGCGGCATTCGCGGTCGCCAGGAACAACGATCAGGGTCCGGCGAATGCCGAGGTTCTGCGGCGCTTGCGCCTGCTGACGCCCCACATCCGCCGTTCGGTTCTGATCGGCAAGATCATCGATCTGCACCGGATCGATGCCGATACCCTTGCCGCCGCCATGGACGGCCTCGCCGCCGCGATTTTTCTGGTCGATGCCGCAGCCAAGATCGTCAGCGGCAATAGTGCCGCGCGCGCGATGCTGGATCAGGGCGATGTACTCAAAGCCACCGGCGATACACTGTCGACTGGCGACCCCGATGCGCAAATGTTGCTGCGAGACACTATTTCGGCGGCGGCGAAGGAATCCTCGGTCCCGGCTAAAGAGGCCGCTGTGATGATAACGTCGGGCGACGGCGTGGACTATGTCGCCCACATCCTGCCACTGACGTCCGGAAGCCGCCTGGACGCGGGCGTCCGCTTCTCCGCGAGCGCCGCAGTCTTTGTTCGCAAAGCCAGCCTGAGCATTCCTTCGCCGCCGGAACTGTTGGCCAAGCGCTACAAGCTGACACCGAGTGAATTGCGCGTTCTGCTTGCGATCATGGATTCCGCCGGTGTTCGCGAGGTTGCCGAGGCGCTGGGCATCGCGGAGGCCACCGCCAAGGTCCATTTGCACCGGCTATTCCAGAAAACCGGAACGCGCCGCCAGGCGGATCTCGTTAAAATCGTCGCCGGCTTTTCCAGTCCGCTGGCGACTTAGTTTAGAGGCGAACGCGGACCCCTGGGCGGCCGGCGAGCAGCATCTAGTACGGATTAAGAGACATCGAAATTCTGGATCAGCTGCGAGGCTTGTCTCGGATTTTCGTTTCACTCAATCCGGGCCACCTCGCAGTCGAGCCCGACGCGCCAACGGGCGCACTAAAATAATTTTACAACTATCAAGCTCAACATTCGTGTCATCGGATGATTGGAGTGCCGATCGGCGCTTAACCCAAGAGTGAGCGTACGCAACCGTAGATCGCGCGGCGATCAGATGAGCAAAATTGAAAGCAATTAGTGGTTGTGAAACAGCAAGGCATTTGCGCGGCGATGGCTATTAGACCGCGAACGTGGCATGGTAATTGTATCTAGCTAACCAGCTAGATAACTTGGGGCACCCGATGAAATTGATATGCGGCGTATTGATTACGGTCTCATTATTCGGAATTGCTATTGTTTCCGCTGCGGCAGAGAACATCAAAGTCGGCGGTATCTATTCGATTGAAGGGGTATTTAGCGCCATCGGGGCGCCAGAGCGCGACGGTGCGTTATTGGCCGTCGAGCAGATAAATCAGGCTGGCGGCATCGGCGGCAAGCACGTCGATATGACCATCTACGACGACGGTGGCGACCAGGCGAAAGCAGTGCAACTCGCCAACCGGCTTATCTTTCAGGACAAAGTGAGCGTCGCTTTCGGTCCGACCATCACGCCAACCGGTGAGATGATGGCGCCGGTCTACGAGCAGAATAAGATGCTCCAAATCGGAGTCATCGCACAGGACTATTTGTGGAAGGACACGCAGTACATTTTCATGTCGATTCCGACCGACGCAGTACTGGTCGAGGCGATGATGAGCCATGTGAAGAAGACTGGCGCCAAGAAAATCGCCATCGCCTACGCCGATGTTCCATATGGTGTAAGCGGCGCCAAACTCATGCGGCAGGGTGCCAAAATCGCGGGCATCGAAATCGTTGGCGACACGAAGTGGGGCGAAAACGACATCGACTTCACGCCGGAAGCCAATCAGCTTCATGCGGCAAAGGCTGACGCCATTCTGGTTTGGGACTCCTGCGCCATATCCGATGCGCAGATGATAAAGGCGCTGCGCGACACCGGCGATACCACTCCTATTATTGGCAATATCTGCCTGCCATTGCCGCATCTTGCGCAGATTGTAGGCAAGGCTGCGGACGGCGCGGTTTCTTTCAGCTTGGTTGACTATTCGAAACCGGGCCCGCCGGCGGCTGCATTCATGTCGGCCTATTCGGCGAAATATAAAAGCGGCCCGAGCCCGTTTGCAGCGGCGGCTTATGACGGCGTTCAGCTCTGGGCGCGGGCGGTTGCACGCGCAGGCGG
Source organism: uncultured Alphaproteobacteria bacterium (assembly GCA_963841025.1). Taxonomy (GTDB): domain Bacteria; phylum Pseudomonadota; class Alphaproteobacteria; order Rhizobiales; family Xanthobacteraceae; genus BOG-931. The sequence continues at coordinate 85,428 of CAWJBG010000010.1, read as the reverse complement.
CAAGACCGACCCGGATTTGGTCGCTGCCGCGATGCTTGGCGTGGACTATGACGGCGTGATCGGACATTTCAAAGTTACCAAGGAAAATCACACCGGGCTCGACGCTTCAGCTTACAAGGCGATCATCCTCAAGGATGGCAACTGGACGACGATGTAACGCAGGAGGGAAATCCACGTGACCGAGAGCAGATGGAATTTGGCGGCCGAGACAAAGGCGCTGATCGTCGTTGACATGCAGAATGGCTTTCTCAAGCAAGATGGCTTCATGGTCAAAGCCGGGTTGAACATTGACCAGTGTATGGCCGCCATCGAACCGAATCAGCGAGTCATCGCCGCGTGCCGGGAAGCCAAAATACCGGTCATCTTCACGCGCTATTCGCTTCGATCCGACTACAAGGACGCCGGCTTGCTCGGCGAGATCTACCCGGCTCTAAAAGAAAGTCAGGCTATGGTCGTCGGCACACGAGACTGGGAGATTGCCGACGAACTCAAGCCGATGCCCGGCGACATCATCCTCGATAAGCAGCGTTACAGCTCGTTCTACAACACAAACCTCGAAGTCATTCTTCGCGGACTTGGCGTCACAATGGTCGTCGTGACCGGCGTTACAACAAATATCTGCGTGGAGTTGACGGTCAGAGACGCGTTTTTCCGCGACTTCAAGGTCACCGTAATTGAGGACTGCGTCGGCGCCGTCGACGAGATGATGCAGGAAGGTCCACTGCACAGTTTTCGTTATGGGTTCGGCGACGTTATCAAATCCGATGAATTTATCGCGGCAATACTGTCCGACGGCCGTCATCGTCTCGTTGCGGCGGAATAAATAAGCTCAAGCGAAGCCCCGTACCGCGCGTCGGCTGCTGACGGCGGGCGTCACCGGGCGATTGGCGAATGTGGATTTCGGTCAGCTTCTGATAGCCGGTATTACAAGCGGGATGGTCTACGGACTTATCGCGCTCGGATATCACATCATTTTTCGTGCTACTCAGCTGATCGATTTCGCCCAGGGCGAGAAGGCGGTTTTCGGAGGAGTGGTGGCGTTAGCGCTGCTGCCCGCAATCGGCAACCATCCCTGGCTCGCGCTTCTCATCGTCGCCATCGGCGGCTACGGCGTAGGTTGGCTCTATGAGCGCGCCATCTTGCGCCCCATCTATAACCGGCCGGCCATCGTGCCGATCATCGCGACGGTCGGAGTGTCCCAGTTCGTGTATTTCGGAGACGGCCTGATTTGGGGGACCTCTGCGCGACCATTTCCGTATTCGTTCGGCGGCGATCCACATGCCGCGTTCCTGTTCGGATCGCTCCGGGTGCCGGTCGAACGGATCTGGGTATGGGGTTTCGTTCTCGTCATCGTCATTGGCTGCGCGCTGTTCTTCGAACGCTCGCGGCGCGGCCAGGCCATGATCGCCGCGGCTGACAATCAACTCGGTGCGCAACTCTCCGGTATCAACGTCGGCGCAATGCGCTCGCACGCAATGTCGATAGCTACCGCCTTGGCAATGATCGGCGGGACGTTGATCGCTCCTTTTACTCTGGCGGGTGGTGCGATCGGCATTGCCATTGCGGTGAAATCATTTGCCGGCGCTATGATCGGCGGCATGGCATCGCCTTATGGCGTGGTTCTCGGGTCGCTGATCGTCGGCATTACGGAGAGTTCCGCCGCCGGCTATCTGTCTTATGGCTACCGCGATCCAGTCGCTTTCAGTTTGTTGTTGCTTGTGCTGCTGGTCAGACCGCAGGGCATATTCGCCGGCCGTCTCACGCGCTCCGGCTCACATGGCGCAGCAAGGGGTCATAACGCTCGGACTGGTATTCATTGCGTTGCTGGCATTCGGCTGCGCTGCGCCATTTGAGATGATCTATCCGTTGCAGGTCCTCTCGATCGCCGGGCTAACCGCGATCCAGGGCGTCGGCCTCAATCTATTGATTGGCAGCACCGGCCAGATCTCACTTGGCCAAATGGGATTTGCGGCGGTGGGGGCTTATGTGTCCGGTTGGCTGCTCAAGGAAGCGCACTGGCCGTTCGAACTCGGCTTCTTTGCCGGTTGTTTCCTCGCGGGGTCACTCGGCGTTGCCGTTGGCTTTTCAGCCTTGCGATTGCGCGGCCAATATCTCGCAATGGCCACACTTGCCTTTGGCGGCATCGTCTATGGACTGATTTGCGAATTGGAGATTACCGGCGGCACGCTGGGCATGTTGAGAATCCCGCCGATATCAATCTTCGGTCATCGTCTTCTTTCGCCGCAGGATAAGTATCTGGCGATCTGGTCGCTAGCCGCCCTCGTTACAGCCGCGATCCTGAGTTTGTTGTGGTCCCGGATTGGCCGGGCGCTGGCGGCGATCCGCGACGACGAAATTGTCGCGGCGGCGTTGGGCATCAACGTAGCGCGTTATAAGATTTCCGTTTTCGTCATCGGTGCGGTTCTCTCGGGAATGGCCGGCGCGATGTACGGGAGCTATCTGGGCGGCATGGCGCCGAGCCGGTTCGGTCTCGGCGAATTGATTGCTCTTCTGGTCGTGGTGACCGTTGGCGGGCTCGGCAGCATTCCTGGAACGATCATGGCTGCCATTGTGCTAACAGCGTTGCCGGAATTCATGCGACAATACGAGGTCTATCGTCCGACGATCTACGCGGCGGCATTGGTGGTCCTGATTATCCTGTTCCCCGGGGGTCTTGGTCAGATCCTCGCTTGGTGCGACAGGTTCATTGTTGCGTCTTACCGGCTGGCCACCTTTAGACCCCGGTCCAGATCCGAAGCGCTTGGTACGCAATGACTGCGACAGCCGACGGAATCGTTGTGAAGTGCAGCGGAGTATCGCGACGATTCGGTGGACTGGTCGCCCTGTCCAATGTCGATTTGACCGTCAGCCGTAACGGCATTGCGGCGCTGATTGGTCCGAACGGCGCCGGCAAGACCACGATGTTCAATCTGATCAGCGGCCTCGACCGACCCAATAGCGGCAGCATTGAAATCGAGGGCCAGTCGACAGCGGGCATGCCGGTTCACAGCATCGTGCGGTCGTTGCGGTTGGTCCGGACCTTTCAAAACGTACGCCTTTACTCGCAACTGACCGTCGCCGACAACGTCCGGATCGCGCGGCATACACGAAGCCATGCAGGTTTCGTGATGTCGACCTTGAAACTCCCGGTGGCCCTGCGCGAAGAGCGCGATATCACCGCACAGGCTATGCGATGGCTTGAATTCGTCGGCATGGCACACCGGGCTAACGCGCCGGCCGGAACGCTGTCATACGGCGAACAGCGACTCGTCGAAATCGCGCGGGCCCTCGCAGCCGATCCCCGATGTCTCTTGCTCGATGAGCCGGCGGCCGGCCTGAATTTGCAGGAGACGAAAGCGCTTGGCTCTTTGATCCGCGCCATCCGGGAGTTGCCTATGACGGTTCTGCTGATCGAACACAAGATGGACATGGTTATGGCCATTTCCGATCAGGTGACAGTGCTCAATTTCGGCGAAGTCATCGCAACCGGGGCACCGAACGCGGTGCAGCGAGATGCTCGTGTGATCGAGGCTTATCTCGGCAAGGGAGAGCACCATTCTCCGGGCGATTGATGTCAGCTTTGCCTACGGCGCCGCCGATGTCTTGAACGCGGTCTCCTTCGAGGTCGGCGATGAGACGGTCGCGCTGATCGGCGCCAACGGCGCGGGCAAATCGACGTTGGTGCGTCTCCTTTGCGGAATACATCGGCCGCGGCGTGGTGCCGTGCAGTGGGAAGGCCGCGACATCGGCGGCTGGGCGCCGCACCGCATTGTAAAACTCGGCATCGCCCAAGTGCCCGAGGGGCGCCAAGTCTTTCCTAATCAATCGGTCCACATCAATCTCCGACTTGGCGCCTACTCCCGGGCTTTGTCACCGCCGAAGGAACGTGTCGCCATCGAACGAATCTATGAGCAATTTCCGAGGCTTGCCGAGCGGCGCAATCAGGTTGCCGGCACGCTCTCAGGCGGCGAGCAGCAGATGCTGGCGATCGGCCGGGCGTTGATGACCGAGCCGCGCCTTCTGATCCTTGATGAGCCGTCGATGGGCCTAGCGCCGCAGGCAGTGGCCGGAATTTTCGAACACTTATCGTTGCTGCGAACGAGCCGCATCGGCATTCTCCTTGTTGAGCAGAATGCGCGGCTCGCGCTGGCCCAAGCAGACCGAGCTTACGTGATGGAGCAGGGACAGATTGTGATGGACGGACCTGCGGCATCACTCGCCCAAGATAGGAGAGTGCGGCAGGCCTATCTGGGTAGTGAAGTTCGGGTCTGAACAACCCGCGATGCGATAGACTTGTAGTCTTCAAGCGTGAGAAATTATTCGTTCGTCTCGAACTGGCAAGCAGGCCGACATGGCTCGTGAACTGTCGCTGTTTATCGGAACGTTCACGACGCTGCTCGCCATCATAAACCCGTTCGAGGTTCTGCCAGTCTATCTCAAATTGTTGGAGGGGAAGGACGACGGCGCCTATCGGCGGGTGGCGTGGAAGTCATGCCTATATGCGCTCCTGCTTTGTCTGTTCTTCCTGGTTTTTGGAGCGCTCATCCTGCGCCTGTTCGGCGTGCCGCTGAGCATGGTGCGCATTGTTGGCGGCATCATTCTGATGAAAGTCGGATTCGAGCTGTTCGGATCGGCCCGATCGGGCGGGGGAATGATTCCGGAAGGCGCGGCGAGGGACGAAAGTGTCGCCTTTGTGCCGCTGGCGCTGCCGCTGATGTGCGGTCCCGGTGCGATTGCGACCATCCTCGGTATGACTTCGGCCGTGCAGCATTCTCCGACCGAATTGAGGTCATTTGCCGCCATCGTGGCAGCGATCGTGGCGACCATGCTGGTGACGTATTTGTGCCTGGCCTATGCCGGCAGACTTTCAGAGAAATTGGGCGTGATGGGGATCGATGCCACGACGCGCATCGTCGGCTTCTTCGTTTCAGCAATCGGTGTCGGCCTGATCGTCAATGGCGTCATCGAAGTGCTGGAAACGCACGGCTTCACCGCCTTGCACTGAGCGCGCGGGTCGATCGCGAGACTTGTCCCGGATTTCGTTTCGCACAATCCAGGCTGCGCTGACTGATGCCCAATCCGGTCCGGGGCTTCCTCCCGATTGCGGCTTCGCGAAGCAACCCACATGTGATATTTTCATCCAATTTCAGCACTTGGTTTGCGAGGCCCCCAATGGCTTACGAACGTATCGAGATGAATCCCGAGATCATGGGTGGTAAGCCCGTAATTCGCGGCACGCGCATTCCTGTTGAAACGGTCCTGCGAAAACTTGGCGCCGGCATGACGGCTGACGCGATCCTCGCTGACCACCCGAGGCTGACGCGCGACGACATACTAGCCGCACAATCTTTTGTCGCGGATTATCTGGCCGACGAAGACCTCGTCTACGGCTAGCTGTGCGCTGGCTTGCCGACGAATGCGTCGACGCCGGCCTTGTGCTGCATCTGCGGGCAGATGGGCATGACGTCGCCTAGATGGCGGAAATTATGCCGGCGGCGAGTGACCTGGAGGTCGTGACACGGGCGCGCGCCGAGGGACGGGTACTACTGACAGAGGACAAGGACTTCGGGGATTTGATATTTCGCCGTCGTGAATCGATTCCGGGCGTCGTTCTGCTTCGTATCGATCCAGCCCTTCGCGACTTAAAGTGAGCTCGGCTCGATGCCGCGATCGGTCATTTCGGCGAAAACTTTCTGAGTCGTTACACAACGATTGAAACAAGAAGGTTTCGAGCCAGATCCATACCGTCGTGAGCGGTCAGCCGCGCGGCGCAGGGCCGGCGAGGATGAGCGCCCAGAACACCTTGTACTTCGTGTTGGGCGCCAGGGCGGCAGCGATGCCGATGTGGGTGACGCTGCGATTGAGCATGTTGGCGCGGTGCGGCGGTGAATCGCGCCAACCAGAAAACGCTTCGGCCAGCGTGTGGTAGCCGGCGGAAATGTTCTCGACCGCGACGCTATTCCTGAACGGCGAATTGCGGATACGCTCCTGGAACGGACGGCCGATGTCGTGATCCATCTTGTCGTGCGCCGCCATCGCGTGCGCCTGCTCGCTCGCCATCCGCATCAGTTCCGGATCGACGGTGACCGCTCCAAGGCCGTTGTTGCTGCGGTATCCGGAGATCATCGAGGCCGCAGCGGCGGGATCGAGCGTGGTGTCGGGCTTTGACAGGTCCTGATAGAACGTCGGCTCAGCCGGCGGTGCGGTGTCGCTGCTGCAGCCGGCGAGCGCAGCCATGCAAAGCAGGCCGCCGAACAACAAGAGCGCAGTCGTTGGACGAGTCATCAAGGCTCCCAAACCGGAATCCATATCCACTAGCACAGGGTTATGGATTCCGGGCCTGCCGCTTCGCGGCAATCCGGAATGACGGACGCTAATTCCCTATCGCCTTCTCGTATGGATAAATGACCTCGCCGTTTTTGAGGTTGGGCGGATAGACCACGATTTCGGTTTTCAGATCGCGGAATTCGTCGGCGCTGTTGCTCTTGATGTTCTGGAATTGCGCCGCGAGCATCCGCTCCTTCGCCCATTCGCCGTCTGCTCCGAAATTGATGTCGCCAACCACGGTATTGAACGTGGCCTTGTGCATGTAGGCGGCGAGCGCATCGTCCTTGAGGCTTTTGGTGGCGGCGACGGCGTCGCCGAGCACCTGCAGGTCGGCGTAGGCCATCACCGGAAAATAGGCCATCGCGTCGGCGCCCGCGGCCTTGGCGCGTACCTGGTATTTGCCAAGAAATTCGATGGCGGCCGGAGATTTCAACGGGCCGACCGGCAGCCAAGTCTCGAAATTGACTATACCATTAAGGAGTGGCCCAAGCTGGACCTTCAGCGCGGTCGATTGCAGTCCAACCATAGCGCCGCCCCACATCTTAGGTTTGTAGCCAATTTCGTGCACGGCCTTGATGATGCCGACGGTGTCGAGCGGATAGGAGCAAACCACCAGGAGGTCCGGATTGGCCGCCTGGATCGCACGGACGATCGGCGCGAAATCCACGGTCGCCGGCGGATAATTCTTGTCGTAGACGATCCTGAACCCGGAGGCCTTGGCGTTGGCGCGCGCACCCTCGCAGGTATTATGGCCGAACTCGGCGTCGGCGTAAGCAAGTGCAATGGTCTGCGGCTTGGGATTTTGCGCTTCCGCGACTTTGAAGAAGCCGTGGGTGAATGCGGGCTTGGTCGACGGTCCGTTCGGCACCATGGCGAAATACATCGGATAGTGGAATTCGTCGTTGATCGCGGTGCCGGACAGGCCGATCAGCAGCTTCCTTCGCTCGATCGCAATCGGCATCGCGGCGGCGATCTGGGTCGAGGCATAGCCGGAAACGATCAGGTCGACTTTGTCGATGTCGAGCAGCTTGGCGTAGATGCCGGGCACATGCGCGGGATCGCTTTGATCGTCGTAGTAAACGAGCTTGACCGGGCGGCCGAGCAGGCCGCCGTGCGCGTTGGTGTCGTCTTCCCAGATTTGCATTCCGAGCAGTGCCATTTTGCCGTTGGCGGCGAGCTTGCCGGTCAGCGACATGCCGAAACCGATTTTGATCGGATCGTCGGCCTGGGCGGGCGCTGGCGCGAATATGAGCAGCGCCGTGGCGGCGGCAGACGCCAATGCTAAAGACACCGAGGTTAAGCATCGCGATTGCAGCGACATATAGCCTCTCCCTATTTCCGTGCGCCGAGCTATCAGCTTGTTCCGATGCCGGCTATCTTATTCCTCCCATCCGCGTTTGCCGCATGTCTCGGCGGTATTCGGCTTCGACCCTGGTCAAAGCTGCAATGCCCGAATGTCATAGGTTTGTATTACTCGCTCGTATAGAATGTCAGGCATGGCAACCTCCTCGACATCACGCTTCGATTGTCCCAAATGCGGGACGCCGTACACGTTGCTTCGCGTTGAGGCGGACGATACCTCGGAAGACAGCGAATTGGCCTGCACCGTGTGCGGTGCGCCGCTGGTTGCGCGCGACGAGCAATTCGTCCTCAAATATTTTCTGATGCGCCGCAACGGCGTGCGCCAGGGCGCCCGTTATAGCGTGGTGTGATCGGGTGACGTTGCGGAGAGCGCGCGCTGGGCTACCAAAGCGATCACGATCAATGCCGCGGCGAGGCCGAACTGGGTCTTCACGTAGGGAAAGGCGAGAATGAGTGCGCCGGCCAGCGGCAACGCGACAATTTCGCTCGCGGCGAAGCCGCGCTTAAGCGCCAAGCGCAGCAGGAACGCGACCGCGACGGCGAGGATGACGCAGTCGTAGATGTAAGCGTACGGCGTAGCAACGAGTGCGCCGGCGGCAATCGCGGCGGCCTTTAGCTCATACGCCGCACGGCTTCGCCACAACGCGACGAGACCCGCAGCCATTGCAAGCGCACCGGTTGCCTGGACGATCCAGGCGAGCGGTTCGCCGCCGCCATGCGCGCGTACGAACCCAAACAGGCTTTGCAGCCGGTCGAATTCCGCGCCGCCTTCGCCGAGCACGACGCGGCTTGTCATCGGCATTGCGTGAACGAACGCGACCCAGGTGGCCGCGCCGAACGCGAGCCATGACAGAGCGGCGAGCGCAGCCGCGACCCACGCAGCGGTCACAAGCGTGAGCCAGCGCCGGTCCGCGATCAGCACGATCGGAAATAGCAAACCGAATTGCGGTTTGTAGGACAGTAGCCCGAGACAAATTCCGGCGAGCGCGGGGCGCCGCTCCAGCAAACCCAGCGTGCCGCCGATCAGCGTTGCGGTGAGAAAGCCGTTTTGTCCGGCGGTGATGTTCCAGATTGCGGCAGGAAATCCGAGCGCGACGAAGACGCCGGCGCGGTTGCCGAGAATGCCCGCGAGCGTCGCCGTGTATGCCGCGAGCGTGGCCGCCAGCCAGATCAGCAGCGCAACAACATACGGCAGCGTCGCAAGGGCCGCAGCGGCGAACAAAAATGTCGGCGGGTAATGCCAGCCGTAATAATTCGCAAACGCGTGGCCGACGGCGCGCTCCTCGGCGGCCTTGTGCAGCGGCCAGTCGTAAGCAGCGGCGGGATCGCCATCGAGCGTGAGCCGCCCGGCGGCGAAGACGTTGACGAAGTCGTTGGCGATCGGCTGGCCTTGTTTGTCGGTCAGGAAATTGCCGTCGAGATAAGCGCCGCTCAAAAGGACCAGATAAGCGAGCGCCAGCATGAGGCCGATCACGGCCACGAGGCGCGTGCGACTACTTTCATCCGCGTCGGCGCGATGCGGCGCCACCAGCTTGGCGCCACCACCGTGCTCCCCGGAAATTTGAAATAGCGCCATTGCCGGCCGCGCCTCTATGAAAGGTCGCGGCGAAGCTAGGCCGGGTCGCCTTGAGGAACCCTTAAATGCGGGCCCTGGATGCGGGTGAGGCGCTATCGCCTGATCAGGCGCAGAATGATCAGCAAAATCACCGCGCCGATGAAGGCGTCGATGACCGCGGCGATAAAGCCGCCGCCGATATAGATGCCGAGCCGGGGCAGGAGCCAGCCGGCGATGACGGCGCCGATAATGCCGACGATAATGTCGCCGACGAGGCCATAACCGCTGCCTTTGACGACCATGCCCGCAAGCCAACCGGCAATCGCGCCGACGATCAGCCAAATAATGATTGTTTCCACGCCCATAAATTTCCCCTTTGCGCCGCCGCCATTCAGGGACTGCCCCTGTATGGTTTTTGCGCTCCTGATCTTAGCCGGACCTTCGCCCGGTTGACAGCAGATGCCCCTCCAAGTGGTTGTTGCGCTGCAACATCAACTGCGGCACACTGAGGCGGCTGACAAATTCAGCGAGTTTGACCGGAGCACATCATGGCCGTCGCGCAACGCAAACCGTCGGCTGCACCTCTGAAGGATCTCTACGACATCGGCGAAGTGCCGCCGCTCGGCCACGTGCCGGCGAACATGCACGCCTGGGCGATCCGCAAGGAGCGTCACGGTCCGCCGGAGCAAGCGATGCAGCAGGAAGTGCTGCCGACCTGGCCGATCGGTGACGACGAAGTGCTGGTCTATGTCATGGCCGGCGGCGTCAACTACAACGGCGTATGGGCCGGCCTTGGGATTCCGGTTTCGCCGTTCGACGGGCACAAGAATCCATTCCACATCGCGGGCTCTGATGCGTCCGGCGTGGTTTGGGCGATCGGCTCCAAGGTCAAACGCTGGAAGGTTGGCGATGAAGTCATCGTTCACTGCAATCAGGACGATGGCGACGATGAAGACTGCAATGGCGGCGATCCGCTGTTGTCGCCGTCGCAACGCATTTGGGGTTATGAAACTCCGGACGGCTCGTTCGCGCAATTCTGCCGGGTGCAGTCGCGCCAGTTGATGGTGAAGCCCGCGCATCTGACCTGGGAAGAGGCGGCCTGCTACACGCTGACGCTCGCCACCGCCTACCGCATGCTGTTCGGCCATCCGCCGCATACGCTCAAGCCGGGCGACAACGTTTTGGTGTGGGGCGCCTCGGGCGGGCTCGGCGTGTTCGGCCTTCAGCTTGTCGCCGCGTCGGGCGCCAATGCCATCGCCGTCGTGTCCGATGAATCTAAAATGGAATACGTGTTCAATCTCGGCGCCAAGGGCGCCATCAACCGCAAGGAATTCAAGTGCTGGGGCGCGATGCCCAAGGTCGGCACACCCGAATACGATGCCTGGGTGAAAGAGGCGCGCCGGTTCGGCAAGGCGATCTGGGACATCACCGGCAAGCGCGACGTTGACATCGTGTTCGAGCATCCGGGCGAGGCGACCTTCCCGGTGTCGTGCCTCGTGGTCAAGCGCGGCGGCATGGTGGTATTTTGCGCCGGCACGACTGGTTTCAACATCACGTTCGACGCGCGCTATGTCTGGATGCGGCAGAAGCGGGTGCAAGGCTCGCACTTCGCGCATCTGAAGCAGGCGAGTTCCGCCAACCGCTTCGTCATCGACCGGCGCATCGATCCATGCATGAGCGACGTGTTTCCATGGGAGAAGATTCCGCACGCGCACGAATTGATGCGCACCAACCGGCACAAGCCCGGCAACATGTCGGTGCTGGTGAACGCGCCGCGCACTGGCTTGCGGAATTTCGAAGACGTGCTGGAAGCGGCTTCCGTGCCAACGCTGAGCCGCGAATCCAATCTGGCATAATCGCGCGCGTCGGGCAGGGCGCCTCGAAGAACAACAAACAATCGATCAGGGTGTCGCCGGCGCCGATGGCTGAATATGACCGCGCCACAGCAGCCAGGCTGTCATGTAACCCCAAAGTCCGAACATACGCTCGATAAGTGTAACGAACGAAGTATCCGTTGGCGCAGATCCATTCGTTGCTGCCAGGATGGCCCCGGCGCCGAGTATTGCTCCCGCTCCGACCACAACGTGGCCCGCGATCAACAGGACGAGCGTGGCGAGCGTTCCGGCAATGCCGACCGAGCCGAGAATTCTAAGCGTTCGCTGTCGGTGGAGAAACGCAACCGACCACAGCAAGATCGCCGTTAACATGAACGCTGTGTACAGCAGATAGTAGCGGCCAAGAACTTCGTTTGAGACGCCGAGTATGATCTGCGTCTTCGCCACAATGGCGAGCATGAAGAAGACAAAACCGGCGCGATTAAGGGGCTTGTGGATGCCCATCTCGTCACAAAAGGCCCAGATTGCGAAGGCGGCCAGCGCTATCGACAGAAGCCTCAGTGGCGCCAGCGGCGCAGCAGAATGCGACAAAAGCAAAATGGCAAATGAGGCCGCAGCAAACGCGATGGCGCCAACTTTTGCGTTGGAGGTCGTTGCTTGTGAAAACGCACTCGGAGTCATGGCGTTATCCTCGCTAATTTCCCCGGGGCACCCGTACACGTCCGACTTCAACCGCGTTGTTGAGTGCCGAACAATATCGCAACCGAGGTCCTTCGGCGACACGACACATGTTATAGTAATTTCGGGATGATGTCTGTTGCCGCGCCAAGAGCCCGCATTGGGTCGCGTCAGCGGGATTGTGAGGATTATGCGCGCAAAGATCGCGCGCTTTTCAGAGACTTGAGCATCAATGTCGCCCGGCAGCCTCACGCCGCAGAATGATGTCGCTCGCACGCTCTGCGACCGCGATCGTCGCGGCGTTCGTCATCGCTTGCGGGATGCAGGGAAAGATCGAGGCATCCACCACCCGCAGATTGGAGAGCCCGCGAACGCGGCAGTCGGTGTCGACCACCGCCATCACGTCGCCGGCACGGCCCATGCGGCAGGTTGAGACCGGGTCGTCGAAGGGCGAAGCGCTGTTGCGCACGTGCGCCGCCAGTGCGCCGCGATCCTGCATCGCCGGCCCGGGCAACACTTCCTCCGCCACCCAGTCCCGGAGCGCGTCGCGGTGCGCGATCTCTCGCGCCATCAGCAAACCCTCCACCATCACGTCGACGCTCTGTTTGCTCGGCGAGATAGGCGGGATCGATCTGGAGCGGCACGCGCGGATCGTCGCTCATCAGTGTCAGCCGCCCGCGGCTGACCGGGTGCAAGTCGGCGGGAACGATCGAGAAACTGTTCTCCGGCGCCTTGCCGATGTGCGGGAGCAGGAAGGGAATGCCGAGCCCCATGAGCTGGAGATCGGCGAAGCCTGGCGCGCGGGAACTGCGCGCGACAACCATCAACTCGGCATGATTGTAGTGAGACGCGGGAATGGGCCGCTTCGCACGAAACAGCAGCCCGGCCATCAGCGGATGGTCATGCAGGTTCCGGCCGACACCCGGCAACGGGTGGGCCACGGCAATGCCGGCGCGTTGCAATTCCTCCGGATCGCCGATGCCGGAGAGCATCAACAGCTTCGGGGAATCGAAGGCGCCGGCAGCAAGAATTATTTCGGGCGTCTCGATCCGCACCAGCCGGCCGCCGGTTGAAACCTCCACGCCCGTACAGCGCGTGCCGGCCAGAGTCGAGCCGGACAGCTTGCGTCTATGTGAGCACGCCGAGATTGCCGCGGTTGCGAACCGGATCAAGAAACGCACTCGCAGCAAAATCCCTCCGGCCGTCATGGATGGTCAGCTGGCTCCACATCGCGCCTTCGGCATCGGTACCGTTCCAGTCGGGGTTGAACGGATGTCCGGCCTCGATAGCGGCGCTGAGATAGGCTGCGGCGAACGGGTTCTGATCATTCACATGTCCTAGATGCAGCGCATGCAGCGGACCGCAATCGCCACGCCACGGGTCGCCGCCGGTCGAAGCGGTCTCCATGCGCCGGAAGCGCGGTAGCATCTCGGCGAAGCTCCAGCGCGGGTCGCCAGTTTCCTCCGCCCAGCGATCGTAGGCGCCGTGCGGCCCCCGCTGGTAACCGAGCGCATTGATCAGCGAGGATCCGCCGAGCCCTTTGCCGCGTGGCTCGGGTACGGATCGGCCGGCAAGACCAACCTGAGCTGTCGATTGGTACGAGAAATCGAACGGACCGCCCGTCAGCAGGGGCCAATCGGGCGGGGCGTTGACTACCGGATCGTCCACCGGACCGCCGGCCTCGATCAACAGCACGTCGCGCCCGTCGTGCTCCGATAGGCGTCGCGCCAGCACGCACCCCGCCGAGCCGCCCCCGACGATAACGTGCGTCCAGCGACGCTTGAGCAACGTCTCCAGATCCACGGTCGTACCCGCGAGGCTAGCGTGCATCTCATCCTCGGCAATGATGCGAACCCGCTCGCGGCCAACGTTATCCGACAGTGGGGCCCCTCTTTGCCATTCTCGACGACCGCCCGAACAAATCTCACATTGTAAGAACATAATTCCTATAATGTGATTGATCATGGAATGTCGCGTTGCGGAGTCAAGCCACTCGCCCCTCGGGAAGGCGCGCGGAGAGCCAATTGCTTAACTCAATGCGATGCTACTTCATAATAAAATTACATCGTGCGACGGAATTACTACTTCATGAGAATAAACATCGGGTACGTTCGCCGCCGATGTCTGCTCCGCATCTTGAGCATCATCGACAGCGGGATCCGACGATACGGCGGGATCCAACGATTATGAGCCGCGCCATTCTCTCGGCGGCCGGGATTCGGAAGGCGTTTACCGGGGTGGTGGCGCTCGACAATGTCGGGCTCGAACTGCGGCCCGGTGAGATTCACGCGGTCATGGGCGAGAACGGCTCCGGCAAATCGACCTTGCTGTCGATCCTGTCGGGCGTCCAGCCGCCAGATGCCGGGACAATCACGATCGGCGGGACCGAGTTTGGCGCTCTTACGCCGAAGCTGGCGCAAAAGCTTCGGATCGCGCTGGTTCCGCAGGAGCCACAGCTCGCGCCGGCGCTGACCGTCGCCGAAAATCTGTATCTCGGGAAGTTACCCGGCCGTGGTCCATTGCTGCGCTGGCGCGAACTTTACGCTGCAGCACAAACCGTCATCGACCGGTTGGGCTTCGATCTGAATGCGCGTGCCAAGGTATCGTCGCTTTCGACCGGCCGCCGGCAACTGGTCGAGCTTGCGAAAGCTCTGATCGAGCCGCCCGCTGTTTTGTTGCTCGACGAAGCCACGAGTTCGCTCGACGAAGGTGACGTGACGACGCTGTTCACGTTGTTGCAAGAATTAAAGCACCAGGGCGTTGCCATCGGCTTTGTGTCCCATCGCATGAAAGAAATCATGTCGCTCGCCGACCGGGTCACGGTTTTGCGCGATGGGCGCTATGTCGGTTCTCTGCTCACTCATGAAACCAACGAGCGGCAGCTGGTCGCCATGATGGTAGGCCGAAACATCGAGACATTCTGGCACAAGGTCCAGGTTGAGAAGGGCTTGCCGCTGCTCGAAATGGAAGAAGTATCCCGCGGGCCGTTGCACGACGTGTCGCTTCGCGTGCATTCCGGCGAAATTGTCGGCCTCGCGGGTCTGGTCGGGAGCGGCCGCAGTGCAATTATGCGCACCTTGATGGGCGTCAAACCGCTGCAACCGGGCGCCATTACCATTTGCGGCGAAGACGAACGTATTGCCAGTCCCCGGGCGCTCACAAGCTCGGCTCGCTTATGTACCGGAGGACCGCAAGGCCGAAGCGCTGGTGATGGCTGGCCGATCTATCGGAATGTTGCGCTAGCAATTATGAATGACCGATCCCCGCTCAGTATACTGACCAGCGCTTATGATGCGGACGCACTGGCGCGCGGCGCCCGTGGACTGGGATCAAATCGACAGAGCCGACGCAGCCGTCAAAGAATTATCGGTGGCAACCAGCAAAAAGTTGTCATTGCGCGAGAACTCGCCACCGATCCGAAAGTGATATTGCTCGACGAGCCGACCCGCGGCGTCGACGTCGGCGCCAAGGAAGACATCTATAAGCAGATGGCGAACTCTGAGCAGGGAATGGGCATTCTCATAGCTTCATCTGAGCTGCCAGAATTGCTCGGAGTTTGCGATCGCATTTACGTCGTGTTCCACGGCCGGATCGTCGCTGAATTCGACGCGAGCACGGCGATGAGGAGACAATCGCGTTCTGGCGTCGCGCTCACGAGTTGAAAAAGGCGGAGTCGGAATCCACAACCTCGCCTGACCTTCCGATGGCCGAAGCTCGCCTCCGTTATTCCGCGGCGACGGCCGGGTGCGGATGCGTGTCTTGCTGGAGCAGACGGGAGATTTCAGCCGCGCCGCGGCGTACCTCCGCGATCAATTGTTGCCGCCTGCGCGCGTTGTTCCGGAAAATTGGAACAGCGATGGCCAGCGCCGCGATTACTTGATCGTCTTCGCGTATTGCCGCGGCGGCACCCCAAATTCCGTCATCGATTTCGCCGAAGCTTTCGGTAAATCCGGTCTTGACCACTTCAGCCAGCATTTTCGGCGAGAGCATTTTGGCCGTCTTCTTGTCGATCTTGTCGCTAATCGAAGCCAGATAGCGATTCCGTTCTTGCGCAGGTGCGAAAGCCAGCAGCACGCGCGCGGCTGCGCCGCGGTGAAGGCTCATCGGTTGGCCGCGATTGAACTGCAGGCGCACCGCTTGCGTCAATTCCACCCGATCGACGCAATAGACGTAATCCTGATGCCGGCGCGCGATCAGAACCGTCTCGTTGGTCCGGTCGCGGATCGCCGTGATAACGGGGAGCGATATTTGGTCGAGCGGCGATTGGCCCTTTTGCGCCGCGCTGGCGAGCGCGATAAATCGCTTCGATAGCCGTAGCCATTAGAAGCGGAAAATTCGATCAGCCCGACTTCGCGAAGCAGTGCGACGTAGCGATACATCGTCGACAGCGGCACATCGAGTTCGTCGCACAATTCCGGCACCGCCCAATGCGGGCGATCGGCGCTAAAGCACAAAATAACGCCGAGGAGCTTGGCGGCGCTGGCAGTGCCCCTGACCTTCGTCGTCGGTGTTGAGGCTTTTGCTCGATTATTCGGCAAGGTCGTCCTCCCGGCATTGCTTCGCGAAACCATTCCGCTGCTCCGGCGGCAGATGGCGACATTATCGCGGGACGCAGCAAATCAAAAACCGCGAAATTTGCATGTGCGTCCCGCGGCCGTGCGCACAGGCCACGGTCTGATGGCTGTAGCCGCCAATCAACTTAACGACCAACGCTTAACTCGACCAGAGCCTCGTTCATAGTGGGCATCATGTGAGAACGCCGGTTTCACATAGTAAGAACTGTCTTTGGGGGTGTTGTGACAGAACCGGCCATTCGCGGCGGCACTTTATGAGGGTCGCCAACAGCAACAAGACCGTGTCCGGCGAGGAGCATGCTGATGTCCAGCGCATCCATGCTTGAACGCGAACCTGTTGGCTTTGGCAGTCAGAGCTTGCGGCTGGCTCCGCCGTCCGCCGCTTTCTTGGCGTTGGGCTGGCGCTGTTGCTCCTGATTGCCTTGCTGTCGGTGACGCAGGAGAATTTTTCCCGCTATTCGAACATCATGAACATCCTGCGGACGAACGCGGTGCTGTTCGTCGCTGCGGTCGGCCTGACCTTCGTCATCGTCGGCCAGGAACTCGATCTCTCGATCGGTTCGTTGATTGCACTGGGCGGCGTCTTTCTCGCTTCGATGCTGGCGCACGGCATCCCGGTCGAACTAGCTGTGATCTTTACGATCGCCGCCTGCACCGCGCTCGGCGCCATCGTCAACGGCGGTCTGATCGCCTACGGCGGCTTCAATTTCTTCGTCGTGACGCTAGCGATGATGCAGCTGTTTCGCGGGGCCGCGCTGGTTTTGAGCAGCGGCAAGGCCGCGTCCACGGCGTCATACGATCTGGTGCAGTTCCTCGGCGACGGCCGCGTCGGCGCCGTACCGGTACCCGTCGTGATCGCGGCTCTTGTTGGCGTTGTCGGCTACGTCGTGATGCGCTGGACCCGTTTCGGCCGTGCCGTCTACGCGGTGGGCGGTAACGAGACCGCTGCGCGGCTCGCTGGCGTCGATGTCCGGCGCATCCGTCTTGCGGTCTACGCGATCTCCGCGTTGTGCGCTGGGATTGCTGCCGTGATGTTCACCGGCCGCCTGACGACATCGCAGCCGATGAGCGGCGCGATGGGCGTCGAGCTTTCGGCTGCCGCTGCCGTGTTGCTCGGCGGCGCCAGTTTTTCCGGCGGCTCCGGCTCGATCGCTGGCACCGCCATCGGTGTCCTGTTTCTTGGTGTGCTCGCCAACGGGATCACGCTCGCCGGCGTGCCGTCCTATTGGCAGGGCATCGCAACCGGAACGGTCCTGGTTTTCGCCATCGCACTGGACCGGTTGCGCGGCCGCTGATGAGAGACCGCACCAATTTCCGCACGTCAATCTTCCAACAAAGGAGAACCCCCGATGATCCCTATATCTGCCCGGTATTGCCGCTCGGCCGTTGCGGCGCTTGCGCTGACGGCCTGCGCTGTTGGCCCTGTCTCGGCCGCTGAGAAACAGACCGTCGGCATCGCCGGCGCGGTCTATGCGATTGAAGCCGCACGAGCCCAGTATAAATCGCTTGCCGCGGTGATGAAAGCGCGCGGCATCGCCGTCAAATACATCGACGCTCAGCAAGACATCAACAAACAGGTGGCCGCAGTCGACCAGTTCGTCGATGAGAAAGTCGACGCCATTGTGCTCCAGGTGGTCGGCGACCCGAACGCGCTGCTGCGGCCGCTGCAACGAGCCGAGAAAGCGGGGATTAAGGTCTTCTCGCTCGGCCCGACTCCCGGCTTCCCCGGCACGCTCATCGAGTACGACGATGGTGCCGACAACCTCGGCCGGCTGTCCGGCGAGTATATGTGCAAGGCGACCGGTGGCACCGGCGACATCGCCATGATCGAGGCCATCGAGATTCCCGTGCTGCTGCCGCGCTGGAACGTTTTTCTTGAAACGATCAAGGCCAAGTGCCCGAACCTGAAAGTCGTTGCGATCGAACGCGCCATTCCGGACGATGCGGCCACCGCCCGGCCGATTGCGGAAAATTTGCTCACGCGCTTCCCCAACCTGAAAGCGATCTGGGCGATGGGTGACGGCCCTGCACTCGGCGCCGGCCTTGCGGCGAAGGCGGCAGGCCGAAAGATCATCGTGACCGGCATCAACGGTGAAGTCGTCGGCATCGACGGCGTCAAGCAAGGCGTCATCATGGCCAGCTGGGACATGATGCCGACCGACATTGGCACGCAACTCGGCGAAAAGGCCGCTGACATTCTTCAAGGCAAAGCGCCGGTACCCACCAAGACCCAAGTGTTCAACCAGGGCGACCAGGTCATGTGGGACAGCAAGACCGTCGCGAATTGGAAGCCCTACGACAAGCGCGTGAAATATCCGGGCCTGCAATAGCCAGCAACAATCTCCGGCACGCCAAACAACACGGGGCGCAGGGTGATTTCCTGCGCCCCGCGACTGCTGGGGGGAATGCAGGTGCCGGGGCGTATTGGACGGACTTGGACGGGCGGCCAGTCCTTAAAAGCGCCTTCACAAGCACCTTCGCACCTTTGTCTGCGCCATTGCACAATCGAAACGGTCGCTGGTACGCCGCTGGCCGGAACGGTCGCGTCAATGGCCCTAGACGTCGTAGAACTTGAAAGCCGATCGTCTCGGTCCGTCTCCCGCTACACGCCCGCCATTCATGCGTTACGTCCTCGGTCTTCTGTCTGGTCTTCTCGGCATGCTCGCCGGCTGGTTCGCGCTTGCCTTTTTGGTGGTGAGCCTCGCGGGTCACGACCAGGACGGCGGCATCGCCATGGGTGCTTTCTTCAATATCGGGCCGTTCGGCGGCCTGGTCGGTTTGGTCGCAGGAATATGGCTGTTCGCGAAGATTGGCATCGTCCGCGAAGGCGCGGCACTTCCGGATGCGGAGCGATCCGGCGCGTTGCCAGATGTGCAGCCATCCGGCACCCCAACGCCGCAGCGGACGCGCATTTCACGCCCGGTTGCTGTTGCAATTCTGCTGATCGTCGGAGGCATCGCGTTTTGGGGATGGTACGAATTTATCCGTTCGCCGTATCTCACCCACGGCTTCATGACGCTCGACCTGCAGTTTCGACTTCCGTCGGGAATGAACCTGCCGCCAACGAATGATGATGTGCATGTCGATGTGGACGAGGGGCAAGGACATGCGGTTGCCCTTTTGAGCGAAAGCTGGCGGGGGCATGATGGCGATCGGCAAGTTTTCCTCGCGACCGCTTCGCTATGTACAAGACGAGTTACCGGGCGGTCAGTCTGTCACTCCCCGGCGTGCCCTTGGAAGCCTGGCGGCTGGATCTTTCATACGATCCGGATCCCACAACCGGCTATTCGCCCTGGCGCGTCGGAGATGGCAAGCCCGCGACCAAAATCGAGATGAGCTTCCGCTTGAGAACCGACCGCTAAAACCTGGAATCGTCCGGCGGATGGCGCGCCTGCGTCGCGGAACGAGGCGCGCTAGCTTTCTTCTCGCACCCGCCCGATCGCGGCGTTGAGTTCGCCGCCGAAGATAAAAATCCAGGCACAGTAGTAGAGAAACACCAGCGCGATCATCGCCGACGCCAGTCCCGCGTAATAGGTCACGTAGGCGTTGGTGAAATCGGCGAGGTAGCGGCCAAAGATGAAGCCGCAGGCGAGCCATAGCGCGAGCGTCGCCGCAATGCCCGGCCAGACGTTGCTGAACTGCCGCCGCCCAGCTGGCAGCCATAAATGCAGGATCACCAACGAGCCGGCGATCACCAAACCTCCGACGCCGAACCGCGCGACGTCATAGTGCGGCCTGAGTGGCGCGATCCAGGGTGCATAGGCCGCGGCGGCGCGAAACATCAGCGGGCCGAGAACAACGAGAAACGCCAGCGCCAGGAACGCGATTGCGCTGACTAGCACGTAGCCGATCAATTCTAGCCGTAAGAGCCACCAGCTGCGCTGCTCGGTGAGGCCATAGGCGCGGTTCAATCCGATCCGCAGGCTTTCGACGCCGCTCGAAGCAAAATAGACGGCGAACACGGCGCCTAGCGTCAGCACGCCGCTGCGTGTGGTCGTGAGCACGTTGTGAATTTCGTCCGCCAGCGGTCCCGCCACTTCCCTCGGCCAAACCGCGAACATCAGCCGGGCGACTTCGTTGGCAAGGTTGACGGAGCCGGCAATGCCGGCGAGCGCTGTGACCACGATCAGGAATGGAAACATCGCCATCAGAATTGACAGCGCGATGTGGCTTGCAATGGCCCAGCCGTCGTCGCGGCTGAAGCGAAGGAACGCTTCAGCGATGACGCGAAGACACAGGCGGGCGGGTTGCAATGCGGGCGGCCTCTGCGGAGCGTGTCGGCTCCATCAGATACACCATTCAAAGCCGCCCGCGCACCCGCCCAACAGCCATCACTTGGCTTTTTCGTAGGGATAAATGACGTCGCCGGTCTTCTGGTCCGGCGGATACACGATATTCTGATAGCTCATGCCGCGCCAAGTTTCGAGGTTCGCCGCATCGGTGAGGCCGTGATATTGCACCTGCATCAGCGCGGGCTTGGTCCACTCGCCTTCGGGGCCGAAGCTGATGTCGCCGATGATGGTGTGGACCTCATTGTGATGCAGCCAATCGGCGATCTTGGCATCGTCGAGGCTCTTTGAGCCCTCGACGCCGGCGGCGAGCACCTGGAAATCGGCGTAACCCCAGCCGCCGAGATAATAGCCGAGCGGATCAACGCCGGCATCTTTCGCGCGCGCCTGGTATTTGTCGAAAAACGGCTTGGCTCGCGCCATCAGCTTCGGCGACGGCACCCAGGTTTCGTAATTGATAAAGCCGTTGAGCTTCGACTTCAGCCGGTCCTTGAACACGGTCGCCTGCAGGCCGACCATTTCGCCGCCGATCATTTTTGGTTTAAAGCCAAGCTCGTTGACGGATTGCACAATGCCGACCGAGCTGAGCGGATAAGAGCACACCACGACGATATCGGGGTTGGTCGCGGCGACGGCGCGAATGACCGGCGAAAAATCCGTCGTGCCGGGCGGAAAGCTTTTGTTGTAGACGACCTTCATGCCGTGCTTCTTGGCGTTGATTTCGCCACTCTCGGCGCCGTTGTGGCCGAACTCGCTGTCTTCCGAAATGATGGCCACCGTCTGCGGCTTTGGGTTTTGCGCTGCCGCTACTTCAAAAAAGCCTTCGGCGGAGGAAACTTTCGGATCCGGCCCATACGGCACCATCGAGAAATAGTTCGGATAGTGAAAGTGGCTGTTCACCTCGAGCGCGAACAGACCGATCATCACCTTGCCTTTGGGCATCACAACCGGGAACGCCGGCGCCACGAGATTGGTCCCGTACGGACCCACGATGAGATCCACCTTGTCGACGTCGAGCAGCTTGGCGTAGATGCCTGGTACATTCGCCGGGTTCGATTGATCGTCGTACGAGATCAGTTCGACCTTCCGGCCGAGCAGTCCGCCCTTGGCATTGACTTCCTCTTCCCAGATCTTGGCGCCGAGCAGCGCCTGCTTGCCGTTGGGGGCAAGCGGGCCGGTTTGCGCGAAGCCGAAGCCGATCTTGATTGGATCGGCGCCGACGGCGGGTCCGGCGGCAAGAGTTGCCGCGAGCAGGGCTGCGCCGAGACAGGCGGCGCCATTCGCTAGTGTCATCTTCATCGTTGTCCTCCCATTGTTGTTCCGCACGTGGCGGCCGTTTTTGACGAATTACCGTTGTGCGATCAGCCGTGATGATGGTGTCCGTGCGCATGCGCGTGGCCGCGCTGCCGGTCGCGATAGGCGGCCATCATCTCAAAGAGCGCGAAGATATCCGGCTCGATGTGCTCACCGCTGAACTCCTGGAACAAATTCCACACCGTCACCACGATTCTCTCGGAGTCTCCCAAGCTTGCGTATTGTCCGAGCGGAATGTCGAATGCGGCATCTCGCGCGCTCATGCCCTTGTCGTAGCGTTTGCGCGCTTCATCGATGACCAATTGCAGATAGCCGCGCATCTCGCGGACTGCGGTCTTGTCGGCAATCGGTCCGTGACCGGGCACGACGACATCGACGTCCATGCCGAGGATGCGGTCGCAGGCTTTCACCCAGTTCGACACCGGACCGGCCCAGGCGATCGGGGTCCCGCCGTTGAACAGGATATCGCCCGTGTAGACGACGCGGTCCTTCGGCACGTGAACGAGGGTGTCGCCGCGGGTGTGCGCCGGACCCACTTCGATCAGCCGCACGGTCTTGTCGCCGACTTTCAATTCATATTCGCCGCTGAAGGTCTTGTCCGGCATGCGCATGTGAATGCCGGAAAAGTCAAAGGGACTGAACAGTTCGGAGATGAAGGCGCCACCGGGCCCAAGCTTTCCGGCCTCAGCCTTGATGTGCTGGTAGTGCGCAGGCTCTTCGGGTTTCATTTCGGCCTTGGTGGCGTTCGACGCGACGATGACGGCGCCTTCGACCAGTTGATTGCCGAAGGTGTGATCGCCGTTGTGATGGGTGTTGACGAGTGTGCCGATGCGGCTGGCTGCAGGGATCGAGCGCCGCATCTCGGCAAGCATCTCGGCGGTCAGTTTCAGATCGAACAGGGTATCGACCAAGATGGATTGATCGCCGTCGACGATCAGGCCCGCGTTGCTCCAGCCCCACGAACCGTCGGGCAGCAAATAAGCCCAAAGCCCGTTGCCGAGATCTTTCAAGCCACGGCTGTATTGCCACTTCGGCACCGTCTTTCCTCCCTGGGTATTCACTGTCTTGTTGGCGGTCCCGGAATTGTTTCCGGGCCGGGGTTTTGCGCCACGGGAGCGACGCTAAAATACTTTGATCAGGCTGACAAGTATCTTGATCAATCGTTCAAATCGCGTAAGTAAGACCTGACATGGACCTTGGGCAGGCGAAAATTCAATGCCTGTAAGAGCGACCGAACGCGAGCAAACAGCTGCCGGGCTCGACGGCAACGCTGCCGGCGTGTCGGCGCCGGAACGGATCTTGGCGGAAGCGGAGCGGGTGTTCGCGCGCTTCGGCTACGACGGCGCTTCGATGCGCCAGATCGCCGAGGCCGCCGGCGTTCCGGTCGCTCTGGTGAGCTACCACTTCGAATCGAAGGAGGGACTCTACCGCGCCGTGTTCTATCGCCGCGTGCCGACGATCGTTGAACAACGCCTTGCTGGTCTTGCCATCGCGATGAGCGAGGCTAACCTCGATCGCAGGCTCGAACTGATCGTCAAGGCGCTGGTGATGCCGATGCTGCGGCTGCGCGCGCGCGACAAAGATCCAAGTTGGGGTCGGCTCCTGGCGCACGAAACCACCGACCCGAATTCGGAAGCGCGCGGAATTATCCGCGATTTGATCGATCCTATCGCACACAAACTAATGGCGGCGCTGGCCTCGACGCTGCCTGGCCGATCGGCGCGCGATATCCGCTGGGCTTATCAATTTATGCTCGGCGCGTTGGTGTTTGTGATGGCCGATACCGGGCGCATCGCGCGGCTCAGTGATGGCCTCTGCCGTCCTGACGACGAAGAAGCGGCGATCGCTCACATGGTCGCGTTTCTCACCGCCGGCATTCGTTTTGGCACTCCGGTTCCTGCGCCGGGATCGGTCAAAAACGCTGCCCAGCGAATGTCGCCCGGCAAAAAGACCAAACGGAAAAGGGCATAGTCCGCGCGGCGGTCAGCTGCTCTCAACGGAGCCCGGTCTGCACCAGCAGCGGATAAGTCACGTCCTTGAATTCTCGCATGCCTTCTTCGTAGCGCGGCCATGATAAGAGCACGCCGTCCAGCCCCATGGCGGAGAGGCTCTTTAGTCCGTCGACAACCTGCTCCTTGGTGCCGATCAGCGGATAGCCGCCCCACCCGGCAATAAAAAGTCCTTTGAGGTGCGCCAACGCGTCGGGCGGAAAGGTCTGGGCATTAAGACCCAAAGTGCCGAGTGCGAAGGTCACCGCCTCCCAGTCGCCTTTCTCATTGACGACGTACTCGTCGTAGCGCCGCGCTTCGGCTTCAGTCCCCGCCTGAACGATGTTCGCCGAAGTCCAGATCTCGACTTCACGTCCGTATTCCTCGCGCGCCAGCTGGCGGTAGCTTTCCACTTGCGCCTTGTTCTGCTCGAAGTCCGGCGCGCCAAGCGCGGTGAAAACCAGGTCGCAATATTTGGCGGCGAAGTGGCGGCCGCGCTCCGAGCCGCCGGCATTCATGATGGCGGGATACGGAGACTGGATCGGCTTCGGCTGCAGATAGCCCTTCACGATCTTGTAGAATTTGCCCTCATGGTCGAACTCGTCGTCTTCGGTCCACAGCCGCTTGACGATGCCGAGCCACTCTTCGGCCATGTCGTAGCGGTCGGCGTGCGGCATCATCTCGACGCCGAACATGTCGATCTCCGGCTTGTTCCAGCCTGTGACGATGTTGAGAATCATCCGCCCGTTGGAGATGTGGTCGATGACGGTCGCCTGCTTCGCTGCAATGATCGGATGGTTGATCGAGCAGTGCGAGGTGGCGACGACGCCAGCCTTCTCGGTCGAAGCGGCAATGCCCGAAGCCCAGGTGTATGTCTCAAAGCCCGGACCTTGCGGATTGAGCTTGCCGCCAAAGCCGCGCCAGCGCGCCACCGGCACCAAAGCTTCAAACTCCATCGCGTCTGCGAGTTTCGCGAGCGCAACAGTATTCGGCCAGCTGATTTTCAAGCGCCCCTCGACGTCCGCCATCAGGCAGCCGTAGTCGAGATTGGACTGAAACGTGCCGAGTTTAAGCCTGCGGCGGTTGAACGCCGGATTGATCGCGCGACGATCGCCGCGGAACGTTGCGCCTTGAGCCAACGATTCCTCCCAGGTGGTTTATTCTTAGCGGACGGCTGGATGGCCCGGCTCGCGGCCGAGCTTTTGACGGAGCTGTCCTCTAGCGACGCCAATTGCACCGCGCGCCACGGCCACCGGCCAGCTGGTGCCGGTTTTCTCCCGGATCACGGCGTGAGCTTTGCCAGCGTCGAGGAAGGCCGGCGTCAGACCGTTGGCATCGTTGAAGTTTTCGATGAAGGCATCGGCGATCCGTTGCTGACCGGTCGAACCCCTGGCGCGGCCGTCACTGCCATACTGCGCCATCAGGAGTTGCTTGCCGGCGGTAGTGATAGGCTCGAGAAGAATATTGTTGAACGTGTACGTAATACCGCCATAACGCGCATAGAAGCGCTCGAAGGTCTCGGTCATCCAAGCCGAGTTCGAACGGTTGATCCTTGTGGGCGATGATTGATTCCACAAGATTGCGCGCCATTTTGTTACCGTTGTTGGCGCCTTGGCCACCGACAGGATCAAGCCCCATTGAAGTGTCGCCGAGCGGCGTGACAACGCGTCCTGACGGCAGCCGGCCCACCGGCCTGCGTACGGTCGGCGCGACGCGACCGACGAGCCAGCCGTTCGGGTCGGCCAATTCCATATCCCTGGCCCAGTCGTAGTCCCAAGGAATGATCTCTTTTATGATTTGCTTGTAGAGTTCCACCGCCCGTTCGCCGCTTTTGCAATCACCAAAGCGGTCGAACGGACCGCCGGGTTTCGCCTCTACGATCATATTCCACGCCGGCCCGTGGTCCTTGTGAAAGTAGGGCACGTAGAACGCTTCCCCGAAAGGCGCGAAGAATTCAAACTTGACCGGCAGAAATGGCACGCCGGCAAATCCCATCTTCGCGCCCTTAGTGATGATCATTGCCAGATTGCGCTGTGGTTTGTCGTAAACGCTGCGCGCGGCGTCGCGTTCGAACAGATTGGCGAGATCGGCGCGTCCTGCCGCCACGATCGTCAATTCGTGCGCAGCGGCGATCTCGTCGAGCCGCGGCACGGTGACGTTCTCGATCTCGATCTTGCCGCCCTTGGCGGCGAAGTCGTTCATCCAGCGATGGCTCTGTAGCCGTAGGTCGATGGCAACGAAATAATTTTCGAGGCGGCCCGCCAACGTGAGCAGCCGGTTGTCCTTGGCCGGACAGAAAGTCAGGTGGACGCCTTCGCCTTTGGGCGCCTCCTGTTCCCAGTGATTGAGGCCGAGTTCGCGTTCGTATTCCAGCGAGATATGAAAGCGCGCGGCGGTCCCGGTCGGCCGGCTTTCGTTGAGCCATTGCTCCGCGGTCCGGTCGGAATACACCGTCACACCGTATCCGGCTTTGAGCAGGCCATGAGCCGCCAGCAGGCCGGCCTGACCTGAACCGATAATGGCGATGCTGCGCATCTTGCCGTCCTCTTTATCTGACGCCGCTACGGCCGGTAGATCTTGACCGGCGCTGCGGCTTCGAATGCCTGCGTTACGTATTCGACCAGTTCGAGCTGGTTGCCCCAGGGATCAAGCACGTAGTTGACGCGCGTTGTGGCGCACGGCCCCTGGTCGAGAACAATCGGTCCATCCATGACTTTGCAGCCGTGGTCCGCGAGATAGCGTTTGGCGATTTCGAGGTTTTCCACCTTGAACGCGATGTGGTGCCCGCCCGGGTCGCAGTTGCGCGGCGGTTGCTCATTCCGATTTGCAGGGCGATCGTATTGAAATAGTTCGAGCATCAGGTTGGGGCCGATGCTGAGCATGGCGATGCTGAGGCGTGCACCTGCGACGTTGATGTGCGCTTGGGTCCAGTCGCGCCCGTCGGCCATGCTTGGCATTTCTGCGGCATCGAACGGTCCGAGCCGGTAGAGTTCGTGCCCGCCGAACACGTCGCAATAGAACCGCACGGCTGCGTCAAGATTTGGTACGGTGAGGCCGACGTGGTCGACATGCGACAGTCCGGGCAGTCCTCCGCTCATCGGCATCCCGCGCTCCCTTGCGCGCCCCCTTTTTGGATTAAGTTCAGCACGATGCGAGCATGGCAGTTCTATCCATGCACGGCGGCAATACGCGTTTCTTGCAAATGCTGGAAAGGCCCCCGAGTTGCCGGCACCTTATCATTTTCTCCGCACCGACACATCAACCAATAAAGACCCGGGAAGGCTAAAACCCGGCGACGGATTCGAGCGTGTTGCCGGTCCGCTCCTGAGCAAGGTGAATGGCGTCGAGCTGGTCTTTGGAATGACGCAGTAGCCCGATCTCCTTGGAGAATTCGGGGCGCGATGCAAGCTGCTCCTTCCACGCAAAGACATACGGATGAAGCCGCTCAAATGGATAACCGGCAAGCGACAGCCGATGTGCGTAAATAAGCCAGGCGATGTCGAGAACGCTCAAGGTATCGCCCATCAGATAAGGCCGCTGAGCAAGCTTTTGGTCCATCGCGTCGAACTCGGTACGGAATCTCCTCGCTGAGGTTCGCACCCGCTCATCAGTGAAGCCTTCTTTGGCGGCGCGCTCCCAGAACTCGATCTGGATTTGTTTGTCTCGGTCGATTGTGCCCCGCACCGTGCCGGAACCATTGGCCGCATAACTTTTCAGCGCGTCGGACGATTTGGGCGGCCCGGGCGGCGCGAACACGAAGCGAAAGCTCAGCGTTCGCAGATCGAGATGCAGATCGTCCTCATGCTTAAGCAGCGCCGCGATTTCATTCTCATATCCGGCTGGTATCAGTTTAGGCGTCGGAAATGTCTGCTCGAGATGGGCGATGATGTCGTTGCTCTCGATGTGCACCGCGCCGTCGTGGATCAGAACCGGCACCAGTCCGCGGGGATTGATGCCGAGAAACCAGGGCTGGAAGTTCTCGTTGCCCGGCAGATCGATGGGGTGCGCCTGCCAGGCAATCCCCTTGAGGTTGAGGAACACCCGTAGCTTCTGCGAACAAGAGGAGCCCATGAAATGCAGGACGTGGATGCCCTTCCAGTCGAGCACTTCGCGGGTCTTGATGTCACTGTCGACGAGTTGAACCATGTTACCTCCCAATCCTAAGCGGCCGAGCGTACTACTGCGTCACCGTGGCCAATCGGTGAAAATCGCGGCGCGGGCGAGCCATTTATGCCGCCGAGGGCTGACACCTTGTGGGCCGCCGCCGAGGCCGATAGTTTTCACCGCGCTCCCGCGACATCAAGGATGTGGACATCAAGGACCCGGCAATGATCGATCTTTATGCATTGACCAGCCCGAACGTACAGAAAATCTATATCATGCTCGAAGAGACCAAGTTGCCTTACAAAGAGCATTTCGTCGACGTCTGGAAGGGCGACCAGTTCAATCCGGATTTTCTCAAGATCAATCCGAACGGAAAGATTCCGGCGATCGTCGAACATGAGGGTCCGGCGGGCAAACCCTATACCGTCATCGAGTCCGGCGCGATCCTGATGTACTTGGCGGAAAAATCCGGAAAATTCCTGCCCAAGGAAATGGCGAAGAAATACGAAGTGTTGCAGTGGCTGATGTTCCAGCTTACGGGCGTCGGTCCGATGTTTGGCCAGTTCACCCACTTCAAGCTGTTCTCGCCGAAGGATAAGAACACGTCTTATGCGATGACGCGCTATCAGACCGAAGTGAAGCGGCTCTACGAGGTGCTCGAGCAGCGATTGGCCAAGGTGCCCTATCTCGGCGGCGACGAGTACACCATTGCCGACATTGCGACGTTCCCGTGGACGCGCAATCACGACACGCAGGGCGTGAAATGGGAAGACAACCCGAACCTCGCACGCTGGTTCAATGCCATCAGCGAGCGGCCTGCGGTGAAGTCAGCGCTCGCGAAGATCGGCGCCATCACCTCTAATCGGGACACGGCTTCCGAGGATCAAAAGGACCGTTTTTTCAACCGCGGCCGTTATGCGAGGGCGTGATCAAAACTAGCGGCAGCTGAGATACAAAATCTGGATCGCAGCATCTCGCTCGCTTTGGAATGCCAAAATAGGAGGAGATACCGCCCGTGCTCCGCCTCACACTTCCAAAATTCGGAAGACGATTGCCTGCAGTCGCGGTTGCCATTGCCGCTGCGAGTATCGCACTTGCGAGTATCGCACTGATGACCGTCGGCGCCGCAATCGGTGCACCGGACGCGATCAAGATTGGATTATTGGCGCCTCTGACCGGGTCGTTTGCCGAGAACGGCAAGCAAGAGATCGCCGCTGCGAAGCTGTTCATGGAGCAGAACGGCACGACGCTCGGCGGTCGCGAGATCAAGCTCCTCATCCGTGACGACGGCGGAGTTCCGGATCAGGCCAGGCGCATCGCGCAGGAATTCATCGTCAACGACAAGGTCGCGGTGTTGGCGGGCGGCAACCCTACTCCCAACGCGCTTGCGGTTGCGCCGCTGGCCACCGAGGCGAGAATTCCCATGATGGTTGTGGGGTCCGTAGCTACGATAACCACCGCGCGTTCGCCCTATATCGTGCGCACCATGTATGCGCAGAGCCAGGTCACCGTCCCAATGGCTCGGTGGGCGGCAAAAAACGGCATCAAGCGCGTCGTCACTCTGGTGTCCGATTATTCCCCCGGCTTGGACGCGGAGAAAGCTTTCATCGACGAGTTTAAAGCGGATGGCGGCGAGATCGTCGAGGCAGTGCGCGTACCGTTACAAAATGCCGACTATGCCCCCTACCTGCAGCGCGCCCGCGACGCCAAGCCGGACGCGCTGTTCGTGTGGGTGCCGGGTGGGCTGGCGGCGGCGCTGATGCGGCAATACACGGAGCGCGGTCTGAACAAGTCCGGTATCAAGCTGATCGGCGTTGGCGATATCACTGACGACGCCGTGCTGAATCAGGCCGGCAATTCCATGCTCGGCGTGACCACATCGATGCAATATTCCGCTGCGCATCCGTCGGCGATGAACAAGGCCTTCGTGGCGGGTTTCAAGAGCGCCGGCAACGGCATCCGGCCGGACCACATTGGCGTGGCGGTTTATGACGCACTGCATTTGATCTATGCGGCGATTAACAAAACCGGCGGCAACACCGACGGTGACGCGCTCATCGCCGCCATGAAAGGGATGGCGTGGGAAAGCCCGCGCGGGCCGGTCTCGATCGATCCGCAAACCCGTGAAATGGTTCAGGACGTGTATATCCGCCGGGTCCAAAGGATCGATGGCGAACTGTATAATGTCGAGTTCGAGAAGTTTGCGGCCGTTAAGGTCCCTTCCAGAACAGAACAAGCGAGATAGAACGTTGCGGTTGTTTTCGTTTTCTTTCGTCCAACCAACGCCACATCAAGGTATGCCAGTGTGAGCAGGCTTTCCGTAGCGATCATCGGCGCAGGAATGGGCGGACTTGCGACCGCGGCGGCGCTGCGGCGGGTCGGCGTAGGGGTCACCATCTACGAACAGGCGCGGCGCTTCGCTCGTGTCGGGGCCGGGATTCAGATCGGCTGCAATGCCATGAAGGTGCTGCGCGGCTTGGGTCTTGAGCCGAGCCTGCGTGCGACCTCGTTCTATCCGCGCTCCTGGAACAATAAGGAGTTCGATACCGGCGACGTTCGCTTCGACATGATCTTTGGCGAGGCTGCCGAAGAACGTTACGGTGCGCCTTATCTGCTCGCGCACCGCGGCGATCTCCATGCCGCCTTGGCAAGCATAGTGCCTGAGAGCGTGCTGCGGCTTGAACATCAGCTCGTCGCGCTCGAACCGCGCGCCGACGGCACCGTCAGGCTTGATTTCGCCAATGGCGTGACAGTCGAGGCCGATGCCGTCGTCGGTGCTGACGGCGTGCACTCGGTCGTCAGGGACACGCTGTTCGGCGGCGACACGCCGGCTTTTACCGGCCGCGTTGCCTATCGCACGGTATACCCGGCGACGCTGCTGAACGGATATCGGATCGACGACTGCACCAAATGGTGGGGACCGGATCGCCACATCGTCATCTATTACGTCAAGCCCGACCGCAGCGAAGTTTATTTCGTGACCAGTCAGCCCGAACCAGGTTTCGCCATCGAATCCTGGTCCGCCACCGGCGACGTGAACGTGTTGCGCTCAGCCTTCGCTGATTTCCATCCGCAGGTTCAGCAGGTGCTTGCCTCATGTCCGGCCGTTCATAAAAGACCGCTGGTCGATCACGATCCGCTGCCGCGCTGGTCGGAAGACAACATCACGCTGTTGGGCGATGCGTGCCATCCGATGACGCCCTACATGGCGCAGGGCGCCGCCATGGCATTCGAGGATGCAGCCGTGCTCTCACGCTGCCTCGACGGTATCGATCGGTCGGGAGTGCCCGACGCGTTTCGGCGTTTTGAGTTGACCCGCAAGCCCCGCACGTCAGAGGTCCAGCTTGGCTCGCGAACCAACACCTGGCTTCGCGACCAGACAAATCCGGACTGGGTCTACGGCTATGACGCCTGGACCGCTCCGTTGGCCGCGTGACTCGCATCATAATGCCTCGTTGCGGGTCGCTTATTATCGCCCACGATTGGCATTTGTGCACCGCACGCGTAAGCTTGGTGTAGAGTCCGGGGACCGTCCAAAACCAAGTGCGCGGAGCCACTTATGTCGCTTGCCGAGGCCGAAATCCCCACCGGCGAAGAACTGATCGCCACGCTGTACCAGGCGGTGCAAGCCGTCGAAGCCATATTCGCCGATGCGCGCCGGTCGGTGGCCGAGCGGGTGGTACGGGATGGCCGCGTCGCGCCGCGCATCCTCGATCGCGAACAGCGTGCCGCTCACGGCCTCGCCTGGCTTGCGACTTACGTCGACGCGCTCCGCCAGCTTGGCGCTTATGCCGAGCGCCTGATGGAAGCCGAGCACTTCGGCGAGGTCGAAGATCACATCGTGCGCATCGGTGCCGGCGAATATCTGGCGCAGATTCTCGGTGGGATTCCGATGAGCCAGGGCGAGATCGTGCGCCTGTCCGATCTCGGGCTTAATTCGGCGGCGGTTGCAGCGCGCATCACGCCGGCGGTCGAGCAACTGATCGCGCAAGGCAACACCGCGCCGCGCCGCGCCCGCCTCGTCGAGCTGATGAAGTTTGGCCACGACGCGACTGTCGGCGCCAGCGGCCTCGACGATACGCTCGAATCGATCCGCGAGGAGATGCGCAAGTTCGCCGAAGGTCAGGTGGTGCCGCATGCGCAGGAATGGCATCTGCGCAACGAGTACATTCCGCTCGATGTCGTCGCGCAGATGTCCGAGCTCGGCGTGTTCAGCCTGACCATCCCCGAGGATTACGGCGGCATGGGGCTGGGTAAGGAATCGATGTGCGTCGTTTCCGAGGAGCTGTCGCGCGGCTATATCGGCGTCGGCAGTCTCGGCACCCGCTCTGAGATCGCGGCCGAACTTATTCTCGGCAGCGGGACCGAAGAGCAGAAACGCAAGTGGCTGCCGAAGATCGCGTCCGGCGAAGTGCTGCCGACCGCGGTGTTCACCGAGCCGAATACCGGGTCTGATCTGGCTTCGCTCAAGACCCGCGCCGCGCGCGACGGCAATTTTTATAAGGTCCACGGCAACAAGACCTGGATCACGCATCCGGTGCGCGCCGATTTGATGACGCTCCTGGTTCGCACCAACCAGAACGAGAAGGGCTATCGCGGCCTCTCCATGCTGCTCGCGGAAAAGCCGCGCGGCACCGACCAGGACCCGTTTCCGGCTGCGGGTATGTCGGGCAGCGAAATCGGCGTGCTCGGCTATCGCGGCATGAAGGAATACGAGATCGCTTTCGACGGTTTCAAAGTGAAGGCTGAAAATTTGCTGGGCGGGATCGAAGGGCTCGGCTTCAAGCAGCTGATGGCGACGTTTGAATCCGCACGGATCCAGACTGCGGCGCGCGCCGTCGGTGTGGCGCAGGCGGCACTCGAGGAAGCGCGGAGCTATGCGTTCACGCGGGTGCAATTCGCCGAACCGATCGCGAATTTTCCGCGAGTGGCAGACAAGCTGGCGATGATGGCGGTCGAGATCATGATCGCGCGCCAGCTCACCTATTATGCCGCGCGGCAAAAGGACTCCGGACGCCGCTGCGACCTCGAGGCCGGGATGGCCAAGCTCCTGGCCGCCCGGGTTGCCTGGGCGGCGGCCGACAATGCCGTCCAGATCCACGGCGGCAACGGTTTTGCGCTGGAATTCCCGATTTCGCGGATTCTGTGCGATGCCCGCATTCTCAATATTTTCGAGGGTGCGGCCGAAATCCAGGCCCATGTGATCGCCCGACGCCTCTTGGACGGATCGAATTAAAGGCCGCAGCCTTCCTCAACCAATCGTCAACCCTCTGCCGCTACAAACCAGGGTTTACATAAGCTACGGCGCCATAGCTGAAGACCCGATGGCTGAAGACCCCCCAATCACGGCACCCTGTCCGAAGTGTCGGATTGAAATGATCTTTGTTACGACGCTGCCGCATCCGAGGTCGCCTCAGATGGAGCGGACGACGTTCGTTTGCTACAGCTGCAATCAGACCCGGAGTTACAGCCTTTCGTCGCCGATGGCGCAGTCTTATAAGCTGGCTGCCGCAGTCCAGGTGGATGAACAAGCCGTGGTCCCGGCGGACAAGCCAGCTGCCATCCCAGCGGAATGATTTGAGCGCGCGCCTCGGTGGGCTCATACTTAGACCACACCTTACAGTATCGCGCTTGGCGCCGGAGTTTGTCGCGCGGTCGGCGTCATTGCCAATTGAATCGCCTTCATAAGTTCAAATGGCCGGAACGGTTTGCGCAGCCGTACAACGTCTGCGGGCGCGATATCGAGCGCACTCTGTCCAGAGTCACGAAGTAGCGCGCCGGATATGGCAATGATCGGCAGGCCAGGCCATTGCGCGCGCATCGCTTTGATAAGTTC
This sequence comes from uncultured Alphaproteobacteria bacterium, assembly GCA_963841025.1. GTDB lineage: Bacteria > Pseudomonadota > Alphaproteobacteria > Rhizobiales > Xanthobacteraceae > BOG-931. The sequence goes on along the minus strand of CAWJBG010000010.1, from coordinate 51,566 downwards.
GAGACCATCCATTTCCGGCATGTAGATGTCCACGATCACAAGATCGAAACGCGATACGGCAAGTTCAGTCAGCGCCAATCGGCCGTTTTTAACGGTCACCACATCAAAGTTATTGGCCTTAAGCGCAACGGAAATCGCCGCTCTTACCTGCAATTGATCGTCGATGACAAGAATGCGAGGCATGGTGTTTCCCCAGCGGACCTTTCAATGAGGCCCGGCATTTTCTGGTGCATGAACGCGGACCGGTAATCTGTCCCCGGCATCGATTGCCGTTCGCAGCAGGCAGGCCAGCTCTGCCTTCCGGTATGGTTTCGTCAGCAGGAGCACGCCGGGATCAAGCCGCCCGTGATGAATCACCGCGTCTTCGGTATAGCCTGATGTGAACAGCACCTTCAGCGCCGAGCGCTGCTTGGCCATTTCGTCGGCGAGCTGTTTGCCGTTCATTTTGCCGGGCATGATCATGTCGGTGAACAGCAAATCGAAGGCCGCTCCGCTATCGGCGATCGCCAGAGCTTCGGCGGCGTTGGCGGCCTGCAGCGTCGTGTAGCCGAGGCTATGCAGCTGTGCGATGACGTAGTTGCGCACCAGCGGGTCGTCCTCGACGACCAGGATGGTTTCCGTGCCGCCTTTGATCGGGTCAGCGGCAGAGCGGTCGGCGACAGCGTCGGCCTGAACACTCACCTGCGGAAGATAAATTCTAAATGTCGTTCCCTGGCCTTCTTCGCTGTAGACCTTGATGTGTCCACCGGATTGCTTGACGAAGCCGTAGACCATACTCAACCCCAGGCCGGTTCCTTTTCCGGTCTCTTTGGTGGTGAAAAACGGTTCGAAGATTCTGTCGCGGATCGCTTTCGGAATACCGGTGCCGGTATCGCTTACCGCGATAACAACGTAATTTCCGGCCTGAATGTCGGCATTACTCTTGGCATAGCTGTCGTCGAGCACGACGTTGTTCGTCTCCAATAAGAGTTCGCCGCCGTTCGGCATTGCGTCGCGGGCGTTAATCGCGAGGTTCAGAAGTGCGGAGCTCAATTGGCTCGGATCGACCAGAGCCGACCAGACGCCGGGCCGCAAAACCGTCTCGATTGCGATATGGGCGCCAAGCGTCGGTCGCAGCAGTTTTACGGCCTCGACCATCAAGCCGTTGATGTCGGTCTCGCGCGGTTGGAGAGGTTGCCTGCGGGCGAACGCAAGAAGCTGGCCGGTCAATTCGGCGCCGCGTTCGGCGGCGTCGCTGATCAGGCTGGTTATCGCAACAAGCTCCGGCTTGTCGGCGACCGCATCGGCCAGAATATCGATCGTGCCGGTAATCACAGTGAGCATGTTGTTGAAATCGTGCGCCACTCCGCCCGTGAGCTGGCCGACGGATTCCATCTTCTGCGCTTGCTTAAGCTTCTCCTCGGCGGCAATTTTCTCGGTAATGTCCCTGACGAACCCGTTGAACACGTAGCCGTCGCGACGTCGCAACGCAGTTAATGACGTTTCGATTCTGATCCTTCGCCCGTCTTTACGTACCGCCTCATATTCAAATCGTTCGCCGACCCCCGCGCCCTTGGTCGATTTCCGCAACTGTGCGGCCATTTCAGGGTGACGAAGCCGATAGTCAGCCGGCAAAAACAGATCGGTCAGGTGTTTACCCAACGCCTCTTGGCGCGCCCAGCCGAAGATTTTCTCGGCTTGCGGATTCCATTCGACGATTTCTCCGGATTCCCTGATCTGGATGAATCCATCAAGCGCGCCGGCGATAATGTCCTGCGCCATGCGCTCGCTTTCGTGCAATAATTCACGGGCTCTTTTGCTGGCGCCGATGTCGCGCAGCACCTTGGCAGCGCCGATGATCGCTCCGGACCGCGACTTAATCGGCGAGACGCTAAGTGACACGTCGATCCGCTGCCCGGCCTTGTTCATGCGCACCGTCTCGTAGTGATCGACTTTCTGGTTGCCTTTGATCTTGCGCAGGGTCGCGCGAATCTCATTGCGTAATTCATAAGGAACGATGATGTCGATGTGCTGCCCGATTGCCTCCTGCGAGGTAAATCCAAAAAGACCAACGGCCGCCTGATTCCAGCCGGTGATAACGCCGTCGAGGTTTTTGGTAACGATCGCATCGTTGGATGATTCCACCGCCGCGATGAAATGCTGCTCACGTTCGGCATAGTGCCGGATCGCTGCTTCGTCCCTGCGCTGCCGTGTGACGTCTTCGTGCGTCGCCAGCCAGCCTCCGCCGTCGATGCGCCGGTTGACGACGCGAATCGAACGTCCATCGGGGATTTCAGAAATCCTGTCCGCGACTTCGTCGCGGAGCATTTCGTTTTCGATGTAAGCATCGATACTTCCGCCGAACGTGCCACTCACGATGCGCTGTTGCAGCAATTCACGTATGGTACAGCCGGGCTTTGCACGTTCCGGTGACAGCCGATACATTTCGACATACGTCCGATTGATGATGACCGCGCGCTCGTGCCTGTCGAATATCAACAAGCCGTGATGCATGTTATTCAAGGCGCGATCAACGAACGCTACTCGCTCGCGGACCTTTGTGTCAGCGTGCGGTTCGATTGTCCTCACGTCGTTTGGGAATGGCGAAATCACGATTCTGGCGAACTCGCTTTCCTTGATCAGCGTTGCCGTCGCGTCGGCTCGACTGTTCTGAGGCACGGTCACGCCAGTTTGTGCGTCGTTGAGAACTGTCGACGGCTTATTTAGAGCTACATCCCTTAATGTTGCGCCAATGCGGGCATCATACCTGTAGATATTGCGATATCAGTACAACCACCTAGTATCGCGGCTTTGAAATCAGTTTTGACCGTTATCAATCAAGGCGATTATCGTTTTTTGCTCAAGTCGAACGACGCTCAAGTCAAAACAATTGCGTTTTTGCCTCACCCGTCGAAAGCGGATTGTAAGTGCTTCGGCTACGCTGCCGATGCTTCTGGCTCCGCCGGCAAAGATTTTTCGCGCGCCTCCGAAGCCGTGACCCCGTGGCGCGCCAAATGCGCTTCCAGCGCCGACGCGGCGCGGTAGAGCAGGCGCTCATCGAAGTTGCGCCCGGTCAGCATCAGACCTACAGGCAGTCCATCGATCCAGCCGCAAGGCAGGCTCATCGACGGATGCCCGGTGGCGTTAAAAGGCGCGGTGTTGATGGTGACGCCGAAGGCCGTGGCCACCGCTTCCTCGCGCGGCGCATCTGCCGCTGGTCGCCGCGGCGGCGGAAACGGTACTGTTGGAGACGCGAGAATATCGACGCGCTGCAGAGCTTGATTGTAGTGCTCGGCAAGAAGCCGCGCCAAATTGTGCGCACGGCCGTAATAGCGCCCGCTATAGGCGCGGAACATATATTCGCCGACCAGCATCGCGAGTTTCAAGGTGTCAGGCAGCAGATCGGCCTGATGGCGCCACATTGCCTGGTGCTGTATCGCAGACGGCAGATAGACGCCGGTTGGACCGAATCCGAAGCCGTTGCCGTGGAACATGGTTGCAAGACATCCCTCGGCGGCACGAGGCATCCAGATCGCACCGGCGTAGCGATGAAACGGGATCGACACGACTTCCACTTCCGCGCCGAGTTTTCCGAATGCGCCGATCGCGGCGCGCACCGCCGCATCGGTGCGCTTGTCCGACTGCGGCAACCCGAACGTCTCGTCGAGGATGCCGATGCGCAATCCTTTCGCACCGGTGCCGAGGTCGGCGGTGTAGCGGTCGACCCTGATATTGTTTTGGCGGCTGTCGAGCCCGTCCGTGCCGGCGATGACTTCCAGCAGCAACGCATTGTCGGCGACACTGCGGGTGATCGGCCCGACATGGTCGAGCGAATATTCCATGCCCAGATTGCCGGTGCAGGGCACCAGGCCGAAAGTCGCCTTCATGCCGACTGCCCCGCAAAACGAGGCCGGCTGGCGGACTGAGCCGCCCTGATCGGTGCCGAGCGCCATATCGACCACGCCGCCGCCGACCAGCGCACCCGATCCCGAGGACGAGCCGCCGGCGCTGAAGCCCGGACGATGCGGATTGTCGACCGGCCCGCGGGCGTTGGTGTGGCTGCCGCCGGAATAGCAATAGTCCTCATTGGCGGACTTGCCGACGATGGTGCCGCCGGCATCGAGCACTCGCGTCACTACCGTGGCGTCGATTTCCGGCACATAGCCTTCGAAGATCGCCGAGCCGTTCATCATCGGTACGCCGGCGACGCACATGCAGTCCTTGACGGCGATACGCTTGCCGGAGAGTGGGCCGCTTGCGGCGCCGCGAATTTCGGTGATCCGCGCAAAAGCGCCGAACGGATTGTCGTCGGCTGCGGGTATTGTGCCGGGCAGGCGAGGGTAGCGCGGTTGGGGCAGGGCATCGGGAAGCTGATCCAGCGCCGCGTAGGCGTCGAGCGCGCCGCGCATCATCCCTCGAAACATCGAGATGTCTGCCGCGTCGAAATGAAAGCCGAGGTCCCCGGCGATCTTCTCGAGCTCCGCCGATGTCGGACCGACGATTGCCATTTCCCCTCCGTCAGGTTAAGCGCGCGGCGTCTCTTTGAAATCTTAACGCACGCGACGATTTGGCAAAGCGGTATTTGCATGCAATCGCCAGTGGCATCCGGCATGCTGCTTGGTGCCGATAAGCCTGAACTGGCGGCCTAATGCCATGGTCGCGACCGTAGATCAGGCGTAGCCGGGTCGCCCAATCAAGGCTACAACAGCGCCATGTCCGGGTTCCTTTCTCACGGCCTCGTCCCGATCGCCATTGGCGCCGTTGCCGTCGTGCTGCTGTTGGGTCTGTTCAACATGATGCGCGGCGGGTCGGGCAACACTTCGCAGAAGCTGATGCGATTGCGCGTGCTGCTGCAATTCATCGCCATCGCCGTCATCATGTTCACGATCTGGATGACGGCGAAATAGGTCATGGTTGTCCTCAACAAAATCTACACCCGCACCGGCGACGACGGTACCACCGCGCTCGGCACCGGTGCGCGGCGCAAGAAATACGATCTGCGCATTGCCGCCTACGGCACGCTTGATGAGACCAACGCCGCGCTCGGCATCGCGCGGCTGCATACGAGCGGCGAGCACCGGCTCCACCACGCACTCTCGCGGATCCAGAACGATCTGTTCGACCTCGGCGCCGACCTGGCGACGCCGGACCAGGGTAAGGGGCCGGGCGGTGCGCGGCTGACGGCGACTGCGGCGCAGGTGACCTGGCTCGAGAACCAGATCGACCTGCTCAATGCCGAACTTAGCCCGCTGCGATCGTTCGTCCTGCCGGGCGGCTTCCCGGCGGCAGCCTATCTGCATCTCGCCCGCACCATTTGCCGGCGCGCTGAGCGGCTGATCGCCGAGCTGATGGACCAGCCGGACGAAAGTGTCACGCCTGAAGTGCTGCAATACGTCAATCGGTTGTCCGACTATCTGTTCGTCGCCGCGCGATACGCCAACGACAGGGGCGCGCGCGATGAGCTTTGGCAGCCGGGCCAGAACCGGTAATCGAAGACAAAAAATACCAGTCAGGGGAGGGGGCCCATGGCGAATAAAACGGGCCGGCTCGAGGGCAAGGTCGCAATCGTCACCGGGGCAGCAAGCGGCATCGGCCGCGCCAGCGCGATTTTATTTGCACGCGAGGGTGCGCGGATCGTCATCGTCGATCAAAAAGCGGAAGCCTTGACCGACACCGCGAAAGCGATCGCGCAACATGGCGGCGAGGTGCAGACAATCGCCGCCGACACCAGCAAGGAAGACGACGTCAAGGCGTTCATCGACCGCGCGGTCACGACCTTTGGCGGGCTTGATGTTGTTTACGCGAATGCCGGGATCAGCGGTGGGCTCGTTCCGCCACCGCTTCTGGAACAGACCGTGGAGAATTGGCTGCGGGTGCTTCAGGTTAATCTGGTCGGCACGTTTCTCGCCATCAAACACGCCGCTCCGCACATGATCGCGAAAGGCGCCGGCTCGATCATTCTCACCGCCTCGGTCGCAGGCTTGCGCGCCAACGCCGGCGGGGCACCCTATAGCGCCAGCAAGGCCGGCGTCGTCAGTCTCGCACAAACGGCCGCTAGCTCGCTCTCGGGGACTGGCGTGCGGGTCAACGCGATCTGCCCGGGCCTGATCGAAACCGGAATGACGCGCGAACTGTTCGAGCGGGCGCGCGAACGCGGTAAAGAGGACAAGATCGGTCAGCTCAATCCGCTGCAGCGCGCCGGCCGGCCGGAGGAAATCGCCGCCATGGCGCTGTTTCTTGCCAGCGACGAGTCCTCTTATGTCAACGGACACGCCTTTCCGGTTGACGGCGGGCTCTCCAGCACGCTGCCTTTCACCCGGCCGATCCGTTGACCGGAAGGGCTATGACCGGTACTTTCCCGCACTGCAGCATCACCGGGACTAGCGCTGCGCTAGACGAAACAAACCGAATCCGATCATGAAGATTCTCGTGCCCGTGAAACGGGCGATCGATAAGGACGTGAAAATCCGGGTCAAATCAGACGGCTCGGGCGTCGAACTTAGCAACGTCAAAATGTCGATGAATCCGTTCGACGAGATTGCGGTCGAAGAAGCGATCCGTCTGAAGGAAGCCGGCAAAGCGACCGAGATCGTCGCGGTCTCGATTGGGCCCGCGCAAGCCGCCGAGACGATCCGCACGGCGCTCGCGATGGGCGCGGATCGCGGCATTCTGGTCAAGGCCGAGGGCGCCGTCGAGCCGCTGGCTGTGGCGAAAATCCTCAAGGCAATCGCCGACGCCGAACAGCCGGGCCTCATCATTATGGGCAAGCAGGCGATCGACGACGATAGCAATCAGACCGGCCAGATGCTGGCCGCGCTGCTCGGCTGGCCTCAGGGCACGTTCGCATCCAAGGTGACGATCGATGGCGATGCACTCATGGTGACGCGTGAGGTCGACGGCGGCCTGCAGACCGTGAAGCTGAAAATGCCCGCGATTGTGACCACCGATCTGCGCCTGAACGAGCCGCGCTACGCATCGCTGCCGAACATCATGAAGGCGAAGAAAAAACCGATCGACGACAAGAGCGCCGCCGATTACGGCATCGACGTCAAGCCACGGCTTGAGGTTGTCAAAACCACCGAGCCGCCGGTGCGCAAGGCCGGCGTTAAAGTCAAATCCGTCGCCGAACTGGTCGACAAATTAAAGAACGAGGCCGGGGCGATCTGATGCCGACTCTTCTCCTCGCCGAACACGACAACAAGTCGCTGAAAGATTCGACCAGCAAGGCATTGACCGCCGCCAAGGCGATTGGCGCCGACGTGCACATCCTGGTCGCGGGTCACAATTGCAAGCCGGTCGCCGACGCCGCGGCCAAGCTCGACGGCGTCAAGAAAGTGCTGCTCGCGGATGCGCCGGCTTACGAGCACATGCTCGCGGAGCCGACCGCGGCGCTGATCGTCTCGCTTGCCGGACCCTACGAAACCATCATGGCGCCGGCGACGACGTCGGGGAAGAACATCATGCCGCGCGTCGCCGCGCTGCTCGATGTGATGCAGATTTCCGAGATCACCAAGGTGGTGGCGCCCGACACTTTCGAGCGGCCGATCTATGCCGGTAACGCCATCCAAACCGTGCGCTCGCTCGACGCCAAAAGGGTTCTCACCGTGCGCACCGCCGCGTTCCAGGCGACCGGCGAGGGCGCTTCGGCGGCGCCGGTCGAGCCGGCCGCAGCCGCCGCTGATCCCGGCATTTCCGGCTTCGTTGGCGAGGAACTGTCGAAGTCGGAACGGCCGGAACTGACCTCGGCCAAGATCATCATTTCCGGCGGCCGGGCGATGCAAAACCGCGAGAACTTCACCAAGTATATAGAGCCCGTTGCCGACAAGCTCGGCGCGGCGGTCGGCGCCTCGCGCGCGGCAGTTGACGCCGGCTATGCGCCGAACGACTGGCAGGTTGGCCAGACCGGCAAGGTGGTGGCGCCGGACCTCTATATCGCCGTTGGCATTTCAGGTGCTATTCAGCATCTCGCGGGTATGAAGGATTCGAAAGTCATTGTTGCGATCAATAAGGACGAGGAAGCACCTATCTTTCAAGTTGCCGACTATGGACTGGTGGCGGACCTCTATCAGGCCCTGCCGGAGCTGGCCCAGGAGCTCGACAAACGCGGTCGTTGACCTCGAGGTGGTGTGCACCAAAGAAGGTAAGCGAAGATGGTCGAAGTGAAGGAGCGCCCGAAGGCGCGCGGCGGACTGTCCGCCGGGGCCGGGCATGCGATCCACAAGATCGGTGTGATCGGCGCCGGACAAATGGGCAACGGCATCGCGCACGTCTGCGCGCTGTCCGGGCTTCATGTGCTGCTCAACGACGTCGTTGCCGAGCGCATCGGTGAGGGGATTGCCACCATCAGCGGCAATCTGGCGCGTCAGGTCAGCCGGCAGCGCATCACCGACGAAGAGCGTGAGGCCGCGCTCAAGCGCATCAGCCCGGCAAAGACGCTCGCCGATCTTGGCGATTGCGATCTGGTGATCGAGGCGGCGACCGAGAAGGAAGAGGTCAAGCGCAAGATCTTCAGTGCGCTCTGCCCGGGGCTGAAGCCTGAAACCATCGTCGGCACCAACACCTCGTCGATTTCGATCACGCGGCTTGCCGCCTCAACCGACCGGCCGGAGCGCTTTATCGGCATTCATTTTATGAATCCGGTGCCGCTGATGGAGCTGGTCGAGGTGATCCGCGGCATCGCCACCGACGACGAGACCTTCGCGACCACCAAACAATTCATCGCCAATTTGGGCAAGCAGATCGCGGTTTCGGAAGATTTCCCGGCCTTCATTGTCAACCGCATCCTGTTGCCGATGATCAACGAGGCGATCTACACGCTCTACGAGGGCGTCGGCAATGTCGAGGCGATCGACAATGCCATGCGGCTCGGCGCCCACCATCCGATGGGGCCGCTGGAGCTCGCCGACTTCATCGGGCTCGATGTCTGTCTCTCTGTCATGCAGGTGCTGCACGAGGGACTGGCGGATTCAAAATATCGCCCGTGCCCGCTGCTGGTAAAATACGTCGAGGCCGGTTGGCTTGGCCGCAAGACCCAGCGCGGCTTTTACGACTATCGCGGCGAGAAGCCGGTCCCGACCCGCTGATTGTCTCGGACCCCGCGCTTTTATCCGCGCCGCTAATCCCTCAAACGGCTTCGGCTGTGACCTTGACGACGCGTGCAATGCGTGGGTCGGGTTCCCTCGCCCTTCGCATCGGTTCGAAAATCAGCTTGGCGGTCGCGCGCCCTTTTGCGGTCAACACCACCGGGCGTCTGCTGAAGTGGGACGGATGCGGCTGTGTGGTTACCAGGCCGAGGCCTGGGCCGCCGTTCCTGGCCCGATCGCCGATATCGCGGAGATATCGGGACATCGCCGTGCGACTGATGCCGAGCGCGCGGGCGTAGGCGCTGACGCCTTTGCCTTCATCGAGCGCGACCATCAGGAACGTGGTCACAAAGGGCAGCGGAATTGAGCCGCGCAAGTTGCTCAGCGGCTTGAGCGCCCACAACAGAGTCTGGATTAATTGTTCGTCGCAAACGGGCGAACCGCGCGACGGTTTTGCTGCTCGCGCTGGGCTAAGTCCCGTTGTTGAAACAGACATTGATGTCCATCCACGGCCTAAGAGGGACTAATGACCCTCTCAGGCGGTTCGATTATGGACAGTTACCAACCGCCGAACTTGTAGTTCAGCCCGACCGTGAGCAGGCTAATTTGTCGGTTGTTGGATGAGATCACATCGCCGGCAAACGGCGCCCCCACTGAGGCCGGCGCGGTAAGGGTCGCGTTATTCAGTCGTACGAAATCATACTCGGCTCGCACCGACCAAGTGCCCGCAAACGCGTATTCGACGCCAGCGCCCGCTGTCCAACCCTGATTGCTATTGGAGACAGAAGCAGCAATGGGTGCGCCACCAATGTTGAGATTTGAATTACCAGCACCGGCGAAAGCCCAACCGCCCTTACCGTACACCAGCAAGCGGTCCCACGCGTAGCCGAGGCGGGCGTCCACAAGCGTGAGCCATCGGCTGTTGATTGTCGCGTTCGCGGTAGCCGGTGGTGGCCCGACATTTGTTAACGTGACGGCGTTTGAGGTATTGGGAAGCCAATCGAAGTCAGCCTCCGCGCCAATCACGACTCCGGGTCCGAATTCCCAGTTGAAGCCGACTTGGCCGCCCCCGAGAAATGATTGGCTGGTCGTGGTTGTGATACTGCTCTTGGCCGTGTCCGAGGCACTGCTGCCGCCAAAGCCATAGCCGAGATTGCCGCCGATATAGAAACCGGTCCAATTGTAATAAGGAATTGGAGCCGGCACATAAGTCGCTGGCGCCCGCGGCGGTGGCATCGGAGCCGGTGGAAGATCAGCCGCCAACGCTTGCCCCGCCGCTGAGAGCGCAAATACCCCAGCAATCAAAATGCGCTTCATTTGATTTCCCCCGGTTCCGGTCGAACTTTCGTTTTGCTCTAAGCCTTATTTCTTACTATGATCCCTATCGCATCGGTTGTCTTGACCTAAATCAACACAAACGAATGCTTTTAGTCGCTATCATTTTACATTGAGTTCTTCTTGCAATGCATTGTCCGCCAAACAAATAAACAAACCGGGATGGAAATATGTCAAAAAAAATCGCGGTCGTGCTGTTGGCGATTTTCGTGTCGGCCGGATCAGCTAATGCGAGAATGTCCGGCTCGGCCAACCCCCACAAATATCTTCCTCGCTGCCCGGATGGCAGGGTCACCGCGTCGTGTGCATGCCACGCCGGTGCGTCTCGCCACTATCAGGTTTGCCGCGCGGGACAGTATTGTCACACCTTCGACGGTGTTTGCCGGCAATAGCCGCGTTGCGACAGCGTCGGAATTGGGGTCGCGTTGCGAATGAGACAGCGCGGATCCTGACACTGTTGGTCACGCAAGCAATACGCTATGCGCCAAAGCGACCTCCTGTTAGTGTAAATCAAGATCAACCGCGGGCGGGGAGGTTCAACATGCTAAATTTCATTCGCATATCGAAGTTTGGATTTGCTGCCTTAGCAGCAATGGTAATGATTATGGCTGCATCTACGCAGTCACAGGCGCAGACCGGCTATGTGCATTTAAAGATCTTCAAGATCGGATTCATCATCGGCATTGGCGGCGGCCACGGCACGCTGACCTACCACGGGCACACCTATCGACTGCGCGTGGGCGGCGTCAGTGCCGGCACGATTGGGGTTGCGGGCGTGACCCTGGCGGGCACCGCGAGTCATATCTATCATCCGGCAGATATCGTCGGCACCTACGGGGCAGGTTCTGCGAGCATCGCGGTTATCGGTGGCGCCAAGGTGGCGCGGTTGCAGAACGAGAGGGGCGTAATCCTCGAAGTCCACGGCGTCCAGATGGGCATCGAGGCGTCCCTCAGTCTCGGCGGAATGACCATAGAGTTACAGTAGCCGAACGCGTCGGAGGATGCCGTTGGGGGAAACCAACGGCATCAATACTTTTCCGATACGAAATTCCGGCCTTTCAATGAGGCTCGGTCGTCGTATGCGCTCCTGTTCAATCGCTTTGGCAGCTTGACCTTGGCTTGCGCAGTTTTCTTGTAGGGGATGAGCGACAGGATGTGTGAGATACAGTTCAATCTGGCGCGCCGCTTATCATCAGACCGCACGATGTACCAAGGCGCGTGCTTGGTATCGGTCGCCTTGAGCATCAGGTCGCGGGCCTTCGAATATGCATACCATTGTCGATAGGACTCTAAATCCATCGGACTTAATTTCCACTGGCGCATTGGATCATTAATCCGGGCCAAAAAACGCTTCTCTTGTTCTTCCTTCCCGACTTCAAGCCAGATTTTGATCAATGTAACTCCGCCGTCGACGACGTATTGTTCAACTTCCGGGCAAAGCAGCAAAAAGCGCTTGTGCTCCTCGCCGTCGATAAAGTTCATGACGTATTCAACGCCGGCCCGATTGTACCAACTGCGGTCGAAGATGACGACCTCGCCTGCAGCCGGAAACTGCGTAATATAACGCTGGATATACAATTGACTCTTCTCACGCTCGGTAGGAGCCGGAAGCGCTACTACCCGGAAAACTCGCGGGCTGACCCGCTCGGTGATCGCCTTTATTGTTCCGCCTTTACCGGCGGCATCGCGGCCTTCGAATACGACGATGATCTTTAGCCCTTTGCGCTTCACCCATTCCTGCAGGCGGCATAGCTCGACCTGAAGCTTGCGAAGCTCCTTCTCGTATACCTTTGGCTTTATCTTCGCGGACACCGCTTTTTTCTGCGTCATGGCAAACATCCGTTCTTGAAACGCCCCTTGGCCGAGCTACTTGCGGCGCTCTATTCTGCGCCGCTCAGGTCCCGAAAATAACGCGGCGAAAGCGGCGCAGCGCAAAAGCGAAATAGACGGCGCCGATAGCCAACATGGCCACCAGTTGCGGCCAAACGATCGAGATGCCGGCGCCGCGGAAGAGCACAGCCTGAGCAAAAGCGACAAAGTGCGGCGTCGGGCAGACGATCTGCATGACGTATTGCAGCCAGACCGGCATGCTTTCGATCGGCGTGCTGCTGCCCGAGAGCAATTGCATGACCAGTAGGACCGGAATCGCCAGTAGTCCGAACTGGCCCATCGAGGTTGAGAGTGTGCCCAACAGGATGCCAAGCGCCGCGACGACGAGGGCGTAGAGGCATGCACCGCTGAAGAACAACAGAACCGACCCGGCGATCGGCACCCCGAGCCACCATTGCACGACAAATTTCAATGAGAGCATTGCCGCGACGAGGATGACAAGTCCGTTGGCAAGGATCTTCGCCAGCATGATTTCCGCGGGCACAACCGGCATAACCAAGAGGTGCTCAACCGTGCCTTGCTCGCGCTCCCGGATCAGCGCTGCGCCGGTCAGGATGACTGTCAGCATGGTAATGGCGTTAATGACCTGCATCACCGAAGTGAACCAGCTTGACGTCAGGTTCGGATTGAAACGCGAGCGGACGACGACATCGATCGGCAGGCCCTTTCGGTCTTCGCCCCCCGAGATGAAGTTTTCGACCTCGGTGGCGATGACGTTTTTGATATAGCCGGCACCATTGCCGGCCTGGGTGATGGCGGTGGCGTCGACGTTGACTTGGATCGACGTCTGCCGGCCGGCTCGAACGTTCGCTTCAAAGGACGTGGGAATTTCGATGACGAACAAAAGACGTCCAGCGTCCATCTCCGCATCGATCTGCCGCGCTGTGATTTGTACCGCGGGTCGGAACGTTGGCGGGGTAAGAGCTTCGGCGATCTGGCGTGAGAGAGCCGATCCGTCTTCGTCCACAATTCCGACCGACAGATTGGTCGCTTCGGTCGAAGCTCCGGTCGATACTGTGTAAACCGCAATGCTGAACGAATAGACGACAAGCACCAGCATGGCCGGGTCAGCCCGGATGCTCCGCAGTTCCTTGAGCATCAGGCGAAGGACGTTGGTAATGTGAGCGCCGAACGCCAGTCTTTGGGCTGTCGTCTCGCGCAAAGGCGCTTCGGAGTCGGACGATGACATGTCACGCCTCCTGCTTGCTGAGCAGCACTTGCGAAGCGACAAGGAAGACGATCGCAAAACCCGCGAGCACGAGCATATTGAACCAGAGGTCAGCCATGCCGAGCGCCTTGGCAAAGACGCCGACGCTGATCGGTTGGTACCAGGCGGATGGGAACGACAGGCCGACAAGCCTCGCTCCGCCGGACAGGGAGGATACCGGCATAAATAGTCCAGAAAAGTTCACCGCTGGAACGATGGATAGGATGGCGGTGGCGAACACCGCCGTAACCTGAGTCCGGGTAAAGGAGGAAATCAGCTGACCGAAGCCGGTCGTCGCCACCACGTACAGCAGCGTACCCAGCGCCAGCGTCAGAAACGGCCCTTTAATCGGCACACCGAACAGCGTTATCGCCAACAGCACCAAAAGAACAAAATTCACCATCGCGATAGCGATGTAGGGCAGTTGTTTACCGAACAAGAACTCGAATTTGGTGATCGGGGTGGAGCGGAAATTTGCGATCGATCCGGTTTCCTTCTCGCGAACGACCGCGATAGCCGACATGATGGCCGGGATGAGGAACAGCATTAGCATGACGATGCTCGGCGCCATCGCGTTGACGCTAAGAAACGCTTGGTTGTAACGAAACCGCGTTTCGATCTGATCATCGCTCCATTTGGGTCCGGCACGCAGCGCGGCAAGCTGCTCGGCATCTTGCCGCACAATCGCGATGACGTAACTCTTGGCGGTTTCGCCGCGGAACGTCATGGCGCCGTCAACCGAAGCGTTGACCTCCGGCTGCCTGCCGGCCTGAAGATCGCGACCGAAGCCGCTCGGAATCTCGATGACGACTTGCAAGTCGCCGCTGCGCATGCCGGCGTCTTCTTGGGCCGTCGAGTTGACCGGCGGCTGTTCGGAAAAATATCGGGAGCCGGCAAAGCTGTCGATCAACGCCCGGCTTTCGGGCGTTTTGTCCTGATCGAACGCCGCAAATTTCAGATTGTCGATGTCGAAGGAAATGCCATAACCAAAGGCGGCCATCAAAATGAGAGGGCCAAGAAAAGCAAAGGCCACCCGGATGGGGTCGCGCAGCAGTTCAATCGTCTCGCGGCGGGCGTAGGCCCATAGGCGCGCTAGATCGAACCGTCGTGGCGCACTAAGTGATTCAGCCTCGGCGGTCGACGCGGTTTGCTCCGGCTGCTCAATCTTGCGAGTACGATCGATTCCCGCGGCATCAGCCAGATAGCCGACGAACGTATCCTCCAGGGAATCGCTCCCGCGTTCGCGAACAAGGTCCAGTGGCTGTCCGACGGCCAGCACTTTGCCGGCGTGCATCAACGATATGCGGTCGCAACGCTCGGCCTCGTTCATAAAATGGGTCGAGAGGAAGATCGTAACACCATCGTCTCGCGAGAGATCGATCAGTGTGCGCCAGAAGGCGTCGCGCGCGATGGGATCGACGCCCGAAGTGGGTTCGTCAAGAATGAGGATTGCCGGTTGGTGTAGTACCGCCACGGCAAGTTGCAGCCGCTGTTTGATGCCCAGCGGCAGGCTCTCAGGACGGGCATTTACGACGTTTTCCAGATCGTACCGCTGCAAAAGGTCCTTAATGCGGCCTCCGACCTGGTTCGGCGGCAGATGATAGAGCTGTGCGTGCAGTTCGAGATTCTGCCGAACGGTAAGCTCGCTGTAGAGGGAGAACGCCTGCGACATGTAGCCGACGTTCCTGCGCATCTCCATGTCGTTCGATCCCATCGGGCTGCCGAACAACTTAGCCCAGCCCGCCGTCGCAGGCAGAAGACCAGTCAGCATTTTCATCGTTGTCGACTTGCCGCAGCCGTTCGAGCCGAGGAACCCGAAAATTTCGCCGCGCGCTATTCGAAAGTTGACATGGTCCACGGCGATGAAATCGCCGAACTGGCGCGTCAGGCCTTCGGCTTCGATCGCAGGAACCTCGTTCGCTGCGACCGTACGCGGACGCACCACCACCTCTTGATGATGGGCGCGCTTTGCTTCCGGCAAAAGCGCGATGAACGCTTCGTCGAGCGTGGGCTTGTCCGCCTGCCGCAACAATTCCTTCAGCGTGCCGTGAGCGATGACGTTGCCGTCGTCCATGGCCATCAACCAATCAAAGCGCTGCGCTTCATCCATGTAGGCCGTCGCCACCAGCACGCTCATTTGCGGCCGCCGCGCCCGGATAGTGTTGATCAGATCCCAGAACTGGCCGCGCGACAGCGGATCGACGCCTGTCGTCGGCTCGTCCAGAATAAGCAGATCCGGATCGTTGATCAGCGCGCAGCACAGGCTCAGCTTCTGTTTCATGCCGCCGGAGAGCTTGCCCGCCGGGCGATCCTCGAACGGATCGAGGCCGGTGGCGGTTAGAAGTTCGGTGATCCGCGTCCGTCGCTCGGATGCGCCCTGCCCGAAAAGCCGGCCGAAGAAGTCGATGTTCTCAAAAACGCTGAGCGTCGGATAAAGATTGCGGCCGAGGCCTTGCGGCATGTAAGCGACACGGCCTCGAATGCTCTTGAGATGGGCCCTGTTTGCCACATCTTCATCGAACACAATGACCTTTCCGCTCTGGATCGTACGCACGCCAGATATGAGCGCCAACAAGGTCGATTTGCCGACCCCGTCGGGGCCGATCACACCCACCATGATGCGTGCGGGAATCTCGATCGTGACGTCGTCAAGCGCTATGGTTGCGCCGTATCGGTGCGAGACGTGCTCGACCCGGGCGATGACGCCCCGCGTCATTGCGGCAGCTTAACTTGCAGGTCGTCCGGCCACGCCGTTGCGGTGTTTGTTCGTACGATACCGAGACCGCGCACGCCTGTTTTTACCCGTCGCGAATATTGCTTAAGCACTTCCGCGTCCAGTTTGAGCTTGACGCGAAACATCAGCTTTTCACGTTCGTCGGCGGTTTCGACAGTCTTCGGCGTAAATTGCGCGTCCGCCGCCACAAAACTGACAGAGGCGGGGACGACATATTGAGGAGCCGGGTCCAGAATGATGCGAGCTTCGCCGCCGATTTCCAATTTGGCCGCGTTCGCTGCGGGAAGAAAAATAGTCATGTACACATCGTGCAGGTCGAGAATCGTCAGGACCTTGCCGCCGGCGGCGATGACTTCTCCGTTTCGCGCAAGCTGATATTGGACCCGGCCGGTCCGGGGCGAGACAAGAACCAGGTCGTGTAACACCGATTCAATTCGCTCGACCTCAGCCTGCGCGCTCTTGATGGCAGCGTCGGCCTGATCGCGCTGCGCTGTCGCTCCCGCGACGCTGGCTTGCGACCCTTCGAAGTTGCGGCGGCGTTGATCAAAGGTCTGTTGAGTGATGATTTGTTTTTCGATCAGCACTTGGCCGCGTTCGAAATCCGATTTCGCCGCCTCCATGGTGGCATTGCGCTGATCGATCAGAGATTGCGCTTCCGCCATCGCTTGCCTGGCGCGCTCGACATTGGACTGCGCTGCCCGGAGTTTGGCTTCATATTCCGGCGACGATACGCGGCCCACCACCTGTCCCGCCTTGACTTCGCTGCCTTCCTCCACGGCGATGTCGACCAGCCGGCCAGGATATTTCGCTGCGACGTCGACCTGCGTGGCTTCGATCCGGCCATTGGTCTTGACGATACCCGCCGGCATCTTTTCGCCGATCAGTCGATTAAGCAGACTGCGCATCTTCGATTGCGCGTGCGCCGTCGAAACGAGCCCGCCTGAGGACGACGGTTCTAAAAAGAATTGAGGCACGTTGGCCACAACGAGACCGTACGCCAGAACAATCAGTATGCGTGTATGAATAGACATTGGACGCTTCCCCCAGCGTTCGATTCTAAGACCGAGGCGCTCGACCAAATTGTTTTATTGGTATGATCGGTCGGCTTGCGCGACTACCGTTACTATACCTGTCCATTTGAATCACTACAATGCGCGTTAGCAGAAAGACACGTTCGGCACCGCCAAACTCGATGGTAAAATCGTCAAAGTGACGCGACTGCGCGTTTTTAGGGGCTCTCTATGTTGATCGATCAACCAGCGCTGAGCGACATCTCCCAGGCAATCTCGGACGCGATGGCTCCTGCTTTTATCCTGGCAGCGGTCGCTGCTTTGATCGCCACTATGACGACGCGTTTGTTTCGAATTCAGGATCGAATCCGTGCCCTGTCGAAGGTTAGCGAAAGTCCCCGCAAAGACGAGCTTCAGGACCTCGATTATCTAAGAATTCATGCAAGAGCGGTGAGCCGATGCGTCCTGGCCCTCGTCGGATGCGGAATGTTCGTCGTGTTGTATGTTATTGTCGTGTTTGTAACGACTATCCTCTCGCTGCATTCCGAAAAGCTCATTCTCAATATTTTCTTGATAGCCTTCGTGTTTTTATTTTTTGCGTTGATGATGTACGCGTGGGAGGTCTGGCTTTTGCGAAACAAGGAAATCTGACAGCCCCGATTTACAGATAGAACGCGATGGAAAGCCTTCCTGAGCATCTCGACATGCTGGTCGGCCGATGGGACGGCCCGTTGGCATTTCGGATCGTGATCCAGCCGGTGGTGGCCGCCTTTCTCGCCATTCGCGCCGGGTTGCGGGATGCGCGGACGGGTCGCCCTGCTTATGGATGGGCTGTCACGACCGATCCTTCACAGCGGCGCGATCTGATACGCGAGGGCTGGAAGGATGTCTGGAAGCTTTTCACGGCCGCGGTCTTAATCGATCTAATCTACCAGGTGATCGAGCTTGGGCGGATTTATCCGGGTCAGGCCTTGATTGTCGCGGCAGTGCTCGCTCTGCCATCCTATTTTCTCATTCGGGGTCTGGCCAATCGGACTGCGCGTCTTTGGTTCGCTACGTCGATTGCACCGTCCACAAGCAAACCCGCGAAGAAGGACCACGCCGATGGCGGCCAACGCTGAGTCGACTGCCGCCCATGCCGACGGCTCGACGGGCCGCACGGCCAGGATCGCTTCTGCCTATGCGCTTCGCGCTACGGCGGACTAAAGCCCGCCGTAGCTCCGCAGGACGGTCATCACGTCGCGCCTCGCGACGACAGCGGCAAGATCACTTCATCAGATCGATGAAGAGCCCGATGATGCACACGTAGCCGAGCACGAAAATGATCGTGCGGATGTACGGAATTGCGACCAGATAGACGATCGCGTGCGCAACCCGCAGCCAGAAATAGCTCATCGTCCAGAACGCGGTCATGGGACTGTTCTTGCCGGCGAGTTGCACCAGGATCACGATCGCAGCAAACGGCGCGAATGTCTCGACCGCGTTCACATAAAGGCGGTTCGCGCGCTGACCCCAGAGCGGAAGCGGGCGCGGCGTCGGATCGACGTAATTCGCCGGTTTGAGCGGCCCGTTGGTAACGACTTGCGAAACGACGTAAGGAATCCACAGCGACGCTGTAAGCAGGGCCGTGAGCGCCAAGTATTTCAATTCGGGCGACATCATCTAGTTTCCTTCCCCTTGAGTTGGCTTAAAAAATATCGGCAAAGATTGTAGCTCGAAAGGCGGATTAGCAAGCGCAATCCGCCTTCTGTCGCGCAGAACACAAGCTCGTGTTGTGTGCTTAATCGCAGCACGAATCCGAACTCTTCGGCTGCTGGTAGGTCTCCTTCGGATCCACCGCGGCGCCGTCATATTTGTCGTGAAGGCGCACCCACGCCATGCCGTAAGCCAAGCCTTCCTCATCGCGCCCTTTGGGGGCGATATCGAGGAAGTGATAGGCGCCGATCAACATATCGAGGCCGCGCCCGTAGGACGAATAGGTGTGAAAGATTTCGCCAGCGGGGTTCCTGCAGAACACGCTTGTGCCGGGACGTTCGTCGCTTGGAAATTTGGTGATTTCGTAATTGTACGCCGCGATACCGTTCGCCTTCTCTTCCGGCGTTGCCGACACGTGATAGTCGAAGTTGAAGTCGTTGCCGAACGACGACACCCATTTGAGACGCCAACCCATGCGACGCTTGAACTTCTCGATTTGCGCCAGCGGCGCCCGCGACACCACGACGAAGGCAACGTCGCGTTGCGCCAGATGGACGATTGAGCCGTCGAAGTGATCGGCAAGCAGCGAGCAGCTTTTGCAGCCTTCCTCCCAGTCCGGACCGAGCATGAAGTGATAGACGATCAGCTGGCTTTTGCCGCCGAACAGATCGGCCAACGTTTCTTTGCCGTTCGGGCCGTCGAACACGTAATTCTTTTCGACTTTTTCCCAGGGCAGCTCGCGGCGCTTGCGGCTTAACGCGTCGCGGGCACGGGTAAAGGCCTTCTCTTCGGCAAGATGCGCCTTGCGCGCCGCGACCCATTCATCGTGAGCGACGATCTTGTGCGGTTCCATTTTCGCACCTCCTCAATGCGTCCGCCGATCAAGATGTGGGTGTCATCCAGCCGATTCCGGCGCCGCCCGGCTCGAGCAGGATCACGATGCGGCCGACATTAGGCACTTCGAAAGCCGGCTTCATCACCTTGGCGCCGGCCTTGGTTGCCTTCTTCACGCGCTCGTCGACGTTGTCGACGGCGATGTAGGGCATCCAGCTTTCGGGCACGCCTTTATATTCGGGGCCGCTGATGTCGAAAATGCCGCCGGCCGGTTTGCCGTCGGCCATCGCGAGGGTATAGGTGCCGCCTCCGGGCATCGGCATCGCGTCGTAGCTCCAGCCCATCGTATCAGCGTAGAACTTTTTTGCTTTCTCCACGTCGCGCGTCATCAGTTCGTTCCAGTGAAACTGCCCGTGTGTCCAAGTCATCGTACGCCTCCAAGGTTTGGTGTTTAGAACAGTCGTTTGATGTTCAGGGTACTTGTGAGTTCTGTAGTCTCTCGTTGCGACGTTCAGGCGAAAAGTTTCTCGAGCTTGTCGAGCGCGCCGATCCAGCCGTGCTCGTGGCCGTTGCGTGATTCTTCGTCGAAAAGTTTCTCATGCGTGACGGTCAGCAGCGTGCCGCCGCCGTCCGGCTTGAACAGGACCGTCACCAAAGACTCGTAGGGGTCATCGGGCGGCGCGGCATCCCAGGCCCAGGTGAAAACCAGCTTTTCGTTGGCGACCACCTCGCGGTAGACCCCGCCGACATTGTGCGGCTTGCCGTCGGGCGAACGCATCTCGATGCGGTAGCGGCCGCCGGCGCGGAGGTCGCTCTGCGCCCGCTCAGTGACAATGTCGCCCGGGCCCATCCAGCGCTTTATTTTTTCCGGGTCGGTCCAGGCCGCGAAGACTTTGGCGGGGGGCGCCTGGAGCCGCCGCTTGACGGTGAGACTTGGTTTGACGGCGGTGTCGACGGACATGATTCATCCTCCTCAAGGAAAGCGGCGAGGCGTTGCAGTGCCTCGGACCAGAAGCGTTCGTAGCGATTGAGCCAGGCGATTGCGTTCTTCATGGGTGCGGCATTCAGGCGGCAGGTGACGGTACGGCCCAATTTGGTGCGCGCGACCAGTCCGGCATCGGACAACACGTCGAGATGTTTCATGATCGCCGGCAGCGACACCTTGAACGGTTCGGCAAGCGCGCTGACGGAGAGGTCCGGTTGCTCGGCAAGCCGCGCCACCAAAGCCCGCCGCGTCGGGTCGGCAAGCGCGGCGAAGGTGCGATCCAGTGGTTCTGAACTTAACTTAACCATGTGGTTAAGTATAGGACAGGCCCCGCTGGTGTCAAGCGGCTGCCGGTCTCACGGATTTTCGATGATTGGGCGCGGTGGAAAGCGCAAAAAAAGCGCGGGCTACTTCGTTGTCGCAGTCTGCAAAGCCGCCGTTGTCACGTAACTGACGCCATATCCGTCGGTCAGCTGTCGCGTGTCCGGCAGCATGTTGTGGAAGACGACGCCAAAGACGCCGATCGCAGCGTAGAGCGCGACGACCACCCAGAGACCTAATCCCAGCATCTTTTCCATCGGTCGCTCGCTCTATTTGGTCCCTGGTTGCAAAACTCTGAACCATTTGCCAGGTCGAAGGTTCCGTGGCCGCCGGACAGTTTCTGTTCTCGCAAGCTTCATCCTTGCCGAGTGGCGCGGAATGGACACGATTGATGGCTTTGACATAAAGCCTCCCGTACTGCGTCCCTATCCGGGAGCCGGGCGCTGGTAGGCGAACCCGCTCGCGGCCGAGAAGGTTTCGCAAGGGAGGATCTATGGCTGCTGCACAAATCTTTGACCTCACCGGCAAGGTGGCGCTGGTAACCGGCGCGTCGAGCGGGCTCGGGGTGCGGTTCGCCGAAGTGCTGGCGGAAAATGGCGCCGAAGTCGTGCTGGTGGCGCGGCGCGCCGATCGGCTCGGCGCAGTGAAGGCGAAGATCGAAAAATCCGGCGGCCGAGCGCTTGTGGTTGAGGCCGACGTCCGCGATCGCGAAGCGATGCAGCGTGCGTTCGATGCCGCGGAAAAGGCTTTCGGCACGGTCACGATCCTCATCAACAATGCCGGTATCGTGCAGTCGAAGCGCGCGGTCGAAATCGCCGAGGAGGACTGGCGGCGGGTGCTGTCGACCAACCTCGATGCCGTATTCTATTGGGCGCAAGAAGCGGCGCGGCGGATGCTGGCCGCCGGTAAAGGCGGCGCGATCATCAACATCGCCTCGGTGCTCGGCATGAGCCCCGACAACGGCGTTGCCAGCTATGCCACCGCCAAGGCCGGCGTGATCCAGCTCACCAAAGCACTGGCCATCGAACTTGCGTTCAAGGGGATTCGCGTCAACGCCATCGCGCCAGGCTGGATCGTCACTGAGATCAACCGCGAATATCTCGCCAGCGAACGCGGCGCGGCGATGAAGCGGCAAATTCCGATGGGCCGGTTCGGCGAAGACCGCGATCTCGATGGGCCGCTGCTGCTGCTTGCGTCCGACGCCGGCCGCTTCATGACCGGCGCCACAATTGTCGCCGACGGTGGGCAGGTCGTCGCGCTCCGCGTTTAACGCGCCCCTGGAGATTGGTGTGCAAGCGCACCGCGCAATGCAGACACGAGCGAGCGCATCCTTGACTGCGCACTTCTCATGTCTGCTAGATGCGCACCTTCCAAGAAAGCGAAAGAGCGGAATACCGAAATGGAGAGGCAAGTGCGACGCGTCGTCACCAGCCATGAGGCCGACGGTAAAGCGGTGGTGCTGTTCGACGGCGCGCCAGCCAAAATCAGAGAGCAAGCCGAGAACGGGATCAAGTCGTGGCTCCTGTGGACGACCGATGTGACGCCTGCCGACATCAGCGGATCGCAGGATCGTGGCGACCGCACCATCGGCATTCCGCCACCGCCCGCCGGCAGTGTGTTCCGGATCGTCGACTTCCATCCGTTTGACGATTCAAAGTTGCCGGTCGACCACATGACCCGCAGCATCGGCGCCGACCACACGCCCACAAAGGGTTGGGCGCCGAGCCATCCCGCGATGCATCGTACCCGGAGTGTCGACTATGCGATCGTCATGTCCGGCGAGATCGACATGCTGCTCGACGATTCGGAAATTCATCTGAAAGCCGGTGATGTGCTGGTTCAGCAGGGAACCAATCACGCCTGGGTCAATCGCGGCGCCGAGCCGTGCCGCATCGCCTTCGTGTTGATCGACGCGCAAGAGTCTTGATCCACATTCAGTCCTGATCCGCACCGATCAAAAACAGAAACGAGCATTCGCATGGCGATCGAATTTGGCGTCGTCGATCATCTCGACCGGCAGAACGTGCCGGTGCACGAGACCTATGACGGCCGGCTGAAACTGATGGAGCTGTTCGACCAAGCCGGTTTCAGCACCTTCCACATCACTGAGCACCATTTCACGCCGCTTGGGCTTGCGCCATCGCCGCTGATCTTTCTGTCAGCCGCCGCGCGGATCACAAAGTCGATCCGTCTGGCGCCGCTGGTTTTGATCCTGCCGCTGTACAATCCGCTGCGGCTCGCGGCCGAGCTGTGCATGCTCGATCATCTGAGCAAGGGGCGGCTCGACATCGGTGCCGGACGCGGCATCTCGCCGTATGAGCTTGCGTTCTACAACGTCAATCATCTCGAAAGTCAGTCGATCTACAACGAGGCTTACGAGGTGCTGATGATGGCGCTGACGCGCGATACCGTCGACTTTCGTGGGCAATACTTCAAGTGCTTCAACGTGCCGATGGAGATGCGGCCGTACCAAAAGCCACATCCGCCGCTTTGGTACGCTACCGGTTCAGAGGAGGGCGCGACCTGGGCCGGTAGCCAGAACCACAACGTCGCATTTCTTGCGCCGACGCCGCGCGCCAAGGTTTTGGTTGACGCTTACAAGCGAGGCCGCGCTTCCAACAAAGAAAACGCGTCCCGGCCGATTGCCAAAATCGGCATCGCCCGGCACCTGTACCTCGCCGAGACCGATGAGGTGGCACGTACGGAAGGCCAGGAAGCCTACGCGGCCTGGTTCGAGAAGTACGCCTACCTTTGGGCGAAGTACGATCCGCGGCCGCCGCCCAAGATCGAGGATGTGCTGTTGCGCGATGCAGGCCGCATCATTACTGGCTCGCCGCGCACCATGCGCGACGAGATCGCACGCCAGCTCGAGGTAACGGGCGCCAATTACTTCATCACACGCTTCGCCTACGGCAATCTGACATTTGAGCAGAGTGCACGGTCGCTCGAGCTGTTCGTTTCCGAAGTGATGCCGCATTTCCGGAATAAGTAGGTGATGACAAGATTTGTGCACGCCGTCGCCTGATCCAAAGGCACCGAGCCTGCATTGAGCGGCTAAGGCCGCCTATTGTCCCGCAAAAACAGCTCCAAACTTGGCACGAAGTATGCGTTCGAGATGGCGCGCGGCCAACGCCTCGCGTCGCAAAATCTTCTCGCGCGTCGTCAGCCAAACGGAGCTTCGCTGCCATGGATATGGGCGTCTTTATTCCGATCGGAAATAACGGCTGGATCATTTCGAATGCGTCTCCGCAGTACAAGCCGACGTTTGATTTGAATAAGACAATCGTTCAGCGCGCTGAGCACTTCGGTCTCGATTTCGTACTCTCGATGATCAAGCTACGCGGGTTTGGCGGCAAGACTGAATTTTGGGATTACAATCTTGAATCCTTCACACTGATGGCCGGGCTCGCGGCCGTAACCTCGAAAATCAAGCTGTTCGCTTCGACCGCCATTCTCACTTTGCCGCCGGCGCTGGTGGCGCGCATGGCGACGACCATCGATTCGATTTCTGGCGGCCGGTTCGGAATCAATATCGTCAGCGGCTGGCAGAAGGCCGAGTACGATCAAATGGGGCTTTGGCCGGGCGACCAATATTTCGGGTACCGCTACGAGTACGCCGCCGAGTACGTCCAGGTGATGAACGAGCTTTGGGCAAACGGCGTTTCCAATTTCAAGGGCAAGCACTTCACCATGAACGATTGCCGGATGCGGCCGACACCGGCCGGCAAGGTGAAGATCGTCGCCGCCGGCCAAAGCCCGACCGGCATGGATTTCGCCGCGAGATATACCGATTACAATTTCCTGCTCGCTACCGGCGTCAATACGCCGTCTGCCCATACCGCGCTCAATCAGCGGCTCGTCAGCGCAATCGAGAACACCGGCCGTGACGTCGGCGCATACGTGTTGTTCATGGTGATCGCCGACGAAACCGACCAGGCCGCGTTCGCCAAATGGCAAAAATATAAGGACGGCGTCGATGTCGATGCGCTGGCCTGGATGGCCGATCAAGGCGGTCAGGACAAGACTGCTGACGCCAAATCCACGGCCGCAACGATCAATCTTCCCGAGCAAGCCGTCAATTTCAACATGGGCACGCTGGTAGGTTCGTATGCCACCGTTGCGCGGCTGCTTGATGAGGCGGCGCGCGTTCCAGGCACGAAGGGTCTGATGCTCACCTTCGACGACTTCGTCACCGGCATCGAGCAGTTCGGCCGGTTTATCCAGCCGTTAATGCAGACGCGAGCTGATCGCCTGATCGCGGCCGCGGCTTGATCTAACACGCGTCGGCCCGCGTCGCTGACAAGAGCGATCGCGTTAGCCGTCGGTCGCGCTCGCGTGCGCAAGCGTCTGTGCAGCCGGTGCCGCGCTGCGCGCCTGCCAGAAATTATGCGCGGCCATACCGATGCCCATGGCGATGACGAAGACGATCACGCCGGGCGACAAGGTCGCGAGGTTTTCGATCGCCGGTCCCGGGCATAGGCCCACCAGACCCCAGCCGATGCCGAACAGAACCGAGCCGGCAACGAGCGGCGTGTCGATTGCCGTTTGCGTCGGCCACTGGATTTGCGATTCAAACACCGGCGTGCGCGGGCGCAGCCACGCATAGCCGGCGGCAGTGACCGCAAGCCCGACCGCCATGACCACCGCGAGGCTTGG
Organism: uncultured Alphaproteobacteria bacterium; assembly: GCA_963841025.1. Lineage (GTDB taxonomy): Bacteria > Pseudomonadota > Alphaproteobacteria > Rhizobiales > Xanthobacteraceae > BOG-931. The sequence continues at coordinate 25,837 of CAWJBG010000010.1, read as the reverse complement.
ATCCCAATTCCCGCTCGGAATGGCAAGGAAATCGAGGAAGCCCAAAACTTTGGTCGGCAGCAGCATGCCGGAGAGGAAGAGCCCCCAGCCGAAGATGAAACCGCAAACGAGACTTGCCAGCGCGCGCATCGGTTCAGCCTCCAAAACCATGCCGCGTGATCGCGACGACGATGATCGCCGCGACCATGAAAATACCGGTGGCGACGATCGATCGCGGCAACAGCCGCGCAATGCCGCAGATGCCGTGTCCCGACGTGCAGCCGTTACTAAGTCTCGTGCCGAAGCCGACGAGGAGGCCGGCGACTGCGATAGTGATGTAGCTCGCCGGCATCTGCACGATTGGGAGCGAATAACCGAGCAGCACAGCCGACAGCGGCGCAGCAATCAGCCCGACGACAAACGTCGCGCGCCAGCCGCGGTCGCTGCTCAGCGGATCGAGGATGCCGGCGGCAATCCCGGTGATGCCGGCGATGCGGCCGTTGAGCAGCATCAGCAACACGGCGGAAAGCCCAATCAGCGCGCCACCGATGGCAGCGGAGATCGGAGTAAAATTGGCCATGACATTGCCTCGTGGCTAACGTTGCGTTGTGGGCGACGTGGAAGTCACCGTCGCATCAGAGACAATAAGTTCTCGCGCTTGATGCTGCAATGAACCGTGCCACTTGGACTTTACCGAAGAATTGCGTATGTGCCGCTTTGCTTTTATCAGTAGGAATGTGCTTCAGGAGGAAGCTCCACCGGAAGGATTTTCCAGCGCGTGGATTATAATTAACGAACAAAGCACAGCCCGGGACTCTTAATGACACGCACGATCGAAGCGCCAGCCGGCAACACCCACAAGGCGGTGTTAAACCGCGTGCGCGAATTGACTGACGGCATCCGCGATCGTGCTGCTGCCGCAGAGGAAGCGCGCACGCTGCCACAAGAATCGGTCGACGCACTCCTTGGCGCCGGCATTACTCGCATTCTCACCCCGCCCCGGTTCGGCGGCTACGGCCTCGGCCTCGATACCTGGTTCGAAGTCGTGCGCGAGATCGCCAAGGCTGACGCCTCGCACGGCTGGTGCGCCAGTCTGATGATTCATCACCCGCACTATCTCAGCCAGTTTCCCGAGCCTGCGCAGCAAGCCGTCTGGGCCGATGGGCTCGATGTTTCGATCGCGGCTTCGATCCAACCCATCGGTCGCGTGGCGGCGGCCGAGGGCGGATATCGCATTTCCGGCGAGTTTCCATTCGCCAGCGGCGTCAATCACAGCCGCTGGGTCATCGTCGGCTGTTTGGTCGAAGCGGCCGGCGGCGGCATGGAGGCAAAATTTTTTCTGATCGGGCCGAAGGATTTCAAGATCAAGTATACCTGGTTTACCAGCGCCATGCAGGCAACAGGCAGCAACACCATCGTATGTGACGACGTTTACGTGCCCGAAAGTCACACGCTGGCGCTGTCTGACATTCGCGAAGGCAAGACGCCGGGCGGCAAGCTGCACTCCCATCCGATCTATCGCGCGCCGTGGATCAGTTACGCGCCACTGACGTTCACGACGCCGATGCTGGGCGCTGCACTCGGCGCTTATGAGACGTTTCGCGAATGGACCAAGACCCGGCGCTCCGGCCGGGGTGGCGCCGCAATTGCCGAACTCACCAGTGTCCAGGTGCGCATGGCGCGGGCCGCCGCCGATCTCGATGCCGTCGAGCTCCTCCTCCGTCGCGCCATCGATGTTGCGCAAGCGCCGGTCCCGCCATCTGAGAACGTGCGCGCGCGGACAATGCGCGATTGCTCGCGCGCCGCCGAGTTTTGCGTGGGCGTAATCGATGCGCTCATGGCTATGAGCGGGACTGCCGGCTTTGCCGCCTCCCATCCGATCCAACGCGCTTGGCGCGATATTCATTTCGCCGCCATGCATGTGGCGCTCAATCCCGAGCAGAATTTTTCTCATTTTAGCCGTCTGGAATTCGGTCTGCCGCGCGATCCGCATCTGCCTTTTTTCTGACCGCGGGCGCCCGTTCCAATGTGAGGAACTGCCTATGAAGTTTTATGACTGCACCACCGCTCCAAGCCCGCGCCGGGTGCGCATTTTTCTTGCCGAGAAAGGCATCAGCGTGCCGACCGTGCAGGTCGATTTGCGCAACAACGAGCAAATGACGCCGGCGTTTCGCGCCATCAATCCCGATGCCACGGTGCCGGTACTTGAACTGGACAACGGTACCCGCATTACCGATGCAATCGGCATCTGCGTTTACTTCGAGGCGATCCATCCGCAGCCGCCGCTGATGGGCGAAAGCGCCGAGGAAAAAGCATTGATCGCCACGTGGCAGCGCACCGTGGAACGAAACGGCTTCTATGCCGGGATGGAAGCTCTGCGTAACGCGACGCCGGGTCTCAAGGGACGCGCGCTCCCCGGGCCGGACGATTACGAGCAAATTCAGGCACTCGCCGAACGCGGGCGCACCCGCATCATGCGATTCTTCGAGCAGATGGATGCGCGTCTTGAACACAACGAATTTGTCGCCGGCGCGTGCTATAGCGTCGCCGATATCACGACTTTGGTGGCGGTTGATTTCGGGCGCTGGGTCAAGCTTTCGGTTCCCGAAACTTGCAAACATTTGCGGCGCTGGCACGAGCAGGTTTCGGCGCGGCCGAGTGCCAAAGCGTAGGCAGGGCTCATGAGCGACATTCGCCGGATCACCGAGTGGCTTGCCGAAGGCGCGATTTCGGGTCCGAATTCCGAGGATGTTCTGGCGCAACTGTGTGAGCGCCTGGTTGAAAGCGAGCGTACCGCTCTGGCGGGTCGCGGTGTTCGTCACCACGCTCCATCCGGATGTCATGGGCCGCAGGTTTTTGTGGCAGGCCGACACCGGCGTGACCACGTCGAACGCGCTGTTTGGGATTCTCGACACCGACGACTTTCGGAAAAGCCCATTCACCACCGTTTACGCGACGCGCAAGCCGTTGCGCCGCCGCATCGCTGATCCCGACTGCCCGACCGATTTTGCCATTTTGCAGGACCTTCGGGCCGAAGGCTGCACCGATTACGCGGCGTTCCCGTTGTTGTTCACCGACGGCACCATCCACGTCGCGACCTGGTCGACAAAGGCGCCGGGCGGTTTCACGGCAAAGCAGTTTGCAGATATTGAATCCGTGATCGCGCCGCTGGCGCGGGTTGCCGAAATCCGCGCGTTGCGGCGCACGGCCGGGAACCTGATCGACACTTACGTTGGGCATCAGACCGGCGAACTCATCCTGTCGGGCAAGATCCGCCGCGGCTACGTCGAGGCCATCCGCGCCGCGATCTGGCTGTCGGACATGCGCGGCTTTACTACGCTCTCGGAGCAATTGCCGCCGCAGGCTTTGATCGATCGGCTCAACCGCTACTTCGAATGTCAGGTGCCGGCGATCACCGAACACGGCGGCGAAGTACTCAAGTTCATGGGCGATGGGCTGCTGGCGATTTTTCCGATCACCAGCGGCAGCGACCCCAGCGAAGTATGTGGCCGCATGTTGGCTGGTGCGCTCGACGTTCGAAAACGCGTCGCAGAATTGCCGCGCACCAACGAGAACGACGAGCCGATACGCTTTGGGCTCGCGCTCCATGTCGGCGAGGTGATGTACGGCAATATCGGCGGCGGCAACCGCCTGGATTTCACTTGCATCGGCCCGGCGGTGAATCTCGCGGCGCGGCTGGAAAAGGTCGCGTCTAAGCTCGGCGAAACAATCGTGGCATCGGCGGATTTTGCCAGCCACTTCCCCAACGAGTTCCGGCGTCTAGGCGAGTACACGGTCGCCGGCTTCGCCGCGCCGCAGGTGGTCTTCGGGCTCGCTCAGTAGTCGGGCCGCGCCGGTGCGGCCGCATTGCCCGCCGGGGCGCAAGGCTTATATTCGAGCGACTATATTCACGGTACTTCCTGCCCTCTGGCAAAATCGTGTTCCTGAGGGCAAACTACCCCCGGAGAATGCCCCCGATGGCGCTGCTCGACGTCAAGCTCACCGACAAATACGACCTAAGCCACCGCCATGTCTTCGTCACCGGGTTCCAGGCGCTGGTGCGCCTGTGCCTGATGCAGAAAGAACTGGACCGGCGCAACGGCCTTAACACCGCGGGCTACGTCACCGGCTATCGCGGCTCGCCGCTGGGCGGCCTCGACGGCCAGTTCCAGCGCGCCGAGCAGTTCCTGCGCAAAAGCGATATCCGCTTTCAGGGCGGCATCAATGAAGACCTTGCCGCGACCGCGATCTGGGGCACCCAACAGGCGGAACTTCGGGGTGAAGGCAAGTTCGATGGCGTATTTGGAATGTGGTACGGCAAGGGCCCCGGCGTCGATCGCACCGGCGACGTTTTCCGCCACGCCAATCTGGCCGGCACCTCGAAGAACGGTGGCGTAATCGCGCTGATGGGCGATGACCACACCGCGGAATCTTCGACCACCGCGCACCAGTCTGAATATCACTTCATCGATGTAATGATTCCGATCCTGAACCCCGCCGGCGTGCAGGAGGTTCTCGATTACGGCCTTTACGGCTGGGCGATGTCGCGCTTCACCGGCTCCTGGGTGGCGCTGAAGACCATGCACGAGACAATCGAATCAACGGCGACGATCGATGCGAGCTTCGACCGGGTCAACATCGTCACCCCGACCGATTTCATCATGCCGCCAGGCGGCCTCAACATTCGCTTGAACGATCCGATCCTGGCGCAGGAAGCGCGGCTGCACGATTACAAGCGCGATGCCATGCTGGCGTTTCTGCGCGCCAACAAGATCAACCACACCATTACGTCTGGCGGGCGCGAGCCGAAGATCGGCATCATTACCACCGGCAAGAGCTATCTCGACGTCCGGCAGGCTTTCGACGAACTCAGCATCGACGAAGTCAAATGCAACCAGCTCGGCATCCGGCTTTACAAGGTGGGGTGCCCATGGCCGATCAGCCGGCGCGAACTCGCTGAATTCGCCGCCGGTCTCGATCTGATCATCGTCGTCGAGGAGAAACGTTCGCTCATCGAAGTGCAGGTCCGCGAGGAATTGTACGGCACCGCCAACCAGCCGGTCTGCATTGGTAAGCGCGACGAAGAGGGCAACTGGCTGTTCCCGGTCAAGGGCGCGCTTGATTCCAACGATGTCGCGGTCTGTATCGGCGAGCGGCTTCTCAAATATCATCGCAACGACGAGCTTACGCAACGGGTCGCGCGCTTGAAGGAGGTGCAGCGGATCGCTGCGGAGACGCGCGATATCGCCCAACGCATTCCGTATTTCTGTTCCGGCTGTCCGCACAATTCATCGACTGTGGTGCCGGAAGGAATGCGTGCCTACGCCGGCATCGGCTGTCACTTCATGGCCCAGTGGATGGATCGCTCGACGCTCGGCTATACGCAGATGGGCGGTGAGGGCGCGAACTGGGTCGGCGAAGCGCCGTTCTCCACCCGCGAGCACGTGTTCCAAAATCTCGGCGACGGCACCTATAATCATTCCGGCTACATGGCGATCCGCGCTGCGATCGCCTCGAAGACCAACATCACCTACAAGATCCTGTTCAACGACGCGGTCGCGATGACCGGCGGACAGGCCAATGACGGCGGCCTCACCGTGCCGCAGGTCGCGCGCCAAGTTGCCGCCGAAGGCGCCAAACGCGTTGTGGTCGTCACCGACGAGCCCGATAAATATCCGCCCGACGTCTCATGGCCGGCCGGGCTCACGGTGCATCATCGCGACGACCTAATGGAAGTGCAGAAATCGCTGGCCGAAATTCCCGGCGTTACGGTGATGATCTACGACCAGACCTGCGCGGCGGAAAAACGTCGCCGCAGGAAGCGCCACACATTTCCCGATCCCGACAAGCGAGTCATCATTAACGAACTGGTCTGTGAAGGCTGCGGCGATTGCGGCGTGAAGTCGAATTGCGTGTCGGTGCAGCCGCTCGAAACCGAATGGGGCAGAAAGCGCACCATCGACCAGTCGAGCTGCAACAAGGATTTTTCCTGCGTTAAGGGCTTTTGCCCGTCGTTTGTCACCGTGCACGGCGCGCTGTTGAAGAAGGGCACCGGCGTCGCGGCCGATCACGAGTTGCCGGATCTGCCGGATCCGAAGCTGCCGGCGATTTCTCAGACCTACAACATCATCGTCACCGGCGTCGGCGGGACGGGCATCGTCACCATCGGCGGCATTCTTGGCATGGCCGCGCATCTCGAAGGCCGCGCCGTCGGCGTGCTCGACATGGCAGGACTCGCGCAAAAGGGCGGCGCGGTGTTCAGCTACATCCGTTTTGCCGAAAAGCCCGAAGACATTCACGCCATCCGGGTTGCGGCCGGCCGCGCCGATCTCGTCCTGGGCGGTGACATCGTCGTTGCCGGCACGCGCAAGATCCTTGCGTCGGTTAAGCCCGGCGCGACCCAGATGGTCGTGAATACGTCCGAATTCCTGCCGGGCGAGTTCACCCGCAACGCCGACTTCTCGCTGCCGACCGAGCGGCTGAAGCGGACCATCATGGCGGACGCCGGCCGCGACAACACCCATTTCATTGACGCATCGCGGATCGCGACCGCGCTATTTGGGCAGTCGCTCGGCAGCAATATGTTCATGGTCGGCTACGCGTACCAACTCGGTGCGATTCCGCTCTCGGCGGCCGCCATTGAGAAGGCGATCGAACTGAACGGTGAGGCAGTCGCCATGAACACGGCGGCGTTTCACTGGGGCCGCCGTGCGGCGGTCGATCGCACCGCGGTCGAGAAGCTGGCGCAGCCCGCTGCTACGACAACAAGTGACGCGCGGCATTTGTCGGAATCGTTTGCCGAGACCGTCGAGCGGCGGGTCAAATTTCTCACCGATTATCAGGATGCCGCCTATGCGGCGCGCTATCGGGCGCTGGTCGAGCGCGTCCAGGCGGCTGAGGGTGCGCGCGCGCCCGGCAAGAACGGGCTTGCCGACGCGGTGGCGCGTTATCTGTTCAAGCTGATGGCTTACAAAGACGAATACGAAGTGGCGCGGCTCTACACCGACGGTGCGTTCGCTCAACAGGTAGAGAGCGCGTTCTCCGGCGAGAAACTGCGCCTGGAATTTCATCTCGCGCCGCCGCTATTGGCGCGCCGCGACAAAACCACCGGTCTGCCGCGCAAGATGAGTTTCGGGCCGTGGCTGTTGCCGGCGTTCCGGCTGCTGGCGAAGCTGAAATTCCTGCGCGGCACCGTGTTCGATCCGTTCGGTCGCTCAGTCGAACGCCGCACCGAGCGCAAGCTGATCGACGATTACGAAGCAATGCTCGACCACGTTCTCGCCGCGCTGACTGTGGACAATCATCACCTTGCTGTCGGACTTGCGGCAATACCGGAAAAAATCCGCGGCTTTGGCCATGTCAAACAGCGGCACCTCGCTGCCGCCAAGGCGGACGAGGCGGCGCTGCTCGAACAGTTCAACACCGGGTCGTCGGCGTTGCTCAAAGCGGCGGAGTAATTTCTCACTGCTTGATCGCCGCCTGGCGGCGGTCCAAAGCGGCTAATCACATGCCGTGGCCATCGAGGACCGCGCGGCAAGCGCGGCTCAGTCGCTCGCGATGCTCCTGCAGACACGACGCTACGCGAAATTCGTCAGGGAGCGCGTCGCGGCAAAAGCGATGCGCGTCGCCGCGGCACGCCCGTGCCTCGGGCGAATTGCTCTCGGGCGATTGCGCCCAGCCGGCGGTGGTTAGAAGCAAAAGGGTCGAGACAAGGCAAAAACCGCGAATCATGATGTTTTCCATTGTTAGCGCCAAGATTGTACGCAATGGCGGACACCAGACTGGTCAATGAGGTTATTATGAGAACTCGATCATCAAAGCCTCGCGGCGGTAAGGGTTCCCGCGTAAATCCGGCGATGAACGCGGCGGAAATGCGTTTACGATGTGGCGTTAGCCTACATGCAAGCCGGCCGCTGATCGCTTATGTTGTATTGATGAACGATAGACCTTCGATGTCCGAGACTACAAATCAGCCAGCCGACGAGTTCGCAAAGTTGCCGCAGCGCGTTGACAGTTCAGACGTCGCGCCATCGCTTGCGCCGGCTGCGGGTCCCGGCCCAGGCTCGCCAGCCACAGCACTGCCGGCGGTAACCGACGCGGCGGTGGAGCCTTCCGTATTTTTGCCGGTCGAAGCGCCGATGCAACTCCCTGAGCCGACTTCCGACGAGACCCCGCCCAATCCCGAAAAGCCTGCGGCCGCGTCCGCAGAGGCCTCGACGGCACCCGCTGCGGCAACCGCTGCGGCAACCGCGAAGCCCGCCGCCAGTACCGGTGCGTTTGCCGAGGCGATGCCGACCATATCCGGAATAGGCGTGCTCATTGTCAATCTCGGCACCCCCGATGCAGCCGAGCCGCAGGCGATCCGCCGCTACCTCAAGGAGTTCCTCACCGATCCGCGTGTGATCGAGAAAAATTCGGCACTGTGGAAGTTCGTCCTTCATGCTCTCATTTTGCCGCTGCGCTCGCGGCGCAAAGCGCACGACTACAAAAAAATCTGGAACAAGGAAAAAGACGAGTCGCCGCTGAAGACCATAACGCGCTCGCAGGCGGAAAAACTCGCGGGCATTCTCGAGCCGCTCGGCAAACACGTCATCGTCGATTGGGCGATGCGTTACGGGCAGCCTTCGATTGCTTCGCGGCTCGAAGCGCTGGTCGGCCGCAGCTGTGATCGCATCCTGGTGATGCCGCTCTATCCGCAATATGCGGCGCCGACGACAGCGACAGTTTGCGACGAAGTGTTCCGCTTCCTGATGGGGCTGCGCCGGCAGCCGGCGCTCCGCATTATGCCGGCCTATTACGACGATCCCTACTACATCGAAGTGTTGGCTTCGTCGCTCAAAGCCGAGCTGAAGGCGCTGCCGTTCGAGCCGGAGGTCATCGTCGCATCCTATCACGGGATGCCGCAGGACTACGTGCGCAAAGGTGATCCCTACGAGAGCCAATGCGCCAGGACCACGCAGCTGTTGCGGGAAAAGCTCGAGTTCGATGAAGCAAAGTTGATGATGACGTATCAGTCCCGCTTTGGCCGCAGCCGCTGGCTCCAGCCCTACACCCTCCAGACCGTGAAGACGCTGGCCAAGAAGGGCGTAAAAAACCTGGTTGTGGTCACCCCGGGTTTTTCCGCCGATTGCCTCGAAACGCTGGAAGAGATCGCAGTCGAGAATGCGAGGGTCTTCAAGCGCTACGGCGGCCAGAACTTTGTCGCCATACCCTGCCTCAACGACAGCGAGGCCGGCATGCTGATGATCTGGCAACTGGCGATGCGCGAACTTAAGGGATGGGTGTAATCTCCCGCTATCGGACTTACCTCCCACTCATCCTGCGTAAGCGGGAATCCAAGGCTTTCGCCGCTCCGGCCGGTCCCCGCGCTTCGTTCCGTCCCCAAAATCAACCTCTCGTTAACCATAGCCGTTTTAATTCCGTTAACCATTCGGGGCGCCGCTGGGCGGTCCGTGCTGGTCATCGCGCGGCCTCGGCACGGGACAATCCGCGCGTCGGCTTGCTCCCTGACGGTGGTTGGCTTTGGCAGCTTCCGAGGTGCGGCGGACGGCGGGGATGGCGCGCGCCTTGGCGGCGTTGCAGCCGCTCGCGACGATCAGTCGGGGAGCGGCAGGTGCGGCTGGTTTGCTCGCCTTCGCTATTGCTCTGATGCCAACGCCGGCCAAAGCCCAGACCCCGCCCCTCCCACCGAGCGATCTGCTCCAGCCTTCGCTTCAAGGTAACCCGGTAACGCCGCCGCGCTTTCAACGGCCGGGCCAGGCTGCTTCCCCCGCGGACCAAGCGCCGCCGACCAACGCCTTCACCGCGCCTTCGCGGATCGGTGCGACGCCGAACTATGGCAGCCCCAACGGTTTGGGCGAGGGAGATACCGGGTACGATTCAGCCAACACGCCAAAGAGCAAAAAAAAGAAACGGGCCGCGCAGAAAGCCGCGGCCGGGTCGCAATCCAGCGCGACCTTTGCACCGGTGCCGACGTATGTGCTGCCGCCGCCGCCACCAACTCCGCCACCGCAAAATCCGCCGCTGCCGGAGGTCTATCCAAAGAATGCGTCGCGGCGGCCGGGCGCGATCATACCGCCGCCATCCGACGAACTACCGGTCAACAATCCGCCGCCGGAAGTGCATCCGCTGTCGGCCGCCACGCGGCCCGGCGCAGCCTTGGCGGTTCCGCCGGTGGAGTACTTCGACTATTCCGCCACCACGGCCGCGCCGACATTGCCGCCGCTCAACGCCTTCGCACCGGGAATGCTGCCGCAAAAGCCACTGCCGTTCGCGGGGAACGATCCGTTCGCACCCGTCGGCGTCCGGGCGGGATCGTTCCTGCTGCTGCCGTCGGTCGATCTGTCGGGCGTTTACAGCACCAATCCCGGACATGGGTCGCCGACCGGCCCGGCATCCGCGTATTTTGTCGCGGCGCCGGAACTGCAAGTCGCCTCGGATTGGGAACGCCACGCCCTGACCGCCGACATCGTTGGGTCCTATACGCAATATGCTTCGAGCGATCTCGTTCCCTCGCTGAACGTCCCGTTTCTTAATTCCAAGATCGACGGCCGCATCGACGTCACGCGCGACACGCAAATTCTGCTCGAAAATCGAATCATCGTCGCGACCGACAATCCCGGCAGCCCGAACCTGCAGACCCAACTCGCCCAACTTCCGATCAACCAGGACATTGGCGGTACGCTCGGGATCGCGCAACAATTCAACCGGCTTTCGTTTTCGCTCAAAGGCACGATCGACCGCGCCACCTACGACGAATCGTTGCTCACCAACGGCCAAACCGCGACCAATGCCGACCGCAATTTCGACCAGTATGCCGCCATTCTGCGGGTCGGCTACGAAATCGACCCCGGCATGAAACCGTTCCTTGAAGTGCAGGAAGACGAGCGGATCCACGACGAACAGTTCGACCGCAACGGACTGCAGCGCGACTCCGTCGGCACCACGGTGAAACTCGGCAGTGTGATTGATATCTTCGGGACGGTCAGCGGCGAAATGGCGCTCGGTTATCTTGAACGCAACTATCAGGACCCGACGCTGCCGAACATCAGCGGGCCGATCGCCGCCGGCGCGCTGATCTGGCAGGCGACGGCGCTGACCACCGCCAAGCTCACCGCCACGTCACAGGTTTACGAAACGACAGTCGACTTCGCATCCGGAGAGTTCAGCCGCGACCTCAACCTCGAAGTCGATCACGCATTTCGAACCTGGCTCATCGGCGTCATGAAGCTTGGCTACGGCACCGACGACTACGCCGGGTCCGGCCTCACCGATAATCGCTACTTTGCCTCGATCGGCGCCATCTACAAATTCAACCGCGAATGGCAAGTCAGGACGGAATTGCGGCAGGATTGGCAGACCGCCTCGCAGCCGGGCAACTCCTATACGGCGACATCTATTCTGCTTGGCCTGCGCTGGCAGCGGTGACCTGCGCGTTGATTTTGCGCCGTCGGCTTAACCCAGGATTTTCTTGATCTCGTCGCGAAAGCCCGGCGCGATGTCCTCGCGCGCCAGCGCGTACGACACGTTGGCGGCAAGAAAGCCGACCTTCGAGCCGCAGTCGAAGCTGCGGCCGTCGAACTTCAAACCATAGAACGGCTGGGTCCGCGATAGTTCGATCATGGCGTCAGTAAGCTGAATCTCGCCGCCGGCGCCGCGGTCTTGCGTCGCCAGAAGATCGAGGATCTCGGGCTGTAGGATATAGCGGCCGGTCAGGATCAAGTTCGACGGCGCCCGCTCTCGCGGCGGCTTTTCCACCATGCTGGTGATCGAGAACAGCTTGCCCTTGGCTGCGCCGACGCCGACCACGCCGTATTGGTCGACCCGCTCGTACGGCACTTCCTCGACAGCGACGATGTTGGCCCGCTCGCCAATCTCGCGTGCGGCATCCATCATCTGCGCCAGACAGCCGCGCTGGTGCTGGACCAGCACGTCCGGCAGCAGCAGCGCGAACGGTTCATTGCCGAGCAGTTCGCGCGCGCACCACACCGCATGGCCGAGCCCGAGCGGCTCCTGCTGACGCGTAAAGCTGGTCGTTCCAGGCGCCGGCAGATCGTGCCGCAACATATCCAGCGCGGTTTGCTTCTGCCGCTCGGCCAGCGTCATTTCCAGTTCAACCTGACGGTCGAAGTGATCCTCGATAACGCCCTTGTTGCGGCCGGTGACAAAGATGAAATGTTCGATGCCGGCCTCGCGGGCTTCATCGACCACGTGCTGGATCAGCGGCCGGTCGACCACCGGCAGCATTTCCTTGGGCATCGCTTTAGTCGCCGGCAGGAAGCGGGTCCCGAGCCCGGCGACGGGGAAAACGGCTTTACGGACAAGTTTCATGTTTTGCTATTTGGGATCAAAAGGGCGGGATGGTGTCAGACGCTTTCTTGCCTAAATCGTCGTAACAGATGTCTATTGCCGCCCCCATACACCGAAATCGACGTTAAGAGAAAAACTACTAAAGATCGTGCGACCAGAGACCATTTATGGCATTTTCTGCACCAATCCTCCGCCTTGCCGCAGCTTCCCTAATTGCTGCGAGCACGGCTGGCGCGGCGGCGGCGCAAGATAAATCCGATAACTGGCTGTCACGACTGCTCCAATCGCCGACAAGCTCCCCGGTTCCAGCCCCGACCGGCGGGGCACGCGAGTGGAGCGGCCAATCGGGCGCGTCGGGCAACCCCTTGATGACCGCGGACGCGATCCGCGCCGCGGCCACCGATTTCGGCAATTGCCTCGCGGCCCTGTGGCCGCAGGCCGAACACCGCGGCGTCACGCGCGCCAATTTCGAGCGCTATACCGCCGGGCTGACGCCGGACCTGAGCATCATGGATCTGCTCGACGCCCAGCCGGAATTCAACAAATCGACCTGGGATTATCTCGATTTACTGGTCAGCGACGATCGGATCACTCGCGGGCGCGAGCTGTTGACACAATATGCTCCAGTTTTTGCTGCCGCAGAGCGAACTTATGGCGTCGATCGCCATATCATCGCAGCGATCTGGGGTGTCGAATCGAACTTTGGCACGATGGGCGGCGACCGCTCGGTGCTTCGCTCGACCGCGACGCTCGCCTGCGTCGGGCGCCGCCGCGACTATTTCCGCGAAGAGTTTTTGTCGGCGCTGGATATTTTGCAGCGTGGCGATGTTGCACCCGAGCGTCTGGTCGGTTCCTGGGCCGGCGCGTTCGGGCCGACGCAATTCATGCCGACCTCGTTCAGGCGCTTTGCCGTCGATTTCGACGGTGATGGCCGGCGCAACGTCGTCGACTCGATTCCCGATGTCATCGGTTCGACAGCGAACAATCTGAAAGTGGACGGCTGGGCGAGCGGAGACAGCTGGGGATACGAGATCGTCCTGCCGCCGAACTTCGATTATCTGCTCGCCGATCGTTCGCGGCAGATGGCGGTCGGGCAGTGGCAGGCGCTGGGTATCAAGCGGGCAAACGACAAGCCATTCCCGCGCCTATCGGATCGGGCGGATGTCTTTCTGCCCGCGGGTGCGCGCGGGCCTGCGTTCCTGCTGCTGCCGAACTTCCGCGTGATCATGAAATACAACCCCGCTGAGGCCTACGCGCTCGCCATCGGTCATCTGGCGGACCGGCTCGCCGGCGGCGGGCCATTCATCGCGAGCTGGCCGCGCGACGAACGCGCGCTGTCTATCGCCGAGCGCTATGAGATGCAGCAGCTTCTCGCCCGCGCCGGATTCGATGTCGGCGCGCCCGACGGGCTGCTTGGGCCGCGCACCCGCGTGGCCATTCGCAATTTTCAGACCGCAACGGGTCAGATACCGGACGGTTTCGCTTCGAGTTCGGTGCTCGACCGGTTGCGGCAGCCCTGATCGCCAGATGCACTCGGCCGGGTGTGAAACAAAGGAAATGTGATGCCGCGAAAATATATAAATCCGCCCGGCCTCTTTAAACACCCGAACTATACCCGCGTGCTGACGATCGAGAAGCCGTCGAAGCTCATCTACATCGCCGGGCAAACTCCCGCCGACGAAAATTACCATCCGGTTCATCCCGGCGATGTCCGTGGCCAATACCTTGCGGTGCTCGATGGGCTGACCGTTCAACTCAAAGCCGCCGGAGCAACATGGGACAATGTCGTGTTCCGCCGCATGTACGTCGTCGGTGTGCCCGAATTCATGAAGGTTCTGAGCGACCGGGCGGTGCCGGTGCCGTGGGATCCAAGCCGCCCGTCGCCGAGTACGCTGATCGGCGTCACCGCGCTGTCCAACCCCGGTTTTCTGGTCGAGGTCGAAATCGTCGCCGTGGTTGAGGACTAGCCCGCGGGGCGGCGCTCGCGATATTTGTTAAAGCGTGCGCGCCGCCTCGACCATATTTTCCACTTTGGCGCGCAACACCGGATTGTCGCGGGAAGGGTGGCGGCCGAAGCCGCAGGACGGCGACACCCACAGCCGCTCCTCACCGACCACGCGCGCCCAATCGGCGATACGTTCGCGGATCTTCTTCGGCGTCTCGATCCAGTAGCTGCCTTCGTCGACGATGCCGGCCGCAAGATGCATATTTTTCGGCATGCGTTTGAACGCGTCGCGTTCGACCCACTGAAAGAAATATTTGACTTCGAATGCGGCGATATCGACGACACCGTCCAGGCGTTCCAGAATGTCCACCCACGGCGCGCAGTGTAGCGCGTGTGAGATCGGCCGGCCGCGGAGATTGCCGTTGCAGAAATGCACCGACTTCTTCGCTTTGACGCCCTCAAAGCACGGCGCGATCAGGTCGGCCGCCTGCTGGGCCGTCATGAAGCCCATATTGACTTCAGCACCAAAGATCGGCGCATCGAGTTGCACGTTCGCGCAGCCTTCGTCGGCCATCGCGCGCAATTCCTGATTGATGATCTTCGTTATGGCCGGCACCTGCGCCGTCATGGCCTCAAGGTTGTCGCGGCCGGCCACGACGACCTCATAGGGGGCGACGACCGCGGCTTTGTTCACGCCGCCCGGCAGCTTCTTTTCCCGGCGAAAGGCTTCCAGATAGCCAAGACCGTGCGGCGCCGTGATGTTGCCGACGATTTTCGCGTGGGTCATGTCGTCATAATCGAACACGTCGTCAGCTTGCGGCTTGTCGACTTCGAGCCCGGTCAGGCATTTGTGCATATGCAGGATGAAATTGTCCGTGTGGTATTCGCCGCCGGTCCATTCATCCAGACCAAGATCGCGTTGCTCCTGGATCGCTTTTGCTGCAGCGCGATTGAGGATGGTTTCGCTTTCCTGCGGCGAACATTCTCCCGCGTGATGACGAGCCAGGTCTTTTTCCATTTCCGGATGGAGCCACCAGGAACCGACGACGGTGGTACGAACGGGCATTTCAACTCTCCCTTTAGGTTCTTTGATTCTGCGGATTTCTGAAAATCGGTGGTGTTGAGTGCGTTTCGTCCCCGGCGGTTGCGGCCGGGGACGATTGCGGCGACCAATGTATTCGGCTCAGCGATGGCGCATTGCGCCGTTGAGCCGGGAGGGCTCATCACGCCCAGCTGGTCTTCAGCTTGGCCGGCACGTAGTCGGAGGCGGGATACCCGACGCCGCCAACCGCGTGGAACCAGCCATTGTGCCACTGGCCCACGGTGTAGAGCCGATTGAGCAATTGGTTACGCATGTCGAACTCGCCAAGCAATGTCTTGTAGGTGTGGCTTTTGATGTGGGCGGCGATGGCCTCACGGTCCATCGTCCCTACGCCCTCGATCGCCTGCGTCAGCAACTGATTGTTGGCATAGTACAACGGGCTGCCGTTGAAGTCGGCAGCGACGCCGGTAACCTCCTTGTACATCTTGTAGAAAGCGCGGGTTTCTGCGTTGTCCGGCTCACCACCCCAGCCAAGAATGTTCTCTGCAGCGGACCCGAATTTTCCATAATAACCAGGGAACGCACAGCCGATACCGTTGAAGTACACCTTCACATCAAGGTTTTCGATCTTGGCCTGTTCGGTCAGCCCGAATGTGTCCGGCGGATAGGACCAGGCGATAAAGACGTCCGGATTAGTCGCCTTCACGGCCTTGATGACCGGTGCCAGATCCTGCGTGCCTAGTGGGTACGATTTGTTGTAGACGATTTCGAAGCCGGCCGCCGGGAACTGCGACTTACTGATGTTGGAGATTTCGATGCCGTACTCATCGGCGATGTTGACCATAGCGACCTTGTTGCCGATCTGGCCGCTTTCCCGGAACTTCTTGAGAATGTCAATCACGCTTGTGCTGTAGTGGGTGAGCGTGCCGTTGCCGAAAAACAGCAGCGGATATTTTTTGACCAGTTGCGGACCGAGTTCGGTGACGCAGGCAACCGGGATCTGCGGATAACCAAGTCTTGCAAACGTCGGTACCGCGGCCACGTTGAAGCCGGTGCCGTAGAGTCCGGCGATCCAATCAACCTTGTCCACTGCGGCGAGCCGTTCAACGGCTTTGATCGCTTCGGGCGGTTGGGTGCGGTCGTCATATTCGATCAGTTCGACCTTGCGCTGTCCGTCTTTGAGTTTGAGGCCGCCCGCCTGGTTGACCTCGTGCGCCCAAAGGTGCCACGGCGGAAAGTGTGTTACTGCCGCACCGGGAGCCAGCGGGCCGGTTTTTGCTCCGACTACGCCAACTTTGACTACTCCCGCGTCCGCCCTCGCGGCGCGCACAAACGGTGCAGCCAGCACCGTCGCGCCGGCGTATTTCAGCAATTCGCGTCGTTGCATGAGTTCCTCCCGGATTTTGAATTTTTGTCGTGGGCTTCTGCCCGCGTTTTTTTGGTGCACAGATCGCGCCGTGCATCTTTCGGATGCAGGCAATTCGTGCACACAAAAAGATCATATCACAGATCGCATCTGATGACATGGACGTTTTCAGAAACTGCGATCTGAAGAATGCCGCACCCCGGCGACGAACTAAAACAGCGCGCTGCGGAAAGACGATGTTCCGAATCGCAAAATCATTTTCAATGAAACGAATGACTTGACTGCCGCGGAGCGCAAATTGCGGATGGAAAAGCAACGCCGGCCCTACTGCTCGGTGGGCTGGCTGTTTGCATAAAGCTCATCAGATCGAGATGCGGTAAGGATGGCTGCATCCTTACATTGACATTTTTGACCAATATGTGTGTGGCTTGCGCCCACTAATCGGACGTGGCCAAATTGCGTCATATTTTGTGGGCAGCTTAAGCGGGCTTGTCGATGACACGTAAAAGCTGGGTGCTGGCAATCGGATTTGGTCTCGGAACGGCGGCTCTGTCGCTGGCGTCTCCCGCTGTCGCGCAACTCTCAGGTGGCCGGTCTTCGTTTACTGAGCGCCCCGGTACCGAGCTGATCCAGTTCCGCGATTTTTTCCATTTCCCGTTTGCCGGCGGCGGCGGCAATCTGTTCAATCCCAATTCCAACAATCAACAACGCGCGCCGCAGCAGGCTTATGAACCAACCAAGCCACCCCCGCCGCGCAAGGTGGAAGCACCGCCGGCTTCGACCGTCGTAGTGATTGGCGACACGTTCGCTGACTGGCTCGGCTACGGCCTGGAAGAGGCATTCACGGACACGCCGGAAATTGGCATCGTCCGCAAAATCAAGCCCTATTCGGGTCTGGTGCGTTACGAATCGGCGCGCGGCGAGGTGCAGGAGTGGTCGCAAGCCGTCAAGGATCTGCTGGCTTCGGAAAATCCTGCCGCCATTGTCGTGATGCTTGGCCTGAACGATCGCATTGCGCTTCGCGATCGGCCGCCGGTAAAGGCCTCCCCGCAAGGTCAGGATGCAAAGGCTGCAGCGTCGACTCAAACGCCGCCTGAAGCCGCCAAGCACGAGCAGTCGCCGGCCGCGGCGCCGGAACGCAAGGTTTCAGCTCCAGGCGGTATCTACGAATTTCACAGTGACAAATGGGGTGAGCTTTACGCCAAGCGCATCGACGAAATGATCGCCGCGCTCAAGTCAAAGGGTGTGCCGGTGCTGTGGGTCGGATTGCCGGCGATCCGCGGAGCGCGCTCGACCAGCGATATGAGCTATCTCGATGAGCTGTACCGCGCTGGTGCCGAAAAGTCGGGCAGTACGTATGTCGATGTCTGGGATGGCTTCACCGATGATAAAGGAAATTTCGCCGTTCAGGGGCCGGATTTCGAAGGTCAGACTCGCCGGCTTCGCACGTTCGACGGCGTCAATTTCACCAAGGCCGGCGCGGAGAAGCTCGCTCACTATGTCGAGCATGAATTGCGTCGGGTGATGAGCACCCACGTCATCCCCGTGGCTTTGCCTGGTCCTGAAGAGCAGCCGAAAGGCAACGCCCGACCCGAGGTCGGCCCGGTCGTACCGCTCACCGCGACCGGAGGCGGGGAGGGCGGTGACCTTTTGGGTGCGGGCAATCGCGCGGCGGAGCGGGAGACCGATCCGGTTGCGGCCAAGGTGTTGAGCCATGGCGAGGCGCTTGCGGCGCCGCCCGGCCGCGCCGATGATTTTTCATGGCCGCGGGCCAGCGCTACCGCCGCGCCCGAGATAACGCCCAGCGCGCCGGTTGAAGTTTCGCCGCCGCCGACGCCAAAGCCTGCGGTCAAGAACGACACCGGCAAGAATGACTTGGGCAAAAACGACTTGGGTAAAAACGGCCTGGGTAAAAACGGCTTGGGCAAAACCGAGCCCAACAAAAACAATATAAGAAGACCGGCCAATGCCAGGACGCAGGCTGCGCCGACCGTTGCGCCGCCGACGGTACGTCCAGGCCAGCCACGCGCTGCGCTCGACGGCGCTCCGCCACGGCCACCGTTGCCGCTAGGCCAGACCCGCGATTAGATTTCCGCTGACGCTAAAGCTGGGCGGACCTAGCTATTTTGGCGGTGCGTCGTACAGCGGGGCGCCTTTGTCCACGATGTGCACGGTGAGCAGCTTTAGAGGCTTGTCGCCGACGACTTTGAATCCCGCGTGGGGAACATCGCGACGGTTGATCGAGCCGGTCCCGGTCGCTAGCTGGATCCGCTTTCCGTCCGGCGTTTCGACCGTGGCGCCTTCAAGTACATAAAACGCTTCTTCGCCGTGGTGGATATGGCGAGCGATAGTCTCGCCCGGCTTGTATTCCGCCGTGGAAAGGATGACTTCCATATTAGTTCCGGTCAGATCGGATCTCTTCATCTCCTTCCGGTTCGGCGAATCCTGAGCAAATGCTAGGCTGACGAATGCTACAGCGCCAAATGCGGCGACAATCCACTTTGCGTTTTTGGTCATGTGTTCCTCCCAGGATGGACTGGGCATTATACCCCGGATTGGCCGGTGGAACGACTATTGCGCGTCTTGTCGCGCATCTTCGAGGTTTGCTCGGCTTGTAGCCGCGAATGCTGGAATGTGCCGTAGCTGCTAACGCGGCAGCAGGCTCGAACCCATCAGGAATTCATCGACGGCATACGCGGCTTGGCGCCCTTCGCGGATCGCCCATACCACCAGCGACTGGCCGCGGCGCATGTCGCCGGCGGTGAACACCTTGTCGACCGAGGTGCGATAATCTTCGGTCGTAGCGCTGACATTGCCGCGCCGGTCGAGCGCGAGATTGAGATCGTTGATCATCCCCTCATGCGTCGGATGGACGAAACCCATCGCCAGCAGCACGAGTTCTGCGTCGATCTCGAACTCGCTGCCGGGAACCGTGCTCAAATTGCTGTCGACATGCACGCAGTGGAGTTTCTTCACAAAACCGTTGGCACCGGAGAAGCGTGTCGTCATCACCGCGAAATCGCGCTCGGCGCCTTCTTCGTGGCTCGACGAGGTGCGAAGCTTCAGTGGCCAGTTCGGCCAGGTGAGCGCCTTGTTCTCGTGCGCTGGCGGCGCCGGAAGAATTTCGAAATTGGTCACCGACAGTGCGCCCTGGCGGATCGACGTGCCGATGCAGTCGGAGCCGGTGTCGCCGCCGCCGATCACGACGACGTGTTTGCCGCCAGCGAGGATCGGCTCGATATCGCCGGCCGGTTCGTTGCTGACGCGCCGGTTCTGCTGCGGCAGAAACTCCATAGCGAAGTGGATGCCCTTGAGCTCGCGTCCCGGAACCGGCAGATCGCGCGCCTTCTCGGAGCCGCCGGTCAGCACGATGGCGTCGTACTCGTCGAGCAGCCTTTGCGTGGCGACATTGACGCCGACATCGGCGCCATAGTGGAACACCACACCTTCAGCCTGCATCTGCACGACGCGGCGGTCGATATGGTTCTTCTCCATCTTGAAGTCGGGGATGCCGTAGCGCAGGAGCCCGCCAGCTTTCGCCCATCGCTCGTAGACATGAACGTCGTGCCCGGCGCGGGCGAGTTGCTGCGCGCAAGCGAGCCCCGCCGGTCCCGACCCGACGACCGCGACTTTCTTACCGGACCGCGTCGTCGGCGGCTCGGGCTTTAAACCCTGCGCGATGGCGCGGTCGGCGATCGCGCACTCGATCGATTTGATGGTGACCGGGTTATCATCGATGTTGAGCGTGCACGAGGCTTCGCAGGGCGCCGGGCAGACCCGCCCGGTGACTTCGGGGAAATTGTTGGTGGAATGCAGATTGCGTGCCGCTTCGTCCCAGTTGCCGCTGTAGATCAGATCGTTCCAGTCGGGAATCTGGTTGTTGACCGGGCAGCCCGGCGTCCCCGGCGTCAGCGAGCCGGTGCCCTGGCAATAGGGCACGCCGCAATTCATGCAGCGCGCGGCTTGGGTGCGGTAGTCCGCCTCCGGCAGCGGCAGCACGAATTCGTGCCAATGGCGAATGCGCTGCTCGACCGGCTCATAGTCGCGGTCTTCGCGTTCGTATTCGAGAAAGCCCGTTACCTTGCCCACTTCGCTCTCTATCGCGCGCCTATTCGGCGGCCTGCATGGCGGTGGCTTGCGCCTTGAGTTCGTTGAGAGCGCGCCGGTACTCGACCGGCATGACCTTGTGGAACTTCGGATACCATTTCGACCACTCGCCGAGGATTTTGGCAGCGACCGTCGAATGCGTAAAGCGGGCGTGGCGCGAAATCAGCAGATGAAGGCGCGCGGCGTCTAACTGGCTCATGTCGCTCATGACCTCGACCAGACCATGGGCTTCGAGATCGCGGGACTGATGGTAGACGCGCTCGTTCAGCGTCTCCTCCTGCGGCATCGGCTCAAGCTCGACCATCGCAAGATTGCAGCGCGACGCGAAAGTGCCGTCGTCGTCGAGCACGTAGGCGATGCCGCCCGACATGCCGGCGGCGAAATTGCGCCCGGTGCGGCCAAGCACCACCACGACACCGCCCGTCATGTATTCGCAGCAATGATCGCCGGCACCCTCAATGAC
This sequence comes from uncultured Alphaproteobacteria bacterium, assembly GCA_963841025.1. Taxonomy (GTDB): domain Bacteria; phylum Pseudomonadota; class Alphaproteobacteria; order Rhizobiales; family Xanthobacteraceae; genus BOG-931. The sequence goes on along the minus strand of CAWJBG010000010.1, from coordinate 4,626 downwards.
CGCGACCGCGCCGGAATTGCGAACCGCAAAGCGCTCACCGGCAACGCCGCGGAAATAACATTCGCCTTCGATGGCGCCATACAGAACGGTGTTGCCGATAATGATCGACTCTTCCGGCACGATGCTGGACTCTGCCGGCGGCCGCACCACGATGCGTCCGCCCGAGAGCCCCTTGCCGACGTAGTCGTTGGCGTCGCCTTCGAGTTCGAACGTCACGCCGCGGGCGAGGAACGCACCAAAGCTCTGGCCAGCCTGACCTTTGAAGCGCGCAACGATCGTGTCGTGCGGCAAGCCGTGATGGCCGTAGCGCTTGGCGATTTCACCGGACAGCATGGCGCCAGTGGTCCGGTCGGTGTTGTTGATCGGCATACTCAACCGCACCAGCCCGCCGTTCTCCAGCGCCGCCTGCGACTGCGCAATCAGCTTGCGGTCGATGATGTCGTGGATTTTGTGATCCTGCTGTTCGCAATTGTAGATCGCGACCGAATCCGGAACATCCGGCTTGGTGAACAGCCGGGAAAAATCGAGGCCGCGCGCTTTCCAGTGATCGACCATCTGGTGCACGTCGAGCATCTGCATCTGTCCGATCATCTCGGAGAAGGTGCGGAACCCCATCGCCGCCATCAGTTCGCGCACTTCTTCGGCGACGAAGAAGAAGAAATTGATGACATGCTCCGGCTGGCCGGTGAAGCGCTTGCGCAGGACCGGGTCCTGGGTCGCGACACCGACCGGGCAGGTGTTGAGGTGGCACTTGCGCATCATGATGCAGCCGGCGGCGATCAAGGGCGCGGTGGCGAAACCGAATTCGTCGGCGCCGAGAAGCGCGCCGACCACGACGTCGCGGCCGGTGCGAAGCCCGCCGTCGACCTGTACGGCAATGCGCCCGCGCAGCCGGTTGGCGACCAGCGTCTGATGGGTCTCGGCTAGGCCGATTTCCCACGGCGATCCGGCGTGTTTGATCGAGGTCAGCGGCGAAGCGCCGGTACCGCCCTCAAAGCCGGCGATGGTGACATGGTCGGATCGCGCCTTCGACACACCGGCGGCGACCGTACCGACGCCGACCTCGGAGACGAGTTTGACGGAAACGGCGCCATCGGGATTGACGTTTTTCAGATCGAAGATGAGTTGCGCCAAATCTTCGATCGAATAGATGTCATGGTGCGGCGGCGGCGAGATCAATCCGACGCCCGGCGTTGCGTGCCGCACTTTGGCGATGGTCTTGTCGACCTTGTGGCCCGGCAGTTGGCCGCCTTCGCCAGGCTTGGCGCCCTGCGCGATCTTGATCTGCATCATGTCCGAATTGACGAGGTATTCCGCAGTCACGCCAAAACGCCCGGACGCGACCTGTTTGATCGCCGAGCGCATCGAATCGCCATTCGGCAGCGGCTTGTAGCGATCGGCTTCCTCGCCGCCCTCGCCGGTGTTCGACTTGCCGCCGATCCGGTTCATGGCAATAGCGAGCGTCGTGTGCGCCTCGCGCGAGATCGAGCCGTAAGACATTGCGCCGGTAGAAAAACGCTTGACGATCTCAACCGCCGGCTCGACTTCCTCCGTCGCTACGGCTTCGCGGCCGTCGTCCCCGGCGGACTTGAGGCGGAACAGGCCGCGGATGGTATAGAGCCGGTCCGACTGCTCGTTGATGATCTCGGCGTATTGGCGGTATTTGTCGCGCGAATTGCCGCGCACCGCGTGTTGTAACGCCCCGACCGTCGCCGCATTCCAGGCGTGATCCTCGCCGCGCACCCGCACCGCATAGTCGCCGCCGACGTCGAGCATGGCGCGATAGATCGGCGCGTCGGAAAACGCGTCGCGATGACGGCGCACGGTCTCTTCGGCAATTTCATCGACGCCGACGCCCTCGATGCGGGTAGCCGTGCCGGTGAAATATTTGGCAACGAATTTGGATCGCAGGCCGACCGCGTCGAAAATCTGCGCGCCGCAATAGGACTGATAGGTGGAGATGCCCATCTTCGACATCACCTTGAGCAGTCCTTTGTCGATCGACTTGATGTAGCGCTTGATGATTTCCTTGTCGTCGAGCTTCTGCGGCAGGTCGCCCTTCATTGCGACGATCGTCTCAAAAGCGAGGTACGGATTGATCGCCTCGGCGCCGTAGCCGGCGAGGCAGGCGAAATGGTGCACTTCGCGCGGCTCGCCGGATTCGACCACCAGTCCGACCGATGTGCGCAGGCCAACGCGGATCAGATGATGGTGCACAGCCGCGCAGGCGAGCAGCGATGGAATTGGGATTCGGTCGGCGCCGGCGCGGCGGTCCGAAAGAATAATGATGTTGATGCCGTCGCGGACTGCGGCGTCCGCCTCACTGCACAGTGCCGCAATGGCATCTTCCATGCCGGCGGCGCCGGTCTCGGCGGGCCAGGTGGTGTCAAGCGTAATCGACTTGAAATGATCGTGGCCGACCTCGGCGATGGAACGGATTTTTTCCAGGTTCGCGTTGGTCAGGATCGGCTGATGAACCTCAAGGCGCTTGGTCTTCGACGAGCCTTCCAGATCGAACAAGTTCGGCCGCGGCCCGATGATCGAGACCAAACTCATGACCAGTTCCTCGCGGATCGGGTCGATCGGCGGGTTGGTCACCTGGGCGAAGTTCTGCTTGAAATAGGTGAACAGCAGCTTCGGCTTTTCCGACAGCGCCGAGATCGGCGCGTCGTTGCCCATGGAGCCGATCGCCTCTTCGCCGGTCGTCGCCATCGGCGTCATCAGGATTTTGAGATCCTCCTGGGTGTAGCCGAAGGCCTGCTGACGATCGAGCAGCGCCAGATTCGAAATCGGGGCCGCTTCCGAGGCCGTCGGCAACTCCTCAAGCACGATCTGGGTGCGCTCAAGCCATTTCCGATAAGGGTGGCGCTTTGCCAGCGTGCTTTTCAGCTCTTCATCGGGAATGAGCCGGCCTTCCTCGAGGTCGACGAGCAGCATCTTGCCCGGCTGCAGCCGCCACTTGGTGACGATGTCCTCCTCGGCAATCGGCAGTACGCCGACTTCCGAAGCCATGATGATGCGGTCGTCGCGGGTGACGATGTAACGCGCCGGCCGCAGACCGTTGCGGTCGAGCGTCGCGCCGATCTGGCGGCCGTTGGTGAACGCGATTGCCGCCGGCCCGTCCCACGGCTCCATCAGCGCGGCATTGTATTCGTAGAAGTCGCGGCGTTCCTCGTTCATCAGCGGATTGCCGGCCCAGGCTTCCGGGATCAGCATCATCATCGCGTGCGCAAGCGAATAGCCGCCCATGGTCAGGAATTCGAGCGCATTGTCGAAGCAGGCAGTGTCGGATTGTCCCTCGTAGGAAATCGGCCACAGCTTCCTGATGTCATCGCCGAATTTCGGCGACGACACCGAGGCCTGCCGCGCCGCCATCCAGTTGTTGTTGCCGCGCAGCGTGTTGATCTCGCCGTTATGCGCAACCATGCGATACGGATGCGCCAGCGACCAGGCCGGGAAGGTATTCGTCGAGAAGCGCTGGTGCACGAGCGCGATCGCGCTCTCAAAGTCCGGATCGTGCAAATCGGGATAATAGGCGCCGAGCTGATCGGCGAGGAACATGCCTTTGTAGATCACCGTGCGGCACGAGATCGACACCGGGTAATAGTGCGAGGTGCGCCGCTCATGCGTGGTGTAAAGCTTCTGCGAGATGGTCTTGCGCAGGATATAGAGCCGGCGCTCGAACTCGTCCTCGGTCGCGATGTTGGATCCGCGCGCGATAAAGACCTGTTTGTTCACCGGCTCGGTGGGTTTCACCGTTTCGCCGAGCGTGGAATTGTCGGTCGGCACATCGCGCCACCCGAGCAGCGTCATGCCTTCCTGAGCGGCGACCTCCGCGTAAGTGTCCATGATCTGCCGCCGCAACTCCGCATCGTGCGGAAGGAACAGCGCGCCGACCGCGTAATGTCCCGGCGCAGGCAATTTGAAACCGAGCTCGGCGGCTTTCTTGGCGAAAAACTTATGCGGCGTCTGCACCAGAATGCCGGCGCCGTCGCCGGCGCGCGGATCGGCGCCGACCGCGCCGCGGTGCTCAAGGTTGACGAGGATCGTCAGCCCGTCCTCGACGATCTTGTGGGATTTCCGGCCCTTGATATCGGCAATGAAGCCGACCCCGCAGGAATCCTTTTCCTGCGCCGGATCGAACAGGCCGAATTCTTGCGCGCCCATCGTCATTCTCGCGCTCCTTGGCGGCGCCGGGATCGGCCCGCAAGGTCCCACTTTAGCGTTGCTCGCGCCTTCTTCTCCGCACGCCTCAAATCGAGGAGCAAGGAGGAGTTGCGCCCGAGGGCGAACCATTCATCTTGGAGGCAACCTTTGTGCCGGTAGCCGGCCTTGGCTGCTTTGTGCCGCCGTCCGACGCGCCCTCGCCCTCGGCGGCTGGCCCCCGCGCATCTTCCCCTACCTTGCTACCTCTCCGCGGCTGCGGCGAAGGCGAAGAGAGGGCGCGCGCGCTCTGACCACCAAATAGGACAGCAATGCTGTCCTATGCGGAACATGGCAGAATCCCGATGGAAGCACAAGGGCGCGGCCCGGCGGCGCGCGAAAAGAATCGAACCTTGGGCCTTTCAACTGGAATTTCGACAGTGTCCGGCGCTGTTAAGTGGACCACGGGCGGCCCGGAAGCGC
>CAWJBG010000009.1:0-323262 GCA_963841025.1 uncultured Alphaproteobacteria bacterium | reverse complement strand
CACTCCGCCGCCTCGACGCGCTTCTTCGGCTTCCTGCCGCCGCGGGCGAGTACCGGCTTGAGGAACGCGCCGGTGTAGCTGCGCTTCTCGCGCACCACGTCTTCGGGTGTGCCGGAGGCGACGATTTCGCCGCCGCCGTCGCCGCCTTCGGGGCCGAGGTCGATGATCCAGTCGGCGGTCTTGATGACTTCGAGATTGTGCTCGATCACAACGACGGTGTTGCCGCTCTCGACCAGCTCGTGCAGCACTTCCAGAAGTTTCGCCACGTCGTGGAAATGCAGGCCGGTGGTCGGTTCATCCAGAATGTAGAGCGTGCGGCCGGTGGCGCGCTTGGATAATTCCTTGGCGAGTTTGACCCGCTGCGCCTCGCCGCCGGACAACGTGGTCGCCTGCTGGCCGACGTGGATGTAGTCGAGGCCGACGCGGCGGAGCAGCGTCAGCACGTCGCGCACCCGCGGCACCACCTTGAAGAATTCCAGCGCCTCCTCGACCGTCATGTCGAGCACGTCGGCGATCGATTTGCCCTTGAACAAAACCTCCAGCGTTTCGCGGTTGTAGCGCTTGCCCTTGCAGACGTCGCAGGTGACGTAGACGTCGGGCAAAAAGTGCATCTCGATCTTGATCACGCCGTCGCCCTGGCAGGCCTCGCAGCGCCCGCCTTTGACGTTGAATGAAAAGCGGCCCGGCTCGTAGCCGCGCGCCTTTACTCGGGCAAGCCGGCAAACCATTCACGAATAGGCGTGAACGCGCCGGTGTAGGTGGCGGGATTGCTGCGCGGCGTGCGGCCGATCGGCGACTGGTCGATGTCGATGATCTTGTCGAGGTGCTCGATGCCTTCGATGCGGTCGAAGTGGGCAGGGGCTTCGCTGGCGCCGTTCAGCCGCCGCGCCAGCGCCTTGTAGAGCGTGTCGATCAACAGCGTCGACTTGCCGCCGCCGGACACGCCGGTGACGGCGGTGAACAGACCGAGCGGAATTTCGGCGGTGACGTTTTTCAGATTGTGGCCGCGGGCGCCGACGATTTTCAGCACGCGGGACGGATTCTTCACCCGCCGCTCCGGCACTGGAATCTCGCGCACGCCGTTGAGATATTGGCCGGTCAGCGAGTCCGGGCTCGCCATGATGTCGGCGGGCGTGCCCTGGGCGATGATACGGCCGCCATGCACGCCGGCGCCGGGGCCGACGTCGACGACGTAATCGGCGGCGAGGATGGCGTCCTCGTCGTGCTCGACCACGATCACGGTGTTGCCGAGGTCGCGCAGCCGCCGCAGCGTTTCCAGAAGCCGCGCGTTGTCGCGCTGATGCAGCCCGATCGAGGGCTCGTCGAGCACGTAGAGCACGCCGGTCAGGCCGGAGCCAATCTGCGAGGCGAGCCGGATGCGCTGGCTCTCGCCGCCCGACAAGCGTGCCGGAGGCGCGAGCGAGCGTCAGGTAATCGAGGCCGACATCGACCAGGAATTTCAGCCGGGCGCGGATTTCCTTGAGAATGCGGGCGGCGATTTCGTTCTGCTTGGCGCTGAGCTTGTCTGGTAGGTCAGTGAACCATTGTGCTGCGCCTCTGACCGACATATCGGAGACTTCGCCGATGTGGCGGCCGGCGATCTTGACGCACAACGCTTCGGGTTTAAGCCGATAGCCGTTGCAGGCTTCGCACGGCACGTCGGTGAAATAGCGCGCGATCTCCTCGCGGGCCCATTCGCTGTCGGTCTCCTTGAAGCGCCGCTCGAGATTGGTGATGACGCCTTCGAACGGCCGCTTGGTCTCGTAGGCGCGCATGCCGTCGTCGTAGGCAAAGCGGATTTCGGTTTCGCCGGAGCCGTACAGGATGGCGTCCTGGGTCTTCTTCGGCAGGTCCTTCCACTTGGTGTCGAGCGTGAACTTGTAGTGCTTGCCGAGCGCGGACAGTGTCTGCACGTAATACGGCGACGATGATTTCGCCCACGGCGCGATCGCGCCTTTCCGTAGCGTGCGCTCTTTGTCGGGGATCACGAGCTCGGCATCGATGTGCTGCTCGACGCCAAGCCCGCCGCATTTCGGGCAGGCGCCGAACGGATTGTTGAACGAGAACAGCCGCGGCTCGATCTCGGAAATGGTGAAGCCGGAAACCGGGCAGGCGAATTTTTCGGAGAATACGATGCGCTCGGCCGTGTCGTTGCGTTGCCGATTGGCTTTCGATCGCCCGGTCTGCTCCCCTCCCCCTTGTGGGGAGGGGTTGGGGGTGGGGGTCGTGCGGCGTCGCGCAGGCGTCGAGGCCTTCCCGTCGCCTCCCGACCCCCCACCCCGACCCTCCCCCACAGGGGGGGAGGGAGGAGAGGGGTCGGCAACCTCCGCGACCGCGAGTCCATCAGCAAGCTTCAGCGCTTGCTCAAGCGAATCCGCCAGCCGCGTCGTGATGTCGGGCCGCACAACCAGGCGATCGACCACGACGTCGATGTCGTGGGTGAACTTCTTGTCGAGCGCCGGCACCTCGGCGATTTCGTAGAAATTGCCGTCGACTTTGACGCGCTGAAAACCTTTGCGCATGAACTCGGCGAGTTCCTTGCGGTATTCGCCCTTGCGGCCACGCACCACCGGCGCCAGCAGATAAAGCCGGGTGCCTTCCGGCAGCGCCATGATGCGGTCGACCATTTGCGAGACGGTCTGGCTTTCGATCGGCAACCCGGTCGCCGGCGAATACGGCACGCCAACACGCGCCCAGAGGAGCCGCATATAATCGTGGATCTCGGTGACGGTGCCGACGGTCGAGCGCGGATTGCGCGAGGTGGTTTTCTGCTCGATGGAAATCGCCGGCGACAGGCCGTCGATCTGATCGACGTCCGGCTTCTGCATCATCTCCAGGAACTGGCGCGCGTAAGCCGAGAGGCTCTCGACATAGCGGCGCTGGCCTTCGGCGTAGATGGTGTCGAAGGCGAGCGAGGATTTGCCGGAGCCGGACAGCCCGGTGAACACCACCAGCCGGTCGCGCGGAATGTCGAGATCGACGTTTTTAAGGTTGTGCTCGCGGGCGCCGCGGATCGAGATCAGGCGACGATCACCCAGGCCGCCGATTTGGCGCCCAGGATTCTTATCCGAGCTGTCGAACAGATCGCTCATACAATGCACCCGCTCGTCCCCGCACCGGCGGGGACCCAGACATGGGAACCCAGACTTGGGGTAAGGCCGCTCTGAAGCAATCTGGATTCCCGCTTGCGCGGGAATGAGCGGCGCGAACCCCGCCAACTGCCGTCAGAACTTCAAGCCGAACATAGGGAGAACGCGGATGGTTTGCCAGAGCGGGGCGGGTGCTAATCCCCCGGAAAAGCACCATCACGGATCGAGCCGCAACAACCGCCATTGTTGGACGTCGCCCAGCGGCATCACGACGTGAAGCTTTTCAGTCCGATGTGCCAGTAGCGTGTCGGCCTGCGCGGCCGTCACGACCATCCAGCCTGGGCCCGAAACCGCCTCAAGCTCGCTCGGCGTTGCCTCGAAGATTTGACCCGGTACGTATGGCAGCACGTTAAGTGCGGTGTCGAGCGTCCGGTAGATCGGCGCCGGCGCGGTCTGCACGACGGCGGTTAGACGCGCGGCTTCCAACTGCGCCTGCCGAAATCGCGTCGGCAGGAGCGGCGAAGCGGCGGAGTAACCGACAGCAAAGATGAGCAGCACCGTCGTCAGCACCAGGAGCGGTGCGACGATCTCGGGCCGTCGCGCTTTGAGGGCGTCGTAGCCGAGGCCGCCGAACACGCATAGCGGCAGGATCATCGGGAAATAATAGCGAGGCGTCGAGCCGCCCGGCCAGAACAGGATGCAGATCGCCGCGACGAACGCGTAACATGCGAGCGCGGCGACAAACTGCGGTCGGACGAAGCGTTTCTCCCGAAATCCATACGCGAATAGAAACGCGGCCGCGAACAGGGTCGCCGGGAGTGTCTCCGCGAATAATTTGAGAAGTGCCTCGACCGGGCCGGAAAACGATGCCCAGGGGTGCACCCGCATAAAGGCCGCCCAGATGTTCTCGTCGCCGGGTGCGTAGATCGCGGCATACCAGAGGCCGAGCGGGATTGCGCAAATTACACCGGCCAATATCAGTCCAGGCAGTTGCCGCCAGGACTGGGTTCCGAGAATGAAAAGACCAATTCCCAGCGCGAAATAAGCGAGCGGCTGGGGCCCTTTCAGCAACCCGGCGAACGCCAGCACGACGCCGATCCCAAGCCATCGGCCGAGACTGACTGACTCGTTGGCATAGCCGTTCCACCACACCACGAAGGCCAGGAACAACAGCACCGCGAGCGGCATGTCCGCGGTAATCAGCACGTAAGAGCGCATGACCAGCGGACAGGCGAGGAATAGGGCGACGCCGATCAGCGCTGCCGGCACGCTGGCAGAGACTCTTCGCAGCAGCCAATAGATCAGCAGACAACCGAGCAGCAGGAACGAAACGATTGTTGCTCGCGCAGTAATCTGGCTCACAGCGCCGAACGGCGCACTGATCGCGGCGATCAGCCAAGACAGCAGCGTGGGACGTTCAATCCAGCGCTGGCTGAACATATGCGGGACCAGCCAGTCGCCGTTATCGAGCGCGGTGCGCGCAATCGAGACTGCAAGGCCTTCATCGGAATTGTAGCCGCGAAAAAAAACCAGCGGCAGCGCCAGCACCGCCCAGGCGACGGTGATGAGGGCGATTGGATTCCACCGCGCGGCTGCGGCGTTCCATGCTGCGACAATCCGCGCCGGAAGCGCGGACGTGTGCAGCGTGGCGGCGAGCGAGGTCATGGTTTGCGCGATACCGGCGTGCAAAATCCCGCAGCGACTATCGGCAAACAAAAGCCCCGGGTAAAGACCCGGGGCTTGCTATGCTTAGCGGCGGCTGGTTCGCTGCCGGCGTTACAGCACGAACTTGAAGTTCACGCCGCCGCGGATGACGTTGTCGGTGTCTTTGAACTTGACGCCGGCGATGCTTGGATTCAGGAAGTTGACATAGAGATATTCGCCCTTGATGGTCCAGTTCGGGGCGATCGCCACTTCGACGCCGGCGCCGGCAGTCCAGCCGTCCAGCGTTGCGCTTCCGGCGGGAATGGTGACAGGCGCGAAAGCGGCGCCGCCGGTGGCAAACACGAGCACGCGATCCCAAGCGTAACCAAGACGGCCGCGCGCGGTGGCGAGCCAGTTGCTCTTGAAGTTTCCACCGCCGGGAATGCTGTTGTTGACACTGTTGTAATCCCAGTCGCCCTCGAGGCCGGCAACGATCGCGGCCCATTGGTAGTTGAAGCCGACCGTACCGCCGCCGAGGAAGCCGCTGGTATTAAAGTTGCCCCCGCCAGTCGGGGAAATAGTACCGAAATTGTAGCCGGCGTTGGCGCCGAAATAGATGCCGCCCCAATTGTAGAAAGGGACCGGCGCGGGAACGTAGGTTGCCGGGGCGCGCGGCGGCGGCGCCATCGGCGGAGGAAGATCGGCGGCCAGGGCCTGCCCACCGGCTACGAAGGCCAACGCGCCGGCAATCAACATTCGCTTCATACTAGTCTCCTTATCGGTCCCGCGGCGCCCATCGTCCCGATCGCCTGCGTGACTCACTCAAGCCCCAACCACTGCGCAATAACTAACTGATTGCGCTTGATAAAGATGTTACCGAAAGGCCACATCCGGAGACAATCAGCACGCAAAAAGCGCCAATAAAATGTCGCAATCGGATTAACGCCCGAGCTCACCGGGAAAATTTCCTCTGCGCATTCCGCGAGGACGCTGGTTAATGCCGAGCATGGCTTTTTCGCGGATACGCTCAGGTGGTCGCCAACCACACTTTAAAGGTTGGTTAGCGGTTGGTTACAGCGGCCGAGTGCCGCCGTGCGCTTATTATCGGGGATTATCGCCCTTGGGTTGGTTGACGAAACTCCGATGATTGATTGACTAGCCGTACTGCGGCGACTCGATCTGGATGGACAATTTGGGGTGGAATAAGCCATGCAACTGAACTTTAAGCTCGCGCTTTTGTTCGTTTGCGTTGTTGGTTCTCCGGCGCTCGCAGCCGATCTTCCGATGCCGGGGCCGGGCCCGGTTGGGCTCTTTAAGGCGCCGCCTGTCACTCCGGTTTTCGACTGGACCGGATTTTATGTCGGCGGCAACGTCGGCTGGGGCTGGACCTGGACCCACCTGACTGACGTCGGGCCCGATTTCCCCGGTCCAGGCGTGCCTGCGACTACCCAGGTGTTCCCGCTCGGAACACAAAACAGCTTCTCAGAAAACGGCTTCCTCGGCGGCGGCCAGATTGGCTACAACTACCAGATCAGACAATTCGTCATTGGAGCGGAGGCCGACTTCGACGCAACGGCGCTCAAACTCAATCAGAGCGCGGGCGCTTTCGGTGGCGGCACCTTCACGGATCCATGGACCGCCACTCTCGACGCGCGCGTCGGCTACGCATTCGATCGCGCCCTGATTTACGGCAAAGGCGGCGGCGCCTGGATGCAGGAAAAGTACAACCTGTTTGCGCCTGACGGCAGTGCGGCTAACGGCACCTTCAACCGCTGGGGCTGGAACGTCGGCTTCGGCCTCGAATATGCGATCTGGCGCAACCTGACGCTTAAGGCCGAATACGACTATCTGAATTTCGGCTCGCAAAACCAGGCGCTTACGCCGAACGGTATTGATCTGACAACCGGCAGCGTTACCGGCGACACGAATAGTTCGAAGCTGAGCGCGAGCGTGGTGAAGGTCGGCGTGAACTGGTTGTTCCACTAGCGGTCCAAAGGTAACGGTCCACAGGCAGGCGCAGGCCGTATTCCGCGCTTGCTTTTCTTGCGCGCAAAGAACAAAATAAGAACATAACCTGCAGGTGGCCGTGCAGCGGTATGCGTGTGGATAACACGCGGCGCGGCGCCATAGCGCTTGCGGGCGAGGAGCGCGCCACTAGGTTCGGTAGCGCAAAGCAAAGTGTCCGGAAACGAGGTACATCATGGCGGGAAGCGTCAATAAGGTCATTCTGATCGGCAATTTGGGCGCCGATCCTGAAATTCGCCGCACCCAGGACGGCCGGCCGGTGGCCAATCTGCGGATTGCAACGTCCGACTCCTGGCGCGACAAGGCGACCGGCGAGCGCAAGGAAAAGACCGAGTGGCACCGGGTCGTGATCTTCAACGAAAACCTGTGCAAGATCGCCGAGCAATACCTCAAGAAAGGCTCGAAGGTTTACCTCGAAGGCCAACTGCAAACGCGCAAATGGCAGGACCAGTCCGGTCAGGACCGCTATTCGACCGAGGTCGTGCTGCAGGGCTTCCGCGGCGAACTCACCTTGCTGGATCGTGCCGGTGGGGCCGGCAGCGGCGGCGGCGATTTCGGGGCTGACGACGCGGGCGGGGATTTCGGTTCGCCCGGGCCTTCGCGCAAAGTTGCGGCCGCGGCAGCTGCAGGGGCCGGTGCCAGGGGCTCCCGCGGCGACATGGATGACGAAATTCCGTTTTAATTCGCTGCTAGTTTTTAGGACGCAGGCAACGGGTCACGGATAGCGTGGCTTGATCGGCTAGACACACCAGGAGCGAGAATATGTGCTTTGCATGCCGGGAAGCCGCGCCGGACCGGCGCAAGTTTCTCTCTCTTTCGGCGGCAGGTATCGCCGCAACTTGGCTCATCAGCGCGCCGCGTGCGTGGGCGGCGGACGCCACAACCAGCGTCACCGCCGACGAAGCACTCGCCAAACTAAAAGCCGGCAACGAGAAATATGTCGGCGCTCCGCAAATTTGCGCCGCCGATCTTTTGGCGCAGCGCGGTCAGGTAGCGAAGGGGCAGACGCCGTGGGCCACCATTCTGACTTGCTCCGACAGCCGCGTTCCGCCTGAGCTGCTATTTGGCGGACTTGGCGTCGGCGAACTCTTTGTCGCCCGCAACGCCGGTAATATGGCTGACACGGCGACCATGGGGACGATCGAATACGGCGCCGAACATCTCGGCGTCCCGCTTATCGTCGTGATGGGTCATGAAAAATGCGGTGCCGTCGCCGCTGCCTGCGCCGTGGTTGAGAAACACGCAAAGTTTCCCGGCTCGATCGGCCCCATGGTCGACGCCATCGTTCCTGCGGCCAAAGCCGTCTTCGGCAAACCTGGTGATTTTGTCGACAATGCTATTCGCGCGAGTGCGATGCGAACCGCCAAGAAGATCGCGGGCAAGAGCCATATCGTGTCGCATCTCGTCAAAGCCAACAAAGTCAAAGTCGTGGCGGCCCGGTACGACTTGGATAATGGCCGCGTCGAATTTCTGACCTGATCGCTGCGTTCAACACGACAGCGGAGAGCGCCGCGAAGCCATGACTCTTGCTCCGCTGTGGGCGGCAAGTTCCGCGATCCAGCTCCACGCGTTTGCGGCCATGGCAGCGTTCGCTCTCGGCATCGTCCAATTCAGCGCGCCCAAGGGAACGCTACCGCATCGCACGCTTGGCTGGGTGTGGGTGTTGCTGATGCTTGCCGTCAGCATCACCGCGTTTTGGATTCACAGGTTGCGGCTTTGGGGTCCGTGGAGCCCGATCCATCTGTTGGCGATTTTCACGCTGGTTATGCTGCCCGTCGGCGTGCTTCACGCCCGGCGTCATAGAGTCGCGTCGCACCGCTGGACCATGATCGGCATTTTCGGCGGCGCGCTCGTCATCGCCGGCCTGTTTACGCTCGTGCCCGGCCGCATCATGCATGCTGTCTTGTTTGGCGGTTGAGCGACGCGATGCGGATCCTGGACTATCGCTGATGGAACTCATTTTTGTTTTCAAGTTCGTGCATCTGATCGGTGCATCGGTGTTGTTCGGCACCGGTCTCGGCATCGCATTTTTCATGTTCATGGCGAACCGCACCGGCCATCCGGGCGTTATCGCGATCACTTCCCGTTTTGTCGTGATTGCCGATTTGATTTTTACCGCGACGTCGGTGGTGGTGCAGCCGCTTAGCGGTTTTGCGCTCGCCTCGGCAATCGGCCTGTCGCCGTTCGAAGAAACGTGGATTGTATGGTCGCTCGCGCTTTACGTTCTGGTCGGCTTGTGCTGGCTGCCGGTGGTTTTTATTCAGATCCGGATGCGCAATCTGGCGCGGGACGCTGCCGTCAACGCTGAGCCCTTGCCCGATGAGTATCGCCGGCTGTTCCGGATCTGGTTCTGGCTCGGCTGGCCGGCCTTTATTGGCGTTCTCGCGATCTTTGTTCTGATGATCTGGCAGCCGCGGCTGTGATAGCCGGAGGCGTTCCCGCATCCTTCGCTACGAGCACTCGTCGGAATCCGGATCGCAAGTCGGCAGCGTGTTGTCGTCGACGGCGGCGCCGGCAGCGTTGAGCAAAGTGCCATCGTCGGCGACCATGTCATCCTGGTCGGCGGTATCGGCGGGCGTGTCGTACCAGTACCAACCGAGTTGCCCGTCCAGCCACCAAGGATAATACCAGCGATGCCAGCGATGGCCGCCGCGATGCCAATAGAACGCCTGCGATCCGTGGGCGTGCGCTTTCGCCCACATCAGTCCACGTCCAGCGCGGTGGGCGGCGTCGAAAGCGATGCCAGCCGGCAGCAGCGTGCGGCGTCCGGCGACGATAGGCCGGTGCCGGACCACGACGTGATGGAGCCGCCGGGCCGGCCGTACCACGCGCACCGGCCCGGGTCGTACCACGCGCACCGGAGCAACGACCCGCACGGTCGGGCGATAGACCGGCACCGGACGAATGACCCGCACGGCGGGACGATAGACCGGACGATAGACCCGAACCGGCGCTCGGTAGACCGGCGCCCGGTAGATCGGAGCCGGACGGAAGACTGGAGCGTGATATACCGGCCGCGGCGGAATGTAGATCGCGGCCGAAATGCTTGCACTTCCGGCCAGCATCGCAACGGCGACAGCAAATTTGATGGTGTTCACTTTCACTTTGTCCCCCCAGGTGCTGCGTCAGCGATGCTGCTTCGAACCGCTGCTGCGACCGAAGCATCGCGGTCACGCGCACTTCCTCAATGTTTTCTCAGTGAACCCCGGCGGCCGCCCCCCGGCGCCGCCTTGTCTTTTGATCGTATCGCACCTTTTGATTGCAGTACAAGGCGTTGGATTGTGTGCGACCGCTCGAGGGAGCCGAGCAAAACAGCTCACGCAGAATTTTCGGAATGAACGCCGGCCCGGTCAGCCGGCCAGAGAAAATTCTTTGCCGTGTTTCTTGTCGCGCTCGGCGAGTGCGTCAAGCGCCGGCCCGGCCAGCACGTAGGTCAGGCAGTGCGGCAGATGCATGAAACCGCTGCGCTGATAGAAAGCCTGGGCGGGATTTTCCGCGTGCACGGTCAGTTCGACGATTGGGCTGCCGAGATCGCGGGCGTAGGTGGCGACGCGCGCGACCAGCGCACTTGCGACGCCGTGTTTGCGGTAGGCTGGCTCGACAAACAGATCTTGGAGAAAAACCACCGGTCCGCTCCAGCCGGTGATGGTGCGCCGGCTGCATGTCGCCATGCCGATGACAGTCTCGGCATGCGCGTCTTCGGCGACGTAGGCGGTGAAACCGGCGCCAGGACCGAAGCCATCGCGCAGCCAATCGGCCGCAGTCGCGCGTACCGCGTGCAGAGAATTTTCGCCCTCCGCCAACAAACGCTTTAAGCGCATCAGCGCCGGAACGTCGGCGGGGCGCGCTGCTCGCACACGTAAAGCAGCCGAAAGCTGTTGCCGGTCTTCCATAGTCCTAGCTTAGTCGCCTAAACCGTGAAGTCGACCTTACTTCCCACTTTGGCGGTCGGACTCGGCGTCGACACCACACTTGATCCCTGCGCATCGATATCGCTCATCGAAATGGAACGATTGCCGTTCTGCTTGTGCTGGGTGATCGATTGCATCGGCTGCGAGTTTGTCGCGTAAATGTTGCCGGGCGTTATTCCAGAAATGGCCATGAGGCGATCTCCTGCCGCGAATGGGGATGGTTCCGACTCTACGCAACTGGAGAACAAACTGGGCTGTTATAGTTAATGATCGATTAGCGGAGCCGGCTCTGATGGCAGGTCAAATCCGCGGCTGTCATCGTAAATATCAAAGCAAATCAATGGCGCACCGCTTCGACTTAAAGTGTGTTGTGCACGGTTGGCCGATGGCGGCGTGAGCTTGAAGTTTCAGGAAGAGAAATCGGCCCAACCCTTAAGCGTAGGCCGCCTTGGCCGTAACCGGCGCGTCGGTGAAGTCGATCGCGGCGGCGGGTTTCGGCCGCCCGAGCAGATCGCCTTGCGCCTGCGATATGCCGATGCTTCGGATCAGGGTCATTTGCCGTTCGGTTTCAATGCCGGAGGCGAGCGTCGCAAGCCCGAGCGCGCGGCCGAAACCGCCGATCAAGGCCAGAGCCGCAGCGCTTTCAGGGCGCTCGCCGATATCGCGCGTGAACGACCGGTCGATCTTGATTTTGTCGAACCGGAAAGTTTTTAAGAGGCTGAGCGACGAACAGCCGGTACCGAAACCGTCAAGAGCAATGGACATGCCCATGTTCTTGAGCTTGCCGGCGGCGGCAAGGAGGTTGGCGTCGTTTGCCAGCACCGCAGTCTCAGCGACCTCAACTTCGAGGCGCTCCGCGCAAAGTCCGGAATCGGTGAGCGCCGATCGCACCAGATCGACATATTTGATACGGCGTAGCTGAACCGCCGACACCCTGATCGCCAGCCCGATGTGGGGTGGCCATAGTGCGGCGTCGCGGCAGGATTGACGGAGCATCCATGCGCCGAGCGGATTGATCAGTCCGGTATCCTCGACGATCTCCATGAAACGCTCCGGCGCGAGCACGCCCCGCAGCGTATGCCGCCAGTACGGCAACGCTTCCATTGCAACGATGGATCGGGTCTGGACGTCGATGATCGGCTCGTAACGAAGTTCGAACTGGCCGCGTTCGAATGCGATGCGCATGTCGGTTTCGAGTTCGTGGCGCTCGTTCGCGGCTGCCGCCATCCTCGACTCGAAAAAGCAGAAGCCGCCGCGCCCGAGCGATTTGGCCTCGTAAAGGGCCAGGTCCGCCTTCTTCAGCAGGTCCATTGGATCGGAGCCATCAGTAGGCGCCAACGAAATTCCGACGCTGGTTTCGACCAGCGAGTGACGGCCCCCGAGATCAAAAGGCTGCTTGAATTGCGCCAAAATGCGGTCAGCCAGGGACACGGCGCTTTCCCGGCAATCTTGCAGCTCGACTGCGAACTTCTCACCGTCCCGAACGTCGCTTTGTATGATTGCAAATTCGTCGCCGCCGAGGCGGGCGACCATATCGGCGCGCCGCACCGACGCGGTAAGGCGCGCCGCCACCTCTTTGAGCAGCGCGTCGCCGGCGCCATGGCCGAGCGTGTCGTTGATGTCCTTGAAGCGATCGAGATCGAGCATGAAGACGTTGAACCACCTCCCGTCCTCGCCGATCGCCCCCAGGCTGTGCTCCATCTTTTCCAGGAAAGATGCGCGGTTGGGGAGGCCGGTCAGCGCATCGTGGTGCGCCATGAATTCAATTTCCCTGGTCCGGCGGAACCAGCCGACACTCGGCCAGGCGAAAGCGGCGAGCGTAATCAAGAGAAGCGCCGCACCGGCGAGGGCAAAAGTTCTCTGGAACTGCGCGTTCTTTTCAGTCAAGTCGACATAGGCGGCAACGACTGCGCGCACTTCGCCGTCGACGATAACCGGCACAAAAGCTTCCGAGTAGTGCAGCGGGCGGATCGGCGGCTGGCCTTGCCGGATCGCGACGGAAGTCTGCTTTTGCGCGGCGGTTGCCGCTGCCAAGGCGCTGATCGAAGAGCCGCCGACGGCCATGATCCGGTTGCCTTCAGAGGCAAACTGAAGCCGGCCCTCAAGGTCGAATATTTCAAAGCCAAACACGTAACGTATTGCTTGCGTGCGCGTGAAGAAGCGCATGCTGTCTTCCGACGGCATTTCGCCGGCGGCAATCCCTTCGATGTCCGTGACGTTGTCAGCCACGTGCTGCGCCCAACTCTCGGCGATGGTGGTGGCGTCCCAATAGAGCAGACTGTTGACCGCAACGTGCACGACCAAAAGCACGCCTGCGATCAGAGTCACAAACGCAATCGTCAAGAGCAGAATGTTGCCACGGAGCACGCGTGACATGGCAGTCCTCCGAGGCTTGCATAGCATCGCGAAGATGGGAGACCAGTTAACCGGCGGGGCGTGCAGCCGTAGGCAGTATTCCTTACGTCATGCAAATGAAATTCAGAGTCAGGCATTAATTTTTTGCCGATAGAAACGCGCGCGCTGTTCATCACTTGCTGCGAGCAAAAAGCCGCAGTTACGCCAGCGAATGCACGATGCGTCGGACCTCGGCCGCTTTTGTTGTTTTTATCATTTGCGCTGTTGCGTTTTCAGCCGCCGGCGAGGAGCCGCAACCAATCCGGATCGGCTACGCCATTTCCAAAACCGGCATCTACGCCGCCGGCGCAAAAGCAAACACGCTGCCGAATTATCAGCTCTGGGTCAAAGACGTAAACGATGCCGGCGGCGTCCTGTTGAAGGACGGAAAGCGGCACCGAATTGAGGTCATCGAATACGACGATCAGAGCGACCCCATCGAAGCACAGAACGCAATCGAGAGATTGGCGACAGTCGACAAAGTCGATTTCATGCTGCCGCCGTGGGGGAATAATCTCAACCTAGCGGTTGCGCCGTTTTTTAATCGCTACGGTTATCCGCAGTTATGCGGCGCGGCTTCATTCGAACAGATTTCCCAATGGGCCACGAGCGCACCGTGGACATTTGTGGCGCAGGGACTGCCAACGAACATTGTTGTATCAATCGTTGGCATTCTCGTGCGGCTGCGGGAGAGCGGGAAAATCGGCAATGACGTCGCCATCTCCAACGTTGCAGACAGCTTCGGCACTGCGCTTTCGGTGCCGGCTCGCGCCGCCCTTAAACGCGAGAAATTCAACCTCGTTTACGACCGAGCCTATCCGGTCGGCTCTCGCGACATGAAGCCGATAATCATTGGCGCTGCAGAGTCAAAGGCGGATGTGTTCCTGGCGTTCAGCTACCCCGACGATACCTTCGGGATAACGGCAAAAGCAATTGAACTCGGTTTCGATCCGAAGGTCTTTTTTGGCTCTGTCGGGGTTGCGTATCCCACTTTTAAGGACAAGTTTGGCGCTCGCGCTGACGGCGTTTTAGGGATGGGCGGATGGGATCCCTCGCTGCCGGCGCTTCAGGCCTACTTCAAACGTCACGTTGCCGTTATCGGGCGAGAGCCGGACCGCTTTATCAGTCCAGTCACTTACGCGACGCTGCAGATCCTCCAGCAAGCCATTGAGCGAGCCGGCACGCTCGACAGGACCGCCGTGCTTGAGCAAATCAAAACCGGAACATTTGAAACCCAGATGGGACCTTTGCGATACGACGGCAACATGCTCGATCGTCATTGGGACGTGGGCCAATGGCAAAACGGCGAGTTCTATGGCGTCGCTCCCGCCGGCATGCCGGGTGCTCGCACTCTGATTTTTCCGAAGCCGCCGTGGCGATCGCTGGATTAGCTTTTGTTCGTACCGGCCACGTCTGATGGAGCGGACAAACTAGCGACCGTGCTTAAGCATTATTGCGTACGCGATCGTCGAGAGATTTGAACACAAGCTTTAATTCTTGGCGACTAGAGACGCACAGTCGTTACCAGTGGGCTCGATCATGCGCCAACTTTCGCCGATTTTATTCGCCGCCGTTCTCTCCGCCGCAGCGATCCCCGCAACGGCCGAGGAGTTGCAATCGATCCGCATCGGTTATGCGATCTCAAAGACGGGCCCGTACCTGCCTGGCGCGGAGGCGACTACACTGCCGAATTATCGGCTGTGGGTAAAAGACGTAAACGATGCCGGCGGTTTGAGATTGAAGGACGGCCGCCGGCATCCGCTCGAAGCAATCGAGTATGACGATCAGAGCGATCCGATCGTGGTGCAGCGCGCGATCGAGAAACTGGCAACGGTCGACAAAGTTGATTTCATTCTGCCGCCGTGGGGGACACATCTAAATCTCGTCGCCGCACCGTTTTTTAATCGTTACGGCTATCCGCAGTTATGCGCGGCGGCTTCGGTCGAGCAAATCGACGAACTGGCCAAAACCTCGCCTTGGACTTTCTTTGCGCTTGGACTGCCATCGCAGAACATCGAAGCGCTGGTTGGCATTTTGGTGCAGCTGCGTGCGGCGGGAAAAATCAACAATAATGTCGCGATTTCCTACGTCGCTGACACCTTCGGGACCAACTTTGCGGTACCGGCGCGCATCGCACTCAAGCGTGAGAAATTCAACCTCGTCTATGACCGGACCTATCCCGTCGGCGCTCGCGACATGAAGCCCGTCATCGCCGGCGCCGCGGCGGCAAAGCCGGACGTGTTCCTGGCGTTCAGTTACCCCGGCGATACCTTTGGCATCACTGCAAAGGCTGTTGAACTTAAGTTCGAGCCAAAAGTCTTTTTCGCCGCGGTCGGCGTTGCATATCCGACTTTCAAGCAGCAGTTTGGCACCGGTATCGATGGCGTCCTGGGCATGGGTGGCTGGGATGCCTCGCTGCCAGCGCTTCAGGCCTACTTCAAGCGCCATGTCGCGGTGACCGGGCGCGAGCCGGATCGCTGGGTCAGCCCGATCACCTATGCAACGTTGCAAATTCTCCAGCAGGCTATCGAGCGAGCGGGCACGCTCGATAGGGCCGCCGTCCTCGAACAAATCAAGACGGGAAGTTTTGAAACCCAGATGGGACCTTTGCGATACGACGGCAACATGCTCGACCGGCACTGGGACGTCGGTCAGTGGCAGGACGGTGAATTCTACGGCGTAGCTCCTGCCAGCATGCCGGGCGCCCGGGCCATCCTATTTCCAAAGTCGCCGTGGCATTCGATCGAGTAACGCGCTTGCACGGCGCGGCCTGAACGTAAAGCGTTAGCCTGACGCAGCCGCCCGAATCCCATCGACAACGTATTGCACCGCGAGCGCCGCGAGCAGCACGCCAAGCAGCCGCGACAGCACGATGTTGCCGGTCATGCCGAGAAGCCCGCTGATGCGTTCGGCAAAAATGAAGGTAACGAGGCACGAGGCGGCGACCAGCGCCGCCACCCCGACCAGTATCCCCAGCAGCAAGAGATTGCCGTTGGCTTGACCGGCCAGCAGTATCGTCGCGGTGATCGCGCCTGGTCCGGCGAGCAGCGGGACCGCAAGCGGAAAGGCTGCGACGTTGCGGACGCGTTCTTCGATCGCCATTTCGGCGGCTTCGCCCTCGTGGCGGCTGCGAACGCCGAACACCATCTCGGCCGCGATCCAAAACAGTAAGAGGCCGCCGGCGATGCGAAACGCCGGCAGCGAAATTTCAAGCACGTTCAGCAGCCGGTCGCCGACCAGCGCCGCGCCGATCAGGATCGCGCCGGCGATAACGCTGGCGCGCACCGCGACGCTCTTGCGGGAAGCCCGCGGCATTCCTGTCGTCACCACCAGGAAAGTGGGCGCCATGGCGACCGGATCGACGACGACGAACAGCGTCAGCCAGGCCGAGATCGCGAAATCCAACAACATTTTCGGCCCCATCCTTCGGTGGCCCGAACCTTATAAAAGCCGTGTGTCACGCCGTTTATGGGCGCTTGCCACTGCAGCGGTGTCGCAGCCTTCGGTGCGCCAATAAAACATTGAAATCTAAAAGGAAACTCCCATCTATAACGCACCGATAAAAGTAGCGGATCGAGGCCTGATCGGCTATGAAAATCGCAGCAAATTCGCGTTAGGATTCTAAGCTTTGGCTGACCAGGATAATCCCCCGCCGACCGATGGCGGCGCCTCCGATATTCGCCCGGTTTCGATCACCGAGGAGATGAAGAAGAGCTACCTCGATTACGCCATGAGCGTGATCGTGGCGCGCGCACTGCCGGATGCACGCGACGGGCTCAAGCCGGTGCATCGCCGGATTCTCTACTCGATGCACGAGAACGGCTACGAGTGGAACAAGCCGTATCGCAAGTCCGCGCGCGTGGTTGGCGACGTGATCGGCAAATATCATCCGCACGGCGACCAGGCGGTGTACGACGCGCTGGTGCGCATGGCGCAGGATTTTTCGATGCGCCTGCCGCTGATCGACGGGCAGGGGAACTTCGGCTCGGTCGATGGCGATGCGCCCGCGGCGATGCGATACACCGAGGTGCGGCTCGAGCGCGTCGCGGGCTCGCTGGTCGAGGATCTCGACAAGGACACCGTCGACTTCCAGGCCAACTACGATAATTCCGAACGCGAGCCGGTGGTCATGCCGGCGCGTTTTCCCAATCTTCTGGTCAATGGCGCCGGCGGTATCGCCGTCGGCATGGCGACCAACATCCCGCCGCATAATCTCGGCGAGGTGATCGACGCCTGCGTGGCGCTGATCGACAATCCTGCGCTTTCGATCGAGGACCTGATCGGCATCGTGCCGGGGCCCGATTTCCCGACCGGCGGCATTATTCTCGGCCGGCAAGGTATTCGCGCCGCCTATCATCTCGGCCGCGGCGGCATAGTCATGCGCGGCAAGGTCGAGTTCGAGTCCCTGCGCGGCGAGCGCGAGGCCATCGTCATCTCCGAAATTCCCTATCAGGTGAACAAGGCGCACATGGTCGAGCGCATCGGCGAACTGGTGCGCGAGAAGAAGCTCGAAGGCATCTCGGCGCTGCGCGACGAATCCGACCGCGACGGTTATCGGGTGGTGATCGAATTGCGCCGCGATGCGGTGCCGGACGTCGTCCTCAACCAGCTTTACCGCTTCACCGCGCTGCAATCGTCATTCGGCGCCAACATGGTGGCGCTCGATAACGGCCGCCCGCTGGTGATGAATCTGAAAGACCTCCTGACGCTGTTCCTGGCGTTCCGCGAGGAAGTGATCTACCGGCGCACCAAGCACCTTCTGACCAAGGCGCGCGACCGCGCCCATGTGCTGGTCGGACTTGCCATCGCGGTCGCCAATATCGACGAGGTGATCAAGCTCATCCGCGCCGCCAAGGACGCCAACGAGGCGCGCGAACAATTGATGGAACGCGACTGGCCGGCGCGCGACGTCGCCACCATGGTCACCTTGATCGACGATCCGCGCCACAGCGTATCCGAAGCCGGCACCACCAAACTTTCCGCCGAGCAGGCGAAAGCGATCCTGGATCTGCGGCTGCAACGGCTGACGGCGCTCGGCCGCGACGAGATCAAGGCCGAGCTCGACAAGCTCGCCGACGAAATTGCCGACTACCTCGACATTCTGCGTTCGCGCGCGCGCATCCAGGCCATCGTCAAAGACGAACTCGCCGCGATCAAGCGCGATTTCGCCACGCCCCGCCGCACGGTCATCATCGACCAGGAAGGCGAGATGGAAGATGAGGATCTGATCCAGCGCGAGGATATGGTCGTCACTGTTTCGCACGCCGGTTATGTCAAGCGCGTGCCGCTCTCGACCTATCGGGCGCAAAAACGCGGCGGCAAGGGCCGCTCCGGAATGCAGACCCGCGACGAGGATTTTGTCACCCGCCTGTTCGTCGCCTCGACGCACACGCCGGTGCTGTTCTTCTCCTCGCGCGGCCAGGTCTACAAGGAAAAGGTCTGGCGGCTGCCGCAAGCGGCGCCGCAGGCTCGCGGCAAGGCTTTGATCAATATCCTGCCGCTCGAGCAGGGCGAGACCATCACCACGATCATGCCGCTGCCGGAAGACGAGTTCGACCTGGGACAAGCTCGACGTGATGTTCGCGACGACACGCGGCACGGTGCGGCGGAACAAGCTGTCGGATTTCGCCGACGTGCGACGCTCCGGCATTATCGCCATGAAACTCGACGACGGCGAGGGTTTCGTCGACGTCCAGATCTGCACCGAGAATGATGACGTGCTGCTGACGTCCGCGGCCGGCCAATGCATCCGCTTCGCCGTCAACGACGTGCGCGTGTTCCAGGGCCGAACCTCGATGGGCGTGCGCGGCATCAATTTGGCCGACGGCGACAAACTGATCTCGCTGTCGATCCTGCGCCACGTCGAAGCTTCTGCTGACGAGCGGGTCGCTTATCTCAAGCGCGCCAACGCGGTACGGCGAGGGACTAACGGGGAGGGCGAAGAGAACGTCGCCGAGACCGAGGAGGCCACAGGCGCCATCGAACTCGGCCAGACGCGGTATGTGGAATTGTCGGCGGCGGAGCAGTTTGTGCTGACGATTTCAGAAAAAGGTTTCGGCAAACGCACCTCGTCATACGAATACCGGACCACGAACCGCGGCGGCAAAGGTATCGTCGCCATGGCGATCACGGAAAAGAACGGACGACTGGTTGCGTCATTCCCGATCGAAGAAAGCGACCAGATCATGCTGGTGACCGACGGCGGGCAATTGATCCGCTGTCCGGTTGACGGCATCCGCATCGCCGGCCGCGCCACGCAGGGCGTCATCGTGTTCTCAACCGCCGAAGGCGAACGCGTCGCCTCGGTCGAGCGGCTCTCCGAAGAAGGCGAGGAAAACGGCGAGTGAGCTATGGCCAGTTGCGCGAGAATCGAGTTTTGCTCGCGGACTGAATCTGAGCCGATGAGCTGCAGTCAAAGCTGGGAGCGATCGCGTGTGCGACTTACTACAAAAGCTCGAGCTGTTGCACGCCGCCGGCACTCAAATCACTCCGCCCCACGCGACGGAACTGGTAAAAACTCTCTATGAGATTCTGACCATCCTCGACGGCAAGGGCTTGGCGCTCCTGGCCTTCGACGGCATCATCGTCGCCGCGACGACCTTCGCCGCGGAAAAAGGCGATGTCTTCCACAAGCGCGGAACGGCCCGATGGCTGGCAATCCTGGTGATCGTCATCGCGCTCGCAGCTGCGGCTTTGTGTCTGGGCGTTTCCGAAGTTACTTACTCATTCTTGCACTATGTGGAGTGCACCGGGCCCGACAAGTTGGATTACGCTGACGAGATCAAGCACCTCACAACCCTGGTCGAGTGGCGGACCGTGTATTATCAGGTGGCTTGGATGTTTTCGATCATCGCCATTCCGTTGTTTCTAATTATGTTCTGGGTTTCGCTGGATTGGAGTGAGCGCAGTGAATCAACGAAGTGATCCCAGCCGCGTGGCAACTGGCGCCTGCGCTCATGGATCGGGGTTGTTGATTTGCGTAGCGGGCGAAGTCGACACCATGTTCCGGGAGCAGGCACAGATCGGTGTTTGCTATGCTATCGCAGCAGGCATGTGATCGCATCTTAGTTATCCGACGCAAGTTGCCGGATATCGCGTGGTCAAGTCGTCAATCCTGGATAAGAACGTCTTTAGGAACGGCGATGCGTTCGCTTTGCGGTATCCGACCACTAAATCAATGGTCGGCGGTTCGCCTTCGAGAGGCCGGCTGACAACCGATCGCGGCAAAAAATTCTTTGCCGACGCCGGCAAGAGGGCTACTCCGCGCGTCCACGCGACCATGGAGGCAGCCATGACGAAATTATCGATCTCGAGATGCGGGGTGATCCTGATTCCGTGTTGGCTTAGATAATCACTGATGACTCCACGCAACACGCGCGGAATTTCCGATATGCCGATAAATTTTTCGCCACAAAGATCGCCCGGGTCGATCGCCTTGCGCGCTGCGAGCCGATGGTCGCTCGGCAGCAAAACGACGAGTGGCTCAGTGACGACGAGCTTATAGGCAAGATCGGGGTCCTGTTCAGGCCGCAAGAAAGCAATATCGAGATTTCCACGCCGGAGGTCTTCGGCGAGGTTCATCGAATGGTCGCTCAAAAGTCTGAGCCCGGTCGGACCCAGTTCGTCGCGTAGCGCGGTCGTGGCCTGCGGCAAACAATTGGCTTCCTGTCCGGTGAGCCAACCGATGGCGAAGGCCGGCTTGGTCGGATCGATTCGCCGCTCCACTTCCTCGCTGCTTTCGCTGATCGGGCTCGTTTGTAGTCTCGGATGGTAAGTGAACGGATCGCCTGGGCCGCCGTGACCGCGCCGCTCGACGCGAAAGGCATATACAAGTGTCCGGCATTCAGCACTGACTCGTTGGTTGTAGCCGTCCTCGCCGAAGAGCGCATAAGCCAACGCGGTGGCGGTAAGCCCTGGAGTTCGACAGATCAATTTCTCTATGTCGTCGATCAGCATGTGCAAGGTTTTGCTCTTGCAACCTGACGCTGTTTTGATCCAGGTCAAAGCCCATCGCAAACTGAGTGGGCTGCGCTGTATGGCTGATATGCGACAACAGCGGGAGGCGAGCTGCATCCCATCGAAATTTGACGTCATCGACCGCTCGCCTTGAGCCCGCTAATTTGAGCTTGAAAACAAGCGCGCGTAGCGCCGGTCGATGCACACAGTGCTTTCGGACAGGGGAGGAAGTGATGGCGTATCTTTGGGAAAAATCCTATCCGCCGGGAATTTCATGGGATGCGCCACTGCCGCCGCCGGTGCCGCTCGAAAGCCTGCTGGAAACCGCGGCGATCCGATGGCCGGAGCGGATCGCCATCGACTTTTACGACCGCACCTTCAGCTTTCGCGAACTCGATGACCTCGCGGCGCGCGCCGCCAAGGGGTTACAGGCGCTCGGCATCGGGCCCGGTGTCAACGTCGGGCTGCATCTGCCGAACACGCCGCATTTCGTGATCGCATTCTTCGCCGTGTTGATGGCCGGCGGCCGCGTCGTCAATTTCAGCCCGCTCGCGGCGCCGCGCGAGCTCAAATATCAGATCGCCGACGCCGAAACGACGGTGATGATCACGCTCGGTTTGCCCATGCTCTATCCGCAGATTGCGGCCTTGAAGGGCACCGCCAAGTTCGAGGCGCTGATTGTCTGCAGCATCGCCGACTTTCTGCCGGCGCCGGTGGCGGCTTTCTTCGGGCCTGCGGCGGAGCGGGTTGCGGGCGCCGGCCGCGAAGTTGATTTTGCCGAGCTTATTTCAAATGATGGCGCGTTCGCGCGCCATCCACGCGGCCCGCTGCAAGATGAAATCGCGGTACTGCAATATACCGGCGGCACGACTGGCCAGCCCAAGGGCGCCATGCTCACCCACGCCAACTTTTGCGCGGTGCTGAATATCTATTCTTACTGGAACGGGCTTGGGCCCGACGAAGAACCGCAGAAGGTGCTGGCGGTTCTGCCGCTGTTCCACATCTTCGGCCTGAGCTTTGTGATGTTGCTTGCGGTCTCAACCGGATCGCAAATGGTTTTGCACATCAGATTCGATCCGGATCGGGTGCTCGCCGATATCGCACGCAAGAAGATCACCGTGTTCCCGGCGGTGCCGACCATGTACACCGCGCTCGTCAATCATCCCAAGGTGAAGGAGTTCGACCTCTCCTCGGTTTCGACCTGGGGCTCCGGCGGCGCGCCGTTACCGCTGGAAGTGCAGCAACGCTTCGAAGCACTCACCGGCATCTGTCCAAAGGAGGGCTATGGCCTTACCGAAGTCGCTCCCCTGGGACTCTTCAGATAAAGGACGCGCCGGTACGCCAAGGCAGCGTCGGCGTGCCGGCGCCGCGCACCATTTTGGATGTGGTCGATCTGGCAACCGGCACGAAGGTGCTGCCGGCCGGTGAGCGGGGCGAAGTCTGCTTTCGCGGGCCACAAGTGATGAAAGGCTACTGGAAAAAGCCCGAGGAAACCGCGGAAGCGTTCCGCGGCGGCTCTTTTCATACCGGCGACATCGGCTACCTCGACGAGGACGGCTTTCTCACGCTGGTCGACCGCAAGAAGGACATGATCCTGTCTGGCGGCTTCAATGTGTTTCCCCGGAACATTGAAGAGGCGATCTACGAGCATCCGGGCGTTGCCGAGGTCACAGTCATCGGCATCCCGGATGCTTACCGCGGGCAGTCGGCGAAAGCCTTCATCGCGCTTAAGCCGGGGCACGCACCATTTGCGATCGAGAAGTTAAAAGCCTTTCTGGCCGACAAGCTCGCCAAATACGAGATGCCGGCTGAAATGGAGATTCGGGCAAGCCTGCCGAAAACGCCGGTCGGGAAATTATCAAAGAAAGAGCTGGTGGCCGAGGAAATGGCGAAGCGGCAGCGCGCATAGGGCTGCAAGTGGGTGCCAGCGAATAAAAGGGTTGAATTGCGCGCATTCGGTTCGGTATGCGAACAAGAAAGAAGATCGTCACGGGCATGTGCGAAATTGCACACCAAAAGTTGTGCAAATTGGAAAGAATCCAATGACGCCCGAGCATAGATTTCTGCAAAGATGACCTTGGTGAGTAGTCAATTCTAGGCAGCGTTCGGCGGAGGGACGAAACTGCTCGGTTTCCATCGAAGCGCAAGGGCGCATCGCACCGAGCATGACAACGCTGCGTAGCCGCTAATGATTGCTCAGCGACACGGTGGCCAGCTTGTGGGGAAGCACGCCATGAACTCAACGTTTGACGGACGCCCGGCTGTCGCCAGCGGGGCGTTCGACGGCAAACAGGCCTTTGATGTCGAAGCGTTCGTAGCGCGGTATGGCGGAACGACGCGATGCGTGTTCGATGCCGGCGAACAATTATTCATTCAGGACGAGCCCGCAAACCGTCTTTTTTACATTCAGGAGGGGCAAGTTCGGCTGACGGTCGTTTCCGCGCAAGGCAAGGAAGCCATCCTTGGCATTCTTGGCGCGGGCGACTTTTGCGGCGAGAGCTGCGTCGTCGCCGGCCGACTCCGGTCAGGAACCGCGACGTGCGTCACCGGCGGCACGATAGCGAAGTTGGACCGCTCAAGCATCATTCGCGCCATTCGCCAGGATTCCGCATTTGCTGAATTCTTTCTGGTGCGCGTCTTGTCGCGCGCCGCTGGATTGAGAAAGAGCCTGCTTAGCCACCTGTTTGATTCCAGCGAGGTGCGCCTGGCGCGGATTCTGCTGCGTTTGGCTCATGACGGTGCAGAAGGCCGGACCGGAACCATCTTGAAAGCAATCGATCAGGAGGCGCTCGCACAAATGGTCGGCACCACCCGATCACGCGTGAATTATTTCATGAACAAATTTCGCCGGCTAGGCTATGTCGACTACAACAGCACTATCGTTGTTCACGCCGCGTTATTGGAGAACTTCGTGCGAGAGGAATCGCTCGGTTCGCCAGGCGCTGCAAAGCCCACAGCGGCGGCCTGAAAAGAGCAACAGGGGGCAGGTCAAGGCGATCTTTATCGTCTCTAATCTGTTCGCCCAATTCGCCTCACCAGATTTTGCGTCATCATCAAGATGATGGAGCGGAGGCGTCAGGCTGCAGTGGCACCAACTGGTCATAGTCGTCTGACAGCGGAGGCTGAAGGGGCTCGGCTTCCAAGAACCGATCCATTTCGGCCGCAGTCGCCACGATGCGCGGCGCCGGCTTGTCGTCGATATGGGCGATGGACAGCATCGATGGCGCTGTGTTGGCATCGCGTAACGCGCGGCGGCGCGACAGCAGCAGGCTTTCAAGCGAGGGCGTGCGGCCGGTGATAACGACGCTCGTCGCTTTCAAGCCTTCCATTTTGATCAGATCGAACAGCAACGCAGCCTTGTCGGTAGGCAACGGCACGCAGCCATGCGAAGCGGGGTTGCCGAGACGCTTTCGGGCGTTGCAGCCGCTTAGCTATCTGGAGCCGGAAAAGTTCCCGACGCACTTCCGCGGCACGCGAACGGCAAAGAACTGCCGCAGATCGATTACCGTAAGGCCCGACGGGCTTCGACGGTTTCGGGGTTCCTCCTAGCTGGGCAGCCGAGGCGTACTGTAAGAAGCGCTTGCCGCACTACGCGGTTCCGTCACGCATCAGGAGCGGACGGCAGCGCGGCGTTGCCGATGAGATTTCCGGAGTGCTATCTCTGGCGTCATGTCCGACGTTGAAGGCGGCCTGATCGGAGACATCGGTTCCACCAATGCACGCTTTGCGTTGGTGGGGCCGGACGGCAGACCGCGCGCGGCACGGTTCTATGCGTTGACCGACTACGATTCGCTTCACGATGCGATCGAAGGGTATCTGAGCGAGTCTTCGGGAAAACGGCCGGTGCGGGCGGCGTTGGCGATTGCCTCGCCGGTGACTGGCGACCAGGTCACGATGACCAATCATCCCTGGACGTTCTCGGTCGATACGCTCAAGCACCAGTTCGGGCTAAAGCAGCTTCTTGTGATCAATGATTTTGCCGCCAATGCAGCCGCAGTCCCGCATCTCGATGCAAACGAGCGCATTCAGATCGGCAGTGGCGAACCGGCGCGTAACGCTCCGATCGGGTTGATCGGGCCGGGCACGGGTCTCGGCGTCAGCGCGTTGTTGCCGTCAGCGAATGGGGCGGTGACCATGGCCGGCGAGGGCGGTCACGTCACCATGTCGCCGGCGACCGCCGAAGAAAGCGCGATCCTCGACCTGATGCGCAAACGCTACGACCACGTATCCGCCGAACGATTGTTGTCTGGTCCCGGCCTCGTCAATTTATACAACGCCCGATGCGAGCTCGCCCGTACACCCGCGGCCTCTTACCGGCCCGAGCAGATCACCAGTCCTCTGATCTGGGAGGAAGATCCGCGCACGCGCGAGGCGACGTTGATGTTTTGTGCGATGCTTGGGACGGTGGCCGGAAATCTCGCTTTGACGCTGGGCGCGCGGGGCGGCATCTACCTCGCCGGAGGGATCGTGCCGCATATGGCTTCGTTCTTCGGCCAGTCCGAGTTCCGGTCGCGGTTCGAAGCAAAAGGCCGGCTGCGCGGCTACCTTGGGTCAATTCCGACTTACCTGATCGTGCAACCGCTGCTGGGCTTAATCGGCGCCGCAACGTTACTGAACGAACGCCGATAGCTTGGCGAAAATCTAGCTCACCCGCCGAACCCGCCACCATCGAGGAATTCCTGTTCGGCGGACGTCGTATCGCGGCCCACCACGCGGTTTCGGTGCGGAAATCGTCCGAACTTCGCGACGATGTCGCGATGGGAGAGCGCATAGCGCAATAAGTCGGCGTCGCCGATCGCCTCGTAAAGCTGCACCGAGCGGTGTTGATCGGTAATCAGCTCCGAATGCATGAACGGCAGACAGAAGAATTGCCGCATCGTTTTATCGGTCGCCCGGTCGAAACCAAGAGTGATCGCACGGTCCGCCACTGCTCGCGCCTGCGGATCGGTCGTGAACGCGCGCGCCGTGCCGCGAAACATGTTGCGGGGGAACTGATCGAGCAAAATGACAAGCGCGAGCGCGCCTTCGGCGCTGTCTTCGAATGGGACGAGCTCGCCGCGTGCCGCTGCCTCGTGAGTTCTCGAGAAACTTCGACTTGATCGCCAGATCGAACGCCTCGTCCTGCTCGAACCACTTCTCCGGCCCGGCTTCGCGCCAGAACGAAACGATTTCGGCGGGCGTGGCGACGCTCATGCTATCGCTCGCGGCTCATGGCGCTGGCGAAGCGATTGGCTTCCTCTGCGGCGCGGAATAAAGCCTTGGCCTTGTTGATGCATTCTTGCAGTTCAAACTCCGGATCGGAATCGGCAACGATGCCCGCGCCCGCTTGCACATACATGGTGCCGTCCTTGATCAGCGCGGTGCGCAGCACGATGCAGGTGTCCATGTCGGCGCCGGCGGAGAAATAGCCGACGCAGCCGGCGTAGAGCCCGCGCTTTTCATTTTCCAGTTCGTCGACGATCTGCATCGCGCGCACCTTGGGCGCGCCGGAGACAGTGCCGGCGGGAAAGCCGGCGGCGAGCGCGTCAAGCGGATCGCAGTCATCGCGCAGCTTGCCCTCGACGTTGGAGACGATGTGCATCACCTGGCTGTAGCGTTCGATGAAAAACTGATCGGTGACTTTCACGCTGCCGATTGCGGCGACCCGGCCGACGTCGTTGCGGCCGAGATCGAGCAGCATCAAATGCTCGGCGCGTTCTTTCGGATCGGCGAGCAACTCCTGCTCCAACGCCTTGTCTTCGTACGGGGTGGCGCCGCGTCGGCGCGTACCCGCGAGCGGACGAATGGTCACGACGCCGCGGCGCGTTTTGACCAGCACTTCAGGGCTTGAACCGGCGACCGCGAAGGAACCGAAGTCCAGGAAAAACAGATAGGGCGACGGATTGACGCGCCGCAACGCGCGATAAAGCGCAAAGGGCGGCAGCGGGAAGGGGGCCTCGAAACGCTGCGACAGCACGACCTGAAAGATATCGCCGGCGAAAATGTATTCCTTGGCGCGCAGCACCATGCGTTTGAAATCTTCGGCGGTGGTGTTGGAGCGCGGAGTCATGGCGCCGGGCTGCGGCGGGTGGGGAGCGGGCGCGGCCGCTTTGCCGAGCGGGTGGTCGAGCGCATCAACGATTGCCGACAGACGTTCGACGGCGTGGGCGTGCGCTGCCTTATCGGTCACGCCGGCCCGCGGCCGCACCGGCGTGACTACGGTGATGGCATCTTCGACCGCATCAAAGACGATGATCAAAGTCGGCCGGATCAGAATCGCATCCGGAATGCCGATCGGATCGGTACGAGGCGCGGCAAGTGAATCCTCCATCTGCCGCACCATGTCGTAGCCGAGATAGCCGAACACGCCGGCAGCCATGGGCGGCAAAGCGTCCGGCAATGCGATCCGGCTTTCGGCGATCAGCGCGCGCAGCGCCTGTAGCGCCGGCGCGCCTGCCGGCGCAAATGCCTCCGGATTGTTGTGCGGGGTGCGATTGATTTCGGCAGCGTGGCCGTTGGCGCGGAAAATGACATCGGGGTCGAGACCGATGATGGAATAACGTCCGCGCACCTCACCGCCTTCCACGGACTCAAGCAGAAAGCTCATCGGCAAAGAACTTCCGGAGCCTCCGGCGGTTACTTTGAGAAATGCCGAGACCGGCGTTTCCAGGTCTGCGACGAGCGTCGTCCAAACCACCTGCGGCTCGCCGGCGGCATAACGCGCGGCGAACGCGGCAGCCGAAGGCTCGACCTGCATGTCAGTTGATATCCGGCTCCGGCGCGGCGCCGCCGAGCGCTTGGGCGAGTGCCGCCTGATTGACGCTGGTGCCGAGATCGTCCTGCAGCCACGCGACATATTCGCCAAATATGTCGTTGCTCTCCTGGCTCTGCACCGTTTGCTCAATGCGTTTGCTGTCAGCGGAATTGGCGTCGAGCTTGGGCGTGGTCACGTCGGTGACGCGGAACACCACCCATTCGCTCGGCTTGTCGGCCTCGGTGCTGCCGAAGCCGTCTTTGGCGGTATGGAAGATCGCGCGCGCGACTTTCGCCGACACAAATCCGGTCGCCCGGTCGCGCTTGATCTTGTCGGCGGTTTGCACGGTGAGACCGTCAGGCTTAGCCAAGGCGTCGAATGCGTTACCGCTCTTGAGCTTGTCGACGAGTTCGGTTGCCTTGGCCTGCAGACGCGTGGCGATCGCGTCTTCGCGCACACGCGCCTCGACCTGGCTCTTGACCTCTTCGAGCGATCGTTCGCGCGCCGGCGTAATTCCGGCGACGTCGTACCAGATGTAGCCGCCGTCGGCCGCGATCGGGTCGTTGTCGACGCCAACGTCGGAGGCAAAGGCGGCGTTAATCACCTCCGCGGCGTGGGGAAGATTGGCGACCGGATTGCCAGCAGGGTCGCGGCCGGAGCGGTCCACATCGAAGGTCGTCACCGGCAGCTTCGCCTTTTGCGCAGCGTCTTGGAGCGTACTGCCGCCGGCGCGGGTGTCTTCGATCTTGTCGTGCAAACTGAGCACCTCGGCCTTGGCGCGCTCCGCCGTGAGGTCGCTGCGGATCTGCGGCGTGACTTCGGCGAGCGTTTTTTGCACCTCGGGCTCGATCTTGGGCACAGTGACGATCACCGTGCCGAAGCGTCCTTTGATTGGCGCGCTGACTTCGCCCTCCTTGAGCGAAAAGGCGGCATCCGCGACAGCCGGATCGATGATTTCGGATTTCGGCACGGTACCGAGGTCAAAATCCTGCTCTTTCAGGCCACGCTCGGCGGCAAGCGCTGCGAAGCTCATGCCGTCTTTGAGCTTGGCTGCGGCGACGTCGGCTTCCGCAGCGTTGGGGAAAACGATCTGCTCGACGTGCCGGCGTTCCGGCGTCGTGTACCGATTGCGATGTTCGTCGAAATAGCTCTTCATCTCCGCGTCGGAAATCTCCATCGATTTGGCGACTTCCGCGGGCGTCGCCAGCACGACCGCGATTTTGCGATATTCCGGCGCACGGAACAGAATTTTACGCGCCTCGAAGTATTTGTTCAGTTCGTCGGCGGTCGGTTCCGGTATGTCGCCGGCCTGCGCGGGTCCAAGCGTCACGTATTCGATGTTGCGTTCCTGATTCTGGAATTGGTTGATGGCTTCAAGCCAGGCCTGCGGGACCGGGAGGTTGCCGGTGAGCGAATCGACAATCTGCCGCCGCAGCATGATGTGCCGTTGTTCATTGAGGAAGCGCTGTTCGCTGTACCCGACATTACGAAGCAGGAACTCGAATCTCGCGCGATCGAATTTACCGTTGCTCTGAAACATCGGATCTGTGGTGATGTGTTGCACCACGTCGGCATCTGACAGGCCGAGACCCATCTGCCGCGCGCGCTGATCGAGGCCGGCTTCGGCGACCATCTCACCGAGCACCTGCCGATCGAGACCGAACGCACTCGCCTGCTCGGGCGTGAGGGGGCGGCCAAGCTGGCGTCCGACTTGCTGCAGGCGCTGGTTATAGTTTTGCCGGAACTGCTCGACCGAGATTTCGGTGCCGCCGATCTTGGCGAGCGAAGAGCGGCCATAACCGTGAAAAATGTCGTTGATGCCCCAGACCGCAAAGCTAAGGGCCAGCAGCCCCAAGACTACGCCCATGACGGCGCGGCCGAGCCAATTAGCGGAGGCTTTGCGAATCCCTCGAAGCATCAAAGGTCCGATTGCTGGAGTGGCGTTGTCGGCTAGGGACACGCATCATAAGGAGCGGCGGGCGGGCCCGCAACTGACGGCATTTCCGGGTAAAACGCCTCTTTTCCGCATTCTAGTGGTCTGCTAACGGCTGTTTTGCCGCAGGTTTTGCGGCCAACATTTCGGGACATAAACGATGGCGCGCCGCCCGCTGGTTGCCGGCAACTGGAAAATGCACGGCCTGAAAAGCGCGACCGGCGAATTGCAGAAAATCATCGCCGGCGCGCGGAACGTTCCCAAGGTCGAGCTAATGGTGTGTCCGCCGGCGACGTTAATTGCCGGTTTTGCGGCTCTCGCGCTCGGCTCGGGCGTTGAAATCGGTGGCCAGGACTGCCACGCGCTCGCTTCGGGCGCCTATACCGGCGACATCTCGGCCGAAATGCTCAAGGATGCCGGCGCTGTGGCCGTCATTGTCGGTCATTCCGAGCGGCGGCGATACCACGGCGAGACCGATGCGCAGGTGCAGGCCAAGGCCGAAGCCGCGCGCCGCGCCGGCATCGTCGCGATCGTGTGTGTCGGCGAGAATCGCGCCGAGCGGGAGTCTGGGCGTGCACTCTCCGTCGTGAGCGCACAACTCGAAGGCTCACTCTCGGATGAACTCGACCGGTTTTGTCATCGCCTACGAGCCGGTCTGGGCGGTCGGCACCGGGCTAACGCCGGCGCCTTCGGATGTCGCGGAGGTTCACGGTCTGATCCGAGAACGCCTAGGCGCGCGCTTCGGGTTGGAAAGTGAGGCTGTCCGTATTCTCTATGGGGGTTCGGTGACACCCGCGAACGCACCCGAGTTGCTCGCTGTCGAGAACGTCGACGGGGCCTTGGTCGGTGGCGCCAGCCTCAAGGCCGACGACTTCCTGGCTATCGCCGGCGTTTACCGCTAGGCACCGCCTGCCATAGAAAATCCACGCCGGATCATGTAGAGAGCCGCGCGACTTCCTATATCCCGGGGCGTGAGGCCTGCGGCCGCGAGCGGACATCATCGATGCTGACTGTTATTATTGTTATCCACCTCATGCTCGTCCTGGGCTTGATCGCGGTGGTTCTGCTGCAGAAGTCCGAGGGCGGGGGGCTCGTCAGCTCGACCAGCGGCTTCATGACCGGCCGTGGCACCGCCAACGTGCTGACCCGGACGACCGCGCTGCTGGCCGTCGGATTTTTCATTACCAGTCTTGCGCTGTCTTGGCTCGCCGGGATGGGTCGTCACCCCGCGTCGATCATCAATACCGGCGGCGGCTCGCCAACGCAGGAGGCACCCGCCGGTGCACCGGCGCCGCTGGGAGGGGGCCGCGGCGTTCTGGACCAGTTGCAGTCGACCCCGAAGGCCGCCCCGGCTGCGCCGAGTGGGCCGCAAGTCCCGCAATCAAAATAGTGCCTAACATGGCGCAAGTACTTCCCCCATGCCGATCGTGAGCGCAGCGGGGGAAGCTTCCGTGCGGCATGAGGATTTCGCCACAGCCGCTTGTGATCGGTGGATTTTTCCGGCTTTCGACCTGGGCTGCGCGGCAGCCATTCCCGAATATCGCTCGTCGAATCGGATGATGGTCGCTAGAGGTTAAATCCCATGGCGCGGTACATTTTCATCACCGGCGGCGTGGTTTCATCCTTGGGCAAGGGTCTCGCCTCCGCGGCGCTTGGGGCGCTGTTGCAGGCCCGCGGTTACAAGGTCCGGCTGCGCAAGCTCGACCCCTATCTCAACGTCGATCCGGGCACGATGTCGCCCTACCAACACGGCGAGGTGTTCGTCACCGACGACGGCGCCGAGACCGATCTCGACCTTGGCCACTACGAGCGCTTCACCGGCCGCCCCGCGACGCGGACCGACAACATCACCACCGGCCGCATCTACCAGGACATCCTCGCCAAGGAGCGGCGCGGCGACTACCTCGGGGCCACCATCCAGGTCATTCCTCACGTCACCAACGCGATCAAGGACTTCATCCGCGACGGCAATGAGGGCTTCGATTTCGTGCTGTGCGAGATCGGTGGCACCGTCGGCGACATCGAGGGCCTGCCGTATTTCGAAGCCATCCGTCAGCTCGGCAACGACCTGCCGCGAAACCACGCGATCTACATCCACCTGACGCTGATGCCGTACATTCCGAGCGCCGGCGAATTGAAAACCAAGCCGACCCAGCACTCGGTGCGCGAGCTGCGTGCCATTGGCATTCAGCCCGATATTTTGCTGTGCCGTTCCGACCGGCCGATTCCAGAGAGCGAGCGGCGCAAGCTCGCGCTGTTCTGCAATGTGCGTGAGAGTGCGGTCATCGAGGCGCTCGACGTCGACAACATCTATGCCGTGCCGCAGGCCTATCACGCCGGCGGTTTAGACGGGGAGGTGCTGGCAGCGTTCGGCATTGAATCGCCGCCGCCGCCCGACCTTGCGACCTGGGATTATATCGATGCCCGCATCCGCAATCCCGAAGGCGATGTGACCATCGCCATTGTCGGCAAATACACCGGCATGAAGGACGCCTATAAATCGCTGATCGAAGCGCTCTCGCACGGCGGCATTGCCAACAAGGTGAAAGTCAATCTCGACTGGATCGAGAGCGAGGTATTCGAACACGAAGACCCGGCGCCGTATCTCGAACACGTCGACGGCATCCTGGTCCCGGGCGGCTTCGGTCAGCGTGGCACTGGCGGCAAAATCCGTGCGGCGCAGTTCGCCCGCGAACGTCAGGTGCCGTATTTCGGCATCTGCTTCGGCATGCAAATGGCGGTGATCGAGGCAGCGCGGAATCTCTGCGGCATCGAGGATGCCAACTCGACCGAATTCGGCGCCACGCGGGAGCCGATCGTTGGTCTGATGACCGAATGGATGAAGGGCAACGAGTT
Organism: uncultured Alphaproteobacteria bacterium; assembly: GCA_963841025.1. Classification (GTDB taxonomy): domain Bacteria; phylum Pseudomonadota; class Alphaproteobacteria; order Rhizobiales; family Xanthobacteraceae; genus BOG-931. Next base: position 290,721 of record CAWJBG010000009.1, on the reverse strand, counting down.
GCAGAAACGCGGGCTCAACGGCGATCTCGGCGGCACTATGCGGCTCGGCGCTTATCCCGCGTTGCTGGCGCGCGGCAGCCGCGTCGCCGACATCTATCAGGCCACCGAGATTTCCGAGCGCCATCGCCACCGCTATGAGGTGAACACCGCCTACAAGGACCGCCTGGCGCAGCACGGCATGCGCTTTTCCGGCATGTCGCCCGACGGCTTACTGCCGGAAATCATCGAATACGAAGATCATCCGTGGTTTATCGGCGTTCAATTCCATCCCGAACTGAAATCGCGGCCGTTCGCGCCGCATCCGCTGTTTTCATCGTTCATCGGCGCGGCGGTGGAGCAGAGCCGATTGGTGTAACAGCCGCGTCATTGCGAGCAACGCGAAGCAATCCAGCACGGCGGCGACGTTCTGGATTGCGTCGTCGCTTTACTCCTCGCAATGACGACGCGTTTGACCCGCGGCGTGAAGCTCGTCATCGTCGCTGGCTACTGACATCGCAAGAAGTAATACAGGAGGAAGGCCAGTGATCTACGAATTGCGTATCTACTCCTGCGTACCCAATCGACTGCCCGCGCTGCTCAAGCGGTTCGAAGACCACACCCTGAAAATCTGGCAAGCGCACGGCATCAAGCAAATCGGCTTCTGGACCGTGCTGGTCGGCGACGGCAACAACGATTTGCATTATCTGCTCGCCTGGGAATCGCTGGCCGAGCGTGAGAAGAAGTGGAACACGTTTGCCTCCGACCCGGCGTGGCTCAAGGTGCGCGAAGAGAGCGAGAGGGACGGGCCGATCATCGCCAACATCAAAAGCTCATTCTTGCGGCCAACAGCCTTCTCGGCGCTGAAGTAAGCGCCGCTGGTTGACCCGGTAGGGCGCGGCCTTCATGGTCCGCCCGGAAAACCGATGACCGCAAAACCCAACGCCACCGTCGCCGTCGGCAAAGTTCGCTTCGGCAACAAGTTGCCGCTCGCTCTGATCGCGGGGCCGTGTGTGCTTGAAAGCCGCGCGCACGCGTTTGAGATGGCGTCTGCGCTCAAGGAGATCACAGCACGGCGCGGCATTGGCTTCATCTACAAATCGTCGTTCGACAAGGCGAACCGAACCAGCGCCAAAAGCGCGCGCGGTATCGGTTTCGATAAGGCGCTCACAATCTTTGCCGACCTGCGCGCCAAGCTGGGCGTGCCGGTGCTGACCGACGTCCACGAGCCCGGCCAATGCGCCGCGGTCGCTGAAGCCGTCGATATTCTGCAAATCCCGGCCTTTCTCTGCCGCCAGACCGACTTGTTGATCGCTGCCGCCAAAACCGGGCGGGCAGTGAACGTGAAGAAGGGCCAATTCCTCGCGCCGTGGGACATGAAGAACGTCGTCGAAAAAATCACTGCCGCCGGCAATCGCAATGTACTGGTCACCGAGCGCGGCGTGTCGTTCGGTTACAACACGCTCGTCTCCGACATGCGGGCGCTGCCGGTACTTGCGCAACTTGGCGCGCCAGTGATCTTCGACGCCACGCACTCCGTGCAGCAACCTGGCGGGAAGGGCACCTCATCCGGCGGCGAGCGCGAATTCGTGCCGGTGTTGGCGCGGGCGGCCGTAGCGGTTGGCGTCGCGGGCCTGTTCATCGAGACCCATCAGAACCCCGACAAGGCGCCCTCCGACGGCCCAAACATGATGCCGCTCAAGACGATGGAGCCGCTTCTTGCGCGATTGATGGAGTTCGACGCGCTGGCGAAATCCTAACCAAGGCTGGGACTACGAGAACGGTTTCGCCGCCAATGCCAGCCGATCAGCGGCGAAGCGAAGATACTTATCGCGAGTCCACAACGTGGCATCAGCCGTCAAGCGCGTGGATGCCAACAAATGGGCATCGACGTAACCGATGCCGGACTCGAACAAACTGCCTTGGCCAATGAAGCCAAGAACTTCCTCGTCTGACGCGACAACAGCCGAAGGCAGATCGACTAAGGTTTCCCGAATAAGCTGAGGTTGCCTGAGGTGGCCAAGCGCAAGCTCGCCGATGACGAAGGGATGCGTCAGGACTTGTCCCGCGTTGAGTAGCTCCGCCAAGGTTCGGTCGCCGGAGCGAAGGTGATCGATCCACACCGACGTATCGATCAGGATCACTTCCTTGCTAACCTCCGCCGTCGCGGCGCGATTAGGCTCGGCTCACTGCCGCCAAGCCGCGCCAGTCGACGTGCGGCTTCCCGCTCGATGAGCGCCTTCAATGCCTCTCGCACCAGCGCCGATTTTTCGCTTAATCCCGTATACGCCTGAGCTTTGGCCAATAGCTCATCGTCGAGCGCTATGGTCGTCCGCATCCGAATGCCTCCGCGAGAGGCACGAATATGTCATCATTTGATGATCGATTCAATGCTACTAATATCGGCCTGTCGGTTACGCCAGCATCTCCCGCACCAGCGGCATGACCTTGCTGCCGTAGAGTTCGATGCTGCGCATCATCTTGTCATGCGCCAGCGTGCCGGCGCTGTATTTCATGTCGAAGCGGACGATGCCAAGCGCCTTCGCGGTCGCGGCGATCTTGCGGGCGACGGTTTCCGGCGCGCCGACATAGAGTGAGCCGCGTTCGACTTCCTGCTCGAATTGCGCGCGCCCGATCGGCGGCCAGCCGCGTTCGCCGCCGATCCGGTCGTGCATGCCCTTGTAGCCGACCCAGTATTCCTCACGCGCCTGCGCATCGGTGTCGGCAACGTGACCGGGCGAGTGCACGGCGATGTCTTTCACGGGCTGGCCGAGTTGCGCAAACGCGCGCTTGTACAGATCGACGAATGGCTGGAACCGCCTCGGCTCGCCGCCGATGATGGCGAGCGACAATGGCAGATCATAATGCGCGGCGCGGACCACGGATTCGGGGCTGCCGCCGACACCGATCCAGGCCTCGAGCGGCGGGTTTTCGACCGGCGGATAGACGCCCTGATCTTTCAGCGGCGGGCGCAGCCGCCCCTCCCAGGTCACCTTTGCCGACCGGAGCAACGCCACGAACAAATCAAGCTTCTCTTCGAACAGCACCTCGTACTGGGAGAGGTCGTAGCCGAAGAGGGGGAACGACTCGGTGAACGAACCGCGGCCCAAAGTGATCTCGGCGCGCCCGCTCGAGGCGGCGTTGAGCGTCGAGAAGCGCTCGAACACGCGGATCGGGTCGTCCGTGCTCAAGACCGTAACGGCCGAGCCGAGGTGGATCCGCTTGGTGCGGCCGGCAATCGCCGCCAGCACAACCTCGGGCGCCGATACAGAAAAGTCCGGACGATGATGCTCGCCGACGCCAAAGGCGTTGACGCCGAGTTCGTCGGCCAGCACCGCCTCATCGACCACGTTGCGGATGACCGCCGCGTGGCTCAGCAAGTCGCCGTCGGGGCCCGTCGTAACGTCGCCGAAAGTATCGAGACCAAATTGGAAGTCTGCTGCCATGGTTTCCGTCAATGCTTTCCGTCAGTGGTTACCGTCAATGGTTGCCGTCTATTCGTCCTTCGCGCCAAAGCGGTCCGCTTGCGCAATCCGCGACAGGTAAGGTGCATGCCATAGCGGCGCAACGTCGCAACCGGCATGCCGGACCGGCGGTTGGCGCGCTGTTTGCCGCGGCAGGTGCCGCTGGGGCCAATTTTCCAGGTTTTTGCGATTCACCAAATCTCGAGACCGGCTTGATTAGCGGACGGCAGCGGGGTCTTATCGGTGGTGGGAAGACGCAAAATCAGGCATCACACTATCAGCGGGACGTCGCACCAGCGTGTGCGGTAACGAGAGGGTATCGCCCCATGAACAGGATTGCAGTTGTAGCGGCAGCGGGACTAGCGCTGCTGGCAGGGCCGGCCACGGCCCAGGACAAGACCATCAAAATTGGCTTCATCAGTACGTTCAGCGGGCCCGCCGGCGCAATCGGCACCGACATGAAGAACGCGTTTGAGCTCGGGCTCGATCATCTCGGCCGCAAGCTCGGTGGCTTGCCGGTTGAGGTCATTTACGAGGACGACCAGCAAAAGCCGGAAATCGGCGTCCAGAAGACGCAGAAATTGCTCGAATCCGATCACGTTGACTTCGTTGCCGGCTACATCTGGTCGAACGTGATGCTGGGCTCGCTCAAGCCGCTGATCGAGACCAAGACCATCACGGTCATCACCAACGCCGGCGCTTCGCAACTCGCCGGCGAGATGTGTTCGCCTTACGTGTTCTCGACCTCGTTCAACAACGATCAGGCGCCGCAGTCTCTCGGCCTCTACCTCAATCAAAAGGGCATCAAGAAGGTCTTTATGATGGGCCCGAACTACGCGGCCGGCCGCGACATGCTGCAAGGCTTGCGCAACACCTATAAAGGCGAGTTCGTCGGCCAGGAGATGACCCGCTGGCCGGATCAGCTCGATTTCTCGGCCGAACTGTCGAAGGCCCGCTCGGCAAAGCCCGACGCTCTTTACGCATTCTATCCGGGCGGTGCCGGCATTCAGTTCATTACGCAGTATGTCCAATCGGGCCTGAAGGGACAGATCCCGCTCTACCAGAACTACATCATCGACGAATTGTCGCTACCCCGGCTTAAGGATCTGGCGGTGGGCATTCTCGGTTCGTCGAATTGGGTTGGCGACCTGCCCAACGAGGCCAACAAGAAGTTCGTCACCGGTTACATGGAAAAATACAAAAAACGGCCATCGAACTACGCCGCCCAGACCTACGACGCCGTCTCGTTGCTCAATAGTGCGGTTATGGCGGTCAAAGGCGACCTCTCGAAAAAGGACGAGATGCGCAAAGAAATGGAGAAGGCCGATTTCAAATCCGTGCGCGGTAACTTCAAATTCGGCAACAACCACATCCCGATCCAGAACTATTATCTCACTAATACGGTGAAGGAAGGCGACGAGTTCGTGCTCAAGACGGTGGCGACCATTGTTGAGAACGATCAGGACCGCTTCCACGACAAATGTCCGATGAAATAGCGGTCGGCATCATATTTGCCTGATCCGCGGTTGAGGCCGTAATCCTTTGCGCTGGCCGCTTTTGCGGCTAGCGTCCTGGGATACGGGGCCATTCGTTCGGACGGTATGCTGTATTTCTTCGAGCAATGCTTGAACGGCGTGCAATTGGGCATGCTGCTGTTTCTGCTGGCGGCCGGCCTGACGCTGGTCTTCGGCATTATGGACCTGGTCAATCTGGCGCACGGCTCGCTGTACATGCTCGGCGCCTATTTTGCCGCCACCCTGGCGGTAGTGACCGGCAGTTTCGTTGTCGCCGTCATTCTCGCCGTAGCCGCTTCACTGGTCGCCGGGATGGTACTCGAGGTGGTCGCCATCAGGCGGCTCTATGAGCGCAGCCACCTCGATCATGTGCTCGGCACTTTCGGCCTCATTCTATTTTTCAACGAATTGGTGCGGCTGATCTGGGGGCCGTCCGGCATGACGCTTTCACTGCCGCCGCAAATGCTGACCGCGATCCAGATCATTCCCGGCGTCTATTATCCGGCCTACCGGCTGGTAATCATCCTCGCTACGCTGGCAGTCGCGGCGTTGCTTTACTTCGTGGTGATGCGGACCCGGCTCGGCATGCTGATCCGCGCCGGCGCCTCTAACCGCGAAATGGTTGGCGCGCTCGGCATCAACATCAAGCTTCTTTACACGCTGGTGTTCGGGCTCGGCGCCGCGCTGGCGGGCTTTGCCGGCGTGATGCAGGCGCCGATCCTAACCGTACAGATCGGCATGGGCGAGAACATCCTCATCCTCGCTTTTGTGGTGATCATCATCGGCGGCATCGGCTCGATCCGCGGCGCGTTCGTCGCCGCAATTATCGTCGGTCTGATCGACACCGTCGGGCGGGCGTTTCTGCCCGACATGCTGCAGCGTCTGATCAGCACCAATGCTGCGGCGACGCTCGGACCGGCGCTGTCGTCGATGTCGATCTACGTACTGATGGCGGTGATCCTGGTGTTTCGGCCCGAAGGATTGTTCCCGGCGGCGAGCCGATGACCGTGTCCGCCGATCCCTCGTTCGATACGGTTTCAGCCTCGGGCGGTCACGCCGCGCACGGCGTTTACGATTGCCTTGTTGCTGCTTCTTGGGCTGCTGCCGGTCTATTCGTCGCTGACCGGCGATACGTTCCTCGTCACCTTATTCACGCGGGTTTTGATCCTTTCGATCGGCGCGGTGAGCCTCAACCTGATCATGGGTTACGGCGGCATGGTGAGCTTCGGCCACGCCGTCTATCTCGGGATCGGCGGTTACGCGGTCGGCATCCTGGCCAAGGAAGGCATCAGCTCGGGATTTGTGCAATGGCCGGTCGCGATCGCGGCATCGGCGCTTTACGCGCTGGTGGTCGGTGCGCTTAGCCTGCGTACTCGCGGCGTTTATTTCATCATGATCACGCTCGCCTTCGCACAGATGATCTACTACGTGGCGATCGGGCTGGATCGTTACGGCGGCGACGACGGCCTCACCATCTACAAGCGCAGCCAATTCGGCTTTATCGATCTCAACAACAAAACGCTGTTCTACTACTTGTGTTTTGTGCTTTTGCTCGCGAGCATCTATCTGGTCGCGCGCCTCGTCAATTCCCGCTTTGGCCACGTGATCCGCGGCGCGCGCTCCAATGACCGGCGCATGCGCGCGATCGGCTTTCCGACCTTCCGCTACAAGCTGGTCTGCTTCGTCATCGCCGGCGCGATGTGCGGGCTGGCCGGTGCGCTCCTAGCCAACCACACGAATTTCATCAGTCCGGCGCTGATGCACTGGACCCGCTCCGGCGACCTGATTGTGATGGTGGCTTTGGGCGGATTGGGCTCGCTGTTCGGGCCTGTGATCGGTGCGGTGACGTTTCTTTTGCTGGAAGAAGGCTTGTCGCGGCTCACCCAATATCCCGATCTGATCCTCGGACCGGTTCTGCTTATCGTTGCAATCTATTTAAACGGCGGAATTGAAGCTTTGCTCGAAGGCCGGCGCCGTGGCTGAACCGCTTTTGCAAATAGCCGGTCTGACCAAGCGGTTCGGCGGCGTTCTCGCCGCAGACGCGATCTCGCTCGATATCCGGCCAGGCGAGGTCAACGCGGTCATCGGACCGAACGGCGCCGGCAAAACCACCCTGGTCAGCCTCGTCGCCGGCGAGATCACCCCACAACAAGGAACCGTCCATTTCAACGGCAGCGACATCACGCGGTTACCTGTCTACCGGCGCAACCGTCTCGGTCTGGCCCGTTCGTTTCAGATCACGTCGCTGTTTTCGGATTTGACAGCGATTGAGAATGTTGCGCTCGCGGTGCAGGCGCATCGCGGCCATTCGTTCCGGTTTTGGCGCGACGCGCGCCGCGCCGACGAACTGCGCAAGCCGGCGCTGGCCGCGCTCGCCCGCGTTGGGCTCGCCGAACGTGCGGCAGTGCGGGTGGCAAGGTTGAGCCACGGCGAACATCGGCAACTTGAAATAGCGATGGCGCTCGCGACAGAGCCGCGCCTTCTTTTGCTCGATGAGCCGATGGCCGGCATGGGGCCGGACGAGTCGGTGCGCATGGTGCAGATGCTTCGCCAGATCAAAGGCAGTATCGCCATCCTCCTGATCGAGCACGATATGGAAGCTGTCTTCGCGCTGGCGGATCGCCTCACCGTTCTGGTGTACGGCCGCATCATTGCCAGCGGCGATCCTGAGACCGTGCGAGCCGATGCCGCCGTGCGGCAGGCCTATCTCGGCGAGAAGGTCAGCGCTCAGGGCCGTCATGGCTGACGCGCCGCTTCTTGAAGTTGCCGGGATCGAAACGAGCTACGGCTTGAGCCGTGTTCTGTTCGGCATTTCGCTCGCGGTCGCCGCGGGCGAAATGGTTTCGCTCATGGGCCGGAACGGCATGGGCAAAACCACGACGGTCCGCTCGATCATGGGGCTTACTCCGTCTGGTGCCGGCTCGATCCGCTTCGCCGGCAGCGAAATCCGCGAGCTTCCGGCTTATCGCATTGCCAAGCTTGGTCTCGGACTCGTTCCCGAAGGACGGCAAGTCTTCCCCAATCTCACCGCGCGCGAAAATCTCGTCGCCACTGCTGCGAACCGCAATAGCGCCGCCGATCCATGGACGTTGGAGAAGGTGTTTGCATTGTTTCCGCGGCTGGCCGCACGCGCCGGTAGCATGGCGAACCTGCTCTCTGGCGGCGAGCAACAAATGCTGGCAGTTGGTCGTGCCCTGATGACCAATCCTCGCCTGCTGATCCTCGACGAAGCCACGGAAGGGCTTGCACCGCTGATCCGCGATGAAATCTGGCGCTGCCTTGAACTGTTGCGTGCCGCCGGGCAGTCGATCCTCGTGATCGACAAGAATGTCGACGCGCTCACCCGTATCGCCGACCGGCATTACATCATCGAGCGCGGCCGCGTGGTGTGGTCGGGCAGTTCGCCGGAATTGGCGAGTGCTCCCGACATTCAGCATCGTTATCTCGGCGTTTGAAGGTCGACCGCGTCAGGGCAGGCAGCGCGTGCGAAGCGCTTTGCCTCGAAACCAATAAGACGTTTCGGTGAAACCCTTTAAGCTTAAAACTTTAAGCTTGAAGTATGCCCGCCTGCACCTAAGATGGCTTTGCTTTAGATGACTGCGCGCTTCGCAGTCCGACACCCGGAAAGTAGGGGAGTTCGTCACATGATCAGAAGAACCGGAATAGCCGCTTTGGCCGCTTGTGCTATGGCTACTCTTGCCATCACGACGGCCTGGAGCGCCGACAAGCCGGTGTTCGGCTTGGTCATGTCTTTTAGTGGCTGGTTCGCGCCGATCGATGCTGACACCATCGCCGGTGCCAAGCTTGCCGTCGACGACATCAATGCCAAGGGCGGCGTGCTCGGCCAGCCGATCCAGATCGTCGAGTTTGACAACAAGTCCGAACCGCCGCTTGGCGCCGACGGTGCGGTCGACGTTATCGGTAAGGGCGCCAAGGCGATCCTGTTCCCGAGCGATTTCGATTTCGGTGCGCCGGGCGCTTACGTCGCGCAGCAGAAGGACGTGGTCGCTTTCTCCGGCGCGTCCGATCCAAAGTTCGGCGTGCAGGGTATCGGTTCGCTCGCTTATTCCGGCTCCAACGCCAGTCAGGCTCAGGGCTACATGATGGCGGAGTGGGCCTACCAGAAGAAGGGCTGGAAGACCGCCTATGTGTTGTTGGACAACACCATCGCCTTTACCAAGTCGCTGTGCGGCAGCTTTGCGACGCGCTGGACCGAGGTTGCCGGCAAAGACAGTCTCCTCGGCCAGGACACTTTCCTCAACAACGACGCCACGATCGCAGCCCAGATCACGCGCATCACCAGCCTTCCCAAAAAGCCGGATGTGATTTTCTTCTGCTCCTATGCACCAGGCGGCCCCAGCGCGATCCGGCAATTGCGCGCCGCCGGCATCGAAGCGGCGATCCTGACCGGCGAGTCACTCGACGGCGATTACTGGATCGGCGCCGTGCCGGATCTCACCAATTTTTACGTCACCAGCTACGGCTCCAAATACGGCGACGATCCGGATTCCGAAGTGAACGCGTTCTTCAAGCGTTTTGAAGCCAAATTTAAGCGGAAGGCCGACGTGTCCTACGGGCTGCGCGGCTATTCGATCGTCCAGGGCTGGGCGCTGGCCGCCAACAAGGCTGGCTCACTGGAGGGCTCCAAGGTGGCAGCCGTGCTCGACACCTTCGACAAGCAGCCGCTGGTGATCGGGCCTACGACCTATACCAAGACACTGCACATTCAGACGACGCGGCCGATGGCGATCCTCAACGCCACCAAAGGCAAGTTCTCCTGTGTCGGCAGGTTCTCGGTGGAGAAGATTCCGCCGCTGTAGCAACGATCCGCTTCCAGCCGGACGCTCAGCCATGCCTCTTCAGGCGCAAGGTGTGACCGTCCGGTTCGGCGGCCTCGTTGCCGTCGACGAGGTCAGTATCCGGCTCGAACGCGGCGAGATCGTCGGGTTGATCGGCCCGAACGGCGCCGGCAAGACGACCTTGGTCAACGTGCTCTCCGGTTTTCAGCGTCCGCTCGCCGGCGCCATCGTGGTCGGCGAGCGCGACTGCACCGGGTTGCCGCGCCATCGCTTTCCGCACGCCGGTGTGGTGCGGACCTTTCAGGCGGTGCGCCTGTTCCGCGGCTTGAGCGTCAGCGAGAACGTGGAGATTGGCTACGTCGCGCAGGGACTCGGACGCGCACAGGCGCGGCGGCGTGCGCTCGAAATTCTCCGTGACCTCAAGCTGGCGGAAAAGGCGCATCGTCTCGCAGCGGGCCTAAGCTACGGCGAAGAACGCCGCGTGGGTCTTGCCCGGGCGCTCGCGGTCAATCCGCAGTTTCTGTTGCTCGACGAACCGGCGGCCGGGCTTGCCGCGGCGGAAGCCGACGAGTTGCGCAAGCTCATCGTCGACATCCGCTCCAAATACGATTGCGGCGTGCTCGTGATTGAGCACAACATGGCGCTGGTGATGAATCTTTGCGAGCGCATCCACGTGCTCGACAGCGGCCGGACGATTGCCGCAGGCACGCCGATGGAAATACGCGCAGACGCCGGGGTCCGCCGCGCCTACCTTGGACCAAACACGTTGCAATGATCTCAGGAACTCCGCTTCTCGCCGTCTCCGGTCTGGTTGTGCGTTATGGCGCCGTTACTGCCGTCCGCGGCGTCGACCTGCAAGTGGATGAAGGCGAGATCGTGAGCATCGTTGGCCCGAACGGCGCCGGCAAAAGCTCGCTGATTTCAGCGATTGCCGGCATCGTCACGCCGGCTGCGGGAACAATAATGTTCAGCGGCAAGTCGCTCGGGGGAATTGCACTCGAAGATGTGGTTGCGCACGGGATCGCGCTGGTGCCCGAAGGCCGGCACATCTTTGCCAGTCTGACGGTGTCCGAAAATCTGCTGCTCGGCGCGACGATCCGGCGTGACACCAAGGCCGTGCCGGCCGACATCGATCGGCTGTTCGGCATGTTTCCAATCCTTGCCGAGCGGCGTCGCCAGCCGGCGGGGCTCCTTTCCGGCGGCGAACAACAGCAACTCGCCATTGCGCGGGCGCTGCTGTCGCGGCCACGTCTGATTATGTTCGACGAGCCGTCGCTTGGTCTTGCACCGACGGTGGTGGATCGCGTCTACGAACTGCTGCGCACAATCCGCGAACAAGGCGTAACCATCCTCCTGGTCGAGCAGAACGCCGAGCGGGTGTTTGGCGTTGCGAGCCGCGTCTACGTGATGAGTGGCGGCGAGTTCGCTTTGAGCGGCCCCGCCGCCGCAATCAAGAACGATCCGCAGTTCGATGCCGCGTATTTCGGCGTGCACATGCGTGAAACGGGCGACGCGGCGAGCGGTTTGTAATGGAGCGCGTAGTCCAAACAATTGTCGATGCATTGAGCGTGGGAAGCCTCTACGCGTTGACTGCGCTCGGCATCGGGTTGATTTTCGGAGTCATGCGGCTGATCAATTTCGCCCATGGTGAACTGATCACCATGGCCGCCTACACATTGCTGGCGTTGTTCGGCCTGCCAATTCCTGTGATGCTGTTCGGCGCGCTTACCGTGGCGATTGTTCTGGCGCTGGTGACCGAACGCGCCGCGTTCCGTCCGCTGCGCCGGGCTGATCCGACGACGCTGCTGATCTCCTCGTTCGCCGTCAGCTTCTTCTTGCAGAAGCTTCTGATCCTGGTGGTCGGGTCGCGGCTGAAGGGCCTCGATTTTCTGCCCGCGCTCGGCCACCAGATCGAGTTCGCGGGCGTCCGCCTGCAGCTGCTGCAGATCGCCACCATCATCGTCAGCGTGGTGCTGCTTGTTGCTTTGACGTGGTTTCTCAAAGGCACGCGGCTCGGCTTGCATATGCGGGCGGCGGCCGAGGATTTCCGTATGGCGCGGGTCCTTGGTGTTCGCGCCAATAGCGTGATCGCCATGGCCTTTGCGCTCAGCGGTGTGCTCGCCACCGCGGTGTCGTGCCTGGTCGTGGTGCAGACCGGCGTGGTGCAGCCGCGCATGGGCGTACAACTGGTCATCATCGCGTTCGTCGGCACCGTGATCGGCGGGCTGGGCAGTCTGTCCGGCGCGGCCCTTGGCGGGTTTCTGGTTGGCGCTGCTTCAATTCTCCTGCAAGCCTTGTTGCCGCCTGATCTGCGCGCCTTTCGCGAGGCGTTCGTATTCGCTGCCGTGGCGCTGGTTCTTCTCTTCCGTCCGCAAGGGCTGATCCCGGCCCGCGGCCTGAAAGAGAGGATTTGATGCCGGATGGCGGGCGTTTGAACGGCCGTATCGGCGATATGCTGCCGCGGCTTTGGCCGCTGGTTGTGCTGGTCGCGCTCATCGCGGCCATTGCACTGGCGGCGTCGTTTGCGCCCGCCGTGCTGCAGCGGCGCGCGACCCAAGGCTTGATCGATCTGATTGCCGTCGTCGGACTGTATGTGTTCGCCGGCAATTCCGGTGTGCTCTCGTTCGGTAACGTCGCGTTCATGGCGGTCGGTGCCTACGTCTCCGCGCTTCTCACTATGAAGCCCGCGGCAAAGTCGGTGTTTCTCCCCGACCTTCCGCCGATCATCGCGCACGCCGAGTGGTCGAGCTTGTCGGGCGCGCTCGCAGGCGGCGTCGCGGCCGCGATCGTGGCGCTGGTGGTCGGCTGGCCGTTGATGCGGCTTACCGGTGTCTCGGCGAGCATCGCAACGTTCGCCGTCCTCGTTGTCGCCAATGTCGTGTTCGGCAATTGGACCGCAGTCACTGGAGGGCAGAACTCGTTGATGGGTCTGCCGGCCTACGTCGATTTATGGACCGCATTTTGGTGGGCGGTTGCAGCCATCGTGATCGCTTTTGCCTATCAGGAAACCCGTTCGGCGCTGCTGTTGCGCGCGTCGCGCGAGGACGAGGCGGCGGCGCAGGCGTCGGGCGTCAATGTGGTGCTTCACCGGCTGATTGCTTTCGTCATTTCCGGTTTTTTGTCAGGCATTTCCGGCGTTTTACTCGCGCATTTCCTCGGCATCGTAAGGGTCGAGAATTTCTACCTGGACCTGACTTTTTTGATTGTGGCCATGCTGATCATCGGCGGTCGCGGCAGCCTGACCGGCGCCGTTGCCGGCGCCGTCGTGATCGCTGCACTCACCGAATTGCTGCGGCAGAGCGAGATCGGCTTTCAGGTCGGAGCAACAAATATCGCCGCGCCGGCCGGCATCGGGGACGTTATTCTCGCGCTCGTCATGCTGCTGATAATTTTGTTCCGTCCCGATGGTATTGCTGCGGGACGGGAGTTGACGTGGCCCTTCGGACGCTAGGCGTCAGCGGATTTCTTCTCGCGGCCAAGTGCAAATTGACCGACCGGTCCTTCGACATGGAAGTCAATACCCGTCATCTTTGCAAACAGTTCGATGTCGGTAAGCCCGATCGCACAACCGCCCAGCCCCATATCGGTGGCCATCAAATAGAGTGTTTGGGTCAATATGCCGACCTCTTTGAGGATCAGCGCGTATGCAATCGAGCTGTACTTCCACGAGACGCGGCCGAAGCGCGCGGCAATCGTAAGCAAAATCTGCGGCGCGGCGGATACGCCCATGGCGTTTTTGGCGCCCATCAACAGCGCTTCGCGCTCATTCGCAGCAACGTTGATTGACACCAGCGCATGAGCGCCGGCGTCGTAATGATAGAATCCGTTTGCAAGTTCCTCGCATTTGTCCACGGACAAATAGAGCTCCAGCTCATAGCCGCGGCCGGCTGAAGGATACGGCCTGACGGTGTACGCGATCAGCGGACCGCCCCCGCTAGCGGGGTCAGGCCGGCTTTTAAAGTCCGACAGGATGCGCGCGGTCCCGTCGAGAAACCGCGACAGCTCGGCGAGCGTGATCGGTCGCTGACGGTCAAAGCTGCGGGTTGAGTGACGCTCTCGCAACAGCTTTGCGACCCGCGGCATCGTCGCCGAACCTGCGGCGGCGAATTTATGCAGATCGATCTTTTTTCCGGGCCAGCGCGGCCGCACCGCTGGCAGCGGAGATACGACACCGGCGTATGGAAAAATCCCGCCCAACGGATTGGCATGTCGCCCAGCGGTGCTGCGCGCGTGAAACACCAGATCGTGAAAATCCCAGAGCGCGAGTTTGTCGTCGCCCTCCGCGAGCCGGAGATCGCTGTCAGCGCCCTTGTTGACCTTGAAAAGGATTTGGCTATCGACCAGCAAAGCGAGAAGTTCGATGCCCGGAAAAGCATCTTGCTTGCGGAATGTCTTGATTGTTTGCGGCGTCGAGAGCAGAGCAAGGGTTGCGGCAATCCTGGGATCGCAAATTCTGAACAGCGCGCCCGAGCGCGGCGATTCCAGCACCACCGCGTTGCCGCGACGGCGCAGGTAAGCGAAGCGCGACAGCACGAGGACATCGTCGTTGCGAAGCCGCGGCGCTTGCGGCCAGTAATCGGCGGTTTGAGGTTCGATGACGACCAAGGCCGCGCCGGTTGGCGGCCGCGCGAGGCAATACTCCAACAGACCGTGCCGCGCCAATCGCCGGACCAGCAAATTTATCTCTTTGGCAATTTTGCCGCCGCCGGCGAACGAACGAAGTGGCAGACCGGCATCGAGCTTCTGTGCGCGTTCGGCAGTGCCCGCGCTCAACATTCCCAAACCGATCGAGTGGCGATTAAAGCAGGCAACGATCTGACCGCCCTCGCGCGCTTGGAGTGTAACGTGGCCGCCAAGGCGGGCGGAAACATTCGGCGGCGTATCGCGTCGCTCCGTTTTTCTCCGTGCGCGCAAGTCCGGGTGGCCCTCAGGTCCGGGGGTGAAAGGGATTGAGTTCGCCTTCCGACAACGGCCGGTCTCGCAATCCGAGCTTTACCGGCACATCGTAAAGCCGTCCCGCGGCAAAGCGGCGATAGAAATGCCGCATGCCCGGAACGATCACGCGGACAACCGGGACGCCGATGTCGGGGCGCGTTTGATCGAGCACCAGGAAATCAAGGCCGTTGCGCTTGGCGATACGCACGCAGCGGGTCACCTGTTCGCGCGTGTCGAGACGGCCAAATTCCGAACCGCCGTCTGGTTCGACCGCCAGTTTGTTCGTGGGTGTCAAAAACGGATGATCCCGTAAGCGCAGCCGAGCCGTACCATCGAGGCTCAACTTGGCGCTCGGCCGGCCGCCGATCAGCCCGATCGACAAAAACTGATTCAACTCGGTCAATGCCCGCAACAAGGCGATGCGCGCATCGAAGTGCGCGCCGGAGCCGAACTCAATATTTTCCCGGCCGCCGTCGATCCAGTGCGTGACCGCGACAAAGCTCGGAATCCCCAGATCGCTGGTGACGTCGAGCACGCAAAGCCGGCGGCCAGTCTCGGCAAACTGGCTTCTCAGATCACGGATGTAGGAATCGCCGAACTTGTCGAGGTCTACTCGCGGCCGCCGCAGCCGATTGTACCACCAGATCGCGTAGGCATCGCGCTCCACCAGTTCGAGGAAACCCTGGACGATCGCTTCCTCCAGCGTGTTGCCGGCGGCGCAGCCGTTGGAATCGGCAGCGTATGCCGCGGCGCCGCGATAGAAAAAATATAGCAAGCTGGTGGGAAGGTATTTGAAGCGTTTGTCGCGCAGCGACCATACCGGCGACCATTCGATTTCGGCCGAGCGATCGAACTGTGCCGGTATCCTGCAATCGTGCGAGGCGGCCGTCGCACCTCGGTTGCCTTGGTGTTGCGCGGTGCTAAACAGCAGGACCTTGTTCGGAAGAATGACATCGCGCGACGCAAAGTCGTTATATCGCCGCGTCAGTCGAATCTCATCGCCCTGGAAAACGCCCGAATAGCGCTCGATCGCTTCCATGAGCGCACTGGCCTCGCCCTGTTCGGCGGTGCTGCCCTTGCCGAAGCTTCCGGTGCTCAGGCCGGGCCGAAGTTCATTGACCGTTTCGGCAGGCGCGGAAAAATTGTGCGTGGCATAAAAATTGGTGTTGAGAGGCAAATCAGCGTCGATGCGCTCAAGACGCGAGACCACGCCGGTGAGGGGACTGACGTGCTTGCGAAAACGCGCAAGTGTTTGCCGTGGCGAGACAGTCCGATAGCCCCCGCTGGTCATCAGCAACTTGCTGCCGATCGCAAGTTCTACCGGCACCGGCGGACGCCCTGGATCGCGCAATCTCTTTTGACCGCACACGGGACATTGGGGGCGGGTTGCCACGTAATGCTTTGCGGTCGTCGAACCTGAGAGATCGAGGCTGATGATGTGATCGCGTAGGTCCGTGCGGAAGCCGGTTGCGATCGCCTTCGCGATCTCGATGGCGGCAAGCGCGATGCCGCTCCGTCCGAGCATATTTGCGGTGAGGGGCGAGATGGCGATAGGGCGCGCCGAGCTCCGGTCGAGAAACGCCTTGACCTCCCAATTCCGTTTCATGCGTTCGGCGAGGCAGGCCCAGCAAGCGCTCTTGCCTGGTTCGAATACCGGACCCACCAGTGGAAAAATGCCGGAGGGTTGGGCGAGCACCCAAGGCGTACAATCCGACAAGTGCCGCCGGTTCAATGCAGCCAGCCGGTCATCGAGATAATCGCCCACCAGCACAATCGTGAGACCGGCAGCACGCTTTGCGATGCCGACGCCGAACTCATTGAGCGCCGCGCCGAGTTGCGCCGCGCCCTCGATGCCGATCGACTGTACGCGCACCCTGCATTTTCGAAGATTTTTCTCAGCAGTCTCCGGCGACAGTCCGAGGCTCGCCCAATACGCTGCTGCAACGCCGGTGTTTGCGCGCGAGCCTGTGAGGATGAAATTTCGCTCGGCCAGCCGCTTTAGCGCTTCTTGAATTTTGTCGGGTGGGAAATTGCGCGAGAGCTGGCGAGCAAGCTGCCGAAAGGTCTTTCCACCCTTTCCTATGGCCGTTGCGAGTTCGCAATAGAGTTCGCCGTGAAGAAAGAATTTGCGGTCCTCGGAATAAAGGCACACCACATCGGGCGGCAATACATAAACCGCGAAATTCGGCGCGAACTGCGCGGCGGCATCGCTGTCAGCAGGCAATCGCGCCTACGGGTTTTTCACGACGCGCTTGTGCTTAGGCGCACGGACGGATTTGCGCGCGGGTCCGACCGGATGATGCGGCGGATTGGTGTCGTTTTCGATCACCGAGCCGGTGTAATAGGTGCCCGTCCAGCAGCCGCTGCCATTACAGCCGGAACAACCGCAGCCGCCGGCACCCATGGCGAGCCGTACGCCACGCCGGGGCATTCCGTCATGTTCCTTGTCGAACACGTAGAATGTCGCCAGGCTGACATCGGAGAGTTCTTCCTCCGCGAGCGTAATCTCGTGACTGACCGCGGTTTGCGCGGTTGGTGCACCAGTCGGCTCGGCGAGCGCTGCGGATGCTCCGCTCGCGAGCGATAAAGCCAACCCAGCAGCGCCCAACGCGGGGACGGTTTTCCTGCTGCGCTTACGTTTGGTACCTTGCTTTGCAGACGACATGACCAACTCCCATGCTTCGCCGGCGATCTTGGGGGCGTTAATCAATCAATTGTATAAGCAACGCAGTGAGCACCGTCGCACGAGCGCCGGACAAGCGTCAAAACACATCCAGGTTACTGCAAACGATGAACAAATGGACAGCAAGAGCAGCTAATTCAGCGATGCGTAATACTTGATGGCGAAATCGATCCATTCGGGCGCCGACCAATCGGGGTGCTCCGCGCGGATTTTTGGCGCCAGCGATGTCACGATGGCGTCGGCATTCTTGCCGGCCTTGCGTTCGGCGGCGACGCGCTCGCCCAAATCGACCATGTAGTCGCGCACCGCGACGACAATCTCCGCACCGCCAATATCGCCGTGGCCCGGCACGACGATGGCCGGATTCCAACTGACAAGTTCGGTCAGGATTTGCGCCCAGCGCGCGCCGTCGATGTGGGCGTCGTCCGGCGGGAACCAGGGAAAGATCGGGTACATGCGTTCCTCGGCGAGATCGCCGGTAAAGAGGATGCGCTCCTTAGGCAGCCAAACCACCTGGTCGCCCGCAGTGTGGGCCAAGCCCCAGGTGCGTAACTCGACGGTGCGTCCACCGAGATCGATTGAACTTGAAGTGCCTTCGTACACGTCGTCGGGTTCAACCAGTTCGGTGCCTTCAAGCGCCGCCGCAATATGCGGGCCGAAGGTCTTGAACATGCCGATATAGCCTTCGCCCTTCGCCTTCAGTTCGTCGCGCTGCGAGCGGTTGTAATGAATCTTCGCCGCGCCTTTGAACACTTGCGCACCAAAGCCATGCTCCGGGTGAAAGTGGGTGAGCGTCAGCACCAGCGGACGCTGACCGGCAATTCGCTTTGCCGCTTCGAGCACCTTTTTGCCGTTGGCGGGTCCCATGCCGGTGTCGACGACAAGCGCGGTGTGGCTGCCGAGAATAATTCCGATGTTCGGAACCAATGGGACGCGGTGGTCGCAAATGACGAAAACGCCGGTCGCGATCTCCGTGATCGCGTTCGGATCAACAACGGGTGGTGGAGGTGCGGCACTCGACGTATCGCTCATTGCGCAAGCTTCCGTTCGAATTTCGCCGCGAATGCGGCGGCGCAATTGGACATTTTAGGCTTAAAACGTCAAGCTTGAGCAGTCGGGAAGGGCGTCTATGGCGGAAGCACCGAGCAGTTATTCACCTAGCAGCGATGCGCTGATCGCGCTGCATTTCCAGAATGATATCTGTCACCCGCAAGGGTGCATTCCGTTCTCGCTTGATCGGGCAACGGACGAAGCAGCACGTTTTCTCGAAGCCAGTAGGCGGGTGCTTGATGCCGCTCGGCGCGCCGGCTGGACGATTGCGCACATGCATATCGTGTTCGCCGAGGACTATTCAGACCTGTTGCGCAATTGCAGTCTGTTCCTGAAGACCGAAACGCTCGGCGCACTCAAGCGCGGCTCGTGGGGCGCCGCCGCTTATGAGGGTTTCGAGCCGGCCGAGGGCGAGATTTTTGTCACCGGCAACGCTAACAGCGCCTTCCGGCGCACCGACCTGGAAGCGCAATTGCGCGCGCGCGAGGTCAGTAGGGTCAACGTGATGGGACTGGCGACGCAGTTTTCGGTCGAGCACACGGTACGCGATTGCGCAGACATCGGGTATCGCGTCAGGCTGTTTGCGGATTGCTGCGCGTCGGGCGACATGGCGGCGCATCGCGCGTCACTGCACACGCTTGAGATGCTGGCGGACGTCGTGGACAGTGCAAGCGTGCTTCAATAATCATCGTGAGGGTGAGATCATGTTCAAGGATGGATTGTTGCGCGGCCGGCGCATCCTGGTGACCGGCGGGGGCACCGGGCTCGGCAAGGGCATGGCGGAAAAGTTTCTCGAACTCGGCGCCGACATCATCATTTGCGGACGGCGAAAATCGGTGTGCGAGGCGGCCGCCGCCGAGCTGACCGGAAAGCATGGCGGCAAAGTCAGCGTGTACGGCGTCGACATCCGCGATGCCGCAGCGGTCGACGCCATGGTGGCCGATATCTTCGCCTCGGGCCCGCTCACCGATCTCATCAACAATGCCGCCGGCAACTTCATCTCGCGCACTGAAGATTTGAGCCCGCGCGGTTTCGACGCCATCGCCAACATTGTGATGCATGGAACGTTTTATGTTACGCATGCGGTCGGCCGGCGCTGGATCGCCGGCGGACACCGCGGCAACGTCGTCTCGATCGTCGTCACCTGGGTCTATAATGGCAGTCCCTACGTAGTGCCGTCGGCGATGAGCAAGTCGGCGATCAACACCATGACCATGTCGCTTGCCACCGAGTGGGCCAAACACGGCATCAGGCTCAACGCCATTGCGCCCGGCGTCATTCCGACCGAAGGCGCGAGCAAGCGGCTAAGCCCCGGTGACGGGCCGACTGATCGCACCCAGCGCGCCAATCCCATGGGTCGAGTTGGCACCATGGCAGAACTGCAAAACCTCGCGACGTTTCTGATCGCCGACGGTTGCGAATGGCTCACCGGCGAAACCATCACGCTCGACGGCGGGCAGAGCCACGCCACTGGCTCCAATTTCTACGAGCTGCGCGACTGGAGCGATGCGCAATGGCATGCCGCCCGCGAGGCCATCAAGGCGCAGAATGAGAAGGACCGCGCCCAGCGCTCGGCTTAAGTTTTCTCAGCAACGCGTGCGGCCCGGAACGAGAGCCAATACGCGCAACGGACTGCCGCTGCCTTCGAGGATTTTTAGCGGTGCGGCGACGATCAGCGTGCCGGTCGACGGCAGCAAGTCGAGATTGCACAGGCATTGCAGGCCATATTTACCCGCGCCGTGCATGTAGTAATGACACGGGTAGGGCGGGGTAAAGTGGGCCGCCTGGCCGGCGTCGGTGCCGATCGTTTCGGTGCCGAAACCGAGCACGTCGCGCTCGTTGACCAGGAAGCGCACGCAATCGGGATTGGGCCCCGGCGTATGCTGGCCGGTTTCGTCGAAGTTCTGATAGGCGACAGGGTTGTTGCGCTTCGACCAGTCGGTTCGCATCAGCACCCAGGAACCGGCGGCGACGCGGCCATGCCGCTTCTCCCACGCCGCGATGTCGCCGACGGTGAGCACGAAATCGGCGTCGGCGGTGGCTTGCGCGCTGCAGTCGATCACGCAGGCTGGTGCGATGAACTTTTCGATCGGCAATGTGTCGAGCGCGTTGTTTGGCAGATCGCGGCCGGAGATCCAGTGTATAGGCGCATCGAAGTGCGTGCCGGTATGTTCGCCGAAACTCAGATTGTTCCAATACCAACCAGGTCCGCTTTCGTCGTACCGCGAGATCGTCTCCATCCGGAACGGACGTGACTGCCCCATCTCCGGAGGCAGCACGATTGGTGGAAAATCCGGCGACAGCGTTTGGGTCAGGTCTACGAGGCGCACACCGCCCGATGTGACAAGGCTGCTTAAGTACGCATGCAGGTCGGTCGCGATTTTGCGCGGTTGTTTTCTGAGGGCGGCTTTGGCGCGCGCCTTCTTGGCCGGCACTTTCTTTTTGCGTTTTGCTTTCATCGGCCGCCATCGCTGATTTCGCGCTCAAGCGCTTTTTCGTCGTCGAGATATCGCGCAAGCCAATCCTGCGCCACGTCGCCCGGATAGACATCCTCCACCGAACTTTTGAGGGCCTGCACCACAGCGCTCGCCAGCGCGCTGGGCGAAAGTTTTGGCGGCAGTTCCAGCTGGTCCCACTCATCATCGATCGGGCCGGGAAACACGTTGATCACGCGCACGCCGGAATGTCGGAGGTCAGCGCGTAGCGCTTGCGACAGGGAATACGCTGCCGCCTTCGACGCCGAAAACGTGCCGTGCGTGGGATAGTTGCTGAGCGCGAAGATTGACAGCAGGTTGACCCAGGCGATTGCGCCCATTGGTCCGTCCGCGGCGCGCGCCTTCAGCGCCGGCGCGAATTCCTGGGCGAGCCGCAGCAGGCCGAAATAATTCACATCCATTTCCAGCTGCGCGGTTTCGACGCTCTGCCGCGATGAAATGCCGGACGTGCGATGGCATTCCGCAGTGTTGATCAGAATATCGACCTTGCCGCCGATTTCGCCGGCGAGTTCGCGCACTGAGCGGCCGTCGGTGACATCAAGCGGAACGATGGTCGCTTGGGGCAATTCGCGAAGCGCCTCAAAGCCGGCGACCTTCTTCCAGGGCTCGGCCTGCCCGATCCAGATCAAATCGGCGCCCGCGGCCGCGAGCGCACGCACGGTGGCTTGGCCGACGGATGACTTGCCGTCGGTGACCAGGACTTTGCGCATTCGCGGATCGCAGGTCATCTCGCGCAATTTCGGATCGTCGGACAAATCGGGCCTCCCATGTTCCGGCATTGCGACAAGCGCGGCTTGGCCGGCGCGATCGAGTGACGCTTCGACGCGCACCCTGCAGGGTGGCGCATCTACAGCCTGGTGCACATAGGCAACCACATTGACGCCGCCGTCGAGGCGAACCATGCCGATGCGCCATGGCGCGCGCTCACGAAAGAATAATTCCTGCGGAATGCGCAGCACAGTGTCGGTCAAAAGTTCGCCGCGACCGCCGTTGGGCCGCCACACAAACCGGTGCGAAAGGCAGGTGCGGCAGACTTCCCGCGGCGGATACTGCACTGCGCCGCAATCCCTGCAGACTTGTAGTTCCAACTGGCCGCGCGCCGCCGCTGCGGTGAGCCCAAGCGCGACGCGGCTGCGCGTCTGCGGCGGCAGTGTTGACTGGCGCGTGCGAACGATCGGGTTTTTGCGTTTCGGGCGCTTGAGCGGCTCTGCCAAGGTTTTGTCCTGCAAACTCAAAAATCAGGCTGCGGCGAGCGCGACGGCGCCGCAGCAAATGCCACGATCGTAGTTGATCATACCGAAGCCCGACACCAGGCCGTGCCGCGCATCGGCAACGCGGGCGCCGAGCGTTTGACCGGTCAGCTGACGGATCGCCTCGACCAGGCCGAGCGACCCGCCGGCAGCGCCAGCCTGTCCGACCGACAATTGCCCGCCCGACGTATTGAATGGAAACGTGCCTTCGGCCTCAAAGGTGTTGGCGCGGATGAAATCGGGGCCGTCGCCCTTCTTGCAGAAGCCAAGGTCCTCGAGCTGCAGCACATTGATCACCGGGTAGTCGTCGTAGGTTTCGAGAAAGTCGATATCCTCCGGGCCTATACCGGCTTGTTCATAAAGTTCGTCGCGGTCCAAAGCCCAGCCGCCGCGGAACTGGATTGGATCGTCGGGAAAGGCGTTGTGCCGTTCGATTGCGCCAAGAAGCCTCGCGAACGGCAGATGTAAGCTCTCGGCAGTGCGCCGCTGCATGACCAGAAAGCCCTCGGCGCCGGCGCAGGGCATCACGCAGTCGAATAACCGCAGCGGATCGGCGATCGGGCGGGCGTTGAGATATTGATCGAGCGTCAGCGGTTGCTTGAACAGCGCCAGCGGATTTTTCAGTGCGTTGTTGCGTTGTGCGACGCAGAGTTTGCCGAAATCCTCGCGTTGGGCACCGTAAGTTCGCATGTAATAAGAGGTCAGAAATGCGAAGCTCGTGTTCGGCCCACCCGATCCATACGGGTAAACCGCATCTTGCGAAAATTGGCTGAACGAGGCGGTGTTTCGGCGAAAGCTGTCGGTGTGATTGGTATCGCCGGAAATGCAGGCGACAATCTCGGCGTCGCCGCTCTGCACCGCGCGCGCCGCGCGTCGGATCGAGACGATCCCCGATGCGCCGCCCATCGGCACGTGATCGAGCCATCGCAACGTCATTCCAAGATGCTGGGTCAGGCCGACCGCGGTGTCCGGAGCAAGCGTGAAACTTGCGACTGCGAGGCCGTCGATACGCGCTTTCGGAATTTTTGCCGCAGCGATCAGGTCAGCGACAGCGCGGCCGAGAAACCAGTGCGCGCTCCGGATCGAATAGCGGACGTAAGGCACCGTTACCGGTGCGGCCAACACGATATCCTCATAGCCATTCCGGGCCATCAGACCGATCCGCCGAGATAAGTGGCGACCACGCGCGGGTCGCTGGCAAGTTCGCGGGCAGGACCATGGTGCGTGACGTGCCCCATTTCGAGCACATAGCCGTAATCAGCCGTTTCAAGCGCGGCGCGCGCGTTCTGCTCGACCAGTAAAATCGACACACCGGCTTCGCGGAGCGACGCAACGATTCGGAAGATTTCGCGAACGACCAGTGGCGCCAGTCCGAGGCTCGGCTCGTCGAGCATCAGAAGCCGCGGCCGGGCCATCAAGGCGCGGCCAAGCGCCAGCATTTGGCGCTCGCCGCCCGATAATGTCTGCGCCTTCTGGTTCCGGCGCTCGGCCAGACGTGGGAAGCGGCCGTAGACCTCCTGCAAGGTTTGCTTCACTTGTGTGCCATTGCGGCGCCGCACGTATGCGCCGAGCAAAAGATTGTCTGCGACCGCCATATCGCCGAACAACTCGCGCCGCTCCGGCACCAGGCAGAAACCGTGTTCGACCCGTTCTTCGACGTCGAGGTGCACAATATCGATCCCATCGTAGATCACGGTGCCGCGGGACCGAAGCAGCCCCGCAGCTGCCGCAAGCAGCGTGGTCTTGCCGGCGCCGTTCGGACCGATGACGGTCACGATCTGACCGGACTGCATCGAGAGCGTGACGCCGCGGACTGCTTCGACCTTGCCGTAAGCGACGTGCAGATCCTTGATCTCGAGAAGCGGGCTCATGCCACGCTGCCGAGATAGGCTTCCTGCACGCGCGGATCGGCGCGCACGGAAGCCGGCGTGCCCTCGACGAGCTTCGAGCCGAAATCCATTACCACGATCCGGTCGACCAGACCCATAACGAACTCGACGTCGTGTTCGACCAGCAGAACTGTGACGCCTTCGTTGCGCAAGCCGCGCAGCAGTTCGCCGAGCGCGTGCTTGTCGGGGCGACTTAGACCGGCAGCCGGTTCGTCCAGGATGATCAGCGCGGGATCGGCGGCGAGCGCGCGAGCAACTTCGAGAATACGCTGGCGTCCGAGCGGCAGATTGCCGGCGAGATCATAGGGATTGGCGCCGAGCCCAACGCGTTTTAGCTGCCGCAACGCCTCGAAGTGCGCGCGTGCTTCCTCGGCCCGATCAAGCCGCAAGGCGCCGCCGAGAAAGCCCGTGCGCGTGCGCAGATATTCGCCGAGCAGCACATTGTCGATCAGCGACATGCTTGACCGTAGCTTCACGTGTTGAAAGGTGCGCGCGATGCCTGCTTTAGCAATGCGCCGCTGGTTGGAGCGGGTAATGTCCTGGCCGAGGAACGAAACCGTGCCGCCATCACTTCGAAGCGCGCCGGTGATGAGATTGAAGACGGTGCTTTTGCCCGCGCCGTTGGGACCGATCAGGCCAACGATCTCGCCTGCCGCGACTTGAAATCCAACCTGACTGACGGCCTCAAGGCCACCGAAGCGCTTGATCAGGCGGTCGACCACCAACAGCGGTGTTCCGGCCTCTGGCATTTGTCGTCGGGACAAAGGCTCGGCAGCGGCGGCGATTGGCGGCTTTGACTGTCGCGGCCAAAATTTCAGAACCAGCGGCATCACGCCGCCGCGGGCGAATTGCAACGCCAGCACGTAAAGGACCGCAAACACGATGGCCTGCAATTGTTCGCCGTTGCTGGACAAGTGCGGCAGGATGTCCTGCAACGCGTTGGTCAACATTGTCAGTAGCGCCGAGCCGACGACTGCTCCGAGGATTTGGCCCGATCCACCGAGGATCGCCATAAACAGATACTCGATGCCCATGCGCACATCGAAAGGCGAGGGGCTAACGACGCGGCTCATATGCGCGTAGAGCCAGCCCGAGATTGCCGCCAGCAGCGCCGCGATCACGAATGTAATCAGTCGGACCCGAAAGACATTGATGCCAAGGCTTTCGACCATCACCGCGCCGCCACGCAGGCTGCGAATGGCCCGTCCTTCGCGTGACTGCAAAAGATTGGCGACGACCAGCATCGCCAGCGCCAGCACGATCCAGATCAGGTAGTAGATCGCCGCGGTCCGTTCGAAGGAAATCGGGCCGATCGAAATTGGCGGTACGTCGGTCAAGCCGTTGTGGCCGCCAAGCGCGTCGATATTGCCGAACAGAAAATAGAGCGACAAACCCCACGCGATAGTGCCAAGCGGTAGGTAGTGTCCGCCGAGCCGCAGCGTAACCGCACCGAGCGATGCCGCGACCGCTCCGGTCACGGCCAGCGCGAACAAAAGCCCGAGCCACGGCGACACGCCGTAAACTGTCGTCAGCCAAGCGGTAGCGTAAGCACCGATGCCGACGAATGCGGCTTGTCCAAATGACGTTAATCCGCCGACGCCGGTCAACAGCACGAGGCCGAGGACGACAAGCGCGTAGATGCCGATGTAGTTAAGCAACGTGATGGTGAACTCGGCTGCCCATAACGGCGCTGCCGCCAGAATGGCGATCACAACGATCGCCAGCAGATAGACGATCCAGCGGTTCATCCCTGGACCTCTTCGTCTTCCTCATCGACGTGAGCGAGTGAAAGCGACCGCCACAGGAGAACCGGAATCAATGCGCCAAAGACGATCACCTCCTTGAGCGAGCTGTTCCAGAACGACGCGAAACTTTCGAGCATGCCGACGGCAAGCGCGCCGAGCGCGGTGCCGGGATAACTTAACAGGCCGCCGATGATCGCGCCGACGAAAGCCTTTAGGCCGATCAGAAAACCGGAATCGTAGTACAGCGTCGTCACCGGACTGATCAGAATTCCGGAAATGGCTGCGAGCAGTGAAGCAAGAAAGAACGCGAGCGTTGCAGTGCTCGCCGGCCGAATGCCGACAATGCGCGCGCCGGTGCGGTTGATCGAGGTGGCGCGCAGTGCCTTACCGGCGAACGTGCGTTCAAAGAACAAGAATAGCAGCAGGCTGAAGACCGCGGCACTCGCCACCATCAACAGCGTCTGCGATGTCACGATCACAGTGCCGAACCGGTAGACCTCGCTGGTCAGCGGTTTGGTGCGGAATCCTTCGGCGCCAAAAAACAACAAGCCAAGACCGGAAAGACCGAACGTCAGCGCAACTGAAACAATCAGCAGCAGCAAAACGGACGCGTCGGCGAGCGGTCGCAGGGCGATCCGTTCGAGCAGCGGTCCGATCGGCACCACAAGCGCGATTGCAAGCGGAATTTGCGCCGCGGCGGGCAAGCTCGCGCCCGCGGTCAGCCAGGCGATCGCGGCGGGAATGAGCGGCAGTACGCCGTAGCCAAGCAAGCCCCGCGCGATCCGGTCATACTGCCCGCGCCGAACGTGGTGGCCGGCATCGACGAGACAGGCAAGCACCGCCAGAGTCGCGATCAGATAAACCGTGCCCGGCATCCGATTGAGCTGCATAGCGGCGAGCGTCAGCGCAGAGAATGCGACAATATCGCCAAACGGAACAAAGACGACGCGCGTCACCGAGAAAATGAGCACCAGGCCAAGCCCGACGAGGACGTAAATCGATCCGGTGGCGATGCCGTCGATGCCGAGGATGACGGCAATGTCTAGTGTCATTCGTCGGGCCCCAAACGCCTCGGTGTCGCAGCGTGAGTTCCAACAAAGCCATTGCGGCAGAATTGTTTCAAGCTTAAAAAGTCTGCTACCAGCAATCACGGACGAAACACGGCGGTGAGCGCCGGCAGCCGTCAACTCTGCAGCCGTTAAGCCTGGAGGTCCCCATGAACATTTTTTTGCGTCTGGTCGGCTCGTTAGCAATTGCCGCAGCCGCTGCCGTGCCGGCCAAGGCTGCGGACATCACCGTCGGCCTGATTACCTCGATGACCGGCCCGGGGGCCTCGATCGGCATCCCATATTCCAAAGGGACCTTGGCCGGGGTCGCCTATAAGGACGAGGTCGACGGGGTGAAGCTCAAGCTGATCCAGCTTGATGACGCGACCGACCCATCTGCCGCCACGCGCAATGCGCGCAAGCTGATCGAACAGGACAAAATCGACGTGCTGATGGGTACCGGCAGCACACCCGCTTCCATAGCGATCACCACGGTGTGCCATGAACTGAAGGTGCCGTGCATCACGCTTTCCCCGGTGAACATGCCCGGCGAGCCCGGCTCCTGGATGATCTCGATGCCGCAGCCGCCTAATCTGATGGTGTCGGTGGTGGTCGATTACATGAAGGCGGCCGGCGTCAAGACCGTCGGCTACATCGGCTACAGCGACGGCTGGGGCGATCTCGTTTACGGCGGCCTGCAAAAATCCGCCGGCGATATGAAAATCCTTACCAACGAACGGTTCGCTCGCGCCGACACCTCCGTCACCGCGCAAGCGCTGCGGATCATGGCGGCGGCCCCCGATGCAGTGATGACCGGCGGGTCGGGCACGCCGGGCGCGCTTCCCTTCATTGCGCTCCGCGAACGCGGTTACACCAAGGAAATTTATGGCACGCCGGCCATCATCAATCCGGACTTCATCCGTGTCGGCGGCCCCGCGGTCGAGGGCGTGATCGCCTCGACCGGGCCGGTCGTGGTGGCCGACCAGCTTCCAGACAGCTATCCGACGAAGAAAATCTCGATCGAATATCAACAAGCGTATCAGAAAGCCAACAACGAACCCGCGCGCGGTGCGTTTGGTCCTTATGCGTTTGACGGCTGGCTTGTGCTGCTGGATTCAGCCAAGCGTGTATTGGCCGCGGGCACACAGCCGGGGACGCCGGAATTCCGCGCTGCGCTGCGCGACGCGCTGGTCAATGCCAAGGACGTTGTCGGCACCCACGGTATCTACAACTTCCATCCGGGCCAGAGCTTCGGCGTCGACAAGCGCGCGCTTGTGCTGGTGAAGCTCGTCGACGGCAAGTGGAAACTGATGCAGTAGCGTCTTCTTCCTCCATCGCGTAGTGCAACGAAGCGGTGGAGGGGGCGTGCAGCAAAGAGGTCGTCCTCATCTCCGAAGCCCCTCCCACCATCCTTTGCTCGCTTCGCGAGCTTCGGATGGTCCCCCCTCGCCGCTGCGCGGGGCGGGATGGCGTCAAAGCCCCTTCGGATTCGCCATGAACTCCTCGATAATCTCCGGCGGGGCTTTGACGTAATCCGACACCCGGCTGACGCCGAGGCCGGTCAAACGTTTGAGTTTGACCGCGACCTCCGCCATTTTGACGACGATCGGAATGCCGTTGATGACCGGCGCATCGTCGACCGCGTGCGCATTGATCGCCGCAAACAACAGCATCGGGATGCCGCCGCCGGGGATCAGTACGTCGCAGCCGGCCGCGACCAGCGGCCGCGCTTGTTCGGCAAACAGACGCACCACGTCGGCGGCAAGGGAGTCGGATTCGTAGGCCTGCAAGATCTGTCCCGGCTCGAACGTCATCGCGTGCACGCCGGTCACGCGCTTTTCCAGCCCGTACTTGCCGATCTGGTGGTGAAACCACGTGATGTAGCGCGGATTGATGGTGACGATACCGGTGCGCTGGCCGAGCTGGCAGGCGTAAAGCATCGATGCCTCGCCGAGCGCCACCACCGGAATGTCGACGACCGAGCGCGCTTCGTAAAGCCCGGCATCCTGGAAGTGCCCGACGATGAAAGCATCATAGCCTTCGCGTTCCGCCTTCACCGCATTGCAGATGACTTCCCGCGCGCAGCGGAATTCGACGATCGGATGGGCGTAATTGTCGTGCGGGGTAATGCCCCTGATGTCGACCGTCGTGCCGGGGTCGGCGATGGCGGCGAGATGCGCGCGCAGCCGGTCCCAATAGAGCTTGCCGTGCTCCTCATCGACGAAACTTTGATACCAGATGCGGATCGGGTCCATCGCGCTTCCTACAGGTTTTCGCTAGAGGCTGATGCTGGCGATGCTGGCGCCGCCGCAGACGTACAGCACCTGGCCGGTAATGAACGAGTTTTGTGGATCGGCAAAGAACATCACGGCGCGGGCGACGTCATCGCTGCGTCCCAAACGGCCGACCGGAATTGATTTGGCGATGGCCACCTCGCGCGCGTCGCCGGAGGGGATCACCTCGCGAAACATTTCAGTGTCGCCGATTGGTCCCGGCGCAATGACGTTTACGGTGATACCGAAGGGCGCGAGTTCGAGCGCCCAGGTCCGCGCCATTCCGATCATGCCGGCCTTGGTGGCCGAATAGGCGGTGCGGGTTTGCAGGCCGAGCGCTGCACGCGACGACATCAGTACGATGCGGCCGAATTTGCGCTGGCGCATGCCCGGCAACACTGCCTGCACAATCAGAAGCGCCGCGCCGAGGTGAAGCTGCGCCAGGTCGTGCAAATCCCGTTGTTTCACGTCGGCGAGGAGATTTGGCCGAATGACGCCAGCATTATGGACCACTGTGCTGACGTCAAATCGCTTCGCCACATCGGCGGCAGCGGCTTCCGTCGCGAGCGCGTCGGCCAGATCAACCTCAACCGCATGCAGCAATTTGTGCGACCAATCCGGCGGACGCCGCGCAAGTGACACCACCTCATAACCGGCATCAAGCATCTGCCGGCAAATCGCAGCGCCAATGCCGGCACTACCGCCGGTGACAATGGCGACCGGTGTTTCGCTCATTTTGGTCTCACATGAAAAGCTGGATGCTGTGCAAAGCGGCGTCGCAATTGACCAGATCGACGCGCTTTAATTTGATCTTCAGCTTGCCGCCGATCATCGCCAGCGTATGGGTCGCCCACGCGGCGTACAAATCCTGCTCGTCGAGCCGGGTCTCGACATAGTGCATCGGCGTCCAGGTTACGTATTCATTTGCGGCTTCGTCGCGCTTGTCGACTTGCGGCACCTGTAGCACATGATGGCATCGGCTTTTGGGCTTCTGCGAAAACGTCCGGTTGCCTTTGAGCCGCTCGACCCGGATGCGCAGCAGGAGCTTATCCTCATACATCAGCGAGGTGGTGAGACGCGGTTCGGTCTGGCCCCATTCCAGCGGCATCCAGTAATAGCCGTCGTCGGCGAACAGATCGAGCCACTCCTCGAACCGGTGCTGGTCGATGAGGCGCGCTTCGTGGACGACGAAGCCGATCAGGTCATGGTCGGTCGGAGCAGTCATCGCATGCGCGCGGGTTACATCGTCATGGTCATGAATTTCGACCAGGCGCGGAACTGATTGCGCATCTGCCATTCCGACGTGCCGTTCATGACTGCGGTTTCCTGCTCGATTTCCGCGGGGTCATAGAGGCGCTGAATGTTGACCCAGGGGTTGGCGTCGACGTGCAGTCCTTCTTGGGCGCGCTCGTACATTTCCAGGTCATCGTGTCCGACAATCGAGGTCGGCGCGTTGATCAGCCGCGTGTACATCAGCGTGCGCTCGAGCAGCTGGTCCGGCGCATCGACCAGACGGAAGGTCCAGGATTCGGCGAGCGTCTTGTCCGGCGCGATCGGCTTGAACAGCCGGATCGACTGGATCGGCCCCTTTACGGTGAAGTTTGGAAAGTACGACGTGTTGTGACGATTTTCGTCGAGGATCGCCTTGGCCCGCTGCTCGCCGTAGGCGGCCGACATTTTTGCGAAGTAGCCGGGAATGGCCGAATAGTCCGAATGGATCGAATGATGCACGCCGGTATGGCCGTGGCCGTTGCGCCAGACGCGGATGCCCATTTTTTCGAAGAACTCGTACGGCGAAATGAACGGAGCGTAGATTTCGACCGCGGCCGGTTTCTTGTTGCTACCCGGAAACATTTTCTTCCAGACCTCGACCGCAGTGCCGGCCGACGCTTCGTGCGCGACCATCGGGTGGCAGGTGTCGGTCAGGTTCTCGACCAGCATTTTCCAGTTGCAATTGTGCATGTAGCGCAGGACGCCGCCGGCGACTTCGAGCCGCCCCGCCGGCGAGCGATCGACCATGTTGTCGATGGTCGAAAGGCTCTCGCCGAAATATTCCTCAAAGTCCTCACCGGCGTCGTTCATCTTGGCAAAGACGAAGCCGCGATAATTCCTCACATGCTTGACCGGGGCAATGCCTTTGATGGCTTCGCTCTGTTCCAGTCCGCTGTGCTCGTAGCCCTTGCGCAGCGGAATCGCGAGCAATGAGCCGTCGGTCTTGAATGACCAGGCATGGTAGGGGCAGCGGAAGAACTTGCCGGCATTGCCGCAGGTATCGATGGTAATGCGGGTCCCCTTGTGGGGGCAGCGATTGTAGAGGACATGCACCACGCCGTCGGTGTGCCGCACCATCATCACCGGCTGCTTGCCGATGGTGGTGCCGTAATAGTCGCCGGCATTGGGCACCTGGCTGTCGTGGCCGACATAGACCCAGGTGTTGGCGAACAGGTGCTCCATCTCCAGGTCGAACACCTCCTGGTCGATGTAGACGTCGCGATGCACTTCGGTCTCGTGCACCAGGCCGTGAACCGCTGCCGCGTTGGTGGTGTATTTGCTCATCTCCAAATTCCCATTCGCTAAAGATCAAGAACAAGGCGCGGGGTCTTGGCGCGCGATACGCAAATCTGCATCACCTTGTTCTCCGCCCGTTCGTCCTCACTCAAGACGTGGTCCCGGTGATCGGGAATGCCTTCGAGGACGGCAACCTGGCAGATGCTGCACTCACCGCGCTGGCAATCGTACATCGGATCGATCGCTTCCTCTATCAGCACCTGGAGGATGCTTTTGTCGGGCGGAACAATGAAGGTCAGGCCGGAGCGCTTGAGCACAACCTCAATCGCGGTATCTTCGGCCATCGCGGTCTCCTTGGTGCGTAGCTCGATTGGCTCGGGCACGTCTGATAGTTTAAGCCTAAAATAATGTCACGGGGGCCGTTATGCTAATGCAATTCGTGGCCTTTTCGCCGCAACTTGCGGTCTTTAGGAGCTTGGCGGCCGATGTCTGTGGCTAACCTTCCCAATGAGTTCGCGCCTCTTGAGCGCACCTTGCCAAAAATGTTGATGCGTCAGGCGGAGCGGTATGGCGACCGCCGTCTCGTCACCATCGGCGGCACGACCCTGACCCACGTCCAGACACATGCCGCAGCCGCGGGTTATGCCGGCGCGCTCGCGCAAGCCGGCGTGAAAGCCGGCGATAGGGTGGCCATCATGTGCGGCAACCGGGCGGAATTGCTGCTGACGATTCTCGGCTGCGGCTGGTTGGGCGCGGTCGCCGTCCCAATCAACACCGCCTCGCGCGGGGCACAGCTTGAACACATCCTCGGTAATTGCGGCGCGCGGCTCATGGTCATCGAGCGCGCGCTGACTGCTGTGCTTGCCCCCTTGGCGCGTGAGCGGATCGCGCTTGAAGCACTATGGCTGGTCGGCGACGGGCGAGGGGCCCGACTTGCCGCAGATCAAGTCAAGCCCGTTCCCGGAACCGGCGAAGGGCATCCAACCGCACCCCGTCGAACCGAGCGACATGCTGGCGATCCTTTACACGTCCGGCACCACCGGCCTGTCGAAGGGTGTGTGCTGCCCGCACGCGCAATATTTCTGGTGGGCGTTTTATACCGCAGGCCTGCTCGGCGTCGGCGAAACCGACGTGCTGATGACGACGCTGCCGATGTTCCACACCAACGCGCTGAACAGTTTTTACCAGGCGCTGCTGACCGGCGCGTCGCTCGTGGTCGAGCCGCGGTTCTCGGCGTCGGGCTTCATCCGCGGCCTGACTGAGCAGAACGCGACGGTGACCTTCGTCCTCGGCGCCATGGTGCCGATCCTCTTGGCACAGGAGCCGAATGCCGCGGACCGTGCCCATCGCGTGCGCCTGGCGCTTTCTCCCGCCGTGCCGGCGCATTTTCATCAGCAGTTCACCGAACGCTTCGGCATGGGCCTGATCGATGGTTACGGCTCGACGGAAACAAACTGCATCATGGGCACCTCACTCACCGAACAACGCCCGGGCACCATGGGGCGTCTTTTGGGCGGCTTTAGCGCACGCGTTGTCGATGCCTACGACAACGAGGTTGCGGATGGCGAGGCGGGGGAACTGATCCTCCGCGCCGATGAGCCGTTTGCCTTCGCGACCGGCTATTTCGGTATGCCGGAAAAGACCGTCGAGGCCTGGCGCAATCTCTGGTTTCACACCGGCGACCGCGTGGTGCGCGAGAGCGACGGTTACTACCGGTTTATGGACCGCATGAAGGACGCCATCCGGCGCCGCGGCGAGAACATTTCCTCCTACGAAGTTGAGCAGGTGATCGTGAGCCATCCTGAGGTTGAAAACGCTGCCGTGTTTCCGGTCCGCTCGGAGCTTGCTGAGGATGAAGTCATGGCCGCAGTGGTGTTGCGCGCCGGCGCGCAGCTTGATCACGCCGCGCTGCTCGATTTTTGTCAGCCACGCATGCCGTATTTCGCCGTGCCGCGTTTCCTTGAATTCGTCGACGCCTTGCCGGTGACCGAGAACGGTAAGGTGACCAAGTACAAACTCCGCGAGCGTGGGGTTACGCCCGCGACCTGGGATCGGGATAAAGTTGGATACAAAGTCTTGCGCGCTACCGGATAGACGAGGGCCGCAGTGTTTGGGAGAAATGGTATAGTGCACGCGGTACTCGCAGGAAGCTCAGCACGCCGATGACCGTCGCCGCCATCGAAGCACCGCAGAGCCTCATCATATGGCGCTATCTCTGGTGGGCGCTGGCGGCTGTCGCCGTCATGATCGCTGCAATCGCTGCAGAGAATTTCTGGCTCCTCGATTTCATCCACGTCTTCACCGGCCTGTTATGGACCGGAATCGATCTTTTTATGGGATTTGTGCTCGGCCCGATCCTGCGCCGCATGGATCTCTCAATCCGCCGCGAAGTCGTGCGGCGCCTGGTCCCACGGACCCTGTTTCTGATGCCGGCGCTCGCCATCATCGCCGGCACGACCGGCTGGTTTCTTGCGGTCAAGCTTGGTTACACCGCGCTGCCGTGGCCGAACTACGGCTGGGTCGCCGCCGCGCTGGCACTGGTTATCTTGATGACCATTATGGGTCTCGGTTTTCTGGCGCCGGTCAACGTGTTCGTTTGCCTCGAACTGCAGAAGCTCAATCCGGATATGAAGAGGATCGGCTTCTGGATGCAGCACTACTTCTATGCGGTCGCGTTGCAGGGCATGATGCAGATCGCCATCATCGTCGTCATGACGCGCTTTCGCACCGGCATTTGATCTGGTGTGATGCCGCGTGGGCGTTGGCGCTGCGCGGCCTTGCGGTTGTGAGCAAGCCTTTCAGCTAACCGCGAGGATAGGCGATGCTCGATCTCATCATTCGTGGCGGTGACGTTGTGACGCCTCACGGCGTGGTGCAGGGCGACGTTGCGGTGGCGGGCGAAACCATCGCGGCGATCGCGGCCGGCGGCGCACTATCGGCAGAGCCCGCCACGCGCGTGATCGATGCGACCGGCCTCATCGTGATGCCGGGCGGCATCGACCCGCATGTCCATCTGCATCACGAATGGACCAAGCCCGATGGCACGCCGCTCGTCACCGCCGGGCCGGAACAGGTCGGCCCCGCTGCGCTTTACGGCGGCACCACCACGCTAATCGATTTCGCCTATTGGCGCGGCGGCGTCTCGGCGCTCCAGGCGATTGAGACCCGCGACAAAGACTTTGTTGGTAAAAGTCCGTGCGATTGGGCCTACCACATCATGCTGCATTCCGAACCGCCGCCGGAATTTTCCGCGCAGCTCACAGAAGCCATTCAGGCCGGCTATCCGACGCTGAAAATATTCACAACCAATATTCTGCCCTCGCGCTCCGGCCGCATGATCGATTTCGGCGACATCTGGGAAGCGTTTCAGGTGCTGGC
Organism: uncultured Alphaproteobacteria bacterium; assembly: GCA_963841025.1. GTDB lineage: Bacteria > Pseudomonadota > Alphaproteobacteria > Rhizobiales > Xanthobacteraceae > BOG-931. The sequence goes on along the minus strand of CAWJBG010000009.1, from coordinate 255,716 downwards.
AAAAGAGGGCGGCCTTGGCGTCATCCACGCCGAAGACAACGACATTGTCATGCACATGTACGCCAAGCTCATTCGCGAGGGCCGTGTCGGCTTCGAACATCTCGCGGAAGTTCACAATCAGCTCTCGGAGGATTTGAGTTTCCGCCGCATTCTGCGTCTGGCTGAAAGCGTACCCGGCACCGCGCTCTACATGATGCACGTGTCAGCCGGCACCGGCGTTGCCGCCATCGCCGAGGCGCGCGCCAAGGGTCTGCCGGTTTACGGCGAGACGCTGCACCAATATTTGCTCTATTCGGCGGAGGATTATAAACGCCCCAACGGCCAGATTTATCACACCTACCCATCGCTGAAATCGGCGGACGATCAGAAGGCGTTGTGGCACGGCACGGCCAATGACTTGATTCACTGCGTCGCCACCGATGAGCTGTGCTGCACGCTCAAGGATAAGCTGGTGGGTGATCGCATCGACAACACCACCGGCGGCAATTCGGGTGTCGAGCCCCGGCTCGGCGTGATGTACACCGAGATGGTTAAGCGGCGCGGCTATTCGCTTTCACAATATGTCGATCTGGTGTCGACCAACGCTGCCAAGATCATGGGACTTTATCCGCGGAAGGGCGTGCTCGCTCCCGGCAGCGACGCCGACATCGCAATCCTCGATCCGGCCCGGCGGGGTAAGGTGCGCGCCGCCGACCTGCACGAGACCGATTACACGCCGTGGGAAGGTCATGATATTTTCGCCTGGCCGGTGACCACCATCCTCCGCGGCAAGGTGATGGTGGAGCAGGGCAAGTATTTCGGAACGCCGCAAGACGGGCGTCACCTCAAGCGCAAAATTTCTGCGCAGACTTTGAAAGGAGCTCCGCTGTGAGCGGCGCGCCGATCGAACTTGCGCGCGACCTGTTGACGGAGAGTCTGGTTGCCTGGGGTGTCGTCGGTAGTGTCGAGCGCACCAGTGACGGCGCCATTGTGATCGGCGGCGACAAGAAGATCAGGATCGAACCGGCGCCGCGGGACTCGATGTTCCGCTGGATGGTTGCCATCGACGGTCGCAAGCGGCCCGCGCTTTCACTCCTGGCTGTGCTTCGTCAGGTCCGCGAGGCGCTCGATCATGACTACGCCGCCAACAAGGTCCGGGTCGCCATCGCGCCGCTGGTGCCGCAATGACCGGAGCGGATGTGATTCCGGTTTCGGTTCTCACCGGCTTTCTCGGCAGCGGCAAGACCACTATGCTCGGTCATCTGCTGCGGCAGCCGGAGTTCGCGCGCACTGCGGTCATCATCAACGAGTTCGGCGAGATCGGGCTCGACCACGAGCTGATCGAAACCAGCGAAGACAGTATCGTCGCGCTCACCACCGGCTGCCTGTGCTGCAAGGTGCGAACCGATCTGTCGCAAACGCTGCAAGACCTGCTGCGCCGGCGTGACGAAGGCTCGTGCTCGCGGTTCGATCGGATCGTGATCGAGACGAGCGGACTTGCCGACCCAGCGCCGATCCTCCACGCGCTGATGACGGATCAAAACGTCGCCTCGCGCCTCGCGCTTGGCAGCGTGGTGACGGCGGTCGATGCCGTGAACGGCTGCGCCACGCTCGAACGGGAATCCATTTCGCGAAAGCAGATTGCGGTCGCCGACCGCATCGTTCTGACCAAGCTTGATCTGATGCCGGATGGTACCGGGGCGGCGCTGCGCAGCCGGCTCGCTGACCTCAACGCCGGCGCGCCGACCTTGCGCGCTGTGCATGGCTGCATTGAATCCACGGGTCTATTCGATGCCACTCCGTGCGATCTCAAGACCGGGTCCGGCGAGTTCGATGCATGGCTGGGTGATTCGAACGGACACGCTCACGGCGCCCACGATACCGAGATCACGACCTACGCGGTGTTGCACTCGGCGCCGATCCAAGCCGTCGCACTGACGCTCTTTCTCGAGGCCCTTGCCGAGCACTGCGGCGGGGACCTGCTGCGTCTCAAGGGCATCGTGAACATCGCCGAGAGTCCGGAGCGGCCGGCTGTTATCCACGGCGTACAGCACGTTTTTCATGCCCCGGCATGGCTCCATCGCTGGCCGTCGGCCGATCGCCGCAGCCGCATGGTTTTCATCACCCGCGGCATCCCGCGGCGTTGGGTCGAGGTGTTGCTTGAGGCGATTGAGGCTGAAGTCGCCGACGTATCGGCGCGGTCGCGGACCTGATGCGACCGGAGGGACGGACCTCGCGGCCCGTCCCTCGCTTGGCGCTCCGCCAACGGGGGCGACTGATGCCAGCGGGTGCGCGGGCGACCACTGGAGCGGCAGGCGGCTATTGGCAACTGCCATAAATCACAGTGGCCTCGCGCCCCTACTTTAGCCGCGGTCTGCCGCGTGCTTGGTCAGTGGCATGGGTAAAGCCGGACCGGGCCATACCACCCGGTCTTTCCTCACCTCATTGAAAAACCAACGGGTCGAAGGCGATCTGCCTTGCTATGTTGTGGCCGGTGGTGCGGCTGATCAGCCGGCTGGAACGGCGGATCGCGGCGTGAATTGCTGGAGACTTTGGTGAGCCGTGTGCTTCGGATTGGCGGCGCTCAAATGGGGCCGATCCACAGAGTGGATAGCCGTCAAGCGGCGGTTCGGCGCATGCTCGATCTCCTCGACCAAGCTAAAGCGCAGGGCTGTGATTTCGTCGTCTATCCGGAGCTAACGCTCACAACTTTCTTTCCGCGCTGGTACATGACCGATCAGGCCGAGGTCGACGCCTGGTTCGAGCGCGGCATGCCCAACGCGGCGACCCGCCCACTGTTCGACAAGGCCGCCGCATATCGCATCGGGCTCTCGTTCGGCTACGCCGAGCTGACGCCCGACGGCCATCACTTCAACACCTCGATCCTGGTCGACCGCGACGGCAAAATCGTCGGCAAGTATCGCAAGGTTCACCTGCCCGGCCATTCCGAGTTCGATCCACAGCGCGCGTTCCAGCACCTGGAGAAGCGTTATTTCGAGCCGGGCGATCTCGGTTTCCCGGTCTGGCGCACCATGGGCGGCATTTTCGGCATGTGCATCTGCAACGACCGGCGCTGGCCTGAGACCTACCGCGTTATGGGTCTGCAAGGTGTCGAGCTGATCGTGCTCGGCTACAACACGCCTTCGGTCAATTCGCAGAATCCCGACGAGGGTCCGCAGAAACGGCTGTTTCACAACCGCCTGACGCTGCAGGCCGGCGCCTATCAAAACTCGACTTGGGTTGTCGCCGTTGCTAAAGGCGGCGCCGAGGACGGCTTCCCCATGATCGGCGGCAGCGTGATCGTCAATCCGGACGGCGAAATCGTCGCCGAGGCTAAGACAGAGGACGATGAATTGATTGTCGCCGACTGCGATCTCGATGCCACGCTTTTCGGCAAGGAGACGATCTTTAACTTCCAGCGCCACCGCCGCGTCGAACATTACGGTCGCATCACCAGCCAGACCGGCGTCATCCCGCCGCCGAAGCTGTAACATGGCCGCACCGTTCGAAGCCGATTTCGCGACGCTTCCTGTTCAGGATCGCTACAAGCTCCTCTGTGGGCTGGTAGTGCCGCGACCGATTGCGCTGGTCACGACGATCGGCCCGGGTGGCGTCGTCAACGCCGCGCCGTTCTCGTTCTTCAACGTTTTTGCGGAAGACCCGGCGCTGGTTGTCCTCGGCTTGCAGGCGCGCCCGGACGGTTCGCTTAAAGACACCGCCGCGCACATCCGTGACACGGGTTCGTTTGTCGTCAACCTGGTCGATGAGGCGCTCGCAGAACGCATGAACATTTGCGCGGTGGATTTCCCGGCTGAGACCAGCGAGCTTGATGCGGCGGGCCTCACGACATTGCCGAGTCATTCGATTCCGGTGCCGCGCATCGCCGAGGCGGTCGCTTCACTGGAATGCCGCCACTATCAGACGCTCGAAGTGAAGAACGGCCGCCGCTTGTGCATCGGTGAAGTCGTTTACGTGCACGCCCGCGCCGGCATCGTCGACCCGGCGCGCATGTATGTCGACCTCAATGCCTATAAGCCGGTGGCGCGGCTGTTCGCTAATCTCTACGCGCCGCTAGGCAAGCCGTTCACGATGGTGCGGCAGACCTACGCGGAATGGCTGGCTAACGGCGGTGCCAAGCGCGGTTGATGGGCATCGGTTTTGTGCAGCTGCGCGACGTCTCATTTGGTTGCTATCCGCGCCGGTCTTTGCTGTAAGATTTCAGGCGAAAGCTCGCAAACAAGCGAGTGGCTGCAGTATCGAAGTCCCCGGGGGAAATGCTCCATGAATGCTTACGATCTGAAGGACCGCGTCGCGATCGTGACCGGTGGTGCGCAAGGCATTGGCCTTGCGGTCGCCGACCGCATCCTAGCTTCCGGTGGGCGCGTTGCGATCTGGGATCGCGATAGCTCGCTGCTGGATAAAACAACTGCCGGCATCGGCAAGCCTGACCGCGTGCGCGGGCTAGCGGTCGACATCGCCGACCTTGCTGCCGTCGAAGCCGCCACCAAAGCGACAGTCGCGCATTTCGGCAAAATCGACATTCTGGTCAACAATGCCGCAATCGTCGGGCCGAACGCGCCGACGTGGGAATATCCGCCCGAAGCATTCCGCGACGTTGTCAACGTCGGACTCATCGGGACGTTTTACGTTTGCCGGACAGTCGTTCCCCACATGATCGCGGCGAATTACGGCCGCATCGTCAATCTCAGCTCGGTCGCCGGCAAAGAAGGCAACCCGAAAGCGCCGGCCTACAGTTCGATGAAGGCGGCGGTCATCGGGCTGACCAAGTCGCTCGGCAAGGAGCTTGCGACATACAATATCGCTGTCAATTGCGTAACGCCGGCCGTCGCCAAGACCACACTGGCGCTGAGTCAGGCGCCGGACTTTTTGGCGATGATCGTGTCAAAGATTCCACGCGGCCGTATGCTTGAACTCGACGAGGCAGCGTCGATGATCTGCTGGCTCGCCGGCGCGGAAAATTCGTTTACGACCGGCGCCGTGTTCGATCTGTCGGGCGGCCGGGCGACGTATTGATCGGCATCGTTGATCGGCATTGCGGCGAAAAGTAGAGTGGGCCTGATGAGACTTTATTACGCGCCGGGTGCGTGCTCGCTCGCGCCGCACATTGCGCTCGAAGAGGTCGGGGCGCCCTTTGAACTATCCCGCGTCGATCTCGCCGCCAATCAACAGAACAGCACAGAATACCTGCGCATCAATTCGAAGGCGCGTGTGCCGGCGCTCACCGACGGCGACTGGGTGCTGACGGAAGCGCCGGCGATCTTGCGTTACATTGCAGCCCGGCATCCGGCGGCCGGACTCTGGCCCTGGGATCCCCGTGAGGAGGCGCGCTGCGCCGAGTGGCTCAACTGGTTGTCCTCGACAATTCAAGTTGCTTTCGGCCACGTTCGCCGGGCGGCTCGGTATGCCTCCGACCCGCGCGCGGTCGAGGACGTAGCTGCCACCGGGAAGAAGACAGCCCGCGAGTTGTGGCGTGACGTAGACGAAAAGCTCGGGGAGGGGCCCTGGGCGATTGGCGAACGCTACAGCGTCGCCGATCCGCTTCTTCTCGTTTACTGGACCTGGGGGCGCGGGCCGGTGCTCGGTTTCGACATGGAACGGGAATTTTCGCGCTGGACCGCCCACGCGCGCCGACTTGCCGGCCGCCCGGCGGTGCAGCGGGCGTTCGCCAGCGAAGGGCTCACATTGCCGTCTTAGCCGAGCGCCGCAATGACCTCACTCGCTTTCGTTACCGCCGCCACGTTGGTCATTGCGTATTGAATGGAAGCGCGGTGCCAGTCAGCGTTCATGGTCGAACAGCAATCCTCCGGCACGACGACGAAATAGCCTTTGTCCGCGGCGGTCCGGGCTGTGTGTTCGATCGACATGTTGGTCCATGCGCCGGTGTCGATGATGGTGTCGCGACCGCCGGAGCGGAGCACGATCTCGAGGTGGCTCCCTTCGAAGGCGCTCATGCGGATTTTTTCCACGACGTGATCGCCCGGCTGGGGTTCGAGACCGGCGGTCGGAGCCGCGCCCCAGGTTCCTCGCACCATCGCCTTTGAAATCAACCAGCCCCTCGAACAGCGGCGCGTTGAGCGTCACGCCGGGCGCGCCCGGTTCGACCACGAACCAGACGTGGATGACCATCACGCCGCGGGCGCGGCAAGCATCCGCCAGGCGCCGGATGTTTTCGACCACGTTCTGCTCGCGGGCGTGTTGGGGTGCGCCAGAGGAAGCAAACGCGCCACCATCCATCATCACGTCGTTCTGCATGTCCTGGATGATCAGCGCGCAGCGCGAAGGATCGAGCGAGAGGCCATTGTGCGTATTGGCGCGCTCCGGCGGCGCCGCCGGAGCGGCGGCCGACCCTGTGCTCGTGCCCGCAGAAGCACTGGCGCGCATGAAGGGCTCGGTGTGAGGGCCGATCTTCGTGCGCACCGCGTAGAGCGAATGCGTCGCGCACATGAACAACGTCCGCCAATCCGATTTGCCCCAGTGCAGGTTGGCCACCAGCTCAGGGACTTTGACTTTGCCGATCAGCGCGCCCGACCGCGAATAGACCCACACGCCGCCCGGCGCGGTTACCCAGACGTTGCCGGCGCTATCGCACTTCATGCCGTCAGGCACGCCAGGCTCCAGCTCGGAGCGGATGCCGGAAGCGAAAATCCGATCCGGACCAAGCGAGCCGTCGGGGCTGACATCAAATACCCGGATCAGTGCGCGCACCGTATCGTTGACGTAAAGCTGGCGCTCATCAGGCGAGAAGCACAAGCCGTTTGGCTGCTCGAACAAATTGCGGTCGACGAGAAGCTGTGGCGGGCCACCACCGGGCGGCACGCGATAGACGCCTTGAAATCCGAGTTGGCGCGGCCGTTCGACGCCGTACACCGGCATCCGTCCATACCAGGGATCGGAAAAATAGATCGAGCCGTCCGAACGCACACAGACGTCGTTCGGGCTATTGAGTTCCTTGCCGTCAAAGTGCGAGGCAAGAACGTCGCGGCGGCCGTTCGACTCGCGGATGAGGCTCGACGTTGCATGCTCGCAGACCACGAGGCCGAGATTTGCGTCGTAGGTCATGCCGTTGCATTTGTTGGACGGCTTCATCACCTCACGGACGCCGCTCCGCTCATCGTAGCGGCGGCGAACGTCCGCCGGCATGTCGGAGAACAGCAGGAACTGATCGCGCGGGTGCCAGATCGGCCCTTCGGTAAAGGTGAACCCGCCGGCCAACAGATCGACCGGCGCATCGAGGTCGATCAGGTCGGAAAACTCGCGGCGGAGCGCGGAATAACTCATCGCATGCCTCCCTCGGTCACGCCGCGAACCAATTGCGGCGCGGCATCGACTGAACCACCGGGCCGGGAACCACGTCCTGCAAACGGCCGATGACGACCCCGGCTTCGACGATGGCCGGCCGGTCGTGTACCGGCAGTATGAACCGTGAGCTGGCGACCACCTTTTTGATCGCTGCTTTCTCGTCGCGTTTGCTAACCCCGTGATTGCCGGTGACGCGCGGCTCCATGTCGCTGATTTCGTGGAAGGGGTCGACGAGCTGGTCGTTGATGTCGTAGAGCACGTCGCCGCAAATGGTAGCCACGCCTTCCGCGGTCTTTACGATCACGTTCATCGAACCTTCGGTGTGGCCGCCAGCGGCCTCGCAAATGACGCCGGGCATCAGCTCAGTCGGCCCGGATATTTCAAGATCGAGAAAGCGCAGCGCGCCCTTGGTATGCAGCCGGTCGACCAGATGCTTGATGTCGATTGCCGGATATTGCGGATGCATCAGGCCTGAAACCGAGTATTCCAGCTCGCGCCGGTTGAGCACCACGGCAGTGTTCATGGGAAACAGGTCGTCCTTGCCGGCGTGGTCGATGTGCAGGTGGGTATGCAGAACGTAGCGCACATCACCGAGCTTCAGCCCGTGCTTCCTGAGCTGGTTCTCGATCATGTTCTCGTGCGACTGCATCCCGCGCATGCCGAGCGTTTCCATGATCTGGTTCGACCGATAACCGGTGTCGACGACGATCGGCCAGGTGCCGCCGAGAATGAGGAAGCCGAGCGTCGGCACGCGGCGGGTGCGGCCGCAATCGCGGCCGAGCACCAGAAAGCTCGAATTCAAGCTCGATATCGCCGTAGTCGAGAATTTTGATTTCCAACGCCATTACTTTCCTCCCACTCGGGTCTCATTCATACGCTAGCGTGTTTTCTTAAGTCTTTGAGCCGATCAAACGCTCGCCGTCATGCCGCCCTCGCGTCGGCCAATTGCAAAACATGCGCGCAGATTTGTTCGATCGACCCGCCGTCGCCCAGTACGTCAAGGAATGGTCGGGCGGCGACGAGACCGGCAGTGCGCGGTTCGAATCCGGGATCGGCGGCGAGCGGCGTTAACCAGACGATCCGCCACGCGATGCGCGAAAAGCGGACGACCGCGTCGGCCATCGCAGTCGGGTCGCCGCGCTCAAGCCCGTCGGAAAGCACGACCAACGCGGCGCCGCGCGCCAATGCGGAAAAACGCGGGACTGCAAGAAAGGCATTCAGTGCCTCACCGATGCGGGTGCCGCCGTCCCAGTCAGCAACGAGCAGCGATGCGGTGGAGAGCGCCAGCTCGCGATTCTTCAGGCGCAGCGGCCGGGTGATGCGCGTGAGCCGGGTGCCGATGGTGAATACTTCGACCGAGTCGGCGGCACGAACCAGTGCATGGGCAAACGCGAGATGCGCTTGCGTGCGTTCCTTCATCGATCCGGAAACGTCGACGAGAACGATGATACGGCGCTGCCGCAGTCGGCGCTTGCGCTGGCGCAGGCTAAATATCTCCCCGGCGTGACGCATCGCGTCGCGGAACATGCGCCGTGCATCGGTGCCCGGTCCGCCGCGAGCCGACCGCCAGCGATAGCCGCGGCGCCGCGGCACACGGCCGGGAAGGGCGCGGGCGAAGCGCCGCAGCGTCTCACCTTCTTCTCCGGGCGCGAAACGGCGCGCTGCAAGCCGCTCTGCCGTGGTCGCCTGCGCGCCGGATTCATGGGTCTCGTCGCCGAAAATCGGCTCCGGCCCGACGGATAAATCTTCAGCCGCCCGTATCGGCTCGTCTTCGCTCGGTACCGTCTCCACCTGCGAACCGAACACGCCGAGGAAATGCGCGTCGAACAGCGCATCGAATTCCGCAAAGCGTTCCGGCGGCGGCGCCAGCGTCGCACGTGCCGCGCGGCGGATATCGCCGATCTCTTGCGGTCCGAGAAGTTCGATGGCGGCGAGCCAACTGACCGTCTGTTCGGGCGCAACGGCAAATCCGGCGCGCCGCAACAGCCCAGCAAAGCCGACGAAGTGAGCGATCGGGTCTGGCGCGCCGTTCACGCCTGTGCCTCTTCAAGAATGGCTTCAATCTTCGGCGCGATATGGACGAGATCGTCTTCGTCCTTGAGGACGACGCCAAGCGAACGCCGAAACGCATCGGGCCAGCGCGCGCCTTGCTCGTTGAGAAGCGTTGCAGCTTCCGCCCATTCGACCGCCTCGGCGATGCCGGGAAGTTTGGCGAGCGGTTCGCGGCGCAAGCGCCCAACCGCCGCGACGACCGCGCGGGCTGCGCGTTCGCTGACGCCCGAGGCGCGCATCATGATGATGCGCATTTCGCGCTCCGGCGCCGGATATTCGATCCAGTGGTAGACGCAACGGCGGCGCAACGCCTCGTGTAATTCGCGGGTGCGGTTGGAAGTGAGGATGACCACCGGCCGTTCGTAAGCGCGAATAGCGCCGCGCTCCGGGATCGAAATCTGGAAGTCGGAAAGAAACTCAAGCAGAAAGGCCTCGAACTCGTGGTCGGACCGGTCGATTTCGTCGATGAGCAGCATGGTCTCTTGCGGCCGGCGGAGACAAGCAAGCATCGGCCGCTCGATCAGGAACTCGTCCCCGTAGATGTCCGTGTGCGCGGCGGCTTCACCCTCCTGACGAAGCGCCAGCATTTGCCGCGGAAAATTCCACTCGTAGAGCGCTGCTGCCGCGTCAATTCCTTCGTAGCATTGCAGGCGCAGCAGCGTGCGGCCGAGCACCCCGGCAATGGCCTTGGCGGCTTCGGTCTTGCCGACGCCAGGCGCGCCTTCGAGGAGCAGCGGCTTGCCCAGCGCCAGCGCGAGGTAAGCGGCGGTCGAAAGTTCATCGTCGGCCAGGTAATAGGCGGCGCGCAGTGCTTCTTCGAGCTCGCGTGGGCTGCCAATGCCGACGATTTTTTGCCGCACCGTCATGAATTTTACCGCGGGCGTCCCGTCGTTACCGCGGCGCCGCCGCGCGCCTTGAGCGCCCGCAGAACTTTTTCCGGCGTGATCGGCAGATCGTTGATGCGCACGCCGACCGCGTTGAAGACCGCGTTGGCGACAGCCGGCAACACCGGGTTGGCACACATCTCGCCTGGGCCCTTAGCGCCGAACGGGCCGTCCGGAGCGGGCCTTTCCAGCACGATAATGTCGTGCGGGCAGATATCGCCCGGACCGGGCATCAAATACTCGTTGAAATCGCGCGGACCGTTTCGCGTATCCGGGTAGTACGGCTCCGGCGTCTCATAGAGCGCGTGACTCATGCCCATCCAGGAGCCACCGACGAGTTGCTGTTCGACCAGTTTCGGATTGATCGCGCGCCCGATTTCGTAGGTGCTCGTCATTTTCAGCACCGCGATTTCGCCGGTCTCGTCGTCGACTTCAACTTCGGCAATGAGACAGGCGTGGGCGTAACAAGTTGCGGGCGACATCTCTCCGGTCTCAGGATCGACGTCCGACAGCGGCACCAGAAAAATGCCGCGGCCGGAAATCGTCTTGCCTTGGCGAAATTGCGCGGCGATGGCGACGTCTCGCACCGAGATCGAACGATGCGGCGCGCCTTTCACGCGAATAGAGCCCTTGCCATCGGTCTCAAGATCGCCGGGATCGACTTCCAGCTCTTCGGCGGCCGCTTCCAGCATGACCCCGCGCGCCTCGCGTGCCGCAGTCATAACCGCATTGCCGACACGATGCGTGCCGCGTGAGGCAAACGAACCCATGCAGTGCGGCCCGGTGTCCGAATCCGCGGTGTCGACGTAAACATCCTCGACCGGCACGCCGAGCGTTTCGGCGCAGATTTGCCGCGTCACCGATTTCATTCCCTGTCCGAGATCGATCGAAGACAGAGCGACAGTGAACTTTCCGCTCGGGTTGGAATGAACCAGGGCTTGGCTCGGGTCGCCGCCGAGATTCATGCCGATCGGATAATTGATAGTGGCGACGCCGCGCCCGCGGTGCTTGGCCATGATCAGCGCCTCCTTGTTCCAAACACCGAGGAAAAGCGCGCCGCGCCGTGGCTCGATGCGGCCGGCGAGGAAGCCGGTGCTGGCGGCGCGCTGCGTGGCGGTGGCGCAGGTGCAGCAGGCGCCGGTGCCGCTGGTGTCGGGCGCTCGTATGCGACGCGCTGCGGTACCGCCGGTGCGTGCTTGGCCGCAGGTGCGAGCGCCGGCGCGCGTGTTCGATCGGCAACACCGCCGGCGCGATCGGCACCTCCACCCAGCCGCGACGACATCCGCCGGAATTCATCGCGCAACGGCCAATTGGCCTTTTCGGCAGCGACCTGCGCGCACTCGATCAACGCGCAGTTCTTCGCCTCGCGTCGATGCGCTTTCATGTCGCCGTCGCGGTAGGCGTTGAGGATGCGGAATTCCAGCGGGTCCATCCCCACAGCGAACGCGAGCTTGTCCATCTGACATTCGAGTGCGAAGTCGAGCGCAGTGACGCCGAAACCGCGCATGGCGGTCGCCGGTGTGCGGTTGGTGAAGACGCAAAAGATGTCGGCGTGCACGTTGGGGATCGTGTAGGGCCCAGGAATGTGAGCCGCGCATTTGACCACCGCATAGCTCGACAGCCGCGTGTAGGCGCCGGAATCGAAGTAGCAGCGCGCCTGGCGGGCGACGATCCTGCCATCTTTCATTACCCCGTCCTTGATGTAGATCCGCTCGGCGCCGCGCGGTGAGCCGAACTGCATCTCTTCGTGGCGGCCAAACCGATAACGAACCGGCGCGCCAGTCAGCCGCGCCGCAAGGATCGACAGTGGCTCAGTAAGCGTGTCGACTTTGCCGCCGAAACCGCCGCCGACCGTGCCGCCGATGAAATGCAATTGGTTCGATTGGATCGCGTTGATCTTGGCGGAGGTGTCGAGCGAGAAAAACAGTGCCTGCGTCGAGGTGTAAACGATGAAGCGGCCGTTGGTGTCCGGTACGGTAATCGAACCGTTGGTCTCCGTCGGAGCATGCTCGATCGGCGACATTTGGTAACGATCCTCGATCACAACGTCGGCCTGTTTGAAAGCAGCCGCCGCGTCGCCGAAGCGCACTTTCTGATGATCGTATTTGCCGTAATATTCGAATGTGTTCTTCGGGTAAGTCGCGTTGACCGACGGGGCGCCGGGTTTCAGCGCTTCCTCGACGTCGAACACGGCCGGCAGCTGATCGTAGGAGATGCGCACCAGCGCCATCGCCTCGAGCGCCGCGCGCTCGCTGGTCGCAACGATGCCGAGGATCGGCTCGCCCTTGTAGCGCACCACGTCGGATGCGAGCGAAGGCTCATCGTCTTTGCCGAACTGAATGAGGCTCAGGAGCGTGTTGAGATTGACCGGCACATCGGCCGCCCGGATGATCCGCTTGACGCCGGGCGCGCGAGCGGCTGCCGAATCGTCGATTGAGCGGATGCGGGCGTGAGCGTGCGGGCTGCGCAGGATTTTCAGGTGCAGCAGATTGCCGAAGCGGTGATCGTCGTAGTACGGCGACGTGCCGGTGACATGGCCGAGGATGTCCTGACGCGCCGTCGGCTGACCGATCTCGATCAGATTATCGTCGCGTTCGTCGGCGAAGATGTCTTTGCGAAATTCAAGCATATTGGTTCCTCAGGCGCGCCGACGATCATCGCTGCGGGCCGCGTCGAGCACCGCCTCGATGATCGGCTCATATCCGGTACAGCGGCAGATGTTGCCGCAGAGCGCATCGACCACGTCAGCTCGGGTCGGGTTCGGATTGCGGTCCAGCAGCGCTTTTGCAGCCATCAGCATACCGGGCGTGCAATAGCCGCACTGAGCGGCGAAGCGTTCCATGAATGCGTTTTGCAACGGGTGCAGATCGGGGCCGCGGCGGAGCCCGGCCACAGTCTCGACCGATTTTCCGGCGCAGGTTTCCGCGAGCGTCACGCAGGAAACCCTCGGCACGCCGTCGATCAGCACCGTGCAGGTGCCGCAGGTTCCTTGCCAGCAGCCGCCCTTCACCGACAGATCGCCGACGGTCTCCCGCAGCGTGTCGAGCAGGTTGGCGCCGCTTTCGACGAAGGCGGCGACCTCCTCGCCGTTCAAGTGGAACTGAATTGGAGTTTTCATGGCTGCCTCATGCCTGCGCTGTGCCGAGCAGCAGCCGGCGGAGATACACCGGTAGAATTTCACGCCGCCACCAGGCGCTCGCGATCGCGTCGTCGGTTGGCGAGGTGCCGTCGGTCGCCACAGCGAGAGCCGGCGCGATGCCGGCAGCATCGAGCGCGCGGCCTTCGAGCGCTCGCTCCGCCGCCTTGGCGCGCACCGGCGTCTGACCCATCGCGCCGTAAGCGATCCGCGCACCGGTAATGCGACCGCTGGCGAATGGCACTTGCGCGGCGATGGAAAGGACCGAGATGCCCTTTGGATGAACGCGCGTCACTTTGTGGAATCGAAAGGCATCGTTGGGCGGACGTTTGAACGCGACAGTGGACACGAGCGTGGAACCGCGGTCGCGACGCCCAAGTAACTCTTCCAGCGGCAGTTCGCGCTGGCCGAAACCTGCCGCCAGCATCACTGTCGCATCAAGCGCGAGCAGAGCCGCCGCGAAGTCGCCATAAGGAGACGGCGCGAACAGATTGCCGCCAACCGTCGCGGCCTCGCGAATGGCCGGGCCGCCGACCGCGCGCGCGACCGGGTGAAGGAACGCAAGTTCACGCTCTGCGAGAATGGCGGCCATGGTCACGCCGGCGCCAAGCTCAATGCGGCTCGACGAAACCGCGATATGCAGCAAACTTGGATCGGTCGAGCGGACGATCGTCTCGATGGTCGGGTCGGCCTCGTTCACCGCGCGCATGACCAGTGTGCCGCCGCCGAGAAAGCGCGCGTTGCGTTCGGTCGACAGCGCGCCGGCAGCGTCGGCCAGACGGGCGAATGTCTTAACGCTGACGCTCATGCGCGGCCCTCTAGTCCGGACGACGCGGCCAGGCTGGCGCGAATCGCGGCAAAGCCAGCGTCGTAAATATCCTCGCCGACCATCCGCGTCATCTCGGCTTCTTGCCCTGCGCGCGTCGTGAAAGTGCAGCGCCAGTCCCAGAATGTGCGGTCGCCGTCGGTGACAGGCGCAAGCCGGACATGGGCGACGTAGTTGAAGAGCGGAACCGGCGTGTCGAGCAGACAATAGCTGAAACTCTGCTCAAGATCGGAAAGCGTCAGCAGCCGCTCGCGCAATTCGGCGCCGTCGCGGAGGAAGAAATGCCGCACGCAGCCGATCTTATCTGAGCTTTGGCCGCGTTCGATCGCGCTCTTCGCAACCGCGGGATGCCAGGTGTCGTGACCATTGAAGTCGCGCAGCAACGCCCAGACGCGATCGGACGGCGCGTCGATGATCGTTGAGCGGACGATGCGGATCATCGGCGTTAGCCCCCGAACTGCCGCTTCAAGGCATCGAACCCGCCTTGGAATACGCCGCCGCCGATATTTGTGACCAACTCGGTTTCGCGTTCCGGCGGGCAATCGAACTCCGCCGTCCACTCCGCGAAAGTGCGGTCACCGTCTGTGACCGGCGTGAGCCGGAGCGTCGCCACGTAGTTTTCGACGCCCATCGGGGATTCAAGAATCGAGTAGGTGCAGAATAGATCGAAGTCCGAGAGGCCAAGCAGCTTCTCCCGGATGCGATCGCCGTTGCGTAACCGGAAATCGCGCACGCAGCCGATCTTGTCCGACGGTTCGCCGTTCTCGATCCGGCTTTCCGCGATCCCCGGATGCCAGGCAGGCAGGCCGTTGAAGTCGCGCACCCGCGCCCAGACGCGGTCGGAACGGCCGTTGATGACGCTCGAAATATAGACGCGGGCCATGAGGCTCTTTTCCTCCCTTCTTTGTTATTTCGCCATGCGCTCTAGCCGGACGATCCGCCGCCGCCCCCGCCGCCACCTTCGGGCGGCTTCTTTGGTGCGGTTTCCTTGCGGATGCCCTGCATGTCACGCGCCTCGCGGATGAGGCCCGGCATGCGCGAGAGGCTGCCGCCCTCGATGCCGATCTCGGCGAGGATCTGATCGATCATCGGCGCCTGCACGCGGTAGCGCAGCGCCGAATCGATCACCTCGTCAGTAGCACTGCGCCCGCCGTTACCCCCACCGTTGCCGCCGCCATTGAGACCATCGACATGGAGAATTCGGATGCCTTCGATCTTCTCCATCGGCTTGACGCTCTCGCGTACAATGCCTTCGATGCGCTCGAGTAGCCGGCGACGGAACAGCGAAGTGCGGGCTTCGTCGGTAAGGACGTTCTCTGCTTCGTTGAGGAGTTTTTGCGCCTCGGCCTCGACCGCCGCACGAACACTTAGCGCCGCTGCCGCGATTTGTACTTCCTCGGCCTCTTTTTCGGCGATCACCAGTTCGACGGCACGCCGGCGGTGCGCCACTTCGCTTTCGCGCACGGTCTTGACCCGCTCTTCTGCCTCGACCGCCTGTGCGCGCGCTGCTTCAGCCTCGGTCTGCGCAGCCGATTGTTCCAGCGATTTCCTGTGGATTTCGATGTCGCTTTCCATGCGGGCGGTTTCCACCGCCGTTTCCCGACCGATTTCGAGCTGACGTAATTCACGCTCGCGGATGATGCGGGCCTCATCGAGGCCACGTTCCGAGGCGATCCGCGCGCGCTCGACTTCCTCGCGAGCGGCGATCTCGGACTCTTGCAGCGCCTGGACGCGCGAGACCTCGAACTGCTCTATCGCCCGCCGGCGTTCGAGGCGGGCAAGCTCGATGGCCTGTTCGCGCATCACGTCGGTGCGCTCGACATTTTGGGTGGCGACGATATTTGCTTCCTTCACCCGACGATCCGCGTCTGCTCGCTCGGCGAGCTTGGCGGCAACTTCGATCGAACGATTCTGATCGGCAATTTCGATGACTTTGCGCCGTTCGGTGTCGAGTATGTCCCGTGTCTGCGATGACGTGATGCGCTCGCGCTCCAGCGTCAGCTCGGTGGCGATGCGGGCGGCTTCGACCGCTTCTCGTGCCGCTATTTCAAACTCCTCGTTCGAACGGCCGCGGGCGATGTCCAGCGCCCGAACTCGTTCCTCCTGCTGGATGCGTGCGGTGGCTGTTGTTTCTCGCGCCGCGATGTCGGTTTCCTCTAACGTTTTGGTACGTTCGATTTCGAGCGTCCGGGTGGCGAGTTCGGAGGCGATCCGCTCGGCGGCGAGCGCCTTTTCGCGCGAGATGCGCGCGCCCTCGGTGGCCTTTGCCGCGGCAATCTCTTCTTCTTCAACCGTGCGGTTGCGGGCAATCTCGCGCCGACGGATCTCCTCTTCGAGCGCGATGCGTTCATCGGTGACAACGCGCTCTTGTGCGATGCGGGCGCGTTCGGTGGTCTCGCGCGCGGCAATCTCGGCATGCTCCAGATTGCGACTTCGCTCAATCTCGAGCCGTCGGTTCTCCTCGTCCATGGCTATGCGTGCGGTGACAACCGAGAGCTCCTGCGCAATGCGGGCCTTTTCGGTCTCTTCACGGGCCGCAATTTCTGCCTGCTCGACATTGCGCGTCCGTTCAATCTCGCGCCGCTGGTCGTCCTCCTCGCGAGAAATCCTTGCCTCGGTGACGACGCGCTCCTGCGCGATGCGGGCGCGCTCGACGCGTTCGCGGGCGGCGATTTCCGCCTCGTCGATCTGGCGACCGCGGTCGATCTCACGCTCACGGATATCGCGCTCGGAAACGATGCGCGCTTCCGCGAGCGTGCGTTCGTGGGCGATCCGGGTTTTCTCGACCTCTTCGCGGCCGGAAATCTGTGCCTGTTCGGCTTCGGTATCGCGCAACGAGCGCTCGCGGGCGAGTTCGGCGCGCTGCACCGCGCGACGCACCTCGATGTCGCGCTCCTGATTAAGCCGCGCGGTTTCGCTCTCGCGATCGATTTCCAGCGCCTGCTTCTCGGCTTCGAGGTTACGGGTGCGGATTAGGATCATCGAATCCTGTTCGATGTCGTTGCGCAGTTTACGTCTCGCCTCGATATCTTCGATGAGCTTGGTCAAGCCTTCGGCGTCGAAGCGGTTGGACGGGTTGAAGAACTCGAGATCGGTCTGGTCGAGATCGGTGATCGCGACCGATTCGAGTTCGAGGCCGTTCTGTTTGAGCCCTTCCAGCGCAGATTCCTTGACCCTGGCGACATACTCGCCACGGCGCTCGTGCATCTCGATCATGGTCATTTCGGAGGCGACGGAGCGCAGCGCAGAGACAAATTTGCCGGAAAGCAATGCGTCGAGCTCGGCAACGTTCATGGTGCGGCGTCCGAGTGTGGCGGCGGCGATTGTCACGGCGTCCCGCGTCGGCGGCACCCGAATGTAAAACTCCGACTCAATGTCGACGCGCATGCGGTCCTTGGTGATCAGCGCATCATCGCGGTTGCGCACCACCTGCATGCGCAGCACGTTCATATTGACCGGCGTGATGTCGTGAATGAACGGGAGCACGAAGGCGCCGCTGTTGATGACGACTTTTTCGCCGAACAGGCCGGTGCGCACGAAGGACACTTCCTTCGAGGAGCGGTGATAGAGCCAGTTGACGAAATAGACGACGATCGCGATGACGATGACCGCGACGATCAGCCAGATAATCAGACTGCCGAGAATGGCGACAGACATCTTGGTTTCCTCCCTCCCGCCCGGATGTTGGCCGGTGCGGGTACACTCTGCGTTTAAGCTCGCTTGATCATTTTGAACTTTGCTACTTGCTCGTGAAGCGCGCGCTCGACCGGCAGCCGCTCCATCGAAGAGGCGCCGTAGAAGCCGTGACAATGACGCGCGCGTTTCAGCACATATTCTGCATCGGCCGGCTCCGCGATCGGGCCGCCGTGAACGAGGATCAAGGCGTCCGGATTGATCGCGAGGGCGGTTTCCGCCATTGCATCAGTCAGCGCCGGGCATTCCTCGAGTTTGATGGCGGTCTCGGCGCCGATGGTGCCGCCAACCGTGAGACCGAAGTGGCAGACCAGGACGTCGGCGCCGGCGCGCGCCATTGCCGCCGCCTCCGACGGTTCGAACACGTACGGCGTGGTCAGGAGATCGCGCGCACGCGCTTTAGCGATCATCTCGACTTCGCGGTCGTATCCCATGCCGGTTTCTTCGAGGCCGGCGCGGAAGCGGCCGTCGATCAGGCCGACGGTGGGGAAATTCTGCACACCGCTGAAGCCAAGCCGCGCGACTTCGTCGAGGAACACGTCCATCTGGCGGAATGGATCGGTCCCGCACACGCCGGCTAGCACTGGCGTGTCGTTGACGACCGGCAGCACCTCACGCGCCATGTCGAGCACGATGCCGTTGGCGTCGCCGAACGGCATCATGCCGGCAAGCGATCCGCGGCCGGCCATGCGGTAGCGCCCGGAATTGTAGATCACGATCAGATCCACGCCGCCCTTTTCCTCGCCCTTTGCTGATAATCCGGTGCCGGCGCCGGCGCCAATGATCGGCTCGCCTCGCTTTTTCATGGCGTGGAAGCGCGCCAGGACGTCGGAACGCGGGATGCGGGCCATGTTGCTATCGCCTCGCGCGCCGACGGGTGAGGCGCCCGCCAAACAAGCGGCGGAATTCGGCAACGATCTCGGCCGAGAAGTGCGGGTCGTTGATATGCGCTGGCATGCGAATGAGGCGGCGCGTCGCGGTTTGTCGAACCGTCAATTCCAGCGCGCGAAACAATTCCTCGTCTGCGCGTGGATCTGAAAATGGCCGCCCCGGCGCATCGAGCGCCGATACGCCGCCTTCCGGCAGAAAGAAGCGTACCGGGCCGTCCATGCGGTTAAGCCGCTCGCCGATCCATCTGCCGATCCGCGCATTTTCTTCGGGCGTGGTGCGCATCAGCGTCACGGTCGGATTGTGGATTTCCAGCGTGCGCCCGCGATAGCGCTCGGGCACGCTCGCCATCGGCCCGAAGTTTACCATGTCGAGCGCGCCGCATGAGCCGATATAGGGCACGCGGGTCCGGATGATCGCTCCGAACCGGTCTTCAGTGGCCGGCAGCACGCCACCACACAGCAGGTCGCAGACTTCTGTCGTGGTAATGTCGATGACGCCGGTGAGATCGCCGGAACTCGACCAGTTTCTCCATCGATTGACCGCCGACGCCGGTGGCATGAAACACCAGACATTCGAAGTCGTCGTCGAGCGCGTCGACGACGGCATCGACGCAAGGCGTAGTCACGCCGAACATGGTCAGCCCGATCGCCGGCTTTGCTTCGCCACGGCGCGCCGATGTTTGCTCCGCGCTCGCCCCGCGCGCCTTCACCATGCCGACCATGGCGGCGGCGCCGTTGGCGAGGACCTGGCGCGAGACCATGTTGAGACCGGCCACGTCGGTGACAGAGTAAAGCATCATAATGTCCGACGGCCCCACATACGGAGCAACGTTGCCGGAAGCGACGGAAGAGATGAGAACCTTTGGGACGCCAATCGGCAGCGCCCGCATCGCCGGTGCGACCAACGAAGAACCGCCCGATCCGCCCGCCGAAATCAGCCCGCCGATCCGGTCCTGGCGTTTGATCCAGGCCTCAAACGCTTCGGCCATCGCGGTGATTGCGGCGCCCCGCTCGCCGGTGAAGACAGCGTTGGGACCGCCGCGGAAATATGCAGCGATATGGTGCGGCGGGACGTCGGCCGGAGACGGGCCGCCGGAGGTGGATAGATCGACCAAAATAACGCGCACGCCCGCGGCGGCGATATGATCGCGAAGAAAGCGCAGTTCCGCGCCTTTGGTATCGAGCGTTCCGGCAATGATCACCGGCGCCGCGCCGCCGCGGTGCAGCGGTCGTAGTTCAACCGCCGGCGTTATTGCCGAGGTGGCGGGCTCCGGTGCCGTGGTGCGCGTTCGCGCCGAGGTCTCGATCTGGACGACAGGTACGGGTTGCGACCAGCGCGTCGGCGGGTTGGGATTTGAATTGTATACGCGGATCGGGCCGCGCGGCCTGGTTGGCTGGCCGCTGGCTTCCGCGCCGGGCGTTTCCACCGCCTCTTCCGCCGGCTCTGCCTCGCCGTGCTGGCCCACGCCCAGAAGCCTTTGTTGGAGTTCGCGGTCGGCCTCAAGCCGAGCCGCTTCCATGACCCTGTTGACCCGGCCATTGATCATGACCGCCACTTTTTCGGCAACCGCGGTCGCGACGCCGATGTTCTGCTCGACGACGAACACGCCGATTTCACCTTGTTCGCCGAGGCCGACCAAAATCTCTTCAACCTGCTCCACGATCACTGGCGCCAGACCTTCGGTCGGCTCGTCCATGATCAAAAGCTGCGGATTGAGCAGGAGCGCGCGCGAAATTGCGAGCATTTGCTGCTCGCCACCGGAAAGCTGATTACCCCGGTTGTTGCGCCGTTCGGCAAGCCGCGGAAAGGTTTCGTAGATGCGCGGGATCGTCCATTGCCCGCGGTTGCCGCCCGCGAGCCGCAGATGCTCGTCGACTGTCACCGATGGCCACAAGCGCCGGCCTTGCGGGACGTAACCGACCCCCATCCTGGCGATGTCGGCAGGAGTACGGCCAACGAGTTCCTCGCCCATAAAGCGGATCGAGCCGCTCGCCACCGGGATGAGACCGACGATTGCCTTGCACAGCGTGGTCTTGCCCATGCCGTTGCGGCCGACCAGCGAGAGCACGCCGTGTTCGAGCCGCAGATCGACGCCTTGGAGCGCGTGGCTCCGGCCGTAAAAGACGTTGAGGCCTCTGATCTCCAGAAGGTCGGCGGGGCGACGCTCAGGCATGGCCGCCCCCCAAATACAGTTGCTGTACTTCCGGATCGGCCTCGATCTCGTGCGGCGCGCCCTCTTTGAAGATGCGGCCGTTGTGCATCATCGTCACGCTCTCGACAACGCGGAGCGCAACGTCCATGTCGTGCTCGATGATGATGTAGCCGATGTGCGCAGGCAGCGCGGTGAGGATCGCCACCAAATCGCCGCGCTCATTCGGCGAAAGCCCAGCAGCCGGCTCATCAAACAGAATGAACCGCGGCGCTCCGGCAAGCGCCAGCGCAATCTCCAGCTGACGCTGTTGGCCGTGCGCCAATTCGCCGACCAGCCGGTCGGCGACCGCTTCGAGATGCGCCAGCGAGATCAGATCGCTGACCGATTGCATGATGCCGTCGCGCGCACTGGTACGGATGAAGGAAAATCGACCGCGCGAGACGCCGCGGCAGGCGAGATAGACGTTGTCGCGCACCGTAAGACCCTGGAACAGCAAAGAGATCTGGTAGGTGCGGCGCAAGCCACGCCGGATGCGCTCGTGGGGCGGCAGCGTCGTTACGTCCTCACCAAAGAACCGCACCGTTCCTGATGTCGGCGGGAAATCGCCGGTCACGCAATTGAGTAGTGTGGTCTTGCCGGCGCCGTTCGATCCGAGTACCGCGCGCCGCTCGCCCGGCCGCACGCTCAGCGTGATGTCGGTCAACGCCGCCAGGGCACCGAAAAAACGGCTCACACCGCGCAATTCAATCGCGTTGCCGGTACCGGCTGCGGCCATCCGGTCGGCGATCAAGCTCACCGCTGATTCCTCCCGGGTGAAAGCGCGCGTGCCGACCACCGCCGCCAAATGCCGATCACGCCGTCCGGCGAGAACAGCACGATGACAAGGAAGCAAAGACCGATGAGTGTCTGAAAGCGCCGTCCGTCGAGACCGACCTGGACAAGTGCGTCGAGCGCGAATGTCCGCAGCAGCACGTAGATAATAGCGCCGATGAAGGGACCGATTGGGTGGCTGAGACCGCCGACGACCGCGATAATGAGAATGTTGATGACCACGTTAACGCCGACTGAGAACGGCGAGATCTGATTATTCTGCCATACCAACAGGATTCCGCCGATCGCCGCGATCAGCGCTGCGAAAGCAAAGGCGGCGATCCGGTGGGCGGTGACGTTGAAGCCGATCGCCTCCATTCGGCGAGGATTGTCGCGCACGCCTTGAAGCGCGAGGCCGAACGGCGCGCGGGAGATGTAAACGACCGCCGCATAGCTTAGTGCGGCAAAGAAAAGGATCATGTAATAGAGCGGGATGGGCGCCTTCCAATTGACGCCAAGGAAATGCGGAGCTGGAATTGTCGTAAATCCGTTAAAGCCGTTAAATATCGGCCAGTTCTGCAAAGTCAGATAAAAGAAGGCGCTGGCCACAGCGAGCGTGATCATGATCGTGTAGATACCCTCGGTGCGCGCCGAGAGCGCGCCGACAAGCGTTCCGAACCCAACGGCGATCGCGATGGCTATCGGCGCAGCGACCCACCAGGGCCAGAACAGGCTGATCGCGGGAAGCGAACTGGTTCCAAACACAGCAATCATATAGCCAGCGACGCCTGCAACGGTCATCTGTGCCAGGCTGACCATGCCGCCATAGCCGGCGAGAAACATCAGCGACAGCGCAATCATACCGAGGATGAGCGACCAGCCGACAACCTGGTCGAGGACGAAATCGCCTGCGACTGCCGGCAGGATCACCAACAGCACTCCGAGAAACAAAATCGCCGCGTGCTGCGAGGCCCAGCGCGACACAGCGCCGTTTCCTCGCAAGCCTTCCGCGTCCAGTGCCGGGGTGGTGTCGGTCGTTTGCAGCAAGGCCATCAGCGTTTACCCAAAAGGCCCTGCGGACGAACAGCGAGCACAATGACCATGATTAGAAAAGCCAACACCGTGGAGTAGTTCTGGAAGTAGACGACGCCGAATTGTTCGGACAGGCCGATGATTAGAGCGCCAAGCGCCGCGCCGGGTATTGATCCCATTCCGCCCACGATTACGACTACGAGCGACGCCAGCAGAAAATTCGAAATCTTCGCCGAGCGAGATCGACTGGAAGGTACCGCCGACAATACCGGCCATCCCCGCGAGCCCCGCGCCGAAAGCAAACACGGCCACGAAGAGCAGCTGCACCCGATAGCCAAGCACCGATAGCATGTCGCGATCGTCGACACCGGCGCGGATCATTACGCCGATCCGCGTGCGATTGAGGGCAAGCCACAATCCGATGCCAAGAGCGACCGCGGCGGCGAAGATAACAAGCCGGACACGCGGATATTGAAGAAAGACCGCTTCCCCGTTCGACCGGACAGAAACGACGATCGGGGTTGGTAACGGACCCAAAAGTTGGTCCGGCGTGTCGATCTGGATTGCGTCGCCACCCCAGACCCAGACCATCAGGTCGGAGAAGATAATCGAAAGGCCAAGTGTTACCAACGTCTGGCGAAGATCCTCTCCCTCCATGCGGCGAAAAATGAAAAACTGCATGGCGACGCCAATGATCGCACAGCAAATAAAGGCGACTACGTAGCTGAACAGCCACGAGCCAGTCCACTGCGTGGCCTCGTACCCCATATAGCCGCCGAACAGATAGAGCGAACCGTGCGCGAGATTGACGTAGCGCATCAGGCCGAAGATCAGCGTGAAACCGGTGGCGACGAGAAAGTAGAGCGCGCCGAGCGTGATGCCGTTAAACAGCGCATTGACGAAAAGGAGCTTCTTGCCGAATACCTGCTCAAAGCCTGCCGGCCACGGAGCCAGCACCAGCCAAAGCACAAAAATTGCGGCTACGGCGATAATCAGTGACCAAACCGGATGCCGACCGATCCAGCGACCAAGCGCATCGCCGCGCCCGGCGCCACCCATTGATCCGCCATCGTTGAAGGTCGTCGTCACCGATCTCACTCCCACTCGGGTGAAAAGTAGCCGAGCGGGCGCGGCGATGCGTGTTTGACAGTCTGATTTTTGTGTCGCGGCCGGCGACGCCTCGGACTCTGGCTATTCGCTGACGACCCGCGCAATGGTCCGGTATTGTGTGGGAGCAATCCCTACATTGGCGGCAAAGAAATGGGTGAAATGGCTTTGCGACGAAAAGCCAAGCTCATAACCGATATCCGTGATCGACGTCTGGGATGCCGTCAGCCGATCGAGCGCCCGTTCGATGCGCATGGTGTTGGCGTAGAGCGCTGGGGTTACGCCGGTGTTTTCACGAAACAATTTGTAGAAATGCGGACGCGACAGACCGGCGTCGCGTGCCACGTTGTCGAGTTCGACGCCGTGGGTAAGGCCGTCGTCCAATAAACGGAGCGACTTGCGCACGCGAAAGTCGATTGGCCGCGGTCCATCGGGCCGGTTAGGTCCGCGATTTCCCGTCCAGGATTGGTCAAAGCTCGCGTCGAACAGCTGATTCAAATAGCGATTAACGATGCGGTAGCTCGCATTCGTCACCAACGTGTGGGCGAGGCTAACGGCGATGGAGCGAATTGTCGTTCCGACGTGGATGCCGTTTGCGCCGAAACGCAGGCTGCCGCGGCCTTCATGATCGCGATCGAGCCAGCGGTCGCAGATATACGCCACCAGAAAGACCGATGGCTGGTCGGTGGCGCATGGCTGAAAATTATGTGGCTGCCAGGGGTTGATCGCCACGCCTGAAGTCGCGTCGACCAAATGGGGAACGCCGCAAATCGTAACGTAGGCCGGCGAACCGCTGAGCAAAAAGGTCAAATGACCTTCGCGGTGGGCATGCGTTCGCATCGGCTTGTCTAAGCGGTACACGGTCACGCGGCCGAACGCCCCGTGACAGACGGCCAAGGCCGTGCTCATCGACTTCCTCCCAACGCGCAGCTTATTGTTTTATATGCTGATTAAACGACGGCACGGTGGCGTTGACAAGTAGGGCGAACCGATCACTTCGGGCCAGCCGCGAAGTGCGCGACGACCCAGACCCACCGCAATACCTGAAGAATCAGACTAGCAGACACGGCTTTGCGCCCGCCTTTCGGCCATGGCGGGCTTGTGGAATTGAGCGCCGCTGGTACGCTTTGGCGTCGGTCGGGGCTCGGGGCGACGGCCCTGAACATAAACGCGCTTAAAGCGCATTCGGCTGTCAAAAAAACGGGCGCTGTCTTATGCGCTCGGTCACAGGGAGGAGACCTCATGCGCAAGAGCTTGCTATTGGCGACCGCGGCCGGTTTTGCTGCGCTCGTCGGAACCGGGGCGGCTAACGCCGCCGACAAACTTAAGGTAGGCGTTACCGCGACCCTCGAAGGCACGTACACCGTCCTCGGCGAAGACGGCATGCGCGGCTATGAACTCGCGGTGGAAGCGCACGGCGGCAAATCCGGCGGCAAGGAAATCGAAACCATCGTCGGCGCGACGGACGCCAGTCCGGATTCGTCTGTCCGCGCTGACAAGAAGCTGGTTGAACAGGACAAAGTCGACATGCTCATTGCCCCGCTGTCGGGCGCGGAAGGCATCGCGACACGGGATTATTCCAAGACGCAGCCGCAGATCACGGTCATGAACGCAGCGTCCGGCGCATTGGAGACCACGTATGGGGATCCGTCCGCCGGCGTCACTCCGTCGCCGACTTTCTACCGGACCAATCTGGATGGCGCGCAGTGGCACGCCGGCCTCGGCAAGTACGCCTACAACGTCAAGCATTACAAGAAAATCGCGACGATCGGTGAGGACTATGCCTTCGTCTACACGCAGGTGATGGGGCTGGTGGTTGAATATTGCCAGGCCGGCGGCCAGATCACTAAGCGGCTCTGGGTACCGCTCGGCACCAAGGACTTCGCGTCATACATCCCGCAGCTTCTCTCGGAAGATGTCGACGCCATCTATCTCGGCCTCGGCGGCGCCGACGCCGTGAACTTCCTCAACCAGTACCAGCAGGCCGGCGGTCACGCCCACCTGATTGGCGGCTCGATCATGGTCGACCAGACCGTGCTGTCGTCGAAGGGCAAGGCCAAGGAAGCATTGATCGGCACCATCGCCGCGAGCGGCATGGCCGACAACGACCCGAGCCCGAAATGGCAGGCTTTCGTGAAGGCCTACCAGCAGCATGCGAAAACCGGCTACTTCAAGAACGCCTTCGCCGGCCCCTCGCTGCTCGCCATCAACTACTATAACTCGGCGGACGCGATGTTTAAGGCGCTCGACGAGGTCAAGGGCGACCTTTCGAACAACAATAAGAAGTTTCGCGAAGCTTTGAACAAGATCGTGCTTGACGCGCCGAACGGACACATCACGCTCGACGAGAACCGCCAGGCGATCGGCACCAATTTTGTCACCGAAGTTGTCAAGGCGCCGAATGGCGATCTGATCAGCAAGGTGGTGGAGACCGTCCCGAACGTGCAGGAGCGTCTCGGTTTCTCCAAGGCGGTGTTCGATAAGTTCGTCCCGCCGGGACGCGAAAATCCGCCCTGCAAAAAGAACTACAACTAAATTCGCTAGTGCCCGAAAATGGTATCGGCCGCGCCTCGGCGCGGCCGATACATTTTGGGATCGCGTGGAGAACTACGACCGCGCAACGGGCGGCACGTAGGTCTCCAATTCCGCATCAGGAAAGTTTACGACCCGACCGATCTCAGCGGAACGATATAACGCCATCAGCATTTCGGATACGGCGACGCCGTCCTCGAACGTCTCAAGCGGGCGGCGCCGGTGCCGAAACGCCTCGACCATGTGCCTGTTCTCGCCAACATAGCCGTAAATGTCGGCTTCATTCTCGACCACCGGCATCAGGCCCTGTTCGGCGTTCTGCTTTTCCAGCAAATCCTCGCCCTGACCGCCGGCGACGTCGCGCGATAGAAACACTTTGAGCCCGGTGTTCAGCGACGAGAACTCCATGGAATATTCGGGGCCAAGCAATTCGATCAGGATGCGGAGCCCGGCGCCGACGTAGGCCCAGGAATTGGTCGCTTCGACCATGACTTCGTGCCCTTCGGCATCGCGGAAAGTCAGAGCGCCGCGGGCGAAATCCTCGGCCGGCCGTACCGCGTAATCGACTTCTGGGCCCATCATGCGTTTGAGCCGCGCCACATATTCGGGCCGTGTCCATTTCAGATTGCCGACGGTGGCGCTGGCGCTTACGAGCTTCAGGTCGGTGCGTGGCGCGCCGGGTTTGGTCAGCAAATAACGGCCCACTTCGACACTGTGGCAAGTCATGTCGGAGAGCACACCGCCGCCCTGACGAGTGCCTTGCCAGAACCACGGCATGTGCGGGCCGCTATGCTCCTCGGCCGCACGCGCCAGATACGGCCGGCCGCAGATTGGCACGGCGCGGCGCCAAACGATGTCTTTGCCGCGCTGGACCGCGGTCGAGAAAACCTGGTTTTCCAGATAGCCGTGCAGCAGCTTTGCATCCTCGGCGAGGCGCAACATTTCCCGCGCTTCGGACAACGTACGCCCTAGCGGCTTTTCGCAGGCAACGCCGATAAGGCTAGACCATCCGGCTTTAACCAGCCGATGAATCTCGCGCATGGTGTCGAGCCGAGCGAAGTTGGGTACGGCGATCCAAACCGCGTCGACTTCGCCCGAAATCAGCATCGCCTCAAGCGAAGAGAACGACCGACAAGGACCAAGTTCAAGCGCGTCGGCTTTCGCCGCAAGCGCCTCACGATTGCCAGCCGTCGGACTGTAGACACCGGTCACCGTGACATGACGCACGGAGACCAGCGCCTGAAGATGGAAGTTGGCAATAAATCCGCTGCCAATCAGCCCGATCCGCAGTGTTGCAACTGGTGCGGCCATTTTGAGAACTCCAATCAGGAATAGCTTCGCGCGCGCTACCCGATGCCTCGACTGGGATTTTTGCCAAGCTCCGACGGGGTCTGCACCCTAACGGTCTGCTAGATCGCCGCAAACGCCAATGATTGGAGGAGATGACGGCGCGTGGATCTGGAACAGAAATCTCTGCAACCGCTCGACAACCTGATCGGCACCAGCTTGTCACCCGTGTCTTAGGTACAATCTGATCCCCACGTCTCCGGGCTGGACAAACTATACCGTGGCGGAAGGGGTGGGATTCGAACCCACGAGACCCTTGCGGGCCTGCCGGTTTTCAAGACCGGTGCCTTAAACCACTCGGCCACCCTTCCAATTGATTGTAATTACAAGTTATTCTCGATAGCTGCATGGTCTCATTGGGGCGCTGCTACCGATGCTTTTACCGAACGCGGTCGTTTTTTGTACGTCCGACGGCCGTCATAGCATTCCGGGCCGCCTTGTCGAGTTGCGCGGCGGCGCTCTCGCAAACGGTGGCGCAAAATGCTGGAAGTGGAACTTACAGGGAAATGCGGCTCGATGCGGTTGGAGTGCCTTGTATTGCGACAGCGTTGTGTGAGGGTGCGTCGGGGGCAGCGGAAGTATGAAGCAGCATAAACGGAAGGTAGCGGTTGTCGGTCTTGGCTATATCGGCCTGCCTGTCGCGGTCGCATTTGCCCGGACCGGTGCGTCGGTCATCGGTTTCGACGTGGATGCCGATCGGATTTCTACCTTGCGCGATGGCGTCGATCATACCGACCAGTTGGAAGGCGAGGATCTCTCGCGCGGCAATTTGCGTTTCTCTTCAGCCCCGGAGGATTTGGCGACCGCGGATTTCTACGTGATTGCCGTTCCAACACCCATCGACGTGACTCGCCGGCCTGATCTGTCGTCGCTGTTGCGCGCCTCGGAAATGGTCGGACGCGTGCTGACGCGCGGCGACATTGTCGTCTACGAGTTCGACCGTTTATCCGGGTGCCACCGAGGGCGACTGCGTTCCAGTACTGGAGCGCACTTCCGGTCTTCGCGGCGGCAGCGATTTCACCGTCGGATATTCACCGGAACGCGTCAATGTCGGCGACCGTGCACATCGCTTTGAGACCGTCGCAAAGGTGATCGCGGGGCAGGACGAGCAGACACTCGATATTATCGCGGCCGTGTACGGTTCGGTCGTTCCCAGTCTTCACCGCGCGCCGTCGATCAAGGTCGCCGAGGCCGCCAAGATCATCGAGAATACCCAACGCGACGTGAACATTGCCCTCATGAATGAGTTCTCGGCGATCTGCCACACCCTCGATATCGACACCATGGACGTCATTGCCGCGGCGGGCACCAAATGGAATTTCTGCC
The DNA here is from genome assembly GCA_963841025.1 of uncultured Alphaproteobacteria bacterium. Lineage (GTDB taxonomy): Bacteria > Pseudomonadota > Alphaproteobacteria > Rhizobiales > Xanthobacteraceae > BOG-931. Next base: position 226,629 of record CAWJBG010000009.1, on the reverse strand, counting down.
AATTCACGCCCGGGCTGGTCAGTGGACACTGTATCGGCGGCGCTTCGTATTACTTGACCCACCGTGCCGAGAAAGCAGGTTTTCATCCGGAAATGATTCTGGCAGGACGCCGGATCAATGAAGATGTCGGCGAACGCATCGGCCGCGAATGTATTCGCCGCCTTCTCACGAACAGTCTCTCGCCAGAGCGGGTCACTGTTCTTGGCCTCGCCTTCAAGGAGAACGTGTCCGACATACGCAATTCAAAGGTCGCCCACATCGTCCGCGAACTTCGGTCCTCCGGAATAGGGGTGCAAGTCCACGATCCGCTGGCGCAGCCTGAAGATGCCGAACGCGAATACGGCATCGCACTCATGAGCGAAGGTGAGCTGCTGCCGAGCGATGCCGTGATATTGGCGGTGGCGCACGAAAGCTACCTGGCGCGAGGCTGGCCCATGATCTCGCGTCTGCTCAAGAACGGACGTGGTCTGGTGATGGATGTGAAGGCCAGGCTTGATCGCGCAACCCGGCCCGAGGGCGTCGACCTTTGGCGGCTGTGATCGGTTCAGGAAATCAGTCGTCCGGCAAAAGCGCAACGCTTCCGCGCGCGCCTAGCTAGGCCAGCCCGCTAAATGCGGGGCGCTGACTGCAGGACTCCGTCCGCTCAGTAGAAGCGATAATTGATACCAGCCCGGAACACGTTGTCGGTCCAACGGGTGCTGATTCCGATCGGGCCCAACGGAGCGGCACCCAACGGACCGGACGCAGCGACGGTCGTATTGCTGGTTCCGTAGTCGAGGTAAAGGTATTCGGCCTTTACCGACCAATTGCCGTGGAAGGCGTATTCAACGCCCGCGCCAACGGTCCAGCCGAGCCGCCAGTTGTCAAAGCCGTAGGAGACGACGCCGAGCTGATTCAACCGGAACTGGGTCTCGGCGTAGGCCAACCCGCCGGTAGCGTAGAGCAGCCAAGTCGGGGCAGGGGTCCAGCCCAAACGTCCGCGAAATGTCCCGAACCAGGGATCGGCGTGGACGGTCGCGTTCGGGACGCAGGTGGGCGCCGTGCAAGTCGCGTTGCCGCTCTGGCCAAAGCCGTCGAAATCCGTTTCCAACCCGATAACCCAAGGGTTTCCGGCGCCTTGCCAATTGTAGCCAATCTGAGCGCCACCAAGCCATCCGACCGGCCGAACGCCAAAGCTGACAGGCGGGCCAGCAGGCGTGAGCCCGGTCACGGTCGTGTTTGCAGTGCCCCAGCTATAGCCACCGTTGCCGCCGATATAGAAGCCGGTCCAGTTGAACAGGACCGCAGGCGGCGCCTTGTAAGTCATTGGTGGTAGCGGCAGATCCGCCGCCGCCGCAGGCAAGATACCGCCCACGCTTAAGCCGATGAGTGCAAATACGATCTTGTTCATGGCGGCGCGCCCCGAGAATCCTGCGCGTTCAATCTCTGCGCTAACAGTCGTCCCGTCTAGTGCACAAATGCAACACTCACCGGGTTTATTTGGCCACGAACGCACGCATTTCCGCGGGTTGAGACGCTTGCCAGGGAACGATGGTGACCGGGTACCATAAGCGGAGAGGGCGACGAACGACTCAGGCGTTCGATCCTTCCTCTGCGACCTTGGCCAGGAGCGCGCGAAGCATCGACTGGTTTTGTTCGAGTGAGAAATGTTCGCTCACCGCGCCAGTACCGCTCCGTCCCATCGCGGCGCGCCGGTCAGGTGCGTCAACGAGGGTTTCAATGCACCCCGCAAGCGCCGCATCATCGTTTGGATCAAATACCAATCCCGCGGCAGCATTCTCGACGATGGCCTCGGCCTCGCCTCGGATTCCAACCACAACGGCTTTGCCGCAAGCCATGTATTCAATCAACTTACTGGGAATGGCGCTGCGGAATAATGGAGTATCACGCAAGGTTGCGACGCAAAGGTCTGCGGCATTGATGTAGTCCGGCGCCTCGCGAGCCGAGATCGGATCGCGAAACACCAGGTTGCTTAGCCCCAAGTCCTTGGCCAGGCCGATGAGGCGTTTTTTTTCGATGCCGTTGCCGATCAAAACAAACCGGATGTCGGCACGCCCGCGCAGGCGAGAGGCGGCGTGAAGGATAACGTCGAGGTTGTTGGCGAGACCGTGCGCGCCGAGATAGAGCACGATCTTTAGATTGTCCCAGCTCTCCGCGGAACGCACGCGATCGGCTGCCGCCTGGTCCGGAAAAAAACGCTCCGCCGAAACGCCGTAACGAATGGTGTGAACCTTTTCCGGCCGCCATCCGCGCTTGATGATGTTTTGACGTATGCCTTCAGTCAGCGTGATGATCAGAGTGCTGCGGTCGTACAGAAAGCGCTCCAGACCCGACATGACCGCGACCGCGGGCTTCGCGGCAGGAGTGGACAATTCCATCAACGATGCAGGCCATAAATCGCGAACTTCGAGAACAAGTGGGACGCCGCGAATTCGGCTCGCCAGCCACGCCGAGAACATCGGCAATAACGGCGGGCTGGAAGCGTAAATGACGTCCGGGCGCGGACGGCGAAATAGACCAAGCAGACATGTCACTGAGAATGAAATTATACCAAAAAACCGCCGGCCCAGTCCGCTGTGTCCGTAGCTTGCGGAAAAGGTGCGCAACACTGAGACGTTATCAATAGTTTCTTGTCGGATCAGCCGGCGCCAGAATGGCGCTTCGACCGGTTTCGGGTCCATGTAGCCAAATTCTCCGGACACAACGGTCACCTGGTCGCCGCAAGTCCGCAAATATTTCGCGAAGGCCTGAATCAAGTTGTGCCCAGGCTCGAGGTCGCTTTGAAAGAACTGGTATAGAATCGCAATTCTCATCGCGGCGGCCTCACGATCAATCCGCTCCCGACAGCGAGGTCCGCATCGTTTTCACAGTTGCGCTTGAAGCAATGCGATTATTTTATCCGCCGCGTGGCCGTCGCCATAGGCGGCGATTTCCGCGCGTGCCTTGTAGTCAGTGTCGCCCCACAGCCTGTTCCAGCCCGCATCGATCGTTTCGCGCCACTCCGTGGCACCGCGCAGCGTGACGCACGGCTTGCGGAAAAAATAGGCTTCCTTTTGCAGACCGCCAGAATCTGTAAGCACACGACTGCAGCCGTCGAGTAATGCGGCCATGTCGAGATAGCTGACCGGATCGATTGCCAGAAATCCTCCCAAATCTAAACCAAAGCGGACGCTTGCGGCGCGGGTGCGCGGGTGCAACGGCAACACCAGCGGCATCTCATGCGCGGCTTCGTTAAGATACTCAAGGGCGCGAGACAATGCGCCCCGATCGTCGGTATTTTCCGCACGATGCAATGTAGCAAGCTGAAAACCTCCCCGCGTCAAACCAAGCCGCTTCAGAATCGTTGATGAAACGCGTGCGCGATCGCGCACCAGCAGTGACGCATCGTACATGACGTCGCCGACCAGATGAACGCCGCGCGTCAGTCCCTCCAGGGCAAGGTTGTCGACCGCATTCTGCGTCGGACAGAACAGCCAACGGCTGACGCGGTCGGTCAGCGCCCGGTTTATCTCTTCGGGTATTTGGTCGAACGATCGCAGGCCCGCTTCCACGTGCCCGATGGGAATCCGCAATTTCACCGCAGTCAGTGCACCGGCCAGCGTCGAGTTGGTATCGCCATAAACCAGGACCGCGTCGGGCTTCTCATGCGACATGACATCTTCGAGGGCGATCATCATGCGTCCGGTCATGGCGCCGTGACCGCCGCCGTGAACTCCGAGCTGATACGCCGGTGGAGGCAGCTCCAGTTCCTGAAAAAACGCGCCCGACATGTTGTCGTCGAAATGCTGCCCGGTGTGGACCATCACCTCGTGCAGATCATTTGTTGCCGCAATGGCCTTGCTGAGCGGAGCCGCCTTGATGAATTGCGGTCTGGCGCCGACCACAGTCAGGATTTTGCGGCGGTTCATCAGCGTTCTATAGAGCCTGATCTTTAAAAATAAAGCCTGTCGGCGTTGCGGCGGCCATATTTGGCCGTGTGCCTTCGCGGTTGTGTGCGCGCTGTTGAAAGTGGCTGACAAGCCCTTTCAATTCCGCTTACATGCCCACTGTTGCCTCGGGGGCATTATCATATCGTCCGTCACATGTGATGGCCGGTTGTGGAAGGATGGGGCATGTGCGGGATAGCTGGTGCGATTGCACTGGCCAATGAGCCGGTGCCGCGGCTTGATCAGGTGCTCGCTACCATGAGCACATTAATCGCGCATCGCGGGCCAGATGGTGTCGGCTTCTGGAAGGATGAACGCGGCCGCATCGGCTTTGCGCATCGCCGCCTTGCGATCATCGATCCATCGCCCGCTGCTCGGCAGCCAATGGTCGGCACCGACGGCTCTGTCATCAGCTACAACGGGCAGATCTACAATTACGCCGAGCTGAGAGACGAGTTGAAGTCCGGCTGGGCCTTCCGCTCTCACTCCGACACCGAGGCAGTGCTCGCCGCTTACGCCAGGTGGGGGACGGACTGTCTCGATCATTTCCGCGGGATGTTCGGTTTTGCGATCTGGGATGGCAAGCGGCTGTTCGCCGCGCGAGACCGTTTCGGCATCAAGCCATTCTACTACGCCGTCGTCCACGGCGTCCTTTACTTTGCGTCGGAGGTCAAGGCGCTGTTGCCGATCCTTCCCGAGATCGCAACCGATTCCGATGCCATGGCCGAATATCTGACGTTCCAATTTACGATCGGCGATCGCAATCTTTTCAAGCACGTCCACACCCTTCTTCCCGGTCATGCGCTCGTTGTCGAAAACGGAACAGTTCGCATCCATCGCTATTGGAGCGCGGACCGTAAAATCGACAGCGAACACGACGTCGACTGGTTCGTCGCGCGGATGAACGAGATCCTCGACGGTTCAATCGCATTGCATCGCCGCTCCGATGTTCCGATCGGCGCCTGCGTTTCGGGCGGTTTCGATTCAAGCCTGGTCGCCGTCCTGGCAATGCGAGGGTAATGCGAGCAGGCATGCCTTTCACGGCAAATTCACCGATCATCCCGGTTACGACGAGAGCGCCTACGCGAAGATTGTTGCCGATGAGGCTGGACTAACTCTGCATCAACGCACCATCACGCCGCAGGACTTCTGCGACGCGATCGAGAAGGTGATCTACCACCTCGACCATCCGGTGGCCGGACCCGGGGCGTTTCCGCAATACATCGTATCCGCGCTCGCTGCCGAACGTGTGAAAGTCGTTCTCGGCGGTCAAGGCGGCGACGAGATCTTCGGCGGTTATGCCCGCTATGCGATCGCGCACCTCGATCAGCAAATCAAGGTGGCGATCGAGGGGGACGTCGGCAACGGTGATCTTATTCCCGACCTTTCGGTGCTCCGCGAATATAAGCCGCTAGTTCAGAGTTTCCTGTCGAAAGGAATGTTCGGCTCGCTCGACCGGCGATATTTTTCGCTCATCGATCGCTCCGGTGACATGGAGAGCGAAGTCGACTGGGGGTCGCTCGACCGCGGCGGCGTGTTCGAACGGTTCCGCGAGACCTTCAACGGACCGCGCGGCGAGCGCAACGAGTCGGATTTTGAATCAATGACGCGCTTTGATTTCAATCACTTGTTGCCGGCACTCCTGCAGGTCGAGGACCGCATGTCGATGGCCCATGGATTGGAGTCCCGGGTGCCGTTGCTCGATTCCGAAATCGTCGAATTTGTCGCGACTATTCCAGCCGCGCTGAAGTTCAAAGGCGGCCAGTTGAAGTATTTCTTCCGCTCTGCTTTCAGCGCGCGGCTGCCGCAGCAGATCGCTGATCGCCGTGACAAGATGGGCTTTCCTGTGCCGCTTAACGAATGGCTCGCAGGCCCGCTGCAGGGGTACGTGCAGGACATATTTGCCACCCAGCGAGCGCGGCATCGGCCGTTCTTCGATAGCGATGCAATCGTCGCGCATCTGAAGGGTACCAGCCGCTATTCCAGAAAATACTGGGGGATGCTGTCCCTTGAACTTTGGCATCAACAGTTTCACGACCGCGCCGCAAGGTATCGGCGCATGATCGACAACGCCCGCCCAACATTGCAATTGCTCCGTCAAGGGGCGAGCTCCGGCCTTGAGGCCAGTGTCGCCTGACGGGGATGAAATCTCGCCGGTCCCGAGACGCGGCGAAGCTTTTAGCGCCGCCCTTCCAAATCCTTTACCGCGTTTCGCCGCCCGATACGCACGCCGCGCTCGGGAGGATGAACGGTTCGTAGAGCGAAATAAATTTCTTGCTCTCGCTTTCCCAATTGAGCTCGGCGCCAGCTTTCTCGGCGGCGTTCTTTAATCCGTGCAATCTGCCTGAATCATTCACGAGCGACAGTATCGCGGCCGCAGCCGCTTTCGGCTCTGACAGGTCGATCGTTTCGCCAAATCCAAATTTGGCGATGATCCAGCGCAAGAACGGCAAATCGTTGCTGACAAACGGCAAACCTGCAGAAACATACTCAAATAGTTTGTTCGGGCTGCTGTAATAGTTGTTCAGATCGATGCCATGATAGGGGATCACGCCGAGATCGGCGGACCGTGTCAGCGGCGGCAGATCCTTTCCCTCTACGCGTCCAGCAAAAATTACGCGTCCATCGTCGGTTCCCTGCTGCTTGCTGACGTCGCGAAGTGTCTGCTCGTAATCGCCGTAGCCGATCAGTACCAGGTGCACGTCGGAAGGAAAAAAGCGCGCCGCCTGGACAAGGCGCTCGATCCCTCGTTCGGCTGACATCCAGCCCTGATAAAGAACGATCCGGTCCCGTTGCGGCAGACGCAGCAACTCACGTAGTCCGCGCCCCGCACCGGCACCCGTGTCTTTTGGCGCGGCGTTGAAAATGACGCGCGGCATCTCACAGCCGTATTCGCCGGCCATGATCTCTGCGATGAAGGAATTCACGGTGATGACCAGATCCGCATACCCGATGAGACGCCGCTCTTGTCTGCGATAACGGCGTCGGACGCGAGCGGGAAGCGCTGTTTGCGCGTGATAGAGTTCATGGGCATCGTAAATCAGCGGAGTAGGGCGCCGGCGCTTTGTTTCGACGGCGGCTGCCAGCAAGGGAAAATCATGGCAGTGCAGGATATCGTAACTCCTGGTCGCGATTTGCTGCAGCACGTAACGCTCCAAGCTCGATTGGCGAGTGATTGTGCCGGCAACTCTTCTGCCGATCCGCCGTAGAAAGGTGCGTAAGCCTTCGGATGCCCAGCGCAACAGGGGCACGATCCAATCCACACGCGAGTCCGCGAAGTCGAACTTAAATCGAGTGATCCGCACGCCGTCCAGTTCGTACGCACGCGGTTCCGGGCATTCAAATCCGGCAAGGATTTCGACCTCAAGTCCGGCCTGCCGCAGCGTTTGGGCCTCCTGCAAGATGCGACGATCAATCAGCAAATGATCCGTCGTGATCATCAGCACGCGAAGTGGGCGGTGTTGCGCCGGCGCCGCGCTCATGAAACGCCAAGCCGCCGATAGGTGTCGATCAGTCGCCCGGCGATCGTGTCCCAGGAAAAGCTGGCGCGGATATAGGCATGCATTTTTGCGGCGTCGCCTGCGCCGGTTCGGTCGGCCATCTCAATGAGGCCCGACGACAGACCGTCCACATCGTTGCTGACAATCAATCCGAGCCAAGGTTGGGTGATCAGATCTTCGGGGCCGCCGCAGGCGGTGCTGAGGACGGGTACGCTGCAAGCGAGCGCTTCCAAAGTCACCAGGCTGAAGGTTTCCGTGGCGCTGGAAACGCAAACGAAATCGTGAGTGCGCATTGCGTTCGCCACGCCGGCGCGATCGGTCGCGGGAAGGAACTCGACGTGGTTGGTCAATCCAAGCTCGGTTACCAAGGCCTCGATGTTTTGGCGCTCCGGTCCGTCGCCAAGCAAGGAAAGATGCAAACGGGGCCGGCTATGCAGTGCGCGTGCAAACGCGCGCACAAGAAGATCAACCCGTTTGACCTCGACATGGTGACCGACCCAGAGGGCTCTGACGCGGTCGCCGGTGCGAGGTTTCTTCCCGGCCATAGGATGAAACACACCGGGGTCGACACCGTTTGGTAGCACATCGATGCGATCCGGCGTCAGTTCGAGGCCAGATTGCATCGCCCGTTTCAGACTGTGGCTCACCGCGAACACGCGCTTTGCAGCGTCGATGGACCGTCGCGTTCGATACCGCATAAAAGCGTTGCGCGTCAGCAGATCAAACGGTCCGGTGTGTTCGGTAATGACAAGCGGACGGCGATAAGCGCGTGATGCCACAAGCCCGGCAGCGCCGTCCAGAAAGCTCGTATGGGCGTGCACAAGATCGAAGGAGAATTCGTCGTGCAAGCGCGCCATGATCCTTCGAAAGCCGTTGACATAGGTCAACGTGTGGATGCTCGGCCGAAATAAAAAGCCGCACAGATAGGGGAAATGGATCACTGGCACGGTGTCCCATGTCGTCCAAGCCGGCCGTTGCTTCTGGTAGCTGCGCAGAGCCGAGACGATGCGCGGCGGATTTAGTGTCTGAACCCACGACGGATCGCCGCTTGCGACCCGCACGTCGATCCCGCGGGCGCGCAACGCACGGACCTGCTCATGTACAAAAATACCGCCAATCGGATAATGTGGGCGGGGGTACATATGTGATAAAATTAATATGCGCAGATGTAACCTCACGGCCGAGGGATGAACGCACGACGGGGGCGTCGCGGTACTGTTGAAGCTAACGCCGCAAGGCTTTCTAGCTTGCCTGATGCGGTGACATCAATCTACAAGGCATGAACCAAAAAGGCTTGAACCTGCACGGCTTGCGCCACAAACAAATACCGATTGATGAGCGCGTTGCAAAGTGAGGAGCGCTGCAGCTGCATCAGGGACCAGATCTCGCGGGCCGTCCTGCGGGGGAGCGTGTGAGCGCGATAGAGGCCCGCGTCGTCGGCATCGTCTCCATTGCGCCGACAACCGAAATGTCCGGGCAAGGTCGTGTACTCGCACAGCTCGTCGATGTCGCCGGCACAAACAAGGCGATTATTTTCTCGGAAGAGGTTGCAGAGTCGAGCCTGGCGGACGGTACCGGTGTCAGGTTGAGCTTAGCCGGTCGGAGCTTCGCCGCATCGATCCGCAAACGCGCTGCGGAGATCGCCCACGGCGCGGTGCGCACCGACTGCACGATCCTGATCGCGTGTAGCGGAAGTCCTTATGATCTGACCGCAGCGGCGCTGGCGGCGCGCTACCTGAGTTTGCCGTTCCTGGCCTACCTCTTCGACGATCCGGTTTTTCAGTGGCCGATCGGACCGTTGCGAACGGCGGCGGCACGCTTGCAGAGGATGTGGTTGCCACTCGCCAAGACCGTCATCGTCCCGAACGAGTTTCTCGCGGATGAGTGGCGCAAGCGCGGCGCGACGTCGATTTCCATCGTACGCAATGCGGCGACCGACCTTGAAAGGTGCGCGGATGGGCGGGGTGCCGCGCTGCTGGCGGGTGGAGCTGGGTTGACCATCGCCTACACCGGTTCAGTTTATCGCGCGCAGGCTGACGCGTTCCGTAACCTCTTGTCGGCTCTCGAGGTGATGCACGACCAACTTCACTTGCACATCTTCACCAGTCAGGCGCCGTCTACCGTCACGGGATTCGGAATCCGCGGACGACATGTGACCCGGCACGATCACGTGCTGCCGGCAGAAGCGCTGGCCGTTCTCGCGACTGCCTCAATATTATTCTTGCCGCTAGGCTTCGATACCGGCATCCCCGAAGTCATCAGGACGGCTTCTCCAGCCAAGCTTGGCGATTACCTGCGGTCCGGGCGACCAATTCTCGCCCACGTTCCGGCTGACAGCTTCGTCGCTCATTTCTGCCGGCAATACGATTGCGCGCTCGTGGTGGACCAGCCCGATGCTGGCGCGCTGGAGAGCGCCGTGCGGTTTCTCACGCGCGGCGGCCCCGATGTCACGCGTATGGTCGCGAATGCAAAAGCTGCCAGCGAACAGTTCAGCGCTGACACAGCGCGGCGGGAATTCTGGTCGAGCCTGGATCGAGTTATTGCAGACGACCGGCGGGTCATCGACAAGGACGCATCGTTGGTGGACGCGGAAATAGCCGAGGCAGTGCAAGCCGGGGGCGGTGCTGCGATCGACGCAGGTGAGGATACTGAACTGCCGGTCGCGCCGATCGTCCTCTTTGTCGGCGCTTTGGCGCCGCTGCAAGGGCCGGATTTGCTGATCGAGGCATTCGCGCAAGTGAGCCAGACTTTCCCCGATGTTTGTCTCGTGTTGATCGGCCCCGATCGTGGAATGCGCAAGCAGCTCGCCGCGAGCGCCAGCGCGTTCGGCATTGAGGAACGAGTCCATTTTAGAGCATCGATCGACAACGCTTTGCGTCGAACTGTGTACGGTCGGGCGCTCATCTTCGTCGTGCCGTCGCGGTCCGAAGTCATGCCGGTTGCGGCGCTCGAAGCCGGCGCCTTCGGCGTGCCGGTCCTGGCGACGGACGTGTGCAATTTTGAGAAGTTTGCCGAGGCCTCCGGCTGCAAGATAGTCTCGGCGAATTCCGCCGCCCTGGCTGAAGGATTGTCGCAAATGCTCGCCGATCGCAACGCCCTTCGACGCATGGGCGAACGACTGCGCGATTTGGTGCTGGAGCGCCACCAGTGGCTAAACGAGACCCAACCGATCACTATGGCACCGCCGCATTTGCGACAGCCAAAAGTCGACGGATCCTCGCCGGCAAAGACCGAAACAATGCTGCATGCCGCGGCCAAGAAGCTGCCGTCGGCGGTTGCCGTGACAAAGCTGTTAAGGGGTCGCCTAAAGCACGGGACGAAACAAATACTGGTGCGGGTCCCGTCCATCCGGCGGTACATTTCGGAAAAGCACGCGATCACGGCCGAACGCGATCGAGCCATCCGGGACCGCGATCGATATGCCTACCTTCTGAAGAAGCACGCCGCAGAAATCGGACTGAAAGAGCGCCATCAGAAGCTTCTCGAAGAACGTAAGCGGCATCTGGAACAGATTTGGGGCTCATCTCGCGTTCAAGCATTCCAGCGCGTGATGTTCGTTACTGATATTCCGCCGTGCACGAACTACAGCGGAGGAATCCTCATCAAGGAAATGATGGACAGTGTCGATTGCCTGATCGGAAATGCATTCGTTTTGCTCAATCAAAACCTCAAACCCGCTATCCCTGAGTATTTAGAGGAACGAATTAATATGCGGATCGAGGTGAAGCCTATAGAGCAACCCCAATCAGATAAAACGCAGACGTTCGAGGACACAAGAGAGCGCGAACAGAAGAACCTTGTCGAAATCGAAGCCCGTATTTTACCCGAACTTCTCAAATTCTCGGAAGCAGTGGGCTGCACTGCATTTTGGGTTTTACTTGAAGGGCAAAGCATGATCCGCTTGGCTCACGCGCTCATGCGCGCGTCGCCGCATCCCCTCCATGTCCAGGTTACCGATCCGCCCGGTTGGTGGCTGAAAGCGCACGCGGTCGACCCTGAATCGACCCGCGAGATTCTCCAAAAATTTGATGAGGTCCTGCGCGGCGCCCGCTCGTTGGCGGCCGCTTCGTGGAACATGGCCGATAGATATCGAGAACGTTACGGAGTGAATGCCGTCCCTATTGTCGGGTCGCTTCCCGCGTCAGTGGCATTGGCCCCAGCTTCTGCGGTGAAAAGCTCGGGGAGATTTCGAATTGGACTCGCCGGTCAGCTGTACGCGATGCGGGAATGGGAAACCCTATTGTCCGCGCTTGACTTGCTCGACTGGCGTGTGGGTGCGTCGGAGATTGAACTCCACGTCTACACCGGGGACGCTGTGCAGCTTTCCTCCAAATACGCCAAGCGAATTAACTTACATAGATGGCAGGATAACCAGCTGTTAGTGCAAACTCTGGCCGGCTGCGACCTCCTTTATTGTCCCTACTGGTTCGATGAAACGCACCGTGAAGACGCCGAACTGTGCTTTCCTTCCAAAATCGCAACATATCTTGCTTCTGGCCGGCCGGTGCTGTTTCATGGGCCTGCTTATTCTTCTCCGTCGCGGTTTCTTGCTGACTGGGATGCCGCACTGATCTGTAACAGTCCGAATGCGCACGACTTGGCCTCGATGATTCGCGGCCTTCTTTCAGACCAGACCCGTTACACGCAGATTGCGAGTAATGGGCGACGCGCCTTTGATAAAAACCTGACTCACGAGCAACTTGCCAAATGGTTATGCGAATTTTTGCAAGTTTAGTGTGGCGCGCGCAGACTTCTCATTATCGTCGCTATTCGAACTTGATTTTTTGCCATGAGCTTTTTGTATTCGGGAATGGTTCGGGCTTGAGACCGACGATGTTTTTCATTTTCGGTGCGACGGGTTTCATCGGGCAAGCGCTGCAAACAGCATTGACTGCGCGTCGCGAACCTTATGTGGGCTTTGGCAGCACCGTGTGCGTAGAAAGCGATGGGACGACAGTTACGCAACGCGCCGTTTCATATGGAGTTGAGCGGGAGCGCCTCCTGCGGGGTCTGCCGGTGCCAAATGCGATTGTTTTTGCTGCCGGAACGGCAATGACCAACACCGAAGCAGGAGCCCTTCAGAAATCGCATTTTGACAGCTTGGTGGCGGCGTTCCGCGGTATCCCGATGACTCGATGGAAAGACCTCCGCTTTGTCTACACGAGCTCTTCTATCGTCTATGAGAGACCGTCGTATCTTCGTCCCCTTCTCGAGTCGGATCCCGTTACCCCAAGTTCCGCCTACGCCGAGGTCAAGCTGCGATGCGAAAATTTCGTAAAAACGAGCATCGCGGCGGCAGGCGCACAAGCTACGACCGCACGCTTGTTCAACGTCAGCGGGTTTGGACATCGTGTCGGGATCGTTGCTGAAATCGCGCAGCAGGCGATCGAGATTTAGTCGGGCCGACGCTCGGAGTTCAGACTGCGTAACAATGAACCAATTCTCGATCTAATCGACGTCAATGAGGCGGCAGAGGCGTTGCTGGCCCTCGCTACAGCGCCGGATGTTCCCGATGTGGTCAACATCTGCTCGGGCAGGCCGGTGACGACGGAAGATTTGATCAACGCTGCGCGGCGCGCCGTTGGGCGCCATGCGCCGCTGACATACGCCGTCGAGACGGATCGGCGTCGGGCGCTCGTCGGCAATCCCGGTCTGATGATCGCACGGACCGGTTGGCGGGCAGCTCGCAGCCTCGACGAGATCGTGGCCGCCGCTATTTCGGGCCGGCAATTGGCTGGAACCACGGTATGAGCAAACCGCGACGGGCCGTGGTGACAGGTGCCGGCGGCTTCATCGGCAGCCACCTTGTCGACGCGCTTCTGGACCGCGGCCGGCCGACTTTGGCGCTGGTCCGTTACGTTAGCTCCGGCGGTGCGGGTTTCCTCTCCGCGCGGCAACACGATCCATTGCTCGAAATCGCCCGCGGCGACGTGCGCGATCCTGGGTTCCTCGTACCGCTCCTGCGCGATGATGACATCGTGTTTCATCTGGCCGCGCACATTTCAATTCCTTATTCGTATGAAGCGCCGGGCGATGTTGTCGCTGTCAATGTCCTCGGGACTCTGAACGTGCTCGAGGCCTGTCGGCGGGTGAAAATTCATCGGCTCGTTCATACCTCGACCAGCGAAGTGTACGGCAGCGCCAGGTACGTGCCGATCGACGAGAACCATCCGATCAGCACGCAGAGCCCTTATGCCGCGAGTAAGCACGCGGCTGACAAGCTGGTGCAAAGCTATCGCTGCTCGTTCGACCTTCCCGTCGTGGTCGTGCGGCCTTTCAACACCTTCGGGCCGCGGCAGTCCGAGCGCGCAGTCATACCGGCCATCATCGCGCAGGCGCTCGCGTCGCGGCGCATTCGGCTCGGTAATTTGCAGCCGCGCCGCGATTTCACCTTCGTTACCGATACGGTTGCAGGCCTTCTTGCGGCAGCCGAAGCCGGCGTAGATGTCATTGGAAATGAAATCAATCTCGGCACCGGTCGCGACATCTCGATCGGCGAGGTCGCGGAGATGATCCGCAATCAGATCGATCCCGCGATTCCGATCGAACGCGATTCTGCCCGCATGCGGCCCGATGCGAGTGAGGTCGTTCGACTGCTGTCGAGCAATGCGCTTGCGGGTTCGCTGCTGCGGTGGGCGCCGCAAATTTCGCTCGAGGATGGCATCTCGCAAACCGTCGCCTGGTTTCGCGCCAACAATAGCAACGGCGCACGGCGGGATTACGTTCGATGAGTTCGGCACCGCGCCTGTTGGTCGACGTCCGGGAGGCCGACAATCTGCGCGGCTTCCACGCGCTCGCCGCGCTTTATTTAGTGATCGATCGTTTACGCTCGGTTCCACTCTTTCGAACTCGGCGGCGACCGAGCGGACGAGCGCATCGCCTGCGAAGCTTTCAGCTTCGACACTGGCGTGGAACTCCGCGAGTCTCCATCGGCGAAGGATTCCGGTCAGCATTTTGACGTCTATCTGTCGGCAGCGGATACGCTGCCTTGGGATGAAGCCTCGGTGGCCGCCCGGCGCGCAGCGAGGCGCACGGTGGCGGCGCTGATGTTCGGCTTGCATGAATTCCAGCCAAACTTCGGCGGCCGTATTGTCGTAGGCCACGACACCGCCGCGATCGCGGCCGCTGTGCTTGCCGAATTAGGGCATACGATATCGGTCGGAGGGCCATGAAGTCGGGCACCGTCAGTGCCTCGGGTGGAGCGCGTCACCGCGTTCTTATCGTGGCCATGCATACGAGCGTCCACGTTGCTCGATGGCTGCGGATGATGCGACGGCCGGACGCGGCCCTGCTGGTCTTTCCATCGTATGAAGCCGACGTCCCACTCCCTCCTGATTTGCAGTACGTGTCGCTCGCGGATGTTTCGCGCGATCTGCCGCCGGGCCTGTGGGTGATACGCTCCACCGACATCGACGGTCGTGCTGATCGGTTCGTCGACCGCTTCCACGGCTACAGCCGCTGGCGTCACAGCTTTCTTGGCAAGGCCGCGGTAGCGGCACCTGGTCGGCTGCGCGAATGCATTCGCAGGTTTGATCCCTGCCTCGTCCATTCCATGGAGGTGCAGCTTGCCGGCTATCTCTGCCTCGAGACTGCCCGGCGGATGCGACGCGCCTTTCCGTCCTGGATCCTGTCGAACTGGGGCAGCGACATTATGCTGTTTCGCAAACTGCACGAACACCGCGAGCGCATTGAGCGCGTGTGCGCGCGGATCGACTACTACATGGCCGAGTGCGTGCGCGATCAACAAGTCGCTCGCGACTACGGTTATGGCGGTCCGACGCTTCCTGCCTTCCCGGCGTCGGGGGGCGCTGATGTTGCGGCGCTGGCGTCCCGTGTCCGCGAACGACCTTCGCAGCGGCGTACCATCCTGGTCAAAGGCTACCACGGCTGGTCGGGACGCGCGCTGCTTGCGCTTTCTTCGGTGGCGCTCGCGCACCGGTCTCTGGCCGGCTATCGCATCCTTGTGCCGCTTGCGTCTGCTGAGGTGACGCGTTGGGTCGACAAAATGCGAACAGAGCTCGCGCTCGATGTGGGTCTCGCGCCCTATGTTCCTGATCATGAAGATGCTATTGACAGACTGGCACGGGCGCGCGTGGTGATTGGAGTGGGAATTTCCGACGGAATCAGCACGACCCTTCTTAGTCCATGGCGGTCGGGACGTTTCCTATTCAAAGCTCGACGGCGTGCGCCGACGAGTGGGTGGAGTGCGGCCGCAGCGGTTTTGTGGTGTCGCCTTGGGATACTGGCGCGATCGCCGAGGCAATCCATCGCGCCGTGACCGACGACGAACTCGTCGATACCGCCGCAGCCGTCAATTTGCGGACGGTGGCGTCGCGTTGGAGCGCGGCGATCAACGGCGCAAAGGTCTGGGAAATCTATGAGCAGGCCGCCGCCCGCACGCGGGCAGGCGCCGAAGCAAGCGGCGCATAGATGCCTGAAACGCAATCCGCCGAACCGTTTCATGCCGTCATTCTCGCCGGCGGTCGCGGCAGCCGGCTCTATCCGTTTACGGCCGCCTTGCCCAAACCGCTGCTGCCGATCGGCGAGCGACCGCTGATCGAGATTATCGCGCGCCGGCTGGCCGCGTCGGGCGCCAATCAGATTACCGTCGCAGTCAACCATTTGGCGGACCTGGTCGAGGCCTATCTTGGCGACGGGCAGCGCTTCGGCCTGCCGATCCATTACGTGCGGGAATTCTACTCCGCTCGGTACGGCCGGCCCACTCGGTCTGGTCAAGCCTTGGGCCGGTCCGCTCCTTGTCACCAATGGCGACGTGCTTTCCGATATCGATATTCGCGACTTGCTGAACCGCCATCGTGAAACGCGCGCGGCGCTGACCGTCGCGACCATGCTGCAACAGACGCGTCTCGAGTTCAGGCGTGCTGACGACCGACGCTTCGCTGCGGGTCGTCGATATCGTCGAGAAACCTCTTGTCGAACACCGCATCAGCCTTGGCGTCTATGTGCTGGCGGAACACGTCGCGCCGTTGATCGGCGTTAATGAGCGCCTGGAAATGCCGCAGCTCATCATGGATCTCGTCAATCGCGGCGAGCAGGTTCTCGCCTATCACCATTCCGGCCGCTGGCTCGACATCGGTTGTCCCGAGGACCTCGCCAAGGCGCAGGCAGAGGCGGTGTTTTGGTCGCAGCAACCCGGGACATCTGAGACCCAAGCAGTCGGTGAGTTAGCACCGGCTTCCATGTAAATTCTTCGGCGACGCCTGGACCGAAGCGGGCGCAACGAACCGTTAGTCTTAAGCCGGGCCGGCCACGCAATAGTGGCGTTCGAATGTCTCCATCACCAAGCGAATGATCTCGGGCTTCGGATGCCGGTTGTCCTCCTCAAACGGGTCGGTAGAAAAGTCGCGGACAATTTCATAGGAGGGAAAATAGAACAGATTTTGATCGTCCGAAAAATCCTGCATCAATTGATCGAGGGCCACCCGCAGGATTGCTTTCGACACTGAACTTGCAGTCAGGCACGATACCGGCCGAAAAGTCGCCATCAGCGGCAGCGGCGACAATGTAAAAACGATCTTGGCCTGCGGGCGAGCGGTGTGGATCAGCGCCCGGATTGCGGCAAGATTAGCGTAATTTTCGTCGCACGAACTCACTCGAAAGCCGTGCCGCTCCTCGTCGAACAACTCCTTGGGAATGGCCCGCCAGAACGCTTCGCCCGACACCTTGTCGTACCAGATTTCCGACAGTCCGAGCGTGAACACGAAGACATCCGTGGTCTCGATGATTTGCCTGGTCTCGGCGCGAATAACCGGATCAACGGCGGCGATTTCCTTATCAGGACCGAACCAGAGATTCTCCGGCATCTCCTTGCGCCCCAAAGCCCACTCGAGCTGCTGACGAATCGCAAAGGTATTCACCATCCCTTCGCCGAAGCGAATAATGTGTGCGTGCAGGTCCAGATGTTTGCCCAGCGCGTTATATCCGGCCGCGTGCAGATGTTCGGTCAGGTACTGGGCAAAGCAGCTGCCAAACGACGTAATTCGCGTCGTCTTATCGATGAAGGGCTCCGTTGGGAGCCAGCCATGGAGCACGAACCGTTCGATCGCATCCGGTTCGCGTAGTTCGGATTTTGACGGAATAAAATTGGTACTCTCACCCCGGTACCAGCTGCCGTGAAAGCGGGCGACGTGGTGATCGCGCGTCGACACAAGCACGGGCAACTCCGTCATTTCCGCGCTCCCTGGGACTTGTCGGGGTCTCTCACCTGAAGATTGCACGCAATTGAAACGTCAAATGCCGCACACGCAAGCTCGATCTGTCTTTCTTGTTCCTCGACGTCCGGAGGGAGCAATCGATCAACGTGTCCTCCAGGATGCGCCATTTCTCTGGTGTTTTGATTGGACGAGATAATCTCGTTGAACCGCGTCTGCGAAAGTTCTCGTTCGGCTGCCGACGGGTCGACGAAATGGCACACCTTTAGGAAGGACTCCCAGTGCAGTAGGTCTTGCATATCGACTTCAATGTGTGAAATTTCATTTTTTTTGAAGAAGCTAAGGTATGCTGTCTGGCGTCGTTCGATGTCTTTCGCATACCAATAGCAAAGCTGATAATCGCTGTAATCCTGCCAGTTGGGCAAGGGCAGGGAATAGGCGTCGAATGGACTTGTCAGAACGAGCTGTCCTTCTTCATTTCGGCCCGGCACAACATTCAATCTAAAATAGCTCCGGGCGATTTCCCGCGCATTTCGGCGCAGAATGATGAAGCGAGGGCGCAACCCCAGCATCAACATGGGCTCGACCATGCCCTTGCAGAGAAAATGAGAAGTCTCGACATAGATTCGATTTGGCGCGGCGGCGATGGCCGGAAATTTCTCCCTGATGAGCCAGTCGATGCCGTGGACCGGATTCTGCAAGGTCGGCCGAATCCAGAAGGTTGCCCGCGGCTTCGGTTCATGGTGGGCCTCTACGCCAAGGACCTCGGACAAAAGAACAGCCAACAGGCGGGTTCCACTGCGGCCCGCAGTAATCGTAAGGATGATGTCCTTGTGAGCAAGCTCTGCACCAACTGAGTGCCGCCGAACGCGCTCGGCGATAGCCGTAGCGTCCTGTTCTATGTTTCTGCGGGCCAGCCGCTCCCTCACTGCCGCATCCTTCTGCAACTGGTTGCGTTCCGCCAGGAGTGCATGAAGCTGTCCTTCAACGGCCGTGCGGCTTTGCTGTTGCTCTAGCGCCGCAGCGTGCAATTCTTCAACCTCGCTGCTGAGCCGATGACGTTCCGCCTCGGCTTGCTCTAGTGCAACGGCGACGGCGCGATTTGCCTCAACATAGCGACGCACGGACGGCACACGCAGGAGCAGCGGTTTGACAATTTGGCGGATCGACATGACGCAGAACACGCGCTTGGGAAGTATCGACGCCTTTTAGCAAATTCTTGGCGCCCCGTCGCCTCCAATCGGAAATCGAGCGAAGCCCGTTCGGCGGACCAGAGCGCTAGATCAGAACCAGTTTGTGATCTGACTGCGGATGCAGTTGATCACGACGGCAGACGCGGCGAAATTCTCGTTGAGGTCGTAGCGTGCCGTCCATTCCACGCCATCTACCGTCTCGACCGCCGCGATGATGTTCGACGCTTCCATTCCGGCGACGATGTGCGCCCCCGCCTCGATCGTCTCCGGCCGCTCCGTCGTCATCCGCAGACTGACGCACGGAACCTTGTAGAACAGCGCCTCTTCGGGAGCCGTGCCCGAGTCGGACAAGAAGCAGCGGCAATTTGCTACCAGTTTGTTGAAATCGATGAACCCAAGCGGATCGATGATCTCGACGCTCTCTGGTATGCGGACATCTTTCATCTTGCTCCTGGCACGCGGATGCATCGGATAGATGACGCGTTGACCGTAGCGACGCGCAATCCCGCCAAAAGCTTCAAACAATTGCGCCAAATAAACCGGATTGTCGACGTTCTCGCTGCGATGCGCGGTGACCAGAAAATAGTTTTTCGGCGATAAGCTCAACCGGGCGAGGACGTCGCTCGACGTGACTTGCTGCGAAAAATGCCGCATCACTTCGAAGGTCGGATTGCCGGTCACAAAAATTTTCGACGGGTGGATATTTTCGCGGATCAGGTTTTCGCGATGATAGTGGTTGAACGGCAGCAGGATGCTGCTCATGTGATCGATCAAAATGCGGTTGCGCTGCTCCGGCATACGCCGGTCCCAGGCGCGCATGCCGGCTTCCATGTGAAAGATCTTGATGCCGCGATGCGCTGCGGGCATCACTGAAAGACCGCTGAAGGTGTCGCCGAGAACGAGCAGGGCATCTGGGCGTACGCGCTCGAACAGTTCGTCGCTTTGCCTGATGACGTCGGCAACCTCGCGGCCGTAACTTGAAGTATCGATTGCAAGCTCGTAGTCGGGCGCGCGCAGGCCAAGATCGCGGAAGAAAAAGTCCTTCAGCTCGGGCGTAAAATTCTGCCCAGTATGAACCATAGTGTGTTCGAAATTGAGCGAAGTCGAGCTTTTTCAGCGTCGACCACAATTTGATTACTTCCGGCCGGGTGCCGAAAATCGACATCACGCGCATTGGCGGCTCCGGCGGAACAAACAGCAAACCAAGGGATGCGGACGACGCAAAGGCGGTTAGCACTTCGGTTTGCGGCGCACAAGCGCAGAACAAACAGTCGGTTGGCGGCGATCGCGACTTGCTGTCGGTGAGCGGGGCAGTTGCTTGACAGGCCGCGC
Organism: uncultured Alphaproteobacteria bacterium; assembly: GCA_963841025.1. GTDB lineage: Bacteria > Pseudomonadota > Alphaproteobacteria > Rhizobiales > Xanthobacteraceae > BOG-931. The sequence continues at coordinate 206,506 of CAWJBG010000009.1, read as the reverse complement.
TCAAAGTTGACAACGAGGGTGATATGCCAGCAACCGCCGCCAAAGCATCCCGTGTCCTCGTGTTGGGTGGCACCGGCATGTTGGGGCACAAATTGGTGCAGCAGCTTGCGCGCCGCGGCCTTTGGGTAGGCGCAACAATTCGGTCTGCCGCCGCTCCAAGCTCATCGGCTGCTGAAGCGAGCCTGGGTCGGGCGGATCGAATCTTCGAAGGGATCGATGTTCTCGATGACCGTCAGCTGGCGAACGTGGTCGAGGTGGCGAGACCTGATGTGATCGTTAACGCCATCGGCATCATTAAACAGATTGATGCGGCGAACGACCAGGTCACTTCAGTGGCAACCAATGCGCTGCTGCCGCACCGGATCGCCGCGCTCGACGCAAAACAAGGGATACGCCTGATCCATTTCAGTACCGATTGTGTGTTTTCCGGCCGCAAGGGGCCTTACGCAGAAGACGCATTGCCTGACCCGGTGGACTTGTACGGCCGCGGCAAGCTTGCGGGCGAACCAAGCGGGACGCGCTGTTTGACGCTGCGAACGTCGATTGTCGGGCGCGAATTGCGCGGCCGCGCGGGTCTGATCGAATGGTTCATGTCGCAAAAGGGCGGCTCGGCGACCGGCTATGCCAATGCGCTCTATTCGGGCCTGACCACGATCACGATCGCCGAACTCGCCGGCCGTTTGATCGTCGAGTATCCGGAGCTGGAGGGTCTTTGGCACGTGGCGTCCGCCGCGATCAGCAAGTACGATTTGTTGGCACTGGTCAATCGGCACTGCCGCCTCGGTATTACGCTTGCGCGCGACGAGAGCTTTGTGATCGATCGGCGACTTGACGGCAGCCGATTTCGAGCCCGAACCGGCTTTGCGGCTCCCACTTGGGATGCGATGATAGCTGAAATGGCGGCCGACCCCACTCCCTACGGGGTTTGACGCGGCTCCAGTCATACAAGGCGGGCGACCGACAAAGTGACACGTACTCCGATACCGCATGCAACGCCCGACGGTGCCAAGGGGCCGTTTGAAGGCAAGCGGGTCCTCATTACCGGCGGGACCGGTTCACTCGGCAAGGTATTGCTGCGGCGGCTGCTCAAGGGGGATTCAGGACAGCCGGCGAAGATCGTCGTTCTTTCCCGCGATGAGGCCAAGCAGCACCAAATCCGGGTTGAATATCAGCACAAGCGCGTCGCGACCGACGAGGTCATCTACGAAAACTTTCGTCGCGTTTTGAGCTTCCGTATCGGCGACGTGCGCGATTATGCCAGTGTCTGTGCCGCGCTTCACGATATCGATATCGTATTCAACGCGGCGGCGCTCAAGCAGGTGCCGACCTGCGAATACTTCCCCTACGAAGCGGTGCAGACGAATATTACCGGCGCGGAGAACATTGTCCGCGCCATCCGCGACCTGCGGCTGCCGGTCGAGACTGTCATCGGTATCTCGACCGACAAGGCGGTGAAGCCCGTCAACGTGATGGGAATGACAAAATCGATTCAGGAGCGGATTTTTACCCGCGCAAATCTTGAGGTGCCGGATACCCGCTTCAACATCGTTCGTTATGGAAATGTCTTGGCGTCGCGCGGCTCGGTCGTCCCGCTTTTTCACGAACAGATCAGGACCGGCGGCCCGGTGACGATTACCCATCGTGATATGACCCGCTTTTTGATCAGCCTGGATGAGGCGGTGGATCTGATTTTCACGGCCGTTGCGACCGCCCACCGAGGAGAAACTTACGTCCTGAGAGCTCCGAGCGCTCGCATTGTCGATGTCGCCGCTGCCTTAATTGGCGACCGCAAGATCGAGACCGTCGAGACCGGGATCCGTCCCGGCGAAAAGCTCCATGAGATTTTGATTTCGGAAGAAGAGGTATTGCGCAGCGTTTTGCGCGGTGAGCTGTACGTCATTGAAGCCATTGTGCCGGAGTTGCGGCAAACGGCCTCGACCAAGCGCGCGCTTGACCGCGAGTACAGCTCGGCTGACTGCCTGCTGGCGCATGCGGAGGTCGTCAATCTTTTGCGCCGGAAAAATTTGATGATCGAAGATCGACCCGTACTCGAGGACGAACTGCTGCGATGACTGCCGAGGGCGGCAGAGTATTTGTAGATGTATCCAAGCCGGTGTCCGTGATGAATGGGGTTGTTATGAATTTTGGACCATTGCTGTGACCTCTTTCGCCCTGATCGGCGCCGGCGGCTACGTTGCGCCGCGCCATATGCGGGCAATCCAGGCTGTGGGCGGCAGGTTGGAAGCGGCCGTCGATCCCCACGATGCGGTCGGCGTGATCGATAATTATTTCCCCGACGCGCATTTTTTCACCGAATTTGAGCGCTTCGACCGCCACGTCGCCAAAGTCCATCGGCGAGGTACCCCGATCAATTACATCTCGATTTGCAGTCCCAACCACTTGCATGATGCCCACTGCCGATTTGCACTGCGTTCAGACGCGGACGCCATCTGTGAAAAGCCGGTGGCGCTCAATCCATGGAATGTGGACGGCCTCCAGGAAATCGAGCAATCGAGCGGCCGGCGCATTTTCACCATTCAGCAATTGCGCCTCCACCCGGCGGTCATGGCTTTGCAAAAGGAAGTGGCAGAGGCACCTAGCGGGCGAGAGTTTAAGGTCGAGCTCGTCTATGTCAGCCCACGCGGCCGCTGGTACGACAATTCGTGGAAGGGCGACGAGGCAAAGTCGGGGGGCATCGCCACGAATATCGGTGTGCATTTTTTCGACATGCTGTCGTTCGTTTTTGGACCCGTCACTTTCAATGTCGCTCATCTTCGCGAGGCACGGCGTGCCGCCGGACTGTTAGTCTGCGAGCGGGCTGAGATTCGCTGGTACATGTCGATCGACCGCAACGATCTACCGGACACCGTGGAGCCGGGACAAACCGGCTATCGCTCGATTACCGTCGATGGCCGGGAGATCGAATTCTCCTCCGGCTTTACCGATCTGCACATTCGCAGCTATCAGGAAATCCAGTCGGGCCGCGGCTTTACACTCGATACCGTCCGCCAGGCAGTCGAGATCGTGTCGGCATTTCGCACTGCGCCGATAAAGACGGCGCGCCAGGATTTGCACTCTTTGGCACGCCGGTACGTTCAATCGTGACTGGCAATCATGAGGCCGACCGCCGGTTTCCGGATGTGCGGATCCACGAGAGTTCTTATGTCGACGACCCGGTGACGATCGGCGCCGGCACGGTGATTTGGCATTTTTGTCATATCCTCGGCGAGGTGGCGATCGGCCGGAATTGCTCGATTGGCCAAAACGTCATGATCGGACCCCGCGTGCGCGTTGGGAACGGGTGCAAAATCCAGAACAATGTCAGCATTTACGAGGGCGTCACCCTCGAAGACGACGTGTTCTGTGGGCCGAGTTGCGTATTTACGAACGTCACCAATCCGCGCGCGTTTATCTCCCGCAAAGCTGAATTCAAGCCGACTCTTGTCAAGTGCGGCGCCACAATCGGGGCCAACGCCACTATCCTGTGCGGCCACGTCGTCGGCGCGTACGCGTTTGTCGGGGCTGGCGCGGTCGTGGTCCGCGATGTGCCGAATTTCGCTCTGATGACGGGCGTGCCGGCAAGCCGCATCGGATGGATGAGCAAATCCGGCGAACGTCTCGGCCCGCAACTGATCTGTCCGCGTGATGGTTCGCGCTATCGCCAAGTTGCGGACGATCTCCTGGAGGAGTTTATTAACGGCTCTCCGTGAAGCAACATCGGCGCGGTGAGCACCTTGACGGCCTCACGCTGGCTGCTTCAGTCGGCGAAAAATATCCAACAAAGTTTTGGACTCCTCAGCCCAGTTCAGACGCTTTCTGACGTCCATCACGTTTGAGCGTAGTCGCTCCAATTGCGCCCGATCGCCGATCACGCTGTCGATTGCGCGAGCGATTGCTTCGGCAGATGCCGTGTCGACCATCAGGCCAATGGCGTTTCCTGCGATGAGGCGGCGCAATTCAGGCAAATCGCTTGCGAGCATCGGGACTGTCGCCGCAACGTATTCGAACAGCTTGTTCGGCGTGCAATAGAGATTGTTGAGACACGTCGGCCGGTAGGGGATGATGCCCAAGTCGGCGGAGGCGCTATAGCGCAGCAAATCATCCTGGGCGACGGCGGGGTGAAAGTGAACGCGCTCGCTGAGCCCGAGAGCTTCTGCCTGTCGCGACAACCTCTTTGTCAGCGCTCCTTCGCCGAGAAAAACGAGATGCACCGCCGGCTGTGTGACGGCAGCCATCGCCTCGACCAACGTTTCGAGGTTGCGGCCGGCAATGAGTTCGCCCTGAAACAGCACCACGGCAGCCGCCGCCTCCAAGCCAAAAGCCTGGTGGAACAAACGGCCTTTCGCCGGCGCGACACCCTCGGCGCGCTCGGCATTGTGCACCACGTCGACTTGCGCCAGCCCGTAGCGCGTCATCAGCTCGCGTGCGATCGAAGGGTTGACGGTAATGACGGTATCGCATTCGCGGATGATGCGCTCCTCGACCGCGCTCCACATGCGTTTCAGCTGTGGTTCAAATTCTTGCTCGCAATAGAGTTCGTGGCTGTCATAAACGAGCTTGGCGCCGTGATGCTTTGCGGTTTCCGCGGCCGTCGGCAGGATCGGCAGATCATGCGCGACGACCACGTCAGCCGAATAGCGTAACGCTTCGGGAAGCATCAGCCGCCGCGCAAATTCATCGGGGCTGATCCAATGGCGCCAGACTGCCGATCGCAGCCTACCGGCCCACGCGCCGTTCATGGAGATCCAGCGGCGCGCGAACCGGTAGAGCGAAAGGATGGTCCATTCCTTCCGCGGAGATTTGGTCGAGCCGGTCGCCGTGATCCTCACAACATTGGGATGGTCAGGTCCCGACCCCGGCATCGCCAGGATTGTAACGTCCCAACCATCTGAGGTTAATGCATCGGCCTCAAGCAGGATGCGCCGATCGATGGCCTGATCCGTTGTCAGCATCAAAACTTTCGGCATCGGCGTTCTAAATGCGTGCTCACGGGGGTCGGAAGTTATCAATACGCAAGCATCGCACGCGTGTGAACCGCGAAGGGGCGCGACGTCCGGCTTGACTGAACGAGCGCGGTTTAACGCGCTGGACGCGCGAGTTCGGCTGCCATAAGGAGTATCGGCAAGTTTGCGGGACCCATTGTATCTAATGTTGCACACGCATCCCGCCGCCGCGGCGAATAACTGGGCCGCTTTTCTGCGCGCCGCCGTTAGCGACATTTTCAGCGGCATCAAGGCGTGGCGGATCTGGTGGTTGCTTGCAGCCGGCGACATTCGACAGCGCTATCAGCGCTCGTTGTTCGGCCAGTTCTGGTTGACGATCAGCATGGGCGTGACCATCGGCGCGATCGGTCTTGTTTATTCGGCGCTGTTTCAGCAGGACATGGCAACCTATCTTCCATACCTCGGCGTCGGGCTTGTATGCTGGAGCTTGATTGCCGGCATTTTCACCGACAGCTGTACGGTGTTCACCCAGTCGGCGGACTTTATGCGCCAGAGCCAACTTCCGCGGTCGCTGTTCGCGAACCGTATGCTGCTCCGCAACCTTATCATTTTTGCGCACAACCTTGTCATCGTTCTGCTCATCATGGTGTTTTTTGCTCTGCCGGTTGGCTGGAACACTCTGCTGGTCATTCCAGGACTGGTGTTGATCGTCCTGGCAGGCATGTGGATCGGACTCTTCCTCGGAGCGCTTTGCGCCCGTTTTGGCGATTTGCCGCAGATCATTGCAAGCGTTGTTCAAATCGCTTTTTTCGTTACGCCGGTGATCTATCGGCCCGATACGACCAGCCACCGGATTTGGGTAGCGACACACCTCAATCCGTTCGCAAGCTTCCTGGCGCTGCTCAGGGACCCTTTACTGGGACATGTGCCGGAAGCTTGGCATTATGCGGTTGCGATCCTCTTCACCTTCGGCGGATTCGCGCTCACGTTCCCGTTTTTTGCGCGCTTCCGCGCCCGCATCGTGTACTGGCTGTGAGTAAACTTTGATGGCTTCGATTGATCTTCACGACGTGGGACTGGACTTCCCGGTTTATGATTTCCGCGCCCGGTCATTCAAGCAGGCGCTTACTGATCTCGGTGGCCGACTGAGCCAAAATGATGGAAACGGCCGGATCACCATCGAGGCGCTGCGCGACGTGACGCTTTCGCTGCGCTCTGGCGATCGGGTGGCTTTGATTGGACGGAACGGCGCCGGCAAGTCAACGCTGCTGAAGGTCATGGCTGGAGTTTACGAACCGCCGATCGGACGTGCCCAAATAACCGGCCGCGTGGCGTCGTTACTCAACATGACAATGGGGATGGATTTCGCGGCGACCGGCTACAACAATATCATCATGCGCGGGGTCTTTCTCGGCATGACGTTCGCGGAAGCAAGGAGCAAGATTCCCGAGATCGAAGACTTCACCGAGCTAGGCGGCTATCTCAGCCTGCCGATCCGAACTTATTCCAGCGGCATGCTGGTTCGTCTTGCCTTGGCGATCGCTACTGCAGGCGAGGCGGATATTGTGCTCACCGACGAGGTGATCGGCGCTGGAGACGCCTCCTTCATGCGGAAAGCGAGTGAGCGACTAAGATCGGTGATCGAGCGCGCGAAAATTCTGGTGATAGCGACGCATGACCCCAATCTCGTGGCGAATTTATGTACGCGAGCAATCGTGTTGTCCGGAGGTAGAGTGAAGTTTGATGGACCGGCGAAAGATGCAAATGAGTTTTACAAGACGAACTTTTGCTGATGCCCCGCCGCTTCAAGCTGCATGGCAGCGATAAGATCGCGGCACGGCGCAAAGAGAGCCCCGGTCGAGTGTCGGAGCCGAAGGAGACGGCGTCGACCGAGGCTCAGAATGTTCGAGCAGCGCGATTGATATGCCGCGCCCCTTCAAAGCGTAACCCGATGATGCAAACGGGCAGCCTCTACTGCGTGCAGACACCCCGGAAGGGGTGGCACCATTGCCCGGCCTTGCAAAGCTGATGACCTGAGGCCGCCTTGCACACGCAGCTTGCTTTGACCATGCCGTCTTTACAGAGCGGGAAATGCTTATGTTGAGTCATTGGCATCGCGTTCGCGGCTCCGGCGGAGACGGCGATCGCAAACAGCACCACAGCGAATGTCTTCATGATCTCGATGTTCCCCTTTTGCTTGCCTCTAAAGCCCCGGGCGGCACCCAGCCGCAACCGGCCACTAGCATCAAGCGTGTGAAAGCCTAATGACCAGCCGCTCAAACCATAAACTACATCGCGCGGTGCGTCTCTGTCTTTTCGTAGCCGCGGTTCTCGCGCTGGGCACGCTGTGGGCAATTGCCACTCCGCAAGCCCTGACCAAGGACACCAGGTTTTGTCCGAGCTGGGCGGAAGCGCACGAGCGTACGCTCGCGAGCCTCAACAACGGCCGGCCGCCCTATCCGGTAAGATGGAAGGGCTGCATTTGGCTCAAGAAGGGGATGAGCGTTGACGTCATCGATCACGACGATCAGCTGACGGAAATCGTCGTCAACGGGAAGCACTGGTTCGCAGATGAATGACCGCCGGGAACGCAAGTGCGTCGTCGGCTGGTGCCCACCAAAGAAGAGCTTTAGGTCCGGCGACGTGACCCGGTCGAGAATTCAGTGGGCGGCGGTCAACGTGGCCGGCACCACGGTTGGCTGGCTGCGCGCCAGAACCGCCTGACAGGCTTGGGAGATGCGGCTCCGGTTAGCATACAGGCAGGCCTCGATGCGGCTCCGGTCGGGGATGAACTGGGCGCAGACCGTTAGCGCATCGTTGATGCAGGCTTCCCGGTCTTGCTGCGCGCCTGCGGTGGCGGCGACCGGCGCGACAGCGAGAGTGAATAGCCCAAGCGCAAGCGTGGTAATCTTCATAGCCCGCTCCTTTTGCGACGCTATTGGCGTCGCGCTGAGCCCGGCCCCTGTCGGTAGAATCACATAGCAAGCCGCAATTGCGACAGCGCTAACGCTGGAATTCAGATTTTTCGCACATTTGTCTGAAATTGCCGCGGTCCAACAATGCGTAATATTTTTTGATCGTTTTGGCGGTTGCCACGGAGTGACCGCGAACCCACTGGGCTCGCTTGCTCGACGATGCAGTATCGAATGTCGTTGTGAAGCGATGAAACACCGATAGCTGCTGAAGATTCCAAACTCGGCACCGTCTTCAACTATTCTCGCGGCCTGATCCGTTTGTGACGTTTTGATGGCGCGGCAAACTGCCATTGCCTATGTCGCTTGTTCGATCTCGCCGGTTGGTATGGACTTTTTAACCAGCCCATGGTTAGTGCGACGTGTAGCAGCCGTTCGCGCTGCTATCGACCCCCAAAAAAAGTTGCAACAATCAAGAAAGGCATCGCTGCCAAATGTTGAAACGTGGAACGAAAGTTGTTGGGTACGTTCACAAGAAACTGGTCGACCACTCGCAGATATTTGTACGCGTTACCTTCGGGGCCTTCCTCGGCAGTCTCGTCGTGCTGCTGATCCTGCTCTACACCGACGCACCAATCGTCGGGCTTTAGATCGGCGTCGCGATCGCGGGTGTCCGAATGGGAACGCTGGCCCTATTCGGATACCCGCAACGCTCCATTCACTATCAGCGCCCCACCGCGCAATTTTGCCACAATCTGACCACGCTCGGAATAGATACCCTGTCGGGCGGGGATCGGGACGATGCGGGTTCGACTGAGGGTGGCGTTCAGCCGGCTTGCGCCGATCGGGGCTTGTGCCGCTATCGCGCTTTCGCTCGCCAACTGCTCCAGCAGCGTCGATCCGCAATACGGCGTCTCGCCAAGTCCCCGCGTTGTCGAGGACGGCCAACCGGTGCCCAAAGGCGGCGGCGTTTATCGGGTCGGTGCGCCCTATGTCGTCGCCGGCCGCACCTACGTTCCGGCCGAGGATCCCGACTACCAGGCGGTTGGCCTCGCCTCATGGTACGGCGATGAGTTCCACGGCCGCAGGACCGCGAACGGCGAGGTCTTCGATCTCAACAGTATTTCGGCGGCGCACCCGACTCTGCCGCTGCCGAGTTATGTCCGCGTCAGCAATCTCTCGAACGGCCGTTCCATCATCGTGCGCATCAACGATCGCGGACCCTTTCACGGCAATCGCATTATCGATGTCTCGGGCCGCACTGCCGAGCTCCTGGGTTTCCGCAACAACGGCACTGCCTGGGTGCGGGTCGAATATGTCGGGCGGGCGCCGGTTGAAGGCTCCGACGACCGGATGCTGATGGCGACACTGCGGCAGGACGAGCCGGCGCCGGCGCCGAACGGCGTCAAGCTCGCCGCGACATCGATCGTCCCAGTCTCCCGCGCACCGGTGCCATTACGGACGACCCGGCTCGCCAGCGCAACCGACAGCGACGCATCGCCCGGGTCTATGGGGGCGAATGTGCGGCCGATAGCTTATACACCCCCGTCAAATTCAGCCCCGCCAACCGCCATCAGCGCCGCCGACCAGTTGCTTAACGGGCGCGGCCTTTACTGATTTAACGCTGTCGTGCGGCATTTGCGCAGCGCGGCGTTGCGGCCTTGCGCGCGCCAAGTTCACGTGAGAATGGGTTGGCGGTTTATTTCGCGCGAAGTGGAGGCGGCATTGGCTGCCGTGTGTCGTCAGGTTTTCTCGCCGGGACCGAATTTGGGGACCGTGGCCGCGACTTTGTTGGTCGCGACCGTCCTTGCCGCGCATGCCGCCTCGAACATGAATGTCAAAAAGGACGAGGGTTTCCTGACCAGCGTCCCCAACGCGCTCCTGCTGGACGTAAACAGCGACAGTGTCCTGTTCGAGAAGGGCGGCGATCAATTGGTCGCGCCGGCGAGCCTCGCCAAACTCATGACGCTCGAATTCGTATTCAACGAGCTCAAGCAAGGCCGTCTGAAGCTCGACCAGGAATTCATCATCAGCGAGAACGCGTGGCGCAAGGGTGGGGCGCCCTCGCATGGCTCGACCATGTTCGCGGCCATTCATAGCCGGATACCGTTAGACGATCTCCTGCACGGTATCATTGTCGACTCCGCCAACGATGCGTGCATCGCCATTGCCGAAGGCGTCGCCGGCAACGAGGCCGCATTCGGCGAAATGCTGACCAAACGTGCCCGCGAAATCGGGTTGGAGAAATCGACCTTTACCAATGCGACCGGCTATTCGGACCCAAACCTGCGCGTGACGCCCCGTGAGCTCGCTTATCTGGCGCGCCATATCATGCAGACCTATCCCGACTTTTATCGATATTTTTCCGAGCGCGAATTTACCTGGAACAACATCCGACAGACCAACCGCAATCCCTTGCTGGCGATGGGTATCGGAGCCGACGGGCTTAAAACCGGGGAGACCTCAGAGGCCGGGTTCAATCTGGTTGGATCGGCAGTACAGGATAATCTGCGCCTCATTGTCGTGGTGACTGGCGGGAGGTCGGACAAAGAGCGGGCCGAGGAGGCGCGCAAGATGCTGGAGTGGGGATTCCACGGCTTCGAGGCGCGGGTGCTGTTCGCCGAAGGCCAAACTGTCGGCGAGGCAAGAGTCTTCGGCGGGGATGCGCGCTACGTTCCACTAATCGCACCCGGCACCATCCATGTGATGATGCCGAAGAACGGCGGCGAGCACCTGTTGGCGCGCATTGTCTATTCCGGGCCGGTGCCGGCGCCGGTTCACCGAGGCCAAAACATCGGCAAACTCAAAGTTTGGCGCGGTGAGAGCCTCGCCCTTGAAGTGCCGCTGCAAGCCGCAGACGACGTACCCACCGGCACCATGTCGCATCGCGCGATGGACGCGGCGACCGAGCTGATGATCGGTCTGTTCCGTGCCGGCGTGAATAAGCTATAAGGTTAGTCGGTCCAGTAGGGGTGCAGCGCCGCGTGACGTCGCTCGCCCTCGTATCTTCGTTGAATATAGTACCCTAAGTTATTGGATCTCAACCTGTTTACTTGGAGTTGCTCGCGCTACGGCCGCGCAGCGCATACATCGGACATCGGCAACGGGATTTGCCCGATTGGGACATCTGGCGAGAGATTTGGCGAGACATCTGGCGAGACATCCGGAATGCGAGGCAAGTTCATTACCTTGGAAGGCGGCGAGGGGACCGGCAAGTCGACACAGGCTTCGCTGCTGGCCTTGCGGCTGGCGTCGCTTGGTATCGGCACGCAGCTCACCCGCGAGCCGGGCGGTTCTCCGGGCGCCGAAATCATGCGGCACGTGCTGTTGTCCGGTGTGGCAAAGCCGCTGGGCGCGGACACTGAGGCGATGCTGTTTGCGGCCGCGCGTGACGATCATGTACGGCAGACCATCCTGCCGGCCCTCAACGCCGGCAAGTGGGTCATTTGCGACCGCTTCGCCGATTCCACGCGGGTCTATCAGGGCGTCCTCGGCGCAGTGGATCCGCGCCTCATCCGGGCGCTCGAGCGCGTATCCATCGGCGATCTGAAACCCGACCTCACACTGGTGCTCGATGTGCCGGTGGAAGTGGGAATGAAACGTGCATCAGGCCGGCGCCGCGGCGGCAAAGCCGATCGCTTTGAGGCTGAAGATATCGATTTTCACCGCAAGCTGCGCAAAGCCTACCTGGCGCTGGCAGCGGCCGAGCACGATCGGTGCGTCGTTATCGACGCGAAGGTGCCGAAAAAGACGGTGGCGCAGCACATCTGGGAAATCGTGCAACGCCAGCTCAAACCGGGAAAGGTCACCGCCGAATTGCAGTCGGTGGCCTCGTGAGTAAGTCTACGGCTGAAACCGACGAAGCGTCGCCGCCATTCGCTACCAATGCCTTTTACGGCAATTCCGGCACCGAAGCGGCGCTGCTTGCGGCTTATCGCAGCCACCGTGTGCCACACGCCTTCCTGCTGATCGGCCAAAAGGGCATCGGCAAGGCGACTTTGGCGTATCGGTTCGCCCGTTTCACTCTCGCGCATCCGGATCCGGAGGCGCCTGAGGTTCAGAAAGCGACATCGCTCGCCATCGATGCCGCGCATCCGGTCGCCCGCCGGATGGCCGCCCGCGCGCAGGGCGACCTGCTGGTTCTCGAGCGGACGCCCAACGAAAAGGGCGTCCTGCGCCAGCAGATTGCAGTGGATGACATCCGGCGCACCATTTCGTTTTTCGGCTCGACAGCCGGGGAGGGCGGATGGCGCATTGCGATTGTCGATGCGGTCGACGAGCTCAACCGCTTCGGCGCCAATGCGCTCCTCAAGGTGCTTGAGGAACCGCCCGAGCGGACGCTGTTGTTGTTGGTCTGTCACTCCGCCGCGAGCGTACTGCCGACGTTGCGCTCGCGCTGCTCCGTCATGACTATGCGCCCGCTAGAGCAGGCGGAGGTCGCGGCGGCGCTTGCCGCAGCCGTTAACAAATCCGCGAGCGACCCCGAGATCGCAGCGGCCGCGGCTGCTGCCGACGGCAGTGTCGCGCGCGCTTTAAACTTCCTCGACGAAGATGCTCTGGCACTGCGCCAGCGGGCGCTCGGTGAACTCGATCGCTTGCCCACGATCAACGCCGGCGCCCTGCACGCGCTTGGCGATGCGCTCGCCGGCGTCGATCAGCAACCACTCGCGACCTTCGTCGATACCGTCAATGCCTGGCTGTCGCAGCGCGTTCATGACGGCACGAGCGACCTCGGCCGCCTCGCGCAATTGGCCGGAGCCTGGGAGCGGATCAATCAGGCGGCGCAGGATGCCGCCGAGTATAATCTCGAGCGAAAACCGCTTGTTTTCAGTGTCTTCGGCTTGCTTGCGGAGGTCACGGCCGGTTGATACCTATCCGCTACGTCATGGCCGGGCAGTTCGTCCCGGCCATCCACGTCTTTGAACAAAGACATCAATGCCCGGCGAACCGTATTACATCACCACTGCGATCGCGTACCCGAACGGCGTGCCGCATATCGGCCACGCCTACGAAGCGATCGCCACTGACGCGATCGCCCGCTTCATGCGGCTCGACGGCCGGGATGTGTTCTTCCTCACCGGCACCGACGAGCACGGCAGCAAGATGCTGCAGACCGCCGCCAAGGAAAACCTAACGCCGCGCCAGCTGGTTGAGCGCAACGTGCCGCGCTTCCAGGCGATGGTAAAAATGCTCAATTGTTCGAACGACGCTTTCATCCGCACCACCGAGCCGCGCCACCATCGCTCGTCGGAAGCGATCTGGGAACGGATGGAAGCGAACGGCGACATTTATCTCGACAAATATGCCGGCTGGTACTCGGTGCGCGACGAGGCCTATTACGACGAAAGCGAAACGCGGCTCGATGACAAGGGACAACGGCTCGGCCCCAACGGGACGCCGGTCGAATGGGTCGAGGAGGAGAGCTATTTCTTCCGCCTCTCCGCCTATCAGGACAAGCTGCTTGCGCTTTACGCTGCCGATCCAAACTACGTGCTGCCGCGCGAGCGGCTCAACGAGGTGATGAGCTTCGTCAAAGGCGGCCTGCAGGATCTGTCGATCTCGCGCACCACATTCGACTGGGGCGTCAAGGTGCCGGGCAATCCGCGGCACGTGATGTATGTGTGGGTTGATGCACTGACCAATTACATCACCGCGGTCGGTTATCCCGATACTGACAACGAAATGTTCCGGCGCTACTGGCCGGCTGATCTGCATGTCATTGGCAAGGACATCGTGCGCTTCCATGCGGTGTACTGGCCGGCCTTTCTGATGTCGGCGGGAGTCGCTGTGCCGCGGCGTATTTTTTCCCACGGGTTTTTGTTCAACCGTGGGGAGAAAATGTCGAAGTCGGTCGGCAACGTCATCGATCCGTTCGCGCTCGCGGAAGCCTATGGGGTCGATCCGCTGCGTTATTTCTTCCTGCGCGAGGTGCCGTTCGGACAGGATGGCAATTACAGCCACGACGCCATCGTCAACCGGATCAACGCCGACCTTGCCAACGATCTCGGCAATCTGGCGCAGCGCTCGCTGACCATGGTGGCGCGCAATTTCGGCGGCGTGCTGCCGACGCCCGCGACCTTCAGCGCAGCCGACCAGGCGATCCTTGCCGCGGCCGATACCACGATCGGCAGGGCGCGCGAAGCGATGGCAACGCAACAACTCCATCAAGTGCTGAATGCGGTGTGGGCGGTTGTCGCCGACGCCAACCGGTATTTCGCCGGCGAAGCGCCTTGGGCGCTGGCCAAGACCGATCCGGCGCGGCAGGGCACTGTGCTCTACGTGACCGCCGAAGTGTTGCGGCAGATTTCCATCTTGGCGCTGCCGTTCGTGCCGGCTTCAGCAGAGAAGTTGCTCGATCTGCTGGCAGTGCCCGCGGCGGAACGAAATTTTTCGTTCCTTGACGGCAAACATCGCCTAGCCGCCGGCGCCACGTTGCCGGCGCCGACGCCGGTTTTTCCGCGTTACGTCGAGCCGGCGGCAAGTGCTGCGCAATAGTTAAGCTGCAAAGACATGCTCGTTGACAGCCACTGCCACCTCGACTTTCCTGATTTTGCCGACGAACTCGACAGCGTCATTGCGCGCGCCCGCGACGCCGGCATCGGGCGGCTGGTCACGATCTCCACGCGGGTTCGCCGTCACGATGAACTGCTCGCAATCACAAACCGCTTCGCCGACGTGTTCTGCTCGGTCGGCACCCATCCGCATTACGCGCACGAAGAATTGGACGTCACCGCAGCCGATCTGGTTGCCCGCACGCGGCATCCCAAGGTGGTTGCGATCGGCGAAGCCGGCCTCGACTACCATTACGACCGGAGCCCGCGGCAGGATCAGGAGCATGGCTTTCGCACCCACATCGAAGCGGCACGCGAGACCGGGCTGCCGCTGGTGATCCATTCGCGGCAAGCCGACGAAGACACCGCTCGCATTCTGGAGGAAGAAACGGGGCAGGGCGCCTTCGCTGCCGTGCTGCATTGCTTCACCGGTGGTCCCGACCTCGCCCGCCGCGCGATCGCGCTTGGGCTCTTTATCTCCTTCACCGGCATTCTGACCTTCAAGAACTCGACCGCGCTGCGCGCGATTGCCGCCGAATTGCCGCCGGACCGCATTCTGGTCGAGACCGACGCACCTTATCTCGCGCCCAATCCGTTTCGCGGCAAACGCAACGAGCCAGCTTACGTGGTCGAGACCGCGAAAGTGCTGGCGGAAACGCGCGGCGTCTCGTTCGACGAGATTGCGCGGCAGACGACCGAGAACTTCTTCGCCCTGTTCAGCAAAGTGCCGCGGACCGCGGCTGCCGCTGCATGACGTTGAAATTCACGATCCTCGGCTGCGGGTCGTCCGGCGGCGTGCCGCGGCCGGCGCTGGGCTGGGGGGTCTGCGATCCGGCCAATCCGAAAAACCGCCGCCGGCGCACTGCACTGCTCGTCGAGCGCTACGACAACGGCGGTGTCACGCGGGTGTTGGTGGATACGCCGCCCGATCTGCGCGAGCAACTTCTCGACGCCAACGTCGATCGGCTCGACGGCGTGCTCTACACCCACGAGCATGCCGACCACATCCACGGTATCGACGACTTGCGGGCATTCTTCATCAAGCAGCGCCAACTGATCGACGTTTACCTCGACGAACACACCGCAGCCGTCGCGCGCACCCGGTTCGGCTATTGCTTCGCGACGCCGCCCGGGAGCGAATATCCGCCGATCCTGCGCGAGCACCGTTTGACGGCGGGCCAGCCGGTCACCATCAACGGGCCAGGCGGTCCGATAACGGCGCTGCCGATTTCGCAGCAGCATGGCGACATCGGCTCGCTCGGATTCCGGTTCGAATCGTTTGCATACTCCTGCGATCTCAGCGGTTTGCCGCCGGACAGTGTCGCGGCGCTTGCAGCCCTCGATACCTGGGTCTTGGATGCGCTTCGTTACCGGCCGCACCCGAGCCATTTGTCGCTTGCCGAGGCGTTGGCGTGGATCGAGCGGCTAAAGCCGCGGCGCGCGATCCTGACGAACCTCCATGCCGATCTCGACTACGAGACGGTGCGCAAGGAAGTGCCGATGAACGTTGAGCCCGCTTTCGATGGGCTAAGCGGAGATATTCCATAATATGTCTTATGCGAATCGGGGCTCCAGCGAGCCAGATTCGAATGCAGCACCCACCCCGCACAATTCGAGACTGCGTCATGACTCCTTCACGCGACATCGACCGGCTCATCGAAATCATGGCGGCGTTGCGCACGCCCAAGACCGGCTGCCCGTGGGATTTGCAGCAAAACTTCGCCAGCATTGCGCCGTACACGATCGAGGAAGCCTACGAAGTCGCTGACGCGATCGCGCGCAACGATCTTGAAGACCTCGAGGACGAACTGGGCGATCTGCTGCTGCAGGTCATCTTTCACGCCCGCATGGCGCAGGAGCAAAGTGCCTTCGACTTTGGCGATGTGGTTGAGGCGATTACGACGAAGCTTGTCCGCCGGCATCCGCATGTGTTTGGGGACGAGCGCGCCAATAATCCACAAGCTGTCAAAGGCTTGTGGGAAGATATTAAGGCGCAGGAGAAACGCGAGAAGGCCGCCAAGGGCCAACTGGTCGAGCAGGGTGCGCTGGCCGGCGTGCCGGTGGCATTACCCGCCCTCACCCGCGCGCTGAAGCTCCAAAATAAGGCAAGCCGCGTCGGCTTCGATTGGAACGATCCGCGCGCCGTCCTGCGCAAAATCCGCGAAGAGGCCGACGAGATCGAAGCGGAAATCGCCAAAGATGAAGCGAGCGCGGCGGCCGAAGTCGGCGATCTGTTGTTCGCCGCCGTCAATCTCGCTCGCCATCTGCACGCCGATCCGGAGGCCCTCTTGCGGCAGACCAACCAAAAATTTGAGCGCCGTTTTGCGTCGATCGAGCGCGCGCTTACGGCGCAAGGAAAGGCGCCACAAGACGCGACCCTCGACGAAATGGATGCGCTATGGGACGAGGCCAAGGCGCAGGAACGAGCGCCGCTGGTTTAGCCGTATCGAGCCTTAGTGAAGTTCCGGCGCGACGCTCTGCGAGAACCGTTCCCGCACGGCATCTGCCCGTTCCGGCACGGCGCGCACCGTCATGGCGACGCGGCCGGTTTCTTGATCCACCGCTTTGTGGATGACCTCGGTGTGACGATGGAGCCAACTGACACCTGCTCCATCGGCGGCATCGAGAACCAGCTCGATCAGCACGCGGCCCGCGGCAAGCCGCGCTTCGATGGCGGCGCCGAGCGTATCGAGCCCCTCCCCGGTCGCGGCCGATACCAGCACCGGCCGCTCGTCGGCCGGACGCCGCTCGACCAGGTTTTCCACGCGCGCGCGACCATCCGCGTCGAGCGTGTCGATCTTATTCCACACCTCGATCAGCGCCGGCTTTTCGTGAGCGCCGCGCCGCGAAGCGATGCCGAGCTGGCGCAAGATATTTTCGACGTCCTGCAATTGGGCCGCGGCGTCCTCGTGCGAAATGTCGCGCACATGCAGGATAACGTCGGCTTCGATCACCTCTTCCAGTGTGGCGCGGAAGGCGGCGATCAGCATGGTCGGCAGATCGGAAATAAAACCGACCGTATCGGAGAGAATGACGCGCGCGCCGTGCGGGAGCCCGACGGCGCGCAATGTTGGATCGAGTGTCGAAAACAGCATGTCGGCCGAGAGCACGCGCGCCTTGGTCATAATGTTGAACAGGGTCGACTTGCCGGCGTTGGTGTATCCGACCAGCGCCACGATCGGATAAGGCACGCGGCGGCGGCTCTCGCGGTGTAGTTCGCGGGTGCGCTTGACCTTGATAAGCTCGGCCTCGATCTTGGCGAGCCGCTCTTCGATCATGCGCCGGTCGGCTTCGAGTTGCGTTTCGCCGGGCCCGCCGAGAAAGCCGAAGCCGCCGCGCTGCCGCTCGAGATGGGTCCACGTCCGCACCAGCCGGCTTTTCTGATAGGTCAGATGCGCGTGCTCGACCTGAAGCGCACCTTCGCGCGTTCGCGCCCGCCTGCCGAAAATCTCCAGAATAAGGCCGGTCCGATCGACGACCTTGGCGCCCCAGGCCTGTTCCAGATTGCGCTGCTGCACCGGCGAGAGCGCGCAATCCATCACCACAATGCCGGCCTCGTGGGTCTTTATCAGTCCGGCGATTTCCTCGACCTTGCCCTTGCCGAGATAAGTCGCCGGCCGCACCGCGTTGAGCATGACGATGCCGGATTGTTCGACGTCGAGATCGATAGCGCGAGCGAGCCCTACTGCCTCGTCGAGCCGCGCCGCCGGTGTGCGATCAGCAAAAGTCGCGTGTGCCGTAGCGCGCCGCAGCGCCGGTTCGACGACCAACGCGCGGCCCGTGGCCGAGTCGCCAGAGCTTAGCGGCCCAGGGCGTAGCCGATCAGAGCGCGTGTCGCGAGAACGCGGCTCCAATCAGACCTTTTCCCCAGCCGGCGCATCCTCGGCGCCTTCAAACAACTGGACTGGGTGACCCGGCATGATGGTCGAGATCGCGTGCTTGTAGACGAGCTGCGAATGACCATCGCGGCGCAACAGCACGCAAAAATTGTCGAACCAGGTGACCACGCCCTGGAGCTTGACCCCGTTCACCAGAAAAATGGTGAGCGGAATTTTGGCCTTGCGGACGTGATTAAGGAAAGTGTCTTGCAGGTTCTGTGAGCGGTCGGCTGCCATGGCCGTTGTTTCCGTTCTTGTACCGCAGGCCCCTGCCCTGCGGGTCTTTTCTTGCACCTTGTAATGGGGTGGGTCGAGCGAAGCGAAAACCGCACTAAGATATCCATCCGAATGCGGGCTACCGCTTCGCTCGACCCATCCTACAGATTTTCCACGCCCAGCCCAGCTGCTGCCCCCGCTAGCGATCCAATTTTTCATTAGACGGTACGACGGCAGGGGATGCAAGCCTAAGTTTTGACGGCCGGAGGGCGAAAATATGCTCGCCGACGGCCCTTTGGGAGCACAAAGCCCCATTTTCCAGCCCTAGCAACGCTCCGCAAAGTCGTGGAATGCTTGGCGCAGCGCGGTCGCGACCGGACCGGGTTTCCCGTCGCCAATAGCCCGGTCATCGATTTTTACGACCGGCATAACGATCTGGCTCGCCGATGTAATAAACGCTTCGCGCGCGGCATAGGCATCTTTGAGCGTAAAAGCCCGTTCCTCGACCACAAGCCCCCGAGCCGTGATGGCTTCGAGCAGTACGGTCCGGGTAATGCCGCGCAGGATGGCGTGGTCAGCCGGGCGGGTCACGACCGTGCCGGCTTGCGTAACAATCCAGGCGTTGCCCGAGGCGCTTTCCGTTACATTGCCATCGGCGTCGACAAACCAGGCGTCACGGCCGCCCCGTTCGATGGCAGCCTGCCGCGCCAACACGTTTGGCAACAGGCCAACAGTCTTGATGTCGACCCGGCCCCAACGGTTGTCCGGTACGCTGATAACGGCGATGCCCCTGGCGGCAAGCGTTTCATTACGCGCTTTGTTGAGCGCGCGCGCGGTCACCACGATGCTGGGCGGCACGTCCGGAACTGGAAACGCATGATCCCGTCGCGCGACGCCGCGGGTAATTTGCAGGTAGATCACTCCGTAAGAAATCCGATTGCGCGACACTACTTCGCGCAGAACGACGCCGAGCGCGGCGAGCGACATCGGCATGCGGATACGCAATTCGTTGAGCGAGCGAACGAGCCGCGCCATGTGGCGTCGCTCGTCGATCAACCGCCCTTCCCGAACCTCGCAGACTTCGTAAACGCCGTCGCCGAACTGATAGCCACGATCCTCGACATGGACCATGGCCGCGCGCATCGGCAGGTAGCGCCCGTTGACATAAGCTATTCGGGACATGCCGTTGGTCAGGTCAGCGTTCGTCGATCCCCAGCGCCTTGAGTTTGCGGTGGAGCGCGGAACGTTCCATACCGACAAACTCGGCGGTGCGTGAAATATTGCCGCCGAAGCGGTTGATCTGGGCCACGAGATACTCGCGCTCAAACACTTCGCGGGCTTCGCGCAATGCCAAACTCATAAGATGCTCGCCGCCGTTGCCGTTTGGCATCGATGGAATCATCGAGCCAACATCTTGCGGCAGCATCGCCGCGGTGATCTCGGCGTCAGGCTCACCGCCGGCGAGGATCATCAGCCGTTCGACGTTGTTGCGGAGCTGCCGCACGTTGCCCGGCCAGTCGTGCGATTGCAGCACGGCTAGCGCATCGCTGCCGACGTTGCGTTTCGGCAGGCCGGTGATCTGCGATATCTGGGTCATGAAATAATCGACCAGTTCGGGCACGTCCTCGCGGCGCTCGGCGAGTGGCGGCACGCGGATCGGGACCACCGAGAGCCGGTGATAAAGGTCTTCGCGGAATTTTCCTGCCGCGATATCGGCCTCGATATTGCGGCCGGTCGAAGAGACGATGCGCACGTCGACCGTGACTTTGGTGCTGCCGCCGACACGCTGAAAGGTCTGATCTACCAGCACGCGAAGAATCTTGTTCTGCGTCTCGCGCGGCATGTCGGCAATTTCGTCGATAAACAGCGTGCCGCCATGCGCTTCTTCGAGCGCGCCGACCTTGCGGGTTTGCGTGCCGTCGCTTGCTTCAACGCCGAACAACTCGGTCTCCATCTGCTCTGGCACGATGGCGGCAGCATTGATGACGACGAACGGCCCGCCGGCGCGTGCCGAGAGCGAGTGAATGGTACGCGCGGCAAGCTCCTTACCGCTGCCCGACGGCCCGACGACAAGGATGCGGCTGTTGGTCGGTCCGGCTCGCTCGATTATTTGACGCAATTGATTAGTGGCCGGCGAACGGCCGACGATCGTGCTGGCAAGCGGGCCAAGTTGTTTGAGCTCTTTGACTTCCCGCTTAAGCCTCGAGTTCTCGAGCGCCCTCTCAGCGACCAGCAAAAGCCGGTCTGCCTTGAACGGCTTCTCGATGAAATCATAGGCGCCGCGCTTGATCGCCGAAACCGCAGTCTCGATGTTACCGTGGCCGGATATCATCACCACCGGCAGTTCGGGATGATCCAGTCTCAGGATGTCCAGCAGTTGCAGTCCGTCGAGGCGGCTGCCTTGCAGCCAGATGTCAAGAAAAACCAGGTTGGGCCTTCGGCTAGCGACCGCGGCGACCGCCTGTTCACTGTCGCCGGCGGTGCGAGTGCCGTAACCCTCGTCCTGCAAAATGCCGGCGACCAGTTCGCGGATATCGACCTCGTCATCGACGATCAGGATATCGGAGGCCATGATCACGCCGTTACTCTCTGGACTTCCACCGGCGTCGACGAGGCCTCGATCGGCTCGGCCGTGAAGCGCAGCTGCATCCAGGCGCCCCGCGCGCCTTCAACTTTTTCCGAAGCATCGCGCAGTTCGATG
Organism: uncultured Alphaproteobacteria bacterium; assembly: GCA_963841025.1. GTDB lineage: Bacteria > Pseudomonadota > Alphaproteobacteria > Rhizobiales > Xanthobacteraceae > BOG-931. The sequence goes on along the minus strand of CAWJBG010000009.1, from coordinate 185,305 downwards.
CGGCCACCGTGCTCCTCAAGAATGCGACCAACGATGGCCAGTCCCAAGCCGGTGCCCTTCTCACGCGTAGTCACATACGGCTCCAACAACCGGGCGCGGTTTTCCTTGGGCAGGCCGATGCCATTGTCGATGACGTCGATGACCACGTCCTTGTCGTCACGATGTACGCTCACCACAACGCGGCCGCGGCCGAGTGTTTCCGGCGGCACTGCTCCGATTGCTTCAGTCGCATTTTTGACGATGTTGGTGAGCCCCTGCGAAATGAGCCGCCGATCGAAGCGGGCCAACATCGCTTCGGCGGGCAGATCGACCTCGAAATCAATATCGGGGTGACCGACGCGCATCAGGAAAACGACTTGGCGCACCGTATCCGCCACGTCTTCGGCGGCCATGACCGCTTTCGGCATCCGCGCGAACCGGGAGAATTCGTCGACCATGCGCTTGATGTCATCGACTTGGCGCACGATCGTCGAGGTGCATTGCTCGAACACCGCAGCATCCTCGACGATCACCTTCGAGTATTTGCGGCGTAAGCGCTCGGCCGACAGCTGGATCGGCGTCAGCGGATTCTTGATCTCGTGGGCGATGCGGCGTGCAATATCGGCCCAGGCCGAAGAGCGTTGCGCCAGCACCAACTCGGTCACATCGTCGATGGTAATGACGTAGCCGTGCTCGGATTCCGCGGCCTGTTCGCTGGTCACGCGGACCGAGAAGTTTCGCTCCTGGCCGTTGCGGCTGACGGTGACCTGGCGCTGGACCAGACGCTGATTGCCATTGCGCGCCGCTTGAAAAATCTCAGCAAGCTCAGGCGCGACCTCGGTGAGCGGATGCCCGAGCGACTGGCTTTCGGTGCGGGCGATCAGTTGTTCGGCCGAGCGGTTGAGGATGGTGATGCGGCCGTCGGCATTGACGCCGATGACGCCGGCGCTCGCGCCCGCAAGCACGGCCTCGGTAAATCGCCGCCGGCTGTCGATCAGATCGCGGGCGCGCACGATGTCGTCATGCTGGGTGCGCAGTTCCTGCGTCATCGTATTGAAAGTCTCGCCGAGCCGGGCGAGGTCGCCCTCGGATCGGCGGATCGGCACCTGAACCTGAAGATTGCCTGTGGAAACGAGATTGGCGGCGCCGATCAGGCGGCGGATCGGAGCTACCAGCCGATTGGCAAAGTCGAGCCCGATCCACGCCGACGACAACAGGACAATCAGTGCGATAACCGCGAACATCAACGCAAACGCGATTTGAATGCCAAGCCGGCGGGCTTCCAGATTGGCGTATTCGCCAACGCTCTCCTGCGTCGCGCGCAATTGCTGGACCACGACCGGGTCCAACAGGCGCGCGACATAGAGAAACGTATCGTCGTAGCCGTGCAGCTTCAGCGCGGCAGCAACATGATCGCCTTCGGGAATGAGCGCGACCTGCGGCTCAGTCTCGCCGATATTGCCAAGTTGCTCCTTCGAGGGCAGCACAATGGCCTTGTCCATTTTGATGTCCGCGCGCTCGATCGTCGAGCCATCGCTGTGGATCATCATCGCCGCTGACAGGCCACGCGCATTTGCCTGCGCCGTGAAGAAGGTGCGGAACCGCTCCCGATCGGAATCAAACATTGGCTTGGCGCGGCCAAGATCGAAAGCCATCGCCATGATCTCGCCGCGGATCGCCTGGGCGTGCTCGCTGACATAGGCGTTGGCCACGATAACCGACTGCTCGATCATGGCGTGCGTGCGTGTCGAAAAGAAGCGATCCAGCGCCCGATCAAGCGTCGTAGAGGCGACGACTGCGACCAGGATCGTCGGCACCGCCGCGATCACGGCAAACAGTCCGACGATCTGCACGTGCAGCCGCGAGCCCGCGTAGCCGCGACGGCGTGCCCGCACCACCATCCAGACTTCCCGCCCGATGATGGCCAGCAGTAGGAGGCCGGTCGCAAAATCTCCCAAAAGGAGCGCGACGACGACTTCGTGGACCGGCGCGATCGGCGTGAAGTCCGACAAGACGAGAAAGGTCGCCGTCGCGGAAAGGAGCGCCGCACCCACAGCGATCGCGCCAATCATCCGCGAGCCGACCAGCATCGGTGCTGCTGCGGCCGGATCGAGCGGAGCAACCTGATCGGCAGTTGTCATTGGGCGGTTATCATGGAGCCGTTAAGCGCGATACAGAGGAGGCGGCAAACGAATGGGCCCCGCCATTCGTGCAGTGACTTTTATATCACTAAACGAGTGATGCTTTTATACAACAATGTTGCCCGATTGCGACAATTCCTAGGCGCGCGCATTGACGCGCCTGGCTCAAACGGCCCGAAGCCAGCCTGACGGCGGTAGTTGCAAATCAGGCCTAGCTGCCGCCGGTCCGATAGACCTGAATTTCGAGGTCGCGGATTTTCTTGCGCAGCGTATTGCGGTTCACGCCCAAAAGGTCGGCGGCGCGAATCTGATTGCCACGCGTTGCAGCGAGCGCGGCGGACAGGAGCGGCGCCTCCACCTCGCGCAAAATGCGGTGGTAGAGGCCGGGTGGAGGCAAGCCCTCGTCGAAGCCCGAAAAGTAGCGCGCCAGGTAGCGCTCTACCGAGTTCGCCAGATTTTCGTCGCCGCGGTAATTGTCCCCGGGCGCGGTGAGCGCGGGTTGGGACAATTCAGCGTCGACGACCGCGGCCGTGATTGTTTCCTGCGGGTAGAGCGCGGCGAGGCGACGGGCGAGATTTTCGAGTTCGCGAACGTTGCCGGGCCAGCGATGGCGGCGCAGACGGTCGAGCGCGGCCTGGTCGATCTGTTTGGCCGGCAAACCCTCGCGCTCGACTTGCGCAAAGAAGTGCCGGATCAGGTCGGCAATATCCTCGGTGCGCTCGCGCAGCGGCGGCAGCCGCAGCGGCACGACGTTGAGACGGAAAAACAAATCCTCGCGGAACAGCCCCTGTTGGATCAACTGGCGGAGATCTTTGTTGGTCGCCGCGATGATCCGTACATCGGCCTTGATCGGGGTGCGGCCACCAACGGTGGTATATTCGCCCTGCTGTAGCACGCGCAAAAGGCGCGTCTGCGCCTCCATCGGCATGTCGCCGATTTCATCGAGGAACAGTGTCCCGCCTTCGGCTTGTTCGAAGCGCCCTGCGCTCCGGCTATTGGCGCCGGTGAAGGCCCCCTTCTCGTGGCCGAACAACTCTGACTCAATAAGGTCGCGCGGAATCGCTGCCATGTTGATCGCGACGAACGGTCCGGTCCGCCGTTTGCCGTAATCGTGCAACGCGCGTGCCACCAGTTCCTTGCCGGTGCCGGACTCGCCTGAGATCATGACGGTCAAATCTGTCTGCATCAGCCGCGCCAAGACCCGATAGATTTCCTGCATCGCCGGCGAGCGGCCCACCAGCGGAATAGAATCGAAATCCTCCGCCTTGACCACCGGGCGGGGCCGCTCCTTCGGCTCGGACAGAGCGCGCCCGACAATGGCGATCAATTCCTTCAGGTCGAACGGCTTGGGGAGATATTCATAAGCGCCGCGCTCGGAAGCACGGATCGCGGTCATGAACGTATTCTGTGCGCTCATGATGATCACCGGCAAATCCGGCCGCGCCTTCTTGACCCGCAACAACAGATCGAAGGCATTTTCATCCGGCAGCACCACGTCGCTGATAATCAGGTCGCCGTCGCCCTGACTGATCCAGCGCCACATGGTCGCGGCATTACCGGTCGAGCGGACTTCATAACCGGCGCGCGAAAGCGCCTGGTTGAGCACGGTCCGGATTGCTGCATCATCGTCGGCAACGAGAATGTTTCCCGCGGGCATCAATGATCCCCTGCTGATCGATTGTTCTTGGCTGAAGCGGCGCCATCGCCGCCTGCACCTGCGTACATCGGCATCAGCACGCGAAAGATGGTGCGCCGCGGCTGCGACTCGCATTCGATGATGCCGCCATGGTCGCCGACGATCTTGGCAACCAGCGCCAACCCCAGGCCCGATCCGGTCGGCTTGGTGGTGACGAACGGATCGAACAGATGCGGCATCAGTTCGTCAGGCACGCCGGGCCCGTTGTCTTTCACGCAGAATTCAAGCGGCAGTGAAATGCGGGTTTTGGCACCCGGTATCGACAGCCGCACGCCGGGCCGAAAAGCGGTCGACAACACAATCTCGCCGCCGGAATTATCCCCAATCGCCTCGGCGGCGTTCTTCACCAAATTCAAGAACACCTGAACGAGCTGGTCGCGGTTCGCCAGCACCGGCGGCAGCGACGGATCGTACTCTTCCAGAAATTTGATGTGACGGGCGACGCCGGATTGCGCCAGCCGCTTCACGTGATCGAGCACAACGTGGATGTTGATCGGCTCGCGCTCGACTGGGCGCTCGTCGGCGAACACCTCCATGCGATCCACCAGTTTCACAATGCGATCGGCTTCATCGCATATCAGCTGCGTGAGCGTGCGGTCATCGTCGCCGGCAGACTGTTCCAGCAACTGCGCCGCGCCGCGGATACCGGAGAGCGGATTCTTGATTTCGTGCGCGAGCATGGCGGCGAGCGCGATCACCGAACGCGCCGCGCCGCGGTGTGTGAGCTGGCGGTCCATCTTGTCGGCGATGGTGCGCTCCTGGAGCATCACCACTACGTAGTCCGGCCGTTCGGCGAGCGGCGCCACATGCAGATCGACCAGCCGATCACCGGGATTTCGCGGCGTGCCGAGATCGACTTTGTATTCGTTGACCGCCGAACCACTCGCGCGCACCTGATCGACAAGCGCAAGCAAGGGGCTGCCAAACGGAACCAGATCGTGCAGCAGATTGCGCCGCAGCAAAGACACCGAAACCTCGAAAAAAGCTTCCGCCGCGACGTTGGCGTCAGCCACCCTGCCGTCAGCACTTACAACGATGACCGGATGCGGCAGCGCGTTGAGAACAGCGTCGGCCGGCGTTGCGGTCAGCAGCGGTTCAGCGGTTCTCATGCCGTGGTGCTCACGTTCCGACGCGGGCGCGGCACCAACGACCGCAAAACGAGAGAGCACGACTGAAAGGTCCGAGAACGCTCCGGTCGGTTGTGGCGATTTAGTCGAAATCGGTTTTTGCACACGAATTAGGCGCCACTTCGTTTCTGCATATAGTTTAGCCAAATCCACTTAGGGTGCAAGTGCTGCACTGCAATATAGTCAATTTGCGGGCTTCCGGCGCAGGCAAGCTGTGGATTGCCCGCGTGGGCGCTTTTGGGCCGGACCGTTGAACCTCAGGCCACATCGCACATTCGGCGGACATGCGCTAAAGCCAATGCCGCAATTGCTAGCGGAGTGAAGCTACATGGCGGGCAAAGTTGCGGCCGTCGTTGTCGCGGCCGGACGTGGCCAACGCGTTGGCGGCGACGTTCCCAAGCAATACCGCAGTATCGCCGGCGAGCCGGTGATCCGCCCCGCGTTGGCAGCTTTTCTTGGCCATCCTGGGATCCACACCGTGCAGCCCGTTATTCACGCGCAGGACGCTGACGCATTTCGTGCGGCGACCGCAGGCCTCGAAAGCCAGTCCCCGGTTTGGGGCGGCGCCACGCGCCAGGCTTCCGTTCGCGCCGGGCTCGAAGCGCTCCGCGCGACCCGGCCGGACTTCGTTCTTATCCATGATGCCGCGCGGCCGTTCCTGACGGGCGCGCTCATCAGCCGCGCGATCGACGCGGCGGCAGAGTACCGTGCAGCGGTACCTGCTGTTCCGGCGGCTGACACCGTGAAAAAAGTTGACGAGCGCGAGAGCGTCATCGAAACGCTTGACCGCAGCCGGCTGCGTCTGGTGCAGACGCCGCAGGCGTTTGCGTTTGATCTCATCATCGAGGCGCATCATCGCGCCGCGACTGCTGGCCGCGATGACTTTACCGACGATGCTGCGCTCGCCGAATGGGCTGGCCACCGCGTCACCGTTTTCCCTGGCGAGACCACCAACGTGAAGCTGACGACCAACGACGATTTTATTCGCGCCGAGGCGCTCCGCATGGCCGCTCTTGGCGATGTCCGCACCGGCAATGGCTTCGACGTGCACGCCTTCGGCGACGGCGATCATGTCATGCTTGGAGGCATTCGCATCCCGCACGGGCGCGGGCTCACCGGACATTCCGACGCCGACGTGGTGCTGCATGCTTTGGTCGATGCACTGCTGGGCGCGCTCGCCGATGGCGATATCGGATCGCACTTCCCGCCGGGCGACCCGCAATGGCGCGGAGCATCGTCCGACCGGTTCCTTGCTTTTGCCTGCGAACGCGTACGCGAGCGTTCGGGCCTGATCGCGCACCTTGACGCGACTGTGGTGTGCGAAACGCCACGCGTCGGACCGCATCGTGACGCCATGCGCGCGCGGATCGCCGCGATCGCCGAAATTCCGGTGGACCGCGTTGCAGTCAAGGCAACGACAAGCGAGAAGCTCGGCTTCACCGGCCGCGGCGAAGGGATCGTCGCGATGGCGACCGCAACTGTGCGCCTGCCCTGGAGTGCCGCGTGATCGATGACGATCTGCGCAAGGCGGCAGCGCAGGTACTCGCCTTGTGTCGGTCACGAGGCCTGAAGATTGTCACAGCGGAATCCTGCACCGGCGGACTGGTCGCCGCCGCGCTCACGGAAATCGCCGGGTCATCCGACGTCGTCGACTGCGGTTTTGTCACCTACTCGAATGAGGCAAAGCAGGCCTTGATCGGCGTGCCGGCTGCAACGTTGGAGCAGCACGGCGCCGTCAGCGAACAGACCGCAGCGGCAATGGCCGCCGGTGCGCTCAAGAATTCGCGGGCGGATTTGTCCGTAGCTATCACCGGCATCGCCGGTCCGGGCGGGGGCTCGAAGAAAAAACCGGTGGGCCTGGTTTACTTCGCCGCCGCGAGCCGTAGCGGCCGCCTCATCGCGTGTAGCCGCCGCTACGGCAAGATAGGACGCCGCCGCGTGCGATTACGCTCCGTCGTGGAGGCGCTTGAGCTTCTGCTACTATTGACTGAGCAAACCGGAGTTTAGGGCTGCCATTCAGGTCGCCGCGACGTCAACGTTAAATCGGCGTCCCATAGTGACCGCCGCCAAACAACACGACCAGCACGATCACAATCACGACGACCCAAAGCATACTGTGGCCGCGCCCACCGTAGTAGCCTCGTCGATATCCGTAGTAGCTACCGCCGCCACCAAAGAGAATGAGAAGAAGCACAATGATGAGCAGGATCGTCATGTCCGCCGCGCCGGTTGATGAAGTCCAAATGTTTCAACATCTAACAACGGGGCTGCCGGCTCATTGTTCCCGTGCGTGCCGGCTAAGTGCTTTCGCACCTGATCGCGGGTTGTGTTTTAATCCGCAAGCCACTCCACAAAAGCTCCGGATAACGCCTCCGAGCTTGGGCCGGCCTGAATGTGGAAGGTGCCGGGCTCAAAGACGGGCTCGGGCGCAGTCAGACTGTCACCGCGAAAAAAGCGCAGGTCGTCGACTGTAATCCGAAATTGCACTCGCTGCTCTTGACCCGGTTGCAGCAGGATTTTTCTGAATCCCTTCAGCTCGCGTACCGGGCGTGATCGGCTCGCAACAGGATCGCCGATGTACAATTGAACAATCTCCTCGCCGGCCGTTGGACCGGTGTTTCGCACCGTGACGCTGGCGTTGAGCACGTCGTGCTCGCCGCGAAGCAATGTCCTTTCAAGCTCGATAGCGCCGTACGCGAACGCGCTGTAAGTCAGCCCGTGACCGAACGGATAGAGCGGCGTGTGTGGTCCCTCGAGGCGGCAGGCCGTCGTGAACTTGCGGAACACGCGTCGACCACTTCGGTCGCGCTCTGCATCGCCCGGCACATCAATTCCGATCTTGTCGATCGGACGACCCGTCGGTAACTCGGCATAAGTGATCGGGCACTGCCCGGCGGTGCGCGGAAAGCTCATCGACAGCTTGCCGGACGGATTGACGTCGCCGAACAACAGATCGGCAACGGCGTTGCCGGCTTCACTGCCGCCGAACCAGGCCTGCAGGATCGCATCTGCGTGCTGATCTTCCCATTCGAGCGCGAGCGGTCGCCCGCTCATGATCACCACAACCAGCGGCTTGCCGATTTGCTTAAGCGCTTGCAGCAGCCGCGATTGGTTGCCGGGAAGCCCGATCTCGGTTCGCGTCGACGATTCGCCGGTATGCTCCCTTGCCTCGCCGACGCAGGCGACCACTGCTTCTGCTTTGTTTGCGAGGCCGACGGCCTCGGCGATCATCTCCTCCGGTGAGCGCGTATCGATGGCAAACGTCTCTCCGAACACATTCAGTCGTGCTGCGACGTTGGGGTCGTCGACGATGTTGGCGCCTTTGGCATAAACGATGCGATCGCTACCCGCAGCATTCTGCATGCCCTCAAGCAGTGTAACGCTGTCTTCGGACCTCGCCGCCACCGCCCAGGTGCCCTGCATGTTGGCGCGGCTGTCGGCTAGCGGTCCAACAACAGCGATGGCGTCGTGACGCGCCAAAGGCAGAACGCCGTTGTTCTTGAGCAACACGCAGGATTTTGCCGCCGCCTCACGCGCCAGCCGACGGCTCGTCGGCGTTGGCCTCACTTCTTCGGATCGCGAACCATCTAGTCCGCGGTGCGGCGCCGCAAAAAGTCCGAGCCGCTCTTTGGCGCTCAACACGCGTCGACAAGCGGCATCGATTTCAGTCTCGGCGATACGACCTTCGGCAACGAGATCCGGCAGATGCCGAACATACGCCTCGCTTGCCAGGTCGATGTCGACGCCGGCTGAGAAAGCAAGCAGTGCGGCCTCCTTCGCATCGGCTGCGATGCCGTGGTTCACCAGCTCCATGATCGCGGTGTAGTCGGAGACGATCAGGCCATCAAAACCCCACTGCCCGCGCAACAGATCGCGCAGCAGCGCGCGATGCGCAGTGCACGGAATGCCCGCTAGTGAATGAAAGCCGACCATGATGGCGCCGACGCCGGCATCGACCGCCGCCTTAAACGGAGGCAAGACGACGTTGTGCATGCGATAGGCGCCGGCATCGACGCTATTGTAGTCACGGCCCGCCTCTACCAGTCCGTAGCCGGCGAAGTGCTTGGCGGTTGCCATCACCGTGTCTGGTCGTGACACGTCGTCGTTCTGGAAGCCCTCAACCATGGCTTTTCCGAATGCCGCGCCGAGCAGTGGGTCTTCGCCGGGGCTTTCAGCACAACGGCCCCAGCGAGCGTCACGACTAACGTCGAGCATCGGCGCCCATGCCAGTGCGACGCCTTCAGCGGCTGCTTCGGCGGCAGCGGCACGCGCCGTTCGGCGAACCAAATCCGGCTCCCAGGCACACGCCAGACCTAGCGGGATAGGAAAGATCGTGCGGTGACCGTGGATGACATCGAGGGTGAACAACATAGGAATTCGCTGTGGTGACCGCTCGATCGCTATCCGCTGCAAGTCGTTCATTCGCTGACGTTCAAGTCCGGCTGCCAGGCTGCCGATCTCACCTCGCTGTATTCTGCGTTCGATCTCGGTGACCGCGGCCCGGGCGCCGGTCGTATCTGCGTCGTCGATATTCGGGTGGTTGAGCTGGCCAATTTTGTCGGCGAGCGTCATCCGCTGCAGGAGATCGTCAATGAATTCGGACATAATTCGCAAGCGCCGCGACGTTAGTTGGTGCGCGAGCCTGCACCAGAATTAGTTGCAAAGTCGTTGGCGAATAGCCCCGGCACACGACGGAACTCAGAGCACTACAGCAAGATCTGCCGTGACGCCGACCGTATTGTCGTCGGGCGGAGCATGATAAGGCTGGCCATGGACTCTGTCCACCATTCCCACCGGCGCACGATCAATCTGGCCTTGCAGGGCGGCGGCGCTCATGGCGCATTTACCTGGGGCGTCCTCGACCGGTTTCTGGAAGATGAGCGCATTGTCATTGAAGGTATCAGCGGCTCCAGCGGCGGCGCGATGAACGGCGCGGTGCTCGCACACGGGCTTCGCGTTGATGGCGCGGCTGGCGCGCGAGCCGCGCTCGAAGGCTTTTGGCACCGCATGAGCGAACAGGGTTGGCTCAATCCAATCCGGCGTACGTGGCTTGAAAAGGCGCAGGGTACCTGGAACCTCGATCACAGTCCGGTCGCGCTCATGGTTGAAGAGATGGCGCTGATGTTCTCGCCGTCCCAAACCGAATCCTTCAACCACAATCAATTGCATTTACGTAATCTGCTTGAGGAATCGATCGACATTGCCGCGCTGCGCACGCAAAGCCCGATCAAGCTCTTTGTTGGCGCCACCCACGTCCGTACCGGCCAGCCGCGCATCTTTCGTCAAGACGAACTCAGCGTCGACGCGCTGTTGGCGTCGGCCTGCGTGCCGCAGTTCTATCCGGCCGTGATCATCGACGGCGAGGCTTATTGGGATGGCGGCTATCTTGGTAACCCGCCGCTGTGGCCGATTATCTACGAATGCAAGTCGCGCGACATTATGATCGTGCAGGTTCATCCGATCCGGCGGGAGGACGTGCCGAGCAATGCCGCCGAGGTCACCAACCGTCTCAACGAGATCGTCTTCAACGCGGCACTGATGGCGCAACTGCGGGCGCTTTCAATGATCATGCAGATCATCAACGAGCCGGGCACCAGCGGACCCGGGGTAACCCGCATCAAAAAAAAGAATTTCTTTATTCATATCGTAGAGGCCGAACAGGCGATGAGAACGCTCGGCATGTTGAGCGAACTCAGCACCGACCTTGATTTTCTACTTTATCTCAAGGAGCTTGGCCGCGCGAGCGCTGATCATTGGCTCAAGGCTCATTTTCACGACATCAATCACCGTTCGACCTTCGACATTGATGCGCTGCTCTTGGACACTGGCTCAAAATCGTCGCCAATCTTGACCTGGCCAGACGCCTAAATGGAAATTGGCTCGAACCGCCTCCTGCGCAAAAATGACGCTGTTTATGCTGCCTGCGTGCCGTAGACTTGGTCAGCGCGGCGCTCGAACGCGGTTGCAAAACGCCGGAACGCCGCATCAAACATTGCACCCATCAGCACGCCGAGCGTCTTGCTGCGGAATTCATAGGCGATGAAAAACTCGACGTCACTCGTGCGATTGTCAACGTCGTGAAATTTCCAGGTGTTATTCAGGCGGCGAAACGGTCCCTCGAGATATTCCACCAGGATTTTTAGATTAGGTCGGTCCAGCGTCACGCGGCTGGTGAAGGTCTCGCGCAGAAGTTTATATGCGACCGTCATGTCGGCAATGATGACGTCCTTGCCGCCTTCGCTGATCCGCTTGCGGACTTTGAGCGATTGGCACAGCGGAACGAACTCAGGGTAGTGCTCTACGTCGGCGACCAGATCGAACATCTCGGCGGCGCCGTGCTTGACGCGTTTTGTGGTGGACAGTTCCGGCATGGATCAGCGCGTTGCCCGCAGCGCTTTGAGCCGCGCGAAATCTTCGCCGGCATGATGGGATGAGCGCGTCAGCGGGCTCGCCGACACGAACGAGAATCCCTTGGCGTAAGCGATCGTCGTCAGCACCTTAAATTCATCCGGCGGCACGAAACGGATCACCGGGTGATGCTTGCGCGACGGCTGCAGGTATTGCCCGATGGTGAGGAAGTCGACGTCGGCTGAGCGAAGATCGTCCATCACCTGCAGTACTTCGTTGCGCTCCTCGCCGAGCCCGACCATGATTCCAGACTTGGTGAAGATGCCCGGGTCAAGTTCTTTGGCGCGCTGCAGCAGCTGGACCGAGGCGAAATAGCGCGCGCCGGGGCGGACCGTGAGGTACTTCGACGGCACGGTTTCAAGATTATGGTTGAATACGTCGGGCCGCGCCGCAACCACGGTTTCGACGGCGCGGGATTTGCGCAGAAAATCCGGTGTCAGCACCTCAATCGTCGTCTGCGGGCAGCGGTCGCGGATGGCGCCGATCACCGCGGCAAAATGCGCCGCGCCGCCGTCGTCAAGGTCGTCCCGATCGACTGATGTGATGACGACATGAGACAGTCCGAGCTTGGCAGTCGCGTCGGCGACCCGTGCCGGCTCGGTGGGGTCAAGCGCGTCTGGTAGCCCTGTCTTGACGTTGCAGAAGGCACAGGCGCGGGTGCAGGTGTCGCCCATGATCATAAACGTCGCGTGCTTTTTCTCCCAGCACTCGCTGATATTCGGACAGCCGGCCTCCTCGCAAACCGTGTGCAGGCCGTTGGCGCGCACGATCTCGCGCGTTTCGACGTAGCCGGCGGAAATCGGCGCTTTGACCCGAATCCAGTTCGGCTTTTGCAACGCGGGTTGGTCCGGCCGGTGCGCCTTTTCCGGGTGGCGGAGCGCAGTCTCAGCACCGGACAGGGTATCGATCAGAACGGCCATAGCGGCTCCGAGGGGCAGTTCGCCCTCACGCGATATTTACGAGGCGGGTGCCGTACTCGCAAGGCGCATGGAAAGATGCACAGTTTGCCTTGCCCGGCGCCGCTTTGTTCCGCGGCGACGTACGCATCATCACATATTGAGCACGCGGCCATAGGCGTCGAGCACTGCCTCCTTCATCATCTCCGACAATGTGGGATGCGGGAACACCGTGTGCATGAGTTCTTCTTCCGTCGTCTCCAAATTCATCGCGATCACGTAGCCCTGGATCAGCTCGGTTACCTCCGCGCCGACCATGTGGGCGCCGAGAAGCTGCCCGGTCTTCTTGTCAAAGATCACCTTGACCAGCCCCTGATCCTCGCCCAGCGCGATCGCTTTACCGTTGCCGACAAACGGAAAACGCCCGACGCGAATGTCGAGCTTCTTATCCTTCGCCGCCTGCTCAGTGAGTCCGACTGAAGCAATCTGCGGCGAGCAATAGGTGCAGCCGGGAATGAGCAGCTTGTCCATCGGATGCGGATGCAGCCCCTTGATGGCTTCGACGCAGATGACGCCTTCGTGCTCGGCCTTGTGTGCAAGCAACGGCGGGCCGGCGACGTCGCCAATGGCGTAAATCCCCGGCACGTTGGTCTTGCACGCGCCGTCGGTGACGATGGCGCCGCGCTCAGTCTTCACGCCAAGCTTTTCCAGGCCGAGATTTTCGATATTGCCGACCACACCGACGGCCGCGATCACGCGATCGACTGACAGCGTTTGCGTGCCTCCCTTGCCGTCGTCGATCGTCGCGGTGACGCCATCGGCCTTCTTGTCGAGCTTGGTGACTTTTGCACCGGTGAAGATTTTGATGCCCTGTTTCTCGAAGCTTTTGCGCGCGAAGGCCGCGATCTCGGCATCCTCGACCGGCAGGATTTGCGGCAGCACCTCGATGATGGTTACGTCGGCGCCCAGCGTTCGGTAGAACGACGCAAATTCAACGCCGATGGCGCCGGAGCCGACGACCAGCAGGGATTTTGGAATGCTGTCCGGCACCATGGCCTCGAAATACGTCCAGATCAGCTTCTTGTCCGGCTCAAGGCCGGGCAGAACGCGCGGCCGCGCGCCGGTGGCGATGATGATGTGCTTGGCCTGATAGGCGCCGGGACCAAGCGTTCCCTTTGGCGCTTCGCTCTTGCCGGCCTTCACGGTGATTTTGCCGGGCGCGTCGATCGCCGCCTCGCCCCATATCACGGCGACTTTGTTCTTGCGCATCAGAAAGCCGACGCCTTCATTGAGGCGTTTGGAAACGGCGCGGGAACGCTTGACGACGGCCGACGGATCGTAGGTGACCTCGCCCGCTGACAGCCCGTAGTCCTTGGCGTGTTGCAGATAATGAAGAATCTCCGCAGAGCGCAGCAGCGCCTTGGTCGGGATGCAACCCCAGTTCAGGCAGATGCCGCCCAAGTAATCCCGCTCGACAATGGCGGTCTTAAATCCGAGCTGGGCCGCGCGGATGGCGCAGACATAACCGCCGGGACCGGAGCCGATGATGATGACGTCGAAGGAGGTTTCAGCCATTCTTCCTCACACCAGCATCATCACCGGGTTTTCGATCAGCGCTTTGAACGCGCCGATCAGCACGGCGCCGAGCGCGCCATCGACGGCGCGATGGTCGCACGACATCGTCACGCTCATCAGCTGCGCCGCCTCGATCTTGCCATTTCGGACCACGGCGCGTTCCTCGCCGGTGCCGACGGCAAGAATGGTCGATTGCGGCGGGTTGATCACGGCGGTGAAATCCTTGATGCCGAACATGCCGAGGTTCGACACCGACGTTGCGCCGCCCTGATATTCCTGGGGCTTGAGTTTCTTGGCGCGCGCCCGCGCGGCGAGTTCTTTCATCTCGTTTGAGATGGCCGACAGCGACTTCGTTTCCGCGTTGCGGACGATCGGTGTGATCAGGCCGCCCGGCAGCGCCACGGCAACCCCGACGTCGGAGTGCTTGTGCTTGAGCATGCCGGCTTCACTCCAGCTCACGTTGGCGTCGGGCACGCGCTGCAACGCCAGCGCCAAAGCCTTGATGACGAAGTCGTTGACCGAGAGCTTGTAGGTCGGCTTGCCGTCTTTGTCCTTTGGTGCCGCGGCGTTGATCTCTTCGCGCGCGGCAACAAGCCTGCCGATGTCGCAGTCGACGGTGAGATAGAAATGCGGAATGGTTTGCATCGACGCGGTGAGCCGCTGCGCAATGGTGCGGCGCATGCCATCGTGCGGAATGAGTTCGTAGCTGCCTTCGTCGTAGAGTGCGCGGATTTGCTGATCCGACATCGCAGGTGCGATGGCGGCAGCGCCGGCGGTTGCGGCAGAGGGAACCGCCGTCGGTGCGCGAAGTCCCTTGCCGTCCTTTGCGGCCGCCACGTCACGGGCGATCACGCGGCCATGTGGTCCGGAGCCGGTAATGCGGCCGAGATCGATGCCGGCTTCTTTCGCGAGACGCCGGGCGAGTGGGGAAGAGAAGAGGCGGTTTCCGTCAGTCCGAGCCCCCTCACCCCGGCCCTCTCCCCGTTGGGGAGAGGGTGCGCGTTGTGCGGGCGGCTCGCTCGATGACTTCCCCTCTTTTGGCGCAGTCGCAGGCGCGGCGGCTTGTGAAGCTGCCCCTTCTCCCCGGGGGGGAGAAGGTGGGGATGAGGGGGCACCCGCGCCAAATGTTTTCGCCAACGGTGCCGCCGCAGCGGCAGCCTTCGGATCCTCACCCTCCTGCGCCAGCACGGCGATCAGCTGATTGACCGGCACGTCGTTGGTGCCTTCCGGCACCACGATCTTTGCCATCACGCCATCTTCGATGGCTTCGTATTCCATCGTCGCCTTGTCGGTCTCGATCTCGGCGATCACGTCACCGGTCTTGACCGCTTCGCCCTCTTTCTTGAGCCATTTGGCGAGATTGCCCTTCTCCATCGTGGGCGACAGCGCCGGCATGAGGATGTTGATGGGCATCTTTTTCAGTTCGCCAATTGTTTGACCATTTGAAATGAGGGCTCTTCGTGCGTCAAAATATGAATTTCATTTTCGTTGCTCGAAATCAGATATTCCTGCAACCGAGCTTCGACCGTCATGCGCCCGGTGTGCCTCAGATATTCATGCAACGAATCATAGGGCGGCCCAATAACGCGATAAAACGGGCCGCGGAACGGCCCTTCGGGACGCTTGAATTCGAGCCATCCAACGGATTCATCAGTAATCACACGCACCCAAATCGGAGCCGTTATCAGACAAAACCATCGCTCCCAACTCTGCGGAGCACGCATGCCGTGGATAGGCACGACAAACATATCGTTCTGCCACGAGCCCTGCGTTATGGAATAGGCTGTGTAGCCCTCTCCGGAAATCGGCGTTTCCCACCATTCGAGTGAATACCGCATCAGAAATTCCGCTAAGGCAGTCTACCGGTAGCAAACGGCCTTCGCCGCTTCGACGACGTCGGCAACCGACGGCAGTGCAAGCTTTTCCAGATTTGCAGCATAGGGCATCGGCACATCCTTGCCGGTGACGCGCATGACCGGCGCGTCGAGATAGTCGAACGCCTCCTCCATCATCCGCGCCGCAATTTCGGCACCGACGCCGGATTGCCTCCAGCCCTCTTCAACAGTCACCAGCCGCCCGGTCTTTTTCACCGACCCGACGATGGTCTCAGTGTCCATCGGCTTGAGTGTGCGCAGATCGATCACCTCGGCGCTGATATTCTCCTTCGCCAGTTCGTCCGCGGCCTTCAGCGCGTAAGTCATTCCCATCGACCAGGACACCAGTGTCACGTCGCTTCCAGCGCGCACAACCCGCGCCCGGCCGATCGGCAGTACGTAATCGTCGAGCTTTGGCACCGGCGAAGAGACGCCGTACAGGAGTTCGTTCTCAAGAAAGACGATCGGGTTGAGATCGCGGATCGCAGCCTTGAGCAGGCCTTTGGCGTCGGCGGCGTTCGACGGCGCGATCACCTTCAGGCCGGGAACATGCGAAAACCACGACGAATAGTCCTGGCTGTGCTGGGCGCCGACGCGGGAGGCGGGTCCGTTCGGCCCGCGAAACACTATCGCGACGTCGACCTGCCCGCCGGACATGTAGCGCGTCTTCGCCGCGGAGTTGACGACGTGGTCGATCGCCTGCATGGCGAAGTTGAACGTCATAAACTCGACGATCGGTTTTAGACCGGCGAGTGCGGTGCCGACGCCGAGGCCGGTAAAGCCGAGTTCGGTGATCGGCGTATCGATCACGCGTCGCGCGCCAAATTCTTGCAACAGCCCCTGCGTGACTTTGTACGCCCCCTGATACTCGGCGACTTCCTCACCGATCACGAACACGTCGCCGTCGCGGCGCATCTCCTCCGCCATGGCATCGCGCAGCGCTTCGCGCATGGTCATGGTGACCATCTCGGTACCTTCAGGCACCTCAGGTTCGGGCATCGACGGCGCTGACGGCGGCTTGGCGGTTTCGGTTTTCGCGGGCGTCGGCGGCTCGGCCTTTTCGGCCGGCGGTTGCTTTCGCACTGGCGGCGCGGATTTGCTGTCGCCCAGTGCCGCCTTGTCCTCGCCGTCGGCAAGGATCGTTGCGATCGGGGTATTTACCGCGACATCGTTGGTGCCTTCCGGCACTAAAATTTTACCCAACGTGCCGTCGTCGATAGCTTCGACTTCCATGGTTGCCTTGTCGGTTTCGATCTCAGCGATGACGTCGCCGGTCTTGACGGAATCGCCCTCTTTCTTGAGCCATTTGGCGAGGTTGCCCTTCTCCATGGTGGGCGACAGCGCGGGCATGAGGATTTGGACGGGCATCTCGGACTAACTCGTGCTCAATCGTCACGCCTTAAGCGGACCGCAGGCTGCGGTGGCAAGCATGATCGCTTTCACCGATAGATGTCTGTGTATAGTTCCGAAGGGTCCGGCTCCGGGTCGTGCGTCGCAAATTCGGACGCTTCGTTGATGACGGAACGCACCGACGCATCGATTTTTTTCAATTCGTCTTCGCTGGCCCATTTCTTGGCAAGAAGCCGCGCGCGCACCTGCTCGATTGGATCGTGCTCGGTGCGTACTTTGTCGACTTCCTCTTTGGTCCGGTATTTCGCCGGGTCGGACATCGAGTGCCCACGATAGCGGTAGGTCATCATTTCGATGATGGTCGGCCCCTTGCCGGCACGGCACCACGCGATCGCCTCTTCGCCGGCGGCCTTGACCGCGCGCACGTCCATGCCGTCGACTTGCACGCCCGGAATATTGAACGAAACGCCGCGCTTGGAGAAATCGGTCTGCGCCGAGGACCGCGTCACCGCGGTCCCCATGGCATAACGGTTGTTCTCGATGACGTAGACCACCGGCAGCTTCCACAGCTCGGCCATGTTGAAGCTTTCGTAGACTTGGCCCTGGTTGGCGGCGCCGTCGCCAAAATAGGTCAGGCAAACGCTGTCATTGTCGCGATACTTGTTGGCGAACGCCAATCCGGTTCCGAGCGGCGCCGAGGCGCCGACGATGCCGTGTCCCCCGTAGAAATTCTTCTCGCGGGAGAACATGTGCATCGAGCCGCCCTTGCCCTTGGAGTAGCCGCCGCGCCGGCCGGTGAGTTCGGCCATCACGCCTTTCGGGTCCATGCCGCAGGCCAGCATGTGACCGTGATCGCGATAGCCGGTGATGGTCTGGTCGCCATCGCGTTTGGCCATCTGCATGCCGACAACGACCGCTTCCTGGCCGATGTAGAGGTGACAAAAGCCGCCAATCAGTCCCATCCCGTACATCTGGCCGGCTTTTTCCTCGAATTGCCGTATCAGCAGCATCAGCCGGAGCGCTGCGAACTCCTGGTCCTTGTCGAATTCCTCGACCGGAGCCAATTGCGCTGCGGGCTGGATGGTGAGACGGGGTTCGTCGGCGATTTCGTCCGCTTCTTTGGTTTTGGCGACGACCATCAGTATCCTCGAGGCATCGGGGCCTCATCCCATAGCCGAAATCGGTCTATGGCGAAAGTCAGCGCAAGAGCGTAGCTCCGGCGGCTAAAGCGTTATCCGCAAAAAATTATTTCGGGAACGGCGATGACGAATTCAAGGTCTGCTGTCGGCCGAACGCAAGGGCTTGTTGAGCATCAGGGTCAAATCGTTCGGATGGGTGTAGTCGAGCTGAGCCCGGGCCCGCTCGTCGAGCATATCGGGGTCCAGGCCTCTGGATTTGAGCAGGTTTACGCGCCGCTCCCATTGTCCGCGTTCAACCTGCAGCCGGGCAAGCTCGGTTGAAAGCAGTGCGATCTGCTGGTCGATATCCTGCTTGGCTTTGAGCCCGTGATTTCCGGAAAACGCGTTGACGCCGAAATAGCCGATAAGCAGGGCCGCCGTGACGTAGAGGCCAAGGGCGGTCAGGATCGAACGCAGACGCTTGCGGGTGACCATGCCCGCAACCATGAAAGCACTGGCTTAAGGCTGACTTAATGCCCGGCGCGCGATGGCCCAGGGAGACGGTTGCGCAATTCGTTGACGACGAAATTTCCGAGCCGCTTGCCGCGGTTCCGGAAATAGCGAAGCAGCCCGGCATCGACGAAATAGGTCAGCAGAATACTGTCCCGCGTGTGTACCTCATCGCCGATCCGATCGGCTGAGTGCCAAGTATTGGTGCCGACAGCGAAGGCGTAGCCGCTGTTGGGCGCGAAGGACATTTGTTTTTCCTTCGTCAGTGTCCCGTCCGATAGTTTGCGATGAAAAATGGTGCCGATGTGCGAGGTCGAGAGATCGCGCGGCAGATAGAGCTGGACGGTAATGCCCTTCCACCTGGTATCGGTATGCGGCGTGATCAGGTAGCCGGGAATATCGCGGGTGAGCACCGGGATCGGAAACATTCCGACCTTGGGGTAGTCCGGGCCGAACCGCGTCTCGAGCGGCGGAGCCAGACGCCGAACGAACGCGTCGCGGACCGCCGGCGAGCAAAGCGCCTGTCCGACCAGATTCCATACTGCTCGCTTCTGCGGCTCCAGGTGCCGGATGTATTCCGGGAACACATCGATCTTCACGCGCGTATGTGTCCCGTCGGGAAGGTCATGACCTTTGCTGCGGCCGTGCATCGGCCGATATTCGGTCGCCGCCGGCATGTGTTCGAGCATGGCCGCGTAAATCTCGCGCGGAAACACGTCGTTGAGTACGAGATGATAGAACGGCGTTTCGGAAGCGACCGCCCCCTCCACCGCCGCGACGACGAAATCGCGCAGCCGCGCTAAAGCGAGACTGCGATCGCCTGCTCTTAACTCGAGCGATTGGTCCATAGCCAATTACGCAAGATGCGCGCCCCCAATTGGGTATGCCGAGACGAGAGGATGTAGCCCCGATTGCCCGCGCGCGACAAGCCCCGCGGGGATTAAGCTTACGCCAGTGCTTTGAATGCCGCTCGGCCGGCATAAACAGCCTGCGGCCCAAGTTCCTCCTCGATGCGCAGCAGCTGATTGTACTTCGCGGTGCGGTCGGAACGGGCGAGTGAGCCGGTCTTGATCTGCCCGCAATTGCAGGCGACCGCGAGGTCGGCAATGGTCGCGTCCTCGGTTTCGCCGGAGCGATGCGACATCACGGCGGTGTAGCCGGCCTTGTGTGCCATCTCGACCGCGGCCAGCGTCTCGGTCAGCGTGCCGATCTGATTGACCTTGATCAGGATGGAATTTGCGTAGTGTTCGGCGATCCCCTTGGACAGCCGCGAGACATTCGTGACGAACAGATCGTCACCAACGAGCTGGCATTTGTTGCCGAGCACTTCGGTCAGCATCTTCCAGCCTTCGATGTCATCCTCGGCCATGCCGTCTTCGATCGAAACGATCGGATAGCGGCCGGCGAGCGCGGCGAGATACTCGGCCTGGGCTTGGCGTGAGCGCGTTCTGCCTTCGCCTTCATAAACGTAGCTGCCGTTCTTGAAGAATTCGGTTGCGGCGCAATCAAGAGCGAACATCACCGCTTTGCCGGGTTCATAACCGGCCTTGACGGCGGCCTGTGTCAGAAAATCCAGCGCTGCTTCGGCCGAGGGTAGATTGGGTGCGAAGCCACCTTCGTCGCCGACATTCGTGTTATGGCCGGCAGCCTTGAGCGCGGCGCGCAGCGCATGAAAAATCTCTGAGCCGGTTCGCAATGCTTCGGCGAACGAGGCTGCGCCCAGTGGCACGATCATGAATTCCTGGAAGTCGATCGGATTGTCGGCATGCATGCCGCCGTTGATGATGTTCATCATCGGCACTGGTAAGAGCCGTGCCGCGGTGCCGCCGACGTAGCGGTAGAGCGGCAATTTGTTCGCAATCGCCGCCGCTTTGGCAACGGCGAGTGAGACACCTAGAATGGCGTTGGCGCCGAGTCGCCCTTTGTTGGGGGTACCGTCGAGCGCGATCATGGTTTCGTCGATCTTGACCTGGGCGTCGGCGTCCATGCCGCCCAGCGCGTCAAACAGTTCGCCGTTGACGGCATCGACCGCGTTGCGCACGCCCTTGCCGAGATAACGGGCGCCACCGTCCCGCAATTCGACCGCTTCATGGGTTCCGGTCGAGGCGCCCGAGGGGACGCCGGCGCGGCCGCGCGAGCCGTCGGCCAAAATAACATCAACCTCGACGGTCGGGTTGCCGCGGCTGTCAAGAATTTCGCGGCCGACGATATCGACAATGGCAGTCATATGCGCTCCCGGCAGTTTTGCCGGGCTTCTACATGACCAACACCCGAATGGCGAGTGGCGAATAGCGAATGGAGGATCGTGTGCCCTATTCGCTATTTCGCCATTCCGCTACTCGCCGGCGATGCAAATTACTTCTTGTAGCCGACGTAGTAGATGCCGATCACGCCGCCGGCAGCATTGTGCATCGGCTCATAGCCGGTGATGTACGGTTTGCCGAGGATCGTCACCTCGCCGTAGAACGCTTCGTTCTTGTTGATGGCCTGGATGGCCTTGCCGGCGGGATCGAGAATGGTGCCAATGGCACGCGATCCGTCGTCCTTTTTCACGTTGGTGGCGACGCGGACATATTCGTCGCCGCTCTTGACGAAGATCGTAGCGGTGCCGCCAGCTTCCTTCACCACTTCGTCCACCAAGTCGAAGTTGTTATTCATCTTCGTTGACCCGAAATATACCGCCGGAACAGTCTTGCCCGTGACGGTATCCGTGCCCTCGATCTTCGCCGGCCCGAGTTTTTCGGCTTTCGATTTCAAAAGCGCCATCGACGCTTTCACTTTTTCAAGGTCTTGCGCTTGCGTCGTACTCGGCATCAGCAGCGAGAACGCTAAAATGGATCCGATAGCGAATGTGCCGACGACCACCTGATTGATGTTCATTGCACTCCCCTCCCCGGGGGCCGATCTTTGCGACCCCTCGTTAGTCGTTGCGGATTTATTACAGCTGACGCGTTAACTATAGCGGACGTGGCACGATCGGCAAAAATTCATTCCGTGCCGGATGGCCGTTGCGCATTTTACGGTCAGCACGGTCCGTGTTATCGCACTCGCGCCAATGCCGAAACCGCCCGCTCAACTTGGCCGCTCCGTACCAATCCCGGCTTCGCCAGACGAAGCCGTGCTTGACCGCGTGCGCAATCCGCATCCAAACACCAACTACGTGGCTCGCTTCACCTTTCCCGAATTCACCGCGATGTGCCCCGTCACGGGCCAGCCCGATTTTGCCACGCTCGTGATAGACTACCTGCCGCGGGCCTGGCTTGTGGAAGCCAAATCGCTCAAGCTTTATCTCAACAGCTTCCGCAACCACGGGGCCTTCCACGAAGAATGCACCGTCGCGATCGGCAAGAAGCTGGTCGCCCTGCTCAAGCCAAAATGGCTGCGCATCGGCGGTTATTTCCATCCGCGCGGCGGCATGCCGATCGACGTGTTTTGGCAGGCTGGAAAACGTCCCGCGAACACCTGGGTCCCTGACCAAGGCGTCAGCACCTACCGCGCGCGTTAATGTGCATGGGGCGGCCCGAACGCCATGATCCGATCCATCACAGCCTTGCAATCGGCGGCAAGCCGGGCCAGCTAGCCGTGATGAAGCGCCCGCCCCGCATCTCATTCGTCTCGCTCGGCTGTCCAAAGGCCCTGGTCGATTCCGAGCGCATCATCACGCGGTTGCGCGCTGAAGGTTATGAATTGTCGCGCGGCCACGCTGACGCCGACCTCGCCATCGTTAATACGTGCGGCTTTCTCGACAGCGCACAGACGGAATCGCTTAATGCCATTGGCGCGGCGCTTGCCGAAAACGGCAAAGTCGTCGTGACCGGTTGCATGGGTGCCGAGCCCGAGAAGATCACCGCGCTCCATCCGAACGTGCTCGCGGTGACCGGGCCGCAACAATACGAGAGCGTACTCGAAGCGGTCCATCGCGCCGCACCTCCGCAGCACGACGCCTACGCCGACCTTATTCCGCCTCAAGGCATCAAGCTGACACCGCGGCATTACGCTTACTTAAAGATTTCAGAGGGTTGCAATAATCGCTGCACATTCTGCATCATTCCAAAACTGCGCGGCGATCTGGTCTCGCGTCCCGCCGGTGACGTGCTCCGCGAAGCCGAGCGCCTGGTTGCGGCGGGCGTCAAGGAATTACTGGTCATCTCGCAGGACACCTCGGCCTACGGCGTCGATGTGAAATACGCGGCGAGCGAATGGAAAGACCGTGAAGTGCGGGCCAAATTCGTCGACTTGGCGCGCGCGCTTGGCGAATTCGGCGTCTGGGTGCGGCTGCACTACGTCTACCCGTATCCGCATGTCGACGAGGTGATCGCGCTCATGGTGGATGGCAAAGTGCTGCCTTATCTCGACGTGCCGTTTCAGCACGCCAGTCCTGCCGTGCTCAAGCGCATGCGCCGGCCCGCCGCGCAGGAAGAGACGTTGTCGCGTATCCAAAAATGGCGTGCGGCTTGTCCCGATCTCACCATCCGCTCGACGTTCATCGTCGGTTTTCCGGGCGAGACCGATGCCGATTTTTCGCTGCTGCTCGACTGGCTCGGTGAGGCTGAGCTCGATCGCGTCGGCTGTTTCCGTTACGAGCCGGTTGCCGGCGCCACGGCAAACGATCTTGCCGCTCCGGTGCCCGAGCCGGTCAAAGCCGAACGCTTCGACCGGCTGATGGCGCGCCAGCAGGAGATTTCGCGCAAACGGCTCAAGCGCAAAGTCGGCACGCGCCAGCGCGTCATCATCGATGAGGTCTCTTCCGCAAAGCCCGGATCGGGTCCGGTGACCGCGAAAGGCCGCAGCAAAGGCGACGCCCCGCAAATCGACGGCACGGTGTTCGTGCAGAGCCGAAGGCCGCTACGGGTCGGCGAAATCGCTACAGTGAAGATTGAGCGCGCCGAAGCCTACGACCTCCATGGAACGGCGGTGGGCTATTGAGCCTGCCGTTCCGTTGCATGCGTTGTGGCCAACACGGCAATGCTCGTCATTTTAGCTGGCGTTGACCGACGTTCGGCGCTTTCATGCCGTGCGAGGCGCCAAACCGTGACCGCGATCTTCATCACCGCGACCGGAACTAATGTGGGAAAGACCCAGGTCGTCGCCTCGCTCATCCGCCACTTGCGGCAGTTCGGCCGTACGGTCGAGGCAATCAAGCCGATTGTCTGCGGATACGACACCCCCCGCGCCGCGACTAGCGATCCGGGCACGCTGATCGCGGCGCTCGGTTTGCCGTTCTCGCCGGAATCCATCGATCGCGTTTCGCCTTGGCGCTTTCGTGCCGCCATGTCACCGGATCTTGCCGCCGCGAATGAAGGGCGCACCATCGATGTCGATCGTGTGGTGGCGTTTTGTCAGAACGCGATCGACCGCCGCCGCGACGTCCTGTTGATTGAAGGTGTCGGTGGCATCATGGTGCCGCTCGACCAAGGCCGGACCATCCTCGATGTCATGATGGCGTTGAGCTTGCCGCTGATGCTGGTTGCTGGCTCCTACCGAGGCGCCGTCAGTCACACGCTCACGGCGCTCGATTCGCTGTTCAGGCGCGACATGAAACTGTTGGCGACGATCGTCAACGAGACGCCGGACAGTACCGAACCGCTTGATGATGTGGTGGCCTCCATCGGCCGCTTCACCGAACCGGTAATTGGGCTCCCGCGTCCGCGTGGCTAAGCGACCTGCCGGCCCCCTGCCCTGACCACACTTTTGGCACAGAACAACGTCAGCCTGCGTTGTAGGTGCGCAAGCCTAATCAGCCCGGCGAGGAAGTTCAGCATATGCGCGACCGCTCTTTCGTGCTTCTTGGCGCGGCGGCCGGCGTGGCGCTGGTACTTGCTGTGACCAGCCCGCAGATCGTCTTTACCGGCGCCGATGCGCGGCCCGCGCCCGCGACCGCCGCTACAAAACGTCAGTTGCTCGGCTTCTTCGTCGGTGCGCTTGAGCGCGTGCGCACCCACTATGTCGAGAGGCCTGACGATAGCGGGCTGATCCATTCGGCGATCAACGGCATGCTTTCCGGCCTCGAAAATTCGAGCTTCATGGACGGCGATGCCATTCCACAAAGTGTTTGCACCGGACCCGAATGCGCAATTGCTGGTGGCACCGGCATGGAAATCGTCGTGGCCGATGGTGTCACCCAGGTCGTCTCACCGCTGGACGGCAGTCCGGCCGCCAAGGCTGGTGTCATGGCGCGCGACATCATCGAGGAAGTCGACGCCGAGCCGATCCAGAACATGTCGATCAACGAGATATTCGACAAACTAAAGGGCGAGCGCGGCCAGAAAATCCGTCTGAAGCTTGCGCGTGCCGGCCACGATAAATCCATCGACGTCGCATTCGCCCGGGACGTTGTCTCGAAGCAATCGGTGACGACCCGCCTTGATGGTGGGGACGTTGCTTATGTCCGCGTGAGCCGGTTTCACGAAGATACTGCGGACGAATTCAAAAAATCACTCGCCGACATCACCGCACAGATCGGGCCGGGTCGGCTGAAGGGCTTTGTCCTTGATCTGCGCAACAATCCGGGCGGACTGCTGGACGGGGCAGTTTCGGTCGCTGATGCACTGCTTGACGCTGGCGAGATCGTATCGATCCATGGCCGCAAAACTGCGGCCAACGAACACCTTCTCGCCAAGCCGGGCGATCTCGCCGAAGGCAAGCCGATCGTCATCCTGATCAACGCTGGTTCGGCTTCCGCGGCCGAAATCGTGGCCGGCGCTCTAAAGGACAACCATCGCGCCACCGTCGTTGGCACGCGCTCGTTCGGCAAAGGTTCGGTTCCGACCGTCGTCCCGATCGGCCCGGGACGCGGGGCGCTCACCCTGACGACCGGACACTATTTCACCCCGTCAGGCCGCCAGATCACGGGAAACGGCATCCTGCCCGATGTCGAAGCGCTGCAGCAGAACGTTCCCGAGGAATTCAAAACCGACAGCAAATCAAAAGACAAGGAACACGCGACATTGCAATCCTACGTCCCGCCAGACCCGAAAGCCGACAGCGCGCTGACGCTTGCTTATGACCTTTTACGCGGCACAAAAACCGCTCACTAACTGAAGAACCGGATTTGCAAAATTGTCTCGGCCATGCCTTCGAGATTAAACAAGGCGTGCAGCAGCATCGTCAGCAACAGAGAGCCGCTGCGCCAGCGCATCCAGCCGAGAAAAAGTCCGATAACAAAAATCTGCAGAATTCCCGTCCAGTCGTACTGAACGTGCAACGCGGCCCACAACACCGAGATCACCACAATCGCCGGCCACGCCGCCCAATCCGAACGCGCCCAGCCGCGGAACAAAAAACCCCGAAATATGATTTCCTCGCTTGCCGGCGCGACGATCACCGCGGCGATCAAAAACGGCGCCAACCAACCCTCGGCCGCGGCCGTCGTGTAGGATTGCAACTGAAATGGCGTCACCAGCGATTGTCCGCTGAAATAAAGAAACGCGTCGCTGAGCGCGATCAGCACGACGAGGCCGATGATGCCAAGCCAGAGGTCGCGCGTCTGCGGCACCAACAGCGCGAGGTACTCAACCTGGGAAGCTCGCGCCAGGCGCACCGCCAGCGCCAAAATCGCAATCGTAATCGGATTGGCCACCAGAATAAAAAGCGCAACCGCGATGCCGTCGAATGGCACGTCGAGGACCGCGTTTACATCGCCGATCCGCCACCAGACGAGGACGGCGAGCGCAATAAATTGGCCGAGCAGAAAGGCCAGTAGCGCCCAGCCGAATGTTGCCCAGTAGCCCCAAACTCTCATGAGCGGAAGATTAGCCTTTACGGCACGAGGATCGAGGCGCCGGTGGTGGCCCGGCCTTCGAGATCGCGGTGCGCTTGGGCTGCGTCGCGCAGCGCGTATTTTTGATTGATCGGAATCTTGACGGCACCGCTGCCGACGACGGCGAACAATTCGCTGGCGATCGAAAGCAAATCAGCACGCTTGGCGGCGTAGGTGTTCAACGTCGGCCGGGTGGCGAACAGCGATCCCTTGAACTGCAGCATATTGATATCGAATGCCGCGATCGGGCCGGACGCGCTGCCGAAACTTACAAACATCCCGAGCGGCCGGATGCAGTCGAGCGAACGCCGGAAACGTATCTTTGCCGATACCGTCATAGACCACGTCGCACAGTTTGCCGCCGGTAATCTCTTTGACGCGGGCGGCGAAATTTTCCTCGCGGTAAAGGATGGTGTGATGGCAGCCGTTGGCCTGCGCAAGCTTCGCTTTGTCCTTCGACCCCACCGTGCCGATGACATTGGCGCCGAGATAGTTCGCCCATTGGCAGAGAATGAGACCGACGCCGCCGGACGCGGCGTGCATCAGCACGTTCATGCCCTTCTCGACCTTGAAAGTACGGCGTACGAGATATTCTACCGTCATGCCCTTGAGCATCATGGCGGCGGCCTGCTCGTAGCTGATGTTGTCCGGTAGTTTGACCGCGCGGTCGGCCGGCACCAGCCGCTCCTCGGTGTAGCAGGCCGGTCCGTTTACGTAGGCGACACGGTCGCCACGCTTGAATTCGGTGACGCCGGAGCCGACTTCGACGACTTCGCCCGCGGCCTCGTTGCCGGCAATGAAGGGTAAGCCACCGGGGGCAGGATAAAGGCCCATGCGGAAGTAGACGTCGATGAAATTGACGCCGCAGGCGTGCTGCTTGACCCGAAGCTGGCCCGGCCCGGGCGCGGGCACGTCAACCTGCTCGTATGTCAAAACCTCGGGGCCGCCGACTTTGTGGACGCGAACCGCAGCTACCATTTTCCTCTCCTGTCGCAGTCTTTTGCGAGGGCGCGATCATAGGTAGTCGTCGAAGCGGCGCAAGTGATCAAGTCTCGCGGCGCATCAGGCCGACGATCACGAAATAGAGCGCAATCACCGCGAGCGCCGCCTGCGCCCAAGCCGGCGGGTCGAGGTTTTCCGCGAGCGCGAAAACCGCCAGCAACCCCCAAAGCACCAATGCCGCCATGTTGACTTTACGCCATCGCGGCACACGCACCGGATGGACAAAATGGATCGGGGCAAACGTTGCCGCCGCGAGCACGAGAACAACGCCAGCACTCAGCCAGGGCGCGGGCTTGAGTACGAAGAGATAGAACGCAACCACGTTCCACAACGCCGGAAAGCCGCGGAAGTAGCTGTCATTGGTCTTCATCCGGCGGTCGGCGAAATAGAGCGCGCCGGTCACCGTCACGATGAGGCTGAGTGCAAGCGCCACCGACGGCGGTAGCAGGCCGCCCGCGACTATGGCGTAGGCCGGTACGAATACGTAGGTCGCGTAGTCGACGACGAAATCGAGCAGATCACCCGACCAGCGCGGCAGCAGTTCGGCGACACGCAGCCGCCGCGCAAAAGTGCCGTCGATGCCGTCGATGATGACTGCAACCCCGAGCCAGACGAACATCTGCGTCCAGGCAGCGCCCACTGCCGCCACCAAAGCCAGCAGCGCGCACGCGGCGCCGCAAGCGGTGAAGATGTGGACGGAGAACGCCGCGACATCGCGAAGCGTGGCGCGGTTCTTTGGTGGCTTTGGCTCCATCTCCCGTTTATACGCAATCTTTCCACGATTGCTCATCATCCGGTTATAAATCTCAACAAGTCTGTGAAGGTGTGAGGATCACGGTTGAGTAGCGTACCTGGAAACATCACCACCGACGTGGCGGTCGTTGGCGGCGGTCCTGCGGGGCTCGTCAGCGCGATCGCGCTCAAATCGGCTGGCGTTGACGCCATCCTCATTGCGCCGCAGGCCGAGAACGACCAGCGGACCACGGCGCTGCTGGCAAGCTCGGTGACTGCACTCGTGACATTGGGCTGTTGGGAGGCGTGCCGTCCGCACGCTGCGCCTCTCGTCACCTTGCGCATGGTCGACGATACACGGCGGCTTATGCGCGCGCCGGAGGTCGCGTTTACCGCCGCGGAAATCGGGCTCGACGCGTTCGGTTACAATATAGAGAACCGTCACCTGATCGCGGCACTGACCGCGCGTGCCGCGGAGCTAAGATTGCCGCGCGTTGAAATGGCGGCGCTGGCAGTCGCTAGCGACCCGTCCGGCGTTTCCATCAACTTTACAGGCGGTGTGGCACGCGCGCTGCTCGCGATCGGCGCTGACGGACAGCGCTCATTATGCCGAGCGGCGGCCGGTATCGGCATCGCGCCGCCACGCGTATCCGCAGACGCGCGCTCACGCTTAATCTCGCGCACACGCGGCCCCATCACGACACCGCGACGGAATTTCATACTGAAAGCGGTCCGTTCACGCTCGTCCCCCTGCCCGGCCAGCGCTCAAGCCTCGTCTGTGTGACTGACCCCGCGCGCGCGGAGACGCTCGCCGCAATGGCTGACGCGGAGCTCTCCGCCGAAGTCGAGCGCCGTTCGCATTCGCTGCTTGGCAAAATCGCGGTCGAGCCCGGTCGCGGCCTGTTTGCGCTGGCGATGGAGACCGCGGATTCGTTCGCGCGATCGCGCATCGCGCTGGTCGGTGAGGCTGCGCATGTGGTGCCGCCGATCGGCGCGCAGGGGCTCAATCTTGGATTACGCGACGCGGCAACGCTCGCTGAGCGCGTCGCCGACGCGCGGCGACAGAACCTCGATATCGGTTCGCCCGGTGTGCTTGCTGGCTATGATGCGGCAAGGCGGACCGACGCGACCAGCCGCAGGATTGCGATCGACCTGCTCAACCGCAGTCTGCTGACCGACTTTCTCCCGGTGCACGGCGCGCGCGGCTTGTCGCTTTATCTCGCGGACCGCATCGGACCGTTGCGGCGAGCGCTGATGCGCGAGGGCGTCAATCCCGCCGCCTCACAACCCCGACTGATGCGCGGCGAAATGGTGTGAGACTTCCGGCATTTTCCTAGGCATAGCTGCCGTGAAAAACGGCTTGGCGGGGTCGTGCCGTTCGTCCTACCGTCACGTTCGGGACTGAGGAAATTGGCATGAAGCTGCCGCGCAACTTCTTTAAGCCGCTGGCGATCGGGGCGCCAGCACCGCTGCGCGAACTGCCGCTCAAGCTCGAGCGCATGATTCACTTCGTGCCGCCGCATCTGGAGAAGATGCGCGCCAAGGTGCCGGACCTCATCCATCAGGTCGACGTGGTGTTGGGGAATCTGGAGGACGCAATTCCGGCCGATGCCAAGGAAGCCGCCCGCGCGGGTTTCATCGCGATGGCCAAGGCATCGAATTTCGGCAGCACCGGACTCTGGACCCGCGTCAACGCGCTTAATTCACCCTGGGTGCTCGACGACATCTGCGACATCGTTGCCGCAATTGGTCAGAAACTCGACGTCATCATGCTGCCCAAGGTCGAGGGCCCGTGGGACATCCATTATCTGGATCAGTTGCTGGCCCAACTCGAAGCCAAGTACGCGGTCAAAAAGCCGATCCTCATTCACGCCATCCTGGAAACCGCAGAGGGCGTCGAGAACGTTACCGCGATCGCCACCGCTTCACCGCGCATGCATGGCATCAGCCTCGGTCCGGCCGACCTCGCCGCATCGCGTGCGATGAAGACGACGCGGGTCGGCGGCGGCCATCCCGATTACAAGGTGCTGGCCGACCCCACTCCAGACAGCGCGGCGGACGCGCCGCGGGCCGCCTATCAGCAGGATCTCTGGCACTACACGACCGCGAAAATGGTTGATGCCTGCGCGGCCGCGGGCATCAAACCTTTTTACGGCCCGTTCGGAGATTTTGCCGATGCCGCCGCCTGTGAAGCGCAGTTCCGCAATAGCTTCCTGATGGGCTGCGTCGGCGCCTGGACCTTACACCCGAACCAGGTCGCAATCGCCAAGCGGGTATTCTCGCCAGACCCGGCCGAAGTGGCGTTCGCGCAAAAGATCATCACCGCCATGCCCGACGGCAGCGGCGCGGTGCTGATCGACGGTAAAATGCAGGACGACGCCACCTGGAAGCAGGCCAAGGTATTGGTCGATCTTGCGCGGCTCGTGGCCGCCAAGGATCCGGACATGGCGACGCGGTACGGGCTGTGAAAAGAAACCATGAATCTCGCTATGAACGCGCATTCAGCGTTCCGTCCGTTGCCCGCCATAATTATGTCATTGCATCTCGGTGCGCCGCGTACCGCCAAACAGGTTTAGAATTGCCGCTGCCATGAACAAGATTCGCAACGCCAAATATCAGATCGGTCAGGTGGTGCGGCACCGCCTGTTTCCGTTTCGCGGCGTCGTCTTCGATATTGATCCGATCTTCAGCAACACCGAGGAATGGTACGAGTTTATCCCTGCGGAAATTCGCCCGCACAAAGACCAACCATTTTATCATTTGTTCGCGGAGAACGAGGAGACCGAATACGTCGCCTACGTCTCCGAGCAAAATTTGCTGCCGGACAACACCG
The DNA here is from genome assembly GCA_963841025.1 of uncultured Alphaproteobacteria bacterium. Classification (GTDB taxonomy): domain Bacteria; phylum Pseudomonadota; class Alphaproteobacteria; order Rhizobiales; family Xanthobacteraceae; genus BOG-931. Next base: position 154,305 of record CAWJBG010000009.1, on the reverse strand, counting down.
GCGAACCAATCAGGCATCCGCAGGTCGCGGAGATTTTCGTCCGCGACGACAAGGGCAGTTATCGCCCGCGTTCTTCAATGCGCCATTAAGTACGGCGACCAGGCGCGGCGAGACCGGAAATTCCGGTGTCGCTCGCGCGGCGCCAACCTTACTGCGTCTTGCCGCCGGGCGGCGGCGCCGCAGAGGACGTGGGCGCGCCCTGCTGACTCTCGAGCTTCTTGCGTGCTTCGTCGGCGCGGCGCTGCAGTTCTTCCTGCAACTTCTTCTGTTGCTCCTCGAAGACCTTGGGGTCGGTCGGCGGCCCCTCATAAGCTTTGGCGAAATCACCAAGCGGCATCACCACGCTGATCGGTTGCCCGGTCGCGTTGATCGCCTGGAGGACCATCCCCTGACCTTTTTTCAACTTGCCGATCATCTCGGCATTGACGTCGTAATCGGCCATGCAGCCATTGGTGAAACAGATAACGTAGGGAGCAGTCATCGGCTGGCTTTGATCGATGATGACGCGCGTGCCGTGAACAAGCTGCATGCCGAGCGGCAAGGTGATGCGCAGAAGCTTTTTCTCCTGGCCCTCCGGTTCGATAATGACCGCGGCTGCCACCGGCTGTCCTGACTCCACACGAGCATCCTTGCCGGTGAAACAGACTTCCTTGGCGTTGGGGTCAGGTGCCTGACCGGGCGCGCCTTTAAGACAGAACTTCGTCCACGGCGAAAACACCAATTGCACCTGCTGATTGCCGGGTGCCTGGGCGGCCGGCGCTTGCGCCGGCTGCTGCGGCTGCGCGGCCGCGGGAGGAGTCGCTTGCTGCGCCGGCTTCTTGGCGGGCTTCGTCTTCGCCGCCGGTGCCGGCGGCTGTTGGGCAAACGCGTGAGACCCAATCGCGAAGGTGAGCGCCACGGCCAGCATAGCGCTGCGGGCCAAAATCGACGGGCGCGTATTGGTGATGGCGGCGAGCACCAAACTCGCCGGCCCCGCTGCGGCCGGCGCGGTCCGATAGGTCATGAGATGCAGTCCCTCGTTATGCTGCCACGCAACTAAGCGGGCGCCCCCTCGTCAACGGTCATTCGACGCAGATTGCGGCAGCAGCGTGACACCGCGACCCGACGACAGGACGCTCAAATAGCCCGGTTTTATCGAAAGATAAAGCGCGCCCGCGATCATGGCCAAAGGGCCGCCCTGTTTGGTTACCGCTTGAGCGCTTAGCCGCTTGATACCGCTATGTTACATCCTCGGAACATCGAATCGTATCGAGCGCCGTTCGCACCAATGCAGATCATACTTAACGCTCGCGCAGCCGCCATCGTGCGAGCCGCTTTATGCGCCGCCTGCATGATCTTCGCCTGCGAAACGCAAGCGGCAGCGGAGGCCGCGCACGCCATCGCGATGCACGGCGCGCCGGCGATGAGAAACGATTTTGTCGCGGTTCCTTATGTGAACCCTGATGCCCCGCAAGGCGGCCGGCTGGTCCAGGGCGTACTCGGAACCTTCGACAGCCTCAATCCGCTGATCGTCAAAGGTCTCGCTGTCCAGAACCTCCGCGGTTACGTGATCGAAAGCCTCATGGCCCGCGGTTACGACGAACCGTTCACGCTCTACGGCCTGCTGGCGCACACAATCGAGACCGACGACGCGCGCAGCTACGTGACCTTCGGGCTCGATCCCTCCGCGCATTTCTCCGACGGTGTTCCAGTGCTCGCAGCGGACGTGGTGTTTTCCTGGAAACTTCTGCGCGATCATGGCCGTCCGAATTACCGGACCTACTATTCCAAAGTGGTGAAGGCGGAAGCGCTTGATGCGCGGACGGTGCGCTTCGATCTCAGCGGTAGCGACGATCGCGAACTGCCCCTCATCCTTGGACTGATGCCGGTGCTGCCGGAACACGCGATCAATGTAGCCACCTTCGAAGATACCACTTTTGCAAAACCGGTCGGCAGCGGACCTTACGTCGTCAGTGCGATCGACCCAGGCAAGAGTGTCACGTTCGAGCGCGATCCGCACTATTGGGGGCGGTCGCTTCCGATCAATCGCGGCTTGTGGAATTTCGCCGAATTGCGCTTTGATTATTACCGCGACGCCAACGCCTATTTCGAAGCATTCAAGGCCGGAGTCTACCAAGTGCGCGCCGAGCGCGATCCGACCCGCTGGCAGACCGGCTACGATTTTCCTGCGGTGCGCGACGGTCGCGTGATCAAGGAGTCGTTTGCCTCGGGCCTGCCCAAGATCGCCTCGGACTTTGTGTTCAACACCAGGCGGCCGATCTTTTCCGACATTCGGGTCCGCGAGGCGATTTCACTCTTGTTCGATGCCGAATGGGTCAACCGCAATTTCTACTACGATCTCTACCGGCGCAGCGCGAGCTACTTCGACGATTCCGAATTGTCGGCCTATCACCGTCCGGCCGACGAGCGCGAGCGCGCACTGTTGACACCTTATACTCGACTCCGTTCGCGCCGACGTGCTTGATGGCACTTGGTCGCTCCCGGTCACCGATAGCTCCGGGCGCGACCGTGCGAGCCTGCGCAGAGCGCTCGCGCTGCTGGAAGCCGCCGGCTATGCGCTCAAAGGCACGACTTTGCGCGAACGCACGAGCGGCAAGCCGTTCCGCTTCGAGATCATGGTGATGAGCCGCGATGAGGAGCGGCTGGCGCTGACCCTTTCCAGCAACCTCGCGCGCGCCGGCATCGAGGCGCAAGTACGAACTCGTCGATGCAGTGCAGTACGATCAGCGCCGGGTTTCGTTCGATTTCGACATGATCCAATACCGCTGGGAGCAATCACTCTCGCCGGGTAACGAGCAAAGTTTCTACTGGGGCTCGGCTGCGGCCGATCAGCAGGGGTCGCGCAATTATATGGGCGTCCGCAGTGCCGGCATCGATGCGATGATCGCAGCCCTTCTTGCTGCGCGGGAGCGCACTGACTTCGTCGCCGCCGTGCGCGCGCTCGATCGTTTGCTGATTTCCGGCTTTTACGTCGTGCCGCTGTTCTATTTGCCCGACCAATGGGTGGCGCGCTGGAGGTCAATCGCGCATCCTGAGCGCACATCGCTTTCCGGCTACCTGCCGGAAACATGGTGGTATCAGCCAAAACGAGCGCTGCAATGATCCTTGGCAACGCGGCGCCCGAACCAGCAAAGCCGCCGCTCAATTCCAGCCGCGTTACCATCGACGAGGTGCTGCGCTGCATCGCCAGGCAACGTCCGGATGCGCTCGCCCTCGTCGACGCGGAAAATCGCGAGCACTTCACCGACGGGAAACCGCGGCATCTCACCTACGCCGAAGCTGAACGCACCGTTGCTGCGATCGCCCAACGGCTGCGCAGCATGGGGCTGCCGACCGACGCGGTTATCGGCATCCAGATGCCCAATATCGTCGAGAACATTCTGACCATACTTGGCGTGATGCGGGCGGAAATGATTGCCGCGCCACTGCCATTGTTATGGCGCCGAGCCGAAGCGGTCGAAGCGCTGGGACGCGTCGGTGCGAAAGCACTGATCACGTGCGGTCGCGTCGGCGCCTTCAATCATGCTGATTTGGCCCTGCACGTCGCTGCCGATGTGTTTTCCGTCCGCTACGTCTGCGCGTTCGGAGAAAATCTACCCGACGGGGCGGTCTCGTTTGACGATCTGTTGGGCGCGGATGCGTTCGATCCCGCGGCACGCTGTGATTGGCAGCGGCACAGTAATGCCGCTTCGCATGTCGCCGCCGTCACTTTCGAAACAGTCGAAGGCGGCACTTTCCCGGTGGCGCGTAACCATTCTGAGTTGCTTGCCGGCGGTTTAGCGGCGCTGCTCGAAAGCCGTCTGCCACCGGAGGCGAATATCCTTTCGGCACTAGCCCCAGGGTCGTTTGCAGGCCTTAGCTTGACCCTCCTGCCCTGGCTCCTGAGCGCCGGGACCTTGGTTCTGCATCACCCGTTCAACCCCGATATTTTGGCCCGTCAAAGGGCGGACTATCAATGTGGCGCCGTCGTCGTGCCCGGTGCCGTTGCCTTTACATTACCCGAGACCGGCATCATTGCCGGCGACGAGCGAGTATCAGTGATTGCTGCCTGGCGTTCGCCGGAACAACTTGCCGACGGCCCGGCTTGGCCCGATGCAAATTCTGAGATCGTCGACGTTTCAATTTTCGGCGAAACCGCAATCGTTCCGCGGCGCCGCGGCACCGATGGCAAGGCGAGCCCCATTCGTTTAGGTCGATTGAGCGTGCCGGCGGAGACGATAAACGGCCTCGTGGTCGCGGAGCTTGCGCGAACCGAAACCGGGACGCTTGCCGTACGCGGGTCAATGGTCCCGAATTATTCCTTCCCGCCAGGGTTTGAACACTTCGGCCTGCCCCACTTCAACGTTGGGCCGGAGGGTTTGGTCGATACCGGCTACTCCTGCCACTTCAATTCCCCCACTCAGCAAATAATCGTCACCAGCGCACCGACCGGCGTCGCCAGCGTCGGTGGATATCGCTTTCCGATCCGCGATGTTCAGGAAGCCGTCGACCGCATCGAAAACAGCGCAACGCTGGCGACACTTACCGATCCAATTCTTGGACAGCGATTGATTGGCGCCGCTGCCGATCGCGCGGCGATGCAGACGGCACTGTGCGCAGCCGGCGCCAACCCCCTCATGGCTGCAGCTTTTCACGACGGCAGCGAACGTGATCTCGTCGAAGCATAATTGCGTCGTGTCGGTGGCATCGCGCGCAATCAATGAACGCAATCAATGCGGCAATTTCACCAAATCTCTGACGGTGCCGGCGATCGGCGTCGCTTACGGGCTGAAAGCTGTCGCCGCATTCTTAAGGCCGCCTAAGCCCGGCTGCAGCCGTGTAGCAGGGCCGAATGCACCGCCGCGATCGTTGACGCGCCATTAACAGCACTTTGAGATGATGGCGGCTGCGCTGAGAAAAAAGTCCGCATTTGGCCATGGCTTTGCAAGGTCCGTTCGTCGTTGTTGCAGACAGCCCGGCGCCGGATGTTGTGGAAGCATTGCGTGCGGCGGGCGCCTTCCCGATCATCGAAACCAATTGGCCTGACGCCGTTGCTGCGATCGCTTCGGTCGAACCGGAAGCGGTGGTGCTGGCCGAGCCTTGCGCCGATTGCGAACGCGCCGAGGACTATGCGCGGGCGCTGAGCGAGCAGCTAAATGCCGGCAAGGGCCCGTTTACGCCTGTCATCGCGCGCCTGTACGAGGACGACCCCGCCCCGGTGCCCAATGCGCTGGCGATTTCCACAAGTGTGCTGGCGGAACGCATCACCCGTCGGCTCGTTGCGGCGTTGCGCATTCGCACTTTGCACGGCACGGTTTTGCGCCGCATGGAGACGCTCGCCGCCCATGGCCAGTCGCTGCCGGAATTGCCGAATAACGATGCGCTCGATGAGGCCACAGTCCTGGTCGCCGGACGCGGCCGGAATTACCCGGGCCTTGCCGTTGCCGTCGGCGAGCGGGTTGGCCTCGTCGGCGCGCTCAGCGTCGAGAGCGCGGCGCGGGCGCTCAATGCGCGTGACATCGACGGCATGATCATCGGCGACGGCTTTGGGCCGCGCATCATCGAGGCGCTGTTGACCGTGCTTGCCGAGGACGTGCGTTTTCGCGATCTGCCGGTCGCCGTGCTTGGCGGTCATCCCGGCGTGGTTGCAGAGTTTCTGCCGCAGCTTGCGAACCTCGATCGGTTCGCCAGTGGTTCGGCGCGCCTGGTCGAGCGCTTTCTCCCGTTTGTGCGGCTGCACGCCTTCGGCGAGCGGCTCAAACGCATGCTCAAATCGCTCGACGCCCAGGGCATGATTGACCCGAATACCGGGCTCTTGGCGCACGATGCATTCTGGCGCGACCTTAACCGCGCGGTCGGCGATGCCGAGAAACGCGGCGTCGGGCTTTCCATCGCGCGCTTTTCGTTTGCCCGCAGCGACAGCCGGATCAGCCTCGACGCCGCGCGGCTGGTCAGCAGGCTCATGCGTCAGGTCGATTTCGCCTGCCGCGAGGCCGACAACTCGATCTTCGCCGTCTTCACCGAGACCGATCTGCGCGCTGCCCACGTCATCGCCCGGCGGATCGCAAGCGTGCTCAAGCACACCATGCTGGCGCCCGATCGCAACAAGAACGGCGTCGACACGGCAGTTACGCTGGCGACGCTCAAACCTACCGACAGCGTCAATTCACTAATCGCCCGCGTGGTGGACGAGGTTGCCGCCGGTTGAGGCCCGCACCATTTATTACCCACGAATGAGCAAGCCTCGTTCCGCTGAACCGGCAGATGGGCTAGGCTCGATATCGCAGCAAGAAACCGTCGATCGGAACCCCCCGATGAGCGCCTCCCCCAATCCGACCGCCTCTGTCCGTGTCGATGTCGTTTCCGACGTGGTCTGCCCGTGGTGCTATATCGGCAAACGCCGCCTCGAAATGGCACTTGAACTCATCCCCGACATCAGTGTCGACATCAACTGGCGGCCGTATTTTCTCAATCCCTGGATCCCGCGCGAAGGCATCGATCGCCAGACCTATCTGGAAACCAAATTCGGCTCGGTCGAGCGCTACAGCATGATGGCCGAACGTGTGGCCGCGGCGGCTGCGCTCGACGGTCTGGTCTATGCGCCCGACAAGGTCAGCCGGCAGCCCAACACGCTCGACTGCCACCGCCTCATCCTGTGGTCGCGCGGCGCCACCGACCCCGGCAAAATGAAGCAGCGGCTGATGGAGCTTTATTTCGCCGAAGGCGGCGATCTGACCGATCCAAAGACGCTGATCCAGGCGGCCGTCGACTGCGGCATGGACGGTGACCTGGTGCGGCGGCTCCTCGCCAGCGACGCCGACGTCGACCGCATCGAGAGCGAAGCCAACAGCGCCAAAGAAGCCGGCATCGACGGCGTGCCGTGCTTCGTCTTCGGTGGCGGCGTCATCGTCACCGGCGCGCAATCACCGGAATATCTCGCCAACGCGATCGAGCGCAGCGCCGGCCAAAACGCGCGCAAGCGGGCGTAGCGCCTCGTCATCGCGACGATCTTTCTCAATCCAAAACGCCGATAAACAAATCGCCGAAGCTGGTTTGGCTGTCGGCTTTGCTCCATATGCCGAAGCGGCCGGGCGTTGCATGAATACTGTCGTGCGTTTCAAATAGCGCGTTGCCGTCGAGCGACACGGCAAGGCTATCGTCGACGGCCTTGATCTTGAGCGTCTGCGCCTTACCGACGACAAGCGCTGCGGCACGGTGCGCAAGTTCGCGGCGCTCGCCGTTGACGATACGCACGAGCCGCACAACGCCTGCGATCGCATCAGCCTCGACGACATAAAAATCCTGCGGGTCGACAAAACGAAACACAATTCCGGCCGTACGCGCGGTGCCGCCATTGTGCAGCACGAACGGCAGCTCGACTTCGGCGTTCCTCGCCAACGGAAGATCGGCGATGCACAGCGGGAAACGGTTCGGCTCGGCTTGCCGGCTCACTTCCACCAACGCCTTGCCGTCGAGTAGCAGCCGCTCGATGCGCACCTGCCAGATCGACGGCCCGCCAAGCCCGCTGATCACCGGCGTGCAGCCGTCGGGGTCGGAGCCTTCTTCCACCAGCGGCGACGCCAACACTTTGTGCAGCGTCTCGGCGGCAACGGGAAATGCCGCACCGTAAATCAGCGCCGTCGCCAGCAAAGTTTTGATCATCGCGGACAATCCGAGCACGACGCAAAGCCGCAAACCAGCACGCTGTCGCGAGCTTTGACGGCGGGGAACCATCAGGAACGCCAGGCGGTTGATGGGGCGGTCGCGCAACGCGCGCAGCGGTTCGACGCCTGAACGAACAACCAGCCGTAAGTACCGGAGAAAGCAAGATGTTCAGCATGACCAGGGCGAAGGCGCCCACAACCGAGCCCAACAAGTTCCGCGGCAGCCACTGGCTGAAAGCTCATCTGCAAGCATCGATCCTCGTAGTCGCCTGCATCACACTTGCCGGTCCGGCGATGGCCGGCACCGCATTTGACGGCGAATGGAGCGTTGTTATCGCGACCAGCGGCGGCGGTTGCGATCCAACATTTCGCTATCCCGTAGCGATCTCGAACGGTGCAGTTGTCAATGCTGGCGCCGGCGTCGCATCGGTTCAGGGACAGGTCAGGCCAAACGGATCCGTCAGGGTGCGCGTGCAGTCCGGCGACCAATGGGCCGACGGTACGGGTCGTCTTGATGCGAACCGCGGCTCGGGCGTCTGGAAAGGCCAAGGCTCAAGCGGCGCCTGCGAAGGCACCTGGGTCGCCATGCGGCGCGGAGCAGATAATTATGTCCAGCAACCCGGGGCGCCGATCTACAATTACGTACCGCCAAACTCTGCCGCCCCGTCGCCGAATCCGCGAGCGGCCATGGATGCCGCTTGCGAGGCGCGTTTTCATTCATACGACCCCGCGACCGGAACGTATCTCGGCGTAGACCTCGCGCGGCATCCCTGCCGCCGCTAATGCCGCCTAACGTGACGCCGCGCCGGCGTAGCCAGCGCGGCGATTGTTTTTTTGGCGTGGCATCGCCGCAGGCCAATTTGCGCGACGCGAGTCCGGCGCCCTATCTCCAGCGCGTGAAACACCAACAGCTTGCCCTCTTTGAATCGGCGCCGCCGATGCCGGAAGGCTTCCGCTATGCGCCGGACCTGATCGGCGCCGCAGACGAGAACCGGCTGGTTGAAGCGTTTGCCGACCTGCCGTTCAAGGAATTCGAGTTTCATGGCTTCCTCGGTAAGCGCCGCGTGGCGTCGTTCGGCCTTCGCTACGATTTCAACGGCGGCGGCCTAAAAGCCGCCGAGCCGATGCCGCAATTTCTGCAGCCGGTGCGCGAGCGCGCCGCGGCATTCGCAGGCCTTGCGCCGGACGATTTGCAAAGCGCGCTGATCACCGAATACCGGCCCGGCACCTCGATCGGCTGGCATCGCGATCGGCCCGATTATTCCGACGTGATCGGCGTCTCGCTATTATCGCCTTGCACCTTCCGTTTCCGCAGAAAGTGCGGCACGGCATGGGAGCGCGCTGCGATGCAGGTCGAGCCCCGCTCGGTTTATCTGCTGCGCGGCCCTTCGCGCGACGATTGGGAGCACAGCATTCCGGCGGTGGACGCGCTACGCTACTCGATCACGTTCCGCTCGCTGCGCGCCTCCGCCCCGCGATAGCGGCAATGCTGTTGCCGCTGACGCTCTTCTCGTCGTCAGGCCCGCTTGTTGCGGGCATCCACGCCTTCAACGCGACAAGTCGGTCACGACATCAAGCGATGAGCCTTCGGGATTGGGCGAAATCCGGGTCGGGGCCATTCAGCCAGCTCGCTCAATGGCCGTCGGGCTTCTGCAGCGCAACGTCGTAAAGCGCGTAGCCGTGGAATGCGAACAGGCGCAATGGCCAGCGCTTCTCCAAGGCAAAATCCACCACTGCCCGATGCACGCCGTAACGACCGAGCGAAGGATCGATGTGCGCGAAATCGTTAAAAACAAGATATCCGCCGGGCTTGAGCTTTCCGGCACTGGCCCGAGCATCCCCCAGCACGTCGGCATAACCATGACCGGCATCGATATAAATCCATTCGAAATACTCGTCCGGAAATTTACCGATCTTTTGGTCGGTCAGGCCCTGGTGACATTTCACCCGCGGGTCGGCGCGCACAGCCTGGTCGAACTGCGAGTAGTCGAGATCGATGACGTGCAATTCGCTTGGCGCGTTCCGGGCCAGAATTTCCCGGGCGAATTCACCCCTGAAAGTCCCGAGCTCGGCGACGCGGCCGTTGCGCGGCAGAAGATCGAGCATAGCCAGACGCGTGCTGCAGAACCGGCAATCACGGACCAGCTCGTCGTCTAAATCCCTCGACGGCACGACGTCCTGGAACGACCGGGCGAGGCGGTAGATACGCCGCAGCGCGCCCGAGTTTCGCACCTTCAGCCGCATCTCCGCATATTTGATTGCCGCCCACGACGTCACGCCTGCAATATCCCGGCCACACATTGGCCGCCTGATCGTATTCGACGGTCACTGAGTGTCAATTTGAAGTACCGCTCGGCCATAGCGGCAGCGCCGCGACCGTCAACGATCTCCTCATCGTCATGCCCGCACTCGTTGCGGGCATCCACGCCTCAGCGGCCTAAAAGCAAGTCGTGGATGGCCGGGACAAGCCCGGCCATGACGCGTAGGGTGGGTTGAGCACAGCGAAGCCCACGCGGTCTTTCGGAGTGTGGGCACAGCGCTTCGCGCTTTTGCCCACCCTACCCTCATCTTTTCGCCGCGAGCTGATCCTCGAATTTAGAGCCGACGCAACGGCGCTCGGCGCCGGCTGGATGCAGGCCGGCGAGAAAGGCCCAGGCTTGTTTGGTCCACCGCGCGTCGGCGAGCGCGTGGTGGCGCGCGCCGATCTGGTGCGGCAGCTCCGGGTCGCCCAATTCGATGGCCCATTGTTTGACGTCCAGACAAAGCTGCGGGAAGTGAAACGGCAGCTCGTTCATGTCGCCGAACAGCCAGGTGAAAGCCACCCAGTCGTAAGCGGGGAAATAGCCCCAGAACACCGGGTGCTCGTCGTGCTCGGTGAAGCTGCGAATGGCGTAGCCGATTTCGATCCGCGGCATGCCTGAGCCTTGCAGTTGCGGCCGCACGGTTTGCAGGGTCCACAGGCGCGCCTTGCTCCAATCGACTTCGCTGCTCTCGGCATAAAACTCGCGGCCGTCCTCGGCGACGAGCCCGACGCTGATCAAATCGATGCTGTAAGGCCGCTCGATGAATTCGGTATCGAGCCAATATTTCATCTCTCACCTCTCACAGGTCGGCGCTTCGCGCGGCCGAACACCTTAGCAAACCGTAGGGTGGGCTGAGCAAAGCGAACCCACGCGGAATCGGAGCCAAAGAAACGGGACGTAGGCACGGCGCTTCGCGCCTTAGCCGCACCCTACGCTCGCTGAGCGAACGGGCGGACAAGCGACATCATTCTCGCGGCGTGTTGGCGCCCGAGTTTCTCGACAAAGAGATGGCGAATTCCATTCCGCTCGTCCCCGCGACCCGCCTACGCTCGCTCAATGAGCTTCGGCGGGTTCGAGTCCGCCGAAGCGCATCAGCGCGAAGGCAGAACGCGGGGACCCAGTCTGGATTCCCGATTTACGCGGGAATGAGCGGCTGAAGTGTCTTCGCGACCCGCCACTTACGACAACCCATTCACGACAACCCATGCACGACAACGAAGCGAAGGGGGCAGAACGCCGATAGACGCGTATCCAACCTCCGCGCCCCCACCTTCATCCTCCCCCGCTTGCGAGGGAGGACACAGGAGGGGGCGCGGCGCGCACCAGCGGGTGCGCTCGCCTATCGGCGTTCCACCGCGGCTCTAGCTTAGGCGACCGAACGCCACCGCTCAGCTCCAGACCGCGCTTCCTGGGACGTGAGTCTCCTCTGTCCCAGTCCAGCGAGCTCCTCGCAGACCGGTCATAGTGCCGGCCGGGCGTATTGTCCGAAGCCGCCCGGGTGCGGTTTGCGAGACCGCACGCGGGCACCGCACTCGCTCCACTTTCAGGATCGCATCTAGAAAGCGCCCTTCAAGAGCGAGATTCGATGACGCCTTGTAACTGAAAGAGGGACCGCGTGTCAAGGAATAAATACCTTGCGCGACACGAGGCGGCGCTTCGCGCAGCCGAGGACATCGCGCCTCGCCATTGCCGGACTTTGATCCGGGCAAAAGCTCGACCGATCCTACGCGCTTGATTTTTGTTTATGTTCCTGGCTGCCGTGTAACGACCAATGAGCCGAACCTGCTTCCGATTGGCCGCGGTAGTCGTCCCTCCAGCTCTGTCCGCGCCCTCTCGAAGAACCGACGCATTACCGGGTGAGCGGAGCCGTCGTCGAGCAATTCATCGGAGTTTGGTGTGCCTACATGTTCACGCAAGGTACGAGCAACGGGATACCGCCCGGCCCACACAGAAAGCTGCGAGAGTGCTTCAAGTACTGGCCTTTCCTCAACATGGATTACGAAGCTCGCCTTTTCTGCGAGCTGGATGAGGTTGTGCGATTTCAGCTCGCCGTTTAGCTCACGTTCTTCGATGAGTCGGGGTGTGTTGGCGATGACTAAGCCTTTCAACACGTTCTCAATCGCGTAGGCGTAGAGTAGCTGTGCCGCCGGGTAGTTGGGCGGTATGGCCTTAATCTCGACGACGCCCGCGTCTTTGCCGTCCGAGTATGCTTCGGCCATAGCTTCTTGCTGGGCGACGGCGTAGGCCCTGAAATAAGGGATCTCGTTTGGAAGTTCATGTTTCAGTATTGCTTCTGCACCATCACGCAATCGCTCGGCGCTCAAAAGCCAAGCAACAGGGCGCTGAGCCGTCTTAAATAATTCCTTAGCGAATTCCTTCAGGTCCACGAATATCGGCCTCTCGATGGTGTAGGGCGGATTACGCCTATGGCTAATTCACCCTATGCGCTGATCTCATCGTACGAGCATATGAAGCTCGCTGAAGCGTTACTTCGAAACTTTAAGGCGTCGCTCTCTTGGAAAGCGGAGGTAATTGGGATCAAGAACGTCCAGCAAATCAATTAGTCCGTTCTGCAAAGCTACCATTCTCTCAATTGCGTCCGCATAGTTTTGCTGCAGCGTCGCAACGTCTGATCGGAGATTTTCAACTAATTGATTCGTCCCAGGCGAGAATCTCCTTAGAAATTCACCGTACCCCATGCACTCCCAACCACCTTGCGGATTGGGCAGCTTCAGTGCCTCTCCTAATGCTTCTTGTTCGCCACCAAATAATCGCAGAGGAGGGCCGAAACGGTCGGTGCCCCACAAAAGTGAAATGTTGTCTTGTGCGCGTAAAAGCCGTTCAGTCGATTTATTTTCACCCAAATCAATGTACTGAATATCCCTCCTGACAAGCCTGTCCCAACAAAGATATTGCCCCATAACAAACACTGAGTGCTGTAGAACGTACTGCTTAGTTCGTTCGTTGCCATGGTCGAGATAAGCCTCAATGAGCCCTTGTTCTAAAATATTGTATAGGCGGCTTTGCAATTCATAAGCGGAGCGAGCGAGAGGCTCGCTGTAGTACGACATGTCCTTTTGACGCTTTTCTTCCTCCTGACGCTGTTGTTCCTTAAGCTGCAATCTGGCAATTGCCATTGTGTTGTCGTTATTCTTGAAGGAGGTCCACGCCGTAAACCCTGCAGAAATTAACGAAACGCCACCCGCAATCAGAGCAACAATGAATTCCGTACTCATCAAATGTTTCCTCCTCATCGTCCAATCCCCCAAGGTTCGTGCGGCGAGCCAAAGGTGTAATCTCCCACCTCCCTCTAAAATGGCGGATCACGTCGCGCGAATCCGCCCAACCTTTTGAGAATCACGCTGCCTTCGCGGCTTTCTCGGTAATCCGCCAGCACGTGGGCCGCATAAACGAAGCGACCGTGGGATAAGACCTAAGAGTCCCGATATCGCTTGGTTCATTCAGACTATGGTCGCTTCGCTTTTGCTGCACGGGCCGCAACTTGAAAGCCATCGGTATGAGCTCGAAGCGTTCACGCAATTCACCAATCGTCAAGTCACGAACGTCCTTGACGCTCCTATCGCGGTTGAACCTGACCAACACGATAGCGCACTGATCTTTGTGCTCGTCTAAAAAGGCGATTTCGCGCGATGACAAAAAAATATGAGTGTCGTCGAGCACGGTGGTTGATTTAACTTCAATGTAATGATCCCGAACGGTACCACGCGACTCTCGGATCGACCTAATATCGAACGGAGACTGGGGGTTTCCTCTTGAAACCCATTTCACTTGCGATGCAGCTTGTCCCAATTTTGAAGCCAAGTTCAATTCTCTATCGTATATGTGCTTTTCTCCTAACTCACCGAGTTCTTTGTCTGGAATTCCGACTGGGCCTGCATTCGCTCGATGACCGTCTTCTCTTGCGCGCGCATTACCAACACTACCGAAGTATCGAGCAGCGATATTCTCTAATATTAAGACCTCACGCTCTACAACAATGCGCTTGGATTCGTCCGCGAGGTCTATCAACTCATTCCTAGCCACGTCGAGTTGGTCAAAAACGATATTCGCTGCGTGGCTTTTATCAATATAGCGGAGGCCGTAGCCCCACAGTCGATAGGAGGGTGTATATCGACCGTCTGGTGAGTTGTATTGCAGCGGTGATGGAAACAGCGTCACCAGTTCAGACGGGGCCTCGACGTGATAAACAAGGTCGACTTCGTTCCGCTCAATCCGCGGAAGTCCATTTCTGTTCAATATCTGAGCACCGCCGTGGACACCAACGATGCGCGACGGCATTTCTTGATCGCCGACATAAGTGAATGAAAATATCACAAATTCGTCACTTATCGAGTTCGCGCCGGGGACGCATGTTGGAGGCAAATACATCCGCACCGGTCCATTTTCGGGGATGAAGTAATTTAAGCACTCATGAAACCCCTCGCCGCCGATACCCTGCTCGAACAAGTCCAGATACTCTTCGTGCTCTCTTCCTGTTACTGGCTTCGAGTATTTTAGCTCTGCCGGTAGCGACGACCTGTGGTCGTAGTGTATTTTGATCGCAATGAATTGGGTCATCGAGGGCTCCCAACTACGCGCTCGGGGAAAGTGGATCGATGCTAAAGGTTGCTTGCAACCTAGGCTAGCAAGAAACGGAAAGTGACGCGGCCGGCGGGCGTCAGTTGAGCCTACGCCGCCTTAGCCGCCTTCTCCGCAATCCCCACCAGCGTCCGCAAAATCCCGGCGGCCCCTTTAAGCCGCTCCGCGGGGGCGTCCCATTCGTCGAAGAACACGACCTTCATGTCCGGGCGGACGCGGGCGCCTTCGGGGTGCTTGCCGATATAGGCGATGAGGCCTTCGGGATTGGCGAAGCTGTTGTCGCGGAAGGCGAGCACCGCGCCTTTGGGGCCGACTTCGATCCGCTCGACATTGGCGCGGCGGCATAAGGCTTTGATGGCAACGACTTGCAGGAGATATTGCACCTCCTGCGGCAGCGGGCCGAAGCGGTCGACAAGCTCGGCGGCGAAGCCTTCGATGGCGCGGTCGTCCTCGATTTCGGAGAGCCGCCGGTAGAGCGCGAGCCGCACCGGCAGATCGGCGACGTATTCCTCCGGGATCAGCACCGCAGTGCCGATGGTGATCTGCGGCGACCATTGGTCGGCGACCGGCGCCGAGATGCCGGCTTTCAGGCTCATCACCGCCTCTTCGAGCATTTGTTGGTAAAGCTCGAAACCGACTTCCTTGATGTGGCCGGACTGCTCGTCGCCGAGGAGATTGCCGGCGCCGCGGATATCGAGATCGTGCGAGGCGAGCTGGAAGCCGGCGCCGAGCGTGTCGAGCGATTGCAGCACCTTGAGGCGGCGCTCGGCCTGCGGGGTGATTTTCCGCGCGCTCGGCAGTGTCAGCAACGCATAGGCGCGAAGCTTCGCCCGGCCGACGCGGCCGCGGAGCTGATAGATTTGCGACAGCCCGAACATATCGGCCCGGTGGACGATCAAAGTGTTGGCGGTCGGAATATCGAGGCCGGATTCGATGATGGTGGTCGAGAGCAGCACGTCGAACTTGCCGTCGTAGAACGCCGACATGACGTCTTCGAGCACCGCCGACGGCATCTGGCCGTGGGCGACGGCGACGCGCACTTCAGGCACGGCCTTGTCGAGGAACGCTTTGGTCTCGGCGAGATCCTCGATGCGCGGACAAACGTAAAACGATTGGCCGCCACGATAGCGCTCGCGCAGCAGCGCCTCGCGCACCACGATCGGATCGAACGGCGCGACGAAGGTGCGGACCGCGAGCCGGTCGACCGGCGGGGTGGCGATGATCGACATGTCGCGCACGCCGGAGAGCGCGAGTTGCAGGGTGCGCGGGATCGGCGTTGCGGTCAGCGTCAGCACGTGGACCTCGGCGCGCATCTGCTTGAGCTTCTCTTTGTGCGCGACGCCGAAATGCTGCTCCTCGTCGACGACAATGAGGCCGATGTCCTTGAACTTGACGGTCTTGCCGAGGAGCGCGTGGGTGCCGACGACGATGTCGATGGTTCCGTCGGCGAGGCCCTTCTTTACTCGCGCGAGTTCGGCCGCGGAGACGAGCCGCGAGGCTTGCGCGACCTGCATCGGATAACCGCGCAGCCGTTCGGAGAAGGTCTTGAAATGCTGGCGCGCGAGCAGCGTGGTCGGCACCACGACCGCGACCTGCCGGCCGGTCATCGCGGTGACAAAGGCGGCGCGCAGCGCCACTTCGGTCTTGCCGAAGCCGACGTCGCCGCAGACCAGCCGATCCATCGGCCGCCCGGAGCTTAGGTCGCCAAGCACGGCGGCGATGGCAGCGTCCTGGTCGTCGGTCTCCTCATAGGGAAAGCCGGCGGCGAACTCGTCGTAGAGCCCGGTCTCGACGGTGAGCTGCGGCGCTTCGCGCAATAGCCGCTCGGCGGCGACCTTGATCAGTTCGCTCGCGATCTCGCGGATGCGGTTTTTCATCCGCGATTTGCGCGCCTGCCACGCCGCCCCGCCGAGCCGGTCAAGCTCGACGCCGGCCCCTTCCGAGCCGTAGCGCGAGAGGAGTTCGATGTTCTCGACCGGCACGAACAGCTTGTCGCCGCCCGCATAATGGATTTCGAGACAATCGTGCGGCGCGCCCGCGGCCTCGATGGCGCGGAGCCCAACGAAGCGGCCGATGCCGTGATCGACGTGGACCACGATATCGCCGGCGGCGAGGCTCGTGACTTCGGCGATGAAATTTTCCGCGCGCTTCGAGGCACGGCGCGGACGAACGAGGCGCTCGCCCAGAATGTCTTCTTCGGTGATCAGCGCCGCGTCCGACGTCTCAAAACCGGAATCGAGGCCAAGGACAGCGAGCCCGACCTGATGGCGGGACAGCGCCTGCGCCTGCGGCCACGAAGCGACCGGCGCGAGGTTCAGCAGCCGATGTTCGGCCAGCACGTGCGCCATGCGCTCGCGCGAGCCTTCGCTCCACATCGCGATGACCACGCGCTTGCCGGCCGCCTGTAACCCTTCGACGTGTTTGGTCACCGCGTCGAAGACGCCGGCGGCGGACTCGTTCCTCTCGGCACTGAAGTTATGGCCGGCGTGCATGCCGGTCTCGATGGCGTCTGCAGTGCCTTCAGGCGCGGTGAACGGCGACAAGCGGCAAGCGTGGCATCGTCGAGACGTTCGCGCCATTCGGCTTCGGCGAGATAAAGCCGATCCGGTGGCAGCGGCTTATAGGGCGCACCGCCACCCGGCTGGTCGAGCGCGTCCTTCCGCGCCTGATAATAATCGGTGATTTGTGCGAGCCGCTCGTGCGCGGCCTCTTCCGCCAGCGGCTCGATCGCGATCGGTGTCGCTGGCCGCCCCCTCTCCCCGGCGGGGAGAGGGTTGGGGTGAGGGGGCTCCAGCCGCGAAGTCCGTACCCCCTCACCCCGGCCCTCTCCCCCTTGGGGAGAGGGAGACGATGATGCGCCGAGATAGTCGAACAGCGTTTCCAGCCGGGTGTGCAACAACGGCAGCCAATGCTCGATCCCGGCGGCGCGGCGGCCTTCGCTGACCGCTTCGTAGAGCACGTCGTCGGGCGTGGCCGCGCCGAACGACGCGACATAGCCGGTGCGAAATAGCCGGATCGTGTCTGGGGTGAGCTGGAACTCCGCCATCGGCACCAGATCAAGCGCGCGCAGCTCGTCGGTGGTGCGCTGGGTTTCCGGATCGAAGCTGCGGATCGATTCCAGCGTGTCGCCGAAGAAATCGAGTCGCACCGGCGCGTTCATGCCCGCCGCGAACAGATCAATAATGCCGCCGCGCACCGCATAGTCGCCGGGTTCGCGCACCGTCGAAGCGCGGTTGAAGCCGTTGAGTTCGAGCCACTGCGTGATGCGCGTCATCGGCAACAAATTGCCCGGCGCCGCCGACAACGACTGGCGGCCGATCGTTTCGCGCGGCGGCACCCGCTGCAACGCCGCGTTCACGGTAGTGAGCAGAACAGCCGGGCGCTCGCGGCCAGAGACGTGGGCGAGGCGCGACAGCGTCTTCATGCGTTGCGCGACGACGCCCGCATGCGGCGACGAGCGGTCGTAGGGCAGGCAGTCCCAGGCCGGAAATTCAAGCACCTCGATGTCGGGCGCGAAGAAGCCGAGTGCGCGTGACAGCGCCGCCATGCGCGGGCCATCGCGGCACACAACCGCGAGGCTGATCGCCGGCGCATTCGGGCGCGCCGCAACGGCGCGGGCAAGATCGGCGAGGACCAGGCCTTCGGCACCATCCGCAACGCCGGCGAGAAGGAGCGGCCGGCCGGGTTTGAGCCGTTCCGCCGGCGAGCGCGCGGGAGATCGCAACTGCACGGTCAGCGGTTCTCCCGGGCGGCCATGTGTTTCGTCCGCGAGTGAAAGCTTCGCAGTTCGGCGAGCACGGCGGTGTCGTACGCCGCCGGCACGTTCTCGGCGCCAACCACCCAGGCATAAAGCTCGGCGTTCGGCGCTTCCATCAGGTGCTCGAAATCGTCCAGTCCGGCATCGTCGAACGTCTCGATGTGGACGTCGGCGAACCGGCCGATGATCAAATCCATCTCGCGCACGCCACGCCGCCACGCGCGGAACAAAATCCGCCGCCGCCGCGGGTCCAACCCTTCGCTCGATCGTTCCGTCATGCTCGCGCTCAACGCCAAAAGCCCGGACGCGGCCGGGCGAGGCGTTATATAGAGGGCGAAGCAGACGATGTCAGCGGCCGTTGCAGAGATTTAGATGCGTCCGTCAGTACTCAATCCGTTGTTTGCGGCGCTCTCCGCGCTGCCCGGCATCGGACCGAAGCTGGAGAAGCTGTTCGGCCGGCTGATCGGGCGCGACGACGAACCGCCGCGCCTGATCGATCTGCTGTTTCACTTGCCGACCGGCTTTGTCGACCGCCGCAATCAGCCGAAGCTTTCCGCCGTGACACCCGAGACAGTTGTGACCGTTGCCGTGACGGTCGATCGACACAGGCCGCCGCCGCCGAACCGTCCGCGCGCGCCGTACAACATCGACGCCAGCGACGACACCAACACGCTCACCATCACCTATTTCAACGCACGCAAGGACTATCTGGAGAAGCTCTTCCCGGAGGGCGAGACCCGCTACGTGTCGGGCGTAACGACGCTCTACGACGGCCACCTGCAGATGGTGCATCCCGATCGCGTCGTCGATGCCGCGGGTTTTGCCAAGCTGCCGCTGATCGATCCGGTCTATCCGCTGACGGAAGGACTGCACCCGAACCAGGTACGCAGAGCGCTCGATCTGGCGCTTGATCGCTTACCCGACCTCGCGGAATGGCAGGACGCCGCCTGGGTAAAGCGCAACGGCTTTCCAAGCTTCGCCGAAGCACTGCGCAGTGTGCATCATCCGGCCGAGCCTGCAGACCTCGAGCCCACGAGCGCAGCATGGTCGCGGCTCGCCTATGACGAATTGCTGGCAGGCCAGCTCGCGCTGGCACTTCTTCGCGGTCACATGCGCACGCGGGCCGGCCGCGGCAGCGCCGCCGAGGGGCTGCTGCGCACGCGGATCGTTGCCGCCCTGCCCTATTCGCTCACGCCGTCGCAGCAGCGCGCGGTCGCCGACATTATTGCCGATCTCGCGCTACCCAATCGCATGCTCCGGCTGCTCCACGGCGACGTCGGCTCCGGCAAGACCGTTGTGGCGCTCCTTGCCGCCGCGACCGTGATCGAGGCCGGCCGCCAGGCGGCGTTGATGGCGCCAACCGAAATTTTGGCGCGCCAGCATTTCGCCACCATGGCGCGGCTCGCTCCCGCAGCCGGTATCCGGCTTGCGATCCTCACCGGCCGCGAGCGCGGCCGCGAACGCGCCGAGATATTGTCGGCGCTTGCCGCCGGCGATATCGACCTGATCGTCGGCACCCACGCGCTGTTCCAGGACGACGTGGCATTCCACGATCTCGCGCTCGCCATTGTCGACGAACAGCACCGTTTCGGTGTGCATCAGCGGTTGGCGCTGACACGCAAAGGCGAAGCGGTCGATCTTCTGGTGCTCACCGCGACGCCGATCCCGCGTACTTTGGTGCTCACCTATTTCGGCGACATGGACATTTCGGAGCTGCGCGAAAAACCGGCCGGCCGTCAGAAGATCGACACCCGCGCGCTGCCGCTCGAACGGCTCGGCGAAGTGACAGATGCGGTCAAGCGTGCGCTCGACGACGGCCGCCGGGTCTATTGGGTATGTCCGCTGGTTGGCGAATCCGAAACCGTCGACCTCGCCGCCGCTGAGGAGCGTTACGAGGCGTTGCGCGAGCGGTTCGGCGACACGGTCGAATTGATTCACGGCCGGATGCGCGGCGCCGAAAAGGACCGGGCGATGGCGCGCTTTGCCGAAGGTTCGGCGCGCATCCTGGTGGCAACCACCGTGATCGAGGTCGGCGTCGACGTGCCGGAAGCAAGCGTCATGGTGATCGAGCACGCCGAACGTTTTGGGCTGGCGCAACTTCATCAATTGCGCGGCCGCATCGGTCGAGGCGCCGAGCAATCGACCTGTCTGCTGCTCTACAGGGCCCCGCTTGGCGAAACCGCGAAAGCGCGCCTCGCCATCCTGCGCGATACCGACGATGGTTTCCGCATTGCCGAAGAGGATTTGAGATTGCGCGGCGAAGGCGACCTGCTCGGCACACGCCAGAGCGGCATGCCCGGCTTCCGCCTGGCCCGGCTCGAAGTCCACGGCAAACTTTTGAGCGCCGCACGAGAAGACGCAGCGCTCGTGCTCAACCGCGATCCGCGGCTTTCTTCACCGCGCGGCGCCGCGTTGCGCCAACTGCTGTACGTCTTCTCGCGAGACGAAGCGATCAGGCTGTTGGGGGCGGGATGATATTTCCGCCCCTGTTAGTTGCCGCGCGTGTTCAGGCTGCGGCGCGTGCCCAGCCGTCCGTCGCAAGCGGGTCTGGGCCGAAACGGTTAGGCCCCGCCGTACCCCGCGAGCAGTACCAGATAATCAGGATAATAGCGCCGATGAGAGGGATCAGCGCCAGCAGCACCCACCAGCCACTACGGTCGAGGTCGTGCAGCCGCCGTATGGCGACCGCCAAGCTCGGCAAGAAGGTGGCGAGGCCGAACAGACCCGTAATGAATCCGGTACCCAGCGTCATGTCGATGATGCTCGTCACGATCTCGGCGATGATGATGAACAGAACCCAGTACCAATACTCCGACCGGATAGCGCGGCCGGAAAACTTCACGTAATTCGAAAAACCCGCAGAAATGGCTTGGACTAAATTCATGCTGCTCCCCTGAGGTCCCTGATTCTGGGGTGCGACAATAGCACCGCTGCGACACCAAGTCGCTCCGATGATTTTACCTCCAGGCTTAGGCCGCGGGGCTGGGTTCCACTTTGCGAGCCGCCTGCGCCGCACGGGCCGTTTCAGCCATTGCGGTCAGGCGGTTCTGCGGATCGACGCCGGGCTGCATGATGCCGGCCGAGATCAGCAGCGTCATGGCCTGCTCGACCGTGATGTCGAGATCGACCACATCGCGCCGCGGCACGTAGAAGAAGAACCCGGTCGTGGGATTCGGCGTGCAGGGCAGGAACGCCGACACGTGCTCGCTTTGGGGCAGGTGGGCCGAAATCTGCGGGCTCGGCGGCTGGGTCAGAAACACCAGCGACCACATCCCCGGCGCCGGGAATTCGACCAGCCCGACATTTCGGAAACTCGATTCCGAGGCGGAAAACAGCGTTTCGAAAATCTGCTTGGTGGTCCGGTAGATCGGCCGCACGATCGGCATCCGGCTCAAGATGCTCTCGCCAAAACTGACAAGCCGGCTGCCGACCAGATTGGCCGTCAGAAACCCGAGCAGCGTGAGCGCCAGCAACACGATGATGAGGCCAAGCCCCGGAATGTTGAACGGCAAATAGGTCTCGGGGCGGTAGGCCACCGGAATGACCGGCCGCACCAGATTGTCCACCCAGGTGACAAACCACCAGATCAGCCACGCCGTCACCGCCACCGGTCCGGCGACAACCAGCCCGGTCAAGAAATAATTGCGGAAGCGGCTGACGACGCCGGAGGTGGGCGCGGACTTGTTCGCGTCTGCGGATAATGCCGCAATCTGTTCGCTGTCATTCGTCATGATGGCTTTTGCCGCCGGCAGCCAATACTGCCGCTGCACTTATATACGGATGTGACAGCGCCGCACAGAGTTTGCGGGTCTGCCCGGCGCGTCGGGGCTATTCCACCGTGACCGACTTGGCCAGATTGCGTGGCTGATCGACGTCGGTCCCCAGACTGACGGCCGTATGGTAGGCTAGAAGCTGCATCGGCACGGCGTACAGCAGCGGCGCAACTGCCGCCGGCACTGTCGGCATCGTCAGCGTCACCAGCGGTTGACCAGCGACGGCGGCCGCGCCCTTCGCGTCGGTCACCAAAATCAGCCGCCCGCCCCGCGCGGCAACCTCCTGCATGTTGGAAACGGTCTTGTCGAACACCCGATCGTGCGGCGCGATCACCACCACGGGCATGGTCTCGTCAATCAGCGCAATGGGGCCGTGCTTGAGTTCGCCAGCCGCGTAGCCTTCGGCGTGGATGTACGAAATTTCCTTGAGCTTCAGCGCGCCTTCGAGCGCGATCGGATAGCTGGTGCCGCGGCCGAGGTAGAGCACGTCGCGCGATTTGGCGAGATCGCGCGCCAGCTGTTCAATCTGCGGTTCGAGCGCCAGCGCCTCGGTCAGGTGCCGCGGAATTTCGATAAGAGCACGAACCAGCGTCTTCTCGTCGCTCTCTGCGAGCACACCACGGGCACGGCCCGCCGCAATCGCCAGCGTCGCTAGCGCGGCGAGCTGACACGTGAACGCCTTGGTCGAGGCAACGCCGATTTCCGCGCCAGCCAGCGTTGGCATCACGATGTCGCTTTCACGGGCAATCGTCGATGTCGGCACATTGACGATGGAGAGGACGTGCTGACCATGCTCACGCGCGTAGCGGAGCGACGCCAGCGTGTCGGCGGTCTCGCCAGACTGCGAGACGAAGATTGCAAGCGCGCCCGGATCAAGTGGAACGTCGCGGTAGCGGAACTCCGACGCGATATCGACTTCGACCGGCAATTGCGCAAAGCGCTCGAACCAATAGCGTGCGACCATGCCGGCGTAATAGGCGGTGCCGCAGGCGGCAATCGAAATGCGTTTGAGCGCGCGGAAATCGAACGGCAACGCCATCGGCAATGCGACGCGCTCACCCACCATGTCGAGATAGTGCGCCAGGGTATGACCGACGACCTCCGGCTGCTCGTAGATCTCCTTCGCCATGAAGTGGCGATGGTTGCCCTTGTCGAGCAGCAGGATCGAAGCCTGCGACTTCAGCACCGTGCGATGAACGAGATTGCCTTTGGCGTCGTGAACCTCAGCGCCGGCGCGAGTGAGGATGGCGCAGTCGCCGTCCTCCAGATAGCTCACGGTATCGGTGAACGGCGCGAGCGCGATCGCATCGGAGCCGACGAACATCGCATCCTCGCCGAAACCGATCGCCAGCGGCGAGCCGCGGCGCGCGCCGATCAATAAGTTCTCCTCACCGGCAAACAAAAACGCGAGCGCGAACGCACCGCGCAGGCGCGGCAACGCCGCCGTCACGGCATCGACCGGCGACAAACCGCGCTTTAGTTCCTCGCTGACGAGATGCGCCACAACCTCGCTGTCGGTCTCGGTCGCAAACTTGGCCCCTTTGCTTTCCAGCTCACGGCGCAATTCGCTGAAATTCTCGATGATGCCGTTGTGAACGACGGCAAGCCGCTCCGTGGCATGCGGGTGCGCGTTGTTCTCGGTTGGCCGCCCGTGCGTCGCCCAGCGGGTGTGGCCGATGCCGATGGTTCCCGACAATGGCTCGCGGGCGAGCTTTCGCTCCAAATTCTTGAGCTTGCCTTCGGCGCGGCGGCGCATCAGCGTGCCATGTTCAAGCGTCGCCACCCCGGCAAAATCATAGCCGCGGTATTCGAGCCGCTTGAGCGCATCGATCAGCAACGGCGCGACCGGCTCGCCGCCGATAATTCCAACAATCCCGCACATCCCTGTGGTGGCCTCCTCGGCAACCGTCGCGATGGAACCCGCCCAATTGTTAACCGTTAGGGCGCAAGCCTAGCCAACACCAAATAAAATAAAGTTTCGTTCGGTAACGACTAAATCCCGCGAGCCACATACTTTGTGGCTCAATCGCTCGGTTACGCCTTCTTTTTGCCGAGCGATTTGAGGTCTCGCAAGCGCGCTGCACCGTTTTCCTTAACGACTTGGCGCCCGCGCCCGAGCGCCAGTGCCCCCGCGGGTACGTTCTTCGTAATCACCGACCCGGAGCCGATATACGCGCCAGCCCCAATTTCAACGGGAGCCACCAGCGCGGAATTGGAGCCGATGAAAGCAGCGTCGCCGATGGTGGTCCGGTGCTTGCCGCTGCCGTCGTAGTTACAGGTGATGGTGCCGGCCCCGATGTTGGCGCCGGCGCCGACGACGGCATCACCAATGTAGCTCAGATGATTGGCCTTGGCGCCGGCTTCGATCGAGGCCTCTTTGACCTCGACGAAATTGCCGATACGTGCGCCTTCGCCAAGCCGCGTTCCCGGTCGCAGCCGGGCAAATGGGCCCACCGAAACGCCTTTACCGACGTGAGCACCGGCGAGGTGCGAAAACGAATGAATGACAGCGCCGTCCTCCACTGTCACTTTCTCTCCGAACACGACGAAAGGCTCAATCACGACGTCCTTGCCAAATTTGGTGTCGGCGCAGAGAAACACCGTCTCCGGAGCGACGAACGTGACGCCTGCGTCGAGTGCCGCTTTGCGCAGGCGCTGCTGCGCAATGGCTTCCGCTTCGGCGAGTTGGCTCTTGGTGTTGATGCCGCGCACTTCGTCCTCCTCGACTTCGATCGCGACCGCGTCGAGCTTCATGCCGCGCGCGATCTCGACTGCATCGGTCAAATAAAATTCACCCTTGCGATTTTGGTTGCCGATCCGCTGCAGGATGGCGAACGCATGCGCGCCGGAAAACGCCATGATCCCGCCGTTGCAAAGATCCATTGCTCGTTCGTCCGCATCGGCGTCGGCTTCTTCGCGAATGGCGATGAGCTCGCCGCCGTCGACGATCAGCCGCCCGTATCCTGACGGATCAGCGGGCCGGAATCCCAGGACAGCTATGGCGGTCCCCGTAGCCAAAGGCGCGCGCAACTGCTCCAGCGTCGCCGCCTGGATCAGCGGCGTGTCGCCATAGACAATCAAAACATCATCAGGACGCCGTTCGATCGCCGCTTTCGCTGCCAGCACCGCATGCGCCGTTCCGAGGCGCTCTCGCTGCACAAAGCATTCGGCGTTCGCCGACGCGCGCCGCGCTTCTGCTTCGACCGCGTCCTGCCCGGGGCCAACGACGACAGCCGTCGATGTGATGCGCGCTTCGGCAAGCGCCGCAAGCACGTGCGACAGCAGCGAACGTCCGGCGATGGCATGCAAGACCTTCGGCAACGCCGAGCGCATCCGCGTGCCCTCACCGGCCGCAAGCACGATCGCAAGACAGGTTCGCGCCGTCATCAAGAGGTCTCCGCAGCTTTCTCATAGCCGAGCAGGGCCGCGATGACGAGCATCGGCGCCGGATGCGTGCGACCGGGTAACAATTCAGTGTTCCAAAAGGACCGCCGGCGGCAGTTCGACACTCCGAATCTGCTATTTTGTCGATTGATTCGGCCAAAAGCACCCGGAGCAAATGCATGGTGGAGGGAGCGCGCATCAAGAACGCGACCTCAAAAAGACCTGTCGCGCAGGCGACTTTCACCATGCAGCGGCTTTGGCGCCAGGCGGTGTGGGGTTGTGTTGCGGCGGCTGCGCTGCTGCTCGCGATTGTCGCGGGGTTCACTGACGCCGGTTCGCGGCGCGCAGCGCTTATGTTTTCTACTTTGAGCGCCGCCCCGTCTCCATCGCCACAAACCGTCCAGGCTCAAGCACCCAGCCAAACCGTGTCGCGTTCGCTCAACTCGGACTACGTCGTGCGGCAACTGGCACAGGCTGTTCGCAGCCTGATGGACGATCGCGACCGCATGGCGAAGCGCCTAGCCGCCGTTGAGCGCAATGTCGACGATATGACCGGCTCGATCAGTCAGCAGATTGAAGCACGCAAAGCGCCGAGCGATCCACCGGCCGCATCTTGGCTTGCCACGGCGACCACGCCGTTGATCGCCGCTTCGGCAACGTCACCGTCCTCAGGTTGGGATGCGGCGCCGCGGCCGACTCCGATCGCGTCGGCCGCAGCCGTGCAACCGCCCGAGGCCGCCCTGCCTGCGGCGAATGCCGCCTACGGCGCCGAAATCGGCAGCGCTTCCTCGATCAACGCACTCCATGCCCGTTGGGCCGGAATCCGCTCCACCCACCTGCAACTTCTTGACGGCTTAACGCCGGTGGTGGCGCTGCGGGAAAATCCACGATCTCATAAGACCGAGTTGCGGCTCGTGGTCGGACCACTCGGCAACGCCGCCGCGGCGGCGCAATTGTGTGCATCAATGATGGCCGTTCAGCTGTCCTGCCTTCCGACGATGTTCGATGGCCATAACGTCGCGCTGGAATAATCGACACGCTATAATGTGCGTATGATTGAACCGACTGCGCCGCGTCGCCTTTTCCTGCCGAATGCGCGCCAGACCAACTGGCTCCTCATCATCGGCTTCCTCTCACTCGGAGAGGCGCTTTATGTGCGTTATCAGGCGATGGAGAACAGCGTCGTGTCGCTCTCCTGCCAGGGCGGGCTCGGCACCTGGCTGTGCGGCACCTTCCGACTCTCGATTGTCCTTTACAACCATCAGATCTTTGGCGGGATCGCGCTCGTGGTTGCATTGCTCAATCTGATGCGGCCGTCGCTTATCATCTTTGTGGTTGGGCTCGCGGCCGCGGCGTTCGGCGTCGTGATGCACAATGCCGACCTTTCGGCGCTCGCGGCCGGCGTGCTTATCCTGAGCTTGGCGCGTCCCGTACCCACGCCAGCATAACGGCGAGGCCGATCAAGCCGCCGCAAAACCAGACCGCCTGCCAGTTGGCGAAGGTTTCATTGAACACGATGTAGACGGCCGAAACGGCCAGAAGCGCCGCGGCAGCCGTTTCTGCTGCGGCCCTCGGTCCAGCCGGTCGCGGCGTCGAGAATAGCAACACCAGAAAAGGCACGGCTGCCGCGGTCAGCGGGGCAAATGGAATATCCCGGTAGCGCGGGTCGAACACCAATCCGAGCGCTGCCTCGACGGTCACAAGCATCACCGCGATCAGGGCGCCGCCAAGTGCCCAATCGAGAGCATCGCGACTGTGGCCTTTTCCGCCGAGCAGGGAAGCGAAGGAAACCGGCGGTCGGCGGGCAGCACAAGCAGCGGCGCAGACAATTGGAGCCGCAACCGCGACGGCGGCAAAGCTAAGCGAGCGGAGCCAGCTTCCGGGGCTGAAGCTTTCAATCGCGACCGTCTCGATTGTCCAGCCGAACAGAACAGCGGGAACAAGCGCCAGTGCCGCGATCGTCGGCCAAAAAGATGCGGACGCACCCTTCTTGCGCCCACCTGCAAATGCGCCGCCGAACGTCAGCGCCGCCAACAGAACGCCAGCCAGCGCCTGGCCCACCCAATGCGGATGATCCGAGACTGTTCCGTCGAAACTGAATTTCGGCGCGCCGGTCGCGCGATCGATGATGCCCCAGTAGCCGCCGACCGCACCCTCAAGCGCGCGTTTCCAAGGCTGATCGAACGCCTCAATGACGTTCATCCGAAAATGTTCGCGCTGCGCCAGCGCCATCGTTTCGAGGATGGCGCGGGCCTGGTTTGACGGCGACGGCCGCGCGCCTTCGCGCATCCGGCCGGCGCTCGGCCAGCCGAATTCGCCAATGACGATTTCCTTGCCCGGAAAGGCGGCGGCTACGCGCTCACGGATTGCCGCAGTATGGGCGGCCGCGTTTGCCGCTGGGATCGGAAAGTCCTCCCAGTAAGGCAAAACGTGGATGGTCACGAAATCCACCGCGCTCTGCACGTCCGGATAGCGCAGCCAAAACTCCCAGACGTCGGCGTAAGTGACCGGCATCGGCACCTGCGCCTTGACCTGGCGAATGTAGCCGATGAGGTCGGTCGAGGTCATTTCACCGCGCAGCAGGACTTCGTTGCCCACGACCACAGCGGTGATGACGTCCGGATAGGCCTTGGCAAGCGCGATGGTCGTTTCGATTTGCTGGCGGGTTTTGACCGGATCGCCGGACACCCAAATCCCGTGCAACACCTTCAGCCCGTGCCGTCTGGCACTCTCAAGTACGTCCGCGCGCCCGTCGTCCACCGAATAGGTACGAATACAGTTGGTGTACTTTGATAACAGCGCGAGATCCTCTTCGATCTGCCAGGCCGCGACCCGAGTTCCCTCTACCAGCGGATCCTGGCGGTCCCGGAATGGCGCATAGGACAAGCAGTACGGCTTGCCCACCGCCGCGGGCGACGACGTCGTGATCTGAATTGGCGCGCCGAGCCACCACCAAACGACGCCAATCGCAACTGCGGTAAACAGAAAGGATCCAAGCGCCGAGCCGATCGCCGAAGGTTGTCGCCTATTGGACATGAACTGCCATTAACCTTGCAAAGGCTTCGTGCCGAGACTCGCGCCAAGATCGGGGGCTGCGTCGCGGTACGCGCTGGACAAACTTGGGAAGTTGGGGTGTTCTCCTGCGGGCTTTGCCTAGAAGATGCCGCAGGGGTGGTGCAATCGGGTGGCCCGGAAACGTCCCCTCTCGATCTAAAATCTTAAGAAGACCAATGTCCCATCGTTTGCTCAGCCTCGCCGGCGGTGTTTGCGCCGCTCTCTTGATCGCTGCTTCTGTAATGGTTCCAGTGAGTCCGACCTTCGCAGACGACGCCAAGCCTGCCGACAAGGCTCCGGCGGCGGGCCAGGAGCCGGCGAAGGAACTCCAGAAAATCGATGAGTTTGCCGAAGCGCAGCATGCGATCACCGGGCCGGCGGGCAATCCCGAATGCGTATGGCTGGGCCGCCGCGTCGTTAGCCTACTGTGGCGCGACGATCTCGATACCGCCTTTCGCCACCTCGATCTCTACGACCGTTTTGGCTGTCCGAGCGCTCATATCCAGGCATCGTTCCGCTGCCTGATTCTGCACGGAAACAACATCGACCCGAAGGCTGCCGACAGCCTGAATGCACGGATTCAGTCGTGCTGGATTAACCCCTCAACGCCGGCCATTTCGGTCCCGGCGGCCGCCGCGGCCAGCTCAACGACCAACCGTTAGCATTACCGGCAGGTCAGCCGCGCGAACTGATAAAAAAACTTCAAGATACAAAGTCGTTGTCTTGAATTTGCCACCACACGCCGCTACTTTTTTATTTGCCGGTTGCAGGTCGCCTTTTTCATAACTGCCGAGCCTCGGGGACAGGTTCGGCGCGTTTTAGCCTCACGCCCCTCTGGTGGTTAAAATTCAATGCGCACCGTAGCTGCCGTGCTCGCGCTTGTAGCGTGCGTGCATGCCGGCCTGTGGGCTTCGCTACGTACCAAAGAAGCGGCTCCGGATTTCACTGGACAGCTTGCCAGCGTCTCTTACGCGCCGTTTGTCGCCTCGTCGCATCCCGACTGGGGCGAGCGGCCGACCGTCGAACAGATCCGCGCCGACCTTAAAGCGATCGCGCCCTATACCAGGGCCATCCGCACCTATTCGTCGACCGGCGGCGCCGAACTCGTGCCGCCCATTGCCGCCGAATTCGGGTTGAAAGTCACTGTCGGGGCGTGGATCGACAAGAACCACGAGCGCAATGAGCAGGAAATCCGCTCGGCCCTCGAGCTCGCCCGGCACAATAGCAACGTGAACGCCATCGTGGTCGGCAACGAAACGATGCTGCGTAACGAAACCAGCGCAGACGATCTCATCAAGCTCATCCAGCGTGTGAAGAAATCGAGCCCCGTCCCTGTGACAACAGGTGAAAATTGGTCGGCCTGGATCGACCATCCGGAGCTCGCTTCATCGGTCGACTTCATTGCCGCGCACATCCTGCCGTACTGGGCCGGTTTTGACGCCTCAACAACGGTCGATCATACGATCGAGATCTACGACAAATTGCGGCGTTTGCACCCCGGCAAGCGGATCGTCATTGCCGAGTTTGGCTGGCCGAGCGCCGGCTATAACTTCCGCGATGCCACTCCCGGCCGGATGGAGCAGGCGGCGATGCTTCGGGACTTCGTCACCCGCGCCGAGGCCTATGGCATCGACTACAACATCATCGAGGCAATCGATCAGCCTTGGAAAACTGCGGAAGGCGGCGTTGGCCCATATTGGGGTCTCCTCGACGCATCCCGCGAGCCGAAGTTTTCTTGGACCGGAACGATCACCGATCCGGACTATATCAAGCGGGCCGGCCTTGCCGTTTTGTTCGGGCTCCTTCTGTCGTTGCCAATCCTCGCCATCAGAGGCGTGACGGCCCGGCAGGCGTTGATGCTCACCGGCTCTGCCAACCTGGTCGGTGCTTGGGTTGCTGCAATCGCTGCCTTCTGGACCGGCCATTATTTTGTCTGGGGCGCAGCCTTCGCGCTGGGGCTTGGTCTGATCCTACTTGTACCGCTGGTGGCGATCGCGCTCGCGCGCATCGAGGAGATCGCCGCCATCGCCTTTGGGGGTGCCCCGCGGCGGCTTGCCGATGCGCCGCCGCTGGTGCCGGAGGTATTCGCCCCGAAAGTCTCGATACACATCCCGGCCTATCGCGAACCGCCGGAGATGTTGAAGGCAACGCTCGATGCGATCGCGCGCCTCGATTATCCCAACCTGGAATGCGTATTGGTCATCAACAATACGCCTGACCCCGCATTGTGGCGGCCGGTCGAGGAACATTGCAGCACGCTCGGCGACCGCTTCAAGTTCGTCAGGGTAGAAAATCTCGCCGGTTACAAGGCTGGCGCACTTCGGCTTGCGCTCTCGCACACCGCCGGCGACGCCGAAATCATTGGCGTGATCGACGCCGATTATGTGGTCGATCCGGACTGGCTCAAGGCGCTGGTGCCGCTATTTGCCGATCAGCGCGTCGGCCTGGTCCAGTCGCCTCAGGACCACCGCGACGGCAACCGCTCGATCCTGCATCGTGCGATGAACGCCGAATACGCCGGCTTCTTCGATATCGGCATGGTGCAGCGGAACGAAGTCAACGCCATCGTCGTCCACGGCACGATGTGCCTGATCCGGCGCGCCGCGATCGAAAGCGTCGGCGGCTGGTCGAGCGACACCATCGTCGAGGACAGCGATATCGGCCTGGCGCTGCTTGAGCGCGGCTGGCTCGCGCATTACACCAATCATCGCTACGGCTACGGGCTCCTGCCCGATACCTTCGAAGCCTACAAGCGCCAGCGGCAACGCTGGGCGTTCGGCGGCATCCAGCTTCTGCGCAAGCACTGGCGAAATTTGCTGCCGTGGTCGGAGAGCCTTTCACGCGAGCAAAAACGCGAATATGGCCTCGGCTGGCTGAACTGGCTCGGGGCGGAGAGCGTCGGTGTGGTCGTGGCGCTGCTCAACATCCTCTGGGTGCCGGTGGTGGCGTTTGCCAATATCGCCGTGCCCGACCGGATCCTGACTATTCCAATCCTG
The DNA here is from genome assembly GCA_963841025.1 of uncultured Alphaproteobacteria bacterium. GTDB lineage: Bacteria > Pseudomonadota > Alphaproteobacteria > Rhizobiales > Xanthobacteraceae > BOG-931. Next base: position 122,796 of record CAWJBG010000009.1, on the reverse strand, counting down.
GCTTCGTTCGTCGTGTCGGTCGCCCACTTCGCTGCGCTCTATCGCCTGCGGGTGCGGGTATCACCCGGCCAGATGTTGGGCGCGGTGTTTGCGGCGATGTCGATGCAATGGACGGTGGCGTCCGCGGTGGGCGCGGGTGTGTTCAAGGAGCGGCTGCCGTTCCTGCGCACTGCCAAGGGCGGTGCCACGCGCAAGGGCGACTTCCCGGCGTTCTGGGAGGGCATTATCGCGGCACTGCTGTTGATCGGCGCGCTGACGCTGGTTGCCACCAATTTCAAACAAGTCCACGAGATCAATATCTTCGCGGTGGTTCTTGTGGTGCAGAGCCTGCCGTTCCTCTCGGCCGTCGCGCTCGCCTTCGTCGAGGGAACGCGGCTTAACTCCTTTGCCTATTGGCGTTCTCTTGAAGCCCGGGCCGTGGAGTTACTGCCACGCTCAAAGGCCATCGCCGAACCATCGAAAGTTCCGGCCGAAAATCGGATCGAGGCGGCGCAATAACGCGACCCGCGGTCGTTAGCCGGCGAGCGCCGTCTCTGCGAGCCGCACCCAATATGACGTTCCCACCGGGATCGCCTCGTCGTTGAAATTATAGGCCGGATGGTGAAGGCCTGCGCTGTCGCCGTTACCCAGCCAGATGAAGGCGCCGGGCCGTTCCTGCAGCATGTAGGCGAAGTCCTCCGCGCCCATGATCGGCTTGGAATTCTGGTTGACCCTGTCCTTGCCGGCGATCTCTGCCGCGATGGTTGCGGCAAACGCGGTTTTGCTCGCGTCATTCACGAGAACCGGATAACCGGGCGTGTAGGTCAGATCAGCCTTAGCACCGTGAAGCTCCGCGGTGCCTTCAACGACTTGCCTTATCCGCCTCTCAAGGAGCTTGCGCACGTCGGCCGACAGGCTGCGTACCGTGCCGCGCAGCTGGGCGTGCTGCGGGACGACGTTTTCGGTGTCGCCGGCGCGAAACACACAGACCGAGATGACTGCGGCTTCGAGCGGATCCACGTTCCGCGCGACAATCGATTGCAGCTGATTGACGATCTGCGCCCCGACCAGGATCGTGTCGACGCCGCGATGCGGGAATCCCGCGTGGGTGCCCAAACCTTCCAGATCGATGACGATGGTGTCGGTCGACGCCATTGACGGTCCGGAGCGGATGGCAAATTGCCCGACCGGCAGGCCGGGTCCGTTGTGCATGCCGTAGACTTCCTCAATCCCAAAGCGATCGAGCAGGCCATCGTTGAGCATGGCGCGCGCGCCGGCGCCGCCCTCTTCCGCCGGTTGGAAGATCACGACGGCAGTGCCGGCGAAGTTGCGCGTGTCGGCGAGATACTTCGCCGCGCCGAGCAGCATGGCGGTGTGGCCGTCATGGCCGCAGGCGTGCATCTTGCCGGGCACCGTCGATTTGTAGGGAAGATTGGTCGCCTCTTCGATTGGCAACGCATCCATATCGGCGCGCAATCCGACCACCTTGCCGGCACCGGCTTTGCGTCCGCGGATGACACCGACGACCCCGGTGCGCCCGATGCCGGTCGCCACCTCGTCGCAGCCGAAGCTCTTGAGCTTTTCCGCAACCGACGCCGCCGTGCGGTGCACGTCGTAGAGCAGCTCCGGATGGGCGTGAAAGTCATGCCGCCACGCGGTGATCTCCGGGTGCAGGTCGGCAACGCGGTTCACGATCGGCATCGGCTTGGTCCTCGTTCGGCGCTACCCGGCCCGACGCACAGTCTAGCAAATGGCCGGTCGGAAGCGACTGCTGCGGACGGCATTTTGCCTGAGCCGGCAAGCTGGCACTGGTAACTGGCTGGGCTTTTGCGTATGCAGTGCCCGCACGAGCGCGTAGCTCAGTCGGTAGAGCACGTGACTTTTAATCACGGGGTCGTGGGTTCGATCCCCACCGCGCTCACCAGCAAAATCAATTACTTATCCTGACCAGTAAGCCGACGGCGAGCTCCCGTATCCCCGCACAAAGGTTCGAGAGCGGAACTGAGGGTTCTAGCGTCGGCGGGGGAGTGAATGCGACTTAATCTCGGTTGCGGCACCAGGAAATTTCCGGGCTGGGTCAACGTTGACAAAATGGCAGCCTGCAACCCCGACCAAATTGTCGATCTAGAGCGGCTGCCGTGGCCGTGGGCGGATAACGCAATCGACGAGATTTTGATGTCGCATGTCCTCGAACACCTGGGTGCTACACCCGATGCCTATCTCGCTATCATCAAGGAACTCTACCGCGTCTGCCGCAACGGCGCCCGGGTCACTGTCGTTGTGCCGCATCCGCGGCACGATTATTTTCTCGGCGATCCGACGCACGTGCGCGCGATCATCCCGGAGCAGTTTGACCTGTTCTCGCAGACGCTAAACCGTCAATGGATCGCGCAAGGCGTCGGCAACACTCCGCTTGGCATCTATCTGGGCGTCGATTTCGCGGTCCAGTCGCTGAGAAAAAGCTTTGACGAACCCTGGCGCGGGCGATTGGAACGCGGCGAAATTTCTGCTGAGGACCTCGAGCGGGCGGCGCGCACCTACATCAATGTCGTCACCCAAGTCCAGATTGTCATGACCGCGATTAAACCTGCCGGCCAGCCTGCTCAATGATTTCGGTGCCACCCGCACCATAAGCCGAACTTGACGGTGTCTTGCCGACTCGGCGAGAACGCTGCGCTCCTGATCGTGCGGCCCGCGTAGCATCCACGCCAGCCAGTTGCGCGCCCGCCGCTTCGCGGGATGGAGACGGTCCAATGTCGCGCATGGGACTAGTCGTCGCCGCTGCCGTGGCTGCAGTCGCCTGCGCGCTCCCCGGGTGCTCTGCCATGATGCTTGATTTGTCGAAGTCGAAATCCTCGTCGCCGTCGCCAGAGACTTTGCAGTTCCAATCGGTGCCGACGGGCGCCAATGTGCGCACCGGACAAGGTCAGACGTGTCAAACGCCCTGCTCGCTCGCACTACCGATCGAAGGCCAATCGGTGACATTTACAAAGAATGGATTTCTGTCGCACGCGGTCCAGATCAGCGTCGAGCAGCCGCCGGCGCCGCATTCCTTTTTCTCGAAAAAGCCGCCGCCGGTGCTGGTGCCAAATCCGGTCCGCGTGGTGCTCGAAGTGGCTCCGCCGCCGCCCGAGCCGCCACCGCCGCCTAAGCCAGCGCCAACCGCCGAACACTACTGGCCGGCTTCCCGACCAATGAAGCCGCCGCCCGATGCATCACCATCTCCGCATTGACAACGATGGCGCGGCGGCGCCCGGCCTGCGGGTACACCGACGCTTTCTTTCAATAGTTGAGTCAGACGATTACGCGCGCTTGGTTGTAAACCGGAAGAGCCTGACAATGTCATAGGCGCATCAAACTTCCGCCACGCACCTTCCGCAAGTTTTCGTCCGTCGTTTGTGGCAGTTGCGCGACTCATTTACACATCCGTCAACGACGGCTGGTTTCATTGTTGGGGATTTCAATGAACTTTGGCGCCTTTCGGACCTATGTCTTCGTCGGGACAACTGCACTATTGCTCACGGCCTGCGCCGGCCAACGGCCATTCTGGGAGCCTGCGCCACCGCCGCCGCCTCCGGTTGCCGAATATCCGCCACCAATGCCTCCTCCGGGCGGACCTCCCCCGCCCGGAGCAGAATACCCGCCTCCGCCACCACCACCCGGCGGCCCGCCGCCGCGCGCGTCATATCCGCCTCCTCCTCCAGGTGGCATGCCGCCTCCTGCCGAAATGGGTCGATCCGCTGGCGGAGCATCAATGCGGCAAGCCTGCCGAACGGACCTGCTGCAGTTTTGCGCAAGCGTGCCCTCCGGCGAAGGCCACCGGATGAAATGCTTGAGAGCGCATCGCCCGCAATTGTCGAAGCCGTGCCGGGCCTTTCTTAAGGCGCGGCGTAGCGGGGCGTGACGCTAGAGCCAATGCATCGCGCTATCGGGTCTTGAGCCTCTAAGGCTCAAGACTCTCCGGTTTGCACGCGCCGCTGCCCGCCGCGCCAAATGCGCTCTCCTTGGGAATGACCCGAACCGGTTGGTAGTAGTCCCAAGGGTATTTGCTCGCCGACGGCGACTTCACCTTATAGAGCGTCAGGTCATAGAGGACCCGGCCGTCGGGCCGGATGGCGCCGGTCTGGCCGAAATAATCGACCGGCATTTCCCGCATCTTGCGGTTGATGGTGCGCCCATCGTCGGTGCCCGCCGCTGCAACGGCTTTCAGATAATGGCGCACAGAGGCGTAGACCGCGGCCTGCTCTTTGGTCGGCATCTTTTGATGACGCGCAAACATCCGCGCCGCGAACTTTTTGGTCTGCTCGTTTTGATCCCAATAAAAACCGGACGCGACATTGAGGCCTTGTGCCGCCGCAAGACCAAGACCGTGGATGTCGCTGATGAAGACCAGAAATGCGGCCAGTTGCTGGCCGGATTCCTGGATACGGAATTCCTGCGCTTCCTTGATGGCGTGGATGGTGTCCTTGCCGACACTGGCGAGCCCAATGAATTGGGCTTTAGAGGCTTGGGCTTGCAGCAAAAACGAAGCGAGGTCCGGCGATCCCAGCGGATAACGCACCCCACCGACGACCTTGCCGCCGAGGCGCTCGATTTCGGCTGAGGCGTCACGCTGCAGCGAAGCGCCCAGCGCGTAGTCCACCGACACGAAGAACCAGGTTTCATCCGGCTTTTCAGTCACCCCTTGGACCACCGCAGACGTTAGCGACCGCGAATTGTCGGCCCAGTGCGTGGTGAACGGCGAGCAGGCTTTGCCGGTCAAATTCGCCGTAACCGCGCCGCCGACCAACAACGTCTTTTTGGCGTTGCGCGCGATCTCTTGCACTGCGAGCGCAGCTGACGACACCGGCATGTCGGCGATCACGTCGACCTTCTCGGTATCGAACCAGCGCCGGGCAATCAGCGCCGCGGTATCGGGCTTCTCGGCAAAATCTTCGTCGATGACTTGAATGGGCACGCCATTGATGGCGCCACCGAAATCCTCGACCGCGAGCCGCGCCGCTGTCGCTGCGGCGACGCCACTTGCATCAGCGCCCACCGTCGACTGATTGCTCAGCACGCCGATCTTGATGACGCCGTCCGAAATCTGCGCCAAAGCATCGTTGATAAATCCAGCAAGCAAAAAACCGCTGACGAGCAACGTAATACCAATTCGCATCATTTTGATTCCTGTGAAACGTCCAACGAGACCCGGCAGGGCGGCATTGAAAAATTGAGTTCATTCCGCTGCCGCTACATGTGCTCCGCTCCGTTCCACTTCGCCCAGTCGCTCGATGATGCGCCGCGCCGCAAGGGCGCCGGCATCGGCTGCGATGTCGACCTGCGGCGGGTCTGGCATCAGATTCAACATCCGCTGTTGCGCGGTAAATACCGCCACATCTTCAAGGAATGCAGTGCGGACTTGCTCAAACACCTTGTTGGTGGTCTCTGGATTTTTCACGTCGAAGCTGTGCGCTTGGCCCCAGAAATAGTGCGTCGTCGTTTCAGTCTCCGGCGTAATGGCGTTGAGGTTGCGCATGCTGATGCCGCCAACCCGTTTGCCTTCGGGTGCGCCAGTTCCTGTTGGCGTCGCGCCGACATCGAGCGCAGGAACGCAGGTGGCGCGAAGTCGATGATCTGCCAGCGATCGACGTTGCCGGCAAAGGCGCCGACCTTCTTGTAGGTCGGCGGCGGATCCTGATCGATCACCCAGCGCGTCATGACCACATTGTTCGGCGCCCGTTCGACCTTCACCTGGGCGTGTTCGGCGATCGCGGCGTTGCCGATGGTGGTTTCGTGCACGAAGGCGAGATGCGTCAGGTCGAGCAGGTTGTCGACGATGAGTTGCCAGTTCGCGTCCACGTGCAGATAGGAACTCTTGGCGCCCCAGTCCGGATCGTCGAGCCAATGGAAATCCGGGATTGCCGCTGGATCGGCGAGCGCGGGATCGCCCATCCAAATCCAGATCCAGTGATAGTGCTCGGCCAGCGGATAGGTTTTCGCCTTCGCCGCTTTCGGAATGTGGTCCTGACCGGGAATGCGCACGCAGCGTCCGTCAGCGGCAAAACGAAGGCCGTGATAGTGACATTGCAGCGTGTCACCGACGAGCTTTCCCATCGAGAGCGGCAGGTGCCGATGCGGACACCGGTCTTCGAAGGCAACCGGGAGTCCGGCCTCGGTGCGGAATAACACCACCGGCTCACCGAGGATCGTGCGGCCGAGCGGCTGGCCGCCGATTTCGTGATCCGCCGCAGCGACGTACCAGAAATTCCGCAGGAACATGGCTTGCTCCGGGGCGCGAACGTTGAGGCGATGCTCTGACTTCGCAACGGTTTTGGCAAGTGGCCGAACTCCACGGCTGTCATCCGCACGTTGCATGCGCTTGGCAACGCGCCGACGGTTATGCAACATGCGCCCAAGTGTAAGCCGGCGTCGGGAGGCGTTATGTCCATTTTTGCCACGAATTATCTGTGTCGAGAAGTTTTGCGCGACCATGCTTTCCGCGCCGCCATGAAGGCCGATCCGGTCAAGGCGCTGGCACCGCTCGACCTCACCGATGACGAGCGCAAGGCGCTCACTGCGGGCGACGTCGGTGCGCTCTACCGCATGGGCGTCAATGGCTTTCTGATGGGGTATTTGGCGCGCTTCGAAGTCTGCGGGCTGAACGTGCAGAATTACAACGAGCGCATGCGCGCAGTGAAAGTCGACGAAATCGGCCAGCCCGTCTAAGCTCGCGGCTCGCCGCTTGGTAGAAGCCGCGCGGATCACCGGCCGGTTAGAGCCAATATCGTTCCGCCGACCGCACCGACAACGACAACGAGCAATGGCGGCGCGCGCCATGCCGTCAGAAGCACAAAGCCGACGAGCGCCACGCCGAAATCTCCAGGCGTTTTGACCGAGGTTGTCCAGATCGGGTTGTAGAGCGCAGCGCCGAGGAGTCCGACGACCGACGCGTTAACGCCGCGCATCGCTGCCTGGGCGCCCGCACGCTTACGAAATGCGTCCCAAAACGGTAACGCGCCGAGCAGGATCAAAATGCCGGGAAGAAAGATACCAACAAGCCCGAGCACCGCGCCGGCGATACCGTGGGGCGATGGCCCGACGACAGTGCCGAGATATGCGGCGAAGGTAAACAGCGGACCTGGCACGGCCTGCGCCGCACCGTAACCGGCGAGAAACGCATCGTCGCTCACCCAGCCGGGAGCGACAAATGCCTCGCGCAGCAGCGGCAGCACGACATGGCCGCCGCCGAACACCAGCGCACCCGAGCGATAGAACGCGTCGAACAACGCGATGCCTGACCAGATCTGAAAGCTCTGCAAAATCGGCAAGCCGATCAGCAAAACGAAAAACGCCGTCAGCGCCGCCAATCCCGCGCGGCGCGAGACCGGCATGACGATGTGGCCTTCCATCGGAGGTGGCGCACCGCGGCACAGCCACAGGCCCAAGACACCGCCAAGAAAAATAGATCCGATCTGGGCGACCGATGAGTTGCTGAACAGAATGATCAGCGCCGTCAAAACGGCGATCAAAGCGCGCTCCCGGTCTGGGCAGAGCGTTCGCGCCATGCCCCAAACCGCCTGCGCGACAATTGCCACGGCGACGAGTTTTAGGCCATGGAGCAAGCCCGCCCCCGCAGTGCCGGTGAGAGCGGAAGCCCCGTACGCAAACAGAACCAGCACAATTGCGGAGGGCAGCGTGAAGCCAGTCCATGCCGCGAGCGCGCCGCGATAACCCGCCCGCATCAGTCCGATCGAAAACCCGACTTGGCTGGACGCCGGGCCGGGCAAAAACTGGCAGAGCGCTACCAGGTCAACAAAAGCCTGCTCGTCGAGCCAGCGGCGGCGGACGACAAACTCCTCACGGAAATAGCCAATGTGCGCAATCGGGCCGCCGAACGAGCTCAGTCCAAGCTTGAGAAAAACGCGCAGAACTTCAAGCGCCGAACCCGCGGGCCTGCTTTTCGGGTCGTTCGCCGCCGTGGTAGGCGAAGACACATTCACCGGACGCCCCAATTCCTGAGATCACCACAGCGCGTGGCGCAACTTCTACGAATAGGTGATGAGCCCGGCGAAACCCTCATCCATGTGGTCCTGATGGTGACAGTGAAAGAACGTCGGACCTGGATCATCCGCGACCATATCGATCTCGGCCGTCGAATATCGCGGCATGCTCAGCGTATCCTTCATCAGCCCAGAGATCGATGTGTTGCCGATCTTGGTGACTTCGAAGGTGTGCCGGTGCATGTGGACCGGATGCGTATCGCCGCTGTTGTTGTTCATCACCAGCCGATACCTTTTGCCTTCCTGAACGGTGAACAGCGGATTGGTATCGGGCCACGATTTTCCGTTTATGGTCCAGCGGTTGTAACCGCCGCGGCCACCCGGAACCTTCTCGAACGTCAATTTGACGGTTTCGTCAGGCGCTTTCGCCGGTGTCGCAAGCGCGAACGCCGCGTAATTCCAGGGGGCTTTGGGCGCGAGCCATTGCGGCTCGCCTTTACGATTTGCGTACTCGATCACGATCCCCATTCCCATGGCGCGATCGTCGTCGTCGGCCGAGCCAAATATCCAGATCCCCGGATTGTTCATCTCCACGATCACGTCGGCTCGCTCCGCGACGTCGAGTTTCAGCACCTCCACGGAAGCCTGGGTCGGCACCGGATTGCCGTCGAGCGCAATGACGGTGAAGCGATGCCCCGGTAATGCGAGCGTCACATCCATGCTGGCGCTGGCATTGAGCAGGCGGAATAGAATGCGCTCGCCCTGGCGCACGCGGATCGGTTCGCCGTGGCCCAGCATCCGCTCCCCAAGCGTGGCCGCGTGGTACATCACTTCAAGCCCATTGTCCGGCGGGGGCCCCTTGCGCAGGTCCTGCATGCTGACCCATTTGCCCTCCCAGAGCCGCGCGGCCAAAAGCACTTCACGATCGTACCGACCGGGATCGCCAGCCGCCGGTTCGACAATCAGAAACCCGAATTCGCCCGAATAGGTGCTGCGCGTAAGGTCAGTCATTGCCATGGCGTGACTGTGATACCAGCGTGTGCCCGCCGGCTTGGGCGTAAAAGAATAGACGCGCGATTGGCCGACCGGAATGATTGGTGATCCTTCCTCGGTCGCGCCATCTTCGATGGCCGGCAAATAAAGTCCGTGCCAATGAACGATGTCCGGATAGCCGGCGTCATTGATGACGTTGATCGTGACCGGGCGTCCTTCGCGCAGCCGTAACACCGGCCCCGGAACTTTGCCGTTATAGCCAGTGGTCGTGATCGTGTTACCCGGCCCGAGTTCGAGCGAGAGAGGAGCGATACGTAACGTGTAGTCCGCTTTTTGCACCGGCGGATCGCCCGCTGCATGTGCAATCCGCGCCGTCGCGCCTATCACCGGAAGTGTAGCGCCATATTTAAGTAGCGAGCGGCGGTCGATTGTCATGGTCACTGTCTTTTCCGTTGCGGACATGCCGCGCCTCAAGGGAACCCGACCAGCGACATGTCCGCGAAGCGCTTGAAGATATAGACCCCACACGAAAAACTTTATTGCAGACGCGTAACGCCGCCCTTTTCACACCGATGGACGATCCCGGCTGAGCAACGCATCGAGCGACCACTTTCCGCCGCCCTCGATCAGCAAATAGAGCGACCCCAGCAGCATGCCGAAGTCGTCGCGCGCCTCGTGCATCATGCTCCAGAAGCCATAGCGCGCCAGTTTCGGCAGATGGAAAAACCAAAATTCGTGCCCAAGCAGGATCGGCACTTTGGTCGAAACGATTGCGACGATCATGATGACGATCAGCGGGATGGCCGCAAGCCGGGTAAAGAGGCCGAGGATAACAAGCGCGCCGCAAATCGTCTCGACCAAGCCGACGAACGGACCCATCAATTTCGGGAAAAGGAATGCCGATGTTAGCAAAGCGTCCGGCCCCCAGGATTTCGGGAAAGACCAGCTTCTGAATTCCTTCAGGAAAGAACACCACGAGGCCGACGACCAGGCGGATCAGAATGCTCCAGCCGGGCGCGCGGGTTGTGAAGATGAGCGAACGCCAGTCAGTGCCATGGGTGTTGCTCACCTCTGCCTCCGCGGGGCTGTCACTGCTTGAGGTAATTCTGCTTGTACCAGTCGACGATTTCGCCCCCGGTGGTCAGCCACACTTCCTGGCGCGAAGCGATGTGAGCGAGCGCATTCGCGAAATATTTGCTTCGGTGCGGATAGCCGACCAGAAACGGATGCAGGCAGATCGACATCACCCGGCCGGTCTTGGCGCCGTCCTCGTAAAGCACATCGAACTGGTCGCAAATCATCTGGCCAAACACTTCCGGACTCTGGTGCAGGTCCAGAAGTGCCGGAATGTCGTTGATCTCGGTCGAATAGGGCATCGAGATCATCGAGCCCTTCTTCACCCGCATCGGATAGGGCTGATCGTCGTTGACCCAGTTACCGACGTATTCGATGCCATTCTCCGCCAGGATATCGAGCGTGCGCATGGTTTCGCTTAACGCCGGGCTGAGCCAGCCGCGCGGGGCCTTGCCGATGCTCTTGGTGATGGTGCCGACCACCTCCTTGATCAGCGCCCGCTCTTCCGGCTCGGTCTGACCGGAGAACAAGGTGGAATTGTTGGTGCCGTGGCCCATCCATTCCCAGGCGAGCTTCTTGCCCTCTTCGATGATGCGCGGATAGTGCTTGCACACGTCGGAATTGAGCGCGACGGTGCCTTTGACGCCGTATTTTTCCATCACCTCCATCATCCGCCAGATGCCGACCCGCACCCCGTAGTCGCGCCACGAATAGTTGAGGACATCCGGGTTGACCGGCAAAGTGGTCATGCGGGTCGAAGGCCGATCGAACAGAAAGTGCTCGATGTTCGGGATAACCCAGACGGCAACCCGGGCGCCGTTCGGCCACGACAACCGCGGACGATCGATGATCGCGGAGTAATCGAAACGGTCATGCTGCATCGGCACGGCCGGCGACGGTAGCGTCTTCCGCGTCTTTGCTCGCTTCACAATTTTCTTAGCCGCTCTGCGCGCCACTTATGTCCTCCCGGATTCCCAAAACCAAGTTCTTGAAGCGATGTATGGATCTGGCGGCACCGCGCCGCCCGCGCTAATGTCGCACAAGCTTACATCGAAGCGAATGGCTTAGGAGTTCAGCGAAATGGCAAATGTCGTCGCCGGGTTCGGCGTCCCGCACACCCCGGTGTTTCCGTTCTTCGTCAAGCGCGATGGTCCCGATAGCGAAACCGCCAAGCTGTTCGCGGCGCAAAAGGAGCATTTGGCGGCGGTGCGACCCGACGTGATCGTGATGTTCGACACCGACCACCTCAACACGTTCTTCCTCGACAACCTGCCGATCTTTGCCGTCGGCGTGGACAAGAGCTTTACCGGCCCGAACGATGAGCCGCGGGAAATGCCGGTGTACAAAATCCCCTCCGCCGCCGATCTGGCCGCGCATATCCGCCAAACCGGGGTGGAAGCGGGTTTCGACGTTGCCCTCACCCAGCACTTCTCGGTGGATCATTCGGTCGCTGTGCCGCTGCACTTTCTCACCCCGGAGATGCAGGTGCCGGTGGTTCCGTTCTTCATCAGCGGACATCTGCCTCCGCTGCCGTCGGCACAGCGCTGTTATGCGCTCGGCCAGGCCGTCGGCCGCGCCATCGCGTCGTGGCCCGCGCCGTTGCGTGTGGTCGTCATGGGCAGCGGCAGCTTCTCGCTCGAAGTCGCTGGCCCCCGCATGGCACCGGGCCGCACCGACGGCGTGCCCGATCCGGATTGGGCCTGGCGGATCATCAAACTCATGGAAGAGCAACAGATCGAGAAGCTCATCAGCGAAGCCACCGAGCACCAGCTCCTCAAGGCCGGCAATGTCGGCGGCGAAGTGCTCAACTGGATCGCCATGCTCGGCGCCATCGGCAACCACAAGCCGAACTACATCGCACCGCAAATGCAGAACGGCCACGCCTACGGGGTTTGGCGCTGGAATTAGACAGCGTATCTTCCGTAAATCGAAGTCTGCCGGACAAGCGCGGCAGCGGGTTGGGTCATTTGCTCGCGCTTTTAATGGAGATCAAGGAGACGATCGAATTCCTTTTTGGTGATCTCATAACATTCGCAGGATCGTTTTTTTAGCCCGGCGACATCCAGAATGGTGATACGGCCGCGGCTGTAGCGGATCAGCCCGGCCCGTTGCAGAGCGCCGGCCGCGATGGTCACGCCGGCCCGCCGCACACCCAACATCATCGCCAGGAACTCGTGCGTCAGCAGAAACTCCGGCGTATACATTCGGTCGTATGTCATCAGAAGCCAACGGCAACAGCGTTGCTCCAAAGAATGGTGGTGGTTGCAAGCCGCCGATTGCGTCACCTGATTAAAGAAGGCGTGGGCGTAATGCAGCATCGTTATCCGCAATGTTGAACTGCGCTGTGCCGCTTCGGAAAAGGACGCAGACCTTATCCTCAATCCGTGTCCCGGGACTTGTACGTAAACGGTGGTAGGCGCCTGTTTGTCACCGAACAGGACAGGCAGGCCGACGACACCTTCGTTGCCGATGGTCCCAACTTCAGAGGCGGCGCCATTTCGCATGGTACTCACGAGCGAGCCGACGCCGGTCTCAAGAAAGTAGAGGAAGCGGATTGGTTTATTCGCTTCGTATAGCGATTTCCTGTACGGAAGCTGGACGGGCTCAAGATGCGGCCGCAGCAGCTCGTAATCACTCGGTGCGAGAAGCGCCAGCAAGCGGTTTTGGTGTGGGTCGATCGGTGCGCGCGAACGCATGGCCACCTACGCGGATGCCGGTCCGCAGCTAGGGATGGTAGCGGCTTTGGCTAGATCGTAGCCCACGGCCGGACCGTCGTCGCGCAATATTATCCGGACTGTACCGAACAAGCGGCATAGAACGGCACGATGAAAACCGCTTTTCCGCTCTCGTTCCGGACGGTCATGGCGAGGCCGGGATCGTCGTAGCCGCCAGCTTCTTTGAGCTCGCCGATGATGCGATTGGCATAGATACGGGCCACACCGTCCCCCTCCAAAACGGTCCCCATCGAATTGACATCATTTCGATCCGGAAAGTAGAGGTCGAAGAAAAATCGAGGCACGATAGGGTCGCCGTTAATGGGATTCGAGCCTGGTTTGCAAACTAGCCCGGCCAATCGCGCTTGTCGGTACGCAAGCAAACCAAGTCCGAATTTATATCGGCCCCCTGGCTAGGCATTCGGTGGGCCGCGGCGATCGATCGCGGCGCACCTTGATTCATGCGCCGGCGTTTAGGCCGCTTTCTTCGCGTTCTGTATCGCCTGCCACACCCGGCTCGGCGTCGCCGGCATATCGATGCGGTCGATGCCGTACGGCTCCAGCGCATCGATGATCGCATTGATGACGACCGGGGGCGCCCCGATGGTGCCGGATTTGCCGATGCCCTTGACGCCGATCGGGTTGGTCTTGCAGCGCACTTCTTCCAGCGCGATCTCGAAATTCGGCAGCATGTCCGCCCGCGGCATCGCGTAGTCCATAAAGCTGCCGGTGACGAGTTGTGCGCTCGAAGGGTCGTAGACGGCATGCTCGTAAAGTGCCTGCCCGATACCTTGCGCAACGCCGCCATGCTGCTGGCCGTTGACGATCATCGGATTGAGCACCTGCCCGAGATCATCGACCATCACGTAGCGGTCGACCACGACCTCACCGGTCTCCGGGTCGATCTCGACCTCGACCGCATGCGCGCCGTTCGGATGGCTCGGAGGTTCCGGCGAATGACTGCCCGAGCCTTCGAGCCCGATGCCGAATTGGGTCATCGGCCCCATCGGCGCGAATGATGCCTTCGCGACTTCAACAAGCGGGATGGCCTTGTCGGTGCCGGCAACGGTGAAGTTGCCGTCCTTGAATTCGATGTCACCTGCATCCGCCTCCAACATGGCAGCCGCCATCGCCTTTGCCTTGTCGATGATCACATCTGCGGCGCGGCGAAGCGCACTGCCGCCAACCACCGCGCTGCGCGCTCCGTAGGTACCGCGGCCAAATTGCACCTGGGCGGTGTCGCCTTGCACATAGCGGATCTGGGTGAACGGCACGCCCAGGAATTCATGGACAAGTTGCGCGAACACTGTCGCGTGCCCCTGCCCGTGTGAGTGCGTGCCGCCGAACACCGTGACGGTTCCACCTGGATCGAAGCGGATATCCATGCGGTCGTTGAAGATGCCGCCAAACTCGATGTAGTAACAAACCGAGCGGCCGCGCAGCTTGCCGGCCTTTTCCGACGCCTTCTTGCGCTTCGCGTAACCGTTCCAGTCCGCCATATCGATGCATTTGTCGAGCAGACGAACGAACTCGCCGGAATCGTAGGAGTACCAGGTCGGCGTGTTGTAGGGGAATTTGTCCGGCGAAATCAGATTGACGCGGCGTATCTCTGCCACATCCATGCCGATCTGCTTTGCCGCATGCTCGACCAAACGCTCGGTGAAATAGGCGGCCTCAGGACGGCCGGCGCCGCGGTACGGGCCGGCCTGCGGCGTGTTCGTAAACAGTCCTTTGCACATGACGTGGATCGCCTGCACGTCATAGGCTTCCGGAATGAAGCGCATCGAAAACAGTCCGCTCACCATGCCGGGGCCGACGAAATAGGCGCCGATCTGGAACAGGGCCTGCGAACGGATGGCGAGGATCTTTCCCTTTTCGTCGAGCGCGAGCTCGCCATAGCTGACAAGATCGCGGCCGGTGTGATCCGTCATCATCGCTTCGGAACGCGTCGCGGTCCACTTGACCGGGCGACCGAGTTTCTTTGATGCCCAAACCACCAGCGCGTCGTCCGGAAACGCGCCACCCTTGAGGCCGAAACCACCACCAACGTCGGGCGACACTACGCGCAGCTGATTTTCAGCGATGTGAAGGATGTGTGCGATCTCGGAGCGCGCGCCGTGGGGATTTTGCGACGAGGTGTAGAGCGTGTAACTGTCCTCAGCGATGTTGTAGTCGCCGATCGCAGTGCGCGGCTCCATCGAGACCGGCGTCAGCCGGTTGTTCTCGATGCGCAGCTTCACGTGATGCTTCGCCTTCGCAAACGCCGCGTCGGTCGCCGCCTGATCGCCGATCATCAATTGAAACGCGACGTTGCCGTTCGGATTGTCGTCCCACACTTTCGGCGCGCCATCCTTGGCGGCGTCTTCGAGCAGCGCCACCGCCGGCAGCGGCTCGTATTCGACCTCGACCATCTCGGCCGCATCGCGGGCCTGCGTGCGGGTTTCGGCAATGACGAAAGCGATGCGGTCGCCCACAAAGCGGGCCTTGTCGGCTTGCAGCAGTTGCTGATGGATGCGGTGACCCTTCGGCGCACCGAGATCCTCCGGCATCATGGCGGCGGTAAATCCGCCGAGGTGATCCTGCGCGACGTCGGCACCAGTCAGCACCAACAGGACGCCCGGCGCGGCCTTCGCCTTCGCCGTGTCAACCTTCTTGATACGCGCATGCGCATGCGGGGAAAGTACGTTCACCCCGTAGCACATGCCGGGCAGCGCGATATCGTCGACATAGCGGCCTTTGCCGGTGAGGAAGCGTTGATCTTCGACGCGGCGCACCGCCTGCCCAATTCCGAATTTAATCATTAGCCGGATTCCTCACGAGTTGAGATTTGCGCCGTTCCTGCACCGGACCCGGGCATCTTCGCTTATCTGCGAGGATTTAGCCACCTTTCCCGGGTGAAGCTCGATTCCGTGCCCTCTAAAGATTAGCACTACTGAGGGCGCTCCCATAGCGCGATTGCGCGAATGCACCACGTAAACTTTGCGCGAGCATCGCCCGCCAAGGCCCCTTGACGGAACGATATAAGATGCAAACGTTGGCTGCTTAGTATCGGGAAAGACTCTTAGCGTTAGGAAAGACGATGGCCGCTGAAACCAAAAAAACAAAAGCCGACTCCGCTCCAAAGACTGAGGCGGCGGTGACAAACAAGACTCCACCCGCTGAACCAGCGGCAAAGGCCGCCGGCAGCGAGACAGCCGCCGAACCGGCCGCAAAGGCCACGGGCAGCGAGACAGCCGCAGCGGCGCCTGCGAACTATAGCCGGGGCGAAGGCCAAAAACCCGTCACGGCTGCCTACAAGGAAAACTGGAACGCGATCTTCGCCAAAAAGAAGGCAAAGAAGAAAAAAGCGATAAGTGAGGAGAAAACAACGGCCCGGATGGTGGTGATCTACAAGACGCCGACCAACGCCGCTGCATTCGACAAACATTATTTTGGCATTCACGTTTCGCTCGCAAAGAAGCTTCCCGGCTTGAGACGGTATGAGGTCAGCCGAGGCCCGATAAGGAGCCCGGCCGGCGCCGCCAACGTCCATCTGATCGCAACGTTGCACTTTGACGATCTGGCGGCGATCAAAAAGGCGTTCGCGTCCGCCGAAGGTCAAGCCGCCGGAGCGGACCGCCGTATCTTTGCGCCCGACGATTCCGGCGTTCAAATGCTGCTGTTTGAGAATCGCGACCTGTAACACCGCGCCGTAAGTCTTGCGGGCAAGAGTTCTTGTGGGAAAGGCCGCCGCCTTCCGTTGAGGCAACGTCGAGTCCGGGCGCCGCTCTCAAACGGGACGCACTTGGTGATGTTCGAGCCGGACTAAGGCGCCTTCGTTTTCAAATTGCCGCCTGTCGCAAAACCGGGATCACCTCGTTCCCGAACAAAAGATGCCCTTCAAGGATCGCAGGCTTCGGCGCCACCATATTGATGATGCCGAGAAAGTGGCCGGCGCCGACGGCGCGGCATTGCGCGATAATCTGGTCGGCCACGTGGCCGGGATCGCCGGCGATCAATTCCTCCTCGCTCACGGCAAAGCTGTGCGACGGACCCGGCGCGTCGGGCACGGGCTCGCGCGTCACGCGGGGATCGGCGGCGACGATGTGCTGCAGCACCTTGGCCATGATAGCGCCCGCCTCCTGAGCGGCCGCTTCTTGCGCGGCAATCGTCACGGTACGGCGCAACGCCAGTTGCTCCGGGCCTGAAGGATTGCCGACGCGTGCTGCCTCCTCACGATAGGCGTCGAAGATTTGCTTCACACGCTCAACTGAATGGAATGACGTCGCGATGCGCGAGCCGCGCCGTGCCGCCTTTCGCGCAGACTCGACGCTGACCACGGTTGTCCACCGCGTCGGCGATGGTTGCTGCAGCGGCCGCGGCACGATCGGCAGGTTCTCGAACGACCAGTACTTGCCCTTGTGCGTTATCTTGCCGGCTAGCAGCGCCGCATCGATGATCTCGAGCGCCTCGTCGTTTCGGGCGCGCGCTTCGGCGACGTTGAGCCCGATCATCGCCATTTCGTTGGGGATGCCGGCGGAGGTGCCGATCTCAAGCCGGCCGCCCGTCAGATGGTCCAGCATGGCGATTTCTTCGACCACGCGCCATGGCTCGTAATAGGGCATGACCATGCCCATGACGCCGAGCCGCAAAGTGCGCGTGCGCGGCGCCATGGTCGCTATGATGAGATTGGGCGACGGGCTGTACGCCGCGCCGAAATGGTGCTCGCTGAAGAAGATGCCTTCAAAGCCGAGACCTTCGGCCTTTTGCCAGAGGTCGAGATACCAATTGTAATGTTCGGTCGCCGCCTGCGGCGCCACCTCGGCACCCGGTCCGCCTGGAGCGACGAAAAACTCGAAGAGCCATGGCTTGATCATTGTTTCCTCCCGGGGAACGTTTCTGTTGTGATTTTTGTATTTTTTCCATCCGCATTCAGCGGGCGGCAAACACCTCGTCGAACAGGTTTCGCATCGCCGTCCACGACCGCGCGTCGGCTAAGGGCGAGTATCCGAAGCCCGGCATTGGGATCGAATCCGCCGCGGTATTGGTGAAGGCGTGCTTGGCGCCGCCATAGGTGATGACCTGCCAGTCTGTGCCGGCCTCTACCATCTCCTTCTCGAAGGCGGTGACCTGGTCGCGCGGCACAATCGGATCGGCCGAACCGGTGCAGGCGAGGATCCTGGCTTTGATCGTTCCCGCCGCGGCCGGCTTCTTGGTCTCGAGCAGTCCATGAAAAGAGACGACGCACGCGACCGGCGCGCCGGTGCGCGCGAGCTCCAAAACAGAATAGCCGCCGAAGCAATAGCCGATGGCGCCGAGCCGGCTGCGGTCGACGCCCGGCACGGCCGCCAGTGCGTCGAACCCGGCGCGGACGCGTTGGCGAAGAAGGTCGGGATTCTCGCGCAACGGTCCCATGAGCGCGAAAGACTCCTGCGGACTGCCGCCGACGATGCCGCCGCCGTAAAGATCGGCAGCGAGCGCTACGAAGCCAAGCCCCGCCAGCATCTCGGCGCGGCGTTTCACATGATCGTCGCGCCCGGGCGCCTCGTGCACCACCAGAATGCCAGGCCGCGCGCCGCTGCCGTCGGGCAGCGCGAGATAGCCGATCGAGGTTTTGTCGCCGCTCGAATATTCGTGGACTTTGGTTTCCATGCGTTGCCTTCTCCTGTCTTTAAAAAACGTAGCCCGTCACCGCTCGCCCGATGCTCGCTGTTGCCCAAATCGCGAACGCGTTTCTCGCGGCATCAAAACTTACGTCGTCCGCGTAAGACCGCCGTTGACGTAAAGCGTCTGCCCGGTGATGAAGGCCGCATCGTCGCTGGCGAGAAACGATACCGCCCCGACCAGATCGGAAACCTTTTCGCTGCGTTTGATGGACTGCATGTTGGCCATCAAATCGAACAACGCCTCCTTGGTCATACCCCCTGGTATCTCCTTGTCCTTCAGCGTACCCGGCGTGCGGGTGAGGCCGGGCGCGATGGCGTTCACGGTGACGCCGTGTTCGCCGAACTCGGTGGCGAGCGAACGGGTGAAGCCGACGACGCCGGCCTTGCTGGTGATGTAGTGGATGAAGTTCGGGACCAGGAGGCTGACGGTATCCGAGGCGAGATTGATAATCCGGCCCCAGCGCCGCTGCCGCATTCCGAGTCCTAGCGCTTTGGTCATCAGGAACATTGAATCGAGATTGACCGAAAGCACACGGCGCCAGTCTTCGAACGTGATGTCGTCAAAGGCTTGCATCGGGTAGATGCCGGCATTGTTAACGAGAATATCGCATCGGCCGCCGTTCTTCTCGACTTCCGCCCTGAGTGCCGCGACATTTGCCGGGTTGCTGATATCGCATTGAAACGCCGTTGCGTGCCCGCCGACGCCGCGGATCAGCTCCAAAGTCTGCTCGGCCTTGTCGCGATCGGCAATGACGATGCGGGCCCCCTCCTCCGCCAGCCTGACCGCTGACGCCTGACCGATCCCCGAGGCCGCGCCGGAAATAACCGCGGTCTTGCCGTCATGTTTTTTCGCCATTCCTCACCCTCCCGTTCTCGTGGTGTGATTGTTCGCATATAAAGGGGCCGCGGGTGAAGGGTTCTGCAGGTTGCAAACCTCCACCATCACAGCGCCGAGCAAAAGCTTGCGGAGAAGGAGTGCAGATTGTGACCAGCGGTAAAGACGACGAGGAGTTTTTCCGGCAACGAGGCTTCGGCATCAAGATCGGCTTTGGCGAACGGCCGGCGCTGATGATGATCGACATGATCAATGGTTTCACCAACTCATCCATGCCGCTCGGCGCTAACCTCGACCAGCAGATCGAAGCGCAAAAGCCTCTGCTCGAAATTGCGCATGCGCGCGACATCCCGGTGATCTTCTCGACCGTGCTTTACGAGGAACCCGACATCAAGGACGCCGGCATTTGGGCGCTGAAACAGAGTGGAGGACGCACACTGACGGCGGGCTCCGAAGCGGTCAAAGTCGACGCCCGTCTCGAGCGGCGGCCTAAGGACATCCTCCTGGTCAAGAAATACGCCTCGTGCTTCTTCGGCACCGATCTCGTGCCCCGGCTCAACAGCCGCCACATCGACACACTCATTCTGACCGGCTGCACGACCTCGGGCTGCGTGCGGGCGACCGCGGTCGATGCCGTGCAGAACGGCTTTCGTCCGATGGTGGTGCGCGAAGCAGTCGGCGACCGTTCAGTAGCGGCGCACGAGCAGAGCCTGTTCGACCTTAACGCCAAATATGCCGACGTCGTCTCACTCGATGAGACGCTGCAATATCTCAAGACCGTCGGCCACAACCGGCCGGCAAATTAGCAAACGGCGTCATGCCCGGCCTCGTGCCGGGCGTGACGGTTCGGCGTTAGAACATCGGATAGGCCGGATTGAGCGGCAGTCCGAACTGGGTGCGGCCGAAATTCTCTGCCGGCACGTCCCAGCTCATCACCACGTGCGAGGCGATGGCGTGGACGTCGCGCCAGCAGCGTTGCGCCGAATTGTTGTCCAACAGTCCGCTCGAGCCGCTGATGTTGATCAGCTCATCCATGGCGTCGCGCAACATCCGCATCGCATAGCTGAAATCGCGCCGCAGAAGCGTACGCGTCTGGAGCGTCATGCCGGAGTAATCCTTGCGCGCGGTTGCAAGCGCCCGCCGCGCCAATAATTCCGCGGCATCGATTTGCGCGCCGATCTCGGCAATTTTCATTTGCACCGGCACGTGGTGGGCGATGGCGAGCTGGGTGTAGGTCAGATAGCGCTGACGCGTCCATTCCACGAAGTCGGTATAGGCGCCGCGTGCTGAACCGAGCGCAGGCCCGAGCAGCGCATAAGAATGCACGGCGATGAACGGGGTTCGGTAAATCGGATTGGTATTGATTTTCGATCCCGGAGAGTTGGCGTCGCGCAGCGTCGAGAACGAAACGCTGTGATGCTCCGGCACAAAAAAGTTATCGATTACGCAAGTGATCGAGCCGGTTGCGCGCAGGCCGGCGCAATACCAGTTATCCAGCTGTTTCACCTTTGAAACCGGCACGAGATAGAGCCGCATATCCGGATGATCCTCGCCTTCGCGGAAGGCGAGCCCACCGATCAAAATCCATTGCGAATGCCGCAGGCCGCTGCACCATGACCAGCTGCCGTCGAGGCGATAGCCGCCGGGCACCACGGTGACCTTGCCGGTCGGCGCCGCCGACGTGGCGATGCAAGCGGCGTTATTCTCGCTCCAGACGTCGTGCTGTGCCTCTTCGGGGAAATGGGCGAGGATGGCGGCATGGTCGGCCAAATAGTTCAGCACCCAGGCCGAGGAGGCGCAGGTTGATCTGCCGAGTTCGATCGAGATGTCGAACGCAACCTCATGGTCGTGCTCGAAGCCGCCCCAGCGCTTCGGCTGCAGCACGTGAATCAGCCCGGAATCGAGATATTCCTCCACCGATTCTTGCGGCACTTCGCGATCCCGCTCGGCCTTGACTGCGCGTTCGCGCAACTTGGGAGCGAGTGCGCGGGCGCGAGCAATCAATTCGTCGGCGGTCGGAATCTTCTCTGCTGCGCCAGTACTCCGCAATTCGGCAACACTCATTGGGTTTCCTCCGTTTGGCGGCGACATTGCGTCAGCATCCGAACGGAATCAAGCGCCGGCCTGCGCATCCTTGATCCGATCCGGCTTCCGGTGTCATCATAGTTACGATGAGATCGCGCCGGTCGTCGGTAAAATGCGATCGCGCGTCGAAGCACGGGGGAAAATATGCGCCTCGGATTTTTCATGATGCCGGTGCATCCGCCGGCCCGCAACTTTACCGAGACGCTGGCCGAGGACACCGAGAAATCATTATTGGCCGACCGGCTCGGGTATGAGGAATTGTGGCTCGGGGAGCATTTTTCGGCGACCAGTGAGCCGATCCCCTCGCCGCTGATGTTCATGGCGGGCCTCGTGCCGCAGACCAAGAACCTGCGCTTCGGCACCGGCGTGATCTGCATTCCTAATCACGATCCAATCATCATCGCCGCCGAAGTGGCGCAGTTCGATCACATGAGCCGAGGGCGGTTCGAGCTTGGAATCGGACCGGGCGGCTTGTTGTCGGACTTCGAGTTGTTCGGTCACAACGACGTCGGCGTGCGTAACCGCAAGGTGATTGAAGCGGTCAAGATCATGCAGATGATCTGGTCGCAGGATCCGCCCTATGAATTCAACGGCGAGTTTCGGAAATTTAAGTTGAAAGACACCGTCGATGCTGAACTCGGCATCGGCTACATGCCGAAGCCCTATCAGAAGGGCGGACCGCCGGTCACGCTTTCGATCGCCAGCCCGAATTCATCTTCAGCGAGGACTGCGGCGCTGCAAAACTGGGGCATGATTTCGGCCAACATCGTGCCAACCTACTCTGTTGCCTCGCATTGGGCGGTCTACAGCAAAGCTTGCGCGGAGATCGGCAAAAAGCCGTCCGGCGAAAATTGGCGTGTGTCGCGCAATATCATGGTGGCCCCGACCGACGCGGAGGCGCACGAGCGCGTCTACGGCGACGCCGCCTCCAACAATTATTTTTTCAACTATATTCGCACGGCGCTCGCCGGCGCAGGCATCTTGTCGGTGCTCAAGCCGCGGCCCGATATGTCCGACGAGGAAGCAACCGTCAAAGTCATCACCGAGGGCTGCACGCTTTACGGTTCGCCCAAGACCATGCTCGACAAGCTTGTCGCCTTCCGCGAGGAAGTCGGGCCCTTCGGCACGCTGCTTCTGACCGGGCTTGACTGGACCGGACCAAACGGAGCCTGGGAACGCCAGTCGATGCAGTTGATGGCGGAAGAGGTTATGCCGAAGTTCCATCAGCATATTCATGCTCAGGCGGCGGAATAGCCCGCAATCGATATTCATTTATCTGATTTGGTGCACTGCAGCGGCCATGAGAGTTTCATAAAGGCGTCGCGGCAGCGCCACACACGCCGTGCACAATTTAAAGCATAGGGACAGTTCGGGGTGCGGTGAGTGTAACGTCGAGGAGATCGACGATGAACTTGCAATGCGCCTGCAACACCGAAGCGGCTGCGACCCAAAAGTTCGGCCGACCCAGATGCCCCCGCTGCGGGAGCATGCTTCTGATCGCGGAGGAATCACAGTTCAACGTCAAAGGCCGCATTCGCAACACCTGGTCGTGCGACGATTGCGCCCACGAGTTTGTCACTTCGATCACGTTGTGGCCGCGTTAGATCCGGCGCCAGGCTGGGCTTAGGCTTCTTTTTGTTGTTACGTCTTTTTCAGTTGTCGCTTCAGAAGTCGTTCCGGACCGGAGGAAACGCCCGACATTTAGGTGCAAAGAAACTAAAAACCAGGAACCGGATCGATCGCGTTGCGTTGGTTTGTTGAGTGCGTCAGCCTGAAACAGTTGTGCTAGTACCTGCTCGTTGCGTTGAGTGCAGGCGCGAAAGTCAAGTGACCCGCCGATCCGGCGTATTGCGCGATCGGCGGGTTCATTTTTGTCACGATTCATTGGCAAGAATATCGCCCTTCGCCGTCCATTGTTGTTTGGTCGTCGCCACGTAATCGCCAAAGCGACCGGCGCTGATTGCAGCTCGCGCTCCCGCCATCAAGTCCTGGTAGTAAAACAGATTAATCACCGAGAGCAGCGTGCCGGCGAGCGCTTCACCGCTGCGGAACAAATGATGCAGATAGGCGCGGGAGAAATCGCGCGCCGCGGGACAACGGCTCTCGGCATCGATTGGGCGCGGATCGTCAGCATGGTGCGCGTTCTTGATGTTGATCGGCCCGAATCGGGTGAAAGCAAGACCGTGACGGCCGTTGCGGGTCGGCATCACGCAGTCGAACATATCGACGCCGCGGGCAACCGCTTCGAGGAGGTCCGCCGGCGTACCGACGCCCATCAAATAGCGCGGCCGATCCGCCGGCAGGGCTGCCGATGTCGCGGTGACGACATCGAGCATGACGCTCTGGGGTTCGCCGACGGCAAGACCGCCGATTGCGTAACCGGGAAAACCAATATCGACGAGAGCTCGCGCACTTTGTTCGCGCAGTGTCAGATCGTCGCCGCCTTGGACAATGCCGAACAGCGCGTGGCCCGCCGCCGCGCGCTCGAAGGCGCGTTTGCATCGCTCGGCCCAGCGGAGCGACAAATTCATGGCGCGTTCGATCTCGCTTCGCTCAGCGGGAAGCTTGACGCATTCATCAAGCTGCATCGCGATATCGGAGCCAAGCAGGATCTGCACCTCCGTGGCGCGCTCCGGCGTCAACTCGACCATCGCGCCATCGATGTGCGAGCGAAACGTCACGCCCTCTCCGGTGATCTTGCGTAGCGGCGCGAGCGACATCACCTGAAAGCCGCCGGAATCGGTGAGGATCGGATATGGCCAGCGCATGAAAGCATGCAGGCCGCCGAGCGCCGCGATACGCTCCGCCGACGGCCGCAGCATCAGGTGATAAGTGTTGCCGAGCAAAATCTCCGCGCCGGAGGCGCGCACGTCGTCGTGGTGCACACCCTTGATCGCGGCTTGCGTGCCGACCGGCATGAAAGCCGGCGTGTGCACGACGCCGTGTGCCGTCGTAATCTCGCCTGCACGCGCACCGCCGTCGGTGGCTTTCAGATGAAAGGAAAAAGGTTCTGGCATGATTTTCAGGATGGATGAAACAGCAAGCAAGCATCGCCGTAGGAATAGAAACGATAGCCCTTCTCTATTGCATGGGCATAGGCGCGCTGCATTACGTCAAGGCCACAGAACGCGCTAACCAGCATGAACAAGGTTGAGCGCGGCAGATGGAAGTTGGTCAGCATCGCGTCGACGGCGCGGAAACGATAACCGGGGGTGATGAACAAAGTGGTCTCGCCGGAGAATTCCCCAAGCGTACCATCTTCCGCCGCCGCGCTTTCCAGAAGCCGCAGCGAAGTCGAGCCGACCGCAACAATGCGACCGCCCGCGCGGCGTGTTGCGTTGAGCGCCGTCGCGGTCGCGGCGCTGACGCTACCCCATTCCGGATGCATCACGTGCGCAGATGTATCTTCCGCCTTCACCGGCAGGAACGTGCCTGCGCCCACGTGCAGCGTGACCTGATGCAGCGTAACGCCGTGCACCTGTAAATTCCGGACTAAGTCTTCGGTGAAGTGCAGTCCCGCTGTCGGCGCCGCCACCGAGCCATCCTCACGCGCAAACATGGTCTGGTAGTCGATGCGGTCCTGCTCGTCGGTATCGCGGCGGCCGGCGATGTAAGGCGGCAACGGCATGTCGCCGCCCTCGGCCAGCGCCTGATCGAGGACGGCGCCGTGGAAAGCGAAGGCGAATGTCACTTCGCCACCGTCCCCTTTGGCTTCCACCGTGGCGTCAAGCTGGTCGAGAAAGCAGACGCGGCCTTCGCTGCCAAATCGCACCACATCGCCTACAGCAAGCCGCT
Source organism: uncultured Alphaproteobacteria bacterium (assembly GCA_963841025.1). Classification (GTDB taxonomy): domain Bacteria; phylum Pseudomonadota; class Alphaproteobacteria; order Rhizobiales; family Xanthobacteraceae; genus BOG-931. Next base: position 97,694 of record CAWJBG010000009.1, on the reverse strand, counting down.
TGGCGGGACGCACCAGCGCTAGCCAGCGCGAGCCGTCGAGGCGCTTGATCAGCGTCGCCGCAATCGCAGGCTCCGCATCGCCACGCCCGATGCGGCGGCCGTGGAGGCTTGCCGGGATGACTTTGGTATCGTTGACGACGACCGCATCGCCGGCCCGCAGTAACTGCGGTAGGTCGCGCACCGCGCGATCCTCAAGCGCTCCGTCGGGACGCACGACCAGGAGCCGCGCGGCATCGCGGGGATGCGCGGGCCGCAGCGCTATCCGGCCCTCCAGCAACGCGAAGTCGAAAAGGTCCGTGCGCATTGTTTGTTAGAATGCCGCGCCGGCCATCATTGCCGGTTGTTAGGATTGTCGATGGTGCGATCGTCAACAAACCGGATGGCAATCGGCCGGCCCGCGACTGCATCGCCCATGCCATCGCTGAAATGCAGCGGCGTGCAGCGCTTGAGCGAGGCGTCGATGGCATCGCGATAGACCGTCCGAACTTCGCCCGGCGCGTCGTGGCTCACGTACGTCATGCGTGGCGGTGCGATCACGTCGCCGTCGCGTTTGAAAGAAAAGCGGATGGTATATTCCATGCCGTGTCGCGCTTCGTCCTTTGGCGGTGGAACCCAGCACTCGCGGAGTGCTGCGAATAATTCACGGATCGTATCCAGCGCGTGATTGTCGGGCGCACTATCCGCATTCTCGCTTTTCTTGTTTGAGTCCTCGCCGCTTTTCGCATCGTCGCTACTTTTATCTGTATCGCCGGTCTTTTTGTTGGCGGGATCGTTGTCGTCGGTCGATGTAATCGTCAGCCGCAAATCCTGACCGATTGGCGGCAGGTAATAGGGAAAGCACGGCCCGCCGTGAAACACGCTGCAGAACGACGGATGGCATGGATGGCCGCTGAGCACGCTGCATGGCGCACGCGCCGGCGGCACATGGTTCAGCCGCTGGGCTTTGCTGCTTGCGCCATGCGCGAAAAAACCGATCGCCCCGCAGACGACAACGATCGCCGTGCGCGACGCGCGCATAAATTTATTCTTTCAAGTCGGCGGCCACCTGCATCTGGACGATGCGGTCCGGTTTGGACGGCGGCTCGCCGCGCTTAAGCTTGTCGACAATGTCCATGCCGGCGACGACCTCGCCGACCACGGTATATTGGCCGTTGAGGAACGAGCCCTGGTCGAACATGATAAAAAACTGGCTGTTGGCGGAATTGGGGTTGCTGCTCCGCGCCATCCCCACAATTCCACGCTCGAACGGAACCTTGGAAAACTCGGCCGGCAGGTCCGGATGCTCTGAGCCTCCGGTCCCGTTACCGTGCTCGCCGTCACCGGTCTGTGCCATGAAGCCGTCGATCACCCGGTGGAACGGCACGTCATCATAAAATCCTTCGCGCGCCAGAAGCTTCATTCGCTCGGCATGCTGGGGTGCTACGTCGTCGCGTAGCTTGATGATGATGCGGCCGGGTGTGGTTTCGACGATCAGCGTGTTTTGCGGATCGGTACCCGCGGGGAGCTCTTCAGCCATCTCTATTCTTCCTCCATTTGACGCAACATTCGGCCTCACGGCCGCGCAACTCGGTGTTACGGCTCGATTGTGGCCTTCTTGATGTAATCCATTTTGCCGAACTCTCTCATAAGGTAAGCGTTGCCTTCCTGTTGAACGCGGCCTTGATCGGGGCCTTGCCCACGCGGTGCGCCTTCGCCGTATTCGCTGTAGAGCGCATCGACAACATTCATGCCGGAGACGACCTGACCGAACGGCGCAAAGCCCTGTCGGTCGAGCATATTGTTGTCGGCGAAATTGATGAAAACCTGAGTGGTGCGGGTGTTGGGACCGGCTGTGGCAAACGTAATCAGTCCGCGCTTGTTGCTCTGTCGCACCGGATCGTCCTTGATCCGGGCCTCGCGCCAGACTCCGGAAATTTTCGGATCGCCGTTGATGCCGAACTGCACCATGAAACCGCTGATGACGCGAAAGAAGCGGGCGTTATCGAAGAAGCCGTTTTTGACCAGGTTGTAGAAACGGTCAGCGCCGTTTGGCGCCCAATCGCGATGAACCTCGATGACGAACGGACCCTTGCTGGTGTCGAACTTGGCTTTGTAGACCGCGGGCGCTGGTTCAATCAGGGCCGCAGGGTTGCCAAGGCCCTGGCTCCAGGCTGGACCGGTAAGCACGAGTGCAAGCATAATTGCGATGAGGCGGATCATGTCGTCTCCCGGATCAGAAGGATTTAGGCTTTAGCGAATTTCTTTTTTAGACGTGTGGCGACGAGCGCCGGCACGAAAGCGGAAACGTCGCCGCCCATGCCGGCAATCTGGCGCACCAAGGTGGCGGTGATCGGGCGGACCTCGGGCGAGGCGGGCAGAAACACGGTCTGAACTTCCGGCGCCATCGCTGAATTCATGCCGGCCATCTGCATCTCGTAATCGAAATCCGCAGCATCGCGCAGCCCGCGGATGAGGACGGTCGCACTCGCCCGCCGCGCCGCCGACACGACGAGATCGCCGAATGTGGTGCAGACGATCTCACAACCCGCACTGCGGCCGATTGGCGTGCAGATCTGTTCGAGCATCGCAACTCGTTCCTCCGCCGAGAACAGCGGCGCCTTGCCGGGATGAATGCCGACCGCAAGCACCAGCTGGTCGGCGAGCCGTACGGCGCTTTTCACGACGTCGAGATGACCGTTGGTGATGGGGTCGAATGACCCGGCAAAGAGGGCTGTGCGCGGCATGGCGGGGGTCTAGCCCGCGGTCCGGCGAACCGCAAGGCGGTTGGCGCGAATGTCAGGCCAGAGGTTTATCGCCTTGGTGTGACGCTATATCGTGCGTCTAAACACTTTTCAGTGCGCGGGTCTGATGCGGGAGTGAAATCGCCGATGGAAGCCAAAGCTGCGGCAGATACGAACATCGTCCGGCGCCAGGCGGATGCCGGCCCCAAGCGGGTCGTGGCCGATGTCTGCATCGTCGGCGCCGGCATTGCGGGAACCTCGGCCGCGCTGACCGCCGCACGCAACGGCCGCAAAGTTGTCTTGGTCGACGGCCTGCCGGTGCTCGGCGGCCAGGCGGTGAATTCAATCATCAGCACGTTCTGTGGCTTGTTCGCCAACGGCACTCACGGCCACCAATTCACCCACGGCATCGCCGACGAGATTTTGCGCGACCTCGGCGCCAAGGAGCAGACGCTTTATTACCGGCGCGGGCCGGTGACGACGGTTGTGTATTACGACGAAGTCGCGCTCGCGCGCTGGATCGAAGAGGCCATCCGTAAGGCCGGGATCACGGTCGTGCTCGGCGCAGTGCTCCGACGCGTCGAGGTCGACGGCCGCCGGGTGAAGCGCCTTGAACTCGCTACACGGTATGGCGACGTGCACGTCGAGGCGACCGGCTTCATCGATTCAAGCGGCGATGCGGCGCTGGTCTGGCAGGCGGGCTTCGCTTGCCGTGAGCCGGCCAACCGCAAGGTGTTCGGCACCCAGATGGTCGTGCTGGAGAACATCGACGAAGCCAAACAGCCGACCCGCGACGAAATCGGCGCACGCATGAAAGAAAAGGGCGATGAGTACGGCCTGGTGCGGCGCGAAGGTCTCGCCTTCATCATTCCCGGCCGTGGCATAGCCGCCATGAATATGACCCATGTTGAAACGCCGCTCGATCCGCTTGAGGCCTCGGCGCGCATGCTCGACGGCCGCGATCAGGCCGATCGGGCCGTCGCATTTCTGCGTCACGAGTTTCCGGACTGCTTCGGGAAATGCCGGGTGCGCGCCTATGGCTTTCCCGGCATCCGCCAAACCCGCTGGATCGTCGGACGCCAGCAATTGACCGAGGATGATGTGATGAAAGGCCGGCGCTTTCCCGATGCGATCGGGCGCACCGCGTGGCCGATCGAACTGCACGATCACGGCAGCGGCCACCGCTGGCATGCCTTCCCCGCGGATCACGTGCACTACATCCCGCTTGCGAGCCTCACGCCGGCCGACGCCGATAATGTCGTCGCCGCCGGGCGCTGCATCGACGCCGACACGGCGGCGTTGTCGAGTGTGCGGGTGATGGGGCCGTGCATCGCCATGGGGGCGGCCGCGGCGCATGCGCTTGATCTTGCCGGCACCGGCAGCGTGCATCAGATCGATCTCACGGCACTGGCGACGCGTGTCTACGACAACGTGGAACGGACCGACTGACATGCGTCTGACCGACCACGAGAAGCCGATGTTGACGCGGACCACAGCTTGGTTCTTGCGTTAGCGTGGCCGGAATTCGGCTCTAATGCCTCGGAATCCTGAGCAATCCGGTCATTGTTCAGTAACCGCAAAGACAGCGAAAATGTGATGGGCATCAATGCGAACTTTTCTCGCTTGATCCAATTTGTCATTCAGAGACGGCGACCCACGCAAAAGCGTACTGGCTGCGGCCAAGAACAGGGCGCCAAACTGGAAGACAGGGATCGGTGCCATGCTCAAGACCGTCTACGCCATCGCCGCCGCCGCGATCGTCGCAGCCGCCTTCGTCGTCACGCTGAGTGTCTCCGAACAGGTCGAAGCCCGCGGAGGTGTCCCTGGCGTCAAAGCCGATCGCGCCGACATCCGCCCGCTGGCCGGCAAGTGCTCGCAGAATGCCTGGCCCTATTTCGAGGCCTCCTGTCTGCGCGATACGCGAAATCCGTTCAGCCAGGCGCGTGAAGTGCGGATCGTCACCACAGACCGGCTGGCGTCCGCGGATGGAAGTACAGCCCGGTAGCCGAAATACCGCGGCAATGGCCCCGATAGCCTCGATTTCATCCGGGCTTAATATGCGCTAAGAGCCAGCCGGCGAGAGAAAGCGCCGGCCGGGATGATCGTCCTCATCGACAACTACGACAGCTTCACCTTCAACCTGGTCCACTTCTTTGGGGACTTGGGCAGGGAGGTGCGCGTCCACCGCAATGACAAAATCCCGGTAGGCGACGTACTCGACGCCGACCCTGACGCCATTGTGCTCTCGCCCGGCCCGTGTACGCCCAAAGAGGCTGGCATCTGCCTTGCTCTGATCGCGGCGGCTTCCGGCAAAATCCCCATCCTCGGTGTCTGCCTTGGCCATCAGGCCATCGGCGATGCCTTCGGCGGCAAAGTGGTGCGTGCTCCGGCGCCGGTGCACGGCAAGCTCTCGGAGATCCGCCACGGCGGGGCCGGTATTTTTCACGGCATCAACGCCGCTTTCCGGGCCACACGTTATCATTCACTGGTGGTCGAGCGCCCTAGCCTCCCGGAGGAACTGACCGTCACGGCAGAGACCGATGACGGGTTGATCATGGGCCTCGCCCACAGACACCTGCCGGTGCACGGCGTACAATTCCATCCGGAGAGTATCGCTTCCGAGCACGGGCACCTCATGTTGAAGAATTTTCTCGACATCGCCGCGTCCTGGAACGAGTTCGAGCGGACGCCGGTTCGCTTCTGCACCGCAGAAACCGCGCGCACGGCTGAACTGAGGGCTTCATCGTGACCAACTCATTTCGGGCCATTATCGGCAAGGTCGCGACCGGCGCGACGCTGACGCGCGAGGAAGCCTCGGGCGCGTTCGACCAAATGATGTCGGGCGAGGCGACGCCCTCGCAGATGGGCGCCATGCTGATGGCGTTGCGCGTGCGCGGCGAGACCGTCGACGAGATCACCGGCGCGGTCGCCGCCATGCGCGGCAAGATGCTCCGCGTAACCGCGCCTCCCAACGCCATCGACGTGGTCGGCACCGGCGGCGACGCGTCCGGCTCGTTCAACATCTCGACTTGCGCTGCGCTCATCGTTGCCGGCGCCGGCGTTCCGGTCGCCAAGCACGGCAACCGCGCGCTCTCCTCGCGCTCGGGCGCAGCCGATGTGCTCACCGCGCTCGGCGTCAAGATCGATCTCGCCCCTGATGCGATCGCGCACTGCATCACCGAGGCCGGCATCGGCTTTATGTTTGCGCCGGCGCACCATCCGGCGACCAAAAACGTCGCCGCGACCCGGGTCGAACTTGGTACGCGGACGATCTTCAACCTGCTCGGCCCGCTCTCCAACCCGGCGGGCGTGCGCCGGCAAATGGTCGGCGTTTTCTCCAAGCAATGGACGCAGCCGCTGGCGCAAGTGCTGAAAAATCTCGGCGCCGAACGCGCCTGGGTCGTGCACGGCTCGGACGGCCTCGACGAAATCACGACGTCGGGACCAACCAGCGTAGCGGCCCTCGAAGACGGCGAGGTCAAGACGTTCGAAATTTCGCCGGAAGAACTCGGCCTGCGCAAGGTCAAGCCGGAAGCACTGCGCGGCGGCGACGCAGAGACCAACGCCGAAGCGGTGTTGAACGTGCTTAAGGGCAAAGCGTCCGCGTTCCGCGACGTGGCGCTGCTCAATGCGGCCGCGGCGCTCGTGGTCGCCGGTAAAGCCAAAGACCTCAAAGACGGGCTGCATGCCGCTGCCCATTCGGTCGATTCGGGCGAAGCCGAAGGCCGTCTCGATCGCCTGATCGCAGTATCCAACCATGTCTGACATCCTCGCCAAAATCAGCGCCTATAAGCGCGAAGAGATCGCGGCGGCGAAACGCGAGCGTCCGCTCGCGACGATCGAGCGCGAGGCCAGTATCGCGAAACCGCCGCGCGGCTTTTTGGTCGCGATCGAACGGCGGGTTGCGGCGGGTGATTACGCACTGATCGCCGAAATCAAAAAGGCTAGTCCGTCGAAGGGACTGATCCGCGCAGATTTTGATCCACCGGCGCTTGCCGCAGCCTACGCCGCTGGCGGTGCGACTTGCCTTTCGGTGCTGACCGACGCGCCGTCGTTCCAGGGCTCGCTTGACTATTTGCGCCAGGCGCGCGCCGCATGTGGGCTTCCGGTGCTGCGCAAGGATTTTATGTTCGACCTCTATCAAGTGGTGGAGGCGCGTGCAGCCGGCGCCGATTGCATTCTCGTCATCATGGCGGCCGTCGACGATCGCTGCGCGGCGGAGCTCGAAGATGTCGCGGTCGGCCTCGGCATGGACGTTCTGGTCGAGGTCCATGATGAGGCCGAGCTTGAACGGGCGCTGCGGCTCAAATCGCGGCTCATCGGCATCAACAACCGCAACCTGAAAACATTTGAAACGACGCTCGCCACTTCGGAGCGTTTGGCGAAGCTTCTTCCGCCCGGTTATGTGGTGGTCGCCGAGAGCGGCATATTCGCGCCGGCCGATCTTGCAAGGCTCGCCAAAGTCGGCATTTCGACGTTTCTGGTCGGCGAAAGCCTGATGCGCCAGAACGATGTCGCCGCGGCCACGCGCGCGCTGCTCGCGAGCAGCGACGCGCTTGCTCCCGTGCGGTGAATGCAAGTGGCGAAGCGGCCGAAACTCAGCCATCTCGGCACCCGCGGCGAAGCCCGCGTGGTCGATGTTTCGGGCAAGCCCGCAACCGCGCGCGAAGCGATCGCCGAGGGCCGTGTCGTCATGCAGAAGGCGACGCTTGAGATCGTACGTAAGGGCAACGCCAAAAAAGGCGATGTGCTCGGCACCGCGCGAATTGCCGGCATCATGGCGGCAAAACGCACCCACGATTTGATCCCGCTCTGCCATCCGCTCGCGATTTCGCAAGTCGAAGTCGATCTCGTTGCCGACGCCAAGCTGCCGGGCGTTGCCGTCACCGCGCGCGTCAAAGTCGCCGGCCCAACCGGGGTGGAGATGGAGGCGCTCACAGCCGTCGCGGTTGCGTGCCTCACTGTCTATGACATGGTGAAAGCGGTCGATCGCGGCATGCGCATCGAGGGCATCCGGCTTCTGGAAAAGCGCGGCGGCCGCAGCGGTCACTACCGCGCGAAGGAGTAAATCGTGGCGCTGCTGTCGGTCGCCGACGCGCTCGAACGCGTGCTCGAACACGCAGCGCCGTTGCCGTCCGAAGAGGTGCCGCTTGCTGAGGCCGACGGCCGCGTCCTCGCCTTTCCGCTCACGGCGCGGCGCACCCAACCCCCGGCCGACGTATCGGCCATGGACGGCTACGCCGTACGTTCCGCCGACGTGGCGAACACGCCAGTTAGCTTGAAGATCATCGGCGAAGTCGCTGCCGGCAGGCCATTTTCTCGTTCTGTCGGTCAGGGCGAAGCGGCGCGCATTTTTACCGGCGGCGTGGTGCCTGAGGGCGCCGACACCATCATCATTCAGGAGCACACCAAACGTCACGCCGATGATGTGCAGGTTGAAAAACCATCGGCAAAGGGCCGGCACATCCGCGTGCAGGGGCTCGACTTCAAGGCCGGCGACGAGCTGTTGGCCGCAGGCCATCGGCTCACGGCACGCGACCTCGCCCTCGCCGCGGCCATGAACCATCCGCTGGTGCCGGTACACCGGCGGCCGAAAGTCGCGTTGTTTGCGACCGGCGATGAACTGGTGCCGCCGGGCACGCAACCCGAGCCTGGCCAGATTGTCTCTTCCAACATTTTCGCCGTCGCTGCGCTCGCGCGTGAAGAAGGCGCTGAAGTCGCCGACCTTGGCATCGTCGGCGACCAACTCGATGCGACGGTGGCCGCAGTCCGTCGCGCCCGTGAACTCAACACGGATATTCTTGTCACCAGTGGCGGGGCGTCTGTCGGCGATTACGACCTGGTGCAGAAGGCGTTTACTGCCGAGGGCATGAGCTTATCGTTTTGGAGACTGGCGCTGCGCCCCGGCCGTCCGCTGATGCACGGCCGGCTCGGCGGCATGCAGGTGCTTGGCGTCCCTGGCAATCCAGTCTCGGCGTTCGTCTGCAGTTTTTTGTTCCTCGCGCCGCTGATCCGCCGACTCACCGGACGCGACGATCTCGTGCCGCCAACCGAATCGGCTGTGCTCGGCTGCGACCTGCCTGAAAACGATGAGCGCGCCGACTATCTGCGCTCCACGCTCAAACCGGGTCCGCGCGGCCTCGTTGCGACCCCGTTCCCGGTCCAGGACAGTTCCATGATCGGGCCGCTGGCAAAAGCCGATTGTCTCTTGATCCGCGAGCCTTTTGAACCGGCCGCAAAGGGCGGCAGTTCATGCAGGATTGTTAAGTTCGAGCGTTAAGCGCCGGTTCTGCGCTACCCCCGACTTCTTCACTTCAAATTAAATGGTTGCAGAACACATATGGAACGGATAGTGTCCGTTCATGATTTGTTTCGGCTGCCGGGGCGGCCAGAGAGGAAGCGCCGATGCTTACACGCAAGCAAGCTGAGCTCTTGCGTTTTATCCATGAGCGCCTGAAGGAGGCCGGAGTTCCACCGTCCTTCGACGAAATGAAAGACGCGCTCGATCTGCGCTCCAAGTCAGGTATCCATCGGTTGATTACGGCGCTGGAGGAACGCGGCTTTATCCGCCGCCTGCCCAATCGCGCCCGCGCCATCGAGGTTATCAAGCTTCCTGAGTTGGTGGCCCACGGCATCGCTACGAGCCGCGCGCGCGGCTTCACGCCGAGTGTCATCGAAGGCAATCTCGGCCGTGTCCGGGCTGCTTCCGAAGAGGATGGCGGGCGGCCGATTGCAGTGCCGGTGATGGGCCGGATCGCCGCCGGTACGCCGGTCGAAGCGATCCAGACGCGCAGCCACACCATCAACATGCCGCCCGATCTTCTGACCGCGGGCGAGCATTTTGCGCTCGAAGTGCGCGGCGATTCGATGATCGAGGCCGGCATTCTCGACGGCGACATTGCGCTGCTTAAGCGCACCGATACGGCCGACACCGGCGACATCGTTGTGGCCTTGATAGACGACGAGGAAGCCACGCTGAAACGCTTCCGCCGGCGCGGCGCTTCGATTGCGCTTGAACCCGCCAACACCGCCTACGAGGTACGCATCCTGCCACCCAATCGCGTGCGCATTCAGGGCAAACTTGTGAGTTTGTTCCGGCGGTACTGAGCCCCTCCGTCCGGGCTCGCGCCTTCCGCGCGCCCCGGCATGACGGCGGTTTAATCGTCCGCTTCCAGATCTTCCGCTTTCGGCGTTGCATCGCGCGGCGGTGATCGCGCGGTGGCTGGCGCGCTCACGCCATTGTCGGAGCTTGCGGCATTTGCGGGCCGCGGCTGTCGCGGCGCCCATGGCCGGTCGTAATTCGGCGGCCGCGCAGATTCGATAACGAAGCCGGAGCCATCGCGGCTTAGCGTAACGGCCCCGCGTTCGCGCGATGCGCTGCGTCCGATGACGGTCGCCGCGCAATCGGGTGGCCCCTCGCGCGTCGCCACGACGACTACGGCGCGCTGGCAATCGTCCTCGAAAGCATCCGGCGTCAGCGCGTAGGAAACGAGGCGCCCATCAGGAAGCTTGCCGATACAGCCGGAACGGTCGCAGACAATGCTGCCGCCCAATCCCGGGTCGCGAACGTCGCGGCCATCGGCATCGGCAGCAAGCCATTCCTTCATGGCAAACGTGTCGCCGCCGCTGCGGTGAAACGCGAGCCTGCCGGTCGCTTCGCGGACCGCGAAGATTCGGCCGTCGGCGGCGACCAGGATGTCCGGTTGCGGCGTGCGCGCCGCAACGATGATCGCCAGCACGACAAATGCCAGGCCGCTCCAGCGCAGCGGCGTCTTGAGCAGGCAGATCAGAAGCAAACCAGCGGTCGCCAGCAAAAGCGGCCCGGTACCGAACGCTGCGACTCGGCCAAATGCGCCGGGCAAGCTTGCGACCCAGAGCGCAACCGCGTCCATCCATTGGATGCCGTAACCCATCTGTCGCCAGAAGATCGCATCGAACCCGAAGGGAATGGCGACGACGCCAAGAATGCCCATCGGCATCACCCAGCCGGACACGATTGGCATGGCAAGCAGATTTGCGAGCACGCCGTACGGCGCCATGCGGTGAAAATGAAAAGCGGCATAAGGCGTGGTCGCGAGACCGGCGAGCAGCGAAGCGAGAATGAGGCTAAGCATTTCGCGCACACCCCAGAGCGCGGCGCGGGCGCCGAGTGAGGTGTCGGCGCCGGCGCGCGCCCACGGCATGCCGCGCTCGTAGCCCGCGACCAGCGCCAATGTCGCCGCAAACGACATCTGAAAGCTCGGATGCACCACCGCTTCCGGCGCCAGAAACAAAACCAGCAGCGCGGCGATCGTTACCGTGCGAAACGTCATGATCGGCCGATCGAGCATGACGCCGATCAGCACGATGGCGATCATGATATACGAGCGTTGGGTCGCCACCTCGGCGCCTGAAAGGACGAGATAAAATGTTGTTACGAGGAGGGCTGCGAACGCTGACCACTTTTTGATCGGCACGCGATCAGAAAGTCCCGGGATCAGCGCCAGCCCGGCGCGCAGGATGAAGAACACGATGCCGGCGACCACGGCCATGTGATAGCCGGAGATCGACAGTACGTGGCCGATGCCGGACACAAACATCGCGTCGTAGACACTGGGCGTAATCGCGTCCCTTTTGCCGGTGATTAGCGCTGAAGCGATCGAACCGACGTCGCCTGAGAGGACCGAGCGGATGCGTTGATCAATTCCGTCGCGCATTCCCTGAATGACGGCGTTGGCTTGCAGCCGGATGCCCGCAGCACTGGGCGGTGTCACGATCTTGATGGCGCTGTGCACGAAACCCGAAGCGCCGATGCGCTGGAAATAAAGGTCGCGGCCGAAGTCGTAGCTGCCGGGACGCATCGGCTGCAGTGGCGGATTAAGCTGCGCCTTGACTTCGACGAAGGCGCCGGCGGGCGGCGTCTGCCCCCGGCGCACCGAGAGCCGCACGCGCTCGGGCTTGCCGACCACGCGTTTGCCGTCGAGACGATCGACCCGCAGGACAAAGCGGTCGGTCTTTTGGCTCTCCTCGCGCAACTCGACGAAGCCGGAGAGCAAAACACTATAGGCCGGATAGCGCAAAATCGGATGATCGATGAGCGCCGTCTTCAACGTGGCAACAGCAAACCCTAACGCAATGGCCAAAAATCCGAGGCTAACCACGAAGCCGACCGGACGATGACGCAGCAGTACGGCGACGATGATGGTGGCGATTGCGGCTGCCGACACCGCCCAGATCGCGGGTTCATGGTCGGCGGTGAAATAAAGAACGATGCCGGCGCCGAAGGCGACTGCAAACCAGGGCAACAAACGCCCGGCGCCGACCTCGACGATAGCCCATTCGCGCAGCCGCGCCGGGACAGCGAACTCGGCCTGCGGCCAGGCCGCACCCCAGGCCTGGCGCGCGCGTCCAACCGGCCAGGTCGATGCGCCAGTTCTCGCGCGGTTCTCGACATTGCGATCTTGTGCCATGGCGCGGCCCCAGCGCGCTAACAACCCCGTCTATGGTACATGACCAGCGCGTGCGGTGGCGAGTGCGCGCCCGCAAAAGTTTCGGTAGAATTCGTGTTCTAATGACTGGAGGCCGCAGCCATGGAAAGCGACAAGCTTCTCCAAAGCTATCCGAGCCCTGACGGCAAAAGATGGATCGAACTGCGCCAGCAGCCCGACGGTTTGTTCTATTTTCAGGAGTTCTCCGAGGCCGCCGTCGACAACGTTCCGGTTTACGGGGCCCAAACATTGACGTCGCCGGGATGGAAATCCGGACTTTACAAAACCGCTGCCGCGGCCGAAGCGGACATTCAAAAAATGACGCCCTGGCTTTCCGAAAGATCAACGTAAGTCGCGTCGCAGGTTCGCAGGTCCAGCTCAGCTTGCGCCGGAAACCTTGGCCCACGTATCCCGCAAGCCGACGGTGCGGTTGAACACCACGCGGCCGGCCGTCGAGTCCTGGTCCAGGCAGAAATAGCCCTGCCGTTCGAATTGCACTGGATCGTCTGAGGTTTGTGCCGCCAACGCCGGTTCGAGGCGCGCGTCGGCAAGGACTTCGAGCGATTGCGGGTTTAGCTCGGCGGCGAAATTGGCCGCGTTCGGATCAGGTTTCAGGAACAGCGGATTGTAGAGGCGAACCTCGGCTGGCACGGCGTCGGCCGCGGATACCCAATGCATCGTCGCTTTGACCTTGCGCCCGTCGGGCGCGTTGCCGCCCTTGGTCGCCGGATCGTAAGTGCAGCGCAATTCGATCACCTCGCCAGCGGCGTTCTTCACCACCTCACGGCAGGTGATGAAATAGGCGTAGCGCAGCCGCACTTCGGTGCCCGGCGACAGCCGAAAGAATTTCTTCGGCGGGTTCTCCATGAAATCGTCGCGCTCGATGAAAAGCTCACGGCCGAAGCGAATGCGCCGGGTGCCCGCGCTCGCATCCTCGGGATGATTGACCGCCTCGAGGTCCTCACTTTGGCCTTCGGGATAATTTTCGATGACGACCTTGAGCGGCCGCAATACCGCCATGCGTCGCTGCGCGGTTTTGTTGAGTTGCTCGCGGATCGAAAACTCCAGCATCCCGACATCGACCACGCTGTTTGCCTTGGCAACCCCGATGCGCTTGACGAAATCCCGGATCGCCGCCGGTGGCACGCCGCGCCGGCGCAAGCCCGCAAGCGTCGGCATCCGCGGATCGTCCCAGCCGTGCACGTGACAGCCGCGCACCAGTTCGGTCAGCACGCGCTTTGACAGCACCGTGTGGGTGACATTGAGCCGCGCGAACTCGTATTGATGCGGCCGCGACGGTACCGGGAGGTTTTCCAGACACCAGTCGTAGAGCGGCCGATGATCTTCGAATTCAAGCGTACAGATCGAGTGGGTCACACCCTCGATGGCGTCCGACTGGCCGTGGGCAAAGTCGTAGCTCGGATAGATGCACCAGGCTTTGCCGGTGCGCGGATGTTCGGCGTTGAGGATGCGATAGAGCACCGGATCGCGCAGGTTGATGTTGCCCGAGCCCATGTCGATCTTGGCGCGCAGCACGCGCGCGCCGTTTGGAAACTCGCAGGCGCGCATGCGGCGGAATAGATCGAGATTTTCCTCGACGCTCCGTCCGCGGTACGGGCTCTCAGTGCCGGCCTCGGTCAAGGTGCCGCGGGTGAGACGCATCTCCTCCTGGGTCTGGTCGTCAACATAGGCCTTGCCGGCGCGGATCAAGTCCTCCGCCCAGGCGTAGAGCTGCTCGAAATAGTCGGACGCGTGGAAGAGATTGTTGCCCCAATCGTAGCCGAGCCAGCGTACGTCGCGCTCGATGGAGTTGATATATTCCTGCGACTTTTTGGTCGGGTTGGTGTCGTCGAAACGCAGATTGCAGTGGCCGCCGAATTCCTCGGCGATACCGAAATTCAAGGCGATCGATTTGGCATGGCCGATGTGCAGATAGCCGTTCGGCTCCGGCGGAAAGCGGGTGACGATGGTCTTGTACCGGCCGGAAGCAAGGTCAGCGCGAACGATGTCGCGGATAAAATCCTGACCCGCTTCCCGTACCGCCGTTTCCGCAGTCGTCATGACCCGATCGCTTCCGCTTGCCGCAGCACCGCCCGCGGCGCGCCCGGATTGGACAAATTGGCCCGCGGGGTCAAGCCCGCGCCAGGAAACCGAAGCCGTTTACTTCCATTCATACTTGGCTGTGCTACACGAGCCCCGCTTGGGCGAGGAACTTGAACGGACCATGAGCGTCGTCACCCGCTTTGCGCCCTCGCCGACCGGATTCCTCCATATCGGCGGCGCGCGCACCGCGTTGTTTAACTGGCTCTACGCCCGCGGCCGTGGCGGCAAGATGCTGCTCCGCATCGAGGACACCGATCGCGAGCGCTCGACGCAAGCCGCCATCGACGCCATCCTCGACGGGCTCTCCTGGCTCGGCATCGATTGGGATGGCGACGTCGTCTATCAATTTTCCCGCGCCGCGCGACACCGGGAAGTCGCCGAACAGCTACTCGCGTCCGGGCATGCCTATCGCTGCTACGCAAGCCCCGAAGAACTGAAGGAGATGCGTGAGGCCGCCCGGCGCGAGGGCCGCGCCAGGCTCTATGACGGCCGCTGGCGCGACCGCGATCCGGGTGACGCGCCGCCGGACGTTCGACCGGCGATCCGGCTTAAGGCGCCGCTGACCGGAGAAACCGTGATCGAGGATCAGGTGCAAGGCCGCGTGGTCTGGCAAAACGAGAACCTCGACGACCTCGTGCTGCTTCGTTCCGACGGCACCCCGACCTACATGCTCGCAGTCGTGGTCGACGATCACGACATGGCGGTGACCCACATCATTCGCGGCGACGATCATCTGACCAATGCCGCGCGGCAGAAGCAGATCTACGATGCGCTCGGCTGGGCGGTGCCGGTGATGTCACATATTCCGTTGATCCACGGTCCCGACGGCTCGAAACTTTCCAAACGGCATGGCGCGCTCGGCGTCGATGCGTATCGCGCCATGGGCTACTTGCCAGTGGCGTTGCGGAATTATCTGGTGCGGCTTGGCTGGAGCCATGGCGACCAGGAAATCTTCTCCACCGAGGAAATGATCGCCGCCTTTGACTTACCGCAGATCGGCCGCTCGCCCGCGCGGTTTGATTTTGCCAAGCTCGAAAGCCTCAACGGGCATTACATTCGGACCGGTAACGATGAGGCGCTTATCGAGGCGATCGAACAACTGCTGCCGCATGTCGCCGATGGTGACGCCGTTGCGGCCAAGCTGACGCCCGGCTTGCGACAGCAATGGCTTGCTGCCATGCCAAGCTTGAAAGAGCGCGCCAAAACCCTCCTTGATCTTATTGCCGGCGCTCATTTTTTGTTCGCCGAAAGACCCATCGCATTGGACGAACCGGCGAAAGCGTTGCTTACGCCCCAGGCGAGGGCTTTCCTGCACGACATCGGCCCGGAATTGGCTCGTGTCGAGCCGTGGACCGCGTCGGAAACCGAACAAGCGGTGCGCGCGTTCGCCGAGCGCAACGGCGCCAAACTTGGCGCGGTGGCGCAACCGTTGCGGGCGTCGCTTACCGGCCGGGCGACATCGCCGGGCATCTTCGAAGTGCTCGTCGTGCTCGGCAAAGCCGAGAGTCTCGCGCGCATTGCCGATCAATCGAAACTCGCGGGCGCGGAGCAGACTAATGCTTGAACGCCGAGCGAACCGTCATGCGGCGGTCAGGCAGACCACTTATGCAGGCCCCCGCTGGTGCCAAACCCGTGGAAGGCCTATTTTCTTGCGGTGCACACTTCGTTGCGGTACGCCAGTAAGGCCGGATCGGCAAGGTCGCGCCTTCGATTGGCTCCCGGGCCGTGTGCACCGCACTGTTGAGGCTGTCTGACAGCGAGGATGCGACTATGGATGCAAAAACCGGCGCGAACACCAAAACTGGCAAGCTGACACTCGGCGACAAGAATTTTTCGTTTCCGCTCTACGAGGGAACGCTTGGTCCCGAAGTGATGGATATCGGCAAGCTTTACGGTCAGGCCGGCATCTTCACTTACGACCCCGGCTTCACTTCGACGGCGAGTTGCGAGTCGAAGATCACGTTCATCGACGGCGACAAAGGTATCCTGCTTTACCGCGGCTACCCGATCGACGACCTCGCCGAGCACGGCGACTTTCTCGAGACCTGTTATCTGCTCCTCTACGGCGAGCTGCCGACCGTCGCCCAGAAGGAGAATTTCGACGATCGCGTGGTCCATCACACCATGGTCCACGAGCAAATGAGCCGGTTTTTTCAGGGCTTCCGCCGCGACGCCCATCCGATGGCGGTGATGGTCGGCTGCGTCGGCGCGCTGTCGGCGTTCTATCACGACTCCACCGACATCACCGATCCGACCCAGCGGATGGTCGCGTCGATCCGCATGATCGCAAAAATGCCGACGCTGGCAGCGATGGCCTACAAATATTCGATCGGCCAGCCGTTCATGTATCCCAAGAACGAGCTGGATTACGCCTCGAATTTCCTACGGATGTGTTTTGCTGTGCCCTGCGAGGAGTACACCGCCAATCCGGTGCTCGCCCGCGCCATGGACCGCATCTTGATCCTGCACGCCGATCACGAGCAGAACGCCTCGACCTCGACGGTGCGGCTCGCCGGTTCGACCGGCGCCAATCCATTCGCCTGCATCGCCGCCGGCATCGCCTGCTTGTGGGGACCCGCGCATGGCGGCGCCAACGAGGCGGCATTGAAGATGCTGGGCGAAATCGGCAGCGTCGAGCGCATTCCGGAATACGTCAAACGCGCCAAAGACCCGAACGATTCATTCCGGCTGATGGGCTTCGGCCACCGCGTCTACAAGAACTACGATCCGCGGGCGAAAATCATGCAGAAGACCTGCCACGAGGTGCTGCACGAACTCGGCGTCAACGATCCGCTACTCGACGTCGCCATCGAACTCGAGCGCATCGCCCTGCACGACGAGTATTTCATCGAAAAGAAGCTCTATCCCAACGTCGACTTCTATTCCGGCATCACGCTGCGCGCGATGGGATTTCCCACCACCATGTTCACGGTGTTGTTTGCGCTGGCGCGCACCGTTGGCTGGATCGCGCAGTGGAAGGAAATGATCGAGGACCCGCACCAGAAGCTTGGCCGCCCGCGCCAGCTCTACACCGGTTCGCCGCAGCGCGATTATCAGCCGATCTCACGGCGGAAGTAGTCGCCCCGCTCATTCCCGCGAAAGCGGGAATCCAGTGCTGAGCTTCAAAAAGAACTGGGTCCCCGCGTTCGCGGGGATGAGCGGTTTGAAAATCAAAAATGACTGTAAGACGGGCGCGCGAACGTAAGCGTTTCGCCGTCTTGCACAAGGCGAACGCCCTCCCCGTCGTGCACCCGCCCGATTTCCGTCACGGAAACACCGACCGCATCTGCCGTCGTGCGAAAGCTAGCAAGCTTTTCCGGAGCCAGGGTCACGACGATCTCATAGTCGTCGCCGCCAGTGAGCACCGTCTCGATCAGTGCAGGCTCGGTAGCGACTGCGGCGCGGGCCGCATCGGACAGCGGCACACGCGCGACGTCGATTTCAGCTGCAACCTTTGAGGCGCGGCACAGCTTGCGAAGATCGCCGGCAAGTCCGTCAGAAATATCCATCGCCGCTGCGGCGTGGCGCAGGACCCCCTCCGCAAGCGCATTGCGCGGCTGCGGCAACAGATAGCGGTCGTCGAGGTGGCGGACCATCGCAGCATCGAGCCGCCAGCGTGCAGACAGGGTGACATCGCTTCGGAGTTTCACGCCCAGCGCCGCGTCGCCGATCGTGCCGGTGACCACGATGCTGTCGCCAACCTTTGCCGTCGAGCGCAGCACCATCCTCCCGTGAGGTACAGACCCGAATGCGGCGATCGAGGCTGAAATCGGCCCGGGCGTGTGGTCGGTGTCGCCACCGAGAAGCGGACATCCGTGGCGCGCGGCGTCGTCGCCAAGGCCCGCGGCGAAGGCCGCGATCCAACCCTCATCGGTACCAGTCGGCAGCGCAAGCGACAGCAAAAAGCCCAGCGGCTTTGCGCCTTTTGCCGCGAGATCAGAGAGGTTCATGCGCAGCGCCTTGCGGCCAATGTCTTTCGCCGGATCGTCCGGAAAGAAATGCACGCCGGCAATGACCCCGTCGGTTGTCAGGACCAGATCGCATCCGGGCGGCGGCGTGAGCACGGCCGCGTCATCGACCAGACCCAACGCGCCGGGATGGGTCGCCAGCGGACGCAGATAGCGTGCGATCAGACGTTCCTCGGCGGATTCCGTTGGCTCTGGCATCGGGCAGCGCACCGGCAGATTGTGCTACTCATGTAACAGCGCCGGAACGCCAAAGGAAATGCCGTGGAACCGTTCGACCTTTACTCACCTGTGATCGATGCCGATCCGTTTCCCTACTACGCGGAACTGCGTGACAAATACCCCTGCTATTGGAGCGATAATGCCGGCCTTTGGATTCTCTCGCGCTATGACGACATCGTCGAAGCGGCGCGCGATTGGGAAACGTTCTCGTCGACGCAGGGCAACCTGATCGACGAACTTCCCGGACGCGCCGGTGCGACCTTGGGCACAACCGACCCGCCGCGTCACGACCGGCTGCGCGCCTTGAGCCAAGCCGCGTTTCTCAAGCGCAATCTCGACCGGCTGGTTGAACCGACGCTGGAGATCGCCGATCGCTCGCTCAACCGCATCGTCGAGCAAGGCACCTTCGAATTCATCAACGACTTTTCCAGTCAGATCACGGTCGGCCTTCTGTTCCGCACCATGGGCCTGCCCGAGCGCGACCACGCCGACATCCGGCGCAAGGTCATCCTGGCGATCTCAACCGACAAAACCGTGAAAGGCCGCACGCCCGAGCATATCGCCGCGTTCAAGGACATCAGTGAGTTTCTGACGGCGGAGGTCGCGGCCCGGCGTGCCAACCCGACCGACGACCTGATCACTCATCTCGCCGAAGCCGAAATCGACGGCGACCGGCTTACCGAGCGCGAGGTCGTGCTGACGACCGCGACCTTTGTCATGGCGGGCGTCGAGTCGCTCTCGAGCTTCATGAGCGTGTTCGCGCTCAATCTGCACGATTACCCGGACGCGCGCCGCCGGCTCGTCGCCGATCCGGCGCTGATCGCGCCGGCGATCGAAGAATCCCTGCGCTTTAATACCTCCGCGCAGCGTTTCAAACGCACAGTGATGCGCAAGATCGAGTTGCACGGCGAGACGCTCGAGCCCGGCGACAAAGTCGTGCTCGCATTCGGCTCAGGAAATCGCGACAGACGCAAATTTCCCGACCCGGACAATTTCGATATCGACCGCCGGCCACTCGGTCATCTCGGCTTCGGCTCCGGCAAGCACTTTTGTCTCGGCAGCCAGATGGCGCGGCTCGTCACCGAAATCTCGATGCGGCGCTTCCTTGAGCGCGTGCCGGATTATCACCTGACGGTCGACCAGATCGGCTGGAATTCGTCGTCGAACTTCCGCAGCCCGACGGCGCTGCCGTTCGCGCTGAACTAGCGCACCGGCGTCGGGGGAGATTCCCCCGACTTGCAAAGTTCAGGCGCCGCGGCGTTTCCTTATCGTCAGCGGCCGAACCAGTTGAAGCGCCAGACCAGTTCGGTGGAGATCATCTGGGTGTTCTTCTGCGAATTCAGCGCGGCACCGGCAGGTAGCGCGATGCCCAACACGCCGCCGGTGAAGGGAACGTTCGCGCTGCCATATTGCGCATAGCGATATTCGGTCTTCAGGAACAAACCGGAGATTGGCAGCCAATCCAGCGCATATTCAAAACCGCTGCCGATGAACCACCCGCTGTAGGTTTGCGCCGCCAGCCCGATGCCGGTCGGTCCGCCGCCCGCAATCGCCAGGTTGTAACCGACCGAGTTAAAATGCGCCTGCGTCCAGCCGCCGTCAAAGTAGGTCAGGACGCGCGGAGCGATCAGCGCGCCGATGCGGCCGCCAACCGACCACGCAGAATTCTCGACCTCGGTTCCAACCACGCCTGGAAAGTCCGACACCCCGCGGAGACTGCCGCCGTCGTAGTCGCCGAACGCCCCAACCACCAAAGGAACATTCAAGATCGGCGAGGCGAACTGGTAATCGCAACCCACCTGACCCTGGCCAAACCACCCTTTGCCGCCATTGGTGGTCTGCGCTGTGACGGGAACACCCGCCACCAAGACGGAGCTGTCCTGATTCCACATGCCGTAGCCGGCACCACCGCCGACATAGCAGCCAGTCCAGGTCGGTGCGGGGGGCGGAGGCGCTTTATAAACCGCTGGCGGCGGCGACATGTCGGCCGCGCTGGCGGAGCCAATAGCTGCAATCGTCACCAGAGCTGCGGCTGCGAAAGACTTTATTTTCATGATCGCCCCCAAAAAAACTGCCGGCGGGTAAGGGCCAGGTTGACTAGTGCTAGCACGGCTGCCCGGAGATTCCTGTGCCTTTTGGGCAACAAGCCCGCAGTTCCGTCATGGAGCCGCCGCGGCCCTACGGCCACTATCTGAGTACGCCAGCCCGGCACTTACACTGGGGTGTCGGATCGGCCGCGTTCGAATTCATCCGGGCGCGACTGCCGCGCAAGCTCATTGAGCACAGCATTGATCATGCCGGTCTCGTCGCGGTCGACGAAAGCGGACGCCACGTCGACATACTCCGACATGACCACTTGCGCCGGCACATCGCTGCGGCAGGCGAGTTCGTAGGCCCCGGCGCGCAGCACTGCCCGCAACACCGCCTCAATGCGTTTGAGCGGCCAGCCGCGGGTGAGCGCAGCATCGATTTGCGGATCGAGCTTGATCTGCTCACGCAGAACCCCGCCGACAATGTCTCGAAAAAAGGCGACTTCCGCCGGCCGGTATTGCTCGCCTTCGACCTCACCGCCGAGCCAATGGCTCTCAAACTCGGCCAAAATCTCGTTCAGGCCGGTGCCGGCGAGATCCATTTGATAGAGCGCCTGCACGGCGGCAAGACGTGCAGCGCCACGCTTGTTCGCCTTCCGGGGCTCGCTGGTCGCCGCATGCGCCATGGCCTACTTGCCCCGCTCAAGCCGGCGCTTGAGCCGAACCAGCGCCAATGCCGCGGAGGCGGCGTCGCCGCCTTTGTCCTGCTCCTCGATGCGGGCGCGGGCCATGGCCTGAGTAACAGTGTTGACGGTGACAATCCCGTTGCCGATCGGGATCGCGCGCGCAACTGAAAGTTCCATGAGGCCTTGCGCGGAAAGCTGCGAGACAATCTCAAAATGGATGGTGTCGCCGCGGATGACGCAGCCGAGCGCGACGACACCTTCGTAGGGGCGACGCTTTCGCTGCGCGGCGTCGAGCGCGATCACAATCGCAGTGGGAATTTCAAGCGAGCCCGGCACGGTGATGCGGTCGACTTCGGCGCGCGCGGCTTTGAGCACCTTCATTGCGCCGTCGAGAAGAAAATCGGCGATGTCGTCGTAGTAGCGCGCCTCGACGATGAGAATACGCGCGCCTTTGGCGTCGTTGTTTTTGCTTTTGCTTCGCCGCGGTCCAGCCATCGTTGCCCTCTTGCGATGGCGCGGTCGTAGCAAGGGCGCGAGGCGCGAACAAGCACGGGTTCAATGGAGCCGGGCAGTCTCAAGAAGCCGCGCGGCGTAGCGTGCCATCTGGTCGACTTCGAGATTGAGCCGCGCGCCAACGCGTAGCGTGCCGAACGTCGTGACTCGGAGCGTGTGCGGGATAATCAGCACCGAGAACGTGTCGCCGGCAACCTGGTTAACGGTGAGTGAGACGCCATCAAGCGCAATCGACCCTTTGGGCGCTATGAAGCGAGACAGATCGGCCGGTACGCGCAACGACAGTCGCGCCATGTCGGGCAAGTCGTCGCGGGTGAGGAGTTCAGCGATGCCGTCAACATGACCGCTGACCATGTGCCCGCCAAGTTCGTCGCCAAGCTTCAGAGACCGCTCCAGATTGAGCCGCGTGCCGCGCTGCCACGATCCGGCGGTCGTGACGCGGAGCGTTTCGGCGGCTACGTCGACTGCGAAGAAGGCGCGATCGCCCTTTCGGCCGCGTTCGACGACCGTCAGGCATGGGCCAGAGCAGGCGATCGAAGCGCCAATTGCGATCGTGCCAGGGTCATAGCCGCAAGCGATACTCAGCCGCCGTAGACCTTCGGCCTGCTCTTGGAGCTCAATAACCTCGCCTAAGTCACTGACAATACCGGTAAACACTCGCCTCACCTTCGCTCGAAAACTTCGCACCGATCGGCGCCGACGGGTTCAGTCGTTACGCGACGCAGAGGCGGGGACTGCGTAAGCGCTTCGAGCGGCATGCCGTTGAGTGCATCGATCCCGTCCGACCCCACAACCTTCGCAGCATGAAACAGTACTGCCTCGTCGACGAGATCGGCTGCAACGAAGCCCGCAGCCAGCGTTGGACCTCCCTCTAC
This sequence comes from uncultured Alphaproteobacteria bacterium, assembly GCA_963841025.1. Classification (GTDB taxonomy): domain Bacteria; phylum Pseudomonadota; class Alphaproteobacteria; order Rhizobiales; family Xanthobacteraceae; genus BOG-931. Next base: position 75,113 of record CAWJBG010000009.1, on the reverse strand, counting down.
CATCAAGCGGGAGATACCCCGCTCCGCGAGGAGTTTGAGCACAGCCGCAAGATCGAGACCATTGCCGCGCTCAGGCGCACGCAGCACGACAACGCCGTCCGCGATCAACGCGATCTCGGCGGCATGCGATGCCTCTGTGCCAGCGATGACCCACACCGGCACCTCCCTCGCCGTCTGGGCCAATCGAGACGTTCGCGGAAGACGCAATTTCGTGTCGAGCACAACCCGCACTGGCGAGCGTTTTTCCATGCCCGGCAACCGGCACGTCAGCAGCGGATCGTCGGCGAGCACAGTGCCGATGCCGACCATGATGGCGTCGCTATGAGCCCGCAGGAGATGAACGCGTTCACGTGCCTCGGCGCCGGTGATAGCGACTGGCATCCGGCCTAGCGCTCCGGCCCTGCCATCGGCCGAGATCGCGAGTTTGAGCATGACGTGAGGACGGCCGTCACGCATGCGCCTGATGTGCCCGGCATGGTCGCGGCGGGCCTCGTCGGCGCCAACGCCGACATCGACCTTGATGCCCGCGGCCCGAAGCCGTGCATGACCTTGGCCCGCCACCTCGGGATTCGGGTCTTCGATCGCCGAGACCACGTGCGCCAAGCCGGCCGCGACGATGGCATCGGCGCAGGGCGGGGATTTGCCGTGGTGCGAGCAGGGTTCCAGCGTCACGTAGAGCGTAGCACCGCGCGAGCCATCTCCAGCGCGGCGCAACGCCTCGACCTCCGCGTGGGGGCGGCCGCCGGGTTGAGTCCAGCCACGGCCGACGATGACGCCGTCTTTCACGATCACGGCACCCACTGCAGGGTTTGGCCAAGTTCTACCTAGACCGCGCCGGCCGAGCGCCAGAGCGAGAGCCATGAAGCGCTGATCAGTCGTCAACGCTGCGGTGTGCGCGGCAATATCCGCGTTCACTTGCGTTCGAGCTCCGTCGCTTCCTCGCCGGACAATTCGGCCAGCGCCGTCTCGAAATCCTTGGCCTCGCGGAAATTGCGATAGACCGAAGCGAAGCGGACATAGGCGACGTCGTCGAGGTCGCGCAGATACGCCATCACCGTTTCGCCAATCGTCTCCGAAGACACTTCGCTTTCGCCCTGGCTCTCCAGTTCGCGCACGATCTTCGAGACCATCTGGTCGACGCGCTCGGGCTCGACCGGGCGTTTGCGTAATGCGATCTGCACCGACCGCAGCAGCTTGTCGCGATCGAACGGCACGCGCCGACCGTTGCGTTTGATCACGATCAATTCGCGCAACTGCACCCGCTCAAAAGTGGTGAAGCGAAAGTTGCAGGATAGGCAGACACGACGGCGGCGGATCACGGATGAATCTTCCGTCGGCCGAGAATCCTTCACCTGGGTGTCGAGGCTTCCGCAACTCGGACAGCGCATACCGTCCTACCCCTCGTAGATCGGGAAACGGCTGACCAGGCGTTTGACCTTATCGCGCACATTCGCCTCGGCCTGGGCGTCTTCCTCGGCACCTTTTTGCGCCAGCGCGTCCAGCACCTCGACGATCATGTCGCCGACCTGACGGAATTCGGCGATGCCGAAACCGCGCGTCGTTCCGGCGGGCGTGCCAAGCCTCACGCCGGACGTGACCGTCGGCTTTTCCGGATCGAACGGAATTCCGTTCTTGTTGCAGGTGATGTTGGCGCGCCCGAGCGCCGCCTCGGCGACTTTGCCGGTCAGGCGTTTCTTGCGCACATCCACCAGCATCAGGTGGGTATCGGTCCCGCCGGAAATGATATCGAGCCCGCGCGATTTGAGCGTTTCGGCCAACGCCTTGGCATTTTCAACCACGTTCTTCGCGTAAACTCTGAACGACGGCCGCAGTGCCTCGCCGAAGGCCACGGCTTTCGCCGCGATCACATGCATGAGCGGCCCACCCTGCATGCCCGGAAACACCGCCGAGTTGAGCTTCTTGGCCAGCTCCTCGCTATTGGTAAGGATCGTTCCGCCACGCGGCCCGCGCAGCGTCTTGTGCGTTGTCGTCGTTACGACATGCGCATGTGGAAACGGGCTCGGATGCACGCCGCCGGCGACCAGGCCGGCGAAATGCGCCATGTCGACCATGAGGTAGGCGCCGACCTCATCGGCGATCTCGCGAAAGCGGCGGAAGTCGATAATGCGCGGATAAGCTGAACCGCCGGTGATGATCACCTTCGGCCGCTGCTCCTTGGCCAACCGCTCGACCTCTTCCATGTCGATGAGATGGTCGTCGCGCCGCACGCCATACGGCACCGGCTTGAACCAGCGGCCGGACAGATTGACCGGCGACCCGTGAGTCAGGTGGCCGCCGGCGGCAAGGTTGAGCCCCATGAAGGTGTCGCCCGGCTGCATCAGCGCCATAAACACTTCGGCATTGGCGGACGCACCTGAATGCGGCTGCACGTTGGCGAACGAACAACCAAACAGTTTCTTGACGCGGTCGATCGCGATCTCTTCCACCACATCGACAAATTCGCAGCCGCCGTAATAGCGCTTCCCCGGCAATCCCTCGGCGTATTTGTTGGTGAGCACCGAGCCCTGCGCATCGAGCACAGCGCGGCTGACAATGTTCTCAGATGCGATCAGCTCGATTTCGTCGCGCTGGCGGCTGAGTTCGCTGCGAATGGCAGCCGCGATATCGGGATCGCTTTCGCCGATTGTGGCGGAGAAGAACTCCTCCGCCGAAAACGCCGTATCCTGCGAGACTGACATGGTATTGCCCTGCCCTATGCGCTGACCGGCGGAAATCCGTGATCCCGCAACCGGCCGCTCGCCGATAGCATACCGGCGGGCCAGCGCAAGCTCTAGGACTGCACGCGAGCAGCCCCGCTACATTTGGGGATACGCGGGCCGCAGCGCCATCGCGGGGGCCGATTGGCGCGCCGTGTGTTCCGGCTAAGAAGACCGAAGGTCACAAATTGGTGGTCGTCGCCTGGACGCCGGGAAGGCCGTCCTTGCGGTAAATATCTTCGCGGAACTGCACCACCCCATCGGGCGTCGCCCAGCCGGTGATGTAGACCCAATGCAGCGGCACTTGTTTGGTAAGCTGCGCGGTCTTTTGTTCGCCGGACTTGATAACGGCGTCGATGTCCTCCAACGACCAACCCTTCATTCCCTCGAGCAGCCAGGCGACCAGCTGGCGCACATTCTGGACCCGCACGCAGCCGGATGAATGGAAGCGAAAATCATCGCCGAACAAATTCTTCAGCGGCGTATCGTGCATATAAACGCCGAACTGGCTCGGGAAATTGATGCGGATCGAACCCAGCGAATTAAAGCTGCCAGGATCCTGCTTGAACGAATAGTGGGTCGCATCCTCCGAGTACCAGTTGATCTGCGACGGCTCGAGCTCCTTGTGACGAGAATCGAAGATACGAATGTGATTGCTGGTCAGGTAATCCGGCGCATCCTGCATCTTCGGAATGAGGTCTTTTTGCACGATCGACGGCGGCACCGTCCAATACGGATTGAAGTTGACCTGGATAATCTTGCTGTTGATTTCAGGCGAAGGCCGATCCGGCTTACCCGCGACCGCGGTGTGGCGCGACACCGCCACGCCGTTCTCAATCGCCTCGATCCGCGCGGCCGGAATGTTGCAGACCACGTAGCGGGGCGCGAGGTTAGCGCCGAGCGCACGCAATCGCGTGAGATTGACCTTGAGCTGGGCAAGCCGCACCGGCGCCGGCACATTGAGCGCAGCCAAAGTCTCGGCGCGAATGACGCCGTCGACGGTCAATCCATGGCGCGCCTGAAAGCGCCGCACCGCGGCCTCAACGTAAGAATCATAGACATCGTTGCCCACCGCGTTCGGGTCGATATCGCCGGAGGCGACCAGACGCGCGCGCAATGCGGTGACGCTCGGATGGCGATCGCCGAGACGGAGCGCTTTGACGCCGATCACCTGGGGCCAACCGCCGCGACCGACAATCGCCGCATAGCGTTCGATCGCCTGGTCTGTGGTCTGCGCCGTTGCTGCCGAGACGGTTGGTTCCGACTGTTTGGGCATGTGGATATTGCGGGACGCGTCGTCGAAGCCCTGACCGAATCCGCCCCGCTGGGCGTCGCCCATCAGTGCATCCAGCGCCGAATCTTCGGCCAAAGCGCGCGTCGCCAGTCCGGCCGCTGCGATAGTTGCTGCGCCGGCAACGCCCTTTAAAAATGAGCGTCGATGGGGCGATTTATCGTCTCGGTCGTGAGGCTGGTCCATGCCGTCTATCGAACACGTGATGAAGGCCGAATTGGGCCAAGGTATAAGCGGTCGCCGAGCCTTCGGCTAGCGCTCGACCTGAGGGCGAGTAGGGGCAATCATGGATATCGAGTTGTGGACATTAAATCATGGGAATCATCAGACTGATCGTGGCGCCGATCCGGGGCATCGTGCGATCGTGGTTGTTTCAGTTCGCCGCAGTCCTCGCGATCATTCTGCTGCTGGACTACTACTCGTTCGACTACGCGCCGCTCCGTGAGATTTCGAGCGGTCTGAAGACGCTGGTCGATGTCACGGTTCGATTCTTCTCGGAACATTTTCGGATCGGGATTCTAACCGATCCGGTGCTGCAGGTCGGTCTCATCATCGCCTACGTCTACGTGGTCTGTCTGATCATCGCATTCTTCGTGCGCATCGCGATCCGGTGGGTGGTGGATTTTGCCGGCTGGAGCAATTTTCTCTGGCTGAGAAGCACGATTGCACACGAGCGCGGTATTGCCGCGTACCGTGCCTGGCTGCCGTTAGAGCGCATCAGACCGGCGCATATTCCGCTGGAAAAATGGGAGGAGACGTTTGCGTGGCCGGCCGACAACTTGCCGCCGTACCCGCCGCTGGGGCAGCGCATTTTGCGGGCGATTATGATCTATGCCGCCATCCTCGTTGCCGCGGCTATTCTATTGCAAGTCTTTTCGCCGTTCCCGGTCATAACCTGGCTCGGCAGGCTCACAGGAATATCGTCGAATTGATCGTCATTCGACCGAGCAAAAAAAACCCGGCATTCGCGCCGGGGTTCAGATGCGCCAGTCCGATGGGATTCTGGCGAAATGCCGAGCTCAGTTTTTAGAGCCGGTACAGTATCTGGTCGGTCCAGAACCGCTCGAGCCGGTGCAGCGCCTTGTTGAGAACGCTGAACTCGTCGGCATTGATACCGCCGACCTGCTCGACCGTGCGCACGTGCTTCTGATAGAGCGAGTCGACGATGTCACGCACATCGCGGCCTTTTTCGGTGAGCTTGATGCGCACCGAGCGCCGGTCGACGCGCGAGCGTTGATGATCGAGGAAGCCCATCTCGACCAGCTTCTTGAGATTGTACGAGACGTTGGAGCCGAGATAGTAACCGCGCGTGCGCAATTCGCCGGCAGTCAGCTCCTTGTCGCCGATATTATAGAGAAGCAGCGCCTGCACTGAGTTGATGTCGGCGCGGCCGCGGCGATCGAATTCATCCTTGATGACGTCGAGAAGACGCCGGTGCAGACGCTCAACCAAGGTGAGCGCCTCCAGATAGTGCGGTCGGATATGGTCGAAGCGCGCCTCGCGTTCGGCGGGCTCGACCGTCTTGACGACGGCTTTCATAGTGACGCCTTTCCCGTGCTATTTTTATCTTGTCTTCGACGGGCCCTGTTTTCCCGCCGTGTGGGGTGAACCTACGCGGGAGGGTCTAAGATCAGTTTAAAAGACACGCTAAAAATAGGGTTTATTTGCCGCGCTGGCGCTATGATTAAGCATTGAATTGCAATACTTTTCGCGACGTTTTGTTCACCCTTATGGCCGGGTATGCTTGGGCCGGCGAAGCGGAACGGGCGATCGATTGGGGCGAACGTGCGGTGCGTCTAAGCCCGTTCGACCCGCTCGGCTTTATTGCGTTTGGCGGAATCTCCCTCGGCCATTTCATGCGCGGGCGTAATGCCGAAGCTGCCGACGCCGCGCGGAAGGCGATCCAGGTCAACCCACTGTTCAGCGTCAACTACATGTGTCTGGTAGCGGCGCTTGCCAAGCTTGGGAATACCGAAGAAGCAAAGGCGGCGGTAGCCCGTTTAATCGGATTGCAGCCTTCATTCAGCATCCGCCGGCAATGCGCCGCCGTTGGCGTCGTACCTTCCTTGACCGCGGCGTTGACGGAAGCGGTGTGCTCGGTCGAGCTACCGGCATAGCGAACGCACCGTTTGCATTACCAACGATCGGAGTTGCAAACCGAGCGCACCGCTTCGGGACGCGATCAGAAGGCGATTCTGAATGACAATGCCAGCGCCAACCAAGTTGCGGTCATTCGTCTCGGTATAAGAATGTGACGCGGATTTTTTGCGCGCAGCTTGAATAAAATGAACATGGTACTCGTAAGCTAATCGCAAGGACTTACGCAGAGGCTGACTTCACGGGCGCAATCTCCGAGGTGCTTCCATGGAGGAGTTGCTGCTGATCTGTGCTCCAATAGGAGTCCTGGTTTACGCTGCGGTCTGCCCCGGGCAGTTCTCGTCGTTTTTGTATTGGGCGGCGGCGCTGTTTCAGTAGACCGGTGGGCGGCTTCCGCCTCTGTCTTCCTCTTGGGTCACATTGCACGCCCAGGAGCGTAAATCGCTTTGGTCAGCCTATGAATTCTTCGATCTCGTGGGCGTCGTCTCGTCATTGGCATGTTCCGCAATTCGAACGGCGCAATAGGTCATTTGCTCGGTAGCATTTTTTTCCAGCACATCCCATAACGGATCGAATTTGTGCGCGATGTAACGATCGAGGTCGTCCTTCATTTCCGCTTGCACCAAAGTATGTTTCCATTTGACCAAACTGTGCCACACTCCATTCAATGCGCGCCGTTTCAGCTCCTTTAATCGGGCCGAATAATCTATCCGAAGCGCCATGGCATCGTCGGTATTGCTGTCGCGATGGTGACGTTGCATTTGCCGCTCGAAAGCCGCATTCGTCTTGCGTGCGACCGGTACGACTTTATCCTCGAAAAAAGTATCGACCAGCTTCGTGACCGTGTCACTCGCTAGCCGTCCCATATCGTAAGCGCGAGCAAGCTCCAGCGCGCGATTTTGCTTTTTCCGCCCTGCCTTCGACCTCGACAAATTCGACATGCTACCCTTCGGTTGCATCAACGCGCATTGGGATTAATCATGGATAGGCAGCTTGCTGGATAGACTCATTCTCCCGCCCGCATGAGGAATTGGGGAATAGCTCAAGGGCATACGCTTTCCAAATCATCGATTGGCAGCGGACGTGCTGAAAATGCCAAACTGGCCGGTGCGCTGCGGCCCGACGCTTTTCCACTACGAGACATTGTCCCCAGACCGAATTACGCCTAAATAGCGCGAACTCAGTTGGGCTTAGCCACGTCCCCGCGAGATCTCCTCCAGTGAGTGAGCGCCGAAGCGAGTATGATCAGCCGAATGAGCCGGTGATCTCCTCTTAAACCTCAAACGCAATTCCGCTAATCTTGGGAAGCAGGTGTTGAGGGGCTATTCATGAAGAAGATCACCATAATGCTCGCGCTATTGAGCGGCGTCGTGCTTTTAGGTTCAATGAATGCGGACGCGGATGACTGCCCGAGTGGTCAACGTTTTCGCATGTCCGGAGCCTGCGCCAACGCATTCGGGAACAAGGTTCCGCAAGGTGGTCAGAAACTGTCGCCCGGCTATGTTCTATTTCCCAACGCTCAGGGCCAAAATGTCCCGATCAAGCACGCAACAACGTACGCGCAATGCATACGGAACGGTCGAACCTTGGGTTACGCAGATTCGCAAGCCGAGGCGTACTGTAAGGAGCACTATCCGCACTGACCCGACTCCCTTGGCCGTTCGCAGTGGGTTGACCGCTTGCGCATACGCTGCGGATTGAGCAGTCGGAGCCCTTTGAGCGACCGCGTAAGGCAGTCGTCGGACTGCCCGCGCCTATTTCGGATACCCAAGAGCGGAACAATGGCACGAGCGCTGACGGCAACTCGCAAACGGCGACCCGCAGGCTCGCGAACCAAGCATGAATGACTTAGAATGAGCGTCAAATGCCGTTTGGAATGACAATGGCAGCAGCGACGCCGCTATTGCCTAACCCGCTGTAGCGCCTTAGTTAGGCGCGCTCCGGGGGAGTGTCCCGAGTGGCAAAGGGGGCGGACTGTAAATCCGCTGGCTTACGCCTTCGTAGGTTCGAGTCCTACCTCCCCCACCACCTAAGCCCGTGATTTCCCTCATATGATTCCGACCTCCTGAAGTGATTCCGACAAAGGGTCGGTCGGAATCGTTTCCCGTATGTTCGGCGCACGCGTCTCGTCGGCAATATACGCCTGCAGCCTCGGGTCGAGCCGGAACCACTCGCCGCGTATTCTGAGCGCCCTAAATCGATGGTGTAGGTGGCGTTCCATAGCTTCGGTGCCGGTCATCGTGCCGAGCAGCTCGATCGGTTCGGCGCTGCCGACTTGCATGCTGGTGACGCGTCGATCGGCGTCGCCGCTAAAGCCGATCTTTACCCTCTCGCCGGCTTTGGCAAAATAGATCGTGCCCAGCCGAAACCGCGCTCGCGCCTTCTGAAGCTTTCCGGTCGACTGCCATTCGCGAAGAGCGCCGGCGAGCTGCTCGCATTCCTGCCGGATCAGCTCATGCTCAATGGCACCCGGCTCGGCCGGCCCATCCCACAAGCGGACGGTGCGCGGCGTGAAACCCGCCGAGTACCGGGTGAGCGCAGATGCCACCCACCACCAGACGAGCCGGCCGCCGCGCGGCACACGCTTTAAACCGGGCAGAGCGCTACGAGCCGGCATCGCCGTCGCCTGCCTTTCGATTGCGGCCGCGCGCGTCGGCCAATGCGTCAAGTTTTGTGCCCCGCCGGCGGATATAGCGGAGCGTCATCTTGGTGTCCGCGTGGGTCAGCCCCGCGCTGATCAGATCGAGCGGCACCTGGGCCTCCTCCGCTTCGGTGGCGCCGCCAGCGCGCGTGTCCATGTTCCAGACGTCGTCCGGGATGCCGGCAGCGCGGGCGATTTGGCGAAACCATTTCCGATAGCTGTGCTCCGGCACCGGGAAGCCGTGTTCGCCCTTGATGACGGCGCCGGTTCGCTCTTCGAACGGCACGCGCTCGAGCAGCGGGAAAAGCAGCGATTGTTTGGTGAGGTCAAAGTCCGCGGCCGACCGATATTTCGATTTCGACGTGCGCATCCGCCAGCGCCAGCCGGGAATGTTCTCCCAGGTGAAATAGCCGATCCACGAGCGGCCGCCGCATTCCAGCGTCGCGGCGCCGCGCTTGAGCGCCTTCTCGAGATCCGCAGCATTTTTCGGATATTCGCCGATGATGTCCTTCTGCCGTAACAGCAGCTCGAATTGCGCCGCGACGCCGATCGACATGTAGAGCGCGCGCAGTGGTGCGAGTGTGCCGCGCTGGGCGAGCTCGCCGGCGCTGCGCAGGAAAGCGACGACATGGGCATAAGTCAGCTCCGCCTCTCGCGCGCCGCCCTTTTCAAATTTCACTTTTTCTAGCGCATCGACTAGCTGGCCGCAGTGCGGCTCTTTGCGCGATGGCAAATGCAACGCCGCGCAGAAGCGAAGCGCGGTGCGGAAAACGGCAATACAATCGTGGGCGCGATCGACGCGCTCCTTGCCGCCGGCCGCCGCCGGCAGACGCCATTGGGTGTACCAGTTCTTCACATCGATGATGGTCAGGTTGCGGATCTGGCGGCCGCCGACGTCGCGCTCGACGATCTTCAGGTTGGCGGCATAGAACCGCCGGGTGTTGCTTTTGACCGTGTGAAAATCAGAAAGCGGGTGCTCCTGATAAATGCGGCACGCCGCTAGTACAGATCCATCATAGAGACGCCGCGGATCGAAGTCCGCCGGATCCGGCGGTGCCGCGGCGCGGGCTTCATCAATCCAGCGTCGCAGTGCGGCGGTGTAGCCCAGGCAGAGATCGTCGACGTCGTCGTCGCTAGCGCCCACCGGCAATGCGATGCACGGGTCGGGAAAGCCCATCGGGTCGCGCACCACGCTCTTCGCGATCCAGTAGCGCAGCCCGTTGCGGCCGATTTTGTGGCCTGGTCGTTTGCCGCGCGGTGGCATTGCTGGCTCGGAAGTTTTCGGGCTTGTCGTCGGCGCCGGTGAATTCATCTTGGTCGAGCCCTTCATCGTCGTCAAAGTAGGCTTTCGCCTTCGGCCAATAACGCCCGCCCCACAACGCACTTACCCTGGGGAAAACCAGACCGCTGCCGCAACTCGCCGTCTTCTCGGCGTCGCGGACGGCGGCGCGAAACTTGTCCCAGCCCATGCGCGGGTTGACGCGCCGGCGCAGCTCCTTGTCGGTGACGTAGAGGGCTGCTTCTTCGAACGGCTCGCGCTCGTCACCCACTGGCGGCCGCCTCGCTGTCCTCGAGCGGCGTCGACGCCAATTCCAGCTCCGCGGTTTCCAGGCGCGTCAACAATTCCTCGGTGATGTCGATGGCCTGGCGCAGCCGGCGTTGCACCTCGGCGCGCGGAAGAGCGGTCGCAACCGCGAGCTGGTCCATGACGCGGCATGACAACATCGTGGCCGCGAGCGCCGCCTGGGCGATGATTTCGTCGCGCGCGCTCACGAACCGCCCTTCGGCTTGAGCCCAAAACCCAGCAGCGTTTCGCAAACGCTTTTTGCCAGGTCCGGACTGCCGTTGCCGAATTCATAGCTCCGGAGCGCGTGGTAAGCGCTCTCAAGAAGCGCGGTGGCCCTCGACAACGGATGCTCGGGACACTCGGTGATGTGTGCCTTCAGCGCGTCGGCCGCGCTCACCGGCGTGGTTTCATGTGGCCCGTACCGGTGGCCGCAATAAACGCAGTTGATGAACATGTCGGATTGGAGATCGGCAACCCAAATTTTCAGGCGCTCGATTTCAGCGGCGTGCCGATTGGCCTCTCTTTGCGCAGCTTCGACGACCTGGGCCACCATCACCTTCGAATAGGGTGCCTTGACGTCGATCGCCGGCGAGAGAATTTGCTCGATGCGCGCCTGGAATGTTTTCACGACACTTCCCCGAACACGCAGCGGGTGCGCACGGTCTCAAGGAGCGCGGCCCACCGCTCCAATCGCGCCGCCTGGCGTCGCGCCGCCGTGGCGCTCTTGCGATCGCGCACCAGCTCGGCGTGCAGCGCCTGGCCGCGTGCGATGCCGGACAGCCGGCGCAGATAAGCAGCGATGGTCTTGACGTCGCGGACGACGCCGGATGCCGGGCGCGATTTCATGCGGCAGCGGCCTCCGGCCAATTCCAAAAACCTTGCGCGCCCCGCATCGGTATCGGCGCCGCGAACGGCCGAACATCGGCAAGCGGCCACGCGAAATTAAAGGCGCCGCGATCGCTGTCGGCGACGTTGGCTCCGAAGATCAGGCCGGCATTGCGCGGCCGGCCGAGCTTAACGGTGCCGAGGCCTGCAGAGAGCGGCAGCAGCCGGTATTTGTGCGCCGCGCGCACGCGCTCGAGCAGCTCGCGGGCGACGTCGATCACGAGGCCCGTCATATCGTCCTCGCCGCCGACCCGCCGCAACAGATCCTCGACTTCGGCCGGTTTGACCTCGCGCGCGCCGGCGTGAATGACGATGCGTTGGCCGACCAGCCCGCGCTCGCGCTTCTGGAAATCCCAGCCGCGAAATTCGAACGGCTTGGCGCCGACCATGATCAGCGACGCCCACGGCTGCCAGATGGTGAGTGCCTTCATGCGAGCCACCGCTTGACGTCGTCGTAATCGGTGGCGGAAAGGCAGACGGTGGTGACGCCGCGATCGGTGAGCGTCTTCACGCGCTCAAGATCGGTCACATCGCCATAGCCGAGAATTTTCCGGCCTTTGCAGAACATCACGCGCCCGGCAGGCACGGCGCCGCTGCGCTCGAAGGACATATCCTTGAGCGCGTAGCGCTGGGTGACGGTGAGCTTGGCCGAAGGCGCGCTCATGCTGCCGCGTCCTTCGGCTTTGCCGCTTTCGCGGCAACGTAGGCACGGACGTCGGTCTCATTAGCGCGCAGCCATTCCAGCGTCGCCTTGACCGAGCGCATGCGCTCCATGTGAAATTCAGCGACCGACGCGCGCCAGGCGCCGGAATGCACTTTGCCCTTGTAGACGCGATCGCGCAGCTCGAGCTCGCGATCGACTTCCTCGATCTGCTGGCTGATGGAGAAGCGCGCGGTCATGATCGCGCCGCCTTCCCCTCGCGAAGCTCGTGCTCGAGCTTTGCGACGGCCATGATCGTCGGCTTGAGATCGGCCGGCGCGCTATCATAGTTGCGACCGAAGCGGCCATTTAGCCGCGGCAAGAGTGCCCGCGGCACGAGCTCCCAATTCGACGGGTCGGTGTCGAGCCGATCGCCCTCGCATTTGAGCGCCATGCCTTTGGGCACTGGACCGTTTATCTGCTCCCACAGCCAGCGATGCTTGAGGACATATCGGCGTTCGAATCCGGTGTGCGGATTGACCTGCTTGATGCTGATCTCGACGTAACCGTCCTTCGAGACGCGTTCGTGGCCGAGATATTTTGTGTTAGGCGGCAGGCCGCCCTTCTTGAACTGGGTCCGCGCGGAGTTCGCATTGTAGGGCCTCGTCTTGCCCGTGTTCCACGGCGCGATCCCCTTCTCAAACCGCCCGTTCCGACCGGTCAGCCAGCCCTTGCGGGTGCAGAGAGCTTTGAGGTCGTCGATCGAAACGTCGCGGCGCCGGAATGCGCGAACAAAAGCGGCGTGCAACGCGCGCCTGGTCATCCTTCGGCGCCGGCTGATAAAGGCCAGCTCGCGCGCGCTATACTTTATCGAGCGGCCTTTCACTGGCGCTTTCCGTTTGTGGGCGCCGGGAGCGCCCGCGTGCGACCTTCCAACGTCGGCAGATACGACATCGGATCGCCGCCGCGACCGGCGATCAACCGGGCCGCGTCGACCTGCAGGCTTGCGTTTCGGATGATCTGATCGGCGACCGCGACGATGGCCATGCCGCGTCTGTGCTCCTGTTCGATTTGCTGGGCCGTCAGCTTCTCGTCAGCGAGCCGTTCCAGCTGCATGAACAGATGGTCGTTTAGATCGGAGAGTTTGTTCTTCACGCCGCCCTCCCCTGCAGGCGCCGGCGATCGGCGGCCAAGAGCTTCGCCGTCAGGACGATGTCGGCGACCGTCGACCAATTGGCGATCATGTCGTTGTCGATCGCGATGCCGAACAAGAGCTCGATCTCGCCGGCAATCTCGAACACGTCGAGCCACCGGGCATTCAGGTTGCCGTCGAGCGTGCAGTCGTCACGCACGCATTCGGTGTTCATCCGCAGCACCCGGGCGATGATGTGGCGGACGCAGAATTGAACGCCTTCCGACATGACCCTCTCCTGTTCGGTTGGTCGTTAGCTGCCGCCGCGTCGCTAGGGACGCGCGGGGGAGCCGCGCAACGAGCGCGGCGGCAGCGACGCAACGCAACAAGAAACGCGGGAACGCCGAAACAAAAACTCAGATGATAACGCGCAGCGGAATCGCCTCGACGGTCGGCCGCGGATCGGCGCGGCGCGTAAGCTCATTGGTGAATTGGACGGTGAGCTCGTCGATGCGCGGATCGTCCTTCGGGATCTCCGGCGAAATGCGGGTGATGAAGCATTGCACCGGAATGCCGCTTTCGGTTTTGCCCTGCCAGACGCGGGCTTCGATTTTGCTGCCGGCCTGCACCAGCGTCACGATCTTGGTGGTGCTCTCGATCGTGATCTTCATGCCGATCCTCCGCCGTTGCGCGCCGCGACGCGCGCGAAAAGCGCGGCCAGCGCGTCGCCGATTGTTCGGGCGTCGCCTTCCATTTCGATTTGCAACGCCCTGATCTTGATGGTGGAGCGGGGAGCCGGGATCGATACCGGCGACCGTCGAGAAGGGAGCCTTGCTTCAACCGGCTGTTCTCGCTGCTCGCCGGCTTTTCCACCAATGTTGGCTCTCCCCGCGCGTTTCATGCCGCTTCCTCGTCGTCAAGGTCGATGTGGCCGATGCCGATGGTGGCGAGCTCGCGCATATCGTAGGCAAGCTCTTCGGCGCAGCGGCTGCAGACGCCGGCCGGCAAAGGGTGCACGCGGAGGCCGCGCGCAGTCGGCTCAATGACGAAGTCGAGCAACACCCAAGCGCATGGACCGTCGTCGGTGACGCAGGCGTGATTGTCGTCGCAGCCGCAGCCGCGGCACATGCGCAATCCGCTCGGCCGGCCGCCGATGATCAAAGCCACGCGCCGCCTCCGGTCAGTTGAGACTTGGAGCGGGGAGCAGGATTTGATACCTGCGACCTTCGAGGCTGGAGCCTTGAGCCAGACGGCCTGCCATCGATGCTCTCGCGCTGAGCTACCCCCGCAAAATCTTCCGCAAAATCTCGCGAACGCGGATCGACGAATTTAAGCCCGCGGGTTTTCACCCAGTGCAGGCGCGTCAGCCGGCCGCCTGAGTTCGGGTCGTACATCAGCGCGGCCGCGCCATCGCATTGTTCGACATAGGCGACGTGAAAGCTGCCGAAGATCGCGACCGTGCCGGCGGCGCACGTGGTGGTGCGCAAGCGATGCCAGGCGGCGGCGCGGAATAGCGCCCGCACCGGATGGCCGTAGGCGCGAACGCTTACCCCGCAGCCGCAGAAGTTCACCCAGGGGCAGCCGGCGGGGTGGGCGACGATCGTCGCGGCGCCGCTGCGGTCAAGGGAAAGATTGACCCGGGGGTGCAGCGGCGCCGCGTGTGCCGTCGTCGCTGGGAACGAAAGGACGGCGACGGCGAGAGCGATATGGAACGGCCGCACCATTCAGGCGGCGGCTTTCGTTCTGGTGACCACCGGCGTCGCCAAGGCCTGCGCGATCGCGACGATCGCCGCGCGCTCCTTGCTGTCGGCGATGGCGTTGAAGGCAGCCGCAAGCGCGAGCCCGTCGCGCGTGGTGACGAGCGTGGCGCAAGGATCGTTGACCGGCGCCGCGCCTTTCGACGTCGCCTGCACGCCGGGTGCGCCTTCGTAGAAAAACGAAATCGGCACGTTGAGAATGCTGGCGATGTGCGCGAGCCGCGAGGCGCCGATGCGATTGGCGCCCTTTTCGTATTTCTGCACCTGCTGAAAAGTCAGCTTGAGCTCGTTGCCGAGCTTCTCCTGGCTGATGCCGATCATCATGCGCCGCATGCGGACGCGGCCGCCGACGTGACGGTCGATCGGGTTTGGTTGTTTCTTCATGACGCACTCCTCTACGTTTGCGGTGGACAGACCACGCCCCGAGCGTTGTTCGCGTGCGGGTTGAGTGGTAGCGTTCGCGCGCTTCCGGGAGCGGGCGGAAAAATGAGCCAGCAAAGCTGGAATTGGCTCTACAGCGGCGGCCTGCTGGTTTTTATTTTGGCCGCGCTGTTGACCAGCTGGCCGGTGCGCAAGCTCATGGAAGTGCGCGCGCGTCGAAGGGCCCAGCGTGCGGCCGGCGCGGCATCGCATCAGCCGAGGCCGACAAACATCTATTTGGTCGAAAGCTTCGAACCGAGCGCCGGCAGCATTTTTTTCGCGGTGCTGCTGATGTTCTACAATCTCGCGATCGGCGCCTGGTTCTTTCTCGGCGCCCGTACCGATGTAGCGTCGACCGTGATCGCGCTGATGTGGATCGGCGGCAATATCACTGGCGGGTTTTTGCTGACACTGGGACGGCGCCGGGTTTTCCAAATCTGGCGGCGTCCGAAGGGGCAGACTTGAGAGGTGCGGCCGAGCGTGCACGGGCGATCTTTCGATTCGCAACAGTGCAGCTATAAATTCCCATTAATGGGAATTTGTCAATCGCGTGAATTCGACCCGTTCGAACCGTTCTCGGGCCGCACCCGCAACATCCGGACCATGGTGCCCCAAACCGTCACCCGCTCGCTGTCGACGTAGAGCGGCTGATCGGAAACACGCGGGTCCATCGTCGCGGTGACGAGATAAGGCGCCTGGTAGAGGCGCAGCCTGGTGATGGCGCCCCCGCGGCCGTCGAGCACCTGGGCGCAGACGACGTCGCCGCGCCGCGGCGTCACGGTCTGGTCAAACAAAGCGATATCGCCGGGTACAAAGCCGGCGAGCTCGAGCGCGCGCGTCTCGATACGCCAGCGCCCTTGATTGGGACCGGCTACGATCTCGTCGTAGCCCTCGCGCGCATCGATCTGATCCATTTCGCTTTCGGCAAAGCCCGGCGCCTCGAGGCCTTCGATCTTCGGCAGCGCCGCGCCCCAGGCACGCGCGATCTTGCGCAGCACGCTGTAGGACGGGCTGAACTCGTAGCTCTCGTCGTAATAGCGGTAGATCGTCGAGGCCGACACGCGAGCCTTGTTCGCGATCGCCGGGATTTCGACGCCGTGCGCGACTTTGATCGAGTCGATCCAGCCGACCACTTCCTTGCGGCCGTCGTCGCCTTTGGCCGCCATGGGCGGCGGCCGCGTTGCACTGGTCGTCATCGTTCGAGAGTGCAACACGCCGGTTAACACCGCACTTCGCATGGCTGCGATTGACAATTCCCAATTCTGGACTCAATGCTTCGATTAATGCAAGCCTTGATTCGCATTAATACGATACGGGACCGCGCCCGAGAGCTCGGGCTCACAATCCCCACCATCTGCGCGCGCGCGAAGGTGCCGCCCTCAACCGTTTATCGGTGGCTCAACCGCGAGACCGATCCGCACATCGGCGCCTACGAAGCGATCTGCGAAAAGCTCGACGCGGTACTCGACGCCGAGGAAACGCGCCTGCGCGAAAAGTTCGGCGGCCGCCGGCGCCCCGCGGCCTGATTTTTTGTTGGCGTTTGCGTTGCGTGATTTTTTGGTCCGCCACGGAGACGCCCCGATGAAGTTTTCCGCTCACGTCTGGTATTGCGGCCACGGCTCCCGCGGGCAGCCGTCGTTTCAAGCGACCCGCGCCATGCTCGATGAAATCGAGCGGCAGCTGCAGCACGCCGGCGCCCGGCCGATCACGGCGCGGTGCGAATACTGGCTGCCCGGCGCGTTCGCCAATGTCGCGCGCGGGCCTTCCGGCGGGCTGGGCGATCCGCGGGAGCAGCTGGCGCGCATTACCATCGAGGCCGAACCAGGCGACATGACGCGCCGGCTTTACAGCTGGTTCCAGTGGCAGCACGAGCGCTGGTGGCCCGGTGACATACCGACCATCGAAGGCGAGCGCACCGCATTGCTGGAGCATGCGTGATGGCGCGGCATTTCGGGCTGACGCACTTTCATTTGTCACCCACCCCTCGCGCGCGCGCGCGAGGGACGCCGCTTTTGACCGCCGAAGACGCCAAGCGGCTGACGGTGGTTTCACTGGTGGTGATTGCGCTGGCGGCCGCGGGCTCGCTCGCGGTCATGTCGCTGGTGTTCGGACCGCCGCCGATCGTCGCGCGGCTGGTCGGGTTGTTCTGAATGAGCGACGCGGCCGCCAAAGACGAAGCCCCCGCGCATCGCTTTGCGAAGGATCAGCTCAAAGCGATCGTCGAGCGCATCGAGCGGCTGCAGGAAGAAAAAAAGGCGATCGGCGACGACATCGCCGACGTCTACGCCGAAGCCAAAAGCAACGGCTTCGACAAAAAGGCCCTGCACACCGTGGTGCGGCTTCGCGCCCAGGACGTCAACGAGCGCAAGGAGCAAGAGGCGATCGTTGAAACTTACCTGCACGCGCTCGGGATGCTGTGATGCCGCTCGCTTCTGCCTACAGCGAAGCCGACCTGGCCACACTCGAACGCATGAGGCGGGAGAACGCGGGACCGACGGAAATCGCCAGAGCGCTCGGCCGTACAAAGGGGTCGGTAAATCAGCGGATCGAGCGGCTTGAACTGCAGCCTTTCTACGCCGCGCGCGCGTGGGAAAAGACCTTGCGGCCCGATCCTGCCGCGCTCGCCGAGCGTGAGCAGCGCCTGGCGCTTGCACCGCGTGACCTGACCGCGGAAATCTTCGGCGACCCGCTCCCCGGTTATTCGGCGCTGGAAAAGGCGCGCCGATGAACGCACCGCCGAATGTCAACGTCCGCGGCGTTTCCGGTGCCGGTACCTGGCCGTTCGCAGGACTGCGCCCGCTGTCCTACGATTTCATCATGGTCGATCCGCCGTGGCCGACGGTGATGCGCTCGCCGAAGGGTGAAGCCAAAAGCTCGGTCGCGAAGTACGGCGCAATGAGCTTCGACGCGATCGCGGCGCTACCGGTCGGCGATCTCGCGGCGCAAGACTGTGTGCTGTTTCTTTGGTGCACCTGGCCTCACCTGTTGGATGGCGGCGATCCGAAGCGGCATTACAAAAACGCCGACGCCTCGCGCTCGCACCCCGGCGCCTGCATGAAGGCTTGGGGCTTTCGCTACGTTTCCGGCGGCCCGTGGCTCAAGCGCAAATCCAAGGGCGGCATCGCGTTCGGCACCGGCTATCGTTTTCGGTCGGCGACCGAGCCCTTCCTCGTCGGCATCACCGGCGCGCCGAAGACGTCGCGCGGCGAGCGCAACCTGATCGACGGCCTGGCGCGCGAGCACTCGCGCAAGCCCGAAGAGGCCTACGCCTTCGCCGAGCGCTACATGCCGCCCGGGTCGCGGTTCCTCGAATTGTTTTCGCGCACGGCGCGTCCAGGCTGGGACACCTGGGGCGAAGAGGCCGGCAAGTTCGATCCGGTGATCACGCTCAACGCGCCGCGGCTGAAGGATGCCGCATGAACGCTCGCCCTGATCATTGCGCGTGCGGGTTTAAGCTCTGGCGCATCTGCCCGGTTTATTTGTTTGTCGCGGCGCTCGGCTTTATTTGGATCGGGCTCATTGTCGGAGAAAACCTCCGATGAGGCGATCGCGGCCGTGAGCTTCGACAGCATGGACTGGCGCGACAAGTCGCGGCGCGTTGCCGGCATCGGTCGCACGGCCGAACGCGCCGCCGAGGCGGCCGCCGCCGTCGCCAAGAAAATCCGCATGCGACGGTTTCCGTGGCGCCGCAAATGGCAGTCGGGCCCGTACATGCACGCCGACGACAAGCGGCTGCGCCTGGTCGCGCTCCGCAGCGGCGCGATGCTGCCGGTGGTCGAGGCGTTCGTCGACCGGCTCGACGATTACGCCAACCAGTACACGCCGCGCGGCTCGGTGTTTGGCTTCTCGATCGAGGAGCTGGCCGCGCATTGGGGGCTCGACGACGACGAGCTCCTGGCGCGCATATACGCCGTGCTGGAGTTGCCGGAAATCGGCTGGATACACGACGATTTCATTGTCGATTTCTGGCTGCGCAATCCCGACACCGAGGACAACACCGCCGCCGACCGGCAGGCTCGGTCGACGGCGTTCCGCAAAGCATTCGGCCAGCTCGCGCTGTTGTCGCGCCAGGGGCTGATCGACGAGCCAACGCGCACGGCCAAGGAAATCGCGCTCCACGCCTTGCGCGACCAGGGCCGCGGCCGACAGCTGACCTGGGCGGAACAGAAAGCCGAGCTGAAAAAGCTGCTCGACTTTTCCACAGCACCGAGCCCTCACGATGTGAGCGATCGTGAGACCGTGATGCTCACGGCCAGAGCAGATCAAACATTTATAGAAGCTGGGAAGTGTGTGGACAACTTTCCGGCTGCAGCAAGCGGCGAGTCGCAGGGGCTGTCCGAAGGACAAGCGGCTGGCGCGCAGAGTAGTCCACACCCGTCGCTGGGTGCGAGTGGGTTGGAGGGCGGCACTCGCACCCAGCAGGATGAAGCCGCGACGGCCGAACTGTGGCTCAAAAGCGAAGGCCTCAAGCTTGTCATCGAGCGGATGGCGGTCAAGCGCACCAAGGCCGAGACGCTGATCGAGCGGTGGCTCGCACGCGTCGAGGGCGATCATGGCGCGCTTGCGGCCGTCATCGCCGGCGCCGGCGAGCGCACCGCAACCGCGGCCGCGTTCCACGTCATCATCAGCGACGGCTGCGATCGCCACGTGAAGCTCAAGGACGGTCCGGTGTTCGCCATGGGACCGCCGCGACTGAACAACAAGCCGGCGCCGGCGTCCGATCAGAAAGCGCTGGGCGAGTCGCTAGAGCGGCTCGGCGACGCGATGCGCAAGCAAGGGGGTGGCCATGGCTGACGAGCTCGACGCCAACATCGTGCGCATTCGCATCCAGCATCTACGACTGGCGGCCGCGATGGAAAAATTCGACGACGCGGTGCGCCAGATCCGCCCGGAGGACGCGCCGCAGGCGGTGCGGATGTTCTACGACGCGATCAGGCGCGCGGCCGAGAACTACGAAAGCATGGCGCGGTCCGCGCTACGGTTCCCGGCGCCCGACCCGGCAGCTTCGGCCGGACCAAAATCCTAGATTTCGGTCGCTTTTGTCACAATCGGCGGTTACCTTGCCGCGCCATGGCGGGAGAGGGCCCAACCCCGGCGATTCGCGAAGGCGACTACGTGCTCGTGCGCGGTCGCGTCGAAAAACTTTATGGCGCCGAGGGGCTCGCCGAGATCACCTTCTCGGAATGGTGGCCACGCTGGTCGGCCGTCCTGGTGAAGGATGGCCAGATCGAAGGCCGCTCGAGCGTGCAGCAGCTCGACCGGCCGCAAAATGTGAACCTGCAAAATCCCGGCGGCGTCCTTTAACCTGACGGTCACCGTAACGGGCGATTGTGCGCCTGTTATGGAACAGCTTCGCCCGCCGGCCGCGGTGCTGCTCACCGCGGAAATCACGCTCCGGTTCCGTCTGCCGCCGCCGCTCGTGCTCGGCGTCGCGCCCGGCCGCTGGCAGCCCTGCATCCACCAGGCGCGAGTTGACGTCGGCGAGGATTACGACGTCGAGATCCGCGCCTTCAACGGCTCCGAGCGCGAAGCGCGGCGGATCGTGTTCGAACAGGCCAAGCGGTTCCTGGTCGCGATCGCCGGCGGCGAACGCAAATTGCCGATGGCGAGCTTTTCCGGCCGGCTTTACAACAACCGGCGCGCTGAGAACCGGATCAGCGGCGGCGAACGGTATGAGCACTACGAGTTTGTGACCGGCGCCTCGATCTCGATCACGCAAGCCTTCATGAAGCCGGCCGTGGTGGCGTGATGCATGTTGCTTTCGATATCCCGGAATGGGGTGCCTATGCGATCGCGGCAGCATTGGCTTTCTACGCGGGGCTCGGGGTGGTGAGGCCTTCCCTGGAGCTAAAGCTCGAGCGGCTGAAACAAGATTTAGAAAAAGCATTAACCGCGATACGCGCGCGCGGCTGACAGATTTTTTAGTTATGGCATTGTCCGCGGCGGAGGAGGCGTGGGGAGTTTTCCGCCATGCCCGATATCAGCTCTTCGCCGCGCGAGTTTGCGCCCGCGCGGGTTTCGCGCGCGCTGCTGCCGGACATCGGCGTCTCGCAAGCCTATCAGCTCGCGTTCATCGACCTCCTGGCCGACTTTCTCGATTCACCGCTTTTGACCGACGAGGTGCGGCGCCGCGCGCTGTGGCTCAAGCACGGCCTGCAGGGCGAGTCGACCGCGGAAGATCGTCGCATATCCTTCGCCGCTTAACCGTTTGCCGGCGCGCCGGTGGTTGCGCAAAACGCTTCCTCCCAGACTACCCGCCGGCGCGCCGGTGCTCTCGTTCTCTTTCGTCCTCTTCCCCGGAGCTGGAGCTCGAACCCGGTGTCAAACAAAAGCGCGCGCGCTGATCAACGAACAAAAAAAGACATCGAAGAACTGGTGCGCTGGGCTTATCTCGATGAGCTGCCGAAACGGCAAACCTCGTCGGCCGAGGGCATCTGGGACCGGATGAAGCAATATGGCTCGCTGGGCGGCGTCAATCCCGACCAGCACAGCTTTGCCGGCGGCGGCGCGCAGCGCTACGCGCAATTCGGGCTGCCGCATCCCGACGCCGAAGAAATCGAGCGCGCGATCGCCGGGCTCGGTACCCTCTCGATCGAGCAGGATTTCGATCTGATCGTCGGCGATCTTCGCGCGCTTGTGAGCGTCAACGATCTGCGGCCGCGGCCGCGCATCGATGTCACCGTCGGCACCGCCAGCGTCGCCGGCTATTACGACAAAGACACGATGCCGCCGGCGGTGCGGCCGCGCGATGTGCTGATGGTGCGAAGCATCAACGTCTCGGCGCTGGTGATCCAGCACGCGGTGATGGGCACGCGGCCGCAATGGAAAGCCGGCCAGCCGTTGCCGATGCAGATCCCCGGCCGCCGCGGCCCGATGCTGGTCGGCGAATGCCGCGGCAAAAATCTCTACACCGCCGGTTCCTACTCGCCGCTGCGCTGGGCGCCGTCGCCGGTCGAGATCGTGCTTGGCCGCGCCGACTATCACGTCTGGCGCCGGGCGCTGCTCGCACTGTCGCAAACCCTTAACCTTACGGCGCATCAGGCGCTGCCGCCGGCGGCGAGTGCGGCACCTTGGCTTGAGCCGGAGAAAACGGAAAAAAAGCGCCGCGTCCATAGCTATGCCGTTGCTAATCAAAAACCTTTGCCGCTTCGACCGCAGCGCAAACTAGCGGGACCGCCATCGAAAAAACCCCGAGCAAACAAAGGCCGCAGCGTGCTCGTTGACTTGGGGGCAAAAGCTTGACAACCTATCGAGGCGTGAAAAAGGATTTGAGCCCGCCAGGCGCACCGCCGCGGCGGGCTTCGCATTTTTTGGGCGTGATGTGACGACCGCCGCAGCCGAGCTCGATCAATTGATGGAGCTCGCTACAACGCTCAACAGGGTGCGCGGCCCCGATCACCGCGTCACCACCGACAATTGGTTGAGTGCCCGCGAGGAGATTGCCCGCGGCATTGCCCGATGCGTCGGCCGGCTGCGCAAGGAACTTGGCATTCGCGATACGCCGTACGCATTTTGCGCCGAACATCGCGACCATGGCACCGCCGCGGTGCGGCTCAACGGGCGCGTTATTCCGATCGAGCGCCGCTAGAGATACCGGCGCGCTCTGGATCAAACAACTAACGCGGCTCGCAGCGAACAGATAAACGCGCGTTTGCTGCAATTGCGCGAACAAATGACTTCCGATAACGGCGGCTTCCCGGAAGCGATTGACGCCGTCTGTTGATCTGAAAGTCAACGGTCGGCTGATAAAATCCCGCGCCAGTTCGACATGCGCCACGTCTCACCGTGGCATTTGATCGTGACGATGACCTCGCCGGTATGTTCAGTGCGCGGCGTCCACGGCGACAGCCACACTGTCTCGAGCGGCGTTTCCCAACCAAAACTTTCGACCTGCCGGCCGCATCGCACGCAGAACGGCAGCCGACAGCGGAAGCCGCCGAAATCGCGCTCTTCGCCGCGGGATAGGTCGAGGCCCGGCGCTCCGCGAAGTGCTGGCAATTGGCTCGTCGTCATTTGCGGAGCATACCATGGCGCGGCTAAGCGCGAAGCTTCGCAGCGTCGCTTGGGAAGGCGGCCGCGGCATCGCCTGGTGGTGTCCAGGTTGCGACGAGTGCCACCTCATCACCACTGAGCGCGTCGGGCCTGGTCCGAAGTGGAGCTTCGACGGCAACGTCGAGTCGCCCACCGTCGCGCCGAGCATCAGGATTTCGCAGAAGGAAACGCGCTGCCATTGCTTCGTTCGCGCCGGGCAGATCGAGTTTCTGAGCGATTGCATTCACCCGCTCGCGGGCAAAACGGTACCGATGCCGGACTGGCCTTGGGCCGAAGGCGAATATGGCGGCGTATAAGCCCCTGGTTGGACTCAGGTTTCCAAGCACGTTTCACGTGAATCCGGCTCATGGACGATCTGCCGGCGGCGCCGATGGCTCGGTCCCGGCCGAATTGGCCGAGGCGCTCAGATCCGCCGGCGACTATGCTGCGGCGTCGAAGGCCGATGCGACAAAGCGCGCTTATCGAACTGATTGGGCGGATTTCGCCGGATGGTGCGAAGGCGCTGGCCTTTGTCCGATCCCAGCAAGCTCGGCGACGCTTGCTGCATACCTTGCGCAGCTCGCCGACCGCGGAAAAACAGTTTCGACGATCCGTCGGCGCATTGCCGCGATCGCATACGCTCACCGTCTCAAAGGCGTAGACGCGCCGCACGAGACGGAAGCGGTCCGCGCGGTGGTCGCGGGCATTCGCCGCACCCTTGGCATAGCCGTCGAGCGCAAAGCCCCGGCCACCGCCGCGACACTCGCGCAGATGATGACCGGCGATCGCCGGCAACGAGAAGCAGCGGCGCCTGATCTGCGCGCCTTGCGCGATCGCGCGTTGCTGCTGTTGGGATTTGCCGCGGCGCTGCGCCGTAGCGAACTCGTCGCGCTGGACGTCGCCGATCTGGAATTTGAGAGGCGCGGGCTGATCGTTCATATCCGCTCGTCGAAGACCGACCAGGAAGGCGCTGGCGCGGTGATCGGCGTGCCGAACGGCAAGAAGCTGAAACCGGTTGCCGCGGTGCGCGATTGGCTTAGCGCCGCTGCGATCGCCGACGGTCCGGTGTTTCGGCCGATCGGCAAAGGCGCGCGCTGCGCGACGCCGGCGCGGCTCACCGATCGCTCGGTTGCTTCGATCGTCAAGCATTACGCCGCCGCAGCAGGATTTGATCCCGCAATCTATTCCGGACATTCGATGCGCGCGGGTTTTGTAACCACCGCGCTCGAGCGCGGCGCCGATTTCTTTTCGGTGATGAACGTAACGCGGCATCGCGACGTCGACACGCTGCGCGCCTACGACCGGCGCGCCAAGCTGTTCAAGGATCACGCCGGCGCGGAGTTTTTGTAGACGCGTAGAGACCGTAACTTTCGAGATTTGGTCCGATAATCGTCGGTCTGTATCTTTCAGAGACTGCCTTCAGCACCTTTTTAACCTCCTCGGGCTCCCGCATTGGCTTGCCGCCAAAGTAGTTTTCTAAGGACGCCCGCATTTCCTCCTGAAGGCGCCCAAACAAATAGGCGGCTTCGAGCTCATCGACGATGGAGTCTTCCAGTCCCGATGCGAGGGTGTCGCCCACCCCTGCCTCATCGATGATGCGCAGGGCCACGCTTCGGCAAGACCCGCGCATTTCTGCGAGCTGCGCCTCCTCAATTTTCGGAGCGGCCGACATCTTCGGCGCAATGACATAACCGGCGCTATCAAGCGCCTCGATAATCCAATCGGCCAAAATCGTCGGCCCTTCTCCGACGTCCAGGTTTGTCGTCAGAACAGCCCTGATCGCGTCGTGTGGTGTTTTTGCTGTCACAGCGAGCATCCTAATGATCCGCGGAATGCACATCAACGCGCTCAACACCATGGCGCGTTTCGTTGCCATGATGCGCGGTGTCGCCGTATCGCCGGCGGACCGCGTGCTGCGAGCTCAGCAGCGCAAGATGGTGCGGAATATTCGGCGCATGACGCGCATGTACCGCTGGGAGCACAGCGGACCGCGACAGGCCCGACGCTATGCGCGCCAGATCGCGCAAGGGCGTCTCAAGATCGAGAACGGGCTCGCCGCGTACTGAGTTTCTGTGATAGGATTTTTCCGCCCCTTGAAAAAGAGGCGGGAGCTCGGCTGTTGAAGCAGCCGAACCGCGAGGTCACCCCTCGCATGACCGTGAGCCGATCGCCCTCAGCGATCACCCCGCCACCGTGCACACACGGCGGGTGAACCTTATCGCGATGTCATGCGAAAAAGCTATTCGGCCGAGCCGACGCGCGCGCCGTTGCGCGCGCTTGCCGGTTACATCGGCGGCAAATATTGGCTGCGCGGCACGATCTGCCCGCGGATCGACCGCGATCTCCACCGTTGCTATGTCGAGCCGTTTCTCGGCATGGGCAACATCTTCCTCGGCCGCGACCGCCGTCCGGCGATCGAGGTCATCAATGACAAGAGCGACCAGGTGGTCACGCTGTTTCGCGTGGTGCAGCGCCATCCCGACGAGCTCGTCCGGGCGGTGCGCCATCAGCTGACCAGCCGCAGCGATTACGGGCGCTTGTTTAAGATCGACCCGGCGACGCTGACCGACGTCGAACGCGCCGCGCGGTTTCTCGTGCTGCGCCGGCTGACGTACGGCGCCAAAGACGAAAACTGTTTTGGAACGTCGCGGGTCGGCGCCAAGTATTTCGACGCCGGCGAAGTGCTGCGGCGAATCGCGGCGCTGCATGCGCGGCTCGATCGCGTGGTGATCGAGCACCTCGACTTCGAGAAGGTGTTCGCCACTTACGACGCTGCGCAGACGTTCTTCTATCTCGACCCTCCGTATTGGGGCGCGACGCGCGTTTATCCCGAGGCCGGCTTCACGCAAGCCGATTTCCCGAGACTCGCGGCGGCGCTTAAACGGTTGCGCGGTCGCTGGCTGCTGTCGCTGAACGATCACCCGAGCGTGCGCGCGCTATTCGCCTTCGGGCGGATCGAACGCGTCGCGGCGCGCCGCGGCGTGCAGGGCGGCGTCAAGCACATGAGCGAGCTCCTCATATCGCGGCGCTGACGGCGCGGCACCCGGGGCGCCTTACATTCCAAAACGGTTTCGCCGGCGCCCCCTGGCGGGATGGTTGGCATCCCCGATCGAGCTTCCGAAGTCGGGACCAAACGCCTGGGGTCGCAATGGGGTGCCGTTGTGCTGAGCGTAGGCGGGCTATCCGGTCTGCCGCTGACGCGCTCGTTCGTGGTGATGGCAAGACGGTGAAACAGCAGCTCGAATTTGTCGGACGCTCCACTGCCGAAGATGCACGCTCTATGGCATTGCGAGCTCTCTTCACGCCCGCGGCCTTAGCGCGCGCGCAAACACGGCGACGACCGCGATGAACGGCAACACAAGCGAGCCGAGCCAGCGAGGCGGCGGGTCCTTCCTCCCCACCCACGCCACGCGGCTGCGCCGCAGCCCGAAAAAACGCTAGGTAACCGCTCGGATTTCTGGGTCAACGGTCAACGGTGATCAACGGTGGCGGTCGCTGGACCGGCGACAGCGCTCATTTCCGTCTCGGAACTGGCGCGGCAGAGAGGCCGGGACAAGGCGCTCATTTCCCGCCAGGTCGCCAAGCTCGAGGAAGCCGGTAAGCTCAAGACCCATGTCGGGCCCCGGGGCGCCAAGCTCGTCGACCCGGCCGAGTTCGAGCGGGCGATCGCCGCGGTCTCTGACGCCGTCAAGGAACAGGCCGCCGCTACGGTCCGGCTGGTAAAGACTGAGCGCGTCGACTCGCCGGCGGCGTCCCCTCCCCCGCATGGCGCGCCCGACGAAGCCACCACCTTCAGCGCCGCGCAGCGCGCAAAAATTTATTACGAGTCCGAGCTGCGCAAGCTCGATCTCGCCGAGCGCCGTGGCCAGGTGGTGCCGATCGCCGACGTCGTCGCGGCGCTGCGCCAGGCCGGCGACGCGGCGGTGCAATTGATCGACCGCCTGCCGCTTCGATCCGCCGACGTGGCGGAAGCGATGAGCAAAAACGGCGAGGCCGGCGTCCGCGCGCTGCTGAAAGGCATCGCCTTCGAATTGCGGACAGGAATCGCCGCGGCGTTCACGAAGCTCGAGGCCGAAGGCAAAGCCGAGGAAGCCGCGGGCGCGCTCGTCGCGGATCTGCCGGACGAAACCGCGTGAAGATCATTTACTCCCGATCGGCGCGCGCCATCGTCGGCGGCACGCTTGCGGCACATATCGCGCCGGCGATGCCGATCGCGCCGTCTGCTTGGGCCGCCGCCTACGCGGTGCTGCCGGATGGCGAATACGCCGGCGAGAAGATCGACCTGCGCCGTACGCCGCACATTGTCGAGCCGCTCGACATGCTCGGGCCGGAATCGCCGGTCAACGAAATCGCGGTGATGAAGTCGGGGCAGACCGCCTTCACGACGATGCTGCTCTGCGCGATCGGTCACTCGATCGACCGCGACCCCTGCGACATGGTGGTGGTGCAGCCGACCGACGTCGCGCTGCGCAAGTTCAACTCGATCAAGCTCAACCGCATGATCGAGCGGACCGACGTGCTCAAGGCCAAGGTCTATCCGCAATCGTCACGCTCGGCGACCGGTTCGACGACATACGAGAAAAAATTTCCGCGCGGCTCGCTGTCGCTGCTGTTGGCATCGTCGCCCGCCAATCTTCGCATGCTCACCGCGAAGAAAGCGCTCTGCGACGAGGTCGACGAATACGAGGACGATCTCGAGGGCCAGGGCGATCCGTTATCACTCGTCGCTCGCGGCCAGAAATCGTTTGTCGCCTCGGGAACCTGGAAACGCGCTTACGTCTCGACGCCAACCATCGAGGAAATCTCGAAGATCGATGAAAAACATCGCGCCGGCGATCAGCGTCGCTGGCACGTCGAATGCCCGCAATGCAAATCGCGCATCGTGCTGGAATGGAATGCGCCGTTTGATCCGTCGACTTATGGGCTGAAGTTCAACAAGACGCATCCGTATAACGCTCATTATGTGACGCCGTGCTGCGGCGCCATCATCGAGGGCGCGCAAAAGCTCGCCGTCTACCGCACCGGCCGATGGGAGGCGACCGCGCCCGGGCCCGGTAAGTATCCGTCCTATCACTTCGACGAGCTCTCGGCGCCGTTTTCGACCTGGGAAGACATCGCCGCGCAATTCGTCGCCGCCGGCAACGATCCAGCCAAGCTCAAGACGTTCTGGAACCTGACGCTCGGCCTGCCGTTTGATGTCGCCGGCGAAGCGCCAGACCACGAGCTCTTGATGGCGCGGCGCGAGGATTATGCGCCGGAGCTCATTCCTGACGGCGCGCTGCTCCTTACTGCCTTTGCCGATGTGCAGATGCGCGGCATCTATGTCGAAGTGGTCGGCTGGGGAGCCGATCAGCAAAGCTGGACGATCTTCGCCGACTATCTCGACGGCGCGACCACCGAAGTCGACGCTGGCGCGTTCGCCGCGCTCACCGAAAAAATCTATCTGCGCGAATGGCCCAATGCTGCCGGCCGCCGCTTCCGCCTCGACGAGCTCCTGATCGACTCGGGTTATCGCACCGACGTCGTTTATGAATGGGCGCGCCGGCACCCGGGCACAAAGGCCACCAAGGGCGTCGACGGCTGGTCCAAGGTGCCGCTCGGCGTCGCCACCGATCAGGACATCGACTACCGCGGCACCAAGATCAAAGGCGGCGCCAAGCTCCGCCTGATGGGCACCTGGCCGCTCAAATCGAAATTCTACACCTATGCCGCGCTGACGCCGCTCGTCGACGGCACCGAGGTCAATTACCCGCCGGGCTATTGTCACTTCGGCCGCTTCCTCGACGAGAACTACTTCAAGCAGATCACGTCCGAGTATCTCGAGGACGAGATTTTTCGCGGCCGCAAACGCAAGCGCTGGAAACAGCGCCCGCATCGCGACAATCACTTTCTCGACTGCCGCATCGGCAACCTCGCCGCCGCGCACGCCTACTTCACGAGCTTCCGGCCGGACGATTGGTCGGCGCGCGCTGTGAAGCGCGGCGCTCCACCGGACGCCGCCAGTTCGCCGCCACCGCCGCGCGGCCGGCGGGTCGTCAGGTCTTCGTTCATGGAGTGACCCGTGGCCGATCTGCAGGTGCTCCAGGCCCGGCGGGAGGCGCTCAAACGCGCTTTGGGGACTGGCGCCAGCTCGGTTCAAGTCGAAGGTATGCATACGACGTTCCGCTCGGTCGCTGAAATTCAGGCGGCGATCAAGGACGTCGAAAACGATATCGCGGAGCTGAACGGCACCGGGATCACTCGCACTTATCGTTTGAGCTCGCGCAAGGGTCTGTAATGAGCACGCGCGGGCTCGATCGCAACTGGCGCGCCTTGGTGGCGCGGCCGACTTTGACGGAGCGCATAGGCCGCGGCGCGATCGCGGCATTCTCGTCGGGCTTCAGCGGCATTCGCGCCATGCTTGGCGGCGATGTTGCCGACGGCGTCGGCCTCGAAGCCGGCCGTATGGGCCGCCGGCTGCGCGGGTGGCTGCCGACACGCGTTCACATCAACAGCCTGATCTCCCAATCAGGTCTCACGACGCTCGCGCGCGCGCGCTTCCTCGCCCGCAATAATGGTTACGCAACCTCGGCCGTAGAGTGTTTTGCTTCGAATCTCGTCGGGCCCGGCATCCTCCTCAATTGGAAGTCGCCGCTCGATAAAGAGGAAGAGGCGGCGGCGCAAAAGAAGGATGTTCAGGATCTGTGGGACCGCTTCGTCTCGCAGGCTGACGCCGAGGGCGTCAACGATTTCTACGGGCTGCAGCGCCGTGTGGCCGCTGAGCTTTTCGTCGCCGGCGAAGTTTTTGTCCGAAAGCGTCCGCGCCGGCTGAGCGCCGGCCTTGCGGTGCCACTGCAGCTGCAGCTGCTGCCGTCGGAAATGCTGCCGGTCTGGCTGACGCTGATACTCGAAAACGGCAACGTCATCCGTCAGGGCATTGAGTTCGACAAGATCGGCCGCCGCGTCGCCTATCATTTTTGGAAAGCGCACCCCGGCGACCAAACTGTCGTGCCCAAATGGGGTGAGCGGGTCCGAATTCCGGCTTCCGAAATTCTGCACGTCTTCTCGCCGATGGAGGCCGGTCAAATACGCGGCCTGTCGCGGCTCACGCCGGCGATCATCTCGCTGTGGATGCTCGATCTCTATGACGACGCGGAGCTCGAGCGGAAGAAGACGGCGGCACTGTTTTCGCTTTTCATCAAGCGCACCGGTGAAGACGGCGGCTTCTTCACCGCCGAGCAGGCCAAGCGCGCGGCCGCCGGCGACGACGCCACGACGTCCGATGTCAAGCTTGAGCCTGGCTCCGCCCAGGTTCTCATGCCGGGGGAGGAAATACAGGTCGCCGCGCCAGCAGATAGTGGCGGGTCATACGATCCGTTTCAGTATCGTACGCTGACCCGCGTCTGCGCCGGCCTCGGCCTGCCCTATGCGGGTGTCACCGGCGACATCCTCAAGGCAAACTACTCGAATATGCGCGCGGCGCTGATCGAAGCGCGGCGCCGTGCCGAAGCACTGCAACACGGCACGATGATTTTTCAGTTCTGCCGGCCGGCGGTCTATTGGTTTCTCGACGCAGCTCACATTGGCGGCGCACTCGCCTTCGAAGGATACGCCGCCGATCCAGCGCCATGGCGCAACAGCGAGCACATTCCGCCAAAGTGGCTTTGGATCGACCCGTTCAAAGACGTCCAGACTGAAGTGATGTCCGTCAACGCCGGCTTCAAGGCCCGCGGCATGGTGATCGAGGAAACCGGTAACGATCCAGTCGAGGTCGACCGACGTATCGCCGAAGACAAAACGCGCGCCGACGGCCTCGGCCTCCAATTCGCCGGCACGCCGCCGCTCCGCTCGGAGCTCGAGGAAACTCCCACGCAAGATCAAGACACCGCGCCGGCAACCGCTCCACAGAAAGCTTCGCCGCAGCCGGCTTACGTCAACCCGAAATAGCCGGCGCAGCATGCAACCCCTTCCTCACGTCGCCGGGCATCTATTTGGACGCCCGCACGCGATAGAGCCGGCCGCGCTGCAGGCGATCATCGAAGGGCCCGCCGGACGCCGCATATTGTCCGGCGAGCCGATCGAACTAAAACGGGGCAAGAGAGGCCGCGATTTTCGCCGCGATCGCCTGGCGCTGGTCGATGGCGATGCCGTCTCTTCGCCCGATGGTCTCGTTCAATATGCGCTCTCCCCTGATGGCATCGCCGTCGTTCCGATCGCCGGCGTTCTGACGCAAAAATTTGACTGGCTCGCCGCGCTCTGTGGCTGGACGACGTATGACGGCCTGACGGCCACACTGGCTGCAGCGCTCGCCGACTATCGCGTCCGCGCCATCCTGCTCGACGTCGACAGCCCTGGCGGCGCGGCCGCCGGGATGATCGAAACCGCGCGCGCCATTACGGCCGCTCGCGCCGAAAAGCCGGTCTGGGCGATCGCGAATGCGCTTGCCGCCTCGGCAGCCTACGCCCTCGCCGGCAGCGCTGAGCATCTTTCTGTTACCGAACTGGCGCGGATCGGCTCAATCGGCTGCGTCGTCGTTCATTGCGATCAATCGGCGGCCGATAAGGCCGAGGGCCTGCGTTACACCGCAGTTTATTCCGGCGCGCGCAAAATCGACGGCTGGGGCCACGCACCGCTTTCCGAAGAGGCGTTCGCGGTAGCAAAGGCGGAAGTTGATTTTGTTCGCGACAAATTCGCGACGCTTGTCGGCGGTCAAGGGCGCCTCAGCGTGGCTGACGCGCAGGCCACCGAAGCGGCGATTTATTGCGGCGAAAACACCAGTCAAGGCACGTCTCGCCGATGACGTCATGAGCTTTGAGGAAACTCTCGCGGCCCTTGTTGTCGCGGTGAAAGAGCCAAGCAAAGGAGCAATCATGTCCACAGCTGCCACAAAATCACCCAACGCTGCCGCGACTTCTGCCGTGGCGCCGGCCGCCGACACGGCCGCGGCTGTCGTCGAGATCGCGCCTCTCGCAGCGGCCGCCTCAGCGCCTGGCCCGGGCGAAAAATGCTCGCTCTGCGGACAGACCATGCCGGCCGGCGACGACGAAGAGAAAGTCAAAAAGGCGCAAGTGGCTGCGCTTGCAGCAGCAACAGCCGGCGTCCCCGCGGCCTATTCGGTTGCGGACGCGACCGAAACCGCGCAGCTCTGTCAAATTGCGCAAGCTCCCCAGCTCGCGTCGGCTTTCATTTCCGCAAAAACGCCGGTCGCCAAAGTGCGCACCGCGCTTGCCGATCGCGCAGCGTCGGCGGCCGACGCCGCGACGGTTGATCCCACGGTGGCCCCGGGCGGCTCGCCCGAGGCAAAGGTCGCAGCGGAATGGGACGACGTCGTCGGCAAAATCAACGCAACAATGGGCGGCAAAAAGTAGAACGCCGCGCTTCCACCATTTCCTCGAAAACCGTGCACATCCACATCTGATCATCGGGAGCTCCCGCCATGACCACTACCGAAATCGTCCTCACGGAAAATCGCCATGCTGGCGGCTTCATGGTTTCCGAAGCTCCCGGCCGCTTCTCTCGCGACGCCGTTACGCTCGCGCAAAGCCAGACCATCGTGGCCGGCCAAATTCTCGGCATGGCGACCAAGGGTGACGGCACTTTTTCGCCTGGCTCGGCGTCTGCGGTTGCCGGCAACACCGGCAACGGCACCGTCGGCACGGTTACCGCCGGCGTTGGCGTGCAGGCTGGCACCTATCGGCTGCAGGCCATCGCCGCGACACACTTCGAGGTTTTTGATCCGAGCGGCAGGCTGATCGGCGAAGCAAACACCGGGACGGCCTTTGCCGGCCAGATCGGTCTCACCATCACTGCCGGCGGCACCGCCTTTGTCTCCGGCGACGCGTTCACCGTCGCGGTCACCGAGACCGATCCGACCGATGCCGGCGAGTTTGTAGCCCTCGGCGTGTCTTCGGCAACGACCAACGGCGCGACCTCGTCCTCGAGCGCGGTGCTTAATTTCGGCGCCGGAAACGTTCCAGCCTCCGTCCTCGTGGGCATGGTGGTTGCCGATGTGACCACCTCGGGCGTCATTGCCGCCGGCACCACGGTGTCGTCCATCAATGCGACTGCGGGCACGGTCACGATGTCAGGGGACGCTCTTTCCGGCGGTGTCCTCTCGGGTGACGTCATCACGTTTACGGCGGCCGATGGCAGCCAGCTCGCCGCCGCGATTTCGTGGGCGAATTATACGACCGGCGCCGGCGCCACGATGTCGATTACGGTCATCGACCGCGAGGCCGAAGTGCGCGGCGTCGATCTCACCTATCCCGCGGGCGCCACGGCCGCGCAAATTGCCGCCGCGAACGCCCAGCTGCTCGCGATCGGCGTCGTCGTCCGGTAATTCGCCGCCGCCGGAAAAATCAAAACCCGGACGTCGGAACCCCGCCCACGCGTCCTCGCACGACGCTGATATCTGGAGAAAACAGCTATGCTTACTATGGACGCCTTCCGGGCGGATGCCTTCGCAGCCGTCTCTCTCACTGCGGCCGTCGACAAGATGTCTTATACGCCCGAGCTGCTCGGGCAGATCCCGGGCCTGTTCACAGAGAGGCCGATCCGCTCGACGGCGGTCTGGATCGAAGAGCGATCCAACGGGCCGGCGCTCATCCTCACTCAGCCGCGCTCCGCACCGCCGAAGGTGCGCGGCGCGGAAATCCGCGATGCGCGATCGTTCATCACCAAGGCGCTCGGTGAGGGTGCCCGCATCGAGGCGGACGAACTGCAGAATATTCGCGCGTTCGGCTCCGAGACCGAAATGAAACAGCTGATGACCGAAGTGGCGCGCCGCCAGTTCCTCATCAAAAAAGATTTCGAGCTCACCAAGGAAAACTGGCGGCTGACCTGCCTGCAGGGCGCATTGCTCGATGCCGACGGCTCGACCATCTATAACTGGAACAACGAATTCAACCAGCCGCAAGCCGCTGAGGTCAATTGGGACCTGCAGAACGCCAGCCCGGCGTCCGGCATCGTCCGTCAGATGTGCAACCAGACCATCCGCCACGTAAAGCGCAAGCTGCTCGGCGTCGGCGGCAACAACGTGAAGGTCGGTGCGCTGTGCGGCGACGAATTTTTCGACGCCTTTACCTCGCACGTGGAAGTGCGCCAGACCTTCTTGAACTGGACCGCTGCCGCGGAGTTGCGTACCGCGAATGCGTTCAGCATCTTCAACTTTGGCGGCATCAATTGGATCAACTACCGCTCGACCGATGACGCCGACCCGACGCCGCCGGTCGGCTCCAATGTTGGATCGACCGCCAATCCAACGGCCGCAGTCGGCGTTCCGACCACCCGCGCTAAATTCTTCCCGATCAACGCCGGCATTTTCCAGGAAGTCTATGCGCCGGCGCCGCGGTTTGAATTCGTCAACACCCCCGGCCTCAACGCCTATTCGTGGGTGGTGATGGACGAAAAGCGCGATATGTGGGCCGACGTCGAGGTGTTCAGCTATCCGCTGTTTGTTTGCACGATGCCGGGCTGCCTGCTCAGCGGCAAGCGCACCTCTGCCGACTAAAAACGCCACGACACATGAGCAAAAACCTAAAAGCGGCCGGTCCGGCGCCAGGCGGCCAGCCGCCGTCGCTCGGCCACACCGTCATTCTCAGCACCAGCTATCCTGAAGAATGCTGGAACGGCGCGTCGGAGCACCCCGCGGTCGTTACCGGCGTGATCGACGCCGACACCGTCAATCTTCTGGTGCTAGGCAACGGTGTCATGCCGGTGCCGATGCTGCGCGTGGCCCGCGCCGGCAGCTTTACGCCAGTCGAAGGATTTTGCTCGCGCGCCTGGGACTGGCCGAAACGGGTCTGATGGAAACGCTGTTCGACGATGCGCTCGGGGTGGCTTCGGAGTGCATCGACCAGGTGTTTGCCGAGCGGTGGACCTACGAGCCATGGGCATCGGCAAACGACGACGTCAACGCCCGCGGCGGTCCCGATCCGCGACGGCGGCCGCAGGAAATCCGCGGAGCGTTTCTTAATTCCTATGCCCGCGCTTTTTCTAAAGAGGCGCGCCATCAGGGTCTCAAGGAGGAGCGGCCGGGTCATGCTTCGACCAGGCCGCAGATTGATTTCGATACGGTGCAGCTACCTTACAAGCCGCGCCGCGGCGATCGGCTGCGCCGGCACAAAACCGGCGAGGTGTTTCACATCGCCGAGCCGAAATTCCCCTCCGCCGGTACCCGCATGCAGGTCGACCTCAATTTACTGACCGCGTAGTTCGCCGGGAAAGTTCATGGCGCTTTATCGGACGGCGCTGCGAATCGCCACGCTCGAGGCGCTTCGGCCGACGGCGCTGCTCGCCACCTCGACGCCGATCTGGCCGACGCTTGCCGAACACCGCGTGTTCAACTCGCGGCTCGATCCGATCGAGGACCTGACCCGCGACCAGTATAAGGCGGTGATCGTCGTCTATACCGAAGGCGAAATCGGCTACGCCAATCAGACACGCGGCGGTCCGCCGTTCCGTCGCATCGTCGATTTGATCTTCGAGATTTCGCAGATTGTGTCGATACCGTCGGAGGGCGACGCCAACCGCTACGTCGCCGGCGTGCCGCAAACTGATCCGGAGCTCGAGGCCGAGCTCGATCGCATCGAAACCGAAATCGCATTTGCACTGTTCTTCGGTCCGTCCGGAGAAATCTGGCGCAAGCTCACGCATTTGATGGTGACCGACCCGCGGTCGACGCCGCACCGCAGCTCCGAAGAGGGCGTGCGGCTGGCGATGCGTTCGGTGTGCTGGAAATGCCAGGTGCCGGACGATCTGTTCGACCTGGTGCACTACGCGCCCCTGCAGGGCCTCGATCGGCTGCCGCAACCGCTTCGCGGCATCGTCGAGCAGCTGCGAGAGAGTTCATACGGCGCCGTGCTCGGCCGAGGCCTTGCCGAGACCATGCCGGTTATGCCGAACGCGCGGAAGCTCCGCGGTGTCGCGCTCAATGCCGAGGTCATTCTGCCCGGCCAAAAGCGAACCGGACAACCAAACCTTCAAGGCGAAGCCAGGCGGCGCCCCGGCGAGAAGCCCGAGCCTTCGCGCGACGCTGAATAAGTGCCGCGCCTCGCGACCTGATTGGAGCAACCCCAATGGCCAACGTGTTTGTGAAGCCGTCTGTCGTCGACGGCAAGCCGGTTCTTGTTCGCGATCCCGTCAGCAAGAAGCCGCTCGCCGCCGGCGGCGAATGGAAGACCGGCACGCAATTTTGGCGCCGGCGAATTCGCGACAAGGACGTCGTCGACGCCACGGCCGAGCACACTGAGGCCAAGCCTGCGCCGGCGTCCAAGTCTTCGAAGTAAGTCTTCCAAACCAATCTTCGGCGCGTTCTCCGCGCTCCCTTCCAATCCTCACTGCGCAAAGTGGGTTGGTGGGCGGCGCTTTGCGCAGTGAGGCTCTCAAATGTCTCTCTCAGACGTCCCGTTCAACGAGGTCCCGTCGAATATCCGCGTCCCATTCTTCTGGGGCGAATTCAATTCCGGCGGCTCGCCTTATGAGAATTTTGTCCGGCCGCTGCTGATCGGGCAGACGACGTCGGCCGGCAGCGCAACCGCGGGCGTCCCTTACGGCCCGATCATGTCGCACGCCGACGCGGTGGCGAAGTTCGGCCCGACGTCAATGCTGGTCGGCATGTACGACCGGGCATCGGCCGCGGCCCCGCTACAGCCGTTCTGGGCGCTGCCGCTGGCCGATCCCGCCGGCGCCGCCGCTACCGGCAACATCGTCTTTACCGCGCCAGGCGTGACCGGCGCGGCGATCCTTTACGTCTGCGGCCGCGAGGTCGAGTTCCAGATCAATTCGTCCGACTCGGCGGCGACGATCGCCAGCAACGCCGCGGCCGCCATCAACGCGATGAATGCGGTCGGCCTGCCGCCCGGCAACAACATTCCGGTCGTTGCCGCGGTCGACGGCTCCAACAACGCCAAGGTCGACGTCACGGCAGCGCACGTCGGCGGCCTTTCCAACGGGCTCGAGCTCCTGGTCGCTGCCGATCAGCCGAACCTGCTCAATTCGGGCAACGCCGTCGTCAGCGCAATGTCCGGCGGTTCTGGCACGCCGCTGCTGTCGACGCCGCTCGCAAACCTCGGTTCAACACAATACGACTGGATTGCCGGGCCGTACGCGGACCCGACGTCGCTCAACGAAATTCAGAGCTTCCTTTCCGACCAGGACGGCCGCTGGTCGCCGGCCGAGCAGCTGTTCGGCCATTACACCACGGCGTATATTGGCCAGACGCTCTCGACGCTGGTGACTTTCGGCGACGGCCGCAACGATCAGCACACCACGGTCTTCGGCGGCTGGGGTTCGGGTGCTTCGCCCTCCCCGCCATGGGAAATTGCCGCCGCGCTCGTCGGCATCGAGGCGCTGCATCTGGCCAATCCGCCGGAGCTGTCGCGGCCGCTGCAAACCCTGCAGCTGCCGAACATCCAGCCGCCGCGCGACGAGACCACCTGGTGGACCACGACCGAGCGCCAGGCGCTTTATACCGACGGCATCGCCGGCGGCACCGTCACCGTGGACGGCATTTGCGCGATCGACCGCATGGTCACGACCTATCAGCAAACCACCTCGGGCATCGCCGATCAGACCTTCCTCGATATCGAGACCATGGCGCAGGGCATGTTCTCGATGCGCTACCTGCGCACCGCGGTCACCGATGCGTGGGGCCGCGCGGCACTCGCCGACGCCAATCCGTACAACCTGCCGAACATGGCGACGCCGCAAGCCGTCGCGGAGACGCTGATCTTTGCCTATACGTCGCTGTGCGCGCTCGGCGTTGCGCAGCATCCGGAGCTGTTCCAGCAATATGTCGTGGTCCAGAAGGATCCGCTCGATGCGGACCGGCTCAACGCCTACATCCCCGAAAACGTGATCGGCCAGCTGCGCGTGTTCGCGGCGAACGTCACCGCGTTCCGCTCCTACACCGCGTCGGGCGGCACGCCGCTCGTGCCCTCGGCGCCGGGTTTCTCGACCGTGAGCTGAAAAGCGACCGGCGCCGCCTCGACCTCATTCCTGATTTAATCGGAGCTTTGTCATGGGCCAGGAAGTCCAGGGCCAATTTGGCGGCCTTGTCACCTTTCAGTTCGGCAGTCTCACCATCCCGCCGGCGGAAGGAGCATTCATCCTCGAGCCGTCGCTCTATGAGGTCTCAGCAAAGACCAACCAGGACGGCACCGCGGCTTACGAGCTCAAGCCAAAACAGGCGGGCTGCGAGATCAAGCTGCGCAACGTCGGCGACGTCGACTGGAACGCCATCATGCTGCAGATCGGCAACGTCACCATCAAAGAACAGACCAACGGCCGCACGCATCTGTTCACCAACACGCGGCTCACCGGCGCGGCCAAGGTCAATATCTCGACAGGCGAAGTCGACGGACTGAAGGTCGAAGGCGGCACCTATCAGATGATCGCGCAATCGTAGTCAGCGCGCGCCGCGCACGACAGCAACAAACCATGCCGGAGTTCATTCAGGTCCGAGTAGGGACCAAGAGCTTCGACAGGCTCGCTGAACGGTTTGCCGCCGCTGGCGTCAATGTGCGCCCTGCGCTGGCTCGCGCGCTCAACCATACCGGCGACAAAACGCGCACTCAGGTCGCTCGCGCACTGGCGCGGCAGACCGGAGCAAAATACGGTGTGATCCGCGGGGCGCTCGCGAGTTTTCGCGCCGGCGCCGGCGGCCTAGTCTACAAGATCGTCGCCAAGGGCGCCTTTATGTCGCTCAAGGAGTTCGGCGCCCGCCAGACCCGAAGTGGGGTCAGCGCCGCGCCGTGGAACAAGCGGCGGATTTTTCCGCACACCTTCATTGTTGCCACGCTCGGTGGCCACGTGTTCGAGCGCACCAGCAAGGAGCGGTTTCCGATCCGCAAATTGTGGGGGCCGGCGATTCCGCGGGAAATGGTCAAGGATCAGTCCAAGTCAGCATTCGAGAGCACGGTGGCGCACGAGCTGCCGCCGCGCATCGAGCACGAGATCGCCGCCATCCTCGGCGGCTCGGTAGCGAGTTAAAAGCATGGCAAAGACCATCGAGCTTTCCGAGCCAATCATCGTCCACGGAGGCCAAGTCAAGCAGATCGTGCTGCGTGACCCGACTTATCGCGAGATCATGAGGCTTGGCGAACCGTTCGCGCAGGGGTTTTCCCGCGACGGTTCGACAGTGTTCCAGGCCGAAAATATTGAGACCATTCGCGGCTATATCGAAGCGCTGGTGCAGCCGCCGGTCGACGGGATTTTGATCGAGCAGCTGGGCCTCGCTGACACCCTGCGCCTAAAGGACGCCGTGTTCGGTTTTTTTTCGGACGCAAGGTTGAAGTTATCAAAAACCACTGTGACCTCCTCGTCTTCGACCTCCACATCGTCGACGCAATCCGCGTCGGCGAGCTAACGCTCTCGGAGATCGATTACTGGATCGCGCGCGGGCTCAACAAGGGCCTCCTCAAATAGCGGCCGCCGATGACAAGCGTTCTGCAGGCCGAAGCACGCATCACAGCGGTCGATGCAACCGGCAACACCTTCCAGGCGATCTCCGAAAAGGTCCGCGGCCTAGCCTCTTCGATGAAGGCGCTCGGCGGCGTGGCCGGCTCGGGCATCGGCGCCGCCAACAAGACGGTCGGCGCGCTGCAGCGCTCGATGCGCACGCTGGCGCCGGCCGCTGCCGGCGCGGCCGCGTATGAAGGGATGCACGGCGTCAGCGGCTTGATCCACGAGACGGTGCAGGCGACGGCGGCGGGCGCGCACGAAACCATTCGCGGCGAGGTCGCAGGCCTCACCGGAACCGAGATAGAGCACGAAAAAGCGCTCTCGCTCGAAATGTCGCACCGCTATA
Source organism: uncultured Alphaproteobacteria bacterium (assembly GCA_963841025.1). Lineage (GTDB taxonomy): Bacteria > Pseudomonadota > Alphaproteobacteria > Rhizobiales > Xanthobacteraceae > BOG-931. The sequence goes on along the minus strand of CAWJBG010000009.1, from coordinate 35,149 downwards.
AATCGCTATCGCAAACCACGATCCAGCACGCGCTGCGCAACATGCGAAGCGTCGTCGGCACCTACGAGGAAGCCGCCAAAATTCTCGACCCGATGCTCAAGCTGCGGGTCGCGGCGGCCGGCGCCCATCCCGAGCACGCCGGCGAGCTCGCGGAAGATTTCGACAAACTGATAAAGGGCATGGAGATCAAGGGGGTCACGATGGACCCCCAGAAGTTCACTTCGTACATGCAGGGCATGGCGAAGGCGATCAACGTCTTCGGCGACACGCTGCGGCCGACCGACTATTACGAAATGTTCAAATACGGCCGGCAGGCAACGTCGAACCTGTCGGAAGAATTCATGCTCAAGACGGCGCCGACGCTCGCACAAGAGCTCGGCGGCTCGAGCACCGGCAAAGCACTGTCGAGCTTCTACCAGGCGATCGTCGGCGGACGCATCAAAGAACAGTCGGTCAAGGCGATGGCCCAGCTCGGCCTCGTCAACATGGACAAGGTCGTCCGGACGAAGACCGGCTCGATCAAAGGCCTGATGCCTGGCGGCGTGAAGGGCTGGCAAATCGCCGCGCACGATCCTTATGCGTGGGTCAACGAAATTCTCCTGCCAACGCTGCAGAAGCACGGCATCACAGATAAGGATGCTATCCAGGCGCGCATCGGGACGATTTTCCAGCAGGCGACTGCGGCTCAGCTCGTCTCGATCTTTGCCACGCAGCAAGCGCGCATCAAAAAAGACTGGGCCCTCGTCGGCGGCGCCAAGGGCCTCGATGCTGCAGATCTCTACATGGGCAGCGATCCATTCGTCGCCTGGTCGGGAGTGACCGAACAATTCAAGAATTTTCTCCGCGCTGCCGGCGACCCGATGATCGGTCCCGCCACGGCGGGCTTAAACAAACTGTCCGACGCCATCGTGGGTATGGAAAAGGCCGCGAGCAAGCATCCATACACGGCCGCTGGCGCTCTCGTCGCCGCCACCACTGGGCTGGGGGCCGCTTCAGCGGCCGCTTCGATCTGGGCGCTGCGTGGCATCTTAGGAACCGGCAAGACGCTATTGAACGCCGGCGGCACTGCCGTCGAGGCGCTCACTGGCGAGGCCGCAGCCAAAGCGGCCCTGCGGGCGACAGCGGAAAGTCTCTTTCGCGCGCCCGCAGCGACCAACGTGGTCAGTCATTCGCTGCTCGGCGGGGCCTTCGCCAGTCTTATGCTCCCGGCTTCAGTGGGCGAAGGGAGTTATGAGCTGGGGCGGTTCGCGACAGACCAAGCGTTCCAGCATCCGGACATCTACAAGCCGTTGGCGGAAGGCGGCATGCTTGGTGCGCTGGCGCCCGAGGGTTATGTCGAAGCGGCCGCGCTCGCGAACAACCAGTCCAGAGAACCCGTCACCGCCGAAGTGAAGGGCGACGCCAATCTCAACGTCAATGTTCAAGTCGAGCCGTCGCCGGATTTCATCACGCGCATCACGACAATGTTCCAGAACGAGATCAACGCCTTTCGCAACTCGGGCGGCACGCCGGCAACCGGAACGGCCGGCTCGACCGGAAGATCGATGCCAGGCGCGGCGCCATCGCCGCAATAGCGGCGCGGTGCAACGATGGCGTTTCTCGACAACGCGGTTTCGCGAAACTGGACCGCTACACTCTGGCCCGCGACCTACAACGGATTTCCATTTTATTTCGAGCGCGACGAGGACGAGAGCGGCCGCGACGTCATCACTCACACGTTCCCGAACAGCGACCAATGGTTCAACGAGGATCTCGGGCAGCACCCCCGCCACTTTAGCGGCACCGCCTATGTGACCGGCGGCCTGGCGGACGTCGAGGCCAACGCCTTAATCGCCGTCCTGCTGATCCAGGGCCCGGGCATCCTCACCGTCCCGATCCTCGGGCCGGTGATCGTCCGCAACCTCACCTATAAGCGTGTCAGCGATAAGGACCGCTTCGGTTTCATCGCGTTCGACCTGAAGTTCGTTCAGGAAAGTCTGCCGCTTCCGCTGTTCTCGGTGCCATATCTCGGTGCGCTCGCCTACGCGGCGGTCGCAGCGTGCGGCACGGCGCTTTTGTTTGCTGCGCCGGCAATGCTTGCCGTTGTCGACGAGCCGGAATTCGTGGCGGCGGCCGCCGCCGGCGAGGTCCTGGTCGCGACGGGTGCGATCGGCGCGGTCGCGGCGTCCTATCCCGTCGCTGCCGACGTCGGCATAGCCGTCAGCGGGCAACTCGACGCCATCACCACCGCGGCGCCGCTGCTGCTCGATCCGATCGGAGCTGATCCCTCCGACATTGCCAATCTGGTGAACGGCGCCAGCCTCGTGCTGCCGCCCAAGCTTGCCACCACCGTCAATGCGGTGACGGCACCTAATCCGCCGCCCGGCACCAATCAGCCGCCGGACCTCGGGACGACGGTGCTGGCTGCGGCGATCGTCCAGGTCGTAGGCCAGCTCGGCAGCGGCATGACGCCGTCGGTGGCGCAAGGCGCCATGGTCAGCCTGCTCGATGCGTTTGCGGAAATGCCAGCTTCCGGGCCGCCGGCGCTGTCGATCAACGCGGCGACTGCGGCAGCCAACGTCAGCGGCGTGCAGCAGCTCGTGCGCGTCGCGGCGCTGATCGCCTGGGCGGCGGCCCTTATTGGGCGCACCTATACCGATCGTCCGTCCGGCGTTACCGCGCGCGCGGAAGCCGCCGAGCGTTTCGAGATCGAGCTCAACAATTGTCCCGGCGCGGAATTCGCCGACCTCTACCTCGCGCTGGAAAATCTGCAGAGCGCGATCGTGCGCTATCTCACCAAGCTGATCGCCAACCTGGCTCCGGTGGTGACGATCGAAGCCAAGGCAAGTCTGCCGTCGCTGGTGTGGGCGTGGAAGCTTTATCAGGACCCGACGCGGTGCGTCGATCTCGTGCTGCGCAACGAGGTGATTTACCCGTCGCTCATGCCGCTCGAATTTTCGGCGCTCACGCCAGGCTACGCGGCGCCGGGCATTCCGACCGCATGGCCGCCAGTGCCTTTATAGAGGCGCCGCAACCAAATAGCCGCCACACCAACCCTGTTTGGTTGCGTCGCGATTTTGGGTTGGAGGGCGGCAAATCCCGCCGCATCGATAATGGGCCCGGAGATTGTCACCGTTACCGCCGGCGGCCAGGCATGGGCGGCGTTCGAGGAATTCGATGTCGAAGCCGCCGCCAATGAGGCGGCGCGCAGCTTCAAATTACAGATCGCCGCGGCTGTCGGCGGCACGCCGACGTCGTGGGTGTTTTCAGCCGGCACGCTGGTCACGGTCTCGTCGAACGGCGATCCGCTCGCCGTCGGTTATGTCGATCGCTATCAGCCGCAGCTGAAAAGCCACACGCACGCGCTCATTCACGTTTCCGGGCGATCGAAGGCCCAGGACATCATCGACTGCTCGGCGCTGCACCCGACCGGGAATTTCCAGAACCAGACGGTGCTGCAGATCGCGCAGGCGCTCGATCAGTTTGGCGTCGGCTTCACGACCGACCAGGTGATGCAGCCGATCCCGTTTTATCAGCTCACGCCCGGCGAGAGCGTTTTCCGCTGCGTCGAAAAGCTCTGCCGCCAGCAAGGTCTCATCCTCGCCGGCCAGCCGGACGGTTCGGTCAAGATCACGCGCTGCGGCACGATCACGCAATCGCCTCTGATCGAAGGCTATAACTGCAAGGGACTCTCGGCCGACCATAATTGGGCCGGACGTCATTCGCAGGTCATCACCCGCGGCCAGCGTCCGATCGGCTCCGGCGCGGCGAACCTTCAGATCCAGCAGCAGGCGCTCGACCCGTCGGTGACGCGGTTTCGCCCGCTGATCGTTCATATCGACGAGGACACCGACAACGGCCGCGCGCTGGCGCGGGCGCAGTGGCAGCTCGCGCGCGAAGCCGGCCACGCCCTTAAGGCTGAAGTCACGGTGCAGGGCTTTCACGACGACAGCGGTCTGTTGTGGACGCCGGGCAACCTGACGTTCGTCGACAGCGACTTTCTCGCCATCGAGCAGGTGATGGCGATCGAGAAGGTCAAATATACGCAAAAGCGCAACCAGCATGCGCATGGCGCGGGCGGCGGCGGGAGTCACGGCATCGGCAATGGCAGCGAGACGCATTTGTCGCTGACCGACCCGCAGGCGCTCGGCGGCGCGTCGACCGCAGGCCAAGCCGGGCAAGGTGCCTCGACCAATCCGGCATGGGGAGCCGATCTCGAGGGGCTTTCATAAATGGGGTGGTGGGGCCAGGGACCGGAAAACCAGGACGCGGTACTCGGCAGCCTGCGCCGCGGATTGATCACTTCGGTCAACGACACCGGACCGCAGCAGCTCGTCAACCTGCAGGGCCTCGCCAGCGAGTTGCCGATCAACGTGCTGCGGATACAACCGCACGGCTTTTCGTCAAATCCGCCGGCCAATTCCGAAGGTGTGTTCCTAGCGCTCGGCGGCCGCTCGGATCGCCTCGTCTTCATCGGCGGCGAAAGGCCGCCCAACCGGCCGACCAACACGCCGACGGGCGCGGCGGTTCTCTACGACCAGAACGGCAACGTGATTTTTGCCAAGATGGCGAACGGCATCGCCATCGATGCTTCGACCGGACAGGTCTACGTGAAGCCCGGCTCGGGCCAGAACGTCTATCTCGGCGGCACCGGAAGCGATGGCGGCTATGCTCTTGTCGCCACGGTCAGCGGTCCGTCGATCAACGTGCTCGCCAGAATTTCTTGATTGAGCGCCGGAGCGCGCGGCAATGCCCGAGTATTTGATCCGCGCCGACGAAGGCTGCGCGCCCGATCCTTTTCTGCTCTGGGACAGCGTCCACCAATTTGTCGAAGGCGGCGACGACTTCGTCTGCGACTGGCTGATCGCCTCGGCGCCGAACAACAAGCTCAATGCCGGCGGCCTGCAGTCGATCGCGGCGATCGGCACCGCCGTTTATTTGCTGATGTTCACGGACGCCTACTGTCCGCCGACGCATCCGCTGGCCTATCTCGCTGACGGCGACAATCGCGGCTATTGGGGCGACGGCATCGACGTCGACACGAGCGCCGGCGAACAGCCGCTCGGTTCGCTGTTGTGGCTCCTCGGCCGCGCGCCGCTCGTCGCCGCCGGCATGCCGATCGAATACTGGGCGCAAATGCTGACCCAGCAGGCGCTGACGCCGCTGCAAACCCAGAGCGTGGTCGCCAAGATCGTCGTCAACGCGACCGTCGATCAGCAAAATTCCGCGCTGCTCCTTTCAGTGCAGCTCTACGGCAGCGACGGCGCTCAGGTCTTCGATCAGAACTTTTCTCTGGCGTGGCAGCAGATCGCTTCCGCGCCGGTCGCGCTTCAATAGCCTGGTCGGATCAGCACAATGCCGTTTCCGATTCCCGCGCTATCGGACCTGGTGCAGCGCGCCCGTTCCTCGTTTCGCTCCTACCTGCCGGGCAGCGATGCCTGGATGTGGCCGAACAACATCAATCCTTCCGCCAAAGTCATCGGCGGCATGACGTTCGAGGTGTTCGGCTTCGCCGATTATATCTGCAAGCAGAAATTCGCCATGACGGCGGATGGCGAGAACCTCGATCTGCACGGCGCGGAATACGGGCTGTCGCGCAAGCCGGCCGTGCCGTCGACCGGCAATGTGATTTTCACAACGGCGGCCGCCATCAACGTCGCCGCGGGCGCGCAGCTCGCGCGCTCGGACGACCTGGTGATTGTCGCCTCGCAAACACTCTCGATCGCCGGCTCGGGCACGCTGACGGTCGCGGCGGAAGCCGCCTCCGGAGGCCAGAATTCGACCACGCTACCGGACACGCCGCTCAATATCCTGTCAGGTGTGACCGGACCAGGCGCGCTGACGGCAACGGTCGCGGTCGACAGCAACGGGCTTCAAGGCGGCTTGAACGTCGAGCCGGACGGGCCGCCCTACACTACGGATCTATCGACCTTCCGCGGGCGCATCTTGTTCCGCAAGCGCAATCCGCCGTTCGGCGGCTCTGCGGCCGATTACGTGCAATGGTGCACGTCCGTCATCGGCGTGACCCGGGTGTTTGTCGAGCGCACCTGGGCTGGACCCGGGACGGTTCGCATCTTCCCGCTGATGGACGAGCTTTATCCGGATGCCGGCGGCGTGCCGCAGACGGCCGACATTGCTCGCGTCGTCGAATTTCTCGCGAGCGTGCAGCCGTCCGACGCGCTGGTGACGGTGCAGGCGCCGTTGCCGGTGACCGTCAATCTCACCGTTAAGGGCCTCTCGCCGAACACCACCACCGTGCAGGAGGCCGTGCTCGCCGAACAGCGTGCCGCGTTCCTGCGCCAGTCCAGGGTAGCAGGCTCGGATGTTTACCTGCCGAGCATGCCTTATCTCGCCTATCCGGCGTCGTACGCCCAGCAATGGCTGTGGGGCGCGCTCAACGATGCCGTCGGCGAGCAATACGCTTCCTTACTGTCGCCGACCGTGGACGTGCCGCTCACCGGCGGCCAGTACCCGGTGCTGGGGACCATAACATTTGAATAGAGCGGACCGGGATGCCTTGCGCAGACAACCAGCCGGGCCCGTTCACCTGTCCGACACTAGAACAATCGATCGCGGCGACGGTGGCGTTGCTGCCACGCGGCCGGGCGTGGCCCGCAAACGACCGCGCGATGCTGCCGAACTTCCTGGCGTGGCTTGCCGGCCTCGTCGGCATTCCGGCGCCGGGCGAGTGGCCAGCGGGCTTTGTCCAGACCGGTTACTTCGCCGCGATCGGCGCGGTGCGCAATTATCTGGAGTCGCAGCTGTGCGCGCTCCGCCTCGAATTCTGGTGCGCGACCGAGACGCTGACCAATGACGAGTGGCTCGCCGAATACGGCCTGCCAGACGATTGCGAGCCGTTTCCGGATCTGTGCGTCAAAATCGCCGCGATCGGCGGCCGGCGCTGCGAAATTTACCAGGCGATCGCCGCCGAGCATGGCTGGACGGTCGAATGCATGGCCGAGCCACCGTGCGTCGGCTCGAACGCCTTCGCCGGCGCGGGATGTGCCGGCGCGATTTTTGTGGGCGGCGCAGCGGTCTCCGCCGAGATCTCCATAGTCGTCGACACCGAGGCTAGTCCCGCATGGGGCGGGCAGCAGCAGACCCCGTTTAATGCGGGCGTGATCTACGCCGGAATGGCGATCTCATGCCCGCCGTCGATCGAGCCGTTGCAATGCGTGATGGAGCGCATCGTGCCGGCCCATGTCATCGTCAATTACACAACGATCTAGAACCTCGGGCCGCCCGGTCGGCCTCGCGCGCGGCTGAAGGAACGATGAATGTCGCTTGATATCCTCGGCCCCGCTTCTGCAAACAATTCCGTCACCTCTCGCCCCTCGCAGACCACGACGTACGGTGCGGTGGACACTTGGTTTCTGCCGTGCACCGGTGGCTCGACCACCAATGGCACGCAGCTCACCAACGACTGGCTCAACAACATTCTAGCGCAGCTGCGCACCGTCATCTCGTCGTCCGGCATCGTCGGCGACAACGGCGACGACATGGTATGGCGTGCCATCGAGGTCATGAGCCTGCGGCTCTGTACCGATACCGGCACGCAAAATGCGCTGGTCGTTACCAACACGCCACCGGTGCCGGCCTATCGCGCAGGCCTCACGCTGGCGGTGGTGCCGGCGAATGCAAATAACGGCGCGGCATCGATCGACAGCGACGGGCTCGGCAACGAGTTGATTGTCAACGAATATGGCAATCCGCTGGTCGGCGGCGAAATGGACGCCGGCCGCTTGGCGTTGCTGATCTATGACGGCCTGAATTTCCGGCTGATCAATCCGATCTACCTGAAGCTGCGCACCGGCTTCAACAAACTCGCCGGCACTGCTCCTGGAGGTGGCCAGACCGCGACGTGGACCGTCGAGCAGCTGACAGCACTTTCATCGGAAAACGTGCCGGCGACCGGGCATAGTCTGTCGCTCTCCTTTAATGGCGGCTCGACCGGCGTCGGTGGCATGGACACCGGCGATATGCCGACGGCCGGCGATCTTTCGATCTACGCCATCAACAATCCCGCCACCGGTGCATGGGGCACGCTCGGCTGCGACGGCTCGACCTCGAACGGCTCAACCTATACCGGCACCAATGCACCAGCCGGATATACGCGGTCGTGTTTGATCTGGTGCGGCGTCACCACTGGCGGCAATCTGCCGTTTTTCGCGCAGCGCGACCGCGACGTCATCATATACGAAAACCACGTGCTGACCGGCGGCGCGGCGACTGCCTACACGTCGGTCAATCTTTCTGCGGCCGTGCCGGCTGCCGCTATTTCCGCCGGCGGCTATTTGTACGCGAATTGCGCCGAGTTCGAACACATTGTGGGTGGCGTCCAACACCGGCGGCTCCGACGTGCAGGCCGTAGGCACCAGCTCTTTGGCCTCGGGAGTGTGGGGCGGTTTCTCATCGCTGCTGCTGCTCACACCGCAGACGCTCTTTTATAAGGTCGCCTCCGCCGGCGGCAGCATGGCGGGGACAATTGCTATCGGGCGTTACGCATTCTGAGCGCCAGAGCTTAAAGGCCGCGCGCCCTCGATACCGCATTCGCCGCGAACCACAAGGCGGCAATGCCCTGGAGCCCGCCGTCGGGCGGCTAGATCATTTCCTTAGTCGCTGCGCGCTCCGCAGCGCCATCCTTTCCCAACCTAAAAACCTCGGGGAGTTTTCCGATGCAAGACTTACAGGTCGACAACGCCGCCGGCTTCGATGCGGTGCCGCACGGTCTGCTCGCCGCGCGCGCGCTCGAAAACGCCATGCTGGCGAAGATGTCGACGCGGTTCGATCTGCGATATAGCGAAGGCGGCGTCCTCAAATGGCGCGCGCGCTGCCATAACCGCGTTGTCACCACCGGCCTCAACCGGCTGCTCAACTCCGCTCTGGTCACCGGCAACGTGGTGACGCCAACGACCGGCGAGTCGGTCGGCACCGGCAACGGTTCGACCACGACCTTCGCCCACACGCTTGCCGGCGTCGCCGGCTCGACCGGCACCAATCCTCGCGTCATTCCGGGCTCGGCGACGATCGTCGCGGGCGGCGTCACCGCGACCGATAACGGCGCCGGCGGGCTGACGGGAACAGGCGTCGCCGGCGGCTCGACCATCAACTATCAGACCGGCGCGGTCTCGATCACCTTCTCGGCGGCACCCTCGAACGCGCAGGCAATCACCGCCGGCTATTCGGTGTTTGCAACGCCGGCGCTCTACGTCGGCCTGGTCGGACCAAGCGTGTCCGATGGCGCAATCACCAACGGCTCGCCCAATCTCGCCTGCACCACCTCGACGCCGTTCCAAAGCCAGGACGTCGGGCGCACCATCATCGTGCGCGGCGCCGGCGCATCGTCCGGCGATCTGGTCACTACCATTTTGACCTTCACCGATTCCGGCCATGTGGTGCTGGCGGCGAATGCCGCCACTACGGTCACGACGGCAAACGTCCTCTTCGACGCGCGCGCCGCCGACACCATGGCCTCGCACTCGCCGTGGTCGGAACTGACCGCCTACAGCCAGGCTAACCGCCCGCAGTGGAACACCTCGGCGACCGCGGCGTCGGCCGGTTCGGTTTCCAACGCGGCCGACAATTCCAGTGTCGGCGCGGTGTTCTCGATCAACGCCAACAATCAGCAGGTCGGCGGCATCTTCCTCTCGGACTCGAATGTCATCGGGGGCACCAGCGGCCTGCTCTATGGCATGGCGCCATTCACGTCACCCGGCTTCCAGCAAATGAATTCGGGCGGCACGCTCGACGTGATCGCCACGGCCACCGCGGCCTCAACCTAAAAGGCCGAGAACTCAAGCGGCCGTTCCGCGGAGCAACAACCCATGCCGTTTAGCCGCGCCAGTCTTGTCCGCTGCCTTGTCTCGACCGTTGGCACCGGCTCGCCGCTGACGATCGGTAGCGCGGTCGCCGGCTATCGCGCGCTGTCGGTCATTCCCGACGGCTCGTGGGTCGCGTACGCGCTGCAGGACACCAACGGCAACGAAACCGGCTGGGGCCAGATCAGCGGCAGCGGAACGTCGCTGACGCGCAATCTCGAAGCGTCCTCGACCGGCTCGCTGATCTCGCTGTCCGGCGCCGCGGTGATGATCGTGACACCGCTGCCGCGCGACTTCATGGAAAACAACCTGATCGCCCACGCGCTGCAGGGCGGCATCTGACCAATTAGGGGATCAGCAAAATGACATCGCCCGTCGCTGCATTGCCGCAGATCGCACGTTCGTGGAAGTTTCAGCTCACCAATTCCAATTCGGGATCGTCCGCGCTCAATACCGTCATCACGCCGAGCTCATCCTATACCTTCGCCAAGGTGGTGGCACTGCGCGCGGTCAATTCCGACTCGTCCAACCCGTACATATTGACCTGGGGGCGCACCCGCGGCGGCGTGTTCTATCCGGAATTGACCATGAACGTGCCGGCGAACTCCGGCTATGCCAACGGCGTGCCGCCGGTCAACCTGATGAACACAAATTACTGGATCGGCGCGCCGAAGGATGCCGACGGCCAGCCGTATTTTTTCCTCGAGCAAGGCAACGGCGATACCCTGCAGGCGCTTTCCTCGACGCAGGTCGGCAGCGGCAAGCTGGTCAGCCTGCTCGCCGACGGCGCGGAATATTAAGCGCGCATTCTGATCCCGCTTTCTGATCCCGCGCAATTCGGGTTGGAGGGCGGCGAATTGCGCGGGTTAGCATCATGTCCTACGGCGCGGGCGCTTACGGAGATTACGCCTACGGCCAGGACGTGCCGCGGGTTTATGTCAGCGTCAATGTCGGCTTCGGCGTGAAGGCAGGTGCGGCAGTCTCGACCACCGGTAAGAAGCCGGCGACCGCGTCGATCGGCGGCGCCGCCGGCGAGGCCGCTATGCCGACCGGCCTGCGCAAGGCTTCGGCATCCGCTGGCGTGACCGCCGGAGCTTCCGGCACCGCGCGATCGACCACGCCGCGAGCCGCGACGTATGGCGCGCGGCCGGGGATTGCCGGCAGCAACACCGCCATCGTCTATCAGCTGCGCAATCGGCGCAGCGGCTTTCCGCCCGGCGCTTACGGCGACTTCGCATTTGGCGAGCTCGGCGGCATCGAGACCAGCGGCGGTCCTGGCGCCATCCTTGGCGTCAAGGCCGCGCAATCGGGAGCAGCGAAGCAAAAGCCGATCGCTGAGAGCGTGTCATTGGGCGCGCGTGCCGGCGCCGCTGGAGCGGCGATCGCGAACAACCCGGGCCATGCTACTGCCGGTGCCACCGCCGGCGACGCTGTGACGCCTGGTCATGTTCACCAGACCGCCGAACCGGCGCTTGGTACGAAGCCTGGCGTCAGTTCCGCCGAAACGGCGCGCGGCGAACGCAGTGCCATCCTCGGGGAGATTTCCGGAGCTTCCGCGCAGCGCGCCGGGCGAGAGCACGCGTCGACGACGCTCGGCGCCGAGCCTGGTCTTACGCCTTCGCGCCGCGGCACCGGCGAAGCCCGCACAACGCTCGGCACTACCGCCGGCAAAGGCGGCAGCGAAGCCGGCAGACCGGCGCCCGAACGTGTGACGCTCGGCACGGTACTCGGCCTCGCCGCCGCGGTTCATGTGATCGGCGCGCGAGTCGCTTCGTTCGGCTCGAGCGCCGGCGACGGCATCAGCGCCAAGGTCAAAGCGGCGCGACAGGATTGCCTCGGCGTCGCCGCCGGCACCGCGCAGCGCATCGCGGTGCGGATCGTGGCACGGGCGTTCGGCGCCGTCGCCAGCGCTTCGCCCTCGCCGAAGGCGGTGCAGGAGCGCCGGCAAACGCTCGGTTCGACGGCAACTTTGCCCGCGCCGAGCGCGCATGTGGTCTCGTCCCGTGCAAACACGTTCGGCGCCGCAGCCGGCGCAAGCGGCAGCACTCTGGGGCGCAGTCCGATCGCGCTCACCTTCGCCAGCATCATCGCGGCGACCGGCCGCCGCTTTTTCGATCTTCGCTTTGCGCGCGTTCTCCTCGGCCGCGCGGCCGCCGGATATTTCACGGGCAACGAAATGGCGGCGCTGCATCCGCTCTACCGGTTCACCCAGGGCGACACCTGGCCGATTTTCGGCGAGCTGTTCTATGCCGACGGCAAGCCGTTCTCGCTCGCCGCCGGCGCGTCGGTTGTCTGGGAGCTGCAGGACGAATACGGCGAGGTGGTGCTGTCTTATTCGTATCCGGGCGGCGCCAACATCGACGTGACCGATGTCGACGCGCGGGCGCCCGACGTACCGCATCACCTTCTGATCACGGTCAACGCTGCCGATACCGCTTCCATTAAGCCCGGTCCCTACAAGGATCAGCTCCGCGCCACCGATCCCGGCGGTCTCGTCTCGACGCAGGCCGTCGGCACGATCGAAGTCGACAAAAGCTTTTTCAGTTGAGATAGCAAATGTTCCAGACGATCGGGTCGCGATGGACGCAAGGCAAAGCGGCGCCGCCGCAGGGTGACGCGTCGCGCCGCGCCATCAGCTCCGAATGGTTTCAACAAAACCTGACCGCCGGTTACGTCAACGTGCTGCGCAACGGCCCGATGGGCTGGGCGCAGCGCGGCACTTCAGGCAGTATCGTCAACGGCACGTCAGCGCTCACAACTGACGGATGGTATATCCAGAATGGGGCGGGCACCGGTTCGGTCAGTTGGTCGCGAGTTTACAGCGCAGCGCTCGCCGGCTATGCCTTGCGGATTACAGGTTACAGCGGCCTCACTATCCTCTCGTTTTACCAAAATATCGAAAGCGCGATGGCGAGCGCGCTGCTGGCGGCCAATCTCTCCCTTCAGCCGGTCTGCCTGCAATTTTCGATCTACAACAATACTAACGGCGCGCTGACGCTCAAGTTTCAATCAGCCTACCCTTCGTCGATCGACAATTTCGGAACAGTCACCGCCGATCTGGCCGCGACGCCCGTCCAGACGATCCTGGCCGGTACTGTCGGCGTGGTTTCTTTGGTGTTCCTGCCAGGCGTCACTCCAGCCAATGGCTACCAGGTTGAAGCGACTGTCGCTGGGGGCCAGCTCAGCCAAACCGGCGGCGTTTACATCGATATCGGCCGCGCCGACCTGCGCGCCGCGCCCGGCGTCGGTCTCGGCCTCGACGTTGCCCCGCCGCCGCCGGAGCTGCGGCCGATCGCCGCCGAGCAGGCGCTCAATCAGCGATATTTTTGGACCACCTACGGCAACGGTATTGCGCCGGGAACGGTAACCGCGGTCGGCCAGCGGGTATTTATTGCCCTTGGCTCCAGCTCCTTTAATGACGCCGGAAAAGTGCCGCTGCCGGTAATGCGCACGACACCGGCGGTGACAGTTTATTCGCCTAACAGCGGAAGTTCAGGCTTTATCTACGGCACAACCGTATCCGCCGACAAGGCAGCGGCCGCCTTCGACATTGGATACGACATTTTTCATGTCCAGGGCTCCGGTGCTGACCTGGGGGCAAACGATGTCTACGCCGCCCATGCGGCGGCTACGGCGGATCTCTGAAGATGCGCGCGCTTCGCGCCGGCGCGGTGGTCGCGGCGTTCGCCGCGGCGCTCGCGATCGCGTTCTATTTCCTCGCGCTGCCGATCAGACAAGCGCCGGCGATGGATCACAACTTCGACCCGGCGAGTCCCGTCACCAAATTCTTTGAAGAGCTCAAGCGGCCGTGGTGCGCGCCCGGCATCGACGTCTGCAGCTGCTGCGGCAAGTCCGATGCTTATCCGGTTGAGATTGATCGCGAGGCCTCGATCGACGGCGAAGAGCAGGACGGCCTAGCGCACGTCGTCGACGGCAGCGCGATCATCTATCAAGATGGCCAGAAGCGCACGCCAATCGCGAACGGAACGTCTTTCAAATTCTCAGGCCGCGATGTGACGCGGCTCAAACAAGGCAATCCGACCAGGAGCGCCTGGGCGTTCCTCGGCACCGATGTCACCGGCGCCATCTCGATTGTCTGGTGCGTCGTTCCGCTGCCGCCGAGCTATTGATCATGATCACCAAGCTTCTCGCCGTGGCGCTCTGGCTGTTGCTCGCGCATGCGGCATTCGCCGGCGAATGCGCGCCGCCGTTGGCCGGGTTGACCGCGCCGCGTCATGCCGCGCATGTCACCGACGTTTGCCATCGCGGCTATGAGGCGCTGGTCGACGACGACGCCAAGGTGCCGCTGGTTGTGCAGTACGAGCTCACCGGCCCGCATACGATCGGCTGCCTGAAGCGGAAGAATAATTTTCACGTCGACGCGGCTTTGCCGGGCGGCAGCGCCGCCTCGAGCGACTACGCCAAGGCCGGCTTCGACAAGGGCCACCAGGCGCCGGCGGAGGATTTTGCCTGGAGCGCGGTCGAGCTATCCGACAGCTTCTCGTTTGCCAACATGGCGCCGCAGAAGCCCGGCTTGAACCGCCAGCAATGGGAGCGCCTCGAGGAAACGGTGCGCGCCTGGGCGCTGCAATACAAATCGCTTTCGGTTTACGTCGGCCCGGTGCTCGACGGCCACAAGACGATCGGGAAGCACAAGGTCGCGGTGCCGACCGGGTTCTGGAAGGTGATCGTGCGGCCCGATGGCGCCACGCTCGCCTTCTACATGGACAACAAAACGATCGCCAAGGGCGATCTGCACCCGCAGCAGACGTCGACCATGGACGTCGCCGCGCGCGCCGGCGTGAAATTTCCGTTCGCTTCGACCGGGACAAAGCCCGCGCTGTGGGCGGCCGACCTTCCGGCCTGGCGCAAAGCGCACAAGAAGGCGTGCAGCAAATAACTGCCCGGCCTGACGCGGCTGGAGACTTTCCGAAAATTGAGAGATCGGCATGAGCGCGTCGGATTACGACGCCTGCGAAGCGAACGTGCTCGCTTCGGAAGGCGGCTATACCAACGACCCTGCTGATCCCGGCGGCCCCACAAATTGGGGCATCACGATCTACGACGCCCGACTCTATTGGAAGCCGGACGCGACGGCGGCCGACGTCCGCGCCATGCCGAAGTCGGTGGCGCAGGACATCTATCGCAAGATGTACTGGAACGCGCTCGACTGCGACGATCTTCCGGCCGGCCTCGATTACACCGTGTTCGACTATGGCGTGAATTCTGGAATTTCTCGGTCCGGCATCGTGCTGCGCCAAAAGCTCGGCCTGCCGGCCACCGCCTGGCAGGTCGACTCGAGCGTGCTCGATGCGGTCGCAAAACATAATACCGCCGATCTGATCGAAGCGATCAATACCGAGCGGCTGCAATTCCTCGAGGGGCTGCGCACCTGGCCGGTGTTCGGCCGGGGCTGGGGCGCGCGCGTGCATAGCGTGGACGCGATCTCGCTGCACATGGCGCTGCCGGCGCCGCCCACAGTGGCACCCGCGGCGCACGTCGCGTCGGCTGACATGCCGAGCGGCAAGGGCGTCCATGCCATCACCGCGCTGACTGCGCACTTCGACGTTGCCGCGCTGCAAAGCGCGCTCAATATGCTGGGCGCCGATCCCCAGCTGTTCGTCGACGACAGTTATGGGCCGAACACGCGGAGCCAGGTCGTCGCCTTCCAGCGCACCGCGGAACTCGTACCCGACGGCATTGCCGGCGACCTGACAAGGCAAACGATCAATTCGAAGCTGGCAGCGTTCAACGCGGCGCACGCCTGACATCAGAAGAAAATTACAATGCAAGAGCTGCTGCACGTCGTCACGGCGTACGCGAACCCTTTGCGCTGGGCGAGCCGCCTCAAGCTGCAGCTGGCCTTTGAGCAGGAAATGCTCGACGCCGGCGTGAACCTGACAACGGTAGAATGTGCTTACGGGAATTTGCCGTTCGTGCTGCCGGCAAATCCGCACATCAACCGCATCCAGGTGCGCGCCAAAACGCTGTTCTGGACCAAGGAAAACCTGATCAATATCGGCATCAGCCGGCTGCCGGCCGATTGGAAATATCTCGGCTGGTTCGACGGCGACATTTCGTTTCGGAAGCCGACCTGGGCATCCGACACCGTGCACGCGCTGCAGCAATACGAAGTCGTCCAGCCGTGGTCGACCTGCTACGACCTCGGGCCCAACGACGAGCACCTGGCGACCTATTACAGTTTCTGCCGGCAGTTCTGGAAGAAAAAGCCGCTGTGGGCATCGAGCGCGAAGTTCTGGACCTATGAGAACGGTCCCTACAATTTTCCGCACTGCGGTTACGCCTGGGCGGCGACGCGCCAGGCGATCGAGTGGGTCGGCGGCCTGATCGACACCTCCGGAGGCGCCGCGGATCATCATATGGCGCTCGCGCTCGTCGGCCAGGTCGACCAGACCGTCCCGGCCGGCATTTCCGCGGGCTACATGGCGCCGCTTCATCTTTGGCAGCAGCGCGCGGTCCAGCACATCAACCGCAGCATCGGCTATATCGAAGGCGGCATCGAGCACACCTGGCACGGCCGCAAGGAAGACCGGAAGTATATCGACCGCTGGTCGATCCTGCTCGAGAACAAATTCGATCCCGCAACCGACCTCAAGCGCAATTCGTTCGGCGTCTACGAGCTCGCCGGCAACAAGCCGCAGCTCACGCTCGACATGGATCACTATTTCCGCGTGCGCAACGAGGACGCCAACACGATGGCGTAGCCGCTCGCGGCGGGTCGAATGCCGATCGTACAGGTTTCGGGGACCTACGGGTCCGGCAAGACTCACGTGATCCGAAGCTTCATGGCCGGCCGGCGCGTCAAAAACATCGGCCGGCGCGTCAACGGCTTCTTTAGCGGCCACCTGGTCGACGATCGTTACTTCGTGGTCGGCGACTATGTGACTTCGGAGATCCTCGCCGGCATCGATGCGCTCGATGACATGGCGTTCGCGTTCGCACTGGTGCGGCATCATCACCGCGCCGGCCATGGCGTCGTCATCGAAACCTTGATGGACGAGAACGAGCTGCCGGCGATGCACGCCGAGAGCGGGGGCGCCGCGCGGGTGCTTTGCCTGACAACACCGCTCGCGCTTTGCATCGAGGCGGTGCGGCAGCGACGGCGCTACATGGGCGACGAGGCGCTGGCCTACGTCGAAAAGACGGCCGCACATCATCGCACCATGGCGGACTTTCTGAGCGTCATGGCGCGCACCGGCATTCCGGTGTCGCTGGCTAGCCGCGAGGATGCGCCGCGCGCGCTCAACGAACTCCTGCAGATCAGGTGAGACAATGGCTGACAATGAACTGGCAGCGCCGCCGGCGACTGCAGCGCCGCGGCCGACTGCGTTCGGCACGTTCTGTAACGAGCTCGACGTCGTCAAGCTGATCGCGATCGCTGTGGTCGGCGCCTGGATCGCCTCGATCTTTCTCAAAGTGCCGATGGACGAGACGCTCAAAAACGTCGTCATGGTCCTGTTCGGCTACTACTACGGCTCGTCGACCGGCTCGAAGAAAAAAGACGACGCGATCCTGCCGCCGCCGCACTGAACCTCTCCACCAAAAAAACCGAGTTGACCCGCTGACCGCGCTTCGCCGCGCGCGCCGGCGCGTCGTTTCAAACATCAACCGCGGCGAACTTCATGGAGCAAAAATGAACCCCGCACTCCTCATCGAAATCATCCAGGCCATCCTGACGGCCGAGCCCGAATTGGCGCAAGCCGTCAGCGCGTCGATCACCGCTTACAACACCATCAAGAGCGGAGCGACGCCGGCGGCCGCGGTCACTGCCGTTTCGGCGGCTGTGCAAAGCGCTGCGGTTGCGGCCGCCGACGTGGCCGGCCAGGCCAATCCGACCGGCTAAGCCCGGCGTTTAGCCCAAAGCACGGCCGCGGCGACAACGCCGCGGCTTTTTCCCGGCGCGGGGAACCAACGCCATGTCCGGAGAGCTTGCCAAGCCGGGATCAGCGATGCCGTCGCGCAAGGGAAATTCAGTTTCAGCGCCCGGCCTGGTCGAGCAGCAGGTCGCCAATCTGATCGGCAGTGTGAGTGCGCTCGACGCGCAGGTCCGCGGCCTGATCGGCGAATTCGTCCGCGAGCGCGATCGCGCCGAGCTGCACCGCCAGACCGTGTCCGACGGCCTTGGCGTGCTCAACAACTCCGTGCGCGCACTATCGAATGAAATCGAGGCGATGAAGCCGACGATCGCCGACTACCGGGAAAAGCGCGCCGAAGGCCGCGGCGAAGGCCGGCTGTGGCGCCGGATCTGGACCGTGGTCGCGGTGCTCATCACCGCCGGCGCGTCGATCGCCGGCGCGTTACTCGCGGCCAGCTGGCGAGGCGCCGCACACTGAATTCGGCGGCCTGATCGCCGCCGTCCGTTGCATGGCGGTTCGCCGCGCGTGCGTCTGAGCAACATTCCTCCCTGCCCCGCTGGCGCAAGCCGGTGGGGCTTTTTTTATTTGCCGAGTTCTCTGCGCTGGTAATGCAGACCGTTAAGAACGGTCGCTAGCGCGGCGCCCCTGGTGCGCTCAGCATTCATCACCGGCGCGGGAGGATCGCCACCGGGATAAAACATGCGGAAAGCTTCCATGTAGTCGTTGATGAACGCGACCTCGTTGATCGCGTATTCACCCGGATCGGTTTCGCGCCAGAGCTTTTGTCGAAGGCCGGGCATTTCAAAGCCGTACGGTGACGCTCGGCTTGGTGTCTTTGGTGTATTGCCGCTCCATCACGACGACACCATCCTTGACGAGCTTCTCCTGCTGGCCCGAAGCAAGATCAAGGAACTTTTCAGGGTCGAGGACCGGGACGAGCGCCTTGAACTTTTTGTCCTGGCCGGCTTTGACTTCAATCTCGCCGAGCTTTTCGACCGCCTCGGTAAAGCCCTCGCCGCTTTGCGCACAGATGGCACGGAGCTTCTCCTTGTCGGCCTCGATCAAGTTGACGTCGGGCTGAATTTTCCGCGCCAGGCGCAGCACGTTCTCGGCGAGCGAGTGTCGATTGTCAGCCATGTGGCACCTCTCCCGCCGGCCAGAATCGCAGCGGCGGGTTAACGCTTCCTCACGCCGCTGGCCATTGTTCCAGAACCCGCGACCGCTGGCGGATGGTATAGCGGCCGCGCGGCCGCTTGCTGGCCGCGGCGGCGAAGGTGGCGCGGGCCTTCACCAGGTCATTGCCGGCGAACAGCAACCTTATGACGCTTTGGCCGTCTTTCGACCAAAGCTCGACCTTGTAGAAATTGCGCTCATCGGCGTAGAGCGGGTCGGTGGTTTCCTGGTGTGCCCAGCTCACCGGCGCGGCAGCGGGGCCAGACTGATAGACTTGACGTCGTGGACTGTCGCTAAGAGGCGCCCATCTTCGCCGTAGAGCTGAGCGGTGCTCGGCGGCAGCCTCGGATCGGCCCGGAAGACGTACCCTTCATTGCAGCCCAAATATTCTGGCCGCGGTAGCAGCTCGGCGCTCGGCTTTTCGTTGCTCATTGCGGAAGTCTCCCGTTCACCCGAATAGCATATCGGATGCACGCACGGCGCCCCCAGCGGCCACGCTGACGAGCTCGCGGGCCGCAAGCTTGCGGATGTAAACGTCGCGCGTTGTCTTTTTGTAGCCGGAGGCCTCTGTGAGCTCGTCGCGGCCGGTGCTCTCTGGATATGCGCTGCAAAGGATTTCCAACAATTTTCGCTCGCCGGCCGGCAAGCGCGCAAGCGCATGCTCGCGCAAAGCATCGCCGGTCGGCAACGGCTCGTAGGCTGCGCCGAGCGCACTGACACCTTCAGCCGTCGCCACGATAAGGCCACCGTTCTTAGCGGCCTCGCCGCGTTCAACAAGCTTGCGGATGTAGACGTCGCGCGTTGTCTTTTTGTAGCCGGTGAGCACGGTGAGCTGTTCACTCGTCACGCCATTGGGATGCTGCGCGATCGCGATCAGTACCGCACGCTCGCCCTTGGCCAGCATGGCTTCGCCGGCGGGCGCGTGGCCGTTTGTTCTCGGCGCTGCCGGCGCGGGCCGTTGCGTGAGAGCGGGCCTTTGTTGCATCGCCGGCGCCGGCGCAGACGGCGGCGTAAGCTGAACGTCTTCGGCCTCGGCCTGATTGATGCGTTGAGTAATACCCTCCAGTTCTCGATCGAGCTGTTCGCGCCAACCCACAGCGATGTTGCGCACGATGATTAGCGTGTCCTTTAAGGACTTGTGCAGCGCGCGCTGGTTGGCGCGCTCGAGCTTCCTCTTCGCCTGATCGAAACCCTGCTGACGGGCCGCGGCGATCGCGTCTTTGTCCGGCGCCGGCGCGGCCGCAGGCTTCGCTGCCGCCGCCGCGATCTGCCGCTCGAGCGCGGCCTTCTCGCTTTTCAGTTTTGTGAGATCGGCGCGCAGCGCGGTTGGATCATTGGCTTTCGCTTCCGCCTCGACCGTGACCATGCGCGCGTTGAGCTTTTCCAGATCGAGCGGCTTGAGCTTGCGGCTGGTTCGCTTCTCGCCGCGCTTAGGCGCACGCGACGAGTTGAACGTGATCTTTTCCGGGAAGTCGGCGAGGCCGAACGCCCTGCGTCGCGGTATCCAGACGAGGCCACGGCCGACCGGCAGCTCCGGCAGCTGCGCCCAGATTTCGAGCCACCGCGCCTTGTCGGCCTGGCCGGTGACCCAGCGGCCGATCGCGTCGCGGTCCTGCGAGCTCGTCAGCGTAAACGCGACAATGCCGACGATCTGAGACAACACGCCCCAGCTGAGAACGGCGGGGCGCTGGGTAATGAGCCATGGAATGAAACCCCGCACCCGCCCGCGCCGCACGATGGTCTGCATTTTGCCGACCAGCTTTGCCGCCTCGCCTTCCTTGTCGAAAATCTGCTGCGGCGCCCACATATCGGCTTCGTCGATGATCAGGTGCAGCAGGCTTTTCGAATGATGCTTGTAGAGCGCGGTCAGAAACGCGAGCATGAAGCGGCGCTCGCCGGCGTCGGTGCCGATCTCCGACAGATCGAGAATGCAGCTCTCCGCCATGCCGGCAACGGTTTCGCCGAGCAGCGTGCCGCTCGCCTCGGTCAGCGGAAAGTCACCGTGCGGACCGCCGAAGATCACGACGTCGAAGCCTGACGGCTCCTTGCCGCTCGACGTCAGCCGCAAGCCCCACCAGACGCCGAGCGGGTCGACGATGCAGACGCGGGCTTTGCGCTCGAGCAACCGTTCGACGGCACCGCCGGCGTTATAGGTTTTGCCGCTGCCGCCGATGCCGAGAAAGGCCAGCCGATCGTCGAGCGCGGCGTTCGGGATTGGATAGGCGGTCATCGGCCGCCGCCCTGGTAAACTCCGTGGCGCGGGCCTTCGATGGTCACGTCCGGCCAGCCAGCGGGATCAGCTCGACCGCTTGATGATGATCGTGGCGACTCTCGATGCCGGCCGGCGCGAACGATGACGCGATCGCGTGCCGCAGCCGGTGCGTTTTCGTCTCGACCTGCGTTTTCGTCTCGACCTGCGTTGCCGTCGGGTCGGCGAGATACGCGTCCAGGTTTGTGATGATCTGCGCGTCGTTCTGTTCCGTCCGCGCTAGGTATTGAAGGATGCTCGCCTGGCCGCCGAGGAGGATGCCGGCGGTGAGCGAGGCATACGGATACTGATATTCGAACGCGCCGACGGCAGCGCAGAGCGCGTGCTCCCCCGTCGGGCTCAGCGCGCCGTTCGCCTCGATGACCGCGGCCGCCGACTGGTAGCTGCTGATCTGCGCCGTCAGCGCAGCAATCTCCGTCGTGATCGCTGTGTTGCTCATCGGTTACCCTCTCCACCAAGTTATGATGGGGCGAAGCACGCCCCGGACGGGTGCACTCAGTACGCAACTCGACCTGTGGTTTAACGGCGCGCGCGCCGTCTTGCGAGCGGCAAATTGTCGGAATCGCACCGGCGTCGCGGCCGGCCGGCGACCGGGGCATTGCCCCTCGCGTCGGAATCGCCTTCAATGAAATCAAGCGGTTGAAGTAGGTTCGAAGTCCTACCTCCCCCACCATCCTGCTTCGCAGGTGCCGCGTAACCCAGCCAAGGCGAGCTCAACGAGCGACCCCAGTGAAGCATTCGAGAAAACCCGCCTTTCGACACGGTGCGCGTTTCCAGCGGCGGCCGGGCAGCGGCGGGTTTAGACAACGCGCCAACTCCGAGGGCGGCGTTGTTCTGTACGGCTGGCACACGGTCACAGCAGCGCTCGCCAATCCTGCCCGTCGCATCCGCAAACTTTGGGCGACCGAGAATGCAGTACGGCGCCTGGTTGACGAAGGGATAGCGCTGCCGGCTGAGCCCGAACTGGTGCGGCCCGATGCCATCGCTGCGCGGCTGTCCCCGGACGCGGTGCATCAGGGTTTGCTCGCCGAAGCGGACCCCCTGCCCGCGCCGGCGTTGGAAGAATTGACCGCACCGGGAATTGTTCTCGTGCTCGACCAGATCACCGATCCGCACAACGTCGGAGCAATTTTGCGTACCGCCGCGGCATTCGCGGTCGCAGCCATCATAACGACTGCGCGCCACAGCCCCGAGGCGACGGGCGTGCTCGCCAAATCCGCCTCGGGTGCGCTCGAACACGTTCCGATTGTTATCGTGCAAAATCTTGCGCGCGCGCTCGCCGCACTGAAGGAACAAGGCGTCCTCGTGGTCGGGCTCGACAGCGACGCGCCCGAGGACCTCGCCGCGATCAAGCTTTCGTCGCCGCTCGCGCTGGTGTTGGGCGCCGAGGGAAAGGGCCTGCGGCAAGGCACCAAAGCCGCGTGCGACCGGCTGGCGCGGCTCGATCTTCCGGGCGCGATCAAAAGCCTGAATGTCTCCAACGCCGCGGCGCTTTCACTTTACGTCGCAACGCGCAGGCAGATGGATTGAAACAATAACAGCGATGAAACTCTCGCACCTGGTCACGGCGATTTTGTTCTGCGTGACGCTTTCCACCGTCACACACGCCCAGGTCATCAATCGCGCCAACGTCCCGGCTGGCTACGCAACGCCAACGGGCGGAACCTTCTCGATCAGGTTTCCAATTCCGTTCACGGACATGGTGGAAAACGGCGACAGTTTCGGCGCTGGCCACGACATGGTCGTGCGCATGGTCACCGGCATAACGAACGGCGGGATCAGATTGAGCGCCGCGGAGATGCCGGATCCGCATCGTCAATTGGCGCCCGTTGACGCCTTCATGGATAACCTGAAACAGCGATTAGGCGCCGGTGCTGTCTTGTCCGATGTGTCCCGCGAGCGGAAGGACACTATGGACATGACATCGTTTGCGCTGGCGGCGCACGGCCGCGGTTTTTATTTCCGCGTGATCCGCGCCGAGGGCGCGCAATACATTTTGCTAACGCAATTTCCCGAGGCGCAGCGCGATGCGGCGACCGAGATGAAAGAAGCGTTCTTCAGCTCGTTCAGTTTTGCGAGGCCCTGAAGACACCTTGAAAAACGAAGGCCCGCCCGAAGCGGGCCTTCGCCAATTCCACCCAGACACGCCACGCGTCAGCGGTACAAATACGGGCGCGGGCGCACGTAAACGCGCGCGCGGTAGGCGTACCGAGGACGGCGATAGCCGCGATACCGATAATAGCCGCCTGCGCGATAGCCATAACGGGGACCGACGTAGGGATAGTTGATGGCCGGAGCATACGCCGCGCCCGGCGCGTAGGTCCGGTACGGCAGGAACATGCCGGGACCCGAATAGTCCGGCCCCTGGTCGACGACGTAAAGCGGTGATGGGGCGTATGCGACGGAACGGCCGCAATTGCAGCCGCCGAAGTTGTTGAAGCCGCCGCACCCGCCGAAACCGCACCCGCCACCGCAGGCTGGGACGCCAAAAGCGCCGCAGCCGCCGATGCAGCCGCCAAGCGTGCCGCAGCCGCCGGTATCCCAATGATCGACGGCGATCGGGGCGGGAGCGACTGCCATAGGAGGCGGAACGGGCGCCGGGATGGCGATTGGCTGGGCATAGACCGGCGGCGCGTACATGGCAGGACCGGCGGCTTCAAAGCCGCAACCGCCGCCGCAGCCGGCATGGGCTGCCGGGCTCATACTGGTCGCGAAGAAGATGGCCGAAGCCACTAGAATTGCGCGATGAAACACCTTGGACTCCTTGCTGTAGCCTTCATGGGCAGAGGCGGAAAAGAACCGGCGCGGCGCACCCTTTCCGAATTGGATCGTGCTGCTCATCGGCGGCGACGATTCCAACCACCGCCGCCATTCCAAACAATCGGCGGCGCGGCGAAGGGCGGATATTGGGTCACGGGGCCAGGCGCGGATTGGCTGCCCCAGCTTTGAAAGAAGCTCTCGGCCGGGGGCGGCAAGGGCCGGTCCGGGGGCGGCTCCACTTCCAGCCGGCCGTAGCCCGGCTGCTTGCCGTCGCGTGGAAAGTACGCCGGACCGAGGGCTTGCCGCCGGCGCGGAGGCGGAGGGCCCCGACCGGGTCCCGGTACGATCACCGCATAGGGCCGGTAGATGATGGTCGGCACCATGCCGATCGGCCGATCGAGGCCATAGTCGCCCTCGACCACAGACCATGAGGCGTCGACACCGTTGATAAACACTGGAACGTCCGGCCTGCCCGGAATGACAATCGCGGGTATTCGCTGGGCAAGCGCCGGCGAGCCACTCAGCGCAAGCAGGAAGGCCGCCTTGAGAATACGCATGTGCACCGCCTCGAACGGCGGGGACCGTAGGGGGCCACCCCCGTCAAATTCGTTTAAAGCCGTCCAATCGGGTTGGTGAATTGCGCGGTAATATTAACTGCCCGCTACGTTATCGAACCTTGAGGGTCCGGGCGCGGCCTGCGCCAAGGCCGAAAATCAGCGATGCTAACCCGACCGCACTATAGAACACCGCGACCACCGGCCACGAACCGGTCCGATCATAAATGACGCCGACCGCAAACGGTCCGATGAGGCCGGCAAGCAAATAGCCGATGCTCTGGGCCAGCGCAGACAGCTTGGCAGCGGCGTGCGGATCGCCGGCGCGCAAAACGAACATCAGCAGCCCGACGCCAAAGGCGGCTCCTTGTCCAAATCCCAACGCGACGGAAAAAAGACTGAGCGACCAGACCGGCGCAAAGACAAAACCGAGCAGACCTCCGGCCGTCAGCACCACCGCAATCGCAATGATGAGGCGCTGATCACGCTGTCGCCCGGCGATAACCGGAGCCAAGAGGCCGGTGACCATCTGAGCGATATAGGTGATCGACACCACTACGCCGCTTGCGGTCGGGTCAAGGCCACGGGCTTCCAGCATCGTCGGCGCCCAATTGAATACGTCGTAGCCGAGTGAGCTGATGAAGCCGAAATAGCCCGTGACCTGCCAGGCCAGCGGGTCACGCAAAACCCTGGTGACGCGCGTCTCATCCAAGCCGCTAGCCTGCATTTTACGGAACAGCTGCGGCAGAAACACGATCGCACCGATCAGCGCCGGCAGGCCCCAGAGCAGCAGCACCCTTTCCCAGCTGCCGCTTAGTGCGTGCTGCATCGGTACGGCCGTGGAGGTGGCAACGGCGGGGCCAAGGCAAATCAACATCGTGTAGAGGCCCATCATCGAGCCGACATGGTTCGGGAAGTCTCGCTTGACGATCACCGGAGTGAGCACGCCCAACAGACACATGGACGCTCCGATAATCACCGTGCCGACAAATAACGGCGCCAAGCCAGAGCTGCGCACCACGCACCCGATCGCGAGCGCCAGCAGCGATCCCAGAAGGACGGTTTCGGTTCCGAAACGGCGCGCGAGCGGCGGCGCAACCGGCCCGAACGCGCCCAGACAGATGACCGGCGTCATCGTCAGCACGCTGATCTCGAGACCGGAAAGACCAAGGTCGCGCCGGACGTCGGCCAGGAATAGCGCCACGGGCGTTATGGCCGGCCGCAGGTTGAATGCGATTAGCGCTACAGCCGCGACGGTCCAACCCGGGTGTTGGAGCAGTGTTGCCCGAACCCAGCGGCTCGCGTGCGATCGAATGGAGCCCTGGGATTCGTCGGAGATTGCGTCCATCGTTCCGATTAGGTGGTAGGCGAGGATTAGGCCAGCCGTAATGTCGAATAGGACTTATGCGCCGAGGCTTAACGGTATGCGGCGATGGCGGCTCGTGTTGGAACCTTGTGCGTCAAGCTGCATCAGCACCCACGACTTTCGGCTTACGACCTCTGGCGGACAGACAGGCCACCCCCTGCCGAATAGCGTATTGTCAGGGAGCGGCAGCGCCGACGCGGCGCGCCGACTTGGCCTGACGACAACGAACCGGGGGAAATGCCCATGACGACCATGGCTGTTAACACATCGCGTGCGGGCGGGATGACGAGCGAACAACGCCTCGTGATCTTTGCGTCCTCGCTCGGCACCGTTTTCGAATGGTACGATTTCTACATTTACGGCACGCTCGGCGTGTTCCTGGCGAAATACTTCTTCTCGAACGTGCCGGCGAATGTCGGCTTCATCTTCACGCTGCTCGCGTTCGCCGCAGGCTTTGCGGTGCGCCCATTCGGCGCCCTGATCTTCGGGCGGTTCGGCGACTTGATCGGCCGCAAATATACCTTCCTCATCACTATGTCGTTGATGGGTATCGGCACGTTCTTCATCGGCGTGATCCCCGGCTATGGCACCTGGGGCATCATGGCGCCGATCGTCTTGATCGCGCTTCGCCTCATTCAAGGCCTCGCACTTGGTGGCGAATATGGCGGCGCGGCGATTTACGTCGCCGAGCACGCGCCTGCCAACAAACGCGGCTACTACACGTCCTGGATTCAGACCACGGCAACACTTGGGTTGTTCCTCGCGCTGCTTCTGATCCTCGGCATCCGCACCAGCATGGGCGAAGCGGCCTTTGGCGATTGGGGCTGGCGGATACCGTTCCTGCTCTCGGCGATCCTGCTCGGAGTCTCGCTCTGGATCCGGCTAAAGCTTAATCAGTTGCCCCTGTTCAAGCGCATGGTCGAGGAAGGCAAAAATTCGAAGCGGCCGCTCGCGGAAGCATTCGGACAATGGAACAATGCCAAGATCGCCATCCTCGCTTTGTTTGGCGCCACCGCCGGTGAAGCGGTGGTTTGGTATGGCGGTCAGTTCTACGCGTTATTCTTCCTGACGCAGACGCTCAAGGTTCCGGGCGTTACCGCGCAGATCATGATTGTGATTGCGCTCGCCATCGGCACGCCGGGCTTCATCTTGTTCGGCTGGCTGTCCGACAAGATCGGACGAAAGCCGATCATGCTCGCTGGTTTTGCGCTCGCGGTCGTGACCTACTTCCCGATCTTCCAGGGCATCACCCACTTCGCCAATCCGAAGCTCGAGCATGCACTGGCGGCAGCGCCGGTGACGGTAACGGCGGATCCGAGCCAGTGTTCGTTCCAGTTCAAGGCAACGGGAACGGAAAAGTTCACCACGCCTTGCGACGTCATCAAGGCCGCGCTGGTCGGGCTTTCGGTGAATTACGACAACGTCAAGGCGCCCCCCGGAACGGTCGCGAGTGTGAAGATCGGCGATCAGACCATCGCGGGCAACGCGCCCGACGCCGCGAAGACGATCGCCGCAGCCATCAAGGCGCATGGCTATCCGCCAAGCGCTGATCCAAAGGACATCAACTACGTAATGACCGTGGTGATGCTGGTCATCCTCGTTGTGTATGTGACCCTCGTGTACGGGCCGATCGCGGCTTGGCTGGTCGAGCTGTTCCCGACCCGCATCCGTTACAGCGGGTTGTCGCTGCCCTACCATATCGGAAACGGCTGGTTCGGCGGCTTCCTGCCGGCGACCGTGTTTGCGATCGTAGCGGCGACCGGAAATATCTATTCGGGTCTGTGGTATCCGATCGCAGTCGCGGCAATGAGCTTTGTCATCGGGCTCATTTTCCTGCCGGAGACCAAGGATCGCGACATCACCCACATCTGACCTGACGCGCGTAGAAAACGGCAACGGGAGGGCATTCGCCCTCCCGTTTTTTTGTTGCCGCAACAAGCATCAATGCGTGGTGTCGCCCTCGACAGCTCCGCTCTTTTGCAGGAACATCTCGCCGAGATGAGCGATGGTATGGGCCAGCACATTGGCCTGATCTTCTTCCGGTACGAAAGTCAAAATCATATCCGCAAGGCTCTCCGCCATCCGCGCGGCAAGATCGGCCGCATCAGGTGCCTCGGTTTTTTCAATGTGCTTTTGCACAATGTCGTTGATATCGCAGTGCAGGCAATCCGACATGAAAACACTCGCTTTGTCGCAGGCGGCTTCCGGTTAGATGGCGATTTGGAGCGAAAAAATCAGCCTCGCCGACGCGATAGTTTCATAGGTACGCGGTTTAGCCGACTTACGGGTACTCGCCAAACGGCCCTACCCTCAACTTCAGGCGTCTTGCCGCATGAATTCGGCTACCCGTTCGGCGATCATGATGGTCGGCATATTGGTATTGGCGCTGACGATTTGCGGCATGACCGACGCATCGGCCACCCGCAATCCTTGCACGCCATAGACGCGACACTCCGGATCGACGACGGCCGAGGGATTGTCTGCCGCGCCAATCGCGCAAGTCGAGCTGGGATGAAAGCTCGCACCGCTCGCCGCGAGGATTTCGTCGTCGGACATCGCATAGCTGGCAGCATCGTCGGCGACGAGCCGCCCGGGCTTGATCGCCGCACCAACCATCGCGCGCCGCAGCGGCGCCGGCGCAGCGAGCACCGCCGTGGCCCCGATCGCCTTCGCGGCGCCTGACAGACCGACGCCGTTGATTAGCCGCAACGGTGCCTGCCGCGGCATCAAATATATTTCCTCAAAACAATCGCGCACCGCGGGAGCAAGCAGCAAGCGCTCGGCGTGCCGCACCGCCATGATCATGCGTTTTGCGTCCACAGGATCGGACAAAAGCCGCTGCTCGACGCGGAGCGGCGCATTTGGATCGGCGGAACGCAGCGCCACGACACCGCGCGAGACAGGCGCGTAAAGGCATGCCGCCACCATTGCCATGCGCAACCCGAACCGCTTGGGACTGACGCGGCCGCAGTAATAGTGAAACAGATCGCCCTTCGGGCAGCCTTCGATGCCGGAGGAAAATCTCTGGCTCGTCATGATGTAGTGCTGGGCGTCGGCGCGCAGACGCGAGTTCGCCTTAAGTGTCATGGCGAAATGCATTTGCGGATGGTTCTGGTAGTTGCGGCCCACGCCTTGCCGATCCGCCGTGACCGCAATGCCAAGCTCGCGCAGCTCCTGCGCCGGACCGACCCCCGAGCGCAACAACAATGCCGGCGAATGCACGGCGCCGGCCGAGACCACGACCTCGCGCGCAGTGATCGTGGTGGTTTCTCCCGCACGCTCCGCCACAATTCCGGTCACGCGCGTGCCGTCAAACGTGATGCGCTGCACGCGAGTATCGGTCATGATTTCGAGATTGTCGCGGGCCCTCGCCTGCGCGGTCAGATAACAGCGTGCGCTGGTCGCGCGTTCGTCGTCCTGGCTGAGCGGTGTGACGAAGAATCCGTCTTCGGCGGTGTCGTAGATATTCGTGTGGGACGCGATACCGCTCGCCGCCGCCGCCCGTTCGAGATGATGCATGTAAAGCGGCCAGCGCTCACGCGGCAACCGGCGCACCATGTTCGGCCCGCGCACATTGCGGTTTGGTGTCGGTTCGTCGAGGTCGTTGGTCATCGCCTGAAAGGTTGGCAGCACGTTCTGCCAGCCCCAGTTGCGCGCGCCCATCCGCTCCCAGCCGTCGTAGTCGGTCGGCAAGCCGCGAAGCGCGATCATCCCCATGACGCTCGAGCCGCCGCCCATCACGCGGGGCTGCAGGAACGGCACCGGCGGTTCGCCCTGGCGCAGGCTTGCCGCAAAGCCCGGCCAAAAATAATCGCGGTTGATATACGCGGCCGGAAAGATGCTGCGGATATCGGACGGCACTGCGCCGGGCGCCGTGTCCTGGCCGGCTTCGATCAGGAGCACCCGCCGCGACGGGTCCTCCGACAACCGCGCAGCAACAGTTGCGCCGGCTGATCCCGCGCCCACAACGATGACGTCAACTTCCTGCATGCGCACTGTCCCGGATGGCGCACTGCTTCACGCTGCAGCTGCGATGATTGGTTATTTCATTCGTGCCAGACGACCCGATGGGCGATGAAATTGCGAAGCGCCGCCGCGCCTGCGCACAGGAGCGCAAACGCAAACGCCGCAGCTAGAACTTGAAAAACACTTGCGGAAGCCGAAGCGCTCGCATGCAGTGTTACGAAGGTCTTCAGGAGCCCAGCAACGGCGCCGATGCCCGCGCCATAAGCGGCAGCCCGCGCGACATTCCACGCGCGCGTACCATCGGTTGTCAGATAGAGCGACGGAATCGGCATCGCCTATTCGGCCGCCTCGACCTGCGCCGGTTGGTGTACTTCGACACCGGCAAGATCGGGCAACACCAGGCGCAGCACTATCGTTTCATCGCGCGCCACAATGTCGGCCGCCTCGTCCTCGCCGAAACAAAACGACGTCAATTGCCGATAGGGCTGCTCGCCGACAATGCCCGAGCCCGACAACACCAAGTAAACGCTGCGCGCGCCGGCTTGATAGCTCGCCCCACGCACGAGCCTTACCATCTCGGCGGCGCATTGGCGCTCGGTGAAGCTGCCGAGCGGTCTTGTCGCGACACCCGGTTTGCGCGGCGGCGCCAGCCATTCATAGCTATCCGGATCCACCATGATCGGATCGCGGTAGCGCGGCTTCGGATAATCCATGCGCCTGCCGTTTACGTGCTCCCAGATCGCCTGATAGGCATCACTGTTGCGGCGGCCTTCGCTATCATCGTTGCGGCGAAAAATGCCGCCCTCGAAGGTGCCGAACTTTTTCAGCTCCTCAGTCGCGGCAGTTACTTCCTTCGGTGACAGGTAGCCGCTGCCGCTGGCGCCGCCGAACTGCAGCACGGCGGTCACGGAACGGCCGTCCGAGCTTTGCGGACCGTAAGCGGCGCCTTCCGGGAAGTAGCCGAATGTGCCCGCCGTCATTTTGCCGTTACGCTCGAAATTGCTGGTGCCTTCGAGTTGGAAACGGAACTGATCGAAATTGTGCCGGTGCCGCGGCGAGACGAAGTCGCCGTCCTGTTGTCCGATGCCGAGATGGAAATTTCCCGGCGTACCGGCCTCACCCGCGAGCAGGTGCCGGTAATGAAACGTCCCGCCGCGATGCTGCAGGCCACGCTTCCATTCGACTTCATCGGCATGAACAAGTTTCATGGCCAGCGTCTCCATCCCGGCGCCACTCACAGCGGCGATTAGTGCAGCCGATCACCCATTTTGTCGAGGCCTGCGCCCGCGCACAACCGCGTGTCGGCGTCAATAACTCCTGACGCCCTGCGCAAGCGTATTCAGCGAGACATTCAAACCCATTTCGCCGCCATAATAGGTGACGTTGCTTTGGCCGATCTCACTGTAGAACGTCTGCATACGCCGTCACGCCGCGGCTGATCGCAACGCTCGTGCCGATTGTGGCAGTCGCCCAATCCGCACCAACGACGTCGGCGGGCATCGAATAGCTTGGCGCACTGACGCTCGTCAGCGACGCCGTCACCGACCGATCAGTTGAAGCCAATTCGTGGTTCCACACCAGTTTGGCGAAGGGATGCCAGATGCCGATATCCGCGCCGGCTTCATAGCCAAGCACGCTGACCGCGGAATTTCGGACCTGGCCGCCGAATGACAGCGCCGTAAAGCCGCCGACTGAACTAAATAAATCGGTCTCGGTGTAACCGTTGATGCGGACCTGCTGCAGCACCATGCCGGCAACAGGTCCGTGCGTGATTGGTCCGGCGAAGAAGTTGTAGCCGCCCTCAGCCGCGAGCGAGACGTTGGTTCCGTAGGTCTGCCCGGTGTTGGCTTGGGCCGTGACGCCGATTGGGACAATACGAGTGACGTTGTCCTGCAGCGCGCCAAAACTGCCGACAATGTCGGCCCACACCGGACCCTTATTGAACGCGGCAAAGCCACTCGCGGCAAACTCGTTTTGCAGAAAATTGCCGCCGAGGCTGAATGTCTGCATCGTGGTGTCCACCGCAATGGCGCCGCCGACCAGCCAGCCCGGCGCGACCGCGTAATCGATGCCTACTGTGCCGGAGACCGGCATGCCTGGATCGTTGGGAAATCCGGCCATGCCTGACTGCATGGCGAGCGAAGACAAATCGCCGGACATCCAGACATTGTAGGTGCCCACAACCCGCTGCCGTTGCGAGATCGCGATCTGATTGAAGATGGTTTCGACCAGAGCGGCGCGCGTTTTGAGCGGCGCTTCGGCAAGCAACGAAATCTCACTCGGCGCGACGATCAAACTGTATTCGTAGTCGGCGAGAATTTGTTGACCCGCGGTCGCCAGATGCAAGTCATCGGCAAGCAGGCGGGTCTGCGCCGCGTCCGGCGAAACGAGCGTCGAAATGGTCGACGTCGCAGAGCACAGCGATGCCCAACCGCTGCTGATACCGGCCGGGTGCGTGCAAGCCGGTCCGGCGCCGGCAACGAGACCGAACGCGGAAAAATTCGAGGTGATGGCCCGGTACATGGCGTTGACGTCGACGGGAATGAAATTGACGTGCGCCGCCGCCAAGTCTCCCCACAGCGTGGTGTTGTAGCTCGCGGCCAAAGCTCGGCTCGCCGCATTACCAAAGACCGACTGCGGCTGGTCGGGCACCAGGATATAGCGCGCGCCGGCCCGCGCGAGTTGCGTGATGCTCACGGCGAGCGCGTTGGCCGCCGTCGTGACATAAGTGGATTGGGGCGGGGTCGGCAGATTGCCGGCTGCAAAGAGGACGTCGTTGCCGCCCGAACTGATCAGGTAGAGCGCGCTGGCGTTGGCAACGCCGCCGCTGGCGGCGAGATAATTGCTGATCTGCGTGACCGTCGGCACCGCTCCCTGATTGCCGAAGCCAACGTTGAACGCGGCATCGCGCGCACCGCCGGTCGCATAGTCAGTACCGCCGGGTTGGTTGGCGGGGTTCGCGCTGAGCCCGAAGCGGCCGGCGAGGTATTGCGGGCTGACCAGCCCCGGACTGGTCGTCGCCGCGCCGGCTCCCTCCTTCACCGCGATGGCGAAATCGCGATTGAAAATCGCGCTGGTGGAATTAGGCGGTGCATTCTTGTACCAGCCGCTGTCGACGGTGCTGTCGCCGAAGGCAAAGAACTGGTTGATGGATTGAGCGTTGGCCGCGCCGCCGGCGAGGACGCTCATTATCGCGGCGGCCCAAGCGCGCCTCAAGGCAGCCGAAGACATTGCGCCGTCACTTCCCCCGAGATTCGCACTCTCGGCAATTTCGCCATCGCGCGCAATCGCGACAGATCTCTGTGTCCGCGCACAAATCTTTGCGCGACAGAAATTGTAACCGGGCATTCGAGAATGCAAAGCCGCCGAGAGCGACCGCGCTCCTAGTCGCCCCGATCCGGCTCCGAATTTGGAATATTGCTGCAATTGCCACGAGCGACCGTGGCCCGTTCGGCAAGCCGTTGCCACTCTTGAGCCATTTCGATGAAGAGCGCTTTTCTCTTTAAGTCGGAAGCTTCACGCGCTTCGTCGAGGCACCGCGTCGCAAATCGCTGATAGGATTTCGAGGCCGGCATCCGATCTCTCCCGATTTGAGAAATCGAGTGATGGTAACACAAACATCCGGCCGGATGCGAGAGAGTGTGAGGTCACCCGCGATGTTGCTCGCAGGTGACCTTGATTGTCCTTCCAACACAGACCATTGGCGTGGGTCTTTAGTTCTTGTCAGGAGCCTGAGCCGCCGCCTGCGCGTTGACCGGTGCGCTGGCGGATTCTTTGGTGCACATGTCTGCGAACACCACTTGACCTTCCTGCGTGTAAGTCTTGGTCAGGCAGGTGCAGGGGGCCGGGCCGGGCGCGGAGCTGATCGGCGCTTCGCCAACGACCTCGCCGACGCCGCCGAGGACGATCCAACGTCCGCCGCGGAACACCCAACGCCCATGGTCATGGCCGTGGAACCCCCAGCGGCCGGTACGGTCGCCATCACGACCTGAGCGGCTACCGTTGTGCAAGCCACGGCCGCGATCGCCACCGTGTTCGCCGCTGCCTTTTCCGCGACTGCCGTTGTAGGAAGCGATATTGCGCGCGCTGTGACCGCTAGAGCCGTGACTGCCGCCGGCATGGCTGCCGCCACCGCCGCCACCGTGGGCGTACGAGGCGCTGGACGCAAATGAAGCAACGGTGATCGTGGCTGCTGCCGCGAGGGTGAGGATGAGAGTGCGTGACATGGTCGTTCTCCAGGGTAAGGGTTTTGATACCCGTTGGTCGCCGCAGCCTGGAGAAAGGTTCAAAGCCTGCGCTGGATGATTTCGCCTTGCCCCGAGCGGCACTGAGCCCGGTAAAGACAACGGCATACGGTCGTCTAGGTGCGACAAGCGGATCTTGCCTATGCGCTCGGCCGCGGCCGCCGGATCGTTGACGACGCCTCGCGCGCTGCCTAAACAAACCGGGACCGAAAAAGGTAGCAAATCGGTAGCAGCCACCGGCTACGGTGGCGCCGGCTTTGGCAAAAGGCCGTCATATATTGGAACTTAGCCGGGTTAGCTCAGCGGTAGAGCAGCGGTTTTGTAAACCGTTGGTCGGGAGTTCAATCCTCTCACCCGGCACCAATCAAATCAGACATTTTTTGAATTTTCGTTTGCGGAATTTCTCGTTGCAAGTCGCCGCAACCGATTCATCGCGTTCAACGGCTCATAATCGCGCGCGGCCACCGCACGCGGCATAAAATTTCCTGGCGAGGCACAACTGCCCCGCCAGGTAAAAATACGATCTACTTCCAGCCGGATTCTTTATCGCATGCGGCCATTTCAGCAGGATGGCTCTTTTCCCAGGCAGTAACCGACAATGTCTCGTTCGACGACATTTTGGCGGTCATGCAGGAGCAATATGCAGCAACCACCGCGGCGCTTGCGCCTTCTTTTTTGTTATCGTTGACGCACTTCTTGATCCAGGCGGCGTCATCCGCATCAGCACGTGCCGGCGTCATAGAGGACACCAGGCCAAAGCTGATAAGAACCGCCGCCAACGCTAAAGCTACCTTCATTGATCGTATCTCCTGTTTTGCTGATAAGGCCGGCGCCAGATGGGCGACACCTACACGGATCACATAGCGTAACCAGTATCGCTTGGCACGGAAATTTTAGCACCGGGAACTATCACGGCGGACAACGCCTGATCGGGGACGATCGCGGCACGCTGCATGGGGTTGCAGTGCACTGCAAAATCTTCGTTTAATGTCAGTGGCGCCGTTCGGTTTTGTAAAACGCGAAGCGCCGGAACGCGAAGCGGTCAGAGGAAGCAAAGATGAGAAGCATTCTAATTCTCGCGGCGATGGTTGCATTGATCATTGCAAG
This sequence comes from uncultured Alphaproteobacteria bacterium, assembly GCA_963841025.1. Classification (GTDB taxonomy): domain Bacteria; phylum Pseudomonadota; class Alphaproteobacteria; order Rhizobiales; family Xanthobacteraceae; genus BOG-931. The sequence goes on along the minus strand of CAWJBG010000009.1, from coordinate 36 downwards.
CGACGCTCCGGTGACACGCACCAACGCTGCCGCGGC
>CAWJBG010000008.1:305000-519023 GCA_963841025.1 uncultured Alphaproteobacteria bacterium | reverse complement strand
GTGTAAACTCTGAGCTTTGTTGTGGTGGCGGAATGTGAAGGACACCGGCTGCGATTGCCAGCCGCGATCGGGCTAGTCACCCATGCGTCAAGGGCTGTCCGTCACGAATCGACAAACGACAACGGCCGGCTGACTTCTTCGAGTGGCTTGCGCTCGGCGGCGATGCCCCAAACCGCTTCGACCACTGCGGCGCCGATCATCAGCGCCGCCCCGATGAAATAGCCGATGGCGACGCTGCCCCGCGATCCAGTGCTGATCAGCATGCCCAACAGGAGTGGGCCGATGACGCCGCCGACGCCGGTACCCACCGCATAGAAGAACGCGATAGCGAGCGCGCGCATTTCGAGAGGAAAAATTTCGCTGACAGTGAGATAGGCGGAACTTGCGGCCGCCGAGGCAAAGAAAAAGACGATCATCCACGCGACCGTCAAGGTTTGTGCGGAAAGGAGGTTCTGGCTGAACAGATATGCAGTCAAAGCGAGCAGCAAGCCCGATATCGCCGTAGGTGATCGCAATCATCACTTTGCGGCCGATGGTGTCGAACAGTCGGCCCAGCAGAATGGGTCCAAGCACGTTGCCGGCAGCAAAGGGGAGGATGTACCAGCCGATTTGATCGGCCGATGTGCCGTAAAAATTGCCCAAAACCAGCGCGTAAGTGAAAAAAATCGCGTTGTAGAAAAACGCCTGAGCGGTCATCAGCGCAAGGCCGACCAGCGTACGCGACCGATACGTCTTGAACAGTACGCGTGCGACTTCGGCCAGCGGCGTGTGGTCGCGCACGCGCAGCCGCACGCGCGGCGCTTTGCGCGCGTCCGTGTGAGCGCCGGGCGCAATGCGCTTCTCAATGTCAGTGACGACTGCATCCGCCTCTTTTATGGAGCCGTGGGTCATCAGCCAGCGCGGACTTTCAGGAACCCAATGCCGCATGACCAGAATGCTCAATCCGATGATCGTGCCGATCAGGAAAGCGAGCCGCCATCCGTATTCCGGCTCGATCACGTTTGGATTGAGGAGGACGATCGCGCCGCCGGCGCCCATCGCGGCGCCAACCCAGAAACTGCCGTTGATGAGAAGATCGGTCCAGCCCCGCATCCGGGCCGGGATCAATTCCTGGATCGCCGAATTGATCGCGGCGTATTCGCCGCCGATGCCGGCGCCGGTGAGGAACCGGAACGCGATGAAGCTCCACGCGTCCCACGACAGTCCGGTCGCGGCAGTAGCGGCGAGATAAACCGCCAGCGTGATCGAGAATAATTTCTTGCGCCCCAGTCGATCCGTGAGCCAGCCAAAGAAAAAGGCGCCCACGACCGCACCGCATAGATAGGAGCTGCCGGCAACGCCGATTTGGGCGTCGCTCATGCTCAGGCCAGAGCTTGCCTTGAGTTCGCCGGATAGCGCGCCGGCAAGCGTTACTTCGAGACCGTCAAGTATCCAGGTGATGCCGAGCGCACCGATAACCAGCAGATGAAATCGCCCGAATGGCAGCGCATCGAGGCGCGCCGGAATATCGGTCTCAACCGCTTCGGATCGCTCAGAGTCCGTCTCGGTGGCTCGGCGCACGGAGCGCTGCGCGCCGGCGCTTAGTGAGCCTGCGCGGCCTTGCCTGAATAGCTGATCCGCCAGATGGTGCCGCTGGCGTCTTCCGAAACGAGGAGCGCGCCGTCTTTGTCGACAGCAACGCCAACAGGGCGCCCCCAGACTTCGGAATCGTTGACGACAAAGCCCGTGGCGAAATCCTCGTACTCTCCGGTCGGCACGCCGTCTTTCACGATCACGCGGATGACCTTGTAGCCGGTGCGCTTGCCGCGGTTCCAGGAGCCGTGCTCGGCGGCGAAGATGTTGCCGCGATACTCTGCTGGAAATTGCGTCGCCTCGTAGAACGTCAACTCCAGCGATGCCGAATGTGGTTGGATCAACACATCCGGGATCGTGATCTTGTCCTTAAGATCGGGCCGCTTGTCCTTGTGCCTCGGGTCTTCGTTGGCGCCGATGTAGTACCAGGGCCAGCCGTAGAAAGCGCCGGCGCGGACGCGGGTGATGTAATCGGGCGGAAGATTGTCGCCGATCGCGTCGCGCTCGTTGGTCGAGCACCACAATGTGCCGTTCGACGGATCGATCGCCATGCCGACGCAATTGCGGATTCCGGTGGCGAAGATGCGCTTGTTCTTGCCCAGCGGATCGAAGGCGAGCACGTCGGCGCGGTCGGTTTCGTTTCCCCACGCCGCGCCGAGCGGTTGCTCGGTTTGCCACTTCTGCAGTTCGGCTCCGCTCAATTTGCCCATCCAGTCGCCGACGTTGGAGCCGGAGCCGACCGAGACGTACATGACCTTGCCGTCCGGCGAGAACACGACATCGCGGGTGCGATGACCGCCAACCGGCAGCCGCGGCACGATCACCTCGGCCGGGCCTCGCGCTTGCAGATCGCCGTTGCGATAGGGATAGCGGACGACGGAATCGGTGTCGCCGACATAGACCCATTCCGGATTTGGTCCCGGCGGGTAAAACGCGATGCCGAATGGACCGAGGAGGCCATCGGCGAACACGGTCGCCTGGGAGGCCTGATCGCCGTTCGGCCGAAGAACGCGGATGCGCCCTGCTGCACTCTCAGCTGCGAACACGTCGCCATTGGGCGCGACGCGGACGAGGCGAGGGGACGTCAGCCCGGAGGCGAACAAATTGACTTCAAATCCTTTCGGCACCTTGGGCTTTTGCGCCTCGGTGCGCGCGACGGTCCTGACTTGATTGCGTGCTGACTCGGCGGGAGCCGGCGCTGGCAAGTCCGCCGGCGTGATAAGACGGCGTGTCCCCGGGCTGTCGGTATGCCAGTCGCCGTATGCCGCCTTGCCCTGAAGCGTGGCGCCAGTCTGGGCCAGCACCGGCTGGCCGGCGCAAAGTAAGAATATTGTAGTCGTTGCGGCAATAATCGTCGGGGCGGAATTAGGCATCGCGCGCTCCTCGCTAAGCTCCGGGCCGGTCAGTTATGTGAACAAGTCCGGATGTGCACAGTTCCAATATAACCGCTCCCGGGCCCGGCTATGATGAAGGTAACCCCTTCTTGATCGATAGAATGACCAGCCGACTGGAGATACCGCGGCGACTGCGCGCTTTCGTGCGAGCGCGGGAATCGAGCCTGATCGCGCTCGCGGCCCTCGCCGGCGCGATAGCTGGGCTGGTGGTGGCGGCGATGGGCGCCAGCGTCGATTTCTTGCACCAGGTGTTGTTTCGCCTTGAACCTGGCGTGCGGCTGTCTGGACTGTTGCGGCTCGATCCGCTGATCGCGATCTCGGTGCCACTCGCCGGCGGCATTGTCTTCGGCATTGCGCGCGAGGTGATTGTGCGCTGGCGGCCGGAACGCGAGATCGATCCGATCGAGGCCAACGCGCTGCATGGCGGCCGCATGTCGCTTCTCGGCAGCATCATCGTCGCGGTAGAGACTGTTTGGTCGAGCGGCGTAGGCGCGTCGGTTGGCATTGAGGCCGGCTACACGCAATTGGCCGGCGGCATCGCCTCGCGCATCGGGATGGCGTTCCGGCTCCGCCGCGCCGACCTCCGTATCCTGGTCGGCTGCGGCGCCGCCGGAGGAATTGCCGGTGCGTTCGGCGCGCCGCTCGCCGGCGCGTTTTATGCCTTCGAGCTGATCATCGGCGGTTACTCGCCGAATAGTCTGGCGCCGGTCGCCGTCGCGGCGCTGCTCGGCTACCTCGTGGCGCATGCGTTGGGGCCGGGCGAGGTCGGACTCGTCGCGCCTGATCCGATGACCATTGCCTCGCATGATCTCGTCATCGCCGCCCTGATCGGTCTTCTTTGCGCGGGGGCTGGAATTTTCATGATGCGCGGTGTGGCGCTGTGTGAGGTTTTGTTTGTTCGCGTCAGCATGCGGCTTCTGCTGCGCACGGCGATCGGCGGGTTTCTGGTCGGGCTGTTGGCGATCGTTGCGCCGCAAGTGATGTCGTCCGGCCATGGCGCGCTTCATTTCGCCGGCATGCTGCGGCTTTCGCTTACGACGGTGGCGCTGCTTTTTGTGCTCAAGATCGTCGCCTCCATCATCTCGCTTGGCTCCGGCTTCCGCGGCGGCATGTTCTTCTCGTCGCTCCTGATCGGTGCGCTCGGCGGCCAGCTTCTGGCGGTGGCGCTGACGGCGCTGTGGCCGAACTGGCATTTCGACGCCAATGCCTACGCGGTGATCAGCATGGGCGCGCTTGCCGCGGCGGTGATCGGCGGTCCGCTGACCATGACCTTCATCGCGCTCGAAACCACCGGCGACCTCTGGCTGACGACGGCGGTGCTGATCGCCGTGATCGTCGCCTCGCAGTTGACGCGCGAAATGTTCGGCTACTCGTTCGCGACCTGGCGCTTCCATCTGCGCGGCGAGACGATCCGCAGCGCTGCCGACGTCGGCTGGATGCGCGATCTCACCGTCGGCAAGATGATGCGCCACGACGTGCGGACTGTTCCCGTAACAACGACTGTCGCCGCGTTTCGCGAAGCGTTTCCTATTGGCTCACCGGCCGCCATCATTGCTGTGGATGAACAAGGCCGTTACGTCGGCATGGTGCTGGTGGCGGACGCGCACGCGGCCGAGATGTCGCCCGATAGCTCCATCAAAGGACTCCTGCGTTATCCCGAAGGTATTTTGCTGCCGGGAATGGCGATCAAGGAAGCGGTGTTGGCCTTCGATCGCGCCGAGGCTGAGGCGCTGGCGGTGGTCGATTCCTACGACGACCGGCGCGTCCTCGGACTTCTCACCGAGGCTTATGCGCTCCGCCGCTATGCCGCCGAGCTCGAGCGGCGGCGCAAGGAGTTTGTTGGCGGCGAATGAGGTCTGAAAGTCTTATCTGATTTTGATGGTGTTTCTCATCGGTATGCTATAATTTCCAAAAATATCCAGATCGCATCGATGCGGGTCGAGGGCCGTGATGAAACGTTCAGTCGCCGAGGCATCGCTTCCGGAGCCTGACCATGACGGCGCGCCCCGAACGATTGCCGAATTGATCTATCGGCGGCTGCGGCAAGATATTTTGTGGGGTCGCTTCGTTCCGGGATCGCCGCTTCGGTCGGACGAATTGCGCGCGCGTTATGATGTCGGTATCAGCCCGCTGCGCGAGGCACTGACGCGGCTCGCCTCCGAGCGCCTCGTCACTGTGGTCGGACAGCGCGGCTTCAGGGTCGCGCCGCTTACCGCCTACGACGTTGAAGACACCATGGCGACGCGTCTGGTGATCGAAGGCGAGGCGCTGGCACGCTCGATGGAGCGCGGCAATATCGCCTGGGAAACCTCGGTCGTCGCGGCATTTCACGCGCTGTCACGTCACCCCATCCCCAAGGCGCCCGGGCCATCGACGGAGTTTTGGGCGATCCATCACCGCCAGTTTCACATGGCGCTGTTGTCGGCCTGCGGTTCGCGCTGGCACATGGACCTTGCCGGCCTTTTGTTTGATCAGGCGGAACGGCATCGAATATTGCGATCAAAATTCGGGCCGCAAAAAATACTGAAACGCGACACCGCGCGAGAGCACAAACAAATCTTCGAGGCGGCGCTGGCGCGCGATGTCAAGACCGCAGTCCGCGCGCTCGGCAAACATTATCAGGCAACGGCGGAACAAGTCGTCTCGGTGCTGTCCAGGGTTCCAAGAATAGTCGCCAAGCGCGGCTGAGGCGACACCGATTTGGCTGCGTCTTGACAAGTGCCATATCCACAAATTAAAAACTTTGGAAAATAAAACACATTGGATAACCAGCGCCGTGGCTGGTCCGCGCGCAGGTTGTTGATATGGCCGCGCGCACTTAGGGAGGGCGTTATGTATCAGCTGAGCAGAACCGTTCCTGTCAACGAAGCCAAAAAATCGTTTCTGAGCCGGCACGACGTGTGGAATGGCCTTCTGATGAAGGCGAATAACGCGTTGCCCTACGTGCCGGAGATGAAGAAGTGCGAGGTCGTTGAACAGGGCAAGGGCTGGCTGATCCGCGACATCATGCTCAAAGATGTGCCGCTCCGTGAGAAGGTCACGTTCGAGCCGGAGCAGCGCGTGATCTTTGAGCGAACGCGCGGCTCCGAACTCGGCCAGATCGAAAACATCATCGGCGAAGACGACAAAGGAAATCTCACGCTGACCTTTGCCTTCAGTCTGAAGAAGGACGGGGTGCCCGAGGGCAGCGACGCCGAAAAAGCACATTTTGCGCCGATGGAAGGCGCCTATCTCAACGCAGTCGCTTCAACGCTTGCAGCGGTCAGGCGCACGGTCGACGAGAAGGGCCGCGAACACCTCGCACCCAAACATCCGACGGATACCCTCGGCGATACCAAATGGATCTACGACTATTATCGCGCCGTCGATGCGATGGACATGGAGCGCACGCTCGCGCAACACACCGACGACACCACGCTGACTTTCGCCAACCATCCGACCGTGCACGGCAAGGAAGGCTACAAGGCGGCGATCGGCCACCTGTGGGGAAGCATTAAGGGACTGTCGCACAGCATGGTGGGTGCGTGGTCGATGCACGACGGGCAAGTCGGCGTCGCCGAGGCTATCGTGCAGTACACGCGCATGGACGACAGCCTGTGTGCGATCAAGTTCTGCACGACGCTGCGCCGCCGCGGCAATCAGATCGCCGATATCAGGATTTACGGCGACGCGACACCACTGTTCGCACCGCCGCAGTAAGCCGCTCAAGCTTCAGGCGTAACGCGAAGGAGCGGTCGTCTCATGGCCCGTCCATTGCCCGGAACATTTTTTCAGATCGGCTATGTCGTGCCGAATCTGGACGCTGCGCTCGTACATCTGAACGCAAAGCTCGGCGCGCCGCGCTTTATGGTGTTGCGGGAGATCGTAGTCGAGAACGGATGGTTTCGCGGCTCCAACGCCCCGATTAATCACAGCATGGCGTTCGGTTACGTCGGCGACATGCAATTTGAGATCATCGAGAACGTTTCCGGGAAGAGCACCTATTCGGAGTTCCTGGAGCGTGTACCGGAAGGCGGCGTGCACCACCTCGGCTATTCGGTCGACGATTACGACGCCGCTACGGCTGACCTCCTGGAGCGCGGCTATCGCCCCGTGCAACGCGGCACCTTCGGCGACACCAAGTTCGGCTATTTCGAAACCGCCGACGATCCCGGCACCCTGACCGAGATCGTCTACCTGGATGCGAATACGCGCGGCATGTTCGCCGGCATCAAAGCGCAAACATTCTAGGAGGGGGTTACGGCGTCAGTCCCCATAATTTGCCCGTCGCCGGCCTGGACAGCGTCATGACCGCGTCGAATGCTGCGCATGACCCCAAGGTGTCGTTGATCGGACGTTACGTGCCCGGTTTTCGCTGGCGCTTGTCGGAAGATACCGGGCTGGTCGTGGTGTTCTTGCTGATGCTTCTCGCCATCGGCATTCCGTACCCGGATTTTTTCAGCTTCGGTTCGATGAAGACGATTTTGCGCCAGTCGGCGCTGGTCGGCATCATCGCCTTTGGCATGGTTTATCTGGTGGCGATGGTTGAGATCGATCTCTCCGTCGGAGGTATTTTCGCCGTAGCAAGCTCTCTGCCCGCATTGCTGATGAAATTTTATCATGTCGATCCATGGATCGCCGTGACGGTTGCGCTTGCTGCCGGCGTGGTTCTTGGCGGCATGAACGGCATCCTGACCAGCCTGTTGAAGGTCCCGCTGATCATCGTGTCGCTCGGCACATTGTCCGCCTATTTCGGTCTGCATCTGATCCTCTCCGACGGCAAAGCGATTTACGGGCTGCCGAAAGATCATCCGTTCTTCCGGATCTTCGGCAGCGATCTGCTCGAAATTCCGGCATCGGTCTGGACGGCGGTCGTCTGCGCGATCGTGCTGTACTTTGTGTTCGGTCACACGCGGTTCGGCGCGACCGTCCGCGCCATCGGTTCAAATCCGGCCGCCGCTGAATTCATGGGCGTGCGAACCGGGCTCATCCGGGTCTACACGACGGCGCTGGTCGGCTTGATGGCGGCGTTGTCCGGCGTCATGACGCTCGCCTATTTCAAGGCGGTCGATACCTCGTCAGGCCGAAGCCTCGGGCTTCAGGTCATTGCCGCGGTCGTGATCGGAGGAACATCGCTCGCCGGCGGCTCAGGAACGATCATCGGGGCGGCGCTGGGAGTGCTGATCATTACCACCATCGACAGCGGTCTCGTGTTTTACGGCGTCAATCTCAACTATTCCGAGTTTGTCACCGGCGTCGTGATCATCGGCGCAATCGCTCTCGATCGCGTTCTTAAGCGCCGGCGCGCGGCGTGAGACGCGAGGGCAGTGTACCTGATGTAGCGGGCCCGCCCACACAACAATCTGAATCGTCAATCTGCAACAAAGGGAGGAAGTATATGGAATCGAAAACAGTAGGGAGCTATTTGCTCCAGCTATCCAAAGTCACGTTGTTAGGCGGCACCGCAATGATGGCGGCGGCCATCATGCCCGCCGACGCGGCGCCAAAGGACAAAGTGACGATATCCGTCGTCCAGGCATTGGCGGCCGGAGAATGGAGCACCGAAATCATCGCCGGCGCCAACGCCGCTGCCAAGGACCTTGGCGGCAAGGTCCGCATCCGCGCCAGCGGTCCGACAACATTCGATCCGCAGCGGCAGGTGCAGATGTTCCAAGCCGAGCTGGAAACCAAGCCGGACGCGCTCGTGGTTGTCAACGTGGCACCGCCTCTGTTCACTCAGCCTGCGCTCGAGGCCCAAGCCAGAGGCGCTCACGTTATCTGGATCAACGTTCCGCCGATGCCCGAAGTCAAAAACGCTTTGTTCGTCGCGTCCGATGCTTTCGGGATGGGACAGACCGGCGGCGCAATTCTCGTGTCCGAGCTCGAGAAGAGTCTCAAAAAGCCCGCGGCTGAAATTTCCGGCGACATCGTCGGCGCCGTCGAAGTGCCCGGCCTGTCGGTCCTGGAAAATCGGATGTCAGGCCAGGTCAGCTACCTCAAAAAGAGAATGCCGAAGGTCAACGTGCTTCCGGAGTTCGACTCGAAGCCGGATCGCCAGCTGAATTTCGCGCTGTGGGATCAGGCCATCCGCAAGTCGCCAAATGCGGTGCTTTATTTGGACACCGGCGAAGAGGGTGAAGAGAATATCGCGAAGATCCTCGACACTGATAAAGCCAAACGTCCGTTCGTCTCTTACGACACGCCCGAAGAGGTGCGTGACGACATTGCCCAGGGTCTGATCACGGCGGCAGTACCGGCGAATTTCTTCACCCAGGCCTATGTCGCCGTCTACGTCGCGGCGCAGGCGCTGCTGCAGGACAAACCGATGCCTGTCGGCTGGGTGAAGGTGCCGCACGTCACCATCGATAAGACCAACATCGCGGCCTACCAAAAGGCGTGGGAGAAACCGGAAGCCGGGCTGCGCAGCTTCTACAGTGCGCAGATCGAGGCGACGCGGGATCATCTGCCGGCCACTTTGCCTGATCCGGACTTGTACGTTCATCCGAAGCAATAATTGTCTGAGGGTACCGCTCGGCCGCGGGCGGTACCCTCGACTTTGCTTCTTCGCGGCGATCGACTAGCCGACCGATAAGTTGAGGGCGACTGTGTCAGTCATCTATTCCGCCAGAGGCATCAGCAAGCGCTTCGGGGCGGTGCATGCGCTGAGCGACGTCGATTTCGATGTCATCGAAGGCAAGGTCAATGGACTGGTCGGCGCCAATGGCGCCGGCAAATCGACGTTGTTGAAAATCATCGCCGGCGCGTTGCCGCCCGACTCCGGCGAGCTGAAATTGGACGGTCGGCCGCTGGCGATGACTTCGATCACGGATGCCGCGCGGGCGGGCATTGCCATTGTGTCGCAGGAATTAAGCCTGTTCCCGGCGCTTAGCGTCGAGGAAAATCTTCTGCTGACGCCGACCGGCGGCGATTGGAAAGCGCGCCGGGCATTCGGCCGCCGCGCGCACGAAGCTCTGGGACGGTTAGGCGTCAATGTCAGCCTTAAGGAGCCGCTCTATCGGCTGCCGCTGGCGGATCGCCAGTTGGTCGAAATCGCGCGGGCGCTCCTGCAAAATCCGCGCGTTCTTATTCTCGATGAACCTACGTCCTCGCTGCACATCGCCGAGGTGGAACGCCTGCACGAAATCATCCGAAGCCTGCGCGACGCCGGCATCGGCATCGTCTACGTCAGTCATTTTCTCGAAGAGCTTCTGGAGATCTCTGACAATCTGGTGGTTTTGCGCAACGGCAGACGAGTTCCGGGCGATATCGCACCTGCGGCCGATGAGTTGAAGGCGGTTGTTGCCGCCATGCTGGGCGAATCTCCGGAGATTGCCGCGGCTCGCGCACAGCGCGCCGATGACCGTCGCGATGTAAGCGATCAGATTCCCGAGATCAAGGTCGGTCCGCTCCGCATCAATGATCTGAGAGGACCAACGGACCTCGTTATCGACAAGCTCGAAGTCCAGCCGGGGGCGATCGTCGGCGTTGCCGGCTTGGCGGGCTCGGGGATCGAGGAATTGTTCGCAGTGCTGTTCGGCCTTGCCAAGCGTAAGTCGGGTACGGTGACGCTTCCGACCGGCGCGCCGTTGCCGAAGAGTACCGCCGCCGCGGTCAAAGCCGGCATTGCCTACACGCCGGCGGACCGCAAGCAGTACGGCCTGATGCTGCGGCAGAGCGTTGCCGAAAACGTCGTCAGTGTCCGCGCGCTCACGCTCGGGCGCGATGGATTTGTGCTGCATGCGGACCGGCTCAAGAAGGCCGCGGGCGAGCGCTGCCGTCAGCTTGGCGTGGTCGCCGGATCGATGGAACTGCCAGTCGGCGCTCTCTCCGGCGGCAATCAGCAGAAGATTGTCTTTGCCAAGTGGATTGAGGCGGCGCCGTCGTTGCTGGTGCTCGACGATCCGACGCGTGGCATCGACATTGGCGCCAAGCGGGAAATGCACCGCCTGATGCGGCGTCTTGCCCAGTCGGGACGGGTCGTTCTGTTCTACTCGAGCGACCCCGGCGAAATCGTCGCGGTCTCGGACCGCGTCATCGTTTTTGTCGATGGCGTCAAGACGCAAGAACTCGATGGCGACACGCTCACCGAGCAGGAATTGGTGACGGCAATAAACACGGGCGTGAAACCTGCCGTCAAACCGGCTGCCTAGCGCGCAGCCGACATCCGGAAACGCCGCAGTCCTGAAGACCGCCGATCAGACGACAACACAGAGAGAAGGCCCTTAAAAATGTGGGATCTGCGTGGAAAAGTGGCAATCGTTACCGGTGGCGGACTTGGAATCGGCGCTGCTATTTCGGAAGTGCTGGCAGCAGCAGGCGCCAAGGTGGCGATCGCCGACATCAATCCCACGACGGCCGCCGCCACGATCAAACGGATTACCGACGCGGGCAACGTGGCCAAGATTTTCCAGCACGATGTGACGAGCTGGAAGTCTTCGTTCTCGCTCGTCGATGCTGTCGAGAAAGAATTCGGTCCGATCGACATTCTGGTGAACAACGCCGGCGTGACGAAATGGCAGCCGTTTGTCGAAATAACCGAAGGCGACTGGGACCGCGTGCTCGATATCAATTTGAAAGGACAATTTCTCGCCGCGCGCGCGGTCGCGCCGGGAATGGTCGGACGCCGCCGCGGCCGGATCATCAATCTCGGCTCGGTGACCTCGAAGAAGGGTTACGCAAATGCCATTCCGTACTGCATTTCGAAATTCGGCGTCATGGGACTGACGCAAGGCCTGGCCGCCGAACTCGCCCCGTTCGACATCACGGTCAACACCGTTTGTCCGGGGATCGTGATCACTCCGCTCCATGACGGCCTCGTCGAGGACATGGCCGCGCAACGCGGTGTCTCGTTCAATCAGGCAAAAGACGACTTCGTCAGCTGGGTGCCGCTCAAGCGGCCGCAGGAGCCCGTGGACGTCGCCAACATGGTCGCTTATCTCGCGTCCGATTTTGGGCGGAATTTGACCGGTGGCACGTATCACGTCGACGGCGGCATGGTGATGGACTGACGTGAGTATGGCAATGAGCGGCGAAAAACGGCACGTCGAAACAAAAAATCATACGATGTGGATCGGCAATGTCCGCAATCTGTCCTTTCAGGATCAACTGAAGGCGACGGCTGCGGTCGGTCTCAACGAAATGAGTATGACGCCGCTCGACGTCGATCGTAACCGCGCGAAGGGCATCTCCCCAAAAGACATGCGGATGATGGCCGCAGACACGGGCATCAGCCTTCCCATCCTTGATCCGATGGCCAGCTGGGCGCCACATTGGCGTTCTGGAATATCCGATCCCGCCTGGATGGAATTTCTCGGCTACTCAGCCGACGATTTCTTTCGCATTGCGGATCAATTGGGCGTTTCGACAATAACCGTGATCGGAACGCTTCAGGCCGGCCGCGCTTCGGTACCGGAAATCGCCGAAAGCTTCGCCTTATTGGCCGATCGAGCGTCATTGCATGGCGTGGAATGCGTGTTGGAGTTTATTCCACTGTGGGGGATCTCCGACCTGGCGATGGCGTGGCAAATTCTTCAAATCGCCGACCGTCCAAACACCGGGCTTGCGTTCGACTTTTGGCACTACATTCGCGGCGGACGGGACGATGCGCTGCTCCGCTCAATTCCCGGAAGCAAGATTGCCTATGTTCAGGTAACCGACGCCGAAGCGTCTGTGCCGCCCGGGCGATCGCTTCATGACGATTGTTTGTTGCATCGTCTTCAGCCCGGCGAGGGTGGTCTGCCGGTCAAGGAGCTTCTGGACATTCTTTGTGAGATCGGGGGTACGCAGCGAATAGGCCCCGAGGTCTTCTCGGCAAAACTTGACGCGTCGTCGGCTGACGCGATTGCCGAAGCTCTGCGCGAACCGTATTGGCGAGCACTCGCCAACTCGGGCATCAGCAGGCGTGCTCATTGATTGGTCGAATAACTGAACTTCAGGAGGAAGCTTTGCCAGGTCTGGTCGAACAAAAATCAATCATCGTAACCGGCGCCGGTAGCGGCATCGGCCTGGCAATCGCCCGCGATCTCGCGGCTGAGGGCGCGCGGGTTGTCATCGCCGACATCGATGTTGCGGCGGCCGAACGGGTCGCCGCCGCGATCCGGAAGGACGGCGGTGAAGCCACCGCAGTTCACGTCGATGTGGTGGATAGAGCGAGCGTCCAGGCCATGATCAAGGCGGCCGTCCGCGCTTACGGCAGGCTCGACGTGATGTTCAATAACGCCGGCATCAGCAAAGCCGGGCTGTTTTTGGAAGCGACCGAGGCGGACTTCAATCGCATCATGGGTATCAATGCGATGGGAGTCCTGATCGGCATGCAGGAGGCAGCGAAACAGATGATCGCGCAAAATAGCGGCGGCAAGATCATCAATACCGCTTCGATCGCGGGAAAAGTCGGCGAACAGATCGCCACCATTTATTGCGCGAGCAAAGCCTGCGTCATCTCGCTCTCGCAGGCGGGCGCCGAGGCGCTCGGTAAATACAACATTACGGTGAACTGCTTCAGTCCGGGCTTCGTCAAAACCCCGCTCTGGGATGGCTTGGACAAGGATCTCATCAAGGCCGGTTACAGAGACGAGCCTAACGCGGTGGACGAGCTGGCCAAGAACAAAGCGATTCTCGGTCGCGTGTCGACGCCGGACGATTTGATCGGCGCAACGACGTTTCTGGCTTCTGAAAGATCCAACTACATTACCGGCCAAAACCTCATGGTGGATGGCGGCGTGAGGATGGTCTAGGCGGCCGTCGCGATCGAGCCTCCGAAGCACCAACGAAGCAGCCAATGTACCTGGCGACGCAAGAGCGATCCACCCGTTCCAGCTTTGCCGAGCGGATCAGTTCCGGCGATGTCGCGGCGCATTGGCTGATCGATGGCGAACGCGGCGGAGCCGGCCACGGCAAAATCGGCGTGATCGAGATCAAACCGGGCGGCACCGCGAGCCTTTTGCCGGAAGCAAACAACGAGGACATGGTGTATGTTCTGCGCGGACGTGGTGTCGCACGCATTGAGGGGAGCGCCACCGACATCCGCGACGAACAAGTCATCTTCATACCGGCTGGGAATTCGCTGGAGCTGCAGGCAGGCGATGAAGCGTTGCAGCTCTTACTGGTTCATGGCGGTTACGGAAATGTTGCAGATTTCGACGGAAGCCGTGCCTCGCGCGGCGAAGCCGCTCAAGCGACGGCAAAGCCGCTGATCACACGCCTGGATCAAATCGAAAACGGGGCCGTGCATAATCCCGCGCTCGGATTCCTGCACGTCGCTGCCCGCTGGCTGGTCAGTGCTAGTGCTTCGAAATCAAGTTCGCTGGTGATCGGGCAAAGCACATTTGTTCGGGATGCCGCCCATCTCTTGCACAAGCACGACCACGCCGATGAATTTTTCTACGTGTTTGAAGGCGAGGGGGCTCACCTTGTTGAAGGTGGAGAAATCCCGATGAAGACGGGCGACGTCGTTTTCGCGCCGCGCGGCGAATGGCACGGCTTTCGAAATAAGAACGATCGCCCGGTGCGCGCCATTTTCGGCTACTTCGGCGTCGCGGTGCTTGAGGACGCGGGCTACGAAGTTCACAAAGACAGCAAGAATTGGCGTGGGTAGGTCAGCCTACGGCATGCCCAGCATGACGCCGCGCAACCAGCAGAACGCGGGATCGTAGGCAAACCGCGAATGCCAGATCAGATGCTCGGTGAATGACGGCATTTCGAACGCCACGGCGAGCGTGCGCAGACCCGACAGGCTCGGCGCCACGTCCACCATGCGCGACGGCAGGATGCCGACGGCGCGCGTGCCGCGCACCAGCGCCGGAATCACGTTGAAGCTCGCCACATTCATGACGGGGTTGGCGCGGTTTCGGGCGCCGCCAACCCGCAACTCGCTGGTCTGCATGGTGACGCCGGAAAACTGCGCCATGATGTGCGGAAATTCAAACAGTTGCTCAAGCGTAATTATGCCGCGCAGCGGATGATCATCATCGACGATGCAACAATAGATCTCCGAGAACAGCGTATCGGCGCGCAGCAAATGGTCGGCGGCCGCTTCTGCCTGGCTGTACGGATTGCCGGTGATGCACAGATCGACCGCGCCGCTGCGCACGTGATCGAGCGGCGAATTGATCGGCACGATATCGTAGCTGAGATGCGGCGCCTGTCTTTCGATGCGCCGGAATACAGCGGAAAGATAAACCATCGTGCTGTAGTCAGATGCCATGATGTGAAAACACCGCCGATCGGTTTTAGGATCAAACAGCGGTTTTGCTGAAATCGTCGAATCGATTTGCAGAATTGTTTGCCGCACGGATATCGCGAGCGATTGCGCGAACGGCGACAGATCGTAGCGGCGGCCGTTGCGGACCAGGAGTTCATCGTCGAACTGATCGCGCAACCGGCGCAGGATGCCGCTCATCGTCGACTGGGTGACGTGCATCTTTTTTGCCGCGCGGGTGACATTCTTTTCCGCGAGCAGCGCATCGAGCGACGACAACAGATTGAGATCGAAATTCTGCATTTATTTCAGGTAGTTAAACTTGGCGCCGAGGTATCGGCCTGGCCGATACTTCAGGTCGGAAAACTCGATTTGTCAACACTGGGGTCGGCTGTCAGCGTTCCTGCAACGATGAAATAACCGATGGAGGAAAGCGTGCAGGCCGCCAAAACTGTGCCTTTTGCTGCCAAGCAGCCGCGAACCGAATTCCCGGTTTTGCTCGATCGGGTCCGCGACCTCAAACCGATCTTCCGCGATGGCGCGCGCGATACCGAGATTAATCGGCGCGTTTCGAAGAAGACGATGGACCTTTTGCGCGACACCGAGCTCACCAAGCTGGTGCGGCCGGCCAGATTCGGCGGCTTCGAATACGGTCTGACTGAATTGGCGCAGATCGCATTCGAGCTCGGCTCGGTTTGCGGCAGCACCGGTTGGTGCGGTTCGCTGGCGATGTGCTATCAATGGATGACGTCATTCTTTCCACTCGAAGGACAGCGTGACGTGTGGAGCGATCCCGACAATCTGGTCGCCGGGTCCTACAACCCAAGCAAAGAGTGCGAGATCGTGCCGGGCGGCATCAAGCTTGCCGGCAGCTGGGCGTACGCGAGCAATTGCGAGAACAGCCAATGGATCATGCTCGGCGCGCTGCTGCAGAATGCCAAGGGACCGCCCGATGTGATGTGGTGCCTCGTGCCGATGGCCGACACGGTGGTCGATCAGGACACTTGGTTCACCAGCGGCCTGCAAGGTACCGGCAGTAAGACCGTGCGCATCGATAAGCCGGTGTTTGTTCCCGACCATCGAATGATGCGCTTTGCCGATATTGTCGCGGGCACAGTTCCAGGAAAGAGCATTGAAAATAACAACATGAGCCGGTTCGGCTTCACCACGTTCGGCCCGACCGCGCTGGTGGCGCCGATCCTCGGCATGGCGCAGGGCGCGCTTGATGCTTTTATCCACCTTGCACAGACCAAAGTGCGCGCGGCAAAACCCGGCATGGTGGTTCCGATGGCGAATTCACCCATGGTCCAGAACAAGATCGGCGCCGCATCGGCCACGATCGAGTCGGCGCTGGCGCTGCTGCTGGCGAGCGTCACGGCCGCGGAAGATAAAGTGCGGCGCGGTATTCCGCTGGAAATCGCCGAGCGCGTCGCCATTCGCCGCAATCAGGGCTTTGCCGCCAAGCAGTCGGTCGCGGTCGTCAACGATCTGTTTGCGAAGGAAGGCGCGGCCGGCAGCGATCTCGCGGCACCGCTGCAGCGCTTCTGGCGCGACGTCAATGCGGCGGCGCTGCACCTCAGCCTCGATTGGGAGGCGATCGCTGCGATGTACGGTCAACAAAAGCTCGGTCTCGATCCCGTGGGCCTCTACTGAGGGTTCCGAGGATGGCCGATACACAACTCCGCGCCGTGCGCTCGAGGCTCGGCGGCACCGTGTCCGACAATCATCAAGGCGAGGAACTCATCGCCGACGCGAAGCTCGCGTTGCGGCGTCTGGCAAGCGCGGTGAGCGTCGTGACCTGCCGCCACGACGGACGAAACTATGCGATGACTGCAACCTCGGTCAGCGCGCTGAGCATGGAGCCGCCCTCTATGCTGGTGTGCGTCAATCGATCCGCGGTGTTCCATAGCGCGCTCGTTCGGGCGAACGATTTTGCGATCAATGTGCTAAGCCGCGCTCACATCGACATTTCGCGGCTATGCAGTGGTGGCGCAGGCCCCGAAGGCCGGTTTAATATTGGCGCTTGGGACACGCGCGCTGGCGCGCCGGTGCTCATCGATGCCCAAGCCGCCATTGTCTGCCGCAAGGATAAAGAACTGGACTACGGCACCCATACAGTCTTCATGGGGCACATCGTTTCCATATCTACGAACGGGGACGTGGACCCCCTTATCTATCTTGACGGGCAATATACTGGCCGCGCCGCCTGAGCATTCGCCCGCCGCTACCAAAGCAGGCGGATGTTGACAGATCGGATCGGAACGGCTGACGATGTATGCAACAAGTTTCTCCATGAGGGAGGAGTTTCCGGGATGAATGTCGACGAGCGCATCGCTGCGCTTACGGGGAAAATGTTGCGGCGCAAACTATACGTTGTGCTGTCGCAGCCGTCGCCGACGCCGGAAAAATTAAAGCCGCTGCTGCCGGCGCATCTCGAATACATGATCGGGCTGGAGAAACGCGGCGTCTTGTTTGCTTCGGGACCTTTGGCCGATCGAGCCGGGCCGCCGACCGGCGCCGGGTTAACTATTTTGCGAACCTCGAGCGCGGAAGAGGCACGCGCGCTGGCGGAAGCCGATCCATTCGTTACAAACGGGTTGCGGACCTTCGAGCTTAAGGAATGGACGCTGATGGAGGGGACGTTGGGACTGCGAGTCAATCTCTCCGATCAGTCGGTAGAGGTCGCGTAAAGGACGCTAGTCGCGTAAGGATTTGGGGATGGAGACGGTTGGCTTTGTTGGGGTCGGCAAGATCGGCATGCCGATCTCCCAGAACCTTATCAAGAGCGGATATCGCGTCGTCGGCTATCGGCGCAGTTCCCTTGCCGAGTTCGAGAAGATCGGCGGGGTCCCGGCGCGGTCAGCAGCCGAAGTTGGCGCCCAGGCGGATGTCGTTTTTTCTTGCCTGCCGTCGGACGAAGCGCTCGAAGAAGCGGTGCAAGGTCCGGAGGGTCTCGTGCAGTCGGCGCGGCCGGGCCAGATCGTGGTTGAACTTGGTTCATATCCGGTTCCGGTGAAGGCGCGACAGATCGAGCCGCTGGCGGACAAAGGCGCCGTCTTCATCGACGGCGAAGTCTCCGGCACGCCAGGCATGGTCTCGGCGCGCAAAGGCGTTGTCTACCTCGCCGGCGACGAACAGGCGTGCAAGAGGGTCGAGCCGGTGGTCGCCGGCTTTGCCGATTCCTGCATCTATTTTGGCGCATTCGGCTCCGCGAGCCGGGTCAAGCTCATCAACAATCTGCTGGTGGCGATCAACATCGCGGCGACCGCTGAAGCCATGGCGCTCGGTCTTAAGGCCGGCGTTGACGTGCCGTTGATGATCAAGGCGATCGCGACCGGCAGCGGCGGCTCGACCCAGTTCGGCATCCGCGCGCCGTGGATGGCGGAGCGCCGCTTCAAGCCGCCGCAGGGGACGATCCCGGGGCTGCAGCACTACGTCGACATGATCGGTAATTTTGCCGACGAATTCGGTGTGGCAACGCCGCTGCTTGACCGCACCGCTGAACTGTTCGACCGCTTCGTCGCGATGGGGCTTGCCGATTGCGACGGCGCCGCCATGATCGATGTCATCAGCTCGCTGCCGCGAGATTCAAAAAATACCAACGGGCCCGCCTGGCCTTCGAACCAACATTCAAATTAACAAAGGAGAGTTAGCATGATCCGCGTCAGCAAGATCGCTCACGCCACTTACGAGACGCCCGATCTCGACCAGCAGACCGAATACTATACTGACATTATCGGGCTAACGCCGGTCGCCAAGGAGAAGGACAAGGCCTATCTCGCTTCAACCGTCGACCATCATTCCGTTGTGCTGCAGCGCGGCCCGAAAGCTGCGTGCGTCAGTCTTGCCTTCCAGATCCCGACCGACGCCGAGCTCGGGGATTTCGAGAAGCAGGTCGCCGCCCACGGCGTCAAGACGGCGCGCAAGAAGGATCCGGAGCCGTCGATTTCCGACATGGTCACCTTCACCGACCCGAAGGGTACGACCATGGAAATTTTCAAACGCGACGCGTTTGCGCACCAGAAATTCCAGCAAAAGGGCATCGTGCCGTTCAAACTCGGGCACGTCGCTTTCCACGTCACTGACGTCAAGCAGGTCACCAAGTTCTATTGCGACGTGCTCGGCTTTCGCGAATCCGACTGGATGGGCGACTTTTTCTCGTTCCTGCGGTGTGGCCCCGACCATCACACCATCAACCTGATGCAGACCGGCTCGAATCGGCACTTCCACACCGCGTTCGAGCTGCGCGATTGGGGCCACATGCATGACGCCTGCGACTTCCTCAGCCTCAAGGGCTACAAGCTGTTGTGGGGACCGGGCCGTCACGGCATCGGCCACAATCTCTTTGCTTATCACCGCGCGCCGAACGGCCTCATTACTGAGACTTTCGCCGAGCTTGACCGCATGAACGAGGAGCTCGGCTATTTCGAGCCGCGGCCCTGGCACCGCGACAATCCGCAGCGGCCGAAAGTGTGGGAGAAGGACCCGTCGGCTTCTAATCTGTGGGGCGTCATGCCGGGCGACGAGATGATGCAGTAAAGGCTGCCCGCCAGGCGGGGAGCAAAGACCGGGAGAGCGTTCATGCTTGCGATTTGGCGCGCAGCTTTTGCAGCTGCCGCAGCGCTGTTGTTCTTCACCCAGACGCCTGCGTCGGCGGCCGAGCCGATCAAGGTCGGATTGAGCCTGGCGATGACGGGTGGGGTGGCGCAGAACGGCAAGCAGCTCTTGATTGCGCTCCAGCTCTGGCGCGACGACGTCAACGCCAAGGGCGGCCTGCTCGGCCGCCCGGTCGCGCTGGTCGTCTACGACGACCAAAGTAATCCGTCGAACGTGCCGGGTATCTACAACAAGCTGATCAACGTTGATAAAGTTGATTTGTTGCTCGGGCCATACGCTACCAACATGACCGCGGCGGCAATGCCGGTCATCATCGAAAACAACAAGCTCACCATCAGCATGATGGCGGTGACCGTCAACCGCCATTTCAACTACCCGAGATACTTCTCGATGCTCTCGACCGGCCCCGACGGGGTGCGGGCGTTCACCAAGGGCTTTTTCGATCTCGCGGCGGCGCAGAAGCCCAAGCCGCAAACGGTTGCGATGCTGTCAGGCGATGCGGAATTTTCGCGAACGTCTGCCGATGGTGCGCGCGAGAATGCGACTGCGGTCGGGCTCAAGATTATCTATGATAAGAGCTATCCGCCCGCGACCACGGATTTCGCGCCGACCGTGCGCGCCATCCAGGCGGCAAATCCCGACATCGTGTTCGTGGCCGCTTACCCGCCCGACACTGTCGGCATTGTCCGGGCGGCGCACGAAATCGGCCTTAAGCCAAAAATATTCGGCGGCACGATGATTGGCCTTCTGATCACCCCGATCAAAATGCAGCTTGGCCCGATCCTCGACGGCATCGTCATCATGGAAAGTTTCGTGCCGGCCCCGACTTTCAATTTCCCCGGCGTCGCCGACGTGCTCAAGCGTTATCGCGCCGTTGCCACCGGCGAAAAAATCGATCCGCTCGGTTATGGATTCGTGCCATTCGGATACGCCGCCGGCCAGGTGTTGGCACAGGCGGTGGAAGGCGCGCAAACGCTGGATCAAAACAAACTCGCCGAATACATCCACAGCCACAAGTTCACGACCGTGGTCGGTGATGTCCAATACGGTGCCGACGGCGAGTGGACCAAGGGGCGCACCGTGTTCACGCAATTCCGCAACGTGGCGCCGAATGAGTTCGAACAGTTCGCCACCGACAAAGTGCAGCCGATCGTTTGGCCGCCGGAATACAAGACCGGCGACATGGTCTATCCCTACGCCGGCGCGCAGAAATAGGTCGCCGCTGTTTACTCGACTTTTGTTTACTCGCCCTTGATTTATTCGGCCTTGCCGCCGAGCTGCTTGAGCTTGGCAAACACCGCTTCGACGTTCATGTCTTCGGACTTCTTCGCAGCAACCGGCTCGAGCGGCTCCTCGTCCTTTGGCGCCGTGGTAACTGACGCCGGCAGCAGCGTTGCACCCTGGGTTTCGGCAGGCGCCGGCTTCTCCTTGGCGGCGCGCTGAACTTCGAGGTCGAGATCGATCTGCGAGGAGAGGCCGAGCGTCACCGGATCGAGCGGCGAGAGGTTTGCCGAATTCCAGTGGGTGCGATCGCGGATCGCCTGGATGGTCGATTTGGTCGTGCCGACCAGCCGCATGATCTGGCTGTCCTTCAGCTCCGGATGATTACGGACCAGCCAGAGGATGGCGTTCGGCCGGTCCTGCCGGCGTGACACCGGCGTATAGCGCGGGCCCTTCTTCTGCGGCGCTTCGGGCAAGCGGACTTTCGGGTCGGCGATGTGCAGGCGGTGGTCGGGGTGCGCCTCGGCGTCGGAAATTTCCTCGCGCGTCAGTTGCCCGGTCAGGACCGGGTCCAATCCCTTGATGCCTTGGGCGGCATCGCCATCGGCGATGGCTTTCACCTCCAGCGGATGCAGCTTGCAGAAATCCGCGATCTGGTCGAACGACAAAGCCGTATTCTCGACCAGCCACACTGCTGTTGCTTTCGGCATCAAGGGGGCGATGGCCATGAGCAAATCTCCTTTGCGCTCCGCCCGCCCGTTCGGGCGAAGCCATTTAAGTCATCAACGATGACTGGAAAAGCATCAGGAATATAGGCGGGCCAACCGCCCCGTGCAACCGGCGCGACTTGCAGAACCGGCCTGATTTGTCACAAAAGGAGGGGCAAGACGCGGTTCCCGCGCCACCCAGACGGAGCTTCCCGTGGCCGAGACGGCCGCCGAAATCCTTAACGCTTATCGCGACGGAACCGCTGCGCCTGAAGACATTGTCGCCCGGAGTTTTGCGCGCATCCGGGCGCATAACGATCCGGCGATTTTCATCGCGCTGCGCGATGAAGCGGAGGTGATCGCCGAGGCGCGAGCGCTTGTGCAAAACGGCGACAGGACGATGCCGCTGTTCGGTATTCCCGTCGCGGTCAAAGACAACATTGACGTTATGGGCCTGCCGACGACGGCGGCGTGCCCGGCTTACAGCTATCGCCCGAACCGGGATGCTACTTGCGTCGCGCGGCTGCGTGAGGCCGGAGCGCTTATTATCGGCAAGACCAATCTCGATCAGTTCGCCGCCGGCCTTGTCGGCGTGCGTACGCCTTACGGCATCTGCCGTAATTTGTTTGATGAAAAACTTATCCCCGGCGGATCAAGCGCGGGCTCGGCGATCGCGGTCGCCGCCGGATTGACGCCGCTTGCGCTCGGCACCGATACGGCAGGATCCGGCCGTGTGCCGGCCGGCTTCAACAACATCGTCGGATTGAAACCGAGCCGCGGTCTTGTTTCCGCGGCGGGCGTGGTGCCGGCGTGCCGCACGCTCGACTGTGTTTCCATCTTCGCGCTGACGGTCGATGACGCGATGGCGACGCTCAACGTCGTGGCCGGCCCCGACGATGCCGACGCTTTTTCGCGCGCACGGCCGATGCATGCGGTCGGAGCGATGCCGAACGGTGTCAGGCTTGGCGTGCCGATGCCGGGTCACCGATTGTTCTTTGGCGATCGCGCTTCGGAAGCGGCCTATCAGGCAGCGCTGGAAAAATTCGCCGCGCTTGGCGCCAACATCGTCGAGTTCGACATCGAGCCGTTCTACGCAGCGGCGCGGCTGCTTTACGAAGGACCATGGGTCGCCGAGCGTTACCTGACGGTGCGCGCGCTCATTGCCTCGTCGCCGGAATCGCTTCATCCGGTTACGCGGCAGGTGTTGCTCGCCGGCGCGCACGGCACCGCCGCGGATGCGTTTGCCGCTTTTTATCAGCTTGAAGCATTGCACGGCGTTCGCGATCACACCTTCCGTTCGATTGATGCCATGCTGCTGCCGACGGCGCCGACGATCTATACGATCGAGCAAGTGCTTGCCGATCCGATCGGGCTCAACAGCCGGCTCGGTACGTACACCAACTTCGTCAATTTGCTCGACATGTGCGGCCTTGCCGTTCCGGCCAGCATGCGTCCCGATGGCATCCCATTCGGCGTGACGCTGCTGGCGCCCGCAGGCGAGGAGGCAGCGCTGGCGGCGATCGGCCGCGAATTCCACCATGCGAGCGGCTTACCGCTCGGTGCGCTCAAAAAGCCGCAACCGCCGCTTAAGCCGACCCCGGTAGAACCGGCGGAGGTGGAGGTGGCCATCGCCGTGGTCGGCGCGCATCTCTCGGGGATGCCGCTCAACAACGAACTACGCGCGATCGGTGGCCGTCTTCTCGAGCGCGCGACTACTGCGCCGCATTACCGGCTTTATGCGTTGTCCGGCACAAAGCCGGCGAAGCCCGGTTTGCTGCGCGTGAAAAACGGCGCCGGCACGAGTATCGAGGTGGAAGTCTGGGCGCTGTCGGAAAGCGCGTTCGGCCGCTTTGTCGCCGCAGTGCCGCCGCCGCTCTCGATCGGCACGCTCGAACTGGACCAGGGCCGTTCCGTTAAGGGGTTTTTGGTTGAGGCCGAAGGAGTTGCGGATGCGCACGACATTTCCAGCTTCGGCGGCTGGCGCGCCTTTATGGCGCAGGAAAAAGCCTCGGCCTGACGGCATGTTCATTCGGGCACGTACTCACAACCTGGGCCGTTCGCTTCAGCCTTCATTACATCCGCTTCTCCCTAAAGACCGCACATCGCCGAGCGCGATTGTAATGGCGGACATCTTTGTCGAACAGGCGCATATCCGCGAGTAGCGTGAGGCGCGGGGTCGAGGGACCACCTCAAGTCATCTTGTGGTCGGCTATCGGCGTCGTGTACGAACAACCGGGCGCTGCCGGCTGGCGTATCAGTGTCTGGTCTGAGATGAAGTGTTAGAGTCTAATTGATCAGTGCGCCTTACGTGGAACAATTCTCGTGTCAGTCATCGATTTCGCTAAGCTTCCGGCGTTCCATTCCACCGAACAAATCCTTTCCCATCCGCGGTTTCCGTTCGCACGCGACGGATTTGTGAAGGCGATGCTCGCGCTTTACGAGGGCAAGCCGTTTCTTAACCGGCTGCTGCTCGAAGCAAGTCGCACCGTTCTGGGTATCGTGATCATTTGCCTCTATGCGGGCTATGACGAAGCCGATCGCTCGACTTGGCCGACGCTCCGGCTGATCGCGGGGACCATGGCGTCACATGGGCTCGCCAGCCCGAGCCGGGTCCAAGATCTTGTGTCACGCCTCGTTAAGGCCGGCTATCTCGAACAGCGCGCGGCGCCGCAGGATCGCAGAGTCCGGATAATCACCCCGACCAAGAGGATGATCGCGCAGGACCAGGATTTTCTGGTCTCGCATCACCTGCCGTTGCAGATTATGTTTCCGGACCCCGGCTACGCGCTGGTTATGACGCGCGATCCCGCGTTCCAGTTGAAGCAGCGTCTGGTGTCAAAGGACCTGTTCGCAGTCGGTGCGCAGATTTTGGCCGGCAATCCGATCATGATGCTGTTCCAGGGCCGCGACGCCGGCGTGATGATCCTGATCAAAATGATCGAGATGGCCGCCCGGCAAAGCAGTGGCGGGCCTATCGAGATTTCTTATTCTGACCTTGGCGTTCGCTTCGGAGTATCGCGAACCCATGTTCGCAAACTCTTGGTTGCGGCGGAAGAAATGGAACTTGTTCGTTTGTCGAAGGCGCGGGGTCGGTTTGTCGAATTGATGCCGCCACTCCTGCAAGCCTTCGACCGGCTCGTCGCCGACGCCATGAGCGGGCACGATCTCTGTTATAACCTGGCACTCCAAGCGGCAGTTTGAGGTTTCTAGCACGCGATGCCGCGACTTTAGCGCTTAAAAAAATTGCATCACAAATCTGACGCCCAGGCAAAGCAAATGGCTTAGGCGGGCTTGACAGTTTCGTGACATTTTTTTCGGCACCTCCAGCCGTCGCAGTGCGAGCGAGCGGGAATTATTTTAAGATCTCGGTTTTGTTCCGGATCGTTGGCAATTGTTCCGTTGCCGGCAACCACGTGCGGAACTAACAATGAGATTAGGCACGCCAGTGGTCTGGAAGACCTCGCGACAATCCATCGGATAAGTCCATAACGGAACTTTTCTAGGGAACGTTACGCGCGGAAGACTTCGCGTGGAACTTTTCTTGCGACGCCTTTATTCGTTGGAACGATTTGCCGCACCTTGGTATTTGATAAGCGCTGGCAGATTCCTCCCCGCGCTCTAGGAAGAAACAAGGTGTGTTGTGCTGGTGTTTTCGCGCGGCAAACGCAGAACAGGAACAGGGCGGGAGATGATTCATGAAAAGTAGGCTCTCGGCTTTAGCTTTCTTTGCGGCCGCGATGACGTACTCGGCGGCTACGTCGGCGCAAACGATCGAAGTGCCTGGTGGGGCAACCGGTTCCAATGTCGCGTGCATCCAGGCGGGCGAGCTCAGCAGCGGAGCCTATGTCGGAACATTCCTGCAGACCGCGCCCGGCACCTGGGAGGAGCGGCTAAAGGCCGGCACTTACAAGCTGCAAGAGAAGAATCGCAATGATCTGGCGGTGAATCTTGTCGACGACAAACGCGCCGCGGCAATCGAATTCGATTTCGTCAACAAGACCATCAAGTACAAGCCGTCGAGCTCGCGCGAGCAAAGCGGCCGCGACCGCTACTACATATTGAATGCCACCGATAAGGAACACTCGGACGATTGCGCGGCTCTGGCACAGCAAAGTGCTGCCGCCGGTCCCGGAAATGGTCCAGGCGGCGGTCCGGGCGGCGGTGGAAATGCCCCGATCAGCGGCCCGGGCAGCAGCCCGGTGCAGATGATCCAGGTTCCGCCGCGGATACAGATCGATATCCCGCCTGGCACACAGTTCACAGCAATCGCGGGTCCGCCGTGTCCGAACCATCCGGGCTTCTTTATCTGTCCTAACCAGTTCGACTGCGCCCCTATCGGAGGCGTGTGTTGCCCTGGCGCGGGTACCTGTAATCCGGGGATGTTCTGCGACCACTTCCTGTCCGGTGCCTGCATCGGCCCCGGAAACCCGAGATTCTGCTTCGCCAACAACGACGGCACCGCCACCCACTGCGACCTCACATCCAGGTGTGTCGGTAACAATCGCTGCCAGTGACCACGGCGCGCGCAACGCCGCATGAGGAGGCTCTGGTGAAGAAACTTGGCGGTCCGGTCATCGCTCTGCTGTTCAGCGCCGGCGTGGCGTTGCCGACAAGTGCGAACGCGGCCGCGATTGGCGGCGCCGGATTTCGTGCCGCGGGACTCGATGCTGGCGCGTTAAGCCACGTGGACGCTGGCACCCGCTCGCATACTCTCCCGGGCCGCGTTGTGCTTGTTCAGTATAACGGCAACGGCGGCGGCGGTGGTGGCTACGCACCGCAGGGAGGAGGGGGCTACAGCCGGCCCTATAACGGCGGTGGTGGTGGCGGCGGCTACGCGCCGCGGGGCGGTGGCGGCTACAACCGGCCCTATAACGGCAACGGCGGCAACTCCTTCAATAGCGGCGCCGCCATCGGTGCCGGCGCTGCGATCATCTACGGTATCATGCGGCAGCATCAATTGGAGGAGCAGCAGAAGGAGATAACGCGGCAGCAGCAATACAATAATCAGGTGCAAAAGCGGAAGTATCGTGAGGAGCTGGATCACCAGCACAAGCTCGATATTGAAAAAGCCAGACTGGAAGAAAAGCGCCAGGAGCAACTGGACGACCTAAAAAAGCAATTAAACGATGAGAGAAAGGCCCGGCTCAATCAGCCGCAACCCGATACGCTGCAACCGAATCCGTCGTATTCGCCGCAGCCGAATACGCCGACGGTCGACCATGACCCCTATCACGACCGTGTCGGCGATATCGTTGTCAACATCATTCCTGCTCCGGACAATTGTCCCGACAATTTCCAGGAATTGAGAGTCGGCGCCACGGTGCTTTATCCGCGGCGCACTGACTTTCCGGCCGACCGCGGCTTGTGCGCCGGGGTTACGCAAAAAGGGTGCTACCTCAAGGTCGAGCCCACCCCCGCGACGTGTGGCGGCAGCAGGCAGGTCTGCGTCGAGCGTTGTCCGACGCCGTTACCGCCGGCGGCGCCACCCAAAGTGGTCGATATACGCCCCTACGTTCCACCGACGCCGGTACCGCCGACGCCCGTCGTCGTACCGACCCCCGTGCCGACGCCCGTCGTCGTGCCGCAGCCGGCGGGCTGCACTGGCGGCAATTGCCCGCCCCCGCCTTGCTACGGCGGCAATTGCGAGCCGAATTCACCGGACCTGTACCGGCAGCAATTGCGAACCACATTTCGAACCGCCCCAGAAGCCGACCAAGCAGGCGAGCCTCACCGACAAGTCGCGCAAGTACGTCGAGCCCGAGCACCGGAAGCCGATCAAGCAAGCGAGCCTCACCGACGAGTCGCACAACTACGTCGAGCCCGAGCATCGGAAGCCGATCAAGCAGGCGAGCCTCACCGACAAGTCACACAAGTACGTCGAGCCCGAGCACCGGAAGCCGATCAAGCAGGCGAGCCTCACCGACGAGTCGCACAAGTACGTCGAGCCCGAGCATCGGAAGCCGATCAAGCAGGCGAGCCTCACCGACGAGTCGCACAAGTACGTCCAGCCCGAGCGCCGGAAGCCGGCCAAGCAAGCGAGTCTCACCGACGAGTCGCACAAGTACGTCCAGCCCGCGCCGAAGCATTCGGGTGGCAAGCCAGAAATATCTAAGTTCGAGTTTGATTCCCCCGAATGGATCTCTCCGGTTCAGTGTCCAAACCTCAATCTTTCGGGGTGCGGGCAAGAAATTCAGGAGCAGGCGAAAAGGGAGGCGGAGCAAAAAAAGAAGGCCGAGGAGGAGCGGGAGAAAAAGGAGAAGGAGCAATACGCCCTCGACCACGATGTGGACAGCAAGAACTGCAACAAACTCGGTGGACGTTCGATGGCGTTGTTGCGGAGCAATCCGCGTTACACAACTTTGGTCCAGTGCATCACCGATGGCTGCAAACCAACGGAAACTTCGGACCCCTCATTCAATAAGCTCGCCCTTGCCAAGATCAGGGATGCGTCGACCGGTATAATAGCGGCTGTTCCGACCTACGGCGGTGCGCTCAGCGGCGTGATCAAGCTTCTCTGGGACGACCCAACACCCGATGCGGTGTTCGACCAGTTGAAAAAGTATGTTAAGAGCTTCGTGTCCGAGAAGATCTCCGGCGAACATTACAAAAATTTGCAAGCCGTAATTGATGGAATGAATTTAACCCTCGGCGATTATCACACCTACACCGAGCCGCTTGCGCAAGGCCCTACGCTTCTATCGATGGACAGTACCCTCGCAGGCGCCCGGAAGCTGTTCCATGATGATCCCGATCACGCAGCGCAGCTGCTCCCGTATTTTGTCGCCTTTGGCACGCTTCACCTCGCCGTTCTACGGGAGCTGTACCTCAACACCAAAGATTATTATTGTCCGGCGGGCAAAGATTATAACAATTCGCAAAAGTGCGCAGATCAGCATCACGCGTTTTTGGTCAAATTGAACAAAGCTATAACTGATTACACCAAGGATGCACAGACGTTGAAAGACGATGCCATCGCTTGGCGGCTCAAGAAAATATACGTCAATACGGGTGAGCGTCGTAAGGTCAGTCCGGGTATTGGCGTGGAGCGTGAATATAGCATCGAGGACTTCACTACGGCCAACGCGGTGGATGATTTCTGCGGTACGAGCCTCTGGTCTACCCCCACCTATGAGCAAGAGATTGGTTATGGGGATAACAGTGCCATGGTTCAGGCTCAAGCCGACGTAGATGCCCGTAAGGCCACGGCGACGAAGGGATTCGGCGAAAACCTCGACTTCATCCTCGCGCCGCTCGCTCATTGGGCCTCATTCACTGACCAGGCGGCACCCGCGACAGCCCCAGGCCGTCAGGCGGCGCGGTGATTTCGACACAGCAAGCGATGATGACAAAGCGGCGAATTCCGCCCCTCAAGGGGCGATCGACGTAACGATGCGGAACGGAGAAAGCCGATGATCGGCCGTATTATCTTTTGTTTGGCATTGGTGTGCGGCGCCGGAGCGGCGTCGGCACAGGAATCGAATTGCACGCTCTATAAGGTCAACACCAGCATGCTCAACGTCAGCAAGGACGCTGGCGGCCAGATCTACAATGATGCGCTGTTTGACGGCGACGTCACCTGCGTCACCCGCCTGAAGAATGTCGCCGGCGTCGATTGGGCGTTTATCTCCTACAAGCTCGACAACGGCAACGCGCACACGCCTGTCGAGGGCTGGGCGGCGCTGCAATACTTGCAGCAAACCAGTGCCGCCGCCGCATCGGCGCCAGCCGCGGGCGCTGCGGCCGCTCCTCCCGCAGCGGGCGCACCATCGTCCGCCGCCGCGCCTCCGCCCGCGGCTGCACCTCCAGGGGCGCCTGTAACCCCGAGTGGCGCAGCCGCAACGGCGCGTCCCGAAGACGTGCTGCGCTTTAATCAGCCAATTCCGTTCGGAGCCTTCCCGGTCAATGGTCATTCAATCCAGGAAATGATCGACCAGACTCCGTTTTTTTCCCCGGTCGAAGGTCTCGAAGACTCGCTGTGGAAGAAGAAGTGCAGCTCCTGCCACAAGTGGGACCAGGACCGATTGTGCGAACAGGCAAAGACCTACGTGAAGCAGCCGCGGTTCGTGCTGCGGGTTCAGCATCCGTTCGGCGGCACGCTCAAGCTCGCGTTGATGCGATGGGCGATCAGCGGCTGCAAGTGATGGCCGGATTTTTTCGTCGACGGGCCGGGTAAGCGGGCGCGATCTGGAAAGAGTGGCATGCACATGGTGAAAGTCACCGTCGTTATTCACGTTTGTCTCGCGTTTGCATTGTTCGCTGCTGCGATGGGTTGGCGCAGCGCCGACGCCCAGGATTTCCTCAATGAGGACTGGCTGCTCAATCCGGCGCTCTCGCACGTGTACATGCAAACCGAGAAGCTTCAGGGCGTCATCGAGAAGCACGAATTCACCACGGTGCAGGGCACCGTCAGCAAGGACGGCGATGCAACCGTCAAAATCGATCTGAACTCGATCGAGACGCATATCGACCTGCGCAACGTGCGCATGCGGTTCCTGCTGTTCGAAACCTTCAAGTTCCCCTTTGCGGAAATTACCACGCGATTGGACAAGGCCAAGCTGCGTGACCTCGTCACCAAGGGCGCGGTGACCTACCCGCTCACGCTAAATGTCAATCTCCACGGCATTACAAAGCAAATCCAAACGGCGGTTTTGATCAAGCGCGTCAACGACACCAGCGTGTCGGTCGCAACCACCGCGCCAATCGTCGTGTCCGCGGAAAGCTTCGGGTTCGCTCCGGGCCTTGCCAAGCTTTCGGATGCGGTGGGCGGCATACGAATCGTTCCCAACGCGGCGATAACTTTCGATCTGGTATTTGGAACCGGCGCCCTCAAACCCGAACTGGAAGCGGCCCGCGCAAGCCAGGAAAAGAATCGGGCCGAACAGGCGGCAGCAGCGATCACGACCGAGGGCTGCGAGACCCGGTTGACGGTGATGACGGAAAGCAACGCCATCTACTTCAAAACTGGAAGCGCTGAACTCGACAAGGAAAGCGAGCCGCTCCTCAACACCGGGGCCGATATCGCCAAACGGTGCCCTTCGGTCAAATTCGACGTCGAAGGTCACACCGACAACACCGGCACCAGGAGCTTTAATCAAAAGCTGTCCGAAGCGCGGGCAAAGTCCGTGGTGGACTATCTGACGGCAAAGGGAGTTAGCCAGGCACGTATTCAATCAGCCGGATATGGCGACACGCATCCCGTCGCGCCGAATAATTCCGAGGCGAACCGGGCCAAAAATCGCCGGATCGAGTTCAAGGTCGAGAAGAACTAACCGGGCCCACCGCGTTCGTTTGCTGGCCGGCCAAAAGCTATTCCCGTCAGTCCGGCAGATCGGGCTCGTGCGAGTTTGGTTTGGCCACGGCGACAGCTTCACAGCAAATATGGAGTTACATCATGAACAGGCGAGAGAGCGTCAAACTGATGCTCGGTACTGCAGTGTTGGCCAGTAACGCTGGCATCATCGATGTTGCGCAAGCACAGGACAAGCCTGCTGCGTTTACGTTGCCACCACTGGGATATTCCTACGATGCGCTTGAGCGGAACATCGATACCAAGACGATGCAGATACACCACGATGTTCACCACGGCGGTTATGTCAAAAATCTCAACAGCGTTGCAGAAAAATGGCCGGATTTAGCAACCCGGCCGATGGAGGAGATCTTTCGAATCTCTCCGTCGTCCCGGAAAACATACGCACTGCCGTGCGCAACAACTTGGGCGGTCATTGGAACCACACTTATTTCTGGGAGCTGATGACGCCGGGTGGCGCGACCCGCCCAACGGCAGAGATAAAGACAGCAATTGACGGCGCGTTCGGCGACTTCGACAAGATGAAAGCCGCGGTCAAACAGGCCGGCATGGCTCGTTTCGGCTCCGGCTGGGCTTGGTTGGCCGTCGACAAAGACAAGAAACTGACGGTCTTCAACACAGCCAACCAGGACACGCCGCATATTTACAGCGGCGGCAAGCCGATCCTGGCGATCGACGTTTGGGAGCACGCCTATTATCTGAAGCATCAAGCCAAGCGCGCCGACTACATCGACGTTTGGTGGAATACGTTGAACTGGGACAAGGTGGCGGCGAATTTCAGGAAAGCGATGGCCTGAGCGCTGACCTCACTGCGGTCCTTCAAACACGCCGAGATAATGTGCCTGTTTTGGCCGCTAAAGCGAGAAAAGCCGCACTCGATTTCACCGGATCAAAAATCTCGGCGAACGGTTCGACCGGCACACGATATTTTAAGAGTTTTTGCCGTCTCTCATCAAAGGAACTGATATCGGCGCGAGAGTGTCGGCGGTTATGCGTGTGCTCTTACTCATTTCCATGTTGGCGCTGGGCGCTTGTGCCGGTGGCAAACAGGCGGCACTGCCCACGGCGTGGGCTCGCGCCGACGGGCAACCAGTCAACTCCGCATTGATGGATATCGACAGCCTCGATTGCAAAGACGGAATGCCGGCGCCCGACGGGGCTGCCGGCGACAAGGCAGCCAACCGGGCCATGGTCGACGATTTCGTTAGCTGCATGAGGGGGCGCGGCTACGTTCAGAGCAAAAGTTAGCGCCGGCGCAACAACACCAGGATCGCGATCGCCAGCGCCCCTCCGGAAAGCGCGCCCAGGTTTTCATCCGCCGCCCGACTTTCCCAGGTGCGCTGGCGCGATGGAAAGGCGAGGGCACCCTCATTGGGGCTCGTTCTCATACATCAGGCTATGCGCCCAGCCTTTGTAACTTTTGTTTTTCTCTAAGGCCGCAGCTCGCCGAGCGCAATTGTGATGTTCGCCATCAGCCCTTGTGCGCGGTGATCAGCGACGCGTGACTTGATGCCTCCTCGCTGATTAGCGTCCCGCCATGCCCGTCGGCCGCGATGGCGAAGCTTGCGGCGGTGTAGTTGCCCAGCAGCGCAATCGTCGCCGCGTGCCGCTTGTCCTTAACTGACAAGGTGCCGCCGGTGTCGCTGCGGTTCTCAATAAAGCCGAGCGTCGTGTGGACATGAAAGGCGAGGCTCGGCAGATCGATCGTCTCCTGCGCGCCAAAGCCTGCCACCGTTCCAGTGAAGCTCGAAGGCTGCTCGAGCGAAAGCGTTCCGGTCGGATCGGCGAAGGTTACTTTGCCCGAGTCGGGCACATCGATTTCAAGTTCGGTGTTGGCGCTGATAGTCGCCGGCGCATTGCCAGGCGGCTGCTCGATCACCGGCGGATCGTTAATAAAGAGGCTCGAATTGGCGCCCACGCTGAGGTGGAAGTCCGCAGTCACGTAGTTGATGCCGGCTAAATTGATGGCCGCGAACTCCGTACTGCCGTCGAACGTCACTTTCAGCACGCCACCGTTCGCGAACGGAGTTGGTGTGAAGGTCACCCCGAAGCCGAGGTCCCCGAGGACGCCGCCGACATTAATATTGATGAGATCGATGTACTGGTCGGGATTTTCGCCGAATCCGGATACTGTGCCAGTGTAGAGCGTGGCGTGGCCTTCCGCGTCGCCGAGTACGAGGCCGCCGTTGCCGGCGAGGAACGTGACGTTTTCGTGGCTGGCTTGTTGGATATCGGCAACGCCATTGCCGATTTCGGTGACGCCGCCGCTTACCGTGCCTGCGACGTAGAGCGTTCCGCCGCTCGCGACCAGCGTGCCGCTATTGACGAAAGTACCACCCAAGGTCAGTTCCCCACCCAGCACGGCGACGGCGCCGGAATTGACGATGGCGCCGACGGAGGGCGCTGTCAGGGTAGTTGCCCCTGTAATGGCGGTGACCGTGGCGCCTTTGCTGACGATGAGCCCGCCGCTCAATTCTCCGCCTTCGAGCAACATTTGCGCGCCGGAACTGACCACGGTGTTGTCGATCGCCGTGCCCCCCGCGAGCGCGAGCGTCTGGCCGGTCAGCACCGTGAAGCCGGACAAAGTCTCGCCGGCCCCGATTGCGAAAATCGCGCCGGAATTGAAAGTGGTGCCGGTTTGCGTGGCGCCGCTGACCAATTCCAGCGTGCCGCCGCTGAGCACAGTCGTGTCGACGGCCGCACCGCCCAGCACTTCAAGGAGGGCGCCACTGCTGACTGTGAGGCCGGAGAACTTCCCCCCGATCAGCATGGTGCCGCCGGGCAACAGATCGGGCGTGATGGCGCTGCCGCCGGAGTCCACGTGAAGCACGCCGCCGCTCGATACCGTAGTACTGCTCGCGCTGCCGCTCGAACTCACAATCTCAGTGCCGCCGCTATAGACGGTAGCGTTGCCGACCATACCGCCGCCCGCGATCACGACCGTGCCGCCGCTGCTGACCTCAGTGATGCCGCCACTGATGACGCCAGTGATGTCGAGCGTGCCGCCGTTGGCAAGCAGCGTGCCGCTATTGTCGACGATGCCGCTCAAGATCAGCGTCGCGCCGTGCTCCACCTCAATGAGGCCGGAATTGGCGATGGTACTGCCGTTGGGCGCAACCACGACGTTGGTTCCGGTCTGCGCGTCGGCCGTGCCGGCGCTGGCGACGCTGAGCCCGCCGCTCAACAATCCGCCAAACAGCAGGAGCCGGCCGCCGGAGCCGACCACAGTTGAGCCGGCCGCCGTGCCGCCCCCATACACCGCCTCTTCGCCGCCGCTGGTCGTGGTGCCGATCGCGGTGCCGCCAACGACCATCTGGGTGCCGCCTGAATCTAGCAGGGTGCCGCTCGCGGTACCGTCGTCGACGTATTGGTAGCCGCTGAGCACGATGGTGCCGTTCGCGACGGCACTGTCGATAAGGGTCTGTTCGCCGCCCTCGACGCTGGCTTCGAACACGCTGGCGTTACCGGTTAGCAACTGATCGCCGTAGATGACGGCGAAATCCGCTTGGGCGGAGTCATTGAGGTTTTGCACGCCGCCGTTGTTCACGACGGTGTCTGTCGCCGTGGCGCTGCCATTGAGAGTTTCGGTGCCGCCGCTCTCGATGGTGGTGTCGATCGCGGTGCCAAAGTCAACAAACTGATTGCCGCGGTATTCGATGGTGGTGCCGATCGCTGTACCGCT
This sequence comes from uncultured Alphaproteobacteria bacterium, assembly GCA_963841025.1. Taxonomy (GTDB): domain Bacteria; phylum Pseudomonadota; class Alphaproteobacteria; order Rhizobiales; family Xanthobacteraceae; genus BOG-931. The sequence goes on along the minus strand of CAWJBG010000008.1, from coordinate 484,348 downwards.
GCCGGCGGAAATTCCCACCGTCTGGATGCCGCCGGTTTCGATCGTCGTGCCGCTTGCGGTAGCGAATCCTGAAACAATTTGCACGCCGTCGCTGTTCACGACGGTATCACTTGCGGTGGAGAGTCCGGCGAGAGACTGCGCGCCGGCGCTGTCGATCGTCGTGAGGATTGCGACGGCGAAGTCGGCGAGATACTGCGCGCCGGCGCTCTCGATCGTCGTGCCGATCGCGCTGGCATCGCCGTCGAGGTTCTGAATGCCGCCGCCGTTGATGGTGACGTCATTTCCCTGGGCGAAGTCACTGACGCTTTGTACGCCAAAGACGACGGCACCGTTCGCGGTGGCGAATTCGCTGAGGTTTTGCACGCCACCGCTGCTGATGGTGGTATTGCTCGCGAAAGTGTAGCCGCTGGCGTATTGGCCGGCGCCGGAGGAGACCATCGTACCGCTCGCGACCGAGTCACCGTCCAGATACTGGGCGGCGCCGACATTAAGCGTCGTGCGCTCCGCAAGCCCATCGCGGACGTATTGCTCACTGTAGACGATGGTGTCGATCGCGACGCCGCCGCTGACGAATTGGACGCCGTCGATATTGACGACCGTTGTGCTGGCAAGGGCGTCGTAGACGTACTGCGCGCCGGAATTGACGACGGTGTTTATGGCGTAGCCGTCGTACAGTTCTTGCACGCCGCCGCTGTTCACCACGGTGTTGATCGCGTGGTTGAAAGTGTCCTGCTCGCCGCCATTCACGATGGTGTTGCTGGCGAAGCCGAGATTTTCCTGTTCGCCGCCGGCGCTTATGGTGGTGTTGTACGCGGTGCCGCCGTTGTTGAACTGGGTGCCGCCGCTGTCGATGGTCGTGCCGACGACGTCGCCGCCGACGATCTGCGTGCCGCCGCTGTTCACGACGGTGTTCATCGTACTGGCGCCGGTCTCGACGACCTGCGAGCCGCCGCTTGAGACGACCGTGTCGGTGGCGTAGCCCTGATTTTCGACGAGTTCCGCGCCGCCACTCGACACGACGGTATCGTCCGCGGCGCCAAGATTTGCGACGACATTCGTGCCCAAATTGGTAACGACGGTGTTCTGCGAGAAACCGTTATTTTCGAGGACCTGCGTGCCACCGGCCGACACGAACGCTTGCTGTGTGAAGCCGTTATTCTCGACCATCAGCACGCCGCCGCTCGAGACCACGGTGTAAGCGGCATTGCCGAGATTCTCGACCAGCTGCGTGCCCGCGCTCGATACCAATGAGGACTGCGTGGCACCGCCGCTCTCGACCACCTGCGAACCGGCAAAGACGGTGGCGTTGGTGGTGTAGCCATACACATCCTGTTCGCCGCCCGATATCTGCGCGCCGTTGTCATAGCCGCCGGCGGAAACGATTTCGCTGCCGCCAGCGGACAACGTGGTATTGCTCGCCATGCCGCCGCTCTCGACCAGTTCGAAGCTGCCGGCATTAATCGTCGCGCTGGACGCCGTGCCCCCGCCGGAAATGTCCTGGGTGCCGCCTGAGTTGATCGTCGCGTTGCTATCTGAGCCGAAAACGATCTCGACGCCTGACGCGTTGATGCCGAGGTCGATCGAGGCACCGCCGAAATCGACAACGATCGTGCCGCTACTGGTGACGACGTCGCCGGTATCGGTCTGCGTCGCCGTGATGGTGTAGGTACCGCTGGTTATATTCACGCTCATGGTCGGCTCCTTACGCTCAGGGCGAGTTTGAGGTGAGAGCGGTCTCAGCTGTAGTCAGGGATCACTTTGCCTTTTGATCCGAAGCCGCCTGAATAAATTGCTTCCGCGTGGCGTGACGTGAGCGCATTGCGCCTAAGGCCAGTTACACTACCGACTCGCCGTCATTGGTTGTCTCCTCAGTGCCGCTTCGGTTTCGAATCATCTTCAATCGAGCTTGATCTCGGTGGAGGAAACCATCGTCGCCCACTGTTTGGCCTCGTCAGTCATCAGCTTCACCAACTCCTGATGGGTACGAATTCTCGGTTCGGTTCCGAGTTTGGCCAACTGCGCTTGGACGTCCGGCGCTTTCAACCCGTTGTTGATTGCCGCATTGATCTTGTCGATGACCGCAGCCGGTGTCTTCGCCGGCGCGAGCACCACAAACCATTGATACGCCGGAAAATTTGGAAAACCGCTTTCTTTCATCGTCGGAACGTTTGGAAGTTCCGGCCATCGCGTATCGCTAGTGACTGCGAGCGGACGTAGTTTGCCCGCCTGGATATAAGATTGGAAAAGGGATTTGGCGCCGAACGTCATCTGAATCCGGCCGGCGAGCAAATCGGGAATAAGGGTAGCGCCGCCTTTATATGGCACGAAGACCATTTTCGTGCCGGTGACGAGCCTGAAGTGTTCGACCATGACATGGGGCGCGATGCCGAGGACCGCGCCGCAGATCAGCTTGCCGGGATTGCCTTTCAGATAAGCGACAAACTCCGAAAGCGTTTCGACGGGAAGCGACGGCGAAACCACGAGCGCAGAGGAATCGACCGCAATGGACGCGATCGGCGTGAAATCATTGATTGGGTCGTAGTTGAGGTGCTTGTAGATCGCCGCGTTGATCGCACTGGTATTTGTGCCGCCTAACAGCAACGTATAGCCATCGGGCTCTGCACGAGCGACATCCTGAGATCCAATCGTGCCGCCCGCGCCTGGCCGATTTTCGACCACGGCGTTCTGACGCAATGCCGCCGACAGGAGCCCCGCTGCGATGCGGCCCATAATATCGGTTGGTCCGCCGGCAGGAAACGGCACGACCAGCTTGATCACCCTAACGGGAAAGGATTGCGCCCGCGCGAGGCCAACACCACTGGCGCCAAAGGCAAGAACAGACAGCGAGAGGACGTATCGTCTGGTAGGCATCCGTTACTCCTGCTTGCTAAGAACATGGCGCGGAGACGTTGCGGATACCCCCTTGTTTTTGTCGAAGCGTGCTTGGTTGGGCCGCCTCTTGCGTCGGCCTGTGCCGGGCCGGGCATAAGCCTTGTTTTGCCGAATGATGCGAATAAGCAGGTCAAACAGAATCTCGCGTTCCTGGGGCGTGAGTGGATCAAGAACACGCTCGTTGGTGGCGGCGTTCTTGTCGCGCAGTTGGTCGAAGACTTTTCCGGACTCGCCGGCAAAAAAAGTCACGGCCGGGTTGTTGTTGCGGTAAAGGCTGCCGTCTCGCTCGATCAGTCCCAGACTGACGATGGCGGCAGCGACGATTCCGGCAGTCCGCGGCGGCGCCGCCGTGCATTTTGCGAGTTCGTCCAGCTTCGCCGGGTCATTCGCGAGCGCCTCGAACAGGCCTGGTTCGCTTGCCGCGAACAAGTGCTTTGCCGCCATAAATCCCATGGCGTTTTTTAGAATGGGTTCAGGTGTGACGGCGGCCGTTTGGTCGGTCGATGGCTGAAGCATTCTTCCGCCCCTGTCCGGCGCGGATTTCCGGAGGCGACCTAAAGAATGGACCAAAGCCGCTCATTGCGCTTTCAGGACGCCTTAATATGCCCTTATGATAACCTTGGTTTTCGTTCCACGGGAGGAATGCGGTAGGTCGCCGAACGCAACCGAGGAAACCGCGAAATTGCGCTACTCTTTTGATAATTACTGCATTGACACGAACCGTCGCGAACTGCACCGGGGGTCTGATCCGATCGCCCTCGAGCCGCAAGTCTTCGACCTTCTGACCTACCTTATTCGACACCGCGAACACGTCGTCACGCGCGACGATCTGATTGAGTCCATTTGGGGCGGACGCATCGTATCGGAGTTGGCGCTGAGCACCCGGATCAACGCCGCCAGAAGCGCCATTGGCGACAGCGGCGCGAAACAGCGGCTGATCAAGACATTACCGCGCAAGGGCGTTCGTTTCGTTGGCTCAGTGCGGGAGGAACGGCCGGGCGCGACGCAAAAGACTGCAATCGAATCGACAAAACCGTCGCCCGCTTTTGCCGACCGGCCGTCGATCGCGGTGTTACCGTTCGATAATTTGAGCGGCGATCCTCAACAGACTTATTTCGCTGACGGCATGGTGGAGGAAATCATCACCGGGCTGGCGAAAACGACTCGGCTTTTCGTGGTCGCACGCAATTCGACCTTTGCCTACAAAGGAAAGGTCGTCGACGTGAAACAAATAGGACGCGATCTTGGCGTGCGGTATGTGCTTGAAGGCAGCGTCCGCAAGTCGGCAGCACGTATCAGGATCACCGGCCAGCTCATCGACGCTGCGACCGGCGCGCATTTATGGGCCGACCGGTTCGACGGCTCGCTGGAGGACGTGTTCGACTTGCAAGACAAGGTCACGGCGACCGTCGTAGGGGCCATCGAGCCGGCGATGCGCAGTGCGGAAATTCAGCGGGCGCGCCGCAAACCGACCTCATCGCTGGATGCCTATGACTGGTACCTACGTGCATTGTCTGCGTTCAATTTGCCGTACGCTTCGCGCTATACGCAGGCGTTGGAGTTCTGCCGCAAAGCACTCGCGATCGATCCCGATTATGCGGCGGCCTGCGCGCTTGCTGCGTGGGGATGCGCCGGCATTTATTTTACGGCTTCGCTCTTGGAAGGGAAAACCGTCAAGGAAGAGGGCACAGCGCTGGCCCGAAAGGGTCTGGACTTCGCCGGTGACGATCCGATTGCAACGGCTATCGCCGCTCAAGCCTTGTCGTTCCTCAGCCCTAAAGACCGCGACCGCGCCCTCGAAGCTGCCGAGCACGCGTTATCGCTTGCTCCGAATTCCGCCCAGACGTGGATCGCCTGCGGCCACATTCATTATGTCCGATCGGAAGGCGACGCGGCGATCAAGCACTTTGAACAGGCTCTGCGCATGAGCCCGCGTGACCCATTTGCCTGGGCAGTAAAGTCGGGAATGGCGGCCGGACATTTCATCGAGGGGCGTTTTGCAGAGGCGCTCGATTGGGCGGAAAAAGCACTGCACGATAACCCGGCATTCTTCTTGCCGGTTCGCATCAAAATCGCCGCCTGTGGACATTTGGGCCGTATCGCAGACGCTCAAGACGCGTTGCGCGCGCATATGGAAATCGACCCCGATGCATCGATTTCAAAATGGGAACGCATCCTAGGCGCGGTGCAAGGTCCGGCGAGCGAGTCTTATGTTGAAGGACTCCGCAAGGCCGGAATGCAAGAGTAGTTCTGCCGCGGCCGGCGTGCTTCGATCAGATCATGATCGCGGACTTTAAGTTCGCGGCACTAAATCACTTCGGCTCGTCAATGAGGCTGACATGCGCGGCGACGACGCGCCAGCCTTCCGGAAAGCGCGCCCAGGTTTGCATCTGCCGCCCGACTTTTCCGGGTGTGCCGGCGCGATGGAACAGCGTCGAGGCGACGGCGTGGTCGCGGCCGTAGGTGCTGATGACGGTTCTTGAGATGGTCCGCGCGCCGGGCGCTGCGCGGGCGACGCGAAACGATTCGATCTCCGCGTAACCGTATAAATTCTCTCCTCCACCGTAGCGAATGGTGCGCGGATCTTTGCGGAATGTCGCATTGAGCGTGGCGACGTCGTTATCGCCGAGCGCCTTCTCGTAATGATCGAATGCGGCTTTCACTTCGGCGACGACCTCCGGCAGGTCGATCTCCATGGCTTTCTCCTGATGGCTTTCTCTTGATCGCTTTTTTTGGGGGCGTACGGGGCGAGATAGGTAGCAGGTGGTGGAAAGGCTTGCGATCGAAAATCTACTTACGATCAAAATTCGGGCGGTCGCATCGCTACGGCGACGCCTTGGGTTTCCAGCGCGTGGGCAATGCGCAGCGCGACATCCTCGCGCCATGGCGCGGCGATGATCTGCACCGCGATCGGCAATGGCGTCAGCGGCACCGGCACCGCAACGACCGGGAGCCCAATGAAGGAAATCGGCTGCGTGTAGAGACCGATATTGGGCCGCACCGGCATCTCGGTCTCGCCGAACATAAAAGTTTGCTGCCCGATCAGCGGCGCCGTGCACGGCGTCGCCGGCGCCAGGATCGCATCGACTTCGTTGAAGAGCTTGAGCACCTCGCTGCGATACCAGCGCCGGAATTTTTGCGCCTTCACCGCCAGCGAGCCGGGCACCATCGCACCGGCGATCAGCCGGTCGCGCACGGCGGGATCGAAGTCCGCGGCGCGCTTGCGCAGGCGCTCAAGGTGAAGACTTGCGCCCTCGCTTGCGGTGATGACAAACGCCGCCGCGCGGGCGCGCTCGACTTCCGGAAGTTCGATATCGCGGTTGGCGCCGAGCGCCACCGCCACGCGATCGATGGCGTAGACCGGCTCCGCGTCCAGACCTTTGAAATAGCCGCCGGCGACGGCGATACGAAGCCCGTCTGTGCCGCGATCGAGGCGGTCAGTCACAGCTTCCGCTGGGCGCTCGGCGGAGACCGGATCGCGCGGGTCGTAACCTTGAATGGCGTCGTAGGCGAGCGCGAGATCGCGCGCCGAACGCGCCAGCGGGCCGACATGATCGAGGCTGGTCACAAATGGAAAAGCGCCCGCGCAGGAGAGCCGGCCGTAGGTCGCTTTCAGTCCGAACACGCCGCACAGCGAAGCCGGCACCCGGATCGAGCCGTTGGTGTCGGACGCAAGCGCAAACGGCACGAGGCCGCCGGCGACCGCCGCGGCTGACCCGCCGGACGATCCGCCGCTCATGCGGTTGAGATCATGCGGATTGCGCGACGGGCCGTCGTGGGCGTTCTCGCCGGTGAAGTCATAGGCGTATTCGCCCATGTTGAGCGCGCCGACGAGGATAGCGCCGGCCGCTTCGAGGCGCTCGATCAATGTTGCATCACGGGTTGCTGGTTTCGCATCGCGATTGATCTTGGATCCGGCGAGCGTTGTCAGCCCGGCGACGTCGAACAAATTTTTCACCGCGAACGGCACACCGGCGAGAGGGAGAACCGGCTCGCCGCGCGCGAGCGCCTCATCGATGGCTTGGGCACGAACAAGCGCGCGCTGCTCGGTGATTGCGGTGAACGAATTGAGCAGCGGGTCGCGAGACCGGATGCGCGCCAGCGTCGCTTCGACAATACTCAGCGCGGTGGCACGGCCGGCTCCGACGGCCGAGGCGATTTCGCCGGCCGTGTTCCAGGTAAAATCACGCACCGTCGTCTCAAGCACGGAACACCGGGGCTGGTTCGATGTCGTCGGGAAGCGGAAACTGATCGACTAGCGCCGCGTGCGTGAGGATGACGTGAAGGTTGTGCTTGACGCTCGCGCGCCACGCCGGATCGATCCGCAGCGAAAGCGCCTGCGCGCTCGAAGCGACAAGCGCATCAATGACGTCGGCCGGTTTAGGCCTGACGCTCGCGCGGCTTTTACGCGTCGCTTTGGCTATGCTTTTTTTGCTCGCGGACGCCGCGGCGGCCTTCGGACGCTTAGCTGGCTTTGCCGACCGGTTCTTGTTCCGCTTGCGGATTGTCTTTTTGGCCATGCTCAATCGTGTGCTGCGGCAGGAATTCGTCGGCGAAATGGCAAGCAACCTGGCGGCCGCCGAACCGGCGCAACGCCGGTACGGCAGTCTCGCACGTTTCGGTCCTGCGGGAACAGCGGCCGTAAAAGCCGTGGATGAAGCCCGCTCGAAACGTTACGCGAGGCTCTGCACGTGCCGGCTCGCCGAAAAAATTCGGAGGTTCAAACGCTCAAAAATTGAGCAAAGCCCGCTGAGTGGCCCTATTCTTGCATTCTCCGAGGTCATCCTACGTGGACCCGATTTCAGGGAGGCGCTGAGATGCCGAAAGTAACTTTCGATGCCGAACCGTCGCCGCTTTCCGTCGATCTCGCTCGTGCCGCACTCGTCATCATCGACATGCAACGTGACTTCCTCGAACCCGGTGGCTTTGGCGAAGCGTTGGGCAATGACGTGTCCAGGCTCCAGGCCGCGGTTGCACCGCTTCGCCAGGTTCTCGAGGCCGCGCGCGAACACGACATGCTGGTTATCCACACGCGGGAGGGCCACCGGCCGGATCTCTCCGATGCGCCGCCGCACAAAGTCGAGCGCGGCGATCCTGCGACGCGCATCGGCGCGCCCGGTCCGATGGGCCGCATTCTGGTGCGCGGAGAGCCCGGCCACGACATTATTCCTGAGCTTTATCCGCTCAAAGACGAGCCGGTCATCGACAAGCCCGGCAAAGGCGCGTTCTACCAGACCGACCTCGAACTCATGCTGCGCAACAGCGACATCGACACCCTGTTTGTTTGCGGCGTGACCACGGAAGTGTGCGTGAATACGACCGTGCGTGAAGCCAATGACCGCGGCTTCCGTTGCATCGTACTGTCGGACTGCTGCGGCTCATATTTCCCGGAATTCCATGCCGCTGGTCTCGCCATGATCAAGGCGCAGGGCGGCATTTTCGGGTCGGTCGCTGCATCGACGCCGTTGCTCAACTCGCTGGCGTCGATTGGTTACCCGGTGCGAGCCGCCGTTTAATCCAGTTTTGATTGATAAAAGGGCTGCGCGCGATTTTTATGAGCATTGTTCGCGCGCAGCGTTTCATGCTGTTTTTTTTGACAGGGCAATGACCGTTATTTGGTCGCCGCGGTGGATTCGAAATTTGCATCGTTGCGATGCAGCACGCGACCATCCCGTGCGACGCCACACGCTGCAGACCTAATTCTTCTTTGCTGCCATTAGCTTCTCCCCTAGGGCCGCCGGCGGCAAGTGCCGGTTTGTGGTTGGCACGCGCTTTGCGAGGTCCGAACCGCAATCAGGGACGATTGCGGACAACGTCCATGGGGGGACGGGGCGCTTCACACCTAAAAGCTCTTGCCGACGCAAGCGCGGGTGACCAGCCCGCGGGCATTGTCCGGCGCTTTTGGATGCGGCTCGCCATCAAGAGGAGCCTGCAATGACGACAACATCGATGACGGGGTTTAAACCAAAGCTATTCACCCCCGGCGACTGGAACGCCTTTTTTGGTTTCGGCACCAACATTCTCACCAACATGTTGACGCTCACGATCCTGTTGCGGTTCGTGATCAAGATGCCGGATTCCATCGTGTTTGGCCGCATCCTGCCGGCCGTTGGCCTGATGTTGTGTCTGTCGACGTTCTACTACGCGTATCTCGCCTATCAGCTCGCCAGGAAGACTGGCCGCAGCGATGTTTGCGCGCTGCCGTCGGGCATCAGCGTCCCGCACATGTTCATCGTCACGTTCGTGATCATGCTGCCGATCGCGCTGAAAACGCACGATCCGATCAAAGGCTGGGAAGCCGGGCTGACCTGGGTGTTCTTCCAGAGCTTCATCCTGATGATCGGCGGCTTTATTGCTCCGATCATCCGCAAGATCACGCCGCGCGCCGCCCTGCTCGGTACACTCGCGGGCGTGTCGATCACCTTTATCTCGATGCGTCCTGCGATCGAGATGTACATGACGCCGGTCATCGGCCTGAGCTGTTTTGCCGTTATCCTGGTGAACTGGTTCGGCGGGTTTCGATATCCGAAAGGTCTTCCAGCCGGTCTCGTCGCCATCGCTGTTGGCATGATCATCGCCTGGGGCTCTAACCTGTTCGGCCTCAATTATGGTGGGCTAACCACGCATGGCGTGACCGCCGCCTTCACGAATTTCGGCTTCTCGGTGCCGCTCCCTGCGGTGAACCATATCTTCTCCGGCTTCGAATATCTGGGCGTGATCCTGATTACCGCCATCCCGTTCGGCATCTACGATCTGGTCGAAGCGATGGATAACGTGGAAAGCGCCGAAGCGGCCGGAGATGCGTTTCCGACGACACGCGTGCTGACCGCGGACGGCGTCATCAGCTTGATTGGTTGCCTGATGGGTAACCCCTTCATCAACGCGGTCTATATCGGCCATCCCGGCTGGAAGGCGATGGGCGGCCGCATCGGCTACTCGGCGGCGACCGGCATCATGGTGATCGTGCTGTCCTGGTTCGGCGTGATCTCGCTGCTCCTGGCCATCATACCAGTGGTGGCGATCTACCCCATCCTGCTCTACATCGGGATGCTGATCGGTGCGCAAGCGTTCCAAAGCACGCCGAAGGGACATGCACCCGCCATTATACTGGCGCTGACGCCGCATCTTGCCGCTTGGGCCGGCGTGCAGCTGGATGGCGTGCTGCATGCGGTTGGTACTGATGCGGCAACCGTCGGCTTGGACAAACTCGCCAACCAGGGCGTTCTCTACGCCGGCCTCAAGGTCATGGGCGGCGGGTCGATCTTGACCGGATTGGTGCTGGCCGCGATTGGCGCTTTCGTGATCGACAAGAAGTTCCTCAACGCGTCCGCGTTCGCGCTTGCCGGTGCCGTGCTCACCTTCTTCGGCTTCATGCACGGTGAAGCGGTCGGCATAGCAGTGACGCCAGTCGTTGCGATTGCGTATCTTATCGTGGCGGTCTTCCTGTTCGGCCTGAGCCGCGTTCCGGTCAGTGCGCTCGATCGCACCGCGCCGCACGAGGCGATACCGGAAGGAGTGCCTGCGGAGTGAGCGGCTCGCTCATGCCGTAGTTCATTCAAAAAATGCGGCCCGGATTGCCCCGCGCAATCCGGGCCTTTTTTATTATTCCGCTACACCTCTTTTGCAGCGCCAAGGCGCGCCAGCTATCGCGGAACGTGGCATTATACAGTCGCTCTTCGGCGATGAGCGTGGCGGCTGCCGCCGCTTGGCGGAGTTTATGGTCAAGGATCTTTCCTCTGCCTCTCAGCCCGCCAATCGAGGCCGTACCGGCGCATCCGGTGAGATATTCGGCCAGCCCCGGGGCCTGGCCTTTCTCTTCACCACCGAGATGTGGGAGCGCTTTTCGTATTACGGGATGCGCGCACTGCTCGTCCTTTACATGACGAAATATCTGCTGGTGCCGGATCATGCCGGCACGGTGCTCGGCCTCGTGGGCATCAAAAGCGCACTGGAGTCAGTATTCGGTCCACTCGACGTGCAGCCGCTGTCGTCGCAGATCTACGGCTTCTACACGGCGCTGGTCTATCTGACCCCGATTTTCGGCGGGTTGCTCGCTGACCGAGTGCTGGGTCAGCGCCGGACCGTCGTCATCGGCGCCACCTTGATGGCGATCGGCCATTTCATGATGGCGGTCGAACAGCTTTTTCTGTTCGCGCTGCTGGCGCTCATTTTGGGGAATGGCGCCTTCAAGCCCAACATCTCCACTCAGGTCGGCGGTCTTTATGCGCCGGGCGACCACCGCCGCGACCGCGCCTACTCGATCTTTTATGTCGGCATCAATGTCGGCGCGTTTCTGGCGCCGCTGGTCTGCGGCACACTCGGCGAAAAGGCGGGATGGCACTACGGCTTTGCCGCCGCGGGCGTCGGCATGCTGATCGGCCTCGCGATTTATCTGTACGCCTTGCCGTTGCTGCCGCCTGACGAGTTGCAGCGGGCAAAGGCGCATCGCGCAGTACGGACGCGATTGGGACGCCAGGAATGGCGATCCATTGGCGCCATTCTTGTGCTGTTCATTCCCGTCGCGTTGTTCTGGGCCACCTATGAGCAACAAGGCAATACGATCGCGCTGTGGGCCGATACGAGAACTGACCGCACCGTGGATCTTTTCGGCCTGAGTGCCGAAATCCCGACCACCTGGTTCCAAGCCTTCAATCCATTCATGATCTTCGCCTTCACGCCGTTCGTGATCGCGCTGTGGACGCGGCAGGCGGCGCGCGGGTTGGAGCCTTCGACCGTCACCAAAATGTCGCTCGGCTGCTTCGGCGTCGCGCTCGCATACTGCATCATGGCGACCGCCGCATGGTACGCGGGCGAGGGGAAGGCGAGCTGGTCGTGGCTCTTCGCCTACTTCATCGTGGTTACCATCGGCGAGCTTTACCTCTCGCCGGTCGGACTTTCGCTGGTTACCAAGATCGCTCCACTGCACATTTTGTCGATGATGATGGGCGTGTGGCTCGCGACGAGCTTCGTCGGCGGCTTTCTCGCCGGATGGCTTGGCAGCTTTTGGAACCGCATGGAGAAGCCGGAGTTTTTTCTGCTGATCGCCGCAATCGCTGCCGTCGCGGGTGCCGCAATCTTCGCCTGCCGCTGGCTGTTGCGCGGAATGCTACGCGAATAGTCGAACCAGCGCTTACACGGAGATAGGAAAAGCGGTAGTTTGCGCGCGGGGACATTCCGCCTGGTAGAGGTCAATACGTGTTCAACTGGCTAAGCAGACTCGCGGGATTGCCCGATAACGAAATCGCATTCACAACAAGCACCCCCAATCTCGAAACGCCGACGTGGCAGTTGTGTACGGCCGCGCAGTTCGACGATCCGTTTTATTTGGCCGTTGCCGGCAAACTGCACTTTGACCCGAATCGCATTCACCGGAAACTTTGGGAATGGGTCTACATCGTTCGCGTGATTGAGCGGATGATCGGCGATTTGTCGGGCAAAAACGGCTTGACCTTCGGTGTCGGCAAGGAGCCGATGGTCGCCCATTTCGCGGCTAACGGCGCAAATGTTCTCGCCACCGACCTCGATCCCGCTGCGGCCAGCGCTTCGGGGTGGATCGAAACCCAGCAGCATGCGGCTTCAGTCGAGAACCTTCAGTATCCGGATATTTGTGCACCGGCGCGATTGCGGCGGCGAGTAACCTTCATGCCGATGGATATGAACAATATCCCGAAGGATATTTCCGGATTCGATTTTTTATGGTCGAGCTGCTCGTTCGAACATCTGGGGTCACTCGACGCAGGCCTCAAATTCGTGGAGCGCGCGATGCACTGCCTGCGGCCAGGCGGCACCGCAGTGCATACGACTGAGTTTAACGTCGACTCCGATGACACAACACTGGAGACTAGAGGCCTCAGCATCTATCGCCGGCGCGACCTGGTAAAGCTCGCTTCGCGGCTTGCGCGCGATGGAAACTCCGTACCGTTGATCAATTTCGAACGGGGCACGACCGTACGAGACGGCTATATCGACATGCCGCCTTATCGGAGCGATCTGCACCTCAAGCTAAAAGTCTCCGGGTTCGTCACCACCTCGTTCGGACTATTTGCGCGCCGCGAAGCGGAGCCGAAATGGCGGGCGGCCGGGCGGTCGGGGTCGCGACCGCAATATGAGACGGCGCGTCTCGATGCGGCTGCGGAGTTACCCGACCCGCCCTACATGATCAAGCATTATGTGCTGCACAATTCCGCTCCGTGCGAGAATGGCGGCGGTGACACCCTGCGCGTCGTGACGCCGGCGCAACCGTGGGCGTACGCGCTTGAACTGCCGCTGCAAGACGCGTTGGACGGGCGCGGCGTCAAAGTTGAGGTGACCGCGAGCGTTCGGCAAAACCCGGTGCGTTTCGGTATCTTGCATGCGGACGGCCGCGCGTTTGTCCAGGAAGTTGAGGTTGCCGAAAGCGCCGAGCGGAAATCGATCGAGCTCGTCGTACCAGCCGGTACTCCGGCCGGATCGTTGATCCTGCGAACCTCGGGCAAGGCCAGCGCCGCCGTCGAATTCGGAGTGCGGGCCAGTTTTCTGCAGCCGAGTTCGCCCAATCTGGGCTCGCCTGCGGCGGGTTCCCCCTAGGCTTGCGGTGCAAGATTTGCAGCCCAAGACCTGCAGCCCAAGACCTGCACCTGCAGCGAAGGGATGGAATTCATGTAAACTGCGGTCGATGGCTCTGGGAACTACATTGGCATGAGCGGCCTTCGCGACTGGTTGCGCAAGAATAACTTCGAACAATACGCCGACGCGTTCGAGGCGAACGACATCGACCTCGATATCCTGCCGGAACTGAGCGAGCGCGACCTGGAGCAACTCGGCGTGTCGCTGGGAAACCGGCGGCGGCTGTTGAAGGCGATCGCCGAGCGTGGTTCCGAAACGGCCCCGCCGAAACGTGCCGACGCGGAGGCTTCGGCGGATGCAGAGCGTCGTCAAGTCACGGTGCTGTTCTGCGACATGGTCGGCTCCACGGCGTTATCGGGTGAGGTCGATCCCGAACTTCTCGGCGGTTTGATCCGGCGCTACCAGGATGCCACAGCCGGCGCCATCGGCCGGTTCGGCGGCTTCGTCGCCAAATTCATGGGCGATGGCGTGCTCGCCTATTTTGGTTTTCCGCACGCATACGAGGATGCGGCGGAACGCGCAGTGCGCGCGGCGATCGGCATCCTGGCGGAGGTTGGCGGCATCCAACGCCCGGACGGCGCGCGTGTCCAAGCGCGAGTCGGTATTGCAACCGGGCTCGTTGTCGTCGGTGAAATCGTCGGCACCGGCACCGCGCAGGAGCGCACCATCGTTGGCGAGACCCCCAATCTCGCCGCGCGCCTGCAGGCGCTCGCGGTACCCGACACGATCCTCATCAGCGAGACGACGCACAATCTGCTCGGCGGATTGTTTGAGCTGGAACGAACTGGCGAGCACGAATTGAAGGGATTTGCGCGCCCGGTTCCGGCTTGGCGTGTGGTTGGCGAAGCAGCCATCGTGACCCGCTTTGCCGCGAGCCGCACCGGCGGCGGCACGCCGCTGATCGGCCGCGCCCACGAAATGGGACTGATGCTCGACCGCTGGCGCCTTGCAGCTCAAGGCGAAGGCCAAATTGTTACGCTGATCGGCGAAGCCGGGATCGGCAAGTCGCGCTCGCTCGAGGCGTTGCAGGAAGCCATTGCCGCCGAACCGCATGGCCTCATTCATTTGCAATGCTCGCCTTATCATACCGACAGCGCGCTCTATCCGGTGATCCAGCATATATCTCGCACCGCGGGCTTTGCTACCGCTGACTTGCCCGCCACGCGAATCGAAAAGCTCGGCGCGCTGTTCTCACAGCGGGCGGCATCGGACCCGGATTCGATTCCGTTGCTCGCGGAACTCCTTTCGATTCCGGATGCGCCGGCCGCGCCGACGTCGCTGACGCCGGCGCAACGGAAGGCGGCGACGATTGCACTTCTGGTCGATGAGATCGTGCGGCTGGGCGAAGCCAAGCCGATGCTGCTGATCCTCGAAGACGCGCACTGGATCGACGCAACGACACTCGAAATGCTCACCCGCATTTCCGACAGCATCGCTCAGGCGCGATTGTTTGTTTTGGTGACGGCGCGGCCGGATTTTGTCGCGCCCTGGCTGGCGCGGCCGCATTCAACATTGCTGACACTGGGGCGCCTCGGCCGTGCGGAGTGCGCAGAATTGATTGCGGGCGTTGCCGCTTCGCACGGACTCTCGGCGGAGACCGTGGCGGCGATCGTTGCCAAGACCGATGGTGTGCCGCTGTTCGCCGAGGAATTGACCAAAAGCGTGATGGAATCCGCGGGCGAAGACAGCGCGGCGGTGCCGGCGACCCTCAAAGATTCGTTGATGGCGCGCCTGGATCGTCTCGGCGAGGCGCGCGACGTGGCGCAGATCGCCGCCGTCATTGGCCGGCAATTCGCGTTCGCGTTGCTCGACGCGGTCGCACCCAAGCACGGCGCCGAGCTTGAGACCGCGCTCGCGAAGCTCGTTGCAGCGGGCATCGTCTTTCCTGAGGGACGTGGTCCGGAACGAAGCTTCAGCTTCAAGCACGCGCTGGTGCGGGACGCTGCCTATGAGAGTTTGCTTCTGGGCCGCCGGCGGGAGTGGCATCAGCGCATCGCGCTTGCGCTCGAAGAACGCTTTCCTGAATTGGCCGCGAACGAGCCCGAACTGCTGGCTCAACATTTTGGCGAGGCGGGATTGATCGATCGCGCCTGCGACTACCGCATGCGCGCCGGTGATCGGGCGCTCAGCCGCTCGGCCTACCAGGAAGCGCTTGCGCATTTCTCAGCGGGGCTGAAACTTGCCGATACGTCGCCCGATTCCGCCGACCGCATGCGACGGAAACTGGACTTTCTGTTGAAGCTCGGTCCGACGCTTGGGATCGCGCGCGGTATGCAAAGCGCGGAGCTTGAGGATATTTACCAGCGCGCCAGCGACATCAGCGAGCGTTTAGGCGACGACGCCGCATCGTTCAAAGCGAAATGGGGGCTGTGGCTGCGGGCCAATCTCGGGCGCAAAACGGCACTGGCGCGCGAACGCGCCGGTAAGCTCGTGGCATTCGCGCAACGCTCAGGCGACGAACATCTGTTGCTCGAAGCTCACCACTGCCGCTGGTCCACCGCCATTTTTCGCGGCGATGTCGCCTCCGCGATTGCTGACGGCCGCATCGGTCTCGATACCTATGACATGCTGCGGCACCGGCACCTCGGCGCAGCATTCGGCGGTCACGATCCGGGCGTTTGCGCCCACGTCGTCAGCGGGTTGGCGCTGCAAATGTCCGATGATCGTGAAGGAGCTGACGACATCCTCGCGCGTGGGGTCGCGTTGGCCGACGCGCTCGACCATCGTAACAGCCTTGCTCACGCGCTTCACAACGCGGCGATGGGTCATCAGTTTGGCGCCGATCGCGAACGCACGTTCCTGTTTGCCCAACGTGCGGCGACGCTTGCGGAGAAATTTGGACTGCTGCCGTGGCTCGCCAGCAGCCTCGTCATCATGGGCTGGGCCAGCGCGGTCGGGTCGGGTGCTGCCGAGGCAGCACGCCTGATCGATGCACAGATCGGCAGTGCGACGTCTGCCGGTCCGGTGCCGCAACTCTATCTCGGCCTAGCGGGTGAAGTGATGCTCGCAGCCGGTCGCCCTGTCGATGCGCTCGGTCATCTTGACCGCGCGATCGCAGCGATCGACGAACCCGGCGTCGGGCTCTATCTGCCGGAGATCTATCGACTACGCGGCGAAGCTTTGTTGGCGTTGGATCGCGCCAACAAAGATGAAGCGAGGCGGGCCTTTGCGATGGCCCGCGACATCGCCAGCCGCCAAGGCGCGATCATTTTCGAACGTCGCGCCGAGGCGTCAATTGCCGAGCTTGAGGGAACTTAGTGCGCGGCCGCGACGGCGGCGGTCGCCATCGCGGGAGTTTCCATGGCGGCGATGGAGGTCTTCACCGCCTTCTGCACCTTCTCAAACGCGCGGACCTCGATCTGGCGGACGCGCTCCCGCGATACGCCAAACTCGTCGGCGAGCTCTTCCAGCGTGATCGGCTCATCGGCAAGCCGGCGCGCTTCAAAAATGCGCCGCTCGCGATCGTTGAGCACGCCGAGCGCGGTACCTAACGCCTGATGCCGGTTGTCCGACTGCTCGGATTCGGCGAGGCGGCTTTCCTGGCTGACACTGTCGTCGACCAGCCAATCCATCCACTCGCCGGAATCGCCGTCCTCGCGGATCGGCGCGTTCAGCGACGCATCGCCGCCGAGCCGGCGGTTCATGTCGATCACGTCTTGCTCGGTCACGCCCAACCGTTTGGCGATGAGCTTGACCTGATCGGGCCGCATGTCGCCTTCCTCGAGCGCGGAAATCCGGCTCTTGGCTTTGCGCAGGTTGAAGAACAGCTTCTTCTGGTTGGCGGTGGTGCCCATTTTAACGAGCGACCACGAGCGCAGGATGTATTCCTGGATCGCGGCCTTGATCCACCACATGGCGTAGGTCGCCAGCCGAAAGCCTTTGTCGGGCTCGAAGCGTTTCACCGCTTGCATCAGGCCGACATTGCCCTCCGAAATAACTTCGGAGATCGGCAGGCCGTAGCCGCGATATCCCATGGCGATCTTGGCCACGAGCCGTAGATGGCTGGTGACAAGCCGGTGCGCCGCTTCACGATCTTCGTGCTCGCGCCAGCTCTTGGCCAACATAAATTCTTCCTGCGGCTCCAGCATTGGGAACCGCCGTATTTCTTCCAGATACCTGGTCAGGCCGGTTTCACCTGAAAGAACCGGCAAGGCTGCAGTTTGGGCCATCACAGCGCCCTTTCCTTCGTTGACACCCCCGCTATGCGGCAGGCGATTGACGTCGTCGCTTCCCGAGCCGACGGCGCAAGTTCCTTATCTCGCACCTGCAATATACACGGTCTAACCCGGCGGGCGGTAGTAAAGAGGCATCACATCACCGCGACGCTGCGTTGATCTGGCTCAATAGGCGCTATCTCGCCTAAGAGCGTTAAGCCTCTATTTATCGGTAGAATCAGCCCGAATAGCCGTCAGCATATCATGCAAACGGGCAAGATCGGGTGGTAGTTCCGAGCGGAACCGCAGGATTTGATCGGTAACTGGGTGCGTAATTGTGAGTATATGGGAATGCAGGGCCTGTCTGCCTAGGGCCGCGAGCGCGACTTGGGCCGGTTCCGGCAATAGCGCCGCCTTGGTCCGAAAGCCGGCTCCATAAGTCTCATCGCCGAGGAGGGGGTGGCCGATCGAAGCCAGATGCACCCTGATCTGGTGGGTTCGGCCGGTTTCGAGGCGGCAGGCAAGCCAACTCGCCACGAATTCGCGGGATTTCCTGGTGTGGCGGGCGGCCGTTTCACCTTCATACCGCTCCAGCACTTGCCAGTGGGTCACGGCCTCACGGCCGCCTTCGCGGATCGCCATCCGGTCGCGGGCGGTCTGGTGCCGGTCGATCGGCTTGTCGATCACCCCGCGCGGCCGATCGGGCGCTCCCCATACGAACGCGAGGTAGCTGCGCTCGAACGCTCCGCCGTCGCGTCCGTGGCTGGCAAACTGCGCCGCCAGCGCCTTATGGGCGCGGTCGTTCTTGGCCACCACCATCAGGCCCGTGGTGTCCTTGTCGAGGCGGTGCACGATGCCCGGCCGCCGCTCGCCGCCGATGCCGGAGAGACTGTCGCCGCAATGCGCGATCAGCGCATTCACTAAAGTCCCGGATGCGTGTCCGGCGGCGGGATGCACGACTAGGCCCTTGGGCTTGTCGATCACGATGATGTCGGCATCCTCGTAAACAACGTTGAGAGGAATGGGCTCGGCAGCGGGCCTAGCCGGCGCCGGCGGCGGAATGTCGATCAGGATCGACGCGCCGGAATTGACGCGATAGCCCGGTTCACGGATCGTGTGCCCGTCGACGGCGACGGCGCCGGCTTCGATCAGCGCTTTAAGCCGCGTGCGCGACAATTCGCCGACGTGTACAGCAAGCAAACGGTCGAGCCGTCCGCCGGCCTCCTCCGCCGAAATGCCGATTGATTTCTGGGTTTCTGTCATCCGCTCTTATTTAGGTAGGTAATGGACAAATTAGCCGCCGACAAAGCGCAGAGCGAATGGCCCGAAGCCGGCGCCGGTGCGGCCCCAGCCGCCGAGGCCGACGCTATGGCGTCCGGCATGGTCGCGCGCGTGCGCTGGCTGATGATCATTTCCGGAATTACCACGCTGGTCGCCATCGCCGCGGTGATAGGCGTTATTAGTTACCGCATTTCCCGCACCGGCGGCAGCAGCGCCGCGACCGCGGACGGGATCGTCGTGTTGCCGAAAGGGGCGCGCGTCATCGCCAGCAGCGTCACCGACGACCGACTCGCGGTAACGCTCGACATCGGCGGCGCAACCGAAATCCGCACCTTCGACCTCAAAACCCTGAAACAAACCGGACGGATCAGGTTCGCCACCGAGCCTTGAGCGAACTTTGACCCCGATTCCCGACCTCCTTGCACGCCTGCGTCATCGGCGTTATTCGAAAGCCACGCTCCCTTCGTCTAGCGGTCTAGGACGCGGCCCTCTCAAGGCTGAAACAGGGGTTCGATTCCCCTAGGGAGCGCCAGCTACAACATGAAATCCTCGCCCTTCCCAAATAGCTAAGGTGCCGATAGCGATCAGTGACTTCAGGAGGGATCATGGCTCCATATGCGCTCAACGCCGTGACGATCGATGTCCTCACCGAGCAGCCGCGCGCGGAATTCGATCTCGACTGGCTGTTCCCGAAGAACACCTTCGAACAATTCATGGAACGGCGCGACTGGATGGTGCCGCGCTTTTTCGATCCGGAAAAACGCAAGGTGATCTTGAGCATCCACACGTTCGTCATCCGCACCAAACATCACAACATCCTGTTCGATACCTGCTGCGGCAATCACAAGGAGCGCGGCGGCCTTTATCCGTTCCACATGCTCGACACGCCGTATCTGCAAAATCTCGCGGCGATGGGCTGCCGGCCTGACGACATCGACTACGTCATGTGCTCGCATTTGCACGCCGATCACATCGGCTGGAACACGCGCCTGCAAGATGGCAAGTGGGTGCCAACGTTCCCCAGGGCGAAATATCTCGTCAGCCGCGACGAAGCCGCCTACTGGCAAGCGGCGGTCACGAACAAGACGACAAATGCGTTTGCCATCGGCGCCTACGAAGACAGCATCGCGCCGGTCATTGCCGCCGGTCAGTTCGTGATGGTCGACGGCAAGGATAGTGTGGCGGCGTTGCTCGGCGATGAATTCCGGCTCTATCCGCTCCACGGACACACGCCGGGTCATACCGGACTACTGGTCGAGAGCGGCAACAGCCGCGCGCTGCTCACCGCCGACGCCATCCATTCTCCGATCCAGTTTCTCCACCCGGAGTGGAGCACATCCGGCGATCGCGATCGGAAAACGGCGGAGCGCACCCGCCGGCACATCATCGAGACGTGCACCGATACCGACACTCTGTTGATGACCGGGCATTTCCCTGCACCGTCGGTGGGTCGCCTCAGTTCCGTTGGCGGCGTTCCGCAGTTCCATTTCGTGTAGCGTCGTTCCTGTCGGCCGCATAACAGCTGCGCGCGCGGCGAAATCCATTTCGCAAACTGCCAGGCCGCGATAAGAAGCTGAGAACAGAAAACTAACGTCGCCGACCAGTGCGGCTGTCTTCGCGAAAAAATATGATTGCCGGGAGGATATGATGCCGGAGGACGCATCCGCCGCGCGCCGCTGGGAACTGTTGCGCACCATGCTGCGGATGCGCCGGTTCGAGGAGGCGGTGTTCCGGCTCTCTACGGAGCGCCACTTCGCCGGGCACTTCCACATCTACATCGGCCAGGAAGCGACCGGCGCGGCAATTATCGCGGCGCTCGACGCGCGCGACCGGCTGGCGACGACGCATCGCAACCACGGCCACGTCATTGCACGCGGCGCCGATCCGGCGGCGGCATTGGCCGAAATTTTGGGCCGGGCCGGCGGCCTTAACGGCGGGCGCAGCGGCACGCTGCATTTGTCCGATCCTTCACTTGGCTTTATTTCCACCTCCGCGATCGTCGGCGGCTGCATCTCGCTCGCGGTCGGCGCCGGTTATGCCTGCAAGCAGAACGGCAATGGATCGGTCGCGGCCGCATTTTTCGGCGACGGCGCGCTGGAGGAAGGCGTGAGCTACGAGGCCATGAACATCGCCTCGCTGTTCGAGCTGCCGGTGCTGTTCGTCTGCGAGAACAACAGCGCCGACGCCTGGGGCTCGGCGCGGGGCGGCTATCCGACGTCAGTTCACGCCGGCACCGACTTCTTGCAGCTTCCGAAATCGCTCGGCATCGAGGCGGTGCGCGTCAACGGCACCGACACCGAAGAGATTTGGGATGCTGCGACTGCCGCTATCGCCAAATGCCGCGATGGCCGCGGCCCGGTCTTCATCGAGTGCGTCACCAAAAGATGGGCCGGCAGCAATCCGCTGTGGCCGGTGTTGGCGACCGGCGAGACCGACATCGGCATGGCGACCGGCGAGGCCGCGATCGAAGGCGAGCACGCCGACTGGTACCGCTATCACGATCCGGTCCTGCGGCTGGCACGCACGCTTGCGGCGCAGGGAGCCGACGCGATCGGACGCATTCATTTCTACGACGCCGAAATTCGCGAGGACTTAAAGCGCGCGATCCAGCAAGCGCTCGAGAGTCCGTTTCCCGAACCCGAGACGGCGCTCGACAACGTGTTCGCCGACCACACATCATGAGCAAAATAACCACATTCGCGACGGCCTTCGTCGAAGCGCTGCACGATGGCTTGAGCGCCGATCCGCGCGCCAGCATCATCGGCGGCTACGTGCTGGGCTTGGGTCCCGAGCGGCAAATGATGGACCGGATCCGCCAGGATTTCCCCGGCCGGGTCATGGATCCGCCGACCGCGGAAGCCGGCGTCGCCGCACTCGGCATCGGCGCCGCGATGGCCGGCGCCCGGCCGTTCGTCGATCTCGGAACGGGGAGCTTTTCTTATCTGGCGTGGTCGCAGCTCGCCAACGAAGCCGCGGTCGCGCATTACATGACCGGCGGCCGATTGAACGTGCCGGTGACGTTTCATGTCCTGCACGGCGTGCGCGGCGCGGGCGCCGCGCAGCACAGTCACTCCCCGCACGCCATGCTGACCAACGTGCCGGGGCTGGAAATCGTAGCGCCGTCGATGCCGGCGGATGCTTATGGTCTGGTGCGCGCGGCGATGGCAAGCCCGAACCCAACGCTGGTGGTCAATCATGCGCGGCTGCTCGGCATCGAGGGCCCGCTGCCCGACGACCGCGCGCCGCTGCCGTTGGGCAAGGCCGACATCAAACGGCCCGGCCGCGACGTCACTGTTCTCGCCGTGTCGCTGATGGTGCATTACGCGCTCGCCGCCGCGGAGCATCTGGCGCGCGACGGCATCGAGGTCGAAGTCATCGATCCGCGCTCGCTGGTCCCGTTCGACGAGGCAACGCTGTTGCAATCGGTCGCCAAAACCGGCCGGCTCGTCGTCGCCGACGAAGCCCCGCTGACCGGCGGACTGGCCTCGTCGATCGCGGGCCTGGTCGCCGAGCGCGGCTTCTGGTCGCTCAAAGCCCCGATCGGCCGCGTCGCCCGCGCCGACACGCCGGTGCCCTACAGCCCGCCGTTGGAAAAATTCATCACGCCGGATGCCGCCAAGATCGAAGCCGCGGTGCGCCGCACGCTGGCGGCGCAACGGCCGCAATCTTAGTCTTCACTGTAGCCGTCATGGCCGGACTTGTTCCGGCCATCCACGTCTTGCTTTCGCGGGTCTGTCGGAAAGACGCGGATGCCCGCACCGGTTACTTTGGCCCGCTCGGCAATTCGCGAGTTATAAGGAGGATCAGAGATGCCGACCATTTCGTGGTTCTACGGCATCGCCATCCGTATGTATTTTCTCGACCATCCGCCGCCGCACTTCCAGGCGGTCTACGGAGAGCACGAGGCAAATATCGCTATAGAAACCGGGGAAGTGATCGAAGGATATTTGCCGACGACCGCAGCGCGCCTCGTTAAGCAATGGGCGGTCGTGCATAAGGCTGAATTGAAGGCGAATTGGGACCGCGCGCGTGCTAGAATAGCACTCGAACGGATAGTGGGTCTTGATGCTGACTAAGATCAGACGCCTGGAGAAGATCGGCGGCTTTCGCCTGCGCGTTCACTTCGGTGACGGCAGCGTGGGAGAGCACGACTTCTCCTCCATGGTCAGCGAGACGGGTCCGATGGTCGAACCTTTGCGTGACAAAACCTATTTTGCTCGCGTGTTTCTCGAATTCGGCGCGCCGACGTGGCCGAATGGTTTTGACATTGCGCCGGAATGGCTGCGCCGGGAGATGGAAAAGGCCGGCGAGCTGCGCCGCGAAGCGGCGGAATAAAAAATTCGCCTCCCCCCTTGAGGGAGAGGCTGGCAAGCTGGGTCAGGGCCTTCGTCATGGCCGGCACAAGGCGCGCAAGCGCCGTCTTGGCGTCAGACGTTCCGGCCATCCACGTCTTGTTTCCGCAAGTCAGCGGCAAAGACGTGGATGCCCGCGACAAGCACGGGCATGACGTGGGCAGTGAAAGCCTGCTAACAAAAATTCGCCGCTCCCTTGTGGGAGAGGTTTTCTGTTCCGCTCGTCCCCGCGAAAGCGGGGACCCAGCGCACAAAGTTCTGGATTCCCGCTTGCGCGGGAATGAGCGGGTGAGTTTCGTCATGGCCGGACTTGGTCCGGCCATCCACGTCTTGCTTTTGCCAGTCAGCAAGAAAGACGTGGATACCCGCGACAAGCGCGGGCATGACGGCAGCGGTGAAATCGCACAGCCCGGACGAGGAGTTTCCGTGATGGCCGGACTTGTTCCGGCCATCCACGTCTTTGGCCTCCCCCCGGCCGCGTGCTAAACTGTCGCCGAGAGGCATCGGATATGAACGTCAAAGTCCGCCGCATCGAAATCGACGAAGCAACTGCGCAGGCGCTCGAAGCGCGTGCCGCCGAATCGGGCTTGTCGGTGCGTGAACTGTTGGCGGAAATGGTGGCGGTCGAAAGCGCGCCGCGATTGCCGTCCGCCGAACTTGCGGAACTCGACCGCCAATGGGACGCCGTCAAGGCCGGCGAGGCGACCGTCGCTCACGACGATGTTGTGCGCTGGCTCGACGCCTGGGGAACCTCCGGCTTTCGGTCCTTAGGGTAGCGGCCGTAACTACGGCCGTCATGGCCGGACTTGTTCCGGCCATCCACGTCTTGTTTTCGCCAGTCAGCAAGAAAGACGTGGGTACCCGCGGCATAGCCGAGCAAAGCGACGCCGTTCTTCGAACGGCTATGCGCGGGCATCACGACAGCCGTGAAAGCCCGCCGGCCTTCAATCGGGGCTGGCGGCCGCAATGGCGTCTTTAACGGCGCGCTTTAGCGCGCCATGTCGCCCAATCTACATCTTGAGTACTAAGGATCTCGGGTGGGGTTTGGATTCGATCCAGAAAAAGCACGGCATTCGCAGTGGGAAATCGCGCGCTTGGTACAATTAAAGCATCGAATTCCAAGAAATGGGCAGCAGCTGCGATAGCTTGCGTTGCGGCGTAGTCGAAGCTTTCGTATCTTTTGACGTCGACGCCAAGCCCTTGAAGCTGATCGATGGTATCTAATCTCAGAGCGCGTTCAGTTTTGATCAACAGGCTGTGCAACTGATGCTCAAGTTTGCTCGGCCATACAGGCTCCAGCGATAGTCTATATCCTACTTCCGCGAGTGCTCCATCGGGCTCAACACTTGTGTAGAGAACTTCGAATTCTCCGATAGCGTTCCAGCGCCCGTTTGCGACCGCCCCACGCACGGGGTCGCGGCCTCTGCGAGTGACCCGCCAGACGGTGCTTTCAAGGGCCTCAGAATCGATATTTTCTAAGGCATCAAGAATAGCGCGATCGTGTACCCGACCGCCGCCCAACATTTAGGTAAAGGTCCCCTCATCCAGACTTTCAATAACCGAGAGGACTTCATCCGCCTGCCCTTGATTAATCAGGTCAATCGCGCGCCGGCCGTCCAAAAGACGGTGCTTTGAATACAGCCAGATTCTGGTCTCCTCCGGAGAGTAGAATTCGGAAAGCCTGTCTACGACATATCGAAGATCAGAAATCACGAGCTGTGTTTTTGGATGAGGCAAGGCCTTTCCAGAGGTCCAGCGTGAAACCGTCGCCGGCGAGACCTCCGCTATATTTGCGACGTCGGTTCCTTTCAGACCGCCCCGACTTCTAAGGTCGTCGATCATTTTGGAAACTGCGCTTGCCATTCTAACCCACCGCACTTTGGCTATTTTGATTTTCGCCGCGGAACTTTGGCGCCGATGATCTGCTCGCTGTGATCGAGCTGGTGTGAAGATCACCCAATGGGTCGCGCAAATTAATCAGTCTTTGCTTTGCCGCCGCCATAATCTTCGACACAGGCTCGTCTCCGAGCTTGAGCCGCGCAGCAAGGCGTGCTGATCTTACCGCCGGATCGAGGACGTGAAGCAAGAAATGCTCAGCTCGCCTCGACTCGGGGATTTCTGAAAGTTCTCTTATCTGTTTGCTACGTTGAATGACAAAGTGTTTGTGGGGGTTTTCAATCATATCCTCGGCGCCCTGTGTGCAGCAGTTTGTATCATTGCAGCCGAAGCGCGCCTTGGTTCCTCTTATTGAAAACAAAGCGCTCAATTGTCCTTCCGTTAGAAAGCGATCGAGTTCCGGGAGATAAATTCGCTTCGACGCCCCGCCACCCTGACTTCGTTTTCGCCAGGTCGCGATCCGGAAATCCTCTTTCTGTCCCATTCCGTGGCAGAGTCCACCGATGCCTCCGAACGCAACTGCAGCTAATGCCGAAAAGCCACCCGCAAAATCAGCGATGACAGGTTTGTCCAAGTCGTGAAAATTTCTGGAAGCTTCTATGAAAGCGCGCGTCGCCGCACCGGTCGCTGTCGCGCCAAAGCCGGACGAACGTAGCCAGATATTTTCGACCGGCGCATGACGAAGGGCTCCAATTAATGTCGCGCGGATCGCCGCATCTTTTAATAACGTGTTCGTCGTAATGACTTGATAGTCAACGGCGATATGCTTGCCGCCAGCGCGATCCAGTTCGTAGCGAAGTTCTTCGCACAATCGGAGGTCGATCGATATCCAAGGGCTCGGAATGACCTCGATCCAGTGTGTCGGCGCTAGCACGGCGTCGACGTTATGTTTGACCGCAAACTCCGCAATCGATTGTGCTGTGGCGTGATTGCGACTTCGTCCGTAATTGTCTGCTTCCCATGGACGGTCGGGATTGCCCCAAGGAAGTCCGCTTACGGACGAATTGAAACGCCCGGGTGTCGCCGTTTCCGCCAAATTTGGATCAAGGAGAATCTCGCACCCCGAACGGCGTAGAGTGCCAAAGAGGTCGCTTTGCCCTTCAATATAGGCCGCGTCGAATACGAATCTTCGAAAGCGAAGTCGGCTGGCGGCAATCAAGGACTCAAGTTTGCGATACCCAGTGTGGCCCACCCGAAGGAAGCTGCCGATCGGTTCGGGCCGCGCGTGAAGCATGTGAATGGTTGCGGCCATGATGACCCTCCTACCAAGATGTACCTTTTCCTTTCATAAAAATCAATTATGAAATTGAAAATCAACGTATTCTTGTTCCGTACCAAAAGTTTATCGTAGGATCAAGGGTAAAATTCCTATAATCACATTTATATTGACGTTTGTCTCTATTTATGATACATGGCTACCATCCCGCTCGTCGAATCATGAGGGACGCTTCTCGAGGGCGATGATCCCGGACTTGACGGATAGCCGGTGACGTGCTATGTAACTCTCGACACTAGGAGAGTGACATGGCCCGCAGACAGCCCAAGCAAATCCCTCAAATGACGGTCGCTCAATTCGAGGCGGCTTTCCCGAATGAGGATGCTTGCGACGCTTATTTGGTGGCCCGCCGTTGGCCCGATGGCGTCGTTTGTCCGCGATGTACCTCTAAGCGGCCATATCCGCTTAAAACGATGAAATTCAAATGGGAGTGCCCGGATTGCAGCGACAGCGGCTATCGGTTCTCCAACATCGCCGGAACGATTTTCGAGAACACGAATGTTAATCTGAGGCAATGGTTTCGCGTCATCCACCTTATGCTTACGAGCAAAAAGGGAATTAGCGCGCGGCAAATCCATCGCTACATGGGGTTCGGTTCTTACAAGACGGCTTGGTATATGTGCCACCGCATCCGCACAGCATTGGTTGAACACGCCATCGATAAGCTGGGCGGTGTCGTTGAGGTTGACGAAACATGGATCGGCGGCAAGGACAGCAACCGCCATTGGGATAAAAAACACCACGGCAAGACGGGCGGAAAAGGTTCGGGCAAGACGCCAGTCATCGGCGCCGTTGAGCGACGCGGCAGCGTTGTCGTCCGTGTTCTCTCCAGCATGACCGCTAGAGCGGCTCAGGAGTTCGTTCGGGAGGTTGTATCAGACAAAGTGAGTTTGCTGGCCACTGACGAAAGTCGCGTGTACGACGGCTTGCGCGAATACCCCCGCCGGTCCGTAGAGCATCAAGCGCACGAATACGTTGTCGGGGCTGTCCACACAAATACCATCGAAGGATTTTGGTCGATTTTCAAACGTGGTGTGGTCGGAACATTCCATAAAGTAAGCACAAAATATTTGCCACTTTACGTTGCTGAGTTCGAATTTCGTTACAATAATCGAGCAAATCCGGGCATTTTCGATACTACTATTGCGCGGTGCTAAAACACCAAATCCACATAACCAACGTTCATTGTTTTATCGAAAATGCCAATGATGGGTTTAATTATACCAAAGCATCGCGTTAGTTTTGGCTTGAAAAAGAAAGAAAGAAAGCGCCGACTACCCTAGCGGAAGTGGTTGCATCGAAAGTCCGCTAGGCTGCGGTGATCGCTTCTGAAGGTTGGCGGCCCCGGGGAGATTCGAACTCTCCGACTTCTCGCTTAGCAGGCGAGCCCTCTGGTCCAACTGAGGTACGGGGCCGTTCAGCTTCAAAAGCCAACGCCCGGAGTTCGTGCTCCGGGCGTTGGTTACTCAACCTCCGTTTCTAACAACTTTGAGGGGCGGTTCCGGCGCTTGCCGCACCTCGTGGTAACGATCGCCGTCGAAGGTAAGCGTCCCTTCGCGTTTGAGCCGACTGAGCAGCGATGAAACGGATGCCCGATCCAGGCTGCGTCCTAACACCGTAGCGCGGCTAACGACTTCAATCGCTGTTACGCCCATCGTTCCGGCATCGTGAACAATTTCCATGACTGTCCGCTTGACGTTCGTTCGGCGACTACCTTCGCCGATCTCGGGGCCAAGAGTTTTCATCGCCAGTTCGATGCCGGAAAGTTTATGACGCAATGCTTCGATGGTTTGCTCGTGGCGACCGATCTCCCCGGTGATCTGGTCGCGTAGCTCCTTCAGCTTGTCCATCTGCTCCCTGTTCCTTCGCATGAGTTCTCCTTCGAAAGTGGAACATCGGTGCGCCGAACGGGAATCGAACCCGTATGCCGCTAGGCTGCGGTTTTAAAGACCGCTGTGTCTACCATTCCACCATCGGCGCGATTTTGGAGCGTAAACAGTCTTGCGACGGAGTCAATCAAGTTGTGCGTGACGCAGAGCGGTAACCAATGGTTAGTAACCCAGTTATTGAGCGACAGATATAACCTATTGAAAATACAGGATATAAAAATTGTCTCCGTTACTCACTCCCCGTCAAGTCCGGGATCATCGCCTTCTCGAGACGATCCCTGAAGCGGAGCGGGTGCGGTTCCTGCGGGCGAAGCTCGTAACTTCGCTCCCGGGCGGTCCGGGTATCACAAGCAGTGGACGCAGTTTGCGCCCAAACTGCTATGCCCCGCCGGCATTACGACCGGCGTGCAAGGTGCCTTGCTTAAGCGCGAATGACGGTGCGGGTAACGCCCGCATCCTCTCGTTCGCGTGAAGCGCGGCCTGGGCTGAGCTGGAGCGTTCGCTCGTTCCGGCAAGCGCCGCAGTGGAGCGCCGAAAGGCGAGCGGGCTTCGAGCAGATGAGTTGCGCAGACTGCGTACACTTGCCTGCGAGCCCGCGCCGCGTCGCAAGATGCGGCATGGTTGGATGCGCCTCTCGGCGCTCCGCTTCCCTCTTTTGTGCCGGAAGCCCGCCTTTTAGATGGGCTTCGGTGAATGGCCTCGCACAGGCCGCTTCGTCTTTTTGGTGGTGAACAAAGCTCGGGCGCGGATGCGTCGCGAGAGCGAGTTTCTATTCACCTCTCCCCGCGTGCGGGGAGAGGGAGGAGTGAGCGGTGCGATCGGAGAAATGGCGGGACGCATGAAGAAACGGCGGAAGGGAAAATCGAGCCGGCGCGGTTTGTTCTGGAAGCGGCGGACGCCGGATGACGAAAGGGCGCAGCGGGAAGTTGCGTTCGCGGCGATCAAGCGCCTCTACGCGGAATCGCTGCCGCTGTGGCGCGCGTGCGGCCGAGGTCATTGCCGGCGGCACAAACAATGCGCGGGCGAGGGCGCTTCGTGTGTTCCCCGCACCTGGCGGCTGATGCCGCCGCAGGTGCAGCAGCGCGCTTACGAAGAGGTGATGCGCGGCGGCCCGCGGCGGCTGTCGCCGGCGACGCATCTGGAGCAGAGCTTACGGCGCTATCCGCCGACAAATTTTGTCCGGTGAGGATTTTGCGCGGTGAGAATTTCGTGCGGTGAGTTCACTGCGCTGCGGACAGGCGACCGTCGTGCGCGTTGTGATCGCGGGCGGGCGGGCCGGAGTCGGTCAACAGCCCGGCCAGCTTCAGACCTTCGGCCATCCGCTGCCCGTCGGCGGGATTCTTGAACGGCAGGCGGCTGAGATGCTCCTCGAACGAATATTTCGGATTGATCTCTTTCAGCTCCTGCCAGACGCGGCGGGCTTCCTCGATCTGTCCGAGATGGCCGAGAGCGGAGGCGAGCAGCGAGCGGGAAAAATCCGTGTTGGGCACGAGCCGGATGCGCTCGCGGAGCGCTGCCGCGGCGGTCTCATACCTGCCGGCGAGGAGGTTCGCCATGCCGAGGAAATGCAGGAATTGCTGGTTGGTGGCCGGATCAAGCCGCATGGCGCGTTCGACCAACGGAATGGCCTCTTCCGGCCGTCCCAAATAAACCCGGGTGCCGCCCTGAATGTTGTAGGCCATCGCCATGTTCGGGTTGAGCGACAGCGCGATTTCGATTTCTTTTTGCGCCCGCTCGATATCCCGGCTGAAGGTCGCGGCCACGGCGGCGACGGCGTGCGCCAAAGCCTCCTTCGGATCCTTCTCGATGGCGCGCTCGGCGTATTCCCTGGCGCGCTCGAGCGAGGCATCGGGATTTTCGCTCCAGCGGTTCTGGTAATCGAACATGTAGGCGAAGGCCAATCCGGCATAAGCCTTGGCCATGTTGGGATCGAGTTCAAGCGCGCGAAAAAACAGCTTTCTCGCCTGATCGAAGGTCTCGCGATTTTTGACCGGCCCGAGCAGCACTTCGCGGGCGCGCAGCGCCGCCTCATAAGCCTCCATGTTGACTTTCGGCTCACTCCGCTGGGCCTGCTCGGTGGGGCTGAGCGTGACTTTGAGCGCGCCGACGATGCGGCGCGTGACGTCGTCCTGGACCTCAAAAATGTCGGTCAGGTCGCGGTCGTAGCGGTCGGCCCAGAGATGCCCGCCATTCGATGCGTCGATGAGCTGCGCGGTGATCCGCACACGCTGGCCGGCGCGGCGGATCGAACCTTCAAGCACCGAGGCGACGCCAAGTTCGCGTCCGACCTCGCGCACGTCGACCGCGCGGCCTTTGTAGGTGAAGCTCGAATTGCGCGCGATTACCGTCAGGCCGGCGATCTTCGAAAGGTCCGTAATGATGTCTTCGCTGATGCCGTCGGAGAAATATTCCTGCTCGGGGTCGCCCGACATGTTGGTGAACGGCAGAATGGCGATCGAGGCGGTAGCGGCCTTGTGCTCTGGTTCGGCGGCAGGCTTCGGCGCAAACACGGCGCCGGTCGCAGCCATGTTTGGATGCCAGCGCCAAATCCGGATCGGACGGTCGATATTCTTGACGCTGACCTCGCCGCCGTCCTGGAAGGCAACGTCGACCCGGTTGCCGATGCTCTCGTTGACGATCGAGGAGATGCAAATGCCGCCCGGTTCGGAGACCGGCTCCAATCGCGCCGCGATGTTGACGCCGTCGCCGTAAATGTCGTCGGCCTCGATGATGACGTCGCCGAGATTGATGCCGATGCGAAGCACGATCACCGACGGCGCGCCGTTCTGGTCCGGCGGCAGCGCGGCGGAACGCTGAATCGACAGCGCGCAATTGACCGCGTCGACGACGCTGGCGAACTCGACGATGGTGCCGTCGCCGATCAGCTTGACGATGCGGCCGTTGTGCGCGGCCACCGCCGGATCGAACACCGCTTCGCGGTGGCGCTTGAGCGCATTGAGGGTGCCGGCTTCGTCGGCGGCCATCAACCGCGAATAGCCGACCACGTCGGAGGCAAGAATGGCCGCAAGCTTACGATTGACGCGTTCTTCGGCCATGAAATCGTAATCCCTCGCCCGCGCAGGGCCACCTTCAAGGTAAGCACCGATTTGGGAAAATCTACGCCTTGGCGCGACAACTTGGCGCGATAATCGGCGGGTTGACCTTTGATGGCTGCGTCGAGCGGCGGTTTGCGGCACAAACGCGGCGATCTCGCTTGCATCCGTTGCGGCACCCCCGTAACCCTAGAGCAACCAGAGGTAATTCTGTGGAAAACCATCGCGGAAGCGCCGACGGCGGTCTAATCGAGTGCCATCGGCATAGATTCTGCGGTCTATTGAGTCATTAGTACGAATCGCGTTGCGCACGGTCGGCCTGGGCCGAAAGGGCAACAAATGGCAGCAGCGGCTAACGAATTGCCGGAAACAAGCGAACTCAATGTCGGCGAGGGCGTCACGATCAAGGGCGCCGTCCTGACGGCTGATTTGCTGTTCGTTTATGGCGTGCTGGAAGGCGACATATCGGTGGGCAGCTTGTTCGTCGGTGAGACCGGCACGATCAAGGGCAGGATCGATGTCGCTGAGAAAGCCGAGATTTTGGGCGATGTGTTCGAGCGGCTCAACGTCAAAGGCCTTTTGATCCTGCGCTCAGGCTGCCGCGTCGACGGCAACGTCACTTTCGGCACCTTGCAAATCGAACAGGGCGCTAGCATCACCGGCGGCATCGCGGCTGCCGGCCAGCAAAGCACTCAGCCGGTGGCGGTTAAGCCCGAGCGTAAAGAAGCTGCCAAAGCGACAAATGGAAGCGCGCCTTCGCAACGGCTCGATCTGTCAGCGTTGGGGCTGGCGCCAAGTCCGCTTCCGGCCGCCAGCTGACGGGACGCGCTTGACGCGGCCGGATTGTCGCCAAAACCGCGCCGCTTTCTCATCCTTTATACTTGCAGAAGCTCACGTAGCTTGTAGCGGATGATCTTGCCTGATCCGGTCCGCGGGATTTCGCTGATGGTCTGAATTGTGTGCGGCACCTTGTAGGCCGACAGATGCGCGCGGCAATGCACGAGCAGGGCTTCGGTCTCGATGACGTGGCCCGGGCGCGGCACGATGAAAAGCGCCGGCACCTCGCCAAGGTGCTGGTGCGCGATCCCGACCACGGCGCAATCGAGCACGGCCGCGTAAGCATTGACCACTTCCTCGATCTCGGCCGGCGCGATGTTCTGGCCGCCGCGAATGATCAGTTCCTTGAGCCGCCCGGTGATGGTCAGAAAGCCGTTGTCGTCGGCACGGGCGAGATCGCCGGTGTGGTACCAGCCTTCGCGCAAGGCGTTGCGGGTCTCCTCCGGCTTGTTGTGATAACCGGGCATGACGTTGGGGCCGCGGACGATCAATTCGCCTTCCTGGTTCGGCGCGACGTCACGCCCGGCCGGATCGACGATGCGCACCGCGAGCCCTGGAAGCGGAATGCCGCACGAGCCGAGCACGCGGCCCGCCGGTCGGCCAGTTCATCGTCACCATGGTCGAGGTTTCGGTGATGCCGTAGCCGTCGAGCAATTTGACGCCGAGGCGGTCTTCGAACTCGCGGTTGAGCGTCGCCGGCATGATGGCGCCGGCCGAAACGCACAGCCGGAGATTGGGAAATTTCCGGTTATGTCGGTCCCGCGTCGCCTGCAGCAAATAATGAAACATCGTCGGCACGCCTGGAAAGAAAGTGAATTCGCCGGTGTTCAGGAGCCGCACCGCTTCGCTGGTCGAGAACTTCTCCATGATGTGACAGGTCGCGCCGGTGGCGAGGACGCTCAGCACCGACAGATTGAGCGCGTAAGAATGAAACAGCGGCAGCGGCGAAAGCACGGTGTCTTGCGCGCACAGGCCCGCGATCGGCGCCCAGCAGGCGGCATTCACCCACAACATGCCGTGCACGGTCAGCGCCACGCCCTTGGCGCGGCCGGTCGTGCCGGATGTGTAAAGAATGAACGCGGTGTCGTGCAGCGAGGCAGCATCGCGCGGCGCCGACTTCGGGGAAGCCTTCAACAGGTCTTCATAACGCAATGCCGTCGCCGCGCAGGCGCCGCGATCAGTCACGATCAGCGTCTTGAGATTGGGCGCGGTGGCTTGTAGGCGCGCGATGAGGTCGCCGCGTTCGGCAGTAGTAATAACCGCCTTGCAGTTGGCGTCCGCGAGCCGGTAGGCGATTTCGGGTTCGGTCGAGTCGTAGCTGATCGGCACGCTAATCGCGCCGGCGCGCGCGATCGCGAAACAGCTTTCGACCCACGGCACCGAATTCGGCACAAAGATCGCGACCGTATCGTTGGCGGCGATGCCGTTATCAGCGAGATGGCCCGCGAGCTTGCCGGTTCGTTCGAGCAACTGGGCGTAGCTGACAGAAGTATGGGCATCGCGATAAGCGCACTTGCCGCCGTGCGCGACGGAGTACCGGCGCAACAATTCGGGAATGGGAGCGATCAGATCGGTGCGCAGCACGTTCGGATATCCTCAAACCATGCTGAAGCCGCCGCTGATGCTGAGCACCTGTCCGGTGATCCAGCCGCTGTGCGGCGAGGCCAACAGTGCCACCATCGGCGCGACGTCGCCCGGCACGCCGAGGCGGCGCAGCGGATAGAGCTTGATCAGCTTTTCGCGATTGGCGTCGACCCATTCCTTGTCGTGCGGCGTTTCCACCAGTCCGAGCGAAATCGTGTTCGCGGTCGTGCCGGAGCGCCCGAATTCCCGCGCCAGCGATTTCATCAATGCCACGACACCGGCGCGCGCAGCGGCGACAATCGCGAGGCCCGATTCGCCGACCCGCGAGGAATTGCCGATCACGCTGACGATGCGACCGTTCTTGGCGGCGTCGAGATGCGGTGCTGCGGCGTGGCAGCAGTGAATCGCCCCATAGAGGCAGGCGTCGATCTGGCGATGCCAATCCTCGGGCTTGGTCTCCATAAAGCGCTGGCGCAACGCCAGCCCGGCATTGTTGATCAGGATGTTGAGGCCGCCGAAGTCTTTGACGACTTGCTCGACCATCGCCTGGACCGCGGCAAAGTCGGCGACGTCCGCCTGATATGCTTTGGCGTTGCCGCCTTTTGCCGTGATTTCGCCAACGAGAGCGTCCGCGTCTTCCGCGGAAGAGCGGTAGTTGACGGCGACAGTTGCACCCTCTGCGGCGAGACAAAGCGCGATCTCGCGACCGACGCCGCTGGTCGCGCCCGTCACCAAAGCGATTTTCCCTTTCAGCCCTAGATCCATGTTTGCTCTTTCACGTGCTGGCCTTCGGTCTTGCCGCCTTGACGAGGTGGAATAGACGTTCGGGCGTTACCGGAAGCTCGTTGATCTCAATGCCAAGCGGCGACAGTGCGTCGGCGATCGCGTTGGCAATGGCGGCTGGCGCGCCGATGGTGCCGCCTTCGCCCATGCCGCGAAAGCCGCCGAGTGTCGTCGGCGAAACGCTTTCCAGATGCGCGACTTGCATGGAGGGAATCTCGCAAGACGACGGCACGAGGTAGTCGACGAAGCTCGCGGTCGTGATCTGACCTTGCTCGTCATAGACGATTTCTTCGTAGAGCGCCGCACCAATGCCTTGCGCTACGCCGCCGTGAACTTGGCCGTCGACGATCAACGGGTTCACCAGCCTACCGCAATCCTCAGCAACGGCGTAACGATCGATGCGGACTTCGTAGGTTTCCGGATCGATTTCGATTGCGGCGACATGGGTTGCCGATGTCGTTGTGCCGAATACCGGATCATAAGTCTTTGTTGCCGTCAGTTCCTCGCGGGCGTCCGACGGCAGCGCGGCTGCTTCCGCATATACGGCACGCGCAACCTCGCGGAACGTGATGAAGCGATCGGTGCCGGCGACGGTGACGCGGCCGTCCTCGGCAATCAGGTCGGCGGCGGACGCTTCTAAAAGATGAGAAGCGGCATTGAGAAGTTTCTCGCGCACGGCTTGCGCCGCCAGTGTCCCCGCGCCGCCGGCCAGCACCAGGCTGCGGCTGGCATAAGTGCCGGTCGCGCCGGGGACCGCGGCGCTGTCACCGTGAACAACGCGCACATCTTCGAAGCGTGCGCCGAGATGTTCGGCGACGATCTGGGCAAGCGTCGTTTCCAGCCCCTGACCGTGCGAAGCAATGCCGAACGCCGCGCTGACGCCGCCGTCGGCGTCGACCCGAACGATCGAGGTTTCAGTGCCGGTCTGGATCGGCATCCCCGGAGCGACAGAGATCCGCGATCCGATGCCAGTCAACTCGGCATACGAGGCGATGCCGATGCCGAACCAGCGACCGGTGGCGCGCGCTTCTTGTTGCTTGCGGCGCAGTTGCTCATAGCCAATGGCAGCGCAAGCCGCGTTCAGACCTTCCTGAAAGCCGGACTGGTCCCAGACGATGCCGGAAGCGACTTTGTAGGGAAGCTCGGTGCTGGCAACGAGGTTGCGCAGCCTGATTTCCCTGGCGTCGATCCCGATTTTCGCCGCCGCCATATCGACCAAGCGCTCCATGACGAAGGTGGAGATCGGCCGGCCAACGCCGCGATAAGGTCCAGTTGGGGGCTTGGACGTTGCGACTGCCCGCACGCGGCCGCGATAATGCGGAACACGATAGGGGCCAGGCAGGAAACTCACCACCTGCACCGGCTCGAGTGCCGCCGTCCATGGATAGATCGAGTACGCGCCGACATCGCCGATCACCTCTGCGCGCAAGCCGAGGATGTGGCCGTCACGGTTCAGCGCCAATTCGGCGTCTACGATTTCGTCAAACGCCTGGCTGTTGCCGGCAAAGTCTTCCAGGCGATCGCTGGTCCACTTGACGGCACGATTGAGCCGCAGCGCTGCGGCGCAAACGAAAATCTCTTCCGGGTAAAGCGAACCTTTGCCGCCGAAGCCGCCGCCCACGTCCGGCGCGACCACGCGAATCCGCTCGCCTGGAATGCCGAACGCCAAAGCCAGTCCATCGCGGACGATGCCGGGTATTTGCGTGGCGGAGTGCAGCGTCAGCGCATAGCCACCAAGCCCGCATTCGGCGAGACACGAACGCGGCTCCATCGCGGCTGCGGTCTTGCGGTGCATACGGAAGCGGGCTCCGACGCGCACCGCCGCTGCTTGGAAGGCTGCATCGACCTCGCCGCGTTTGAACTCGCGACTCACCAGCACATTAGTGCCGGCCTCGTCGTGCAGCAGCGGCGCGTCGGGCCGAACCGCTTGTTCCGGATCGACGATGACCGGTAATTGTTCGAATTCGACGATGATGCCTTCCAGTGCATCTTCGGCGTGGTAGCGGGTATCAGCGATGACGCCGACGATCGGTTCTCCGACGTAACGCACTTTTCCGAGCGCAAGCGGCAGTATCGGCGTGGCGTAGTAACCGGGCATGCGAGAGGTCGCGACAACAGGTTTGACCAGATCGCTCAAATCCTCGGCGCTGAGCACCGCGACGATGCCCGGCGCAGAATGGGCCGCGGCAGTATCGATGCAGATGATCCGCGCGTGCGATTGATCGCTGCGGCGAAACGCGACGTGGAGGACACGATCGACGCGCCGGTCGTCAGTAAAAGCGCCGCAGCCGGTGAGGAGGCGCGGGTCTTCAGTGCGTTTGATGCGTGCGCCGACGATCTTCGGCCGCGCGTGGATCTCAGACACGTCGTTCATAAGCGCCCGGCGCTCAGTACCGCACTAGCTGCGATGCACGATGTGGTCTTTTCCGTTCCATTCTTGGGCCGCCTGGTAGGCCTTGTGAAAGGCCTGTTCGGTAGCAGCGTTGATTTCGATGACTTCGAGCATGCCCGGCAAGTCGCGCCCGGTGTCGAAATAGATGACGCGGCAGCCGAGTGGATCCGGCGCGGTGTCGGAGAATGCTTCCTCGTATCCGCGGGATCTGTACTGCGCCGCGGCCTTCTCGAAATCGCGGGCACCGATCGCCCAGTGATGAAAGCCGTGTGTTCCTCGCGCTTTGAGCGCTTCCTGGAAAACCGATGGCTCCTGATCATGCTGTTGGATCAGTTCGACCATCATCTCACCGGCATAGGCCAGCGCGAGGCTCACCCGCATTTTTGTGGGCGTGCCGCGATAAATGCCTTTCGGCGGCACAAAGGGGCCGATCAGGAACCACGGACCGATGTGCAGGAGTTCCGAGTACCTGCGCATCTCCTCCTCGATATCGGCGACGCTGTAGGCGATCTGCATGATGCTGTTATCTGCTGGCCCGAAACTGAACCGGTCCATGAATTCCTCCCTCGTGCTCGTTTTTAGTTCTGACCGGCAACCAATTGACTTGGCAATCAGCTAATCGAACAGTGCCACGCA
Organism: uncultured Alphaproteobacteria bacterium; assembly: GCA_963841025.1. Classification (GTDB taxonomy): domain Bacteria; phylum Pseudomonadota; class Alphaproteobacteria; order Rhizobiales; family Xanthobacteraceae; genus BOG-931. The sequence continues at coordinate 446,718 of CAWJBG010000008.1, read as the reverse complement.
GCGAGTCCAGCCGGCGGACGCGGCCTCGATCTTTACCGGGAAGCAGCAAACCTTGAAACCGAACGGCGGCAACTGATCGAGATTGGCGAGCTTCTCCATGTGGCAATAGCCGATCTCGCGGCCGGCTTTGTGCCCTTCCCAAATGAGGCTCGCGTCGCCGGTCTCCGCGAACCGTTTGCGCGTGAAGGAGAACGGGGCATCCCAGCTCCAGCCGTCGGTGCCGGTAACGCGCACACCTTGTCTGGTCAGGAATAAAGTCGCCTCGCGGCCCATGCCGCAGCCTTTATCGATGAAATTCGGCTGCCCGTAAGCGGCTCCCGCCGCGGTATTGACCAGAACGATATCGAGCGGTTTGAGCGTGTATCCGATGCGGTCGAGCTCGCGCTTGACGTCATCGGCTTTGCACAAATAGCCGTCCGGCTTGTTGCGAAAATCGAGCTTCACGCCGGCAGAGAAAAACCATTCCAGCGGAACCTGATCGATTTTCAGCGCCGGCTTTCCGCCGTCCATCGTGCTCGCGAAATGCCAGGGTGCGTCAAGATGGGTACCGTTGTGGGTGGTGATACTGACCTGTTCGATCGCGGCACCTTCGCCGTCCGGAAGCTGCTCGGGCTTTAACCCGGGAAACGTGCTCGCAAATTCTTCGGCGCCCTGCTTGTGATTTCGGTATTCGATGCTTGGCAGCATGTTGGGCGGGTCCGAGGCAATTCCCGCTTTGAGTGCAACCGAAAGATCGATCATCCGCATGAATTCTCCTCCCACGCGTAAAGCGTTCTGGGCGGATCAGGCAATGCCGCCCTTGTTCGCATCACCGTAGGCACTTTGCGCCGCGCGCTCAACCATGCGTCTTGCACGCAATGAAGGCGGCGACTTTCGATCACGAGACGGCGTCGAGTCCGACGATCTCGAAGAGGAGCGAGTTGGCCTGCGGCTATGACCCTTATGAAAAAATTTTTAACGCATAAGCTGGACCGCCCTTTCGGCGGCCCAGGCAATTATGCCTTCCACCCTTGCTGCCATGCGAGCGGCGATTGCGCGTCGATCAGAACGAACGCCACTCGACAGATCTTTTCGCTTCTGTTGACCCAGGCATGGTTGGTGCCTTGCTGAATCAACACGTCTCCGGGCTTCATATGTATTTCTGTGTCGTCCATCAGCATGTTGATTTCGCCGTCGAGTACGATGGCATAGTCGATACTCCTGGTTCGGTGAGTGTTGGGATGTCTCGCATAGCCTTGCGTTGCGGGATCGATGCCCATCGCGGTCAACACCTTGTCGTGGTCGACGTGCGGAGCGGCGGCGGGGCTGGTCGATGCAGGCGGAAAGTCGACGATGCGGAAAATCGTACCATGTGCTGGCGGCGGCACGCCTACTTGCTTTTGCGCTTTGTCAGTTGAGCCGCTCAAGTCGACCGGAAATTCGCTGGTGACCCACATATTGGCGACTGCGTTTCCGCCCGGACTGCGCTGTTTGGGCACGACCTGCCCGTCGAAAAGCGCCACCGCTTTTCCATCGGGATCATGTCCGATAACGATGCGTCGCGTTGGCTTAGATTCCACGTTCTTCTCCTGTCGCTTAATTGCGGGCAAATTGCCTTATGGAATGATCGGTAAAAGCAGGTGCGAGGGCCGCTTCGCGTCGTGATAGATCTTGTGCAGGGTTGTTCGGCTGCTGACGATGTGATTGGGAACGTATTCGGCGTTGGTCGCCCCGCCAACGCCGGTCGGCATGTCGGCGGCGGCGATCTCCAGGCAGATGCGATGACCGCGGCGGAACAGATTGGCCGTCGCAAGGACTTCGATCGCATACTCGGTAATCTCGCCGGGAGTAACTTTCCGTTGCGCGGCGCGCGTCAGCGGGTGCCACGGCCGCCACGGCTTTGAGCGCTTTGGGTCGAGCGCACGATGAGAGGCCTTAAGCCATCCGCGGGTAACTTCGCGTTCGGGGAGGTCTGTGGGTATCTCGCGCTCGCCCTCGCGCACGGTACGCACCGATCCGTCGGGCCCGACGTCCTTTAGGGTGACGAACCAGTTTGTGTCGTCCTGGTCGATCTCGGCAAAAAGATTCAGAACCGATGGTCCGGCAACGAGGATGTCTGCCGGCAGCGGATCGCTCAGATAACGAAGGCGCTGTACCACGTTGGTTTGAGTTGGCGGCATTTGCACAAAGGCGTCCGGGGGCAGTTCGTCCTCGACACTCGACGGCGTAAACGGCGCCGTCTGAAGCCGCTCCCAACCATTTAGATAGAACTTGGTCCATTGGGTTTCGGGCAACGGCCAATCCGTCCCCGAGCGCCATTCATTAGCTCCCATGACCCAGTAGCGGACCGGCGGCTCGCTCAGCATTCCGGTGTCGATATTTTTCAGCCAGTGGTCATGCCAGCGGAGAATCTCACCGTGCAGAGTATGGAACGGCCGCTCAAGATGCGATGGACCGGCAAACATCAGCTTCTTGGGAGCCGAGATTTTTTCGAAATAGTTTTGCGCACCATTCAAGTGGGTCTTGTAGGTGTAAGCGTACCAGCCCGAACCGGTGTAGGTCGGAACTTTGATTTTCGCGAAACTATCTTCGGCGTCCTTGACCGCGACTTCGCTGTCGTACGGATCGATGAGAAGTTGAAAGTATGGCGGCATGTGCTGACCTTTCTGGGTCAGCACATTGTAGATATGGGGATACATCTTGAAGTCCGGATTGTTCATAGCCTCCTGCCACAGGCGCTTCTTTGTCAGGAGGCAGCGGCGCGGGCTTGCCTTTACTGCCGTGCAGCGCGGCAAAGTGCATGATATAGTACCGGAAGAGATGAAGAACGCCGCCGGGATATTCTTCCCGAAAGCTACCCATCGTCCCGTACGCGCCGCGCGGATCGAGCGGGAAGATCGCTTTCAGGTGCGGCGGATTCTGCCGCGCGACGAAAAGCTGCTCTGCGCCGAAGCCGGAAATTCCGACCATCCCGACATTGCCGTCGCACCAGGGCTGCTGTGCGATCCATTCGATCAGATCGTAGCTGTCCCACTGCCGCGAGCCGCCGCTGTCGGACTTGCCGATCCCACGCGGCGAACCGATGACATGGGCGTAGCCGCGCGAGACAAAAAACTTGGTGTCGCCGGCTTCGAGCAATCCTGCCCATAACGACGACCATGCGGGCTGCGGCGGCAATGCTTGCGCCACATCCGGTCCCTGGAGATCTTTGTTGTAGATCGAGAATGCAAGCAGCGCCGGGAATTTTCCGGCATCGTCAGGTCGATAAATATCGATCGACAGATTGACCCCATCCCGCATCGGGACCGCGACGTCCTTCTCGGCGACGATGCCCGTAAACGTCGGCGCGCGATCGTAATTGACCGGCAGACGGTCGCCCGCTGAGTCGAGAGACTCGCGAAGATGCGCAGTACTATTCATTCCGGTTTCCTTTTCGTTTTTGGCGGCAAAATCCACCGTTTGGTTCAGCGCGTCGCGATCGCGGTGTCAGGCGGGACTTTTGGCGGCTTTTGCGAAATACTCAGCCATTCAATTCCGAGGCGATCGCGGATGAAAGGCCAAATGCCACGGGGTGCGATCAGCATTGCGGTTACGGCGACCGCCCCGAGTGTTACCAGATACCAGCTGCCGGAGAGCGCAAACACGTTGGTGAGGAGTTCGCGGATCCCATAATAGATGGCGGTTCCGACAATGGGGCCTTCCATCGTACCGATTCCGCCGATGATCACGATAAAGATCATGGCCACCACCCAATTCAGATCGAAGCCGGTTGTGACGGTGATAAACAACGCGGCCATGAAACTGATGCCGCCCGCCAGTCCGCAGCCGGCGGCTGCAGTCACATAGGCGATGAAGCGATTGCGCCAGACATTCACACCAATGCTGGCGGCGGCGATGTCATCATCGCGTACGGCGAGCATGCCGAGTCCAAGGGGTGAATGCAGCAGCAGGTAGATACCGATCGCGACGCCGCCGGCGAGAGCCGCTGCGATCCAAAAATTCACCAGCAGAAACGTTTCGTAGTCGATATCGCGCGCAGTCTCCAATGTCATACCGGTGACGTGGCCGAGACCAGGCGCGATGAAAACCAGCATGGCGACAACTTCGGCGAACACCCAGGTGCTGATCGAGAAATAGGCGTCCCGTAGTCGGAACAGAAAAATCGCGCTGAACGCTGCAACCAAGCCGCAGACCAGCGGCGCCAGCGGCAATGCCCAATAGGGCGACAGCGAAAGGCTGTTCGCGGCGAATATCGTCGTGTAGCCGCCGAGCCCAACAAAACATTGCAAGCCCATCGAGACCAGGCCGGTGTAGCCGGCAAGCAAATTCCAGAGCTGCGCCATCGCCAACATCAGAAGCACTTCGAACAGCAAGCCGACTCCGCCGTCACCAACCAGCCAAGGCGCGCAACCAGCGAGCGCCACAAAGACGACGATGGTCAACTTGGGCGCCAGTTGATTCATGTGCGGGCTCCAAACAACCCGTTTGGTCGGAGCATGATGAACACGAGAAAGACCAGGTTGGCGTACAAAAAGCCCGAATTCGAGTTGAGGCGAAGACCGATCAATTGCGCAACGCCAAGCGCAATGCCGCCGAGCATCGCGCCCCAGAACGATCCAAGACCACCCATTACGACGACTTCAAAAGAGATCAAAAGGCGCTCAACGCCGGAGAACGGTGTGAAGGTGGTACGCAGCGCCAGCATCAATCCGGCGACACCGGCCAGCGCGAACGAGAAGGCCATGACAATGTTGTAGACCGACGATGGCCGCACACCCATCAGTCGCACGACTTCGCTGTTGTCGGCAGTCGCACGAACGATCCGGCCGATCTCGGTCCGCCGCAGCACAAGCTGAAGCGCGATAAACAGCACTATCGCGAGCGCAAGCGTCGCCAGCGGGAGGACGCCGATGTGAATGCCGAAGACGTCGACGCTCTGCCGTCCGAAGTCGCCCTGGCGGATCGTGCGCGGATTGACGCCGAACCCTTCGATCATCAGGTTTCGCACGATCACCGACAAACCAAACGTCAAAAGCAGCGGCGCCATCGGGTCTGGAAACCGCATGGAGCGATTGACGAGAAGCGCTTGCAGCGCGTAGCCGAGTACGAACGAGACGACGACGACTGGAAGAATGAGAAGAAGCGGATGTACATCCGGGAACAATGCGGAAATGCCAAGCGCGATAAACGCCGACAACGCGATAAACTCGCCGTGCATGATGTTGACGATCCGGGTGACGCCGAAGACCAGCGCAAGCCCGACGCCGAACAAGCCGTAAAGGCCGCCAAGCAACACACCATTGATGATGGTCTCAACCCAGACCATGTGTGGCCCCCGTCACTCGTGCGTTACGCCATCAAGTCCCGAAATAGGCGCGGGTAAGCTCCTCGGCATTGATCTGCCGACTGACGCCCTGCAGCGTCACGCGCCCTTCCAGCAAACAATAAATCCGGTCGGTGGCGGATGAGGCGCGCTTGACATCCTGCTCAACCAACACGATCGCCGTTCCCTCGTCGCGGATGCGAGCAAACGAAGCGTAGATTTGATCGATCGCGACGGGCGCGAGCCCGAGCGATATCTCGTCGCAGAGGAGCAGACTTGGGTTGGCCATGAGTGCGCGGCCGACCGCCACTAGGCCTTGTTGTCCACCAGACAGCGTATTCGGCATCTGCGCCCGGCGCTCGGCCAGCAGCGGAAAAAGTTGATAGACGCGCTGCAAGTCCCAATAACCGCGACGGCGGCTCAATCCTCCCATCAGGAGATTTTCTTCGACAGTCAGCGAAGGAAACAGCATACGCCCTTCGGGGGCGAGCACGATTCCGAGACGAGCTATCGTCTCCGCGGGCAATCCCGCGATATCGCTACCGTCAAAGTGGATCGCGCCCTTCTTTTGATCGGTCAGTCCGGCGACGCATCGCAGAAATGTGGTTTTGCCGGCGCCGTTAGCGCCAACAAGCGCCACGCTCTCGCCGGCGCCGACATGCACGGTTACTTTGTGCAGGGCTTGCAGTTCCCCGTAAAAGGCATCCACGTTGGTAGCTTCAAGCAGCATCGGCCGGAAGCCCCATATAGATTTCGCGCACGAGCGGGCTCGCCAAAACGTCGCCGGGCTGACCGTCCAACAGTTTGCGTCCGAAGTGCAAGACAATCATCCGATCGGCAACCGCGCGGAGCGCATGCGGAATGTGTTCGATCCAAATGATCGCGTGATCGAACTTCAGGGAGCGAATAAGGCCGACAAGTTCCGCCACTTCGTGCTCGGTTAGCCCGCTGGCGATCTCGTCAAGCAAGAGCAGTTTCGCCTTTGACGCGATCGCCTTTGCCAGTTCGAGCCGTTTGCGATCGAGGAGCCGAAGGTGACCGGCCGGATGGTCCGCGTAGCTCAGCAGGCCGGTTTTGTTAAGCACCTCGATCGCATGCAATTTTGCGGCCGGTAGCATCAACCCGGCACCATACAGCGCCGCAGTCAGAACGTTCTCGTACACACTCAATTGTGTGAAGGGACGCGGAATCTGAAAAGCGCGTACGATACCCACTCGCGCCCGCAAGTGCGCAGCGACGCCGCCGATATCTCTGCCGCCGAATCGAATTTCACCGCCGTCGGGCGCAATGATGCCCGTGAGCATATTGAACAGTGAGCTTTTGCCGGCGCCATTCGGCCCGATCAGGCCGAGGCAAACCCGTAAATCAAGCGTGAAGGATATGTCGTCGGCGACGACAATGGCGCCGTACCGCTTTCGCAGATTGCTCACTTCCAAAAGCACAGCCATTGCTCCCGTTGCCAACGGCTCAGGCTCTGATCCAGTGAGTGCGACGAAAGTACAACCAAAGGCGCGTTCCGATCAACGTCATCGGAACGCGGTTCGGGGGATGCGCCAATCATCCAAGCTGTGAGAGCAGCTTAAATTCGGCGTCCGGCTTCACATTGGCGGTGCCGCTATTGACGATCAACAAGTCGTACTTGTACGGGCCGGTTTTCGCCTTGCGCCACTGGCCTCCGGTTAGCGGCTGTACGGCCACGCTCTTGATCGGAGATTTGCCGAAATAAAGCGGGCCGAGCACAGTGTCGATATTCAGCTTCGCAATACTGTCTCGTACCGATTTGTTGTTCTTTGGTTCGGCCGAAGCCTTGAGCGCGGCGATGCCGACCTCCCAAAGCGAATGGGAAATGCCGAGCGGCGCCGTCCATTGCTTGCCCGTCGATTTCTCATACTCATCGGCGAGTTGCTGCGCGCTTTGGCCGGTCAACGAGGAGTGGAACGGCAAATGCGGATTCCACAGCACCTCGGTAGACACACCATCTCCTCGATCGCCCAGCGCCTCGACGCCTGAAGGGAACAGGAAAGGGCCGGCCACGGTCACGACGTCTGGTTTGAATCCGGCCTGCCCTGCCTGATTCCAGAATGTGGTGAAGTGACTCGGGTAGCAGGTTCCCGTGATGATGCTCGCATTGCCGGCTTTCAACGTCGCGATCTGATTCGAGAAATCGTCGTTGTTGAGCTGAAAGTATCCGGTCGGCACTTCTTTATACTCGTACTTTTTCAACACTGGCGGCAGGCCATGTTGCGGATCGGAAAATCCACGTCCCGCCGGCGAGTCCATGTACATGCTGCCGACGATCTTGTTGGTTTTCACGGTATTCCACATCGTCGCGTAGAGATTGAAAACGTCACCCGCGCCGATGCAATAGTGGAACGTGAAGGGGAAGCCTTTGTCCGGCGATCCATGGCGGCCGAAAAACCAGGCCTCCCACGGGGATAGGGTGGAGATCAGAGGAACGCCGCGGGCGTCAGCAAGCTCATCCGCCGCGCCTGCAATGTTCTCACCGTCGTTGGTCAGCACGAGGTCGCATTTTTCGCTGAGAATAAGTTCTTTTGCGACCACGTTTGTCCGGTTTGGATCGGATTGATTGTCCTTGAGAATAAATTCGACTGCGTAATTTTTTCCGTTGATCTTCAGGCCATCCTTCAGCGTCGCCTTAACCCGGTCGAGCACCCAAGGGTCGGCGGCACCAAAGTCGGTGCGCGCGCCTGACATGCAGGCGATGTAACCAATCTTAAGTTTAGCATCGTCGGCGCGCGCGATTCCGACCAACGGAAAACTGCCGGCCGCGGCGGCACCTCCTGCTGCGGCCATGCGCAGGACATCGCGGCGGCTCTTGTCGGTGCGATGCGTATTCGCAATTCGAGTCGACCCTTTCATTTGTCCCTCCCGTCGAAAGTGCGGCTCCCGAATGGGGCACGCATCTGGCTTATTGAGTATGTTCATAATTGAGTATGATCATTTTTGTCAAGCGGGGAGGCCACGCCTGGGCGCCGGGAATTTCCCCGAGTCCCAAAAAGCCGAAGATCAAATGCGGAGGTCGGTCGCTCTCAATCGGCGGAGCGGGATGACAGGCCGTCCTTGAGCAGCACTAGTTGTCGCTTTAAAAAATCAACACCCTTGGTGATGTCGAGCTCGTCCGAGGAAAGCCAATGGCGAATTTCAATCTGATAAATCGAGAAAATTACCCATGCGACCAGCTTTGCGTCTTCGTGGGGCGAGATCTCTTTTTGCTTGATCGCGAGAGTGACGATGTCGCCGATCAGGGCGATGAGGCGCTCGCGCGTGTTCAAGAATTTCTTTGCTTCGGGACCTGTGGCGTAGAACACCATCTCTCTAAGTGCCAGTCGAGAGAGGGCCGGGCGTTGCCCAAAATACCGATAATGCGCACGGAACACACGCAACAAATTATCCAGCATTGATCGGGAGGTTTGCACCAAGTCGGCCGACCGTTCGACCACCGCCAGCAACTCTTCGTTTATGATCAGGAACAGCAGGTCGCGCTTGGTGGGGGCGTAGACGAAAATTGTGCCAAGACCCACTCCGGCGCGCAACGCGATTGCGCGGGTTGTCGTATCGTCAAATCCTTTGTGCATGAACAATTCGGTCGCCGCCCCTTTAATGCGATGCAGCTTGTCGAGCTTGTTGCGTTCACGCAATCCAAAGGTCTTTTCTTGACGGACGGGAGCCAAAGAACTTTTCATCGAAATTATTTGTTTCGCGTTTAGCGGAGGATTCCCGACGCTTCTTTCTTAACTGCGATTGCTCGTGAAGTGAAGCACGTCCGGGAAAAGACGTGTTCGAGAACGAGTTGTGGACGAGAGCCGCCCTGCTCCTGATTGCCACATCGCGACGCCAAATCATCACGACGCTTGACAGAAAAATGATCATGCTCAATTATTCGGTGGAATCCTCAAGGGCGCGTTTCTGCGAAATAAGCGCCAATGGGGTTCGACACTTTCCGCACCAAGACGCGGCGGGTGTGGAGACGCAGAAGGGGAGCGACGCGGCCGCGAGCGGCTGCGGTGCCGGTAATGGCATGATATTCGGCGCAACGAACGGACCGAGTGTTGCGGGCGCCATCGAAGCCGGCGTCCGTTGGCTTTTTACGCCGCTAAGCGGATCGAGTGAGCATTTCATTTCCGCTTCGATGGCCTGGCATGGACGTCTGATGGTGCTCGGCATGGGTTTACTGATGCCGCTGGTCGTGATCGTTGCGCGCTATTTCAAGGTGACGCCACGACAAGACTGGCCGCAGCAACTCGACAATCCATTCTGGTTCGTAACTCACAGACGCTGGGGTCATGCCGTCGGCGTGGTCGTGATCGCCGGCCTGGCTTGTGCGTTGAGCGCCGAAAGTTGGCGAGCGCCGTGGCACAGTGTTCACAGCACGCTTGGATGGGTGGTCGCCGCGTTGGTTTTCGTCCAGGTTGTAGGCGCGTGGCTGCGCGGAACTCACGGGGGGCCGGTCGATCCGTTTACCCGCAAACAGCGCCCGCCGCATGAGTGGCCCGGCGATCATTTTAGCATGACGCCGCGGCGGATCGCGTTCGAGTACGTCCACAAATACGCCGGCTATGTTTTGCTGCTGCTGACGATGGCAGCGATCCCGACCGGCCTTCTTGCCGCCGACGCGCCGCGCTGGATGCCCGTCGTCATTGGCATCTGGTGGCTGGCGATGCTGAGTACCTTTATTTGGCTGCAGCGGGCGGGACGTTGCACCGATACCTATCAGGCAATCTGGGGGCTTGATCCGAAGCTGCCGGGAAATCGACGGCGTCCTATCGGCTTCGGTATATTGCGGGTACAAAGCGAATAGACGCTTATAAAATCAAAAACTGGGAGGAAGCTTTGGGACTCGTCGAGGGAAAGACCTGCATCGTTACCGGGGGCGCCGGCAGCCTCGGGCTTGCCAGCGCGCGGGCGCTGCTTGCTGAGGGCGCGCGAGTCATGCTTGTCGATCTCGACGCCGACAAGCTTGCGCGCACGGTCCGCGAACTTGGTACCGATAAGGCGGCTTCTGTCGCCGCCGATGTCACCAATGCAGCGCAGACCCGCAACTATGTCGGCGAAACCGTCGCGCGCTGGGGCAAGATCGACGTGCTGTTCAGTAACGCGGGAAACGACGGCCCGCTGATGCCGATCACCGAATACCCCGAGGATTTGTTTGACCGGATCATCGCCACACACGTGCGTGGCTGTTTCCTCGCCTGCAAATACACCATCCCGCAGATGAATGACGGGGGCAGTATCATCATCACCGCGAGCACCGTTGGGGTGAAGGGTGTTCCGTTCAACTGTTCCTACGTTGCCGCCAAGCACGCGCTCATGGGCATGATGCGCGGCGTCTCCAAGGAGGTCGCGCCGCGCCGCATCCGCGTCAATAGCGTCAATCCTGGACCGGTCGATAACGCCTTCATGCGCACCGCCGAGAAGACCATGAGCGACATGCTCGGCCGCGATGCCGGTGAGTGGTTCGACGAGCAGATACCGCTCGGACGCCACGCCGTGCCTGAAGAAATCGCGCAGGCGGTGTGTTTCCTTGCCTCCGATCGCAGCAGCTTTACCACCGGTAACGCGCTGATGGTCGACGGCGGTTATTGCGCCTGAGCGCCGGGATCACCATGACGAAGTTCGGCATCGGACAGGCCGTCCGCCGGGTCGAAGACCAGCGCTTCACCACCGGCGCCGGTCAGTACGTCGGCGACTTCGTGCTGCCGCGTCAGTGCTATGGCGTGGCGGTGTTTTCGCCGCACGCGCACGCGGTGATCAAGAGCATCGACGCGGCCGCCGCCAAAGCAGCGCCGGGCGTTGTCTGTGTGCTCACTGGCGCGGACGCATTTGCCGACAAAGTCAGCGGCATACCGCCGTTCTTCATGCCGGAATCGTGGGGCGGCCCGAAGGGATTTCCGACCACGCGCCCGGTCCTGCTCGCCGATCGCGTCCGCCGCGTCGGCGATTATGTCGCCTTCGTCGTTGCCGAAACCGAGGCGCAGGCGCGCGATGCTGCGGAGCTTGTGGCCGTCGACTACGAGCCGCTGCCCGCGCTGATCGATCTCGAAGAGGCGGCGAAACCGCAGGCACCGAAAATCTGGAACGATTGCCCGAACGGCAATGTCGCGGTGACGATTGGATTCGGCGACAAGGCCGCGACCGACGCCGCCTTCGCTGGCGCGAAGCACGTTGCCAAGGTTCGGCTCGTCAACAACCGCGTCACCGCCAATCCGATTGAGCCGCGCTGCGCGCTCGGCGTCTATGACGCCGCGGACGGCAGATTTACGCTCCACACCACGTCGCAGGACCCGCACAGCGTTCGCGCCGCAATTTCTGCGGCGTTCCACTTGCCGGAATCCAAAGTCAGAGTGCTGTCGCCCGACGTCGGCGGTGGTTTCGGCATGAAAGCCAATTTGTATCCCGACGACATTCTGGTGCTGTGGGCTTCCAAACGCTGCGGCCGGCCGGTGAAGTGGACGGCGACAAGAAGCGAAAGTTTGCTCTGCGACAATCACGCTCGCGATCAGATCGTTTATGCCGAGCTTGCACTCGACGAGAACGGAAAATTCCTCGCCATCAGATCCACCGCGTACCAGGCGCTGGGCGCTTATTGGTGGGCGGCGGCGACGGCGCCGCTGTTCTGGTCGCTGATGTTCGTTCCGAGCCTGTACGATGTGCAGACGATCGACATCAAAACCAATGCCGTTTTCACTAACACCACGCCGACCTCGGTTTACCGCGGCGCCGGGCGGCCGGAAGCCATCTATCTGATTGAGCGTCTGGTCGATCGGGCCGCGCAAGTCACCGGCATCGACCGGGTCGAGTTACGGCGGCGCAATCTGATCAAGCCCGAGGCGTTGCCGTACCATACGCCGACGCATCACACCTACGACAGCGGCGAGTTCGAAAAGCTGATGGACCAATGTCTGACGCTGGCCGACTGGAAGGGATTTGGCGCGCGACGGAAGGAGAGCGCGCGCCACGGCAAGCTGCGCGGCCGGGCCGTCACGCCGTACATCGAGCTTGGCGGCGTGTTCAACGAGCGCATGGAAATACGCTTCGATCCGGGCGGCATGGTGTCGATCGTTGCCGGCACGCATTCGCACGGCCAAGGCCACGCCACCGCGTTCGCCCAGCTTGTGGCCGAATGGCTCGGCGTGCCGTTCGAGGCGATCAACTATATCCAGGGCGACACCGAGAAAGTGATGTTCGGCCGCGGCACGTTTGCAGCGCGCAGCTCTCTGGTCGGCGGCAACGCGTTACGCAATGCCGCTAACGTGATCATTGCCCGCGGCAAGGACATGGCCGGTGCGCTGATGGAAGCCGCGCCCGCCGACATCGAGTTCAACGCGGGAACCTACACCGTGATGGGGACCGACAAGCAGATGTCGATGGGCGACGTGGCCCGCGCGTTCTTTGCGCCGGCGGGTCCGGTCCTCAAACTCGGCCTTGGGCTTGATGGGGTTGGCACCTACTCGGGCGTGCCTGGCGGCGCGCCGAATTACCCGAACGGCTGCCAGGTGTGCGAGGTCGAAGTCGACCCGGAAACCGGCGTCGTGCGCATCGACCGTTTTTTCGCCGTCGACGATCTCGGCATGGCGATCAACCCGATGATCTGCGAGGGACAGATTCATGGCGGCATCGCACAGGGTGTCGGCCAGGCATTGTTCGAAAGTATTGTGTACGATGAAGCGTCTGGTCAGTTGATGACCGGAAGTTTTCTCGACTACGCGCTTCCGCGCGCCGGCGACTTCCCGAACATCGTCTCCGAGCTGGTCGAGGTTCCGGCGAAAACCAATCCGCTCGGCATCAAAGGCATCGGCGAAGCCGGGACGATTGCGGCGCCGCCGACCGTGGTGAACGCGGTGCTCGATGCGTTGCACGAGCTTGGCGTCGAACATCTCGACATGCCGCTGACCCCGTCGCGCATCTGGCAGGTCGCGCACGCCGCCAACGCCTCGAACGGAAACTCCAAAAAGGCATAAGCTTTCATGGCGACAGCGGTCCGGCGGATGGCCCAGGCGCGACGCGTACGAACGCAAAACCTCTTATCCGCGAACACCGGATTCCGACACCTGGCGCCAAGCCCTACATTTCCGTGGAAGGGCCGGACGGAAATTTGTGGTTCTGCGATAGCGGCACCTCGAAGGTCAGCTGCTTCGATCCGCGTACAGGTGCTTTTCGCGAATTCGCGCTTCCGTCCGCCGACAGCATGCCGGTCGGCATTGCGCCAGGCGCCGATGGCAAGTTTTGGTTCACCGAGAAAGCCGGCAACCGCATCGGGTGCATCAGCTTATCCGGCGTGATCGTGGAATATGCGCTTCCGACCGCCAAGTCAGGCCCGGACGGCATCGCGCTCGGGCCCGATAACAATATTTGGTTCTCCGAGGGCGACGCCGATTGCATCGCCCGCATTACGCCCGATGGCCACGTTACTGAATTTCGCGCCGGCATTACGCCGGGGAGCCGGCCGCTTTCCATTGTCGTGCGCGATGGAATGCTGTGGTTCAGTGAAGCTGGCGGCAACCGCGTCGGTTGCATGACGGTCGACGGCAAAGTCACCGAGTTTCAGATCCCGACTCCGGATAGTCAGCCACGCGCCATGGCGCTACACCACGACGGCAGCATCTGGTTCGTCGAGACCGGCGCTAACGCGCTGGGTCGTATCGCTCGCGACGGCACGATTGAGGAGTTCGCAATCGCGACGCCGGATGCGTCGGCGCGCAGTGTCGCGGTGACCGCCGACGGCGAGCTCTGGTTTACTGAAAATTTCGCTAACAAGATCGGTCGAATGGATCGCAACGGCGCCATGATCGATGAGTATGGTATTCCAACACCTGCCAGCGGTGCGCGCTGTATCACCGCGATGTCGGATGGCCGCCTGTTTTTCACGCAATATGATGTTGGCATGATCGGCGAAATTATCCAGCCGTGAAATGTGAACGCACGATGACATCATATTCGGCAGAGCGCCGCGACGGTTGTCCCGCCCTTGCGAACAAGGCGAGTTCTGGCTAAATACGCCGATCGAGTTTTCGGGCCGAATGACCAGGCCACGCAGCGACGACAACGCGCCTGACTGACGATCTTTCACCAAAATCTCGAGCGAACCGGGCCGTGCACAATCGCGCGGCTCATATCTTGATTCGAAAGAGGAGTGTCTCGTGAGCAACGGAACCGTTAAATGGTTCAACGCGCAAAAGGGCTATGGATTTATCCAGCCCGAAGACGGCGGCAAAGACGTGTTCGTCCACATCAGTGCTGTCGAGCGCGCCGGCCTGCGTGAGTTGAGAGAGGGCCAAAGCGTCGCGTTTGAGGTTGTGGTGGATCGTAAGACCGGCAAATCGGCCGCTGAAAATCTGAAGACTGTCTGAATCAATAAGGCGAGGCCGCCTACGGCGGTCTCGCCTTTATCTGTTGGATCGCGCTGCGATCGCTGAAGAGCGGGCTATTTGTAATAGCCGACGCCGCAACCCTCATTGCCAACTATCGTCACATAGGATTGCTTGGGGACGGGATCCGTCGTTCCCGGCTTCGGGAATTTGTAGTCTACTGTGCCGACGGTTCCACTCGAAGCTTTGACCGTATCAAAAATCTTTTGGCCGAGGGGATCGTCCTTGACCCTCAGAGCGCGGACGTCGGTGCCCATCAAGGCTGCATTCGGGTGCGCCGTGAAATGGCCATTGGTCATGTCGTAGCAGAAGACGTAAAGATCGCGATCGTGGAAGTCCTTGTTGCTCTTGTCGTTGAATCCGGCGAGCGCCGAGGCTTCGTTAGCCTTGAGCGCGGTAACGGCCTTGTCCAGCATGGCTTTCGCTTCTGCAGCCGTTCCTGATTGTTGAGCGTTTGCCGTCGCGACACCCAATGTCAGCGTCAACGCCGCAAACGTGGATACAAACAAATTCCGGTTCATAGTATTTCTCCCCTGATGACGAGCCGGTTGAGGGCCCGGCTTTCGTTCCCACACGTCATAGGCGAATTTGCAAGCATCGTCCCTCATCCCAAAGTCTACGCTATGCCACGGTGACGAGCTGATGACAGCGCTTGTCGCGCTTTAAGTTAGATGCAGATCATGTATCAGCCAGATCAGGCGGGCAGCGTTACGTCGAAGACTTGGGCAATGAGAAACAAGTTGAGCACCAATACAATTGCGGTGCCGACCAAAGCCGCGATGCGCGTGAGCCGGTTGTTGGCGAGATCACCCATGATGTCGCGTCTGCCGGTGAAGATCAGAAGCGCGATCATCGGCAGCGGCAGCGCGATACTAAGCACGACCTGACTGTAAACCAGCGCATTCGTTGCATTGACGCCAGCCGCAACAACAACGAAGGCCGGTATCATCGTGACCAGCCGGCGGATCCAGATCGGGATGCGAAAACCGACGAAGCCCTGCATGATCATCTGCCCCGCCATCGTGCCGACGGTCGAGGCCGATATGCCCGAGATAATGAGTGACAGCAAAAACACCGCGGCGGCACCGGCGCCGAGGAGCGGCGTCAG
This sequence comes from uncultured Alphaproteobacteria bacterium, assembly GCA_963841025.1. Classification (GTDB taxonomy): domain Bacteria; phylum Pseudomonadota; class Alphaproteobacteria; order Rhizobiales; family Xanthobacteraceae; genus BOG-931. The sequence continues at coordinate 430,922 of CAWJBG010000008.1, read as the reverse complement.
CGTGTGATAGGCGGTCTCGATCTCGGCTACTTCGGGATGTCCGGCATGAAATGCACTCGACGCCATCATCACCATCGCGATGTTGACGAGGCCGGCAAGCGTCAGCGCGAGGACGACCTCCCGATTGGAGAAACGCAGCACCTTGCGACGCTCGGTGTCGCGATGAACCGGCATTCGCCGCTGCGTCAGGCCTGAATGTAGATATACCGCGTGCGGCATCACGGTTGCGCCGATAATGCCGACCGCAAGCAGCAGCGCGTGCGCGTCGGCGAGTTGCGGCACCACCATGTGGATGCCCGCCGAGGCCCAATCGATCGGTGCGATGAACATTTCGACGACGTAACAGAGCGCGATCACGCTCACCATGGCGCCGATAATCAGTTCGATCGGCCGGAAGCCGAAGCGTTCGAACATCAGGAGGCCGTAGGTCAAAATTCCGGTCGCCACCATGCCGACCAACAGTGGAATGTGAAGCAGCAATGAAAGGCCGATGGCGCCGCCGAGAAATTCGGCGAGATCGGTCGCCATCGCGGCGATCTCGCTGACGCCCCACATCCCAAGCACGATCGGCCGGGGAAAGTGATCGCGGCACATCTCCGCCAGATTGCGCCCGGTGACGATGCCGAGCTTGGCCGAGAGCGCCTGGAACAGCATGGCGATCAGATTGGCGAGTACCACGACCCAAAGCAGTCCGTAGCCGTATCTCGCCCCGGCCTGGATGTTGGTGGCGAAGTTACCTGGGTCGACGTAGGCGATCGAGGCGATAACCGCGGGACCGGCGAAGGCCGAGTAGCCGCGCCACCCGCCGCGCTCTCCGGCGAGCACCTGACGCGCGACCGCGACGGTGCGTTCGGACAGCGAACCCCGACTCTGACCTCTCACATTAGCCATATCGTGGGACATGGAGCACAAACCAGAAAGTGTAGCATCGGTTACACTATAGGCATGCGGCCCATCCGCGTCAACGGTTACGAAGTGTAGCCTTGGCTACATTTTGACACGACCGGAAAAGTATGTTCACGGCTGCGGAGTAAGGACGAGCTTTCGCAAAACATGATTGTGGCAATGGCCGAGACGGCAAAACGAAAGAGCGATCACGCTGTGGAAAAGCTTCCCGCGGAAGGAACGCAAGCGCGCCGGTTCGGCAAGACCCGTTCGGCGCAATCGACCGCGCTACTGGAGGATTACGTCGAACTGATCGCGGATCTGCTCAAGAGTGCGGGTGAGGCGCGGCCTACCGATATCGCCCGGCGCCTCGGCGTGTCGCATGCCACGGCCGTCAAGACGATCTCGCGGCTCAAGCGCGCCGGTCTGGCAACCGCGCGCCCGTATCGCGGGGTGTTTCTCACCGAGAAGGGCGAGGCGCTCGCCGACCGCGTTCGCGTACGCCATCGGCTCGTTGTCGATGTGCTTTCAGCATTGGGTGTCCCGACCGAGGCGGCCGAGGCGGACGCCGAGGGCATAGAGCACTACGTTTCCGAGACGACGCTCAAGGCGTTCGCGCACTTCCTGAAATCGCAAGACTGAATCGTACCGCTGACTTGCGCCGCTGACTTGCGCCGCTGACTTACGCGGCGTGATCGGTCAACGCGTCGACAATGCCGTCGACGATTTCCTCGACCAGCACCTTGTCATCGCCTTCGCCCATGACGCGGATCACCGGCTCGGTGCCGGAGGGCCTTATCACCAGCCGGCCGTGGCCGTTGAGACGCTGTTCGGCATCTTCGATCACCGATCGCACCTTGGAATTCTCCAGCGGCTTGCCGCTGCGATAGCGCACGTTTTTGAGCACTTGGGGCAGGGCGGCAAAGCGGTGGCACACTTGCGACACCGGCTTGTCCTGCTTCTTCACCACCGCCAGCACTTGCAGCGCGGCGACAAAGCCGTCCCCGGTCGTCGTGTAATCGGACAGGATGATATGGCCCGAGGGTTCGCCGCCGACATTGTAGCCCTGTTCGCGCATGCACTCGAGCACGTAACGGTCACCGACCGGGGTGCGCACCATCGAAAGCTTGAGCGATTGTAGATGGCGCTCGAGCCCAAGATTGGACATGACGGTGGCGACAACGCCCGGCCTGGCAAGGAGCCCGTCATCCCGCCAGCTTTCGGCGATCACGGCGAGCAACTGGTCGCCGTCGACGATGTGTCCATGCTCGTCGGCGATCACAACGCGGTCACCGTCGCCGTCAAGCGCAATGCCGATATCGGCGCGCATCTCGCGCACTTTGCGGCACAACGCATCCGGCGCCGTCGAACCGCATTCGTGATTGATGTTGAAGCCGTCGGGCTCGACTCCGATCGGGATGACATCGGCGCCGAGCTCCCAGAGCGCATCCGGCGCCACCCGGTAGCCCGCGCCATGCGCGCAATCGATCACAACCCGCAAACCTTCGAGCGAGAGATTGCGCGGCAGGGTGCGCTTGGCAAATTCGATGTAGCGGTCGTGGACGCCGTCGATCCGCTTGGCGCGGCCGAGTTCGCGGCTTTTCGCCAGCCGCTTGGTGATATCGCCGTCAATCAGCGCTTCGATCTGATGCTCGACGTCATCCGAGAGCTTGTAGCCGTCGGGCCCGAAAAGCTTGATGCCGTTGTCGTCGAACGGGTTATGCGAGGCCGATATCATGACGCCGAGGTCGGCCCGCATTGAGCGGGTCAGCATGGCGACGGCCGGCGTCGGCATCGGTCCGAGTTGCAGCACGTCCATGCCGACCGAGGTGAAGCCGGCAATCAGCGCGGTTTCGATCATGTAACCCGACAGCCGGGTATCCTTGCCGATCACCACGCGATGGCGATGCTCGCCGCGGCGGAAGATCAGCCCGGTCGCCTGTCCGGTCTTGAGTGCCAATTCCGGTGTGATCACGCCGTTGGCGCGGCCACGAATGCCGTCAGTGCCAAAATACTTGCGGGCCATAGTCCCCATCGCCTGCCATTTCCGGCGGCGATACTACCCCCTTCGCCGTCATGTCCGCCTCAAAAAACATTCAATAATCTTACCGCCTCGTGGAACGGTTGATTCAGCATGACGTAGCGAATTATCGCGCCGGATCAATGCCCTAACCCCGGGCAATGCCGGGACCACGCCGGGGAATCCCAAGCGCCCGGCGCTTATGAACTGCGTTTATCGCGGGCGCTGTGGGGTGGCTGGGTGACCGCGACCGGGTCGGAAGCCGGAAATGTCTCCTCGAGCCCACGATCGAGCGCATCGTCGAGCGCTTCTTTCCGCCGTTCCTGCCGCTCGCGGCGTTTCGTGGCCGCATCCGGCATTACGCTGGAGCCATCAGCCTTGTACGGCCGATTAGCGGTCCCTTCGTCCATCATGTCGATGATCCTGCTTGGCAGAGGTTACCCAACTAACGCACACGTCGACGCGTGTGTTCCCCCGGTTGGGAACCTCGGCCAGGTCTGTGATATCGGGTAAGCAGGTCTGTGATATCGGGTAAGCAGGTCTGTGATATCGGGTAAGCAGGTCTGTGATATCGGGTAAGCAGGTCTGTGATATCGGGTAAGCAGGTCCGTGATATCGGGTAAGCAGGTCTGTGATATCGGGTAAGTCAGAAAGTACGCACCAGGGCCGGGACCCGCCATGAAGACCATGACCTGCATCGAGGACCTGCGGCAGACCGCGCGCCGCCGGGTCCCGCGCTCGTTCTTCGACTACGCCGAGTCCGGCTCTTATTCCGAACAGACGCTCCACGCGAACCGCACCGATCTTGAGGCGATCAAGCTGCGTCAGCGCATCCTCGTCGACGTGTCGTCGCGCAGCATGGCGACCACGATCCTCGGCGAACCGGCTTCGCTGCCGCTCGCGTTGGCGCCGATTGGAATGTGCGGCATGCAGCACGGCGACGGCGAGATTCTGGCGTGCCGCGCCGCCCAGGCCGCGGGAATTCCATTCACGCTTTCGACCATGTCGATCTGTTCGATCGAGGATGTCGCCGGGGCCGTCGACAAGCCGTTCTGGTTCCAGCTCTACGTCATGAAAGATCGCGGCTTCGTGCGTTCGCTGATCGAGCGGGCAGCGGCGGCCAAGTGCAGCGCGCTGGTGCTCACCGTCGATCTGCAAATCCTCGGCCAGCGGCACCGCGATATCAAAAACGGCCTGAGCGTCCCGCCGGAAACTGCGCATCGGTAATCTCATCGACATCGCCACCAAGCCAGCCTGGGCGCTGAGCATTGCGCGCGGCAAGCGCAAGACGTTCGGCAATCTTGCCGGCTATGTGCGCGGCCAGAAGGACGTCCAGTATTTGTCGCGCTGGACCGCCGAGCAGTTCGATCCGACCATGAACTGGAAGGACGTCGAATGGATTGCCGGCATCTGGCCCGGAAAACTGATCCTCAAAGGCATCCTCGACGCCGAGGACGCCCGCACCGCGGCGAAGACCGGGGCCGCGGCTTTGGTGGTGTCGAACCATGGCGGCCGCCAGCTTGACGGCGCGCCATCCTCGATTTCCGCGTTGCCGCGGATTGCCGACGCGGTCGGGTCGTCGATCGAAGTGCTGTTCGACGGCGGCATCCGCTCGGGCCAGGACATCATGCGCGCGGTCGCGCTCGGCGCCCGCGCCTGCCTCTCGGGCCGCGCCTACATCTACGGCCTTGGCGCCGGCGGCCAGGCCGGCGTTGCCCGCGCCATCGAGATCATGCGCAACGAGTTGAACGTCAGCATGGCGCTCACCGGCGTCACCAGCATCAAAGCGATCGATCGCAGTGTGATCGTGACGGCGTAGCGTCTTCATCCTGCCCCGCGCAGCGGGGAAGGAGACCGCGCGTTTACGCGGTGGAAGGGGCGTCGGCGATGAGGCGAACCTCTTTTCAACACGCCTTCTCCCGTCGTCACCACCGGGCTTGACCCGGTGGTCCATGCTGAAGTTCGGCAACCTCGATAACGTAACGGCACCTTCGAACAGCCCACCCTTCTGCATGGATTGCCGGGTCAAGCCCGGCAATGACGACGCGGAAAACCGTTCCCGCGACGCGCTTCGCGCCCGGGTTCTGCCAACCACCACGCCCGCAATAAACTCGCCGCCTCGCGAATAAAAAAGAAAGGGAGGCGGAGCGCCGAAAGGCGCATGCCATCCATTGTCCGCGCCACATCGGCAGCATTGCTGCTACCGACATCGCCACGGACGCGCGCCAAACGGGGCGCGCTCGCCTTCCGGCGCTTCGCCGCGGACTTGCCACGCCAGTCGCAACCAGCATTGGCTCAGCCCCAGGCCGTGTTTCCCGAGACGGGGCTCGTGCGGCGTTAGCCGCCTTTGCCTGTCCCGGTTAAGCGCGCTCCGCGCAGACCGGTCGTTTTGCCGGCCGAACGGTGTCCAGGGCCGCCCGGGAACGGAGTGTATCGCTCCGCACGCGGGCACCGCACTCGCTCCACCTTCAGGAGTACCCTCGGCCGAAGGCGCCCTTCACTGAGCGAGATTCGTCGATGAGCATAGTAGCTGAAATAGCGACCACAGTCAATGCAAAGGGGACTGCATAGCCTGTCCTCGCCGAGCTCGACCCAGCGATTCCCGTTGAGAACCGGAGTGCAACAAGGGTTGTAGCAAAGCGCCGAGTCAAGTATCGCTTGTGAAATTCAGGGTGCCCCAACCAGCGATGACGTTCGATAAGAACATTTTCGATCGTTATCTCCTCGCGCTGCGGAAGACACGCATTGAGGAGAAAACCGAGCACACGGATCGCGGTGCACTTCAGAACCTATTGCAGGCGATTGCGGATGGCAGCGAAAAAGGCGTTACGGTTCAGCACGAGCCAAAGCGTACAGCTGGCAAAGGAGCCCCCGATTTCAAGATCAGCAAAAGCGGCCTCATTCTGGGTTATGTCGAGAACAAAGCAGTCGGCGAAAATCTAAGCAAGGTTCTGAAGTCTGATCAGATTACAAAATACAAGAGTTTATCCGACAACATCGTTCTTACGGACTACCTGCAATTTATTTGGATCAACAAATACGGCGCGCCGCAGGGTGAAAGGCTCTGCGACCAGACCGATGTCGAAAACCCGAGGTTCCGGCTGCGCGACGATCGAGCGGCCGCAGTCGGCAAGGTACTCCAAGGCTTCTTCTCGGCGGCGCCGGAAGGCATCGGCCGCGCGCAACAGCTAGCACTCGCGCTTGCTACACGCAGCAAGCTTCTACGCGACTATCTCGGCGAGGAACTGGTGCGTCAGGAAAAAGAGCACAAGGAGGGGCGGCTTTACGGGCTCTTTCAAATCTTCCGCGATCAGGTGTTTCATGAATTGACGTTGAAGGAATTTGCCGATGCGTTTGCACAAATGCTCGCGTATGGCCTGTTTTTGGCGCGTCTCAACTCAGGTTCGGAACCAGTAACGCTACGCAATGCGCAGGAACATATTCCCGGCTCATTCAGGCTGATTCGCGAACTCGTCGATTTCTTGAGCGAACTTGAGAAAGAAGAATACCGCGATGTGCGTTGGGTGGTCGAAGAAGTGCTGTCTATCGTCAATGGACTCGACCTGCGAGCCATTCACGAGGATCTGTCATTTCGGCATCGCAGTGCGATCAGCCGCAACGTCCGCGCGACCGATGAGGAAGAACACCGTCTCTTCGAGCGTGATCCGTTCATCTACTTTTATGAAGACTACTTGAGAGCTTACGATAAGGAAACAAGTAAGAGCCGAGGCGTCTACTACACGCCACCGCCCGTTGTGAATTTCATCATCCGCGCAGTAGACAACGTTTTGAAAGACAGCTTTGGCATTCGGGATGGTCTCGCAGACCATAAACGTGTTACGGTCCTCGACTTTGCCTGTGGCACTGGCACGTTTCTATTGGAGGTCTTCCAGCGCATTTTCGAAAACGTCGGTGGACCCGACGCCGGACGTGCCGATCTCATCGTGCGCGAGCACTTATTGAGAAACATTTTTGGCTTCGAATACCTCATCGCTCCCTATACGATCGCACATCTAAAATTGTCGCAATATCTCAATGATCAGAAACATCCTCTGGCGAGCGATGAGCGCTTGCAGATTTTTCTGACGAACACGCTGGAGCCAGTGGAGCCGCAAGCTAATTTCTTGCTCCCGGCGATAAGCGCCGAAGTCAAAGCTGCGCAGACAGTGAAGGATCGTGAAATCTTAGCGATCGTCGGTAATCCACCCTATTCAGGGCATTCTAAAAACAAGGGAGCTTGGATTAGAGCGGCAATTGAGTCTTATAAAATGGTGGACCAGAAGCCACTCAGTGAGAAAAATCCAAAGTGGCTTCACGACGACTACGTAAAGTTCATTCGTTTTGCGCAGATGAAAATGGATGCCGTAAATGAGGGGATCGTCGGGATAATCACCAACCACTCGTATCTTGATAACCCGACCTTTCGGGGCATGCGCCAGTCGCTCACGAACACTTTTGACCAAATCTGGATACTGGACCTGCACGGAAGTACGAAGCCAAAGGAGCCTATCCCGGAAGGCGCAGAGAATGAAAATGTCTTCGACATACAGAAGGGAGTTGCTATCGCTATCCTGGTAAAAAAGCCTGGGATCACCAGGGGTGTCTGGTTCTCGGAATTTTGGGGAAGCCGTATTGAGAAATATAAATCGGCAGCCAACTCCGAAATGCGAGATATTCGATGGGAAGGGGTAAGTTTTTTTGAGCCCTATTACATGTTTCGTCCGTTAGATTGGACGGGATGGGCGGACTATCAGCAGGGATGGCAAGTCGCGGACAGTCTAAGTCCAGCTAGTGAAAAGGTACAGATATTCAGCTTGAACGTTTTAGGCTTTCAAACTCACAGAGATGACTTCGCAGTCGGATTCGAAAGACAAACTATTGACAGCCGCATACGGGACCTCCGGGATAAAACGCTAACGGACGAGATCATTGCGGATCGTTATTTTTCACCTCCACCAGATGAGACAGATCGTAAGCGTAAGGAGCGGATTGCTTCAACGTCTAAGTTGAGATCATCGGTACAGTCCCCGTCGGATTGGCGTCGACCAATCATTACCTGTGCATACCGCCCTTTTGATACACGCTGGTGTTACTTCGCGAACGGCATAATGGATCGACCGCGGCGAGAGCTCTTGGATCACGTCGCGTGGCGGAACAATCTTCAGCTGCTTGTCTCTCGCCAAATAGGGACAGCCAACTGGGGTCACGTTCTCATAGCAGATCACGTTGCAGAGAGCTGCTGTATTTCGGATGCCACAACGGAGCAGAATTACTGTTTTCCGCTATATCTCCATAGGCAAACCGATCAGAGCTCTGTCGAGAATTTTTCGTCACCATTCCGTGAATGGCTTGATGATAGGTATAAGTGTCATTTTTCTCCCGAAGAAATCCTTGGTTACACCTACGCGGTCCTTCATGCTCCAACTTATCGTGCTCGCTACGCCAAATTCATGCGCATCGATTTTCCTCGAATTCCGTTTCCGCATCACCCGGATGAATTCGAAAAACTTTCGAAGCTTGGCTGGGCGCTTGTACAAGCGCACCTCGTGCGTGACCTAAAGCGGCGAGGATTGGCCGTTTATTGCGGTAAGGGCGACCACACGGTCGAGGCGGTCCGTTATTTGCCGAAAGAGAGAGCTGTATCAATTAACAAGACCCAATTCTTCAAGCCGGTGCCGCAAGACGTGTGGGATTTCCACATTGGCGGGTATCAGGTGCTCGACAAATACCTGAAGTCGCGTAAGGGCCGACCGCTATCGCTCGACGAGATCAATCACGTGGGCGCGATCGCCGATTGCCTCGTCTTCACCATCGAGCAGATGGCAAAAATCGATAAGGCGTATCAGCAAGCCTTTGCGGAACGGGGATAACTGCGCCGCAGCCCTCGCTCGCCCTCGCCGGGTCGCGCAATATACTAACCGTATGATTCGATATTCGCGATGGATCAATGGCCCCCAGCGATAGCCCGGAACTTTTCGAAGAAGACGGATCGCAACCCGACCTGTTCGGCGGAGAGCCCGTGCCCGTTTATCGCCCCGATCCCGACAAGGTGAGGCGGCGGCTATATAAGATTTTTGCCGAGGCGCGCGCGGCGCAGAAATTGCCGTGGGAGTCCACGACGGTTTCGCTTTATCGCACCATATTTCCGGAGATGACGAATTGGCTGCCCGAAGAGGAAGGCGCACAACTGCGCTTTGAATTCGAAACGGAACTAACCCGACTTGAGGGAGCGTAACGCCCTACACCGCCTGCCACGCCGGCTTACTCGGATCGACCCCCGGATCAAGTCCGGGGGCAGGCTCCTTTGGATGACGCGCGCGGCTGAGATCGCGACGTCTCACGCCGCCGAAGCAATCGCGCGGACTTCAAGATGCAGGCCGGTTTTTTTCTGCAGCACTCTGATGACCTCGGTCAGATTGGCCACTGTCGGATTGCCGCTCGGCCCGAACATCCGCATCAGGCTCTTGGGCGGTATTCGCGTCGCGCCAGCGCCGGAAAGCCCGTGGTCGCATTGATGAAGTTGCGCAACACCGCGCGCGCCGTGCGGACATCTCCCTCTAACAAAGTCTGCACGGCTTCCTGGAACAGCGCTTGCCGGAATTCCGGATCGGATTTCATTTTTGCGTTCATGTGATCTCGATAGCTGCAGGTCTGAGACATGGCTGCATTCCATTCTGCGCTCACCTAAAATGTGCACAATCTTGAGGACATTACCACTGCTGCCTCACACTCGGCGCCGGCCATCATGCCCTCGCCTCCTGCGCGAGATGGCAATGCAAGAGCTTCAACAAACATGACAGGGTGAGGGCTTGAGGCACCGCCCCCTCACCGGACTTTGCAGGTTGCGCTGCCGAGCAGCCCTCTCCCGCAAGGGGCGAGGGCACGGCAATGACCGCCTGCGCCGGGTCCCGGTCGAAATAGCGATGCGCTACTCCTCCTTAAAGCCGTAACCCGGCGCGTTGCCGGTGGCGCCGTAATATTTGTAGGGCAGGAATTTCCCCGACATCGAGAGTTTCACGCGGTCGCCCTTGGGATCGGGTTGGCGCTCCAGCAGCAGGTCGAAATCGATCGCCGACATGATGCCGTCGCCGAACTCCTCTTCGATCAGCGCCTTTAAGGCCGGACCGTTGACCATCATCAGTTCGTAGAAGCGATAGATCAGGGGATCGGTCGGCGGCATTTGCGTGCCACGGTACGGCACCTCGTTCAGCAGCGCCTCCTCGCTTTTGCTTAAGCCGAACAGCTCGGCGGCCTTTGCCGCCTGCGGCTTGGTCAGCTTCATCTGGCCGACTACGGCGCCGGTGATCAAAACCGGCGACATGCCGCCGATCTCGCTGCAAATATGCTTCCAGCTCCAGCCCTTCTCGCGCTTGATATCGAGCATTTTCTCGGTGAGTTCGGCACGGGTCATGGACGACCTCCTGTCGCTTGGGTGCGTTCGTGCTTGCTACGCACGTAGCGACAACGGAGCAAGTGCCGTGCCAGAGGGGCCGGCTGATACCAACCCGCAGAAAATCCGACTCGTCATGCCCGGCCTTGTGCCGGGCATCCACGTCTTAAACCGGGCGTCGAAGACGCGGATGGCCGGGACAAGCCCGGCCATGACGCGCGGTGAGCAGCGATCATTACGAAGTGTAAAGCTAGGCGGTCGTTTTGGCCGTGGTCACATCGGCGGATTGACGCCGTTGCGGCCCACCACAATGCTCGGCGCCGCTATGGTGCCGTCGGGCTGCTTTTTCCCAGCGACGACGAAGATCTTTGCGCCTGGCTTGAGATCGGCAACAGTCGTCGGAGCAAACATCACAACTTCCGCATTCGCCGGCACGACGAATTTCTTTTCGCCGTCCTTGTATTTCAATACCAGCTCCTTGCCGTCGGTGCTGGCGACTTCACTGTCGATGTTGGCGTTGGTCATGGTTGACTTCGGCATCAGATCCCACGGCCGGTGGCCTTCTCCGGTGCCGCGCAAGGCTTCGGGGAAGATGTGGATTTCCACGGCCTTCTGGGTGCCGTCGGGCTGCGGCATAGCCGTGATGCCGACGAACACGCCCTGTTTGACATCAGCCAGTGATTTGCGGTCGACGGCAAGAACCCGAACATCGTCGGCCAGCTTCACCGTGACCGGAGTGCCGTCGCGGCCTTTCACACTCAGCGTCTTGCCGTCGACGGCTTCGATCGTACCGCGCACACGCACGATGCCTGGCGCCTGTGCGGCTGCGATTGATACCGCTGATGCGAGCAGCACAAACGCAACGGCCGCCGCACCGATTATCCGGACTTTCATCGTTTCCTCCTTCGACCACGGATAACTTCCCCGGTCGGAGACGTTATCGGATGTAATTTCCGGGCGACAAACACAACTGCGTTGGCGCAAACACAACTGCGTTATCTTGCAGGATTCTTGATCTTGCGGGATCTTTGATCTTGCAGGATTTTCTGATCTTGCAGGATTCTTGCGAGATTTATGGAGAAGAGCGCTTCGAGGGCGGCGAGCCGAGATCGGTTTCGAGCAAGCGGCGCAATTCCGGCGTTACCGTCGGGGTTTTTCCGAACCACAGCGAAAAGCCGCGCACCGCCTGATGCAGCAGCATACCGAGCCCATCGGCGCTGCGCAGATGGCGCGCAAGCGCGGCGGCAAGTAGCGGAGTCTGCACTGGCGCATAAACCAGATCGGCGACAATTGCATGTCCCGGAAGCCGCGCGATATCGATGTCGAGAGCGGGCTGTCCCTGCATGCCGAGTGTCGTGGTGTTGACCAGGAGCGCGGCGTTGCCAAGCGCAGCGTCCAGGCCTTTCCAGCCGAGCGAATGCAGGCGTTTGCCGAACTGTTGTTGCAAGGCCTCGGCTCGCGCCGGCGTGCGGTTAACGACAACGACGCGTTCCATGCCGCGCTCCAGCAATCCGTAGATCACAGCGCGCGCCGCACCGCCGGCGCCGAGCACGATCGCCGTCTTTGCATCCCGATCCCAGCCGGGCGCGCAGGCATCGAGATTGTCCAAAAACCCCTCGACGTCGGTGTTGGTCGAACGGAGCGCCCCATCGTCGAGCCACAGCGTGTTGACGGCGCCGACGGCGCGCGCGCGATCGTCGGGCTCCGACAGCGCGAACGCCGCTTCCTTGTGCGGCACGGTGACGTTGCCGCCGACATAGCCGCGCGCGGCGAGCGATTTCACGAACGATGCAAATTCTTCGCGCGGCACCAATTCGCGCCGGTATTCGCCGGCGATGCCGTATTGCTTGAGCCAGTAATTGTGAATGAGCGGCGAGCGCGAATGTTCGACCGGCCAGCCGATGACGCAGGCCGTTCGGCTCGCCGTCGTCACGCCTCGTCCGCCACGGGATTGCGCAGCACGCCGATCTCCGGGCACTCGATCTCAATCGTATCGCCGGGTTTGAGCCACACCGGCGGCTCGGTTTTGGAGTCCTTCTTGACTGGCGTCCCAGTCGAAATGATGTCGCCTGGCTTGAGCGTCATAAACGTCGTGACATAAACGATGAGGTCGGCGAACGAAAAGATCATGCTTTCGGTGGTATCGTCCTGCGTGATTTCACCGTTTTTGCGCACGGTGAGGTGCAGCGGCTTCGTTAAATCAACTTCGGTTGCGATCCACGGTCCGATGCTGCCGATGCCGTCGAAATTTTTGCCCTGGGTGACGTTGAATTTGCCGTGGCGGATCCAGTCGCGGATCGTACCCTCATTGCACAAGGTGAGGCCGGCAATGACGGACAGCGCGTTCTCCTTAGGCACGTGCTTGCATTCGCGGCCGATCACCAAGGCGATCTCACCCTCATAATCGAGCTCAGCCGAAATCTTTGGCCGGATCAGGCTCTGACCGTGGCCGACCAGCGAGTTCGGCGCGCGGTAGAACATGCTCGGATACTTCGGCAGATCGGCAAAATCGTAATCGTGGATGCGGTTGGCATAATTGATGCCGATGCAGAGAATTTTCTCCGGCGCAGTCAGCGGCGGCAAGAGCTCCACCTCGGACAACGGAACATCAGGGCGCACGCCGTCGGCCGCGGCTTTCGCCTGATCGAGCGCCTGAGCGCGGAACACTTCGAGCAAGCTGCCGAAACGGCTTAGCCGCCCCCGCAGATCGACGATGCCGTCGCCGACGACAGCGCCGAAGCTCGGCCGTCCGCGCAGATTGTAGCTTGCAAACCGCATATCGCGTCTCCTTGGCGCGATGTGTTAGAAGTCGGCGGAGCACCCGTCAACGGCGACCCAGCATGCCTGTCCACGACCCGGTTTTCGATCCGCCCTTCAACGTCGTGCGCGCGAGCCACGTGGAACTCGGCGTGCGCGACCTTGCCCGCTCACGCGCCTTCTATGTCGATTGCCTCGGGCTCCTGGTCAGCGACGAAACGAAAGACGCGCTTTATCTGCGTGGCGTCGAGGAGCGCAACCATCACTCGATCGTGCTGCGCCGCTCGCGCACGCCCGAGGTGTATGCGCTCGGCTATAAGCTCGCGAGCGAGGATGACCTCAATCGCGCCGCCTCCTGGTTCAGCCGCCGCAACCTGCCGACCGCGTTTCCGGATCTGCCGCACCAGGGCCGGACGCTCCGCACCGCCGACGTTTTCGGCATGCCGCTCGACCTTTACGCGCACATGGATCACTCCCAGTCCATGCTGCAGAACTATACTGCGCATCAAGGCGCACGCATTCAACGCATCGATCATCTCAACTGCTTTACGCCGGACGTGCAGCGGAGCTACGACTTCTACAGCGAGCTTGGCTTTCGCCTCACCGAATACACCGAGACCGACGGCGCCGATCCAAAACTTTGGGCGGTGTGGATGCACCGCAAGGGCAATGTTCACGACCTCGCCTTCACGAACGGCCGCGGCCCGCGGCTGCATCACATCGGGATGTGGACGCCGGGCGTGCTCGACATCATTCACATCTGCGACGTGATGGCGACCAGCGGCTATCTCGACAACATGGAGCGCGGACCCGGCCGGCACGGCATCTCCAATGCCTTCTTTCTGTACGTGCGCGACCCCGACGGCCATCGCGTCGAACTGTTCACGTCCGACTATCTGACCGTCGATCCCGATCACGCGCCGATCCGCTGGTCGTTGACCGATCCGCGGCGGCAAACCTTGTGGGGCCATCCGGCGCCGGCGTCGTGGTTCAACGAAGGCTCGGCGTTCTCCGGCGTAGCGCCAAGCGAGCCGGTGCTCGAAGCGCGGCCGATCGTGGCGGCGTGATTTTCCCGACCACGCGACGATGTTGCTAACGTCAACTCGACGCGACATTGGTCCGTTTAAGCTTATTAGTATTGAAGAAACATCAGACAATGCGGTTCGGACGAGCCGCTACGAGCACGCTTGACGCTCGCCTCGCGGGCAATTTCAGAATCCGCACCCGACTGCCCGAGCCTCCTTGATCTATGTCAAGGAAAGACCAGGCGCAGTGTCAGCTAAATGGTTGTGGTGATGTTACCCAATGCCGTGACGGGGGCGGAATTGTTGCAACTGAAAGTCGATCGGATCGAGGCGGCAACGGCGCGTATTCGCCGATTTGTGCTGTCATCGGCAAACGGTGATGCGTTGCCGGCCTTCACGGCGGGGGCGCATATTGACATTGAGCTGCCGAACGAAGAGACGCGTTCCTACTCCCTGCTCAACGATTATGCCGATGCCGATCGCTACATCGTTGGTGTGTTGCGCGAGCCCGAGGGGCTCGGCGGATCGGTTTATCTGCATGACAGGGTTGCGGTTGGCGACGTTCTGAAGGCCGCGCCGCCAAGCAACGACTTCCCGCTCTATGAGGCCGGCGAAACCAACATCTTGATCGCCGGGGGAATCGGCATCACGCCGATCATGCCGATGACCGCGCGTCTTGCCGATCTCGGGCGAGATTACACCTTGCATTATTGTGCGCGTTCGGAGGAGGAGGCGGCCTTTCTCGGCGAACTCCGGGCGCGGCATGGCGACCGTCTCAAAACCCATTTCGACGGCGGCGATCCCGCACGCGGCCTCGATTTAAAGGCGCTGCTGGGCAGCCGGCCGGCAGGCGCCCATGTCTATGTTTGCGGTCCCATCGGACTAATCCGAGCCGCCGTTGCTGCGACTGCCGATTGGCCGCAGGGGACGGTGCATTACGAATTGTTCAAAGGCAGCGCCGCCGATCTTTCGTCCGAACATCGTGATCAGCCTTTTGACATCGTGCTGAAGAAAGCCGGCAAGACTTTCACCGTGCCCGCTGACAAAAGCATCCTCGTCGTCCTCAAAGCCGAGGGTTTCAAGATCAAGACGCTGTGCACCAGTGGCCGCTGTGGCACCTGCAGGGTCAAGTATTTGTCCGGCAAGGTGGATCATCGCGACGAAGTGCTCGACGACGACGAAAGACAGACGTTTCTCCAAGTGTGCGTCTCGCGCGCGATGCCGGGCGAAACGCTCGTCCTCGATCTGTAACGATAACAACCAGGGAGATTAGCCATGAATATGCAATTCAAGCCGGGCGTCAGCTCACCTTATGTGAAAACCCAGTCGATTGTTTGCGGCACGCTGGTGACGACGGATTTGAAGCGCGCGCGCCGCATGCACGAGGAGGCCTTCGATTTGGAATGCGTCGAGCCTTCCGAAGGCCTGATGTATGTGCGCGAGAAAGGGCACCGGCCCGGCGAGGCCAAACACGGCAAACCGTATTGGGTGCTGGAGGTTCGCCAGGTCGCCAACGTCGAGGTGCCGCAGGAAATGTTGAACCACTGGGGCTTCGAAGCATCGAGCCAGGCCGCGGTGGACGACGCCTACCAGAAGCTCAATGCCAACAAAGTGGAATACGGCATTACACGGGTGCAGAAGCCGGCCTTTCGCAACGGCTCATATGCGCTCTATTGCGTTGATAAGGACTCCAACTGGTGGGAGGTCGAGTATCGCACGCCTGAACTGATCTACACCGCGCTGCGCGAAAAGGGCGACCAACACTCCGATTAATTTACGCCGATTTGATCTGAATCAGGGAGAGAAGCAATGACAACAGCCGCGCCGCTTATCAGGAATGAACTGTTTTCGCATGGCACCTATGAGTGCAGCGAAATGGCTCCCACCAGGCGATTCCTGGCCGATTTTCTCGGCCTCGATATCGTCCGCCCGCTGCCGGAAGCGCAATACATGTGGAAGGGTGGCCCGTGGTCGGTCATCTGCGTTCGCGTGCAGGACGGCGATGCCAAAGAGCAAGGCCCGCAAAATCACTTCAAGCTATCCGTCGCTGCGGACGCCGAGGTCGATGCCGCCCATGCGGCGGCGCTCGCTCACAAAGACGAATTCGGCATCAAGCGCGTACTCGACGTCGGGACTTCAGAGGGCCATCGTGCATTCAAACTGCTCGATCTCAATAATACCTGGTGGGAGATCAGCACGGTTTCGCAGGCTTATTTCGACGACGTGTTCTCCAAGGGCGATGTCAGGCACTGATAATTCGCCCTGATATCATGAGAAAGCTTCGGTCGGCTCTTAGACCTGCACGCGCCGCCGCTCCAGTTCGCCTTCGAGCCGACCGATGTTGTCAAACAGCCTCTGCGTGGAGAGGCGCAGGAAATAAAAGCCGAATGTCGGGTTCTGATAATAGAGCTGTTCGACCTGCTCGTAGGTGATCGACAGCACCTTGCCGCCTTCGATGCATTCCAGCGTCGCGGTGCGGCGATTGTCAGGGGCCAGGAAGCCAAGCTCGCCTACGACCTCTCCGGTTCTAACCTCGATGCCGAGCTCGACCAGGAGATAGCGCCCGCTGACGGTGCAAAACATCTCATCGGCGATCTCGCCTTTTCCGAACAGGAGGTCTCCCTTCCTGAACTGACGTTCGCTCATGAACGGCTTGAGCCAGTCCATCGAGGTCCGGCCGCGGATCGCTTCGCGCACGTTTCCGATCAGCACAATCATCTGATAGAGGCGATAACCGTTGATCGATAAAGCGAAGGCTTGAAATACCAGCGGAAGCCACGCGTGGGTTGCACCGAAGAAGGCGATGAGAATGGTATTTGTGACGATGGCGAGAATACGCAGCGGCACCATCGTTTTGGTTGATGCTGTCGCCACGATGAACAGCGACGCGCCGGTATTAATCAGGTCAGTCCAGTGCATGGTAACTCTCCGCGGCTAGCCGTAGGGCCGAGGTGTAATTTCGACTGGCGATGTGAACTCTGACGGCGTAATTTTGCGGCCCCGCCGGCTCACAGACGCTGCCCACCGGCGGCCGTAAGGAACTAATGTCGCAAGGCGCATTCTCAGGTCTCGGTTATTATAGTGCACCGTTTCGCCGCTTCGGCGCCTCGGCGCTGACGCGGTTTGTCGTGCTTGCCGTCGGTTTTCTGGCGATGGCGGCTATCACGGTACCCGACCTGCGCGCGTCGATGGGCGCCATACTGGACGTCTGTCTCTGGTGTTGCCTGGCATATTTTGCGGCCGAAATGGCGGTACGGGCGAACCGTGCCAGGCACAATGACGGAGTGCTGCGCTATCTGCTCTCGTTGTCGGGCGTCGTCGACCTTCTCGCCATAGTCCCGGTTCCCGTTGCGCTGCTTTGCGGGGCGGCGCCCGAAACGGCATGGCTGTTCGCCTCATTGTGGGTCCTTAAACTCGCGCAAAATTCGCCGGGGTTCGCGCAGCTCGGACGGGTGTTCGTGCTTGAGGCAAAGCCGCTGGCGAGCGTGCTGGTATTGTTCCTGATCGTGCTTTTTCTGGCGTCGGCCGCCATGCACGTTGTCGAGCGGAGCGAGCAGCCGTCATTATTCGGCACCTTGCCGTCGTCGCTGTGGTGGGCGGTGGTCACGCTGACAACGACCGGCTATGGCGACGAGGTGCCGCACACGGCGCTCGGCCGTTTGTTGGCCGCGGGCGTGATGATCTGCGGCATCGCCACGTTCGGTTTGTGGACCGGCGTGCTTGCGACCGGCTTCGCCGCCGAACGGCGGCGGCGCAACTTCATCGAAACCTGGGACGTGGTCAGCAAGGTGCCGTTTTTTCAATCGCTCGACCCTTCCGCGATCACCGAGATTACTCATATGCTACGCCGCCTCGAGGTGCCGGAGCGGACCCCCGTTATCCGGCGCGGTAGGGTCGGCGATTGCATGTACTTCATTGCCGCCGGTGAGGTGGAGGTCGACGTGATGCCTCACCCGGTTCGTCTCGGCGAAGGCGCATTCTTTGGCGAACTTGCTTTGCTCGGCGATATGGTTCGCACCGCGAATGTTTCCACGACCAACGCGTCGACGCTACTGGTGCTGGACGTTGCCGATTTCCGCACTTTGATGGCGCGTCATATCGAGCTTGCTCGCGCCATCGACGCCGAAGCGAAAAGACGCCTTGGCGATATCCAGCGGCGGCGCGAGTTGCACCTGCAGGGCGACACGGCACGAGTGTGAACATCAGGTTGATGAAGGAAAAATGACAGTCATTCTCAACGAGACGCACGATCCGGCGCGGCGCAGCTTTGTTGAAAGCGCCAATGCGCCGGGCAATGATTTTCCGATTCAGAATCTTCCATTCGGCGTGTTTCGGCCGGCGCCGGGCCACGCGCCTCGCGTTGGCGTGGCGATTGGCGATCAGGTTCTCGACGTCGCGGCGGCTGCGCCTTCTTTTACGGGGCTGGCTGCCGAAGCGGCGGCGCAAGCATGTGCTGAGTCATCGCTCAATCATCTGATGTCGCTTGGCCCGGCCGCATCGTCCGCGCTCCGCCTCGCACTGTCCCGAGGGCTCAGCGCCGAACGCGGCGATACCGGCTTGCGCCGCCATCTTACGGCGATGGCGCAGGCGGAGATTCTCTTGCCCGTCATCATCGGCGACTTCACCGATTTTTATGCTTCGGTGTTTCACGCCACCAATGCCGGGCGTTTTTTTCGTCCGGAGAATCCGCTACTGCCAAACTACAAGTATATCCCGGTCGCCTATCACGGCCGCAGCTCGTCAGTTCGGGTGAGCGGCACGCCGGTGAAGCGGCCAAAGGGCCAGCGCAAACCGCCGGATCAGACGGCGCCGACGTACGGTCCCTCCCGGAACATGGATTTTGAGCTGGAGCTCGGCATGTATATCGGTGCGCCGAGTGAGCTTGGCGACACCGTGCCGGTTGGCAAAGCCGCCGAACACATATTCGGATACTGTCTGCTCAACGACTGGTCGGCACGCGACGTCCAGGCCTGGGAATATCAGCCGCTCGGACCTTTTCTCGGCAAAAATTTTGCCACCACGGTATCGCCGTGGGTAGTGACGCAAGAAGCGTTGGTGCCGTTCCGCATTCCGGCATTCGTCCGGCCGCAGGGCGATCCCGAGCCGCTGCCGCATCTGAGCGACGCTGAAGATCATGCGCACGGCGGTTTTGACATTACGCTCGAAGCCTACCTGGCGACCGATGCCATGCGTCGTGCCGGCATGCCGCCAAAGCGCCTGACGCAGACCTCATTCGCGACCACCTATTGGACATTCGCGCAGATGGTCGCGCATCACACCTCCAACGGCTGCAATCTCGCAACCGGCGACCTCATCGGCTCGGGCACCGTTTCCGGCCCGGAGAAATCAAGCTGGGGAAGCCTGCTCGAACTAACCGCACGCGGCCGCGAGCCGATCGAGCTGCAGAGCGGCGAACAGCGCGGCTTCATCGAAGACGGTGACGAGATCATCTTTCGCGGCTTTGCCGAGAAGTCCGGCTATCCGCGCATCGGCTTCGGCGAATGCCGCGCGGTGCTGTTGCCGGCAGGGTAGGTGGTGCATTCGGCGCAGCAGTTTTCCCTCTCCCCTTGTGGGAGGGGGCAGCGCCGACCGTTCAACAAACTCGCTGGGTGAGGGGTTTCGGCCGCGACCCTCACCCAACCTTGGTTGTTGATCCGCTGAGTAGCCCTCTCCCCCGCGGGGGGAGAGGGCGCCGCGACAAGGTCGGAGCTAATGAATTTCCGGCTCCGCGATCGCCGCGCGGCCTTCCAGAAAGTCGAAGTCGCAGCCTTCGTCGGCCTGGCCGATGTGTTGCGAATACATCGCGCCGTAGCCGCGGGCGTAACGGGGCGGCGGCGCTTTCCACACAGCCTGTCGCCGCGCCAGCTCGTCGTCGCCGACGTGAAGATGAATGCGCCGTGCCTTAACGTCGATCTCGATCTCGTCGCCGGTTTGCACCAAGGCGAGAGGGCCGCCGACAAAACTCTCCGGCGCGACATGCAGGATGCAGGCCCCGTAGCTGGTGCCGCTCATGCGCGCATCCGAAATCCGCACCATGTCGCGCACGCCGGCTTTAAGGAGCTTCTTCGGGATCGGCAGCATGCCCCATTCCGGCATGCCCGGGCCGCCCTTGGGGCCGGCGTTTTTCAGCACCAGAATATGGTCCGGCGTCACGTCAAGATCGTCGCGCTCGATCTCGCGCGCCATCTGTTCGTAATTCTCGAACGCCACTACCTTGCCGCGATGCGCCAGGAAGCGCTGGTCGGCGGCTGAAGGCTTCATCACACAGCCGTGCGGCGCCAGATTGCCGGTCAACACCGCGGTGGCGCCTTCCGGATAAAGCGGTGCCGAAAGCGGGTGGATCACGTCGGGGAGATGCACCTTGCTGCCGGCGATATTATCGCCGAGCGTGCGGCCGGTAACGGTGACGCAGGACAGATCGAGCAAGCTGCGCATTTCACCCATCAGCGCCGGCAAGCCGCCGGCATAGAAAAAATCCTCCATCAGATATTTGCCGGACGGCGTGATGTTGGCGATCACCGGGACTTGCCGCGAAATTTCGTCGAACCGCTGCATGTCGAGTGCGACGCCGGCGCGCCGCGCCATGGCGATAACGTGGATGATGGCGTTGGTCGAGCCGCCGAGCGCCATGTGCACGCGGATGGCGTTGTCGAACGCGGCCGGTGTCAGTATCTGCTCAGGCGTCAGGTCTTCCCACACCATGTCGACGATGCGGCGGCCGGCCGCAGCGCACATGCGCGGATGATTGGCGTCCGGCGCCGGGATCGAGGAGGCGCCGGGCAGCGACAACCCCAGCGCTTCGGTAATCGCCATCATGGTCGCTGCGGTGCCCATCACCATGCAGGTGCCGAACGAGCGCGCGATGCCGCCTTCGATCTCGTTCCACTCGGGCTCGCCGATATTGCCGGCGCGTTTCTCGTCCCAGTATTTCCAGACATCGGAGCCGGAGCCGAGCGTGTGGCCGCGCCAGTTGCCGCGCAGCATCGGTCCGGCCGGCACATAGATCGCCGGCAGTCCCATCGAGATTGCGCCCATGACGAGGCCAGGCGTGGTCTTGTCGCAGCCGCCCATCAACACCGCACCGTCGATCGGGTGGCTACGCAACAATTCCTCGCACTCCATGGCGAGGAAATTGCGGTACAACATGGTCGATGGTTTGACGAACGGCTCGGCAAGCGACATCGCCGGCAGCTCGATCGGAAAACCGCCGGCCTGCCAGACGCCGCGTTTGATCTCCTCGGCGCGCTCGCGCAAATGACCATGGCAGGCGTTGATGTCGCTCCAGGTGTTGAGGATGCCGATGACCGGCTTGTCGACCCAATCGGCGCGGTCATAACCGAGCTGCTTGAGCCGGGAGCGGTGGCCGAACGAGCGCAGATCGTCGCGCCCGAGCCAGCGGTAACTGCGCAATTGTTCCGGCGATTTTTTCTTCCCAGTGACCATGCGTGACCGCGCCTTAGTTTTGCCAGTGGCTATGGCTGAGTTTGCCTTTTATTATCCCGCCGGCAAAGCCGGGGGCGACGCTTCCGCTTGTCAGTGTTGGGAGGTTATTCATGAGAATGAAGTTTTTCGTCGCCGCGCTGTTTGGCCTCGCCGTTACCACGGGTTCGGCGCAGGCCGCGGTCAAGTTCGAAACCATCAACTACAAAGCGGGCGACACGGCGCTCGAGGGCTGGCTCGTGTACGACGACGCCGTGAGCGGCAAGCGGCCGGGCGTCATCGTCTATCCCGCATGGTGGGGGCCTTCCGCACAGGACAAGGACGTCGCCGAGCGGCTGGCGAAAATGGGCTACGTCGCCTTCGTCGCCGATATGTACGGCAAGGGCGTCCGGCCCGACACTATCCCTGCGGCCGCAGCCGAATCCGGCAAGTATTACAAGGATCGGCCGCTGGTGCTGGCGCGCGCGCAAGCCGGCTTCGATCAATTGCGGCAGTCACCGATGGTCGACGCGACCAAGCTTGCCGCCATCGGCTATTGCTTCGGCGGCATGCCGGCGCTCGATCTGGCGCGAAGCGGCGCGCCGCTTGTCGATGTCGTGACCTTCCACGGCTCACTCGGCACGCCCAATCCCGAAACCGACAAGAACATCAAGGGTCGCGTGCTGGCGTTGCACGGTGCCGCCGATCCGATCGTGAACGCCGAAGCGGTGGCGAAGTTCGAGAAGGAGCTCACAGACGCCGGCGTCGACTGGCAGGTCGTTCTCTACGGCCACGGTGTTATGCACGCTTTCACCGACCACCATCATGTCCAGGCGCCGGACCACGGCATCAAGTACGACGCCGAAGCCGACAAGAGCTCCTGGCAGGCGGCAAGTGACTTGCTCAAGTCCACCCTCTAGGCGGCATTCACCTTTTTCGACTGCCAGGCGAAAAATGAAATCAGCAAAAACGATCGCGGGCGCGCTTCTATTCGCGCTCGCTTTGGGGGCAGCGCCGGCCGGCGCGCAGGACAAGGTGCTGCGCGTCGGCATCATTACCGACATGAGCGGCCAGTATAAGGACGGCAACGGGCCGGGTTCGGTGATTGCCGCGCAAATGGCGGCCGAAGAGATCGGCGGTACCGTCGCGGGCCGCAAGATCGAAATTATTTCTGGCGATCACCAGAACAAGCCGGATATCGCCAGCTCCATCGTGCGCGAATGGATCGACAACCAGCATGTCGACGTGATCGCCGAGGGCGTTAATTCCGCCGTCGCGCTGGCGATCATGAATGTCACAGCCGCGCGCAACAAGCCGTTTCTGATTTCCGGCGCCGGCTCCTCCGACATCACCGGCAAGAATTGCACGCCGACCAGTATTCAATGGACTTACGACACCTACGCCTCTTCGAACGCCACCGCCAAGGCGATCGTCAAACGCGGCGGAAAGTCCTGGTTCTTCCTCACCGCGGATTACGCGTTCGGCCACGCGCTTGAACGCGACGCCAGCAAAATGGTGATCGCGGCCGGCGGCAAGGTGCTCGGCTCGGTGCGTCATCCGTTCGGCACCTCCGACATGTCGTCGTTTTTGTTGCAGGCGCAGGCCGCGAAGCCAGACATCATAGGGCTTGCGAATGCCGGCGCCGATTTCCGCAACGCGGTGGCGCAGGCCGACGAGTTCGGCGTTCGCAGCGGCGGCGCGCAGATCGTGGCGCTTCAGGTGACGCTGACCGACGTGCCCGCGCTCGGGCTCGAACACGCGCACGATCTTTTGTTCACGGATTCGTTCTACTGGGATCGCACGCCGGAAACGCGCGCCTTTGCCCAGGCCTTCTTCAAGCGCCACGACGCCATGCCGACCTCGTATCAGGCCGGCGTCAATTCGGCGCTGCGCCATTACTTCAAGGCGGTCGCGGCCACCAACTCGACCGATACCGCGACCGTCATCAAATGGATGCGCGAGCATCCAATCAACGATTTCTTCGCCCAAGGCGGCAAAGTGCGCGAAGACGGCCGCATGGTGCACGATATGTATCTGATGCGCATCAAAAAGCCGGAAGAATCCAGGAGCAAGTGGGACGTGTACGAATATCTCGATACAGTCCCGGGCGAACAGGCGTTCCGGCCGATGTCCGAAGGCGGCTGCCCTTACATCAAACAATAGACACCACCGTAGCCGCATCGGAACCGCCGACATGAAGCTTGAGGATTATCCGCCGCAGGAGCCGGCCTCAGACAACGCCCGCGTCTACGGCGATGAGGTCATACGGCTTGGCGCCGGGCTTGAGGGGATCGAGCGGCGGTACGGCGCCGAGCCCTACCAAAGCGTTGCCGTTTTTCGAGCGCCCGTCCCGAACGGCACGCTGCTCGCGTTCATGCACGGCGGCGGCTGGACCAACGGCTACAAAGAATGGATGGCGTTTATGGCGCCGGCTTTCACGGCTGCCGGAGTGAGCTTTGCGACCATCGGCTACCGGCTGGCGCCGGCGCACGTTTTTCCGGCAGGCGTGGACGACGTGATCGCTGCGGTTGCTTCACTGCACCAAAGTGCGGCCGAGTTTGGTTGCGATCCCTCGCGGATTTTCCTTGGCGGTCATTCTGCGGGCGGGCACTACGCTGCTTTGCTTGCGGTGCGCCGCGATTGGCAGGCCAAAGCCGGCCTGCCGCGAGACGTCATTCGCGGTTGTCTGCCGATCTCGGGCGTCTATGATTTCGGCGCCCAATCCGGGCTCAGCAATCGGCCACGGTTCCTCGGCGCTGCGGGTAACGAAAAACCCGCTAGCCCGATCGATAATATCGACGGCCTACCGCTGCCGTTTCTGCTTGCCTGCGGCGACCAGGATTTTCCGCATTTAATGAAGCAGGCCGAACGGATGGAAGCCGCCTTGCATGCCGCGGGCGGCGACGTTGAACGCCTGGTGCTAACAGGACGCAATCATTTTACCGCAAGCTACGCCGGCGGTGAGGCGAACGGGCCGTGGGTGCCGCAAGCGCTGGCGTGGATGATGCGGCGCTAACAAAGACCAAATAAGCCGTCAGCCGAAGATGATCTCCGGTAGCAGCGCCGACACGACATAATTCGGCACGTCGACGACGTTGGAGATGCGCAGGTCGACCGCAACGCTGCAGATGACATAAGCCTGCTCACGGGAATAGCCGCGCTCTTGCAGCAGCGTGATCATGTTGAGGATCGCATTGCGGGCGGCGAGCGTCAGGTTTTCGCTTTCGATCTCGCCCTTGGCGTTGATCGGCATGCCCATGACGCCGAGGAAATTTTCCGGCACGGCGTGTTTGGGGTCGGCAAAAAAGCCTTTATGCGAGAACACCGGCCCGGCGAAGGTTCGCTTCTTCGCCAGCTCCTTATGGATCTTGAAACGGACCGCCACTGTTGCGCCCATCTCGACCGCCGTGACGCAGACTTCGCCGTCGCCCTGGGCGAAATGTGCGTCACCGGTCGAAAACAGTGCGCCTTTGGTGAACACCGGCAGCAAAAGCTTTGAACCTTTGGTCAGTTGCTTGACGTCGAAATTGCCGCCGTTCTCGCGCGGCGGCAGCGTGCGAAGCCCTTCGAGGCCGCAGCGCCCGCCCGGTACCGCGCCTTCCGGGCTCGGCGTCATCACAAAGCCGCCGGCATCGAGCGCGCGCTGCTCGCGCTCGGTCCACTCTTTCAGCTTTTGCGCGGACGGCGCCGTGCCGGAGATGCCCATGAACGGCGCGCCGGGAATGCGCACGCCGGGGATTTCCGCAGCCGTCGCCCAGCCGTCTTTGATGTTCCAGTGCACGACGAACGGTGTCGTCATCACATCGCGCAGAAAGCCGAGGCCGGGCACGATCGAGCTGAACGCGAACGGTTGCGGCGCGATATCGAGGAACTCGATTTCGATCATGTCGCCGGGCTCGGCGCCCTTGACGAACACCGGACCGGTCAGCGGATGGATGCGGCCGGCATCGAGGTTGGCGAGATCGGCGACAGTAGTGTTCGGGCCGATCTGCCCGTCGACGGCGTCGCGCGTTTCCAGAACGACTTCCTCGCCTTCGGCTACTTCGAGCGCGGGCGCAATGTCGGGGTGATAGCGGTTGTGGCCGGAGTGCGGTTCGGCGGCAAGCGGCTTGGTCCGGTCGATGCGGACGGCGTGCGGATGTGCGTGCATGCGAAATCCTCTCAGGCCGCAACAGCGAGATTGCCGAACTTCTTCAAATTCTCTTTTTGCTTCTCGTTGCGCGGCGGCAGCTTGAACAGCCGCGCGGCGGTGCCGCCAAGAATGTTATGCTTGGCCTTCTCAGCAAGAAACGGTAGGTCCCAGATCGTCGACGGCAGGTCGAAGTCCCAGTGCGGATAGTCGGATGAGTACAGCAATTGGGTTTCGGCGTTGATCATGCGGAACGTGGTCTCCATCGCGTCGTAATCCTGAATCTCCATCGGCTGAGACGAGTAGAACATGTCGCGCATGTAGTCCGACGGCTTCTTTTTCAGGAGCGGGCATTCCGACGGCCGCAGCATGTATTCGTGATCGAGCCGCTGCATCAGGAACGGTATCCAGGCGAGGCCGGATTCCATCCAGATCACCGGCAGCTTGGGAAAGCGCTCGCCGATGCCGTTAACGACCCAGTTGGTGCAGTTGACGACGTTGTACCAGGTGAAGCCGAGCGCATGCACCGAGATGAACCGGTTGCAGCTCTTGAAAGCGGTGTCGCTCCAATTGACGCCGGAGTGGAATGCAATGGACAGGCCGCGCTCCTCCATCGCCCGATAGACTTTCATGTAAGCGTTGTTGTGCACGCCCATGTCGGAGCGCACGGTCGTCACCATGAAGCCGCCGACATTTTTGCGACCGCCGAAAGTCTCGACGTGGCGCAAAGCGGCATCGGGATCGCTAGAACGGCAGACAGAGCAACGAGAAGAAGCGGCCGCCGGCTTCCGGCATCACTTTCTCGGTGAGCCAGCGATTATAGGCCCAGCACAGTTCGACCTCGATTTCCGCCTGTGGATGCAGTCCGATATTGAGCATGCCGGTCGGGAACAGGCAGGAATAATCGACGCCCATCGCGTCCATCCAGCGATGGCCGAGTTGCACGTCGCGGATCTGACCGTCCTCGGTCTTCTCGCTGCTGCGCATCGGATAACGCGTCACGCGGCCGCCCATGTCCTGATAGCCGGTCGGGATCGGCACGATGCCCGGCTGCTGCTTCTTGCCGCGGCCCGACATGACGAGCTGGCGGAAAACATCGTTCTCCATGAACGGCAGAAACTCGTCGTAGTGCTCGTTCTCGTAATGGTGCGCGTCGACGTCGACGATCAGGATGTCGTCGAAATTGCGCTTGTGCGCCTGCTTGCGGGCGTGCGCGAGCAGCCTGCTGGTGTTAAGTTCCTCGACGGTGACGCGGCGGCCGCGGTCGGCTATCAGGTCCATTGTTGTTCTCCCGGCATTTGTTGCCGTAACCCGCTCGTCCCCGCGGAAGCGGGGACCCAGAGCTGGATTCCCGCTTGCGCGGGAATGAGCGGAAACAAGTCTTTCGTTCGCATCACCGCCCCGTCAGGCCCTGCCACATGCCGAGCTCGAACACCGCGAGGTTGGCGGCCTGCAACAATCCGCTTGCCGTGATCATCACGTCGGTCGCGGCCAGCGAGTTTGTTGGCACCGGCGTCAGTTGCTCGCCGGCTTCGCGGCGCGCGGCATAAAGCCGGCAGGCGGCCGCGATCAATTTCTGTAATGACTTCAGCAGTAAGCACATCGAGCCGGCCGTCAGCGATGCCGCGTTCGATTGCGACGGTGAGGCGTTTGGCATCGGCCACATCGCGGTCGAGGGACGTGACGGTCGCTTTGGCGGCAGGCGGGATGGCACGGGTGCGGCTGGCGGAATTTGCCGCGCGTTTGATCGCGTGTTTGGCGGCGCGCTTAGGCGACGACATAGATTTCGTCTCCCTTTTTCACGACCGGATACTTCTTCAGCTTCATGCGGCGATCACTGGCGCATTCGCCGGTCTTGATGTCGTACTCCATACCGTGCCACGGGCACACGAAGTGCATCTCGGTCTCGGAAAAATAGAGGCCCATCGAGGTCTTGTCCGGCCGCAGCCGTTCCTCGACCTTGGCGATGGTCAGCCCCTCGCACGCCGGTCCGCCCTGGTGGAGGCAAAAGTTCGAATACGCGTAGAACTCGCCGTCGTGCCGGAACACGCCGATCTCGTTGTCGCCGACGAAAACGATGCGGCGCTCCCCATCCTTGAACTCCGCAGCCTTGGCGACAAATTTTTCGGGCATTCTGCTACTCGCTACATGTCCCGCTCGTCCCCGCGAAAGCGGGGACCCAAGAGCTGGATTCCCGCCTGCGCGGGAATGAGCGGGTGAAGATTTAGCATAGGGGCGGATTCCGCGCGACGGCTACGCAATCTTGTTGCTGAACTCGCCGATCCCTTCGATCCAGACCTTCACCACATCGCCGGCCTTGAGGAACTCGCCGCTTTCGGCGCCGGTGCCCGACGGGGTACCGGTCAGGATCAGATCGCCGGGATGCAGCGTCATGTTGATGGACAATTGCGCGATCTGCTCGGCGAGCGTGAACAGCATCTTGCTCGAGTTGGAATCTTGCTTAAGCACGTCGTTGACCCAAAGCTTCAGCTCAAGCTTCTGCGGATCGACAATGTCGCTTGCCGGGACTATCCATGGGCCGATCGGGCAGGAGCCGTCGAAGCTTTTGTGCTTGGTCCAGTCCATCTTGAAAAACGAAGTCTCTTCGACGCCGGGCCGACGGCCGCGGTCGCGGGCTGAAAAGTCGTTAGCAACCACGTAGCCGGCAACGTAGCTCAGCGCCTTGTTCAGGGGCACGTCTTTGGCCGGTTTGCCGATGACGGCGGCAAGTTCGATTTCCCAATCCAGGTTGTTGGCGTAATGCGACGCTTTGACGGTCGCGCCTGGTGCGGTGATCGTGCGCCCCGCCTTGATGAAGTGCCATGGCTTTAAATTGAGCTCATGCGGATCGGCCGGCTCCGGGTGGCCCTGCTTGCGCGCCATCGCGGCGGCATGATCGGCGTAGTTGGCGCCGGCGCAAAAGATGGTCGGCGGGAACGGTACCGGCGCCAGCAATTTGGTCTTGCGCAGCGGCTGACGTTTGGCGCGGCTCTTGGCGGCACCGGCGGCGGCCTTCTTCAGCGCGGCTTCGGCGGTCTTCCAGTCGGCGAGGATGCCCGCGACCGTCGCGTAGGCCGGTTTGCCGGTGACTTTGGCGGCGTCGAATACCTCCTCGCCGACGACCAAGCCCGCGCGCGGACCCTCACTCGATTGATACGTCGCGAGCTTGAAACCCGCCCGCTTATTGCCGGCCATGTGCGTTCACTCCCTTGGTAGCCTCGGCGGGACCAAACCCCGATCCCGTGTGCTTGGCAAGTCTTGAGCACGGTTTGGGTAAGTCTTGCGCAAAAGTGCCGCCCTGCGTTCAGCGCAACCCTTGAGCCACCGCGGTCGTGCTATTGATTATACTTGAGCCCGCAGCGCAGACGGGCCGGCAAGGAGGACGCGATGGTCAAGCTCAGACGGATCGGACACGCCACGTTCGAGACCCCCGACCTGCCGCGCCTGATCGACTATTACACCGAAGTCATAGGCCTGGTGCTGGTTGAGCGCGACAAGGATCACGCGTTTCTCGCCACCAAGGTCGGGCAGCTCGCCGTCCAGCTCGATAAGAGCGATAGGGAGCGTTGCGCCACGTTGTCGTTCGAAGTTGCGCCCGATGCCGATTTTGGCGCGCTCACGCGCGAACTGGAAAACGACGGCGTCAAAAGCGAGCTGCGCAACGATTCCGTCCCCGGCATGGGACCGCTGCTGACGTTTCGCGACAATAAGGGGACCGGCATCGCACTGTTCCAGGACTGGAATTTTCTCGGCAAACATATGCCGCATCACGGCGTCGGCGTGCTCAAGCTCGGTCACGTCGCCTGGGTGGTGGATAGTCCGCAACAGGCCGCAGATTTCTACCAGAAGGTCCTGGGCTTCAAGGTCTCCGACTGGATCGACGACTGGTTCGTGTTCATGCGCTGCAATGCCGACCATCACGTCGTGAATTTTGTCCGCGGCGACGACACCAAAATGCATCACATGGCGTTTGAGCTGCGGGACTTCAGCCATATGCAGAATGCCTGCGACCTGCTCGCCCAGCGGAATATCCCGATCGTTTGGGGACCGGTGCGGCACGGGCCGGGTCATAACATCGCGATTTATCACCGCACGCCGGACGATCAGCTCATCGAACTGTTCTGCGAGCTTGACCGGATGCTCGATGAGGAGCTCGGCTATTTCGAGCCGCGGCCCTGGCATCGCGATACCCCGCAGCGGCCGAAGATTTGGCAAACCGGCCCTGACACCAATATTTGGGGTCCGCCGCCACTGCCGGACTTCCACCGCGGCGGCCCGGTTCTGCCGGGCCTCGACGGCTAAGAGGCACTGTTTACGTAGCCATTACTGGTTAAGTAGCAATGGCAGGCGCGGCCGCGACAATCCCGCGCATCAGTTCTTTCTGCTCGCCGTAAAGCCACTCGACTCCGGCGATGTGATCGGCCGGCGTGCGGGCGCCGAGCATCTTGTTGCGTAATTCCTTGGCGACGCCGCCGGCGTGAAAGAATTCGCCGTAGACCCGCGCCATGATCTGCACCCGCCCGGTGCGCAGATAACGCGCTTGCGGATAGGCGGCTAACGCGGCCGGGTAGTCGCCGTTGCATTCCACAATCTTGTCGGCGAGGCAGACCGCGTCTTCGATCGCCATGTTGGCGCCCTGCGCGAGGTATTGCAGCATCGGATGCGCGGCGTCGCCGAGGAGCGTGATGCGGCCGCGGCTCCATTCCTTGATCGGCGGCCGGTCGCACACCACCCACATCCGCCAGCTTTCGATCTTTGCAAGAAGCGTCCGCACCGGTTCGCAGGTTTTGGCGAAGCGCTGGTATAATTCCGCCGGATCGCCGTAACTGTCCCAACCTTCTTCGTAACGATCGGAATGGAACACGGCGACGAGATTGAACAAATCACCGGTGCGCAGTGGATAGTGCACGAGATGCACCTTCTCGCCGGCCCAGACCACCATGTCGCGCCAGCGGAATTCTTCCGGCATTTCCGAGGTCGGTAGCACGGCGCGATAGGTGATGTGGCCGGCCGGTCGCGGTTCGCCGTCGCCGACCACGATTTGCCGGATCATCGACCAGATGCCGTCAGCGCCGACCAATGCCGCGCCGAAATATTCCTTGCCGCTTTCGGTCTTCACTGTGACGCCGTCGCGGGTCTCGTCGACCTTGACGACTTTCTCTCCCGCATCGAGACGGATGCGATCCGATTTGCGGCAGGCTTCGAGCAGGACCTTGTGCAGATCGGCGCGATGGATCAGCGCGTAGGGGTGCTTGAATTTCTTGCGGAACGCTTCGCCCAGCGACACCCGCGTGACTTCTTCGCCGGTGATCGAATCCATCATGATCAGGTTGTTGGGAAACACCGCGAGCGCGCTGACTGGCTCGACCAATCCGAGCAGCTCGAACATCCAGAACACGTTCGGCCCAAGCTGGATGCCGGCGCCGATCTCCTTGAACTCGAGCGCCTGCTCGATGATCCGCGAGGCGATGCCCACACGCGCCAGCGCAAGCGCCGCAGCAAGCCCGCCAATACCGCCACCGACAATCAGGACTTCGCGATCTTTCCAGTCGGCCATGCGTTCGTTTCCTTGGGGTGGGATTGTAGAAGCAGTTTCCTCCCCCGCGAAGCGGGGGAGGGGGACCATGCCAACGGGTCCGGCCCGAAGTGGCCGGCCCGATGACAGGCTCCGCATGGTGGAGGGGGCTGGCTTGCGCTGAGCGCGGAGCACTTGCCCCTACCGGCGAGCGGAGCTCGCCACCTCCCCCGCAAGCGGGGGAGGAAAGATTAGATCTTCCCCAGCGCACGAAGCACGCGCTCCGGCGTGATCGGCATCTCCACAATCGCCGCGGCGCCGAGCGGGCGCAAGCGCATCGTTGATCGCGTTCATGATGCAGGCCGGTGCACCCGCGGTGCCGGCTTCGCCGGCGCCCTTGGCGCCGAGTTCGGAGTCGGCGGTCGGCGTCACCACGTGGCCGATGTCGATGTCCGGCATTTCGCCGGCCATTGGCACCAGATAGTCCATCATGTTGCCGTTGAGCAGTTGCCCGGTCTCGTCATAGAGACAGTGCTCGTACAGCACGCCGCCAATGCCCTGCACGATACCGCCGCGGATCTGCTCATCGACCAGCTGCGGATTGATCACCGTGCCGCAATCCTCGACGCACCAGTGTTTGAGCAATGTGACCTGACCAGTTTTGGTATCGACTTCGAGATAGGACGCCTGCACACCGTTGGTGAATGCAAACGGCCACGCCCGCGGTACGTAATGGCGCGTCACCACAAACTCGGCCTGAAAATCAGGCGGCAGCGTGTCTGGCCGGAAATAGACGACGCGCGCGACTTCATCGAGCGGCAGGCGCTCGCGGCCGGTGTCGGCATCGACGACAATGCCAGCGCGGATGTCGAGCGTTTTCGGGTCGGCTTGCAGCATCGAGGCTGCGGCGGCGAGCACATTGGCGCGCAACGCCTTGCCTGCCTGCCAGGCGGCTTCGCCGCCGATGCCGGCAGCACGCGACGCCCAGGTGCCGCCGCCGTACGGCGTATTGTCGGTGTCGCCGGTGATGACGCGCACGCGCTCGATCGGCACGCCGAACGATGTCGCCACACATTGCGCCATTACTGACTCGGCGCCCTGACCCTGCTCGGTGACGCCGGTGTGGACGAACACCGCTCCCGTTGCGTCGAGCCGCAGCGTGGCGCCGTCCTGCGAGGAGATGCGCGCGCCGCCGACGCCGTAGAACGCCGCCGACGGATTGGTCACTTCGATGAACGAGGCAAAGCCGATGCCGCGATGAATGCCGCGCACGCGCATTTCGGCCTGCTCGGCGCGCAGCTTGGCGTAATCCATCATCGCCAAAATCTTGTCGAGCGAGGCGTGA
Organism: uncultured Alphaproteobacteria bacterium; assembly: GCA_963841025.1. Lineage (GTDB taxonomy): Bacteria > Pseudomonadota > Alphaproteobacteria > Rhizobiales > Xanthobacteraceae > BOG-931. The sequence goes on along the minus strand of CAWJBG010000008.1, from coordinate 398,437 downwards.
TGCGAAAGCTTTTCGAATTTGATGCCCGCCGCGCCGGTCGCGGGATAGGCATCGTCAGCGAACAGATTGCGCCGCCGCAGTTCGGCGGGATCCATGCCGATCTTTGCCGCCGCGAGTTCAACCAGGCCCTCGGTCACCGCCGTCGCGATCGGATGGCCGACGGCGCGGTACTGGCACATCACGTTCTTGTTCTGAAACACCACGCGCGCCCGGGCGCGGTAGTTCGGGCAGGTGTAGGGTCCGCCGACCAGATTGACGACCTGGTTGGCCTCGATGCCGCTGGTGCGCGGATAAACCGAATACGGGCCGATCCCGGTCAGATCGTCGATCTCGAACGCGGTGATGGTGCCGTCGTTCTTGACGCCAATCTTGGCTTTCACGCGATGATCGCGGGCGTGAATGTCGGTGATGAAGCTCTCGAAACGGTCGGCGACAAATTTGACAGGGCGCCTGAGCAGTTTCGATAGCGCCACCGTCGCCATCTCGTCGGCGTAGACGTGCACCTTGATGCCGAACGAACCGCCGACGTCTTTGGTGATGACGCGCACCTGGTGCGATTCCAGCGCGAGATGCTTGGCGAAAATATCCTGCGTCATGTGCGGCGCCTGGGTGCCGTGATACACGGTCAATCGCTCCTCGCCCGGATTCCAGTCGGCGACGATGGCGCGCGGCTCGTTGGTGACGCCGGTGTGGCGGCCGAACACGAAAGTCGTCTCGGCGATGGCATCGGCTTCGGCAAAGCCTTTGTCAGGATCGCCGGCGACCAGCGCGCGCTCGAAAGTCGAGATTGTCGCCAAGCTCGGGATGAATGACCGGCGTTGTCTTGTCGAGCGCGGTTTCGGCGTCGGTAACAACGGGGAGCGGCTCATAATCAACGTCGACAAGCGCGCACGCATCCTCCGCCTCGGCGCGAGTGCGGGCAACGACGGCGCAAACCGCCTCGCCCTGCCAGCAGGCGCGATCGACCGCGATGGCATACTGTGGCGCCGACTTGATCCCCTTTAAATGCGTCAGCACGCCAACCCAGGGCGTGATCACCTTGGCAAGCTCGGCGCCGGTGACGACTGCGACCACGCCGGGCGATTTTTTTGCCTCCGTGGTCTCGATATTTTGGATGCGCGCGTGAGCGTGCGGCGAGCGCAGAAAAGCGACGTGCGTCATGCGCGGCAGCGCAACGTCGCTGACGTATTGACCGCGGCCTTGCGTCAGCCGCGCCAGATTAGGCCGTGGTACCGAGCGGCCGATATAGGAGTTCGGCCGATCAAGCGCAGAGAGGCCGGAAACGACGTCCTCGACGATCTTCATTTCCCCCCGCTTTTTTTGTCGCCCTGGCTGTTTAGCACCTCCCGCCACTTTCGTCGCGTAATCGTCATCTCGGCTATGTCAAACTGGGCCGCGGCGCTGGACATTTTGCCACCCACCCAGGACATTGTAGCCCTACGCGTAAAGCCGGGGCTCTCTCTTTCGGTTGGCCGGACGGATGTCTTGGCCGGTGGGGAGGAATTCATGCACGCTTTACTGTTGCCGCTGCGCGCGCGCTTCATTGTCTATACGTTCGTGTTGCTGATGACTGCGGTTTTGCTGATTGCCGCAATTCCTCTGCTTGCATTTCAAGCGGGGTATGCCGTGTTATTTGACCTGATTCCGCTTGCGGTGTTCGCGGCGCTGTCTGTCATCGGGACCAAGGACCTTATTCAGACCCGGCACGCGGTGCTGCGCAACTATCCGCTCACGGCGCATATCCGTTTCATCCTGGAAGAAATTCGCCCGGAGATCCGGCAGTATTTTCTCGAAAGCGAAAAGGACGGCACACCGTTTTCCCGCGACCAGCGCGCGCTGGTCTATCAGCGCGCCAAGCAAGCCTTGGACAAGCGGCCGTTCGGCACCCAGAACGACGTCTACGCCAGCGGCTACGAGTGGCTGCATCATTCGATCGCGCCGAAGCTCCCAGTCGCCGAACCGTTCCGCATCGGCATCGGCGGGCCGGGCTGCAGCAAGCCTTACTCAGCTTCCGTCTTCAACATCTCGGCGATGAGCTTCGGTGCGCTCAGCCCCAACGCAGTCCGCGCGCTCAATATTGGCGCGAGGAAAGGCGATTTCGCTCACGACACCGGGGAGGGCGGCTACAGCGCCTATCACCGCGAAAACGGTGGCGACCTGATCTGGGAGATCGGCTCCGGCTACTTCAGTTGCCGCAACGCTGACGGCACGTTTTGCGCCGAAAAATTCGAGCAAGGCGCACAGAGCGATCAGGTCAAGATGGTCGAGCTTAAGCTTAGCCAGGGTGCAAAGCCGGGCCATGGTGGCGTGTTGCCCGCGGCCAAGGTCAGTCCGGAAATCGCCGCGACCCGTGGCGTGCCGATGGGTGTCGACTGCATATCACCGTCGCGTCACTCGGCGTTTTCAACGCCGATCGAGCTGATGCAGTTCATCGCGACGATGCGCCGTCTCTCCGGCGGCAAGCCAGCAGGCTTTAAACTCTGCATCGGCCACCCTTGGGAGTTCCTCGCCATTTGCAAGGCAATGATGGCGACGGACATCTACCCCGACTTCATCGTGGTGGATGGCAAGGAAGGCGGTACCGGCGCGGCGCCGCTTGAGTTCACCGACCATCTCGGCATGCCGCTGCGCGAGGGGCTCAATTTTGTGCACAACGCGCTGATCGGCATCAATGCCCGCGATCGCATCAAGCTTGGCGCCGCCGGCAAGATCATCAGTGCGTTCGATATTGCGCGCGTCATGGCGCTGGGCGCGGATTGGTGCAATTCCGCACGCGGATTCATGTTCGCGCTCGGCTGCATCCAGTCGCAGTCCTGCCATACTGATAGTTGCCCTACCGGCGTCTCAACGCAGGACCACGCCCGCCAGCGGGCGCTCGTGGTGCCGGACAAGGCCGAGCGCGTGTTCAATTTCCACCGCGCAACGGTGGAGGCGCTCGCCGATCTCGTGGCCGCCGCGGGGCTCGATCATCCGACCGAATTTGCGCCGACGCATTTTTCGCGCCGCGTTTCGCCCCACGAGGTGCAGACCTTTGCGGAGCTTTACCCGGCCTTGAGTCCTGGCGAATTACTGGCCGGCACAGCCGACAAGCGGTTTGCAAGCCCATGGGCAATGGCGCGCGCGGAGGAATTCCGCGCGGCGGCGTAGCGGACTGATGAGTAAATAATCAGACGCTATAATCCGCTCGTTCCCGCGGAAGCGGGAATCCAGGAGCGGCCTATGAGCTTCTTTGTTTACGTGCTGGCGAGCGAACGGAACGGGACTCTGTATATCGGTATGACCGATAATCTCGCGCGCCGTGTCTGGGAGCATCAGAGCGGCGCCGTTCCTGGATTTACAAGGAAGTATGGCGTCAAGACTTCTTGTTTGGTACGAACTGCACGAGTTACGAGAAACCGCATTTCAACGCGAACGTCAGATGAAAAAATGGAATCGCGCGTGGAAACTTCAGCTCATTGAGCGCCTGAATCCAAACTGGCACGACCTTGTCGACGAACTCATATGAAGGAACTGGTTCCCCGCTTTCGCGGGGATGAGCGTCGCTGTAACAACCGCTCCACTCCCGCGGAAGCGGGAGTCCAGTAGTCCTTGCACAAAGAACCGGTTCCCCGCTTTCGCGGGGATGAGCGGAGATAGGTAGAAATCTGTTACAAAAACCGCGTCGGCCACATCAGCGTGCGCCACATGTGCGACGATGGCGAATTGTCGAAGCCCAGTCCTTCCTTCGGCTGCCTGAAATGGCGGCCGACGATATCGACGAAGTCGTCGAGATTGACCGTGGCGTTCGGATCGAATGAATAAATGTCGTTCATGGTGATCAGCCGCGAGGTCATGTACCACTTGTGGTTCCGCGCGCGCTCGTATTCGGCAACGATGTAAGGCTCGGGCTTGTAGTCGGCGCCGAACAGCTCGATATACATTTCTGGATATTCGTAGCCGACCGAAGGGTCGGGGAAAAAGCGCAGCGCCTGGTGCATGCGCACGGCCCAGGCTACTTCCTCATCGACATAGGGCTCGATCATCTGCGCGCCCCAATAGCCGTGATCGCAGCGGATGAAGCTCGCGACGCCGATGTCGTGGAGGAGGCACGCGAGCACGACTTTCTCCGGATGCCCGCCCTTGAGCGCGTGCGTCGCGCTTTGCAACAAATGGCTGGTAGTGGCAAAGCGCGCCTTGAAGAAGTCGATCAGTGTTGGCTTGTCCGGCATCCTCGGCAGCCGCGGATCGGCGCCCATCAGAAAATGCCCGCCGGGATTGGCGGCGAGGAGCTTGTCGCCGGAGTCCATCTGCAGCTTGCCGTCGCCGAGATAAAACAGCGTCGATCGCGTGGCGATGCGCTCGGTCAGCTCGTGCATCATCTTTTCTTCGAGCTCGTCGGCGCGCTCGGAGACCGTCAGCGGTCGTGCGTGTTCGTTCATGGTCAACTGGCCTTTTTCGTCCGCGTCAGCGCGACTGACTCGATCGCATCGACGATCGCCTGGTAGCCGGTGCAGCGGCAATAATTCCCGGAGATATGTTCGCGGATGGTCTCGCGGCTCGGCACTTCGCCGTGCGCCAGAAGCTCTTGCGCGCTGATCAGCATGCCCGGCGTGCAATAGCCGCACTGTAGGGCGTTGCGGCGTTGGAACGCCACCTGCAGATCGGCGATGATTCCGGTATCCGACAGGCCCTCGATGGTTTCCACTTCGGCACCGTCGCATTGGACGGCGAGAACGAGACAGCCGCGTACCACGTCGCCATCGAGCCGCACGGTGCAAGCGCCACAGACGCCGTGTTCGCAACCGACGTGCGTGCCGGTCAGCGAAAGATCGTCGCGCAGGAAATCGACCAGGGTTTTGCGCGCCTCAACGCGGGCGGAAACATCCTCCCCGTTCACGCGAACATTAATGTCGAGGTGGCGCGCGCTCATCTGATGTCCCGGCGGCCGCTTAACCAAAAGATTGATAGCATCGGGCGCCAAGCCTGTCATTCCGGGTACGGCGTTTGATCAAGCCGGGCCGCTTGCGCCGATCCCCGCTTACCGATTTGTTACGAGGGCGCCGAAGGCAGCCGGCAGCCGCTGCCAACAAGAGGGCCTACATCGTGCCGGACAGTCTAGCCGACCTGCTCGTCGAAGTCGCCGTTGCCAACCGCATTCTGGAACACGAAGGCGTGCTTGACGCTTTCGGCCACGTCAGCGTGCGGCATCCACATGACCCGGGCCGCTACCTGCTAGCACGCTCGCGGGCGCCGGCCCTGGTCGAGCCGGACGATATCCTCGAATACACGCTGGATTCCGAGCCCGTAAAACCGCCGATCGCGCGGCCTTACTCGGAGCGCGTCATTCACGGCTGCATCTACCAGGCACGCAGCGAAGTCATGGCGGTATGCCATCATCATGCCGCGGCAGTGCTGCCGTTTTGTATCGCGGGCCGGCCGATCAAGCCGGTGTTCCACCTAGGTGCGGTGATCGGCGACGAAACGCCGATGTGGGATCAGCATGACGAGTTCGGCGACACCAATCTTTTGGTGGTGAAGCCGGAAGAGGGCCGTTCGCTCGCTCGCGCGCTCGGTCAGCACTCGGCGGTGCTGATGCTGCGTCACGGCGCCACCGTCGTTGGCAATTCGTTGAAGGAGCTGGTGTTGCGCTCGATCTTCATTTGCCAAAACGCCGAGTATCAGCTGCGCGCGCACATGCTCGGCTCGGCGTCGCCACTATACCCGGGCGAGATCCGGCGGGCCGACGTGCTCCATCAAAAGCGCGCCGGCGTGGACCGGGCCTGGGAATATTATTGTGCGCGCCTCAAAAAGAGTGGCGGCTGGCCGCCCAAGCCCACCAGCGAAGGCGGTGCGCGCCAAACCAAAGCCGGCTCCGGCGGCACGTTCCGCGGCCAAGAAAAAGCAGCGGCGATAACGTGTTGAAGCCCTCACGGCGCCGGATTGTACCGCTGCTCGCGGGCGCCTTTGCCGCCCCGCTTGCGCTGCGTGCCGGTTCCGCGATGGCCACAGAAAATGCATTTCCCGACGGACTTCGCCTGGGGCGCTTCGACGTCGAGCTATCAGATCGAAGGCGCAGTCGACGTCGACGGCCGCGGCAAAAGCATCTGGGATATTTTTTGCGACACGCCGGGGCAGAGTGAAGAACGGCGACACCGGCGAAATCGCTTGCGACCATTACCACCGCTGGCCGGAGGATATCGAACTTCTCGCACGCGGCGGTTTCAAAGCCTATCGCTTCTCGACCGCGTGGCCGCGGATCTTGCCGGCGGGAAGTGGCATGGTCGAGGCGCGTGGCCTCGATTTCTACGACCGGCTGGTCGACGGCCTGGTGGCGCGCGGCATTACGCCGTGGCTGTGCCTCTATCACTGGGACTTGCCGCAAGCGCTGCAGGAGAAGGGCGGCTGGGTTAACCGCGACATCGCCGAAAAATTCGCCGACTACGGTCGCGTGGTGGCGCGCCGCCTTGGCGATCGGGTCAAACACTGGGCGATGTTCAACGAGGCCAATGTGCACGCGCTGTTCGGCTACGGCATGGGCGCTCACGCGCCCGGGCAGACTGGCCTGGCGAACTTTCGGGCCGCAATTCATCATCAGAATCTCGCACAAGGCCGTGCGTTGCAGGCGCTGCGCGCCGAGCGCGGAGATTTTCGGCTTGGCACCGTCATTTCGCTGCAGCCGACGCGGCCGTCGCCGGGTCACGAAGCCGACAAGACCGCCGTTGCGCGATTTGATGCGTTCTGGAACGGAGCTTTCCTCGATCCTCTGTTCAAGGGCTTTTACCCGGCCGCGATCGCCAAGGAGATGGCGCCTCTGGTTGCTAACGGCGACCTGGAAACGATCAAACAACCAGTCGACTTCCTCGGCGTCAATTACTACGCGCCGGCGTATGTCGCCGATGCGCCACAAAGTTTGTTCGGCGCGTGGTTTGGCGCGGTGCCCCCCGGTACGCGCTTCACCGCCATGGGCTGGCCGATTGACGCCGGCGGATTGACTGAGATCTTGATCAGCCTACGCGACCGCTACGGCGATCCGGAACTCTACGTGACCGAAAATGGCGCCTGCTACAACGATGCGCCGGCGGCCGATGGCACTGTGCACGACGAAGATCGCGTGTCATATCTGCGTGAACATCTGGCGGCTGCAAGCGCGGCGCTCGCAGCCGGCGTCAAGTTGCGCGGCTATTTCGTCTGGTCGCTGCTCGATAACTTCGAATGGTCGGAAGGTTACAGCCGGCGCTTCGGCGTCGTTCAGGTCGATTTCAAAACGCTCAAGCGCACGCCCAAGGCGTCGTTCGCCTATCTCGCCGACGTTATCCGCGGCCGCAACTAATTCAGCCAACGAGCGCTTTGGTGAACTGGCCGATGTTGTGACGCATCATCTCGATATAGGTCGCGGCCGGCCCACGGGGTTCTGACAAAGCGTCGGAATAGAGCGTGCCGCCGATGACCGCGCCAGTTTCGCGCGCGATTTGATCCATCAGCCGCGGATCGCTGATGTTCTCCAAAAATACCGCCGGGAATTTTTTGCTTCTTGATCTGGGTAATGATCCTGGCAACGTCCTTCGCGGAAGGCTCGGCTTCGGTGGAGACGCCCTCCGGCGCGATGAACGCCATGCCGTAGGCGGCGCCGAAATAGCCGAAGGCATCGTGGGTGGTGATGATCTTGCGGTGGTCGGCCGGAATGGTGGCGATGGCCGCTCTGACTTCGTTTTCAAGTTGGTCGAGTTTGGCGAGATAGGCTTTTGCGTTGGCGTCGTAGGCCGATTTGCCGCCGGGATCGACGGCGACAAGGCCGTCGCGAATGTTGGCGACATAGATTTTGGCGTCGGCGACGGATTGCCAGGCATGCGGATCGATCGCGGTGCGGCGGCCGGACTTCTCTTCCTCCTCCATCCGGCGCGGCGCGATACCCTTGGTGACGACGACCACTGGCGCCTTGGCGTTTGAAGCCGGCGACCAGCCGCGTCATCCAGCCTTCGAGTCCGAGGCCGTTGACGAACACCACGTCGGCAGCCGCAAGCTTTCGGGCGTCGCCCGGCGTCGGCGAATAGACGTGGACGTCGCCGTTCGGCCCGACCAACGTTTCGACCTCGACGCGATCGCCGCCGACGTTGCGCACCAGATCGCCAAGGATCGAGAAGCTGGCAACGGCTTTGATTTTGTCTTGCCGGACATTCTCTGCTTTTGCTCGCCCGGCGGCCAGCATGGCGGCGCTTGCGAGCAAGAAACTGCGTCGTGCGATCATTACAAACTCCGTCACCGCTCGCTGTCGATTACGCTTCGAGATGGCGTTGCGGCAAAGCGAGCCAGAGCAATCCGCCGACCGGACCGAACACGACCGACAGCGCATAAAGAACGCCGGCGACCAGGATGATGGCCGGCCCGGATGGCAAATTGGCGTGATAGGAGACAAGCAAGCCGGCGTAGCCGGAAACTGCCGCGCAGGCGATTGCCACCCCAATCATCGTAGTGATGTCGCGCGCCCAGAACCGGGAGATTACCGCCGGCAGCATCATGATGCCGACGGCAAGCAACGTGCCGAGCGCTTGAAAACCGCCGACGAGGTTCAAGACGACGAGCGCGAGGAACGCGATGTGCGCGGGTCCGCCGGCCCGGCTCACCGACCGCAAATATCCGGGATCGACGCATTCGAGCACCAGCGGCCGCCAGATCAGAGCGAGCACGAGGAGCGATACGGTGGTGATGCTGACAATCAGCAGCAGCGCCGGGTCGTCGATTGCCAGCACCGAGCCGAACAGAAAATGCAGCAGATCGACATTGCTGCCCTTGACCGACACGATGGTGACGCCGAGCGCAAGCGAGATCAGAAAGAACGCGGCGAGCGAGGCGTCCTCCTTGAGCAACGTCGCCCGCGCGATCAGGCCGGCGCCGAAGGCGATCAGGAGGCCGGCGATGAGGCCGCCGCCGGCCATGGCGAACAGGCTCAAGCCCGCAAGCAAAAAGCCGATCGCCGCGCCCGGCAAAATAGCGTGCGCCATGGCATCGCCGATCAGGCTCATCCGCCGCAACATCAGAAACACGCCGACCGGAGGCGCGCCCAGCGCCAGCGCCAGCGAGCCGACCAGTGCGCGGCGCATGAATTCGAAATCGGCGAACGGCGCGATCAGGGTGTCGTAGATCATGGTGCTCCGAACCGGATTAGAATTTCACGCCGCCTCGACGGCGCAGGCCTCGGCTTGCTCGTCGAAGGCCTCGCACATGCGCCGCGCCTTGTTGAGGTTCTCCGCGGTCAAAACATCCCGCGTTGCACCCCAGGCGACCGGCTCGCGGGCGAGCAGGAGGCTTTGCGGAAACGACGCTTTCACCAGATCGATGTCGTGAAGGGCGGCAAGCACGGTGCGGTGTTCGCTGTGCCAGCGCTGCACCAGGTTGAGAAGGTCCGCCGTGGTTTTTGCATCGATGGCGGTGAACGGCTCGTCGAGCACGATCAGCTTTGCGTCCTGCAGCAGCAGGCGTGCGAACAGCATGCGCTGCATCTGGCCACCGGAGAGTGTGCCGATGGTGCGTTGCTCGAAGCCGGTCAGGCCTACGGCGGAGATTGCGGCTTCGATCGCGGCGTGATCCTTGTCGCCGATCCCGCCGAACAGTCCTTTCCGCCGCCACAGCCCCATCGCCACCATGTCGTAAACGCTGATCGGAAACGAACGGTCGATGTCGGCGATCTGCGGCAAATAGGCGATGTCGTGGGTATCGAGACCATTGCGCTCGATACTGCCGGCAAGCGGCTTGATGAAGCCGACGATGCCCTTGAACAAGGTCGACTTGCCGGCGCCGTTGGGGCCGACGACCGCGACCAGCGCGCCTTTTTCTACGGCCCCGCTGAGATGATGCACTGCCGGGTGGCGCTCATAGCCGAGCGTGAGATTGTGAAAGAGAAGTTCCGGCATGATCGTAAGCTTTCAGCAGTTTCGGCTTTCAGTGGATGGCCCACAGCGCCGACGCCCAGATCAGCACGATCAGCACGGTGGCGATCGCGATCCGCTGTGGCACGGAAAGCCGCAGCAAAGAGGGTGAAATCGTCGGCGCCGGATGGGTCGTGCCGCTGTGATGATGATGACTCACAATGTAACAATATAACATTACGTCTGCGGATGCCAACCGTGGGGCGAAAATGGCGATGGCTTCGCCGTCGCGCCTTTTCCTGCGATGACGTATCTATGGGCGCGGCCCGTGCCTGCGCCGGGCGAGACCATGAGCGATCGATGAGCGAGCAAAACGGCCGCATTGTCTGCGTCGGCGAGGTGCTGATCGAGCTGACGCGTGGGACCGACGGCAGGTTCGGACTGTCCTGCGGCGGCGATGCCTTCAACACGGCCGTTTACCTCGCCCGCGCCGGCGTCGATGTCGCGTTCGCCACGGCGCTGGGCGACGATGCCTATTCGGACAGCATCATGGCGCTCGCTGCCGCCGAGGGCGTTGCCACGAACCTGATCGTGCGTGTGCCGGGCCGGCTACCGGGGCTGTGTCTGGTTGAGGATGGTGCCGCCGGCGAGCGCACCGTTCGCTGTTGGCGCGATAATGCGCCGGCACGCGACCTGTTCGAGCTGCCCGAATGGATGCAGGTTGCGCAAGGGTTTATGGCGGCGCGGCTGATTTATTTCTCTGGCATCACGCTATCGCTCTATTCGAATAACGGCGTCGGCCGCTTTCTTGCGTTGCTCGAAGCCGCACGCCAAGAGGGCGCCAAGGTGGCGTTCGACGGCAATTTTCGGCCGCGCGGCTGGCAAGGCGACTTGGCGCGAACGCGAACCGTGTTCATCGAAGCGCTCAAGCGCGTCGATATCGCGCTGCCGACTTTCGATGACGAAGCGGTGCTGTGGGGCGACACCTCGCCGGAAGCGACGGTGGCGCGGCTGCAAGCGTTCGGGATTGGCGAGATCGTCGTCAAGAACGGTCCGAAAAGCGCGCTGGTCGCCGCCGGCGGCACGCAGGAATTCGTGCCGGTGCCGGAAGTAACGGTGCCTGTCGATGCCACCGCTGCCGGCGATGGTTTCAACGCCGGCTATCTCGCGGCGCGGCTTTCGGGTGTAGACCCGGCAGAAGCGGCAAGCGCCGCGCATCGGCTGGCCGGCGATGTCATCCGCCACCAAGGCGCACTGGTTCCCCGCGCGGCCGCTGCGCTGCATTGAAGCATCAGACCTAAGACGGATGACAGACGGCGGCGGAAAGACGATAATCGCCGCAAAAGCGGTGAACAAAGATCGTGGCTGGTTATGCCAGTCACCACTTACCGGTGATGTCGCTCAACCTTCGGGGGGAAGATCCATGCAACGTTTAGCCTTAGTGCTCGCCGCAATCCTTTCCCTTGCGCTCGCAACGACGGTACGCGCGGACGAGCCGATCATCATCAAGTTCAGCCACGTCGTGTCGCCCGATGCGCCCAAGGGCAAGACGGCGATCCTGTTCAAAGAGCTGGCCGAGAAATACACAAACGGCCGGGTCAAGGTCGAAGTCTATCCGAATTCGTCGCTTTATAAGGACAAGGAGGAGCTGGAAGCGCTGCAACTTGGTTCGGTGCAATTGCTCGCGCCCTCGATGTCCAAATTCGGCCCGCTCGGTGTCAAGGAGTATGACATTTTCGATCTGCCGTTCCTGATGCGCGACGATGCGCATGCGCGCCAGATGATGGCGAGTCCGATGATGGCAGAGCTCAACAAAAAACTCGAAGCCAAGGGGGTGTCGCCGCTCGCCTATTGGGACAACGGCGCCCACGATTACACGGCGAACAAGCCTCTGCTCATGCCCGACGACTTCCGCGGCATGAAAATGCGGATCCAGGGCGGCAAAGTGCAAGATGCGGTGGCGCGAGAACTCGGCGCTATTCCGCAGATCCTCGCCTTCGGCGAGCTCTACCAGGCGCTGCAAACCGGAGTGGTCGACGGCGAAGATAATGTTCCGTCCAATATCTGGACGCAGAAGTTTTACGACGTGCAGAAATACATGACCATTTCCCAGCATGGGCGGCTCACCTATGCGCTGATTACCAACGCCAAATTCTGGAAGTCGCTGCCGCCGGAAGTGCGCGAGCAGCTTAATCGCGCGGTCAAGGAGTCGAGCGAATTCTTCAACGCGACCGCCGAGAAGGACAACGCCGACGCGGTCGAAAAAATCAAAGCCTCGGGCAAGACCGTGGTGCATGTGCTGACCGACGCTGAAAGGAAAGCGTGGATAGCCAAGCTGATGCCGGTCCATACCGAGATGCAGGCTCGCTTCGGTAAGGACTTTATCGAGCGCATTTACAAGGCCTCGGGTTTTACGCCGCCGCAGTCTTAAAAGCGCTTGGTCCTTCTCGAGCACGTGAGGGATTGAGCTTTGCGAGTACTGCGGTGGCTCAACCTTCTTCTCGACCGGCTTGAAGAGTGGCTTATCGCTTTCCTGATCGGCGCGGCAACGATCCTGACATTCGTTGCGGTCGTCCACCGCTATGGGGCGAGTAATTCGGCGGTCTTCGCCCGCTGGGCGGGCGTGCACGGCTTTGTCGTTCTCGCCCACGCGTCGGATCGGATCTATACCTCGCTCGCCGCGATCAATCTGTCCTGGGCGCAGGAACTCGCCACCTACATGTTTGTATGGATGGCGAAGTTTGGCGCCGCGCTCGGCGTGCGCACCGGCATCCATGTCGGCGTCGATGTCTTCGTCAAGCGCCTGTCGCCGCCGTCTCGCCGTCCGGTGATCGTATTCGCTCTGCTGTGCGGCGCGCTGTTCACGGGCGTCATCGGCACGCTTGGCGCCATCTACGTGCACGATCTCGATCCGGATCAGGTCTCACCGGAACTCGAATGGCCGAGCTGGATCATTTATCTCTGCATTCCGCTCGGCTCGTATCTGATGTGCTTTCGCTTTCTGCAGGTGATATGGCGCTTCCTGCGCACCGGACTCGTGCCGCATCAGGGACACGGTGTCGAGTACGAGGCCCCAGGCGATGACGCGATCGCGCCGGTCGCGGAGCCGGCGCGATGATCGCTTTCTCGCACACGGCCAGGCCCTCGGCGCCGCGGCCGCTTGGCGACGCAATCACGGCGGCGTTGATTATCGCTATTCCGCTCGCGCTTGCGCTGATCTGCTTTGCGGCGCGGCTACATATCATTGAGATGTCGCATACGGTGCGCGCCGAACTTTTGTTTGCGCTGTTGCTCGGGCTGATGGCGACCGGCATGCCGATCTCGATTGCGCTCGGCCTCTCGGTGCTGACCTATTTGTTCATCCTTTCCGACGTCGATCCGAAGATGGTGGGCTTAAAGCTGTTCACCAGCATCGACCGCTTCGAAATCATGGCGATTCCGTTTTTTATTCTGGCCGGCAATTTTCTTACCAGCGGCGGCGTCGCCCGCCGCATGATCGATTTTGCCACTTCGCTGATCGGGCATTGGTATGGCGGGCTCGGCCTGGCCGGTGTCGTCGCCTGCGCGCTGTTTGCTGCGATCTCCGGCTCGTCGGTAGCGACCGTGGTCGGCATCGGCTCAATCATGCTGCCGGCGTTGTTGCAGAAAGGCTACCCGCCGCGCTTTGGCGCCGGCGTCATTGCCACCTCCGGCGCACTCGGCATTTTATTTCCGCCGTCGATCAATCTCGTCATCTACGCGGTCGCGACCAGCGGCATGCAACCACGCGGGCCCGACGGCGCCGTCGTTGATTCTGCGTCAGTCGGTCAATTGTTCATGGCCGGCGTCGTCCCCGGCATGATCCTCGCGGCAATGCTCGGCGCAACGACCTGGTATCGCGCCTGGCGTAACGACTATCCGCGGATGGAGCGCGTACGCTGGTCGCAATGCTGGCGCGCTTTCCGGGAAAGCTTTTGGGGCCTGTTCCTGATCGTCCTCGTGCTCGGCGGTATCTATTCCGGCCTGTTCACGCCGACCGAAGCCGCCGCTGTGGCGGCGGTCTATGCGTTCGTTATCGCGGTGTTCGTCTACAAAGGACTGAAGCTCAGCGAAGTGCCTGCGGTGCTGCTCAAGGCGGCATCGATGAGCGCGATGATTCTCTACATCATCACCAACGCCGCGGTGTTCTCCTGGCTTTTGACCTCGGAGCAGATCCCGCAATCGATGGCCGGATGGATGACCGCGCAAGGGTTCGGCACGATCGCGTTTCTCCTGGTCACCAACATTGTGTTGCTGGCGGCTGGAAACTTCATGGATCCGGCGGCAATCGTTCTGATCATGGCGCCGATCCTGTTTCCCATGGGGGCGGCGCTTGGCGTCAACGCCGTTCACCTCGGGATTCTGATGGCGGTGAACATGGAGGTTGGCTTGTGCCACCCGCCGGTCGGGCTCAACCTCTATGTCGCGTCCGGCATTACCGGCATGGGCATTGCCGAACTGACGGTGGCGGTATTGCCGTGGCTGGCAACCATGCTGGTCTTTCTGGTGATGGTCACCTACATCCCGGCGCTGTCGCTCTGGCTGCCACACCTGCTGGGCCTGCTTTAGCCCGTCGCCGTGTCGGATAACCGCCCGCCCATCGATGTCGTCGCCGATCTTTGGCGGCTCGCCGGCGCCGACGCCGCAGCACTCGATTATCTGGAACTGAGCGGTAGCGATCCGGCGCTGCCGTCTTCGTTTCGCGTCGGCACGGCGGCTCAGGCCAGCATTGCTGCTGCGGGGCTTGCCGCAGCCGAACTGCGGCACTGCGCCGGCGCACCGCGGCAACAAGTCAGCGTCGACATGCGCCACGCCGCGCTCGAATTTCGCAGCGAGCATTATTTGACAATCAACGGCGAAGCGCCGGCGAGCTATAGCGATCCGCTGTTTCGCGCTTATCGCACCGGCAACGGCGGCTTTGTGCGGCTGCATATGAATTTTCCGCACCATCGCGATGCGGTCCTCAAGCTGCTCGGCTGCGCGCCGACGCGTGAAGCCATCGAGAGCGCGCTCGGCAAATGGGATGCCGTCGCCTTCGAGACCGAGGCCTATCGACGCGGCTGCGTCGTCGCAGCGATGCGCACGCCGGAGGAATGGGCGCAACATCCGCATGCGGCCGCAATGTCCGCCATGCCGGTGGTTCGGATCGAAAAGATCGGCGAAGCACCGCCGCGGCCCTTGCCGCGCGGCCCCCGACCGCTGTCGGGTGTTCGCGTGCTTGACCTCACCCGCATCATCGCCGGTCCGGTCGCGGGGCGCACGATGGCGGCGCACGGGGCGGACGTGATGCTGATTTCCGCGCCCGACCTGCCGTTTATTGACTGGCTGGCGAAAGATACCGGGCGCGGCAAGCTCTCTGCTTACGCCGATATCAAGACACCGGACGGCCAGGCGGTGTTGCGGCATCTGATCAAAGACGCCGACATCTTCGTGCAAGCGTTTCGGCCGGGCGCGCTTGCTGCGCTCGGCTTTGGTCCCGAGGATGTCGCGGCGCTGCGGCCCGGCATCGTCTATGCTTCGCTGTCGGCCTATGGCGATGCCGGACCGTGGGCATCGCGCCGCGGCTTCGACTCGCTGGTGCAGACGGCGACCGGATTTAATTCGGCTGAAGCGCGTGCCGCCGGCGTGGACGGTCCGAAAGAATTGCCCTGTCAGGCGCTCGATCATGCCTCCGGATATTTGCTGGCATTCGGTGCGATCATGGCGCGCATCCGCCAGGCGCGCGAAGGTGGTAGCTGGCTCGTGAGCCTGTCACTCGCGACAACCGGACGATGGATTTCGAATCTCGGCCGCGTCGAAGATGGATTCGTCTGTCCGCTGCCGTCGCGCGACGACGTGGCGAATTTGTTGGAGGCCAGTCAGTCGCCGTTCGGCGTGATGCGTGGCGTGCGGCATGCGGCGCGATTGTCTGACACTCCCGCAGCGTGGACCCGGCCGTCGGTCCCGCTCGGCACCGATCCGCCGGTCTGGCCCTCAGTCGTTGAAGTCGCCCGGACGTAGCTCGATCGGCGCGCCATGCGGCGTGCGTTCGCACGCACGCTGCCATGCATCGCGGGTGCGGGTGAGCGTTTGCGCGTCGGCGAGCCCTTTATTCGCGAGGATGCGTTCGAGCGCGGCGAGCCAATGGTGATAGTAAGTCTCGCCGGTGTCGGGATCGCCAGCCGCCTGCGCCTTTTTGATTTCTTCGCCGAGCGTGGCGGCCCATTCCCCCCAGGTAAACAGGCCGCGTTCGTGGAGTGAAACTGCGAGTGCAAAAGCTTGCGCTTCCCACGGCTCGCGAAATACCGGGCCTTCGTCGTTGCGCGGTATGCTTTGCACGGCTCGCGTCGCGCGCAGTGTCGCAGCGTCGGCCGTCATTGCTAGGCTAGCTCGAGATACGGCTCGAACGCCTCGATCGAAACTTTGAGTGCCGGATCAGTCGCCTCGCCCCAAAGTTCTCGGCCGTCGAACAGCACCGTGTAGAGCCATTGCGGGTCTTCGCCGGCCCCGATCGCGACAGTATCGGGAAAGACATGACAGCCGCGCACCGCCTCGATCACGCCAACGCGGCCGCGGGCATAGCGCGGCAAGCGGGTGTGCGTAGCTGGATGAATGTTTTTCGTGCGCACCCGGTCGCCGGGCTTGAAGCGGGCAGGGGCGCTTGCCGGCCGCGCGAACGAACCCCGGGTCAGTGAGCCGGGCACCCCGGCGGAGCTCAGCCTGTTGCGTGGAAGCGGTTTAGCGGGGCGCAGCGAATGACCATTCGCGATCTCGTCAGGAGCCGCAAGTCCGTGTGCGGCAAGGTTGCTTTCCAGTCCCAGTTCCCATCTCTTGTAATAGGAGCAGGACAAATAAACCTCCGGCGGCAGTTTCTCTTGTGCGCTGCGCGAGCGATCGAGCGGCCATACTCCGGTGTAGCTGATGGCGCGGGTCATCGCGAACACGCGGCCCTCCCATTTGTCGTGAAACACCGGCTCGTCGGGCTCCGGCTCGACTTTACCGAAGCCGTGCATGCCGCCCATGTCGTGAATGCCGTCCATCATGCGGCCTCGCTCGGAGTTTTTGGCAGACCGGTGCCGATCATGCTGTCGCGCGTCACCAGCGTTGCGAGCTTTTCTTCGCTCCAGCCTTCGGTGCCGGCGGGCCGCATCGGCAAGACGATAAAGCGCGTCTCGGCCGTCGAATCCCACACCCGGATTTGCGTGTCCGCCGGCAGCGTAACGCCGAAATCGGCCAGCACGCCGCGCGGATCGTTGACCGAGCGCGCGCGATAGGGCGCCGATTTGTACCAGACCGGCGGCAGGCCGAGCACTTCCCACGGATAGCAGGAGCACAAAGTGCACACGATCATGTTGTGGAGTTTCGGCGCGTTCTCGACCGCAATCAGGTGATCGCCGACGCGATTGAGCAAGCCGAAGGCCTGCACCGCCTTGGTCGCGTCCTCGATCAGGGCGCGTTTGAATGCTGGGTCGCTCCAGGCCTTGGCGACGACGCGTGCGCCGGTGTGCGGACCGACCTTGGTTTCATAGGCCTCGACGATCGCGTCGAGCGCGGCCGGATCGATGTAGCCCTTCTCGGTCAGCACGGTCTCGAGCGCACGCACGCGCAGCTGCATCTCGGACAGTTCCGAGCCGTGCTCGTGATGGTCGTCGTCATGATCGTGCGGCATGCCCGCCTCTCCATATCGGCGTTCCGGAATGATCATTATAGTGCGGCTGGATACGATGTCACATCGCGCAACGCATTCGTTCCTGTTGGATCATGCAAACGCACGTTGAAACGCATCGCCGATGGTATCGACCGCACCAATGCGGCGATTGCGCGCGCGGCGATGTGGTGCGCGCTGTTTATGGTAATCGCCGAGTTTGCCGCCGTGGTCATGCGCTATGGGTTCGGCGTCGGTTCAATCGCGCTTCAGGAAGCGGTGCTTTATGCGCAATCGGCGCTGTTTCTGCTCGGCGCCGCCTGGACACTGCAAATCGGCGGTCACGTGCGGATCGACGTCTTCTATGCCAAGGCGCCGCCGCGCCGACGGGCCGTTGTCGACCTCTTCGGTGCACTGGTCTTTCTGCTGCCGTTTGCGATCGCGCTTGCTATTCTCTCGATACCGTACGCCGCGCGCTCATGG
Source organism: uncultured Alphaproteobacteria bacterium (assembly GCA_963841025.1). Classification (GTDB taxonomy): domain Bacteria; phylum Pseudomonadota; class Alphaproteobacteria; order Rhizobiales; family Xanthobacteraceae; genus BOG-931. Next base: position 380,470 of record CAWJBG010000008.1, on the reverse strand, counting down.
AGCGTTTTGGAACATTCGCGCGAGACAAGCGGCCTGCCGTTTGTGTATCTGCTCAAATCGCTCATCCCTCTGTTTGCCGCCCTGATCGGTCTCCAGGGCGTGTCGCAGGCACTCCGCGCCACGTTGGTTCTGATCGAGCAGTCGGAGAACCAGGCTTTATCCTCTCCCGCCCGCGGGCGGAGGTGAGGAGCGGCTGATGATGGCAGAGGTACTCGCCATCGCGATGGTGGTCGCGGTCTGCGCGGTGCTCCTTGTCGGTTATCCGGTGGCGATCACGCTCGGCGGTGTGTCGCTGATCTTTGCTGCCATCGGCGCCGCAGTGGGGGCGATGGACCTCTCGCTCCTCGGCGCGCTGCCGCAGCGCATTTTCGGCATCATGAACAACGAGGTGCTGCTGGCGATCCCGCTGTTCGTTTTTATGGGGGTAATGCTGGAGCGCTCGCACATCGCCGAGGAGCTGCTGGAGACCATGGGACGCCTGTTCGGCTCATTGCCGGGCGGCCTTGGTATCGCCGTCACGATTGTCGGCGTGCTCCTGGCGGCAGCCAAGGGGATCGTTGGCGCAACAACCGTGACGATGGGGTTGATCGTTCTGCCGACGATGTTGCGGCACGGTTACGACAAGGCGCTGGCGGCCGGCACGGTCGCGGCTACCGCGACCTTGGCGCAGATTTTTCCGCCGGCGACGGTGTTGATCTTGCTCGGCGACCAGCTCAGCAATTCTTATCAGGCCGCGCAATTGGCGGAAGGCAATTTCGCGCCGCAGACCGTCTCGGTCGCCGACCTGTTTGCCGGCGCCATCATCCCCGGCCTCATTCTCGTGCTGCTGTATATTCTTTATTTGATCGCCATGGCGATGTTGTTCCCGAAGCGATTGCCCGCGATCGCACCGGACCTCGCCGCCCCGCATGGCCTTGCTCTGGCGCGCCGGCTGATCGCGGTTCTGATCGCGCCGCTGCTACTCATTCTCGCCGTGCTGGGTTCTATTCTCGGCGGCATCGCGACGCCGACCGAAGCGGCCTCGGTCGGCGCCGTCGGCTCGATCCTGCTCGCGGCGCGCAAATCGGGCGCGGCGGGCCTTTTGATGCCGGTGCTGGCGCGGACGACGGAAATCACCAGCATGATCTTTTTGATCCTGATCGGCGCGACTTTGTTCAGCCTGGTGTTCCGCGGCCTTGGCGGCGACGTTCTGATCGAGCGGGTACTCACCAATCTGCCGGGTGGCGTCGGCGGCGCGACGCTCGCGGTGATGGCCGCGCTGTTTTTACTCGGCTTCGTCATGGACGCCTTTGAGATCATTTTCGTGGTGGTGCCGATCGTCGCGCCCGTGCTGTTGAAAATGCCGGGTGTCGACCCTGTGTGGCTCGGCATCATGATCGCAGTGAACTTGCAGACCTCGTACATGCATCCGCCGCTCGGGCCGACCTTGTTCTATCTCCGCGGCGTCGCGCCGCCAGAAGTAACGACGCGAGACATTTATATCGGCATCATTCCCTATGTGGTGATCCAACTCGCGATGCTGCTGGCGCTGTGGTTTTTTCCTGGACTTGCCACGCTTCTGCCGCACCGGCTTTACGGTTCGTGAAACGCGCTCCGCCGCGGACGGTTTGTTAAGGCGTCGTCAACTCTGGCGCGGGTCGGTGCGCGACGCCGATCGATGGTCATGGCATTATGAGTCTGTCATGGATGCGACAAGTCTCATTTCCGCGTTCCTCGCGGTGCAGGTCGGGCAAGTTCAGCTTGCGGCGGCGGCGTTTCTGGCCCGGTCGTCAAATCCGGACAGCGGATCGTCGGTCGAGCAATTGACCAACGCCGCGCAGCAGAATTTCAATCCGCTCGCCAATGTTGCTGCCGGCCTGGGTACGAATCTCGACGTCAGTGCGTAACGTGGCTGTCCTCGGCAGGCGAACGCGAGCCGGGGCCGCGGAAACTCTGTAAAGTCAAAAGCGCGGATACGCGAAACCGCGTACGCCAAGATCAAATCTTCATCAGCCGTGTTTGCAAATTGGCCGTTGACGCCCGCAGCTATGCCGCGCGGCCGGATGTATATTTGAGCGCAAGACGAGAGGGGTGGTTGCTTGAGGACCCTCGACCATGGAGACAAGCCTCGTTTCATCACTCACCGGCGCACAGCTTGCGAGCTATCAAATGGCGGTTGCGGCGCAGCTTACACAAGCGAACGCCAACGCTAGCTCGGTCGCACAATTAACGGCGGCCGCGGCGCAGAATTTTCAGCAACGCGGAGGCACCGCGAGCGGTGTCGGCGCGTACCTCGACATCATCGCCTGATGGTGTTGTTGGGTAGCCTGTCATCGGGCGCGACCTGTTGGATCAATCCGCGTTGCCAAGCGCCGCGCTCACAAGCTTCACGCCGTCCGGGCTCGCCCATTCGGCGGGTCCGGCCATGACGCCGATCTCGCAGCCGGACCGATCGATGATGAGCGTCGTCGGCATCCCAAAAGCCTTGCCCGCGCTTTTCAAATCCTGAAACACCTTGGCGCTTTGATCTGAATAATAGGCCAGGTGCTTGACGCCGGCGTCTTTGAGAAATTTCAGCGGCTTTTCCGCATCGCGCGTGTCGATATTCACCGCGATCACCTCGAAACCCTGACCGCCAAGGTCGGCCTGCAAGGTGTCGAGCGCCGGCATCTCCTTGCGGCAGGGCACGCACCACGTAGCCCACAGATTGAGGAGCACGGTGCGGCCGCGCCAGTCCGTAAGGGTTTTCTCGCGGCCTTCGGCGTCCTTGAATGTCAGATCGGGCACCCGAAACGGCGTATGGGCCATCGCGAGCGCTGCGACTTCGCCATGCGCAAGCGGCGCGAGCCGGGCCGCAATCTTGACCGCCGGCTCACAGGCCGTGGCGGCCGGATTGCTTCGCAGGTGTTCCATCCCGTATACCCCGGCCAGGACGATCAGAATTGCTATGACCGCCGTCACGGCACCCGCCCGATAGCGGCGCGTGACAGGATGCGGCGGGGCGGATTGCTCGGACATCTGAGAAAACCTCGGCGGACTTTATTATGAGCAACAAAATGTGGGGCGGACGTTTCAGTTCAGGTCCCGATCCCCTCATGGAGGAGATCAACGTCTCGATCGATTTCGACCGCCACCTGTACCGGCAGGACATCGCCGCAAGCAAGGCCCATGCGGCAATGTTGGCCAAAACCGGCATCATTACGGCGCAGGATGCAAAGCAGATTGCTCACGGTCTAGACACGATCCTGTCAGAGATCGACGCCGGCAAATTCAAGTTCAAGCGCGCGCTCGAGGACATTCATATGAATGTCGAGGGCCGGCTCGGCGAACTGATTGGCCCAGCCGCCGGCCGCCTGCACACTGCGCGCTCGCGCAACGATCAGGTGGCGACCGACTTCCGGCTGTTCGTACGCGATGCGATTGAACAGATCGACGCCGCGCTTGCCGCCTATCAGCGCGCGCTCGCCGAGAAGGCGCTCGAACATGCCGCAACCGTGATGCCGGGATTCACTCACCTGCAAACCGCGCAGCCGGTGACTTTCGGCCATCACCTTCTCGCCTATGTCGAAATGGCGGCGCGCGACCGCGGCCGCTTCACCGATGCGCGGACGCGGCTGAATGAAAGTCCGCTTGGTGCGGCTGCGCTTGCCGGCACGTCATTTCCGATCGATCGGGCGATGACCGCGAAGGCGCTCGGCTTTGCGCGCCCGACGGCGAACTCGCTCGACGCGGTCGCCGATCGCGATTTCGTGCTCGAGACCTTGTCGGCGTGCGCGATTGCCGCCGTGCATCTGTCGCGTTTCGCCGAAGAGATTGTGCTGTGGTCGTCGCCGCTGGTCGGCCTCGTCAAACTCTCGGACAAGTTCACCACCGGCTCGTCGATGATGCCGCAGAAGCGCAATCCAGACGCGGCGGAACTGGTGCGCGCGCGGGCCGGCCGCATTGTCGGCGCGCTCACGGCATTGTTGATGGTGATGAAGGGGCTGCCGCTCGCCTATCAGAAAGACATGCAGGAGGACAAGGAAGGCACGATCGACGCATTCGATGCGCTCGTGCTTTCTATCAAGGCCATGACCGGCATGGTGCGCGACATGGAGCCGGACGTGACCCGGATGCGGCAGGCCGCCGGTGAGGGTTACGCCACCGCCACCGATCTTGCCGACTGGCTCACGCGAACGCTCAAGGTGCCGTTTCGCGAGGCGCACCACGTGACCGGCCAGATCGTCGCCAAGGCGGCTGCCGCGGGCGTTCCCCTCGATAAATTGCCGCTTGCCGCCATGCAGGCGATCGAGCCCCGCATCACCAAAGCGATTTTCGGCGTGCTTTCGGTCGAGGCGTCGGTGAAGAGCCGGACGGTTTATGGCGGCACCGCACCGAATAGCGTGCGCACGCAGGCCAAGCGCTGGCTTAAGCGATTTAAGGCCAAAGGCTGAATTGCGGCGGCAAGGACCGGGCGCGGGCAATAAACGCGGTGGCAACGTGTTAATGCCAAAATCTCGCCGCCGCGGTGCGATCTGCTATGTTGCAGGAGCTTCTGGGGGACCGGTCTTTTGGCCTTTAACCGCTTGAGTAGCTTTTTTGCGCTGGCCGCGCTGACGGCCGCTGCGTTGATGCTCGCGGCTTGCGGACGCAATGGAATGCCGCTGCCGCCGCCAGGCGCTGCGCCGACACCCACTTCCAGCGCGGCGCCCCCGACCGGGACATCTCTCGCGGGCGCTCCGGCCGCGAACGGGCCGCCATCGCAGCAAACCGCGCAGAAAAACGGCTTCGATACGTTCGGCAATCCGGTAGCTCCGACCGGTCAGAAGAAGTCATTCCTGCTCGACCCTCTGCTGATGCAATAAGCGATCACTCTCGCAAATCGCTTCATCCTTGCCGGATGATGCTCTAAACACTGCCCATGCATCACTTCGACTATCGAGGCGGCGTGCTGTACGCCGAGGCCGTCGACCTTGTTGAGCTGGCGGATGCCGTCGGCACGCCGTTCTATTGCTATTCGAGCGCGACGCTGGAGCGGCACTATCGGGTGTTCGCCGGCGCCTTCGCCGATGTCGATGCGCTGGTCTGCTACGCGATGAAGGCCAATTCCAATCAGGCGGTGATCGCGACGCTGGCGCGGCTCGGCGCCGGCGCCGACGTCGTATCCGGCGGCGAACTCCTGCGCGCCCGCTTGGCCGGCATCGCGCCGGACAAGATCATGTTCTCCGGCGTCGGCAAGACCGCGCATGAACTCGCGCTCGCGGTCGAGCAACGCATTCTGTGCGTCAATGTTGAATCCGAAGCCGAGCTCGATCTGCTCGCCGAGATCGCTTCCGCCAAGGGCCGCACCGCCGACATTTCGATCCGCGTCAATCCCGACGTCGACCCGAGAACCCACGCCAAAATCGCGACCGGCAAGGCCGAGAACAAATTCGGCATTCCGATCAGCCGCGCGCGCGAAGTTTACGCCCGCGCCGCCAAGCTCGAAGGCGTGCGCGTCGTCGGCGTTGACATGCACATCGGCAGCCAGATCGTCGAGCTCGATCCGTTCAGCGATGCGTTTGCGCTGCTCGCGGACTTCGTGCGGCAACTGCGCGCCGACGGCCACACCATCGACCATGTCGATCTCGGCGGCGGCCTCGGCATTCCTTACCGCGAGGACAATGAGCCGCCGCCCGATCCGAACGCCTACGCCGCGGTGGTCAAGCGCGCGACGCGCGACCTCGGGTGCCGGCTGATCTTCGAACCTGGCCGCCTCATCGTCGGCAACGCCGGAATTCTGGTCACGCGCGTGCTTTATGTGAAGCGCGGCGAGGCAAAGACTTTTGTCATTGTCGACGCCGGTATGAACGACCTGGTGCGCCCAACGCTTTACGATGCGCACCACGACATTCGGCCGGTTCAGGAAGCCGAAGTTGGAGCGCCCAGAATCATTGCCGACGTGGTCGGGCCGGTCTGCGAATCAGGCGATTTTCTCGCGCTCGATCGCTCGATGGTCGAGCCGAAGCCGGGCGATCTGATCGCCGTCATGACGGCCGGCGCTTATGGCGCAGTCGAGGCCGGCACCTACAACACCCGCGCGCTGGTCCCGGAAGTGCTTGTCAAAGCTCACGAATGGGCGCTGGTGCGGCCGCGCGTCAGTGCCGAAGAATTGATCGCGCTCGATCGCATGCCTGCATGGCTTTGACGGTTCTGACCGATGTCTGCGCTTCGTCCAGTTCGTGGTATTATTGGCGCGTCTGACATGTTCCGCATCTGTGAAGGATGCGCCGCACGAGTTTCGTCATGGCCGATTTCACACGCATCACTCAAAACCCTACTGTCATGGGGGGCAAACCTTGCATCCGGGGTTTGCGGGTGACGGTCGGAATGATTGTCGGGCAGATCGGCGCCGGCAGGAGCATTGATCAGCTGCTCGCCGACTATCCTTATTTGGAACGCGAAGACGTCCTTGAAGCGCTGCGCTACGCCGCCTGGCGCGCCCAGGAGCGTGAGATCGATCTTCCAATTACTGGATGAAATTCCTAATCGACATGAACGTGTCGCCGGCTTGGGTTGGGTTCCTGATCGAAGCCGGGTTTGAAGCTGTACACTGGTCGCAGATTGGTCAGGGCGATGCTGCCGATAGCGAAGTGATGCGATGGGCGGTTGAACACGATCATGTAGTACTGACGAGCGATCTGGATTTCGGGGCTATCCTTGCCGCCACGGGCGACCAGCGGCCGAGCGTTGTGCAGCTGCGCAGTGATGTGCTGACGCCGGATGTGCTGGGGCACAATGTGCTGAAGTCTATTCGGCGTAGTCACCAGGAGCTGACGGAAGGCGCACTTGTCTCGATCGACGCGACGCGTATGCGGTTACGGGTCTTGCCACTGCGCGAATGACGTGACGAGCAAGCCAAGACGCCGGTCCCCCGATTAGCCGACGTGGTCGGGCCGGTCTGCGAATCAGGCGATTTTCTCGCGCTCGATCGCTCGATGGTCGAGCCGAAGCCGGGCGACCTGATCGCCGTCATGACGGCGGGCGCATACGGCGCGGTCGAGGCCGGCACCTACAACACCCGTGCGCTGGTCCCGGAAGTCCTTGTCAAAGCTCACGAATGGGCGCTGGTGCGGCCGCGTGTCAGTGCCGAAGAATTGATTGCGCTCGATCGCATGCCTGCATGGCTTTGATCTTGCTTCTCCGGCCGCGGGTGCCTTGAACCCGCCCTCATGGTAGCCTGTTCTGATGCGGAGTTCATCCGCGGAGACTTTGGTGACGGATACCCCTACGAGCCAAACGGCGCCGTCGCATCGGAGCACTGAGCCGGTCGCGAGAGGCCAGCTTGCCTCGGCGTTGCGGCGCGCCCGCTGGATGATTTTCTGGGAGCGGCTGTGGCCTGCTCTCGCGACGCTCGCGACCGTCGTCGGTCTGTTCCTGACGGTTTCCTGGCTTGGTCTCTGGCTCTGGTTGCCGCCGCTTGGACGTGCCGCCGGCATGGTGGTGTTCGCGCTGCTGGCACTTGCGGCACTCGTTCCGTTCACCCGCCTGCGTATCCCAACAGCCGCTGATGCCTTGACCCGGCTCGATCGCCGGAGCGGTCTGCGCCATCGCCCGGCAACGACGATTGCCGATGAACTCGTGGTCACACCGCAAGACCCTTATTCGCTGGCGTTGTGGCGGGCGCACGTCGAACGCACGCTTGCCGCAGCACGCGCCTTCAAAGCGGGGTGGCCATCGCCGCGCATCGCGGTGCGCGATCCTTACGCTGTGCGTGGTCTTGTTCTCATCGCCGCCATTGCCGCGTTCCTCGCTACTGGCGGCGAACACTGGAAACGCATCGCCGCGGCGTTCGACTGGCATGGCGTGGTGCTGCCGGCGAATTTCCGCGTCGACGCCTGGGTGACGCCACCCGTTTATACCGGCAAGCCACCGATCATTCTCGCCGGCATTCATCCGGGCGAGGCCGCGCGTCAGACGATGGAGACTAACGAACCTGTTTCTGTTCCGGCCGGCAGTACGCTCACCGTGCGCGCGACCGGCAAGCTTGATCTCGACGTTTCCAGCACGGGAGGCGTCGCCGCAGCCAAAGAAGATGTGCGCGCGCCTGCGGGCGCGCAGGAGTACCGCTTCAAGATCGCCTCCATCGGCACCGCAACGTTGCGCGGCGCCGGCGACGATCTGACCTGGGCCTTCAACGTCATTCCCGACAAGCCGCCGACGATTGCGCTGGCCAAGGATCCCGAGCAGCAAAATCGCGGCTCGCTGCTGTTGTCCTACCGGATCGAAGACGATTATGGCGTGACCGAAGCGCAAGCGACATTCGCGCGCAAAGACGCGCCGAACGCGCCCGGTGGAACTGCGCGTCCGCTCTACGGGCCGCCGGATTTTGCGCTCGTTTTGCCGCAGGCGCGCACCAAAAACGGCGTCGGTCAGACCATCAAGGATCTGACCGATCATGCCTGGGCCGGCGCCGAAGTGGTGATGACGCTTGTCGCCCGCGACGAAGGCGGCAACGAGGGCAGAAGCGAGCCGTTCACGTTCCGCCTGCCCGAGCGCGTTTTCTCAAAGCCGCTGGCGCGGGCACTGGTCGAGCAGCGCCGCAATCTTGCGCTCGATGCCGGCGCGCGTCCGCTGGTCACGACCGCGCTCGATGCGCTGGCGATGGCGCCGGAAAAGTTCACGCCTGACGCCGGGGTTTATCTCGGCCTGCGCTCGATCTTCTGGTCGCTGGTTCGCGCCAAGACCGACGACGATCTGCGCGACGTCGCCGCGCGGCTGTGGCAGATGGCGGTCGGCATCGAGGACGGCGGCGTGTCCGACGCCCAGGCCGGTTTGCGCAATGCCGAAGAGGCGCTGCGCCAGGCGCTGGAGCGCGGCGCCACCGATCAGGAAATCAAGCAGCTGATGGATCAGCTGCGCGCCGCCATGGATCGCTATTTGCAGGCGATGCAGGAGCAGCTGAAAAACAAGCAGCAGCTCGCGCGTCCGCTCGACCGCAATTCCCGCGCGCTGCGCTCGCAGGACCTCAAGAGCATGCTCGACCGGCTCGAAAACCTGGCCCGCAACGGCGCCAAGGACGCCGCCCGGCAACTTCTGCAACAGCTCCAGCAGATGATGGAGAATCTGCAGATGGCGACGCCAGACATGAACGGCGACGACCTCGGCGACATGATGTCGGAGCTCGACGACCTCGGCGACATGATTCATCAGCAGCAGGATTTGCGCGACCGCACGTATCGCCAGGGCCAGGATCAGCGCCGCCAGAACGGCCAGCGCGGTCAGCAAGGAAAGCAAGGGCAGGAGGGCCAGCAAGGCCAATCGATGGACGAGCTTCGGCAGAATCAGCAGGCCTTGCGCGACCGTCTCAAGAAGCTCCTTGAAGACATGAAGAACCGTGGCTTCGGCCAGAACCAGCAGGGCAAGCAAGGCCAGCAGGGTCAAGGCCAGCAGGGTCAAGGTCAGGACGGCATGGATCAGCTTGGCCGTGCCGGCGAAGCCATGGGCGAAGCTGAAGGCGAACTCGGCGACGGCAATTCCGACAGCGCTGTCGACTCGCAAGGCCGCGCACTCGATGCGCTGCGCAAGGGCGCGCAAGGTATGGCGCAATCGATGCAGCAACAAATGGGACAGGGCCCTGGTCCCGGTCAGAATGGACGCTTGGGACTTCCACGTGCGCAACGCGACACCGATCCGCTCGGCCGGCCGCTGCGCGGCCGCGACTACGGCGATGATGTTACCGTGAAAGTGCCGGGCGAGATCGACGTGCAGCGCGCGCGGCGTATCATCGAAGAACTGCGCCGCCGTTACGGCGACATCCTGCGCCCGCAGGAAGAGCTCGATTACATCGAGCGGCTGCTGAAGGACTATTGAGTTCTATCAAACGCAGCGTGGGCAAAGCGAAGCGTGCCCACGTGCTCTTGAAATAACATCGCCGCATGCGACGCCATCTAGCCAGAGAACTTGCCCTATCGTTGGTCATCTCGGTGTTGCTGTCACAAGCTTCTCGTGCGCAACTGCTCGCTCAGCAAGAGTTTCCCAAGTCCAGCCGCCAAAAGGCCGCGGAGGAACTCAAGAAGCAGCAGGACAAAGCGGCCGACGAGGCTTACGAATCCATGCTCAAGCGGGCCAAGCCTGCCGAAAACTCAAATAAAAAGTTCGATCCATGGGGAGGCTTACGAGCGCCGCCGGCAAACAAATGATGCGAATAAAAAAATCCACAACCTCCGACTCGTCATGCCCGGGCTTGACCCGGGCATCCACGACTTAGCGGGCGACGAGCAACAAAGACGTGGATGGCCGGAGCAAGTCCGGCCATGACGCTGGAAGCGAGTCTTGCCAATGGCAATAACTTCTAACTCGTCATGCCCGGGCTTGTCCCGGGCATCCACGACTTAACGGCCGACGAGCAACAAAGACGTGGATGGCCGGAACAAGTCCGGCCATGACGGCGGAAGTGAATACGGCATGTGTCGAGCAAAAGGGGCCATCTCGTCATTGCGAGCGAAGCGAAGCAATCCAGTCCGGCCTCGCGGTCTGGATTGCTTCGTCGCGGAGCTTCCACTTCGGGCCGGACCCGTTGGCTCCTCGCAATGACGAGTGTGCTAACGACGATTGACAAATAGAATCATGAAAGAAGCCATCCAACGGATCAAACCCGACGTCTCATCGAGCGTCGGATGGGATTTTGAACGGACGTTAGCCCGTAGGGTTGGTTCGGCGGAATGTGCCGTGATCCACCCATCCAGGCTACGGCCCCCTAATGCAGATGCCTCAGCTTGTCGGGATTTCGCACGATATAGATTGCGGTGATCTTTCCGTCCTCGATGTCGAGCGCGGTGGTTTGGAGTTCGCCGTCTGACTCCAGCGTGATGAAGCCGGGTAATCCGTTGATGTATCCGGCGCGCACAAGCTTCGAGCCATTCTTCTGGAAGTGCGCTGCCAGAAACTTGTGGGCCTTCATCACGGCGTCGAAGCCGACCACGGGCGCCATCGCCGCCGGCCGCTTGCCGCCGCCGTCGCTGGACGCTGACGTCGGCCGCCAGCATGGCGCCGAGCGCTTTCATGTCGCCGCTGCGGGAGGCGGCGAAAAAAGCTTCGGCAAGTTCGAGGCTGTGTTGTTGTTCCACCTGGAAGCGCGGTCTCGCCTCGCGGACGTGAGTTCGGGCGCGGCTGGCGAGCTGGCGGCAGGTCGGGGCGTCGCGCTGGATGGTGGCGGCGACTTCCTCGAACGCGAGCCCGAACACATCGTGCAGCAGAAAGGCCGCGCGCTCGAGCGGGGACAGGCGTTCGAGCGCCAGCATCAGCGGCAAGGTGACGTCTTCCTCTTGCTCCTCTTCGACGACCGGATCGGGAAGCCAGGGACCAACATAGGTCTCGCGCTGGCGGCGCGCTGATTTGAGCTGATCGAGGCACAGCCGCGTCACCGACCGGCGCAGGAACGCCTCGGGCTCGCGCACCTCGCCGCGGTCGGCCCGCATCCAGCGGATGAAGGCTTCCTGCACGGTATCCTCGGCGTCGGCCACCGAGCCGAGCATGCGGTAGGCAACCCGCATCAACTTTGGACGCAGCGGCTCGAAACTGGCCGCGGCGTCCTCGGGTGCGGCAACGGTCATCAGGCCGCCGCCGCCCGGGCGACGGATTTCGCCTCGGCCGGATCGACAAACTGGCGGAAGCCGACCGCGATGCGGTTCCAGCCGTTGATAATGTTGATCATTAGCGTGAGCTTCACCTGCTCCTCCCGGCTGAATTGAGCCTGCAAGGCTTCGCGCGCGTCGTCCAGGTTGTGTGCTTCGGAGAGCCGCGTCAGCGCCTCGGTCCAGCCGAGCGCGGCGCGTTCGCTGTCGTTATAACAAGGGGCCTCGCGCCAGGCCGAGAGCAGGTAAATCCGCTGCTCGGTTTCGCCCTTCTCACGCGCTTCGGCCGCATGCATATTGATGCAGTTGGCGCAGCCGTTGATCTGCGAGGCACGGATTTCGACGAGCCGGACCAGGGTCGGTTCCAGGCTCGAAGCGATGGCGAGCGACGTGGCGGTCCACTTCTTCATCAGGTCCGGGGCCGCGGCAAACAGTTCGTTGGCGTTCATGGTTCGCTCCTTCGGTTGGGTTCCGACATCATGACGAGCCAGAAACCGCCAGTGTGACATCCACCCCGAAAATTCGGTTAGGGGCACCAATCACGAGAACCAAGGATGCCGAGTCCAAAATACGCTGCCTATGACAACGCCAGGCCTTACTTCGATCTGGTCCGAGGGGCGCTGGGCGACCTCGTTGATGGTGAGCACTTCTTCGACATAGTCACCGACGATATTGTCTACGAGGTATTGTACGAGATGTCCGGTTGGCCTCGCATTATCCGAGGGCGCGCTGAGCTGATGGCCCAGTTCAGAGGCTATTGTGACAACATCAAGCTTCAATCCGCCGATAAGCTGATTACCCATAAGACAGACGACGGTCGTGTCGTCGTCGTCGAATATGAAATCAATGGAACCATCCTCGCGACCGGGGTGAAGTACAACAACCGGTTTTGCTCGATCATCAAAATCGAAAACCGCAAAATCGCACACTGGCGCGACTACATGGATTCTCTCGCGGCCTGGAATGCATTGACGGCGCGCACAGGCTAAAAGACCAAATTCTAACGAGCTCAAGAGATACCGCCGTGATCCGAATCGTTATGATTGCTCTGGTCGTCGCAGCTGCTCCCGCCCACTCTGGAGGACTGGCAGCTAACGACAAACGCGCTTTGCCCGGCGTCGTTTCGCCGACGAATTCCGCCGGAGGCGAATGCGAAGTCAGGATGCAGAAGCTCGATGCGTCGCCAGCCGAAGGCGAGGAGCGTCTGGCGGAAAAGAACCGGGTCATCGACTCTTGCGCCACTCAGTACAAGAGCGACAGAATGATCGCGCGGCTCGTGAAAGAATGTGCGAAATACGAGGAGCAGCCGGTCGTAAAGCAGCAGTTCGTCGCAGAGTGCCAATTGGCGGCCTTCAATTATGCTAATGCCTGGTACGCACTGAAGGCAGAGTACCGGAAGTAATATGGACGGGCGGGTGAAGCGACAGCGATCATGAAGAAAGCGACCATGAAGAAGACGAAGAGCGCCGCGACGAAAGCAAAAGAGGGAACCGCGCCCGCGCGGCTGATCGATGGGCGAATTAAGGAACTCGGCGACTGGCGCGGAGAGATGCTGGCGCGAATGCGAAGTCTTATCAAAGAGGCTTGCCCGGACGTCGTCGAGGAGTGGAAGTGGCGCGGGGTGCCGGTGTGGGAGCACGACGGGATCATCTGCACCGGCGAGACCTACAAGGCTGTCGTGAAGCTCACCTTCGCTCGCGGCGCTTCGATCAAAGACCCGAACAAGCTGTTCAATTCCAGCCTGGAAGGCAACGTGCGGCGTGCCATCGACATCCGCGAAGGCGAGAAGATCGACGAAGCCGCGTTCAAGCAACTCGTCCGCGCCGCGGTTTCGGCCAACTCGGCAGCGCGCGCGAAGCAGGCAGCCAAGAAGAAATAAGCTTGGCGTTTCAGCGCGAGCGATGCTTGGGCAGATGCTTGCGCAATTGTTAATTTCTTCCAACCGAATGTTAACGGTTCCTTGCCTACGATTGCACCGTCGCGCCTTCCAGCTGGCGGCGGCGCAGAGGTATCTGTGGCATCGATCGGTTCCGAGCATGCGCCGCGTCGGGCTTGGCGCCCGTCCTGGCGTCTATCGTCTTCCGTCCCGTGGGGCGAAGCGATAAACAGCGCGGTAGCGCGGGCCCATGCGCTGTTCGCCGACGGCAGCGACTCTTCGTTGGTGCGGCGTCTTGCCGGCGCTGCATTCATCATTCGCGTGGCGAGCGCAGCGGTCGCATTTATCTCGCAAATTCTGCTCGCGCGCTGGATGGGCAGTTTCGAATTCGGCATCTACATTTACGCCTGGACCTGGGTGCTCCTGATCGGCGGCATGGCGGACCTTGGGCTCGCATCGGCGGCGCAGCGCTTTATTCCTGAATACACCGAACACAAGAAATTCGCGCTGCTGCGCGGCTTTCTCCGCGGCAGCCGCTGGCTTGCCTTAATCATCTCGGCTGCGGTCGCGGGCGCAGGCGCGCTCGCGATCTGGCTGTTGTCGCCACATCTCGCGCCGGAAACCATCGTCCCGCTTTATCTGTCATGCCCGATGCTGGCGATGTTCGCGCTCTGGCAAGTGCAAGGCGGTATCGCGCGCTCGTACAACTGGGTCAATCTCGGCCTGTCTCCGGTTTATGTGCTGCGCCAGCTCATGCTTCTGGTGCTGATGGGGCTCGCCTACGCGTTCGGCTTTCCGACCGACGCGGTGACGGCAACCATCGTCGGCGTCATTACGCTGTTCACCGTCGGCGTCGGCCAACTCACCATTCTTAATCGCCGACTTGGCGGCGTGGTCGAGAGCGGACCGCACGCTTACGCACCGCGCGCCTGGCTCGCCGTGTCAACGCCGATCTTTGTGGTCGAGGCGTTCTATCTTCTGCTCACCTATTCGGACGTGATCATTCTGCAGCAGTACCGTCCGGCCAACGAGGTCGCGATCTACTACGCGGCGGTCAAGACGCTCGCTCTGGTCGCTTTCATCTATTACTCGGTGGCGCAGACGATTGCGCACAAGTTTGCCGAATATCATGTCTCCGGCGACCACAAGCGGCTCACCGCTTTCGTCAAGCAGTCCGTGCGCCTGACGTTCTGGCCGTCGCTCGCCGCGATTGCTCTGTTGCTCGTGTTTGGGCGGCCGCTGCTGCGCCTCTACGGCGCCGACTTCGTCTCCGGCTACTATCTGATGTTCATTATCGCCATAGGTTTGCTGGCGCGCGCTTCGGTCGGTCCGTCCGAGCGGCTTCTCAACATGCTCGGCGAGCGGCGCTGGTGCGCGGCGGTCTATGGCACCTCGTTCGCGCTCGATCTCGTGCTTTGCGTCGTGCTCATTCCCCCGATTGGGCTTGCCGGCGCTGCGATCGCAAGTTCGGTCGCGCTGGTGTTTGAATCCGCCAGTCTGTTTCTGGTCGCGAAATATCGCTTGGGCTTCCACTGCTTTGTGTTCGGTGGTCCAAGGGACACTTGAGAGCGCGGCCGTGACGACGAGAGCCGCGGCAAATCCGGCGCTGGCCGTTGCGCTCGAAGACGCAGCCGGAGCAATTGCCAAAGCCCGCCGCGCCACAGTTGCTGACCGCTACGCAGCCAATGCCTTCACGGTCGAGTGGCGCGCGCTGACCGAGCTTGAGCCGATCGCTGCCGAATGGCGCGAACTCGCCGCTCACGCGCTCGAGCCGAATGTTTTCTACGAGCCTGCATTCCTGCTCGCCGCGGCAACCGTTTTTGGCCAGGACGCGGGCGCAGTGCTGGTGTGGCCGGGCGGAGAGCCGCGCCATCTTCTCGGCTTTTTTCCGGCGCGGATCGAACAGCGCCGTTACGGCTTTAAGCTCCCCGTATTAGTCGGCCTGACCCACCCCTACGGCCCGCTTGGCGTGCCGCTGGTCGATCGGGAAGCCGCCGAACCGGTGATCGCTGCGTTCTTTGCTCACCTCGCCGCGGAGCCAACGCTGCCGGGTTTGGCGTTGCTGCCGTTCCTGCCGGAAGACGGTCCTTTCGCCGCAGCACTCGCGCCGATTCTGCGGCGTGCGCAGATGCCATTCGCCGATTTCAATCGCCATCAGCGGGCGTTGTTGGCGCCAAGCGGCGAGCGGTCGTTTTACTTCGAAGGCAAACTCGGCCGACACCAGCAAAAGGAACTCCGGCGAAAATGGCGGCGCCTGGCGGAGACCGGCGCTGTCTTGATCACGGTCGCCACCGAAGCCGCCGCCGTCGGCCGGGCGCTTGACGACTTTTTTGCGCTCGAAGCGGGCGGCTGGAAAGGCAGAGCCGGTACCGCCATTTCCGATCACGAAGAGCTTCGGCGTTTTATCGCCGCAGCGGTTCGCGCTCTTGCCGCGGAAGACAAGGCCGCAATCGACCGCATCATGGTGGACGGCCGCGCAATTGCGGCGGCGATTGTCCTGCATAGCGGCCGCTCTGCGTGGTTCTGGAAGATCGCCTACGATGAAGCTTTCGCGCGCTATTCACCGGGCGTCATGCTGACTGTTGAGCTCACGCACGAAGTTCTGGACGATCCGGGCATCACACGCGTCGACTCCTGCGCGACGGCAAACCACTCCATGATCGATCATCTGTGGCGCGAGCGGCTTCCGCTTTGCGATCGCCTGATTGCGGTCCGGCCGCAGCCGCCGTTTGCGCTGGCGCGCACTCTCGAGGGGCTACGCGCGGGCTTCATCGCGCAAGCCAAGAATATTCGCGACCGCTTCCGCCGCTAGCAGGGTGGAACGAAGACCGGTGAAGCAAAGATTGGCGCGGAATTGGGCACAGCCCGTTAACCCTAAAAAAATGCCTCGGCGGATAGTCTCGCGGCATTGATCCTGGCGCGCCGGCTATGCTTTTCGGGCACACTCTCGCTAAGACTTTTCGTCAATGGAGGCTCGTCATCTGGGCGGGTGCCATCGGCTTTGCCGTTGGGACCGCCGGCGTGAGCCTGATGGGGCTCGACGGAATTTTTCGTGCCCTAAACGCTATCCCCTTCGCCGGAGGCGCCATCTTGTGCGGGCTCCTGACGCTCGCGGCGTTGGGAATAGGCGCTCTGTTGGCACTTGCGACGGAGCGCCACCGCAATCTTCTGGCCAGGCTTGCGCTCAACAATATGACTCAAGCCTTGTGCATGTTCGATGACGCAGGCCGGCTCGTCCTCTGCAACTCGACCTATATCGAAATGCACCTTCTCCGCCGCGAGCAATTGCGTTCCGGGATGTCGCTGCGCGAGATGCTCGATATTCGGATCGAGAACGGCACTTTCACCGGCGATCCTGATCTTTACGCCGAGCAGTGCCGCCGGAGCGCCGCCGAGGGCCGCACCCAAAAGCGCACCATCAAGTTTACTGACGGACGCAGCATTGCTTTGGTCATGCAGCCGTTGTCGAAAGGCGGCTGGGTAACGACCCATACCGATGTCACCGAGCAGTTCGTCGCCGAGGAGGAGCGCGATTCGCTGCGCCAGCGCGACGAAGGCCGCCGCGCAACAGAGGCGCGCATCGCTTCGTTTCGCGGCCGGGTCGAGACCGTCATCGATACCGTCGCACATAGCGCAGCCGCAATGAAAACCGCGGCTCAAAGCCTGCTCTCGACATCGGACCACACGCTGCAACGCGCCGAGGGCGCCGTTCGCGGATCGAATGCAGCCTCGGCCAACGTCGAAACCGCGGCCGCCGCGGCTGAAGAGCTGTCCGCCTCGATCAAAGAGATCAGCCGCCAGCTGGCGCAGGCCAACGCGGTGGTGAGCAGCGCCGCCGCCGACGCCGCCACCACAAACGACGACATCGCGGAACTCGCCCGGGTCGCGCAACGGATCGGTGACGTCGTCAAGCTTATTCAGGACATCGCCGAACAGACTAACCTTTTGGCGCTAAATGCCACGATCGAGGCGGCGCGTGCCGGCGAAGCCGGGCGCGGCTTTGCGGTTGTCGCCTCGGAGGTGAAGTCGCTTGCGGTGCAGACCGGTAAGGCGACCAAGGAAATCGCCAACGAGATTTCGTCGATCCAGAGCTCGACCGGGGACGCCGTCGCGGCTATTCGCGCGATCACGCAGCGAATGCAGGACATCAACACCCACAGCTCGGAGGTCGCCGGCGCCATCACGCAGCAAGAGCAGGCTACCGGAGAGATTTCGCACAACGTCGCCAGTGCGGCCGACGGCGCCAAAGCCGTCGTATCGGCGCTCGGCGACGTCGCCAGCGGCGCCACCCAGACCCGCAGCTCCGCCCAGACGGTGTTGGCGGCGTCGGAAGAAGTCGAAAACGCGACCGTCAAACTGCGCGGCGAGGTGGAAGACTTCCTCCGCACCGTGGCGGCCTAAAAGCCCTCACCCGGACCGGCCTTCGCGGGCGTGCCGTTAACTGCTCGCGTTCCGGTTTAGTGGCCGTTAAGGCTCACACGCAAATGTCCGTTTCATTGCCCTCGTTGAATTAAATCCCAACCATTTTGTCCGATTCTGGCGAAGAATTTTGCCTAGTTTTGGCTGCCCGCCGGAGTCCCGGAGATGGTACTGGTGCCGACGCTCGCGCGAACGATGCCGCGATGGCAGATGGTCCTCGTCGGCGCGTGCTGCGTCGCGATCGCGGCGATTGTCGTCGGCAACGTGGTGATCGTCGCGAAGCTGCGTCAATCGACACTCAGCCAGGTCAAGCAGATCCTGGAACGGCGCAGCTTTGCAGTTGCCGCGCAGGCCAGCGTCTCGCTCCGGTCGGTCTCGCTTGTGCTCAATGCGGTGACTGAGCGCCTGGCGTCCAACCAGATCGAAGACGCCGAAGGATTCCGTCTCCGCGGGACCGCCTCCAGCATTCAGCAGATCCTGGCGCAACAGATTATTGGTTTACCGCAAATCGGGGCGCTGGGCCTTGTCGACCTTGACGGCAATGTCATTAATTCGTCGTACTCAACACCGCGCGCGCAACTAAACATTGCCGATCGCGACTATTTCGTCGCCTTCAGAGACGATCCGGCCCTTGAACGATACGTGAGCGCGCCGATCCGGCATCGCAACAGCGGAGTCCGCGGAATCGTTGTGGCGCAGCGCATCCACAGCGCCGACGGCACGACGGTCGGACTCGTCTGTGGATTTATCAAGCTCGACTTCTTCGAAAGTTATTGGCGTTCGATCCTGGACCGTTCGGAACACGACACCGCGATCTCGCTCATTCGGCTTGACGGAACTGTGTTGGCGAGTTTTCCCAGCACCAATGTCGTCGGCAAAAAGTTTGCGGACGGCATCCAGAGCCGGCTGCATGGCACCAATGCCGCCGTGGTGCAGAAACTCGGCTTAGTCGACAACAAGATGCGCATCGAAGCGGCTCGCATGCTCGACGATTATCCGCTGTTCATTCTGGCGACGCAGGGCGAGGATGCGGCGCTGGCAGGTTGGCGCCGCACCGCCTGGATTGCGGCCGCGGAGGCAACCGGCGGCATTCTGGTCGTGCTCATCGTAGGCTTTGGGATCTGGCGCTGGTGGTCGGAACATCAGCATCGCATGGAGGCACAAGCCGGCCGGGCGGAGGCGGAACTTGCCCAGACCAGGGCCGAGGCCGCCCTCGAGATTCTGCGCGAGAGCGAGCGGCAGACCGCGCGGCTCAACGGTGCAATTGAGCACATGTCGCACGGCCTCTTGATGTTCGATGCACAAGAACGTCTGGTCGTGCTCAACCGCCGTTTCCTGGAAATGCATGGCCTCTCCGCGGATGCGGTCAAGCCGGGCTGCAGTTTAATCGAGTTGCTCCACCACCGATTTTCCACCGGCTTGCTTTCCCAGGAGCCGGAGAGCTATCGCACGGAGATACTGGAGCAGCTTTCGGCGGGCCGCACCGTGAGCCATGTGCTCAAGACGACGGACGGGCGTGAAATTTCCGTCGTCAACCGCCCAATGTCCGATGGCGGCTGGCTAACCACCCACGAGGACATCACCGAGCGCCGGCAGTCGGAGGCGAGGATCGCGCACATGGCGCACCACGATGCGCTGACGGGTCTCGCCAATCGCGCGGCGCTCATGGAGCGCGTTGAGGACGCGTGCGACAATTGTCGCCGATCGGAAGAGCAATTCAGTATCCTGATGCTGGACCTCGACTGGTTCAAGCAGGTCAATGATACCTTTGGTCACCCAGCCGGCGATGAATTGCTGAGGCAGGTCGGCGCGCGTCTTAAAGCGGCGTTGCAGAAGAATGATTTGTTGGCGCGGCTGGGCGGCGACGAATTCGCCATTGTCCAGATCAACGACAGCGACCAAGGCGATGCCGCGGAGACGCTTGCAAGCCGCATCGTCGAACTTCTCAGCGAACCGTTTTTCGTCAGCGGTAATGTCGTCAACATCGGCGCGAGTATCGGTATCGCATTGGCGCCGGAACACGGCTTTTACGCCGACGACCTTCTTAAGATGGCCGATCTCGCGCTCTACCACGCCAAATCGCTCGGGCGAAACCGCTATGCAATGTTCGAGCCGATACTGGGCCAGGCGGTGGCGGAAAAGCACAACCTCGACAACGAACTGCGCCGCGCACTCGCGCGCAATGAGTTTGAACTGCATTTTCAGCCCATCGTCGATACCAAGACGCTGAAAATGTCGAGCGCGGAGGCTCTGATCCGCTGGCGTCACCCGAAGAACGGATTGATACCGCCCGACCGCTTCATTCCTTTCGCAGAAGAGACCGGCCTCATTCTCAAGATCGGCGAATGGGTGCTGCAGAAAGCGTGCCTCGAAGCCGCGAAATGGCCATCGTCCATGAAAGTGGCGGTCAATCTTTCGGCGGTGCAGCTGCGCAGCGCCACTCTGCTCGATCAGATCATCTGCGTGCTCGCCGAAACCGGTCTGCCGCCGGAGCGGCTCGAGCTCGAAGTCACCGAAACGGCTCTGATCGAATACGGCACCGAAGCCCCGGTGCTCCTGAAGAAACTGAGAAACCTGGGGATCACCGTAGCGCTGGACGATTTCGGGACCGGCTATTCATCGCTCAGCCAATTGACGATGTTTCCGTTCGACAAAATCAAGATCGACAAATCATTCACCAGGAACATGACCAACCGCGCCGACTGCGCCGCGATCATCTCCGCTGTTTTGGCGTTGGCGCAGAGCCTCGATATCCATACGACCGCGGAAGGTGTCGAAAAAGATGAGCAGCTTCGCATCCTGGCGCTGGCGGGCGTCACGACTGTCCAGGGTTTTTTGATCCATCGGCCGTGTCCGGCATCCGAGCTTGACTTCGGCGCGGCTTTTGTCGCGGGAGCGGTGCAGAATGCCGCATAACGTTCCCGAGCAGCTGGACCCGAACGCCGGCGGCAATCGCGCGCAGCCGAGCGCGCGCGATGGCGGCGTGGCGGCGTCGCAGTCGCTGATCGATGAACTTGAAGATGCAATCGGGAAGCAGGATCTGCATCGCCGCGCCGCGGTGATGCGGCGACTGACGGATTTTTTCATCGTCGATGCCGCCGGGCTGTCGGAAGATCACGTTGCCATGTTCGACGATGTGATGAGCAGGCTGATCGTCGCGATCGATAAGTCGGCACGGGCCGAGTTCGGCGAGATGCTGACGCGGCATTCGAACGCACCGAAAACCTCGCGTATTTTGGCGCTGGACGACGAAATTACCGTTGCCGCCCCGGTCCTTTCCCATTCCAGGAGTCTGGACGAAGAGACCCTGATCGAGACCGCGAAAACCAAAAGCCAGGATCATCTGTTCGCGATTACGCTGCGGCCATCAATCGCCGAAGCCGTGACCGACGTCTTGGTCGAGCGCGGCAACAGCAAGGTCGTGGTCAGCGCTGCGGGCAATCCTGGTGCAAAATTTTCAGATTTCGGCGCCACCACGCTTGCCGCCCGCTCGTGGGACGATGCCGAACTCGCGCTGCGCGTCTGGTCGCGCTCCGATATTCCCCGGCAGCACTTGTTGAGTTTGTTTGCGACCGCGACCGAAGAGGTACAAAAGCAGCTCGAAGCCGCGGATCGGCAAAATGCCCAGCTGAGCCGATCGATCGTCGCGCAGGCCAGGAACCAAATCCAGGCCAAGATGCGGGAAAGCTCGCCAAGTTTCGCAGCGGCGCAAAAATCCATCGAGGCTCTGCACCGGTCCGGCGGTCTGACCGGCGAACGCCTGCTCGAATTCGCGCAACAGGGAAAGTTTGACGAAATCACAATTGCGCTGGCATTACTGTGCGACTTGCCGGTCGGGCATATCGAGCGCGCCATTATGCACAGCCAGGCGGATCACCTCATCGTGCTGGCCAAAGCAATCGGTCTGTCGTGGGAGACGACCAAAGCCATTCTGTCGATGCATTCGCTGACCAAAGTCGCGGTGACCGCCAAACTCGAGGCGCATGGCGCCAGTTTCGCGAAGCTGCAACCGAAATCGGCAATCTCGGCGATGCAGTTTTACCGGCTGCGGGCGCGGGCCGAGGCGCAGTCCGAAACGCACTGAGCGAAGGGCGTTACTTCCTCAGATTCGCGGTGATTGCGACGTCGGTCGTTCTCTTCACGTCGGCATCGATGTAACGGGCAAAATCCTCCGGGCTGCCGCCGACCGGGTCGATGCCGATGCGCCGCATCGCGCCGCCGATGTCATCGGCTTTGAGTGCCATGTCGGCGATGTGCGCCAGTTTGCCGACGGTCGCAGGCGGCGTTCCGGCTGGCGCGAGCAACCCGAACCACAGATCGAGATCGTAGCCGGGCAAGCCCGCCTCGGCCATGGTCGGGATTTCGGGTGCGATACTGGCACGCTGCGCGCCGGCGACTGCCAGGGCCTTGAGCTCGCCGTTCGCGATCTGATGAACAACGGACGACAGCGGCGTGATGAGAAGCGGAACGCGTCCGGACAGCGCGTCGGTGAGCGCTTGCGCGCTGCCGGGATACGGTACGGCGACGAGCTTGATTCCCGCCATCATGTTGAGCAGCTCGCCCACCATATGGGTCACGGTGCCGACGCCGGACGTCCCGTAGAAGATCTGGCCGGGTTTTCGTTTTGCGAGTGCAATGAGCTCGCGCAGATTGCTGACGCCAAGCGAGGGATGTGCGACCAGAACGAGCGACAGCGAAGCGACGCGGATGATCGGGGCGAAATCCTTCTTCACGTCGTAGGCCGGATCGAGCGTGGTTGCGGCATAGACCGACTGCGCACTGGTCGCCATCAGGAGCGTGTAGCCGTCGCCGCGCGCATGGGCGACATAAGCGGCGGCGAGATTGCCGCCTGCGCCTGGCTTGTTCTCGACCACGAATTGTTGGCCGAGCGCGGCTGAAAATTTTTGCGCCAGTAGCCGGGCCGGCGTATCGGCCTGCGCGCCGGCGCCGTAGCCGACGATGATGCGCACCGTGCGCGACGGATAGTCTTTTGCAGAATCCTGTGCGCGCGCGGCGCCGATAGCGGCGAGCAGAGCGGCGGCCGCAAGAGCGGCGACAAGCCGTGTTGCCTGCGTCATCGGCGTCTTCGGGTCATCGGCCCGCTGCATAGCCCTGCATGCCGCGGGCGTTGGCGGCAGCGCGGCGCCGCGGACCGACGCGCGACGCAGCAGTCAATCGGCCCTCCGACCAATCGGGGCCGACTTCAACGATATGTCCGCGGCGCTCGAGTTCGGCGACGGTTTCGCGCGGCACGCGCCCTTCGACCACAAGCACACCGGGCCGCGCCGCGCGCGGCCAGAACGAAGAGTGGAAATGTTCAGAATGCCACGCCGGCGCGTCGATCGCCTGCTGAAGATTGTGATCGGCATGAACGTGGCGCAGGAAGAATTGCGGGATCCATTGGTCCTGCGCATCGCCGCCGGGTGTGCCCCAGGCGAGGTAAGGTTCGCCGTCGCGCAGCGCGAGCGTCGGCGTCAGCGTCGTGCGCGGCCGTTTCCCGGGCGCGAGCGAGGCCGGATGGCCTTCGTCGAGCCAGAACATTTGCGCACGGGTGCCGAGGCAGAAACCGAGCTCGGGAATAACCGGCGAGGATTGCAGCCAGCCGCCGGACGGGGTCGCCGATACCATGTTGCCGGCCTGATCGATGATGTCGAAGTGCACGGTGTCGCCGCGCGTATTGCCGAGCCGGCCGACGGTAGGTTCGCCGGCACCGAGCCGGCCCACGGTCGGTTCGCCTACGCCCGCCGCGGTGGCCGGCTTGCGCTCGCGAATCAGCTTGACCACGGCGCCATAGCCTTCGATCGATCCGGGCCGCAACTCCGGCGAAGCGGTGCCGGTCACGAGCTTGCGCCGCGCCGCATTGTAGGTGTCGGACAACAGTGTCGCCATCGGCACCTCGACGAAATCCGGATCGCCGTAGAACGCGTCGCGGTCGGCATAAGCAAGCTTCGCGCATTCGACCTGCAGATGGATAAAATCGGCGCCCACCGGGTCGAGCCCATCAAGATCGAAACCCTTGAGCAGCGCGAGCTGCTGCAACATCACCGGCCCCTGGCCCCACGGTCCGGTCTTGCACACGGTGTAGCGATCATAGTCGTAGGTCAGCGGTGCTTCGATGCGCGGCGTCCAGCGCGCCATGTCATCGCCGGTGAGCACGCCGCGATGTCGCGCTCCGCTGCTATCCATGACCTTTTGCGTCCGGCAGAAGCGGTCGATCGCGTCAGCAACAAAACCCTGCGACCAGGACGTGCGCGCATGCTCGATCTGGGCGATGCGATCGCCTCTCGCGCTTTCGGCTTCGTTCAGAATGTGCAGATACGTCGCGGCAAGCGTTTTGTTCGCGAACAGCGTCCCGGTGGGTGGCGGCGAACCGCCCGGCAGATAGACTGCGGCCGAAGTCGGCCAATACTCGCGGAACAAATCGGCGACCGTGGCGATCGTGGCGTGGGTGCGCTCGAGTAGCGGATGACCGTTCTGTGCGTAGCCGATCGCTGGCGACAGCACCGCGCGCAGCGAAACGGTGCCGTAGTCGCGCAGCAGTAGCATCCAGGTTTCGAATGTGCCGGGCACGCAGGCCGCGAGAAGCCCAGTGCCGGGCACGAGATCGAGGCCTTCGCGGCGGTAATGCGCGATGGTGGCGCCCGCAGGCGCCGGGCCCTGGCCGCAAATTACTTCCGGCTTGCCGCGTCGCACGTCGTAGACAATGAGCGGTGCGTCACCGCCCGGACCGTTGAGGTGCGGTTCGACCACCTGCAGCGTGAACGCTGTCGCGACCGCAGCATCAAAGGCGTTGCCGCCTTTCTCCAGCGTCGCCATCCCGACGGCGGTGGCGATCCAGTGCGTGGAGGCGACGACACCAAACGTGCCGTCGATTTCGGGGCGCGTCGTGAACGGGTTCGGATTGACGAAGCTCATACGGGCGAAACTATCACGCCGCCCGCATCATGCCACGTGGTTGAGGGGCTTAGCTCGAGCTGGGCGTTGCCGGCACGAATTTGAGCGCTACGCCATTCATGCAGTAGCGCAGCCCCGTGGGCTTCGGACCGTCATTGAAGACGTGGCCGAGATGGCCGCCGCAACGCTTGCACGAGATGGCAGTACGCGCCATGCCGAAAGACGAATCCTTGATTTCGATGACCGCGTTGTCGAGCGGGGCCCAAAAGCTCGGCCAGCCGGTGCCGCTTTCGAATTTGGTCTTCGACGAATAAGCGGGCAGGTCGCAGCCCGCACAGGCGAACGTGCCGGCGCGATGCTCATTCAGCAGTTTACTTGTGAAAGGCCGCTCGGTGCCTTCGTGGCGTAGTACTTGGTAGGCGTCAGGCGTCAGCAGCTTCCGCCACTCTTCGTCGGTGTGGGTGACTTCGAAGCTCGTCGCTGCCGTGGCGCCAAGGGGCCGCAGCAATCGGCCGAACGCCAGCACTGCGATGGCGGCGGTACCGGCGAAGAGAGTTTGGCGGCGGGTCAGCATGAAAATCCTCCTGAAGTCACGCCGTTTTATACGCCAGGTAGGCCTAATCGTCACGCGCCGGGCCGGTAACGGCGGAGGCAATATTTGGTGAAGTCGCCGCGAGTGGCGATGACGGGACAGGGAGCCGATCAAATCCTGCGGCTGTCGTAGGCCCAATGCAGCAGGGCCTGGCGCTGCCTCGGCCGGCACGTGACGTCGCCCGGCTCGCAGTTTCTTTGAACCTGGCGAATGTGTCGCCGGATCGCCTTCCAGCGCCTGATTTGCCGCGCGTCCTCATCGGGGATACGGCGGCCCATATAGTAGCGGCAATACCATTGAAACCACCCGCGCGGATCGTCGCGGTAAATCCATCCCTTTTTTCGCCAAAGTGAAAGCGGCTGGCTGGCGTCGACGCCGTAATAGTTCAACGCGCGATCGCGCTGCCCTTTGGCGAATTTCGCGTGCGTAAACCAGCTCCGCGGAAACTCGCGCGTGCAGTCGGTCATGTACTTGCCGCCAAATACGCCGAGCTGCAGCATTTCCGTCGGCGTCAGTTCGGGACGAAATTCCGGATCGAAATTGCGTCCGGTTGGCGCTGAAAGGTTGTAGCGATAGCCGCGCTGCATCTTGTCGTTCACCGTGACGGTCTTGTTTTTCTTTTTGGTTTTCTTCGCCGCCATTGTCGCCGCAACCGCTCTCCAAAAAAAGAACCGGGCCCTTTCGGGCCCGGTCTAGGGTCGTCGGCGTGGGGGCGCCGGCGATCGCCCTTCAGAGGGGAAGGCTGCATGTTGGCGGCTGCCGGTCTTGGGGAGGATTGGCAACCGTGTCATACAGCGAGGCGGCAATATGCGACGCCGCCTCGCCGCTGCACAACGCGACAGCCGGCATGTCAGCCATGCGCTGAGGTCAAGATCGTCGCGAAATTTTCGGCAATATCAATCACGTCCGGCAATGCGCCGGTTTTGCGGCCCCGCCATTACGCCGGCACGAAACTAGAAATTCCACCGCTGCGCGTTGGCGACGAGAAAATCGCGGAACGCCTGCACGCGTGCGACTGTCTTGAGTTCTTCAGGATAGACGAAATAAGCGTCAAGCGCGATCGGGTCAGCGTCAGAGAACAGCTGCACCAGACCGCCGTCGCCTTCGACCAGATAATCCGGCAGCATGGCGATGCCGATGCCGCGCTGGCAGGCGCGCAAGATGCCAAGAATGTTGTTGATGATGAGATGCGGCGTGCGCGGCCCTTTGCCGTTGCGCGCCACTTCGGTGAGGTAAAGCGACCGCTGCAAGTATTGCGGCACGTTGCCGCCGAGCATCAGGATGCGGTGGCTGTCGAGATCTTCGAAGGCCCGCGGCGTGCCGTAGCGCTTGAGATATTCCGGCGAAGCGTAAACGTGAAAATGCACTGAAAACAGCTTGCGCTGAATCAGATCGGGCTGCGTCGGCTGGCGCAGGCGGATTGCGACATCGGCCTCGCGCATGGCGAGATCGAGTTCCTCCTCGGTCGTCAGTAGCGTGATGTGAACTTCCGGATAAAGTTCGACGAACTCGCCAAGACGCGGCGTGAGCCAGTGCACGCCGAGGCCCGGCGTCGTGGTGACGCGGAGGTCGCCGTTCGGCCGTTCCCGGCTGTCGGTCAGTTTTGCGCGCGCCGCCTCGAGTTTCATGAAAACATCGTGCGCGGTGCGAAACAGCAAGTCGCCTTGTTCGGTCAGGATCAGGCCGCGCGCATGACGGTGAAACAGCGAGACCGCGAGTTCCTGCTCGAGCGCGCTGACCTGACGCGACACCGCCGATTGCGACAGCCCCAATTGCTCGCCGGCATGGGTGAAGCTGCCCGCCTCGGCGGCCGCATGAAATACCTTGAGCTTATCCCAATCCATTGTTCTGCTTTCTGGACTCCCAAAAAATGGGAGACTTCAAAATCATTCCGCCGCGATGCGCGGCTCGGCTTCGCCGTGCGCGGCGAGAAATTTCTCGGCTTCAAGGGCCGCCATGCAGCCGAGGCCGGCGGCGGTGACGGCCTGGCGGTAAACCTCGTCGGCGACGTCGCCGGCGGCGAACAGGCCCGGCACCGAAGTCGCCGTCGAATGCGGGGCGGTCTTGATGTAGCCCGACGGCTTCATTTCCACCTGGCCGGCGACCAGCGCGGTCGCAGGACTATGACCGATGGCGATGAAGATGCCGTCCACCGGCTGCTCGATGATTTCGTTGGTCTTGATGTTGCGGAGCGCCGCCGCTTTGACCTTGAGCGGATTTTCGTGACCGATGACATCGGCCAGAACGGTGTTCCACAGCACCGAGATTTTTGGATTGCGGTAGAGACGCTCCTGCAAAATGCGCTCGGCGCGGAAACCATCGCGCCGGTGCACGACCGTCACCTTGCTGGCGAAATTGGTGAGAAACAGCGCCTCTTCGACCGCGGTGTTGCCGCCGCCGATCACCAGCACTTCCTTGTTGCGATAAAAGAAGCCGTCGCAGGTGGCGCAGGCCGAAACACCGTAGCCGCGAAACTTCTGCTCCGACGGCAGATCGAGCCAGCGCGCCTGCGCGCCGGTCGCCAGAACAAGCGAGTCCGCGAAATACACGTGGCCGGAATCGCATTCGATCCGGAACGGGCGCGTGGCGAGATCGACCTTGTTGACGTGGTCAGGGATGAGCTTGGTGCCGACATGCGCCGCCTGCTTCTGCATCTGCTCCATGAGCCAGGGGCCCTGGATGACATCGGCGAAGCCGGGATAGTTCTCAACGTCGGTCGTGGTTGTGAGCTGACCTCCGGTCTCGATGCCTTGAATCAAAATCGGATCGAGCATGGCGCGAGCGGCGTAGATCGCAGCCGTATAGCCCGCGGGACCGGAGCCGATGATGACGAGTTTGGCGTGAGTGGTCTTGCTCACCGGCTTATCCGTTCGTTGCGGCAGTCGTTTGCCAACGAACTGCCCAAGGCCCCCGCGAAGTCGGCGGTTGGTGTTTGAGGTGGCCGCAATAAGCCCAATCCGGAGGGTTCCCAGCCACCGGGCTAGAATCTAGGCATTTTCAGGAGCTATGCAAGCCGTGCAACCCGTTACCCCCAAAAAGCGTGTAGGGCCAAAAGGCCATTGCTATCAACGCGATGAAATGAGCTGGTTGGCGTGATAACGGCCGCTGACGTATCCGTTTCGGCAATCAGATGCGGGCGGAGCTACTTCCACTCGACCTTGACGATTTCGTAGGCCTTGGCGCCGCCGGGCGTCACCACTTCGACCTGGACGCCCTTTTTCTTGCCGACGAGCGCACGAGCGAGCGGTGAAGTAATGGAAATCCTGCCCTTCTTGGCGTCTGCTTCGGGTTCGCCGACGATCTGCCAAACCGCCTTCTTGTCGGTGTCCTCATCGATCAAGGTCACGGTCGCGCCGAAGGTGATGGTGTCGCCGGAGAGCTTCGACACATCAATAATTTCAGCGCGCGCGATCTTGTCTTCCAGCTCGGCGATGCGGCCTTCGTTGAGCGACTGCGATTTTTTGGCGGCATGATACTCGGCGTTTTCCGAGAGGTCGCCGTGCGTCCGCGCGTCGGTAATCTGCTGGATGATGCGCGGCCGTTCGACCTGCTGGCATTGCTTGAGCTCCGCCTCAAGCGCTGAATAGCCCGCCCCGGTCATCGGTATTTTGTCCATCGGTCTCCATCTCCATAGGTCATAGAGACAAAATTCGGGTCGCGGACCGGAGCGTCGTCCGGCCTCGCGACCAAAAGCCTGTCTCTACTGCCGGCGCTCTCGCTGGTCCGCTGCTGGATCAGTGGCGGCCGCAAAATAACTTTGCAGCGCACATACCTCGAGGTCACCCCCAAGATAGGCCTTGATACCCTGCGCTGCAGCGACGGCCCCTGAGAGAGTGGTGTAGTACGGCACTTTATGCAAGAGGGCTGCCCGCCGCAGCGAGCGGCTATCGGCCAGCGCCGTTGCCCCCTCGGTGGTGTTGAAAACCAGCTGAACCTCGCCGTTTTTGATGGAATCGACGATGTGTGGGCGGCCTTCGGCCACTTTGTTGACCCGGACCGCGGCAACGCCCTCGCCGGCGAGATAGCGCTGGGTTCCCGAGGTCGCCAAGACCCGAAAACCGAGCCCAGCCAGGAGACGGATGGTTTCAAGAATGCGCGGTTTGTCCACGTCCTTGACCGACACAAACACGGTGCCTTTTCTCGGTAGTCGGGCACCGCCGCCGAGCTGGCTTTTGACGAAGGCGACATTGTAGTCGCGGTCGATGCCCATGACTTCCCCGGTCGACTTCATCTCCGGGCCAAGCACGGTGTCGACCTTGTCGCCGAAGCGGGCGAACGGAAACACCGCTTCCTTCACGCCGACGTGGCGGGCGTTGGCGAATTCGAAGCTCTGTGGTTCGAGCTTAAAGCTCGCCAGCGTTTCGCCTGCCATGATCCGCGCTGCGATTTTGGCGGCCGGCACGCCGGTGACCTTGGCGACGAACGGCACCGTGCGCGAGGCGCGCGGATTGACTTCAAGCACATAGATGTCGCCGTCCTTGATGGCGTACTGCACGTTCATCAGTCCGCCGACCTTCAGCGCCAAAGCGAGCGCCCGGGTCTGCCGGTCAAGCTCGCCGATCACATCCGCGGAAAGATTATGCGGCGGCAGCGAGCAGGCGGAATCCCCGGAATGGATGCCGGCCTCTTCGATGTGCTCCATGATGCCGGCGATGTAGCTGTCGCGGCCGTCGGCGAGACAGTCGACATCGACTTCGACGGCATCGGTAAGGTAGCGGTCGATCAGCAGCGGCCGCTTCTCCGACACCGCAAACTCTGAGGGGCGATCAAGGTCGGCGGCAAGCCGCACCACATAGCGGTCGAGCTGATGACCGTCATGGACGATTTCCATGGCGCGGCCGCCGAGCACGTAGGAGGGGCGGATCACGATCGGATAACCGATCTCGTCGGCGATGGCGCGGGCCTTTTCCGGGCTGGTTGCAATTCCGCTTTTCGGCTGGCGCAAGCCGAGGCGGCCGAGCAATTGTTTGAAGCGGTCGCGGTCCTCGGCGAGGTCGATGGCGTCAGGCGATGTGCCGAGGATCGGCACCTTGGCCTTTTCGAGCGGCTCGGCAAGTTTGAGCGGGGTCTGGCCGCCGAATTGCACGATCACACCGTGCAGCGTGCCGTTCTTGCGCTCGGTATCGAGGATCTCGATCACGTCCTCGGCGGTGAGCGGTTCGAAATAAAGCCGGTCGGAGGTGTCGTAATCGGTCGACACCGTTTCCGGATTGCAGTTGACCATGATGGTCTCGTAGCCGACCTCCTTCAGCGCGAAGGCGGCATGGCAACAGCAATAATCAAACTCGATGCCCTGACCGATCCGGTTGGGACCGCCGCCGAGAATGACGACTTTCTTCTTGTCGCTCGGCGTCGCTTCATCGCTGGCGAGGCCGGCGAATGGCTGCTCGTAAGTCGAATACATATAGGCCGTTGGCGAGGCGAACTCGGCGGCGCAGGTATCGATGCGCTTGAACGCCGGTCGCACCCCGAGCGCACGGCGGCGCGCGGACACTTCCTCGGTGGCAAGACCGGTGAGCCTGCCGAGCCGCGCGTCGGAAAATCCCATTGCCTTAAGCCGGCGCAACACGTTCGCGGTGGTCGGAAGGCCTTTGGCGCGAATCTCTGCTTCCGTATCGATGATGCTGCGGATTTGCTCAAGAAACCACGGATCGATGTGGCAGGCGGTGTGGATCTCGGCATTGCTCATGCCAAGCCGCATCGCCTGCGCCACTTTGAGCAGGCCGTCAGGCGAGGGTGTGCCGAGCGCGGCGCGAATTGCGTTCTTGTCGTCGCCTTCGCCGAGGCCGGGGATGACGATTTCGTCGAGGCCGGTCAGTCCGGTTTCCAGCGACCGCAGCGCTTTTTGCAGGCTTTCGGCAAAGGTGCGGCCGATCGCCATCGCTTCGCCGACCGATTTCATTGAAGTGGTGAGCACCGCTTCGGCGCCGGGAAATTTCTCGAACGCAAAGCGCGGGATTTTGGTGACGACGTAATCGATGGTCGGCTCGAACGAAGCCGGCGTCGCGCCGCCGGTGATGTCGTTGTCGATTTCATCGAG
The DNA here is from genome assembly GCA_963841025.1 of uncultured Alphaproteobacteria bacterium. Taxonomy (GTDB): domain Bacteria; phylum Pseudomonadota; class Alphaproteobacteria; order Rhizobiales; family Xanthobacteraceae; genus BOG-931. The sequence continues at coordinate 349,076 of CAWJBG010000008.1, read as the reverse complement.
CGTGTAGCCGACCGCAAGCTTGGCCGCGACCTTGGCGATGGGAAAGCCGGTCGCTTTCGAGGCGAGCGCGGACGAGCGCGACACCCGCGGATTCATTTCGATGACAACAAGGCGGCCGTCCTGCGGATTGACGGCGAACTGCACATTGGAGCCGCCGGTCTCGACGCCGATCTCGCGCAGCACCGCGATCGAGGCGTCGCGCATGATCTGGTACTCTTTGTCAGTTAGCGTCAGCGCCGGCGCCACCGTGATCGAGTCGCCGGTATGCACGCCCATCGGATCGACGTTTTCGATCGAGCAGACGATGATGCAGTTGTCGTTCTTGTCGCGAACGACTTCCATCTCGTACTCTTTCCAGCCGAGCACGGATTCTTCGATCAGCACTTCAGAGGTCGGTGAGGCGTCGATCCCGCGCTCGACGATCTCGATGAACTCGGCCTTATTGTAGGCGATGCCGCCGCCGGTGCCGCCGAGCGTGAACGACGGCCGGATGATGGCCGGCAGCCCGATGTCCTCGAGCGCTTCGAGCGCGCCGATCAGCGTTTTGATCTGGTGCGAGCGCGGCGTCGCCAGTCCGATCTTGGTCATGGCATCGCGGAATAGCTTGCGGTCTTCGGCTTTGTCGATGGCGTCAGCGGTGGCGCCGATCATGGTGACGTCGAATTTTTCCAGGACGCCCATGCGCCGGAGCGACAGCGCGGTATTCAGCGCGGTTTGTCCGCCCATGGTCGGCAACAGCGCGAAGCCGCCGGGAAGCACATGCCGTTCCTTGGCGATGATCTTGGCGACGATTTCCGGCGTGATCGGCTCGATGTAGGTTGCGTCCGCCAGATCCGGATCGGTCATGATGGTTGCCGGATTGGAATTGACCAGAACGATTCGGTAGCCCTCGGCCTTGAGCGCCTTGCAGGCCTGCGTGCCCGAATAGTCGAATTCGCAAGCCTGGCCGATGACGATCGGTCCCGCGCCGATGATCAGGATCGTGGAGATGTCCGTCCGCTTGGGCATAGCTTCAGAAAGCCCCCGCGCTATTGTGACCCTTGCTCAAATGAGCGACCGCGTGGGGCCAAAAACCCTCTCCCCAGCGGGGAGAGGGTAGGGTGAGGGGGTACGGCCAATGGGTAAACTCGCCCGCGCACTCCGCAGACGCTCGACGGAAGCGGAAAAGCTTTTGTGGTCGCGGCTGCGTGGCCGCCGATTTGACGGCATCAAATTCAAAAGGCAGGTGCCGATCGCAAACTACGTCGTCGACTTCGCCGCTCTCGATTTGAAATTCATCATCGAACTTGACGGTGGCCAGCACGCGCTTCGTGCGGATCAAGATGAGAACCGCACGCGCATCCTTCACGAATGGGGCTACCACGTCATTCGTTTTTGGAACAATGACGTTCTCGGCAACATCGACGGCGTTCTCGAAGCGATTCTGCAAGAGCTTCAGCTCGTCCGCTGAGCCCCCTCACCCCGCCCTCTCCCCGTCGGGGAGAGGGAGAAGATCGGAGGCACAAAAAAAGGGCGCGCGTAGCGCGCGTCCTTGGCCCAAGCGCCGAGGCTCGGCCCCGCGCGGGCGCTGCTTAGACCAGAAACGACGGGCAGGGAAGGGGTTTTGCCCTGTTCGGGTCGCGGGATGCGCGTTTGCGCCGATTTAACCACCGCTATCTGACGCGCGGCCGCAGACGCAACTTTGTGGCGGTACCGTCGTTATTCAAGAGCGACAGACGACCAACCGCCGCCCAATGCTGCTCAAACGTTCGGATTTGCCGTTTTGGATCAGCGTCGGGGCGACCGCGCTGCTCACGCTGATGCCGCCACCGTGGCGGCACCATCAGAATAGCCGCGTCCGAGAACCGGACGACGCCCCGCCATTCGGCGAGCCGCGCAGCTCGGACGAACCGCAAGCGATCGAACTGCGGCGGGCACGCCAGCGCGGCCGCGGTCGCCGTGCGACGCATCCGCTGCAAATCCCGTGGCGGGGCTGGATGGACATTCTCTGGCGCACCTATCAGGAAATGCAATCCGACCGGCTGTTGTCGATCGCCGGCGGCGTCGCGTTTTTCGTGCTGCTGGCGATTTTTCCCGCGATCACGGCCCTGGTTTCGGCCTACGGGCTGTTCTTCAATACATCCACGATCACCAGCAACCTCGCGCTGCTCAATGACGTCGTGCCCGCCAACGTGCTCGGCATCGTCAGCGAACAAGCCAACCGCATCGCCGCCAACAGCGGCCGCGCGCTTTCGGTCGGCATCATCGTCGGCATGCTGGTGTCGCTGTGGAGCGCCATGAGTGGCGTGAAGGCGATGATCGACGCGCTCAACGTCATTTATGAGCAGCAGGAAGGCCGCGGCTTCATCAAGCTCAATTTCGAGGCGCTCATATTCACGCTGGGCGGCTTTGCCGCTTTTTTGCTTGCGATCGCCGCCGTCATCGTCTTGCCGCTCGTTTTGTCGCCGATCGGGCTTGGCAGCGAAACTGAAACCCTGACGCGTGTGCTGCGCTGGCCGGCGCTGCTCCTGGTGCTGCTGACGGGTCTCGCCGTGCTCTACCGCTACGGTCCGTATCGCCGTGCGGCGCGGTGGCAGTGGGTCAGCGTCGGCAGCGTATTCGCTGCGGTCACATGGATCGCGGCGTCGTATCTGTTCTCGTGGTATCTTGCGAGCTTCGCCAATTACAACGCCACGTACGGCTCGCTGGGCGCGGCGGTCGGCCTGATGGTGTGGCTGTGGATTTCGACCATCGTGGTTCTGCTGGGAGCCGAGTTGAACGCCGAGATCGAGCACCAGACGGCGCGCGACTTAACCGTGGGCGATGAGAAACCGCTCGGCGCGCGCGGAGCGGTGATGGCCGACACCGTCGGCGCCGCGCCAGGGTAAGCCGCCGATCAAGCTTGCGGTCACGCCTCCGATTATTCCTTGGTTTGCTGGGCTTCTACTTTGCCGGGCGGCTTGCCATTCAGTGACGTCACCGCCTGGTAAGCGTCGGCAAGGCCGGCGCCGAAGTCAGCTTGCTGGCCGCTTGATCCAAGCGGCTTGGCGGTTGACATGATGATCGAGCGGATTTCGGCTGGCGTTAGCGACGGCTTTTCTTCCAGCAGCATCGCCGCGATCCCGCTGACGTGCGCTGCCGCGACCGATGTGCCGGTGGTGACCTGATACGCGTCGCCGGGCGCGAGTGCGAGGATTTCGACTCCCGGCGCGGCAACGGCGATGTATGAGCCGCGGTTAGCCATGTTGAACAGGCCGTCACTGCTGTCGGTGGCGGTCACCGCGATCACTTCGGGATCGGCCGCCGGATAGAGCGGCGCGGATTTCGGCCCTGCGTTGCCGGCAGCCGCGATCAGCACGATGCCTTTGTCGTACGCCGCCGTCAGCATCTTGTGCATCGTCGGATCCGCCGGACCGGCGAAACTCATGTTGATCACGCGCGCACCGTTGTCCGCCGCCCATTGCAGGCTTTTGTAGATCGCAAACGAAGTGGCCTTGGCGCCGCCGGCGCTATTGTCGAATGCGCGCGCGGCCAACAAATGCGGGCCGAGCGCAATGCCCGACAGCTTGCCGTGGGCGGCGATGGCGCCCGCCATGGCAGTGCCGTGCGATTGCGGGGTCTCGTCGCCGCCGAGCGCATCGAAGCTTTTCGCGATCGCGCCGGCAAGATCGGGATGGTTGGCGTCGATTTCCGAATCGATCACGGCAATCGAAATATTTTTTCCGGTCGCCACCTGATGCGCCTGTTCGATCTGCAGCTTACCGAGAACGTATTGTCCTGCATCGTTGCTCGTGCCTAACCCCGCATCACTGCTGGCGCTTGACGATGCCGTGGCGCCGTCTTCCTGCAACGTGAACAGATAGTTGGGTTGGGCGCTGGCGACGAGGCTTTCATTCTCGACCGCGCCGATCGTATCCACCAGCGAACGGCCAGCGCCGATGCGCCAGCGATAGAGCGTGAGGTCGATCAACGGGAAGCTCTGTGACCCCAGTCGCGTCACGCCATAGCGGAGCGCGATCTCATCGATTTGTTGCTGCGTGGCGCTCGACGAAAAGCCGAGAACAATTTCGTCGGGGACGAAACGCTGCTCGCCTTGCGGCGGCACTCCGCTGGCTGCCGCGTTGGCGTTGCCACCGCCACCGCCACCGCCTCCTCCACCGCCGGTCGCGTTGCCGCCCGCGCCACTTCCACCGGCACCACCTGCGCCGATCCCACCGCCCGCGCCGAGGCCAATTGCCGCCGGCGGCAAGTTAGGCATCAGCAAACCAGGAACGCCACCGCCGCCGCCACCCCGGCGTGCGCCAGGCGAGTTTGAGCCCACGCTCAGAACAGGCACGCTCACCGTGTTGCCGGGCGTTCCCGGCGTGTTTCCGGCCCGTGAGCTGGTCGTGGTGCTCGACGTTGTGGTGCTGGTCGTCCTTGAGCCGGTATTGGTGCCCGCACTATTCGCGGTGGAATTGTTGACGGTCCCGACCGTATTGGTTTTGCCGCTCGAATTACTGCCGGTTTTGCTGGAGCCGTAATTGCTGCCGGTTTTGCTCGATCCGGAACTACTGACGTTGCGGTTGGTGGTGGAGTAAGTATTGGTTCTGCCGGAGTAAGTGTTGGTTCTGCCGATATTGCCGGACGTTTGATGCGATCCGCGCATACCGCCGAGACTTCGCGCGCCGCCGCCCATACGGCCGAACCCGCGCGCCGCAGCGGGGCTCGGATCAACCATGCAGGAAACAGCCAGCAGCGAACCGCAGAGCGTGAGCGCCAAGATTGACCGTGAGGTCACCGGGTTGCTTCGCATGGCAAACTCCTTGCTGGCATCATTCGCTAACGTCATTGTGTGACGGCGATGAGGCCGACGACCGCGTTCTGCTGCAATCCCTTGACGACGCGGTCGAGATCCGGCTTCGCGAGCTTGGTCGCCGCAATACGCACGCGGTATAATCCACCCGCTGACGGCCCGCCTGCAATGGTAAGTTTGTTGGTTTCCAGGAAGTTGGTAATTGCAGCGGCATTCGCCTGTGGCTGGAACCGGATCAGGGCGTAGGACCCGTCGCCGGAGACCGCCGCCGGTGCCGAAGCGGTCTCATAGCCGCCCGCGTCCTTCTCCTTGAGCAGAACGCCGCCAATCACTGCGGCCTGCAACACGATCGCGAGCGCCGCGGCGCTTGCCGACCACGCAAGCGTGCGCGGCGAGAAGCTGGCAAAGAATTCCGCGATGCGCGCGCCGAGGTTAAAGGATACCACCGGCCTTCGCGCTGGTTCGGCATCGATCTTGGCGAACAGCGCCGTCATGGCACGCGTCGAGGGCGCACCCAGCGTTTCGTTGAGGTGGATGGTTTCGCCGAGTTCCTCGCGCACCAATTCGTAACGGCGGGCGAGTTCGGCGTTTTCCGCAAGCGCCGCTTCGACCCGCTGCGTGTCGCGCGTATCCAGCGTTCCCGCGGCGTGCCACGGCAGCAATTCTTCGATCTCGCTGCGTTCGGTCTCGTTTGCGGTGTTCATGGCCAACCTCGATCTATGCCTCGCTCCTTGAGGAGCTCCGATAACTTTTTCCGCGCGTAGAACATGCGGGTCTTCACGGTTGCCTCCGGAATGCCGACAATCCCCGCGACTTCTTCGACCGATTTCTCGTGGTAGTAGACAAGGTCGATGATCTCACGGTGCTCGTTCGACAATTCACTCAAGCATTCCCGCATTGCCTTTCCTTTGTCCTTCTTTGCCAGCGCGACCTCCGGATCGTCGGAATGATCCTCGATGGCGCCGGCAGCTTCGTCGTCCAGTTCGTCCTCGGTGCGGCGTCGTAGCGCCGAGAGCGCCTTGAAGCGAGCGATGCTTAACAACCAGGTCGAGACCGCCGAGCGTCCCTCGAATTTTCCGGCTTGCCGCCAGACGTCGAGAAACACGTCGCTGATCAAGTCCTCCGCAGTTGCCTCGTTGCGCACCAGCCGCAGTACAAACCGATAGACTCCGACATGGTGGCGCGCGAACAGCACCTGCATGGCGAGCCGGTCGCCGTTGGCGATCCTTCCGATCAGAACCTCGTCCGAATTCGACTGCATCGGCACGGCTATCGGCTCACAACGTTGGTCGTTCGGACCGGCGCGCAGGTTCAATTGCAATCGAAGAAAATTTGCGCGGGTCGGCCGCCCGAGGGCCGCCGGTAGTTTCCTTGTTCATGGCTGGGAGGGCAAGCCAAGGGCGAAAAGCCCCATTTTGCTGAGTTTCGGCGGTACGCCCGCCCAACGCACACTCAATAAGAAGCGGCGCACCGTGTGACCACCGGCTGTTCCCCGGGAGGCCGGTCGAAAAACCTCACCGGCCCTTTGAACCTTTCCCCGGACGCCGTCGACGAATGGGTACCGAAACGCTTACCCCAACCCTTGCAACCCCTGGAGAACGTCCATGTCACGCACCCTCATCCTTACCCTCGCAGCCGCGGCCACGCTCACCGTCGCCTCGTTTGCATCGACTGCCTCTTATGCCCACGGCTTCAGCGCCGCCGGCCATGCCAGTTTCGGCGGTCGCCTCAGCGTCGGCGGCCGCGTCGGTACCGGCCGTGTTGGCACCGGCCGCATCGGCCGCCTCGGCGACGGACCCGGCCGTCCCGGCCACGGCTATCCTGGGCGCGGCTATCCCGGCCGTTGGGCTGGCCATGGTCACGGACACTGGATTTTCCGTGGCGGTCGCTGGATCGTCATCGACCCGGTGGTTGGCGGCCTCCCGGATGCGGGCCCGGTCTCTGTCGCTTCCCCCGGCCCCTGCACCTGCCTGACCAAGAGTTACACGCAAGCCGGTCTCGTGGTGTTCGCCGACGTGTGCACCAAAGAAGCGGCCAGCGCGCCGGTTGGCGGCGCCACGTCCGACGCTACCCCGGTACCGCCGGCGAACAGCAAGTCCAACGACACAGCGCCAGTGGCTCCGGCTGCCGACGCAAGCCAGACGCCGACCACTGCGAACTACGCGGGCCTCACCTACCAGGACTTCCTGAAGGCCAACGCGCAGGCATCAGCGGACAAGAACTGAAGATGCCGGCAAAATTGCCCGCGTCGAAAATAAAACTGTAGGTCGCCTGCGAAAATATCGCGGGCGACCTCTTTCTTTTTGACCTACGAAGATCAGCCCTTGATGAAAGCGAGGAGGTCCGGGTTGATGATATCGGCATGGGTGGTCAGCATCCCATGCGGATAACCCGGATAAATCTTCAGCGTGCCGTTTTTCAGAAGCTTGATCTGGAGCAGCGAGGCATCCTTGTACGGCACGATCTGGTCGTCGTCGCCCTGCATCACGAGGGTTGGCACCGTGATCGTCTTCAGATCGTCCGTCTGGTCGGTCTCGGAGAAGGCTTTGATGCCTTCATACTGCGCAAGCGCGCCGCCGATCATGCCCTGACGCCACCAGTTCTGGATGATGCCCTGCGAGACCTTCGCGCCCGGCCGGTTGAAGCCATAGAACGGGCCCGATGCGACATCGAGATAAAATTGCGCGCGATTGGCGGCGAGCGCCGTGCGGAAGCCGTCGAAGACCTCCATCGGCGTGCCGCCCGGATTGCCCGCCGTTTTCAACATCAGCGGCGGGACCGAGCTGACGAGTACCGCCTTGGCGACGCGACGTTGCGGCTGGCCGAACTTCGCCACGTATCTGGCGACCTCGCCGCCGCCGGTCGAATGGCCGATATGCACGGAATTCCTGAGATCGAGATGCTCGGCCACGGCCGATGCGTCGGCGGCGTAGTGGTCCATGTCGTTGCCGGAGTCGACCTGCGACGAGCGGCCATGCCCGCGGCGGTCATGCGCCACAACGCGATAGCCGTTCCGCAGGAAGAACAGCATCTGCGCGTCCCAGTCGTCACTGCACAGCGGCCAACCGTGATGAAACACAATGGGTTGGGCCGACTTCGGGCCCCAGTCCTTGTAAAAGATTTCCGTGCCGTCCGCCGTCCTGACAAAACCGCTGCTCATTTCATGGCCTCCTTTTGATGCTGGATCGGCTGTCTTGATTTGCGCAAAGCCAGCGGTGGACAACAAAGTTGCCCCCGCGAGACTGGCAGTTCCGGCGAGAACGCGACGCCGATTAAGCGTGAACGTCGCGCTCGGCATGTCCGCGCTATTTTCGCCGGGCAGGATTCGATCGCGCGGTCCCTGGGGGAGCTAATGCAACGGAAGCCTCTGTCGTGAGCAGGAGAAAAGTGAATGTCTCCTGAAGGTAGAGGCGCACCAGTGCGTCGGTGTGGCTCAAATAGCCGATCGATACGTCCTGACCGATGTACAAGCCGAAGTCGCCGCCTCGGGTCGTGAGCACGAATGCGCCCGCGATCGCCGGCGCCCATATGATCTCGCCGTCGACCAGACGTTTGATGTGCTCGAGCACCGGATAGCCGTGGTCGCTGGTCTCGCTGAGCCCGGTATAGGCATCGGCGCTGAGCAGCACGGAGTACGGGCCGTTGACGCCGACCAGACGCAGCTGGCTCACCGCTTGGGCGATGGCGTCGGGGTAGGCGCGCACGTCGGCCGGCAGCACCGTCACCGGATTGCTGGTGCCTTGGCGGATGCCGCCGATCCCGCCGGCGGCATAGCCCTCGAAGATGGCGCGATCTTCCGCAAAGGCCAGCCGCTGGGCGGCGTCTTTCGCGGGCTGCCAGTCCGAATCTTCGGCGCCACGCTCCACGTCGTCGATTTGCTGGCGACTAAGATCGAACGGCACGCGCAGTTCGACGAGTGCGTTGACTTCGCGCTGACGTGTAATAACGCCATCGGCGGAACTTTTGATATTGCGCAGGTGGCCGGTGCCGATCGCCGGTAGTGCGACCCCACCCGGGCCCTCAAGATCTACGACGCGCCGCCCGGCGATGTATCGCTTGAAGGTGCGCGAGGTTTCCTCCTCGATCTGAGACCATGCCGCGTCGGAAATCGGCGCAAGCTCGCGGTGAAGATTATTCATGAGATGGGTCTCCTTTGAGGGAACCGATACCGAGCGATCCGTCGCGCGCCGCCGATGCCGATGTCGCCGGCGCGGCAGCGGCAGGCGGCGCGACAGGGTCTTCATCCGCAACATTCTCCAGGAACGTTGCCGACGGCACGAAGAACAGACTGCCGCTCACGGCGCGGCTGAAATCCAGCAATCGGTCATAATTACCGGGAGGTCGGCCGACGAACATGTTCAGCAGCATCTGCTCAGTGGTTCGGGGGGAACGCGCATAACCGATAAAGTAGGTGCCGAACTCGCCTTGCGAAACCGAGCCGAACGGCATGTTGTCGCGAACGATCTTCACTTCCTTGCCGTTCTCGACGATCGTCGTGAGCGCATTGTGCGCGCATGTCGGTTTGACGGCGTCATCAAGCTCGATGTCGGAGAGTTTGGTGCGGCCAATAATGCGTTCCTGCGCTTCGGTAGACAGCATGTTCCACCCGGCCAGATCGTGCAGGTATTTTTGCACAATCACATAACTGCCGCCCGCGAACGTGGCATCCTCTGCGCCAATGTAGGCGGCGTCGATGGCCGCTTGCGCTGTCGGATTCTCCGTTCCATCAACAAAGCCGACCAGATCGCGGTCGTCGAAATAGCGAAAGCCGTGCACTTCGTCGACCGGCGAAACCGCGTCGCCAAGCCGCGCCATGATCTGCGTCGCCAGCTCGAAGCACAGATCCATGCGCGCGGCGCGAATGTGAAACAGCAAGTCGCCGGGCGTGGCAACCGCATGGCGGGGCCCGGCCTTGATTTCGCGGAACGGATGCAGCTCGGCCGGCCGCGGCGTGCCGAACAGCTTGTCCCAGGCATCCGACCCAAATCCGAGCACGCAGGAAAGATCGCCTTCGATGTCGCGGAATCCGACCGCGCGAAGGAGCGCCGGCAAATCGCCGCAGAACGACCGGACCGCGGCGCGATTTTCAGCGCCGGCATTGATTGTCACAATGAGAAAGATCGCGGCGCGGGTCAGCGGCCGGACTATCTCCTGCGGGGACGGCGGCAATCCAGATCTTTGGTCTTGGCTCGGTTCTTGGCTCGGAGGCGGTCAATTGCTCGGACCCATTGTTGAATAGCTGCCGGGCGCGCGGGGCGGGTTGGTCGCTAAATCCTTAAAGCACAACGATGCGACAGACTGTGAAAACGCGCAATACCATGACGCTTCCGGTGTCGGGGAAATAGCACGGGCGGAGCAACCAAGAGAACGAGAACATGGTTTCGCTTTCGTGGAGATAACGATGATCGGGGTAATGTCGGCCTGGCCCAGCCAGCCTCTCTGTTTGGAAAGAATCTTTTTGGACAGGTCTCCGGGGCGGGAATGGATCAATTCGCCGACCAATCGATGGTTTCGAATAACGAGCGCATCCATGGCACCGAGCCGGGTCTGAGATGGGAGACGTGGCTTCCAACGATCCGGGGTCTGTAGCTGTCGGTGAAGGCGCGCCATGCCGGACTTTCGGCGAGGGTCCGGCGATGCTTTTCCCAGTCAGGCCAGCTGCGATGCCAATGGTAGTGGATCGCGCGATGTAATGGTCCGGTCGTTACGAAGAACACCCCGACGAGACCGCGACGCACCAGTTCCATCGTCTCGACGTCGAGCTTGCGGAATCCTTCCCAATAGGCGGCGAGTCCGCCGGGAAGAAAGTCCAGCACGCTCTCCGAAACGGCCAATGCGCTCACGTCTGCGCCGACACTGAAGGCCGGCTCGCCGGGCAACCAATCGTGACCGCCGCTCCACAGCGGATTGAGCTCAGCGACCGGCGCACCATCAAGCAGAACGCTCTCCTGGGCGAGCATAAGATCACGCGCCGCGGCAAAATATTCGGCGCGCTCCGGTGTCGCGATCGCCGCGATGCGCCGCTTGCCGTCTTCGTAATCGTCCCAGCGGTACAGATGAATGATGCGCTCGGCCGGACCCGCCGCCATTGCAAAATAGCCAAGATTTCGTTCGAGCATGGGGCGGTAAGTTTTTGGCGTATTCCATTTTTTCTGCAGTTGCCAAAAACTTTCCTCGCAGCCCGGGCGTAGCGTGTATGCACGTCGTTCAAACAGCATGATTTACGTGCCGCCTTTCCGATCAGTCAAAAAATGTAACGACGCTCGACATGTCTGTTTGTCCTTGGCCGCGACCTTCGACAGCGGCAAGGACCTGGCGCGCAACGGCTGTGAGCGGCAGGAAAGCGCCGCGTTTTCTTCCCAGCTCCAGCGCCATGTCCATATCTTTGGCAATAACGTCGACCGTCGCCGCCGGCGACCAGTCCCGTTCCTTGAGCTTGCCGACCTTGGAAGCAATGTAAGGCGAGGCCACCGCGCTGTCGTTGATCACGTCGATCATGGCATTCCAATCAAGGCCGCTGCGCCGCCCAAGATTGAGGGCTTCTGCCAGCGACGAATTGATGGCGGCAACGATGACGTTCACCACGAGCTTCATGATCCTCGCTTCCTCGTTGGGACCCAGATACGTGATCTTCTTTCCCATCATGCCGATCAGCGGTCGCCACGCCTGGAACGTCGGCTCCGGTCCCGAAACCAGGATGCTCAAGGTGCCGGCCGCGGCGAGGCCGGTACTGCCGGAAACGGGCGCGCGCAAATAAGCGATACCGGCGGCGTCCAGCAGCTCCGCCGCCTGCGCGGAAACATCCGGGGATACCGTGCTCATGTCGATCAGACAGGCTGCCGGCTTGGCGCTCTCGCGCAGACCGCGAACGACGTCCAGAAAAACTTCGTCGCTCGGGATCATCGATACAATTACGTCGCTCTTGGCCGCGAGCGCGGAAAGCGACGGCGCAGCCGCAATCCCTTGCGAAGCCGCAGCCGCATGACGTTCCCGATCGGTGTCAAAGCCGATAACGCTGTATCCATTCTTGACAAGATTGGGCGCCATGCGGCTGCCCATGCTGCCAAGACCAATCCAGCCGATTTGCACGGGTGCCTCCTTGACTAGTCCGTCTTCAGACGACTGATCGGAGCGCCAGGTGCGAGCAGCCGGCGCGGTGGCTCAGGGCGTTGGCAAGCCGATATGGGGCGGGATCGGATTGGGCAGATACTCGCCAGCCCGAATTGATTTTTGCAGCGTCTTGAAATCAGCGCCGTCTTTCATTTTTGCGTAGACGCGCGCCGGATCAAAGAAAGTACCGATCGGATTTGCGGCGAAGTCAGCCGATGTGCGCATGAACGCAGTTGATTTCGCCCAGTCGCCAAAATTGTCGCTTTGCAACTCAACGAAATTTCCTTCCGGGTCCTTATAGTAAAGAGAAATCGTCAGTCCGTGATCCAGGCAGAATGCAGGCTCGATGCCGGCTTTGCGCAACCGATCGAACGACGCCATCAAGTCTTCGAAGCTGTCGTATTCGAATGCGCAGTGATGCATGCCGTTGTGGCTTATTTTCTTCTCATCGTCCGACAACCCGGGCACGGCGAGAAAGGCGATGCGGTGATTAGCGTTGTCGTTGGTGGTCCAGGCGGCGACTTGATCCCGGAACTGGACCTGGGCGCCGATAACATGGCCATACCAGGCGATCATCTCATCGAGATGACTGGTTTTGATGGTTACATGATGCAGCTTGGGTTTGATCATCGTTTTCCTCCTCCGCGCGTTATTTGATGTTTGGGTCGTGAGCCGGCGCCGCGTTGCGCCGGACCCGGACCGATCGGCTAAAGTGAGGTGCGGCGCTACTCTCGTCCTTCAATGATGCGAAAGTCGCGCACAGCGCCATCGCCGAGTGCTTTCAGCGCTTCGCCGTAGGCAGCGCTTTCGCGAGCCGCAATGGCCTTTTCGAGGCTCGGAAACTCGACAATCACGAGGCGCTCTTTAAGTCCGTGCTCGTAGGCCGCGGCGGCGTTGCCGAGCGCAAGGTAGCGAGCGCCGAACGGAGCAAACGCCGGCCCCGAAAGCTTGGCATAAGCCGCGAGTTTTTGCGGATCGGAAATTTCGCGATAGCAGGACACTATGTAAGCTTTCGGCACTGGACACATCCGTTGCGCTGGGATTGGCGAAAACACGAGCAGGTTGATACCTTAATCGCATCGTACGACCGAGAGCGATACGCTGGAAGGGGCTGCCGGTTGTATATGTAGGTCAAACCGCGGCCTTGAACTAAAATCGATGCATGGATCAGCCGTTCGATATCGCCATCCGCCGCGCCCGGCTTCGCGGCCGCGAGCAGCTCGCAGAAGTCGCCATCAGGAACGGCCGCATCGTCGCCATCGGCGACCATCTTGATCGCCGGGCGACGACGGAGATCGATGCCGGCGGTAATCTTGTGACCGAGTCCTTCGTCAATCCGCACCTGCATCTGTGCAAGGTGTGGACATTGCCGATGATGGAGGAGGAAGCGCTCAAGTCCTATCAAGGCGAGGCGATGGGCAAGGCGATGGCCGGCATCGAACTCGCCGGCAAGATCAAAGAAAAATACGCCGAGGCTTGGATCGTCGAAAATGCGCGGCGCGCCGTGGCGCTGGCGGCGCTTTACGGCAATCTGCACATCCGCGCGTTTGCCGACGTTGACGGCAAGGCGCGGCTTGAAGGCGTGAAAGCGCTTATTCGGGTCCGCGACGAATTCCGCGGCATTGTCGATCTGCAAATCGTTGCTTTCGCGCAGGACGGTATTGTCCGCGAGCCGGGCGCGCTTGAACTGATGGAAGAGGCAATGGCGCTTGGCGCCGATGTGGTCGGCGGCATTCCGTGGATCGAGTTCACCGATGCCGACGCCGCGAAACATGTGAAAGCCTGCTTCGATCTCGCGCAAAAATTCGGCAAGGACGTTTCCATGCTTCTTGACGATGCCGGCGATCCCGGCTTGCGCACGCTCGAAATGATGGCGGTCGAAACCATCGAGCGCGGCTGGCACGGCCGCGCGCTCGCGCACCATTGCCGGGCGATGAGCCTTTATCCGTTGCCCTATGTGCAGCGACTCGCGCGGCTGTTACAGGCGGCGCGGATTGCGGTGGTGACCGATCCGCATACCGGACCGTTGCATGCGCGCGTCAAGGAATTGCTGGCCGAGGGTGTCGTCGTCTGTCTCGGACAGGATGATATCTCCGACGCCTACTATGCGTTCGGCCGCAACAACATGCTGGAAGTCGCGTTTCTCGCCTCGCACCTGTTATGGATGATGACGCGGGCGCGATGTCGAAAAGCTCTACGACATGATCACGGTCGACGCGGCGACCGCCATTAATCTTCCCGGCTTCCGGTTGACCGAGGGAGCAGTCGCCGACCTCGTCGTGCTGAACCAACCCGACGTCATCGACGCACTGCGTTTTCACGAACCGCCGGCGCATGTCATCAAAAACGGCGCGCTGGTCGATCAGACGCGCATGCGTGCACTCGCATCAGTCAGCTAAGGCTCACCGCGGACGGGCGTAGTAGGTCCGGCGTTCCTGATGGTGGCCGATATTTGCCGGTGCGCGTTCCGTGCTGAAGCCTGAGGCGCTGAGCTTGTCGATGAGGGCGGCTTGAGCGTAGCGCGTAAGCCCGAGATGCGCGCGCAGCCGCCAGTAATCCGACAACAATGTGCGCGTCAGTCCCCACAGTGCGGCAAAGAAAAATCCGTTGGCCATCCCAAACTGCAACAAGGTGAAGGCATCCATCGCGGCCCCGGTCTGCGGCTGGATGACGTCGCTGACGACGAGGAGGCCGCCGGGTTTCAAAATGCGATGAAACAGCGCGAACAGCGCGCCGGCGCCCGCCGGTGTGACATATTGCAGGACCGAGTGCATGACGACCAGATCGAGCGAGTGCTCAGGCAGCCGTGCAATCTCGTGCGGCGCGACCACCCGGATTTTGGAATTGTCGGCAAAGCGCTTTTCCAATCCTGCGCGCACGCCGGGTGCCGCTTCGCACAGCAAGAGTTCGCCTGAGGCCGCAGCGACGATATCGGCGTGCAGCGCCTCGCCCGAGCCGTAATCGAGCACGCGCGCGTCGGGTCCGGAAACCAGCGCCGCGATTTCTGTTGCGATCAGCCGATAGTGCACGTCCTTGTGGCGAGCACTGACGTAGATGAAATGTGGATGATCCCAGAACGCCAGCCAGTCAGTGATCATGCCCGCCACAGCGCCATCAGCGGACCTTCGGTTCCGAACACCGGATCGGTCTCCGGTGCCGGCACTTTCGGGATGGAAGCGAGCGCCTTGATCCGGTCGGCCTTGCTGCCGCGGCAGAGGTCGTACTTGCCGCTTTGCGGGTACGCGCCGATGACCAGGAGGTCCGGACTTTGCGTGAGGCCCTGATGGCCGGTGCCGGCAGGAAGAATGACGACATCGCCGGGCACGATGTCGAACGCCCGGCCGCCTTCGCCGCCGAACCGCACCCGGGCGCGCCCGCGTGCGACTGCCATCACCTCGTGGATCATCGAATGATATTGAACGTACGGATAAACGCCGTTGCGCCACATATCGCCCCAGCCGTTGGCGGCGAAGGTTTTCTCGATCAGTTCTTCCGGGTCCGGCGATCCGGTCAGGTCGATGCCGCCGCGATAAAAGATGAACGGCAACGCGGAATTGTTCGGAATCAGCCCATCGTCGGCGAAGGTGTGGGTAATCGGGGCTGTGCGCTGGCTGGCGACGTTCGGCATGGCATTTTCGTCTCGCCTTGGGGCGATCGGTCCATTTTTACCCGAAATAGGGTTGAAATTGTCTAACCCTGAAGGGGCGTCCCGCGCTTACTACGCGCGCTTCGCCGCAAGCATCTCCGCGACAAACCGCTTGAACAAGCCGTGGCTGTCGCGCGGGCCGGGGGACGCCTCGGGGTGGTATTGCACCGAAAATACCGGCTTGTCCTTGAGCTTAAGCCCGCAATTCGAGCCGTCGAACAGCGAGATGTGGGTTTCCACCACGCTTGACGGCAGGGTTGCCCGGTCCACCGTAAAGCCGTGGTTCATCGAGGTAATTTCGACTTTGCCGGTCGCGATATCCTTGACCGGATGGTTAGCGCCGTGATGGCCCTGATGCATCTTTATGGTCTTGGCGCCGACCGCGAGCCCAAGCATCTGGTGGCCGAGACAGATGCCGAACACCGGCTTTTGCTCGATCAAGGTGCGGATCACCGGCACGGCGTATTCGCCGGTGGCGGCCGGATCGCCGGGGCCGTTGGAGAGAAAAATTCCGTCGGGCTTGAGCGCCAGAATGTCGGCGGCGGAGGTTTGTGCCGGCACCACCGTCACCTTGCAGCGATCGCCGGCGAGCTGGCGCAGGATGTTGCGCTTGATCCCATAGTCGATGGCGACGACATGGAACTCCGGCTCGCTCATTTCGCCGTAGCCTTCGCCCCAGACCCACGGCGTCTCGTGCCAGGTGAAACGCTGGCCGGTCGTGACCATCGGCACGAGATCCATGCCGACGAGGCCGGGCCATTGCCGCGCCTCACGCTTGAGCATCTCCAGATCGAAGCGGCCGGACGGCTCATGCGCGATCGCCGCGTTCGGCATGCCGTTGTTGCGGATGAACGCGGTGAGCGCGCGGGTGTCGATGCCGGCAAGGCCCACGACGCCGCGGCTCTTGAGCCAGGAATCGAGATCGCGCGTCGCGCGGTAATTTGAAGGATCGGTGATGGCGGAATGCAGAATGACGCCGCGCGCGCCGGGCGTTGCGGCGAGGTTGACGGTCTCGATGTCTTCCTCGTTGGTGCCGACATTGCCGATGTGCGGAAACGTGAAGGTGATGATCTGGCCGGCATAGGACGGATCGGTGAGAATTTCCTCGTAACCGGTCATCGCGGTGTTGAAGCAGACTTCGCCGACAGCATGGCCGGTGGCGCCGAAGCCGAAGCCTTCGAGCACGGTGCCGTCGGCGAGCACTAGCAGCGCCGTAGGCTTCGGCTCGTCCCAGAGTTGTCCGGTCTGCGGTTGTGTCAGCATCGGCAAGCGCCTAAATCATCGGTGCGCCCGCCGCCCGCCCACTGGCGGGCATATTTTGCGCATTTGCGAGAGGCCATAGCCGTGTTGCGCGACGAGATCAACAACGCCCTCAAGGACGCGATGAAGGCCGGCGACAAGCGCCGCGTTTCGACGCTGCGCCTGATCAACGCCGAGATCCTCAAGCGCGAGACCAGCGCCGCCGAACGCGTCACGCTCAACGAAGGCGAAATCCTCGATGTCATGGGCAAGATGATCAAGCAGCGCCGCGAATTGCTCGAGATCTACGAGAAAGCCGGCCGCACCGATCTCGCCACCCAGGAGCGCGAGGAGATCGACATCATCTCCGCATACCTGCCCAAGCATTTGTCGGATATCGAAGCCGGCGAGGCCATTTCATCGATGATCAAGGAACTCGAGGCCGCCACGCTCAAGGACATGGGCCGTACCATGACGGCGCTCAAGGAGCGCTTCGCCGGCCAGATGGATTTCGGCAAGGCGAGCGCCATGGTGAAGAAGTTGCTCGCGGGGTAGCCGCCTTTGGTCGTAGTTTCGAAACGTAAGCTTTCGTCATTGCGAGCGCAGCGAAGCAATCCAGCCTTCTGAGACGCCCGCTCTGGATTGCTTCGTCGCTTCGCTCCTCGCAATGACGAAGTTAATTGGCGCCTACGCGTGCTTCTTGTGCTTTTGCTGCATGTAGGAGCGCAGCACCGCATTCATCCGCCGCTGATAGCCAGCGCCTTCTTTTTTGAAATAATTGAGCACGTCTTCGTCGACGCGGATCGAAATCGCCTTCTTCTTCGGTGGAGTGACGAGGATGGCCTTCGACCAGTCTATGTCCTTGAATTCTTGCCAATCTGGATCGTTGGCGATCGATGCATCGATCTCTTCATCCGTCATCGCATCAAGGCGCGCCCAATCCGTTTGACTCTTGCGTCGTTCAAGCCTGCCATCCGGGTGCTCGACAATATGCGTGCCGTCACCAAGCGAGGCGACATGACGGACGATATGCTCCGTGCTGCGGACGTCCACTTTCCTTTCACGGCTCCTTTTTTCTAATTTCTGCACCATATCTCTTTCTCTCGCTGTGCCGTGCCACTCTTGCCGAAATGATTCGTGTAGCTTCGCCGCGATGCGTGAAAATAACTGCTATCAGCGATCCCTTCATCAAGCCTACCGTCACGTACCGGCGCTCGTCGCTTTGGTTCGGCGACAACAGCGTGTAGGCCGCCGGATCATCGAACACATCTTTGGCATCGGCGAAATCGATGCCATGCTTGACCACATTCACCCGCTGTTTGATTTCCTTCCACTCGAATTTCATTGATCTTCCGCGAGTGTATATCGAATTGTATATACAAAACCCGGAAAGTCAATCGTTCAGTTGCCGGGGAGTCATGTGGATAACCGGGACAAGGTCGTCCACTGCGGCCGTCTCGTCCTGCCGCCCGCTATTTAGCCCGCATCCGCGCTACGCTGCCGAATCACCATGCGATTCTCGCCCCAATTCCTCGACGAGTTGCGCGCGCGGCTTCCGGCTTCGGAAGTCGTCGGCAAACGCGTGAAACTGCGCAAGGCGGGGCGCGAGTGGAAAGGCCTGTCGCCGTTCAACAAGGAGAAAACGCCATCGTTCTTCGTCAACGACCAGAAGGCGATGTGGTTTGATTTCTCCTCGGGCAAGAACGGCAACATTTTCGATTTCGTGATGCAGACGGAGGGCGTGAGCTTCCCGGAAGCGGTCGAGCGGCTTGCAGGACAAGCCGGCGTGCCGATGCCGGTCGATGACGCGCGAGGCGCAGGTGTTCGAGGAGCGACGTCAAACGCTCCATGACGTCATCGAACTCGCGGCAAAATTTTTCGAAGCGAATTTGGCGTCACGGGCCGGCGCGCGCGGTCGCGGCTATCTTGCCGATCGCGGCATCACCTCGGCAACGCAGCTGCAATTCCGGATCGGCTATGCCTCCGCCGACCAATACGCGCTCAAGGAGCATCTCGGCGCCGCCAAAATTTCGGTCGAGGATATGGTGGAGGCCGGGCTTCTCGTCGCCGGCGACGATATCCCGGTGCCCTACGACCGCTTCCGCGACCGGGTGATGTTTCCGATTAGCGATTGGCGCGGCCGCGTCATCGCGTTCGGCGGCCGCGCGCTCGAGAAGGAGGTGGCGGCGAAGTATCTTAATTCGCCGGAGACGCCGCTCTTCCATAAAGGCGCGACGCTTTACAACATCGCCACCGCGCGCAAGGCGGCGCACGACGGCGGCCGCGTCATTGCGGTCGAGGGTTATATCGATGTGATCGCGATGGTGACTGCCGGCTTCGAGGCGACCGTCGCGCCGCTCGGCACGGCGCTCACCGCCGATCAGCTCGGCCTGATGTGGCGGATGGCGGATGAGCCGATCCTCTGCTTCGACGGCGACGACGCCGGCCGCCGTGCCGCCTATCGCGCGCTCGATATCGCGCTGCCGCTGATCAAGCCGGGCAAGAGTCTCAAACTCGCCGCGCTGCCGGACGGGCAGGATCCGGACGATCTGGTGCGCTCCGGCGGCCGCGAAGCGGTTGAAGATGTTTTGTCCGCGGCACGGCCGCTCGCCGACATGCTGTGGGCGCGCGAGACCGAGGCTGGTCCGTTCACGACACCCGAGCGCCGCGCCGCTTTCGAGGCGCGTCTGATCGAGGTCACTAACACCGTCGCCGACGAGACCGTCCGGCGTTATTACCGGGCGGATTTTTCAGCGCGGTTGCGGTCGCTGTTTGCGCCGGCGGAAGCGGCTTCGCGCCGCCGCGAATGGGAGGAGAGGGGACGCCGCGGCAACGGCGGCTTTCGGCCCGCTGCCCGGCGCCCGGCTTTCAGCCGCGACGAGGGCTACATGGCGGCGAGCCCGCAGCTTGCGGCAGGTCCGCTCCATCGCGGCCATCGCACCGCGATACCGCTGCGGGAAGCGCTGATCCTGCAAGCAGCCCTCAACCACCCTTGGCTCGTACACGACCACCTGGAGGAATTGGCCGAGACCGAATTTCGCCACGCCGATGCAAAAAAGCTCAAAACCGCGCTGATCGATGTGCTGGCCCACCAAACCGGGTTGGGCCACGAGACCGGCCGAGACCCCGACGAAGAGCACGCCGGAGATGTCAGCCATTACCAGGAGACCGAACGGCGGGAACTTGTCGCCGAACTCACGCGGCGCGGCTTTGCCGAGCTCATGGCCCGCATCGAGCGGAGCATTACGACGCATTCGGTTTGGGGCGCGCGGCCGGATGCGGCCGCCCGCGATGTTTTGCAGACCTGGAGGCAACTTCTCGCCTTGCATCGGCAGGCGCATTCCCTAACTAGGGAACTTAAGGACGCGGAATTGGCGCTCGGCCAGGACAACAGCGAGGCGAATTACGCGCGTCTGCGGGATGTAAAGTCCCGGCTTTCCACGCTCGATGGAACTGAGGCGTTAATCGAAGGTTTCGGCGACCAATCCGGCCGTCCGACGCGTTCGTTCTAGGTCCGGCGCAATGCTGGTGCAGTGTTTGGCGCCGTTGCTGGACGGCCCGGCGATCAGGTACTAAGGAGGTCGCGCGTCAGCTAGGGTTAGCCGGAGCTTAACGGAGTTCCGCGAAGACTTCGGTCATTGATTTGGGCGGTGCCCACGAGCGGCACTGCCCTTTTTGGCCGTCGGCCGGGGCCTAAAAGCGTTGGCCTCGGGATCAGGCGAGGCCCCTCTACCCGGCGTGGCGCATGACCATAGGGTAGGGGCATAAATAACGGGGCGAATGCGCAGAGTTGCGCGTTTGGTAGGGCAGGCGTTGGTGGAGATGGATATGGCAGCTAAGAGCGCGGGCACAAAGGCGGTCGCGGCCAAGGTCGCGACGAAGATCAAGGCCGTCCCGCAAAAAGAAGGAGAGGCGCCGGAGAAAGAGGCGCCCGAGACCCCGGACGCCCCGCTGCCGCTGCTCGATCTGTCCGACGCTGCCGTCAAGAAGATGATCAAGCAGGCCAAGAAGCGCGGCTACGTGACCTATGGCCAGCTCAATGCCGTGATGCCGTCGGAGGAAGTCACCTCCGAACAGATCGAAGACGTGCTCGCAATGATGAGCGAGATGGGAATTAACGTCGTCGAGACTGAGGAAGCCGACAGCGAAGAAGAAGCCGAGGCGCGCGAAGAGCCCGAAGAGGAAGAGAGCGAGTCCGGCGAACTGGTCGAGGTGACGCCGAAAACTCCGGCCAAGTCCGAAGCCAAGGAGCCGACCGAGCGCACCGACGACCCGGTGCGGATGTACCTGCGCGAGATGGGTTCTGTGGAACTGCTCTCGCGCGAGGGCGAGATCGCGATCGCCAAGCGCATCGAAGCCGGCCGCGAGGCGATGATCGCCGGGCTATGCGAAAGCCCGCTCACCTTTCAGGCCGTCATCATCTGGCGCGACGAACTCAACGAAGGCAAAGTTTTTCTCCGCGACATCATCGATCTTGAAGCGACCTACGCCGGCCCCGACGCCAAGAACGCCGCCGCTGCACCGGGCGTTGATGGCGCCGCACCCGGCGCGCCGGGTTTCGTGCCGCACGGCCAGCCGCCGCAAGCAGTGGCGCCGCCGTCGGCGCCGCCGGCCGCTACGCCGTTCAAGCCGCACGCGGTGAACGGCAACGCTGGCGCTGCCGCCGGCGACGGCGAAGAAAATCTCGAAGCCGCGCTCGCCGAAGCCGATCTCGACGAAGACGACATGGAAAACTCCATGTCGCTCGCCGCCATCGAGGCCGAGCTCAAGCCGAAAGTGCTGGAGACCTTCGACAACATCGCTGACTTCTTCAAGCGGCTGCGCCGCCTGCAAGACCTCGACATCCAGAACAAGCTCAAGAACGAAACGCTGTCACCGGCGCAGGAACGCAAGTCGAAGAAGCTCAAGGAAGAGATCATCCAGGAGGTGAAGTCGCTGCGCCTTAATCAGGCGCGCATCGATGCGCTGGTCGAGCAGCTCTACGACATCAACAAGCGGCTCGTCGGCCATGAGGGCCGGCTGATGCGGCTCTCCGAAAGCCACGGCGTGGTGCGTGAAGACTTTTTGCGGAACTATCAGGGCTCCGAGCTCGATCCGCGCTGGCTCAACCGCGTTTCGAAACTCTCCGCCAAGGGCTGGAAGAATTTCGTCGCTCGCGACAAGGACCGCATCAAGGAATTGCGCACCAACATCCACGCGCTGGCCACCGAGACCGGCCTCGAAATTCCGGAGTTCCGCAAGCTCGTGCACATGGTGCAAAAGGGTGAACGCGAAGCGCGGCAGGCCAAGAAGGAAATGGTCGAGGCCAATTTGCGCCTCGTGATTTCGATCGCCAAGAAATACACCAACCGCGGTCTGCAATTCCTCGATTTGATTCAGGAAGGCAATATCGGCCTGATGAAAGCGGTCGATAAGTTCGAGTACCGCCGCGGCTACAAGTTCTCGACCTATGCGACCTGGTGGATCCGCCAGGCGATCACCCGATCAATCGCCGATCAGGCCCGCACCATCCGCATCCCGGTGCACATGATCGAGACCATCAACAAGATCGTGCGCACCTCGCGCCAGATGCTCAACGAGATCGGCCGCGAGCCGACGCCGGAAGAGCTCGCCGAAAAGCTCGGCATGCCGCTCGAGAAGGTGCGCAAGGTCTTAAAGATCGCCAAGGAGCCGCTGTCGCTGGAAACCCCGATCGGCGACGAAGAGGATTCCCACCTCGGCGATTTCATCGAGGACAAGAACGCGATCCTGCCGATCGACGCCGCGATCCAGAGCAATCTCCGCGAGACCACGACGCGCGTGCTCGCGTCGTTGACCCCGCGCGAAGAAAGAGTGCTGCGCATGCGCTTCGGCATCGGCATGAACACCGACCATACGCTCGAAGAAGTCGGCCAGCAGTTCTCAGTCACCCGCGAGCGCATCCGGCAGATCGAGGCCAAGGCGCTGCGGAAGCTCAAGCATCCGAGCAGATCGCGGAAGCTGCGGAGCTTTTTGGATAACTAGATAACTCTGTGCTATAACCCTGTTGGGGTTGGACCTCGTCGATGACTACCGCTGATATTCGACCGCTCCAGCGATTTGACTGGGTGTTGAAGGGGCTGCCACGCGGCCCGCGGCATTCATTCGATCGTGATCTATTTGCTTACGACGAGCTCGCGGTGAGCCCAACCGTGGGAGCCATCACGGCCGCTTGGCTTTTGCTCATTCCGAGAATCGCGGCTTGCTGCATGGCGGATTTGCCCGGAGGCAAGCGCAGAAGGGCTATTGCGATCGCGGATGAAGTTAAAGACGCCATGAATGTCTTTCCGGGCAAGACGGTGTTGTTTGAGCACGGCGCGCGAATGGTTGGGAGTATAACTGGTTGCGGTGTCGATCAGGCTCATGTCCATCTAGTAAATATTGAAAACGATTTTATCCAGGCAGTGCTCTCGACTGATCCAAATGCGCTATGGACTAAAGTTGACGCGGTAGATCCGTGGAAATCGATAGAAAAAGGCCGCGAGTACTATCTCGTTTCCGATTTCCATCAGGCATTCGTTTCGTATTCAGTAACTGGCAAATCCCAGTACTTTAGGCGAATCGTTGCGCGAGAATTTTCGAAACCGGCTGAATGGGATTATCGGCTTTTTACAAATGAACAGAACGCCCGAACGACAGCCAAGCTCATCGACGCGAGGAATAGACGACAATCCGCCGCGTGAAGGATTTGGCCCGCCTGACATAACCAATTTGGCCTCGCTGACCGACGGGCGACCGCCGGGGGACTTCGCCAGCAAGTATTCCTCGTCAGCTTGGTTTCAAATCCTTCTGGAGCTCCTATATCTGCTGGCGGTTCTGGTTGGCGGGATTTTACTTCTCGCTTGGATGGCGAAGGCTGTTGTGCTCGCAACACCGAGGGGGTTCTTTCCCGAACTCCTCGGGGAAATTCCGACGAACACCCCCTTATTGGTTTGGATGGCGGCCGCGCTTGCCGGGGCGTGCGGCGGGGCGGCATCAGCGCTTAAATGGCTATACCACTCCGTCGCTAAGCAGCAGTGGCATCGCCATCGGGTAGTATGGAGAATTGTCGTACCACCGTTATCTGCCGTGTTGTCTGTATTTGCGGGACTAATGATTGTTTCGGGATTGATTCCATTTTTCAGTCGGACGCCCTTCTCGAGTCCGGCAACAGGCGCGGCCTTCGGCTTCTTTGTAGGAATGTTCTCCGACAATCTACTAGCGGCGCTGCAGAAGTTGGCGTTCAGAATATTCGGCACCGTCGATAAGACCGGCGGAGAAGAAGGATGACCGCGGTTACGTTATGATATGCTATGAGCGTCCCAATCGAAATCCTGTGGCCGCAACATTCTGATGATCCTGATCCACATCTAGTTGATCACGTGGGTCGAAAAGCATTTGGCCTAGTCCAAATACCCAGTCGCTGGCGCCCACCGTTTTTCGTTTTATCTGCATCAGCGTTCTCTAGCTGGAGGGCAGCGCCGAAAAGCATTCGGCTGAGTATCATAGATGCGGCGAGTGCCGCGATAATAGAGGCTGCCAATCATTTTCAACCCGATTGGAATGCCGGACTAATTCTCCGGTCGAGTGCGACAAAAGAATCATTGATTGACCGCGGGGCCTATCAATCGAAATCTGTTACTGCCGATTTTAACTTGAAAATGATTGCTAGGAACTTGCGGAAGATTTTTGAGCAATTTAATGCGACGTCGCAAGCAGATGAATTGGCCGTGATTGTGCAGCCGCTAGTGCCGGGTCCGCGACGATATACTGGACATGTATCCAACGAGCGACGAGTTTCAAAGACCATCAATCAGTGGATGCTGGAATGTCCTGAAGCCGATTGGATCGAGCGCTTCAATTCTCAGCGGTCAGAGCTGGCCGATGCCGCGCAAGCGCTTCTCGCACACAATCCGAGGGAACTAATCCGAGCCTTTAGATCGGTGGGCAGATGGTGCACGCAACTCGACCGCGGCCCGTGCCATATCGAATGGGTGTGGAGTAACGGACAACTACGGCTTCTCCAACTGGATTTTGAAGACGAAAGTCCTGACGAGGGCGTCGACCCGAGAGTTCTGAATTCGCCCTGCGGATCAGGAGGAAATTGCGACATCTGACGTGCACGCGCTACGGAGAGTGGATCCAGGCGGCATTGTCACAGGTTGGGATAAAATCGATAAGATCGCAGAGTTGGTAAAGGTTCGGTCGCAAAAATTTCCGGACCTATATTTTTTACGCGCCGATGAAATGACTGACCTCCGAGCGCTGGCCGAGGATATCCGTCAATTCTCTAACGGGCGGGTAGTGTGCCGCACGGATTGTGTCGCCGGCGCGATTGAAAAGCTAAATCTTCCGCGAACCCATTCTGTATCTCCAGCGGGAGCAATCCAGTTTATGAGTAACACTGCTGCTCAACTTGTTGGTCGCGGCTCTAAAACGTCAGAGATTTGCTTTATTTTGCATCGGTTTATACCCGCTGCAGCGGCGGCTTGGGCGTTAGCTGACCCGAGTTCTCAAATTGTGCGCGTTGATTCACTCTGGGGCATTCCTGACGGGTTGCAGTTTCTACCCCACGACACTTTTGAATACGATGTGAGGCGAGCGAAAGTGTCGTCGGAAATAATTCGGTATAAAGTATCGTTTATTCAAGAGGTCGAAAACGGTTCGTGGAGAGAAGTGAGGATCGCTCGACGGTTTGGGAGATCGAGGAGTCTAAGTGCGCTCGACGTTACCGAGGTGGCGATGCAGACGCACCAAATTGCCGTAAGTCTTGGTTGTAAAATACAAGTCATGTGGTTTTGCGCAATTCCCGAGTTCGATCGGCATAGGCAGAAATCTTCCTTGGTACCGAATGATCGCGCCGGATACAGGATTGAGCGCTCCGCGAACTGCTGCCCCGACGCGTCGTCGCTTTAGAATACAATCCAAACAAGATCTACAGAACGCAGAGGCTCTAAATCACGACCGATATGTCTTGGTTTTGCAGCCGGACGTCGATCTAATTCGCGACGACAACGAATTCTTGGAAAAGCTTTCGGCGGTCGCCTTGCAAATTGGTGCGCCGGTCGAGCTATATGGCTCTATTCTCGGTCATGCTTATTACATGCTGCAGCGCGCCGGCGTTACAGTGATCGCGGCCGGTGAGCCACAATATTCGCGCATCCGAGGTCGTCAAATATTTGCGAAGCTGGTCAGAGACGAGATACCTCAGCAAATTCAGCAGCACGGTGAAACTACAGTGCTGGCGCGGATTCCGCATCAGGAAGCTAGGGCCGCACTAGTGGCCAAGCTCTTCGAGGAAGCTCACGAGTTGCTGCGCGCGGTTAGTCCCGATGAAGTCGAAGGTGAGCTTGCGGATTTATTGGAACTCGTTCGATCGCTTGCTTCCGCCACCGGAATCAGCTGGGAGGATGTGGAAGCTAAGGCAACTGCTAAACGGTCCCAGCGCGGCGGCTTTGAGAAAGGTGTCGTGCTGATGGAAACCGGTTGGCCGACTTCACAAGGACAGAAAGTGGAGGTTGAAACGCTCGTGCCGCTTAAAAATTTGGGCCAAATGAGAGAAACTGAGACAGGAGTCGATGTGAATTTTGCGGCGCTGCTTGCCGGTGGGAGTGCTAATAAGTTCACGACGGCGGATGGAGTTACCTACGAATTCTCGTTAACCGGATTCGGTTTGAGAATGCGCCGCCTCTTTCCGGGGTCATTGTCCGAGCAACTTAAGCTGCCGGGCTTTGAGGACGAACAGTAGTTTCCCACAATACGATCGCGCTCGTGCGACGTTTTGGCTTGCCGAAAGTCAGCAGGGACCGCCGGATCAAGTCCGGCGGTGACGAGGATATCGGGCACGACAAACCCGCTCCCGACGTGTAAAACGCGCAGGGACGACAACGAGGTGAGGGATGCGCGTGCGTACAATCATGACCCGCTTTACCGCCGCCGGTGTGGCGCTTGTTGCCGCTATGCTGGCGCTTGCCGCGCCGGCTTTCGCCGCGCAGTGTGGCGGCAGTTACGAAGCCTTCCTCGCCCAGATGCAGCATGAAGCGCTGGCGGCGGGCGTGAGCCAGCAGACCATCTCAACCGCGTTTGCCGGGCTTTCGGCCGACCAGAGCGTGCTCGCCTTCGACCATCGCCAGCACGGCATGTTCCACTCCAAGAGCTTCGAGGACTATTCCCGCACCCGCGTCGTCCCGGCGCGCATCAACCGCGCGAAAAAGCTGATGGTGCAACATGCCGACCTGCTCTCGCGCATCGAGCGCCAGTACGGCGTGCCGCGCGAACTCCTTATGGCGATCTGGACCATGGAGACCGACAACGGCACCGGCGACATGGGCAAGCTGCCGGTGATCCGCACGCTCTCGACGCTGGCGTGGGATTGCCGGCGCACCGATCTGTTCCAGGGCGAATTGATTGCGGCGCTCAAGATCGTGCAGCGCGGCGATCTGCCGTTAGGGGATCTGGTCGGCGCGTACGCCGGCGAGATCGGCCAGACCCAGTTTCTGCCGTCGTCGTACATCAAATACGGCGTCGACTACGACGGCGATCACCGCGTCGATCTGCGCCACTCGGTGCCGGACGTGCTTGCCTCGACGGCCAACCTTCTGCACACCAACGGCTGGCAGCCGGGGCAGCCGTATCACGAAGGCACGCCGAATTTCGAAGCGATGCACGAATGGAATCACTCCGAGATCTACCGCAAGACGCTGGTGCTGTTCGCCGAGCAACTCGGCGGCCGGGTGTGATCGCCGCACGCTCCAACGAAAATTGAAGTCCGGCAGTCAACGCGCCGTAGTTTCCTTGTTCCGCGATTTTTTCGGCGCAGTTTTGAAACCATACTTCCCGTGAAGCTTGCCGCGCCGGGAAATGTCCGGGGAACGCATAAGGCTGGCCGCAGGTCGCGATGGGCCGGCCGCTAACGCAACCATCAACCGCCTTTCCTGCTGCAGCTGTAGTCTGTTCTGGATGGCCTTTACCGGCGCCGCGTTCTGGGCGTGAAAAAAAAGGACCGTTATGCCGAAGACGCAAACCGAAACCAGAACATTCGCGGACACATAAAAGATCACGTAGTCCCACCCGGAATTAGCTGCCGCAAAATCCGGCAGTGCCGGCAAAAAGTCCAGGTGGAGAAACATCAGCGCCACGATCATCGCGATCGTCGAAATTCCGAAGATAATGATGAGCATCATCAGTAAAAACGAGTGGCGGCGGTTTTGCCACCTCGGCGAAAGGTAAAGCAGCGCGCAATAGCTCAGTATCATCGAAGGCGCCGTTCTAACAAATACCATCGCGAATTTCTGAAAGGTAATGACATCGGCAAATCGGTGAGCAACTGCGTATTGGTAGGCTTCCCCGAAGAAATTTATCGCCAAGGAAAAGGCGAAACACGTCAATAGGACGGCACCGGTTGAATGAGTGAATGCCACGAGACGTTGTCGGGCGTAGTTCAAACGGCTGCCGTTGCTATTCTCCAGTTCTCCAGATGTTTTTTTCGTTATCATGTAAAGAGGAACAAATATGCCAACGAATATTGCGGGTACGATGCGCGCGAGTTCAATACCGAGCCAATCCGACTTCGGCCACAAGCTATATTTTTCATAGTGAAAATAGCTCTCGGCCGCCGGGCGAATCAGGTCAAAGAAGAGCCAGATCGCAGCCAGTGAAAAGCCGAAGAAAAGACTGCTCAAAGCCAACGTCATCAACAACATTCCGATATTCGATGCCTCAACATTCATGTTCGTTCGAGCCCATTTGGCGATTTGCCCGAGGTGCTGTGGGCCCGATTTACGAATCACCGCGATCAAATTGAAGAGCACGAGTTGATCGATGAATTCGCGCAAGTCTTTGACGGAGGAGTCTTTAAGGGTTACGGCAACTGTCGCTGGATCGCTGAGTTTTATCTTCCGTAATTGTTCTTTGTAGAAATTCAGATCCCCGCATGATTGCAATTGCATTAGCCAGGCGTGGTCAGTGAGCGCTTTTACCTCGTTAGCAAGTTTCTTTCTCGTAGCGGCGGTTGTTCGACCGGAATTTGAGCGCTTCTCTATTACGGTTGATAGGTTCGCCGTAAGGTCGATGACGCGTCGGGGTACTTCGATTCGATCATGAAAGAAGTTGCGTAGGGAATTTGAGGCTCTTGCAAGGCCGGGGATCACAGGCTGGGTCAAGCCCATAAACAGAGCGGCGACGTACAGCGGGTAGGTCGATCCCGCGAAATTGTCCGCCAAAGTAATGCCTGTTGTCTGTCTGACCGCCCCTCTGAGCACATTGGGCGAAATTTGGCAGACGATGTAATATAGAGACAGGCTGATCACGATGAAGAAAGCCAAAGAAACGTAATAGGTGCTGCGTCCGGCAAAATCCTTGGCCGTGGCGCTGGGCAGAAATGATATTAGACGAGCCGTCGTTGGATCGGTTGTGTCCAATTCTCTAAACTTGGCGGCCTGAAAGACTGCCAATAGAAAAGCGCCGACGTACAATGCAGCCGTTTGGTCGCTAAGAATGGTGACTGGTTCCGACACAACTCACAGGACCGGCAAGAGAGGACTAGCTGCATGCTCCGTTGATGCAGCCAGCAATTCGAATCGGCTGGTCTTTGCGGGTATCGGTTCGCGGGCTGACTGTCGCGAACACCGTCGCGGCCACGACAGCGCCGAGCACCGCGGTAACAATAGTCTTATTCATGATGGGCCCTCTACTAGCGATAGAAATTGAATTTAACACACAACTTTAAATAGGTTTCAACAGATCTAGTGCAACTTCCCGTGCGTGGCTCCGCGCTGGCACGCGGCGTCACGTTTACATTGACTTTTGTCCCTGTTTTTGCTACACGATATTCATCTCGCTCGTCGAATCATGAGGGACGCTTCTCGAGACGATCCCTGAAGTGGAGCGAGTGCGGTTCCTGCGGGCGAGGCTCGTAACCTCGCTCCCGGGCGGTCCGGGTAACGACCCCGCCGGCATTAAGACCGGCGCGCAAGGTGCCTTGCTTAAGCGCGATCGATGACGCGGGTAACACCCGCGCCCTCCCGTTCGCGTGAAGCGCGGCCTGGGCTGAGTTGGAGCGTTCGCTCGTTCCGGCAAGCGCCGCGGTGGAGCGCCGAGAGGCGAGCGGGCTTCGCGCAGATTGAGTTGCGCAGACTGCGTAGACTTGCCTGCTGAGCCCGCGCCGCATCCGCCGATGCGGCCATGGATGGTGCGCCTTCCGGCGCTCCGCCTCCCTCATGGGGGGAGGCACAAGCTTCGTGCCGTTGTTTGTTTGCAAAGCTCGGGCGCGGATGCGTCGCGAGAACAATGTCGCCTATGCGCCCTCGCGTAGTGCAACGGAGCGGGGGATGGGGGACCATGCGAAGCATGGTGGAGGAGGCGTGCAGCAAAGAGGTTTTGCCTCACCGCCCGCGCCCCTCCCACCATCCTGCGCTCGCTTCGCGAGCTTCGGATGGTCCCCCCTCCCCGCTATCGCGGGGCGGGATGAAAGAAACATCCCGAGGAGAAACGGAAAATGCCGAAACGGAGAAAAGGAAAATCGAGCCGGCGCGGGTTGTTCTTCAAGCGGTCGACGCCGGACGATCAGAGAGCGCAGCGGGAGATCGCGTTCGCGGCGATCAGAGAGCGCAGCGGGAGATCGCGTTCGCGGCGATCAGGCGCCTCTACGCGGAGTTGCTGCCGCTGTGGCGTGCGTGTGGACGCGGTGCTTGCCGGCGGCACAGGCAGTGCGCCGGTGACTCTGTTTCCTGCGTCAAGCGGTGCTGGCCGCTGATGCCGCCAGACGCGCAACAGCGTGCTTGCGAAGAGGTCATGCGGGGCGGACCACGGCGGCTACCGCCGGCGACGCATTCGGAAGGGCACTTGCGCGGATATCCGCCGACCAACTTCGTGCTGTGAACTCGGGGAACTGATGAAGGAGGATTTAGCCGGCCCAGGCGAGCTTCGGCGCGCCGGCATCGATCTTGGTTTCGCCGACCACACAATTTCGCCCTGCCGACTTTGCGAGATAAAGCCGGCGGTCGGCGCATTCAAACAAACCCTCGTAATCGGAGGCGTCGTCGGCGCAGGTGGCGAGGCCAACACTAACAGTCACCAGCGGGGCGGCGGCCTCGGCATCCATGTGGCTGGCGACGTCGCGGCGGATTCTTTCGCCGAGCGCCAACGCCGCGGCTCGCGCCAGGCCTGGCGCGATCACGACAAATTCCTCGCCGCCATAGCGGAACACGTTGTCGCTGGCGCCGACGGTCGCCATCACGATGCGCGCGATGCGCAGCAGCACCACGTCGCCCGCGGCATGGCCGAAACGATCGTTGAAACTTTTGAAGTGATCGATGTCGACAATGAGCAGGCTCGCCGGTTGTCCGGTGAGCGCCGCCTCTTCGATGTGCTTGCGGCCGAGATGTTCGAGACGGCCGCGGTCGAGCGCGCCGGTCAGCGCGTCCCGGCCCGAGCGCGCCACCAGGTCTTCGTAGCGTTCGCGGTAGGTGAGAAGATCGAACACGTCGGTCAGGCGCCGGGCGCGGTTGTCGCGGCGGTGCGGCAGTTCGAGCCAGCGCAGATACGCAGTACCGAGGCAGGCATAGATGGCGACCGCCGCCATCTTGGAAGCCCAGCCGCCGAACAGCACCGAAAGCGGCGCGCCGGTGAGATAGTGCAAGCCCGCAAAGAATGCCGCCTGATCGAAGCTGAGCACGAGCGCACCGGTCAGCATAAGGCGGAGCAACAAATAATTGCCGCGCAGCGCGCGCAGGCGCTCATAAAGCAGAATCATCATGATGCAGTCGGCGAACAGGATCAGCGTCCCCCACACCATCAGCGCGCCCATCTGGTCGAGAAAGCCGAAATCGGATTGGTGCTCGGCGGCAAACGCGCCAGCGCCGTGCATCCGCATCAGCGCGGCGAGCGCCAGCAAGAGCACGTTGCCGATCAGAAGCCCGTAGATCGGCTGCCGCACCACCACTGCGTCCTCGCGGATATAAACCAGCAGCAGCAGCATCAGTTTGCCGCTGAACAGCACGGTCGAGCCGGGGGACGCCACGATGCCGAACGGCAATGGAACATACAGCACGCTCGCCAGGTAAGTTTCGAGGAAGTGCATGACGCCGAGCGCGCAGAAGAAGGCGCCGATGCCGAGCCGATGCCGCGCCCGGAACAGGCCGGCCAGCACGGCGAAATACACGATCGCCTCGGCGGCCATGAGGAGCGCGTTGCCGGTCGTCGGCGAGAGCTGGAACAGAGCGGCGGAAGCAGCTTCGGACATTGCCAACAGTCCCCACACCGCGCCGTAAACGGCGCTACCGGTATGCCCCCCGAACGAAGGCGTAACAGGCAGGGGTTAACCGCTGGCAAAAAGCCCGGGAAGATTGATGGAGAGGCGAGTCATGAAACGACGCGTGGTGAAACGACGAGCCGCGGAACTCTGGCCCCGGGAACCGCACGCCGG
Source organism: uncultured Alphaproteobacteria bacterium (assembly GCA_963841025.1). GTDB lineage: Bacteria > Pseudomonadota > Alphaproteobacteria > Rhizobiales > Xanthobacteraceae > BOG-931. Next base: position 316,886 of record CAWJBG010000008.1, on the reverse strand, counting down.
TTAAATCTCGAGCATCTCGCCGTTGTAGGGGTCGCCGCCGACCGGCTGGAAAAACTGGCGGCTCGGCGTTTCCTCGCTCCAAACCGCGTAGGCAAAGCGATTGCGCCACATCCGGCCGAACACATCTTCGTATCTGATGTAGCCGTAGAAAATCTGGCCTTCCTGTCGGCTCGGCAGTCTGAAAGGAGGCAGACCCGTCCAGCTTTCCCCGGCCCGCAGCACCGTGTCGGTGGCACGCTCTTCATAGCCTTTTGGCGGCGGCTTGACCGGCAAAGCGTTCGGCTCGGCAAATTTGAAGAACACGCCGCGGATGGTGCCGGCGCTGCGACCGACGTTGCTCAACGCGATAAAAGCGTTCCATTCGGCGGCGTTGCGGTCAATGGGGTCGGGAAAGGCTGCGGCGATATGAGCGCGCTCGAGGTCGAGCAGCGCCCGCTCGGTGACGGCGATGGACTCTTTGATCAACATCGCCTGACGGCGGGTGACCAGCGCCAGCGCGATCGTAAACACGGCAATCACCACCAAAGCGAGCGCAATCAGGTCGTCGGTATCGCTGAGCCAATCCAACAACGCATTCAGCAAGTCCATCGCACGTGTTCCCTAGCCCCTAATGATGGTGCACCCGGTGCGCCGGCAACTCTCCTACCACGAAATTGTGCCGGCTTTCTCGTACCCGCGCGGCTCCTTCGGAAACATAGTTACGCGCCGCGCCGGAGGCTGGCGCTGCGAGACGATTGGTTTGTGCTTTGAGAAAGTTTCGTATTGCGGCGCGTTGGCGCCGCACTAACCCTCCGCGCGGGGCGGAGGGTTAAGTTTTGCGGCAATCGCTAGCTGGCGCGGCGCTCGGCGAAGTCGCGGTCTTTCTTCTTTGCGCCGGAGCGCGAAATGCTCTGGATTTTGGCGAGCGGCCGGCCGGACTTTTCGGCGATCTCGCGATCCTGCTCGATCAGGAAGCCGTGCGCCGGCTTGTCGCCATCGATGCCGCCGATCAGTGCGCGCGGCACCTTGCGATTGGAGCGTTGGGTGCCGTCTTCGTAGACGACATCGAACATGACGAATTCGGAGTTGAGTCCCGGCTTTCTCGGCATGGCTTTTTTCTCACTTGTTGTTGTGTCGCCGGTTTACGCGAAAACGCCGGCGCCTTTATGACGCCGGCGTTGTCTATATAATAAGACTTCAGGCCGCTTGCAGATTGGCAGCTGACGACTTGCCGCTGCGGCGGTCGGCCTCGATGTCGAACGACACTTTCTGGCCTTCGTTGAGGGTGCGCATGCCAGCGCGCTCGACTGCGGAGATGTGAACGAACACATCCGGGCCGCCGGCGTCTTGGACGATGAAGCCGTAACCCTTTTGGGCGTTGAAGAACTTGACAGTACCTGTTGCCATGATGGCCTCCATTAAAACGCGAACGCGTTTTGCGGCCTTGCGAACAATTCGCAAGGTCCAATCCGGATTTCGCGTGGTCTTGGGAAAGGCCTTCTTGAGCTAATGACTCAAATCGGCGAGACGGCAAGGCAGGCTAAATCTCGAATGGCGCGTATATAAAGGCGATTTGTCGATTTTGCAATCGGCAATAGGCGGCGGGGGGCGATTAGTTAACGCCAGATTGCCGGCTCTATCTGCTCCTGCTTCTGTTCCTGCCGCCACGACATCGCCTCGCGTCGTCCCCTTTGCTGCCTCAGTCGGTCCCGACAACCCGGCCGTCATAATAAGTTTGGAGAACATGATGCTGAAATCGGTGGCGTATTCCGTAACATTTTCCGCGCTGTTGTTTGGCGCGCTGGCGCAGCCCGCCTCGGCGAGCTGGTTGTTTGATGATGGCATCAATCAATCTTCCGGGCGGGCGGCGCATTCGCGCGCGCATCGGGCGGAGCGTCAAATTTGGAATGACGCGTCGGGCAATGGCCAAGTCGCCGGCAAAGTCTCGGGCAAGGTCCCGGAGGCTTATGAGGGCATGGTCGCGCAGCATGCCAGCGCCAACAGCGTACCGACTTCGCTCATCCATCGCGTCATCATGCGCGAGAGCCGCTACAATCCGCGCGCTGTCAGCGCCGGAAATTATGGTCTGATGCAAATCCGCCTCGGCACCGCGCGCGCCATGGGTTACAGCGGTTCGGCCGCCGGGCTGCTCGATGCCGAAACCAACATGACGTACGCCGTGCGCTATCTTGCCGGCGCCTATCGCGCCGCCCACGGTAACGAGACGCTCGCGGTCGCGCTTTATGCGCGCGGCTATTACGGTCGCGGCAATTAGTCTCCGCGCCTGCGCCGAACGGCGCCATTCTTATGTGCGTGGGGAACAGGACACGAGTTTGGACTTCCCACGCACAGATGCCTCTCTTGGTTTTTCGTTTGACGTGCACTGTTGTGGTTGTTTGACGTTGCGTCTTGATCAACGCTCGCGCAAAATCCCTGGATCGTTAGACGCAGCGGAGCAAGGCGATGTCGTTTCTGAGCGCATTGTTCGGCGGGCGTAATGCCGCTAAGGCGGAAAAGCCCTCGGAGCCTGTCGAGTACAAAGGCTTCATCATCCGTGCCGCGCCATTTAAGAGCGACGGTCAGTTTCAGACCGCTGGTGTGATCGAACGTGACGTCGGCGGTGTTCGCCAGGAGCACCGTTTCATCCGTGCCGACGCGTTTGCCACTTACGACGATGCTGTGACCTTTACGGTCGGTAAGGCCCGGCAGATGATCGACTTGCAGGGCGAGCGGCTGTTCGCGCAACCGGCGGCTTGAGCTGCCGCCGGCACATCGCCGCAAAGCCAAAATTTGCTGCGGCCCGACGTGTGGGCTCTTTTTTCGGCCAGAAGTGCCCCCATATTTGTTGACGGCGGATTGCCGATAGGGGTTCGCCGGCGCAGTAGACTGTTGGAGATCATATTGATCCGCACCAGAAAACCGCGAAATCCGACTCATCCACCCAATGACGATGTTCTGATCGTGCCGCACGGGCGTTCGGGATAGGCCGAGGGAAACAGCACCATGAATGCCGAGAAGTACACCGACCGCAGCCGCGGTTTCATTCAATCTGCCCAGTCCCTGGCGCAACGCGAGGGACACCAGCAATTCGCGCCCGAGCACCTCTTAAAGGTTCTGCTCGACGACCCCGAAGGGCTCGCGGCAGGCCTCATCGACCGCTCCGGCGGCAACTCGCGGCAGGCTCTTGCCGCCGTTGAGGCGGCGCTAGCCAAACGCCCCAAAGTTTCCGGCGGCGGCGCCGGCCAGGTTTATCTTGATCCCGCCCTGGCGCGCGTTTTCGAAACTGCCGAGAAAGCAGGCGAGAAGGCCGGTGACAGCTTTGTCACCGTCGAGCGGCTCCTGCTCGCGCTGGCGCTGGAGAAGAATACGGAGGCCGGCAAGATCCTCGCCAATGCCGGCGTCACACCGCAAAACCTCAATGCCGCGGTCGAAGCGCTGCGTAAGGGTCGCACCGCCGACTCGTCGTCGGCGGAAAACGCCTACGACGCGCTGAAGAAATATGCGCGCGATCTGACGCAGGCCGCTCGCGACGGCAAGCTTGATCCGGTGATTGGGCGCGATGAGGAAATTCGCCGAACCATCCAGGTGCTGTCGCGCCGGACCAAGAACAATCCGGTGCTGATCGGCGAGCCTGGCGTCGGCAAGACCGCGATCGTCGAGGGGCTCGCGCTGCGCATCGTCAACGGCGACGTGCCGGAGAGCCTGCACGACAAGAAACTCCTCGCGCTTGATCTTGGCGCGCTGATCGCGGGCGCCAAATATCGCGGGGAGTTCGAAGAGCGCCTCAAGGCCGTACTGCAGGAAGTCACCTCCGCAGCAGGCGCGTACATTTTGTTTATTGACGAGATGCACACCTTGATCGGCGCCGGCAAGGCCGACGGCGCCATGGATGCCTCGAACCTGCTTAAGCCCGCGCTGGCGCGCGGCGAATTGCATTGCATCGGCGCCACCACGCTCGACGAATATAAAAAACACGTCGAGAAGGACGCCGCCTTGGCCCGCCGCTTTCAGCCGATCTACGTCGAAGAGCCGACCGTTGCCGATACGATTTCGATCCTCCGGGGGCTTAAGGACAAATACGAAGCGCATCACAAGGTCAGGATCGCTGACGCCGCACTGGTGGCGGCGGCGACCTTGTCGCATCGCTACATCACAAACCGTTTTCTTCCGGATAAGGCGATCGACCTTGTCGACGAGGCGGCGGCTCGACTGCGGATGCAGATCGATTCCAAGCCGGAAGAACTCGACAATCTCGATCGCGAGATTGTGCGCACGAAGATCGAAGAGGAAGCGCTCAAGAAGGAGCGCGATCCGGCTTCCAAGGATCGGCTCAAGCGGCTGGAGAAGGAACGCGCTCAGCTGCAGGAAAAGGCCGATGCGTTGACCGCAAAATGGAAAGCGGAAAAGGACAAGCTCAATTCGGCTGCAGACCTGCAGAATCAGCTCGACAAGGCGAAGAACGATTTGGCGGATGCAATCCGCCGCGGCGACTATCAGCGCGCGGGCGAGCTGCAATACAGCGCTATTCCCGAACTTGAGGGCAAGTTGAAGGCGACCGAGGAGGCCAGCGGTGGCCCCGCCCTTTCGGAAGAGGCGGTCACCGCCAGTCATATTGCGCAGGTCGTCTCGCGCTGGACTGGTATTCCGGTCGACCGGATGCTCGAAGGCGAGAGGGAAAAGCTTCTGCGCATGGAGGAGCAGATCATCAAGCGCGTGGTCGGCCAGAGCGACGCGGTCAAGGCCGTGTCCACGGCGGTACGCCGTGCGCGCGCCGGTTTGCAGGATCCGAACCGGCCGATCGGCTCGTTCATGTTCTTGGGGCCGACCGGCGTCGGCAAGACCGAGCTGACCAAGGCGCTCGCCGAATTTCTGTTCGACGACGAGACCGCGCTCCTTCGCATTGACATGTCGGAGTACATGGAAAAACACTCGGTCGCGCGCCTGATCGGTGCGCCGCCCGGATATGTTGGTTACGAGGAGGGCGGTGCGCTGACTGAAGCGGTGCGCCGGCGGCCCTATCAGGTGGTGCTGTTCGACGAGATCGAGAAAGCGCATCCGGACGTATTCAATGTGCTGTTGCAGGTGCTCGACGACGGCCGCCTGACCGACGGTCAGGGTCATACCGTCGATTTCCGCAATACGCTGATTATCATGACGTCGAACCTCGGCGCCGAGCTTCTGGTCAATCAACCCGAGGGCCAGGACACCGACGTGGTTCGCGATCAGGTGATGGCGATCGTGCGGGCGAGTTTCCGCCCCGAGTTTCTCAATCGCGTCGACGAGATCATCCTGTTCCACCGGCTGCAGAAGTCGGAGATGTCGCGCATCGTCGACATTCAGATGACGCGGCTCTCAAAATTGCTCGAGGATCGCAAGATCACGATCAAGCTCGAACCGGCGGCGCGCGAATGGCTCGCCGACAAGGGCTGGGATCCCGCCTATGGCGCGCGTCCGCTCAAGCGCGTGATCCAGAAATTCGTGCAGGACCCGCTGGCGGAGATGATCCTCTCCGGCCGCATCAAGGATGGCGAGAAGGTCGCGATCGGAGCCGGCAAGCAGGGGCTCAAGTTCAACGGCGAGGTCGCGGCGCGTGGCGGCGTAACCGATGCGGTCGTCGCCGCTTCGCAGTGACAGTCAACCGTGAGGTTGCAGCGGCGGCGTTGCAGTTTGGTTGATCCGTTCCCGCACATGCTCGACGAAGTAGCGCGCTTGCGATTTCGGCAGGCCGCCGACGACGAGCGGATTAAGGCCGCCTGAACTCTCGACGCTGATCGTGTCCCAGAAGAAGCCGCGGGTGTGCGCCACTTCCGCAATGTGTGACATCGGCAGATGTTCGTCGGTGCGCCGCCACGGCGTCAACCAGAATTCGACGATGTTGGTGGAAATGCCGACGTGGTCGGCGATCAAGCGGGCGGGAAATAACAGCCGCGTAAATCTGCCGCCAAAGAACGCCCACCAGCGGCTCGAATGCACTTCGATGCGGTCGTCGAGGGCCGCGTTTTGCGTCACGAAAATCTCCCGACGCTAGCGCGCCTGCGCGACGCGTCCGGGCACGCGAGCCATTAACGCATCAAGCTGTTCGCGGTTTTTCTCGAATAGGCTAAGCGCAACCCCGTCAAGCACGCGTCCGCGCGGCAACTTGACGGTCATGGGATTGACGAAGCGGTCGTTGATGAGGATTTCGAAATGCACGTGCGAGCCGGTTGAAAGGCCAGTCGAGCCGACAAAGCCTATGATCTGGCCCTGACGCACATGGGTACCGACGTCGAGACCGCGCGCGAAGGCCGTCATATGGCCATAGGCGGTCTGATAACCGTTGGCGTGGCGAATGCGGACATATTTGCCGTAGCCGCCCTTTAGTCCGATTTCGTCGATCTCACCGTTGCCGGCGGCAAAAATCGGGGTGCCGAACGGTGCGGCCCAATCCACGCCGGTATGGATCTTCATATAATGAAGCAGCGGATGATTACGTTCGCCGAAGCCCGACCGCATGATGCCGATCGGGACCGGCTTGCGGACCAGAAACTTTTTGGCGCTTTTGCCGGTCTCGTCATAGTAGTCGTAAGTGCCGTCGTCGGCGGTTTGGTAGTGGTAGTATTTCTTGGTTTCGCCGCCGACGGTGAGCGACACGTAGCGGACCTCATTACTGCCGCCTTCTTTCGCGTCGTCGTCGGCGTAGAGGACGTCGAACGAATCGCCGGGCAACACCTTGCGTTGGAAATCGACATCGTAGGAATAGATACGAACCAGTTCTTCGATGACAGCTGGTGGAACGTTGTTGCGCAACCCGGTCTCGTAAATGCTTTGATAGAGCCGCACGCCGCTGCTCGTCGTCGCTGTCATTTTGGTTCGGCTCCGTGACGTCCGTGTTGATGTTGCGGATATCGACCGGGACATAGGCGCCGCGATCGGACAGAGCCACTGCCGCCTCGATGGTGTTATCGCCGGCAATGATGACGCGCAGTGGCTGCATGTGACCGAGGCCGGCTGCGGATGTAAGGACGCGGAGTTTTTCTCCTTCCTTTAATCCACCCTCTCGCGCGCGCGCGCCAAGCACCGCGATAACGCTCTTGATTTCTTCGGGTGCAGCGCCGAGTTCCCGCAAAATCGAGCCGACCGTCTCACCCTTTTTCACGACGACGTTATGTTCGCTCCAGTCACTTCCGCCGTTCGTCTTCGGCAGGAACGTGATGTTCTCCGGCACCACGCGCGCTTCGAAGCCGACATAAGGATCAGTGTCACCTTCGGCGGCGTAACTGAGTTTGAGGCCCGCCATAGCGGTCACGTCGGCATTGGCGAGCACGGGAGAGTTCGCCGCCTTGTTTGCGGCGAGCCGAACGCGCGCGAGGATCTCATCGAGTGATAACAACGTCGAAGGTTTGACCTTCGGCAGCAGCGAGCTGAGATCGCATGCGCCCGGCGTGACCTTGGCTTTCGCGCCGGCTGAGGCGAGATCGCAGGTGACGAAGGAAACCTCAGCCTCAGGTTCCGCGGCCGCTGATGCCGGCGCGTCGTCCGCATTAGCCACGCCGTCGGCGAGCAGCTTCTGTGGGTTAAACGGCGGAATGTTGGCGGAAAGCTCCGACACGGTCAGCGAAAGATTGCCCGAGACGCGGACAAATGACCGCGAGCGAACGAGCTCGCGATCGCGGACCCGCGTGCTGATTGGCACGCGCAACATCTGCCGCACGACGTTGGGTTCGCTGATGGCGGCGAGCCGGTCGGTCTTGTGAATTCCGCTTAAGCGGTTGCCAATGCCGGCGAACGCCCCGCGCAACGCCGTCTCGACCCGTTCCGGCGCTGAAGCGAAATTGGTTTCGCCGCCGAGAGAAGCAAAAACGGCGCCCCCCATAAGCGCGGCGCCGCATAGTCCGGTCAGGATCGCACCACTAAACCACTGCAACGACAGCCGGCGCCGGTCGACCAGGCCGCCGGTGCCTCCGTCTGCCGATAGCGGCGGCTCGTTGCCGAGATCAAGCTCGGCCTCGAACCTCCGATTGGCGCCGCGCAGCCTAGCTTGGTCCAAGACCACCGTCCCCTGCACTCGCGATCCCACCCGGCATTCGCGTTTTGCAACGCCGAGGTCGGAAACAAGTCCGGCAAAAAGTCCCGTACTTCCAGTAGCGGAGAATTCTAGATTGACGAACGAACCCGGCGACGCAGTGCCCCCACCGGCCCAGTCAATCCGACTGGGCCAGCCGAGGTCAAAGCATTATGTGATTGGCGTTCCCCGCACTGCTGTATCCCAACGATTGTGCAATGAACGTCCGATGAATATGGCCGCAGTGCGGCGCATCACTCGGCCGGCGATGCCAGAAACCGCTGCTGGATGGGCCATAGACGAAATTGCCGGGGGCCGGCATACTCGGCAAAACGTTGCTGCTTTGTGGACGATCCACAGGACCGATTTTCCCCGCCGAAGTCGTTGACAATACCCGGGGCCGAAGACTATATACACCGTTCTGGGCGCGCCGCCGCTTAGCGCGATGGCGCGTCTGCGAAGCCCCTCACTGTTTACACGGTGAACCATCCGGCCATGAGCTTATGGTCATGTCGGATGTACGGGTTTCGGCGGCTTTCCCCCACGTTCTCTCCCCCGCGTGCGAGGGAAAGAACGTGGGGGGAGACGGAGCCGCAAGGTTCCGGGATGTTTGAAAAGTGAATTGGAAGAAAGAGAAACGTGGACGGCGGAGTCCTTGCGGGCCGCTTCCTCGAACGGAGAAGGTTTGAGCTTTAGGGCTTGGGCTTTCCCTGCAAGAGGAGCGGTCGAAGAGACTTCGGCGGTCTTACGTTTCAAGGTTTTCTACACTGTTGACCGTGCAAACGGTCGAGACGTGTAGGGACCTCGTCAAACGTTGTGATCAGCCGAGATCAAATCTCTTCAACTTGAGAGTTTGATCCTGGCTCAGAGCGAACGCTGGCGGCAGGCCTAACACATGCAAGTCGAGCGCCGTAGCAATACGGAGCGGCAGACGGGAGAGTAACACGTGGGAACGTACCCTTCAGTTCGGAACAACCCAGGGAAACTTGGGCTAATACCGGATACGTCCGTAAGGAGAAAGATTTATCGCTGAAGGATCGGCCCGCGTCTGATTAGCTAGTTGGTGAGGTAACGGCTCACCAAGGCTACGATCAGTAGCTGGTCTGAGAGGATGATCAGCCTCACTGGGACTGAGACACGGCCCAGACTCCTACGGGAGGCAGCAGTGGGGAATATTGGACAATGGGCGCAAGCCTGATCCAGCCATGCCGCGTGGGTGATGAAGGCCCTAGGGTTGTAAAGCCCTTTCGGCGGGGAAGATAATGACGGTACCCGCAGAAGAAGCCCCGGCTAACTTCGTGCCAGCAGCCGCGGTAATACGAAGGGGGCTAGCGTTGCTCGGAATCACTGGGCGTAAAGCGCACGTAGGCGGCTTTTTAAGTCAGGGGTGAAATCCTGGAGCTCAACTCCAGAACTGCCTTTGATACTGAGAAGCTTGAGTCCGGGAGAGGTGAGTGGAACTGCGAGTGTAGAGGTGAAATTCGTAGATATTCGCAAGAACACCAGTGGCGAAGGCGGCTCACTGGCCCGGTACTGACGCTGAGGTGCGAAAGCGTGGGGAGCAAACAGGATTAGATACCCTGGTAGTCCACGCCGTAAACGATGGATGCTAGCCGTTGTCGGGTTTACTCGTCAGTGGCGCAGCTAACGCATTAAGCATCCCGCCTGGGGAGTACGGTCGCAAGATTAAAACTCAAAGGAATTGACGGGGGCCCGCACAAGCGGTGGAGCATGTGGTTCAATTCGAAGCAACGCGAAGAACCTTACCAGCCCTTGACATGTCCCGTATGAGTACCAGAGATGGAACTCTTCAGTTCGGCTGGACGGGAACACAGGTGCTGCATGGCTGTCGTCAGCTCGTGTCGTGAGATGTTGGGTTAAGTCCCGCAACGAGCGCAACCCTCGCCCTTAGTTGCCATCATTTAGTTGGGCACTCTAAGGGGACTGCCGGTGATAAGCCGCGAGGAAGGTGGGGATGACGTCAAGTCCTCATGGCCCTTACGGGCTGGGCTACACACGTGCTACAATGGCGGTGACAATGGGACGCAATGGAGTAACCCTGCGCAAATCTCAAAAAGCCGTCTCAGTTCGGATTGTGCTCTGCAACTCGAGCACATGAAGTTGGAATCGCTAGTAATCGCAGATCAGCACGCTGCGGTGAATACGTTCCCGGGCCTTGTACACACCGCCCGTCACACCATGGGAGTTGGATTTACCTGAAGACGGTGCGCTAACCGCAAGGGGGCAGCCGGCCACGGTAGGGTCAGCGACTGGGGTGAAGTCGTAACAAGGTAGCCGTAGGGGAACCTGCGGCTGGATCACCTCCTTTCTAAGGATGATCCTTCAGGGACGCCTCACGCGTCTCTATCGGATCTCTTGGAAACATCAGGGCAAACCGGTTTCACGATCGGGGCGCCCATTTGCAGGACGCCGCCGTCTTCATTTCTCTTTCTTCGCGAACGAGCAGACCAGGAGTCAGTAATCAGTATTCAGCGATCAGATGACGTTTCTGATTGCTGGTTTCTGACCACTGACTCCTGGTTCGGGCTTGTAGCTCAGTTGGTTAGAGCGCGCGCTTGATAAGCGTGAGGTCGGAAGTTCAAATCTTCCCAGGCCCACCAGTTTCAGGAATCAGGCGTCAGATGTCAGTAATCAGACTGGCGCGCTGCCTGTCGGGTTCTGATTGCTGACTACTGATACCTGATCCCTGAAGGGGCCATAGCTCAGTTGGGAGAGCGCCTGCTTTGCAAGCAGGAGGTCGTCGGTTCGATCCCGTCTGGCTCCACCAGACTGCGTTGCCGGCTTTGTCTTCCAATCTTATCGGCCCGCTCAACAGGCTAGTTTTGGCAGCCGACTTTAGACGGCTCGTTCGTGAGAAATTCAATCCGTGCGCTTTCGGCTTTGGCTGAAGGCGCCCGTGATGTCTGACATCGTGAAGAGGAGGTCGATCCGAGTGTTGCACGTGACGTGAAGTCACGGGCGGCACGCATCTCCCTCAGGGATCAGTAATCAGCGATCGGGGATCAGAACTGTTCTGATGCCTGAAATCTGATGACTGAGTTCCTGAATATGTCGGCAGCGCTTGACCGCAATGCCGTTGAATCGATCTTATGAAGCAAGCTGGTCTTTCTAATCAGTGTCCGCCGCGACGAACTAACATTCGCCGCGGGCCATCGCCGAGATGGGTGGGCATTGATAATGAGAGCGATCAAGTGTCTTAAGGGCATTTGGTGGATGCCTTGGCGCTGAGAGGCGATGAAGGACGTACTACGCTGCGATAAGCCGCGAGGAGCTGCGAAGGAGCTTTGATCCGCGGATTTCCGAATGGGGAAACCCACCTTCGATAGCGGAATTCTGAGATCTTGACGATCTTGGAGACAGGACCGATGAGGTCTTGGATTTCCGTTATCAAAAGAAGGGATGAGATCTCTGAATAAAATAGGAGGTTTCAAGCTAACCCGGGGAACTGAAACATCTCAGTACCCGGAGGAAAGGACATCAACCGAGACTCCGCTAGTAGTGGCGAGCGAACGCGGACCAGGCCAGTGACGATCCAGAGACAACCGGAAATGTTTGGAAAAACGTGCCGTAGAGGGTGAGAGCCCCGTACGGGTAATGCGAAGGATCGTCCTTGAGTAAGGCGGGACACGTGCAATCCTGTCTGAACATGGGGGGACCACCCTCCAAGCCTAAGTACTCCTCAGCGACCGATAGCGAACAAGTACCGTGAGGGAAAGGTGAAAAGCACCCCGACGAGGGGAGTGAAAGAGACCTGAAACCGAATGCCTACAAACAGACGGAGCCCAAGGTTCGTCCTGGGTGACGTCGTACCTTTTGTATAATGGGCCAGCGACTTAATCTGACGA
>CAWJBG010000008.1:0-300000 GCA_963841025.1 uncultured Alphaproteobacteria bacterium | reverse complement strand
CCTGTCATCGTGAACGGCGACATCGAAACTTTCGACGATGCCGATGCGGCGCTTGCGGCCTCCCGGGCGGATGCAGTGATGGTCGGCCGCGGCGCGCAAGGGCGGCCGTGGTTTCCCGGCCAGCTCGCGCGCTATCTCGCTACCGGCAACCGCGAAGCCGCTCCCCCGCTCGGTGAGCAGCTTGCGCTTGCGAGCGCGCTCTACGGCGAAATCCTCGCGCACTATGGCCTGCACGTCGGGCTCCGCCACGCGCGAAAACATCTGGGTTGGTCGCTCGATACTGCCGCGGCCACCGCCGGCGCGTCGGCCGATGTGCTCAAGACAAACCGTCAGCTTGTTCTGACCGCGACCGATCCCGCGATCGTGCTGCGCCGATTTGCTCAGGCGTTCGACGTGTTTGGTACTCTGCGCGCGGCTTAGCGCCCGTGCTCCCACAAAGTCTCGAGCCGGTGGCGGAAAGCTTTGGGCTTTTCGGCAAACAGACGCAGTGCGATCCGTGCGGCGCGGTACGCAAGTTCGGTGGTGCGTTCGGCGCAGGCCGGCGTCAGCCGCGAGCGCCAATGCGCCAAGGGCTGATGCGGCTCGGTGAGGCGTTTCAGTATTTCCAGATCCTGGCATCGCCCGAGCCGGTCGCGCAGCCGCTCGGCCTCTTCGGTCCACATCCGGCCGTGCCGCGGCCATAGCGGCTCGACCAATTCCATCTGATAGCGATGATCGACCACGCGCTGGCGCAGCTGGTGCAAATCCTCCGCGCTTGCCTGCGACCAGTCGTCCGGAAGGCGCCGCCGCGCTTCGCGGTAGCCTTCCGCCAGTTGCTCGGCGATTGAGCTGAAATCGAACGGATCGAGCGGCCACTGCTCGATCGCGGCCGCGGTAGTGTCGAGCCAGGCGGCGATGCTGTCGCGCAATTCCGGCGTCAGCACGGTCTGCTCCTCGCTGCCGCGGATTGCCTCGATCCGGTTGCGGATGGTTTCGGTCGAGCGCTCCGACAGCGCCATGCCTTTCTTGGCAAGGTCGTCGAAAGCGTTGAGCGCCGACTGGCCGTCGCGCGCCCGCGACAGCGATCGCGCGTGGTCACGCGCTTCCTGGCGCAAGCGCACCGCATCGGGGATGAAAGGCTGCAGCAGCCGCATCAGCGCCCGCCATTGCTTCATGGCGCGGCGGAACTCATGCACGGCATCTTGGCTGGTGCGCTCCGGATCGGAAATCACCGCATGCGCGCCGGCCAGAATACCGGCCGCGATGGCGCGAATGGTCGGCCCAATCGCCGCTTTCGGCCGCAAGGCCGGTTTCTCCCCCATATCGACTTCTAGGAAGGCGTGCATGACAGTCCGACGGATTATGGGTGACAGTATGGCGAAAAATTAGGCCCGCTGCACCTTCCCTTAACGGGAGGCGCTTGCTACATGAATTCGCGAATAAAACTCAACGGTTTGGCGCGGGGTGGAGCAGCCCGGTAGCTCGTCAGGCTCATAACCTGAAGGTCGTAGGTTCAAATCCTACCCCCGCAACCAACCTTTGTTTTTCCCAACAATTCCAGTGATTTCAGCCACCGTCCCGGGCGCGGAGTGCGTCAAGCTGCGGGCCTCCCGAAATTGGACGGGAGATCGCGGCGGGTTCGCTTCCTCGCCGGTAATTGCGATCCCGCGCCCCATGCATATGTCCTCAGGCGTTCGGCTGGTTTATGCGCGGCTTTTTGCCATTCGTAGTCTTTGAAAACAGGGGTTGGATCGTATGCGCTACAAGACACTCGGCGGTACCGGGTTGCTGGTTTCGGAAATCTGTCTCGGAACGATGACGTTCGGCGGCCGCGGCTTTTGGACCGCGATCGGAACGCTCGATCAGACGGTCGCCGATCGCGTGGTCGGCCGCGCGCTCGATGCGGGTGTCAATTTCATCGACACCGCCGATGTCTATTCGGAAGGACTTTCGGAGGAGATCACCGGCCGCGCCATCGTCAATTCCGGCCGCAAGCGTTCCGACGTTGTTGTCGCCACCAAAGCAGTGGGCGCGATGGGGAAGGGGCCGAACGATCGCGGCGCTTCGCGTGGCCATATCATGGACGCGGCAAAGGCGAGTCTGAAGCGGCTCGGCACCGACTATATCGACCTCTACCAGATGCACAGCTTCGATCGCGTTACGCCGATCGAGGAGACTGTGCGCGCGCTCGACGACCTCGTGCGCCAAGGCTACGTTCGCTACGTCGGCCTGTCGAACTGGCAAGCCTGGACGATCATGAAAGCGCTCGGCATCGCCGACCGGTACGGATTGGCGCGCGCGGTGACGCTGCAGGCCTATTACACGATTGCCGGGCGCGATCTCGAGCGCGAACTTGCACCGCTCGTAGAAGCGGAGAAGCTTGGTCTGATGGTCTGGAGTCCGCTCGCCGGTGGATTGCTCTCCGGAAAATACGACCGCGACAGCAAAGGTCCGCAAGGATCGCGACGCGCCTCATTTGATTTTCCGCCGGTCGACCGGGAGCGGGCGTTTGCCTGCGTCGACGTCATGCGCGAGGTCGCGAAGAACCATAACGTATCGGTGGCGCGCATTGCGCTCGCCTGGTTGCTGCATCGGCCTTTCGTGATGTCGATCATCGTCGGCGCGACGTCCGTCGAGCAGCTCGATGATAATCTGGCCGCGACCGAGGTCACACTTTCGGCCGAGGAGCTTGCTCAACTCGATCGCGTCAGCGCGTTGCCGTCGGAATATCCGGGCTGGATGATCGAGCGCCAGGGGACGGACCGCGTGGCGATGGTGCAGGCCGGGAAACGATAGACCGGGCGTCTCCCGAAGCTTCGGCGCGTGCGGTTTTGAATTGTTCCAATTCGTGATTTCTCCGCTTGCGCAGCAGCTACCTTCGACGATATGAAACTCTCAGCTCCCCGATTGGGCAGCCGTAAGCGTTAACGTCACTCAACGCGCAAGTGTGACCCCGACTTTTAGCGGTCGGCGTCACTGTGTTGCGCGAGGTTGCCGAAGTGACGTTTTCTCTGAGAACTCCGTTTATTGAACAAAACCAGATGTCCGGGCCTTTTGCGCCCGAACACTTCCGCCATGCAGTTTTGAAGGCCGGCCCGGGCGTTGGTCGGCGGCATGCCGCATACGAGTGCGCCGTCGGCGCTCCCACCCGAAATCCGTTGCAAAATTCTTGCAGGAAGCAAAATTCCTGCAGAAAGCAAAATTCCTGGAGAAACCTATGACGACTTTGACACAGCCGACTGTGTCGCTGCTCATCGAGCGGCTTTTTGCTGAAGCTGACGCATTAGAAAATTCACGCCGACGCGAAAGGACCGGAATGTCGCCCGAGCAGCGGGCTGCCGATCGCGCCGACTATCGTCAGTTCTATGGACGCATGAAGGACCAGCCGCTTCCGGTTTCGCCGGAGACCGGCAAACTTCTTTACATGCTGGCGCGGTCCATCGGAGCCCGCACCATCATTGAGTTCGGGACGTCGTTCGGAATTTCTACGCTTCATCTCGCGGCCGCTCTGCGGGACAACGGCGGCGGACGTCTCATCGGCAGCGAATTCGAGCCGTCCAAGATCGTCCGGGCGCGCGCGAACCTTGCTGCCGGCGGTCTGGCCGATCTGGTGGAAATTCGCGAAGGCGATGCGCTGGAAACCTTGGCTCGCGATCTGCCCGGCTCGATCGATTTTGTTCTGCTCGACGGCGCGAAGAATCTCTATCCATCGATACTGTCTTTGCTTGAGGGCCGCTTGCGTGACGGCGCCTTGATCGTTGCCGACAACGCGGATTCAAGTCCGGAATATCTTGCCCGCGTCCGATCCACAGCTAATGGCTATCTATCGGTTCCCTTTGGTGACGACGTTGAATTGTCGATGCGATTGGGAGCAGTGGCCTCCGGCAACGGTGTCTCGGCTGCGCCCTGACGCAGGCATTCAACATGGGCGATATGCGCAGGACGGCTCAAAAAGCCCCATGGTCCCAGCTTAAATGGTAGATACATCCTCAGTCATCGAAAGGCTTCAACGATGTCACAAGTTTCCCAAACGACCGAACGGGTCGCCCGCCGTGTCCGCCACGAACTCAAGATGCGACTGCTGCAGGTCCGCGACGTGCGACACATCACGCCGAAGATGGTCCGGGTCGTTGTCGGTGGCGATGACCTGAAGGGCTTCGTCAGCGCCGCCCACGACGATCATGTGAAGATTTTTTTCCCGCACCCCGGACAAGAAAAGCCGGTGCTGCCGACCCCCAGCCCCAACGGTCCGGTTTATCCGGAGGGCGTCGAGCGGTCGCCGTCCCGCGATTACACGCCGCGCCGCTACGACGCCGGGGCCAACACACTGGTCGTTGACTTTGTGCTGCATGACGCCGGCCCGGCAACCGCCTGGGCGGCTCAGGCGAAACTTGGGAATTTTCTCGGCGTCGGCGGCCCGCGCGGCTCGTTCATCGTTCCGGACGATTTCGATTGGTATTTGTTTGCCGGAGACGAAACGGCGATTCCTGCGATCGGACGCCGTCTGGAAGAACTGCCCGCCGGCACCCGGGCCATTGTCGTCGTGGAAGTCGCCGATGCTGCCGAGGAGCAGCCTTTCGAGACGCGCACGCGCCTTGAGACGCATTGGCTGCATCGCAACGGCGCAGATCCGAGCGACGGATCGCTGCTGCAAAAGGCGATAGCGGCGCTGACGCTGCCGGGTGGTGACGGTTACGCCTGGGTCGCTGCTGAAGCCGCCACCGCGAAAGCGCTCCGGTCGCATCTCGTCGGCGAACGCGGCTTGAGCAAGGATCGCGTCAAGGCAGCCGCTTATTGGAAGCAAGGCGCGGTCGCCGTTCACGAAACTTATAACGATTAGCTCCAATCGAATCATTAGGATAGAAGCGCGGCAAGCGGGTCGCCCCAAAGGCGCCTCGCTTCGGATTCTTCCTTGGTTTCCTCGCTCCAACGGGCGGATTGATCGATTAAGTCATTGAAATCGGGTGGAAGCCGCCGGCAAGGTCGGGTGCAATCCGGGAGCACATTGTGACTGTTCACCCGCCCGTGCCTAAACCGCGCATTTTCTACGGCTGGTTTGTCGTTGCCGGCACCTTTGCCGTTACCTTCGTCGGCTTCGGTTGCGCATATACGTTCAGCGCTTTTCTGCCCTCCTTGCAGCAAGACTTTGCCGCCTCGCGCGGCTCGGTCTCGCTGGTGTTCTCGCTCGCCGGATTTCTCTATTTCGCGCTAGGGGCCGTCAGCGGGCCGCTTGCGGATAAGTGGGGCGCGCGCCGCCTTGCGGTCGTCGGAATGATCGTGACCGGCCTCGGCTTGGCGCTCGCAAGCCTCGCTCGCACGCTCGTGGAAGTTTACGCTGCTTACGGTCTCGGCGTTGGAATAGGTATTGGGCTATCCTACGTTCCGGTCCTCGGCGTGATGCAGCGCTGGTTTATCAGGCGCCGCGGGCACGCCTCCGGTATCGGTGTAGCCGGTATTGGTGTCGGCACGCTCGTCATGCCGCCGCTCGCGGCGTTTCTGATCGTAAGTATCGGTTGGCGCGAGACCTATCTCATTCTCGGCGTTTTTGCCGCTATTGTCGGCGGTGGGTTGGCATTCTTGATCGAGGACGATCCTCGTAGTCGCGGCTTGGGTCCCGACGGCGATCCGATGCATGCGGTTTCTCCGCCGGTTAGCCATGCCGAACCTTCCATGATTGCGGCGGTCAAGTCGCGACGCTTCGTGGGGCTTCTGATTGCTTCGGTGCTCGGCTCGTTCGGCGTGTTTGTGCCATTTGTTCACCTTGTTCCCTATGCGCTTGATCATGGCGTGCCGCAATCCGCAGCGGTCCTGCTCCTAGGCGCTATCGGTGTTGGCAGTACGGCCGGTCGTTTCTTTCTCGGCGGACTGGCCGATCGGCTCGGGCGCTCATTGTCCCTGGCTATGATGATCGCCGGGATGGCGTTGACGTTTGTTGTCTGGTTCTTCTCGTCTGGTCTCGGTTCGCTCGCGGTGTTTGCCTTGTTGTATGGTCTCTTTTATGGCGGCTGGGTCGCGTTGCTCCCTGCTGTCGTTGCTGACTATTTCGGCAGCGCCAATCTGGGAAGCATGCTCGGATTTATTTCGCTGGGCATTGCGTTCGGCACTTTGATCGGGCCGAGCGCGGCGGGGTTCGCCTTCGACATCAGCCATTCCTACACACTGCCGATCCTTGCGAGTGCCGCTGCCTACGTTATCGCGGCCGCGATCCTGGCGGCGACGTCAAAGAGATCATCGGCGCGCTAGAGGCTCTCGCGACGTTACCTACCTTCGCAAATGGAGAAGGCTCGCATCGGAACGTAACAACTATACAAGCTGTCGGAGCTGACTTATCTGACGGCGCGTTGCGATGGCGGATGACAGCTCTTAACGGCCGCGCTTCCGGCGTATCATTCGTTCATCCGAACAGTGGAGCTGACAATGTCGCAAGATCAGGTCCGCGCGGAGTCTTTCTGTCGCCGCTTCGGATTGAAAATGCCGGTTCTGCTGGCGCCAATGGCGGGAGCACATCCGCCTTCGTTGTCGATTGCGATGATGAACGCCGGCAGTCTTGGCGCCTGCGGCGCGCTCCTGATGCAGCCCAATGAGATTGTCGCCTGGGCCGAGGAGGTGCGCGTCAAGGGCAATGGACCCTATCAGCTTAATCTCTGGATTCCAGATCCGACGCCACACCGGGACGGCGTGCACGAAGATCGCGTTCGCGCGTTTCTCGAACGCTTTGGGCCACCGGTTCCGGTCAACGCCGGCGATGCCAGACCGCCGGATTTTGCCGCGCAGTGCGAAGCTTTGTTGGCGGTCAAGCCGCCGATTGTTTCATCGGTGATGGGACTATATCCGCCTTCGTTTGTCGCGAGGCTTAAACAAGCCGGCATTATCTGGTTCGCCAATATATCAACAGTGGCGGAGGCCCGCGCCGCGGAGGATGCCGGCGCCGATGTGGTCGTTGCCCAAGGCATGGAGGCGGGCGGTCATCGCGGCTGCTTCAACGCAGCAGACGCCGAACGGCAGCAAGTCGGGCTGTTCGCACTGCTGCCCGCCGTCGCTGACGCGGTCAAAATTCCGGTCGTCGCTACCGGCGGTATCGCCGATGCGCGCGGCGTTGCGGCGGCTCTGCTGCTCGGCGCCAGCGCGGCGCAGATCGGGACCGGGCTACTGCGATGTCCCGAGGCGAAGCTGCATCCGGCCTGGGCCGACGCGTTGTCGCGTACGGCGCCGGAGGACACGATGGTCAGCCGCGTGTTCAGCGGCCGAGCCGGACGTAGCATCGCTACCGAATATGTGCTCGCCGCGACCGCGGCGGATGCACCGCCGCCCGCGCCGTATCCGGTGCAGCGTGCGTTGACCGCGACGATGCGCGCCGAGGCGCAGAAGGTCGGCGACGCCAGCCGCATGCAGATCTGGGCCGGACAGTCGGCGCGCTTGGCGCGGGCGGAGCCCGCCGGAAAGATTGTTCGGGAAATCTGGGACGGCGCGCGCGCTTTGCTTGGATGGAGCGATTAGACGAGCGCGGCGTAGACGAGATTACGAAACAGATAGCGGTAGTAGTCGCGCTGTCCCGGCCCCTGAATCATCATCATCGCGACCAGCTCTTCCTTCGGAGCGATCCAAAACACCGTGCCGGCCATGCCGCCCCAAAAGAACTCGCCCGGTGTGCCCACCGTCGGCGCTATTCCAAGCTGACGCCGGACAGCGAAGCCAAGCCCAAAGCCGTGCCCGGCTTGGAGGATGTTGGTGTTGATGATGGGAACGTCCGGCGCCAGGTGATCGGCGGCCATGTATTCGAGGCTCTTGCGTCCGATTAGGTGCGTGCTTCCAAGCGTTCCGCCGAGATAGAGCATCTGCGTGAAACGCGCATAGTCGTCCATGGTCGAGAACAGCCCGCCGCCGCCGGATTCAAAAAGTGGCGGGGCTTCGGCCTCGATGAGCTGGACGGCCTTTCCGTTGTCAGGGTCGCGGTCGAACGGCTCAGCCAGGCGGTCGCGTTTGTCCGGAGGCAAGAAGAAATCCGTGTCGATCATGCTGAGCGGTCCGAAAATCCGCTGATGCAGAAACACGCCCAAGCGCTGACCCGACACGATCTCAACGACGCGGCCGATGACGTCGGTGGAATGGCTGTAATTCCACGACGCTCCTGGCTGATCGATCAGCGGTAGTTTGGCGAGCTGGGTGACGAATTCTGCCGTGGTAAGGTCGTGCGTCACCGGTGTTTTGGCGTTTGTCGGATCTGGAGCAAACAATTGCGATGCCGCATACAGCCGTTGGACCGGTGTGTTGCCGGTGAACGCATAGGTCAGTCCGGATGTATGGCGCAGTAAATCCTGGATCGTGATGGCGCGCTTGGCCGCGACCAGTTCGACCTTGCCATCCTTGACGACGCCTACTTTCAAGTCCGCCATTTCAGGAACGAATTTTCCGATCGGGTCGCTGATGAAGAGCTTGCCTTCCTCGACCAGCATCATCAGTGCGATCGAGACGATCGGCTTGGTCATCGAATAAATCCGGAAGATCGCGTCGCTGCGCATAGCAGGGCCGCCGAGACGCAATGCGCCGACGTCCTGCCGATAAGCAACTTTGCCGCGCCGGGCGATCATCATGGAAACGCCGGGCACGTGGTGGGCGTCGACCTCCCGCTGCATAACCGCAGCCATCTTTCCGAGCGCAGTGGGAGAAAGTCCGACATCGACGGGATTAGCCGTAGGCAGAGGTGTCGGAGAACTTGAAGGATTGTCGTTCACATTCAGGCCCGCTGAAAACTGTTTTGCAGCAATGCCGAATAATGCAGCGAACGCGGGCCGTCACGCAATGCTTAAGGGTCGAGAATATATCCGGGCTCGGTTCGATCTGGGCTTGGTCCTAGGCCGCTACCGGCTGCGCCAAGCGATCCATTTCGCGCTGCACGAGGCGCCGGTAAACGCCTTCGCGATGGAAGAGTGCGTCGGGCGGGCCGTCCTGAACGACTTTGCCGGCTTCAAGCACCACGATGCGGTCGAAATTGCGCACGGTTGAGAGCCGATGCGCAATGGCGACGACGGTGCGCCCGTGCATCAGGCGGTTGAGTGCCTCGCGGATCGCCTCTTCCGACTCGCCATCGAGCGCCGAGGTGGCTTCGTCAAGCAACAGCAGCGGGGCGTTCTTGAGGAACGCGCGGGCGATGGCAATCCTCTGGCGCTGGCCACCGGAGAGTCGGAGCCCGCGGTCGCCGACGAGCGTGCGCATGCCGTTCGGCAAGCTTTCGATGAAATCGCAGCGCGCCGCGAAGGCGGCGTCTAACACCTCGTCGTCGGTGGCGTCAGGTCTGCCGTAGCGGACGTTCTCCATGACCGAACGGTGAAACAGGGAAATGTCCTGCGGAACCACGCCGATGGCTTCGCGCAGGCTTTCCTGCGTCACGCGCGCGATATCCTGACCGTCGATGAGAATTCGGCCGCTTTGTGCGTCATAGAAACGTTGCAACAGGGCGAACAGAGTTGATTTGCCGCCGCCGGACGGACCGACGAGACCGATGCGCTCACCCGGCATGAAGCTGACGTTGAAGTCCTCGAAAATCTTTTGGCCGCCCGGGTAACTGAAGTTAACGTGCTCGAACCTGACGCTGGCGCCGCGCCGAACCAGCGGCTCAGCTTCCGGATGATCGCGCAGGTCGTGCGGTATCAACAGCGTCGCCAGCGCTTCCGAAAGGCGCGCAACGTGTTGGGTAATGTCGACGAGCGCTACCGCGAGATCGCGGGTGGCGTGCAGGACGGAAATGGCGAGCGTGCACACCAGTACGACGTCGCCGGTCGTGGCTTCATTCTCTTGCCAAAGCATGATCGCCCAGGCCAATAGACCGAGCGCCAACACGATCGTGACGACGGCGTGAAAAATCCGCAGCTTCTCGAGATAGAACAGGCTGCGCCGTCGAGCCTCCATTTCGCGCTCGACGGTAGCGTCGAAACGGTGATGCTCGCGGAGCAAACCGCCGAACGCGCGCACCAGCGGCATGTTGGTGACGACGTCGGTCAGTTCGCCATCGACCGCCGCCGCCTTGCCGGCAAAGTCGTGATGTAACGGCCGGCCGTATGCGGCCATGCGGAACATCAAACAAACCATGACACCGGCGACAGCAGCGAGGCCAGCCGCCATAGGCAGGCTGACTGTGGATATCAATGCAATGGCCGCCACCGTTGCTACGCACGGCGGCAGCACGTTCCAGATGAACATGTTTTCGCCCGTAAACACTGCGTTTGACGTCGCTGTTACGCGGCTTGTCAGCGTGCCCGGCAGCCGCTCGGCGAAATAGCTCGGCGAGTGCCCGGTCAGATGGCGGAACAAGTCGCGCCGCAGATCGCCGGTGACACCGACGAAGGCGAAATTCGCGATCCAGCTGGCGAGCCGCCACAGCAGATTGTCGGCGGCGATCAGAGCGCCGAGCACGATAAAGGCCGCCCAAACGTAGGTACTCACACCGTGCGACAGCGTGTCGACCAGGTTTTTGACGCCATATTGCGTGCCGACGGAGCAGCCAACGGCGGCAAGCACCGCGGCAAGAATAACTGCGTGTGAGATCGGCCGCTGCCGCACGTAGCGGAAAATGAAGGCGAGAGGACGATCGGCGTAGTCGCAAAGGTCGGCCATGCGCGTTTTATCTCCGCCTCGTGAGGCCACGGATTGTTCCGCTAAAATCCGCACAGCACGACAACGCCGATAGCTTGAAGTTTATCCGCCTCGGTTGGTCACGTTTTCGCGTCGGCACACCGCGGCCAGCGGGGAACAAGCCGGCGGCAACGGAAGCCCCGCGTGTGAAAACCGACGCTCTATCGACTGAAAAGTTCCCGGGGCCGCAAAAAATAAGTTCCCCTCTGAAATTGAAACATTTGACCGCTTCTCGGTTTTGATTCTCTGCCGGGAACTCATGGGGTGCGGGAACTCCGCTCGCGAAAGGTGGCATTCGATGCATATTGCGCAAGTCGCGCCGTTGACGGAGGCGATTCCGCCCAAGCTCTACGGCGGAACTGAGCGTGTGGTGTCGTGGCTGACTGAAGAGTTGATCGCACTCGGCCACGAAGTAACGCTGTTCGCCAGCGGGGACTCGGTCACCTCGGCGCAGCTGGAGGCGGTATGGCCGCGCGCGCTGCGCCTCGACGGTGCCGTGCGCGATCCAAACGCATTGCACATGCTGTTGCTGGAAAAAGTTTACCGACGCGCCAGCGACTTCGATTTTCTGCACTGCCATCTCGACTACTACCCGTTTTCACTGTTCTCACGACAGCAGACGCCATTTGCGACAACGCTTCATGGCCGGCTGGATTTGCCTGAGCACCAGCCGGTGTTCGATACATTCTCTTCGATTCCGGTGATATCGATCTCGAATTCGCAACGGCGGCCGTTGCCCCAGGCCAATTGGGTGCGAACTGTCCATCACGGATTGCCGGAAAAATTGCTTACGCCGAAACCGGTCAAGCCATCGTACTTTGCATTCTTGGGACGCATTGCTCCGGAGAAGGGTATCGACCGCGCCATCCGTATTGCCCAGCACTGCGGCATGCCGCTCAAAGTCGCCGCCAAAGTCGACAGGGCCGACCGCGAATATTTCGACGAACGAATTCAGCCAATGATGAAGTCGGGCAACGTCGAATTCATCGGCGAAATCAACGATTGCGACAAATCCGAATTTTTGAGCGGCGCAATCGTCCTCTTGGTTCCGATCGACTGGCCCGAGCCGTTTGGGCTGGTGATGATTGAAGCCATGGCCTGCGGTACGCCGGTCATCGCTTTCAATCGTGGATCTGTGCCGGAAGTGATCGATGATGGCGTGACCGGCTTCATTGTCGAGGACGAAACCAGCGCGATCGGCGCCGTCGATCGCCTCGGACACCTGTCCCGCGCCAAAATTCGCAAGCGCTTCGAGGAGCGCTTCACCTCGCGGCGCATGGCGCAGGATTATCTGTCGGTCTACCGGAGCCTTAGCGACGCGGCGGCTCCGCGCCTGCGTCTGGTCGCTGAGGACGCTCCGGCGCTCTAAGGCGGATTGCCCACGATTAGTCCGGCTCGTCGATCGATCGCGTTTCCGGCATGAAGAACCAGACCATCGCGAGGCCAAGGAGCGCTATGCCCGCCAATGCTGCGAAGGCTGCCGGACTGCCGAAATGGTCGCTGGTGTAACCCGCCAGCGTCGCGCTGAGCGAGGCGCCAATTCCGACGAAGGTCCCGACAAAACCTTGGCCGAGATTGAAATGGCCGGTGCCGGCGGTGAGATCGGCGACGACGAGCGGCACCATCACACTGAACACGGCTGCAGTTACCCCGTCGAGCAGTTGCACAACGACAAGCATCTGCGGGTCGGTGACTAGCGCAAACAGAATGCCGCGAATGGGCAGGGCAGCAAAGCCGATGAGCAACAACGGCCGGCGGCCCCAAATCTGCGCCTGATGGCCGATCCACGGCGATAAAGTTGCGACCAAAAGCTGAGGCACGACGATGCATGCGGCAATCAGGAGTGTCGCCCATCGGGCCGAGCGCATCGTGACCGCGCTGCCAAGCAACGGCAGCATGGCGGCATTGGCCAGATGGAACAACAACAGACATCCGGCGAAGATGAGGAGCGGCCGGTTGGAAAACATGTCGCTCACCCGGGTCGTCGGTTTATCGGCACGCGGTCGTGGCGTGGCGCCGTGCGCGCGCTCCGGGTCAATCTCGGCAGGAACGATTTGGCGAAGCGCGAGCAGCGCGGGGATCAGCAACAAGACGGTGACGACAAAGACAGCGCGCGCCGACAAAAAGTATCCGCAGGCACCCATGGCGGCCGCCGCGAGGCCGTTGCCGATCGAAGCAAAGCGAGCGTTGCGTCCCAGCCGCTCGCCGATTGCGGCGTGACCTACCAGGCCGAAGCTGATCGCCACCATGGCAGGACCCAAGACGCAACTTCCAAGCGCCTGAATGACCGCCGCCGACAGCACCACCGGAAAGACCGGATGCGTCGCGTAGGCCAGTGCGCTGACGCAAATTGCGGCGATCGCGACGCCGGCGACCAATCGCTCCGATCGCGCGGCGTCGACGAGTGCGCCGCCTGGCATTTGGCCGATGAGCGAAATGAAGCCGGCGGCGGATAGGACGAAGCCGATGTCGACCTGCGTCCACTTTTGCGTGGTGAGAAACACCGAGACGAACGGCCCAAAGCCGGTTTGCACGTCAGCAACAAAAAAGATGAACCAATCAAGCCCGCGCAGGCTGCGTGGGGATGGGCGCAGCGGCGGCCTTGTTCCACCAGGTCGCTCGCCGGGCGGCGCGGGTTCGTTTGCGATCCCATCGCGCCGGTCTGGACTGTCGCCAAAGCGGCGTAGCGGTTCCGCGGGCAGAATGCATCTCCGGCATTGTTGTTTATTCGGGCAGCGGTTCGAGCCTGCCGAGAGCGCCTAAGATGACCACCGGCTTGCCGTCCCGATATTCGGGGGCAGCTTTGACCTGGTCGCGAGTCAATTCGAGGGCGATGCGTTCGTTTGGCCTGCCCGGTTGAGGAAAATGCAATGCGTTCCAGTCGACGGCGATCTTGCGACTGCCGACCCCGAGAAACCCACCGAAGTCGATGATCGCGGCGCGGACTTGGCCGGTGCGGTCGACCAGGACGTCCACGATCCGGCCCATATTCTCGTCGGTCGCGCTGCGGACCTCTCTGCCCAAGACGCCCTCAACCTCATGCTTATTGAGGAAGGTCAGAGCGGGGGTGGCGGGGCTTACAGCAGGCGGCGGCTCAGCCTTGTCCGCATCGCTCTGGGCAAGCGCGGCGGTCAGGGCGACGGTAACGGCCAACAGACCGCCGGCCGCCATCGCCAAGCGACGATTTCCGCCCATGTTGCCTCCGCCGAATGCGCTTCGCTGCCATGTGTGTTCAACTCCACAAAGCGCCGGAACTCCGTCTGGTTCCATTGACCTGTCGTCGATGGAACAGCTTGGTGCCCCGAGGGGGGCACAAAAGAAGGGCGGAAACGGCTTACGAGGAGTAAACGACCGACACGCGAATTCCGCCGTCGATGCGCGGCGTGTCGAGCGACACGGTGTCGTTGTGGCGACGTACACACAAATCGACCCGCGACGCGCCGAGCTGCAGGCTGCGCAGCATTACTTCATCAAGAAACGCCGGCAGCCGCGGATTATTCAGGCGGATCTCGTTTGCGAATGGATCGAATTGCAGGCCGAGCGACCCTTGCAGCAGTGCAAACGGCGTGGCGCTTGCCCAGGCTTGCGGCGAACACGCGACGGGATAGAGCGTCGGACCATGCCCAGCGTGCCGCTGAAACCCGCAGAACAGTTCCGGCAGACGGCGATACTGCATGTAAGTCCCCGCCTGGAACAGGCCGGTGAACAGCGTTTCAAGTTGCTGCTTAAATCCGTAGCGGGCGAAACCCAGGCCGATCAGTGCGTTGTCATGCGGCCAGATCGAGCCGTTGTGATAGGACATCGGATTATAGCGGGACTCTCCACGTGCCACGGTGCGAATGCCCCAGCCGGAAAAGAAGTCGGGCCGCAGCAGGCCTTTGGCGACAAGGCTGGCCCGCTTGGGATCGGCAATTCCCGTAAACAAGACCTGCCCGGCATTCGAAGTGCGCACCGCGCACTGTTTTTTGGCGCCGTCGAGAGCAATCGCATAGGTCTCAAGCGGCGCGCACCAGAACGCCGCCTCGAAGCGCTCGGCGAGTATCTGCGCTTCGGCGTCGAGCCGCTCGGCTTCCGCGTAACTCCCGATCCGCCGCGCGCAACGCGCCGCCATTCGTTTGGCGGCATAAACGTAACCCTGCACTTCAGCGAGAGCGATTTTACCTTCGGCCAATTGTCCGTCGGCATGAAAGATCGCGTCCTGCGAATCCTTCCAGCCCTGATTGGCAAGACCGAGCTCGGTCGCCCGCAAATATTCGACGAAACCGTCACCATCCGGATCGCCGGGACCGTCGATCCAGGCCAGTGCCGCCTCGATGGCCGGCCACAGCGCGATAATGGTTTCAAGGTCGCCGGTGCGTTCCAGATAAAGTCCTGCGAGCAGGACGAACAGCGGCGTGGAATTGACACTACCGTAATAGAGCCCGAACGGGACTTCGCGGAGCGCCGCCATCTCGCCGCCGCGCATCTCATGAAGGATCTTTCCCGGCTGCGCATCGGCGAACGGATCGGTGGTTTCGGCCTGATAGGCGGCTAGCCGCCGCAGCACGCCTTGCGCCACATCCGGACTCCACCACAGCATTTGCAGCGCGGTGATCAGGCCGTCGCGGCCGAACGTGGTCGAGAACCAAGGTATTCCGGCGTAGGGGTAGCGGCCCTGCGGCGTGTCGGTCATCAGCATTTCGAGATCGGCAGCCGACCGGCATAGCATTTCGTTGAAAAGCTGGTTCGACGTCTCAACGCTGGTGCGTCCACGCGTGGTCTCGCGTAACCCGCGGCGCGCCCGGACGAGCGCGCGCAGAAACGGCGCCGGCCGCGCCTCTTCTTCATCGCAGCGAGCGGCGAGAAATATCGGTCGCGCTTGGCCGGGCGCCAGACGCAGCTCGTATATGGCGCTGTTGGTGGCGAGCTGATCCGGCGGCGGATCGAACGTCAGCGTTGTGCGCCGCAACTCGTCGTCGAGCCCACAATAGTTCAGCAGCACCTGGTCGTTGCCGCGCAACTGCGCTGTCTGCGTGCCGCGGCGCTTGCGATGCATGCCGCGCACTTCGAAAAGGTCGGCGAAGTCGTTGGCGAACAGGATCGAC
This sequence comes from uncultured Alphaproteobacteria bacterium, assembly GCA_963841025.1. Lineage (GTDB taxonomy): Bacteria > Pseudomonadota > Alphaproteobacteria > Rhizobiales > Xanthobacteraceae > BOG-931. Next base: position 284,308 of record CAWJBG010000008.1, on the reverse strand, counting down.
AGGCGCACAACGATCGTACGGTTGCCGTAATTGCGCACCCCAAGCCGCTGATAGGCAGTGTCTTCCCAAAGGAAGATCGTGCGTAGAATGTGCACGGTGTCCTTCTCCAGGACGACCTGTTGATCGGACATGACATCAGAATTAGTCAGGTCTACAGCGAGCGCGGCGTTGTCGTCGCGCAGATTTGAACCGAGCAGAAGCGGCGGCGTGTCGTTTACCAGGAGCTGGAGGCGTGCGAGAAAGCGGGTATCACAAAAAAACAGCCCGTCGGACACTTCCAACGATGCACCGATGTCGCCGTGATTGTCGCACACGATGAACGCGTCGTTGTGCTTGAGCGAGCACCGCGGCCGGGTCGCCGATTGAGTGGCGGAAATATAGAAGGCGTCCTCGCTCGGAGTGGTAATCGGCACTGTCTGCGCAGCGGCTTTTGGCGACATCGCGGCTTCTCTTGAGGCTATGCGAAGCGACGCGCCCGCTTTGCCCGCGACACCGGCAAATCGGCGTCAATCGAACTAATAGCTGGTCCCGTGACTTTATCGGGGCAAGCCCCTGACGGAATAAGAGTTCCAGGAGCGGCAAGAAAATTCTTAATATCAACCGTTGTGTGCGGACATATCGGAGTCCAACTCGGCTGCGGTGCCGCCTGCTGCATGTGCGCGCTCGGACTTTCGCGGGTCGGAGCGTGGGGCGGCTTACTGTCGCGGTTCAGATCGAGATTGCAATCCATATTGCGCCCAACAACAATTCGATGCAAAGTCCGTAAGGCGCTGGCAATACTAGAAAAAGCCGGCTGAGAAGATAACGTCCCAAAGAACCGTGTTCTGCCGGACGATAATAAATTCTGGGGACGGGAACGATGGCCGTCGAATCACCCGCAGTCCAGGCGGAGTCTGCAGCTACGTCTGCAGGGCGCTGGGGCCAACTCGTGGCCGGCGTCCTCTGCATGGTGATGATTGCCAACCTGCAATATGGCTGGACACTCTTCGTCAATCCGATTGATCAAAAATATCACTGGGGTACCGCCGCCATCCAGTTGGCGTTCAGCGTTTTCATCGCTACCGAAACGTGGCTGGTGCCGATCGAGGGGTGGTTTGTTGATCGGTTTGGTCCGCGCGTCGTGGTCGCCTTGGGCGGCGTCTTCGTTGCTGGTGCCTGGGCGCTGAATTCAGTCGCCGGTTCGTTGTGGGAATTGTACCTAGCCGCCGCTTTGTCCGGCGTCGGTGCGGGGGCGGTGTACGGCACCTGCGTTGGCAATGCGCTCAAATGGTTTCCCGATCTGCGCGGCCTCGCCGCAGGCTTGACCGCAGCAGGCTTCGGTGCCGGCACGGCGGCAACCGTTATCCCGATCCGCGAAATGATACTCGGGTACGGCTATGAGTCCGCGTTTCTTTGGTTCGGGCTCGGACAAGGTTTTATCATTCTGTTGCTCTCGCGTTTTTTGCGGGCGCCGCGCGCGGGCGAAACGCCAAGACCGGCGTCTAGACTGACGCACTCCGTACGCGAGTACTCGCCGCACGAAATGTTGCGTTCTCCGGTGTTTTGGTTGCTCTACGTCATGTTTGTCATGGTCGCGGCGTCGGGCCTGATGGCGACCGCACAGCTTGCGCCCATTGCGAAAGATTTCGGCCTCGCCGACCAGAACGTGAATATATTTTTCATCACCGCGACGACGTTGAGCGCGGCGCTGGTGATCGACAACATTTTGAACGGCCTGGCGCGGCCGTTCTTCGGCTGGGTGTCCGATGTCATTGGTCGCGAGAACACGATGGGAATCGTGTTTACGCTCGGCGCGGCAGCCTATTGGAGTCTCGGAGCGCTCGGGCACACCCCATATATGTTCATTCTGCTCGCCGGCTTTATCTTCTTTACCTGGGGCGAAATCTTCAGCCTGTTTCCAGCGATCGCGACTGACACGTACGGGGCAAAATATGCGACCGCCAATGCCGGGCTGCTCTACACCGCGAAAGGCGCGGCAGTGTGGGTCGTCCCGCTGGCGAGCGTCGTCAAGAACTACACCGGCAGCTGGCACTGGGTGTTCGTGGTCGCAGGAATAACCAATTTGACGGTGGCTGTGCTCGCGCTGTTTGTGCTCAAGCCGATGCGGTGGCGCATCACCAAGCACGGCTGATCGGGAGGCGGTTGCGGCAGGCCTTGGTCTGTCCGAAAAACTGGAATAATGTATACCAGCATGCGTTCAAACCTTTCCATGTTGCGTCAGGACAGTGTCGGCGGCGGATCAGCGGGCGTTCCGGCGCCGCAGCCGGCAGTCGACCCGCTTGCCAGTCCGGAAAATTTCAAACGCCAGGCCTACGTTGCACTTAAGAATGCGATCGTCGCGATGGATGTCTATCGCAGCCGGGCCGAAATCAGGCTCGACGAGCGCCGCCTGGCCCAGGATTTCGGCGTCAGCCGTACCCCCGTGCGCGAGGCCATGGCGCAACTCGAGCGCGAAGGCTTCGTCCGCTCGGTGCCGCGCCGCGGCGTCTATGTGGTGCGCAAGACCAGGCGCGAAGTGATCGAGTTGATCACCGCTTGGGCGGCGCTGGAAAGCATGGCGGCGCGGCTGATAACCCAAACGGCCGGCGATGAGGACATTGCCGCTCTACGCCGCATGTTCGCGACTTTCGAGAATGGTGAGGTGCGCGCTCATCTTGATGAATATTCCGAGATCAACATCGAGTTCCATCAGGCGATCATTCGCATGAGTCGCAACAGCACGCTGATCGATCTTGCCGAGAATCTGTTCACCCATATGCGGATGATCCGAAGAAAGACTATCGGCGAAATGGACCGCGCTGATCGTTCGATCCGCGATCACATGCAGATCATCGAAGCGCTCGAAGCGCGTGACACGGCGCGTGCGGAGACGTTGGTGCGCGATCACGCGCTCGGCCTCGCCGACCATGTCGCCAAATACGCTGACTATCTGGATTGAATTGCTTGGACTGAACGAGACACAAGCGACTCTTAGGGAGACTTTTCGTGGCTGACGCGGCAGTGAAAGAGCAACGCGAAATCGAGAGCGCGCCCGAGGCGGAGCAAGAGCTGACCGATGGCTTTCACCTCGTCATCGATGCGCTCAAGCTCAACGACATCACCACGATCTATGGCGTGCCGGGCATTCCGATCACGGATTTGGGTCGCAAGGCGCAGGCCGCGGGTATGCGCGTGCTCTCCTTCCGGCATGAGCAGCAGGCCGGCAATGCGGCAGCGATCGCAGGCTTCCTGACCAAAAAGCCCGGCATTTGCCTCACTGTGTCAGCGCCGGGGTTTCTGAACGGCCTGACTGCCCTCGCCAATGCCACGACCAATTGCTTCCCGATGATCCTGATCAGCGGCTCGTCCGAGCGCGAAATCGTCGACCTGCAGCAAGGCGATTATGAGGAGATGGACCAGCTCGCCATCGCTAAGCCGCTGTGCAAGGCGGCCTTCCGAATCCTTCATGCTGCCGACGTCGGCATCGGCGTAGCGCGCGCGATCCGCGCCGCTGTTTCCGGGAGGCCTGGCGGCGTTTACCTCGACCTGCCGGCCAAGCTTTTCTCCCAAGTGATGGATGCACAGGCGGGAGCCAAGTCACTCGTCAAGGTCATCGACCCGGCGCCGGCTCAGCTTCCTGCGGCGGCCGCAGTTAAACGCGCGCTCGATGTTCTTAAGAGTGCCAAGCGGCCCCTCATCATTCTCGGCAAGGGCGCGGCCTACGCGCAGGCCGATGAGCAAATCCGCGCCTTGATTGAGAAGACCGGCATTCCGTTTCTGCCGATGAGCATGGCGAAGGGTCTTTTGCCTGACACGCATCCGCTGGCTGCAGGTGCCGCGCGCTCGACGGTGCTGAAAGAGTCCGATGTCGTGATGCTGATCGGCGCACGCCTCAACTGGCTGCTGTCGCACGGCAAGGGCAAGACCTGGGGTGAGCCCGGATCGAAGAAGTTCATTCAGATCGATATCGAACCCAAAGAGATGGACAGCAACGTGGAGATCGTCGCCCCGGTCGTCGGCGATATCGGCTCCTGCGTATCTGCTCTCCTCGGTGGCATTGACGGCAAGTGGCCGGCCCCCCCGGCTGACTGGATCAATGCGGTGAAATCGAAAAAAGAAGAGAACATCGCCAAGATGGCGCCGAGGTTGATGAAGAACTCGGCGCCGATGGATTTCCACAGCGCGCTCGGTGCATTGCGCACGGTGATCAAAGAGCGTCCTGACGCCATCCTCGTCAACGAGGGCGCCAATACGCTCGATCTCGCCCGCGGCATCATCGATATGTACCAGCCGCGCAAGCGGCTCGATGTCGGCACCTGGGGCATCATGGGCATCGGCATGGGCTACGCCATCGCAGCCGCGGTGGAGACCGGCCAGCCCGTGCTTGCCGTAGAGGGCGATAGCGCCTTCGGCTTCTCCGGCATGGAGGTCGAGACGATCTGCCGCTACCACTTGCCGGTCTGCATCGTCGTCTTCAACAACAACGGTATTTATCGCGGCACCGACGTCAATCCCGGCGGCGGTTCGGATGTGGCGACCACCGTCTTCGTCAAAGACGCCCGCTACGAAAAGTTGATGGAAGCATTCGGCGGCGTCGGCGTCCGCGTGACCACGCCCGACGAACTTCTTCGTGCCGTCAACGACGCCATGAACTCCGGCAAGCCGACGCTCATTAACGCGGTGATCGATCCGGCCGCCGGCAGCGAAAGCGGCAACATCGGCAAACTCAATCCGCAAAGCGCGATCCGCAAGAAATGATGGAGTGATTGACAATGGCAACGCGCAAGAAAGCCGCGAAAGCAAAATCCAAAGCCGCGGCAAAAAAGTCGACCAAAAAAGTTGTGAAGCTCACAGCAAAAAAACCGGCGGCGAAGTCGCCTTCACGCAACGCGAGTCCGCGGCCGAGCGCGAAACCTTGGGGCGAAGCGGGCAGGGCGCTCGACGGCGTGCGCGTGCTCGACTTCACCCATGTGCAATCCGGCCCGACTTGCACCCAGCTGCTCGCTTACATGGGCGCCGACGTGATCAAGGTGGAACGGCCGGGCGTCGGCGACATCACGCGCGGTCAATTGCGCGATGTCAAAGGCGCCGACAGTCTCTATTTCACCATGCTCAACGGCAGCAAACGGTCGATTACCATCAACTCCAAGCACGCCAAGGGCAAAGAGGTGCTCGACCGGCTGGTGAAGCAATGCGACGTGCTGGTCGAAAATTTTGCGCCGGGCGCGCTCGACCGCATGGGGCTGACCTGGGAGCATATCCACAAGCTCAATCCGCGCATGATTGTCGCGTCGGTGAAGGGCTTTGGGCCCGGTCCCTACGAGGATTGCAAGGTCTATGAGAACGTTGCCCAATGCGCCGGCGGCTCGGCTTCGACGACTGGCTTCCGTGAGGGGCCGCCGCTGGTTACTGGCGCACAGATCGGCGATTCCGGCACCGGCTTGCATCTCGCGCTTGGCATCGTTTCCGCGCTCTATCAGCGCGGCCGCACCGGCCGCGGGCAAAAGGTGCTGTGCGCCATGCAGGACGGCGTGCTCAATCTGGCGCGGGTGAAATTGCGAGACCAGCAGCGCCTGAAGCACGGCCCGCTCGCGGAATACAGCCAATATGGCGAGGGCGTTGCGTTCGGTGCCGCAACGCCGCGCGCCGGCAACGATTCCGGCGGCGGGCAACCTGGATGGATTCTCAAGTGCAAAGGTTGGGAGAACGATCCGGACGCCTACGTCTATTTCATCACCCAGGCGCCGGTATGGGGCGCGATCTGCGATCTGATCGGCAAGCCGGAATGGAAAACCGATCCAGAGTTTGCGACACCGCCGGCGCGGCTGCCGCGGCTCAAATATATTTTTGCGACGATCGAGCAATGGACCATGACCAGGACCAAATTCGAGGTCATGGAGACGTGCAACAAATACGACATTCCGGTCGGCCCGATCCTGTCGATGAAAGAGCTTGCCGAAGAGTTGTCGCTGCGTGCGACCGGGACGGTGGTCGAGGTCGATCATCCCACGCGCGGCCCATACCTGACGGTGGGCAATCCCATCAAATTGTCCGACTCGCCCGCCGACGTGCGCCGTTCGCCGCTGCTTGGCGAACACACCGATGAAGTGCTACGCGAAGTGTTGCGCTATTCAGACAAAGAGATTGCGGATATCAAGGCGTCCGGCGCACTCAGCGCCGCGGACAAAAAAGCCGAAGCGGCCTAGTCTGTCTTTCCCCTCCCCCTTGTGGGGAGGGGAAGGGGTGGGGGTCGCGAGGTTGCTCACAAGTGATGACGATCATCCGAACCCGTCTTCGCCAACGATAACCTCCCGACCCCCATCCCTAACCCTTCCCCACAGGGGGGAAGGGAATATTTAGAAGAGATGTAGTCGATATGCGTATTGTCGTTCACGGGCAGCAGGCGTTCGGCAAAGCCGTGCTGGAGGCGCTGATCAAGCGCGGCGAGAATGTCGTCGCCGCCTATGTTGCGCCGGAGAAGCCCGGCGCCAAGGCCGATCCGCTGAAGGAAGCGGCGCTGGCTGCGAAGCTTCCGGTTTACCAGCCGGAATCCTACAAGAAGCCGGAAGTGTGGGAGGAATTCAAAGCGCTCAAGCCGGACCTTCAGGTAATGGTCTTCGTCACGCTGTTCGTGCCTGAAGAATTTTTGAAAATCCCAACCCACGGCTCGATCCAGTATCATCCGTCGCTGCTACCAGCCTATCGCGGCGCCAGCGCCATCAACTGGCCTATCATCAAAGGCGAGAAGGAGACCGGCTTGTCGATCTTCTGGCCGGACAACGGCCTCGATACCGGCGACGTGCTGATGCAGAAGAAAACGCCGATCAGCGCCACCGACACGCTCGGCACGGTTTATTTCGACCGCCTGTTTCCGATGGGCGTCGACGCCATGCTGGAATTGGTCGACCTCGTGAAGTCCGGTAAGGCGCCACGCGTCAGGCAGGACGAGTCCAAAGCGACATATGAAGGCCGCTGCGGTCCAGACAACGCCAAAATCGATTGGGGCAAGCCGTGGGAGCAGATCGACCGGCTGATCCGTGGCTGCAATCCGGCGCCCGGCGCGTGGACGACACTCGACGGCAAGCAACTAAAAATTTTCGATGCCAAGCCGCTTCCCGCCAAGGACCCGAAGGGAATCGGCGGCAAGCCCGGCGAAATCGCCGCGGTTGAAGCGGACGGCTTTACCGTGGTCTGCGCCGATGGGCGTTTAAAAGTCACGCGCGTGCAGCCCGCCGACGGCAAGAAAATAGAAGCTGGCGAATGGGCGAAGTCCGCCAATCTCGCCGTCAAAGCGAGGTTTACCTGAATCTGGTTCTCCGTCCTGCCCGGCCATGCGAATTGAAAATGCGTCGCTCCTTTTGATCCTTCCTCCTTCATCTGATGGACCTTCCTGATGCCTGCCTCGCAACACCAGTCGCCGAAATCCGACATCGAAATATCCCAGGCCGCCAAGAAGCGACCGATCCTGGACATCGCCAGGGAAAAGCTCGGGATCGCGCCGGAAAATCTCGAGCCGTACGGCCATTACAAGGCCAAGGTGGCGATGGACTTCATCCAGTCACTGCAGGCAAAGCCGAACGGCAAGCTCATTCTCGTCTCCGCCATCACGCCGACGCCGGCAGGCGAGGGCAAAACAACGACCACGGTCGGGCTGACCGACGCGCTCAACCACATCGGTAAAAAGGCGATGCTCTGCTTGCGCGAACCGTCGCTCGGGCCTTCGTTTGGCATGAAGGGCGGCGCTGCAGGCGGCGGCTATGCGCAAGTCGTGCCGATGGAAGACATCAATTTGCATTTCACCGGCGACTTCCACGCCATTACATCGGCGAACAATCTGCTCGCTGCGATGATCGATAATCACATCTATTGGGGCAATGCGCTCGGTATCGATCAGCGCCGCGTGGCGTGGCGGCGCGTGCTCGACATGAACGATCGTGCATTGCGCTCGATCGTCTCTTCGCTCGGCGGCGTCGCCAATGGGTTTCCGCGCGAGGATGGTTTCGACATCACGGTGGCTTCCGAAGTGATGGCGATCTTCTGTCTCGCGCGCGACCTTGAAGATTTAAAGAAGCGGCTCGGCAACATTGTCGTCGCCTACACCCGTGACCGAAAGCCGGTGCGCGCCTCCGATCTCAAGGCCCATGGGGCCATGACTGTGCTGCTCAAGGAAGCGCTGGCGCCGAACCTGGTCCAGACGCTCGAAGGCACGCCGGCGTTCATTCACGGCGGACCGTTCGCCAACATCGCGCACGGCTGCAACTCGGTGCTGGCGACGACCACCGCGCTCAAACTAGCCGACTATGTCGTCACCGAGGCCGGCTTCGGTGCCGATCTCGGCGGCGAGAAATTTCTGGACATCAAGTGCCGCAAGACCGGCCTGTCGCCCGACTGCGCGGTCCTGGTCGCCACTATCCGCGCGCTCAAGATGCACGGGGGCGTCAAGAAAGAGGACCTCAAGACCGAAAACCTGAAGGCCTTGGAAGCAGGTATGAGCAATCTGCAGCGTCATGTCGAGAACATGCAGAAGTTCGGTATCGTGCCGGTCATTTCGATCAACCGGTTTTCCGCCGATACCGAGGCCGAGATCAAACTGGTCGAGGACAAATGCAAGTCGCTCGGCGTCGAAGCCCTCATGGCCGATCACTGGGCCGAGGGCGGCGCCGGTGCAGCGAATGTTGCGCGTGCGGTCGTCAAGGTTTGCGACAGCGGCAAGAGCAAACTCAAGCTCCTTTATCCCGACGACATGCCGCTCCTCGAAAAGATTCGCACCATCGCCAGGGAGATTTACCGGGCCAAGGACATTTCGATCGACAAGCCGGTGCGCGATCAGCTCGCCAATTTCGAGTTGATGGGCTACGGTAAGTTTCCGATCTGCGTTGCCAAGACGCAGTACAGCTTCTCGACCAATCCGGACGCCAAAGGCGCACCCAGCGATCACATCATCCCGGTTCGCGAGGTGCGGCTGTCGGCTGGGGCCGAATTCGTGGTCGCGATCTGCGGAGAGATCATGACCATGCCGGGGCTGCCGAAGGTTCCAGCCGCCGACTCCATCGACGTCGCACCGGATGGTAAGATCATCGGATTATTCTAGAGCAACACGAGGACCGATCATGTTGAAGTTCTATTACAGCGGCGCTCCCAACCCGACCAAGGTTGCACTTTTTCTCGAAGAGGCCGGGCTCCCCTATGAGCCGATCCCGGTTGATACCCGCAAGGGCGACCAGCACAAGGCGGACTATCTCGCGATCAACCCGAATGCGAAGGTGCCGGCGATCGTCGACGGCGACGCGGTCGTGTTCGACTCCAACGCGATCTTGCTCTATCTCGCCGAGAAGACCGGCAAGTTTTTACCGCCGAAGGGCGACAAGGCGCGCGGCGAACTGTTGTCGTGGCTGATGTTCGTTGCGTCTGGGGTCGGGCCTTATGCCGGCCAGTCGGTGCATTTCCGGATCTACGCGCCGGAAAAGCTCGAATATGCCATCAACCGCTACGCCTTCGAGGCACAGCGCCACTTCGGCATTCTCGATGCGCGGCTCGCCAAGCAGAAATACATGGTTGGCGACACCTACACGATCGTCGACATGGACGTGTGGGGCTGGTCGCGGCTTATTCCGACGGTTCTGGGCGAAGGCGCCTGGGCGAAATTTCCCAATCTCAAGCGTCTGGTCGACGAGATCAGCGCGCGGCCGGCGGCGCAGCGCGCAGTCGCGCTCAAGGACAAGCACAAATTCAAGGCGGAGATGGACGACGAGGCGCGTAACGCCATGTTTCGGCATATTGCCGAGAAGGTCGCCTGATCAAAACATCCCCATTCGCTCGCTCACCATGTAACCGGTGAGGAGCAATACGCCGGAGATCATGATGAGCAGTGCGGCGCCGACCTCGACGCCGCGCAGCGCCAGGGTGCCGTAGCCGGCGCGCGTCGTGGCGAACCGCTTTGCAGCGGCTTTGGCACCGACAGCGAGCGTCGCAATCGCCGCGACCGTGATCGCAGTGCCGATGCCCATGACGAAAGTCGATGCGATCCCGGCCCAGAACAAGCCCTGGGCCAGGGCGAAGACCAGAACGATGATCGCGCCGGAGCAGGGGCGAAGGCCGACAGCGACGATCGCCGACAGACCGCGGCGCCAGCCGCCGGCTCCGGCCAACTCTTCCGGCTCGGGCCCATGCGCATGTCCCCAAGGCAGGGCACTTTCCTCGTGGTCGTGATCGTGCGCATGGCCGGATGAGTGGTGGTCATGGTCGTGGTGCGCGTGATCGTGATGATCGCAATGGGCATGACTGTGCTGGACGTCGTGCGAATGACTCTCCGCTGCAGCTGCTGCGGGGCCGGACCTTAACGCGTGAAGTGCATTTAAGAATCCGCGGCCTTTCACCCAAAGAAGGCGAGCACCCAACAGCACGATCAGCGCGTAACTGATAATCTCGATCACGCGCACCGTTTCGCCCATCATCTTTGCCGTGGCGCCGATCAGGACCGCGACGACAGCGACGAGAACAATGGCGGTCAGCGCCTGCAGCAGCGCCGAGGCAAACGATAGTGCGATGCCGCGCCGCCAGGTTTCTTCATTGGCCAGGAGGTAGGACGAGATCACTGCCTTGCCGTGGCCGGGGCCGGCGGCATGGAAGATGCCGTAGGCGAACGAGATGCCCATCAATCCCCAATAAGCTGAACCATCGGTCTTGGCGGCGCGGATTAATCCGGAAAGCGCGCGATAAAACAAAGCCTGTTGGGTCAGGATCCAGCCGACCACGCCGGTCGCCGGCGACGAGCGAAGACTGCCGAACGGTCCGACCTGCGCGAAGGCGCTGGTCAGTGCGCTTGCAGCGAGCAGCAGGAGCGTGATGCCGACCACAAGCGTCAGATGGCGAGCCCATCGCAGTCTCGCGTTAGGCTTCATGGGCACTTGACGAAAATCCGGTTGGTATAGTTCACCCCCATGCCCATGTTGGCTTCGGAAGTCATGAAGTTTTTATCGAGCCGGAGCGATGACGAGAAATTATCGTCGTGCGGCCGCTCGACCGAGGCCGAGCACTGGGCTGGCGCGCCGACCAGCCTCACCGCTTGATTTTCCACAAAACCGAAATCGATGAAAAACTCCGGATCGTAGACTTCGAACTCGATCGCCTTTGCCTTCACCGGCGTCTTGAACGGCAGCGTGAAGTGCAGCGTGAGTACGGTATCCTTCGGATCGTATTCGAGAAAATAATCGACCGGCTCGAGGAACGCGTCCTTGTGCCGTTTGCCATCGACCTTGGCGTAGGTGAAGTAGGCATATTCTTTGAGCGATTCGACGTTGACCTTCGCCAGTGGCTCGAGCTCTTCGCGCGTCCACGTGCCTTTGGTCTTACCCTCGATACCTTGCGTGGCGAAGGCAGAGAACATGTCGTCGAAAGTCCAGGCGTGGCGCACGCCAGTGACCGATCCGTCAGGTGCATAAAGGATTTCCTCGGCCATGGTCACCCAGACATGGGGATGCGCGTCGGCGCGCTCGATCGATGAAACGAGACTTGCCAGTCCGATGGTGAATAAAACGAAACGATACAATTTCGGCCCTGCGCTGGTGTCCTGCCGAAGCGGCGGGCACACTTTAGTACGGAGTGGGGCGGAATGGAGGCTTCTGCTCGTGCGCCGCAAAGCTCAGCCATTGACCGCATACCGGTATTCGGTATACTCAGCCCGATGATCCGTTCGTTTGGCAACAAGCACACGGAGGCGCTGTTTCGCGACGAGCGGGTTCGCCAATTTGAGGGGATCGCCCACCGAGCCAAGCGAAAGCTCGAAGCCGTCAACGCGGCGAGCCGGCTCGGATGATTATTGACAGTGCCGCGGTCGAATGGTCGGTCTCAAAGTCACAACTCAAGGGTTGATCTGAAGCTATTTCATCTCGATCCGCATCAACGATCCATATGGCGCGTGATCTTTAAATGGATTGACGGTGAGCCGCATGATGTCCAGATCGGTGGATTATCATTCGAGGAGCGACGGTGATGGCGCAAAATGAATTTGCCCCGGTTACGCCGGGCGAGATGCTGAAGGAAGAGTTTCTCGCCGAGTACGGTCTCTCACAGAACCAGCTCGCCAAGGCCATCGGGATTTCACCGAACCGGATTGCCGAGATCGTCAATAATCGGCGGCGCATCACCGCCGACAGCGCGCTTCGGCTCGGCCTATACTTCGGCAACAGTCCGGAGTTCTGGATGAATCTTCAAGCCCATTATGACCTGAAGCTGGCGAGGCGGAACCTGAAGCCCGAAGATGCCAAGCGCATCAAGGCGCTTCGAGCGGCCTGAACCAATAGATTACCGACATCGCTGCACCGTTGCGATTTGCGCGTCAAATTACAGGTTTCATACCCCGGCCGCACCACCATCCGACCGCGGGTCGTGCGCGCCTTCGCAGGTGCCATCGGCATGGAGCACGGCGGCTCCGGCGTGGCCCATGACGTCGGAGTAGGCCTCGTCCAGAACATCGACATCGTGACCAGCTGCTGCAAGCTGATCGATCAGATTGCCGTCGAAGCGCGATTCCAGACGCAGCCTGGTTTGTTCCTCGCCCCAGGTTCGCCCGAGCACCCAGCGCGGACGATCGATCGCCTCGGCGAGCGGCTCGCCGAACGTTACGTGGCGCGTGAACACCGCGCCTTGCGTCTGCGGCTGGCCTTCGCCGCCCATGGCGCCATAGGCCATGATGCGTCCGTCCTTGAGGACCGCAAGCGCCGGGTTGAGCGTGTGGAACGGCAGCCGGCCGGGCGCGAGCGCGTTCAGTGCGCCGCGCTGCAGCGAAAGGCCGATGCCGCGGTTCTGCATCAGCACGCCGGTGCGCGGCAGCACGCAGCCTGAACCGAACTCCCAGAACAGCGACTGAATGTAGGACACGACGAGACCGGACGTGTCGGCTGCTCCCATCCAGACGGTGTCACCGCCACCCGGCGCGAGCGGCCAAGGCGCTGCCTTGTGACGGTCGATCTTCATCGCTTCACCGGCGATGAATTTTGGGTCGAGGCAGCGATCGAGCGAATGCGCCAGATAGTTCGGGTCGGTAACGACGCGATCGCGTACGCGCAGCGCCCGTTTGGTCACTTCGATCAGGCCGTGGATGTGATCAAACCCTTCCGCCTGCGTCACGCCCAATCGGGCGAACAGGGCAAGGATCATGAGCGAGGCGACGCCCTGGGTCGGCGCACCGGTGTTGTAAACGGTACCCGTCGGCAGTTCGACCTGGAGTGGTTCGGCGAGCGCCGCGCGGTAGCGCGTTATGTCTTCGCGGGTGACCGGGCTGCCGATGCGCGCAAGGTCTGCGGCGACCTCCCGACCAACATCGCCGCGATAGAAATCGTCAAGGCCCGCCTGCGCCAGATGCGCCAGCGTTGCAGCAAACGCTTCCTGCTTTAACACAGTTCCCACTGCCGGCGGCTTGCCGTCGACCAGAAAAGTCGCAGCAAAGCCCGGCACGGACGCAAGCTCGGAAAGCTTGGCTTGGGTGAGCTGTGCCTGGCTGCGTGAAACGATGTAGCCGTCGCGCGCGGTGCCGAACGCGGGAGTGAGGAGGAGGTCGAGCGGCAATTTCCCGCCATTCGCTTTCGCTGCTTCGAGCGCGAGCATCCAGCCGCCGATCGCGCCGGGTACGGTTAGCGCGGCGAGCGGGCCGCGGTGCGGGATCGCGTCGTAATCGCGGTAAAACTCCGGCCGCGCTTCGCTGCCCGCGGGGCCGGCGGCCATGATAGCGCGCACGTACCCGTTTGGTTCGCGGATCAGCCAAAAGCCGTCGCCGCCAATATGGTTCATGTGCGGATAGACGGCCGCAATGGATGCGGCCATCGCCACCATCGCTTCGATGGCGTTACCGCCCTCCGCGAGGATCGAGCGGCCCGCTTCGACGGCGCCCGCGTGCGGCGCGCAGACGACGCTGCGGCGATGACCGGCGCTGTGCAGGTCGACCATCGTCACCCCCTCCCAAACCCTCCCCCGCTTGCGGGGGAGGGAAGGGTGGGGGCAGCTTCGGTGAGGCTGCGCTTGCGCAACAATGCATCCGGGCTCGGTAGCCTGCCGCGAAAGGCTTTGTAAGCGTCTGCCGGCTCGCGGGAGCCGCCTGCCGCGTAGATGGTGTCGCGCAATCGCTTCGCTATCGCCGGATCGAAAATGTCGCCGGTTTCCTTGAAGGCCTCGAACGCATCGGCGTCGAGCACTTCCGACCACATGTAGCTGTAGTAACCCGCCGCGTAGCCGCCGCCCGAAAACACGTGACCGAAGTGGGGCGGCCGATGACGCATGATGATTTCTTCTGGCATACCGATCCGCGTCATCGACTGGGCCTCGAAAGCTGCGGGATCGATCGCGGGCGCTGACGATGGCAGCGAATGAAAATCGAGATCGACAAAGGCCGAGCCGAGGAATTCGACCGTCCCAAAGCCCTGATCGAAATTGCGCGCAGCAATGACCCGTTGCAGCAGCGCCTCCGGCATCGGTTTGCCGGTCTGATAGTGCAGCGCGAACTGCCGCAATATCTCGGGCTGCTCGAGCCAATGTTCGTAAAGCTGCGAGGGTAGTTCGACGAAGTCGGTGGCGACGCTGGTTCCCGAAATCTGCGGGTAGGTGACGTTCGACAACAGACCATGCAGCGCGTGGCCGAATTCGTGGAACAAAGTGTGGGCGTCGATGAAGCTGAGGAGCGTCGGTTCGCCTTCGGCGCCTTTGGCAAAATTGCAGACGTTGATAATGAGCGGGCGAACGTCGCCGTCGAGTTTTTCCTGATCGCGCAACGACGTCATCCAGGCGCCGCTTTGTTTGGAGGGCCGGGCCAGATAGTCACCGAAGAACAAGCCGATCTCGCCGCCGTCGCTCCTGCGCACTTCCCAGACGCGCACATCGGGATGCCAGACCGGCACGTCGGTGCGCGGCTTGAACTGCAGGCCGAACAAGCGCTGTGCCGTGTAAAAGGCCGCCTCGATTATCCGGTCGAGACTGAGATACGGTTTGATCGCGGCTTCTTCGACGTCGCAGCGACGCTGGCGCAGCTTTTCCGCGTAATAGCGCCAGTCCCAGGGCGCGAGTTTGAAATTGCCGCCTTCCTCCTGCACCAGTGCCTGCAGCGCATCGCGATCGGCTTCGGCGCGGGCGCGCGCCGGCGACCACACAGTGTCGAGCAGATGACGGACCGCGTCCGGCGTTTTAGCCATGGCGTCATCGAGCCGGTAGTGGGCGAAATCCTCATAGCCAAGCAGGCCGGCACGCTCGGCGCGCAACTTCACCATCTCGGCAATGATCGCCTTGTTGTCGGTTGCGCCGCCATTGTCGCCGCGGCTGACGAAGGCGCGAAAGACTTTTTCGCGCAGATCCCGGCGCTGTGCGAACTGCAGAAACGGTTCGACGCTGGAGCGCGACAGCGTGACAACACGGCCGTCGAGGCCACGCTCTTGCGCCTCGGATTTCATCGCCTCGCGCATGAAATCGGGCAATCCGGCAAGCTCCGCTTCGCTTTCAAGCGACAATGTGAAAGCCTGCTCGTCCGCGAGCAGGTTCTGGCTGAAAGTCGTGCCCAGCACTGCGAGGCGCTCAATGATTTCGGCATGGCGCTTTTTCGCCGCGCCATCGAGCGCGGCTCCGGCACGGCGAAATGCGGTGTGGTAGCGTTCGAGCACGCGGTTCTGTTCGGGGTCCAGGCCAAGCGTATCGACTTGTTGCATCAGCGCATCAATGCGGCGGAACAAGTCGGGATTGGTGTGGATCTTGTTCCAATGGTTGGCGCTTCGCGGCGCAAGGTCGCGCTCGATCGCCAAAAGCGCGTCGTTGCTGTGGGCGCCAACGAGGATATGGAAAACGGCGTCCACCCGCTGCAGAGCTTTACCGCTGCGCTCCAGCGCCGCGATGGTGTTGTCGAAGTCCGGGGGGTCGGAAGACGCCGCGATGGCGGCGATCTCCCCCTCATGAGCCGCGAACGCACGGTCATAGGCCGGTGCGAAGTGCTCGGGTTTGACGAGTGCGAACGGCGGAACCTCGTCCGGGGTCGCCCAACGCGCCAGAAGCGGATTTTCAACAAGGCTGGGAGCGTTCATCGGGGGTCTTATCTGTGGTGGGTACAGCGGTGATATAAGTCATCGGTCGACATAGCCAAAGCGGATAAGGACTAAGCCCGTGCACCGTCACGCCAAACACGTGCCCCAATACTTGCCCCAAGGCGTTATTCCGGCGGTGCTGCTGCCGTTCGCCGACGATCTGACCATCGACGAACGAAGTTTCCGCAAGCATCTCGCGGACGTCGCTGCGACCACGGGCCTCTCAGCGATCACCATCAACGCCCATTCGACCGAGGTCGCCTCCTGCACCTTCGACGAAAAGCGCCGCGTCCTCGAAATTGCGCAAGACGAAATCGGCGCCCGGCTGCCAATCGTTAACGGCGTATGGGCGGACGGCAGCCTTGAGGCGGCGCGCATCGCCCGCATGGCGGAGGACGGCGGCGCCTCGGCGCTCCTGGTGTTTCCACCGGCATCGTTCATGCTCGGGCAATCGCCGGCCATGGCCGTTGAACACTTCCGTCGCATCGCCGACGCGAGCGGCCTGCCGATCATCGCGTTTCAATATCCACTCGCCACCGGGCAGGGCTATCCGCCCGATTACACTTCTGGAGATGATCGAGGCGGTGCCGACCATCCGCGCGATCAAGGACTGGTCCGGCAATGTGCCACAGCATGAAATGCATATCCGCGAGCTGCAGAGCCGCAATCCGCCGGTTAACGTGCTGACGACCCACAGCGCCTGGCTGCTGAGCTCGCTCGTGCTCGGCTGCAACGGCCTTCTCTCCGGGAGCGGCAGCGTCATCCCCGATTTGCAGGCGGCGCTGTTTCACGCCGTTGGCGCCAACAATCTCGCGGAGGCCAGACGCCTCAATGACCGCATCTACCCGCTCGCCCGCGCGTTCTACGCCGAACCTTGGGCAGACATGCACAACCGCATGAAGGAGGCGCTGGTGCTGCTCGGCCGCCTGCCGCGCGCCGTCGTGCGACCGCCCTTGGTGAAGCTCGATCGCGCTGAGGTCGATCGTATCCGGGGCGCTCTGGTCGAAGCGGGCTTCCTCGGCGCCAAGGCTAACCGCGACGCCGCCTGACGCCTTGATCTGGCCATCGGTTTCGAAGAAAGTGCGGCCGCCATGGACAAAGCCATTATCCAACGCCCCCGCCGTATCGTCTGGCAGAACGTGCTCACCGTCGTCAGCGCGGCGATCCTGATCAGCGCCGAGGTGTTTGGCGCCGCCTTCGCCGGCAGCTGGGCGATCGCCAACCTGCTTGCTCTCGGCACGATCGGGGCGCGCATTCTCGACGGCGTGTTCGTGCTAATCGGCATCGTTGTCATGGTGCAGTTTGTCCGCGCCGCGAGCCGCGTCGAGCCGTTCACCGCGGATTAGAAGTCTCGCCCGCGGTGGCGCGCCGCGGCAGCGCATTTACATTTCGTTAGAACTAAAACTCTTGCACGGCGTTGCTAATTAGCTTAATGGCGAAGTCGCCCAATTTCGCACGTGCCTGTGGCCGTGTGTCGGTCGGTGGGCATCCGGACAAGAGGCCGGACAGCCGCCTAAGGAAGAGACGACTACTTCCTTAACTCCCGCGACCGGCAGCCGGAGGCGAAACCGGCATAGCCCGCTCTCAACGGGCGACGCGGCTTAAAGCAACGACGGAAGGGCTTTTTTGGTTACTGCCGGCGCCAATGCCGGGGACACCGGAAAGGCTTGTCCATCTTTGCCAGCAGTGCGGAACGGGATTTCCCTCATCCGGACCAAGGCAGCAATCACGGCGGCGAAAGCGTTCCGCAATAGTGCGGAACAGCGATTGTCGCAGGAGGTTCACCTTGGCGGCTACGCCGCCAGCCGGATAGGGAGTAGCGTGGCATGACCACACGCATCCGCGAATTCCTCAAGCAACGCAACGACAATGGACCCTGCCTCGTAGTCGACCTCGATGTCGTCCGCGACAACTATCAAAGCTTCGCCAAGGCGCTGCCGGATACCAAGGTCTACTATGCCGTCAAGGCTAATCCGGCGCCCGAAATCCTCAAGCTCTTGACCGGCTTCGGCTGCTGCTTCGACGTCGCCTCGTTGGCCGAGACGCACGACGTGCTGGCCGCCGGCGCGACGGCCGACCGGATCTCCTACGGCAACACCATCAAGAAAGAGACCGAGATCGCCGCGGCGTTTGCGCTCGGCGTTACGCTCTTCGCCGTCGACTGCGAGGCCGAGGTTGAGAAAGTGGCGCGGGCCGCCCCGGGCAGCCGGGTGATCTGTCGCATCGTCTGCGACGGCTCCGGCGCCGAGTGGCCGCTGTCGCGCAAGTTCGGCTGCGAGCCGGTCTATGCCGCCGATATCCTCGAGCATGCGCACAAGCTGGGGCTGCTGCCGCACGGCGTGTCCTTCCATGTCGGCTCGCAACAACACAATGTCGAAGCGTGGGATCGTGCGCTCGCGTCGACGGCGGCGGTGTTTCGCGCCTGCGCCGAGCGCGGCATTTCGCTCGCCATGGTCAATCTCGGCGGTGGCTTCCCGGCGCGTTACGTGCGCAAAACGCCAAAGCTTGAATCCTACGGCAAGGCGATCTTCCGTTCGCTGCGCAAACATTTCGGCAACAATCTGCCGAACACCATCGTCGAGCCCGGCCGCGGTCTTGTCGGCAACGCCGGCATGATCGAGGCGGAGGTGGTTCTGATTGCCAAACGCTCGCCCGAGGATGAGGTCCGCTGGGTCTATCTCGACATCGGCAAATTCCATGGGCTCGCCGAGACCATCGGCGAGTCGATCCGCTATCCAATCCGCACCACCAAAGACCGCGATGAAACCGTGCCGTGCATCATCGCCGGCCCGACTTGCGACAGCGTCGATGTGCTCTACGAGAAGACGCCCTATCCGCTGCCGGTATCGCTTGCCATCGGCGATAAGGTGTTGATCGAGGCCGCCGGCGCCTACACCGCGACCTATTCGTCGGTCGGGTTCAACGGCTATCCGCCGCTGAAGCAATACGTGATCTAGCTGGCGCCGATACCGACCCAAAGACAAAACCCCGGGCGGCCAGGTCCGGGGTTTTTGTTTGTGAACTGCCGGCGGTATCCGGCTGCGGTCCATGCTCCCATTTTTCACCGGCATCTGAACTAAATTTAATGATCGACGTTTCCGAACGCGTCGGATTCGTGCCTTAATGTCCGCGTTCGCTGACGATGCTGTCGTTGACACATTTCAAAAGTATCCTAGTGGAACAAATAATTCACCGAATCGAGTAACTGAATAAGGTCAATGAAGCGCGCGCCAAACCAAATCTCTGACCCGGCAAACCCGCAAGACGCCGTTACTGTTGCGCTGGATGGACTGCAGAGCCCTGCATGGCAATTTTCAGCCGCGGCGTGGGACGACTCTTGCGATACGCCGGCAACCGGCGTTGCGGCAAATCTTGACGATCAAATCCGCAACGACAATTTTCATTTTGTAGAAGCTATAGACACCAGCGCAGTCACACCGGTGGCGGAAGCGTTGGGCTTGGTTGCGACAACCACGCACACACCAGACACTCACGAGAGCGTAGCGGAGCTGCCGGCCGACTTTTTCGATGTCACGATCGGGGGCACGAACACGGACTTTAATGACGCAAGCGCGGTGCCGGGGCAGCAAGACAGTGTTGGCTCCCACATCGCCATAAACTTCTTTTCCGCTACTTCCTCGGAGGTTGACCTCCCGGCATTCTCATTTTCCTTTGCGCCTTTTGCATCCACCGCACCGGCCAATTTGGTGGGTGGGTCGGATCCATCGCCGGTCTTTTCGTCTCAGCCCGTTATTGACGCCATCCGCAGTGCCAATTTACCGCAGACGCAGGAAACGTTTGTCGGTCTCCCGCGCGATACGGGCGGCGCGGCGCCTTCTGTTTCGCTTACCCGTTCATTGATGCTCTCGCCGAACGATCTGGCCAGCCTTGCGAACCCCGCTGCGGATTCGTTGGCGCATAGTGCGCAAATTACTGAGTCCGCCATTGGCGCTGGTGGAGCGACCGGAGCGCAGATTCAGCAGGCCATCGACGAGAGCGGATTGAGCGTCAATGGCTCCGGGATCAAGGTTGGTGTGCTTTCGGACAGCTTCAACAATCTCGGTGGAGCGGCGGCAGACGAAGCGGACGGAGCGCTGCCCCCGGCCGCGGATATAGACGTGATCAAAGACCTCGCTTCAGGCGGCACCGACGAAGGTCGCGCGATGATGCAAATCATCCACGACATTGCCCCCGGCGCTAATCTCGCGTTCTACACCGCGTTCGACAGCGAGCAGGACTTTGCCAATGGCATCCTTGCGCTGGCCGCTGCCGGCTGCAAAGTCATCTGCGACGACGTGAGCTATTTCGATGAGCCGTTCTTTCAGAACGGCGTAGTGGCGCAGGCGATCCAAACCGTCGAGGCAGAAGGCGTCACCTATGTCACGGCGGCCGGCAACAACGGCAGTGCTGCGTATCAGGCCGCCTGGACGCATTTTCGACAAGCGATCTATGACGGATTTGAGCTCACTCACACGGAGAACTTCGGCGGCAGCCCGGTCCAGACCGTTACGGTCGATGGCGAGGTTCCGCTACTCATTGAATGGAACGAGCCTTACGGCGCCGCCCGCACGAAGATGGAGGCGGTTGTCTTCCAAAACGGGCACCTCGTCGGCTTAGTCGACAGCAAATACGAAGGCGAACCCGACAATCCGTGGTTGGGCCTGGAACTCTCGGCGGGGACTTATCAGATCGCGCTTGAGAGGGTATCGGGTCCCAAGCCGGGATTGATCAAGGAAATAGCGGCGGGTGATGGGATTCCCGTCTCAATCGGCGGCGCAAACGTCGGGACCGTCTACGGTCACGCCATGACGCCCGGCGCGATCAGCGCCGGCGCCGTCAGCGTCGCCGACACTCCGGCCTTTGGCGTCCATCCCGCAGACAGCGAGTATTTCTCGTCGCTTGGCACCGGAACGGAGCTTTTGTTCGCCAACAACGGCGCTCGGCTTTCGTCTCCGGACACGCTTAGTCCGATCGCTGTTTCAAGCGTCGATGATATCCGAACGACCGTGCCGGACCTGAGCGATTTCTACGGCACCTCGGCCGCGTCGGCGAGCCTCGCCGGCGTAGCGGCGCTGATGCTCTCGGCCAACCCCGATCTCAGTCCGGCACAGGTCGAGCAGCTCATGGAGCAGACGGCGAGCCCGATGGCGAATTCGGCCGTGAGCGGGGCTGGACTGGTCCAGGTTGACCCGGCCGTAGCCGCGGCTACAGCGACCGTAGGTCTTGACGCAGCGAACGATGCCGTTGCCGCTACGGGCTTAGGCGCGTCAGCATCACTCGCGACAGACGCGGCTTCGCTGTCGGCCAGCAATTTTTCGCTGCAGTACAAAGGTTTTGATTACGTCGCTTTTTACAATGCCGCCTACGAGAATTCGGATTCGTTGCCGAGCCTCGCGCAGACCGGAGCAAATTCGATCGAAGCGACGCTCGACTACGGCATCAACGCCCGGACCTCGCAGGTCGTCGCCGATCCTAACTACACCGACAGCCTCAGCGCACTGGGAGCGACCATCGCGCAGGCAGAACATCTTGGCTTGTCGGTGATGGTCAGGCCGTTGATCGATTTCCTCAACCCGACGGAGTTGGCGCCATACACTGTCGGCGAGTGGCGCCAGGACTATCATCCAACCAACGTGGCCGCCTTTTTTGCCAGCTATCAACAAATGATTGTCTCGGAGGCGGAAGTCGCCCAGGCCAACGGCGCCCAGATGCTGTCGATAGGCGCCGAACTCGATCAGCTCACCGGTCCACAATATCTGCCTTATTGGACCGACATCATCGATGCGGTGCGGGCGGTATTCAGCGGCGAACTCACTTACTCGGCGTCGTGGAATACGGCGGGCGAGGTAAGCTTCTGGAGCCAGCTCAACTACGAGGGTATCGACTGCTACGTGCCGCTGTCTGATGCAGCACACCCGACGCTTCGGCAACTCGAAAGAGGCTGGCTTGACCCGGCGTCGCCGACGCACGATCCGGGCGCTTATGCTGTGATCGGCAACGAGTCGCCGATCGATTATTTTGAAAATCTCTCGGCAAAATCCGGGAAGCAACTGATTTTCACCGAGCTTGGCTACGCCAACGACAGTGGCGCGGCTGCGGACCCAGCGGCCTCAGGCGACAGTCCTGATCCAAAGCTGCAGGCTAAGCTCTACAAGGCCTTCTTTGATGCGTGGGACCAGTCGCATAGCTCGTCGCTGATCGGGACGTATTTCTGGGAATGGGATCCCAACGGCAGCTCATCGAACGTAGGGCCAAAGATCGACAGCTTTAGTCCGCAGAACAGCCCCGCGCTGCATCAGGCGACGATCGGCTTCGAACACGAAAGTGGGACGCTGTCGGTCCACTTGGCCGCCCTACAGAGCTACCATCTTCTTCACTGAGCGGCGTCCGGCTTTCTAGCCTGCGATCCATTCAACGTGCGCCCGGATCGCCTTGCGCCGATCATCGATCCAGCCGTGCGGCCGAGCCTTTTCGATCATGGCGGAGAAGTTCTGCTGCCATGCCGCATCATGTTCGGAGCCCGGCCAGCAGCGTAAGGTATCTTCCAATATCCATGCCGTCCCGGCATCAGCGAGTTCGGCTTTGCCGGCAAGCGCGCTGCGAATGGCGTCGAGCTGCGATTGCTCACCTTCGATGACGAGTTTGAAGGCGCGAAAGTTGTCGCGGTCTTCAAGTTGAAGTCCACCAGTGCTGGAGAATTTCAGGAACACCAAGGCCTCCGAAGTTTGAGACGGATCACGCCAAATCGATCGCGGCAAGTCGATCATGCAAGACCGATCATGCAAGATCGATCACGCCTGCGTCGCCCGATTCCGTCCCGAAGGCGAGCAGTTTTCCGTCTGCACTCCAGGCGAGCGCGGTGACTGGCGCTGGACCGGGTCTTTTGGCGAGAATCTCGGCACCATCGTCGACGCGAACTAGGAGTACCATGCCGTCGCTAAAGCCGGTGGCGACGATCTCCTGGCGGGGATGGCAGGCAATGACTTGGACGCGGTTCTCAGACGGCGCCAAGAGCCGCGGTTGTTTGCCCATCGGGCCGTCCTTGGTCTGGAACGGCCATAGAATAAGTTGTGTCGATCCTGAGGTCGCGAGCCAATCGCCGCTGGCAGTCCAGCCAAGCGAGGTCACCCGCGCCGCGTAACCCGACATGCGCATGTGTTTGCCGTCAGCGAGCCGCCAGCCGTGAAGCATCGGCTCCTGCATGGTGGTCACCAGAAAGCGGCCGTCGGGACTGACGGCGATGCCGAGATGCGAGCCCTTCCATTCGAGTTTTTCCGGCGTGGCCTGAGGCGCATTCGGAAACCATAGCGTGGCGCCGTTATAATGCGCGACGGCGAGGCGGAAGCCCTTCGGCAGGAAGCAAAGTCCGCCGACGGTCGAAGGCGCTTCGAACTCACGCAGTTCCTTAGCCTGGACGAAAGCCGTTTTTCCCGCCGACCAGACGATAGCTCCGTCAGGTCCGAGTGCGAGGTGATCGATCCAGCGATGCTTCGCGTCGGTCGTGAGCACGCGCGTCTCGCCTTGTGCGTTTGTCGCAACGACTTTGCCATCATCGCCGCCGCTGACGACCCGTTCGCCGTCGCTGGCGGTTGCCAGGACGGCGCCGCTATGCACGGTGACACGGTTGGGCTCGCCTTTGGGCTCGACAAGCAAAAGCGCTTCCTCACCGAGGACGAGCACCGCGGTCTGTCCGAGAAAATGCGCGCCAACGACCGCGCCGCCGGCCGCCACCGGGTGGGTTCGCTCGACGACCGAGACGGTGTCACTGCGAGTGTCTGTCATTTGACGGGTGCCGCCTGCGCGTTCCCCTCCCCACAAGGGGAAGGGAGACAGTTAAGCGACGCAATTCTCGAATCCTTGCCGGATTTGCTCTTCCGGCAGATTGCGGCCGATGAAGACGATGCGGCTGTCGCGTTTTTCTTCCTTTTTCCACGGCCGTTGGTGATCGCCGTCCAGGATCATGTGCACGCCCTGGAAGACGAAGCGCTGGTCGTCATCCTTGAACGAAAGAATGCCCTTGCAGCGCAGGATGTTCGGCCCTTCCGTCTGCACCAGATTCTGCACCCAGGGAAAAAACGTGTCGGGATTGAGCGGCTTATCGGTCTTGAGCGAAACCGATTGCATGTCCTCGTCGTGATAATGTTTGAGACCGCCGGAATGGGCGTGGTGATGGTCGTGATCGTGGTGGTGGCCGTGGTCATGATCGTGATGATGATGGTCGTGATCGTCGCCATCGCCTTCAAGAAACTCCGGTTCGATATCGAGGATGCGGTCGAGATCGAAGGCATTGCGGCCTAGGACTTCGTTGAGCGCAATTTGAGCACGCTCCGTCTTGTGCACCTTGGCATAAGGATTGATGGCGCGGATGCGCGCCTCGACCTCGCTCAACTGCTCCGGCGAGACAAGATCGGTTTTGTTGATCAGGATAACATCGGCAAAGGCGATCTGGTTCTTCGCTTCCGGGGCGTCCTTGAGCCGGTCGTTGAGCCATTTCGCATCGGCAACGGTGACCACCGCATCGAGCTTGGTCCGACGCCCGACATTCTCGTCGATGAAGAAAGTCTGCGCTACCGGCGCGGGATCGGCGAGGCCCGTAGTCTCGACAATGATGGCGTCGAATTTGCCCTTGCGCCGCATCAGCCCGTCGAGGATCCGCACCAGGTCGCCACGCACCGTGCAGCAGATGCACCCGTTATTCATCTCGAATACTTCCTCATCGGCGCCGACGACGAGGTCGTAATCGATGCCGATCTCGCCGAATTCGTTGACGATGACGGCATATTTCTTGCCGTGCGGCTCCGAAAGGATGCGGTTGAGCAGCGTGGTCTTGCCGGCGCCAAGGTAGCCGGTTAGCACCGTTACGGGGATTTTCTCGGGCGAAATCGGTTCAGACATGCGGGCCCTCCTGCGCGGGGTATATAGGCGATCCCGTGCCGGCCCAAAACCCTTTGTTTTGCAGAGCGAAGTTTAAGTCAGTGCCGGTCGCGTGCCGCTGCGCTGATGGCATTGAGCATCGCCACCCGGTCCTTCTTGAGCGCTCTGCGCACCGATTGCTGGCTGCCGATCTCGCCCATTTCCCGCTGGCGCTTAATGGTCCCGGAAGTCATCAGCGGTTCGACGCCAAGTTCGCGCAGCGTCTCGGCAACCTCTTCCATTTCGGCGGCACGCCGCTCGCCGTGGCTCGCCATGCGTTCGAGGTTGTAGGGGACGACCTTCAACCAATCGAGGCCCGGATAGTTGTTCTTCAGCGATGCGGCGACCTCGTCCACAACGCCGGCGCGGGCGGCTGCGAGGAAGCACTCCAGCGTCAGCGCTTCGATCCCCTTGACCATGACGCTTCGCACCATCTTGATCGCAGCAGCGGCACCGACTTCCGCGCCGGCGATGGTGACCCGCATGCCGAGCGTGGTGAGTATCGGCGCGGCAGCTTCGGCGTCGGGGCCAGCGATCAGCATCGGCGTCTGATGACGCGCCGGGTGAATAGGCGCGATCACGGCAACGTCGATATAGCGTGCGGCGCCGCCGAGGAGTTCTTGCTGCGTCCTGTTTACGCCCCGGCGAAACCGAATTGATGTCGAGCAAAAACGGTTTGCCAGTCAGATGCGGCACGACCGATTGCACGGCCTCGATGCTGGAAGCGGCGGTAACGGCGGAAAGAACGATCCCAGCGTCGCGCACGGCGTCGGCCGCCGAACCCGCACAACGCACACTCATTGCATCGGCGGCACGCCTTAGGCGTTCGCCCTCGACACGCGGAAACAAAATGTCCCACGCTCTGATATGCTCGATGCCGGCCTCGCGGAGGCCGGCCGCAATCGCTTGACCGGCTTCGCCAAAGCCGATGAAACACAACGCCGGCTTCACCTCAGGCATCCTCGTCCTCTTCCGTGCGGTCGCCCCTCGCCGATGATGGCAGGACCGGTATATGGTCGGCAATCCTGTCTTCATCCATCGTCAACCCCGGACATTCTCGATGAAACCTCTTTCCTGCCGCGACCGGCTAGAACAGGCGCTGGCGCGTATCGCCGACCCCAAAGGGGAGGGGTCGCGCGCCTGCCTCACGGTCTACGACGGTCCCGCACGCGCCGCCGCCGACGCTGCCGATGCTCGCGCCGCTCACGGCATATCGCTTGGACCGCTGGACGGCTCAATTGTCAGCATCAAGGATTTGTTCGACGTTGCCGGAGAGCCCACCCGCGCTGGTTCAAAAATTCTTGCGGACGAAGCCAAACCCGCCACGGCCGACGCGCCCGTGGTGCGCCGCCTGCGTGCTGCCGGTGCTGTCATCGTGGCCAAGACCAACATGACAGAGTTCGCCTTAGGCGGGATCGGCGCCAATCCGCACTTCGGCACACCAGGCAACCCAAGCGATCGTACTCGCGTACCTGGCGGCTCCTCGTCCGGCGCGGCCGTTACGGCCGCCGACGGCATGTGCGAGATCGCGATTGGTACCGACACCGGCGGCTCGGTTCGCATCCCGGCTGGGCTGTGCGGCATTGTCGGTTTCAAACCAAGCCGGCAACGCGTCCCGACCGACGGCGCTTTCCCCTTGAGCACTACGCTCGATTCCATCGGCCCGCTGTCACGCAGCGTTGCCGATTGCGCCAAGACCGACGCCGTCCTGTCGGGCGAAGAGTTTGCACCGCTCGAGCCGATCACGCTGGCCGGTCTCCGCTTCGGCATCGCGCAAGGCTTGCCGCTCGAAGCGCTGGACGAGACTGTCTCTGCTGCCTTTGCCGCGGCGCTGAAATCGCTGGGTGCAGCTGGTGTCCGGCTCACCGACGAGACTGTGCCACTGCTGGACGAAATGCGTGAGGTCAATGCCTATGGCGGCATCGTTCAGCCGGAGGCTTGCGCCGTCCATCGCGACCGCATCAAACGGCGCGCCGCCGATATCGACCCGAACGTGCGGACGCGGCTTGAACGCGGTTGCGCCGTGTCGGCGGCCGACTATTTCGACATGATGCAGGCACGGACGCGTCTCGTTCGCGCGATGGATCATTGGCTCGCGGCGTTCGACGTACTGGTGATGCCGACGACGCCGATTGTCGCGCCAACGATGGCGGAGGTGACGGGCTGGGAGAACTACTCTGCGCGCAACACCCTGGTCTTGCGCAACACCTCAGTTGGCAACTTTTTCGACCTTTGTGGCATCTCATTGCCACTCAAGGCCAAGCTTCCGGTCGGCCTGATGCTCATGGCGTGCAATGGTCAGGACCATACGCTTCTGCGCATTGCAGCAGCAGTCGAGCAAATGCTCGCCTAAAAATCGCGGAGTGCTTTCAGGACCATTTGGTGTTTTTCCGCACCAAGTCTTTTGGTCAATCGCTTCTGGTGGCGTGCCGCCAGCATTTTCGCCTGCGTTAGAATTGCCCCGCCTTGCGGGGTCAGCTGCAAAGCGTGGCGGCGGCCATCAGCAGCTGACTGGAGCCGCTCGATCACGCCGCGCTCTTCGAGGCGGTGCAGCAGGCGGGCGAGGCGCGCCCTCTCGATCCCAAGTGTCATCGCCAGTTCCGCCTGCGACAGCCCCTTGTTGGCGCCAACCACGACTAGCACAGAGAATTGCGCCGGACTGATATCGATGCGCTTCAACGTCCTGATAAAGTCCTGGAATATCCAGACCTGAAGACGCCGCACGAAATAGCCGAGGTGGCTGTTGAGTGCCCCGAGAGCGATCGCTGGCCGCGAGCTGCGACGCCGCGAAGCCTCGTTGCGGAAAACGAGTGCCTTCGCGGTAGGTTTCCTCGCCTTGGTCACAAAGCGCCCCTCCCCATGGACCAATTCAACCCTGTTGAGAATTCCTGGGCCGTTTGGTATTGATCACAATTGTTGTCGAGGTCAACAATATGTTCGCGGTAATGGAATTCGGGGATCGCGTAAGCGCGACATTTTCGCGCTTGTGACCGCGCAAAGAAGTCCGCCATGATGAGCTAAATGCGGACAGGAAAAGCCATGGGAGGATCGCTATGAGCCGTAAATTGCAGTCAAATTTGCCGCGGGTAACCCGCCGGACCTTTTCGGTCGCATTGGGCGCCGGCTTAATCGCCGGGGTCGCCCCCTTTAACATTGTCCGCGCCCAGGGTGGCCCGCTCAAAGTAGGTGTCTTGTTGCCGCGCTCCGGTTTCGAAGCCGGTATCGGCGAGGACTGTCAGCGCGGCGTCGACGTGGCGCCGGCCATTTTCAAGTCGATGGGCCTGCCGGAGCTTACGATTATCAATGGCGACACCGAGTTCAGTGTCGATACCGCGCGCGCGCGCGCCGAGAAGCTGATCGGCGAGGGCGCACAGGCTTTGGTCGGCTCGTTCGATTCCGGTCAGTCTGCCGCGATCGCACAGGTCGCCGAGCAGAAGGGTATTCCCTACGTCATCAACATCGCCGCCGCGCCGCAGATTACCGAGCAGGGCTACAAGTTCGTGTTTCGGAATTTCCCGACTGCCCCGATGATTCTGCGTGATACCTTTACCGACCAGAAGACCGTATTCGCCGACGTCGGCACGGCGCCCAAGTCAGTCGTGTTCATGCACGTCAACGACACTTTCGGCACGGCGATGAGCAAAGGCATCGGCGTGGTCATGCCGAAATTCAACATGCCATACAGGATCGCCGAAGAGATTGCCTACGATCCGACGGCGCGCGATCTTTCCGTCGAGGTGGCGAAGGCTAAGGCAACGAACGCCGACGCGCTGCTTGTGGTCAGCCGTTTGAGCGACGCGATCCTGCTGACGCGGGAGCTGGTTAAGCAGCGCTGGACGCCGCAGGCGATCCTCAGCATGGGACCGGGCTTCTACGAGGACCAATACATCAAGACGCTCGGAAAATATGCCGATGGCCCGATCAACTTCGCCCCCTGGTACGACCCGCATAAGAAGCTGACCAAGGTGCTCGCTGCCGAACTCGCCAAACGCCATCCCGGCGTCAACCTCAACACCAATCACGTCTTCACTTTTGAGGCGCTTCTTGTCGTCGCCGACGCATTCAAGCGCACCGGGTCGACCGATCCGAAGGCGCTGGCCGACGCCATCCGCACCACCAACATCACCGACAATGTCAGCATCGGGCCGGGCATCCAGTTCGACGCCAAAGGGCAGAACGACAAGGTGCGGCAGGGCGCGTTTCAGAATCGAGGCTCCAAACTTGTCACGATCGCGCCCGCGGACGCGGCCGAGGGCAAGCCGGAATGGCCGCTGCCGCCGTATCAGGGCCGCAGCTAAGCCCGTTCAGTGACGTTCGACGTCTATCTTAACGTCGTTGTCGGCGGAGTTTTGACTGGCCTCGTCTACGGCCTGCTGGCGCTTGGGCTGTCGGTCATCTTCGGCGTGGTGCGCGTCGTCAATTTCGCCCACGGCGAAATGATGACTATAGCGATGTTCATTGCCGTCGTGTTGTTCTCCAGTTTTCACATTGATCCGCTGATTTTGCTGGTGCCGATTGCGGCGGTGATGTTCGTGTTCGGCTATGTTTTGCAGATCGGCCTGATCAATCCTTTCATACGACGCGCCGAGCATACGCAGTTCCTGCTGCTGGTGGCGCTTGGGATTATCATCGCCAACGGTCTCCTGATCGTCTTCGGTCCCGATGCGCGTTCGGTGCAGACATCATATGCACTCGACAGCATCCAAATCGGCCCGCTGATTGTCGACACTACGAAGGTCTATGCCGGTCTGGCCGCGATCGCCTTCACCGTCGCGCTGTTTATCTTTTT
This sequence comes from uncultured Alphaproteobacteria bacterium, assembly GCA_963841025.1. Classification (GTDB taxonomy): domain Bacteria; phylum Pseudomonadota; class Alphaproteobacteria; order Rhizobiales; family Xanthobacteraceae; genus BOG-931. The sequence goes on along the minus strand of CAWJBG010000008.1, from coordinate 254,572 downwards.
TCGCTTCACGCTCGTTGGCAAAGCGATCCGCGCCTGCGCCGACAATTACACCGGTGCGCAGGTCGTCGGACTTGATGTCAAACGCCTTTATGCCCTTACCTTTGGCTTAGGTGCTGCCTGCGTCGGCGCTGCCGGCACCATGCTCACTTTGCTCATTGATGCGACCCCGATGCTCGGGCCGAGCTACACACTGCTTGCTTTCGTTATCGTCATTACCGGCGGGCTAGGCTCGATGCCCGGCGCCCTCCTCGGCGGCGTCCTGGTCGGAGTCACCGAGGCGCTGGCCGGGCTTCTGTTCACGCCGTCGGCCAAGAGCATGTTCGCCTTCGCGATCCTCGTGCTGGTGCTGCTGTTCCGGCCGCAGGGGCTGCTCGGCAAGAGGCTGGCATGATGGCGCGATTGAGCGCCGGCGTGTCGCGCCGTGGCGCACTTCTGCTCGCGCTTTTGTTCGTCGCGTTGCTGGCGGCGCCGTTCGTCGTCCACGATTATCTGCTCACGGTCCTCATTCTCATTCTCTATTCCGCTTATGCCGGGCAGGCCTGGAACATCATGATGGGCTTTGCCGGGCAACTTTCACTTGGCCACGCGATCTATATCGGTCTTGGTGCCTATGTCGCGGCGACCTTGTTTATCCGCTTCGGGGTGAGTCCCTGGGTGGGTCTGCTCGGGGCAATTCCGGTGGCCGCGGTCTGCGGGGCGATCATTGGATTTCTTGCTTTTCGTTTCCGCGTCGCCGGCGTTTATTTTGCGATACTGACCATCGCTTTTGCCGAATTCGCCCGGATCGGGTTCGATCATCTGGATTTCGTGAACGCCTCGGGCGGGCTGTTTCTCCCGGTTAAGCAGAACGTACACAACGACCCGTGGCTGCTGCGCGGCGATCCGCGGATGTTTTATTACGTCATCCTGTTCGCGACCTCGTTTCTTTTAATCGTCTGCCATCTGCTTATTCGCAGCCGTATCGGCTACTTCTGGCTTGCGATCCGTGAGGACGAGCAGGCGGCGCGGGCGACCGGGATCGATACGTTCCGTTACAAGATGTATGCCGTGATGGTATCCGCCGCGGCGACTTCGTTTGCCGGCGTATTCTATGCGTTTTTCTACAACAATCTTTTCCCCGAGCAGGTGTTCAGCATTTCGCGATCGATCGAGATTATTCTCGGTCCCGTCATCGGTGGCGTCGGCACTCTGTTCGGGCCGATCCTTGGCGCATTTGTGCTGACCGGGCTCGCGGAAGCACTCAACTCGGCGATGACTTCGTTCGGCATTGAACTGCCGGGGGCGACGCAGGTGTTCTACGGCATTTGTCTTCTGCTGGTCGTCGCCGGACTTCCAGACGGTGTTTGGCCTCCTCTGGCCAGGCTCCTTGGCGTGAGTGCGAGCGGGAAATGACCTCGCTCCTGAAACTCGACGCTGTCAGCAAGCGCTTCCGCGGCCTCGTCGCCGTCGACCAGGTCAGTTTCGCAGTGCCTCAGGGTGAGATTTTTGCCGTCATCGGACCCAACGGCGCCGGCAAGACCACACTGTTCAATCTGATCGCAGGTGCAATGGCGCCCGATAGTGGTTCGATCGTGTTCGCAGACCAGCCGATTCAGGGCTTGCCGATCGATGCGATCTGCCGGCGCGGGCTTGCTCGCACCTTTCAGATTGTGCGGCCGTTTCCGGGGCTGAGCGTCGAGGACAACGTCATCATCGGTGCGTTACAGCGCCACCGCGACGTTGAGGACGCACGGGCACGCGCGCGGGCGCTGCTGCAGCAACTCGACCTGTTCGACAAAAGGCACCGTCTGGCGGCGACCCTGACGTTGCCAGACCGCAAGCGACTCGAAGTTGCCCGCGCGCTTGCGACTGAGCCGCGGCTGTTGTTGCTCGATGAAGTGATGGCAGGGCTGCGGCCAACTGAGACAGACCGCATGGTGGCCATCCTGCGCGCGCTCAACCGCGACCGAGGCTTGACGATCCTGCTAATCGAGCACGTGATGCGCGCGGTCATGGCGCTCGCTTCCCGCGTGCTGGTGCTTGACCACGGCACGGCAATTGCGGCCGGTGCGCCGGACGAAGTCGTGCGCGATCCGGCGGTAGTGCAATCCTATCTGGGCGTTGAGGCAATATGATCCTGCGCGTCGAGAACCTCGATGTGTTCTACGGCGATGTTCAGGCGCTCGAACTCGGTATCGCTGGAAATAGAGGAAGGCGCCGTCGTTGCCATTGTCGGCGCCAACGGCGCCGGCAAAACCACTCTGATCCGCTCGCTCGCCGGAATGCTGCCGCAAGCGCGCGGCAGCATTGCGTTTCGCGGCACCGATATTTCGCACTGGCCGAGCCATCGCGTCTGCGATCTCGGATTGGGTCAAGTCGCGGAAGGCCGGCAGGTGTTTCCGACGCTGTCGGTGGCCGAAAACCTCGACGTTGGCGGCATGTTGCCGCGGGCCCGCGCGCAACGCGCCAAGAACCGCGAGCGCGTGTTGGCCATGTTTCCGGTCTTGGCCGAGCGGTCGCGACAGCCTGCCGGCACGCTTTCGGGCGGTGAGCAGCAGATGCTCGCAATCGGACGCTGCTTGATGGGAGCACCGCAACTCATCATGTTCGACGAACCCTCGCTAGGGCTCGCGCCGAACATTGCTCATGGTGTGCTTAGGACGATCCGCGACCTCAATCGCGAGGGCATCACCTGCCTGCTGGTCGAGCAGAACGTAGCGCTCTCGCTCAAGCTTGCGAGCCGCGCTTACGTCCTGGAAAATGGACGTGTGACGCTATCCGGGACCGGCGAGGAATTATTGTCCGATGACCGCGTCCGCAGCGCCTATCTTGGGCTGTAGACCCCGGAGCTACGGCCACACCTGTCAGAACGACCGACGCAGCCGGCTCATAATGTAGGAGAGGGCGGTTGCTCGCGCAGTCAGCGGCGCTAGCGGGAACGCCTGTCGCAACCGCTTGTATACGTCTGCTGCCGTTGGGGCTTCGACATCGGCGAGCGCGGCCGCCATGGCGCGAGCCATATCGACATCGGGGCGTCCTCCCGAGATCGCTGGCACTAACGTGACCTCTCCAAAAGGGACGGGCGGCTGTACGCGTAGCGTGATGCGGCGGGCGCCCATCGGCGGCACTCCAAAGAGATTGCAGTTTCCTCCTAACCCGCCACTTTTACTAAAGTTCCCCCGACCCTGTTGCGGCCGTCGCATGATCCCATTACCTATTGATTGGCCTGCATATTCTGCTGGCGCAAATCCACATTTCGTTTTGGAGATACTTCTCATGAAACTTTACTACTGGCCCGGCGCCTGCTCGCTCTCGCCGCACATCGTGTCGCGTGAGGCTGGAATAGAGCTTCAGCTCGCGCAGTTGGATCGTACGGATAGAAAGACCGCAGACGGGACGGTGCTGTCCAGCGTCAATCCCAAGAACCAGGTGCCGGTTCTCGAATTGGACGACGGCCAAGAGCTCACCGAAGGACCGGTGATCGTACAGTATCTGGCTGACCGCAAGCCGGGCTCTGATCTCCTGCCGCCGGTCGGTACGATGGAACGTTACCGCGTTCAGGAATGGCTGAACTTCGTCACCTCGGAATTGCACAAGACCTTTGGTCCGCTGTTTCGTCCGAATACCCCCGAGGAATTCAAGACGATCTCAAGGGACTATCTCGGCCAGCGCTTCGAGTGGATCAACAAAGAGCTTGGCGGCAAAAAGTATCTGACTGGCGACAAGTTCACAGTCGCTGACGCTTACCTGTTCACCGTGTTGCGTTGGGCGCCGCGCGTCGGCGTCGATCTCGCCAAATGGCCGAACATCACCGCCTACATCGATCGGGTCACCGCGCGCCCGAAGGTGCAGGAAGCGCTCAAAGCCGAGGGGTTGCTGGCGAGTTAGCGAATTCAGCCGACCGCGAGTACTTCGCGCACCGGGCCCTGTCCCTTGAGCTGCAGGCGATAGAAGTCGGCGTAACGGCCGGCTTTTCGCAAAAGCTCGTCGTGGCGGCCGGACTCGACGATCGCGCCGTCCTGTACCACGAGGATGCTGTCGGCATGCATGATCGTGGCGAGCCGATGGGCGATGACAAGCGTCGTGCGTCCCTTGCACAGTTCGGCGATCGCTTCCTGAACGTTCTGTTCTGACTCCGAATCCAGCGAAGCCGTCGCCTCATCGAGCAGGATGATTGGCGCATTCTTGATCAGCGCACGAGCGATCGCGATGCGTTGCCGCTGTCCGCCGGACAGTTGCATGCCGTGCTCACCAACCGGCGTTTGGTAGCCGGCGGGAAAACTCAGGATAAAGTCGTGTGCGTGCGCTGCCTTCGCCGCGGCGATGATCTCTTCTTCGCTGGCCCCAACCCGCCCGAGCGCGATGTTGTCCCGGATCGTGCCACGGAACAATTGGACGATCTGGCCAACATAGGCGATCTGTCGGCGCAATGAGTCGCGCGACACGGCGGCGATATTCTGCCCGTCGATCAGGATCCGGCCCGTCTCGATGTCATAGAACCGAAGGATCAAATCGAGCATGGTCGATTTGCCGCCGCCGGACGGACCGACAAGCGCGGTCACCCGGCCCGGCTGCGCCACGAAGCTTATTCCATCCAGGACCGGTGCGCCGGGACGGTAGGCAAAGTCTACGTCGGCGAATTCGAGCCGTCCGGCGGTGAGCTTGAGCGGCGGCCGGTCGTCGTCGATCCGTTCGCCGGGGGCGCTGTCGATGACCTCGTAAAGCACACGAACGCCAACGAGATTGTTGTTCAGATCGATGTTGAGCCGCGCCAGCCGCTTCGCCGGCTCATAAGCCAGTAGGAACGCCGCGAGAAACGAAACAAATTCGCCCGGCGTTCCGCCGCCCTGAATTCCGCGCCAGCCGCCGTAGATCATCGCGAGCGCGATGGCAAAACCGCCCAACGTCTCCATCAACGGGTTGGCGCGATAAGCGACGCGCGCCATCTTGTTCGCTTGAGCTTCGACGGCGGTGACACTTGTGGCAAGTCTTCGCCGCATCTCCGCTTCAAGCGTAAATGCCTTGACCATGCGCATGCCTTGCAGCGCCTCTTGCATGGTCTCGATAGTGCGCGTGCTTCCAGTGAACTGCATTCGCGCAATGTTGCGCACGCGTCGGATCATCTTGCGCAGGAACAATATTGCCGGCGGCGCCACGATCAACCCGCCGAGCGACATGATCGGATCCTGTATCACCATCACGATCGACAGGCCGATGAGCGACATCAGATCGCGGCCGATGGCCGTGATCATGAGATTGATCACCTGCGACACCGCAGTGGCGCCGGTGGTAAGCCGCGCGATGAACTCTGAAGAATGGCGGTCGGCGAAGTAACTGATATTTTCCCGCAACAGCTTATCGAACATTCGCTGCTGGTTGTCGGCGACGATGCTGTTGCCGATCTTGGATAGCATCACCGCCGAGCCGTAAGTCGCCAAGCCTCTGGTCGCGAAAATCGCCATCGTTAGAACGCCGACAACGACGATGCCTTCGAAATTGTGATGGACGTAGGCTTCGTTGGTCATTGTGCCGAGAAGGTACGCGCTTAGCGCTGTGCCCGCGGCAGCTATACCCATCAAGGCGAACGCGATCGCATAGCGCGGCCGATGCCGCCACGCTTCGTCCACAAGCAGGCGCCGAATTAATGGGAACGTAGGGTAGGCGTCCGAGAGTTCGGCCTTGTCGGGGGGGTCGGCCGTGTCCGATTTCATGCGTAATCCGTTAACGTCCCGCGGGGCCGAAAGCGCGAGGCGCCCCGCGCGTTCAATGCCCGGAAGGGGCGGATTTATCAAGCCATTTCGGCATAGCCGAGGCTGCTTGGAACCCCTTAGCGCGAGGCCGCGGGCGCCGGTTTTTCGCCCCGATCGGACTGTCCTTGCCGTCGCTTCATCAGCGCGTGTTCCCAAGCGAGTGCATGGGTGACGATTGTGGACAGATCGTCAAAACGAGGCTCCCAGCCAAGCGTCGCGCGCGCCCGCTGGGAATTCGCGACGATGCTTGCAGGATCACCGGCGCGGCGCGACGCGATATCGACTTTGAAATCGACGCCCGAGACGCGCTTTACCATTTGCACGACTTCGAACACCGAAAAACCGTGGCCGTAGCCGCAATTCAGCGTCTGGGATTCTCCCCCCGTGCGCAAGTAGCGCAGCGCATCCGAATGCGCGCGCACAAGATCACTCACGTGAATGTAGTCGCGGATGCACGTGCCGTCGGGCGTCGGATAGTCGGTACCAAAAACTTCGATCCTGGGGCGGAGACCTAACGCCGTTTCGGCTGCGACTTTTATCAGATGGGTGGCGGCCTTGCTCGTTTGCCCGCTGCGACCGTGCGGATCGGCACCGGCGACGTTGAAATAGCGGAGCGCCACGTGGCGCAGACCATGGGCGCGACTTGCATCGCGCAACATGACTTCGCTCATTAGTTTCGACCACCCGTAGGGCGAGATCGGCGCTGTTAGCGAATTCTTCCTGCACTGGAACTTCCACCGGATTGCCATATACCGCGGCGGTCGACGAAAAGATGAAGTGCCGTACGCCGTTGTTCACGGCGCATTCGATGAGAGCACGTGAATTGACCGTATTGTTGCGATAGTACGCGAGCGGATCGCGGACCGAGTTGGGAACCACGATCGAAGCGGCGAAGTGGATGATCGCTTCAATGTTGTGCTCGCGAAGAAGCTTGGTGACCAGCGCCTGGTCGCCGGTGTCTCCGACGATGAGCTGCGCCTTCTTGGACACGGCCCAGTCGTATCCGGTTGAGAGATTGTCGAGAACGATGACAGATTCGCCGGCGTCGAGCAGCTCGATCACCATGTGGCTGCCGATATAGCCTGCTCCGCCGGTGACGAGAACCGTCATGGATTTAGCTTTCCCATTGCTCGATGCGTTATCCCAAGGTGATGAAGGTCGCGTTAGCCTGTCAGCTGCTGGACACGGGAGCGAGCGCTTTGCGGGTCGCGGCTAGAACTTCCTCCGGCGTGAGGTCGCCCATACAGCGGTGATGACCGACGCGGCATACCGGCTTGTGGCATGGCCGGCAGGTAAGTTCGGTGTTCGCCTGCATGACCGCGGCGAGTGGGTTGAGCGGCGCCCAGTGCCACGGACTGGTTGGGCCGAAAATCCCGATCGATGGCGTCCCGAGCGCTGCGGCAACATGGAGCAGGCCGGAATCATTGGAGACGGCTACCGAAGCCGCAGCGAGGGCGAAAATAGCTTCGCGCAGATCATTTCCGGTAAGATCGCGGGCCTCGCTCTCGCCGATAATCTCGGCAGCCAAAGTCTTCTCGCTCGGGCCGCCCAGAACCCAAACGGCGAATCCTTCCTTGAGAAGTCGGCGGGCTAGTTCGGCGTAAGAACTACCCGGCCAGCGCTTGGAAGGCCCGACAGCACCGGGTGCAAACGCGACGACCGGCCGGCCGTCATCCATCAAACCACGGCGATTGCGCCAGGCGGCCACGTTGGCCGCTGCAACTTTCAGCTTGGGAAGCGGCCATGCATCGTGCGGCTCGGCTCCGCGGGGCAGCGCCAGCATGGCGCAGCGGTCCACCATTCGCGGCAATTTACGCTCGCCAAACCGCAAGTCATTCAGAAGGATCACTCGCCCCTCGCCGAAAAAGCCAACGCGTTCCGGAATGCCGGCCAGAAATGGCGCAAGCGCCGCTTTCCAGGTGCGCGGCATAATGAGCACAGTACCGTAGCCTTCACGCTTGAAGCGTTTGGCGAGCCCCTGTTGCTCGGCGAGAGCAAGCCGGCTGCGCGGCAAATCCCAAACGATGGTCTGCCGTAGCCCCGGCATGTAATCGGCAAGCGGCGCGCACTGCGTCGTTGATAAAATATCCACCGGCCGATCCGGGTAGCGCTGCCGCAACAGCGTCACGACCGAGTGGCAACGAACGAAATCGCCAATCCACATGTAGGGCACGATCAGGATGGGGCTGCCGCTGGCAGACTTTGGGTCCTGATCAGCCAAAGGTAGTTTTGAACCGCCGTTCGCAGATAATAATGAATTTATGTTCATTTTATGAACGAACCGCGTTTCGCATTACTCTTCGCCGATAGGGACGAGTGTTGCGTCAGGAATGAGACTGAGGCAAACGGGGTCAACGGCAACCTTCATACGGTGTCACGGCGTCAATGTTGTTGGTTACCGGCGGCGCCGGCTTCATCGGATCGAATGTGGTGGCGAGCCTTAACGACGCCGGGCATTCCGACATCGCCGTAAACGACGTCCTCGGCAGCGACCGCAAGTGGCGTAACCTTGCCGGGCGGCACCTCGCGGAGTTCATACCGCCGGCCGATCTGCTGCATTGGCTTGAGGGACGCAAACTCGACGCCATTGTCCACCTTGGCGCCATCTCTTCGACCACGGCTACCGACGGCGATCTCCTCATCGAGACGAATTTCAGGCTGTCGCTGCGGCTGTTCGATTGGTGTGCCGCAACGCATACCCCTTTTATCTATGCCTCCTCGGCTGCGACCTATGGTGACGGCAGCGCAGGCTTTTCCGACGATTGGTCGTCCAGCGCGCTCAATCGGCTCAAGCCTCTGAACCTTTATGGCTGGACCAAGCATCTGTTCGATCTCGCCGTCGTTGAACGCGTTGCGCGCAAGGACAAACTGCCGCCGCAATGGGCCGGGCTTAAATTCTTCAATGTGTTCGGCCCCAACGAATACCACAAAGGCGAGATGATGAGTCTCGTGGCGAAGCGTTTCGATGAGGCGAAGGCCGGCAAGCCGATGCGGCTGTTCAAGTCGTATCGCGCCGGCGTCGACGATGGTGAGCAGAAGCGTGACTTCATTTACGTAGATGATGCCGTTGCCGTGGTGCGCTGGCTGCTTGAGACACCCTCGGTATCGGGTATCTTCAACGTCGGCACCGGCAAGGCGCGCAGCTTCCGCGATTTGATGCTGGCGATGTTGGCGGCGCTTCGCCGGGAGCCAGACATCGAATACATCGAGATGCCGCAGTCGATCCGCGATGCCTACCAGTATTTCACGCAAGCCGAGACCGAAAATCTGCGTCGCGCCGGCTTCAATTCCGATTTCGCCACTCTGGAAGATGGGGTCAAGAAATACGTGAGTGGTTATCTCGATCGCGCCGATCGATATCGGTGAAGGGTCGCTGGGGCGAACCGGGCAACAGCATGTTCGACTTTGAAGAAGCCCTGCGGCTTATCGGCAATCAGACCGTTGTCTGCATCGGTGACGTCATGCTCGACGATTTCGTTTATGGGGATGTTACGCGCATTTCCCCCGAGGCGCCGACGCCGGTACTTAAGGTCAAACACAATGCCGTTGAGATCGGGGGCGCAGGCAATGTCGCCCGCAATATCGCTGCGCTCGGCGCACGCTGCATTTTTATCGGCCTCGTAGGTAACGATGAGGCCGGACAGGTTTTACACCGTACGCTCGCCAAGCTGGGATCAATCGTTCCCGAACTCGTCGTCGATAACACGCGTCAAACAACCCGCAAGGTACGCTTCGTCTCCGAACATCACTCGACCCATTTGATGCGCGCCGATTGGGAGACGGAGGCGCCGGCGAGTGCGGAAAGCCAATCAGCGATGATCGCCTGCGCCGAAGCTGCGATACCGAACGCCGGTGCGATCGTACTGTCCGATTATGCCAAGGGCGCCCTCACCCCGCGCGTTATTCGCGCTGTTATCGAAAAGGCGCGCCAGCTTGGGAAGCCGGTCATTGTCGATCCGAAGGGTCACGACTATCGCGTCTATCATGGCGCGACGCTGATCACGCCCAACAGCAAGGAACTGGAAGCGGCGGTCCATCGGCCGGTCGCGAACGAAGCCGACGTAGCGGCTGCTGCGGCGGAGCTCGCGCACATGGTTGGCAGCGAGGCTGTGCTGGTTACGCGCAGCGAAGAAGGAATGAGTCTTCATGTGGAGGGAGCCACCCCGATCCATGTTCCGGCCTATCCGGTCAAGGTGCGCGACGTCTCCGGCGCCGGCGATACGGTCGCCGCGGTGATGGCGGTGCTGTTGGCGATGAAGACGCCCTACGAATTCGCTATGCGTGCAGCCAATGCTGCGGCCGCGGTCGTTGTTGGCAAACGCGGCACGGCGACGGTTTCGCTTGCAGAGTTGCGTAGCCGTATTCTCCCCGCTGCTTCGCTCGCGCCTGAGGAGAAGATCGTGTTTGATTGGGCGGTACTCGATGAGCGACTAGGCGAATGGCGCCAGCACGGGCTGCGCATCGGTTTCACCAATGGCTGCTTCGATCTCCTTCACCGCGGTCATATCAAATTGCTCGCCGAGGCACGTGCTGTCTGTGATCGTTTGGTCGTCGGTCTCAATAGCGACGCTTCGACTGCGCGGCTGAAGGGCAAAGGCCGGCCGATCAATCCTGCCGAAGGTCGCGCGGAAGTCCTCGCCGCGCTGGAGGCCGTCGACCTCGTGGTCGTATTCGAGGAAGATACGCCGCTCGAACTGATCAAACAGGTAAAGCCGGCCGTGCTGGTTAAAGGCGCCGATTATCGCATCGAGGAAGTGGTCGGCCGCGAACTCGTTGAGACTGCGGGCGGCGATGTTGTGCTCGTCAATCTGGTGCCGGGGCACTCGACGACCGGCCTGGTGCGCCGTTCAGCCGAATCGGCTGACCCACGGGTCCGATCGCCCAACCCCGCCGGGGCGAAAATAACCTAATGGCAGCCGCTACGATGTCGGCCGGCTTCGATCGTCAGCGCTGGGCCAAGGTGGCCGATTGGCTTGCGGTCGCTGTTGCCGTGACGCTGCCGTGGTCAACGACCGCGACCGCCATTTTTATCACCGGTTGGCTGATCGTTGTTCTCGCCACTTTAAATGTTGCAGCGCTCCGAAAGGAACTGGCAAGCGCCGCGGGGCTGTTCCCTGTTTTGCTCTGGGTGCTGGCAGCGATCGGTATGTTATGGGCCGACGTCAGCTGGGCCGAACGGCTCGGTGGTCTCGGCAAATTCCATCGTCTGCTGGTTATACCTTTGCTGTTCATGCAGTTCCGGCGCTCCGAGAACGGCATCTGGGTTCTGTACGGGTTTTTTGCCTCGGTAGTCGCCCTGCTACTAGTGTCGTGGGGCTTGGCGCTCATTCCAGGTCTGCCGTGGCGCGGGCGGATGGTTGGAGTTCCGACCAAGGATTACATTTTTCAAAGTGCAAACTTTTTGGTCTGCATATTCGCGCTTCTCGGCTATGCCGGCGAGCAAGCACGAATGCAGCGGTGGCGTCCGACTGCCGGGTCGCTGGCGCTCGTCCTGTTGTTCCTCGGCAATATCTTTTTTGTCGTTACCAGCCGCACAGCTCTTCTCGTCGCTCCTGTTCTTCTGCTCCTATTGGGGTGGCGAGAGTTTGGCTGGAAAGGTTTGCTGAGTACCGGACTGGCCGGAATTGTCATTGGAGCCGCGATTTGGTTCGGCTCGCCTTACATGCACGAGCGGGTGGTCACGTCGGTGCAGGAACTTCAGCAGTACCGTACCAGAGACGCAGCGAATTCTACTGGGTTGCATCTTGAATTTCTCAGAAAGTCGCTGTCATTTGTCGAGACGGCGCCCATCATCGGTCACGGCACAGGCTCAATCCCAGAGCAGTTCCGGCAGTCGGCGGTAGGGGATTCGGGCGCGTCGGCGTTTCTCTCCGGGAATCCGCATAACCAGATTTTCGCGGTCGGAATTCAGCTCGGCATGATCGGCGTCGCCCTGTTGTTGGCAATGTGGTTCGCGCATTTCCTGTTATTTTGCGGCGGCGGCCTGAGCGCCTGGTTCGGCATGATCATCGTCGTGCAGAACGTCGTATCGTCGCTGTTCAATTCGCACTTGTTCGATTTTACTTCGGGTTGGCTCTACGTGTTCGGCGTTGGTGTCGCCGGTGGAATGGTTTTACGGAAGCGTGATTCCGCCTGAACCAGGGCCGCGAGCCCGCTACGCGTGTCATGCCTCGGCTGCCAGCCTGCGGCGAGAAGTTTGCCGGAATCCGCGCGAAGGTTGCCGCCCAAACGCTCCCATAGATCGTCCCTGCCAATCAGGTGCAGCGGAGTCTCCACGCAGGCCGTCGGCATGGGCACGATGAGTGGCCACCGCCCTTGCGCTTGCCGAAGCGTCGCCATGATGTCAGAAAGCCGCGGCGGAACTCCCGGATCGGCGACGATGTATGTCTCGCCTTTTGTATTTGCTCCGGACAGCACAAAACTCAATGCAGAGGTGAAATTGTCAATGCCGAGAAGCGAGCGGCGGTTGACAAAATCCTTGACGGGAAGCGGCCAAGGCGAAAGCGCCGCTCGTAACAACAGAGCAAAATTTCCTTTCACCCCCGGGCCGTAAAGCGAAACCGGCCGCAAAATCGTGAATGGGACTCCGGAAGCGCGTACTGCTGCTTCGGCGGCAAGCTTCGTGCGACCATAGTCGTCGGTTGGTGCCGGCTCATCAGATTCGGTCAGGGCGTGATCCGCGGCAGGTCCACTTTGCGCCCGGATCGACGAGACAAACACAAAGTGCTTGACGCCTGCTTCGACAGCAGCGGTCGTGAGTTCCGCCGTCGCCAGCCGATTGACGCGATCGTAAAGCGCGGACTTCGTGCCGCGGCCGGTGTGAGCGATACCGGCAAGGTGGACAACTTGATCGACACCGTCGAGCAGGGGATGCCACTCCAGCTCTTCCGACAAATCCGAATGCTGCGCGATTTCAACGCTTGGGGGAAACGCCGGCTCGGGCTGCCGCCGCACCGCTGCACGCAGCGTATGTCCGTTTTGCGCGAGGGCCGCTATTGCGGCACGACCGAGAAAGCCGGACGCGCCGGTCACCAGAATCCTGGTCACGGCTTAGAACTCATCAAAGTGAACCCAGCCCTTGCGGCACAACGCAGAATACTTCGAGCGATACCATGGATCGAGGCGGACCCGAGCATGTGTGACGCTTAATACAGCGGCTCTAAAAGGCCACCGCTGCTGAAGCTTTTCGTTCCGGCCAGCGGGACGAATGGTGAATAGTTTCGCGCGTCGCACGCGTCGGTCACCACGGCGTAGCGACTTTCAACGATCTCATTATCTTTGATAAACAGGGCATCGGTTATCCGACGCCCTTTATCCTGGAACCGAATGCAGGTGAGCCAGCTCCAGCCTCTGACCGAGTGAACCCAGCGATACTCCGATATTTCAAATGAGTCGTACGACGCGTATTCTTTGAAGGCACGTTTGATGTGTTTGGCTATTAACGCGTCATACTTTGGGTCCGGGCCCGACGCCGGCGCGTCCTCCCTTGGCAAGGAAAGCGCGCTACAGCCGAGCAAAAAAAGCGGCAGCAGAAGCCCGGCACGAACAGCGGCGTTCTGCGCAGCCCGGGAAGTGCCTTGCCGTCGCTTGGAGATCAACCGGTCGTCCTCATGTCGTCAGCTCGGTCTGACGGTTATCCGGCACATTGGTCCAAAGCCATTAAACGGCCATTAGCAAATCCTTGATGCCGAGACGATAGTAGCTCACCGATGATGTGGCATCGGGGCACTAGGAAGACACAGTGCCGCCATGAACTCTCGTCTTAGCCGGGTTTTGAGTCTGATTTAAGCGGCCAGCATGATCCAACGGTTCTTTGCACCAACAATCGTACTCTTGATCGGCTTGGCCTTGGGCTCGTGCGCTTCCTTTTCTGCCACGGTTTCCGATCATTGGCCTACTTGGGCCGGCGGCATGCCGAAGGATGTTCCCCCCAGACCAGGCACCCCCGGTTACGACGAGTTTCTTGTTCACCAGCAAGGCAAAGATGCGGCGCCTGCTGTGGTGCCTGCCGAAAATGCCGTCACACAGGCTGTGGCGCCACCCGGCGGTCAGCCGCCTCGCAACCAGACCGCTGTGCCGGGCGCCTTGTATTAGATTCGAGCCGTCACTTGAAAAGCGTGCGCGAGGACCCTTGAAGGCTTCGCAGCCCCAGAGTGTCGAAACGTTACGCCACGCCGGCGCGCAAGAGATCGTGGAAGTGCACGATGCCAACCGGGCGATCCATATCGACGACGATAAGTGCCGTGATCTTCAACTCATTCAGCAATTGCAGCGCCTCGCCAACCAGCTGATCCGGCCGAACGGTTTTTGGCGACGCCGTCATGATCTTCTCGACCGGCGCCTGCAGCAAGTCGAGGGCCATGTGACGGCGCAAATCACCGTCGGTGATAACGCCGGCGAGTTTGCCGCTGGCGTTAATTACCGCGACGCAACCGAAGCCTTTGGTGGACATTTCGACGATCGCTTCCGACATCAAGGCCCCCCGCGCGATCAAAGGGATAGCCGCTCCTGGATGCATGACGTCGCGGATGAACTTCAACGCCGCGCCGAGACTGCCGCGGGGATGAAATACGCCGAAATCGATCGCGGTGAAGCCGCGGCTTTCGAGGAGAGCAATCGCAAGCGCATCGCCGAGAGCGAGCTGCATCAGCGACGACGTTGTCGGGGCAAGATTGTGCGGACACGCTTCGCGTGTTTCCGGCAGGACCATAACGATGTCCGCCGCTTTGCCCAGCGTACTGTCGGCATTGACGGTCACGGCGATAAGACTGATGCTGAACCGGCGCGAATAGTTGATCAGGTCTTTCAGTTCTTCGGTCTCGCCGGACCACGATAGCGCCAGCATCACGTCGTCTGATGTGATCATACCGAGATCGCCGTGGCTCGCGTCGGCGGCGTGCACGAAAAAAGCCGGTGTTCCTGTTGAAGCGAGCGTTGCAGCGATTTTTCGGCCGACGTGGCCTGACTTTCCCATGCCGGTGACGATGACGCGCCCACGCGCCCGCCGGATCGTGTCCACTGCAGCGACGAAGCCGGCGCCCAGTCCATCCGAGATTGCCGCCGCCAATGCCGCCAGGCCCTCGCGCTCGGTCTCGATCGTGCGGAGCCCCGAGGCAACGAAGGCGTGCGTGACTGAGCTCAGGACTTTGGCGTCCGCTGCACTCATTCGCATTGGTCCTCAACAAGCGTACGAACGCGACTGTATCGTCACAACGGCAGGCTCGTTACTTCTTTTCCCAGGCGGCGAAGGCTTCGGCGAACGCCTGGTCGCCGGGCGTCCCTTTTTCCATAGCCAGGATGGCGCGGCCGCCGGATGTATAGACTAGGGGTATATCGAACCAGGGACGCTCCTTGAGCAGTTGCATGTTGCGCTGCACGTCCGCTTCCACTGCGGATAATCCGACGAGGAAGAAGCCGTTCGTCACCTTGACGGCAAGCCCGGCGAGTGGCGTGCCGCGCGCCTGCTCTGATTGTTTCATCAGAATCCCGGGTACGTTGGCGATGCCGCCGCCGGCAAAATCTGGCGGCAACTTGAACATGATCTCGATCGTGTGACTTGCCGGTAGCGCTTGATCGGTATTGCGTCGCAGCGACCAGGTGACTGTCATTCGGCGCTCAGGAATTTCCACGTCCGCACGCACGGCAAGCTCCGGCGCGAGCCCCGGTCCCGGCGAAACGGTTTCTGTTCGCCAAACTGCGGAACCGACACTGCGTTTGCCCTGCGGGTCGCCCGGATCCTCCTCATAAAGCACGACGCGTTGGGCAACCGCGGGCGCGGCTGCCTGGCTGCCTTGGGTGCCCGGAGCGGCCGCTTGGCCGGCGCTTTGCTCCTGAGGAACGCGGCCGGAGAATTTAGGCTGCGACGTTGGCGCCGCAGCTGTCTGGACCGGGGGTTTTGTGCCGAAATGGGTGTATCGCTGGTAGAGCCCGGTGATGTTGGACCACTGCCACGCCGCCGTCGTCCCAA
This sequence comes from uncultured Alphaproteobacteria bacterium, assembly GCA_963841025.1. Classification (GTDB taxonomy): domain Bacteria; phylum Pseudomonadota; class Alphaproteobacteria; order Rhizobiales; family Xanthobacteraceae; genus BOG-931. Next base: position 238,876 of record CAWJBG010000008.1, on the reverse strand, counting down.
TGCCCGCCAGGATGATAACGCCGACCACGATCGCGACCAGCGTGACGATGCTGGCAGATGACCGCGGTGGTTGAGCGTAGTGCTCATCATCCCCTGTCGCCGCATATGGCTGATGCCTTGCCGAAAACGGTGGGCGAGTGTCCTGGTGTTCGAATGCCGGAAACGATGCGCGGCCGCTAACCTGTTCCGGCTGTTCGTGAGGCGAACTCCAATTTTCCGCGTCGAGCACCGGCTCAAAATCTTGTTCTGAGGGTGGTGCGGCTTCTTCGGCCGTGGGCCAAGACGGAGTAGCCGGTCCGTATGAATCGCGCGTGTCGCGGGCGGATTGTGCGGATTTCGCGGTCGCAGCGCCCAGATCGTGAACCTCGCTCACCACGTCGCGAAAACCTTTTATGCTCTCGTGGGGCCGCCCGGTGGCTCGCGCCCCAAGCAGCCGCTCACGCGCGCTCTGCGGCGGAGCATTCAAGGGCGCCGCGTCGACGCCTGTCGCTGCGGAACGTCGTGGCGAAGGCGGCGGCACGTTTCGCCGCACATCGCTTCTTCCGACGTCGGCCGGCGAGATCGAGCGGTCGCGATGAGGCAGCGGCGGGGCAGCGCGTAGCTCGGGCCCTTCCGCCCGGGATTTTCGCGCCGCATCAGCTTCCACCTTGCGAATCGCATCTTCTAGGGCGAGACGCTCTTTGGTGATATCGGTTTCCGGCAGCGCCGGCTCCACCGAGCGCAATTGCGTCACCAACGCACTGCGGGCTCGTTCGTAGATGGCCCGGCGCGCTTCGCCGGTGTTCGTGTCGAGCGCCTCCACGGCACGGGTGATGAGTGGAAAGTAATCGGTCATTTGCTCAGCTTACGCTCACCGGCGGTGCTTTTCATCTCGATTCACATCTCAAATGGATTCTGCATGAGGATGGTGTCCTCGCGCTCCGGGCTTGTCGATAGCACGGCCGCAGAACAACCAATCAGTTCCTCCAGCCGGCGGACGTATTTGATCGCTTGTGCGGGCAAATCGGCCCAGGAGCGCGCTCGCGCGGTTCCCTCCCGCCAGCCGTCGATGGCCTCATAAATCGGCTCGACTTGGGCTTGGGCATGTTCGCTCGCGGGCAGATAATCGATTTCGCGGCCATTCAAACGATAGCCGGTGCAAACCTTGATTTCATCGAAGCCGTCCAGGATGTCTAGCTTGGTGAGCGCGAGGCCATTGATGCCGCTGGTGCGCACGCTTTGACGGACCAGTACCGCATCGAACCAGCCGCAGCGTCGCGGCCGGCCGGTCACGACGCCGAATTCCTTCCCGCGCTCGCCCAATATCCGGCCGATCTCGTTTTTTTGTTCAGTCGGAAACGGCCCGGCGCCGACCCGCGTCGTGTAGGCCTTGCAAATGCCGAGGACGTATCCGATGGCGCCTGGACCCACTCCTGATCCGGTCGCGGCTTGGGCCGCGACAGTGTTCGAGGACGTCACGTACGGATAGGTGCCATGATCAACATCGAGCAACGCGCCTTGTGCGCCCTCGAACAAGATGCGCTTGCCTTCGCGGCGCTTCTGATCCAGCAGCGACCACACCGAGTCCATGTAAGGCAGCACCGCCGGCGCGACGCCGACGAGCTCCTTGTGCAACGCATGCGGGTCAATCGGATCGAGACCGAGCCCCCTGCGCAATGCATTATGATGCATCAGCAGGCGCTCGATCTTGCGGTCGAGTGTCGCGCCGTCGGCAAGGTCCATCAGGCGGATTGCGCGGCGTCCGACCTTGTCCTCGTAGGCGGGCCCGATGCCCCGCCGCGTTGTGCCGATGCTGAGCGCCGCGTTGGCGGTTTCCCGAATTGCGTCGAGCTCACCGTGCAGCGGAAGGATCAATGCGGTGTTCTCGGCGATCCGCAGGTTATCGGGCGTGACGTTGACACCTTGTTGCTTGAGCTTGGCGATCTCGGCGAGGAGCGCGTGCGGATCGAGGACAACACCATTGCCGATGATCGACAATTTTCCAGGCCGCACGACACCGGAAGGCAACAGTGACAGTTTGTAGGTAGTGCCATTGATCACCAGAGTGTGGCCGGCATTATGGCCGCCCTGGAAGCGGACGATGATGTCGGCTTGCTCAGACAACCAGTCGACTATCTTGCCTTTGCCCTCGTCGCCCCACTGGGAGCCGACCACGACAACATTTGCCATGAGGATGTAGCCCCAGGAAACTAGCGGGACGCTTGTGTGGATCGGATACCGGCCGTAGCCGCCGTTCCGGATACTGGATGATGCCGTGCGAAGCAAGGCAAAGCGACGGCAATGCGCGCCGAAAGCGTCGCCTAATTCGTTGAATTCCCAACAAATTAAGGAGTCTAGGCAATACCAGGCCCTGCTTCGCGGACAGCCGCGCTAGGGCTGATTGTCGCGGCACGGCGAACTCGGGCCAGTCATGCTGTCGGGATACTGGTCGTAGCGTCGAGTCCGCGATAGCTCCCTACGTACTCAATCGGGGGAATCGGGTCATGCCGGGAGCGGGCATTGGCGACAAGAGCCGCGCGCGCGGTTGGCTGCTCGATCAGCCGTACCTGCTGTTGTCTCTGACCTCGTTGTTCTGGGCCGGGAACACCGTGCTCGGGCGCTTTATCGTCGGGCACATTCCGCCGGTTACGTTCGCCTTCGTTCGTTGGACCGGTGCCTTCCTGATTTTGCTGCCGTTCGCTGCGCTGCCATTGCTGCGCGATTGGCCGACGATCCGCAGGCACGTGGTCCTGATGACCGTCATCGCTTTGACGGGTTTCTCGGCCTACAACACGTTGGCGTACTACGGCCTGCAATATACCACCGCGATCAACGGCTCACTGCTGCCGTCGATCGGGCCGTTATTTGTTGCTCTGTGGACCTTTGCGGTATTTCGCGAAAGCCTGACGTGGCGGCAGGCCGTCGGCATTGCCGTCTCGCTGACCGGCGTCGTCATTATCATCAGCCGCGGCAGTCTCGAAGTCCTGACGAGCGTCAGTATCAATCGCGGCGACGTCTGGATTCTGGTCGCGCTCCTGATCTACGCGTACTACACGGTGGTGTTGCGCAAGCGGCCGCCAATGCATCCATATTCGTTCCTTGCCGTCGGTATGGGTTGGGGTGCCGTGTTGCTGTTGCCCGCGCTGGTCTGGGAACTTGCGAGCGGTCCGACAATTGTGTTCGACGGTGTCAGCGTAGCCAGCGTCGCCTATGTCTGCGTGTTTCCGTCTTTGCTCGGCTATCTCTGTCTCAACCGCGGCGTCGATTTGATTGGCGCGAACCGCGCCGCACCGTTCATGCACCTGGTTCCGGTCTTCGGCTCGGTGATGGCTATCGTCTTGCTGGGCGAGCACTTCGAGATTTATCACGCCGTCGGTTATGTGCTCGTGTTCGTTGGCATCACCGTGGCGACCAGGAAGTAGCGCATCAAAAATGCAGCGGCTTTACCTGCTGGACATTGGGAATTTGTTGGACTTGAGCAAGCACCTCGGGTGCCACGACGCCGTCAACCTCAACCAGGGCGATCGCGTTACCTCCGGCAAACTCGCGGCCGAGATGAAAGGTCGCAATGTTGATGCCGGCGCCGGCGAGCAACGTAGCAAAGCGCCCGACGAAACCGGGCCTGTCCTGATTGGTCACATAGAGCATTGAGGGACCGAACTCGGCGTCGATGCGGATTCCCTTGATATTGACGATGCGGGGTCGTCCGTCCGCATAGACCGTGCCCGAGACCCATCGCGTTTGCCGGTCGGTGACAACAGCGACCGTGATCAGGCTCTCATAGTCACCTTCACCTTCGCGCCGCGTTTCCTCGACGACGATGCCACGATCCTTGGCGACGATTGGCGCTGAGACGACATTTACGTCCTGCAGCATCGGCCGAAGAATGCCGGCAATCGCGGCGGAGGTGAGCGCCCGGGTATTCATCTGGGCGACGACGCCTTCGTAGGACACCTGGACGCGCTTGATGCCGGTCTCAGTGAGCTGACCGGCAAACGAGCCGAGCTTGTCCGCCAGCGCAACGAACGGCTTGAGCTTCGGCGCTTCCTCGGCGCTGATCGACGGGAAGTTCACCGCATTGGAGATGGCGCCGCGGATCAGGTAGTCGGACATTTGCTCGGCGATCTGCAAAGCGACGTTTTCCTGCGCCTCCGAGGTGGAAGCGCCGAGGTGCGGGGTGCAAACTACATTGGGCAGCGCGAACAGCGGAAACTCAGTTGCCGGCTCGGTCACAAAGACATCGAGCGCCGCACCGGCGATGCGCCCTGAGGAAAGCGCCTCGTACAGCGCGGCCTCGTCGACCAGACCGCCGCGTGCGCAATTGACCAGGCGCAAGCCTTTCTTCGTGAGCTTTAGCGAATCGGCGTTGATGATGTTTCGGGTCTTGTCGGTTAGCGGGGTGTGCAGCGTGATGAAATCGGCCCGCCGCAGCAGCTCATCAAGTTCGACCTTTTCGACGCCGAGGTCGAGCGCCCGCTCGGCGGAAAGAAAGGGATCATAGGCGACTACCTTCATCTTCATGCCGAGCGCGCGATCGGCAACGATCGACCCGATATTACCGGACCCGATCACGCCAAGAGTCTTGCCGGAAATTTCCACGCCGAGAAATTTGTTCTTCTCCCATTTGCCGGCGCGCGTCGAAGCGTCCGCCTCGGGAATCTGTCTTGCCAGCGATAACATGAGCGTGATGGCATGCTCGGCTGTCGTGATCGAATTGCCGAACGGGGTATTCATCACGATAACACCGCGCGCGGTCGCTGCCGGAATATCGACATTGTCCACGCCAATACCGGCGCGGCCGATCACTTTCAGATTCTGTGCGCGCTCCAGAATTTTGGCGGTAACTTTGGTCGCGGAACGAATCGCCAATCCATCGAAGCCATTGATGGTTTCGGCGAGTTTGTCTTTGTCCTTGCCGAGATTGGGCTGGAATTCGACTTCCAGCCCGCGCTCCTTGAAGATCGCTACCGCCGCAGGCGAGAGCGCGTCGGAAATGAGAACCCTGGCAGTCATGGCTTTGTCCCTACGCCGCCTTCGCCAGGGCGTCTTTGGCCTTGGCGTACGCCCAGTCGAGCCACAGCGTGAGCGCTTCGACGTCGGCGCGTTCAACGGTCGAGCCGCACCAAATACGCAAGCCGGGTGGCGCGTCGCGGTAGGAGTCGATGTCGTAAGCAACGCCTTCCTTGTCGAGGGCGGCGGCAATGCTTTTGATAAACGCCGCCTGAGCATCAGCGGTCAGACTGGTGATCGACGGGTCGATGACCTTGAGGCAAACCGACGTATTCGACCGCGACGCCGGGTCGCGCGCCAGAAAATCTATCCACCTCGCGCGTGCGATCCAGTCTGCGATCACCCTTGCATTACCATCGGCGCGGGCGCGAAGGGCGGAGACTCCACCGATCGACTTCGCCCATTCGAGCGTATCGAGATAGTCCTCCACGCATAGCATCGACGGCGTGTTGATGGTTTCGCCGACAAAGATTCCTTCGATCAGCTTGCCGCCCTTGGTCATGCGGAAGATTTTCGGCAGCGGCCATGGCGGTGTATAGCTCTCGAGCCGTGCGACGGCGCGCGGGGAGAGAATCAGCATGCCGTGGGCGGCTTCTCCGCCGAGTGCCTTCTGCCAGGAGAAGGTGACCACATCGAGCTTCGCCCATTCGAGCGGTTGTGCAAACGCCGCCGAGGTCGCATCGCAGATGGTGAGCCCCGCGCGATCGGCGGCGATCCATTCGGCGTTGGGAACGCGCACGCCCGAGGTGGTGCCGTTCCAGGCGAAGACGATGTCGGTTTTCGGATCGACCTTGGTGAGGTCCGGCAATTCGCCGTAACCGGCCTTCAGGATGGTCACGTCCTTGAGCTTGAGTTCCTTGGCGACATCGCTAACCCAACCCTCGCCGAACGATTCCCAGGCCAGCATTGTCACGGGGCGTTCGCCGAGCAGCGACCAAAGCGCCATTTCGACTGCGCCGGTATCGGAAGCAGGTACAATGCCGATTCGGTAATCAGCAGGGACCTCCAGCACCTCGCGGGTAAGATCGATGGCGCGCTTGAGCCGCGCCTTGCCAATTTTCGCGCGATGCGAACGTCCAACGAATGCGTCGTTAAGGGCTTCTAAGCTCCATCCGGGGCGCTTGGCGCAGGGGCCGGATGAAAAGTGCGGCACTTTCGGCCGCACGGCGGGCACTGCCATCGTCATGATCTATCCTTTCAGATAGGCGCCCCTCGTTGGGGAGGGGTGTCCCGTAGCGGGAAGTAGGCGACGAGACGCCTCGGGTCAAGGCTGAACCCGCGCTTTCCCCTAATCAGAATTTGAAGCCCGCACCGACGCGGCCGCTGGCGACGCTCGCGAAGAAACCGGGCGGCGGGTTGAATTGATCCCACTCAAACTCTGCCCGCAGGAAGATGTTGGCGGTGAGCGCCACATCGACACCGGCGCCGACGGTGAAGCCATACAGCATCTGGTTATTCGCGCCGGATGAGTTGAAGTAGGTGAACGGAATACACGGTCCCAGCCGGGTGCAGACGCCGAGCGAGCCGGATGTGTACTCTTCTCCCGAAACGTTCGTTGAAACCGCGGTGTTTGCTATGCCCAATGCAAATCCGACGAATCCGTATGGCAGAAAATTTCCAGCGACCCAACCGGCTCTTACTCTCAGCGTCGTGAAGTCTTCACCAACCATTGAACCGCTGCCGACGACATTGACCGCATAAGCATTGCCTGCGCTGTCCGAGACGGTACGTGCAATCGGTGAGGCTGGCGCGCGCAGAGTGAAGTTGGCACGGTTGAAATTGGCTTCCATGCCCAAGATCAGATCCTGCCACTGGCTGTTGTAACCAACAAAACCGCCATAGCCGGTCGTCGTAGCGCTGGTTGATCCGAGCACAGGCCACTGTGACGGCATGATATCCGTTTCCAGCAGCGTTTCTCTCAGGGAAAAGGCGACGAGCGATTGCGTCATGTTGCCGAAATCGGCGGCGCCGGTGCTCAAACCGATCTGACCGCCGGCATAGAATCCACTCCAGCGCGTGAAAGTCGCCGGCGCCACCGTCTGCGCTCCGCGCAGCGAATCGTAATCGGTCACGGGTGCGGGGGGCGGAAATTCGAAATCGGCTGCAACGGCGGGTGACGCCAAGATCAGTGCCAACAAACTACAAAACACCCAACGCATCGGGCCGCCCTTTCATGCCTTCGGCGCGCACTGAAGCCGGCTGGCATCATCAGGCATTAACCTTAACGGAGCGTTAGGCCCCCCGATCTCTCGCGGCAACACGGAACAAAAACAACGTGAAATTTGAGCGGTCAAACACTCAGGACGGCGATTAAGCGTCCATTAAGCATTCTTTGAAATGGTTTGTTATCCATAACAGCCGCTTTGCGCTCCAGGCTGCTGGAAGGGATGAGGAAGCGTGATGTTCAAAGCGGCGGTGGCGGCCCTTATTTTTTCGATTGTGCCTTTGGCAAGCGCCTTGGGCGCCGACGTGGCGCAGCCTTATATCCCGGCTCCGCAGATGCAGGTCATACCTGTCATGATGCCGGCGCCGGTGGAGGCTCCATCAAGCTGGTATCTGCGCGGCGATATCGGCGTCGCCAATCTTCAAACAACGACCGTCGATTATCTGCCAAACCCGCTCAACAACCCCAGCAACTTTACCATTCAATCGGTCGCGCTGCAGGACCAGGTCTTCTTCCTTTTTGGCGCCGGCTATGAATTCAACAACTGGCTTCGTTTCGATGCCACGGCGGAATACCGCAACAAAGATTCGTTTGTATTCTGGGGCGGCTATACGACCGCATGTCCTAATCCTTTCGCCCAGTGCCTCGACGTCTATAACGGCTACATCAGTTCCTGGGTGTTCCTCGCGAACGCCTACGTCGACCTCTTCACCTGGTGCGGGCTCACGCCGTTCGTCGGTGCGGGCATAGGCACTGCCGCCAATACGCTAGCCGGATTTTCAGATGTCGGTATTCCGACGGGCGGTGCAGGGGTAGGCCCGAGCGTTACCGACTGGAACCTGGCCTGGGCCATTCACGCCGGTTTGAGCTACACAATCAATGAGCACCTTAAGCTTGAACTTGCGTATCGCTTTCTCAATATGGGTTCCGTGCAAGGCCCGATTAACTGCGTCGGCGGTTGTAATCCGGACAGCTACAAATTCCACACACTTAAGTCGCAGGATTTGATGCTTGGTTTTCGTTGGATGTTCGAATCTGCCCCGGCCTACGCGGTTCCGCAGTACGTTGCCCCGGCGCCGCAATACGTAACACCGGCGCCGCAATACATGGCGCCACCACAGCCGATGATGGTCCCGGCTCAACCGATGATGATTCCAGGGCCGGCGTTGTCGACACGAGGATAAGACTTGCGACGGTGGCTCCATGGCCACAAGCGACAAGTGCCCGCGCTGAATGCTACGAGCGGTTGAAGCGGCAGTCATCGGCCATGCCCGAATGCTCGCGCTAGCCTGATTTGGCGTCGAAAATGGCCGATTACGTAAGTTTTGCTGCCGACACGCGTGAGGCCTTTCTAAGCGCCGGCGCACGCTTGCGGACGTTCGTGTTCCTCGTCGCCGTCGTGGCGATCAACTACACCTGGTCGAGACCTTCGCCTGTCGACATTATTTTCTTTCTTGCGCTGCTCCTGACGCCGTTCAGCAAGCAGACATTCAATCTACGCAGCGTGATGCTGATCGGCCTGGTGATGACCTGGCTTATTTCGATTTACATATCCTCGGTGTCGTTGCTGGATAAACCGCTGGTGGGATTCCAGTTCATCGCGCTGACCTCGGTCGTCTTGATCGGAATCACCTCCTGTCTGGTCACCACCGGTTGGACCGAACGCGATCTGAAAAGATTCGTTAGAGTCTACGTTTTCGCGACGGTGATAGCCGCCATTATCGGGATTTTCGGCTTCGTGACCAAAAATCCCGCGTTGACCTGGGCGGATCGTCCCACCTCGTTCCTCGACGATCCGGATATGTTCGGCGTGTTTCTGATCCCCGGCATGCTGGGGTCGCTCTTCATGATCACCGAAGGGCGCAGGCGGTTCGTCTACGCCGCGATTCTGCTGCTACTTTCAGTCTCTGTCGTTCTCTCATTCTCCCGGGCGGCGATTGTATTCGGGTTTTTCTGGACCGGCGTCTGCTTCCTATTTTTGAACAGGCAAAATCTTCTCAAGGCCTCGCTGGTAGCGGTCGCTGTTTCGATCTTCGTCGCGGTAGTCTGCGGGATCTTGTATCTGTCAAACGACACGTTTGCGCAGATGATCGTCGAGCGGTCCAAGCTCGCCGAAACCTACGACCTCGGGCAGTTTGGGCGCTACAACCGATATTTGCTCGCGATTCCGATGATCCTGGAGAACCCGCTCGGGCTCGGCCTGTTCGAAATCGACAAGTATTTTCCCGAACCGATTCACAATATCTGGATCAGCGCGTTCTTGAACTACGGATGGATTGCCGGATTTGACTGGACGCTGCTCATGGTGCTCACCGTGCAACAAGCCTGGTACAACTGGAAGCGATCAAGAAACACCCTGTGTCTGGTCATGCTGTTTTCGTGGCTTGCGATCATTTGCTGCGCAATGCTGCACCAGGGCGAGAGGTGGCGCTTTCTGTGGTTATTTACCGGAATTGTGTGGGGTCTCAATTATCGGAATTTTGCGCCGCCACCGGCGGAAGACCTTGTCGAACAGGATGACGGCGAGATTTATTGCCAAAACGCGGCGTGAAGAAACTTGCGCTTCTATGAAACATTTGCCCGCGACCTAGCCGGAAAATACGCGCGCGGTTGGTGTGCCATTGCCGCGTTGCTTGTTACGGCAGTCGTTGGCTCCACTGCCGCGGCCGACGAAATATGCGCCGAATGCGTTTCTGTAAAGCTCGAACATCCCGTCGTAGCCCGCGGGCCATCGCGGCACGAACCCGACGCGCCCGTCAGCATTATTGAACTTCCCGACGGTACCTTCCGCGCCTTCGCCGCCAACGCGACGACCCTGGCGATCGATGGTGCTACTCCTTTCGCGCTCGGCGGGCGCGCAAAAGTCGTGCTGGAACCAGGACCGGCAGGCAGTCCGTCGGAGTGCGGCCGCTGGCTCACCTCCGTCCTGCAAGGTCGCGGCGCGCTCTTCGGGTTGATCCACAACGAACAACGTTGCGATTACCGAGACGGCGAAACCTATAAGTCAATGTCTATTGCGCGCTCCGAAGATCTGGGGCTGACCTGGAACGTGCTGGGTCAGATCATCAGCGCCGACGAGGGTCCGGCATCCGGCCGGCAGGGCGGAGAGGGCGACTGCACCGCGGTCGATGGTCACGACGGGTATTGGTACGCGTATTGTCAGCGCCTGCGGGACTGGAAAAACACCGTTGCGCGCGCGCCGCGAGCCGATCCTGCGCCGGGAAAATGGAACAAATGGAGCGGCAACGGATGGAACGCGCCGGGTCTCGGAGGTACGGCGGCGCCGCTCAACGGAGCCGTCGGCATGAGTTCATCTTATTGGACTGAAGCGGATACCGTGTTGTTGCTCGCGACGACCTCTTCAGCGCTGCAACTGTCCGCCACAAAAGACAAGCTGCACTTTGTCACCATCTCAGAACCGATCATTCTTTATGACGGCAACGACTGGAAGCGTCCGGCTGCGAGTGACCTCTATGCCTATCCGAGCATGGTCGCAGAGCATGGTTTGAACAATATCGGGCGGCGGTTTTTTCTGACCTACACTTACATCCCGCCAGGTCAAGATTTCACGCAGCGCTATCTCGTCATGCACGAAGCGTCGCTGGCAATTGCTTCGACACCGCAGCGTCCCCAGGTGCGGGTCGCCCTGTCACGATGGACGAGCGCCGACGGCGGCAAGTGGGTGACGACAGGTCCGCCGATCGCTACGGGGCGCTCATATACGTTTGGCGGCCAGCTTGGCTACGTGATGACCGCGCCGTCAGATCAAACCGCAAGCATCAAGCTGGATGAATGCTTTTTGCCACGATCGGGCAGCGGCTTTCTTGCTGAAGCGGGACGCTGCGTCGCCGAAGGCAGCGAGCGGCGCCGGGTCGCTGGCTTTGTGTTTCGTTCCGAACAGCCGGGAACGATCGCAATTTACAGCTGCCTGTCGCGGGATTACGCGCGGTTTACATCGAACCGCGCCGATTGCGACAACGAAGGCACCCGGGACCGCGTGTTGGGGTTTGTGTTCCGCTGAGGTTGCCCGGCCGCAGCGATCAATCGTGGCTCTCGTCCAGTTTGCCAATGTGGTGCTGGGCATAGAGCTCCAAACCGAGTTTGGCGACCAGGTCCAGCTGCGTTTCGAGGAAGTCGATGTGGTGCTCCTCGTCCTGCATCAGCTTCTCGAACAGATCGCGTGTCACGTAATCCTTGACCGAGTGGCAATGGGTCGCTGCTTCTTCATAAAGCGCGCGGGCGTGCATTTCCGCGCGGAGATCGCAGTCCAGCACCTCTTTTACCGTTTGGCCGATGTGCAGCGGATCGAGCACCTGCATGTTGGGGAAACCGTCGAGGAAGATGATGCGGTCGACCAGTTTGTCGGCGTGCTCCATCTCTTCGATCGATTCCTTGCGCCATTGCTTGGCGAGCGATTTGTAGCCCCAATTGTCGAGCAGGCGATAATGCAGCCAGTACTGATTGATCGCGGTCAGTTCGTGCCGGAGCGCCTTGTTCAGGTAATCGATGACTCCGGGATCGCCCTTCATGATGGTGCTCCTACCAGGGAATTGGCATCGCCATGGATGCTCGTTTTTAATTATAACAATTATAAGCTGGCCGCCTACGGCCAAATGAACTGTGGGGATTTCAAGCGATCGACTGCTAAAACGGTAAAGAACGCTCTAGGACCTTTCGCGAGCCCTGCAACATGAGGCACCGGTAAGCGCTTCGTCCATGATGCGGCGAATAGTTCTCGCGCAACGCCCGCATTGGGGACTGCAGCCGAGACAGCCATAAACTTCGCCGGCCGTACGCGGCACGGACCCGTCACCGGACAGCGTTCCCCGCACATCGTGGTCGGTCAACACATTGCAGGAACAGACGATCATTTAAGAACTCAGCAGGGCGTTGGTATCAATCGCAACTACCCTACTTAGGCGCCGCGAAAATTGATTTCAATCAAAAACATCTTCTTTTTAGTTATTCTAACCTACTGACGTATCTGAAGCTTTTGGCTTTCCGTGGTCTTCGGTAACCGGCAGTAAATGTTTCTCGCCGCAGGGGTTAAGCACTTGCGGGGGCGGGCGAAAACCGGGTCCGAATACGGGCTGCCCGTTTGCTTAATCGTCCACAGCGGTCCGATTACGCCGCGGCGGTTTCCTCGGAATCGTCCTCGTAGCGCGAGCGCCGCCGCGACCGCAGGCGGCAAATCCGCGAGGGGATGTGGCAAAGATCGTCAAGGAAGCCGACGAAGCGCTGACCGCGCGCGAGCGCACGGTCGAGCGCCGCCATGGTGCGCGCATGGCCGGGGTCTTCATCGGCGATCCAGGTGCGCAGAACCGACGCGAACAGTACCGCCAGCCCCTGGGCGCGAATCATGCCGCGTGGGCCAGAAGACTTGATACCTGCTGCCGTCAGCATCCATTGCTGCGAGCGTACCGCGTGCCGATTGAGCGCCAAAGCGAGTGGCGGATTGCGGCGGGCCGAGCGCAACAGCGAGCGCACCGCTTGACGATGCGGCTCCAGCGTCTCAAGCCGACGCATCAACACGTCGAACAGACGTTCGCGCGGCGGCTCCTCGGCCATGTCGCTTAGATCCGCGGCGAGCACCGCGCGATCGGTGGCCTTGATATGGGCGGCGAGGATCGCCAGCGTCGAAGCAAATTCGTCGCGCAATTGCGCAAGCGAGATGCCGGCTTGGTCAGCCACGTCAGCAAGGCCGATTGTCTCGAACGACTTGTCAGCGAGGAGCGTCAGCAAGGCCGCGATGATTTTGTCGCGTTCGTTGGTCGGCTTTGGGGCGGCCGTGGTACGGGCTGCAGCGGCGCGCGCGGACTTGCCGGCGGTCTTGCGGGTGGGTCTGCGGGCCATGACCGAACTCCTCAACACGCGTGACTGACAATCCCAATGTAAGCCGATCGCACACCGCTTCCAAGGCGCTGCAAATTAGCCGGCAAGCTCCCGCGAGCGCTTTGTCGCGGCGGCAATCGCGTCTTTCATCAGCGGCTCCAAGCCGTTTGGGCCCATCAGCACCTTAAGCGCCGCCGCCGTGGTGCCGCCCGGCGAGGTGACATTTTCTCGCAGCGCCGCGGCCGGCAGTTCTGAGCGGTGAAGCAGTTCACCAGAACCCGCCACGGTTTCGCGGGCAAGTTTTTCCGCCAAGCCGGCGGGCAGACCTGCGGCAACAGCCGCCTGCGCGAGCGCTTCTGCGAGCAGAAACACATAAGCCGGTCCTGAGCCGGATACGGCCGTCACCGCATCCATTAGCGCTTCGTCTTCGACCCATTCGACAGCGCCTGTCGTGGTAAGAAGGCTATGCGCAAGCGCGCGCTGTTTTTCGCTGGCGCCAAGCGCCACGGCGACAGTGATGCCGCGGCCGATCGCGGCGGGCGTATTCGGCATGGCGCGCACGAGGGCGCAGGGCGTGTTGAGTGCCTCGGAAAGGAATTGCAGCGTCCGGCCGGCCATAATCGACACGACAAGTGTGGACGCCCCGATCATTGGCGCCGTCGTGGGCACGACTTCTACGGCGGCTTGCGGCTTTACCGCGATAACGACAGCGGCAGCGCGGCGCAGTCCGCCAGTGTCAGCACAGATTTGCACACCGCGATCGGCAAGCGCGGCGATTTGTGGCGACGGCTGTGGCTCCACCACGGCCATATTCGCCGGGTTGAGGCCAAGGCGCAGCCAGCCATCAAGCAGAGCGCCACCCATTTTTCCTGCGCCGACCAGTACAAGAAGACCGGGCAAATCGCGCAAATTGCGGCTCTCAGCAGCAGAAGGATCTGAAGCGCTCATCGGGGGTATTTTCCCGTCATTCCGGATCGCCGCAAAGCGGCCAGTCCGGAATCCATACCCGCTGTTCGCGAGATTGCCGAGGGGCGGAGTTACCGCCCGCGACGCCGGGTCCGCAGATACCGATGGCCTTACGCTTCGCCCGAGGTCTCGAACATGACGGAGTCCATCGCCTCGCGCGCGGACTTGCCGGCCCAAACTACAAACTGAAATGCCGGGAAGTAGCGTTCGCACGAATTGAGCGCAGTTCCGAGCACGGCCTCGCACTGACGATCGGAGGCGGACCCGCCGCCGGTGAGCAGCAATGCGTGGCGGAACATCACCACGCCGTTCTGTGTCCACACGTCAAAATGCCCGATCCACATTTGCTCATTGATCATCGCGATGAGCTGTTGGACCTCCGGCAGTCGCGCCTCAGGCACGCGCATGTCGAACGCGCAGGCCAGATGCAGCGCCTCGATCTCCCCCATCCAGGTGAATGAAACCTGGTAATTGGTCCATCGGCCGGTGACGACAATCGCGACTTCGTCTTCACCGGCGCGTTCGAACGGCCAGTTGTTGCCAACCGCCATGTGCTCGACCACATCGAGGGGATTGTCGTGAGGGTCTTGCGCGATTGCGAACAGGGACATGCCGTCTCCACAGCGCCGGTTGGTGGTGGAAATGCGCACGCCACTTCACAGTGCCAAAGGCTGGGCTGCAATTTGCCGCAGGGACAACCGTTGGCCGGCAGATTGACTCAAATCGCGAATCACTCGGCTCCGCCGAATATAGACGGCTCAATTCCTCAGCCAAAGCCTCTATTCGAGTGGGCGAACGCTTTGCCTACCGGCACTCATGGAGTGATTTGCCGCCGGGGCACAATGCGAGAAATATGACCGTCCACAGACCTGACTGCGACAAGTTGACTCGGATCGCGTAAGTCGCGGGGGCGTGAGCGTCGGATCAGTCGGTCACGCGGCGGCGGCCTCGTTGCTAGGTCCGCAATAACGACGGCGGGCTAGCCTAGTCGAAGAACAGGCTCGAGACCGATTCCTCGGCGGCGGTGCGGCTGATGGCTTCGCCGATCAGCGTCGCAATCGAAAGCACCCGAATATTGGCCGAGGCATTGACGGCGTCGGTCGGCAGGATCGTGTCTGTGATCACCAGCTCTTTCAGATTCGATTTGTTGACACGCGGTACCGCTCCGCCCGAAAGAACTCCGTGGCTGATATAGGCGTAGACCGCCTTGGCGCCTTTCTCTAACAGCGCATCGCCGGCGTTCAAAAGCGTGCCGCCGGAGTCCACAATATCGTCAATCAGAATACAGATGCGGCCGTCGACCTCGCCGATGACGTTTGCCACTTCCGATTCGCCGGGCCGCTCGCGCCTCTTGTCGATGATGGCGAGCGGCACGTTGATGCGTTTGGCAAGTCCCCGGGCGCGCACCACGCCGCCGACGTCAGGAGAAACCACGATGACGTCGGCGAGATCGAAGCGCTGCTTGATGTCGCGAACCATGACCGGAGCGGCAAACAGATTGTCGGTCGGAATGTCGAAGAAACCCTGGATCTGACCGGCATGAAGATCGACCGTGAGCACACGGTCGACGCCGGCACGGGTGATCAAGTTGGCAACCAGCTTCGCCGAAATCGGCGTCCGCGGTCCCGGCTTGCGGTCCTGACGCGCGTAGCCGAAGTAGGGGATCACGGCGGTGATGCGGCGCGCGGATGCGCGGCGCAACGCGTCGATGATGATCAAGAGCTCCATCAGGTGGTCGTTTGCCGGATACGACGTCGACTGCAGGACGAAGACGTCAGCGCCGCGGACGTTTTCCTGGATTTCGACAAAGATCTCCATATCGGCGAAGCGGCGGACGACTGCCTTGGTCTGCGGGATGCCGATGTAGGCGCAGATGCCCTCGGCAAGGGCAGGGTTCGAATTGCCGGCAACGAGCCTGATTGCTCCGTTGTTGCCAACCATTCCCCTCTCCTGCGGAGCGCCACAATTTACGCGGACCTGATACAAGCCGGGTGCCGCAGTGGCAACCTGAATCGGTGCCTTGTCCCCGCGGAATGCCGAATGGTGAATGGCCGGTAGCAGATGCTGCGTGTCGAGAGGTGCTTTTGGCTCAGGCTAACGTGATCGCATTGACGTGGCGGCCGTAATCCGCGTCGCCCTGATGGGTAGAGCGGCGAAAGCTGAAAAATCGCCCAGGATCGGCGTAGGTGCAAAGTCCCAAATCTTCGAACTGCTGAACGCCAGCCCGCGCAAGCCGCATCCCAATGAAGCCCGCGAGATCGAACAGAGCATGACCGTCGCGCGGTGCGGCGACGAAGAAGCGCTTGCTATCGGGATCGTCGATGGCAAAACGGGCAATAAGATCGGGGCCAACTTCGTAATTGCGCTGCCGGATCACCGGACCGAGTGCGGCGCGGATGCGGCTACGATCCGCGCCAAGTTGCTCCATTGCGGCAACGGTCGCCTCGACAATGCCGGTCAGTGCGCCCCGCCAGCCGGCATGAGCGGCACCGATGACGCCGGCAGCCGGATCAGTGAGAAGGATCGGGCCGCAATCGGCGGTGGCTACGCCGACGGCGAGGCCGGGGGTACGGGTCACGATACCGTCGGCACGCGGACGCTCTTGCTGCGCCCACGCGGTCTCGACGACGACCACTTGCGGCGAGTGAACTTGGTAGGCAGTGAGCAAGCCACGCGCTTCGACTCCTAGCGCGGCCGCCATGCGCGCGCGATTTTCAGCGACATCGGCGGCACTGTCGTGTGAGCCAATGCCGCCGTTGAGGCTGGCATAAAGACCGCCGGAAACCCCACCCTGCCGGGTAAAGAAGGCGTGGCGGATATTTTTGAGCGAAAGACTCTCGGCCTTGATGATCATCGTCTAAGTCTCGAAGCCCGGCAGCGGCCCTAGCCTGGGATCGGTGACTGCGAGCACCTTGAACAACTCACCCATGCCGTCGGGTCCGGTTGTCGTCAGTCGCGAAAGCGCCAAGTCAATCGCATCTCCCTTGTCGCGCTGCGCTCGCGCCTTGAGTGCGGCCGCGCGCTGATCGATGCCGAGCTGTTGCAGGAAGTCGCGCTGCGAAATCGGGCCATGAACGCGCGCGCCGATAATCTCCGCGCTCTGCGCCAACGCCATGAAATCGACGTGAGCGGTGAGGTCGGCCTGACCAGGCGCCCGCAGCGGATCGCTGGAAGAATGTCCGGCCACCGCCTGCAGGGTGTCGCCCAACCCCTGTCGAGCATGGCCGTAATCGATGATGAGCGCCGCTCCTTCGTCACGTACGCGGCGGCCGATTTCGAGCGCGATCGAGTCGGGACGCCATTCATAAATCGAGCCGATCGGCGACTCGCGAAACTGGCGTGGCACGGTGGCGTCGAAATGAGGAAGCGGATCACGCGCTGGCTTTAAAGCCAAATTTCCATCCGAGCCCACGTCGACGACACGCTCGTGCCAGCCATCGCTCAGTTTGATCGCCTGGTGAACCGGCAGCGCATCAATGAACTCGTTGGCGACGATGATGTTGGGGCCGGCCGGCACGTCGGACAGAGCGGCGTGCCAAAGCATCGGCATGCCCAACGGTTCTAGCCGTTGGCGTTGCTGCTCTTTCAGTCTTGGGCTGATTTCGACGAGATGCAGGACGACCGCGGCTAGAAAATCTTTAGCGATTTTCGCCGCGCGGAGCGCGTCGATGATCAACGTGCCGTGCCCGGGCCCAAGCTCAATGACGCGTACATTTTCCGGCGAGCCCATCTGTTGCCAGACCGCGACCATCCACACACCGATCAGTTCACCGAACATTTGGCTGATCTCGGGCGCGGTAATGAAGTCGCCGGCGGCCCCGATCGGATCGTGGGCGATGTAGTAGCCGTATTGCGGATGAGTCAGTGCGAGCCGCATGTAGTCGGCGAGCGGCATCGGTCCGGCGACGCCGATCAATCGGCGGATTTCACTTTCCAGCGGCGCGCGTTCATCGCCCATTTTCGGCGATCGGCCGACGCACCAACGTCAACGTCAGCACGACCAAGCCTGCCAATATCAGCGGAATGGAGAGCAACATTCCCATAGTGAGCCCGCCCCAGAGGAAGCCGAGCTGCGCATCGGGCTCGCGAAAGAATTCGCAAAAGATCCGCACGACGCCGTAGCAGACGGCAAACGTTCCGGTGACGAGACCGGGCCGCTTGAGCGCGCCTAAGCGCACCATCACCCCCAGCACGATCAGGAGGACCAAGCCTTCCAGCGTGGCCTCGTAAAGCTGGCTGGGATGGCGGGGGAAAGGTCCTCCCGAACGAAACACCATCGCCCACGGCACGTCAGTCGGCCGTCCCCACAACTCGCCATTGATAAAGTTGGCGAGCCGGCCAAGAAACAGGCCGATAGGACAAACAGCCAGCGTCACATCCCCGAGCGAGAGAATAGGGATGCCGCGGCGGAGCGCGAACACCACGGTGACGATAATGCAGCCGATGATACCGCCGTGAAACGACATGCCGCCGGTCCACAGCGAAAAGATCTCCAGCGGGTGAGCGGCAAAATGCGGCAGATTGTAAAACAGCACATAGCCAGTGCGGCCACCGACAATGATCCCAAGCGTGATCCAGACGATGAAATCGTCAAAGTCGGTGACGGTGAACGGCGCTGGTCCGCCCCAGAATTTTTTGTTCGCGATAATGATGCGTGCGTAGTACCAGCCGGCCAGGATACCGGCGATGTAGGCCAGCGCATACCAACGGATCGCAAAGGGTCCAATCGAGATCAGCACCGGATTGATCTCGGGATAAGGCAGGATCGGCAAGACTAGCAACGGCAGGACTGGCATCGGGCTTCCTTAGCGCGCGATGCTTCTGTTCGCCTTAACGGTGCGATTCGGCATCTTGCGATAGCGTGGTAGCATTGCCATTGTGTGTGAACATAACAAGGCGCGCCGGCGGCAGGCCCCGCGGCCGACCCGTCTTGATCCCTCGGAGACGAACATGGTGCAGACGACGAACCGGTTTTTCGACGAGGTTGCGCGCTTAATGAACGACGCGGCCGGTGTCGCACAAGGGGTGCGGCGCGAGTTTGAAACTCTGTTCCGCAGCCAGGCGGAGCGGATGCTCCGCGATCTCGATCTCGTCCAGCGCGAGGAATTCGAGGCCGCCAAGGACATGGCTCGTCTCGCCCGCGAGGAGAACGAGGCCCTCAAAGCCCGTATTGCGGCGCTTGAGGCCAAAACTGTGGGAATGAATCCGCCAAGCGACGCTCTGGACCCCTCGTCGCCAGGGGTTAATCCAGGCGGGTTTTAAAGGGCCAACCTTCGCGCGCTGCTTGTTTTTCGCTGTCCGCGCCGCTATAAGCGCGCCACCGCAGCGAAAGCAGACCTTTGGCACCCCTGGAGGCCGCCGCGGCAATCCGAACGGATAGTTAAAGCTTAACGCGAGGACACAACTATGGCGACCGTCAACTTGATAAAGGCGGCCGCGCGTTCACGGGCAGGCAAGGGGGCCGCCCGGGCAGAACGTCGCGCCGGCCGGGTACCTGGAATCATCTATGGCGATGGCAAGGCGCCGTTGCCGATCTCGCTCGAGTACAGCGATCTGCGTCAACGCATTTATGCCGGCCATTTTCTCACCACGATCCATGACGTCGAAGTCGACGGCGTGAAGCATCGTGTCATTCCGCGGGACTTCCAACTCGACGTCATCCACGATCTGCCGCTGCATGTGGACTTCATGCGGCTCGGCGAAGGTGCGACGATCCGTGTCAACATTCCGGTCCACGTCAGGAACGTCGACCTGTCGCCCGGCGTCAAACGCGGTGGCACGGTTTCCATTGTAACCCACAGTGTCGAAGTGCGCTGTCGGGCGGACGCTATTCCCAATTCCATCGAGGTTGATGTCAGCGGCCTCGACATCAATTATTCTAGGCACTTGAGCGACATCGTGCTGCCGGAGGGTGTGCGCGTGGTGAGCACGAGAGACATCACGCTCGTCACCGTCGTGCCGCCGTCGGGCTATGCAGAAGAAATCAAAGCGGCGGCCGACGCTGCCGCTGCTGCTGCGGCGGCCGCTGCGGCCGCGGCGACTGCGGGTACTCCGGGTGGGGCGCCTGGCGGGGCTCCGGCTGCCGGCGCGGCTCCGGCTGCCGGCGCGGCTCCGGCTGCTGGCGCGGCGCCTCAGAAGAAGTGAGGTTCCGCGTCGCGGGACTGGGCCGATGCTGCTCCTGGTCGGGTTAGGAAATCCGGGAGCGCGCTACGTCGGCAACCGCCACAACGTCGGCTTCATGGCGGTCGAGGAGATTGCAAAGCGCCACGGCATTGGGCCGTGGCGCCGACGTTTTCAGGGGGTCGCTTGCGAGGGACCGATCGAAGGCCAACGGGTGCTGCTGCTCCTGCCCGGGACTTACATGAACGAATCTGGCCGGGCCGTCGCCGAGGCGGCGCAGTTCTACAAAATTCCGGCCGGTGACATCACGGTGTTTCACGACGAAATTGAACTGCCTCCGGCCAAAGTCCGGGTCAAAGTCGGCGGCGGGATTGCCGGCCACAACGGATTGCGGTCGATCAGTGAGCACGTCGGAAATGATTACAGGCGCGTGCGCATCGGCGTCGGTCATCCCGGCCAAAAGGATATGGTGGAGCACTACGTGTTGAGCGATTTTGCCAAGAGCGAACGCGGCTGGGTCGACGCGATCGTTGGCGCTCTCGCCGACAATGTCGGTTTTCTCGTTCGCGGCGAAGACGCGAGTTTTCAGAACAAGGTGCACCTCGCCATGGTCGCCAAGGGTTTCGGCGATCAAGCCGAGCGAGAGCCACCAGTCAACGGGCAATAATCATCGGACAATAATCACGACATGGGTTTCAAATGCGGCATCGTTGGCCTGCCGAATGTCGGCAAGTCGACGCTCTTTAACGCGCTGACCGAGACGGCGGCGGCGCAGGCAGCGAACTATCCGTTTTGCACCATCGAGCCGAATGTCGGTGAGGTCGCCGTGCCGGATCCGCGACTGGACACGCTTGCCGCCCTCGCCAAGTCCGCGGTCATTGTGCCAACCCGGCTGACTTTCGTTGATATCGCCGGCCTCGTCCGCGGCGCGTCGAAAGGGGAGGGGCTCGGCAACCAGTTCCTGGCCAATATCCGCGAAGTCGACGCGATCGCGCATGTCGTGCGCTGCTTTGAAGATACCGATGTGACCCACGTCGAAGGGCGCATCGATCCCGTGGCTGATATCGAAACCGTCGAGACCGAGTTGATGCTTTCCGACCTCGACAGTCTGGAACGTCGGGCTGATGGCCTCTCAAAAAAAGCCAAGGGCGGCGACAAGGAGGCAAAGGAGGGGCTCGATCTGATCAGTCGAGCGCTGGCACTATTGCGCGAGGGCAAACCCGCGCGCCTGACCGAGCGCAAGCCGGAAGAGGAGCGCGCGTTCCACATGTTGGGTCTCCTCACCGCTCTGCCGGTTCTGTACGTGTGCAACGTCGACGAGGGATCAGCTTCAAGCGGCAACGATTTTTCGCGGAAGGTCGAAGCCCGCGCGAAGGAAGAGCGTGCGGCGGCTGTCGTAATCTCGGCGAAAATCGAGGCGGAGATTGCGGTGCTCTCACGCGAGGAACGCGGCGAGTATTTGTCCGCGGTCGGTCTCAAGGAGGCCGGGCTCGATCGCCTGATCCGCGCCGGCTACGTGCTCCTTGCGCTGGTGACCTTCTTTACCGCTGGGCCGAAGGAGACGCGCGCGTGGACCATAACGCGAGGCACCAAGGCGCCGCAGGCCGCCGGCACCATCCACACCGATTTCGAGCAAGGATTTATCCGCGCAGAAACTATCGCCTATGACGATTACGTCAGCTGTGGCGGCGAAAGCGGCGCCCGCGATGCCGGCAAAATGCGGCTGGAAGGCAAGGAATACGTCGTGCAGGACGGTGACGTCATGCACTTCCGTTTTGCGAATTAGGCATCATCCGGCTCGCTTTTCTTCTGACGTGCGGCCTACTGATTTCCGAATCCTGATCCCTGGTTCCTGATCGCGCCGAGATGCTCGTTGATGCGGAACACGATGAGCACGAATTCGGCCATGATACGCGCAAGAATAATGCCCATACAGGCGCCGAGCAGGCTGGCGATCAGAAAGATCATGCCGACAAAAGGATTGAACGCCATCGTGGTAAGCGCCGTGAAGGCACCGGCCAGCCCAAGCAAGACCGAAACAACAACGGCGAGCCAGTAGAAAACTTTAATGAAAGTGGGCGTTACAAATCTTTCCCACTGGAACAAATCGTTGATGCCCAACATACCTGTTCCTCCTGCGCAGGACGGCGCCTGAACACCCAAAACTCTGCTGCTTGAGATTCGACGGCAGACTGCACTCCGCAACTGCAGTGGTCAATCGTGTGTGTTTCTAAACAAGCCTGTAACTTCGCGATTTGCGCGGTGAGGAGTGTGGCGTAGCCGCGATGTGGCTGCGCCAATTTTGCGGCGCGGGAACGTCCCGGAGGTCCGGTCACTTAGCGCAAACCCACCCCCGGAACGCTCGTCGCGTGACGGCGTTGGGCCATCGGGCTGGACCATCCCAACGCAGCGCAAATTCATGGAGTCCTCTATGAAAAACTGCCACCGTTTTACCGCTCTCGGTGCGGCGCTCCTGGCCGGGACATCGCTGGCGCATGCTCAAACGGTCATCACTGATCAACCAGTCGATATGGTGATCGCTCAGCAACCCGGCGTAGTCGTGACGCAGCGGGCTCCAGCGGTTACCGCCATGCCGGTCCAAACAGTCGAAACCGTCCGCACGGTCCGATCGACTACAACACCGCGTCAGCGGGTGGCGGGCCGGCCGTTTCGCAACGTGACGACAACACGAACGACCGTGCGTGAGCGCGTCGTTCCGGCTCCTGCGATCGCAGCGGCACCGGTAACGCCGGCGATGCAGGCCATCACGCAGCCGGGCTACACCGAAGTCGTTCAGGCTCCCGGGACTTATCCGGGTCCCCTTTATGACGTCATAGGCCCGCTTGGGCCGCCCCCGCCGACGGGGGTGTTGGTACAGCCCGTGGCCGCCGGCGCGATCGTTACACCCGTTCCCGCCTATCGTTACATCTATGAGCCTGACCGCATCCTGGTGATCGACGCCAACACTGGCATCGCCGTGCAGGCGATACCGCGCTGAGAGCCGATTACTGAGCTGGCAGGATTAATGCCGCGCAGTCGCGTTGCCTTTGCGACGCTCGTGCTCGTCGATTTTTGGTTCCAACGGCGGGAAATGCTATAGTTCCCGCGACGGAACAGCGGAGCACGGATATGATTTTGCCTAAGGCACTGGCGCTTGGCCTTCAACTGATGGTGCCAGTCGCGGGGCACAACGACGAGGTTCCCAAGCTCAATGTCGAACAGGTTTGTGAGGGTATCGCCAAGCAGGGCGGCGTCACATTCCATGATCCCGCTATCGCACAAGAGAAAAAGAACTGTCTCGACAGTGAACAGGCGATCCGCGACGAACTCGTCAAACAATGGGCGGGCTTCTCACCCGCCGACAAAACCCATTGCGTGAACGAATCGGTGATGGGCGGAGAATCCAGCTACACCGAACTTCTGACCTGCCTGGAAATGGCGCGGGATGTCAGGGCTATGCGTGCGGAGCAGGAAGGCGCGGCGAGCAGCCCGGTAAGTAACCCAATGAACAAACCAAACAGGCCCCCCACCGTCACCACGAAGCCCCAGCAGTAGAATTTAATACGCCACGAGAATCTCACTGACGGTCGGGTTTACCGCACGCAGCGCGCCGTCGGCGGAGTTAAGCTCGCGATCGCCAGGCAAGGCGCTGATCGCGGCGGCCGAGGCTGTCGACGCGGCGCGCAAGCTGATACCGACCTTGCAACCACCGGCGGGTGAAGCAAGCGTACCGCCGTTCCAACTGCTCAACGTCGCAACATTGTTCTTGTCGAAGCCGGAAAGCTTGAATGGCTTGCCATTACGCTGTTCCAATTCCGCCAGCGTCAACCCGAGGCGCAGTCCACCCGGGCCGGTCCATCCCGACGTTCCATTGATCACAATGAGGTGGGTGTCACTGCGGTTCGATGGTTTCGACCACCACACCTCCAATCGCCGCTTCGGATCTTTCGAGAACACCACACTGGCCATTGTCTTTCCACCGGAGGCGGCATCGACCTGCGTGAAAGTGACGTTCCTGGATCGAAATGCCATAGCGAGCTTCACTTGGCTCGAGTTCGCGCCCGAACACTCCATCGCAGCTAACGACATAAGGCGTTGACGCCGGAGATATTCGCGCCGCCGTGCGATGCTCCGGGATGACGTCGGTTCCGCCATTGGCGGCGCGTGAGCGGCCCGCATGAGCCGGCTCGTCGACCGCCCCCGGCATCGGCTGTATCACCTGGGAGGGAGCCAGTTGGTCGGCAGCGTCGAGGTCGGGATCGTGCTCGAATGCCGGCGCGGTCGTCTGCTTGCGCTTGGGCTTCGCCGGCGGTGCGGTCGGCTGCGTGTCTTGGTCGCTGTTAATAATCGACGGTTGTGTTGACGGTTGTTGTGACTGTTGCGCCAAAAGCGTTCCGGCCGTCGCCACGGTGAGGCCGGCAAACAATGCCACCTCGAACAAACGTCGATACATACTTCAGCGCCTCCCGTGCGCGCGCGTCGGCAACGTAACATAGCATAGCAGGCGAAATATTGGCCGTGCGTTTGTGTCAACGGCGCTGCTGCCGATCGCCGCATCATCGCACTGCGAGAACTGCCTTGCAGCTTCAACAAAAACTGATTGCATTCAGACCCCATATCGGCGGGTTGCCGCGTTGCCAGCTATACCTATTCCGTTTCCGATTTTCGCAGCTGTGTTGCAATGCGATTGGCCTCGGCAACGTCTTCGGCCGTATTGACGTTGAAGAACGGGTCAACCGGAGTAGTCGGCCATGCCGCAACGGCGACGCCGCGCGGCGTGGTCCAGCTTTCGACCTTGCGGGCGCCTTCACTCAGCAATGAGTGCCGCAAATCCGCGCGTAAGCTAAGCGGCCACAACGCCACGACCGGATGCAGCCTTTGCGCCGAAGCTGCGCACGCGAGCGGCGCGTCCGCCTCGATGCGTGCGCGATGCAGGCCTGCGACCAAGTCTGGCGGCAAGAACGGGCAGTCGCTCGGCGCACTTACAATCCATTCGATCTCCGGCGCATGATCGGCGGTCCAGTCAAGGCCTGCCAGGATACCGGCGAGTGGTCCGGCATAGTCCGCAACGCTGTCTGCGACAACACGCAGACCCGTGTCAGCGAAGCGGCTCGGATCGCCATTGGCATTGATGATCACCTGACTGCACTGCGGCGCGAGCGCGGCAAAGACGCGCTCGAGAATTGTTTTTTCTCCAATGCGGATGCGGGCCTTATCGCCGCCGCCCATGCGGCGCGCGCGGCCGCCGGCAAGGATAAGACCGAGAGTGGCTGGGATACTCACGTGTGCTTCGCTTTGCGGTATTGCGGTGTGGCCCTGGGCTTTAAGGCGACATTGGTTGCCAGCAACGCTATGTTACATGGACGAAGCACGAACCCCCAGCCAGAAGTGCGCCTATGTCAGCTGGACACTTGTCGAAAGTAATCGCTTTGCTGCTTGCGACTTCCGTGCTGGCCGCATCGGCTGCCGCTGACTCAATTCCGCTTCGAACGATGCCGCCGTTCAAACGCAGCGCTAAGGCCTGCCTGACCATCCACTACGACGACGAAGCCGCCTATTGGCTCAATCATTGCTCGTATCCCGTAGCGGTTCGCTGGGATGATGAAGCCAAATGCCAGCACTGGAGTTGTCAGGATGAAGTTCCGGCGAACACGCGCTCCACCGCCGCTATATCGAGGCATGCCAGATGGTGTGAGTGTCCTGGAACGCTAACGACATGCAACCTGACAGCCGATGGCTGCCATTAGTACGGCACTGGCGCCGAGCTTCGCGTTGACCAACCGGGAATTGATGTGATCAAAAGCCGAATCGCCGAGATGCCGCAACTGCGGGTGGTGTGATGCAGGTTGAGCCGATCCCCAGCGGTCCGCGCCGGGCGGGCGCGAAAACGCCCGGGCGGCAGCTCTCGTCAATGGCTCGGTCGTTTGATTTTGCCGGTCCGATTCCGTTGCGCAAATCATACATCATTGCATCAACGCCGCGGTGCGGCGCCACGTTCCTCAGCACGAGACTTCTGGGCGACGGGCATCCTCGGCGCTCCTGCGGAGTATTTTGGTTACCATAAGCACGTCGGCACCAAGATGATGGAGCGTCTCGAGGCGTCATCGCCCGCCGATTATCTCGATAAACTATTGGCGTGCCGCACGTCGAAAAACGGCGTTTTCGGAATGAACGTCGAGTTCAACGATTTTGAGGAAGCACTGCGCCGGTTCCCGGAAATGTTGGCCGTGCTGTCGCCCGTCACCTACATTTTTGTCGAGCGGTCGGATCAGGTGGTCCAAGCCGCATTCATGGCGAAGTCCGTCCAGATTGACGCTCAGCCTGCCGGGCAGCGAAACCGACCAGCGGCTTTGCGATACGATAGAGATCTGATCTCCAAATGGATCGGCCGGATCGAGCGCCAACGGCTGGGATGGACGCGTTGGTTTGAAGCGAACGGAATTGTGCCATTCGTCGTGGACTACGAGAACCTGACCGGCAAACCGGCCGCGGTGGTCTCCAACATCATTGATCTTGTCGGCGTCAAAAGTGACGAACCGCAAACTGTTCGCGTTCCGTTGGCCGAAAAGCCGTCCGATCAGCTCAGCGAGCAGTGGGCGGCGCGTTTTGAGCGGGAAATCCGTAATGGAATCGAACTTCGGGACGCTGGCGTAACCAAGACTGCCAAGTCGAAGGTAGCTCCCGCAAATGGCGAACGCGCGCTGCATATTTTCGACCGCTATAATGCCATCGAGGGCACGGTGCTTCGTCCGCCAGCCGCGGAGCGGCTGCGCCGTCGCTACGAGATCGTCGTCGCCCGGAACCGTGCGCTGTTAAAGAATGCTCGTGTGCTTGATCTGCGGAGCGGCGACGGGCGTTGGAGTTATGCGGCGATAGAAGCCGGCGCCGCTCAGGTGGTCGGCGTCGATAGCAAGCTCGCAGCGATACAAGCCGCCGGCAAAGCCTTTAGGAAAATTGGCATCAAGCCGACATCGTACCGGTTCGTTAACGCCAAACTTTTCGCCGCGTTGCGGGAGTTCAACCCAAATACGTTCGACGTTGTATTGTGCCGGGATGTCTCAGCCGATCCGCACTTCTTCTTCAAGTGTCTGTGGCGCCTTCGGCCAAAACACGTCATTTTGGACACGCGGATCGCCGGCCGAAAAGAACCGGTCGCGATCTTCAGAGTGAACGAGGCGGACAAGGCCCTCCCGAAAGGCAAGAAGCAGTCCGTCGCTTTGGTGGCGATCCCCAGTGATACGCTGATCAAGGGCCTATGCGACTGTTTTGGCTTTCGCTGTCGTGCAATCGACGCGCGCAACGTTCCCAAAGAGGCGGGCGCCGGCGACCACAAGGGTGCCCAGCGCCGTGTTTATGTGCTCGATCGGATCATGTCGCGGCCTCGCCGCGCATCTTGAATGGCCGGGTTCGGATGGTTACAAAGTCAAAAGCTCGTCGGAGCTTAAGTCTTCCGCGCACGAACCCGTAATCAGAAAATGTGGCGCAGGTCTGTCGTCGTCTGTGAGAAGCGTGCCATTGCTCTTGCTGTAGTGGAGTGGAGTCGGCGAGGGCTTCCATGCGTGCTTCTTCACGGCTTTGGGGACGCTGCTTGCGTTTGGAATCACTTGGCAACTCGGCTCATGCCGGAGTTCCGCACCGTCGCCATGGATTTGCGTGGGCACGGCGATTCGGGTTGGGATCCCGAGACGAGGTACGACACCGGAACGTTGACCGCCGATCTGACCAAGGTTTTGGCGGTGTTCGGTTTCGAGCGAATGATCTTGATAGGTCACTCCCTCGGCGCGGCAGTGGCCATGCGTTTTGCGGCGGAAAACCCTGAGCGTACGGCCGGTCTGATCATTGTCGATTTTGGGCCCGAGCTCGACAAGGGTGGCGTCGATGAGGTTGTTCGTGCCTTCGTCGAGATGCCGCGGACTTTCGCGTCGACCGAGGATTATGCCGACTGGTTGATTGCCCACCGGCCGCTTGCCGATCCGAACCAGCTGCGGCAGCTCGCGCGGTGCAGCTTGCGCCAGTCCGCGCAAGGCTGGCAATTAAAGACCGACGCTGCACTTGCAACCAACTCGCAGATTAGCCGGCTCGAGGCGAACGGAGCCCGCTACCACTTTCCGGAACTATGGCCCACCCTCGAGCAGATCAAATGCCCGAGTTTAGTCATCCGTGGCATGGGGTCCGGCGTTCTGCCCTCGGATGTCGCCACGCGCATGGTCGATCACACGCTTGCGGCTGGAAGGCTCGCGACAATCCCCGGGGCCGGCCATGCTGTCATGATGGACAATCCAGGTGAATTCGCTAACACCGTGATCGGCTTTTTGTCCGGTATTGCCGCCTGACAATTGCTCGAACAAAAGGATAGTTGTGGGCCAGAATCGAAACTGATCGAAGCTGAAATCAGCTGTCTTCGGCCGGCAATGGGAGCAATTCGGATTTTAATGGGTGTGGTATGCGGGTGAAAACGGCTGGTGACGAAAAACCGGTTCGCTTTGTCCTCGACGAGCGGCTTGATTTCAATCATTTCGTTCCGTTGCGAAAGTCCTATATCGTCGCCTCCTCCTATCGCTCGGGGAGCAATTATTTTTGTTGGGAGCTGTGGCGAACCGGCGTGCTTGGGGCGCCCGTCGAATTCCTCAACCCTTATGACGCGCTGCCGGTCCTGATGAACCGCTTTAAGGTGTCATCGCCGGCGGATTACATCACCAAACTCGTCGAACGCCGCTCATCGAAGAATGGCGTCTTCGGCTTGAAGACTCATAGCCACCATTTCGAGGTGTTCCTGAAACAATATCCGCAGCTCTTGGAGGCGTTGGCTCCGGTCACGTTCATCCACATCAACCGCCGCAACACGCTTGCTCAGGCGGTGTCGATGGCGAAGGCGTTGCAGACGGATTTCTGGACCTCGCGCATCGAAAGCGAACGGCCGCCGTTACAGTACGATCGGGAATTGATCGCAAAATGCCTTGAAGAGGTTGAGCAGCAAGAGCTTAAGTGGCCGCGATGGTTTGAAGCACACGGGATCGAACCGTTCCATGTGGTCTATGAAGACCTGATCGCGGACACACCAAAAGTGATCCGCAGCATCGTCGAACTCCTGGGCGTTGCAGACGACGAACCCGACGATGTCCTGGTTCCCCCGACCAAGCGTCAAGGTGACGGCACGAATAGGGATTGGATCGAACGCTTCGAGAGCGAGGAAAAAAAAGACCCAGAGCGGACGAAAGCTCACGCGGCCAGGGCGCAGAACGGACCTCGCCTAAGTGACCCCGATGTTAGCGATACGCCTGGCGACCGACGAGCGGAGACTGCGGGAGGCTTGCATTTTTTTGACCGCTACGCGCAGTTTATCAGGAGCTTGCCGGTCGCGCCCGACACGGCAACCGGTTTTGTCGGGGTGATCCGTTCACGCCATCGCTACGACGCGTTTGTTGCCCGCAATCGCCAATTGTTCAGCGGTGCCCGTGTCCTCGATTTGATGGGTTCAGATGGCCTATGGAGCCTGGCGGCGCTCGATGCCGGGGCCGCGCGCGTCGTTCGGCTGGAACGATCTCTCGATGAGACTACCACGCAAACGTTCGAGGAATATGGCTTCAACGCCGAGTCTTATAAGGTCGCGAGTATAGCCCAGCTCAGCACATTTGAGCCGCAGGCATTCGACCTTATTCTGTGCGAGAAAGTTCTCGAAGAATCCGACCCACGTGCTTTTTTTCAGGAGCTGTACCGGCTGCAGCCTAAGCATGTGGTTCTCGACACCGAAATCGTTCGCGGCAGGGGCGGCATCGCTCGCTTCAAGCTGGTCGCGTCGGATCAACCCGTGCCCGAGGTCGCGAGACGCTATGCCACCGTCATAGCAAGCCCGAGCCACGAGCTGATCATGCTCCTGTGCGATTTTTTCAACTTTCAGTGGCGTCGGATCGACTGGCATTCGTTGGGGATCACGAATTGGACCGCCATCCACGATTATGAGCGCGACGAGCGTCGAACATATGTGCTCAACCGCATTGAGGATCACGAGAGCGATGCCGGTTCACTTGACCAGCCGCTATAGGGTAAAGACGCGCAATGGAAGCATCGGATCCGTTGCATTTCTTTGACCGTTACGAGCGTTTCGGGTCGCCCGAAGATATCCGCTCGCGCCATCGCTATGAGGCTATCGTTTCGTGCAATAGCGATTTGTTTCGGGGCGCACGCGTCCTCAATCTCAACAGTGGAGACGGCCGATGGTGCATGGCTGCGCTCGATGCCGGAGCCGCGCACGTTACGGGCGTCGACCCTTCGCGGAAAGCGGCAGATGCTGCGCGGACGACGTTCTTCGAATATGAAATGTCTCCACAGGCCTATGAATTTGTTGTCTCGGATATCAACGTTGCATTACGGACGATGCAGCCCGGCAAGTTCGACCTGATCGTGGGTGCGAGGTCGTTGGAGCTGTCCGATCCGCGCGTCGTCTTCGGTCAGATCTATCGACTGGAAGCCAGACGTGTCATTTTGGACATGGACGTAAGCCGCGGCGAGGGGCCAATCGTACGCTTCGACGTTAAGCTGCGCGACGCGTCGGCGCCCAAGGGAACGCAGCGACACGGCGCAATAACCGCCACTCCGAATCATGAACTGATAGTATTCCTCTGCGAATATTATCAGTTCGATTGGCATGAGATTGACTGGCAGACGTTGAGCATCAGCGATTGGACCGGCGCCCACGATTATGAACGTGGCCGCCGCCGCACCTACGTTCTGGAGCGGCTCTAACATCAGCCTGCGCCCTCTCGGGGCGTTGGCAGTGGCAAGTTGCCTCTCGATGCGGCTTTGGCGTCGGTAAGCTAAAGGCGCGACGCTACAAACATTCAATTTTGGGTCAGATAGAAATGCAGCTTATTCGTCTCCTGTCGCGGATCTCGGTCGTGATGCTGGTGACGGCGATCTTCGCCAGCGTGCTCAGCGGCGTCGCGGCTATGGGAGCGCTGATTTGCATTTTCGAATCGCTCCGG
The DNA here is from genome assembly GCA_963841025.1 of uncultured Alphaproteobacteria bacterium. Lineage (GTDB taxonomy): Bacteria > Pseudomonadota > Alphaproteobacteria > Rhizobiales > Xanthobacteraceae > BOG-931. The sequence continues at coordinate 207,823 of CAWJBG010000008.1, read as the reverse complement.
TCCGGTAGCATATTGTGGTGGCAGTTTGCCCTGGTGGCGGCTTTTGCAATTCTGATGCGTGAATTTGCGCGCGCCACACTTTCCCGGCTGGCCACGAAATCGGTTCTTCGACTGCGCCGACGCTTGGTCAGATCCGTACTGCACGTTCCGCTGCTGGATCTCGAGCGCATCGGATCGGCGCGGCTGCTGGTCGCGTTTACCAGCGATTTAAACGGCGTTGCGGCGGCCGTGCGCAGTCTTGTATCGCTGTTCTCGAGCACGGCCTTCTTGGTCGCCCTGGTGGCCTATCTGGCATGGCTCTCGGCGGATCGCGCCGGCGTAACAACAATCCTGTTGCTGATCTGCATCGGCGGCGCCGTGCTGGCGCGGCGGTTTGAAACCCGGCAGCGCGCTTCGGCGCGAGACGCCTGGGATAGAGTTGTTCACGTCTACAACATGCTTCTCGACGGCGTGAAGCAGCTGAAACTCAACCGCCAGCTGGCACGGCATGTGTTGCGTTCGTTTGAGGATCGCGTGCACGACCAGATGCAATCCGGTGCGAGACGTAGTCGCTCCTTCGACTTCGTCGGCAACTGGGTGCAGATCATGTTTTACGTCATTCTCGGCACTGCGGTGTTTGGACCGTTCGGCGACACCGAACTGCTGCGACGCGGATATGGCTATGGTCTTCTGGCGCTCTTGCACATTCGGGGCCCGCTCGCCTCGCTGATCGCGGACAGCAGAATATTCGCCGACGCTTCCGTGGCACTGCAGCGCATCACTGAACTCGGCGTGACGCTGTCGGAGGATCAGGAAGGCGACACAACGCGACATGTCCCGACGCCGGCAGGGCAGTGGCGCAGCCTGGCTTTGCAAGATGTCGTTTTCAGATACCAAGGTGAGGGCTCGCCGGACGTATTCACGCTGGGGCCGCTCGATCTGACACTTCGTCCTGGCGAAATTGTCTTGGTGGCAGGCGGTAACGGCAGCGGCAAGACGACGTTTGCAAAGATTTTGACCGGCCTGTATCCGCCATCGAGCGGCAGCATTCGACTTGACGATACGGTCATCGAGGACGACAGCGTTCGCTGGTTCCGCAGCAAGTTTTCCGTAGTCTTTGCCGATTTCTGTTTGTTCGAAGGCGTCGCCGATCTGCGGCCACAGCAAGTGGCTAAAGAGGCGGAGCGGCTTGCTGTCCGATTGAAACTCGAGGAATGGATGCTCTCGACGCCAGAATCCGCGGGCACTACGTTGTCTTCCGGCGAACGCCGGCGTCTGGCGTTGCTGATGGCGCTTTTGGAAGACCGCCCAATCTTGGTTTTCGACGAATGGGCGGCGGATCAAGATCCTCGCTACAAGGATCTGTTCTATAAGGAGATCCTTCCTCGCATTCGCGACTCGGGCAAGCTCGTTGTCGTGATTTCGCACGACGAGCGCTATTTCAGTACGGCCGATCGCGTCCTTTGGCTTGAGCGCGGCAAGCTGCCGGTCTGGAGGACGCCTTCTTCCTTCACAGGCTCATTGGAAACCGCGACTGACGCTTAGGGGACGCCTTCGAAAGGACCTATTCACGCTTACGGCGACGCCCGCGGCGGGAAGGCTTGTCCGACTTGTTCCGATTCCAGATGCAGGTTTCGAGTTTCCAACGGTCATCGACCTTGCGCCATACGAAAACGTACTTGCCCTGATATCTCCCGCGGTTGGGCGCGCTCAGCCTGATCCGAGGTTGCGTCGCTGCTGTCCTCCCCGCCGCGTCCGCCGCCACTCCGACCGACCAGCATGCGGAGCGTGCCGATCTCGCGAACGACGCCGCTAGCGAGCGTGGTGACGCTGTCGGTATCGAACTTCAGCTCATGAAGCCGTTTGGAACGCGTCCAGAACGACTGGATTTTGCTTTTGCCGGTGATGATGTTGCGGCGAGGAGGCAGCATGACTGCATCGTCCGTAAACATATCCGCTACAGCGCTGAAATCGCGAGTCTTGAAGGCTTCGACGAATTGTTTATTCAACCCTTCGATCATCGCGGACTGCGCAACGGCCATCGTGTCCTCCTGCAACTCGTAGAATAATTTGCGGCACTATCTCTCTATTGGCAACGTCGGCTGCCGAAAACTTCACCTGCACGAATTTACGGCCTCTGGCATGCCGGCGGCGAGCAAGCCCGTTGCCGTTGCGTGCCGGCGCCATCGTGCCGAATCATTGATGGCTTGTCGCGGGGAGACTGTGCGTGAAGCTAGGCAGATACAAGCTTGCCTTCGATGTTGGCGGCCAGCTTGGCAACGGTTGGGTTGGCGAACAATTCTCGCGGCTCTATCGCGACTTTGTACTTGTCGCGAATTTTCGGCAGTAGCTGCAAACCGAGCAGCGAATGGCCGCCAAGCTCGAAGAAATTGTCGTCGCGGCCAATTGGAGTGATCATAAGGAGCTCACTCCACAACGTCGACAGTTGCACCTCAAGATCGTTTGCGGCCGGTTGATAGGGTTGAGCAAGCGCCGGCCGCGGATAACCCTTGGGTTTCGCCTTGACTGCCGGCTTCGCGGGCGCCGCGCCGCGGGTTTGCGCCGGCGCGCCAGCCTTCACCGGTTGCAAAGGTTGTGCCCGCGCAGCGCGCACGATCACTTGAGGCTGCCTTGCGACCAGGGCTTGGCTGAAGGCGTAGACGCCGTCCTTGGTGGTGAGGCCCTTTACTTGCTTAGCTTGTCCGGGACCGGTTCGATGCGTATCCACCGCCATCCCGACTTCGCGCCAGTTGTCCCAGTTGATCGAGATCGTCGGCCATTTCGCTCGTTCCCAATTTCGAATGGCATACGAGTCGAGATACGCGTTCGCGGCGGTGTAATCGACCTGTCCGACACGGCCCCAGATCGCGCTGGTCGATGAGAACAGCGCAAGGAAATCCAGCTCGCGATTGGCGAAGACTTGTTCCAGTACGGCCAGTCCGACAATCTTTGGCCGAAGGACTTCGTCCAATTCCTCCGGAGTCTTCAGGCCAATCGGTGTGCTGCCGGGAACGCCGGCCGCGTGGATAACGCCGTGAATTTCCCCGAACTTGTCGTACGCAGCGCGCACCACGGTTTGCATCCGCGACAAGTCGCAGACGTCGGCCGTGCCGAGCATGACACGCCCCCGGGCCGCTTCGATTTTTTCGATGCCGCGGATCACCCGCACGAGGCGATTATCGTCGTTCGATGATTTGGCGAGGATACCGCTCCACTCTTCGCGTGGCGGGAGCGAGGTGCGTCCGGTCAGAATAAGGTGCGCCTGATAATTCTCCGCGAGATGCCGCGACAGCGCCAGCCCGAGAGCCCCGAGCCCGCCAGTTATCAGATAAACCCCGTTCTTGCGCAGAGCCGCGTGCGGGCTCCGCATCAGGAAAGTTGGTATCGCGTCGATCGTTCGCGACCAGCGGGCGTTGCCACGGTACGCCGTCACCGAGCTTTGCCGCGGCTCCGCGAGATCGGCCGCAAGTTTCTGCGCGAGATCTTCGACGTCGGTGGCCGTCGAGGCCACGTCCACGACCCGGCAGTTCAGCCCCGGATACTCGTGCATGCTGGCGAGGCATGGTCCGATCGGCAGCGCCATCATGGGATCAACCGTCTCGGTCCCAACGACCTCATAACCATCACGCGTAACAAGCGTGAGGCTGATTTTCTCGGCGCTCGCATGCTTCGTCAGCGAACGAATGAGCGAAATGGGAGCGCCGATTTTGTCGTCGACTTCGTGCCGGTATTCTGACGCGACTTTGTCAGCAGCGCGTGGGTGCGATGGGCTGCAGAAATACACGACTCGCAGCCGTTGGTCAGCCGCCAAGTCTTTTATGACCCTCGAGCAGAGCTGGTCGACATCGGCTTCCTGATTCGGGTCGCAGCTGAACCGTCCGTTGCCCAACTCCGTGAAAACCGGTCCTTTCTTGACAACGGTCAGCTGGTCACCGCGCGCGCGCAAGGTTTCCGCAAAGCGCTCGTCCAAATCCTCGCTGGCGATAAACGCCAGCCAGACCAGCTTGCCCCGATCGGATGCATCCGTTTGCGCGGAGTACTGCACGCGCTTCCAGGTGGCCGTCTCTACCGTATAGCTCGGTCCGGTCCGCGCCGGCTGCTGCGCCACAGCAGCGCCGCCACCGGCGACTCTCTGCCGGTTTTGTCGCGGGGCCGCGGGTTGTTCGTCGTCGAGTACCCAATATCGCTTCCGTTCAAACGGGTAGGTCGGCAGCGGCCGCTTCAGGCGGCGTTCCGAGGCGTAGCGCTGGCTCCAATCGATCGGCGCGCCAAGGACCCAAAGTTCCGCCGCTGCGCGGAGGAAAGCCCGCACTTCGCCCACGCCGCGTGCCGAAGCATGTGCCAGAGACGATAGAACCGTCGCATCATCACCGAGCGCGCGCGCCAAAGTGCCAAGACTTCGGCCCGGACCGACTTCGAGGAACGCCGTGGGGGTTTGCTGATGGATACAAGACAAGCCTTTGTGGAACAGAACCGCCGCGCGCATATGCGTGCCCCAATAGGTGGGGTTGGTTGCCTGCTCGTCCGTGATCCATTCGCCCGTGACATTGGAGATGTACGGCAGTTGCGGCGGTTTCAGTTCGATGCCTCGCATCACTTCGATGAAGGGCCCGACCGCCGGCTCCATCATCGCCGAATGAAAAGCATGCGACGTGTGCAAGAGGGTTGAGGAAATGCCTTTTTCTGCCAGCTGCCGCTCGAGCGCCGCGATATCTTCGCGCGGTCCGGAAGCCACGCAGGCGGTCGGTGTATTGATTGCTCCAAGCGAAACCGACTTCGGAAACAGTGGTGTAGCCTGCTCGGCCGGACACATGATCGCCAGCATTGCGCCGCCGGGCATACTTTGGATTAGCCGACCACGTTCCGCCACGGCGCGGAGCGCATCTTCAAGCGAGAAGACCTCGGCGAGACAGGCAGCCACGAATTCGCCGATGCTGTGACCGAGCGCCATGGCCGGGCGCACGCCAAAGCTCATCCACAATTGCGCCAGGGCGTATGACACCGCGAAGATCGCTGGCTGCGTATACTGAGTATTGCGCAACAGCTTCTCGGCTTCGCCGATCTCGTCGCCTTCCGGATGCAAGAGCGTCCGCAGATCCAAGCCGAGATGTCCACGCAGAATTTCGGCACACTTGTCGAGCTCGCGGCGGAAGACCGGTTCTTCCTTGTAAAGCTCCCGACCCATGTAGATGTGCTGGGAGCCCTGGCCTGGGAACAGAAACGTTACCGGTTTCCGGGTAGTGCCGCGCAATCCACCGACCGAAGCGCTGGGATCCCCCAATTCGAGCGCCTGCACGGCCGTCGGGCCGTCGGCACAGACGATGGCCCGGGCATGCGCATAGAGTCCGCGGCCTGCCGCCAGCGTGTGGCAAACGTCGGCGATATTTTCCTCCGGATGCTCGCTCAAATGCCTGGCAAGTCGTGTGGAGGCGGCATCGAGCGCCGTGGCGGTCTTGGCTGAAATAATTGCCACGTGCATGCTTTTTGTTGTCGGATCGGAGACCGGCTTCGGCGGTTCCTCGATAATGACTTCTGTATTGGTGCCGCCGATACCGAACGCGCTGATGCACGCGCGCCGCGGCCCTTCGAGCGACCACTTCGTCAGTTTGGTCGGCACGTAGAACGGCGAGTTCGCGAAATCTATTTTTGGATTCGGTTTCTCGAAGTGGAGATTAGGCGGAATCTCGCCGGTCTTGACGCAAAGCGCCGCTTTGATTGTGCCCGCAAGTCCTGAAATCGTGTTGAGATGCCCCAGGTTGGATTTAAGAGAGCCGACGCCGCAGAACTGCTTTTTATCCGTTGCGGTTCGAAACACCCGTTGCAGTGCATCGATTTCGATCGGGTCGCCGAGCGCAGTTCCGGTGCCGTGGGCCTCGACAAAGCCGATGGTCTCCGGAGAGATATCGGCGACGGACAACGCGTCGGACAGGACGTCAAACTGACCATCGCTGCTCGGGGCCGTGTAACTGCCCTTGGTAGCGCCATCGTTGTTGACGGCGGTGCCGATGATAACGGCCTGGATATCGTCGCCGTCGGCAACCGCTTCGTCGAGGCGCTTGAGAACGGCAATGGCGACGCCGTCGGCGAATACGGTGCCGCTGGCATTGGCGTCGAATGCGCGCGTGTGGCCGTCGCGCGACAGGATACCGCCTTCGACGTAGTGATAACCGCCCTTACCACGCAGCCAGGAGACCGACACGCCGCCCGCCAGCGCCAAATCGCATTCGTCCGCGAGCAAACTCTGCGTGGCGAGGTGCATCGCTACGGTCGAGGTTGAGCACGCGCACTGGAGCGTGAAACTGGGTCCTCGTAATCCGAGCTTGTAAGACGTTCTGGTCGACAGATAGTCCTTGTCATTACCGATGACCGCCATCTGCCTTTCGACGCCGATCACAGACCTGTTGGCAAGGATCTGGTAACCGTAGAGGGTTTGGCCCTCGCCCGCGAACACGCCGATGGAACCCGGAAACCGGGCCGGGTCGACGCCGGCGGTTTCGAGCGCCTCCACGGCGCTCTCGAGAAACACCCGCTGCTGCGGATCGATGAACTCCGCTTCGCGCGCGCTGTAATTGAAAAAACCGGCATCGAACAGATCGAGCCCTTCCAGCGGGGCGCCGGCGCGAATGAAACTCGGCAGTTGCAGCACCGCTTCCGAAATGCCGGCCTTACGAAGCTCGGCCTCCGGGAAGAATGAGATTGATTCTACCCCATTCTTCAAATTCGACCAGAACTCGCCGACGTTTGTTGCGCCCGGACAGCGGATCACCATTCCGATGATGGCCACTCGCGGTTTTTTGCTGGTTTGGCTGCTTTTCTTCTGGTTCACCGACTTCCCTCAAACTGCGACGTGGTTGTCAGGGTAGACGAACTGACTTGCCGTTGGGTACCGCATCACATTCAATTTCGCTGTGATCGGGAACACATTACCTACCAACAACCTTCAGAGCGCTGACAGACGGGATATTCTGCTTAGGTCCGTTATTGCGTAATTTCAAGGCAAACGGCATCGCGGCGTTCTTTGCCTCGACAGCTGTCCTTTATAAGTGATGCAATGCTCGGCTCGATCCATAAATTCATCCGCGGATCGCCTCCGCGGCAGGCGACTTCCGCCGGGTCGCCAGATCGCGATGCGCCCGTTGTATGCTGTTCTCGGACCGGAACTCCGGGAGCTTCAGGGCATTGAGAGATTCCTAGGTACAACCGCGCACGGGCTCACGCGCACGGCGCGAGTGTGATGCCCGGCGGCGACCGAAAGCACGTGTAGGTCGGTTGTGGGCAAGATTGCGAATTGCCACTCCGCCGCGCGCTCGGCCGAGCCCGGCTCAAACTGGATGCGAATCGGCTCGAAGGCGAAGGCAAACGACTTCAGCGGAGTGCTAAGCCCGGTACCAGTGGCTTTGACGTATGCCTCCTTCAAGGTCCACAAGCGAAAGAAGCATAAGTCTCGCTCCGAGGCCGGGGCTGCTTGCAACAATCGCACTTCGGCTGGTGCGAAATAGGCTTCGGCCATGGCGAAATCTGCTTTGCGCGGGTCGATGTGTTCCACGTCAATGCCGAGGGCGCCGTTGGCTGAGAGGGCCGCGGCCACGAGGCCGCGCGTGTGCGAAAGGCTAAACGGGCACTCGCCGGCGCTATTGCGCGGATCGATCCTCGGCTTGCCTTCGGCGTCGCTGATAAACTGCCAATGAGGTGCGGGACGATTAAGGTAGAACGCCAGCATCGTGCGCAATAACGCGTGCGCAGCGATGAATTCCCGCCGGTCAATATCGAAATAGAACCGCGCCGCTCGCTCCCGCTCTTCTTTGTCGAGTATGCCGAGCCACCGCTGCAAATCGGCTGGTTCAATCGCATCGGTCGCCATCCACCAAACAGCGATCTCATTATCGGCAAGAGTCTTGTTAGCAGCCATCGCCCGTCAAGTTACATGTCGTCAGGGCTCGGGCAAACTCATCTCCCTTGGAAGATGGCGCATCGTTGCCGAGGCTGGCCGATCGTCGGGTTTGGACTACTCGCGCTCTTGCCGCTTGCGCGCGCCGAGGCCGCCCGAAGTTTTGCGGCGACGTAGTGGTCCATGGCGGCTTGCCCGCGGTGCGTCTACAGATTGCGATGGGTCAGATGCCGCGGAATCGCCGCCAGGCGTGGGTGCTTGGTGCTTCCCCGCATACCGCTTTGCCGCCGGAATCGACCCCAGCAGGGTCTCAATTTGCTCCGCCAGTCTTTCACGGTTTCGGCGGGTCGGCTTCGCCTTCTCCAGCGCCGCAATCGCCTCATGGTCGCCCAGCTCGTTCAGGATCGCGCTCAGTGCGAGGCGAGGGCCGGCGTTTCCGGGTGCCAGACTTACGGCTTTCTCCAGTAACGGCCGCGCTTCGATCGTTTCTCCAGCTCGCAGATGCAACTGCGCTAGCCGGTAGGCCGCAACCCATCGGTCGGGCTCCAGATCCAAGACCCGCTGCAATTCGGCCTTTGCTTCCGCCGTTTCGCCGGCCCGTTCCAACACACTGGCGAGCAACAAACGGGTGGAGACCTGCGCGGGATTCTGTTGCAGGAGTACGCGCAGCCGGCCCAATGCCTCCTCGTAATTACCGCTTTGCGCGGAAATACCACTGAGCCGTCTTTGTGCGACGGCGGCTAAAGGATCGATAACGATGGCCTCTTGGTAATCACGTACCGCGGCGTCGTAGTCGCCCAGCGCTTCGCGCACGCGAGCCATCAAAATTTTTGCTCGAGCCGATTTCGGATCGCGTGCCAGTGCCTGTTCGCAGCACTGCATCGCCGCCTGCAGGTCGTTTTCCAGCAAATAGACCCGGCCGAGCCCAAGATGCGCTGCCACCGCGTTTGGATTGGCCCCGATGATCTTCGCAAAGGTCTCGCGGGCGCCTTCCAGGTCGCCGGCTTTGAGTTGCTCGAAGCCGGCCAGGAGCCGTTTGCGCGGGCGTTCGTTATTGTTTGGGTCTGATGACGGATTGGCTCGTGCCATTACGGAGAGTCCCTCGGCGCCCATTAAAACCGAATGGATAATAGACGGTGATCACACCCAACGGCCGCATGCAATCAAAACAAAGTGACGGATCCACGCATATTCGTGCAATAATCGTCTTAGAACATTAAACGCTTCCGATGCGCCTTTGTGCAGCGCGATGAGCCGGGGTGTCCAGCAACACGGTTGATTTCGTTTGCGTCGATGGGACTCGCGCAATAAACCCCGAAGCTCGCGCCATGAATGGCGCCTTCAAGTTGCTGTATTCGTAATGTGAATCTGACTATATTTTACTGCGATCAGAGACGTCAAACCGCGGACATCGACAAGTGGCCATGCCCCCGAAATATTTCCTGATCCCCGCGGGATTGGCATTGGTTGCCGCCAGCATCTATTTTCTCAGCCCGGACGGGGGATTCCTTGGCGGGCATGCCGCAACAAACGCCGTAACGCCAGTGTCCGCGCCAGTTCGATCTGCTGAACGGACGTCGGGTACGCAAAAAAAAGCCGGTCGCGGACTTCGTCGTCCGCTTGGCACAGAGGCCGTGCCAGTTGTCGTGGCCCCGGCCAAGGTGAGCGATGTGCCGATCTATCTTTCCGGCATCGGTACGGTAATCGCTTACAATACGATCGACATAAAATCGCAAGTCGATGGCGTGATCCTGAAGATGAACTTTCAGGAAGGAGATAACGTCAAAGCCGGCGATCCCCTGATCATAATCGATCCAGAGCCCTACCAAGCGCGGCTTGAACAATGGCAAGCGGCCAAGTTAAGGGCTCAGGCCGAATTAGAGAACGCCAAGACCAACCTATGGCGCTATCAGCAACTGGCGACACATGATTTCGCTACGCAAAAGCAGGTCGACAATACCAGCGCACTCGTCGAGCAATATACGGCCGATGTCGCCGAAGACGACGCCAAGATCAAATACGCGCAGACAGAGCTGAATTTTACCACCATCAAATCCCCTATTAACGGTCAGACCGGAATTCGCCATGTCGATCCCGGCAATCTCATCCGGGCAGCGGATAACAAGAACATCGTTACCGTCGTTCAATTGCAGCCGATCTACGTGATCATAACGCTCGCGGCGACGGAGCTGGCGGCAGCCGGGGTTTCGCAAGGGTTGAACAAGCTGCCGGTGTACGCATATGCGGAAAACGGCAAAACGCTGCTTGATCGCGGCACAGTGCAGACAGTCAATAATGAGGTCGATCCGGCGACCGGAACGATCAAGCTCAAGGCCAGCTTTCCCAATGAGCGATTCAAGCTGTGGCCGGGAAGTTTCGCCGATTGCAGGGTGATGGTCGAAAAGCGGCACAATGGTGTGACCGTTCCCGCTACGGCGATCCGGCACGGTCCGAAGGGCGACTTTGTATGGTTGGTCAAGCCAGATAACACCGCAGAGACGCGAGCCGTTGCCGTCAAACAGACGCTCGGCGATACCGCCTTGCTGGATCGGGGCCTGCAAGGCGGCGAACAGGTCGTCGTCGAAGGCCAGTACTATCTCCAGACCGGGCGCCAGGTGGAGATCGTCACCAAAGAGCCAGGCGACGATTCCGAACTCTCCAGCGCGGAATGAACGTCTCTGCACCATTTATTGTCCGCCCAATTGCGACCACTCTACTGATTGTCGCCGTCGTTTTGCTCGGTCTGCTGGGGTACCGGATGCTGCCGGTCGCGGCGCTACCGACGGTGGATTTTCCGTCTATCCAGGTCGTGACGATCTATCCGGGCGCTTCGCCCGACGTCATGCAGTCCTCGGTATCCGCGCCGCTTGAATACCAGCTGGCGCGAATCCCTGGCCTCACGCTGATGACGTCGACGAGTTCGTACGGCACCAACCAGATTACATTGCAGTTTAGTCTGACACGCGACATTTCGTCGGCTGGGCAGGACGTTCAGGCCGCGATCAACGCCGCAACAGGCTGGCTGCCGGTTAACGCGCTGCCTGCGCCGCCGATTTACCGGAAGGTGAACCCGGCGGACATGCCGGTTCTGGTATTGGCTCTGACTTCCGAAACCATGTCGCTGCATGCGATTACCGAGTATGCGGCGACTGCTTTCGTTCCGAAACTCTCGCAGATCGAAGGTGTGGGTGAAGTCAGCATTCAGGGTGGCCAGGCGCGCGCCGTACGCCTTCAGGCCAATCCGCGGAAACTCGCCGCGCTCGGACTGTCGCTGTATGACGTTCGCAAAGCCATCGAGGCAACCACCGTTGACATACCGAAGGGGCAGATCGACGGCGCGCAACAAGCCTTCGAGGTGGGCAACAACGACCAGCTCTTCAACGCCAAGGATTTTCTCAACGCGGTCATCGCTTATCGAAGCGGCTCTCCGGTCTTGTTCAAAGATATTGGCGATGCCGTAGAGGGACTGGAGAACGAGAAACTCGCCGGTTGGTACAATGGTCAGCCTGCAGTCATCATCAACGTGCAGCGACAACCCGGCGCCAACATCATCAAGGTCGCCGATGCCGTTGAAAATTTGCTCCCGGAGATCAAGAAATCGTCGCCGGAAGCGATCAAGGTGTCAATTTCGGCGGATCGCACGACGACCATCCGCGCGGCGGTGGCCGACGTGCAGCAAACGCTGGCGATCACCGTCGCGCTTGTCGTTCTGGTGATCTTCCTGTTCTTGCGAAAATTTTGGGCGACGGTCATTCCGAGCGTGACGTTGCCGGTATCGCTGATCGCCACTTTCGGCGTCATGGCGGCGATCGGATTCAGCCTGGACAATCTTTCACTGATGGCGCTCAGCGTTGCGTCGGGATTTATCGTCGACGATGCGATCGTCATGATCGAGAATATCGTCCGCTACATCGAAGCCGGCGAGCGGCCGCTCGATGCGGCGCTTAAAGGATCGCGACAGATCGGTTTTACCATCGTGTCGCTCACCATTTCGCTGGTCGCGGTCTTCATTCCTTTGTTGCTGATGGGCGGCGTAGTCGGCCGGCTGTTTCGGGAATTCGCAATTACGCTCTCGGCATCGATTGTGATCTCGGGAATCGTGTCGCTTGTTCTGACGCCCATGATGTGCGCGACGCTGCTCAAGCGGGAAGAAGCGCACGGACAGTCGCGGCTGTTCCAGATCAGCGAACGCGCCTTTGACGCCATGCGCGCGCTCTACGAGGACGGGCTGCGTTGGACGCTGCGTCGCCAGACCATGATGCTCGTGATTACGATTCTGACGTTTTTCGCCAGCATCTGGTTGTATACGGCAATTCCCAAGGGTTTTGTGCCCGAACAGGACACTGGTCTTATTTCCGGCGTCACCGATGCGTCCCAGGATATTTCTTTCGACAGCATGTCGGCGTTGCAGCAGAAAGTCGCCGACATCATCGCAAAGGATCCTGACGTCATCAGTGTTACCAGCTTCGTCGGCGTCGATACCGAGAATACGACGCTCAATAGCGGCCGGCTTTATATCGACATTGGGTCGCCCGACCGGCGGCACGCGTCGGCGGCGGAGATCATGGAGCGGTTGCGGGCTGCCGTCGCGGGCGTCAATGACATAACGCTGCATTTGCAACCGGTGCAGGATATCCAGATCGAAACCAGGCAGACCCGAACTCAATACCAATACGTTCTTCAAGACATCGACGATCAGGAGCTGCGTCGCTGGACCGATCGGTTCGTTGCCGAATTGCAGAAGCAGCCTGACCTCGCCGACGTCGCCACCGATCAGCAGGATCTCGGCCAGCAGGTCATGATCACGGTGAATCGCGAAGCGGCCGCGCGCTACGGCATCAACATGGCGTCGGTCGACGAGATATTGTACGCCGCCTTCGGCCAGCAACAGATCGCGACGATCTATACTCCGGTTTATCAGTACCACGTGATCCTGGAGGTCGCGCCCGAGTTTCGCAATACGCTGGATGCGCTCGACAGCGTTTATGTGACACAGGCGGGTGCGATCGTTGCGACCCGCGGCCAAGCCGCGACCGGGGTGACCGCAGACTTCAGCACCAAGGGCAATCCAGTCTCGCTGGCCAGCTTCGCCGAGCTTGAGAAGCGTTTGGCGCCGCTCGTCGTCAGCCATCAAGGCCAGTTTCCGGCGGTCACAATCTCATTCAACTTGCCGGCGGGTGTTTCGCTCGGCCAAGCGTTGGAAACGCTGCAACGGACTCAGACTGCAATCGGGCTGCCGAGCGCGATCGAAGCCAAGCTGACCGGAAAGGCGGCCGAATTTGCTTCATCGCTCACCAGCGAACCGATCTTGATCGCGGCCGCCATTATCGCGGTCTACATCGTCCTCGGCATTCTTTATGAGAGCTATATTCATCCGATCACGATCCTTTCCACGCTGCCTTCCGCCGGCGTCGGCGCACTGCTCGCGTTGATGTTGTTCGGCCAGGATCTCAACCTGGTTTCGCTTATTGGCATCATTCTGCTGATCGGGATCGTGAAAAAGAATGGAATCATGATGGTCGACTTTGCGCTGGCGGCGGAGCGGCAGCAGGGAATGTCGCCCGAGGACTCGATCTATCAGGCCTGCCTGCTGCGCTTTCGGCCGATCATGATGACCACACTGGCGGCGCTGCTTGGCGCACTGCCGCTGGCAATCGGCACGGGCACCGGCTCGGAGCTGCGGCGCCCGCTCGGGATTGCTGTGGTCGGCGGACTGCTCGTGTCACAATTTTTGACGCTTTATACGACTCCGGTCATCTACCTTGCCTTCGCCCGTCTGGAGCGGCGCTTCGGCGGGTTTTGGCAATCGAAGCGAAAGCGGGGCACTCCAAACAGCACGCCGCCGTCACGCGACGACGGCGAGCCGCTTGTTGCGGGTGAAACAGCAACTCGCGTTTAGGAAGCCGAAGCGTGAACTTTTCGGAAATCTTTATCCGGCGACCAGTCGCCACCATGCTGCTGACGGTCGGCGCCGTACTGCTCGGCTTTATCGCCTATTACCGTCTTCCAATCGCCTCACTGCCGAACATGGATCGTCCGACGATCTCGGTTCGCTCGTACTTGCCGGGCGGTAGCCCGGACACGATTGCGTCTTCGCTGACGGCGCCGCTGGAAAGCCAGCTGGGGCTCATTTCCGGACTGAAGGAGATGTCGTCCACCAGCATTTACAGCCATTCCGGCGTGACGCTGGAATTCGGTCTCAACAAGAACATCGATACAGCAGCGGGTGAGGTGCAAGCGGCCATCAATGCTGCTGGGCCGCTGCTACCGAAGGCGCTGCAGGGGCCGCCGACCTACATCAAGGCCAATCCCGGCGGGTTTCCGATCTTCGCGCTCGCGATCACCTCCGAAGCATACGACATTCCGGAACTCTTCAGTTTCGCCGACACCGTGATTGCCGGAAAGGTGTCGGCGGTCGAGGGCGTTGCCAAAGTCTTTCTGAGCGGATCGAGAAGGCCGGCGGTTCGGGTTCAGCTCAATCCGCGCCAACTCGCGGACATGCATGTGTCGACCGCTGCGGTGAAGGCCGCACTTGAGCAGGCGTCGATCAGCATGCCGAAAGGGGAGATTTCGGACGGTCCCCATGCGCTGACGATCGCGGCCAATGATCAACTTCTAAAGGCGGTCGATTACCAGGATATCGTCGTCAAGTCGCAGGCTGGCGCGCCATTGAAGCTGAAGGACGTCGCAGCGATCTTCGACAGCACGGTCAACGATGAGCAAGCCGGATGGTTCGACGCCGAGCGCGGTGTCGTGCTTTCGGTTGTCAAGACTCCCGATGCCAATGTCGTCCAGACCGTCGACGACATCATGAAGCTGCTTCCGCAATTCGAGCGTTGGGCGCCGGCGTCGATCAAGATGCACGTCCTCTATGACCGCACGCTGTTGATCCGCGCATCGATAGCTGACGTCGAGTTCACCATAGCGATTGCCATCATCCTCGTCGTTCTCGTGGTCGCACTGTTCTTGCGCAGGCTTTGGGCCACGGTCATCCCGAGCGTCACCATACCGGTCTCTCTCGCGCTTACTTTAGGCGTGATGTATCTGCTCGGGTTTAGCCTCGACAATATTTCGCTAATGGCGGTGACGATTGCGATCGGTTTTGTCATCGACGACGCCATCATCATGATTGAAAACATCATCCGGCTGATACGCGAGGGCGAAGCCCCGATCAGCGCCGCCATAGTCGGCACGCGGCAGATGGGGTTCACCATCATCTCGATTACGATCGCGCTAATCGCGGCGTTGATACCGGTGCTGTTCATGCCCGATATCGTCGGCCGGTTGTTTCGCGAATTTGGATTGACGCTGGTTGCAGCGATTGTCGCCTCGGCGCTGGTGTCGCTGACGCTGACGCCAATGTTGTGCGGTCAATTGCTCAAGGCCGGCGCGGCAGCCCCGGAAGGGCGCATCGGCCGTTTCTGCGAACAGGCAATCGAGCGCTGCATTGGCTGGTACGCGCGCAGCCTCGATTGGACGCTTGAACGGCGATGGCTGGGATTGATTTTCGCGACAGTACTCGCAGCTGGCTCGGTCGTCTTATACGTGAATGCGCCAAAGGGATTTCTGCCGACGCAAGACACCGGCATTTTGCGGGTGCGAACAGTCAGCCGATCGAACATCTCATTTGAAGCCAAACAAGTTTCGCAACGCGTGATCGCGGCCGAGATCCAATCAGACCCAGCCGTTGCCGATCTGGTCTCCTACATAGGCAGGGGAACCATGAGTGGCGGCGTCATGCTGGTGAACCTCAAGCCGCCGGGTGTGCGTAAGGAGTCGCTCGACCAGGTCATCGCGCGTTTGCGTAAGAAGGTAGCGAAGGTGGAGGACGCACGCGCCATCTTTGTGCCGGTCCAGGACGTCAGTCTCGGCGCCAAGAGAGCCGCTTCGCGGTACCAGTACGCCGTGTCCGGGCTCAACCGCGACGAAGTGGTGCGCTGGGCGGAGGTGATGCTGAGACGCATTACGGCGCTGCCGCAGGTGACGGACGTCGTGTCCAATTACGAAAGGGGCGGACTTGGCGCCAGCCTCCTCACCAACCGCATTCGCAGCGCGCGCGCCGGCGTGACTGTCTCCGACATCGACGAGATTCTCTATGACTGGTTCGGTCAGCGGCCGCTAATGCTGATTCGGCGCCCGAGCGATTTTTCCCGTGTCATTATGGAGGTGGGGCCCGAGTACCGGCAGGGTCCTTCCGACCTATCCAAGGTCTTTTTGACTTCGGGTTTGCCGGTAGACGTGGTGAGCAGGCGCAAGCGTGAGCACGCGCCGATGTGGATTCCCCACGAGAACGGGATTCCCGCCATCACCATCTCGTTTAACTTGCCAATCGGCGTCTCCATCGGTGAGGCCCAGGCGGCGATCCGAGACGTTGAACGAGCCGCGCATCTTCCGAGCGGAGTCAAGACCGAGTGGCGAGGCGAGGCGAAGGCGGCACAGGAGTCGAGCCAAAGCCAGCCCTTCCTGTTCCTCGCCGCGATCATCGCGGTCTACATCATTCTTGGAATGCTCTATGAGAGCTACGCTCACCCGTTCACGATCCTCTCAACGCTGCCGTCGGCCTCATTCGGCGCGCTTCTCGCGCTGTCCTTATCGCGCACGCAGTTCACCATCATCGCGGCCATCGCGTGCATCCTGGTGGTGGGCATCGTCATGAAGAATGCAATCATGATGGTCGACTTCGCCCTCGATGGGGAACGCCGCTTGGGCCTGCCCGCGTCGGAAGCTATTCGGCAGGCGGCGCGATTGCGTTTTCGCCCGATCGTCATGACAACACTGGCCGCGCTCTTGAGCGCGCTGCCGCTGGCGCTCGGGACGGGACTCGGTTCCGAGTTGCGGCAGCCGCTAGGCATAGCGACGGTCGGCGGCCTGTTTCTGTCCCAGTTTGTGACGCTTTACACCACGCCCGCGGTTTACGTGGCGATCGATTCGTTGCGCCGATGGCGGTCGCGAAATAACGCACGTTTGGTACAGCACGCCGCCCCGGCAGGATAAGTCAGGACAACGTCTCCGACAAAGTGGTCCAAATCGAGAAGCCGACACACGCGACGGTGATCATCATCAAAACAGCTCCGAGGACGACCAACCACAACGAAAGCCGAGCATTCCTTTCGATAGCCCGCACC
This sequence comes from uncultured Alphaproteobacteria bacterium, assembly GCA_963841025.1. Taxonomy (GTDB): domain Bacteria; phylum Pseudomonadota; class Alphaproteobacteria; order Rhizobiales; family Xanthobacteraceae; genus BOG-931. The sequence continues at coordinate 190,831 of CAWJBG010000008.1, read as the reverse complement.
GTGACGTCCTGGGCGGCGGCAGCTCGCTCCTTTGCATCGGTTCGAAGCTGCCTCAGGCGAATACGCCGCATGCGTCCGCTCTCGTTCCCGGCCGCTCTTGCCGGTTCTTGCCCGTTCGGCGCGCCAGTCATGTAATGGTCGTCCTTTTCATTTTGGCTTGCTCAACATGATACCACCGCAAATCCACAGCTTCTGGTGGCTTAGCTTGACGATGCTTGCTAGCCGCGTCGGCCTCCAGCTACAGATGACCCGCGCATAAAGGAGAAGCTATGGTGTCGGCAAGAGGAGGCGCACAGGCCCAGTCTGTCGCCGATCCGTCACGCTCGGCGGAAAACAGTCCTCAGACCGTGACGTCCAAGAGCTTCGACCTTCCCGGTCCGGTCAGGCTCCGTAAGTCTTACATCGTCGCATCCACCCCGCGCTGCGGCAGCACGTTCCTCTGCTCGCTGCTCTGGCAGACCGGTGTGCTCGGTGCTCCCTCCGAATACTGGAATTGCCATAAGAGCGGCGCACGCAAGACGATTGGCATCCGAATGATGGAGCGCCTCGAAGCGACGTCCGGGCCGGACTACCTGACCAAGCTGCTCGCCTGCCGCACATCGAAAAACGGCGTATTCGGCGTCAAAGTGCATTTCTTTGACTTCCAGGAGGTCGTCAGTGGTTTTCCGCAAATGTTGGAGCGGCTCGCGCCGGTGACCTTCATCAACATCGAGCGAGAGGACAAGATCGCCCAGGCAGTTTCTCTGGCCAGATCGCTGCAAACCGGTACTTGGACCGCCGGCAGCAACAAGCCACGTCCGACTGTGACGTACGATCGCGATTTGATCTCGCGCTGTTTGGGAAGCCTTGAAACACAAAAGCTTGGTTGGGCGCGGTGGTTCGAAGCTAACCAGATTAATCCACATGTCATCACCTACGAGAAATTGGCCGCAGATACTGCCGGGGTAGTTTCCGGCATCGTGAAGCTTATCGGCGCTCAAAACGATGAGCCGCACGCGATTCAGGCGCGCACCATCGAGCGGCAGGGGGACGGAACCAACAAAGAGTGGGCTGTTCGCTTCAAGAGCGAGATTCAGGACGGCGCGAACAGCCGCCGCGCCGCTGAAACGGTCGGCCATAACCAGGAGCGGACTGCCGCAGATTCCACCGCGCCTGGAACGGCACCGCATTTCTTCGACCGGTATGACCGGATCAAATTCACCGAGACGGAAGACAGACAGGGCGGTCTTGGCGTCTTCGCCAAGAAGCGGCGTCGCGATCGTTATGCTGCCATCATCGGCCGCAACCGCGAGCTGTTTCAGAACGCCCGGGTTTTGGATCTTCAGTGCGGCAACGGCATCTGGAGCCTGGCCGCGCTGGACGCCGGGGCCGCTCATGTGGTTGGCGTAGACAGCCGGAAAAAGCCAATCGAAACTGCGAGTGGACTCTTCACCAAATACGGCGTCGACGCTGATTCGTACCGATTGGTGAAAGCGAATGTGCTTGCTGAATTGGAATCCTTCCGCCCTGGCGCGTTCGACTTGATGCTATGTCAGGATTCGTTCTCGGACCTGCACTTTCTTTTCAGTCAGTTCCGACGTCTCAAACCGAAACACATTGTGCTCGACACCGCCATTACCCGTCGCGAGCCGCCGCTCATCGTCTTCAAGACCACGACCTTTAAGCTCCGAGATCAGAGGTCAACGGCTTCGGCCGAAAAGGGGCCCCGGCGAGTTGCTTCCATCGTTGCCATCCCCAGCCATGCGGTGATCAGCATGCTATGCGAGCAATTTGGCTTGAGGTGTGACTTCGTCGATTGGCACGGCTTAGGCATCACCAACTGGGTTGGTGTTGCCGATTATGAGAATGACCGCCGTCGAACTTACGTTTTAGAGTTGCTTTCCTAGTCGTCGGTCTGTCGATTATCCGCGGTTCCCAAACCACCGTGGCGAGCGAGAACGAGGACTAATTGATGACATTACGCGACGACGAAGGTAATCCGGCTCCGCCACGCTCTCGGCGATCAACCGGCATCCGAAGTTGGCCAGAGGAGCATTTGGTGGTACCGGCAAAATGAAACGCTCAGCGACGGCAGACGGTAAAATGCGGGCTCAACCGGGCGGCAAGCGAAAACGTCTTTTACAGGACGAGGACGCAAAGCCGATCCGCAGACTGGCGGACCGGCGACTGGACTTTTCGCGCTCGGCTCCGCTCCGCAAATCTTACATCGTTGCTTCTACGGACCGCTCGGGCAGCACATTCTTGTGCTCGCTGTTGTGGCAAACGGGCATCCTGGGCGCGCCTGCGGAATATTGGAACTTCCGCAGCCGTCCGGGAACAAAGACGATCGGGATGCAGATGATGGAGCGTCTCAACGCTTCGTCACCGGGCGACTATCTCAAGAAACTGCTCGCATGCCGGACTTCCAAGAACGGCGTCTTTGGGGTCAAGACCCATTCGTTCGACTTTAACGAGGTGCTGGGCAAATTTCCGAAGCTGTTAGATATGCTGGCGCCGGTTACTTACATTTATATCCAGCGTCAGGATAAGGTTGCGCAAGCCGTCTCGATGGCTAAGGCGACGCAGACCGGTGCTTGGGTTGCACAGGCCAAGGCAAATACTGCGAATTTGAATTACGATAGGGATTTGATTTCGAAGTGTCTCAATTTTCTTGAACGCCAGGATCTCGATTGGACGCAATGGTTCGAGAAACATCGTATCGATCCATTTGTTGTCGTGTACGAAAAGCTGATCTCCGACTCAGCCGGAGTTGTGCGCGGCATCGTGGAATTTATGGGCGTCCAAGACGACAAGCGTGAGGAGGTTCATCCGCCGGACCTCGAGAAGCAGGGCGATGAGACGAACCTCGAATGGGTGGAGCGTTTCCGACAAGAAAGCGAAACTGCCGCCGGATCAAAGACGTCGAAAGCTTCACCGGCGGTCGACCCTGCTGTCGCGGACCGCGGGCCCAAAGGCCATGCCGCCGCAACCCGGGCGGAAGCGTCCCACGTCTTCGACCGGTACGATGAGGTCAGGGACTCCGCAGCAAGGCCGGTTGACGCGAAGCGGCTTCGTCATCGCTACGAGGCCATCATCGGCAGCAACCGCGAGCTGTTTCGAAATGCCCGGGTCTTGAATATTCATAGCGGCGATGGCCGCTGGAGCTACGCTGCGCTTGACGCGGGCGCCGCCCATGTCGTCGGCGTGGACAGCGCCCGAGCGCAAGTCGAACTCGCGAGAAACATTTTCGCGGAGCTTCGCGTCAATCCAGGATCTTTTGAGTTCACTACCGGTGAAATTCTCGCGACGCTCAGACCCTTCCGCTCCGAATCGTTCGACGTGGTTCTGTGTCAGGAATTTTCCAAGTTGCCGGATCCGCATTTATTTTTCCAACGGCTCAATCGTCTGCAACCTAAGCATATTATTCTGGACACGGCGGTTATTGATGGAACGGTTCCTATGGTCTCGTTCAGATTGAAGGATGCCGACAAGACGGCGACGAGTCCGGACGCCCGGTCGGCGGCAATTCGCGCCGTCCCCAATCATGAGCTGATCAGGATACTGTGCGATTATTTCGATTTCCGCTGGCGGTTGATCGATTGGCGCGGCCTCGGCATCACCGACTGGACCGGCATTCACGATTATGAAGGCGATCGCCACCGGACATATGTTTTAGATCGTGCGGCATAGATAGGACGTAGTTGAGTTAATGCGGCGTGAGATAAAATCGGGATAGGACGTTGAACACCGACCCGGCGGTGGCGATGAGCGTCGAAGCCGTCGCGATGATGACCGCCCAAAGCATGTAGCGCGTATTTTTAATCGCAGCGCGGGCCGCGAGTTTTTGCGCTTCAGCGGCTTGGATTTCGGCATGAATGCGAAGTTGCCGGCGCCGAACGGGACCGGGTCCTTCTTCGTTCTCTTCCGGTTCCTCGGCAGCTTCTGACATCGACATGTTATTGTTTATTGCGTCTTTTCAGTGTGGGCGACCAGATCGGCGGCCGCCATTCCGTTGTCCGCCGCGACGTGTCGATTTTTTGCTGCCGCTACAGAGTGCACCGCAGAGAAAACCCCACCAAATGTTTCACTTGCGCTTGGTAGGAGTCGCTGCCGGGGCGGCAGCAACCGGCGGCGCTGCGGCCGGTGGTGCGGCACTCGCTGTCACTTTCAGCTGGTTCGGCAGGTCTGACAAAAGTTGTTTTTGCTTGGCGAATGCCGATGCGTTCCCAGTTCCTGCAATGCTGATGTACGATTTGCCGCTATCAACGATAGTGATCAAATAACCGACTTTGACGCCGCTCGGCTCAGTACCCTCTAACTCGACGCGCACCGCAGGTTTGCCGTTCACTTGAACGTCGGAAAATTTCGGCTCAACGTCGGTGAATCGCTTCTTCAATCTTTCGGCCAGGAAATTGGCGACGGCCTTGATGTCCTTGAAATCCTCTTTTGCATGCTCGCGAATGGTGACGCGGGTTCCTTGCCCAGCTACGTGAATCTTCGCTTCGGGTCCGCCTTGCTTGGCTTCATGCCACCCATTGGGGAGCGTGATCTCCAGCGTGCCGTCCTGGCTTTTAAACGTAACGTCGGCGTGCGCTGCTTGGACAAAAGCGACGACGAGTGCCATCACTGCGACCGCTGTTACGGCAGACCTGATGCTCATGGTAACATCCTCCAGTAATCGCTGGTTTTGTCCGCCTCTGCGGAAAGTGCCGCGATGTATATAGTTTCGGCCAAGGCGGCGCCAGCGGTTTCCCCGTCATCGATTCGGCTGATCATCGTCGGCCAGCTAAGGGGTCGGTAGCGTCCGATCGTGCAACGCCTAATCTTTATCGCCGTCAGGGCCGGGCGCCGGCTCGCCACTGGGCGGCGGTCCGCCGGCCGGCGCTGCTCCCGTTGCCCCAGCGGCACGTCGTGCCCGAGCCCCTTGGAAAAAAGCGATACATCCACCCGATAATTGCGGGCGATGGGCTCGCAAGCATTGCCTGGCGTCGTGTCCTGTGAGGCCGGGGCAGAGGCCCTGCAGATCTTGGCCACAAGCAGCGCGCAGCGATGGGCCCTGTCGCGGTGGCGGCTGCGTATCCTGGGCGCCGGCACTTACTATCGCCGTCAAAAATATCACGCTGCTGACAAGCGCTAAATTGATCGAACGACTTATCATCTCTTGTCTCCTGATCGCCCGCCCGCGCCAGCTATAATGCTAATCTAAAACGGCATTTCGCTATTCTGCGATCACCGCTATTTGATGAGATCAATCTCTTTGCAGTGGGGCGTTCATGTAACTGAATTGCCACGTCTGCATGCGGTAGCCAAGTTAAGTTAATTTAATTGTTGCGTGACAGTTCCATTGGGCCAACAAAGTTTGTCCAAGGACCAACGGAAGTGAAGCCGACGCTGGCCGAAGACTGCACCAAGCGCGTTGAGAGCGACAGTGAGATGCCTCAAGTCCCAATCGACCCCGAACCGATCGTTGGTTTGCCCGCCGTGCTCTTGTCCGTGGCCCTGGCCGTAATGCTCGTCGGATGCGATGAATCTGCTACTTCCAAAATCGAGGTGACGCTGCGTAACGCGCCTAGTCAGGAAAGCAATATCGTCGCGCAGATTCCGCAGGGCAGTGCGGTGAAGCTCAGCAAATGTTCGCACGGCTGGTGCCAAGTGTCTTGGAATGGACAACAGGGTTACGCGTTCGCCAAGAATTTCATCGTTAGCGGTGCGCAGACCGGTGCGGATGCGGACGATGGCAACCAAGACTTTAACGCCGCGGATGACTGAAGACTGTGAGTGATCGCATTACAGGATAACGCGCAGATACGAGTCGATTGCAGAACGCCGGTCCCACTGTTCCGGATAGCCTAACGATACTTCGTGAAATTGTACGCTGTCGTGTTCGAAACTACGCCGCGCGTGGAGGTGACCATATACCACTGCGACAGCGCGAAAACGCGAATGCCACCTTTCGGTCAATCGCGTTCCACACCACGGAGCGAAACGAGGCAGGCTCGGCAGCAAGGCATGCGCGCGCTCGAGCGGGTAATGATTGATCAAAACGGTTTGATGGTCGCGGGGAAGCGCCGCGAGGCGCGATGCTGTCATTCTCACTCGTGCCGCACACCATGCGGCGCGGTTCGGATGTGGCGTAGAATGCAGAAATGTCTCATCGGCGCTCATGATTCCGTCCGCGGCCGCCCACTCGATCACGTCGGCCTCGGTTATTTCATCGGGCCGGAAGCTGTAATCGTAGAGCGTAAACAAAGGGGCTACGACGATCTTTCGTTCGCCGCCCGGCCAGATCGGATAGGGATCCTCTGGGGTGATGACGCCGAACGAACGCGCAAGAGCAATGAGTGCCGCATAGCGCGCTTCGCCGCGCGTGGCTTGTGCGGAGCCAGGAGCATCGTCGGTCGTCCACAGCTCATGATTACCGGGTACCCAGATCAGCCGGCCGAAGCGGCGCTTGAGTAAGGAAAACGCATCCGCAAGTTCAGATTCCGTTTCGCCGATATCGCCGGCCAGTATCAGCCAGTCTTTTGGCCGCCGCTGGATCAACTCAAGCGCCTTGCGATTGGCCTGATGGCCGAGATGTAGATCGCTGATCGCCAAAAGATTCATGGAATTGGCCGCGCTCGCTTGAACAGGGGCTCTCTGCGAGCCTCATCTCTTGCCTCGCCATATGGCGGCGGCCATTACCATTTCCCGTAAGCGCGGAGAATCACAACCACCTGCGCAGGATTGTAAGCCAACTTCAATGCCGTCTGCTTGGCCCTACAAAGGTGTGCTGATCGCCAAACGGTCAAAAAATTACAAGTCCGGCATCGGGAACCAGGATTTCCAGTCGGGCGCCGCCCGCTCGAAGCGTTCTCGCCATTCGAAGTTTGTTTCATCCGCCTGCTTTTCAAGGACGGGAAGGGAGATTTCTTCGGGTTCGTCGTTGGCCACTTCGAGCAGCTCGACAATACTGCGGGTCACCTTCGCACAGTCAGCGACCAGATCCTCGTAATGCACCATGAACGGCCTAATGTTGTTGGTCGCGAACCATCGCAACCAGTCGTCACCTTGTTGGTGAAGCTCTCTCAAGCATTGCGCGATCAACGGGCCATTATACGCCACTGTCGCACTCACTTGGTCTTCCCACGGTTGCCACGCATCCGTCTGCATGGCACGCGCCATGGATACCGCTTGAGCCAGTTTGTCCTTGCGATTGATATACGTGTAGGTAACCGGCGACAGCACGCTGAGCATCGGCGGGTACCAGTTCAGTGCGGCTTCAAAGTGCGGAAAATGCGCCTTGATGCCGAAGACGCCGTTCTTCGAGGTGCGGCAAGCGAGCAGCTTGGCAAAATAGTCCTCAGGCGTATCGACGTGAAGTCGGGCCATCATGGTGTTTCGCGTCATCCTTCCGGCGCCGACGTTCAAATATTCGGCCGGCGCACCGAGGACGCCCGTATTCCACAGTTGCGCGCAAAAGTACGTGCTGCCGCAGCGATAGGACGATGCGACAACGTAGGACTTCCGCAGCGCGGCCGCATGCTTGAAATCCAGTCGCGGCTCCATCCATGCGCTTTCTCGTCCGGGTGCCGGCGGCGATCGCGATTTATCCTGATATCTGTCGGCCGACGTCCGATCCATTTTTTGCGCCAACCTATCTGTGCATGACTCTTGGGGCGATGGCTTACAGAAAATACCATTTCCCATAAAAGGAGGCGCGGCCGCCCCGGTCAAGGTCGCTCCAGCTCGGCAACGCCGTTGCATTATGCGGATTCTGACCATAATTCATTGCTTCAGAAATGATCGATGGTCGCCACGCAGCTAAAGGGTCTTCCATGTCCAATGGAAAAAAGACGGTCACGCTAGTCACGGCGCTGATACTGGCGATTGGGATTGGCCTCGTTACTCTAACCAAGCGCTCGGCTGCGTCGGGGAATATCCTGTTCTCATGGACGCGATCGCTGCCGATTACCTACGAGAATCCTTCGATAGGAACGTTTGGCGGAACAGAATTGCGTGCGATTGCGGTGCTTGGCGGCAAACTCTACGCCGCCAACGATTACTGGCAGGACTCTCAATTAGATAATCCGGCGCTGCCTGGTCCACAGATCTACCGTCTCGATAGCCCTGGCGCGCAATGGCAGGTGGAGTACGAGCTCCCCAAGACTGCCGCAGGGCGGTTTGGCTCGCGGGAATATCAGGCGTTTTCGAACTTGGCGAAAGTCTCCTTTACCAAAGACAAGAACGGCAACACGGTTTCGCCGGCTGCCGAACTGCTCGTCGCCGGCGCGTTTTCGCGCGGCACAGGAATTGACGTTTTCCTGCGTAGCCCGTCTGGTCGCTGGTCTTATGATCCGATTCCCCCGCAATCGTTTTTGCCTAAAGGGGCGCAGATACGACCCTTTGCCGTGCACACCGACGCGGTAACGGGAGTGCAAATGATCTATGCCGGAAGCGGCGACGTAATCTTCTCAGGGAAATACAACGCGCAGGCGCAAACAATCGAATGGAACGCTTATCCCGACTGGGTCGGTCCCACGCCGGGCAAGAATAACATACAGTCGCACGGCGGCCGCATTACCAGTTTGACCGAGTGCGCGGGCAAACTCTATGCCTCCGGCACAGACATATACGTCCGGCAAGACGGTCCGCAGCAAAACTGGAAATCGATATACACCCTCCCACGGGGAGAAAGCGGCGGCAATTTTCGGAGCTTCAGCGGACTCACATGCGCTGCCGGCCCGTCCGGGCAACCCGTGCTGTTCTCGAGCTTCCAGGGCGCTTCTGCCGATGTGATCCGGATCGATCTTAGCGCGAATGGCGCCAGGGGCGCGGTGGAACTCAACGTCCCGGAGTTTCTCTCACGCGCGCTCAGCACGGAGGCAACGACTGCGATCGTCGCCTACAACGATATTACCGTTTATCCAAGCGCGGATGCCGCCTGTCCAAGCCTGTTCATGGGCTTTTCCGTGCATACACCGAATGAGCCGGTAACTTTTGCCACAACGCAAAAATACCCTGGAGCCGGATTTTTAGTTCGCACCTGCAAGGGCGAATACACGGTGGAATGGGTTTATGATCCGGCGATAAAGCCGATACCTGCTTTGGTTGCAGTTCGCGCAATTGCTCTATCGCCGTTCTCGCAGGATCCGCCCGGCACCATCTACGCCGGCGGTTTTGATGCGGGCAACGCGCCACCGCCTGGCGTCCACAATACCGCATGGCTCTACAAGGGAGTGCCCAGGCGCTAGCGGTCATTTGCAGGATTGGCAAAACCCAAACTGTCACGACGCGCAAAGTTGCGAGGACGCTGACGTTGCAGTCCCTAGAGCGATGCAAAATCCTTCGCTACTTGCCGCGCGCTGACATTTGCTCATAGAGGGCGCGAACAACGCTCTCGATTTGGGCCGCATCCCAAACGGTGCGGCGGGAAAAATCTGGCTCATACAAGCCGATAATATTGTACAGCCAGACCTGCGGAGGTAAGGATGACTCATGGTTCTAAAAAGAAACTAAGTTGATTGGAGCGTTAAAATGGCTGCTGGATTATGTCCGCACTGCAGTGAATCGGTCGAGCGAATTACTTTGGAACCCATCACCGCGGTTGGGCCAAAGGGCGGAGAAATTCGCGCGCTGGCGCTGATCTGCCCCAGCTGCACTAAGATCCTATCGGTGAACCTGCATCCAATGGCTTTGGCGGCGATGGCTGCGCCGGCAAGACGAGACGATGGCTAACACGCGATGTAATCGCTCTGGTCGATCACTCGCGCGCCAGTTCGCGAATAAATTGTGATCGGAAGGCGTTCTCGTCCAGAATCAAAACGCGCTAGTTTCAGGGTCCGTCGGGGGTGCTCGTTCTGCCTGACGCCACGCGTCACCTTCCTCGCAGAATTCGACGGCGAATTCGCCGCGGGCTCGCAAACCTGCGCCGGCAGCGGTAACCTCCGACACTCGTGTTGGGCGAGTGCTCGCGTCGCCGAGATAAGTTGAAGGACGGGCGCCAGCGCAGGTGCTTTTCGCTTGGAACCAGTTGTGGCAGCGCGAAGCGGTAACTGGTTGCTGACGGCGTTCATGGGCGCAGCAATCGCGCTTGTAACGGCGGCCCCGCAGACCGCGAATGCGGCGTGCGCGGTCTCCGCTACGGGAAGTGTAAATTGTAACGCCGACACGACATCCACCGAAACCATCAACATTGATGGCGGCAATCCATCATCATCCGCCCGGACGCAACGCTTCCACAATGGGGCGGCCATTACCGGCGCCATTCAACCCGGCGTCACCGTCTCGGGTTTCGGCCTGGAGCTAACCGCGAAGCCTGGAGGTAAGAACACCCAGGAGCCGATCACCGTGGACGATCAAGGCCAGGTAACGACCGGCAACAATGTCAACGCCTTACAGCTAAGTGGTGACGGGGGTTCTATCAGCTACGCCGGCGACGGTAGCATCAGCAACACGAACAACAACAAGGCGGCGCTTGATATCAGGAACGTGCGCGGCGACATTTCCGCCGCGACAGGAAATGGTGCGATCAGCGGCGCAACCGGCATCAATGCGCGCACCACCAAGGGCGGCGCCCTAACAATCACAACTGGTTCTGGCTTGATCAGCGGCGGCTCCGGCCCCGGGGTTCAAGCGAGCACCAGAAATGGTGCGCTCGCAGTCACAGTCGGAACCGGCGGCGTGGTCAGCCACGCCAGAAACAACTCAGCCATCACGGCGACTTCCACCAACGGAAATATCTCGGTCACGGCGAATGGCACCGTTGATGGCGACGGCACCGTAGCCGGCAAAGGCGACCGCATCAACTTGGTTGGCGGCGCCTACGCGACCTCGAATGGGAACGGCAACATTACGATTGGCGGTTCGGGGACGTTCTTCGGACAATATGGCCGCGCTATTTGGGCTGAAGAGGGTGCCACCGGCCTTGGCGGCATCCTGATCACCGGGTCGGGGGCAACAATCGAAGGCAGCGCCAATTTGGGCTGCTGTTCGGCGATCCGCGCCGAGATCGATAATCCTGCGGACTCAAGCAACGTTATTGTGGATCGCACCGGGAACGTAACAGATTCGAGTACGCTAAGCCCTGTTGAGGTGCGTGTGTCGGCCGCAATTCACGCCATCACGGCGGGCACGGGCAATGTCATTGTGGACGGTGGTTCCGGCGCGACGATTTCCAATACCGGCCTGTTTGGAATTGACGCGACAGCGTTCGGTCAGGCCAGCTCTGGAAGCATCAAAGTATCGACGGCGACGGGCGGTGCCGTTGGGGCGATTGGAACCGGCATCCTCGCGGAAAATGAAGCCTACGCGATCACCTCCGCGGCGCGCAGCACAATTGCCGTGACGGCCAACGGGACGATCAATTCCGGCCCCACAGCGAACCCGGTGGGCTTCAGTTTAACGGGTGGTTCTGGCTCGGGCATCGTGCCGGCCGGCATTTTGGCGGGCTATGACGGGGGGCCGATTTTTGGACCGGCCAGCGGTCGATATACCTCCTGTGGTGTTTTCGGATGCACGACGTTGACGCCGAACCCGAACGTCAACGGTACCGTCAATGTCGTCAACAATGCGGTGATCAATGCCGCTGGCGACGGCATCTTCGCCTTCAACTTCGGCAACGGCAGCGTTTCGGTGACATCGATGGCTCCCATCATCGTCGCAGGAGCGACATCGCAGAACGGCATTGGGGCGTTCAGCGCCGAACTCGGCAACATCTCGGTCGCCACGTCGGCAAACGTCACGGCGGCAAACGGCAGCGGCATCCGGACGAGCAGTGCCGGAACGGGAACGACGACGATCAATGTGATTGCCGGCACGACCCAAGGCGGAACCAGCGGCGTCACCGCGGCGTCTGCAAGCGGTGCGATCCAGATCAACAACTGGGCGACGATTTAGAACTTGTCTGGTCAGCCGGGCGCCTCGGCGGTCGCAACTTCCGGCGTCGGCAATGCGATGGTGACCAATTATGCCGGTGGCATGGTGACCGGCATCCTCTCCATGACCGGCACCGGGACCAATAATTTTGCCAATGCCGGTACCTGGAACACACTCGGCAAAAGCAGGTTCGGGGACTCTGGCGTCAACAACACAGGCGCCATCAATATATTCGGTCCGACGACGTTCGGCGAACTGACGACTTTCATCAATAGCGGCACGGTCAACTTGGCGGCCGGCGGCGCGGTCGGCGCCCTGACGCTGCCTGGCACTCTCGCCCTGCAGTCGGGCGCGCTCTACGTCGTGGCGCTGGCACCGCCGAATTCGTCGGTGATTAATGTCGGCGGCACGGCCTCGCTCGCCGGCTCGGTACAGGCCTTCTTCTTGCCGGGCGCCTACGCCAAAGGCGAGACCTTCACGATCCTGCACGCGGCCGGCGGGCTCGGCGGCACGAGCTTCAGCGGCTTCAGCGGTCCGGGCTTTACAGGGACGCTCACCTATACTCCGACCGATGTGATGCTGACGCTGACTGCGGCGAAGCTCGGCGCCGGCGTCGGGCTGAATGTCAACCAGCAGAACGTCGCGAACGCCATCAACAACGTCTTCAATTCCGGTGGTACGCTGCCGGGCAACTTTGTGACGCCGCTGTTCAATCTGACCGGCGCCAATTTGGCCAATGGGCTCTCGCAAATCTCTGGCGAGGTGGCAGCCGATGCCGAGCGCGGCGCATTCAACATGATGACTGAGTTTTTGAATCTGATGGTCGATCCGTTGGTCGATGGCCGCCTCGGCAGCGGCAGCGGCAGCGGGATCGGCGGTGGCCAGGCGATTGGCTTTGCGCCTGAAGCGCAGGCGAACCTGCCGCCCGATATCGCGCTGGCTTACGCCTCGATCCTCAAGGCGCCGCCGGCTTCGTTTGAGCAGCGCTGGACCACATGGGGCGCGAGCTACGGCGGCGGCAGTTGGACCAACGGCAATTCCGCCGTGGGTTCGAGCAATGTGGCTGCACAGACCTATGGTTTGGCCGCGGGCATGGACTACCACTACTCGCCGGACACGATCTTCGGCTTCGCGCTTGGCGGCGGCGGCACTAATTGGGGACTTGGCGCCAGCGGCAGCGGACGGAGCGACGCTTTCCAGACCGGCGTCTATGGCATCAACCGCTCGGGTCCCGCCTATCTTGCCGCAGCGCTGGGCTTCGCCAATCACTGGATGACGACCAACCGTGGCGCGCTCGGCGATGCATTGACGGCAAACTTCGCCGCTCAGAGCTACGGCGGTCGCGTCGAGGCCGGCTATCGCTACACTGGCCTACCGACATTCGGGATTGGCGTGACGCCTTACGCCGCGTTGCAGGCGCAAGATTTCCACACCCCGGCTTACAGCGAGTCCGATCTCAACGGCGGCAGCTTCGGGCTGTCTTATGCCGCGATGAACGCAACCGACGTCCGCAGCGAACTCGGCGCGCGCTTCGACGATCCGACGCTGATCGGCGGCATGCCCCTTGTCCTGCGTGCTCGCCTTGCTTGGGCGCACGATTGGGTGAGCAATCCTGCCCTCGACGCGGTTTTTAAATCGCTGCCGGGCGCGAGCTTCGTGGTCAATGGGGCGCCGATCCCGCATAACTCGGCGTTGGCCTCGGCTGGCGCCGAGCTTTTCATCACGCCGCGACTCACTTTGATCGCCAAATTCGACGGCGAATTCGCGCCGGGCTCACAGACCTATGCAGGCTCAGGCACGCTCCGCTATGCGTGGTGAGCGGGGCGGAGCGGAAAAGTTACTGTAGATTTTTATTCGTTACCCGGCGCAGCTGCCGGCGCGCCACCTCTGGGAGGCGGTGGAGGCATTTCCGCCCCTCCGGATGGAGGTGGACCCGCTCGCTCCGCATGCGCGCTCTGCAGGTACATCTGGCAAGTCTGTGACAATTCCGTGCGGTGCGAGGATAGGCATTTGACGACACCCTGATTCTCTCTTGGCACACCGGCGCAAAACAGCTTTGCATCCGGACCGCAAGATGCCTGGAACGCGGCTTTGTTGCCGGATGGCGGCGGACCAGATGCTGCCGGTGGCGGTGCAGCCGAAGCCGATGGCGGCTGCCGATAACTCGGCGGCGGCGGCGCGTAATTGGACTGGGGGGGAGGGGGATAGCCCTGTTGCCGCGGAGGCGGCCCGTAGCCTTGTTGTGGGGGTGGTCCGTAGCCCTGTTGCCGCGGAGGTGGCCCGTAACCTTGTTGCGGGGGCGGTGCATAGCCCTGTTGCATACCGCGGGGCGGCGGACCATAGCCGGGTGGCGGCTGATCGTAGCCGGGTGCCATTCCGCCCATTCTGCCGCCTCCCCTGGAGGCCAGCCGGGCTCGGCACATTGGCGATAACGCACCAGGACGGGACATCAGACACTGAACGATACGTCCTCCACCAGGCGGGACGCCGGGGCATAGACGGGCGATTTCCGGGCCGCAGGCGCTGCGTAGCCCTCCTCCTTCTCCTCTGCCGCCACCCCGCCGACCGCCGGGCTGCATCGGCGGCTGCTGCATCTCGCCCCCCTGCATCTCTTGACCCGGCGGTGGTCCATCGGGAGGCGGAGGCTGATTGTCGCTTTGCGCGAATGCCGCGGGGGCAACCAAAAGCGTTGCTATAACGAGGATCCAATCAGCGATGCGGTGGTGTGCCATCTAGGCTTGCTCCCTGCGCCCCCGCAGAATCGTGGGCCTGCTTGTATCCCGTCCCAAAGTTTATCGAAGATATTTTCTAGCCCGTGAACGCAGCGTGAATGCTAATTCGTGCGAAAAGAAGACAAAGAAACGATGACGCCGCAGCCGCACATTCGAGACATTTCGCGGAAGATCGCGCGCGATCAGCGGTAATCCATTCTTCAACAGCCCCGACCGTGTTTCGATCTCGGCGACAAGGGACGGGCTTTCAAGGCCCGCTTTGCAAATTTGACACGTGCAGCAGCGGCGAAGGTCTTGCTTACTACGTGAGGTATTATGGTGGAGCCAGGCGGAGTTCGAACCGCCGACCTCTTGAATGCCATTCAAGCGCTCTCCCAACTGAGCTATGGCCCCTCAGGGAAACAGTGATCGTTAATCAGCGATCAGAAAATGGCTGCAGGCGGACTTCTGATTGCTGATGACCGACTACCGAGTACCGTTACCCTTCCTCCTCGTTTTCGATGTCGCCGCCGATAATATCGGTGACGTCAGCATCTTCTTCTTCTTGTTCCTCGATGAAGGCAGCATCGTCGAGGGTCTCGTCCATCTCGACCTCTTCTTCGATGTCGGCTTCCGTCGTCTCTACCGGCGCCTTTGACCCCTGTGCTTCGGCCTCGGCGTCCTCCAGCGACACAAATTCCGCCTCCTGCGGCTCAGGTGCGGCGACTTCTTCTGCTACGGCGGCGGGCCGTGCCACCGGGGCCGGCTGTGCCTGCTCTGGTCGTGAGCGTGTTGTCGGTACCTCTACCGGCACCACCTTGCCCGTGTAGGGAGAGATGACCGGGTCTTTGTTGAGGTCATAAAACTTGCGTCCGGTTTCGGGACAGACGCGCTTCGTGCCTAGTTCCGCTTTTGCCACAGCCAAAATCCTTCGATTTGGGAGCTTCACTTGGCTAGTCGGGGTGGACCTGTCAATAGCGGATCGCTCCGTCCGACCCTCGGATACATGGGGCAGAAGAAGCACAACAGGGACGGGGTCTGGGAGGCATGATAGAGCAGCGCCGATCGGATTTCCCAAATGCAAGCCGAAACAATGCCGCTTACCGCCCGCCCAAATGGGCCGCTTCGAGGCCGCGTGCGCGTGCCGGGAGACAAGTCGATCTCGCATCGCGCCCTCATCCTCGGTGCGCTCACGGTCGGCGAGACCCGCATCAACGGATTGCTCGAAGGAGAAGACGTACTCAACACCGGTAAGGCTGTGGCGGCACTCGGCGCCAGCGTGCGCAGGCTTGGCGAAGGCAAATGGGCGGTGGAAGGCGTCGGCGTTGCAGGTTTCGCAGAGCCCGAGCACAGGCTCGATTTTGGCAATTCCGGGACCGGCTGCCGGCTCATGCTCGGAGCGGTGGCAGGTTGCCCGATCACCGCTACGTTCGACGGCGACGCCTCGCTGCGTCGGCGTCCGATGCGGCGGGTGCTCGAGCCGTTGGAGCGGATCGGTGCGCGCACCGTCGCTGCTGCGGAGGGGCGCTTGCCGTTGACGCTCAAAGGTGCGCGCGAACCGATCCCCATCGTGTTCGAACCACCGGTGCCGTCGGCGCAGCTAAAGTCCGCCGTTCTGCTGGCCGGTCTTTCGGCGCCGGGGCAGACGGTTGTTGTGGAAGCCGAAGCGACGCGCGATCATACCGAAAAGATGCTGGCACATTTTGGTGCTGACGTGCGTGTCGAAGCCAGCGGAATTCTCGGCCGCCGCATTACGCTGGTCGGTCAGCCCGAGCTTATGCCGCAGCCAATCATGGTTCCCGCTGATCCTTCGTCCGCGGCGTTTCCACTGGTGGCGGCGTTGATTACGCCCGGCTCAGATATAATTCTCGACGGCGTGATGCTTAACCCGCTGCGCATCGGGCTGCTCACGACCCTCGCCGAGATGGGCGCCGCGATCGAGCGGCTTGAGGCACGCAACGAGGGTGGTGAGGAGGTCGCCGATTTGCGCGTACGGGCTAGTTCGCTGCGGGGTGTCGAGGTTCCTGCCGCGCGTGCGCCCGCCATGATCGACGAATATCCGATCCTCGCGATCGCCGCTTCCTTCGCCGAAGGCGTTACTCGCATGCGCGGGCTGAAAGAATTGCGGGTCAAAGAATCCGACCGGCTCGACGCGACCGCGGTCATGTTGCGGAACAACGGCGTTGAAGTTGAAATCGATGGTGACGATCTGATCGTGCATGGCCGCGGCTGCGCCGCAGGCGGTGGATTCGTCGTAACGCATATGGATCATCGCATCGCCATGGCCGCATTGGTGATGGGGCTGGCCAGCGAGCAGCCAGTAAAGATCGATGACTCAAGTTTCATCGCCACGAGCTTTCCGAACTTTGTGCCGATGATGACGGGTCTTGGAGCAGACCTCTCATAAGCTGCGTGGTTAAGCGCGTCCGAGCACTAGCACCGCGTTCAATCCGCCGAACGCGAACGAACTCGACATCGCCTTTTCAATCGGCGCGTTGCGCGCAATGTTGGGCACGTAGTCGAGATCGCAGTCCGGGTCGACCTCTTCAAAATTTGCGGTCGGTGGAATGGTCTGGTGGTGAAGCGCCAACACCGTCGCCGCGAATTCGATCGCGCCGGCGGCCCCCAGACTGTGGCCGAGTACTCCTTTGCTGGACGAAACCGCCAAATGCGCCGCGCTTTCGCCGAACGCCTTGTGCAGCGCCACCGTCTCGCCCTTGTCGTTGAGTGCTGTGCCGGTACCGTGCGCGTTGACATAATCGATGTCCTCGACGTTGACCTTGGCGTCGGTCAAGGCTGAGCGCATCGCGCGGGCGGCGCCGTCAGGGTCGACGGCGGTAATGTCGTTCGCATCGGCGCTCATGCCACAGCCCAGAAGTTCCGCATAGATCGGCGCGCCACGCGCCACGGCATGTTCGCGCGACTCGAGCACGAACATGGCCGCGCCTTCGCCTAGGACAAGGCCCGATCGCGTTCTGGAAAACGGACGGCAGGTGTCGCTGCTTAAAACCCGCAGTGCCTCCCAGCCTTTGATCGTGCCGACTGTAATGCTGGCTTCGCTGCCACCGGCGAGCGCAACCGGGGTCTGCCCCATCCTGACCATCTGGAAGGCTTGGCCGATCGCGTGCGTCCCTGAGGCGCACGCGGACGCTACCATAAAGGCTGGGCCCTTGAGTCCGAGGTCCATGGTTACCAGGCCACACGCCGCGTTCATCATGAAGCGGGGAATCGACAGCGGATGCGCACGTGGCGAATTTTGTCCGTAGAGCTTGAGGTAGGAGTCATCGAGCGAAGTCATTCCGCCGGCCCCGTTGCCGATGACGGTTGCCGCCTGCAGCGCGATCTCCTCGGTGATGACCAATTGCGCGTCCTGCACCGCAGCTCGCGCTGCGACCACGGCAAACTGCGAGAAACGATCGAGCAGATTCTCGTCGTTTCGGATTGAAATGTTGCGCTGGATCGAAATCGAGAACTTGGGCAGCGATCTTGGCAGTCAAACGTTCGGTTGGGATATTTTTGATCGGACCGATGCCGGACCTGGCCTCGACCAGACTCGACCAGAATTTTTCGCGAGTGCTGCCGATCGGCGTAACGACGCCGATTCCGGTAACGACAACACGGTTCATTGCGACACTTTTGCTGCGATCAGCTTCTGCACAATGTCAGCGACATCGCCGACTGTGGAGAATGGCATCTCCTGGCCGCTGCCTTTGTCCTCGATGCCGCTCGTGCCAGCGGTCGTCAGGCGCGTCGCCTCATCGGCCTTGATCGGGATGGTTATATCGAATTTCTCTTCGAGTGCGAAAACGATTTCGATCACATCGAGAGACTCTGCGCCAAGCTCATCGAGACGCGAATCGGGTGTCAATCGCTCGATAGGAATATTGAGCGATTTCGCGATTATAGCCCGGACGTCATCGATAACTGCCAACGCGTTCCCCGCAGCCGCTGTTGCTGATGGAAATCGAGTATCACTCTTCAGTGCGGCCATTATTCATACCCGGCGCTCAATCACAAGCCGCTCCAGCGATCCTTGATGGGCTCAGGATCGCCGGTCTGCGATCAGGTGAGCACGCTCCGTCGCAGCGTTGAGCGTTTTTTCAAGTGTGTCACGGGCCTGTTGCAGCACAGTCGTGTCCGCATCCTTGGGAACGCGGACTGGATCGCCGACAACAATCCCGCCACGGCTGAACGGCAGGTTGATTTCAGAGCGATCCCAATTGTCGAGCACAATCCGGCGACTGGTTGCCAGGCTGACCGGAATGATCGGGCGGCCCGACTCTTGCGCGAGCTTGATGATGCCTCGGCCTGCGACACGCGAAACCTTCGGCACATCGGCGGTCAGTGCCATGTTCCAGCCTTGTTCGAGCGATTCCAGCATGCCTTTGAATCCGGCGACGCCGCCTTTGACGTTAAACCGGCTCCCATGATCGCCGGAACCGCGAACCGTGCCGACGCCTAGCCGCTCGGCGGCGACTGCGTTGATCTCGCCGTCGCTGTGTCGGGAGATCAAAACCCTGAATCGGTACTCTCGCCGCAGAAACGGCAGCAAAAAATGCTGGCCGTGCCACATCGCGACGATCACCGGTTGTTGCGCTTCGTAGCGGCGAAAGGGTTCGACGGGCTCCATCGTGAAACGGCTGGTCATCCATACAAGACGCAAATACTCGGCTGCCATTACTCCGGCTGTCTTCTGGACCCACGGTTTGTTCTTTAATCGTCTGCCCAATCGCATAGAACGCGGTTTCCCTGATCGGATCGATTTCAGCGTGTTGCAGCAGATGCCGGCAGCCGGCGTGAAAATTCATTGGCGCGGAATATCGTCATCGCTGATAAATAGCCCGTGCGGCGGACTAACTGCTGTATCATCGAACCGCCTCGGGGCTGCGGGACTATCAACTTCCCGGCTCTGGCACAACGGTTGCGGCGTGCCACGGCGGCGCGAAGAATCTGGGGTGACGATGATTATCGCTGTCGATGGACCGGCCGCGTCTGGCAAGGGCACGATCGCAAGGCGGCTTGCTGACGCCTACGGCCTGCATCATCTTGACACCGGTCTGATCTACCGGGCGGTGGCCAAAGCGGTGCTCGACGCTGGCTGTTCGCCGCACGACACCGAGCGCGCCATTGCTGCAGCGATCGCACTCGATCCGACCGGTTTCGATGAAAAGTCACTGAAAGCGCAGCCGATCACTGAAGCCGCTTCTGTGGTCGCGGCGATTCCGGAGGTGCGCCAGGCACTCATGAACTTTCAGCGTCAATTTGCGACCAAACCGCCGGGTGCGGTACTGGACGGGCGCGATATCGGTACCGTTATCGCCCCCGGAGCCGATGTGAAATTGTTCGTGATGGCGACACCGGGAGAGCGTGCCAAACGCCGAACTCTCGAACTACGGGCGCGAGGAGAGCCGTTGGATGAACAAGAGGTCCTGGCCGACCTGTTACGACGGGACGAAAGGGATTCCCGACGGACCGCGGCGCCCCTCAAGGCGGCGCCCGATGCACACTTGCTCGATACCACGCATTTGAGTATAGACGCGGCATTCCGGGCTGCCGTCGAGATCATCGAAGCTGTCCGAACGGGCCGAAAGCGCCGCTGACCGCGCTTTCGTCATTGGAGGAACAGCCCGTTCCGCGCTTTGTATGTACGGCACCGGTCGAAGCTTTGTCCTGATCGTCTGGCCTTGGCCCCAACCGCCGGCTTAACCGGCGGTCGCCGCGCGTTCGGGATTAATCCACTTCACGGGGCTCGGAGTATTCATGGCTCAAGTTGCTACCGCCGCGCCCTCGCGCGAAGACTTCGCCAGCATGATCGAAGAGTCCTTCGGCAATGGCCACCTGCAGGAAGGATCGGTCGTCAAAGGGACGGTTGTCGGCATCGAAAAAGACGTCGCTGTCATCGATGTGGGTTTAAAAACCGAAGGCCGCGTGGCGCTGCGCGAGTTCGCCGGGCCGGGCCGGTCGGCTGAAATCAAGATTGGCGATACGGTCGAGGTCTATCTCGAACGGGTCGAGAATGCGCTCGGCGAGGCCGTGCTGTCGCGCGACAAGGCGCGCCGCGAGGAAAGCTGGGGCAAGCTGGAAAAGGCGTTCCAGAACAACGAAAAAGTCCAGGGCGTCATTTTCAATCAGGTCAAAGGCGGCTTCACGGTCGATCTTGACGGCGCTGTCGCGTTCCTGCCGCGCTCGCAGGTCGATATTCGGCCAATCCGCGACGTGTCGCCGCTGATGAATCAGCCGCATCCGTTCCAGATCCTCAAAATGGATCGTCGGCGCGGCAATATCGTCGTGTCACGGCGCACCGTTCTGGAAGAGACGCGGGCCGAGCAGCGCCACGAGCTGGTGCAGAATCTCGAAGAAGGTCAGGTCATCGACGGCGCGGTAAAGAACATCACCGATTACGGCGCGTTCGTCGACCTTGGCGGCATCGATGGTCTGTTGCACGTCACCGACATTGCGTGGCGGCGCGTCAATCATCCGTCCGAGGTCCTCAACATCGGCCAGCAGGTCAAGGTCAAGATCATCAAGATCAACCACGAGACCCACCGTATCTCGCTCGGCATGAAGCAGCTGCTTGATGACCCGTGGCAGGGCATTGAGGCAAAATATCCGGTCGGCACCCGCTTCAAGGGCCGCGTCACCAACATCACCGACTACGGCGCGTTCGTCGAGCTCGAGCCCGGCATCGAGGGGCTGATCCACGTTTCGGAAATGTCGTGGACCAAAAAGAACGTGCATCCCGGCAAGATCGTTTCGACGTCGCAGGAAGTCGAAGTGCAAGTCCTCGAAGTCGATCCGGTGAAACGCCGCATTTCGCTTGGCCTCAAGCAGACCATGCGCAATCCGTGGGAAGTATTTCTGGAAAAGTATCCCGCGGGCTCAGTCGTCGAAGGCGAGGTCAAGAACAAGACCGAATTCGGCCTGTTCCTTGGGCTCGACGGCGATGTCGACGGTATGGTGCACCTCTCCGACCTCGATTGGAAACGGCCGGGCGAACAGGTCATCGAAGAGTACAAGAAAGGCGACATGGTCACGGCGCAGGTGCTCGACGTCGACATCGAGAAGGAGCGCATTTCGCTCGGCATTAAACAGCTCGCCGGCAACACGGCTGCGGCGGAAACCGAGACTGCCGGCGGCGAGCTCAAAAAAGGTTCGGTCGTGACCTGCGAGGTGACCGAGGTAAAGGAGGGCGGGATCGACGTGAAGATCGTCGGCACCGAATCAACGACCTTTATCAAGCGCTCGGAATTGGCGCGCGATCGGTCGGAACAGCGTCCGGATCGCTTCGCTGTCGGGCAAAAAGTCGACGCCCGCATCATCCAGGTCGATCGCCGCACCCAAAAAGTCTCCGTCTCCATCAAGGCGCTCGAAGTCGCCGAGGAGAAGGAGGCGATCGCGCAATATGGATCTTCGGATTCGGGCGCAACGCTCGGCGATATTCTGGGCACCGCGCTCAAGCGTAAGGGTGAGGAAGAAACCGAGAAAGAAGAGGAGACGGAGTAGGTCGTCGCTCTGGGCCGGCGAAAACACCCGGTCCTGGAATGACGACTAGCGAGACGGAAGCAAAGGAACCCCGGCTATGTCGCTTGATGCCGACCTGATCGTCGACCGCCGCTGTATGCGGCGCAAGCTTACTTTCTGGCGCGTGCTTGCCGTCGTCTTCATTGCCGTTATCGTCGTCGGCGCGGCGGCATATTTCAACAATCGCTCCGGACTTGCCGGCGCCTATATCGCGCGTGTCACGATCCAAGGCTTGATCCGGGACGATCAGGAGCGGGTGCAACAACTCGATCGGCTTTCCCGATCGTCGCTGGTGCGCGCGGTCGTCGTCCATGTCGACAGTCCCGGCGGTACCACCGCCGGTTCAGAGGAACTCTACGATTCGCTGACGCGGTTGAAGGAAAAAAAGCCGCTGGTCATTGTGGTCGACGGGTTGGCCGCGTCCGGCGGCTATATCACCGCAATCGCCGGCGATCATATCGTCGCCAAACAGACTTCCCTGGTCGGTTCTATCGGCGTCTTGTTTCAATATCCCAACGTCGGCGATCTTCTTGAAAAGATCGGCGTCAAAGTCGAGACGATCAAATCTTCGCCGCTCAAGGCGGCCCCGGATGGGTTTGAACCGACATCGCCCGAAGCCCGCGCGGCGATCGAATCCATCATCAAAGATTCTTACGCTTGGTTCCGCGGTCTGGTGCAGGATCGTCGCCATCTCAACGACGACGAACTGCAAACTGTGGCGGACGGGCGCGTCTTCACCGGTCATCAGGGCGTGGGCTTAAAGCTCGTCGACGAGCTTGGCGACGAGCGGACGGGCATCGCCTGGTTGGCGAAGGAGAAGAACGTCGATTCGAAGCTGCCGGTGCGAGACTACCAGTTGCACCATCGCTTCGGCGATTTGTCGTTCCTTCATGCGGTCGCCGCCACGGTGCTCGACGCAGCCGGGCTGGGAACGCTTGTCCGCAGCCTCGACGACTGGGGCGCCTTCCAGGCGGTCGAACGGCTCAATCTTGACGGTTTATTGGCGCTTTGGCACCCTGCGGGCGCGAACTGAAGCGGCGGCAGGCGGCAGGCAGCCATGATCAAGTCCGAACTGGTGCAACGCATTTCGGCGCAGAACCCGCATCTCTACCAGCGCGACGTCGAAAAAATCGTCAACGCCATCCTCGGCGAGATCATCGCGGCGATGGCGCGCGGCGATCGCGTGGAGCTCCGTGGTTTCGGGGCTTTTTCGGTCAAGCAGCGCCCGGCCCGAACCGGCCGCAATCCGCGCACCGGCGCTCACGTGGCCGTCGATCAAAAATGTGTGCCGTTCTTCAAGACCGGCAAGGAAATGCGCGAGCGGCTCAATCAGGCGGCCGGGGCTGACGCTGCGACCTGATCGGGTGGAGGTTCCATATTGCTGCGCAGGTTCGCCGCGGCGGTCATTCTGGTGCCGCTCGCCATCATCATTATCGCGTTTGCGGTGGCGAACAGACAATCCGTGATTGTCTCCTTCGACCCGTTCGGTCCCGCGCAATCGGCCTATTCGGTGACGACCTGGCTCTTCGTGCCGATCTTTACGGCTCTGATTTGCGGTGTCGTGATCGGCGGTCTGGCGTCGTGGTTTCGGCAGTGCAAATGGCGGGGTTCGGCCCGCCGTTTTGAGCGCGAGTTGCACAAATTGCGCGAAAAGGTCCACGTGCTTGAGGGCGGCACGGCTAAACCGGCAGATAGAGCAGAAACGGGCGAGCCCCGGCAGCGCCTGCGGCTTCAGCCGCCGGTGCGATAGCGCGGCCTTTTGCAGGACAAAGTCCGTGTAGCGATGTAGAACGGCGGCGCCTGTTAGGAAGCCGGACGCACGTGTCGTTTTGATGCCATGTCGGTCATAGTCAAAATCTGCGGTCTTTCAACTCCCCAAGCGCTCGATGTGGCGCTGGACGAGCGCGCGGATATGGTCGGCTTTGTGTTTTTTCCGCCGTCGCCGCGTCACGTCGGTTTTGACGAGGCGCGCGCGCTTGGCCGGCAAGTACAGGGTCAGGCGCAAAAGGTAGCGCTTACCGTCGATGCCGATGATGCGTTACTTGACGAAGTCGTCGAGAGTTTGCAGCCGGACGTTTTGCAGCTTCACGGCAAAGAAAAATCAGAACGGGTCGTTGCGATCAAAAGGCGCTTCGGCCTGCCGGTGATGAAAGCGATCGCGGTTGAAATAAAGAGCGACCTGGCGGCGGTCGCGGTCTATGCGGCGGTCGCGGATCTTCTGTTGTTCGACGCCCGTGCGCCTCGTACGGCAACACGGCCAGGTGGCCTCGGCCGTCCGTTCGACTGGAGCTTGCTCAAGCACGTCGAACCGGGCGTGCCATTTGTGCTGTCGGGCGGACTGGATGCCGGCAACGTCGCTGAAGCTTTACGGATCACCGCCGCCCCCGGGGTTGACGTTTCTTCCGGAGTGGAGCGGGCGCCGGGCGAGAAGGACGCCGAGAAGATCCGCTCGTTCGTGCGCGCCGCACGGGCGGCGGCGGCGCGCCTTTCTGCCAAGCCGGTCGCGAGCCACGCATGACCGTGCAGCAACCCAATTCGTTCCGGACTGGACCGGACGATCACGGGCATTTCGGCATCTATGGCGGCCGCTTTGTCGCCGAGACGCTGATGCCGCTGATTTTGCAACTGGAGCAAGCCTATGCCGAGGCCAAGGCCGATCCGGCGTTCCAGAAAGAAATGGACGGTTACCTGGCGCACTACATCGGCCGCCCGTCGCCGCTCTATTTCGCCGAGCGGCTGACCGAGTATTGCGGCGGCGCCAAGATTTATCTGAAACGCGAGGAGCTCAATCACACCGGCGCGCACAAGGTCAACAATGTGCTCGGCCAGATCCTGCTGGCACAGCGCATGGGCAAGAAGCGCATCATCGCCGAAACCGGCGCCGGCATGCACGGCGTCGCCACCGCAACGCTTTGCGCGCGCTTCGGGCTCGATTGCATCGTCTACATGGGCGCGGTCGACGTCGAGCGGCAGAAACAGAACGTGTTTCGCATGCACATGCTCGGCGCCAAAGTCGTGCCGGTGCAGTCCGGAGCAAAGACGCTCAAAGACGCGATGAACGAAGCGCTGCGCGATTGGGTGACCAACGTCGACTCAACGTTCTATTGTATCGGCACTGTTGCCGGCCCGCATCCGTACCCGATGATGGTGCGCGATTTTCAATCGATCATCGGCAAAGAGACGCGCGAGCAGATACTCGCCGCCGAGGGCCGGCTGCCGGACTCGCTCGTCGCCTGCATTGGCGGTGGCTCAAACGCGATGGGGCTGTTTCATCCGTTCCTCGACGACCGGCAGATCGAAATTTACGGTATCGAGGCAGCCGGGCACGGATTGCAAACCGACCAGCACGCCGCTTCCATCGCCGGCGGCCGGCCCGGTGTTCTGCACGGCAATCGTACTTATCTGCTGATGAACGAGGACGGCCAGATCGACGAGGCGCATTCGATTTCCGCCGGCCTCGACTATCCAGGCGTTGGCCCTGAGCACGCGTGGCTCAATGACCTTGGACGCGTCACGTTTCTCTCGGCCACCGACGTTGAGGCGCTCGCCGCTTTTCAGCTTTTGTCGAAGCTCGAAGGCATTATTCCTGCACTTGAGCCGGCGCACGCCATCGCCAAGGTGCTCGACCTCGCGCCGCAGAAATCCAGGGATCATCTGATGGTGGTCAATCTCTCCGGCCGCGGCGACAAGGATCTCGATTCTGTCGCGCGGCATCTGCAAAGCAAAGCGCAATGACCACGCGCATCGATCGCCGTTTCGCGGCTTTGAAGCAGGAAGGCCGCGCCGCGCTGGTTACTTTCGTGATGGCCGGCGATCCGGACTACGACTCCTCGCTCGCAATCCTGAAAGCGCTGCCAACTGCCGGCGCCGACGTGATCGAACTCGGTATGCCGTTTACCGATCCGATGGCGGACGGCCCCGCGATTCAGGCGGCTGGCCTGCGCGCGCTTGCGTCCGGCCAGAACATGAAGCGGACCCTTGCTCTGGTCCGTGAATTTCGGCGCAGCGACGAGACGACCCCGGTCGTCCTCATGGGCTACTACAATCCGATCTACGTTTACGGCGTCGACCGGTTTTTGGCGGACGCTCACACCGCCGGCGTCGACGGCCTGATTGTTGTTGATCTGCCGCCTGAGGAAGACAAGGAACTGTGCCTCCCAGCGCTGAAAGCGGGCTTCAATTTTATCCGGCTGGCGACGCCGACCACCGACGACAGGCGGCTGCCGACGGTGCTCGCGAACACCTCCGGTTTTGTCTATTACGTGTCGATCACCGGGATCACCGGCTCGGCCGCGCCGGACCCCGGTAAAGTGACGCAAGCGGTCACGCGCATCAAGCGCCACACCAAATTGCCGGTGTGTGTTGGTTTTGGCGTCCGCACCGCCGAGCAGGCGCGCGCGATCGCGGAGGGCGCCGACGGCGTCGTCGTCGGCTCGGCGCTGGTGGAAGCCATCCGCCAAAGTCTCGATGCGGAAGGAAAGCCAATGCCAGCGACGGTCGCGTCAGTCACCACCCTGGTCCGCGCGCTCGCCAACGGCGTGCGCGCCGGACGGCCCGTAACGGCGTAGGGCTTTGCTTGACATCCGAGGCTCTTTAACAAGCACACTGAGGTCGGTGGTCCACAACATAAGGGGAGGACGCGGATGCCCGAGGCGCGCGTGAATGGTGTCCGCATCTGGTACAAGGAGACCGGCGACGGCGAGCCGGTGATACAGATTCACGGCTCCGGATTCGGTCACTATAATTTCGCACCTGCCACCCCGATCCTGTCTCGTGATTTCCGCTGCATCGATTTTGACCAGCGCGGCTACGGCCAGTCGGAGCGGCCCTACCAAAACTATGACATGGAAGTCTGGGCGGACGATGTTGCCGGGTTGATGGATTACCTTGGGCTCGCGACGGCCCATATCCACGGCACCTCGATGGGCGGCATGGTGGCGCAGCAATTTGCCGCGAAATATCCGGATCGCACGCAGCGGCTTATCATCAACTGCTCGGCCGCGAAACTCGATTACACCGGCGTCCTGACGTTTCGCGGCTGGATCGATATTGCCGAGCGGGAAGGCGTGGGGTCGCGGACGCTGGCGGAATTGATCGCCACGCAAGCGCTATCGCGCCGTTATCTGGACGGCGCGAACGGAGCGCGGTCGGTCGATGCGATCCAGGACATTTTGGGCAAGTCCAATCGCGTCGACATTTTCAAGCTCGCCTGCCAGGCGATGATCGACATGGACCTAAGGCCGCTGCTGCCAAAGATCACCGCACCGACGCTGGTGATCGGCGGCGACGAGGACGTCATGACGCCGTGGCAGCAGGGCGACAGCGGCGCCGGCCAAGAATACATCGCCCAACACATCAAAGGCGCGAAGAAGTACGTCATCAAAGGGTCCGGCCATTCGACGTTGTTCGACGGTACGGA
Source organism: uncultured Alphaproteobacteria bacterium (assembly GCA_963841025.1). Lineage (GTDB taxonomy): Bacteria > Pseudomonadota > Alphaproteobacteria > Rhizobiales > Xanthobacteraceae > BOG-931. Next base: position 163,345 of record CAWJBG010000008.1, on the reverse strand, counting down.
AGAGAATTGCCGGATCGTTGCGGCTTTTCTCAAAGGCGAATTTTAAAAGCGCAGGGGGCGCGGTAGACCGTCGAGCGCACGAGCCCAGACGAGTTCGATCTGGCGGTACTGCTGGTGACGGCTGCGTACCCCGCTGACAAGGCGTTGAATTTCACGCTCCGCCTGCACACATATCCAAACCAGGTTGGAGGGAATGCCTTATGGCCCGCGATATGGTTCGCGATTGGATGTGGTCGGAAGCGTGCGAGATGCTCTCGCGCGCCGACCGGATGCATCGCGAGTTGTTCCGGCCGGCAGGCGCCCAATCGCGTCAAGCGGTCTGGGAGCCACCGGTCGATATTTTGGAAAGCGATTTCGAAGTTCTGGCGTTCGTAGCCCTGCCCGGCGTTGACGCCGAAAAGGTAGAGGCCGTCATCGAAGACGGCGATTTGGTTATTGCCGGAACGCGCACCTATCCGGCCGCCCTGCGCACGGCGGCCATTCATCGGCTGGAACTGCCGCAGGGGCGCTTTTATCGGCGGCTGCGGCTGCCGGCAGGCCGCTACAGCGGCGTCCGCCGCGCCGTTGCCGATGGTTGCCTGGTGATCACCTTGCAGAAAGTGGGGGTGAACCGTGGCTGAAGCTGAGATGCTCGCAAAGACTGAAACTGAGATGCTTGCAAAAACCAATTCAAGTTCAACTGAAAGCGCCAGTACGTTGCCGCCATTGCCGGCCGACGCGCTCATCATCGTGCCGGTGCGCAACACCGTGCTGTTTCCCGGTCTGGTGCTGCCGATCTCGGTCGGTCGCGCTAAGTCCATTGCCGCGGCGCAGCAGGCGGTGCGCGACCAGCGCCAGGTTGGCATTCTTTTGCAGCGTGACCCCGAGGTAGCCGATCCGGCGCCGGTCGACATGCATCGGATGGGTACGATCGCCAACATCGTGCGTTACATCACAGCGCCCGACGGAACGCATCACCTGGTCTGCCAGGGCGAACAGCGGTTCCAGATCGTTGAGTATCTCAGCGGCTGGCCGTTCTTTGTCGCGCGCGTGCTGCAAATCCCCGAACCCGACACGCGCACGCCCGAAGTCGAGGCGCGTTTTCTCACTCTGAAGGCGCAAACGCTGGAAGCAATCCAATTGCTGCCGCAGGCGCCGCCTGAGCTGCTCGCGGCGGTGCAGTCGATCGAGGGACCATCGGCGCTCGCGGATCTGGCGATCGCCTACATGGACGTGAAGCCGGAAGAGAAGCAGGAGATCCTGGAGACCGTCGATATCTCAGCGCGCATGGACAAGGTGCTGCGGCTCCTGTCGCACCGCATCGAGGTTCTGCGCCTGTCGCAGGAAATTGGCCGGCAGACCAAGACCGCGCTCGACGAACGTCAGCGCGAAGCGTTGCTGCGCGAGCAGATGGCGGCGATTCAGCGCCAGCTCGGTGAAGGCGAGGAGGGCAAGGCTGCCGAAATGGCCGAGCTCGACAAGGCCATTACCAACGCCAAAATGCCGAAGGAGATCGAGGAGCAAGCGCGCAAGGAATTGCGCCGGCTGCAACGCATGCCGGAAGCGGCCGGCGAATACGGCATGGTGCGCACCTATCTCGACTGGCTGATCGAGTTGCCCTGGGCATTGCCCGAGGAGAAGCCGATCGACATCGCCGAGGCGCGGCGCATCCTCGATGAGGACCATTACGACCTCGACAAGATCAAACGGCGGATCATCGAATATCTCGCCGTGCGGAAGCTCGCGCCGCAAGGCAAGGCGCCAATCCTGTGCTTCGTCGGTCCGCCCGGCGTCGGCAAGACTTCGCTTGGCCAGTCGATCGCACGCGCCATGGGCCGGAAGTTCGTGCGCGTGAGTCTCGGCGGCGTTCACGACGAGGCTGAAATCCGCGGCCATCGGCGCACCTATATCGGTGCGCTGCCGGGCAACATCGTTCAGGCGATCCGCAAGACCGGCTCGCGCGATTGCGTGATGATGCTCGACGAGATCGACAAACTCGGCGCGGGCATCCAGGGCGATCCTGGCGCGGCATTGCTCGAGGTGCTCGACCCGGAGCAGAACAACACGTTCCGCGACAATTACCTTGCGGTGCCGTTCGACCTGAGCCGCGTGGTGTTCATCACCACCGCCAACATGCTCGATACAGTGCCAGGGCCGCTGCGCGACCGCATGGAGATCATCAGCCTTGCCGGCTACACCGCCGACGAGAAGCTGCAGATCGCCCGCCGCTATCTGGTGAAGCGCCAGATGGAAGCAAACGGGCTAAAGCCCGGCCAGGTCGAAATCGGCGACGATGTGCTGCGTGACATCGTTCAGAACTACACTCGTGAAGCTGGCGTGCGCAGCCTGGAAAGGCTCATCGGCCAAACACTGCGAAACGCTGCGGTGCGGATTGCCGAAGGCCAAAGCGGCCCGATCGAGATCAAGCGTGAGGATCTGGCCGCCATTCTCGGTGCGCCGAAATTCGAAAGCGAAACGGCGATGCGCACGAGCGTGCCCGGTGTGGCAACGGGTCTCGCCTGGACTCCAGTCGGCGGCGATATCCTGTTCGTCGAGGCGACCCGCATTCCGGGCACCGGCCGGCTGATCCTGACCGGTCAACTCGGCGACGTGATGAAGGAAAGTGCGCAAGCGGCGTTGTCCATCGTCAAGAACCGCGCCGCGGCGCTTGGCATCGACGCGAGCCGCTTCGAAAAGAGCGACATCCACGTCCACGTGCCGGCGGGAGCGATCCCGAAGGATGGGCCAAGCGCGGGCGTCGCCATGTTCATGGCGCTCACGTCGTTGATGACGGATCGGACGATACGTAGCGATACCGCCATGACCGGCGAGATCAGCTTGCGCGGCCTTGTGCTTCCGGTCGGCGGCATCAAGGAGAAGGTGCTCGCTGCGCACGCGGCCGGGATCAAGCGGGTCATGCTGCCGGCGCGCAATCGCCGGGACTACGACGACATTCCCGAAATCGCGCGACGCGACATGGAGTTCGTCTGGCTCGAACGCGTCGAGGAGGCGGTGGCGGCGGCTTTGGAGCCAACGAAGCCGGCGGATGCGCCGGCTTCCGTTCCGCAGTTGGCAGACGCCGAGGCGTAACTTTCACTGTCGCGGGAATGAGCGGAAGCTGTTACTCCCGCTCGTCCACCACGCGCGCGCGCAGCGTTCCGATCCGACTGATCTCCACTTCGAGCACATCGCCGGCCTTCATCCATAGCGGCGGCGTGCGGCTATGCCCTACGCCTTCAGGCGTGCCGGTGGCGATGACGTCGCCGGCGGCAAGCGCAGTGAAGTCGGAGCAGAAGGCGATAATCTCCGGGATCGAGTGGATCAGGAGTCCGGTCGATGATCGCTGTACCTCGACGCCGTTAAGTCTGGTGATCAACAGCAGCTGGGCCGGATCTGGAATTTCGTCGGTCGTGACGATCCATGGCCCGAGCGGGCCGGTGCCGGGAAAATTCTTGCCTGCGGTGACAGAGAATTTCTGATAGTCACGCACGCTGCCGTCGACGAAGCAGGTATAGCCGGCGACGTGGTCGAGGGCGTGTTTGGCTTTGATGTGCCGGCCCGGCTGGCCGATGACGATGGCAAGCTCGCCCTCGAAATCGAACGCTCGGGAAACACGTGGGCGGATCATCTCGCCCTCATGGCCAACGAGCGTGTCGGCAAAACGGGCGAACATGCTCGGCGCTTTCGGCAATTCGCGTCCGGTCTCCGCGGCGTGCGCGCGATAATTGATGCCGGCACAGAGAATCTTCTCCGGACGGGGGATCACCGGCAAGAATTTTATCTCGGACAGCTTGCGATCAGGCTTTTCGTCCCGCGCGAACGTTTGCATATCTTCCATCGCGCCGGCGGCAAGAGCTTCCTGCAGCGTGGCGCGCCCGATCAACCCGTTCATAGTGATTATGTTTTCGCCGCTCAGCGCCGAACAACGCCTCGCCGTCGGCGACAAAGCTCATCAGCTTCATCCGTCAGCTCCTGTCGCATGGTCAGAAAATGATCTTGTGCAACTTGGGGACGATTGCATACTCATTCGATGGTCGTATTGCTCCGGCGTGCAGGTAGTCGAAGATGTCCGCACATTTGGCATGACCCATCAGTTTAAAAATGCTGGCAAGGAAACGTTCCGATGAACATCGATGTGGGCAGGAAGGCAATCGCCGAAGCCACCGCCAAACTCAAGAATTGGGGGCGGTGGGGCAAAGACGATCAGATTGGCACGCTCAATCACATTACGCCGGAGGACATCGTCAGGGCCGCCGGTCTGATCCGCACTGGCAAGGTCTTCGCGCTCGGTATTCCGCTTGATCGCCACGGTCCGCAGACCGGTTTGTTCGGCGGGCGCTGGAATCCGATTCACACCATGCTGGCCACCGGCACCGATGCGGTCGCCGGGCGGCAGGACAAAGTGCCGGGCGTCCGTTACGCCGACGATGCCATCAACATGCCGGTGCAATGCGCGACCCATTGGGATTCGCTCGGCCATATCTTCTACGAAGACAAGATGTACAACGGCTACGATGCGCGCGAGGTCGATTGCAACGGCCTCGGCAAGCTCGGCATCGAGCACGCCAGGAACAAGATGGTCGGCCGCGGCGTGTTGCTCGATATCGCCCGCTATCGCGGCGTCCCATGGCTCAAGGACGGCGAGGCGATCTCCAATGACGAGCTCGACAAGTGCGCCAAGGACCAGAACGTCGAGATCAGGCGCGGTGACTTCGTGATCTTGCGCACCGGCCAGATGGAGCGCTGCCTGCAGGAAAAAAATTGGGGCATGTACGCCGGCGGCGATGCGCCCGGCGTCCGCTTCGAGAATTGCTATTGGTGCCAGGACAAGGAGATTGCAGCGATCTGCTCCGACACCTGGGGCGTCGAGGTGCGGCCCAACGAAACCAAGGAAGCCAATCAGCCGTGGCACTGGGTCGTCATCCCCGCCATGGGGCTGACGATGGGCGAGATGTTCTATGTGAAAGAGCTGGCGGAGGATTGTGAGGCCGACGGCAGCTACGAATTTTTCTTCTGCGGCTCGCCACTCATCATCACCGGCGGCACCGGCTCGCCGCTCAACCCGCAGGCGATCAAATAAGTCTGCGTTTTCCGCAAGCGGGGCTGGCTGGTTGCTCAGGCGCGCAGAATGACGTCGTGGCCGGTATCGTCGGTCAGAATTTCAAAGGCGGCCCTATTCTCCGTTCGCAGCGTTTCGGTGCGACCGGTGGCAAAATCCGTCACGCGTAAGGTGCACGCAGCGATTTTCGAGTTCAGGCAGAACTTAACTCCGCCGGGCGGATTTAGGTACTTCAAGCCCACGAAAGCTTCTCGCGGGGCGCGAATTTCGCCTTCGATTTGCAGCGACTGGTTCCTGGAGGCGAAGCGCCAGGAAAAATATTCATAGGACGCACGGGCCGTGAACCCTCGCCACAGAGAATTGAACGCGTATTCCTTGACGCCATGCCGCAGGACCAGCGGCGTTATCAGTTTCGACCAAATCGGGCCGACTTTGAGCCTCACCGATGCGACTTCGAGGAAAGTGTCCGGAGCGTCATCGAAACCGCATACTTGGCCCCAGGCATACCGATCGGTGTGCTGCACGCCCCAATTATGATTCTGGCTTCCGACCCAGTCGTCGACCGTGAGCGTCTCGTCGTTCAGAGTTATCTTTCCGCTGAAACGGGCCATCGGGACGCCGACGAGGGCCTTCGCCTTTGGAAAGCTGGAGTCATATCGATCGAGCAGCAGGTCGAAGACCGGTAGACCGCCGCCGCGGTAGCGCAGGTCCCAAGCGACATTGTTTGAAGCCGATCCGGCGTGGCCGGCCAGAATTCCGGAAGAAAGCGTCGAGTTGGCGATGCGCACGGCGAATTCGCTGTTGCTGAACGAGCAATTGCCCATGGGCTGTTCGGTTTTGGCGACAACATGGCGACCTGTGTTGCCGTCAAACACGATCGCCCAGAGCTCGCCGATCGCTTCGTGGGGCCGCCCCGCTGGGCTAAAGATCGTGTAGCGAATCCAAAACGCCCGCGGCAGCGAAGGATGATTGGCGCGCTGAAAATAGCTCTCGTAGTGTCCGGCCGTCTGTCCGGGCCGATAACGCGTGCAGTTGAAGTCCTGTGTTATCATCGGCAGCCATCGGAGGCGGTACGTATTTCTAGAACAGCTTTCTCAGTACTTGCGGATTGAGGCAGCTCACCGGCGGCTTGCCCTCGATCAGCGCGATCGTGTTATCCACCACGACGTTGGCCATGCCCTCGCGCAGCGAAAGCACGGCGCTGCCGAGATGCGGTGTCAGCACAACGTTCGGCATCGCAGTCAGCTCGGGTGACACCAGCGGCTCGTGTTCGTAAACGTCGAGGCCCGCTCCCGCGATTTTCTTTTCTTTCAAAGCGCGAACAAGCGCCGCTTCGTCGATCACCGGCCCGCGCGAAGTATTGATTACAAAGGCGGTTGGCTTCATGAGCGAAAACTGCCGATCGCTCATCAGGTGCCGGGTGTCCGGCGTGAGCTGCGGATGTAGCGAAACGAAATCGGCCTCGCCCAAGAGATCGTCGAAGCTTCGATATTGGGCTTCGAACTTATTCTCTTCCTTCGCAGGGAGGCGGTGCGGATCGCTGTAGATGATCTTCATCTCGAAGCCGCGCGCGCGCCGCGCCATCGCCTGGCCAATACGGCCGAAGCCGACGAGGCCCAGCGTCTTGCCGGTGACCGCTGCGCCGGCGAGATGATTGGACTGCGAGCCGGGATAGACGCCTGATCGGAAAAGCCTGTCGCCAAGCGCGATGTTGCGCGCGACCGCAAGCAGCAGGCCAAAGGCAATGTCCGCCGTGGCGTCGGTGACGATCGCCGGGATGTTGGTGACCGGAATCTTACGCTTCGTAGCCACCGCGAGGTCGATGCGATCTTCGGTGATGTTCATCGACGATACCGCCCTGAGACCGGGATTGGCGGCGAGCACCTCGGCGTCGACGGTGTCATGCAGCAGCGAAATCAAAATGTCGCAACGCTTCACGGCCTCAATCAGCTTGGCCTTGTCGAGCACGCGGCTTCCGTCCGGATTGACTTCGACATCGGCCACCGCGCGCAGACGCGCCAGTGCGCCCTCGGCAATTGGCTGCGTGACGAAAACACGCGGACGAGGCATTGCCGGACCTAAGTCGCCTTGATGGCAGCGTTCACCTTTGGCAGGACTTTCTCTGCCAGGAGTATCATCGAGCGCTTGGCAAGCACCGGATCGCGCCAGTCCTTCCCAGCGTAAAGGAGAGTGCCGAAATCGCCGACCCGCTCGCGGAATTTCAAAATCTCGTCCGCGACTTTGTCGGCCGAGCCGTAGATGATCAGGTCGTTGCAAATGCCGTCGAGTGTGACCTCACTGTCGGGCTGATCGCGCCGCGTCTTGAACAGTTCAATGCGGCCCCCTTTCTTCAGTTTGGTATAGAGTTGGCTGTAATAATAGCGATACGGGCTATTCGGATCAGCTCGCGTACTCCTTCGCCGTCTTGTCGTCGTCGGCGACGAAAATACTCTTGGCGACGCGCCAGTTCGCCGGATCGGCCTTGCGGCCGGCGCGCTCGCAGCCCTCGACGTATTTCGGCCAGTGGCTCTTGACCCAATCCGGCATCAAGAAATTCGCCGAGATCGGGTCCCAGCCGCGCGCCGCCGCTTCAGTCACGCCCTTGGAGAACGGTGCCACGGCGGTGACGACGATCGGCGGATGCGGCTGCTGCAGCGGCTTCGGCAAAAAGCCCTGGCCGATTTCCGGCATCGCCTGTTTCTCGATCTTGATGTTCCAGTATTTGCCTTCGATGTTGTAAGGCGGCTCGCCCGCCCAGATATTCAGCACTGCGTTGATCGCTTCAAGGAACATGGCGTTACGGTCGGCCTCGAGATTGCCGAAGGCCTCAGCGTCCGACATCAGGCCGCCCGGGCTGATGCCGAAGATGAACCTGCCGTCGAGCATGTGGTCGAGCATGGCGATCTGCGAGGCGGTTGCGACCGGATGCGAGTTCGGCATGTTGACCGTGCCGGTGCCGAGCTTGATGGTTCGCGTGGCGTCGATCAGGCTTGAAATGAACATGACGCACGAGGTGATGTTTTCCGCCCGGTCGGTGGCGTGCTCGCCGACGTAACCCTCAGCGAAGCCGAGCTGGTCGGCGAGGAGGAACGCCTCGCGATCTTCGCGGAGCGAGGTTCGCCAATCCTTATCCAGTGGATGGATCGGCATGGTGAAAAAGCCGAGCTTCATGGATTTTCTACGCCCTTCATCTGTTGCCCGGCATCGCACTCCGGCCGCAATGGTTCCCTCCACAGTCTTAGTATAGTTTGAGACGTCATGAGCAAAATCACACGACGAAACTTGGCCCGCGGTGGCGCTTTGTCGCTAGCCGGCGTGCTCGCGGCGCCAGCCGTGGCGCGTGCCGAGACGCGGCGCTGGCGCATGGTCACTTCATGGCCGAAGCGGTTGCCCGGTCCCGGCCTGTCCGCGGAACGCGTCGCCGCGAGCATCGGCGCGATGTCGGGCGGGCGCATCGAGATTACGGTATCGGCCGCAGGCGAGATCGTCCCGGCGTTTGAAGTTCTCGATGCGGTCGGCTCCGGCGTTGCCGAGATGGGCCACACCGCGGCGTTCTACTGGCAGGGCAAGGAGCCCGCGGCGGCATTTTTTACCACGGTGCCGTTTGGCCTCCTTCCGAATGAGCATGTCGCCTGGATCGATGCCGGCGGTGGGCAGGTGCTGTGGGACGAACTTTATGCACCGTTCGGGGTGAAGCCGTTCATGGGCGGCAATACCGGTGTCTGCATGGGCGGCTGGTTCCGCCGTGAGATCGGCAGCCGGAACGATGTCCGCGGACTCAAAGTCCGCTCGCTCGGCCTCGGCGGCGAAGTCTATCGCCGGCTCGGCGCGATCCCGCAAACGACGTCGCCCGCCGAGATACTGGTTGCTTTGCAGTCCGGTGTGATCGATGGCGCCGAATTCGTCGGACCCGGCTCCGACATTGCGCTCGGCCTCTATCGCTTCGCGCACTTCTACTACAGCCCCGGCTTCAACAAACCGAACGGCACCGGCGAATGCATCGTTTCGCTCAAAGCATGGCAGTCGCTGGATGCGGAGCTGCAGACGATCGTTGCGCGCGCCTGCGCTGCGGAGGCCGCCTTCGCGCTGGCCGAGATGGAGCGATTGAATATCGAAGCGCTGGTCACGCTGACCGCACGCGACAACGCGCAACTGCGCACATTTCCCTCTGACCTCATTAGCGCTGCTCGCGGCATCGCGACCGATGTCCTCGCCGAAGTTGCCGACAAGAGCGGAGCCGCGCGTAAGGTGCACGATTCCTATGTCACGTTCCGGAGCAAAGTCGCCCCGTGGTCGCGGATTTCGCTGCAGGCGATCCTGGAGACCCGAGAGACGTGAAGCTAGAACGCGCCCGGAAAAACGCCGCCGTCCATCAGTAAATTCTGGCCGGTGATGTAGCCAGCGTGCGCCGAACAGAGAAACGCGCATGCAGCGCCGAATTCTTCCGGGGTGCCGGCGCGCCGCGCCGGAACGGTAGCGATCCGCTCGGCAAGCGCGGCGTCTTCGCTGATGCCCTTATTTTTAGCGGTGGTCGCCACGTAGGAACGCAAGCGGTCGGTTGCGAATATACCGGGCAGCATAAAATTGATGGTTACGTTTGAAGCGGCGACGGAGCGGGCAACGCCGGCCAGGAAAGCCGTTAGTCCAGCGCGAGCGCCGGAGGAAAGGTCAAGTCCAACCAGCGGCATTTTCACCGAGCCCGAGGTGATGTTGACGATGCGGCCGAACTTCTTGGCCACCATCGGATCGACCGCTTTCTGAATAAGCTCGATCGCCACGACCATGTTGGCGACGACGCCGTCGATCATCTTTTGCCGGTCCAGCTCGCGGAAGTCGCGAAACGGCGGCCCGGCATTGTTGTTGATCAGAATGTCCGGCTCGGGGCAGGCTTCGAACAGGGCCTTCTGCCCATCGGTGGTAGCGACGTCGGCCGCGACCGCGACTATCTTGGCGCCTGTCGTCTGGCGCAGCTCCGAGGCGGTTGCGGCGAGGCGCTCGGGCTCGCGACCGTTGATCACGACCTCGCAACCCGCCTCCGCCAGCGCTTTGGCGCAGGCCCGGCCAAGACCGCGGCTTGAAGCGCAGACGATGGCTTTGCGGCCCGCGATGCCGAGGTCCATGGTGTAAGCTCCTGGTGTTCTAGAAAATTAGCGCAGCGCCGTCCGGCGTTCGATCGGCCTCAAGGCCATTTCACTACGGGTGGCATGGAAGACAAAATTGAGTCGACATTCCCGCCCGTGCGCAGACCAAAGACCGTACCGCGATCGTAAAGCAGATTGAACTCGACATAGCGGCCGCGGCGAATGAGTTGCTCTTCGCGCTCCGCATCCGTCCAAGGCAGAGCAAAATTTCGCCGCACCAGTTCCGGGTAGATCGAGTTGAAAGCGCGGCCGACGTTCTGGGTGAAGGCGAAATCGGCATCCCACTCGCCGGAGTCTCAGCCAGTCATAAAAGATGCCACCGATGCCGCGCGCCTCGCCGCGATGTTTCAGAAAGAAATACTCGTCGCACCATGTCTTGAATTTGTTGTAGGGCGCGACCGCAGGATGGGCGTCGCAAGCCGCTTTCATGGCGGCATGGAAGGCGACCGTGTCAGGGTCCTCTTGCGTGCGCCGGCGGTTGAGCACCGGCGTCAAGTCGGCGCCGCCACCGAACCATGATTTTGTGGTGACGACAAAACGCGTGTTCATATGGACCGCCGGCACATGCGGATTGTGCAGGTGTGCGATCAGCGAAATGCCGGTGGCAAAGAAATGCGGATCGTCCGCGGCGCCGGGTATGTCTTTGCGGAATTCTGGAGCGAATTCGCCGAATACCGTCGAGACGTGCACGCCGACCTTCTCGAACACGCGGCCCTTCATCATTGCCATAACGCCGCCACCGCCCGGGCCGCCCGAATGATCAACGCGATCCCAAGGCTTCCGTGTAAACCGACCAGCGGCGCGGTCAGAAAGCGGTGCGCCGGCGGGGAGAGCATCTTCCAGGGCTTCGAAAGCGCTTATGATGTCGTCGCGCAGCGCCTCAAACCAACGTCGCGCTCGGGTTTTGCGTGCTTCGATAAGGTTTACGTCCATGATCGATCCGACGTTAAACTGCAGACAGCGTTCACCGAAACATGACGATCGCCTGGAAACGTTGTCCAGAATGTCACATTACTGCGCCAATATATTGATCTGTCACAAACGGGTGCCAAGAGCCATTAACGGGTGCGAAGAGCCATTATGTCGAGCGGGTTGCCTCCTAATCTCTTCACGCGCCGCCGCGTTCTCCGAGGCGCGGCGGGTGCCGGTCTCACCTTGATCGCGGCGCCTGCCCTGTTGCGTCACGCCGCCGCGCAAAGTTGGCGCGCCGGCGATCCTTTCAGCCTCGGCGTTGCGGCCGGCGCGCCGCGGCCGGACGGGTTTGTGCTGTGGACGCGGCTTGCGCCCGAGCCGCTCTCCAGCAACCCGGAGACGCCGGGCGGCATGTACGGTGGCGATGTCCCCGTAGGATATGAGATCGCGACCGATCCGGCGATGCGCGACGTCGTACGGCGTGGCGAAGTCGCCGCCGAGCAGGCGTTCGCCTATTCGGTGCATCTCGACGTTGGCGGGCTGCAGCCTGGACGGCCGTACTGGTATCGGTTCACGAACGGCGATGCCGCGAGCCGCATCGGCCGTGCGGTCACGTTGCCGGCGCCTGGCGCTTCGCTGGATAAGTTGCGCTTTGGCTTTGTGTCCTGCTCTAACTATGAGCACGGCTATTTTTCCGGCTACCGCCATCTCGCCAGCGAGAATCCGGAATTCGTTCTGTATCTCGGCGACTATATCTATGAGTACATCGAAGAGCGGCGGCCGGTCGTGCGGCGCCACTCCGACGGCATCGAGGCGGCAACGCTGCCGACCTACCGCAATCGTTACGCGCAATACAAGCTCGATCCCGATCTGCAACGTTTGCATGCCGAGGCGCCTGCGCTGGTCACCTGGGACGACCACGAGGTGCAGGACGACTACGCCGACAAGTGGGGAAAATTTTTCGACGATCCGGGGCAATTCCTCATACGACGCGCCGCGGCGTATCGGGCGTTTTACGAGCACATGCCGGTGCGGCCGATCCTGTCGCGGCCCGAGGGACCGATCATGCGGATTTATGATCGCTTCAGCTTCGGCGACCTGATCGACATCTCGATGATCGATGGGCGGCAATATCGCTCCCGCGAGGCCTGTTACGCGCCGCCGAACAAGGGCGGTACACACCTGGAATCAAATGAAAGCTGCGCGGAGCGGCGTGACGCCGGCAGGACCATGCTCGGCTTTGCCCAGGAGGCATGGCTGCACTCCAACCTGGCCCGTTCCAAAGCGCGATGGAATTTGATCGCACAGGATGTGCTGATGGCCCAAGTAGGAATCAAGCAGGACAGTGGTTTTGGCTTCTCAACCGACGATTGGGATGGCTATCCCGCAAACCGCAGCCGCCTCCTCAAACGCATTCACGAAAGCCAAGTATCCAATCCGGTGGTCGTCGGCGGCGACGCGCATTCGTTCTTCGCCAACGATCTGCGGCTCGATTTCGATGACCCATCGTCGCCGGTTGTGGCGACCGAATTCGTCGGCACATCGATCTCGTCCTACGGTCCACCCTACGAAATGATCGCGAAGGCGTTACCGGACAATCCGCACGTCCATTTCTTTGACAGCCGGCGGCGCGGTTATGTCTGTGTCGATCTGGAGCGTTCGCACATGCAGGTCCGTATGCAGGTGGTCTCCGACGCCGCCGATCCCAAGGCAGAAGTCGCGACGCTAAAGGCGTTTGCGGTCGAAGCCGGTCGTCCTGGCGTCGTGGCGGCCTGACAGCGGCGCGTCATTCGGCGTCGATTTTCTCCGCCAGCCAGACCTTGATCAACGACTGATAGGGCACGTCGCGCTTGTTGGCCGCGATCTTGATGCGATCAAGCATGCCCTGCGGCAGGCGCAGCGAAATTGCGGTAGTCGAGAGCTTCAGGTTGGGAAATTGGACGCGCCTTGCTTTGCTCCAATCAACGTATTGCGTTGAATCGTGGGTTTCCCAGAATTTGCGCTCCTCGGCTTCGTTACGAAAGTGAGGGACCGGTTTAAGCTTAAGTTTCCTGTTCATAGATAGCTCGTTCTTTGCGGTTCATGTCGCGTGCGGATATCACGCGGAGTTTCGTTTGGTTTTCGCGTAACGTGAATGTCACGTGCAGATACCGGCCTTCGAATGTGCGTCCCATGGCATGGTAACGTGCCTCGGTCTGACTGTGCCTGACGTCGTTCGCGATTTTCAGGTGCCGATCTGCGAATGCCTGTTCTGCCTCGGCTTGCGTGACTGAATGCTTTTCAGTGCTTTTGAAGCTGTTGGCCTCATCCCAATCAAATCCGACGATTCGGCCGAGTTCGAACATTGATGTATATTAACATAATATACATAGCTCGCAAACTACTTCGCGAAGCCGATCTGCCTAAGCGCTTCACCGGCAGCCATGGCGGCGGCGATCGCGACATTGAGCGAGCGCAAGCCCGGCCGGACCGGAATGACGACGCGCGCGTCCGCGGCGGCGTGCACCTCTTCCGGCACTCCGGCTGATTCGCGCCCGAACAGCAGGACGTCGTCGGCGCGGTAGGTGTGGTCGAGATAGGAGACCGATGCAGCGGTGGTGAAGAGCACGAGCTGGTACCGCGCGCCGCGCCGCCAAGCGTCGAATTCGCGCCACGACCGATGCGGGACGATCGTCACGGCGTCGAGATAGTCCATCCCGGCGCGGCGGAAGGCCCGGTCTGTCGTTGGGAACCCGGCTGGCCCGATAATGTGCGCCTCGATGCCGCAGCAGGCGCACAGGCGCAGAATCGTGCCAGTGTTCTGCGGGATGTCAGGTTGGTACAGAGCGATGCGCATGTGCAAATTCGAACAAGTATGGGTGGCGATATGTCGGCGATTCTACCCATCCACCCGCCCACGAGGAGGGGGCCGGCGACGTTCGACTGCTGCTTTCAACGGGGCTTCACTGGCGCACTTGCACTCTCGCGGTAAGGGTGCCAATAAAACGCCGCCGGATTGGGTCGCTTCTGATCTCCCCCAGATCGGATGAGGCCAAACCTTTCGCCGCCGCACGGACCCCTTGGGGGCGGTTCGCAGCTCGGATGGAAAGCCGGCAAGACGGAAGAGGTTGGGACGGTGACAACAATCTCCGCAGCGAAGCCATCGCGGCGTGACCTCAACCAATTCGTTTTCATTGCCGCGATCCGGATCGGTGAAGCTGCGCAATGACGATGCTCCAGATCATGCATAAGGTTCGACCATGAGCGCACATTCGGTCTACAAACCGCAACATCCCTTGATGCAGTGGCTGGAGCGGCGGCTACCGATCGCCAGCCTCGTCTATTCGTCCTTCATCGTCTATCCAACGCCGCGAAATCTGAACTATTGGTGGACGTTCGGCGGCATTCTGACGTTCATGCTGGCCGCGCAAATGGTAACTGGCATCGTGCTGGCGATGCACTACACGCCGCATGTCGACCTTGCCTTTAATTCCGTCGAATCGATCATGCGCGACGTCAATTATGGGTGGCTGTTGCGCTACCTGCATGCCAACGGCGCGGCATTCTTCTTTGTCGCCGTTTACGCTCACATCGCGCGTGGCATGTATTACGGCTCCTACAAGGACCCGCGCGAGGTGTTGTGGATCCTCGGCGTCATCCTGTTTCTGCTGATGGTCGTCACCGGCTTCATGGGCTACGTGCTGCCGTGGGGGCAGATGAGCTTTTGGGCGGCGACCGTCATCACCAACCTGTTCTCGGCGATCCCGGGCGTCGGCGATCCGATCGTGACCTGGTTATGGGGCGGGTACGCCGTCGGCAATCCGACGTTGAACCGCTTCTATTCGTTGCACTATCTGTTGCCGTTCGTTATCGCCGGCGTGGTCGTCCTCCACGTCTGGGCCCTGCACATGGTCGGGCAGAACAACCCGACCGGTGTCGAGGTGAAGACCGAGAAGGATACGGTGGCGTTTACGCCGTATGCGACCATCAAGGATGCGTTCTTCATCGGCGTGTTCTGCCTGTTCTTCGCCTGGTTCATTTTCTACATCCCGAACTATCTCGGGCATTCGGACAATTACATACCCGCCAACCCCGGCCAGACGCCGACGCACATCGTGCCAGAATGGTACTATCTGCCATTCTACGCCATTCTGCGCGCGATTCCGAGCAAGCTCCTCGGCGTCATCGCGCTGCTGGCTTCGATCGTGCTGCTTGCCTTCCTGCCCTGGCTCGATACTTCACGAGTGCGCTCGGCGAACTATCGACCGCTCTATCGGCAGTTCCTGATCGTTTTCTTCCTCGTTGTGGTCGGCCTCGGCTATCTCGGCTCGCAGCCACCGGAAGGCGGTTACGTGATCGCGGCGCGCATCCTGACCGCCTACTATTTCATTTTCCTGCTCATCATCCTGCCGCTGCTCGGTTTGTTTGAGACCACAAAACCCTTGCCGAACTCGATCTCGGAATCGGTGTTGCACGGACCGGCGCCGCCATCGGGCGTCAAGGCTTAGGGGGCGGCCATGAATGCTTATCGCAGCGTCGTCGTCGCCGTTACGCTTGCGGCTTTTGCATTGCCGCTGAGCGTGCGGATAGTATTCGCGCAGGAGCAGGAGCTTCCCGCGAAGCAGCGATGGTCGTTCTCCGGGCCGTTCGGCCTCTACGACCCGCAGCAGCTACAGCGCGGTTTTAAGGTCTATCGCGAAGTCTGCTCCAATTGTCACAGCTTGAAGCTGTTGGCGTTCCGCAATCTGGCCGATGCCGGTGGCCCGGGATTTACCGAGCCCCAAGCAGCGACGATTGCGGCCACTTTCCAAGTGACTGCCGGCCCAAATAATCAGGGCGAAATGTTCCAGCGGCCCGGCAAGCTTGCGGATTATTTTCCGCCGCCGTTCCCGAACGATCAGGCCGCTCGCAATGCCAACGGCGGTGCGCTTCCGCCGGATATGTCGGTCCTGGCGAAGGCGCGAAGCGTTGAGCGTGGCTTCCCGTGGTTCATCTTTGATGCTTTCACGCAGTACCAGGAAGATGGCCCGGACTACATCCACGCCATCCTTAACGGTTACGAAGAACCGCCGGCCGGTGTCACGCTGCCGCCAGGTGCTCAATACAACAAATATTTTCCCGGCCACGCCATCGGTATGCCGAAGCCGCTGAGCGATGGGCAGGTCGAATACACCGACGGAACGCCGGCGACAGTGGACCAGTACGGCCGAGATATCGCCGCGTTCCTGATGTGGGCGGCCGAGCCGAAGCTTGATGAACGCAAGCGCCTCGGTTTCCAGGTCTTCGTGTTCCTGATTGTGCTGACCGGACTTCTCTATTTCACCAAGAAGAAGGTCTGGTACGAGGTATTGCATCCACCATCTGGCGCTGCTTGAACCCGGCGCGACGACGGAGTACCCGCGCACCTAAGCGCCGTACCGCGGGTTCGTGAGCACGCTGCCCGCGCAATGGCAAACCGAAATCCGTCAAGACGTGGCAAAGACGTCTGAAAGAAGCTACACTTCCCGTCCGTGAGGAAAGGGAGCGTCAACCTATGACTAAGTTCGCGCGGCTTCTGCTGATCGTCCCGGTGCTGTCGATTTTCACCGCTGCATCGATGTCGGGGGTCTTGGCGGCCGATAAAAAGTCGACGTCCGGCGGGGCATCGAAGGGCAGCACTCACACCGGCGGAAAGACCTCAAGCGGCGGCGATTCAAAGGGCGGAGGACAGTCTGGCTCTGTAACCGACATCGTCAACAACGGGGTCGGTGGCGCCGTAAACAATGCGGTCGGCGGCTTGCTCGGAGCGTTCGGCCCGAAGTGACATGTGGCGCGCGCTGTTTCGCGCGCGTGCATCGGCCCACACGCTTGTAGATGCCGCGAAAGTCGACGAAGAGCGGCGCTAAAACGACCAGCGCCGCATCATCAGGACGCCGCCATCGCCAATGAGTGCGGCGATCAGCGCCGTTATCACCATGATCACCAAGCCGACGATAATCGCCGCTGGTATGGCGGCGAGTGCGGCTTTTACGAAGAACATGACCAGCCGAAAAAATGGGATCCGTAGGTCAATTATGACGATGCGCTGAGCGTTTTCACTCATAAGGCGGGCTCCGGTTGCTTAAGCCCGCTATCGTTCGACAGAGTTGGTCCTCCTGCAAGCGTTCGGTGGCTGGCCAAGTGCCGCTTGTGTGCTACAGGGAAGCGGACGGGCAAGATGAGCCATCGACCATGACGATTGTGGCGCCAGCGGATGATCTGAAGTCGGCGATCCGGAGCATCCCGGATTATCCCAAACCGGGCATCATGTTTCGCGACATCACGACGTTGCTTGGCGATGCGCGTTCATTCCGCCGTGCTGTCGACGAACTGGTGCACCCTTGGGCCGGCGGAAAGATCGATAAGGTCGCGGGTATTGAGGCGCGCGGCTTTATTCTCGGCGGCGCAGTCGCCCATCAAGTCTCTGCAGGCTTCGTGCCGATCCGCAAAAAGGGCAAGCTGCCGTTCAAGCGGGTAACCATCGGCTATTCACTCGAATATGGCATCGATGAGATGGAGATGCACGAGGACGCGGTGATCAAGGGCGAGCGTGTTATTCTCGTTGACGATCTCGTCGCTACCGGCGGCACTGCGGAGGCGGCTTGCAAGCTCCTCATGCAAATGGGCGCCGAAATTCTGGCGGCGTGCTTTATCATCGATTTGCCAGACTTGGGTGGTGCCGAGAAAATTCGGAAGCTCGGGGTGCCGGTTCGCACCCTCGTCAGCTTCGAGGGGCATTAGGGCGAAGTTCAAACTCGCGGCGTTGTCATGCGTTGCGCCTCGCCGCGGCACTACCCGCCAGTGATGAGGTAAGCCGGCCCATCAGCAGCCGCAATTCGAGTTCTCGGAATTCAGTGAAGATCTCGCTGACCCATTGATGGACTTCGGTCGGGCCGCCGGGTTGCTCGGTCATGTAGGCGGCGAAAGAGAAATTCGGCCGGTCGATGACGCCACGCACGATCGGGGAGAGCCGTGGAATACGGATCGCGCCGCATTCGGCGCGAGTCCCTGGAAAGTCCTGCTTGGCGAACATCAGCGATACCGATTCATTGTGCACCGGGACGAAAGTCGCCGCCGACCGGCTGCGGAGCTCGGCATAACCGCGCACCGTTGCCGGAGCGGGATCGGTCACGAACAGCACAATCGGCTCAATCGATCGTCGCCGCGCTTCCTGCAGGAAGCCGATTTCCGCCGTGATCGCAAAAAATTGGTCGAACGCGCCGTAGCCGAGATCGATAATCTTGGTGCTTGCCGTATCGGCGATAAGCCGGTCGAATAGCTCCATCTGGCCGCGCGTACTGGCGATATCGACCGGCCAAACCAGTTTTGGAAAGCGGCTCGCGAGCGCCTGCTCGCGCGGATTGAGGTCGTATCCCACCAGCGGCCGGCCGCCGGCGCGGAAAAATTCAACCATAAGCCTCGCGATCAGCGTCTTGCCGGTTCGGGGACGAGGCGATGCAACGATATAGAGGGGAGCGGGCCGCATATTAGGCCCCGCCGCGCGGTTGAGGCCGGCGCGCGGTACGTTCAGGAGCGGCTGACGACTTGGACCCGCGGACTGTTCGCTGGCGCAGCGCCACCTGTGGCAACGATGTCATTGAGTTTGATGCGATCATACTCGGCCCAAACGTTGCCGAGCCAATGCCGGACATAGCCACGCAACACAAACGAATAATTGACTGGTTCGCCCTTGAGACCCTTATTGGCGACGAAGGTCAGGAACGGAACCGAGGCGAGCTCCACCTGCTCGTACGCCATTTCGTTGAGCTTCGGGATCGTGATCTCCACGGCGTCCTTGAACTTTTTGAAATAGGAAGAGTGCGTCGCCTGGTCCCATTCAAAGAAGCTGGTGTTGTTGATGAAGTTCTTGACCAGGAAATATTTGCTGTCGCCGACGAAGGTGGAGGTGTCTTCGATCTCGTTTAGCGAGGCGATCGACGAGCCGAGAATGTGGAACACCACAAACGTCAGCTGTCCCTTCTTAACCGCATCCAGAAAACCAATATCTCGCAGCGCACGCAGCGTGGGCGACAACAGGCCGGCGCGGACGTCGAGAACGGTGACGCTGGAATCCGCATTCGACAGCGTATCGAAGATTTGCATCTGATCGGCGACTGAGGTGACGTCGACGATCTCGCTGTTGTCCGGGTGAAAGCGCTTCAGCGTGCCTTTAGGCGATTCGGTATCGAAAGCGCGCGTCGGCACATGGTGGGCGGTGAAATAGTCGAGCAGGGTGCGCGAGACCGTGGTCTTGCCGACGCCTCCCTTGTCCGCGCCTACTACGATTACCGTTGGCTTTGCCATAGTCGATCCTTCACGGGCGCCCAGCCGCCGTAAGACTCGATGGGTCCGGCTTTCGGGATGACTGCGGCCAAGTGGAGCGCGTCACACATCTTCCCCTAAAAAGATTCTACACACCCCGTTTATGGTTTGGAAGCCTCAAGATGGATTGGGGACGTTCCATCCCCGCAAACCCGCTGATTTGCCATGCGATATGGTTAATTGTGACCGCATTGCGACTAGCGGCTCTGGTGTGGGCCCCAAGGTCCGGAGGGCGTGCTCGCTTCAGTGCCCGAGCCGTCGTTCGCGCCGCTCTCGGCAGACGTGCCCCAAGGGCCGCCCGACGGTGATGGTGAGGAGCCCCACGGACCGGCCGACGCCGGTTGCCCCGTGATGGTTTGCGTTTCCTGCGCGGGCAAAGCGAGCGGCCCGGGATCGTGGCCGCCGGCGAATTTGATCAGAGCCGCGACCCGGTTGTCGACCGACGGATGGGTGTCAAACAGCTCGCCCAATCCGACGCGCGGATTATCGATGCACATTTCCATGACCGCGGAAGTGGCACGGGGCAGTTCGCCATGACCCTCGATCTTGCGCAGCGCCGAGATCATGGCGTCCGGATTCTTGGTCAGTTCGACTGAGCCGGCATCGGCGAGGTATTCGCGGGAGCGCGATAGCGCGAGGCGAATAACGAACGAGAGCAAATAGGCGACGACGATGAACGCAATGGCTATCAGGATCGCGAGGCCGGCGCCTCCCTTTCGGTCACCTGATGATCGCGGGCCGCGGAAGCCGCCGTAGAACCAAAGCCGGAAGAACAGCTCCGCGAAAAAGGAAATCGCGCCGGCAATGATCACGGCGATGACCATCATGCGAACGTCGCCGTTACGGATGTGCGTCAGCTCGTGGCCGAGCACAGATTCCACTTCGGCATCGTCGAGTCCGGCGAGCAACCCCGACGTTATGGTGATCGAGTATTGCTTCTGGTTCATGCCGGTGGCGAAGGCATTGAGCGCGTCGGAATCCATGACCTTGAGTTTGGGCATGGTAATGCCGCGCGAGATGCAAAGATTTTCCAGGATGTTGTAAAGCCGCGGTTGTTCCGCGCGCGTGATCTCCCGGCCGCCAGTCAACGCGTCGATCATGTTCTGATGGAAGAAATAGGCGATGACGATCCATAACGCCGTGCCGATCGTGGCCAGCGGCGCTGCGCTGATGAGGTCGCGCAAGGCGCGTTGCATCAGCGTGTTGAGGTCGGCGTCGACCGACAACGCCTCCGCGACCAAGGCGCCGGCATAGACCATCAGGTAGACAAGAAAAAACAGCCCGATAAGGAGCGCAATCGAACGCCGGCGGTTCGACTGGATGTGACTATACAGACCGTACGCGGCCATGGCGGATTGTCTGGTGCGCGGCTGTGCCTAGAATTTCACTTGCGGCGCCTCGCCTATGGTCTTGCGGTCGTCGCCGAGGTCGAAGAAGTCCTTGGACGAAAAGCCGAGAGCTGCAGCGAACAGTGCAGCGGGGAACCTCTGGATGCCGGTATTGTATTCCTGCACCGCGTTGTTGAAGAAGCGTCGTGCTGCCGCGATCTTGTTCTCAATGTCGGTCAGCTCCGCTTGCAGCGCCTGGAAATTGGTGTTGGCCTTGAGGTCGGGGTAAGCCTCGGACAGGGCGAAAAGCTGGCGCAACGCGCCCGAGAGCATATTCTCGGCTGCGGCTTGCTGGGCCGGGCCTTGGGCGGCCACTGCAGCATTGCGTGCCTTGACCACTTCATCGAGCGTGCCGCGTTCGTGCGCAGCATAGCCCTTCACGGTCTCGACCAGGTTGGGAATGAGGTCGTGCCGCTGTCGCAGTTGCACATCGACGTCGGCAAACGCCTGGTTCACACGCTGGCGCATGCTGACAAGGCCGTTGTAGATCGAGATCACCCACACGACCAGGACGACGATCACGGCAAGGACGATCAGTGTTGAAGTACTCATCAGCGAAAATCCTCCGGCATGATTGGCGAGACAATAACTTCAGCAGACGCAAAAAAGAGGCCGCTCACGGGCGCGTTCCCCGTTAAATAGGACAGTGCATCGTGGCTGTTAAGGTTAGCGTTCGATGAATATCGCTCGCTCGCCCCCGCTCGGCTAGGGAACAAGGCAGACAAAAGGGCCAGCATCATGTCGAAGCCCCTTGGCTTCCTCTCTTCCGACGCCGCGCAGGGTAGCGCCATCCTGGAGCAAATTCGCAATCTCGAGGCCGTGCCGCAGGATAACGCGCGTGCGAATAAAGACGATCAGTCCAGTGTCCTTGCAGCGGCCGATCGTGACCAGCTGGCGCGTGACATCGCTGCGATCGAGCGCGCTAGCGCCGCGCTACGCCAAGCCGAACCTGCGCTGGAATCGTGGACAGAACCGCCCGCCGTGACCGCCCAGAGTGCGCGGCCGATCTGGCTGCTTATCGGCGCGTTGTGGATTTCGACCGCGATTGTAACTTTCGGCGCGGTCTACGCGATCTCAACGCTCGTAGGCTGATCGCGCCAGACTTAGCCTCCGTGGCGTACCCCTGACGACATTTCTAGTACGCGTTTCGATAGGCCTTGGATGAGAGAACCGTCCGGGCAATGATCTTCAAATCAAGCCAGACCGACCAATTGTCGATATAGAACAGGTCGTAGGTGACCCGGTCGCGCATTTTGTCTTCAGTGTCGGTCTCGCCGCGGTAGCCGTGAATTTGCGCCCAGCCGGTAATGCCTGGCTTGACGTTACTCCGGCGTGCATAAAGCGATATGCGACGTTGATATTCGTGGTCGATCGGCAACGGGTGCGGGCGTGGGCCGACTAGGCTCATGTCGCCGGTGAGCACGTTGAAAAGCTGCGGGATCTCATCAATGTTCCACCGCCGCAGCCAGCTGCCGATCCGGGTCAGGCGCGGATCGCCGCGCGTCGCTTGGCGGCCGCCATCGTCGAGCGTGCGCATGGTGCGAAACTTGATGATCGGAAACGGTTGCTGGTTGAAGCCATAGCGGCGTTGGACGAAAAAGATCGGTCCAGGACTATCGAGCCCGATCAGAACAGCGACAAGCACGAGGAGCGGCGTGGCCAAAATGAGCGCCGCCGCGGCGAAAACCAGATCGAACACTCGCTTCTGTAAGATCTCAAAGCGCGACAGTGGCCGGCGCGTGAGCTGCAGTGTGGTAACCGGTCCGAGCGTGGACAGTCTGGCGTCGTCGAACTTGTGCAGGACCTCTTCGGGGCCGAGATGAATTTCGACCGGCAGCGCGTGGAAGGTTTCGGCGCAGCGTTCGATGGTTGCGGTTGCAGACCACGGCAGCAACACGAATACCGCATCCGGCGCAACACTGCGGACGCCGGTAACCGCCTCGGCCAGATCGCGATCGAGTAGGGCGTGGCGGCTCTCTGCGGAGGCGCTCGCGGTCACTGGTGTCAAGAATCGGCAGCCGACGATGTTGATGCCGAGCGCCCACGGTTCGTAACGGTTGATGAAGGCGCCGACATGCTCGCCGGTGCCGATCAGAAATATCCGCTGGGCCGATAGAAGCCCCGCGGCGCGCGCCACGCTGCTGACGCGCACGATGATGTAACGCTGCACAATCAAAGCGGCGAGCGTGGCGACATAAAACAGTACCATCCAGCCGCGCGAATATTCGACGCTGATCTGTGCGAGAAAGCCAAGCCCGAGCAGGCAAATGAGCGTTACGTTCCACAACTGGATCGTGCGGCGGGCATGCCGTTTGAACGAAAAGAAGTTCGGCAGCCGGTATTCGCGGCGAAACAGGTTGGAGATGGCGAAAATGCTCGCCGCCAGAACGCCGACCTGAACGATTGACGGAAGGTCGCCGGGATAGCCGAAGGCGACGAGGTAATAGGCCACGCCGGTGATGCACGCCATGGCGACGATCAGGGCGACATCGGCCAGGAAGATCGCGGCGGAAAACGTGCCGCGGGAGAGGACCGCCCAGGCGCGCAGGAATGCGCTGGTCTGTGGCGGTGATGCCAGCGTGTAGCTTTGGTGCGTGTTCATCGTCTGCGAAATGCATTTCTGCCGCATGCCCCGAAATGGGACATCGGCGAGTAATCCAATCGCTTCTTCGCCAAAACCATGCCAGCGGAGCAGAGGGCATCTGGCTCCAAGTCTTCTGGTCTCAAGTCTTCTGGTCTCAAGTTGTTGGCGTGTTAAGACTAACGCGCCGGCGCATGCCGGTGATGCCGGAGGAGCAGCATGAAGGGCAAGGTCGCACTCGAAGAACATTTCGCCATCCCGGAGACGGTCGCGGATTCCCGCGGCTACTTTCCCGATCAGGTCTGGGAAGAGGTGAAAAGCCGTGTGCTCGATCTGCACGACCGGCGGCTAGCGCTGATGGACGAGTTCGGCATCGAAACCATGCTGTTGTCGCTCAATGCGCCTGCGGTGCAGGCCATCCCCGATCCGGTGAAGGCCGATGAAATTGCGCGGCGATCCAACGATTATCTCGCCGAGCAGGTGCGCAAGCGGCCAGACCGCTTCCAGGGCTTGGCGGCACTGGCAATGCAGGACCCGGCTCGGGCCACGCGTGAACTTGAACGCTGCGTGAAGGAGCTTGGTTTTCGCGGCGCGCTGGTCAACGGCTTTTCGCAAGTCAACGACGCCGACACGACGGTCTATTATGACCTGCCGCAGTTTCGGCCGTTCTGGGCGATGATGGAGCGCCTCGACGTGCCGTTTTATCTGCACCCGCGCAATCCGTTGCCGCGTGACTCTAAAATCTACGAAGGTCATCCGTGGCTGCTCGGCCCGATCTGGGCGTTCGCCCAGGAGACCGCGGTTCATGCGCTGCGGCTGATGGGTTCAGGGCTGTTCGATGCGCATCCCGGCTTGCAGATCATCCTCGGCCATATGGGCGAGAACTTGCCCTTCGCGCTATGGCGCGTTGATAACGCCAATGGCTGGATTGCCGACCGCAACAAATATCCGGCGAAGAGACCGATTCGCGAATACTTCCGTGAAAATTTCTACGTTACGACGTCAGGCAATTTCCACACGCCGGCGCTGCTGAACGCCATGCTTGAAGTCAGCGCCGACCGGATCATGTTCTCAACCGACTGGCCGTTCGAAAACATCGATCACGCCGCGAACTGGTTCGATGCTTGTCCGATCAGCGAGAACGATCGTCTCAAAATCGGCCGCACCAACGCGCGGCGGCTGTTCAAGCTCGGCAACGAATGACGGTCAGTGCTGAATATTGATCAGCTTGCTTCCCGAAGCTTCACGGCGCCCTCCAGATCGACCGATACGAGCTGGGAGACACCGCGTTCGGCCATGGTGACGCCGTAGAGGCGGTTCATGCGCGCCATGGTGATCGGATTGTGGGTGATGATGATGAAGCGCGTGTCGGTTGCGCGCGTCATCTCATCCAGCAGATCGCAGAAGCGCTCGACGTTGTAATCGTCGAGCGGTGCGTCGACCTCGTCGAGGACGCAGATTGGCGCCGGGTTGGTGAGGAAGACGGCGAAGATCAGCGCGAGCGCCGTGAGCGCTTGCTCGCCGCCGGAGAGCAGCGACAGCGTCACCGGCTTCTTGCCGGGCGGCTTCGCCATGATCTCAAGGCCGGCTTCGAGCGGATCTTCGCTCTCGATCAGCTGCAGTTCGGCGTTGCCGCCGCCGAACAGTTCCGCAAACAGCTTCTTGAAGTGCTCGTTGACGGTGGCAAACGATGTGAGCAGCCGCTCGCGGGCCTCGTGGTTGAGGCTATGAATGCCCTGCCGCAGCCGTCTAATCGCCTCGACCAGATCGTCACGCTCGGCAATGAGCTTGTCGTGCTGCGCTTCGACTTCCCGCAATTCCTGCTCGGCCAGCAGGTTGACCGAGCCGAGGCGCTCGCGCTCGCGGCGGATGCGGTCGAGTTTTTCTTCGACTTCGTTGATCGCCGGCAACGCGGCGTCGGCCTTGAGTTCGGCAAGCTCTGCCGCGCCGACCGGTTCAACATCGAGGAGGTCGCGGATTTCATGTTCGACATCGGCCAGGCGGCGCTTGGCGCCATCGCGGCGTTCCTCAGCTCGTGCGGCTTCGGCGCGGGCTTCGCCGACCGCCTCAAGCGCGGTGCGCGCGGCTTTATCGGCGGCGGTAAGGTCCGTTTCAGCCTCCGCCAGCCGGTCGGCGGCGTTACGGCGGGCAGCTGTCGCCGTCTCGATCTCGCCGATCAGGGTCTGACGCTGCTCGGCGAACTTCTGCGGCGCGTCGTTGAGTTCGCCGCGTTCACGCCCGGCTTCTGCGGCACGCTCTCCGATCGTGCTGATTTGCGCCGCAGCTTTGTCCTTCCGCTCATTCCAGTCCGTCCGTTCGGTCGCGATCGCCTGTAGCCTGCGATCGGCCAGTTCGGCTTCGCGGGCGGTGGCCTGCGCCTCGACCCGTACTTCGGCGAGCGCCCCGCGATCCCTCGCGATCTCCTCGTTGATCTCAGAAAGCTTCGCTTCGAGCTGCGCGGCGTCTGGCAATGCGGCCAGCGCCTTTTGCACGTCGCCGCGCGCCGCCACGGCTTCGTCACGGCCGGCGCCGGTCCGCTGCTTGGCCTCGTTGAGCGCCGATACGCGCGAGGCGTTGCGGCTGATCTCACGTTCGGCGGCGGCATGCTCTTCGCGTGCGGCGTCGGTCGAATGCTGGGCCGCGCGCCACTGGGCGCGTGCTTCGGCCTCGGCCGATGCCGCAGCAGCACGCGCCGTATCGGCAGCTTCGACGCGACGCTGCTGGACTTCGACTTCACTACGTGCGGCGGCGAGTTCGCCTTCGATCGCCTGCAAACGGCCGCGTTCGGCAAGCCGCCGCGCTGCACCAGTCGGCGCATGTGCCGCGGCGGCAAAGCCGTCCCAGCGCCAAAAATCGCCCTCGCGTGAGACAAGACGCTGGCCGGGTTTGAGCGTCGCCGCAAGGCGCGCACCGTCGCCGCGCTCGACGACACCGATTTGAGCGAGGCGGCGCGCCAGTTCGGCAGGCGCCTGGACAAACTCCGACAACGCGGGGAGGCCTTCGGGCAAAGCGGGATCCGACGGATCAATCGCCGCTCCGGCCCAGCGCATCGGCGCAGACTGATCGAGCGGTGCGTCGAGATCGTCGCCGAGTGCCGCACCGATCGCCTTTTCGTATCCTTCGGTGACGATCAGCGCATCGATCACAGGCGGCCAAAGATTCTTGTTTTCGACGGCGAGCAGCTTGCCGATGGTTTTTGCTTCGGTTTCCAGCCGTTGCACGCGGCGCTCCGCCGTATCCAGCGGCACTCGCGCCGCGTCGATGGTCTCCCTCGCAGTGTTGTGGTTGATCTCGGTCTTCCGTGCCGCGGTCTCTGCCGCGGCGAGCGCCGTCTGTGCAATCGAAACCGCTTCGGTCAGCGCCGCCAAATCGGGTTGCCCGCTGTCGGTCGCCGCCAGGCCTGAATCGATGTTGGCGAGTTCGGCTTCCAATCGCGCGGCCCGCTGTTCGTGATCACGCAAAGCGGTCTCGAGTTGATTGCGGCGGGCCGTGAGATCGGCGAGCGCGCCGGTCAGGTCGGCAAAAGACTTTTCCGACGCCGCAAGCGTCTCGTCTGCCGCGGCAAGGCGGCTGTTCACGCCGGTGAGACGCTCGGCGCTCGCTTGTGCTTCGGCCTTGAGGTGTTTCTCTTCAGTGTCCAAACGGCCGAGTGCTGTCGTTGCGTCGGTGGCGAGGGTGCGTTCGCGCTCGAGGTCGGCGGCGAACTGTTCCAGACGGCGATCGAGCTCGCTAATCCGCTCCTTGGCACGGGCTTCTTCCCGTTCCAGTCCATCGCGGGCCAGGAGCAAGCGTTGCAGTGCCGCCGCGGCTCTGGCTTCGGCTTCGCGAAGCGGAGGCAATCCGGCTGCGATCTCCGTTTGCCGCGTTGTCGCGACTGTTTGCTCACCAGTGCGCGTGGCAACGATCCGAACCGCTTTATCTTTGGTTCGCTCAGCGTCGGCGACTTCGGTTTGCGCGGCGGTCCAGCGCAAGTGCAACAGCAGCGCCTCGGTTCGGCGCACTTGCCCGGAGATATTACGGTAACGTACCGCCTGCCGTGCCTGGATCTTGAGCGAAGCAAGTTGCGCGGCGAGCTGGCCGATCACATCCTCGGCGCGCGCCAGATTTTGCTCGGCGGCGCGAAGCCGCAGCTCCGCCTCGTGACGGCGCGCGTGCAGCCCCGAAATGCCGGCGGCCTCTTCAAGAACGCGCCGCCGCTGGTCGGGACGCGCCTGGATGATTTCGCCGATGCGCCCCTGATGCACCAGAGCCGGCGAGCGCGAGCCGGTCGAGGCATCGGCAAACAGCACAGTCACGTCGCGGGCGCGAACCTCGCGGCTGTTGACGCGAAACACCGAGCCATGCTCGCGCATGATGCGCCGCGAGACTTCGAGGGTTTCGGTATCGTTGAAGGCCGCCGGCGCGGTGCGGTCGCTGTTGTCGACGAGGACCGATACCTCGGCGTGATTGCGCCCGGGACGCTCGGTGTTGCCGGAAAAGATCACGTCGTCCATTTCGGACGCGCGCATCGCTTTATGCGAGGCCTCACCCATGACCCAGCGCACGGCTTCGACCAGATTGGACTTGCCGCAGCCGTTCGGGCCGACCACGCCGGTCAGCCCGGGTTCGATCTCGAGGTCTGTGGGTTCGACGAAGGACTTGAAGCCGATCAAGCGCAGCCGCGTGAGCTTCATTTCGCGTCTTTAGTCCTTTGTTGCCCTGCTGCGGCCGAAAGGGGGAATCGCTAATAAGTCATGCCTTTAGTCGGCATTGAGTCGAGGAGTGCCCAGCGGCGCGGAGAATGAATCGCCGCGGGCGGAAGCGCAACAGCCGTGCCGGGTTATCCAGATTTTCTCGTCCGCGCGCGTGCGCAGTCTGCGCTTCCCGAGATTATCACAGGCACCCGCGCCGGCGAAAAACCCTTATCCTTCCTTGAGATAGGGCTCGATCTCCTTGGCCATGGCGTCCATCGACTGGTCGCCGACCAGCTTCT
Organism: uncultured Alphaproteobacteria bacterium; assembly: GCA_963841025.1. Classification (GTDB taxonomy): domain Bacteria; phylum Pseudomonadota; class Alphaproteobacteria; order Rhizobiales; family Xanthobacteraceae; genus BOG-931. The sequence goes on along the minus strand of CAWJBG010000008.1, from coordinate 134,994 downwards.
TGCCGTTGACGAAAAACGTCGGCGTCGAGTTGACGCCGAGCTTTTCGGCGGCACGGTCGCGCACATCCTGGATGCCGTCGAGCACCTGCTGATTCGCCAGGCACTTATCGAAGAACTCCTGGGTGAAGCCGAATTGCTTGGCGATCCCCATGAGCGGCGGGATCGGCTTCTGCACCATCCATTCCGACTGTTTCGCGAACAACGTCTCCACCACCGGCATGAATTTGTCCTTGCCTGCGCAGCGGGCGAGCATAAAGCCTGCAGCGGCGAGTGCGTCGAAAGGAAACTCACGGAAGATGAAGCGGACCTTTCCGGTATCGATGTAGCGTTTCTGCAATTCGGGGAACGTGGCCGTCGCGAAATGCGCGCAATGCGGACAGGTCATCGAAGCGTATTCGATCACCGTCACCGGCGCTTTCTCGGAGCCAAGAACGATGTCGCCGTCTGGTCCGGCTTTAGCGAGGTCCGCCTGGTCGATCTCTGCGGCCGCTTGGGCACTGAAAGGATGCCCGAGAAGGCCCGCGATGCCGGCTCCGGCCAATATGGAAGTCGTCGCAAGAACTTGGCGGCGGGTCGGCGTCACATCGAACTCCTTAAGTTCCGGGCAATGTGGAAATCTTGCAGAACGAATGTGGCACCACCGCGCCCTTCCGCCAAGACCTTGACCAGGAAGACCTTGACCCGCAAGGCCTTGACCCACAAGGCCTTGGCGCACAAGGCCTGCCGGCGCGGGATCACGGTCGCTTGAGGGGCTTTGGCAACGGGTGGAAGAGGTGTCAGCGCTTGATCGCTGCGCCAAGCCGGGCGAGCGCTTGCCGTAAATCTTCGTCGGCGATTTGCGGCATGGTCGCGGCGATCCGCGCCGCTGCAGCGTGATCGGGAGCGGTGGCCGGCTGGTGCGAGGCGCGCCGCAGCGGCGCTTGCCGCAACGCGATCCGCTCCACCGCGCGCCAGCCAAGGAAGCGATTGACGCGTTCGCAGATCACGTTGGTGAGATGCTGAATTTCGATCGCGGCCGGTCCTTCGACCCGCAGAACCAGCGTGCCGGCCGGGCGTCCCAACGACAATTCTTCTTTGCTCGTTGGCGAAGCGGTAGAGGGTGACAGGGGCCGCGGCCACTGGATTTTGATCGGTTCGCTGTGGGCGGCGACTTCGCCGCCGACGATTTCAGTCCAGCGCGTCACAAGTTCGGCCGAAGCAAAACCCTGTCGTGTAAATGTGTCGCCGACGACCTTGCTGAGGAGATCGCGCAGCGGCTTGGCAAACGAACGGGAGGGCTTGTTCACAATGGGGTGCTCTGTCATCCCTCGAATAATGACCGTAACAGCGAACACCCCGGTGCGACAGCGTGCGAAAGGCCCGGCGGCGATTTCATTCCCGCAGTCCACCGTCTTGCTCGCTTGGTACGACCGTCACCGCCGGAAATTGCCGTGGCGCGTGGCGCCCGGCGAGCGCGCCGATCCTTACCGCGTGTGGCTCTCCGAGATTATGCTGCAACAGACGACGGTTGCTGCCGTCGCGCCCTATTACCTCCGCTTCCTGACGCGCTGGGACAACGTGCGGACGCTGGCGGCTGCGCCGATCGAGGAGGTGCTCAAAGCCTGGGCAGGACTGGGCTACTACGCGCGCGCCCGCAACCTGCACGCCTGCGCACGCGCCGTGGTCGAGCAGCACGACGGAGAATTTCCGCAAACCGAAGCGGCGCTACAGGCCCTTCCAGGTATCGGCGCCTATACGGCTGCCGCCATTGCAGCGATTGCATTCGATGCCCCGACAAGCCCGGTCGACGGAAATATCGAACGCGTGATCGCCCGGGCTTTTGCCGTGGCCGAAGCGCTGCCCGCCGCGAAGCCAGAACTGCGCCGGCTGGCGCGCGAACTCACTCCGCAGCAGCGCGCCGGCGATTTTGCGCAGGCGATGATGGATCTTGGCGCGACCATCTGCACGCCAAAGAAACCTGCCTGCGCTTTCTGCCCATGGAACGACAGCTGCATCGGCCATGCGCGCGGTGAAGCGGAAACCTTGCCGCGCCGAATACCCAAACGCGAAGGCACGCTGCGCCGCGGCGCCGCCTTTGTGGTGCGGCGTGCCGACGGTTTCTTGTTGGTGCGGACGCGGCCGGCAAAGGGTCTTCTCGGCGGCATGACGGAGGTGCCGACAACCGAATGGACGCCGGATTTTGATGAAGCCGGTGTGCGGGAGCACGCGCCGCGTTTTGGCGCAGCGCCGCGCCAAAAAGCAATCGCCTGGCGCCGGCTTCCCGGTGTGGTGAGGCACGTCTTTACACATTTTCCGCTTGAACTTTGCGTCTACGCAGCCGAATTGCCCGCGGGTACGCCTGCGCCGGCAGGAATGCACTGGACTCCGATGGCGGACATTGCCGGGGAGGCGCTACCGAGTGTGATGCGCAAAGTCATCGCGCATGCGCAAATTCGGCCGCGGACGCATCACGCGGAGGTGCTAAAGCTCAAGACGCGTTAAGCGCTCTGGGCCTCAGTACGCGATGGCTTTGTAACGAGCAGATGGGCGGCGATCAGCTGGTCAATTTGGCGAAATGCTCGCACGCCGCCGCGTAGCTTGTCTCCAAACTTCGAAGCGTAGCTTCGTAGTCGCCGGACGCAATGGTCGGCGCATCTTTTTCGAGTTTCGCCGCCAACGCGGAAACTTGCCGGAAGCCGAAATTTGCAGCGGTGCCCTTCAATCCGTGCGCGTCCTGCCGGATTGCATTTCTGTCAGTTTCGCAGGACAGCGTTTGCATGCGCTTGAGACGATCGGTCGTCTCCTTAAAAAAAATCGAGAACGTCTCCAGGGTGCCTTCCCGGCCGATTTCCTCGGCCAGATTGTCAAACGCGGAAGTATCCAGATCCGGTTCGGAGTCTTCGGGGACGAACTGCGGCGAAACCGATATTGGCATCCCGCGCAGCTCCACCGTCTTATCATGATCCATGGGAGGATTGCTCGCTTAGCCTTAGAAGAGGTCATGCTCCGCTAAGGCGCGCTCCGGATCTCTTCGCGGGTCGGGGCGCCCCGCCAACAAGAATGGACTTATCTCACGCCGCGGGCGCGACGTGTCGATGCGCGCCCATCTTCTTCCTGACGCCGATCAGCGCTTGTTTGAGTCTCGCGAAGTCGATCGGCTTGGCAAATGGCTCTTGGACCGCCAGATGCATCTGGTCGCCGATCGATACCGCGAAATCGCGCATCGAGCGCATTGATCCACTAATGATGATGACCGGCGTCGTGCATTCCATTTCACGCAGTACACTCAACAACTCTATGCCGGTGTCCTTGCCGATACTGAGATCAAGCGTGATGCAGTCAAAGCGCTCGGCGTGGAGCTGCTGCTTGGCTTCCTCGACCGTGACGGCGTGCTTTGCCGCGAATCCGGCCTTCTCGCCAAGCTTTTCGATGACCATGCAGATCGAAGTATCGTCGTCGATGACCAACAACTTGGCCGGGTGTGTTCCGGCAAGCGCAGGGCTGTCATCTCCGCTCACTTGCTGCGAAGGTTCATGTTCAGTCATTTGATTGCTACCGCCGCGATGCAGCCAAGACGTTCGGCTCAAAAGCCGCGGGTCTTGGCCCCCCAAGTTCCAAGAATGCCCCCCTGCGGTAAAAAAATGATAAATCGGCGGCTTTCATTAAAGCATTCGAATAATCCGGCTGCACATTCGAATTTACGGTTGATTGATAATACCTCGTGTTTGCGGTCGCGACTTTTGTTGGCGGCGCTTACAACGAAAAATTGTTAATGATCCGCAGGCATAATCGGACAAAATTTTATGCTCTGGAGCGACGACCGTGTCGCTGAACATGTCGCTGAGTGAGGCCGACTTCGCAGATGCCGATTCCGGCCTCCGCGTGCTCGCCAATATTCCCGGACGATATTCCCTCGCCGATGTGCGCAATTCACGGGGCGAGCGACGGGTCTTCGCCTGTCGCGCGGTGAACCTGTCGTGCCGTGCGATCGCGCTCGCGGCGCCGGTGAAGGGTAAAGTCGGGGATCGCGTGATCGCCCACATTGATCGTCTCGGCAAACTGGAAGGCCCAATCGATCGTCTGCTCGAGCGCGGTTTCGTGATGAGCATTGCGGCCAGCCCCGAGGAACGCAGCAGCCTCATTGCAAAGATCGCATGGCTGGAGAGTTCTCAAAAACCACGAAGTGCCGGATCGGCGCGGCGACAAACGCGTCGTCCCTGGAAATCCGAATTCAAAGATAATTCTTCCCGACGGGCGTGTGGAAAACTGCCTCGTCCTCGACATCTCGGTTTCCGGTGTCGCGATTTCCGCGGATACAATTCCTGACGTTGGAACGATTATGGCTGTCGGCAGTGTGGTTGGCCGCGTTGTGCGCCACTTCGCTGATGGTTTTGCGATTCAATTCATCCAGCGTCAGCACCAGGCCAACGTTGAGTCTTCGGTGATTTTGAGCGGATAAGAATCGCTCGTGCTATTTCTTGCATGCTCACACTGCCGAGCCGTCGAGTTTGATCCTCCGCGGTGCAAGCGCGCCATAGACACCCAACGCAGCGAGCCATAATCTGAAATCGGCCTGCCGTTTCGGAAAACGGTCGGTGCAGGTGAGCCGATCGCAAATCTGCAGATCGCGCCTGTTTCGGCCGAACCGGGCCGCAGGGAGGGACCAACGTGAAGCGAAGTGTCGATCGCATTCTCACCACCCATGTCGGCAGCCTGCCGCGGCCGGATGACTTGGTCGAGCTTTATCGGGACGACGCGCCGGAGAGTAAGCTTCGGCCCCGTTTGCAATCGGCAATTGCGGATGTCGTCCGCCAGCAGACGAAAAGCGGAATCGACATCGTCAACGACGGCGAATTCGGCAAGGCGATGCGCCGGTCAACTGATTTCGGCGCGTGGTGGTCCTACGTCTACGACCGCATCGGCGGTTTCGAACTTCGGGAAGAGCAGGCCAAGAAAGGGCGCGGAGCCTGGACGTTCGGCAGCAAAGAGCGCAAGGAATTCGCCAAGTTCTATGCCGAGGACGGCGGTATGAGCGGCGGCAGCACTGCCGGCACATCGAGCTCCCGCATGTTCGGGCTCACCTGTACCGGTCCGGTCAAATACACCGGACATGCCATCGTCCAGCATGACATCGCGAACCTTAAATCAGCGCTGGTCGGTACTCGCGTGGAAGAAGCCTTCATGACGGCGGTGTCGCCGGCGACAATGCAGATCCTGCCGAACGAGTATTACAAAACCCAAGAGGACTACACGTGGGCGCTCGCTGAGGCGATCCGCGAGGAATACAAGGCGATTGTCGATGCCGGCTTCATCCTGCAGATCGATGATCCGGCTTTGGTCGATATCTGGGATTGGTGGTTCTCCCTTAACGGCGACATGGCTGGCTTCCGCAAATGGGCGGCTTTCCAGGTCGAGGCGGTGAACCACGCTTTGCAAGGCATTCCGGAGGATCGCGTTCGCTTTCACATCTGCTGGGGCAGCTGGCATGGCCCGCATAACGGAGACGTGCCGCTGAAAGACGTGGTCGATTTGTTGATCAAAGTGAAGGCGCAAGCCTATTCGGTCGAGGCCGGCAACGTGCGCCATGAGCACGAATGGAAGGTCTGGAAGGCCACAAAGTTACCAGAGGGCAAGCTCCTCATTCCCGGCGTCGTCAGTCACGCCACCAACGTGCTGGAGCATCCCGAGCTCGTTGCCGACCGCATCATCCGGTTTGCGCAAATCGTCGGCCGCGAAAACGTCGTTGCCGGCACTGATTGCGGACTTGGGGGACGCGTCCACCCGGAGATTGCTTGGGCAAAGCTCGTCATGCTGGCCGAAGGCGCCAAGCTCGCCACCAAGGAACTGTGGCACTAGGGCCGCAGCGTGGCGGGCTTTCGCACGGCCGGTTTTTGACTCAAGCGCGCTTGCGCTCCTGCGGCACCAGCGAGATCGTAAGCCGCTCGGTACCGCGCAACACATCAAGTGTCACGTCCTTGCCGATCTTCTCTCCGGTCAGCGACCGGATAAGATCATCGGCGCCGGCAATGGTGGCTCCGTCGAGACGCAGCACGATGTCACCGGCCTTGAGGCCGGAGCGCTCGGCGGCGCTTCCCGGCTCGACGCTGCCGACCATTACCGCATTGTCCTGAGCGTGGCCGGTTGCGCGGCGTAGCCGCGCCGTGACCGAAATTTGCTGCGCGGAGATGCCGATAAAGGCGCGACGCACGCGACCGTGCCGCACCAGTTCGCCGAGCACGAAGTTCGCCGTATTAGACGCAACGGCAAAGCAGATGCCCTGCGCACCCATGATCACGGCAGTGTTGACGCCGACAACTTCGCCGCGCGACGACACCAGTGGACCGCCGGAATTGCCGGGATTAAGCGCGGCGTCGGTCTGGATTACGTCGTCGATGAGGCGGCCATTGCGCGCACGAAGCGTGCGGCCGAGCGCCGAGACGACGCCCGTCGTCACCGTCGATTCGAAGCCAAGTGGATTGCCGATTGCAATCACCAGTTGGCCGCGTTTCAACCGCTTGGAATCCCCGAGCGATGCCGCTCGAAGCGTCACCGGCTCGTCGACGCGAATGAGCGCGAGATCGGTATCGGGGTCGTCACCGACCAGACGCGCCCTGAGGTGTTGCCCATCGGCGGTGGTCACGTCGATGCGCGAGGCCGAACCGGCAACGTGACTGTTGGTCAGGATGAGGCCGTCCGGCGCCACCACGACGCCGGAGCCCGACCCGCCTCGCAATTGTCTGCCATTGTGCGGACCACGGACAGCAAGACCGACCACGGCGGGGCCGACCCGGTCGACGACGTCGATCACCGCGCGCGAATAGGCGTCAAGCAGCGCCTGGTCCTCCAGCGGGACGTCGGTTTGATCGGCTGCGGCGGATCGGCCTCCGCCCAAGCCGGCATCATTCAAATTCACTATCTTCACGGAAATTCGCCTTGTTTCGCCGGCATCGGCGTGACACCGGCCGGGGCGTCTATATGGGAAGTCAAGCCCAACCGGAGAAGGGCGACGATTTCTGCTGCGGTCAGGCGTGGTGGCGACGTATATAGTGCGGACGCCCGGGATAGTTCGAAGGGGACTTCATGGTCATCGCCGATGCGGCGCGGTCTGCCGCTGTGCTTGTGATTGCGCCAGCACTGTTAGCTCTTGCCGGCTGCGGTCAGGGTCAGCAGCACGGCGGTGCGCCGCCGCCTACCGTAACCGTCGCGAGCCCGGTGCAGCGCACGGTCGTCGACCAGGACGAGTATGTCGGCCGGTTTGTCGCCGTCGATTCGGTTGAGATCCGCTCGCGCGTTTCAGGCTACCTAGCCGAGATCCATTTCACTGACGGGCAGATGGTGAAAAAGGACGAGCTTCTCTTCGTTATCGACCACCGCCCGTTCCAGATTGCGCTTGAGCAGATGCGGGCCAATCTTGCGCAAGCTCGCGCCAATCTCGCCTTCGCTGAAGCCGATCTCGCGCGCGGCCAGGAGCTCGTGCATAACAAGACGATCACTGAGCAGACGTTCGATCAGCGCAAACAGGCCAAGGCGGTGACGGAAGCCTCGGTCACCGCGCAAGAGGCGATGGTCCATCAGGCCGAACTTGACCTCAACCAATATTCCGAAATGCGCGCGCCGGTTGACGGACGTATCGGCGACCGCCGGGTTTCGGTTGGCAATCTGGTCACTGGCGGCAATGGCAGCAATACCACGATGCTCGCGACCATCGTGTCGGTCGATCCGATCCGTTTTGAATTCACTTTCGACGAAGCTTCGTATCTGCGCTATCAGCGGTTCGCCGGTGGGAACCGCCAGATGGGGAGCAACAACAGCGCCGTTCCCGTGGCGCTCAAGCTCCTCGACGAGCCAGACTTTAAGCACATCGGCAAGATGGACTTCGTCGACAACGTCATCGATCGCTCCTCGGGTACGATCCGCGGCCGCGCCGTCTTCGCCAATGCCGACGGCTTGTTCACGCCAGGCATGTTCGGCCGTATTCGTGTTGCCGGTTCGCCGCCTTACACGACGCTGCTCATTCCCGACGCCGCGATCGGCACCGAACAGTCGCGCAAATACGTGCTCGTTGTCGACGACGGCAATGTCGTCCGCCAGAAATACGTCGTTCCCGGCCAGATCGACGATGGTCTGCGCGTCATCAAGGAGGGTCTCGCTCTTTCCGACCGCGTCATCGTCAAGGGGTTGATGCGGGCGCGTCCCGGCGTGAAAGTGGCGGTCGAAGGAGGGGGCACTCCGACCTCGGCGGTCCAAAAAGGCGCCGATCAGGCCAAGGCCGACTGAGTCAAGCATGCGGATTTCGCATTTCTTTATCGACCGGCCGATCTTCGCCGCGGTGATCTCGATCGTATTCGTGATCCTTGGCGCAGTGTCGTTCCTACGCCTGCCGATCGCGCAGTATCCCGAGATCGCGCCGCCCTTGATCAGCGTCACGGGCCAATATCCCGGCGCCAGCGCCGAGGTTGTGGCCTCGACCGTGGTCACGCCGATCGAGCAGCAGATCAACGGCGTCGAAAACATGATCTACATGGCGTCGAACTCGACCGCTGACGGCCGGTTCTCGATCGCAGTGAGCTTCGAACTTGGCACCAATCTCGATATCGCACAGGTGCAAGTGCAGAACCGCGTCGCCATCGCGACGCCGCGGCTGCCTTCAGACGTGCGCAACATCGGCGTCGTTGTGCAGAAAAGCTCACCTGACCTGATGATGATCGTGCACCTCTATTCGCCAGACAAATCGCGCAACGCTTTGTTCATCTCCAATTACGCCACGCTCGAAATAACGGATGCTGTCACTCGCGTCGACGGCGTCGGCTCGATTACCGTGTTCGGCGCGCGCGACTATTCGATGCGGGTCTGGCTCGATCCTGATCGCCTGCAATCGCTCGGGTTGACCGCAACCGACGTCACCAATGCCCTCCAAGGCCAGAATATCCAGGTCGCCTCCGGTATCCTCGACCAGCCCCCGGTCGCCAAGCCTGGCGCTTTTCAGATCGCAGTGCAGACTCTCGGGCGTCTGACCGATCCGGAGGAATTTGCTTCGATCGTGATCAAACAGACGCCGAGCGCTGTGGTGCGTCTGAAGGACGTTGCCACGGTCGAGCTGGCCGCGCTCGATTATTCGTCGAATTCGTATCTCGATCACTCTCCCGCGGTCGCGATCGCGATTTTTCAGCGGCCGGGTTCCAATGCCCTTGAGACCTCGCATGCCGTCAGGGCGCTGATGGAGAAGCTGTCAAAGCGTTTTCCATCCGGCGTCAAGTACGACATTTTCTTCGATCCCACCCAGTTCATCCAGCAATCGGTCGATGCGGTGATCGAGACGATCGGCGAAGCCATACTGTTGGTCGTCCTGGTGATAATTGTCTTCCTGCAAACTTGGCGCGCGGCGATTATTCCGCTCGTTGCCATTCCAGTGTCGCTGGTCGGCACTTTCTTTTTCATGGGCGCGTTTGGCTTTACGCTGAACAATCTGTCACTGTTCGGATTGGTGCTGGCAATTGGCATCGTCGTCGACGACGCCATCGTCGTCGTGGAGAACGTCGAGCGCAATATCGCGACTGGTCTTGCGCCACGTGAAGCGGCGCGAAAGAGCATGGACGAAGTCGGTTCGGCGCTGATTGCCATTGCGCTGGTTCTCTGCGCGGTGTTTGTGCCGTCCGTCTTCATCACCGGCATTTCCGGTCAATTCTACCGGCAATTCGCTCTGACCATTGCCGGCGCAACGATCATCTCGCTGATCATTTCGCTGACGTTGTCGCCGGCGATGTGTGCGCTTCTGCTCAAGCGGCACGATCCAACGCACCGCGACCGCTGGTGGGAGGTGCCAATCCACCGATTCTTTGCCGGCTTCAATTGGGGGTTCGATCGCCTCGGCTCGAGGGTCTCCTGGCTTGCCACCCGCACGGTGCGGCGTGCCGCGATCATGTTCGTCATTTACTTGGTTGTACTGGCGTTTGGTCTTAATCAATTCCGCCGGACCCCGGTCGGCTTCATCCCGCAAGTCGATGCCGGCTACATGATCGTTGTTATTCAGCTCCCACCCGGCGCTTCGCTCGCGCGCACTGACGCCGTGCAGCAGCGTGCGCTGGACATGGCGCTGCAGGTGCCCGGCGTCGATCATGGCGTGAATGTCGTCGGTTTCTCCGGCGCCACTTTCACCAATTCCCCCAACGCCGGCGCAATCTTTCTGACGCTCAAGCCGTTCGCTGTGCGCGCCAGAGATCCGCACCAGTCGGCGCCGGCTATTCAAGCTGAGCTCAATAAGCGCCTGTCCAAAGTCCAGGAGGGCTTTCTGATTGCGGTGTTGCCGCCGCCGGTGCGCGGCATCAGCAATTCCGGCGGCTTCCGCATGATCATCGAGGATCGGGCCGGACGGGGCCCAGCCGCATTGCGCGATGTGGCTGCCGAGTTCATGGCGCGGGCCGGTCGCACGCAAGGTATAGAGCATGTCTTTACGTTGTTCGAGACGTCGACACCGCAAGTCTATCTCGACATCGATCGCACCAAGGCCCAACTCCTCGGCGTCAACGTCCAGGACGTTTTTAACGCGCTGCAGGTTTTTATCGGCTCGGCCTACGTCAACGACTTTAATTTGTTCGGGCGTACGTTCCGCGTCACCGCGCAAGCGCGCGATGAAGACCGTCGCGATATCGCCGACGTGCTCAAGATCCGGGTGCGCAACAGCAACGGCGATACCGTGCCGCTCGGATCTTTCACCACTGTGCACGATATTTCCGGACCGTTCCGGGTGCCGCATTACAATCTCTACCCTGCTGCTGAAATGGATGGCGCGTCGGTCGCCGGATATTCGCAGGGGCAGGGGATCGCGATCATGGACAAGCTCGCGGACGAAACCCTGCCCGAGGGTTTTGCGACTGAATGGACGTCGCTTGCGTTTCAGCAGATCCAGGCCGGCAACACGGCGATGTTCGCTTTCATTCTGGCGGTGGTATTCGTGTTTCTCGTACTCGCGGCGCAGTATGAAAGCCTGACGCTGCCGCTTGCCGTCATCATGATCGTGCCGATGTGCCTGGTCGCCGCCATCAGCGGTGTCATCTTGCGCGGCCTGGACAACAATATCCTTACACAAGTCGGCTTCGTGGTGCTGATCGGGCTTGCCGCCAAGAACGCCATCCTGATCGTGGAATTTGCGCGGCAGCTGGAAGATCAGGGTCGTAGCCGCTGGGACGCGGCCGTCGAAGCGACACGGCTGCGCCTTCGCCCAATCCTGATGACTTCGTTTGCCTTTATCCTGGGCGTTACGCCGCTGGTCTGGGCGGTCGGCGCCGGTGCCGAACTCCGCCAGGCGCTCGGCACTGCGGTGTTCTTCGGCATGATCGGCGTGACGGCGTTCGGCTTGATCTTCACGCCGGTGTTTTATGTGATCGCCCGCTGGCTCGCCGCACTCGGATCGCGGCGGGGCAAAAGCGCGGGAGTAAGCGCGCAACCGGCCGAGTAAGCTGGGTCAGCCCGCCATGGTTCGCTCGCAGTAGGAATCGATCGCATCGCGGAGCGGCTGCGGCATTTGCACGGATGCGCCAGTTTCAATCGACATCATGGCGCTGGTCAGCCGAGCACGCAGGCGTTCGAGACCGTCGCGATGGCAGACGATGATGATGCCGAGGGAGGAGCGGCCGACTCGCTCAATCAGCAAGGTGAGATCGATGACGTCACCGATACGGCTTGGGATTTTGAAGTCGCATTCGATGTGAACGGTTGGGAATCCGCATCGGCTTTCCATGATCAGCTTGGCGTACTCAAAGCCAAGCTCTTCCGTGTACCAGTCTTCGATCAGGCCATTGAACATGTTGAAGTAACGCGGGAAATAGACGATGCCGGCCGGGTCGCAATGCGAGAACCGGATCGGCATGCTGCGCGTAAACGCACCCGACGGCGGCGTGAAACGATCTTGACGCATGCGGCGACGTCCTGGTGCTTTGTGAGTTAGCGCAATTATATAACCTGCAGCGCGCTAGCGACCGGTTGCTCGTCGTAAAATACGCCGCGCTTGTAGCATTACCCAATACCTATGTAATGCAAACAGGGTTTTTTTAGCCAAATGTGAATGCGTAGGCTTGAACGCCTGGATCGAGGAATTCGATCTCGAAGGTGCGGTCTGAGATTGCCCCACTCTGCCGGATCAATTGATACAAACGCTGTCCGTCGACCACACCCTGACCCCCGGCATCGATGTCGGCGCCGTGATTTGTGCCAGGGGCCGCGCCGTCGATGCTGACGCGAAATCGGATCGGCTTGTTGTCAGCGGCGGGACCAAGCACGAGATGCAGGTCACGCGCGTGGAACCGGTACGCGATGCGGCCATCTTGTTTGTTGAGTGCGGCGTTCTCGGCGCCGACTGTCCAGTCGCCGGACAGGCTCCATTGATTGAGCTGGAGCGGCGCCGAGGCGTAGTCGTGCTTTTCGTCTTCGACGATGCCGCCGGGCGATACGAAATTGTCAGCGCGATTGTAGCCGACGTAGGTCTCCGGCGATTTGACGTCGCTTTCATCGGGCGCCGCCTGGGCGCCGGAAGCTGCTACCGAGACAAGAGCGGTCGAATAGCCTTCGTCGCCGGCTTCGGCGAGGAGCCGCTGGATCACCCGCTCGGATTGGTCGTATTCGCCCTCGCCGAAGTGGTGGTAGCGAATCCGCCCTTGCGCATCGATGAAATAGTGCGCCGGCCAATATTGATTGTCGAAAGCGCGCCAGATTTTGTATTCGTTGTCGATCGCAACCGGGTATCCGATCTTCAACTCGGCTACAGCGGCGCGCACGTTGCTGATTTTGCGTTCGAAGGCGAATTCGGGCGTATGAACGCCGATCACGACCAGACCGTGGTCCTTATATTTTTCCGCCCACGCTTTGACGTAAGGTATCGCGCGCAAACAATTGATGCAGGAATAGGTCCAGAAATCGATCAGGACGACTTTGCCTTTGAGTTCCTCAGGCGTCAGTGGCGGGGAATTCAGCCATTCCTCGGCGCCAGACAGCGATGGGAAACCGCCTTCGACCCCCAGATTCACTTCCTCGGCGCCGGGCTTTGCCTTCATCGCCATGACCGGTCCGTCGGTCGTGACGGCGGAGGATTGCATCGACGCGTCCGACCGATGTCGACGCCGGACGAATCCGATCGATCAGGCTTTGCTCCAGTGACGCAGTGCCCGACAAAGAAACGCGGGTCAGAAAGCCGGTGTCGAAGCCGAATGCGATGGCAACGACAGCGACCAGCACGGCAACGCCGAGGCCGCGCCTGATCCACTCGCCGACGCCAAGCGAGCGCTTCATCGCCGCGAACAACCGCCCGCCAACGGCAAGAGCGAGCGCAAGCGAGGTTGCGGCGCCTGCCGCGTAAGCAAGCAGGAGGAGCGTCGTACCGACGCTAGCGCCTTTAAGCGCTGCACCTGTCAGGATCAGCCCAAGCACCGGCCCGGCGCACGGTGCCCACAACAGCCCGGTCGCGACGCCAAGCAAGAGCGATGGCAGCACATGAGAGCCGGGCGTGTCAGTGTCGCGCTGGGCCGAGTTTGACAGCCTGGCGCCGAGCTTAACGAGCGGCGCCATGGCGCGGTCGGCAAAGTTCGGAAAGACGAGGGTGAGCCCAAATACCGCCAACAGCGCGATAGCAACAGCGCGACCGTATTGATTGGCTTCAACCACCCAACCGCCGGCAACGGCTGCGAGCGTCGCCACGACTGCAAACGCGGCGGCCATTCCAACCAGCATCGGCAGCCCCGATTGCAGGAACGGCCGATCGGCGCGGGCAAACACGAACGGCAGCACCGGCAAAATGCACGGGCTCACAATAGTCAGTACGCCGCCTAGATAAGCCAGCACCAACAAAGTCATCGCAGCCCTCCCGGCACACGTTCAGCCAAACTGGCGAGGTTCCGATTACGGAGTGCTCAGTGAGTTGTCACGGGAATAAGGGCGGTGACACTCACATTTGATGCAGATCGCAGGCTCGCGCAAAAATCCGTGCATGCGCTTGCCGACGGTGGTGCTCAACGACTACGCAGCCTCAACCGGCGTCGGCTATCCGTTCGGCTTTGCCAGCCTAATCCCAACACGTTTTATGAAGGCACGGCTTCCCGCAACCCGTTCCACTTGGAACATGCAGACGGTTTGCGATTTAGCAATGGATACGATCGCCACCTGGGGTCCGACCATGTCAGCTCGTAGCCCTGAAGCGCTTGATTCCGATGAGCCTGCAACGCTCTATCGGGTTATGCAATCGACCATCGCGCAAGGGCTCGAGGCGAGCTATCAAGTTCCAAAGGAACTTCCCCACCAGTTGTTGGTGCTCTTGATGCAAATAAACGAGCGGAAGCAGCGCAAGTAATTTGCTCGCGTTGTGTCAGTTCAGTTTGTGTTCATCGGTGCCGGTGTAAGTGGTTCCCGTTGCTGGCCTGAATGGAAATGGCATCCGGAGGGCTGGCGCTCCCGCCCATCACAGGCGGAAATGGAGCGGAACCTGGTGGCAATTCACCGTTTATTGCAGCGTTCGGCGTTCGGTCAGGAAGACATCGACCGCATGGTGAAGGCATACGAAGACGCCTTGAATATTTTGCGAGTAGATAATCGATCCGATCCCGTGACCGAGAAAATTGCCAAAAAAATCATTGAGGTGGCACAAACCGGCGAACGCAATCCCGTGCAGATGCGAAATCGCGCCCTTAAAGACTTAAGTCTGAAAAACCCGGACTTGACGCCGCACTGATATGCCGACGAGGCGTGCGCGATATCTTGGCGTTTAGCCGCGGGCTGCCAGCCGACGCTCGGTCGGTAGACTGAATCGGATCCGGCAACTATCCGGTTCGGAAACAATCGAAACCTCTCCGCCCCGCGCCTGCGCCGCTTCCCACAATTTCCGCCGGAGAAAATCGGGGACATCGGGCGATTGAATGGCCAATTCGATTGTGAATGTCTTTTGCGCTTTGTCTTTCTCTCCACCGGTCTCGACCCGCAGGTCGAGGGAATTGGGCCGTGCCCCGAGAGCAACTTCGATCAGGCAACCGAGAAGGTCGCGCAGGCCTTGAGCCGGGCCGGCGACGATTGTGTTGTCGGGTAACTCCATGGCAATGCCGGCTTTTGCCAACACTTCGCGCAGCAGCTCGGTGATGTCGACTGGATCGGTCTTCTGATCGCGGGCCCGCCGCTCGGAGGCATCCAGTTCAGCCGTGACGCCGCGTAGTTGCGACATCATCCAGGTATATTTGGACGGGTCCAAATTACCCGAGTGCTGCAGCCGTCGTGCGGCTTGTTGCAAGGTCGCGACTGCGGCGTGCATATGCGGCTCCGGTCAAAAACGGTCCACTAAATCGGAAAGCATTTGGCGGCTATTTAATTGGAATGAATTGGAACGCGATTTAAATTTTCGATCAAATTGAAGTTATCTTTTCGGTGGCGGCTCCATTTGTTGGTATCTCCGCCGCCTGGTTTGTCATCCGTGCCGCTGCGTCGAGCGCACGATTGACCGTCTCCGAAACGCTGGCCGCTAATTGATTCTGGTTCGAAACCATGTCGAGGACGCCGCCGGAGAGATTGGCAGCCTGACCGATGGTTTCGATCAGTGCCTCGGCGCAATCGACGATCTCACTCGTCTGCTGTCTCACTTCATAGATGCGCGACGCAATTTCGTGGGTGGCTTTTGCGGTTTGGCCGGCGAGCAGCTTCACCTCCTTGGCGATGACGGCGAAACCCAGCCCGGCATCTCCGCTTCGCGCCGCCTCTATAGCTGCGTTTAATGCGAGCAGGTGGGTCTTGCGCGCGATCCCCTCGATCGCTGAGGCTATCCCGGCAATCGTTTCCGCCATGGAGGCAAAGCTATGGCTGGTCGTTCCCGTTGTTCGCGCCCAGTTCGCAGCTTCGTCGATCGCGTTTTTTGTCTGCCTGATGGCATCCGCTAAGCCATCAGTCGATCCTTCCAGCGTCCGCACTGTGGTTTCGGCAAGGGCCAGTTCCGATCGGATTTGGCCGAGTGTTTCCGCCGCTTCACTGCCCGTCTTTAGGGGCGCATGGGTATTGGGCGCGGTTAGAAGTGCATCGCTTGAGGGGTGAGTTTGCAGTTCTGGCGGCCTGGTTGGTACCGCTGGCCTTTCCAACCGCAGGACGTTGCTGTCTCGATCTCGAGCTTCGCGCTCGTGCTGCGACATCAACGGGATGGCGATATCGAGCGCGTTCATACTTAAAAGCTTTCGAGCACGGTATTATTATGAACAATAAAACCATATCCAAGATGTGATTAATTTTTGTTAAAGAATTGCTCCGCCGCCAGTTCGCTTCCAACCCGGACTAACGATCGCGACTGTTAAATCGGCCCATAGTGTTTCAAGCCCATGGTTTTGAATCAGCCCGCGGCTTTTTTAGCCCACCACAATTTGGACCTTTAACTAACCACGAGGCGCAACGCTATTTTCATCATAAAGTTTAGCGTGGTCTTAGATAGACGTAGGTAGTTTCCCCTAAAGCACCTGGCTTGGGGATATTCAATGACCGACACTGCTAACACCGCCGCGCCTCAGCAGGCGACGAAAATATTGCTGGTGGAAGACAGCCTGCCGAATCGCGACATGCTTACGCGCCGCCTCGAGCGGCGAGGCTTTGTGGTCTGCAGTGCCGCCGATGCTCCGAGCGGCGTCGCCATGTCGGTTTCGGAAATGCCGGACGTCATACTCATGGATGTGGCGCTCGGCACGATGGACGGTTGGGAAGCGACGCGTCTCATCAAGGCCAATCCGAAAACGGCGAACATCCCGATCATCGCGCTGACCGCTCACGCTCTGGCGACCGATCGCGACAAGAGCATCGAAGTGGGCTGTACGGACTTCGACACCAAGCCGGTCGATCTCGCGCGCTTGCTCGCAAAGATAAGTGCATGTCTTCCGGAAAAGAGTCCCGCGCTGACGGCCGCTGAGCCGGCATAACGCGAAATGAAAGTCACCGGATAGGCTGAAACAGCTGGGGATTTGAGTTATGTCCGATCAGTTTGGTGTTGATCCCGTCGAAGCGCTTACCGGCAGCATGCGGGACTTTCGCGACTTGCAAGGTAAAGATCTACTCGGCCGCGTCGGTGGCTTCTACGAGTGGCAGCAGGTCCGGCGGCTTCACAGTTTATGGCCTTATTCGAAGGCCACCGAGCGGGCTCCCCTCGCCGTTTGTTCGGCGCGCGACGACAGCGGAGTGAGATTCTCCGGGCTCAACTTCGCCACCCAGGATTATCTCGGTCTGTCATCCGATCCCGAAATCAAAGAAACCGCGAAGGCAGTCATCGACGAATACGGCGTGCATAGCGCCGGCTCATCTGCACTGGCGGGCAATACCAAATACTCGCTGAGGCTCGAGCAGACGATTTCGGAATTCCTCAATCTCGAACACACGGTCTTATATCCCACCGGGTGGGCCGCCGGTTACGGCGCCATCAAAGGGCTGGTCCGCCCGAGCGATCACGTCGTGATGGACGGCCTTGCGCACGCAAGCCTCCAGGAAGGCGCCAACTCGGCGACCACAAACGTTCATCTCCACGGTCATCTCAATCTGGATTCGGCGCGCCGGCACTTAAAGCGCATTCGAGCCAAGGACACCGAAAACGGCATCCTGGTGGTCACGGAAAGCCTGTTCTCGATGGATTCCGACACGCCTGACTTGCGAGCTCTGCAGGAGCTTTGCCGCGAGTACGAGGCGACACTGTTCGTCGATGTCGCCCATGATCTCGGCGCAATGGGGGACGGCGGCCGGGGCTTTATCGGCATGCAAGGCATGGCCGGCAAGATCGACATCGTGATGGGGAGTTTTTCGAAGACGTTCGGTTCCAACGGCGGCTTCGTTTCGTGCAACTCACCGGCGGTCAAACAGTACCTGAAATTCTACGGCTGCTCGGCGACGTTCTCGAACGCGCTGTCGCCTGTGCAGTCGGCCACGGTGACCAAAGCTTTCGAGATTATCCAGTCCGACCGGGGACGCGAGCTTCGCCGTTTGCTCTTGAAACGCGTCGGACAGATGCGCGACGCGCTCACTGCCGCCGGACTGACTGTCATCGGCGACCCGTCGGCGATTGTACCGGTCTTGGTCGGCGATGAAGCTTTGGCCCGCATGGCCAGCCGAAGGCTGCCCGGGCTGGAAGTGATCGCCAATCTGGTCGAGTACCCGGCAGTGGCCAAGGGTAATGCTCGCTTCCGGCTGCAAATGATGCCGAGCCACAGCGCTGAAAATGTCGGTGAACTGGCGATAAGGCTCCGCACTGCGGTCGATCTCGCCCAGGACGAATACGATCGCTATCGAGCCGCGACCGTTCGAGACGATCCAGCCGTCATTCGCGCCGCCGTCGCGTAATCGGCCTCCGCCGCTCTTTTGGGGACGAGCAATGCTTAATGACTTGAGCAATCGCCTGCTGAGAATCATCGACTGGTTCATTCCGGCGGAGCTTCGCACCAACACCGCCAATCTCTGGCGGGCGCGCATTTTCACGATCAGCCATCTGCTGGGCCCATGCAGCGCGATCGCGATCCTCGGATTTCTGTACTTCGCCCTCCCGGCGCGTGACTGGGTGTTTTGGACGATCTGTGTATTGTGTGGCGCGTTCTGGCTGTTGCCATTTGCCCTGAGATTCAGCCGCACTCTGATGTGGGTCGCGCTGTTTTCATTCTGCGATCTCACCTTTGTCAGCGTATTCGGGTCCTACTTCTACGGTGGGGTCAGCTCCCCATTCCTGCCTTGGTGCCTGGCGGCGTTGCTGATCGGCTTCTTTTACATCGGCGATCGGCCGCTTCTTGTGCTCAGCATCTTCACTGGTCAGCTTGCCGGCTTGTGTGTGGCCTATGTGGTGAACGGCTCGTTCCCGGAACGCCTGCCGCTGAGCGCGCTTTCCACGGTGGGAATGATCTCGGTTTTGTGCGCGACGCTCTACACTTCCATGATGGCGATCTATTACGCCTACGTCATGACCGAGCAATCCTCGCTGCGCCAGGAAATCGAAAAACGTCTTCAGACCGCGGCAAAGCTGAAGCAGGCCAAAGATGAGGCCGATCGCGCCAACGAGGCCAAGGCCGTCTTTCTTGCCAAGATGAACCACCAGCTCCGCACGCCGCTCAATGCCATCATCGGCTACAGCGAGATTCTGCTGGAGGACATCGAGCCGGACGCAGACACAGCGGACGAGGCGGATCTGAAAACCATCAACAACGCCGGCAGGCATCTGTTGTCGCTGGTCTCCGACGTCCTGTACATGCCCAAGATCGAGTCCGACAACATCGAGATATCGTTGCGTCCGGTCGATCTGGAGGCTTGCTTCGAGGAAGTTGCCTCGACTTGTCGAAACCTGGTTGCACAGAACGGCAACGAATTCATTCTCGAAAAGTCGGCTGACCTCGGCATCATCGATACCGATCAAACGCGATTGCGGCAGATCTTGATCAACCTGCTCGGCAACGCCGGCAAGTTCACCAAGAACGGCAAAGTCTCACTGCGAGCCAAGCGGGTTGCGATGGCGGCGGGCGATC
Source organism: uncultured Alphaproteobacteria bacterium (assembly GCA_963841025.1). GTDB lineage: Bacteria > Pseudomonadota > Alphaproteobacteria > Rhizobiales > Xanthobacteraceae > BOG-931. Next base: position 115,525 of record CAWJBG010000008.1, on the reverse strand, counting down.
AGATCGTCCTGTCGGTCGCGGACACCGGGATAGGCATTCCCCAGGAAGCGGTTGCTCGCCTGTTCACCGAATTCAATCAAGCAAGCTCCGAGACATCGACTTCGTACGGAGGAACTGGCTTGGGCCTCGCGGTAAGCCGCCGGCTCGCCCAGTTACTCAACGGTGATATCGACGTCGAAAGCGAGCCTGGCAAAGGGTCAATCTTCACCGTTCGCCTCCCGGCCGCCCCCGCGGTGGCGGTAGCCGCTTGAACGTTTGACAATCAAAATGGCCTTGCACGGGTGAACGACGATGGGCAATTCTCTTAAAAACCTTGGCGCGCGGATAAATTCAGCCGTCGACTGGTTCATTCCCGCGAAACTGAGATCATCCGACTACCTCGTCAATATACGGATGTTTCTCTTCAGCCATCTGTTCGGCCCGTTTCTTGGCCACACCATCTCCCTGTCGATGCTGTACATCGACGGCGGAGCCGACACTTCCTGGTGGATATTCTTTTTTGCGGTAACGGCCTTCTGGCCGTTTCCTTTCCTTCTTCGTCTGACCGGCTGGTACGTGCCGCTGTCGCTGCTATCAATCGAGAACTTGATGTTCTGCGTTTTTTGGGGGTGCTATCAGTACGGCGGCGTCAGCTCGCCGATCTTGCCGTGGCTGGTTACGGTCCCGCTGCTGGCGTTCTTCTATCTGCCGGCGCGATCGACGCGCATCATCGTGGGTGTGTTGATCCTCGCGAATTTGGCGGTGTTCTACGGCATCTACAGCTACTTCGGATTTCCGGAAAGAGTCGCACTGAACCTGCTGGTGGCGCTAGGCCTGATATCGACGTTCTGCGCGAGCATCTATGTCTCGATGATGGCCCTTTACTACGCCAATGTCGTTTCCTCGCAGGTTGAACTCGAGCAGGAAGTCAAGTTGCGGCGGGAGACGGAACAAAGACTGCGCGAGGCTACCGAACAGGCGGAGCGCGCTATGCTGGCGAAATCCGAATTTCTCGCAAAGATGAGCCACGAACTGAAGAACCCGCTCAATTCGATCATCGGATACAGCGAGATCCTCATCGAGAATCTGGCGGACAGCGAAGACCAGAAGTACAAGGATCTGCAGACGATCAGGGGAGCGGGTCACAGGCTTCTGGAACTCATAGACGACCTCCTGGATCTGTCCAAGCTTGAAGCGGGCAAGATGACGCTGCACCCGGACCGCATTGACCTTCGCGGTCTATTCGACGGCATGGCGGCAAAATGGCGGCCGATGATTGTCGAGAGCGGCAACGAATTCGCGGTCGAGCCTCCCGCGTCCGGCGAGATCCTCATCGATGCATCCAAACTTCGGCGCGTCATCGAAAACCTGCTGAGCAACGCGGCCAAGTTCACCAAGGACGGCCGTATTACCTTCTCGGCTTCGGTGCATGGCGACGTGTTGACAATGTCAGTCGAAGATACGGGCGCGGGGATTTCCGAAAGTCAGCTCAGCCGATTGTTCGAGACCTTCGATCATTCCGAAAATGAGACCGCGAGCAACTACGGCAATGACGTCAGGCTGGGATTACCGCTGGCGCATCGATACTGCCGCTTGATGGGCGGGGAGTTGTCGGTAGAGAGCAAACTGGGCTCCGGTTCGCGTTTCACCGTCCAACTTCCGATCCGGGCACTGGCTGAGAACAAACAACCGGCACGGCGGCTGGAGCTGCTGACCGAGGCTGCTTGATGCGGGAGCCCGCGACCTGCCGTTGATCGATGGAAAGCGAGTTGAGTACGATGACCGCCGAACTGTCCTTTATGAAAGATATTGAGAGCGCGATCGCCGGTGCGTCGACTAACCGCCGCGGCGAGATGGCGCGCAAAATCACGGATCTGTTCGTCGGCAGATCGGACGAGTTTTCGGCCGATGACCTTTCGGTGTTTGATGATGTCATTATCCGACTTGCGGCCGACATCGAGGAACAGGCACGGGTATTGCTCAGCCGGCGGCTTGCGCCGATCCGCAACGCGCCGCCACGGATAATTCGGCTGCTCGCGCGCGACGATGACATCGAAGTCGCCGGACCGGTTCTTGCTCAATCCGCCCAGCTCACCGACGCAGCCCTTATCGAAATTGCGAAGACCAAGGGACAGGCTCACATGCTGGCGATCGCGCAGCGCGGATCGTTGAGCGAAGCAGTCACCGACGTGCTGGTCGAACTGGGCGATCGCGAGGTCGTACTCAACGCCGTCGACAATTACGGCGCAGATTTCTCCGACCACGGATTTACCGTGCTTGTCAGCCGGTCGGAAGGCGACGACCTACTTGCCGAAATGGTCGGCTCACGGCCCGAAATTCCCTCCCCCCTGCTGACCGCGCTGGTCGCCAAAGCATCGCTGGCGGTTCGTGCGAAACTGGAAGCCACCCATCCGCGGGCAAAAGCGGCCGTACATCGCGCTGTCGCTGAGGCGGCGGGCCGTATCGAGGCACAAGTGGCTTCGACCGCGCTCGACTACACGGCGGCTCTGAGGGCGGTTGAAGCCCTGCGACAGTCCGGTCAGCTTAACGAAAGCGCGCTGGCCACGTTTGCCAAAACCGGCGCGTACGCGGAAACAATCGCGGCGCTGGCGGCGATGTGTAATCTGCCGCTGCAATACGTCGAGCAAGCGATGGGACGCGACCGATCGGAAGCCCTGATGGTCATCGCCAAGGCGGTTAACCTGTCGTGGGCTACCGCGCAGGAAATCTTGATGCTGCGCGCCGAAAAGGGCGTCATCTCGCGAAGCGAGATCGTGCAGCGCCTGGCCCGCTTCGAACGGCTGCAGTCGACTACCGCACAGGAGATCGTGCGGGTTCTTCGGACTCGCGCACAGGAAAAGGCCGCCGCGGCGAGATAGCCACGGGCAATCGCAAAGCCGCGGCCGTTGCCTAGCCTGCTGCCACTCTGATTTGCCGGGTTGGTTTGTTGTTGACGAGCTCCGAATATCGTTCGATCGGCGCCGGCCGGCCGATGAGAAAGCCCTGCACTTCGTTGCACTGGGCCTGTTCGAGAAACGCCAGCTGCGCCTTGGTCTCGACGCCCTCGGCGACGATCGGAACATTCAGCCCGCGGCCCAAGCCGATGACCGCGCGAATGATGGCCGCCGATTGGGGATTGCGCTCGAGATTTGCGACAAAGGCCTGATCGATCTTGATCTTGTCGAACGGGAAAGATTGCAAATACGACAACGAAGAATAGCCGGTACCGAAATCGTCCATCGCGATGCGAACACCGAGTGCCTTGAGCCGCCGCAAGATCGAAAGACCGCGCGCAAAGTCGTCGATTAGCACGCCTTCCGTGATTTCAATTTCCAGCCGGCTCGCCAAGAGGCCGGTCTCCAGCAGAATGGAGTGGACCAAAGCCGGCAAATCGCCGTGGCGGAACTGGACCGGCGAAAAATTAACGGCGATCCGCAGCGGCGTCGGCCAGGTGGCAGCTTCGCGGCAAGCTTCACGTAAAATCCACTCACCCAGTGAGACGATCAGTCCGCTCTCTTCGGCCAGCGGGATGAATTCTCCAGGCGATACCATGCCGCGTTTCGGATGATTCCAGCGGACCAGAGCTTCGAAGCCGGTTATCTCGCCCTCAATTGAGGCCTGCGGCTGATAGTGAAGCGTCAACTCGTTATGCGAGATTGCGGAACGAAGATCGTGTTGCAAGGCGCGCCGTTCGCGCAGCCGCTTGTCCATATCGGACGCGAAGAAACGGATGGATCCACGCGCCTCGACCTTGGCCCGGTAAAGCGCGGCGTCGGCGTTGGCGAGTAGTACCGAGGTCTCGCTACCGTCCGTTGGGTAAACCGCCACGCCGATGCTCATTCCCGCGCGCACGGTGTGGCCGGATACCTCGAAATCTCCGGCCATCGCCCGCAGAACGCGGTCGGCCAAAACCTCCGCCGATGAGGGTTGCGGTCCGTCCGCACAAATGACGGTGAACTCGTCGCCGCTCAGCCTTGCAATAAAAGCTCCCTCGGATGCGGCTTGCAGCCGCTTCGCCACCTCGCGCAGCAAGCTATCGCCGACGCCGTGGCCGAACACGTCGTTGACTTCCTTGAACCGATCGAGGTCGATGCACATGAGGGCAAAGCTCTCGCCTGACGCTGCGGCGCGCTCGGCGGTATTCGCCAAACACTCGGTAAAGGCTGCGCGATTGGGAAGGTCGGTCAAGGAGTCATGGTGCGCTAGATGCTGTATCTGCGCCTCGGCGCGCTTCCGCTCAGTGATGTCTTGGACGACGTTAAGAATGTAATGCGGGCTTCCGTCGACGTGCCGAATGGCGAGGCCAGTAACAAGGGCGATGCGTGTGCCGTGATCGGGGACCGTTATTGGATGCGGTTCGAAAGTTACAGGCTCAACCGATCGCAAAAGAATTTGGTCGTGACCGGCGGCCGCCCGTGCAACCAGCTCTGGAAGCGCCTCGGTAATGGTTTTGCCCAAGAGATTTTCGCGTGGGACGCCGAGCAATTTTTCGGCTTCCCGGTTGACCAACACATACCGGCCCTCCGGCAACGCCCTGACATAAATCGCAGCCGGCACACTTTCGACAATGGTGTCCAGAAAATACCGGGCCTCGGTCAGTGCGTCGACCTTCTCCTTAACATTTGCCTCAGCCGCACAGCGCGCTTTCACCTCTGTCCGGAGCTCCCGGAAGCGGCGCCATCCGTATGCGGTCAAGGCGAATGAAAGCGCGACGCTCATCACGATGATGTCGTCCAGGCCCCAATCGCCGTAAACGGACTGAAATCGCAGAGCTATCGCGAAGATATCGAAATACCAGCTGAGGACGATAGCCGAGACCGCGACAATGAAGATGATGACGGCGTCGGTCACAGCGGGCTGCCGCCAGTCGACGGCGGACAGCGCGCTGAAAAGTCTTTTGCGCTCTGATGCGCTAGGCAGCGTCATGATGCCGGTTCGATTTCAGCTTTTGAGACCGTGCAGTCGCGTGCGGTTGCTTGCTGTTCACGCCGCGTTTGGGGTCAGCAGGAGATGGCGTCGGCAATTTCTCGCGGGAGGCGTACTTCAGTTGATCCAGATGGCAGACGACCCGGTTTCTGCCTTCAAATTTGGCGTCGTAAAGCGCCATGTCTGCGTCATGTAGCAGCTGATCGAGGGTGCCCTCAGGTTGGAATGCGGCGACGCCGATGCTGACCGTGACCGAAATCGGCTCTTCGAGAATCTCGATCGTCGTCCCTTCGATTGCGCTGCGCAGCCTCTCAGCCATTAGCGCGGCGTCGGTAAGTACAGTCTCGGGGAGCATCACGACCAGTTCGTCGCCGCCCAGACGGCCGACGTAATCGGCAGCCCGCAAGCAGGCCTTGCAAGTCGCGGCGACATTCCGCAACACCACGTCGCCGGCCGGATGGCCGTGCGCATCGTTGATGAGCTTGAAGTTGTCGACGTCGATCACGGCGCAGCTGAGCGATGTGTGGTAGCGTCTGCAGCGTTCTACATCCAATTGCGCGTGCTCTTGGAATGCGCGCCGCGTCATTAGCCCGGTAAGGCCGTCGGTCGCCGCCAGCAGCCGCAGTTCGAGCTCGTCCATCACCAGCCGCGCCAAATCCTCGAACATCCGAAGCTGACGGGGTTTTAGCTCGCGGACTATCGTGTCCATGGCGCAGAGCGTGCCGATGTTGTGGCCTTCACTCGTTTGCAGCGGCACGCCGACATAGAAGCGGATGAAGGGATCCCGAACGACCAGCGGATTATCGGCGAAACGCGGGTCAGCCTGCGCATCCTTTACGATGAAGGTCTGATCGCCTCGAATCGCGTGGGTGCAAAACGAAATCTCGCGCGGGGTTTCGGTGACTTTGGCGCCTTGCCGGGATTTGAACCATTGCCGGTCCTTGTCGACCAAAGACACCAACACTATTGGTATCTCCAGCATCGTCTTGGCAAGGCGGGTAATGCGGTCAAAAGCCTCCTCGGGTGGGGTATCCAGGATCTGACAACGACGCAGAGCGTGCAGGCGCGCCGCCTCGTTTTCGCTGATGCAGTCCGTCATTCGCCCGATCCCTGTCGCAACGCTTTAGACGCTTGCGGAACACGCCGCCGAGCGTTGGGGTGTTCCGTCCTGTTTCGATTTCAAGCTTCTCGATGAATATTATTGTTCGGACATTCCCGCGGTTTTTAGCTCGCTTTTTCTCACCGGCCGCTAAATCGGCCGTCAGGGCTAGTACGGATAGGCACGCGCCATACGTAACAACACGTATGTCGACGCAATTTTAAGATGTTGAAAGGCGGATTGCGCTAGATGCCTCGCCTAGCCTGCGCAATCGCGGCATTTGCAGATTGGCTCCGGGCTCGACGGCCACTCGCAGACGCGCGGATCGTATCATGACCGACCGTCAGCTTTCTGAAGAAACAATCCGCCTCGCGGTGGAAGCCTGCCCGAGCGGCATGATCATGACCGACGCCGCGGGCAAGATCGTGCTCGTCAACGCCGAAGTGGAACGTCTATTTGGTTACGCCCGCGATGAACTGATGGGCCGATCAATCGACGTCCTGGTGCCTCCAAATGTCCGCGGGAGCCACACCAAGTTACGTGAAGCGTTTGTTGTGCAACCGGAAGCGCGTCGTATGGGCGCCGGTCGCGACCTCTATGGCCTGCATAAAAACGGCACGCAAATTCCAGTCGAAATTGGGCTTAATCCCCTTAGCACCAAAGATGGACTTCTGGTCCTAAGTGCGGTCACCGACCTGACCGAACGGAAGGCAGCTGAAGAGCGGTTTCGACTTCTGCTTGAGGCGAGCCCGATCGCGAAGATCATGACCGATCAGGCCGGTACGATTGTCCTCATCAATCTCGAAGCCGAGCGAGTCCTCGGCTATAGCCGCGTTGAACTCGTTGGTCAGCCCATCGAGATGCTTGTTCCGCTGCGCATTCGCGGTTCTCATGTCGATTTTCGCAATGCGTTCGCGGCGCACCCTGAGGCGCGCTCCATGGGCAAAGGGCGCGATCTGTTCATTGTCCGCAAGGACGGCGTCGAGCTGCCGGTGGAGATCGGACTGAATCCGATCCTGATGCCGGAGGGCCGGATGGTCTTAAGTGCAATTGTCGACATCAGCGAGCGAAAGAAGGCGATGCAGCGGCTTGCCGAACAGCGCGAAGAACTGCAGCGGTCAAATGCTGATTTGGAGCAGTTCGCTTACGTCGCCTCCCATGATTTGCAAGAGCCGCTACGGATGGTCGCGACCTATACCGAGTTGTTGGCGGAGCGCTACACGGGAAAACTCGATGAAAATGCGGACAAATACATTCGTTACGCCCTTGAGGGCGCCAAACGGATGCAGCAAATGGTGAAGGAATTGCTCGAGTATTCCCGCGTCGGCACCAACGCCAAGGTTCCGATACTGGTGGAAACAGAGTTCGTCGTGGAAAACGTTCTTTCCGGGCTTAAACTGGCGATCGATGAAAGCCGCGCCGAAATCGTCCGGGAACAACTGCCAGCGGTGCGCGCCGATCAAGGTCAGCTCGCGCAAGTGTTTCAAAATCTCATCGGCAATGCGCTGAAGTTTCGTGGCGAGCATCCGCCCCGTATCCGCATCGCCGCCGAGAAAAGTAACGGCAAGTGCCTGTTCCGGATCGAGGACAACGGTATCGGTATCGAGAAACAATATAACGACCGCGTGTTTCAGATGTTTCAGCGCCTGCACGAACGCGGGCGCTACGAGGGCAACGGCATCGGGCTTGCCATCGCGCGAAAAATCGTCGAGCGCCACGGCGAGCGGATCTGGTTTGAATCCGAGTCCGGAAATGGCACCACGTTCTACTTTACGATGCCGAGCGGATAGGCGGGTATTGGTATGAGGAAAGCGGTTCACATCCTGCTGGTTGAAGACAACCCGGCCGACGCCGATCTCGCTATCGAAATTCTAAAATCGACCAATAACAATATCGATGTCTCGGTCGCGCGGGACGGTGTCGAAGCATTGGAGCTTCTCGAAAATGACGGAAATTGGTGCGACCAAGGTCGTCCGACGCTGATCGTGCTCGACCTCAATTTGCCGAGGAAGGATGGTCGACAGGTACTTGCGATCATCAAAACCCATGATCTGCTCCGGCGAATTCCCGTCGTCATTCTTTCGTCTTCGGACTCCGACCGGGATGTCACAGGTTGCTACGAGCTTGGCGCCAATTGTTACATCGCCAAGCCCGGCGACTTGCAGGCCTACCGTGCAGTTGTTCGTTCTTTGGAGGAGTTCTGGCTAGGCAAGGTCACGCTGCCTCGGCGCGACGGCCATTCTCTGGACGTCAGCTTAGGAAGAGGGCTATAGAGCGGCTTCTGATTGCCGCTCCCTCGGCGCGGACTGTCTCGCATGAGGCTGAAGATTCTGTTGCTGCTCGGCTGGGTGGCCGCGCTACCGCCTGCAGCGTACGCGCAATCGGCGCCGATGTTATTCTGCGGCTCGATCGGCGCTAAAGTCGGACCGATCACTCGCGCGGTCGCGGACAGCCTCGGAATGCCGGAGCGCTACGGCGCAGTCTTCCGCCGGCTGCGACCCGGCGGGCCGGCCGCGAGCGCCGGTATCGAAGCATTCGACGTGGTCACGGCAATCAACGGCATCCCGCTCGCAAAGTGGCGCGATTTCACCCCAACAATTTCGGCAATGGCGCCCGGTACCGTCGTCAATCTCACGACGTACCGCAACAGACAATCGATCGGTGTTAGCGTGACACTTGGTTGGTCCAAATGCGGCAACGGCCGGGTAAGGCGCGTTGGTCGTGGGCTTCGAGATAGCAACGTGGTCGCGTCTAAGCCGCAAGGAACGCGGTCAACGCTCGGTTGAACTGACCGGGCTCTTGAAGCATTGCGAAATGGCTTACACCAGGCAGCATGACGAGACGCGCGCGAGGTATCGCATGTGACATCATCTCCGTGTGATCGCGCTTGATGATCTCGTCGTGTTCGCCGTCGGAGATTGTGGTCGCAGTCTTCACCGCCGCCAAATCGCGCTTGCTGAAATTCGGTTCGGTCCGCCACATTATGCGAAGGCCGCCAAGCAGTTGCGGCCATCTTTCTGGGTGCGGGGAGAGGAGGGCATATTCGGTCCGGCAGCGACTAGCGAACCTGACAAAAACCGCGCTGCCCGCGCCGTTGGCCTTCAATCCTTCGGCGGAGCTATTCGCGCCGAACGCAAACAACTTTGAGACCCTGTCAGGCTTTGTCATCACAAGCTGCAGTCCGGTAACCGCGCCGTCGCTCCAGCCGACAACCGCGACTTGAGGGATTTTCAGAAAATCGAGCAGGCTTGCCGCGTCTTCCGCAAATAAGCCGTAGCTGAAGGCATGCGACGTTACCGGACTTCTGCCGTGACCCCGGGTGTCCATGACGATCACTGTGAAACTGCGAGCCAGGTAGTCGATCTGGTGGCCCCAGTAGTTCGAATTGGCCAATCCCCCATGGAGCAGAAGAACCGGAGGTCCCTGCCCGAACAGCGCATAGAAGATGTCCGTACCATTGACGGCTACAGTGCCTTTTCGCGTGGCGCCCGGTAATGTCGGCGTAGGGGGAAGGGTCAGCCATTTGGCGCTGGTGGTGCCCGCTGCGGCTTCGACTGCTGGCGTACCGGCCCCGCCAGCTAGCAGAGTACCGATCGCTCCGAAGGCCCCTAGTGCCTCGAGAGCTTGACGCCTCGTTAGCTTGTACGACCACGACATTTGATTGCAGGACCGCACGCGTGAAGCCTCGCCCCGAAAGAGTAACTGCACGTCCGGTCTTGGTTCGCAATGTAGAATTAAAGCGTCTGTTCACCGCGGTCCCGGATGACCAAACGACGGCGATTTGATATTGTACGCGGCGCTGGGGAACGATCTGGGTTGGGGCAACTGAGCATGCGGTTCTGGGCGGCGTTTGTGATCTTGCTTTGCGCGTGCGCGGCAACGTCCGGCAGCTTTGCACAGACTTGTCCGGCACCGATCCAGAACGCGAGCCGTCTCGTGCTCGTGACGGTCCCAACGCTGACGTCGTCCGCGGGGCAGCTGCAACTGTTCGAACGGTCGCGCACAGAAACTATTTGGCGCCTGGTCAGATCTGCCGCACCAGTGAATGTGGGCAGAAGAGGCGTCGCCTGGGGCCGAGCGTTTCGCCATTTGGCCAGCAACGGCGAGCCGGTAAAGATCGAAGGTGATGACCGCAGCCCGGCCGGCATCTATCAGCTGGGCCGGCCTTTCGGTTTTGCCGCCTCCTCGCTTGCGGGTTATCTGCAGATCGGTTCCGATAGCGTTTGCGTCGAGGATCCGTCGTCTCCGGCATACAACAAGTTTGCATCGCGATGGACTGTTGGCCTGTCGGTCAACAAGGAAGGTATGCGGCCAACACCGCTTTACCGTCGCGGGCTGGTCGTCGATTACCCGACGGATGCGGCCCACAAAGCGGGATCCTGTATCTTCTTTCACGTCTGGAAGCGGCCGGGCAGTGGCACCGCAGGCTGCGTGACGATGCCTGAGAACCGCGTCGCTTTGCTGCAGGCGTTTGCAAACCGGCATACGACTGTTGTTGCCATCCTTCCGGAATCGGCACTTGGCCGGCTCGCCGGTTGTCTGCCACCGACCGTGGTGGGAGCGCGCTGAATAGTGCGCGCGACGCGCGTTGCGAAGTCCGCCGCTGTGAACGACGCCAATCCAATAGTACCTCCGTTAAGCCCATTGAATTCGCATTCCGCCGCGGTAATGTTGCCGCGTGGGGCGACATTCCGCCTCGTCAGTGGAGAGACAATCAATGACGAAGCTCGTAGTTCTCGCTGCCGCTGCAGCGTTTACGATGATGACCTGGCAGGCCCAAGCCGCGCCGGTCGCCGCGAAGCAGATCTGCCATTCCGGCAACGTTACGTTCGTCGCCAATGGTTGCGGCGTTGGCCGGCATTGGAGCCCTGCGTGCCGCTGCTGCGTGCGTAACTGACAACCTGGTGACAACTGAGCCCGGCGCTGGCGCCGTTCGTGCGCCAGTGTCCGGCATGCACCATCTGCCCAAGTGTACGGCCGGCGCAATTAAGGTTGACGTGTGATCGTGAATTGGTCGCTGCTGCGACCGTGTTAACTGTTGCCGCACGGAAAAGTAGGCCGCCAAAACTGGCGGCATTCGTGCGGGACGTACGCGATGTCATTGCTGCAGCAGGCTAGGCGAACCAAAGGCGTTGTAGCGAGCGCGCTCAAATACAATTATGGACGTTGTGTGCCTTACAGCGCCGTCGTCGATAAACTCAATCGCCAGCCGCTTCTAGTCGATTTTAGGCAAAAAAACTCGGACGTTCCTTCTTTCTTATCCCGGGAGGAGATGTGGTCGTTCATCGCCAGCCGATCTCCGGGTCCCGTTGATTATCTGGAATTTGGCGTTCATCGCGGTCACAGCCTCCGCCATTTTGCCAGTCAGAACAAATCGCCCGACAGCAGATTTTTCGGCTTCGACTGCTTTACCGGCCTGCCAGAAGACTGGAATGGCGATTACAAGCGAGGTCACTTCGACACCGGCGGCCGCGTTCCTGAAATAACCGATCCGCGGGTGCGCTTCGTCGCCGGCTTGTTTCAGGACACGCTGCCGAAGTTCGTCGCCGAATTCAGAACGAACAACAGGATCATCGTAAATATCGACTGCGATCTTTATTCATCGGCGCTCTATTGCTTGACGAAACTGGATGCGCTGCTGCCGAACGGCACGATCATCATCTTCGACGAGTTTGGCTCGGTGCTGCACGAATTCCGCGCCGTGCACGATTATCTCGCGAGCTATCGGCGCAAATTCAAGGTGATTTGCTCGCACGATAATTTCTATACGATTGCCGGCGAGCTTTCGTAGATCGGGCGCGCTCGGCTGCTCTCAGGCCGCAGCAATCAAATTGCGATCGGCGACGATCATGTCGGTTGCTATCTCGCCAATCATCATGGCCGGCGCGCGGTGTTGCCGGACGTAATTGTTGGCATGCGTGATCTTGCGCCGCGCATAGTCGAGAATTTGCTCACTTGTGTCCGCGTCTTAGAGCTTGCTCGTCCCAGCGCTGACGCGCACGAAACGCACCGGCTCGCTCAATCCGCGCAGCGTCGCGCTGTCTTCTGTCACAGTTCTGCCTGACAGCGCCTCGCGCGCCTCCGGATCAGTCAGGACGGCCGCGGAAATGGTCACTTCGCCGCCGCGGCACTGGTGTTCTAGCCGCGCCGCGGTGTTCACCGCCGAGCCGAAATAATCGAGGATCCCGCCGACGGTAACAGCGATGCAGGAGCCCTGGTGCAGCCCGATCTTTAGAATAATCCCGTTGTCGCTGCGGCCACGATTGAAGTCCGCAACTTCGTCTTGCATCGAGAGGACGGCGCGCACCGCGTCGGCGGGATCGTGGAACGCCGCCATCACCGCGTCGCCGACGGTCTTAACGATGAAGCCGTTGTAGCGCTGCACCCGCTCGGAAAGATAAGCGAAATGATCGCGCACCAGACGATAGGCGGCGGCGTCGCCGAGTTGATCATAGAGTTTGGTCGAGCCTTGCAGATCGGTGAACATGATGGCGACGCGGCCGATTTCGACATCGTCGCCGGGACGTAAAAGCTGTTCGGGACACAGTCGCCGAAACGCCGGCATCGCGATAACGCTTTCTCCGGTAAGCGCGTCGCGAACCCAGTTGCGCTCCTCGACGGCAAAGATCCGCGGCAGGTCGGTGTCGTTGTGAATGACGAGTTCGTCCTTGTGGCCGGGCGTTGCCAATACGATCTCGGTGCCGCAAGCGGTGATTTCCGGGATTAGTCCACCAGTGCCGATGTCGCCGTCGGCTTCGGCGCCTGCCTCGATGGTGCGGAAGCGATAGGCGCCCGGCGCCAAGTTCAGTGCGAAGCTTTTCTTTGAATGCGGGGCGATCTCGCCCTGGAACTTGACATGCGGGGTCGAGCCCTGCCCGAGCAGGCATAGTTCGCCTTCGGCCAACGGACGTAACCAAGGTTCGGGACGAAACGTCAGCTCTACGTTGCGGGTGAAATCCCGCTCGTAATTGATGTTGCACGATGAGCAATGCGCTCCGCGCGGCAATTCGTGCAGGCGTTCGACCCGCGATTTGGCGCCGCGGCAGCGCGGGCACAGTAAATCCCATCCCATGGTCAGGATGCCCAGCTGTTGCGCAGCGAGGAACAGCTCAACTGTTGCCTCGGGTGCAGCGTGCCACGTTCGCGCCACGGCGAGGGGGCGAATGCTGCTGAGCGCCAACATCGGCGCGTGCAGCAGGAAGTCGGCGAGTTTCGGCGCCAGCCCGTGGCTTGCCGGATCGCGATCAAGGTTCGCGATCAGCCCATCAAACCGCCGGCGTGCCGCCGGTTTGACCGCGTCGTCGGGCATGGCGCCGAGAATATGGTCCGGCATCGCGGCCTCGGCGACCAGCTTTTCGATTGCGGCAAGCCGCTTTTCGCCTTCCCTTCCAATCTTGCCGGAAAGCTTCGTCAGCCAACCGAGCACACCGACGCAATCGACCTCAGCGGCGAAGGTCAGCCGCGTGCCGAGCCCTTCGGGCGCCAGTTCGAAACTCGAATGCGATCGGCGAAACGGGCCGTTGACGAAATTGCGCGTCTGACTGAGCCGGCGGTTCTCCTGCCACTCGCCATAGCCCTCCTCCCATTTCATCCGCAGCGGCCCAAGCGCGACGGTGGCAAAGCGATGAATGCGGCCCTGGGCGTCAGGACGCTCTTCGACCCGGTAGCGCGGAGAACCCGACATCTCGTTAAGCCGCGCGGTATCCGCGACGAAGGGCCAGATTGCCTCCGGCGGCTGAGTGAAATGCCGCTCCTTGCTGTAGCGATAGACGGTTTTCATCATCTGTTCGTTTCGGCGCGCGCTCTGCGGCACCTATTATACGAAGCGAGCGGGGATACGGTTTCGTGATTTCTCCCTCTCGCCATTTGCCCATATTCTAGCTAGGTCGGAATAGCATTGGGACATGAAGCTTTTGGTCCGCGGTCCAAATCGCCGCGTTCGCTAGAGGGGGACGAGCATCACATGATCCGTATTGTGTTTGCCATTGCAGCGATTGCGTTGGGCTTGAGTGCCGCCATTGCCCAACAAGACCCGATTGCAGCGCGGAAGGCGCTGATGAAGGCCAACGGCGACCAGGCCAAAATCGGCGTCGCTATGATTAAGGGTGAAGCGCCTTTCGATATCGAGAAGGTGCATAAGCTCTTTGCCACGCTCGAGGATGCGGCGGCGAAGATGCCTTCGTTATTCCCGGATAATTCCAAAGAGGGTGGTGAGACTGCCGCCGATCCGAAGATTTGGGCGAACATGGACGACTTCAAGGCAAGGTTCGTCAAGTTCGGCGCCGATGCCAAAGATGCCGACGCCAAGGTCACCGACCTCGACAGTTTCAAGGCGGCGTTTGGCAATATCGGCAAAAACGATTGCGGCGGTTGCCACGAAAAATATCGCGTCAAAAAGAGTTGAGACCGATCATCCGGCTTGACGAAGCGCTGAAGGGTGCGGCGCACGGCTTGCTCGATCGGCAAGCTGACGCGCGTCCGACGGACGCGCAAGTCGCATGATCCGCAGGGCCGCGCTTGCCGTCGCTGCTGCGGCCGTTGTCGCTTTCGTGCTTCCGTGGGCGCTGACGATTCCCGAAGTCGTTCCCGCTTCGGCGCTGCCGCCGCACGCGCCGAATCTGGAAAACGGCAAGGTGATGTTCGACGTTGGCGGTTGCGCGTCGTGCCACGCTACACCGAATGCCGATGCGTCAAAGGTGGTGCGAACTCAGCTCGGTGGCGGGCTTGCCCTGCAGTCGCCGTTCGGCACGTTTTACGTACCCAACATTTCATCAAACGCCACGGATGGCATCGGTGCGTGGAGCGAGGCAGATTTCGTCACCGCGCTCTGGAAGGGGACCTCGCCGCGCGGAAGGCATTTATTCCCGGCGTTTCCTTATCCTTCGTATCAGCAGATGGAGCTCGACGATGTGCGCGATCTCTTTGCTTATCTGAAGACCTTGCCGCCGGTGTCCGGCCGCGTGCGACGCCACGATCTGGCAGTTCCCTTCAACATTCGTCGATTGGTCGGGGTGTGGAAGTTGCTCTTTCTCCACGGCGGGCCGTTTACGCCCGACCCCGCGCAATCGGCGCAGCTCAATCGCGGCGCTTATCTGGTGAACGCGCCCGGGCACTGCGCCGAGTGCCACAGTCCCCGCAATTTTCTTGGCGCAATCATTGACAGCGAACGCTTCGCCGGCGGTCCTGCGCCGGACGGCAAGGGCTGGGTCCCCAACATCACCCCGGCGGGACTGCGGCGCTCCGCCGGGGACAACGTCGCCTGGTCGCCAAAGGACGTGGCGAGCTACCTTGCGGATGGCTTTGATCCGAGCGGGGACTACGTCGGCGGGGCCATGATCGACGTCATTCGCAATACGTCTTCGCTGCCGGCCGGCGACCTTGCCGCTATTGGCGCCTACATTGCCTCGCTGCCGCCGAGGCAGGGCCCGAAGCGACCGGCGAAGAAATAATAACGGCCGCGGCGAGAACTCAGGATAACCAATCTCAAATGCTAGGAACCGCCAAAGGCCTTAAAGGTGATGATGGTGCGTGTGTCCTGCACTCCGGGGATGGTTTGGACCTTTTCGGCGATGAAATGGCCGATGTCGGTTGTCGGGTCGACATAGAATTTCACCAGCAGGTCGAAGTCGCCGGCGGTGGAATAGACTTCCGAGGCGATTTCGGCGTCGGCGAGGCTGTTGGCCACCTGGTAGGACTTACCCATCTGGCACTTGATCTGAACGAAAAACGGGACCATGCGCACCTCCGCCTGAATGACTAAATGCTAGGCTAATTCAGCCGCGCTGATAAGACCTTGTGGCCCGCGGTGAGGGACTATCTGATTATATCACGCCATGAACTCGGTAGATGAAATGCACGCGCCGGTCGAGCTTGCCGACATCGTGGCCGACATTCTCGCCCGCTTGCGTACGCGAGCGCCGCGCGTGCATTGCATAACCAACAGCGTCGCGCAGCAGTTTACGGCCAATGTGCTGCTCGCGGCGGGTGCCGTTCCGTCAATGACGATCTCGCCGGAAGAGATCGCTTCGTTCGTCGCCGGTGCGGACGCTCTGCTTGTCAATCTCGGTACGTTCGATGCCGAACGGCGCACTGCAATCGATGCGGCGATCGGAGCAGCGAAAGCTGGCGGCAAGCCGTGGGTGCTTGATCCGGTGTTCGTCGAACGCGCGCCGCCCCGCGCACAGTTTGCGCGCGACCTCCTGACTCGCGGGCCGGCAATTGTCCGGCTCAATTCTGCGGAGTTCGTTACGCTCTCCGGCGACGATCCTGCGGCCGATGCGTCGGCGCGCTTCGCCACGGCACATGCGACGGTGGTAGCAGTTACCGGCGGCGTCGACCGGATCACCGATGGCGCGCGCCATGCTGTGATCGCCAACGGCGATCCGCTGATGGGTTTGGTGACCGCGATGGGCTGCGCCGGTTCGGCGCTTGTTGCTGCGACACTGGCCGTTGAAGCCGATCCTTTTGTCGCGGCGACAGCTGCGCTGACTGCTTTCGGCGTCGCCGGCGAAATGGCAGCGCCGGATGTTGACGGGCCCGGCACGTTCGCCGCTGCAATCATCGATGCGCTCTACCGCCTCGATCGCACGACTTTGCGCCGGCACGCGAGGGTGTCGTGAGGGCGGTCGATGTGCGGCTCAACGCCATTATCGATCCGGCGCGCGCCGGCGGACACGACATCATTGACCTTGCGCGCCGTGTCGCCGAGGGCGGAGCAACGCTGGTGCAACTGCGCGATAAAGGAAGCGAGACGCGAGTGATGATTGACCGAGCGCGTGCGATCAAGGCGGCGCTTTCACCGTTCAAGATACCTTTCGTCGTCAATGACCGGGTCGATGTAGCGCTCGCAGCTGACGCCGACGGCGTGCACCTCGGGCCGGATGATATGGCCGCCGTCGATGCGCGCGCACTGCTCGGACCAAGTGCGCTTATCGGCCTGTCGATCAAGACCGTCGAGGAAGCAGCGGCCGCGCCGATCGAACTCTTTGACTATGCCGGAGTCGGCGGCGTCTACGCGACGCTGTCAAAAGCGCAAAAGACCGCCCCCATCGGCACCGACGGGTTGGCCCGTGTCGCGAACGCTCTGCATAGCCGTGCGCCGAATTTGCCTGTTGCCGGTATTGCCGGCATCGACGCCGACAACGCCGCCGCCGTCATCGCTGGCGGCGCCGACGGGGTTGCGGTCATCTCGGCGTTGTCGCTTGTCCATGACCCCGCTGCCGCGGCGCGCGCGCTGCGCGAAGTCGTCGACGGGATGCTGGCAAAGCGAGGTAGGTGATGACGGCGATTGCGGTGACGATCGCGGGCTCGGATTCGAGCGCCGGTGCCGGCATTGAAGCCGATCTGAAGACGTTTGCCGCGCTCGGTGTCTATGGCGCCACAATTGTTACTGCGCTGACCGCTCAAAACACCGGCGGCGTGTTCGCCATCCACGAAGTACCTGCTGATTTTGTCACGGCGCAGATCGACGCTGTGTTCACCGACCTTGATGTGAAGGCGGTGAAGATCGGCATGCTGGGCAATGCATCGATCATCGACGCTGTCGCCGCTTCGTTCGATCGCTACCGTCCTGGTAATGTTGTGCTCGATCCGGTTCTGGTCGCGAGCTCGGGCGAGAGGTTGCTGCGGGAAGATGCGCTCCGCGCTTTACGCGATCTTATTTCGCGGGTGCAACTGCTCACACCCAATCTTTCGGAAGCTGCCGTGCTTCTTGGCGCGTCGCCCGCCCGCGACGAAGACGAGATGCGCGCCCAGGGGCAAAAACTGCTGACGCTCGGCGCCGCGGCGGTGCTGATCAAGGGCGGTCATGGCACCGGGCTGGAAAGCGTCGATTTTCTGGTCGAGGCCGATCGTTGCCTGCGGCTCGCCGCGCCCCGCGTTGACACGCGAAAAACCCACGGCACCGGCTGTACGTTTGCATCGGCGATTGCCGCAGGCCTGGCCAAAGGCCTCGCGCTCGATGAGGCGGCGCGGCAGGCTAAAGTTTATGTCAGTGCGGCGATCGCTGCGGCAGACCGGCTGGACGTCGGCTCCGGCTGCGGTCCGCTGCATCATTTCCATGCGTGGTGGTAGCGCCGAGCGGCTGCCGAATTGCGGGCGCAGCGCCGCTGCAACGGGAGCATAGAATGATAGTTGCGGCTCTGACCGCCGGAGCTGTGCTAGCGATGGTTCTTGCCGCCGGCCAGGCGTCAGCAGCGGAGTACGAAGTCGGCAAACGATTTGGCGTCGTTTACGCCATTCACGATCGCACCCGGCTCGTTGGTGATTTTTATCTGCCGAAGGGCCTTACTGGAGCGCCCGTCGTGGTGGCGATGCATGGTGGGGGTTGGCGCGGCGGAGGTCGCGGATTTTACAAATACTGGGGACCTTACCTCGCCCGCCACGGCTACGCGTTGTTCACGGTCGACTATCGTTTGGGA
The DNA here is from genome assembly GCA_963841025.1 of uncultured Alphaproteobacteria bacterium. Taxonomy (GTDB): domain Bacteria; phylum Pseudomonadota; class Alphaproteobacteria; order Rhizobiales; family Xanthobacteraceae; genus BOG-931. Next base: position 97,102 of record CAWJBG010000008.1, on the reverse strand, counting down.
AAGTCTGGCGCCTACCCCGCGGCCATCTATGACGTGAAAGCGGCGGTCCAGTTCGTGCGCGTCAATGCCGCCGAGTTCAATATTGATCCTAACCGCATCGGCGTGATGGGCGATTCCGCGGGTGGGTATCTCGCAGCCATGCTCGCGCTCGCGAGTGACCAGTTCACGGAACGCTACCCGGACGACGCCAATGCTGGGACGCCCCTCGACGTAAAGGCGGTCGTCGGATTCTATGGCATTTACGACATGGCGGCCCAGTGGAAGCAGGACATGAAGGTGACGCCGGGTGACAGCATCACACAGGACTTTCTTGGTGCTTCGCCGTCGCAGAACCCGCAGATTTACCGGCAATCTTCACCCATCAGTTACGTCACCCCTGACAAGGGGGTGCGCTTTCTGCTGATTCACGGCGCGCGCGACAACCTGGTCGATCCCTCGTTTCAATCCGGAGCCTTCAACACCGCGCTTGTGCAGGCGGGATTTGCTTCGCGCCTGGTTATCATTCCGGGCGCGGCTCACTTCTGGGTGTCGGACGCCTTTGAGAAGAATCCCCGCAGTTTCGGCGCGATAGTGGCTCCGCAACTGCTGCAATTCCTCGAAGGCTCGCTTTGAGTATCTGTCATCCCCGCTGCGCAAGCAGGGGAGGGATGGGAAGGGGGTGCTTTCGAGCACCGGCGAAACTTGCTACCGCTTGCTTGGCTTGATCGCGACCATTCGGCGGAGAAGATCACGAATGCTCACCATGCTCACTTCCACTGCTGCGCTGGCGATGCTGTTGGCGGCCGGCCACGCAGCCGCGGCGGAATACGAAATTGCGAACCATGCCGACCTGGTTTTTGCCGAGCACGATGGGGTTAAGCTCGTCGGCGATCTCTACCTCCCCAAGGGCCGCGCGAAAGCGCCGGTTCTGGTCGCCGTTCATGGCGGCGGTTGGCAAGTTGGTAGCCGCGCGGCTTATCGCTATTGGGGTTTGTTCCTAGCCCGCAACGGCTATGCCCTTTTCGCAATCGATTACCGGTTGGCTAAGGCCGGGGTTTTTCCGGCCGCGGTTTATGACACCAAGGCCGCCATCCAATTCGTGCGCGCAAAGGCGGGTGAGTATAACCTCGACGCGGACCGTATCGGCCTGATCGGCGATTCTGCTGGCGCGCATCTATCCGCGCTTGTCGCGCTTGCGGGCGATCAGTTCAATTCCGCCTACCGCGACGATGCCAACGCTGCCGTTTCCACCAAGGTCAAAATGGTCGTGGGCTTTTACGGCGTCTACGACATGCACGCCCAATGGATGCACGATCTGATCAGCCGCCCCAACGACAAGATTGTCGAAAAATTCCTCGGCGCGTCACCCATGCAGAACCGCCGTCTTTATTTTGACGCATCACCTATCAGTTACGCCACCGTCGACCACAATCAGGTGCGGTTTTTGCTGATCCACGGTACCGACGACGACATCGTCGATCCGCCCACCCAGTCTGGGGCATTCCTCACGGCACTTACTCAGGCGGGATTTTTTGTCCGTCGTATTGTCATTCCCGGCGCCGGGCATTTCTGGTCGTCTGATCCGTTCGAAAGCGAGCCGCACAGTTACAGCGCGCTGGCGATCCCGCGGCTGTTGCGGTTTCTCGAAACTTCGCTTTGAGGCTTCGAAGCAGGCGGCGCGGCGGTTCAACGCTAAGCGCTGCCATAACAGGGGAGGAAGTAGTCATGTTGAAATCAGTTGCGACGATTGCAGGCGCCGCGCTTGCGGTTATGGCGTTGGCGCTGTCGCCGGTGGGTAATAGCGGGGCAGTGGCGGAATCCGGGCCGTTACTCGTCATGGCGGTCGACTACGATGTCGTACCCGGGCAAATCGACGGCTTTCTTGCAGCACTCAAAGAGAACGGCGCGGCATCGGTGAAGGAGCCGGGTTGCCGTGAGCTCAACGTCTCGGTTTCGCAAAAAGATCCGAACCACGTGTTCATTTTCGAAGTCTATGACAACGCGGCGGCGCTCGAAGCGCATCTAGCGACCGATCACTTCAAGAAATACAAAGCGGTTACCAAAGACATGGTGGCCAAGCGTGAGGCTAGGCCGCTGTGGTCAGTGTCGATGAACATCAAGGGCATGTGAGCGGTGCGGAGTTTCAGGCAAGCATGTTGTAGAGTCGCATGACGAAGAAAAGAAAAGGCGCCGTTGGCGTTATCGGTCTCGGCATCATGGGCGGCGCCTTTGCGGAAAATCTGCACGCTGCCGGTTGGCGCGTCATCGGCTATGATGTCGCGCCGGCGCGGCGGCGTGCGCTCGCCCGCATTGGCGTTGAAATCGCTGCCGATGCCGGCGAAGTAGCACGGCAAGCGCCGGCCGTCATTCTGAGCTTGCCTAAACCCACGGCATTGGCGGCAACGGTCGCCGCCATTGCCCGAGCCAAAGTACCGCGCCGGGTGGTCATCGAAGCTTCGACATTTAAGCTCGAAGACAAGGCCGCCGCCGAAGCGGTATTGCGCAAGGCCGGCCATGTCCTGCTCGACTGCCCGGTGAGCGGCACCGGCATTCAGGCCAAGGCGAAGGATCTCGTGATCTACGCCTCGGGCGGTTCGGCCGAGATCAAGAAGTTGCGCCGGCTATTCGCCGATTTCACCCGCGCGGCGCACGACCTCGGCGAATTCGGCAATGGCAGCCGCATGAAATACGTCGCCAATCTGTTGGTCGCCATCCACAACGTGGCGAGCGCCGAGGCGATGGTGCTCGGCATCAAGGCCGGTCTGCCGCCGCAGCTCATCTATGACCAGATCAGGATCGGCGCCGGCAATTCGCGGGTGTTCGAGTTGCGTGCGCCGATGATGGTGAAGGATCGCTACGACCATCCGACGATGAAAATTTCGCTGTGGCAGAAGGACATGGATGTCATCGGCAGCTTTGCCCAGGCGCTCGGCGCGCCGACGCCGTTGTTCTCCGCAACGCTTCCGATCTACGCGGCCGCGATGGCGACCGGGTATGGCGACGAGGACACCGCCGCAACCTGCGCCGTACTTGAGGCGATGGCGGGCCTTAAGCGTGGCACGAAAAAGCGGCGGCGAAAGACGCGGTAGAAAGATTCGGCGGGTCGTGGAACCCGCGGCTCGGTCGAATTAACTCTCTGGTTTCATGACGTTTTGCGGCGTTCGCTTTGCCGAACCCGTTGCATTATGAAAGGCGTAGAATGGAAATTGAATTAACCAGCGAGAGATTGAAGGGCGATGGTGCGACGACGCATCGCTGAACAGCCGACATCCCGGCTCGCTATTTGGGCGCGACGCATCGCGTTGTTTTCGCTCACGGCGACGGTGGTTGGCATCATCATCGTCCGTTCGGGCACCCTCGATATCGTGCCGGCGCTGGCGACGCTCGTCGGCGCTTTGTTGCTCGCCGTGGTCGCGATTCTGCTCGCGTTCGGCGCCGGTGTGGTGATCTGGACCGAGGGCGTCAGCGGTATGCGCGAGGCGGTGACGGCATTCTTCATCGGGCTCGCGCTGGTGGCTTATCCGCTTTATCTCGGCGCCAAGGCGTATCGATTGCCGGCCATCTATGACGTGACCACTGATCCGATCGATCCGCCGAAGTTCGAAGCGATCGCACGGTTGCGGCCGCGCGATGCCAACCCGATTACCTATGCCGGTCTCTACGCCGCCCAGCAGCAGCACGCCGCTTATTCCGACATCGAACCCGAGGTGACCGACTTATCGCCTCAAGAGGCTTACGACGCCGTGCTGAAGGTCATTACCAAGCGGAAGTGGCACATCGTCGATTCGCGTCCACCGGGTGCGCGCGAGGGGCACGTCGAGGCAATTGCGCGCACGCCGATCCTTGGCTTCCGCGAAGACGTCGTCGTCCGCATACGTTCGGCGCCCGACGGCGCGCGGATCGATTTCCGCTCTGCCTCCCGTTACGGCCGCCATGATCTTGGCGGTAATGCCGCACGCGTCCGCGCGCTCCTCGAAGACGTTGATGACGCCCTGACGTCCGCACCCGAGAAACCGGAAAAGCCCGAGAAAGCGGAAAAACCCGAGAAGCCAGAAAAGGCGGAAAAGAAATCCGCCGCGAAATCGTCTCAGGCCGCAGGCAAGGGAAGTCCAGTCAGGCGATAAGTCCCGCCGATCGACGGCTCACCTTCGGTCGCGACCAGGCCGCGTGCGGCCAAGTCTTCCATGTGCGCAAGGACTGAGAGTGAGGCCGCGCCGACCAGACGCGGATCGAGGCCGATATAGATCGCCCGTACCAACGTCGGAATATCGGCAGCGCCTTTTTCGAGCCGCCGCAGAATTGAGGCTTCGCGTCCGTGGCGGTGCCGGATGTAGCCCTGTACGAAGCGGGGTGCATCGCGCACCGGCCCGCCGTGGCCTGGCAGATAGATCGGCTCTGTTCTCTTCCCAAGCTTTTCCAGCGAAGCCATGTAGTCGCTCATGGCGCCGTCCGGCGGCGCCACGATTGAAGTCGACCACGCCATCACATGATCGCCGGAGAAAATCAGATCCGCTTCCTTGAGCGCGTACGCCATGTGGTTGGCGGTGTGTCCCGGTGTTGTCAGCGCTTCGATGGTCCAGCCATCGCCGGTCACCACACTGCCGTCGGCGAGCGCGATGTCCGGGCGAAAATCGAGATCGGCGCTGGCGTCGAGCCGGCCGGCTTCGCCGACATGAAGCGGGCGCGCCAGGCGATGGGGACCTTCCGCGTAAACCGTGGCCCCGGTCGCTGCCTTGATCTTGGGCACGGCGGGCGAATGGTCGCGATGGGTGTGGGTGACAAAAATGTGGCTGACGGTTTCGCCGCGCACGGCGTCCAGCAAAGCTGCAACGTGGACGTTGTCATCAGGCCCCGGGTCGACAATGGCGACGTTGCCTTGGCCGATAATGTAGCTGACGGTGCCTTTGAAGGTGAATGGTCCCGGATTATTGGCGACGACTGCGCGCACGCCGGGCGCCACTTCCGCCGCCCGACCGGGAATGAGGTCGAATGTCTTGTTGTAGTTGATATCGTCGCTCATGCAGAAGTTGCCGCCACCTGCTTCCTCAGCCAAAGCTCAAGCCCGATTTGGATCGAGCGTGTGCTAACCGCCGTCGCACGGAAAAAGTCCTCGCGCAGATCGATGATCCGCGCAACAGCATCGGCTCGCAGGCTTGTCTGTGGGGAGGTGGAACCGTCACGGCCGGGTTCCGGCCATGACGGTCCACAAAAGGATGGAGCCCCGGTGCCGGGATCGCCGGGGCTCCAAGCAATCTCATTCAACACGAGTTGTGAGATCGAGATCGCACAAAAGGTTATGCAAGCGGCGGGCCAAGTCGCGAAAAATCATAATTCCGACTGAAGTGGGCCGCTCGGGCCGATCCGGCGGCCCGCGGCTCCCCAAATCTGCGAAGCGCTAAGTTTCATGGTCGCTGGGCAGGCGTTTGCTGGCTAATTTGCAGGCAACGGCCCCCAATTTCCCAATTGGCGGTTCTAGAAAGGCGTGCGGCTGCGGATCGCCGCGGCCAGCGTGCCCTCGTCGAGATAGTCGAGTTCGCCGCCGACTGGGACGCCATGCGCAAGCCGCGTGACCTTGACCTTGGCGTCGTGAAGAAGGTCGGTGACGTAGTGGGCGGTGCTCTGCCCGTCGACGGTGGCGTTGAGCGCCAGGATGATTTCGTGCACCGCCGGATCGTGCGCACGCCTGACCAGCGCATCAATCGTGAGGTCGTCCGGCCCGACCCCGTCGAGCGGCGAGAGCGTGCCGCCGAGGACATGATAGCGCGCGTTGATGGCTTGGGCTCGTTCGAGCGCCCACAGATCGGCGACGTCCGCCACCACCACGATGGCCGCAGCGTCGCGCCGCGTGTCGGTGCAGACGGTGCAAGGATTCTGCGTATCGATGTTGCCGCAGGTCTTGCAAACCTCGATCTTCTCCATTGCCGTCTGGATCGCGGCTGCGAGCGGCGCCATCACGACTTCGCGTTTCTTGATGAGGAACAACGCCGCGCGTCGCGCCGATCGCGGCCCGAGGCCGGGCAAGCGGGCCAACAGGTGGATCAAGCGTTCGATCTCGGGACCGGCGGCGATCGTGGGCATCGATCAGAATAATTTAAGGCCGGGCGGTAGCGGCAGGCCGCCGGTCAGCGATTGCATACGTTCGGCCAATAAAGTTTCGAGCTTGCGGCGGGCGTCGGCGTGAGCAGCGACAATAAGGTCTTGAAGGATTTCTTTTTGGTCCGGCTTGCAAAGAGACTCGTCAATTTGCGCACCCCTCATCTCACCCTTGCCGGAAAGCTTCAGAGTAACGAGGCCGCCGCCGGCCAAGCCCTCGACCTCGATGCGGTCAAGTTCGGCCTGCATGGCCTCCATTTTTGATTTGAGTTCAGTGGCCTGTTTCATCAGGCCCAGAAAATCGACCATTGCGGTACCTTCTTAGAGTTCGTCGTCAGCCGGGCCAGCTTCGCCCGCCGTATCAAAAGGCAGGTCGTCCGGGCCTGCCGCTGCATCGGCGGGCGGGCGCACGTCAACGATTTCCGCGCCCGGAAAGCGCGCCAGTACGGCCTGCACCAGCGGATCGGTGCGCACGCCGTCTTTCAGTTCGGATTTCCGCGTTTGCGCCTGCGTATAGAGGCTTGGCAGGCCAGATTCGGCGGACACGATCACCATCCAACGGCGTCCGGTCCAGTCGGATAGTTTTTTTGACAGCTCGCCGGTCAATGACTTTGGCGCGCTTGCTTCCAGACTGATCTCCAGCCTGCCGTCCTCGAAGCGTACCAGCCGGACGTCGCGTTCGAGTGCGCTCTTGATCGTGAGGTCGCGCCTTTCGGCGGCGAGCGCGACCAGATCCTCAAAGCTCGCGAGTGCTCGTCCAGGCACGCTGTTGTCTTGGCCGCGGGTCTCCGGATCGTCGGCCCGCATTTCGGTGGGAACTGCAGCGGCAAGTGCTGCACGCGGTCCGCCGCGCGGTCCTTCCGTGCGTGGTGTTTCCGCACGCGCCGGCATTTCCGCGCGTGGGGCCGGTTGGCTGGACAGCGCTGCGCCGTTGCCTCGCGCGCCTTCGCCGAGCGAACGGACTGCTTCGTCCGGCGTCGGCAGGTCGGCCGCGTAAGCGATACGCACCAGCACCATCTCGGCGGCCGCGAGCGGTCGCCCGGCGGCCGCGACCTCTTCCATGCCTTTGAGCAACATCTGCCACGTGCGGGCAAGAACCCGCATCGAGAGTTTCGCCGCAAAGGCGCGTCCGCGCGTCCGTTCGGTCTCGGTGAGCGAAACGTCGTCGGCCAGAGCCGGCACGATCTTCACGCGGGTGACGAAATGGGTGAACTCCGCGAGATCGCCAAGCACCATCGCCGGATCGGCGCCGGTGTCGTACTGGTCGCGTACTTCGGTCAAAGCGCGCGCAAGGTCGCCGCGCATCAGCGCCTCGAACAGATCGATGACACGGGCGCGGTCGGCGAGGCCGAGCATCTGTCGCACGTCCTCGGCGCGCACCGGTCCTGCCGCGTGCGCGATCGCCTGATCGAACAGTGAGAGTGAGTTCCCGCACTGAGCCTTCAGCGGCCCGCGCAATCATCGCTAAAGCCGAAGGCTCCGCAGTCAGCCCCTCTTTCTCCGCGATGCCTTGCAGGTGTTTGACCAAAAGCTCGGCATCGACGCGGCGCAGATCGAAGCGCTGACAGCGCGACAGCACGGTGATCGGGACTTTGCGGATTTCAGTCGTTGCGAACACAAACTTGGCGTGCGGCGGCGGTTCTTCGAGCGTCTTAAGCAGTGCGTTGAAGGCGGCGCCGGAGAGCATGTGCACTTCGTCGAGGATGTAGACCTTGTAACGGGCCGAAACCGGCGCATAGCGGATCGCCTCGTTGATCTGGCGCACGTCGTCGACGCTGTTGTGCGAGGCGGCGTCCATCTCGATTACGTCGAGATGCCGGCTTTCCATGATCGCCTGGCAGTGGACGCCCAGCACCGGCATATCGATGGTCGGCCCGGTGATCGATCCGTCGGGCAACTCGTAATTCAGCGCCCGGGCGAGAATCCGCGCCGTCGTCGTTTTGCCAACGCCGCGGACGCCGGTGAGGATCCAGGCCTGCGGTATGCGTCCAGTCTCGAACGCGTTCGAAACCGTCCGCACCATCGCTTCCTGGCCGATCAGATCGGCAAAGGTAGATGGCCGGTATTTGCGCGCGAGCACACGGTAGGGGACGGCCGGAGTGGATGTTTCATTCATGTTAAGCGTTGCCCGGGATGAACGTACCGAAATCCGGGGTCGGTGTTCAAACCAATCGACCATCCCCGCATATCGCTTCGCTCATGCGGGCACATAAGTCGCGCTACATAAGCCGATAGGAGAGGGTGGGAGGCTGACGAGCGACCCGAACCGCGCTCGTTAGGGCTGCTTCCTTCCGGACCTGACCCGGTTGGCGAGTGACTCGTCCACCGCCAACCTCCCGCGCCCTATATCGGCCGCGTGGGCTTGGAAAGCAAGCGGGCGTCCGCTGTACGGCCGTGCCGGCTCCGGTGGACCTACCCGCGCTTTTCGCGCCGGTCCTTCACCCGCACTGCTTTAAATTCGGTGCGCGGCAGCGTGCCGGGCGTGAGCACTTCGACCGCCGCACGAACTTCGCATCGGGTTCGGATCTCCTCGATGACCGCGGCGGCGACTGTGTCGCCGGCATGGTGTTCGACCCGCACGGTCATCACGTCGAGACCATCGGCATTGGTGATGAGCACAATCTCGAACTCGTCACCGATACCGTCGATCGAGCGGACCGCGTGCTCGATCTGCCCAGGAAACATTTTTATGCCGCGCAAATTGATCAGATCGTCGGCGCGTCCGGCAAAAGAGCCGACCGCGCGCACGTGGTTTCGTCCGCACGGGCAGCGGGCGCGATCGAAGGTCGCATAATCGCCGACCAAAAAACGCAGTTGCGGCGACGACTCCGAATTAAGATTCGTGCAGACGGTCAGCCCGCGCTCGCCGTCGCCTTGCGATTGGCGCGACTGCGGATCGATTGTTTCCCAGACCTGAACGTCCTCAAGCAAGTGCGTACTGACGGGACCATTCACCGGTTGGGAATAAGCACAGGAAAAGCCACCGACATGCGGAGACGCTTCGGTACAGCCATAAAACTCCACGAGCCGCGCGCCCCATAGCTGCTGGATGCGCTCGCGAGTTGCAGCAATGCTCATACCGGGCTCACCGGCGACGAAGAGCGTGCGGACTGACGTTGATCGCGGATCGACGCCAAGCGCCTCCACTGTGCGCGCGAGATGCAGCGCGTAGGACGGCGTGCACAAGAGAATGGTGGGCTTATAGCGGATGACGATGTTAGCGCGCGCCCGGGCGTCCATGCCGCCGCCCGGCAGCGTCGGCAGCCCCATCTTGGCAAGCGCGTATTGGACGCCCCACGCCCACACATGCGGCCCGTAGCCAGTGATCATGAATACAGTGTCGCCGTTGCGGAAATCCATCGACTGCAGCGCACGCGCGTTTGCCCAAGCCCAAAGCTCGCGGTCGATGTGCGAATAGCGAAAAACGCGCGGCGTGCCGGTCGTGCCGGACGATGAGAACATCATCCAGCCGCGTTCGGCCCAGATCGCGTCGGTCATCGCTGTATAGGTGCCGTAAGGCGGATGAGCGGCTGCGTCTTCAGCCATTTCCAGCTTGTCGACTACGGGCCATTTGGCGATCAGGTCGTCGACCGTGCGCAGATCGGAAGGAGTAAGGCCGAGGCGGTCGAAGCGGCGGCGATAAAAATCGCTGTTCTCGTAAAGGAACGGCGCCACAGCGGCGATCTTGTCGTTTTGGATCGCGCGTAGTTCGTCCCGCGAAGCGGTGTCGAGCCGTGGCGACCAATAATCCGCCGAACCCGGCGCATCGCGGTCATGGCGATGCCGCTCGATGGTGGCAAGCCACATTTGCCGAGTTGCCGCCGCGCGGCCGGCCCGATCCCTCATCGGCTTTCTCCCTTGACGGCGAAGCTATTACAAAAGATGCGGGTGCTGCTAGAAGCGTTGCGCTGTTGTCGCCACGCTGAGGTCGGCCGAACTGCCATGCACAACCCGCCATTCCGCGCCGACACCATCGGCAGCCTGTTGCGTCCGCCGGCGCTTCGCCAGGCGTTTCGTGCGTTCCATGCCGGCGAACTTGACCAAAAACATTTTGAGGCTGCGCAAGACGCGGCGATCCGCGATGCCCTCAAGCTGCAAGAAAGCATCGGGCTGAAAGTCGTCACTGATGGCGAATTCCGCCGCGGCTCGTATTGGAGCCGCTTCGTTGAGCGGATTGACGGGTTCGGCGTGGATAAGGCGCGATTTCGCTTTCACGATGAGCACGGCGAAGAGCTTGCCTTCACCGCGCCCGTTATAACCGGGAAGCTCGCCCGGCAGGTGCCGATTGCGCTCGACGAATTCACGTTCCTGCGCGACAACGCGACCGCACTGCCCAAGGTGACGTTGCCAGCTCCCTCCAGCATGCACTTTTGGCGCGGCACGGCTTATGCGGCACCTGGTCTTTATGAAAGCCCGCGCGCTTTCTTCCGTGACCTCGCCAAAATCTATCGCGCCGAGATTGCCGACCTCGCCGCGGCCGGCTGTCTCTATATCCAGCTCGACGAAGTCGCGCTGGCGATGCTCTGTGATCCGACGGTGCGCGGGCAAGTCGCCGCCGACGGCGGTGACGTGGCGGAACTCATCGATCTCTATGTGGAGGCGATCGCCGAGGTGGTTTCTAGTGCGCCGGGCAAGATGGCGGTCGGCGTGCATATGTGCCGGGGAAATTTCAAAGGCAAATATCTCGCCGAAGGCGGCTACGGCGAAATCGCCAAGGCTTTGTTTGGCTGCATCGGCGTAACGCACTTTCTGCTCGAGTTCGATACTGCGCGTGCGGGCGACTTCTCACCGTTGCGTCACGTCCCCGCCGATAAGGGTGTGGTTCTCGGACTGATCAGCTCCAAAAGCCCGGTGCTGGAAAAACCGGATGATTTGCTTAAGCGGATCGAGGAGGCGGCTCGCTTCGTCGACAAGGATCGCCTTGCCATCAGCCCGCAATGCGGTTTCGCCTCGACCGTCGCCGGCAATCCGATCAGCGAGGCCGATCAGCGCGCCAAGCTGGCGTTGTGCGTGGATGTGGCCCGGACAGCGTGGGGTTAACGCGCGGTCATGTCAGAAGCCGGCTGGTCCCTTCATGCGCAGCTCCTTAACGACACGGCGCCGGTCGGCGATCTCGCACTGTCGCGTGTTCTTTCCATCAACGACGCCGATTATCCGTGGCTGGTTCTGGTGCCGCGGCGGGTGAACGTCAGCGAGATCGCCGATCTCGGCGACGAGGCGACAATGCTGATGACCGAGATCACCCAGGTTTCGCGTCTGCTCAAGGATGTGACGCGATGTGACAAAATCAATGTCGCCGCGATCGGCAATGTCGTGCCGCAGCTTCACGTCCACATTGTCGCGCGATGGCTTAGCGATCCGCTGTGGCCGAAACCGATCTGGGGTGTTGCTGTTCCGCGTGCCGCTGATGCCGCTGACTTTGAGCGGTTCGTTGGCGCGATCCGGAGCAGGCTGGGAATTAGCGAGCTTTGCTAGGATCCGCCGGCCACACAGCGACGTGCTGGCTGGCTGGTTCGCTCGATGCTGCACGTGCGCTTGACCGCGGTGCCGGGCACGGCTTCAATCCTGCCCAAAATGTCAAAAGAGCCCAACCTCGCCGCACCACACTTGGCTTTTTCGAGCAGTCTTCTCGATCGCGCCGCCCACCGGCGCAACGACGAAGCCGCGCTCTCTGCGTTGGCCAAGAGCGATCGCGCCGGCTTTTACGTCGTCGTCGGCGAGTCGATTGTCCTGAAAAAGCAGGGCGACGGCTTCGATCCATTGTTTTTGCCCGCGGAGGCCCAGGCCTGCGGCCTTGCGCGCGAGACGGTATTGCTGGGGCTTTTGGATGAGACGCCACGCTTCGGCGCCGGCCTCGACTTGGCGGCGCTCGAGCAGCTGAAGGCGCGCGACGATCTCAAACTCATCGACCTTCGCTCGATCGCGGTGCAAGGCGCCGTCGCCGCCGAACATCTGCCGCCGCTCGCTGAAGCTAAAGCCGTTCTCGGTTGGCATGCGCGCCATCGCTTCTGTCCCAATTGCGGGGCGGCGACGAACATTGTCCAGGGCGGTTGGCGGCGCGATTGTCCTTCGTGCAAGGCCGAGCATTTTCCCCGCACCGATCCGGTTGTCATTATGCTGGCGATTGACGGTGAACGTTGCGTACTCGGCCGCTCGCCGCGCTTCCCGCAAACCATGTGGTCGTGCCTCGCCGGTTTCGTCGAGCCCGGTGAATCAATCGAGGAGGCGGTGCGTCGCGAGGTACTTGAGGAAGTGGGTCTGACCTGCGCGCGGGTCACATATTTTGCCTCTCAACCCTGGCCGTTTCCGTCTTCGCTGATGATCGGCTGCCATGCCATGGCGCTGACGAAACAGATCGTCATCGACAAAAGCGAGATCGAAGAGGCGCGCTGGTTTGACCGCGAGGAATTGAAATTGATGCTGGCGCTCAAGCACCCGCTGGGCTTGACGGCTCCGCCGCCGTTCGCGATCGCGCATCACATTATACAGGATTTCGTCGAGCACGGGCGGCGCGCGCTGGATTAAGCGCGTGCTGGATTAACGCCTTAGCGCGCGAGAGTTTGCTCGAGTAACGACGTGTCGGAGTAGTGATGGCCCTGGCCGATAATTCGCCTGACAAGCTGAGTGGCGGCTCAAGCGCTCCGCGCATCCTCTGCGCCGGCATTATCGTGCTCGACGAAGTTTTCCGCGTCGAAGATTTTCCCAAAGCTGACGGTAAGGTCGAGGCGAAGGGGCATTTCATCGTCAACGGCGGCTGCGCGGCGAACGCCGCTGTCGCCATCGCGCGTCTCGGCGGCCGCGCATCGCTCGCCGGACCGTTGGGCGGACCCGCGGGTAAAGATGACAATGGCGATCGCGTGCTGGCGGCGCTCAGTCGCGAGAATGTCGATACCCGTGCCTGTCAGCGCGTCGATGGGCTTGCGACTGCCATATCGGCAATCTTCATCAACGCGCGCGGCGATCGCACGATAGTAACTTACCGCGACCATCGCATTGCCACGGCCTCGCCGCACGATCCGGAAGCGTTGGCGGCTTCGGCCGATCTGGTGCTCGCCGATAACCGGTTTCCGCAATTTGCGCAGCCGATCTGCGAGGCGGCGCTGCGGCGCGGCGTGCGGGTCGTTATCGACGGCGACAAACCGACCGTGGTGGACGATCCCTTCTTTCGTGTAGCCACGCACGTGGTCTTTTCCTCCGAGTGCCTTCTCGCCACCACCGGCGGCAGCGATCTGGGTGAAGGGCTTAAGGCGATCGCGCGCCATACCGATGCGTTCCTCGCCGTCAGCAACGGGCCGAGCGATATTCTGATCCTCGAGGAAGGCGCATTCCGCCGCGTGCCGGTGTTTCCGATCCACGCTGTCGACACGCTCGGAGCCGGTGACGCTCTGCATGGCGGCTTCGCACTGGCGCTTACTGAGGGTCGCAACGAGGATGAAGCGCTGCGTTTCGGCGCTGCGGTCGCCGGGATCAAGTGCACGCGCATTGGCGGCTCCGCTGGCTCTCCGACCCGCGCGGAAGTCGAGGCCTTGCTGGCGGAAAGCGGTACATCGGCCTTGGCGGGCACCCCCCAGGCCAACTGAGGCGGCTGCAAACGGGGGGCGACGGATTACAGCGGCCGCTTGATTCAGAATTAATATTCTATGTAAGTACTGTATTGCACGGTAACTCGAAAAAATATTCTGTTGCCGGGACGAATTGATCGGATGCGCTCACATGGATGCCATCGACCGCAAAATCCTCGCCGTGCTGCAGGAAGACGCTTCGCTTGCCGTGGCCGAAATCGGCTCTCGCGTAGGTCTGTCATCGACGCCTTGCTGGAAACGCATCCAGCGGCTCGAAGCCGACGGCGTTATTCAGAAGCGCGTCGCGCTGGTCGATCAGGACCGCATCGGTCTTGGCGTTACCGTCTTCGTGTCAATCGAGACCGGCGATCATTCCCAGGATTGGCTCGAGCGCTTCGCCAAAACCGTTGGTGGTATGCCGGAAGTGATGGAATTCTACCGCATGGCCGGAGACGTCGATTACATGTTGCGGGTGGTGGTGCCCGACATTGCCGGCTACGACTCCTTCTACAAACGCCTGATTGCCTCGGTGCCGCTGACCAACGTCACCTCACGCTTCGCCATGGAAAAGGTTAAGTCGACGACCGCGCTGCCGATTCCGTGAGGCGTGGAACGGCCCTTAGCGTCCAGTCGCGAGGGCTCCGGCGGCCGCCGCCTGAGCATTGCGGTTTGTGGTCTCCGACAGCGTCTTGTCGAAGAATTCGGGAAAGTCGCCAAGAGTAATGCGGCGCGAGCAATCCGGCGTACAGCTGTAGGTCTCACGATCGAGACCGCGATAAACGACGACCGTTTTGTCGTTTGGTCCGGTCACCTCGACGGCGTGCTCGCTCAGCACGGCGCCGTGGCGATCCAGTACGACAAAGTTCGTCGCTCCATAGCCCTTGCCGGTGATGATCGCGAGCCCGCCTGACTGGATCGTAAGGTCGGCAATGAGCGGATTGCCGACGACGATGGTCGCCGCCCGGTCGGGCAATTGCATAATTCTGGCTTTGTCGATGGAGACGACGATCGGGTCGGCAGCGATTGCTGGCCCGATCAGCGCCGCCAGCAAAAGGATGGCTGATAGCCGGTACAACGGGCGCAAGCTTGCGCGCACTCGGGCGCCGGACGCCATCATCGCTACTCTCCGAAACGCTACGCGGATTACAAACAACCGAAGAGGGCCGCACTTCGAGGCTGCTATTTCACTGCAAAATGGTGAAGGAAGTGCAAATCGGGCGCATTCGGCGTCCGACGAGAGGTGTCCGGGCGCGCAGGACTAAAGCATGAAGCGGTAGCGGTTCACTGTGTGGCTTTTGCGTGCGTGAACGGGTGTGCAAGCTGGGCGCCAAAGCTGGTCGGAAATTCCGCGTCAGCGATCCCATAATTGTCGGGCAGCTCTCCCGCGGGCATGTAGAACGTGCCGAACAACAGATCGAGCACCGGAAAGGTCGCGGCAAAGTTTTTTTCGCCGCCGCGGTCGGCCGCGGTGTGGTGCCAGCGGTGGAACACCGGCGTAGCGATCACGTATTTGAAGGGGCCCAGCGTCCAGTTGAGATTGGCGTGCACGAAAGCCGAATGCGCGATGGTAATCGGTCCGAGCACGACGAAGACGTTTGGCGAGATGCCGGCAAGCAGCAGGACCACGTCGGCGATCACGCCGCCGAAGAACAGATTGACCGGATGGAAGCGCGCCGCCGAGATCCATTCCAGCTCTTCGGAGGAATGGTGCACCGCGTGGTATTTCCACAACGGTTTACCGTGGAACAGCCGGTGCGACCAATAAGTGATGAAATCTTCGCCGACGAGAAAGATGATCATTTGCGCCACCAGCGGCAGCGCCGCGAGCGGCCCATGACCGTTCTCGTAGAACGCGATCAGACCGTCAGCCGTCGTGATGCCAAACAAAACAGCGGCTCCGGCAACGAGCATGCCGATGCGCAGATAGCGCGTGAGTACGGGAATGAAGAACCAGTAGCAGAGGTCGGTGACGAGATCCCGCTTGTGCCACCAGGCTCGCCCTGGATTGCACGCCCAGAAATAGGTCAGCACGGTAAAGACGGCAGCGATCGCGAGCGAGATCGGTATGCCCTTTATGAAGCTCTCGCCGACATTGATGACAAAGGAAAGGAATTCCTGACTCATGATTGCTGGCCGCTTTTGGTTATCCGGCGGCCCTTGCCTGCCGATGCGGATGCTTCAACTGATGGGTATTGAGGAAGCGCATTAATAGGCGATGAATCGTTTCCTTTTTTTGAATATCGGATCGCGCAGTGACGCAATTGAAACGTTCCGCTATTATTGTAGGTCGATCGGTGGCAAACTGCTGACGAAGAAACTGCGATCCGGCGGCGCCCGACAACGAACTAAAAAATGCTCGCGCTCCGAAAGCCGCTGTTAACTACATTGCGGCTCGAAGGAACCACCCAAAGTTTCACTGGTTGATTTAACCGCATCGCAATGTCTCCGGGCTAGGTTCCACAGCGATCCAAATGGCCCGGCAAACAGGCATTGGGTCGAGCTCAGACAGCCACGTGTGGACCTAAGGAGCCAAATATGAAGACCCTGTTTTCGCGTTTCGTGAAGGACGAGTCGGGCGCAACGGCCATCGAATATGGCCTGATCGCCGCCGGCATCTCTGTTGCCATTATCGCCGTCGTCAACGGCCTCGGCACCAAGCTGAACACGACCTTCAGCAGCATCTCCACCCAGCTTAAGTAAACCTCCTCTCGTAGGTGTTACGCGAAAGGCTCCGGTGGATCACCGGAGCCTTTTCGTTTTCGCGCGCTCGCTAACGCTCCCTCAACCGCTGGTGCATTAAACCGGGACGGCAAGAGTAATCGACGGTGCCGTTGCCATGATGTTGTTGATCGAAGCGATCAAGCTGACGCTGTTTCCTGCGATGATGGCGTTTGCCGCCTCGAGCGATTTGTTCACCATGACGATCGCGAACCGCGTCTCGCTAATCCTGGTCGGCGGGTTTGGTCTGCTCGCGACGCTGACCGGAATGAGCGCCGCTGACATGCTGTCCCACGCCGGCGCTGCTGCGGCGGTTCTCGCGGTCGTGTTTATCTTTTTCACGTGCGGCTGGATCGGCGGCGGCGACGCCAAGCTCGCGGCGGCAACAGTGCTGTGGCTCGGTTTCGCACATCTCGCCGACTATCTGCTGTATGCTTCGCTGTTTGGCGGTGCGCTGACGGTGCTGATCATCCAGTTTCGTGCGGTGCCACTGCCGAGAGCCTTTGTTGGTCGTGAATGGGCCGAGCGGCTGCATCGCCGGGACGGCGGCGTTCCCTACGGAATCGCCCTCGCTGCCGCCGCGCTCCTGATATATCCGCACACCGAATGGATGAAGGCAGCCGTCTTTTAGGCCGCGTTCATAGTTTGCTAACCATCGTGCGATGCGGATTATTCTCAAAGTCCGCGCTGATCCTTAAATCCATTTTTGCTTGTACCGGATCGTCGCGATTGGGGCGGGACAAAGCCGCGTCGTAACGCGCAATTAACGCGATTTGGATACGGCTTATTAACCATGCCTTGACGTTTAGCTGCTGAAATCCGGCAGACGACGGTCCGTTCGCCCGTTTACGTCACATTGGAAGTCGAGCGTAATGAAGCGCGCGCGCATTATCGTCCTCCTTGTTGCTCTTGCCGCGGGCGGTGTCGCCGCGATGCTGGCGAGCGGCAATCGAACGCCCGAAGCGCCTAAAGCTCCGCCACCGCCCCCGCCGCTGGCGACGGTCGATGTGCTGATTGCCAAGAACGATCTCGATACCGGGCAAGTGGTCGGCGCCCGCGATGTCGCTTGGCAGACCTGGCCGGCGGCTTCGACCGGATCGAATTTCATCAGGAAATCCGACCGGCCCGACGCGATCAAGGACTTCGTCGGCGCGGTCGTGCGCACGCCGGTCGCTGCCGGCGAGCCGATCCGTGATTCCAAGGTCGTCTCGGCGAAGGCCGGTGGCTTTCTGGCTGCGGTCTTGCCCCACGGCATGCGCGCGATTTCGATGGACATCGCGGCCGATACCAGCGCCGGCGGCTTCATCCTTCCGAACGACCACGTCGACATTCTGCTGACACATCGCGACAAGGCGGCGGAAAAGCTTTCCGGCATCGAAAAATATGTCAGCGAAACGATCTTGCGGAACGTGCGGGTGCTCGCCGTCGATCAAGTGCTCGGCGAAAAGGACGGACAGAAAGTCGTGATCGGCAAAACCGCGACGATCGAACTCGATCCGCGTCAGGCCGAAACGCTCGCACTTGCCCGTCAGACCGGAACGCTTTCGCTCACGTTGCGCAGCCTCCTCGATTCGCAGTCGCCGACGCCGGAAGGCGGCGAAGCCAAAGAGGAGTCGAGGACGACAGTCAGTACGGTGCGTTACGGCGTGACTACTCAGTCGACACCGCGCTAGCGGCACGGAGGGAACTTCGACGATGGCATCAGGATCGATCCGTGCGGCCGCTCTCACGGGTTTGCTGTTATGCGCCCTCGGCGTAGACATTCCTCGCGCGGCTGAATTGACGGTCCGTCATCCGGCGGCCCGGCCGAATACGGCTGCTGCCGGGGATTTCACCTCTCGGTCGATCACGCTCGGCAAAGGCAGGTCCATCGTCGTCGACTTTTCGCGCGATATCAAAGATGTGTTGATCGCCAATCCCAAGGTTGCCAATGCCGTCGTCCGTTCTTCGCGCCGCGCCTACATCATCGCCATCGACAACGGCGGGACCAACATCGTCTTTTTCGATACCGACGGTAAGCAGCTGGTCAACTACGACATTGCGGTCAGCCCCGACGTCAGCCCGATCCGTGCCGCCATCCAGCGGCTTATTCCCGGTGCTGAAGTCAATGTTGAAGGCATCGGCGATGGCGTCCTGCTGACCGGCACCGTGGCGAACCAGGCCGAAGCGCAGCAGGCATATCAGATCGCATCCCATTTCGTGGCGACCGGGGAAAACTTCGTTGGCAGCACCAGCGGTGGCGGCGGTGGAAGCGGCGGCGGCATCGGCAGCGTCAACGTTGGCGGCGGCGCCGGGTTAAGTACGGCGCTCGCCTTAGGCAGTTCGAGCAGCAGTGGTGGCGGGGGTTCACAAAAGATTGTCAACGCCATCGTTGTCCGCGGCCGCGATCAGATCATGCTCAAGGTCACCGTGGCCGAGGTCGAGCGCGATCTCATCAAGCAACTCGGCATCAACCTTTCAGGCTCGATCGGATACGGCACCGCGGTGGTGAACTTCAACAACACCAACCCGTTCACTGCCTATGGTCAATCGCTCAGCGGGTCGAGTATCGCGACCGGATGGAAATCGATCACCGCGACGATACAAGCCATGGAGCAAGCCGGCGTCATCCATACATTGGCTGAGCCAAATCTGACCGCCATATCCGGTGAAACCGCAACGTTCCTGGCCGGCGGCGAGTTTCCTATTCTGAACGGTTACTCCTGCTCCGCCACGTCGAGCACTCCCGGGGCGCCGACAACGTGTCAGCCGGCAATCGAGTTCAAGAAATTCGGCGTCAGTCTGAACTTCACGCCGGTCGTGCTCAGCGAGGGCCGCATCAGCCTGAAAGTCATGACCGAGGTGTCGGACATTTCCAGCAACAATGCTCTGACCATCCCAATTCCCGGCTCGACCGACACCGTGACGGTTCCATCGATCCGCACCCGCCGCGCCGACACGACGCTTGAGATTCCCTCAGGCGGGACGTTGGCGATGGCCGGCATGATCCAGGACGAGACCCGGCACAATATCAACGGTCTCCCGGGATTGATGGAGCTTCCGGTCCTCGGGCCCTTGTTCAGGAGCAACGACTACGTCAACCAACGCACCGAACTGATGGTGTTGGTCACGCCCTACGTGGTGCGGGCGGTGGCACAGAAAGATTTGTCGCGTCCCGACGACGGCTTCGCCGATCCTAGCGATCCGGCGCAGGTTCTGCTTGGCCGCTTCAACCGCATTTACGGTGTCGGCGGGTCACCGGATCCGCCGGACAACTATCGGGGCAAATACGGCTTCATCCTCGATTGAGTGCTCCACGCTCATGAGCACGCTAGGAAACGACAATGCTGACTGTCCTACGAAAGATCACTGAACGTCGCGGCAGGGCAGCGCCGGCGATGCGCGCCGCCATCGTCGCCGGTTTTTCGCTGCTGGTATGCGCTTGTAACACCGATCAGCAGGTGGCCGGCGCTTCCGATGTTCCATTCGACTACCGTCAGCGTCATCCAATCACGATCACGGAAGCCGACCACACCCTCCAGGTGTTTGTCGGCTCCAATCGCGGCGAACTCACTGCGATGCAGCGGGCGGAGGTGATGTCGTTCGCGCAGACCTGGAAGCATGAAGGTACCGGTGGAGTTTTAGTCGATCTCCCTGTCGGCACCAGCAACGAGCGTGCCGCGACAGAGGCCATGCGCAGCATCCGTTCGATCCTGGCAGCAAGCGGCGTGCCGCAAGATGGCATTGCCGTCCGCGGCTATCACCCGCCGACCAGTGCGCTGGCGCCGATCCGCATCAGCTATCCGAAGATCCAGGCGCAGGCCGGACCCTGCGGCCTGTGGCCGGCGGATATCGGGCCGAGCTTGACCCGCGACACGTTCGAGAACCAGCCACCGTGGAATCAGGGGTGTGCGACCCAACGGAACCTCGCGTCCATGGTGGACAATCCGGCGGACCTTGTGCAGCCGCGCGCAGAAACGCCGCCCTACGAAATGCAGCGAACGACAGTCATGGAAAACTACAGAGCAGGCAAACCCACTGCGACACAGACTTCAAACGATGCGGCCAAGATCAGCGATCTCGGGAAATGATGCCACCATATGATGAGTTCAGCGAGCCAAGCCGTAGTTGAAAATCCTGCCGCCGAGGTTGCCGGGCGCGACGAGCGTATCGCGCCGGCGCCGCGCGTTTCGGTGCAGGCGTTCTGCGAAACCGTTGAGACCGCGGCCGCGATCCAGGCGGCCGGCGAAGATCGCCGGATGGCCAGAGCGCACCTGCGCATTCAGATGGGCGGCTTGGTCGCCGCGGTCGAGGCCTATCAGAACTCGCCGACGCCGAATGTTATTATCCTCGAGTCGGAGAGCCGCAACGAAGACATCCTCGGCGGGCTCGATCAACTGGCGCCGGTGTGTGACGCCTCCACGCGCGTCATCATCATCGGGCGGATGAATGATGTAGCGCTCTATCGCGAGCTGGTGCGACGCGGCGTCAGCGATTATTTGATTGCGCCGGTCGGCGCGCTTCAGGTCGTGCGCACCGTGTGCGGTCTGTTCTCGGCCCCGGACGCCAAGCCCGTCGGTCGCGTCATCGCGGTGGTAGGCGCTAAAGGGGGCGTCGGCGCCTCGACTGTCGCTCATAACATTGCCTTTTCCATTGCGCGCGACCTGATGCTTGACTCGGTGGTGACCGATCTCGACCTCGCCTTCGGCACCGCGGGACTCGATTTCAACCAGGACCCGCCGCAAGGAATTGCGGAAGCGGTCTTTTCGCCCGATCGCATCGATAACGCCTTCATCGATCGGCTCCTGTCGAAATGCACGGATCACTTGAGCCTTCTGGCAGCGCCGGCGACGCTCGACCACGTCTACGATTTCGGCGCTGACGCGTTCGAGTCAATCTTCGATTCCCTCCGCGCCACGGTGCCGTGCGTCGTGCTCGACGTGCCGCATCAGTGGACCGGCTGGACCAAGCAGACACTGGTCGGCGCCGACGACGTTCTGATCGTTGCCGCGCCGGATCTCGCCAACCTGCGCAACACCAAGAATCTCTACGATTTCCTCAAGGCTGCACGGCCGAACGATCACCTGCCGCTCTACTGTCTCAATCAGGTCGGTGTTCCGAAGCGGCCGGAGATCAAAGCCGCCGATTTCGCCAAGGCGCTTGAAAGCGAACCGGTCGCGGCCATTCCGTTCGAACCGCAGCTATTCGGTGCTGCAGCAAATAACGGGCAGATGATCGCCGAGATTGCTGCGAGCCACCGCACCGCCGAAGTAATGCGGCAACTGGCGCAGCAACTGACCGGCCGGGTCGAGCCGAAGAAGCAACGTTCGAGCCTGTTGTCGCCACTCTTCGAGAAGCTTCTGCAGCGATAGTAGTAACCGTCATCTGGTGTCGGAGTAGCGTTCGTGTTTGGCAAGCGTCCCAACGGTAGTAGCGCCCCCGCTGTCGCAGAGC
This sequence comes from uncultured Alphaproteobacteria bacterium, assembly GCA_963841025.1. Taxonomy (GTDB): domain Bacteria; phylum Pseudomonadota; class Alphaproteobacteria; order Rhizobiales; family Xanthobacteraceae; genus BOG-931. Next base: position 75,317 of record CAWJBG010000008.1, on the reverse strand, counting down.
GGCTGCCCGCTGCACCACGTCCGGCGCCGCCGCCGCCCGGTGCTACTGACGCCGCGGCGCTCGCAGCCGACAATCCGCAAGGCGGTCGAACACCATTTCCGTCAGCGGGTCTCGGGGCGCCAATTGTTGGAGCGCCGCCGGCGACGAAGCCGAACGCCGGTCCAACAAACACGCCGCAGCAGGTTCCATCGGCCATCGACACGCGTCGTTCTGAATCTTACTACGAGACCAAGGGAACCATTTTCGGCGCGCTGATCGAGGCGATTGACCTCGGCCAGCTTGCCAAGCTCGACGCCGATTCCGCGCGCGAGGAAATCCGCGACATCGTCAACGAGATCATCGCGATCAAGAATATCGTGATGTCGATCTCGGAGCAGGAAGATCTGCTCGACGACATTTGCAACGATGTGCTCGGCTACGGACCGCTGGAGCCGCTGCTGGCTCGGGACGAAATCTCCGACATCATGGTCAACGGCTCCGGCACGGTCTACATCGAAGTCGGCGGCAAGATCCAAAAGACCGGCATCCGATTCCGCGATAACCAGCAACTGCTGAATATCTGCCAGCGCATCGTCAGTCAGGTTGGCCGCCGGGTCGACGAATCCTCGCCGATCTGCGATGCGCGATTGCCGGACGGCTCCCGCGTCAACGCCATCGTGCCGCCGCTGGCGATCGACGGTCCGGCGCTCACGATCCGCAAATTCAAGAAGGACAAGCTCACCCTCGAGCAGCTCGTCCGTTACGGATCGGTTTCGCAGGAGGGGGCGGAGATCCTCAAAATCATCGGGCGCTGCCGCGTCAACGTTCTTATTTCCGGCGGCACCGGCTCGGGCAAGACCACGCTGCTGAATTGTCTTACCCGTTATATCGATGACGATGAGCGCATCGTCACCTGTGAAGACGCGGCCGAATTGCAGCTGCAGCAACCCCACGTGGTGCGCTTGGAAACGCGGCCGCCGAACCTCGAAGGCGAAGGTCAGATTACGATGCGCGACCTGGTGCGCAATTGTCTGCGCATGCGGCCGGAGCGGATCATCGTCGGCGAGGTGCGCGGACCGGAAGCCTTTGACTTGTTGCAGGCGATGAACACCGGCCACGACGGCTCGATGGGTACATTGCACGCCAACATGCCCCGCGAGGCGCTCTCGCGACTCGAATCAATGATTACAATGGGTGGTTATTCGCTGCCGTCGCGCACGATCCGGGAAATGATCTGCGGTTCCATCGATGTCGTCATTCAGGCCGCGCGTTTGCGTGACGGCTCGCGACGCATCACCCACGTCACCGAGGTGATGGGAATGGAAGGCGACGTCATCATCACCCAAGATTTATTCCTCTACGACATTCAGGGCGAGGACGCGAACGGCAATCTGATCGGCGAGCATCGATCAACCGGGATAGGTCGCCCGAGATTTTGGGACCGGGCGCGGTATTACGGCGAGGACGTTCGTCTCGCCGCCGCACTCGATTCAGCGCAGGGCGCCCCGCGGCTTAAAAACTGAAAGTGGAATCAGGCACCATGCAAACCTACGGTCTTTTTCTCATGGTCGCGGTCGCGATCGGTGGTGTCGGGTGGGTGTTCGTCTATCCATTGCTTTCCGGCGAGCGCAACGCGGCACGGCGCATGGCCAGCGTCGCCCGCGCCGAGCCGACGCAGCGTCCGGTTCGCGGTGCTCAGAAGTCGCGACGCGAGCAAGTCGAGGGTACGCTCAAACAACTCGAAGCGCGGCAAAAGACCGCCAAGCGCGTGCCGCTGTCCGTCCGCATTGCGCAGGCCGGGCTCGACTGGTCGACCCGCCGTTTCATGGTAACCGGCGGCGTATTGGGTGGCGTCGTATTTCTGGTGGCGATGATCATGGGCGCCGGCTTGTTGGCCGCGTTGGGCTTGGGATTCGCGGCAGGCGGCGGGCTGCCGTTTTGGATATTGTCGTTTCTGAAGAAGCGGCGTGAATTGCGCTTCCTTGCGACCTTTCCGGACGCCGTCGACGTCATCGTTCGCGGCATCAAGGCCGGCCTGCCGTTGCTTGATAGTCTGAGAATGATCGCCTCCGAGGCTGAGGAGCCGGTTCGCAGCGAAATGCAAGCCATCATTGACACGCAAACGATCGGCATTCCGCTCGGCGAGGCCTGCCAGCGGCTGTACGATCACATGCCGCTGCCCGAGGCGAATTTTTTCGGCATCGTTATTTCCATCCAGCAGCGCGCCGGCGGCAATCTCTCCGAAGCGCTCGGCAACCTGTCGCGCGTGTTGCGCGACCGCAAGAAGATGAAGGCCAAGATTCAGGCCATGTCGATGGAAGCAAAGGCATCCGCGTCGATCATCGGTGCGTTGCCGATCGGGGTGATGATTCTCGTCTACGTCACCAGCCCGCAATACATGTCCCTGTTATGGACGGAGCCGCTTGGCCGCATGATGATGGCGGGCTGCGCGGTCTGGATGTCAGTCGGTATTCTCGTGATGCGCAAGATGATCAACTTCGACTTCTAAAAGTTCCGCCATGTATCACTTTCTCGACCAATACTTCCAACCGCAATTTCTCACCGTGCTGTTGGCCGCAATCGCGGCCGGCGCGACGGTGTTGACGCTTGCGATGCCGCTCCTGGCCAAGGATACGCTATCGACGCGGATGAAGGCGGTAGCGTTCGAGCGCGAGAAAATCCGGCTGCGTGAACGCGAGCGATTGGCGCACGCCAGTAAAGTTTCGCTGCGGCAATCGCCGAAAGCGTACATGAAAACCGTGGTTGAGAATTTCAATCTCACCAAATGGGTCGGACAGGAAGACGCGCGGATCAAGCTGGTGCAGGCTGGATACCGCGGACAGGCGCCCTACGTCACTTATCTGTTCTTCCGCATGGTGATGCCGGTCGCCATGCTGCTGGCGTCGTTGTTCTACATGTACGTTGTGATCGACCTCGATCAGCCGACAATGGTCAAGATCGGAATTGCGATCGCCGCCGCCTATTTCGGCATGCTCAGTCCGAATCTTTTTCTGAAGAATAAGATCGGGCGGCGACAGCTTTCGATCAAGCGCGCGTTTCCCGATGCGCTTGATCTGCTGCTGATCTGCATCGAATCCGGCATGTCGGTCGAGGCTGCCTTTCACAAGGTCAGCGAAGAGATCGGATCGCAGTCGATCGCGCTGGCCGAAGAGCTGACGCTTACGACCGCGGAATTATCGTACTTGCCGGATCGCCGCCAGGCTTATGACAACCTTGCGCAACGCACCGGCCTTGAAGGCGTGAAGTCGGTGTGTCTTGCCTTGCAGCAGGCCGAGCGCTACGGCACGCCGCTCGGCGCGACGATGCGGGTGCTGTCGCAGGAAAATCGTGACTCGCGCATGGCGGAGGCTGAAAAGCAGGCTGCGGCGTTGCCGCCAAAGCTCACGGTGCCGATGATCTTGTTTTTCCTGCCGGTGCTGTTCGTGGTCATTCTCGGCCCAGCGGCGATCAAGGTGATGGGCCTGCAGTAAATGCGTCAGCCCGGGCCGTCGGTTGGCCTGATGTCCCGACCCAGGTCGCGAAAGTCTTTGCGCTTCGCAAGCATTTGCCGCAGGTAGGCGACGTTGGCTGCGGCCTCTTCCGGAGGAAGGTCGGCGCGAGCAATTGTCTCTGCTTCCTTGAAGCGCCCTTGCAGGCCGACCACGAGAGCCAAGTTTTGCCGTACTCGGGAATCTACCGGTCGCCGCGCCGCGGCGCGGCGCAAAGTTGCTTCGGCGTTGCCAAGATCCTTCGAGAGCGCATAAGAGAGCCCGAGATTTGACAACACGGAGGGCTCTTCTGGGGCGATCTTCAGTGTCGTCAGATAGAGGCGCTGTGCTTCGGCGTGCCGGCCCATTTGATCGAGCACGGCGCCTTGTGCGGACAAGATGTGCCAATCGGGCTGATCGGGTGAATGTGCGCGCTCGAGCACTTCGAGCGCTTGATCAAGATTCCCGGCCTCGGCGAGCGCGCGGCCATAGGCGCCAAGCACGGCCTTGTCGTGCGGGTTTTCGAACGACGCCCGCTCGAGCACCGCGACTGCCTGCGCCCGTTGTCCGGTTGCGCGCAATGCCTGAGCGTATTGCATGGCAACGTCGATCTTTGTCGGGTCGGCGCGATACTTTTCGCCATAAGCTTTGACGTCACGCTGCCAGTCGGCATCCGAGCGATTTGCCGGCGGGACGGACGCGATCGGGACTGAGCCGGTCGTTCCGGTAGTTTGGGTTGTTTGGCATCCGGCCGTCGCGGCTGCGATCGCGCCGAGCAAAGCGGCCGAGACGAGCAGGCGTGCGAAGCGGATACTGTTCCTGCCGTTAGAGGGCATCTCGGATTGCCGCCGAATGAGGCACATGGCGCCGGGGCACACAGCCGCCGCACACCCGTCAGCAATAGAACGTTAACCCTAATGAGACGTTAACAGGGCCTCGGGGCGCTCAAGCCAAGACTTTGCTCGGCATCAGCAAGGTCTCGCCGACATAGCTCGACGTATCGCCTTTGGGCCGCTCGCCGACGATGGCGTGACCTTCGACCATGTAATGCACGGCTTCGGCGATGTTGGTGGCGTGGTCGCCGATGCGCTCGATGTTCTTGGCGCAGAACAGATGATGGATGCACATCGAGATAGTGCCGGGGTCCTCCATCGTATAGGTCAGCAATTCGCGGAACAGCGAGACGTAAAGCGCATCGACTTCCTTGTCGGCGGTCCAGACCTGCAGCGCTTTGTTTGGATTGCGGTCGACGAAGCTGTCGAGCACCCCCGCCAGCTGCGACACGACAAGTGCCGCCATGTGCTTGAGGCCACGCATCAGAGTGCGCTGCGAATTGTCTCCACTTACGGCGATCACCCGCTTGCCGATGTTCTTCGCTAGATCGCCGACCCGCTCGAGGTCGTTGGAGATGCGCAGCATCGCCACCAGCGCGCGCAGATCGATCGCCATTGGCTGCCGTAGCGCGATCGTCGCGATCGCCTTGTCCTCGATCTGCCGCTGCAGAGCGTCGACTGTTGCATCGGCGGCAATGACCTGACGCGCCAGACCGACGTCGCGGCGAGTCAACGCATCGATCGAGTCGGTGACTTGCTTCTGAGCGAAGCCGCCCATCTGCGCCACCAGCTGGGTCAGCTTGATGAGGTCGGTGTCGAAGACTCTGGCGGTATGCTCGGAAACGTTCATGTCGTTGTCTGCAAGCGTTGGAGACTCTGTCAGGTGCGCGGCAACATTGTTGCTGGCAGCAAACCCAAGTTACTAAACTAACCCAACGCCTTGATGGTTCTACGATTCATGCGTGACGTTCGGATGACATTCTTCGGCGGCCGCGTGGCCTTCGATTAAATGGCCAGTGGAACTTGCGCCTGCCGGTGGTGTCATCTCGTCCACATGAAGCAGTTTGTAAAATTAAACTGATTCGCAGTTCAGCGTGTCGGGTCTGGATCGCATGGAGCTCGAGGCGTGGAAGCAGGAACCGAATGATGGCGCCGTGGCTCGTCGATGCCACCGGAGCAACCGGGGCTGTTCTGACAACGTTATGCTGGGTCCCGCAGGCCATAAAAATCGTTCGCGAACGCGAGACCCGCGCGATTTCACTTCCGGGTACATGGTTATGCGTACTCGGAGTTTTGCTGTGGCTGATCTACGGCCTGGCGATCTCCGATGGTCCATTGATCGGGTCGAGCATCGTCACGCTGGCGATGACGGGGACGATCCTGGCCCTCAAAATCCGCCACGGGTGATTTCCAGCGCGAAGCATTTTACGTCAGCACGCGCACCGGCTTGCCATCGAGGAAGGCGCGAATGTCCTCGACCATGCCGGCGAAATAGGCCTGGTAGTTCTGCGCGGTGACATAGCCGAGGTGCGGCGTGATCACGACGTTGTCGAGCTTGCGCAGCGGATGGTCGACCGGCAGCGGCTCGATATCGAACACGTCGAGACCCGCGCCGGCGATCCGGTGTTCCCGCAATGCGGCGATCAGCGCAGCTTCATCGACGATCGGTCCGCGCGAGGTGTTGATCAGGTAGGCGCTCTTCTTCATCAGGCCGAGTTCGCTTGCGCCGATCAGACCGCGGGTGCGCGGCGATAATTGAGTATGGATCGAGAGAAAATCGGCGCGGCGAAACAGATCGTCGCGGCCGACATACTCGACGCCAACCTCGCTGCACTTCTCGGGCGTCAGGTTTTGACTCCAGGCGACGATGTTCATTTTGAACGCGCGACCGATCTCGGCCATGCGGGTGCCCAGTCTCCCGAGGCCAAGTAGACCCAGCGTCAAGCCTTCAAGATCAAGCCCAATCGTCGTTTGCCAGGGGGCGCCGGCCTTAAGCTGCGCGTCCTCGTAACCAATGTGACGCGCGAGTTCGAGCATCAGCCCGGTGGCAATAGCAGCGGTGCCATTGCCGAAACCCGGCGTGCCGCAAACGACAATCCCTCGCGCTTGGGCAGCTTCGAGATCAATCGAGGCGTTGCGCATGCCGGTGGTGATCAGAAGTTTGAGATCGGGCAGGGCTTCGATCACCGCCTTCGGGAAGGGAGTACGCTCACGCATGGCGCAGACGATGGCATAGCCTTTGAGTGCCGCCACGACCTTGTCCGCGGCACCAAGGTGTTTATCGAAAGCCTTGATTTCGACGTCGCCCGTAACGTTCGACCAGTCGGCCATTTTCAACGCGACGTTCTGATAATCATCGAGAATTGCGCAGCGAAGCGGCATGAGTTCCTCGGGTCGCTCGGAGGGTGCCAAAAGGTACGAGCCGGAAATCTATCGCTACTGGCAACGCATGTCCTGTGCCTTCAGGCTGACGGATTGAGATCGCGCGGCCGCGATCTCCCCGAACCGACAGGGCAGGGAACCGCGGCGCCTAGGCGTGGGCCTTGGCTGTCTCAAGCGCGGGCTCAGCGTCAGTCCGGATTGCGGTCGGCTGGGTCTCAGTTCCAGCCCGCTTGGCGTGCCATTTTGGGCCGGGCCCGCGCATGTAGTGCAGTTCCGGCCGATAGGTATTTCGCAGTTGCGCGAAGGTCCGCGATAATTCGCCGATGCTGTCTGAGAGGCTCCAGCGCATGACGCGCTCCCATGCCGCCGTGCCGCATTCTTTGCCGACGCCGCCGGGCGCCAAGTTTGCAAAGGCACGGATTTGCCGCAAAGTTTCGGCGACAAGTCATTAAAAATTGGTGCGAAATTGCTGCGTCCGGCTCGGGGTCGCGACGCAACGGCATTCAGCGTTTACGAACAGCTACTGTTCGCCGAGAGGGCAACAACCACTCTGCACGTATAGGCTTGCGAGGACATCGGCAGCATGAGATTGACCTGGCGGCGGCTTGCCGTTTAGCTAACCACCCACTACATCACGACAACTTCCAGACATCGGCGCGACGCGCCCTCAGGAACAAAGGCAGGGCGCCCCAGCCCGGACCAAAATGGCCCGCCAATTCATTTATCACATGCAGGGTCTCTCCAAGACCTATCCCGGCAACCGGAAAATCCTGGAGAACGTCAATTTGTCGTTCTATCCCGATGCCAAGATCGGGGTGCTTGGCGTCAACGGCTCCGGCAAGTCCACGCTGCTTCGCATCATGGCCGGCCTCGACACGGAGTTTACCGGTGAAGCCTGGGCCGCCGACGGCGCTCGTGTCGGCTACTTGCCGCAGGAGCCGCAGCTTGATCCGGCCAAATCGGTTCGCGACAACGTCATGGAAGGCGTTGCGCCGCAGAAAGCGATTGTCGATCGCTATAACGAGATTGCCGCGAACTATTCGGACGAAACCGCCGATGAGATGACGAAGCTCCAGGACGAAATCGAAGCCAAGGGGCTGTGGGATCTCGACTCCAAAGTCGATCTGGCGATGGATGCGCTGCGCTGTCCGCCGGATGACGCCGACGTGTCGAAGCTCTCCGGCGGCGAGCGGCGGCGCGTTGCGCTGTGCCGGCTCCTGTTGGAGCAGCCTGAGCTCTTGCTGCTCGACGAACCGACCAACCATCTCGACGCCGAATTGGTGATGTGGCTCGAGGGCCATTTGCGCAATTATCCGGGCGCCATCCTCATTGTGACCCACGACCGCTATTTTCTCGACAACGTCACGAGCTGGATTCTCTGAACTCGACCGCGGCCGTGGCATTCCTTATGAGGGCAATTACTCGGCGTGGCTTTCGCAGAAGCAGAAACGGCTTGCACAGGAAGGTCGTGAGGAAGAATCGCGGCAGCGTTCGCTGGCGCGTGAACAGGATTGGATCGCTGCCTCTCCACGGGCGCGACAGGCAAAATCCAAAGCGCGCTATGAACGTTATGAGGAGTTGCTGAAAAAAGCCGGCGAGAAGCAAACCCAAACCGCGCAGATCGTCATCCCGGTCGCCGAACGTCTCGGGCAGAACGTCGTCGACTTCGAGGACCTGAAAAAGGGCTTTGGCGACAATCTGCTGATCGATGATCTCACCTTCAAATTGCCGCCTGGCGGCATCGTCGGCATTATTGGGCCGAACGGCGCTGGCAAGACGACTTTGTTCCGGATGATTACGGCGCAGGAAAACCCCGACCAAGGCAGCATTAAAGTCGGCGAGTCGGTGCATTTCGGCTACGTCGACCAATCGCGCGACACGCTCGACGGCAAGAAAACCGTGTGGGAGGAAATTTCAGGCGGTCTCGATCAGATTCTGCTTGGCAAGCGCGAGGTCAATTCACGGGCCTATTGCGCGGCATTCAATTTCAAAGGCGCCGACCAGCAGAAGAAAGTCGGTTCTTTATCCGGCGGCGAGCGCAACCGCGTCCATCTCGCCAAGATGCTGAAGTCCGGCGCCAACCTCCTTCTGCTCGACGAGCCGACCAACGATCTCGACGTCGACACGTTGCGTGCGCTCGAAGAAGCGCTGGAGGATTTTGCCGGCTGCGCCGTGATCATCAGCCATGATCGCTGGTTCCTCGATCGCATCGCCACCCACATCCTCGCGTTCGAGGGCGATAGCCACGTCGAATGGTTCGAAGGCAACTTTCAGGATTACGAACAGGACAAGATGCGGCGTCTGGGGACCGACACCGTTATTCCGCATCGGATCAAATACAAGAAGTTCTCACGCTAGCCTGCGCGCTCTAATCGCGTCACGTTACCGCGTGCCCACGATCACTTTGCCAAGAGGCCGTTAAGCACCAGATCGAGGTGGGCGTTGAAATACGACTTCATATCGAGCGGGTGGCGGTCGTCGAACATCATCATCCAGACGTCGACCAGCGCGATCGGAGCGATAATCACCAAAGGGCACTCAGTCACCGCGGAACGCCGGATCTCGCCGCGATCCATGCCGCGCTGAATCGCCTGTTGCAGGAGTTCCACGCAGGGGCGGTGAATTTCCTCATGGTAGCGGTCGGCCAGCGCCGGGAAACGCGACGCCTCGGCGATCAGCATGCGCACGACTTCGCGCCGCCGCTTGTCTTCGACGATGTGCTCGTAGATGAAACTGAACTGCGCCCGCAACAGCTCGGCGGTCGAGCCGTCGTGGCGTTCAAACATGTCTTGCACGGTGTCGAGCGTCGCTTTCATCAGCTCGCGCACCATCGAAATGAACAAATGTTCTTTGTTCTCGAAGTAGACGTAAATCGTGCCTTTGGTCACTCCGGCCCGCTCGGCGATCTGATCGAGCGTCGTCACGGCATAGCCGTTGCGCGAGAACTCGGTGAAGGCGGCTTCGAGGATTTCGTGCGGGCGCTCGGCCTTGCGGCGGCGCCTGGTTTCGGTGCGCCCTTCCATCAAGTCAGTCATCGGAACGACCCCTGCCCAATAGCAAAGTCAAGTTATTGACTAACCGGATAGTAAATAACTAATCTGGCTTTGTTAAGGGTGGGTTAAGTGACTATTCGGGTGGGGTTGTTCAGATGGCGCCAGGGCCGGTTGGTCGCGGCGCGCCAAGCCAAGTATTTGGCCGGTCTCGGCTTCTTCGCGCCGAGGGCGGTTGGCATTGCGTTATCGCTACCGATCCTGGCGGCCTGCGCGGTCGGTCCGGATTTTGCGCCGCCGCCAGCGCCGCCGGTTAGCGGCTATGAGCCGGAGAAGACCCTGGCGCCAACGGCTTCGGCACCGGTCGCCGGCGGCGCAGCGCAAGGGTTCGTCGATGGCCGCGACATTCCGGGCGAGTGGTGGAAGGTATTCCATTCGAAGGAGATCGACGCTCTGATTGCCGAAGCGCTTCGCGCCAATCCGAATCTGCAAGCAGCGCAGGCGGCGTTGTGGCAAGCGAAGGAGACACTTTACGCGCAGGCCGGCACTATGCTGCCGAGCTTTGACGCCAACGGATCTTTTGTGCGGCAAGGTTTTTCGCCGGCAGAATTCGGTTTCCCCGGCAACACAGAAACCTTCAATCTCTTTCAGGCGACGGTAAATGTTTCGTACGCGCCTGACGTCTTCGGCGGCCAGCGGCGTGCGATCGAAGCAACTGCGGCGGCCGCCGAGAATCAGCGCTTCATGCTCGAAGCCACGTACTTGACACTGACTTCAAACGTGGTGACGGCGGCCATTCAGGAAGCCTCGCTGCGCGGCCAGATCAAAGCGACGCAGGACATCATCAAGGCACAGACCGACCAGCTTGGGGTCGTCCGCAATCAATTCGACGCGGGCGCTGCGACCCGCGCCGACGTGCTGCAGCAGGAATCGGAAGTAGCAACGACCGAGGCCAGTTTGCCGCCGCTGCAAAAGCAACTCGAGCAACAGCGTCATGTGTTGTTGGCGTTGATCGGTCGTTTCCCGAGTGAAACGCTGCACGAACGTCTCACCTTGGCGTCGTTCCACCTGCCGACGGCATTGCCGGTGAGCCTGCCGTCGCAGCTTGTCCAGCAGCGACCCGACGTTCGTGCCGCGCAAGCCCAATTGCAGCAGGCTAGCGCGCAGATCGGCGTTGCCGTCGCCAACAGGCTGCCGCAATTCGCCATCACCGGAGATATCGGCAGCGCCGCGCTGACAGCGGCCACGTTATTCACCCCGGCAACAGCGATCTGGAGCCTCGGAATAGCCGGCACGCAACCGATCTTCCATGGCTTTACGCTTCTGCACCAGGAGCGCGCGGCCAGAGCAGGCTTTGACAAGGCGGACGCCCAATATCGCAGCACAGTGATCACAGCTTTTCAGAACGTCGCCGATGTGCTCCGCGCGTTGCAACTGGACGCCGCCACGCTCAAAGCCCAGCAGCACGCTGTGCGCGCGGCGTCCGACACCTTCGATCTCACGCGCGGCCAGTATCGCCTGGGCGCGATCACTTATGTAGTTCTGCTCAACGCGCAGCGCAGCTACGAGCAGGCACTCCTCGCTTTGGTGCAGGCGCAGGCGGCCCGCTTTGCCGATACTGCTGCTTTGTTCCAGGCACTCGGTGGCGGCTGGTGGAACCGCATCGATGTGTCGCCCGACCCGTACAGTCCCGAACCGCAAATCGTGCAAGCGGCGAGCGACAGACCGCCGCCGCTGAAACTGGAGTCCGGTAAATGATCAAGCGCATGGTGATCATGCTCGTGGCGGTCGCCATCGTGTTCGGTGGAATCTTCGGATTCCAGGTGTTCAAGGGCATCATGATCAAGAAATTCATCAGTGCCCTGAGCAACCCGCCGCAGACCATCTCCGTTGTCAAAGCCGGCCTCAGCGAATGGCAGCCGAGGATTGAAGCGGTCGGCAGCTTGCGCGCCGTGAAGGGCGCCGATTTGTCGCTGGAAGTTTCCGGCGTCGTCGAATCGATCACGTTTAATTCCGGCGACGATGTCGAAGAGGGCGCGCTGCTTCTCAAATTGCGCACCGCCGACGACGTCGCGCGGCTCCACTCGCTGCAGGCGATGGCGGAGCTGAGCGACATTACTTACGAGCGTGACCAGAAGCAGTTCAAGATGCAGGCGGTCAGCCAGGCGACACTCGACACCGATTCTGCCAATCTGAAAAACGCGCAGGCGCAGGTGACGCAGCAGCAGGCCATCATCGACAAGAAGCTGTTGCGCGCGCCCTTTGCCGGCCATCTCGGCATTCGCGCCGTTGACCTCGGACAATATCTCGGACCCGGCACGGTGATCGTCACGCTACAGGCGCTCGACCCGATCTATGCGGATTTCTTTGTACCGCAGCAGGCGGCCGATCAGGTCAGCCTCGGGCAAACCGTTGCCGTCAAGATCGACGCCTTCAAGGACAAGGTGTTTACCGGCGAGATTTCAGCGATCAATCCGAAAGTCGATACCGGAAGCCGCAACGTTCAGGTCCGCGCGACACTGAAAAATCCAGACCACAAGCTGCTTCCAGGCATGTATGCGACGGTCGATATTACGACCGGATCGCCGCAGAATTACGTCACGCTTCCGCAAACGGCGATCACCTACAATCCGTACGGCGACACCGTCTATATCATCGAGTCGAAAGGCAAAGATGCCGACGGCAAGCCGCAATTGACCGCGCGGCAGACCTTTGTCGTCGTCGGGCCGACGCGCGGCGATCAGGTCGCGGTGCTAAAGGGCGTTGAAGATGGCGATTCGGTTGTCACCGCCGGCCAGATCAAGCTCCACAACGGATCGGTGGTTTTGATCGATAATTCGGTGACGCCGACGGCGGACGCGGCGCCCGTGCCGATCGACAGATAGCCGGGCGTGCCATGAACTTCACCGATATCTTCATTCGCCGGCCGGTCCTCGCCACGACCATCAGCCTTTTGATTCTCGTGCTCGGTGTGCGCGCCTACTACGCGCTGCCGGTGCTGCAATATCCGCGCACTGAAAATGCCGTCGTAACCGTCACCACGACCTATTACGGCGCCGATCCCGATGTGGTGGCGGGCTTCATCACAACGCCGCTCGAGATCGCAATCGCGCAGGCTTACGGCATCGACTACATGACGTCGAGCAGCCAAAGCAGCACATCGACGATCACGGTCTACCTGCGGCTCAACTACGACGCCGACAAGGCGCTGACCGAGATCAACACCAAGATCGCTTCGGTGCTTAATCAGCTGCCGACCGGCACGCAGCAACCGGTGCTCACCGTCAAAATCGGCCAGACCATCGACGCCATGTATCTCGGCTTCGACAGCGATACGCTCGCGCCGAACCAGATCACCGATTATTTGACGCGCGTCGTACAGCCCAAGCTGCAGACCATACCGGGGGTTCAGACCGCCGAATTGCTTGGCCAAAAGGTGTTCGCCTTGCGGGCCTGGCTTGATCCGCAAAAGCTCGCGGCATTTGGATTGACCGCGACTGACGTGAGTCAGGCGCTCACAGCAAACGATTTTATTTCCGGCATCGGCACCACCAAAGGCCAGATGGTGCAGGTCAATCTCACGGCGTCGACCGGCCTGCATACCGCCGAAGAATTCCGCAATCTCGTCATCAAGCAGAGCAACGGGGCGGTCGTTCGCTTGCGGGACGTCGCCAACGTCTCGCTTGGCGCCGAGGACTACGAATCCGAGGTCGGCTTTGACGGAAAGCAGGCGGTCTATATCGGCGTTCAAGTTGCGCCGGCGGCTAATCTTCTTGAAGTGGTCCACGGCGTGCGGCGGATCTGGCCGGACATTCATGAGCAATTGCCGCGCGGCCTCGATGGCGCAATCGTCTACGATTCTACCGAGTTCGTGAATTCCGCCATCTATGAAGTGGTGCTGAGCCTGATTGAGGCTTTGCTCATCGTCACGCTGGTCGTGTTTATGTTCCTCGGCTCAGTCCGTTCGGCACTGATACCGACTGTCGCCATTCCGCTTTCGCTCGTCGGCACGCTGATCATCCTGTTGGCGCTGGGCTATTCGATCAATCTGCTCACGCTTCTGGCGTTGGTGCTTGCCATCGGTCTTGTCGTCGACGACGCCATCATCGTTGTCGAGAATGTCAGTCGCCACCTTGAAGAAGGCGTGGCGCCTGTTCCAGCGGCGATTGCTGCAGCTCGCGAGCTGGGCTGGCCGATCATCGCGATGACCGTCGTGTTGGGTGCGGTGTATGTGCCGATCGGCTTTCAGAGCGGACTAACCGGCGCACTGTTCGCCGAGTTCGCGTTCGCCCTGGTTGGTGCTGTGACGGTATCGGGCGTTGTCGCGCTGACACTGTCGCCGATGTTGTGTTCGCGTCTCCTCAAGGCTCCAGATCCGACGTACCGCGGCTGGGAAGACAAGCTGACGCATTACATCGATGTCGCCTTCAATTGGTTACGCGGCGCCTACGAGCGGCGCCTGCACAGCAGCTTGAACTATTTGCCGGTCACGGTCGTCTTCGCGCTCGTGGTGCTGTCGAGCATCTACTTCTTGTTTATCACCGCGCATACCGAACTTGCACCGCAGGAGGACCAGGGCGTGATCCTCTCGCAATCGATCGCCGCGCCGAATGCTACCCTCAAGCAGCGGCAGCTTTATTCCCACGAAGTCTATGAGATCTTCTTCCACCACCCGGAGACCGAGCATGTCTTTCAAATCGATCTGCCTGGTCAATCGATCTCCGGCATGGCGTTGAAGCCCTGGGACGCCCGCTCGAAGTCGACCAACGCACTTCAGCCCGTCGTGCAGCAGGAGCTCAGCAAGATCGCCGGCATCCGAGTGGTTGCTTTTCAGCCGCCGCCTTTGCCCGGAAGCATCGGTTTGCCGGTTCAGTTCGTGATCGGTACGACCGAACCGTTTGAGCGATTGTTCGACATCGCGCAAAAATTCCTGCTCGAAGCGCAGCACAGCGGAAACTTTATCTTCCTCGATTCCGACCTGAAGATCGACAATCCGCAGTCCAACATCACCATCGATCGCGACAAGACGGCGCAGCTTGGATTGAAGATGAGCGACATCGGCGGTGCGCTGGCGTCAATGCTGGGCGGCGGCTATGTCAACTACTTCAGCATGAGCGGACGCTCGTACAAGGTTATTCCGCAAGTGCAGCAGCGGTTCCGCCTCAATCCCAAGCAATTGCTCGATTATCACATCCGCACCGCCGATGGGACGCTGGTGCCATTGTCCACGGTCGCGACCGTCTCGACCAAGACCGTCCCGGAATCGCTCAATCATTTCCAGCAGCTCAACAGCGCGACCATCCAAGGCGTCGCCATGCCCGGCGTCCCACAGGGCGATGCGCTTGCCTACCTGCAGAACCTGGCCGCCCGCATGCTGCCGCGAGATTACTCCGTCGATTACGGTGGATTGAGCCGTCAATACATTCAGGAGAGCAGCGGCTTCGTCACCACTTTTGGCTTTGCCCTCATCATTATCTTTCTGGCGCTGGCTGCGTTGTTCGAAAGCTTCCGTGACCCGGTCATCATCCTGGTATCGGTGCCGATGTCGATTGCGGGCGCGTTGATCTTTGTCAGCCTCGGCTTTGGTGGCGCGTCGCTCAACATTTATACCGAAGTGGGATTGGTGACGCTGATGGGCCTAATCAGCAAACACGGTATCCTGATCGTGCAGTTCGCCAACGATTTGCAGGCCGAGGGGAAGGGCAAGCGCGAGGCTGTCGAAATGGCCGCAGGCATCAGGTTGCGTCCGATCCTGATGACCACCGCCGCGATGGTGCTTGGCGTCGTGCCGCTGATTACCGCGAGCGGCGCCGGCGCCGTCTCACGCGTTCAGATGGGGATCGTCATCGCGGCGGGCCTTTCCATCGGCACGCTGTTTACATTGTTTGTGGTTCCCGCGGCCTATGTGCTGCTGGCGACAGATCGGACCAAACAAAAGGCGTTCGCGGCGGAGCACGCCGCACCCGCGGAGTGATATGAACGATGCCGGTGGAAGGCTGGAACGCACGGCAATATCTGAAATTTGAGGATGAGCGTACCCGCCCGCCGCGGGATCTGCTGGCGCAAGTGCCACTACAGCGCCCGCGGCTCGCGGTCGATCTTGGCTGCGGGCCGGGCAACTCGACCGAGCTTCTGATCGAACGCTTTCCGCAATCCGAAGTTACCGGACTTGATTCTTCGCCCGACATGCTGCGCAAGGCGCGCGAACGGCTGCCGAACGTTAAATTCATCGAGGGCGATATCGCGACGTGGACGCCGGATGATCGCACCGATCTTCTCTTTGCCAACGCCGCCCTTCAGTGGGTGCCCGATCATCCGCGCGTGTTGCGGCGGTTGCTTGAAGCGTTGCCAGCCGGCGGCGTACTCGCGGTGCAAATGCCGGACAACACTGGCGAGCCGGCCAATATCGCCCAGCGCGAAGTTGCCGCGAACGGCCCGTGGGCGGCCAAACTGCTCGCTGCCGTTCCGCGTGGCGAGATGCTGCCGCCTGACGCTTATTATGATCTGCTCCAACCGGTCTGCGCGCACATCGACATCTGGCACAGCGTCTACAATCACGTCATGGCGACGCCGCAAGCGATTGTCGAATGGTTCAAGGGTTCGTCTTTGCAGCCGTATTTGTCGCTGCTCGATGCCGGCATGCGCGAACAGTTTCTCGCTGCCTACACTCAAAAAATCGTCGCTGCCTACAAGCCGCGCGTCGACGGTAAGGTGCTGCTGAAATTTCCGCGGCTTTTCATCGCGGCCGCGCGCTAGTCCCGCCTTCAGGCTGGACTTGCCCAGCTTGACACTTTTCCCCAGGTCATTACACTTAACCAATCGGTAAAGTAATTACGTCCGGGATTCCCGACAATCTTGTTACTCCCGTTCCACGCGCGGGTGGCTAGGATAACAACCGTCCGAAGCGGGCGTTTCTTGCGAGCCGTCGCCGACGGCTCAGGATCAGTCCAGGAGTTGAACATGCCAAATGTTGAAATCATCGGCCCAGCGCCATCGACTTATACCCGGGCCGTCCTCATGGTCTGCGAGGAAAAGTCGATCCCCTACGACCTGAAGCAATCGCCGCCGCACTCGACGGACGTCGACGCGATTCATCCGTTCGGCAAGGTCCCGGTGATGCGCCACGGCGATTTCGAACTGTGCGAGTCGAAAGCAATCGCCACCTATCTCGATCTGGCCTTTCCCGGCCCGAAGGTGATACCGACCGATCCGCGTCATGCCGCGCTCACCGAGCAGTGGGTGTCGCTGGTGAATACCAGAATAGACGGGACTCTGGTCCGCACCTATTTGCTCAACTATATTTTCCCGAAAGGCAGTGATGGTTCGCCGGATCGCAAGATCATCGACGCCGTTGTGCCTGCAGTTAAAGAGGAGCTTGATCTGCTCGATCGCACGGTTGCGAAAGGTGGCTTCCTCGCCGGCGACAGTTTCACCTTTGCCGACATCAACGTGATGCCGATCCTGGGATACCTGAAGAATTTCCCCGAATCCGGAGCCGCTATAGCCGCGGCGAAATCGCTGTCGACTTATTTCGATCGCCTCGCTGCACGGCCGAGTTTTCAGAAGACCGCGCCGGCGCCGCGACCGCAGGCCAAGGCGTCGTAAGCGATTGCAATTTGTCGACGCTGGTGACAGTACGAGGCGATGAGACTCGCCTCGTATTTATTTTTCGCCGCGTTGTTCGGTACGCTGGTCTGTGGTGACGCCGCTTCAGCAGCTGACGCGGCCTTCCAAAGCTGGCTGCAATCGCTGTGGCCGCAGGCGCAGGAACACGGCGTTTCGCGTGCGACCTTTGATATGGCGACGCGCGGGCTCGAACCGGATCTATCGCTGCCGGAACTTGTTATACCGGGGCGACCCGAGCCACCCGCAGCGGGACAGCCGGAATTCGTTCAGACGCCGGCGGGTTACCTGAAAGAAGCGTCGATTGAGCGTCTTGCAGCAGAAGGCCGCAAGCTGCTTGAGCAATACCATTCGCAACTGGCCGGCATCGAGCGCCAATTCGGTGTTCCGCCGACGATCCTGCTCGCGATCTTCGGGCGCGAAACCGACTATGGCCGCGCGCACGATTCGCGCAACGCCATCCGCGTACTGGCGACGCAAGCCTATTTCGGCAAGCGCAAGGATAAATTTCGTGAGGAATTCCTGCTCGCGCTCAAGATGCTGGATGACGGTTACGTCAAGCTCGCCGACATGAAGAGTTCGTGGGCCGGCGCCATGGGGCTTACCCAATTCCTGCCGTCGGATTTTTACAAGTACGCCGTCGATTTTGACGGCGATGGCCGCCGCGACATCTGGCATTCGGTGCCTGATGCGCTCGCCTCAGCGGCGAAGCAACTCGTCGACAATGGCTGGCAGCGCGATCTCCGCTGGTCGTACGAAGTGCGCGGGCCCGGCAATGTCGATTGTACGATCGGGGTTCCAGAGAACACCAAGCCGATCGGCGAGTGGCTCAAGCTTGGTTTCATTCCTGCATATGGCCGTAATATTCCGGCCGCCGAGCGCGCAGAGTCCGCTTCGCTCCTACAACCGTCCGGCCTTTACGGCCCAGCTTTTCTCGCGACCAAAAACTATTTCGCCATTAAGGAATATAATTTCTCCGACCTCTACGTGCTGTACGTCGGTCATCTTAGCGATCTGATGGTTGATCCGCGGCCGTTTGAGACGCCGTGGGGCAAGGTCGCGCAGCTGCCGACGCGCGATCTCGACCGCATGCAGGAAATCCTCACCGCGGGCGGCTTCTATCACGACAAGATCGACGGCAAAGCGGGGATGAAAACCCGCGCTGCGCTCGGTGAATATCAGAAGCGCAATGGCTTGACACTTGATTGCTGGCCGACCGCCGCGTTACTCGCGCACATGGAAAAGGCCGCACCCAGGTAGGGCCCGGAGTGGGGCTTAAAACGCAGGGAGAAACCACGCGCCAGCCTTTAAACTGGTGCGTGGCTTCGTTCGTTCGTCGATCGAGTGCACTGTTAGTACCAGCGGCGGCCGTACCAGCCACGCCGATAACCATAGCCGTAGCCATAATAGCCGTAGTAACGAGGCCCGACGCGGGCGCAGCCGTAATAGCCGCAGACCACGGCGGCCTTTTCAACCAGCCCGCTGTCGGCGGTTGCGACACCAAGCGCAGTCGGTGACGCAAGCGTCATGGCTCCGGCCTGACTGGCAAATGCTCCGGCGGACAGAAGGGCGGCAGCGCCCACTGCAGTGAGAAGTGTCTTACGCATTGTTGTTCTCCTAAGGAACGATTTCGATGTTTGCACGGTAGCCTGAAACGCCAAGCGGTGCTGTGACCGAAGTCACAGGGCGGTTTATTAGATTGAGTTTTCAGGTCGTGAAATCGATGAACGAATTTTAATCTTCGCCCGGGACCGCGAGCGGCAAGCTGTCATCGCTCGAATAGCCAAGCGCGCGCGAATAGGTTTTGTTTTTGATCGAGCCGGTGACGCCCGGGTCGTAAGGATGCTGCGCGGCATAACGCGAGCGCGCGCGTTCGGCAACGACTTCGCCCGGTATTGCCGCCGGCTGGCAGATGTGGCGGCCGCTCGAGCGGCGCATCAGATCAACGTGAATGTGATTGTAGTGATAGACGTTGGCGCCGGGAGCCAGCACGGTGGTGAATTCCTGACATGCAGCAAGCTGCACGTCGTGGAGAAAACCTTGTTCTTCAGGCGAGCCGTGCCAGCCGTATTGGACGCTGATCTTGTGACCATCGGCGAGCGTAAACTCGGCAACATCGAGCGCGTTGCCGAACGCGTGCTCGGAAATATGCGCGTTTGGATCGCCATTCATCCCGCGGCAGGAATACGCGGAGATTTGTTTGATCTCGACGACGGGCTGCCGGAACCAGCGGAGTGCGGCCGGCTGCACAGCCGTTGTGATCCATTGATCAAGCGCCGAGACGATCGGGCATGCCAGCGTCGCGGCCGGTTTCACCGCGACCGGCCCGACCGCTCCAGTCACCATCGGCGCTCTGGGTGGACCGAGCGGTATGTGCTCCTCCATTCCAGGCGGCGAGTTGGTGCGTCGTGGATAGTCGGGAGGTGGATAGCCTTGTGATGGATAGCCTTGCGGCGGGTAATTTGGCGGCGGATAGCTCTGTGGCGGATACCCCGCAGCCGTCGGACCCGTTACGCGCGGGGCCGGTGCAATACCGTAAGGCCGCGGTGGAGCGGGCTGAAAAGCCCAATCGTCTTCTGAAGGCGGCGAAACATCAGGCAGCGAAACTTCCGGCGGCGAAACACCGGGAGGATAGAGAGACATCGGTGCGCCGGCCTGCTGCGAAGCGGGGAGCGGATAATTTTGCGGCGGAGCGTTCCGCACAAATCCGGGAGGCGGTGGGCCGTATTGTGCGGGGTTGTATCGCGGCTGAATGGGAGCTGCTGCCGGCGACAGGGCCTTCTGCTGGGCCACGGGCCATCGCGGCGGCAATGCGGCGTCGGGGATCGCGCCGGGCGGACGCACCGGCTCGTCGTCGTAGCCAAGCGGCGCGCTCTCGCCGAGCGCCGACACCCGCAGCGGGTAATCCGCGCCGCATACGCCGGGGCCTTCGATCGCGGAGATGCGTACGCGCTCCGCGCTTTCGCTTACGGCGCCGGAACTAAGGCACGCCGCTTCAGCTTCGCCCCGCCACGCCTCGCGCTCGCCGGAGAGGTAGTGGCTGCAGCCGGCGAGCGCGATCAACGCGGCGACGACAACGGAGCCGAACAGCAACCACGGGACGCGACGCGACATGATCGCGACAATGCGAGATAGTCCGTTAAGGACTATTCAATGATGTGGTGCGTTCGCGCGCCAAGATTATGTTAACCATGCCGCGTGGGGCATGGCCCTTGATCGCGCGTCATCTTTCGGGCCACATCATCACGGCGACTGGGGAACGGGAAATGGAAGGCAAGGCGAGGCATATTTTTCCAATTCTCGCTACCGGTGTTGTGGTCTTCGTTGCCAGCGCCGCCGTGACTTATGTGAACATTGGCTTGCGGATCGACTTCGTGCCGCGCTGGCTTTCCGCCTTCATCGTCGGCTGGCCGGTTGCCGCCGTGACGGCCTACATCGCCTTTCCCCTCGTGCGACACGCGACTACGCGCATCGTCGCCCTGATCGAGCGCCGATGATGCTGGCCGCGCTCGATCTTGCCCGACGCATCGAAGCTGGCGAACTCACCCCACGTGCGGTTGTAGAACTCTGCGCTGAGGCAATTGCAGCCAACGAATCGAAGGTCAGCGCGTTCGTAACGCTTGATCTCGATGCCGCACGTCGCGCGGCCGATGACTCTCGCCTTGCAGCCTTGCCGCTGCGCGGTTTGCCCGTCGGGATCAAAGACATCTACGACACCGCCGACCTGCCAACCCAATATGGCTCGCCGATTTACGCCGGGTACCGGCCTCGCGCGGACGCGGCTGCGGTATCGTTGGTCCGTCGTGCCGGCGGTTTGATCCTCGGCAAGACGGTGACGACCCAATTTGCCTTTATGGTACCTGGCGGCACGCGCAATCCGCGCAATCTTGCGCACACGCCGGGCGGCTCATCGTCGGGTTCGGCAGCGGCGGTCGCTGCCGGAATGGTGCCGATTGCATTTGGCAGTCAGACCGCAGGCTCAGTCATCCGGCCGGCGGCCTTTTGCGGCGTTGCGGGTTTCAAACCGTCGTACCGGCTTATTCCGACTGTCGGGATGAAATGCCTGGCCTGGCATCTCGACACGGTCGGCCTTTACGGCGCCGGCGTTGCCGATGTCGCGTTCGCAACGGCGGCGATCACTGGTCGCGATTTGTGCGTCGATCGCGGGCCGCCTTCGCCGCCGCGCATCGGTTTTGTGCGCACGCATTTGTGGCCGCAGGCGAGTGTGGCGATGCAGAAGGCCATCGAAACCGCAGCCCACGCCGCACAGCAAGCCGGCGCGACGGTGACTGAACTGAAGGCGCCCCCTTTCTTTGAAGAGGCCTACCGCGCCCAATTCATCATTCAGGACTATGAAGCCTTTCAGGCGCTTGCGTTCGAATACGACCGTCATCCCGATGAGGTCGCGCGACAATTGCGGGAGCATCTCGACCGCGCGGCGACGATCACCGCTGAAGAGTACGATGCGGCCCGGCGCATCGCCTCACGCGCACGGCGCGCGCTCGCGGACTTCATGGACGACATCGACGTGATCCTCGCGCCGTCGGCGCCAGGCGCGGCGCCCGAAGGCCTCGGCTCAACCGGCGACGCGGCGTTCAACCGGCTATGGACGCTGATGGGAACGCCGTGTGTCAACGTACCGGGATTGGACGACGGCAAGCTGCCGCTCGGCGTGCAAATCATCGGCGGTTTCGGCGGCGATCGCGCGGCGCTGGAAGCGGCGCTGTTTGTCGAACGCGCCATCGCGCGAGCGTAGGCAGGTGTTCTCGCGCTGCTATTCCGCGGCGCTGCGCACCGCCGCCAGCGGATCGTAATTAAGGATCGGCGCCAGCCATTTCTCGGCTTCCGCAAACGTCCAGCTTTTGCGCCTGGCATAATCCTCGACCTGATCGCGCTCGATCTTGCCGACGCCGAAGTAGTAGCTCTCGGGGTGACTGAAATAAAAACCGCACACTGACGCGCCCGGCCACATCGCAAAACTTTCAGTCAGCCGCACGCCAGTCTGCCGTTCGCCGTCGAGCAGCGTGAATAAAGTCGCCTTCTCGGTGTGGTCGGGTTGCGCGGGATAACCCGGCGCCGGGCGGATGCCGCGATATTTCTCACCGATCAATTCGCTCTTGGCGAGCGTCTCGTCTGGCGCATAGGCCCAAAATTCCTTGCGAACGCGCTGGTGCAGACGCTCGGCGAACGCTTCAGCAAGACGATCGGCCAGTGCCTTGGCCAGGATCGCGGAATAGTCGTCGTTGGCGTGTTTGAAGCGCTCGACCACGGCTTCCTCGCCGATGCCCGTGGTCACGGCGAAGCCCCCAATGTAGTCAGCGAGCCCGCTCGCCCGCGGTGCGATGAAATCGGCGAGTGCGACATTGGCGCGGCCTTCGCGGCGGGGCAGCTGCTGGCGCAACGTATGCACGACGGCAATCGGCTTGCTTCGCGCTTCGTCGGCAAAAATGAGAATGTCGTCGCCTTCGCTGTTCGCCGGCCATAATCCGATCACCGCGTTGGCGCGGAACCAGTGTTCGTCAACGATCCGCCGCAGCATCTCTTGCGCGTCGGCGAACAGATTGCGCGCGGCTTCGCCGACGGTCGAGTCGTCCAGAATAGCCGGGAACTTGCCGCTGAGTTCCCACGTCGCGAAGAACGGCGTCCAGTCGATGAAATCGACCAGCTCGGAAATTGGCACGTCGGCGAGCCGATGGGTGCCAAGGTGCAGCGGCACTGGCGGCACGTAATTCCCGGACCAATTGAGTTTCAGCGCATTGAGGCGCGCATCGGCGAGCGCGAGCCGGCTTTTGCCTTCTTCGCCGCGCTTATGTGCCGCGGCGATGCGGGCATATTCGGCGCGCACTTCGGTGATGGTGTTCGCGCGCGTCTCGGGTGAGAGCAGCTTCGAGACCACGCCGACGGCGCGGCTCGCATCGTTGACATACACGGTTTGCCCGCGCCGGTAGTTCGGATGAATCTTTACCGCCGTATGTACGCGGCTCGTTGTCGCGCCGCCGATGAGGAGCGGTACTTCGAAGCCTTGCCGCTCCATCTCGGCTGCGACATGGCACATCTCGTCGAGCGAGGGTGTGATGAGACCGGACAGCCCGATGATATCGGCACGTTCGGTGATCGCCGCCTGCAGGATCTTCTCTGCCGGCGCCATCACGCCGAGATCGACGACATCGTAGTTGTTGCAGGCAAGGACAACGCCGACGATGTTCTTGCCGATGTCGTGCACATCGCCTTTGACCGTGGCGAGCACGATCTTGCCGTTCGAATTGGAATGCGCCCGCCCGTCTTTATTTTGCTCCATGTACGGCATGAGATGAGCGACGGCCTGCTTCATCACCCGCGCCGATTTCACGACTTGCGGCAGGAACATGCGGCCGGAGCCGAACAAATCTCCGACGACGTTCATGCCGTCCATCAGCGGGCCTTCGATCACAGCAAGCGGCCGTGGCGCCTTGAGGCGCGCTTCTTCGACGTCTGCGGCGATGAAATCGGTGATGCCGTGGACCAGTGCGTGCGACAGTCGCTGTTCCACCGGCCATTGGCGCCACGCCAGATCCGCTTCCTTGCGTTCCTTGCCGTGGCCGCGGTGGCGCTCAGCCAGCGCGAGCAATCGGTCTGATGCATCGTTGCGCCGGTTGAGTGCGACGTCTTCGCACGCGGTTCGCAATTCCGGATCGAGGTCGTCATAGACGGCCATTTGGCCGGCATTGACGATGCCCATGTCCATGCCTGCGGCGATAGCGTGATAGAGAAAGACCGAGTGCATGGCCTCACGCACCGGCTCGTTGCCGCGGAACGAGAAGGAAAAATTCGAGACGCCACCTGAAACGTGCGTGTGCGGCAGGTTCTGCCTGATCCATCGCGCCGCTTCGATGAAGGCGACCCCGTAGCCGTTATGCTCCTCCATTCCGGTCGCAACGGCAAAAATATTAGGGTCGAAGATAATGTCTTGCGGCGGGAAGCCGATCCGGTTGACGAGGATATCGTAGGCGCGCGCGGCAATGGCAGTCTTGCGCTCAAGGGTATCGGCCTGACCGGCTTCGTCGAACGCCATCACGACCACCGCGGCGCCATAACGGCGGACAATTTCGGCGTGGCGGATGAAGGCCTCTTCGCCTTCCTTGAGCGAGATCGAGTTGACCACCGACTTGCCCTGAACGCACTTCAAGCCAGCGTCGATCACTGAGAATTTCGAGGAGTTCGATCATCACCGGCACGCGGGCAATGTCCGGCTCGGCGGCGATAAGATTGAGAAAGGTGGTCATCGCCTGCTCTGAATTGAGCAGGCCTTCGTCCATGTTGACGTCGAGAATTTGCGCGCCGTTTTCCACCTGGTCGCGCGCAACCGCGAGTGCCGCGGTGTAGTCACCGGCGGTGATGTACCTGCGGAAGCGAGCCGATCCGGTGACGTTGGTGCGTTCGCCGACATTCACGAATGGAATTGCCGGCGTCAGCGTAAAGGCTTCGAGCCCGGACAGCCGCAGGAGTGGCGGGATTGTGGGAATTTGCCGCGGCGTTTTGCCGACCACGGTCGCCGCGATGGCGCGGATGTGATCCGGCGTCGTTCCGCAGCAACCGCCGACGATATTGACGAGGCCGGCGTCGGCAAACTCGCCGAGCTGCGCGGCCATGATCTGCGGGCTCTCGTCGTAATGGCCAAATTCATTGGGCAGTCCGGCGTTGGGGTAGGCGCAAATCAGCGTGTCGGCGACACGCCCCAGTTCGGCGATGTGGGCGCGCATCTGGCGTGCACCGAGAGCGCAATTCAGTCCGATCGAAAGCGGTGCGGCGTGAGCGACCGAGTTCCAGAACGCCTCCGGTGTCTGCCCGGAGAGGATGCGCCCGGCCCGGTCGACGATGGTCCCCGAGATCATTACCGGCAGGCGAATGCCGCGCTCTGCCATGACTTCGGCGCAAGCGAAGATCGCGGCCTTGGCGTTGAGGGTGTCGAAGATCGTCTCGATCAGCAGGATGTCGACGCCGCCGTCGAGAAGGCCGCCCACCTGTTCCGCATAAGCAACGCGCAGCTCGTCGAACGTGACGGCGCGGAAACTTGGATTGAGTACGTCGGGCGAGATCGAGGCGGTGCGATTGGTTGGCCCGATGGCTCCGGCGACGAAACGCGGACGGCCGTCCTCATCCTGCGCAATCGTTGCCGCTTCGCGCGCCAAGCGCGCGCCTTCGGCGTTCAGCTCGTGAGCGATTTCCGCCATGCCGTAGTCGGCTTGCGCAATGCGGGTCGAGGAGAACGTGTTGGTTGAGACGATGTCCGCGCCGGCGCGGAAATAGGCGAGGTGGATCGCGCGCACCGCGCCGGGGCGGCTGAGGTTGAGAAGATCGTTGTTACCGCGGACCTCACGATTCCAGGCATCGAAGCGAGCCCCGCGATAGCCTTCCTCGTCGAGGCCCAGCGCCTGGATCATTGTTCCCATAGCACCGTCAAGGACGAGAATGCGTTCAGCCGCGAGCTGCCGCAGCGTAGTTTCTTTGGCCGGTTCTATTGCTGACGGGATTGCCACTGGCTCAAACCTGGTTTTCGACAGGAGAAACTGCGCACACGGTTTGCTGTTTGCCCGGCCGCAATCCGAGCAGGTGACAGATCGCGTAAACCAGATCAGCGCGGTTCATGGTGTAGAAGTGGAAATCGGTAACACCGTGGTCGACCAGATCGAACACCTGTTCGGCGGCGACCGCTGCGGCGATCAGTTTGCGAGTTGCGGGATCGTCGTCGAGACCGTCGAAGCGTGCGGCCAGCCAATCGGGAACCGAAGCGCCGGTGCGCGCCGCAAAACTTTTGGTTTGTTTGAAATTCTGCACCGGGAGGATGCCAGGCACGATCGGGATTTTGATGCCGGCGGCGCGCACCCGGTCGAGATAGCGGAAGTAAAGATCGTTCTCGAAAAAGAACTGGGTAATTGCGCGCGATGCGCCGGCGTCGACCTTGGCCTTGAGCATATCGATGTCGGCGGCGACGCTGGTGCTGTCGGGGTGCTTCTCGGGATATGCGGAAACCGAGACTTCGATGTCGGCGATCCGCTTGATGCCGGCGACGAGATCGGCGGCGTTGCCATAACCGCCCGGATGCGGCGCATATTTTTCGCCGATGCCGCCAATCGGATCGCCGCGCAGCGCGACGATGTGGCGAACGCCGGCTTGCGCGTATGCTTCGATCACCGCATCAATCTCGGCACGTGTCGCGGCGACGCAAGTCAGATGCGCGGCCGGTGTCAGCATCGTTTCGGCGAGAATGCGCTTGACCGTTGCGTGGGTGCGCTCGCGCGTCGAGCCGCCAGCACCATAGGTAACGGAAACAAAATGCGGCTGCAGCGGCGCCAACCGGCCGATCGCCTCCCACAACGTTCTTTCCATGTCCTCGGTTTTGGGCGGAAAAAATTCGAACGAGACGCGGATTGCGTGCTCGGCGCTTGTTTCGGCGAAGCGGCTCAAGCGGACGGCGTCCATTAAGCCACCTCCCGCGCGGCCGGCGCTGCCATCACGATGCGCGGGTCGCACCCGAGCCAAAGCGAAACCGCGATCTTTCCCTCCGGCCCAGGCGGCAACGTTTGCTGGCGGATGAAATCGAGCCCGGCGGCTTCGATCCATTGCGTCACTGTCTCGGAAGCAAAACCAAGGCGCCGGTGCGCATACTCGTCGCGCAGAAATTCGAGATCGTGCGGCGCGAAATCAATCACCAGCAGTCGTCCGCCCGGACGCAGCACGCGCGCCGCCTCACGGATCGCGCGACCGCTATCGTCGAGGAAGTGCAGAACCTGATGAATGATGACAACATCGAATGAATTGCGTGGCAGAGGAAGATCATAGATGTCGCCGTGGCGCACGCTGCAGTGCTTGAGGCCGGCCCGGTCGAGATGCTCGCGAGCGAGCGCGAGCATGTCCAACGACAGATCGAGGCCAAGGCCGCGCTCGATCTTGGCGGCGAAGAGTTCGAGCATACGTCCGGTGCCGGTGCCGAGATCGAGTAGCGAGCGGATCGGCGCGCCGTCCAGCGCGACGCTAACCGCCGCTTCGACCGCGGCATCGGCGACATGCAACTGGCGGATACGGTCCCACTCGGCGGCGTGACGGCGGAAGTAATTTTGCGCCGCGGCGGTTCGGGCAGCGCGTACGGCAGAAAGCCGCTCACGGTCCCGGGCAATGATCGGGTCGTTGGGATCGAGCCGGGCGATCAGAGTGCGGGCGATGTCGGCCGTGCCGCCGTGTTCTCCAAGACGAAAGAATGCCCACGAACCCTCGCGATGCCGCTGAACGAGCCCTGCCTCGGCCAGAAGCCGCAGATGCCGTGAGAGGCGCGGTTGCGATTGGCGCAGGATTGCGGTGAGATCGGTGACCGTAAGCTCTGCTTCGGCGATCAGCATGAGCAGCCTCAACCTGGTGGCCTCGGCCGCGGCCTTAAGGGTGGCGGTCAGTGCTGGAAAACCGAGTTGGGCAGGGTCCATCTCTAAGCCTATCAAAGGGTCTTATAATGACATAAAGATATCTTTATGCGGTTAATCTGGCAAGTGCCGATGGGATATTTCCCACGAAAGCGCGAATTGCATGTTACTTGAGGGTCTTACCCGGCAAGATCGGCTTTAAGGGCGTTGCCGCCGGCGCAGGTCTTGGCGCTCGCACCGGCAGCGTGCGACTCTTCCCTCATGTCAGAAAACGACAACACCGGTGACCAGGGCGCTCTCCGCGACGGCGAAATCGCAGTCGAATTGCCGGCCAGGTTCGATGCCTCGCTTTATTACATCGGCCGCATCCGCACGCCCTGGAAACGGCGCGAAGATTGTCCGAAAAATCCGCGCGAGACCGAGGCGGAATGCACGATCGTGTTCGATCCGCGTTGGGTGGATGGGCTTGCCGGCCTCGAAACCGTCAGCCACGTGGTCGTGCTCTACTGGATGGACCGCGCGCGACGCGATCTCGTGTTGCAGGCACCGCGCCACTACGCCGAGCGCCGCGGTACGTTCGCGCTGCGCTCTCCCGTCCGGCCCAATCCGATCGCGGTATCAGTTGCGCGGCTGGTGCGGATCGAAGGCAACACGCTCACGGTCGTCGGGCTCGATTGCGTCGACGACACGCCGCTTCTCGATCTCAAGCCGTATTTTGCCTCGACGGACTCGGTGCCCGACGCTGCAGTCGGCTGGCACAGTGCAAAGAAACGTTGACGTCACCAAAGCGGCGGCACTTCACCAACTCGCAGCATACCGAGATAGACCGATCCATCGGCAAACCGCAGCGGCAGAGCGATCGCCGGCTGTTTGTCGATCGATGACGGCTGCCCCATCTTTTTGAGGTTCTCGACGATGCTCGCGGTCGCGGTTTGGCGAAGCGCCCCGCCCAATCCCGGTATCAAGCGATCAAGTGCCGCTGCTCCCTGCGCGGCTGCGCTCTTGGTTCCGGCCAGCCGGTCGATACCCTGGCCGATCATGCGGTCGATGCCGAGGAGCGGGATAAGATTCTCGATCCCGGCGATTGCTACGTTTATCTGACCGTCGAGTTTGCCTTGCGCATTCAGGCTGAGCTTGCCGGCACCGACGACAACGACGTTGGTCTTGGCAAGGCGCAGCGACTTGATTTCAACGCCGCCGTCCGTTGAACTCTGCAGTTCGCGCCAGCGGACGGCCCACGGCTTTGGCGACAAATCCTTAAGTCCTCTCATCACTGCGTCGATCTCGCCCTCGATCGGCTCTGCAAGGATGGGATGAAGCGTCGGCGCCGTGGCTCCAACGAGATGAAGGGCTATTTCGATGACGGGATGGTCGTGAGGCGAGCCGCCGATCACGCGGCCTTGCAGGTCGGCGGTTTTGACGCCAAAAATTGTACTGGCGCCAGCGCCGGTGCGGTCGACATGCGCCCCATCAAGCCAAATGGAAACGGCATCCGGATCGGGGGGTAGTCCAAGGACCGTCAAGCGGGCGCGCGTCCAGTCCGCGCTCCAACTCGGAGCCTGACTAGGGCCCGCCACTGTCATCGGGCCGCCGATTTCGCCCACCAGCCGCGTTGGGTGCCAGACCTCCGCGGTAAAGTTGATTGCTTTCGCCTTCACGGCATAAAGCGGCTGTCCGGCTCCGACCTGTGCGGCGGCATCGATGCAGTTCGCTTCGATGCGAAACGGAAATCCGCCAATGGATTGCGAGCCGCAAGAATAAACTCGTCCCGCCGCCGCTTCGCGTTCCACCCACCCGGCCAGCGTACGATCGGCAACAGCGGAGGCGTAATACCAAAGCCAGACCCAAACGATCGCGAGCACGATGACAATGGCGATCGGCCCGAGAATCGACCACCACCGCCGCTGGACCGGGCGCGCGGCGGGTTTTCCAGAACGCCGTTCCGGCGGGCGCATCATGCCCAGAGGTGACTCACCTTGCATTGTGTCTCTTCGCCTGCAGAGTACGGCGTTTCAAAGACCGGCGATTGCGCCGCCGGCAGCGGATTGTTATGCGCAACTACATCATCTGGCGAGCGCAAGTTCCAACCGGAGTCAACGAGGGCAATGCACGCGATCGACGCAAACACCGGCGGAGATCTTTGGGTATTTGGCTACGGCTCCCTGATGTGGCGTCCCGGCTTCGATTTCATCGAACGCGTGCCGGCGCGACTGATCGGCTTACACCGCGCGCTTTGTGTCTATTCCTTTGTTCATCGGGGCACCCCGGAACGGCCTGGTCTTGTACTTGGGCTTGACCGTGGCGGCATGTGCCGCGGCATTGCCTTTCGGGTCGCTGCGGCGGCGCGCGCCGCGACCGTCGCGTATCTGCGATCACGCGAGCAGGTTACCACCGTCTATCTCGAAGCCCTGCGTCGCATCGAACTCGAAGAGGAAGCGCGGCGGCAGGTGAAGGCGCTCTGCTTCATCGTCGATCGCAGCCATGTGCAATATGCCGGGCGGCTGACGCTCGATGAATGCCTGCATCACGTGCGGCAGGGTCACGGCAGTTCCGGCGCCAATCGTGACTACGTCGTTGAGACGGCGCGCGCTCTCGAGGCGTTAGGCTATCGGGAGACCGATCTGCACCTTATCACCGACCGGCTTGGTGGCTCCGGCAAACATCAATCCGGCATCGGATCAAAAGCGTCAGTTCCTCTGGACTGATTGCTGACCTTCCGCGACGAGCCGCGCACTCGCTTCTTCCAACACGCTCTGCAGACGAGCGAGGAATGCGCGCCGGTCGAGGCCGGGCTCGATCGGGTCAAGGACTTCAACCAGGACGGTTCCGGGATAACGGCGAAGGGTACGGCGTGGCCAGAATAATCCTGAATTCAGCGCGATCGGTACGCAGGGCAGGCCGGTCTCAGCATAAAGATAGGCGACGCCGGGCAGATAACGCGGCTCGGCACCCGGAGCGCGGCGAGTGCCTTCTGGAAAGATGACGATCTGGCGTGCATCCGGAATCTCCTCGCGAACGCGCGCAGCCATGCTCGAAAGCGCTGCGGCGCGCGCGCCGCGATTGACAGGAATCATCCGTGCTTTGGAAGCGAGCCAGCCAAACAGCGGTATCCACATCAGTTCGCGCTTAAGGATGTAGGTCGGATCGGGCAGCAGCATGAACAACGCGAATGTCTCCCACAGCGATTGATGCTTGCAGGCGACGATGTAGGCGCCTTGTGGGAGTTTCTCACGTCCGCGCCACTCGACGTCGACCTTGCAGACCGTGCGCAGCAGCCACAGCGTGCTGCGGCTGTAGCGCCGCAACACACCGAGCATGAAGCTACGCGGCAGCAAAAGGGTCGGCAGCGCGACGATCATGCGCGCGATGATGTTGGTATAGAACAGCGCGTTGAAGAGAAGCGAACGGGCAAATACTGCAGAGGAGTGAGACAAAGCGGCCCGGTTTAGTGCAATCGGTCGAATGGACGAGCGTCGGAAATTCGTGTGGTGCCGGCTTCGGCCGCAACCGAGTCGAAATGCATGCGCAGCCGAGCGAAAAGGTATTTGAAATATTCCGACAGCACCAGCTTGGTGGTCGTGCCGCCGGCCCACCACGGCTCAACTCGCAGGCGGTCGGCGACGACCGGGAAGGCAATCAGGGTGACATCCGGAAGCTGGTGCGCGATTTCAGCCATCGCCCGCGGCATGTGATAGGCGGACGTCACAATGATGAGCGAGTGGAAGCCTCGATCAATCGCCCAGCGGCGTGTTTGCACCGCATTGCCGAGCGTATTGAGTGCCGAGTAATCGAGGTCGACGCAGCAGGCGAGGATGCGGTTGTAGTCGGGCACCTGGCGCGCGATGTCGGTCGTGGTGGTGCCTTGATTGACGCCAGTGATGAGGAGGCGTTTGCCGCGATGCGCGGCAAGGAGTTCCAGCGCGTCCGATACTCGCGCGGTGCCGCCGGTCAGGACGACGATGCCGTCGGCGTTGCGCTTAAGGGCTACTTCTTCACTCGGCAATAGACGGAGGAAGAACCCGAAGCCGATGACAAGTGCGATGCCGGCGAGGAAGGCAAATCTGACGGCAAAATATCTGAACCGCCGCGCTGCGACGGCGTCATCAAGGCTAAGCATCGCTGCGCGTGCCCCCGCGCCAAATTTCGTTTTGCCGGTCCCCGGCGGCCCCAACCATAACAACTCCGGTAACAAATTGATCCGGTTTTTTCTGCGCTTTCAGTCCATCGCTTTCAGTCCATCGCTTTCAGTCCATCGCTTTCAGCGTGCGGTTGACCGTTTGGCGCGAGGCAAACGCCGTTACCAGGGCCATAAACACGACTTGGAGCAAAATGGCCATGTAGCCGGAAGCGCCGATTGTCAGATTGCCAAACAACGCGGCGATCTCATCGCCCCCGGCAGTTCCCGCGAGCCAGGAGTTTGCCGCCTCGACGAGAGCGAATAGCAGGATCGCAGCTCCGCCGCCGATTGCGCCCCCTTTGAAGCCGAGCACCAGAAAATGACGTTGGAATTGGTCGGCGATGAAGGCGTCCGTCGCACCGACGTAATGCAGTACTTCGATGATCGGCCGGTTTGCCACCATGGTGCCGCGGGTGGCGAAGGTGACAGACAGGACGGTTGCCGCCAGAACCAGGGCCAGGATCGCGATGCCGCCGCCGACTGCGGTTCCCGCCATAGTCCGCATCCGATCGATCCAGCGGCGATGATCGTCGAGACTCGCGGTTACGACCTGAGCGGCGAGGA
Source organism: uncultured Alphaproteobacteria bacterium (assembly GCA_963841025.1). GTDB lineage: Bacteria > Pseudomonadota > Alphaproteobacteria > Rhizobiales > Xanthobacteraceae > BOG-931. Next base: position 42,890 of record CAWJBG010000008.1, on the reverse strand, counting down.
GCTGACGCAACGCGGTAAAATCGGGCCGTGCGCCGGTGGCAAGCTTGATCACAATGAGGCGGGGGATCGGGGAGATCCTCGAGCGCCAAGCCCGAACCAAGCCAGGGTTCGACCAGGCGCGCGGACTCCTCCCTGGTATAGACTCGCACATCCGCGGTGCGGACAGCGGTCCGTGCAAGGTCTGCGGCTTTGCGCAAATCCGCCTCAATGTCGCGTCCGGGTGTAGGGCGTACCTGGATCGTTACTTCACGGCCCACTTCGGATTGCCAGTCGCTCGCCGCGTTCAACACCACCATCGCGGCTCCGGTCGTAAGCGCTGCGAGAAAGGTCATGATAGCGACGACGGCAGTGAGCGAGCGCCCCGCAATCGAATTCCTGGGGACGATCGGCGCAACCGCGGGCACCGAGCGTATGGCCGCTGCGGACGCGTCCAGATCGTCCCACGGCTCCGCCATAGGTTCGACCGGCTCAATCATAGACATGAAGGCGTCCCTCATGCAGAACCAGCCGACGCGCGTCGTATTCGTCCATCAGCGCAATGTCGTGGGTGGCGATCACGACAGCCGTACCAGATTTGTTAAGCTCGATGAAAAGCCGCAACAACCTTTGGCCGAGATTGGGGTCGACGTTACCGGTCGGCTCGTCGGCGAGCAGAAGCTGCGGACGAGCGATCACGGCGCGCGCAATGGCGGCGCGCTGTTTTTCGCCGCCGGAGAGGATGGCCGGCAACGCCTCCATCCGCTCGCCGAGCCCCACCCATTGCAGCAACTCGACGACCTCGGCGCGGTATTCGGATTCGCCTTTGCCGAGCACGCGCAGCGGCAACGCTACGTTTTCATAGGTGGTCATGTGATCGAGCAGGCGGAAGTCCTGAAAGACGATGCCGATCCGCCGCCGCAAATTGGCGCGATCGTCTTTGCTCAAGGTCGCGGTGTCCTGATCGAACATGTTGATCAGGCCGCGCGTCGGCCGCAGCGACAGCAGCATCAAACGCAGCAGCGAGGTCTTACCGGCGCCCGACGGTCCCGTCAGAAACTGGAACGAGTGCCAGTCGATCGCGAAATTGAGGTCACGCAGCACCTCCGAGCCGAGCCCGTAGCGTAAACCGACATTCTCGAACCGGATCACGCCGTCCTCCGAAGCTCCCGGGAAACTGGCAAATCTATGATCTAGTGTGGTTTTTTGATGTGAGCATGCTCGTGCGAACTTTCGACCGAGTGGTCGGAACCTCAAAATCAATCTCAATCATCCGGCCACCGCACCGATTCGGAGCCGCCCTTTCAAGCGTAATAGCACGATGCACCAACGCGGGTCGGCATGGTTTCGAATCCGTTAACGGATCAGCCGCTAGGATCGGACTGGAAAAGCGCGCGCCCCGAATCGCTCCATGCTCATCGTCTGCCCATCTTGCGGTACGTCCTACGACGTGAAGTCGGCACACATGCCGGCGGAGGGACGCCAGGTCCGGTGCGTGCGCTGCCGCACGGTTTGGCACGCAGAACCAAGCCGCGCCGACAAAGTCCTTGCCGCTGCAGCGGCCATCGGTCCGGATCGGATTGCCGGCGACGAGGCGCTGGGTGTGGCCGTCGCGGAGTCGCCAGGGTCAGCGGCGGCCGACGGTCAGGAACTGGCGGCTGACGAAGCGTTCGCGTCAGCGCCAGCTGGCGAGAACGACCCCGAAGGTTTTTCCGACGAGCCAAACGACGCCGGGGAGGTGCAAGCGCCGCCGATCGCACCCGACGATTTCGAGGACAGCCGTCCTCCGATCGATGTCGAAGCCGGCCAGCGCGCTACGCTGCCGGAGGACATCGAAACTGTCGCTGCCCGTCGGCAAGGGCGCGCCGCCGCGACAGCCACGCAGCGGTGGCCGCTGTCGCTTCTGCACACCGGGATCCTCGCGCTGGTGCTGATCGACGCTATTGTTATAGGTTGGCGCGAGGGCGTCGTGCGCGCGTTGCCGCAAACTGCCCCGTTCTACGCTTTGCTCGGCATGCCGGTGAATCTGCGCGGTCTCACCTTCGATAGTGTCGCCACGAAAACAGAGGAGCACGAGGGCGTTCCGATCCTCGTGGTTGAAGGAAATATCGCGAACAGCACGCGCAAAGTCGTGGACGTACCGCGGTTGAAGTTCATCGTTCGCAACGCCGCGCGGCAGGAGATCTATTCCTGGATTGCGGTTCCTTCGCGCTCGTCGCTGCCGCAGGGCGAGGGTGTGGCGTTCCGCAGCCGCCTTGCCTCACCGCCGCCCGACGCGCACGACCTGATCGTTCGCTTCGTCACCCGCCGCGACTTCATCCCGGGAGCGCGTTAGCAAATGGCGCGAATTCTCATCGCTGAGGACGAGGAAGCGTTGCGGGCATTGTGCGCGCGCGCGCTCGTGGATGACGGTCATGAGGTGAAGACCGCATGCGACGGCGCTGACGCGCTCGATGTGGTTGGGCGCGAAAGTGGGCGTTTCGATCTCTTGCTTACAGATATTCGTATGCCGATCATGGACGGTATCGCGCTCGCGCTAGGCATCGCGCGAGATCATCCCGACATCACGATTCTCCTGATGACCGGCTACGCCGATCAGCGCGAACGCGCCCATGGCCTCAACGCCATCATCCATGACGTGATCGCCAAGCCGTTTACAGTCGCGGCACTGCGCGGTGCGGTCAACGAAGCGCTGACGGTGCGAGCGCGTTAATCGTCGCTGGAGACGGCGTAGGGCCGCGGCAGCGGCTCGGCTGGAAGATCGGGATGCGACCGGCCGAAATCGGGGGCCGCCGAAGTCCTGACCGATCTGCACAATGCCGCGGCGGATCGCGCGCGTTCGCGTGAAGTGCTCAAACAAGGCCTCGCCGTCGCCGCGGCGAATGGCGCGAGTGAGTTGCGACAGGTCTTCACTGAAGGTGCCGAGCATTTCCAGCACGGCATCCTTGTTGGTGAGGAACACGTCGCGCCACATCGTCGGATCGGAAGCAGCGATCCGGGTGAAATCGCGGAAGCCTCCGGCCGAGAACTTGAGCACTTCCGAGCGCGTCACCTCGGCGAGCTCGTCGGCAGTACCGACGATGGTATAAGCGATCAGGTGCGGCAGGTGGCTGGTGATCGCCAGAACGAGATCGTGATGCGCCGCCGGCATGGTTTCGACGTTGGCCCCGAGCAAGGTCCAGAACGCCGCGAGCTTTTCGACCGCGGCGACGTCGGCGTTTTCGGGCGGTGTGAGAATGCACCAGCGGCCAACAAATAATGTGGCAAAGCCGGCATCCGGACCGGAATTCTCGGTGCCGGCGACCGGATGTGCCGGCACAAAGTGCACGCCGTCGGGCAAATGCGGACCCATCTCGCGCACAATGGCGCCTTTCACCGAGCCGACATCGGAAACGATCGCGCCGCGTGACAGGTGCGGCCCAATCTCCGCCGCGACCATGCCGCAAACGCCGACCGGAACGCAGACAATGACGAGATCCGCGCCGGCAACGGCGGCGGCGTTGCTTTCAACCACCTGATCGGCGAACCCGAGTTCGGCGACGCGGCGGCGGGTTGCTGCGGATTGCGCGGTGGCGACGATCTCGCGCACCGCGTTCTGCGCGCGCGCCGCCCGCGCGATCGAGGAGCCGATCAAGCCGGTGCCGATGAGCGCCAGGCGGTTAAACAGGGGTGCCGATTGCGTCACAGCATCATGCCGCTTTGGCCAGAAATTCTTTCAGCGCGGCGACGACCAGCCGGTTGGCCTCGTCCGTTCCGACGCTCATGCGCAGTGCGTTTGGCAGCTTGTAGACACCGACCTGGCGCAGGACGAGACCCCGCGACGTGAGAAACGCGTCCGCTTCTTTCGCGGTGCGTCCCTTAGCCTCCGGAAAATGGATCAGCAAAAAGTTGGCGACGCTCGGTGTCACTTTGAGACCGAGTTGCTCGATCTCCTGCGTAAGCCGGGCAAGCCAGTGCGCATTGTGTTCCCGCGCACGTTGCTGATGCTCCAAATCCTCGATTGCGGCGATGCCGGCGGCGATCGACGGCGCGTTGACATTGAAAGGTCCGCGAATCCGATTGATCGCGCCGATCACGTCGGCGGGGCCGAACATCCAGCCGAGGCGTAACGCGGCCAGGCCGTGAATTTTGGAGAATGTGCGGGTCATGACGACATTGTCGCTGGTGGCGACCAATTCGATGCCGGACTCATAGTCATTGCGCTGGACATATTCGGCGTACGCTGCATCGAGCACGAGCAGCACATGCGACGGCAGTCCGCGATGCAGCCGCTTGACTTCGTCGAACGAAATGTAGGTGCCGGTCGGATTGTTCGGATTGGCGAGGAAGACGATTTTGGTCTTCTTCGTTACTGCCGCGAGAATGGCATCGACGTTCGCGGTGTGATTGGTCTCCGCCGCGACCACGGGGCGTGCGCCGGTACCGAGCGTCGCGATCGGATAAACAACAAAGCCGTGCGTGGTGTAGATCGCCTCATCGCCGTCGGCGAGATAGGCGCGCGCCAACAGATTCAACAAATCATCCGAGCCGGCGCCGCAAACGATGCGATCCGGGTCGAGCCCGAACGCGCGTCCGATCGCCTCGCGCAATTCACTCGCAGAGCCGTCGGGATAATCCTGCAAATGCGTGGCCACCGAGCGGTACGCCTCGATCGCGCGCGGGCTTGGCCCGAGCGGCGTCTCGTTCGACGACAGCTTGAACACTTTCGCGACGCCCGGTGCAGTGCTTTTGCCGGGCACATAGGCCTCGATATCGAGCACGCCGGAGCGGGGTTGGGGACGCATGGCAGTCATGGTTGGCTCAGAGGTTCTCTTACTCAGCCGGTTTTCGCCCGACGCGGACGGATCAGCTTTTAGGCGGAACCCTATAGCGGGTCGCGTGGCTGCCGACGAGGGCTCTTGAGCGGATCGAGGCGCCGAGCCCGAGCAAGGCGTCGGCGACAGCGTCGATGCGGCCGCGCTCGGCGGAAATGAGCAAGGCAGCGCCGTCGAAAGCGCGGTCCGGCACCGCGATCGCCTCGGCAAGCCCGGCGAGCTTGTCGGCATAAGACGCGTTCCAGCCGGATACCCGCAGGCTCCAGACTTCAGTTTCCGTCACCATGGCGTCCGCCGCCACCCGCGAAATCACGAAAACCGGCATGGCCGCCGGATGATCGGCGCGCTCGACGAACGGCAGCCGCGCGATCACTTTCGGAGCGGCCTCGAATTCGAGCGCCGTCCACCACGGGCCGGCGCCGGCGGTGGCGAAGGCCGGAACCAAACCGAGATCGCCTTTTGAGGCGGTGACCGCCTGGACCACACTCGCTGCCCCCATATGCGGCACAAACGGCACCGTAAAGCCGAAATGGAACCGCGCGGAATCGCGCATCAGCGCGTCGCCGGCGGAAAGGTCGGCGTGCACGGCAAACGGCGCCTGCACATAAGTGAAAGTCGAGATGATGACGCGCCAGATGCCTTCGGCGGTGTCGAGCGGAAGATTGCCGTGATGCCGCTGGACCAGCCGCCGCATCATGTCCGCTTCGCGCGCCGGGCGAAAGGCCGAGCCGGACTCTTGGCTCTTCTTGACAGCAATGAGCCGGTCGATGATCTCGCCGCGCTCGATCAACAGCGCGTGCATGGCCTCGTCGATGCGATCGATGTCGCGGCGGAGGTCGGCGAGCGAGAACGGCTGTTGGTGCGGCGCTTTCATGCTGTGCCCGGAACAACGCCCGAATTGATAAGTGTCGCCAAGCCTGAAAGCAAAGAAAAATCAAACACCAAGCCAGGAAAACATTGACTCCGCGCCGTGGCGGCCTATTTACGCCGCCTTTGACCGCCGTAACGGCGAGTGCGACAATGTTGAGCCGTTAAAGTATCGATCCGGGAAGTACTTATGGCCGAAGCCAGCGTCACGCTCGATCGCGCTGACCGTACGCGCGAGGCGGATCATCCGCACTCGCTGGTGGTACGATTTTCGGCGGATAGTCCGCTGCGGCTCGATGCCGGGATCGATTTCAGCCCGGTCCAAATCGCCTATCAGACTTACGGCACGCTCAACGCCGAACGCAGCAACGCGATCCTGATCTGCCATGCACTGACCGGCGACCAGCACGCAGTCAACGACCATCCGGTGACCGGCAAGCCGGGCTGGTGGGAAACCATGGTCGGGCCGGGGCGGCCGATCGATACCGACCGCTACTTCATCATTTGTCCCAATGTGGTCGGCGGCTGCATGGGATCTTCCGGACCGGCCTCGACCAATCCGGCGACCGGCATGCCGTGGGGCCTCGACTTTCCCGTCATCACCGTGCGCGACATGGTGCGCGCCCAGGCGATGCTGCTTGATTATCTTGGCATTGATTCGCTGTTTGCCGTGGCGGGCGGCTCGATGGGCGGCATGCAGGTGCTGCAATGGGCAGCGAGCTATCCCGACCGCGTATTCGCGGCACTGCCGATCGCCGCGTCATTGCGCCATTCGGCGCAGAACATTGCGTTCCACGAAGTCGGCCGCCAGGCGGTGATGGCGGATCCAGAATGGCGCGGCGGCCGCTACTTTGCCGACGGCGCCAATCCGCGGCGCGGGCTCGCGGTTGCACGCATGGGCGCGCACATTACTTATTTGTCTGACGCCGCCCTGCACCGAAAGTTCGGCCGCCGGTTTCAGGATCGCGAGAACCCGACATTTTCGTTTGATGCCGATTTTCAGGTCGAGTCTTATCTGCGGCACCAGGGGATCACGTTCGTCGAGCGCTTCGACGCTAATTCATATCTCTATCTGACTCGCGCGATGGATTACTTCGATCTCGCCGCCGACTACGACGGCGTCGCCGCCAATGCGTTCCGCGGCGCGCCGACGCGCTTCTGCGTGATTTCGTTCACCAGTGACTGGCTGTTTCCGACGCCGGAATCGCGCGCCACCGTGCATGCGCTCAATGCAGCCGGCGCCCGCGTCTCGTTCGCCGAGATTACGACCGACAAAGGCCACGACGCCTTTCTGCTCGACGAGCCGGAATTGTTTACGATCGTCCGCGGTTTCCTTGAGGGGGCAGCGAAGGCGCGCGGGCTGCCGCCGGCGCGGAGCTAAACGATGCTGACGCGACTCAATCACGACCTCACCATGGCGGACGCTGCGCGCGGGCCGGGCGGCTCGCGCGTCGATCTGTTGGTGGTCGCCGATATGGTGCAGCCTGGCGCGCGCGTGCTCGACGTCGGTTGCGGCGACGGTGAACTCCTTCGCCTTCTGGAAACGCGCGGCGTCGACGGCCGTGGCATCGAATTGTCACGCGAGGGCGTGAACGAATGCGTCGCGAAAGGCCTCGCCGTGGTTCAGGGCGACGCCGACACCGACCTCGTGGACTATCCCGATGACGCCTTCGACTTCGTCATCTTGTCGCAGACCTTGCAGGCGACGCGTCAGCCCCGCGTCGTGCTCGAACATATGCTTCGCATCGGCCGCTACGCGATCGTCTCGTTTCCGAATTTCGGGCACTGGCGAATCCGGCTGCAAGTCGCGCTCGGCGGACACATGCCGCATACCGACAATCTGCCCTATGCCTGGTACGAGACGCCCAACATCCACTTCTGCAGCATCAAAGATTTCCGCCAGCTCTGCCGCGTCGCCGGCGCCCGGATGGAAGAGGCGGCGGCGCTCAACGCCTGGGGCAGCCGGATGCGGCTCAAGATGCCTTGGTGGTTCTGGAACCTGTTCGGCGAACAGGCCGTATTTTTGCTGAGCCGGAGAGGCTAACATTCACTGAGTCCCGTCGGCGCGGGGCCCGTAGCTCAATGGTTAGAGCTAGCGGCTCATAACCGCTTGGTTGGAGGTTCGAGTCCTCCCGGGCCCACCACGCATTCGCGTACCCCCGGAGATTTCCCGGACCGTTCAAAGATGCCCGCGTTTTGCGGGCTTGTGTGATGCGCCTCGGTCTCTGCGGACCGCTGACTGATTCAGCATGGGCATTTCGCCCCGTCTGTCTCTGGCGTCAGAATTCCGTTTCCCGGAAACCAGAGACTCGGTTCGCGGAGACTCAGTTCGAGAACGGCTCTTATAGGGTGGGGAGTCCGAGCATCTTGTGCTGTTCGGACCATTCGGCCGGCAAATCGGCCAGGCGCGTCACTCCCATTCCGTGGGGAAGCCGGCCGTCGATTGCCGCCTTGACGAGGTCAGGCGCCAGAAAAGCGAGCGAGATTGTCATGTTGATCTTGCGCGTGCTGCAGCCTTCGCGCTGCGCGATGCCCTCCGCGCTTGTTTTGGCGTCGGCGATCAATTCGTTGAGCCAGCGGCGTCCCCGCGCGATCGATGCGACCAGCGTGGCGCGGGTCTCCGCCCGTATCGGGCGAACATTTTCAGGTGAAGCGGATTCGGGCAAAAGAATTTCGCGGCGGCGTGTCGATGCTGTCTTTTGCCAACTAATATAAAGTGTGTCGTCGCTTGCGCCGCCCCGATCGCGCTCCTGGGCGTGAGCCAATCGGACTAGCAACCGTTCCGTCTGAACCTCAACACGTGCAACATGGTTGCTGATGAGGTTCTGGTCGTCGATTGGCTCGGATAGCTTCAGATGGTCTCGAAGCCTACTGAGAACCAAACGCTCAATCTCGGCTGCCGGCACGCGGCGTACAGAGCCGGCGCGCTCGGGGACGCCGTGCAGAAGCGCCGACGACAGATAATATCGATATTTGATTCCCCGTTTCCGAGCGAATGTCGGGCTCATTCGATTGCCGCGATCGTCGAAGATGCTACCTGCCAGCAGGGCCTCGGACTTCAATCGCATGACTTTGTGATTGGTTGCCTGTTCGCTCAGTCTGGCTTGCACGGCGTCGAACAACGCTCGGTCCAAAACGGGAGGTTGCTCGCCTTTCAGGATTTCGCCCTTAAAGGCCACTTCGCCAATGTAGAAGCGATTGCGAAGCAGGTGGGCGAGGGGACCCCGGGTAAAGGATATGCCACCAACGTTCTGCGCATCCTTGTGGATACGAACTTTGGTGACCATGCCCCGCTTGCGGAGTTCGGCCATCAGCAGGTTGAGGCTGCCGAGTTCGAGATAGAGGCGGAACATGGTCCGCACCTGCTCCGCCTCGGCTTCATTGACGGTTATCTTGCGATCCTTCGTGTCATAACCCAGTGGGACCATGCCGCCGACCCAAAGGCCCTTGCGCTTGGAAGCGGCAATCTTGTCGCGGATGCGCTCGGAAGTGACCTCGCGCTCGAACTGGGCAAAGGACAACAGCACGTTGAGCGTCAATCGGCCCATTGAAGTCGTGGTGTTGAACTGCTGGGTGACGGAGACAAAGGATACGTTGTGCCGGTCGAATAGCTCGACGAGCTTGGCGAAGTCCGCCAGCGAGCGGGTGAGGCGGTCGACCTTGTAGACGACGATGACGTCGACCTTGCCGGCCTGCACATCGACCAGAAGGCGTTGCAAAGCCGGACGGTCGGTGTTGCCGCCAGAGAAACCGCCGTCATCATATTTGGCCCGCAGCAAGGTCCAGCCCGCATGCACCTGACTGCGGATATAGGCTTGCGAAGCGTCATACTGGGCATCGAGCGAGTTGAAGTCCTGCTCGAGCCCTCGGTCAGTCGAGACCCGGGTGTAGATCGCGCAGCGAACCTGTTTGGTTGATGCGGATTTCATGAGGATGATCCTTTGGCCGGCTTGTCGCGCAGGCCGAAGAAGCGTGGTCCGTTCCAGCGGGTGCCGGTAATGGCGAAGGCGATATTCGACAGGCTAGAATAGGTCTTGCCGTTCCAGGCGAACCCGTCCGCAAGCACCGCCACGCGATGCATTCGACCGCTCCATTCGCGGCCAAGCATGGTGCCGGGCTTCAATTCGGTGGTCTTCCGCGCCAGCGCGACGGCCCGTTGTCCAGCGTGCTCGGGCGATGTCGAGGAGTCGAGCAGGCGTCGACTCTCGTTATCCAGGTCGCCCAATTGATCGGCCTGAAGCCGATGGGCCAGCAGACGAAACAGTAGGTGTCGGGGGAGGTGAGGGGGCGCCAATCGATTGAACACCGTTTGCCAGCGATAACGCAGCGTCTCGATATCGAGATCGCGCAATCGCGCGACCTCGACGTTCAGTGTGTTTCGGTCCGGCTGTTGGGGACCGATCTTGACGCGCGGCATGATGGTCAGCGCCGCTGCGGTTTGGCTTGGCTGGCCCTGCGTTTGTCGGATTCGGGGCTCACAATTTGATAAACTCGGACCCCGTCCACCTTCGTCGAACCTAGCTTCAGCTTAAGCCGCTTATTGACCACCCCGGCGAGAAAGCCGCGCACCGAATGCTGTTGCCAGCCGGTTGCCCTCATCATGGCGTCGATTGTTGCCCCTGCGGGTTGCCTGAGCAGGGCGATGACCGCCTCCTGCTTAGTCCCACGGCGGGCTGCGCGCGAGCGAATAGTAGCGGCGGCCTTCACATGCGTTTTCGCTCCGATTTTGGCGCGCGCGAGTCGGGCTTTCTTTGAGGTTTTGCTGTGCGACATCTGGATATCCTTTCGGTGGTAACGGCACCAGCGCCGTCACCACCGAAACCCCACAACGGCGGCTTCGCCAGCGGGGCAGGATTCCAGAAGGGGCCAACAGGTCCCTCGGCACGGCAGCACTGACGCTCCAAGCGCGGAGGAAGTCCAGTCCCTTCCGGATGAATGCCGGCGCTGATTTCCAGCGCTTGAGAATGAAATCGTCGGTGCGAGGCGTGAGAACGATATCGAGAGTTCGAAATCCCTCCCTCTCCGCCATCTAATGAAATCAATGACTTAGGGGAAGTAGTGGCCACAGTGGCTACAGTTATTGGCTACCGTTCCTTAGCGTCCCCGCGGTTGCTGGGGGAAAGGTGCGGCTACGGCCGACGATCAAGCGCCCAGCTTGAACCAACCGCGGTGTTCGCGATGGATGCATCGACCGATTTCGTCAAGCGGTGCAGGAATGGTGCCTCGGGATCATCCTCGCGCTGCGAGGCGCGGACGAGACGCCACAAAGCTCTTAGTCGATGGGCAGGCCGCCCCTATGATACTTTCCGCATCACCGCATTAATATCGTCAGGATTGATCAAATCCGCAGCGGCCAGCCGGCCAGGTCGTATTCGGCCATGCACTGTTCGGCAAAGCCCTTATACCTCGCGCTTTGACCCATCATGTCCGCGATCATGACCACTTCCGTTCGGATGTTTTCGTGGTTGCCGAAATAGTTGCGCTCGTAGAGCGCATGGCGGCTAGCGAACTCTGTGCCGATCGAATCCCACATCAGCTCATGAGCTTTACACGATCCTCGCCGCCGTAACCGTTTGAACCGCGAACATATAGATCGAGGTATTTACGGACTTCTGGCACTTTAAAATCGTTGGCATGCGAGGGCAACACTGTCCCTATTATAGCCTCTTTGCGCACAGTTATTAGGTCCAAGATTGGTTCGATTATTATCATAGCTAATGACTCGCTCTCGAGTCGCTCAAGTTGTCAGTTTCGGAAGAAGGCACCTGGTTGTTGAGCTATGGGGCCATCGGCAAACGAGAGGGTTTGCGCGACAACGCCATGCCCCCTAGTGCGCTCTCACGCTTCGACGCAGAAACCGCAAAAAAATAAAGAGCCGGCGGAAGCTAGAAACTTTCGTCGTTAAGCTCGTCTCACCGCACGCTGCCGCGACGGTCATTTTTGCGCGATCCTGCATCGATCGATCAGTTTCAAGCGCGCGCATCCGCGACGCTCTACGGCTTTGCGCCGCTCTTCGTAAGTCGATAGTCGAGTTTTGCCCGACTGATCTTCAAAAGGCGTGCTGCCGCTGACACATTTCCATCCGCCTTTACCAGGGCAGCGGAGTAGACGCGACTCTGCAATTCCTCAAACGTCATTCCTTGTTCGAGTGCCCCGTGTACAATTGCGTCCACGGCAGATTTTCCTTTCACGCCTGATCTTATCGGGGCCTGAATTGTCCCTTGCTCCGAAGTTGGATTTTCAAGATTATGTTCAAGCGCACCTGTACTACCCAGCGCAAATACATCATTTCTAACTTGTTCGCCTCGGCGAAACATATGCACCGAATCGATTGCACCGCTTTCCTCTGCGTAGATGATCCCGCGTTCAATCAGATTTTGGAGTTCGCGAATATTACCAGGATAACTGTAGTTCAACAAAGCCTCGACGGCGCGTCGGGTAAATCCGGTAAAGTGCCGTTTGTGGCGCGCCGAATACAATGCCAAGAAATGATCCATCAACAGAGGAATATCATCCCGTCGTTCCCGCAATGGCGGAAGGTCAATCGGGAAAACATTCAGTCTGAAAAATAGGTCTTCGCGAAAACGACGCGCCTCTACCTCGGCCCGAAGATCGACGTTCGTCGCAGTAACAATTCGAACGTCAACTCGGCGCGCATTCGATCCGCCCACACGCTCGATTTCCCCTTCTTGAACCGCCCGCAGCAGTTTTCCTTGGGCGACAAGGCTCAACGATCCAATCTCATCGAGAAACAATGTTCCTCCGGAAGCTCGTTCGAACCGACCAGCACGTGAGGTTGTCGCACCAGTATAGGCACCTCGCTCAACTCCGAAAAGTTCAGCCTCCACAAGCGTATCCGGGATCGCGGCACAGTTGATCGCGACAAAGGGCTCGTTCGCCCGTGGACTGAAGGCGTGCAGAGTATTTGCAAACAACTCCTTGCCCGTACCAAACTCGCCCGTAAACAGGACAGCTGCGTTAGTCGGCGCCACGCGTTCAAGCATGTGGTGAGCGGCGCGGAGTGCGGATGACATGCCGACAATGCGATTGCTATCGGGCTTGCCTGGACGCGGTCGAGATGTGGAAATGGACCTGCTCTTCGGCACTGGCAACGGCGTCCCGCTCCCCTGCGCGAAAGTACGGCGCGGGGTGTGGTAGAAATCAAAATATTTCAGATCTTCGGCAGCATCATTATCCCACTCGTCTGCAGGACGTCCCTTGTTATGACAGTGGGTGTGGCCCATCGCGGCGCACTGAACTTCGCGATAGACAATGAGCTTGCCCATGAAAGTGCTCGCGTAGCCGCTTGCATAGCCGATCTGCATCCAACATGCCGGCGCGGTCGAAATGCCGTAGGCCGAAATGTGCTCGCTCGCTTCCGTTGAATCGTGCCAGAGAAACTCGCCGAAGAAAGAGCCACGGTCGATATCGAACGCGAATTGAACGGGAGTTACTTTCACGATCCCTTCGAGGGAGTGGAGCCGCGGACCGGCGGTGAATGCACTGGCGAGATCACCCGCCGGCCACTTTTTACGAATGATGCTGGCATCGCGGGCGCCGGATAGATATCCGATCCGCGTCAGCAATTCGCGCGCACGGTCTGCCCCCAGAGTTTCGATCAGCTCTTGTCGAAGGGCGCCGAACGATCCGGTGTGAAGAAGGAACATGCGTTGGTCGTTGAGCCAGATTCGACCATCGCCTGGAGAGAAAAAGAGGGATTCAGTGAGATCGTCGAAGGTCGGCGAGGCGGTTGCGTCAAACTCGTTATACGTTGCCCGGCGCAATACGCCTGCTGCCAGCTCAGACATTTCCGCGAGCGATACTCGCCGCTGGTCGCCACTCACCAGACGAACTCCACCTCAAACGCCTTGTCCAGAATTCACGTAATCATCAAACTTAGCAAAGTCCCTTTCGTCAATACATGAAAATCTTTGGAGTGCTGGAAGCAAGCCTGCTACCGCCAGCTGCTAAAATCCCTAGTCAATTCAGCGCATTAAGGCCACCGGCGCGGCATCCGTTCGAGTTGGTATGTTCATTGCTGAGATCTCCCAAGCAGAAACCACCAAAACAGCGGCGCAGCCGCACGTTTCTGCCTAGGGAGGGGGAAGTCATGCGCAAATTCATTCAGGCCGCAGCGATCACCGCCGTTCTCGGGGTGACCCCGGGCCTCGCGTTTGCCTCTGATGTAGTTGAGGTCGTCACACTCAAACTAAAAGATGGTGTCGGCTACGCACAGTTCATGCCGATCGATAAGGCCGTAGAGACGCAGCATGTCTCTAAGCAGCCGGGTTTTATCTCGCGCGAATCCGCCGCCGGTCAGAACGGCGAGTGGCTAGTAATCATCCATTGGCAATCGGCGAAAGACGCCGACGCCTCGATGGCCAGTTTTGCCAGCGCTCCGGCGGCGAAAGATTTCATGGCGAACATTGATCCCGCCAGCTTGGCCATGAAGCGTTACAGCCAACCTTGATCCATCACGCACCTTACCGGTGTGTAAAACTGTCAGACGTATGGGAGGACCTAATGAGTGAAAACAACGAACGGCGCAGGACGACGGCGGTATCATCGGGCATCACGCGCCGACAATTTGCCAAACGAGCAGCAGGGATAGTGGGCGGGGTTTCGCTTGCGAGCGCACTGCCCGCTTTCTGGACAACCGCCAACGCTGCGGACACACTCAAAGTCGGGTTCATCAGCCCGCGCAGTGGTCCGCTTGCCGGCTTCGGCGAGCCCGATCCTTATGTCATCGGCCTAGTCCGCAAGGCCCTCGCAAAGGGGTTTGCAGTCGGCGGCAAGACTTATCAGGTTGAAATCATCGACAAGGATACGCAGTCCGATCCAGCTCGCGCTGGACAACTCGCCAAAGAACTCATCACAAGCGGCGGCATCGATTTCATGCTGACGACATCCACCCCGGAAACCGTGAATCCGGTCTCCGACGCGTGCGAGGCGGCGGGCGTTCCTTGCCTTTCCACGGTTATGCCTTGGGAGGCATGGTATTTTGGACGGGGTGCAAAGCCGAATGAGCCGTCCCCGTTCAAATGGACGTACCATTTCAGCTTTGGCGTGAAAAATTTTCTCGACTGCTACGTTTCTCAGTGGAGCGCACTGTCGACCAACAAAAAATTGGGTGTGCTCTATCCAAACGACGCCGACGGCAACGCAATTCGTGAACACCTCGCGCCTGCGCTGGCTAAGGCCGGATACACGATTGTTGATCCAGGAGGATACGAGGACGGCACGACCGATTACGCGGCGCAGATCGCCAAGTTCAAGGCCGAAAAGTGCGAAGTCTTCAACACCTTTCCAATTCCGCCGGACTTCGCCACCTTTTGGCGGCAAGCCGCGCAGCAGGGGTATACCAAGACTGTAAAGATCGCGCAGATCGCGAAGACCGGGCTATTCCCCTCCCAAATCGAAGCACTTGGGTCGCTTGGGGACAAACTTGCCGGTGCTTGCTATTGGCATCCTAACTTTCCTTACAATTCGCCCCTCACCGGTATTAGCTCCAAGGATATTGCCGAAGGCTACGAGAAAGCGGTCGGCAAGCAATGGAACATGCAGATAGGCGCTTCGATGTCGCTCTTCGACGCCGGTTTTGCAGCCCTCAAAAATAGCAGTGCGCCGAATGACAAGGCCGCTGTCGCGAAAGCCTTGGCCGGGCTCAAGACCGTAACGATGGTCGGCACCGTCGATTTCACAAGCGGTCCCTTCCCGAACGTCTCACCGAGTAGCATCATCGGAACGCAGTGGATTAAAGCGAAGCCGGGCAGCAAGTACAAATTCGATCAGGTCATTACCGAGAACGCGAATGATCGGAAGGTCCCGGTGAGCGCTAAGCTCCTGCCCTTAAGCTGAGAAGATCTTTGACGTGAGGGCCCAGCGGCAATGGACGAAAAACACGGCACCCTTGTTGCCGCTGGGATCGCCAAGCGCTTCGGAGCGTTTGTTGCGGTCGACAACGTCGACTTCATGCTCAAAGAAGGCGAGGCCGTAGGCATCGTCGGGCCCAACGGCGCCGGCAAGACAAGTCTGCTGAACTTGCTCGCCGGTGCCTATCGCCCGTCATCAGGTACCGTGGTGTTCGGGGGTCTGAACGTGACTTCGGCTCGACGCCGCTAATCGGTGCCGCTTAGGAATTGCCCGGTCGCACCAGGTTCCGAAACCCTTCGGCGGCATGAATGTTTTCGAAAATGTCTTCGTCGCAGTTGCTACCGGCGCCGGACGCAAAGGGGAACGCGCCTATCAAAGCTGCATCGAATCCCTTGAATTGTGCGGCATGATGCGGCTGGCCAATCGCCAGGCCGAGACTCTTGCTCTGCTTGATCGCAAGCGTCTCGAACTTGCCCGCGCGCTCGCGACGGACCCAAAAGTGCTGCTGCTCGATGAAATAGGCGGCGGCCTGACCGACGCCGAGGCGAGCGAGTTGGTCGACATTATTCACCTGCTCCACGGGCGCGGCATCGCCATCGTCTGGATTGAGCACATCGTTCATATCCTAGTCCGGGTGGTAAGCCGCCTTGTTTGCATGGACGCGGGCCGCATTATTGCCGACGGAAATCCAGAAGAGGTTATGGCAAACGCCGCTGTGATCGACGCTTATCTGGGGCCGATATCGGCATGAGCTTGCTGAACGTCGAAAATCTTGAGGCTCGGCACGGACTGCTGCAAGCCGTGCGTGGCGTTTCGTTTGCGATCTCGCAGGGTGAGATATTTGCTCTCGTTGGCGCTAACGGCGCCGGAAAGACCACGCTGCTGCGCTCGATCGCCGGAGCCCATAAACCCTCGGGAGGGCATGTAAAATATGATGGCGCTGACATTAGTCACGTGAGAGCACACCGGCGTGTCGGCATGGGAATCGCAATGGTTCCCGAAGGACGCCGCCTCTTCCCCAGTCTCACAGTTGAAGAGAATCTTCTGGTCGCAGGCAGAACCAAGCGCGCGGGTGCCTGGAATGTGGAACGAATACTTGAAGCTTTCCCGCTTCTTCGCGATTGCTTCAAGCGTCGAGGCGGTGACCTTTCTGGCGGTCAACAACAAGCGACCTCCATCGGCCGGGCGCTCATGACCAATCCCCGCCTCCTGCTACTCGACGAAGTTTCCTTGGGCTTAGCCCCTATCGCTGTCCAGCAGGTCTACGAGTTGCTTAATTCAGTCATCGCAAGCGGCGCAACAATCATTCTTGTGGAGCAGGAACTCGATCGTGTGATGAAAGTTGCGACACGGGTCGCTTGCATGCTCGAAGGTCGCGTCGTTTTGGAAGGGAAGGTAGGCGAGCTTTCGCGCGACCAGATCACCCAAGCATATTTTGGTTTGCGCCGAGACGGTCGAAGAGTGAATTAGCCGTGGAAGCAATCAACCAGGTTTTGCAGGGCGTTTTGCTCGGCGGTTACTACGCGCTCATCGCTTCCGGTTTGACTTTCATGTTCGGCGTCATGCGCGTCATTAATCTCGCGCATGGTAGCCTGGCAGTGGTGGCTGCCTATCTCGTTTGGGTGGTCGCAGAACAATGGGAGATTTCGCCCTTCATCGGCCTCCTCCTTGTTGCTCCGGTTATGGCGGTCGTCGGGTGGACATTACAGATCACAGTCTTGGAACGCGGCCTGCGATCGGGCCAATTGGTTCCGCTTCTGAGCACCTTCGGCCTCGCCGTCGTCGTCGACAATCTTCTCTTTGAGAAGTTCGGCGCCGATACACGATCCCTGGCGCCCAATATAGGCGATCTATCCTTTGAGAGCTGGAATGTCAGCGAAGACATTGCCGCCGGCCAACTGGCAGTTCTGACATTTGCCGCTGCGGTGGCGCTCCTTGGTGGTCTCCATCTTTTTCTTACCTACACTTCTCTTGGGCGGGCAATTCGGGCGACGACGGAAGATCCAGACGCCGCGGAGCTTGTCGGTATTAACTCGCGTCAGGTCTACGCCGTTGCCGCGGCGATTGCCTTAGTGACGGTCGCCGTAGCTGGGGTATTCCTTGGCATGCGCGCGACGTTCGATCCGTACGCCGGGTCTACTCAGCTCATATTCGCCTTCGAGGCGGTCGTTATTGGCGGCGCCGGATCGCTTTGGGGCACGCTGTGGGGCGGAATTATCCTCGGTGTTACTCAGAATTTGGGGTCTCAGATTAATCCACGTGGCTTTCTTATCGCTGGGCACCTGATCTTCATCGTCATTCTGACTGCGCGGTTATTTATAACCGGGCCGGATGTGCTTACCTGGCTCCGCGCTCTAAGAAGGCGGTCACTATGAGCGCCACCGATGAAGTCGTCGTTCAACGTTGGACGCCGCTGTCGGTATTCGCATCCTGCGGTCTCGTCGCGCTAGTCATTGTCCTCGCATTCGGGCCTTTTTATCTCAGCCCTTATCTCACGGATCGATTCACGACTCTCTTTATCTACGTGATCATGGCCGCGATGTGGAATGCGTTGGCCGGCTACGGGGGTCTAGTCTCTGTCGGGCAACAAGCGTTTTTCGGCCTCGGTGCTTACGCCTCCATCCGCCTCTCTTATTGGGGAATCGATGCGTATCCAGCGCTACTTCTCGGCACGCTCTTTGTCGGCGTTCTGTCCCTACCATTGTCTTTGCTCGCCTTGAGGCTACGCGGCGGCGAGTTCGCCATTGGCATGTGGGTGTTGGCAGAGCTCGCCCACCTGCTGGTCAATCTCGATCCCCGGGTGAACGGCGAGACAGGCATTTCCTTGATCGCCCTGGACGCCTACGAGGCCGGAGTAAGGCGAGGTTACAATTATTGGTCGGCGCTCGCCGCCATGACGGTGCTCTTGGCGCTCCTTTTCGCGCTGTTGCGCAGCAGAGCGGGCGCCTCCATCCAGGCCATACGAGACAACGAAGAGGCCGCGGCATCGCTCGGCGTGCGGGTGCTGAGCAGTAAACGGTTGATCTTCGTGCTCGCGGCAGTCGGTTGCGCTGCCGCGGGTGCGCTCTGGCTGGCAAGCCTCATCAGTTTCCAGCCCAAAACATATTTTAGCGTCCAATGGACGGCGTACATGATCTTCATGGCCTTGGTCGGCGGCCTCGGGACTTTCGAAGGTCCGATTATTGGCGCGATCCTTTTCTTTCTGATCGAAACATTCTTTGGCGGTAGCGGGGTTTGGTACCTTGTCGGGCTAGGTGCGTCAGCACTTTTATTCTCGCTTTTCCTGCCGCGTGGCCTTTGGGGCGCCATACAGGATCGCTTCGGCCTTCGCCTCATGCCAGTCGGATATCGATTGCGTTTCATTGAAGCGACGCGAGCCCGCAGCATATCCAGCTCGAAATCTTCAAATGGGACGTAAAGAAAACACGAGGAGCGCCTCATGAAAATCCAAGCCGCCGTCACCCGTGCGAAGCACGAGCCGATGTCGATCGAGACTTTGAGTTCTGGAGGAGCCACGAGACGACGAGATACTTGTTAGACTCGTCGCGACGGGCATCTGCCACACCGACATCGCGATGCGCGACCAAGCGTTCCCGGTGCCACAACCGATCGTGCTGGGGCATGAAGGCGCGGGTGTGGTCGAACGAATTGGGAAGGCAGTGACGAAAGTGTCCCCCGGCGATCATGTTCTCATGACGTTCAATTTCTGCGGTCGTTGCCCAAGCTGCAACCACGACGCCCAGACTTATTGTCATGAGTTCTTTGGTTATAACTTTGCCGGCAGCCGCCCAGATGGCAGCAGCGCCCTCTCCAAGGAAAACGAGCGCATACACGGCAATTTCTTTGGACAGTCGTCGTTCGCGAGTCACGCACTCTGCCACGAAACCAACATTGTCAAAGTACGCGACGACGTGCCTCTGGAAGGCCTCGCCCCACTTGCTTGCGGGATACAGACCGGCGCGGGAGCGATCATCAATATACTGAAGCCGGGACCGGGCGATTCCCTTGCGGTATTCGGCACTGGCTCAGTTGGATTGAGCGCTATCATGGCTGCGAGCCTGGTCGGTGTAAGCACCATCATTGGCATTGACCTCAACGAGAGCCGCCTCGCGCTCGCGCGGCAGTTGGGCGCTACTCACACAATCAACGCAAAGGAAGACGTCGGGCGGGCTATTAATAAAGCGACGGGATATGGTGTTGATTTCTGCTTTGAAACCACCGCAAACGCCAAGGTCATCCGACAGGCGATCGATTGTCTCGCGCCGCGCGGTACGTGCGGCATTGTAGGTGCGTCGAATGTTGGGACCGAAGTCACTTTCGACGAACTCCATGTGATGACTGGCGGTCGATCGATCCGCGGGATCGTCGAAGGAGACTCACACGCCAACGTTTTCATTCCAACGTTGATTGATCTATTCGCGCAAGGCCGTTTCCCTTTTGACAAGCTCGTTACTTTCTACCCGTTCGACAAGATCAACGACGCGATACGAGATTCCGAAGCTGGAGCAGTCGTAAAGCCAGTCGTTCGGTTCGCGCACTAGCTCGGGCGCATCGCCGCTCATCCCAAAAGAAAGAGCCCAAAATGAACGTACCGGCACCGAAATTCTTGATCGAGAAAACGTGGGAAGGGCGCGTGTTCGGCGCCGAGTGGCGCAGTGCCGCCGGCGGCTCGCTCGACGTCGTCGAACCAGCCACCGGCAACAAGATCACCAGTGTCGGCAATGCCTCAGCAGCCGACGTGCGCAAAGCCGCCGCCGAGGCGCGCGCCGCGCAGCCGGGCTGGGCTGCGACCCCTTATGAAGAACGCGCCGCAATCCTGCGCAAGGCGGCCCGCGCACTGGAGGACAATCAGGAAGAACTGATCCCGTGGATCGCGCGTGAGACCGGCGGCATCCCGGCCAAGGCCGGGTTCGAAATCCACATGGTGACGGAAATCCTTTATCGCTCGTCTGCCATGTGTACCGAGCCACAAGGCTTGGTGCTGCCATCCAATCCCGGCCGTATCAGTATTGCGCGGCGCGTGCCGCGCGGCGTGATCGGCATTATTTCGCCGTTTAATTTTCCGCTTATTCTGTCGACCAGAGCCGTTGCACCAGCACTCGCGACCGGCAACACTGTTGTGCTCAAGCCCGATCCGCGCACCGCGCTCACCGGCGGGTTCATCATTGCGCGGATTTTCGAAGAAGCCGGATTGCCAAAAGGCGTGCTGCAAGTCCTGCCCGGCGGCGCCGAGGCGGGAGAAGCGCTTTGCACCGATCCGGACATTGCCATGGTGTCGTTCACCGGATCGAGCCACGTCGGGCGGCGCATCGGCGAACTCGCAGGCAAACATCTAAAAAAAGTGCAACTTGAGCTCGGCGGCAAGAACGCCGTGATCGTTCTGGAAGATGCCGACCTCGATGCAGCGGCTTCGGCGATCGCCTTCGGCGCCTGGTTCCATCAAGGCCAGATCTGCATGACCACCGGCCGCGTGCTGGCTAAAGACAAAATCGCCGCATCATTGACCGCGAAGCTTGTGGCCAAGGCGAACCATTTGCCGGTCGGCGATCCGCTCGGCCAGGTCGCGCTGGGACCGGTGATCAGCAAGGCGCAGGTCCTGCGCATCGACAGCATTGTGAAAGAGTTGGTGGCCGCGGGTGCGAAGCTCGAAGCCGGCGGGACTTTTGAAGGTCCATTTTATCGGCCGACTGTGCTGACGGGCGTAGAGCCCGGCATGCGCGCGTTCGAGGAGGAAATCTTCGGACCTGTGGCCGCGATCACGACCGTCGCCAGCGACGACGAGGCAGTGGCGCTCGCCAACAACAATGAGTACGGGCTTTCAGCCGGCGTATTCTCCGCCGATGTCGGCCGCGCGCTTGCGATCGGCAACCGGCTCAATACCGGGCTCCTGCACATCAACGATCAGACCGTGGCCGACGAACCTCACGTACCGTTCGGCGGCTCGGGCGCTTCCGGCAACGGAACGCGCATCGGCGGTCCGGCCAATTGGGACGAATTCACCCAATGGCAATGGGTGACTATCAAGGACAAACCGAATCCCTATCCGTTCTGAGCGGGTGATTCCCGCAACGATCCTCAACCGAAAGGGCTTCACGTCATGAACGAGCACGATGAAATCAAGAGGATGATCGGCGTCTATACCAAATCAATAGACGGTGCTGACGTTGAACTTGGGGCAACCATTTGGGTGACGACACCTGACGCGAGTTTCATTGAGCCCCGGGGTAGTGAACATGGTTGGAAGGAGATTTCGGAAGGCTTCTACGGCAAGGTAATGGGCGAAACCTTTTCGGCGCGCAAGCTTAGGGTCACAGGTGAACCCTCTGTCAAAATATTTGGTAATTCCGCGGTGGTCGAATTCGATTGGGCCTTTCAGGCAACTTTTCGCTCGAATCAGCGCCCGTTAAACACGAATGGTCGAGAGACACAAGTCTACGTGAAATTTCCGGAAATGGGTTGGAGGCTTGTGCACGTTCACTACTCGGGGCCACCGATTACGGAGGCTGGCGCAGGCTTTTAGTGCAAGCACATCAACGAAAGCGAAGAATGGCGAATGTCTAATCCAAAGAAAAACAAACAGAACGTCGTCGCGTTTTACGAACTAATGTTCAATCAGTGCCGGCCGCGAGAGGCTGTGGAACGCTACGTCGGTGCGGCCTACGAACAGCACAATCCGGGCGTTCCGGACGGCAAAGAAGGCTTTGTCGCCTATTTCGAGGATGCCGCCCACGACTATCCCGGGAAACGTGTCGAATTCAAACGCGTAATCGCCGAAGGTGATTATGTTGTTTTGCACTGCCGGCAAGAATGGCCGGGCGACCACGTTTGGGCTGGCATCGATATCTTCCGTTTGGACGCTGACGGCAAGATCGTTGAGCATTGGGACGTTTTACAAATCGTGCCCAACCATTCTGCAAACTCTAATGGGATGTTTTGACCCGTCCTTTTGAGAGTTCGCTATCATCGTGCTTTCGTCGGCAACGTAACGACGATTTGGCCGTTGAGGCGCTGACGCAGAACGGGGCAATTTCGTTTAACGCCTTCGACATGAATTGCCTCGCGCGTCAGTCGTCGGGCTTGTGGACCCACCCGCGGAACTAATCGGCGACCTATAAGGATCTCGAGTATTGGGTCGATCTCGCGCGTCTCCTTGAGCGGGGAAAACTCGCCGGCATCTTTCTCGCCGACGTCCACGGGGTATATGACGTCTATGGCGGAAAGGCCGACGCGGCACTCCGCGGTGTAGCGTTGCACCTGGGGCCGGGTTAGCATAGCTACACTGTCTTCTTCTCGATCTTGTGGCGCTTGGCGCGTCCCGCGGATTTGGCGATTGCGGACACTGGTACATTCGCCATCAGGTGCCATTCTTTCGCGTATCCGATCACATCGCTCGCCGGTTTGCGGGAAACGACAAAAGATACGCCGGGCCGATCTGCCATGCCGTGCATTAGCGCCCGGATGAAATCGGGAATGTCGGCCCCGGTATGATCGGCAAGCCAGCCGAGGCGGCGAACCAGGGAGGCGGAGCCGATTTGCTGCAAATATGAAGCGGCTTTTTCCCAGTCGAATTTTCGCGCTGCGGCGGCAAGTATGGTTGCGGCTTCACCAATACCGCCGGAAAGAGACGGCCGATCTATACAGTCGAGCACCGTTTTCTCGCGGTCTGACATCATAACCGGATATCTTAAGAAATCTGTCCTGCCTACGGGGATGTCCGTCAAGAAGGCGGCAGAATTGCTGGGCGTCGGCAGACCTGCTCTGTCCAATCTTCTGAACGGCAATGCCGCCCTCTCATCGGAAATGGCGTTGCGCCTTGAGAAAGCATTCGGACCGAAAGCGAAGAGCGAAACGCTCCTCAAGATGCAAGCCTCATATGACGAGGTTCAAATGCGTCATCGGGAGAAGGCCGTCGCGGTTCGCGCCTATGCCCCGAGTTTCATGGACATCACCGCTGCCCAGATTGAGGCCTGGGCCGATCACACATCATCGCGCGCTGAGCTGCCCGCATTTTTACGCCGTTTAATCCTGACCACCGGCGTCAATTTGTCAAAAGTCGATTTCCCGGCCTACGACAATGCAGAGCGGCCGGGCTGGGATGGCCAGGTCGAAACCGACACCGCGACACCCTGGATACCGATAGGAGCTTCAAGCTGGGAATTCGGTTGCAACAAAGACCCAAAGCCGAAGGCCGAGAAGGATTACGCCGCCCGCGTCGCTGGAATTCCCGCGGCAGATCAGAAAAACTTGACGTTTGTATTTGTCACGCCGCGCAATTGGCCGGGCAAAGATGATTGGGCGCGAGCGAAAAAGGCGGAAGGGGTTTGGAAGGACGTAAAAGCGCTGGATGCCAACGATCTTGAACAATGGATCGAGCAATCCGTCCCTGCTCAGAGCTGGATGGCGGAAAACCACCCGCCAACCGTGACGTGAACGAAGTCGCCAAGAACATTGTCATGATGGATTTGGCGATCCTACAGGCCGAAGCCGCTGCTGGCATGTACAAGAAACCGATCGAGGACATTGCCAGACAGTTTCAGTACGACCCGCTGCTGCACGAGACGCGCATGGTCATCATTGCAGAGTGGTCGCGTGGGAGATTGCTGCCGCGCGTGGCGATTGAGCAGATGGTCCCCGCCAAGCCAAAATAGCGTCAACCTCCTCTCTACTCGATTTCTTCCGCTGGAATACTCTCAGCATTTCTTCTCCAAGGATCGTGCTGCGGTTTTCGATTGGCATGACGCGCCATACGTATACTCGAAACCCATCCGCGGTCTGATTTACCGGAAAAGGGGAAGTTCGACCTGTTCGAATCTTGCGCGGAAACGGCAAGTCTCGGTACTTGTTAAACACATCGTTTAAAAACGGAGTGCGCGCACGATCCACCGGCCCGATCGTTATTGTGTGAATCCCGCCTCTGTCGTGACGTAGCAGAGGCCTGCGCGTGGTATCTGTCGATGCATCAAAGAATGACGTTTGACGAAAGAAAGGGTCCAAGTGGCGTCGTTGACCAGCAAGAAGGAAAAACGCGCTCGCATTGTAGTTATGGACTAACAATTCAAGACGAATCAAATCCCACAATATTTCCTCGATCGATGGCTTGGTGGTTCCCACCCATTTGGATTCAATCGCGATGCTCACTGTAACCGATCGAGCGGGCCGCGGGATCAATCCGCATCAGTAAATTTCGCCTAAGGCGTTCTTGCTTCCAGCACGGCACGTCGCCGTTCGTCGTGATTGCCCAGAACCCACTCCCATCGGGATTCTGCGCGCTGATCGGCATAAACTGGCGTTGCCAGCGGCTCGTATCGAATGCCGCCCGATCAAAATGACGGCAAGACTTTGTCAACGCGCGACCAGCGGCATCTGCGCGACGCTCTCGCCCGCGGTGGCAGTATCGAGGACGTCGCGAAGTTCCTTCTGCACCCGGCGAGGTTGCGCTCATAGCCGCGGAATGCGCGGGGCACACGGGCGATCCCATATTGTTCTCATTTGTTCACCCGCAAAGTGAGTACCGACTGCTCCTTACTCATTTCACGAAATGTTCACGGCAGAACTCTTGCACGAGATAGAGCGCTCAAATCGCTTGCGTCGTTTGCGCCATGACGCGTCGCGATGGCCGACGATGCGGCCGCGCTGATTGACAAAACATCAGCCTAACTTGCAACATTTGCAAACGCGACTGCCCCTCAGCAACGTGCTAGTTTTCCAATCATGAAAAATCCCAACATGGTCGAGGCGTGGCTCGCAAATAAAGAGCTTGAGCGGCTGGAGAAATATCTCAACCGGGGGCGGCCGCTCGCCGATGTGCCCCTGGAGGAATTACAGGTACGTTGGGTAAAGTTAGTACGTAGTTGGGCGGAAGACATTCTTGGATCAGATACCCGGGAGCGCGAGGACATTGAAGCAGAGATGAGATACCGGAAGGTTGAGCTTCCTGCCGATCTTGTAAAAGATGCCCTGGAGGCGCTCTGCCGCAAATCGAAGGAGGTCACCGACGACTTGATGAGAAACCCGACACGCTTGCAAAAAGCCGAGCACGAACTGGCAGACGAAATTGCCGAATTTCAGGCGACCG
Organism: uncultured Alphaproteobacteria bacterium; assembly: GCA_963841025.1. Taxonomy (GTDB): domain Bacteria; phylum Pseudomonadota; class Alphaproteobacteria; order Rhizobiales; family Xanthobacteraceae; genus BOG-931. The sequence goes on along the minus strand of CAWJBG010000008.1, from coordinate 17,285 downwards.
CCAATGCAAAGAAAAATTGAACGAGGCAAAGGCGCGAGCCTTGTCTGCCAGCAATTGGCGGGCTTCGGGGCTCGGCGAAAGTCTCTGCGAGGGCCGAGCAGAATCTCAAGGGCGGTTTAGGGCTTTTGTCTCCGGTCCGGAAATTTATATTCACGGAAACCTGAGATCAATTAGTAGAGGCTTGATTCGAGCTTGTTGTTCGCCAGTCTGGGAGCCGTCGGTTTTTGTGCTCCGCAGAACTCCTTGATTCGATAACCGACGCCATACAACGTCTCGATCAAATCGAAGTCGACGTCGTTAGCTGTGAATTTCTGGCGTAGCCGCTTAACGTGGCTGTCGATGGTCCGGTCGTCGACATAGACTTGCTCGTCGTAAGCAGCATCCATCAAGGCGTTGCGGCTTTTTACGACCCCAGGCCGACCGGCAAGCGCCTGCAGGATGAGAAATTCGGTCACTGTGAGCGCTACCGGTGCGTTTTTCCAGGTGCAGCTGTGGCGCTCTGGGTCCATACGCAGCAATCCACGTTCCAGAACTTCGTTGTGGTCGGCCTTCGCCGTGGTGTCCCTGGGCGCAGCGCGACGCAGAACGGCCTTGACCCGCTCGACTAGGAGGCGGTGCGAAAACGGCTTACGGATGAAGTCATCCGCACCAATTTTCAGGCCGAACAATTCGTCGATCTGCTCATCCTTCGAAGTGAGAAAGATCACTGGCAGGTCGGATTTTTGACGCAACCTCCGCAGCGTCTCCATTCCGTCCATACGGGGCATCTTGATATCGAGGATGGCGAGGTCGGGTAGGCGAGTCTTGAAACCGTCGAGCGCAGAGACACCATCGGTGTGGGTCGTAATGCTGTAGCCTTCGGCCTCTAGGGCGATCGACACCGAGGTCAGGATGTTGTGGTCGTCGTCAACGAGGGCAATTTTCTGCATGGCCGCCTCCTAACGCGAGTTGGCCACAGCATCGTTGGCTCGGCCCCCTGAGCGTTTGAACGCCAAGAGGGGGCGGAAGTGTGACCAGATAAGGTAAAATCGAGGCAGTTGCCGTGACATAGAGTGATTGCACAGGTCATCAGGGGGACGAGGTGTCTCGTCACCTCCCGATGAGCGTGTGACCTTCGCCTTCTTCTTATTCTCGAGACTGTCTCCTTGGTACCAAGGAGAAGTAGATGACTGCCAAGGCCGCGAGTAATACGCCCCCCAGTATCAAGATCAAGGTTGTGACCATTTGCTCGCTCATTTCCATTTCGAAGGGTAGGGTCGGCGCTCAGGCGGGTAATCTTCTTACTAACAGCGAGGCGGCTGGCGACAAACTCACCCAAGCTGAGCGAACTGCTGCCGCGGCCCGCAGTGAGTGGCTGGCTTGACCCGCGGGCTCACCGACCCAGCGCTAAGAATTCAGACTCATCGATCGATCAGGAGTGGGATATGGTGCTAAATCATTCCTCAAACCAGCGGAAGCGCACATGCTGCAGACCGTACCGCCGCTCGTTCTGAAGCTTTCGCTATTTCTCGTGACCGCCGTCGCTACCCATTTGGTCATGTCATTTGGCCAGACATTGCTACATTATAAGGTTGCGCATCATCCAATGGGCGGCATGTTTTTCCGCGACCATAAGAACTTCCATCACACCCATTATTCCGAAGCCCATCTCGTCTCTGCGACGAACCTCGGTGGCGAAGGCAACATTACCCCCTACTTCTTCATTCCCATTTTTTTGGTAGGAGCGTGTACATACATCGTATTGCCCGTTGATCTCTTCGCGATCCTGGTAGTCGCGTGTGCAGCGTCGTTCTACGCCCACGTTTTCTTCGATAATGAATACCACTCGGAGAGACCGCGGCTTCGCCGATTTGCATGGTTCCGACGCAAACAGGAACTGCACTTCGTTCACCACCGGCACGGGGAAAGTAATTATGCGGTGATCCATTTTTTCTGGGACAGGATTCTTGGAACTTATAGAAGGCCCGATACGGGATAACGGGGCCGGTATGTAGACCGGACCGAGTCACAAAGGAAGCATTACCTACCCTCCGGATCTCGAATTGATGATTGAGGCAAGTCGGCTGTACGTCGCAATAGTGGGCTCCAACATATAGACCTGCAATTTGCAGTCTGCTTCGATTGCGCGCACTACGTCCGCTGAAATCCCGGGAACGAGGACTTGATCTATGAAAAAAGAAGTCCAAAACGCATTAGAAATGGCTATTGCCGTATTCGAAAAGCGGCAGGAGGCGGAACAACAGCGATTGCGTGAACGCGAAAGGTTTGAAGCCGAGTGGACCGGAATTAGGACGACGGTTGTGCTCCCTGCGCTTGAAGAAGTCGCAGCGGCGTTGAGAAAGGCAGGATGGCAGTGCGAAATTCGTGCTGATAAAGATCAAGGCGTTCATTTCACGGTCTATCGAGGAAATTTAAAGGCCGGGATCGGCGGGGGCGGAAGCGAAAGACCTTATGTGAGCTTCCAACCAGAAAAATCAAAAAGTACTGTGTTGATCTATGTGGCGACGATAGGGTCTGCTGCAGGTTTGGGTAGCTTTACTCTCGACCAAATTACCGAAGAGTTTGTTCAGACCGAAGTATCGAAGTTCTTTGTCCGGCTTGCCTCTGGCGGTTAGTCAGCCGACGGGCGGATCGTGTGCGCGTCTTCAAGGTGCGTCACATTCGATGTTGTCCACCCGCGACCCTATCGATGCCGGATTGATGGTGGGACGCCTTACCTCGCGAAAATGGTGCGCCATCTTTCCGATCATGCGGGCGCGGGCGCTCACGTCGACAGGTTTTTTCACCTTTTGAGTTTTGGGCATTACACGTCCCGGTGCATTTTAGCACACGCCGGGCATTCGTCCGCTGCATAGGCGATTACTTCGTCGATCGCGGCCATAAACTCTTCACGGGTGCAGCCCATGTCGCCGTTCATCCAGCGGATTGCGCCAAGCGCATAAGCATGTTTGTTGGCCTCGGGGTCGCCCCGATCAATCCATATGTGGTCATGTAGATTGCAATGTTTGATAGCCCGCGCCTGAACGGCCACGGAGTCAGCCTCAAGTGACAGATTGGTAATGTGATTGTTCCAGCCCATCTCGGGCGATCCTTATGCTTTCCGCCCAGGATGCAGGATTTTGACCCGATTGCGAAGCGACCAGGTATCGAACAGGAATGCGTGGCCTGCGCTCACGGCATTAATGATAAGGCGCGGGATCGCTCCCACAATTCACGGAGATATTCTTCCACAAAAACGTCACCGACTTTTTCACGCCCGCGCCGGCCAAGGGCGTCCATGACCCGCCTAGCCCATCGCTCCATATGGGCTCTAAGCAGAGGGCGCGCAGAAAGAATGAGCTTCATAGCCTCCCGCTCGTCTTTGCCGTCGGGCCAAGGAAAATCTGTCAAATTTCTGCCCGACACGATCCATTGATCCGGGTCGAGTAGGTCGGCAAGTGATGTCATTGATAATGTTCACGTCGCGCGCGGCGCTGGTAGCGTCATTGTCGACGACGAGACTAACTGGGCGCTTTAATATGAGAAATAGCGAGTCTTAAATTAAATCAACGCATTCCGTATCCGGCGTAGCGCGTGAGCAGAGAACCCGAGGGTCGTTTACGGCGGGTGTCAGTTTCCGAGATGCAACGGAGGGCACAAAAGTGACCCCTTGCGACGTAGCGCAGGCATCGGGTCAGGAAAAACATTCTAACATTTCCGCAGAGCGTCGATGTCGCATATGTATTGCGCAATCTATGCCGTTCAAATCATTTTGGCGATGCCCGCGGCGAGGCTATTTCACCCTGATAAACCGAAATTCGGCCGTCGTTCGCTACTTCCGCTTCCTGCCAGAAGCGGTTGTCTCGTACAATTGAGAGAAAGGCGTCCGAACACACACGCGTGGACGCACCAAACTGCAGACGAAAAAATGATCGATGTCGAATTTCAATTGCGCCTATTGTTCTCCGCGTCCAGCACCCCATGTGTTAATTCAAAGGCAAGCACTTGCTTGTCCGAGAGCTGCCCGTAAATCGGTGACCTACCGAAGTCTCCGTTGCCCTTAGGTGGCAGCGCAGGTGCCGTCGGCAGGCACGATAACTCGATAAGTTTCTGGTTGGTGCAGACGCTAACAGCGCCGGTGGGGGTGCGTCCGCGCGCTGCCAGCGGCGCGCGTTTCGAGCAATCTAACACTAATCGAAACGCGATCTGAAGCGTTCGGCCCCAAAATTGAATTTCGACCGGAGCCCGTCGGGGTGTCCGTGGCCCCGCCCCGAAACAAGTCGGGCGAAGGGAGATACCATGCAAATGCCTGCAATCCTCCAAAGCGAATCGCTGAAACGTCTGTTGCAAGGTGCAGCTGGCGGTGCGGCCGTAGCGATTATTGTCGGCTTTGGCTGGGGCGGCTGGTCGCTCGGCAGCACCGCGGACAAAATGGCGAAAGAGCGGTCCGATGTGGCGGTCGTGGCGGCGCTCGCGCCGGTGTGTGCCGACAAATTTCGCGCCCTGCCTGACGCCGGGGCGAAGACGGTCGCGCTTTCGAAAGCCGACTCGTGGAAGCGAGGGGACGAATTCCCCAAAGAACTCGTTACCCTCCCCGGACAAGATTATCCGAGTAACGCACTGGTGTCCGCCTGTTCTGCGCTGTTGCTGACACCGAAGTCAGCCGCGCTGCAATGAGATAGGCGGTCGGAACACCTTGTTCTTCCTGATCACGTGATGCGAACGGTATTTCTCTCGCTGGCAGCCGCGATCATTGTGTTTGTTGGCATGTTGTTGTTGACCACCCTCCATCCCTAGAGAACCCGCCACAATGACTATCAGTTCGAAAGCGTCTCAACGCGCTGAAGACTGTGATCGGGATGTCCCGATCGGCCAGAACAGAGGATAGGGGTCATGGTGATTGGACGGGCGCGCCCGCGCGTCCTACCAAAACCTTGGGGTGTTGAAGATTTGCGTGCGCCAAGAAGACAATGCAGGCCGTTGCGAGTTAACAGCTGCTACATTGTAAGAACCCGCGGAAGGATGCTGACGCCATGACTATGCGAACGAACGGCAAAACGGTGATCTTCGTTCATCCGCTTTTGTTGAAGGGAGTCGATCGCGTGTTAGCGGCGGGCGATTACCGAATCGTGAATGACGAGGAGCTTATCGAGGGATTGTCCTTCCCAGCCTATCGGCGCATCGCAACCGCGATCTTCGTGCCGGCAAAATCTCATCACGCATCCTCAGTTGAAATGGTGCCCATTGATCCACTGGACCTTCAAGCGGCATACGTGCGGGACGGCACTTTGCATCAGGGTGCTTCCTCCTGATGCGGGCGCGTCCGGACAGCGAGATTAGGTCAGAGCCGGCCATCGGCGTTGCGCTGCTCGATGTCCACATTGTTGCCGCGAGCGAGCCTCTGTGCCTTGCGGCCAACGACACTGGGTGAAATGATGAGAACATTTAAATGTCCCCATTGCCGCGCCGAATACGAAATGACGACAGCTCGTTTGTCTTTTCAGCAACGAAGCTATGCCAACTGCCAAGTTTGCCACCGAACGATGTACAGCTGGAGCTCCCGAGCCGTGCCCAGCTTCACACTGATGAACCCAGTGGAGGGCAACCGCCACTCCATGCAAACGGCCGCGACAAGCAGACCGCCGCAGCAAGGGCTATATGATCTGATCGGCTGGCGGCGACGCTATTAACAATCAGTCGTAAACTATCTCGCATGGGCCCGGCCACAAACGAGGCCGCCAACTTAAGCGGCTTACGGTTCTTCTGAATTGTTTTGCGGGCCTTATGTGCCGCCATGAGATCCCATTGGGCGGCCATTCTCAACAGCGATTCTCGCACCGTCCCATCCCCAGTTTCCTTGGCGTGCCGGCGGCATTCCCTCAGCGTTTTTTCGATAACGCTCTGATGTCGGCATGGCGCGTACTAAGATGGATCATCGCAAAGAGCCAAAGCGGATTTTCCAATACAAAAAACCGATTTGGCGCGGCTACAGAAAAGAAACTTAGCAGTCCTACTTGAAGAGTGCCAAGTCAGCATTAAGTACATCGTGCAGATTGCGGCTCGCACTCGGCTTCTGTCTTTTTCGCAAAAATGTGACTGCAACATTCCTTAGGAGGATTGCATGAGATTTCGTCCGCTTCACGACCGCGTCGTCGTCCAACGAATTGATGCCGATTCTAAAACCGCGGGGGGCATCATTATCCCCGACACTGCGAAGGAAAAGCCTCAGACAGGCGAGATCACCGCGGTCGGGCCAGGCGGGCGCGACGAGTCGGGCAAGCTCGTTCCGATTGATCTTAAGGTTGGTGACAAAGTGTTGTTCGGCAAGTGGTCCGGCACCGAGGTCAAGCTGGACGGCGTCGAACTCTTTATCATGAAAGAAAGCGACATCATGGGCGTTCTTGATGGTTCCGCCGGAGCGCGAGCCACTAAGAAAGCAGCCTGACACTTATCGCCGCTTAGGCGGCTTGCACCTGACGGTGCCGAACTAAGAACGGATTTTCCAAATGGCCGCTAAGGACGTTAAATTCTCAGTCGACGCGCGCGATCGAATGATGCGCGGCGTCGATATTCTCGCTAATGCGGTGAGGGTTACGCTTGGCCCGAAGGGCCGCAACGTTGTTCTCGACAAGTCGTACGGTGCCCCTCGTATCACCAAGGACGGCGTGACAGTTGCGAAGGAAATAGAGCTTGAGGACAAGTTCGAGAACATGGGTGCGCAGATGGTGCGCGAAGTGGCGTCGAAATCGTCCGATTTCGCCGGCGATGGCACCACAACGGCGACCGTGCTTGCGCATGCAATCATACGGGAAGGCGCTAAATCGGTGGCCGCCGGCATGAATCCGATGGATCTCAAGCGGGGCATAGATCTGGCGGTCGCGGCCGTGGTCGAGCACCTCAAGAGCAATTCGAAGAAAGTCACCTCCAACGAGGAGATCGCTCAAGTCGGCACTATTTCAGCCAACGGCGATTCTGAAATCGGCAAGTTTCTCGCCGACGCGATGAAGCGAGTGGGTAATGAAGGCGTCATAACGGTCGAAGAGGCGAAGAGCCTGGAGACCGAGCTCGACGTCGTCGAAGGAATGCAGTTCGACCGCGGCTACATCTCTCCTTATTTCATTACCAATGCCGACAAGATGCGGGTCGAAATGGATGAGCCGTACATCCTGATCTACGAGAAGAAACTCTCGGGCTTACAGGAACTTTTGCCGCTGCTCGAGGCGGTCGTGCAGTCGGGCAAGCCGCTACTGATCATCGCCGAGGATATCGAAGGCGAAGCGCTCGCAACTCTCGTCGTCAACAAGCTGCGAGGCGGCCTCAAAGTCGCAGCGGTCAAGGCCCCTGGCTTCGGCGATCGCCGCAAGGCCATGCTTCAGGACATCGCAGTTTTGACGGCCGGCGAAGCGATCTCGGAAGACCTTGGCATCAAGCTAGAGAACGTGAACCTCCCCATGCTCGGCCGCGCCAAGAAGGTGACGATCGAGAAGGAGAACACTACGATCATTAACGGCGCCGGCAAGAAGTCTGACATTGAGGCGCGCATTAGCCAGATCAAGGCGCAGATTGAGGAGACGACCTCCGACTACGACAAGGAAAAACTGCAGGAACGTCTCGCCAAGCTCGCAGGCGGTGTCGCGGTCATCCGCGTCGGTGGCGCGACCGAGATCGAAGTTAAGGAGCGCAAGGATCGCGTGGATGATGCCATGCACGCGACCCGCGCCGCAGTCGAAGAAGGCATTCTTCCCGGCGGAGGCGTTGCGCTCTTGCGCGCATCCGAAATGCTCAAGAAAATCCGCACGCAGAACGACGATCAGAAGACCGGCGTCGAGATTGTGCGCAAGGCGCTCTCTAGCCCAGCCCGCCAGATCGCTCTCAATGCGGGTGAGGATGGCTCCGTCATTGTAGGCAAGATCCTTGAAAAAGATCAGTACGCCTACGGTTTCGATGCGCAGAGCGGCGAATACGTCAATATGTTGAGTAAAGGCATTATCGACCCGACAAAGGTTGTGCGTTCCGCGCTGCAGAACGCTGCCTCGATCGCCGGACTGCTGATTACAACCGAAGCCATGGTGGCTGAAAGGCCGAAGAAGGACAGTGGGATGCCGGCAATGCCTGGTGGTGGCATGGGCGGCATGGACTACTGAGCCCACCTTCAACCAAGCCAAAGGGCCCGGAATTTTTCCGGGCCTTTTTCTTGTGCGGTCGCAAGCTGGATGTCCTATCATCGTTCGGCGGCCGGGTGCGTCGAGTTGATTAGAAATGATGATCTGATGCGCCTCCATATTGGTTGCCAGCTCGAATTCGAATTTACGCAGCCGACACCGATGATTTTGACGTTGAACGTGCATTTTACGCGCGTCGCCGACCTGGAGCGTCCGGATTATCTGATGACGAAATCCTCAAGTCCCTATTGAAAGCTACCGCGACGGCTTCGGCAATTGGTGCGCTCGCCTTGTTGCGCCTGCTGGTCGTTTCAGTCTCGGCACGGATGGCATCATTCGTGACGCAGGGATGCCGGACTCGATCGATTTGAACGCTCTGCAGCACCAAGTGCAGCACCTTCCGGCGGAGGTCGTACTGTTCCTGCTTGGAAGCCGCTACTGTGAGACCGATCGCCTATCGGAGGAGGCGTGGCGACTCTTCCGACATACACCCCTCGGTTGGCCGAGGGTGCGGGCCATTTGCGACTTCGTGCACGGCCATATAAAATTCAGTTACGAGCAGGCCCGTGCGACTAGAACTGCATTTGAAACATACGGTGAGCGCACGGGAGTATGTCGCGACTACGCTCATCTTGCCGTCGCGCTTTGCCGCTGCCTGAACATCCCGGCACGCTATTGCACCGGATACATTACCGATGTCGGCCTTCCACCGCCTTACCCACCTAATGATTTTGCCGCGTGGATCGAAGTATATCTCGGCGGTCGATGGCACACATTCGATCCGCGCAACAATGCTCCTCGGATCGGGCGCGTTCTGATTGCATACGGTCGCGACGCTGCGGACGTGCCTCTAACGCATACCTTCGGCCCATCTACCTTGTCAGGATTCCGCGTCTGGGCCGACGAAATGCCGCCTGAACGCCCGGAGTCGTCCTCGCCGCTCAGCATAAATTGAAATCGATGCCTCTAAGAACCTGTCGGAAGCCTTTGCCGGAGATTTATTAACTACATGGTCAGCCCCAACACGCCGCTAAACGATCGTCTGTTTCAAGCATGATGAAGCGCGAGACCGTTTCGGTCGCCGACATCTATGTGCCGATCAAACGGCGCGCGACAATTGAGCAAAAGCGTGTCGATGACATTGCCGCGAGCATGCTCGATAACGGCCAACAAACCCCGATCCTGGTGCGAGCCGACGGCGCGCGCTTTATATTAGTGGAGGGGCTGCACCGCCTGGAGGCTGCAAAAGCGCTTGGCGAGCAAACCATCGTCGCGTTCCGAGTCGACGCTCGCAAGCATTGAGCGATTCACCTATTACCTTTAGCCGCCAACTGTCCGCTTCGGCTCATAAACTGACGTCTAGGCACGTCCGCTCCTAGTCTGCTGATCCTCTGATAACCGACGGGCCGCGACCGAGCTGGCACGGCGGAACAGTGCCATCAACGGACCCATTTACCGCTCCAAACATCTATGCTCTCGCGGACGCCGACAAATTTATGCAGCGGTTCGGCGGCGAAAAGCTCGATCCCAAGCAAAGTAGAAAGGGCAGCGATTGGGTGCGGTGGGAAAAATGAGCACAGAGGCGTTCCGGCGAGGTTTGGCTTTGCGGGCTGACCGCCAAGACGAATGCAACGCAACGGTCATTTTCAACTTTGCTGAATGGCCGAGAGCAACCAATTGCCGTCACGTGCCCGCATGAAGGTCCACACCTCCGTCACAGTGCTCGGTTGCCCGCCTTCGATGGTTCGTCCGCTTGCGCGGTCAACCATGCTGTCGTTGAGCGCAAACTTCATTGCGACGGTCGAGTAGTCCACGTCGCCTTCGTGCCATGCTTCCGCAAGATCGCCCTGCAGTAGCTTCACGTCGGTGACGCGATTGATTAGACCCCGGCTCGCGTTGCCTGCCAGCTGTTCAGAAAAATAGGACAACATCTCCGGTGTCACCAACGCGCGCAAGGCAGAAAGATCTTCCGTCGAATACGCGGTCTGGATATCGACGAGCAATCGCTCGAATGCGTCGTAGTCCGGCTTGGCGATGGTGAGAGGAGCTAGGGGGGGCGCGTGAACACTCCCGAATCCGCCGAGAGCACCTAAACGGTGTTCCGAGGCCGGCTGGGCTGCAGCAAACGCCGGAATCGGATTGCGACGCCGCTGCCACCAGGCAAAGACCAATCGAGCTACGATCACCACCAGCACGATCTGAAGGAGCAGACCGATGAACGAGCCAAAGCCCGTCATGCCGCCAAAAATTCCTTGTCCGAACAACAGGCCAAACAGACCGGCGCCGATGAAGCCAGCGGCAAGCCCCCCGAACAGCCCGCCTCCAAATAAACCCGGCCGCGTTCCAGGCTGACCGACCGACGCGGCATTGCCGGGTTGTGTCATTGAGCGATCAATAGGCGCGGCCGTTGGAGCGGTAGGCGTGGAAGGCGGCGAAGCGAATGTGTTCAAGCCTCGGCTACCCGCAGAGAATCCACCGCCGGCGCGCGCGTTTGCATCGAGCGAAGGGAACGCAAAGGCGGCGGCTATAAGGAAGGCCGCAATCAGGCACCGGTGGGAAAGCATCACACTAACAATAAGCACGCATTGGACAACTTGTAAGGGGCCTCCTTCCGGAGAGTCCCTTCGGCTAGGTGTTGCGCCGTTGTAATCGACGGCCTCGCGATTGCGCCGGAACTCCTACGGTCGGCGTCGTCCGTGATAGTTTGCTTGTCCGTGGCCAAGAACTCGAACATCACTTGTTCGGCCAGCTTCTCTACCCACTCCGGCGTGACTTGGTCGACCGTGACGCTGTCTCGCAGATCGGCGCCGCGTCCACCCGCGCCGGTTCAACCATCCCGTCCGCATCTATGCTGAACGCTAGCGCCGTCTTTCGGTGAAGACTGTCAACGAGAGCAATCCACTATCGGCGTTTTGGGATACTCGCTAACGAATATTTTCTTTCTTAAAGATCGTCGCGCCTTGTCTCACCAAATGTCTTTTATCCCTTCGTTCTGACGGAGAGAGCTTATCCTTGTTATGAGGGACGGGCACAGTCCCAATAAGATTGAGACCCCGAGTTTTATCCATAGCGTAACCACGGAGAACTTTCCTCATGACCTGATCCTTTTTTGTCAAAAAATTGATGCCGTCGCGTCCTCGACCACGTCCGATTGTAAGCCTTCGGGTGAATATCGCTTGAACAACAAATTCCGCTACCTTACGTGCGGCAACCGGCAGCTAAGCAGGCGATCAGATCGGCTCTACTCCGAAGCCGCTCTCGATTTCTGTGCCCGTCTTTGGACAGCGAAACACGACCTTCCCCGCGAGTTGCCCCTAAATTCACCCTCTAAATACGCACAGGATCGCGGTCGGTTTCGGTGACCCCTGGAGCATGAGCCCGAGGCGAGGGTCAGCATCATCCGCAGCGGTCGATGCGTCGATCAGGTCAATGCTGTCGCTAACGGCTGGCCGGGAAAGGTCATTACGCGGCTTCAGGGACGCCTAATGGGGAAACCATAGCGCAGGAAGTTGAAAAGCTGGCGCTCGAAGCCGTGTCGATTTAGTTCGTCACGAATTAAGCCCTGAAAACGGTTTGCTCCGTCCGGCTCCGATAGAGCCTGTCCACTCGCAGCCGATGGCCTTATTCCAGATCATCGCTGGGTGCCATTCCCTTTTTGGCAAGCTGCTTTAGCGCTTCCGCGTTCTTGGAAAGGTGGGTCAGTCCCATGCCCCGCAACACGTTCGGCGCCTTGGTGAACTGGACATTGTCGTACCCAACGATCTCTACCCGGTTGCCCCACGGATCGCGGAAGTCGAGAAATTGTCCCGGCAACACCTCAACGCCGGCCGCGGCCAGCGCAGCGCGGGCGGCATCTTTATCGTCGACGACAAGACCGAAGTGGCGACCGTCTCGCGACGGTTGTCCGTGGCCCTTTTGAAGCGCGATAAACTGATCGCCAAGATCGATGAAGGCCATAGTCTCGCTTTTACTGCGAAGCTCGAATTCGAATATCCGTCGGTAGAATGCGAGAGCTTCCTCGATGTCACCCACTTCTAGCGCGATGTGATTGAACCCTATCGCGCGAGCTCGCTTGGTTTCAGTCATAAGATCCACTGACAGATCGGTTGGGGGTTTGCTACCAACGCCTACGCCACCGGCCGCCGTACCTCGACCGGCCGAATAGTCGAAGGAGCAGAAGGAGAACGACTGCGCCAATGAAGGCGTTTATAATCAGGGCGACAATTCCGGTGCCCAGGTGAATACCCAAACGGGGCAACAGCCAATCGCCAATAAAGGCACCCAATAGGCCGACCACCAAGTCGCCGATCAAACCAAATCCGCCACCCTCCATTACTCGGCCAGCCAACCAGCCGGCAACAATCCCAACAACGATAATAACCAGCAGGCTTTGATCGGACAGATACATGCGGCACTCTCCGCTGTTTAGGATTTTGACTTTGGCAAATCACTGCGAATGTCGCGGAACTCGCTTGGGCCGCGGATGAGCCGCCGCTTCCGTTGCTGCCGTTCTACGACCGGCAGTGACTTGTCGGCGATCGTGTCGATTTCTCGCGCGGCCAACTGGGACGCCTTGCGCACGGTCTTCTTACTTAGGGGCCGCTTAGCTGCTTCCCGCGCGAGAGCGCGTTCAACAAGGCGACGAATGGCCTCTGGCCGCGAAGGTTGATCCGGCTGCGCGGCAATCCACTTGTCTAGCGGCGCAATCTGAGGGCGATGCAGGCGGATCAAGACACCTTCACCCCGACCCGTCGTCTTTGGTCGGCCTCGTCTTTTCGGGATATCTCGTATTGGCTTTGCCATTAGTTTGGGATATCAAAAAATAGTCGGACCGCCAAGGTGATTACGGCACCGGTGCAATAACCCGCTGCTACAATTTCTCGAAAAAACGCCCGCCGACGCGACCGATCACGCCGCCGGAGTGCTCATCCGAGCAAAAAGAAAAGCCCCGCAGGGTACGCGCGGAGCTTTCGGACGGGGAAAGGGGCTGGGGGGCTGGGGGGCCTGGGGGAATTGCCCCCGTCCGCGCGGCTAACGCGCAAGGCCGCAATCGGTTCCCACAAATTGAGTTCGGTCGCCGAGCTTCAGCGAAACGGAAAAGGGGAAGCCTGCTTTTGGCACGTAGCGCCGGTTTCAAAATGTCCGTTGTTCGGTCGCTATTGGGCCCGGAACAGACATGATAGACGCTTCGCAAAATCGACGCTAATGACCCATCGCAGAACATCGCGTTCGATTGACGGCGGCTCCTTTTGCCCCAGAGGAGACTCAAAACTCAAATGGTGCCGCCATTGCCAATATGACGGCCACAAGGACAAAAAAGATCAATAAGTCTGAGACCAGTGCTGTCCAGCCAGCGGGATTCAGGTGCCCACGAGACACATGGCCCCAGCCGGCTAGGCCATAATAAAGCGCGCCAACGATGGCGGCCGGCAGGCGGAACGTTGGGTTCAGAAGCGTGAGCAACCCGAGACTTCCCATCGCCAGATTGCCGAAGCCGATTTCGCGGACGATGGGAAGCACAGCAGCGTCTTTGATTTGGAAAATGTGCTCGGCGGTAAAACTGGGCCGTGCAACCTGGCGCAAGCCGGCGATAAATAATCGTACACCTATTGGCCAGAAGACAAACCACTTGCCGACAAGCGGTGTTAGCTCCGCAAAGCTCCCGCGCCAGAGAGCTTCGAAAATGATCGACGCGGCAGGAAAGATTAGAAGCAGCAAAACGACAGAGATGAGATACATACTCGCCCCCTGGTGCTACAAGACCAATTCATCCCCAGCATTGCAGCATGGGCGACTTCCACAAGTGGCACAAAGTATCGATTTCAAATGTACGCTAGTCGGTCGCTATTGGGGCCAGACCAGACGCGCTGCAGACTTCGCAAAATCGATGCAAATGACACGAAGCGATGGATGGGCATTGTCCGAGCGAAACGGCGGTACAGTCACCACACTATCGGGATATTCTAAAGCGGCAGCGTGCCAAATTGAAAACACGTTCATGCCGATTAATGTGCTTCAAAGGAAGGCCGGTGCCGCTATCGCAAAGGGCGACACTAATAATGACTTCCGCCCTCGGCATGCGTCTTTCGACCGTCGCTTGGACGGTTTGCTTGGCGGGGAGTATGAAGATGACACGTTATGATCGAGCAAAGCGAAAACATTTGAGACGCGCCTGCGTAATCGCGCTTTGCACAGCCTCATTTTTGAGAGTTGCATTTGCAGAAGAGAAACCGCCGATCATTCCCGATCAGCCATCGTCGCTAACGACCTCCTCAAGGATTTCGGCAACGATAGAATTTGGACTGCCGGCAATAGCTTCGGCGATTGAACGCGACGTTCCGAGGCGGCTCGCCACCATCGACGAACGCGTCGGCTGCGTGAATCGCCGTGTTCTGGTGTTCAGAATCAAGGCCAATTGCGACGTTGACGGTTTTGTGGATCGAGGAAAGATGTCTCTGTATGGCCACGGCGACCATATTGTCGGCTCCCTCCCTATCTTCGGGTCAATCGAAGGCCGCGGCGCCAACAGGTTCACCTCCCGTATTCGTGGCGACGCCGAGGGGCGAGCCGTTGTTGAGGTCGAAGCCCGCCCGAAGATGCGCAAAGATTGGTCGCTTGACCTGAATCTCAACGACTCCTTTCATTGGAGCGAGCCGCCGATCCTCCACGTTCTCGGGCGCAATATTTCGCTAACAAAATACGCCGAGCCGGGCATTCGCAGGCAGCTCGGCCGTATCCGGCTTCATGCCGAGGAAGCCGTGCGCCGTCTCGATCTGCATAATAAAGCCGCGGAGGCCTGGGCGCAGGCGTTCCAGCCGATTCAGATATTACAAGATCCTCCGGTCTGGCTGCAGATCACTCCGGTAAGCGCCGCCTTCGCGGGCGTCCATGCGAACGCAAAGGACCTCTCAGGATCGCTTGAACTGATGGGTACGGTCCAGACGCTTATCGGGCAGGCGCCATCTACCCCGATACCAACGCCACTTCCGCCGCTTGGCGACGATATCGCGGAACCCGGTACGTTCGATGTCCTGCTTCCGGTGCGCGTGGATTACAACGCTTTGCGTGACAAGATCATGCAAGCAGTGGCCGCGGGTAAGCCGGGCGCGATTATCAAGGAGATGCAGATCTATCCGTCGTCCGGCAAGCTCGTGATCGGCGCTCGGGTCGCGAAGCCGTCGGAAACCGATCCGGCGGCCGGCGAATGGTTTTATTTGTCCGGCGCGTTGAATGTCGATGCCAGCCAGCAATCGGTCAGGATTTCCGGTCTGTCAGGGAACAGTTCACTCCCGGATAGTTCTGAAGCCGGGCAAATCCAAACCGAGATTATCGGCCAGTTGAAGGAAATCCCCGACACCAGTTATGGCGTGGCGTATCAAAACCTGTTGAACGCTGCCAATGAGCGCCTGAACCGGCCGTTGAAAAACGGCTTCCGCATGGAAGGACACTTGAGCACGGCAAAGCTGGAAAGTATCCAGCTCTTGACCGATGGCGTCAGTATCGCGCTTCGCGTCAGCGGAGACCTCAAAATCCTCTACGGAATGTGAGCTATGCACGTCTCATTCAGGTTTGCGCTTGGAGTCTTGTGTGCACTCGGCGCGACTGCGGTGTCGGCGCAGACCGCTTTCTATCGCGCACCTCCATCCGCGACCGCCGGAACACCGGGCTCACTGGTTCGCCAAGAAGTGATCGATGGCGCCCCACTGGGCGCTACCGCCTACCGCGTTCTCTATCGCTCGACCGGACTGGACGATAAGCCGATTCTGGTGTCGGGCGTCGTAATCGTGCCGCAAGGTACCCCGCCGTCGGGCGGCAGGCCGATTATAGCCTGGGCTCACCCGACATCCGGGATCGTGTCGCGTTGTGCGCCGTCCCTTGCGATCTTCCTGTTTCAACAGATCCAAGGGCTGCGGTCTTTCATGCGAGACGGCTACGTCGTCGCTGCCACCGATTACCCGGGCCTCGGTACGGCGGGGCCGCACCCCTATCTGGTTGGGACGAGCGAGGCACGGGCGGTGCTCGACTCTGTCCGTGTCGCCGGCCAGTTGCCCGGCGCGGGTGCCAGCAAGAAGTTCATTGTCTGGGGCCATTCGCAAGGTGGCCAAGCCGCATTGTTCACCGGCCTGATCGCAAAAACGTACGCGCCAGAGCTCGATCTTCTCGGTGTGGCAGCAGCGGCTCCCGCCACCGACCTGGTGACGCTTATGAACGACGACATTGATTCCGTCGGCGGCAGGAACATCACAGCGATGACGCTGTGGTCTTGGCAACGGGTCTATGGTGCGGACATGGAAAAGGTGGTGGACCGGAGAGCGATACCCGCCATCGATCAGCTCGCCAAGGAATGCATTGAAGGGCCGTTTGACATTTTTTCGCGCCAACGTGCGGGGCGACCACTCGAAAAGTATTTCCTCACTACCAAACATCCCGCTGATATCGAACCTTGGCATACCCTCCTGGCAAAAAACTCACCCGTCACTGTGCCCACTGAAATTCCGGTTTTTCTCGCGCAAGGGACGAACGACGTCATCGTTCGACCAAAGGTGACACAGGACTACGCCAGCGCGCTGTGCAAAGCGGGCAGCAAGGTGCTTTTGCTATCGATGCCGGACATCGGCCACGGTAGGGCAGCCCAGGCCAGCACCCGGGCTGTTCTCGATTGGACGAGCGACCGCTTTGCGAACAGGCCACCTCCGGACAACTGCTCGCGGTAACGCGATGCACTTTTCCGCCGTCGTCACCAAACGGGAGTGCGCTCATGATCACGCTTTACTCCTACCCGACCCTTTTCGGCGTGGCTGACAACAACGGCTATGGCCTGAAGGTCTTTGCTTTCCTGCGGCTTGTTGGCCTGCCGTTCGTGCATAAGCACATTTTTGATGCATCGGCGGCGCCGCGCGGGCAGCTTCCCTACGTCGTAGATAACGGCGAGACCATCGGCGACAGCGAGACCATCATCGCCCGTCTCATCGGCAAGTACGAATTGACGATTGATGCGGCGCTCGGCTCGTACGAGCGCAACCTGAGCCTGCTCGTCACACGCCTGCTCGATGATCTGTACTGGGTGATGTCATATTCGCGGTGGAAGGACGAGCGCTATTGGCCGGTGTTCCGTGCGGCGCTCATGCGCGAGCACGTTAGCCT
>CAWJBG010000007.1:0-6712 GCA_963841025.1 uncultured Alphaproteobacteria bacterium | reverse complement strand
GCGTAGCCCGGATGAGCGAAGCGACATCCGGGGTATTCCTTAAGCCACCCGCATTTCGCTCCGTTCAGGCGGGCTACAAGCTCGTCATGCCCGGCCTTGTGCCGGGTATCCACGTCTTTTGTCCGCGCTGAGGCAAGACGTGGATGGCCGGAACGTTTTAATAAGACGGCGCTGCGCGCCTTTTGTCCGGCCATGACGAGAATCCTTACTCGATGGCAGAGGCCAAAGTAGGTACTTTCCCGACCCTCCCCCGAAGCCGCTTCTTAAGACCTCGCGCACATGCTGGATCTTTGGGTTGGGGATCCCGATGGATCAAACGCAAGTGGCTCTTGTTCAAAAGAGCTTCGAGAAAGCCGCGGCGCTCGGCGAAAAAGTGGCGGACATTTTCTACGAGGAACTGTTTGCCATCGACCCTAGTTTGCGAACGATGTTCAAGGGCGACATGCGCGAGCAAAAGAAAAAGCTGCTGGCGATGCTCGCGGTCGTCGTGCGTTCCCTGCATGCTCCGGAGAATATCCTCAAGCCGGCACAAGATTTGGCGATCAAGCACGTCGCATACGGCGTGAAGCCGGAACACTACACTTACGTCGGCAACGCCTTGCTGCGCACGCTCAAGAAGGGGTTGGGCGAGCAGATACGCCCCAGGTTCGCGATGCGTGGGTTGAAGCGTTCCGGACGCTCGCCCGCATCATGAAGGAAGCGGCTTATGGCCGCGGGGAAAATCTGAAAGGCGCCGCGTAGAGCGGAGCGAAGCCGACGCGACTTTCCGAACAATAATTTGGGGCACGGCGCTTCGCGCCGCTGACAAATCTACCGTCGCCGGCCTCAACGGCCTTCATCAAATCGTTCCGCCCCTTGCGCCACCGACGATGTCAATCGCCTGATTGCTCCCATTGGGCTTGAGCATCATTTTTCTGATCGACCACACACCGTTCTTCTTGACCGCGTCCAGAAGAACCTGGCCGGAGCCTTTCGGGCCGGTGGCCGAAAAGCTGAGAACCGCGGTGCCGGATCCGCCGCCAACGTGAATGCTGCCGAATGGAAAGCCGGTTGTGATCGGGGTGCCGAGAACATTGGCTGCCACCGAACTCGCGCGAAGTTTCTCGGCCCCGAGCTCGTAGGCTGCCGAATGTCTGAACCCGTAGAAAATGCCGCCGAATATTCCGCCGAACAGCAGCAAAAAGCCGACGAGGATCACCGCGCCCCAAATCGCCCATTGGCGCTGGACGCGCTTGAAATGCTCGACGCTGTCCCAGCGTCCGTTGCGCCAGGCCCAGCGGCTGCCTTTGGCACCGAGCACGAAGGGCATGACGAGGCCGACGATCGGAACGAAAATCAGCAGCGCGATGTACGTGTTGTTGCCAATGCCCCAGATCCAGTTGAGCAGGAACGCGCCCCAGTTCCAGCGGTCGAGTTCTGGAGGGATGTCTTGCGGTTCGATGCGAACGCGTGCGTCGGTCATATGCCGGGGCTCTCGGTTTTCGCGATTACCTTGCGCATTTCAGTTGGGGGCGTGCATGTGCAACGGTTTTGAATCTCATGCTTCTGCAGATAACACTTTCGTCACCACCGGATGTACCAGGCTTCCGCCAGGGTCGTTCACGCCTTTGCCTGACGACTTTGCCCCGTAGCGGCCCGCGCCTCGGCGGCGTAATCTGCTGCCGGCGCAGCAAGCGCCTATACGGGGTGAAACATGATTTTAGGTATGTCGATCGGCGCTTTTACGCTTTTGCATGTCGCGATCACGCTCGTGGCGATTGGCAGCGGGCTCATTGCGGTTGGCGGAATGTTTGCTTCACGCCGGCTGCCGGTCACGACCGCGCTGTTTCTGCTGACAACGGTGCTCACCAGCGTAACCGGGTTTTTCTTCCCGATTCACGGCTTTACGCCGGCGCTCGGCGTCGGCGGCGTTTCCTGCGTGATCCTTGCGATTGCGCTGTTCGCCTATTACGGCAAGGGTCTCAGCGGCGCCTGGCGCTGGATTTACGTGATCACCGCGATTGCGGCGCTTTATCTGAATGTCTTCGTTATCGTCGTGCAGAGTTTCGTCAAAGTGGCGGCGCTCAATGCGCTGGCGCCGACACAATCGGAGCCACCGTTCGCTATCACGCAGGCTGCGGTGTTGGCGATTTTTGTTCTGATCGGCCTTGTTGCGCTGGTTACGTTTCGGCCGAACGCGGCGTCAGCGTAGGGCGGATTGGCGCAAAAAAGCGAACGGTGCAGTAATCCCCAGGAGGCGCAAGTGCGCCACCGGGCGGCCCCGAAGCCGTCACATTGTCGTTCAGACTGGTTGCACACTGCTTCGGGGTCATTCGGCGCCGGCTCGTCGCCCGGCAACGGGTGCCCGAAAAAACAGGGGGATGGCGACATGAGCATGATCAGGCAGCGCGGCTCCGTCGGCGCGGATCGATCGGCCGAAGCCGAGCTTGAGGGAAACATTCACGAGCTGGTGCGGCGCGAGAGCAACGCCATTCGCCAGACCGACGGCGAAAGCGAAGCCGCGACCCGCCATCTAGGCGATTTGCTGCGCCGGGTGTCGGCAAATTCGACCGGCGAGATCGATGCCCTGATCAGCGAATTGCGGCTGCTGCGCGAGAAGCTCACGACCGACGGTCAACGCATCGAACGCGACGTCGTCGATTACGCGGCGCTCAGCCAATCGGTGATCGAGATGACAAAAATCATCACCGACAGCATGCTGCAGGTGAAAAAACTGCCGTCAGCGGCGCTGTTGACGCAGTAACCCACCCTGCTTCCGCCGACGGCGGCGTCGTTGTCGGGATTACGTGACGCGGCGGAGCTTACGCAAACAACGCCGCGTGGTCGCGGCGCAGTTCGCGCTTGAGCAATTTGCCGCTCGGGTTCTTCGGCAAGGCGTCCGCGAACACGATGTCCTTCGGCACCTTGAAGTGCGCCAGATGCGCGGCGCAATGGGCGTGGACGGTGTCTTTCGATAACGCCTGCCCGGCCTTGACGACGACGACGGCCACGACCGCTTCGACCCAGCGCGGATGCGGCACGCCGATCACCGCGACCTCGGAGACTTGCGGCAATTTGTAGATCATCTCTTCGACCTCGCGGCTCGCGACGTTCTCGCCGCCGGTCTTGACCATGTCCTTCTTGCGGTCGACCACGTAGATGTAACCGTCGGCATCGATGGTGGCGAGATCGCCGGAATGAAACCAGCCGCCCTCAAACGCGGCCTTGGTGCGCTCGTCGTCGTGGAAATAGCCGAGCATCAGATGCGGCGAACGGTGCACGATCTCGCCGATTTCGCCGGGCGCAACGTCGTGCATTTGATCGTCGACGACGCGGGTCTCGACATTGAGCACGGCGCGGCCGCAGGAGCCGGGCCTGCGCAGCTGATCGTCGGGGCCGAGCATGGTGGCGAGCGGCGCGATCTCGGTCTGGCCGTAGAGATTCCACAGCCGCACCTTCGGCATGCGTTCGGCCATTTCGCGCATTATCTCCACCGGCATGATCGAGGCGCCGTAATAGCCCTTCTGCAGGCTCGACAAATCGGTCGAATCAAACAGCGGCGAGCGCAGCAACGAAATCCACACCGTCGGCGGCGCGAAGAACGAGGTGACACGGTGGCGCTCGATCAGCGGCAACAAATTATCGGGGGTCGGCTTGGCGGTAATGACATTGGTCGAGCCGACATAGATGGCCGGGCCGAGGAACGCATCGAGCTGGGCGCAGTGGAAAAGCGGCAGCGCATGCAACGCGAGATCGTCGGTGGCGATGCTGGCGTCCGCGATGCAGCTCACGTACTGCCAGATCACCGCATCGTGGGTGAGCATCGCGCCCTTCGGCAGCGATTCCGTGCCGCTGGTGTAAACGATCTGCGCGATGTCGCTGCCGGAAAGATCGACCTCGGGCGGCGCGGCGTTCGACAACAGCTCATCGAATGCGGTCATGCCGGGCGCTGGCGCGGTCTTTTCCTCCGACGGCAGCCAGATCAGCTCGCGGACTTTGGTGTCGAGCGCAGCCGCGCTTCGCGCCACCTCGGCGAGGCCAGTGTCGGTCGCCAGCATCTCGGCGCCGGCGTGTTTGAGGATGAAGGCGGCTTCCTCGGGCTTGAGCATGAAATTGATCGGCACCAGCACGGCGCCGAGCCGCGCCAGCGCAAATCGCAGTGCCGCAAACGCATGCGAATTGCGCGACAGGATAGCGACACGGGCACCCTTGCCGACGCCGCGCGCGGCAAGCCCCGCCGCCAGACGCTCGCACACCGCATCGAACTCGGCGTAGCTCCACCGCGTGTCGCCGCAAATGATCGCGGTCTTGTTTGGAAAGCGCTTGGCGGTGCGGCGCAACAGATCGGCAAGCGTTTGGCGGCGAAGCGCTGCGTGCATCAAATCCTCCCGCGTTGGTTCCTTTGGCCGCGGCCAATCTTCGTTCTGACCGATTATGGCCAACCCCTGGGCGTTTGCCTATGCGCCCCGCAAAAGCCGAAACGGACGGGACCTGACCACGAAATTTTAAGCAATCCGGTGTAACGCTCGCGCCCGATTGCGCGCTGAGCAGCGCCGCCTCGCAAAGGATTTCGCCCATGCCCCCGCTCGCTTTCATCTCCGCCAATTGGCAGAAAGCCCTGCCGGCGCTCAGCGCCATCGGCATTGCCGCCTGGATCGCGTTTTTCCGCGACAACCCGTTCAGCGAACGCTCGCTGTTCGCGGCGCTATTGGTGATTTACTTCCTGCACCAGATCGAGGAGCACCTGTGGCCGGGCGGTTCCGCCAATTCGCCGACGCCCATATCTTTCACAGCGGCAACGACGACTGGCCGGTCGGCATCGGCGGCGTCGCGCTGGTCAATACCGTTTATGTCTGGATCCCGATGGGGCTTGCGATAGCGTTCCCCGAGACGCTGCGCTGGGTCGGCCTCGGCTGGCTCGGGCTCACGCTGATCAACGGGCTGACGCACATTGCCCCCGCGATCAAACTGCGGATGTACAATCCGGGGCTTGTCACTGGCGTCGTGCTGTTCCTCCCCTTCACCATCTTCGTGCTCGCGCACGAAGTCGGTCGCGGCGCGCTGACCGGCGCCGATGTCGGGCTGATCGCACTGCTCGGCGTCCTCCTCCACCTGCCGGTGGCGGCGTTGTTCGTGATTTCGTTTCTGCGCCGGCGCTGGGCCTCGGCTTAAGGAAACCGCGCTAGACACTGCAGACCGGCGTCTTCTGTGCTATAGTGAAAGTATGACCATAGAAGACATCGAAAAAGCCGTCGCCACGCTGCCGCCCGACCAGTTCGCAAAATTTCGCGATTGGTTCGACACGTTCGATGCCGTGCGCTTCGATCAGAAGATCGAGCGAGACGCCAAAGCCGGCAAACTTAATGGCTTGGCCGATCGAACCATCGATGATTTCCGCCAAGGTCGTGCCCGCGAGTTATGAGCGTTGATTGGTTGCCGCCGAGTCCGGGTTCACGACAGTCCGGCTCGGCATTCCTTTTAAACAACAGATCGTGTGTTCGTTTTGAACGCCGGATTGTGTGTGATCTGCCGGGCTGGCGGCGGAACCACCGTCGCTGGGCTCTATTATCTGTCTGCCGCGTTTTCAAAAAAGAAACATATGGACGATCAGACCAGTCCGTAAGCTTACGGCCAAAACCATCCTGGCGCAAGGATATGCGGTCCATCAGCCGCTACCGAGTGCGTCAGTAACCCCCGATCCATATGTCGACGACCTACCTGCGCGACGCCGACAACGGCTATTCCTCGGGCTACGTGTATGGCCGCACCGACAACCCCTCAGTGCAACAGGCCGAGAATTTGATCGCCGAACTCGAGCGCGCCGACGAAGCGCTGTTGTTCGGCTCCGGCATGGCGGCCGCCACCAGCGTTCTGTTCGGCCCTCGACAAGCCGACCCACATCATCGCCTCGCAGGTGATGTATTGGGGCTTCCTGCTCCTGGCTGCGCGAGCTCGATCGCTACGGCCATCGGGTCAGCTTCGTCGAGACCTCGACCTCGATGCAGTCCGCGCCGCGGTGCGGCCGGGCGAGACCGGCCTGTTCTGGATCGAGACCCCGAGCAATCCGCTGTGGACCATCACCGACATCGCCGCCATCGCCCAGATCGCGCACGCCGCCCGCGCCGTGCTGTGCGTCGATTTGACAATCGCCACGCCGATCTTCACCCGGCCGCTTTCGCTCGGCGCCGACATCGTCATGCACTCGGCGACCAAATATCTTAACGGGCATTCGGACGTGGTCGCCGGCGCGCTCGCCTGCGCCCCGCGAGACCGCGCTGTGGGCGCGCATCCGCAAAGTGCGCCAGCACCTCGGCAGCGCGCTCGGCTCGTTCGACGCCTGGCTGTTGATGCGCGGCATGCGCACCCTTGACGTGAGAGTGCGCGCGCAAGCCAAAACCGCGGCGATGCTGGCGAGCCGCCTCGACGGTCATCCGGCACTGTCGGCGGTGCTCTACCCGGGACTTCCGCACCACGCCGGCCACGACACGGCTTTGCGCCAGATGGCCGGCGGCTTCGGCGGCATGTTATCGTCCGCATCAGCAAGGCGAAGCGCCGCGATCGCGGTCGCAGGCCACGTCGAACTATGGAAACGCGCCACCTCGTTCGGCGGCATCGAAAGCCTGATCGAACACCGCGCCTCGATCAAGGCGAAGGCTCACCCTGTCCCGGCGACCTGCTGAGGCTTCTCCCCGGGCCTCGAGGATGCGGACGAGCTTTATGTGGATCTGACGCG
>CAWJBG010000006.1:0-16122 GCA_963841025.1 uncultured Alphaproteobacteria bacterium | reverse complement strand
TCGTTGCCGATCGTGCCAAGCCGCCGTTCCGACACGGGGCCGGCCGCAACGGCCGTTGCCGTATTCATTTCAAGACACTCCGTCGCACAGATTGGATCGTCGCCGTTCAGGACGGACGCCGTTTAGGACGGATCGATCCGGCTCAGTTCTGAAAGTTGCTGATTGCTAAAATACTAATCCAGCCACACGGATGAAACCGCATTTGTGCCGAAAGCGATGATCGGAGCAGCATGCAATTCCAAACTGGGAGGGGAGGGGAGAAAAACCTTGCATCTAAACTGGCGGGCGCCCCCGGCATAACAACTCCTCGAAATAGCGGCCTTTGGAAGAGCCGCTAATGCCCTGACGATGTTGATGATGAAGATGACGACTGCGATGGATCATCCTGCTGGCCAAGCGTCGGCGGTGACCGCGCCGCAGGTGGTGTTGGCGGCGCGGGCGGCGGTGGCGGCAACACTGTTGAGATCGCCGGTAGCGACACCCCGGCGAAGCAATTGTTGGAGCAAACGCTCAACTTGCCGCCGCAACCTTGCATGCACTGCGTCCAGTACCGGGTTTGATTGGTGACGTTGTATTGCAGGTAACAGCCGCTCTGACAGGTCTTGCCATCTTTCTGGCAGTTGACCTGACACTGGAGCGAGGAGGTGCTCGCCGTTGACGCATGTGCCCCGCCGCCGGCAGTGGAGGAAGAAGCTGATGCGGGGCCGCCGCCGGCTCCCCCGGGAGCGCCGGCGCCGCCAGCAGCGGCGTTGGCATCTGCTGTCGGGTTTGCCGCGCCACTCTTGTGGGTGTGCGGTGGTGTGAACACGTCACCAATTGCCAGCCAAAAACAGGCAACACTGACGACGATAAGAAAGAGTATGATCGAGATCCGCTTCATGGGCGTTTCTCAAATGCTCAAGCGCGCCGCCGGCCAGAGCACGCCGCGCATTGCGGCATCGAGCGTCTCGTTGGAAAACGCCGTCGTGACATAGTCGAGTCCGGCGCGGCCGCAAACGTCGTTCGTCTGCTCGTTGTCATGCAGATCGCAAATCAGCGCCGCCAGCCCTTCGGCGCTATCCGCGATGCAAGCCTGCAAGGCTTGAGGAAAATCGAGACCTTCCGCTGCGACCGGCGTGCAGACGCACGGCAATCCGGCACTGAGGCTGTCGACCACCTTGCCCTTGACGCCGGCGCCGTAAGTGAGCGGCGCCACCGTGAGCCGCACGCGGTCGAAGATTTCCGCGAGGTCCTCGACGTAGCCAACGGCCACGACGCCGTCCTTGCACCGGCGGCGCAGCTGTTCGGGCATTTCGCTGCCGACCAGCAGACACTCGATGGCTGGATTGCGCTTTCGCACAGCGGGCATGACTTCATCGATTAGCCATCGCGCCGCATCGAGGTTCGGCGCGTGACCGTAGCCGCCGATAAAGGCGATCCCGGATCGCTCCCGGAACGGAATTCGCGTCGGCCGCTTTGTTGTCGACCATGTCACGGTATGGATTTTGGCGGCGGGCACGTGTTTGGCCAGAGCTTCGGCTTCCAGCGCCGAATGGGTAATGACGGCATCGGCCAAAACCGCCGCCGCGTATTCGGAAAAACGCGTGCGCTGACTAAGCGCGATGAGTTCGGGTCGGTCTTCGGCGGCGGCCTGGCGCGCATAGCGCAGATGATGGAGATCGGCGACGCTGAAGATCTGCCTGGCCCTCGGGTAGTGATAGCGGATCAACTCGCCATACTTCGCAGCGTTGGCGACGCGGTGCAGATAGAACAGATCGAACGCGCCGGCCTGCCGCCGCAACACTTCCTCGATTGAGCCGTAATAAGGCGCGCGGCAGACGGTTACACCGATTGCATCGAGCGCCGCGGTGTCCTGGTCGGCGGCGGCGAACTCGGCCGAGGCGATGAACACGACCTCATAGCCAAACCGTTGCAGCGATTGCATGTGGCTGAGAATAACGAGCGAACCCGCGTCGCGATCGGAGCGGGGAATCCGGTCATCGATCACCAGAGCCCGGAGCGGCGCTCGCGGAGCCGCCGCGCTTGCCTCAGCCTCTGCGGACACGGGCGTCCGCCGCCAGCGTTGCAGTAGCTGTTTGTAATCGTTGCGCTCGGCGCGTTTGCCGTCGCGTTCTGCAAGCCGTTGCAGCAGGGTTTCGATGCGGGCGGCGAGAAAATCGATTTTGGCTTCGATGTCCTGATCGGTGCCGGATTGCTGGATCATGTCGGCGAGCGCTTCCTGCGCCGAGAGATCGAAGGCTTGTGCGGCCTCAAGCGTAACCGGCGACTGGGCAAGATCGGCGCCGTCGAATTCGCGGCGCACCCGGAGCACGTGGTTTTCGAATGGCGCCAGGCGTTTCGCAAACTGGAATTCGAAGCTGTGCCGGCCGCTGCCAATTCCGGCCTGTTCGAGATCGGCGCGATAGCGATTGGCGAGGATACGCCCGATCAACCGGTCATTATCGGTGACCAATAGACTGACCGGCACGTCCGGCTGCGCATCGTCCTGCGCCCATCCGACGACCTGCCGCAAATCAATCACATCGAGGTTACCCTTCAGCATGAAGGATCATCTCGGCGTTGTCCGATCTTCCGGTCTCGCTATCAGCGAAAGTGCCGACGCTTGCGTCGGCATCCTATAGCGGCAGTCCAGCGCCTTGAAAACAGCGCTGCGCCGGTGTGCTAGGCTGCGGCGCGCGCCTGCTCTCGATCTCCACGTGACAGCAGGGCACCGTCGAGCGAGCGGCGGACTTCCACCCGCATCGGGCGCAAAGCCGAGGCCCGCCGGCAGCGTGAAGACAAAGCTGTGACGGCCACTGCCGCGGCCGGCGTGCTGGAGATCGCTCTCGATAGTTGTTGGCCGAGAACCTGACCCAGCAGGCTGCCGCCGGCGTAGATGTCGAGGCACACCGGCGCTTCCGGGTGGTCCGCGTTCTGCGCCCAGCCTTCGATGCGGCGCGGCGCCGACGCGGTCGAGTTGCCGCAAAGCATGCCGATGCGCGGCTTGTCTGGCTCGCACTCAGTCCCGCGCGCAGCACAAGTCGTTGCCGCGCCGCCTCGACCGCGTAGCCGTCGTAAAGGCGAGGCGCGCAATAATGTGCAAACTCCGTCGCCGCCGCGGGATACAGCGCGCGGAATTCGTGCGCGTTGTGGAACATGTTGCGGCTGTCGTCGTCGATGAAGCTCTCCGACAGCGCGCCCTCGGCGATGATCACGTCGTGGCTGTCGAGCTCGATATGGAAATACTCGACTTTCTCCACCCGTTCGGCCTGCACGATAGACACGCCGTTGATGAGGTCCTTGGCTTCGATCAGCACGCCGTCGAGATACATGGCGTGAAGCGGCGAAATCCAGAGATCGCGCCGCGGCACGTTGTCAGCGAGCGCGCCGGCCTTGATGCAGACCGGCAGAATGTCCTTGCGGCCGATGACAAAGCGGCCGCTATAGCTTCTTCGCCCGATCCACTTGATCGGCCGCGACCGTCCCGACTTCGTCATCACCCGGTCGCCGATCTGCCAAATCTTCGACCGCCATCTCGCCGCGTTCGGTCGCAATCAGCGTGCCGCGGCAGTAGCAGGGCGTCGTGCCTTCGGTAATGTCCGTGCCCGGGCCGCTGCCGCCATTGTCGGGTTTTAGATAGAAATAATCGCCGGCGAAGTTTTGCGTCGGATCGAAGTTCAGCGTGTAAGTGTTGCTGCCCTCGGTAATCGTCAGCACGTTGGTCGCCAGGTTCATGTCAGCCTGGCTGCCGGCGACATTGGCGATTGAGGCTAGATCAATGTCGTCGCCGGCGACAAAGCCGTCGATGGTGTTCGTCGGCATCGTCGTGCCTTCGATCACCATGGTCGGATCGCCGACAAACGTAATGGCGCCGGTGCCGGCCGCGGTGGCGCTGCCCAGTTCGAACGTCGCGCCGTTGTCGATCGTTACGCCGCCGCTGAAGCTGTTGTTGCCGCTGAGCGCGACCGTTCCGGTCGCGACGACGACGCTGCCAGCTCCTCCCGTCCCATCGCTGATCGTGCCGCTGAAGGAGGACGACGCTCCCACCGACGGATCGAGGGTCAAAGTATTGCCGTTGAGCACCACCGAGGTCGTATTGGAAGCATCGCTCGACAGCGAAGTCAGTTCATTGCTCGCATCGAGCACGAGGTTGGCGGTTTGGCTGTCGACCGCGCCACCGACCCGGCCGAGTGTGAGGCCACTCGAATCGGCGATGGTGTTCACCACACCAAGCGTCAGCGTGCCGGCTTCGACGTAGGTCGAACCGGAATAGTCCTGAACGGCAGTCAGCGTGACATCGGCGTTGCTGGCGTTGGTATTGGCGCTGTCGTCAATATCCAGGGAACCGGCCTCCATCGGTCCCGTGCCCATCTCCTCGCCGTCGCCGATCGCGCCGGCGTAAGTGCCGCCGAAGTCCTGGTCGAACACAATCAAGCCGCCGGCATCGGTGATGTTGGCGTTGCCGGTCGAAACCTGATTCGTTGTCAAATCGAGCTTCGAGCCGGTCTCGACTACCGTATTGCCCGAATAAGTGTTGGCGCCGGCCGCCTCGGTGAGCTGCAGCGTGCCGCCGATCAGATGCAATTCGCCGGTGCCGGTAATCGCATTGGCGAATTGTCCGCCGCCACCCTGCGCGAATTGCAGCTGGGTGTTCGAGCCGTTCAGGTCGATGCTGAAAGTAGAGGCCTTGAATATGCTGGCAGCGACGCGAAGTTCGGCGCTGTTGTTGAGCACGATGGTGCTGCCGGCGATGAGGCTGAGTGTTGCGGAACTCATGCCGGAGAGATCGAACAGCCCGGAGCCGTCGAAGGTCAACGCACCCGCGGTGGCCGAACCGCTTTCCGTGATCGCGGCCGACAAGGTCGAGCTGAGATTGTTGACCGTGTCGCCGATGGTCAGCGCTGCGCCGCTGAAGGTGATTGCACTGTCGGTGCCGGAGCTGTCGAGCGTCGTGAACGTCTGATTGGCGGTGAAATTTAAGGTTGATGGGGCCGGGCTGCTTTTGACGTTCTGGAGCGTCAAGCCGGCAACATCGTTTTGAAAGACGTTGGCGGTCGTCAGAACTCAATTCGCCTGAGTCCAGCGTGATCTGACCCGACAACGAGGGTGCCGCGGCGCTCAACGTCAGCGTGCCGGAGCCGGCAAGCGTAAATCCATTGGTGCCGGTAATTGCAGCGGAAATCGTGCTGCTGCCTTTGGCATAGATAAAGGCTTCGCTACCGCCGAACGCCAGCGTGCCGCCGGTAATCGCGGCGCTACCGCCGCCCATGATAAGGCCGGTGGGGTCGGTGCCGTCGCCAAGTGTCAGCGTGTGGCCGGTGGCGGTTATCACTACGCCGTCATTGATCTTTAGTGCGTAGGCGGAAGCGCTCGCGCTGAGTGCCACACTGGTGGCTTGGTCGACGACACTGGTGCTGCTTGCTGTCGCTAATGTTGGAGGAATTGTAAGTGGCCGTGACATAACCGTTCGCGCCATAGGTCAGAAAATTATAAGGGTTGGTGCTCGCACCCCCGCCGCTGTCGGAGATGATCCAGACTGGCGCGATGCCGTCGACCAGCGTCGTCGACGCGCCGCTGGAAAATAATTTTTCTGTCGAGGTTCCGAGCGCGGTTGAGGACGAAGGGTCGATGAACGAGCGTATCCGATTGAGGCGCTTTGAACGATGCCGTTGGTGAACGTCACCGTCTCATTGCCGCTGTAGGTCTTGCCGTTTGCCGAACCGTCGAGCTGCAGCGTCGCGGTCTGCGAAATGGTTAAGCTATTGAACGTGATCGAGCCGGCCGTCCCGCTGCTGTTGCCGATCGCGATGCGTGCGCTTGATGTCGGTCAGCGTCCCCCAGCAGGTGGTGTTGCCGTCGACGTCGATCTGGCTGCCGCCGTCGAGAATAATGTTGCGTTCGGATGCCGAGAATGAGGCGCCGGTCTGCAGCGTGCCGCCGTTCAACTCGACTTTGCCGACTTCCGCATTGCCCGGCCGTCATAGCCGAGCGCGGCATCGCTCATCACTTCGACGGTTGGCGTGCCGGCATTGCCGATGATGATGTCGCCGTAAAAATACGGACTTGGCGTCGACAGCACCAGCGTCCCGGCTGTGCGGTCTTGCCGCCGCCGCTGCTGAGGTCGTCGATGGTGAGAGCGGGAAAACCGGCCGTCTCGCCGATGCCCAAATTGTCATAGCCCAGCGTAAGCAGCGGCCCGTTCAGCTCCACATCACTGCCGTTGACGTCGATCGTCGCGGCTTCGTTGCCGACGGCGATCGGCCGGCTGGTCGTGAACGGGCTTCGCGCTGGTGTATTCGCCCGCGCGTCGTCCCAATCGTCAGCGTCGCGTTGCCTTCGCTGAGGCTGTTGAAAATGATGCCGTTGTCGGCTTGGACGGTCGCGGTGACATTGTCCGCGAAGCCTTCCGCGTCAAATGTCAGACTGGAATAGAGGGCTGATATGGATTCGGTGGAACTGGCGCCGAGCGAAGCATCGGCGGCTATGATCAGCCTGCCGGCGAGGAAAGTCGTGCCGCCAGTATAGGTATTGGTGCCACTCAGCGTGACGGAGAACTTGTTGTCGTTGCCGAGCTGCAGGATGAAGCCGACGTTCGGCGTATCGAGATAAATCGGATTTTGCGCGGTCCCGGCATTGATTTCGGTAATGCCGGTGAAGGTGCCGTTGCCGGCCAAAGCGCCGCTCTCGGAATTTCCATTCGCGTCGAGGGTACCGCCGCCGGTCTCGTTCAAGGTCGCATCAGTGATCCCGCCGGTGCCGGGTTGGGATTAAAGTAGATGGTGTTCGCGGCCGAACCGGTGCCTTCGACCAGGTTGTCGCTGAGAATAAAACCCGGCAATTGCGCCGCCAGCACCGTGCCGGCAACATTCGGCAACGTCGTTGTGCTCGTGGCGGTCAGGTTCCATTGGCTGGCAAGCGCGATGTCGCCGGGCGACAGATAGGGCAGGCCGAGACCGCCGTCGGCGTCCTGATAGGCAGCGGCCTCGACGAAGTCCGAATAAAGCCCGGGCATCTTGTCGAGACCCGGCGTTGCTGTCCCCGTTGCCCCGGTGATGTTCGATGTGGTCGTAAACAGCTTCGAATTCTTGTTCTTCAGAATGCTGTATTCGAGGCCGCGATAGACGTCGTTCGTCAGGCCGGTCAGGCTGTGTGGGAATCGGCGAGCCGGTCATCAGGATTGACGGTTTGCGGCACATCGTCGTTCAACGGCAGCAGCCAATTATTGGCTTCCATCTGCGTGATGAACTGCGTCTCAGTATCCGACGAGTAATTGGCGATGACGTTGACGTAGACCGTCGGATCGGAGCCCCCCAGACTCGAATCGATCAGGGCGGTGAAGGTGTGATGGCCGTCGAGCAGATAGAGCTGGCCACCGGGCCCGATGACGACCGGCTCGGTATCGCCGAAGAGATCGGATTCAACTTGCGGACGATAGTCGTGAAAAGATCGTAGGCCGCGGCCTTGGCGTCGACCTCGGCGAAGCCCTCGTTCATCTGGGTCGGCATGATCGAGTCGACCGCGACGGTATAGAGCGCTAGCGGCCCCGCTTCGACCGTGCTCGCGTCGTCGGGGTTGTATGCTTGAAAATCAGCAGCAGTCAGCGACCCGCCCATCCTTCACTCCACCATTCCCCGAGACTGAGGGAATTACACTAGGGGGCCATCGCTGACACTTATGTGACGATCACACGACACAGGGGAAGGCTGTGCGGACCATGGGCAGGGAAATTGCCGCGCGCGGGGCCCTAGCGTCCGGCCTTTTTGGCTGGATTGCAGGTTCGCCGCGAGAGATCGAAATGCCGCAAGAAATCGAACACAAATATCTTGTGCGGCTCGATGTCTGGAAGCCGGCGGAACCCGGCGTGCTTTATCGGCAGGGCTATCTCTTCAAGCGCCAAGGAACGGGTGGTCCGCGTCCGGATCGCCGGCGAGCAGGCCTTTTTGACCATCAAGGGCCCGGCGCATGGCATCACCCGGCTGGAATTTGAATACGCCATTCCGATCGCTGATGCCGCAACGATGCTCGATCTGCTGTGCGAACCCCCGCTGATCGAGAAAACCCGGTATCGCCAATTGTTTGCCGGAAGGACGTGGGAGATCGATGTGTTTCACGGCGACAATGCCGGTCTCGTCGTCGCCGAGCTGGAAGTCGCCGATAAATCCGAGCAATTCGAGCCGCCGCCCTGGCTCGGACGCGAAGTGTCCGGCGACCCGCGTTACTTTAACTCCAACCTCGTCAGCAACCCGTACAAAAATTGGCGCGCGCAGCGCGATTAAATCGCGTTTCGGACTGGGGAACTCTTCGCGACGCCGGTGAACGCCTATCGCTTGGGGAAGAGCATATCCCTGATGTAGCGCGAGGTGGGCGTCAGCCGGACACCACGCGGCTTTCGCCACGTCGCTTTGTCGATTTCGTGCTTGTCGCCGATCGTCAGGTCGCCGGAAACTTTGCCCGCGATAAAGATCGCGTCGTTCATTTTTCTTCCGGAATGACGGTTTTTGGCTTTGACTTCTTTCCAAAGCTTGATCCGCCCGAGCTTGAGGTTCGGGAGTTCCTCTTTGATTTCCCTGCGCAAACAGTCTTTTTCGCTCTCTCGCGCCCGTTTTTGACCGCCGGGGAACATCCACAGTCGATCGCGCCGTCGCCTCACCAGAAGGATCCGGCCGCGCTTTCGTGCCACGAGCTTTGAGGACTTCGCCATTTTCCAGTCGGGTTCGATCCCACAGCCTTGTTAGGTTCGGCAGAGCCACAATGTAAACCGGCTGCTTGTGATCTCCCCGATATTTTTGAGCCGGGCAATTTGCCTGACCAGCGCGACAATGGCGGCGCTGTTTTCGGGGCAACTCTTCAACTATTAGTCCGGTATGCCCGGGCCAAGCCAGACTGACACACGACCGCTGTTCCCAATCTTTTTTCCAACGTTGAAGACCGTTCCGGTTGCAACGCGCCGCTGGGCTTTGAAGGGGCGTTGACTTGAACACGTCGCGGTTTGCTTTCTGGCCCTCTATTGGGCAATCTCGGCCTGTCGAACCGCGGCGTCGACGCGGTTGCGCGCGACGTGCTGGCGGGTGTCGTTTGCGGGGTCCTGTCGCTCGCCTTCGGGCTGTCGTTTGCGGCCTTGATCTTCGGCGGCCGCTGACGCCCTGGCTTGCCTACGGCATTGCCGCAAGCTTCATCGCGTCATCCGTCGCAATGTTTGTGGTCGCCATTGGCAGTTCGTTGCCGTTCAGCATTGCCGGTCCGGACAGTTCGACGTCGGCGGTGACTGCCTCGCTTGTTGCCGCGGTGACCCAGCATCTCGTGGCGGCTGGCGCCGGCGACCGCCTCTTGGTCGCCGCCTTGATCGTGATGCCGATGAGCAGTGCGCTCACCGGGCTGTTGCTGTGCGGATTAGGCGCGGCCCGCGGCGGCCGCGCGATCCGTTTCGTGCCCTATCCGGTCATCGGCGGCTTTCTCGGCGCAACCGGCGTGCTGGTTGTGTCGGGCGCTTGCCGGGTGGTCATCGACCACCCGCTGACGCTCGCCGAAGCCGCGGCATTTCTCGTTCCAGCCAATGCGACGAGGCTCGTTGCCGGCGCAGCGGTGGGCTTGGCGCTTCTTCTGTCGCTCCGTCGGGTCCGCAATCCGGCGATCATGCCGGGCGTGTTGATGATTTGCACTGCACTCGCCTACGCCGCCATGCTGGCAACGCGGACATCGCTGGCCGACGCACAAGAGAATGGATGGATGTTCAATATCGTTGCCGGGAATGTGCTCGATCTGCCGTGGCACGGCGACGAGCTCGAGCTGTTCCCATGGCAGCACTTGCCGGCGCTCGCGGGCGATCTGATCGCCGTGATGTTTGTCACCGCGATCAGCACGCTTCTCAATATCACGGGCATTGAATATGCGAGCCATCGCGAAGCCAGTCTCGACCGCGAACTGAACACGTTAGGCATTGCCAATTTATGTTCGGCGGCGCTTGGCGGTTATGTCAGCTGCATCTCGCTCAGCCGCACATTGCTCAATCATTCGATCGGCGCCACCAGCCGGCTTTCCGGCGTTATCGTCGCCGCAATCTGCGCGCTCGCACTGACTGTCGATCCGGCGGTTCTTGGCTATGTGCCAAAATTCGTCCTCGGCGGTTTGCTGTTCTATCTCGGCTGCATGCTGATCTACCAATGGCTGATCAAATCCGCGCTTCGCCTGTCGCTGCTCGAATATGTCTCGCTGCTGGCGATCGCATTCATCATCGTCCAATGGGGCTTTATCGCCGGCGTGCTGTCGGGCGTGGTGATCGGCTGCGCGACGTTTGCGCTCAGCGCCAGCCGGGTCAACGCGATCAAATACAGCTTCGACGGCTCGGAAGTGCGCAGTTCGCTTGATCGCGCGCCGGAGCAGTTGGCGGTGCTGGCGCAGGGCGGAACTCAAACCCAGGTCATGAGCCTGCACAGCTACCTGTTTTTCGGCTCGGCCAGCGGTCTTCATGAACACGTCAAAGCGCTGTTGGCGCGTCGGCCGGAGTGCCGCTTTCTGGTGTTCGATTTTCGGCTGGTGACCGGCGTCGACTCCTCGGCGACGCACAGCTTTACCCAGATCAAACGCGCCGCCGACGAGCACGGCGCCCGGCTGGTGTTGGCCCATCTTACGCCGGAGCTGGAAAAGTCGTTCCGCGCGATTGGATTCCTCTCCGATGATATCGCCGTCGTCCCGGAACTCGACGAGGCGCTGGAAGTCTGCGAAGACGCCATTATCGAATCTGCACTGAGCGCCGGCACTAAAGCGAGGTCGCTGCAGCAGTGGCTTGCCGGGCCGATCGGCGATAGCGCGCTGACTGAGCTTCTGGTCGAGCGCTGCGTTCGCATCGAAGTCGCCGCCGGCGACATCATCGCCCGGCAAGGCGATTTGGCAGACGCGATGCATTTTATTCTCGATGGCCGCGTCAGCATTCTGGTCGATACCGGCGACAAACAAATGCGTGTCCGCAGCCTCGGTGCGCATACGATTGTCGGCGAGATGGGTCTGATCAGCCGCCAGCCACGCAGCGCCACGATCCGGGCGGAGACGCCGGCCGTACTCTATGCACTGAGCCTCGACGCCTACGAGCGTATCAAGGCTGAAAACCCCGCGGCCGGGCTCGCGCTGTTAAGCTACATCGTCTCGGTCATGTCCGAGCGACTGAGTTTCGCGAACCGTGTTGTCGGCGTCTTGCAGCGATGATCGCAACGTGAGCTTGGCCGTCTCACGCGACAACTGCACCGTCAAATTTTGGCAAGGCCGCCATCAGTTCCGCCAAATGCCGGCCGTCGCGATCACGCTGCGAAACTTGCGGCGAGGCGATGCCCCAATCGATGCCGAGCGCAGGATCGTCCCATTTCAGCACCAGCTCGTCGGCGGGACTGTAAACGTTATCGCATTTGTAGAAAAAGTCGGCGTGCTCCGACAGGACCAGAAAGCCGTGGGCGAAACCGCGCGGCATCCAGAGCTGCCGCCGGTTTTCGTCGTTGAGTTCGACTTTGACGTGCCGGCCGAAAGTCGGGCTGCCGACGCGAACGTCGACGACAACATCAGCGACGGCGCCCGCGAGCACGGTCACCAGTTTTCCCTGTGGCTTTGGGCTCTGAATGTGCAACCCGCGCAGAACGTTGCGTGCCGAGCGCGAGAGATTGTCCTGCACGAACGTCGTCGGCACGCCGTTCGTTGCGTAACGGTCCGCGTGATAGAGCTCGGTAAAAAATCCGCGGCTATCGCCGAAGATTTTTGGCTCAATGATCAGCACACCGGGGATTTCAGTCTCGGTGACTTTCATCACGTTACCTCGAACCCCGGCAGGCTGAGTTGCGACCCATCCTGTTTACCTTGCATAACAAATATATTAAACAAGAGCCTGTTTCCGCCTAAAATTAGCTGCCGCATGAAGCGGCGCCTGCCGGACGTCAGGCTTCCTGTTGCATAGGGCCGCCGCACTGGGCGCGGTGTCGGTTTAGATGAAGGGCATCATTCTGGCGGGCGGTGCGGGGACCAGGCTCTATCCGGTCACGTCGGTTGTCTCAAAACAGTTGCTGCCGGTGTTCGACAAGCCGATGATTTACTATCCGCTGGCAACTTTGATGTTTGCCGGGATTCGCGACATCTTGATTATCAGCACGCCGCAGGACAAGCCGCTGTTTCAGCGGCTGTTGGGAGACGGGTCCGATTTCGGATTGCGTTTTTCGTATCGTCATCAGGACGCGCCGCGCGGGCTCGCCGATGCCTTTATCATCGGCGCCGATTTTGTCGGTGCGGACCGGGTCGCGCTGGTTCTCGGCGACAACATTTTTTACGGTTCTGGTTTGGCAGATATGCTGGCAAGCGCGCGCGCTCGCGAGACCGGAGCGACGATCTTCGGTTACCCGGTAAAATCACCCGAACAATACGGCGTCGTTGAACTTGACGAGTCGGAACGCGCGGTTTCGATCGTAGAAAAGCCGCTGCAGCCGAAATCGAACATTGCCGTCACCGGGCTTTATTTTTACGACAATGACGTGGTCGGCATGGCTGCAACGCTAAAGCCGTCGCCGCGTGGCGAACTGGAAATCACCGATTTGAACCGCGCCTACCTCGAGCGCGGGGATCTTTTCGTCGAAGTTCTGGGGCGCGGCTTTGCCTGGCTCGATACCGGCACGCACGAGTCGCTGGTCGAGGCGAGCCATTTTGTCCAAATCCTCGAACAGCGTCAGGGGCTGCGCGTCGCCTGTCCCGAAGAGATTGCGCTGCGGCTCGGCTATATCGGCCTCGATCATTTCGAGAAGCTGGCGGCGCGATGCGCCAAGAGCAGCTACGGTCAGTATTTGTTGGGCATCCACCGCTCCTTTGCCAAAGCGCAGCACGCGGCACGGGGCTCTCGACGCATGAGATTTGAAAATGCGGTCATCTTCGTAACCGGGGGCGCCGGCTTTATCGGCTCGGCGGTCATCCGGCATCTTGCTCGATGACACCGAAGCCTTCGTCGTCAACGTCGACAAGCTGACCTATGCGGCCTGTCTCGACTCGATCCCGCAAGCCGACGGGCAACCGCCGCTATCGCTTCGCCCGCGTCGACATCTGCAACGGACCGGCGTTGCGGCAATTGTTCGATCAGTATCAGCCGCACTACGTCATGAACCTTGCGGCCGAAAGTCATGTCGATCGCTCGATCGACGGGCCCGCTGAATTCATCCAGACCAACGTCGTTGGCACTTTCACGCTGCTGCAAGAGGCGTTGCGCCATTGGCGCGGGCTCGATCGCACGGCGCAAACGGGCTTCCGCTTCCACCATATCTCAACCGACGAAGTGTACGGTACGCTCGGGCCGGAAGGTCTGTTCACCGAGATGACCGCCTATGCGCCGAATTCGCCATACGCTGCATCAAAGGCCGTCGTCGGATCATCTGCTGCGGGCTTGGCATGAGACTTATGGTCTGCCGACGCTTCTCACCAATTGTTCCAACAATTACGGCCCGTATCATTTCCCCGAGAAACTGATCCCGCTCATCATCATCAAAGCCCTCGCGCACGAGCCGCTACCGGTCTATGGCGACGGCCAGAACGTGCGCGACTGGCTCTATGTCGAGGACCACGCCAAGGCGCTCACGCACGTGCTCGAGCGCGGGCGGATCGGCGAAACCTATAACGTCGGCGGCCGCAACGAGCGCGCCAATCTTGCACGTGGTGCAAGCGATCTGCGATCTGCTCGACCGGCTCGCGCCTTCCGCGCGCGGCTCGCGCCGTCAGCTGATCTCGTTCGTCACCGATCGCCCCGGCCACGACCGGCGCTACGCCATCGATGCGTCGAAACTTGAAAACGAACTCGGCTGGCGCGCGACTGAAACATTCGAGAGCGGGTCTCGCCAAGACCGTGCAATGGTATCTGGAAAACCGGCAGTGGTGGCAGGCCATACTCGACCGCGGCTACAAAGCCGAGCGTGTGGGATTGTCGCGCGTGTGACACAGTGCTTGATAACATTCCGCTTCGATGCCGCAGTCCAAATCTCCGTTGCTTGCCATCGCCGCGCCGGTACGCGCCGAGGCGCCTTATTTGCTCGAATGGATCGCCTATCATCGCGCGCTTGGCGTCGAGGCGTTCCTGCTGGCTGACAATGGCGGGCCGACGGCACGTCGCAGCTTCTCAAAGAGTTGGCGGACGCAGGCGTGATCCAGCGTTTTGATTGGTCCGATCGGCAGCGGTTCCAGATGGAGTTTTACGGTCAAGCCCTTGAAGCGGCGAAGCAGCAATCGGTGGCCGGGCTGTTCTTCATCGATGTCGACGAATTCTTGCGGCCCTATCCGGCCGGTACCAAGAGCGGGGAGTTATCCAGAGCCGACGCCGCATCGCATCGGCCCGTTATCGCCGACATTGCCCGGCGATGGCTGTCCGATCCCGGCATCGGTGCGGTCGCACTGAATTCGGCCGTTTACGGTTCTTCCGGCCGCGCCGAGCCGGGGAACGGCCTGGTCATCGAGCGCTTTGGCCGCCGCGCACTGCCGACGTTCCGGATCAACCGCCACACCAAAACATTCGTCCGCGTCGCCGCGTGCGCGGGGCCCGCAGAAAACCCTCATGCGGTGTTATTGCGCACCGGCCGCTATACCAACTCGCGGGGCGACGACGTGGTTTGGGACACCGTGACCGGTCCAAAAACCGGCATCACGGCGAAAGTGATTTGGGACGTTCTGCGCGTCGATCATTTCATCGTTAAATCGCGTCAGGAATTTGCGGCGAAGAGCGCGCGCGGCACTCTCGGTCCGGCGGAACCCGATTGGGATCAGTATTTTGATTTGCATAATCGCAACGACGCGGAAGATCCGGGATTGTGCCGGAACTCATCGACCGAACAAAAACCGGACTGGCGAAAATTGCTTCCCTGATCGGCGCGCGCTTGGGTGGAGGCACCGGTGACGCAGCTTGATTGGCTGCCGGCATTTCCGGATTGGAGGCAGCGGTTGAAAGCGTTGCCGGCCGATCCGGCGGCGGCGTGGGAAGCCGCCGTCGGGCTTGCCAATTCCGCAACATCAATTTTGTCCAAACCAATGCCTTGGACGAAGCGCTGCGCCGCGTCGTTACTACGCCGCCGGCGCCGGTTGCCGGCAAGTCCGCGCGGCTGGCGGTGCTGGGCTCGGCGACGCTGCATCACCTTCGAGCGGCCATTCGTGTCGGCCGGTTTGCGGCGCGGAATTTTTGTCGAGGTCTACGAAAACGAATATGGCCAGTATCTGCAGGAGCTCTCCGACAAGGATTCGGCGCTCTACGCGTTCAAGCCGAACTGCATTCTGCTGAGCCTCGATGCCTATCACCTGACCGCCGGCGTACATGCCGCGGCCGGCAAAGCCGAGCTCGATCGTCTGCTCGACGACACCAAGGCGCGCATCCGCAATCTTTGGCGGCTGGCAAAAGAAAACTTTCGTTGTCCAGGTCATTCATCAAACAACGCTGCCGGTCCATCTTCCCCTGCTGGGACAAAACGAACATCGGCTGGCCGGCTCGCGCGCGGGCTTTGTTGCGAAGCTCAACGCCGCGGTGCGGACGATGGCCGACGAGGACGGCGTCGATCTTCTGGCGGTTGATGTTGCGGCCGCGCGCGACGGCATCGCGTCCTGGCACAGCCCGGCGCTTTGGCACAGCGCCAAGCAGGAGATCGCGGTCGCCGCCGGCCCGTTGTACGGCGACCTCATCGCGCGGCTGATTGCGGCGAAGAAGGGGCTCTCCTACAAGTGCCTCGTTCTCGATCTCGACAACACACTGTGGGGCGGCGTCGTCGGCGATGACGGCGTCGAAGGCATCGTGATCGGGCAGGGCACCGCGCTCGGCGAGGCCTTTGTCCAGTTTCAGGACTATTGTCGCGAACTGTCAGGGCGCGGCGTGATCCTGGCGGTGTGCTCGAAGAACGATGAGAAGAACGCGCTGGAACCGTTCGACAGCCATCCCGACATGGTGCTCAAGCGGAGCGACATTTCATGCTTTGTCGCCAACTGGTCGGACAAGGCCACTAACATCCGGACCATCGCCGGGAAGCTGAACATCGGCCTCGATAGTCTGGTGTTTATCGATGACAATCCTTTCGAGCGCAATCTGGTCCGCAAGGAGCTGCCGATGGTGGCGGTGCCGGAGGTCGATGACGATCCGGCCAATTACGCACGCGCCATTGA
>CAWJBG010000005.1:0-77577 GCA_963841025.1 uncultured Alphaproteobacteria bacterium | reverse complement strand
TGCCGTTGCCGCCTAGCGTTGTGACGCCGGCTTCGTCGAATTGGAACTCTTTGCCGACCGCTCCATGACCGTACCACGAACGCTTTCTGCCGCGGTATTTTCATACCGAACGCGCGCACGAAACTGAGCGGCGGTTGGTGCGCCGGTACGGTCAGCGGCGCGACGCCGACATCTTGAGCTCGACGGCGTCAATGTTTTCGGCGGCAGATTGCAGACCTTGGGCAGCGGGCTCATCGAAACGATCAACACCACGACCAATTCGATCAACGGCGCCACGCTGGTCGGCGGCTCGGTCGAAGACGTGGTTAAAAGCAGCACGCTGACATGGAGCGGCGGCACCATCGGCTCGGGCGCGAGCGTTGACGCCGCGAGCAGCAGCACCGTCATCGTCAGCGGGGTCTTCGCCGATGCCGGCACGGTCATCCTGAGCGGCACGACCTCGGTCGGGCTGCACGCCGACCTCGAAACGCTGACCGGCGGCACCGCGCTCATCAGCGGCGCAGCCTTCACCAATTCCGGCTTGCTGTTCGCCAATGGGGCGCACGAGCCTGATCGAAATCCGTGGCGGCGCCATCAGCGGCAGCGGCAGCGCCGAGATCGGCAATGGCGTCATCGACATTGCGGCCACGGGCGACGGCGAGAAGGTAACCTTCGTCTCGACCGGCGCCGGCGGGCTCATCATCGATGACACCGCAAGCCATCAAACCGCGTTTTCCGGCGCCGTATTCGACTTTGGCGTCGGCCTTGCGGGAAAGCATCCGGTAGCGACAGCGCACGCCAACCACGCCGAGTACATCGAGCTGTCGTCCGTCAGCTTTGTCTCGGGTGCGATCAGCGGCAGTTACGATACCGCAACGCATGTTCTGGCGGTGAGCAGCAGCGGCGCCGAAGTGGCGGCGATCACGCTCTCGGGCGGCTACGTCACGGCCGACTTCCGCTACAGCTCCGGCAGCGGCGGGATCGTGAAGATTACCGATCCGGAGCGGCATTCCCACGGGGCCGGCGGCAGCGTTGAGCCGATCGCGGCGCAGAGCGCCAACCTCGGACTCCTGGCCAATTACATGGCCACCTTTTCCGCCGCAGGGCAGGGCGGCATCCTGATTTCGAGCACCGGACAGAGCGAAATGGTGCCGCCGGTTTTCGTTCATCCGCGCGGGTGACGCGAATCCGCCCTGCGGCGGGCAACGTCGAATGTCTGATTTTCAGGGGTCAACAGACTAAGCGCGAGAAACAAGCCGCGCTTGGTTTACCCCTGGGATGGCCCGGTTCACTATAAACCGAGACAGCACCTTGAACGGCCTGCTCGGAGCTTCCCAAAGCAGCATCCTGTGATGCACAGCACTGTTGTTCCAACTCAAAGGCCTACAACAATGGATCGCCCTGCGCGAGTTGGAACGAGGGGGTACCGTTGACGATCATCACCCGTGCGAATTCGCCGTATAAGATCTCCAACGGAGTTAATGAGTTCGACGATACCGTCTCGAGCGGCGGCTCGATGTACGTGCTCTCAGGCGGTCACGCGATTGGGACGCTCGTCGAGCCCGGCGGTTTGCTCACCGTCAGCGCAGGAGGAAGTGACTCCGCAACATTGCTCAGCGGCGGCGAAACGCTCCGCGGAGTGAGCGTCTCGGGGACGATCCTCGACCACGGCACGGCGATCGTCGCTTCCGGCGGCACCGCACTCGATCCGACCATCAGCGCAGGTGGCATTCTGGACGTAGTCGCCGGTGGAGTTGTGAGCGGCAACGTCACCAATGGCGGCAAGGTCGATACGACGGCGAACGGCGGGCTGATCCTCAGCAGTACCGTCACCAATTCCGGCACGGTTGCGGCGCTTGGCACCGATGCCAGGTTGGTGCTGAGTGCCGCGAGCGTCGTGAACAGCGGTGGCCTCATCCTCGCTTCGGGCATAGGCGCCCAGGTCGATCTCTATCGCAACACTGAAATTTATGGCGGCACTTTGGCGACATCGGGGGCCGGTGCGTTTATTGAGTTGCCTTACGACCTCGCCGTCGGCCTAACCGATGTCACCCTGACGAAAGGGTCAATCCTGCGGGTCAATGAAGCAGAACTGGGCTTGGCTGGGACCATCAACAATTCCGGCACGATTTCGGAAATTGCAGGCATCGGCATTCCCGAAGGGGTCTATATTGGTCTAGACAGTGAGGTAACCCTGACCGGCGGCGGCAAACTGCTGCTGGCGCCGAACGGCCAAGACGCCATTTCCGCCGATGTTAGTGCTTCAGGCACCCTGACCGTTGCTGATAACACCATCGCCGGCGCCGGCAACATAGGGTGGGGCAACCAAGGAGGTGCGCTGACCTTCATCAACGACGACGTTGTCGACGCCGATGTTCCCAAAGGCGTGCTCTCCCTCGACACCGAGAACGTCGTCGAAACCAATGCGGGCAAGCTCGAGGCGACGAATGGCGGCACGCTTGTCATTTACGGATCAATCATCAGCAATACCGCATCCGGCCTTATCGAGGCCGTGGGATACGACGTCAAGCACCATCATCACGTTAGTTCGGTGCCTGCGTTTGTTGTGCTCGATGGTGGAACCGTCAGCGGCGGTACGCTGAAGGCGATGACCGGCGGGGAGATACTGGCGGAATATACTTCTGAGGGACCATCCTACATCGCCGATGCCAGCATTGCATCCGGCACTACTGTCATCGTGACCTCGGGAGGCACACTCAACCTCACCGACGTGAACATAGAAGCCGGTGCGACTGTCAAAGTCGCCAACGGCGGCGAAGTGGTGATGGTCAGCGGAACAATCGGCCACGGTGCGGTGGTTGAAACGCTCGCCGGCGGCTCGGCCGCGATCGCCGGCACCGTGACCAATTCCGGCACCATATTCGCGGCCGCCTCTGGCAGTTACATACGCTTCGCCTTTGCCACTGTGACCGGCGGCGTCGCCGAGGTCGGCAACGGCACAGCGGAAATCTACGGCGGGGAGGCCGTCACTTTCGAAACCGGCGGGACGGGCACGCTCGTACTCGATGACAGCAGCTCCAGTCCGATTTTTTATTCCGGCCAGGTATCCCACTTTGGCCAGAACATCCATCAGGCTATCGACCTGACGAACGTGACTTATGTCTCCGGAGCTGAGAGCGCTACTTTCAGCGGCACCACGACCAGCGGCCTGCTGACCGTCACCAGCGGCGGCATCACGGTGGCGAAGATCAATCTGATCGGCGATTACCAGCACGTGACTTTTTCGCCCCATGACTACACCGGGACCGTTGGGAGCTCAGGCAGCCTGGAGATTACCGATCCGCCAGCTCAACCGAGCGGCCACCATCACGACCACGCGGGGCACAGCGCAAACCTCGGGCTGCTCGGCAATTATATCGCCGGCTTCCCGGAGGCAGGTCACGGCGGCATCCTGATTTCCAGCACCGGACAGAGCGAAGCGGTGCCGCTGGTGCTTGTTCATCCGCACGGGTGAGGCGTTCGCATCTCCGCATGGATACGCCAGTCTAACCCGCGTATGACGCTAATGAACCGCGTCGCCTTTTTATTGACATTCGTCTCTGTTTCAAGTACGTTGCAAAGAATTCGCTCACTTGAGGGTCGTGTTCTCGAGGCATGCCTGAACGCGGAGTGAGATGCGGTGCCCGCGCGCGGATTTGCAGTCCGCTCTCGGGCGGCCCTGGTCACCGTTGGTCCGGCAAAAAGACCGGTCTGCGCGGAGCGCGCTGGACTGGGACAGGCGAAGGCGGGTGACACCCGCCGGAGCCGGGTCCCAGGAAACACGGCCTGGGGTTGAGCCAATGCTGGTTGCGACTGGCGTGGCGAGTCCGCGGCGAAGCGCCGGAAGGCGAGCGTGCCCCCTCCCAACCCTCCCCCGCAGG
Source organism: uncultured Alphaproteobacteria bacterium (assembly GCA_963841025.1). Taxonomy (GTDB): domain Bacteria; phylum Pseudomonadota; class Alphaproteobacteria; order Rhizobiales; family Xanthobacteraceae; genus BOG-931. The sequence goes on along the minus strand of CAWJBG010000005.1, from coordinate 73,717 downwards.
CGGGGGAGGCAGAAGAGACAAGGGCGCGCGTCCGTGGCGATGTCGGCGACAGCAATGTTGCCGATGGAGCACGGACCATGGACGGCATGCGCCTTTCGGCGCTCCGCCTCCCTCTTTGTTTTTTCGTTGTTGTCGGTGGTGGCAAACCTCGGGCGCGGATCGCGTCGCGGGAACGCTCGCGCTTATCCGCCCCCGCACGCAGTGCGGGGAGGGGGACCGCGCCCTTGCGCGGTGGAGGGGGCGTGCGGTGATGAGGATTTTATCTGAAGCCGTGCGAGCGGCACCGCCGAGGCCCCTTCCACCGCGCTGCTGCGCAGCGCGGTCCCCTTCCCCGCTTCGCGGGGCAGGATAAGTTTAAGCTTCATGCGGGCGCCTCGGAAAACAATTCGAAATGCGCGGCGGCTTCGGCGAGCGTTGTCGGTGCCGGAGGCGCGGCTGTGGAGTTGTTTGCGTCGACGGGAGCCGGACAAACCGGTCTTTCGGCGTCAGCATCCGATTGGCCCGTACGTGCTGGATTTTTATTGTGCGAAGGCACGCCTGGCGATCGAACTCGATGGTCTAAGTCACGATCTCGGCGATCGACCGCAGCGTGATATACGGCGCGATGGCTGGCTTAAGGAGCGCGGGGTTACGGTGATACGCATTGCAGCAAGCGACCTTCGCGAGATCGATCAGGCCGCGGACTGCAATTGTGCGCATGGCAGCCGAACTGTCCGCCCCCGCGTAGCGAAGCGCAGCGGGGGAGGGGGACCGCGCCCTTGCGCGGTGGAGGGGGACCGCGCCCTTGCGCGGTGGAGGGGGCGTGCAGCGATGAGGATTATCTGTGAAGTTATGCCAGCGTTGATGCCGAGGCCCCTTCCACCATGCTTCGCATGGTCCCCCTTCCCCGCTTCGCGGGGCAGGATGAAAAGCGGGCGTGCTCGATTCAGCGCGCCCTTGCGGCTATGGTGAGTACTCGGGCCACAACGGAAACGCCATGTTTGCTGCGAATCACGGGAGCCTGCGCGATCGCCTCGCTCGGCGGCAGCCGCTGGGTGTGTTCTGGATGAGCACGGGCTCGCCTGCCGTCATCGAACTGGCGGCGACTGCAAAGCCGGACGCTATCGTGCTCGATGCCCAGCACGGGTTGTGGGATCGGCGGACCATCGAATATGCCGTCGGCGCGGCAAGCCGGCATGCGCCGGTCCTGGTGCGCACTGCCGAGAATTCTCCGGTTGCGATCGGACAGGCGCTCGATGCCGGAGCGGACGGTGTCATCGTTCCGCTGATCGAAGACGAACAGCAAGCGGCTGCGGCGGTCGCGGCGGCGCGCTTCCCGCCTCATGGCGCGCGTTCTGCGGGCGGCGTGCGTCCGCTGAGCCGGGGCTTCGTCGATTATTACGAGCACGCCAACGCCAATACTGTCGTTGGCGTCATGATCGAGACCGGGCATGCCGTGAAAAACGCCGTCGCCATCGCCGGCACATCGGGCATCGATTTTGTGTTGATTGGTTCGGGCGATCTAGCAATCTCGCTCGGCACTTTTCCAAAGGCCGACGCGCGGCACGAGGAGCCCTGTCGCGCCGTGCTGGAAGCGTGCACGGCGGCAAATGTGCCCTGCGCCATCTTCACCAACACCGTCGACGCCGCAATCCGGCGCCGGCGCGAGGGCTATGCGCTGGTGGTTGTCGCCAACGACATCGACGTGCTCAAAAACGGATTTTCCGCCGCCGTGACGCGGTTTAATGAGGCCTCTCTCGAGGCTGATGAGCAGGCTGACGGCGCGGATTTTGCGCGCGTAAAGCGGCGCCGGACTTCGACGCCGTAACCGAGGATCGAAGGCGATGACGCAAGAGACCGAGAGTGCCGCCGTCCCGCCGGCCACGGGCGCTGCAGCTCAGCCGGTCTGGTTCGCCTCCTATCCGCCGGGCATCCCCAAGACGATCGATCCGGATTCCTATCCGTCGCTTTCGGCGCTGTTGCTAGACGCTTGCGGCCGGCACGCCGCGCATCCCGCATTCGAATGTCTCGGCGTCCGCATGAGCTATGCCGAATGGGAGCGCGTCAGCCGCGCGTTCGCGGCTTTCCTGGTCGAAGAGCTAAAGTGCAAGCCGGGCGATCGCGTTGCGATTATGCTGCCTAATCTGCTGGCCTATCCGGTGGTGTTTCTCGGCGCGTTGCGCGCCGGCATGACAGTCGTCAACGTCAATCCGCTCTATACGCCGCGCGAACTGAAAGAGCAGCTTGCGGACGCCGGCGCCGCCGTGATCGTGATCATGGAGAATTTTGCCCACAAGCTCGAAACGGCTCTGCCGGAAACAAAAATCCGGCACGTCGTGGTGGCGCGGCTCGGCGATTTTATGCCGGTGCTCAAACGCTCGGTTTTCAATTTCGCCAATACTTATATCAGGCGCGCAGTGCCGGCTTGGCGCTTCAAAGCTTTTACGATGTTGCAAGCGGCTTGCAGTCGCCATCCAAGCGCGCGCTATGCGGACGCGCAGCCGGCGGCGTCATCGCCCGCTTTGTTGCAATACACTGGCGGAACCACCGGCATACCGAAGGGCGCGATCCTGACGCACCGCAATCTGGTTGCGAACACTTTGCAGTGCCGCGCCGTGATCGCGCCTTATCTGGCAGAAGAGCAGGGGAGCGTGCTGACGCCGCTGCCGCTCTATCACATCTTTGCCCTAACGGCGAACCTGCTGGCGTTCGCGTTGATGGGTGGACGATGCGTGCTGGTGCCTGATCCGCGCGACATCAAGGGATTGATCCGCACCATGCGCCAGGCGCAGGTCACGACCATGACCGGGGTCAACACGCTGTTCAATGCGATGATCAATTCGCCCGATTTCGCCGCGCTTGATTTCAGCAGGCTCAGCTTTGCTGTCGGCGGTGGCGCGGCGGTGCAAAGCTCGGTCGCGGTACGCTGGCGCGAAATCACCGGCACCGAACTTGTGGAAGGCTACGGCCTTACCGAAGCGTCGCCGGTGGTGTGCCTCAATCCGGTTCGCAGCCCGAAGATCGGCACCGTCGGGCTGCCGGTGCCGTCGACCGAAGTCGCCATTCGCGACGATGCCGGCAACGATCTTGCCGTCGGCGAATCCGGCGAGATTTGCGTGCGCGGCCCGCAAGTCATGCAGGGCTACTGGCAGCGTCCCGATGAGACGAAGCTTGTTTTGACCGAAGGCGGCTGGCTGCACACCGGCGATATCGGCGCCTTCGATGCACAGGGCTATCTGAAAATTCTCGATCGCAAGAAGGACATGGTCAACGTCTCCGGCTTCAAGGTGTTTCCCAACGAAGTGGAAGACGTCATCTCGCAGCATCCGGGTGTGCTCGAAGCAGCCGTGATCGGCGTCGCCGATCCGCACACCGGGCAGGGCGTAAAACTGTTCGTCGTCAAGCGCGACCCGGCGCTGACCGAGGCCGAGCTGACCACGTTCGCGCGCGAACGGCTCGCCGGTTACAAAGTCCCCAAGGTGATCGTGTTTGTCGACAGCTTGCCCAAGAGCAACGTCGGCAAAATCATCCGCAAGGACTTGAAGTGAGCGTTAAGGATTCGAAGTGGTCTGGTCTCAATGCGCCATCAGTACCGGAACCTTGGCCTTGGCCAGGATATGCCGCGTGGTGCCGCCGAAGATCATTTGCCGGAGCCGGCTTTGCGTATAGGCGCCCTTGACGATGAGGTCGCAGCCGAGCTCGGCCGCTTTGGCGAGGATGGCTTCGCCGGCGCTGGTCTTGCCGGCGCTGGTCTTGCCGGGAGTAATGGTAATCGGCTCGGCAGTGATGCCGTTTGCCGCAAGCGAGCGCGCCATCTCGGCGCCGCTTGGCCCGGCGACCGTCGAGCCCTCGACGGTCAGAATGGTGATGCGCTCGGCGAGCCGGAGCAGCGGCATGGCAAACGCCATGGTGCGCGCCTGTTCGGTGGAGCGGTTCCAGGCGATCAGGATGTTGGTTGCGAGCGAGCGCGCCGGCACCGGCGGCGCAATCAGCACCGGGCGGCCGCTTTCGAACAGCGCCGATTCCAGCGTGACCATGGACGGGCTCTGCCATTCCTCTTGCGGCCGCGCCAGCACGATGACGTCAAACACGCGCCCATAGCTGCCGACGAAGTCGTGGCCGCTTGGCGCGTTGGGAAGCCAGGACCATGATAGAGTTGCAGTCGCTGCCTGGTCGGCGCGCCGTTGCAGGCCATGACGCTCCATGAATGAGCGGAACAGATCCTCGGCCTGCCGCGCCATTTCGGCGTCGTTCTCTTTGACCGCAACCATGGTCAAGCCGGCGTCCGGGTCCATCGCCACCATGTCGGCAACCGCCGGGCGCAGCGCAAAGCCCTCGATGCAACTGTCGAATTTTTGCGCCAGCAACAGCGCCGCATCCAATGCCGAAAGCATTAAATCGCCGTGCTCGGCGTTTAGCTCTGTGGGAACGAGGATCGTCTTCATCGCACCCGGCCGTCAGTTCGCTGGTCGCATGTCATCATACTGCCACGTGGTCGGGCCCGATAGTGTGGCGTTCCCGGCTTCCCCGGTCCGCTGCCGATCATATTCGGCAGTGCACCGCCGCCATAGCGCAGAATCTGCTCTGTCGCGGCCAGATACACGCGCTCCTCTCTTGACGCCGCTACGGATCGCAGGCTAGCCGCGAAGGCGCTGGAGACCTTCATGGCAGTCTATACCGATGTGGCGGCGGAAGACCTTGCGCCTTTTCTTGCCGGCTACGACATCGGTGAACTGCTTGCCTACAAGGGAATTGCCGAAGGCGTCGAGAACTCGAATTTTCTGGTCTATACCAGCCGCGGCTATTTCATTCTGACGCTTTATGAGCGGCGCGTCGCCGCGCGGGACTTGCCGTTCTTTCTGGGGCTGATGGAGCATCTGGCCGGCCGCGGCATTACTTGCCCGCAACCGGTGAAGAACCGCGCCGGAGAGATTTTGGGCCGGCTGGCCGGGCGCCCGGCCGCGATCGTCACGTTTCTCGACGGCATGTGGATTCGCCGGCCGAGTGCCGCACATTGCGCGGCGTTGGGTGAAGCGTTGGCGCGGCTTCATCTCGCCGGCGCGGATTTTACCATGCAACGCGAGAACGCGCTTTCAGTCGCGGGCTGGCGGCAGCTTTATGCGGCATGTGGCGATCGCGCCGACACCGTCCAGCGCGATCTGAAAGCGGTGCTTGCCGCGGAGCTGGAACTGCTCGAACGCGAGTGGCCGCAGGGCTTGCCGCAAGGCGTCATTCACGCCGATCTGTTTCCCGATAACGTCTTTTTCCTTGGCGACAAGCTTTCGGGGCTGATCGATTTCTATTTCGCCTGCACCGACACGCTGGTCTACGACGTCGCTATTTGTCTCAACGCCTGGTGTTTCGAGGCCGATCATTCCTACAACGTCACCAAGGGCCGCGCGTTGCTGACGAGTTATGCAAAGACGCGCCCGCTGTCGCCGCCGGAATGGGACAAGCTGCCGCTGCTCGCCCGCGGCGCCGCGCTTCGCTTTCTGCTGACGCGGCTGGTCGACTGGCTCGACGTGCCGCCCGGAGCGCTGGTGCGCCCGAAGGATCCGATCGAGTATCTGCGCAAGCTGCGCTTTCATCAGAAAGTCAAAAGCGCGCGCGACTATGGAGTGATGTCAGCGTGACGGCGCAGCTTCCGCACGTCGTCGTTCATACCGACGGCGCCTGCTCCGGCAATCCGGGGCCCGGCGGATGGGGCGCGATCCTCGCGTTCGGCGATCACGAGAAGGAGATCAAAGGCGGCGAAGTTTTGACCACGAACAACCGCATGGAATTGATGGCCGCAATCTCCGCGCTTGAGGCGCTCAAGCGACCATGCCGCGTCGATCTGCATACCGACAGCCAATATCTGCGCAACGGCGTCCTCTCCTGGATGGCGAACTGGAAGCGCAACGGCTGGCGCACCTCCGACAAGAAGCCGGTGAAGAACATCGATCTGTGGCAGCGGCTCGATGCGGCGCTTTTGCCCCATCAGGTGCATTGGCACTGGCTGCGCGGCCATGCCGGTCACGCTCTCAACGAACGCGCCGACGTGCTGGCGCGGCAGGCGATCGCCGAGATTCGCAGTTGATCGGCTATTTGTTTGGTTAACGTCCAAGAATTCACGGTTAAAGGCGATAGAAATTCATTTGCCGCAGTGTTTGTGATACGAATGCCGCTTTAGGGTACTCGAAGGCGTTCGATGATCCAAACAATAATGTTGTTCGGCATTGGCGCGTTGGCGGGATGCCTGCTGATGCTGGTGTTTTTTCCGCTCGTTCATCAACGGGCGGTTCGGATCACCAAGCAGCATGTTGTCGACGCCGTGCCGCTCGCGATCAACGAGATTCAGGCCGACAAGGACCACTTGCGCGCTCAGTTCGCCATGTCGATACGACGGCTCGAGATAAGTATTGAGGAAATGCGGGCGAAGGCGGGCGGGCACAAAGGTGAAATCGGACGCCAGAGCGCCGAGATCAGCCGCCTTCACGTCGAACTCGACAAAAAGAACGCACTGATCGCCGCGCTGCGTACGCGCGAAGCAGTACATAAGAGTATCGTCAGGAGGATCGCAAAAATCCTCCTGACGATGTACATGCACTCGAGCCGACGAAAGCACAAAATGGCTGAGGCGGTGCAAGCTCCAAGCCTTACGCCGAACCTTGGCGCCAGCCCCAAAACAAGTGGCGAGCCAACTCCTGAAACGAGCCTCGGACCGAGCGTTGGGTCGAGCCTTGAACTGCCGCTAGAACCGCCCCTCGGGCCGAACCTTGGATCAGGCCTTGGATCAGGCCTTGGACGAAGCCTCGGTTAAATCACATCTGCTTTAGGAGATTCTCCGCTCCCGAGGCTTCAGCCTTACCCGGCGCCTCTTCGATGTTGAGCTTCTTTACGACGCCGTCCTCAACCAGCATCGCGTAACGTTTGGAGCGCATGCCGAGCCCGGCACCCGAGCCGTCCAGCGCCATGTCGAGCGCTTTGGCGAAGTCGCCGTTGCCATCGGACAAAAACTCGATTTTGCCGGCCGCGCCCGTCGCCTTTTTCCAGGCATCGAACACGAACACATCGTTGACTCCGGTGACCGCAATGGTGTCGACGCCTTTGCTCTTGAAAGCGTCCGCGTTCTTGAGAAAGCCGGGCAGGTGATTATTGCTGCAGGTCGGGGTGAATGCGCCGGGGACGGCGAACAATATGACTTTCTTACCCTTGAATATGTCTTCGGTGGTCTTCACCGCGGGACCTTCCGGTCCCATTACGCGGAACTTAACGTCCGGCGGCAAGCGATCACCAACCTTGATAGGCATGCTCGTATCCTCTCGTTATCCAGATCGGGTTTGTCAGGCCGGCATAAACTAGCGTGCCGGGCGAATTAGTCGAGATGGGTTTGAACCTCGATAGCATCCGTGGGGGAAACCACCGTAAGGGTCAGGGCCGCGCCTTTTGCGACGGCGCCCGGCGGCAGGCCATCGAGATCGAAGGTGAAACGCCGCAAATCCGGTGCATTCTCGGCGGCAACGCTTTGCGGTTCCGGCAGCGGTAGCGCCCAATCGGCCGTCGGTCCTTCGACGAACAGATCAACCGGCGTACTTTTCGGGGCGCTGACCTCAACGATAACGCGCTCGTGCGCTTGGCCGGTCTCGCGGTGGATCGAGCGAACGGCGAGACCGTCGCGAACGCCAGACGTCGCGCCGAGCGGAACGCGGCGCGGCACGCGTGCTTCGGCGGTAAGCAGGTGCGGCTCCTCGGCTCCCGGCTTGGCAGACAGCGCGAGATGAAGGTCGGCCTCCGCCGGCACACACAGATTGCCGCAGGTCGCATAGCGGAGCTTGACGCGAAGCGAGGATGCTTTTGCCGCATCCTTGGGGACGATCCGCAACGGCAACACGACGTCGTTGACATATCCGATCGAATGTCCGCCGGCCTCATCGGAAAACCGCTCCGGCGCGGGCCACAGCGCGGTCACCGATTTGACGTTTGCGGAACCGCTGAAATCAAGTGTCGGCGGGACCCCGGAATTGCCCGGATAGCGCCAGTAGGTTTTCCAGCCGGGATCGAGCCTGATTTCAAGACCAGCCCGCAGCAACTTTGCTTGGCCGGAATTGAGCGTCGCGCCACCGATAAGCCTTGCAGCCGCGTGGAGTTCACCTTCCCACGCTGAGGCACTTTGCGCGTGCGCCGTTGAGAGGCCGCCGGCGCAAACAAGCGCCATCGCTGCAAACGTTAATCGATGGTATGCCGTGTCAGAGATCATCATCGGTGTTTAGAGTGAAGCGTGCCACACACGCTATTGACATGATTGTGACTGGGCGCAAGGCCCTGTCCGCTCGTTCTTGAAAACTGACCGGCGACACGTAAATGGGCGACATGCGCGGAGTCTTGTCGGCTCAAATTTTGTGCGCATGCCACCGCATTCGCGATGCCATCCCGCCTGTTATTCAAGGGGATAGCGTGAACTTTTGTCACAGCTGTTCGTTTGCAAAAAACGACTCGATCAGCTACCCTTTGGATATGAAATTGCCGCGCGGTTCGTCCGGAAAGAATTGGGGTCGGGGCTATCTGGATGGCCAGATGCTCATCGCTATGCCGGCGATGATGGATGATCGCTTTGCGCGTTCACTTATCTATGTTTGCGCGCATTCAACGGAAGGTGCGATGGGCATCATCGTCAATCACCCGGCTCCGAACATCAATTTCTCCGATCTGCTGGTAAAACTCGATGTGATCCCCGAGGCAGATGTGATTCAACTGCCATCCCGGGCAGAGGTAGTCAAAGTCATGCGTGGCGGCCCGGTTGAAACCGAACGCGGTTTCGTGCTGCACTCGGCCGACTTCTTTATCGAAAATTCGACCCTGCCGATCGACGACGGCATTTGCCTCACCGCCACACTCGATATCCTCAAAGCGATTGCGCGCGGCGACGGGCCGGCGAGCGCGATCCTGGCGCTTGGCTATGCCGGCTGGGCGCCCGGTCAGCTCGAAAACGAAATCCAGGGAAATGGCTGGCTGCATTGCGCGCCGGACTCGGATCTGATCTTCGGCACCGACATCGGCAACAAATATGAAAAGGCGCTGAAGAAGATCGGCATCGATCTTGGAATGTTGTCCAGCGAGGCCGGGCACGCCTGATCAGCGTGCCATTTCCACTTTGGTATGCGGCTGCAGGAGCTCTCGGGCGCGCTCGGGGGTCATTGGTTCGCCGAACACAAAACCCTGCGCGTATTCGCAGCCGAGTTGATAAAGCTCGACAGCATCGGAGTCGGTTTCCGCGCCCTCGGCGACCACGTCCATGCCAAGATCGTGCGCGAGCGCGATGATCGATCGCAGAATCACAGGCCGCGTGCCTTTGGATGTCGTGCGCACGAACGATTGATCGATTTTGATCGTGTCGAACGGGAAACGCTGAAGATAGGCGAGTGACGAATAGCCGGTGCCGAAATCGTCGAGTGCGAGACCGGCGCCGAGTTCGCGAATGCGTTGCAGCATTTGCGCGGCGTGCTCCGGATTCTCCATCACGACCGACTCGGTGAGTTCGAGCTTTAGCGATCCTCGCGTCAGCGGAGCCCGCGCCAGCACCGTGCGCAGGTCCTGGATCAGGTCATGACGCAAGAGCTGCCGTGAAGACACGTTGACACTGGCGAACAACGATTCACGCGGCCTCAGCGTGCGCTGCCACGTGCTCAGCTGGCGCGCAGTGCGTTCAAGAACAAACAGGCCAAGTTCGACGATGAGCCCGGTCTCCTCGGCGATTGAAATAAATTCGACGGGCGACAGCCGGCCGAGGCGCGGATGATTCCAACGTGCCAGGGCCTCGAAGCCCGCCACGGCGCGATCGTCAAGCCGCACGATTGGCTGATAAAGGATCGTGATCTCGTCACGTTCGATGGCGCGCCGCAGATCGGATTCAAGTGACAGCCGATCAGACTTGCGCGCCCGCATCGCGGGTTTGAAGATGTCGATGCGATCGCCGCCGAGGCGCTTGGCGTGATACATCGCGAGCTCCGCGTCTTTGAGCCTTTCGTCAGCGCGTTGCGGCTCGGAATCTCCAAGCGCCATTCCAATCGAGCCGGTGAGAAAAATCTCGCGATCATTGAAAGTGATCGGGGCGCGCAGCGTCCGCCGGACTGTTTCGGCGAGCGCGATCAACCGCGAGGACTCGCGCTCCGACAACACGATGAGGCCGAACTGATCCCCCGACAAACGGGCGAGCGTATCCTGCGGTTTGATCAGCCGTCCGAGCCGTCTCGCCAGCGTGAGCAAAATGGAATCGGCAAGCGCCATGCCGACCGAGTCGTTGACCTGTTTGAAGCGATCGATGTCGATCACCATCACGGTGGGGCGGATCGTCGCGTCAGCCTTGGCAAAGCCGAGTACCGCTTCGAGCCGGTCGAGAAAAAGCTCGCGATTGGGAAGGCCGGTAAGATTGTCGTGCACGGCATCGTGCAACAGCCGTTCCTCTGCCGTCTTGAATTCGGTCACATCGGTCAGCGTGCCAACGAGCCGGATCACCTCACCGTCGGATCCGACAACGGGTCGTGCCCGCAGCGTGAACCAGAGATAATGCCCGTCAGCGGCGCGAACCCGGAAATCCTGCGCAATGCGTCCACGCCGCTGCTCGACGACGCCGTCAAGCGTGGCGCGGAAACGATCGCGGTCGAGCGGATGAAGAACCTCGAGCCAGGTCGCCGCGGGGCCGTCAAGGGAACCGATTTTCAGGCCCAGCGCCGTTTCGGCTTCCGGGCTGGTGAACACCCGGTCGGCGGAAACGTCCCAGTCCCAGATCATGTCGCCGGCGCCGGTCAAAGCGAGTGCGCGCCGTTCGACGTCGGAGACTATGCCCTGAGCCATACCCCCGGCAAACGCGTGCTGCATCACCGTGAAGCCGATCAGCATGACAATCAGGACAAGACCACCGAGTAGGGCAGGGCCGACGATATCGTTGGTCAGGAAGCCCAATACCGTTAGTGCGGCGCCGAAAACCCAGACAACGAAAAGAAACCAGGTCGGTATCAGCATCACGGCGCGGTCAAAGCCATGCGTTGAAAGATAACCGACCAGAATAAAACCGAGGAGCGCGATGAAAAACAGCGAGATCCGCGCAATGCCGGAGGCGACTTCGGGGGAGTAAAGCGCTACCGCCACGAGCGCACCAAGAAAGGCAAGCCAGCCCACGGTGATATGCGCGTAGCGTACGTGCCAGCGGTTCAGGTTGAGATAGGCGAACAGGAAGACCAGTAACGTTGCGGCTAGGATTGCTTCGCCGGAGGCGCGCCAAATCCGTTCGGCGCCCGAAGACATGTCGAACACCTTGGCCCAGAAGCCAAAGTCGACACCGATGTAAATCAGAACCGCCCAGCCAAGCGCCGCCGCGGCCGGAAACATCACGCTGCCCTTAACAACGAACAGGATCGTGAGAAACAGCGCCAGCAATCCGGCGATGCCGATGACGATGCCGTGATAAAGCGTCAGCGAGTTGATCTTGTCCTTAAAGGCGTCGAGTTCCCAAAGATAAAGCTGCGGCAGACTTGGGGTGCGCAATTCGGCGACGAATGTAATCACCGTCCCAGGGTCGAGCGTCACGCGAAAGACGTCAGCACTCGGATTATCGAGCCGCTCCGGCGGATCGCCTGAAGACGGCGTAATATTGACGATGCGGGAAGTACCGAGATCGGGCCAAATTAGCCCTGAGCCGACCATACGATAGTGCGGCGCGACGATCAGGCGATCGATCTGTTCGTCACCGTCATTGGCAAGCGCGAACACTGCCCAATTAGATCCGCCCTCGCGCGCACGGACTTCGATGCGACGAGCGATGCCATCTGGGCCCGGCGCGATCGAAACCTGGACCCGGTCGCCATCGGTATGCTGGAACTCGACCGCGTCCGTTAGATCAATGGCGGCCGCGTCAAGACGGACATTGACCGCCTCGACTGCGCCCGCGCTTGCCACCCCGATCAGAGCCGCAAACGCGAAGGCTGCGAGCGCCGCAGCGGCTCGAACCAATGCCAAGAGACGAACCTCCAAAACCGGCTGCCGGCGCATATCGCGTTCCGACGCCGAGAAATTCCCCACTTCACAACCTAATAGCCGGCTTTACGCCGAATTCGCGGCTCGATGCTCGTTAGCGCCGCTCCCCCGCCAAGAGCGAAGGTCGATGATTAGCCGTTTACCCCCTGCAGATGCAACAATTTTCCTGTTTCTTTTCAATGGGTCAGGCGCTCCACCGACCTGCGACTGGCGCCGGTTTTAGGGTCCATCGCAAGGTGTGACAACCGCGATTGTCGCCGTTAATTTATTTGTCAGAGGAAGCAAAAATGGCCGCCATCGATCCGGACGATCTGCCGAAGAAGAAGATCACGCACGAGTTGGGTCAGGAGTTGGCGCTGCTTTCGGTCGGCGAACTCGCCGAGCGCATTGCGCTGCTTAAGGACGAAATCGCGCGACTTGATGCCGAAATGAACAAAAAGCGCGTCTCGCAGACAGCCGCGAATGCATTCTTCAAAAAGTGAAGCCGGGCCGATCCCCATCAGAGATAAATTGAAAGGGGTTTCGCCAACTGTCGGCTAATCCTTAACCTTTCGTTAAGCTTTCTCGTTCATTACAGAGATTGTCCAACTTTTGGACATCGAGTGGCTCCTGTCCACTCTGTTTGACGCCTCCCTGTTATCACCTTGAGCCGCCGGCAACGGCGGCTCTTTTTTGTCTTCTCCAGGCCGCGTCGGCGGCTTGGCTCAGCAACTATGTCGGCAAGTTAGTCGTCTCGCCGCTAGACTTGGCGGCTGCGGCGGGCGATGGTGCGGTCCGGTGTGAGGCGTACCCATGTCCGAAAAGCGTGCGACCGAGGCTGGCGCGGTTTCCTTCAGCGAGCGGCTGGCGAATTCTCAAGTTTTTGCGACCCTTTTCCGTGATGGCATGGCCTTGGTCGAGGAGACCGCGAGCTATCTCGACGGTGCGGGCCGAACGGAATCCAAAAAGCTCGAACGCAGTGCCGCGCTGGTTTATGCGACCGAGAGCATGCGGCTGACCACACGCCTGATGCAGCTCGCCTCGTGGCTGCTTCTGCATCGCGCGGTCAAAGAGGGTGAAATGACGCTGGCCCAAGCCAGCAAGGAAAAAAGCAAGGTCAGGCTTGCGGCGTGCGATCCGGGCGATGCCAAATCGATCGCGCTTCTGCCGACCAAGCTTCAGGAACTCATCGGTCGTTCGACCAAGCTGCAAGCCGAAGTGCGGCGGCTCGACACCACGATGCATGCACCGCCGCCGGTTAAGATCGCAGTCGGCAACCCGGTTGAGCGGCAGCTTGGCCTTTTGAAAGCGGCTTTCGAGCGCGACGGGGTCTGAACCCTTTGATCGCGCTTATTTCTTCAGAAAACCGGAAAATTTCTTCTGGAAGCGCGACACCCGACCGCCCCGGTCGAGGAGGTGCTGTTGACCGCCGGTCCAGGCCGGGTGCGACTTCGGGTCGACGTCAAGGTGGAGCGTGTCGCCCGGCTTGCCCCAAGTCGAGCGGGTGGTGAATTCAGTGCCGTCGGTCATGATCACTTTGACCAAGTGATAATCGGGGTGGGTTTCGGATTTCATAGCGTAGCCCTTAAGCCTCTTGCAGCACCATTTGGCGCTTTTGGTGTCTGGAAAAATTTGACGGCTCTATAGCGCGACGGTGCCTGCGAGACAAGCCGATCCGGCCAACTTGCCGCACATTGCCAGTTCATTGCCCGAGGCGCATTGTCTTAACATGCCGCGGCGGCGGCGCGACAAAAGGTGTTGCGGCGCATGAACTTCGATGCCGGCAAGAAAATGGGGGCACCCCCCGCGGCTTCGACGCTAACACCTGCAGTGCAGCCCGCGCAGACGGTGTTGATCGCAGGAGCGCCCCCGGAAGTGGCCACGGGCCGCCGAACCGATCTGCGGCCGCTCGCCTCGTTGCTCCCCTACGTTAAACGCTACCGCTGGCGCGTCATCGCGGCGCTCGGGGCTTTGATCCTGGCGGCGCTGACGACCCTCGTCGTACCGATCGCGGTGCGGCGCATGATCGATTTCGGGTTCACCGCGCGCGGACTGGCGCTGATCGATAACTATTTCCTGGTGATGATCGGCGTCGGCGCGGTGCTGGCGCTGGCTAGCGCGCTCCGCTACTACCTCGTCACCACGCTCGGCGAGCGCATCGTCGCCGACTTGCGCGGCGACGTGTTCGCGCATGTGACCTCGCTCTCCGCCGCGTTCTTTGACGAGGCGAAAACCGGCGAAGTGATCTCGCGGCTGACGGCAGACACGACGCAGATCAAAGCCGCCGTCGGCAGTTCCGTTTCAGTCGCGCTGCGCAATCTCGTGCTGTTTGTAGGCGCAAGCGTCATGATGGTTGTCAGTAGTCCGCGGCTTTCGGCTTTTGTGCTGGCGGCGATCCCGATCATCGTGCTGCCTTTGTACGCTTCCGGCCGCGCAGTGCGTCGCCGCTCGCGCTTTGCGCAAGACACTCTTGCTGACGCTTCGGCCTATGCCGCCGAGCTGATCGGGGCGGTGCGGGTCCTGCAAGCGTTCACCAACGAGCGGCTCGGGATCAACCGTTTCCGCAATGCTGTCGAGCGCGCCTTCGAAGCCGCACAGGATTCGATCCGCGCGCGCGCGCTCCTCACCGGCATCGCCATTTTCCTTGTGTCCGCGAGCGTCATCGTCGTGCTTTGGGTTGGTGCGCAGGACGTTCTCGCCGCGAAAATGACGCCTGGGCGACTCGGTCAATTCATCCTCTACGCTGTGTTCGCGGCAGCGGCGCTCGGTTCACTGTCGGAAACCGGCGGCGAGGTGGCGCAGGCTTCCGGTGCAGCAGAGCGGCTGTTCGAGATTCTGGCGATCAAACCCGTGATCGCGCCCCCGGCGCGGCCACTCGCCTTGCCGCTGCCGGCGCGCGGTGAGGTTGGTTTCACAGACGTCCACTTTTCCTATCCGACACGGCCGAATGCATCCGCGCTCGACGGTGTGTCGTTTCATGTTGCGCGTGGCGAAAAGGTTGCAATCGTCGGCCCTTCCGGCGCCGGCAAAAGTACGATCTTTCATTTGCTATTGCGCTTTTACGATCCCAGATCCGGAAGCATTACACTCGACGGGATACGGCTTGCCGATCTTGATCCGGCAGATCTGCGGGCGCGGATTGCGCTGGTGCCGCAAGACAGCGTGATGTTTGCGAGCAGTGTCAGTGACAACATTCGCTTTGGCCGGCCGGATGCAACCGATGCCGAAGTCGCGCGCGCCGCAGAACTCGCGCATGCGGCTGCGTTCATCGCCGCGTTGCCACGGGGCATGGACACGCCGGTCGGCGAACGCGGTATTACACTGTCGGGCGGACAGCGCCAGAGGATCGCCATTGCGCGGGCAGTGTTGCGCGACGCGCCGCTCCTTCTTCTCGACGAGGCGACCTCGTCGCTCGATGCCGAAAGCGAAACCCAGATCGCAGCTGCACTCGCTGAATTGATGCGCGAACGCACCACCATCGTGATCGCGCATCGGCTGGCGACTGTGCTGTCCTGCGACCGTATCCTCGTGCTCGACCAAGGCCGCATCGTCGAACAGGGCACCCACCAGACTCTCGCGGCTGCTGGAGGCCTTTATGCGCGGCTTGCGAAGCTGCAATTCCAGGCGAGCTAGCTGGCCATGGCCACAAGCGTTGCAGGTCTGTCCGGATCGAACCGGCAGACGCGATTGCGGCCCGAGCGCTTGGCCTCGTAGAGAGCAATATCGGCCTCCTTCAACACCTCGCCAAAGTCGTTCAGGTTAGTGCGAGCGACACTGGCGCCGACGCTGATTGTAACCATGATCTGGCGACCTGAGGCGACGATCGCGCGGTCGGCGATCAGTTGCCTGAACCGCTCGCCCGCTGCCAGTGCGTTGTCGAGCGTTGCTTCGGGCAGCAGCAGAACGAATTCCTCGCCGCCGAGGCGCCCGACGATGTCAGAGACGCGTTTGTGCGTGCGAAGGACCCCGGCCACTGCTTTGATGACCTCGTCGCCGGCGTCGTGGCCGTAAGTGTCGTTGACCGCTTTGAAATGGTCGATATCGATCACCAGCGCCGCAAGCGGCCGATCGTAACGCTTGAAGCGCGACCATTCGGTTTCGGCGAGCACCAAAAAATGCCGCCGGTTGTTCAGGCCGGTCAGGCCGTCGACGCAGGCGAGCCGCTCGAGCGCTTCGGCCTGCTGCGCGAGTTCGCTGACGTTACCGTAAGTCAGGAGCCGCCCGCCGTTTGGCAGCACCTTGCATCTGAACTGGATGACCTCACCGTTGGTCAGCCGAATGTGCAGCGGGCGCTCCTCGCCGGCTTGAATCAATTTCGTTTGCTTGGCGATATATTCGCCCAGCCGATAGTGCGATAGCGACGAGACTGTCTGCCCGCGGCCGTGATACATCAGCTTGACGAATGACTGCCGGCTTTCGGCGAGCGCGTCTGAGATGCGCCAAAATCTGCGAAACGCACGGTTGACGAACAGCACTTGGCATTCACGATCGAGCAAAACAATCCCGACGTTCAAATCGTCGATGATTGCCCGCAAGTCGGCCAGTTCCGTTGCCAAGTCCGCCAAATCTGCGCTGAGGTTATGCTTTCTTTGCGCCTGCAAGAGTCGTCCTTCAACGTGGTGATGGTGATTCTCAGGTTGAAAACCGTGGCGCTGCCTCGTCGGTTCGAGTGTGCTTTGCCGAACTTCATCTCACCGCCAACAAATTGTTACGTCGATCAGCAAATTTGTAACCGCGGTTCCAATTTCAGATAAGTGTTCGATGTTCGAATACCTCATGGCCGCCAGCTCATACGATGAATAGGCTTACCCGAAATCGGATTGACGCCGGAGCCGCTGATCGAAAATCCGTGCTTGCCGTAGAACGCGATGGCGCGGGCGTTGTCGGTGTTGACGTCGAGATCGAGGCCTGACGGCGATAATCGCTTTGCCTCATCGAGGAGGGCCGCGCCGATGCCGGAAGCCCAGCGTCCGGGCGCGACCACGATCTGGTCGAGATAAAGCGTACGCGGATCGACGGTGACAAAGCCGATCATTTCGCCTGCGGCGTCGGCGATGACGATCTCCGCCGCTGGCACCAGTTCATGACGCCAGCGCGCCCGCCACCAGTCGAGCCGTTCGGCAAAATCGAGGAGCGGATAAGCGGTCTGCCAGGTTCGTTGCCAGAGCGCGATGGCGTCGTCTTCGTCGTGCGGCTGGTAGCGGCGCAGTACAAAGCCGCGATCGGGCAGGGCCCCGCTCACCATGCACCGTGCGTCGCCGGCGCCCGCACGTGCTACTTTTCCGTCAGCTTCAGCTCGATGCGGCGGTTGCGGCTGAAGGCCTCTTCGGTCGTGCCGGGATCAATCGGTTGAAACTCGCCAAAGCCCGCGGCGACGAGACGCTGCGGTGAAATTCCCTTGCTGATCAGATATTGCACGACCGAAATGGCGCGTCCCGCCGACAGTTCCCAGTTCGACTTGAACGGCGAATTGCCGGACAATTGCCGCGTATCGGTGTGGCCGTCGACGCGCAACACCCAATTGATGTCGGACGGGATCTGCTTTTCCAGTTCGGCGAGCGCCGAGGCGAGCTTGTCGAGCTCGGCGCGGCCTTCCGGCCGCAGCACCGCAGCGCCGCTGTCGAAGAACACCTCGGACTGGAACACGAATCGGTCGCCGACAATGCGAATGTCAGGCCGGTTGCCAAGAATTTCACGGAGCTTGCCGAAAAAATCCGAGCGGTAGCGCGATAACTCCTGCACCCGCTGAGCCAGCGCCACGTTCAGGCGCTGGCCGAGATCGGCGAGGTGAATCTGGGCGTCTTTTTCCTTCTGCTCGGAGGTACCCAGCGCCTGCTCGAGGGCTGCTATCTGCCGGCGGAGCGCGGTAATCTGCTGGTTGAGCATCGTGATCTGCGCCACGGCGCGCGCCGTTGCTTCCTTCTCCAGATCGAGCTGTGAGGTCAGTTTGCCCACGGCAGCCTTGCCGGCATCGGCGTTCTGCGCGGCGGTCTGCGAACCTTCGGCGACGCCGCGGAGCCGGTCGCGTTCGCCTTCGGCCGCCGACAGCGAAGCCCGCAATTGCGCGACTTCATCGTCCAGACTGCTCTTGCCGGTCTGTTCCAAAGACAGCAGTTCGGAGAGTCGCGAGATCTGCGCGTTGAGGCGCGCGAGCGCGGTGTCCTTGCCGGCGACTTCCTGCGACAAGAAGAATTGTGCCACCATGAATACAGTGAGCAGAAAGATGATGGACAACAGCAGCGTCGACAGCGCGTCGACGAAGCCCGGCCAGTAATTCATGCCGCTGTCGCGGCTGCGGGAAAGCGCCATTGGTCTGGTCTAGTTCCGGTGTGCGCCTAATTAATCTTCATCTGTCGACGGTCTCGCGCGACAGCATTTCCATGAAGCGGCGGATGTCGGCGTTGAGCTTGGCCTGCGCATCCGCCCAATCGCGGATCATCTGCTGTTCCGAGCGCATGTGCTGAACCAGGCCCTGGATCGCTTCGGCGAGATTAGCCATTGCCGCGGTCGTCGCCTTGCCCGATCCGGCTTCGCCAATCGAAAGGCGCAGACGCTCGATCGCGTCCAGCATGCCTGCAGGGACCGCGCCGCCGGGGCCGCTCGCGCCCAGGTCCTGCACCGTCGTCGCCAGCCAATCTTCGAGGTCGGTATAGAAACGGTTTTGCGCCTGGTTGGTTTGCAGTTCGAGAAAGCCGAGGACCAGTGAGCCGGCGAGCCCAAACAGCGACGACGAGAAAGAAATGCCCATGCCGCCAAGTGGTGCCGCGAGACCCTCCTTGAGCGCATCGAAAACGGTGTCGGCATCGCCGCCGACCTTGAGGCCGTTGATGATGCCGCCGACGGAGCCGACGGTTTCGATCAGGCCCCAGAACGTGCCAAGCAGTCCGAGGAAGACGAGGAGGCCGGTGAGGTAGCGCGAAATGTCGCGCGCTTCGTCGAGCCGGTTTGCCAGTGAGTCCAGAAACGCGCGCATGGTCTGCGCCGAAATCGCGAAGCGGTCGGCGCGCTCGCTGCCGAGAATGGCCGCCATTGGCGCCAGCAGTTTCGGCTCCCGCGCGGTCACCAGCGCCGGGTCGGAGCGGCGAAAGCTGTTGACCCAGGAGACTTCCGGAAACAGCCGGATCACGCGCGCGAACGCGAGGATGATGCCGATCATGAGAACGCCGACGATCAACCCGTTCAGCCAGGGGTTGGCCATGAACGCGTTGAGAATCTGATGCTGCAGCACAAATGCGATCAGCCCGCACAGAATCAGAAACACCAGCATCCGGATCAGAAAGATGCGGGGCGACGAAAGCTTGGCTGGATCGACGTAGTTCGCCATCTGCCTTTAAGTTAACGCCCGGTACCTGACACAATATGACACAGAAGACATAGGCGCGGTCGGAGAAAAAAGCACGATTTCCGCACGGCTTCTGCGGTTCCGGTTAATGACTGCGGCAATATTTGCGGCACGGTGATGGCACTCCCGGCCAACCGGTCAGCTTTACGAAGCTGCCGGCTCTCGCGCAGCTTGCTTTCCGGCCTCGCGCAGGAGCTGGACGAGCTCGCGATGCATGGTGTCGTTGCCTGCGGCAATTTGGCTCTTGGCCATGATGTTTTCGCCGCCGTCGAGATCGGTGACGAAGCCGCCGGCCTCGCGCACCAGCACGATTCCCGCGGCCATGTCCCACGGCGACAGATCGCGCTCCCAATAGGCGTCGAAGCGGCCGGCGGCGATCCAGGCCAGATCGAGTGTTGCGGCGCCGAACCGGCGCAGACCCGCGTAGTGCTGCTGGGCAGCGGCGATTTCCGCCCGCCCGAGCTCAAGGTCGCCACGGCCATAGTGCGGCAGACCGCAAGCCACCACCGCCTCGTCGAGGCGCTTGCGGGCGGCGACACGGATGCGCCGGTCGTTGAGGAAGGCGCCCTTGCCGCGCTCCGCGATGAACAGTTCGTCGTTGGCTGGATTGTAGGTCAAGCCCGCGACGATCGTGCCGTTTCGTTCCAGCGCGATCGAGACCGCGAAGTGCGGGATGCCATGCAGGAAGTTGGTGGTGCCGTCGAGCGGATCGACGATCCAGCGATGGGTCTTGTCGGCGCCGGCATGCGCGCCGCCTTCTTCGCCGAGGAAGCCGTAGTCCGGACGAGCCTTGGCAAGCTCCTCGCGTACGATCGCCTCGGCCTTGCGGTCGGCGGCGGTGACGAAATTGCGCGGCCCTTTCAGCGACACCTGCAGGTTCTCGACCTCGCCGAGATCGCGTTTGAGGCTTCGTCCGGCGCGATACGCCGCCTTGATCATGACGTTGAGGATTGCGGAGTGGGGCATGGGCTTGCGGTACGGTGCAATGGCGAGCCGCGTCAAGCTTTCTGTGTTCCGGCTGGAGGCGGAGTCGCCGCGAGGCCCCCAGGAGCCTATCGTCGGGTCGGCCACT
The DNA here is from genome assembly GCA_963841025.1 of uncultured Alphaproteobacteria bacterium. GTDB lineage: Bacteria > Pseudomonadota > Alphaproteobacteria > Rhizobiales > Xanthobacteraceae > BOG-931. The sequence goes on along the minus strand of CAWJBG010000005.1, from coordinate 53,333 downwards.
TCGGGACGGAGGCGTTGCGGCTTAGGCCGTTAGATTTACATCGAGGACGCAGCGGCGGCTTGTGCCATTGCCGTGCGCTGAACCTTCATGAACCGCACGACGCGTTGCGCGGTCGCGAGATCGATCGATTCATAGTCTGCACGCTCGGTGGGTAGCTCATGCCACTCCGGTGTCATTTTGGCCCGTCGCAATTTGACGAAGCCGTCAACTACCGGCCAGGGTAGTTCCATCGATCGCAACAGTAGCAACACCGTATCAACGCTGCCTCTGCTGAGCAGGTCGAAGGCATAATCACCTTTGAGATCGTTCATCTCCGCCAGCACCGTGGCGGCGTCGAGGAGGCGCTTAGCCCTTATCATTTCCAAAGTAACATTTTCGAGCGTCAGATTGCCGGCGCGGATTCCTTCGACATAGGCCTCGTTTTGGTTGATGTTCTTCGATCTTCGACTCATCCACTCTTCGAAATATGGACTGATTGCCGCCTGACTGGTTTCGGTGCCAAGCGGGCGCAGTCGTGCGGCGATTTCTTGCGACACGAGCGGCAGCAACGTTCCGACCGTCTCGAGCGTGAGATCGGCACGCTCGACGATTAACGCCTGCAGATCGACATCCTTTGCGGATTTCTCGACCAGTTTGCGCATGCCGCTGCGAGAGAACTGCGCTCCTTGGTTTGCCGCCAGTATGCGCACTGTTTTTTGATCGCCACGGTCGACGACAATCTCGGCAACCGGCGGCGTAACCACCGCGCGGCCGGCGACGTGGCGCAGTTGCTCCTGCGACCCGGTTTTGGCCACCACGAGCAGCGTTTGTTCTGACATTCCCCGGTAATTGCGCACCATTGGCGCGGATACGGCGATGTCTTTATCTGTCGCGAGCCGATGCGCGAGAAATTCGGGAATGTCCGGCTGGTTCGAAAGGTGCTCTGACGCCTCCGCCCGGTCGGGGGCGCTGATCTTGTCGAGGACCTCAGTGATCAGATCGTTGAACAGATATTCTGCGGCCGGTGAACCCTTGATATTTCGCTTGAGGTAGACGTCGGTAAGCCGCCGGAGTAGTTCCAGCCGCTTCGCCGATGATTTCTCCGCTGCCAGCTGGATGAGATCGTCGGCTAATCCCCGCGACGCGACGCTGACGTGTGAGCTCATTGGCATAAACGATAACCGCCGCGCGCAAGCTTAACTGGCTGTGTCCGCCGATTAAGGTGTTTCGACCTGGAACGCTGCAACGTATGGCGTTTGAATTAACAACAAGGAGTGTAGGAACGATCATGGGTTTTAATGCCGACGCGCTTGTCGTTGCCAATTGTTATTGATCCACATTAATACTATTTTCAGAAATGGCGCCGCGGCGCCGTAGTTTGCGTGAAAGCCAATTTCGCCCCTCCCGAACGCGAGCCGGGCAGTCGGCAGCTTCGGAAGCCAAGCTGCACGGACCTTCCCACGGGCGGTTAAGCTGAAAAGGTCAGAACGTGACGCTACTCGGCAAGAAGATTTTTCTGGCCACGGTCCTGATCGCTTTTTTTATCGAGGCGAGCGCCGCGTGCCCGGATCAGCAGCCGGCGATCAGAAGCTGTGAATTCATTTTCGAAGCAGCTCCGTTTTCGACGAGCCACGCAAGCACGATTGTCGAGACCAAACGCGGGCTGTTGGCGGCCTGGTTTGGCGGCAGCCGTGAGGGAGCAGCAGACGTTGCGATCTGGTCGGCGCGCAAAGAAAACGCTGCATGGTCCGAGCCGACAGTGTTGGCGCGGGGTGCGCAAAACGGGGGTGACCAGCTGCCAACCTGGAATCCGGTACTGTTCCGTTCCCGCACTGGCTTGCTGATGTTGTTCTATAAAGTCGGCCCCAATCCACGGTCGTGGTGGGGCATGGTCATGACGTCGCGGGACGAGGGCATGTCGTGGACTATGCCGCGTCGACTGCCGGATGGCATTCTCGGCCCAATAAAGAACAAGCCGATCCAGCTCGAGGACGGCACCATTCTGGCTCCGTCAAGCACGGAGGACCGCGGCTGGCACGTCGACGTTGAAGCGTCGGCGGATGACGGCGCGACTTGGCGTTCGAGTGGTTCTTTGAACAGCGATGACTTGTTCGTCATTCAGCCCACCCTCATCGACCACGGCGATGGCAAGATCCAAATGCTGGTCCGAAATCGGCAGCGGGAGGCGAACGAACCGCAGCGCATCATGCAATCGTGGTCTTATGATCGAGGCCGGACATGGCGATCGTTCGCGCCCAGCCTGCTTCCCAATCCGGATAGCGGTATCGATGCCGTTGGGTTGCGCGACGGAACCGCGGTCCTCGTGTTCAACGACACGTCAACCGGCCGAAGCCCTCTGACGGTCGCCATCTCCAGGGACCGGGGTACGAACTGGACCAGAGCCTTCGAACTCGAACACGAGGCCGGCGGGGAATTCTCATACCCAGCCATCATTGAGGATTCGGAGGGCATGCTTCAGATCACCTACACGTGGAAGCGCCAGAGGATCAGACACGTGACAATCGACCCCCGCGGGCTGTAACCGCAGCCGCTGAATGAGTTGCCGTCTGAATTAACCGGGCAGAGCGGATTAGCCCTGCCCGGTTAACTTCGGCGGCTTGGCGCCGATTTCTTCCGGAAGTCTTCTGGTTTCTCGAACGGTAGCGATTGTGATTCCCGATTTCATTGATTGGCCGCTGCGTCGGTGCCAACGCAGCGAAACGAGCTGATTTGATCATTCCAGTGGTTGCCGACATAGCGGTACTCGCCGGGTTTTAGTTCGACCATCTCGCCACCATAGTTGGCATCCCAGTAGAACCGCCAGGTTCCGGATACGATCCGGATCGACGATATTTGATCGTTCCAGTGATTGCCGACGTAGGTTTGATTCTGGCCTGTATCCCAACGCTCGCCCTTGAAGTCGCCATCCCAGTAAACGGAGACGCGGCATTGCCCGTCTTGTTGGTCAGTGTCGGACGCGGGCGCCGCGTCAGGGAGATCACCATCCACCGGGTCGAGGACGATCCAACGTCCATCGCGGAAGATCCAGTGTCCGTGACCGTGGCCGGCCCAACGGCCGACATGCTCCGGGTGGCCGTGCCGGTCGCCGCCGTGGGCTACGCGTCCACCGCGGTCGCGGCCGCCGTTACGGGTTGCATGGCCGTGGCCGCCGTTACCGGCGTGGCCGCCGGCACTGGCGTGACCGCCGCCGCTATGGCCGCCGCCACTGTGGCCGCCGCCGCCGCCCTTGGCGTAGGAAGCGCTGGACGCAAGGGAGGCGACGGTGATCGTCGCCGCGGCTGCCAGCGTGAGGATGAGGGTGCGTGACATCATCGTTCTCCGGGGAATGGGTTGCGATATCCGTTGGTCGGCCGCCCCCGAAGAAAGGTTCAAGCCGCCGTGCCTTTTTTAATGCGCATGCCGCACAGCCGGCTGCCAAGCGAAAAATATAGATTTGAACCTGGCCGGCCTTCGCCGCGACCAATGCGTATCGCGGGAGAAAATCGTGGAACGTATCTCCCAAAAGCACCGAATTCAGGAGGCCGACCAATGTCTTTCCCCTGCAAGCACACCCGATGGACCGCCGTTGCCCTCATCGCCGCGTCCGCCGCCGTCGCCACAACGCCAGGCCTGGCCGCACCCAGCTATGACGGCCTTTGGAGCGTTTCGATCGTCACCAAGAAGGGCGATTGTATCGCCAACTACCGCTACCCGATGCTGATCGAGCGCGGCGTGCTCGCCAATGGCGGAGCGATCGCGCTTAGCGTCAGCGGCCGGGTCGCCTCGACCGGTGCCGTCAAGGTCATGGTCTCAAGCGGCGACAAGAGCGCAACGGGCTACGGACGGCTCGCCGGCAATACTGGTGGCGGCTCCTGGACCGGGATGTCGTGCTCGGGCTCCTGGACCGCCGAACGCCGAAGTTCATAACGCTATTTATCGCTTGGAGCGCATTTCCCGGGCGCAGAGCGGCACGCCGCCGTTCTGTTGGCCCGGGCTCGCGTTTGGGTCGAAGGCCGAACGCCTCGTCAACTCATGTTGGCACCTCGCGAATGCGACCTGTTCCACTCAGATGCTTCGGGTTAGAAGGGCGGTGACTGATCCCTTTCTCCACAAAGCATCTCCATGAAAAAGATCGGCTTCCTGTCGTTTGGCCATTGGACGCCTTCACCCCAGTCGCAGACGCGATCGGCGGCGGACGCGCTGTTGCAATCGATCGACTTGGCTGTCGCTGCCGAACAACTTGGCGCGGACGGGGCTTATTTCCGCGTCCATCACTTCGCCCGCCAGCTCGGCTCGCCGTTTCCCCTGCTGGCTGCCGTCGGTGCGAGGACCAAGCGGATTGAGATCGGCACCGCGGTCATCGACATGCGGTACGAGAATCCGCTGTACATGGCCGAGGACGCCGGATCTGCCGATGTCATCGCCGGCGGCCGCCTGCAACTGGGCATCAGCCGCGGTTCGCCGGAGCAGGTGATCGAGGGATGGCGGTACTTCGGTTACGCCCCGGCCGAGGGGATGACCGATGCCGATATGGCCAGACGCCACACCGAGGTATTGCTCGAGGTGCTACGCGGTGAGGGCTTTGCGCGCCCAAACCCGCAACCGATGTTCCCGAATCCTTCCGGCCTGCTGCGCCTTGAGCCTTTTTCGGAAGGCCTGCGCGATCGCATCTGGTGGGGCGCCGCGACCGACGCCACGGCGGAGTGGGCGGCCAAGCTCGGCATGAATCTACAAAGTTCGACGCTCAAAATCGACGAGAGCGGACGTCCCTTCCATATCCAGCAGGCGGAGCAAATCCGGATCTTCCGTGAGGCGTGGAAGGCGGCCGGTCATGCGCGCGAGCCGCGGGTATCGGTCAGCCGGAGCATCTTTGCACTCGTGGATGACCGCGATCGAATGTATTTCGGGCGCGACCGCGAGAACGAAGACACCATCGGTTACCTCGGCAGCAACGAACGCGCCATTTTTGGCCGCAGCTACGCCGCCGAGCCGGACGTCCTGGTCGAGCAACTCAAGACGGACGAAGCCATTGCCGCGGCTGACACGCTGCTCTTGACCGTCCCTAATCAGCTCGGCGTCGACTACAACGCCCACGTCATCGAGGCGATCCTTAAATATGTTGCACCTGGCCTCGGCTGGCGCTGACGCTCGCAAGCCACGGTTCCGGGCACCGGTGTAGTAGATGTTGCCGCGTGCCGGGGTTGAGCAGCGTGCAGACTTGGTAGAGTTTCAGTTCGAAGCTTTGGGATGGAAATTGCATCTTGACGCGCATCTGTCGGCTTGACGCCGACATTCCGGATGATCTGGAAAATATCCGCAAATCGCCTCACAACGCTGGACGCACTGCGCCGGAGTTTCCGCTATTGCGCTCCCGGCGAGACAAGCCAGGCACATAGCGGTCGATGCCGCTATTCCATAGAGCCCAAGACGTCCGAAGAGCCCAAGACGTCCGATAATCGTCTCCTTCCCGCCGCTTCGCAAATTTTCGCCGAAGCGCCATCTGTGCAGCATACCGTCGCGTTATCTTCTACGCACCGGCTTCACGGTAGAGCGAATTCATTGATCTTCATAAAATCGATAGCATCCGCGGCGGACAGCAGCGCCTTTGCCAATTCGCGCGCGTCGTCTCCCGTCAGCGTCACCGCCTCATTTGAACGGTAGCGAGATTCATCAGTTTTGAACGTGACGAACGCCAGCTGGGCTGAGACGACCTCGGCGCTTATCGCAGTTTGGTCGCAGTCGTTAGCCTGGATTTTAATGTGCATTTGCGTCGCTCCTTATTGGAGTAAACGGCACATCTTTTGCCGCCTTTTCAACCACTGCGGATTAACACTATGCGAATTGCGCTGCGGTGTAAGTGACCGCCATCACGTGTTTACGTGGGGCTCATCCTGCGGATAACGGCAGTATCCGGATGAGGCTTGCTGTTGCGAGCCAGGACGGATCTTGCCTACAAATATCCCGCGCCAGCCTCGGCGGCGAAGCGAGCCGGTTCGCCTTCCCAGACAATGCGTGCGTGTTCGAGGACGTAGACGCGGTCGGCATGCGGCAATGCGAAGGTCACGTTCTGCTCGCCGAGGAGCAGCGTGATGTCGGTGGTCCGCCTCAAGCTTGCGAGTGCCTTGGAAAGTTGTTCGAGGATGACGGGCGCCAGGCCCAGCGTCGGCTCATCGAGGATCAGAAGCTTCGGCTTCATCATCAGCGCCCGCGCGATGGTCAGCATTTGTTGCTCGCCGCCGGAGAGGGTGCCGGCCGCCTGCTTCTGGCGCTCGCGCAGGATCGGAAACAGCTCGAACAGCCAGCCGATCTGTTTGTCGCTCTCGCCCGGCGGCAAATGCTGGCCGCCGAGATCGAGGTTCTCGCGCACCGTCATGTCGGTGAACAATTCGCGGCCTTCGGGGCATTGCACGATGCCGCCGCGTGCGATCGCAGCCGCGGTTGCGGCGCGAAGCGGCGTGCCCTCGCGGCGGATATCGCCAGTGTAGGGTACAAGGCCGGAGATGGCGTTGAACAACGTAGTCTTGCCGGCGCCGTTGAGCCCGACGATGGAGACGAATTCGCCGGCGTGGACGTGGATCGAAACGTCTTGCAACGCTTGCGCCTTGCCGTATTGGACGCTGAGCTTGTCGACGGCGAGAAACGGTGTCGCGGTATCGCGGAACGCCGATTCCGGCCGTGCCGCGGTTTCGATGCTGCCGCCGAGATAGACTCGCCGGACTTTTTCGTCGCGCATCACCTCTTCGGCGGTGCCTTCGGCAATGCGCTCGCCGACATACATGGCGATGACGCTGTCGACCAGACGGGAGATGCTCTTCACATTGTGGTCGACGAGGAGCACGGCACGACCGTCGTCGCGCAGTTCACAGATCAGATCGGAAAACGCCCCCGTCTCTGTCGAGGTCAGTCCGGCGAACGGCTCGTCGATCAACAGAACTTGCGGGTCGCGCGCGATCGCCTTGGCGATTTCGATCTTGCGCAGATCAGCGAAAGGGAGCGTGCCCGGACGGCGGTCGAGTACGGCGCCCAAGCCAACCCGCGCCGCGATGGTGCGCGCCCGCGCGTCGGTCTGCGGATCGGCAAAGACATGGGTGAGCTTGTCGGGCAACAGCGCGAGCTTGATGTTTTCCAGTACCGTCTGCCGGTGCAGTGGACGCGAATGCTGGAAGACAATGCCGACGCCGCGCCGCGCGATCTTGTGCGACGGCCAGCCGGCAACATCAGTGCCATTGATGCGCACCGAACCGGCATCGGGGCGCTCGATCCCCATGATGAGCTTCATCACCGTTGATTTGCCGGAGCCGTTCGGGCCGATCAGGCCGAGGATTTTGCCGGCATGGACGCCAAGCGCCATGTTCTTGACGGCGACCAGGCCGCCATAACGCTTCGTGAGGCCGCTGACGTCGAGAAGCGCGCCGGCAGTCTGGCTCACGCGCTTTCCTTCGTGCGCGTAAGGAGGCCGAAGAACCCGGCCGGAAAGAACAGCACCACCACAAGCGCCAGCGCAAAGACGATGAAATTCGACAGATCGCCGAGCGGGCGCAAGAACTCGCTCATGGCGATCAGAAAGATTGCGCCGAGCACAGCGCCGAGAATAGTGCGCCGGCCGCCGATTACTGCGGCGATGATAATCTGGACGCCGACGGTAATGTCGACCAGCGTCGTGACCGAAGCGGTGCCGAAATAAAACACCAGGAGGCCGCCGGCGAGGCCGGAGAAGAATGCGCTGATGATGAAGGCCGCGAGCTTGTGTTTGACGACGTTGAAGCCGAGGGCGCCGGCCTGCACCGCGTCCTGGCCGCTCGCCTGCAGGATCAGCCCGACCGGGGACCGCGACAGCGCGAACAGTATTGCGCCGCTCACGGCCATGAACCACAGGGCAATTTCGTAATTGACCTTGTCGTTGATCGAGATCACGTCGGGAACGGTGAGGCCGATTTCACCGCCGGTCAGGCCGGCGGCGACGACAATGAAATTTTGCAGCATCAGCACCGCGACGAGTGTGGTCAGTCCGAAATAGGGGCCGCGCACGCGGAGCGCCGGAAGCGCAAGCACTACGCCGCCGAGCACGGCGGCGAACGCGCCGGCGGCAAGACACAGCCAGATCGGTGGCTGGTAGAGATTGTCGAGGATCCCGGCGGTGTAAGCGCCAACCCCGATCAGAAAGGTCGGACCGAAATTGACCTCGCCGGCAAATCCGAATAGCAAATCCCACGACATCGCAAACACGCCGAAGTAATAGGCGACGGTGAGGAGCCCGAGAATGTAGCCGGAGACGCCGAGCGGCAAAAACGACGCCAGCACCACTACGCCAAGCGAAATCAGCAGCACCCGCGCGGTGGAGAGCGAAGTCATCTAGCGGCGCCCCAACAGGCCGCGCGGGCGGACATACATCACTGCCACCAGCAACAGCAGTGCCGGGATGGTGCGATAGGCCGGCGAGATCAGATAGGCGGTGATGGTTTCGAGATAACCCACCACGTAGGCCGCGATTAGGGCACCCGAGACACTGCCGAGACCGCCGAGCACGACGATGGCAAATGCGCTCGCCGTCAGCGGGCCGACGCTGTAGGACGAGACGCCGAGAAACATGCCGAGCAGCACGCCGGCTATGCCCGCAAGGATGCCGTAGATTGCCCAGATGGCGATGTAGACTTGCGACAACTCGACGCCGAGGAGCGTCACGCCGCGCGGATTTATCGAAGCCGCCAGCAGCACTTTGCCGGCGCGGGTGCGGTTGACCAGGAGCCACAGCAGCCCGATCGCGAGCCAGCACACCATTGCGGTGAAAATCTCGTTGGCCGGAGTGCGGACGCCGACGATCGAAACAACGCCGCCCACAATCGGCGCCACGGTCTTGGCATTGTTGGTGTAGAGGTAAGCGATCAGCTCCTGGATCATGATGCCCCATAAGAGCGTCGCCGTGAGGATGAAGATTTCCTTTTCCTCCTCGCGGATTTTGCGCGAGGTCTGCAGCGGCCGCACGACCACGAAGTAAGTCACGAGCGATGCGACAAATCCGGTCGCGACCCCGATCGCCGCCCCGGTATAGGCGCCCACATGGAGATCGTTACCGGCGGCCCAGGCCGCGACTACCGCCGTGACCATCAGCGCGCCGTGCGACAAATTCAGAACGCCGGAGACACCGAAAATGAGAGCAAATCCCATAGCGCCGAGCGCGTAAAGCGAGCTGATCGCAAAACCGTCGATCAGGATTTGCCAGAACAGCATCGGCCCCACCCAAACAATCTCCCGGCTCGCGAGGGCGGGCCGGGAGCAATAGCGACGACGGGCCGATCAGGTTTCGTCAATTGGCCGCGCCGAGTTTGATGAAGTTTGGAAATTTCAGCTTGCCGTTGGCGACGTTCGCCGGCCACAGATTGACCTGTTTGCCATTCTGCCACTGCAGCATCAGGCCGGTGATGGTGTCGGCGCCGATCTTGAGCGCGTGTGGATTGGGCGAGTCCTTGCCCTTGAACTGGACGCGACCGATGGTGCCGACGTAGTCGGTCTTCTCCAGCGCTTCGACCAGCTTGTCGGAATCACCCGTGCCTGCCTTCTTGAACGCGTCAGCAAGATAGTAGACTTCGTCATAGGCGGTGTACCCGCAATAGGACGGGAAATTGCCGAAGCGCTTCTGGAACGCTTTGACGAATGGCAGCGTCTTCGGTGTGACCGCCACATCCGGTCCGGAGAAGGCCTGATACAGAACGCCCTCGACCGCGCCATTGGTGTCCTGCCAGAAGCTCGAATTTGAGGCTTGCGAGGACACCCCGAACATCGGAATTGGCACTTCCTGCTGCTTCCATTGCACCGTCGGCTGCACGCCGACGTGTGAAATGCCGGTGATCATCACGTCCGGCTTTTGGCCCTCGATTTTGTTGTAGATCGGCGTGAAGTCGGTCGTATCCGGCGAGACGCGGATGTGATCGAGCACCTTGATCCCGATCTGCGGCAGGCATTTTAAGTATTCGGCATCGAGCGGCGTGGTCCAGGCGGCGTCCTCACTGATGATTACCGCGCTTTTCATCTTCAGATCTTTGATCAGAAGATCTTTGGCGGCGTCACAGGTGGCGTCGGCAATGCTGGTCGAGGTCGAATAGCCGTGGAAGGTGTATTTGAGGTGATCGTAATCCTTGGCGATGTTTTGGGTGATGACGTCGGAGGCGGCCCCGGGCGTAATCATCACCGTCTTCAGCCGGCCGGTCCACGGCTCAAGCGCAAGCACCACTTCGCTGACGTAGCTTGCGATTACCGCGTTGACGTGATCTTCGTTCACGGCGCGCTGAAACGCGCGCACCGATTCGGCGGCCGAAGAATGATTATCGTAGGATACGATCTCGATCTTGCGCCCGCCCACTCCGCCTGCGGCGTTGATCTCGTCGGCGGCAAGCTGCGCGGCGAGCGGAATTGAGGAGCCGGCGACGGCTTGCGCCTCGGCAATGACGCCGATCTTGATCGGTCCGTTGGATTGCGCATGCGCCGGTGCCGCGAATGCGGCCGCAGCAAGTGTTGCAGCAACGAACAGCGTGGCGATTTTTGGCACGGACCCGACGCGCCTCTCATGAGTGCTCATTGAAGTCCTCCCTGGATTTACGCTCGCTCGTCGCGAGACGAGAATTGTAGACAGTCTATCTCAATGTTTCGACGCGGCAATCCCTGTGCGGCGCGACCTAACGCCGGGGCTGCGCCGTTGGCTGATTGATCGCCTTGGCGGTCCCGTCCGACCGGGTGGCACGCACTAAGACGGTGGGTGCTTGAGCCGGTCGAGCCAGGGTTCGGCCGCTTTCTCGCCCGCGGCGCGGATCGTCGGATCGAGACCGCTGACATAATCGTCGAGCAGCAGGTCGGTTTCACCGCGCGCCTTTGAGATCAGGTGCCACTTGACCGCTTCGGTCGGATTTTTTGGCGCGCCGCGGCCGTCAGCGAGGATGCGCGCCAGGCGGTCCTGGGCGATGGCGCTGCCGTGCAACGCCGCCTTGCGGAACAAAGCCGCCGCGGCTTCTTCGTTCTTGGCGACGCCGTCGCCGTTGAAGAGCGCGATCGCATACTCGACCTCCGCGTCGATATTGTCGGCGAGCGCGGCTAAAGCCCACAGCCGCGCGGCTTCGCGCGGGTTCTTTGGAACGCCACGCCCCTGTTTGTAGAAGGTACCCAGCGCGTATTGCGCTTCGGGGCTGCCTGCGTCAGCCGCTTCGCGCATGAGCTCGGCGGCGCGATTGAAATCCTGCGGAAACAATTGGCCTTCGATGTACAGGAGCGCCAGGTTGTAGGCGGCGAGTGGTTGGCCAAGCTTGGCGGAAGCCGCGAGCCATTTGGCGGCGGCGTCGCGGTCGCGCGGGCCGGCGCGGCCGCGCAGGCGGAACATCGCCAGTGCAAACATCGCCTCGCGGTCGCCGCGGGCCGCGGCGAGCTGATACCATTCGGCGGCCTTGGCGTCGTTCTGCGGCACGGCGAAACCGTCAGCATAGAGTTCGCCAAGCAGCGTCATCGCTTTCGGGTCGGCTTTCTGATTGACCCGGTCAGTCGCCAGCATGAAGGCGGTCAGGAAATGGCCGCGCTGGTAGGCGCCGTAAGCCAGATCGCGCTGTCGGCCGTTCGTGCCCGCGCTTGCACTTGCACTCACATTTGAACTCGCGGGAATCTCCGTCGGCCAGGTTTGCGGGCCGTCTTTTGTAGGTGCCGCTTTACCCGACTTGTCCTGCTGTTTGTGATGCTCCGGCTTTGGCGGCGTTTCCGGTGTCTGCGCCGCTGCCGACCATCGTGAGGCGAGGATCACCGCAAGCGCGAGCGTCGCAGCGATCCTAAGCGCCGTGCGGATCATTGGGCCGCTCCGGCGCAGGCGCTCTGAGCGCAGCGGTTGCGGTCTTGATCGCTCCGACTGGTCCCGTTGAGTGCGTCCATATCCAATCACCTAGCGCGACAAAATCGGCACCGGCTTGCGCGAGCGGGGCGACTTCCTCGAGACTTGCGGCATAACCAACGCATGGCGGCTCGAACACTTCCGCCCACCAACCGACGCGCTCCAGTATCGCCTCGAGCGATGGGCGGCTACCCCGTCGGCCGGGCTCGCCGAACATGACATAATCGGCGCCAGATTCGCCTGCGAGCATGGCATCATCACGGCTGCCCAAGCCGCCGGCGCCGGCGATGCGATCAGGCTTAAGCGTCGCTATTGCGGCTTTTAGGGCCTCGGTACCGGCGAGATGTGCGCCGTCGGCGCCGGCGCGGATTACGATCTCCGGATGGCCGTCGAGCAGCAGTGCGATATCGCGGCGTTGGACGATTGTCCCGATGGTTTTGGCGCGTTCGATCAGGGCGTGTTCATCGCCGACTTCGAGGCGAAGCAGGACGGCCGCGACATCGCCGGCTGTCAGCGCGGCATCGAGATCGTTTGTAAAAGCCGTGGCGTCGCCGAGTTGCGGCGTCAACAGATAAAGCCGTGGGCGAGGCGATGCCACGTTATCTGCCCCCGTTTCGTGGGGGCGGATTAATGGTCACGCGGCTTTCCGTTCGAGATCGGCTTTCCATTGCCCGAGCGAGGCGAGGCCATTCATCCTGGCGCGATGGCTAAACGCCCGTTGCGCGCCGGCGACATTCTCCGACTTTCCCGACCATATCTTAAGCGGCGCGGCCTGGAGCGCGCGGCCATAAGAGAATGTCACCCGCCACGGCAGCGGACCCATCTTGTTGATGGCGTCGAGGTGCGCGGTGGCTTCTTCGTCGCTCTGCCCGCCGGACAGGAACGCGATCCCCGGGACCGCCGCCGGCACGCAGGCTTTAAGGATGCGCACCGTCTTCTCCGCGACCTCATCGACTGATGCCTGCTTCGGCGACTTCTTGCCGGGCACGATCATATTCGGCTTGAGGATCATGCCTTCCAGCGGGACGCGTTGGTAGAACAGCTGCTCGAACACGGTGTTTAAAGCCCACTCAGTCACCATGGCACAGCGATCGATGTCGTGGTCGCCGTCCATCAAAACCTCGGGTTCGACGATCGGCACGATGTCTTCTTCCTCGCACAGCGCGGCATAGCGCGCGAGTGCTTGCGCGTTCGCCAGCAGGCAGCCAAAGCTCGGAATGCCTGGGCCGATATTGATCACTGCCCGCCATTTCGCGAACTTGGCGCCGAGACCGCGATATTCCACCAGCCGTTCGCGCAAGCCGTCCAATCCCTCGGTGATGACTTCGTTTGGACCGAACGGCAGCGGTTTGGTGCCTTTGTCTACTTTGATTCCAGCAAGCGCGCCGGCCTGCTCGATGAGCTTGACCAGGGGTGTACCGTCTTTGGCGTTTTGCCGAATGGTCTCGTCATAGAGAATGACGCCAGAAATGTACTTCGACATCGCTTCTTTGCTGCGAAACAGCATTTCGCGGTAATCGCGCCGGGTAATCGGCGTCGATTCAATGCCGATGGTGTCAAAGCGCTTTTTGATGGTGCTGGTCGATTCATCGGCGGCGAGGATACCGCGGCCGGGGGCTACCACCGCCTCCGCAACTTTGTTCAGTTCAGCGAGGTTCATCGCACTCTCCTCAGCTCCACTTTCGAGATTGTGGTCATTGTGCCTTATCTATGGGGGGCAGCGGGAGTAAGGGATACTTTCAGCACTTCTACGCCCGGAAGCGTTCTGCCCTCGAGTGATTCAAGAAACGCGCCGCCGGCGGTCGACACGTGCGTAAGACGCCCGGTCACGCCGGCCTTGTTCAATGCCGCGACCGTATCGCCGCCGCCGGCAAAACTGACAAGCTTTCCGGTTACCGTAAGTTCCGCGGCGGCCTCGGCCACTTCGATGGTGCCGTTGTCGAACGGCTCGACTTCAAAAGCGCCGAACGGGCCGTTCCAGACCAGCGTTTTGATGCGTGCCAGGACCGAAACGACGTGCTCGATGCTGCGGGGGCCGACGTCCAAGATCATGTCGTCCGGCGCAACCTCATCCGCCGACACCACCCGCGACGGCGCAAAAGCCGCCAACTTTTGCGCCACGACGACGTCAACCGGCAGCACAATCTCGCGCCCAAGCGATTTGGCCTTGGCGAGGATATTGCGCGCCGACGGGATCAAATCGTTTTCACAGAGCGACCGACCGACCGCCTTGCCTTGCGCCGCGAGAAAGGTGTTGGCCATGCCGCCGCCGATGATCAGAACGTCCACCTTCTCGAGCAAGTGACCAAGGAGATCGAGCTTGGTGGAAATCTTGGCCCCGCCGACGATCGCAGCAACCGGGTGCTTCGGCGTCTCAAACGCGTTCTTGAGCGCGTCGAGCTCGTCCTGCATGGCGCGCCCGGGATAAGCGACGAGGCCAGAGGCGGTGACGATCGAGGTGTTGGCAGCATGCCGCCGGTGCGCAACTGAAAAAGCTTCATTGACGAAGATATCGCCCAACGCGGCAAGCTGCTTGGCGAAATCCTGATCGTCTTTTTCTTCCTCGGGATGGAATCTCGGTATTTTCCAGACAGAGAACGTCGCCATTGTTCAATGCGGCAACCGCCGCCTCGGCCTTCGGACCAACGCAATCCTCCGCAAACGCAACGGGCATCTTTAAGATGCGCGCGACCTCGGCGGCGACCGGCCGAAGCGAATCTTTCGGGTTTCGTCCCTTGGGCCTGCCAAAGTGCGACAGCAGGATTACCTTGCCGCCTTTGTCGGCGATCTCGGCAATGGTCGGGACGATTTCCTCGATGCGCGTCGCATCCGCGACTTTGCCATCTTGCATCGGCACGTTGAGATCGACGCGCACCAGGACGCGCTTTCCCTTCACGTCTGCGTCGTCGAGGCTGCGAAACGACATGGCAGGTGAAGAGTTGTCCAGTGAAGACCCGTCCGACGAAGATTTGGCAGACGCGGACATTTCCGATGGAGATGCAACAGATAAAGACATCGGCGATAAACTCAGTTCAACTTGCCCATCGCCACCGCGGTGTCGACCATGCGATTCGAGAAACCCCATTCGTTGTCGTACCAGGACATGACGCGCACCAGCGTGCCATCCATCACCTTGGTCTGATCCATGTGGAAGATCGAGGAATGCGGATCGTGGTTGAAGTCGCTCGAAACATTAGGCGCGTCGGTGTAGCCGAGGACACCCTTGAGCTGCTGCTCGGCCGCGCGCTTGATCGCAGCGTTGATTTCGTCTTTTGAGGTTGCGCGCCTGGCGACGAACTTGAGGTCGATCACTGAGACATTCGCTGTCGGCACACGGATCGCCACGCCATCAAGCCGGCCGGCCAGCTCGGGAAGCACAAGACCGACCGCCTTCGCCGCGCCGGTCGAGGTCGGGATCATGTTCAGCGCCGCGGCGCGCGCGCGATAAAGGTCTTTGTGCACCTGATCGAGGGAGGGCTGATCGTTGGTGTAGGAGTGCACCGTAGTCATAAAGCCCTTCTCAATGCCGACCGCGTCGTTAAGCACCTTGACGACCGGCGCGAGACAATTGGTCGTACATGAGGCGTTGGATACGACCACGTGGGCCTTGGTCAGCTTCTCGTGGTTGACGCCATAGACGACCGTGAGATCGACCCCGTCGGCGGGCGCGGAGATCAGCACGCGTTTGGCGCCAGCGGTCAGATGCGCCGCGGCTTTGTCCTTCGAGGTAAAGATGCCGGTGCATTCCAGCGCAATATCGATGCCGAGGTCTTTCCACGGCAGTTGCGCCGGATCGCGGTGCGCGGTCACCTTGATCGGGCCGTTGCCGCAATCGATGGTATCGCCTTTGACCGTCACCTCGCCGGGAAAGCGGCCATGCACGGAATCGAAGCGCAACAGGTGAGCGTTGGTTTCAACCGGGGCGAGATCGTTAATGGCGAGGACTTCGAAATCTTTCCGTCCCGCTTCCAGCGCCGCCCGCAAGATGTTGCGGCCGATGCGGCCGAATCCGTTGATGGCTACGCGTACCGACATGCCGATCTCCCTGTCACTCTATAAACACGCCAGTGCCGCATCGGCTACCTTCTCAGGCGTAATACCAAAATGTTGGTAAAGCTCCTTGTAGGGTGCGCTGGCGCCAAAACTGCTCATGCCGACAAACGCGCCGTCCGAACCGATGATGGCATCCCAGCCTTGGCGAATGCCGGCTTCGATTGCGACGTTGATCTTGGCCTTGCCGATCAAGGCCGCGCGCTCGCTATCCGGCGCGGCGAGGAAAAGTTCGAAGCACGGCACCGAGACGACACGCGCGGAGATTTTGCGTTCGGCGAGCAGCTTCTGCGCCGCGACCGCAATGGCGACTTCAGAGCCGGTGGCGAACAGAGATACCGCGGCCGCTGTGCCATCTTTGGCCGGCATTAATTCATAGGCGCCGTGAGCACTACGATTGGCAGCGTCGAAACCCTGACGCAGTTGCGGCACGTTCTGCCTGGTTAGTGCCAGCACGCTTGGTCCGTTGTTTGCCTCCAGCGCCAGCTGCCAGCACTCCATCGTCTCGACTACATCGCATGGCCGAAACACTTTCAGATTGGGAATGGCGCGCAGCGCAGCGAGCTGCTCGACTGGCTGGTGCGTCGGGCCATCTTCGCCAAGCCCGATGGAATCGTGGGTCATGACGTGAATGACGCGCTGACCCATCAGCGCCGCGAGCCGGATCGCCGGCCGGCAATAATCCGCGAACACCAGGAACGTGCCGGAGTAGGGGACAATGCCGCCATGGAGCGCCATGCCGTTCATGGCCGCCGCCATGCCGTGCTCGCGCACGCCGTAATGGATGAAGCGGCCGGAATAATCCGCGGCGCTCATCGCCTTCATCGTCTTGGTGCGCGTGTTGTTGGAGCCGGTGAGATCGGCCGAGCCGCCAATCATTTCCGGCAGTGCCGCCGTCAGAGTTTCGAGCGCGAGTTCGGAGGCGCTTCGGGTCGCGATCTCCTTCGGGGCCTCGGCGAGTTTCTGTTTCACTGCGGTAACGGCAGCCGCGAATTTCTCCGCCGGCAATCTGCCCGCGATGCGGCGTTCAAACTCCGCGCGGTTTTGCGGGTCCATTGCAGCAAGGCGCTGCTGCCAGGCACGCCGTGCCGGCTTGCTGCGCTCGCCGGCGGCGCGCCACTGTTCGCGGATCGGTGCCGGAATTTCGAAGGGTGGCGCAGTCCAGTTGAGCTTTTGCCGTGTCGCCGCGATCTCGTCGGTGCCGAGCGCCGAGCCGTGGGCCTTTTCGCTGCCGGCCTTGGTCGGCGCGCCGTAGCCAATGATGGTGCGGCACGCGATCATGGACGGCCGATCGGATTTCTTCGCTGCTTCAATCGTGGCCGCGATGGCGGCCGGATCGTGGCCGTCGATGCGCGTCGCGCCCCAGCCGGCCGCTTCGAAGCGTTTCACCTGATCGACGCTGTCGGAGAGCGACAGCGGTCCGTCAATCGAGATGCCGTTGTCATCAAACAGCACGATCAGCTTTTTCAGCTTCAGGTGTCCGGCCAGCGCGATCGCTTCCTGACTGATGCCTTCCATCAGGTCGCCGTCGGACGCCAGCACATAGGTCGTGTGATCGACAATGTCAGCCCCGAACACTGCCGCGAGATGGCGTTCCGCAATTGCCATTCCCACCGCATTGGCAATGCCCTGGCCAAGCGGGCCGGTCGTGGTCTCGACGCCAGGCGTGTGGCCGTATTCCGGATGACCGGGCGTGAGCGCACCGAGCTGGCGGAAGCGCTTGAGTTCTTCAATCGTGACTTTCTCGTAGCCGACGAGATGCAGGAGCGCGTAGAGCAGCATCGAGCCGTGGCCGGCCGAAAGCACGAAGCGATCGCGGTCGGGCCAGGCGGGATCGGCGGGGTCGAATTTCAGGAAGCGCGTAAACAGCACGGTCGCGATGTCGGCTGCGCCCATCGGCAGGCCGGGATGGCCAGACTTCGCCAGTTCGACCGCATCCATCGCCAGTGCGCGGATCGCGTTCGCCATCGACGCGTGCTCGGCGGGCACCGCCCGGCTAGCGCCTGGGGCGGGAAAAACGGGTGCTTGGGCGAGGGCTGCGCTCGCCGCGAGAAGACGGTCCGGCATCGTCCTTAAATCGGGCCATTGCGGCGTGGCGCGAATGGCCGCGGTCACGAAATAGCCATGGGGGGTATCGGAGTCAAATGTGCCCGGGAACCCGAAGTGCGTCATGCACAGGCCTTAGTGCGAAGACGCTTTCGGCGTTGACGCGTCTCCTCGATGCGACGTAAGCTTCTGTTGATAAATGATTGCCGGCGCACGATTTTCACAGTGCTGCAGGGTATGATGGCCGCAACCGGATGGCCACATGAGCGAAACCGATTCCGTGGCGCTTGCCAGCCGTCGTCTGGCTCTGGCGCTCGATGCGCTCGAAGCTGCAGCCGAGCGGCGCGGCGACACCGACCGCAACGCCGAGGCGCTGGCGATGCAGATCCAGGCGCTCGGCAATGACCGCGCCCGCCTCGCCAGCGAACTCGATCAGGCGGCGGCGCGCTCGCGCGGACTGGAAAACGTCAATCGGGATGTCGCGCAGCGCATCGTCCAGGCGATCGAGACCGTCAACGGCGTCCTTACCGGCGAAGACTGAAAAAGCTTGGGCGAGAAGGCCGAGTTTGAAGTGCAGTGAAGTGGTGGAATGACAGTGTCTCTTGGAACGTCTCTTGGAGCGGCAATGTCTCAGGTCAGCGTCACCATCAATGGCCGGCAGTTCCGCATGGGCTGCGAGGACGGTCAGGAGGACCATCTGGCCAGTCTCGCGCGTGAGCTTGACGCGCGCATCGCCGACTTGCGCACGAAATTCGGCGAGATCGGTGACTCGCGGTTGACCGTCATGGCGGCGCTCACCATCGCCGACGAACTGACCGAGATGGGCGCTCGCATCCAAAAGCTCGAACAGGAGCTTGCGACCGCGCAGGATGCACAAGCCACCGCCGCCAATCGCGACGAGACGGTGCAGGCGGCAATTGCCGCGGCGCTGGCGAGCGCTGCCGAGCGCATCGAAGGCGTTGCCAAAAAACTCAATCATGGCGTTGGCGGCAACAGCGTGGCGCAAGGGTGATGGCGCGCGGCCGACATTGCCATTACACTATCGGGGCGGAGCTGCCTGGTTCGTCAGGAGCCAAATCCCCGGGGCCTTATCGATCCTTAAGGGAGCTGTCCCTGCCGGGCTCCTGGGCTCGGACACATGGCGCCCACCTACTTTCGTAGGGAACCCGGGATCGAATGCTCCAACGGCCGGCGCGGCTCCGCACTCAATCCGCCCCGCACCTCATCGGAAATGGCTTCATCAAATTTCGCGGACGATTTCAAAGCGGCCCTGCGCCGCGAAGCGATAGCACGGCGCGATGCATTGCCGCCGGATATACGCCAGACCGCGGCGGAAATTATTGGGGCGCGGCCGTTTCCGTTGCCGATCGTGCCACGCGTCGTTGTCTCCGGCTTCATGCCGCTCGGCAACGAGATCAATCCGTTGCCGTTGATGCGCAAGCTTGCGGGAGAGGGCGCTCAGCTGGCGCTGCCTGTCGTTGCCGGACGCGGCAAGCCGCTGGTAATGCGCGCTTGGAGCTTTGGCGAGCCGCTCTCGGCCGGCGTCTGGGGTATCCGCGAGCCGATTCCAGAGACGGCCGAAGTGGCGCCCGATATTCTCCTTGTGCCGCTTCTCGCTTTCGACCGCAGCGGTCATCGTATCGGCTATGGCGGCGGCTATTACGACCGCACCATCGCGCAATTACGTGAGCGCAAGGCCGTTCTTGCCCTGGGGCTCTCGTTCGCTGCCCAGGAAGTTCCAGCCGTGCCCACTACAGCCCGCGACGCGCTCCTTGATCTTGTGCTAACCGAGCGCGAAGTGATCGATTTGCGAGGCGGGTGAGTATGCGCATTCTGTTTGTCGGCGACGTCGTTGGCCGCAGCGGGCGGACGGTGGTTGTCGAGCGCCTGCCGGGCCTGATCCGCGATTGGAAACTCGATTTCGTCGTGGTCAACGGCGAGAATGCCGCCGGCGGCTTCGGCATCACCGAAACGATCTACAACGAATTGCTCGAGGCCGGCGCCGACGCAATTACGCTTGGCAACCACGCCTGGGACCAGAAAGAGGCGCTGGTTTTCATCGAGCGCGCACCGCGCCTGATCCGGCCGATTAATTATCCGCCCGGTACGCCTGGCCGCGGCGCGGTTCTGTGTGAGGCGAAAAGCGGCGCACGGGTTCTCGTCATCAATGCCATGGGGCGCGTCTTCATGGACCCACTCGATGATCCGTTCGCCGCACTAGAGCGCGAACTCAGCGCCTTGCCGCTGCGGCAAGGCGCCGACGCCATTCTGGTCGACATGCACGCCGAGACGACCAGCGAGAAACAGGCCATGGGCTATTTCTGCGACGGCCGCGCCAGCATGGTCGTTGGGACTCACACCCACGCGCCAACAGCCGACGCTCGCATCCTGCCGGGCGGTACTGCCTTTATGAGCGACGTCGGCATGACCGGCGACTACGACTCGGTGGTCGGCATGGCCAAGGAAGAACCGCTGCAGCGCTTTACGCGCAAAATTTCGTCGTCCCGTTTCGAGGCGGCGACGGGCCTGGCGACGTTGTGCGGGATAGCTGTCGAGACCAATCCGGCGACCGGGCTTGCCGCGCGGGTCGGCCCGGTGCGCCTCGGCGGCTGCCTCGAACAGGCGGGCCCGGTTTTCTGGTCTTAGGTTCCCCTGGCGCGCACTTTATTTCCTTATTGAGCAACATTATTAGACCGTCGTTGCGATGAACTCGCGAGTAATGACGATAGAGACGAGACACGGAAATGGCCGGACACTCCCAATTCAAAAACATCATGCACCGCAAGGGGCGGCAGGACGCGGCGAAATCCAAGCTGTTCGGCAAACTCGCCCGCGAAATCACGGTCTCCGCCAAAATTGGCCTGCCTGATCCGGCGATGAACCCGCGGCTGCGCGCCGCGATCATTGCGGCGCGTGCGGAAAACATGCCGAAGGACAATATCGACCGCGCCATCAAGAAGGCGCTGGGCGGCGACACTGAGAGCTATGAGGAGATCCGGTACGAAGGCTACGGCCCGGGTGGCATCGCGGTCATCGTCGAGGTGCTGACCGACAATCGCAACCGCACCGCCGGCGAAGTGCGAGCGACCTTCACCAAGAGCGGCGGCAACCTTGCCGAGACCGGCGCGGTCTCGTTCATGTTCGACCATGTCGGCGTCATCGAATACGACGCCAAGGTGACAAGCACGGAAGCGATGTTTGAAGCTGCACTCGAAGCCGGTGCCGACGACGTGGTGTCGGGCGAGACCGGCCACGAGATTTATGTCGCGCCCGATCGCTTCGGCTCGGTGGCCAAGGCGCTCGATGCGAAATTCGGCGACCCGCGCAAGGCCTCGCTGGTTTGGCGGCCGCAAAACACTGTCGCAATCGACGATGAGCAGGGCGAAAAGCTTTTGAAGCTGATCGAGAGCCTGAGCGAGCACGACGACGTTCAGAACGTCTATGCCAATTTCGAGGTTTCCGACGCGCTGGTGCAGCGGATGAGTGCGTAGGGTGGACGCGTCATGTAAATTTTAATTCCACCAATTCGCCCAAGCGTAGCTGGTCGACAGTCGCCAGAATTTTTGACTGATGCACCTGGATTTGCTTCCAGCTTGTTGTTGGCAATACCAATATCGCTAATTGGCGTCCAGCAAGGTTCTGCTGGTAACGGATGCTTTGATCCGTTGTAATGATCGCATCGAATTCCGCCGTTTCGGCCCGTAACAATAGGGCGCCGTTGTCGATCTCGCTCCAGCCCATTTCGCTGGCAGTAGAGACTGAATGACCTATCAACGCATGGCGGAGCGGCGCGGGAGTGCCATGGTCAAACAGTATCTTCACGTGATTGTTTGCCGCTCACGCCACAAGACTTTTCTCGGCGTGACGCAGGACCAACTCGACCTGTTCTCGGGTCACCCCCGGAAACCACTCGAGGAATTCATCGAACTCGTGCCCCATCTTCCAGGTTCTCGAACAGGGCCCGCACCGGCACACGGCTGTGCCTGAACAGCCACTCGCCGCCGCCCTTGCCGGGGACGCGTTCCACCGCGCTACAATCGCTCCAGTCCAACATCATCCGATTCTAAGCAGGGCACCATACTTCCGCAAGTTAAGTGCTTTTCGGGGATGGCCGGCGGGTTTATCACGAAGACAGCATGATCCGCCCGATTCGCATTCTCGGTATCGATCCGGGGCTTCGCCGGACCGGCTGGGGCATGGTGGAGATCGCCGGCAACCGGTTGGGCTTCATCAGTTGCGGCTCGGTGATGACGCGCGACGATGACGTACTCGCAACCCGGCTTCTCACCATCTACGACGGCCTGATGCGCATCCTTGACGAATTTCGTCCCGACGAGGCCGCGGTAGAGGCGACTTTCGTCAACCGCGATGCCAAGGCGACGCTCAAGCTCGGCCAGGCCCGGGGCATTGCCATGGTGGTCCCGGCGAAGGCCGGCGTGCCGGTCGCCGAATACGCCCCGAATTTGGTGAAGAAAAGCATTGTCGGCGCCGGCCACGGCGACAAGGCGCAGGTCCGCATGATGATTGGCGTACTTTTGCCGAAGGCTGATCCGTCCTCCGATGACGCTGCCGATGCGCTCGCCATCGCAGTGACGCACGCGCACCATCGGACGAGCGTGATGTTGCACGCGGCACTCAAGGTCGCGGCGCGATGATCGGCAAGCTCAAGGGCATCATCGACTCCTACGGTGAGGATTCCGTCATCCTCGACGTCAACGGCGTCGGCTATTTGGTGCACTGCTCGGCGCGCACGTTGCAGGAATTGCCGCGGGTCGGTGAACCGGCGACGCTCGCCATCGAAACCCATGTGCGCGAGGACCAGATCCGCCTGTTCGGGTTTTTGAGCGATGTTGAGCGCGAATGGTTTCGGCTGTTGCAGACCGTCCAGGGTGTCGGCACCAAAGTCGCGCTCGCGGTGCTCGGCACGCTGAAGCCTTCCGAACTCGCTTCCGCCATCGCCATGCGTGACAAGGCGATGGTGGCGCGTACGCCCGGCGTCGGGCCGAAGGTCGCCGAGCGTATCGTCACCGAGCTTAAAGACAAGGCGCCGGCCTACACCGATGTGGATCCGGCATTGGTCGCGCTGTCCGGAGCGCTCGACGAGAGGCGTGCGCCGCAGCCGATTTCCGACGCGGTCTCGGCGCTGGTCAATCTCGGCTATGCACAGCCGCAGGCCGCTGCCGCGATCGCTGCAGCCGCCCGCAACGCCGGTGACGGCGCTGAGGTGCGGACACTGATCCGCCTGGGCTTAAAGGAGCTGGCGAAGTGAAACAGCCAGAGAAGCTCAGCAAAAAACTCAGCAAATCAGATCGCGAATTGATTGCGGCGGCGACCGTTGCAATTAAGCAGCGCTATCGCGACGATTGGCAGGAGGTGGGCGCGGCGTTGCGCACCCGCGCGGGAAAGATTTTCACCGGTGTCAATCTCGACGCTTATCTCGGCCGTATGGCGGTGTGCGCCGAAGCCGTCGCGCTTGGCCGAGCGGTCGTCGACACCGGCGATGCCGGGATCGAGACGATTGTGGCCGTTCGCCATCCGCCACCCACGGAAATGGATCAAACCGTCGCGGTAGTGTCGCCGTGCGGGGCCTGTCGCGAGCTTATTTTCGACTATGATCCGAAGGCGCGCGTGATCGTGCCGAACGGCAAGTCACCGGCGGTAGTGCCGATCGGCGAACTTTTGCCGAACAAATACAGCCGGGGAGCGGAGGGGTGAGCACCGTCCCCGGACGCAAGCTCGTTACGCCGGAGCGCCGCGACGAAGATGCGGCCGAGGCGACGCTGCGCCCGCAGCGGCTTTCGGAATTCATCGGTCAGGAGCAGGCGCGCAGGAATCTCAGCGTGTTCATCGAGGCGGCGCGCGCGCGGCGCGAGGCGCTCGATCATGTTCTCTTCGTCGGTCCGCCCGGGCTCGGCAAGACTACCCTGGCTCAGATCGTGGCCCGCGAGCTTGGCGTGAATTTCCGCGCCACGTCGGGGCCCGTGATTGCCAAGGCCGGCGACCTCGCCGCGCTTCTCACTAATCTTGAAGAGCGCGATGTGCTGTTTATCGATGAGATGCACAGGCTCAATCCGGCGGTCGAGGAAGTTCTTTATCCGGCGATGGAAGACTTTCAGCTCGATCTGATCATCGGCTCTGGGCCGGCGGCGCGTTCGGTGAAGATCGATCTCGCCAAATTCACGCTCGTTGGTGCGACGACACGCGCGGGACTCCTCACCAACCCGCTACGCGACCGCTTCGGCATTCCGGTGCGGCTCAACTTCTACTCCGAGCCGGAGCTCGAGCAGATCGTCAATCGCGGCGCGCGCGTGCTTGGCATCAGCGTGACCGCGGATGGCGCCAACGAAATCGCGCGGCGCGCGCGCGGCACGCCACGGATCGCCGGACGGCTGCTTCGCCGCGTGCGCGATTTTGCCGCCGTCGATGGCGCAGCGTCGATCGATCGCGCCGTCGCCGACAAGGCGCTGGCGGCGCTTGAAGTCGATGTTGCCGGCCTCGACGCCATGGATCGCCGTTATCTGATGACAATCGCGATGAACTACGGCGGCGGCCCGGTAGGCGTCGAGACGCTCGCCGCAGCGTTGTCCGAGCCGCGCGATGCCATCGAGGACATCATCGAACCTTATCTGATCCAGTGCGGCTTTCTGCAGCGCACGCCGCGTGGCCGGCTGATCACCGGCCACGCGTTCCGCCACTTGGGCCTTGCCGAGCCGGCGCGCGATCCTGCGCAGTTCGGCTTGTTTGCGCAAGAAGACGAGTGATATCTCGCCAAATCTCTCAATAGCAGGGCGGATACGGCGCGTACCCGCACTGGGCTCCGATCGCATTGTAATAGTCGCCGTTATAGTAGTTGTAGAGGTTGTTGTACGGATTTGCCGCGGCGGCACCTATGGCTGCGGCTCCGACGGCAGCGGCGCCGACACCAACCGCCACTCCAGGGCGTCCCCACGCTCCGCGATAAGCCCCGCCGCGCCAGGCCACGCCGCCGCGCCGATAGACTCCGCCGCGCCAGGCGACGCCGCCATGATAGACTCCGCCGCTATGAATGCCGCCGCCGCGAACCCCGACCGCGCGATAGGCGAACGCTTCGGTCGAAACGAGGGCAATGCAAATAGCAGCAACAGCTATGGAAGTGATGGTTCGATATGGCTTGGCTGGATACGACATTGGCACGTCCTTTCCTGGCTCAGTCCCCGGCTCATGGCGCAGCGGATGCCAAGACGAGAACTGTCCGATAGCCCCTCAAGCTGAGGGTAAATCCCGGTTGGTAGCGCCAGTGTTTCTTTCCGAAGATAAACAGCCAGCTATTATCCCGATCGATTTAGACAATGTGTCGTTGATGCACCAAAATCTGGGACGCGCCTGATATAAACGCGTCGCCGCACGTAGAGCGGGAGTAGACATGCCGGAAGCGATGTCAGGCGGTTGTCACTGCGGCCGGGTGCGGTTCCGCGTGACCGCTGACCTTTCGCGTGTTACCGACTGCAATTGCTCGATCTGCACCAAGAAGGGCTTCCTGCATCTGATCGTGTCGCCGGAGCAGTTCGAGCTTTTAAGCGGCGCCGATGCCCTGACCACCTATCGGTTCAACACCGGCACCGCGCGGCACACGTTCTGCGCCACTTGCGGCATTCATCCGTTTTACGTCCCGCGCTCGGATCCCGATAAGATTGACGTCAACGCGCGGTGCCTCGACGGCGTCGATGTCGCTGCGCTCACTGTGCATTCGTTCGACGGCCAGCATTGGGAGCGCGCGATGACGGAGCGAGTGCCGTGGCGGTAGCAGCATGACCCGCATTCCTCTCGATGGCGAAATCCGCGACGGCCGGCACTTTCTCATCGTGCGCGTCTACTACGAAGACACCGACTTCACCGGCATCGTCTATCACGCCAATTATCTGCGCTACATGGAGCGTGGGCGTACCAATTATCTGCGCTTGATTGGTGCAGATCACCGTTCACTGTTCGAGGCCGCCGAGAAAGAGGCGCCGGGCTTCGCCTTCGTCGTGCGCTCGATGACGCTCGATTTTCTACGGCCGGCGCGCATGGATGATATCCTTGAAGTCGTCACTGAGCCGGAGGAAGTGAAGGGCGCCTCCATCACTTTGCGCCAGCGCGTCATGCGCGGCGACGAGCTATTGGTTGAAGCGCATGTGCGCGTGGCTTTCATCAGCGGCGGCCGTGCCCGTCCGATTCCAAAGCCGTTGCGCACTGCCATGCAGGCGGATCAGGACGTGCTGCAGTCGGGAGGTTAATGCTTCGATAGCGTCGGCCCGGCGGGCGGTCGTCCGGAAAATCCTTCTAAAATTTTCGTCTTTTTGCATTCTGCTCACTGGTCGAATCTTTGCACCTGGTTGCTAGTGAGAAGATGTTTCGCGTTACCAGAATGCCGCCGTGGATACGGCGGCTACAATTTCATCACGTTCCGTTGCAGTCGGAAATGCCATCCCCATGCCCGCCACCGCCCTGTCTGCCGAGCATCTTAATTCCAGCGAAAATCGGTCACTGATCGATGAATTGAATGGCGCGACCGCAACCGGGGACGGCAACCAGCGCCAAAGAATTCTGGAGCGCATCGCCGATTTGTTTGCGGCCGGCGCACGCGGCTATTCGAGCGATCAGGTCGCATTGTTCGATGACGTACTGCGGAAGCTTTCGGCCGATATCGAAATCAAGGCCCGGGCAAGACTTGCCCACCGGATGGCGAAAATCGACAATGCTCCACCTCGCCTGATCCGTTCGCTCGCCTTTGACGACGAAATCGCGGTCGCCGCGCCGGTGCTGGCCCACTCCCAACAGCTGACCGATGCCGACCTGGTTGAAAATGCCACCACCAAGAGCCAGGAGCATCTGTTCGCCATAGCCCAGCGGTTGAAGCTGAGCGAACAAGTCACCGATGTTCTGGTCGAGCGCGGCGATTGCCGCGTGATCGGTAAGGTGGTCACAAACAAGGGTGCGCGCTTTTCTCTCGCCGGTTACGACAATCTGACAAAGCGCGCGCAGTGCGACCGCAAGCTGACGCTGGCGCTTGGCCGGCGCAGCGATCTTCCCCACCAGTACTTTCTGAAGCTGCTCGAGGCGGCTTCCGCTTCGGTGCGCGCCAAGCTTGAGGAGGCCAATCCTCAGGCGGCAGCGGCGATCCGGGATACGATCGATGAAGTCGCTACCGGCCTGCAGCACGAGGTCCGTAAGGCGTCGCGGCGCCATGCCACCGCCTTGCGTGATACCAATCGCATCTTCAACGCGCAGCCGTTCACCGAAGCCGCCATTCACGCCCGCGCGCATGCGCAGGAATTCGCGCGAACCGTCATTGCGCTGGCAAAACTAGGCCGTTTCCCCGTCGATCTGGTTGAACGCGCTCTGCTCGATAAGGGCGAGGACATGATCCTCATTCTCGCCAAAGCTGCCGGCTGCTCCTGGACCACTGCCAAAGAATTGCTGCTGATGTATATCGCCGAACGAAATTTGCAGCCGGATGACATGGCACGGAGCTTTGATCGATACGCAAAGCTGTCCCAGGAGACGGCGCGTAACCTCATCGATTTCTACAGTCAGCGTGTGAAACTCAGGACGCAAAACGAACCGAGCGCGGCAGCGAAAACGTCAGAATCGCCAACCGCCTAAATCGTAAAAATCGAGAAAATCTGATCGCTGCTGCTCATCACAACGCTGCGGCTCGTTCGGCCTGTCCTCTCGACGGCCTGGAGGTCGACGGCGCAGCCAGACTCATGTAAAGGCTATTAACATGAGCTGGTCGAAGGAAGATAAGGAAGGGCCGCGCGGCTATCACCACGGCAATCTGAAAGAGGCGCTGCTTCGCGCCGCTCTCGAGCTGATTGCGCAGAAAGGACCGGGCGGTTTCACCTTTGCCGAGGCGGCGCGCTGGGCCGGGGTCAGCCCGGCGGCACCCTATCGTCATTTCCGCGACCGCGACGAACTTTTAGCCAGCGTTGCGCTGCGTGGCTTCACGCAATTCGAGGCGATGCTGGCGCGAGCCTGGGATGATGGCCGACCAGACGCGTTCACCGCGCTGGAGCGGCTTGGCAAGGCGTATCTCGCCTTCGCGCGCACTGAACCAGCGTATTATTCGGCGATGTTCGAAGCGGGTGTTCCGCCGACGACCGATGCTGAATTGCGCGAAGCGGGAGATCGGGCATTTGCCGTTCTGCGCGGCGCGGCGGAAAAGTTGTGCGCGCAGATATCAGGGAGCGGCAGGCCTCCGGCACTCATGGTCGCGCTGCATATCTGGGCGATGGCGCATGGCATCGCTTCATTATTTGGCCGCGGTGATGCGGCAAAGCGGACGGTGCCGATGTCGCCGGAAGAGCTCCTGGAGGCCGAAGTGCTGATTTATCTGCGCGGTCTCGGCTTTCACGAAGCCAAAGCTGCGCGTCCGGCCTAGCTGCCAAAGAGGCCTTTTCACGAAACCGTGAGGCTCTTGACAGTTCGAGGCTCTGATGTAAATGTTATTTACATTCACACCTAGGAGGTACCTTCATGGTCCTCGTCGACAAGCTCGATGAACTTGGAAAACCGGCCTGGATCGCGCTCGCGGTCCTCGGCTTCATGATCTTTTGGCCGCTCGGCCTTGCCGTGCTGGCCTTTTCGATCTTCAGCGGAAGATTTGGGAGCAGAAGGATGGGATGCTGGCATCATCAAGACGGCCGGTGGGACAACCACATGAGCCGTTGGCAATCAAAAATGGAGCGCATGCAGGAGAAGATGGACCGCGTGCGCAGCAAAATGGACCAGGCGCGCGGCAGCGGCGGCAATTGGTGGGGCACCCCGCCGACGAGCGGCAATCGCGCGTTTGATGACTATCGCACCGAGACGCTCAAGCGTCTCGAGGAAGAGCAGGTCGAGTTCAAGGAATTCCTTGAGCGGTTGCGCTTTGCCAAGGATCGCGCCGAGTTCGACCAATTCATGAACGAGCGGCGCGACCGCCCGCACGACGAAACTCCGCCCCCGCAACCGCAGGCGTAAATTTATCTCGCATCAGCCGCGCCTGTTGTCTGGGCCGTCCATTTTCCCGAATGGACGGCCCTGTTCTTTTTGGTTGATGCACGCACCAGCCGCGGGCATTAACCGCGCATTAAGTACAACCGGGCTTCGTTAGGACGACGGACCGGTGTTGCGCCCTAGTTTGGACACGTTTCGCGATGATTTCGGGCTGGCCGGTGGTGGGTTCGGCTTGGGTCCCTCGCGGAAGTTTTTAGGTTTTGGTCGGCGCGCGTAAAGCGGCTGACTGCTGCCTTTGGTCCCGGCGCCGGCGCGCCGCTCCGGTTATTACCCGGCCGGATCGCCGAAAGGACGCGCCTATGAACCCTGCCGACATCTCCGCGTCGGCCCTGCCGTTGACGTCTTCCGATCTGTCGCTGTTCCACCTGTTCTGGCAGTCGCACTGGCTGGTCAAGACGGTGATGTGCGGGTTGATCGTATGCTCGGTGTGGGTGTGGGCGATCGCCATCGATAAAACCTTGCTGTTCGCGCGCTTCCGGAGAGCTGCCGACCGTTTCGAGCAGGCATTCTGGTCGGGTCAGTCCCTTGAGGAACTTTACGCCTCGCTCGCATCCGATCCGGGCCATTCGACCGGGGCGCTATTCGTCGCCGCTATGCGTGAATGGAAAAAGAGCTTCGAAGGGCGTGTCCGGTCGCTCACCGGCCTGCAGATGCGGATCGAGAAAGTGATGGATGTCGCCATCGCGCGTGAGGTCGAGCACATGGAGCGCTGGCTGCTGGTGCTGGCGACTGTGGGCTCCGCCGGGCCCTTTATCGGCCTGTTCGGCACGATTTGGGGCATTATGACGAGCTTTCAATCGATCGCCGCCTCCAAGAACACCTCGCTCGCCGTGGTCGCCCCCGGCATTGCCGAAGCGCTGTTTGCGACCGCGATCGGTCTCATTGCCGCCATTCCGGCGACGATTTTCTACAATAAGTTCATTACCGACGTGAACCGGCAAACGCAGCGTCTGGAGGGGTTTGCCGACGAGTTCTCGGCGATTCTGTCGCGGCAGATCGACGAGCGCGGTTGAGGGGCGGAGATGGCAGCCAACGTGGTCAGCGCGGCGTCGGGGGGCCGGCACAGGCGCCGCCGGCGCGGCGTCATGAGCGAAATCAACGTGACGCCGTTTGTCGACGTGATGCTGGTTCTGCTGATCGTGTTCATGGTCTCGGCACCGTTGCTCACCGTCGGAGTGCCGCTCGATTTACCGCAGAGTCAGGCCAAGTCGCTCGATCAGGATCGTGAGCCGCTCACCGTCTCGGTGAATGTGCAGGGCCAAATCTTTCTGCAAAACAGCGAGATTAAAGTCGAAGATCTGGTTGCGAAGCTGAAGGCCGTTACCGATGCCCGCGGTGGCCAGGACGCACGCATTTATGTGCGCGGCGACAAAAAAGTGGATTACGGTACGATGATGCGCGTGATGGGCCGCTTGTCGGCGGCGGGATATCATCGCGTCGCTCTCGTCACCGAGGTCGAGCAGGGCGGGGGATGAGGCGCAGTCTGATCACATCGGGCATCGCGCATGCCGTGGTGTTGGGCTGGGGCATTGTCGCCTTTGCGGCGCGGCCGAACGACGCGCCGTCGACCGAGGCGCTGCCGGTCGAGTTTATTTCCGCAACCGATTACTCACAGCTCACCAGCGGCGTGAGGAATGCGCCGAAGCCCATCAAGGATGCAAAGCCGCTAGCCGATAAGGTCGGTGAGCCGAAGCCGGTCAAAGAGTTGGCGCCAAAGGCCGCCGACAAGCCGGAAGTCAGGACCGACGCCGCGCCACCGCCTAAGCCGGAACCGAAGCCTGAAACGAAGGCCGCCGAGAAGATCGAAAAGCCCAAGGAGCCTAAGCCGAAGGAACTCGAAGCCCCCCGATCAGATCGCTGAGGCGTTGAAAAAGGAAGAAACCAAAAAGCCGCCGAAGAAGCAGCCTGAGTTCAAACCCGACCAGATCGCCGAAGCGCTGAAAAAGGACGAGGCGCGGAAGACGCGGCCGTCTCCCAGGTTCGATGCCGACCAGGTCGCGGCGCTCCTCGACAAGCGCGAACCGCAGCGGCAGCTGGCGAGCGCCGAAACTTTAAGCAGCACGGCTACGCTCGGAGCGCCGACGCAGCACGCCGCCCAATTGTCGGTGTCGGAGATGGACGGGTTGAAACGGCGGCTGAGCGAGTGCTGGAATCCTCCGCCGGGTATCGATATCAACACCAACGTCTATGTCGTGCTCCACGTGTTGTTCAAGCCGGACGGCTCTTTGGCGAACGAACCCGTTGTCGTCCAGGACACGGCGGCAGCGCTGGGCCCTGCGCTGGCGGAGAGTGGCAAGCGCGCCCTGTTGGGATGTCAGCCGTTCACGATGCTCAAACCCGAGCACTACGATGCGTGGAAGGAAATTTTAATAGGCTTCAATCCGCATGAAATGCTCGGCCAGTAATCGAACTTTTTCTCCTTCGCCATAGCGCGTCAGCCAATGTTACAACCCATGTTCAATCAGTTGCGCAATGTTTCCATGACTTGCCGGCGCGCGCTCGTGTTCGGGGCCGGCGCGGGCACTTTGTTGCTGTCGGCGCGCTCTGCTTTCGCGCAGGCTCGTCTCGACATCACGCAAGGCAACGCCCAGCCGATGCCGATCGCGATTACTGATTTTCTCGGCGGCGCTCCAAGTGACGGCGAGACCGCGGTCGGTGTGTCGCAGATCATCAGCGGCAACCTCAAGCGCAGCGGCCTGTTCGCGCCGATCGATCCGGCCGCCTTCCTTGAAAAGATCGCCAACGTCGACGCGGTGCCGCGATTTGCCGATTGGCGCACCGTCAACGCCCAGGCGCTGGCGACCGGACGGGTCACGCTGCAGAGTGACGGGCGTCTGAAAGCCGAGTTCCGTCTTTGGGACGTGCTCGCCGGGCAGCAACTCGCCGGGCAACAATACTTCACCACGCCCGACAATTGGCGCCGCATCGCCCACATTATTTCCGATGCCATTTACGAGCGGCTGACCGGCGAGAAAGGCTATTTCGACAGTCGCGTTGTTTTCGTGGATGAGACCGGCGCGAAAGAGCGGCGCATCAAGCGGCTTGCCATTATGGACCAGGACGGCGCCAACGTGCGCTATCTCACTCGCGGTGACGATCTGGTCCTGACGCCGCGCTTTTCGCCTTCGACCCAGGAAATTACCTACATGGCTTACGGGCAGGGCGATCCGCGCGTCTATCTGCTCAACATCGAGACCGGCCAGCGCGAGATTGTCGGCAACTTTCCCGGCATGAGCTTCGCGCCGCGTTTCTCGCCCGACGGCCAGCGCGTGATCATGAGCCTGCAGGAAGGTTCCAACGCCAACATCTTCGTCATGGATTTGCGCTCCAAGTCGACCACCCGCCTGACCGACACGCCAGCGATCGATACTGCGCCGTCCTATTCACCCGACGGCACAAAGATTTGTTTTGAGTCTGATCGCGGCGGTCATCCACAGATCTATGTGATGGCCGCAACCGGCGGGCAGGCGCAGCGCATCAGCTTCGGCGAAGGCACGTATTCCACTCCGGTGTGGTCACCGCACGGCGACTACATCGCGTTCACACGACAGGCCCAGGGCAAATTCGCGATCGGCGTGATGAAACCGGATGGAACCGGCGAGCGCGTCCTCACCGAAGGCTTCCATAATGAAGGACCGACGTTTGCGCCGAACGGTCGCGTGATCATGTTTTTCCGCGATCCGGGCGGGAGCGCCGGCCCTTCGCTCTTCACGATCGACACCGGCGGGCGCAACGAGCAGCGCGTGCCGACTCCGAGTTTTGCGTCCGATCCAGCCTGGTCGCCACTTTTATCGTAGCCGCATTGCGGCGCCGTCGCGGGTGCGTCGCCGCCCCCATACCGTTGCCGCATTCATGGCCCATTAAGCATACCGAAGGCTTTCCGGGTGACGGGCGGGTCGTAGCCTTGTTTGCAAGGCTCCATCAAGGTTGACGGAACGTTCGCTTAACGAAGGCAGCGCTAGATCGCTCCAGGCACCAACCATGTCCGATCACAACGGAACAGTGGAGGCACCGCTTATGAACCTGGCCACTATCTGCCGCGGCGCCAAATTCGCGGCTCTCATACTCGGCGTGCTCGCGATCGCGGCTTGCGCGAAGCAGACGCCGGATCCGACGGCGATGGCGGGCGCAGCTGCGCCCGGCAGTCAGCAGGATTTTATTGTCAATGTCGGTGATCGCGTATTTTTCGACACCGATTCATCGGAACTGTCCCAGCAGGCGCGGGCGACGCTCGACAAGCAGGCGCAGTGGCTCAATCAATACGGCCGCTACGCGTTCCTCATCGAAGGCCATGCCGACGAGCGCGGCACGCGTGAATACAACATTGCGCTCGGCGCCCGCCGCGCCCAGACCGTGCGCGAATATCTGGTCTCGCGGGGCGTTTCGGCGCAGCGCATGCGCACAATCTCCTATGGCAAAGAGCGGCCGGTGGCGGTGTGCGATGACATCTCTTGCTGGTCGCAGAATCGCCGCGCGGTGACTGTGCTCAATCAGGGCTCATAGCAGCGGCAGCAAACGCAGCTGCAAAGGGAATACTGAATTAAGTGATCGGCGCCGTTTCGGCGCCGATTGCTTTTTACGTCCCGTTCGTCTTGCCAAAGTGCGGCTGAAGTCGGATCGTTGCGACGATAAGCTACTTCGGATCCTGTCGCGTTTGCGACATTCGACTAGGTTGTTTGATGACCATGGCCGCTTTTGTCCGCGCTGTCGTCTTGTGCACCGTTGCGGTTGCGGCAGCCGCCTGTGGTCAGGACAATCGCTACGCCGCGCCGCCGCCGCCGAAAGTCACCGTTGCCGCTCCCATCGAGCAAGAAGTCACGCGGTATTTCGAGGCGACCGGCAACACGGCCGCGGTCAACACTGTCGATCTCGTCGCCCGTGTGCAGGGGTTTGTGCAGGCGATCAGCTACGCCGACGGCGATTATGTGAAAAAGGGCACGTCTCTGTTCACGATCGAGCCCGAACCCTACCGGCTCAAGGTGGAGGCCGCCCAGGCGTCAGTCGCCAGTGCCAAGGCCAATCTGAAGCAGACCGAAGCGGAATTTCAGCGCCAATCTGATCTGGTCACGCGGCAAGTCTCGACCCAGGCCAATTACGACAAGGCGCTGGCGCAGCGCGACTCCAATCAGGCAGACTTGCAATCGGCGCAAGCCAACGAGCAACAGGCCGAAATCAACCTCGGTTATACCGATGTCACGGCGCCGTTCGATGGCATCGTCACCGCGCGGCAAGTGTCGATCGGTCAGCTCGTCGGTGCCAACACGACGACGGTTTTATCCACCATCGTCCAGATCGATCCAATCTACGCAAATTTCACCGCCAGCGAACGCGACGTGTTGGAGGTGCGGGCGGACCTCGCCAAGACCGGGCGCACAACGGCCGATCTGTTAGGTCTGACGGTTGAAATCGGACTGCAGACCGAGGCCGGCTATCCGCACGTTGGCAAGCTCGATTACATCGCTCCGACAGTCGATCCCTCGACCGGGACGCTTGCGGCCCGCGCAACCCTACAGAACGCCGACCGCGTTTTGCTACCCGGCTATTTCGTGCGCGTGCGTATACCCGCGCGGCCGCAGCCGGCGCTACTGGTTCCCGATGTCGCGCTCGGCACTGACCAAGGTGGGCGTTATGTATTGGTGGTCAACAAGGACGGCGTAGTCGAACAGCGCCGCGTCGTGCCGGGGCCGCTGCAGGGCGAACTGCGTGTAATCGAGACGGGTGTCACCAAAGACGATCACGTTGTCGTCGGCGGCATCATGCGCGCTATCCCCGGACAAAAGGTCGACGCCGAATTGCAAGCAGCGGGCAAATGAGCGGTCGAATCGCGACATGATCTCGAAATTCTTTATCGAGCATCCAGTATTCGCCAACGTCATCGCCGTCTTGATGATTTTGGTTGGCGCGGTCGCGCTCTATGCCCTGCCGGTGTCGCAATATCCCGACGTGGTGCCGCCGACCGTTCAGGTGACGACACGTTATCCCGGCGCCAGCGCCCGCACGCTGATGGACACGGTCGCACTGCCGATCGAGCAGCAGGTGAACGGCGTCGAGAATATGCTGTACATGCAATCGACCAATGCGAGCGACGGCTCCTATTCGCTCGAAGTTACTTTCCGGATCGGCACCGATCTCAACGTCGCACAAATCCTGGTGCAAAATCGTGTAGCGAGCGCGCTGTCGTCGCTGCCGACTGCGGTGCAATCGCAAGGAGTCACCGTCAAGAAGCGTTCGACGGCGCCGCTCCTCTTCGTCATCCTCACTTCGCCGGACAATCGTTACGACGGTCTCTACCTCGCCAACTACGCGACAATCAACCTGGTCGACGAGCTTTCACGCCTGCCTGGCGTCGGGGAAGTCAGGACCTTCGGCGCCGGCCAATACTCGATGCGAATCTGGCTCGATCCGGAGGAGCTCAAGGCCCGCAGCTTGAACGCCCAGGACGTCGTTCAGGCGCTACAGCAGCAGAGTGAGGAAGTCACCGCCGGCCAGGTCGGCATCCCGCCGACCCCTCCCGGCGTCGACTTTCAATACACGATCGACGTGCAAGGCCGCCTGTCCGATGTCAGCGAGTTCGGCAATGTGATCGTGAAGACCGGCAATGCTGGCGAGATCACCCGCGTGCGCGATATCGGGCGGGTGGAACTCGGGGCGCAGACCTATAGCCAGGCTTTCACACTCGACGGCAAACCCGGCGCTGGTATGGGCATCTTTCAGACGCCCGGTGCCAACGCGCTCGAGGTCGAGCGGGAAATCCTGGCGAAGATGCAGACTCTTGCGCTCAAGTTTCCTCAGGGAGTTGCTTATTCGACGCCTTACGACACCACTGTGTTCGTTCACGCCTCGATCGAGGAGGTTTACAAGACGCTGATCGGCGCCGCGGTTTTGGTGCTGATCGTGATCCTCGTCTTCCTGCAGGACTGGCGCGCCATGTTGGTGCCGGCGACGACTGTGCCGGTCACGATCATCGGTGCCTTCGCGGTGATGTGGGCACTGGGCTTTGGCGTGAATTTTTCGACGCTGTTTGCGATCGTGCTCGCGATCGGGATTGTAGTCGACGACGCGATCATTGTTGTGGAAGGCGCCGCCCATAATATTGAACAGGGCATGAGCGGCCATGACGCGGCGATCCGCGCCATGAACGTGCTGCTGGCGCCGATTATCGGCATTACGCTGGTGCTGATGTCGGTGTTTTTGCCGGCGGCGTTTCTGCCCGGATTGACCGGCCGCATCTATGCGCAATTCGCGCTGGTGATTGCCGCGACCGCGCTTCTTTCCGCCATCAACGCGGTGACGCTCAAGCCGACCCAGGCAGCGCTGTGGCTCCGGCCTGCGGTGCCGCCGGAGCAGCGCAACATTTTCTATCGCGGCTTCAATGCGGTCTATGCGCGCGCCGAGCGCGGCTATACCCGTTTGATTGGCCGAATGGTGTCGCGCGCCGGATTGATGACGGTCATTGCCCTGATTATCGTCGCGCTTGCGGGTTGGGGTTTGGCACGCGTGCCCACTGGTTTCCTGCCAATCGAGGATCAAGGCTATCTCTTGGTCGTCGTCCAGCTTCCTGATGGCGCCGCGCTGGCGCGTACACAGAAGGCGCTTGAACAAGTTTCAACGGTCGCGGGAGCAGACCGGGCGGTCGATCACGTCGTCGCCATCGCGGGCGTCTCCGCGCTTGACGATAGCGCGCCGCTCGCCAACGCCGGCGTGGCCTATGTCGTGTTGAAGCCTTGGGATGCGCGCGAAGATTTGCGCACGCTGTTTGGCCGCCTTTCACAGGAACTCGGCGCGATCGACGCGCGCGTTATCACGCTGCCGCCGCCGCCGATCCAGGGCATCGGCAATGTCGGCGGATTTACCATGCAGGTCGAGCTTCGCGACGGCAGCGCCGACTTCGCCAAGCTGCAAAGCATCACCAACACGATCGTCGCCAACGGCCAATCGCAGACGGCCTTGCAACGTGTGTCGACCACCTTCCGCGCCGCCGCGCCGCAAATCCGCGTCGAAGTCAACCGCGTGAAGGCGCAGACGCTGCATGTCTCGGTCGACCAGGTTTTTGCGACGCTCTCGACGTATCTCGGGTCGACCTACATCGAACAGTTCAACAAGTTTGGGCGCGTGTTTCAGGTTTATGCGCAGGCGGACGCGCCGTTTCGGCTGCGGCCTCGCGATATTGAAAACCTGCAGGTGCGAAACCAGCAGGGCCACATGATTCCGCTCGGGACCCTGGTCGACATTACGCCGACCGTCGGCCCCTCGCTGATCAGTCTTTACAATCTCTATCCGTCCGCAAGCATTCTTGGGCTTCCGGCGACGGGTTTCAGTTCCGGCGAGGCATTGCGACTGATGGACGAGAATGCGGCGCGAACGCTGCCGCCCGGCGCCGCTGCGGAATGGACCGCGATGTCCTATCAGGAGAAGATCGTCGGTAATCAGATGTATTTCGTATTCGCGATGGCGTTGCTGCTGGTCTACCTGGTGCTCGCCGCCCAATACGAAAGCTGGTTCATGCCAATGTCAGTAATCCTCTCGGTGCCGCTTGCGCTGGTCGGTCCGGTTTTGGTGCTGTCGGCCTTGCGGATTGACAACAACCTTTACGTACAGATCGGCATCATTTTGCTGATGGCATTGTCAGCGAAGAACGCCATCTTAATCGTTGAGATGGCGCGGGTCGGCCGGGTCAGTGAAGGCAAGGCCATTCTCGAAGCGGCGATCGACGCGGCGCGGTCGCGGTTCCGGCCGATCATCATGACGTCGTTTGCGTTCATCCTTGGCGTTTTGCCGCTGGTGCTGGCAAGCGGCGCCGGCGCCAGTGCGAGAAAGTCGATTGGAATTACGGTATTCAGCGGCATGATTGCATCCACCTGTCTTGCGATTCTGTTCGTGCCGTCGCTATTTGTGGTCGTGCAACGTTTCGAGGAGTGGCGGGCGCGTGGTAAAGCGCCGCGGCTACAGCCGGCGGAATGACCGGCATCGCGTGGGCGCCAGAGGCCGACCAGTCACAATTTAGTCGCAGGATTTGCTATGTTAGCTGCCGCTTATCTAACAAAATCGTTGCCGGCGATGACCCGTTCTTCCCTTATTTTCGCGGCCGTGTTCGCCTGCGCGCTTGGTACCGTATCGGCCCGAGCCCAGGATTCGCCGACCGACCTCCTGACGCGCATCGATCGCCTTGAGGCGACGATCCGCGGTCTCACCGGGAATATCGAGGAACTGCAGTACCGCAACCAGCAGCTCGAGCAGCAGATGCAGCGGCTGCAAGCGCAGCTGCCGGGAGGCCCGCCTGCTCCATCGGGCGCGCCTCCTCGGCCGAGTGCCCAATATTCGCCCCCTCCGTCGGGGAACCCTCCTGTTGTGGCAGCCGCGCCGCCGAGCGGTTCGCCCGCTTTACCAAGACCGCAATACGCGGCACCTCCCGCCGGGCCGCCACCGGTCATCGCGGCGGTGCCGATGGCTCCGCCCGCGGCGATCGAGAACGCGCTACCGCCTTCGACCACCCGCCGCGGCGACGCTTTCGATCCGGCTGCTAACCCGAACGCCCCAGGCGCGCCGCGCCCGCTCGGCGCCAGCACAGCCGCGACCGAACCACCGCCTCCGATCACGGAAACACCGTCACCGCAGGGTGCGCGTCAAGTCAGTCCGCCGCTCGATCTCTCGACGTCTCCGCCAACAGCCGGCGCAGTGCCACGCGGCGAACTGCCGGCGCCCCCGCCAGTCAACACCAGCGCGACTGGAGCGATGCAGGCGACGCTGCCGCCGGGCAACACCGCCAAGGACGAATACGATCTCGCTTACGGTTACGTCCTGCACCGAGACTACGCGCTCGCCGCGGATGCGTTTCGCCTGTTCCTGCGCCAATATCCGAGCGACCGTCTCGCGCCGGAAGCCTTGTACTGGCTCGGCGAGAGTCTGTTCCAGCAACGTCAGTACCGCGATGCTGCCGAGTCGTTCCTTTCGGTCTCGACCAAATACGAAACCACCGCGCGAGCACCGGAGGCGCTATTGCGGCTCGGCGAGTCGCTTGCGGCATTAGGTGAAAAGGAAGCGGCCTGCGCTTCGCTTGGTGAGGTGCTGCGCAAGTATCCGCGCGCTTCACCGAACGTGAAACAGACCGTGCAGCGGGACCAAAAGCGTGGCCATTGCTGACCAGGCGGTTCGCGAGGAGGAAGCAAACGCGCTGTTTAGTGGTCTTGAAGGTTTGCGCGGGCTCCTCCTCGCCGTCTCCGGCGGTTCCGACTCCACCGCGCTGCTGGTGCTGGCCGCCCGTTGGGCCAAGGGACTTCAGAAGCAGCAGAAACAACCGCCGAAACTTGCCGCGGCAACCGTTGATCACGGGCTACGACCGGAGTCGAAGCGCGAAGCGTTGGCCGTGAAACATTTGGCGCGCCGCCTCGGCGTTCCTCATCGCACGCTAACCTGGCGCGGCAAAAAGCCGAAGACCGGGTTGCAGGAGGCGGCCCGTTACGCCCGCTATTCGCTGCTGGCAGAAGAAGCGGCACGCACCGGCTACGAATACGTTCTGACGGCGCACACGCTCGACGATCAGGCAGAAACCGTTTTATTTCGGCTCGCCCGCGGCAGCGGCCTGACCGGTCTCGCCGGCATGGCGCACGCCGCGCCGATCCCGGTCGGCGGAGACGCGGCGATCTTTCTGGTCCGGCCGCTGCTTCGCATCTCCAAGGCACGGTTGATTGCGACGCTTCGCGCTGCCGGCATCGCGCATAGTGAAGATCCGACCAACCACGATCCGCGCTTCACCCGGCCGCGGTTGCGCGCGTTACTGCCCGATCTCGCGCGTGAGGGACTCGATGCCAATGGCCTTGCACGTCTGGCGTCGCGCATGCGGCGCGCGGAAGCCACGATCGAATTTGCCGTCGCGGCCGCGCGTGCAGCGTTGTCGCCCGGCGCGTGGCAGCGCCGCGGCCCAATCGTTTTTGAGACAGCGCGGTTCGCCGACCTGCCGGCCGAAGTTGCGTTGCGACTTCTTGGCCGAGCCGTCGCGCATGTCGGAAATGAGGGGCCGGTAGAACTCGGCAAGCTCGAATTGCTTTACCGCGCGCTGCGCAGCGCACGCGCTCCGTTGCGCCGGACTTTGGCAGGCGCGCTGATCACGCTTGCGCCTGAACGCCTTAGCGTTGAGCGTGCGCCTGCTCGGCGTTCGTCAACCATACGCAGAAGCGGCAACACGCGCTTTACGAAATAGGGCGTATATTCGCCCCGTCGCGCATTCTGGGCTTCCCTTGGCAGGGGGCTAGTGGCCCCCTACATTGCTATAGTTACTCAGACGTGAAGCCGCCACGAATCGCGGCGCCAATAGGTCGTCGGGCGCCGGTAGATCGCCGGTCAAGGACATGTGATGAATGCCAACCTTCGAAATTTTGCGCTGTGGGTCATTATTGTCCTGCTGCTGCTTGCGTTGTTCACGCTGTTCCAGAATCCCGGCACGCACACCACGTCACAGGACATCTCTTTCTCGCAGTTGCTGAGCGAGGTCGATCAAGGCCGTGTTCGCGACGTGCTGATCCAGGGTCCTGAAATTCACGGCACCTTCACGGACGGCCGCAGCTTTCAGACCTATTCGCCGAGCGACCCAACTCTCGTTCAGACGCTTTATAAGAAGGGCGTCTCGATCACGGCGCGCCCGCTGACCGAGAACGTGCCCTGGTTCGTATCGCTCCTGATTTCGTGGTTGCCGTTTGTCGCGCTGATCGGCGTGTGGATTTTCCTGTCGCGTCAGATGCAGGGCGCCGGCGGCAAGGCGCTAGGCTTTGGCAAGTCGCGGGCGAAGCTTTTGACCGAGGCACACGGCCGCGTCACGTTTGAGGATGTGGCCGGCGTCGACGAGGCAAAGCTCGATCTGCAAGAGATCGTCGAATTCCTGCGCGACCCGGGTAAATTCCAGCGCCTCGGCGGTCGTATTCCGCGCGGCTTGTTGCTGGTCGGGCCGCCCGGCACCGGCAAGACGCTGCTCGCTCGCGCTATCGCAGGCGAGGCGAACGTGCCGTTCTTCACCATCTCCGGTTCCGACTTTGTCGAAATGTTCGTCGGCGTCGGCGCAAGCCGCGTGCGCGACATGTTCGAGCAGGCCAAAAAGAACGCGCCCTGCATTATCTTCATCGACGAAATCGACGCCGTCGGCCGCCACCGTGGCGCAGGCCTCGGCGGCGGCAACGACGAACGCGAGCAGACGCTGAACCAGTTGCTCGTCGAGATGGATGGCTTCGAGGCTAATGAAGGCATCATTTTGATTGCAGCCACTAACCGGCCCGACGTGCTCGACCCGGCCCTGTTGCGTCCGGGCCGCTTCGACCGCCAGGTGGTGGTGCCCGAATCCGGACGTGGTCGGC
The DNA here is from genome assembly GCA_963841025.1 of uncultured Alphaproteobacteria bacterium. GTDB lineage: Bacteria > Pseudomonadota > Alphaproteobacteria > Rhizobiales > Xanthobacteraceae > BOG-931. The sequence continues at coordinate 12,038 of CAWJBG010000005.1, read as the reverse complement.
CGCGAGCAAATTCTGAAAGTTCACGTGCGCAAAGTGCCGTTGGCGCCCGACGTGAACCTGCGGACCATCGCGCGCGGCACGCCCGGCTTCTCCGGCGCCGACCTGATGAACCTCGTCAACGAGGCGGCTTTGATGGCGGCGCGGCGCAACAAGCGCATGGTGACGCAAGTCGAGTTCGAGGACGCAAAGGACAAAGTGATGATGGGCGCCGAGCGAAAGTCGCTCGTCATGACCGAGGAGGAAAAGCTCCTCACCGCCTATCACGAGGGCGGCCACGCCATCGTCGCGGTCAACGTCAAGGCGACCGATCCGGTGCACAAGGCGACGATCATTCCGCGCGGCCGTGCGCTGGGCATGGTCATGCAACTACCTGAGCGCGACAAGCTCTCGATGAGCCTCGAACAGATGACGTCCCGGCTTGCGATCATGATGGGCGGCCGCGTCGCCGAGGAACTCGTGTTCGGCCGCGAGAAAGTGACGTCGGGTGCTGCTTCCGACATCGAACAGGCGACCAAGCTCGCGCGCATGATGGTGACGCGCTGGGGCCTGTCCGAGGCGCTCGGCACTGTCGCCTACGGCGAGAACCAGGAAGAAGTGTTCCTCGGTTATTCGGTCGCGCGGCAGCAGAATATTTCCGAGGCTACCGTGCAGAAGATCGACGCCGAGATCAGGCGGCTGGTCGAGGCCGGCTATCAGGAAGCGCAGCAGATTCTCACTGACAAGCGTGCCGACCTTGAAACGCTCGCAAGGGGACTGCTCGAATTCGAGACCCTGAGCGGCGATGAGATCAAAGACTTGATCATGGGCAAGCGGCCAAACCGCGAGTTGATCATCGAGCCGACCACGCCGCGCAACACTACTGTGCCGACCGCCGGCTCCGGCCGCAACCGGCCGCGCCCCGAAGGCCCAATGGAGCCGCAGCCGCAGGCTTAAAGCGGTGCGCGTCTCGGCCAAGAAGTTCCTGCTGATCACGCAGCAGCGCATTGTGCGCGCCCGACCTAGAGGTCGGGCGTGGCGCTGACGGGCGCGCGCGAGACGCAGGGCATCATGCAATCTTGCCGGCTCGCCAGCGGCAGCACCACGTCGCGATGGATCACCCTGCCATTGCGATAGGCGCAGACGCTGAGCTCGCAGGACGACACCGTCGCGAGCCCGTTTGCGCGCAAAACCTCGAGCAACGTTCGATCGGCCGGTACGTGCAGAACCGCTCCGGTCGAAGCGATAAAGGCATCGAAGGGCTCCGGCTTGAAGTTCTCGTCGCTGATCTCACTCACTTTAGCGGTTTGCCGGCCGTTTCCGGTGCCGCCATCGTGGCGATCAAAGTGAGCACGGCGAGCACGATCAGATAGAGCGAAATCGGCCAGGTTGCGCCGCCGGTCCAGGCCATAAAAGTCGCCGCCGCAAACGGGGTGAGGCCGCCGCTGATCGCCGCACCGATTTGAAAGCCGAGCGACGCGCCGCTGTAACGCAACCGCGCCGCGAACAACTCGGAATACCACGGCGCGCCGACGCCAAACCCGATGATCTGCCCGAAGATAATCGCCGCAATGACCGTCAACGTGATGGTCATTGGATCCTTGGTGTCCAGCAACCAGAACATCGGGAAGGCGAAGACGATCGCGAACAGGCAGCTGGCATAAAACATAGTCTTGCGGCCGACGCGGTCGGACAGCCAACCGAAAATTGGTATCGCAGCGAGCGCGAGCACCGCGGACAGCAAAATGGCGTTGAGGATGACGCTCCGCGGCAATGCAAGCTTGGTGGTGACGTAGCTGATAGCGAACACGCCGGCTATGCTGACGTAGCTGATCTCGGAAAGCTTCAATCCGACCGCTGTGAAAAACGCCCGGGGATGCGCGGTCAGAACTTCGATCAAGGGCAAGCGTGCCGTAGCTTTCTTGGCTTCGAGCTCGCGAAAGACCGGCGTCTCCTCAAGCCGCATGCGGATGTACAAACCGATGCCGGCGATCAGGATACTGACCAGGAACGGGATGCGCCAACCCCAGGCCAGGAAATCCGCTTCCGGCAATCGCGCCAGCAGCGCGAGCGCCCCGATGGCGACGAGGTTCCCGATCGGATAACCGAGCTGAACCATGGCGCCGAGGAGGCCGCGGTTCTTGGCCGGCGCATTCTCGACCACCATCAGCACGGCGCCGGCCCATTCGCCGCCAAGGCCAATGCCCTGAAGGAGGCGCAGAACCACCAGCAGGATGGGCGCGAAGATGCCGATCTGGCCGTAGGTCGGTAATAGCCCGATCAGAAAGGTCCCAAGCCCCATGATGACGATGGTCATCGCCAGCATGGCCTTGCGGCCAACGCGGTCGCCGAAATGTCCGAAGATTGCTGCGCCGAGCGGACGCGCCAGGAAGCCAACGCCGTAGCTGCCGAACGCCGCGATGGTACCCAGCGCCGGATTGGATAGTGGAAAGAACAGTTTGTTGAAGACAAGCGCGCTTGCGGTGCCGTAGATCAAGAAGTCGTACCACTCGACAGCCGTGCCGACGATGCTCGAGATGACGATGGGATTGATCCTGGCCGTTGTGCCCGGACTGTCGGCAATGGGAACCTGCCCGACAATGCTCATATTGTCCTCTCGGTTGAGGAGTTATCGCGCAAGATCGCGCGGGTGCGGCATTACCCCCGAGCCTACCTGCAAGACTGATGCCGGGTCTGCTTAGGCGTCCAAAACAATTGTCGCCAGGGAGTTCTGACCGCGGCGGGCGACTTCTACTTCAAGCAGCGTTCCGCATTCGGCGCACGCAAATTCCCGCAGTTCCAGCTCGGCGTGCAGCGTGAGATAGGGTCCGCACGCCTGCGGCGGTAAGGTGCGGCGCGAAGCGCGCGGTTTCCAGTCTTCGCTCGCAGGCCCGAGATCGGCGCCACACAGGCAACGGAAACGTCGATCGTTCCCGATGCATGGACAAACCGTCGCCTGGCCCGCGGCTTCAGGCGGATCTGACTTTGGTAGCTTTCCGCCAAGACGTTCGGCGCGAATGGCGCTGCGGCGTGCGCGCGTCGCTTCGCGGTCGATGGCGCCCTCGCGCATGACGACGCCGTAGCGGTCCGCCGCGCCCCCCGACGTTACCAAACCGTTGTTCACGTCGCGGGCGACGCGCTGCGGATCGCGGCGGATCGGATCGCCATATCCGCCGCCGCCTTGAAACGAATAGGCCAGCACGTCGCCGCGATGCAGTGGGAAGTGCCCGGGCTTGGAATTGAGGCGTTGCACGCTGCCGCCGGCATTCAGCAAATCGTGCATGTGGGTGTTGGTGTCGATCAATTCGCCGATGGCCGCATTTGACTTGCGCAATAGGTGGTAAGCGCAGGCGCCGGGCATGCCGCCGAATTGACCGGCCGAGTTCGGCACCTGTACGCCGTGCCCGACCACCATGGTGTGCAGCTCGTCGGCGTCATGCGGCGTAATGGCGATGCCCATGGTAACGCCGCCGCGCATGGTGCCGGCACCTTCGGTGTCGGGGATGAACGAGCGGAACAGATAAAGAAACGGTCCCGACGCCTCGTTCGACTCGACATTGCCGATGCGCGGCCGCGGGATGGAGTGGTCACCCGAGCCGTCGAGACCGTCGTGGTCGATATAGGCGCCGCCGCCGCCGGCCATGGCGTCCATCAACAGCATGCCGAATGGACCACCATCGCGGTCGGGTCCGGCCATGGTCAGCACCGAGAACTGTCCTTTGGTGACGGCCTGGCCTTCCCGCACCAGCGACGGCACGCACGCCACCATGCGCGACATCGCCGCCACAGCGACATTTTGCACTACCCACGCGGTCGAGACTGTCGCGCCCGAGACCGGCGTCGGCCAGCGCGCGTTACAGATATTGGCTTCCGGCACCTTGATCGTGACCGGCTTGAGTACGCCCTCGTTCCAGCGAATGTCCGGAGCGAGAATTGGCAGAAGTCCGGTGAACAACGCGCCGCGCAAACCCGAGCGTGTGCAATTGATAAAGCCCGGCGCCTGCGGCGAGGAGCCCTCCATGTCGATAACGATTGAATCGCCGCGTTTGATGACCGCGATTTCGATCTGATAAAGCCGATTGGCGTGACCATCGTGGTCGAGAAAGTCACGGGCCCGGTAGGTGCCGTCGGGAATGAGCTTGAGACGCTCGCGCAGGCGCGCTTCCGAGGTATCGATCTCGGTGCGCATAACCTCATCGACGGTCTCGACGCCATAGCGGTCCATCAACTGGTGAAAGCGCCGGGCCGCGACGTTGTTGGCAGCGATCATCGCCTTGAAGTCGAGACCGACGACATGGGGCAAGCGCGTCATGCCCATGATCATTTGCCAGATGTCCTCGCGCAAGACACCCTTCTCGATGAGTTTTACGCCCGGCAACAGCATCGCCTCTTGCTGCACTTCAGTAGCGCCGAACGCCCAGCTGCCAAACGTCATGCCGCCGGTGTCGAGTTCGTGCGCGCACGAACCGGTCCAGGCGATACGCCGGCCCTGATGGAAGATCGGCATCACGATCGACACGTCGGGCTGATGAATGGCGCCGCGATAGGGATCGTTGAGGATGAACATGTCGCCCTCATTGATCCCGGGATTGTCGCTGAAGTGTTCGATGATCGAGTGGATCACTGTCGACATGGTGCCGGCATGGAAGATCACCTGCGGGCCCATGTTCACGATATCGCCGTCGGCAAGGTAGATGCCGACGTTAAAATCGGTTGCCTCGGTGACCACCGGCGAACCGGACACGTTCTTCAGCGTGATCGCCTGCTCCTCGGTGATGGCTTCGAGTTTGTGGCGGATCACCTCGAAGGTGATGGGATCGATCGCCGTGTTATTTCGGGAGTGGCCGGGGAGGGGAGCGTTCATTGCTGCTGCTTCAGGTGAGATCGATGGAGAGATTGCCGGCATTGTCGAGCTGTGCGGTCTGGCCCGGACCGACGTAAACCGTGGTTTCGGGATGCTCGACGACGGCTGGGCCGGTGACAGTGAACCCAGCAGGCATGTCGAGCCATTCAAACACGTCAGCCTCGGTCCACTTCAGCATTGCGGGTTCAAAGACGCGGCGCATTCCGGGTTTCGGCGCGGCCATGGCGCTTGGCCTGCGGATCGAAGGCTTTTGTGTACGGCCGACCGCGACCACGCGGAACGTCGTCAACTCGATGCCGGCAAAGCGAAAGCCTGCGCCCTTGCCGTAGACCGCTTCGTAGGATTCTTCGAATGCTTCGACGAGCTTTCGGGCCGTCGCCGGCGTTACCGGACCGTCCGGAACTGGCACCATCAGATCGTGGGTCTGGCGGCGGTAGCGCATATCGATCGAGCGGGCGAGCGCGGACTGCGCCTGCGTAAAGCCCGACTGCTCCATCGCCGCAAGGCAGCGCTCCTGCAATTCCGCGAACACCGCGTTGATGGCGTCGCAATCGAGGCCATCCCATGGGTCGCGCGTGCCGCCGCCGGCGCGCAGCACCAGCGAGCGCTCGGCGGATTGCTGAATGTCTGAAGCTAGCGCACCGTAAGCCGAGTGCGCCATGCTCGTGGCGGGAATGAGAATGCGCGGCACACCAAGCTCGGCGCCGTAACCGATGCAATGGGCCGGGCCGGCGCCGCCATAGGCCAGCAGCACGAAGTCGCGTGGGTCGTGGCCGCGGCCGATGGTGACCTCTCGCAGCGTGTCGGCCATGTGCCCGTCGACGACGCGGCGAATGCCGGCAGCGGCTTGTTCAACGCTCATGCCGAGCGGTCCGGCGATCTGGTCGCGCATCGCATTGGTCGCGGCAGCGAGGTCGAGCTTCATGCGGCCGCCGAGGAAATTGTCCGGTGAGAGAATGCCGAGCACCAGATCGGCGTCGGTGACGGTGGCGAGCGTGCCGCCGCGGCTATAGCAAACCGGGCCGGGCACGGCGCCGGCACTGTCCGGTCCGACCCGAAGCAGGCCGGCCTCGACGCGCGCGATCGAGCCGCCGCCGGCGCCGATGGCGCGAATATCGATGACTGGCGTGTTGAGGTGGAATCCGCCGGCTTCGTGCGTGCCGGAGACCAGAGCTTTGCCGTCGACGACCAACGCCACGTCGAAGCTCGTGCCGCCCATGTCGGTGGTGATGACGTTGGTGTGGCCGATCTCCTGCGCCAGTTGCAGCGAGCCCATGACGCCGCCGGCCGGACCGCTCGCGACCAACAAAACCGGCTTGCGCGCTGCTTCGCTTGCCGGGACCACGCCGCCGGCGGAGTTGAGCACATTGAACTTGCCGCGAAACCCGCGCGCGCGCAGCAGGTTCTCGATGCGGTCGAGGTAGTCTGCGACTTTTGGTGCGAGGTAGGAGTTAAGCACTGTCGTGGCGGTGCGCTCATACTCGCCGATGATCGGCGACACTTCGCATGACAAACTGACATAAGAGCCGGGAGCCATTTCGCGGATAATCTCACCGACCCGCTGCTCGTGCGCCGGATTGCGGAACGACCACAACAGCGCCACCGCAAACGTCTTGGCGCCGGCGTCGATGAGTTCGCGCACCGCCCCGCGAACGCTTCCTTCGTCCAGCGGAACCAGTACGCGCCCGGCTTGATCGACGCGCTCGCGCACTTCGCGCACCAAACGGCGCGGTACGATCGGCTGCGGATAGCGCCGCCGGCTGTAGTGCCCGAGGTTCTCAACCGGAATGCCGGCGGTGAACCCCATCAGCCGCTGCAGCATGAGGGTGTCGCCAAAACCGCGGGTCGCGACCAGGCCGGTGGTCGCACCGGTGCGTTCGATCAGCGCGTTGGTGGCCTGAGTGGTGCCATGGCCAAAGGCGCTGACGCGGCCGAGCAAACTTTCCGGCGTTAACCCTTGGGTTTCAGCGGCTAGCGCGACGGCGTCGAATACGCCCTTTTCCAGCTCGCCAGGGGTGGTGGGCGCTTTGGCGGTGCTTATGTTCCCGCTCTCATCCATGAGGACGAGATCGGTAAATGTGCCGCCGATATCGATGCCAAGATACATGTTCGTAACGCCTACAATGCTATATCCTAGGACGGCGGCACGCGAATGTTACCGGTATCACGGCACCGATGCTTTTGTGCTTGGGTCATCTGGTCCAAATGCGGCCACACCGATAGCATATTCAGCGGAGCGGCGAGGGCGATTCGTGCGGACCAGCTATATCGTTAGCGTTGTAGTCGCCTTGAGCGGTGTAATCGCTTTGGCGGCGGGGTCCACGCTGGCACAAGCGCAGACACCCGGTGCGGGTCAGCCGACCTTGCTCGATCCGCATCCGATGGTTCCGAATTCGCGGCTTACGCCAGCGCCGGCACAAAGCGCGCCGCCTGCGGCGGCGCGACCGGCGCCAAAAACGGCTGTTGCCAAGCCGACGCAAGCGCCGCCGAAAACGCCCCGCGCGGCCGCCAGGGCTCCTTCGACGCCCGAGGGGCGTTCGGCGGCGGCACTAGCGCTCTCCGCCGATCCAGTTTTCGACGAAGGCACTTTTCAGCGCATCAAAGAAGCGCTGCTGAGCTATTCCGCAATTCAGGTGCGCGGCGGTTGGCCGGCATTGCCCGCTGATGCAAAGCTTTCGCCCGACGTCCCCGGCCCGGCGGTCGCTTTGTTGCGCAAGCGTCTGGTGATCTCCGACGATCTCGCGCCCGACCAGGAGCAGGGCGAAACCGACGACGCGCCGCTTACCAACGCCGTCAAGCGGTTCCAGTTGCGGCATGGGCTCGAGGCTACTGGCAGCGTCGACCCGCGGACGCTAAAGGCGTTGAACGTGCCGGTCGCCGAGCGCATCAAACAACTCGAAGCTTCGCTCGAGCGTTTGCTCGGCATGGATTTCGTTTTCGCCGAACGCTATGTGGTGGTAAATATTCCGGCCGCGTTCGTCGAGGCCATCAACCACGACAAAGTCGAACGGCGCTACCGTGTCATCGTCGGCAAGATCGACAAGCCGTCGCCGACGCTCACCGCGTTCATCACCGCGGTCAATCTCAATCCGACCTGGACCGTGCCGCTCTCGATCACCAAAAGCGAGATCCGAGCCCACATGCGCCGGGATCCAAGCTATCTGAGCCGAATGCATATGCGTGTGCTCGGCGGGCGCGACGAGGAGATCGATCCGCAAACTGTCGATTGGTCGTCCGACCGTTCGCCCAATTTCACCGTGCGCCAGGATTTCGGCGGCTTCAATGCGCTGGGCAATCTCAAGATCGACATGCCGAATCCGTATTCGGTCTACATGCACGACACCACGACGCGCAATTTGTTCGCCAATGACTACCGCTTCGATTCCCATGGCTGCACGCGCGTCGACAACGTGCGCGATCTTGCCGCCTGGATTCTTCAGGACGTGCCGCCGTGGAATCGCGCTGCGATCGACGCCGGCATCGCGGCGGGGGGACTGAAGATCGTCAACTTGCCGCACAAGATGCCGGTCGCCTGGGTTTATCTGACTGGCTGGGTGACGCGCGACGGCACGATCCAGTTCCGCGACGACGTCTACAAGCACGACCAGGAGCTGGACCGCGACAAGCTCGACGAGACGGTGCGCGCCGGCGGGTTCGTCGCGCCATTGTCGCGCGAGGCGCAGCAGGCCGCCCCGCCGCCGCGCGAAGTGAAACAGGTCTCCAATCTCGACAGCCGCTGAGCCGGCGCTACTCCGAGGCGGCGGTTCCAGAATGCCGGTATGCGCCGAGCGCTGATCCTTCATCCGGACTCGGTTTGCCGGGCCGTGACGCGCATCGAGGTTGATGTCGTGCGCGAAAGCACCGGGACTTTGGTACTGAACTATGCAGTGACCGGCAAAATTGGCGACTTGCTGCTGCCGCCGATGATGGTGTCCGCTCGCACGGACGAGCTTTGGCGGCACACCTGTTTCGAGGCTTTCGTCCGAGCCGCAACGGGCGCAGCGTATTACGAATTCAATTTCGCGCCCTCGGCCCAATGGGCGGCGTATCGGTTCGATGGTTATCGAAGCGGAATGCGCATCGCGTCCGAGGTCAGCGCGCCGCAGATCGATGTCCAGACGGCGCCGGAACGCTACGAATTGCGCGCCGCGCTGGAGCTGGGCGCGCTACCTGATGTGCCGCGTGATACGTGGCGTTTGGGCCTCTCGACAGTGATCGAGGAGGAGGGCGGTCGCAAATCCTATTGGGCGCTGGCGCATCCGCCGGGCAAGCCGGATTTCCATTATGCTGATGGCTTTGCGTGTGAAGTGTCCCGGAGCGTGAAGTGACGGAGGTTACCACAGCCGTGATTCCCGGGCGCGGCGCAGCACGGAGCGTAGCGAAGTGATGCGCTGCCGACCCGGGATCGTTACAAATGCCGAGTTCGGGACGATCCCGGATCCGCGGCGCACCGCTTCGCGCTGCACCGCGTCCGGGAAACGTGCTCATCTCTGCGCCTGAGAGCGTAATGACCATGAATTTTGGCATCGACCGCCTCATCGCCGAACCCGCGTTGCGCGCGCCGCTTGTCGGTAAGCGCGTCGCGTTGCTCGCACATCCGGCTTCGGTCACGGCGGACCTCACGCATTCGCTCGATGCCTTGGCCGCATCGGGTGACGTCAAGCTCACCGCTGCGTTCGGGCCGCAGCACGGTCTGCGCGGCGACAAGCAGGACAACATGGTCGAGTCGCCGGATTTCAGCGATCCGGTGCTCGGCATCCCGGTGTTCAGCCTGTACGGCGAAGTGCGCAAACCCACCGACGCGATGATGGCCACCTGCGATGTCGTCTTGGTCGATCTGCAGGATCTGGGTTGCCGGATTTATACGTTCATCACGACGCTTCGCTACATGCTCGAAGCAGCCGCCAAACACGGCAAAGCGGTGTGGGTGCTGGACCGGCCCAATCCCATCGGGCGGCCGGTTGAAGGATTGACGCTGCGTGAGGGGTGGCAAAGCTTCGTCGGCGCCGGGCCGTTGCCGATGCGTCACGGTCTCACGCTCGGCGAGCTGAGTGCATGGTTTGTCAGGACGCTCAAGCTCGACGTCGACTATCGCGTCATCGCAATGCAGGGCTGGGAGCCCGATGCCGGGCCGGGATTCGGCTGGCCGCTCGGCGAGCGCGCCTGGATCAATCCCAGTCCCAACGCGCCGAATTTATGGATGGCGCGCGCCTATGCCGGTACGGTGATGGTCGAGGGCACCACGCTCTCGGAAGGCCGCGGCACCACGCGGCCGCTTGAGCTGTTCGGCGCGCCCGATATCGATGCGCGCAAAGTCATCGCCGAAATGCACACGCTCGCACCGCACTGGCTGCACGGTTGCCGCTTGCGCGATTGCTGGTTCGAACCGACGTTCCACAAGCATGCCGGCAAACTCTGCAGCGGCGTGCAAATCCACACCGAAGGCCCCGGTTACAAACACCAGTCGTTCAAGCCCTGGCGCATCCAGGCCCTCGCCTTCAAAGCGATCCGGCGCCTTCATCCGGACTATCCGCTGTGGCGCGAATTCGCCTACGAGTACGAGCACGGCAAACGCGCCATCGACGTCATCAACGGCAGCCCGCTGCTGCGCGAATGGGTGGACGATGCGTCCGCAACGCCGAGGGACCTTGATCCACTGGCAACCGCGGATGAGCATGCTTGGCTGGGCGAGCGGCGAGAGTTCTTATCCGCCTCCACCAGAACCGCGGAGGGGGACCGCGCTTAGTGTGGTGGGAGGGGGACGCTGGCCGTGACGAATTAGGGTCGCCGCCGTTCGATCGCACATCTTTGTTACCGCTTCTTTGCCCGCGCGATGCCGATTGCATCCGCCACTCAGACGCCTTCCACTATGCTGGCACGGTCCTCCCCTGAGGCCTGTTATCATACAGTAAGAAGACAAAATTTGACGAAATCGCACTTAGCTGATGCACTTCACGACTAAGTTGAATATGCTGTAATTTTCAGCTATTAACTGAAACCTATGAGTTGACTTTTTTACGATATCCAAGGCTATTTCAAAGCCACGTATTCAGGAAGGTATATCGCCTTCATCCTCGCCGAACTTTTTCGACAAGATGTTGATGCGTTCACAAGGATTTTGAACGAAGGAGGTATCGAGTATATCCACAGCCGTGGAGACAAAGCTGTAGCTAATCGCTGGCCATTTCCAATCGCCACCCAGCGGCGCTTTGCAGATATCGCAATTCTCAACGCTGCCGGAGACCCCCTCGTCCTTATGGAGATCAAAGATGCCGACATTAGGAATGAAGGGAATACGGCGCAGTTAGATGATTACCTGCGGTTCATTGGCCAGAAGAAAAACCGGAATGTTAAGTTTCTTTTCCTTTCGCGCACAATCCCGCCGGAGGAAGACGAGAAAAAACTACGAACTACGAAAAACAAGGAGCGAGTGCGTCGAATGTTCTTTCGACAACTCCATGCTCCGCTTAGAAACGCCAAGATATTTGGTCAAATGCTGAAGGATTATTTGGAGGACATCGGCGTGGCGTATCACGATCGCAGACCAGATCCGAAGACCATAAAATATGTGACGAACGTGATGCTCGGCATTGGAGGGCGAAAGGCGACCGAGAAATCTGTTCCGGAGTTTTTTGAGATGGCTTTCGAAAATCTATCGTCCATGGGGCAATGGATCCAGAACAACAATCCCAAACTCTTCAAGCAGGGCTTTAAACGCCGCCTCTACCTTGACCACTGGCACGATGTGCGACGGCTTAAAGGCGTCATGACCGCTAAAAGTCAAAAGAAGATTAAAGACCTTATAGAGACCGAATGGCTTGACGAATATCTAAAGGGCGGCGAGGTTGATCTTTATACTTGCGGCTACCTTACATACAAAAAGACTACAGTGTACTTGGAATTCGGTTATTGGTCGCTCGCGGAGAAGAAATCGACCAAGCCGGTAACTTACAAGCATTCCAGCGGCATATATGCGAATGTTCAATGGAAGCCGTGGAAATATACGAGCAAGGACTCGATTGAGGAGTCTGATACTCTGAAATCGTTTCCCGGCGAAGAAGTCTTTCAAAAAGCCCTTCGGGGTTTTTTAACGCGTTCGAAGACCGCCGTTCTAGCTCGGAAGAGTTGCCCGAAGGATGTAAAGAGAGTTCTGCAGAAGTTTATTGTTCCGTAGCAGCCAAGTAGCGCTGAGTTTATT
>CAWJBG010000004.1:0-11416 GCA_963841025.1 uncultured Alphaproteobacteria bacterium | reverse complement strand
GCCTAGTGCGTGTGAAAAATTGCCTGATACGCAGCAATAGCATTCTTGGTGGCGGCGACCTCAGCCGACGTCGGCTTAGAGGGGTCCTTGGCGGGTGGCAGGCTACCGAACCTCAAGAGGCATGCCATGAGCAGCATCCGGGCTTTGGTTGAGGTGAGATTTGATCCCGCGATAAAATATTCGTGCAGATCGGCGAAACCTTCGGGACTGCCACGGCCAACTCTCGCGACAGGCAGACCGCTGTAGACCGCTTTTTGAAGTGCGTCTTGCCGGACCGAAGAGGTCATTTCGCCATAGGGTGCGGTGCCTTGCGACGAAGCCTGCGAGACGGCTAGTTGCGAGCTTCTGTGCGACCAACGCATTAAGATCAGCGGTTACTGACGGGTCGTCGAAATATTCTTCGGCGAAAAAGCCGCCATCCTTGACGATCGCGACCGACGGGATCGCGCCCTCGAAGAAGTCGCCGTTCGCCTCCTTGATCTTTGTTTCGGCAAGCTCGACGCCACGCCGAGGATCGCGCCACAAGCACGGTTGACGGTATCTTGCTAAGATTCACATCCGACAGATAGGTGTGTTTCAGGGCCGGCACGTAATGCAGCACGGCTGCGCCGTGATAGCCCATGCCGCCCAGAATGCCGCCATGGCCGCCGGTCGCGACGTAGCCGCCTGGTCGCGCGTCGACCTTCATGACCTCACGCGCAGCGAAGATCTGTTGTTCCTGCAGCACGATGACGCCGGCGCGGTTGCGGCCCTGTTCGTCGGCCCAGACCCGCGACGCGATGTATTCGACCGAATCGGTCAGATTCTTTGGCCCGTCATTGCTGATCTCGCCATGCGGCCGCTGGGCTGAGTTGCCGCAGATTGGCACGGTCGTATCGAGCAACAGATTGAGCCAATAGGCCGTTTCTTCGACTTGCGGGCTGCCTTGCGTGAAAATGGCACCGTCGTATTTGCCGGTCGCGAGAATCCGCCGCGCGGCATTGGTCAGCCGTGCCAGGCTCGGCCGCGGCGGCGACTTCGCCAAGATGAAACGGCTTGTAGGCGAAAAAGTCCTTGCTGCGGGTTTCGGGCGGGATGTCGCCTTCGCCGACATCGGTGCGAAGCGCTGCCGGCAGGCCCTTGGTGTATCCGCCGGTCGGCATCATGCGGTAGAAATCGACGTCCGCGAACGAAGAGATCAGATTACCGACGCCTGCCGCGCCGACCGACAAGCGGTCAATTTCCTCGAAGCTGCGCGATCCATCTGGATAAAATCCCTGGCGCGCCTGCTCGGCCGGCGCACCGGGCACCACGCATTCTTCCTCCCACGCCTGACCATTCGCCTGCCGCGCCATGTAGGGCAGGGGATAAACGCCGTCCTCGGGGCGGATTTCGATCTCGAACACCGCCTTGTCCTGCGGGCTTGAACGCTCCTTATGAAACGTGCCCTTGGCGTCAAGGTATCCGTCGGGCGGACCGTAAAGCTCCACGGCGTCTGCTTCGAGCGGATGGGCGGAGAAACGCTCGACATAAACCGTCACCGGCGCCGCGAGGCGCTGTGCACGAAGTATGTCGAAACGCTGCTCGCTGCCGTCGGGATTCTTCCGCGGCGGCAGTCCGTATTTCTTGCGTGCCTTGTTGGACGTAACGAGCGGTGGCGAGTTCTGGATGGTCGCTGTCGGGCCGGCGAGGTGGGCGATCTTGACCTTGGGCTTGGTTGACACGCATTTTCCTTTCTACAGACCTGGGACGAAACCGCCCGTGCTTCGGGCCGGCGGTTTCGGTTGAAGTTCCGTTATTCCGCCGCCTGGCGCATTGCAGCTGCCTTGTCGAGGAACCCGACCAATTCGGCGGTGGTCATCACGTCGGCGAACCGCACCACCATGTTGTCGAGTGTGGCGTTGTGCTCGGCGTCGGTCCGGGCGGCGTTGCCGTCGGCAACGAAGATCACCTTGTAATTCATTTGCATCGCGTCACGCGCGGTCGATTCACAGCACACATTGGTCGCGGTGCCGGTGATGATCAGCGTGTCGATGCCGCGCGCTCGCAGGATTTCATGCAGCTGCGAGGAGCCGGGCACAAACGCGCCAAAGCGCGTTTTGTCGACGATGAGATCGTCCGGTTTCACGTCGAGCTCTGGCCATAACGCGAAGCCGTGGCATTCAGGGCCGAATGTGTCGATCATGGCCTGGCGGCGTTCCGGCGAGGCAAAATCCGCGAAGTAGCTCGACCACGTCGTTTGCGCCTCTTCGTCGATCAGGAAGCGGATGAAAACATTGACGCCGCCGGCCGCACGAACCCCTCTGGAGATGTCATTGACGTTGGGAACGATGTCGCGCGCGACCGGAAGCTCGACGGTGGCTCCTGGCTCCATAAAGCCATTCTGCAAGTCGACGATGATGTGGGCCGTTCGCGCCGGATCAAGCTTGTCGAAGATGTGAAACGAGTTGCGCAATCCCTTGATGCGGTCGAGAACCTCGGGAGACATTTCGATCTTGTGCATGATCCACCTCCACTATTAGAGCGCGTTGCCTGCGCCTTTCATTGACTGACAAAGATCTGATCAAGGCCCGCTTCGGCACCAAGCTTACCCGGCACCGAATAAATTCGTCATTCCGCAGCGATGTAGCTGCCAAGCTCCTTTGAATGGCCCAAGGCTTCGGGCAAGACTTCACCCGTGATCGTGCCTCTTTCGATCAGAAGAACGCGTTCCGAAAGGCGGCGAATGAAATCGAGACTTTGCTCGACGACGATGATCGAGAGCCCATTGTAGCGGTGCAGCCCGATCAGAATTTCGAGAATCTCTTCGACGATTGAGGGCTGGATTCCCTCGGTCGGTTCGTCGAGCAGCAAAAGCTTCGGACTGCCGCACAGACAGCGTGCCAAGGCCAAGATCTGTTGCTCGCCGCCGGATAGCGCGCTGCCGACCCTATCGATAAGCGGATCGAGCCGTGGAAAACGCGCCAGAACGTCCTTGATGATATTTTCCTCGGAGTCGATGCCGTTTTCGACAAAGCCCATTCGCAGGTTCTCGTAGACGGACAGGCTCGGAAAAATCTGACGCCCCTGCGGTACGTAACCCAAGCCCGCACGTGCGCGACGAAACGACGGGCGATGGCTGATGTCCACGCCGCCGAACCGGATTTTGCCGCTGGTAAGCGGAACCTGGCCGATCAGCGTCTTCAAAAGGGTCGTTTTGCCCATGCCGTTATGACCGAGCACGCCGATCACCTCGTGCTCGCCGACCGTAAAGTTGATTTCGGAGAGAACCGGAATACGGCCGTAACCAGCGTGGAGATCGTGGACTTCAAGCATCAGGCGGCGACCTGCTTGCCGAGATAGACATCGCGAACCGCCTGATTGCCAAACACCTGCGCTACGTCACCTTCCATCAGAATGCTGCCGCGATCGAATACCGTGATGCGCCGAGCGATCATGCGAATGAACGACATATCGTGCTCCACGACGATCATCGGATGATCCTGGTTGATCTCGCGGATGAGTTCGGCGGTCCGCTCGCGCTCTTCCTCCGTCATTCCTGCGGCTGGTTCGTCGAGAAGGATAAACCCGGGGTCGCCGCACAAAACGATGCCGAGTTCGACCCACTGGCGCTGCCCGTGTGCAAGCTGGCCGACCGGCTTGTCAACAAAACGGCCGAGCGAGAGGCGCTCGACCCTTGCATCTACAGCGCGCGTTATCGCTTTTCCTTTTTGATGTCTTGCCGCGGCGATCCAGAGATTTTCGCGCACCGAAAGTCCGTTGAACACACTCGGCACCTGAGTTTTGATGCCGATACCGAGGCGCGCGATCTCATGTGCCTGCAAACCGGTGATGTCGGTGCCACGAAACAGAACGGCTCCGCTGGTCGGCGTGATCTCGCCGGTCAGGAGCTTGAAGAACGTGCTTTTGCCGGCGCCGTTCGGTCCGATCAGGCAGCGCAACTCGCCTTCGGCGAGCGCGAAATCGATATTGCGAACCGCCTGGACACCGCCGAAGTTCTTGGTCAGGCCACGGGTCTCGATCAGCGGCGGCTTCATGCCCGGCGTCCTTGTGGCAGATCGGGGTGCGCAGCAGCGGCCGGTCGGCGGAGTGCGAGCAACCAGGGCACCAGTCGTTCGCTAATCACCGGGGCAACGCCCTTCGGCACCAGCAAGACGAAGATCAGCAGAATGGCGCCGAGTACGACGTTGGCGTTGACGAGCTGCTGGGTACCGATTTCAACCGTCGCCCACGAGATCGCGAGCGCCCCAAACACGGGGCCAAGCAGCGTACCCGCGCCACCGACCATGAGCCAGATGATGATCTGCGCCGATTGAACAACGCTAAATACGGTTGGGCTGACGTAATTTCCCCATGACACGAACAGGCATCCGGCGAGGCCGGCGATCCCACCTCCGATCGAAAAGGCCACGAGCTTATGCAATCGCGCGTCGTAGCCCAAAAACTCGACGCGACGCTCATTCTCGCGCACGGCGACAAGAACGCGTCCGAACCGCGTCGCCAGCACGGCATGCAGACCGAAATACACCAACAGCAGCAGAACCATCGACAACACGAACATATCCTGCGGCTCAAGCGTGTAATCCGGCACGAACGGGATGTTGAGTGAAGGCACGTTCGGCATGCCGTTGAAACCGCCGAGGAGCGCATCGCCGATGTGATATTTCGGACCGGCGGTGGAGTTGATCACGTTATAGAAGATGAGAGTCACAGTCAGTGTAATAACGCCGACGTAAACGTCGCTGATACGCGAATAAAACATGAAATACCCAAGTGCCGCGGCCAATGCGGCGGGCAATGCAATCGCGATCAAAGCCGGAGCGGTGCTTTCGCCGATGTTGATAACGGCGACCGCATAGGCGTAAGCGCCCAGGCCAAAGAAGGCCGAGTGGCCGAAGCAGAGAATTCCGCCGTAACCCCAAATGAAAGCGAGGCTGAGCGCGAGGATACCGAAGATCGCGTAGAGCGTGATCTGCAGCAGCGAATAAGTGTCAAGCAAAAGTGGCAGCGCAATCGTGAGCGCGAGTCCGGCGACGCCGACGGCAACGAGGCGCCAATTCGATCGCAGCATTTCGATCATAGACTGCCCCGAAAGTAGCGGCCGGTAATTCCTTGAGGCAACGCGCGAATAAGCACGATCGCGGCGAGCAGCAGCGCGACTTCGCCGTAGACCGGGTTCGATAGGAACGTTGCAACCTGATTGATTGTGCCGAACAAGATTGACGCCGAAGCGGTGCCGACGAGCGGCGCGGCGCCGCCGCCGATAACCGTGATGAAGGCGCGGCCGATATACGAGCCGCCGATGGTCGGAAACACGCCGGAGACCGGTGCGAGCACCCCGCCGGCGAAACCGGCAAGCGCAGCGCCGAAGGTGAAGGTCACCGCGTAGATGCGCGAGGTATCGGTTCCGAGCGCAGCCGCCATATCCGCGTTCTGCATAGTGCCGCGCGCAAGCAGCCCAAGTCGGCTTGAGCGCAGGATAATGTAAACTCCGCCCATGGTCGCAACCGACATGGCGATCACAAACAGACTGTAGCCGCTGGTTTGATAGCCGCCGATGGTGATGCCCGGCAGCGGCGTCGGCACGCCCTCAGTAATGTCGCCGAAAATCATCGTCAGAATGCCGACGACAAACAGGCTCAAGCCCCAGGTCGCCAGCATGGTCTCGACCATGCGGCCATAGAGCTGACGAACGATCACACGTTCGATGACAGCGCCGATGATCCCGACCGCGATCGGCGGAACGATCAGTATCGCGATCCAGATGTTGATGCCGTGATGGACCGCGACTGAAGCGCTGTAGCTGCCCATCACCATGAACTCGCCGTGCGCCAGGTTGATGATCCGCATCATCCCGAACACGATGGCAAGCCCAAGACTGATCAACGCCAGCGTTGCGATGGCATAAACGAAATCGATCGCAACGATGATCGCTAGGTCCACTGCGGGCCCTCCTGAAGCAAGCGCCGCCTAGCCGCGGGCGACCGATGATCCGATCGCCCGATGCCGGCACGTCTTGCAGTGACCAGTGCTCCGCGCACGTAGTCCCCGGTCAGTTCACCTTGATGATGTACTGTTTGGCCTCACGCGGGTTTTTCTTCAGATCGCAGACCGCTGCAGTGTCAGCGGGCTTCCGTTGCGGGAAAGTTTCGACCAGGTTCATAGCCTTGTCCTTGAACACGGACAGGTGGACGTCGAAAATGCAGTGATGGGTCGGCGGGTCGATCGTTACTTTGCCGCTCGGCGCATCGATGCCGATGCCGGTTTCGAGTGCTTCGATCACCTTTTCGCGGTCGAGCGTACCGGCCTTCTTCACGCCCGCGGCCCACAGGTGCATGCCCTGATAGCTCGACATGGTCAGGTCGGAGATCGGCGGATAGTCAGCGCCATATTTGCCGCGGAAGCGCTTGAGGAAATCCTTGTTGACCGGATTGTCGAGCGCTTCGATGTAATTGTACGCAACGACGATGCCGTTGCTCTCATCGGGGGTGAGAACCATCTGGTCGTTGGCGCCGCCGAACGTCGTCGATGCGATCGGGATCTTTCCGGAAAGGCCCGCGGCGTGGAATTGCCGATAGAACGAAATCGGTCCGCCACCGACCAGGACGGTCATGATCCAATCCGGCTTGGCCGCCTGGATCTTTGAGAGTGTGCTGCCGAAATTTGTCGCATCGAGCGGAAAGAACTCCGTGCCAAGTACTTCGCCGCCGCCGTCCTTGACGTATTTTTTCACCCAGTCGGAGGTGATCTGGCCGTAATTGTAATCGGCGGCGAGCGTGTAAACCTTTTTGCCCCAGTTCTTCATTCCATAATTGACGAGAACTTCGGTGTTGTGCGCCGGGGTGAGGCCGTCGACGAAGATGTTGCGGTCGCAAACGCCGCCTTCGTACGGCATGTCGTAGAAATAGAGCGTCTTGTATTTGTCGAGCACGGGCCGGATCACTTCGCGCGAAGCGGACGTGATGCCGCCGTGTACGACGGCAACTTTGTTTTTCAACGCGGCTTCCTGCGCGTATTGCGCGTAAAGCTGCATGTTGGTCTGCGTATCGAAACTCACGACCTTGATCTGGCGGCCGAGCAGCCCGCCAGAGCTGTTGATTTCGTCGACGGCGAAGTTGAGCACGTCGTACATCGGCTTGCCGGCGGATTCGAGACCGCCGGAAAGATCGTACATGCTGGCAATCACAATGGGCTGATCGGCCGCAGCTGCGCCGCGGATCACAGCCGGCGCGAACATCGTCGCTGCCGCTGTCGTCTTCAGGAATGCTCTGCGCGTGGTGTTCATGGCTCTAATCCCCCGTGTCGTGGTGCGAAGGAGATTGAGCAAAAACCATGCCATTATTGGAGTTTTTGGCGATATACGGGTCCCCCGACAATTGCTGTGCAGATTTCGCGTAGTGTCTGAGGTTCGTCTTATGCGGCGTTATCAAGTATCGAGGGACGATGATCTTGAGGTTCGATAGTGCATCCGCGGTGTGCGCTGCGCATCTATTTTGAGCGTCGGCGCCATTTGGCCGCTTCGCGCCGTTTGCGTGGCACCGTTATTGCTACATTATTTGACGCTTTGGTGTGCCGTGCGCGCCGCTTCAACCAGAAGCGGCGTTGGCGTTTCTGATAAATGGGGGCGATCTGATGTTCAAACTGCCGTCGACGGATCAAGTACGTCAGACTTGGCGAAGGACTTGGCTTTGATTTGACGGACGACTACGCCAATTCCTTCATCAACTACATCCGGCCATTCGCGGATGGGTTTCGTTTGCTTGCCGCGCTACCTGACGATGTGCCGGCGATCAAGCACCCACGCGGCGCTTATTACCGGCCGAAGGGCGATGAGAATAAATATGGCGCCTGGATCGTGAAGACGCACATCAAGGGCGCGCCGAACGGCCGGCTTGCCGGCAAGAAAGTCGCGATCAAAGACACGTACGCGATCGCGGGCGTTCCGCTTACGAACGGATCGTCGGTGCTGGAGGGTTTCGTACCTGAATTCGACGCAACCGTCGTCACGCGCCTTCTCGATGCCGGCGCGGAAATCGTCGGCAAATCGGTTTGCGAATATTTTTCGTTCTCCGGCGGCGCGGCCACCAGCACGTCGGGTCCGGTGCATAATCCGCGCGCTTGGGGCCATACGCCCGGCGGCTCTTCGACCGGTTCCGGCGCGCTGGTCGCGGCAGGCGAAGTCGACATGGCGACCGGCGGCGATCAGGCCGGATCAATCCGGATCCCCGCGTCGCTCTCGGGCGTCGTCGGTATCAAGCCGACCTGGGGTCTGGTTCCCTATACCGGCATCATGGGCATGGATCCGACGATCGATCATGCCGGCCCGCTGACCGCAACTGCCGCCGAGAATGCACTTTTCCTTGAGGTGATGGCCGGCGAAGACGGGTACGACTCCCGGCAGGCCAACTTGAAGGTCGACACTTACACGAAGGCGATCGGGCAGGGCATTGCGGGCCTCAAGATCGGCGTGGTGCAGGAAGGCTTCGGGCAATACGATTCCCATCCCGACGTTGACGCCGGCGTCCGCGCCGCGGCCAAGGTGCTGGAAGGCCTCGGCGCCAAAGTCGGCGAAGTTTCCATTCCGTGGCACCCGATCGGCATTCCGATCTGGGCGGCTATCGCGCTCGAGGGAACGCTCCACTCCATGGTGACGAGCCCGCTACCG
Source organism: uncultured Alphaproteobacteria bacterium (assembly GCA_963841025.1). Taxonomy (GTDB): domain Bacteria; phylum Pseudomonadota; class Alphaproteobacteria; order Rhizobiales; family Xanthobacteraceae; genus BOG-931. The sequence goes on along the minus strand of CAWJBG010000004.1, from coordinate 2,772 downwards.
CGAAACATCCAAGGTGTTTATCCGATCTCGCTCGCGGGACGGCTCGGCGCCATGCACGACCGCGCCAACGAACTCCCCGATACGGTGAAAACCGGCATGCTGCTCGCCGCGTACAACGACAAATATTATCGCGGCTACTTTTACTTCAAGGCACAAAACCTTCGCCGGCCGCTGCGCGCCGCTTACGACAAGGCGCTCGGCGAATATGATCTATTGCTGATGCCGACGACGCGGATGATGGCCTCGAAAATTCCGCCGCCTGACGCGCCGTACGAGGCGCTGATGCAACACAGTTGGGAGCAGATCACCAACACCTGTCCGTTCAACATCACGCATCACCCGGCGATTTCGATCCCTTGCGGTTTCGGCGAAGGCGACCGGCCGATCGGCCTGATGCTGGTTGCCAAACACTGGCAGGAATTGATGCTTTATCGCGCTGCGGACGCGTTCGAGCGCGCCGGCAATTGGCAAAGCATGGGCGCGAACGGACGCAAGAAATAGCAGCGCAGTCGTCGGGTCGCGCCGAATTTGGTGCGACCGGTTACATGAGCGGAGAATAGAAAGATGGATGCCGCCACCGCGGTCAAAATCGCCGCCACGCCGCAAACGGCGAAATTGGGTTTCTTTGATGCCAAGACACCCGCGGTCATCAGAGTGTCTCCAGGCGCCGAGGTTCTCATCGAGACGGTTTCCGGCGATACGCCGTCGCTGCCGACCGAACCGGGTTTTGAGATTCTTCCCGAGCATCGTTCGATCATCGAAGGCGCCGAGCGCGGGCCGGGGCCGCATTTCCTCACCGGCCCGGTCTACATCGAGGGCGCGCGACCCGGCGACGTCCTGCAGGTCGACATTCTGGATGTCATGCTGCGGCAGAACTGGGGCTTCAATCTCATCATTCCCCTGCTGGGGACACTTCCAGAGGATTTCCCGGACTTCAGGCTGCAGATCCTGCCGCTCGACAAAAAAGCTAACACCGTGCAACTGCCCTGGGGCGGCAAACTTCCGCTTAGCCCGTTCTTCGGTGTGATGGGCGTGGCGCCGCCGCCGAATTGGGGACGCATCACGTCCGTCATTCCTCGCACCATGGGCGGCAACATGGACAACAAGGAACTCGTGGCCGGCACCACGGTCTACTTTCCGGTCTTCAACGAAGGCGCCCTGTTCTCGTGCGGCGATGGCCATGCCGTGCAAGGCGACGGCGAAGTCTGCATCACGGCCGTCGAAACTTCACTGTCTGGGCGTTTCCGCCTGGGCGTGCGCAAGGATATGCACTTGACTGCGCCGCGCGCCGAGACACCCACGCATTACATAACGATGGGCTTCGACGAGGATTTGGACGACGCTGTCAAACAGGCGCTGCGCGACATGATCCGCTGGATTGGAGAACTACGCGGACTGTCGGCGAGTGACGCCTACACCCTTTGCAGTCTCGCGGCCGACCTGCACGTGACGCAGACCGTCAACACGGCCAAAGGCGCCCACTGCATGCTGCCGAAGACCGTCCTGATTTCGTAGTTTTGAAATCTTTCTTTTGTGAGATTTCCGGATGAACCTCGCAGAGACGGTCTCAGCGTTGCGCTTGTGACGCGCCGATGCAGAAACTCCGGCCCGGACTTTTGCGCGCCGGCACCGAGATATATTTGGACGAAAGTTCGAGCGCCTATTAGACGTCGGAGTCTATTCGACCTTGCGTCGCTGCGAACGCGCTGTCGTTGATCTTCATCAGATCATCAGATCATCAGTCAGGCGCCCCAAACGTAAATAGATTCACAGCATTGAAAATCATCAAATCGGCATGCTATTAGCGCTGATGAGGTATCACCATTTACCAGAAAAATTATGAGCGGCTTCGATTTTCGCCGCGATCCCGTGTTCGGTCGTTTCCAGCCATGGCGCGGCTTTGTGGCTGCAGGATTCCACCCCAATTTTCTCGGCCAGATGACGGATGTGTCTTTCGTCGCCGGATGGGCAGACGAAGAAAGGATGAAGGATCGCCAGGCTACATTGGGATATCCCGGCATAAGCGAGGAAACCTTCGAGTGGCAGCTCTTACTGTCTGCTGTGCTGGAGGCCCGAGGGCAGTTCGTTATGGTCGAGGTTGGCGCCGGCTTCGGACGCTGGCTTGTCAGTTCAGTATGCGCTCTGCGTTGTGCTCGACCCGAGATTCCATTCCGCCTTGTCGCCATAGAGGCAGAGCCGCAGCACTTCGCCTGGATCGGCAAGCATTTCCGCGACAACGGCATCGATCCGGCGGCGCACCGCCTGATCCAGGCCGCTGTTTCGGGCCATGACGGCCATGAACTCTTCATGATTGGCCACTCCGAACAATGGTACGGGCAGAACATCGTAGCCGGGTCAGCCGAGCGGAGGTCGGGTTTTCCGGATGCGCGGGCGACGCGCGTCGACTGCTTGTCCGTTCCCACCGTGCTCGCCGATCTTGGGCGAGTTGACCTCATGGATTTTGACATCCAGGGCGCTGAGCGGACCGCCATCCCCGTCGGCATCGAGGCAATGACAAGGCAGGTAAAGCGCGTCTTCGTTGAGACGCATGCGCCGGATATTCACCAAATCGTCGAGTTGTGTTTCCGATCCCACGGGTGGCGGTGCGCGGCCAAATTCGGTTTTTCAGGCCGATGTATCTCTGAAGCGGAAATGATTTGGGAAGAGGCGACCGAATTCGGCACGCTCCGCCTAAGTGGCGGCGGTCAGTGCTGGATCAACCCAATGATCGATTAGAGAATTGTCGCGGCGTTATTTTGTTTGCAGTGCTGT
>CAWJBG010000003.1:0-119524 GCA_963841025.1 uncultured Alphaproteobacteria bacterium | reverse complement strand
AACTACCTAAGGTTTCGCACGCGAAACGTGGAGTGCATTTTGGAACCGGCGCGAGCAGAACGTCATCTGGCGGCCATTCTTGCGGCCGACGTCGCCGGATACAGCCGGCTGATGGGCGCCGATGAGGACGGCACGCTCACGCGATTAAAGGATCATCGCAGCAAAGTCTGGGATCCCGCGCTGGCGCGGCATCGCGGCCGCATCGCCAATACGGCGGGCGACAGCATCCTGGCGGAATTCGGCAGCGTGTCGGACGCGGTCGGTTGCGCGCTCGCGGTTCAGAAAGCGATGCTCGAACAAAACGCGGACGTGGCGCCGGACCGGCGGATAGAATTTCGCATCGGCATCAATCTCGGCGAAGTCTTAAGCGACGGCCGCGATATTTTCGGCGACGGCGTCAATGTCGCGGCGCGGCTCGAAGGCATCGCCGATCGCGGCGGCATCTGCATTTCACGGCAGGTGCTCGATCAGATCGAGGGCAAGCTTGAGCTAAGCTATCGTGAACTCGGGCGGCAGAATCTGAAAAATATCGCCAGACCCGTGGAGGTCTATGCGATCCGCCTTGATGACGCGACGACGCCGGGCTCCAGCTTCCTCGCCGCGGCCAATCTCAAACAGGAAATCAGATATTGCAAAGCGCCCGACGGGGTGCGGCTCGCCTACGCGACCGTCGGCAAGGGCGCGCCGCTCCTGAAGTCGGCGCATTGGCTCGGTCATCTCGAATATGATTGGGAGCTGCCGATCCTGCGGCCGTTCCTGCTTGGGTTAGCCAAGGATCACACGCTCATCAGATATGACGCGCGCGGCAACGGCCTGTCGGACTGGGACGTGCGCGAGATCTCGCTCGATGCCTGGGTCAGCGACATGGAGACGGTGGCCGATGCCGCCGGCCTTGAGCGTTTTCCGCTCGTCGGCTTCTCGCAGGGCTGCGCGGTGTCGATTGCATACGCGGCGCGGCATCCGGAGCGGGTCTCGCATTTGATCCTGTACGGCGGCTTTGCCGTCGGACAAAACAAATTTGAGAATCAGACGGCCGATGCCCGCGAACGCTTTGCCGCGATGAAGACGCTGGTGCGGCAAGGCTGGGGTGCCGACAATCCGACTTTCCGTCAGCTGTTCACCTCATCGATGATGCCGACGGCGACCAAAGAACAGATGGACGCCTTTAACGAACTGCAACGCCTGAGCGGGTCACCCGAGGGCGCCGTCCGGTACATGCAGACCGTTGGCGACCTCGACGTGCGCGACCTGCTCTCGCAGGTGAAAGCGCCGACGCTGGTGATGCACGTTCGCGACGAGATCACGGTCCCGATCGATCGGGGCCGTGAGTTGGCGGCGGGAATACCCGGCGCCCGCTTCGTGGCGCTGCCGGGCAGGAACCACGCGCTGCTGGAGCAGGATCCGGGCCTGCCCCGCTTCTTTGAAGAACTGACGGACTTCCTGAAAAACGGAAACTAGCCGCGGGTCGCTTTTTAGGACTTCAGGCGCGAACCGCTCACCGCTTCGGATACGCCGTGAAAATATAATCGTGGGCCGCCACCGTGGTATGGCAGGCGTAGCCGCATTTGGCGTCGGTGCCGTCGCCCTTAAACGTATCGGACGCGGCATCGTAGCTGAAATTGCCGTAGGCCCAGCCGTGCGTGTCCGGGAATCGCTTGCTGTCTTTTTCGATGGTCGCAACCGCCACGAGGGTGTCCGGTATGTTGACGAAATAAGGCGCCACGGGATTCTTTTTGAAGGTCCACTCGATCTTCACAATCTTGGAGCCTTCGGGAAAAAACTTGCCGTCGGCAGGAAGGCCTTGCTTGTACGCCTTCATCATCACGTCGTTCGCCAGGATCACTTTGATCAGCTTCTCGGTCTGACTGACGGCGATGTCCTTCCAGTTTTCATAGCCTTTGAAATCGCCGAACGAGAGCTTGCCGAGTTTGAGCGTATATCGGTCCTGCGCCGCGATCGCCACACTGCCGAACAGACCGCCCACGACAGCCAGCAACACCGGAACGAGCGCAATCGCCGGGAAGGCACTTCTCTTCATGGTTTTCTCCTGAGGTAATGTTCTTGGGGGGTACAGTTTGCGAAATCAAAAACCGCATCCGCCTGGATGGCGCCGGCGCAGTGCGAGGCACACGTTTCTTGTTTAAAGTTCGCCCAATGTAAAAGTTGACACACTTAAAACGCCTGACAACATTTGGCGGACGGGCATTCAAATGTTTCATCGGGAATTGTCACAGTCCATAGAGGATCGGCTGACATTTTGGTGAAGTGCGCGGTGATATTTCTTGTGAGTGCGCCGGGAACCAAAGGAGCTTAAGCGCGTTGCGGCGCGCGCAACCGGCAGAGACCTTATTGCTCGATGTTCGAGCCGGAGATGGATCCCGCGCGGGCTGCTCCGAACGATCAGGCGGAATTCGCGAGCGTTTGCAAACTTGTACACAGGGTGTGCCATTTTGAACGGCCTGTGTACAAAAGGGCACTGACGCGCGGCCGCGATCCGTTCAATTTCATCTACGCCGGGATGCTTTCCCCGTTCCCAAAGCGGACATGCCCCGGAAATCCCGGCCCGGCGCCGACCATCAGGCTTGGTCCCCGCCGGCGTGATGTACGCGTCTGCGTCAAGAGCCCCGGCCCAACGGGGCTCTTGCCTTTTTCGCCCGCGCGCAATCCAGCCGGAATTTCCAAAGATTGCCGGGCGGTTATGCCACGGTAAAACTCGATTGCGCTGTTCAATTCAGCACATCCAGGTTGCAGGGGTTGTGCTTCACTCTGTACGAGTTCGTACATACGGGCAGGAGAAGACCGGCCACCTGATGGGCACGCTGACCAATACCGAACGGAAGCCGCGAGGGTTCCTTCCCGCGCAGTTTCTGGAGACGACCGCGAAGGGGCGGATTATCTCCACATACCCACAAGGCGAAATCATCTATACGCAGGGCGACGATGCCGATGGCGTCTTCTATATCCGAAGGGGCAAAATCAAACTCACGGTCTTTTCCGACCACGGCAAGGAAGCCATCGTCGCCATTCTCAAGGCGGACGAGTTTTTCGGCGAAGGCTGCCTGATCGGACAGCCGCTCCGCTTGTCGACGACCACCACCATGACGGAATGCGAGACGATGCGGGTCGACAAGACCGAGATGATTCGCGTGCTGCACGACGAGTTGACGTTTTCAGATATGTTTGTCGCGCATATTTTGGCCCGCAGCGCGCGCATGGAAGAGGATCTGATCGATCATCTCTTCAACTCGACCGAGAAGCGGCTGGCGCGGGTGCTGTTGTTGTTGGCCAATTTCGGCAAGGAAGGCCGGCCGGAGCCGGTCATCCGAGGGGTCAATCAGGTGATGCTGGCCGAAATGGTCGGCACCACCCGCTCGCACGTCAATTTTTTTATGAACAAATTCCGCACGCTCGGCTTCATCGCTTATAACGGCAAACTCGAAGTCCACTCCTCGCTGTTGAGCGTGCTGCTGAGCGATCGGCCTTCCCCCGCGAGATCGCAGCAAGCGAGACGCTCCCGGCGAACCACACGCGAAAACGGCAAAACCGATGGGGATATCTGACCCGTCCTTCCAGGTTGCTTTCAATCTGCAAGAAACGGGACCTCAATCTCGGATTCGCTGCCTTCCCTGCGGATGATCAGCGCGAGGCCGGGATCGTCGTAGCCGCCGGCCTCCTTCAGTTCGCCGATGATGCGGTTGGCGTAAATAACAGCTGCCCCGTCGTCGGGCAGCACGGCCCCGGCCGAATCATCGTCGGTCCGGTCCGGAAGACGGAGATCAAAGAAATATCGCGGCATCGCCCCAGCGCCCCAAGCCCTCGACGCCCAACAGCGCTGGATCAGAAAAGTTCCAGTGAAAACCGGGGGGTCAACTGCCTCAAGGCTGGATTATGCCATCGCGGACGGCCATAGCAACCGCCTGCGGGATGCCGGCGACCCCAAACTTCACGACAATGACGTGGGTGTGTATCTCCGCCGTTCGGCTGGTAATGCCCAGTAATTCGGCGATCTGGCTGGACGTCCTCCCCTCCGCCGCATAGCGCAACACTTCCAGCTCTCGCGGGGTGAGCCCGAAAGGCGGTATTTCCATATTCGCGATTCGGCTCTGTGTCATGCCGCGCCCAATGCCAAGACGAACGGTGCCGCATATTGATCAAAATCAAGACGATCAAAATCAAGACGATCAAATCACGACTTGGAAAAAACCACCCAAGCCGTAGCCGCGACTTTTTCCGGGCGGGGGCGCTACCGGTCTCTCAGCCACCGGCGCTTGTCGCCGCCGATGGTCAATCATCGATACGCCCAATTGAGGGATGGCGCAGTTCAAATTCAGACAATGACGGCAAATTAGAGACGGCAACTTAGAAGCGTTCCATCCGGCACAGGCGGGGCGCTCCAACCAAACAGCTGCCGGGCTCTCGGGCGAGACGTGCAAATTTGCATCGTGCCGGGCTGCATAACAGAAGCTTGTTGCAATGTTTAAATTGGGACAGACGTGTCTACTTTGCGCGGCTACGTTTTGATGAACGGTTCTGTTCGCTTCGCGATGCCTGGAGCGGAAGACGGTCACGCGTTATGGTCTCACCACGTTACATCGTGTTTGATGATGCGCCGCAGGTTTGCAAACTCGGCCAAACCGCCGATCAGATTGCGGACTTACTGCGTGCGCCGCTCGCTGAAATCGGTGTTCGCGTCGTCAGGCGGCACGGCACCCGATCAAAATCAAGGACGGCCGGCTTCCAGGCTCCCGGGTTTTCGCGCGGCAAGTTTCTGGCAACCCTCACCAACGTCGAGGACATCGTCAGCGGCTTGTTCGACATTTGAGCGCATCGCCGGTTGCCGGATTTTTGCCACCAAACCTCCGTTATAAGCGCCGGCCTCGTGCAGGGCAGTAAACACCGGGCGCATCTCGACATCGAATGACCAGGCGGAGCGGGGCTGCGCGGTCAGATGAAATACCAGATCGGCCAGATCGTTTTGCTTGATGAAGAAGTCGTCCGGCTGGTCTTTTGTTGCGGCACGCCTGTCAGGCTGACCAACCGCATCATTGATGACGATGAAAGCCACGTGGATGTTGTGCGGCCAAAGGTGTCGCGCCATCGACTCGGTCAGGCTTTTCTGTGCGGCCTTTGCCGGCGCGAACGCGGCGGTGCGAGCCGTCCCTCGCTGCGAAGCCGCAGCGCCGATGACGACGATATTGCCGCCGCTTCGAGCCTTCATCAGCGGAATGACTTGTTTCGCCGCAAGCAGGAGGCCGAGAGTATTCACACGAAAAGCCTCCTCAAGGACCGCGGGTTCGATGTCCTCGACCGTCCCCAGCGGGCCTGAGCCGGCGTTGTAGATCAGCGTGGAAATAGGCCCCATTTCACGTTCGATCGCGGCGAACGTGCGGGCGACGGCCGCGGCGTCCGTGACGTCGCAACCGTAGCCGCCGGCGGCCGAAATGCTGGCGGCGAGCGGTGCGCTCGCACCGGCCGTTCGTGCCAAAAAGGCTACGGCGTGGCCCTCCGTCGTGAAGCGGCGGCCAAGCGCTGCGCCGATTCCACGCCCCAGGCCAACCACAACGCACACCTTCTTTGTTGTCATAACCTCATTGCCCCTTTTGTTCGCCCTACTGCCAAAGCGGTTTCAGGTGGATTTGATCAAACCCAGTAGCCCATGCCGTAGTAGCAGTATTCGATTTGTTGTCTGACCTCCTGATGGACGCGGTATTACGTTTTCGTCATCTACCATCGTGGCCGCGCCGCGCGGGGTATTCTGTCACCTCCGGGTCCAGACTCGGTCATTCCGCGATGTCAGCAGAGAGCCCGCTTTACCCTCCCAGGCGAACCCGGTCGGGTGGCAAACAAGGTTGCTGATACCCATATTTACAAGCGTGATTTTCATGTTGGAGACGAATTCAGTGAAACCGACCAACGATATTATAAATAGACGCAAAGAGTGGGCCATCGACGGCGCGCGGGCATGGGATGAATATCTTGCCGCGCCGGCCGTTGCGGCAGCCAAGACCGCGCGTTTAAGACAGGAGCGTTTGGAAAAGGCAGCGGCTGACAAGGTTGCAGCCGAAAAAACTGCAAGCGAAAAGATTGTAGCCGAGAAAACGGCAAGCGAAAAAACTGTAGCCGAAAAAATTGCAATCGCCGCAACCAAGCATGCGCGCCCGAAGACTGCAGCCAAGTCCAAAGCCGGTCCAAAAACGACCGCGGCGGTCCCGCGCAAGACCAAACTGGTGCCGAGGAAGAATTCGGCGTCCTGAACTCTGCGCTGTAAATTTATGGCAACCCGGCAGCAACGATTGGATGCCTTCGACGGCGTCGGCAAACCGCCGGACGGCGAACTTTGCGAATTGCTATGCGAAGATCATTGTGGCAGTTACGTCGTCCCTTTCCCCTGTAGCTGGGTAAACGACGCGTGGCGGAACATGAAGTCCGGCGAGGCTATTGAAGCAACCGTTATCGGCTGGCGCAAAAGACCCGCCTCCGGCATGCAGCGAAAGAAGTCATCATAGAGGATAGAGGCTTTGGAATTGGATGGGTAACTACAAGGATCCTGGTCTTCAGGAGCGTAAGGATGCCGCCGCGGAAGCCAAGAAGGCGCTGCTGCGGAAGTTTCAGGCAGCAGCCGAAGACCCTAAAATTGCAGAACGTCAGGCTGAGCGCCTGGCCATAAGTCAGGCCCGCCTGGTTCGTGCGGCCGAGCGCGAAGCCGCCCGAAAAAAGCGCGAGGCCGAACTGGCGGAAGAACTGGCTGCAGCCGCCAAACGCGAGGCACAGGCCCAGCTCGAAGCTGAAAAGGCGGCGGCTGTGCTCGCTGCCGAACAGGCCGACCGTGAGGCGGCGATCGCGGCCGAGAAAAAAGCCGAGCGTGACGCGCGTTACGCGGCACGCAAGGCTGCCAAGAAGGTGCGCCGGCGCGGCTACTGAAGGGCTGGCTTCCGTTGCTCACGGAAGCACGAGAGAATGTCTTAATGCCCAAGGAAGCTGCGGCAATCAGCGAAATCAAAGCGCTCGAGGACAGGCGCTATCAAGCCATGCTCGACGGCGACACTGCCGTGCTCGATGCACTGTGTTCCGGCGATCTGATCTATACGCATTCCAAGGGCGACCACGACGACAAACGGAGCTATCTGGACAAGGTTGCCTCCCGGCACTTCACCTACCTCGAAATTGTGCATCCGGCGGACCGCGTCCTGGTCGTCGATGGCGCCGCGCTGGTGACTGGAAGAATGACGGCCAAGGTGTCGGTTGCCGGCAGAGGCATCGTGCATATCGACAATCGCTATCTGGCGGTTTGGCTGCGCGAGCACGGCGCGTGGAAGTTCGCCGCTTATCAGCCGACGCCAATCATCAATAGCTGACATCCATCACGGCTGACCGTCGTGCCAAGCCGGCTGCGCTGCGAGGAAGCGGTGGACCGCAGCGGCGAATTCCTCGGGCATCTGGTCGGGCAGCGGCACCATGCCGTTTTCGATTTCGACGAGCGCGCTGCCGGCAATTGCGGCGGCGACCTTCGGGGCGTGCGGATAAGCATGCGGGTCTGCGGTCGGCGCAATCACCAGGGTTGGGCAGCGCACCAGCGGTAAACGCTTCTCCATTTCGTGGCGATCGACGACACGATGACCTTCGGCGGCCCGCGGGCCCGCTTTTAAAGCATCGACGATGAACCGCTCCAGCAAATCAATCCGGTCTGCCGGATAAAAGCTTCTCCGCATCGACCAAAGTTCGGCGAGATGCCCGCCGTCGATGCGCGGCGTAACGTCATCGACCACGGCGCGCTGGTGCGTCTTCGCCTCGGCGCGCCGCGCCGCGTCGACATAAGGGCTCGCCGACAACACCAAGGCCGTCACTTGCTCGGGATAGGTGGCCGCGAATTCGACCGCGATCGAGGCCCCGGTATGATGACCGACAACCGCGGCGCGCTTGATATTGAGCGCATCCAGCAGCTCGTGCGCGGCCTTGGCCCAATTCTCGATCGACGCTTGGCCCGGCGGCAAGGGATCGGAATCGCCGTATCCGACCGTATCCATGGCGATGGCGCGATAATGCCGGCCCAAAAGCGGCAGCACGTCGCGAAATTCGTCCCACGACCGCGGCGTCTGATGCAGCAACAACACCGGCGCGCCGGTGCCGGCGGTGGCGATATGAATCCGTCCCGATGGAGTAGCAACGAAGGATCGCTCGATTTGCGGCATGCGCCACACCTTACAACAAACGCTGCCGCGGCCTTTGAATATGCAAGCAATCGTCCGGCCGGCGCCCCGGCCGGACGATGTACAGGTCTATCAGGCCTTGGTTATGGTATCGGCCAGAACCCAGCCGTTCTTGTAGTGCACGAAATTGATATCCTTCTTGCGCACGACCGTTATCACGCTTTGCAAAAGCGGCATGATCGCGCCGTATTCGACCGCCTTCTTGTTGATCTCCTTGTAAGCGGCGATGCGCTTGTCGTAATCGGCGACAGCGAACAGAGCGGCGACTTCATCGCCGATCTCTTTTTCCTTCCACGCCGAGAACGGCAAATGCGGATTGAGGAGATAACCGGTAAACATTTCCGGATCGCCGGTCGCATTGTCCCAGCTGTAGAGCGTCGCTTCCGGCAGTTTGTTGCCGCGGTTGAGTTCGAAGTATTTCGAATATTCAACAGTCTCGACATCGGCGTCGATGCCGACTTTCTTCCACATCTGGGCAATGGCGCGCGCCATATCATAGTCACCGGGGAACTGACCATTGGTCGTGGCAAGTTTGATCTTGACCGGTTTGGCGGTGCTGTATCCTGAATCGGCCAACAATTTTTTGGCCAGATCGGTATCGTAGGCAAACGTATAGCCTTCGACGTAACCCGGGGTGTCCGGCGGCGCGACCACCGACAGCGGCACCGCAGCGCCGCCATAGAACGCCTGCGACAACGCCTTCTTGTCGATCGCATGATGCGCGGCGAGCCGCACGTTCTTGTCGGCAAAACCGAGATCGCCGCGGGTCTGAATGATGATCACGCGCTCGATCGGGTCGAGCTCGGCCTTGAAGTTTGGATCTTTCATCAAGCGGTTGGCTTCGCGAACCGGCACGTTCAAGGTGAGATCGACCTGTCCCGACTGGATCGCGGCGACGCGCGCCGACGGATCCTTGATGATCTGGAACGTAACGTCTTTCATCGGCGGCTTCGGCCCCCAATACGCGTCGTTACGCTGCAGCACGATGCGGCTGTTGAGCTCGTACTCGACAAGCTTGTAGGGGCCGGTGCCGATCGGCTTCTTGACGAAGCCGTCCTCGCCGACTTTTTCCATGTAGTCCTTCGGCACGACGAAGCTGCACAGGAAGGCGAGCCAGATCGCCGAGGTGGCAAACGGCAGCTTGAAGTGCATGACTGCCTGGGTCGGCGACGGCAGGTCGACGTCCGTGACGAAGCCCCAGACGTTGGCGACGTCGATTTTGTGTCCGGCTTTGACCCGGTCGAAAAACGAGTACTTGAAATCGGCCGCCGTCATCTTCGAGCCGTCGTGGAATTTGACGTCGTCGCGGAAATCGAGCGTAAGCGAGAGCGCGTCCGGCGCGAGCTTCCAGGTCTTGACCAGTTTGGGGATCAGCTTCAGGTCCGGCGCCTGATCGAGCGGTTGATCGAACACCAGTTTGTAGATCGGCTGTGCGTCGGGAACGGTGCGCTGCTCCGGGTCCCAGGACGGAACATCGCTCGGCCAGCCGATCGTGACTTTATCCATGTCGGCGGCGAGCACGGTGGCGGAGCGCAGGAACGCCGGCGCCGTTGCGATGCTGATGCCGAGGGCCTGGCACAAGGCCCGGCGCGAAACGTTAATCATCGAAATCTCCTGTATCTGGTGTGCATTCCAGCGAAACGGCGGACGCGTTCGCATCCGCCGTCAAGGAAAGTCACGCGCCGCGGCACCGCTGATCCCCTCGTCGCTTTAAGTCTACTTCCAGAACCGCGTCAGGCGATAGAGCAATCGTTCACCGAAGCGGCGCGTGGCCCCGTGCTAAAAAATCAGGCGCATGCGACGATTTTGCAAAGTCGAATCTTGTCTTGACGCGGCAGAAGGCATTGACCCGACCGATTCTTTCGGCCCACGCTGCCGCAGCGGCCGTGCCCGTGACCACCAAGTGCGCCGGCGCGCGTTGGCCTATCACTCACAAGGAAGAGTTGGCTTACACAAAACATGCAAATGGCTGGTTGCTGGCGCAAACATTGCAATGGGGCTGATGCGCCCGGAGGCGGTGCATCTGGAGCGGGCGTGCCGGGTGCTGATCGTCAGGTCCTGCTGGTCGTCATCGTGAAATGATCGCAATCGTTGGCAAGCTGATCGCGCGCCGCCTCGTCACGGCCGTACCAATTCTGTTGGCGGTCTCCGCGCTGTTATTCTGCGTACTGCGGGCGCTTCCGGTCGACCCTGCGGCGATGTCGTTGCCGCCGAGCGCTACGCTTGAGGAAATCGAGGCCAAGCGGCACGAAATGGGTCTCGATCGGCCACTGCCGCAGCAATACGTGATCTGGCTCACCGATGCCCTGCACGGTGACTTCGGCCGCTCCATTCAATTTCGCCGCGATTCCGGATCGCTGGTTGCAACCACGTTGCCGGCGACCATCCAGCTCGCTGGCGCGGCAATGGTCATCGCGGCGATCTTAGGGATTGGCGGCGGCCTCCTGATGTTTCGTGTGCGCGGCACGCTGCTCGAACCCGTGACCGACATGGTCTCGACCCTGCTGCTCTCGATTCCGGAATTTCTGTGGGGACTAATTCTGCTGTTCGTGTTCGGTGTGGCGTTGCACGTGTTACCGTTCACCGGACAGGTTTCGCCGGATTTGCCGGCGCCGCACATCACCGGATTTCTTTTGCTCGACTCGCTGCTCGCCGGCCGCCTCGATATTTTCTGGAGCGCGTGCCAGCATTTGATACTTCCGGCCGTCGCACTCGGACTTGCGTTCTCGCCGACCATCATGCGGGTTCTGCGATCGAGCCTGTTCGACGTCTACCATGAGGATTACATTCAGCAGGCGCGCTTGCGCGGCCTGTCCGAGGGCCACATCCTCATCAAGCATGCCTTCAAGAATGCGTCGCTGCCGACGCTGACGCTGGCCGGCGTTCAATTCGGAATTCTGTTCAGCGGCACACTTCTGGTCGAGGTGATCTATTCGTATCCCGGCATGGGCAACCTGATGGTCGATGCCGTACGCAACGCCGATCTGCCGCTGATCCAGGCCATCGGGCTGACCTATTGCATCGTCGTTCTGGTGATCAACACGTTCGTCGACAGCCTCTATGTCGTTCTCAATCCGAAACTGCGGGTGCGCTGATGCCGGGCGCGGTTTCCCGTTCGCTACGATCGCCGCGGGTGCTGATTGCGGCTGCCATGATTCTTTGCATCCTGTTCTGCGCGGTCTTCGCCGGCTGGATCGCGCCGAACGATCCGTCAGACCAGAATCTTCTCGCCATCCTGGCGCCCCCCGCGTGGGTCAATGGCGGCGATCCGGCCTACCCGCTCGGAACCGACAGCCTTGGCCGCTGCGTGCTCTCGCGCCTGATCTACGGCGCCCGCACCGCCATGCTGGTCGCATTCTTTGCTTCTCTCGGCGCGATGCTGATTGGATCGATTCTCGCGCACATTGCCGGATATTTTGGCGGCACCACCGATTGGATCATCGGCCGGCTCGTCGATATCTGGATGTCGTTTCCGCCGGTTATTCTCTCGCTCATTCTCATGGTCGGGCTCGGTGTTGGTCTCGACCGTGTCATCCTCGCCATTATTCTCGTCGACTGGACCCGCTTCTGCCGCGTCTTGCGCAGCGAAGTGATGATCGTGACCCGGCACGATTACGTTTCAGCGGCGCGGCTCCTCGGCTTCACCCATTGGCAGGCGATCGCGCGAGAAGTGTTGCCGGCGACACTCCCACTGTTGATTACGCTTGTGAGCATCGAAATGGCGATCGCCGTCATCGTCGAGGCGATCCTTTCGTTTGTTGGATTGGGCGTCGGCGCCGACCAGGCCGCGTGGGGCCAGATGATCGCTGACGCCCGGCAGTACGTTTATCAATCGCCGTGGAATCTCTTGCTGCCGGCAATCGCGATCTTTCTGACGGTGACGGCCTTTAATCTCTTGGGCGACGGTTTGCGGCGCACGCTCGATGTGCGGCTTGCGGAAGCGGGGCGATAACATCGTGCTTGCTCTACAGGCCAAGGACATTGTGGTCGGCGCGCACATCGACGGCGACGTCGTGCCGGCAGTCCGCGGGCTGTCTTTCGATCTCCCGCCCGGCAAAATTCTTGGCCTCGTCGGCGAGTCCGGCGCGGGAAAGTCGATGGTCGGGCGCGCTATTGCCCAGCTGCTTCCGCAGGGTTTTGAGATCATTTCGGGATCGCTGCTGTTCGAGGGCGAGGACCTGCTGCAAATGCCGCCGGCGCGCCGCCGCGCCCTCCTCGGCCGCGCCATTGCGTTCATCCCGCAACAGCCGATGACTGCGCTCAATCCGGTGATCACGATCGGCGCACAATTCGACGAGCATCTGGCGCGGCTCGGCGAGGAAGGGCGCGAGAAGCGCCGCGAGCACGCGATTGCTGCGCTCACCGCGGCCAGATTGCCCAATGCCGGCGATTTGCTCCGCCAATATCCGCATCAATTGTCGGGCGGCATGTGCCAGCGCGTGCTGATCGCATTTGCTTTTTCCAGTAATCCACGGCTGGTGATTGCCGACGAACCGACCACCGCGCTCGATGTCACCATTCACCCGCAAATTCTGCGGCTGATCGCCGAGATGCAAAGCGAGCACGGCACCGCAGTCATTTTCATTACCCACGATCTGCGGCTTGCCGCCCAACTGTGCGATCGGGTGGTGGTGATGTACGCCGGCCGCGCCATCGAAAGCGGACCTGCCCGATCGATCCTGTCAAAGCCCGCGCATCCCTACACACGCTGTTTGCAGCTCGCCAATCCGTCGCTGCGCGACGAGCGGCGCGCGCTTTACGTAATGCCCGATCAAATGCCGGGTTTGCGGCAGCTCAAAGCCATGTCCGGATGCCATTTCGCGCCGCGCTGTCCTCTGGTCACGGCGGAATGCCGCGACGCTGAGCCGCCGAACATCTCAGTCGCGCCCGATCACCACGTCGCATGTATTCATGCCGCCGGCGTGTCGAACATTTCGACGGCAGAAGCAGCGCCCGCTGCGCCGGAAACGTCGGCGCGGATCGTCTTGCAGGTCGAAAAATTGCAGAAGCACTACGCGGTCGGCGGCGGCCTGTTCGGCGGCGCGCAAAAATTCGAGGCTGTGAAGGAGGCTTCCTTCAGCATCGCCGCCAACGAATTCGTCGCACTTGTCGGCCAAAGCGGCAGCGGCAAGAGCACGATCGCAAAGCTTCTCGTCGGTCTCGAACAACCAACCGGCGGGCGGATTTTGCTTAATGGCGACGACCTGACCGATCCTTCAGAGCGAAATCGGGCACGCCGCGCCGTGCGCTTGCAGATGGTATTCCAGGATCCGCAGTCGGCGCTTAATCCGCGGCGGCGCGTCGCCAGCATCGTCACCCAAGCGATGGAGGCTGGCAGCCGGCACGCCGACTGGGACCAACGGGTAGTGCGAACCAGGGAGCTATTGGCGGAGGTCGGCCTGTCGATCGACATCGGCGCGCGTTTGCCCGGCCAATTGTCAGGCGGCCAGCGGCAGCGCGTCAACATCGCTCGGGCGCTTTGCAACATTCCGAAGATTCTGGTCGCCGATGAAATCGTCTCCGGACTCGATGTCTCGATCCAGGCGCAGCTTCTAAGCTTGCTGGCGCGGCTGCGCTCCGAACTTGGTTTCGGCATGTTGTTCATCTCGCATGACCTTTCAGTAGTCCGTCATCTGTGCTCGCGGGTGCTGGTCATGTATCGCGGCGAGATCGTCGAGCATGGCGCGATCGACGCGGTATTCTCTAACCCGCAGCACCCGCACACCCGCGCGCTGCTGTCGTCGGTGCCGCCGGACGATCCGCTCGCGGCGTGGCCGGCGCTCGACGCAGTCGCAATCACCGGCGAAACAGTTTCAGCATGACTTAGGAGACAGCGATGCCGGCGCAGAGCGATGTTCTCGCAGTCGAATTCGACGGCTACGGCGGTCCCGAGGTTCTCAAGCTTCGCCGCATCGCGCCGCCGCAGCCGGCGCCGGGCGAAGTTTTGATCAAGGTCCATGCCGCGAGCATGAATCCGGTCGACTGGAAAATTCGCTCGGGCATGCTGCAAAAGTTCTTTCCAGTCACCTTCCCGGCCATCACCGGGCGCGATGGCGCCGGCGAGGTTATCGCTGCCGGCAGCGATAACTGAAGCGGCGCTGGTCGGTAAGCGCGTGTGCTTCCTCGCTTCACGCGGCGTTGGCACGTGGAGTCAGCAAATCGCACTCCCTGCATCGCTGGCGGTGCCGTTTCCGGCGGCGCTCTCCTATACCGATGCGGCGGCATTGCCGCTGGCCGGCATCAGTGCCTGGATCGGCATGGTGCGGACAGCCGACGTCAAAGCTGGAATGCGGCTTTTGATCCACGCCGCGGCCGGCGGCGTTGGTGCCATGGCGGTGCAGATTGCACGCTTGCGCGGCGCAACCGTGATCGCGACCTGCTCGGAGCACAATGTCGATTTCGTGCGCGCGCTTGGCGCGCAAGAAGTGATCCCGTACGACAAGACGCCGTTCGAGGACCACGTGCGCGACGTGGATCTCGTGTTCGACGTCATCGGCGGCGACGTGCATGCGCGCAGCTATCGGACCCTCAAGCGCGGCGGGACGCTGGTTTCTTTGGTTGCCGCACCATTCGAGGATCAAAGCGCGCGCTATGGCGTAAAGCTCGCGATGCCTCAGGTGCTGTCTGATCCGCCCGCGTTAGCCGAAGTCGTCACGCTTGCTGCCGCCGGAAAGCTCAAGGCAAGCGTCGAACACCTGTTGCCGCTGTCGGATTTCGCCAAGGCGCATGAAATGTCAGAAACCGGCCACGCCCGGGGCAAAACGGTGCTGACGCTGTGATTTTTGATCCAAGGATTTTTTGATCCAAGTCAAAGGGAAAAGTCACAATTGCTGAGAAACTCCGCGAGATTCTTTGAACATCGAGGAGTTCAATGCCCGCTCATTCCATCAAGTCGAACCGGCGCCGATCTGGAAGCATCAAGGCCTCAAGGCACGGTTTGCATGCACAATCAAAAAAAGCCGCAATCGCCGGAGAGAGTTTAAACGCCGTTGAACGCTCGTTGATCGAGCAATCCACCGAAGCGGCGCTCGAAACCGAACTTGCGGCCCTCGGCGCGATTGTCAAAGGCCCTCCGGTGCTTAAAGCGAGCAGCGAGCCGGTCAAGGCGATGCTCGGCGGCGCATCGCCGGACGATGCAAAGCGGCTGCAGGCGCTCTTGGTCGGCAAGCAAGGAAAACGCGCAAAACCTCGCACCAGCGACGAGCTTTCCGATAATTGGCGGCAAGGCGGCTACCCCTACAAGTCGCGGATGTTCCGGAAGGATTATGAGGAACAGAAATTCGTCCTGCAAAGCGAACTGCTGAAATTACAGATCTGGATGAAAGCGGCGCGTCAGAGATTGGTGCTGATCTTCGAGGGGCGCGATGCTGCGGGAAAGGGCGGCACGATCAAACGCTTTATGGAGCATCTCAATCCTCGTGGAGCCAGAGTGGTGGCGCTCGACAAGCCGAGCGATGTCGAACGCGGCCAGTGGTATTTTCAGCGCTATGTGCAGCACCTGCCAACTGCGGGTGAAATCGTTCTGTTCGACCGCAGTTGGTACAATCGTTCCGGCGTGGAACGGGTGATGAACTTTTGCTCCGAGACAGAGTACGAAGAGTTTCTGCGCCAGGTCCCTGAATTCGAGCGGAATCTCGTTCGCAGCGGCGTTCACATCATCAAGTTCTGGTTTTCGGTGAGCAAGGAAGAGCAGAGGCGGCGGTTCAAGGAGCGCGAAGCCCATCCGCTCAAGCAATGGAAATTGTCACCCGTCGATATGGCTTCCCTCGATAAGTGGAATGATTATACGCGGGCAAAAGAGGCGATGTTCTTCCACACGGATACGGCAGACTGTCCCTGGACGGTTGTCAAAGCCGACGACAAGAAGCGCGCACGGCTTAACGCAATGCGCTACGTGCTGCACGCGATGCCATACGCGGGAAAAGATCCGAAGCGCATTGGCACGGTGGACGATTTGATCATCGGCCGTGCAAACGTGATCCATGAGCGCGAAGAGCACTCTTAATAACGAGACTTCACTGGCGACCAAACTTCGTCCCGAATGATGATGAGCAATCCTTGCGCCGCCGCGTGTGCGGCGCAGGTGCCGTCGGCTATTCCACTGCCTGACCGGATTTGCTAGCGTCGGCCGGTCGCGTGGAGCGTGGCGGCCACGTCTGGGAGCAACGGTCGCCCGTTTGCGCGAAGGAAGTTTTGGGCGGACCCGTCGGCGCGGCGAGGCGTAATCGTCCGCCAATATAAATTGGGCGACCGGCGGGCTGCTGACCGCGTCTATTGAGTGCGGGGGCGCACAATGAGAGTGGCGGGGCGTAGCAACGCCGGCGATCTCCCCATCGGCGCAAACGCGCTAAAGCGAACGTTTCTGCTGTTCTTCATCGACGATTATCCGCGCGCCGATGCGGTGCGTCGAATTTTTCCTATCCCAACCGATAGTCCGTAACCGCATGGAGGAAGCGCCATGACCGAAGTTTTTTCCGGCCAGAATTACTCCGTCACCAACACCCAGACCGATACCTTCGACGTCGTCGATAGCGGCGGCAACCTCTATGTCGAAGCCGGCGGAACCATCAGCACCACGTTCGACGACGGCTTTGTTTTCGTTGAAGTCGGCGGCAGCGCCTACGGCACCATGGTGCAGAGTGGCGCCTTCCAGTTCGATTACGGTACCGCATTATTCACCAACATCGTCGGCGGCGGACAGGAAGGCGTCGAAGCCGGCGGTATAGCGACGAGCACCACCGTGCAGAGCGGCGGCCTGCAGTCGGTCTACGGCATCGCCAGCGGCACCGTTGTCGAGAGTGGCGGCTCCCTGCTCATCGGCGCCGGCGGTGCTGTGAGCGGCCTGGTCGTGAGCAATGGCGGCTCCGCACTTGTGCAATCGGGCGGAGAACTTTCCGTCTTGGCCGGCGACACCGTCGTCGGAGTTCAGGACCAGTGGCTGGTCGAAGTCTCCTCCGCCGGCACCGCAATCGGCACGGTCGTCAGCGGCGACTTCGCCGAGCAAGACGTTCACGACGGTGCTGCGATCAACACGGTCATTCGCAGCGGCGGCGCCGAGGTCATCTTTGGGACAGGCCTTGGCACGACGACCGGTACTGTCGTGGACAGCGGCGGTCAGCAGATTGTGGATGCCGGCACGGCGATCAGCACCGTCATAAACGATGGCGGTCGACAGATTGGCGATGACACGACGATCGGGACCGTCGTGAACAGCGGCGGCGAACAGGACGTCGGCGGCACCGATATTGGCACTGTCATAGAAAGCGGCGGCCTACAGCTCGACGCCGGCGTTGCGAGCGGTACGATCGTCAGCGCTGGCGGCACCCAATACCTTTTTGGCGGCATCGCGATCGACGCCATCGTCAACAGCGGTGGCACTCAGATCACCGGTGAGAGCGAGGTCTTGTTCGGCGGCACGGCCGGCGACACCGTCGTGAGCAGCGCCGGCATTGAGATCGTCTCGTCGGGAGGCACCGTCAGCGGACTCATCGTGAGCAGTGGCGGCTCCGCACTTGTCGCTTCCGGCGGCGAGCTTTTCGTGTTGTCCGGTGACACGGTCGTTGGCGTTCAGGACCAATGGGCAGTGACTGTCTCGTCGGGCGGCACCGCTGTCGGCACAGTCGTTAGTGGCCAATTCGCCGCGCAAGTCGTCCACGGCGTCGCGATCAGCACGATCATCAACAGCGGCGGGCTGGAGAACGTGTACGGCACCGCTACCGGCACGATCGTCGACAGCGGCGCGCAGCAAATAGTGGATGCAGGCACGGCGATCGATACCGTCATAAACGCTGGTGGTCGACAGATTAGCGACGCAACGACGATCGGGACCGTCGTGAGCGGCGGCGAGCAGGACGCCGGCGGCACCGATATTGGCACCGTCATAAAAAGCGGCGGGTTGCAAATCGACGACGGCGTCGCGAGCGGCACAATCGTCAGCGCCGGCGGCACCCAATATCTTTTTGGCGGCATCTCGGTCGATACCGTCGTTAGCAGCGGCGGCACTCAGATCGTCGGCGAGAGCGAGGTCTTGTTCGCCGGCACGGCCAGCGACACCGTCGTAAGCAGCGGCGGCGTCGAAATCGTCTCGTCCGGAGCCTTGGTGGATGGTATCACCATTAACAACGGCGCCCTCGGGCTTGTGTCTTCCGGCGGCATGCTTGAGGTCTTGTCCGGCGACACGGTCGACAACTTACAGGACAACGGCGCCGTCGTCGTCTCCGCCGGAGGCGTCGCCAGCAGAACCATCGTCGATAGCGGCGGCGCGCTCAATGTCTACGGCACCGCAACGGACACGATCGTCAGCGGCGGCGGGGAGCAGGCCGTCTACGGCATCGCGAGCGGCGCCATCGTCAGCAGCGGCGGCAGCCAATCCGTCAGCGGCGGCACCGCGATCGATGCGCTCATTTACAGCCAGCAAAATGTCGTCGGCGGCACCGTCATCGGCGACACAATCGCCGTCGGCGCCAGCCAATATCTGAACGATTTCTCCACCACGGTCGGCACGGTGGTGGATGGCGTGCAATACGTCGAAGAGCTCTCGACCGCCATCGGCACCATCGTGAACGGCTCGCAATATCTCGAGCAATACACCAGCGCGATCGGCACGGTCGTCAACGGCGTACAGTATGTCCAACAGTTCGCGACCGCCAGCGGCACCACAGTCAATTCCGGCGGCGTCCAGAATCTAAACGCCTATGCCAATGCGGTCGGCGCGGTCATCGACGGCGGCGTCCAGAGCCTCGGGCAGTTCGCCAATGCGACCGGCACCGTCGTAGGCAGCGGCGGAACGCAGAGCATTACTCTTGATGCAACGACCACCGGCACGTTGATCGCCAGCGGCGGCACCGAAATCGTCGGCGCTGGCGGCACGGCAATCGGAACCACGCTGTCGACCGGCGGCGCTCTCGACGCGCTCAACGGCGCCACCGTCGTCGTCGTCAGCGGCACGCTGTCCGGCTTCACCGTCGGCAACGGCGTCACCTTGGTTGCGTCCGGCGGCGCGCTGGATGTGACTGGCGGCGGCGGTATCGCCGACATCGGCAACGGCATCCTCAATGTCCAGGGGGCGAGCAGCGAAAACGTCAATTTCCAGTCGGGCGGCAGCGGCGGCCTCGGTCTCGCCCTTGCAAGCGGCTACACCGGCCAAGTGTCGAGCTTCGGCGAAAACACCAGCCAATTCATGGACCTCACCGCAATCACCTCCAACAGCAGTGTGAGCAGGTCCTACAGCGGCAACGCGAATGGCGGCGTACTGACCATCACCAGTGCCGGCCATACCGTGGCAAGCGTCAACATGGTCGGCTCATACGTCACGGGGAATTTTACGCTCGGTCATGACAGCAGCGGCCACGTCGAGATCACAGACCCGGCGATCATCGTCAATTCCGCGACCATCGGGGCGCTCGGCAGCGGTGCCACGCTGACGATCAGCACTACCGTCAGCAACACGGCGACCGGCGTGATTCTCGCCTCGGGCATCGGGGCGACGGTGGAACTGGATAATACCGTCGTTGTCGGTGGTACGCTAAAGACTTCCGGCACCGGCGCGGCGATTGACACGGTGAGCGGCACTACAAACATCATCAGCGCGGCAACGATCGCCGCCGGTGCACTCGTCGAAGCCACCGGCGGCAACACACTGGCGCTGCTGGACGTCAAAATCAGCTCGGGCGCCATCGCCGAAGCGCTTAGCTCGGGCGTGCTGGTCGTCGGCGGTGGCGGAACCATCCTTGCCGGCGGGCTTGTCGAGACCGCAAGCGGCGGCACCGCGATAGTAAGCGGGACTCTGACCAATGCCGGCGCGCTCTATGCGAGCGGCGCGGGTAGCCTTCTGGAAATAGCCGGCGGCGCCGTAATCCACGGCGGCGTCGCCGAGGTCGGTAACGGCACGGTCGATATTCGGGGAGCCAGCAGCGAAAACGTCAGCTTCCTGGCCGGCGGCAGCGGCGGGCTCAAGCTTGACGATGCAAAGGCCTACGCCGGCGACGTCGCCGGATTTGGCGGCGCCGACCACTCGAACCATTCTCAGTTCATCGAGCTCGACGCAGTCACGTTTGCCTCGGGGGTCATGAGCGAGAGCTACAAAGGGACGAAAAAGAGCGGCCTGCTGACGGTGACCAGCGGCCACATGGTCGTGGCGAGCATCCACATGGAGGGCGACTACGCCACGTCGGATTTCCATCTCAGCTCCGGCAGCGGCGGCACGATCATCACTGATCCCAAGCGTGCCGGCGCCGGCACCGGCAGCATCGGTGGTGCTAATATGGCGCTGCTTGCCAACTATATCGCCAACTTCGCGGCTGGCGGCCAGGGCGGGCTTGTGGTCACCAGCACGGGACAGACCGATCAGCCACCGCCCTTGGTCCATCCGCACACGTGAAGATGTCGGTTGCCAGGACTGGAGCTCGGCCCTGCCGCGGCAACTTCCGCATGTGCCCTAGTTTGCGTGTTTCGTGGACTGACCAACTACGGTCGCGCGAGCAATTCAGCGATCTGGTTTCGCAACCAGATGCTTCCGGAGTCTTTGTGTTGCCGCTCGTGCCAGCCGAGCCGTATCACGACAGGCGGAATTTCGAACGGCGGCGTAAGCGCTCTTATGTTATTGCGACGCGACAACTCCCGCGCCACCAGACTCGGCGTTATCGCGACCAGATCCGCGCCGCCAATGATCTGTCCGAGCACCAGATAATGCGGCACTTCCAGAGCTACCCGACGGCTCCAACCGTTCCGTCGTAGCGTGCGCTCGACCGGCGAGTCCGGAACGTTTGGCGGGCGCACTAGGACGTGGTCGGCGCTCATGAGATCGGAAAAGGGCGCAACGCCGCCGGCGGCGCCTCGCACAAGACGATGCCCACGCCGACATACGACTTTATAGGTATCGTCAAAGATACGGCGCGTCACGATGGCGCCGCGCGCGGTACGCAAATTGCCGATCGCGAAATCCGCTTGATCGGTTTCAAGGGCTTCGAGATAGCGTTGGATCGGCAACTGTAACACTTGAATTCTCAAGCCCGGCGCCTGCTCCCGCAATCGGGGCATGAGTCTCGGGAGGAAGACCATCTCGCCGGCGTCCGTCATCAGGATTCGGAAAGTTCGGCTCGCTTTTGCGGGATTAAACTGCGGCGGGCGCTCAAAACCTTCGCGGATTAACGCCAAGCCCCGCGCCAGCGACGCTCCTGCCGCAAGCGCGTAAGGGGTCGGTTCCATCCCGCGGCGAGAGCGAACAAACAAATCATCGCCGGTCAGCGTTCGCAGTCTTCGTAGCGCATTCGAGACCGCCGGCTGCGTGAGATGTAGTTCGGCTGCCGCAGCGGAGACGCTGCGATGGCGCAGCAACGCGTCGAACATCGGCGCCAGATTGAGGTCAAAAGGGAACATATTCATGGACGTGATACAGCCGATTTAGAATATAAATTTTAGTGTTGAGGCCGTTTCTGTCAACGTCGCAGCCAAGGCGGACACGAGCCGCCGCAAAACGCGCGAGGAAACGGATGCAGGGTGGAACCGCGAACACCGCGCGCGCTTGGGGCATCGCGGCTTTTCTTTTCTGCTTCTCGGCGGTCAATTTCATCGACAAGCTCGTCATCGGCTTGGCTGCCCTCCCGATGATGAAGGAGTTCGGGCTTACGCCGTCGCAGTTCGGCAAGATCGGCAGCAGCTTCTATCTGCTCTATGCGATCTCCGGCGTCGCCGTCGGTCTGTTCGTCGTCTATCGCGCGAGCCCCAAATGGCTCCTGGTCGTGTTGGTGGCGATTTGGGCAATCGCGCAGGCGCCGATGATTTTCGGAGGGTCGGTCGGTATGCTGTTTGCCGGCCGGATCCTGCTCGGCGTTGGTGAAGGTCCCGCGACGCCTTCGGGCATTCATGCTCTTTACGGCTGGTTCAGCAGCGAGAAACGCAATGTTCCGACATCGGTGCAACTGGCCGGCGTCGGCATGGGGTTCCTGGTCGGCGCACCGCTGATCACGGCGATTATCCAGAGTTATGGCTGGCGCGCCGGTTTCGTCGCCTGCGCGGCCCTCAGCCTGGTCTGGTTGATTGCCTGGAGCGTGTTCGGCGCCGACGGGCCGCTGATAGCATCCCACGATCAAACGATCGGCGGTCTCGACCGCGTAAACT
This sequence comes from uncultured Alphaproteobacteria bacterium, assembly GCA_963841025.1. Lineage (GTDB taxonomy): Bacteria > Pseudomonadota > Alphaproteobacteria > Rhizobiales > Xanthobacteraceae > BOG-931. The sequence goes on along the minus strand of CAWJBG010000003.1, from coordinate 97,199 downwards.
GGAAGACGTTTTGGACCGATCGCACCATCGTCGCCAGCATCGCGGTTGCGACCTGCGCCTATTGGATGGTCGGCCTTTCGATCACCTGGCTTGCGCCATACCTGCAGATGGGTCTCGGCTATACGGCGCGCGAAACCGGCTGGCTGGTTTCCGCAATCCTTGGCGCGCAGATTCCGTTGCAATTAGGTATCGCTTGGCTCTCTGACCGTCTGCTCCATGCCGGCTTCGTCTCCCGCGTGGCGCGCGGAATGACGATCGGAGCGTGTATGCTGGTCGCCGGTCTGGCGATGACCGCCGCCACGTTCGTACCGACGCCTTGGCTGAAAATTGTACTGCTGTCGCTCGGCTTCACGTTGCCGTCGCTCACTTTCATCATCGGTCCGGCGATCGTGGGTGAGATCGCTCCAGCCGTGCAACGAGGAACGGGGCTGCTCGTCATCTATTCCATTATGACCTTATCGGCGCTGGTTTCACCGGCGGCCACCGGCTGGATCATCGAGCACGCCGGTGTCGTTCCGCTCGTCGGATATACGCAGGCGCTTTGGCTTACGGGCGGGATTCTCGTTTTTGGCGCGCTGTGGGCGATGCTCGGGTTAGACCCGGAGCGATCGCGAGCACGCTTCTCGCTCGCCACCGTCAAAACCAGCAGCCAGCAACACGCCTGAAGGACCGGTCATGGATCGCATCGACACGCATCACCACATCGTGCCGGCGTTCTACCGCGACTGGCTGGAGAAGAACGGTCACAGCGCCGGCGGCATGCCGATACCGCAGTGGAGCGTCGATAGTTCGCTCAGCTTCATGGACGCGCATAAAATCGCGACCGCGATGTTTTCCGTGTCAACTCCCGGCGCCTATATCGGCGACGCCGCCGAAGCGCGGGAGGTGGCGCGCGCGCTCAATGTCGAGACGGCGCAGATCGTGGCCAAAAACCCGAGCCGCTTCGGATTCTTCGCAACACTATGTCTGCCCGACGTGGAGGGTTCTATCGACGAAGCCCGCCGCGCGTTTTCTGAACTGAAAGCCGACGGCATCGTCCTGATGACGAACACCGACGGCATCTACATGGGCGACCCGTCGCTCGAACCGCTCATGGCCGTCTTGAATGAACATCGTGCCGTCGTGTTTCTTCATCCCGGCGCGCTGCCGGCGCAGCCGGCTGCGGGCGTCCCGGCCTACGTCGCCGACTTTCTGCTAGACACCGTGCGCACCGCGGTCGGCATCTGCAAAGCCGACTGGTTCGAGAAGTTTCCGAACGTGCGGTTCATCCTCTCCCACGCCGGGGGCTTCATTCCTTTCGCCGCCTATCGCATTGCGCGGGCCTGCGCGCGCGACGGCGACGCGACGGCGGGCATGAAGCAGCTGAAGCAATTCTACATGGACACGGCATTGGCCAGTTCGCCGACTTCCTTGCCGAGCCTGTTTGCCTTTGCCGACACCTCGCACATCACTTTCGGCAGCGATCTGCCTTACGCCAATGTTGCGCGCTCGGGAGCCTTCACCTCCATGCTTGACGCCTACCCTATGGAGGCGACGCTGCGCTCCGCCATTTCGCGGCAAAATGCTCTGACATTATTCCCGAGGCTTGGCCGCATCTGACGATTGTTATTTCGCTGCGTCTTCGCGCCTCGACCACGGAATATGAGGCAACGCTCTGTCGTCGGCGGGCCAAACCCTTTGAATGAGGCCGTACAGGAGCGCGGTGGTCAGTCCGAGCAGTATGACGCCGTTGAGTGCCTCCAGCGCGCCCATCAACCGCCAATGCTCGGCGAGGAAAAGTTGCGAATGGCCGTAGGTGGTGATGGCGCTGAGCGAATACAGCATAGCGGTTTCGCCGTCGGGAAGTGCTCCGAGGAGTCGATAGGCCAAAGCCCATACGCCGGCCTCGATCGCGTGTAAGCAAATCGCCCAGATGGCAGTGCCGCCAATGCCAAGCGCAAACGCGTAGATGAAATGGGGACGGCCCTTCGCGGCAGTCAGCACTTGAATCATTTTTACGTTGAACAATCCAAGCCCGATCACGTGAATGATCACCGTCGACAAGATCAACGGGATGCTCCACGCCCAGCTGCTGTTCCAGACTGATTCACCGGCCATGGCCAGATTGTCCCAAGTAAGTCGTTTATAAGTGTGTGCCCTAATTTCCCCGCACGCCCGCCTCGCGAAGCAGCGGCAGAACCTGGTCGATGAAATACGGCAATTCGTTTTTGAAGTTCACGAATGAAACCGTCGCCCCTGCAAAGCCCGCCTCGCTGATCTTGACCAGTTCGCCGGCAATATGCGCCGGCGTTCCGACCAAGGGGTAAGTGCCTGCACCGGCGGCGAAGCGCTTGCGATGCAGCCGATAGGCCTCCTCCTCGTGCGAGCCGGAGAATTTTTGCTTCTGCCCGGTATAGAAATCGACACTGGCGGCATCGGCCATCGTCACCGCGTAATACTCGTAATAATCTTCCGCTTCGCTCTGGGTCGGACGGCACACCACGTGGCAGGTCGTATAGACGCCGATGCTGCGGCCTTCGGCCGCCGCACGCTCGTTCATCTCTTTGACGTGGGCGCGGCCTTTGTCGATGTCGACGAACGTCGTCAGCAAAAAATCCGCGGCCTTGGCGGCGAAGTCGCGGCCCGGTGGCGAGAACGCGGCGTTGAGCGTAATCGGCCGCGGCGACTGCAACGGACGCGGCTTACCGGAGACGTTTTTGAGCTGATAGTACTTGCCGTCGTAGTCGAAGGGCTCGGTCGCGGTGTAGATGCGATTGATGATGTCGAACCATTCGAGCCCCTGATCGTAGCGATCTTCGATCAGCTTCAAACCGAACAGCGCGAACTCCTCGGGATTCCAGCCGCAGACGATGTTGAGGCCGGCGCGGCCGTTGGAGACGTGGTCGAGTGTAGCGAGCGCCTTGGCAGCATAAACCGGATGCAACATCGGTACGTGAACGGTTGCCAGCACGCCAGTCCGCCGGGTCACCCCGGCAAGACCCGTCGCGTGGGTGAGCGTCTCGAACGACCATTCGCGGCTGTTCATCTCGCCGCCAAAGCCCTTCCAGCGCGCGATCGGCAGCAGGAACTCGAAGCCGGCGCGGTCTGCCAGTTGCGCGACTTCGACGGTCTCGGTCCACAGCGCTGGCCAACGCTCGGGCACACGCGTCAGCGTCAGACCCCCGTCGGAATTCATCGAAAACACGCCGAGCTTGAGCCGGTTCGGGCCGTGCATCGGATGTGTAAGGGGTGCGGCCATACCAATAAATCCGGCGCTAACTACCCGCGCCGATAAACGCGGGCTCCCTCTTCGTTAAGCGGGCCGAAACCGATCGGGTCAAGGGGCCACCCTAAGAGCCAGTAAGCCATTGGCAACACGTGTGATTCTATCAAATTGCCGCCGCTGTCGGGACGTTTTCAATCGAGCGTAACAGGGACGCAGGAATGGGTAATGGCGGTAGAAACATATTGCCCTCAAGGCCATTTTCCCCTTTCCGACCAAAGCCTTGGACTTATTAACAGTTTTGTTATCCCGCTCCGCGGCCCGCAAATTAGGCGCATTACAAAATGGCCATCTTTTGCCACACTGCACCGTTAGGGTTTATTCAGGTCGGGGGTCGGGTGAGCGTAAGTCAGCGTTAACCCTTCCCAAATTAACACCGCGTTAGTGTTGTTCGCTCCGGCAAGCCGGGCGGCTCGTACTAAGCGCGTGTGAAAGTGGGGACGCTGGTGCTCGGTGCAGGGGTGCGCCTGAAAAGCTGTCGTCGCGTAGGCGCGCGCGCGTTCTATTCGTGCGGTGTCGCCGCGCTTGTCCTGCTCTCCGGGTCGCGCATGCTGCAGAACGCGATCGCCGAGGGCGACACCCGCACCATTTCGCTCCACCACACCCATACCAACGAAGACATTACCGTCACTTTCAAGCGCGACGGTCGTTACGACGAGGCCGCTCTCGACAAACTCAATCGATTCCTGCGCGATTGGCGGCGCGACGAGCAGATCCGCATGGATCCGCACCTCATCGATCTCGTTTGGGAGGTGCAGCGCGAGACCGGATCGGGCGCTCCGATTTGGGTGGTCTGCGGCTATCGTTCGCCCGAGACCAACGCCATGCTTCGGCGCAGGAGCGATGGCGTGGCACGTTACAGCCAGCACATGCTCGGCCACGCCATGGACTTTTATATTCCCGGCGTGCCGCTCGAACAGCTTCGCGTCATCGGTCTGCGTCTCGAGCGCGGCGGCGTCGGCTTCTACCCGACGTCCGGCTCGCCGTTTGTTCACATGGACACCGGCGGTGTGCGGCACTGGCCGCGCATGACCCGCGAACAGCTGGTTCGGGTGTTCCCGGATGGCCGCACCGTCCATATCCCGACCGACGGCAAGCCGCTTCCCGGATATGCGCTTGCATTGGCCGATCTACGCAAGCGCGGCGATAACCCGTCGGAGATGTCGATCGATGCCGCGCGCAGCGCCGGCATCCAGGTCGCCGATGGCGCCGTCGCCCGCCGGATCGTCAGTCCGTTCAAGAAATTTTTCGGCTTTGGACGTGACGAAGAGGACGACGACGCAGGTGGCGCTGCTCCCGCAGTCATGGCGTCGAGCGAGCCGGCGCCGAACGCCGAGCCGTTGCGGACCCGCGCGAAGGCCGCCGTCGTTGCCGCAATCGGTCGCGCCGAGGAGAAAGTCTCGGCGGAGAAAGCGAAGCTGCTCAAGGTAGCGTCGCGCGCCGAGGACAAGGTCTCTGCAGAAAAGGCGAAGGTTTTCCAGGTCGCGTCGCAGACCGAAGAAAAAATTTCCGCCAATAAGTTGAAGCTGGCCAAGGTTGCCGGGAAGGTCCGCGTCGTCAGCCGGGCCGAAACGGCTCCGGTGGGAGCGCTGACGCCGAGCCAGATCATCGCCGCCCGCGGATTCTGGCAGGGCCTGCCAGACGGCATGACCGCGACCCGCTCGGCCGGTGCGAAAAACCCGCTTGCCGCGTTGTCGTCCCGCGGTGCTGGCTCCGACCCGGCCACGACCGGCTCGATCAGCCCGCTTGCGACGTTGCCCGCGGACCGCACACCGCCTGAAGGCATGCTCGCCTACGCGGAGCCGGGCATGCAGGATGCGGCTTCAAATGCCGCTCCGCTCGCGGGCCTGACGACGCCGCGTGTAACGGTGATGCGCGCTGTGGCGGTGCATACCGGCAACAACGAGATGACAGTTGCGGTCAAGCGCGTCGGCGGCCGTCCGGCCTCGGCAATCCTCACCGTCGCCGACAAGCTGACGCCGGCGTCCAGTGACACCGAACGCTTCAACGACCCATGGCTGCGAGCCATCGTTATGTCGCCGAGCGTCACGCGCTTTCTGAGCATCTCGATGCTCGGCGCCCGCGACTTCGGCTTCCTGACGGCGCTGATGGCGAAGCCCGCCAATTCGGTGATGATGACGTTCGCCGCCGATCCGCAGCTCGGTCTCTCGCAAGATCGCTTCAGCGGCAGTGCGATCGTATTCGTGTCGACGGTGACCTACCCGATACGCACCGCTGACCTGCGGTAATCCGAACCTCGTTTCAGGCGCAACCGCGCAGCTTTATTCCAGCATGCCGAGTTATTCGAGCATGCCCAGCGCGTGCAGGTAGGTTTCCAGAATCGCCTCCTGCTCTTTCCGCTCATTGACGTCCTGCTTGCGCAGCCGCACCACGGTCCGCATCGCCTTGACGTCGAAACCGCTGGACTTGGCTTCGGCATAGACGTCGCGCACATCATCGGCGAGCGCCTTTTTTTCTTCTTCGAGACGTTCGACACGCTCGACAAACGCCTTGAGGTGATCCTTCGCGAAGCGGTGTGCGGTCTGTTCGTCTGTGGCGGCGGCAGCGGTGGCCATCGGGTGCTCCTGGCGAAAGTGTTGGCGCAACCTTTCGAAAGTGAACGCACCGCCGTCAAGCAGCGTTAGCGCTCATCCACACATTGCACAGGACAATTGCCGCGTGACGCGCGCGTCAGTGCTTTTGGCTTGCTTTTTCGAACTGCGCTTTTTGGCTCGCGGACGCTTCCTTCTGATATTTGGCGCGCCATTCATCGAACGGCATCCCGTAGACGATTTCGCGGCTCTCTTCTTTCGTCATCGGTACGCCTTTGTCGTCGGCCGCATCCTTCATCCAGTTCGAAAGGCAGTTGCGGCAGAAACCGGCCAGATTCATCAGATCGATATTCTGCACGTCGGTGCGCGAGCGCAGGTGCTCGACCAGGCGCCGATAAACGGCGGCTTCGAGTTCCACGCGGCTTTTCTCGTCGGTAGCCATGTTCGTCTCCGCAGATTAGTTATGGAAGATAGATGGCCAAGCGGCCGCTTGCCATACGTTGGTTCCGGGATGGGCATGGATACGAAAAACGCGGGCGCGCGCGAACTGCTCGAATCGATGTTCCGCAGCGCGGTCGGCGCCGCCCATCCCGCCCATGCGCTGCCGCCGCATCTGCCCGCGCCGCCTGCGCGCGGACGGCTCGTCGTCCTAGCCGCCGGCAAAGCTGCCGGCTCGATGACGCAAGTCGCGGAACAGCGCTACCTCGAATTGCCGCAGGAGAGGCTCGCCGGTCTTGCAGTCACCCGCCACGGTTACGGACGACCGACGCAGCGGATCCCGGTCATTGAGGCGGGTCATCCAGTTCCCGATAAGATCGGTATGTCGGCGGCAAAGCGCGCGCTGGCGCTTGCCGACGCAGTGGATGCCAACGATCTCGTCCTGGTTTTGCTCTCCGGCGGCGCGTCGGCAAACTGGATCGCGCCTGCGCCCGGGCTCACGCTCGCAGAAAAGCAGGCCGTCACCCGCGCGCTGTTAAAGAGCGGCGCCAATATCGGCGAGATGAACACGGTTCGAAAGCATCTCTCCCGCATCAAGGGCGGTCGCCTCGCCAAGCGCGCTCATCCAGCCAAAGTCATAACGCTGGCGATTTCCGACGTGCCGGGCGACGACCCGGCGGTGATCGGCTCGGGACCGACGGTGCCTGATCCGACCACACTTGCGGATGCGCGCGAGATCGTGAGCCGCTACCGCCTCGAACTGCCCGACGCGGTCGCGCATGCTCTCAATGACCCAGCGAATGAGACGCCGAAACCGGGCGACGACATCTTCCGCGGATCGGATTACAGGATCGTGGCGCGACCGGCCGACGCCTTGCGTGCGGCGGCCGAGCGCGCCGCGGCCGCTGGGTATGAATGCGTGATGCTTGGCGATCGCCTGCAGGGGGAAGCCCGCGAGGTCGCCGCCGAGCATGCGCGGCTGGCGGTCGAGCTTTGCGGCCAGAACCGCCGGGCCGCCATCCTGTCCGGTGGCGAACTCACCGTAACGCTGCGCGGGAAGGGCCACGGCGGTCCTAACCAGGAATACGCGCTGGCGCTCGCCATACACCTTAACGACGCGGCCGGCATCTCGGGGCTGGCCGCCGACACGGACGGGACCGACGGCGGCGGCGGCCGAGCCGACGATCCGGCCGGCGCCTTTGTCGACCCGACCACGGTCAAACGGGCCCGGCAGGCCGGCCTCGATCCTGCCGCCTTTCTCGCCGACAACGATTCCACGGGGTTTTTCAATGGTATCGGCGATTTGTTCCGGCCCGGTCCGACGTTCACCAACGTCACTGACTTTCGGGCCATCGTTGTTGACAGCCGTTGAGCCTTGACCGGATTCTGAACCGGAAATGAGCAACGGGATTTACCTCAGAACTGCAGCAGGCGCGGCAGCCGTGAGCACGCTCATTTTGCTCGCGCTCACTGCATTGGCGACGCCTGCGGCCGCCGACTTCCGGCTTTGCAACAATACCGCGAGCCGGGTCGGCGTCGCTGTCGGTTACAAGGACGCCGACGGCTGGACCACCGAAGGCTGGTGGAATTTGCCGTCGCGTTCCTGCGAGACCGTGCTCAAGGGCAATCTCGTCGCGAGGTTTTATTACGTCTATGCCATTGATTACGATCATGGCGGGGAGTGGATCGGACAAGCCTACATGTGCACCCGCGACAAGGAGTTCACCATTCGCGGCATCGCCGATTGTCTTGCGCGTGGCTACGACCGAACCGGCTTTTTCGAGGTGGACACCGGCGAACAGCGCGCCTGGACCGTCCAACTGACCGAATCGAGCGAGCAACCGGTCCAACACCCGTTAACGCCCGGAAATCCCTTAACTCCAATCCAGTCGGCGCCGCCTGCAGGGGCGCGTGTCGGGCCCGGCGCGACCGCGCCGTCATCCTCCGGTGGCCGGCCCGCGCCGGGTGCACCAACGTCGCTTACTCCGCCGGCAGGCCAAGCGCGATGAGGCGCCAGCGGCGCACCAAATTGGTCGCGACGCTTGGGCCAGCATCTTCCGGTCGCGCAATGATCAGCCGCCTGTTCGAGGCCGGCGCTGACGTGTTCCGGATCAATATGAGTCACACCGCGCACGACAAAATGCGCGAACTGGTCGAGACGATCCGCGCGGTCGAAGCTGAGTACAGTCGGCCAATCGGCATTCTGGTCGACCTGCAGGGACCGAAGCTGCGGCTCGGCAGTTTCAAGAACGACTGGGCCGCTCTCGAAACCGGGGGGACCTTCATCCTCGATACCGATCCGGCGCCAGGCGACTCGACGCGCGTAAACCTGCCGCATCCGGAAATCTTCGCCGCCATCAAGCCGGGCGATGCGCTCCTGATCGACGACGGCAAATTGCGGCTGATCGTTACCGAGACGGAACCCGAGCGCATCGTCGCGCGCGTCCAGGTCGGCGGCAAAGTGTCGAACCGAAAGGGCGTAAGCCTGCCGCAGACCGTCGTGCCGGTGGCAGCGCTGGCGGCGAAGGACTTGGCGGATCTTGAGGCGGCACTCGATGCCGGCATTGACTGGGTGGCGCTGTCTTTCATTCAACGTCCGGAGGACGTGGCGGAAGCCAAGAAAATCACCCGCGGGCGCGCCGCGGTGATGGCCAAGATTGAAAAGCCGCAAGCGGTCGCGCGGCTAAACGACATCCTCGAACTCGCCGACGGCCTGATGGTGGCGCGCGGCGATCTGGGCGTCGAGATGCCGCTGGAAAAAGTTCCCGGCGTGCAGAAGGAGATGACCCGCGCCTGCCGCCGCGCCGGCAAGCCGGTGATCGTCGCAACCCAGATGCTGGAATCGATGATCACGAGCCCGGTGCCGACACGGGCCGAAGTCTCCGACGTCGCCACTGCTATCTTCGACGGCGCTGACGCGGTGATGCTGTCGGCGGAATCGGCCGCCGGCCAATACCCGGTCGAAGCGGTTGCGACGATGAACCGGATCGCCGAAGAGGTCGAGAACGACACCATCTATCTTCCGGCGCTGCACGTGTTGCACACCGAGCCGGAAGCGACCGGGGCCGACGCCATTGCCGCCGCGGCGCGGCAGGTTGCCGAGACGCTCGATCTTGCGGCCGTCGTCTGCTGGACCAGCTCCGGCGCCACTGGAATGCGCGTCTCCCGCGAACGCCCGAAGCCGCCGATCATCGCCATATCGCCGATCGTCGCCACCGGGCGAAAATTGTCACTGGTCTGGGGCGTTCATTGCGTGATCGCCGAGGACGCTCGCGATCAGGACGACATGGTGGAACGCGCCTCTCAGATCGCGTTCAAGGAAGGCTTCGCCAAGGCCGGCCAGCGCGTCATCATCGTTGCCGGCGTCCCGCTCGGCACGCCCGGCACAACGAACATGATCAGAGTCGCGTTCGTCGGCGGACCCGCGATTACGGACGTGTAAATTCCAAAAGCAAATTGCGGCGTGGAGAGGTCGCCTACTTCGCCATCTCTTTGGTGGCGGTCTGTGGCAGGGCTGCGTTGCTCACCTCTTCGACCGCGGCGGCAACACGATCGGCGGCGGCGTGGTGCAGCATGTGGCCGAAACCCGGAACCACTTCGACCCTCACCGCCGGCGCCGTGGCGGCAAGTTTCGCGGCATGTTGCTCCAGCGGCACCAGCGGATCGCGGTCGCCGGCAAGCGCGATGGTTGGCGCCGCCAGGCGGTCATAACGAGTCGCCTGCTGCGTCAGAAATGCGTCGAGGCAGCCGACGTCGGCCCAGTTAGCCAAAAGGGTCTTTGGCCGTAACACTAGCATCGTCGCCGTCCGCTTGACGTAACCGGGAGGGATCACTTGCGGAAGGAATGCCGTGCGCGACCCCGGCCAGATAAAGATCGCACCGAACGGCAGCGCCAGTGTGTGGGCAAATAACCATCCGATCGGCGAGGCCAATACCGCGTTGAGCTTGGTCATGCGCCATAACCCGGGATGGGTAGGCGCTGCGATCAGCACAAGCCCGGCGACGCGCTCGGGAAAATCGAGTGCGAAGGAAAGCGCCATGGTACCACCCCAGGAGTGGCCGACAATGATGGCGCGGTCGATGCCGAGCTTATCGAGCACGTCACGCAACACGGAGGCCTGATCAGCGGGCGAACTGCATTCGCCAGCCTTGCGCGCGCTAAAGCCGAGGCCCGGCCGGTCGATGAGAATGACACGGTGACGCGCAGCAAGACGGTCGCCGAGCGCGAGATTCATATCCTGGAGATTGGCGCCGGCGCCGTGGAGGAGAACGACCGGGAGAGTATCCTTCGCGGCGCCCGCGTCTCCCATTTCGATCACATGCTGACGGAAACCGTTGCTCTCGATAAAGCGGCCGTGCGGCCGATGCGCCCGCCCGATCAGAAATCTCCCGATCAGCGTAATGAGGGCGCCGCCGCCCAAGATGACAGCGATGACGGTGATCGTGGTCATTGGCTTTGCGTGGTCCTGTCGCCGATGACGGTGCCGCGCGTCCCGGCGCAAGCGGAACCACCCTATCAGAAGCAATTGTTGGGCGTCGATTACGAGAAAATCATGGCGCCGACGCTCGGCTGGAACTCAGAGTGCTTCACCCTTCAGCCAGCCGGCGCCACGCGCATAAAGCTTATCGAGTTCCGGCCCTTCAATGCCGGGCATGTCGGTTTTCACTTTGTAGCCGATCTTGCTCTGTAGATAGGCGAGGTGACGGTAGCCCTCGGGAAAGCTCTTGAGCAAATTCTGGTCGAGGACGAGCTTGGCCGAAGGATCGACCGGGTCGAGCCGATCCTTCTCGTAGATCGGCTGCCGCAACACCAGGCCCCAGCGGCCGCCGCGCTTTTCAAAGAAATCGTAAAAGCGGCCGGTGCAGACAACGTCGCAAACCACGCCTTCGACCGGCGCGCGCTGCGAAATCGTCATCTTGGTCTGCGCGGTCGCGCGATTGCCCGCGACCTCAATCGCGCTGCCGCCGAGAAAATGCAGGATGCGCACCCCGCGTGCCCAGCCCTCGTCGTTGACCTTGATGAACTCCTCAAAGCCGCCCTGAAACCAGGTCGCCATCATGCGGCCCTCGGGCAGCCAGACGGTGCGAAAACGGTCCCACAGGCGCGCATCGCGCCACACCGCCCAATGATCCACAAGTTCGCGGATGATGACTTTGTCCGCGGCAACGTCAGTCATGGCTTTCCCCAGCATTGTCAGAGGCGTCGTTACCGGCACCAAAGCAGCGGTGCCGGTGATCGTCAGCGCGGACAAAAAGGGAGATAGATTGTCAGGTCAAGCCCGCGACGGCGACAAAACGCCTGTTCAGAGATCTCGTCCCTCGACGGACTCGCGCAGCGTCTTCACCACTTCGGGAATGTGTTCGAGGTGAGGGTCAACCGCGAGAGCGCGGCGGTACGCCTCCAGCGCATGCTTGTCGTCGCCGATTTCTTGCAGGATGAGACCGAGGCCCGACAGCGCCCCGAAATGCCGCGGCTCGCGTAGCAGCACCTCGCGAATATCGGCGACCGAATGCCCGTAGTCCTTCATCAGGTAGTAGATCGTGGCCCGCCGATTCCAGGCTTCGACATAGTCGGGCTTGAGCGCAATGACGGCGTCCAGGAGTTTGACTGCCAGATCGTAGTCCTTCTGATCGGACGCCGCCTTGACCCGCGCCATCAGCAGATTGCAGGTATCGCTGCCGGAGATCATCCACAGCGCCCAGATGCGATCTTCAATCGCTTTGGCGCTGTCGGCATCCGGCGCAATCTTCAGGCCGGCAAACAGCGTATCGAGATTGTAAGTGCGCTCGCCGCGTCCAGGCCTGGGCAGATCATTCGGCGGCGCCACCCAATCCGGCGCCGGAGCGCCTTCAGCCGCATCTTCCGCCAGGGACGGTCCAGCGACGAATGCCGACCCGAGAAGCATCGAGCCGAGAACTATCGAGCCCAGAGTAAGCGCCGAAAGGAATCGCGACACCATGGCGACGAATTTAGTCGCCGCGCTTGCCGCAGCAAGCCCGAAAATTGGTCAAAGGCACGTGAAGGAAGCGGCAGGCGTGCAGGCGCTGGCCTAGCCTTGGCGGGCCTTAAAGCGCCGCTGCGTCTTATTGATGACGTAAACCCGCCCCTTGCGGCGCACGATACGGTTGTCGCGGTGCCGGCCACGGAGCGATTTCAACGAATTACGGACTTTCATAACCAATATCCCGATCTTTGCCGGGTTGATAAAGGAGGCTCCGCCGGCTTGTCAATGACGCCGCGTCGCAGGCCAAACCGGCCTTATACCGATGCCAGCTGGCCGCTCTGCGGCCTCGTTGAAGGGCGCACGTCCATGGCCTTGCCGTCCACCGCCGAAAAGCCACTCAGCCGGTCGATCAGATTGTTCCACGCCCGCAGCACCGTGCCGAACGGCCGCGGCAGCTTGTGGCGGCACATGGCGACTTTTCGCACTTCATTCGGGACATGCCACACGCTGCGGGCACCCGCCGGGAAGAACGCCATATCGCCGGGACCGAGGCGTTGCACAGCACCGTTTTCATCGGTGACAAAAACCTCACCGGAAATGACATGCAGCATTTCGTCGACTTTGTAGCACCAGACGAAACGACCGGCCGTGCACGACCACACCATCACCGACGAGGCGCCGTCGGCGCTTCGCGCCACGTACTTCGAGCGCACCTGCGGGCTGCCTTCAATGACCCAATCGGGACGGATGGGATCGAGATCGAGATCGATCTCGGCTGGAACTGTAAAAACCGGTCGTGACACGGAAGCCCCCTTTATCGTTCGTGCTACCCGGCCGTGGAGCGACCCACTGCCGATCGTACGTTACCGATCCACGAAGCGTCGACGCGGGAGCGTTGCGTCTTCGATGACGACGTCCGCCGCTCCGCCTTACGGTCCTTCAGATATTCCAGCCAATTTCGATAAATTCCGTTAGCGGGATCACGCCAAGTGTTTTCAAGTCCGCGCTGCAGATCGCTCATGGGAAAGTCGGACATCAGGCTTTCGCGCCGGACATCAATGGCGCGGGCAACCGCGCGCGCGCGAAAATCTTCCGCGAGCGCGGCCGCTTCATCGTTAAAATAGTTTTGCGGCATCGCCGGAAAGTGCTCGCGCTCGCCGCGAAGGAAACGACCGATATCGCGACGGTACTCGCGCGCCAGCGTATCGGTCTCGTATTCCGGATGACCCTGGAAAAAGACGAATAGCGACGAGCCGTTCTCTTCGCGAACAAATGTGTCGGCGCCGGTCGCCGCCGAACGAGCAAGAATATGATAGCCGCATGAAGTAAGCGCGGCCTCGGGCAGGTCGTTATAGCGGGAGTGCGGCACGGAGAGGCGCTGCGCCATCCCGTTCATCAGCGGATGCTCTGCGACGACATCGTGGTCAAACACGCCGAGCAGCTTGTCGTCGAGCCGCTGGCGCTCAATGCCATCGGCGTGCAGCACCGCCGCGTGCGCGGCAAGACACGACCAGACAGTCGAGATGGTGTTTTCCTGCGCCCACGCGACAAGCTTGGCTAACTCCGGCCAGTACGGTTCGTCGGCGAGCGCTGCCGCACGCGGTTCGGTGCCGGTGACGATCAGCGCGTCAAGCCGGGTGTCCCACAGCTCTGCGATGTCGCGGTAGCGCTCGATAAATTCGCTCTGCACCAAGTCGGAGCGCGGAACCTCGGAGATCGAAAACAGCTTGAGACGGACGACGACATCAGAGGATGCAGCGCGAACCAGATCGATGAATTGCCGCTCGGTTGCGCCGACCGCAGTGTCGGGCATGTTGTTGACAAACCCAATCGTCAAACAATTGCTGCCGAGCAATTCCGAAGGCGAACCAAAACGCGCGGTATCGAGAAGGAGCGGCATTGTTCAGGTCCGCCGACTCTATTCGGCTGCTATCAACGGCGTCGCGCGAAAGGATCGGGCCGCCGCGAGCGCCTGATCGAGATCCGCCAGAATGTCGTCGATGTGTTCGATGCCGATCGAGAGCCGGATCATTTCCGGCCGCACGCCGGCCTTCTCCTGCTCCTGCGCCGACATTTGGCGATGCGTCGTCGAGGCTGGATGACAGGCAAGCGATTTGGCGTCGCCCATGTTGACCAGGCGTTTGAACAGCTTGAGCGCGTCATAGAATGCTTTGCCGGCCTCGAGCCCGCCCGCGATGCCGAACGTCAGCAGCGAGCACGCGCGTCCGTCAAAATATTTTTGTGCCAGCGCGTGATAGGGGCTCTCCGGAAAGCCGGCATAATTGACCCATGCGACGCGCGGATCGCTACGCAGAAATTCGGCGACACGGCGCGCATTCTCAACATGGCGCTCGACGCGGAGCGCCACGGTCTCGATGCCTTGCAGCAGGAGAAAAGCGGACAGTGGCGCAAGCACTGCACCCGTGGTCCGCTGATAGACGCTGCGGCAGCGCGCGATATAAGCGGCGTTGCCGAAATGCTCGGTGTAGACCAGACCGTGGTAGGAGCGATCGGGCTCGTTGAACATCGGAAAGCGGCGCGCATGCGTCCGCCACGGGAAGCGTCCGGAATCGACAATCGCGCCGCCCATGGTCGTGCCGTGACCGCCGAGGAACTTGGTGAGCGAATGCACGACAATGTCGGCGCCGTAATCGATCGGCCGCAACAGGATCGGCGTCGCCACGGTGTTGTCGACAATGAGCGGAACCCCGTGCCGCGCGGCGACCTTGGCCAACGCCTCGATGTCGCAGATGTTTCCCGCCGGGTTGCCGATACTTTCGCAGAACACCGCACGGGTCTTTTCATCGATTAGCTGTTCGATCGCCTCAGCCTGATCGGAGGCGGCGAAACGCACAGTGATGCCCTGCCCCGGCAGAATGTGCCCAAACAATGTGTACGTCGTGCCGTAGAGCTGTGGGACCGAGACGATGTTGCTGCCCATCTCCGCCAGATTGAGCACGGCGTAGTTCAGCGCCGCCTGCCCGGTGCTGACGCACAACGCTTCGAGGCCGCCCTCAAGCTCGGCGACGCGGCGCTCCAGAACGGCGGTGGTCGGATTACTGATGCGGCTGTAGCGGAAGCCTTCGGCTTCGAGGTTGAACAAAGCCGCGCCGTGATCGGCGCTTTCAAACTCGTAAGCTACGGTCTGATAGATCGGGACGGCGACAGCCCTGGTCGTCGGATCGGTTTCATAACCGCCGTGAACGGCAACCGTGTCGCTTTTCATAATTCCCGCCGCGTCGCGTCTTCCAGCCCGCTCCGATGCTATCCCCGTTTGTTTTGTTATCCGTGGCGCATAGGCAAAACAACTTAACGGTTCGCGAAAGGACCCGGTAACGTTAACGATTTATCGTTCCTGCCGTCGCACGAGACACGACCGAAAAATTTTATCAAATACCGAAGCGAAGGATTCACTTTACCCGGCGATCATTCCTTACATGGCCCTCATCGAGACGGAACGGCCGGCGCGACGGACGGCTGTGCGGAACACTGCACTGCGCGATTGGGTGCGTGCGCTCGAAGCAACCGCGCCAATTGCCGCCAATCCGCAGCGCCTCCTGCCCGATGTCATCAGGGAATTGGCCGAGGCGCACGACGATGCGCCGGCACTCCTGTCCGCGGGCGAAAGTCTGACCTATCGCACACTTGCCAATCGCTCCAACCGTTACGCGCGCTGGGCGCTTGATGCCGGTGTCGCCCCGGGCGAAACCGTCGCGCTGATGATGCCGAACCGGCCAGAATATCTCGCCATTTGGTTAGGCCTGAGCAGCACCGGCGTCGTGGTCGCGTTGCTCAACACCCAGCTTCGCGGACCTTCGCTCGCGCACTGCGTCAACATCGCCGCGCCTAAGCACGCCATCGTCGCTGCAGAGTTCTGCGAGGAATTCTCGCGCTGCGACGGCGCAATCGGCAAAGCAACCGAAAGTCTGGTCGCACGGCGGCCGCGCCGGAGCCGAAGGATTTCGCACGAATCGATCGTGCAATTGACGGATTTTCGGGCGAGCGCCTGACGCCGTCGGAACGTCGCCCGGTAACCATCAAACATCGCGCCCTGCTGATCTACACGTCGGGCACGACCGGTTTGCCGAAAGCGGCCTACGTCAGCCATCGCCGCCTGCTGCAATGGAGTTTTTGGTTTGCTGGTCTGATGAATACCACTCCGGAAGACCGCATGTACGATTGTTTGCCGCTCTATCACAGCATTGGCGGCGTCGTCGCGACCGGGTCGGTGCTGGTTCGCGGCGGCTCGGTGCTGATCCGCGACAAATTCTCGGCGCAGCATTTTTGGGACGATATCGTCGACGGCAGCTGCACGCTGTTCCAGTACATCGGCGAACTTTGCCGCTATCTCCTCAATGCGCCGGAACATCCGCGCCAGCGCGCGCATCGGCTGCGGCTGTGCTGCGGCAACGGACTTCGCGCCGATGTATGGGAACAATTTCAGAGCAAATTCGGGATCCCGCGCATTCTCGAATTTTATGCCGCGACTGAAGGCAATGTCTCGCTCTACAATGTCGAGGGAAAGGTCGGCGCCATCGGCCGCGTTCCGTCCTATCTTTCGCACCGTTTCCCGCTGGCGCTGGTGAAATTTGATGTCAACACCGGCAGGCCCGGTCGCGACGCAAACGGATTCTGTATTCGTTGCGCCACGAACGAAACTGGCGAAGCGATCGGCCTTATTTCCGATGGCCTGTCGGATGCCGGCGGCGAATTCGAGGGTTACACCGACGCCAAGGAGTTGGAGCAAAAAGTCCTTCGCAACGTGTTCGCGCCAGGCGACGCCTGGTATCGGACCGGCGACCTCATGCGCATGGACGCCAGCGGCTTTTATTATTTCGTCGACCGGATCGGCGACACGTTTCGCTGGAAAGGCGAGAACGTGTCGACGTCCGAAGTCGCCGCCGCGATTGGAGCGTTTCACGGCGTCAAGGAGGTTGAGGTTTATGGCGTGGGCGTTCCGGGAACCGAAGGCGCCGCCGGTATGGCGGCGATTGTCGCCGACGACTCGCTCGACCTGCGGGAACTCCGCCGGCACCTGGCGCGTGCGCTGCCGGCCTACGCGCGGCCGCTGTTTCTGCGCCTCACCGATAGCATCGCCGCTACTTCAACGTTCAAGCACAAGAAAAACGAGCTGAGACGCGACGGCTACGATCCCGCGGCCACCACCGACCCGCTCTACTTCGACGACCCGTCGAAGAAGGCTTTCGTCGCGCTAGACCCAGCGCTGTTCGCGCGCATTCAGGCAGGTGACGTGCGCCTTTAGGATCAAGCGGCGCGATGGATAAGAGCGCCGACCGCCGCAACCGAGAGCGCGAGCCAAGCGACGATCAGAACGACACCGCCGGTCGGCGCTGCAAATGCGAACAGCCGGTGCCCCAGGAAAGCGCGTGTGGCGATATCGCCGGAAAACAGCGCGGCGCCGACGACCCAGGCGATCAGAACCGCAAACATCAGCGGCCGCCACAATAGACCTTGCTGCGCGAGCGCTGTGCCGCCGAGTAAAGCCGCGGCGTGAAACAGCAGCATATAGGCGGCGCCATCCAAACCGGCATGAGGCGCGCCGTGCGCACCGGCGGCGGCCAGAATGATACCGCTTGCTCCCATCAGGCCGGCGAGAACAATCAGGATCGTCAGGGCCACAGTCGTCATCCTTATAGGGTCTGAGTGCTACGCCGTCGTGCCGGCATCGACCGTCAGCACCGTTCCGGTGATGTTGCGCGCTTTATCGCTGAGCAAAAACTCCACGGCATCCGCCACGTCGTCCACCTCGGGAAAGCGGCGCAGCGCCGTCCTGCGCACGATCTGCTGGCGCTGCTCGTCGGTGAAGATGCTGGTCATGTCGGTCGCCAGAAAGCCGGGCGACACCGCGTTGACGTTGATGCCGAGGCGGCCCACCTCGCGCGCCAGCGAGCGGGTGAAGCCGAGCATCGACGTCTTGGTCGCTGCGTAGGCTGCAAGGCCGCTGTAGCCGGTGGCGCCGATGATCGAGGCGACATTGACGATGCGTCCGGCGCCGGCGGACATCATCCCGCGCACCACGTATTTGGTGAGCACGATCGGCGACAGCGTGTTCACGCGGACCTGTTCCTCGATCTTGGCGTTGTGCATCATCGCCAGCGCGCCCTCGAAACCGAGCGCGGCGTTGTTGACCAGGCCGAACAGTGGACCGAACTCCTTGCGCAGACCGCGCACCAATCCCGGAATCTTATTGATCTCGCCGAGATCGAACGGCACAAAATGCAGCGCACCTTTGTTCGCGCGCTCTGCTTGCGCGAGCGCCGCCGTGAGATCCTTATTCTTCCGCCGGGCCACGGCGATCACCTGATAGCCCGAGCCGACGAGCTTTTGACAGATGGCAAGACCTAGGCCGCGGCTACCGCCGGTCACAAGCACGCTTCGCTTCGATTGAGCCATGTTTTATTGCTCGCGGCGCGCCAGCTTGCCGGCAGCGCCAATGCCGATCGCGGACACGAAGCTTATCGCGGCCGGGACTTTGTGGCGCGGCAGCGCTTCGCGGCAGAGTTTGAGAATATCGTCCCTGATCATGGCTTGCTGTGCACCAGTGGCGTCCTGCTCGGATTTGAGGACAATGTCGGCGACCGCGATGGCGCCGGTAATCGGATTTTGCTTCGACCGCACCCGCGACATTCCAACTTGCGGATGCTGATTGATCACCGCCTCGATCTCTTCCGGATGCACCTTCAGACCCCCGATGTTGATGATGCCCCCCTTGCGCCCGACAAAGTAGTAGCGCTCCCCTCGCCGCTCGACAATGTCGCCGGTGTCGACAAATCCTTCGGCGTCGGCGAGCGTCTGCCCGGTGCCGGCATAATGCGACGCCGCGCGCGGCGACCGGATGCGCAGCGAGCCATCCGGAAAGACCCTCATTTCCACGCCGTCGCGGTTGGGGCCGACATAGGCTGCCGGAAAGCCCGCGAGGCCGTCGTTGACGTCGAACGCCACGCCGGCTTCGGTCGAAGCATAAGCGTGACCGATCGCCGCTTGCGGAAATGTCGCGCGCAGCCGGTCGAGAACCGGCTGGTCCGCAATCTCCCCCGAGAGTCTGACGTAACGCGGTGCAATGTTTCGGATCGCCGGCTCCATCAGCGCGCGGCGCCAATGCGAGGGCGTCCCGGAGAGATGGGTGACGCCGTGTTCTGCAAGGCGTTCCAGATGTTCGGCGACCGGTTCGCCGGCACTCGAAAGAACGAGCGAGGCGCCGCCCAGCACCGCGCGAAGATACATTTGCAAGCCGCCGTAGCGGCGGATGTCATAGAAGGTGCCCCATACCGCGGCGCCGTCGGCGACGCTGCGCGCTTTCACCGCGGACGTAAGCGTGGCGGCATCATGCACGACCAGCTTCGGCACCCCGGTCGTGCCGGAGGTCATCAGCAGCCAGTCGGTGCGGCGGTCGGCGGGCGGGCAAACATTCGCCGGAACGATCTCCGGCGTACAGGAAACGCGGAGCGGAAGATCGAGCGCCGCGCATTGCGGTGAGCCGTCATCGACTACGACGGCATCGATTTCGGCGGCGGCGATGACCGCATCGAGATTGCCGGGATCGACGTCGGGCGGCAGGATCACGATGCGCCGCGCGCAACCGTCAAGCTCGATCAGCGCCAGTGCGGTCGTCAGTTGGCTCGCCGTCGCCAGCAGAACCGACCGGCCCGCAAGTTCGCCGAGCCGCCCGCCGAGACTCGTCCCATGATCGAGCGCGGTGAAGCAAGCCGATGCGGAGCGGCCCCAAAAAAATCGGGCCGTCGGTGCGTTTGCGACTGAGTCCCGCAGCGATGGCGCCTCAACGCGCGCCATGCTCATAGACTTTGACGAACTCGCCGAGCGTGACTGGGAAAAAAGCATCCTCGGCGGCCGTGAACGGATCGACGCCGAGCGTGTCTTCCAGCCGCGCGATCAGGACGGCGAAGCCAAGCGAGTCGAGACCGCAATCCGCAAGCACGAGATCCTCTTTAAGCGGCGCGAGAATCTTGCCGTGCTCCCGCGCCACCTGTTCCATCTGTTCGAGTATGGTTAACTTTACCGACATTGCCGCGCCTACCGTTTGTTCACTCCGGCTCGGTATATTCTCCCAACACTTACGATCAAGTTCATGGAATGCACGTGGTCAACGCGAACGATCCTCCCATCGGTGGCCTGCGCTGTCGTCAGATCGAACAGGCCGATATTGATGCGGTCGCGACGCTGCTTGCGGAGGGCTTCCCGGTCCGGACCCGGCAGTTCTGGCTGAACGCGCTCGCGCAGCTGACCCGGCGCGAGCCGCCGGCCGGCTTGCCGAAATATGGTTACCTGTTGGAGAGCCAGGGCGCCGTGGTCGGCGCGATCCTGGTTATCTGCTCGACGATTCCGGCGAACGACACGGTTGCAGCACGCTGCAACCTGTCGAGCTGGTATGTCGAAGCCCGGTTTCGGGCGTATGCGCCGTTGCTGGTGTCGCAAGCGCTGCGACATAAAGATGTCACCTACACCAACGTGTCGTCAGCACCGCATACCCGGCCCATCATCGAAGCCCAGGGATTTTCGCGTTACAGCGAAGGCATCTTTGTCGCGGCGCCGGCATTGCAGGGCCCGATCGGCAATCGAAGAGTCACGGTTTTCGACGCAAGCCGGAAGCCGCAGGTCGACTTCGACCCCGGCGACCAGAAGATTCTGCAACAACACGCGGCACACGGGTGCATCAGCCTGTGGTGCGCGACCTCCGAACGCGCCTATCCGTTTGTGTTTCGGCCACGGCTGGTCAGAAGTTTCGTACCTTGCGCGCAACTAATTTATTGCCGCGACGTCGGCGACTTTGTGCGCTTCGCCGGACCAATCGGCCGCGCGCTGGCGCGGCACGGCCGGCCGCTTGTCCTGATCGACGCGAACGGACCTATACCCGGACTGCTCGGCTGGTTCGGCCGCGGTAAGATGCCGAAATATTTCAAAGGACCGCAGCGGCCCCGGCTCGGCGACCTAGCTTACACCGAATACGCGGTGCTGGGCGTTTAGCTGCTCCATCTCCACACCAAATCCAATGCCGTGAAATCAAAACGGTCACGCGATGCGTGAAATTTGGGCATTGGACTCTCGCTGATTTCATTTTAGACTTAAAAGGTTTCAGCAGCGCTCTGAAGGCTTTTCGCCATGGGCATGACTATGCGCGGCGTCGCGGTCCCCGCTGCCAACCGGGAAATTTCCGCTGACGGCCTCACCCGGGCTGCGCTTTGCATTGCCGATTGCCGCTCGCTCACCGCATTGCGCGACGCGCTGTTCGGTCACGCAGACGATCTGATCGGGGGCGTAGCGATGGGCCTCTATTTGTTCGATCGGACCGAGCAGCTGCGATACATCTCGAGCCGCTTCGCGCCGCAAGGCTTCCTCGACGATTATGAGCGCGAATACTGGAAGTCCGACACCATGCTTGATTGCATCGTATCGGAGCACCGTACCATCGACGGCTTTCATTTTCACGGCCCGGCGCGCTGGCGGCATAGCGGCAATTACGAGATGCTGCACGGCTGGGGCTTCCATCACAACATGGGCGGCGCCTTCGTTGTCGACGGCCGCGTCGCCGGCACACTTTTCGTCGCCACCGCGCACGATGCCGAACCGTTCGAAGACGAGCATGTCAAACGGCTCGACTTGATGTGCCGCGCGGGCTCGCTGGCATTGGCGGCGATGCGCGGACGCGAGCGTCTGCGATGCGAGCTGGCGAACTCCGCGTCCAGCGACTGGCGGGATTCGCTCTCGGTCGAAACCGACTGGTCGGGCCCCGCGGAACCGTTTGACGACATCCGGCCGATCGACCGGCTGCCGGCGCGCTCACGCGAGGTCGCGCAACTGTTGTGTAAGGGGCATCCCAACAAATCGATTGCGGCGCGTCTCGGTATTTCAGTCTACACCGTCAAGGAGCACGTGCAGAATCTCTGCAAGCGTTTCGGCGCGCTCAATCGCACCGATCTCGTGCACCGGCTCCTCATTGATTCCTGATCGCCGGCTGGCACCTGGCCAGACTTCTTTGTTGCCAAAAACACTTACGGCCCGCCCCACTCTCATGAGGCGGGCCGTTTGTCGTTTCGACAGTGCTTGCGTCAGCGCGCCGACGCGGTAGCGGCAACGCTGCTCGGTGAAGAGTCCCGCGCCAGGACCAGGAGCACGAGCAGCACGATCACCTCACACACCGTGTAGGCGACAAATGCCCAGGCGAACGAGCCGGTTATATTGATGACCGCACCCATCAGCGCCGGCGACAGGAAGGTCGCGAACACGCCGATGACTTCGGCATAGCCGATTGCGGCCGGGACGATCCGGTCCGGATATTTTTTACTGAGCAGACTGAAGATCGCGCCGCCGCTGAACACCGCGACGCCGCTGAGCGAGGCAACGAGGAGCAACGGCCCGAAGCCCATCGGATTGACCGCCGTCAATATGAACGACAAGCCCACCAGCACGCCCAGGAACGCACCGAACTTGATAACCGCTGTACGGTTGTCGAGCCAGTCGGTGACGTAGCCGCCGATGGTGAGGAACACCACTTGCGACAACCCCATGGCCGTTCCCACGAGTGCAGCGTAACCGACGGGCATGGCCTGAACGTTGATATAAGTCGGTATTACCCACGTCGCCGTTCCGGACAGAGCGAACGTGCAGCCGCCGATGCCGAGCGCGCCGACATAGACCCACCTCGATTTGAAGATTTCCCAGAGCGAAGCGCTCCCCGCAATTGCCGGCTTCGCAGGATCCCAGACGAAATCCTTGATGCCAATCTCCTGCGGATTGTCGCGCGCCCAGATCAGGTCGAGCACACCGATCAAAAGCGTCAACACGGCGAGCACGGCAAAGAACGTCCGCCATCCAAACGCGATGGTCAGCGGAATGCCAATCGCAAAGTCCGCCGTGATGGCGAGGCTATAGGCGGCGAGAATGATGCCCATGATCGAGGCGCGGCGCGATTCCGGCCACCAGCCGACCATCAGCTTGATGTTTCCGGTCCAGACCGCGGCATCAAAGAACCCGATGATGATGCGCAGCACCACAAGCTCGGCAAAGTTCTGGACGAAAACTTGAATTCCCATGCCGATGCCGCTGCCGATCAGCCCGATAACGAGCATCCTGCGCGACGTCATGGTCCGGCTGACCGGCGACCAGAAGAACATGCCAAGCCCGTAGGCGATGGCAAAAATGCCTTGGGCAAAACCCGCTTCCCAGGGCTGGAGCTTGATGTCGCCTGAGACGAAGGTGAGCACTGCGGCGAATCCGTACCAATCCGCCGCCAGGAAGATTTCAGCAAGAACCGCGAGCACGATAATGCCCCACTGCCAGTTCTTGATACGCGACCGATCCGATTCAGTAATTGTTGCCATGGACATGACTGTTCCTTTCGCTAAGAAGTCCATTTAAAGACCGTTCAGCGGCCCCACGTTTTTTGTCCCAGCGGCATCTGTTTTCTGCGCGCTTCGCGCCGTTGCCCGAGTAAGCCCCGTCGAGCGGCTCGCTCATTCATGATTTCGGCGGCAGGAAATTGACTTCGTATTGCGCGGAAATGCGCACGACTTCGTTGGGATCGGTCAGATTGTGCAGCTTGTCGAACAAGGCACGAAGCTTCCGCGCGGGTGCGACCCAGAACAGGCATCTTACCGGAGCCTTGGAATTGTTGAAGAGGCCATGGGCGCGGTTCATCGGTAATCGGATCAGATCGCCCGGCGTTGCGCTGCCCTTAACCCCTTCGAGCTCCAGATCGAGGGTCCCTTCGATCATATAGATGAATTCGTCCTGGGTCGGATGGATGTGCGGCGGCACAAAACTGCCGGGCGGCAACAGCGCATGCCAGCCCATCGACGCATCGGACTCTTCCTTAAGCGTGTAAGTCTGCCCAAGAACGTTCCAAACCGTACCGCCGAAACCCTCATTCGCTTTGGTAACACCCGCGGCCATTTCAACCATGTGCAGAGTCCTCCGTTTGCGGCGATAGCCGGCTCATCCGTTTAAAAAATCGGCGACTAGCTCCGTTGCTGCCGGTGTCTCCTCAAACACCAGATGTCCAGTTTTCGACACCAGCTTCAAGTGTCCATCCGGAAGCAGGTCCATCCAGGCATCGGCTTGTGCCGTCGGGCGCATCCGATCCGCGGTGCCCCAAACCAGCAGCGCGGGAACAGTGATCCGGTGCAACCAACGGGCGAGCTTCGGATTGCCTTGCGGATGGTTGCGGATGAGTTGCGCGAAGGCGCCAATCTCGCGGCCTAGGCGAGCATCGAAGGCCGGGTCTGGCGCTTTAGGGAAATAGCGCAGTGCCGCCGACGGATCATTGGCCAAATACGAGGGTAATTCCGGCGGCGTGATCTCGGATAGTTCGGGGGCCCGCGCCTTGTCGACGACCAAGCCGGCTGGAGCGACGAGCACCAGCCGGCGCACGCGCTCCGGCTGGCGGATGGCGAATTCGGCCGCGAGCCATCCGCCAAGCGAGAAACCGCCGAGATCGAATTTTTTCAGGCCAAGCCGATCGAACAGGTCCATATAGTGAAGGACATAATCCTCGATCGAATTGAGCGTGGCAGCGTCACCCGATTCCCCGAAGTTGGGGTTATAGGGAACGATGACCTTGCGGTGCGGCGCCCAGGCGCGGGCAAACTCGAAGCCAGTGAACGTTCCGGTCCCGTGCAGAAACACAAACTCGGGGCCGCTGCCGATGGAATGAACGATGGTCTTTACGCCGTTGATGTCGTACTCGGCGCGGGTGAATCCGGTCATGTCGCCCGCGGGCTTCGCACTTGCGTCGCTCATGCCGCGGCTTTCCAGTCCGCCGCGCCGATCGCACGCGCCCTCATTCCACGACCCCGAACACTGTCCATTGCCCATTAGGACTTGGCAGACCAAGGAGCGCGCGGCCGACTTCTTCCATGATCTGGTCGGACATCAGAATGTGTTGCGTTCCGGAATGGATGTCGCGGTAGAAGCGCTGCATGGTCGTGTTGCGCAGCGAAGCACCGCGTGCAGCGCGATGCGCGAACGTACTCACGTCGGAAATCACGTCGTGGATATGCCGCAGCGAGAGCTTGATCATGGTCATTTGATCGAGCGATGGAGTCTCACCGCGAGCGCAAGTCTCCGACACGCTCCGCCAGGTTTGATAGACCAGCGCGTGCGCCGCACGGAACTTCCCCTCGGCTTGCGCGAACTGAAACTTGAAGCTCGCGCTGTCGCTTGATTTACCGAAGGCGTCGGTCCGAGCAACGATCACCTTGATAAGCTCGTCGAGGATTCTTCGGCCGACGCCGATGGCCCAGCTTGAATGAGCCCAGGCGCTCCAACCGGCGAGGCCGAGCGCGCCCTGAATGCCGCCGCGGCGCGGCGCTTCGATGTCGAAGTCATAGACCCGGTACGTCGGCACGAATAATTCCGGCCCTTCCGCCAACTCGTAGTCGAAGCTCCCGGTCGCCCGCAGCCCAAGCACATCCCAGTTGCCGAGAAGCTTGATGGTCGAGCGCGGGTGATGGGTGATGACGACCTTCGGCTGGCCGTTCGGCTGGATCACCATGTTCTTGCCCGACGGATCGGTGACGAAACAGCCGGTGTGAATCCATTCGGCGTGCGTGATGGCGCTGCCGTAGGCCCAGTGGCCGCTGATCATGTAGCCGCCGTCAACCGGGCGGGCAAAACCGCGCGGCACGCCGTTGCCGGCGATCGTAATGTCCACGCCATTGCGGAAGACTTCGGCGATGCCCGGATCTTCGATGTAGATGGCCATCGTCATGCCTTCCATATTGTTGACGACGGTGCACCAGCCGGCCGACGCATGCGCATAGGACAGACGTTCGACAATCTGCATGGCGTCGAAGGGCGGCAGTTCCGCTCCGCCGACCGCCTTCGGAAACAGCATCGTGTAGATGCCGGATTTGCGCAGCGCATCGACCACGTCGTCGGTCAGATGGCCGATGCGTTCGGCCTCCTCCGCACGCTCTTCGATCAACGGCACGAGCGCATCAGCGCGGGCGTGGTACTCGGCGGCAGGCGTATCGGCGGTTCTTTCGGCGTGGATCAAACTCATGTTCGTCATTCAAATCCTCCAAACCATCTCGGCGCGATTCGCGCGGAGATGATGCCCTGGAAGGCGGATGAATTGTCCGAACGCGCTGAATGGGTGGCAATCCCCTCAAAGGAGGGGGGAGTCAAAAGAGAACAACTTTGGAGGTATCTAGAGCGACAGTGCCTGACGGACAGCCGCCGGCCAACCCGAGAAATCCGGCCCATGCGTCGCGAACAGCGCGAGCGCCAAGCGATCGACACCGAATGCAACGCAGCCGGTATGGATCACCGCACCAGCCGTATTGCGCAGGTTCCAGACTTTGCCGAAGTGGTCCTGGTGATAGTTGAAGCTCATGCACGCTGTCGGTTTCTCGACCGAGCACACCGGAATCAGCAGTTCGAATTTCAGTGCCTGCTCGACCTGGCTCATCGCCATGAGCTTGCCGCCGCGTCCGAAGAACGCGTCGCTGGCGTGCTCGATCGTGCAAGGCAGTCCCAGTTGCGCGGCGAAATCCGGTGCCCAGGCCAGCCAGCGGCGGCGGAAGGCATCGACCTGCTCGGGCGTGCCGAGACAAACATATTCACGCATCCGGAACGACTGGAGCCGATCGAGGTCTTTCGACGGCTCACGACGGAAGCAGTCGGCCGCGACGTCGAACGTGAGCCCTGCGGCCGGCACTGCGCCGCGGCTCGCGGCAATGGGGTACACCGGATAGCAGGCGGCGGGGGTCAGAACCAGATCGGCTGCCGACAGATCCGACGTCCAATCTTCACCGCTCTCAAGACGCTCGACCGTGCCCCTGATCTTTCCTTCGTCACCGGTAAGACAGCACACGCAACCGAGGAAGTGCGGAAAGCTTTTCAGATAGCCGGATTTTTCCAGGTGCCGCCGGCTCATCACCGGCGGGAACCGCAACACCTCGGTTCCGGGCTCACGGTGGCGCGAGATCAGCGCCGTGAGGCCAACGACAACGTCCTCGAAGACGCCGGTGCGCGCGTAGACGCCGTCGATATCCGACGGCAGCAACAATGTCTCGGTGATGGCCTCGAGCGAGCGGGCGGAAGGTTTCGATTGCTTGAATGCGACGTTCACGGATTTCGTCTCACTTTCTGCAAGTCGTTTTCTGTAAATCTGCTTCTACAAGTCTTTTGTCGGCGCCGCGCTTAGTCGCGGACGGATGCCGGCACGCCATTCAGCAGCGAAGCTGTGGCAAGATTGGCGAGGATGCGGTCATTGTTGATCATGATCGGCGCCGACAGAATGTCGCGGAGATGACGGCCGATGCTGAATTCGCCGTCGGTGCGGTATCCGGCAAGCCCGCTCGCCTGCATCGCACTCATGACGGTCGCCACCGCCAGCTCGGATGCATTCACCTTGAGGAGGTTCATGGTGGTCTGGAAGTCGAGCGATTCGAGCGCGGCGGGATCGTCTGCGGACAATTCGAAACGTTGCAACGCGTTGGCGATCAGGCCGCGCAAGGTCTGCAGCGACGCATTGGCGCGCGTGAGGTGCGCCGCGCCGGGCGGTAGCACGCCGTCGGCCAGTTGTCGCGCCTTGCGGACGAACCCACGGGCGCGATCGACCGCCGCCGCAGCAATGCCGGCCCAGGCGCTGCTCCAGAGAAGATGCGCGACCGGCATCATGGTGCGGGCGTGAATCTCTTCATATGCCGCGGGCAGGATCTGCTCGCTTGCCGCGGATGCGACGAGTTTGAAGCCGGCGCTGCAAGTGCCGCGCATGCCGAGTGCGTCCCAGCCAATCTGCTGTTCGAGCGTGTAGTCTTGTCTCAGTAAGACCACCAAGACCTGGTCCGCGCTGGCCGCATCAGCGGAGCGCCGGGCCGTGGTCACGATGGCGTCTGCCGCCTCGCCATAGGAGATGACGGTCGCGCTTCTTTCGAGCGCAATGCGTGCGCCTTGCCGCTCGATTGGCGCTACGCTGTTGCGAATATCGCCGCCGCGGTTGCCCTCGGTGGTCGAGGACGCGAGCAGCATTTGCTCGCCGCAGATTCGGCGCATCAACAATTGGTGCCAGGCGCTGCCGCGCCCATGTCGCGTCACGCAAGCCACCTTGGTCTGGTGCATGGCGTAGATCATGGCGGTGGATGCGCATGCTCGCCCAAGCGCGTAACAAATGTCGGCGACCTCGGAAACGCTGGCGCCCTCGCCGCCAAATTCACGCGATACGGCAACACCCAACAGGCGCTGCGCGCGGAGAGCAGCGATCGCCTCCGCAGGAAAACGCGACTCGGAATCAACCGCAACGGCGTTTGCGCCAGCGACCGCCGCAACCTTTGTGGCGCGAGACGTAAGGTTCTCAATGCCGACTTGCTTCGGGTTGCCGGCAACAAGCAAGCCGCGCGCTGGGCTACGCGAAGCGGGAACGCCTTGTAGCGTCGCTGTTCGCACCGTCATGAATGCCGCCACCTCTGCAATCTGGGTTCAATCGCGATACTTCGATCGCAGCTACTTGGACCAGAGGTAGTGCAAAAATTTGAATCTAGGCCGGCAAATGACTGAAATTGTCGTTGTTCTTTCTCATAAAGGTTACCAATCGCAAACCCTTCACGTGTAGTTTTCATTGGAGGCGAACTTTAAGGACAATTGCGTTTAGTAGCCGGCGAATTAGTGGGAGTGTTAACCGTGCTTGATCGCGCCGATATCCACCTGACGGATCGCGTGGCTCTGCTTGTGCGCGGCATTTTCGACAAGCGCGCGATCATGCGGCCGGTCAGCCGCGACGACGATCTGCGCGCCAGCGGCCTCTCCTCGCTGGATGTCGTTAACTTGATGCTTGCCGTCGAGGCCGAGTTCGGAGTGAAAATTCCCGAGCGGGAGATGATTCCGGCGAACTTCCGCTCCATCGGCCGCATCGCCGCACTGGTCGCGGCCTGCCAAGAGTTGACGCTGATCTGAAGGCGTTCCCCTCCTCGCAATAATTCAACGGCATTGCTAAAGTCGCTGCACCAAGCGGAGACCCGATTGGTCCAGGAGGGCGCATGGAATTCGGCATTCTTTTCACGTCGCATCCCAATACCGACACCGAGCCTTATCCGCACCGCGAAGTTCACGCGCGGGTGACCCAGCAGATCCTGGCCGCCGACAAGCTCGGCTACGACTACGCCTGGCTCGCCGAACATCACTTCAGCAACGAATACGGCATCATGCCGGACGTGTTCGTCTATGCCGCCTATCTCGCAGCGCTGACGAAGCGGATCAAGCTCGGCACCGCGGTCGTCACGCTGCCGCTCGCCAATCCGCTGCGCGTCGCGGAAAACACCGCCTTCGTCGATATCCTCAGCAATGGCCGTTTCGCGCTTGGCCTTGGCTCGGGCTATCGCAAGTACGAGTTCGACGGCTTCGGCGTCGACTTCGACGCGCGGCGGGACATTCAGGAGGAGGCGGTGCCGCTGCTGATGGACTTGTTCCACAGCAAGCGCGCGGAGCATCAAGGAAAGTATTTTGATCTCAACGTGAGCGGCCCATACGAACTGTTTCCGCACGCGGTGCAAGCGCCGCACCCACCGATCTTTCTCGCCGGCGCCACCGATCGTTCGATCGCCGTCGCGGCCCGCATGGGCTTTGGCCTGTTTCTTTCCAGTTGGACACCGTTTGCCGAGCTGGCGCGCCAGAGCGCGGCATATCGAGCACTGCTGCCGGAAACGCCGCAGCGGCTTCGTTCCAATCCGGCCCGCGGGCATGTCGACGTGGCCCGGTGGGTCTATGTCGCTGAGACCGATTCCAAGGCCAAACGCGAGAGCGAGCCGGGCATTATGCGCAATCTCGCGCATTTCGGCAGCGGTCACACCTCCGGATACCTCGGCACCGTCTCACAAGATGTCGGCGCAACGCCGCGCGACTACGACGGGCTCACTCGCGATATTATTCTGCACGGCTCGCCGGCAACCGTCATCGCCAAGATCGAGGAGTTGCAGGCGATGGCCAACAACGCTTCGATCATGCTGCATTTCCCGCCTTGGTACGGCGCGGAAAAGGCGCTCGCTTCGCTCGAACTATTCGCCGCCGAAGTGATGCCGAAGTTCCGCGAGGCGCCCCGGGCGCAAATGCGCGCCTAGTTACGCGTTGCAAATTCGTTGCCGTGGCTGCGAAACCGGTTGAAACCGAGCCCTGGATCGCGTTTGCTGATATGCTGGAAACGTCATCGCACTTTGGGAGCGAGCGACCATGCGTCAGCACCTGCGCCATCGTAAATATCGCCCGACGATTATTTTCACCGCCTTGTTTCTCGGCCTGTTGGCACTGACAACGACAGGTGCGCGTGCGGAAGATCCGGCGCCGGTCAAGATCGGCTTTGTGACCTTCCTCACGGGACCCGCCGCCGCTCCGTTCGGCATCCCTGACCACAACGCCGCCGAACTTCTGGTCGAGGCCCTCAATGCCGGGCAAGTGCCCGCGCCCTATGCCCAGGTGGGTCTCGGCGGCGCCAAGATTGAAGCCAAATTCCTCGACGAAGTCGGCTCCGCCGCAGACGTTGTTACTCAATTCCGCAATCTCTCTGAGCGCGATCACGTCGATGTGGTTGTTGGCTACGTTTCGTCGGGCAATTGTCTAGCGGTCACGCCGCTGGCGGAAGAACTCAAACAGCTTACCGTTCTCGATATCTGCGGCACGACGCGCGTCTTTGAGGAAAAGCCGCGCCACTATGTGTTCCGCGTCAATCCGCACGCGACCATGGACAATGTGTCGACCGCCAAATACGTGCTCGGCAAGTTCAAGGATGTATCGGTCTATTCCGGCATCAATCAGAACTACGCGTGGGGACAGGATTCCTGGCGCGATTTCCGGTTGGCGATGAAGGATCTCGATCCCAAAGCGACCATCGACAAGGAATTGTTTCCGAAACTTTTCGCCGGTGAATACGGCGCCGAGATCTCCACGCTACTCACATCGAACGCGCAATTCATCCATTCGAGCTTTTACGACGGCGACCTCGAAGCTTTCATCTATCAGGCTGGCGCCCGCGGCCTGCCGCAGCGCATCCCCCTCGTGCTGACAACCGGTGAATCCTCGCTTTGGCGGCTCGGCGCGAAGGTCCCGGATGGCGCGATCATCAGCGCGCGCGGACCGCACACTTTCTTCGCCCATGAGAGCGCGCTGAATACCTGGTTTCACAAGGCCTACGTCGATCGCTTTAAAGAGCAGCCGATCTATCCGGCCTACGACTTCGCGCAGTCGCTGCTCGGGCTGAAAGCCGCTTGGGAAAAAGCCCAAGCCAAAAAAGGTGGGCGGCCGACGACTGAAGAAGTAATCGCGGCGTTCGAGGGGATTTCGTTTCCGACGCCGAGCACGACAGTGCAAATGGCGCTCGGCAACGGCCACCAGGGCATCAGCGATACGGCGGTCGGGACCTACAAGTTTGACAAGGCGGCAGGCCGGCCCGAGATGGTGGACATCGTCCGCTATCCAGCTGCGTGCGTGAATCCGCCGGCGGACGTCGGTTCCATCGCCTGGCTCGAAGGTGGCATGAAAGGCGCCAAGTGCGACTGACGGATCGCCGGCGTTTACCCGCGCGGCAAAGGTGAATCCGATCGGATGCTGACGGCCTTTGCCATCGTCACCGACGGGCTCGTTTACGCGGCCTATCTGTTTCTGATCGCCGTCGGTCTGACGCTGATCTTCGGCGTCATGCGCATCCTCAACGTCACCCACGGCTCGTTCTACGCGTTCGGCGCCTACGGCTCGGCGATCGCCGTCGGCATTTATTTTGACCGAGGTTTTCCGGCCGCCGGTGGATTTTTGCTGATGGTTCTGGTCGCCATGGCGATCGGGCTTGTGCTGGGCCTTGTCCTCGAACGAGGTCTTCTGCGCCTGTTCTACGGCAAGGACGAAGTCATCGTCGTACTCGTTACCTATGCGGCGTTTCTTATCCTTGAGGATGTGATCAAGCTGATCTGGGGACCCAATTCCTACGCGCTTTATCAGCCGCTCGCGCTCGCCGGCACCATCGACGTCGGGTCGCTCGTTTTGTCCGGCTACGACATCGGCCTCGTCGCCTTCGCCGGCTTACTCGCAATCGGCGCAAGCTTTGTGCTCAAACATACCCGTTGGGGTCGCCTGCTTACGGTCGTCATCTTCGACCGCGAGATCGCTGCCGCGATGGGGATCAATGTCACCGCCGTTTACACCATCACGTTCGTCGTCGGCGCCATGCTCGGGGCACTTGGTGGCGCGGTGATGGCGCCGAAAATAGCCGTGACACTCGGGATCGGCGTTGAAGTCATCGTGCTTGCGTTTGCGGTCGTGGCGATCGGCGGCATGGGCTCGATCGGCGGCGCCTTCCTCGGCGCGCTGATTGTCGGCGAGGCCCGGGCCGCGGCCGTCCATCTCGCACCCCAAGTCGAGTTGTTCGTCATCTACGCCGTGATGGCGCTGGTGCTGGTGTTCCGGCCGCAGGGCCTGTTCACGCGCGCCGCGCCGCGAAAGATATGACGATGGTGCCCCGGCCAGTTGTTTTTGGCGCGCTCGCCTTCGTCGTGGTAGCGGCGGTGGCGCCGGCGCTGCCTGTCTGGCTCGTATCACTCACGACGCTTGCCTTCGCCAATGCGCTGGTGGTTCTCGGACTCATTATCTTGTGGCGCGCCGGCCTGGTCCCATTCGGGCAGGCCTTGTTCTATGCGATCGGCGCCTACGTGGTGGCCTTGATCGGCCGCTACGGCGGAATGCACGACGTGCTGGTGCTGATCCCGGCCGCCGCGGTGCTATCGGCGGTCGCCGCCTTCCTCACCGGTTTTCTGCTGGCGCGCTACCGCGAAATTTTCTTCGCCATGCTCAGCCTCGCCATGTCGATGATTCTCTATGGCGTACTGGTCAAAACCGAAACGCTCGGCTCGACCGATGGATTTCACGTCGAGCCGGCGACCTATCTCGGCTTACGCTCCGCAAGGCGCGATGCACTTGTTGATGTTGTTCTGGCTGGTGCTGGCCGTTTCGGCTGCGTGCGCGTTGCTGGTGTTTCTTTATTTCCGTTCCGTCGCCGGTGCGCTCGCGGTACCGGTCCGCGACAGCGAAATTCGCCTGGAGTTCCTCGGCGTCTCGGTCAATCGGCTCATTCATCTCAAGCTGGTGATCAGCGGGACGCTCGCCGGAATTGGCGGCGCCTTCGCAGCGCTTTCGATCGAGCACGTCGATCCAAACATGGCCTATTGGACCACGTCGGGCGGCTTCGTGTTCGTGACTATTCTTGCCGGCGCCGGCTCGATCGCAGCGGCTTTCGTCGGCTCGTTCGTCTTCGAGCTCTTAAAGTCGATCGCCTACGACATTCTGCCCGGCACCTGGCAGATATTTCTCGGCTCGGTGCTGCTCGTCACCATCCTGTTCCTGCCCGATGGACTGGGTTCGCTGTTCGCGCGTTTGCGGCAACGCCTGAGAGCGGCGCCGTGAGCGCGATCCTGGACGTTCGCGGCCTCGAAAAGACTTTCGGCTCGCTCGTCGCGGCGCGCGACATTAACGTCGCGGTACCGCCGTTACAGACCGTCGGCATTATTGGAGCCAACGGCGCCGGCAAGACCACCTTCGTCAACATGATCACCGGCCATTTGCGGCCAAGCAACGGCTCGATCTGGTTCGAGGGCCGCGACATCACCGGCCGGCCGTCGCGGGAGATCACCCGGCTCGGCATCGCCCGCTCTTTTCAAGTGCCGCAAATATTCGCCTCGCAAACCGTCCTGGAAAACATCTGCGCGGCGACCGCAATCGCCCGCACGGCGGGCGGTCTTATTCATCAGGCGGTGACGCCTTTGCTTTCCTCCGCCATCCTTGCGGACAGCGAAACCGCGCTCGAACTCTTTCGCATCGCCGGTTATCGCCATGCACGCGCCGCGACGCTGCCTCAGGGCGTCCGCAAGCTCCTCGACATCGCCATGGCGATCGCCGGCGCGCCGCGGGTTGTCCTGCTCGACGAGCCGACCAGCGGCATCTCGATCGAAGAGAAATTCGATTTGATGGCGGTCGTGATGGCGGCGTTGAAAGGCCGGGGCATCACGGTGCTCTTCGTCGAGCACGACATGGACATTGTCGAGCGCTATGCCGATCGCGTGCTCGCGTTCTATGACGGCACGGTAATCGCCGATGGACCTCCGGTCGAAACGCTGGAGAATCCGCGCATTCAAGAGCTGATCAGCGGACCGAAACTCAACCTTGCCGCGCCAGACAGACGTCATGCTTAAGGTCGCCGGGCTTGACGTTTCGATCGGCGCTGTCCCCATCATCCGGGCCGCCTCGTTCGAGCTTAACGCCGGCGAGATGTGCGGACTTATCGGCCGCAACGGAGCGGGAAAAACCACGCTCCTGCGTGCCTTGATGGGAGCGCTACCAGCGACGGGTACGGCCGAACTCGCCGGCAACGATCTGCTGGCGTTGCCGCCGCACCAGCGGGTAACGCACGGCATCGGATATATGCCGGAGGACCGCCGGCTGGTTCCTGAATTTACCGTGGAACAGAATATTCGGATGCCAAGCTGGGCGGCCAAGCTTTCAGGCGTTGACGAACGGCTCCGCTGGATCTTCAGCGTGATGCCCGAAGTCGAGCGCTTTCGCAGCAGACGCGCCCTCGAACTTTCTGGCGGCCAGCAGAAAATGGTGGCACTTGCCCGGGCGCTGATGGCCGGCAGGCGGATGCTGCTGCTGGACGAGCCGTTTGAAGGGCTCGCGCCTGCGCTGGCCCGGCGGCTTGGTGAGGTTCTCGCAAGTCTGAGAGCGCAGTCGATCTCGGTTCTGCTTTCGGAGTCAAACGAGATCCATGTCGCCGACCTCTTGGCACGCGCCTACCGCATTGAGCGCGGCACGGTGACCCGCGCTTAAGCTCGACTGCCCGATGAGTCCTTGCCTAGAAACGCAGTGAGCGCTGCGACGTCTTGCTGGCCGCCTGAAAAATCGTCTGCGATGCGCTGATAGAAATGCGCGGCGCCCTCATAAAGTGCGCGCGCCGCCGGATCGTCGCCGACGAAGCCGGCGATTTCCTGCATTTCCGCGATCCAGCGGTACGCCTTTGCCGGCATCATTGGCAGTTGCTGTTTGAACTGGGCCAACATCTCCTTCTGGCTGAAAGACAGTTCGTCGAACAGCGCTTCCGCGGAGCCGGCGCGCACCGCCGCCAGCATCATTGCGGCCCCAATCGCCTGCGTTCCTTTGGTGATACCGGCATAAGACATCTTCAACGCTGAAGCGGCACTCAGCGATCCCTCCAGCACGCGGACATCCAGCCCGCATTGGCGCAGTGTGGCAAAGCGCGACGCAGCTTTGCCGGAGGCGTAGAAGCGCGGACTGAAATCCTTGCCTTTGGGCGGCGGCCCGATAATTCCGCAGTCGGCGAACTGGCAACCGGTCGGCGCGATCGCCGCCGCTACACGCTCGACCGTTGCCGGATTGATCGCATTACAGTCGACATAGACTGGCTTGGCATTGCTCGCCGTCAGCGCCGGCGCAAAGCGGTCTGCCAGCGCTAGCGCGTCGCCGGGCGGCAAGATCGAAAGAATAAAATCAGCGGACGCGATCTCTTCGTCGCTCGCTGCAACCATGCCGGCCCCGCGGGCGCGCGCAGCCGTCGTTTCGCTGCGGCCAGCGAGCGAGGTCAGCACTTTTGCGCCCCGCTCAGCGAGACGCTTTCCAACTGCCGCTCCCATCGCGCCGGGGGCGATCACTGCAACAACCGGAATCATAATGTCCTCGCTCGCGGAAACGAGGAACTATCATAGCAACTTGGCTGAGGCAGAGGCTACCGGAGGTTATTCACGCGGTTTCGCGTGTCTTGGCAGCGCCACCACTTTGCAGGCGCTTGCGCAGCGCCGGCACGCGGCCATCGGAACTTGGCTGGTAGAACACGGAAAAACTGGCCGCCGCCTTCGCAAACACTTCGGCATCGGCCGCCTTTTTCACTTCAAACAGAATCAAAGCCGGCGCGAACCAGAAACTGGAACTGGTCGCGCAACACGTCACCGGTTGCGCGAAGCTCACCCCGATAATTGTAGCGCTCGCGCAGCAATCGCGCCTGGCTGTATGCACGGCCGTCGCGGAACTTCGGAAACACCAGCGCGATCAGCGAAACATCCTTGAGCCACGGTTCGAGCTCCGCGACCCGGCGATCGTTGGGCCAGAGCACGCCGACCGGCGCATCGCGGGCCACAAGCTCGGCGGCGTCGGAAAGAAACCGCTGGGCGGTCACGATGACCGGCACGCCATCCGGTATCGGCGCGTCATCGAGCACGCGGACGAAGCGGTCCTCGACGACCTCGCCGGCCTTAACGAGCTGCATAGACACGCTCCCTGAATGGTTCGACGCCAGTACGCTTGACCGTGTCGATAAACAATTCGTCCGGCCGCTGGCGCAGTTCGATGTAGGCGGCGGCAATATCCTCGACCACATCGGCCACCTGCTCATAAGGCACCGACGGCCCGATCAGCGCCCCTAGCGTGGCATTCTCGTCGGCCTTGCCGCCGAGCGTGATCTGGTAAAATTCTTCGCCGTTTTTCTCGACGCCAAGGATGCCGATGTGGCCGACGTGATGGTGGCCGCAGGCATTGATGCAGCCGGAAATGTTGATGTGCAGCCGGCCGAGATTGCGGGCGAGATCAGGATTGCTAAACCGTCGTGTGATCTCCTGGGCGATCGGGATCGAGCGCGCATTGGCAAGGCTACAATAATCGAGGCCCGGACAGGAAATAATGTCGGTGATGAGGTTCACGTTCGGCGTGGCAACGCCGATCTCGTCAAGCGCACGCCAGAGCGCCGGCAGATCGCGCTGGGCGACATGCGGCAACGCCAGATTCTGTTCATGACCGACACGGATTTCGTCAAACGAATAACGCTCGGCGAGGTCAGCGACCGCATCCATCTGCTCGGCGGTTAAATCGCCGGGCGTGCCGCCTTCGGGCTTCAGCGAAAGCGTGACGATGGCGTAGCCGGGGACTTTGTGATTGGCGACCGCGTTGTCGACCCACGCGGCAAAGCCGCGGTCGGCACGACGCGCGGCGGCAAGCTCCGGCGGACTATCATCGAGCTGGGCGTAGGACGGATAACGGAAGCGGGCGGCGATTTCGGCAAACCCCGCAGGGTCGAGCGCCAGCGCGCCGTCCCTGATGGCTTGCCATTCCGCTTCGACCTCTTTCGCAAAGGCTTCGGCGCCAAGCTCGTGAACCAGGATTTTGATGCGCGCCTTGTAGATATTGTCGCGCCGGCCGAAGCCATTATAGGTGCGCAGCACCGCTTCGACGTAGCTCAGCACGTCACGCTTGTGCAAGAACGGCTTGATCGTCTTGGCAAGGAACGGCGTCCGGCCGAGCCCGCCGCCAACCATAACCTCGAAGCCGACCTCACCCGCGCCGTTGCGATGCAATCGCAGCGCCAGATCGTGAATGCGCAACGCCGCGCGATCATGACTTGATGCGCCGACCGCGATCTTGAACTTGCGCGGCAGAAACGAAAACTCGGGATGCAATGTCACATGCTGGCGAACGAGCTCGGCCCAGATGCGCGGATCCTCGATCTCATCGGGAGCAACGCCGGCCCATTGATCCGTCGTCAGGTTGCGGACGCAATTGCCGCTCGTCTGCATGCCGTGCATGCCGACGCTGGCGAGCGCCGCCATGGCGTCGGGGAGTTCCTCGAGTTTGATCCAGTGGTACTGAATGTTCTGCCGGGTGGTGAAATGGCCGTAGCCGCGATCGAAGCGCCGCGCCACATGGGCCAGCATGCGCATCTGTTCCGACGACAACGTGCCATAAGGGATAGCCGTGCGCAGCATATAAGCGTGGAGCTGAAGATAGACGCCGTTCATGAGCCGAAGCGGCTTGAACTCGTCCTCCGTCAGTTCGCCGGACAAACGCCGCGCCACCTGGTCGCGGAATTCGGCAACCCGCTCAGCGACTAGCGTGCGGTCGAAATCGTCGTAGACGTACATGGCGCATTATCTTTTTATATTCGCGCGTGAATGCTTTCCGGAAGCACTTTGACCAGGCCAACAGCGGTCGGCAAATCGATCGTCGGACCGCGCAGACGAATGCGCTCACGCAAATTGCCCGGCCGCACTTCGCCGTCGCCGGTCAGCTTGACGGGTGCGATATAAGGACCCACCGCACGGAGATCGTCGGCAACGGCGGCTTTGACCAGTTCCTGCGCGTCGGCAGCCTTCGTTGCCACCGCAGCAGCCGCCAAAGCGGTGGTCCAGCCGCCCTCGGCATTGCGGTACACCACGGCGCCATCGCCGACACGGTTGGCGGTCACAACGACCGGCCCGGTGATTTTGATTTTTTGCTCGAGAGGCGAGGTCATGTCGAACTCCTGACGGAGGCTGATCGCCAACAGGACGCTCAGCGAAAGAATGATTTTCTATATAAGAACGAATTCGATGCCGCAAATAGCAATAAATTCTGCTAATTGGACTTCTGGCGGGAGAAAAAAGGCCTGAATGGTTGGCCGATCGTGAAACGTCCTTCTCCGAGAGCGGGCGTTTGAGTTACTACACCGACTCAAAGAAACTTGGTGCGCAACACTCCTCAGGGTTCGTAGCTAGCCCGGCCGGAGCTAAGACGAGTCGCCGGTGGCGATCGCTGCGACTTTGGCGGCGTCTGCGGGCGCGGAGTGCCCGCGCCAGACCACGTGCATATCGGGCCGCAGTAAAATCAAATCGTGGCCATAAATATCCCGGGCGACGGCGTCGGGCACATCGAGCAAGCTGACGGGCGCGCCGTAAGAATGGATCGCTCGTTCCAGATCGGTGGTGTCGGCCTTGGTACCTCCGAGTTTAACGACCGTGTAGCCATCCGGGATGCGATCCTGCATCGGCGTGCCGTCATCGAGCCACAGGTGCGGCAACCGAGCGCCCGGCCAGGTGGTCGGTTGGTAATCGCGGAACAAATGCTCGGGACCACCGGGCACGTTGCAGATGATCGGTAAATCGACATAGCGATAACCGAGCTCGGCGCCGATCATTTCATTGCTCTTGCGCTGTTCGACGTCGGCGACGGCGCTGAGATTGCGGCGCGTCGCTTCGCCTTCCGGCAAATCGTCGCGAATGTTCGGGCGCCACATCGATCGCCATTTCCGGCGCCCAATGGTCGCGTAGCGCGATGCACCGACGTTGCGCTCGCCTATCTGACGCCGCTCGATTTCGTAGGATTTGAGGAGATTTGGGCCGCCCCAGCCGCGCAACGTCGCGGCGAGCTTCCACGAAAGATCGATGGCGTCGCCGACGCCGGAATTCATGCCAAGCCCGCCCGTCGGGATCACCAGATGCACCGCGTCGCCGGCAAGAAAGACGCGGCCCTTGCCATAATGCTCGGCCAGCAACAGGTTCTGCCGCCATGGCGCGCACGACAATCTCTCGTATTTGACCGGAACGCCGACGGTGCGCTCGAACGCGGCATTCATCTCATCGTCTGTGTCCGCGACGGAATGCAGCGTCCAGTGTTTTGTCGAATCCTGCATGATCAGGAACGTGGCCTTGTCGTCGGCCACGTGATAGTGACGGCCCTTACCCGGACCATTGCCGATCGGCAGCCGGTCAAACAGCTCGTCGCAGCGGTAAAGCGCCTGACGCAGCTCCAACAAGTTAGCTTCACCAGAAAGCTCGATGCCCAGTTCTTTGCGCACGGAACTGGCGCCGCCATCACAGCCAACAAGATAGGCGGCGCGCAGATCCTGCGTGCTGCCGTCGGCATTGCGCACACGAGCAATAACCTCGCCGGCATTCTGCTCCAGCGACAGAAATTCACAGCCGAAACGCACGGAGACCGACGGCATTGTCTCGGCAATGGATTTTAACAACGGTTCAAGCGTGTATTGCGAGATGAGCTGATAAGGTTCGAGCGGGAGACTACCGTCATTGATCGAGCGGGTCCGGGCCTGCACCTCAGCGACTGACGGGTAAGGAAGGTGGAGCAGAGGCGCCCGGTTCAGAGCCAGCACGATATACACGTCCATCGGACAGTCGGACCGCA
Organism: uncultured Alphaproteobacteria bacterium; assembly: GCA_963841025.1. GTDB lineage: Bacteria > Pseudomonadota > Alphaproteobacteria > Rhizobiales > Xanthobacteraceae > BOG-931. The sequence goes on along the minus strand of CAWJBG010000003.1, from coordinate 57,033 downwards.
AACCGGCCGCGCGGATTTGCTGCGCCAAGCCCATTCGCCGATAGATTTCCATAGAGCGCGCATTGACGCGCTCCATCTTCGGCAGAAATGCCGGGCGATCCTTGCGCTCGATGATTGTGCACCGGATGCCGCGATTGCCGAGATCAATCGCGAGCGTAAGCCCCGTGGGTCCTGCGCCCACGATCAGGACTTCACTGGCCATAACGCCTTCGGTCATACCTCCGGCGATGGCCCGCACCATCCAGGCAGATAATTCGCGGCGCTGCTTTTGGCCAATTGCAGCGCCTGCTCGAGCGCGCGATCGAAGTTGCGGTTGACGATCTGACGTTTGACCCGGCGGCGGAGAAAATCCGCCCAAAGAAACTCACTGTACAGCGTCGTGTCCTTGGCGAAACCGCCCGCGCGCCGCAATTCGCCGGCGAGCGAGCGGTACGGATCGTCGACGAGGTCGGGTAATGTCTTTGGAATGTCGCCATAGTTACGGCGCCGGCCTCGCGCATCGAACGGATGTATCCAATTTCGATTGTCCATCACCTTCCAGAACATATCCCGATCGAGCGAGCTTAAATCGAAGGCGACGGTCACGGCCAGGTCCTTGACGCCTTCCCGATGCAGCGCAAGCGCGAGATGATGATGGTCGATGACATAGTGCCGGCTTTTTGGACCGAGAATCACCGGGATGATATGCTTGCCGAGGAAGCGTTCGCCTTTTTTCGATCCGGTCTCGCGCCAGCGCTTGCACTTCGCCTCAACTTCGCGCATGCCGACCGTAATCTGCGTCGGACGCAGATCGGTGATGGCGACCGTCGCCACCACCGGTTCGCGGATCCGGTTCATCTCAGTTCGTCGACGCGTTGACCGCGCCGCTTAATTTGTCAAACAAACCCGCGATATCCTTGCGGATGGTCGCGAGTTTGGAGAACTGCTCAGTGAGGTTAGACACGCGATCTTCCAGTTCGCGCTTGGCATCACTGAATTTCTTGACCCGCTCGGCGAGACCGCCGTCTTCATCTTCTTCGATCTGCCGGATTTTGGCGAACAGCCGGTCGCGAATCTCGCGCAAGTCGTCGATCAGGCGCACGACGCCATTGTCTTCAGCTTCAAGCGGCGCAAGCCGCGTTTGCAGGTCGCCGAGCTTCGACTTGAGCTGAGTGAACACCAATGCGCGGCGCTCGATCTCGCCGAGATGATTTTGTGTCGCCTCGATGAATGTTCCGAGTTCCGCGACACGCGCGTCTACATCGGCCTCGTCTTCCTCTTTTGCTTTGTCCGAGAGCATGTCGAGTGCACGATCGAAGTTGGCAAACAGTCCTTCGATATCCTTGCGCAACGAACCGAGCTTGTTGAACTGCGTATTGAGCTCTGAAAGGCGCCCGTCGATCGCCTTTTTGTCATCCGACAATTTCTGTACGCGATCAGCAAGCGGCCCCTGCTGGGTCTGCTCGATGGCGCCGATCTCGTCGGCAAGCTGATCGCGGCTGATGTTCAGCTCCTTGAGCCGGGTGGCAACGCCATCCTCGGCGGCCAGATGGGGCGCCAGACGACCATGCAACGCGGTGTAATCCTCCTGGAGACCGGAAAGCGTTTTCGACGCGCGCTCGATAGCGTCGCAGCGATCGTGGCTTTGCCTGACGAACTCCGTCATTTTTTTCAAATTCACGTCGAGCGCAACCGCGTCGTCGCCGCTCGCGATTTCGGCGAGCGTATGATCGATATCGATTTGCCTGCTGTCGAGTTCGGCGAAAAGCTGTTCGATCGCGCGCCGCCTTTCAAGGACCGGCGCGAGCCGCTTCTGCAGGCTTTGTTGCTGGGTGCGGATCTCCTCGACACGCGAAGTGAGGTCGCCGAGCTGATTGCGGCCCTTCTGCACTTGCGTCACGCGCTCGGCCTCGGTGAGCCGCTGATTGAGCGCCTCCATCGCATCTTCCGGGTCGGTGCGGGCAAGATGAGACACCGCCGCCTCAGTCTCGACCTGCGACTTCACCAGCGTCTTGACGCCTTGTCGTACGCCGTCGAGACGCGATTCCAGCGCCTGCCCCGCTTGACGCTGATGGACCAGCGTTTCACCCAGCCAGACCGCGGCCGGAACCAGCACCAGCGGAACGACCACAACGACGATCCAGGCGAGCTTGGCAACGAACGTCTGCGCGGCGAAGGCGCTCATAACCGCGCCCGCTTCGCGCCCTTCGGCCAAAACCAAAAACGCCAGCGCCAGCACGAATAGGCCGCCGCAAACTGCCGCAATATTGCGCACGGAAAAGTATGTCACCCGGAGTACCTCATTTGGTTGTTTGGTACGACAGCGGGCCGCCACACACAAGTAAGCCGCCGTCAAGATCGCGCGTGTTTTTCAGGCTGTCCCGCCGAAGGATTCGCTGTATAATAATAGAATGCAGGCAAAAAAAGCATAGCTTCGAATTGGGTAATAGAGCGTTGATGTGGCTCGTTCACGCCGGGGAGCCCGTGCCGGACGCCTTCGTGAGCAATAGAGTGAACCGGCAATGGCGCGTCTGCGTCTGGCTTGTTGTTGCGTCAGCGACCCTATTCCTATGCGCCAGCTCATATTTGGCGCGTGCCCAGGAATCGGTTCGGCCGGCGTCCACGCCGTCGGCATCTGATTCACCGGCATCTGGTCCGTCGACATCAAGTCCGCCGGAATCGAGCTCAGTGGCATCCAGCCCAGCAGCATCCACTCCGGCGGCGTCCACTCCCGCAGCATCCGCTCCGGCCGCATCAAGTCCATCGGCATCCAAGTCCTCGGCCTGCGAACGTTCGGCATTCCGCGTCGTCGTCGATGTCGGCCACACCGCTGAGAAGACCGGCGCCGACAGCTCGCGCGGCGTTACCGAGTACAGCTACAATCTTCGGCTGGCTGATGAGGTGATGCAGGCGCTGAGCAAAGCCGGTTTCGAAAAGGCCGTTCGGCTCATCACCGAAGCCCCTCCCCTGCGCGGCTTGATCGAGCGGGCGGAGCGAGCCAACGCCATGCGCGCCGATCTCTTCATTGCAATCCATCACGATTCCGTGCCGGATAACCTGCTGGAAACCTGGGAATTTGAGGGGCAACAGAGGTCGTACAGCGATCGCTTCAAGGGCTACGCGATCTTTGTGTCGAAGGAGAACGCCAACCCAAAAGGCAGCCTCGAATTCGGTCACTTCCTGGGTGAAGAGCTGCTGGCGCGCGGTCTCCATTATACGCCCCACTATACGCTGCCGCTGATGGGCCGCCGTCGCCACGAACTCCTCGACGCGATAGCCGGCGTTTACCGGTACGATCAGCTGGTGGTGCTACGGAAAACCTTCATGCCGGCTGTGCTGTTCGAGGCCGGATCGATCATCAACCGCGACGAGGAACTGGAACTGGCGACCCCCGAACGCCGCGCACTGACCAGCGCCGCTATCGCCGCCGCGGTTGAGGATTTCTGCGCCGCGCGGTTTCACCCGGCCACCTACCAGCAAGCCAGGCAGCCCCGCTTTCGGCTGCGGCCGCACCGCCAAGCGGAAAACATTCACGATTCCGGCGCGCGCTAAGCTTCAGGCACCGGCGCAAAATAATTCTCGCCACCCGGGAATAAATCGCATCACCGCCCGATCTCGTCCTTGAAGGCCATTCCTGGCTCAAAGGAGAGAGATAATGCGGTCGTCCGATCGTGAGGATGGAATAAGCAGGCGCAAGGCGCTCGAGTGCATGACCTGGGTCGGCACCGGCGTTTTGTGGACCATTTCCGCGGGAGTTCCCCACTCGCTTGGTCTGATCGACCAGGCGGTCGCGCAAGAGGCCCGCGGCCTGACCTTTCTGCAAATCAGCGACAGCCATGTCGGCTTTGACAAGCCGGCCAATCCCAATGCGCTGGGCACGCTTGAGGAGGCGGTCAACAGGATCAATGCCCTGCCGGTCAAGCCGGCCTTTATGATCCACACCGGCGACATCAGCCATCTGTCAAAAGTGTCCGAGTTCGACAACGCCGATCGCATCATCTCGCAGACGCGGCTCGACGTACACTACGTGCCGGGCGAGCACGACTTCGTCGACGAAGAGCGAAAGCTTTATCTCGATCGCTACGGCCGCGGCACCAAGGGCGCGGGGTGGTACAGCTTTGACGCCAGCGGCGTGCACTTTATCGGTCTGGTCAACGTCGTCGATCTCAAGGCCGGCGGCCTCGGCAATCTCGGCGACGAACAACTGGCGTGGCTCGAAGCCGATGTGAAAGGGCGCCCGGCTTCGACGCCGATCGTCGTCTTTGCCCACATCCCGTTGTGGACGGTGTATCCGGAATGGGGTTGGGGCACCGACGACGGCGGCCGCGCGCTTGAGCTGCTCAAGCGCTTCGGCTCGGTGACAGTTCTCAACGGCCATATCCATCAGGTTATGCAGAAGGTGGAAGGCAACGTCACGTTCCACACCGCCCGTTCGACGGCATTTCCACAGCCGGCCCCCGGCACTGCTCCCTCACCTGGACCGATGAAGGTCGCTGACGACAAGCTCCGGTCGCTGCTTGGCACCGCGAGCATCGCCTTCAAACAAGGTTCGGAGCGCCTCGCGATCGTCGACACGCCGTTGCAGAGCTAAGGGAGCGCAGCACAATGAAAGCCGCAATGACCGCGGGCGCGCTGGGCGCCCTGGTTGGCGCTATGCTGGCAGGAGGTGTCCTGCTGGCGGACGCGCAGAACCAAACCGCCGCGGTGGCGATCGAGAACTTCACTTTCAATCCGCAAACCTTGACAGTGAAGGCCGGGACGACAATTACCTGGACCAACAAAGACGACATCCCGCATGCGGTCGCGGCTGTTGGCAAACAATTCAAGTCGAAAGTGATGGATACCGACAACAGCTATTCATTCACCTTTACGACACCGGGCAGCTACGCGTATTTCTGTTCTCTCCACCCGCACATGACCGGCACGATCGTGGTAGAAGCGGCGACCGGAGACGCGGGGCATTGATGCTTCAATGGCCACGGCTTCTGTTGTTTACGCCATCGTGGGTCCGCACGGCAGCATGGCAATTGACGGCGACATCGAGGGCGACAAAGCGCGGCGTTTTCGCGACGCCGCGCTGCCTTATCTCGACGATGTCTTTACGCTGGCGCGCTATCTCATGCGCAACGCGGTCGACGCCGAGGACGCGGCACAGGAGTGCTATCTACGGGCGTTACGGCATTTCGACAGCTACCGCGGTCCCGCCATGAAACCCTGGTTGCTGACGATTTTGCGAAACGTCTGCAACGCTGAATTCGCCCGGCGCGGCAATCGTGAAACGCTTTCAGATTCGCCACCGGACGAATCTGCTTTGGAAGAAACGCCGGTGTGGCAAGAGCCGCAAGCGTCGCCGGAAACCGCCATGCTCCGTGAGCACGATAACGAGAAAATTCGCGGGCTGGTCGCGGGATTGCCGGCGCAGTTTCGCGAAGTCATCGTCCTGCGCGAGATCAATGACCTGTCGTATCAGGAAATAGCCCAGGTTGCCGGCGTGCCGGTCGGAACCGTAATGTCGCGACTGGCACGCGCGCGTTCGATGCTGCGCTCGGCATGGAACGTGGCCGAAGGAGCGACGCCGTGAACTGCGCGGAATGCGAAATTCTGCTCCACGCCCTCATCGATGATGAACTCGATGCCGGTCACACGCGCGACGTCGAGGCGCACGTGGCCTCCTGTTCGGCGTGCGCTGAGAAGCTGCAGGCGTTTCGCGCAATGCGTTCGGCAATGGCGCGGGCGAAACTCAAGGACACCGCATCCGTCGCTTTGCGCGCGCGCATTGAGGCAGCGCTACCATCGCCTTCGGCGCAGATTATTGCGCCGCGCCAATTCCTTCGACCGTCGCGGCGAAGCTTCTTCGGCGGCTTTGGCGCGGGCGTGGTGGTGTCCGGCGCGCTGGCGGCGAGCCTCATGCTGACTGTGTTCCGCACCGACCCGGAGCAGATCATCGGCAACGAGGCGGTATCGGCGCATTTGCGCTCGCTGCAAGCCGGCCATCTGACCGACGTCGAAACCAGCGAACAGCATACGGTCAAGCCGTGGTTCAACGGCAAGCTCGACGTGGCGCCGCCCGTTGTCGATCTGACCGCCCAGGGTTTTACGCTCATCGGTGGGCGCCTTGACGAACTCGGCGGCGAGACCGTGGCCGCGATCGTGTACCGCCGCCGCCAGCACATCATCAATTTGTTCGTATCCCGGCGCCAGGAGGGAGAGCGCCGCGGCGAGTTCGGCGAAACGCGGCACGGCTTCAATGTGCGCCATTGGACCGAGGACGGCCTCGACTATTGGGCGGTAAGCGACATCAACGCGGGCGAACTCGATGAGTTTTGCCAAAAATTCAAGGCTGCCCTGCATCCGCCGAGCGCCGCCTTCCTGACTGGTTTCCGCAGCCGTTAGCGGGTAAACCAAGCCTCAGATGATATCGAATAACGTGCCCTACCGGCGGCACGCGGCAACCGGCTTGACGCGGCAAAAGTTATCGTAATCATGGATCAGCGCACCGACGGCGAACGTCGCCAGGACCCTGCGCCCAGTCGCGCAACACGACCGGCTGTCACGCAAGCACCAAAGCCGCAGGCGTGGGTCGATCGCATGCGCAAAAAACGCCGCACGGTTTTGGTCGTAACCGCCCTCATTATTGCGGCGATTGTCGCCGTCGTGGTCTGGTGGGTCAACACCAGCGGCTATGAAAGCACCGACGATGCTTTCATCGATGCTCGCACCGTGTCGATCAGTTCGCAAATCAATGCCGCCATTGTTGATGTGCCGGTGACCGACAATCAATTGGTCGATGCAGACGCGGTGCTGGTGCGGCTCGATGACCGCGATTACAAGGCGCAACTTGACCAGGCCCACGCCCAGGTCGATCAGGCGACCGCCAGTATCGGCAACGTCGACGCTCAGATCGCCGCCCAGCAGTCGCGCATCGAAGAGGCCGACAAGCAAGCTAATCAGGCGCACGCGTCTCTCACCTTCGCACAGCAGCAAAACGAACGTTATCAGACGTTGGTGAAGAACGGCGCGACCACGGTCGAGCAGGCCCAGCAATACGCATCCGGTCTTCTGCAAGGCCAAGCGACCTTTGCTGCCGCGGAGGCCAACGCGGTCGCGACCAAAAAGCAACTGCCGGTGCTCAAGGCGCAACGCACCTTATACGAAGCACAGGTGGAGCAAGCGCGCGCTGCACAGGAGCAAGCTGAGACCAATCTATCGCGCACCGTCATTTCGGCGCCGGTCGGCGGACGGGTCGCACGACTGACCGCCACCAAAGGCAACTACGCCGCGGCCGGCCAGGCGCTGATCATGTTTGTGCCGCGCGACGTGTGGGTGACGGCGAACTTTAAAGAGACGCAACTGGTGGCACTACGGCCGGGCCAGCCGGTCGACATCAGGATCGATGCTTATCCAGACCGCGTCTTCAAAGGCCATGTCGACAGCATGCAGCCCGGCAGCGGCACGGCCTTCAGCCTGCTGCCGGCCGAAAATGCCACCGGAAACTACGTCAAGATCGTTCAGCGCGTGCCGGTCAAGATCGTGTTCAACGAGCCGCCCGATGTCTTGTTGGGACCCGGCATGTCGGTGGTGCCGACCGTCACGACGAAATGAGCGATCAGCGTCAATCGCGCGCGCAGCGAAAGCCGCTCGGCGGCGGGCGATCGCAGCCCTTGGCTCATCGCCATCGTGCTCTCCATCGCCACCTTCATGGTCGTGCTCGACACCGCGATCGCCAACGTCGCGCTGCGTTATATCGCCGGCAGTCTGGCGGTCAGCGTCGACGAAAGCACCTGGGTCGTCACCACCTATTTGATCGCCAATGCCGTCGTGCTGCCGATCAGCGGGTGGTTGTCGAACGTGGTCGGCCGCAAGCGCTTCTACATGATCTGCGTCGCGCTATTCACCATCGCCTCGCTGCTGTGCGGACTGGCGTCCAGCCTCAACGCGCTCATTATCTTCCGGATCCTGCAAGGCCTGGGCGGCGGCGGCATGCCGACCAGCGAACAAGCCATGCTTGCGGATACGTTCACGTTGCGACAGCGCCCGCAGGCGTTTGCGATCTACGGTATTGCCGTCATTGTCGCGCCAACCGTGGGGCCCACCATCGGCGGCTGGATCACCGATAATTATTCGTGGCACTGGATTTTCTTCATCAACGTGCCGTTCGGTATCGTTTCGCTGATACTCGTGCAGTGGCTTGTCGTCGAACCGGAGGTGCTCGAGCGCGAACGCGCGCAGCGCCTGGCCGGCGGATTAAAGATCGATTGGGTCGGCTTCGCGCTGATCGCGTTGACGTTCGGCAGCCTCGAATTCGTGCTCGACCGCGGGCAGATCGACGATTGGTTTCACTCGACGATGATCATCACCTTTGCGACCATCGCCGCGTGCTCGTTCATATTTCTCGTCCCTGGGAGCTGACGCGCGACGACCCGATCGTGGATTTGCGCTTACTGTTGCAGCGGCAATTCGGCATGGCCTTCATCGTCATGTTCGGGGTCGGCGCCATCCTGTTCGGCTCGAACCAGATTACGCCGCAGCTCATGCAGACGGTCTTTCCGTACACGGCCATGCTGTCCGGGCTTGCGATGATGCCCGGCGGCATTGCGATGCTGCTGCTGATGCCGATCATGGGGCAGCTGATCCCCCGGATGGAGCCGAAATACTGGATCGCCATCGGTTTTACCATCATCGCACTGGCGATGTGGTACTCGACGTCGCTGGTCCCTGATGCGAGCTTCGGTTATTTCGCGACCGTGCGCGTGTTTCAGACCGTCGGAATGCCGTTCTTGTTCATACCGGTCAATTCCGTCGCCTATACCGGCCTGCCGGTTCAGAAAACCAATGAGGGCTCGGCGCTGATCAACGTCGCCCGCAATCTTGGCGGCAGCATCGGTGTGTCGCTCGCCAACACCGAACTGGTGCAGCGCTCGCAATTCCATCAATCGCGGCTGGTAGAGAACTTGATTCCCTCGTCGCCCGGATTGCAATCCACGCTGCACAACATCACCGGGTACTTTTCACAGATCGGCCCGCCTACCGACGCGCCTGGCCGCGCGATGGGTTACATCGCCCATCTGGTCAACGACCAAGCGGCACTCATGGCCTACATCGACATTTTTTACGGCTGGTGCATTTTCGCCATCGTACTTGTCCCGCTCGTGCTCCTGCTGATTCGGCGGATAGGCCCGGCGGCGGCCCACGCCTCGGCGGGTCACTGACGGCTCTCGCTCGGATACCGCGCCTGTGCGGTGTGCAAGGCGATGAAAAATTGCGCCTAAGTCGAACGAATTGGCGGCCGCCACCTGCTGCGCCCGCAGAGCCGACGCAAGGCCGACAAGCCGCAAAGTCTTAATTGCGACACGCTCGCGCGCTCGAATGCCTTTTGCTCAGTTGGCGCGGCACCAATCTTGCTTGAAGTGGTTGGTGGAGGGGTAGTGGGGGGTTGTCATGAAGCACCCCGGACGACACTGCCGGGAAGAAAGGAGTCACCCATGTGTGACTTTAGCCTCCAGAGCGTGCGGTCGCGAGCCGCAAAAATCGGCGATAAGCTTGTGACGCGTGATTTCGGCACCGGTACTCGCGGCTTTGCCGCCGCCGACGATGTCGGCATGGCGGTATGTTTGTTGCCGGGAACGGAGCTGGCTTTCGCCGGCGAAGTTGCCTGCCTGCCGGCCGGTCTACTCGGCTGGAAAACCAAGACGATCAATCACGAGACTGCCATCTTTCGCCAGGTCAACAAGGAAAAGTTGGCCGCGCATCACGACGCGCTCGAGTTTCCCGATGGGCGCACCGTGTTGTTGACGCTGCTGTGCGAAGGCCAGGCGGCAACGGTACTGCAACTGCCGGCTCAGCCGAAGACTGAGGCCGAAGCGCGCGAACAGGAGCGTGTCGGCTTCATCGGCTGAGGCATCGTAGGCGCCGCTGCCAGCTGTTGAGAGCCCCAAGTGAGAGGCCGGCCGCCTCCCTCCGGCGGCCGGTATCCCCAACGGTCGGGTTGCCCTCGACGTTGAGGACTGCGATTGCTGCGAGACGGAAGACGTCCGCCGACGAGTCTCAGCCGATCGCTCTGCCTTGATGACCGAGAATCTCGCTTCCATCAAAACCGAACCGCCCGCCGCCGCGACGGGCAACGCAGGCGAGCCTTCGCCGCGATCGCCATTCCTGACGATTTTTCCCTCGATCATGCTGCCGATGTTTCTCGCGGTCGCAGACCAGACCATCGTTGCCACGGCGCTGCCCGTCATCGCCGCGGACTTCGGCGACGTCGAGCGGATTTCCTGGGTCGTGGTGTCGTACCTGATCGCCAACACGATCGCCGCGCCGGTCTATGGCCGCCTGGGCGACTCCTTCGGTCGCCGAAACATGATTCTCGCCGCGCTTGGCCTCTTTATAATCGGGTCGGTCCTTTGCGCGCTCGCACCGAGCATCGTGTTACTAACGGCCGCGCGGGTGCTGCAGGGTTTCGGCGGCGGCGGCCTGATGACCTTGTCGCAAGCGCTGGTCGGCGAAGCCGTTCCGCCGCGCGAGCGCGGACGTTATCAGGGCTATCTTGCAGCAGTCGCAGTCAGTTCCAACACGTTCGGACCGGTTGCCGGCGGTTATCTGACGCAAGCGTTCGGCTGGCGGTCGATTTTCCTGGTCAACGTCCCGCTGGGACTGATCGCCGGCCTTCTCGTGTTGCGTTTGGCCACGCAACCGGCCGACCGCCGGCGGACCACATTCGATGCTCCGGGTTTGGTGCTTTTCATCATGTTCGTCGGCCCCGTCATCCTGGCGCTCGAACAAGTGCAACGCATGGAAGCGAGCGCGCTGCCGCTGATCGGTGGCTTGGTCGCATTCGGAGTGCTGGCACTGGCCGGTCTGGCCTGGCAGGAGACGCACTCAAGCTCGCCGCTTATTCCACCCGTCTTGTTCAGAGAACCTTCGGTCTGGCGCAGCGACGGTTTGGCTGCCTGTCACGGCGCCGCGCTGGTCTCGTTGGTTACGTTCTTGCCGATCTATCTGCGTGCCGTGCGTGGGACTTCGCCCGCCCAGACCGGCTTGTTGCTGCTGCCGCTGACATTCGGCATCGGTCTCGGTTCGTTGGTCGCCGGACAATTGATTACGAGAACCGGCCGCACTGCAATCTGGCCGTCCGTCGGATTGTCGGCGGCGACCGCCGGTTTGTTATTTCTCGCCTTCTGGATACCGCATCTCAGTCTTTCGCAGCTGCCCTGGGTATTCGGCGTCACCGCGCTGTTCATGGGGACCGTGATGGGCGTCGTCCAGGTGACTGTGCAGGCCGTGGCGGGGCAGCGGATGCTCGGCGCCGGTGCCGCCATGGTGCAATTTTCACGCTCGGTCGGCGCCGCCTTCGGCACCGCGACCGTCGCCGCTGTTCTGTTCTCGGTACTCGCGGCGGGCGACCGTGAAACAGCGAGTCTCCTCGGCGCGATCATCGACCGCGGACCGGATGCTATCGCGGCGTTGGCGCCGGCCCGTCAGGCGATCATTCAAACCGAGATCGGCGACGCCTTCCGCGCCGCGTTTGTAACGGTGGCGTCATTCACGGGAATCGGCGCGTTGCTGGCATGGTCAATGCCCCTGCGACGCGTTTAGCTGGCTTTTCAGCCTGTTTCCATTCGCACTCGTTGTTCGCGCAGAATTCGGGTGGGTTACAGACCGGGGACGGCACTATTTTGGACTTGGCAAACCGGCATGAAATGAAAGGTGGTTATGACATGACCATCAACACACTTTCCAATGTTGAACGCGAGCATTCAGAGTGCGGCGAGTTTCGGATTGAAAGATACGATTGGGATGTGATCGGCTCGGATCTTCGCGCCTTCGGCGCTGCTGTCCTCGACAAATTACTGACACCCGGCGAATGCGAAGCCATCAGCGCGCTGTATCCGCGCGAAGAACATTTCCGCAGCCACATCCATATGGCGCGGCATGGGTTTGGCAGAGGCGAGTACCGCTACTTCAAATATCCGTTGCCTAGCCTCATCGCCGAGCTGCGGGCGGAGCTATACGCACGCGTCATGACCTTCGCCAACGAGTGGAACGCGCGCATGAATGTCACCGTCCGCTACCCCGAAGCACACGCCGACTACTTGACGCTATGCCACCGCGCGGGACAGACGCGCCCCACGCCTTTGCTGCTGCAATACGGACCGGGCGACTACAATTGTCTGCATCAGGATTTGTACGGCGACCTCGCCTTTCCTCTGCAAGTCACGGTTTTGCTGTCGGAGCCGGACCGGGATTTCGCCGGCGGCGAATTTGTGCTGACCGAGCAGCGCCCGCGCATGCAAAGCCGCGTCGAGGTGGTGCCGCTCCGCCAGGGCGACGCCGTTTTATTCGCCGTGCATAACCGGCCGGTGCAAGGCACAAAGGGCACCTACCGCGTCAATCTCCGTCATGGCGTCAGCCGCGTTCGTTCCGGACAGCGCCATACGCTCGGGATAATCTTTCACGACGCGAAGTAATTTGCGGCGGCGCGTCTACGCCGGCGCCCGGTGCGCGAGCCAGCGCCCAGCCTCGGCGGCCGCAAATAAATCCGCCAGCGCCGCATTGACCGCGGCCGGCTCCTCGCTGGTGACGGTGTGACCTGAGCGCGGGATGACCAGGAGACCCGCCGTCGGCACGGTGCGCTTGAGAAAGACACTCCCGTCGAGGCAGCTGTCGTCTTCGTCGCCGACGATCACAAGAAGCGGCACCGAAAATCGTTTCAAGTCCGCCTCAAGGTCCCACAGCGTCGGCCGCCGCGCCTGCAGCATCGACATGGTCAGCGCGTGCCCTTGCGCGGAGTGCTCCGAGAGCATGCGGGCGAACTCCGCGTAACCGCGCGGGTCTTTATGCTTTTGCGTCAGACGCGTTGGATTATCGGCGTAAAGCGCCGCCGCGGCGGCCATGCCTTTGTCCAAAAACATCTGCGCGGTTTCCGCCGCCTGCTTGCGCATCGCTTCGCGAACGGCGGGATCGGCAACCGACCCCCAGCCGCAACCGGCCGCAGTCACCGAAATGCAGCGCTCCGGGTGCCGCATGCCGATATGGAGCGCCGTGTACGCGCCCATCGAATGGCCGACGATGTGCGCTTTTGTTATTCCGAGCGCATCCATAATCGCGACGACGTCGCCGCGAACAATATCCTGTCCGTATCGCGCCGGATCGCCCGGCACGTCGGAAGGCGGATAACCGCGGGCGGAAAAGGTCACGCAGCGGTGCGAACGGGCAAAGTATCGCATCTGCGGCTCCCACGTCCGATAATCGCCCGCGAACTCATGAATGAAAATGACCGGCGTGCCGATGCCGGCCTCTTCGTAATAGAGCTTGGTGCCGTCGGTGCTCGTGATCATCGGCATGGGTCGCCTCGATTATTGTTACGCCGCTTGTTGGAGTGCTTCGATCTCGCAAAGCTGCGTGACCGGCTGCGGCAAGACATCGTCAGTAATATCGTAGCCGACGACGCGCAATATTCCGTGCGCCGGACTCATGGTGACCGCAAGCCGCGTGTATGGGTTGAGGACCGGCTCGCGCACCCAGCCAAAATGGTTCTCAGACAACGAACCGCTCCAGTCCGCCAGAGCATCGCGCCGCGCCCGGCTGAATCCGGCAGCCTCGTCGAACGAGCAGATCAGAAACCGTCGCGTGCCGATGCGGCCTTCCCAGCCCGACCGGCGCGGCACCCAATCGTTGGCCGCGCAGGTATCTTCTTCACGCGTAACAAAATCATTTTCGGTCCGTTCAATCACGCAGCGCTCGTCCGGCGCGCAGCCTACGAGGGTATAGATCACCGGACGCGCGATTGGCGTCGTTTCGAGAAACCGCCGCGCCGCGGCAAAATCGGCGCAGACCTCAAACGCCCGGCGCAAAAGCTGGTCCGGCGGCATCCGGCCGGAACCGGCTGCCGCCCGAAGGACACTGGCGGCATGATCGGCGGGGCGCAACAAGCGATGCCGTGTCCGGCGCCACATCGGCGCCTGGTTAAGCGCGGCGGCGAAGCGTTGCGGCGCCATTGCCGTGAGGACACCAACATAGCCGGGCCACGTGACGCTGAAAAAATCGCCGTGATCGCCTTGCATGTGCGCGATCTCGGTATGGCGCCCAAGACCGCGGAACGGCCAGTCGAGCGTACGCAAAAGCCAGGGTACGCCGTCCTGTTCGTCAGCCCGCGCCGTGCAGCCCCATTGGTAGGAGGCGTTCAGAAGCCACACGCCGGGAAGATCGAGCGCCGCGGCGATTTGCGCGATTTCCGTAAAATACGGCGAGCGTGAACGCTTCAGCGAGCCTCGCGAAACCGCATCGAGCGCCGGCACCAGAGGCAAGGCTACACGCGGAAAAAATCGCAGGCAGGCATCGCGCAGCGCGCGTGCTGTCGCGGCACTCCGCCGTGCATGATCCGGCGGACCGCCTTGCCGGATATCGACGATGGGAATAGACGGCAGCGCCTCGTTCATCCCTATACCGGCCCGCTCCTAGTCGATCCGTCGCCAACTCGCATCCACGCAGTCACCGCCCTACCCCCCAAGTCCAAGCCTGCCAAACACTTGTTCCTCAGCCGCAAAAAACGGGACGCGGCTTGCGTATAATACCTCGTGGACCCAACTAGAATGCGTACACGGGCCGATACAAAGTTTGCCGACACAACGTTTCATGAAAGCTTTACAGAATGACCAAAGGCACCAGCATCCCCAAACGTTCGCTCGGTTCGTCCGGCATCGAAGTCTCAGCCATCGGCTTTGGCTGCATGTCGCTTTCCGGCGTCTATGGCACCAGCGATGACAATGTCGGCATAGCAGTTATTCACGAGGCGCTGGATCGCGGTATCACGCTCCTCGACTCCTCGGACATGTACGGCTTCGGCCATAACGAAGAACTGGTCGGCAAAGCAATCAAGGGGCGGCGCGCGGAAGTCGTCCTGGCCACTAAATTTGGCAACCTCGGCGGCCGCGGCGGCAAAATCGCCGATGGCCGGCCCGAATATGTCATGAGCGCGTGCGAGGCCAGCCTCAAGCGCCTGGGCGTCGACGTCATCGATCTCTACTATCAGCATCGAATCGATCCGACGGTACCCATCGAGGATACGGTCGGCGCCATGTCGAAGCTCGTCGCACAAGGCAAAGTCCGTGCTCTCGGGCTGAGCGAAGCCCGGCCCGTGACCATTCGCCGGGCTCACGCCGTTCACAAGATCGCCGCCGTCCAAAACGAATTCTCGCTGTTGTATCGGACCGAAGCCGAGGAAACGCTGCACACCACTCGTGAGCTCAATATCAGCTTTGTTGCGTACTCGCCGCTTGGCCGCGGCTTGTTGACCGGGGCGGTCGAAAACACCGACACACTCGCCGAGACTGATGCGCGGCGCCGTCACCCACGATTTGCGGCGGACAACCTTGGCCACAACCTGACGCTGGTTCAGCGCATCGAACAGATCGCACGCGCGAAGCACTGCACGCCGGGCCAGTTGGCGCTCGCCTGGCTGCTCGCGCAAGGCAAGGACATTGTGCCGATCCCGGGCACCAAGCGAAAGGAACGATTGCTTGAAAATATCGGCGCCCTTGCGGTTGACTTGACCGACGATGATCTCGCACAAATCTCCGACGCCATCCCGGCAGGCGCCGCCGCAGGACTGCGCTATCCGGAGGCGCAAATGAAAAGCGTCTATCTATAGGGCGGCATCGGCTAGACAGTATCGAAGGTAATCAAAGGCGCGGACAAACAACATGGAAATGAAGACTCTTGGGCGAAACGGACTGAAGGTCGGCGAGATCGGTCTCGGTTGTATGGGCATGTCGCCGGGCGTGTACGGGCCCAATGACGAAGCCGAAGGCATTGCCACCATCCGCGCTGCACTTGATGCCGGCGTCACGCTGCTCGACACCGGCGACTTCTACGGCATGGGCCACAATGAAATGCTGATACGCCGGGCGCTCGAAAATGTGCCGCGCTCGAATGTCGTCATCTCGGTTAAATTTGGCGCGCTGCGCGATCCGGCCGGCATGTTCGGCGGCAACGACAGCCGGCCGCAGGCGGTCAAGAACTTCCTGGCTTACAGCTTGCGGCGGCTCGGTACCGATTACATCGACATCTATCGTCCCGCGCGTCTCGATCCAGCGGTGCCGATCGAAGACACTATCGGCGCTATCGCCGACATGATCCGCGCCGGCTATGTCCGCCACGTCGGCCTGTCCGAGGTCGGCGCCGAAACCATCAAACGCGCACATGCAGTCCATCCGATCGTCGATCTGCAAATCGAATATTCGCTGATGAGCCGCGGTATCGAAAAGGCGATCCTGCCGACGACCCGCGAGTTGGGGATCGGCATCACCGCTTACGGCGTACTGTCGCGCGGGATCTTGAGCGGACGGGTGCCGCCGCGCACCAACAAAGGCGACATTCGTGTTGTCCGCATGCCGCGCTACCAGGAAGGCAATCTCGAAAAGAACATGACACTCGTGGAAGCGCTGCGGCAGATCGCCGAAGAAAAGGGCGCGACCCCGGCGCAACTCGCCATTGCCTGGGTGCGCTCGCGCGGCTCCGATATCTTGCCGGTGCTTGGCGCCCGCCGCCGCGACCAGCTCAAGGAAACCCTCGGCGCGCTTGACCTCAAGCTCAGTACCGCCGACATCGCGCGCATTGACGCAGCGGTGGCCCCGGACCGCATCGCAGGCACCCGATACGATGCCCCGCAAATGGCGCACCTCGACAGCGAAGCGCACCATTAGCCAGCCGGCCGGCTTGATCTAGCCGGCTCATCGCTGGGATACTCCCCCTTAAAACCGGCGGCGTTCACGCGCGACCGGATCAGGGGGAGGAACGGTGTGGGCGAATATCATTATATTGTCATCGGCGCGGGCTCCGCCGGATGCGCCATTGCCGCGCGGCTCTCGGAAGATCCATCGACCAATGTCTTGCTACTCGAGGCCGGCGGCCCCGATGGTGACGACAGGATTTCTTCGCCGCAGCGCGCGTGGGAGCTTTGGAATACGCCGTTCGACTGGGCCTTTACGACCGCGCCACAGCAGGCCGCCCTCAACCGCCCGATCTTTTGGCCGCGCGGCAAGGTGCTGGGCGGATCAAGCTGTCTCAACGGGATGATCTATGTGCGCGGCGCTGCCGCTGACTACGACCACTGGGCCTATCTCGGAAATGCCGGATGGGACTACGCCAGCGTGCTGCCTTACTTCAAGAAATCGGAAGACTATTACGGCGGCGCGTCAGAGTATCATGGCGTCGGCGGCCCGCTGGCGGTATCGCGCCACACCGCGCCGAACCCTCTAACCGAAGTCTTTATTGAGGCCGCTGTTCGGGCCGGTCACCCGATCAACCATGATTTTTCCGGACCTGAAATTCTTGGCGTCGGTTACACCGACACAACGACGCGCGAGGGCGTCCGATGCAACGCCGCCTTAGCCTTCCTCAAGCCAGCGCACAATCGGCGTAATCTGACGGTGCAAACCGGCGCGCGCAGCCATCAGCTCTTGATCGAGAACGGTTGCTGCAATGGCGTCGTCTACGAGGAGAGCGGAAAATTCCGTACTGTGCGCGCTTCCGGCGAAGTCGTCGTCAGCGCCGGCGCGATCGGGTCGCCGCATCTTTTGCTTCTCTCCGGCATCGGTCCGGCGGACGATCTAAAGAAGCTCGGCATCCACGTAAACGCGGACTCGCCCGGGGTTGGCCAAAATCTGCACGATCATCTTTTGACCTTTGTCATTCACGAAGCCAGCCGGGAGATTCCCGCGCCGAAGCACAACATTCTCGAAGCTCATCTGTTCGCCAAAAGCGACCCGCGCTTGCCGGCGCCCGACCACCAGCCGCTCCTGATGTGTAACGCGCCGCCGCTGCCAACGCTCGAAATCCCGGCGAACGCCTATGCGATCGCGCCCGGCATCATCCGGCCGGTCTCGCGCGGCGAACTAAAGTTGACTGCCGATAACCCGACTGCCCCGCTTCATCTAGACCCGCGCTACTTGAGCGAGCCAGCCGATCTCAACGCTCTGGTCCATTCGCTCGAAGTGTCGATCGACATACTGGAGAGCCCGGTATTCGCCAAATGGCGCAAACGCTCGCTCTGGCCGAAAGCAAAAACGCGCGCAGAGCGCGTCCAGTGGGCGCGCCAGACCTGCGAAACCTACCACCACCAGGCCGGCACCTGTAAAATGGGCATTGACGCGATGAGCGTGGTCGACCCGCAGTTGCGCGTCTACGGCATTGAAGGTCTGCGCGTCGCCGACGCTTCAATCATGCCGGCGGTCACCAGCGGCAACACCAACGCACCTTCCATCATGATCGGCGAAAAGGCCGCCGATCTCATCCGCGGCAAGGCCGCCCTGCTCTAGCAAACTCTCGCTCACAGCTGCCGCGACGGCAGTCTCGACACCCCGGACATTTTCACTTAAGGGCACCTGCCAATTTAGCGGAGACGGTGATGGCTGACTTAACGGCGTTTCTCGAGGATCTTGTGATTGCGAACCGGATTCTGGCGCACGAAGGCGTCGTGGACGGATACGGCCATGTCACCGCCCGTCATCCCGAACGTCCCGATCGTTTTTTCATGTCGAGGTCGCGCAGTCCGGAACTCGTGACTCTCGACGACATCATGGAGTTCGATCTCGACTGCAACCCGATCGACCAGCGCGGCCGCACCATGTACGGGGAGCGGGCCATTCACGGCGCGGTCTTCCAGGCGCGGCCGGATGTGGGTTCGGTGGTCCACAACCACGCCCTTGAGGTCATCCCGTACTCGGTGAGCAAAATGCCGATGCGCCAGATCATTCATACCGCCGGCGGCATGGGCAAGCATGTGCCGGTCTGGGACATCCACGACGACTTCGCCGACACCGACATGCTCGTTCGCAACATGCAGCAGGGCCGGAGCCTGGCAAAAACCCTGGGCAACAATGCGGCTGTGCTGATGCGCGGCCATGGCTGCACCGTGACCGGCAAGACCGTCCGCGATGCGGTGCGCATCTCAGTTTACCTGATGATCAACGCGCGGCTGCAGACCGAAGCGATGCGGTTCGGCGACGTCACCTTTCTCTCGGAAGGCGAGATGGTCGCGACGGCCGAGATGGCGGCATCACAGCTCTCTTCGGACCGCGTCTGGGAATATTGGACGCGGCGCAGCGGCTATTCTCCGACGTAGGTTCGGGAGAGCCCCTCAGCGACTGACGGCGCGCAGTCGCACCTATCGCCAGTGCGGGAACCGGGGCGATTGCCGCGGGCTGTTCAAGCGCGCATGCCAGCACGACTGATCCGCCTCAGCGCAGATCAAACGGAACTGCGCCGACCATCACACGTTGCCCCAGATAGGTGGCCGCGCACACGCCGGCCGCCCCTTCACGCCCAAGCATAAGGACCGAGGAACTATGGGACTGTTCTCAAAAGACATCAAAAATATGAACGATCTGTTCGTGCACACGCTGCGCGATATCTACTACGCGGAAAATCAGATCGTGAAGGCACTGCCCGAAATGATCGACAAATCCAACGACCCGCAGCTCAAACAAGGTTTCCAGACGCATCTCCGCGAAACCGAAAATCACGTCAAGCGCCTCGAGCAGGTGTTCCAGCTGATCGGCGAAAAAGTCCAAGGAGTCGACTGTCCGGCGATCGATGGCATCATCGAGGAGGCCAACGATGTGACCGGCGAAGTCGAGAAGAAATCAGTCAGGGATGCAGCCTTGATCGCTGCTGCGCAGGCCGTGGAACATTACGAGATGACCCGCTACGGAACGCTGATTGCGTGGGCAAAGCAACTCGGCCGCAACGACTGCACCGCGTTGTTGCAGCAAACCCTGGATGAAGAGAAGGCCACAGACAAGAAACTGACGACGATGGCCGAAAGCCAGGTCAATCGCAAAGCCGCTTAACAAGAAAACTCGTACCCGCCGGGACCGCTCCGCAAACCACACCGGTATGTCCCGGCGGGGTCAATCCACAGTTCTCCCCGAGCGCCGCTCCTGGGGAACTCTTTTGCGGTTTTCACAGTTGACCGGGAGCAACACCAAATCCGAGACAAACGCATGAGCCCCGACGCCCGAGCGCCTGAATATAAGGAAGCCGACCGCCAGACCGCGCAGCAACCGGTCGTGCCAACGCCGCGCGCACGGCAAGGCGTAACCGGCCACAATGTTCGCTACGTGCTTGGCTTTGGACTAGCGGGAATCGTCGTGGCATTTGTCATTGTCTACGTCGTCTACGTCGGTTGATCGCGGCGGCTGATTGGGGAAGCTCTGATGGCCAAGAAGAGAAAGCGAAGATATTCCCGCAGTGCAGGCAGCGACGTGAAAAGCGAAATGGAGCGCTATAAACGTGGCACCGCGAGGAGCGGACGCGGCGGCAAGGGCGGCAAAGTCAAGAGCCGCAAGCAAGCCATCGCGATCGGTCTGTCGAAGGCGCGCAAGAAAGGCAAGAAAGTCCCCAAGAAAAAGCGGCTTAGGCCGGATCGAACTTCCTCAGGCGTCCAGCACTGCACGCACCTTGGCGGCCAGCTGATCGAGAGTGTACGGCTTACTGATGAGATCGACGCCTTGATCGAGAACGCCGCCGTGTACAACAGCATTGGGCGTGTACCCGGTGGTGAACAGCACCTTCAAACCAGGACGACGGCGCACGGCTTCGTCGGCAAGTTTTTTGCCATTGACGTCGGGCATCACCACGTCGGTGAACAGCAATTTAATGTCTGGCTCGCGGTCCAGAATCGCCAATGCGTTGGCGGCGTTTTCGCAGTCGAATACAGTATAGCCGAGCTCGTGGAGCGCTTCCGAGGCTAGCCGGCGCATCAGTGAGTCATCCTCAACGACAAGAATAACCTCACTGCGGTCCCCGGTCCGCATCGGCGGAGAGATTTTGCGCTTAACGTCCCGGGCGTCGCCAATAAGCCGCGGCAAATAAATCTTGACGTTCGTGCCGGCGCCAATCTCCGAATAGACTTTGATGTGACCGCGCGATTGCTTGACGAAGCCGTAGACTTGACTAAGCCCCAGGCCCGTTCCCTTCCCGGAGGGCTTGGTGGTGAAAAACGGATCGAATGCCCGGCTTGCCACTTCCGGCGGCATTCCCGTGCCGGTGTCGGCGACGGCGATCATTACATATTGCCCCGGCTCGATTTCGGGGTTCTGCCTGCAGTAGGCTTCGTCCAAATAGGCGTTCGCGGTCTCGATCGTCAGTCTGCCGCCTTCGGGCATGGCGTCGCGACCATTAATCGCGACATTAAGGATGGCGTTCTCTAGTTGCTGGGCATCGGCATTGATGATCCACAGACCCGCCGACGCCACCGTCTCGATCCGGATCTGCTCTCCGAGTGTCGAGTGCAACAGATCCGACATGTTGGCGATCATTTTGTTCGCATCGACCGGTTGGGGCGCGAGAGGCTGCTGGCGCGCGAACGCAAGCAGGCGCTGCGTGAGGACGGCGGCACGCTCTGTCGCATTTGTTGCCGCGTCGAGAAACCGCGCGATATTGAAGTCGCCCTTCACGACGCGCCGCGAAATCAGATCGTGCGCGCCCATGATCACGCCCAGCATGTTATTGAAATCGTGCGCGATACCGCCGGTGAGCTGGCCCAACGCCTCCATCTTCTGCGACTGCCGGAGCTGGTTTTCGACCTGCTCGCGCCGGGCAATTTGTTCGACGAGCTCCTGGTTTGTAGCCATCAACTGATCGCGGCCGCCGGCGATCGCGCCCAGCGCCTGACGGGTGTAGCGGGCGATCAAGACGCCGAGGATGCAAATCAGGATGAACGCCACGGCAACGCCAATCTGCAGCAACAGAATGGAGCGCGCTGCATCGGCTTGCCGGCTCGCCAGCACCACATCTTCTTCGCTCTGCAAGGACGCCAGCGATCCGCGAATTTCCTGCGTCAGACGCAGGCCGTTGTCGTTGTTGAGTATCGCCAGGGCCGCATCCGGATGACCGGCGCGACGCTCATCCACCGTCGACCGCAGCTCCGTAAGTTTATCGACGACGGTCTGGCGAAGCCGCGCGACAGCTTGCTGTTGTTGCCGGTCGTTGCCGACCAAATCGCGCAATTGGTCGAGCGTTGGCGGAAGTTCACCAACGGCGGCGTCGTAAAATTGCAGATAAGTGTCCCGGCCGGTGAGTAGAAAGCCGCGCTGGCCGGTCTCCGCGCTCTGCACCAGATTAAGCGTCCGGGTGAGCTGATCGCGCACCATAAGCGATCGAACGACCCACTCATTGTCGCTCTTGTAGCTCGCGCCGAGCCAAAACATTGCGGCCATGATCAAGGCCGCAAGCACCGTGGTGACCGCAAGGCTCCGATTGAGCAGCGCCAACGGTTTCGGCTCGGTCAACGGGCGCACGAGACCTTCGGCAGGGCCGGCACAAATGGGCCTGTATGGTGACCGACCACCATCTGAGCAACTGGCATGACTGGTTCAATCAACTCGAAAGGGAAAACGCGCCGGTGACGACGCGAATACTATCCTAACCTCGGTTCGGCTGCCTATGTCAAAAAACGTACCAGCGCCGGAAGAATGGAACTTTTTGTCCATTGTCCGGGTTCTTGTCCCGTCACCACGGTGACCGGCCCTGAGCAGGTTGATTAAAGCTTTAGCCCCCGAAATCGTCCTCAGAATTCATAAGTTTCAGGGAATTCTGCCGCATGCAAGTTAGCTGCTTCGAATGCGAATTGCGCGCATGTGGCTTGTTCAAGCCCATCAGCCCTAACGAACTCGGCGCGATCAACGCGATCAAGCGCGAGCACATCGCGCTGCCGGCCGGAGCCGAGATCATCCGTGCCGGCGACGAAAATCCGGAAATTTATACACTGTATTCTGGGTGGGCGTTCCGATTCCAAACACTCCCGGACGGCCGCCGACAGATTCTAAACTTTCTGCTGCCCGGCGACCTGGTTGGCCTGCAGGCGGCGATGTTCGACGCTGCACAGCATGGCATCGAGGCGATGACGGACGTCCAACTGTGTTTGCTGCCGCGCCGGAAAATCTGGAGCTTTTTTGGCGAGATGCCCGGGCTCGCCTTCGACGTTGCCTGGCTCGGATCGCACGAGGAGAGCCACGTCGACGGCAATCTGACGAGTGTGGGCCGCCGAACCGCAACGGAGCGCACGGCCGCTCTTATCGTGATGCTTTACAAGCGAGCCAGAGCGTTGGGCCTCGTCGCGGGCGGAACGTTCGCATTCCCATTGACGCAACAACACATTGCCGATGCCCTCGGCCTATCGCTCGTGCATACCAACAAGACGCTGGCGAGGCTGCGGCGCCTCGGCATGTTCACGCGCGCCAATGGATCGATGACGTTGACAAATCCGCGCGTTCTCGAGCGCATCGCTCAGTATTTCGATGAGGAAATTCCGCTACGACCCTTGATTTGAACTTTCGTCTTGCGGCTTCTGCCGGAAGTCGACTTCGAGGCGGGCGTAGCGTCGATCAAAATGTCGCACGTGACGCCCCGCGCGCGCCAGTCAAACTTGACCTCACCACCGAGTTGACCGATCAGCCGCGTTATTGCGCGGGTGCCAAATCCCTCTTTTGTCGGCGGCGCAACCCGCGGGCCGCTTGTTTCGGTCCAACGCAGGTGCAGTTTTTGGCCAGGTAATGTCGACCACTCGATTTTCACCCGCCCGGCGCGCGTCGACAATGCGCCATACTTGACGGCATTGGTTGCGAGTTCATGCAGGGCCATGGCCATCGCCTGGGCCAGTTCAGGCTGCAGCAACAGGCTCGGCCCCTCGATCTGTGCAGACGGATCGCCGTTGCGGCGGTACGGCGAAAGCTCCTTGATTGCGAGTTCGCGCAAGTCGGCGCCGGCCCACCGCGTTTGGGCAAGCATGCTCTGTGCATTGGCCAGCGCTTGCAAGCGTCCCTGGATCGCATCTTTGAGTTCGGCTGCCGTGCCGGCGTTGGTCAGATGAACCGTCGCCTGGGCGACCGCCAATAAATTATTGGTTCGGTGATCAGCCTCACGGGCGAGCAGGGCGATCTGCTGCTCGCGACGCCTTTGCTCAGTGATATCTCGCGCGATCTTCGAAGCCCCGATAATCCTCCCAGCCTCGTCGGTTACCGGGGATATGGTCAACGAAATGTCGATCAGGCTGCCGTCCTTGCGCCTGCGTTCAGTTTCAAAATGCTCGATGCGTTCACCGCGCCTGATACGGTCCAGAATATCGACTTCCTCTTGCAGGCGCTCGGGCGGAATGAGAATCGTGATTGGCTTGCCAATGACCTCGGCCTCGGCGTAGCCAAACAGTCGCTCCGCAGCCTTGTTCCAGCTCGCGATCATGCCGTTGAGATCTTTGCTGATGATGGCGTCATCGCTGGATTCGACGATCGCGACCAAATGGCGGCTGACGCGTTCGGCGCGCTGGTGCTCGCTCATATCGACCAGCATATTCACCGCACCAATGAGCACGCCGGCGTCATCAAAGAAGGGCGTCGGAAACGCCATGAACGGCACCCGGGTGCCGTCAGGCCGCTCCGCAACCGCCTGACGTCCCCGGTTTGGCTTTCCTTCCTTCAATGCAGTGGCCAGAGGGCATTCGTCGTGCGGCAGAGGAGTTCCGTCCGGCCAATACAACCGCCATGACCCGCACCATTTGTCGGCGTGTAACTTTGGCCGGCATCCCCACAATGCCGCGGCGGCTTCATTGAAATAAACAATTCGGCCTGCCGCATCGGTGACGCACAGCGCCGCGGGCAAGGCGTCGAGCAACCGGCCCGGCGGGACGAGACCATCGGCCGGGGGCAAATTCGGCAACTGCGAACGGACCAGCGCCGGCCAGATACCCGCCGAAAGTTCGGCCAAACCCGTGTCCGTTTGCGACATCTGAATGCCCCGCGCCTGACAAGACCCCTGTAGATGAACTTCTTCGACGCCGCTCCGTTCCGGTCGTCGTAAAAATATTCGCTCGAAAAGGGTCACGCGCCAGTCTGGAACCGAGCCTGTTCCCGGGGCGTTACACTGGCCCGCACAGGACCCGGCGCGAAGGCATGTGAAGCAGCGTTAGTGGGGCTTGCTTTCCCGTCAGGTCGATCAGAGGGCATTGTGGACGATATCCGCGCCGGCCGCGCAACGGGCCAATCGCTGCACACGAGCGACGCTCCATTCGATAGCGTCCAGAACACG
Source organism: uncultured Alphaproteobacteria bacterium (assembly GCA_963841025.1). Lineage (GTDB taxonomy): Bacteria > Pseudomonadota > Alphaproteobacteria > Rhizobiales > Xanthobacteraceae > BOG-931. The sequence goes on along the minus strand of CAWJBG010000003.1, from coordinate 31,977 downwards.
TGGCAGTCGATCGGGATTGTCGCGACAACCGGCATTTTCCTGTTGATGTTCGGCGTATTCCTCTACGTCGGCCGCGCCATCCTTATGCCGGTGCTCGCTGCTGCCATTGTGGCTATGACGTTTGCGCCACTGGTGAGGCGCGCTCAACGCCGCGGCATTCCGCCCTGGATCGCCGCCGGCCTGATCGTTATCGCAGCACTGGGCGCGGTTGGAATTGCGGCCACCGCCATGGCCGGCCCGGTCAGCGAGTGGATCGCGCGGGCCCCGGAGATCGGCGCGACGGTCAAAGAACGGCTCTCGGTTCTGAACCAGCCGCTTGCTTCGCTTCACGAACTCGAGGGCACGCTGTTCGGCGGCGGTGCCGTTACGATCAATTCCTCATCTTCCAACATCGTCTTGCCGGTCGTCGCCTTTCTCACGCCGGCCGCCGGCGAACTGCTATTGTTCTTTGCCGCCATGCTATTTTTTCTCGTCGGCCTGGGAACATTGCGGACGAATCTCGTTTCGATGTTCCCGACCCGCGATGCCAAATTGCGGTTTCTGAAAATCGCCAACGACATCGAACATAATCTCGCCAGCTATCTGACCGTCGTCACGATCATCAATGCGGCGTTGGGCGCAATCGTCGCAGCCGGCGCCTGGCTGCTCGGACTTCCGAGTCCGGTTACCTTCGGCGTGCTGGCGGCGGTCCTCAATTACGTGCCCTATGTCGGCCCGGCAGTTATGGTGGTGGCTTTGTTTGGCGTGAGCCTCATTAGCTTTCCGTCGCTTGGTCACGCCTTGATCGCGCCAATCGCCTTCATCGCGCTCACGACAATCGAGGGACATCTGGTGACGCCGACGATCGTCGGCCGCCGCCTCACGCTCAATCCTCTCCTGATCTTGTTGGCGCTTGCGTTCTGGACGTGGATATGGGGGCCGATCGGGGCCTTGCTGGCGGCACCATTTTCAATCATCGGAATCGTGGTGTTCAATCATTTGTTTCCGGCCGATGAAGGCAAGCTGCCGGATTGAACCGCGCAAACCATCAGACGATAGCGCCGGTGACGGTGCTTTTTGGTCCGCGATGCCGTTGACTAGCCCTCACTCGCGGCATCACGTCCTCGATCATCGCCCGCATCGAGCGGCGGACCTGCGCGTCCGGCATCAATCCGAAATTGTGCAGGGTCATCACGTGATCGACCCCCATTTCGGCCAACCGGCTCATCTTCGAAGCAACAGTTTCTACGGTCCCGAACAGCGCGAGTTCCGCTCCGCATGATATCGTCATATACTGCGCGCTTGGCATAGAGGCGGGTAGCGACATAGAGGTCGAACGGGTCCGCGGCATTTCGGCGAACCTCGGCGTCCGACGTGGCTACGTGGGTGTGCAGAAGGATGCTGGTTGCGGCGGACAGATCGGAAAAGCCCGCCTCGCGGCGGCCGCGATGAAACTCACCGACCAATTCGCCGATCTCTTCGAAGCGATCGAGGGTGGCATAAGGTACGCACATCATGCGGCGCCCTTGGCGGCCAATGTGATAGGCCCCTTCCCTACGCAGCGTGGCGACATAGATCGGGACTTCTTTCTGGACCGGAAGGACGTTGAGCCTGATGCCGTCGAGCGACGCAAATCGCCCGCCATGAGTGACGCGTTCGCCTCTGAGCAGGCGCTCGAGCAAATTGAGATTTTCTTCGAACCGCTCGCGCTTCTCGGCGGCGTCTATCCCGAACCCCGCAAACTCATGCTTCAGATAGCCGGAGCCCACCCCAAGCTCGAGCCGGCCATTCGAAAGCACGTCCAGCATCGCATAGTCCTCGGCCACGAGTGCCGGACTGCGAAACGGCAGGACGGAAATGGAAGTGCCGAGCCGCAATCGTTTGGTACGCTGTGCGAGAGCGGCCAGCAGCACGGCCGGATTGGGAACGGCGCCATATTCATGGAAATGGTGCTCGGCCAGGAATAGAGCGTGATAGCCAAGCTCGTCGGCGAGAACACCCTGTCCAAGCACTTCGGCATAGAGGGCCGACACGGAACGCTCGCGATCCGGATAATGATCCGATATCGACGCAACGGACAGCAACATCCCCGTCTCCATTTTCGCGCGAGGCAAAAGACGATTGTTTAGGCACGCACTATACGCCGCGAATCCGTGACTCGGCTGGATTTCCCGCTTCGGCCACGTGAGCCAGATGGCCCTCCAACTAGAGCTTCGGCGATAGACGTCGCCCAATGATCGCTGCTACGGCGGCGCCAATCTCAAGCAGGGCAGCGTCACTTCCCGCCGATGCGAACAAAGTCACGCCAAAGGGCGCGCCCTTTGCATCGGGTCCGACCGGAATAGCCACGACCGGACCACCCGCTTTGCCCGTGCATTTCGCCGCTGCACTCATCGGGGCGATCAATGCATCGACGCCGGAAAACGCCAGCGCCGCATCGATGCCGGCATGCCGGCTCAGCGCGATATCGCGCTTGCGATCGGCCCGGTAGCGCGCGTCGTCGAGCCCCGCCGTCTCCGCGGCCGCAATCAAAAGTCCCTGTCCGTATGGAATCTTGTCCGGATGTTGTTCGTTCCAACGAATGAGCGCATCGATCGAGTTGATTCCGCACGGATTGTTGTTCTGCTCCAGAAACGCATTGAGTGCTGCTTTGAACTCGGTGCGAAAAACCGACGAGCGCACGTCCTGCAACTGCTCGGCCGCCGGCAGGTCGCAGGGATCGACGATTGTTACGCCGTTCTTGCTCATTTCCCGGAGCGCGGCGTCGAATTGCGGCATGACAGTTTCCAGATCCGAGCGGTCGGCGACGCAGCGTCGCGGAACGCCGAGGCGAACGGTCGTGGGATTTCGTTGTCGCAGTTCGCTTGGCCGATCAAGAGCGACCGCCATGCTCAAGCTATCCCGGCAATCCGCACCGGCAATTACCGACAGGAGCAGCGCGGCATCTTCCACCGAACGCGCCAACGGTCCGGGTGAATCCTGGCTGGGGACCAGCGGCACCACGCCGGCTCTACTGACCATTCCAACGCTCGGCTTGAACCCGAAAACCGAAGATACGCACGCCGGCGTCTGGATTGAGTTTTGCGTCTCGCTGCCGATTGCGATCGGCGCCAGCGCGGCTGCAACTGCCGCCGCCGATCCTACACTGGAGCCCAAGCCGCACCCGTAGCCGGAAAGGCTGTGCGGATTCTTCACCATACCGCCCGCGCCGCTGAACCCCGATGGCATTACGTCGGAAACATAATCGGCAAACTCGGTCAGATTGGTCTTGCCGAGGATCAGCGCGCCGGCCGCCCGAAGGCGGCGCACCAGCGTTGCGTCGCTTGCAGGTTTAAATCCGATGAGCGCTGCCGCGCCGGCAGTCGCCGTCATGCCGTCACCGGTCAGTATATTGTCCTTCAGAACGACCGGGATGCCGTGCAACGGTCCGCGAATTTGGCCGGACGCAATTTCAGTGTCGAGTTGTCGCGCCACATCGAGCGCATCGGGCGCGATGACGCGGATGGCGTTGAGACCGGGACCGGACCGATCCAGCGCCTCGATCCGGGCGACGTACAACTTGGTGATTTCACTGACTGAGATTTTTTTCGCGACGATCGCCCGGTGAATGGCGCCGAGCGACCCGTTCAACAGCAGTTCTTCCATTCCCTCGCTCCACTCCCAGCGGCTATTCGCGCGCGCAGCCGCGTCGCAGCGTTACTCCGCGGCGAGGAGCGGATGTTCCTGCTCGTGCTCTTCCTGGCACTTGACGACTTCCTGCCACGGACGGTCCACGGGGACGTCGAACGAACCTGCGCGCAGTTTGTAATCGAGCGAGGGATCATGCGCCGGCAGTGGCTTGCCTTCATCCATCTCCTGAAGTTTTCGCAACAGCAAACGGCGATAGAAGATGACGGCCTTATCGCTGGTACCGAGATGTTCTTTGCTGCGGTCGACGATCGGGCCCATGCCCTCCTGCATGGCGCGGTCCTGGATAGACGCGCCGGGTATGCCCGAAAAGTTTTCGTGCACCATGCGCGTTCGATCCTGCAGGTGCATGTTCGCCAGACTGTGCTCGGTCTTGTAATCGGGTGGCGCGGTCCGGTGGCCCCAGTTGGCGTAGATCGCCTCCACGTCAAGCGGGCGGCGCGGATCGAAATGAATATAAAAAGTGTAGCAGCTGAAATCGTCGATCGGATGCCAGGCCTTGAACAGCAGCGATTTATGCGGCCCGGCCGGGATGTAACAATAAAATGGTGCAATCCACTCGTATGACCGCACGAACTGCACCTTCGGATCTTTGGTTTTGCGGATCGCCCCGATTCGCATCAGATAGGGAGTTTCCTCGCACTCGATGTCGGGCGAGCCGTCAGCCATCAGAGCGGCGATAGAGCGCCAGCCGGCACCGGCCCAGCTTTCATCATCGTCCGTGGTGAAGTCACGATGCAGATAATTAGGATGCGCCGGATCGAGATCGCCTTCGACGCCCTGCAAATAATTGGTCGCCTGGTGCATTTTGACGACCAGGAGATGATCCGCCGGAAGATCGAACCAGGGGAAACGCGGGAACGGCGGCTCAAGCTCGCTTGGCCCCATGTAAGTCCAAAGCAAACCGCCAGCCTCGCGAACCGGATAAGAAACGTGCGCGAGTTTCTTGGCGAACGTCCGGGCCGGTGGTTCGGGCGGTGACTCGAGAACGTATCCGCTGCAGCCCATCTTCCAGCCATGATAAAGACAGCGCAGCCCGCCTTCCTCGTTACGGCCATACGCCAGCGACGCGCCACGATGCGGGCAGAATTCGCCGATCAACCCGGGCGCTCCGGCCGGATCGCGGAAGGCTACAAGTGACTCGCCCAGCAATTTTACCCGCGCGGGTGCGCCGCCCGGTTCGGCGATCTGCTCGAGCTTGGCTGCCGGCATCCAATAGCGACGCATAAAGCGTCCCATCGGCGTGCCCGGCCCGACCTGCGTCAGCGCCATATTGTCTTCATGCCTCAGCATCGGCTCATAATCCTCACGGGCTTCGTCGCGGCTTGCCAGCTAATCATTGAATAGCCGCAGCGCCGAGATAGGCTTCTTGAACACGCTGGCTCTCGGCCAAGTCTGCACCTTCTTGAACGATGCGGCCGGTCTCCATGACGTACCCGCGTTTGGCCAACTTCAGCGCCGCGCGCGCGTTCTGTTCCACGAGAAGGACCGGTACACCTTGTTTGTTCAACAAATCGATAATCTCAAATATGCGTGCCGCGATCAATGGCGCAAGACCGAGCGAGGGTTCGTCGAGCAGAAGCAAGCGCGGCCGAGACATCAGTGCCCGGCCGATCACGAGCATTTGCTGCTCGCCGCCGGACAGCGTTCCCGCAGATTGCTGGATGCGCTCAGCCAGGATCGGGAAACGCTCGAGTACGCGATCGAGGTCGCTTCGAGCCTCGGCGTTCCATGACCGCGAAAATGCGCCGAGCCGCAGGTTCTCGCGTACGCTCAACTGCCGAAGTGTCCCGCGGCCCTCCGGAACATAAGCGATGCCGAGGCGGGCGATGTCGTGTGTCCGCAACCCCCGTAACTGCTGTCCGTCAAACTCAACCTCTCCCGCTGTGGCGGGAACGAGCCCCATGATGACTTTCATCAGAGTGCTCTTGCCCGCACCATTGGCGCCGATCAGCGTGACCAATTCGCCGCCCTCGACGTGAAGCGAAACTCCGTCGAGCACAGCGACTTTCCCGTAGGCGGCGCTAATGTTATGGACTGTGAGCAGGCTCATCGCTCTGTCCCAAATAGGCGGCAATAACCTCAGGGTTGCGGCGGATCGCACTTGGCGGCCCATCGGCGATCACGCTTCCGGCGCTGAGCACGGTGATATTATCCGCAATTTTCATGATCAGCTGCATGTGATGTTCGACCAGCAGTATGGTTATGCCGAGCAGCCTGATCTTTTCCATCAGAGTAGTGATCTCGATGAGTTCCGTCGGGTTCATGCCGGCGGCCGGCTCGTCCAGCAACAGAAGACGCGGCTCGCTCGCAAGCGCGCGTGCGATCTCGCAACGGCGCTGGTCGGCAAGCGTCAATTCATCGGGCTGCGCCCGCAGTTTCCCGGACAAGCCGACAAAGTCGAGCATCTCGTGGGCCTTGCGGCGGGCGTTTGCCTCGGCGTGTCCGACGCCGAAAAATTCAGCGAAATTTCCAAGCACGCCGCGATTGATGCGCGCATGACAACCGACCATAACGTTCTCGACGATGGAAAGGCCGCGAACCAGACGCACCTGCTGGAAATTGCGCGCGATGCCCAAGGTGGCGATTCGATCCGGGCGCCAGCCCGTATAGACGGTTTCGCGGAAGGTGAGGCGCCCGCCGGTCGGTCGCAGCGTCCCGCTGATGACGTTGAACAGCGTCGTCTTGCCCGCACCGTTAGGACCAATCAACGCGTGCACTTGTCCGGGCAGGATGTCACACGAAACATTTTTGAGCGCGAGATAACCCCCGAAACGACGGCTCACGTCATCGACGCGCAGGATGGGCGTCATCGGTGCCGAAGACGCGGAGCCGGGAGCAAACCGTCGGGCCGCCAAACCGCGATGACCATCAGCACTATTCCAAAAACGGTCATGCGCCAGTCCTGGACGAAGCGCAGCATTTCGGGCAGCAGAGTGACGATCGCCGCGCCGACAAACGGCCCGAACGGATTGGCTACGCCACCCAGCACGACAAAAAGAAACACAATAGCCGACCGCGAAAAATCGAACTGATTGGCGTCGATGAACAGGGCCTGATGCGCATAAAAGCCGCCGGCGATACCGGCGATCGCCGCACCGAGCGAAAATGAAAGGAGCTTGGTGCGCGTGAGATTTATGCCCATCGCCTCGGCCGCGACGTCATCCTCATGGATGGCAACCATGGCGCGGCCGAATCTCAACCGGCGGATGCGCCACACCATCAGAAAAACGATGACGTTCGCAATCACGACTTGCGACAGCGTCGTCAGCGGACGGATGCCGCCCATGCCCGATGCGCCGCCGGTCGGCTCGAAATTTAGAAAGAACACGCGGACGATTTCGCCAAAGCCAAGTGTCAAAATCATTACATAAATTCCGCGGATGCGGAGCGCTGGCGTACCGACAAGAGCGCCCGCCATCGCCGCCGCACAGCCGCCCGCACCAAGCGCAAGAACAAAAGGAAAATCCGATTTGGTCAGGACGGCGCAGACGTAAGCGCCGATCGCCATGAACCCGCCCTGCCCTAACGAAATCAAACCGGCCGTCATCGGAATGTACAGGCTGACACCCATGAGGCAGTTGATCCCCATGAAGATCGCCACCGATTCCCAATAGCCGCCCAACATGTCAGCGTTCCGGTCCGATCCCCGCGCTGAAAAGCCCGCGGGGTCGAATGATAAGAATCAAAATCATCAGCCCGAATGCGAAGCCGTCGCGCAGCGATGATTCAAGGTAGGCAACGCTGAGCACTTCGGCGATGCCGAGGATCATGCCACCCGCCATCGCGCCGTAGATACTGCCAAGGCCGCCGATCACCATCACGGCCATCCCCTTGATGCCCATGTCGAAGCCCATAAACGGCGAGATGGCGTTGAAATTCAAACCGACCAGAACGCCTGCAATACCCGCCAACGCCGATGCCAAACCGAACGTGACCAGAACGACCGAGTCCACATTGATGCCGAGCAGGCTGGCGACCTGAATGTTCTCCGATGCAGCGCGCATCGCCATTCCGTAACGGGTTCGCGAAACGAATTGGTGCAGGATCAGCATCGACACTGCGGCCGTAACGAGAATGAACACTTGCGAGCCGGTGATTGTGACGAACCCCAAATCGTACACATCCTTCTGCAGCGCTGATGGAAACGCGGTCTGCTCGGCGCCAAAGATTTTGGTCATGACTTCCTGAAGCACCAAACCCGCACCGATGGTGCTCACGATCGGCGCCAGATGCGAGTTGCCGCGCCGGCGGATCGGGCGGAAAGCCAAAAGTTCGATCACAATCCCGACGAAGGCAGAACCCAGCAATCCGCCGATCAGCGCCAACAGCGGCCCGAAATGCCACATCAGCGCCACTTGCAGTCCGGCGAACGCACCCACCATGAACACTTCGCCGTGCGCCAGATGCAAAAGGCGCAGCACCCCGAAAATCAGCGTGTACCCGATTGCAACGAGTGCGTAGGTGCTGCCGAGCATCACCCCGTTGGCGAGCTGTTGCGCAAACATCAGGTGCGGTCAGCTTTGCGGCGATCGCCGGCTTTGTTTAATGGGCAAGAACGAAATTGCCGTTACGAACCTCGAGCACGGTGGGAATGCGGGTTCCGTCGCCGTCCTTATCTATGCTCGTCTCACCAGTGAGTGGGGCTTGCCGGTTCTTCATATTGGCCCAGCAGTCGCGCAGCTTGACGCGGTCACCCTTGACATCGTTTCCGGTCACGCCTGTGCTCTTGATGCATTCGCGCATCAAATACAGGGTATCGTACATCTCGCCGGCCGCGTTACTCGGTTTCGCGTTAAATTGTTTGACGTACTCTGCGACCCACTCCGCGACGCTTGGCTTGGGATTTTCGGTGAAAAAGTCAAACGCGGCATAAACTCCCTCGGTGGCCGCGCCGCCGATTTGTATAAAGCGTGGATCATCGATGCCGACGCCGCCGACGATCGGCTGAGTCATACCCTGCTTGCGGATTTCACTAACGGCGTGCGCTGCCTCGTTATAAAGCGCCGATACGACGATGCCGTCGGGATTAAGCGCCTTGGCGCGCGTGACCTGCGCCGAATAGTCGATGTCGCCGGTCTGGAACGACACAGTATCGAGAACCTCAACGCCCCGCTCCTTCAACAGCGCCGGGAATATCGATTTGCCGTCGAAACTCGACACCGCGTCCTTTGCATCCATAAAGATGACGGCAGTCTTGATCGGCTTTGCTTGTTTCTTGAGCCACGCGTCAAGCAGCGGTCGGTAAACATTTTGCGTCGTCAGAGCGAAGCGAAACGCCCATGGCCGGTTCGCAGACGCGATACCCGCCTTCGCCGCCATCGGCGTGACCATCGGAGTTTCGCCGCGAACAGCGAGCGGAAAAGCGACTTCGGCTTCGGCGCTGAATTGCGGGCCGATGATCGCGTCGACCTGATCGGAGTCGATGAGCTTCCGTGTCAGATTGATCGCTTCGGTATTGTCGCCGCGCGTGTCGTAGATAACGAGCTTCATCTTTCCGGCGGCGCCGGCGTCGGGATATTTTTCCAAAAACATCTTGATCGCGTTCTGCTGTTGCAGACCGTACGAAGCTCCCTTTCCTGAGGAAGGGACGAGCACTCCGATTGCCACCTCGGCATTCGCGGGTAATGCCGTCATCGCCGCAAGGGTGAACGCCAGTAAAACGGATCGAGTCGCGCTGCGGCGGTTCGACATGGACGATATCTCCTTGCGGCGGCAGGTTGATTGTCTCGAAGATGAGAAGTCGACGTTATTTTTCAGTTCTACACCCGTCAACGGCAAAAAATGCAAGACGCCCCCTTTGACGCCCGCAACTCGGTCATCGGTCGCTCAAGGATTAGTCTCGTTGACGACGCTTGGAGCGCCCAGTAGCTTTCATTTTTGTAAGCTGAACAGGGGCTGATCATGGGTGTCGCTGGCCGCGCCGTGTGCGCGTTGTTCGTTCTGTCCACCGCGCTCATAATGCCGATTGCTGCGACGGCGCAAACTAAACTCAGGGTAGGCCTGCTGCCATTCTCAGAGTCGCTTGCGGCGGTGGTCGCCGACAAAGAGGGATATTTCAAAGCCGAAGGCCTCGAAATCGAGATCACGCAATTTCAAAGTGGGGCCATGGCCTTACCGGTCTTGCAGTCCGGACGCATCGATATCGCCATCAGCAATACCGTCGCGACGTTACTGGCAATCGGACAGGGTCTCGATGCAGTCGTGCTGGCGCCCGCGGCGGTGGTGCGTAGCGCGCCGCCCGATACCACGACGGCGCTTATCGTGCGCAAAGACGATGTGAAATCGATGAAAGAGCTCGAGGGCAAGCGCATTGCCGTCAACGTCATCAACAGCACCGCGTGGCTGCACGCCGTTGCAGCCTTAGAGTTGCATGGCGTCGACCATACAAAGGTGAGGTTTACCGAGGTGCCGTTTCCGCAGATGAACGATCCCCTGTTGAACGGCCAAGTCGACGCCGTGGTACAAGTCGAGCCGTTCCGCTCGGCGCTGATGGCGACCGGCAAAGCCGAAATCATCAGCTGGACGTATGTCGAGACCGCTCCGAAAACGGATATTACGCAATATCTTGCGCTCACTTCCTGGGTGGAGAACAACCACGACGCCGCAATCAAGTTTGCCCGTGCGGTGATCAAGGGTGCCGCGTTCGCCAAAGCCAATGACGCAGCCGCGCGTGAGATCAATGCCGCCTATACCAAACTCAACCCGGCATTTAAGGACAAAGTGCTGCTGCCGGAGCTAGGAACTGCGGTGAACGTTGCCGGAATGAACCGCACGATGGAACTGATGCAGAAGTACGGGATGTTGCAGAAGCCGGTCGATATTTCGGCGCGTGTTCTGAAACTACCTTGAACTCTCGATGACCAGCGCGTCAGGGCAGTTTCTGCGCGCCTGCAACGTACGTAAAGTATTCGGCGCGGCGGGAGGAGCGACCGTTGCGCTCAATGGCGTCAACCTTGAGATCACAAAGGGCGGCTTTGTCTCCATCGTCGGACCGTCAGGGTGCGGCAAGTCGACGCTTTTGCAGATTATCGCCGGCCTGATCGACGCCACATCGGGTACAGTTTTCTTGGACGACCGCGAGGTGACAGGCCCCCCACCCGGCGCGCTTTATGTCTTTCAGCAATACACCCGCTCGCTGTTTCCATGGAAGACGGTAGAACGCAACGTCGCTTTCGGCCTGGAAAACCGCGAAGCTCTTTCCCGCGCCGAGGTTGCCGCGCGTACACGCGAAATCATCGGCCTGGTAAAACTCACCGGTTTTGAGCGGCACTATCCGTGGCAACTCTCGGGCGGCATGCAGCAGCGCGTAGCCATCGCCCGGGCGTTGGCTTGCCGGCCGGAAGTACTTTTGATGGATGAGCCGTTCAGCGCGGTCGATGCGTTGACGCGCGCGGGTTTGCAGGAGCTGCTGCGTAGTCTGTGGCGCGAACTTGGCCTCACCGTCATCTTTGTGACGCACGATGTGGACGAAGGCGTCTATCTGTCGACCCGCGTCGTGGCACTTACGCGCGCGCCCGGCACTGTCGCGGCCGATTTGACGATCGACCTGCCGCATCCGCGCGACCAGATCGCCACGCGAGCGTTGCCGCAATATCTCGATTACCGCGCCCGACTGCTGGCGCAACTTTTTGCCGACGAAGGTCTTGTTGCCGGAGAGGTCGCATGACCGACAGCGCCGTCGCAGATGCTCCTGTTTCCAAGCCCGAAACGGAGCCCGCCCGCCGGTACGCTCCGCCGTGGAAGACCCGTTGGCTTGGCGTCGGTCTGATCGTCGTCTTGCTGCTACTCTGGGAACTGGCCGCAGCGACCGGCAAGATGCCGTCGCTGAGCTTTCCGCGCATGAGCGAGATTCTTGCCACGTGGTGGCGCCTCATAGTGTCTGGCGAATTACCTCGCGAACTCGCTGACAGCCTTTGGCGGATGTTTGCCGGCTACTTCGTCGGCGTGTTGGCGGGCGTTCTGCTCGGCTTGCTGATGGGCTATTTCCGCTTTTTCTACAACCTCCTTGAGCCGATAACCGAGGTGCTTCGACCAATCCCGAGCCCGGCCTACTTGCCGATCGTGATTCTATTTCTCGGCATCGACGACGAGATGAAGATTTTCATGATCGCGTTCGCATCACTGTTTCCGGTGCTGATCAACACCTACAGCGGCGTGCGCAGCGTCGACCCGATTCAACTGCAGACCGCCCGTACCTTCGGCGTCACCGGCCGCAAGCTCATCTGGCAGATCGTGCTGCCGGCGGCATCGCCCTATATCTTCACCGGCATGCGCGTGAGCCTTGCCGTCGCGCTGATTGTCATGGTGATCAGCGAAATGGTGGCCGCGTCGAGCGGCATCGGTTATTTCATTCTCAGCGCGCAGCGCGGCTTTCAGATCCGCGAAATGTTTGCCGGCGTGCTGACCCTCGCGGTCGTCGGCTACGTGCTTAATCGCCTGTTCGTCGCCATCGAGAACCGCGTCCTTGCATGGCACTACGGCTACACCCAGCAACAGCGCCACTGAGCTGCGGCCAGTTTAATCGCCGCGGCGATCTACGAAGCGCAGCGTGAAAGCATCTCCAGCGCCGGCAATGGCGGCGACATGCGGAGCGCCGAAATGCGCCGGGAACAGCAAAGCATGCTCTTCCGCGCAATGCTCCAACACCCGGCGACGGGTCACGCGTGCTTCCGCGGGTAGCTCGCAGAAGCCTGAATTCCAATGCGGCGCATAGACCTGTATCGGATGATGGATGGCGTCACCGCTGAAGATTGCTTTTTCACCTCCGTCATGGAGCTTCAGCACGATGTGACCGGGCGTATGTCCCGGCGCCGGCTCGATCAGCATCGTGTCGCCGATTGCATGCGTGCCATCGACCAACTCCACCTGGCCGGCTTCGATGACCGGCAGCACGCTGTCGCGATAGGAATAGGTCCGCTGCATATCGGCATCGGCAACCGGACTTCGGCGGGGATCGCCCCATTCGTTCTCGGTCCGCGAGAACAGATATTTGGCGTTCGGAAATGTCGGCACCCAGCGGCCATCCCGCAGCATCGTGTTCCAGCCGACGTGATCGGTGTGCAAATGCGTGCACAGCACGATATCGATGTCCTCAGGTGCTGCGCCGGCTTCTCGCAGGCGTTCGAGATAGGGCGTTTCGAGCTGATGAAAGCGCGGCGCACCTGGCCGGTTTTTGTGATTTCCGGCGCAGCAATCGAGCAGGATTGTGTGTCGATCGGTGCGGATCAGCCACGAATGCACGCTGGTAATCAGGCGGTCATGGTCTGGCGAGTAGTGGTTCGGAATAAGCCAGTGACGATGCCGTCCGAGCATCTCGCGATCGAAGCCGATGAGGAATTGCTCGGGCGGGAGGCTCGTGTCCCCCAATAATTCCCCCACCCGGGTGATGCTGACATTGCCGATTTTCCAAGTCGCCATTTCCGGCCTTCGGTCCTTTCAAATTATCGCCAAGCTTCAACAAAATAGCCGCCATGCGTCCATAGTATAAGCGTTGACACGTCTCTTTGCCTTCCCAATAGTCGTTCGCGTTGCCGCGCTTTCGATGATGAACCCCGGCCGCGAGATACGATATGGAAGATGTTGCCTTTGGTCATAGCGCGGCACTCGCCGGTGCACAAAGCATCAAGCCGGTCGACTGGAGCGATCTGCGCGGCTGGCTGCGACTGGTCGAGGCGGCCGGTCAGATCAAGCACATCAATGCTGCGGTCGATCTCGATGAAGAGCTCGCCGCAATAACTTTCATGGCCGCACGGACGCCAGAGTCGCCGGCGCTGATGTTCAACAATTTCGTCGGCAGTCACGGCGACGCCCGCGTACTCACCAACATGCTTGGCGCCAGCAAGGAACGCTATGCGATCGCCGTTGGGCTCGATCCGAAGCTCAGCACTTCGGAGATGATCTTCGCATCGCGCGATCTGATGAAACGGCGTTTGCAGCCGGCGTTTGTCCCGAAAGGCGAAGCTCCGGTCAACGAGATCGTGCTCACCGGTTCCGACATCGACGTCACCAAGTATCCCAGTCCGAAATTCTGGCCCGGCGACGGTGGGCGCTACATCGGAACCGGCGACATCACCTTCACCCGCTCGCCGGATACGGGACGCATTAATGTCGGCGTCTATCGCCAGATGCTGCACGGCCCAAACCGCATTGGGCTTTATTGCTCCCCGGGCAAGCATGGACGTCTCGATCGCGACGCGTGGTGGGCGCAGGGCAAGCCATGCGAAGTGGTGGCCGCCTACGGCATCGACCCGGTCCTGTTCATGGTCGGCGCGCAAGTCTTCAGCGCCGATGAATCGGAGCTCGATGTTGCCGGCGGTATTATGGGGCGGCCAATAGAGCTGACCGAGGCCGAATACGTCAGCCTTCCGATCCCTGCGCACGCGGAATTGGTTATCGAAGGCGTCCTGCACGCCGGCGACACTGAATTAGAAGGACCGCTCGGTGAGTTCACCGGCTATTACGGCAACGTTCGCGGACCGCAGCCGGTCATCGAAGTGAAGGCCGTTCACAGCCGTAAATCGCCGATCATTACGGCTGCGCTGATGGCGACCTATCCGGCGTGCGAAATCGGCGCCTATTACGCGATCATGCGCTCGGCGCGCATTCTCGACGACCTGCAGCGCATTGGCGTTCCGGGAGTAGTGTCAGCCTATTCACATCCTGCGGCAGCGTCCGGCTGGGGCATGGTGATCGTGTCGCTGAAGCAGCAATACGCCGGACATGCAGCGCAGGTGCTGGCATTGACGGCGCAATGTCCGGCGGCGAGCTACTATACCAAATGGATCATCGCCGTTGACGAAGACGTTGATCCTACCGACTTCGACCAGGTGATGTGGGCTTTGAGCACACGCTGCAATCCGAGCGACGATCTCGACATCCTGCGCAACACCTGGTCGACCGGTCTCGATCCAAGCCAATTTCCGCCTGAAGCGCGGCCCTACGGTTCGAAAGTGCTGATCAACGCCTGCAAACAGCACCGTCACATCAAGGAGTTTCCGCGCTCGACGCTGCTGCGCCAGCAAACCTACGATCGGGTGCGCCAGCGCTGGACCGAGTTGGGCTTCGACAACGCGCCTCCCCAGCTCAACGTCTTCCACAAGGATTGAGAAAAATCCTCAGCCCTGCACCAGCGCCAATACGCGCAACGGGCTGCCGGAACCGGTTTTAATCTTCAGCGGCGCCGCGATGATCACCGCGCCAGTCGGCGGCAGTTGGTCGAGATTGCGCAGACATTGCAATCCATAACGGCCCTTGCCGTGCACGTAGAAATGCGCCGGATTGGGCGGCGTGAACTTGCGCGACTGACCGGCATCGGTGTTGATCGTCTCGACGCCGAAACCATGCACGTCGCGCTCGTCGACCAGAAAGCGCACCGCCTCGGGCGTCGGCCCTGGTGTGTGCGCGCCGTCGTCGCGGCGATTGGCGAAAGCGTCGCCCTGCCGAGTCTTCCCCCAATCGGTACGGAACAACACCCAGCTTCGCGGCGGAATGCGCCCGTTAGCGCGCTCCCACTCCTCGATGCGCGGCACGGTGAGGAGAAAATCGTCGTCGGCCGCAGCCTCGCGCGAGCAATCGATCACGCATGCCGCGGCGATGAAATTCGTCGCCTCGATGGTATCGACTGAATTGTTTGGCAGATCCTTGCCGGAGATCCAGTGGATCGGTGCGTCGAAGTGCGTTCCCGAGTGCTCGCCGCAACTGAAATTGTTCCAGTAATGATTGGCGCCATGCTCGTCGTAGTGGGAGATTTCCTCGATGCGGAACGGATCGCACTGGCCAAATTGCGGCGGGAGAACAATCGTTGGAAATTCGGGCGAAAGCGTATGGGTCAGGTCGATCACCCGCACGCGGCCATTCGCGATATCACTGACAAAATCGGCGAGCGACGGCATGATTTCTGATTCCTTTATCGGTGTTACGCAAGACGGGGCGGCGAATTTGCTGAGCATGGCCTTCAAGACATTTTCACTCTAAACCGCAACGACATCCTCAAGAAAAGGATCCTCAGGTAACGCCGTCTCCGTATCCAGCAAATGCCCGCATCGCGGGCAGGCAAAACGGCGCAGCACGACACGCGGCTCGACGTTGCTGCCGGTGCCGGGCAATGTGCGGACCGGAACAGTTGAAAGTGCCGCGGCTTTTTTCCAGGCGGTACCTGCGGGCGCAAGCGGATGCGAACACGAGAGGCAGCAAATTTTGCCGTTCTCTGCGAACAGCGTTTCCGAGATGCGCTGCTTCATTGTGGTGGTCCAGCAACAAGTCGCGCTCGTCGCAACTCATCGCGCTTTGCATCGGTGGCGTCTTTGTCAATCGTCCCAGCCGACTCCACTACGCCGTAGATTTCGGATGCCGCCGCTTTCGAAATGTGTCCCGTCGTGACATCGATCAACACTTTTTCCGGCGGCCGTTCGAGCGGATCGCCGATGCCGCCGCCGCCGTTCCAGCGGACATAGAGCGCGTCGTCGCCCATCAATGGAAACACGCCCCACGAGATCGGTTCGTCCTCGCCGGGGATGGCGTCGAGCGTTTGGGCAAACCGGTCGGCGTTGCCACCATCCTGCGGCGCGTGCACCCAGACGTAATCGTTCACGCTGCCCGGATAACCGCCGCACAGTCCGTCGCTCTGCGGAAACCGCGGGCCCTTGCCGGACAGTACATAATGAATGCCGCCGTTGGGCGCATCGTGGGCAACGATCGCCATCTCGCCGCCGGCCCCGCCGCGAAATTTGCCGGGACCGCCGGAATCGGTGAGCTTGCGACGGAACAGATAGCGGATCGGAAACTGGGCCTCGATGGTCTCTACGTTCGCCATCCGCGAGATCGGGTTTGGAATTTCGCCGCCGATATCGACACCGTCGCCGAATGTTCGCGCACCGCCCGCGCCGGCGAAGGTCTCGGTGAGAATGCCGATCGCCAGCCGGCCGCGCTGATTGTTGCCGAACATGAAGATCGCGAAATGATTGGCGTGCCACACGGCGGTGGCTTCGTCGGCGTATTTGTCGCTCGCCGCCAGCATCTTGCCGATCGTCGAACAGGCCGCGTTATTGACCGACTGGATCGCGCCGACCGTCGCCACCGAAACCGGGGCCGGGCGGGTGCAGTTCACGATAGTGCCTTCCGGCGCGATCATTTTGATCGGCCGGATGGCGCCTTCGTTCCAGACGATGTCGTAACACAGGAGCGGAAACAGCGGCGCGAAGAGGCCGCCGAGCGACGCCCATTTAGAGCAATTGACGCTGTATTTCGATTGCGGCGAGGAGCCGGTGAAGTCGAAGGTGAGCGCGTCGTCCTGCTTGGTCATGGTCAGCAGGACTTTGTAAATCTCGCCTTTAACCTCGAGATATTGGCGCGACTGCCAATGCCCGTTCGGCAGCTCGCGAAGCCGTTCGCGAAGCTTGACCTCGGATTGATTGATCAGCGCCGCACAGGCTTCATCCACGGTTTTGGAGCCGTATTTGTCGATCAGCGCCAGCATCCGTTCTCGGGCGACGTTGTTGCACGCAATCATCGAGCGCAGATCGAGCGCGACCATTTCGGGGCTGCGCACCATGTTGAGGATGGTGTCCCACAAATCCTGCCTCAGCTCGCCGCGATCGATAATCTTGATGCCGGGCGACGAGAAGCCTTCGGTGAAGATGTCCTGGGCATCGGGCGCGAATCCTCCGGGATTCATCGCGCCGATATCCGAGACGTGAACGAAGCACGCGCTCCAGGCCACGAGCTTGCCGCCGTGATGGATCGGCGAGACCAGATAAATGTCGGAAGTGTGCAGCGCCGCGGTGTAGGGGTCGTTGAGCAGGAACATGTCGCCTTCGGCGATCTGGCCGCCGAATTTGCGGATGATCGCCTTGCACGCCTCGGCTGCGCTGGTCAGGTGATGCAGGAAACCGACGCCGCCCATCAAGAGCGAGCCGTCGGCCTGATACAGCGAAACCATCAGGTCGTGGCCTTCATTGGTGATAGCGCTGCCGGAGACGTGCTTGAGCGTGATCACTGCTTCCTCGACCACGCGGAACAACCGGTGGCGGATGATGGAGAATGTGATCGGATCCATCTCTCGTCTTTCTCCTCAGGCGTACGCCTTACGCATCGAAGTCGACCAGCACGTTGCGATAGCCGTCCATGGTGCCGCGCTGGTTCGCCTGCAACACGATGGTGGTGATCGGAGTATGAATTACAGCGGGTCCGGCGACCACATTGCCGGGCTTGAGTTTCTCAAAGTCATAAATGTCGGCCTCCGCCATACCATTTTTGGCCTCGACGAAGATGGAGCGGCGTCCGGTCCTCGCTGGCCCGGAATCGGTACCAGCCAGCGGCAGCGGCTCGAGCCGTGGGCGATCGATCAGGCCGCGCGCGGTCAGCCGAAACATGGTCATTTCGATCCCGGCTTCGCGGAACGCGGAGCCCTTGCCGTACTTGCGTTCATACTGCGCCTCGAAATCGGCGACGAGTTGGTGGAGACCCGCATCGTCGAGCGGGGTCGGGCTGCGCACGATCGTCGTCACTTCGTGAACCTGACGTGAGTAGCGAAGATCGATCGACCATTCGAGCCTGATTGCCGCATCGGCAAATCCCTCGTCATTCAACTGTCGCCGCGCGCGCGCGATCATCGGTCTGTAGATGTCGTTGATCGCCTGCGGCGGCGACGGCACCGGCAACAAAGTCGTTTGCGAATATTCATGCACGATATCGGCGGACACGAGCCCGAATGCGCAATTCACCGAGGCCGTGTACGGGATTACCATCCGCTTCACTTTCAGTTCGGCGCCGAACATGCCGGCGATGATGCCGCAGGAGCCACCGAATGCATGCAGCACGAAATCGCGCGGATCGAGCCCGCGCTCAACGGTGATTTCGTGGATCAGATCGCTGATCTGGGCCGTCGCCACCCGGTAGATGCCGAACGCCGCCTCCTCGACGCTCATCCCGAGTGGCCGCGCGATTTTCTCGGCAAAGATTTGACGCGCCCGCGCCGAATCGAGCCGCATGGTGCCGCCGAGGAAGATATTCGGGTCCATGTAGCCGATCAGCATAAAAACATCGGTCAGCGTCGGCTCGGTGCCGCCGAGGCCGTAGCAGATCGGGCCCGGTCGCGCTCCAGCAGATCGTGGACCGACGCGCGGCGTGTTGGTGCCGGGCTCGAGCCACACGATCGAGCCGCCGCCCGAGCCGATCGACACCACTTCGATCTTCGGCTGGCTGTAGTGGAAGCGATCGACCATCGGCTCGCGTGCATATTCGATCTCGCCATTTTGAATGACGGCGACCTTGAAGGTCGTGCCGCCCATGTCGGTGGCGATGACATCGGGCTGATTAAGCAATTGGCCAAGCACGCGGCTCCCGATCACGCCGGCCGCGGGACCGCATTCCAGCATGCCGATCGAGCGCTCCGCGGCCTCCTCCGCCGGAAGCAGTCCGCCGTAGCCCTGCATCACCATCACCGGCCCGCTGTAGCCGGCGTTCGCCAGCAGGCCTTGCAGATTGCGCAAATAATTTTTGGCGATGTGGCCGGCGTAGGCGTTGATCACCGTGGTCGACGAACGCTCGTATTCGCCGGGCAGCGGCGCAATCTCACTCGATAGCGTGCAGTAAATTCCGCGCGCGAGACGCTCGACTAGTTTCTTGACCTTGCGCTCGTTGGCATCGTTGTAGAACGACCAAAGAAAAGAAACCGCGACCGCTTCGACTTTCTTGGCGTCGATCAAGAACCGGATTGCCGCTTCGGCGGCCGCTTCATCGAGGTCCTGAAGTATCGCGCCCTTGTAGTCGGTGCGCTCGGGAACGCCGACGATACAATCGGGCGCGACCAGTGCCGGCGCCCGTTCGGTCTTGACCGGATGTTTGATGCGGTCCTCGGTGAGACCGCCCCAACGGCCGTAGGCGCCGCGCGTCATCAGCACGGTATCTTCGAAGCCCTGCGTCGTGATCAGCCCAGTCCGCGCCCCGTCGCGCGTCAGGATGACGTTGTCCACGACGGTCGAGCCGTGCATGAACAGTGAAGTCTGCGCCAGGAGCTCCGCCAGCGAGACGCCCATCGCGTCGGCAGCCGAGCGGATGGAATCGATGACGCCGACGGAGAAATCGGGCGGCGTCGACAGCGTCTTGCCGAGATGCGCGGGCTCGCCCGCCGCAAACACAATGGTGTCGGTGCAGGTGCCGCCGACATCGGTCGCGACCATGTATTTTCGTATCTCTGTCATCGGAATACGCGACCGCCGGTTGTACCGGACTCGCAGCGGCGGTCGCCAACGCAAAGGATGAGACTGCAGCGCGCCAAAGGGTTCAAGGGATTTAGGGCAGTCATCTCGCAGTCATCGCTTTCCGGTTTCGATGCGCTTTGTTCCATGGATGGCAGGTCGCCAACATATGGTCTTTTTTTCAGCCCATATGTGACTCTTGCTCGACTGAGGCCGACTAGATTATCGTAAAATGGTGAGAGGTTGAGTGGAACCGGGCGTTGCAATCCCAAATCACCCGAAGAGTGGCGGCTGCGAGTTCTGGCGCTGCAACGATGATTCGCCGCGTGTGCCGATGACTAAGCGCGCGAGCGACGCCTTCTTGCCTAAGGTACACCGGTAGGGCCCGCGGTGTCGCTCTGCGGCGACGCGGCACAAACGCGCAGGCAACGTCCGGTGCACCCATTGAGCTGGCGCCGAATGGCCTGACTGAGAAGGTTTCTATAGCTCGAATGAAGCCCGCTGCGACGTGTCGAACATAAGCCGGACATGAGGACCTCGTTATGAGCGTGACCGTCAGCGGTGGAAACTCACCATACGACCTCTCCTCCGGCCAGACTGATAGCGGCGATGTCGTCATCAGTGGCGGCTCGATGTTCGTCTTGTCCGGGGGGATAGCGGATACAACGTCGGTCGGCTCCGGTGGCTTTCTGACCATCGAAAGCGGCGGCACAGCCAGCGGCACGACGGTCAGCGGCGGCGGCTCGGAAATCGTCAGTGGCGGCGGCACTGATTTCGGCGCGCAGATCAGCGGTGGCGCGCAGCTCGATTACGGCTTTGCCAGCGGCGCCACGGTGGTCGCCAGCGGCACCCAGACGGTCGAGAGCGGCGGCACCGCGAGCAGCACCACGATCTCGACCGGCGGCAGCGAAATCGTCATCAGCGGCGGCACTGATTTCGGCGCCCAGATCAGCGGTGGCGCGCAGCTCGATTACGGCTTTGCCAGCGGCGCCACGCTGGTCGCCAGTGGCACCCTGACCGTCGAGAGCGGCGGCACCGCGAACAGCACCACGATCTCGACCGGCGGCGGCGAAATCGTCATCAGCGGCGGTACTGATTTCGGCGTCCAGATCAGCGCCGGCGCGCAACTCGACTACGGCTATGCCAGCGGCACCATGGTTTCGTCCGGCGGCTTGCAAGTGGTCGAGTCGGGCGGCACGGCGTCGGACACCATCGTATCGAGCGGCGGCACGCTTGAACTCATTAGCGGCGGCTCCGATCCGGGCCTGGTCGTCGACGCGGGCGGAACGCTGGAGCTTGGTCCCGGAATCACGTCCTCCGGCATCACCGTCAGCAGCGGCCTGACATTGGTGGTGTCGAGCGCCGCCGTCAGCGGCACTCTCGTGCTTAGTGGTGGCTCGCTGGTGATCGAGTCGGGTAGCACAGCGAGCGGCACGACCGTCAGCAGCGGCGGCACTGACATTGTTAGCGGCGGCGGCACTGATTTCGGCGCGCAGATATCAGGCGGCGTACAGCTCGATTATGGCTTTGCGAGCGGCACGACGCTGGTCGCCAGCGGCATTCTGGATGTCGGGTCTGGCGGCACAGCAAGCGACGCCACCGTCACCAGCGGCATGACGGAGATTATCAGCGGCGGGACCGATCTCGGCGCGCAGATATCGGGTGGCGTGCAGATCGATTCCGGTTATGCGAGCGGCGGCACGGTCGTCTCCGGCGGCATTCTGGACGTCGAGTCAGGCGGCACGGCGAGCGCTGCGACCATCGGCGGCGGTGGCACGGAGATCATCGGCGGCGGCGGAACCGATCTTGGTGCGCAGATATCGGGCGGTATGCAGTTCGATTCCGGCTCGGCCGGTGGCGGCGCGGTGCTGGCGAGCGGCGTTCTCGAAGTCAGCTCAGGCGGCAGGGCGAGCGCCACGACCGTCGGCGGCGGCGGTACTGAAATCGTGGATAGCAGCGGCGGCACTGATCTCGCCGCACGGATCAGTGGCGGCACGCAATTGGTCTACGGCCTGGCCAGGAGCGACACCGTCTTCGCCGGCTCGCAGGTGGTGGAATCGGGCGGCACTGCGAACAGCACCTTGGTGTCGAGCGGCGGTACGCTCGAGGTGGAGTCCGGCGGCGTCGTAAACAGCACCGATGTGCTGTCCGGCGGCACTATCGTTTTCGGCGATACGATCGCCAATTTCATTGTCAACGGCGGTGCGACGATGGTGGTTTCGGCCACGACCGCCAGTAACACTATTGTGCGCAGCGGCGGCACGCTTGATCTCCTCGCCGGCGGCAGCCAGATCGGCACCACGGTCAGCTCCGGCGGGATTCTCGAAATCGGCTCGGGTGCCACACTGTCCGGTTATCACGTGAGCCGCGGGATAACCCTGGAAGTCGCCTCAAGCGGTACCGTTTCCAGCATCATTGTCTCCAGCGCCGGCACTTTGGAGCTCGCCGGCGGCACCGCAATACCCTCCGGCGTGACCCTTTCCGCCGGCGCGATCCTGGCGCTCGGTTCCGGTGAAGTTCTCAGCGGTCGCGCGGTCAGCAACGGCTTCACGCTCCAAGTGTTATCCGGTGGCACCGACGTCGACGCCATCGTCAGCAGCGGCGGCAAGCTCACGGTCTCGGCGGGCGGCGTCGACAGCGGAACCACAGTTTCGAAAGGCGGCACCGAGTTCGTCTCATCTAGCGGTCTAGCTATTGGCGCGGCGGTCGACAGTGGTGGCGAACTGATCGTCTTGCGCGGCGGCAGCGCCGGCGCGGTGACAATTGCCCGCGGTGGCAAAGAGATCGTCGCCTCCGGCGGTACGGCGATCGGTACGGCACGAGCGAGCGGCGGCTCTGTAATTGTGTCTTCAGGCGGTGTCTACGAGACCGTCAGCGGCAACACGATGTCTGGAATAACGCTGCTCCCTGGCGCTGCCGTGCACGTCGCTTCCGGCGCCCTGCTCAGCGGTTTCTCCATCAGCACCGGCATCATTGTTGAGATCTTGTCGGGCGGCTCCGCGAGCGGCATCATCGTCAGATCGGCCGGCACCGAAATCCTGGATTCCGGCGGCGCCATCACCAGCGGCACCGTCAACAGCGGCGGCATTTTTAAATTTGTTGGCGGCAATGCCGACGGTTTCATTGCGGATATCAGTTTCAGCGCCGGTGCGACGCTTGAACTGGCGGCCGGCGCCGTTGCAAGCGGCCTGCCGGTCTCCGGGCATGTGACGACCAAGATATTGTCCGGCGGCATCGACAGTTCGGGCACCGTGCTGTCCGGTGGATTGCTGGAGGTTTTGTCCGGCGGCACAGCCGTTGACTTGACTGTCAATTCCGGCGGCACCGCAATCGTCTCGTCCGGCGCGATAGATTTCGGCGCCGTCGTGGAAAGCGGCGGCATTCTGAAGATTGCCAGCGGCGGCGTAATTGAACCTCTTGGTACCGAGACGGCGTCCGGTATCACGTTCTCTGCCGGCGCCACGTTGAAAGTAGGCTCAGGCGACGTGCTGAGCGGTTTTAGGGTCGGCAGTGGCGTCACCGAGGTGGTGCTGTCCGGCGGCACCAGCATCAGTTCAACGGTCAGCAAGGGCGGCACGTTGGAACTGGCCAGCGGCGGCACGGCGAGTGGCATCACACTCCTTTCCGGCGCCACCATCATAGCCAGCTCGGGTTACGTTTTGACCGGTCAGGCCGTTGGCAAGGGTGTCACCGAGGACATTCTGTCCGGTGGTACCAGCATCAGCGGCACCGGTAATTCCGGCACGATCAACGTGGAAAATTCCGGCACGCTGACGTTAAGCAGCACCTATACTAACGCCGGCTCGATACACCTTCTCGGCACTAATAGCGTCGGCGCGACGCTGCAAATCGGCACCGTCTCGGGTGGCGACGTCACGCTTTCCGGCGGCGGCTCGGTTCTTTTTTCCTCGAGCGGCGACAATCTAATCGCCGCCGGCACCAGCGGCGTTACGTTCGCCAACATCAACAATACCATTGCTGGTGCTGGCGAGATTGGGCTCGCGGATGACAATCTGACCTTCATCAACGGCGGCATTGTCGACGGCGATGACAGTGCGGCGCAGCTATTTATCGAGACCGGCTCGAACACCGTCGTCAATTCCGGCGTGCTTGAGGCGACCGGTAGAGGCGTACTCATCATCGCGAGCGACGTGACCAATTCCCGAACGATCAAAGCCTCGGGAAGCAATGCCGGCGTGGCCCTCTTCAGCACGGTTAGCAATACCAGTGGCGGCATAATCTTTGCTACCGGAAATGGGGAGCAGGTCGACCTCCTTGGCGCCTCGGTCGTCAGCGGCACCTTGGAAACGACCAACGGTGCATTGATCCTTACATCAGCCAGCAATTCGATCACCGACGTGACGATTGCTGCAGGCTCAGTGGTCGAAGCGATCGCGGGCACGCTGAGCGCGAGCAACGTGAAGGTGGATGGGACGGCAGTACTCGCAGCCTTTAACGGCGCTGTATTGACGCTGAACGGCGGCTCGATCGCGGCAAATGCCGCCGTGGGCGCTGGGCCCGGCGGCACCGCTAATATCATCGGTGCGGTAACCAATTCAGCCATCATCGAGGCGATCGGGAGTGCCGTGGTCGTCTTAGGCGGTACGCTCACCAACAAAGGGGCCGAGGTGCTGGCGACCGGTGCCGGCGCCCAGCTCGAGCTTGCCGGCGCAACAATCTCCGGCGGCACGGTGGCGGCCGCCGGCGGCGGCGTGATCAATGCACTCTCCGGCACTAACGCGTTTGTGGGCGGCACGATTGCCGCCAGTGCGCTGGTTGAAGTCGAGAGCGGCGCGATCGTGATACTTCATGGCGTCACGCTTGGCGCGAACGTACTCGTCCGGACCGAGAGCGGCGGCACTGCGATCGTTAGTGGCACGGTCGCCAATGACGGCAAGCTGTTTGCGAGCGGGTCCGGCAGCCTGGTAGAAATCGTCAGCGGTGCCGTCGTCGACGGCGGGTCGGTGGAGATCGGCAACGGCGTCGTCGATTTCCAAGGACCGAGTAGTAAAGAGGTCGTTTTCCTCGCTACCGGCAGCGGCGAACTCCAGCTCGATAACGCGAAGGCCTACACCGGCGAAGTTGTTGGCTTCGGAGGCGCCAGCCACTCGAACCATTCCCAGTTCATCGATCTGACCGCCATCGCTTTTGTCTCCGGCATGGTCAGCGGCAGCTACAAGAGCGGCGTTCTGACCGTGACCAGCGGCGGCACGACGGTGGCCACCATCCACCTCGCCGGGTCATACGTTACGTCGGACTTCCAACTGGCCTCCGGCGCCGGCGGCAGCGGCACTATCATCACCGATCCTGCAGTCGCCAATGGCGGCAACGCCCACAGCGCCAATATCGCGCTCCTTGGCAATTACATCGCGAGCTTCGGGGCCGGCGGCCTTGGCGGTTTCGTGGTCTCGCGCGGCCTGGACATCGAACCGCCGCCGCCGCTGGTCCACCCCCACGCCTGACGATGGTGGCGGACGCAGTCCAAGTCGAACCCGTCTCAGCAACGAAATTCCCTGCTAACAGGGAAATTAACAGGGAATTTTCAACAATTCGATTGTCTTGGCCAAATCCGCCGCTTGGAAGCGAGCCAACTTCAAAGGGTTGAGATAGAATTCCCTGAAGAGTTGAACAGGGAATTTCCGAGGGCCGAACAAGGAATTTTCTGCTGCGAACTGCGAACGTTACTGCAGCGGCGTAGAGGCGAAAGCCGGTTGCAAAACATGTTACCAATGCGGCCGTCTTCCGGCGCAAAGGGGCCGACGAAAAATGGCAGCGCCTGCCACGACGTTCATGAGAGCCCTTTGACGGCGAGCACTAGCTCTGGCGGGCAGCCGATTGGACAGGCCTTCGTCCAGTACGTCGTCAGAGACTCGCGCGTGCAAGAAGCGGGCATGCATCTTATCCAGATATTCCCCGCCCTGGATTGCTTGCTAAAGCACGGCGAATTTCCCAGTCCGTCGCGAAAGCCTTTCCGACGGTTTCCTTTCCAGTCCCGCGCAAATGTCGGGTATCCCCACTTGAAGCAAAGCGGGGTTTCGGCTGAGAACCAAGTTTCGGATCTGAGCCTGGCCCACTCCGCCCAGCTGGTGCGCGGGACTGTCGAATGGAGTTATCGATGGCCAGTAGCGGTTATCGCAGCTGAACAATTGATTGAGACGCTCACGCTGGACTTTCCGCCCAGCCGCTGGATCGAGGCTTTGGCGGCGGCCGTGGTCGACAGTCATCGAAGGCTTTTCGACCGGTTTCGTAACGGCGAACTCGTGGCCGAAGGCGTGTTTAAAAGCACCGGCGCGGACGGACCCATTTCGAACAAGGAGTGGCAGCGACCGAATGCCTATCTGGATATTCAAACCGGTGACCTGCTCAGAAGGACGGGCCGGCAGTTTGCCCCAGTGTGGGAGTTGGCTGTGGTTCGAGACTCGAAGCGAGCCAAGCCGGCCAAAAGGCAACCGCGCCCCAAGGCCGCCGAGCAAACGCTGGAACTCGAGCTTAAGAAACGAGGCCTGCACGACGGGCGCCATGGCAAATCGGACTATCAAATCGCCCTGCTTCTCGTCGACCAAAGCCTTGAAGGAGAGGAGCTACGGGTAGCCGCTGACCGCTATCGAAAGAAGGTCGGGCGATATTACAGTCGCCGCGGCCTGGTCTGATCCAAGATGTTCTTCGGACACTTTGGACGAATGTCCAAAGTGTCCAAAATGTCCAATGAAAACTGGTCATTTTTCGGGGCAAACTCGTGTCCGTCATGGAAGCGAGCGAGCCCAGGCAGATGGCACCCGACGATGAGGCCAACCCCCGTCCAAATGGAGGGAATGCCCGCGATTTGGACATATCAAAGGGGTCACGCCAGGCTGATCGACCCCCGCCGAGCATTCAGCAGGTCTTAGTCTCAAGCCTGCGGCCACACCCGGCCAACGCCCGCACCCATTCCAAAAAGCAGCTTCGGCAGATCGCCGACAGCATCAAGACCTTCGGCTTTACCAGCCCGGTGCTGGTCAGCGACGATAACGAGATTCTAGCCGGGCACGGACGGGTGGAAGCCGCCAAGCTCTTGGGAATGGAAAGGGTCCCGACGGTTCGGCTATCTCACCTCAATGCCTCTCAACGCAGGGCCTATCTAATCGCCGACAACAAACTCGCACTGAACGCGGGGTGGGATCGTGAGTTGTTAGCGAGCGAACTGCAGACCCTCATTGATATAGACTTCGACGTTGAAATTACAGGCTTCTCCCTCGCCGAGGTGGAAACTGTGCTGGAGGAAGCGCGGGAATGCTCGCCGGAACCCGAGCACGCTGCCGATAACGACATCCCTCCCCTTCCAGATCGCAGTTCGGTGGCGACGCGGCCAGGTGATCTTTGGCATCTAGGCCGGCACAGATTGCTGTGCGGGGACTCTCGGTACGCCGAAACTTTCGCACGTCTACTTGGTGGCGAGCGCGCAGATCTGGTCTTCACTGACCCCCCTTATAATGTTCCGATCGACGGTCACGTTTGCGGGCTCGGCCGCATCCGCCATCGTGAGTTTGCAATGGGAGCCGGTGAGATGTCGCCTGAGGAGTTCACGGCGTTCTTGCAGGCAACACTTGGTCACAGCGCTGCCTCCTGTCGTGACGGTGCCATAGCGTTTGTCTGTATGGACTGGCGCCATATAGGCGAACTGCTTGCGGCAGGACGGGCAGCGTTCACCGAGCTTAAGAACGTTTGCGTCTGGAATAAAACCAACGGAGGCATGGGATCATTTTATCGCAGCAAGCACGAGATGGTTTTTGTGTTCAAGGTTGGCACGGCCTTGCACACCAACACCTTTGGGCTCGGTGGTGGTGGCCGCTATCGGACTAACGTTTGGGACTACGCGGGCATCAACGCCTTGCGAGTGGATCGCAATGAGGAACTCGCGATGCACCCGACGGTCAAGCCGGTCGCCCTCATAGCTGATGCCATAAGGGATTGTTCCAGACGAGGCGAGATAGTGCTGGACCCTTTTGCGGGATCAGGCAGCACGCTCATCGCGGCGGATAGGGTTGGTCGAAGAAGTCGCCTAGTCGAGTTCGATCCCGCGTATTGCGACCAGATCATTCAGCGCTTCGAGAAGGTCACTGGTAAAAAGGTGACGCTCGACGCGACCGGTCAAAACTACGAGACGGTAGCCGAGCAACGTGCGCGGTTACTCGCAACCTGTGACGAAGGATCCGTTCGATGACTTTGCACGAGGATGAATTCCCGACCGAACAACCAAAAGTGGGTTACAAGCGCCCTCCGGTGCATACGCGGTTCCGCAAGGGCCAGTCGGGCAATCCACGCGGGCGAACCCGCGGATCGACCGAGGAGCGCCTCAAGCTCCTCGCCATCGAGGAAGCGTACCGCAAAGTTAAGGTGCGGGAGGGAGAGAGCGTCATCGAGGTGCCAGCGCTTCAAGCCATCTTCCGCAGCCAGGTCACCAATGCCGCCAAAGGAAGCGGTCCTGCTCAACGCGCCATTATCGATCTTGTCGCGGCTATCGAACACGAGTCCGAACTTCGAGCGGCAGCAAAAGCCGAACGGTCAGCTAAAGACAAACGCGTGTCCGACATCGAACTCGCTCGCCGGATCGCATTCATATTAGGCAATGCAGAGCGGTCCGCAAACAAGGAAGCCGGGTCTTAGTGGACGTGATGGAGCGACCAATGTCCGACCCGGTCATTTTAGTTACTCCCAACCTCACGGCTGAATTTTTACTTCCAGGAGATGACAGGAAGACGGACGCTTAACGGCTGCCTTCGGGCCATTTAACGACATACGCGAGCGTCCGCAACACGTCTGCTTTGCGCCTGAAAGCGGACTCTACTCTGACATCGCGCCATCTCCGTTAAGTGGCCAAAAGCAGACGAACGGCAGTGCAACAAAAATCCGATCAGTCTGAGAGATACTGACGAACTTTGGCGAGCAGTTCGCGCGGGCTATAGGGCTTGGGAATGTAGGCATCACAACCGGCTTCCCGCGCCTTCTTGTCTTCGCCGCTGAGGGCATAAGAGGTGACCGCAATGACCGGAATTGATCGCAACGCAGGATCGGCTTTGATGCGGCGCGTCGCGGTGTAACCATCCATGATCGGCAATTGAATATCCATCAGAATGAGGTCGGGCCGTTGCTTCGCCACGGCGGCGAGAGCCTCTTCACCGTTCTCGGCCTCGATGATCTCATAGTCGGTGCCCGCGAGCATATCGCGGATAATCTGGCGGTTATCCTCCTGGTCCTCTACCACCAGAATGCGCTTGGTCATCCCCCCTCGCCCTGCTGCGCAATATGGACCGGTAATGAGAAGGCAAATGTCGAACCTTGGCCGACAATCGAATCGACCCAAATCCGCCCACCGTGCATTTCGATAATGCGCTTCGAGATCGCAAGCCCCAAGCCAGTGCCTCCCTTCTTCTTGGTCATCGAATTGTCAGCCTGCTGAAAATCCTGAAATAGCTTTGCCTGATCCGCGGTGGAGATTCCGGGCCCGGTGTCACGCACCGCCACATTGAAAGCACCGTTGGCCACCGACACCTTAATAGCTACTTCTCCATCATCAGTGAATTTAATCGCGTTCCCGACGAGATTGAGCAGGACTTGTGTCAAACGCCGCTCGTCGCCGCGTCCTCGCGGCAGATCTGCCGTTACGTCTGTAATGAACTTGAGTTTCTTGTCCGCTGCCAGCGGTTCGACCACGTTGTGGACCGTGTGGAGGACATCCTGTAGCGAGTAATCAGCGAGGTCAAGCACGAGCTGCCCCGCTTCGATCTTGGACAGATCGAGGACGTCATTGATCAGCCCGAGCAAGTGCTTGCCGTTGCTCTCAAGCCGTTTCAGCACTCCCGTCATTCGTTCCGACGGCTGGCCATAGGCGCCATCCGCCATCAGCTCGGTGTAGCCCAAGATGGCGTTGAGCGGCGTGCGCAGCTCGTGGCTCATATTGGCAAGGAATTGCGATTTGTGCTTGCTCGCTTCCTCGAGCTGCCGGCTCTTATCCTGGATTTCGTCGAACAGCCGAACATTCTCGATCGCAATAACAGCCTGATCGGCGAAGGTCGTCGCCAGCAAGATTTGAGCTTCGGTGAACGGCCGCACGACGCGGCGCATCAGCACCATCACGCCGATGGGCACTCCCTCGCGCAGAAGCGGCACACCAAGCACGGTCCGAGAGCCAGCTTTCTCATACCATTCCTTCATGGCGAAGCCGGGATCGACTCTCACATCCGAGACGTGCACCACGCGGCGCTCGAGCGCCACTCGCCCGCTGATGGTATCTCGACCGGCCTCAATGGGGACATTGGCGATCGAAACCAGCTGCTCCGACGAGAGACCGCTGCTGGCAGCCACTTGGTAGATCGCATCGTGCAGGCGATTCATAACGGCGATCTCGGCTTCGCACAGTTGTGCCGCCGATTTGACCAGAGCGTCGAGGACGGTCTGCAGATCGAAAGTGGAGCGACTGATAATTTTTAGGACGTCGGCGGTTGCGGTCTGCTGTTGCAGCGATTGGCGCAATTCGTTGAGCAGCCGAGTATTCTCGATCGCGATGACTGCTTGGTCGGCAAAGGTGGCGACGAGTTCAATTTCCCGTTCATTGAACGGCTCAACGCGGCACCGCGCCAAAGCGATGACGCCGATCGGCTCGCCCTCCCGCATCAGCGGCACGCCGATCATCGAGCGGACACCAGCAATTCTCGCGTCGTCCTTTCTGTCGTAAAGCGGATCAGCCCAGGCATCGTCGATTTGCGCAACTCTTCGCGTCATGGCGGCTCGACCGACGACCGTTCCCGATCCTGGCAAAATCGGGTTCTCCCGCTCTCTCTGCTGATATTCCTCGTTGAGACCATAGCCGGCGGCCCAACGGTAGACACCACCCTCCATTCGAGAAATTGTGCCTTGTTCGGCGCGACAAAGGCGCGCCGCGGTGTCGACGACAGTTTGAAGGATCGGCTGCAGTTCGAACTTTGCTCGGCTGATGACGCCGAACAC
Organism: uncultured Alphaproteobacteria bacterium; assembly: GCA_963841025.1. Lineage (GTDB taxonomy): Bacteria > Pseudomonadota > Alphaproteobacteria > Rhizobiales > Xanthobacteraceae > BOG-931. The sequence continues at coordinate 1,129 of CAWJBG010000003.1, read as the reverse complement.
TTCAGAGGTCGCCGTCTGCTGCTCCAGCGATTCGGTTAGATCGGCGGTGCGCTGCTGCAGTTCGCCAAGTACTCGAACATTCTCGCCCTGTGCGTTCCTGAGTTCGACCAGGGCAGTTTCCGCGGTATCACGCGCATTCTTCGCCTGCTCTTCAGTTCGCTTCAAATCCGTGATGTCGAAATAAGTGAGCATGCGGCCGCCGTCCAGCAGGGCCAGTATCTGATATTGGATAATTCGACCATCAAGCCGGCGCATTTCGCTAGGCGATGTGGCGCCACTGCGGACGGCATCCACACGTTGCGAAACATAACTATCGAACTCGGTTGGCTGCACGTCATAAAGATTGTTATGACGATTGTAGTTGATGAGGTCGCTGATCGTCGGACGCATCTTGCGAATGAATTCGTCCGAAATGCCCCACATCCGGCGGAACGCGCGGTTTATGATTTTGGCGCGTAAATCGGGACCCATAAACAGCACGCCATAGTCAATTGTATCGAGAACGGCGTTCAGCTCCTGATCCCGGTCGCGAAGCGCCTGCTCCGTCTCGTGGCGCCGGGTGATGTCACTCACGGCGCCGACAAGCCGTACCGCACGACCGGCTTCGTTGCGGATCGGAAGGCCGTGATCTTCTACCCAGCGATAAGCGTTGTCGGCCGCCTTAATGCGGTACTGGCACCCCAATTTCGGTGACCTTTGCTTGAAGCAATCGCGCAACGCTGTGCGATAGCCTTCCATATCATCCGGATGAACGCGGCCGTACCATGCTTCCGACGTTAGGCGAGGTCCCGCGAAACTGAAAATCTCGATGAGCCGCGGCGAAACATAAAGCGAGTTCGTCTCTATGTTCCAGTCGTAGATTCCCTCTGCAACGGCCTCCGTGACCAACGCGTAACGCTCTTCGCTTGCGCGCAGTGATTGCTCAAGGTCGCGAGCGGCAACTATGTCCTCACCGGCAGCAGTTGGCGGGCTCCCAGCAGTCATCTCTAACTTAGCTCGATAGCCGCGCTTCGGCTTTTTCGTTTTGCGGAGCCGCGCCTTTGCTGGGATAGGGCCTCTCGCGCCGTGCCGTCTCACCGAGGCCTCCCTTGGCGAAGGACGTAGCCTAGCACATTATGAAATCTTTTGT
>CAWJBG010000002.1:0-28700 GCA_963841025.1 uncultured Alphaproteobacteria bacterium | reverse complement strand
CTAACGGTATGTTCACACACGTCATGGTCGGCGCCAACGATCTCGCCGCTTCCAAGAAGTTCTACGACGCCGTGCTCGGCGCCATCGGGCTCCCGGCCGGTCAGGCCGATCCGAAGGGCCGCATCTTTTATCGCACCAAGACCGGCGTATTCGGCATCTCCGTGCCCATTGACGGTCAACCCGCCACGCACGCCAATGGCGGCACCATCGGGTTTGCGTGCGCCAGTCCCGAACTGGTGAAAGCCTTTCACGACGCCGGCATCGCCAATGGCGGCAAGACCATCGAGGACCCGCCGGGCTGGCGCGAAGGCGGCGCAACCAAATTCTATCTTGCCTACCTGCGCGACCCTTCGGGAAACAAGATTTGCGCCGCGCACCGCAGCTAATTTATGCATTCACCTCTCCCCGCGCGCGGGAGAGGGAGAAGGACGACGTTAGCGAGGAACAAGAGGCAATGGCCACTGCCCCCTGCAAATCGGCGGCGGGGCTTGCGGCGGCGGCGGATGAGTCTTTTTGTATTGGGCCAGCACCGGCTCAAGGGTTTCTTTCCCCCCAAAATTTCGGCGCGCCGATTTCTTTCAAACAGGACGCGTTCCAATAAAGTCCGGCGCCCGGCAACGGCTGGCCGGCCTTCACCGCCCGCGCGACCGCGTCGATGTCGGCTCTCCTCGGGGTAGATGTATAGCGTCGTCGGATTGTCCTTGATGACGGCGACGATTTGCCCGGCATCCGGCCGCGACCAGCTGGTGCAGCCGTCGCTCCTCCCGTTGGCGTACTCCTCGAGCTCGCCGAACGGAACGTAGCCGTCCTGGTCGGCGTAGGCGCTGTGCGGATCTTTGCGAAGACAGACGTTCCGCAACAATGCGGCCGCATGTCCGCCGATCTCGCGCACTCGCGCGTTGGCGGTTTCGCCCTCGCCATCAAACTGAACGAACGAGCGTATCAAGGCCGCGTCGCGGTTCGCCGCGTTCGGTAATAGCCTTTGAATGACGTTCTGGTCTCGGCGGTGACATAGGCCCCGCCGGTCATCAGGAAAAATCAGCGCATTGCCAAAGTTCTTCGCGCACCTTTTGCCGTTGGCGAAATCCGCGATGCCTTTGAGGTCGCGGCCCCCGCCGTGACCTGCGGAAAACGCGCGAAACGACTGGCTCGCTTCACAGACGACGTAAAACCGCGGCCCAACTTTGCCGCCGCCAAGATCGTGGGGACGGGTCGCGTCCATGGCGAGGTAACAGGGATTTCTGATCTTGCCGGCGTGAACCTTCTGGACATAGAGCGCGCGCGCCCGCTGCAAGACCACCGGCACAATTTGACCGTCGCCTTCCCCGATGTTGGATTTCAGCCATTCCGGAATCTCCGATTGTTGCTCGGCAGCAAACGAGCCGGACGACAGCGCCAGGACTGTGGCGAGCGCGACCGTCACGAACAAGACAATGACGACCATCAAGCGCCCGGCGCTTTTGATAATGTTCAGAACGGCCCGCACCGATGCGCTTCTCCTTTGAATCCTTAGCGACCGCAGCGCGCTGCTTGAGCGGACGGTCGAATTTGCTGCCAGCGAGATGAACCGCGCGTGACCGAGCAAGCGTAGCGAGCGCAGGGCTAGACTTAACCGCGGATTTGCGGATTTGTATTCAACTCTCCCCGCCACGCGGGGAGAGGAAGCGCGCTGAGACCGTCAAGAAGCCCGGCGGTAACGGCGGTGGGGCAAATTCGCCGGCGCTGGACGTTTGATCCCGCTCGCACGCAATGCCTGCCGCCGCTCCGCAAAGGAAAAGCCCGGGAAATCTCCCGGGCTTTTCCAAGACCTAACGTCAAACGACCCGCCGTTAAGCTTCGCGGCCTAGCGGTCCTTGATGATGACGCTGTCGCGGTCACGCCTTGGAGCGGCATGATCCCTGATCACGACATTCGGCGCCGCGCTGTTGTAGAGCGGGCGGTCACGAACAATAACATGATCGCGTGGCGCAGGCGCTACGCCCGGGTGTTCCCTGACGATCACGTTTCCGTTCGGATGATCTTTGACCGTGACGTCCTCCGCATTCGCCGCAGCAGTCGCTGTCAACAAAATAGCCGCTGCAGTTCCGAGAATAATTTTCCGCATCGTGGTTCCTCTTTGTCACCCGCATCACAACGCGCATCCCCGACGATCGTTCCGTCGCGCGCCTCGTTGCGACGGTAACGCGGCTATCAGTCGTGGTGTTTATCGAGAAACTCGAGAATGAGAGCGGCGATCTCGTCGTTCTTTTCATCCAGCGCGAAATGCCCGGCGTCGAGCTGGTGGATTTCGGCGTGCGGCAGATCGCGCTTGTAGGCATCTCCGCCGGGAGCGATGAACGAGGGATCGTTGCGCCCCCAAACCACCAAAGTCGGCGGCGCGTGCTCGCGCAGCCAGGCTTGCCACGCCGGATACGAAGCGACGTTGGTGCGGTAGTCGTACAACAGAGCCGCCTGGATCTCGCGCTGCCCGGGTTTTGACAGATGCGCGGATTCGTCGGTCCAGGTATCGGGGTTGTAACGATCGGGATGCGAGGTGCCGAGCGTATGACGCTGTTCGGTTGCCGCCGGCGACATAAACCCATCGAACACTTCGGGATGCGCCTTTGGATCGGCCCAATATTGCGCGATACCGGCCCACTTGGTGCCGAGACCTTCTCTGTAGGTGTTGGCATTCTGGATGATGAGCGCCGCCACCCTCTCCGGATGCGGCAGAAAAATGCCGAAGCCGACCGGCCCGCCATAGTCGTGCAGATAGAAGGTGCAGTTGCTGATCTTGAGTTGTTCGAGGAGCCCGTTCGTCGTCTTCGCCAGATTGGCAAAGGTGTAGGTGTACGCGGAGGGTGGCGGAGCGTCGCTCTGCCCGAAGCCCGGAAAATCCGGTGCGATCAGATGATAGCGCGTGGCGAGCAAAGGAATAAGTGTGTCGAACTCGCGGGAGGAGGACGGAAAGCCGTGCAGCAGAACGATGGTCGGCGCGTCCTTCGGGCCGGCTTCCCGGTAAAAAACGCCGACGCCGTCAATGATCGCGCGGTGGTAGGTCGTCGTCGCGGAAGTCAACTCCATTGCGGCAGCCTCTCGTACGTGGCCAGCGAAGCGGTGGACGGCGCTCGATCCAGCTGAACTTTGTAGATGTGCCGGAATGCTTATTCTTCAAAGTGCAGGTTCGCGGCCTTCACGACGTCTTGATATTTGACGATGTCGGTCTCGATCATGCGCTTGAAATCTTCCGGCGTACCGCCGCCGGGCTCGACCGCCATGGCGCGAAGCTTCTCCGACACGCCCGGATCGCGGATCGCTTCGTTCAGTGCCTTCTCAAGTTTGGCGACGATGGCGGCGGGTGTTGCCGCGGGCGCAAAAATGCCGCTGAAGAGATGAATGTCGACGTCCGGATAGCCGGCCTCGGCCATGCTCGGAACGTCGGGGAGTTCGGCGGAGCGTTCGGCGCCGGTGACGGCGACGGCCTTGACCTTGCCGGCTTTCACCATCGGCACCGTCGGCGGGCCGTCGGCAATCGCCGTCATGGTCTGTCCGCTGACGACGCTTAGGATCATATCGGTGCTGCTGCGGTAAGGAATGGCAATTCCGGGCATGCCGGATTTCAATTTCAGAAGTTCGGTCGTGATGGTGAACGCGGGCGACGTGGTCGCGTAGTTCGCTTTATCCGGATGCGCCTTGGCCCACTCAACCACTTCCTTCACCGTCTTTGCCGGTTGGTCGGCGGCGATCACCATGAACAGCGGAAAGCGCGCGATCATCGCCAGCGGAACGAACGTCTCGGCCGGCTTGTAGGGAAGATTGGGATAGATCGCGGCAGCGATCGAGGTCGCACCGCTGGCGCCGATCAGCAGCGTGTAGCCATCGGCCGGCTGGTGCGAAACATATTCGGCAGCGAGCCGGCCCCCAGCGCCGGCGCGGTTCTCGATCACCACCGGCTGACCGATCAGCTCGGAGAACTTCTGCCCGACAAGCCGGGCGAAAATATCGTTGCCGCCGCCGGCCGCGAAGCCGACCACAATGCGGATCGGCCGGGTCGGATAGTCGCTTTGCGCGATGCGCTTTCGTGAGCGCCGACGTCGACACCATCGTCAAGACTAACGCCAGAAGCGACCAATAAACGGCGCGGGCGCGGAGCCCTATTCTGATCACGACGCCATCCATTCAATCAGTGCGGCGTTCACGGCTTGCGGCCGCTCGAGAGTGGACAGATGGCCGCAGTCGGGAATGACGACAAGCCGGGCGCCGCGGATGCCTGATGCGATCTCCTGCGCCAGCGCCGGCGGCGTCAACACATCGTCGGCGCCGACGAGGACCAGTGTCGGGCAGGCGATGGTTGAAAGCGTCGGGCGCGAATCGGCCCGGCCCATGATCGCCTTGGTCTCGCGCAAAAAAACCTCGGCGCCAGTCTCCTCTCCCATTGTGCGCACGACGCTTCGAAGCGCGGCATCGCCATGCCGATCGCGATGAACGAGAAGCGGGAACAGCCCCTCTTCGACTTCGCCAAAGCGGCCCGCCTTCGCCAGCTCGATGCGGGGCCGGCGGCCTTCGGTCTGTTGCGGCGTTTCCGCGCCTGGTCCAGTGTCCAGCAGCGCGAGCTTTGCTACCCGCTGCGGCGCCTGCCGTACGATCTCAAAGGCGATGTACCCGCCCATCGACAGGCCGGCGAGCGCAAACCGCGGAGGTGCGGCGGCGAGGATGCGGCGGGCGATCGCCGCAATAAAGTCGTCGCGGGTATGATCGGCGACTGTTACCGGTCCAAACCGCCACAGCGCCGGAATTTGCTCGGCATAAAGCCGTGCCGAGCAGTTAAGGCCGGGAACTAGGATGACGGGCAAATCGCTAAGGGTGGTGTCAGGCATGGGGTTCTTGCCCTTGGGTTTCTTGCTGTCGAACTTCGAAAAAAGCGAAGCAATCCTTTTACTTACAGGGCGATGTTAGGTTGACTTTCACAGGTTCGATCCTATGTTCCGGGCACCGAAAGCACGGCGGATTCGGCCTGCAACGCGTTTCCTCCGTTTATTCCAGTGGTTGCCGCGCCCGGCGCGGACCCTGATTTGAGGGTTTATGTCCTTTTCACATCTCGGCTTGTCCGAAAAAGTCCTCGCCGCCGTTGCGGCGGCTGGTTACCAAACTCCGACCCCGATCCAAGATCAAGCCATCCCCCATGTGCTGGCGCGGCGCGACGTTCTCGGCATCGCCCAGACCGGCACCGGCAAGACGGCAGCCTTCACGTTGCCGATGCTGACCATGCTGGAGCAAGGCCGTGCGCGCGCGCGCATGCCGCGCACGCTCATCGTCGAGCCGACGCGGGAACTTGCGGCGCAGGTGCAGGAAAACTTCATCAAATACGGCGCCAACAGCAAACTCAACGTCGCGCTCCTGATTGGTGGCGTCTCGTTCGACGATCAGGACGTCAAGCTGACGCGCGGCGTCGACGTCTTGATCGCGACGCCGGGCCGCCTGCTCGACCATTTCGAGCGCGGGCGGCTTCTTCTCAACGGCGTCGAACTTCTCGTCATCGACGAAGCTGATCGCATGCTCGACATGGGCTTCATTCCCGACATCGAGCGGATCTGCAAGCTGGTGCCGTTCACGCGCCAAACCCTGTTCTTCACCGCGACCATGCCGCCGGAAATCCGGCGCATTACCGAACAATTTCTGCATAATCCGGTGCGCGTAGAAGTTTCCCGCCCCGCGACTACCGTTGCGACGACGGCGCAGCTCCTGGTGAAAGCCGGACACGAGCCGCACGACAAGCGCGATGTGCTGCGGCGCCTGATCCGCTCGGCCGAAGGTTTGAAGAACGCGATCATCTTCTGCAACCGCAAACGCGAAGTGGCGACGCTGCACCGCTCGTTGCTGCGCCACGGCTTTTCGGTGCTCGCGCTGCACGGCGATATGGACCAGTCCGCACGCACGGCCGCGCTCGAGCAGTTCCGCAAGGGCGAAGTCGCACTCCTTGTTGCTTCCGACGTCGCGGCGCGCGGCCTCGATATTCCCGACGTAAGCCACATCTACAACTTCGATGTGCCGCATCACGCCGACGACTACGTGCACCGGATCGGCCGCACCGGCCGCGCCGGGCGGACCGGCACCGCGATCACACTCGTCGCTGGGTCCAACGATCAGAAGGCGGTGGCGGCGATCGAAAAGTTGATCGGACAGCCGATCCCCTGGATGAGCGGCACGCCAGCGGCAACCGCTACGGCACCGCAGCCGGAGGCGGCGGCCCCGGCATCGCAGTCCCCGCCGGCCCAACGGGAGCGGCAACAGTCGCGTCGCGGCCGTGGCGACAGCCACCGCCAGCCGCACCGGTCGGCCTCGATCGCCCGCATCCCGCAGCGCCCGCCGCAGCCCGCCCAAAATCGCGGTGAGGATGCAGATACTTCGCATCTGCCGGCCTTCCTGCTGCGCCCGGTGACGCTGAAGGCCTAAAGCTTCAACTTTAATAAAATTGCGCGGCCGCGCCCGGTTTTCGAGCGCAGTTCCCGTTTACCGGTCCTTCACGGCTTTCTCGTAGGTTTTACTACGTATTCGCGGCTGCGCGTCCGAATTTCATCAGGCATTTCAGCGCGATCGGAGCGATCTTTGATGGCCGTGCCCAGCGACGAGCACGAACGCACTCTCGCCTTCGCCGAGATCGCACTTCAACAGATCAAGGCGCTGCAGCAGCCGGCTTTGCCGCGAAATTTCGAAGTCTGGTACCACTACGCCACCGGCTACAATCAGGATCTCAACCAGGCCATCAACAAAACCCTGGCGCAAAAAGGCACGCTCGACGACGCCGATATGGAGCAGATTTATGCGACCTATCTGTCGCCGAAGCGGGCGAGCGAGCGCATAGAGACCGTCGGCACGCGCGTGCTCGATGAAATCGGCCAAGTGCTGGACATGATCGATGCCGCCGCCGGCTCGGCGACCAGCTACTCCGAGAGCCTCGCCGACGCCAGCCAGCAGCTGCAAGGAACCAATGACGGCGCCGCGATGCGGACCATCATCGAGCAGCTGGTTGAGGGCGCCAAGGAAATGGAGAGCAACAACAAGAAGCTCGAAGCGCGCCTGTCGGCATCGAGGCAGGAGATCGAAGAGCTGCAACAGAACCTCGAAGCAGTGCGAACGGAGAGCCTCACCGATCCACTGACGACGCTGGCAAACCGCAAATATTTCGACGTCGAGCTCGGCCGGGCGATGACGGAGGCCAAACAAAAAAACGAACCGTTGTCGCTGTTGATGACCGATGTCGATAACTTCAAAGCATTCAACGACAAGTACGGGCATTTAACCGGCGACCAAGTATTGCGGCTGGTCGCCATATCGGTGAAGCAAAACGTCAAGGCCCAGGATATCGCCGCACGTTACGGCGGTGAGGAGTTCATGGTGGCGCTGCCGAGTACGCCGCTGCAACACGCGATTGCAATCGCGGATCAAATTCGCGACGCCGTCATGACCAAGGAATTGATGAAACGCTCGAGCGGCGAGCGGCTCGGCCGGGTGACGATTTCTATCGGTGTGGCGGCGCTTCGTCCCGACGACACGCAGCAATCGCTGCTCGAACGCGCCGACGCCTGCCTCTATGCCGCCAAGCGCCGCGGCCGCAACCGCGTGATCAGCGAGGCCGATCCGGAGGCCAAAGCCCCAATTCGGGCGCGCGTGGCGTAGTTTCGACTAGCGAATGCCTAATGCGCCTCAGCGCCGCCGGCTTCGTGCGCCGGCTCGATCTGCACCGATTCACCGCAGCCGCAAGCCGCGGTTTGATTTGGGTTGTTGAACGTAAATTGCGCAGACAACTTGTCGACCTTGTAGTCCATCTCGGTGCCGAGCAGGAACAGCACCGCCTTCGGGTCGACGAGGAGACGGACGCCCTTCTCCTCAATCACCTCATCAAGCGGATTAATCTTCTCGGCATATTCCATGAAGTAACTCATGCCGGCGCAGCCGCCATTTTTGACACCGACGCGCACTGCGGCAATCGGTTGTTCGGCTTTCGCCATCACCGCTTTGATGCGGTCGGCGGCGGCTTCGGTAAGCCGCATCACCTGCGGTCTCGGCCGGGGGCTAGCCATCGTCTGATTCTCCTCACCTCACACGAGGCGCTTCCTGCAGTTACGAACCGGAATAACTCAAAAATACTAAAGACTTCATCATCGTTCTTGATGTAGTGCGCCGCGCAGCAACGCGCAACTGTCACCACATGTTGAGCACGGCGCGGGCCTCATCGGACATGCGACTCGGATCCCACGGCGGATCCCACACAATCGTGACCTTCGCCTCACGGACGCCCGGCACGCTCGCAACAGCGTTCTCCACCATGCCCGGCAGCTCCGCCGCAGACGGACAATTAGGCGTCGTCAGCGTCATATCGATCTTGACCGCGCGATCGTCGTCGATATCAACCTTGTAGATCAATCCGAGTTCATAGATGTCGGACGGAATTTCAGGATCGTAGACGGTCTTGAGCGCGCCGACGATCTCGTCGGTCATGCGCGCCATTTCGTCTGCGGGTATCACAGACGGCTTTTCCGCCGTCTCAGCGGTAGCAACAGCGCCTGCGTCCGGGTTCGGTTGCTCGTCCATCATGTGAAGAAGCCCTGAGCTTTGACCAGCGCTTGCGCCAGGCAGTCAACTTCATCGCGCGTATTATACATTGCGAACGACGCGCGACAGGTTGCGGTGACACCGAAGCGCGCCAGTAGCGGCATCACGCAATGGGTGCCGGCGCGCACAGCGACGCCGGAGCGATCGATGATCGTCGCCACATCGTGGGGATGCGCCCCCTTAATCTCGAACGACACGATCGGGCCCTTGTCCTTTGCCGTGCCGAGGATGCGCAGCGAATTGATTTCCCGCAGGCGGTCCTGGGCGTAATGCAAGAGACTAGCCTCGTGATTGCGGATGCGCGGCTTGCCGACGGAGGCGACGTAATCAAGCGCCGCGCCGAGCCCGATCGCCTGCACGATCGGTGGCGTGCCGGCCTCGAACTTGTACGGTGGATCGCCATAGGTGACGCCATCCTGCGAGACTTCGCGGATCATCTCACCGCCGCCGTTAAACGGCGGCATGGCGGCCAGGTGGTCATATTTTCCGTAAAGCACGCCGATCCCGGTCGGGCCATAGAGCTTGTGACCGGTGAAGGCGTAGAAATCGCAATCGATGTCCTGCACGTCGACGTCGGCATGCACCGCGCCTTGCGCGCCGTCGATCAGCACTGGAATGCCGTGAGCGTGGGCGATCCGCGTGACCTCTTTAACCGGCACCAGCGTGCCCAGCATGTTCGACATGTGGGTGATCGCGACCATTTTGGTGCGGGGCCCGAGCAGCTTTTCGAATTCGTCGACGAGAAAATGCCCCTCATCGTCGACCGGCGCCCATTTGATCACCGCGCCTTGCCGCTCGCGCAGAAAATGCCAGGGCACGATGTTGGAATGGTGCTCCATGATCGAGAGCACAATCTCATCGCCCGGCTTGATCCGCTCGCGCCCGAACGTATAGGCGACGAGGTTGATGGCCTCGGTCGCATTGCGGGTGAAGATGATCTCTTCCTTGCGCCCGGCGTTGAGGAACGCCGCTACTTTTTCGCGCGCGCCTTCGTAAGCCTCGGTCGCCTCGTTGGCGAGGTAGTGGAGCCCACGATGCACGTTGGCGTATTGTGTAGTGTAGGCCTGCTCAATCCGATCGAGAACCGCGCGCGGCTTTTGCGCCGAAGCGGCGTTGTCGAGATACACCAGCGGCTTGCCGTAAACCTGCTGCGCAAGGATCGGGAAATCCGCGCGGATCCGATTGACGTCATAGGCACCGTTGGTCACTGCCGGATGCATGACATTACGCTCGCGCCTTTACCCACGCGGCAACCTGCTCCATCAGCGCCTCACGCAGACCGGCATGTTCAACGCCTTCGACGGCTTCACCGACGAACGCCTCGATCAACAACGCCTCCGCTTCCGCTTCCGGAATACCGCGCGCCATCAGATAGAATTTCAGCTCCTTGTCGATTGCGCCGGCAGTCGCGCCATGCCCGCACTGCACGTCGTCGGCGAAAATTTCCAGTTCCGGCTTGTTGTCGGCCTCGGCACGTTCGGACAGAAGCAGCGCCCGCGTCATCATCTTGGCGTCGGTCTTCTGGGCACGCGGCCGCACCACGATGCGGCCCTGGAATACGCCGTGCGCCTCGTCGTCGAGCACCGACTTGAACACTTCGCGGCTCTGGCAGCCACGTGCGAGATGCGTCACCAGGAGCGTAGTATCGGCGTGCTGACGGCCGTTGATCAGGGTGGCGCCGCGAATGTTGGCCACGGTGTCTTCGCCGTCAAAATTCAGAAACAGTTGATTGCGCACGACGGCGCCGCCGGCGGTGAAAGTAAACGCATTGAACCGCGCTTTGGCACCGATCGCCGCCGCCAGTGTCGAGACGTGCAGTGCGTCCGCGCCCTCGCCAATGATCTTGACGTGATCGACATGGGCCCCGTCGCCCGCAAACAATTCCAGCGCCGCGTTGACCTGATAATCGCTGCCGGCTGGCCCTTCATGGCTCTCTATGAGCATGACGCGAGCACCCTGCTCTACGACGACCAGCGAACGGATGAAACTTGCCGCCGGCTTTTCAGAAGCAACAAACAGCAGATGCAGCGGGCGCTCGATGGTCGAGCCGGCGGCGACCCTGATGACCGCGCCGTCACCCATCAGCGCGGTATTGAGCGCGACCGCGACATCGGTGCCGGGCGCGAGCTTGCCCAGGTGCGCGGTGAGCGTTGCGTCACCGTCGGCGAGCGCTTCGCCGAGCGAAACGATCGAAAGACCCGCCTCCAGCGCGGCGGTGTCGGATAATTCCGGCATGAATGCGCCGTCGACGAAAACGAGCCGCCGCGCGCCAATATCGCCGAGCATTTGCCCAGCGTTCTTGCCGCGCGCTTTGGCGGCGGCATCGGGGGCGCCTGCGAGCGGCTTGGCGTCGCGCATCAGCGCGCGCAGATCGGTGTACTTCCAGTCCTCGACGCGACGGTTTGGCAAACCTTCTTTGGCGAACACGTCAAACGCGCTCGCGCGCTGTCCGGCAATCGCCGCGTCACCGGGAAGGCGCGAGCGCGCGGCCGCATACGTGTCCGCCAGTGCGGTCTCGGCAGCCGTTTTCACGACCTTTACGGCGGCCGTCTTTACGTCGTTCTTGATTTCAGGCTCAACTTCAATCCTGGCATTCATTCGTCTTTGCTCACGGCGCGCCTCATCGGCCTACGCCGCGGCCTCCTGATACTCGGCATAGCCGCGCGCTTCGAGTTCGAGCGCCAGTCCCTTGCCGCCGGTCTTCACGATGCGGCCCTTGGAAAGCACGTGCACCACATCGGGTACGATGTAGTTGAGCAGCCGCTGGTAATGCGTAATCACGATGCACGAATTCTGCGGCGTGCGAAGCCGGTTGACGCCGTCGGAAACGATCTTGAGCGCGTCAATGTCGAGGCCGGAATCGGTCTCATCGAGCACCGCGAGCTTCGGCTCAAGCAGCGCCATTTGCAGGATCTCGTTGCGCTTCTTTTCGCCGCCGGAGAAGCCGACATTGACAGCGCGGCGCAGCATGTCCTGATCGATGCCGAGCTTCTTGGCGAGTTCGCGGACTTTCTTCAAAAACTCTGGCGTAGAAAATTCCGCTTCACCGCGCTTCTTGCGCTGCGCGTTGAGCGCGGTGCGCAGGAACGTCATGGAGGCGACGCCGGGGATCTCCAGCGGATATTGGAAGGCAAGGAACAGTCCGGCCGCGGCGCGCTCGTCGGGTGTCATGTCGAAAATATTCTTGCCGTTGAACAAGACCTCGCCCGAAGTCGGCGTATACCCGGCCTTGCCGGCAAGCACATAAGCCAGCGTCGACTTGCCCGAACCGTTCGGCCCCATAATCGCGTGCACCTCGCCGGCGTTGACCGTGAGGTCGAGACCTTTGAGAATTTCCCTGCCGTCGATTTCGACGTGCAGGTCTTTGATTACCAACAACGGCATTCCGGACTCCAATTCGCCAATTCGCTTAGGTACCGCCCGTTCAGCCGACGCTGCCTTCGAGCGAAATGGAAATCAGCTTCTGCGCCTCGACGGCGAATTCCATCGGCAGCTGTTGCAACACGTCCTTGACGAAACCGTTGACCACCAGCGCCACGGCCTCTTCCTGCGAAAGTCCGCGCTGCATGCAGTAGAACAGCGTCTCTTCGGAAATCTTCGAGGTCGTCGCTTCGTGCTCGAACACGGTCGAGGCGTTCTTGGTCTCGATGTACGGCACCGTGTGCGCGCCGCACTTGTCGCCGATCAGAAGCGAGTCGCAATTGGTGAAGTTGCGCGCTCCAGTGGCGCGCCGGTGTGAGGTCACAAGACCGCGATAGGTGTTGTTCGAATGGCCGGCGGCGATGCCTTTGGAGATGATGCGGCTCGTCGTGTTCTTGCCGAGATGCAGCATCTTGGTGCCGGAATTGACCTGCTGGTAGCCATTGGAGATAGCGATCGAGTAAAACTCGCCGCGCGAATTGTCGCCGCGCAGGATGCAGCTCGGATATTTCCAGGTGATGGCGGAGCCGGTCTCGAGCTGGGTCCAGGAAATCTTGGAATTCCTGCCGCGGCAGTCGCCGCGCTTGGTGACAAAATTGTAGACGCCGCCGCGGCCGGCCGCGTCGCCCGGATACCAGTTCTGGATGGTCGAATATTTGATCTCGGCGTCGTCGAGTGCAACCAGTTCGACCACCGCGGCGTGGAGCTGGTTTTCCTCGCGCATCGGCGCGGTGCAGCCTTCGAGGTAGCTGACGTATGAGCCCTTGTCGGCGATGATCAGCGTGCGTTCGAATTGCCCGGTGTTGCGCTCGTTGATGCGGAAGTAGGTCGACAGCTCCATCGGGCAGCGCACGCCCGGCGGCACGTAAACGAACGAGCCGTCGGAGAACACCGCCGAGTTGAGTGTCGCGAAGAAGTTGTCGCTGATCGGCACCACCGTGCTGAGATACTTCTTTACCAGCTCCGGATGCTCATGCACGGCTTCCGAGATCGGCATGAACAGGACGCCGGCCTTGGCAAGCTCGGCCTTAAACGTGGTCGCAACCGATACGGAATCGAACACCGCGTCGACCGCGACGCGGCCGTAACCGCCCTGCTCGCCCTCCTCGTTCGGGGGCCTTTGAATGCCGAGCAGCGCTTCGCGCTCACGCAGCGGAATGCCGAGCTTTTCGTAGGTCGCCAGGATTTCGGGATCGATCTCGTCGAGCGACTTCGGCGCTTTCTTCGGCGCGGAATAATAGTAGAGGTCCTGATAGTCGATCGGGCCGTAATCGATCTTGGCCCATTTCGGTTCGCGCATGGTCAGCCAGCGCTTATAGGCGTCGAGCCGCCACGCCAGCATCCACTCGGGTTCGTTCTTCTTTGCCGAGATAAACCGGACCGTGTCCTCCGAAAGGCCCTTCGGAGCCTTGTCGGATTCGATCAGCGTCTCAAATCCATACTTATACTGATCGACGTCGATCCGACGGACCTGATCGACGGTCTCTTGCACTGCCGGCATTCGTCCCTCCGCTCACGGTTTCAAGGACCGCGGGTTGGATCAAGTCGGTATGGTGTGATCTTACCTGGGTTCGTCCGGTTCCCTGGTGACACCGACAACAGCCGCTTGAATGATTCCAAACGGCCCTAAAATCGTTCGTTTGTGCAGCCGGTTAGGCTGCAATCCCTGGGCCCTTAGATAGTGCACCTGCGAGCTTTCTCCAAGCGTTAAGGAACCGCTCGACGTCAGCTTTTGTCGTCGTCCAACCGAGGCTGACGCGCACCGCACCGCGCAGCAGGCCGGGCGAAACCCCCATGGCAGCAAGGACATGGGAGGGTTGTACCTTCCCGGACGAACATGCGGCGCCCGACGACACCGCCACGCCATCGAGGTCAAAGGCAATCACTGCGGTCTCGGCCTTTAACCCTTCCAATGCGACCAGGGTCGTATTTGGGAGCCGCTCGGCCTTATCCCCGAAGATGACAGCCCGCGGCGAGATCGCGAGAAGGCCGTCCTCCAGAAGTTCGCGGAGTGACCGCATATACGCGGCTTCTTCGACAAGCTGCCGGCGCGCCGCCTCTGCAGCTGCCCCGAACGCCGTGATCCCCGCCACGTTTTCGGTGCCCGCGCGCGCTCCGCGCTCCTGGCCGCCGCCGCGAATGAGCGGATCGGCAAAATGGATGTCTTCGCGTCCCCGGACCAGCGCGCCCACCCCCTTTGGGCCACCGATCTTATGGGCCGAGATCGTCAGCAAATCGGCGCCGAGCGTGCGCATGTCGCACGCAATGCGCCCGGCCGCCTGCACCGCATCGACGTGCAGCAGACCACCGGCCGCTTGTACGATCGCGGCGGCTTCCGCGACCGGCTGCACCACGCCAGTCTCGTTATTGGCGAGCATGAGCGAAACAAGCGGGCGGGCTTCTTTGGCAACGGCGTCGGCAAGCGCCGCAAGGTCAACTCGCCCGTCGCCATCGACAGGAATGTCCTCGATGGCATCGCGCAGAAATCTGCCGCCGGCGCGTACCGAGGAGTGCTCGATCGCCGACATCAAAAACTTGTCGCGCGGGCGCTTTTCTTTCGTGGTCTCGATTGCCGGTGTGAGCGCGAGCATATTGGCTTCGGTGCCGCTGCCGGTGAAGGTCACGTCGGCTGGCCTTGCGCCGACGAGGTGAGCAACCTGTTCGCGCGCCCGCTCCACCAGCCGCCGCGCCGCGCGTCCTTCCGCATGCACCGAGGATGGATTGCCTGTGACCGTTAACGCGTCGGCGAACGCCGCCAGCGCCTCGGGCCGCAGCGGCGTGGTTGCGTTCCAATCGAAATAGCTGCGTTCAACCATGCTGGTTATGCTTGCTTTTTGGCCCCTGGCCTGTGCTAAAAGTCGCCAGCTCATATATTCGCCGACACAAGGCACGTCGCCAGCTCCAAAACTTAAGTGGTTGTCGTCACTTACGTGTGCCCACTGGTGCCGTCAAGCGCACGCCCGAAGGCGTCGCCGAAGCCCGCTTCACACCGATCGAGGTCTTAAGAAAAATGCCCGAGGTTATTTTCACCGGCCCAGGCGGTCGCATCGAAGGCCGCTATCACCCGGCGCGGCAGAAAAACGCGCCGATCGGCATCGTGCTGCACCCCCATCCGCAGTTCGGCGGCACGATGAACCATCAGATCGTGTACCAACTCTACTACGCGTTCGTGCACCGGAATTTTTCCGCGCTGCGGTTCAACTTCCGCGGTGTCGGCAGGAGCCAGGGCGGCTTCGACCATGGCATCGGCGAACTCTCCGACGCGGCGGCCGCGCTCGACTGGGCCCAATCGGTCAATCCGGAAGCGCGCAGCTGCTGGATCGCCGGCTTCTCGTTCGGCGCCTGGATCGGCATGCAGCTCCTGATGCGGCGGCCCGAGATCGAAGGGTTCATCTCGATCGCACCACCCGCGAACCTCTACGATTTTTCGTTCCTGGCGCCCTGCCCGTCCTCCGGACTCATTATCCACGGCGACAAGGACGCCGTCGTCCCGCACCGCGACGTGACGACGCTGGTAGAGAAATTGAAGACGCAGAAAGGCATCGTCATCGAGCAAAAGGTCGTGCCCGGCGCCAATCATTTCTTTGATGGCAAAATCGATGTGCTGATGAGTTCGGTCAGCGGCTATCTCGACAAGCGCCTCGGCACCAAAGGGACGCGGACGAACAGCGCGGCGTAGCTCGTGCGGGTGGCTTAGCGGGGTGGGTTAAGCGCATCAAAGCCTGCTAGCTTCGTTGCGTGTCGCGGAGTGATGGGATTCAACCCATGCTTCGGGCGTTGAATTGGACCGGGGCGCAACGTCGTTCCGGCTCAGGGGAGGAATAGATGAAAAAATTTGCAGCAGCTTTGCTTGCTGGCGCTGCGTTATCGTTTTCGTTCATTGCTGTCGCCCAAGCTAAAGGCAAAGTCGTCGGCGTGTCCTGGTCGAACTTCCAGGAGGAGCGGTGGAAGACCGACGAAGCAGCCATGAAAGCCGCGATCGCGGCCGCCGGCGACAAATACATCTCCGCCGACGCGCAATCATCCGCTCAGAAGCAACTTGCCGACATCGAAAGCATGATCGCGCAGGGCGCCAACGTGCTGATCGTGCTGGCGCAGGATTTGTCCGCCATCGCACCCGCCGTGAAGAAGGCGGTCGACGAAGGCATCCCGGTGATCGGCTACGATCGGCTGATCGAAAATCCGAACGCGTTTTACATTACCTTCGACAACAAGGAAGTCGGGCGGATGCAGGCCCGCGCCGTATTCGCGGTCAAGCCGGCCGGCAATTACGCCTTCATCAAGGGATCGTCCGCTGACCCAAACGCGGACTTTTTGTTCTCCGGCCAGATCGAGGTGCTCAAAGACGCGATTGCCTCCGGCAAGATCAAAAATGTCGGCGAGGCCTACACCGACGGCTGGCTGCCGGCCAATGCGCAAAAGAACATGGAGCAGATCCTGACCAAAAACGACAACAAGGTCGATGCAGTGGTCGCCTCGAACGACGGCACCGCCGGCGGCGCGATTGCCGCATTGTCTGCACAAGGCATGGCCGGCGTTGTGCCGGTGTCCGGTCAGGACGGCGATCATGCCGCGCTCAACCGCGTCGCGCTCGGCACCCAGACGGTTTCGGTGTGGAAGGACGCCCGTGAGCTTGGCAAAAGAGCTGCCGAAATCGCGGCTCTCCTCGCCGACGGTAAGAAGATGGGCGAGATTCCCGGCGCCGTGAAGTTCGCCGGCGGCCCGAAGAAGGTCGAGATGAACTCGCTGTTCCTCAAACCGATCCCGGTCACGCGGGATAATCTCGGTGTCGTCATCGATGCCGGCTGGATCAAAAAGGACGAAGTCTGCCAGGGCGTGAAGCCCGGCACGATTAAGGTCTGCGGATGATCGCGCTTCGGCGATGAAGACGAGCCGGTGGCATCCGCTTACGCTGTTCCTGAAAGCCACTGAACTCGACACCCGGATGCTCGGCCTGGTCGGCGCGCTGGCGCTGATCTGGATTGTCTTCCACGTTCTTTCCGGCGGGTTGTTTCTCACGCCGCGCAATCTGTGGAATCTTTCGGTGCAATCATCGTCGGTCGCAATCATGGCGACCGGCATGGTGCTGGTGATTGTCACGCGCAACATCGATCTTTCGATCGGTTCGATGCTCGGATTTATCGGCATGGTGATGGGCGTCATCCAGACCATGCTACTGCCCCAGCTTCTCGGCTTCGAACATCCGGCGACATGGGTAGTGACGCTTGCGGGCGGGCTTCTCCTTGGAACCACGCTCGGTGCGTTCCAGGGCCTAGTGATCGCCTACCTCGGCATTCCATCCTTCATCGTTACGCTGGGCGGTTTGTTGGTGTGGCGCGGCGCGGCATGGTGGGTGACACACGGCCAGACGGTCGCGCCACTCGACAGCAGATTCAGCCTCATGGGCGGCGGCACCGAGGGCTCAATCGGCGCGGCTTGGAGCTGGGCCATCGGCGTCATCGCGTGCGCAGCGGTTGTATTGATGCTGGCGCTGGGCCGCGCGCGGCGCACAAAGTTTCACTTCCCGCTTCGGCCGATAGGGGCGGAAATTTTTCTCGCCGGTGTCGCGTGTGCGCTGATCCTAGCCGCCGTCGCGATTTTCAACGCTTATCCGTGGCCAACGGGCAGCGTCCGCCGCTATGCGCAGGCCAACCACATCGTGGTCCCCGAAGGCGGCCTTTTCATCGCTCACGGTATCGCCATTCCAGTCCTCATCGCTATCGGCGTCGGCGTCGCGGTGACGTTCCTCGCGACGCGGACGCGCTTTGGCCGCTACGCCTACGCCATCGGCGGCAACCCGGAAGCGGCCGAACTCGCCGGCGTGAATACCCGCTGGGTGATCGTGAAGATTTTCGCGCAGATGGGGCTACTTACCGCTGTTAGCGCAGCGATCTCGATCGCGCGTCTCGATGCCGCGACAAACTCTGAAGGCACGCTCGCCGAACTCCTGGTCATTGCCGCCGCCGTGATCGGCGGAACGTCGCTCTCGGGCGGCGTCGGCACCGTGGCGGGCGCGATGCTTGGCGCCGTGCTGATGCAATCGCTGCAATCGGGCATGGTGTTGCTTGGCGTCGATACGCCGCTGCAGAACATTGTCGTCGGCGCCATTCTCATCTTTGCCGTGGGCATCGACACTGTCTATCGGCGGCGAACCAAATAGCCGGCACAGACGATGGACACCGCACATAGCCCTCTTGTCGACATGCGCGATATTTCAGTCTCGTTCGGTGGCGTTCATGCCGTCGAGCACGCGTCAATCGATCTCTACGAGGCGAGGTCATGGCGCTGGTCGGCCACAACGGCGCCGGCAAGTCGACGCTGATCAAGATTCTCTCCGGCGCCTGCCAGCGCGACGCTGGCACGATCTTCATTCGCGGCGAGCAAGCGACCATCGCCAATCCGCGCGACGCCAAAAACTACAGCATCGAGACGATCTACCAGACGCTAGCGCTCGCCGACAATGTCGACACCGCCGCCAATCTTTTTCTCGGCCGCGAACTGCGAACCGGCTGGGGGACGCTTGACGACATCGCGATGGAAGCCGAGGCGCGCAAGGTCATGGGCCGGCTAAACCCTCACTTCCATCGCTTCAAAGAGCCGGTCAAAGCGCTGTCGGGCGGCCAGCGTCAATCGGTGGCGATTGCGCGGGCGATTTTGTTCAACGCTCAAATTCTTATCATGGATGAGCCGACCGCGGCGCTCGGTCCGCAGGAGACCGCGCAAGTCGCCGACCTCGTCCGCAAGCTCAAGACCGACGGCCTCGGGGTCTTTCTGATCAGCCACGACATTCACGACGTCTTCGATCTGGCGGACCGCATTTGCGTCATGAAGAACGGGCGCGTGGTCGGCACCGCGCGCGTCGCCGACGTCACCAAGGACGAAGTCCTCGGCATGATCATCGCCGGCAAATGCCCGCCCGGCGCCATTCCAGGACCGGGTGCGGTGCGCCCCGGTTGAGGGAAACCGTGGCCTCCAATCAGCTAAACTTGCCGTCGACGGCTGAATTCGAGACAAGCCGTTCTCTGACGACGATACGTTTGGCTCGTGCAAAATCTCGGTGCTTGGGCCGTTCAAGTTCGCGTGCGTTGTTTGAAAACCAGGCACGCGGCAAGTTGATGAACAAACCGAGGGCGCGGGATGAGATTCACGGCGGCCGCCGGGCGCTCGGCTTGGCGCCGCATCTCCGGTGGATATTGATTGGCGCATTTGCGGTTGCTGCCGCAGGTGTTGGGTCGCCGACGGCCAAGGCCCAGCAAGCCGACAATTCGGCCGCGCTCCCCTCGCCTCTTGTGGTCAAGTCTACCCCCGCAGCACAGACGCCGGCGGCCAACTCCGCGCTCGTGCTGCCAGCAACCGCGCAACCCTCGTCTACATTCGACGCCAAATTCGCCGCAGCCGTGACCAGCGATTACAATTACCGCGGCTACACGCTGTCCGATCACCTGCCGAGCGTCTCGGCCAATGTCGAAGCCACCTACAACATCTTGTTTGCCAGCGTGAATACGGCGTCGGTGCAGATGCCGGATCTCTCGCATTTCCAGATGACCGATACCCTTGGATTGCGCCAGGCGTTCGGCGCACTCTTGGTCGAAACCGGCGGCGCGATTTACAGTTATCCTGGCGGCGCGAACGATCCCTCCTACGCGGAGGTCTATGTTTCGCCAAGCTACACGGTGACGAAACAGCTCACCGTCGGCCTGAACGTCTATTACGCGCCCGACTACTACCGCATGGGAGCCTGGGAGAACTATGATTCGCTCACCGCCAAATACGACGTCGGCTCGGGCCTGTCGTTCTCGGCCGAACTGGGCCACCAGTTCTTCGGCACCACGCGCGCGACGGCGCTATCTTCAGCCGTCGCCTTGCCGGACTACACCTACGGCAATGCCGGCTTTTCCTATACGTACAAGTCGCTCACATTCGATCTACGCTACCACGCTACCACGCTGTCGAAGCAAAGCTGCTTCCTGATAACCGGAACCGGATCGGCGGCCGGCGGATCGAACGGCTGCGATCCCGCCGTCATCGCGACGTTGTCCTGGAACGCCGGTCTTGCGGACGTGAAATCGAATTTAGCTGGATCAAAATGAGTTCGCTCTGTTTCGCTCAGTCCGCCTCGGACAAGCGCACTGTTTTGCCCGACGCCGATTTTCCCAGCGAGAAGGAAAGAACGATATCATCGGGAGTCTGCTTGAATCGATTGCCGACCGCGCGTCGCACGGTCTCGGCGAATTCGGGCAGTGGCTTCGCTTCGTATAGCCTGGGAAACGTCACCGTCACGCTTTCAAGCCGTCCGTTTCTCCAGTGAAAGCCGACTTCGGGCTTCATGCCGGATGACGCCTCCAGATCAGTTTCGACGGCCTGCGCGTATTTCCACCCATCGATCAGCGTGCTGAACATATCGCATGCCGCCAGGCTGGCCGCGAATACGAGCAATGCCGCTATTTTGAACGCGTGCTTCCTCATGCGATGCCTCACGAGCGCTAACCGGCACGCCGCGACAAAGCGAACGCGAACCGGTGATTCCCGGAAGTTTGAATCAGTCGCCGGACCTGATACACCATCGCCGCCGCGACGAGGAGCGGCGAGAGCATTGCGCCAGCCGGTCGTTCCGGCGCGATCATGCTCCAAGATTGGCCGGAACGCGATGAGCACCTACAAGTCCGATTTTCTCAACGTCCTCGCCAGCCGGGGCTTTATCCATCAGGTCTCGGAGCCCGACGCGCTGGACGCGCTGGCGTCTTCCTCGGCGATCACCGCCTATATCGGTTTCGATTGCACCGCGGCGTCGCTGCATGTCGGCTCGCTGTTGCCGATCATGATGCTGTACTGGTTGCAGCAGACCGGCCACCGCCCGATCGCGCTGATGGGCGGCGGCACCACGCGGGTCGGCGATCCGTCCGGCAAGGACGAAAGCCGCAAAATTCTCACTGCCGAGGATATCGCAAACAACCTCAATGGCATTCGCGCCATCTTCGACAAGTTTTTGGAATTTGATAATCGCAGAGGCTTCTGGACGGAGACCTTCAAGCTTTTGAAGTCTGGAAACTTTAAGGGCCTCTTTGCCCATTTTTTCACGTCTCGCGATAGTGGTGGCAATGCCATCATGGCCAACAACGCCGACTGGCTCAACACGCTCAACTACATCGATTTCCTGCGCGACGTCGGCCGCCATTTCTCCATCAACCGGATGCTGGCGTTTGATTCGGTGAAATTGCGCCTGGAACGCCAGCAGGAATTGTCGTTTCTGGAATTCAATTACATGATCCTGCAGGCGTATGATTTCGTCGAGCTGCATCGGCGTTATGAGTGCGTGCTACAGATGGGCGGCTCCGATCAGTGGGGCAATATCATCAACGGCATCGATCTAGGCCGCAGGCTGCGCAACGCGCAATTGTTTGCGCTGACCTCGCCGCTTATCACCACGTCATCAGGCGCGAAGATGGGCAAGACCGCGGCTGGCGCGGTGTGGCTCAACGCCGACCTCGTGAGCCCCTACGAGTATTGGCAATATTGGCGCAACACTGAGGACGCCGACGTCACGCGGTTTCTGAAACTGTTCACGGTACTGCCGCTCGGCGAAATCGAACGCTTGGCGGCGCTCAAGGGCGCCGACATCAACGAGGCGAAAAAGATTCTCGCCACCGAAGCGACGGCGCTGGTGCACGGCCGCGCAGCCGCCGATGAAGCGGCGGCGACCGCACGAACGACGTTCGAAGAAGGCGGCCTCGGCGCGAAACGTTTCCGACAGTTGAATTAGCCCCGGTCCGAACTTGCCGCCGGATGGCATCGTGCTTGCGGCCTTCGTCAAGGCCGGTCTCGTTTCCTCAAACGGCGAAGTCCGTCGCGACTTATCCGATGACGCGACCTGAAGGTCAATGATGAACGCAGTCACTAGACGAAAAGTCGCGATTGGGAAGCTCGATTCTGTACGACGTTAAGTCTGGTGTTGTGAAACTTTCGCTCGGCCGCAAGCGTCACGTACTGCTGAAGCCCGTGTAACGACGGCTTAGCGTATGCGCTCGACGGCGCCGCCGTCGCCGTTAGTGGGAAATTCGAACACCTTACGCAGAATTCCCGGTGCCAGCGCTGAAATCGGGTTGATGCGCAGCTGCGGACTGCCCGCGGGGCCTATCACTTCGTAAGTGATGCCGACGAGTCCCTCCTTCTCGCCGCCGAGGAACAGCCCGAGCAGCGGCAGTTGCCCGAGCAGATTGTTTGGTCCGTAAAGCGGAACCAGCGTGCCATGCAGGTGCACGTCGTCGCGTGCGTAATCGACGAAGCCGTCGATGGTGCCGCCGAGGATCGGTCCGCGCACGACGCCGTCGCGCAACGCGACCCGCCCGGGCATGCGGGTGAAGTCGACGCGCATGTTTGAGAAATCGATGACGTTGCCGCCGCGGCGGGCCGGGCCGCCGTTCGAGACGGCGCGCTCGAGCTGCGTCTCGTCGTGAACAGCGAAATTGCGGGCGCTGAGCGCGCCTTGTTGCGCCGCGTTGTCAGCCGACGGCGAGTCCATTGCGAGCGCAAGCTGCCCGCCGGTCATGCGCGTGTAAACATCGGTGAAGCGAAAGAACGCGCCGGCATCGGTACTTTCCAGATAGATCAATTGCCGGCCGCCGCCTCGCCCGCGCAGATCGCCGGTAAGCGTAGCGTCACGACCGATCTTGGCATTGAGGCCGAAGCTGCGAATTTCGCCGGCCCGGCGTGACATCTTCAGATCGACGCTGCGCAACGCCTCGCCGTTGAAGCCGACGACCGCGCCAAGCTTCATGTCGACGTCAACGTCGACCGCGCGATTTTTGGCGTTCGGGCTCGACGAAGCCGTCCCGGCAGCCGTCTTGACGAAGCCGCGCCCATCATAAACGTCACCGCGGATGACGACGTGCAGCGCCCCATCCGCGGCGCGGTCGATCTTGAGGTTGGCACGGTCGCCGTCCGAAAAGCCGTAGGCCGGAAAATGCGCCGACTGCACTTCGCCGGAGCCGTCGAGATCGATCGATCCTTTGACGCCACTGCCGGAGCCCTCGATCAGCAGATCCTCAATGCGGATCGCTTGCGGCTTGGTTGTCAGCGTGAAGGTCGCCCGCGCCGGCTTGCCGGATGGCTTGGCCCAGCCGGGCAAAAGCCCCTCGATCTTCGCCGCCGTGAGATCTGCATCGATGGCGAAGCGTCCCTCCCGCTCGGATGTCATGGCGACACGGCCGGAAAGCCTGATCGGGATGTTGCCGCTGATCGCGTCGCCAACATCGAAGCCGAGACTGTTCCGCGCCGCCTCGTCGAGCGTGCCGGCAATACGGACTTCGGCATCGGGCTCGCCTCGCGATTTGCGGTATTCGAGACTGACCGGGGTATTACCGATCCTTACATCGCCCTTAAGCAGGAAGCCTTGCGGTGTAGCGGTCGCCCTCAACAACGCGGCGTCGACCTTCTGTCCCATGATCATACGGTCGGCGGAAAAATTCGTGGCATCGACCGTGATCGCGTAATTGGTCGATCCCGGCGGCAGATCGGACTTGACCGGCATTCCCAGCGCAACCTGGGCGCTGACCGTGCCGCGAATGGTGGACGGGTCGAAAGGCGCATCGGCAATGTCGTGCAAGCGTTCGCTGCGCAGAAGTTCAGCCGCGGCCGGCGCCGGCCCATCAAGCTTGAAACGCACGCGCGCCTGCGGCGGATGTGCGGCCGTATCGGCCACCTCGAACACACCGGATGACAGCACAAGCTTGCGCCCGGAGGGCAGATCGGCGGTCGCTTTGTTGACGGTGACGGCGGCGCTGCGTCCGACAATGTGAATGTTGAGATCGGCATCGCGTAACGCCGGCAGAGTATCCACCGGCCGCAGCACACAGCCCGTCGCCAACGCATCAATCGAAATTCCGTCGTCAGGAACAGGCGGGCCGCCGGCCTTGAGCGTGTCGAGCGGCGCATTCACGGCAATCACAATGCGCTCGACGCTACCGCTCAAGAGGTGTTCGTTGAACCAGGCGCGCACCTCCGGATTGATGAAAATCGGCCAGATCCGTTTCAGGGATTCGACCGGCATGCGCGTGCCGGCAAAGCCGGCCCTCAAACGCGTGGTTCCGCCCGAAAAATCCATGTTGCCCGACATCGCGACGCCGACGCCGGTGTTGCCGATATCGCCTTCGTCCAGGACCAAGCGCTGCTTGCCGGCATCATAGCGACCGCTCATGACGATCCGGTTGAGGACAAGAGCCGGATCGCTTGCCGCGCCCGGAGACGTCAACACGATCGTGCCGCCACCGACCTTGAACGACCAGATGCCGTCAGTCTCAGGCGGCGCTTCGATTTGTCCTAAGAGCGTGACGCGGGCACCGCCGGACAAGACCTGGAAGGGCACTGACAGCAAGCGAGTGCCTGCATCCCAGCTCAGTTTGAACTCGGCGCGGTCGAAGGTGATGCGGCTGTTATCATCGTTGACGTACCCAATCGACCCGGCTTCAGCGACGATCCGCGCGGTCGCGGTCTGTGGCAGTCCGTCTGGTCCGATCTCGCCGTCGATGCTCGCGGACAACGGCATATCTATCCGCACGTTGCCTTCGTCGAAACGCGCGACCAGGAGCAGATCGCTGGCAGCTACGTGGCGAGCTTCAATCTGAATTCGGCGGTAGCCCTGACGGGTCGGAGTCACCGCCGCTACGAGCCCCCAAGGCCGCGCCGGATTGTCCGAGCCGACGGTGACTTCGATGCCGCCGCGCGCCTTCTCAACGCTGAGGTTGATATCCTGGAACGTCCAGTGTTTGCCGGTGCGCTCGTCGTCGACCGTCAGGTTGCCGTTTTTGAGGCCGAGCTCGCGCAGGTCGTGACCGTCAAGCCCGCTCTGGCTGATGCCGTCGATCCATGACAGCAGGCCTGCAAACACATCGCGGGCGCGGCGCGATGTGGCCGGCTGCATGGCCGCAGAACCTGCCGACACTTTCGCCTTCTCCTGCGCCGTTCGCAGCAGTATCGCCGCAGAACCCGGCACCGATGCCGTGGCAATCGGACGTTTGTCGGCACCGGCAAAGACCGTGACCTGCCCATCCTGCTCGATGCGCACGGCCATCTCGGCGCCGACCAGATTGAGGCTTTCCGCCCGCAGGCTGCCGCTCAGCAGACCCGAACCGGAAACGCGGACCTCCGCCTTCGGCGCGCTCGCCACGATTGTTCCGTCGGCATCGCGCACGACGATGTCACGAATACGGACCGCCGTGCCGCCGGTTTCCGTTCGTTCAATCTGGGTGCCCCCGACCGCAACGTGATGATTTCTGCCAAAATTCTCCTCGATGGCGGACGCAAGCCATGGTGTCGCTATATCGAGCTGAATAGGTCCGCTCGAAAGCCGCCACCACAGCCCAAGAAAGCCCGCCACCACCAGCACGCAGAGAGCGCCGATTCCGATCGCCGACCGCCAAAACCATTTTTGGTGACGCGCAAAGAATGCCAGTAACAGCCGGAAGCGGGAAATACGCCGGTCATCGCCGGTGCGGACCGCACTGTCGGCCGCGGCGGAACGCAGCGGCCGGCGCGAGGGAACAACCGATCTCCATCGCGGAAGCGCCCCGCGCTGCCTGTTCTGGCTGGTCATGCGCCCTCGGGCGGCCCCTCATCCGTGGTGATTTCAGAACGCCCCAGCGCCATCGACCCCGTTCACGCGCCTGCGTATTCTGAGTCGGCAGAATGACATGTCGAAAGCGTCGAAAGGAAGGCCTATGTCCAGCAAGCTTGACCCCGGCACGAAGGCACCTGCGTTCACTTTGCCCCGTGATGGCGGCGGAACCGTTTCGCTCGGCGACTTCAACGGCCGCAAGCTTGTGCTCTATTTCTATCCGAAGGCCGATACGCCCGGATGTACCAAAGAAGCGATCGACTTCTCCCGCCTCAAATCGGCTTTCGCGAAAGTCGACACCGACATCCTGGGCGTCTCCGCCGACCCGGTTCAGGCGCAAGACAAATTTAAATCCAAACACAAGCTCGCCATCGCGCTGGCTTCAGATGAAACGCATAAAATGCTGGAGGCGTATGGCGTCTGGCAGGAGAAGTCGATGTACGGGCGTAAGTTCATGGGCGTCGTGCGGACGACAGTCCTGATCGGTCCCGACCAGCGCATCGCCAAGGTCTGGCCGAAAGTCTCGGTCGCGGGACACGGCGAAGAGGTGCTCGCGGCCGCCGAAGCATTGTAATTCGGGCTTATTTCAAGCGGTCGGCCCAAATTGCCTAAGCGTTTACCCAAGGCGACAAAATGCCAGTGGGAATTTGCGGAATGTTAACCATACCGCGGTCAAATCACTTCCCGGGCGAGCCGGACCAAACAACCGGCCTCTGTGGGAGCGTCAATGTCGGGTGGGACAGCGGCTCAGTCGCGCGAAGTTGCGCGCTATAACCGGCACGGCAGTTCGCGCGAGCCGAGCATCAGCCGCGCGGCTACTGGTTACACGATTACACATGCCGGACGACAAATTCGCCTGGGTCCGGTGGCGTTCTGGATCGCCGTCGGCACCGTCATTATCATGGCCGGCTGGTCGCTGACGTCGGCCACTTATTTCGCGTTCCGCGATGACGTGCTTCGCGGGCTCCTTGCCCGACAGGCCGAGCAGCAATACGCCTATGAAGACCGTATCGCCGAACTGCGGGCCCGGCTGGATCGCACCACCAGCCGGCAACTTCTCGATCAGGAGCAGTTCGAGCAAAAACTCGAGGACTTGCTGCACCGTCAAGGAACGCTGGAGTCGCGGGCGTCGGCTTTGATCGGCATCGTCGATCCGGCGACGACCGGATCGATCAGGCCTTCCACGCGCGGCGGTACTGAACCGACAACGAATAAATGGTTTGGTCGCGACCACCAGTCGTTTCTCGATCCCGATTGGATGCAGACCGGCCGTAAAGCCGCCAAGGGCGCCGACATTGCCGCGAAAATCGCGCACGCGGAGGCGTCTCTCGATCGCATCGAACGGCGGCAGTCGCTGGCGCTTGCGCAAATTCAAGAACGCTATGAAGGCAAAGCCCGCAAGTTGCGGAACGTATTCGCCGATCTTGGCCTGAAGGCCAACGCGCCGCCGATGGCGGCAAGCGGCGGGCCATTCGTGCCGGTCAAACTGCCCGGCGAAGGCAACAGCTTCGAGCGGGAACTGACGCGTATTGCGATCGCGCGCGCACAGACTGAACAGCTCAATCGCGCGCTGGTCTACGTTCCGGTGCGCAAGCCGGTGACCGGCGAGATCGACCTCTCCTCGCAGTTCGGCGTGCGCGTCGATCCCTTCCTGCGCATTCCGGCGATGCACACCGGCCTCGATTTCCGTGGCGAAATCGGCGATCCGATCCATGCAACCGCGGCCGGCACGGTGACGGCGGCGGGCTGGACTGGCGGTTACGGAAAAATGGTGGAGATCGATCACGGCAACGGCCTTTCGACCCGCTACGGCCATCTCTCGCAGATCGACGTCTCGGTGGGCGACAAGATTCGCGTGGGCCAAATCGTTGGTCGCCTTGGCTCAACCGGGCGCTCGACGGGCCCGCATGTACACTACGAGACCCGCATCGACGGCGAGCCGGTCGATCCGCAAAAATTCCTCAACGCCGGCGCGAGACTCGAAGGCACGAGCACCCGATAGCGACCGGCTTTTGCCAGCCGAGAATGGCGAACGCTCTGCTGGCAATTCCTGGCGCGCTATTCCACACTGCGCTTGTTACAATTTCGCCACTCACCCGTTTGGCCGCGTGTTGCCGACAACATGATCCGTGTCCATCATCTGAACAATTCGCGCAGTCAGCGCGTTCTTTGGCTGCTTGAAGAAACCGGAACGCCCTACGAGATCGTGCGCTATGAGCGCAACAAAAAGACGATGCTCGCGCCGAAAGAACTGCGCCGCATCCATCCGCTGGGTAAGTCGCCGATCATCGAGGACGATGACAAGAAATTTGCCGAGACCGGATTGATCGTCGAATATCTGGTCCGGCGCTACGGAGCCAATCTGGCGCCGTCCCGCGATACAGAACTTTATTGGCGTTACAAATATTGGCTGCATTCGCTGAAGGCTCGCTGATGCCGCCGCTTCTGCTCAAGCTTGTCATCGACCGGCTCGGACTGTTGGCGTTTCCCGCTAGAGGCTTCGTGCGATCGCAGCTAAAACTTCATCTCGACTATCTTGACGCTAGCTTGCTGCACCGCCGTGGTTCGTCGCGCACCACTTTCCACCAGCCGACATCATGCTGAGCTTCCCGCTCGAAGTCGCAACCACCCGCGCCGGTCTCGACGCGACACGTCCCAAACTGATGAATTTTCTGCAGCGAATCCACGCGCGCCCCGCTTACAAGCGCGCGCTCGAAAAGGGCGGCGCGTACCGATTTGCAGGATAAATGCAGACGGGGTGCGTAAGATAAGGAGAAAAGTCGCTAAGGGCGCAAACCGGACACAGCTGAAAGGAATCAACGACGCGAACGACCCTGAACAGACATGGCTTCCGCCGGGCGCCTTTGTTTCCAAGCACCCGACGATGCCGTGGAAGGATGCGATTGAGGCACTTGCCTTTCCTCAGCCGGTAGGTGGTTCGAAGCCTTCCGGACGCCCAGCTTTTGCAAAAGTGTTCAATATTGAACAAGACTCCTCCGCCTGGCTCGTTTACCGAAAGACCGAAATCCGCGCGAGAGTTAAGTCGCTCAGGTTTAACCGCCGTCCCGCGCGGCAGCCA
>CAWJBG010000001.1:0-515250 GCA_963841025.1 uncultured Alphaproteobacteria bacterium | reverse complement strand
AAGCCTTTGACAAATCTGTCAATTTCTATATAGGCATGCGCTGGCTTGTTCCGACGAGCTGCCGACAGACGGCGACAAAGCGAAGTCTCCGGTTTTTATAGCTGGCAGTTCGGGTGCCCATCGGCGCGCGCGATCTCACTTAATCGACGCTTGGGTGCTATTCGCGGCTGGCGCCGGCTCGCGAATCCTTGCTTATCCGCGGGGCAGTTGTTTCGACACCTGACCGTCGGATCGTTCAACAGCTCGATCGAAGAGGTAATACCACGTGCAAGTTCTCGTCCGCGACAACAACGTCGACCAGGCTCTCAAGGTGCTGAAGAAGAAGATGCAGCGCGAGGGCGTTTTCCGTGAGATGAAACTCCGCGGCCACTACGAAAAACCATCCGAGAAAAAAGTCCGGGAGAAGGCGGAAGCGATCCGCCGCGCACGCAAGCTCGCCCGCAAAAAGCTGCAACGCGAAGGTCTGCTGCCGATGAAGCCGCGGCCGGCGCCCGGAGCTGCCGCAGGTGGCAGAGGTGCCCCGCCGCGCGCGCCGCGTTTTTGATCTTGAACGCCGGTAAGCGACCCGCGCCGTGCTGATCGCGCGGCGATGTCGCTTACATAAACCGGCCGCGAGGCCGAGCCGCTTTCACACTCTGTATGCCGAGCCACGACTTCAGGTCACGGCTTGGCCCACACCAGGAGATTCGCATGGCCCCGCGCCAAATGAAAATGCCGACTAAAGCTGAAGCTGAACCTGAAGAACATTTCTCGCAGCGTAAACGGCCGGAGTTAGGCCGTTATCTTCTGCAAGTAGACCGGCAAACAAAGGGCTCGTATCAGACCGTGGAAACCGCCGAATTGGCGGGCCTCGCGATCAAGAAGGAATATCCGATCCTTCACGTCACCGTCTATGACAGCATTGATTGTGCGAGCACCGTACTCGCGCTTCCCGCGGCATCGTGAAAAAGCCGGGCGCTTTTTGAGACGCCAGAATATCAATCGCGTCTGCGGGCCTTGAAACGAACACATCGATGGCCTATGTTGATTTGGTGGCCTGATAGGCTGCTGTGAGCCGCGTGTACCGACACCGCTAAGACGGCCTCTGGCTCGCCCTTTTTCATAGTTCATTGACAGCCCAGGATCGCGCGGGGTGTCGCATATCACCCGCAACGCCGGCCCTGCATGAAGCAGCGGCTGCGCTAGCGCGCACAAAAAGAAAGTCTTCGCTTTTGACCTCATTTACCCAATTCGCACTTAACGACGCCATCACGCGTAGCCTCGCGGAAGAAAAATACCTCGCTCCAACCCCGATCCAGGTGCAGATGATACCCGCCGTGATGGCGGGTCGTGATGTGATCGGTATCGCCCAGACCGGAACCGGCAAGACCGCAGCATTCGCGCTGCCGATCCTGCATCGTCTCGCCGGCCAAGTGCACCCAACAGTGCGCAAGACCTGTCGCGTGCTGGTGCTCGCGCCGACCCGCGAATTGTCCGGGCAAATCCTCGACAGTTTTCGCGTTTACGGCCGCCACCTGCGAATCAAGTCGGCGCTGGCAATCGGCGGCGTTCCAATGGGCGGCCAGGTCCGCGCCCTCCTCAACGGTGTGGACGTCCTGGTCGCCACCCCTGGCCGGCTCATGGATCTGGTCAAAAGCAATGCGCTCCGCCTCGACAATGTCGAATGCCTCGTCCTCGACGAAGCCGATCGCATGCTCGACATGGGGTTCATCCATGACATCCGCAAAATCGTCGCCAAGCTTCCGGCGGACCGCCAGACCTTGATGCTGTCCGCGACCATGCCCAACGCTATCGCCGAACTCGCCGCGCATATGCTTCGCGATCCGGTCAGAGTGGCAGTTGCGCCGGTGGCCTCTACGGCGGAACGCATCGAACAGCGTCTGATCCGGGTCGATCGCGCCGCGAAGTCCGCCGTCCTCGTCGAGGTGTTGCGAAACGAGGCGATCGATCGCGCTTTGATCTTCACCCGCACCAAGCACGGCGCCGACAAGGTCACGCGCGGTCTGGTCAAGGCCGGCATCGCCGCCGACGCCATCCACGGCAATAAATCGCAAAACCAGCGCGAACGCGTTCTTGCCGCGTTTCGCAATGGCGCGACCAAAATTCTCGTCGCCACCGATATCGCCGCGCGCGGCATTGATGTCGACGGCATCAGCCACGTGATCAATTTTGATTTGCCGAATGTCGCGGAAACCTACGTCCATCGCATCGGCCGGACTGCCCGCGCCGGCGCCGAGGGCGTGGCGATCTCGCTGTGCGACGGCGAAGAGATGGCATACGTGCGCGATATCGAGAAACTGATCCGCATGTCGATTCCGACGACCGACCGGCGGACACCGGGACATCGGTCCGAGCCGCCGCGCGGCAAAGGCGATGGCGCACGGCCCTCATCCGGCCGCCCTGCAAAACGGCGGCAGCAGCATCACAACAGCGCGGGGCGCGATCCGCGCCATCACAATCATTCCCATTCGTCAGAGGCTGCGAGCGGGATCGCATCCGTTCGCTTTCTGCACCGCGACGGCGCGCCCGGACGTGACCACGCTCGCCACGAGCCGCGGCGGACCGCGCCTGCGAAAGGATCATGACGTGGCCAAGGAAGAACTTCTGCAATTCGAAGGTCTTGTCACCGAAATCTTGCCGGACGCACGCTACCGCGTTGAGCTCGACAACGGCCATGCACTGGTTGCCTATACCGCCGGACGCATGAAGAAGAACCGGATCAAAACGCTTGCCGGAGACCGGGTGACGGTCGAAGTTTCGCCCTACGATCTGGAAAAGGGACGGCTGATCTTCCGTCACAAGGACGAACGCGCCTCAACGGCCAGTCGTCCGCCGCAACGCAATCAATTCCGCCGACGGTGACCTGCCATGCCCGAGCACGCACCAGATCCGGCGACGATGCGAGGGCAGAGATAGGCGGGAACCATGCGAATCTTCATTTTCAAATCCGAGGCAAGCCCTCGATTGCGCGCGTTCGGCGGCGATCTGGCCGGCTCCCAGCTACCGAGCCAGTTCCGGCCGTGGCGCGCGGTCGGCGCCATCGCTCCCGACCGCGAGCCGCCCTACAATCTATCGCGGACGTTGATCGAAACGGCCATCAAAGATTCCGGCTTTCAGCTGTGGCGCATGAGTAAAAAGAGCGCGGCCAAAGCGTGAGGCAGGCCTCGCCGGACCAGCCGCGGCCTCGCACTGTAACAAGGAGCATCGGCGATGACAGACGGCGTCCATAAGTTCAAGGTCGGTCAAACCGTCGATCTGATCCCTTCGACGTTTCGCTCCGCGGCCAGAGGGACTTATCAAATCATCGGTCTGCGGCCGGCAGACGGCGGCAATACCCATTATCGCATCAAGAGCAAGAGCGAAGCTCACGAGCGCGTGGTCTCGGAAAGCGACCTTGTCCTTTCGGCGAAGCTGACATTCGATCTCGATTGAGAGCCGGGAACCAGGGTGGCCGATGTTCAAAGTTCTTGAGCTGAAAAACGCAGTTTCGGCCCTAGCGACCGAGATCGGCGGCGGTTACTCCACCCATGAGGAAGCGCTGGTGGCGGTCAAGAAGCACCTGAAAACCTTCAACGTATCCGGGCACAACCGCGACGAAAATTATTGGTGGGTCCGCGATTTGGAAGGCTTAAGAAAATGTTGGATCTCGGCTGAATGAAGCGCGCGCACCGATGATTAATTTCCCGAACCAAAGCCGGTTTTTCGATCCAACACGGCGCGCCGTTCGGTTCTGGGGACACGACAGCGCGATGGAATGGTCGTTCTTCGTGACCGAAGATGCGCTCAAGCGGCTACAGCCGAATGTGCCGCGCGATGAGGCCGGCCTGCTCGACGCATTCGACGCCAATCGCGCCGTGATCTACGCGGCGGCAACGAAGGCCTATAGCAAGGATCGCAAAGGATCCTACGAACTGGCGGCGGCGGATTTCTGAAACCGCTTCGCGGCCGAACGGCTGAGTGGGTCAGCCTGCCTGATCAGAACGCCATCGAAGCGCCTGACCGCTGCCGCTAAGAGAATTTCTTGCCACCGGAAGGCTTTCCGGCGAGCTGCGATGAAAACGACGAAACCATCGGAGCCGCCTTCTTCTTGTTCTTCTCCGCTTTCGGCTTCTTCTTTTCGCGATTACTTCGCATTTGGCCTTTTGCCATCTCGTCCTCGCTTCCGTGAATGAACGCCCATCGCGTTCGTGTGGTTACGCCGGTAGCCGATTCGCAATCTCGACTGTTTCTGCCGGCTTGAGAAGCGCTTTCATCGTTTATTTTTATAACGGTCAAGCAACGCTGCGAAGAGCGAATGGTGGTGCAGCTGTCGCTCCGGCATTTATTTCGAGGAAAAAATGTCGGAAAGCGACTGTTGCGGATAGACCGATGCCGTCGGATCTGCTGGTGGCGGGGCTGGCGGTGGGGCGGGAGCCGCATCGGGCGGCACGTTCGCGGCATAAGGCTGGCCGGACGGCGTATAGGTGCTCGGCGGACGCGGCACACTTTGCGCACGCGGCGGGGTATCTGAATCCGAGAAAAATTCCACGAGCGACTGTTTGGGATAAGGGGAAAGGTCGGCTGAGCTGTCGGCGGCAGGCGGCGCGGGGGCCGCCATCGCGGCATTTGGCGGCGGGGAAACGGGGGCGTTCTGAGCCGAGGAGGAAAATGACGAGCAGCCGGCGAGCGCCGGCAGAAAAACCAAAGATGTCACGATCAGCAGCAATCGCGCGCGGTGATGACGCGCGGCACCTCGCCGATCAATTGCCCGATTGCGCAACCCCTGCGTCCCCATCGCAGAATTATACCAGTCGCTTGATCTCGATCTCAAGGCCGACATACGCTCGAAGGCACCCCTTCGCCGGGCTTAAGCCCTTTCGCAAATGATGAAAAAAGCAGCGAGCTTTATTCGGCGGTTTCCGCCACAATCATTTGTTATAGTGAATGTGAAAGTTCGCTCCGACGATGGTCCAGACCGTGAGGCGGCGATGAGCGTCATCGACAGTACCGAATTTCCAACGCTTGCCGCGCCGCGCCGGCCCGAAGGTCCGACCAACATGCGGCGATCGCTCCGTGACATGCGCGATAACGCGCTTGCGGCTCATCCACCCGAGAACTTCGCCGCCGACATTATTGCGCAGCGTATTTTGTGGCGCCGTATGTTCATCCTCAACGAACCCGGCGCCATCAAATACGTGCTACTCGATAACGCCGCGAATTACACCAAATCCGAAGTCGGCCGCCGTCTGCTGGAGCCCGGGCTTGGCCGCGGCCTGTTGACCAGCGAGGGCGAGACCTGGCGAGCGCACCGCCGCATCATGGCGCCCTCGTTCGATCCCCGCAGCGTCATCGGCTACGCGCCGATCATGACCAGCGTCACCGAGGAATTGCTGGCGAAGTGGGATACGCTGCCCGAGCCGCGCGAGTTGGATGTCGCAGCGGCGATGATGCACGTGACCTTGCACATCATCTCGCGCTCAATGTTCTCTTCCGATTCCGATGAGATCGTCGATGTGGTCGAGGGCGGCGTCAGCCAATATCAATCTCTGGTGCGGCCGAGCGTA
The DNA here is from genome assembly GCA_963841025.1 of uncultured Alphaproteobacteria bacterium. Lineage (GTDB taxonomy): Bacteria > Pseudomonadota > Alphaproteobacteria > Rhizobiales > Xanthobacteraceae > BOG-931. Next base: position 509,707 of record CAWJBG010000001.1, on the reverse strand, counting down.
TTTGACCTGTTGCATTTTCCGCAATGGTTCGCACGGCTGATTTCACCGCTGCCGACGGATGGAATCTTCAATGAGTTCGACCGCAAGGTTGATCGGCTCCTGACCGAGCGGGGCCGCGCGCCCGACGCCGAACCGAAGGATTTGCTGGCCCGCTTGCTCGCCGCCCGCGACAGCGAGACCGGCGGCGGCATGACCGGGAAGGAAGTCCGCGACCAAGTGGTCACCATCTTCATGGCCGGCCACGAGACCACTTCGCTCGCGCTGACCTGGACCTGGTATCTGCTCTCGCAACACCCCGCGGTGGAAGCGAAACTTTACAACGAACTGCGCGAGGTGCTCGGCGGCCGCACCCCGGATTACGCCGACGTCGCCAACCTTCGTTACACCCGCATGGTGATCGAGGAATCGATGCGCCTCTATCCGCCGGCGCACACCACCGGGCGTCAGCCGATCGCACCCGACGAGATCCTCGGCTACCGCATTCCGGCTGGCGCCGAAGTCCTGATCATGCCCTGGCTACTGCACCGCAAGCCGCAGCTATGGGAGAATCCGGATCGCTTCGATCCGGAACGGTTCCGGCCCGAGCGCGTCGCCGCGCGTCCGCGCTTTGCCTACATTCCGTTCGGCACCGGTTCACGCATCTGCATCGGCGCGGCGTTCGCCATGACCGAAGCGATCCTCATCCTTGCTACCATCGCGCAACGCTACCGGCTGCATCTGAAGCCGGGTCATCCGGTCGAGCCGCAAGGGCTCATTACGCTCCGGCCGCGTCACGGAATGCAGATGACGTTGGAGCGGCGGGCCTAATAAACGTCGGCCTGATAGCGGCCATTTGCCTTGAGCTCAGCGACGAAGCGCGCTGCAGCCTGCGGCGAGCGGTCACCGTGTTCGGCGATGATCTCGATAAGCGCGGTTTCCACGTCCTTTGCCATCCGCAGCGCGTCGCCGCAGACGTAGATGTGCGCACCCTCGCCGATCCATGACCACAGATCCCGACCTACGTCGCGCATGCGGTGCTGGACGTAGATTTTTTCGTTGCCGTCCCGCGACCAGGCGAGTGTCAGCCGGGTCAGATGGCCTTCATCGCGCATGGCGAAGAGTTCGTCCTGATAGAAAAAGTCGTATTCGCTGGTCTGATGGCCGAAAAACAGCCAGTTGCGGCCGGGCGCCTTGGTGGCCGCCCGCTCTTGTAAGAACGCGCGGAACGGCGCGATCCCAGTGCCGGGACCGATCATGATAATCGGCTTTGACGGATCGTCCGGCAACGCAAAGTGCTGCGCCTTCTGCACATAGACTCTCACCTTGTCGCCGGGCGAAACGCGGCCGCCGAGGAAAGTCGAGCACACGCCGAGACGCGTGCGCTTGGCGATCTCATAACGCACGGCATCGACAGTCAGCGACAAGCGGCCGGGATTGGCTTTCAGCGATGAGGAGATCGAGTAGACCCGCGGCTGCAGCGGATCGAGCGCCTCGATGAAGGCTTCCGGGTCGGGCCTGATGCCGGGAAATTTGTGGAGCGCCGCAAGCACGTCGAGCGTTGCCGCATCGCCGTCGGGATCCGCGCCCGCGGCAAGGCGCTTTGCTTTCTCTTTGCGCTCACCCCCGGTCAGATAAGAGATCAGTTCGAACAGCATATCAGGCGCGGGCGAGAGCGACACGCCATCGGTCAACACCGCGCGAAAGCTGCGGTCTCCAATTGGGAAATCGGCCGGCACGTCGAGCGCCTTGAGGACGGCGTCGACCAGAGGGGCATCATTGGCGGCGAAAATACCGAAGGAATCGCCGACGAGGTAATCAAGACCGGTGCCGCCAAGGTCGAAGTCGATGTGCCAGGTCTCTTTTCCCGAACCTGGCATGTTGAGACGGCGGCGGGAGAGGAAGGTGGCGTAGACCGGATTGTCGCGAGAGCGTCCCGGCGATGTGGCGAGTGTCGGCGCCGATTGGGCTGGCGCCGGTTCCGCCGCTGCCGTGCCATCAAGCTCCTGATAAAGTTGCTTGAGCATGCGGGAGGTTTCTTTGCCTCCCGGCACGCAGAGGTTCAGCCGCTTTTCGGATTTGCCGGACAACGCGTCGGCGTAGTCTTTGCAATTGTAGCCGCACTGGCCGCAATCCTGCTGCGCCATGGCAGCCATCAGCCGGCGCGGCAGCGCCCTGCCCTCCGCGAGTTTCATGCGATCCGGCAACGGCATGACCGGATCGTGCCAGGGCGCGCCGTCGTCTTCCGGTTCGGCCGGTGGCGCTTGAACAGCGCCGTCGATCAGCCCGCCGAGTAGCTTCGCGGCCTCGACGGTCGAGAGCGGCGTGACGCTCTCTTGCAGGTCGAACAAGCCCGCGAACAATCCGTTGAGCCAGGTTCGTTGCTCCGGCGTGAACGGCGCCGACTCTGGAATGAATGAAGGGATCGGCGGGCGTTGCGTCATGCTCATGCAACGGCCTCGAGCTCGACCATGGCTTTCAGCGCGTCGATCTCGTGCCGGCGCGCGAAGGCAAGAAACGTCTCCTCGGGCGACGTGCGGTGAGCAAGATAAGCTTTGAGAATTTGCGCGATGGTGCGCGGCGCATCTTCAGCGACGACATCGCGATAAATCTCGCGCCCGAGCGCTGCGTTCGGGCCAAAGCCGCCACCGACCAGAATGTGATAACCCTCGACCGGGTCGGCCTCTTCGTCCGCCTGCACCTTGCAGGCGAGGAGCCCGATCTCGGAAACAAAATGCTGCGCACACGAATGGTGGCAGCCGGTCAGGTGAATGTTGACCGGCGTGTCCAGTTCAACGCGGGCTTCGCACCAGCGCGCGATTTCCTCGGCGTGACGCTTGGTGTCTGAAGCCGCGAATTTGCAGCCGGTATTTCCGGTACAGGCGACAAGCCCGGCGCGGATCGGATTGGTTTCAATCGCAAGACCGAGCGCCTCGATCCGCGCCTTGGCGGCCGCGACGTTTGCGGTCGCGACACCTGAAATCAGCAGGTTCTGCCACACTGTAAGCCGCAGATCGCCGTCGCCGAGATCGCGCGCGATGTCGGCAAGGCCGCGCATTTGCGACACCGACAGATAGCCGACCGGCACGACAATGCCGATCCAGTTCAATCCAGCCTGCTTCTGCGGATGAACGCCCAGATGCGCGCTGCGATCAAACACCGGACGCGGCGCGATTGCGCCAGGCACCGCGTGATCGAATTTGCGGCCGAGCTTCTCCTCCAGCAACGCGACGAATTTCTCAATGCCGATTGCATCGAGCACGTATTTCAGCCGCGCCTTGGTACGGTCGGCACGGTTGCCGTGCTCGACGAACAGCCGCACCACGGCGTCCGCCACCTTGCAGGCGTCGTTCGGCTGCACCAGTACGCCGGTGTCGCGGGCGAAATCGCGATGGCCGGTGATGCCGCCGAGGCCGAGCTTGAACCAAACGCCCGGCGCGAGCCCGAACCCTTCGTTCACCTGCACCGCCTGAAAGGCGATGTCGTTGGTATCCTCCAGCACCGCAATGGTGCCGGCGCCGTCGAACGCAACATTGAACTTGCGCGGCAGGCCGTACAGCGAGCGGTCGTTGAGAATGTGGAAATGCCATTCGCGCGCGAACGGCCGGGTATCGATCAGCTCCTGCGGATCGATACCCGCGGTTGGCGTGCCGGTGACGTTGCGGATGTTGTCGGCGCCGGAGCCGCGCGAGCACAGCCCCAAATCCTGTACCGCCTCGATCACGGCGACCGCGTCGTGCGCTTTGACTTCCCGGATCTGAAGGTTGGCGCGCGTGGTGACGTGGGCGTAGCCGCCGCCATAACGCTCGGCAAGATCGGCGACCCCGGCGAATTGCGCGGCTTTGAGGATGCCGTTCGGAATCCGCAGCCGGCACATATAAGAGTTCTGATTCGGCGCGACGTAAAACAGGCCGAAAAAGCGCCAGCGGAAATTGTCGGGCGGCTTTGGATATTCGCCCTTGGCGGCGTATTCCTTCAGCCGCTCGTAACTGTCGAACGGATGCTGATCGCGTTTGAATTTCTCCTGATCGGAAAGTTTGCCGCCGGAGGAGATGAGCCGGTTCTGCGCTTTCAGACCAGCCGCGTCAGGGCCCACAGGTTCGGGGGCGGCAACGGTCCCCGCCGCCGGCAGCACCGGCGACGCTTTTAGCCGCCTTGGCAATTTGCACACCGGCGACGAACCCTTCGAGGTAGCGTTTTTGTTCCGGGTTGAAGTCGCCGGTCTGATCCGCGGCCGCCTGTTTGAGGTCGGTCTCGCTCATTCCGCCGGTACCCGCGTCGGTCCGGCGAGGGGCGCCGGCGCCGCGATGCGGGGCTTATGGGTGATGTAGAGCGCGAGCCCCGTGAACACGAAGCCGCCAACGAGATTGCCGAGCGTGACTGGGATCTGGTTCCACACCCACCACTGCGTGAGAGTGATCTTGGCGCCCATCATCATTCCGGTCGGAATGATGAACATGTTGACGACCGAGTGCTCGAAGCCCTGAGCAAAGAAGATGAACACCGGCATATAGGCGCACGCGATCTTGCCGATCGTCGATGACGTGGTCATCGATGCGACGATGGCGAGGCAGACCATCCAGTTACACAGGATCGCCTTGACGAAGACGGTGATCATCCCGGCATAGCCGAGCGCCTCATATCCCGTCGTCTTGGCTTGGGCGATGGCGACGATCTTGGCGGCAACGCCGGCCGGCGCGCTCGCGCCAAAATTGGTGAGCACGATCGCCAGCAGTCCACCATAAACGACGCTGCCGATCAGATTACCGAGGAACACCCAGCCCCAATTGGCCAGAACGGTTTTGCCCTCGGTGTCATTCTCGATCCATGGCAGCGGCAACAAGCCGAAACTGCCGGTGACGAGATCGAGACCGAGCAGCACGATCAGGATCAATCCAACGGGGAAGATCAGCGCACCAACCAGGGGCTGATTGGTCTGCACCGCGCCGGTGATGGCAAGACTTGTCGCCGCCGCGAGGATGCTGCCCGCAAGTCCGCCCCGGATGACGAGATCGAGCGGGGATAAAGCGAGCTTGGTGCGCCCGGCATTGACCATGGCGGAGGCGACATCGGCAGGCTTCACGTAATCCATGTCTCGGCTCCAATAGCTTTGAGGCCGCCGAGATGCCCGCATCGGAGCTGTCGATCGGCCAACACTTGCTCGCTGCCTCAACAGACAGCAAGCCGCGTGCCAGCCGGTATCAATTTGAATCTGTTATTGAATTATAGTCCCATCCCGTGCCAGTGCCACGCTTGGCATCGGCGGGAGCCAAAATTTTGTGCACCGCACCCGCGCCACTCGGCAGGGTCAGCGCATCGCACCCATCCAGTACCGCACAATATTCTCGAACCTTGACCACGCCCGATTTTTTGCTTCGATCAGCGGCGGGTTGCTGAGTTCCGTCTCGGTCGCTGCCGTCTGCCCGCAGCCTTCAACCAGAACGGAAAACTTGATTTCGCCATCGGTGAAATACCTGTCACCCTCGCCATTGCGGCCATCGAGCGTCGGCCCGATGCCACTGACTTCATAACCGCTCTCGACAACCTTCGCCGACGCCAAATCGTCCGTGAGCAAATCGCGTTCGGCATCGATGTCGGGCGCGATGTGATGGGTGATCTGCCCGTTGTCGTGACTAAAGCCGATGCCGCGGTCGAACGTCACGGCGCCGAGCCAGACCGGCCGGTCCTCCTGGCCGCTGTCGAGGATTTGCCAAAATCTGACGTGGTGACGCCGGTCGGCGCTTCGGCCCGCCAGCTTTTCAAAGGCCAGCTCCTGTTGCCTGCCTTCGTAATATAAACGGCTCATTGGAGCGTGGTGGTATGGCATGTCCAAAAGCACACTGCCGGCGATTTCGATGCTCGAGCGCAGCGTCATCGGGTCGGCCGGATGCCACCCCGCAGCCCTCATGGCGCAGAGCACGTCCACCTTCGATCCGACGAGGCCGACGTTGATCGGATCGCCCGGAATGCCATCCCGGGTGCGTGTCACCATGTCGAGCGTCGCGAGCTTTTTCTGATGCTCATAATGCCGCCAGGTCGACGGCAGCAGGATGTAGGCCAGCAGCACGTAAAGGGCGACAAAGACCGCCGCCCCGCAGGTCGCAAACTTGGACTCTCGGCGCATCAGCATCGGCGACACCCTTTCAGGAGTATCTGCCGAATGCCGGCCGCTCTTTCAACCGCGGTTGACGGACGTCGGAAGGTCCATCAGGGTGACGCGCTAGGGAAAGTGCGAGAGCGCGCGCGTCAGCGCCCACTTAACACCAGCTTCCAAGGCCCAACCAAAAACCACGACTCCGGCGAGGCCAATCGAGGCCCACGCCGCAAGTTTCGACCTTGAAAGCTCAAGCGCTGCGACCGCGGGCCGCAGCATCTCGACCGCAGCGGCATGCTGGTCGATTTTTTGCGTCAGTGTGGCAATCGCGGTGCGGCTTTCGGCGAACCAGCGATCGCGTGTTTCGCGATCTTCGTCGGCGCGACGGCGCAGATCGCGGACGCTGGTTTCGATCGCGCCGATTACACGACTGATGTCATCGAGTTTGCCGGCCATTACTTTCGCTCACCGTTCGTTATCGATTTAAGAAAGCGCCGCGAGATCGCTGATCAGATCGGCGTAAGAAAAGCCCTCAGGAGTTCTTTGCTGAATCAGACATTCCTCGGACACGTAGGCGATCGCCTCGTCGCAATATTGCTTGAGAAATGTCTCGGTCATCACCTGGTCCATCCCCCAACTGATGACATGGAGGCCTGCCGCCTGGCGGCCGACCAGCGGCACGTAGTGGCCGCCGTCAATCGGCGCGCCGGCAACGACGTCCCAGGTTTGCCCCTGTTTGCTTTGTGCGAGCGCCGTGGCCGGCAATTGCAGACCGATGCCGGAGGCGCCAAACAAATACGCCGCCTGATACAAATGATCGAGGTTCCCGGGCTCCAGCGCCAAATACGCTGCAATCCGATGCCGGTTGCCATGAGCGTCGATGATGCCGGTGGTGCGGCGATACTCCGCCGCCTGCTGAACATCGGTGCCCTGGTCGGTTTCAGGCTTCGCCGGATCGAAACCAGTCGCCGCCGCATAGTCGCCGAGTACGTCAGGATCGGTGAATGCGACGACGTTGCCGGCTTCGCGCGCCAGCAACATCGTCTCGTGCGCGGCACCGGCCCACACGCAATCGCCATAGCGATCGTTGGCGAACATCCCCCAATCATGCACGCCGATGATGGCATCATGTCCGAAGGTCGCCGGCAGCGGCGGCAACGCGGTTGCATTGGTATAGCTCGCGAATTTGAGCCGCACCGCACCGGGCCGCGCCGGTTTCTTGCCGAGTTTGAACGTCATGGACGTCCGCCAAAAGGTCCGCCACGACGCGCGTAGGGCACGACGACGCCATTGAGCACCACGAACCCTGGCGTCGCCTTCAGCCGCACACCGAGCCTGCTGTACGGTACGACCACGCCGTTGATCTCGACCGCGTTTGGCGTGACCGCTGTCGCCTTCAGTTTGGTGCTGAGCGGCACAGCATTCACCGTCGCGCAAAACGCCTGCGCGATCGCTTCCGCGGTCGTGCCAATCGGAAACGTGGCGACGAGCGCCGTGATTGCGGTCAAGTCGGCGGCGACGCTGCAAACGCCCTTGATATCGGTCACCACCGTCTGCCCCGTGGGCGTCAAGGTGATGGTGCCGTTCGGCGAAATGCTGGCGCAGCCGCCGGCGGTGAGAGCAAACGCCAAAGCGGCGCCAAGCATGAGCTTGCGCATGCGGTAGTCTCCTTCGATTTTTAGTGTGAGAGGGTCCGGATTTGGTCAGGGCGTCCGGACGTCGCCGTGCGAGTTTTTGCTAAACGGATCGCTAACAAACCCCGGCGGTCTTTCGACATGCCGCGAGAGTTCTGGCACCAATTCAGTTGCCGATGGTTTTGCCGGTCTTGTTGGTGACGACACTCCAGCCGGCTGCCGCGATCGCGACCGCCGCGGAAATGATGGCATCGGTCGAGCCGGCAGGGACGATGTTCTTCGCCACAAGGTAGGTAACGAGTGGCGGCACAACAGCACGGACGATACCGCCGAGCTGGTCTTGGTTCATGATTTGAGGTTCTCCTTTGCTTGGACTTGGCTGAAGTGTTTTGACTACGCGATTGCCTTGAGCACGGCAGCGGCTGCGTCCGCGCACATCTGGTCCGTGACTTGTGCCCCGTATCCGGCCGCATCGATCGCGGCCCGCAGCGCCTTCTCCCCAGCGACTTGCCGGCCGGCTGCAGACTGATCGGTACTGGCATTGGCCGCGTCGATCACATCGGTCGCGCCGGTGACATAGGCGGCTTCTGGAATGAAGTTAGCTTCCCACCCTTCGGCCGCAAGCACATAGCTGCGCAGCGCTGCTTCGCCGGCGACAAGTTGTGCCGGTGTCGGTGCAGCCGCGCGGGATGGATTGTTTGCGTCTGTCATGATGATCCCCCGGGAGCCACAAGCCCCTTCTGAAACAGTGCCGCCTCATGGGCGCGCCGGTTCCATAAATCACCGCCTCTCGGCCACAGCCGCTGCATCGCAAGGATGTCGCCCGGGATTGCAGCGAAGTTCTGCGCGGCCATGTGCGTTTTGATGGCGCGCATTTCGGCGTAGCGCGGCCCTGGCAGGTCGTAAGAACAGCCGCGGTTGTAGGAAAGCGAAACAAGCGCCCCAAGACTGTCCGGTGAAAGCTTGTCAGTGTTCGGCAGCGCCGCCTGTACCTTCGCGATCCATTGCGGAAGTTCGCAACCTTTAAATTGCGCGATGGCCTGATCCCAGGTGATGGCCACGTTCACAGTGTGTGCGCCGACAAAAGCGGCCGCGGCTTGGCCCGTGAGCCCGCAGGCCTTCGTGATCGACTGGACCGTCCCTTGATTGACAAAATTGGTCCAATCCGTGCTCGCTTGGCCGCTCGTCACGTAGCCGCAGTCATAGCCAATACCTATCGTCGGACCGGATGCGCCTCCCGGCCAGTCGAAATTTGTATAATGCTTGCTGTAATAGGCCTCGTTCCCATCCTCCTCGGTCACAATCAGATTCAAGGCGTCATCCGAAATTGTCGCGGTCATGCTTTGCCCCCTAGCGTCGCAACAGGTCACGGTGAGATATTGGTTGTTATTTACCATTTTTGCAACCTCAAGGTGGCGCCCCTCACGCCCCCGCTCCCGGGAGAAAACATCTGATCAGGGTGTTGCCGTCGATGTCACGATAGGGCCACACCACCGCGGGCCCGAACCGGTTGGGCTCAGTCACCACCGCCGCATCCGGCACGTCGATCCACTTGCCGTCGACGCGCACGCGATAGCCGCTGCCGTCGGTATCCCAATCGACATCTTCAATGCTGAAACCATCGGCGAACGAACAACAAAGACCCTTGCCGCTCGCCAGATGATCGAACCAGGCGTGGATGGCCGGATCCATTGCGGCGTATCGGCCGTCGTCGCGCGCCCAAGCCAAGGAGACGCCGCACGCGAACAAGCACGCGGCAAGCGCCGCGACGCTCCTTCCGCTCATGGGCAATTCTCCGGGTTTGGCTTGGAGCCGAGCCGCCTAGCGTCGTAAAGCGGATACACGGTGGCTGGCGGCGGCGACGTCGAAACAAGCCCCTGATTAAAGTTCTGCGCTGGCCTGGATGAACGAATTGGCGCTGCCGGCATCGCGCAGCAGGCCGCTTGCGGCGGTTGCTCCACTGACGGTCAGAGCGATCTGAGCCGATTGCGGTGTCGCGGCGCTTGCAGCGATGGCGGATCCGTTGATTGCTGAGCCGGCGGACGAGCGGACCTGAAATGTGTTGCCGGCAGAGAAGCTGAAGCCCGGCGTCGCCCGCATGCCGGCAGGATAGAACAAACCGAACAGCGCACTCGTCGCGGTGTCGACAAAACCGCTGGCAAAGAGCGCATTGGCCGCGGTCGATGCCCACTCGATGAAATACCGCTGGCAGAACGCGAGCTCTGTCGCGACCGGCCGCAACTCCGGCGGCGGTGGATTTGAGTTGAGTCCTACAGCGGCGCCGGGCGTGACGCGGATATCGCACTCAGTGAGTTGAATGCTTTTGGTGTTGGCGGCAAAATTGTTGCCGAAGTCGAACGCGATTTCGAGGCCGTTGAAGGAGTTTGCATTTGCCGAGAACGTGTAACTGACCTGCGTCCATCCCGTATTGGCGCAGGGTTGCAGGCTGACCGCGCTGACGTCCGTTGTCGGACTTGTCCAAATATCCTGCGAGCCGGCATGCTTGACGGTCAACAGCGGCGTAATCAAGCCTCCGGTGTTGTTGTAGATCTGCGCCTGCACCGTGATGGTCTGGCCGCAAAAAGCCGCAGCGATCAGGCTTTCGATACGCTGCTTGACGACCACATCGGTGACGGACGTTGCACCGGTTACCAGCAAACTGGCTTTGGTCAGCAGGCGGCCGCCTGCCTGCGCTGCTGTTACGCTGGCGCCGGTCGGTAGCACGATCCAGCCGTCGGCGACGTAGGCTCCGGACGTGGTGACGGTGACCGAGCCGGCACCACGCTGCCAAACATCCATCGTCCCATTGCGGAACCTGTTGACTAGGCCGCCCCGACCGCCAAGCGTGATCGTAGAACCCGACGCCGCAACGACATCGCCGTCACTGGCGGCGATCGTGATTGCCCCGGTGAGCCCGTTCACCGACGGCACCACCTCGGAGAGCTTGGCCGCCGGCCAGCCGCCGGACGTGGCGCCGTCCTGCACGACGACGCGATTGTTGGTGGTATCGATCACCATCTCGCCTTGGGCGCCGGTGAAGCTCCCGACCTGCGAGGCCGTGCCGCGGCGATACTGGATTTGGACGGCAGTGGTCATTATTTGCTCCCTGCTCGCGCCGGATTGAGAAAGCCGGTTAATCGCGCGAGCGAGTTGGGCCGGAAAGCGGCGATCTGCGGACGCGAAGCGTCAGGCCGCGCCAAGATCGACATCAAGTTCGACGCCAAGCGTGAATGGCGTTCCGAAATCATCTTCGACACCGGACGCCGTCGTGACCGATCCCATGTCCATCGGCGTTGCGGTCATCCAGGAACGCGCCACCGGATGATCGATGGCGATGCCGGTCGGCGTATAAGTGTAGGCGGTGCATGTCGCGATGTTTTGCACGCCGCCGCCAAAGACATTGAAGCTTTGCAGCTTCATGTAGATTTCGCGGCCGACATATTGCGAGGGCAAGTCGTACTTGAAGATCGCACTTGCGTTGAGAAACGCGAATTGAGCTCCGGTCGAATGTGAAGCAATCGCCGTGCCATAGAGGCCCCGATAAAGATAGGTCAGCGAATATTGATGCGCCGCTGTCAGCGTCGCCGTCGCGTACGACACCAGCTCCGCGTCGACGATGCACAGCGTGTTGGCGAGTTGCGCGTCGAGATCGCTTGCTGTCGCCAAAGCGACGCCGCTCTCGGCGATGTTTACAGCAAGCGTATCCGCAAGATCCGGATTCGTACCGCCATAAGACGCGAGCGACGCCGTCACCACACCCTGAGCCGACGGACCGACGATAGTGCCGATTTGGCTATACGACGTGCCGTTGCTTGACAGCCAGACATTGCAGCCGCCCCAATTCGGATCGGCGATGCCGCCCGAACCCCCGGACGCGGCAATCCACACCTGTGCGGTCGCGCCGACCAGCGCCGCCGGCGGCTCGAAGATGATGGGCGTATTGACGGCATCGGCGGCGATTGCGCGATTGATCGGATTATTGCTCGCTGACTGTGTCGCGTATCGGGTCGCCGTCGCTACGCCGAGTGGAAATTCCTCGGCAGTCACGCTCAGAAAGCCGTTCTCATCCTCCTCGACCTCGGTGATGCGAACGGCGGCCCGCGACAAGCCGAGCACGGCATCAGTCACCGTGACCAGATCCATCGGATCCAGCAGGCAACACTCCCACGACAGCCGAAATTTGTAGGTGTTGCGGATGTAGACCGCCCGCTGCAACATCAACTGGCCGCAGATCAGCCCGACGTTGGTATCGCAGATTTCGTGCGCGGTGACGGTTGGCGCAATCCGCATGCCGTAGAGCTCGACCGCGTTCTGGTCGCGTGATTCCACACTGGTGAGATTGTAGGCATTATCGCGGTCGGCGACTTCGAGACGCCAGACGTTGTAGGCTTCATATGGATCCGAGCGCGAAACCTGCAGCGGGTCCTCGTTGTTCTCGAACTTGAAATCATCGTCGGTCAGATCGTAGATCGGCGTAACGTTCGGCGAAAACGATGCCGCGACTTCATAAGTGAAGGTGATCGCGACGTTGGTACCCTCGTCGTCGGACGCAAACAAATAGGTACCGTTCGGCGACATCCCGTAGGTGCCGGCTGCCGTTGGCAATGACGCTCCGATATAGGTCAGCGGGGAGCCGGAATTGGAATAAGTCACGCCGCCGTCGGATACGAAGTAAGCGGAATTACAGACGGTGATCCCGGCCGGATTGCTGCCGCCGGAGGCGACCTCGCCGATCTCGCGCTGCTGGGTAACGGTGACTTGCGTGCCGGCGGTTGTCGCCGTGTCTCCATAGGGAATGAGTTTCAGGAGTCCGCCCGACCAGACCGCCGCAGTGTTAGTCAGTTGCAGCCATCGGGCCAGGATGCTCGATGCCTGCTCCTGATCGGTCAGCGCCGGGCTCAAGCCGAAGCCAACCGCCTTGCAGTAAGTCTGGAATGATCCGTCGCCGCCGGAGCCGAACAGCGTGGTGGCGTCGATCGATGCCGGAGGAAAGCCGACGCCATACTGGGCGTTGGTGAAAAAATCGCTGACGATTTCAGCCGGGTCAGCATCGAGGCCGTTGATGCCGCTGCCGAAGAAAGCGCCCTGGACCTCGAAGTTGTGATTGTCGAGCGTTGCGCTGTCGCCGAGGCTGTAATCCGACGCGCACACGTAGCATGTGCCCTGGTAGGCAAGCGCCTCAGATGGATAGGCCGTTGCGAGATAACTCCACTCGGTTTGCGGCGTCGTACCGGCAAACAGCGACAATCCAAGTTCGCTTAAGCTGTAGACCGACTGGTCCTTCCAGATCTGGTTGATCGCGGTGATGGGCCCTTCGCAAATCGCCATGATCACGGCGGCGCTGTAAGTGGTTTCCGAGCTGTTGCTGCCAAACAGGCCGCCCTTCCCACCTCCCTTGCTGCCGCCTTGAGAAATCTGAAAGTTGTTGTACCAAACGACGTTGGGCGCGAGCTTGGACTCGCCCCACACGATCGGAACCGGCAGCGTGTTGACCGCGGTCTGGATCTGCAGACCGGTATAATCCGGCGTCGTGGTCTGCGTGCCGCCACCAAACAGTCCGCTCATTATTGGCTCGCCCCGGCAGTCGCGCCGCCCGCCAACCCGCCACTGCCGGGGCGGTTGCAGAACGCGGAAGTATTCTTGGCCCAATAGCTGAAGAACCGCGGCGCACGCGTGGCATTGGACAGCACGGCGTTATGTCCAATCTCCTCCTCAAGGACCATGCGCGCCGGGTGAAATGCATGCACGATGGCGGCGGGACGCGCCGCGGTGACGATGCCGCCGTGCGAATAGGCGCGACCATAGCGCAGCACCATCACGTCGCCGGCTTGAGGTTCCGCGACTTCGCTGCCGTGGTCGAAAATAAAGCCGAGATAACGCTCATCGCCGCGATGTAAATGCCAGTCGATCTGATAGGGCCGCGGATCGAACGGTGGACACAGCCCGGCATCGACGAACACGCGAACCAAGAGCATTCCGCAGTCGACGCCAACGCCCTTGATATCGGCGCAGTTATGATAGGGCGTGCCGATCCACGACCGCGCCGCCGCCACGATCGCGGCGCGCTGCTTGCTCTCGATGTTATCCATTGTTACCTCGCGCTCGCGCCGCCCGCCAACCCGCGAGCGCGAGAAAGGAAGAGCTACCTCGCGCTCGCGCCGCCCGCCAACCCGCGAGCGCGAGAAAGGAAGAGTTACCTCGCGCTCACGCCGCCCGCCAACCCGCGGGCGTGCGAAAGGCAGGACCGTTTTCAGATCGCCATCTGCGGCGGCGGGACGTAGGGAAAGCCGCGGAAGTTCGTCAGATTGTTGAATTTGGTGTTGCAGGTACCCGGCGTATGGTCGCAGCCAAAATAGACCGTGAAGCCATCGCCGACTGCTGGCGCGCTTTCCAGCGGGTAGAGCAGCGTCAGCGAAGTCCCGGCAACAACTGAGCCCACGGTCGCGGTCGCGCCGGCATTGACGCCGGAAGTAAAGGTCATTGTCCCCTGCTGGAAGTTCAGGCTCGCACCGGTCCACTTGATAACGGAAGCCGTGGATCCGGAACCGACTGCGGCGCTGCTGCCGAAGGTATTCTTCACCAGAGTGCAACCAGAATCGTAGAGCGTGTGCAGGCACGTCGGCTGATAGATATTGCGCGGCATATCGATATCGAGCAGCACCAGGTCGGAATTGACGGTGAGCTTGGCGCTAGTCCGCCCAACCTCGCCGATGACGCCGAGCCGGCCCTTGAACAAGGTCACGGACCCGATCGCAGTGCCGCCGATCACGTCGGAAAAGAACACCCGGCCGCGCTCGATTTCGCAGCCGTCGAACGAACCGTCGCGCAGCGCTTGCAGAAACGGCGCGCCGCCGGTGATTGTGTCGGTGGACCGCGCCGAAACCGTGATTTGTTGTTGATCGACCTCGAGGCCAACCGAAGCCTTGTACTTCAAGCCATCAACCAGGATCGAATTGGCGAAGTAAGTATTGCCGTTGTACGTGAAGGTCACATCGACGTTGGTGTAGCAGAGGATCGCCCCCGACAGCATCGTGAACGTGAAGACATCCGCCATGATCAGCGGTGTGTCCGGATCGGTGCGCGCGTTGTTGAGGTAAGTTTTTAGCGCAGATGATGCCGGTTTCATTTTGTTTGCCCGCTTGCTGCGCCTTCGACTCTCTCTCCCCGCACGCGCGATCGATTATCCGCCGAGCCAGCTTTTGACGCTGCGAAATTTCATGCTGTCGAGCTTCCACAGGTTCGACATGAACTCCTCGAAGTCCATCTGGTCGTCGAGAAAGCGGCAGTTGAAGGCGTAAGAGAAATCGGCCGAAACCGTGACACCGCTGGCCGGCGCCGACGTGAATATCAGCGTGTTCGGTGTCGTCAGACTGTACGCGCTGCCGGATTGCGCGACGCCATTGAGATAGACGTTGGCAACGCTGGTCGCCCAACTCGCCGGCTCGAGAAAGCCGCCAAGCGTCCGCATCATCGTAAACGCCGTGGTCGAACCGTTCCCGGTCGCAAAGACTTGCGCGGTGACGGCGTTGTCGTCGGGGTCGGTGTAAAGGAAGGTGCCGAATTGTCCCTGCAGCTGCAAAAAGAAACCCATCAGGCTTTGCAGGCTCGAGGAGCCGAGGCCGGCGAACGCCGCGGTCGAACTTGAGGCTAAACCGTTGTACACCGCCTCAAACTCATAGAGCGGATACTCCATCAACGCGACACGCACTTCGCGGCCGGAGGCGTGCGACGCCACCCGCGTAGAGAATCCGGGTTTCTTGTGCCGCGACCAGGAGAGGCCGGCGAGGCTCGGCAACGCGGGCGGCGTTGTCATGAGCGCACCGTGCGCAGCCTCAGCGACTGTAGCGCATAAAGCTCAGACATGAATTCCTCCGCATCCGCGCTGTCGTCATCGAAGCGGCAAACGAAGTACCAGTCGAAATCGGCGGCGATCGCTGCGCCCATCGGCGGCGCGGTCGCGAACGTGAGCGAGGGCGCCAGCGCCATCCGGCTCACAACGTAGTTGCTACCCGGCTGCGCGACGCTGTTGAGGTAGACGGCCGACACCGTGCCGACGTTCGCCGGCGTCAGCGCGTAGCCACCGATCGTCACGAGGAACGCGAACGTTGCCGTCGTGCCGTCACCGGTGCCAATCGCCTGTGCGGCCACCGGCGAGAGCGTCGGCGGCACAAAATAAAACGGTACATCCTCGCCCAGGGACTGTTCGAAGAAGCCGATGATGTCCTGCAATTCGGTGTTCGGCGACACCATGCGCAGGAGGTCGTAGTTCAACTCGACCGACCAGAGCGGCACGACATATTTTGCCGCGCGAACCTCGCGGCCCGATGTGTGCAGTGCCGATCCGGTCGAAAACATCGGCGAATATGTCACCGACCAGCCGAGCGTCGGCACTGACGGAAAAGTCGAGTACGGCCCCGGTGCCGGCGGCATATCCGGTACCGGCACCGCCACGAAAGGGCCTTTGCCGCCGAGCCACTCACCCGCCGGCCAGTTACCGGAATCGCCCCAGAAACCGCTCAGCTGCGGGAACGTGGGAAATGGCCGCGCATCCCAATTCCAGACCGACATGAACGCGGTCTGGAGCATCGGCACCCCGCCGACGGTTTCGTTGTTGCCGTCGGTGATCCAATATTCGTACACCGCCCGCAGCGCCAACAAATAAAGAAGGTCGTCCCGGCGCGGCCAGTAATTGCCGATGACGCTCGCGCTCGGGTCCCAGATCGACCAGAACGGCGTGTCGCTTTCGACGGAATTTGGGTCGTAGAAGACGTTCGGCTGGTTGGTGCCCTTATCGCACGCCGGAAAACCGTACTCGGCGAAAATGACCGACTTCGAGTTCGGTACCCATTCGGTAAACGGTCCCTGCGGCACCCAGGCGCCGCTTGAGTTGGCATAGATCGCCTGGTGCTGATTGTTCCACCACCAGCGCAGCTGCTTGTTGGCGAGGAGCTGTTGATTTGCCGAATAGGCATTGCGCGATTGCGTAAGCCTGTCGCCTTCCGGCAATGAGACTCGCAGATCCGTGCCGTTTGGATCAAACCCAATACCGAGATTATTGCTGTCGTTGTAGAACCAGTTGAAATACTGCCCGCCTTCGATGTTCGCCTTCAGATAGGGAATGCTCCAGATACTTGGCTGCCCGGTCATGCCGAGGCCGTTGAACGTCGCCGACGTCGGCGGCCACGCGCCGGTTGGCGCCGGCATAAGCCAATTCTCCGCATCCAGACCGCCGTCCCCGGTGGTCCAATCCGAAAGCGGCACGTAATTGTCGAGCGAGACCAGGTCGATGTTGTTGTGCCCGTAGAGCTGGTCGAGATGCGGCCACTGGCCATTTTCTCCCGGGTGCTGAAAGCCCATCCAGACCGACCAATCGGCGGAATAGGCGATCAGATTGTGCAGGTTCACCGGGTCTTTGGTCAGCGAGGCCGCATCGAATACGCTGCGAACATCGTCGGCGAGCTGCATCAAACCGGCGACGAAAGGATAATCCCAGGTGACCTTGCCATCGCCGCCCGTGGTGCCGGCTTTGGTCCAGGCCGGGCCGCGTATTGGCTCGATGCCGCGAAACTCGGAGCCGAGCAGAAAAAGATCGACGCCGCTGGCGACCACGCACAGATTGGCGTAGTGCAGGATCATCCGCCGAAAGGTGTAATCCGTCGGCGATCCCGAATAGGCAACGGTCAGATTGACACTGTCACGGGTGAACTCCGAAGCCGCCGCCGCGCCGAGGAAGTTATCGACGGCCGTGGTCGCGGCGCTTGAGATATCACTCCCATTGTACGTGATACGCCCACGCCAGGGTTCGCCCGACGCTGTCATCAGAATGAACGGGTAGAACACGACCCGAAGTCCGCGCGATTTCAGATCGCGGATGCAGCGGACGATCGACTGGTCGGACGGTGTGCCGCCATAGATGAAGGCGTCACCGATCTGCGGGATCGGGATCAGCCCCGGCGATGACTGCGTCAGACTGGAGCAACGCCAAACATCCGAACTGCCGGCCGCTTGCTGGAAGATTCCATTGATGTAAGTCGTCGATGGATAGATTTGACACGCGGTGATATCGGTGGAATTGCCGAACCACGCGATCACCAAAGCGACCGTCGTGCAGCCAGGATATTCCGCCTGCAGGTTGTTGATCGCGATGGTGTAGTCAGTAATCGATCCGGTCCCCGCCAACGGACCGCCGTTGGCGTAGCGATTGATCGACGTCAGGCTTGATTCGGTGACACGCTGACCGAGATAGGCAATCGTGTCGTAGGTGAACTCGCCGGTCGACGGCAAAAGATTGACGCCTTGGATGTAGCCCATGTGCGATCATTGCCGGCCGATCATGGATGAATTGCCCGAAGCCCTAGATGGGCGCCACGCCGCACCGCGTCATTGATCGCCCGCATCAGCGGCCGCTGATTGTCGTTAAAGAAGCGGCTGACGCTCTGTGAATCGAGCGCCGAAACGTTGATGCTCACCGGCGCATGGATTTGCGGTCCGACACCGGCCCCGGTAAAGGGCCCGGACCCGCGCGCCGCCGGGATGATGGTCTCACCAGGGTGGATCAGCGCCAGGCCTCCACGCACGACATAGTCCGTGCCAACATCAAAGATCGCCGCCGCCGATACCGAGGCCTGCGCGGCCGCGGCGGGGCCGGCGGCCGCCGGCCCCATCGCCGGCGCCAAAAACGCGAAAACGCCGGCGAATGTTTGCGCCGCGTCCGTCATGATCGCCTGTAGCGCCCGCGCCGCGTTCGCCAGAATTCCGGCGCTGGCAGCGCCCTGCTCGGCCGCCGCTCGCGCGGCTGCTCCGCTCGTGGTCGCCGTGGTCTGCGCGAGTTCTGCGGCCAGCCACTTCACCACCGTCGTCTCGCACATCTCGATGAACTTGATGATGATATCGCCGAGAATGTTCTTGAAAGCTTGCGACCAGCTGGTGGTGCCGGCAAGAAGCCCGCGAAGCTGCGAGTTGAACGCGCCTTCGATTGCGCCGAGCGACGCGGTCCACATCTGCTGCTGCTGGGCGATCGCCTGCTCGTCGAGCTTGACCATGTCGATGCGGTATTTCTCCTCCATCAAGGCTATCTGATCGAGGACTTTCTGCCGTTGCTGGACGGTGAGGTCACCGATCGCGGCTCTCTGTTCCAACAGCGCCAACTCGGCGTCATACTCCCTTCGTGTCTCCGCTTCGAGCATGGCAAATTTCTGATTCTGCGTGATCTGGAATTGATTTGCCTCGGCGTTGAGCACGAGCCTCTGCTCCGCGAGCTCCAGATGCAGGCGCGGCCGCCTCTGATCAGCCCAGTACACGCAATACCGATCTGGTTTCTGGTCGTCATCGTGCTGTTCGGGTCACTGTTGTCCTATTTCGGCGCCGAGGCTTTTCCGGCCGATACCGTCCCGAGCTACATTCTGGGCGGCGCGCTGGCGGCGAACCCGGCGCCCGACTTGGTCGCGCTCGAACGCTATCAGTCCGGCACCGTTTTCCTGCTGTCGATGACTTTCCTCAGCGCCTATGTGTGGACGATCGCCACGCTGGTCGTTCGCATCAACAATTTCGACACCAGCCCGATCACGTTCTATTTCCTGTCGGTGCGCATTTTGACCGCACTACTGGTCGCGATCCTTATCCGCCACATGATCATGGTGCTGCCCGACTTGCCGCTCATCAACGACGACGCGCCCTACGGCCTCGCGGTTCTCGGCTTTGTAATCGGTTGGAACCCGACCCTGTGGATCGACGAGTTCATGTTGCGGACCGCCGATTTCCTCAAGCAGCGCATCGCGCGGCAAAGACGGCCCGATCCCAACGACATGCCCCAGAACATGACGCTGTCCACCGTACAATCTCGACGTCATCGTCGACTGGATCGCGCAGGCCCAGCTGTTCCTTTTATTCGAGCCAAATAATCTGGAGGCTCTTCGCCGCGCCGGCGTCCGCGACGTGTTCGCCTATTACACCATTCTGGGCGACCCGCCGGCGTGCGCCGCCGCGCAGGCTGTGAGCGGCGTGCCGCCCGCGATCACGGCGCAGCACCGCGCCGTGCTGACCCAAGACCCCAAATTCACCAAGCTCGACGAACTGCGCCGGGCGATCACGTAGCGCGATCGCGTCGGTTCCAAGCGGTCGAGGCTGGCGGCATCTTTGGATTGTGCGCGGCGTCCTCGTCGAGCCAGTGCAGATCGAGATCGGGTGAGGAAAACTCCTCGGCGATGATCTCGTCGACCAGGTCCTTCACCCACTCCCCGGTCGACTCGAGGCCCTCCTCGCTCTGCGCCGATTGGTTGTCGGCGGTGGCGCGGTTCATCAGCAAGTAGCCCGCATGAGCGCCAGCGAAATGCGGGAGCGATGAAGCGGCCGAAACACTGATCTCGACTATCGCTCCACGCCGTCCGGGCGCTATGCCACCCTGAATCAAGAGTTAATCTCAATCGCAACCTCGGCATCGCCACCACGCAACCTCTGAAAATCCATTCGGCCTTTTGCGAGCGCTCGTTTTGCCATTTCCACGTGATCACGAACATCTTTCGGCAGCGTCGCTGCTCCCGAGATTCTGATTGTGTACGGCGGCTCTATAGCATTGACGCCTCCCCAAATCATCGAGTCGACCAAGGCGTTCAGGTTTCGGCCATGCGCTTTCGGCGCCTCAATGGAGGGAAGGAGCGCATCATAGAAATCGTCGTATGTCTTCCATTTGGTTGCATCGAGATCGATGATACGCATGGCCTTCAATTCCGAGGTTGCTGCAATTGAACGGGATAAAAGCTGTAATAGTGCGTATTTGTGTAATAGATCGCCCCAGTTCCATTATCAACTACGAGCCTGTTCACGCCTCTCCCAGTACCAAATCCTAGGACATCGTAAGTTGTATAGCCCTCCACGCTTGGTGGAAGCACGGCCCCGGTGACCTGATGCGGATAGTTGTCGTAGGGATGCGGGTTAAGCGTACTGACGTTTCTGTTAACAACGAGAGTCAGGGCGTCCGCAATCTTCAGCTGTTCGTCCGCCGATATGGGCGTATTTAATCCCCGCGGATCGAGCGGGTCTTCGCCGGGGACCTGCCGAACAGTAAATCCGCGCGGCGTTACCGTGTCCCCGGCAACCACCACACCGTTGTTGTTGGAATTGGTAGCAGCAGAGCCGTTCGACCCTGCGTTTGAGTCACTCGACGACGCCCCACCACCGTCCGTCGCGTCGGTCCGGGTGCCCGTATCGAGCGCCGCGTATTGCGTTCCAGGGTTCGAAGTACCCTCGACTGTGGTGCCGGAGCGACTTGTTGAATCGCCTGTCGATCCGCTGCCACCTTCGCTCGTCCACTGCCCCGCATCGGGGTTGCCCGCCGGTACGCGCGGTTGATCGGGATCGTAGTTTTTAACGAAAGGCGCCTTAGCGACGGCGGGCACGGTTTGAGCGTCGGTGCTTGGCGCGGCGCCTTCGGTTGGGCTCACCCCCTGCCCGCCCGAATTTGCCTCGATTGGCATATAGCCGGTCGGGGTAAGCACCATGGGGCGGTCGGCGGCGGCATTGGCGTAAGGGTCAAGGCCGAGACGATCGCGCATCTCGTTGAGCGTGACGGCGCCGAGCTTTACGCGGCCTTCCAGCTTGGTCTCCAGATCGGCGGGGTCGGCGTCCTCGTCGAGCCAGTGCAGCTCGAGGTCGGGCGAGGAAAATTCCTCGGCAATGATTTCGTCGACCAGGTCCTTCACCCACTCCTTGGTGGGCTCAAGGCCCTCCTCCTCGCTCTGCGCCGATTGGTTGTCGGCGGTGGCGCGGTTCATCAGCTTCACCGCCCATTGCGGCGGCACTGAAAATGCAAAGCAGATAATGCGCGCCAGCCATTCGTCGAAATCGTCCTTGTGCTGCGGCTCTTTGGTCTGCACCACCTTGGCGGCGGTGTCGCCGGGCACGAATTTGGCGCGGCGACGCTTGGCGAGATCGCCGGCGAACTCAGTGTCCCAATAGTCCTGGAATTGTTTGATCTGTTCAGGCGTCCAGCTGGTCGGTACCCCGATCAGCGCGTCGGGGATCGAGCCCTCGGTGTAATAGTCGAGCTGCCAGAGCTGACGGCGCAGCGCGATGTTGACCGTCATCAGCACCTGCTGCACTGGCGAATAGCCGTAGACCTTGTGCGCGCGCACATTGCGCGGCCGATAGATGATATCGCGTGCCGAATAATTGACGGCCGGCATGCCTTTGAGCACCTGCTGATAGGCCGGCGGATAGACCATGCCCCCACCCTCCCCTCCCCCGCTTGCGGGGGAGGATAGGAGCGGGTCGCGGTAAGGCAGCGGCGTGCGGCCCCAATCGTCGATGACCCGCTTGATGGTGGCGCCATCGAGCTGATGCAGCGCGAACAATTGCCCGCTGCGAGTCCGCTGACAGAACAGCGTCGCCGCGTCGATGACGAACATGTCCTCGAGCAGCGCCCGCAGCCAGGTCTTCCAGCGCGTGACACCGTCGGGCTTGTGGAAGAAGTGCTCGACCGCAATAACGCGGGCGTGCGTGTCGGCATCGAACGCCGCGCCGGAGCGCCCCCACCCATTCCTCCCTCGCGAGCGGGGGATGGTCGGAGCGTGGGCGCGCGGCCGGATGCGCCAGCGCTGGCGTTCCATCTGGTCCTTGCGAGTCTCGATGACGAGGCGAAGCAAGTCGTAGGAGTTGGCGAACGCGCGCAGCTCGTGGAAGCCGATCGGCTCATAAGCGCGTGGCCGGGTGACGATGTTGTAGCCGGGCGGAAAGTCGAAGCGCCGGCCGGCGACGTCCGGCGGCGCGATAGGAGTAAGCGGATTAAGCGGACCGAACCAGTCGGCGCCGGTGCCGCGCGAGATCCCGCTGCTCAATATTGGCTGGTCCGCGCCGTAGGAAACCTGGATCTGATACGGCGACGGCGGCAACGTCGGCCGGCCGATACCTTTGACCTGCTCGCTCATCAGAACCCTGCGTTTATTTGATCTAGCCGACCCACAGCGCCGCGCTAAAAGTGGGTCGGGATCCATCGAGTGTGACCTCGAAGGAATCCCGACCCGAAAGACCCACGGGACCCTTCAACGCATCCGCTGTGCCGGAGGCAATGCAGCCCGCCGGGGTGGGGACGGCAGACTGCACGGAGCATCACAGCGGGACGAGAAAGGTGCGTGGGTCAGGTCCGCAGAAACGGACCGTACGCGTACTCATACAAACGGCACCGCCGGACAACTGTGTCTGGCGGGCCAAATTTTAGGTTGGCCTCGCGCGGGACCTGAAAAACTGCAGGGCCGGCGCAACCGAGGCACGGAGATCTTTTAAGGTCCGCTGCCAGAAACCATGACCGGCATGATGCTCGCCGGCACCTGAAACGTCGGCCAGACTTCGATACGCCGCACGTTGCCGTCGAACTGGTGGTTTTGATTGGAACCCCAGCCGAAAGCGACCCGAGAGGCCGCAAAGGTACCGGCACCTGGTGCAGTTGCTACAGCCGTTCCGGTAAATTGCGCGCTCATCGCGCCTGGATCGACCGCGAAGATTCCCTTCCCAAACGTGCCATTCGTCCAGAACAACGGGCTACCAAAGAATGGCGTGGTTTCAGCAGTTCCGCTAATCGACATTCCTGGGCCTGCGGCAGCGTTGTTGGCGGCCCGGTCAATATCCCAGCGGCTGTTGTTGTCGCCTTCGTCGATCTGCATCGGCGTCTGCGTCACTGTATTATTTGCGGCGATGTCGTTTGGAACGCCGGAGACATAGCCGGTGAAGGCTGGGCCGAACGGCAATGGCGCCGTCAGAATTCCAACGTCCGCGGCTTGCGTCACCGCGCCGCTTGACGTCACGATCGGCGTGGTCGCCGTGCCGAAATTCTCGAGTTGCGGCCATCCAATTGTTAAACTGAAATTATTGGCCCCGGTCGGCAGTTGGATATTGAACAGCGGCAGCGTTAGAGTCGTATTGCTCCCGCCGACCGTGCCAGTCGCCTGATACCGAGTGAGCGCACCGTTTATTGAAGAGGTCAGGTTCGGTCCAAGATTGCCACTGACGTTATAATTTGAAATGTAGAAAAGCGCGAACCCGGAACTTGGAATCCCAGTCGCCGACACCCAGGCGCTGATATTGTGGACCTGCCCGGAGCTGACGGCGATTGCGCTGCCGGTCGCCTGCGGGAAAATGTTGCCGCCAGCGAACCCGCTTCCGGTCTGGTAGTTGAACGTGACAGTATTGATGCCGTTGATGAGCCGCGGCGCGCTGATGGTCACGGTAACGCCGGTCAGCGACCCGGCGCTCCAGCCTGTCGGTGCCGTCCCGGCCGAACCGCCCGCCATGCTGCTGTTGGGCACGTAGTTGGTCCGCGTGACCTCGCTGAGACATCCAAGGTTCGTCTCACGGAGCGAGCCGCCGCCGACGCCAGTCACGCTCGCCGGCGCCGAAGTCCAGTTCCCGGAATTGTCCGAGGCATAAGCAACGCTTGCCCGCGCCATGCGGATGAAACTGACGGGGTCGCCCCAGACGCCGTTCTGATAGGCCTGCCGCGTGACGCAATTGATGTCGGCGGCCGGAAGCGGCAGGCCGGCGATCTGTGAGCCGTTGACGTTGCCGACGAACGGCGGCGGCGGGAGCAGCGCGAGCGGCGTGCCCGGCTGATACGCGAGCGCAGATTGTGAGGCGACCGCGATAGCCAGGGCGATGGTGACTTTACGAAACATCAGTTCACACCGACCGTGTGCAAATTTATGCTCAACACTTCAGCGCTCGCCGGCACGTAAGCATTCGTCACCTCAACCATGCCGTAAAGCGTCGTCGATCCGGGGGCACAGCGCGCCGCCATGTTGGCGGCCAACGACATGCCGCTGTTTGTCGCGCCGGATGCCTGCTGGTTGCCGAGCGTAAACGCGATGCCGTTGAACGAGCCGGTCAGATTGCCGAAGTCCGAGGCGGCGATCTGAAAAACCGCGTCGTCGGCGATCACCGTGCCCGGCGTCGCGTTGAAGATGTACAGAACCCCAGCGAGCTTCACGGTCGGATTATTGCTGGACCAGAAGTCGATGCCGGAAATCACGATCTCACCGCCGTTGGCCCGGCACGCGTTGGCGAACGTCAACACGGACAAACATGCGCTGGTCGCATGACACCAGCCGGTGTTCGCGATGTATGTCGTGGTGTTGGCCGGCCGCGTGACGCTCGAACTCGGCAATGTCGACGGCGCGTAAGATGATATTCGCGCCGGATTCGCGCATTGGCCGCTCGATACCGGCACGGCCTGGCCGGAGGCATTCAGGCATTTTTGAACGGTAGAAGGAATCTCTACCTTCGGGTTGTTAGAATCCGGATATGTCGCTTGCGCCAGCGCGCCGCACGGAGCCACCAGTACAAACACTGCAGCTGCTACAATTGGAAAGCTCTTCATCTCATTTCCTCGTGCACTCGCTGATTGGCCTACGCACTCTGCCCACCACGCGGCTCTATCGAATTTCGCGCGCTCACATTTTGAACTTCAACGCGCTCGAAACCATGATCGAGCAGTGGCCCCGCATCATCCGCTGTGACTTCGACCGTACCCCCGGCATCAACGAGATAAGATTGCCCGGACGACCCATGAACAGTTGAAACACCGTCCGGCGCTTTCAACTTGACGGTATTCGCCGGCGCGGCTGTCACGGATTGCTGGTCCGCTTTGGTTGCGGTCGCTTCCCGACGATAATACTCGAAGACGCCCCAGCCGTCGGCCTGCCCCAACATCAAATCCGTCAACGCCCAGACCAGAGCGTCCGCGCGATCGGGACTGCCCTCCCCGCGATAGCCTTGGGTCGTGAACGCGCAGAGCTGATCTTCCAGCACTGCAAAGCGGCCGACATGATGCACAAGACCGCGTTCATAAAGCGCCGAGACCGGCTCGGCGCGCTGGGCTTTTCCGCGCGACGCCGAAATGACGTGTACCGGCGCGTTGGGATCGGCCGCGCGGATGACGAAGCGCACCATGTCGCCGCCGAAATTCTCCTCGGCGATGATCCGGTCCGCGCCGAACTCGTGGTAAGCTCGGACGGCAACGCGTCCCCAAACCGCCGGCGCGTCGCGCAGCGAACGATCCGCCAGTACATAGGCATGGCCGTCATCGCCTCTGGCCGCAACGACGATGCCGATCTCGTCGGCCCGTTCGTCGTCTCGGCTGGCGGCGCCGGAAGGATCGACCGCAACCACGATCCGCAAGCAGCGCGCTGGCGCAAATTCCATCACGCGCCATCGCGCAATCACCTCGTAGCTGAACAATGCGCCATCGAGATTGTCGATATAGACGCCCTCGAAGAACCGCTTGCGGTGACGTTCGGGCAAGTTCTCGAGGCTCTTGAGGTACGCCTCGGTAAGGTTGGCGGCGTTATCGCCCGGATTGAGGAACATCCTCGCGTAATCTTCCGGGTTGGCGAGCGGCTGTCGCGAAATCGGATCGCGATTGTCGCCAAACAGCAAATTGGTCCAATGACCCTTGTTGGTCGGGTTGAGATCGTAATACGCCGCCTGGCTCAGACCCTCGACGACCTGTGCCAAGCGAGTCAGCGCTACAAGAGCGGACGCGTAGGGTATCTGTGAACACTCGTTGAGAAAGATCGTGGCGTATTCTTTTCCCAAAATCTTCTCGACACGGTCCTGGTCATCGAGGCCTGCGATCCAGATCTCCGACCCGTTCCCCAGCGAGAAATAGCCTTCCGTGCGGTGCCGCTTGAGCGGCTCGTTCGGAAAACTGATGCGAAAGACTTTCGGCAGCGTGTCGAGCGCGATCGAGCCTCGCGCCGCGTTGGCGTGAAGCCGAAAAATGGCGTGCCGCGAATTCTCGAACTGCAACGCGCGATCGGCAATTTCGTGCACCAGAAGCGTGGTCTTGCCGGAACGCGAACCACCTACCAGCAGAGTGTGTCGCTGCGAGCGAAGCAGCTTTCGCGCCTCCTCCTGCCTAGCCGTGAGCTTTAATCGTGACGCGGACGGTACGACCGATGGACCGTCCTTATCCGCCATTCGCGCCCGAAGTTCTTGAGGTTTGGCTCAGTGACTATTGTCATCTTAAAACCCAAGGTACGACGGATCGGAATGTGTTCGAACTACACTCAGCGTCAAGCCAGTCTTATATTTACGGCACGCAATCCGCGGGTCGTCTTCTCGATATCGAAGCTGACTGCCTGCCCTTCATAGACAAGTTTGACGTCGATCGGCAGTTCGGTTCGATGAACGAACACGTCTCCGGTGCCGTCGTCCCGGGTGAAGAAGCCGTAGCCCTTAGTCTCATTGAAAAACTTAACCTTGCCCGTCACGCTCACGTGCTGACCTCGCGATCGATGTAAGGGAATGCCAAACGACGAACCACCGGGCCCATTGACCGAAACAAAAGCGAGCGCGCCGTCACCGGACGGCGCGACGATCCTGTTTCATTTTAAGAGCGGTAAGGGCGGTAGGAGCGGCGGACGCAGTTTTGCAAGGCCCGCATGCGCGTGAGATGCCGGTAAAAAACGGTCGTGTCAAACGTGACAAACAAAGTGGCGCCGCGATTCTGCGCGCCATCTTGTTGAGATATCAAACAAAACTTTTTTACACGATCGCGATCTGAAAAACCATCCATGATCGTCATGTCGCTGCGCACTCGTGATGATTCTCAAACTAAATCGCAGCGCAGCCGCAAGCTGGCGCACCAGATTTGCTTTGTATTCGTCGAGCCACTTGGCATACGGCGACGCTGTTTCGCCGCGCGCTGTGGTCTCTATCCGATAGATTCGATAAGACCGGTTGACGGATTTAAGCTTGCCGGTGCGCTGCAGCTGTTGGATTTCTTCCTCAACTCGCGCTGCCATCGCAATTGCTGCAGCTGAAGTCTCTTCATCGGAATAAAGCGTCACGCCGCACCGTTTTGCCACGGCGGCGATCGCCTCACTGGCGGAACGACATAGAGCAGCCGTGGAAACCGCTGCAGCGGCGTCCCTTGATTCGCCGCGGCGCAATCGCGCTGCCGCGGCGGCGGCGACGCGCGCGGCATCTGAGGAACGCCGGCACCACCATCGGGTCTCGATTTGCTCGCCCGGTTGCAGCGATGCGCCGCAGTCATTTCCGAGGGCCGCAACCCGAATTCCGGTTGCCCCATCGACAATAGCGATGGCAGCAAGTCCCAGGCCGTCACGATAGGCCGCAATCGACGCCGCACGGGCTTTTGACCCGCGACGATCGGCGGATGTTGCTGAGTCTTTGCCGGCGCTCACCGCACAGGCACGCGGCGGCGAACCAGCTCTTGGGAGATGATTCGCAGCCCCTGCAGCTTGCGCGCATTGAAGGCGCGGCGGGTGATCTTCATCCGCTTCAAACGCTCGTCAACGTCGGTGTCGAAAGCGGCCCACAGCGAGCCGAGATTGACGGCGCGGGCGATGTGGTGAAATTCGGCGCCGCCGAGATACTCCGTCGGCCAGTGCAGAGCCTCTTCCATACGGGCGATTTCCGCCGGCGACGGCGGAATGCGAACGCGATTCCTTAAGTGCGCCATGCGTTCAAGTTCGTGCGTCTCGATCTGAGCATTGAGGTCGCCGCGGTCGTAGACGTAAAACGGCATGGAATTGACGTAGCCGCGCGGACGGGTGGTGACAGGCAATCGCGCGAGGGTGCGAAAGGCCTCCTCCATCCGCTCCATGACATGAACGACCGACCAGCGATCCGGTGCGCGCTGCGGGCGCGCGAGCAACCATGGCGCGGATCGCCCAATGGCGCCGAGAATGCCCGCCCGCTCGCCCCTGATTTCGGCGCGCGCCGCCGCTGATGCCCGTTCAGCTAACGGCCGATCCTTATCGCGAGGTTCAACCGGATCGGCGGCCTTGGTGTCTTTGCTCAAGCTCAAAGTACTCTTGGCGACAGCAGCAAGGACCGCAGGTCGACGCGACTTGGCGCTGACGAGGCCGCACGCGCGCCGCCCGATGACGTAGTCACGGCGGTCGTAGGACTTGCGAATGCCGGATAGGCCCGGCGCATGTGGCGCGCACAGTACGGGATGCCCTTTTCCAGATCGGCCTCCGGGGCGCCGCAGAAGAAAAACTTTTCGGTCCCCGGACGGCCATGCGGCCAGCGGCAGGTGTTGTTGGTCAACTCCAGCAGGGTCTTTCGTTGGGTGGTTTTCGTCGGCGCTGCCTGCGCACGATTCTTGCGAACGCCGCTTCGCCGGCGTCGTGCCGGTGAGGCGGCCTTGTCGACTTGATCGGTCAATGCGGCGGGTTTTCTTTTCGCGTCGGCCGCGCCATCAACGACAGGCAGACGAAGCCGAAAAACCTTTCCCAGCACCGCCGATCGCGACATACCGCCGAGCCGATCGGCGATGGCAACGGCGGTCTCGCCCTCACCCCACAGTTTTCGCAACAACGCGACGCGCTCCACGGTCCACGATTGGCCTCGCATCAGTCAGCTCCATTCAGCCGCGGGCGCGTTCACCCGCGCGGCGCACGTTCGGGGAGTGTTTGAAGGTCCGTCGCGCGGCGGGGTCAGACCGTCCGCGCGGCCAGTGACAAAGTCACGATTTTTGATGTATAGTCCCTTTAAATGGGACAGTCAAGTCACTACTTTAGATGCTAGGCGAGTTGAACCGAATTGGTGACAATCCATTGATGGCACGACGGATTCGGACGGTACCGCCGAAGAGCGGGCTCTATCACGCACGCGAAGCGCGGCGCATGTCGCGCTCCGAGCTGGTGCGCTTGTCTGGCGTTTCGAAGCAGCAATTGTCGCGGCTCGAGAACGGCCATATCAGGCTGCGCCTCGACCACTTAAAGCCGTTCGCCGGCCCGCTCGGCTACACGGTGGAGCAGATTTTACTGTGGGGGCGCTATCCCGGCACTGCCGGCAGCCACATCGAATCAAGCGATGTGCTCCGCGAAGAATCGGCGCATGACGAGCCACTGGGTCCGTCGCCCGGCCAGGTGCCGGAGCTCGACACCCGCGCCGGCCTTGGCGGTGGCGGCCTGCCGGCTCGCGAATTGCGCAAGGATGGCCGCCACGCCGACCCGCTAAAGACCGAAGGATGGCTGTTTCCCACGAGTTTCGTGCGCGAACAATTACACACCTCGCCCGGCCGGCTGCTCGTCATCGACACCACCGGCGACAGCATGGCGCCGACCATCGTCTCCGGCGAACGCGTGATCGTGGACGCCAGCCACAACACGCCGACGCCGGACGGGCTTTACGCCATCCGCGACACTTTCCATTGCATCGTCATCAAGCGCCTGCAGGTGTTGCGGTCCTCGCGGCCGCCGCGGGTCAAGATCATTTCCGACAATCCGAACCATCCGAGCGAAGAGACCTCGCTCGGCGAATTGGAAGTCGTCGGCAAGGTGCTCTGCTGTCTCAAGCTGTTTTGAGCTAGACGCCCTCCCCTTCTCGATCAAAACTGCTCGTGAACCAGGCGAGGCGTGCAGCGCAGGCCGACGCGTGAGTCGTGACGGCGCGGCGCGCATCGAAAGTCGCGTCTCCGATAACGCAACTTTCGCTTGACTGAAGTCCCCTTTTTGGCTACACGACCTCAAACTCCGTTCTAGCGAAAAAGGCCTTCGATGGCGTACACGCCGCGCAGCGAGCGCGATCTGCAGCGTATGCGCCGAGCCACCGAAACGGCCGGCGGCGAGCGCACGCCGGCGATGGCCGCGGCGCTCGCGCAAATCGGCGCGGCTTTCGACGAAGCAGCCACCATCAACGCCTTCAAGATGCGAGTCGATCGGCTGATCCGGCTCGGTCCCGATCATCCGGTGGTGCGCGCCAGATTTGGCGCGCGGGCCGTCATGTTGTCGCGCCGAAATCTTGATGGTGCGATCATCGCGGTGGAGCAATGGTGGCGCGATGAGCGCAAAGCGTTCCAGATCGCCAGCGCCTTCGGTCGCGCCACCCGGCTCTCACTCGAGATCTTGAGTGAGCTTCGTCTCATTCTTAGGCTTCTGAGATTTAGGCGGATGGGCGCCCAGTACGCGGCGATCGTCGCCGCCGTGCGTGATACATCGATGGCGGTGGCTGCGGAGTGATCGAAAGAAGCTTAAGACCAACCGAACGGCGCGCCGGCTCACGATGGTCCGGTATTGACCACCCGGATATGAAGTTCGCGCAATTGCTTGGCCGTGACCTCCGCGGGAGCGCCCATCAGCAAATCCTCGGCACGCTGATTCATCGGGAACAGCACGACTTCGCGCAGGTTCTCCTCGCCGCACAGCAGCATGACGATGCGGTCAATGCCGGGCGCAATGCCGCCATGCGGCGGCGCGCCGAGCGACAACGCATGGAGCATGCCGCCGAATTTCTGCTCCAGCACGCTCTCGTCATAGCCGGCGATGGCAAACGCCTTTTTCATCACGTCGGGCAGATGATTACGGATCGCGCCGGAGGAAAGTTCGGTCCCGTTGCAAACGATGTCGTACTGGATCGCCTTAAGGCCAAGTATTTTCTCGCGGTCATTGGCGTCGAGCGCAAGAAACTCTTCCGCCGGCAAATTCGGCATCGAGAATGGATTGTGGGAGAAGTCGATCTTCTTCTCCTCCTCATTCCATTCGTACATTGGAAAATCGACGATCCAGCAGAGATCGAAGCGGTCCTTGTCAATGGCGCCAAGGTCCTCACCGATTTTTGTCCGCGCCGCGCCGGCAAATTTGTAGAAAGTCTGCGGCTCACCGGCCACGAAGAACACGGCGTCGCCATCATTCAGATTGAGCTGTGCTCTAAGCGCTTCGGTTCGCTCCGGTCCCAGATTGTTGGCGACCGGTCCGGAGCCCGCGATGTAATCCGTCCGAACCCCCTCCGCCAACCGCAACGCCAGAGGGCGATGTGACAGCAGCATTCGCAATCGGAGACAACCACTGACTATCAGCGATTTTTCGCAATGGATGGTCGATGTCGCTCAAAGCTTCGTTTGGCAGTGGCGTTCGGCGGTAGAAAATATAGCCAAGCCCAGGCTGCCCCTCACCCTGCGCCCACGAATTCATCCGATCACAAAAAGCGCGCGAGCCGCCGCCCCTCGCCGGGATCGCCCACACCGCCGACTTGGCGCTCGCTTCAAGAATGCGAGCAAATACCTTGAAACCGGAGCCGCGAAAAATTTCGGATACGTCTCGCATCTCGATCGGATTGCGGAGATCCGGCTTGTCGGTGCCGTACTTTCGTATCGCTTCGGCGTATGGAATGCGCGGGAATTCCTTGGTCACCGGCTTGCCGCCGCCGAATTCCTCGAACACGCCGCGAATGACCGGCTCGACCGCCGCGAACACGTCGTCCTGGGTAACAAAGCTCATTTCCAGATCGAGCTGATAGAACTCGCCGGGCGAGCGGTCGGCGCGCGCGTCCTCGTCGCGAAAACACGGCGCGATCTGGAAGTAGCGGT
This sequence comes from uncultured Alphaproteobacteria bacterium, assembly GCA_963841025.1. GTDB lineage: Bacteria > Pseudomonadota > Alphaproteobacteria > Rhizobiales > Xanthobacteraceae > BOG-931. The sequence continues at coordinate 477,678 of CAWJBG010000001.1, read as the reverse complement.
CGAAACCGGAGATCATGATCAGCTGTTTGAACTGCTGCGGCGCTTGCGGCAGCGCGTAGAATTTTCCCGGATGCAGCCGCGACGGCACCAGATAATCGCGCGCGCCTTCCGGCGAAGACGCGGTGAGGATCGGCGTCTGAAATTCAAAGAAGCCCTGTTCCTTCATCCGCCGACGCAGCGAATCAATGATCGCGCCGCGCGTCATGATGTTCCGGTGCAATGCTCGCGGCGCAGATCGAGGAAGCGATAGCGAAGCCTGATGTCTTCGGGATAATCGTGCTCGCCGAACACCGGCATCGGCAGTTCGGCGGCGCGTCCCAAGACCTCGATCTCGCGGATGTAAACCTCCACCGCGCCGGTCGGCAGATCCGGATTTTCGGTGCCATCGGGCCGCCGCCGCACCTTGCCGTCGACGCGCACCACCCATTCCGAGCGCAACGTTTCCGCCACCTTGAAAGCCGGGCTGTCGGGATCGGCGACCACCTGGGTGAGGCCGTAATGGTCGCGCAGATCGATAAACAACACGCCGCCGTGGTCGCGGATGCGATGGCACCAGCCGGAAAGGCGGACCTCGGCGCCGATATCGCTGTCGCGAAGATCGCCGCATGTGTGGGTACGATAGCGGTGCATTGTCGCTGGTATTGTCTTTTGATTGCTGCCGGCCGGAACGCGGAAAGCGCACGCGAGGCTGCCTTTGTCAAGGCGCGAGCCAAGTTCCTCGTTGCCCGACGAGCCCCGGCAACGCATGGTACCAGACGCGCACAAGGACGGAGTACGGATGGCCAAAACGCGACGTAAAACAGCGACCGGCGACACGCGCCGGATGACCACCGGCGAGGCTGCCGTCTCGAGCCTGTTGGCTCACGGGCTCGACACGATCTACGCACTGCCCGGAATCCACAACGACGATTTCTTTGATGCGCTGGCGAGGAACGCGGACAAAATTCGCACCGTTCATACGCGCCACGAACAGGGCGCGGCCTATATGGCGCTTGGCGCCGCGTTGGCGACCGGCAAGCCGCAGTCCTATTGCGTCGTGCCCGGACCGGGCTTGCTCAATTCCGCAGCGGCACTGCTCACGGCCTACGGCATGAATGCGCCGGTGCTGGCGTTGTTCGGCCAGATTCCGCAGAACGCCATCGGCAAAGGCTTCGCCTACCTCCACGAAATTCGCGATCAGGCCGGCATCATTTCGCGGCTGGTCGACTGGTCGGCGCGCATCAACGCGCCTGGCGAAGCGCCGCGCCTCATCGCCAAAGCGATCCAGTCGATGTTCACCGGGCCGCCCCGGCCCGGCGGCGCTTGAGTGCGCGATCGACGTCTGGGGGCGCTCAGGTCCGGTGCGGCCGCAAGCTCCGCTTCCGATACCCAAAACCCGTATCGACGAGGATGCCATCAAGGCTGCCGCAAAGCGCCTCGGCGCGGCTGCAAGGCCGCTCATCGTCGTCGGCGGCGGTGCGCAGGATGCTTCACCCGAAATCACGAAGCTCGCGCACATGCTGCAAGCGCCGGTGCTTTCCTATCGGCGCGGACGCGGCGTGCTCGACGATCGCGATCCGCTTTCGGTGAACCTGCCGCTCGGCCACGAACTGTGGGCGGAGGCCGACGTGGTGCTTGCCGTCGGCACCCATCTGCACATGCCGCTGCTGCAGTGGGGCGTTGACCGCGATCTGGCGATCGTCCGCGTCGACGCCGATCCCGACGAACCCGCGCGCGTTGCCAAGCCGAAAATCGCGCTGGTCGGCCACGCGGCGCCGATCCTGCGCCGGCTACTCGACGTACTGCCGGCGCACAACGCGCGACGGCCCTCGCGCACCGACGAAATGCGCGAACGCCATGCCCGCATGCGCAAGCGTATGGCAAGGCTCGAACCGCAGCTCTCGTATCTCGCAGCCATTCGCGCCGAACTGCCCGACGATGGAATTTTCATCGACGAGGTGACGCAAATCGGGTTTGCCTCGCGGCTCGCATATCCTGTTCACCGGCCACGGACCTACATCTCGCCGGGTTATCAGGACAATCTCGGTTATGGCTTTGCCACCGCGCTCGGCGCCCAGGACGCGCGGCGCGACGTGCCGGTCGTCTCGATCAGCGGTGATGGCGGTTTCCTGTTCACGGCAAACGAGATGGCGACGGCTGTGCGCCATCGTATTCCGCTGGTGACGATCGTGTTCAGCGATGGCGCCTTCGGCAACGTCCGCCGCATCCAGGAGGAACGCTACGGCAATCGCCTGATTGCCAGCGACCTTGCCAATCCGGATTTTGTGGCGTTCGCCGAAAGCTTCGGCGCCGCAGCCATGCGGGTGAAGAGCCCCGATGAATTGCGCCCGGCACTGCGGCGCGCCTTCGCCCGCCGCGATGGGCCGACGCTGATCGAAGTGCCGGTGGGCGCCATGCCGAGCCCGTGGGAATTCATCCTGATGGGACGGGTCCGTGGGGGTTAAGCCCGCGCACGGCGTGGACTGAAACGCTCCCTACCGCTATCACATCCCCAATGAATCAAATCACGACAACGTCCGAACTTGCCGCCGTGTGCGGGCGCATGGCGTCCCACCCCTTTGTCACCGTGGATACGGAGTTTCTGCGCGAAACCACGTATTACCCGCTGCTGTGCATTGCGCAGATGGCGTCGCCGGACGAAGCCGTGGTCATCGATGCGCTGGCGCCTGACATCGATCTGGCGCCGTTCTTCGCCCTGATGGCGAACGAAAAGGTCATGAAAGTCTTTCATGCCGCCCGCCAGGATATTGAAATCGTCTGGCACCGCGCCAAGCTCATTCCGCATCCGATCTTTGATACTCAAGTCGCCGCCATGGTGCTGGGCTATGGCGATTCCATTTCCTACGACCAGCTGGTGCAGCGCATCACCGGCGATGCGCTCGACAAATCTCATCGCTTTACCGACTGGACGCGGCGGCCGCTTTCGGAAGCGCAACTTACCTACGCGATCTCCGACGTGACGCATCTGCGCGACGTCTATCTCGCGCTGGTGGACGATCTCGGACGGCGTGGCCGGGTCGACTGGGTGCAGGAGGAAATGCACGTCCTCACATCGCCCGACACTTACCGGATGGACCCCGAGAACGCCTGGCAGCGGCTCAAGACCCGCGTACGCAAGCCGAAGGAGCTCGCGGTTCTCATCGAAGTCGCGGCCTGGCGCGAACGCGAAGCACAAGCGCGTGACGTACCACGCTCGCGGGTGCTCAAGGATGAAGTGATCGCCGACATCGCCGTGCACGCGCCCACCACCATCGACAAGCTCAAGAACCTGCGATCGCTGCCCAAGGGCTTCGAACGTTCGCGCTGGGGCGAAGCCATCGTTGCCGCGGTCGAGCGCGGACTTGCAAGCGACATGAAAAACTTGCCGCGGCCGGCGCGCTTTTCGCCGAACGCCAACGGCGCCGCTGTCGTGGAATTGCTCAAGGTGCTGTTGCGCATGATCTCGGAGCACCACCACGTCGCCGCCAAGGTCATTGCCACGGTCGACGATCTCGAGCGCATCGCCGCCGATGATTCAGCCGACGTCCCCGCAATGACCGGCTGGCGCCGCGAACTATTCGGCGAAAAGGCGCTGGCGCTAAAGCACGGCGACCTGGCGCTCGCTATCGAGCGGGGCAAAGTCGCTATGGTCGAGCGCCACTGAGACCTTATTTCGGGGAAAAATCCGCGCGATCTATTTCGTACCGAATTTCTTCGTGCCGGCCCAAAGCGAGTACAGGTAGCCGAGTAGCAGGACGCCGTAGGTGACAACGAGCACCCAGCCGCCCGGATTCATGATGTGGGTCAGTGTCGCCCAGGCAGACACAATGAAGCCGAGAGCATAGCCGACCGTGCCGCCGATCAAGAGCCCGCGCAACGCAATCCAGTCGTGCGAATACCGGACGAACCAGTTGATCAATCCGAACTCAATCACCGTCAGGCCCAACAGCCGAAAGCCCAACTGGGCGCCGGCCGTGGCATCGATGCCATAAGTGGAGAGCACAGCAGCCGGGGCCAGAAGAAGGCCAATGCCGTTCAGAACGGAAATCACGGCGATCACCAGAAAGAAGCGCTTGAGATTTTCCATGTCGTTCCCCTGTTTGCCCCTACCGCCAGCGCTATTCGCCGCGTCTTTCCTTGCAAGGAACGGCATTCAATAGCACGGCTGCCACGTTGGCAACGCCGAGGGATGAACAACCTACCCCATCAGCATGACCGGCTCGCGGCCGATCAGACGCGCCAATGAGCGCAGCCGGCTGATCACGCGTTCGCCAGCGAGCGCCGCGTATTCACCGGGAAGATGCAGCGCGAGCCGCTGTCGCTCCACCGCGAGCGGCGTCCTCGGCAACACGCCGGGCATCGCCGCCGACACGACATAGGCGAGCCGCAACGCAGCGCCCAGCACGCGCGCCCGGTCGAGCATCCGCGTCGAGGCGAGTTCTCGCAGCCGCGGCGACAGTTCGTCGTCCATCACCAGGCCGACGTGGCGGTAGAACACCGCAAGCGCCAGATACGCCCGCCCCGGATGGTCGATCGCGGTAAAGCCGCCGTGGGCGATGATGTTGAGCGACTGCTCGCCGCGGTAATCGGGATGCGCCCGCCAGCCAATGTCGGCCAAAAGACACGCGGCGTGGCGAAGCCGGCGTTCCTCCGCGGTCTCATCGAGGCTTGAGGACGCCATGAAACGGTCGGTCCAACCGATCAATTCTTCGCCATGGAGCGGCGAGCGCGAACGCAGCTGGTTCAGCGTGCGCGCCGCTTCGATCAGCGCGTCCTTCTCCTTGTCTTTTTGTTTGAGCAGCGAGTAGAGCAGTCCCTCGCGCACGCCGAGTGCGGAAAATACCACCTGGCGCGGCTTGCCGATCCGGATTACGTGTTCGAGGACAAGCGCCGCATAAGGCAGCAACGGCCGCCGCGCATTGTTCACCACCTCGATGTTGGACAGAGTCTCGACGTCGACCCGATGGACCAGACGGGCGAATTCGAGCGCATCGTCGGCCGCAATGGCGTACCCATGCATGACGTGCAGCGGGTATCCGGTCTGCCACATGTGCAGTCGCGCCAGCGCCCGCCAGGTGCCGCCCACGGCGTAGAAGGTGCGGTCCTCATTGTCCTTGAGCACCGGCAGCGTGCTGAGTGTTTTCTTGACGAATTTTTCCGCCTTCTTCAGCGACTTTGCGGAAATGTCCGCCAGCGCCAGGCCGCCGAGCGGCCGGGTCAGGCCGCGCCGCACCCGGGTGCCGTGGATATCGACGAGTTCGAGCGAGCCGCCGCCGAGATCGCCGACCACCCCGTCGGCCTCATGCACCCCGGAGATTACGCCGAGCGCAGTCAATTCGGCCTCGCGCGAGCCCGACAGAATATCGATCTCGGTCCGGATGATCCGCTCGGCAAACTTGATAAAGGCGGGGCCGTTCTTGGCATCGCGGCAGGCGGCGGTCGCAATCGCCAAAACTTTTTTCACCCCCATCGTGGTGCAGAGTGCGCGGTAGCGCTTGAGCGCAGCCAACGCGTGCTCGACCGCGTCCGCAGCCAAAAGGCCGGTCGTCTGCACCTCGCGTCCGAGCCCGCACAGTGCCTTTTCGTTAAACAGCGCGGTCGGACTTCGCGTCAGCGCCTCGTAGACCACGAGGCGCACTGAGTTCGAGCCGATGTCGATGACGGCGAGCGGCGGACCGTGGTCGAGCCGTCCAGGTGCGTCGATCTTGGCGCGGATCATCGTTTAATCAGCGTGAGGCGAGCAGAACAGCGCGCGCCGCTGCGCTCACACTCGCTCCGAGCGCGGCGGCAACCGGGGGATGGAATTTTTGGGTGACTTTCCACGCCCCGAAAGGCTCGGATTGGTCATGAAGTAGGTGTGTGCATTGAAGGTCTCCTCGCCGGGCGCAGGCTTGATGCGGGAGGAGGAGCCGTCGGCAAGAAGCTGCCAGCTTTGCTCGTTGTCCTTGAAGTTCGCCACCATGATCTGATCGAGCACCTGCTCGTGCACGGTGGGATTGAGGATCGGACAGAGAACCTCGACCCGGCGGTCGAGGTTGCGCGGCATCATATCGGCCGACGAGATATAAACCGCGGCCTTCGCGTGCGGCAGCGCGTGACCGGAGCCGAAGCAGTAAATGCGGCCGTGCTCAAGGAAGCGGCCGACGATCGACTTGACCCGGATATTTTCGGACAGGCCCGGAACGCCAGGCCGCAGACAACAGATGCCGCGCACCACAAGTTCGATCGGCACGCCCGCGCTCGACGCGGCATAAAGTGCGTCGATGATGTCGGGATCGACCAGCGAATTCATTTTCATCCAGATGCCGGCGGGACGGCCGGCCTTGGCGTTGGCGATCTCGGCGTAGATGTGTTCGTGGATGCGCTTGCGCAGCGTCAGCGGCGACACTGCCATGCGCTCGAGGCCGGCGGGTTCCGCATATCCGGTCACGTAATTGAACACCCGCGCGACGTCGTGGGCGATCACGGGATCGGCGGTAAAGAACGACAGGTCAGTATAGAGGCGCGCCGTCACCGGATGATAATTGCCGGTCCCGACATGCACGTAGGAGGCAAGCGCTGCGCCTTCGCGGCGAACCACCAGCGAAAGCTTGGCATGAGTTTTTAGTTCGATGAACCCGTAGACGACCTGCACGCCGGCTCGTTCAAGATCGCGCGCCCAACGGATGTTGGCCTCCTCGTCGAAGCGCGCTTTTAGTTCGACCACCGCGGTGACCGATTTGCCGGCTTCGGCGGCCTCGGCAAGCGTCTGCACGATCGGCGAATTTGCAGAGGTGCGGTAGAGCGTTTGCTTGATCGCGACGACGTCCGGATCGCGCGTCGCCTGATTCAGGAAATCCACCACCACGTCGAATGACTTGTAAGGGTGGTGGACGACGAGATCCTTCTGCCGGATCGCGGCAAAGCAATCACCGCCGTGATCGCGAATGCGGTCGGGATAGCGCGGTGTGTAGGGCACGAATTCGAGATCCGGCCGGTCGAGCTTCGCGAGCTGCGCCATCTCGTTGAGCGCCAGAACGCCGTCGACCTTGAACACGCCGCCATCGGCGGCACCGAGTGCGCGCTGCACAAAGTGCTGCAGCTCGGCCGGCATGTTCGCTTCGATGTCGAGCCTGATCACCAGGCCGCGGCGGCGGCGCTTCAGCGCGGTCTCAAACAGCCGCACCAGGTCTTCGGCTTCCTCGAGGATTTCCAGTTCGGAGTTGCGGATGACGCGGAACGCGCCGACCCCCTTCACCGCATAGCCTGGGAAGAGTTTCCCGATGAACAGACTGGTCGCGCCTTCGACCGAGATCAACCGGACTGCCCCGCCTTCGCCCGCCTGCGGCAGCCGCACAAATCTCTCGATGCGGTTCGGCATGCGGATGAGCGCGTTCATCGCCTTGCCGTCCTTGGAGCGCGCCAGCTGCAAGGCCATCGAGAAGCCGAGATTGGGAATGAACGGGAACGGGTGCGCCGGATCGACCGCAAGGGGCGTTAGCAGCGGGAAAATGTGCGAGAGGAAATAATCTTCGAGCCAGGATTTTTCAGCCTTGCCGATGTCGGGACCATCGACCAGCACGATGCCGGCTTCCGCAAGCGCGGTGCGCAGTTCGCGCCATTGTGCCTGCTGATCCTCTACCAGCAGCACGACGGCTTCGGAGATCCGTACCAGCTGCTCCGCGGGCGTTAATCCTTCAGGGCTGTGCGTGGCGATGCCCGCCCGCACTTGCGCGCGAAGACCGGCGACGCGGACCATGAAGAACTCGTCGAGGTTGTTCGCGGAGATCGACAGAAACCTCAGCCGCTCCAGGAGCGGATGGCCACGGTTGGCGGATTCTTCGAGGACACGCCGGTTGAAATTGAGCCAGGACAGTTCGCGATTGATGAAGCGATCCGGCTTCGATGCCAGCTCCGACGCCGGATGTTTTTCCGCAGGCTCAGCTAGCCGTAGCGGCGCGTCCAGACGGTGCGTCCGGCCGGGTTCGAGTGCGACAGCAGTCGCTTGGCCGCGGTCGACCATAGCTGCTCCTTGTTCGAGCTTCACCCTCGCTGCCCTCGGTGACGATTCGATGAATAGATAACACCGAGATAAGGCGGCGCGGCGGCCATTCCGTCAAGCCTGCGCGGGCTCGACCTGGACGATCACTGACCGCCCCTAACGCAAGGCGAAAACGTTAAGGATTCACAATCCTTTAACGCAAAAACGGCCGGCGAAACTGCCGGCCGTTTTGTCATCTGGATGCACGACCCGAGCCGTTTATTCCGCAGCTTGGCCGAGATCAGGCAACGTCGAAGCGATCAGCGTTCATCACCTTGGTCCATGCAGCTACGAAGTCGTTCACAAACTTCTCTTTCGAGTCGGCGCAGGCATAGACTTCCGCAAAAGCACGCAGCTGCGAGTGCGAACCAAAGATCAGGTCGACCCGCGTGGCCGTCCACTTGACCGCCTTCGTCTTCCGATCGCGGCCCTCGTACGCGTCGCCGCTTGGCTGCCACTCGGTGCCCATGTCGAGCAGGTTAACGAAGAAGTCGTTGCTCAACGTCTCCGGCTTCTTGGTAAAGACGCCGTGCTTCGACTGCCCGGCATTCGCACCAAGGACGCGCAGCCCACCAACGAGAACGGTCAACTCCGGCCCGGTGAGCGCCAACAACTGCGCGCGATCTACCAACGCCTCCTCAGGCTGCATGAATTGCCGCTTGCCGCTGATGTAGTTGCGGAAGCCATCGGCACGCGGTTCAAGCGGCGCGAAGGACTCGACATCGGTCTGCTGCTGCGATGCGTCCGCTCGTCCGGGCGTGAAGGGCACCTTCACGTCGACCCCGGCGTCCTTTGCGGCCTTTTCGACCGCGGCGTTGCCGGCGAGAACGATCAGGTCGGCGAGCGAGACTTTCTTGCCGCCGGCGGCCGAAGCTTCAAACTCTTTCTGGATCGCTTCGAGCTTCGTGAGCACCGTTGCGAGCCGCTTCGGTTGGTTGACCTCCCAGTCCTTCTGAGGGGCGAGCCGAATGCGAGCGCCATTGGCTCCGCCGCGCTTGTCGGAGCGGCGGAACGTCGACGCCGAGGCCCAGGCCGCCGAGACCAACTGCGACACCGACAGGCCGGACGCGAGGATCTTCGCCCTTAACGCGGCAGCATCCTTGTCGTCGATCAGCGGATGGTTCGCTGCAGGGATCGGATCCTGCCAGATCAGAATCTCTTTCGGCACCAGCGGACCGAGATAACGATGGATCGGTCCCATGTCGCGATGCGTGAGCTTGAACCACGCACGCGCGAATGCGTCCGCGAACTGGTCCGGATGTTCGTAGAAGCGCCGCGAGATTTTCTCGTAGGCCGGGTCGAAGCGGAGCGCGAGGTCAGTCGTCAGCATGGTGGGCACATGCTTCTTTGACTTGTCGAACGCGTCCGGGATCGTGGCTTGCGCCCCTTTTGCCTTCCACTGCTTTGCACCGGCCGGGCTCTTGGTCAGTTCCCATTCGTATTTGAACAGGTTGTCGAAGAAGTGATTGCTCCACTTCGTCGGGGTTTCCGACCACGTGACTTCGGGGCCGCCGGTGATGGCGTCGGCTCCGGTGCCGGTGCCGTGCTTGCTTTTCCAGCCGAGGCCTTGATCCTCGATGGCAGCGCCTTCCGGCTCCGGGCCCAGCAGTGACGGATCGCCCGCCCCGTGAGTCTTTCCGAAGGTGTGGCCGCCGGCGATCAGCGCGACGGTCTCTTCGTCATTCATCGCCATGCGGAAGAACGTTTCGCGGATGTCTTTGGCCGACGCGACCGGATCCGGATTGCCGTTTGGTCCCTCCGGGTTCACGTAAATCAGGCCCATTTGCACGGCGCCGAGCGGGTCGGCGAGCTGACGCTCGCCGCTGTAGCGCTCGTCGCCCAGCCACGTGCCCTCAGGACCCCAGTAGAGTTCTTCGGGCTCCCAGACATCGATGCGGCCGCCGGCGAAACCGAACGTCTTGAAACCCATCGAGTTGAGTGCGACGTTGCCGGCGAGGATCATCAGGTCGCCCCAGGAGAGCTTCCGGCCGTATTTCTGCTTGATCGGCCATAAGAGCCGGCGCGCCTTGTCGAGGTTGGCGTTGTCCGGCCAGGAATTGAGCGGTGCGAAGCGCTGCTGGCCGGCTCCGGCGCCGCCGCGGCCATCGGTGATCCGATAAGTGCCGGCGCTATGCCACGCCATGCGGATGAACAATCCACCGTAGTGGCCGAAGTCGGCCGGCCACCAGGGCTGTGAATCCGTCATCAGCGCGTGCAGGTCCTTGACCACGGCCTTGAGGTCGAGGCTCTTGAACTCCTTGGCGTAATCGAACGCCTCACCCATCGGATCGGACAATGAAGAGTTCCGATGCAGCACCGCGAGGTTCAGCTGGTCCGGCCACCAGTCGCGGTTGGTAAAGCTCGTGTGCATGACCGGGCATTTGCCCGCGCTCTTGTCGTCGGTCTTGGCGTCCATGTCTCTCTCCGGTCGTGTTCTCGATGGGGGGCTTAGCCCTAAATTTAGGCCACCTGAAGGATTACGTCTAATCGTATTGCATGCTTGGGTTTTTCAGCGAAGAAAGCTGCTTTCGCGAAATATTTCGGCCGCGAGCGCGCGCGTAGCGGGGCGACGCAACCGTAACGCTTCGTTGTCGAGGGCGATGACCGCAGCGCGTGCGGCGGCGAACGAGCGCTCGATATGGGTCGACAGATACTCGACCACGGCCTCGTCGAGGCTGAGCTGGCGATCGGCGGCGAGTTTGACCATGACCGCACGCAGCGTAGCGTCGTCCGGCGCCGCCAGCGTCGCGAGCGGCACTGCCCGTAGCCGCGAGACGAGGTCGGGAATCGCGACCGGCCAGGTTGCAGGCGCAGTGCGCGCAGTGAACAGCAAATAGGCATTCTCCTCACGCGCGAGATTGATGAGATGAAACAGCGCGCGTTCGTCCGCTGCACTTGCCGCGTCCTCCACCACCAGCGCGCCCGTTGCCAGCGCGGTCGGGATTTCGGCGGTGGCGAGCGCATGGCCGGAAATGACGCGAGCACCTGCTGCCGACGCCCAGATCATCGCCATGTGCGTCTTGCCAGATCCTTCGGGACCGACCAGCGCGATGGCGTTCGCCGGCCAATCCGGCCAGCTGTCGATCAACCGCAGCGCGCCCTCATTGCAGGGCCCGGAGAAAAAATCCTCGCGCGCGTAGCTTTCGGCGTGATCAAGCACGAGCGCAAGCTGCCGCGGCGGAAAGTTCATGGCGCGCTTGACGGTGGGTTTCCGGTGTAGAGCGGGCTTGCCCGGTACCGCGACACGGCAAATCGTGTCAACACGCCGGCCGCCGCTGCGACGGGTACTGCAAGGAGCAGTCCGACGAACCCGAACAAAGAGCCGAAAGTCAGCAGCGCAAAAATCAGCCAAACCGGGTGCAAGCCGGCGCTTTGACCCACGAGTTTTGGCGACAGAACGTTGCCCTCGAGAAACTGACCGAACAGCACGACGCCGACCACGAGTGCAATCCGCTTCCAGTCGGGGAAGAACTCGGCGCACGCCACCGCCGTCGCAACAACAAGAGCGGTCAGCGAACCGACGTATGGAATGAAGGTCAGAAACCCGGATACGGCGCCGATCAGCAGCGCAAAATTCAATCCCACGATTGTCAGGCCGAACGCGTAGTAGCAGCCGAGAATGACGCACACGATGAGCTGACCGTGCAGATAACCGGAGATCGCCATATCGATCTGCCGCGCAAGGCCGCGCACCGTCTCGCGCTGCTTGACCGGGATCAATCCGTCGAACGAGTTTACGACCCGGTCCCAATCGCTGAGCAAGTAGAAGGCCACAACCGGGGTGATGACCAGCAATGACAGCACGGAAAGCAACGCTTCGCCCTTGGTCAACAGCGAGGGCAGCGCTGCCGTCAGATAGCCGGCAAACTTGTTCAGGAGGACGCCGAATGACCAGTCGCTGCCGGGCGCATTGCCGAAAATCTCGTTAAGCCACGGACGGCTCGGATCGCCGACGAGTGTTTGCAGCCGCTGCACGTATTCCGGCAGGTGTTTGATGAAAGCCGAGAACTGGTTGGCAAGGACCGGCACCACGACAACGAACACGCCAACGAACACCAGCACGAAGCCGCCGAGAATGAGCAACGCAGCGACTAGCCGACTGACGCCATGCTTGACCAACCGGTTAGCCAAAGGGTCGAGCAGGTAAGCGAGCGCCGCACCGACGACGAATGGCAGCAGAATGTCATGCAACAGCCAAAGCAGGCCGACCAGGACCAAAACTGCGGCGACCCAGAACGCGATTTGCCGCTCGATCCGCATGGTGCCCTCAGGCGCGATCAGTGTCCGGTGCCAAACGAATTCATGTGGCGCAGCCACTCGGCGAGATAGAAGGCGATCGAGAGTAAGGTCAACACGGCGACCCCACCGGCAACCACGGTCACCATCAGTTTGGCATCGAAGCCAAATCCGTGCTCGGCCAGCACCAATGTCGCGAGCAAAATCTGCGCCACCGTGTTCGCTTTCGAGACTGGCAGCGGCCTGATAGGCATCGGCTTGCCAACAAGCCACGACAGCATGAACCCGGAAATGATCATGATGTCGCGCGACACGACGAGGATCACCAGCGGAATCGCTAACGCGCCGGCAATGCCGAGTGCCACATAGATCGACACAATCAGCGCCTTGTCGGCCAGCGGGTCGAGATAGGCGCCGAGCTCGCTTGCCATGTGGAAGCGCTTGGCCAGAAAGCCATCGACGGCATCGCTGATCCCGGCGGCCAGGAACAGCGCAAACGCCACAAGCATCTCGCCCGAGGTGATCGCCCAGACCACGATCGGAACGAGAATAATGCGTGCCAGACTAATGAGGTTCGGAATACTCAAAAACGCTCGCCCCGGCTGTGTGCGCCGACACCGGAAACACCCGGTCTCGATGCACCGTAACCACTATATAACTCCGCAGCGCGCTTGCGCACCCGGCGATTCCGACGTACGAGGCGCCGAGTAACATTCCCGGCCCGCGGGAAGGCTCATCAGCCGATTGGTGGTTCCGTGAAAGAGGCGCGCTACGCGGCCGCCGGCGTCGATATCGATGCCGGCAACCGCATGGTGGAACTGATCAAGCCGCTGGTGCGCGGCACCGCACGCGCCGGCGCGGATTCCGAGATCGGCGGCTTCGGCGGCCTGTTCGACCTCAAGGCGGCCGGTTTCACCGATGCGATACTTGTCGCCGCAACCGACGGCGTCGGTACCAAGGTCAAAATCGCGGTCGAAACGTCGCGTCACGACACGATTGGCATCGATCTCGTCGCGATGTCAGTCAACGACCTTGTCGTGCAAGGGGCCGAGCCGCTGTTCTTCCTCGACTACTTTGCATGCAGCAAGCTCGATCCCGCCGTCGGAGCGATGGTGGTCCAAGGCATTGCCGCCGGGTGCCGTGAGGCGCGTTGCGCGCTAATCGGCGGCGAGACCGCGGAAATGCCCGGCATGTATCAGACCGGCGAGTACGACCTTGCTGGCTTCGCCGTTGGTGCGGTGGGCCGCAAGGATTTGCTGCCGCGCAATGATATCGCGCCGGGTGATGTGGTGGTCGGCCTTGCATCGTCGGGCGTGCATGCCAACGGCTTTTCTTTGGTAAGGCGCATCGTTGCCGCCACCGGGTTGAGCTGGGACGCGCCGGCTCCATTCGATCCTGCGCAAAGCCTGGGCGAAGCGTTGCTGACGCCGACGCGGCTCTATGTGCAATCGTGCCTCGCCGCGATCCGCGAAACCAAGGCGGTCAAAGCGCTTGCTCACATCACCGGCGGTGGATTTGTCGACAACATTCCCCGGGTGTTGCCGGACGGGCTTTCCGTTGCCGCTAACCTCGACCGGGTCCCGGTGCTTCCGGTCTTCAAGTGGCTCGCTGCAAAAGGTGACATCAGCGAACAGGAAATGCTGCGCACCTTCAACTGCGGCATCGGCATGATCGCGGTGCTCGATCCGAGCAGCGCTGCGTCGGCTTGCGATCAATTCGCGGCTCATGGCGAGACCGTCGTGCGTTTGGGCGAGGTGATCGCCGGCAGCGGCGAGCCGCGCGTCGAGTTCAGCGGACGTCTCGACCTGTCCTGGTAGGCGCATGAACAAAAAGCGCGTCGCCGTCCTGATTTCCGGCCGCGGCTCGAACATGACCGCACTCATCGAGGCGGCCAAGGCCAGCGACTATCCGGCCGAAATCGTGCTCGTCGTTTCAAACCGCCCCGAGGCGCCCGGCTTGGCCCGCGCTCGCCAGGAAGGCATTGCGACCGCGATCGTCGATCACAAACTGTTTGGCGAAAACCGTGTGGCATTCGAACGCGCGCTTGATGACGCGCTCGAAGCCGATCAGATCGACTTCGTGTGTCTCGCCGGGTTCATGCGGCTGTTGTCGCCGTGGTTTGTGCAGCGCTGGAGCGGCAAGATGCTCAACATCCATCCGGCGCTGCTGCCGCAATTCAAGGGCCTGCATACCCATCGTCGCGCGCTCGAAGCCGGCGTCAAGCAGCATGGCGCCACCGTGCATTTCGTCGTACCGGAAATGGACGCCGGTCCGATCGTGGAACAGGAATTGCTCGCGGTACAGGCAGGCGATACCGAAGATACGCTTGCCGCGCGCGTGCTAGAAATCGAGCACAGGATTTACCCGCGCGCATTGCGGGCGCTAGCCGAAGGCCGCGCGAGCATTGCTTCCCCCGGAGAGGAGCGGAAAACGCGCTAGACAAAAACCCCCTCTCAACGCGGGGGACTAGAAATAACAGGGCTACGACCCTGCTACGTGACTTTGAGATTCTCTGCAGAAGTTCTGCCGCGATTGGTCACCAACTCATACTCGACCTCCTGGCCTTCATTGAGCGACCGCAATCCAGCACGCTCGACAGCGGAAATGTGCACGAACACGTCCTTGTCGCCAGATGAAGGCTTGATGAACCCGTAGCCCTTGGTCGGATTGAACCACTTGACGCTGCCCTTCTGCATCGTCTGTCTCCCAATCAATGCGTATGCCAGTGCCGGCACGCAACGCGGTTGCACGCCCCGTGCAGACCGCGCTTCGCGCCACAAGCCAGATTTTGGGGGAAGTCCGAAACGATCGCGTCGGCAATATATTGCCAAGAGACATCGCCGGCCGGATCGCCCAAATCCGATTGCCTGCGAAAAAAAACCGAAAAATGCGGCGCAAGCATGGCTGCCAGCGGTCGCTGACCGATCCGACATTTTGTCATTGCGAAGCGAGCAGCCTGCAACAAAGCAAAATTATAATCTTCTTGAATAACGAAACCTGACTAGGGAAGCAGAAAGAACGCAATCGCCATGATGACGTAGGCGGCCAACAACTGCAGGCCTTCGAGCCAATTACTTTCGCCGTCCTGGACGATAAAGCCGACGATGACGACTGCGAGAACCGTCGCGACCAGTTCGAGGGTGGTGAACACCAGATTCATCGGCTGCCCGAACAGCGCGCCAAGCAGCACCAGTACCGGCGCGACCAGCAACACGATCTGTGTCGCCGAGCCGATCGATATCTGAAGCGCGACATCCATTCGGTTTTTGCGGGCGATAAGCACTGCGGAGGCGTTCTCTGCCGCGTTGCCGACGATGGCTACGACAATTACGCCGATGAAGAGCTGCGACCAGCCGAGATTTGCAGCCAACGGCTCGACCGACTTTACAAGAATGTCGCTCACCCACGCGACCGCAAGCGTTGCGGCCAAGAGCGTAACGACGGCGCGCATGGTACTCCAGCGCGGCTCAAATTTGCCGGCCGCTTCCAGATAGAGATGCTTGTGGGTGTGCAGCGAAAAAAACAGGTTGGCGCCGTACATACCAATCAGCACCAGCGAGACGAGCAAGCTTAGACCCTCGACGGCTACCGGCTCGCTCGCCGTCTGAAAAAAGATCGCCGGCACGATCAGCGCGATGGTCGCAAGGAATAAAGTCGTGCTTTGCGCCAGGATGCCTGTCTTGTTGAAGCTTTGCTTCTCGCGCCGCCATCCGCCGAAAAACATTGCGAGGCCGAGAACCAGAAGCAGATTGCCGATGATGGAGCCGGTAATGGACGCCTTGACCAGATCGACGAGCCCGGCCCGCAGCGCCAAGATGCCGATGATGAGTTCCGGCGCGTTGCCGAAGCTCGCGCTGAGCAGTCCCCCGATTACAGGACTGGTCCGTGTCGCCAGATCTTCGGTGGATCGTCCGATAAATCTCGCCAGCGGAACGATGGCGAGCGCCGAGAGAAAAAACAGAATGACGGGAGACACGCCCGCCAGCGCAGCGCCTATGGCGAGCGGCACGAATGCGAGAAGCGCGATGAACAGATAGTCCATTGCGTGCGGAACATCACCGATCCGGCCTCAACGCCGGACGGGGCCTCTTCAGTCGGTGTGGCCGCGAGACCGCGCTCGCTTTAACCGACGATTTCCTTGCCGGCAAAAAACTGCGAGATTTCCTTTTGCGCGGTATCCGGAGCGTCCGAGCCGTGCACCGAATTTTCGCTGATCGATTTGGCAAACTCTTTGCGGATCGTCCCAGGCGCGGCCTTGGCGGGATCGGTGGCGCCCATCAGATCGCGGTAAGCCGCAATCGCGTTCTCGCCTTCGAGAACCTGCACGACCACCGGCCCTGAAATCATAAAGTCGACCAGTTCGCCGAAGAACGGCCGCTGGCGGTGAACGGCATAGAATTGCTCGGCCTGAGCGCGAGTAATCATCACGCGCTTCTGCGCGATGATGCGCAGGCCGGCCTTCTCGATCATTGCATTGATCCCGCCGGTGACGTTTCGGGCCGTTGCATCGGGTTTGAGGATCGAAAATGTACGCTCGATGGCCATCAAATTGTCCTTGGAAAATCGCGCTGCGACGTGGAAGTGCGCGGCTTATATCCGCCGCTTGTCGTTCCGGCAAGCGGCCGCGCGACGAAGCGATCAGAATCGGCAATCACAACTGGCGCAGAAAGTCGATCATAACGATTGTCTGGCCCCGACTACGTCTTGTCGTCGGGCTTCGGCCTCGCTTTGGCCTTATCGGGCTTCTTCTTGTCAGGCATCTTCTTGGCCATTTTCTTCTTCGCCGGTTCGGGCGCTGGCGCTGCCGGCATTTCGACGCGGTCCATTTCTGTAAGCCGGCCGCCGGCGAAACGATAAACACCAGGTCGCGGGCCACTTTGGAAAGTCAGCGCCGCAGTACGATCGCCACCTGGACTCGCGCCGACGTTGACAGCCGCCGGCTGGCCGAGGCGCGCGACAACGTCGCACTCGCTCATGCCGATAGCGACGCCACCCCCGAGCAGGGAAGCCAGATCTGCCGTCGCGCCAGCCTCCGCAGCCCCCGGTCCAGTTGCGGCGGGCGGCGGCGGCGGTGCCGGCGCAACGTACCTTGGGCAGGCGCCATTTGCGTCGACAAGATCGTTCGCGGTAATCGGACGATCTCGCCTCGTCTCATCGATCTGCGTGTAGGTGTAACCAGTATTGGAGCCGTATAGCCGGAGCGGCTTGGAGAACCAGGCGCCGCTGGTGTCGAAATTGGAGCAACCGCCAAGCCCGACGACCAGACCCAACAACAACGCGCCCGGCGCCGGTCCAACAGCACGCTTTACACCGACGAACACCGAGACATCCCCTCTGTGCGACGAGCCGTCATGGCAGCTTGCGCCAGTTTGTGGTGTGATCGTGGCGACAGGCCCGGCCACGCTATTACCGCCGCTACGTTGCAGATCATAGAGTGAATCGGGTAAAGGTAAAAAAACGATGAGAGGTCAGGCATTTGAGCGCTTTCCATAGTGCCGCCGGGCGGCCCTGCAATGTGACCTTCATCACGGACTCCTCGCTGTCCCGGCAGGACACTGCAAACTAACACGGGCGCCTCACGAGCGATCCAACAACTGCCCGGGGAGCATCGATGCGTTTGCAATTCGTCGGCTGCGGCGACGCCTTTGGCTCCGGCGGACGATTTAATACCTGCTTCCACCTCACCGGTCGAAACATCAATGTGTTGATCGATTGCGGCGCCAGCTCGCTTATTTCGATGAACAAGCTCGCGATCAATCGCAACAACGTCAACGCGATCTTCCTCACCCACTTCCACGAAGATCATGTCGGCGGCCTGCCGTTTTATCTTTTGGAGGCTAACTACGTCCTCAAGCGCGACCAACCTCTCACCATCGCCGGACCGCCGAGCCTCAAATCGCGCTTTGCCGGCCTCATGGAGGCCGGTTTCCCTGGCACGAAGGATCTCGACCTGCGATTCCCTTTGGTGCTCAAGGAATTGGACATCGGCAAGCGCAACGACGTCGCCGGCTTGCGGGTAACCCCATTCCACGTCGTGCACGATGATCGCGCCGGACCTTGTCTTGGGTTCCGCTTCGAAGCCGAGGGCAAGGTGATCGCTTTTTCCGGCGATACCGAATGGACCAATGCGCTGATCGACATCGGTTACCAGGCGGACCTTTTTATCTGCGAGGCCTACACCCGCGACAAGCCGATCGCCACACACCTGGCGCTGTCTTTGCTCGAGCCGCATCTCGACAGGATTCGTCCGAAGCGTCTGATCCTCAGCCACATGAGCGATGACATGCTGGCGCGCCGCGCCGAGGTGCCATACGAAACCGCTGAAGACGGAATGATCGTCGAAATTTGACGCTAGCCGCCAAGCGCGGCCGCGATCGCGTCAAGCGCGGCGTCAGCCTTGGAGCCGTCCGGCCCGCCGGCCTGCGCCATGTCTGGACGGCCGCCGCCGCCCTTGCCACCGAGCGCCTCGGCGCCTTTGCGCACCAGTTCGACAGCGTTAAAGCGCGGGACAAGATCGTTGGTCACGCCGACAACGATGCCGGCCTTGCCGTCGCCAGTGACCCCGACAATGGCGACGATGCCTGAGCCGACCGTCTTCTTGCCCTCATCGGCGAGACTGCGCAGGTCCTTGAGATCGATGCCCTCTACCGCTCGGGCCATGAGCTTCACGTCGCCGACAGTACGCAACCCATCGGCGCCGTCGGCCTTGGCGCCTCCGCCCATCGCAAGCTTTTTCTTCGCGTCAGACAGTTCGCGCTCGACGCGTTTGCGCTCGTCGAGTAGCGCCGCCAAACGAGCCGGCACCTCGTCGACTGGAACGCGTAACTCGGACGCGGCGGTTCTGGCGAGTTGCATGACGTGATTGGCTTGCTTGCGCGCTGCGTTTCCGGTGATCGCTTCGATACGGCGCACGCCCGCGGCAACGCCGCTTTCGCCCACCACCGAGACCAAGCCGATGTCGCCGGTGCGGCCGACATGCGTGCCGCCGCACAATTCAACCGACCAGCCCATGGTATTGCCGCCGGCCTCGCCCATAGCGACGACGCGAACCTCATCGCCGTATTTTTCGCCGAACAGTGCGCGGGCACCGGAAGCGGTCGCGTCGTCCACCGCCATGATCCGTGTCGTCACCGGCGCATTCTGCAACACGATGTCGTTGGCGATGTCCTCGACTTTTTCCAGTTCCGCAGCGCTGATCGGCTTCGGATGAGAAAAATCGAAACGCAAACGATCGGGCGCAACCAGCGAACCTTTCTGCGCCACGTGATCGCCGAGTACCTGGCGCAGAGCTTCGTGCAAAAGATGGGTAGCGGAGTGATTTTGGCGAATTGCGCGGCGGCGCGTGTGATCGACTTTCAGATCAAGCGCGGTGCCGGGCTTCAACGTGCCTTGCTCGACAGTACCTAAGTGCACGTAAAGATCGCCGGCCCGCTTTTGCGTATCGGTGACGATGAAACGCACGCCGTCGCCTGTCATCACGCCTATATCGCCAACCTGTCCGCCCGACTCGGCGTAGAACGGCGTTTGGTTGAGCACGACAGCTCCGCTCGCGCCTTTTTCAAGCGTGGCAACTTCCTTGCCGTCGCGGAGCACCGCCACAACGACACCCGCGGCAGTTTCCGTCTCGTAGCCCAGGAAATCAGTGCCGCCGCCCTTTTCACGCAAGCCGAACCACACCGCCTCGTCTGCTGCCTCGCCGGAACCCACCCACGAAGCGCGGGCTTTCTCGCGCTGGCGCTCCATAGCGTCTGTGAACGACGCAATATCGACGCCTATACCGCGCGGCCGTAGCGCATCCTGGGTCAGATCGAGCGGAAAGCCGTAGGTATCGTAGAGCGTGAACGCGGTGACGCCGTCGAACATGTCGCCTTTTTTGAGTGTCTTGCTGGCTTCGTCGAGGATCGCGAGCCCGCGTTCGAGCGTCTTGCGGAAGCGGATTTCCTCGAGCTTGAGCGTTTCCGTGATCAGCCCATCGGCGCGATGCAATTCCGGATAGGCCTGCCCCATCTCACGAATGAGAGTAGGCACAAGCCGCCACATCAGCGGATCCTTGGCGCCGAGGAGTTCGGCGTGGCGCATCGCGCGGCGCATAATGCGGCGGAGCACGTAGCCGCGGCCCTCGTTCGACGGCAGCACGCCGTCAGCCACCAGAAACGAACTGGCGCGCAGATGGTCGGCGATAACGCGGTGCGAGGCCTTGTGTTTGCCGTCGGCGTCAACGCCGGTCAGATCGGCAATCGCCTCGATCAGCGCACCAAACAAATCGATCTTGTAATTGTCGTGGGTGCCCTGGAGCACCGCGGCCATACGCTCAAGGCCCATCCCGGTATCGATCGACGGCCGCGGAAGATCAACGCGCTCGCCGCCCTTGGCGAGCTGGTCGAACTGCATGAAAACAAGATTCCAGATTTCGACAAAGCGGTCGCCGTCGGCGTCCGCGCTGCCGGGCGGTCCGCCCGGAATGTGGGAACCGTGATCGTAGAAAATCTCCGAACACGGACCGCACGGCCCAGTGTCGCCCATCGCCCAGAAATTGTCCGAACCAGCGATGCGTGCGATCTTGCTGTCGGGCAGGCCGGCGATCTTCTTCCATAGTTTGAAGGCTTCGTCGTCGTCGATATAGACCGTCACCATCAGGCGGTCCGCCGGCACGCCGAACTCTTTGGTCACCAGATTCCAGGCAAGCTCGATGGCGCGCTCTTTGAAATAATCGCCAAACGAGAAATTGCCGAGCATCTCGAAAAAGGTGTGATGCCGCGCGGTATAGCCGACATTGTCGAGGTCGTTGTGTTTGCCGCCGGCGCGCACGCACTTCTGGGCGCTGACCGCCCGCGTATACGGGCGCTTCTCAAGGCCGGTGAAGACATTCTTGAACTGCACCATGCCGGCATTGGTGAACATCAGCGTCGGGTCATTGCGCGGCACGAGCGGAGAACTCGGCACGACCTCGTGCCCCTCGCGGGCAAAGTAGGCGAGGAATTTCGACCTGATTTCGTTGACGCCGCTCATTGCGGTCACTCTCTAGCGGGACAGGTGTTTCCTGTCCACAAACCGCGATGAAACGCCCAATTGCGGTCCACGGATAAAGTATATAAGCGCTCTCCCGGATGCGTATCAGCGCGGCGAGCTTGCCATGAGCGACGGAAGTGTCCCCCTGCCCCGCACTTTTGCCGAACGGCTTCGGGCAGGCCGCTTTGTGATGACGGCCGAGGTGGCCCCGCCGGTGTCCTGCGACGCCCAAGACCTGCTGCGCAAGGCGACGCCGCTCCGTGGACTTGCCGACGCGGTCAACGTCACTGACGGCGCCGGCGCTCGTGCGCATATGAGCGCACTGGCGGCGTCAACGATCCTTATTGGCGCGGGCATTGAGCCGATCCTACAAATCACCTGCCGCGACAAGAACCGGATCGCGCTGCAGAGCGAATTGATGGGTGCGGCGGCGCTCGGCATCCGCAACGTCATGGTGCTGACCGGCGACGACCCCAAAGCCGGCGATCAACCTGACACCAAGCCCGTATTCGATATCGATTCAAAAACGCTGCTCGATACGGCGCGCCGGCTTCGCGATGAAGGCAAGCTGCCGACCGGCCGCGAAGTCGCCGGAAAGGCCGCATTCTTTCTCGGCGCCGCCGACCTGCCGATCGATCCGCCCGCCGATTGGAAGCCAACGTCGCTCCAGGGGAAGGTCGCGGCCGGCGCCCAGTTCGTGCAGACCCAGTTCTGTATGGATGCGGCGCTGGTGCGCCGCTATGTGGGCGTGCTCGCGCAGGCCGGCCTAACCCGGCAGCTTGCCATCCTGATCGGCATCAATCCGCTGCGTTCGGCGAAATCTGCCCAATGGATGAAGAGCCACTTGTTCGGCACCATCATCCCCGACGCGTTTATCGCGCGCATGGAAAAAGCCGCAAATCCGGTCCGCGAGGGCACCCGCATTTGCATGGAGTTGATCGACGAACTGGCCACCATCCCCGGCGTCGCCGGCGTCCATATCATGGCGCCGGGCAACGATGCGGCCATTCCGGAAGTCATCGCCGAAGCGCGCGGACGCGTGCAAAAAGCCGCGGGTTGAACTTCATAGTCTGAATGCGCCGGGGACTTTTGGCTTAGCCTGCCAGGCAATCGGGCAGCTTGCGGCTTATGATTCTGCCGGCATTCGATTGCGCAAGAGGCTTTCCGTATTCGCCGGGACGTCCACAGCGGACGGCATAAGGTCTGCGGCTTGCAAAACAACCAGTGGCGCACGGATGGTGCAAACCGCGCCCTCTGGATTGTAGGCGACACGCACCTCGCCTCCGATTTCGCCGGCTAGCGCAGTTTGAATCAAGCGTGACCCAAATCCCTTGCGCGAGGGCTCGACAACCGGCGGACCGCCACTCTCCTTCCAACAAAATTGGAGCTGCCGTTGCTCCGTTCGGTCGGGCTCGATGCGCCAGGTCACGTCGACCTGTCCTCCCACCGCCGAGAGCGCACCATATTTGACGGCGTTGGTGCAAAGTTCGTTGATGACCATGGCCATGATGAGGGCGGTGCGTGGTGAAACGCGAACCGGAGCGCCCTCAATGTGAAAGCGCTTGGAGCTGTCGGCGGCGTATGGCTCGATCGCCGATTTGATAATGTCCGCGAGGTCTGCCCCGGCCCATCTTTCCCCTGTCAAAACGTCTTGTGCATTCGAAAGTGCCATCAGTCGGGCGTTCAAAGCCGAGCGCGCTTGCGCCATCGAAACGCCGTCTCGCAAGGTTTGGCTGGCGATCGACTGCACCGTCGCCAAAGTATTCTTGACGCGATGATTCAACTCATTCGCCAGGAGCGTTCGGTGCTCCTCGGCTTTCTTGCGCTCGGTGATTTCGACTGCGGCTCCGGGAAATCGGGCCGGCTGGCCTTCGCTGTCGCGCAGGCAGTACCCGCGGGCAAGTACCCACCGGACGGAGTTGTCGCGCTGTAGCAGCCGATATTCCGACGCAAAATGCTCGTCCGACCGAATAGCCCGACGTATCTCGTCGTCAACGCGCTGGCGATCGTCAGGATGGATGTTCGCAATGAAACGGCTGATCGGGGCACCAGCCGCGGCTTCCGCGGGCTCGACGCCGTAGAGCCGCGCAAATCGCTCGTCGGCGAACACGCGATCGTCCGTAATGTGCCAGTCCCAGATCCCAACGACGCCGGCATCGAGCGCCAGCTGGAGTCTTTCCTCGTTCGCTCGCAAGGCATCGACCGCGCGGTGCTGCGCGGTCACGTCGTTACAAACAACCAGGACGCCGCCGACGCCGGTTGGTCGCGTTTCATCGTCGATGGGACTGTAACCGTACGTCCACCAGACGTTCTCGCGGCTGCCGTGACGGGTCACGGGAACGAGGTGATCCTCATGCCAGGTTGCGCCCCGACCGGCCATAACCAGTTCGATCTGCGGACCAATGATGTCCCAGATTTCGTCCCAGCATTCCCGGCCGCGCTGACCAAGCGCCCGCGGATGTCTCTCGGGGCCCATCGTCTGCCGGTAAGCATCATTGTAGAATTGAATAAGGTCGGGGCCCCACCAGATAAACATCGGATGCCGGGTGTTGAGCACGAGCCTCACGGTCGTGCGCAAACTCTGCGGCCACGTTTCCGGCGGGCCGAGCGGCGTTGACGACCAATCGAAAGCGCGTGTCAACGCACCCATTTCGCCGCCGTCGGCGAGAAAGTCTAGCCGGTTTTCGGCATTTTGCGATTTACCCGACGCCACCTTCGACATACTTGATTAGTCTATATTTTATCGCAGCGGCTGCCCAGCGAATCCTTTGCCGCCTTTGCGATAATGCGGCTGACCGTTCTCACGAACGGCCAACCGGCGCCTGCGCCGTCCGGATATCGACCTCCGATTTCAGTGTCCGATGCACCGGACACTTGTCGGCAATTTCCAGAAGTTTTGCGCGCTGTTCGTCGGTCATATCGCCCTCGAACGAAATCACACGATCGATATGGTCGATCCTGCCTTCTTTGGTCTCGCACGCGGCACAATCGCTGGCATAGATTTTCTGATGCCGCAGGCGAACCTGCGTCCGTTCCAACGGGATCTTTTTCTGGTCGGCGTAAAGCCGCACCGTCATCGATGTGCAGGCGCCGAGCGCCGCGAGCAGGAGATCGTACGGTCCTGGCCCGCTATCGAGCCCGCCAGCCTTCACCGGTTCATCTGCCAGCAGGCGGTGCGCACCGGTGACGACTTCCTGCTGGAACTGACCCCGGCGCGTTTCGCGAACGACGACGGCACCTTCAGCGGTGTTATCGGCCGGCCGCGCATCGACTTCCATGTCGAGATAGCGATCGGCCCAGGCGGCAATAACGCTAGCCACATAGGCGGCGTCACTCGCACGGCTGATAAGGTGATCGGAGCCGGCGAGCGAAATGAAACTCTTGGGATGCTTCGCGGTTGTGAAAATGTGGCTGGCGTTATCGATCCCGACGGTGTCGTCGGTCGGCGCGTGAAACACCAGCAACGCTTTGTGCAAGGTGGCGACTAGGGGCGCGAGATTCTGCTGGGCAATGTCGTCGAGCAGCGTGCGGCGGACGCGGAACGGCCGGCCCTCGAGCGTGACCTCGACCTCGCCCTTCTCGGCAATCTCGTCGGCGCGGTCGCCAAACAGGCCAACAACCTGCGCCGGATCAAACGGGGCGCCAATCGTCACCACCGCCCGTGCCTCGGGAATTCGATGCGCGGCGGCGAGCACTGCTGCACCGCCCAGACTATGACCGATCAGAATCGCCGGCGCCGCGAAGGCCTGGCGCAAATGGTCCGCCGCGGCGACCAGGTCGTCGACATTGGACGAAAAGGTGGTATTGGCAAACTCGCCTTCGCTGGCGCCGAGCCCGGTGAAATCGAACCGCAGCACGGCAATGCCGTGAAGCTTCAGGCCGTCAGCGATGTGGCGTGCCGCTCTGTTGTGCTTGCCGCAGGTGAAGCAATGCGCAAACAACGCAACCGCGCGCGTTGCCCCATCCGGCCGGTCGAGCAGCGCGGCAAGCTTCTGGCCCTGGGCGTTGGGAAAATCGAACCGTTCGGCCGGCATTGGTACCTCCGGATACGAGGTTAATATTTCAACCACCTACCGCACAGGGCTGACCCACATTGCGCGGAAAAGATAACAACCTGCGTTAATAGCAGGCGGCGGCTGTTGATAAGCTCTCTTAACGCCATTCATTCAATTCTTGGTCTGTATTCGCAGCGAGTTACTGCAATCCGGTTCATTGCTGCGCCGCAGATCCGACTGTCCAACAATGCTTCGCCTGTCGAACGTTCGCGTCTCATACAAGGTCGGCTCGCTGGGCGCGGTCGGCATCCTTGGTCTCCTCGTCATCGGTGCAATTTATTACATCGGTTCGGCGAACCAATCTCGTTTCCAAACCGCCGCCGCTGACGCTCGCTCGCTTGCAGCAACCACCAGCAATCTCCTGATCCAATTGCTCGAAGCGCGGCGTCACGAGAAGGACTTTCTGCTGCGCAAGGACGATCGATATGTCGCCGCGCAAGCCGAGACGACCAAAGCCGCGGCCAAGTCGTTCGGCCTCATGGCCGGGCGGCTGGCGGCGATGGGTCAAGCGAAACTGATGAACGACGTAAAGGCGGTCCAGGAAGGCTTCGATGTTTATTCGAAGAACTTCGCGCTCATGGTCGAGATGCAGCACAAAATGGGGCTCACACCGGACACCGGCCTTGAAGGAATGCTGCGAGCATCAGTCCACGGCATCGAAGCCAGTCTTGCGCCGTTCAAGAACGCAACGCTCAACGAGCTCATGCTGATGATGCGGCGTCACGAGAAGGACTACATGCTGCGGCACGACCTGCGTTACCGCGATCAGCACAAAGAGGCCGTCGGCGTATTTGGCGACGCGCTCGCCGCATCCGCGCTCTCCGACTCTGAAAAAGACGGCATTTTGGCAAAGCTTGCCGCCTATCAGCGCGACTTTCTTACTTACGTCGATACGACACAAGCGTTGCTGAGCGAACAGAAGGATACGTCGGCGGCATTTGCCAAAATCGAGCCGGCCATTGCCGCCCTCGCACAAGCGATCGCAAAACTCGAATCGGATGCGAATGCTGCGGCTGACAAGGCGCGCGGCGACACGGAGCTGCTGTTCGAGATCGCGGCACTCGCGACGCTGCTTGTCGTCGCCCTGTACGCGTTCGTCGTCGGCCGTGGCATCACCAGGCCGCTGGCAGCGCTTGTCGCACTCCTGCAAAAACTCGCCGCCGGCGACAACGCGGTGGAGATCGACGGCATCGATCGCAAGGACGAGATCGGCGACGTCGCCAGGACCGCGCGCGTATTCAAGGAAAACGGCCTTGCGAAAATCCGCCTTGAGCAGGAGAGCAAGGCAGCCGAGCAGCGTGCCGCGGCCACCCGCGAGGCGGCTGCCGCCGAGATGGCCAGCCAATTCGAGGCGGCGGTCGGCGGCATCGTTCAGTCGGCCGTAGCAGGTGACTTCTCCAAGCGTGTAGCGCTCGACGGCAAATCCGGTTTAATTCTCAATGTCGGCACCGCGATCAACGCGTTATGTGAAAACGTCGGAAAGGCACTCGGCGACTTGGCGATGGTGCTGAGCGCACTCGCCAAGGGCGACATGACCCGGCGCATTACGGCCGACTATCAGGGCGAGTTTGCCGCACTCAAGGACAACGCCAACGCCACTGCCACGGGTATCGGCTCGACGATCGCGCGGATCAAACAATCCGCGCACGAGGTGAGCGACGCCTCAGCCGAAATCGCGACCAGCACCACAGACCTTTCGCACCGTACCGAGGAACAAGCGGCCAGCCTGGAGGAGACCTCGGCCTCAATGGAGGAAATGTCCGCCACCGTGACGAAGAACGCGGAAAACGCACAGCACGCCAGTCAATTTTCGACCGAGATGCGCGAAGTCGCCGAGCGCGGCGGCGCTGTAGTCGGTAATGCCGTCACCGCCATGGCGCGAATCGAGGCTTCGTCGCGAAAAATCTCCGATATCATCGGGGTCATTGATGAAATCGCGCGGCAGACCAACCTGCTGGCGCTCAACGCCGCGGTTGAAGCGGCGCGCGCCGGCGACGCTGGCCGCGGCTTCGCGGTCGTCGCGACCGAGGTGAGAAGCCTTGCCCAGCGTTCCTCGCAAGCCGCCAAGGACATCAAAGAACTGATCACCAACAGTTCGGTCGAGGTGAAGGACGGGGTCGATCTCGTCAACAGTGCCGGCTCGACGCTCACTGAGATCGCCGCAGCGATCAACAAGGTGTCGAGCATCGTGGCCGATATCGCGACCGCCAGCGCCGAGCAGGCGACCGGGCTTGAACAGATCAACAAGGCGCTGGCGCAAATGGACGAGGTCACCCAGCAAAACTCGGCGCTGGTCGAGGAAAATGCGGCGACGGCAAAGACGCTGGAAGGTCAGGCCAAGGTGATGGACGAGCAGGTCAGCATCTTCCAAATCGACGATGCCGGTGCCGCCGAAACTCACGATCTGAACGATCGCGCGAAGACGGTAAGAAGAAAGCGGCCACCAGCAAAAGACCATTGCGCGTCGTCACGTCGATGGCAGTTTAGCGGTCCCGCCGCGGACCGTTGCCATAGTGCAAAAAAGAAGGGCCACCCGTGAGGGCAGCCCTTCCATTGTCAGGCCGTGGCCCGGTTGCGCGCGGCGATCTCCTGCCGCGCGCTCATGAGCCGGTGACGGATTTAAGTCACCTGGCAGGAGCCTCGGCAGAGGCGAGGATCCAGTTCATGAATGCCGGCGACCGCGGCGATAGACAATGAGACACTGGATCACCTCCTTTCGGTTGTTAACGACGGGCCAAATATAGAGCAGTCAGCGCGATTCGGAAGTGGGTTTTGTGTGACGCCTCGACGCAATTGAGCGCGTCGGTTCACCGACCGAGCTCCCGCATCGCACCGTCGAGACCTTCAAGCGTCAGCGGATACATCCGGCCGCCGAGCAACTGGCGCATCATCTTGATCGATTCCGTCATCGGCCACTCGCGTTCGGGCACGGGGTTGAGCCAGACGCAGGACGGATAAGTAGCGAAGACGCGCTGCATCCAGACGCTGCCGGCCTCTTCGTTGTAGTGCTCGACCGAGCCACCGGGCGCCGCGATCTCGTAAGGCGACATCGAGGCGTCGCCGACGAAGATCGCCTTGTAGTCATGCGGATAGGTATGCAGCACGTCCCAGGTCGGCGTCGTCTGCGTCCAGCGCCGCGCGTTCTCCTTCCACACTTTCTCGTACAGGCAATTGTGGAAGTAGAGATGCACCATGTGCTTGAACTCGGTCTTGGCGGCCGAGAACAATTCCTCGGTCGCCTTGACGTGCCAATCCATCGAGCCGCCGATGTCGAAGAACAACAACACCTTGATGGTGTTGTGCCGCTCCGGCCGCATCAGAATGTCGAGATAGCCCTTGTGCGCGGTGCCCTTGATGGTGCCATCGAGATCGAGTTCGTCGGGCGCGCCGGTGCGGGCGAATTTGCGCAACCGGCGTAGTGCGAGTTTGATGTTGCGGGTGCCGAGTTCGACGTCGCCGTCCAGATCCCTGAACTCGCGCTTGTCCCAGACTTTGACGGCGCGGAAGTTGCGGTTGCCGTCCTGGCCAATGCGCACGCCTTCGGGATTGTAGCCGTAAGCGCCGAACGGCGAAGTACCGGCCGTGCCGATCCATTTCTTGCCGCCCTGATGCCTGCCCTTCTGCTCTTCGAGCCGCTTGCGCAGCGTTTCGAGGAGCTTGTCGAGGCCGCCAAGCGCCTCGATCTGCCGCTTCTCCTCCTCGGTGAGATGTTTCTCCGTGAGCTTCTTGAGCCACTCGAGCGGGATTTCAGCGGTCAGCGAATCCGCGATGAAATCGAGGCCTTTGAAGACGTGACCGAAGACGCGGTCGAAGCGGTCGAGATTGCGCTCGTCCTTCACCAGCGCCGCGCGCGAAAGGTAATAGAAGTCCTCGATCCGCCGGCCGGCGAGATCTTTCTCCATCGCTTCCATCAGCGTGAGGTATTCACGAAGCGTCACCGGGACGCCGGCGTCTTTGAGCTCATGGAAGAAGGTCGCGAACATCGCAGCATCCTATTCCGGAAGCGATCAGTTCGACTATATCGGGCCGCGTTTTTCCGCTCATAAATCTAAGCTATTGATTTCAAACCGACATTTTCATTGTCTCAACACAATAAGATATATCTTGCGCTACATCTTATTATGATCTATCTAACGATATATCTTAGCAAAGGGAAGATGCATGTACAGACACTACGAATCCCGCGACGAATCTCGCGGTGAAAGACATTGCGGAGGGCGCCATCGCGGTAGCCGCCATCGCAGCCACGGGTACAGCGGGCGATCAGGCTATGGCGGATCGGACAGCATGGGGCCGGATGATATCCGCGCTGGGCGTATGCTGGCCCAGGGCGATCTGCGGTTGATCGCGCTTGCGTTCATCGCCGAGGCGCCACGCCATGGCTATGAGATCATCAAGCTGGTCGAGGAAAAGACCGGCGACTGGTACAGCCCGAGCCCCGGCACCGTCTATCCGACGCTGACCTATCTCGAGGAAGCCGGCTACGTGACGGCCGCGGTCGAAGGCAGCAAAAAGCTCTACACCATCACCGACGAAGGCCGCGCATACCTTGCCGCCAATCGGCCCATTGCCGACATCGTGCTCGCCCGCCTCACCGCGGTCGGCGAACGCACCAACCGCATGCGGCGTGCCGCCGAAGACGAACGTGACCGCCGCCGCTCGACGCCGCCGCTGGTCGAAGCAGCGCTCAAGCATTTGCGCGACACCGTCAGCAAGCGGCTCGAAGGCGATGCCCAGCTCGAAGCGCAGCTGGTCGAGATCATTGCCCGCGCCGCGGCCGATCTGCAGCGGAAATGAGAAGGCCGATTACACCGGCACCCTAACGGTAGCCCGCAATCCGCCGAGCGGCGCGTCGCCGAGCGCGATGTCGCCGCCGTGGGAGCGCGCAATATCGCGGGCGATTGCCAAGCCGAGGCCGGTGCCGCCTTCATCCTGATTGCGCGCATCGTCGAGGCGCAGGAACGGCTTGAACACGTCCTCGCGCAGCGCCAGCGGAATGCCGGGCCCGTCATCGTCCACCGTCACCGTGAGCCAGCGATGGTCGCGGTGACCGGTGATTGCCACGGTCGAGGCGAAACGTCCGGCGTTGGAAACGAGATTGGCGAGACAGCGTTTGAATGCCGCCGGCCGCACGCTGACTTCCGACTGGCCGTGGAAAGTAGCGGTCGCGCGATGGCCGTGGCGTTCGGCGTCGAGTTTGAGCTCCTCCAACATGGCCGCGATATCGGTCGGGCCTGATTGCTCGCCGGTGTCGCCGCGCGCGAAGGCAAGGTAAGCCTCAAGCATACCCGCCATTTCATCGACGTCTTTTTTGATCGCGTCGACCTCCGGGCCTTCGCCCAGCAACGCGAGTTCAAGCTTGAACCGGGTGAGGATGGTGCGCAGATCGTGAGACACGCCCGCGAGCATGGTGGTGCGCTGTTCGATCGCGCGTTCGATGCGCATCTTCATTTCCATGAACGCGGCCGCGGCACGGCGAACCTCGCGCGCGCCGCGCGGACGGAAATTCGGCGCCTCGCGGCCTTTGCCGAAAGCCTCGGCAGCGTCGGCGAGGCGGACGATCGGCCGGATTTGGTTGCGGAGAAACAGAATGGCGATGCCGAGCACGATCAGCGTGGTCGCGACCATCCACAGCAGGAAGATCCATGAATTGGCATCGTAGACGTCCGCGCGGCGCGCAAATATCCGCATGATTGTATCGTCAAGTTTGATGCGGATTTCGACGATCGAAGAACGGCCGACAGTGTCGATCCAGAACGGCAGCCCGAGCTTGCGGATCTCGTCGGACAGCGCCGCATCAAGTTGCGAGAAAAACGGCTTCGGCCCCGGCGGCGGCAATTGCGTTTCGGGGAGGAAATCGACGACCAGCCCGAGCCGCTCCTGCGCGATGCGCCGGAGTTGGGCGCGGTCGGCGCCCTGCGGATAGGTTTTGTAAACGTCGATCAGCGTCGCGATCTCCCGCGTTACCGCTGAGGAGAGGTAGTAGTTGACCAGGTTCCACTGCCGCTCGACGAACATGAACGCGACCACCGACTGCACTACCACCATCGGCACGATGATGATCAGGAGCGCGCGGGCATAAAGCCCTTTCGGCATCGCCAGTTTGAGCCATTGAGCGAAACGATCCCAGCGGCCCGTGATCGGCGTCGCCATCACGCCGGCCGTGGTGGCCGCAACGTTCGCGGCAGCGAGCAGATGACTGGCGGCGCTGCGCAAACGTCCGGCGCCGCCATCCAGGCTCGACATCGAGGTGCTCATGGCGCCACCACCAACCGGTAGCCGATGCCGCGGACAGTTTGAACGAACAGTGGATTAGCCGGATCGTTCTCGACCTTGCGGCGCAAGCGATTGACCTGCACGTCGACGGTGCGCTCGCTGACGCTGTCGCCGTTGCCGGCCAGCGCCTGCCGCGGCACCGTCTCGCCGACGCCCGCCGACAGCACGCGGAGCATCTCGCGCTCGCGATCGGTGAGCCGGATGACTTCCTCACCGCGGCGCAGCTCGCCGCGCGCGAGATGAAATACAAACGGACCAAAGCGCACCGACTCCGGCACCACCGCGCTCGGCGGCCGGACGCGACGGAGGATGCTGGCGATGCGCAGCGACAGTTCGCGGGGCTCAAACGGTTTGGAGAGGTAGTCGTCGGCGCCGATTTCGAGGCCCTTGATGCGGCTTTCTTTCTCGTCCCGCGCGGTGAGCATGAGGATCGGTACCGCCGATCCGGCTCGAATAGAGCCCGCCAGATCAAAGCCGTTCTCGCCCGGCATCATCACGTCGAGGATCAGGAGATCGAAGTTGAGGCCTTCGAGCTTGGCTCTTGCTTCGCGCGACGATTCCGCAGTGGTGACGCGATAGCCCTCCGCGACCAGGAAACGCGACAACAGAACACGAATGCGGCGGTCATCATCGACGACGAGCAAATGCGGTGCGTCATCGGCGGGATTCGCGGCAAGCGCAGTCATGAAACTCCATCTCTTCCGTTAAGCTGCGCGCGGTCGGCATTGGCGATCAGACGCAGGACGCGTTCGCGCTCTTCGGCATCGATCATGCCGGCGAGAAACCGCTGCGCTATCTCGCGGGCTCCAGGCCCGAGTTCATCCAGCACGCGTCCGATGCGCTCGGTCTGCAAGCCGGCGAGCTTCATCGCCAGCGCTGCGCCTGCAGGGCTAACGTAAAGCAGGCGCTGGCGGCGATCGTCGGGGCCGGCCTTTTGCACGACGTAGCCGTCGTCGATCAGCTGCTTGAGCACACGTCCGAGCGATTGTTTGGTGATCTTGAGGACATCGAGCAGCTCGGCAACTTTCATACCTGGGTTGCGATTGACGAAGTGAAGGACACGATGGTGCGCGCGTCCAAACCGAAGCCGTTCCAGAACCTGATCGGGGTCGCCGACGAAGTCGCGGTAGGCGAAAAACAAGAGCTCGATCAAATCCCAATACGGTTCTCGCGCCTCCGCAGCAGGATCGCCGGCTTCGGCGGTTGAACGGGGTTTGCTCGGTGTGGTGAGACTGATGTCGGCCATTATGTCCGCGGTAATACCAGCGATGTAATTATGTCAGCCATATTGACATATTTCGGTTTGATTGTTACCCCCAAATCGCAAGGTCGCGGCAACATCGGGCTGGATCAGGGTCCAAGCCCGAGGTTGCGCGAAGCATTAAAGCGCGCTCTCCTAGGGCAAATGCCAGCATACCGGGAGGACGCTCTCGACGCAAAAGCTGCGGCCGAGCGCAAAGGCCGATAGCGCAAAGGCTCAAGAAGCGCGATGAATTCCGGCAGGGGACGGGCCGTCCGCGCCGAGGGAGGCAAGGTCATGGCAGTGCCCTTCGACCAACGTCCGGACCTGATCTGGTTCGACGGCAAGCTCATTCCCACGGCCGATTGTAAGATCAACGTGCTGACCCACGGTCTGCACTACGCCAGCACCGTGTTCGAGGGCGAGCGCGCCTATGGCGGCGTGATTTTCAAGGGCACCGAACACTCCGAGCGGCTCAAGCGCTCGGCGCAGCTGATGGATTTCGAAATCCCCTTCAGCGTTGCCGAGATCGATGCGGCCAAGCGCGTGGTGCTGGAAAAAAACAATCAGGCCGAAGCCTATGTGCGGGCGATCGCCTGGCGCGGCTCCGAGCAGCTCGGCGTCTCGGCGCAGAACAACAAGATCCACCTCGCAGTCGCTACCTGGGAATGGCCGAGCTACTTTGATCCGGCGCAACGGCTGAAGGGAATCCGGCTTGACCTCGCCGAATATCGGCGTCCCGATCCGCGGACGGCGCCGGCACTGGCCAAGGCCGCCGGCCTCTACGCGATCTGCACCATCTCCAAACATCGCGCCGAACGGCGCGGCTTCGCCGATGCGATGATGCTCGATTGGCAGGGCCGGGTCGCCGAGTGCACCGGCGCCAACATTTTCTTCATCAAGGACGGCAAGATCCACACCCCGATCGCCGATTGCTTTCTCGCCGGCATCACCCGCGCGACGGCTATTACTTTGGCGCGCCGGCACAACATCGAAGTCATCGAGCGCCGCATCATGCCGGAAGAGCTCGCGGATTTCTCCGAGTGCTTCATCACCGGCACAGCTGCGGAAGTGACCGCGGTGTCGCAAATCGGAGAGCAGACATTCACGCCTGGCCGCATCACCCAGCAATTGATGGCGGACTACACCGCCGAGGTGCAGCCGAAAGGTAAGGCCGCGGCGGCGTAGGCCTCGTTGCAACCGGGCGTGCTTGCTGATAGCCAGATCGGACGCTGTTCGGCCGGGGCTGGAGGCGCTAAGTTGCTACGATGAATCAGGCCGTCCGCCCCATAATCGTCGCGTCTGCCTGTCCGCACGATTGTCCCTCGACCTGCGCGCTCGAAGTCGAGGTCTTCGACAGACACACCATCGGCCGGGTGCGGGGCGCCGAGGACAACGCCTACACCGCCGGCGTCATCTGCGCCAAAGTCGCGCGCTACGCCGAGCGCGTTCATCACCCCGATCGCCTGAAGCATCCGCTACGCCGCACCGGCGCCAAGGGCAGCGGCCAATTCGCGCCGATCTCGTGGGACGACGCGCTCGATCTCGTCGCCGAGCAATTCCTGCGCGCTGAGCAGACCCACGGCTCGGAAACGGTCTGGCCGTACCTCTATGCCGGCACCATGGGTTACGTCATGCGCGACGGCATCCATCGCTTGCGTCACGCCAAAAAATATTCCGGCTTCTTCTCGACCATTTGCGTCAATCCGGCATGGACCGGTTTTATCGCCGGCACCGGCAAACTCGCCGGCACCGATCCACGCGAAATGGCGAAGTCCGATCTGGTGGTGATCTGGGGCACTAATGCGGTGAACACCCAGGTCAACGTGATGACGCACGCCACGCGCGCCCGCAAAGAGCGCGGCGCCAAGATCGTCGTCGTCGACGTGTACATGAACGGCACCATGCGGCAGGCCGACCTGCCGGTGCTGATCCGGCCCGGCACCGACGGCGCGCTCGCCTGCGCGGTGATGCATTGCCTGTTTCGCGACAACAAGGCGGACTGGGAATACCTCGAGCGCTACACCGACGCGCCGCGGGAGCTCGCCGAACACTTGCGCACGCGCGATCCGGAATGGGCGTCGCGGATTACCGGCACGTCGGTGGAGACCATCGAAGCTTTTGCCAGCCTCGTCGCCGAGAACAAGCGCGCGTACTTCCGGCTCGGCTATGGATTTTCGCGTTCGCGCAACGGCGCGATCAACATGCACGCGGCAAGCTGCATCGCCGCGGTGATCGGCGCGTGGCGCTACGAAGGCGGCGGTGCGTTTCACAATAACGGTGCGATCTTCCACCTTGACGCCGGTTTGATCGAGGGCACCGACCTGCGCGATGCCTCGATCCGCATGCTCGACCAGTCCCGCATCGGCGCCATCCTGACCGGCGACGCGGATGCACTCATCGGCGGGCCGCCGGTCACGGCGATGCTGATTCAGAACACCAATCCGGTTGCGGTGGCGCCGGATCAGGAGACGGTCAAGCGCGGCTTTGGCCGCGACGATTTGTTCGTCTGCGTGCACGAGCAATTCATGACTGACACCGCGAAGATGGCAGACATCGTGCTGCCGGCCACCATGTTCGTCGAGCACGACGACTTCTACACGGCCGGCGGCAGCCAATACATTTTGCTCGGACCGAAGCTGATCGAGCCGCCGGGCGAATGCCGGTCGAACCACGAGGTGATTTGCGGCCTGGCCAAACGCCTCGGCGCCGAACATCCGGGCTTCGCGATGACGCCGCGCGAACTGATCGACGCGACCTTGCAGAAATCCGGCTGGGGCACGCTCGAGAATCTCGAGACTAACCGCTGGATCGATTGCCAGCCGGACTTCGCCACCGCGCATTATCTCAACGGCTTCGCCTATCCGGACGGCAAATTCCGCTTTAAGCCGGACTGGCCGGAAGTCCCGTTCCGGCGCTGGCACCGTACGCACGCAGCGCCGACAATTCCGAAGTTGCCCGACCATTGGGAGGTAATCGAGGAGGCGGAGCCCGAACACCCGTTCCGCCTAGCGACCTCACCGGCGCGCGGCTTTCTCAATTCGAGCTTTACCGAGACGCCAACCTCGCTCACG
Organism: uncultured Alphaproteobacteria bacterium; assembly: GCA_963841025.1. Classification (GTDB taxonomy): domain Bacteria; phylum Pseudomonadota; class Alphaproteobacteria; order Rhizobiales; family Xanthobacteraceae; genus BOG-931. The sequence continues at coordinate 441,789 of CAWJBG010000001.1, read as the reverse complement.
CGCGAGCGCCGGCCCGAGGTCATGATCCATCCCGAGGACGCTGCGACCCTCGCCGTTGCCGACGGTGAGGAAGTCGTGCTTGGCAATCGCCGCGGCAAAGTCCACCTGCACGCCCGGCTGTTCGACGGCGTCCGTCGCGGCGTTCTGATCGCGGAATCGCTGTGGCCGAATTCCGCCTACGCCGATGGGCGCGGCATCAACACACTGACTGGCGCCGACCCCATCGCTCCTTTCGGGGGCTCGGCCTTCCATGACAACAAGGTGTGGATGAGAAAACTGGCAAGCTGATTTTCTGAGTCAAAAAAAGCGAGGAAACAATGCCCAGGTTGCGTTACATCGAAGACAGCGAAAAGACCCCGCACACCCGCGAACTGATCGAATCCGCCAAGCGCACCGGTGCGCCGGATCCGCGTGTGGTGAGTTTGATGACGCGCGGCAAGCTTGGCACCGCCTGGGTCGAGTACTGGAATGCGATCCTTTACCAGGGCGTGTTGCCGCACAAGCTCAAGGAGATGTGCCGCATCAAGATTTCGGTGGCGCACCAGTGCGGCTATTGCTCGACGGTGCGGTCGAACGTCGCCAAGGCCGAGGGGCTGACCGAGTCGATGATCGAAGCTCTGTTCGACTTCGCCGGCAGCAAATATTTCAGCGCTCGCGAGAAGGCGGCGCTGCATTACGCCGATTTGTTCAAGCAGGGCGAGCACGCCATCGACAAAGATGAAGTCTATGCCGAGCTAAGCAAGCACTTCAGCGATGAAGAGATCATCGAGCTTGGCCTGTTCTGCGCCCAGGTCGACGGCGTCGGCAAGTTCGTCAAATCGCTCAACGTCGTGAGCTGGGAGGAAGCTTGCGAGCTCAATCCGAAGCTCAAAGCCGAGGCGACGCAGATCGCTGCAGAATAAAGCCGCCTAACCGCGGCGCGCTTTCTTTTTTCGCCGCTCTGCTCGCAAAACCTTCGCGGCTCGCGCGAGCCGCGCCTTTCTCCGGCGTCGGGCTACTTTTGCGCGGCACGGCGCACAACGGCAGCCGCCATTGCTCAGAAAATAGTCCAGGTATTCCTTGCCATAGCTGTAGGTGATTTCCTCTCCCGGCTCGATCTGGCGCAACGCGACGATGACGATGCCGCCGTTGCGAGTTATCGGCTTGGCGTTCGGCTTGCATGAGTGATTGATGTAACGCGCGACGTTCCAGCGCGGTGAGCCGTCGATGGTCCAGCGCTTGTTTAATTCGAACATATATCTGGCGCCGAGTGCCTCGCGCCGATCAGCTTCCTTGGTGGTGATGATCCGCCCGCGATAGGTCGCGATATAGGCCGCGCGCTTGATCGGTTTGGTGGCGAACAGGCCGAGCCCAGTGACTGAGCGGGCGAGACGAAAGAACCGTGCAGGCATCGTTTGCGATTAGCGGCAGATTCGCGTGCTGTCACCCGGCAGTCCAAAATAACCGACAGAAAATTACTTTCGCAAGAGATCTGCGATGACCGCTTGGGCAGCGTTGTGTCCCGGCGCCCCGGTGACGCCACCGCCGGGATGGGCGCCAGAGCCGCATAGATAGAGCCCCGGAATTGGCATGCGGTAATCGGCATATCCGAGCATCGGGCGCGCTGAAAACAGCTGATCGAGGGTCAGCGCGCCATGAAAGATATCGCCGTTCGGCAAACCGAAAATGCGTTCCAGATCGAACGGCGAGAGTGCCTGCCTGCCGACCACACTTGCTTTGAAACCCGGCGCGTACTCCTCAACCGTGTCGATCATCAGGTCGGCAACCGTTTCGCGATGCTCCTCCCACGATGAGCCGTCGGCAAATTGCGGGGTGACGTGCTGGCAGAACAAGCTCGCCACATGGGCGCCGCGCGGAGCGAGACTATCGTCGAGGACCGAAGGAATCAGCATTTCGACAATGGGCCGGCGGCTCCAGCCGTATTGGACGCAATCCCGATAGGCCCGATCCATGTAGGACAGGCTCGGCGCCAGAATGATGCCGGCGGTGAGGTGGTCGCCGGTCTCGGGCCGCGCGGAAAAAGTCGGCAATTTGGACAGTGCGACGTTCATGCGAAAGGTCCCGGAGCCGGCCTTCCACTTCTTCATGCGCTTCGCGGTCGCGGCCGGAACGGCGTCAGCGGGAACCAGAGCCTGAAACAGACGCTGCGGATTCACGTTGGCGACGACGGCGCGCGCCCGGACCGCGGTGCCGTCTTCGAGCACGACACCGGCGGCGCGCCCGCGCTCAACGATAACTTCACGCACCGCGGAGCCCACGCCGATGCGGACGCCATGCCCGGCGGCGGCCTTTGCCATGGCCTGCGTGATTGCACCCATGCCGCCGATCGCGTGTCCCCACACCCCGCGCTTGCCGTTCACTTCGCCGAACGTGTGATGCAGCAGCACATAGGCCGAGCCGGGTGTGTAGGGACTTGCCAGGTTGCCGACGACCGCGTCGAAGCCGAGTACGGCTTTGATCGGATCGGATTCGAACCAACCATCCAGCGTGTCGCCGGCGGATTTGCGAAACAGGCGCAATGCCGCGCCCAGACTGTCCTCTTGCCACAGCCGCTTGCCGATCGCCGCGAGCTTGCCGAGTTCGCGCGTCGCGCCGCTGAAACTGCCCAGCTTCAGATTGGGCGGCGCCTCGAGCACGAGCTTGCGCAAAACACCCGACACGCGGCTGATCTCGGCCTGATAAGCGGGATAGCGGGCGGCATCCTTGGCGCTGAATTTTGCGATCTCGCGCTCGGTGCGGCCCTCGCCGGTGAGGAGATGGCCGCCGTCGGGCAGCGGAAGAAAGTTCTGCGCGCGCCGCTCAACGATGCGCAGTCCGTGTTCGTGCAATTTGAGGTCGCGGATGACTTTCGCCTGCAGCAGGCTCACCGTGTAGGCGGCGGTCGAATTGCGGAAACCGGGATGGAATTCCTCGGTCACCGCCGCGCCTCCGACCACATCCCGCCGCTCCAGAACGCGCACACTCAGCCCGGCGATGCCGAGATAGACCGCACACGTCAGACCGTTGTGCCCGGCTCCAATGATAACTGCGTCGAGTTCTGGCATGACTTCATCTGGCCGGCTGGGTTGAGCGAGCCGGCACCATATCCCAAGTTTTGCGATCGGCGCGCTCTGACAGCGCGCTCTAGCGCACGCGCACCGGGATTATCTCAACCGAAAGCTTATGCTCGTCGCCAAGCCCGTAATAGTAATAAGCCGGCTGCGAAACCAGACGCAGGAACAGGAACAAGCGAAAGCGCAGGCGGCTGAGCAGGCCCATTCGCCGTGACGGCAACAGGTTTTCCTGCGAGGCATGTACGATCCATTGGTGGCGATCGGTCGGCAAAGCGATTTCCTTGTGTTGCGCCATTTCCTCCAGCAATTTTTCAACGTTCGGCTCTTCCATAAAACCAAAGCTCACTTCGACTGCGATAATACTTCCCCGATTATGATCGCGATCGAACACCGTCACCCGATAACGGTCATCTTTGATGTAAGGAACCTTGCGATGGGTGACTTCAACAAGAACCAAATTCCGCGGCAGGATGCCGTGCCGTTCCCACAACATTTCGACGATGGCAGGGATGTGATCGGACATCGCACGCACCGGCCGTGCCGCCATGACAATGGCGTTGCGCTCCATGAAAACCTTGCACCCGCGGTGGAGCGCAACCAGTTCGGCCATGGTCATGGTGGACTTCGCGGTGTACGCCGCGAAGGTAGCTTTACGACCCCACCGCCAGGTCGCCATCACCAGAAACAAAACGGTGCCAATCGAGAGCGGAACGAAGCCGCCTTCGAGGAATTTGAGCGAACACGCGACGAGGAACGCGGCGTTCACCGCCAGCAACACGCCCCAGACCACGGCCGTCGTGGCCGGTCCCCACTTCCAGTAAACTCGCGCGATCGGGAACATTGCCACTGATGTAATGACCATCACGCCGGCAACCGCGAGGCCATAGGCCGCCGCCAGCGCCGAACTCGTGCCGAATGCGGCGACCAGCAGAATACACCCGGCAAACAGGGTCCAATTGACGAACGGGATATAAATCTGGCCCGCGTGCCTTTCGTGGGTGTGCAACAGCTTGAGACGTGGAAACAGACCCAGGCGGATCGCCTGCGCCATCAGCGAAAACGCGGCGGAGATCAGCGCCTGCGAGGCGATAATGGTCGCGACCGTCGCGAGTATAACGGTAGGAATTAGCAACGTTGCCGGCGCGAGATTGTAAAATAGTTTCCCGCCGGCGACAGGTGCGCCGGTCAAGAGATACGCACCCTGCCCCAGATAGTTGAGCAACAGCGCCGGAAAGACGACGGCAAACCAGCTGGCGCGTATCGGCCGCGCGCCGAAATGGCCAACGTCCGCATACATCGCCTCACCGCCCGTCACCACAAGCATCAGCGCGCTGAGAATGATGAGGGCCTCGAACCAGCCGACGTGGCCGAGAAATTTCGCTCCGTAAACTGGATTGAACGCGGCGAGAATTTCCGGATGCTGTCCGATCTGCCAGGCGCCCATCACAGCGATGACAACAAACCAGACGGCAAGGATTGGGCCGAAGACAATGCCGATGCCGGACGTCCCCTTGAATTGAATCGCGAACAGCACGGTGAGGAGCCCGATCGTGATCGGTATGACAACGCCCGACAACGCCGGCGTTGCGACGTCCAGCCCTTCGACCGCCGAAAGCACGCTGATCGCCGGCGTGATCATGCCGTCGCCGAACAACAGCCCTGCCCCAAGCATCAGGGCCCACAGAACCAGCGTCGTGCCGCGTTTCTTATGTTGGTGGAGCAGACCATAAAGTGCAAACAGCCCGCCCTCGCCGTCGTTCTGCGCGCGCAATACCAGAATGGCATATTTGATCGCCACTATGACCGTGATTGTCCAAATGACCAGCGACACGCCGCCGAATATCTCGGCCGGCGTTTGCCCGGCGCCGGTGCGTCCGAGAAACAACTGATCCATCGCATAGAGCGGTGATGTGCCGATATCGCCGTAGACGACGCCCAGTGCCCCGATGCTCAGTCCGGCAAAACCTCCGCGCGGCGCGTGCGACAGCACCTTGACGCGCTTCGCAGTTATGGCGGCGGTGGCGGTGTCCAATTTCGAGCCCTTTGCCGGAAACGTCCCCATAATCTGCCGGCGCGCTAATCGAAGCGTGACCGAACGAGAAAGTGTAAACCCTCATGCGGGCGCCACCTTGACATAGCTCAAGGCTCAACCGCCCGTGCAGAAGATCATTCGGCGGTGGAGGGTTAAAGCGCGGTCTGATTCAGGGCAATCACCATCTTTTCGAAAGGTCCGCGCGGAAGCCGCCGATGACCGACCGAGAGCCTGATCGACCAAGCACTGATCGGCCAAGCACCTGATCGACCAAGCTGCTGGCGTACTGCGGCGCCTCTTGAAAATTCGGCCGCCCTGGCCCAAACTCAAATAATAAACTCATTTCTTATGGAGGAATATATGCCCGAGAGCGCCACCAAGACCGCCGGCGTAGACGGCCCGCCGAAGTTCGACGCGTTTCACCACGTCAGCATTCCCTGCCGCGATCTTGAAGAAGGCATCCGCTTCTACACTGAAGTGATGGGAGGCAGAGTTCGGGTCAAGGAGCCGTTTTTCGCTTCGATCCAGGTCGCGGACGCCGCCATTGGCATCGGCGCCGAAGGTTGCTCCTATGTTGAACGCAGTGCCGAGTATCCGCATTTCGCGTTCCACGCCGGCGGCGAGGAACTGCAGCAGATGAAGGACTGGCTCAAGCGCTGCGGCATCCCGAGCACGATTTTTTGGACCCGCATGGGCGTCGAAGCGCTGATGTTCTTCCGTGATCCTTCCGGCAACCTGATCGAGCTCTATTGCGAAAAAGGTTTCAAGGGCGCCCAGGATCTGCCGCGCGGACCTGCGCGCGGGCACGGCCGGACCGTGAATGTCGACGAACTCTATTACGACAAGTGGCAGGTGCCGACGTCGCGCTGATTGCCGCGAAGCTTGGCGTTGTTGCACCCCGGGCCGGCGACGGCCTGCCCGGGGTTTCTGATCCACGGCCCCTCGCGCCGGCTCATTCGCGCGTCTTCCGGATGAGCGCGCCCAAAGGTCACACGCACGGACCGTCGATGCGCGCGCTCCATTGAACTCGCGGGCAAGACCGACTAATCTTGATTTAAGAAACTTGTTTCCGAGGGAGGAATTTGTATGCTCCAGCCAATCCGGCAACACGGCATCTTCGATCTCAGCGCGAATCCTCACTTTTGGCGGCGCTTTCGGCTTTCTTATCGCGCTGGCGGTATTACCAACGCGCGCCGAGGATGCTCCGGTCCGCATCGGCTATTCGATGGCCCGCACCGGCCCGAACGCGGTTGCCGCACAAGGCGGCGTCGAAGCGAATTACACCTTGTGGTCAGAGCAGGTCAACGCTGCCGGCGGTCTTAACGTCAAAGGACAGAAACGCAAAGTCGAACTGATCGGTTACGACGACCAAAGCGACGTCGAGACGTCAGTGCGCACTTATGAAAAGCTAATGGCGGACGATAAGGTCGATTTGATCCTGCCGCCGTGGGGATCGAACTTTGCCTTTGCAGTCGGGCCGCTCGCCAATAAATACGGCTATCCGTTTCTGTCGACCACAGGCAGCCCGAAGAAACTCCTCGATTTGAAGATGCCCTACTTTTTCGGTGCATCCTGGACGTCGGAGCAGTCGACGCGAGCGCTGGTCGATTTGATGGCGGCGCAGCACGTCAAGACGGTCGCCATCGGCTATATGGACGACCTGTTCGGTCTTGAGCGCTATAACCTTATGCTGCCGATGCTCAAGGAGCGCGGCATCACCGTGGTCGGGGAAAAGAGCTTCCCGGCAAATACCAAAGACCTTTCGGTCGTGCTCAAAGACTTTAAGGCGAAGGAACCCGATGCGCTCGTCGGCCTGACCTATCCCGCCGAGAGTTTCCTGATGACGACGCAGACCAAGGAAATCGGCTTTAATCCGAAGTTTTTCTACGTTGCCATTGGTCCGGCGTTTCCGTTCTTCAAGCAGCGCTTCGGCGATGCGGCCGAGGGAATGGTCGGGTTCGGCACCTGGACTCCAAGCGAAGGCCCGATGCAGCAAAACTATCGCGACGCCTACTTCAAGCGCTTCAACAAGGAGCCCGACCGCGACACCACCGGCTTTGTCTGGTCCAGCTTGCAGGTTCTGCAGGAGGCGGTGGAAAACGCCGGTCTCGATCGCAAGGCGATCCGCGACTATATCGCCTCGCACGAGTTCTCTACGCTGCTTGGAAAGATATCCTACAAGGACGGCGCGCTCGCGCGTGACAGCGGCACGGTCAGCCAATGGCAAAACGGCAGCTACGAGCTGATCTGGCCGACCACGAGTGCGACCAAGCCTCCGCTTTATCCGAAGCCGGAGTGGAAATAATTCCGGTTCCGCGCGATGGTATGACGGCTGCCTGAGAAACGACCTGCCGCTGTCCGGCAGGTCGGCAACCGGCAGCCGCTGAATTATCTTTTCCGGGCACAACAAAAGGCGCGGCGCGGCATGGCGGCCCTATTCGCTTCTCCGTCGCTGTTTGCCGACCTCATCGTGAACGGCCTATTGATCGGCGGCCTCTACGCGATCATCGCGATGGGACTGAACCTGCAATACGGCATGCTGCGGATCCTCAACATCGCGCACGGCGAGTTCCTGATGATCGGTGCGTTCATCACCTACACGCTTAAGGTCGCGACCGACGCCAGCCCGCTGTGGTTTCTTCCCGTCTCCGCCGCCGCCATGTTCGTTCTCGGCCTCTTGCTGCACGCCACGATCTTTCGCCGGCTGTCGGCGATCTCCCCCAACCTCGACGTCATGGAAGAAAAGAGCCTAATCGTCGGCTTCGGGCTGTTGTTCATTCTGCAGAATGCCGCCGTGCTGATCTGGGGCGCCGACCTGCATGGCTACGACTTCATGACCAACAGCCTGCATTTCGGCGGCGTCGTCTTTACCGCCAACCGGCTGCTGGTTCTGCTGCTCGCCGTGCTGTTCAGCGCCGGATTGATTCTCGGACTGCGGTTCACGTTATTGGGCCGCGCCATTCGCGCCATGGTGCAGGCGCCGCTCGGCGCCATGCTGGTCGGCATCAATACCAAGACGTTACATCCACTTTGCTTCGGGCTCGGCTTGGCGCTGGCGGGGATTTCGGGCTCGCTGTTGTCGATGATCTATCTGATATCGCCGGACATGGGCACGCCGTATCTGATCACCGCGCTGATCGTGATCACGCTCGGCGGTCTCGGCAGCCTGACCGGCAGCATGATCGGCGGCGTTCTTCTTGGACTTGTTGAAAGCTTCGGCGTTTACTTCACCGATCCGTCGCTCAAGATATTGCTGTCATATTCGGTGTTCGTGCTGGTCTTGTTGTTCCGTCCACGAGGCTTGTTCGCACGATGAAAGCCCCGGCCTGGATTTTCAGCGCGGTTCTGCTCGCCTGTCTCGCGGCGCTGCCGTCGGTTGCGTCGACCTTCGTGCTGTCGCTGACGCTGTCGATCGCCATGTACGCCGGCTTGGCGTTGAGCTGGTCGATGTTCAGCGGCGCGACCGGTTACATAGCGCTGTCCACGTCTGCCTTTTTTGGTCTCGGGGCCTACACCTGCGCCGTGTTGTTAGGTTCATGGCCTTGGCCAATTGTTGTCGCCGGTGGGGCCATCGTGGCCGGCATATCGGCGCTGCTCGTCGGTCTCTGCGTGCTGCATTTGCGCGGCACCTATTTCGCCATCCTGACGTTTGGAATCAGTGAACTGCTGAAAAACCTCATTATGTACGTTGAGAAAACGGAATTCGGCACCGTCGGCCGGTTGATGATGGGCGCGCCATCGTTATCAGTCATCTATTGGACGGTGTTGGCATTGGCAGCGCTCGCTGCCGTAATGTACTGGCTGGTCGCGCGCAGCGATTTCGGCGCCGCGTTGCGGGCGATCGGCAGCGACGAAGCGCGCGCGTCGACGCTCGGCCTCGACGTCCGGAATGCAAAGATCGCGGGATTTTGCTTGAGCGCACTCATTCCGGGCGCGATCGGCGCCGCGATGTCGGTGCGCTGGACCTATATCGAGCCGCAGATCGTGTTCAACCCGTTCATCGTGTTCCAGACCGTGCTGGTTGCCACGATCGGGGGGCCAAACCGGCTGAGCGGACCGATCCTGGGCGCCGTTGTCTTCGGACTCCTTCAGGAGACGCTGCGGCTGAACTTTGCCAACTACTACCTGATACTCCTCGGCGTGCTCCTCATTCTCTCTGTCCTCTACATTCCGAACGGCCTCGTTAGCCTCTTCAATTCAAACGGGCCGCGTGCACTCAAGCGCGCCGGCAGCAGGCATGCCTGAGAATCTCGTCGAACTGCGCGACCTGACGATCCGTTTTGGCGGCATTTCGGCGTTGTCGCATGTGACCTTTGGAGTCGGGCCATCTGAACTTGTCGGCATCATCGGTCCAAACGGAGCCGGCAAGACCACGCTGTTTAACGTCATGAGCGGCATTGCTCTGCCGACCGCAGGCGCTATTAGCTTTGAAAACATCGACCTGACCGGACGGCCGACGCACGTCTTCAATCGGCTCGGCATAGCCCGCACGTTTCAGACCGCGCGGGTGTTCCGCAATCTTTCGGTCCGGGAAAACGTGCAATTCGGGCTGCGCTTTCCCTGGCGCCGGGGAGGTCGCGCCGCAGACGCTCGAACCGAGACCGACGGCCTGCTTGAGCGTCTCGGCCTTATCGATCAGGCGCAAGCATTGGCCGGCAGTCTTCCACCGACGCGGCAACGACTCCTTGAGATTGCGATGGCGCTCGCGACCAATCCGCGCCTCCTGCTGCTTGATGAGGTCGCCGCCGGATTGACACAAAGCGAGGCGGAGGGTGTGGCATCGCTGATCCGATCGATCCGCCAGGCGCGAAACATCTCGGTCATCTGGATCGAGCACAACGTCGTCACCCTGATGCGGGCCGTCGACCGCGTGATGGTGTTGCATCACGGCGAAGTGCTGGCTGACGGGCCGCCGAGTGAAGTCGCGCAAGATCGCGCCGTGATCGACGCCTATCTTGGCGAGACGGCGGAGTAGAACATTGCTGAAAGTCTCCGGACTCAGTGCCGGCTATGGCGGTCTGACGGTGGTTCACGGCGTTGACCTGTCCGTCGAGCCCGGCTCGCTGACGGTACTCGTCGGCGCCAACGGCGCCGGGAAGACGACGCTCCTCAAAGCAATCGCCGGCGTTATCGCCAACGATGGAGCTGTCACGTTCGATGGCGAAGATATTACCTGCGCTTCAGTCTCCGCTCGCGTTGCCAAGGGTCTCGCCCTGGTGCCGGAAGGGCGGCATCTATTCCCGGACATGACGGTCGAGGAAAATATCGAGTTGGGCGGGTTTCTGGTCGCCGGCGGAGAGCGCCGCCGGCGCATCGACAAGGTGATGCAGCTGTTTCCCCGCCTCGCCGAACGCCGGCGGCAACACGCCGGCACCATGAGCGGTGGTGAGCAGCAAATGCTGGCCATTGGCCGCGCTCTCGTCAGCCAGCCGCGCCTTCTGTTGCTCGATGAGCCTTCCCTCGGCCTCGCGCCGAAAATCGTTGCGGAATTGTTCAAGATCGTGCGCGACATCAACGCCTCGGGAACTTCCGTCCTGCTGGTCGAACAGAATGTCCGCCAGGCGATGCGGATCGCGACCTACAGTTATGTACTGGAGCGCGGCTCGATCGCCGCGGAAGGCACCGGTCAGCGCCTGCTGCAATCGGACATTATCCGGCAGTCGTATCTGGGCACAATTTAAACCGCGCGGAACCAATCGGAAATAACTTTACTATTGAGAAATCGCAGCCCGCGCCTTAGAATTTTTCCCACCAACGGGAGGCAAAGCATTGCAACAATCGCACACGCTCGCTGGAAACATCTTTCAGATCGGCTACGTTGTTCCTGATGTCTACGTGGCCGTCCGCTTCTTCAAAGAAAAAATGGGCGTGCCGCATTTTTTGGTCAAGGAAGACATCCAAGGTCAGGAGCAGACCTACCGCGGCAAGCCCGGCGACTTCCGCCACAGTATTGCGTTCGGCTACGCCGGGGACACCCAGATCGAGCTCATTCAGTCGCTAGGCGGCGCGAGCACGTACTCCGAATTTCTCGAGCAGAATCCGAACGGTGGTGTCCATCATCTCGGCATCCTGTCGGACGATTACACCGCCGGCGTCGCCGACATGACCGGGCGCGGATTTAAGCTCGTGCAGAGCGGGCGGAATGGCGAAACGCGCTTCGCGTATTTCGATGTTGGCCATCCGATCGGAACGCTGATGGAGATCGTTTGCCTCGCCCCCGCGATCAAGGCCGCATTCGAACGGCTTAAACGCGGCGAAGTCTAAGCCACAGGCACTTCCAGCGCAGGCCGGGTTCACACGGTCGAGTTGCGGCCCAGCTGATGACTCAAATCGGCCGCGGCAGCGCGCAACGCCCGGCGCGCGGTACTCTGCGGGCGGGTATCCAGGACGCCGTCCATGCCCGCCAGGTTGATCGTGGCAATGATGTCGCCGGTAATGTCGAACACTGGTGCGCTCATGCCGATGACGCCCGGATGCATCAACCCGACGGCGACCGCCATGCCGTCCTTCTGAACTTTTGCCAGAAGCTTCTCGACGTCTGACATGGTCCGCAAGCCCGACCTTGCCGCAGCGCCCTTGCGGTCGGCCAACTCGCGATCGATCATCGTTTTGGTTTTGCGCCGGTCGAGATGGGCGGCAAAAACCCGGCCGGTCGAAGACGTCAAGAGCGGCGTCACCGTGCCGAGTTGCACCAGCAAAGAGACCGGCTGGAGATTGAGGGCCTTCCGCACGACGGTCGGTCCTTGCGAGCCCCAAACTGACAATGCCGCCGTGGTGTCGAGCCGATCCCGCAGGCTGTCCAGCGTTTCCTGGGCAATCTCCACCACGTCGATATTGCGCATAGCGGCGAAGCCAAGCTCGGCTGCAAAGCGGCCCAGCATGTACCTTCCGGAAACGCTGTCCTGTCTAACCAGACCGATGCGGATGAAGCTGGCCAGATATTTGTGCGCTTTGCTGAACTCATCCGCGCCTGCTTTGCTAGGCCGGTGAGCGTCATGGGTCCTGACGTTTCCGCAAGCGCTCTCAGGAGCGCGGCGCTGACTTCGACCGACTGAATGCCTACGCTTTTTGTCGGGCTCCGCCCCATCGGGAATCTCCTTCCCGAATAGGTACCGGACTCGGCGCGACGTGCCAACGCCGGGTACGGCCACTGTCAGCCTGTCCTCCGGTTCTTCGAAACGTCACGGATTTTCCCGCTCCGGCGAGGCTCCTGCCCAGCGCTCGGCCGCCGCCTCGTCCTCGGCTTTGGCCTCGACCCAGTCAGTACCCGAAGGGGTCTCAACCCGCTTCCAGAACGGTGCGCTCGTTTTCAGGTAATCCATCAGGAACGAAGCCGCCGAAAATGCCGCCTCACGATGACTTGAAGCCGTCGCGACCAGGACGATGACCTCTCCCGGCTCAATGCGCCCATAGCGATGGATCACCGTCACGCCAAGCAGCGGCCAGCGCGCATACGCGCCGTCAACGTGGCGAGCGATCTCTTCCTCGGCCATGCCGGGATAGTGTTCGAGCGTGAGCGCCGCGATCGACGCGCCGCTTTCGTCAGCGCGACAGATCCCGGTGAAGGTCACGACCGCGCCAATATCGGTTCGCCCACGCGTCATCGCTGCCGTTTCCGCGGCGATGTCAAAGGCGTCGCGCTGCAATCGGATGGTCTTGGTCATCGAGGCGATGCTTCAGCCGCCCGTCATGGGCGGAAAAAATGCGATCTCGCTGGCACCGGCGATCTTAGCATCGGGGCGAACGTGGCGGTGATCGATCGCCGCGCGGATCACTTTGGCATTCTCGAACGCGTAGGCGTATTGCTCATCTCGCCCGGCCAGCCACGCCATCAACTCGCCGACGGTCGTTACGCCTGCCGGCGGATTGATGCGTTCTTCCGTCTTGCCCACGCGCTCGCGCACCCAGGCGAAATAGACGAGCTTCACGCGTCCTCCTGGTTCAGGTGATGCAGCCCCGCCTGCAGGTAATCCCACCCGGTGTAGATGGTCAGCAAGGCCGAGAGCCACAACAGCAACACGCCAATCGAAGTGATCGCCGGCCACACCGCGTCGCCGGCATCGCCGGCGATCAGAAATCCGACGGCAACAAGTTGCAGCGTCGTCTTCCACTTGGCGAGCCGCGTTACCGGGATGCTGACGCGCAGCTCGGCGAGATATTCGCGCAACCCCGAAACGAGGATTTCACGACAAAGAATGACGATCGCGGCGAACAGCGACCAGCCGTGAATGGTGTCTTCGGCGGCAAGCATCAACAGACAGGACGACACCAGAAGCTTGTCGGCGATCGGATCAAGCATGCGGCCAAGCGAGGATTGCTGATCCCACATGCGAGCGAGATAGCCGTCAAGGAAATCGCTGATCGCGGCGGCAACGAAGAACGCGAGCGCAAGCCACCGGAGCCAAAGCGGACCGTCGAGGATGCTCTGCCAGAACATGCAGCCGACGACGATCGGTATGGCAACGATGCGGCCGTAGGTCAGCACGTTCGGAAGCGCGAGCGGGCGCCTGCGCAGCCGGCCTGTCGTTGTCGAATTCATGTCACACCTTACCGCCGCCGCGTCATTGCGGACAGGGCCCTTCCCCGCATGCCAGCTTTACGGCTGGCGCCCCAAAGTCCCGCGCTCGCCATTGGCTTCGACGTTCGATCACGCCGCCCCCTCGTGGAAAAATTCGTAGATGTGCCGGGCGGTTTCCGCACTAATACCATCGACCTGCATCAAGTCCGTGACTGAAGCTCGCTCGATCGCTTTGAGTGTGCCGAAGTGGTGCAGCAAGGCCCGCTTTCGCGTTGGCCCAATACCGGCGATTTCCTGGAGCCCGGCTTCGCGCAGATCGCGCTTGCGGCGCGCCCGGTGCGAGCCGACGGCAAAGCGGTGGGCCTCATCGCGCAGCCGCTCGACAAAATACAGCACCGGATCGCGCGGCGGCAGCTTGAAAGAGTCGCGCCCCGGAACAAAGAACGTCTCGCGGCCGGCATCGCGATCCGGCCCCTTGGCGATGCCAACAAGCGGAACATCGACGCCAAATTCGGCCAGAACCTCCTGTGCGGCGTTCAGCTGCCCCAGGCCGCCGTCGATCAACACCAGATCCGGCCAGGGCGATTCCACGTCGTCGGCCGAAGGATGAGACTCCAGGATCTCGATTTCTTCTTGCGGAAGCGCAGGCTCGGACATCGCTGTACTTGCCGACGCGACAAGCTCTGCCAGGACGGCCGGACGAGGTGACTCGGCGATCAACCGCTTGAAGCGGCGGCCGAGCACTTCGCGCATCATGGCAAAGTCGTCGCCGGGCGTGAGCTCGGTCGAGCGGATATTGAACTTGCGATAATCTTTTTTCCGGAAACCCTCTGGGCCGGCGACAATCATAGCACCTACTGCATTCGAACCCTGGATGTGGCTGTTGTCGTACACCTCGATCCGCTGCGGCACCCGCGGCAGGCCGAACGTCTCGGCGAGTTGGCGCAGGAGCTTAGCCTGCGTCGACGTCTCGGCAAGCTTGCGGCCCAGCGCCTCCCGCGCATTGGCGAGCGCATGCTCGATCAAGTCCTTGCGCTCGCCGCGCCGCGGCACCGCAATCTCCACTTTGTGACCGCTCTTGGTGCCCAGCGCATCTGCCAGAAGTTCGTGATCGTCGATGTCGTGCGAGATCAGGATCAGGCGCGGACACGGTTTGTCGTCATAGAATTGGGCCAGAAACGCGCCGAGGATTTCTTCGGGCGAAATCGACCGATCGGCCTTGGGGAAATAGGCGCGATTGCCCCAGTTCTGTCCGGTGCGGAAGAAAAACACCTCGACGCATGCGAAACCGCCCTGCTGATGGAGCGCAAAAACATCGGCTTCCTCGACCCCACGCGGATTGACGCCTTGATGTGCCTGGATCGCTGACAGTGCAGCCAGGCGGTCGCGATAAACTGCGGCACGCTCGAAATCGAGCGCGCCCGACGCCTTTTCCATCTCGTCGGCAAGTTCGTCCTTCACGGCCTTGTTGCGCCCCGACAGGAACGCATTGGCTTCGCGCACCAGCACGGCGTACTCGTTGAAGTCGATCTCGTTGGTGCAAGGCCCTGAGCAGCGCTTGATCTGATGCAACAGGCACGGCCGGGTGCGGCTCTCGAAAAACGGATCGGTGCACGAGCGCAGCAGAAAAGCCCGCTGCAGCGCGTTGACGGTGCGGTTGACGGCCCAGACCGAAGCGAACGGCCCGTAATAGTGAGCCGGCCGCGTCCGCGCTCCGCGGTGTTTGAGGATTTGCGGAGCCCAGTGATCCGACGTGATCATGATGTAGGGAAACGACTTGTCGTCGCGCAGCATCACGTTGAAGCGCGGTCGCAACCGCTTGATCAAGTTGGCTTCAAGCAGCAGTGCCTCGGCCTCGGTGCGGGTAACGACAAATTCGAGCGCGCGGGTCGCCGCGATCATGCGCTCGATGCGGGTGTCGAGCCCCGTCGGACGCGCATAGGCGCGCACCCGGTTACGGACATTTTTAGCCTTGCCGACATAGAGCACGTCGCCGCGTGCATCGATCATGCGGTAAACGCCCGGCCGGGCCGGCGCGAGTTTGGCGTAACGGAGGACGGCGTCGCGGCCAGCGGCTAGCGAATGATCGGCCCCCGGGCCCTCATCAGCCGGATCGAATTCATCCGCCAGAGGAAGGGACGCCTCTTCTTCCGCTTCGGCGCTCTCGGTTTCCGGCTCGATGTCTTTTTTCGGAACGCTCATTCTTTTGATGGCTCGAAGTACCAGGACGCGGCCGATGACCGATGCCGCCGCCTCGGCCGTTGTTGCGTTGAATCAGGAAGTATGTGTTCGCGGCGGCGTGCCGCGGTTGGTCGATCTGCCGCGCAGCAAACGTAGGGTTTGCAGCGGTCTACAACCAGCGACCGGACCAAACAACGGCGAGATTTTCACCGTGGCGAAAACGCCCAATCGATGAGGCAACGAGTTCCTTTTCATTGTTGTTCGTCAAAAATTAGAAGTAATTTAACCATGATTACAGTGTCGTTAAAACATAATTACCTATAATAGTGACAACGCAAAGTTTAAT
Source organism: uncultured Alphaproteobacteria bacterium (assembly GCA_963841025.1). Taxonomy (GTDB): domain Bacteria; phylum Pseudomonadota; class Alphaproteobacteria; order Rhizobiales; family Xanthobacteraceae; genus BOG-931. The sequence continues at coordinate 425,659 of CAWJBG010000001.1, read as the reverse complement.
GTTGCCACAATATTGTCCACATGAAGAAACGCGTTGTGTCTTTTCTGCACTAGACGCAACGTACCGCACGAATACTATCCGTGGACCTGCGTGCGATGGAGATCCACAGATGAAGCGTTTGTTTGTTGCGGGAGTAGCCCTGATCGCCATGGCCGGCGCGGCTGCGGCTGCCGATCTGCCTCCCGGCCCAGGGCCGTATTACAAGGCACCGATGTATGGCCCTCCGCCGTTTACCTGGACCGGCCTCTATGTCGGCGTGAACGGCGGCGGCGGCTTCGGAAACTCGGCGTGGGACACCACCAGCTCCTTCAGCACGACCGGCGGCGTGGTCGGCGGCACGATCGGGTACAATTATCAGCTCGGGCGGGCAGTCGTCGGCGGCGAAGGCGACATTGACTGGAGTGGCATCAAAGGCACGACCACCACTGGCGCCTGCCCCGCAGGCTGCACCACCAGCAATTCATGGCTTTCGACGGTTCGTGCGCGCCTCGGTTACTCGTTCGATCGTTTCATGCCCTATGTCACCGGCGGCGGCGCGTTCGGGAACGTCAATGCGGCGACGCCGGGTCTGGCTGGCGGCACCTCGACCAATGTCGGCTGGACGGTCGGCGCCGGCCTCGAATTCGCAATTGCCGGCCATTGGTCGGCGAAGGCGGAATATCTCTTCGTCGATCTCGGGAAATTCAATTGCGGCGCCGGATGCGGCGCGCCGGTCGACAACGTATCGTTCTCAACCAGCCTCGTTCGTGGCGGCATCAACTATCGGTTCTGATCGCACTTTCATCGCCACCAAAGGCGACGCTTTGCAAAAACCCCGGGTCAAAGTCCCGGGGTTTTTTGTCGTGTGAGTTCCCGCTCGTCACCCGGACGCAACCTTTAAGCCTTCACCATGGTCGCGGCGAAGGCCGGCACCCGCGCGGCGAAGCTATCGAGCCAGGCGACAAGACGCGGATGACCGGCGCGCCAATCGCCGCCGAAGCGCAGGTCGCGGTAACCCAGGGCGCACGCCAGCGTGATCTGTCCGACATTGGGAAGCGCCGGAGCAGGATTGAGCGGCGGGGGCGCAGCTTCCAGTGCGGCCAGCGCACGCGTCACTTTGCCGGCCTGATGCTCCAGCCATTTCGGCTCGTGACGTTCGACCGCGCGCCAGCGGCCCTCATAGACCGCCAGGATCGACGCGTCGATCAAGCCGTCGCACAGCGCCTGCAATCGGAGCGCGGCGAAACGCTGCCCGGATTCGCGCGGAATAATCTTGCCGCCACCGGCGCGATCGTCGAGGTATTCGAGGATCACACGCGAGTCGTAATACGCGGTACCGTCTTCGCTGATCAGCACCGGAATCTTGCCGAGCGGATTTTGCACGCGAACGGGATCGCGCGCATCCATGGTGTCGGTCGGCTCGACTTTAACGTCGTCGTCGAAGCCGAGTAGCGAGAGCGCAATCTGCACCTTGCGGCCGAATGGCGAGGGCGCGGCAGAACGCAGGATCATCATGACAGCATCACTCTGTTGGTGGCAGGACTCGTACGGACAAAAGGCGATGTTGAAAAGGCAATAGTTGGTTGCGGCGGCCGCGAGCCGCACTCAACCAGCGCCGCACTCGCGTGCGACACTGACTGCCTCCTCGTTCTCAGTGAAGCAAGATCCTTGGGGAAAACGGGGTTTCCACTTTTTCGGATCGTGCGACTAGCCGGTCACCACCAGATTGACCGCCTTGGGGCCTTTGCCCTTCTTGTCCGGCTCGACGTCGAAGTTGATCCGCTGCCCCTCAATCAGCGACTTCAGCCCCGCACGTTCCACCGCGGTAATGTGAACAAACACGTCGCGTCCGCCGTCATCAGGCTTGATGAAGCCGTAGCCACGCTCGCCGTTAAAAAATTTGACCGTACCGGCCATTGCCATCGAGCAACTCCTTCCCCGTGGTTGCTTCGCCGCCGGCCCCCACGGCGCGGCGGCTTGGCTGGACATCCACACAGGCAAGGCTCTTCGGCCGGGTTGGCCTCGGTTACTCCGCCGGCCCCCCACAGGAGGCGGAACGTCTAAGCCAGCAACACTTCAATTAGGCCACATTTTTTGCGTGTGGAAAAGTGGGCGCTGACGGTTGACGCACATCGGGCGCCGTGAACTAGCGGCCCGGCACCGCTTCTCGGGCCAGCCAATCGACCCTGCTGGCGGCGGTCGCGGACAGCATCCCGGCAAGCACAGGCATGGAGCTGCGTAAATCCGGCTCGAGCTTGAATGGCGGGTTGACGATGACCAGACCCGAGCCGACGAGGCCGACGTCTGCGCGCGGCGGGCCGAGCGTTAGCTCGCAACGCAGCATATCCGGCACGCCAAGCTTCAACAGCTTACGTGCCAGCGCGTCCGGCGTACTGCGCTCCTTGATCGGATACCACATCACGTAGATGCCGGTCGGCCATTTGCGATGCGCGGCGGCAAAGGCGCTCGACAAACGGTCGAAGTCGCCCGCTTCCTCAAACGGCGGATCGATCAGGACAAGACCGCGGCGCTCCTTCGGGGGCACGTAGGCGCCGAGGGCCGTCCAGCCATCGATCGTTACCGACTTGGCGCGGCGGTCATCTTTGATGGCCTTCGCCAGCAATACTGCCGCTTTCGGCTCAAGTTCACAGGCGACGAGGCGGTCCTGAGGCCGCAACAAGCTTGCCGCTATCAGCGGCGACCCCGGATAAATCCGCAGCTCGCCGTCGGGATTGAATGCTTTGACGACATCGAGATAAGGCGCCAGTAGCGCCTCGGCTGTTTCCGGTCCGCGCGCATTCCAGAGCCGCGCGATCCCATTTTGCCATTCGCCGCTGCGGCTTGGTTCCGGGCCCAAAAGATCATAGCGGCCGGCGCCGGCGTGGGTGTCGATCACCCGAAAGCCAGCCGGCTTTGAACGCAAATGCGCGAGGACGCGCACCAAAATGACGTGCTTGTGCACGTCGGCGAAATTGCCGGCGTGGAAGGCATGGCGATAATTCATCAGCCCCCGCGGAGCGGCGGCATTTGCACCTGGTCCCTGCGGCAACTGCGCTGCGCGATCTCAGCGCAATCGTGGAATTGTAATTCCCTGGATAGGCAAATTCTGACCTCGGTCAATCGCGTCTTGTCGCAGCCGATCGCGATCCCGTTTGCCGAGAGCCCGGGGTTAGCCGCCCTGAAAGCCTCCTCGACCGCCGCCGGCGTAACGCTGAGCGGCTCCTGCAGATTGATATATTCGGGCGGAATTTTCACCACCGCACGCGCCTTGCGTACCGTCTCAAAGTAGGCGCGGGGTGCAAGCCCCGAACAGGTACCGTGCTTGTCCCACTCGTTGAAAATCAGATGCGGTGCGGGCATCAGATCAAGCATCGAAGACACGATGCCGCGCTCAAGCCGCGGCGCCGGCACCTGACAATATTCCGGAAATCCGCGATTGTATTGCGGCCACAGGCCATGGACGACGAATGAATAGGGCCGCGCGCCACACTGCGAGGCCGGAGCGCGTCCACGTTCCCGTTCAGCAGCCGCAGCGCAGAACGACGGCGACCATGACAGCGAGAGAATGTAGAAGTCGAACTTCCCTGGCTCGTTCTGACGAGCCTCCTCGGCCGGCGCTTGCTGGAGCCCGGCGGCGATGACGACCAGTGCAATGAAGACGGCGCGAACCAGGAAACTAATCATGACGCTACCCCCGCACGACTGACGTTGACGCAACTCACGATAACCGTTGTTTAGAACAAATCAAGAACAAAATGGACGCTCAGGATAGCGATCGCTCGGGCGCAATTTGGGCTCCCAAGCCTCACAGATGCAGGACGCCTCCCGGGAAAATCCCTGCCACGGCGACCGCTGACTAAGCCCAAATCGTGATGATGTTCAGGGCCGCGCTGCGCGGCATGCCGGCCCGTACGCCCAATTGCGATCAAGCCCGACAACGCAGAAGTTGACGCCGAAATCCATCCCGATCATGCCGGTATCTTCCCCGATCGAATAATAGATCGGGTGCTTCACGCCATCGCTGATCAATGCCGTGCCGCTGCAGAAACGTCGCGGAATGGATTGCGCCGCCCAGGCCAATACCGCGGTTTCGCGGATATTCTCGATGCCGACGATCTTAAGCTCCGAGTTCCAGAACCGCGTCTCTTTGGTGAAAAAATTGCCGATGATGCGGTCGAGCGCCGGGCGGAAATCGCACGCCGGCATGTCGCGAAAATATTCCGGACCCGGCAGCCAAAAATTCTTTTCGAACCAATTCGCTGCCCGCGGCTGTGACAACGAAATAGCGCTGAACGCTAGCCCCAGCACTAACGACGCGATCCGGACTGACATAAACCCTCCAGCGCCTGCCACTTGCGCAGAACCCCGTAACCGTGCCGCGCCCGCGTTTGCCGGTCAAGGGCGGCGGACCGCCAAAACCGACGAACCAAGGCCAAAGGGGGCAAGACATCGCGACGGAGCCACCGAGCGAAATTTCACGTCAGCGACGGGAACTCGATCGCAGACTTTCTTTTGATCGCGGATTTTTCGCCGTCACGGCCGACCGGAATTTACCGGCACCACACCAACAGTCGTATGATGTTCCGTCTGATTCGTTGGACATTTGCGTCGGGTCCCATCGGAATTTGTAGGTTTGTGTAGCCTTCCTGTCTGCGCCGTCCCGCGAAACGGGTCGGCGAAGAGACAGGAGGGAGGAGTTGTTGATTCGCCAGCCGGGCGTCGGTTTCGCCGGCTTTCGCGATGCCAGAACTTTTGTGCTCCCAGCGGGCGAGAGAGGGCGGCAGACCCTCCAGGGTAAGTGGACATAGGTTAGGTGGATATGGGCGAGGTGCACCGGCTTGTAACTTCAGAAGCCGCGTTCGGTCTCTTGGCGGCGGGCCGGCTGATGACGACGATTTTTCCACCCTGGGTGCAGGATCTGGCGTTATTGGTGGAGCATGTCGAGGCGGTTCGACCCGCTGGCGCATTGCCCGATTGGCAACCGGGCGCGGTAATACGGCTTGCCGTTCTCCAAAAAGATCTGCGCCGACGGCGAGGCGGTCTGCAGCCAGGCGCTGATGGCGCTTGCGGACAGCGCCATGGTACTCGCGTGTTCGGCCGCCTGGAATGGCTATCGGCCAATGAGCACGATTGACCAGACCACGCATTTCCTGCGGCCGGTGACGTTCGACGTTATCGCCGACGCCCGCGTGGTGCGGATCGGCCGCAATACCAGCTTTGGCCGCGTCATGCTGCTCGGCGCTTCCGACAAGCGGCCAGTCGGCATGGTCGCCAGCGCCTATTCGATGCTGTGAGATTGCAGCGACCCGCTTCCAAATATTACGATAGGCCTCTAAGATTGCCGACAGTGGTGCGGAGGCTTGCGCGATGCTCAGAAATACATTGATCGCAGTTGTACTGAGCGCGGTGTTGACCGCCTGCGGCGGTGGCGTTGCAATGGCCGGTCTGTTCGGCCCCGGACCATGGTTCGAATTTCCATGGCCTTACGGTAACGACACCGGCGGCTTCATGCCCTACAAGCCGTACCTCAAACCTGTCGAATATCGCGAGATGGCCGCCAGTTACTGCGCCCACTGGCACCGCCTCTCGCAAGTGACGAGCATGCATCGCAAATACGGCGACTACGTTACCTTCGTCTGCATGGATCGCCCGCACGTCATTCACTGAGCACGTCATTCACCAGACCGCGTTTCCTCAACGCCAGTCGCCGATCAGGGCCTGAACCAGCGTCAGCGCCGCCACAGCAGCGGTGTCGGCGCGTAAAATGCGGGGACCGAGCGAGATCCGCACGACGTTCGGGAGCTTGAGCAACGCGTCGCGCTCGTCTTCGGCAAATCCGCCCTCTGGCCCAATCAGCACCGCAAGCGGCGAGCGCGGCACGCCCGCAAGCGCGGCGACGGGGCTCATCGTCTCCGCGTTTTCATCGCAAAATATGAGACGGCGCGCTCGATCCCATTCGGCGAGCAGACGATTAAGCGACACGGGAGACTCAACGGACGGCAATGAAAGAATGCCGCATTGTTCGGCGGCTTCGATTGCGTTTGCTTCCATTCGTTCGGTGTTGATACGCGTAACCTGGGTGTGGCGGGTGAGCACCGGCTGCAGTTGCGACGCGCCCATTTCGACCGCCTTCTGCACCATGTAGTCGAGGCGGGCGGCCTTGAGCGGAGCAAACAGGTAGTGCAAATCCGCCGGCGTCGTTTGGGCGCGGGTCCGGGCGCCGACGAGCAGACTAGCCGCCCGTCTCTCCGCCGCAAGGGTTGCGCTCCACTCGCCGTCACTGCCATTGAAGACGAGAACGCGGTCCCCCGATTTCAGCCGGAGCACCGAACCGAGATAATGCGCCTGAGCGCGGTCGAGGGCGACGCGAGCGCCCTCGCCGAGCGGCGCCTTGACGCACAAACGCGGACTGTGAAAGTCATATGCGGCCATCAGAAATATGAATAATATGAGCGGGAACGGCGCACCAGCATGTGTCGTCAGCGCGCAAATGGCTTGGCAGGTGGCTTAAGCGTCGCAGCCAGCGGCTTTAGGAAGGTTCTGCCGCCTTGTTGCCGAAATCAACGGGCCATTGACCGTGAGGACTCATACTGTGAGTTACAGGGAAACCGGGAAAGGACCTAACATGAGGCGGAGGCTAGCGGCGCTGGCCCTAATTGCCATTGCCATGGGATCCCATGCTGCATCCGCGCAGTCTCCCTTCGACCAGCCTCCCTTGGGGCAGCCCCCCGCACAGTGCGGCGCGTTTGTGGGCTTGAAGGGCGACGCCGAGAAAAAAGCGCTTGCGGTTCGCGGCGCGCTTGAGCGCAAGGCCGAACGCAAAGACATTTGCGCACTGGTGGTGCGCTTCACTGCTGCCGAGGAGACGGTAATTCAGTTCCTCGAAAAAAATAAAGCCGCATGCGGTATCCCGGAGCAAGCGATTACAGGAGCCAAAGCTAATCACGAACACACACTGAAATTCCGCACCGCTGCTTGCACGGAGGCGCCGATCGCCAAACCCCGTGCGCCGTCGCTGAGTGATGCCATCGGTACGCCGTCGGTCGACACTGGAAACAACACCAAGACTGGCCGCGGTACGCTCGATTTGCTTAACGGTAATCCGTTGGCGAAATGAGCCCGACAGCCGGTTCGGTAGCGGATGCGACCGGTAATTGGGTCGACACGCTCGCACCGGCATGGTCGAGGCCTTATCTGCGACTCGCGCGACTCGATCGCCCAATTGGTTCGTGGCTTCTCCTGCTGCCCTGCTGGTGGTCTTCCGCTCTTGCCGCAATCGCCGCCGACAACGCAGCGCTGAACCTTCTCCACATCCCGCTGTTCTTCATCGGCGCCTTCGCGATGCGCGGCGCCGGCTGTACCTGGAACGACATTGTCGACCGCGACCTCGATCGCAGCGTCGAACGGACCCGTTCGCGGCCGATTCCTTCAGGACAGGTCAGCGTTTTTCAGGCCATGATGTTTCTAGTGCTGCAGGCGCTGATCGGCTTTGTGGTGCTCATCTCATTCAACGCCTTCACTATCGGGCTTGGCGTCGCCTCGCTCGCGATCATCGCGGTCTATCCGTTCATGAAGCGCGTCACCTATTGGCCGCAGATCGTGCTCGGTTTGGCTTTTTCTTGGGGGGCGCTGATGGGTTGGACAGCCGCCTTTGGCCGGCTGGCTCTGCCTGCGCTTCTGCTCTATGCCGGCTCCATCGCCTGGGTGATCGGCTATGACACGATCTATGCCCATCAAGACCGCGAGGACGATGCGCTGATCGGCATCAAATCGACCGCGCTCCTGTTTGGCGATCGCACTAAGCCGATGCTGGGGGTCTTCTATGCGGTCGCCGTTATATTCCTCGGCGCAGCCGGTTTTTTCGCCGGCGCCGGTCCCATCTTCGCACTGGGCCTATTGGCGTTTGCGGCGCAATTAGCCTGGCAGATCGTCCGTCTCGATATCGCCGATCCCGATCGCTGCCTGGCGTTGTTTAAGTCCAACCGCGACGCGGGGTTGATCCTGTTTGCCGCACTATTGCTCGACGCGGCGATGGGCCGGTTCGTTTGATCGTCGGCGCGGATTGTTATTGCGCCGTAAGCCCGCCATCCACGGCGAGCGCCTGTCCGACAATGAAAGACGCGTCGTCGGAGGCGAGGAACAGCACCGCGCGCCCGATCTCTTCGGGCTCGGCTATCCGTCCGATCGGATGCCGTGACAGGATGAACTCTTCGACCTTCGGGTCCTGAAACCAGTCCTCCAGAATGCGGGTGCGCGTGGCGCCCGGGCAGACCGCGTTAATGCGGACCCCCTTGCCGATATAGTCGAGCGCAGCGGTGCGCGTGAGCCCGACAACACCGTGTTTGCTCGCCGCGTATGCGCCAATGCCCCGCTCGCCCACCAAACCCGCGACGGAGGCCGTATTGACAATCGTGCCGCCGCCGCCGGCCAGCATGGCCGGGATTTCGTATTTCATCGACAAGAAGATGCCTTTCAGATTGACGTCGATGAGACGGCTAAAGGCGACTTCCTCCTCGTCGGCGACGGCAAAGCCGCTCGCGCCGACGCCGGCATTGTTGAACGCGACGTTCAGCTTCCCGTAAGTTGCAACGGCGCGCTCGACCATGGCGCGGCAGTCCGCCTCGCGGCTGACGTCCGCGGTTACCGCGAATGCGTCGCCGCCGGCGTCCTTGATCAGCGCGACGGTTTTCTCCGCGTCCTTTTCGTTCTGGTCCACCACAACCACGCGCCCGCCTTCGGCAGCGAACAGCTGCGCCGTTGCCCTGCCAATGCCCGAACCGGCGCCGGTGGCCAGCACACAACGATCAGCAAAACGGCCGCTCATGCGCACATCCTCATTTAATTCGCGAGATAAGCACTGTGCAAAATATCGGGATTTTGCCGCAGCGCTTCGGGCGCGCCGGAAAAGCGAATGCGGCCGCGTTCCATGACGTAGGCATGATGAGAAATGCGCAGCGCAATGTGGGTGAACTGCTCGATCAGCAACACCCCAATTCCGTCGGCGGCAAAAGCTTCGAGCACCGGCACAAGCCGGGCCACGATGACCGGCGCAAGCCCGAACGAAAGCTCGTCGGCAAGAATGTAGCGCGGCCGGCTGACGATGGCCTGCGCCAAGACCAGCATCTGCTGCTGACCGCCTGAAAGCGTACCGGCGCGCGCAGCGATCCGCGGCTTGAGTTCGGGAAACGTCGCGAGCGCGCGCTGCACGGCATCGTCAAGCTCGCGGCGATTGAGCGCCGTGCCGGCGACGCGCAGATTTTCCTCAACCGTTAATTCGGTGAGGACGCGATGGCCCTCGGGCACGGCCACAACGCCGAGTTGGCGTACGTTCTCGGGGCGGAGTCCCCTGATCGACTTGCCATCCAGCACGATCTCGCCGCGTTCCGCCGGCAATGCGCCGGCAATCGACAACACCAGCGAACTCTTGCCGGCGCCGTTGGCACCGAGAAGCGCCGTGATCTTGCCCGGCGGAATCTCGATGTCGACGCCGTGGATGATCGGCTTGCCGCCGCGCGCCACCGTCAACCCGGAAACAGTGAGGGTCTGGTTCATGCGGCTTCTTCGACCAGCGTCCCGAGATAGGCAGCGCGGACCTTGGGATCTTTGAGAACTTGCGCGGTGGGTCCGAATGCAATCTTGCTGCCGAAATCGAGGACGAGCGTCTCATGACAGGTGGTGGAGATCAGATCCACGTCATGGTCGACCAATAGAACCTGCGCGCCGCAGAAATCGGGAATACCAACAATTACCTTGCGCAGATGCTCCGCCTCGCTCTCGCTCAAGCCCGCGCCGGGCTCGTCCATCATCACCAGCCGCGGCCGCGCCAGAACGCAGCGCGCAATCTCGACCAGGCGGCGTTCGCTGGCATTGAGCGAAGCGCCGACGCGCTCGGCATGTCGGCTCATTCCCACATAGTCGAGAGCTTCGCCGATCAGGTCGCGTCGCGCGCGCCCGCCGGTCGGCACGTTGTCGAGGGCTGCGGCGACGTTGTCCCAGACGGTCAGATTTTCGACGACCTGCTCGGTCTGAAAAGTTCGCCGAACGCCGAAGGCGGCGCGGCGGTTGATCGCAATGCGCAACAAATCCGCGCCATCCATCATCACCGAACCGGCCGACCGCTTGACGAAGCCGCTCATGACATTGAGCAGCGTGGTTTTGCCGGCGCCGTTCGGACCGACCAGCCCGGTAATCTTGGCGCCGATGTCCGCGGTGACATCGTTCAATCCGCGCACACCGCCAAACTCAACCGTGAGATTGCGGATTTCGATCACAGTTTCCGCTCCATCATGCGCGGCATCGCGGCGGACAACTTGGCGGTGATCAGGCGCGAGAGGTGCACGACCTGACCCGACACGCCCTGTGGCGCGGTGATCAGCGCGTGGAGAAGGCCGGCGCCAAACACCATGAGCGCCAGATTGCCATCGACGTGCCAATCGTTGAGCAATGCCGGAACCGCCCGTAGCAGAAGGCCGGCGAAGATCGGCCCCGACCAATGAAACGCGCCACCGATCACGGTCAGTGCAAACATCATGATCGAGTTGCTCGGCGGAAAGGCGCGGCCGTCGAGTTGACCGATATTGGCCGCCATCAATCCACCGGCAACACCGGCGAGAAAACCGGCGAGCGCAAAAGCCACAACCTTATAAGCAACAATATTGACGCCCATCGCCACTGCGACTGGCTCGCTGCGGCGAATCAAGGCCCAGGCACGACCAGCGCGCGAACGCTGGATCAGCATCACGATGAGAAAGCCGATCGCTACGACTGTCACAACATAACTGAAATACGCGGCGTCGCTTGGCGCGATCGGCGGATGCGGCAGGTACTGCCGCGCACCGGAATAAATCTTGCCGCTGAAGCCCGGACCGCCATCCGGAAATCCGATCGCGCTGATGAAGACCTGGAAGGCGCCCGCGATCATCAATGTAATGAGCGCAAAATAAAGTCCGCGCATGCGCAGCGCCGGCAAACCGAAGATCACGCCAAAGATCGACGCGGCGATGCCGCCGGCCAGAAGATCGATCTCAAATGGAATGTGAAATCCGTGGTAAAGCCGCAGCGTGACCCAGCCGCCGACGCCGAGCAGCGCGTACTGGCAGAGCGACACCATGCCGAGTTGGGCGTAGAGCACAGCGACGCTGAGGCTGCACAGCGAAATGATGATGACGCCGGTGAACGTCTTGAGCCAATAAGCCGATGCCAGATAAGGAACGGCTACCGCGACAATCACGGCCAGAACGATGCCAACGCGAAGTTCCTGCCAGAGCGAGCTTGGCGGTTGATGGCTCGTCGCCACGGACCGAAACTGGTCCATGCGGCTTAGCATCAGGCCGCCGCGCTGGAACCAAAGCAGCGCCAAACCCGCGACGATAAAGGGCGTGGCCGAGCGATATGCTGATACTTCCGGAAATGGCGACGCCACAGCTTCGAGCACGCCGATCACAAGTCCGCCAATGACGACGGCCGTCAGGGACGTGAGGCGTCCGAGGATTGCGGCCGCCACTGCCGGGATGACCATGTAGGTTAGCGGAATAATCTGCAGCCGCACCATGTTGGCGAGGAAAATCCCGCTAACGCCCGAGAGCACGCCGGAAATCACCCAGGCCCAGGCATCGACGCGAAGCACGGGAACGCCAACAAGACCGCTGATGTCGCGATCATTGGCGAGTGCCCGCATCGAAAGGCCCAAGCGGCTCATCTTCAGAAACAGGATCATGCCGATGGTGACGGCGAGACCAAGCAGAAAGGCGATCGCCCGCGTCGCCGTGACCCGCACGCCAGCCAGTTCAAAGCCAAAATTGTCCGACGGCAGCCGCAAGCTGCGCGGCCATTCACCCCAAATGAAATCGCAAAAGCCGAGAATGATCAGCGCAAAGCCAAGCGTGGCCACCGCCCGCACGATCGGATCGCTGGTGGCGAGCCGAGGCGCGATGAGGCGCCCGTAAAACAGCGCCAACGCGGTAGAAGCAGCGACCGCGGCGATCCATCCGACCCATTGCGGGCCGCCGGAATCCGCGATCTGCCAGGCGATCATGGCGCTCAGCGCGCCAAGCGCGCCCTGCGCCAGATTGAGGACCCCGGAGGCCCGATAGAGCACAACAAGACCAACACCGGCGAGGACGTAAACCGCGCCGGTGCTGAGGCCTGCAATGACGAAAGGACTGAGATCGGGCATTTACTTCTGACTTGCTTTCAACGAGCGCCCGGCTCAATCGGCGAGATGAAGGTCTTTCTCCATCTTCACGATTCCCGCCAAGTCGGGATCGATCATCTGAAAGCAAGATTTTCTGGTGACGAACTTGCCGTCGACGATCTCGGCAACAGAGCCCGCGTGGATCGCGTTATGCTCGTCGCCGGGTCCGAAATACCATGGGCTGCAAGACACGTCGGTCTTGAGATCCTTGATATTGCGGAACGCTTCGGCAACCGACGCGCGGTCGATTTTGGCGGGGTCCAGTTTTAACAGCGCGTTGGTTGCCGCCAGAGCCGCCAGATAGCCAGCCTGGGAGAACGTATTGCGCTGATCGCTGGGCTTGCCGTACTTGTTGAGCACCGCGTGCCAGTTATCGACATCGCCGCCATGCTTGTCGAGCGGCTCGAGTTCGAGCTCGATGAATACGCGGCCGGGTTTATTCCAATAAGGCCCGATCGCTTTTGGCAGGCTCTCGTCATAGTGGGAGGTCGGAGCGGTCAGATAGACCTTGCCGCCGAGTTGTTGCTGCTCGGCAGCGGCGTACAACGGGATGCCGCCTTCTTTGGGCGTGTTGAAGTCGATCGCATCCGGCTTAAATGCCATCGCTTGAAGAATGAGCGAGGTCGCGTCCATCGACGCCGGATCAAACAGGATCGTTTTCACTTCCATCCCAACTGACTTGCCGTAAGCAGCAATGCCGTCGCACGACCAGTCGCCGACATTCGGAATGTTGAGGCTGAGGCACACCAGCCGCTTAACTTTCAGATCGTCGTGCATGTATTGTGCGGCGCCGATATTGCTCATGCGCGGGCCGCCGTTGGTCGGCGCGATGTTTTTGGCATGGAAGCAGTCGCGCGGCACACCGACGCCGGCGATCACCAGCACATTGCTGGTCTCGTAGAATTTGGCGTTGGCGGCGCATTCCACGAAGCTGGAATTGGCGACCATGCCGACGACTTTGGTATCGTTGACGAGCTTGGCGGCGACCTGAGCCGCGGTTTCCGGATTCCACTGATCGTCTTCGATGCTGTAATGGATCGGGCGCCCGTTAATGCCACCATTGGAATTTACACAGGCAAAGTATGCAGCGGCCGCCTGCGCCGAACCGCTGAAATCAGCCGGACCAGTCTTGCCGACGATTGCGCCAATCTCGATCGGTTGACCGCTGGCGGCCTTGCCGTTGTTTAGACCGCATTTCGGCGCGTCTGCCGCCGAGGCTGTCGCTATCGCCAGCGATGATGCGAGCCCAGCGACAGCCAAGGCAAGCAACACGGTTATTGTCCGTTGCATTGTAACCTTCCCCTCCCTTTAAAGCGCACGTTTGTGCGCGAGCACGGTTAGACCGTGCTTCGTGTCTGACACACCGCGAAGTGTATCACCGGCTTTTGCCAGAGCGAAGCACCGAATGCGGTGTTGTCGGCTAAACGACAAACAAATGTGGACCTGATGCGTCGTCTCCAAAGAAACAGATCGCGCGATGCGGCCGACGCTGTAGAAAATACCGGCCGGCACAGAAAAGTACCGGCGGCTGCCAAATGCGCAGGCAGTTGTTCGATTTGCGAACGCCAACAGAACCGAAAGCGCCAAAATCACTCCGCTAATGCGGACGCGCGAGCGACCGCCTTGAGCATGCCGGTCCTGTCGTGGCAGTTCAGATATTCGAAGAACTGATCCGCTGCGGGAGCTACTGTCACTTCGTGATAAAGGCGGAGCTTCGCAGCCGGCCCCAAAGATGAAAGGTACTTCATCGCCGCGCCGAAAATTCTGACGTGGGTCGGATGCGACTCGGCCCAGCGCTCGAGCGCAGCGAGACTCTTCCACCAGCTCATACTGTAGCTCTTTTCGCTCGGACGACCGCTTTGGTCGAGAACCGTCATGTAGCGGTTGGCGAAGCATCCGATCGCGAGGCCGTCGTCGCACAGGAATTCCATGCCCGCGCGCAACATCGGTTCGACATCATCGAAATACATCCGGCGCTCGGCGGCGTCCGTGTCACTCCAATCCTGGCCCGAACGGATCAAGCAGATATTCTCATGCGGCTTCACCCGCACTCGCGCACCGTCGCGAACGAGGCCCGGCATGCCTTCGGGCGCCAGTTCGCTGGTCTGCGAAGCTGGAAGGCGGTCGCGCATACCACCCCAATAAGCGTGCTCCATGATTTCGCCGCTCATGTCGTCGGCGAGCACCGCCACACCTTCGGGCCGGCCGAGTGACGAGAACAGTGTCTCGTGATTATCGACCGACGGGCTTAGCACTTCGACGAAGGTACCAAGCCCTGCGAAACTGTGTCGCCCGCCGGTCCATCCCTCGCGCACGGCGGGAAACCAAGCGTCGAAGGCATTCCGCTCGTCCCAGTAGGCGACGGAAACGACGTTGGTAAAGCCGGCCTCGTCTATGTAGGCGGCGCGGTCCCAATGTCTGGGGCCGTTGATCGCAACAAATGCCTCACCGATTACAGCGAGGGCCTCGCTCGCCGAGGGTGGCGCGGCGCCAGCGTGCTGGATTCCGAAATAAGCCATCACGACTTGCTCTACCGCTGGCCGATGGCGCGCGACGAATGCTGGATAAGGCGGCTTATAGTCGTCAGGCACTCGCCGATGGCGAGTCCGCTTGACCTGAAGATGCGGTCGGATTGCGTGTTCCATGGCCAGGTTACTCGGCCGCCGCCTGCGTAGGAGCGAAGGCGGCAATCGTCGGAGATTTGGGCGCGGGCTTGGTCTCAGCTCCTGCCTCATGGTCGATTGGCAGAGTAAATGACTCCACCCGGTTTCCAGGACGATTGTTGAACAACAAACGCGTCACATCCGGGCGGGCATAATGTCCGGCCGGATCTGCCGCCGCTTTGGCGACCGAAATCATGCCGAGGTCGATATCTGCGTAAAGCAGACCCTCCTGGTCGGGCGGCAGCGGCTTCGCGAGCGGTGCGCCATCGGGGCCGTAGATCACCGCGAAGCCGCCGCCGGCATGCAGGAACTGATGCTTCTCCGGCGTGTCGCACAATTCGTCGATCATCGCCTGGGACACGGTCGCGCACGGCGCAATTACAAAGCACGAGCCCTCGACCGCGTAGATCTTGCTCGCCGCGTTGTTGACCTCGGCGCCGAGAGCGTGTGCAAACGGATCGTAAAGCGAAAAGCTCGGCCACGCCGCGATGTGAACTTGCTCGTTCTGCGCATACATCGCGTACTTCGACAGCGGCTGCAGGTGCTCCCAGCAGCACAGCGCGCCGACCCGGCCGATATCAAGTTCGTGGACCGCAAGGTGTGAGCCGTCGCCCTCGCCGAACACCGTCCGTTCGGCGTGAGTGGGCTTGAGCTTGCGGCGCGTTGCGACCGTCTCGCCGTCGGGTCCGATAATCCATTGAGCGATGTAAAGACTGCCGCCGTCGCGCTCCGAGAGTCCGAGCGCAACGAACATTTTGTTGCGCTTGGCAGCAGCGCGAAGCCGGTCCGCTTCCGGTGTGTCATACTGCAGCGAATTGTCGAAATAGCGCGAGACGAACCCGCGCATGATCGCCCAGGCCGGCGCACCGAGCCATATCCACCACGGGTAACCGGGAATAAAGGTCTCGGGAAAGGCGATCAGGCGGGCACCGGCGGCGCCGGCTTCATCGATCAGACGCACCGCTTTTTCCACCGACGCGTCGAGGTCGAGAAACGCCGGGGCTGCCTGAACGGCGGCCACTTTGAATTTCGGATGGACTGTCGCCATGTTCCACTCCTTTGGGACGGCCGACCAAGCGTATGGACGCGCGAAAGCCAGTGCGGCAGGTTACGGTGCTGCGTATGGTTGCTCTTGGCTGGGCGCGCAGTAAAAATGGGCTGACGGCGCAATCGCCGCGGCATGCGTTTCGTAGGGAATGATGGCGTGGTAGCTTGCTGGAGCCGGGCTGCTCGCAACAACGGGTGCGGTCCATGAAAGCCGTCCTGACAACCGCCGGGGTCCTTGAGCGCAAGCGCGCTCAATACTGGCAGGACGCGGTGTGCGATACGTTTGTTGAACTCGACTGCGAAGTCCGCGCCAACCGGCCGTTTTTCGGCGAGCTCGCGACCACGCAGTGCGATGGCTTGCATTTCTCCAACGTCCGGTCCGAGGGACAGGTCGTCAAGCGCACCCGCACGCGCATTCGCCGCGCGCGAGAAGAGGTCATGCTGATCAGTTTGCAGATGAGCGGCGTGGGTTTGATCGCGCAGGACGGCCGCGAAGCAAGGCTCGAGCCCGGAGACTTTGCCTGCTACGACAGCACGCGGCCATATACGCTGCGCTTTAACGCCGAATTCGAGCAGCTTGTCCTGCACATGCCGCGCGATGCGATGGTCAGGCGGATCGGCCGAACCGAAACGTGGACGGCGCGGCGGGTCGAGGCCGCGAGCCCGGTCGGATCGCTGGTGCTGCCGTTCGTTCGCCGGACCGCCGCTGTTGTGTCGGACATTGCGCCGGCGACGGCGAGCCGGCTTTCGGAAACGTGTCTGTCATTGCTAACGGCCGCTCTCGGGGAGCAGTTGGGCGGCGGGATCGAGGGTCAAACCTCAGCGAGGACGGCGCTGACTTTCCGAGCCAAGGCCGTCATCGAGAGCCACCTGCACGATCACGCTTTCAACACCGAAAAGCTCGCGGCTCTTCTCAGTATTTCGCCGCGTTATCTTCAGGATCTGTTCCACGCCGAGCAAACAACCGTGAGCGATTGGATCTGGCAACGGCGGTTAGAGAAGAGCCGGCGAGATTTGGCTGATCCGCTGCGGGCATGCGACAGCATCGCGCAAATCGCACTCGCTTGCGGCTTCACAGACTTTGGTCACTTCAGCCGGCGTTACAAAGAAGCTTTTGGCGTGCCGCCACGCGAGTATCGCATCGCGCTGCGAAGCGGCACGCTTCGGACAAAAGGTGAGGAGACGTCGTAGCCGCCCGGTCCCAATCGAAAACGTCGAACGGCCTTCACCGCATCGCGCGCAATGATGTTATCGTTTCGCGAGAAACGAAGAAGCGCGGAAGGTGAAAAATGAAAGCAGCCAAATTATTCGACGTGAGCGGCCTGGCGACCATCGTGACTGGCGCGGCAAGCGGCATCGGTCTCGCCTATGCGGAGGTGATGGCCGACAACGGCGCGTGGGTCACCTTGTTTGACAAGGATGCACCCTCGCTTGATGCCGCGGTGCGCCGGCTCGCCGAGCGCGGCGGCGATGTGCACGGCCAGGTTCTCGATGTCACCGATCGCCCGGCGCTGCGGGCCGCCATCGATGCGGCGGCCAGTCATTATGGCAAGCTCGATGTCGCCTTCGCCAATGTCGGCATCGATTCACCGCCCGGCTTTCTCGGCATGACCGGCGGACGTGTCCCCGAAGGCGCGTTCGAAAATGTTTCGGACGAACGCTGGGACCATGTGATGGCGACAAACCTCACTTCGATCTTCTTGACCATCAAGGCCAGCATCCCGCACATGAAAAAGAACGCAAACGGCGGCCGCATCATCGTCACCACATCGGTTGCGGCCATTCGCGGCGAAGCGATTGTCGGTATGCCCTACATGCCGGCCAAAGCCGGCGCCGCGCATCTGGTCCGCCAGGCGGCGCTGGAGCTCGCCAAATACAACATCCTCGTCAATGCGATCGCGCCCGGACCATTCATCACCAATATCGCCGGCGGACACATGAAGGATCCGACAACGGCTGCGGCGTTTGCCAAATTCGTGCCGCTCAAACGGCTCGCGTCAACTGAAGAGATGCAGGGGCTTGCGCTACTCCTCGCCTC
Organism: uncultured Alphaproteobacteria bacterium; assembly: GCA_963841025.1. GTDB lineage: Bacteria > Pseudomonadota > Alphaproteobacteria > Rhizobiales > Xanthobacteraceae > BOG-931. The sequence goes on along the minus strand of CAWJBG010000001.1, from coordinate 407,739 downwards.
GCCCGCGTCGAGCTACGTGACCGGTTCGCAAATGGTGATCGACGGCGGCGTACTACTCGGCACGGCGGACTAGAAGGCGGCGTAACGCCCTACCTGTTCAAATGAGTCTCGAGGCGTCGCCGGCGGTGCGGCCAAATCCGGACCGCCCTCGTCCATAATACTAATAAGGACTGCATACCAATAAGGACTGCCGATTCTTGACCGCTCATGCTGGCGTTCGCCTCCGCACCGCGACGCGCATGTGCAGACGACGGGCGAGTGCTCGGACAATCAAACGTCGGTGGCGGAGCGGATGCCAACGGTGGAACCGCGGCCTCTTTGGCGCCAGGTGTGCAATGCTCACCACATATAACGCAGGGTTCCGGTACCCGCGTAAGTCTGCGTACCGGGTGCGAAATCGCCATCGAACTTGACGAGGGCAGTAAGCTGCGGCGTGATGAAAAACTCCGCGCCGGCTGAGGTGAGCGCCGCATTGTTCGGCATTGGCGCGCCGTAAACCGTGAAGTTTGTTCCGGGAAGCGATTCGAATGCGGCGCTCAGCGAAGGGTTACTCACCCAATCGTGCGCCCAGGCGAGCCGCGCGCGCAAGAAAAGCGGCATGCCGGCGATCACTTCCGGATTGTCGAGACGCGCGCCGAGCTCGCTTCGCACGTCGGTCGCGTTCATCGGCGCATACGAGAGCCCAATGCCGCCGCCGCCGAGATCGCTCTCGCTGAAGCCCGGCGTATGAAAATCTTGCGCCCGCAACGCGGCATAGGGTGTCACCCCGAGTGTCGGCAACAAGGCGTAGCGATAGCCGCCTTCGAGGCGTCCACCGTAACTCTGCGCATCGAAGCTCGCCGTTAGCGCATCGCCCAATGCTCCGCGGTTCGTCGTCATCCAATGATTGGCGAAGGCGAGCGCGCCCGCGAGGTACGCAGGACCTGCGCGCGTCATGGCGTAGACGCCGGTCTGGAACGCATCGCTCCGGCCGGTTCCGCCGCTTGCAATGCCCCAATTGGTACCGCTGCCGCCCAGCGCGAAGCCGAAGATCGTGTCGGGCGAGTAGTGATAATCCATGCCGCCGGCAAAGCCGTAGGTTTGGGCATTGAGGTTGCTCGAACCCGTGACCGCATTGCCGTTGGTCCAGTTGCCGCCGCCATAACTTGCGCCCCACGCGGTCCAGCGCTGATCGAACACGACCGGCGGCGCCTTAAGCACGCTGGCATAGGCGAGCGCGACGTCCGGCGGCAGGCTCGCCGCTTCTTCGGGAGCAAAACCCATCGCTGCGCCGCTGATGCCGCCGCTGCTGCCGAGCCTGCCATCGACAAATGGATCGAGCATCAGGTTCAGGAACTGGTCCATCAATTGGACCGCGGCCAGCTCGCCATCAACTGCGATTTCGCCGTCCATCTGCGTCAATGCACCGAGGTAAGAAGGCACCGACAGCGTGCCGAGATTTTGAAAGCTTGGTGGAAGCACGGTTCCAGATAGAATCTTGTTGTTGATCGCGTTGATGACGTTCTGCTGGTTCTGGCCAGCGCCGGTGGGCGTCGCCAGATCAACAACCGATTGCCCGTAGGACAGATAGACGTCATGGGCGTTGTAGCTCAGCGCGGGTGTGCTGCTGAGCTGCACCGCACCGCTGTAGCCAACGACAGGATTGAAAGCACCTGTCAGACCGCCCGCTGAATTGAGGATTGCAAACTTTGACGCGGCATACGAGGCGCCAAGATTAGGTGAGGGGGCGAGCGCCACCGTGCCGCCGTTGATTGCGGTCGTGCCGGTGACGGTCGTCAACGCATGCTGCACCGGTGTCAGGCCGATGCCGTAGAGGCTGCCGGCATCGAAGACGAGATTGCCGCTGATCTTGAGCGTGCCGGTCGGGTTTGCGGGGTTGCCGGGCGCAAGCGTCCCGCCGGCTGCGACTGTGGTCGTGGTTGGATCAATGGTTCCAGTACCCGTGAGCACGCCACCGGCGCTCACGGCCACGCCGCTGGTTGCCGCAAGTGAGCCATCGACCTCCAAAGTTGCGAGAGCGCCAGCGATGTTCGCGCCGATAGTGGTGGGGCCGGTGTAAGTATTTGACCCGGACAGGACCTCAAAACCTCCGGTTACGGCGAGCCCGCCGGTTCCAAAGATCCTGCCCGCGAACGTTCCATTCGCCGCGGTCAAAGCCAACGTCTGACTGCCGAGCGCAACATGTCCCGTGGCATCGCCCGAAAGCGATCTGATCGCCGCTCCTGCGGTCGTTGCCGAAACGTCGAACCTGCCGCCTGACGTAACGTTTACGCCGCTCGAGGCTGCGATCGTGCCGGGGCCCGCGAGCGCCAGAAAACCGCCGCTGATCGAGGTTGCGCCAGTGTAGGTATTGGCGCCGCTAAGGGTCGCTGAACCGCCGGATGTGATCGAGACGCCGCCCGTTCCAGATATTATCCCGGCAAGCCCCAACGGCACCGAGTTCGACCCGACAACGAGCGGCGCCGTACTCGTCGTCACAATGTTCGTATCGGTTACGAAGTTCGGCGTGTAGCCGACTGCCTGGCCGCTAAGATTAAACAGCACCGAATTTTGCAGAAAGAAACCGATGCCGATGGTGTTGAGATTTGAACCATTACCGACCGAAGCCGAGTAAGGTGCCGCATATGGGAAAGACCCCTCTTTGTACACTGTGATGCTGCGCGGCGAAGCCCCGCTTGACGTACCGGAAACCGTCAGCGTTGCTCCCTGGTTGAGGATGTACGAGTGCAGCACGGTTTCAGTATGCAGGTTGTAATAGGGGGTGCCGCTGTCGAGCAGCGTCGGACCCGTCCATGATTCTGCGTGCTGACCGCCGCCAGCCGTCGCGAACTTCATGTTAATGCCGAACTCAGTAGAACCCGGCGCATGCGAATTGGGAAAGGTCGTGGTCGGCGCGTCCCAGGCAATGGTGTTCATCGGTTTGAACTGTGCCAGCAGCGCGGGCGTCAACCCAAGCATGACGCACGGGCTGCATGAGGTCACGGTCTGACCGACCTGAGGACCGTTCGCGTATGCGCCGGGATTGACTGTCGTGCCGGTCTGTAAGCTGGCCAAGGGCTGACCGTTAGCGGCCACTACATATCCGGCGGTTGTCCCAGGTACGACGGCTTGACCCAACACGCTGCCAAAGGCGGCTTTGGTCGTGTTAGGGGTGACACCGGGAATCCCGGGGTCATGCCCAGTTGCGATATCCGCGAAATCGCCAGCACCGAAAATTCCATAGAGCCCCCCGAAAACTCCCGGTATGCCCTCCGTTGGGCCGACTATCGGGCCACTGGTGCCGTGGCCTGAGCGATTGTAGATCGCATTCACAATAAAGGCGGACGGCGCACCCGACGGAGTGATAGCGTTCAAGGTGACGCCGGTAGGTGAATTCGCAGGCACCGACGCGTTCGGGTAGAACGTCAGCGACGGCACTCCAACGAAGTTGCCGGTATAGGTGTAACCGGACCCGTAGGAATACTGCACACCGGTCGGCAAACCTTTGGGAAACAGCGCGGTCGGCGCTGACATATTTGATGGAACACTGCCAAAGGCGCTGGGGGAGTAGAAAGCATTGAAAGGCGCTGATCCGGTATCGAACAAATACGTCCGGGGATTCTGTCCGCCGATGCCGATGTTGATCGTCAAACGCACTCCGCCAGAACTTTCGGCGAGTTGGAGCGGAATATCGGTCGACTGTGCCACCGCGGCTGACATGCCGGCGGCGCTCGACAAAAGTACGAGTGCCGCAAACTTCGCCCCATAGCCCCGGCCCACGACGCCCCCCAGGGTTTCGAGCCGACCAGGACCGCGCGCCGCTAGTCAATTTATCTCAATGGCGGGTCCGGCTTGGCACTGCCGTACCATCCTAATATGACGCCGCGGCTCCAGTCGTAAACGAGCGCGTCGCAGTTATCCACGCCGATCACAAACGGGATCGGCGACGGAAGCGAAACACGCCGCGCCAGCGAACTTGCCGAACACCTCGCACTCAGTTCCGCGCAATAATTTCGCGCTCGCCCAGGTGCAAGGTCGGCGTCGCTGATGCCACCCCGGTGCGGCGCCGGGACAGGATTGAAGGCCGCCGACGCGCGATGGCGCTTCGCCGGCGGCGGCGCCAGGTTGGGGCTTCGATGCGCATCGCGCCAAGCCGCGCAAACGGCTCGCGCAGACAGCCGTCGGGCTCGACGATCAGAAGCGGCAGACCAAGCACGCGACCCCACGACTGCCATTCGGCGACGATGTCGTCGGTCGTGGCCGAAGCAAACAACGGCAGTGACAACGCCGGGTCGCCATGTTCGAGCATGACAGCGATTGAGGTCGGCGGGGCGCCGACTGCGCCGGTCAGACGGATGGCGACGCCACGAAAGGCCGCGACCGGCAAATTCAGCGCCATGCGCATGCCGCGTACTGAGCGCCGCATGACGACGCGCTCGCGATGCAGATCGATGACCCGCCGGCGTCCGTCGGCCGCCTCATCCGCGGCTTCGAAACGCACGGGCAAAGAGAAGGGGTCGAGCCGCAACGCGCGGCTCGACCCGGCAGCAAACCTGCCGTCTTCCATTTGACGCCCCGAAAACTCGGCTCCCGCCGGGCTGTTGCCGCCCGGTCGCCGCCACATTGCCATCGCGCAGTCGTCATCGGCTTAAGAACCCTGGTTAATCGCCCGTATCGGAGCGGCCAAAGACCTCCCATGATTGACAAGCCGTTGCCGCGGCGCGTGCAATTCGAGCCGAGCATGGGTTGAATAGCCCGGCTGCGGCTCACATCTTCGCCTTGTCTTCGCTGGTCACCCCGCATAAACCAATCACGCAGTTCCATGGCTTCACTTCTCGACCAATCCGACCTCACCGATCTCGCCGAACGTCTCGTGAGCGCTGCCAGGCGCGCCGGGGCCGATCAGGCTGACGCCATCGCTGTTCGCTCGGTATCGCTTTCGGTGGACGTGCGCGACGGCGACGTCGAGGAATTGCAGCGCTCCGAAGGCGACGACCTCGGGCTTCGCGTCATCGTCGGCCACAAGCAGGCCGTGGTTTCGACCAACGATCTCAAAGCCAATGGCTTCGATGCGCTGGCCGAACGCGCCGTTGCGATGGCGCGCGCCGCACCGGATGACCGCTTCGCCGGACTGGCCGATCCATCGCTGCTTGCGACCAAATTGCCCGACCTCGATCTCCTCGACCCGGAAATGCCGGACGTTGACGTTCTGGAAGCCCGCGCGCGAGAGGCGGAAGCGGCCGGGCTCGCCGTCGCCGGTGTCACCAAATCTGGCGGCTCTTCCGCGTCGGCCGGGATCGGCGGCCTGGTGCTGGTGACGAGCCACGGTTTCCACGGCGCCACCATCGGCTCGCGCCACGGCGTTTCCATGACCGCAATCGCCGGCGAAGGCACCGGCATGGAACGCGATTACGATTTCTCCTCGACGCTGCACGCCTCGGATCTGGAAAACGCGCAGGCGATCGGACGCCACGCCGGCGAGCGCGCGGTCAAGCGTCTCAACCCGCGAAAGGTCGCTACCCGCCGCGTGCCGGTGGTGTTCGATTCACGGATTTCAGGTTCGCTGGTCGGCCATCTCGCCAGTGCCGCCAACGGCAGCGCGATTGCCCGCAAGACCAGTTTTCTGCGGGAGAAGCTCGGCGTCAAGATTTTTGGTGCCGGCATCGACATCATCGACGATCCGCTGCGGCCGCGCGGATTACGGTCGCGGCCGTTCGACGCCGAAGGTATCGCCGGAAGAAGTCGCAAGCTCGTGGAAGACGGCGTGCTCAAGACCTGGCTGCTCGACAGCGCAACCGCACGTGAGCTTGATTTGCAAACGACCGGTCACGCGCAACGCGGCGTCTCGTCGACGCCGTCACCAGGCGCCAGCAATCTTCATCTCGCGCCCGGAGAGAAGAGCCCGACCGAACTGATCGCCGACATCAAAGACGGTTTTTACATCACCGACATGATCGGAATGGGCGTCAATCTGGTGACTGGCGATTACAGCCGCGGCGCGTCCGGCTTCTGGATCGAGAACGGCGAACTGACCTATGCGGTGAGCGAGGTCACGATCGCCGGGCACCTGTTCGAAATCTTCGCCAGCGTGACGCCGGCGAACGATCTGGTTTTCCGCTACGGCACCAGTGCGCCGACGGTGCGCGTTGAAGGCATGACCGTTGCCGGCCAGTGAGGCCGCAGACCTTAACGAAGTTGCCGCGCGGCTTGCCGCGTCTGTGCGCGAAGCCGGCTTGCTGGCCCGGTCGATGTTTGGAACGCCCATCAGGAACTGGACCAAGGGTGAGTCTTCGCCGGTCAGCGAGGCCGACATCGCCGTCGACCGATTGCTCCATGAGCAGCTAATCGGTGCTGGATCGGATTTCGGCTGGCTGTCGGAAGAAAGCGTCGACGATCCGGCTCGGCTGTCCTGCCGCTACGTCTGGATCGTCGACCCGATCGACGGCACCCGCGCTTATCTCGCGAGCCAGCCGGATTGGGCGGTCTCAGTGGCGCTCGTTGAGAATGGACGCCCGGTCGTCGCGTGCCTTTACGCACCGGTCACCGACGAGTTCTTCACAGCGACCGTTGGCGAAGGCGCCACGCGCAACGGTACGGCGATCGCGGCTACGCGCGGAACTTCGCTCGCGCAGGCGCGCATCGCCGGTCCTAAAAGCTTTCTTGAACGGCTTGCGAAGTTGGCGCCGCCATTCACCATCATGCCGCGCACACGTTCGCTCGCGCTGCGGCTCGCTCGCGTGGCGCAGGGCGAGTACGACGTCGCCATTGCCGGTATCGACAGTCACGATTGGGACCTTGCGGCGGCAGACCTTTTGGTGCACGAAGCTGGCGGGGCGCTAACCGCTATCGGGGGCGGAACGATCATTTATAATCGTCCGGTGTCGCGGCACGGGATGCTGGTTGCGGCCGGTCGGGACAGGCACGCGGTTCTCGTTGAACTTCTAGAGGATGGACGCTTCTAAGGGTAAAATCCTGGCGTCTTTCTGAATCGCGAATGGCGCGGATCAACCATCATGCCGGACATCCCTCAACCACCCTCCAAGCAATTGCTGCACCTCGTCTTCGGCGGCGAACTAAAAAACGTGGCGAGTGCGGAATTCAAAAATTTGGAGAAGCTCGACATCGTCGGCGTCTACCCTAATTATGCGACCGCTTATGCGGCGTGGAAGGCAAAGGCACAGGGCACGGTCGACAATGCCGAGATGCGCTATTTTATCGTCCACCTGCACCGGCTGCTCGATCCGGAAACCGAAGCGTCGTAACGTTGGGAGGACGCATGTTGGGACTGCGCCGCGGCCGATTGCAATTTGATCGGCCGGACCGGTTAAGCGGTGTGCTTGCCGATCGTCCGCATGCAGGGGTCTAAGAGTGCGTGCTCGGTTGCCGTTGGCGTTGCGAGTTTATCGCCTTGCGTCCATCGCGGCGGCGCCCGCGGTTGCGTCACGATTGCTGGCATGGCGCCTCAAGCGCGGCAAGGAAGATCCGGCGCGCCTCTCTGAGCGCTACGGCGTGACCAAGCTGCCGCGTCCTGACGGCCCTTTGATCTGGCTTCATGGGGCGAGCGTCGGCGAAATGCTAGCCGTTATTCCGCTGATCCAGCGCATCCGCGCCATGAACTTCGCCGTGCTTGTCACCTCCGGTACTGTCACCTCTGCAGCCCTTGCCGAGCAGCGACTGCCGGCGGGCGCGGTTCACCAATTCATTCCGCTCGATGCGCCGCGATTTGTCGGCCGATTTCTCGACCACTGGCAGCCCGATTTGGCGCTGTTTGTTGAATCCGACCTGTGGCCGAATTTGATCTTGACCTGCGCCGGGCGCGGCATTCCGATGATCCTGATCAATGGCCGGGTATCGGAGCGCTCCTTCGACCGCTGGCGCCGCTTCCCGGGCGTGATCGGAGCGCTGCTTGGCTGCTTCGATCTGTGTCTGACCCAATCCGGCGTCGACACGCAACGTTACGCACAGCTTGGCGCACCTCGCATCAGCAGCAGCGGCAATCTCAAGCTGGACGTGCCCGCCCCGCCTGCCGACCAAATAGCGCTGCGCAAACTGAAAACCGCGATCGGTACGCGCCCCATCATTGCCGCAGCATCCACTCATGCGGGCGAGGAAGCAGCCATCATCGCTGTTCACCAGCGGCTGCGCGCCAAGCACCCGTCGCTGCTGACCGTCATCGCACCACGACATCCGGACCGCGGTTCTAGCGTCGTCGAGAGCGTGAAGGCGGCCGGCCTTTCGGTTGCGGTTCGCTCACGCGATGAGTTGCCCAACGCCGACGTCGATATCTTCGTCGCCGACACGCTCGGTGAGCTAGGCATAATTTATCGGCTGGCGCCGATCGTATTCATGGGCGGTTCCCTCGCCAGCCATGGTGGCCAGAATCCGATCGAGGCCATCCGCCTTGGCGCCGCCGTTGTTCATGGTCCGAACGTCTGGAATTTCGACGAGATTTACGCCACGCTTGACGCAGCGCACGGAGCCGAGCGCATCACCAACGAGGAGGGGCTGACGGCATGCCTCGCCGATTGGCTCGCCCATCCCGCGACCAGAAAGGCAGTAGCCGATAAAGCGCTCGTCACAGTCGGAAAATTAAGTGGCGCCCTTGAACGGACGCTGGCAGCGATTGAACCTTATCTCATGCAGCTTCGGCTTGAGCAGCGGGCCTCCTAGTTTGGCGGATTTGAAGCTCATGCAGTGCCTGGATTGTTCAGGATTCTGTTTGGATGCGTGAGCCAGCCTTTTGGTGGCGGCCCGGGAGCGGCGCTTTGCTTAGTCCGCTCGGCGTTATCTACGGAGCGGTCGCGGCGCGGCGTATGCGATCGCCGGGACAAAGCGTCGGCGTTCCGGTCATTTGCGTCGGCAACCTGACAGTCGGTGGGTCTGGCAAGACGCCCGCGGCACTCGCGGTCGCGCGGCTTCTTCTCGCTGCGCACCAGCACCCGTTTTTCTTGACACGCGGCTATCGCGGTCAACTGGCCGGGCCGGTGCGCGTCGATCCAGCGAACCATTCTGCCGCCGCGGTGGGCGACGAACCGCTACTCCTGGCCCGCCTCGCACCGACCATTGTCGCGCGCGACCGCCTGGAAGGCGCGAGGCTGGCGCGGCGCGGCGGCGCGACTGTCATAGTGATGGATGACGGATTTCAGAACCCGGCGCTGGCGAAGAAGCTTTCGATCCTGCTGGTCGACAACCGGCGCGGCATCGGCAACGGCCATATCATTCCGGCGGGTCCGTTGCGGGCGCCGCTCGAAGTGCAGATTGCGCGCGCTCAGGCGATCGTTCTCGTTGGCTCCAATGTCCCGCCGCCTGCAGTGATCGCGTGCACATCCCGTCACAATGCTGTTCTGTTTCACGGTCGCCTTCAACCGGACCGCGACACCCTTGCCGCGATGCGCGGACGCAAAGTGTTCGCCTTCGCCGGCATCGCCGATCCGGAAAAGTTTTTCACGACCCTTGCTGATGGCGGCGTCGCGATTGCCAGGCGCGCAGGCTTTCCGGATCACCATCGTTACTCGGCTGCGGAGGCGCAGGCCCTGATTGCGAGCGCCGACAGCGAAAACCTGATGCTGGTCACCACCGAGAAAGACCTGGCACGGCTGATTGGCGACCCTTACCTCACCCAGCTTGCCGCTCGCGCCAGCGCTTTGCCGGTGCGGCTCGTTATCGAGGAGCAGGAGCAATTTCAGCAAATGGTGTTGCAGGTTTTGGACGAGCGCCCGAGTGGCTTATGACTTGTGCGCATAAGCAGCGCTGTGCCGCTGCAGCACGGCTTCAGGCGTGGCGTAGGCTTCCTGCAAATCGACGCTCCAATATCGAAGTTCCTCGAGCGGAATAGCTGCGCCGGTAACCGCGCAGCGCACAAACGCTCCCGGACGCACCACGCGGAAATCGCCGTCCAGATATTTGACCTCGGCCTCGCCGGGCGCAGGGGATGAACGATCGGTGCGATTGAGCAAATCGGCTCTCCGTGCGGATCGGCCTCACTTCCATCGGCCGGACAGCCGGCAACATAGTCATTCCGCAATCCGGACGAAACCCACCCCTTTCAAAACGCCAGCGAGTCCTGCACCGCCCACCTTTTACGTTGCTGTCAGCGCAAGCATTATGCCGCACCGACCGGGGTCAGTGCGGCATAATTGCTTGCTACCGATTGAAGGGTATCCGCAGTTACCGGCATCCACTCCGGGAGCCGTCACGCGGAAACGCCGAATTAGCAACGATGCCAACGGCACCAGCCGCCGCCGCGCCAGCCCGGGGCGAATCCGTAATAGCGCCGATGGCCCCAAGCCCGATGCCCGCAACGCCAGCCGCACCACGTCTGGATGACATTACCGGACGAGGCATCGCTCGAAACGCCACCCGGCAGCGGCGCTATCGGCGCCGCTTGCGCGACACCAGAAGCGCCCGCGACCAGAAAACCCGCGATCGCAATCGCACACGCTGTTCGAATCATTCCGTCCTCCTTGAGAACAATGAGTCCCTCAGACACATAATGCGGGTTGCATGAGGACGGTTCCGCACCGAGTAGACATTCCTGGATGATGAACAAAAAATTATGTTTCAGAAGAACAAGGGGGGCCTGAACAAATAGTCAGCTTGGATCAACCGAGCGGGCAATGCATTCACGCAATTGAGCGAAAAGACCTAGCTGAAAAGATTTCCTTGTCCGGGATCGTCATCGCGGCGCCGGCGTCGACGCGGCGGCTCTACGCGAGGCGCGACAGCCGTCTGCACGACTTCGGCGCGAGCGCCGACGCGGCCATCGGAAAACTCGATGTCCATCTGCATACCGGTCGAAACCGCAGCAGCCGTGCGCAGCGGCCGGCCTCCCCGATCGCGCACCAGCGCAAAGCCTCGCGCCAACACACCGCGATACGAGAACGCCGCGAGTAGCTGCGCGTCGCGCTCGCACCGCGCCCAGCGCGCATCGAGAAGATTGTCCATAGCTCGCCCGGCGCGCTTACTTAGCTCGCTGACGCGCTCGCCTTCACGGGCGATGCGCATGCGATGCGCCGTGACATTTGCGGCAACGCTTGCTCGCAGCCGCAGTGCGGCACCGGCATAGCGGTCGCGACGGCGCTCGACCTGCGTCCGCAGGAGATGCACGCTGAGCCGGCCGCCGATGCGAGAGAAGCTCACGCGATGGATATGCGCGTTGGCCCGCAACGCCCGGACCAGCCCGGTGGCGGCATGATCGAGGCGCTGTCGCGGGATCGCTAGCACCTCGTCGGCATCAGGCAACGCGCGCGCCGCCGACCGCACCGCGTTGCGCCGGCTGTCCTGATTGCGCAGCCACGCCGTCAGCGCGCGGCGTTCGAGATTTTCGATGTCGACGATAAGTTCGGCCCGCACCGGCACCGCCATTTCGGCGGCCGCGGTCGGCGTCGGCGCCCGGCGGTCGGCAGCAAAGTCGATCAGCGTGACATCGGTCTCATGACCGACCGCGGAGATCAGCGGAATAAAGCTTGCCGCCGCGGCGCGCACGACGATCTCTTCGTTGAACGACCACAAATCTTCCAGCGAGCCCCCGCCGCGCGCGACGATGATGAGATCAGGCCGCGGCGTTGGTCCTTGTTCGGACAGCGCATTGAATCCCACAATGGCGGCGGCGACCTCGGCAGCCGATCCATCGCCCTGTACCTTTACCGGCCAGACCAGCACCCGACGCGGGAAGCGGTCGGCGAGCCGGTGGAGAATGTCGCGAATGACGGCGCCGCTCGGCGAGGTGATGACACCAATCACCGATGGCAAATATGGCAACAGTTGCTTGCGCGCTTCGTCGAACAACCCCTCCGCGGTCAGCCGCCGTTTGCGCTCTTCAAGCAGCGCCATCAGCGCACCAAGGCCAGCCGGTTCCACCGTCTCGACGATGATCTGGTATTGCGAGCGGCCCGGATAGGTGGTGAGCCGTCCTGTCATCACCACCTCGAGACCGGCTTCAAGCTTGAGCTTTATTCGCGCGGCGGTGGTGCGCCAGATCACGCCGGCAATAGAGGCGCGATCATCCTTGAGATCGAAGTAAACGTGGCCATTGCCATGATAGCTGACTTTGCCCAATTCGCCGCGCACGCGGACGTAGCCATAGGACTCCTCGATGGTGCGCTTGAGCGCCGCCGACAGTTCGGAGACTGTCAGTTCCGGCAGATTGAGGCGTGGTTCGTTCATGGCGGCTGTAGTGCTGCGCGATGCAGGTCGGGTCAAGACCCTTGGGCCCGGGGTTAAAGACACAGGACTAGAAGCCGATGCACGGTCCATTGGACAACGTCCGGCGTGATCTTGCGCCGCCGCGCCTCCATGCTACAGGGGCGGAACATGAATATTCTGCTCCTCGGCTCCGGCGGACGCGAGCACGCGCTGGCCTGGAAGATAGCGGCAAGCCCGCTCACCGACCGTCTGTTTTGTGCACCCGGCAATGCCGGAATTGCGCGCGAAGCGGAATGTGTCGCGCTCGATATTGGCGACCACGCAGCGGTGATCGGGTTTTGTCGAAATAACGGTACCGATCTCGTCGTTGTCGGACCGGAAACGCCGCTCTGCGCCGGCATCGTCGACGATCTGGAGGCCGCCGGCATCAAAGCATTTGGACCAGGCCGCGTCGCCGCGCAGCTGGAAGGCTCCAAAGGCTTTACCAAAGACTTGTGCCGCGCCAACCGCATTCCGACGGCGGCGTATGAGCGTTTCCGAGACGCTGCGGCGGCCAAAGCCTATGTCCGCAAATGCGGCGCGCCCATTGTCGTCAAGGCCGACGGACTGGCGGCCGGCAAGGGCGTGATCGTCGCGGCGAGTTTGGCGGAGGCGGAAGCCGCGATCGATATGATTCTAGGCGGCAGCCTTGGCGAGGCCGGCGCCGAACTCGTTATCGAGGAGTTTCTCGATGGCGAGGAGGCCTCGTTCTTCGCGCTCTGCGACGGCACGACGGCGCTGCCGCTGGCCTCAGCCCAAGATCACAAGCGCGCGTTCGACGGCGACAAGGGACCAAACACCGGCGGCATGGGCGCTTATTCGCCGGCGCCGATCGTCGATGACACCATGAGCGCTCGCGTCATGGACGAAATCGTGGTGCCGACGCTGCGCGCGATGCAGGCGATGGGCGCTCCGTACAAAGGCGTGCTCTACGCCGGTTTGATGCTGACTGCCGGTGGGCCAAAGCTAATTGAATACAACGTGCGTTTCGGCGATCCGGAAACCCAGGTGCTGATGCCGCGCCTGATGTCGGACCTCGTCCCCGCTTTGCTCGCAAGCTGCGACGGGACACTCAAATCGTTCGATCTGCGCTGGTACCCCGACGCCGCGCTTACCGTGGTGATGGCGGCACGCGGATATCCGGGCTCCTACGAGAAAGGTTCGGTGATTGAGGGTCTCGACGATGCGGCTGCGGTTGAAGGCGTGGAAATTTTCCATGCCGGCACCAAGGCGGAGGATGGTCGAATTCTCGCCAATGGCGGACGCGTGCTCAATATCTCCGCGCTCGGCAAGAATGTTGGCGAGGCGCGCGAGCGTGCCTACCAGGCCATCTCGCGTATTCGCTGGCCCGGGGGATTCTATCGCCACGATATCGGCTGGCGCGCGATGCAACGGGAAAACGCCTAAGGAGGTTGTCCCCGGTCAAAGTAGCAAGCTCGCGTGATAAGCTATATACTCCGGCTCTTATTTTATATATCGGCGAAATTATGGGCGTAATCATCAAGAATCCGGCTACCGAGGCGAAAATTCGCAAGCTCGCTGAGCGCACTGGCGAAAGCCTCACCGATGCTGTCGACCAAGCCGTCGGAGAGCGTCTCGAGCGATTGGGGCCAGCAAGGCGGAAGGGGCGCGTGAATCGCAAAAGACTCGCTGCGTTACTCGCCTGTTTTGACTCGCTTCCCAAGATAAACGAGCACCTGACCGACGAGGAGATCATTGGGTACGACGAGGGCGGGCTGCCGACCTGATCATCGTTGACACCTCCGTTGTTGTCGCAATCGTTAGACACGAAGAGGAAGAGTCGATCTTCACCGAAATACTCGATCAGAGCTCAGCCGCAATTATGTCGGCTGTCTCGTACGTAGAAACATACATGGTGGTCACCGGACGAATATCGAAGGCAGAGTCAAAACTCTCGAAGCGGTGATTGCTGCTCTGAGTATTGAAATTGCCGACATAACGAATGATCAAGCCGGTCAGGCTATTCGTGCGTTCACGGCATACGGCAAAGTTCGACATCCAGCGGGACTAAACCTTGCCGACTGTTTTGCGTACGCTCTAGCCAAGAGCCGCCGCGCGCCTCTGCTTTTCAAAGGCGACGACTTTACCAAAACCGACATCGCAGCGGCGTGGCGGCCATAAGAGCGTCGGTCGATCCCAACGGGGACGAGCGCGCCGACGGGAGGAAATATCATGAACGCTGGCGACCGTCAGACCACGTTCTCCGGCACCAAAGAGGTCGCCGAACGGCTACGGTTCGACATCGCCCCGCTTGAAATCTATCTGCGCGAGCATGTGAAAGGCTTTGCGGGCACGATCACGCTATCGCAGTTCAAGGGCGGCCAATCGAATCCGACATATCTCATCGAGACGCCGCAACGGCGATACGTGCTACGGCGGAAACCTCCGGGCAAGCTCTTGCCATCGGCGCATGCAGTCGATCGCGAATTCCGCGTCATCAGTGCGCTTTATCAACAAGGTTTCCCGGTGGCGGAGCCGATCCTTTATTGCGCCGATGAAAACGTGATCGGCACGGTGTTCTTCGTCATGTCGCATGTCGAGGGCCGGGTGTTCTGGGAACCGGACATGCCCGCGTCCAATCCGACGGAGCGCGCACAGGTCTATGACGCAATGAATGCGACGATCTCGCGGCTGCACAGCTTCGATCCGGCGGCGATCGGGCTGTCAGATTATGGCCGTGGCGAAAACTACGTAGCCCGGCAAATCGAGCGCTGGTCGAAACAATACCGTGCCTCGGAGACGGTGAAGGTCGAGGAGATGGAGCGGCTGATGGCGTGGTTGCCCGCGCACCTGCCGCCGTCGCAGCCGCCGCGACTGGTGCACGGCGATTATCGCCTGGACAATATGATTTTGGCGCCGGACACGCCCAAGGTCGCAGCGGTGCTCGATTGGGAGTTGTCGACGCTGGGCGACCCGCTCGCGGATTTCTCCTATCACCTGATGCAGTGGCATATGCCGCAGGCGGAAGCCGGCACCGGCTCGCTGGTCGGCTTCGATCTTGCCGCGCTCGGCATTCCATCCCTCGCAGACTATGTCGACGCCTACGTGAAGCGTACCGGTCTCGATCCGCGACCTTACCTGCCAGTTTATTCGGCCTACAATTTCTTTCGCCTTGCCGCGATCTTGCAGGGCATTGTCGGCCGCGTTCGCGACGGTACGGCGACCGGCGCGTTTGCCGCGGCGAAAACCGATCTTGTCGGACCGCTGGCCGCCAAAGGCTGGGAGTTCGCCCGCCAGGCTGGCGCTTAGCGCGGTATTATCGAATGAAAACCTTCGCGCTCGCGCTTGGCGGCGGTGGCGCGCGCGGGCTTGCACATATCGCGGTGATTGAAGCGCTCGACGACATGGGCGTGAAACCGGTCGCCATTGCCGGCACGTCGATCGGCTCGCTGATCGGCGCCGCTTATGCGGCTGGCATGGCCGGCAAGGACATCCGGCACCATGTCATTCGCTTCGCTCACGACCGGAGCGAAACGACGCGCCGGCTGATGGCGTCACGCGCCGGCACGCTCGCCGATTTATTTACCGGCGCATTCGGCCAGGCCACCCAACTCGACGCCGAGAAATTCTGTGCGCAGTTTTTGCCCGAAGCCGTCCCCGCCGATTTTTCCGAGTTGAAGATTCCACTCGCCGTGACGGCAACCGATCTGCACCGTCGCGAGGAGGTGTCGCTGATTGCGGGGCCGCTGCGCCCGACACTCGCCGCCTCCATCGCCATTCCGGGCCTCTTGCGGCCAGTCGCCGTCGACGGCCGCATCCTCATCGACGGCGGCACGACCAATCCCCTGCCCTTCGATCGCTTGCGCGGCAGTGCGGACCGCATCGTCGCGATTGACGTATTGACCGCTCCGCCCACCGAACGCGATGACATCCCCGGCGCCTGGGAAAGCCTGATCGTCACGCTCAACATCATGGGCAGCGCCATCATCGCCGGAAAACTTGCACAAGGCGCGCCCGATCTCGTGATCCGGCCGAAAGTGACGATCTTTCGCACGCTGGATTTTTATCAGGCGACCGCGATCCTGCGCGCTTCGGAGGTTGTGAAAGTGGAGGTCAAGGAACAACTCGGGGAGCTGCTGCGCGACTAGGTTAGCGCCGTTCCTGGAAAAAGCTCTTCAGTAGGACCGACGTCTCGGCTTCCGCCAGCCCGCCATAAACCTCGGGGCGGTGGTGGCACGTGGGCGAAGCGAAAAATTTCACGCCGTTGTCCACGGCGCCGCCTTTCGGGTCGGCTGCGCCGTAGTAAAGGCGGCGAATCCGGGCGAACGCGACTGCGCCGGCGCACATCGTACAGGGTTCGAGCGTGACATAGAGGTCGCAATCTGTGAGCCGCTCGGAGCCCAGTGCTACGGACGCTTCGCGGATCGCGATGATCTCGGCATGCGCGGTCGGGTCACGATCCGCAACAGTACGATTGCCGGCGCGCGCGATGACGGCACCGTCGCGGACGATGACGCATCCGACAGGGACTTCACCGCACTCGCCTGCGGCACGCGCCTCGTCCAGTGCCGTCTCCATAAATGATGCCATCGGCGATTGCCTGTTTGATCACGGGGCGTTATTGCCGGGCGCACCATGGACGACAAGGGCAAAAGCGGCCAAGCCGGAGAACGCATCGCCAAAGTGATCGCGCGCGCCGGCCTTACCTCGCGCCGAGAGGCCGAGGAATGGATCGCCGCCGGGCGCGTTGCTGTCAACGACGCGGTTATCCATTCCCCCGCGCTCAATGTCACCGAACGCGACCGCGTCTTGGTCGATGGCGAGCCATTGCCGACGCGGGAGCGGACGCGGCTTTTTCTCTATCACAAACCGCGCGGGCTGTTGACCTCGCATGCCGATCCACGCGGCCGCCCGACCATTTTCCAGCGTCTGCCCAAGCACCTGCCGCGGTTGATCAGCGTCGGCCGGCTCGATTACAACACCGAGGGCCTCATTCTTCTCACCAATGACGGCGCGCTGGCTCGCGTGCTGGAATTGCCGGCGACCGGCTGGCAGCGTTCTTACCGCGTGCGCGCCCATGGATCGGTGACGCAACCCAAGCTCGACGAATTGCGGAGCGGCGTAACTATCGAGGGGATCCATTATGGAGCTATCGAAGCGACGCTCGACCGCGTGCAAGGCTCCAACCTGTGGCTCACTTTTGCTATCCGCGAAGGAAAAAATCGCGAGGTGCGCAATGTGCTCGGCCATCTTGGGTTGACGGTGACGCGGCTGATCCGCGTTTCTTTCGGGCCGTTTCAGCTTGGCGAGCTCGGCGAAGGCGCGGTCGAGGAAGTGTCAACGCGCACGTTGCGGGAACAACTCGGCGAACGCGTCGTCACAGCTGCGAGCGCGGATTTTTCGAGCCCGGTCGCGGCATCCCCTTCAGCGCCGCGCAAACACGACAAAAAGGAGGACGCGCGGGACGAGATGCAACAAAAAGCGACGCCCGGTAAATCGAGCTCCCATTCGTGGCGCGCGCACGAACCGGAACGGCCGGGAAAGAAGCTGCGGCGAAAATTCCACGGTAAGCGCGGCGACAAGGTCGAACCGCGCGGGAAGCCCGCAGCACCTGCGCGCGCCGAAGTCCTGAGCGACCGCAAGGGCCGCCCGGTCCTCGTTGAGCGCTTTGGCAAGCCGCGGCCTGCCGAACAACCGCCAAAAGCCGAACCCAAGCGCGACCATCGCCGCCGCCGCGCCCCGGATCGCAGCTCAGGCGCACGGCCGCATCGGCCGCGCGCGCGCTGATGCGCGTCGTCGGCGGACGCCTGCGCGGCCGCACACTCGCCGGCCCGAAATCATCGGGCATCCGGCCGACTGCCGACCGGTTGCGCGAATCGCTGTTCAACATCCTCGTTCATAGTTACGGCGATCCGATCACCGGGGCGCGCGTGCTTGATCTCTTCGCCGGCACCGGCGCGCTCGGCATTGAAGCGCTGTCACGCGGCGCCGCATTCGCGCTGTTCGTTGACGAAGGCGCAGAGGCTCGCGCGCTCCTACGCGAGAACGCCGCCGCGCTCGGTCTCGGCGGCACGTCGCGGATTTTTCG
Source organism: uncultured Alphaproteobacteria bacterium (assembly GCA_963841025.1). Taxonomy (GTDB): domain Bacteria; phylum Pseudomonadota; class Alphaproteobacteria; order Rhizobiales; family Xanthobacteraceae; genus BOG-931. The sequence goes on along the minus strand of CAWJBG010000001.1, from coordinate 389,528 downwards.
GCGCGATGCGACCAAGCTTGGCCCGGTGCATCCGGTCGAGCCGTTCTCGCTGGCGTTTCTCGATCCGCCTTACGGGCAGGGATTGGCCGAAAAGGCGCTTGCTTCGGCGCGTGCGGGCGTGTGGTTTAGACCGGGCGCGCTGATTGTCGTTGAAGAGGCAAAGAAAGCGCAGTTCGCCGCGCCTGAAGGTTTCACGGAGCTCGAACGGCGCGATTACGACGATACCGAGTTCATCTTCCTGCGACCGTCTTAGCTAACGCCGCCCGAACAGCCGCTCGATGTCGGTGAGCTTTAGTTCCACGTAAGTCGGCCGGCCGTGATTGCATTGGCCGGAGTTCGGCGTGACTTCCATCTCGCGAAGCAGCGCGTTCATCTCCGGCGCTTTTAGTCTCCGCCCGGCGCGAACCGAGCCGTGGCAGGCCATGGTCGCAGCCACGTGCATAAGCCGGCGTTCCAGGGGCAAGGTCTCATCCCACTCGCCAATATGCTCAGCAAGATCGCGCAGCAGACCGCCGCCGTCGATCTCGCCAAGAAGCGATGGTGTCTCGCGTAGCGCCACTGCGCCCGGGCCAAACGACTCGATCACCAGGCCGTATTGCGCAAGTTCTCTGGCGTGGGCGAGCAGCCGTTCGACGTCCGCCTCGTCAAGTTCAACAACGTCAGGGATGAGCAGGATTTGCCGCGCTACGCCCGTTTTGGCGATCGCGGCTTTTAGCTTCTCATAGACGATGCGCTCGTGGGCGGCATGCTGATCGACGACGACGAGACCGTCGCGCGTTTGCGCGACGATGTAAGTCTCGTGTACTTGCGCGCGCGCCGCCCCGAGCGGGTGCTCCAGTGCGTCAGTCAAGCCGGTTGCAGCTTCGGCGCCCAGGTACGGATCGAGGCCGGTGCCGAGATCGGCTTCTGGCGTGCCGACGTCGAACGCGGCTTGCGCGGCTTCGGCAAAACCGCCGCCGCGCGGCGGCACCCACATTTGGCGCGAACTTTCGCGCCGAGGACGAAAGGCAGCGATCGTCGCCATACCGCCGGTCGTCGCTGCACGCGTGCCGTCGCGCGCGAGCGCCGATTTCAGCGCGTGCACGATCAGCGCGCGCACCAGACCGGCGTCGCGAAAACGCACTTCCGCCTTCGCGGGATGCACATTGACATCGACCTCGGGCGCGGGAAGTTCAACAAACAACGCGACCAGCGGATGGCGGTCGCGCGGCAGATAATCGGCGTAGGCCGCGCGCACTGCGCCAACCAGCAGCTTGTCGCGCACCGGCCGGCCGTTGACGAACAGATATTGACTGAGAGAATTGGCGCGGCTGAGTGTCGGCAGCGCGGCGAAGCCTTCGATCACGACGCCTTCGCGTTCGGCCGCGACGTCAACGGCATTGGCGCGAAAATCCGCGCCAAGGATGTCGCCAAGCCGCGTCAGACGGCCGGTCGAACCGGGAAGTGCTGCAGCAAATGTAACCGGCGAGCGCTCTTCGCCGGCGATCGTGAAGGCGACATCCGGCCGGCTCATGGCAAGTCGGCGCACCACGTCCCGCACCGCCTCGGCCTCGGTGCGATCGAGCTTGAGGAATTTCAGCCGCGCCGGCGTTGCGTAAAACAGATCGCGCACCTCCACGCGGGTCCCCTGCCCCAGCGCCGCCGGCTTAAGCTCCGACTTCGCGCCGGCATCGACTTCGACCGACCAGGCGTGCGGCTCGGAGCGGTGGCGCGACGTGATCGAAAGCCGGGCCACGGCGCCGATCGAGGGCAAAGCTTCGCCGCGGAAGCCAAGCGTGCTGATCGACACCAGATCGTCGTCGGCGAGTTTCGATGTGGCGTGTCGCTCGACCGAGAGCGAAAGATCGGCGCGTGTCATGCCTTCGCCGTCGTCGGTCACCGCGATGAGCCGCCGCCCGCCACCGTCGGTCAACACATCGATGCGGCTGGCGCCGGCGTCGAGCGCGTTTTCGACCAGCTCTTTCACGACGCTCGCCGGACGCTCAACCACTTCGCCGGCGGCGATGCGGTTGACGACGGCCTCGGAAAGTTGGCGGACAGGCATCGGCGACTCGCTTTGAAAGCAGCGGAGTCTAACTTGAGCGCCCGGCAAATGGCGAGCAACGAATGGCCAAGAACCAGCCGCTGCCCGCCTTAACGCTCGTGCGGCGCCTGAAAGGCCCGCAGTCTTAAGCCGCCCAGCCGTGATGCACGTCGAAGATGCGCGCGGCTTCCGAAACGTGGGGCAATTCGAGTACGCCGGGCTCGACCAGCGCGACCCTGGTATCTTCGTAGCCAGCCTGCCAATGCTCTTCCATCGCCTGGCGGGAGAATTCGAACATCTTGCCCGCGGTCTCGAATTTGTTCGCCTGGTACTTCAATTGCACGATGGTTGCGACTTTCACCCGCGCCTGCTCCGACAGAAACTGCACCTCGGGATCGTTCTGGCACTCCGCGGGGAGCTCGTCCAAAAACCGCCGCAGTGCATGGCGGAATTTCTGGGTCTTTTTGTACTCCTCCAACGAAATGTTGAGCCGGCTCGCGCTGTGGATTTCCATGGCGCGCAGATTGGCCGATGGAATATCCAGCGGCGCTTCCCCGCTCGCATCCCAAAGATCGACCTGGAAAACCAGCGCGGTATGACCGCCGCGGTTGTCGACCACGAACTGCATCGGTGAGTTCGAAACCACGCCGCCATCCCAATAATACTCGCCGTCGATTTCGGTCGGCGGAAAACTCGGCGGCAACGACGAACTGGCCAAAATGTGCGCAGCGGTGATCTTTCGCTCACGGTTGTCAAAATAGACCGGCGTACCAGTGCGGACATTGGTGGCGAGAGCGGTGAACCGCATCGGCTCCGGTTGGACGTTGATCCGGTCAAAATCCACCAGCCGCGCCAGCGTGTCCTTCAGCGGCGTGATGTCGTAGTAGCTGACGAGCTCCGGATCTTCCGACGTGGAATTTACCGGCGGAAACGGCCGCGGCGAAAAGAACCCCGGCGCGCCATGCACCATGGTGGCGAACGCGCTGATCTTGTTGGTCCAGAATCGCGCGTGACCGTTGCCGTTCCAGGGCAACTCAGTAAACCAGGGCAAGTTGGGAATCCGGAGCGGCGGCTTGGTGACGGTTTCCCAGAAATCGCGCAACCGCTCGACCCGCTTGTCGGGCGGGTTGCCGGCGATCAAGGCGCCGTTGATCGCGCCGATCGAGGTGCCGCACAGCCAATGCACGTCGATCTTGGCTTCGTGGATGGCTTGGTAAACGCCGGCTTGATATGCGCCAAGCGCGCCGCCGCCTTGCAAAACCAGCGCGACGCGCTCGAACGGGAGCATGCGCGTGGCGCCCTTGATCATGAGTTCTGGAGAGGGGGTCTGATTCATAACGTCTCCTGCACTGTCAGCAAGCTTCAAGCACCGGCGACATTTCGTCCGCCGCTGCTTGCCGTAACCCTCCCCGGATTTACGCGGATGTAGATTTTGCTCTAGCGACGGCCTTTGATGCGCCGTTCGTGAAGCAGGCAGGCATTTCCCTTGGTCGAAGTAAGACCGGCGTGTCACTGGCGCAAGCGCCAGCGGCGCAATACAGATATTTGATCGGCGCGACGCTAAAGTTGATCGGCCGGTCACAAAAATGATTCACCTGTCTAAAATTTAATTTATGCGTCGCAAAATCGCCTGGAGGTTTTTGGTGCAAAGCTTGAGCGGCGCTTAAAAATGTAGCGATTCGTTTTAGCGCCTCATCTTTGTTCACTTACGGATACGCTTGCGCTGGAGTGAACGCCGCTGGTGCGCTTTCAATTTGCCGGCGCTGTGCCAAGGTTGGTTTTGACTGGTTTCCATTTTAGGGTACGTCGCCCGTTTCGATACAATGAAAATCTCGATGAAGCGCGCCGTGATCGCAATCGTTGCATCGCTGGTGCTATTGGCGCTCGTAGCCGCCTCATTGATCGTGCTGATGGCAGTGTTCGAGTACCCCGGCGGAATACCACCGAGCTACAAAGCCGTCGACCATGATACGAGGCTCACACCGATCGCGCGTGAAGCGCGCCCTATCATTCAATCACTCGATCGTTACTACCAGGCGCACGGGCATTGTCCGCGGCAGAGCGACCGCGATTTGGACGAGATACGCAGCGGTCTTCCCCCAGGCTTGGTCGCGACGTTGCGAGGCAGCCAAACTGAATTTCGTGAAGCCGATGCGACCACCGGCTGGTCGTACTACTCAGCCGACAACGATCCGACGGCGTGCCAGTTGTGGCGCAAGCTTGGCTGGGATCCTGCTCTGATTTGGCGGCGACACGGCGCGGAGACGAAATGGATTTTCGACCCCGGCGACGGCAGCGACCAAAAAACGATTGATCTCGACATCGGAGACTAGCGCAGCGCGATCACTCGAACGACGGTTTGGCGCGCCGCTGCTTGTGTCCGGCTTTGCGCTTCTTGCTTTCGATGCGGCGTTCGCGCGATGCCTTGGTCGGTTTGGTCGGCCGCCGCTTCCGGGGCACGACCGCCGCGCGGCGGATGAGCTCGAGCAGACGATCGAGCGCGTCAACGCGATTGCGCCCCTGCGTGCGGTGACTTTGTGCGATAATCACGAGGACACCGTCGCGGGTGAGGCGCGCGCCGGCAAGCCGCTCAAGCCTTACCTTCAACTCCGCCGGCAGCGAGGGCGAGCCCCGCACATCGAAACGAAGCTGCACGGCGGTAGAAAGCTTGTTGACGTTCTGGCCGCCCGGCCCCGAAGCGCGCACGAAGCTTTCTTCGATCTCGCGCTCGTCGATGCTGATCTGGTCGGTGACGCGGATCATGGCGGGATCAGCAATTATCCTCGCCCGCCCGGCTCACTACGGGGAAGGATGATTAATTGGCGGTAGTCGAAACCACACCCTCCGGGCGACCGGCGACGGTGACGAGAAGCCCGCCGTCGAGCAGCTTCTTGGCGACGCGCCGCGCATCGTCGAGCGTCACCGCATTGATCATTTCCGGCCGGCGGGCGAAATAGTCGATACCAAGACCATCGCGCTGCAATTGCACCAGCAACGCCGCGATTTTGCTCGAAGTATCGAGATTGAGCGCAAACGAGCCGTTGAGATAGGCCTTGGCCTTCGCAAGTTCGTCGGCCGTCGGACCATCCTCGGCGAGGCGATGGATTTCCTTCTGGATGAGATCGAGGGTCTCGCCGGCGCGATCGGCACGCGTCGCCGTGCCGCCGAGGAACAACGCGCTGTGATTGAGCCAAACCAGGCTGTCATAAACCGAATAGGCTAGGCCACGCTTCTCGCGCACTTCCTGATAAAGCCGCGAGGAAAACGAGCCGCCACCGAGAATGTGGTTGACGATGTAGGCCGCCATGAAATCCGGATCGCTGCGGGCAACGCCGGTGCCACCGAACGCTACCACGGCCTGCGGCACGTCGAGTTTGATCACAATGCGCCGGCCGAGGCCAAGCGGCGTGACGTTCGCCACCGGCTTCAGCTGCGGTTCGGCGGGGAGCCCCCCGAACACGTGATCGAGCATCGCCTTCACCGTCGCGGCATCGATGTCGCCCACCACTGCGATTTTCAGGTTGCCGCGCGCCAGCACGCGACGGGTGTAGTCCTTTAGGTCGTTGACGGTGATCGTCGGAACCGATTCCAGAGTGCCGGCAACCGGGCGTCCATAGGGATGATCGGCAAACGCGACTTGCCACCAGCGCAGCCTTGCCAGCTCGGTCGGGTTGGTGGTGGCGCGCCGCAGCGTGGACATGATCTGCGCGCGATTTAGCTCCACATCGGTCGGATCGAAACGTGCCGCCGTCAGTCCAAGCCGGAGCGCCTCGAACGCGTCGTCGCGATTCTCGGTCAGCGTCCGCAGCGAGCCCCGTAGCGTGTCGCGCTCCGCCTCGTAATTCAGTTCGATCGCCTTGCGTTCCAGGCGCTCGTGGAATGTCTTCGAATCGAATTCGCCTACGCCATCGTCGAGCAGAGAAGCGACCAGGTTCGCCGTGCCCGCTTTTCCGGCCGGATCCTGGATCGCACCGCCGGCGAAAGCGAAATCGATGGCGATCATCGGCACCGCCGGCTCGCGCACCAGCCAGGCTTCGATGCCGCCAGGGCTCACCACCCGCTCGATCGTGGTTGCGCCGGCCGGCGCAGCGAGGGTGAACAGCGCCGCAATGGCGACCGCAAAGCGCCGCGGCAGGCGAAGTGAAATGATGGCGTTCACGAGTGCTTCTCCTTCGCCGGAAAGCTGCTGACCAGATAGCCGGTGACCGATGCGCGGCGGTTACACCAGGTGCGGGCCGCGTCACGCACGGCCTCGGCAGTCACCGCGCGAATTTCGTTTGGCCAATTGCGGACCATGTCGACGGTTTCACCGGTAGCCAGCGCGGCGCCATACCAGCGCGCAAGCGTGGCCTGGTTGTCCTGCGCGTAGACCGCGTCCGCAATCAGCCGGTTTTTGGACAATGCAAGCTCGTCGGCAGTGACACCGTGCTCGCTGACATCGGCGACGATGGCATCGATTGCCGTTTCGACGTCTTGCAGTGTTTTCCCAGGTGCGGGCACGCCGTAGAGGCCGAACTTCCCATAATCGAGTGCAATACCCGAGTAATAGGCGCCGGCATTAAGCGCCAGCTTTTGCTCGACAACGAGGGTTTTGTAGAGACGCCCGTTTACGCCGCCGCCGAGCACATGGGCCAGAACTTCCAGCGCCTGGCTCTCTCCGGGCTTGGCCGTGAGCCGCGACGGAGCCAGATAGACCCGGCTGACGCTCGGCTGCTCGACCCTCGGGTCGGCAAGCGTGACGGTGCGGGGTGACTCCTGGGGCGGCTCCATCGGCCGCCGGCGCAGCTTGATTTCGGCGCGTGGCGCGATTTTGCCATAGGTCGCTTCGGCGTCCGCCTTGACCTCGTCGGCGGTGACGTCGCCGGCGATTACGACGATCGCGTTATTCGGCGTGTAGAAGCGCCGGTAGAACGCCAAGGCATCGTCGCGGGTTAGCTTTTCGATCTCGGGGCGCCAGCCGATCACCGGACGGCCGTAAGGATGGTTAAGGTAGAGCGCCGCATCCATCTGCTCGGACAGCCGGCTGTTCGGGTTGTTCGCCACGCGCATATTTTGCTCTTCGAGCACAACATTGAGTTCGGGACGCACAACGTCGTCGGTAAGTACCAGGCCAGTGATACGATCGGCCTCGAACGCCATCATTTCCTTGAGGTGCTCGCGCGGAACGCGCTGGAAGAAACCGGTATAATCGTCGGAGGTGAAGGCATTCTCCTGGCCGCCGATGTCGGCCACGGTCGCGGAGAACTTGTTGCCGGGGTTCTGCGCCGTTCCCTTGAACATCAGATGCTCAAGAAAATGTGCGAGACCGGAGTTCCCGGGCGTCTCATCGGCGCCCCCGACCTTGTACCAGATCATGTGGGTAACGACCGGAGCGCGATGATCCGGGATGACGACGACTTCAAGGCCGTTACTCAAGGTGAAGTGCTCGACTTTGGGTCCGGTTTCGGCCCCGGCAGCGACCGGCAACGCGGCGAGCAAAGCGGATGCGAGCAGCAGGATTTTCGGCACGTGTCGTCTCCAGAGTCGTTTTGTTCTAGCTAGGCCGCCGGCCACACCAAGCTCACACGGTCGTTGCCTGGGCAGCAACGCCGCGAGCCGGTTCGGAACGGCAGTCAAACGCAACGCCCCCGGGTAGTCTCAGTACAGCGCGGCTACTTCCCTGAACCGCCGGCAGCTGGTGCAACCGAGCCGAGGCCGAGGTTGGCCGCCGTCGGCTGCTGCCCCTTGCCCGATTTTGTATCCGGATTGATGCCATAAGGCTGCTCGGGCGAAGGAACCCGGTATCCGGCGGGCGGGTCGGTAAGGCTCTTGCGTACCGGTTCGCCGGTAAAGTTGGCGTATTCTTCTTTGTCGAACCAGCCCGTCGGATTGTACCAAGGCTTCTTCTGGATCTGCGGGTTCGGGGTTTGAACGGCTGTATCGGGAACGACGGCCGGTTTGCCTTTACTGTTCTTGGGCCGCCTGGCTGGGTCGGTCGGCCAGTCCGGCGCCGGCACCGCAGCATTCGTCGCCGGCGGAGGCAAGTCGCGGCTTGGCGGGACAACGAGCGGCGACCGCTCAGTGTAGTTGATGTCGGAATCCGGGTCGGATCCTTTGGTCAGGCCAATCGTTTGCAGGACCTTGTCGAGGCCGCCGCTATCGCTGCCGTAGGTTTGCGCTCGCGCCGCCGTGGCGCCAACGCCCGCGACGATACCGGTCAAAGCTACGCCCACCGCTGCGCGCAGCAGTGCGTGTGACACGAGGCCACCCATCTGATGGCGACTTTGAACCTGCAGCATGCCCTCACCTACAACGGCGGTACGCCGGAGCATGGTATTAGCTTCTCAGTCCTTTTATCCGCGATCAGGGCGCTTTTACGGCACCCTTGGCTCGTAGCGAATCGTACAGCAGACCGACGACCCCGGCTACAATGGCAATGTCGGCAAGGTTAAAGACATACCAGCTAAAGCGCCAGCTAGCGGTCTCAATGTGAAATAGGACAAAATCCATGACCCCCGGCCAGTGCAGCCGGTCGATCGCGTTGCCGAGCGCTCCGCCAATGATGAGTCCGAGCGCTAGTGCCGACAGGCGCGAAGACGCCCGCGCCAGCCAAATCCACAGCAGCACCACCGCCGCCACCTTAAAGGCCAGCAGCGCCCACACGGCCGAGAGCCCCTGTTGCTGAAACAGCCCGTAGCTGATGCCCGTGTTCCAGATGACGATGAGATCAAGAAATGGTGTAAGCGCCACACGGCCGCGGTCGGCAAGATCGAAAACGTCCAAAAGCCAAAGCTTGGACGCCTGGTCGAGGATGCCGGTAACGACAGCGATGGTCAGGCCGAATGCGCTTAGCGGCCCCCAGGCGTTTTGTCGCGCCCCCTCGGCCATTTCGGCCTCTACTCTGCGGCCTTGCGCATGGCGTCCCACTCACGCAGCGCCTGCGCATCGCGCGGCGTCACGTCGGGATATTGCGGATCGAGACCCACGGCCGGCGAAATCTTCCACGAGCGCGCACATTTACGCCCGACAGCCAATTCTGGAACGACGGCGACGCCCGCCACGTCCGGCAGCCGGAAGGCGTCGGCCGGCCCTTCGCCTTCGACCAGCGCCAAACCAGAGGTGATGCAAACTTCGGCGAGATCGACATCGACAACCGCCGCGAAAAGATCGGGATCGGAGATGTGCACCAGCGGATGGGCCTCGAGCGACGAGCCGATGCGCTTGTTGGCGCGTTCGATCTCCAGCGCGCCGGTAACGACGCGGCGGACTTGCCGCACCTTGCGCCACTTTTCCGCCAACGCTTCATCGCGCCACGCGGCCGGCACCTCGGGAAACGGTTCGAGATGGACCGAGGTTGCCGACGGATCGCGCGCGAGCCACGCCTCCTCGGCGGTAAAGCACAGGATCGGTGCCAGCCAGGTGACCGCGCAGTGAAACAGGTGGTCGAGCACGGTCAGGCAGGCCTTTCGCGTAACGGACGAATACGGATCGCAATAGAGCGAGTCTTTGCGGATATCGAAATAGAATGCCGACAGGTCGACGGTCATCAACGTATTGAGCGCGGCGAAGATGCGTTTGAAGTCGAAGTCCGCATAAGCACCGCGAATGACCGCGTCGACTTCGGTGAGCCGATGCAGCATCAGCCGCTCGAGCTCCGGCATGTTCGCCGCGGCGACGCGCTCGCCGTGCAAATGCGCGAGATTGCCGAGCATCCAGCGTAGCGTGTTGCGGAGCTTGCGATAAGTCTCGACCGTGGTCTTAAGGATTTCGGGCCCGATGCGCAGATCGTCGGCATAGTCGGCAGCGCAAACCCACATCCGCAAAATGTCGGCGCCGGCCTGTTTGATCACCTCCTGGGGCGCGGTGACGTTGCCGAGCGATTTCGACATTTTGCGCCCGTTTTCGTCGAGCACAAAACCGTGGGTGAGCACAACATCGAACGGCGCGCGGCCGCGCGTCCCGCACGACTCCAGAAGCGATGATTGAAACCAGCCGCGGTGCTGGTCCGAACCTTCAAGGTACATGACTACTTCGTCGCCGCCGTCGGCACTGCGGCGGACGTCCGAGAGGGCCGGAAAGTGTTCGGCGTCCTCCAGCACGAACGCGTGCGTAGAGCCTGAAGTCAAACCAGACATCGAGAATATCGTCGATCTTCTGCCAGCCTTCGTTGCCAAGCTTGCCGAGGAAGCGCTCGCGCGCGCCGGCTTGGTACCAGGCGTCGGCGCCCTCTTTTTCGAACGCTTCGATGATGCGGACGTTCACTTCGGGGTCGTCGAGTATTTCCACCACGCCGTCCGCGTTCACTTTGATGAAAACCGCGATCGGCACGCCCCAGGCGCGCTGGCGCGAGATCACCCAATCGGGGCGGCTCTCGATCATGCCGAAGATCCGCTTTTCGCCCTGCTCCGGCACCCAGCGCGTCGCCTTGATGGCCTGCTCGGCAAGCTGACGCAGCGTCGCGCCATGCTGCGCGGTCTCGCTCAGCAGCGCGATCGGCTGATCCATGGCGATGAACCATTGCGGCGTATTGCGGAAGATCACCGGCTTCTTTGAGCGCCAAGAATGTGGATACTGATGCTTGAGCCGCCCGCGTGCGATCAACATCCCGGCGTCGGCCAGGGCTTTGATTACTGCTTCGTTGGCGTCGCCCTTTTCGCCTTTATCCGTGAGGACGCGCTTGCCAGTGAAGCCCGGCGCCTGATCAGTAAAGCGGCCGTCGGCATCGACCGTGTAGGGAATCGTCGTATTGATGCTTCGCGCGCCGCAAGTTCAGCGCGCTATTCTCGGCCCAAACTATCGAAGTCTTCGCGGCCATGTCCGGGCGCCGTATGGACAAATCCGGTGCCCGCATCTTCGGTGACATGGTCACCGGGCAGCAGCGGCACTTGAACTCGTAACCTCCTGATTCCTTGAGTGGATGGCTGACAAATCAAAGAAATGCGCCCAGATCCCTCATCAAAGCTGAACATCTTCTGAGTTTCTTGAATGCAGTTACCCGCGCCTGGCGCAAGCACGTCGACGACAGCTTGTCCGCCAGAACACAAACAAATCTCCCGCCTTGGCCCAATTGTCGGAAGGCGCGTCGGTAACTTCGTAAACCCCATATTCAATGTGCGGCGAATAGCTGATCGCCCGGTTTCCTGGAATGGTCCAAGGCGTTGTCGTCCAGATCACGAGCCTCGGCGGCGCCGACGATGTTGCCGCATCGCGCGCTGTCCAGCAGCTCATGCAAGCCGATCGCCACCTGACAATCGGAAATTTTACCCACACCGTATCCGACGTGTAATCCTCATATTCGACCTCGGCCTCGGCGAGCGCGGTCTTTTCCACCACCGACCACATCACCGGCTTACTGCCGCGATAAAGCGTGCCGTTCGCCGCAAATTTCATGATCTCGCGCGCGATTTGCGCTTCGGCGGATGGGTCCATCGTCGTGTAGGGATGCGCCCAATCGCCGACCACGCCGAGGCGCTCGAATTCATCGCGCTGCACATTGACCCAGTGCTGGGCAAACCGCCGACACTCCTGGCGGAATTCCACCAGAGCTGCCGGGTTCGACAAATCCGGCTTCGGTTTTCCCTTGGCGCGGTAGTTCTCTTCCTCGATCTTCCATTCGATTGGCAAGCCGTGACAGTCCCAGCCGGGCACGTAGTCGGAATCGAAGCCGAGCATCTGTTGGCTCCGGGTCACCACGTCCTTGAGGATTTTGTTGAGCGAGTGGCCGATGTGGATGTTGCCGTTGGCGTAGGGCGGGCCATCGTGCAGGACAAAGCGCGGCCTCCCCTTCGCAGCGGCGCGCAGCCGGCCATAAAGACCGAGGCTCTTCCAGCGCTTGAGGATCTCCGGCTCTTTCTGCGGTAAGCCGGCGCGCATCGGAAAATCGGTCTTGGGCAGGAATAGCGTTTCGCTGTAATCGCGCGTTTGGGCCGGTGGCTCGCTCATGGCGCGCGTTCTAACAAGCCACCGGCACGGCGCAAAGGGTCCCGTACCAGGCACGATCCGTATTCAGCCATTGGTTCCCCGGCGAATGCAAAATTTCCCGATTGCACGGCATTTTCAGCCGCCTATATGTTTGTCACGGCAGTTTTCGCCGTTCATTGCATGGAGAGCAGCCATGAGCACCGCGTCGACAGCGGCAAATGATGCTGGGGAGACGGCAGCCGACGCCATTCGCCAAGCCCGCAAGGCAGCGTCCGCCGCCGGCGGTAATATGGAAAACGATTTGCAGTCGCTGCGCGAGGAGTTCGCCCGTCTGGCCGACCAGGTCGCGAGTATGGTTGCCGGCAGCGCTGCATGGCGGCGCGCGAAGTCGAGCATCGATGACGCCGTTGCCGGGGCGGAAGACAAAGGCCGCGAGGCGGCAACCGCAGTGCGCGAAGTCTCGGGCCACTTCGTCGACGCGATCGACGAATCGATCAAGACCAGGCCGTACACAACGCTCGCCATCGTCGCTGGTATCGCGTTCCTCTTCGGGGCAACCTGGCGCCGCTGAGGTCTCTATGCTCAAGAACTGGATGCACGACGTCGCGCTTGGCATTCAGGCGCGCAGTGGCTTGACCGCAGGCTTCTTCGTCTGGCTGGCGATCATGCTGTTCGCCGCGCTTACCGCATTCGCATTCCTCTGTGTCGCCGCCTACGATTGGCTGTCGCTGCAATGGGGCGCGGTTTACGCCGCGCTCGCGATGGCGGGCATCTTTATTTTGATCGCGCTGATTGGCGCGCTCGTTTCCGCTATCTCGCGCCGCCGCGCCAGAGAGCGCGCCATTCTCGAGCGTGCCGCGCGCGCGCACGCCGCGTCGTCATGGCTGCTCGATCCGAAGATTTTGGGCGTCGCGCTACAAGCCGGCCGTTCGATCGGCTGGCAACGCATCATCCCGGTGGCGCTGCTCGCGTTTCTCGCAGCGCAATGGGTGCGCGAGCGCGGCGGGCAGACCCCCGATGATGCCGATTGATTCTGATCCTCTCCGCTAAATCGGCGGGAACAGATCTCCAGCACGCATAAGAGCCGCGCGGGCTTTGGCGCAGTCGTCCTCCATGGCGCGCGTGAGTTCGCCGACAGAACTGAAAACCGCTTCGTCGCGAATCCACTCGATGAAGGCGACGTCGATGCGCTGGCCGTAAAGATCGCCGGCAAAATCAAACAAAAAGACTTCGAGAAGAACGACGCCGCTGTCGAACATCGGCCGCCGGCCAAAGTTCGCGACACCGTCATAGCGGCGCTCGCCAACTCCGACCCGCACTGCGTACACGCCGTGGCGCAGCCGGCATGATGGATCGAGACTCAAATTCGCGGTCGGAAAACCGAGCTCTCTGCCGCGCTTGTCGCCGTGCCTGACCTCGCCGGATACGAACCAGGGAAAGCCGAGCAGCTCCGCCGCGTTGTCGAGACGCCCAGCAGCCAGTGCGTCTCGGATCGGGCCCGACGAGACCGGTCGCCCGTTGAGTTCGAACGGCGCAACCACGTCGACGGCGAAGCCGTACTTCCGGCCCTGCGCGGCGAGGAAGTCCGGGGACCCCGTGCGATTCTTCCCGAAGTGGAAGTTGAAACCGATCACGACGCCGCTCACCGCGAACTGCTCCACCAGAATCCGGGTGACAAAATCCTCCGCCGTCAGGTTCGCCAGCGCGGCATTGAAAGTCAGCACCACCGTCCCATCGAGCCCAAACGCAGCAAGGAGCCGCAATTTCGCGGCCTCGTCGGTCAGCCGGAACAACGGCTCGCTGGGGTTGAAGAAATCGCGCGGATGCGGCTCGAAGGTCAGGACCCCCGCCGGCTGACGCAAGCCCCGGGCGCGATCGATCGCTACCGCGATCACCGCTTGGTGGCCGCGGTGGACGCCATCGAAATTGCCCATGGCGAGGACGGCGCCGCGGAGCGCGCCACCGGGCGCTGCATCGCGCACGACGAGGAAGCGTTTCGGCGCCATCGGCCTGCAATGGTTAAGAAAACCTGTGGGCCCCGTAGGTGCCGCTGCGGCAGGTCCAAGTCAAGCGGACGGGCGTCAAGCGGAGGGAAGCCAACGAACCTAGCGGCACCGCGATTAACCCGATCTTCAATTGGCAATGATAAATCAGCGCGCCTTAAGGGAAGACGGCGTTTGGGGGCGACGCGGCTTCTATGTGAGAAGCCGACCAACTTCACTCCGCGCCTCTGCTGCGCCAAGGAGCAGAGCGATGGCTCTTGATCCGACAATGCCGGTGCTCGTGGTCGACGACTACAGCACCATGGTCCGCATCATCCGCAATCTGCTGCGGCAGCTCGGCTTCGCCGATGTCGACGATGCCAGCGACGGCCTCGAAGCGATCGCCAAGATGCACGCCAAGCGTTATGGCCTGGTGATCTCGGACTGGAACATGGAGCCGATGACCGGCTTTGACCTGCTGCGCCAAGTGCGGGCCGATCCCGACCTGGGTGACACGCCCTTCATCATGGTCACGGCCGAATCAAAGACCGAGAACGTGGTCGCCGCGCGGAAGGCCGGCGTGAATAATTATATCGTCAAGCCGTTCAACGCGCAGACGCTTAAGGCGAAAATCGAAGCCGTATTCACCGAGGCGCCAGCGGACATTGAGCCGGTCGCCCGACAGAGCGCTCACTCGTAGATCGTGTGGGGTCGGCAGCCGTCCGCTTCGCAGACGGCAGCAAAGCAACAACTACGGAAAGCTGTAGTTTATCCGCGCCGTCACCAAATTCATGTTCTGATTGATGTCTTCGAGCGTATTCACGCCAAGCGTAGTCGTGAAATTAAGCCGGGACGTGCCAAGGGCGACATAATCGTACTCGATTGCCGCGGACCAGTGCTGGGTGAACTTGTACTCAATTCCTGCACCGCCGGTCCCGCCCCAGCGTGTCTGGCTTGCACCCCCTGAGACCGGTGCACCAAACAGCGTGCCGAAGAAGTCATAGTTGTTCTGCACGGCGGCAGCGCCACCCTTCAGATAAAACAGCGTCGAACTCCACGTATAACCAACTCGACCGGTAAAGAGCCCAAGGCCGCCAACGCGCGTCCGGTTTGTGGTGGTTGGAAACGCCAAACTGACATTCTGGCCTTGCAGGCTTGCCCAATCGCCCTGCGCTTCCAGACCGAGAACCCAATTGCTGAGTTGCCAGTCGTAGCCTACCTGGCCGCCGACAATGCCGCCGCTGGGATGATGGCAGCCCTCGGCGGCGGATGGGCCTCCCAGCCCTGGCGGCACGGTATCGACAAAAGTCCAGCAACTGGAGCCCCACGCAAAGCCGCCGTTGGCTCCCAAGTAGAACCCCTGCCAGGAATACGCCGGCACCGCCGGTGCAGCCTTGTAAGGCAGCGGAAGGTCCGCAGCGCTGGCCGCGCCGGCGGCAATGATTGCTACGACAGCGACACTTCCAGAAATCAGCAATTTCATGAGAGGCGGCTCTTCTTTGCCCAGAGGGATCCGAGTGCGGCGTCCTCACGCAATAAACATCGCCCTGTTACAGGCTGCGATAGTTCTAAAGTCGCGGCTATATTCAAATCGCCACAGCCCCTGTCAACGAAATTGACCGATTCGCGAGGCGTTGTCCTCGCTAAATAACGTGTGCGCTCAATCGCATCATCTCACGGGTTGAACAAAACCCGGACCACGACCTGTGGTCCCAATGCCCGTCGACAGAACTGAAATTACCACGCCAGCGCGCGCGTGACCGCCTTCGGTGCTACGCCGGCTGTGGCGAAGACGGCGTTCAAGCCGGACAAATCGGCCGCGTCACGTCCGCCGAGGTCGTCGGCGTGGATGCCGGAAATGACGAACAGACAATCGACGCCGAAAGCAGCGGCGCCTTTGAGATCGGTTCGGACCGAGTCGCCGATCGCCAAAACCCGCTGCAACGGTGGTACCTCGCCACCGCGAAAAGCAGCGGCCTTGCCGAGCGCAGCCTCATAGATCGGCGCATGCGGCTTGCCGCAGTAAAGCACCTCACCGCCCAGCGCCGCATAGGCGTCGGCCAACGCGCCGGCGCAGTAGATAAGCTCGTCGCCGCGCTCAACGAAGATGTCGGGATTGGCGCAGACCATGAACAGTGAACGCCTCCGCATCGTCGCCAACAGCTCGCGATAGCTGTCGGGCGTCTCGCGCTCATCATCGAACAAACCGGTGCAGACGGCATAATCGGCGCCGTCCACCGGCGCAAAGGCGACATCCAATCCGGCGAAGATCGAAACGTCGCGCTGCGGCCCGAGATGGAAGACGCGCTCGTTGACTCTGCCTTCCACAATGCCACGCGTGACATCGCCGGAACTCGTGATCGCGTCATAAGCCGCTCGCGGCACGGCGAGCCGGTCGAGATATTTTTGCACCCACAACCCGGGCCGCGGCGCGTTGGTAATAAGGATGACGGTGCCGCCATCGGCGCGAAAGCGCATCAGCGCTTCGCAGGCCGGCGCGAAGGCTGCAACGCCGTTGTGCACCACCCCCCAGACGTCGCAAAGCAGAACGTCGTACGTCCTCGCCAGCGGCGCAAATCGTTCGATGATCTCAGGCAAGAAGGTCGCGCCGCCTCAATTGCCGCTGCCGGTGCGGGCAAGTTTGGCAAGCGCGCTTTGTCCGGCAGGAGCGGCTTCGCTCGGCGCAGAGCCGGGCATCCTCCCCGGCTCGCCCCTGCCCGCATCGCCCCCAGATCCCTGTAACGCTTCCGGACGCACCGGCCGCGGCGGAGAAAACAAAAAGCCCTGTCCGAACCGGACATCGTAATCCAGCAAATCGACCACGGTGGATTCGTTTTCGATCCGATCGGCGATGAGATCGATGCCAAAGCGGCCAAGCAGATCGGAAAAATCCGCAGGATGGATGTTGGTCGTGTTGCCGCTCGACCGGTTGAGCAGCAACGCCGCCGAAGCCTTGATGAAGCGAAATCCGCGTTCGGTCAGTTCGCGCGGCTCGAGACGCAAATCGGTGAGATTGTCCATCGAAAACCGAAAGCCGCGCTCGGCAAGCGCCGCGAGGCTCTCGTGCTCGATCGGGCCCATCGAGCGGACCGCGGCCTGGGTGAATTCGAGAATGAGCGAGGGTGCGATTGCGCGATTGGCTTCGAGGAGTTCCAGTAACTGGGCGAAGCCCGCATCGGTCAGCGTTGCCCCGGAAAGATTGCAGAACAGGCCGACCTCGCGGTTCTTAAGCAACAAACGCCGGACCACCTGAACGCATCGCAAGACTGAGAGGCCGTCGAGCTTCGGCAACAGCGATCCCGCTTCGGCGTAAGGCAGAAAATCCTCAGCGGCGACCAATTCGCCGCTGCCGGTGTTGAGCCGCGACACCGCCTCGTAGTAGCGGACCTTGCGCTGCGGCAGCGTGACGATCGGTTGCAGATGAAGATCGATGCGCTGCGCCTCGATGCCGGCGCGAATTGCGGCAATGATGGCGTCGCGATCGAGGCCACTGAAGGCTGGAATTTGACGTCCAGCCGGAGCTGCCGGCGCTGCAGCGCCCTCGTGCCTGCCTGCTGCGGCCGGTGCGCCCGCTGGCGGCTGGGCGGAATTACGCGAAATCGGCGAATCGTCGATGGCGCGCGACTGAGCCAGCGCCGCATCGTGCTGTGCCACAGTCTCGGCAAGCTGGTTGACCAGCCGCGAAAGCTCCTCGATTTCGTTGGCGAGCGGCCGGGCGGTTGACAGCGCCCGCTCGAGTACCGTTTCGACCCTGCTTTCCATGAAGCCAAGCCGCCGGTCGAACTCCGCCAGCTGGCGCGCCAAATCGCCCGAGCCGCGCGCGATGTTGGAGACCTGATCGCTGACCTCGGCGCGGTCGCGGTTGCGGCCGGCGATGACATTATAGACCGCCATTACGGTGAGGAGACCAACAGCCACGAGTGCCGAATTGGTCAGGCTGAGCCCAAAGCGAAGGAACAGCACAGCGCCGAGCGCGGCGGCGATGAGCACCATGCACCCGGCGATGAAAATGGCGCTGATGCGCACCATTCCTGAATGACCCCGCGCGCTAGACCCTAGGAATGATTCCTATCCGGGCGCTAGTAGTGTCCACAAGCCCTAAACCACCGCAAGTGTGGTTTTATAGCGCGAACGCAGCCGGCTGTTTCAATCATCCTCGTTGCTTGCCCCGTTAACGTCGGCCCCACGGCACCACCGCCCAAATGCGTTCGTGCAAATAGTAGAGCGCGATCTTGGTGACGAATTCGGCCCCGGCAATGGATCCGGCAATCCCGACGCGGCCGGTTACGATGAAACTGACCACGAAAGTGTCGAGCGAAGCCATCGTCCGCCACGAGACAGCCTTGAAGAGTGACCGGCGGTGGGCTTCAAAGCCACGGAACCAGCGCATCATGTCCTCACCAATGCAAAGATAAAATCAAAGAAAGCCACCCGAAGCGTCGCGACGCGCCGCCCTTATCCGCCTAACAACGCGCAGAAGCGCATTATGGTCTCGGCATATGATCGGTGGGGGTTACGCCACCGCGCGAATGACACGCGCGGCCTTCTCGAAAAGTTCCGCGATGTGGGTTTCGTTGACGATTAGCGGGGGCGCGATCGCCAGCGTGTCGCCGGTAATGCGGATGACGAGGTCCTCGTCCTGGAACGCCCGCTCCATGGCCTCATAACCGCGCTCCCCGACGGCGTCGGGGCGCGAGGCGAGATCAATCCCGGCGGCAAGCCCGACGGTGCGCACGTCGAGCACGTTCGGCAGGCCTTTCAGCGTCATCGCCGCGTCGGCGTAGAGCGGTTCCAGCCGCTTGGCGTGATCAAACAGGTTTTCGTCGCGGTAGAGATCGAGCGTCGCCAGACCAGCGGCACAGGCAAGCGGGTGCGCCGAATAGGTGTAGCCGTGGAACAATTCGATGGTGTGCTCGGGCCCGTGCATGAAGGCGTCGTAGATGCTCTCGCGCGCGATCACGCCTCCCATCGGCACCGTGCCCGACGTGACGCCCTTGGCGAAGCATAACAGGTCCGGCGTGACGCCATAACGCTCGGCGGCAAACGCGTGACCAAGCCGCCCGAAGCCGGTGATGACCTCGTCGAAGATCAGCAAAATACCGTGACGGTCGCAGATCGCGCGCAGCCGCTGCAGATAACCCTTCGGCGGCGGCAGCACGCCGGTCGATCCGGCCATTGGCTCGACGATCACCGCGGCGATGGTCGACGCACCATGCAGCGCGACGATACGTTCAAGCTCATCGGCGAGATGCGCGCCCCATTCCGGCTCACCCTTGGTGAAGGCCTGATGCTCGCGGCTGTAGGTCGTCGGCAAGTGGTCGACACCGGCCAGCAGCGTGCCGAAGAATTTACGGTTGTTGACAAGGCCGCCGACCGAAATTCCGCCGAAGCCGACGCCGTGATAGCCCCGCTCGCGGCCGATCAGGCGGGTACGCGCGCCTTCGCCACGCACATTGTGGTAGGCGAGCGCAATCTTGAGTGCGGTATCGATCGCCTCCGAGCCCGAGTTACAGAAAAACACCCGGTTGAGATCGGCCGGCGCCAGCGCCGCGATCCGGCTCGCCAGCTCGAATGCCTTCGGGTGTGCGAAATGGAACGCCGCTGCGTAGTCGAGTTCGGCTGCCTGGTTTGAAATCGCAGCGACGATCGGGTCGCGATTGTGGCCGGCATTGGTGCACCACAGTCCGGCCAGCCCGTCGAACACCGCGCGGCCGTCGGGCGTGTAGTAATGCAGCTCCTTGGCGCGGGCGAGTAACCGAGGCGCGCGCTTGAACGCCCGATTCGGCGTGAACGGAATCCAGTAGGCATCAAGATCGTTGGTCTGACGGGTCAACGTGTTGACGTTTGTCATGACTGCCTGTCCTGTCGCCTCCGCTCCCCGATTTCTTTGTAGCGCAGCGGCCCAAAGGCCCGCGCAAGGCGCGCGTTAGCGCAATAACCGGACCAGCGCGCGCCCCTGGCGAGTTAGAAACTCCCAGTTGACGAGCTTGCCGTCATGCTTGCGATCGGCGGCTTTGAAGCGCTGCGCGACGACGGTCAGATATTCTTCCTTGCTGAGCGTGCCGTCCTTGTCGGCATCGGCGGCGGCGAATTCCTTGCGGCTGAGCCGGCCATGAAATTGTTTCAAGTCGAGCGCGCCTTTCTTGCCGGTATCAAGTTTATCGAACACATCCGACGCCGCCTTGTTGGCTTCGGCGAGGTCAACGGACCCGTCATTGTTGGTGTCGAACTGACCGACCGGTGTCGAACCCGCGGCCCACGCGGTCCCTGTTGCGCCGACAAGAGCAGCGATCGCTACCGCCATTGCGTTCCGTCGCGAAATCATCATGCGTCCCCGCCAAAAAATGCTTCGCCAATACCTAACCGTTCGAATTTGGATTGGCTAGGCCATCCGTCGCCGGTCCGTGGACTGAGCGCGCCACCCGATCCTTGCCGCCCTGCCCCGCCGCTGGTACCAACCACGCGTTCCCGTTAGCCCGATGAGATCAGGCCGGCAGATGGCCGAGAAGCGCAAAGAAAACAACAAGCTCAAGGCTCGCCTGCCGCGCGGACTTGCCGACCGCGGCCAGGCCGAGATCGCCGCCACGCGCGCGATGATCGAAAAGATTCGCGTCGTCTATGAGCGTTACGGCTTTGAGCCGGTGGAAACTCCAGAGATCGAATACACCGACGCGCTCGGCAAATTTTTGCCCGATCAGGACCGGCCGAACGAAGGCGTGTTCTCGTTCCAGGACGACGACGAGCAATGGCTGTCGCTGCGTTACGATTTGACCGCGCCGCTCGCACGCTATGTGGCGGAGAATTTCGACGCGCTGCCGAAGCCGTATCGGAGCTACCGCGTCGGCTGGGTGTTTCGCAACGAGAAGCCCGGCCCCGGACGCTTCCGCCAGTTCATGCAGTTCGACGCCGACACGGTCGGCTCAGCTTCGCCCGCCGCCGACGCCGAGATGTGCATGATGGCCGCGGACACAATGGAGGCTCTTGGCGTTCCGCGCGGGTCGTATCTTGTGAAAATGAACAATCGCAAGGTGCTGGATGGTGTTTTAGACGCAACTGGACTTGTTGCAGAACTAGATGCCGAAAAGCGTCTTACGATTCTTCGCGCGTTAGACAAATACGATCGCTTAGGTCAACGCGGAGTAGGTGCGCTGCTCGGTCCTGGGCGTAAAGACGAAAGCGGAGATTTCACGAAGGGAGCGGGTCTCAATGATCAGCAAATTCACGTTCTTCTCGTATTTCTTGAGAGACGCCTAGCTGACCCATCCAATCAAACGGAGAGTAAGAACCTAGAATTTAACCGGTATGTTTTGAATTCCATGAGTTCAGCTGAAATTGTTTATGGACTCTCCGAACTATTTGGCTGGGTTAAATGAGCTTACCGAAATTGCGAGACTTTGCTCCGCAGCAGGCTACGGTTACGATCGCATTCGCATCGATCCTTCGGTCGTGCGCGGGCTGGAATATTACACCGGCCCGGTTTTTGAAGTTGAGCTGACATTCGCCACCGACGGCAAAGATGGTTCGACTCGCTTCGGCTCGGTCGGCGGTGGCGGCCGTTACGACGGACTTGTATCGCGCTTTCGCGGCGAGCCGGTGCCTGCGACGGGATTTTCCATCGGCGTGTCACGGCTTGCCGCAGCGCTCCAGCATCTCGCCAAGCTCGACAGCAAGCCCGAGCATGGCCCGGTCGTCGTCACCGTGTTCGACAAGGATCGCCTCGCCGATTATCAGAACATGGTCGCGAAGTTGCGCGCCGCCAAAATCCGCGCCGAGCTTTATCTCGGCAATCCGCGCAACCTCGGCAATCAGCTCAAATACGCCGACAAGCGCAACGCCCCGTGCGTTGTGATCCAGGGCGGCGATGAGAAGGCCAAGGGCGAAGTCACCATCAAGGATTTGATCGTCGGCGCCGAGCTGGCAAAGCTCGAAAAAGGCCGCGAAGAGCATCTGCAAAAGCAAGGCGAAGCGCAGCAATCCGTACCCGAAGCGCAACTCGTCGACGCCGTGCGCGCGGTGCTGGCGCGACACGGGCTTGGCCGCGAACGATGAACCGCGCGACGAAAATCGTCGTCATCGTTGTATGCGTCCTGGTGACCGCCATCATCGCGGCGCTCGCCGGCATGATCGCGTTCGGCACCGGCGACCCGCCCGCCCTGCTGGCGTCGCTCGGCGAGCCGTTCCGGCGCGTCGATTTCAGCGACCTGCCGCCGGTTCAAACGCTTGCCGTGCGCAGCGGCACCCCGATCGCCTTTCGCGTTTGGGGCGAGAAGCCATCTTCCGATCCCGAGCTCGTCGTCATTGCGATCCACGGCTCGTCGTCCATGAGCGCGAGCCTTCATCCGCTCGGCAAGGCGCTCGGCGCGGCGGGCATTCCGGTCTACGCGCCCGACATCCGCGGCCACGGCGGCACCGGCACGCGCGGCGACATCGATTACGCCGGACAGCTCGACGACGACTTCGCCGATTTTGTCGCCGCGGTGCGCGCCAAACACCCGAACGCCAAGCTCGTCCTGATCGGTTTCTCGTCCGGCGGCGGTTATGCGCTCCACGTCGCGGCAACCCCGCTCGGCAAATCGTTCGTGCGCACAGTGATGCTATCGCCGATGCTCGGGCCGTTCGCGCCGACCTACAACCAGGATCAGAAATACGCACGCCCGTTCCTGCCGCGGATTCTGGCGCTGTTTGTACTCAACCGCATCGGCATCCACGCCTTCGATCATCTCACCACGCTCCTGCTCGCCATCGATCCGTCGCGGGCGGACATCCTCGTCGGTCATTATTCGTGGCTGTTGATGCGGGCGTTCGCGACGCGGGACTACGCCGCCGACGTGCGCAATGCGCAAACCCCACTCGCCGTCGTAGTCGGCGAAAAGGACGAACTGTTCTACGCCGACAAATTCGCCCCCACTTTGGACGCGATCAAGCCGGGAATTCCGGTCACCGTCGTGCCCGGGCTTAGCCATACCCAGCTCACCACTGACCCGAGCGCGGTACCGGCCATCGTCGCCGCAATACGCGGTGCGGCGCCGCAATCGAACTAAACATTAAGCTCAACTTCGTCGCCGGCTCGGCCTCGCGCCGCAGCATTAACGGCGCCCCGCAATCTTCATCGAATAGCGACCACTGCCATGCTAAAGGGCTGCCCAATTGGGACTATCGTCGCGCGAACGGGGATCGATTAACCATACGCCGGCGTGGATTTGATCAGCATGTCGAGTATGGCACCGACCCCGGACCAGCGCGCGCAGAGGCTTGTCGCCTCGTATGTGCGGGCCGGCTATACTCCGATCGACCCGCCGGTGCTGCAGCCCGCGGAGCCGTTCCTCGATCTTTCCGGCGAGGACATTCGCCGCCGCATGTTCCTCACCACCGATCCGCACGGACGCGAATTGTGCCTGCGGCCCGATCTGACCATTCCGGTCTCACGCGCCTATCTGCAATCGCCGGCGGCCGGCAAGCCGGCGGGCTTTTGCTATCAAGGCGCGGTGTTCCGCCACCGCGAGGGATTGCCGGCCGAGTTCGTCCAGGCCGGCATCGAATTGTTCGGCCGCCAGGACAAGGCGGCCGCCGATGCGGAAATGCTGACGCTCGGACTGGAAGCAACCACGCTCTATGGCGTCAGCGCGCCGGAAATCCGCATCGGAGACGTCGGGCTGTTTATGGCGTTCGTCGCCGCGCTCGATCTTGCGCCGGCGTGGAAGCGGCGGCTGTTGAAAGACTTCAACAGCAAATGGTCGCTGGCGCACGATCTTGATCAGCTTGCACTCACCGCGACGAACCGGCCGCCGGAATATCAGGGGGTGCTTGCGGCGCTGGCCGGCTCCGATCCCAAGGCGGCGCATCACCTCATCACTGATCTGCTTTCGATCGCCGGCATCGCTGCGGTTGGCGGCCGCTCGGTCGGTGAGATCGCCGACCGGTTTCTCGAACAATCGGCGCACGGCACCGGAACGCGACTGCCGCGTGAGACCCGCGCGCTGGTCGAACGCTTTCTTGCGATGCGCGGCATTCCGGACGAGGCAGCGACAGAACTGCGCGCACTCGCCGCGGACGCCAACCTGGCGCTTGGGCCGGCGATCGATCTGTTCGAGACCCGCACCGGTTTTCTCGCCGCCCAAGGCGTCGACGTCGGTGCCATACATTTCTCCACCGCGTTCGGCCGCGGCTTTGACTACTACACCGGCTTCGTGTTCGAGCTGCATGACGCGCGCGCCAAAGGCCCGCTCATCGCCGGCGGACGCTATGATGAACTGCTGACGCGATTGGGTGCGCGCGAAACGATCCCGGCGGTTGGCTTTGCCGCCTCGATCGAAGAGCTTGCCGCATGCGGAGGCCTGGCATGAGCGCGCCGCTCATTCTCGCCGTGCCCTCGAAAGGCCGGCTGCAAGATAACGCTGAGGCCTTTTTTGCGCGTTCCGGACTTGAACTCGTCAAGCCGCGCGGCGCGCGGGAATATCGCGGCGCCATCGCCGGCTTCGACGGCGCGGAGATCGCCTATCTGTCGGCGGCCGAGATCACCGCGCAGCTTGCGCAAGGCGCAGTGCACCTCGGCATCACCGGCGAGGATCTGGTGCGGGAGATGATCCCCGACGCCGACCGCGAGGTCGTATTCATCGATCAACTCGGTTTCGGCTTCGCCAATGTCGTCGTCGCCGTGCCGCAGGCCTGGATCGACGTTCGCAGCATGGCCGATCTCGACGATGTCGCGACCACCTTCCGAATGAAGCACGATCGCAAGATGCGGCTCGCCACCAAATACGCCAACCTCACGCGCGGCTTCTTTGCCGAGCACGGCGTCGTCGACTACCGCATTGTCGAGAGTTCAGGCGCGACCGAGGGCGCACCTGCGGCTGGCACGGCCGAACTGATCGTCGACATCACCACCACCGGCTCGACGCTTGCCGCCAACGGCCTCAAGGTGATCGACGACGGCATCATTCTGCGCTCGCAGGCAAACCTGGTCGCGGCGCGGTCGGCGCAATGGGAGACCGCGCATCGCGAAACCGCACGCCTTCTGCTCGACCGGATCGCTGCGCAAAAGCGCGCGCACGCTTATCGCGAAGTGCGCACCCGTTTTGCCGGTCTGAACGAGGCGCTGCTTAAAACCGCGGGCGAAAAATTCGGCGTCGCCGCGCCGTTCGGCGGCCCAACCTCTTCCGGCATGATGACGTTGCACTGCCCGCCCCGGAACGTGCATGCGCTGGCGAGCTTCTTGCGCGAGCGTGGCGCCGAGGCGGTCTCCGTTGCCGCGCTCGAATACGTTTATTCGCGCGACAATCCGCTCTACGCCCGCCTAACCGCGGAGCTTGACCGCGACAGCCCTGCGGCCGCCAACTAGACTAAGCTCGCGAAGTCATCATCGGTTGCTAAAATGTCGAGCCCGCGCGACGCGGTGCATCCCGTCGTCGACGCTTTGGGCGGCCCATCGCAATTGTCAGGGAGTGCAAAGAGTGCAGCGCAGTACCAATAGATTTCTGACCACCCATGTCGGCAGCCTGCCGCGGCCCGACGATCTGTTGGCAATGATGATCGATCGGGAAGAAGGCCGCGAGATTGACGCCGCCGCATTTGCCGCGCGCGTCGCGCGTGCTGTCGATGAGGTCGTAGCCAAGCAAGCGAGCCTCGGCATCGACGTGATCAACGACGGCGAGCAGGGCAAGGTCAGTTTTGTCACCTATGTGCACGACCGCTTGAGCGGCATTATCGCCGGCGAGCAGCGTGGCAATCTCTGGAAAAACACCCGCGAGGGCCAAGCCTTTCCGGAATTCTATGCCGAGGTCGAGGCGCACGCGAGCGGCGCTCCGGGCCGGGCGCGACAGATGATCTGCGTCGATCGCCTGCGCTATTCGGGCCGCGCGCTGCTGGAACAGCAACTGAAAGTGTTCAAAGCCGCGGCCGATCGTGCCGGTGCAGTCGAGGCGTTCGTGCCGTCGATTTCACCTGCCAACGTCGAACGCTGGCAGCGCAACGAATACTACAAGACCGAGGAGGATTATCTCGAGGCGATCGCAGAAGCGATGCGCGAAGAATATGAAGTGATTGTGGCAGCCGGATTTTTGCTCCAGATCGACGATCCGGCGCTGGCAACGCGCTACACCATGACCACCGACAGCATCGAGCAGACCCGCAACTGGGCGCATGTCAGGGTCGACGTGCTGAACCACGCGCTGCGTAATATTCCCGAGGAGAAAGTGCGGTTTCACACCTGTTACAGCATCAACATGGGGCCGCGCGCGACCGACATGGAGCTGAAGGATTTTGTCGACATCATGCTGCGCGTCCGCGCCGGCGCCTACTCGTTTGAATTCGCCAATCCCCGCCACGAACACGAATGGGCGATCTGGGAACATGCCAAGTTGCCGCCCGGCAAGATCCTGATTCCCGGCGTGATTTCCCACACCACCGTTCTTGTCGAGCATCCCGAATTGGTCGCCGAGCGGCTAGTCCGTTTCGCCAACGTCGTCGGCGCCGAAAACGTGATCGCTGGCGCCGACTGCGGCTTTGCATCTTTCGCCGCATCGCACGAGATGCATCCGTCAATCGTCTGGGCGAAGCTGGCCGCAATGGTTGAAGGCGCGCGGATCGCCAGCCGGCGTATCTGGAACTGAACCGTCACCAGGTCGGAAGCGCAGCGTCGTCCGCCCGGGCAGAACTTCGCCGTCCCGTTCAGGCGGGCACGGACGCCCGGCTTTCCGCCATATAAGCCACCGCGGCTTGCTCGACGTCATAGTCGTAAAGCCATTTGCGGAACACCGCGGCATTCGCGACTTCCCGATCGCGCTGCTCCAGATTTTCGTACTGCGAATCGTAACGAAGACCGTTCCGCCGGGCTTCGGCCTGCACGATACCGGTGCGCTCGCGACGGAAAGCCTCGTAGCGCCGCAATGCATCGGCGACCTCAGCAGAACTCCGCCCCTCAAGGAAAACCGCAAGAGCAACGCCATCCTCGACGGCCTGATTGGCGCCCTGACCGACATGCGGCAGCATCGCATGGGCGGCGTCGCCAAGAAGTGCGAGGCGCCCGTTGGTCCACGACGCCAGAGGTTTCCGATCGTACAACCCCCACCAGAAGCAGCTCTCCACTTTTTCAATCAGACCGACCACGCGCGGATCCCATCCTGCGAACGACGCCGCAAGCTCGTCGCGATCGCCAATCGCCGACCATGACTTGATCGTCTCGCTCTTGGTCGGCACGAAGCCGACATAATTGAGAAGCCGGCCGCTGCGAACTGGAAACACCATGAAATGTTTGCCGTCGCCCATCCAGACCTGGTGAGCCTCCTTTCGCCACGAGGGAAGCTTGTCGGTCGCGATCAAGCCTCGATAGGCGCGTG
The DNA here is from genome assembly GCA_963841025.1 of uncultured Alphaproteobacteria bacterium. Taxonomy (GTDB): domain Bacteria; phylum Pseudomonadota; class Alphaproteobacteria; order Rhizobiales; family Xanthobacteraceae; genus BOG-931. The sequence goes on along the minus strand of CAWJBG010000001.1, from coordinate 362,289 downwards.
AGCCTGAATATTCCGGCAGCGAGGGCTCGGTGACGTATTTCTGCAAAGTCGACTGGATGCCATCGGCCGCGATCACGACGTCGACGTCCAATGTCGCGCCATTCGCGAACTTCAGGTGTGCGCCAGCCTCATCTTGCTCAAATGCGATACAGCGGTGACCTGTGCGTATGGCGGCTTGCGGAATCGCGTCGGCGAGCACACGCAGCAAGTCGGCCCGATGCGTCCCATAGACCCCGTTCCAGCCGTTCGAGTCGGTTGTGAGGATTTTGCCGACGGTCGTGCCGTCCATCCTGCAGTATTCCGAGCCCGTCGCCGACCTTCGCGCCCACCCGCGCCATCGCTTCGCGAAGACCCATGCGTTCCAGCTGCCGCAGACTATTCGGATAGATCATAATGCCGGCGCCGACCTCGCCCAGCACCGCCGCCTGTTCCAATACTGTGACGTCGGCGCCTCGTCGAACGAGCGCATTAGCGGCCGCGAGGCCACCGATGCCTCCTCCAACCACGGCAACCCGAAGGCGATCGATCGGCATATCCGGTTTCAGCTTTCTCAATGGTCGAGTGGACGGTCGGGCAATTGGAAGTGCAGTCTTGCCCAGCCGGTTCCCGAAGGGCAAGGCAGCACACCGAGTTTTTACCATACGCGCGAGTGGAACGACGTCGGCCCCGAAGCCGCGACGGCGTGCGCCCGGCCTTAGCTCGTTTGCTTAATCCTTAAGAAGGCCGATGCTTCCGACGCTCTGCGAACAACCGGCAACGTCGGATACTGCCTCTAAGCCTAAGCGCTTTGAAATTGGCCTAAATGTTTATTGGTCGATTTAACAGCACCATAGCAAAATCTTATTACAATCGCGCTGGTCACAAACGATCGGCTGGTGCGGTTTCATGCGCTACTTCTTCGATTATACCACGAAGGATCAATCGCTTCTCGACTACAAAGGGGACGATTTCCTCAGCCCTCAAGGCGCCGTCGAGTTTGCAGAAACGCTCGGACAGCTGTTGTCGAACAAACTGGCTCACGATTGGCATGGTTGGACGATTGAGGTGCGGAACGCCGACGGCAAAAGGTTGTTTTCATTGCAGATCGGAGACGAGGCCGAGCGCAAGACGCCGGCTTTAGTTGATCACCTTCCCGCCGCGCGAGGATACTCGAAGGTAACCGTTCAGTGATCGGCGGCAGCCGCCCGCCAAACAAAAAGCTCAGGTTTCGCTCCTCCGTTTGGTGATTATCTTCAACCAAGCAGCTTTTGCGACGTTGCGTCATTTCAGACGTCTCGCGGCTTGAACAAAGTCGCCGCGGAATTATCCCTGTGAGTGATAGATCAGCGTGCCGCGCTCGTTAAAAACCAGCGCAGCAATTATTTTTCAGTGGCTGGGGCGGAAGGAATCGAACCTTCGAATGGCGGAATCAAAATCCCACAAACCACATTGATCCAATTCAGTTTTTTGCCACGTTGTCGCATCTCTGTCGCGGTAATTTTTTGTATTGCGAAATAACGGCTTAGCGGCGCACGGTGGAATCAGAAATCCGCCGCACGTCTCTTGTGCTAACTCATGTTCGGCCCCGATTTGGGTAAAAAGACCCCAAATTGGGTAAAGTCACGCCGCTCGGCGCAATTGCTCTCCTAGCTCCTTGAGCGTCTTGATCGCAGTATCGAAATCAACGCCGTCGCCATAGACCATGTCGCGGCGGAAGGTTTCGTAATCCCTCTTGTAGTCGGCGCTCGCCGCGATGCCTTCGATCGCTTTCAGCGTTTCGCCCAGTGGGTCCGCCTTGTAGGCAGGAAAATCGTCGGCTCGTTGCGCCGCTTCGTCGGGCATGATTTCGCGAGCGAGCTTGGCGACCTCTGCGGGGTCGTATTGGCTGCGAACGGCATGAAGATCATGAATGTGCCGAACTAATGTCGTATCGCGCTCTTTGCGCAAGCCCGCGAGTTCCGCGCCGGCACGGCGGGTCAAGCCAACCAGCTTGTCCGCTGTGGTTTCAAGAATTGAGGTGCAGTCGATCGAAGGAATCTCGGGCGGCTTGCCGTTACCCTCGGCGATGAAGGACGAGACCGGGCGTTGGACGGAATCGCGCCTTAACGGAAACGCGGAAGTCTCGATCTTAATTTCCGGGCGAAGCGCTCCGGTGCCTTCTGCGACGGCTTCGTAAGGAAGGTGATAGACGGTGTAGCGCCCCTCATACATGGTCCTGCGATGCTCGGGGTTCTCGGGATCGAACTTAAAGCCGGCGTCCAGCAAAGCCTTCATAATTTTTTGCCGCAGCACGCGCAACTGACCTCGGCTCGGCCGCTCAACGCCGACGATCCTCAGATCGATGTCCTCGGACATGCGCTTGATGAGTCCATAGGCGCGCCCGAGCGCGGTGCCGCCGCCGAAGACCAGCCGGAATGGCTTAGTGTCGACTGCCATGATCGCGGCGAGCGCCTTGATGACGTGCCAGTCCTTTTCGACGAGCGCGGTACTCGGCAATTCGAAGTGCTGCTGTATTTCGAGCAGCTGCTGGAGCGTCGGCCTATCGCTCAACGACAAGCTCCGAATTGCCGTAACTGAGGTGGCGGTTGAACCGCCCCCTTACGCGCACGACCGGATTGACCGGCACTTGCGTCGAGCGGCCTTCGTTGTAAGCGCGCTCGGCTTCGGTCGGCTCCCATTCGACCCCGAGCTTGTCGAGAGCCTGGCGCGCAGCGCCGATGAAGCCGTTGGGGCTGTAGAGCATCGGACGTCCTGATAAGCTCGAAGGGACGGCGCGCCCATAAACTCCGTAGCCGAGGCGCAGCAGATGCCCGTCCTGCACAAGGGTGCGCAGGGCGCGCAGCACTTGGTCCTCGCCGCCGAGATTAGTGAATTCGCGCGTGAGGAATACCGAGTCTCCGGACCGGCGGGAAATCCGCTCCTCGATTCTTTGCCGCAATGTCTTTCGGCGGGGCATGGGCCTCTCCTTGCAAAAACCCGACACTTAATATAGCAAAAACCCGACATTATTCAATGGAAATCTTTGGTAATACAATAGGTTGAATATCAACTACTTAGAGGTCAGCGGGCACTCACCGCTGGTTGGGGGGAGGATTCGAACCTCCGAAACGGCGACGCGCAGTCGTTTCATTACCCGGCCTGACCGAGCAGTGTCTTAAATTCCAATGGCACCAAGGAATCGCTGAGAACGCGGAAAATCGAGGTTTGCACAGGCTCCCCCAATATCGACCCGGCCTGCAATATCTGGCGCGCGAGAAACGTGAAATCATTCATCCACAAGTCGGACGCGTGTGCTCCGAACGCCAACCGAATACGCGCTGCGTCAGAACGCACAAGTCGTCCGGCCCAATGTACATAGTCACTAGCGACACCTTGTCGAAATCTCAATTCGACGTCGGATACCACAGCGACTTCTAGTCCAAGGCTTATGAGGCAAGTTGCGATTTGAACTGCGTTAAACGCGGCATCGGTTTCGCCTCGTTGAAACTCCAGCGTTTGCATGGACGAATGGACTAACGGGTTAATTCGATCTCTAACGAAATAAGTTGGAGTGCTGAGCCGAGAAATTGCACGACCCAGGAAAGCAATCAGCTCGTCTCTGCCATCCAGAAATTGCCACGTAACGCCGTGAGTTCTATCGCCCTTTTCAAGCTCGCCAAAAAAATGATCCAGCTGCAAGTCTTCCAGTCGCCTACCAACGGCCTGCTGCGCATCGCTTCCTGATAAGAAGCGGGCTGCGCCGCGCGCAACGTATTGCGCTCTGTAGCTAATTATCCGAAATAAGTTATCCGCGAGCACCGTCGCATCGACGCCAGTCGGCCACTCAACAAGGCATTGATCAACTATGGCGTCCATCTCGTCGCGGTTCCCGGTATTACGGTAGGCGACCGTCTGCAGTCTTCTCAGAAAGGACTCAGCCCACGGAACCCACTGGGGCCGGTCCGTGCTTTGATCTGGCTGTTCGGTCTTTACTTCAATAGGGGCTGTCGATTGCTTACGCCTCCAAATCTCAACAGGCTGAAGTTCTCTTTCGCCATCCTTTCCTGCGATAAGGCCTTCGATGTAGCGGTAAGCCTGCCAAGCAGTTACGCGGCTCAATTCACTGATGGCAAAGGGCCAATCCCCGGCTGCTTTGCTGAGACTATTGGACAGCAAATATACCGTCGGCACCCCGTCCTGGTCGACCAGGCACAGATAACGATCATGAAACGCCTGACGCGCATCCTCCCCTCGCTTGATATGAATAATTGATATGTTGCCACACAGTTGCTCAGACCATTCATTCGCTACGCCAATGAGCTTTTGGATATGATTTTCTGTTGCTGGCATATCAACCGTCTCGGCGTCCGGGTTGACGCGACCGGGAGACACTAGAAGTGTCAGATCAATGTTTTCGTTGCCTTGACGCAAATCACTCTGCGCAACGCGTCAGTTCCGAGAAAGGGATCGATTAGATATGCATTGCGGACATTCGGCTGCTCAAGCTTCGTCTTGATCCAGCGGATCACATCGATTTGACTTTCAGGGCTTCTGCCGAACCAAAAACATTCGGCAGATGGTTTCTGAGGTCCAAGTAGGGCATCCACACGCTCCCTATTTTGCCGGAGCACATCGAACGCGCCGGACCGCATTCCCGCAGCAGGGCCCTTGAACGCAACGGTGCTCAACCGTGCGCGTTTTTCCAGGTCTTGAGTTTCAGGCGTACTACTGAAAACTGCTGGAAGAAGGTCGGCGCGGCCTAGAGCTTTGATTCCGAAATCCATTGCTTGAGTAAACACAGCGATGATCTTTTGTGCGATCGTTCCGTCTTCGTTAAAGGCCTCGACTGACACATCGGTGATGTGGACGCTTGTATCAACGGCGACTTCTGGCGCACCGGCGGGGAAGTCGACAAGATAATCCCTGAGCACTTCATCAAAGTTCTTAACTGTCACGTGCAATCGAAACGCTCGCTCTTCGCTACACGCGTAACGGCGCACATAACATTTGAGCATGGGTACTTTGGTTCGGAAATCGGGTTTGTCAGGTACGATATTCAACAGCGGCGCCGAGGTTGAACAGTTAGGGTCCTCCCGCCAAAAATGATCAATCAATCCAATTGGACGCCTGAGCAAAAAGATTTCTTCTAAACCGGATTGTTTGGCCAGCACCTCGATTAGCTTCAGCAAGGCGGCAGGAGTATCGCCCGCTCCAACAGCCGGCGTCAGGGCTTGAAAGACTGGATCAATACCATCTCGGACAATGAGGCTTTGGAGTTGAAGAATTCCGGTGCCAGAGGTTCGAACCCAAGTGGGGTAGTCGAAGATAAATGATAACGGGCAAAGGTCGCCTTCGACTGTACGGCCCGGTTCTATAGGACACTCATCGGGTATAGTCAGCTTTCCTGCTGAAAACTGAGTCAGCACAGTCTCTTCTAGCCCGGTCGGGAAAATGCAATCCCACGCGACTACTTCAACTTCCTGAAATCCAGACAGAGGCGTCCGCGTGATGCGGTTTGCCGTGAGGCCCCTGGGAAGATTTGGCGGCTGGTAATCGCCCGCGCCCCGAACGGGCCGTAGAAACCCGTAGCAGAACACGGGCTGACTGCCGGCGGTCGATACGCCAAATATGGTCAAAGCAAGCGGCATTGGCTCACTCTCGATCGAGGAACGACGGCCGAGCAAATGACAGATCAAGCGCCCACCCACCAATTGGCGCGGGCGACTCCACCGGTCTACGTGCCCAAACTCAGATACTAACGCAGTTGTTCTCCCGGTTTACGAAGTCTCTCGCTTCGCTTTTCACAAAACGCAGATAGGCCGGAGGTGCACGGCCTGCGGCGTTGAAGATCGCTTTGACAAGTTCGTCGATTTCTTCGAGGCAAAGGGAATATTGCGGCATTGAGGCGCCTGAGCCGCTTCCAGATGTCATCGCCGCGCCGACTTTCGTGATGTCAATTTGCAAAACCGCGCCGTCGGTCAGGATTTTATTGGGATAACGAATGTCTTCGAACGCGTTCAACGTGTCGATCACCTTATCAAACGCTGATAAGCTCTTATCGTTGACTTTTACTTTGAACACCGCCCAGATTTTTGGAAGATCGTGTCCGAGCTTATCTTTCAACTCCTTCAGCGACATTGTCTTTGCAAGCACGCCTTTGAGGAACATTTCAACGGCGTGATGCAATATGTTGCCGACGATAGGCGTCAAACCGGCGAAGGCCGCGTAGCGGCCAGCAACGTAATATTGGCTACCGTACTGGAAGAACCAATGTGTTGAATCGCTGATGGCCATCCCCCACCCTTTGGACGTCTCCCCGGTGGCTGGGGCGGAAGGAATCGAACCTTCGAATGGCGGAATCAAAATCCGCTGCCTTACCGCTTGGCTACGCCCCAAAATACCATCGGATTGCCGCCGGCCCGCCTCGGGCCATAAGCCACCGCACCATAGCGACGTGATCGCCTGCGATCAATGTTTGCCTCGGTTCGCGGCTTGACGGCCGGCCGCCCCGGCGCTTTGGCATGGTCAGCGCCGCGGCTACTCTATAATAAATACAATAATGGCTGAGAGCCCGGCCGACAGCCAAATCCGACCTGCCGCGGGAGACGCCCATGACCTACCAAGCCCCGCTCGCCGACATGGGCTTTGCGCTCAAATACGGGACAACGCTTCTGCCTGCGCTCGAGGAGGGTTTGTTCGGCGACCTCACCATGGACGATGTCGACGCGGTGCTCAGCGAAGCGGGCCGCATGGCCGGCGAGATTATCGCACCACTTAACCGCGTCGGCGACCAATCCGGCACGACATTCAAGGACGGTGCCGTCACCACCGCGCCCGGCTGGAAAGCGGCTTATCACGCCTGGTGCAAAGCCGGCTGGAACGGGCTCGCCTCACCGACCCAATGGGGCGGACAGGGATTGCCGCAAGTCGTCAACGCCGCGTGCACCGAGATGTGGAACGCGGCCGCGATGTCGTTTGGCCTCGGGCCGTTATTGACCATGGGAGCAATCGACGCGCTCAACGCCCATGGCAGCGATGAGCTGAAACGCGCCTATCTTGAAAAGCTCGTCACCGGCGAATGGACCGGAACGATGCAGCTGACCGAGCCGCAAGCCGGCTCCGATGTCGGCGCATTACGCACCCGCGCCGAGCGCACCGGCGACGGCACCTACCGCATTACGGGTCAGAAAATCTTCATCACCTATGGCGAGCACGACCTGACAGATAACATCATCCATTTCGTCCTCGCGCGACTGCCCGACGCCCCGCCCGGCACCCGCGGCATTTCATTGTTCCTGGTGCCGAAGTTTTTGCTCAATCCCGACGGCACGCCTGGTGCGCGCAACGACGTGCGCGCCCATTCGGTGGAGCACAAACTCGGCATCCACGGCTCGCCGACCTGTACCATGATCTTCGGCGATCAAGGCGGCGCAATCGGCTACATCGTCGGCGCAGAGAATGCCGGCATGGCCGCGATGTTCACCATGATGAACCGCGCGCGGCTCGCCGTAGGTCTCCAGGGCGTCGGCATCGCGGACCGCGCGACGCAGATGGCAGTCGCCTACGCGCGCGAACGCCGGCAAGGCCGCATCGCCGGCATGCCGGCGACTTCGATGGCGCCAATCATCGCCCATCCGGACGTCAAGCGTATGCTCATGACCATGCGGGCGCTGACGCAGGCAGCGCGCACGATCTGCTACGCAACCGCTCTGGCGCTCGATCACAGTGAGCGCGGGATCGACCAGGCCGCGCGTCGGGCGGCGCATGCGCGGGCCTCGCTGCTGACACCAGTGGCAAAGGCATTTTCGACCGATATCGGCGTCGAGGTCGCTTCCATCGGCGTGCAGGTACACGGCGGAATGGGTTTCATCGAGGAGACCGGCGCGGCGCAGTTGTTACGCGACGCCCGGATCGGCCCGATTTACGAGGGCACTAACGGCATTCAGGCGATCGATCTTGTCACCCGCAAATTGCCGCTCGATGGCGGTGCGGCGGTCGAAATCTTTTCTTGGCGAATTGCGCCGCATCGTCGAAGCGGTCAACGCGACCAACGATCCAGCGCTCGGCTGGAGCGGCGTGCGCCTCGAAGAAGCCGTTGAAAGTTTGGCGCGCGCGACCCAATGGCTCTTGGCCAAGCTTGATAAAGACACCGACGAAGCGCTTGCCGGTGCGACCCCATACCTTCGGCTGTTCGGCGTCGCCACCGGCGGCTGCTTGTTGGCGCAACAGGCGCTTGCCGCATTGCGGCTCAACGCCGACGCCGGCCCGCGCATTGCACTGGCGCGCTTCTTTGCGGAAAACTTTGCCGTGCAGGCCGGAGCGCTCGAACGCACCGTGGTCGAAGGCGCCGCGGCAGTTATCGGCGCCGACACGGTTTTGGCTCAATAGGATTGACAGTGTAAGTGTAGTTCGATGTCCACGCTCTTGATCACCCATCCGGCCTGCCTCGATCACCTCACCCCGCACGGCCACCCCGAGCGGCCTGACCGGTTGCGCGCGATCGAACACGCACTTGAGGTGGAGAAGTTTCAGTCTCTCGCGCGCGTCGAGGCGCCGCGGGCGACACTCGAAGTCATCGCGCTGTGCCACCCGATGGAGTACGTCACGCAAATCCGCGACGCCGCGCCCGCGCATGGCCTGGTGCAAATCGATGCCGACACTTCGATGTCTCCCGGCAGCTTTGAGGCGGCTTTGCGCGCGGTCGGCGGCGCCATCCACGCGGTCGACGAGGTTTTGACCAAGAAGGCCGCCAACGCCTTCGTCGCCACACGCCCTCCAGGTCACCACGCGGAAACGGCGCGGCCGATGGGCTTTTGCTTTTTCGACAACGCCGCCATCGCCGCACGTTATGCGCAGCGTCAGCACGGTATCAGCCGCGCGGCCATCGTCGATTTCGACGTCCATCACGGCAACGGGTCGCAGGACATCTTCTGGGCGGATAAAACGGTGATGTACTGCTCGACCCATCAGATGCCGCTTTATCCGGGCACGGGCGCAGTCGACGAGTCCGGCGAGTACAATACGATCGTAAACGCACCACTCAAACCCGGCGACGGTGGTGAAGCGTTTCGCGCCGCCTTCGAAAACCGGATCCTGCCACGGCTGCGCGAATTTGAGCCAGACCTTGTTATCATCTCCGCCGGCTTTGACGCCCACATGCGTGACCCGCTGGCCAATCTCAATCTGGTCGAAGCCGACTTTGCCTGGGCGACGCAAAAGCTGATGGACGTGGCCGATCAATACGCCGACGGCCGCGTCGTTTCCGTGCTGGAAGGCGGCTACGATCTGGAAGCGCTGGCGGACTCGACGGCTGCGCACGTCACTGCCTTGATGCACGGATAAGACGGCCGGTCTATATAGCAAGATCATTTTCTGGGAGCCGGCAATGGCGCCGCCAAACAATCAGAACAACGCAACCGACCAAAGCAACGGCGATGTCGGACAACTCACGTTCGAGCGTGCGATCGAGGAACTCGAGTTGATCGTCAAACGTCTGGAAGATGGCCGCGTGCCGTTGGAAGAGTCCGTGACCATCTACGAGCGCGGCGAAGCGCTCAAGCGCCGCTGCGAAGACCTGTTACGGCAGGCGGAAGCCCGCGTGCAGAAGATCACGCTCGACGCCGCCGGAAACCCGACCGGCACCGAGCCGCTCGACGTGGAATAGCTGATAGCTCGTGCGGCGCGGACAGACGCCGGGCCCTCACTCTCCGCCGTGCGCCCAAACGAAATTATTCTCGCGGCGCATTGAGCGTCCGAGTTGCGTTTCACCAAGCCACGAAGCCAACGGCCCTTAAAACGAAGGGGCGGAGCGCCGAAAGGCGCATCGTTTGGTGTCCGCGCAGCACCAACATATGTTGCCACATGCCGGCGCCCGGCGCGGAAGCGCGTCCGGCGGGACGCGCTCGCCTTCCGGCGCTCCACGGCGGCGCTTGTCGCAGCGAGCGAACGCCTCGACTCAGCCCAGGCCGTGCTTCACGCGATCAACAAAGCGCCGGCGTTACCCGCGTCGTCAATCGCGCTTAAGCGGGGCACCCCGCGCGCCGGTCGTAATGCCGGCGGAAACGATGCCCAGGCCGCCCCGGCGCGGGTTACGAATCCGCGCGGAGGAGCCGCACCCTGCTCCGCCGTCGGTAACGTCACCGGTCGACGCCCTTCACGTGAGCAAGGCGATTGCCTTGTTACATATTCGGAGACATTATGTCAAGAAAATAGTGACGCGACGGCAACGTTCTTACCATTTCCGCGAATAGGAGTTCTGACCGGGGTTCTGCGGATAGTAATTCTGCCCGGTGTTCTGGGATGCGGGAGAGTCCGGACTGACCAAACGACCGAAGCCGAAAAAGCTGCCGGGCGGCGGCGCTAAAGGCGCACCCGGAAATGTATTACGGTCAGCGACACGCTCATCATCCGGGCGCTCGCGCATCGCAAGGCCGCCTTGTGGTTGGTTATTGAGCACCACGACAAACTCGGTGCGATAATTGGTCTCGCGGTTGAGCGGTTCGTCCGAGATAACAATCGAGGATAGGGGCAAAGCAGTCGGGCCGACGCGGTCGAGCACGTCCTGTGGGATGGTCACGCGGTGGAGCGCGTCCTTGGCGTCGTCGCCGTTGTCGATCGTGACCGCGGTCCAGCGTAGCTCCGCATCGGTCCGCGCCACGGCCGTGAACACATGCGTGCCGATGGGTGAGCCGGGATTGCGGATCGTCACCGGGACCACAAGCGTTGTGTCAAACATCTCGCCGCCATCCGGCAGCCGGGCATGGGTGTCGCGCCGCACGTAAAGCTTCTGCGTCGCGCGACTGATGAAGATCGAGACCGGTTCGAGTGCGAGCTTTGCCTCGCGGGCCGCTTTTGCGGAGTCGGCCGTCTTGGCCTTCGCCGCCATGGCAGCGGCCTGTGCCGCCTTGGCCGCATCGAGCTTGCTCTTTGCGTCGGCCCGGGCGGCGGCGAGCTTCGCTGTAAGATCCGCGGCCTTGGCGGTGACCTTCTGCTTGGTGTCCTCGGCCTGCGCCTTGGCCTGGTCGGTTTTGGCGAGAGCAAGCACCCTGCCCGCATACGCTGCCTGGCCATCGGCGTTGCCCTTTTGCCACTCCAGCTGGCGTACCAGCAATGCCGATGCCGCCGACTCGCGCACCGCCTTTGCAGCGTCCCTCTTGGCGTCGGCGGCGGCCTTTTCGGCATCGGCCGCTTCGGCGGCAAGCATCTCGGCGCGCCCCGGCGCATCCGCCAGAGCCTTCGCATTCGGGACCAACAGCGCCGGGTCGGAAAATGCGACCGGTTCCGCATCGTTCGGCGCAATGATGACGCGCATGCCGATCCGCGTCTTGTCGAACAACGTCTCAGCGAACCCATAGGGCATCCGCACGCAGCCGTGCGAAGCCGCATATCCGGGCAGCGGCCCGCCGTGTAGTGCAATACCCGACCAGGTGATGCGCTCCATGTTCGGCATCGCGGCATCGTCGTAGAGGCTTGAGTGGTGGTCCTTGTCCTTCTCGACGACGCTGAAGACTTCCGGCCGGGGTCTCGCGTCCCGTTGTGCCGCTCGATACCGGCGCGCGCATGATCCAGCCGTCGGCGTCGTAGATGCTCACCTGCTGCCGCTTGAGCGACACGATCGCCATGACCGGTTCACCCGCATCGCGCCGGGCGGTCGTCTCGCGGCTGTGCTCGGCGCGCTCCCGAACCCCCGCGGCCAATGCTGGCGTAACCAGGATCAGGGTCGTCAGCGCGGCGGCGGCAAGCGAGACAATCGCTGGAGCCTTCCACCACCGGATCGCTTCAGTTGAACGCGCTGTTGTGAACCGATGTGTCACGTCTGCTCCGGTTCGATGCGCTTGGGCTTTCGGTTCACGTACGCCGAACTCCTGCAAGATTTTCACAAGACCAGCCAACAAACGACCCGGCGCGGGTATGGTTCCCGCTTTTTTTGGGCTTCACCGTCCAATCTGTGCGAGAATTGTTGCACTGACAAGACGCTACCCGGTCCGATCTGCGGAGCTTGTCTAAATTCACCGTGATCGTGAGGTAAGCGGTGCGGGGAGTCACAAGCAGGCTCAGTCGCTATGTCGCCTTTCGGCACTTAACGGACCTATGACTTCCGATCGCTGATGTCTGCTTTGCGGGAAAGCGCAGACGTGACACTGACGCGGGTCGACGTCAGTTTTTGGACCCAGAACCGACATGGCCAGTGGAGCAATTTGCAGACTTTTGAAACGCTGGCCGAGTGTTAGATTGGTAAAAACGATGACCCGAAAGCTCCGGGGAAGAGGTAATGAAGAGGCGCTTTTGATCTTCCGGCCGGATTTGCAATTCAACGACTACTCGCTCTAGCGCAGCCTTTGGGTCGCCGGCGTACACCCTGCCGAGAAACTTGGCCGGCGTCGCCCTGAGGGTTAATCTGCCAGAGATGTCGCCCTGAGGGTTAATCTGCGAGAGATACTGAGGCGGCCGCTCACCCTCGTTCACCAAGGTAAGATAATCACGCCGGATCGACGTTCACTTTAGCCCGTCTTGTGGGTACTTTTTTGAAATGTGGGGCGTTTAAGAGGGGTCGATCGATGTCGGAAGGTTTAGCCGGCCACGAGGTTACAATTGATAGCTATTACGGCAAACAGGGCGGCGTTCCTGCTCAGGAGTTCACCGATACCGCGACAGTGCGGAGAGGTGTAGTCACCTTTCGCAATGTCGAATTTTACACACAAGAAGGTTCAATCACCGCGAACGTCGAGATCCGAAACAAACAAGTTTTGGTCGAGTTTCCATCATCGGAGCCTCAACCCGGGAGATTGCTTACCGGCGGCGCCGGTCTCTATGATTTCTTCGACGTCAGTTGGGTCACGCCACCGAACATGCCAAACCACGGTGTCAACGTTAGATCGAATCTACTCGGGTTTTCTAACAGCGATGTAACTTACAATCCGCTCACTGATGGTCGGATCGGGTTTGGGTTTGATTTGGTAGGGAGCACGATACCGGCCGGCGGCGGTTACATAAAAGCGAATATCGAGTTCTTAAGCGGCCCCCCCCAGGAGCCGCTGCTAAGGCAGCACATCGCTGCTAATTTCGTCTCGGGGAGTAATGGCCACGGCGGGGGGACGATTACCGGCGCTCCAATACACCACGATACTGAACTCACGCTCCCCCTTGTCGGATCGCACTGACAGTCCGCGTTCCGCGGACTGAGGCGGCCGGGATCACCATTGCCGGAACCTACGTCACATCGGACTTCAAGTTCGTATCGGGCGCTGGCGACAGCGTCGAGATCGCCGATCCGGCGGTTAACTCAGGCGGGCCTCATTACGACCACGTCGGCCACAGCGCCAAACTCGGGCTTCTCGCCAACTACATCGCCATTTCGACGCCGAAGCTCACGACAACCTTCTGATCAGCGCGGGACAGACCGAGCCGATGCAGCCGCTGCTGGTTCACCCGCACGGGTGATGAGGCCAACCGGAGTAGCCGCCTGCAGTCACGTCGGCTTGTGGCACATTTCTGTCGTTCCAACGCATTGGTCGCATGTCCGTCGTCCGGCGGTGAACGGACTTAAACGCGGACATCGCAATTCGGCAGAGTTTGACCCATGGCGGCCACAGCTCTCACCCACCGTATTTCGCCATCAGCTCCAGGACATAAGCTTCGTACTGCGACGCAATGTTCGAGTCGTGAATGAGCAGCACATTTTCCGCGTTGGCCATCGCGTGGTTCGAGAGGTTAAAGCTTCCCGTCACCACGACGTCGTCCGCAATAACAAGCTTGTTGTGCATGAAGTTGTGCGGCTGGTGCGGTTTGTTACGATCGTAGGGCAGCGAATTCTTGCGCACGAGATGGCCGGCAACTTTGTCCCAGGTATTGATCTTGTCGGCGCCGACGTTCGCGGCCTGCCATTGCCGTCTCACCTGATCCATTTGTGGGCCATCGTAAATACCCAGACGCAGCATGCCGCGGTCGATGGCTTCCGACAACGCGGCAAGGATCGGCCCCGACGACAGCACCACCGACGCCACCAGCAGTCGCTGCCGCGCGGCGGTGATTGCGCCGACAATCTCCTTGATGATTGCGGGGCTCTGTGCCGGCGCAAAAGCCACCGTCACCGGTACGTCGGCGACACGAACGACATCGACGTCACGGACGGCGGGTCTCTCGGCAATCTTTCCCGCCGCGAGAAGATCGGCAAAATTCCTGGAGAAATACGCCGCCAGCGGGCGCGAACGTAACTGCAAAAGATTGTTCTCCTGCAATCCCCAGGAGTCATTGGTATAGTTCGCCGAGCCAAGGAAGACCGCGGCTTCGTCTGTATCGCCATCCCGTATCAAATATTTGCTGTGCATCAACACCCGATAGCCGGTGATGCCTTTTATCTGCGCGATGTCTGCGAACGAGCGCACGAAGGTCTCCGTGCCGGGCGCCTTCTTGTCCGCTTCGAGATGCGCGGGTGAAGCGGCGGGCACAACGTCACTGTCCGGCTCGGTGGTCGCATCGTAAATGATGCGGATGACGACATTATTCTTTGTCCGCTCCCGCAGCGCGTCCGTAATGATTGCAGCGGCTTCGTCGTGGAGCCGGAAATCGTAGATCGCGATGTCGAGGGTATTGCGGGCTTCGCTGATGAAACGTGCAATTCTGGTGGCAACTTCGACGGTTTGCGCCGTTCGTTCGGTCGTTGCAACAAAAGGATCGTCTCCCCTCTGGCGGAGAAACATAAGTTCTATATCCCCGCCGGCCGCAGCAACGGTTTCCATCAGCATTCAAAGCGTTCCTCTGCCACGCATCTTTTTTGTCGCGTATTAAAATGCTGACGGATAGCCCGGTGGCCGCGGTCCAATTTTCAATCCCCGCTTGACGATCTCCTGCCAGGCCTGTTCGGCGTCGTCAGCAAACGAGAATAGATTGAGATCGGCACGATCGATCATGCCCTCCGCGGCAAGCATCTCGAAGTTTATGACACGCGTCCAATAGGATTTGTCGATAAGGACGACGATGACGGGCGGCATCTTGTGGGTCTGCATCAAAGTGAGCAGCTCGAACAGCTCATCGAGCGTCCCGAAACCACCTGGGTAAGCCACCAATGCATTGGCGCGCATCGCGAAGTGCAGCTTGCGTATGGCGAAATAGTGAAACTGAAAGGTGAGATCGGGCGTCGAATAGGCATTAGGTTCCTGTTCGCGCGGCAGCCCGATATTAAATCCTATCGACGGCGCGCCGGCGTCAGCGGCGCCGCGATTGGCCGCTTCCATGATGCCGGGTCCGCCGCCCGTCGCGATGACGTTGTCGCGAATGCCATGATCGGAAATCAGCGCGCCGCCGCGTTCCGATACGATTCGGCCAAAGCGGCGCGCATCTTCATACCATCGTGCCAACTGATTGTCGGGACGCGCGCGTGCGCTGCCAAACACCACGACGGTCGAGCGAACGGTCCAGGCGCGCAGGCGTTCCTCCGCCTTGGCGTATTCGAGCTGCAAGCGCACACCGCGCATCGAGTTGCCCAGCAGAAAATCTGGATCGAGCGCGGGAAGGCGAAAAGCGGGTGAACTTTTTTGCAAAGCGTTATCGGCCATGGCCGCGACGTCTCCAAGTTGTCTCCGAAGCGCCCGTCTCCAGTCACTCTTGCTATGAGCGCTTTGGGCGCTGTCGGCGACAGGCCCGATGTATTACCGGAAAAGCATTCTTGACCCGAATAGGCCGATTTGTCGTCTTGAAAAGGCGCCCAATATTCGATAGCCGATGACGGCTAAACCATTTTTGAGACCGGCTGAGGCCAGGATCTCTCTGGTTTTCAATCGCGCCGTCCGAAGTTCCACCTTTGCGAACATCACCCGCCGCGAGGCACTTCCCGCTCAGGTGTCAAGATGCAAAGGCCGCCAAAGCGAGGCACTCAGACCAAAAAAAAGCGGCGCCAAAGAGCAGCCGTGCCGAAGCGCCGGCCGCGTCCGAAAACGACGCGTGTCCGCCGCAAGTCTCTTGCGGCCGGTGCATCGAGCATTGCGCGAGAATTTCAGGCTACGCTTGACTTGATTCCGGCTCTCGCCTGGCGCGCACGGGCAGACGGCTTCACCGAATATCTCAACAGGCGTTGGCTCGACTACACCGGCGCATCGTTGAAACAAGCGCTGGGCTGGCAATGGCTGGCGCTCATTCACGCCGACGATTCCCCCGGGCTGCGTGACATTTGGCAAAAAGCGCTGGAATCCGGGCAACCCGGCGAAGCCGAAGCGCGGATGCGACGCCGTGACGGCGTGTACCGCTGGTTTCTTATCCGCGCGGTGCCCGCCCGCAACGATTCCGGAGCTGTCGTCGCCTGGTACGGAATGAACACCGACATCGAAGAGCTCAAGGCCGCTGAATTTGCACAGCAAAGCAAGGCGAAGTCGGCCGATGCCATGCGCTTGCAGGAAACACTCGATTCGATTCCGACGCTGGCCTGGCGAGCGCGAGCCGATGGCTTTCGGGAATATCTCAACCAGCGCTGGCTGGACTACACCGGCTTCACTTTGCGGCAGGCGTCGGGTTGGCAGTGGATGAACGCGGTTCATCCCGACGACCGGGATCGGCTTGCTGCTGCGTGGCGGGCACTGTTGACTGATCCCAAAACCAATGAGGCTGAGGCACGCCTTCGGCGCTTTGACGGGACATATCGATGGTTCCTGTTCCGGGCGCAGCCGGTTTACGATGAGAACGATGTTTTGGTCGGGTGGCACGGAACGAACGACGACATCGAGGATCGCAAGCGCGCTGAAACCGAGCTGCGCATCAACGAGCAGCGGTATCGTGAGCTATTCAACTACACCCCGGTAGGATTGCTGGAAATTGATGCGCGAAAACGAACCGAAATGCTCGATGACTTGCATCGCCAAGGCGTGACCGATGTGGAAGCTTACTTGAATGCAAATCCGGATTTCGAGCAGCGCGCTATCGACGCCAGCATTATCAAAGACGTCAATCCGCAGACGGTCGAAATGCTTGGCGCCCGCGAAGCCAAGGACCTGATCGGGATGTCCACTGCCCGGCTGCTTTCCATGAGCGCGGGCGGGCTTCGCGCCGGCACGGTCAGCCGGTTCCGGGGTGACAAGCTGTTTCAGCACGAAATAAAGGTCGAGACTCTCGATGGCCGTGCCATCGACGTCGTCTTGACGGTCGCGAGACCGGACGTCAGCCGGAATTTTCTGGCCCTCACCGACATCACCAAGCGCAAAGCGGCTGAACGGGCGCTTCGCGATAGCGAACGGCGTTATCACGACGTACAGCTCGAGCTGGCAAAGCTAAACCGCGTGGCGACCATCGGTCAGTTGTCAGCGTCAATCGCGCATGAGGTTAATCAACCGCTCTCAGGCATTGTGACCAATGCAAGCACGTGTGCGCGGATGCTGGCCGCCGATCCACCCAACATCGCCGGCGCCTTGGAAACCGCAAAGCGAGCAATCCGCGACGCCAATCGCGCCGCCGACATCATCACGCGATTACGCACGCTATTCGCCAAGCGGGAAACGTCTAATCAGCTTGTCAACCTGAACGAGGCTTCAACTGAAATAATCTCATTGTCGTACAGAGAATTTCAAGGCAACGCCGTCATCGTTCGATCGGACTTTGCAAATGACCTTCCGCCAGTCAAAGGCGATCGCATCCAGCTGCAGCAGGTGCTCCTGAACCTTATTCAAAACGGCCTGGACGCCATGAGCACGGTCGATGATCGTCGAAAGCAACTGGTTATCACGACCGCCAAGGTGGAACCCGATAATGTTTCAGTTGCGGTGCAAGACACCGGCCCAGGCGTCGATCCGGAAAATCTCGAACGCATATTCGAAGCGTTCTACACCACAAAACCTGACGGGCTGGGAATGGGCCTGTCCATCTGTCGCGCCATCATAGAGGCGCACGGCGGGAAATTATGGGCCACGACGGCTGCTCCAAAGGGCGCGGTATTGCAATTCACCCTGCCCGTTGCCGCGGCGTGACAATCCGGCCGATCTCGTTCGCCCGCCTAGCGCGCGATGGTACGGCGCGGCGGATGGTAGAGCACCACCACATTGCGCGACCCGCATCGCGGACAGCGCAGGCGGCTCTCCAGCCGCGACAGCGGAAAATCCCTGCCCCGCGTCCAGACCAGGGTCTCCATGTCCAGATCTCTGCGGTAATTGCACTCGCGATTGCGCCGGTAGTCCGGGCCGTCGCCGCGCTCGTAATTGCAGCGAACTGTGACGCACCAGCCCATCGCATGAGCGTCGCCTATGGTCTCGACCGCCATCGAAGCCGCCCAATTTTGTCCTTGACTTTAGAGAACAAAAAGAGAACAATCTACGGTCCGAGTCAAGGGTTGATGGATGGTGGAGGCGACGGTGAAAGCGGACAAACGAAGCGCATGGCTGCGAAAGCTTGATGAGGAATGCCCCTTCCAGGTCGTGCTGCCGCGCCAGCAGCTTACCGACGACAACGAGATTCTCGATTTCCTTCTCACCTATGTGGGCAAGTTCGACATGTACGTCGAAGACGATTACGCAGCCTTCGTGCGCTATTGCTTCGAGGACCCGCTGGATGCGGAGATCTTCCGGGCGCGCTTCGAGCCGAAGGTGGATCGGCTGAGACTCGCCGGATAGCGCCGCGCTCTCGTCTCGCCCTCTGCAGCATCAAGAGTTGCGGCCTTACGCCTTATGCATCAGGAATTGGCCGAGCATGCGCCTCGCATCGCCCGCCCGTGCTGTGCGCCAGGCCGAATCGTACAAATCGCGGCCGAAGATCGTCGAGAGAGTGTGCCCGTTCGACAGATGAAACTGCGAGAGTGCGACCATCAGAACATAAAGCCGCAACCCGTCCAGTCCCGGCGGTAATTGCCCGGCTTTCGAGCCGCGAGCGATCAATTGTTCGATCATGTCGAGCACTGGCGACGACATTTCCGGAATGCGCGCCGATTTGCGCATGTATTTAGCCTTGAGCAAATTCTCTGCTGAGAGCAACCGCACCAAATGCCGGTTGGCCTCGAAATAGTTTGCCATGAAATCGAACAGCTGCAGCAGCCCTTCGCGCGGATCGAGATGTTCGATGTCGATCTGAAGCTCGCGGTGCCGCAGCCCGCCGAGCGCTTCCTCAAGCACCGCGATGTAGAGCTGCGACTTGCTGCCGAAGTAATGATAGATCATGCGCGGGTTGCTGCCCGCCTTCTTGACGATGCGGTTCACGCGCGCGCCGGCAAAGCCATGGGTGACAAATTCCCGCGTCGCGGCGCGCAATATCTGTTCGCGGCTTTCCGCGGGCTTACGGCGCGGCCGCCGGCGCGGCCGCAATGGTGGCGCGTTGAAACCCGGCCGCGTGTCGGCGGCGCGATCAGTCATGCTGACGCCATTTCGGTCGCGCGAGCGGCGATCTTTGTTGCCAGGTCAAGCAATGTGCGATCGCTGCCACGCGCGCCGAGGATGGACAACCCAATAGGGCACCCTTGCCATTGACCCAGCGGCAACGCGACTTGTGGCGCGCCGCAATGACCGGCGACGGAAGTTAGCGTCAGCGCGCGGCGATAGAACTCGCCGATGACATCGCCAGATGCGCTATCAAACAACGCAGGGCATGGCGTAATCGGCATGACAATGGCTGTGTCGCGCGGCACGAGCTTTTCAAAATTATTTTGGATGGCGGCGCGGATTGGAGCGTAGCGCGCGACGTCGGCAGGCGTTATCGCGGCCGCGCCGACAAAACGCTGGGCAATGTCGTCGGCAAAGCGAGGTTTGTTGTTGGTGATCCAATTGCCAAGGCTTTGCCAGATTTCCGCACCTTGCAGAACGCGGTAGCATTCAAAATATTCTGCTTCCTTGCCAGAAAACATGCTGACGCTGTCGGTCACGCCAAAGCTCTTGGCCTTCGCCTTGAGCTCAGCAGCAAGGGGCGGATCGAGGAGACCAAAGGCGTCGTCGGCTATTTTGAGATTTATGATCGGCGCGAGGTTTTGCGGGGAAAGGAGCGCATCACCAACGCACGCTAACGTATTTGCATCGCGCGCAAACCATCCGACCGTGTCGTAAGACGGTGCAAACGGCACAACCCCATCGAGCGAAACTGCGCCATGGCTCGGCCGAAAACCAAACAAGCCAAGAAAATTTGCCGGCACACGCACCGATCCACCCGTATCCGTGCCGAGTGCGAAATCGACCAGACGAGCCGCAACCGCAACCGCCGATCCGCTTGAAGAGCCGCCGGGAAGCCGGCCCGGACAGACCGGATTGATGAGGCGACTGTAGTGAACGTTTCTGCCCTCAAGGCTGAAGGCGAGTTCGTCCGTTACAGTTTTTCCAATCAGCGTCGCGCCGGCCGCAAGCGCTTTTTCAACGACCGGCGCGGAGCGTGGCGCGGGTTTCTGTTGCGCAAGCCAATTCGGATTGCCGCCGCCGGTGCGGCAGCCCTCCACATCGATCAGATCCTTGACTGCAAAAGTAAGACGGTCGAGCGCGCCCGATCCGGTTGCCTCGCGGCGGCACATTCCGTCTGGAACGAACGCGCCGAAATCAGCCGGCAGTGCTTGCGATGCCGAAACCGCCCCCACGTCAGCGGGCCACGGCGGCCGAAAGCGATTTGATAATGGCCTCGGAGCCGGTCACAAAGCCGAAGCATTTCTTGACGTTCCAGATCGTCGCCTCGGTGCAGAAATCCGGCGACGTGGTGGCACAGCAATCGTCGACCATGATGCAGCCGTAGCCGAGGAAATTAGCGTCCGTGAGCGAATGCAACACGCACTGATCGGTGTTGACGCCGGCGAACAGGATCGACTTGGTGCCGAGATTGCGCAGGATGCTGTCAAGCGGCGTATCCCAGAAGCCGCTGATCCGGTACTTGTCGACCTTGATATCGTGCGGCTCCTGCTTGAGTTCGTCGACGACTGCGGCGGCCCAGGAATCTTTTTCAAGTACATGCGCGCCGCTGCCCGGCAACGGATCGCCCAGTCCGATACCAACGCCATGCGGCTTGTACAGATGAATCTGGTTCGGCGGCATGTTGGCGAGATCAGGTCGGTTGCCCCAGTTGACCCAGATCACCGGCACGCCGGCTTTGCGCAGCGGCGGCAGCAGCCGCTGTAACGGGGCGATCGGTGCGCGATCGGGTCTGTAGTCGGCGCCGAGATGATCGACCCAGCCGCCCTTGGTGCAAAAGTCGTTCTGCATGTCGATCACGATGATCGCCGTGCGACGCAAATCGATGGTCACGTTCTGCGGCTGACAGACAATCGACACCGGCACGGGTGCAGGCGCCGGCATCGCCATGTCGATCGCTTCCTCGGACGCTTGCCAAACATATTGCGAGCCGAATCCGAGGGGGCCTCCAGATGAAGATTCCTTGCGCTTTCCCGCGGCTGTCATCGCCCCTGCTCCTTTATCCAAACGCGCGGCCGATGCTATCCGGCGCAAACTCCATTGCAATCTCCATTGCAATTTTGCTGCCAACGAATGGACCTTTGAAAATGCCGAAATTTCCCGATTGACGGCACGATCGGTCTTCCAGGACACCGCTAAGTGCCTTCAATAATGGCAATTTTTGCGTAACTAGTAAGCATATACTTATTAGCAGCGCCGTTGGTGTGAATAACTGTCAGTTTTTTCAAAGACTTAAGTTCGTGGCATAGGCTTTGCTAGTTGCACGAGGCTGCACGTTTCGTTCACACCTAGCGAAGGACCATGTCCATGTTCTCCCGACGCCTCGTATTGGCCGGCGCAGCAATTGCGATTGCTCTCGGCTTTGGTCTTGCCGATCCGCACGCTGTGCGGGCCGCCGGACCGTTGAAAGTTGGCATCCTGATCCCCGGATCCAAATCAGACAAAGGCTGGATGGAGTCCGGCTACGACGGCCTTGTCGCCTCGGAGAAAAAATATGGCGACAAGATCAAGGTCCAGATGATCGAAAACATCAACTACGCCGATATGGACCAGGCGCTGACCAATCTCGCCACCAGCAATGATCTGGTGATCGGCGTCGGCGGCCAGACGCAAGCTGCCGTCTACAAGATTGCCAAGCGCTTCCCGAAAGTGAAGTTCTCGATCGTCGGCGGCAATGAAGCTGAAGCGTTGCCAAACGTCGCCGGTTACGACGTAAAGCAGGCCGAGATCGCCTTTGCCGCGGGCGCTGCCGCCGCGATGCTTTCAAAGAACGGCGCCGTCAGCTACGTCGGCGGCCTTGAAATTCCCTCGATCGTCAATGCCGGCAAGGAATTCGGTAACGGCGCAAAATACGTAAACGCCAATATCAAATACTTCGAGAATTACACCGGCGACTTCGACGACGTTGCCAAATCCAAAGAGGCGACGCTGGCTGCAATCGCGCAAGGTGCCGATATCCACTACCATATTCTCAATCTGGGTCTGCGCGGGATGGAGCAGGCAGCGAAGGACAAGGGTACGCACATCATCGGCAGCTATACCGATCGGTGCGGCAGTGACCCGCTCTACGTCGCATACTCGATCACCGGGGTCGGATATCAGGTGCAATACGCGATCGATCAGGCAGTAAGCGGCGATTGGAAGCCTGGCTACAAAGAGTTTGGCCTGAAAATGGGTCCGCAAGCTTCGGACATGATCATCTGCGGCGGCACCCCGGAGCAGAAAGCCAAACTTGACGCCATCAAGAAGGACATCCTCGCCGGCAAAATCAAAGTGCTCAAGGGCTAACGCCCGACCGCGCAATGCTCACTGGATCGCTCGCGATGAGAGATCCCGCACAAACTTTGGCCGAACCGCTCCTGGCCGAACCGCTTTTGGCGCTGCAAGGCATCAGCAAGCGGTTCGGTTCATTGCTGGCGGTTTCGGACGCCTCGCTCGACATCATGCCGGGCGAGGTGCACTGCATTCTCGGCGAGAATGGCGCCGGCAAATCGACGTTGTGCAATCTGATTTTCGGCGTGCACGTGCCGGACCAAGGCACGATGCGCTTTCGCGGCGAAAGTTATCATCCCACCGGTCCGTCGGATGCGCTCGCAAGCGGTATCGCCATGGTGCACCAGCATTTCAGTCTGGTGCACGACATGACCGTGGTCGACAATGTCATCCTTGGTCAGCAACGCGGCTTCGTGAATACGAAAGCCTGGGCGCAGCGGCTCGAACGCCTGGCGCATGACTACGGTTTCGCGCTCGACCCTTACGCCAAGATCGATGATCTTTCGGTCGGTGAGCGGCAGCGCGTGGAAATCGTCAAATGCCTGATCCGCCAGCCACGCCTGTTTGTGCTCGACGAGCCGACGGCGGTTTTGCTGCCGGACGAGATCGCCGCGCTGCTCGACATCTGCCGGCGTGTCGCCTCAGGCGGCGCCGCGGTGGTCTTGGTCACGCACAAGCTTGCCGAGATCAAGAAGGCGGCCGATCGCGTCACCGTGCTGCGCGGCGGCCGGGTGGTCGCCCGATCCGAGCATCCCGCTGACGAGATCGATGCGCTGGTGCGCGCCATGATCCAGGGCGACGTCAAATCGCTCGACAAATCGGCCGCCTCGATACTCGGTGTCGCCGAGCCCGAAGACGGCCGAGCCGAAGCTGCGCCGAGCGAAACGCCGGCTCGAGAAGCAGTGCAGATCGATGGACTGACTGTGATCGACAGTCAGGGCGTGACCCGGCTCGACCACTTCACCCTGGCAATCGGACCGGGCGAAATCGTCGGCGTCGCCGGCGTCGAAGGTAATGGACAAAGTGAACTCGCCGCATCCCTTTCCGGCATGCTGGCGCCGACCTCGGGACGCGTTTTTCTTGGAGACACCGAGACTACAAGCCTGAGTCCCAAGGAGATCACGGCGAACGGCATCGGCGTGGTGCCGGAAGACCGGCACGCCGTTGGCTGTGTTGTTGAGATGAGTGTCGCCGAAAACATTTTTCTCAACCGCCTCGACGGCTTCACATCATTCGGCTTTCTGCGGCGCAGGGAGTTGGTGCAGGCGGCCCGCGACCTGATGAAGCGTTTTGACGTGCGAGCGGCCGGGCCTGACATTGCGTTCTCCGCGCTCTCCGGCGGCAACCAGCAGAAGGCGGTGCTGGCGCGCGAGATCACGCTTCCCGACCTCACATTCCTGATCGCCGCACAGCCGACGCGTGGGCTCGACGTCGGCGCAGTCGCGGCCGTCTATGGCCACATTCGCTCAGCCTGCGAGCGTGGCGCGGCAGTGCTGCTGATTTCCTCGGAACTCGACGAACTGATCGCGGTCGCCGATCGCATCGTCGTCCTCTATCGGGGCCGGATCATGGGCAATTGTGCGGCCGATCCGAGCGAGCGCGAGCGCATCGGCGCCATGATGGCGGGGCAAACGCAATGACCGATGCGAGCCGTCAACGCCATGAGAAACGTTCGGCAATGGCTGCGGCCATCGGTCGTGATTTCCATCTCCGCGGTTCTGGTTGCAGGCTTGCTCGGCCTCGTTCTGATCTTCGCGATCGGGGTTTCTGTGCCTGACGCGCTTTCCGCCTTTGTCGACGGCACCGTCGGTTCGCCGTATGCAATCGCGGCCTCGATCAACCGCAGCATTGCCTTTGCCCTTGTCGGTATCGGCTTCGTCATCGCCAACCGCGCCAATTTGGTGAACGTCGGCGGCGAGGGTCAGATCGCCATGGGCGGAATTGCCGCCACCGCGGTCGCGCTTTATGGCGGCGTGGCCGATTTGCCGGCCGGGCTGCCGTTTCTGATTCCGCTTCTCGCCGCGGCGATTGCCGGCATGCTCTGGGGATCGATTGCCGGCGTACTGAAGATCAAGGTCGGAACCAACGAGGTCATCAGCACGCTGTTATTGTCTTTTATCGCGGTCTGGCTGCTTTACTGGTGCGTGCAGTCGCCGGCGTTATTGCGCAAGCCGATGACCAGTTCGGCGACGCTCCCGGAATCCCTCGAAATTCCCGAACTCGACCAAGCTGCCGCTGTTGACCGGCGATTATTCCTTTCCGGTCCACGTCGGACTGCCGGCAACAATCGTCATCGCGATCATCGCCGCTGTGGTGCTGTCGAAGACTCTGTTCGGCGTGCAGCTCCGTGCGGTCGGATTCAATCCGGTCGCCGCCAGCCGCGCCGGCATCTCCTATCCGCGCATGGTCATGCTGGCGCTGGCGATCGCAGGCGCGCTCGGCGGCCTTGCCGGCGGCTTCATGCTGCTTGGTGATCAGTACGTGCTCAAGGACGGTTTCTCCTCGGGCTACGGCTTCGACGGGCTTGTCGCCGGTTTGCTGGCCCGTGGCTCGGTCGTCGGCGTGATCGCAGCGGCGCTGCTGTTCGGCTTCCTTCGTTCCGGCGGCATCAACATGGAAATGGTCGCCGGCGTGCCGACTGCGCTCGTGATGGTGATCCAGGGACTGATCGTCGTGACGCTTGCCGGCGCCGCCTTTTTCATCGGCGGGCGGCGCGCATGACCTGGGAGTTGTTCGCAGTCTTCATCGGCTCGTCGCTTCGGCTTGCGGTGCCGTTGTTGCTCGCGGGCACCGGCGAACTGGTCAGCGAACGCGCCGGCGTGCTCAACATGAGCATCGAAGGCATGATGCTCACCGGGGCCTTCGGCGCGGCTGTCGGCGCATGGGCCACCGGCAGTCCGGTGCTTGGTCTTTTAATCGGCATCGTCGCGGTGTTTCCGGTCGCACTTCTGCAGGCATTGCTGAGCAACACGCTGCGCGCCAATCAGATCGTCACCGGCATAGGCATCAACATTCTGGTGCTCGGCGCGACCACGCTTGCCTATCGGGAAATCTTCGGCGCGCGCTCGCGTGAACAAATCCCGGGACTGTCGAAATGGAGCCCGCCGCTGCTCGGAGATATTCCGATTTTCGGCGAGGCCGTGTTCCAGCAGGTTTGGCTCCTCTATGCCGGTATCGCCATCATCGTTCTGACCGCGCTCGTGCTGCGCTACACGGCACTCGGCATTGCCATTCACGCCGCCGGTGCGGAGCCGCGCGCGGTCGACAAATCCGGAGTGTCGGTCACCTGGATCCGCTACATGGGCGTGATCTTTGCCGGCTTTATGTCCGCACTGGCGGGCGCATTCCTTTCGATCGGCGACATCCATACCTTCACCGAAGGCATGACCCGCGGCGCCGGTTATCTTGCCATCGCCGCGGTAATTTTTGGCAAATGGACAGTCGCCGGCACGGTCCTCGCGTGTCTGCTCTTTGGCGCAGCGACCGCTTTACAGTTTCAATTGCCGACGCTGGGCGTCAACATACCGAACGCATTCCTGATCATGCTGCCTTACCTGTTGGCATTACTGGCCGTTGGCGGGTTGGCTGGCCGGCAAACCGCGCCGCGAGCCCTTGGCGAACCCTATCTGCGCCGCTAGTCAGCGGGCGGTGATTTCGGGTTCCGCTCTACCCATTCTGCATCGGACGCGCTAAGATGCGCCGAACGCGCGTCGCCCGCGCAGCTCTCCACCTACAACCGGTACGCGTTTGTTCAATCCCTGGTTCGACGTCGCTCTTAAGGCAATGCAATTGGGCGTCGAAGCCCAGAGTGTCATTGCGTTGCGGATGGTTCGACTGGCGGCAGGCGGCGCACTGGCACAGAATGAAGCGCAACGCATGGTGATGGAAAAGTTCGCCGCCGTCGCCGAAGTGCAAACTGCCGTTGCCGCCGGTTTGCTCAATGGCCACGAAGATCACGTCGTCGCCACTAAGGCGCTCGGCGCGTTCAAAAAGCGGGTGCGCGCCAATAAGCGCCGCCTCTCGCGGAGGTGACGCCTACGGCGCGCGACCTGGCAATCGTTTGTCTGGTTACATTTTACCCGTTTTGCCGTCCGGGACCCAGCCGGTGGTTTCCCGATCGTATTTGAAGCCGGGCGCGCTCTTGAGGTCATCCTTGGTCGCGTTCATGACCAGGTACCATTTGTTGCTGTCTTTGCTGGTGACCTTGATGGCGTCGAATGGAACCGCGACGTCCTTTTCGCCGGCGCCGAGAAAGCCGCCGACGCCCACGATCAGCGACGTCACCTTGCCGGATTTGTCGAGCAGCACATCCATGACTTCACCGATCTTGTTGTTGTTCGGGTCATAGACATTCTGCTTGTACCAATCAGTCACCGTGACGGCGTCGGTCGGCATTTGCCGCAAAAGCGCCGTGTCCGCAAAAGCCGGAACACTGATGACGGCGATTAGCGCCGTGGCGTAGGCTAATTTCGACATTCTTTGGCTCCTTGAACGTTGTGAGATGGAAAGAGCCCGACAGCGGGCTCCGGCTGGTCGCCAAGGCGTGCTTCAGACGCCTCCATGCGGCAGCTTCATCAGAGCAAACGGTCGTGAGAATTATTTGTTCCGAAGGGTGACCCGGATGCGGAGTTCGTGGATGAAGAACGGAACCTCGCAGTCCTTAAATTATCTTCGGCGCCTTTGAAGTTCCGGAAGTTTCTGGCGGATTTTGCCGATGTCTGCCCAGGCGTCCTCTTTGAGGCGCTTTTTCAGATCAAGCAGAGAAAAATCATTGCCGCCGGTGGTGCGGGAGAGCCTCTCCCACGTGACCGGCGCCGACACCGGTGCGCCGGCGCGCGCGCGGGTCGAATAGGCCGCAACCGAAGTCGCCTCGCGCGAGTTGCGGAAATAGTCGATGAAAACGCGGTTGTGGCGCAGCGATTTCGTCATTTTGGCGAGATAAAGCTTCGGACTGTCGGCAGCCATCGCAGCCGCAATCTGCTGGGCGAACAGCTTAGTGGCATCCCAATCGGCGTCGGCGATCGGAACCATCACGTGGATGCCTTTGCCGCCAGAGAGCTTGACGAAGCTTTCAAGCTTCACCGCCTTGAGCCGCTCGCGCACCTCGCGCGCCGCTGCGACAATTTGCGGCCAGGCGACGCCCTCGCCGGGATCAAGGTCGAACACGATGCGGTCGCAGGTTTCGAGGCTGTCGAGCCGCGATCCACGCACATGGATTTCGAGCGTGGCGGATTGCACCAGCGCCACCAGATCGCTGACGGTCGCGACCGCGATCACGTCGTGATCCTTGCCGGGAACCTCGCGGCGAAGCGGCGACGATTTTATGTTCGCGGCGATGTGCTTCTGAAAGAAAGTCTCGCCGCCAGTGCCGTCCGGCGCGCGTACCAGCGACAGCGCGCGGCCGAGAATGTGCGGCTTGATCCAGTCCCAAACGTCAACGTAATACGCGGCCAGGTCCTTCTTCGTGACGCCGACATCGGGCCAGTAGACGCGATCGGGATGCGTCAGATGGACGCCGGCTATTTCGGCATCTTTGCTTTTGCTCACACGCGCTGGGTTTGAAGTTTCCGCTACCGGCTTCGCCTTTGCAGCAGCGGACTTCACGAATTTTTGCTCGCTTCGCGCGCCCGCGGCGCGCATGACTGGTAATTCGCGCACGACGTCCTCCGCTGCCTTGTCCTCTCGGATGCCTTTGAACGAAGCCTGCCGCAGCACTCCGCCGTGAGTGACGCCGGCAGATTCGGCTTCGATCACGAGTTGTGGCTTCACCCACACGATGTCCTTGCGCCGGTCGTCTGCGGGCAACGCGATCGGAGGCCGCTCTGTTCGCAGCGGGTCGAGACGCTTGAACAGATCGCGCGCCGTTTTCTGCGTGTAGCCGGTGCCGACGCGGCCGGCATAGCGCAAGCTCGCCGTTTTCGTGAACGGCGACAATGAGCGCGCCGATCGCCCTCGGCAATGCGGTCGACGGCGTATACCCGGCGACGACGAATTCCTGGCCACCGCGGCATTTGGTCTTGACGAAATTGTCGGTCCGGCCAGAGCGATAGGGCGCGTCTCGCCGCTTGGAGATAATGCCCTCGAGCCCGATCTCGCAAGCTTTCTTGAGAATAAGCGGTCCACCCTCCTCCTCGAAATGATCGGTGTAGCGGATCACTCCGGTCTTGCCGCCGCCCTTTAACAATTTCGCCAGCGCCGCTTTGCGCTCGGAGAGCGGCTCCGTCGTCAGATCGCGGCCGTCGAGATAGAGAAGATCGAACACATAATAAACAAAGCGATCGCGGCCTTCCTTCAGATCGGTCTGCAACAGTGAGAAACTGCTGATGCCGTTCTCGTCTTCCACCACGACTTCGCCATCAAGGATCGCGGTTTCCGCGGGCAGCGCTGGCGACCGCTTCAACAACTGGCGCGAAACGGTGGGTCCAATCCTGCTGCTTGCGCGTCAGCAATCGCACTTTGCCGTGATCAAGCCGCGCTTGCATTCGGTAGCCGTCAAACTTGATCTCGTGCAGCCATTCCGGTCCGCTTGGCGCCTGGTCATAAAGCGCAGCGAGGCTGAACGGGACAAACTCCGGCAGTTTCGATTTGGTCGCGCCCGGGCCTTTTGGTTTTTCGCCACTCTTGCCGGCGGCTGCGCGTGACGTTTTTCTGCTCTTTGCTCGCGGTCTTGCCGACGGTCTTGCGGACGGTCTCGCGGCTGTTCTTGCAGCCGATCTTGCGACCGGCTTTGCGGCCGCTGTTGCGGCGATGTTCTTGATCCGCTGTTTGAACGTCGCGTTGTTTTCCGGTTTTGCAGTCTCAGCGCGGTTCGAATGCCAGACCCGCCTTTTACCGCCCTTGCCCGCAGCGATCTCTTCCATCGATCGGCCGGTCGCCGCCGAGAGCGGTTCTTCTTCCAGAATATCCGGATCGCGCGGTCCGCGCGCCTCGTCGTCTTTGCTTTTGATCAATAGCCAGTTGTCGTGACGATCCTTGGCGCGCCCGCGCATCCGCACCAGATGCCAACGGCCGTGCAACTTTTCGCCATGCAGATCGAAAGTGAGATGGCCTTTGGCGTAGCCGCGCTCCGGATCGCCTTCGGGTGTCCAGGTCCCGCGGTCCCAGATCATCACGGTGCCGCCGCCGTATTCGCCGTCCGGAATGGTGCCTTCGAAGTCGTTGTATTCGACAGGGTGATCCTCGACGTGAACGGCAAGACGTTTGTCGTCTGGGTTAAGGCTCGGCCCACGCGTCACCGCCCAACTCTTCATTACGCCGTCGAGTTCAAGACGCAGATCGTAGTGCAGCCGCCGGGCCGCGTGCTTCTGAATAACGAAGCGATGCCCATCGCGCGGCGCTGTTCGGCCGCGCGGCTCCGGCGTGACGCCGAATTGTCGCTTTTTGCGGTAAATTTCGAGCGCCACGGACGTTAACCCGCACTTTTACCGTATTTTCGGCCCGCCGCAGGGCTTCCACGGTGGCTCGTGACGGCAACCACAAAAATCAAAAAAACCCTCCCTGTGGCATCTGTGCCATAGCAAAAGGTGCAACTCCCCCCAACATAAGTGGTTGAGGTATAACGTGGGAGTCCTCGGCCGGTTTCCGGGAAGTCAGCGCAGTAAATTGCGTTGTCTGCCGGATATAGTGTAAATACTGGGGGTTTGTGCGTCTTGTTCTATCGGCTGGGCTGACCGAAAAAATTGCCGTTTAGGCCCGATGAGGGCCACCAAGGCTAATAAGAAGGAGCATTCGCGTGACCGTTTTGTCCGAGACCCCCTTGTCCAAGACCCCGTTGCTCGATGTTGTCAAAACTCCCAGCGATCTTCGGCAGCTCGAAGAAGGTCAGTTACGCCAGCTTGCTGATGAATTGCGGCAGGAGACGATCGACGCGGTTGCGGCTACCGGCGGTCACCTTGGCGCCGGCCTTGGCGTCATCGAGCTGACGGTTGCGCTCCACTATGTATTCGACACCCCGGCCGATCGGCTGATTTGGGACGTCGGTCACCAAGCCTATCCGCACAAAATTCTGACCGGTCGCCGCGACCGTATCCGCACCTTGCGTCAGGGCGGTGGTTTGTCCGGTTTCACCAAGCGCGCCGAGAGTGAGTATGATCCGTTCGGCGCTGCGCATTCCTCGACTTCGATCTCGGCAGCGCTCGGCATGGCCGTGGCGCGCGATCTGGAAAACAAACACAACAACGTGATCGCTGTGATCGGCGATGGCGCCATGTCGGCCGGGATGGCCTACGAGGCGATGAACAATGCGGGCGCGATGAATTCGCGCCTCATTGTCGTGCTCAACGACAACGACATGTCGATCGCGCCGCCGGTCGGCGCGCTCTCCGCCTATCTCGCCCGCCGCGTCTCCGGCCGCACTTACCGGAGCATGCGCAACATCCTGCGAGGGATCGCCAAGCGTATGCCGTCACGCGTGCTGGCGAAGCGCGCCATGGCGGTCGAGGAATACGCACGCGGCCTCGTCACCGGCGGCACGTTGTTCGACGAGCTCGGCTTCTTCTATGTCGGGCCGATCGATGGCCACAACATCGATCATCTTTTGCCGGTGCTCAAAAATGTGCGTGACGCCGGCAACGGGCCGTTCCTGGTCCACGTTGTCACCCAAAAGGGCAAAGGCTACGCGCCGGCGGAGAAGTCTGCCGACAAATATCACGGCGTGGTCAAGTTCGACGTTGCCACCGGCGCGCAGGTGAAATCTAAACCGTCCGCGCCCGCCTATCAGAAGGTCTACGGCGAGAGCCTGATCAAGGAAGCGCGCAAGGACGACAAGATCGTCGCCATTACCGCGGCGATGCCGTCCGGCACCGGCATCGATCTCTTCCAGAAAGAATTTCCGAAGCGCACCTTTGATGTCGGCATCGCCGAGCAGCACGGCGTCACCTTCGCCGCGGGGCTCGCGACCGAAGGCTTTAAACCGTTCGCGACAATATATTCGACGTTCCTGCAGCGCGCTTACGACCAAGTTGTCCACGACGTGGCGATCCAGAAATTGCCGGTGCGCTTCGCCATGGATCGCGCCGGTCTGGTCGGCGCCGACGGCCCGACCCATGCCGGCTCGTTCGACATCGCCTATCTCGGCTGCCTGCCGAATTTCGTACTGATGGCAGCGGGCGACGAAGCCGAACTGGTTCATATGGTGGCGACCGCAGTCGCGATCGACGATCGGCCATCGGCGCTGCGTTACCCGCGCGGCGAAGGCCGCGGTGTGCCGATGCCGGAAGAAGGCAAGCCGCTCGAAATCGGCAAAGGCCGTATCCTGCGCGAAGGCACCAAGGTTGCGCTGTTCTCTTATGGCGCGCGGCTCGGCGAATGTTTGAAGGCGGCCGACGAACTCGCCGCTCAGGGTCTGTCGACCACCGTCGCCGACGCGCGCTTCGCCAAGCCGCTCGATGTCGATCTCCTGCTGCGGCTCGCGCGCGAGCACGAGGTATTGCTGACGCTGGAAGAAGGCTCGATCGGCGGCTTCGGCGGCTTCGTGATGCAGGCGCTGGCCGAGCACGGCGTCCTCGACCGCGGGCTTAAAATCCGCTCGCTTGTGCTGCCCGACATGTTTATCGACCAGGACTCGCCCAACGCGATGTACGCCAAGGCGGGGCTCGATGCGAAGAGCATTGTCGCCAAGGCGTTCGAAGCGCTCGGACAAAACGTCCAGGGCGACGTGGTGAAACTCGTCCGGCAGTAACACTTCACTCGTCATGGCCGGCCTCGTGCCGGGCATCCACGTCCTGAAGCAGCGCCGTGAAGTGTGGGTGGTCGGGAAAAAGTCCGACTAGCCGGCTTGTTGTAAGCATTGGACACTATGACCTCCCGCCAACGCGCCGATCGGCTTTTGGTCGAGCGTGGTCTGTTTGAAAGCCGCGTGCGTGCGCAGGCGGCGATCGCAGCGGGCCTCGTGACCGCGGATGGCCGGCCGGTGCGCAAGGCCGCGGAGGAACTCTCCCCTACCGCCGTCATCGTAGCTAAGCCTGAACACGCTTACGTCTCCCGCGGCGGGGTCAAGCTTGCGGCGGCGCTCGATCATTTTCAGCTCGATGTCGTGGATCGTGCCTGCATCGATGTCGGCGCCTCGACCGGCGGCTTTTCCGAGGTTCTGGTTCTGCGCGGCGCCAAGCGCGTTTATGCCATCGATGTCGGGCGCGGCCAGCTTCATTCGTCGCTGCGCGGCCGTGCTGAGATCGTCTCGATGGAAGAAACCGACATCCGCACGCTCGATCGCTCGCGCTTTGCCGAGCGACCGGGGTTCGCGACCGTCGACGTGAGTTTCATCTCGCTCAAGCTGGTGGTACCCGCGATCGAGAATTTGTTGACGCCGCGCGCCGCGCTGCTGGCGCTGATCAAGCCGCAATTCGAGGTGGGGCGCGGCGATATCAAGAAGGGCATCGTGCGCGATGCGGAAGTGCGTGCAGCGGTCTGCGATGACATCGCCGCGTTTCTTGCGGCGCGAGGATGGCGCATCGGCGGCTTGATGCCCTCACCGATTCTCGGCGGCGATGGCAATGCAGAATTCTTCGTCGAGGCCGAGCGTGGTTGAGCGGCTGGTCATCGACCGGGTTGGCCATCTCGGCGACGGCATCGCCGGCGGCACCGACGGCGCGATTTTTGTTCCGGGCGCGCTTCCGGGCGAGACCGTCGAGGTCGAAGCGGTGCCGGGCCATCCTGATCGGCGGCGGCTTCTCCACGTTGATGCGGCGAGCGCAGAGCGCATCAAGCCGATTTGCCCGCACTTTGGCGTCTGCGGCGGCTGCGCCGTACAGCACTGGGAAACCGCTCGCTATCGCGCCTGGAAGCGCGATCTTGTCATTACGGCTTTGCAGCAGGCGGGCGTCGACGCGCCGGTCGCCAAGTTGATCGACGCGCACGGCGAAGGCCGCCGCCGCGCGGTATTTCACGCTCGCCGCGGCACGCACGATGTGCTCGAGGTCGGGTTCTCCGCGGCGCGCGCCCACCACCTGGTCGCCATCGACCATTGTCCGGTTCTGGCCAGAAGCCTGGACGGCGCGCTAAAGGCGGCGTGGGCAATCGCCGAAATGCTCGATCCAACCAGAAAGCCGCTCGACATTCAGGTCACGGCAACGGACGCCGGCCTCGATGTCGATGTGCGCGGCTCCGGCGCGCTGACGGCGCCGCTCGTCTCCGCGTTGGCGGCCGTCAGTGCCAAGCACGATCTTGCGCGGCTGACACGCCACGGCGAACTCATCGCGCAGTCGCGCATGCCGACGCTGCGCGTCGGCAAATCAATTGTGGCGTTGCCGCCGGCAACCTTCCTGCAAGCCACCGCGGAAGGCGAAGCCACGCTGGCGCGGCTCGTGCTCGACGCATGCGCGGACGCGACCCGCGTCGCCGATCTCTTCTCCGGCATCGGCCCGTTCGCTCTGCGGCTTGCCGAGAGCGCGCGCGTGCTCGCGGTCGACGACGACGAAGCCGCACTCGCCGCGCTTAAGCGCGCAGCTGCATCGACCGCCGGGCTCAAGCCAGTACAGGTGGAACGCCGCGATCTGTTCCGCCGCCCGCTGACGGCGGCGGAGCTCAAAAACTTCGACGCCGTCGTCTTCGACCCGCCGCGGCAAGGCGCGGAAATGCAAGCGCGTGAGCTTGCCGCCAGCAATGTCCCGCGCGTCGTCGCCGTCTCGTGCAACGCCGGCACGTTTGCGCGCGACGTTCGCGAACTGGTGCGCGGCGGCTATCGGCTGAACGCAGTTACGCCGGTCGATCAATTCCGCTATTCGGCTCACGTCGAAATCGTGGCGTTGCTGGAAAAATGATTGGCGGCGCCGCGACTATCCGTACATATGCGTTTGGATAAACTTGAAGGGGCGGATACCTGCGGTGCTTTTTTAGAATGACGATCCCGACAAAAACAATGGCCGTGCGCCTGTTCGAGTACGGCGGCCCGGAAAAGCTCGTCTACGGCGAATATGACCTGCCCGCGCTTGGCGAGCGCGACGTTCTGGTCAAGAACCTCGCCGCATCAGTGTCGCGCTGGGACGTCAAGTACCGCGCCGGCGACCTCGCGCGCTATCAGCTTCCCGGGCGCGCCGCGTTTCCGTTGCCGCAACAATTGGGCCGCGAGGCCGCCGGCGAAGTCGTCGCGGTCGGGCGTGCGGTGACGCGCTTCAAATCAGGCGACCGCGTGATCGGTGTCACCCATCCGGAGGACCCAAATTCCGTCGAGAGCGCGCGCGGGCTCGGCAATTTGTCGCGCAATCTTGCCATTCCCGGCCACCAGGCGTTCGGCTCCTATGCGCAATATCTCATCCGCGAGGAGCGCTTGTGGCTGCCGTTACCCGACGGGGTCGATTACGAACTAGCCGGCATCGCGCTTTGGCCGTTCTCGTCGTCGCACCGGGTGGTGCGCGACCGGCTGCAGGTGCGGCTGGGCGACACCGTCCTGATCGCCGGAGCCTCGGGCGGCATGGGCCAGGCGACCGTGCAATTATGCAAGCTTGCCGGTGCGCGGGTGATCGCGACGACGCGCCATTCAGCGAAGACCGAAGTCTTGCGCGACCTCGGCGCCGATGCCGCGGTGGTTACCCAAGACGCCGAGCGCGCCCAAGCCGAGGTGCTGGCGCTGACCGGCGGCGAAGGCGTCGATCATGCCGTCGACTATACCGGCAGTCCCGAGCTCTTGCGTTTTATCGGCAAGGTGATGCGGCTCGGCGGTAGCCTCGTCATCAGCAGCGAACAGGGCCGCGAACCGTTGCCGTTTACCGCAGCCGATATGATCCGGCTCGAACTCAATCTCCTCGGCATGCGCGGCGCGCGCATGAACGACATGCTGACCGTGCTCAAGCTTCTTGGCGCCGGCCGCATCAAACCTCGGGTCGCGGCACGATTTCCGTTGGCGCGAATCGGCGAGGCCCATGAACTGCTGGTGAATTCGCCCGATCTCGTCGGGCGAATTGTCGTGCTGCCGTGGGCTAGCTGATCGGGCGTCCATTCTACCGCCAGGCGTCAACGGAAATGGTCGCGTTGCGCAGCGAGCCTCCGAACATCTTCCACGCGCCCTGGGT
The DNA here is from genome assembly GCA_963841025.1 of uncultured Alphaproteobacteria bacterium. GTDB lineage: Bacteria > Pseudomonadota > Alphaproteobacteria > Rhizobiales > Xanthobacteraceae > BOG-931. The sequence goes on along the minus strand of CAWJBG010000001.1, from coordinate 326,705 downwards.
TTCGCCGCCCGCAACCACGATGTTGATCTCCTGCGGCAGGTACATCTGGATCAGTTCGTCAGGATCGGCCTTGAGCCGCGTCGCGTAAGGCTCGACGCCGGCTACCGCAAGCGGTCGGATCAACGTCTGAATCCATTGATCGTCCCAGTATTGCCGCGCCGGCAAGCGGGCGTTTTCGGCGCACCACGCGATCAGTTTCTCCTTGGTGTCGAAGCCGAGTTCGACAAAACCGCGCGCGGCGATCGGATCGAGCACCAAGAGCGGCGGACTGTAGTGTTCGGTCGCCGCGAGGCAGCGGATGAACCGTTCCTTCCAGGTTTCGCGCGGGCCATATCCGCTCTGCGCATACCAGCCGCCGAAAAAGACGCTGACGGTTAAATCAGTCGGCTTAAAGCCTTTTTGCACATGCAGCGGTTGCCAGGGACTGCGTTCTTCGTTTTCGGGGAACGCGGCCGTGTAGGCGTACCAATTGCCTAGCGAGCCCATATAAGATTCGCCTGGCACCGAACCGCCTTGCAGATTTTGCGACAGCAATCCGAAAGCACGGCCGATGGTGGCGTTGGCGTGGTTATAGGGACCGAGCACCCCGATGCCGGCATCCATGCCGATCTCGTTCCGGATCGGGCCATTGACGACGGAGATCGTCGCAAACGATGTCGTGCTGCTCGATCGCGCGGTTTGCCCGCTTGCGGCCATCGCCAGGATCACCGGCAAATACTCCGGCCGCGCACCGGCCATCACCGCGTTGACGGCAACCTTCTCGACGGTGAATTCCCAAAATTCGCGGAAGCGCGTCGGGCGCATCCGTCCGACCACCTTGTCGCGCGGCAAGCTGGTGCCTTTGAGCATCTTTGCGACGCGCTCCTCGGTCGGCAGCGTCACCGGCAGGAAATCCGTCCAGTGGTTTTCGATAAACAAGGCCTGGAGATTGTCCTCCGTGTCCGGAGCGAGCAGCCGCGGCGTGGAGCGGTCGAACGAAACACCTTTGAGATCATCGTCGGTAAGGGGACCGGTCAGCCCTTCGATCACCTCCTGCACGAACGGCCGTTTGGAGATCGGATCGGTGCCCTCGATGTAGGCGCGTAACTGTTCGGGCGTTCGATCGACCACCGGCTGCGGCACAAACGCCTGCCGCGTACGCGGCATGCCGTTGGCGAGTGCGCTGGCGCGGGCCAACCGTGCGAAGGCATGGGTATGGACTGCGACGCTCGGCACGCCGCTTTCTTCCAGCGCCATTGTCAACCCGACGACCGTCGGGCTACAGGTGCTTCAAAGACCGACACCCAATATCGCCGCGTCGCCGTCGGCGACGATTTTGGCGCGCATGTCGGGATCGTCTTCCCAGCTCTCGTACGGCCTGATGATACGGGTGACGACCGCCGGCAGATGCTGGCCGAACCAGCGCTGCAGCTGGTCCATGAAGGCGGCGGAATTGTCGAACAGACAATCGACCAGATAGACGATCTTGCCGTCGAGACTCTGCAGGCGAGACGCAAGCCGTTTGCCCGCGACCTTAGGCGGGTAACCGCGAGGATCGTGGACCGTCAGGAGTTCGCTCATCCGCACCTCCGATTTCCATTCCCGCGCACAGACTACCAGTTGCCGTCCGCTAGATACTGCTCCGCCGCGATCGCTGCAATCGTCCCGTCGCCGGCAGAGGCAACGGCACGGCCTACCGAGCCCGATCGCACGATACCCGCTGCAAACACACCCGGCAGTTTGGTCCGCATCCGCGCGTCGACCGGAATGCGACCCGACGGATCGAGCTTGACGTGGGCTTTTACTAACGTGGTCGCCGGCTCCAGGCCAATGTAGACGAACAGCGCCGCCAGTTCCAGATCGGTGGACGCATTGCCGTTGGTGTCGCGGATGCGAGCGCCGCCCACTTTGCCGTCACCGAGAACTTCCTCGACAACAGTATCAAAACGAATCTCGATCTTCGGATGACTGGCGACACGATCGCGATAAACCGCCTGAGCGGTCAAATCGGCGCCGTGCTGCAGAATGATCACACGTTCGGCAAATGCCGCCAGCGTCAAAGCTTCCTGTAAGGCCGAAATCGCCGCCACCGACAACCGCGACGGTCTTGTTGCGAACGAGCGGCGCGTCGCAGCTGGCACAATGACTGACGCCCTTTCCGCGGAGGCGTTCCTCGCCGGGAACGCCGAGCTCCTTGAGTGTCGCGCCGATTGCCAGAATGACGGCCCGCGCGCGCACTTTTGTGTCGCCACTCTCGAGCAGCCAGCCGCCATTTTGCCGATCGAAACCTTCCAGACCGCCGGAAGTGAATTGTGCCCCCGCGGCGACCGCCTGCTCCTGGATCATCGGGCACAGGTCGTAACCCGGAACCCCTTCGACGAACCCGGGAAATCCCTCAACCTTTTCGATGCTGATAAGAAGTCCGCCGAGAACGTCCCCTGACAGGACGAGCGTCTTGCACCCGAGACGCGCAGCGGTAAGCGCTGCCGTCAAACCGGCAACGCCCGCTCCGGCAATCGCTACGTCAAATTCTTCGTCCAATTATGCCTCGCACATTTCCGTCGTGGCCTTTCGGTGACGGAACAGCTTAAATGCCCTGGCCGGCCGGGAACAGCGAGACGAAAAAGGAGACGTGGATGAGTGGGCTCGGTGGATTGAACAAAGCTCCCGACGGCGTGGTGATTGGGCTCGTTCAGCTGCAATTGCCGACGATCGCGACCAAGAGCGATCTTGCGGTGCAGACCAAGCGGATTTGCGCGATGGTGCAGAAGGCGCGCAAAAATATGTCGACGATGGACCTCGTCGTATTTCCCGAATATTCGCTGCACGGCCTCTCGATGGATACCAACGCGGACCTGATGTCGCGGCTCGACGGCCCGGAAGTGGAAAGCTTCAAGACGGCGTGTGCCGACAATCACATCTGGGGCTGTTTTTCCATCATGGAGTACAATCCCGACGGCAATCCCTACAATTCCGGCATCATCATCGACGATCGCGGCGAACTGAAACTCTATTATCGCAAGATGCATCCGTGGGTGCCGGTCGAACCGTGGGAGCCGGGCAATCTCGGCATTCCGGTTTGCGACGGGCCGAACGGCAGCAAGGTCGCGCTGATCATCTGCCACGATGGCATGTTCCCGGAGATGGCGCGCGAGTGCGCTTACAAAGGCGCCAACATCATGCTGCGCACGGCCGGTTACACCGCGCCGATCCGGCAGGCCTGGCACGTCAGCAATCAGAGCAACGCGTTCTCAAACCTGATGTACACCGCAAACGTCTGCATGGCCGGCACCGACGGCGTGTTCAATTCCATGGGCGAAGGCATGATCGTCAATTTCGACGGCACGCCGATCGTGACCGGGAATGGCGCACCCGACGAGATCATCACTGCAGAAGTGCGGCCGAAGCTCGCCGACGAGGCGCGCCGCCTCTGGGGCGTCGAGAACAATATCTACCAGTTCGGCCATCGCGGTTATGTCGCGGTCAAAGGCGGGGCGCAGGATTGCCCTTACACTTACATGCGCGATCTGGTGGCCGGCCAATACCGGCTGCCGTGGGAAGATGAAGTCGCGGTCACCGACGGATCAAGCTGCGGCTTCACCATTCCCAACCGGGCCTATCAACCCTAAAGCGGATCGTCACTCCGCCGCCTGGCGTGCCGGCGGCCGCACGCTTGCCAAGCCGTCTGCCTCGGTCGCGGCAATCGTGGTGCGAACCATGAAGCGCGCTTCGTTTGCCGGCCACGGCCGGCCGCGATGCATGGTCGCGCGATTGTCCCACATCACCACGTCGCCCTTTCGCCAGGCATGCTCGTAGCTCAGCCCCGGGGCGGTCGCGGCATCCATCAGCTCGGCCAGCAGCTTCTGCGCCGCCGCCTGCTCCATGCCTTCGATCGCATAAGCATGCGACGCGAGGTAAAGCGCAGCGCGCCCGTTCGCCGGATTGGGCCACACCATGCGCCAGCATTGTGGCGGCAGCGCAGCGCGCTCCGAGGTGCCGACCAGATTGGGCGAAATCTTCCCGCGCGAATGCGAGTAGTCATGCCAGACGAAAAACTTCGCGAGCATTTCTTGGGTCGCCCGATCGAGCCGCTCCCAGGCAAGGCGCGTCGACACGTATTCAGTTTCGCCGCCTTGCGCCGGCATGACCCGTCCGGAGAGCACCGAAGCGAGCGCCGGTGTACTCTTGAAAGTGGAGTCGGTGTGCCAGAGCTGGTTAGCTTTATTGCGCAGCGCCAGCCGGTGGTCGCCCGGCACCACATTGCCGTCCTTATCGATGGTGGTGAGGATCACGAGGTTCGTCCCGGCCCCCTCCGCGGCGACGTGGGTCACCTCCAGCGGACCGAAGCGCCGCGAGAACGCAAGCTGCGACTCGTCGGTCACATCCTGATCGCGAAATACCAGAACCGAATGCTCCTCGAACGCCGCCCGCGTCCGGCGGTAAGCCTCGTCATCGGCGGCAACATCGGCAAGCGTTATGCCGCGCAGCTCGGCGGCAAAACCCGGACCTATCGGGATGATGTCCATCGGCGTGCCTCCCTCGCTTTTACGGTTGACCGATTTTCCTTCAAAACCGGCCGCCCGGCAAGAACCTGACAGACGCCACTGCTACATCCGCTTCGCGACTTCCTCGAGCATCACCTCGGTGGCGCCGCCGCCGATGTTCTGCACGCGCGCATCGCGCGCCATCCGCTCGATAGTGCTTTCGCGCATAAAGCCCATGCCGCCGTGGAACTGCACGCAATTGTACATCACCTCGTTGACCAGTTCGCCGCAATAGGCCTTCACCATCGACACTTCTTTGGTGGCATCGATCCCTTGCGACGCGAGCCAGGCGGCGTGATAGACGAGCTGGCGGCCGGCCTCGACCTTCGAGGCAAGCATCGCCAGGCGCTGGCGAATGGTTTCTCTTTGCCAAAGCGGCGCGCCAAATGCCTTCCGGGTGCGCACATAGTCGAGCGTTAGATCGATTGCAGCCTGGGATTCACCGATCGCCGTCGCGCCAATCGTCGTCCGCTCATTCTGAAAGTTCTGCATGATGGCGTAGAAGCCACGTCCCTCTTCGCCGAGCCGGTTCTCAGCGGGGATGCGGCAGCCGTCGAAGTGCAATTCGGCGGTATCGGACGAGCGCCAGCCGTGCTTGTCGAGTGTGCGGCTAACGGTAAAGCCGAGCGTACCTTTCTCGACCAAGAACATGGTGATCGACCGGCTCGGCTGACCGCCGCGATCGGTCTTCGCCGCGACGAAGTAGAGGTTGGCGAGTACGCCATTGGTGATGAACATTTTGGCGCCGTCGATGACGTAACTGTCGCCCTCGCGGCGTGCGAAGGTGCGGATCGCTTTGACATCAGAGCCGGCGTCCGGTTCGGTCACCGCAACGGCGGTGATGACCTCGCCCGCTATGATCGGCGGCATCCACCTGTCCTTCTGCGCCTCGCTGCCGGCGCGGAACAGATGGATCGAAGCCATCTCGGAATGAACCAAAGCCGTCGTGGCAACGCCGCTGAACGTCGAGCGGCCAAGCTCTTCGGCGAGCACGACGGTCGCCAATGCGTCCATGTCGGAACCGCCGTAGCGTTCCGGATAGCGGATACCGAAAAATCCAAGGCTGCCCATGCGGCGCAGCACCTCGCGCGGCACGAAGCCCTGCTCTTCCCAGGCGAGCCCGTGCGGCTTGATTTCCGTCTCGACAAAACGGCGGACCTGAGCACGAAGCAGTTCGTGTTCTTCCGAAAAATACGGCGAACGGCCCGACGATGGCGGTCCGCTGCTGTCGCTTCGTATGTCGGCGATTTTGTTCATGACAACGTCCCGGCTGTTACCGCGTCACATCGTAAAGACTGGCGCCCGCGACCTTAGCGCTCGGGCCCCGACAAGCTTCGATCCCGCTCGGCGCGGAACACGTTGCTGTAAAGGCTCGCAATCCATTGCCGCCCGCTCGAAGTAACATTCAGGTAGCGGATGGCTTTCTGAATGTGCGGCGCAATGCTGTTGTAGTAGAATTGCGGATACAAATCCGTAAGGTCGGCAGGCGAGCCGTAGCCGAGCTGCTTGTTCATGCCGACTTCTTCGAACTCGTAGTAGAGCGCGTTGGCCTTGCGCAGATAATGCGGATCGCCAAGCTGACCGATCAGATCGGCCGCACGCACGAGCGAGGCTTCCTCATTGTCCTTATCGTCCGGCACGGCGGCGGATGGAAAGCGTGTGAATTCGATCGATCGCGCAATTCTGGCGGCATCGAGCAATTCTAGCGATGCCAGCCGATCCATGGCGTACATCTTCGAGCGGTCGACGTGATAAGGCGTCAGCGCGGCGTCGGACGAGCCGCGCGGCAGCTTGGTTTTGCCGCCTTTGGCGTCGATGACGTAGCCGTCCTCGCCGTCGCCTCTTAGAATTCCGCGAACGAAACCGATGTCGTGAAACAGGCACGCAACGATGACGTGGGCGTAATCGCTGGCGGAGGTCGGCATCACCAGCGACCGGCCCTTCATGATGTCGAAGCCGACCAGTGTGACCAGCATGGTATGTTCGACATTGTGATAAAGCGCATCGCTGTTGCCGATGCATTCAAGCGAAAGCCGTGCCGTCGACGGAATAAGCTCGGTAAGGCCGGCTTCCGTCGATGCAAATCGACTATTGAGTTGCGCAGAAAGGTAAGACCCCAACGTCTCGGCGGCCATTTCAGGAACGGTAATCATTCGATCTCCTGCCCCGCGGTCGCTAAATTCCATTGTGACGAAATCATAACAGATACTTTGGGCAATGTTGCTACGACCGTTTGGCTGCGTCGCTCGTCCTGGTAACGGCGGCAGCCGTAGCGTTGGCAGCAGCACTTGCAGCAGCCGCGGCGGCATCCATGGCGGCCTTCACGTGCAAATGATACGCCGTCGGGATCAAGTGCCTGCCGGCGGTTTCGACCTCCAGTCCGAGCAGCATCGATGTCAGATGCTCGCGCATCTGCTCATGGCGGCGCTCGACTTCGGCCGCAACCTCATCGCGCACGTCGTGAAACTGCGGACTCTTCAGAAAGATAATCTGCGCTTGCATCAACCGGCCGCTTTCGAACTCGATGTGCCGCATGGCTTGTGCAAATGGGTCCATCACGTCGATGGACTCAGGCAGGAGCGCCGCCGGGCGGATGACGGCGTGTAGCGCGTGGTTGAAGCAAGCGAGATCGATCATTCGCGCCTGCATCGAATCGGCCACCCACCGCACAGGGTGCGGCCACCACGCCATCTCCCATTGCCAGCACAACACCGGTAGCATCGGGTCCGGCACCCACGAGGTCGCGCGCGTGAGCATCGAAAGAAATTCGATCTGCCTGCACAATTGTGCATGTATTTCCACTTGCATGCTGTTCTGCAACTTGAGCGGCAGCAGCGCGGTAAGCTGCCGCGCCAACGCACCGTGGGCCGACATCAGAAACGCCGAGACGCGGGTCTGCTGATGCGCCGGAATGCGACCCTCATCATCGAGCGGACCGAGGAACGCATTCGGTGTTTTTGTCGGAGAGTTCATCGGGGTGCCGTCACCCCTGACGCGGCCACCTCAAGCTCGGCAGCTTTGGGCTTCTCGCGCCGGGCCGGTATCGCCCGCATGTGATCAAAATCGGCGGGAAACGGCGTGAACTCGCCGCCGGGTTCTTCCGGGCCGATCCAAACCGTCTTCTTCCCTTGCCAGCGGCCCGACATCACGTCGCGAGCAAAACGCGCCAGATAGTCGGCGGTCAATACCGGCTTCTCCAGCGTGAACGCGTGATAGGCCCGCGGCACAAATACCATTTCGCTGTTCGGAATGTGGACGCGCAGCGATTCCTGCAGCGAACGCGGGGTGAGAAAATCAAACTCGCCGTTCATGATCATGGTCGGAACGCTGATCTGCGGCAGCTGCGAGGTCATCGGTTCGAACTCGAGGAACAACTCCATCAAGTTCTGCAACGCGTAGACATCGTTCAGCAGCCACCCTCTGCGTTTGGCCATTTCGAGCGCGTTCATCTGCTGCGACAGCCACTCGTTGGAAAGATTCATCGGAAACAGCATATCCATCAGGAAGCTGGTGCCACCGAGGATCAAGCCGGTCCGCATTACACTGCCGAGCAAATACAACTGCGGCGGGAGTTCGGCGAAGCTCGAAATCGGCACCAGTCCGGCAATTGTGTCGGAATGAGCGATGGCGTAGCGAAGCGCAATGACCCCGCCGAAACTGATGCCGGCAACAAAGATCGGGCCCCCCTCCAACTCGGCGATGAGGTCGTAGAGCACCGCAACCTGGTCGTCCTGCGTGATGTGCAGGCTCGGCTTATCCGAAATGCCTTGTCCCAAAAGATCGAAGGTCACGACGCGAAAGCCCTTCGCGACCAGCATGTACCGATAGGGCTCCCACAGCTCGATATACTGGGTCAGCCCATTGACCAGCACAAAGACCGGCCCATCCGCCGGCCCTTCCGCCGGAGCATCCAGCTCGTAGCGTATCCGCCGCCGCCCACGCTCAAGTATCGGCATCTGTCCTTCCTGGCTCCCTCACCCACCGTACAGTACCGCGAATTACGGCGCAGGCTAGTGATGCCCGTCACGCGCCGTCGATGGCCCAGCGGGCTTCGAGCGGGCTAAAGCGCGTCGGCGAATGCCACCATTTGCCGCCGCTGATCGGGATCCGGCAAGGGTCCGCGCATGGCGCCCGCGTTGTCGGTCATATGCGCTGCGTCCGCAGTGCCGGGAATGACCGCCGTTACCCGGGGGTCAGCGAGGAGATATTTCAGGAAAAACTGTGCCCAGCTATCGGCAAATCCACGTGCCCAGTCAGGAAGCTCCTTGCCGTGTACGGCGCGGAACAGTCGAGCGCGGCCAAACGGCAGCGCGGTCAGTACGCTGGCCTTGACCTCAGCCGCCGCGGGCAGAATGCGCTTTTCAGCTTCGCGGTCGTCGAGCGAATAGTCGATCTGCACAAAATCCGGCTTTTCCCGCAACAGTACCGCTTCGATCGCGGCATATTGCTCATGCCTCGTCGAGGTGATGCCGATGTAGCGGCACACGCCTTGCGCCTTCCAGTCCTTGAATTGGCCGAGCGACTGCTGTGGATCGCGCACATTGTGAAATTGCAGCAAATCGAATTTCTCGGTTTTCAACCAAGTCTGTGAGCGCTTGAGCTCGGCGGCATTAGGCAACTCAAGCTTGGTGGCGATGAAAAGTTTGTCCCGCAGTCCACCGGACGCGACCACGTCGCCCAGCACCGCCTCGGCGTCACCATAAACCGACGACGTGTCGACGAGGCGGCCGCCGGCGGCCACGAGCGCGTGGAGCACCGCGGTCGCCTTTTGCCGTGTTGTCTCGTCGTTGACATCGAAGACCTGCGCCGTGCCGAGACCGACCGCCGGCAGAAGCTCACCACTCGTCGCGATCGGTCGCGCGAGCAGCGCCGGCGTTTGCGCGAATGCCGGCGAGGCCACGACTGCGGTTGCCGCAAACGCGGCGAACTCGCGGCGCGTTATGCTGGTCATGCCGGTTCTCCTTCCAACACTGCCGCGGGCTCGGCTAAATTCTGGTCAATGATTGCGGCGCGGCGTTCCTGCGCACGTCCCAGCACGCCTGACAAAACGAGCCAGCACGCGGCTATCGGCCAGGCAACGAGCGCGATCGCGCCGAGCTTTAGTCCTAGCACCTGCAGGCTGTCGAATACCCAGCCATAGAGAGCATCCGAGCCACGATAGATCACAACATCGATCAAGTTCTTGGCCTTATATTTCTCTTCACGCTCAAGGACGGTAAAGAAAACCTGACGTGCCGGATTGGCGATCGCGAAATTCATCCAGCGCTGCACCACCTGGAGCGTGACCACAACAGCTAGCGTCGGCGCTACAAACAGCGCGGCAAAGCCGACGACATAGACTGCCGGCAGCGCTCCTGCCGCCACGCCGGTGCCGAACCGCTTGAGCACCTGACCGGTAATGAACAATTGCGTGGCAAGGCTGAGCAAATTCACGGCCAAATCGATACCGGCGAAGATGCGCGTTTGCGTGTCGCGGTCGTGCACGGCAGCGGAAATGATATTGGCTTGCTCGAAGTAGACGATGGTGGCGCAGAACGACAGCAGGCTGATCCAGGCACCGACGCCGATCAGATACGGCGAACGTATCAGCTCCGGCAACGCCGCGAAGGCGGAGCCGCCGAACTCGCCTCGTTTCTTGCGAGCCCGCTTGAACCGTTGCCGCGCGCTCCAGCCGGTAGACGCAAAACACCGCCAGTTCGAGCAGGATCGCGGCGGCGATCAAGAGATTGACGGCACCGAGCGGCACCGACAACCCGATCGTGATGATCGGTCCCAAAAGGCCGCCGGCCGTGCCGCCGGCACCGATAAAGCCGAACAGCCGCTTGCCCTGCTCCGCGGTGAACAGGTCCGCCATGAAAGACCAGAACACCGCGATGGCGAACAGGCTGAATACGCTGAGCCAGACAAAGAACACGCGCGCCACGATCACCGGCGCGATGCCGAGCGTGAGGAATAGCCAGAACAGCGCGAGATTGACGACGAAGAAGTGATAGACGATGGGGACGAAGCGCGCGCGTGGCAGCTTCGCCACCAGTGCGCCGTAGAGTGGCTGTACGACGATGAGCGTGAGAAACGTCGCGGTGAACAACCACGGCAGATTTCTTACGCCGCCGGCGATGCCCATTTGGTCGCGCAGCGGCCGCAACACGTAGTATCCGGCGAGCAACGCGAAGAAATAGGCAAACGACCACAGCGCCGCCGCCCGCTCCTGCGGCGTAGCCGGCAGCGCCCAGCCAAGCCAGCGCTGCGGCGCGTTCATGGCGTCAGCGACAATTTCTGCCTGAGTTCAGCGGCGGTCAGTTGCTGGCCGTAACCTGGACCGCCACGCTGGAAGCGTTTGGCGTCGGCGAGCTTGCCGACGACCACCGGGTCGAAGCCGGCATCGCGCACGAGAACGTCGGCGACTTGCAGCGCAGCCGTATCGTCGCCGGCAATCGGTATCGCGAGCCTCGGCGCCGGACGGTTCGCCTCTTTCGCAAAGATCATGTAGTTCATCGTGTTGAACGCGCGCACCAGCCGCGTGCCGGGCAGATATTTCTGCGACACCACGCCAATGCCTTCCTTCTCCACTTCGTCGGCGATCGGCGCGCCGTCACGCGCCACCGTGGCATTGCAGGCGTCGAGCATGATCTTGCCCTTGAGCGCGGCACCATAGTCTTTGCCGATCTGCGGCAGCGCGGCGTAGGGGACTGCGATGAAGAGCACGTCGCCGAACGCGATCGCCTGATCGACCGTGCCCGCCTGCGCGAGCGGACCGAGAGCCGCCACCATGTCTTTGAGTTCGTCGGGATGGCGCGACGAGAACAGCACGCTATGCCCATTCTTGACCCACAGGCCGCCGATGGTGCCGCCGATGTGTCCGGAGCCGATAACGCCGATCTTGAGCTTGCTCTGCGCGAATGACTGGCCCGAGAGCGACGCACTGAGGACGAGTGCTCCGCCGGCGCCAAGAAATGCCCGGCGCTTACGGTCTATGGGATCGTGCTCTGACATCGAAACCTCCTGGGTATCGAAGTGCTTTACCCCCCGCGCCATATAGGGACACCGGCATCGCATGCGCAACGCATGGTTGGCATGCTCGCCGCGGGTACCGGCGAACGGCTCAGCCGTCTCAGCCGGCGCCGCGGCCCTAGACGATGTAAAGCCGGTCCGGCAGTTCGTTCGGCGAACCGTTCGGAGGCACGTGCGCGGCGAGCACGGCGCCGCAGCGCTCGATCGCGGCGCTAAAACCCTCGGCGATACGGCCATCGCGCATGTGGCCGACGAGGGCGTCGATCGCCGCCTGCCATTCTGAAGCTTGCACCTTCTCGGCAATCCCGTCGTCGGCAATAATGCGGGCGTAGCGCTCCGCTAGCGACACGAAGATCAGAACGCCGCTGCGATTTTTGGTGTGAGCGACGCGGCGCACGACAAACTGCTCGAGCGCGGCGTGGTGCGCGCGTGCACGCCGCACCGAGCGCGGCACGAGCGCGAGCCGCACCGGCATCCACGAGAACACGAGCGCGGCGACAGCAAAGATCGCGATCTGAATCAAAAAAATCCGCTGCACGCTCCACGGGGTGAAAACAATCATCGGCCACGGCGCGATCAGCGCCAGCCCGCTGGCCCACAGAATTGGGATGTGGGCATAGTCGGCAGACGCCCGCGCCAGGACGCAGACAATTTGCCCGCTGGTGCGTTGCTCCGCCGCATGAATGGCAACCGAGACCGCCGCGTGCTGTTCCTTGCTCAACTGCATCACCAGCCCCAAATTCACCAGCCACCTGACGCGCCGCCACCCCCCGACGAGCCACCGCCGCCGGAAAAGCCGCCGCCAAACCCGCCGCCTCCAGAAGAACCGCCGCCGAAACCACCGCTCAAGAGAGAGCCCAGGATGATCGGACCAATGCCGCTCCGGCGGCCACCGGATCCCGGCCCTCCCCCCGCATTGTGGATCAGGTACCACATGACCAGAAACAACGCCCCGAAAAACAGCAGCGGAAAAAGCTTGTTGAAATCGGCCGACGCGTCCTCGGAGCGGACGTTGACCTTACGATGCCATTCCGCGGCGTCGCCGTTGAGGACGCTGATGATGCCGTCGACGCCGCGATCGATGCCGCCGGAAAAGTCGCCGGTCTTAAACCGCGGGACGATGGCGCTTGAGATGATGACCGACGACAGCGCGTCGGTGAGCGTGCCCTCGAGCCCATATCCCACTTCGATGCGCACCTTGTGTTCCGTCGGCGCGACAAGGAGCAAGACACCGTTGTTCTTTTTGGCTTCGCCGAGCTTCCAGAAGCGAAACAGCTGATTGGCATAGGTCTCGATGTCGCCGCCTTGCAGCGATTTCACCGTGGCGACGACGAGCTGAATGCCGGATTTGTCTTCAAGCGCTTTTGATTTGGCGTCGATGGCAGCACGAGTCGCCGCGTTGATCACGCCGGCTTGGTCGACCACGCGTCCGGTCAGCGCCGGAAAGTCGAGCGCGAAGGCGAATGCCGTCAGCCAGCAGAGGACAAAACCAGCAGCAGCCAAGTGGCGCGTTGTGAGCCGCATCATCACCAGCTCCCCGACGCCCCGCCGCCGCCCGACGAACCGCCGCCGCCGGAGAAGCCGCTGTCCGACGAACTGCTGCTCGAGGAGTCGCTGCTGCTACTACTGCTGCTCCAGCTTGACGAGCCGGACGAAACCGGAGCGGGCACCCAGACCCGCTGTCCTTTGCGCGTGACGTAGTGACCCGACCAAAAGCTCCGGCCAATCATGAAAATGAGGATGATGATGAAGAACACGACAAACAAGATCGGGATCAGTTGGCCGCTGAGAGGATCGTCGGAGCGGACCGCCACCTTGGGCTGCCACTCCGCTGAGTCGCCGTTGAGAATGCTGATGATCCCATCAACACCGCGCTCGATACCGCCGGAAAAATCGCCGGTCTTAAATCGCGGAACGATGTCGCTCGAAATGAGGACCGAGGACAGCGCGTCGGTCAGCGTGCCCTCCAGTCCATATCCGACCTCGATGCGCACCTTGTGCTCGGTCGGCGCAACAAGCAGCAGCACGCCATTGTTCTTTTTGGCCTCGCCAAGTTTCCAGGTGCGAAACAGCTGATTGGCGTAGGTCTCGATATCACTGCCTTCGAGCGACTTCACCGTCGCGACAACGAGCTGGATGCCGGATTTGTCCTCGAGGTTCTTGAGCATCTCCTCGATGTCGCTCTTGGTGCCCGATTGTATGACACCGGCCTGATCGACGACGCGCCCGGTCAGAGCGGGAAAGTCGAAGGCAAACGCCAATGACGCGAGACAAAGGACGAGCGTCGCGGCAAGCGTCGTGATCCGGACGCGCTCGCAGCGACGGAAAGGCATCAGAACTTAACCTGCGGCGGTTTTTCGGAGCCTTCGGTGGCGGTGAACTCGGCCAGCGGCTTGTTGCCCGAAAACGCGGTTTTCGCCCACAGCACGGTCGGGAACGTGCGCAGCGCGGTATTGTAAGTACGGACCGCTTCGATGTAGTCGCGCCGCGCCACCGCGATGCGGTTCTCGGTGCCTTCGAGCTGCGACTGCAGCGCCAGGAAGTTGGCGTTGGATTTGAGGTCCGGATAGTTCTCGGATACCGCAAGCAACCGCCCCAGTGCGCCCGACAATTGGTTCTGCGCATCCTGGAAAGCTTTGAGCTTGTCCGGATCGGTGAGCTGGGAAACATCGATCTTGACTTGCGTCGCCTTGGCGCGAGCTTCAACGACCCCGGTCAGCACGCTCTTTTCCTGCGCCGCGTAGCCCTGCACCGTCGCCACCAGATTGGGAATGAGATCGGTGCGGCGCTGATACTGATTCTGCACGTCCGACCAGCGCGCCTTGGCCGCTTCCTCAAGGGTCGGAATGGTGTTGTAGCCGCACGCCGACAACGACACGCCGACAGCAACCAACGCGACGGCCACCGCAACACGGGAGATGATGTTCTTCATGACGCCCTCTCGTTCAAACTTCAACTGGCTGAGTGCCGACGATTTCAATGCCAAAGCCGGACAATCCGACATACGTCATGTGGCGCGACGAGCTCAGAAGCCGGATAGATGTGACGCCGAGATCTTTCAGGATCTGGGCGCCGAGTCCGACCTCGCGCCACTGTCTCGTGCGAGCCTCGCCGGACGCGGTTTCGTCTGATTTCGGAATGGCGATCACCGGCACGCCCGCGGCGCCGTCGCGTAAAACCACCAGCACCCCACCGCCTTCGGCCTTGAAGCGCTCGAGCGTTTTATGAATAGCTTTCGCGCCCCCAAAAACGTCCAGGATGAGATTGGCGCGGTGCAGCCGCGTGAGCACGTTCTTGCCGTCGCCGATACGGCCGTGGACGAAGGCCATGTGATAAAATGGATCAAACGGCGTCTGAAAAGCGTAGCCGCTCAACGTACCGATCTCGGACTCCACAGGAAATTCGCCGACCCGCTCGATCAGTTTATCGCGCGCCTGCCGATAGGCGATCAGGTCAGCGATCGTAACCCGTTGCAGCTTGTGACGCTCACCGAATGCTGCGATCTCCGGCCCGCGCATCACGGTGCCGTCGTCATTCATCAGTTCGGCAAGCACGCCGACCGCCGGAAGCCCGGCCAGGCGGCAAAGATCCACGCACGCCTCGGTGTGCCCCGAGCGCATCAGCACGCCGCCCTCTTTCGCCACCAGCGGAAACACGTGACCAGGCCGCACGAAATCAGCCGCTCCCATATTGCCGTTGGCGAGTGCGCGAACCGTATTGCTCCGCTCTTCGGCGGAGATGCCTGTGGTCAGCCCATGGCGCGCATCGACCGATACGGTGAACGCGGTGCCAAGCGGCGCATCGTTGCGCGCCACCATCGGGTCAAGGTGCAGCCGGCGCGCTTCGTCGGGCGCAAGCGGCGCGCAGACGATGCCGGACGTATTACGGATGATGAACGCCATCTTCTCGGGCGTGCATAGTGAAGCCGCCACGAACAGATCGCCTTCGTTCTCGCGGTCGTCGTCATCGGCGACGATGACGATCTCGCCGCGAGCAAATGCGGCCACGACCGTGCGTACACGCTGGTGAGCGTCTTCCATTACCTGCCCCTCACTACCGCCGTACCGTCACATTGACGCCGGCGGAAACGGCCAAGCGGACGCCTCGCCGACTTGGCCGCGATGCCGCAGATAGTGATCGGCAATGACGCATGCCACCATGGCCTCCCCCACCGGCACGGCGCGGATACCGACACACGGATCGTGGCGGCCTGTGGTCGATATCTCTGTGTCGCGGCCATAGCGATCTACCGTCCGGCGCGGGGCAAGAATCGAAGAGGTCGGCTTGACCGCAAAGCGCGCCACGACCGGCTGGCCGGTCGAAATACCGCCCAGGATGCCGCCGGCGTTGTTCGAGAGAAACAGCGGCTTGCCATCGTTGCCCATGCGCATCTCGTCACCGTTCTCCTCACCGGACAATTCAGCCGCACCGAAGCCGGCGCCGATCTCGACGCCTTTGACGGCATTGATGCTCATCAGCGCCGCAGCGAGATCGGCATCGAGCTTGCCATAAATCGGGGCGCCGAGGCCGGGCGGCACGCCGTCGGCGACAATCTCAATGACTGCGCCGATGGAAGAGCCGCGCTTGCGCACACCGTCGAGATACTCGGCGAAGAATGCGGCGCGTTCGGCATCCGGCGAGAAGAACGGATTGCGCGCGACCTCGGCCCAATCCCAGCGCGTCCGATCGATCCGGTGCGGACCGATCTGAACCAGCGCACCGCGCACTTGCAAATTCGGCACGATTTTGCGGGCGATGGCGCCGGCAGCGACCCGCATCGCCGTCTCGCGCGCGGACTGGCGGCCGCCGCCGCGATAATCGCGCAGGCCGTATTTGACATCGTAGGTGTAATCGGCGTGGCCCGGCCGATATTTGTCTTTGATGCCGGAGTAATCTTTGCTGCGCTGATCGAGGTTGTCGATGAGTAGCGCAATCGGCGCGCCGGTGGTGACCTGTTGACCGCTGGCTTCGTCCAAAAATACCCCGGACAGGATTTTGATCGCGTCTGGTTCCTGGCGCTGCGTGGTGAAGCGCGATTGGCCCGGGCGGCGCCGATCGAGATAGGGCTGGATGTCGGATTCGCTAAGCGCAATGCGCGGCGGACAGCCGTCGACAACGCAGCCGATGGCCGGTCCGTGGCTCTCGCCGAAGGTCGTTACCCGAAATGAATGTCCGAAAGTATTGAACGACATGATCGCGAATGTTTGTTGGTTGCGTTTCTTGGCGCGCTTGCAGGACTTTTGTCCATGCTTTTGATTGAATAACCGCTAAGCAATGGGAAAATATAGACTATTCCAGCTTTAAAGTCGCGATCGGCGTTGCGCCTTATTCCTTGCCATTGTTGCCGACGGTGATGTCCGGCGCGTCGGGGTGCTTCATACCGACGATGTGGTAGCCGGCATCGACGTGATGAATTTCACCAGTGACGCCGCGCGACATGTCGGAAAGAAGGTACGCGCCCGCTTCGCCCACGTCTTCGATCGTAACATTGCGCCGCAGCGGCGCGTTGTATTCGTTCCATTTGAAGATGTAGCGCAGGTCGGCGATGCCGGCAGCGGCGAGCGTCTTGATCGGGCCCGACGAAATCGCGTTGACGCGGATGTTTTTCGCGCCGAGATCGGCGGCAAGATACATCACCGAGGCTTCGAGGGCTGCTTTGGCCACCCCCATCACGTTGTAGTGCGGCATCCATTTCTCCGCTCCGTAATATGTGAGCGTGAGCATGGAGCCGCCGTTCGGCATCATCTTTTCGGCGCGCTGCGCGACCGAGGTGAACGAATAACAGCTCACCAGCATGGTCTGGGTGAAATTGTCCGCGGTGGTGTCGACGTAGCGCCCGTCGAGCTGCGCGCGATCCGAGAACGCGATGGCGTGGACCAGAAAATCAATCGCGCCCCAGGCCGATTGCAGCGCCGCGAACGCCGCATCGATAGTTTCTGGCACCGCGACATCGCAATGCCCGACAACGATCCCGCCGACTTCTTGCGCCAGCGGCTCGACGCGTTTTTTGAGCGCGTCGCCCTGATAGGTGAACGCGAGTTCCGCGCCGTGGCCATGGCACGCTTTGGCAATTCCCCAAGCGAGCGAGCGTTGGTTGGCGACCCCCATGATGAGGCCGCGCTTGCCGCGCATGAGGCCCGAGATTCCCGGCATTCTCCGACCCCGCTACGACGATTTCCGGCGCCTAGCCTCGTATGGCATAGGGCCGTAGGGGCCTTCAAGCGCACCACCGGAACATGCTGAACCGCAGTTCCAGCCCGAAACGTCGCTATCGCGAAGCCGCGATTTTCAGCGCGGCGATGGCGCTAACGTCTACATGCCCTTGCGCGGATCGTAGGGTTTGTCCGTGCGCCATTTCTCCATCAGCGCCGCAAGCTCGGGATCGCTCTGCTGCGGCAGGGCAATTCGAACGGTGGCAAGAAGATCGCCCGGACCCTCCTTCGCAGGAAATCCTTTGCCCTTGAGGCGGAAGGTCCGGCCGCTGCTGGTTCCGGCGGGTATGGTGATCTCCAGCGGCTTGTCGAGCGTCGGTACACGCACCTTCGCGCCGAGCACGGCCTCATAGAGCGTGATCGGCAGGTCGAGCCGAATATCGGTGCCATCAAGCGTAAAGATCGAATTCGGAGCGATCGAGACCGTGATCAACACGTCGCCGGCGCCGCCCTGTCCCGGCATGCCTTGGCCGCGAAGCCGGACTTGCTGACCGTTGGTGATGCCGGCCGGAATCTTAACTTCCAGATCCTTGCCGTTCGGCAAGTGCATTCGTTGAGTCACGCCATGGGCAGCGTCAGCCAGCGAGACCGTCAATGCTGCAGTGACGTTAGCGCCAGGAGCCGCGGCAAAATCCTCGCCCTCGAACGCCGCGCCCGGTCCGCCACGGCGAGCGCCGGCGCCGCCCATGCCGCCGAAGGCGTCGCGGAGGATATCTTCAAAGCCGCCGCTGTAACCCGCACCGCCCCCACCGGCGCGGCCACGCCGCGCGCCCCGGGTAAAACCCTCCGGACCGAAGCTGAAAGTCTCGAACTCCGCTTCGGGGCCAAAGCCACCGCCGCCAGGCTGCGGTCCGCCGCCGCCGCCAAATCCCTCAAAGCCGCGAAATTTCGGCTTGCCCTCGGCGTCGATCTCGCCGCGGTCGAAAGCTTTTCGCTTGTCCGCTTCGCCCAAAATTTCATAGGCAGCGTTGATTTCGGCAAAACGCGACGCCGCATTCGGATCGTTTTTGTTGGCGTCGGGATGCAGTTTCTTGGCGAGACGCCGGAAGGCGCTCTTGATGTCGGCTGCACTCGCCTTCCGATCGACGCTCAGCACGTCATAGGGATCACGCATTCCCCATGAACTCCGTTCAGTTTTGGGGCTGGCCCCGCCCGCCCATGATTTGCAATGTGGGACTTAAGTCGCCGTCCCGCAATGCAATACCGGGCCGAGACAGCGATGATCCTGTGTTCAACTCTGTTTGAGCTGCTTGAGGCTCTTTACTTCCCACTGGCCATGATCGGTCCGGCAGGCCTCGCCTTTGAGCCATGCCTGTGATTGCCCGCGTATGTAGCTCGCCAGGAAATCGCGGCAGAACACAGCCCCCTCGTTATAGGCCGCCGCGAGCGGCGTGATGTTGCCGCCGGCGCCGGTATTGGGATTAGCCCACGGGATGCTGCTGTCTTTGCTGCCGCGCGCGAGCGCGTCTGTGGCGACCGCACGCGCATAAGCGAGGTCCGCCTCAGACGGCGCGCCGGCGGGCGTTACTGACCCGGTTTGTTCGACCTGGGCGTCGGCCTTCTCGAACATCGTGTCGAGCGGCAGCGAACAGCCGCCAGCGGCCATAGCGCCGAGCACCGCTAATGCGGCGGCGAACCGAAGGGCAACGCAACGTAGGCGCGGCGGCACGGTTCCACTATATAGAGACCGGCGGCCCGCGTCCCGATCGCCGTGTACGCGCAACTGGATTACTCCACAGGACATGTCAGACACCGCCCCGATTGAACACCCGGTATGGTTAACGGCTGGTGACTTCGCGCAAGCGGACGAGCCATTGCAGCTATTCGCGGCGTGGTTTGCGGAGGCAAAACGCGCTGAGCCGGTCAATCCCGACGCCATGACGCTCGCAACCGTGGATCGCAACGGAATGCCGAACGCCCGCATGGTCCTGCTGAAGGGTTTCGATCAGCGCGGCTTCGTTTTCTACACCAACCAGAACAGCGCAAAGGGCCGCGAAATGGCGGACGAGCCCAGAGCAGCGCTGACGTTTTACTGGAAAGCGCTGCAGCGTCAGGTCCGGCTGCGCGGCAGCGTCGAGCCGGTATCGGCCGAGGAAGCCGATGCCTACTTCGCCACCCGCTCGCGCATGGCGCAGATCGGCGCTTGGGCCAGCAATCAGTCCGCGCCGCTCGAAAGCCGTTTGGCGTTCGAGAAGGCGGTCGCGCGTTTCACGGCGAAGTTCGGAATCGGAACCGTACCGCGGCCGCCGCACTGGTCGGGCTACCGCGTTGTGCCGCAAGAGATCGAATTCTGGGCGGAGCGTCCGTTCCGGCTGCATGATCGGATCGCGTTTCGGCGCGAGCATCCAGACGCGCCGTGGAACAAGACGCGGCTCTATCCTTAGAGGACGACGAGAGTGCCAAATAGTAATCAGCCGCGCCGAACTCTCCTTCTCACCGGAGCGAGCCGCGGCATCGGCCACGCCACCGTCAAGCGCTTTTCTGCGGCCGGCTGGCGCGTCATTACCTGCTCGCGCCATCCGTTCCCAGAGAATTGTCCGTGGGAAGCGGGACCCGAGGATCATATTCAGGTCGATCTGTCGGAGCCGGAGAACACCGAAGAAGCCATCGCCGAGATCAAGCGGCGGATCAACGGTGAACTGCATGCGCTCGTCAATAACGCAGCGATTTCGCCCAAGGCTGACGGCGGCATGCGGCTCGGCTCGATCGGCACCTCGCGCGACGACTGGCACCATGTTTTCCAGGTGAATTTCTTTGCTCCGATCATGCTGGCGCGCGGACTGCTCGATGAGCTAAAGGCCGCGAAAGGCTCTGTCGTCAATGTCACCTCGATCGCCGGCTCGCGCGTGCATCCGTTCGCCGGAGCTGCCTATGCCACGTCGAAGGCGGCGCTGGCGGCATTAACGCGCGAGATGGCGCACGACTTCGGCGCGGTCGGCGTTCGCGTCAACGCCATAGCACCGGGCGAGATCGACACCGCGATGCTCTCTCCCGGCACCGAAAAGATCGTCGAGATGATCCCGATGCACCGGCTGGGCACACCCGACGAAGTGGCAAAGATCATCTACGTGCTGTGCACGGATACGTCGTCCTACGTCAACGGCGCCGAGATCCACATCAACGGCGGCCAGCACGTATGAGGCGAGGCGCGGCTTGTTACTGACGGCGGTCGATAAAGCGCGGCGCTTTGAGGCTGCGTTCGAATTCGGTCGCCAGCGTGCCGCGCGCGAGCGCTTCTACCAGCGGCGTGACCTCAAAGGTGTCCTTGATGCTGACCGCAACGTGCGCGCACACCGCAGCGTGGTCAATCGCGGCCTTGATCTCGACGAGAACCTTCAAGCCTTCGCGGCCCGTTGCCGGCTCGGTTTCGAGGATTGCCTGGAAGTCGAGAACCGCGGGATTCCGGAACATGAAGTCTTCAAAGTCCGCGTGATTGACGTTGACGCCGCGGACCTTGAAAAAGCCGGTGGTGCGATTGGCGTGCCGGATCATCGGAAACAATTCGGCGAATGGACCGGACCCCGACGAGCGTGAGACGTAGCTGACCAGATCTCCCGAATTCCAGCGCAGGAACGGCGTAGCGTGATTAGTCCACAGCGGCGTGACGCAGAGCGTTCCGACTTCGCCCTCCGGCAGCGATCTGCCAGTGTCCGCGTCAACCACTTCGATAAAGAACATATCGGTCCAGATATGGATACCGTCGTGCGCCGCTGTTTCCGCGCCCATCAAGCCGGCTTCACTCATGCCGAACACGTCGAACACCTCGGCGCCCCACATCCGCGAAAGCTTTTCCCGCTTGGCTGCAGATAAAGTTTCTGCGGAGCAGACAAGCTTGCGCACCGACGACGCTGCCAGGTCGATGCCCTTTGCCTCGGCCAGATTCGCCAGATGCAGCGCGAAGCTGCTCATGCCGATGAAAACTGTTGGCCGCAGACTCCCGATCAGTTCAAGCTGCGCGGCCGACGGATAGGAATTTCCGGCGCCGACCCACACCATGCCGACGTCGAACAGGCGCGAGCTGCGCGCCCAAATCTGACCGGCGGGATGGATGCCGAGAGGGAAAGAAATGTGGCAAAGGTCGCCCGGCACAATGCCGATGCACGGGAACGAGCGTCCCCATGACAACTCGGCGTAGCGCACATCGTCCTTGTTGCGCGGATAAAACACCGGCTGTCCGGTCGAGCCGCCCGAGCGCCAATATTCGGCAATCTCGCTGTTCGGCACGATGCAAAGATTGTCGAGGAAGTCGGCGTGCGAGAATTTGCGCAGCACGTCTTTATCGAGAATCGGAATGCTCTCCCAAACGTCTTTATCGTCGAGCTTGTCGGCATCGATGTGGTCGAGCTTGCCGCGATACCATGCCGCCTTTTTCGCGAGTTCAAAGGCATTGCGTTTTCGAACGCGCTGGATGCGCGCAATCTCGTCGCGGGATGTCGGAAACGGCAGCGCAAATTCCACGTATTCCCCCAATGCCGCCGATCGATCGTCTTACATGCGCGCGGCGAGGACCCGCGAAGTGTGGTCGTAGAGGCCCGTGAGCAGTGATAGCGCATTGCTCGCCGATTTAAGTTGAGCCTCAATATTTGAGACCTCAGCGCTTGGCGAGATCAGCAACTCACGCCGCGATGAAACCAGGAACTCGGTCAGGTCGCGCCCCGCCTGGGTCGGACGATAACGCGTGTCGCGGTTGGTGCTGCCGGGAACCTTCTCTATCAATCCCGCCGCCGCAAGCTTACGCAAGCTATACTGAATGTTGGAAATATCGTCGCGATTACTGAAACGGCTCAGCTCGCTGATGCTGCGCGGCCGCGGCGTAAACATCAATTGCTGCAGGATCACGCATTCCTGTCCGGTGAGCTTTTCGTCTCGCGCCGGCCGGACCGAACACTGCACCGGCAAATCGGTAAAACGCTTCGGAGGCGCAAATCAATGCCTGCTCAAATTCCAAAAACGCACGCTCGCGCTCGGTGCGTCCAAGCGGCGTCGGCGTTTCAAGCTTTGCCACATTCGCACGTGCTTTGCTTGCCGGCATGCGGCCTCCCATTATTCGTGCCCCTATCGTAGATTGACTGATGTAAATTACAAGGTAAAATCGATCGATAAATCCAGCGTGAAAAATTGGAGATCGCGGCGTGAAGATCGTCGTTATCGGCGGAGGTCCGGGCGGGCTTTATTTCGCGCTGCTGATGAAGAAGCGCTTCACCGACTACGACATTACTGTCTACGAGCGCCATCGCGCCGACGACACCTTCGGCTTCGGCGTGGTGTTTTCCGACGAGACGCTCGACAATTTGATGGACCACGATCGCCAATCTTACGAGGCGATCACCCGCGAATTCTCCTACTGGGGCGAGATCGACTTTAATTTTCGCGGCGACGTCGTTCGCTCGACCGGACATGGGTTTTGCGGCACGGAACGCCGCAGTCTGCTCGCCGTGTTGCAGGATCGTTGCCGCGAGCTCGGCGTCAAGCTTGAATTTTCCACGGAAATCTCCGACCTGACGCAGTTCGGCGATGCCGACCTCATCGTCGCCGCCGACGGCATCAGCAGCTTCATCCGGGAAAAGTACAAAGAGCACTTCCAGCCCAAGGTCGAATTGCGGCGCAATCATTTCATCTGGCTCGGCAGCACGGCGCCGTCGCCGGCGTTCTCGTTTCATTTTGCCGAGAACGAATTCGGCATCTGGGATCTGTGCACCTATCAGTACAAAAGGGATATGAGCACCTGGGTGGTCGAGGCGCCGGACGCCACCTGGGCGAAAGCGGAATTGACGCTGGCTAAACTCGACGAGGATCAAACCGTCGCCTATCTGGAAAAGCTGTTCAGCAAACAGTTGCGTGGTCACAAGCTCATCGCCAACCGCTCATTTTGGCGGCGCTTCCCGGTCATCCAGAACGCGAACTGGTACTATAAGAACATCGTGCTGCTCGGCGATGCCTTGCACACCGCACATTTCTCCATCGGCTCCGGCACCAAGCTCGCCATGGAAGACGCGATCACCTTATTTGACTCGTTTGAAAAATCCGGATCCGTCGCCGGCGCACTGAAAGCGTTCCAGGGCTCGCGCCGCGAAGAGGTCGAGAAGACGCAATATGCCGCGAACGTGAGCGCGCTTTGGACCGAAAATCCGGCGCGCTACTGGGGCATGAGCCCGATCCAGGCCTGCTTCAGCATGCTCTCGCGTGCCAAAGCCGTCACTTACGAAAACCTGCGCCTGCGCGACCCGAAGTTCGTCGACGAAGTGCAGGCCTGGTTTGCCGGCACGGTTCGCGCCCAAGGGTTTGACGTCGCCACCGATAATCCGCCGCCGCCGATGTTCACGCCGTTCCGGATCGGACAGATGGTGGTCGAGAACCGTGTCGCGGTTTCACCGATGAATATGTACTCGGCCGAACCGGGCGCGATCCCTGGCGAGTTTCATCTCGTCCATCTCGGCCATCTGGCGATGGGTGGAGCCGGCCTGGTGTTCGCGGAAATGACCGCGGTGTCCGAGCAAGGCCGCATCACCCCCGGTTGTCCCGGCATCTATAATGATGCGCACGTCGCCGCCTGGCGGCGGATCAGCAACTTTGTCCACCGCGAGAGCAAAGCGAAGCTTTGCCTGCAACTCGGCCATTGCGGACGCAAGGGATCGACCAAGCGCGGTTGGGAAGGCATGGACCGCCCGCTAGACGAGGACAATTGGGAAACCTTCGCCGCGTCGCCGCTGGCATTCCACGACTACATGCATTTGCCCCGCGAGATGACGCGCGCGGACATGGAACGGGTGATCGCCGATTACGCGCAGGCGGCCGTCAATACCGACAAAGCCGATTTCGACATGATCGAACTGCATGCCGGCCACGGCTATCTATTGTCCGGCTTCATTTCGCCACTGAGCAATCAGCGGCCTGACGAATTCGGCGGCAACTTCGAGAACCGCATGCGCTTTCCCCTCGAAGTGTTCGACGCCGTGCGCGCCAATTGGCCCCGGCACAAACCAATCTCGGTGCGCATCTCGGCGACCGACTGGGCGCCGGGCGGCATCACCCCGGAAGACGGCCTGCGCGTTGCGGCCGCCTTCCGCTCCCGTGGCGCCGATATTATCGATGTGTCGGCGGGCCAAACCTCGAAGTGGGCCAATCCGGTCTATGGCCGCATGTTCCAGACACCATTCTCAGAAATGATCCGCAACGAGGTCGGCATTCCAACCATCGCGGTTGGCAACATCACGACCGCGGATCAGGTCAACACCATCGTCGCGGCCGGCCGGGCCGACATCTGCGCCATCGCGCGGTTGCATCTGACCAATCCCCATTTCACGTTGATGGCTTCGGCCGAGTATGGTTATGGGGAGCAGGTTTGGCCATCGCCCTATCTGGCGGGCAAGGACCAAGCCTTCCGGCTCGCGCAACGCGACCAGGCGGACATGGCGGCGCTCCGGCGTGCGGCGCGGCCGTCAGGTCACGATCAGCGCCGTGAGATCAAACAAGCGGCCGAGTGAACTTTCTGCAGATTGGAAGACGCCAATGAACGAGACGGATTACATGCACGCCACGCCCTTCGTCGATTGCGACGATCCGGCGATACAGGCGTTCGCGCGCAAGGCGATTGGCGAGGCGCATACGACAAAAGACAAGGCCATCGCGCTTTACCGCGCCGTGCGCGAACTCGATCCAGTACGATCCGTATCTCGACTTTTCAGATCCGGGCGTGTTCCGCGCCAGCGCCGTGCTCGATGCCGGCAGAGGTTTCTGTGTCGGCAAATCGGCCGTACTCGCCGCGGCAGCACGCGCCAGCGGCATCCCCGCACGCCCCGGCTATGCCGACGTGCGCAACCATCTTACCTCGCCGCGCCTGAAAGAGACCGTTGGCGACACTTTCTATTGGCATTCGTACACGGAACTGAAAATCGACGGCAAATGGGTGAAATGCACGCCGGCTTTTGATTCGGCCTTGTGCGCGCGCGCCAACATCGCGCCGCTTGAGTTCGATGGCGCGACCGACAGCCTGTTCCAGCCGGTCGACCTCTCCGGCCGCCGCCACATGGAATATCTCGCCGACCGTGGCGCATTCGCGGACGTGCCGGTTGAGACAATCGTTGCGGATTTCAAAAAGTTCTATCCGAAGCTTCTTGCCACGAGCGTACCCGCCGCGAACTTCCACGACGAAGTTACGACCTGAGCAAGTAGACGCCACATCGCAGCCAGTCGCTCACGCGTACAGAAAATCAAGCACCGCGGTCTCGGCAAGCACCGCTTCGGGAATGCCGTGGCGCACCGAGCGCTCACGTTCTTGCGCGCTCTGGGTCGCCTGAAGATAAGCGCCGAGATGCCGCGCGCGCTCGATGATGCGGTTGTTTTCCGGCAGGCGATCCGCCTCGAAATGTCGCAATGCGGCTTCGACATCGTCGCCGTCGAGCGCCATGGCGAGGGCCGCCGCATCATCAGCCGCCTTGGAAACACCTGCCCCCACATGCGGACGCGCGACGAACGCGGCATCGCCGATAATGGCAACGCGACCGAATGCGAGACGCGGACTGGCGAGATCGTAGATCGGCTGCAACAGCGGCTCGTCGATCAGGCGCACGACGGCGCGCAATTGCGGCGCCAGCAATCGTTCGGCGGCGGCGCGCATTGTAGCGATAGCTTCGTCGCGGATGAGCGGTGGCGGGATCGAGAGCGCGTGGGTGACACCCATCTTGTCGGTAAGAAGCCGCGGAAGCTCATTGGCTTCGTTCGCCGCGCGATACCATACGATGTTGTAGCGGCGGCTTCCCGACTGCAGGTTGTTCTCGGGACCGGCAACCGGATAGCCGAGACATTGTTCGCCGGGCGGCAGACATAATGTCAGGGTTTCAAACAAATCGCGGTGGAGCGCCGGCGGCAGTGCGCTCTCCGGCACAAGTGCCCGCCAGGCTACGTAACCCGCGTAGAGCGGTGCCGCGTCGGGAAGGCATTGTTGACGCACGGTCGAGCGCAACCCGTCTGCACCGATCAACACATCACCCTCGACAGTGCCGCCGTCGGCGAAATATGCGGTAACGCCGCCGCCTGCCTGCTCGAAAGAAATCAGCTCGCGGCCGCGATGATAGTGGCCGGCCGGAAACGCATCGCGGAGTAAGCGATAGAGACGCTCCCACGCGGTCATGATCTGGGCGCGCGCCGCCGCAAGCGTCACATGTCCCTCTGTGTCAAGAATTCTTCGCCCCGTGATCGTCACGCCGAGATCGCGCACCTCAAGCCCGAGGCCGGTCAGCTGTGCGATAACCCCGGGCTGCGCTACGATTCCGGCACCGCGGCCGGCAAGCTTGCCGGTGACGCGCTCGAAGACGTCGACCTGCCAGCCGCGTTGCCGCAGCATATTCGCGGCAAAAAGCCCGCTCATCGAGCCGCCGGCGACTAATGCGCGCCTCACCGCGTTGGGCTGCGACATGCGAACATCCTGTTATCTGCCGAGACTATTTGCCAACGCCCGGCCGTTTTCTGTATTGTGCCGTCAATCGCTGGAGGAACGCCATGGCCCTGACCGGGCTCGGCTTTTCGTGCCGCCCCGGAGCGCCCTTTGCTTTGGTAGCGGGACAGGGCTGAGGAATGATCTTTTCGTTCGATCTCCTGATCAATGCCATCGTATCCGGCATTCTGATCGGCGCCTTCTACGCGGCGGTGACGTCGGGCATTACGCTGTCGTTCGGCATCCTCGATATCGTCAATATCGCTCACCCGGCCTTTATCATTCTCGGCTCCTACGTCGCCTACATCGTCAATGCTACGTTCGGCCTCGATCCGATCATCACCGCCATCATCGCGACACCGGCGTTCTACGCCCTCGGCGCCGGCATCTATCAGATTTACTATGTCTCATTTGAAAAGCGCGGCGAGGAATCGATGCGTGGGTTGGCGTTTTTCTTCGGCCTCCTGTTCATCACCGAGGTGACGCTGGTTCTTTATTTTGGCGTCGACTACCGCTACGTCGAAGCTCCCTATATCGGCCCCACCCTGCACTTCGCCAGCCTCGATATTCCGCTCCGCATTCTGGTGCCGTGCCTGGTGTCACTGCTGATGATCGCGGTGCTGCAGCTCGTACTCACCCGCACCTTCATCGGCCGCGCCATTATGGCCGTCGCACAGGACCAGCTCGCGCTCAAGCTCATGGCGATCGATCCGATCCGGATCAAGCGCATCGCTTTTGGCATTTCCATCGCCAGCGCATCGCTTGCCGGCGCGTTCCTCATCATCATCCAGCCGGTCGAGCCGTCGGTCGGACGCGAATACATCGGCCGGGTCTTCGCGATTTGCGTGCTCGGCGGCATGGGCAGCCTGCCGGGGACCGTGATCGCCGCCATGCTGGTCGGTATCGTTGAAAGCCTAACTTCGACGTTCTATGGCCCGTCCTGGGCGCCCGCGGTTTCATTCGGATTCTTGTTGCTGACGCTGGCGGTGCGGCCGGCCGGCCTGTTGGGGCGCTGAAGGTGCGGACCGGTCCGTTCCTGCTGGTGTGCCTGATCGTCGGCGGCCTTGTCTTTGCTGCCGCGCTGGCGCTGGGCAACGACTATTATTTCTTCGCCGGCTACGTGGTGTTGCAGTACATCGTGCTCGCGACTGCATGGAATATCCTTGGCGGCTATTGCGGCTACGTGAACTTCGGCTCCGCCGCGTTCTTTGCGCTCGGCGCCTATTCGACTGTCGCCATTCACCGGCTTGGCCCGCTGCCGATTCCGGTTTTGGTCGCTATCGGCGGTGTTGTCTCGGGCTTTGTCGGCTTCTGCATGGGTTATTTGACGCTGCGGCTGCGCGGCGCTTTCTTTGCCATCGCGACGCTAGCGCTTGCGGTGGTGTTGGAGACGTTGATCGTAAACTGGGACTTTGTCGGCGGCTCGCGCGGCGCCTATATCGTGCGGCCCCAGTCGATCGCCCCGTTCGGCAGCTACATCAGATATTTGTTCCTGATCATGATGCTGATCGCGGTGGGCTCGATTACGATCGCGCGGCTGATCGAACGCTCGCGGCTCGGTTTCGGATTCGCGACTATTCGCGATGACGAACAGGCGGCGGAGGCATCCGGCGTGCCGACGCTGCGGCTTAAGCTAATCGCGACGACCATTTCCGGCGCACTGATGGGCTGCGCCGGAGCGCCGTTTCCCTACTACATCGGCTATCTGCAGCCGTCCTCGGCGTTCGGCCTCGACTATGCGGTGAATTCCATCGCCATGCCGCTGATTGGCGGCACCACGAGCTGGGTCGGCCCGTTGATCGGCGCTATTCTGCTCGGCTCGCTGCAGCAGATCGCCACCGTGACCATTTCGTCCGCGGTCAATCTTTTGATTGTCGGGTTCCTTCTGGTCGGCTTCGTCATCGTCGCGCCGAATGGCATTATCGGGCTGGTCCAGAAATACATTCGGCATCGTCCGATTGAGCCGGTTAGCAGCCGGCCGCTCAGCGCCGATGCACCGGAAGTAGCGCCATGACCGGACTCCTGGAGGTTAATAATCTCGGCAAGCGCTTCGGCGGCTTTGTCGCGCTGGAAAGCATCGCCTTGTCGGTGCGCCCCGGCGAGCGGATCGGGCTCATTGGTCCCAACGGCTCAGGCAAGAGCACGCTGGTCAACTGCATCTGCGGCACGCTCCGAAACGAATCCGGTTCGGTGAATTTTGACGGCCGCCTGCTCGATGGCGCGACTGCGCATCAGCGCACCAGGCGCGGACTATCCCGCACGTTTCAGCTGCCGCGGCCGTTTGCCAGTCTCAGCGTCGCCGATAATCTGCGCGTTCCGCTTCTCTACACCGTGGCGGCGCGTAGCGGCAGTCACCGTTCGACCGCGGACCTCGAGGCGCGCTGCATTGACCTTTTGCGTGAAGTCGGCCTCGACAAAAAGGCGAAGCGGCTGCCGCGCGAGCTCACCCAGGTCGAGATGCGCAAGCTCGAACTGGCGCGGGCGATGGCGGCAGAGCCGAAGCTCCTGATCGCCGATGAATTGATGGCGGGCCTCACCCACTCGGAGGTCGAGGAGATTTTGGCACTGCTCCGTCGTTTGAACGAACGCGGCGTCACCATCATCCTCATCGAGCACATCATGCGCGCGGTGATGAGCTTCTCGCAGAGACTCGTTGTGCTGGTCTCCGGACGCAAGATCGCCGACGGCGATCCCGAAGTCGTGGTGCGCGATCCGGAAGTGGAAAGGGCCTACCTTGGCCAGTAGCCTCACCATCGCCGGCATTCATGCCGCCTACGGCGCCGTGCGCGTGATCGAGGACGTCTCGCTCAAGATCGGCGCCGGAGAGACGGTCGTCCTGTTGGGAACCAACGGCAACGGCAAGTCGACATTGATGAAGTGCATCATGGGGATGGTGCGGCCGAGCACGGGTTCGATCATCGCCGAAATCGATGGCATCAATCATGATCTGACCGGACGCACGACCGAGGAGATCGTCGACCTCGGCATCGCGCTGGTGCCAGAGGGCCGCCGGCTGTTTCCCAAGCTCACGGTTGAAGAAAACCTCCTGCTCGGCGCCTTCCGCCGCACCGCACGCCGCGAACTGACCCGGAACCTCGGCGTTTGCTATGAGACATTTCCCCGTCTCGCCGAACGCCGCTCGCAGCTTGCCGGTTCGATGAGCGGCGGCGAGCAGCAAATGCTCGCGCTCGGGCGCGCACTAATGTTGGCGCCGAAAATTCTACTGGTCGACGAGCCCTCGGTCGGCTTGGCGCCGATCTTGGTCAGCCGCACCATCGACGCCATTGCCGAGATGAAGCAGCGCTACAGTCTCACAGTATTGATGGCCGAGCAGAACTTCACCCAAGCAATCCGCATCGCCAACCGCGGCTATGTCATCGTCCACGGCAAAATTGCGTTCGAAGGCGGCTCAACCGACGAACTCAACAACAACGATCTGATCAAGAAATTTTATCTGGGATTGTGAGCCGCGCCGCGCCAAACGACTGCGGCGCGACAACAGGATTACTTGTCGGGCCGTGGGCGCGGCAGCGGCGGCCAGTACGCCACCCGCACTTTACCGAGACCGGGGAAATGCAGCGCTTGCGCCGCGCCAAGCGCAAGGTCGAGTTCGCGGCCACGAACACCCGGGCCCCGATCGTTGACGACGACCTCGACCATGTTGCGTCCGTAACTCACGACGAGGCGCGTGCCGAACGGCAGACTGCGATGGGCAACCGTCATGCCGTGCGGATTGAATTTGCTCCCGGTCGCGACGCGGGTGCCTTCCCAGTAAACCGATGCGACCACGAGCCCGGTCGGCCCCGCATACGCGGGTGACAACACAAGGCAAAGCGCCGCCGCTGCTAGCGTTCGTTTCAAAAACATTTTGCTGTCTGGAATACGTTCGCGTTCTCAGCGAGCTACAAAGTAGTCGCGAGCGCAGGTGTTGAGACAGGAAAGCTGACGCATGGCACCGACATCCCCCTGATGGTATTCCGATAGTCCAGTTTTTACCCGCACAACAGTGGCGTGGCAACCCCACGACCATACCAAACAATCTGCTCGGTGAAGCGCGCTTCGCATTTTCAGCAGATATTGCGCGGCTCGCTTCACTGAATTCGGGCCAACATCCTCTGCGTTAATTTCGGGCCAACATCCTCTGCGTTAATAGTGAATTGACACGGAGCTCCGTCGTGACGCGTACGTTACTCAGAATCCCACATCCGCCAAACACAAAACCGCTTCGGTCAGTTGCGCCGCAGCTGACGCCACAGCAGTGATTCGGGCGACAACTTGATCGAGAAATATGGTGAGACTGTGAAACGGGCTCGCAGTCTGACCGTATAAGTAACGGGTACTGGAACCGCACAATTGGCAAGGGTATCGTTTTTGCTCCCTTTTGCGCTGCCGTCGGAGGCGACGGGGACGAAGTTAAAAATGCTTTTGGCCAGAACGAGCAGACGGGAATGAATCGGAAAACGTGGAGCTGCATCATGCGCACGCTTCTGCTGATGATCGCTTTGGTGGCGGGGTCTATCGCGCCCACCTACGCCGCTGAAGACGTCGCCGCAGCGCAGTCCATCATTCAATCGCAGGAGGAAGCATTTGGCCGCGACGATGCAGCCGCTGCGTATGACTTCGCCGCGCCTTCGATCAAGAGCTGGTTCCGGACACCGGACATCTTCATGTCCATGGTCCGCAACGGCTATGCTCCGGTCTACCGGCACAAGAGCTTCGAATTTGGCCCAGCCGCGATCCTCGACGGCAAGATCAAGCAGCAGGTTCACATCATCGATGCCGACGGTGTCGCCTGGGAAGCGCTATACACGCTGGAACCGCAATCCGACGGAACTCTGAAAATCAGTTCCTGTATTCTGACGAAAGCGGTTATCTCGTAGGTATTCCTAAGCTTGCACTTTTATTTTTTCTTGTTTGGCGCCTGCAACGGGGCCGCGCGTTTCTCGACAAAATCCCTTAGCCGCTCTACCGATTCCGGCGGCCGCTGCATCGAGGTGTTAATGTATTCGAGGAACAGGCCGTCATCGTGCGACAGATCGTTGACCCGCGGCAACACGTTGGTGATCTGCCAGTTGGTCAGCGGCGTGTTTTGCGCGATGCGCGCCGCAAGTTCCTTCGCCTTGGCCAAGGCCTGCCCCTGCTCGACCACATAGCGCACGATGTTGAGCTTCTCGGCTTCGTCGACCGACAAGATCCGGCCCGTGAGCATCATGTCGGCCATCGCTGAATAACCGACGATTCGTTGCACGCGGACCGAACCGCCGCCACCGACGAAAATGCCGCGCTGACCCTCCGGAAGGCCAAAGAACGCGCTGCGATCGGCCACGCGGATATGGGCCGCGGCTGCGAGTTCTAATCCGCCGCCGACCACAGCGCCGTGCAATGCAGCGACAAACGGTATCGGCCCGCGCGCAATAATGTCGAACACGGTGTGCCAGGCGTGGTCGCGTTTTTTGCGCGGCTTCGGCGTCGCCGGATCCATGTTCTTCAAGAGCTCAGCGAGATCGAGGCCGGCCGAGAAGTTCACGCCGTGGCCGAAGATCACGCCGGCGTCGGCCTCGTCGCCGCCGCGTTCGACCGCGGCGCGCAGCTGCGTGACGACATCGTTGTTGATGGCGTTGCGCTTGTCGGGACGGTTCAGACCGATGACCGCAACCGCGCCATCGAGTTCATAGGTTATGAGATCAGAGGACATCGATCATTTCCTTTGCAACGATGAAATGGAGTGCGATCGCCTTCGCGCCGGTGCAAAAAGCAGCTCAGCGATGCCGTGCCGTTCCGCCATCGGTAATGATGAGCGCATCGAGTGCAGTCGCGCCACGACCGGCGGCGTGCACTGTCAGCGGGTTAACGTCGACCTCGGCGATTTCCGGGTGGGCCCGCATCAGGTGGCCGATCGCCGCCGCCGCGGCTGCCACCGCTTTAACGTCGACCGCCGGCGAACCACGGAAGCCCTTTAGCAACTTTGCGGTCTTCAGCTTGCCCAGTTCCTCGACAATCTCGGCTTCGGTGAGATCCGGCGGCATCAGCCGCACGTCGCCGAGCGCCTCGACCCAGATGCCGCCGAGCCCCACCATCACCACCGGCCCCCATCGCGCATCGCGGCGCGCGCCGACGACAAGCTCAAGCCCTCGCGGCGACATGGCTTCGACGAGCACGCCGTCAAGTTTCAGGCCCGGCTGCGCGCGCTCGACGTTCTGGTGCAAAGTCGTCCAAGCCGCGCGCACTTCATTTGGACTAGCCAGGCCGAGCATAACGCCGCCAGCTTCGGTCTTGTGCTCAAGCTTCGCCGCCTGCGCCTTCATCGCGACCGGATAACCAATCCGGTCTGCGATCTGAACCGCCGCGTCAGCGTTGCGGGCGAGTTCCCCCGCGGGAACGTGCAAGCCCAGAGCGGCGAGCACTTTCTTGCCGAGCCATTCGGGCTGTGCGCCTTGACCGAGTTCCGGGATCGACACGGACCCAACCGGCGTTGACTTGCGCTCGGCCAACGCCGCACTGCGTTTGCCATAGTCGATCACTTTGCCGATAGCGCGCATGGTCCGGTCCGACGAGCGCGACAGCACGACATTATTCTTCAGCACCACAGCCATGAATTCGGGCGAAAGCGGCGAGGCGTCGCCGAGGATGGCAAGCACCAGCGGCTTGGTGCTGGTTTTGCTCGCAGCCACGATGCCTTCGATATAGATCACGGAGTGACGCGGGCTGGTGGCAGGAATGGAAATGACCAGAGCGCCGATAGCAGGATCGCGCAGCAACGCTTCCGCACAAGTCTGTAGCAACTCCGGCTGCTGGATTGTCTGGGTGCCGAGATCGAGCGGATTCTTTGGCGGCAGGAACGCTGGAAGAATGGGCTGGAGAAATTCCAGCGTTTGCTGCGACAGCGGCGGTACGTAAACGCCGATGTCTTCGCAGAAATCGTGCGCAATGCCGCAGAACGCGCCGGAAAAGGTAAGGATACCGAGGTCGCCCTTCGACGGCTTCGGGAAGCGGGCGAGAATCTCGCTCACATCCATCAGTTCGTCGAGCGTATCGACAACAACAACGCCGGCGTGCTCCACCAGCGTTTGCATCACGGCGTGATCGCCGCTCAGCGCGCCGGTGTGCGAGCGCGCCGCTTCCTTGGCTTTGGCGCCACGGCCCGGATGCATCATCACAATCGGCTTGCCGCGCCGCAGCGCTTCGCCGGCAATGTCGATGAACTCCTGGGGACGCCGGATATCCTCGGCGTAAAGCGCGATCACCTGCGTCACCGGATCGTCGAGCAGATACTGGATAAAGTCGGCGAGACCGAGGCCCGCTTCGTTGCCGGTCGAAATCCAGCACGAGACCGGAACGCCGCGCGTGTTTAATCCACTCTGCAAGTGGCTGCCGAGACCGCCGCTTTGCGCGACGATAGCGACGGCGCCGGTCGTGCCTTCCGGCAAACGCGGCGTCGCCTGCGGCGAGAAGAAAACCGCCGCAAAGCCTTCCGCGAAGTTCATGAAGCCAAGACAGTTCGGCCCGACCAGAGCGACCCCGCCCGCCCGCGCAATCTCGCCAATGCGATCCTGCTCACTGACGCCATCGCTGCCGACTTCGGCGAAACCCGAAGCGAAGATCACCGCGACTTTCACCTTGCGGCGCACACAACCCTCAACGGCTTCGCGGACGGCACCTGCCGGCAGTGTGAGCACAGCGAGATCGACGCCTTCAGGCATCTCATCGATGCTTGGCAGCACCTTGTGGCCCTCGATATCGGCGGTTCGGCCGACCAGATAAATCGGGCCAGTGAATTTGTTGTTGCCCAGTAGTTCCAAAACGACGCGACCCGCCGAACCGGGCTTGGCGGACACCCCGATGATCGCGACGCTGCGCGGGCGCATCAGAGCCGTGATTGCAGCAGACGCGGCGCGCCGCCGATCGGCAGAAGCGTTCGATGTCATCTTGCGCAATTCTCCACAGGGTTCGTTTCATCAAGCTCGAGCTGTTCTGCCCGAAATTCACCGCACCGGGAAATCGAAATACGTATCCGGAAATGGCTCGTGCGACAGCGTGAAGTGCCACCATTCCTTGACGTAGGGGCGAAAGCCGCGGCGCCGCATCGCCGAAGCGAGCAACGCCCGGTTGGCCTTGGGTTCGGCGCCGACGCTCGCGCTGGGCCAGGATCGTGTGCTGAAAAAATCAAACGGCGTTCCCATGTCGAGCTCCTGGCCGTCAGTGCGCGCCAGTGTCAGATCGATCGTCGAGCCGCGCGAATGGCCGGAGCGCGAAGAAATGTAGCCATCGCGAAACAAAGTACTTTTGTCGACGTCGGGGTAAAACTCGCGCTTGCCGGCGGTATCGTTGAGGCCGCGCGCCCAGCGGACGAAGTTCGCCACCGCTCGCGTTGGGCGATAACAGTCGAACGCTTTCAACACGAGGCCGCGCGGCGCGAGGTCGCGCGCCACCTCGGCGAGCGCCGCGGCGGCGGGTTGAGCCAATAGGCAGCGCGCCGCCTCATAGCCGGCGATCGGCCGGCCGACAAAATTGTGCGATCCGGCATAGCGCCCGTCGACGATCAGCCCCGGGACGACCGCGGCGGCATCGACGAAGGCCGCCGGCCGCTCCTGCGCCAACGCCGGGTGCGACAAACTCGCGAACAAGGCAGCGGCAAGCGAATAGCTGATGGTCTTCAATTTTGCCCCCGCCCTGTCGCGCCGATTAAGTCCGCCCGACGCCAATGTTAACGCCCCAGTAACCATATACCCGGCACATTTTGCCGGGGAGGTCTTAGCGTATCTACTGCACCTTCGGGGGCAATTTTGGACGCAAGCGCCGTTCCTATCATCAGGGCCGGCGGCCCACCGGCCGCCGTGCACAGCTTCGAAGCACGTGACCGCAATCGACGGGAACGATCATCCGACATGACTGAGGCAACCTCAGCCCAGGCCGGCGAGCGATCTTTGACGCTCTCGCGTCTTAGCGACTTCGGGACCATGCTGCGGCGCAGCGACATCGCGCTCGCGGTCGGCATGATGGCTATCCTCGTCATGTTGATTTTGCCGCTGCCGCCGCTGCTGCTCGATTTTTCGCTCGCCATTTCGATCACCTTCTCGGTTTTGATCCTGATGACCGCGTTGTTCATCCAGGCGCCGCTCGAATTTTCCGCCTTTCCGACCGTGTTGTTGATCGCCACCATGCTACGGCTGGCACTCAATCTTGCCTCAACACGGCTCGTCCTCGCCCACGGCCATGAAGGAACGGCCGCAGCGGGACACGTCATCGAAGCGTTCGGCCATTTTGTCATGGGCGGCAATTTCGTCATCGGCATTATTGTCTTCACAATCCTGGTGATCGTGAACTTCGTGGTCATCACCAAAGGCTCGGGCCGTATCGCCGAAGTGGCGGCCCGCTTTCACCTCGATTCGATGCCCGGCAAACAAATGGCCATCGATGCCGACCTCTCCGGCGGTCTCATCGACGAAAAAGTCGCGCGTCAGCGGCGCAAAAACTTGGAGGATGAGTCCGGCTTCTTCGGGGCCATGGACGGCGCCTCCAAATTCGTACGCGGCGACGCCATCGCCGGCCTTTTGGTCGTGCTGATCAATGTCATCGGCGGGATGGTGATCGGCATTTTGCAGCAGGGCTTGAGCTTTACTGAAGCTGCTCAAGCCTACACGCTGCTCACCGTCGGCGACGGCTTGGTAACGCAGGTTCCGGCGCTCATCGTGTCGATCGCGGCCGGTCTCCTGGTCTCCAAGGCCGGTGTCAGCGGCGCCGCCGATAAAGCATTGCTCAGCCAGTTCTCCGGCTATCCGAAAGCGCTCGGCATGTCGGCCGCAGTGATGCTGGTGATGGCGTTGCTTCCCGGCATACCGATGATTCCGTTCCTTGCGCTCGGCGGCGGCACCGGTGCCTTGGCCTATCTGATCGACCGCCGGCACAAGCAAAGCGCCATAGCAGAGACGAAAAAGGCCGATGATGCCAAGCCGCCGCCGGCAGAAGAGCCGATGTCGGCGACACTCAAAATGGACGATCTCAAGATCGAGCTCGGCTATGCGCTGTTGCCACTCGTCAATGCGCCCGACGGCGGCGACAAGCTGACCGAACAGATCAAGGCGCTGCGCCGTTCGCTTGCGATCGAAATGGGTTTCGTCATGCCGGCGGTGCGCATCCTCGACAATGTGCAGCTCGACGCCACCTCATACGTCATCAAGATCAAGGAAGTGGAATCCGGCACCGGTAAGGTCTGGCCCGGCCAATACATGGTCATGGACCCGAGCGGCAAGCAGGTCACCCTCCCCGGCACGCACACCACGGAACCAACCTTCGGGCTGCCGGCGACCTGGATCGATGCCGCGCTCAAGGAAGAGGCCTCGGTCAAGGGTTACACGGTGGTCGACGCCGCGACCGTGCTCGCCACTCACCTCACCGAGCTGATCAAGGCCAACATGTCCGAACTTCTGTCCTATGGCGAGGTGCAGAAGCTGATCAAGGAGCTGCCAAAGGAGCAAAGCGAACTGGTCAAGGACATCGTGCCCGGCCGGATCAGCATCTCCGGAATCCAGCGCGTACTGCAGAATTTACTCGCCGAGCGCGTATCGATCCGCGATCTTTCGACCATTCTCGAAGGCATCGCGGATGGAGGAGCACCATCCAACAATCCGGCGACGCTCGCGGAGCACGTGCGCGCGCGGCTCGCACGTCAGCTTTGCGCCCAACACACCAGTCCTGCCGGCTATCTGCCGATCATCGCGCTCACCGCCCGATGGGAACAGGCCTTCGCCGAATTGATCGTCGGCGAGGGTGACAACCGCAGCCTCGCGATGCAGCCGTCCAAACTCACCGAGTTCATCAATCTGGTCCGGGAAAAATTCGAGCAGGCGGCGCGCGACGGCGAAGCGCCCGTGCTGGTCACGTCACCAAATATCCGCCCGTTCGCGCGCGGCATCATCGAGCGCTTCCGCGCTCAGACCAGCGTTCTCGCGCAGTCGGAGATCCATCCGCGGGCGCGATTGAAGACTGTCGCCAGCATTTAGAGCGTGTATCCGCAAACGGACGGCCCAAAACGAGCGGATGACCGCCTGACAAAGCAGAGCGGACAGCGCGGTGAAATGTCTCACTGCGCCTGAACCCACTCACAGCCGGTTGCGATGGTTTCAACGGATCCGTCTCCGGGATGCGCGGCAACCGGCGCTTGCGCAGCGGCGACGCTTTGACCCACGCCGGAATTCGTCACGCCGAATTGACAGCGTTCCGCTCCCCGCTTAGAATCACGGTGCTGTGCCTGGACAACGGAGCGCCGTCGGATATGGGCACAAAGGAGTCATCGGCGAACACGGGCAGCATGCCCACAGGCTCTCGCCGAACGTCAAACTACTGCGCCGCCGACGGCGGCATTTCAGGGGGAAGCCATGGCCTACACCGGACCGTTTCCGCACACCAATGCCGGCACCACCTCGGCCATCGTCGTCAGCGGAACCTCGTTCACCGGCGGTGTCGGCAATACCGGCAAGATCTTGGTGGGTGACCCGACCGGCATCCGGGTCGAGCACAACAGCACCATCAGCGGCGCAATTTCCAACGCCGGCGCCATCACCGTTGCGGGCAACGGAATTGTCGTCGCTGGAACTACGAGCTCACACGACGATTCGGTTGTCACCAGCGGGATCATCAACGCCGGCGCCGGCACAATCGCTTCGGCGAGCGGCGGCGGTATTGTGGTCGAGTACGAAACCAGGTTCTCGGGTGGCATCAGCAACGCCGGTTCCATCTCGGTCGAGGCCACCGGGATCCTCGTCAACACAGTCTTCTCATTTGCGGGCGGCATCGCTAACAGCGGCAAGATCAACGCCCTCGATAGCGGTGTCTTGGTTGAAGAAGTCTCCAACTTTACCGGCGGGGTCACCAACAAAGGTACGATCAGCGCGGCGTCGAACTCAGGCATCGACGTCTACAAAGTCGGCACCTTTGCCGGCGGCGTCAGCAACGTTGGTACTATCGATGCAGGCGCCGCAGGGATCGACATTGACCAGGATTTCGACATTCGGGGGCGGCGTCACCAATAGCGGCACGATCACGACGGCGTCTTCCGACGGCATTGAGATTTATAAAACCGACAGCAGCGCAACCTTCACCGGTAACGTCGGCAACAGCGGCGCGATCACAGCTTACGATAACGCTATCGACCTTTATCAAGTCGGGTCCGGCGGCTTTTCCGGCAATATCAGCAACAGCGGGAAAATCAGTTCAGCGGACGGCGATGGCATTTTCGTTTCGCAAGTCGCTTACGGCGCGAGCGCGTCCTTCTCCGGCAGCATCGTCAACAGCAACACCATCTCGGCTTCGGGCTTCGGCATCGAGCTGAGCGATCTCGGGACCGCAGGCTTTCTCGGCAATTTCAGCAACAGCGGGGTGATCACGGCGGAAAACGATGCGGGCATCTATCTCTACGTCCTCGCCGTCAGCGGAGATTTCACTGGCAATATCGGCAATAGCGGCAAGATCGACGCGGCGGCCAATCTCGGCCTCTACGTTGCGTCAGTTGCCGCCAGCACCGGCGACACCTTTGCCGGCAGCATCGTCAACAGCGCCAGCGCGACGATCACGGCCGACGATTCCGCGATCTACATTGACGGTGACGGCTACGCGGCATTTTCCGGCGGCATCACCAATAATGGCGCGATCACCTCGACGCATGACTACGGCATCAACATCGACGAGGCAGCGTTTGGGGGAACATTCGACGGCAACATCAGCAACAGCGGCGCCATTGCGGCTTACGACACCGATCTGGCGATATTTGAGACCGGCATTTCTGGCTTTTCCGGCACTATCGCCAACAGCGGCAAAGTCACTTCGCTGGACGGTTACGGCATCAAGATCGAGAGCGTTGCCGACAGCGGCACCTTTACCGGCAACATCACCAACAGCGCGGCGATTTCAGCGT
The DNA here is from genome assembly GCA_963841025.1 of uncultured Alphaproteobacteria bacterium. Classification (GTDB taxonomy): domain Bacteria; phylum Pseudomonadota; class Alphaproteobacteria; order Rhizobiales; family Xanthobacteraceae; genus BOG-931. Next base: position 286,616 of record CAWJBG010000001.1, on the reverse strand, counting down.
TCGCTTACGGCATTTATATTGACAATGTCGGCCGTGACGGCTTTGCCGGCAACATCAGCAACAGCGCCGCAATCACGGCAGGCCATGAGGACGGCCTGGATATTGCCGGTATCGCCTACGCCGGCAACTTCACCGGCATTATTGCCAATAGCGGCGCGATAACCGCAAAGGGCGATAACGGCAAGGGCTTTTACATTTCGCAGATCGCCTACACCGGCACCGCAAAATTCACCGGCAGCATCTCCAACAGCGCCACGGTCTCTGCCTACGGGGACGGTATCTATGTTCACGATGTCGGCACCTCCGGCTTTTCCGGCGGCATCTCGAACTCTGGCGCCATTACCTCGGCTGACGATAATGGCATTGCGATCGAGGATATCGCCGACGCCGGCACTTTTTCCGGCGGCAACATCAAGAACAGCGGCGCCATCTCATCCTTCGACGACGGCTTTGAGATAGCCGACGCCGGCACCTCCAGCTTCGCCGGCAACATCAGCAACAGCGGCGCGATCACGGCGACCTACGAATACGGCGTCGACGTCGAAGAGGACGGCTATCACGGCAACTTCACCGGCAACATCAGCAACAGCGGCGCCGTCACCGCCATGGGCGACGACGGCTACGGGCTTTACATTAGCAAAAACGCTTACACCGGATCAGCGATTTTTACCGGCATCATCGACAACAGCGCCGCGGTCCGCGCGGAATATACTGCGGTGTTGATCGAGAAAAACGGCATCTCCGGTTTTTCTGGCGGCATTACCAACTCTGGCGCTATCACTTCGGCCGACTATGCCGGCATTGCGATCGAGGATATCGCCGACGCCGGCACTTTTTCCGGCGGCAACATCAGCAACAGCGGCGCAATCTCATCCCTCGACATCGGCTTTAATATCGACGCCGTCGGCACCTCCAGCTTCGCCGGCAACATCAGCAACAGCGGCGCGATCACGGCGACCTACGAATACGGCGTCGACGTCGAAGCGGACGGCTATGACGGCAACTTCACCGGCAACATCAAAAACAGCGGCGCCCTCACCGCCATGGGCGACGACGGCTACGGGCTTTACATTACCAAAAACGCCTATACCGGAACGGCGATTTTTACCGGCGGCATCGGCAACAGCGCCGCGGTCCGTGCGGAATATACTGCGGTGTTTATCGAGAAAAACGGCATCTCCGGTTTTTCCGGCGGTATTACCAACTCTGGCGCGATCACTTCGGCCGAAGATGACGGCGTGGCGATCGAGGACATCGCCGATGCCGGAACTTTTTCCGGCGGCAACATCAGCAACAGCGGCGCGATTTCGTCCCTCGACTACGGCTTTTACTGTCTACCGCTCGGACCTCGACGGCTTCACCGGTAACATCAGCAACAGCGGCACGATCACCACGGGCTACGAATACGGCATCGATCTCGATGAAGCCGCCTATGACGGCAACTTCACCGGCAACATCAGCAACAGCGGCGCCGTCACCGCCATGGGCGACGACGGCTACGGCGTCGGTATTACCGAAAATCGCCTATACCGGAACGGCGATTTTTACCGGCACCATCGGCAACAGCGGCGCGGTCCGCGCGGAATATACGCGCTGAAGATCGACGATGACGGCACCTCCGGCTTTTCCGGCGGCATTAGCAACTCCGGCGCCATCACTTCAACGGCTGATGACGGCATCGAGATCGAGGACATCGCCAATTCCGGCACTTTTTCCAGCGGCAACATCAGCAACAGCGGCACGATCTCGGCCGAAGATTATGGCCTTTATATCGACGACGTCGGCACCTCCAGCTTCGCCGGCAATATTAGCAACAGCGGCGCGATCACGGCGTTTTACGAGTACGGATTCGACGTCACGCAAGCCGGCCCTGATGGCAACTTCACGGGCAACATTGGCAACAGCGGCGCCATCACCGCTATGGGCGACGACGGCTATGGCATCGAAATTACGGAAGTCGCCGAAATTGGCACGGCAACTTTCTCCGGGAACATCAGTAACAGCGGCTCGATCCGATCGTACGACAATGCCTTCTTTGTCCAAGATGTCGGCACCTCCAGCTTTTTCGGCAACATCACCAACAGCGGGACCATCAGTTCGTCGGAGGAAATGGGAATAGAAATCGCGGGCGTTGCCGACAGCGGCAAGTTCACGGGCAATATCGGCAACAGCGCCGCGATCTCGGCCGAAAGTTACGGCATCTATATGAGCGAAGTCGGCTCCGGAGGCTTCGCCGGCAACATCAGTAACAGCGGCAAAATCGCGTCGGCAGACAACTACGGGATCTACCTCGCCGACATCGCAGGCGGCGGCAGCTTTACCGGCAACATCGACAACAGCGGTACTGTGTCCGCCCACGACTATGGGATCTACCTCTCGGATGTCGGCAACAATGGCTTCAACGGCAACATCAGCAACAGCGGCGCAATCGTCGCCGGTGATGAATTCGGAATTAATATCTCTGATGCTGGCGATGACGGCAATTTCATCGGTAATATCGCCAACACCGGCGCAATCACCGCATTCGGCGGCACCGAAGGCTATGGTATCCATGTTACAGGTGTCGCGGCCGGCGGGGCGGCGACTTTTGCCGGCCGCATCAGCAACGGCGGCGCGATTCAGTCACATGACACCGGCTTGTATATCGATGAGGTCGGCATCACCGCCTTTTCCGGCAGCATCACCAATAGCGGTGCGATCACCGCCGGAGCGGGCGACGGCGTGTACATCGCCAATGTCGCCGACGAAGGTACTTTCTCCGGCGGCATCATCAATACTGCGGCCATCGCGGCGTTCGGCTATGGCATTTACATCGACGATGTCGGCGCCAAGGGCCTTTCCGGCGGTATCAGCAACGCCGGCACGATTTCGGTGAGCGGCAAGTTCACCGCCACGGGTATTTACATCGCCAACGTTGCCAGCAACGGCACGTTCGCCGGCAACATCGTCAACAGCGCACCGGTCACCGCCTATGACACCGCCATAAGTATCGACCAGGTCGGAGGATCGGGCTTTGACGGCAACATCGTCAACGGCGGCAAGATCGAATTCAACTCAAGCCGCCGGGTTTGTCATCTCGCAGATCGCGTACGACAGCGGCGCGACGTTTTCCGGCAGCATCGTCAACCAGGGCGCGATCACGGCCATCGATACCGCCCTCTCGATCCATAATGTCGGTTCGGGCGGATTCATCGGCGGCATCACCAACAGCGGAACGATCAGCGCTGGCAAACACTACGGCCTCTTCGTCGATCATGTCTCCGGCGTCACCAGCGGCATCGTCAACGTCAAGACCGGAACGATTGCCGGACCGATCGCCGTCGACATCGTCAGCGCAACGATAACGGGTGGCATCGTCGACTCGGGAACGATATTGGGCATCACCGGCGGCATCGACATCGACAGCGCCAGCGAAATTCTCTCCAACAAGACCGCGGTCGATATTGCCGGCGCCACACTGACCGGCGGCATCTCCAACGCCGGCGTCATTTCCGGGTCAATCGGCATTGCAATGTTGAGCGCGCACGGCGTCAACGTGTTCGACGACGGCAGTATCACCGGCAGCGGCGGCACGGCAGTGCTGTTCAAGGCAACGGGCGATTCGCTCACGCTCGGCGCGGACTATGCTGTCGACGGCAAGGTGCTTGGCGACGGCGGCGCCCTGCAGCTCGGCGGCACCGGGGCGGCCAGCTTCGCGCTTAGCGGGATAGGCACGCAATACCTGAACTTTGACGCCTTTAATGTGGTAGGGGGCACCTGGACGGTCAGCGGTTCGGGCAGCGGCTGGACCATCGACGGCGGAGGCACCCTCGAAGTCGCAAGCGGCGCCGTGCTCAGCAACACCAGCGTGCATCAGGGCGGCGACCTTGTCGTGCTCTCCGGCGGCGCCGCCGATCCGACCAGGATTTTAAGCGGCGGTACCGAGACCGTCGCCTCCGGCGGCACCGACGACGGCGCGCTCGTCTCCGGCGGCACTCAGTTCGACCGCGGCCTCGCCAGCGGCGCAACGGTCTTCGCCAGCGGTGTGCAGGTCGTGCAGTCCGGAGGGACGGCCAGCGGCACAACCGTCTCGAGCGGCGGTGCCCTGGAATACAACGGCGGCATGGTGAGCGGCACGACCTTTAAGAGCGGCGCCATCGAGGAAATGGGGCCCGGCTTCTCACAAACCGCCAGCAACGTCGTAACTTCCGGATTGACCGAGATCGTGCTGTCGGGGGCGACAGTCAGCAGCCTCGTCGTCGACTCCGGCGCCGTCGGCGCAATCGATGCCGGCGGCACCATCAGCACCGTCACCGTATCGGGCGGCGGCGTCTTTGAATACGACGGCGGAACCGTTAAAAGCCTTACCTTGTCGAGCGGGGCAACGCTCGACGTGGAATCCGGCGCCACACTCAGCGGGGTCGCCGTGGGCGCGGGCGCCGTTGAAAAAATTCTGTCCGGCGGCACCGCCAGCGCGACGACCATCGACAGCGGCGGCACGGCGCTGGTGCAGCGCGGCGGTTCGGACCTGGCCGCGTCGATCAGCGGCATCGAGATCGTGTCGTCAGGCGGTTTCGCCAGCGGCGTGACGGTCGACAGCGGCGGCACCGAGATCGTGTCCTCCGGAGCAATCGTCAGCGCCACTACGGTCGCAAGCGGCGGCGAATTGATCGTGTTAAGCGGCGGCACTGCCATCGATACGACGATCAACAGCGGCGGCACGGCGGTCATTTGCTCCGGCGGCTCGCTCGAAGTACAGACGGGCGCGATCGATTCCGGAACACTCATTAATTCCGGCGCGATCAAGGTGGCGGAAGCCGGAGTACTGACCCTCGGCGACACGGCGCTCGACAATGCCGGAACGCTCACCCTATCGGGCAGCAGCATCGGATCCATCCTCTTCATCAGCGCCAACGCGACGCTGAGTGGCGGCGGGAAGATCTTGCTGGCGGGGGGTGGGAGCAATCACATCCAGGATGGGGGATTCCCCGTATCGCTGACCAACCTCAACAACACCATCGCGGGTTATGGCCAGATCGGCCAGGACGACGGCTTTCTGACTTTCATCAACAGCGGTACTGTCAACGCAAACGTATCCGGCGGCCAGCTGGCAATCCAGACCGGCGCTACGGTCGCGAACTCTGGCACGTTCGAAGCGGTTTCGGGCGGCACACTCGCGGTCTCCGACTCCCTCGTCAATGCGAACGAGATCGCCGCGCTCAACGGCGGCACGGTCTCAGTCGAGAACACGGCCACGAACTCAGGCACGATGGAAGCGGCTTCGAGTGGCTTACTGGTGCTCGGCAGCGCCGTTAGCAACGCAAACGAAATCGCTGCCTTTGCCGGCGGCATCGTGATCATCGACAACGTCATCAGCGGCACGGCCGCGGGCAGCCTGATCCTCGCTTCCGGCGCCGGCGCTAGTGTCCGCCTCGCCGGCGGCGCAACGATCTCGGGCGGCACGCTCAAGACCTCCGGCGCCGGCGCCGCGATTGAAACGACCGGAAACGCAACTATCCTCGGCGCCGCCGTCGCCGCGGGCTCGGTAGTCGACGCCACCGGCGGCAACAAGCTGACGCTGAGTGGCGACACCATCGGCTCGGGCGCGACGGTGGAGACTACCAGCGGCGGTACGGCTGTCGTCTCCGGCTCGCTGGCCAATTCCGGCACGCTGTTCGCCAGCGGCATCGGCTCGCTTATCGAGATTGCGAGCGGCGCCACTGTCAGCGGCAGCGGCATTGTCGAGATCGGCAACGGCGTCGCCAACATCAGTGGAAGCGGCGCCGAAACTGTCGTCTTTGTTTCCAGCGCCAGTGGCGGCCTCATCATCGACGACAGCCATGCTAACGATATTACCTATTCGGGTACGGTGTCCGGCTTCGGCGGGACGGCCCACAACGACCACACCGCGTATATCGAGCTTGCCTCTGTCGCCTTCGCGTCCGGAGCGATCAGCGGCAGCTTCAGCAGTGGCACGCTGACAGTATCAAGCGGCGCGACGGTGGTGGCGGAAATCAATTTCGCCGGCAGCTACGCAACGTCGAACTTCCATTTCACGTCCGGCAGCGGCGGCTCTGTCGAGATCACAGACCCCGGGAACGATCACCGTCACCGCAACGTCGGCCACACTGCCGATCTCGCACTGCTGGGAAACTACATCGCGAGCTTCGCCGCAGGCGGTTACGGCGGCTACGTGGTCGCGGGCGTGGGGCAACCTGAGCCCGCACAGCCGCTGCTGGTTCATCCGCCCGGGTGACAAGTTCTGCGTGCCGCGTCTAGGCGGGCGGCGCGACCGAGAGGCCGACAACTTTATGGCGCTCGATCAGGCGGGCAACAAATCCGGACTGCTTGGCCTCCTCGACAAATTCACGAAGGAACACCGCCGCGGCGACGTTGCTCTTCAAGGTGCCGATCGCCTGTTGGACTGCGGTAAAATTGCCCGGAAGAATTCTTGCGCCAGGAAGCCGGCCGGCCTCGCTCATCAGCTGCGGCCGCAAGCCCGCCAGTGCATCGAGACCCTCGGCGGCGAACTGGTTGAACGGCCCGTCGGCGGTATCCGATCGGAGCAACTTCGCGTGCTTCAGGTTTCGTGTGAGCCAAAGATCGTACGCGCTTCCGGCTCGCACGGCGATGTGGCTCCCGGGCCGGTCGACGTCGGCGACATTTTGCAGCGCCGAGCGCTCGCTCACGAGGTAAGTCGCCTCGATCTCGCAATACGCCGCCGTGAACGCGATCTTCTCCGCGCGCGCCGGCTCTGCGCCGATCAGGCCGATATCCCAGGCGTTTGTGCCAGCCGCGTCCGCGAGCTTCGATGGCCGGTCGAATTTTACGTAAGCAACCGGAACACCCAGCCGGCGGGCGATTTCGGCGGCCATATCGGGTGCGACCCCCACGGGATCGCCCGACGGGCTTATCCCGGTGACCAAAAGCCCGTTGCTCATATTGATTCCGGCCCGAAGAGCGCCGGTACCGGCAAGTTCCGAGACGATTTGGTTCACGAGCTACTCCCCTAAACTATAGCTGTCATTCGAGATTTTGGCCCTTCCAAAGCTTGCGGCCGGAACCAGGCGACCAATCAACGGTTATCACGACAGTTCAAGCTACCGTGAAACGGCGTTCCCAGGGCAACACCTCAATCGCATTTAGTGTGAGCGAGATCACATCTTCCATCCGGCTGGTGGGATATTCGAAAGAAAACCGGCGAGGTCGCCATGAACCATTCAATGTATAGCGCGGACCGCGGAACTCACCTGAAGATTTTGATCGTAGGCCTTGTATGCGCGACCTTGGTCGCGGCGGTCGGAATTTTTGCTCGCGTCAGCAGCGAAGTTGATCTCGGGACCGTTCCGCTTGTCAGGGCCGGTCAGACGACGACCGTGAGCGGACACCTGCCCGCTATTCGCTGATACCGATCGTTTAAGTCTTCGGTGTTTGGGCCGCCGATGCAGGCAGGGACTCAACAGCTTTGCCGGTAAACAGCACCGGCCCGGTCGGGGTTCCGCTCTTGGAACCCCCGGCCGGCTCAAGCGACACTGCGTAGGTCGCAGCCCGGAGCGTATCAACGTCGTAGTTACCCGGCAGCGGGCGCTGGGTGAATTCATCGTTGCTGACGGTTCCAAGCGAGCGCGGCGCGCCAAGGCGGCTTGAGATCAGCCACAGTTCGTAGCTCTTGCCGGCTTCCGCGGTCGCCGAGACTTTTCGCACAGTCAGCGTGCGCTGTTGCGTATCGAGCGTGAGCAGAAATGCCGGCGCCGACGGGCCCGGCTGCAGGACCGCAACCAGCCGATCCTGTTGTGCACGACCGGGCGCCGGTGAACGCGCCAACATCATTTGCGCGTTCCTCGGGCGCAGTTGCAAAGGAATGAGATCCGGCGCGACCTGCCACACGGCAACATAAATTGCCAACAAAGCAGCGATCGCAGCCATGGCGAAGGTAACGCCCCGCCAGCGTCGAACACGGCGCGCGAGGTAAATGACATCGGCGCTACGTTCAGTTTTGACCGGTTCGGGGCGGAATGGCGGAAGTACAGGTGGTACATCGGCCGGCGTTTCGAAATGCGGCGGCATTTCGAAAGGCGGCGGCGTTTCGAAAGGCGGCGGCGTTTCTAGTTCGGCCGCCGGCGGCAGCGTATCCGTCGTTGCTTCCTCAGCAACCGAGAAAAACTCTTCCTCGTGAGGCAACGTAATCTGCTCGCCTGGCTCAGCGGGAACGATCTGCGTTTTTATTCGCTCCCAAACTTCCGGCGGCGGTTCGACGGCTTCCACCATGACGTTGAGTTCGCCAAGCCTTCGCTCCCAGTGACGCACCGCCGCCTCGAAAGCCGGATCGAGCGTCATCAGCGCTTCGGCGTGGGTGCGCTCCTCATCGGAGAGCGTGCCAAGAACGTATTCGGCAGCAAGTGCGCCCTGGTCGTCATCGTCCGTGGCCACGGGAAATTCCTCCGACATCACGACCCCATACACTCGCGGATTTCGATGAGGCTGCGACGCAACCACGTCTTGATTGTGTTCACGGGGATGTCGAGTTTTTTGCCGAGTTGCTCGCAACTCCAGCCGCTGTAATAGGCGAGCAACACGATGCGCTGCTTTTCAGGATCGAGCTTGCCAAGACAAGAGAGCAGCCGCTTTAGCTCCTCAGTCATCTCGCGCCGAGCAAGTGGCGGCGGGGTATCGGCCGCCACGTTCAATGCGTCCGGATCGTCCTCGATCGAGACTTCAGTCCTCTTGCGGACAATATCGATGGCCCGATTGCGCGCCATTGCCACCATCCAGGTGATGGGGCTCGCCACAGTCGGATCGAATCTGTCAGCCATCGTCCAAACCTTGAGATAGGTTTCCTGCATGACCTCGTCGGCCAATTCGGGCCTACCCAAAATACGGAGAAGTACCCCGTAGAGTTTCGCGCGGGTCGCGTCGTAAAGCCGCTCGAACGCGGCTGCGTCGCCCTTGGCGACGGCCGCAAGCAGCCAGATCAGTTCCGCTTGCGTCAGCATAACCCCCGAAAGTCCCCCTCCCGCGGAAACGATTATCGCCGCGGACATGCCCGCTCGTCGAGAGAGAAAGGAGGTTATGCGTCATTCCGGACCGCCTCGCACAGCGATCGATGTGGTCGGGCCGACCTGGTCAAGCTGGACCTGGCCATACCCATCCCGAAGCATTCTGCGTTTTTAAGACGTGGACCGCGCCCTAAAAGCTATGCCCGAGGGGCTACGCCGGCGCGGCGCCGCGCACCCGCATCAGCGCAATGGCATCAAGTTCGTCTTGCTCGGCGGAGTTTTCTGCCTCGCGCTCGCGCATCTGATCGCGCTCGTCGAGTAATTCGACCTTCTTGAGCTCATCGAAAGCGTCGCCGAGCGCCATTTTCGCATCTTCGAGCTGGGTACGCAGTTCGTCGGCCGAACGCTTGAGGTTTTCACGACGGCCGATCGCAGCTTTGGCATAGGTCGGATAGGCAAAATGCCCCGGGTCGTGGATACCGGCCCGGTCCTGCTCCACGCGGATCTCGCGCTCCAGGTCGGCTGCCATACGGTCGAATTCGGCGATCATCGTCTCGATTTGAGCGACCTTGCGCCGTTTCTCGTCAACCTGAAACTTCTTCAGGCGAATGAGCGTCTCACGGGACTTCATCGACTGCTACTCCCCCGAAGCCGCAGAACCAATGACGCCGTCCGGATTGTGCCGTACAGCGCCGCATAGGCCAATTGTGCCGCGATAACGTTAGCGTTCGGTTTCCACCGTGGCCAAAATCTCGGCCAATCGGCGATAACCTTCAGCCAACGTGGTTGCTTCTTCCTTACCCTGGGAAAGAAAGGCCTCGAGTGGCTTGTGCAGGCGGATGGCCTCGTCGACCTCGGGACTGGTGCCGGCCCGGTAGGCGCCGAGCCGGATCAGCTCTTCCATGTCTGCATAAGTTGCCATGACCTGGCGCGCCCGGTTAAGGCCCGGTAGGTATTGTGGATCGGCCGCGCGCGGCATGGTTCGCGACACCGATTTAAGAATGTTGATCGCCGGGTAACGCCCGCGCTCCGCGATCGCCCGCTCCATGACGATATGGCCGTCAAGGATCCCGCGCACGGCATCGGCAATTGGCTCATTATGGTCGTCGCCGTCGACCAGGACTGTAAATATCCCGGTGATGGTGCCGTGCTCGGTCCCGGGACCTGCCCGTTCGAGCAGTCGCGGCAACTCGGTAAAGACGGTCGGCGTGTAGCCTTTGGCGGTCGGTGGTTCGCCGGCAGAAAGGCCGATTTCGCGCTGCGCCATGGCAAAGCGCGTCACCGAATCCATCAGCACCAGGACGTCTTTGCCCTCGTCGCGGAAATATTCGGCGATGGCGAGCGTCACGTGGGCGGCCTGGCGGCGCATCAGTGCCGGCTCGTCGGAGGTCGAGACCACGACCACGGACCGGGCGAGACCCGCCTCGCCCAAGTCGTCCTGAAGGAATTCCTGCACTTCGCGGCCCCGCTCGCCGATCAGGCCAATGACGGTAACATCGGCGGCAACATTGCGTGCAAGCATCGACAGGAGGACCGATTTGCCAACGCCGGAGCCGGAGAAAATACCCAGGCGCTGACCACGACAGCAGGTCAAAAAGGTATTGAGCGCGCGCACACCGAGATCGAGCGGCGCTCCGACCCTGCGGCGCTGATGTGCGAGCGGCGGCGTGTTGCGGAAGGGATACGGCGACGGTCCGTAGAATAATGGGCCTTTGCCGTCGATCGGTTCGCCCAGCGCATTGACCACGCGTCCCAGCCACCCAGAAGATGGCCGCACGGCGCCCGCGACTGCTGTTACCATGGCCCGGCAACCGCGACGAACACCTTCCAGCGGTGCAAATGGCATCAGCAACGCGTTGCCGGCGGAGAAACCGACGACCTCGCAGGGAATGGACTTCCCCGGCGTCTCGACAATAACGCGCGCGCCGACCGACATCACGTGCAGCGGCCCGGCGACTTCAACCATCAGGCCGCGCACGCCGACGACACGGCCGTAGATCTCCACGCCGTCGAGTTCGTTGATCTGTTCGGCCAGCGCTTTCATCTACGGGCGCGCTCTTTCATCTACCGGTGGAACCGCCGTCGTTCGTATTTGGTTACTTCGGAGCGGTCGGCGTTAACGCTGTATTTACCCGGGCCGTTAATCATTGCGTCGTCCTTGGGAATGCAACGGCTTGGCCTTCCAGAACGGAGGCGTGAGTTGTCAAGAGTTGGTTAGCACCGAGTCTTAACCTGGAACTTGAGCGCCGACGTGGCTAAAAAACCACTCTCTCGCAATATCTTAAGGCGATTCGCTGGAATTTGCCTACGGACTTCTTGCGCGGACGAATTAGGTTTTGTTAACCATACCGCGTTTACAGTCACGAATCAGTTTGTCCCAAGGCGTTTTTCGGGGGCCGCCGTCGGGGCGTGCCGACCTTAAGCCCGCGCGGCGAGGAAAGGGACTGGCATGCGCGTATTGCTGATCGAAGACGATAGCGCCACAGCGCAATCTATCGAGTTGATGCTCAAGTCCGAGAGCTTCAACGTGTACACGACCGACCTCGGTGAAGAAGGGGTCGATCTCGGCAAAATCTACGACTACGACATCATCCTGCTCGATCTTAATCTTCCGGATATGTCGGGTTTCGAAGTTCTTCGCACCCTTCGGGTGTCGAAGGTCAAGACACCGATCCTGATCCTGACCGGCCTCGCCGGTATCGAGGATAAAGTCAGAGGATTGGGTTTCGGCGCCGACGACTACATGACCAAGCCGTTCCACAAGGACGAGCTTGTGGCGCAAATCCACGCCATCGTGCGCCGCTCCAAAGGTCATGCTCAATCGGTCATCCAGACCGGCGATCTCGTGGTCAACCTCGATACCAAGACGGTCGAGGTCAACGCCGCGCGCGTCCATCTGACCGGCAAAGAATATCAGATGCTTGAGCTGCTCTCGCTGCGCAAGGGTACCACGCTGACCAAGGAGATGTTCCTCAATCATCTCTATGGCGGCATGGACGAGCCGGAGCTGAAGATCATCGACGTTTTCATCTGCAAGCTCCGAAAAAAGCTCGCCAACGCCTCGAACGGCAAAAACTACATCGAAACGGTGTGGGGCCGCGGCTATGTGCTGCGCGAGCCGACCGAGGACGAGGCGAAAATCTCCGCCTAAGTCTTCGCGCTCTAAGGATAAGCAAAAACTCCGGCCAATGGCCGGGGTTTTTATTTGCAGCCAAACGATTTGTCTTATCGACCCCCGATTGCGACAAGACGCGGCGCGGAAGCGCCACGTGCCGAACCTTGCACAGACGTTTTTCCCGAGGCCGGATTTGGCGCGTAGAGCCCGCGCAAATCCGACATGGTCTTGAATTTATCGGTTAGACCCACAACCGTCTCTGCCGCGCCAAGCACGACATAGCCATCGCCGGCGATGACCTCGCTCAGACGGTTGAGCACGTTGATCTTGGTCTCCTGGTCAAAATAGATCAGCACGTTGCGGCAGAAGATCAAATCGAACGTGCCGAGATGATGGAAATCGGACAACAGGTTTAACTGCCGGTATTTGACCATCGCGCGAATTTCTGGCGCGATCTGCCAGACGTCGCCAACCTGGGTGAAATATTTGATCAGCAGCTGAATCGGCAGCCCGCGTTGAACTTCAAACTGGCTGTAGATTCCCTGGCGCGCTTTCTCGAGCACCTCGTTCGATAGATCGGTAGCAATCAGATCAATGCGCCAACCTTCGATTTTGCGTTCCATCTCCTTGAGCGCCATTGCCAGCGAATAGGGTTCTTGGCCGGCAGAAGCGGCCGCGCACCAGATGCGAATGGTGCGCGACGTCTGCCGCGCCGCTAGCAGCGCCGGCATAACAGTGGAGCGGAAATTCTCGAACGGCGTCTTGTCGCGAAAGAAAAACAATTCGTTGGTCATCATCGCTTCGACGACCGCGGTCGTAAGCGCTTCGGCGTCGCTGCGCTTGAGCGCGGCAACGAGTTCGCCGAGACTGCCGAGGCCGGTCTTGCGCGCGATCGGCAGCAGGCGGCTTTCGACCAGATATTGTTTGTCGGCGGACAGCACGAGGCCCGAGCGCTGTCTCAGGCATTTGCGCAGGAAATCGTAGTCGTGCGGCGTCACGGACGATCTCCCGCGAACAGGCGATTGATCTTGGCGCCGATCTGGGGAAGCGGAAGCACCGCCGAACACAAGCCAGCCAGCGTGACCGAACGCGGCATTCCCCACACCACGCTCGTCGCTTCGTCTTGCGCAATGACGCTGCCGCCGGCCGCTACGATTTCGGCGGCGCCCCGCGTGCCGTCGGAGCCCATGCCGGTGAGAACGAGCGCAAGACTGCGCGGTCCCCAGACCGCCGCCGCTGATGAAAGCAGCGGATCGACTGCGGGCTTGCAAAAATTAATCGGCGGATCATCACCGAGTACGATTGTGGGACCTTCTTGCCCGCGCGCAACACGCATGTGGCGGCCACCGGGCGCCACGTAGATATGGCCGGCAGTGATTGCTTCTCCGTGCGCAGCCTCATGCGCCGGCCGGCCGCTGATGCGCGACAAATGCTCCGCCAGCACCGAGGTGAAAGTCGGCGGCATGTGCTGGGTAATGAGGATTGGCGCCAGCTCGATCGCAGCGCCGATTTCTCCGATCAGGGTGCTCAGCGCCTGCGGGCCGCCGGTCGACGAACCGATCAGAAGTGCCTGTGGCACGGAGCGCGCAAACGGCCGTAACGAAAAAGCGGCGCCGTCCGACGGCACCAGTGGCGGTGCCGCGCGTTTGTGGAGCGCCGGGATTGGCTTATTCTCATCGGGTTCCGGCCGCCAGTGGCGCGGCAGAAAGCGGCCGCGCCGGCCAAGGATGCGGATTTTCTCGATCAGGTCGCGGTGAAATGACGCCGATGTCGCAGCGTCAGGCGCAGCTTCGGGCTTCGGAACATAGTCGGCGGCGCCCAGCGACAGTGCTCTTAAGCTGATTTCGGCGCTTCGGCGCGTGAGCGTCGAGGCCATGATGACAACCAGGTCGTGCTTCTTTTTGAGCAGCAGCGGCAGCGCGGAAATGCCGTCCAACTCGGGCATGTCGACGTCAAGGACAACCACGTCGGGATCGCTGGCCTCGATCTGATCGACCGCCTCGCGGCCGGTACACAGCGACGCCACGACCATCATGTCCGACTCGGTGCCGATCCAGCGAGTCAACAGACGGCGCGCGACGATTGCATCGTCGACGATCATGACCCGGATGGGCCGCTCGACGGTGGTCTCTAACGTCGCGGGTTTGAGCACAATACTCATGACAGCGGGACTTTCAGCACTCAAGTTCGGGCTTCGAATCTGCCGACGCGCCGCTCGGCGGCGCGTGAGCGTTCAGAGCAGCCCCACTTCCTGGAACTTGGCTTCGACGATGTCTTTGTCGAACGGCTTCATGATGTATTCGTTGGCGCCCGCATGGAGTGCCCGGGCGATATGCGCGACGTCGTTCTCGGTGGTGCAGAACACCACTTTCGGCTTATCGCCGCCGGGCAGCCGGCGCAGAACCCGCAAGAACTCATAGCCGTCCATTTTCGGCATGTTCCAGTCCAGGAGGATGGCGTCCGGGATTTGCCGGCGGCAGGCTTCGATCGCCTCCTCGCCGTTCTCCGCTTCAGCGATCTCAAACTCCAAACCTTCAAGAATTCTCCGCGCCACCTTACGGATGACGCTGGAGTCGTCGACGACCAGGCACGTCTTCATAGTGTCCTCACCTTAAGCTTTGCGGGCGAACCCGCTTCGGTATCTGATCTGCGCTTCCAGCTTGCTCATGCGGCCGCTGCCTCGCCACGGAGATCCAGCACGCGGTCGATGTCGAGCACGACCAACAGCTGCCCTTCGAGCCGATAGACGCCCGCCGACAGCGCGGCGAGCTTGCGGTCGAGGTTTATCGGATTAGGCTCGCGTTGCGCGTTGGCCAGCTTGAGCACTTCGCCAACCGCATCGACCAAAAGGCCAAACGATTCGCCCCTCACTTCGATGCCAATCGCCATTGGCGCGTTGCCGGTCTCGCGCTTCTTGACTTCGAGCCGGCTGCGCATGTCGACCGCCGTCACAATCCGGCCGCGCAGATTGAGCACGCCCGCGATCTCGGCTCCGGCGAGTGGCACGCGCGTCATGCGAACGGGCTTGAACACGTCCTGAACACGGGCAATCGGCAGGCCAAATATCTGACCGGCGATCGTGAAGGTGACAAATTCGGTGATGTCGGTGTCGTTTTGCATGGTGTTTGTTTGTACCGATCACGCCGCCTGATGCAGATCGTCGCTCTGCTCCTTGATCGCCGCGACGAGACCAGTGCGATCGAACTTGGCGACGAAATCGTGGAAGCCGACCCGGCGTCCTCGTTGGATCGCCTCAGTCGAAACCATCGCCGACAGCGCGATAACCGGCACGGCGGAAGTAGCCGGATTTTCGCGGAGCGCGGCAACAAACTCGAAGCCGTCCATCTCCGGCATCTCGATATCAGTCACAACGATATCGATCGGCGGGCCGGATTTGATCGCATCCAGTGCGCGCGCGGCGGAGGCGACCGCGATGACGTGATACCCGGCGGCCCTGATCAGCGGCGCGAGCAAGTCGCGGAAAAAAGCGGAATCATCGACCAGCAGTACGCGGCGCGCACGGCGGATCGATCGCCCGTCTCGCCAGCGGAACCAGTCGGCGAACGCCTGCGGAAGGAAATGGCCGATGTCGACAATCTCCGTGGCGCTGCCCTTTACCACCGCGTAACCGAGGACTCCCGGTTGGTCGCTCGCCACCTCGATGTCGAGCCGCTGCTCGACGATATCGACGATCTCGTCGACCAGGAGGCCCATCGACCGACCGTGGTCTGAGAATACCAGGATCGGCTGGGCGCCCTCCTGCTTGATGGCGGTTTGCGTATCGATCCGCAATAACGGCATGAGTTGGTCGCGGTATTGCAGAAGATGACGACCATCGGAGATTTCAATCTGGCGGCAATCGATTTCCTCGAGCCGCGACACCAGAGAAAGCATAACGGCTTTCGGCTGCTGCGAACCGGCGCGGAACACAAGCAAGGGTGTCAGGTCTTCGTCGGCTGCGCCGCCGTCATCGGCCTCAGCTCCGGCAGCCTGCATGACCGGGGTAAGGCGTCCCAGCGCCTGGGCAACGCCGTTCGGATCGATGATCATGATCACCGTGCCGTCACCGAGTATCGTCGTTCCGGAAAAAGCCGAGATGTGCCGCAGCTTCGACGACATCGGTTTGATTACGATTTCCTCGGTGTGCAGTACGCCGTCGACTACGATGCCGAAGGTCTGGCTGCCAACCTGGGTGACGACCACAAAACCTTTGCCGGCCTCGTTGCCGTCGAGTTGCAGGATTTCCTTCAGGTCGATGAGCGGCAGCAATTTGTTGCGCAGCCGCAGTACGGGTGTTTCTTTGATACGCTCGATACGGTGATCGCCGCTGTTGGCGGCGCGAAGAAGTTCGAGCACCGAAAGTTGCGGGATCGCGAAGCGTTCGCCACCGGCCTCGACGATCAGCGCAGAAACGATCGCGAACGTCAGTGGAATCTTGATCGTGAATGTGGTTCCGCCGCCGAATGCGGATTTCAAGTCGACCGTACCGCCGATCTGCTCCATATTGGCACGAACGACGTCCATTCCGACGCCGCGCCCGGAGATGCTGGTTACCTTTGCCGCGGTCGAGAAGCCGGGCGTGAAGATCAAATTGCAAATCTCCGCCTCGGATTTCGCAGCGACCGCCGCTTCGCTGGCAAAGCCGTGCTCGACGGCCTTCGCACGTATGCGCTCAACGTTAAGGCCGCGGCCGTCGTCGGCTATTTCGATGATGATATGGCCGCCCTGGTGGCACGCGGTGAGCCGGATCGTGCCTTTGCGCGGCTTGCCTGCAGCGATACGCTCGGCGGCGCTTTCAATGCCGTGGTCGGCGCAGTTGCGCACCAGATGGGTGAGCGGGTCTTTGACCATCTCAAGCACCTGGCGATCGAGTTCGGTGTCGGCGCCGTTCATCTCGAGGTCGATCTCTTTGCCGAGCTCGGTCGAGAGGTCGCGCACGATGCGCGGCAGCTTTTGCCACGCATTGCCGATCGGCTGCATGCGCGTCTTCATCACGCCTTCCTGGAGTTCGGCCGTGACATTCGAGAGGCGCTGCAATGGCACTTTGAAATCGGAATCCTCGTGGCGGCGGACGATCTCGAGGAGCTGGTTGCGTGTGAGAACCAGCTCCGAAACCGTGGTCATCAGGTGGTCGAGCGTATCGACGGTGACTCGGATTGAGTGGTTGGCGACCCGTTCGCGTTCATCGTCGGGCCGTTCGGCCGCGACGTTTATCGGCCG
The DNA here is from genome assembly GCA_963841025.1 of uncultured Alphaproteobacteria bacterium. Taxonomy (GTDB): domain Bacteria; phylum Pseudomonadota; class Alphaproteobacteria; order Rhizobiales; family Xanthobacteraceae; genus BOG-931. The sequence continues at coordinate 269,306 of CAWJBG010000001.1, read as the reverse complement.
ACGACTTTTCGGTCGTTTGTGGTTCGAGCAAAGAATCGTCCGAGGCTGCGGCCTCCTCGATTCGCGCACACCCGGCGCCGGCTTGTGCCTGTCGGGCTCTTCGCCGCGAGGTGGCGATTGCGGCTTTACATCGTCGCGCTTGCGAAAAAGCCGCAAGCTGTTCGATGAGATCGACGTCGTCACCTGCGGGCTCGCTCTCCTCCGCTTCGATCGCCTCGAGGATTGCTTTGATGCGGTCGATGGTGGAAAGAACGAGCGTGACGGCTTCGGCGGTGACCGGCATCCCGTCGCGGAATTTCCCCATCAGGTTCTCGGCGGCATGCGCCAGTCGCTCGAGCCGGGGCAGCCCGAGAAAGCCGCAAGTGCCTTTGATGGTATGAACGAGCCGAAAGATGTTGCCGAGGATTTGGCCGTTGTTCGGATCCTGCTCGAAGCGCACCAGCTCGGCATCGACCCGCTCGAGGCTTTCGCCGGTCTCGGTCAGGAATTCCTGAAGTAGGTCGTCCATCCCAAGCGCCTCGTCAGCCCACCCGCTATCGTCGGCTCGCGCTCGCTGCGCCGTCGCCAACACACACGCCAGTATGCGTGCTTTTTGCCGTCAGGCCCCATGCACCTGTTCGGACGTGCGGAGTTTGTTGCCAAAGCGTTTAATTTCGGTTGCGGGGAGCGCAACGAGCCGATGAACAGCTTCTTTTTCTCGCCGAGCGGCCGTTTAACCGGCCGTTAGGACGACCGTGCCGGTGTCGGCTTTGGGCGGAAAGCGTCAGGCCACAATCTCGGGCCAACATACCGGCATAAAGGGGCTGAATGGCGTGGGCGTCCGGGGCATGGGATGGACTGCCTGACAGCAGCTCGACGACCGCCGGATTCAACCGGGCGTTGAGTCCGGTTGCGGTGACCGTATACCCTGACGATCCCTCGCCAATTGATAGCGGGTCGACCGCCAAGGTCCCGCCGCGGGAAACGGCGGTGGCCGCGATCAGCAGCATGTTCAGCACCAGCTTTACCCGGTTCTTCGCCAGCAATTCGCGCGGCAGGTTCCAGACCAAGGTGGTCTTGTTATCTTCGAGGAGCCCGCGAGCCACCTTCTCCGCATCGCCGAGATCGATCTGCGCGCCCGCCGATCCGGCGGCGCCAAAAGCCAGCCGGCAGAATTGCAGTTTAGCCGACGCCTGGTGTGCGCTTCTTTTGATCAGATCGAGTGCAAATGTCTTGGTTTCTTCGTCCTTGTCTTCTTCCAAAACCTCGATGCCGTTGACGATCGCACCAACCGAACTGATCAGGTCATGACAGACGCGCGAGCACAACAGCGCCGCGAGATCGAGGGCTCCGATGGAAATGGGAGTGGAAACCGGGGCGGACATGGCAACTCCGCTATAGCGCGAGGGCGCTCGTGGGTGTCACAGCGCGTGCAATTCGGCAATCGTGCCGTCGCGGTCTCCGTGCTAGAGGATTACCGCTTGGCTACCTCTCGCAGCTGCCCTGCCCTTGTTCGGTGGGTTCGAATTCCAAGGAGACCGCGTGTCCGCGATTGATTCCGCCGCCTATCCCGATCTCATGGACGCGCTGACCGAAATTACCATCTCCGCCGCAGAAGCGATCCGGCTCCAGGGTCAGGGCGACGTCAACACCAAGGCCGACGGCTCGCCGGTGACGGCGGCGGACGAAGCTGCAGAAGCGGTCATTCGCGACGGGCTGGCGCGTCTCTCTCCCGCATTGCCGATCATCTCCGAGGAAGCTGCAGAGCATGAAAGGCCCACGATCACGGGTGGAAGCTATTTCCTGGTCGATCCGCTCGACGGCACCAAGGAATTCATCTCCGGGCGCGACGAGTACACCGTCAATATCGCGCTTGTCGCCGACGGCACGCCGATCCTCGGCATCATCGCAGCACCCGCGCAAGGGCTGATCTGGCGCGGCATCGTCGGCCGCGGCGCCGAGCGGCTCGGATTTTCGGGGCAACACGCCGAAACCCCACAAGCCATCAAAACCCGGCCGCGGCCGGAGGGTGAGCTCACTGTCATGGTAAGCCGTTCGCATCTCGAAGCGCGAACGCAAAGCTATCTCGATGGCTTTGCGCAAACGCGCCGTGTCGGCTGCGGCTCCTCGGTGAAATTCTGCCGGCTCGCCGAGGGCGCCGCCGACCTCTACCCGCGATTAGCCCCAACGCATGATTGGGATATCGCTGCCGGTCACGCGATCCTTGTTGCCGCCGGCGGAAGCGTCGTCGATCCGGATGGCGGCGCGTTGCACTACGGCAGTCCGACCCTGATTATTCCGGCGTTCCTTGCGTGGGGTACGCCGACGCCAAATGCGGGCTGACAATCCCTGACGAGGGTCAAGGGCTCAGCGTGTTTAAGACATCGGGCCATTTGCGTTCGGCCTCGGCGATAAAGCGCGCTGGATCGGCCGCGAACGTGTCCAGCCGGCGGCGATCATAGAACAGAAAGAGATGCCCGCCAGCAATCAGCCACAGGTTGGGGTTTCCGGCTACCGCGACACCGCGTGAGACGCCGATCGGGTCATAGCCCCCGAATTGCGGCATGTAGACGTCGGGCTGCGTCGCAAACGCTTCACGATTGCCGATGTTACTGAACCGCCAGATCGCCCCGGCATAACGCAGTTCGACATCTGGACTGCCGGGAACAGGCTTGCCCTCGACATAGAAGGCAACCGGGTCGTAGCCCCCGATCGCGAGACCGGTATGCCAATCGACCACGATTCTTTCCGTCGTGGCCGCCGGCGAAGGGGACGGACCGAGCGGCAAAGCCAGCAGGATGCAGGCAAAAGCGGCAATAGCCGCGCTGCGTCGCTTCCATACGTGCCGTGCTGCCGTCATAGTTCTGGCAAAGGATCAGTCGATTCGGATCGGGTTTGCTCAATTGATTGAGCCCAGCGGAGAGTTAGCCGGCGGGCATGATCAAGGGGTTAACAGGGGACACTCGATGAGCTTCGCCGCCCGGTGCGTTTTGATAACGCAAGTCATTGTCATCCAGGTCATTTTGCTTGTGGGCTGCCTTAATGCCGTACCGGCCTTAGCGCAAACCATGCCGCCGCAGCCGCCCGAGACCGCCATGCCCCCCGGGCAGCCGCCGCCGGTGATACGCGCTCCATCAGTTCCGGCGCAGCCGCCGGCTAATCAATACTCCCCGAATGAGCTAATCGACGCCGGTCACCATTTCTTCGGCGGAGTGTCACGCGGTCTTGCTACGGTTGTTGAGAAAGCTGTGAGCGAGTGGGGCCAGCCGAACGGCTACATTCTTGGTGAGGAGGCGGGCGGCGCGTTTGTAGGCGGTCTGCGCTATGGCGACGGGACGCTTTACACCAAGAATGCGGGCGATGTCCGCGTCTATTGGCAGGGGCCGACCCTAGGCTTTGACGCCGGCGCCGACGGCGCTCGCTCAATGATGCTGGTCTACAACCTGCCGCGAACGGAAGCGATTTTTCAACGCTTTGGCGGCATCGAGGGCTCGGCTTATTTTGTCGGCGGTTTTGGCATGACCGCATTGACCGCGGACGACATCGTCGTGGTGCCGATCCGTTCCGGCGTTGGGCTTCGGCTCGGAGCCAATCTCGGTTATCTCAAATTCACTCAACGCGCGACCTGGAACCCGTTCTGATCGCCGATTGTGGCGGCGCGCTCGTAAGTCTGGCGCAACGGCCGGTCCCGGTTTAGGATAATGATTAGTAAATGTGGTGCGACGCCCTATCGGCGTGGCAATGTAAAGCTGGACAGCGCGCGGCTTTAAAGAGTGGTGTGATGATCGAACCGATCATGTACTTCGGGATCGGCTTCCTGGTTGCGGCGTTGTTTGGACTGCTGTTTGTCCCGCTCGTTCATGAGCGCGCAGTGCGCCTGACCATGCGGCGCCTTGAAGCGGCGACGCCGCTCTCGATCGCTGAAATCCGTGCCGACAAGGATCAGCTACGCGCCGAGTTCGCCATGTCGACGCGCCGGCTCGAAATGAGCGTCGAGCAGATGAAGGCCAAGACCACCGGCCAGCTCGCCGAACTCGGCAAGAAGACCGGCGCCATCATCCAGCTCAAAAAAGAGCTCGGCGACAAGACCGCGACGATTTTCGAGTTGGAATCCCGCGAAAAGAATCTGCGCGATCAACTGCGCGCTACTGAAGAAGAATACAAACTAAAGTCGGGGTCGCTGCACGGCGCCGAGCGCACCCTCGGCGACAAAGAGGCAGAACTCGCCAAACTCCTGGCCGAACTCGGCGAGCGCTCGATCATGGCCGACACTCAGCGCGTCGAACTCGCAGCGCTCCGCGCCCAGGTCGAGGCGATGAAGGTCAGCGTCGCCGACTACGAACGCGCGGTGCGGGTGACCGAGGAGCGCTTGGCACGCGAACGCGCTGAAACCGAGGCGGCCGCCAATCAATCGAACGAAGCGCGGGGCAAGCTCGGTGAACTCTCGACGCGTACCGCGGAGCTTGAACATCAGCTGATGGTGCAGAAGACCGAAGCGGAAGTTTTAAGCCGCCACGCGCAGGAAATGGAAACGCGGCTTGGCGATCAGGGCCGTCAACTCGCGGAACGCCAAATCGAGGTTCAGCGGCTGCGCGCCGATCTCGAAGGCGCGAAAAAAATCGAGAACGATCTTCGCGAAGAAATCGGCAATGTCGGCGTCCGCAGCAGCGGGGCCGTCAACAAATTCCGCACCGACATCGTCCAGCTTGAGGCGCAACTCGCCGCAGCAGTCGAAGAGCGCGCCAAGCTTCAAGGCGAGGTCGCGTCAATGCGGCGCGATACGGAATCGACCTGGGCCGCCGAGCGCGTGGAAAACGCGCTGTTGCGCGAGCGCATCAACGATGTCGCAGCCGAAGTGGCGCGGCTCACCTCGGCGCTGGAGGGTCCAAATTCGCCGATCGAAGCGATCCTCGCCACGGCGGCCTCGACCGCGGCCAAAGGAACTGGTGGGTCGCCCAACGCCAATGGCGCCAACGCCGAGGCCGGCGCTACCGCCGAATCCTCCGAGGGCAAGGGCACGCTCGCAGACCGTATTCGCGCCCTGCAATCAACCGCGTCGCGCGTGGTGTCGAACTGACGTGCTTAGTCAGAAGCCTCGCTTGACACCCTACCAAACCGCTCCTTAAACCACCGATCTGGACCGGGCGCTTAGCTCAGCGGGAGAGCGTTCCCTTCACACGGGAGAGGTCGTAGGTTCAATCCCTACAGCGCCCACCAGCCTTCGCTGCTTCGCAGCGACGGCTGGCAAGCCAGTACCAAGCACTTCAAGCAAAGCTTGGATCACGCGGTATGCGGCGTAGCCAACAACGAAGGAGCCGCGGTGACCGAAGTTTCACCGACCGGCGTGCCGCCGTGCCCGTGCGCCGCGGTGACAAAGCTCGACGCCATGTAACTGCCGAGCAACGCGACGTTCGCGGAATGGGCGCTGTTGGCCGACTCAAGCGGTATGGTGATTATTATCTCTTTGTGTACACCGCCCGGAGCATAAAGATTGAGCTCTGACGTCCAGACATGATCGGCCCGGTCATAACTTCCGCTGAAGTCAAAACTATCCCCAGCCAGAGTCCCGCTTGCCTGGAAGTTGCCGCCGTCCCGCCCGGCTTTGATGGCCAACTTGAAGTTCAACGTGCCGCCGAATGACGGCAGTCCAAATGGTGGAACGACCTTGTACGAGAGGTCGATACGATCGGTTCCCGCTCCGGTAGATGGTTTATAAACAACGTGCTCATCGAATGTCGCGTCAATGCTTGATCCATCAGGACCTGCAAAAGACGCGGATTGTGACGACGAACCTCTTTCTCTGCTCATGCGGGATTCCATATCCGTTTGACTGTCAGGCTTTGAAACTATGTTCCACGCCAACTCCACAATTTCAAATCACGATTGCTGACGATAATTTCCGAGGAAAGGGCAGTTGGCCTAGCGGGGGAGTGCAGCTGCAAGCTCTCTCGCACCCGCTTTCTTGGTCTCTTCATCCATGCGCGCGTCAGTCACGGCGAGGAGCCTGCCGACCACGTTGTTGCGCCGCGCGACCGGATTGTCCTGATAGCCGCTGCGCTGAAAAAAGTTCGAGGTCGGTACCTGGTCGCGCCACGGAAACGGCATCGTAATCATGTCGAAGCCGTTGCCGTCGCCGGTCAGATTCATCATTTCCAGCTCAGCGGCGCTGAGCCTTCGGCTTACGCCTTTGCGGCGCGCAAACACGACGGAGTCGAGCAGCTTTTGGGTTTGCAGCAACGGCCCGACGTCGACGTCCAAATTCATCGCGTGAACGGCGAGGCCCTTCGGCGTATTGCCGAGGACTTCGTGCTCCCTCCAATCGTCCGGAACGCTGGTGGCGAAACCGACCATTTTGCGAACCACCGCAATCTTGTTCTCCAACGCCTGTCTCTCGCCGCCCACCGCATTGGCGGCGCGCAGCCCCAGGTTTTGGATGAAGTGGCCGCCGTTCTCGGCCATGATTTCGACCGTGTTGGTGGACAGGAGCTGGTTATAACCCAGCGCTGTGGTGATCGCCCGGGCCTGCTTGTTGTATTCGAGCCCGGCCTCAACGTCGTAGCCCCCGTTTCCGCCGGCTTCGAAGCCATAGATGCGGACGATCTGTTCCCTGGTCAGGCCGGCGTCGAATGCGGTCCTTGCGTAAGCACGTTTGAATTCGCTTTCGCTTTGCGGCATTCGCGGCACAAATCTGAACTCGCGCCGCGCTGCTTCCAGGAAATCTGCCACCACGGGCACATAAGGCGGCGGCGGCAGCACCTCTTCCAGCTTTGACGGGTCGCGCGGCTTTGGCGGACCGGTATAAACCGGCGGCTGCGATAACACATAATCTTCCAGCGAAATCTGCTCGCGGTTCGCGCGTTTGGCGCTCCGCAAATGCCGCTTCTCCGAAATCGACCGCCAATACGCTTCGGCGACGGCGTTGTAGGTCGCCCGAGCGCTCTGGTATTCCGCCAAAGCGCGGCGGTATTGGCCCATGGCGTCTGCCGTCGCCGGCTGTCTCAGCTCACTGGCTGGTTGGGCGCCAAGTTCCGCCGGCAAGAAGACCAGCAACGCCATCAGCAACAAGACAAAGCGGCCATTCTGCAAAGCAATCATCTTGCGCGAATCGGTGTTGTGCCGATCGCCTTCATACCAAACAAAACGGCGGCATTGCGGAAGCGGCCAGTTTCGCTAGTTGCGCCCACGACCGCGTCCCGACGGACGCGGGTTTCGATCGTGCGGCGAGCCCGGCCGATGCGGACTGTTGTGCTGCTGATGCGTTTTCCGCGCCCGCTCGGTCGTCTTGCGGCGGCCGATAGCGTGCGAGGCAAACAAGCGCCGCAGCACACCGCGGTCGCGCACCGCCTCTTGCGGCGGAATCTGATACGGCACCACCTGCAGTCCTCCGCCAGCCCCCGGCCGAAACGCAAACGCGCTCGCAGCCAGCGTCAGCGTGCCAAGGTTCGCGCCTTGCGGATTGAATACCTCGATCCTCCCAACGTAGCCGTCGGCGTCGGCGTAGAGCTTGACCCTCGGCTCGTCGGCGGCGCCGCCGGGAGCGGCGGCTCCACCCGGTTCGGGGACATCGATCACGCCGGTCGTACCGCGGATACCAAGCGTCGCGACGGGCGTGGTGATTTTCATAGTCCCGGTCTTGGCGACCAGGGCGGCGACGAATGCGGCCGTTCCGGCCGCAACGTTGAAGACCGCGGCATTGGCGGCGCCGCCTTCCGCATAAACGAATTCGTTGATGACGATCCGCGTGTTCGCCGACAAGCTGAATGTCGTCTGGTCATCGAAAGTAACGCCGAGCGTGGAGTTGGCGGCGGTCGCCAGCGTATCGTTCTTGAAGATCGGATCATTGACCCGAAGCACAACCGCCGTCGTCGTCTTATCGCGGATTACGGTTGCGTTGCCTTGTAGCGTATCAACCTGACCGATCTGGCCGGCGGTGGCCTGAGCCGCTTGCGCCGGATCTTGCGAACGCGCCGGGCGCATCCAGGGTAACAGCCAAGCCGATGCGCCGGCGACGAGTATCATAAATTCACGCCGCTTCATGTCTGTAGCCCCCAGTGAGACCCGAAGAGAAATCCGAAAATTAAGCCGAAGAGAAATGCGAAGAGAAACCCCAGAACTCGGCCAGACACGGCAGTCAGTTTAACGCGCGCAACCCTTCCTTCCTAAATCGAGAAGGAAGGGATCGCGCGCCCTCGCGGCTATTTGTTGATCGTGGCGGCGCCTGCGGTGCACACAACCTCGTCTTGCGATCCGGTTGCGCCAGAGCAGCCGATGGCGCCAATGATTTTGCCGTCCTCGACCAGCGGAATGCCGCCGCGCGAAGCGACCACATCGTCGAGCGTCACGAGATATTGAGCGCCTTTTTGCACGCCCTCTTCGAAAACTTTCGTTGGCCGGCGATATTTTGCGGCGACGCGCGCCTTGTGTTCGGAGATGGCGATCGACGCAAGCTGCGCGCCGTCCATGCGAGAAAAGGTGACGAGATTGCCGCCGGAATCCACGACCGCGACATTGAGCTGCCAGCCGCGCTTGTTGGCCTCGGCGATCGCCGCTGCAATCGCGGCTTGAGCCTTGCCCAATGAGATCGGCGCGCCATACGGCGTGTTGAAGGGCATCTTCTCCGGCACGGCCTCCATCGTGTTTTGCTGTGCCATCGCCCCGCTGCCGGCCGTCAATGCGAATGCCAGCACCAACGCGGCACATACATTAGTCTTCATCGGTTTTCCTCCCTCGTTGGGTTGCCGTATCACCAAGGCTCACCGCCCTGATGCTAGTTGACCGATTCCGGAGGCGCCAGCACGGCCGCCCAAGCGGTTATCTGTCCTAGCAACACTTTGTCAACCATGGATGGTAAAATCGTAACGTACACGCGTGAGGATGGCGCGCGCCACGATTCAACTCAATCGCCCGAAAATAGGTTGCAAAATCTGGGTGGACGCTAAAAACGGACGGCCCCGTCCCCGAGGGAGAGGGGCCGAGGCCGTCCTGATGCCGGAAGGCGTCCCATCATACGCCCCTCCCCGACACTGTCGCGATGATGCCGGACTGAGGTTGACCGAACGTTACGAACGGAGAACCTGCAAGGCGTGACGCGTCGGCTAGTTCAGAGAGCTTGAGACAGTCGAAAACGTCGCGGTCAGATTGGTGCCGACGCCAACGACGATTGCAATGATCGCGCCCGCGATGCCGGCCGCCAACAGACCGTATTCAATCGCGGTAGCGCCGCGCTCGTTGGAGAGAAACTTCCAAAACAGATTGCGCATGACCAGGCCCCTTCAACACATGCTTTGGTGCGAGTGGCTAGGTGATTGCACGTAGCGTTTGAAGCTTAGGTTACATAGCAACGCGCAGATTTGCTAAAAATGAAGCAATCGCGGCTTTGACTTCACAGGGACGCAGGATCGCGCGACAGCTTTTTATCTTTCAGCTCACCGAGATATTCGCGCCAATACTTTTCCCGGTTGCGGCCGAGTTCGAAAAGGTATTCCCAGCTGAAAATTCCGGTCGAATGCAGATCGTCGAAAACGAGCCGCACCGCATAATTGCCGACCGGCTGTACCTCCATAATCTGCACCTCGCGTTTGCCGGGGACCACGCGGCGTTCTGCCGGCGAGTGGCCCTGCACCTCGGCGCTCGGACTGCGAACGCGCAAGTATTCTGCCGGCAGGTCGAAACCTTCGCCGTCGTCGAATTTGACCGCAAGAGTTTTGCGGTCCTTGTGCAGGCGCAGTTCGGTCGGCCAGGGGCTGCTCATCGGGGAATTGCTCATCGCTGCGCGCCCGCGTTTGCGGCGGAGGCGCCCGCAATTTTGCCGAACACCGCGCCCGACATCAGCCCGGTGCCGCCCGGATAGTTGAAATAAAATAGGCCGCCGACGAGTTCGCCGGCAGCATAAAGACCGCTGATCGGCCGATAGTCGCTATTGAGCACCGCAGCATCGTTGTCGATTCGCAATCCGCCAAAGGTGAAGGTGACGCCGCAAGTGACCGCATAGCCTTCGAAAGGCGGCGTGTCGATGGTGTTTGCCCAATTGCTTTTGTTGACGGCGAGCCCTTGCGTGCCGCGCCCATCCTTGATGTTCGGATTGAACGGGAGGTTGGTACGCACGGCCGCGTTCCATTCTTCGATCGTGCGAAGAAAGGCAGCTGCGTTCACACCCTCGAGTTTCTGCGCAAACTCCTCGATGGTGTTCGCGGTCACTTTGGTGATTTGCCTGATCTTGTACTCGTCACGAAGCAGATGCTTCACCTTCTGATCGAAAACCTGCCAGGCGAACTGGCCGGGTTGCTCCAGCACGATGCGGCCGTATTTGGCGTAGGTGTAGTTGCGGAAATCAGCGCCTTCGTCGACGAAGCGCTGGCCGGTCGAGTTGATCAGGATGCCGAACGGATAAGAGTGCTTCTGAAACTGATCGCCGACCGCAAGATCGCCGAATTCAGGCGCGTTCATTTCCCACTGCACGGCGTGACAGCCGGACCAGTTGCCGCGCGGACTGGCGCCGATCGCGAGCGCCATGCGAATGCCGTCGCCAGTGTTGAAGCGCGAGCCGCGGACTTTGGCGAGATCCCATCCCGGGCCGAGATAACGCGTGCGCCACTCGGCATTGGCTTCGAAGCCGCCGCTGGCGAGCACCACCGCCTTTGCGCGCAGTTCCTGCACCGCGCCGTCGCTGCGCACCCGCACGCCATCGACGCCATTGCCGTCATAAAGCAGATCAAGCGCGCGCGTCCGGTAGCGGATTTCGATGCCGCGTTGCTGCGCAGCGGCGGTAAGCATGGCGATCAGGCCTGGGCCGCCGCCAACCGCCTCCACCGTCAGCCCGCCCCAGAACTTGAACTTGCCGCCGATCTTGAACGCCTGGCGGCCGTAAATCGGGATCAAACGCACGCCCTTCTGGCGCATCCAGTCGAGCGTCGCAAAGCTTCGCGTCACCAGCAATTCAACAAGGTCGGGATCGGCACGGTGCTGCGTAACACGCGCCATATCATCGAAGAACTGATCGGCGGTGTAAGTGCCGAAATCCGTATGTTCGACTTCCGCGGGCGTGAGATCGGGCACAAGGGTCTTGATGTCGTCTGCGCCATTATAGACAACGCGGATTGAGCCTGCGGTGAAGCGACTGTTGCCGCCGGCCTCGTCTTCCGGCGCGGCTTCCAGCATCAGCACTTTTGCGCCGCGCTCTTGTGCCGCAAGTGCCGCGCAAAATGCGGCATTGCCGGCGCCGACGACGATGACATCAGCAACTTGATCGGACATTGATTGCATCCGTCATCGCCGGACCTGTCGCGACCGGCCGCCAAGGCTTTGCGATCTACTTTGCGATCTATTCCGCAGCCACGGCGACGCCACCGTGCGCTTTCGACCAGCCGCCGGGATCTTTCATGAATTTCTCAGCTTCTTTTAGCTTGGCCTTCTCGAACTGGCCGCTTTTCTTTGCCGCCTCCAGTACGTCCCACCACGTCGCGAGGTAGTGGAGCGTGACGCCGAGATCGCTCAGGATTTTCTTGCCGTCGGGAAAAATGTCGTAAAAGAACACGACAAAGCAGTGGTCAACGCTCGCGCCGGCCGCGCGCAATGCCTTGCAGAAATTGACCTTGCTGCGGCCGTCGCTGGTCATATCCTCGACCAGCAGCGCGCGATCGCCGGCCGCGAGGTGCCCCTCGATCTGGGCGTTACGGCCAAACCCCTTCGGTTTCTTGCGGACATATTGCATCGGCAGCATCAGACGATCCGCCATCCAGGCGGCAAACGGAATGCCGGCGGTTTCGCCGCCGGCGACTGAATTGAACTGCTCGAAGCCGACTTCGCGCTCGATCGTCGCCACGCCGAAGTCGATCAGCGTCTGCCGCACCCGTGGAAACGAAATCAGCCGCCGGCAATCGGTATAGACCGGGCTCGCCCACCCGGAGGTGAAGATGAACGGCTTGTCGGTCATGAAGCGGACCGCTTCCACCTCGATGAGCATCTTCGCCGTCAGTTCGGCGATCACGTCTTTGTCGGCAAACCCCGTCATTCAAATCTCTTCATCATGCTGTGCTGCTCCCCTTGGAGAGAAAGTCTAGCCGACCACCTTCCACTCGATCGTCTCGCCGCCACGATAAAGTAGCGTCCGCTCATCGTCTCCCGCGACTTTGACTTCGACCGGCGCGGTCCAGGGCGACTTCTCCAGGACGATCTTATCCTCGTTCGGCGGCAAGCGATAATGCTTCGGCCCGTTGAGCGACGCGAAAGCCTCGAGCTTGTCGAGCGCGCCCTCCTCCTCAAACACTTTGGCGTAGGTCGAAAGCGCCACCGGCGCATTGAAGATGCCGGGCACGCCGTTGATCGCGACCTTGCGTGCAAATGGGTGTGGCGCGGAATCAGTGCCGAGGAAGTAGCATTCCGCACCCGAGGTTGCGGCTTTGCGCAACGCCGCGCGATCATTCGCCGTCTTGATCACGGGCATCGCGTACATCATCGGCTTTAGCCCCGCCCCAAGCCAGTCGGTCCGGGTCAGGTTCAGATGATAGGATGTGATGGTGCCGCCGACCTGCGGCGCGGCGCTTGCGACAAAGTCAACGGCATCCTTGGACGAAAGATGCTCCATCGTCATGCGCAAACCGGGAAACTCCTTGACCCATTTCGACAGCCGCCGATCGATGAACGCGGCCTCGCGATCGAAAATGTCGATGTCGGGACCGACCTCTTCGCCGTGCATGAGGAAGGGCATCCCGATCTTTTCCATGCGCTCCAGCACACGCGTGATGTTCCGGTAATCGGTAACGCCAGCCGTCGAATTCGTCGTTGCATTCGCCGGATAGAGCTTCACGCCGGTGAAAACGCCGTCGCGGAAGCCGCGCTCGACGTCGTCGGGATCGGTCTCGTCGGTGAGATAACAGGTCATCAGTGGCGTGAAGTGCGACCCTGCAGGCAGTGCCGCTAAGACGCGCTCGCGATAGGCGATCCCTTGCTCCCGGGTGCGGACGGGAGGCACCAGATTCGGCATCAAAATGGCCCGGCCGAACTCCCTTGCCGTGTATGGCAACACGGCCTTGAGCATTTCACCGTCGCGAACGTGAAGATGCCAGTCGTCGGGGCGGCGGATGGTGATGCGCGTCGGCATGACGGCATCAGTAACCACCGAATTTATGGCCGGGCAATGCTGCGCGCCGCAATGCACACAGGCAGTCAGTCCGACCCCTCATCCCGAACCGATCGCGAGCCGACCTCCGTTCGCCGGCCGGTCAAATACAGGCGAGCTTGGCGACGGCGGCGGTTAGGCCCCCGACGTAGCTCCATGAAATATGATCTCTAGCCGGGTTTTTATTTGGTGGTGGCAGAAACAACAGTCAAATCTGCGGGATTTGACCGGCAGCCGCCCATTTCCAGCAAAAAGTCGGTTTGACGGAGTATGGTCGACCTCAATATCATGCGGCGATCAGCAAGGCGCGAGCGGCTCCGGCATTTGCCGCCGCCGCGCCAACCACATGCGGAAAGCGCATTGGCCGGTCGTAGAATGCCAATCGGGGAAGGCATCTGATTTAAGATGACCGCAGCAACGCCCGTAAGGGGGAAACCATGACCGCGCAGCCCAAGTCCGCCGATATCCAGGCGAGCACGCCGATGGTCGGGCAGAAGATGATCAACCTCGCGCTCCAGGGCGGCGGCAGCCACGGCGCCTTTACCTGGGGAGTGCTCGACCGGCTTCTCGAAGACGAGCGCATCGGGTTCGACGGCGTCACCGCGACGAGCGCCGGCGCCGTCAACGCGGTTTTGCTCGCCGACGGGTTGGCCGCAGGCGGCCGCGAAGGCGCCAAGAAGATCATGCATAGGTTCTGGAAAAAGATGTCGGCCACGACATCCGCCAGCATCATTGCTCCGTCTTTCCTTGATAAGTTTAATCCGGATTTCGGCCTCGAAAATTCGCCGGGCTATGTGATGGTGGACATCATCAGCCGGTTCTTGTCGCCCTATCAGCTCAATCCGACCGACGCCAATCCGATGCGCGACCTCCTGGTTGAGTTCGTCGACTTTGAACGGGTGCGCCAGCAACGGGTCGTGAAGCTGTTTCTCAGCGCCACCAATGTGCGCACCGGCAAAGTCGCCGTGTTCCCCAATAAGGAAATCACCGCCGACCATGTGCTCGCTTCGGCCTGCCTGCCGTTCATGATGCGCGCACCGGTCATCGATGGCGAAGCCTATTGGGACGGCGGCTTTATGGGCAATCCGGCGATCTTTCCGGTGATCTACGGCTGCGAAGTCGGCCGATGTCCTGCTTGTTCACCTCACCCCGACCGAGCGGACGGAACTGCCGACGAACTCCCGCGCCATCCTCAATCGCATGCAGGAGATCAGCTTTAATTCATCGCTGATGCGCGAAATGCGCGCGGTCGCTTTCGTCACGCAGATGATCGACGAAGGCAAGTTGACCGGCGGCAAGCGCATGTTCGTTCACTTGATCGAAGCCGAAGACATTATTCGCGAGCTGTCCGGCTCCAGCAAGATGAACGCCGAGTGGAAATTTCTGATGCACCTCTTCGAGATTGGCCGCGAGCGCGCCGACAAATGGATCGCCGCCAACTATGACCGCATCGGCACCGAAACCACCGTCGACCTTAAGGCCCGATATTTGTAATCGCCGTTGCGGCGCTCATCGCCTTGGTCGTTCACGCGCTGCTGCCCGCGCCGGAATAAAGCAGGCTCTGCGTCACTGGTGCGGGATCACTTTGAACGGCTGTTTGTAGGGCTCGACCCGAAGCGACGCACTGGCGAGGACGCCGATCTTTTGCAACGGCGCCACCATGCGCTCGCCGTCCTTCTGCGTTACGGCATATTGCCAGAGCGAGAGCGAACCCTTGGCAGCGATTGCCTTGGCAATACCCCCGGCGTCGCCGCCCAATTCACTCAGCTCGGCGTCATTGAGCCCGACAACGACATCGTCCTTCACGGTGACGATTTTAAATAACGTCTCGGCTGACGCCGGAGCTGCAAGCGCCGAGCAAGCAATGCCTAACACGGCAAAGGCGACGCGATTGACGGCGGTCATCATTTTAGCCCTCTTTTTAGGAAGTGCGTTCTCGACTTCGACGAGATGGTTTTTGAAATGATCTTTGAACCCAGACGCTATCTTGCGATAACGCGCGACAGCGTTTTTTTGATGGCGCTTTCCGTTACCGGGTTACCGCAACAAATAGCGCGTGCCGACGTTGTCTTCGTCATAGTCTGGAGACTCGTGCTCGGCAGGCTCCGCAACATACGCGCTTTCTGCTTCCAGCCAACCCTCGAGACGAAGCTTCGCGATATGCTGCAGCAGTTCTCTTTCCAATTTCTCGTAGACTGCAAAAACGTCTTTCAACCGCGTTTCCGTGGTTTCTGGAAACGCCGCGCGATCCTGTCTCTGCACAGCTTGGCCGCTCATCTGAAGACATGCCGCCGCGAATCAGTCTTCAGCAATGAATCAGCGGTTCACAGATAGTTCAAGCATCAAAAAACGGGAATTTGGATTTTGACTTTCAAAGATGGCATCGGTGATGCTGACCGCGGAGCACCGCTAAGAGAGCGCACCATCCCGAGTATCACGCCGCACCGCCCGCGCCAGTATCGGCGCCATCGTCGGCCGCGGTTCTAGTTGTCGGAAAGGGTTAAGTTTGGTCGGAGTGGCAGGATTTGAACCTGCGACCCCCTCGTCCCGAACGAGGTGCGCTACCAGACTGCGCTACACTCCGCCACAACGTGGCGCTTATACAGTCGGCCCAGTGGGGCTGCAAGCGCCGGTCGTTTCGGCTATCTAGGGGCGGAGGACTCAAATGACAGCCCCGCTGATAACGCGCGTTTTAAAGGCCAATGCCGCTGCCGTTGCGGAAGCCGCGCGCGTGCTTGCTGCCGGCGGCCTGGTCGCGTTTCCGACCGAAACCGTCTACGGCCTTGGTGCGGATGCTACCGATGGCCGCGCTGTCGCGCGCCTCTACGCTGCCAAAGGCCGCCCGGCGTTTAATCCACTGATCGCCCACGTGGTCGATCTCAAGGCGGCACAGACGCTGGCGCGCTTTAACCCAAAGGCGGCACGGCTCGCCAAGGCGTTCTGGCCGGGACCGCTGACGCTGGTTCTGCCCAAAGCCGCCAAGTGCCGCGTTGCCGACCTGGCGACGGCCGGCCTCGACACCATCGCCGTGCGCGTTCCCAATCATGCCGTCGCGCGTGAAATCCTCACCGCGTTCGGCAAGCCCGTGGTTGCGCCGTCGGCAAACCGGTCCGGTCACGTCTCACCGACACGCGCGGAACATGTGCAAGCCGATCTCGCCGGCCGTATCGATCTCATCATCGACGGGGACGCGACGCCGGTCGGCGTCGAGTCGACCATCATCGCCTGCCTCGACGAGCCGGTGCTGTTGCGGCCGGGCGGTCTGCCGCGCGCGGCAATCGAAGCAGTGCTTGAGCAGAAACTTGCTTATGCACCGCCCGGATCGCCGCGTGCCGAGGACGCGCCGCTCGCTCCTGGCATGCTAGCCGCCCACTATGCGCCCCGTACACGGATGCGGCTCGATGTCGGCCGCGTCGACCCTGGCGAAGCCTTGCTCGCCTTCGGACGGAAGCCCGCCGAAGGTGCCGGCACCGCGCTGAAGGTGCTGAACCTTTCCGCGCGCGCCGATCTTATCGAGGCAGCTGCCAATTTGTTCTCGCATCTACGCACGCTTGATGCCGCGGGTGCGCCGGCGATCGCGGTGATGCAGGTGCCTCATGAAGGGCTGGGTGAGGCGATCAACGATCGTTTAAGACGCGCGGCCACGCCACGCTAAGTAGAAGCAGCGCGGCCTGCGCGACGCGTGGCATCCTTGCGTGCCGGCGATAGGGCTGCCATCTTTTGTGGCAAGCAAATACGTGCCGACGGAAACGCCTGATGCTCGATAAACCGCCGAAACAAACCGGAACCGATCCCGCGCTGCTCCGCCGCTTCGCTGCCATCGTCGGTGAGAAATATGCAATCACCGATCCGCAGGCGCAGCTGCCTTACCTCGTCGAGATGCGCGACCTTTATCGCGGACACTCGCCGATGGTGCTGCGGCCCGGTTCCGTCGCCGAAGTCGCGGAAATTCTCAAGCTCGCCAACGCGACCGGCACGCCGATCGTGCCGCAGGGCGGCAATACCGGACTGGTTGGCGGTCAGACACCGCATAACAATGAGATCGTACTTTCGCTGACGCGGCTTGATCGCATCCGCGAAGTTGACGCGACCTCCAACACCATGACCTGCGAGGCGGGTGTCACGTTGCAGCGGGCCCGCGAAGCCGCCGCCGCCGCCGATCGCCTCTACCCGCAATTACTGCCCTCGGAAGGCACCTGCACGATCGGCGGCAATCTCTCCACCAATGCGGGCGGTGTGGCCGCGCTTGCCTACGGCATCGCGCGCTCGCATGCGCTCGGCGTCGAAGTTGTGCTGGCGGACGGGCGCGTCCTCAACAACCTCAACAAGCTCAAGAAGGACAACACCGGCTACGATCTGAAAAATTTATTCATCGGCGCCGAAGGTACGCTGGGCATCATCACCGCGGCGGTGTTGCGGCTAGTACCGCGGCCGCGCTCGGTCGAGACCGCCTTTGTCGGAGTGCCTTCGCCGGAAGCGGCGCTGACGCTGCTAACGCTCGCCACCGAGAGCGCCGGCGGCGGCGTGACGAGCTACGAGCTGATGACGCGCGCCGGCCTGGAGTTTGTCTTGCAGCACGCGGCCGGCTGTCGCGACCCGCTGAGTGAGCCACATCCCTGGTACGTGCTCATCGAACTCTCCTCGCAAGCCAAAAGTGGGCTGCGCGAAGTCACGGAGGACATTTTGGCGCAGGGGCTGCAAGGCGGCCTCATCGTCGATGCCACCATCGCCGACAGCCTCGAACAGGCCAAAGCATTCTGGCGCATCCGCGAAATGTTCGGCGAGGTGCAGCGCCACGTTGGCGGTTCGGTCAAGCACGACATATCGGTGCCGGTGGCCGCGGTGCCGGCGTTCCTCAAGGAGGCCGGCGCGGCAGTCACGGCGTTCATTCCCGGCGCGCGACCGCTGCCGTTTGGCCATCTCGGAGATGGCAATATCCATTACAACGTCATCCAGCCGGTGGATGCCGACAAAGCCGCGTTCCTGAAACGCTGGGACGAAGTGAATGCGGTCGTCTTTGCGGTGGTAAAAAAATACGGCGGATCGATCTCGGCCGAACATGGCATCGGCGTGATGAAGCGCGATCTTCTGCCGACTGTGAAAGATCCGGTCGCGCTCGAGCTCATGCGCGGGCTCAAACGCATGCTCGATCCCAACGGCATCCTTAATCCCGGCAAGGTCTTATAGCAGCACTGGAAACGTCAAAAGGCCCCCGACCGGATCGAAGGTCGAGGGCCTTTTGTCTTAAACCCAGGCCGGGTGAGTTCAATCAACCGGCTTAGTCGAGATCACCACCAGCAGCGGCGCCAGCCGCAACCGCCGCGCCAGCCGTATGCATATGGGCGGCCCCAATAGGGACGACCCCAATACGGACCGCCGCGCCAGCCGCCGCGCCAGCCGCCGCGCCAGCCGCCGCGCCAGCCGCCGCGCCAGCGTCCGTACCAGACGTGGTCAACGCTGCTGATTTCCTTGCTGGCTTCTGTCAAGCCGTTCACCGGCATGGCCGCCGACGCTTGGCCAACCACCATGCTTGAACCGAGCAAGGCCAGAGCAAAAACAGCAATCTTCAGGCTAGCCATAGCAACTCCTCCTGCTTTTCATCGTCGTTTACGCAATCGCTACCGGGCCAAGAGTTCTCACATACGGGATGTAAGGAAGCTGAAGGCGCTGTTGGCAGTTGTTAATGTCGCCAAAACCGGCCGTGCTGGAATACCTCTAATCGGTTGCGCAAACGTTACTTCGATCGTAGCGCCACGATAACGCGACATCTTCGCGCAAGGTTTCACCCCCTTGCCCAATTTGTCAGCGCAAAATTCGTTATGCGTTGCAACCCGGAAGCCGTAATTTCGTTCGCCTAACTCGCGTAGCAAGGGAACTCGCAGGCGAGCGTATTACGCTTCGTCTCACGCCAACGGTCTTCTAGCAGGCGATCTTTCGTTGCTGATTAATCGATAAATCAGCAGCGGATCGTGCGGCCGCCGCTGCCCGGTCCTCGACATGAAATTCGCCGAAGGATAAAAAACATTCTGCAAAGGGAGGAACATGCGCTTCGGAGTTTTCCACGAACTCCAGCTGCCGCGGCCCTGGAACAAGGGCGACGAGCGCAATCTTTTTCACAACGCTCTTGAACAAGTGGCGCTCGCCGACCGGTTGGGCTTCGATTATGCGTGGGAAGTCGAACATCACTTCCTCGAGGAATATTCGCATTCCTCCGCTCCCGAAGTGTTTTTGGCTGCAGCCGCTACTCGAACAAAAAATATTCGGCTCGGTCACGGCATCCGCCAGGTGATTCCGAACTACAATCATCCAGCACGCACCGCCGAGGGTCTCGCCACCCTCGACATTCTCTGTGACGGCAGGCTCGATTTCGGCATCGGTGAGGGGGCGACGCGGCTCGAGCTCGGCGGCTTCAAGATCCCTGCCAAAGAGAAGCGCGCCATGGCGCTCGAGGCCGCGGAGCAGATTGCCAACATGATGGTGCTCGAGCCTTATCCCGGCTTTGAAGGCAAGTATTTCGCCATGCCGTGCCGCAACGTACTGCCAAAGCCCGTACAATCGCCGCACCCGCCGATGTGGATGGCCTGCACCAATCGCGACACCATCAAGATCGCGGCGCAGAATGGCGTCGGCGCACTCGCTTTTTCTTTCCTTGAACCCGAGCAGGCGCGGCTCTGGTCCGACATCTACTACGGCATCGTCAAATCCGACGCATGCGTGCCGCTCGGCCATGCCGTGAATGCCAACATCGCCATGGTGTCGAGCTTTTCGGTCCATCATGACCGCGCGGAAGCCATCCGCCGCGGTCTCGAAGGCTTCGAGTTCTTCGGCTACGCCCTCAACGCACTCGTCGCCCACGACGCCGTGCCCGGCCGCAGCACGCTCTGGACAGATTTCATGCGGGATCGAGGCAACCGCACGGAAGAGGTCATTGCCGCAGCCCAACGGGTCGGCGCTTATTCTTCCGGAATCGGCACGCCCGACGACATGCGCGCGCACCTGATGGGATTCCAGGATAGCGGCATCGACCAGGTCATCTTTCTGCAGCAAGCCGGGCGCAATCGGCACGACCACATTTGCGAAGCACTCGAATTGTTCGCTGGCGAGGTGATGCCTGAATTCAAGGCCGAAGCTGAAAAACGGGAGGCGCGGAAAGCCGCGGATCTCGCGCCCTACATCGCCGCGGCGCTTAAACGGAAGTCTTGGATGAAACCGCTCTCCGACGACGAGATTCCGGCGGTCAAGGCCTCAGCCGAGCGGGCGCAATTTTCGCGCGGCGCCCTCTAAAACGACGGCGCCCTCTAAAACAGCGAGAATTGTTCGTTGCGCTTCTTTGCACCTTGCGGCTGTTGGGCCGCGGCGGACTGATCCCGTGGCCGGCTCGCCGCCGGTTCGATAAGGCGCGCATCATCGTTGGCCGCACGGTTCACGGCGGTCGATACCTCATAACATTCGAGCAGGGTTTCCGGCGCCGGAATCATCAGTGCTGCGGCCGTTGTGGCATCAACCTCGGCGCAATCGAGCCAAAGATTGAAGGCCTCGGGCGGTACGATGACCGGCATGCGGTCGTGGACGGCAGCGAGCGTGGTGTTGGCTCGCGTGGTGACGATGGCAGCGGTGTCGAGCTCTTCTCCATTTGGCCCGGTCCAGGTTTCCCATAACCCTGCAAAAGCCATCGGTCCGTCAGAATTTTTTCGATGCACGAAATAAGGACGCCTCGGAACACCGTCCCGCCAGTCATAGAAACCATCCGCCGGAATGAGGCAGCGTCGGCGCCGCATGGCATTGCGGAAAGCCGGCTTCTCCTGCACCGATTCGCCGCGCGCATTGACGAGGAGCGAGAATTTCTTCGGATCCTTCACCCAGGCCGGAATTAATCCCCAGCGCATCAGCGCGAATTGCCGCTTGCCGTCGAGAAGCCGCACAATCGGAATCGGCTGGGTCGGCGCCACGTTATAGCGGGCCGGAAAATTCGGCAGCTCGCCGTAACCGAACAGCGCCCTGATCGCATCGGGCGGCGAAGTGATGACATAACGTGCGCACATTGGGATAAAGCGTAAACCTCAATGAGTGCATCCGCCGGGATGCGTTCCGATAATAGCTAAATGGATCGAGCTTTGACGAGTAACAGTACCGAAGGGCGAATTTATCCGACGCGACCCTATCTCGCGGTAAGCGCCGCCATCTTCAGGGATGGCCGCGTGCTGATCGTTCGACGCGCCGCGCCACCTGCCCACGGCCTCCATACTCTTCCGGGCGGCGTTGTCGAACTCGGCGAGACGCTCGTTGAAGCGGTGACGCGCGAGGTCCGCGAAGAAACCGGTCTTGAAATTGAGCCGCATGGGCTCGCCGGCTATCGACAGCTGATCGCCCGCGACGGCGCCGGCCGGATCGAGCGGCATTTTGTCATTTTGCCCTTTGCGGCTCGCTGGCTTGCCGGTGAGATTGCGCTCAATGACGAACTGGCCGAGGCCCGATGGCTCGAGCCCGAAGCGATTGCCGGGCTTAAGACCACCGACGGATTAGCCGACATCGTTGCAACGGCCGGCAAATTGATTGACGCGTTGCGTTAATTGGAACCGCTTCAACCATGCTGCCCAGTGTTGCTTGCCGTCCGGCTCGTCCGGCCGTTATGTTCGCGGCGCCGATGTCACGCATCTTCGCCTTTCTCCTGCTGTTTCTCTGCCTTGGCGCGGCGAGCGCCGGCGCGCAGATTTTTCTGCCGCAAACACAGCCCCAGGCGCCACCCAAGCCGCAGGTTCAAGTCCCGCCAAGAGTACAGCCACAAGTACAGCCGCAAGCTCAGCCCCAGCCGCCGCCCCCGCCACGGACTGCGCCCTACGATCGCGATCTGCTGCGGCTTTCGGAAATTCTCGGCGCGCTCCATTTCTTGCGCGGCATTTGCGGCTCGAATGAAGGTCAGAAATGGCGCATCGAGGCGCAAGCGCTGATCGACGCAGAAGCGCCCTCCGGCGAACGCCATGACCAGATGATCTCAAGCTTCAACCGCGGCTATCGCTCGTTCCAGCAGAGCTATCGCACCTGCACGCCGGCCGCCGATTTCGCCATTCGCCGGTACCTGGACGAGGGCGCCAAAATCGCCCGCGAAATCACCGCCCGTTACGCCAATTAGTGCCTCACCGCCGGAATTAACCCTTCCTCAAGGTTCGGCCTAACGTCCGAGGCAGCCATGCTAGCTTGTCTCGGGCAGGGATTTTGGGCAGGGAAGTCGCCGCGCTGCGGCGACAATCAATCGCAATGACAACTGCGACGCCAATCACAGCGGCACGTCAAAACGTGGCCGATGACGAACAGAAGCGGCTGGCTCTCGGTTATTTGCAAGAGGCCTGGACCGAGGCGCATCGCGACGGTGTCGATGGCGATTGCCTGGCGCAAACCGCGCTGTTTCTCGCGTTGGCTGAGCTGATTTCGACTTACGGCGAGGAACCAGCCGCCCGCTATGCCGAGAAACTCGCGCCACGCATTCGCAACGGCGAATTTTCGGTGGAACTGGCACGGCAATAGCGCCAGCCCGGTGCGTTCATCATTTCGAAGCGGAGCGAAGCAGCCTCAGACGCGCTGCGGATTGAGCGCACGCAGTCCGTAATATCCGCACATCACCGCTTCAATCTCCGCGAGATAGAACGGCTTCTTGAGAAAGGCAGCGCCCAGCGCACGGGCACGCGTTGCGACAGCCTCGTCCTGTAACGACGTTATCAATATAAAAGCCGGGTTGCGCTTCTCGCGCCTGATCTCTCCGATCGTCTCGATACCGCTGAAGCCCGGCATGTTGTAATCCAGAAAGATCAGATCAAAATCGACTTGGCGCGCCAGCTCCAGCGCTTCGCTGCCTTGCCCCACGTCGTGCACGTCAAGCGGAAAGCGGGTCGCCGCCAGGATTTTGCGCACGATGCTGCGCATGGTCGATGAATCGTCGACCACCATCACACGACTCGGCAGCCGAACCCGCACCGCCTTGTCGATCAGCGACTTGGCCTCTGCCATCGCCGAAGGCTTATTAGCCAGTGCGTCAGTCGGAAAAGCTACTTTCGTGCTTCCCTCCGACATCAGCACCGTGAACGGTGGTTTGGCCGCCGTGCGGGCGGTCGCCGTCACCTTCTCAACGGCATCATCACCGAGTGCATTATCAAGAAAGGCGACATCCACGCCGTCGGCCAGCGGAGGCCCGGCAGACGTAACACCATCCGCTTCGATGACTTCAATCGGAGTTCGCGACGCCGAGGCCGCGCGCCGGAACAGTTCTTGATCCGCGGGTGCAGGAGATACAAAGAGGACGCGAAGTGACAACAGGTCGTCGGTCATGCGCTCCCCCTGAACGCCTGGTGCGATCTGCGACGAAATTGATGGATTGCCGAATTCGTACCGAATGGTGCCGAAGCTTATTGCGTTGAATTCAACGCAATACAAGCACCCACGCTGTCATTCCCCTTGAAGCTTGGAAACCTCCCGTCAGCAACGCGACCCGTGAATACGTCGCCGCTGCAATCGCTTAAGCGACGCACTTATCGACTGTTCGACGCGAGTTTGTATGTTCACTTTTGAACACGCCCCCGAGATGTTATTTTGAGCCGGCTTACGACTCTGCCCCGAATCGGCCCCTCGGCCTTGAGAGAACCTCGGAGGCACCCTAGTTTGGCTTCGATGCCTGAAAGGCTTGCGTGATGAAGGCCGCCCTGCTCCCTGACCGCGGCGTGGTTAAGGCTGCGGGTGATGACGCCCGCAACTTTCTCCACGGCCTCGTCAGCGCCGATATCCTCAAGCTCGAACCGGGGACAGCGCGTTTCTGCGCGTTATTGTCGCCGCAAGGCAAGATTATTGCGGATTTCTTCGTCGCCGAAGCGCTGGCCCAAGATGGCGGCGGCTTCTTCCTCGATCTGCCAAGAACACTCGCCAAATCGGTGGTCGACAAGCTCAACCTCTACAAGCTGCGCGCTCGCGTCATCGTGGAAGATCTGTCCGAAGACCTCGGCGTTCTCGCGGCATGGGATGGGCAAGGCGCGACCCGCGTCGGCCTCAGCTACACCGATCCCCGCCTGCCGGAACTTGGGCTCCGCGTGATGCTGCAGCCCCACCGCGCCGCTGATGCGGCCGCGGAGCTTGCGGCGGTGGTTGTTGGGCCGGGCGAATACGAAGCACACCGCATCGCGCTCGGTATCCCGCAGGGCGGCATTGATTTCGGCTACAACGACGCCTTCCCGCACGAGGCCGATATGGACCAGCTTGGCGGTGTTGATTTTGCCAAGGGCTGCTATGTCGGTCAGGAAGTGGTTTCGCGCATGGAGCATCGGGGCATTGCCCGGACCCGTGCTTTGCCAATCCGTTACGACCGCGTGGCGCCCGCCGCGGGCGTCGCCGTGATGGCCGGCGAGCGCCAGGTCGGCACGATGGGATCGAGCGCGGAGGGCAACGGAATCGCCCTGGTGCGCCTCGATCGGGTCGTGGATGCTTTGTCACGCGGCGAACCCCTCCTCGCCGGTGACGTTCCGATCCGGCTTAGCAAACCCGATTGGGCGCGTTTCGCGTTCCCCGAAGGCTCCAAATTCCCCGAAGGCTCCAAGGCCGCCGAATGATTGGTCCCGCCGCTGCTGTTGAACGCGTCACGCGCTGCCCGTGGCCAAAAGAAGACCCGCTTTATATCGCTTATCACGATGAGGAATGGGGCGTGCCGGAATACGACGACCGCGCGCTCTACGAGAAACTGATGCTCGATGGTTTCCAGGCCGGCCTGTCGTGGATCACGATCCTGCGCAAGCGCGAGAATTTCCGCCGGGCGTTCGATGGCTTCGTCCCGGAGAAAATCGCGCGTTACACGCCGAAGAAAGTCGAGCGCCTGATGCAGGATGCCGGCATCGTGCGCAACCGTGGCAAGATCGAAGGCACGGTTCTGTCGGCCAAAGCCTGGATCGAGATCATGGAGAAAGGACCGGGCTTCTCCAAGCTGCTGTGGGACTTCGTCGACGGCAAGCCCAAGGTGAACCGCTTCCGCACCACAAGGCAGGTGCCGGCGGACACGGCAATCTCACGCGCGATGTCAAAAGAACTGGCGCAGCGCGGCTTCAAGTTCTGCGGTCCGACAATCGTTTATGCCTTCATGCAGGCAGTCGGCATGGTCGACGATCATCTGGTTACCTGCTTCCGCCACGATGCAGTACAGAGGCTCGGAAAATCGTAGCCGCGACACCCATTTGGAAAACGATTAATCGAGTTGTCCGCTCACGTTGCGGCGGCGCGCGATACTGAAGAAGATGGCGGCCAACAGCGTCAGCGCGCCGATCACCGTGTAGTGCACCGACGAATTGGCGTTGATGTAAGACGATGCGCTCGAAGTCGCCTGCACCAAGGCAGCGCCAAGAAGAATGCTGACGAACGAGCCGCGCCCGCCGGCGACGCTTGCACCACCCAACACCACCACCGTGATGGTCATGAGCGTGTAGTCGGTGCCGGTCGAGGGCGAACCGATACCGACTTGACCTGCCAGCATCAGCCCACCGATGCCCGTCAGAAATCCCGAAATAACGAACGCCAGCCAGGTCAGGCGTTGACTGTTGATGCCGAGCCGATGGCTTGCCAACGGGCTCGAACCGACGGCGCGGAAGCTCCTGCCGAATCCGGTGCGATAAAGCAGCCATTCGGCAACGCCGACCATCACCAAGGCCAGCGCCAAGCCGGCTGGCAGGAACCAGAGTGGAAACTGCGCCGCGTCGGAGATGGCATCATCGATGGGGCCGCCGGCTATTGGCCGTAGCGACAGCGAGACACCCTGCAGCCCGATGAAGGTTGCGATCGTCACCACGATCGCCGGCAGACGCAGCGAAGTAATCAACAAACCCTGCAACAAGCCGAAGCCGGTGGTGGCCATGAGAATTATAATAAGCCCGGCGGCGAGCGGGCCGGCCGCGACGCCATCCGGTGCGAGGAACGAGGCGAGCACCACGCAAAGCCCGGCAAGTGGGCCGATTGAAAGATCGATGGCCCCGACCAGCACCGTAGCCAGCTGCGCGCTCGACAGAAACGTCAGGATGCTCAAAAAGGACAGCATGCTTTTGATGCTGACCGGCGAGAGAAAGTACTGGTTGAGGGCCTGCGTCCCGCCCAGGATAACGAGGGTGAGAACGGCCAGCACCACAGCGGGGAAATGATCGCCGGCAGCGAACTCACGCCAGCGCCCGACTTGCCTATCGGTTGGCGCTTTACTCGCCCGCGACACCGTGGCGGTGAGATTGGCCTCAGTAATCGCAGCGTCGGTGACGGCGGCACCGGTCAATTCGTGGACGATACGACCGCGGGCGAAGATCAGCACCCGGTCGCAGAGGCCCTCAAGCTCGATACCGTCCGAAGACGCAACCAGCACGGCCATACCCTGGTCGGCGATCGCTCTCAGGCGCTGGTAGATTTCGCTCCGTGCGCCGACATCGACGCCCTTCGTCGGTTCGTCCACCAAGAGCACCGATGGCTTCGACGAGATTTCGCGTCCGAACAACGCCTTTTGCTGATTGCCGCCGGATAGTTCGTTGAGCTTGGATTCAATTGAGGCGGCGCGAATTCGCAAATCATTCGTGATTTTTTTGGCGCGGCTGGCTTCGCTCGCGCGCTCGATGACCAAATATCGCGAAATCGAGTCCAAAAATCCGAGGCCCAGGTTCTCCCGCAAAGTCAAATTGAGAAAAACACCTTCGGTATGGCGATCGTCGGTGATGAATCCGATGCCGGCGCGGCGAAAGGCGCCGGGCGTATCGCCGGAAATCTTGACGCGCGCGACGGCTACCTCGCCGCCGCTCCGGCGGTCGATGCCGGCGGCAGCGCGAATGAACTCGCGCTGGCCTTCGCCCTCGATGCCGGCTAGTCCGACGATTTCACCGGCATGCACAACAAGATCGACCTGATCGAAGCCGCGCCCGGTCAGCTCATCGACCGCGAATAAAGGCGCCCCGACCATCTTGGCCTTGGCGGGGAAAATCTGGCCCAGCGGCCGGCCCGCGATCAGCGCAACGATCTCGGTGGAGGTAATCGACGCAGCAAGCCGGCAGTCAATGATCTCGCCATCGCGCATCACCGAGATACGGTCGGCCAATTCGTCGACCTCGTGCAGCCGATGCGAGACATAGACAATGCCGACGCCGTCGCGCTTCAATTCGCCGATCAGGTCGAACAGCTTGCGCACGTCGGCGTGTTGCAGCGGCTCGGTCGGTTCGTCGAGGAACAAAACCTTCGGATTGGTAGCGAGCGCACGCGCGATCTCGACCACATGCCGCTGCGCCAGCGACAATTCCGAGACGCGCTTCGTGATCGGCATACGCAGTTCGTCGGTTGCAACACGCTCGAGAAGGCGCTCGGCTTCTGCGGCGCCGCCTGCACCCGCAAGCGCAGGGGCCGCGAGTTGGAGATTCTCGAGAACGGTCAGATCGTTGGCCAGAGCCGGATGCTGGTAAACGACACTGACGCCGTCTTCACGCATCTGTCGCGGGTTTGGCTCTTTGACGTACTCGCCTTCGTAATAGATCGCGCCGGCATCGGCATGCAGCACGCCGGCAGCAATGCCGATCAACGTCGACTTGCCGGCACCGTTCTCACCGACGATGGCATGAACCTCGCCCGGCATGATGAGGACATCGACACCCTTGAGCGCCTGCACCGGGCCGAAGCTCTTGCGCAGACCAACAAGCGCCATCACCGGCACCTGCACGGTGAACGGGGTCGCCGGCTTATCCACGACGTTATGCACCGCGCAGCCGCCGTGAAATTTGGGGCAGCGCCACACCGCTGAGCACAATGACGGCGTCAGCCAAATTTTCAGCCGAACCGCCGAAGCCGAGCGCTGTCACCAATTGCGCAAGGTAGGTCAGGAAGAACGCGCCGATAATGGTGGCGACGACGCTGCCCTTGGTGACGCCGCCGAGCGGATTACCGCCGACTACGACGGCCGCGATGGTGCCGAGCAGATAGGGAAGCCCGCACAAGACCGTCGGCGAGACCAGATAGCCCGACAGCATGACCGCCGCGATAGCGTACATCAGTCCGGCAGTCGCGTAGGTAAGAACGCTGTAGATCTTCAGCGGTATACCCACCGCATGAGCAGCCGGCGGATTGACGCTGACCGCAATGAATCGGCGTCCGATCGTAGTGAACGTCAAGACAAAGACTGTAGCGCCCGCCACCGCCAACAACACCCAGACGGTCGTCGGCACGTAGAGAAACTCCCCGACAAAAAAACTTACCATCATCGCCGGTGATTGGACCGACGCGCCGGTTGAGACGAAATAGGTCAGGCCGAACAGGACGGCGTTGACGCCGATGGTGGTCACAAGCGGCGGCACTTGCAAAAAGGTGACGATAAGGCCGGTGATCGCCCCAATCGCGGCGCCGACGGCAAGTCCCGCCGCGACATAAAACAGCACCACGCCAAGATCGGTGCTGCTGTCCGGCAGTTTGGTGACAACCACCGCAACAAACGACATGATGCCGGCAGTGGACAGATCGAGACCGCGCTGCTGAATCACCAGATGCTGCCCGATCGAGGCCACGGCAAGAATGGTGAAATACGGCAGGGTAGAAAGAATAGCCGCAGAATTGACCGTACTCGGCGCCGCAATGCCGCCGATCAACACAAGAAGTGCCGTGGCAATGAAGGCTTTTGCCGCGAGCGGCTCGGTCAATTCTCTGCTGGGCCATGGCACCCGCAGCACAATCGTTCGATACTCAAGCCATGTCGTCATTCCCGCCCCATTCGACTGCGGTAGCGCCTATCCGCCGCCGGTCCCGCGCTACTCTTGCCGCGCCTCGCCGAACGTCCGCCGGCGTTTGCCTCGCTCAAACCTTGCCGAAGCCCGCCCGCGCGGCGGAGAGGAATATGCAGTAGCGAAACCTAGGGCATCAAACAACAGCGCGCTGCGCGCAAATATGCGCCAGCGCAAAAAGATCGCCCGGACCCTATCGGGGACCGGGCGATCCATAACACTCAAAAGTTCCCGGACTACTTGCCGCCCAGCGCCTTGACCTGCAGCGGCTTGCTCAGCATCGACGACGGGATTGAATCCATCGGCATCGATTTGTCGCACTTCAACGCGAGCTTCGGATCCTTCGAGGTCGTGTCCTCCGAGATCGGCAGCTTGATCAGGCTGGGCTCGTCATTGTCCATGCCTTGAGCCGCCGCCACAGCCTTGCGTAGTGCGTTTCGCACCATCCAGGTGTGGGCATCGATGCTCATCATCTTCATCTCGGGATGTTCGGCAGCAAGACAGCTCAGGTCCATCAGCGACTGTCCGACATAGGCCGGAATAGGCCTGCCAGCAGCAACGAAGGCACGGATCGGCCCCACCGTCTCGCTGTAGATGCCATCAATCTTCGGGTATTTGGCGATCAGCGCCGCCGTCTTCTGCTGCGCGACTGCCGGGTCCCACATCGTCGGCACCGGCTCGACTTCCAGCACCTTGATGCCGGGATACTTGGCAAAATAGGGCCGCCAGCCGTGCGTTTGCGCTTCGGTCATCGGGTTGCCCGGCGTTCCGCCGAACATGATGATGTTGCCTTTGCCGTTGAGCGTCTTGACCAGCCATTCCGCAGCCTGCTCACCGACCTGCGCCTGGCTCTCGGTCACGCGGTCAATGAAGTCCTTGCCCAATCCGGGGAAATTATCACCGGTCGAGAACGGAATGGTCGCTATGCCCGCGGAGGTCGCTTCGCGCATCGCTTTCGAAACCGCGACACCGGTGTCGACGAATGCGACGATGACATCAAACTTCTGCGCGATCAGGCCTTGGATGTCGGCAATTTGCTTCTCAGGCTTGAACTCGCCGTCGGTGTAGCGGACGTCGGTGATGTTCTTGCACTTCGACGCTTCATCCTCGAATTCGACGCGCTGGATGTGGCGCCAGTAGTTGCCGCCCCAACCGTCGGACAGCGCCACCTTGAGCGGCTTTGTGCCGCAGAATTTTGACATCGGCTGAAAATCGGCAGCCGTGCCTTTTTTGTCCGGATGCAGTTTAGCTTTGGTGATATCGGCAGCGTGACCGGATGAAGTCATCGCAATTGCGAGACCCAATGCCGCGACGCCGACACTTATAGTGCGTGCTGACAACATAAGCTCCTCCCCTGGCACATCTGTTTTGCGGGTCCGACCGAACGTACCGCCACAGCAGCGCCGGGGCTTTCTACGTCCACGTCAGCCGGAATTCCCAGATGACCTTGTGCGAGGAAACAATACTCTGCTTTTGCCGCCGGTGCCAAGCGGCGCAACGCGATTTTCAGCTAAACCATTAGTACAGATAAACTTCAGGCGTGGTCGTGGGATATGGCCCTTGAGCGTGTGGGCTTCGCCCACCAGAAGCCTCGCGCGTTCGTCGTGCCGAGCCTCGTACGCTCGCAACAAAACAAAAGAGTTCCTGCCGACGCGAATGCCGTGCCCGGAACCATTGTCTTGCGCGCCGCCGTAGCGGGCTGGCATAATCGAAATCACAGCCTCAGCGGCAAATCCTTGCCGGCCAAATTAACGAGAGCAATTGGAGGAAATGATGAAGAAAAGCACCGATTATATTCTGACCACGCATACCGGCAGCCTGCCTCGCGGCGCCGCGCTCAACGATCTGTTGATTGCGGACGAGGCCGGCGAGAAGGTCGATAAGGCCAAGCTTAATACCATGATCGATGAGCGCGTCGCCTATGTGATGGAGAAGCAGCGCTGGGCCGGCGTCAGCGTCGCCAATGACGGCGAACAGGGCCGGGTCGGCTTTCAGACGTACCTGCCAAAACGCATGACCGGCTTTGGCGGCGAGTCGAAGCGTCCATACGGCCAAGAGTGGATTCAGCTTCCACTCTTCACCGAAAAGTTCATGGCCCGGATTCCAAAGACCGGCAAGGTCTTCGGCTGTCCCGAGGCGATTGCCGACATCAAATATACCGACAAGGAAGCGATCAAGGTCGAACTGGCGCGCTTCAAGCGCCATGCCGATGCGGTCAAACCGCCGTTTCCAGATATGTTTTTTGCCGAGCCTTCGCCGGGAATCATCGCCTGTACGATGCTCAACGCACATTACAAAACCTATCAGGACTATCTCGACGCGATCGCCCGCGAGATCCATTACGAATACAAGGCGGTCGTCGATGCCGGATACGTCCTGCAGATCGACGCTCCGGACCTAGCGATGGAGCGCGTGCTTCTGTTCCAGGACAAGACCGACGCCGAGTACGTCAAGATTGTCGAGCAACACATCGCCTCGATCAACAAGGCCATCACCGGCCTGCCGCGTGACCGCGTGCGGTTGCACATCTGCTGGGGCAACTGGGAAGGACCGCATATCTTCGACATCGGACTCGAGCCCTTGCTCCAGGCGCTCTACCAGGCCAACGTCGGTGCGCTTTCCATCGAGTTCGCCAACGCGCGCCGCCAGCACGAATATGCGGCGTTGAAGAAGCACAAATTCCCGGACAACATGATCCTCATCCCGGGTGTCATCGACTCCAAGATCAATCTGGTCGAGCATCCCGAGGTGGTCGCGCAGCGCATCGAGCAGGCAGTGGCCGCGATTGGCGATCGCGAGCGGGTCATCGCCGGCGTTGACTGCGGCTTCGGCACTTTCGCGGGCTGGGAATGGGTTGCCGAGGATGTGGTGTGGCTTAAGCTTAAGACTCTGCGCGAGGGCGCCGACATTGCCTCCAAACGTCTGTGGGGCAAGAAGGCCGCAGCCTAGCGCCCGCGAAGTCAAAGCCCGTTTGCGAACGGCCGGGGGCAGGCTAGCCTGCCTCCGGCATGACAAAAGCACCGCGCGCGATGCCGCCACGCGCCTGGCAGCGAATGCTGTCAGGGCGGCGGCTCGATCTGCTCGATCCATCAGCACTCGACATCGAGATCGAGGACATTGCGCACGGGCTGGCGCGTGTGGCCCGCTGGAACGGACAGACCAGAGGGCCCTTTATCTTTTCCGTCGCGCAGCACTGCCTGCTGGTCGAAATGCTCGCCCGGGCGCGCGTGCCGCGGCTCGACCGGACCCGGCGGCTCGCCGTGCTGCTACACGACGCGCCGGAATACGTCATCGGCGACATGATCTCGCCGTTCAAAGCGATCATCGGCGGCGACTACAAGGCGGTCGAGCGACGCCTGCTCGCCGCGATCCACCGGCGCTTCGGGCTGCCGGTGAACTCCGTACCGGAGCTTGACGCGCTCACCAAAGCCGCGGACCGCGCTGCGGCATATCTCGAAGCTACCCGACTGGCCGGCTTCAACGCCAAGGAAGCGCAGCGTTTCTTTGGCCGCGAGCCCAAGATCACGGCATCGGTTGAGCGCGATTATTTGAAACCCTGGCCGGCGGAGACGGCGCAAGCGCGCTATCTGGAGCGCTTCAATAAACTCGTTGTCGAAGGTGATTAGCTACCGCCGCGCATGAACTAGAACGAGTTTGTGCCTTTCACTTATTGCAGCCGTCTCTTAGAGTCGGGATTAAGAGGGCGACGCCGCTTCGATGTTTGACTTGATAGTCCTTGTGGTGATTGCGGCGCTGACCTTTCCGGTCATCGCGATTGTTGCGATCGTTGCGTTAATCAAAACGATCGGTATCCGCGATCTGGTCCGGCGTCTGGGACTGAGAGTGGCGACGCTGGAACGCCAGCTAACGCTTCTTGGCAATTTGCCCAGATATGACGAGCGCGCTCAATCTGCGTCACCAGCCGCTGCGTCGGCCGAGTCACCGCCACCCCCTCCACCCATATCGCAAGCACCGCCTCCGATTCCGGCGGAGGCTTCGGCTGAACCGACGACATCAGTTCCTCGCGCGCCTCCGCTCTCGCCGGCTGCATCACCGTCACCGCAACGGTCGATCGGATTTGAGGAACGCTTTGGCACCCGATGGGTCGTGTGGGTTGGCGGCCTCGCACTTGCGCTCGGCGGCATTTTTCTGGTGCGCTACACCATCCAGCAAGGGCTGATCGGTCCTGGCGTCCGCATTGCACTCGGCGCACTGCTTGCGCTCGCTCTTGTCGCTATCGGCGAATGGGCGCGCCGCGGCGAGAAGCTGACCGGACTTCCCGGTTTATCGTCGGCAAACATCCCAAGCATCCTCACCGCTGCCGGTACCGTCGTAGCCTATGCCACGGTTTACGCCGCCTACGCGCTTTACGGATTTTTGCCACCCCCCGTCGCTTTTGTTTTGCTCGGCGTCGTGGCGCTGCTGACGTTGGCGGCTGCGTTACTTCACGGGCCGGCGCTTGCGGGTCTCGGCGTGCTGGGTGCCTTTGCGGCACCGATATTGGTCACCTCGACCGAGCCGGACTATTGGGCCCTGTATATCTACATCGCGGTCGTCACCGCAGCCGCGTTCGCGCTGGCGCGCTTTCGATTGTGGGAGTGGCTGGCGCTTTCGGCAATCGTGCTTGGCGCGCTATGGACCGTGCCGGGAGTCGACGCGTACCCGATCACGTCGCTCGGCGCGCATGAGTTCAATGCGATCGCGGGTTTTGCGCTGGCGGCAACGCTTCTCGTGTGCGGCTTCATGTATGGGCCGCAAGCCACGCCCGGCGAGGTTGATCGCCTCTCGACGCTAGCTCTCGCATTGTATCTTCTGGTCGCAGCACTCCTCGTGCTGGCGAGCCGCCACGATGCGCTCGCGCTGACGATTTTCGTTGTTCTCACCGCAGCGACTGTCGCCATCGCGTGGCGCACGGAGGCCGCGGCTCTTGCAGTGCCGGTGGGTGCCGTCCTCGCTGTTCTGGTGATGGCTGATTGGTCGGTCCACCTGGTCGTCGACGCACTGATTGCGCCAGCCGGCCCGGCCGCACCGACGACGCCGGAGCCCGAGAGCTACGACTACGGCGCACATCTTTTTCTTGGCGTCGTCTGGGCGGCGATATTCGGCATCCCGGGATTTCTGGCGCAAGGGCGTTCGATCCGGCCCCTGGTGCCGATCGTCTGGAGCGCTTCCGCTGTCTTTACACCGGTAGCGATGCTGATTGCGCTCTACTACCGCATCGCTGGCTTCGACCAATCGTTGCCGTTCGCCGGGTTCGCGCTGCTTTTGGCTGCGATCTATGCGATCGCGACTGAAACACTGGTGCGACGTCAGCCGCGCCCAGGCCTTGCCGCATCAGGCGCAATCTTCGCCACCGGCGCGCTTGCGGCACTCGCGCTCGCGTTCACCTTCGCCTTCGAAAAGGGTTGGCTTACAGTCGGCCTCGCATTGATGGCACCGGGCGCCGCGTGGATAGCCGAGAAGCGGCCGCTGCCGTGGCTGCGCTGGCTTGCAGCGATCATGGTCGCCGTGGTGCTGGCACGGATTGCGTATGAGCCGCGCATTGTCGGCGACGACATTGGCACAACGCCGGTCTTCAACTGGCTCCTCTACGGTTATGGCATTCCGGCGCTTTCGTTCTGGGTCGGAGGCTGGCTGCTCCGGCGGCGCGCCGACGACCTGCCGGCCCGCATGCTCGATTCCGGAGCGATTCTCTTCACAGTTTTGCTCGTGATTTTCGAAATCCGCCATTACATCACCGGCGGCGACATCTATCAGCCGATCAACGATATCACCGAAGCGGCGATCGATGTGAATGCCGGGCTCGGACTGACGATCGGCCTTGAACGCATTCGCGGGCGAACCGGCAGCATCGTGCATAACATCGGAGCGATGTTGATTGCGGCGTTGACGCTGTGCGCCATCGTATTTGAGCTCGTGATCGTCTCAATCCCGCGCTTCTACGACGAGCCGGTCCGCGGCGTGTTCTTCAACATGATCCTGCTCGGCTATGGTTTGCCGGCGGTACTCGCCATCGTGCTGGCGTTGATCGCCCGCACAACACGGCCCCTCGCCTATCGGATCGTCGCCGCGATCACAGCAGTAGCGCTTGCGCTGTTTTATCTGACGCTCGAAGTGCGCCGGCTGTTCCAGGGACCGTTTATCGACGGCCCCATAAGCGACGCTGAGCAATACGCCTATTCGAGCACCTGGCTTGTGTTCGGCATCGTTCTCTTCGGAACAGGCCTTGCCATTCGCTCACAGCCGGCGCGGCTTCTCGCCCTCGGCGTGATGGCCCTGACTGTAGCCAAGGTTTTCATCATCGACACCGCGAGCATCGAAGGCATCTATCGCGCGCTATCGGCGATAGGACTGGGCGTCGTCCTCCTCGCTGTCGGCTTGATCTACCAGCGGCTGCTGTATCCGAGCACGCCTGCAACAAACCCGGCGGCGGCTCCGGAGTAAAGTGTCACACTTGTGCCGCGTGCCAGACCTATACGACACTGCCGATGCGTGACGTGATTCCACACACTAAAGCCTCGCCCGACGAAGCCTTCGATGATCCACGTTTGCCCGCTTTCACTGCTGCATAAGACGGTCGAAGATACCGGCGCCCGGCATGTGGTGTCTCTGATCGGGGATGAGGTTGTCATCGAGCGGCCAAGCGCGGTAGCGGAAGAAAACTACCTCCGGCTGCGGCTGCACGACATCAGTTCGCCGCTCGATGGCCACATCATGCCGGATGAGGAGCACATTGCCGATCTACTGAACTTCGTGCGCCGCTGGGATCGGCGCGCGCCCATGGTCGTGCACTGCTACGCGGGTATCAGCCGCTCTACGGCGAGCGCCTATGCCGGTGTCTGCGCCCTCAATCCGCACCGCGACGAGGAGAGCATTGCGCTCGCGCTTCGCCGTGCTTCACCAACGGCCACGCCGAACATTCGGATTGTTTCGCTTGCCGACCGCCTGCTGGGCCGTGATGGCCGCATGGTGGCGGCGATCGAAATGATCGGCCGCGGGGCCATGGCCAGCGAAGCAATGCCCTTCAGGCTCGAGCTGGAATAGTACCGCTATTCCTCGATCGCCGGACGCAGCGTCGCGATCGGCAAAGATCGCGGCGACGCCGAGGCCCGGGTTATGACTTGGGCGCGCGGATTGTGCTGGCGGAAGTCGCAATAAGCAAAGCTCAAGCCGGATATCGAACCGCGAAAGCTGTGGTAGTCGATCTTTTGCACGTTGAAACACGGCTCGATCGGCAGCCCGGCGAGGTGCGCGCACATCGAGCCACCCTCGACCTTGAGCGTGCCAGCGGGCAGCGAAGCGAAGCGGGTTTCGCCGCGGCCGCTGATGCGGATGGTGCCGACGACGGAACCGTCGGAAAAGATGCGGCCCATCCCGGAGGTGCCGTCAAAGCAAGTGTAAGCAAACAGCTTGCCGACAACGAATATCCTGGCCTGGTCCGGCGCCAAGTCCTCGGCGAACGCCGGGGTGGCGCCCAAAACGCAAGCGCAAACGGCGGCAACGCGCAGCAACATGTACGACTCCACTCTAAGCTCGAGCCTCATGTTAACAACATTTCTTAACCGACCCCTTACCATAACGCCCCTCGCGGGCCGACAAAATATTCTGCGGTATTTATCAAATTTTTACCACAATGCGCCCGCGAACGTCACCCGCCAAAATGCGCGCGCCGGCATCGATCACGTCGCGAAGCGCGATCTCCGCGGTCATCGCCGCGATCTTTCCGCGGTCCAGATCGGTTTCCAGCCGTCCCCAAGCCTGTTGCCGCAGCGGCAGCGGGCACATCACTGAATCGATGCCAAGAAGCGACACGCCGCGCAGAATGAAAGGAGCCACGCTGGTCGGCAGGTCCATGCCCCCGGCAAGGCCGCAGGCGGCGACAGCCCCGCCATACCGCGTCATTGACAACACATTGGCCAGCGTCGTCGAGCCTACCGCATCGATGCCGGCGGCCCAGCGCTCCTTGCCAAGCGCCCGCGGAGCGCCAGTCAATTCCTTGCGGTCAACGATCTCAGTCGCACCCAGGCTCTTGAGATAATCGGCCTCCGCCGTGCGGCCGGTCGAAGCGATGACCGCGTAGCCAAGCTTCGACAGAAGAGCGACCGCGACCGAACCGACGCCGCCAGCTGCGCCGGTCACGATCACCGGCCCGCGTTCAGGCGTAATGCCCGCCCGCTCCAGGGCCATCAGCGAAAGCATGGCGGTGTAACCGGCCGTGCCGATTGCCATCGCCTCCCGCGCGCTGATTTTGTCAGGCAAGCGCACCAGCCAGTCGCCTTTGACTCTCGCCTTTTCGGCGTAAGCGCCAAGATGCGTCTCGCCCAGCCCCCAGCCGTTGAGGATGACCTTGTCGCCCGGCTTCCAGGCGGGATGCGAGGAGGCTTCGACCGTGCCGGCGAAATCGATGCCCGCGATCATCGGGAAGCGGCGTACCACCGGCGACTTGCCGGTCAGCGCGAGCCCGTCTTTGTAGTTCAACGTCGACCATTCCACCGCGATGGTGACGTCGCCGTCCATCAAATTCTTCTCGTCAAAATCAGTTAGCCGGACCGTTTGGCCGCTTTCCGCCTTGTCGATCACGATCGCTTTGAATGCCGCCATGATTTCCGTCCCTTGTGTCTCGGTCAAGCAGAAGGATGCGCGGATCGCCGCGGCGCGGCAAGCGTCCAAACCAGAGAGCGTGCCGTCAAGGTTTCGGGGCGGAGGCGGGTTCCGGTTTCGGTTCGGCCGCGATTTTGGATTTACCGTCGGCACTGGCCATCGATGATTTGGATTCGACGGCGCCTTTAGATTTGGACTCGGTCTTGCCCGTCGATTTGAGATCGACAATGGCTGTGGTTTTCGGCTCGTTGGTACCGGCGGACTTTGACGCAGCGGCAACTGTTGTTTTCTTCTCGAGCGAGCCTTCGCTGAAGACAGGCATGTTCGAACCGTTTCCCCAAGCGCGCGGCCGATAGAACGTGTGCACGCCGAGCCGATACAGCTTTGCCATGCCGCGGATCCAGAGCGGGCGAACCCAGCTGGCATGATAGTGGGTCGCGTGGGCGACCTCGGTCAGCCAAATCTTTCCATCAAGCATGTCTCTGGCGATGCGGTTGGCGCGCTGCCACATGCGCGGCTCGCCGCCGCGATTCAAGCGCCTGCCCGTGCACGCAAAAGTAAATTGGCAGGCGAGGTGGTGACTGGCGTTCTGGAAAACCACGCCGCAGACGTCATGCGGATAGCGGCCGGAGAACACCCGGTTCATCACCACCTGCGCGACTGCTTTCTGCCCCCGCAGCGCCTCGCCGCGTGACTCGAAATAGATGGCATCGGCGAGACACTTTTCCGCTCTTGCTCGCGGCTTGCCGGTGAGGCCTAGACGCTCGGCTGGAGTTTTGAATGTCTTGACGTGCACCTCGGCTGCGTTGGCATTCGCCGGGGCCCCCTGCGCCAAAGGTTCTTGGCGGCCGAGCAGGAGTAAAGCAAACAAGGCGCAGCCCCCGCTGAGCCAGAAAGGCACAGCAACAGCGCCCGTTAATCGGGTACGCAACGCCACAACTACCCCCTCGCGCTTACGCAATTAGCAGCGACGTTGTGGGTACTTTATCGCAAACGCGTCCGCTGTACAGGCCGGTGAAAGGAAGCGTTAACCTTTCGGAGCCATCAGCCGCCGGGGCCGAGACCAGGTTAAAACCTGCGGGCCGTTAAAGTCTCGCGGTTTGCGTTCTCTTGTTGCGCGATGCGGCTGCTTGCGGGATCCTGGCCGCGGCTTCCGGCTGTTTCACGGGCCCCCAGATCGGAGCGTCCGAACCGTCGCCCCACGCGCGCGGGCGATAGAAGGTATGGACGCCGAGCTTATAAAGCTTCGCCATCTCGTTCACCCAACTCGGGCGCACCCAGTACGCGTGATAATGCGTCGCGTGGCCGACTTCGCTCAGCCAAATTTTGCCGTCGAGGACATCTTTGGCGATGCGCTTGGCCTGCTCCCACATGTCGGGTTCGTCGATGCGGCTTAGATCCTTGCCTTCGCAGGCGAAGGTGAACTGGCAAGCGAGATGATGGCCGGCGTTCTGATAAACTACGTCGCAGACGTTGTCGGGATAACGCCCGGAGAACACGCGGTTCATCACGACTTGCGCGACCGCCATCTGTCCGCGCAACGGTTCGCCGCGCGCTTCGAAATAAACCGCGTCGGCGATGCACTTCTCGGCTTTCGCCCGCGGCTTGCCGCTAAGACCGAGACGACGCGCCGGGCTGATGAACTCGCTCGCGTCACCCTTACCGGCAACGGTTTCACCGCCGGGGCCCGCTTCGCTGGGTGCGCCGAGAGCTGAGAGTTTGATCTCCGGGTCGACGGCGGGCGACACCGGAATTGGAGCCGCGCCCGGCTCCCATTGTTGGAGTCCATCGCGTGACCCTAATGCGGCGACACCGAAAAAGATCTGCGCGCTGCTATCCGCCGCACTGTCGTTGAGGAAAGACAGTGAAGCAGCACGAGACAAATTGTTCTTGCTGGCGGTTGGGATTTCCGGCGGCCTGTCTGCCTCTGCCGCGGTGCCATCGTCCCCGGCATTTGTATCGCTGGCGTCATCGGATGCGTCCGCAGCATTTGATTGAACGGCGGCGGTTGGCTCCTCGGCCTGCGACTGCGTTCGCAGCGAACCCGCGGCATCAACCGTTGCATCTGACTGCGCGGGGTCGAATTGCTCGGCGCTCTTTGGCCGCTTCCACGAAATGGGGGCTGGCCGGTTCACCGCCGGCGGCGACGGCGCGTTGACCGGCTGCAGCGCCGGCAAGACCTCAGGTTCGTTCGGACCGGGGGAAACTTGCGGCAGCGGCATGCGGTCGCCCTTGAGGCGCCGGTTGACGGTCGGATATTCGATTTCGCGCGTGGGGCGCGCAAGTATTGGCTCGTCGCCCGGCCACGCTTTCACGTTGAACGCGCGCGGGTCGAAATTGACCGGCTGGACACCAATCGACTCGGGCATCGCCGTGCCGATCGGACGCGAAAAGCTGAACGTCGCCGCGTGGATGGTGCCGAATGGAGAAGCGATCAGATGCTCACGCCAGCGCAGCGAAACGCCGGGCTGGCGGGCAAAGAACGCCGCAAGGTCCTGAGAGCCGACCGATGTCGGCATCAATGCGGTGCAGAATACGCAGAGCCAGAAAAGCCCGGAGAACGCATCCGCCGGCCGCCTACGCAACGCTGACGCTACCATTACCCCTCGCGCACGCTCGACGAAGCGACGCTTCCCACTCTCAGCAAACGCTACCGCAGTGGCGCGAATGCGACACATCGCGATATTGTCGGGTTAACCTTGCAGACCCGTTAATCGCGATGGAACCTGTCGCCGGCGACCATCGGCACGCTGGAACTTCTTGCCGGCGCCTGCATCGACCCCATTGTTTGTTGTTATTTGTTAACCAGACGGCAATTCACATACGCAATACTCCCGACCAATCGAACCCGCGAGACCATGTCCGACACGTTCTTTCCTTACCCGCCGGACTGGCAAACCGTCGGCCTCATCGCCGCGCTGGCGGTGCTGGCCGTCGTCGTCTTTGTCGGCCGGGGCACGCGCATCAAAATCCGCCGACTCACAAAAGCATTGAACTACATGTCGCAGGGCCTGTGCATGTTCGACGCGACCGGTCGCATCGTCGTCTGCAATCAACAATATCTGCGCATGTACGGGCTTTCGCCGGAGGTGGTGAAACCCGGCTGCACGCTGCTCGCGCTCATGGAACACCGCAAACAAACCGGCTTCCTGACCCGCGATCCCGAGCAGTACGTCAAGGAAATCATGGACAGCGTCGCTGCTGGCACGACCTCAAAGTGGATG
Source organism: uncultured Alphaproteobacteria bacterium (assembly GCA_963841025.1). GTDB lineage: Bacteria > Pseudomonadota > Alphaproteobacteria > Rhizobiales > Xanthobacteraceae > BOG-931. The sequence continues at coordinate 228,633 of CAWJBG010000001.1, read as the reverse complement.
ATCGAAGCAAGCGACGGCCGCAAAGTTCATTCCATCAACGAACCTATGCCCGGCGGCGGCTGGGTGTCGACCCACGAGGACGTCACCGAACAATTGCGGCTGCAGCAGCAGAACGACTCCATGGCCGAGCAGCAAAAGCGCCGCGGCTTTATCGACGGGGTGATCGCCTCGTTCCGCAGCGAGATGGAAACGCTGCTTAAGACCTTCGGCGATAGCGCCGCGGCGATGAAATCGACCGCCGTCGTGCTCTCGTCGGCCTCCAATCACACGTCGCGCTGCGCCGAAGGTGCGGTGGCCGCGTCGAACGAGGCGGCGCACGGCGTGAACACCGCGGCAATCGCGACCGACGAACTATCAAGCTCGATTGGTGAGATCGCTCGCCAGATCACGCAGACCAACAATGTTGTGTATATGGCGGTCGAGGAAGCGCAAAGCACCAACGGCGAAATGACGACGCTTGCGGAAACCGCGCAGAAGATCGGCGATATCGTCAAGCTCATTCGAACCATTGCCGAGCAGACCAATCTGCTTGCGCTCAATGCCACAATCGAGGCGGCGCGCGCTGGCGAGGCGGGCCGTGGCTTTTCTGTTGTCGCCTCGGAAGTCAAATCGCTTGCCGTGCAAACCGCCAAGGCCACCGAAGCGATTGCTGGCCAAATCCTCGCCGTGCAGGGCTCAACCTCAAGCGCTGTCGAATCGATCCGCCGCATCACTCAGCGCATGCAGGAAATCCAGCACTACGCTTCGGGAGTCGCTGCCTCGATCGAACAACAAAGCGCGGCAACGAGTAACATCTCGTCCAATGTGGCGAGCGCGGCTCAGGCAACGCAGACGATGGCGCACATCCTCAACGATGTCGCCGGCGCCGCCACACAGACGCACACGTCCGCCGAGGTGGCGCTCGACAGTTCAGAAGCCGTGCAAGCGGCTGTCGCGGAACTTCGCCGGCACATCGAAGATTTTCTCGCCGGCGTAGCGGCGTAGCGCCACTCACCCTTCCGGGCGGACGACCTTCCCAAGCGCAGCCTGTGCCGCGGCCAATCGGGCGATCGGCACGCGAAACGGCGAGCACGATACGTAGTCGAGCCCGATCTCGTGGCAGAACTCGACCGACGCGGGATCGCCGCCGTGCTCGCCGCAAATTCCGAGCTTGAGTTTGGGCCGCACCTTGCGGCCGCGTTCGCTCGCGATCCGCACCAGTTCGCCAACGCCTTCGCGGTCGATCGACACAAAGGGATCGGCCGGCAGGATACCTTTTGACGTGTAGATGCCCAAAAAGCTTGCCGCATCATCGCGGCTGATCCCGAAGGCGGTTTGGGTCAGATCGTTGGTGCCGAAGGAAAAGAATTCGGCGCTCACCGCGATCTCACCGGCCTTGAGCGCCGCGCGCGGCAATTCGATCATGGTCCCGACTTGATATTTGACTCGCGCCTTCGCTTCGCTTGCGACCGTCTCGGCCATCGCATCAATGCGCTCTTTGACCAGATCAAGTTCGGCTTTGCTGGCGATCAGCGGGACCATGATCTCCGGCGCCACGGTTGCTCCGGTCGCACGGCCGGCCTCGATTGCGGCCTCGAAGATGGCACGCGCCTGCATTTCGGCGATTTCCGGATAAGCGATAGCAAGGCGGCAGCCGCGAAAGCCCAGCATCGGATTAAATTCGTGCAACTCGCGGGCGCGGTCGGCAAGTCTCTTTGGATCGGCGCCCATCGCCGCCGCCACTTCTGCGATTTCTGCTTCGGTGTGGGGCAGGAATTCGTGCAGCGGCGGGTCCAGCAACCGGATGGTCACCGGCAGGCCGCCCATGATCTTGAACAGCTCGACGAAATCAGCGCGCTGCATCGGTAACAGCTTTGCGAGCGCGGCGCGGCGGGACTTTTCGTCTTCGGCGAGAATCATTTCGCGCACGGCGCGGATGCGGTCTTCCTCGAAGAACATGTGCTCGGTGCGGCAAAGGCCGATGCCTTCCGCGCCAAACCGGATCGCGGCCCGCGCGTCCGTTGGCGTATCGGCATTGGCCCGGACCTTCAGCTTGCGCGCCGCATCGGCCCATTTCATCAGCGTTCCGAACTCGCCCGCGAGCGCGGGCTCGCGCATCGGCACTTTTCCTAAAAGGACTTGCCCGGTCGAGCCGTCGATGGTCAGCGCATCGCCCTTCTTCAGCGTCGTGCCGCCCGCGCTTACCGTCTGCGCGCGGTAGTCGACGCGAAGGCTGCCGGCGCCGGAGACGCAGGGCTTGCCCATGCCGCGCGCGACCACTGCCGCATGTGAGGTCATGCCTCCGCGCGTGGTCAAGATTCCCTCGGCGGCGTGCATGCCGTGGATATCTTCGGGCGAGGTCTCGACGCGAACCAGGATCACTTTATGCCCCTGGCTCTTGAGCAATTCGGCATCTTCGGACGAGAAACACGATTTCGCCGGAAGCGGCGCCCGGCGAAGCCGGTAACCCCGTCGCGAGTATCTTGCGCTCGGCCGCCGGATCGATCGTAGGATGCAAAAGCTGGTCGAGCGCGGCAGGATCAATGCGCGTCACCGCCTCCTGCCGGCTGATTACTTTCTCCTGCGCCAGCTCCACAGCGATGCGCAACGCGGCCTTGGCAGTGCGCTTCCCGCTTCGCGTCTGCAGCATCCAGAGCTTGCCTTGCTCTACCGTGAATTCGAGGTCCTGCATGTCTCGATAGTGTTTTTCCAGTGCAGCCTGGATGCGTTTGAGCTCGGCAAAAGCTTGCGGCAGCGCTTTCTCCATCGAGGGTTTTTCGGAGCCGGCCTCTAGCCGCGCCGCCTCGGTGATCTCCTGCGGCGTGCGAATGCCGGCGACAACGTCCTCGCCTTGCGCGTTGATGAGGAATTCGCCGTAGAGCTTCCGTTCGCCGGTCGAAGGATTGCGCGTAAACGCAACGCCGGTCGCCGAGCTCTCGCCCATATTGCCGAACACCATGGCCTGGACGTTGACGGCGGTGCCCCAGCTTTCCGGAATGCCGTGCAGGCGCCGATAGGTGATCGCACGCTGGTTCATCCACGAGCCGAACACGGCGCCGATGGCGCCCCACAATTGCGCGTGCGGGTCCTGCGGAAACGGCTTGCCGGTTTCCTGTTCGACGCGTGCTTTGAACAAAGCCGCGAGCTGTTCCCAGTCGGCCGCTTCAAGATCGGTGTCGAGCGTGTAGCCGTTGCGGTCTTTGTGTTCGTCGAGGATTTCCTCGAAGTGATGATGCGCGATGCCCAGCACCACATCGGCGTACATCGTGATAAACCGCCGGTAGCTGTCGTATGCGAAGCGCCGGTCGCCCGATTTCTCCGCCAGCGCCGCGACCGTCGTGTCGTTCAGCCCGAGATTGAGCACCGTATCCATCATGCCCGGCATCGACGCGCGCGCGCCGGAGCGCACCGACACCAGCAGCGGATTTTCTCCATCGCCGAATTTTTTGCCGGTGATGCGGCCGATCTCGGCGAGCGCCACTTCGACCTGCGGCTGCAAATCCTTCGGATAGTTTTTGCCATTGGCGTAGAAGTGAGTGCAAAGTTCGGTGGTGATGGTGAAACCGGGCGGCACGGGCAGGCCAAGCTGCGCCATCTCGGCAAGACCCGCGCCCTTGCCGCCGAGAAGATCGCGCATACCCGCGCGGCCCGCGGCCCTGCCGCCGCCGAAGGCGTAGACCCATCTCCGCTTTTTGTTCGTCGCGGCGGTCTTGCCTGCTGAGGATCTGGCAGCCGCACGCGGCTTGGATTTCTTGACCGGCTGACGGCTGCTTTTGGAACGCGATTTGGCCATGGATACTCGTTCGCTTAAGCGCATTGCATCGCTAGTGCAAATGCCGGCGCGCGACGCAACGCCGGCCAACGCGCAGCATCAGTGAAAATTGATCCAGTGATGAACGCCGTTGAGCTCCACCACGCCGATGAAGATGAGATAGATCGCGACGATGTAGCTCAAGAGACGCGGCACCAGGAGAATGAGTATCCCGGCAATGATGGCGACAAGCGGAGTGAGATGGGCAGCGGTAATGACCATTGGTTTTCCTTTAGCTTTTAAGGGACTTCAGGTGGACAAAAGCATAGCAGCGGAAATCGGGGATGACCCCGCAGATGGAGAACGCACGAAGACCGCGTTGGGTTCTAGCATGTTGGTGGAAATTCGGAACTGCCTGTTACGTCGTCATGGCCGGGCTTGACCCGGCCATCCACGTCTTTGACCTACTCGGCCCTAAAGACGTGGATGCCCGGCACAAGGCCGGGCATGACGGATGGGGAATGCGCATTACCCTTCAATCCGGGAGAAATCGGCCACCGCGCGCGTTGCTTCGCGGATTTGATTGAGGAGTTTCAGCCGGTTCTCGCGCAGCGGCTTGTCGTCGACGTTGACCGTGACTTTGTCGAAGAAGGCGTCGACGCTAGCCCGCAATCGGCCATGGCGACGCATGGCAGCTTCAAAGTCCCCCGTCTGGATCGCCTGGCTGGCCACAGTCTTTGGCGAGATCAATCTCCCCTCGCCAACGTCATCTTCCTCATCCTGTTTATAAAGCTTCGGATCAGGCAAACCGATATATTCGCGGCCGTCCTTCTTTTCCTCGATACGGATGATATTCGTGGCACGCTTGTAGCCAGTAAGCAGGTTCCTGCCATCTTCGGTATCGAGGAATTTTCCCAGCGCCTCCACGCGTCGGACCACCATTAGGAAATCATCGTCATACAGTCCTCCAAGAGCGAAGACTGCATCGACAAGATCGTGTCGAGCGCCCCGGTCTCTTAGATAGACTTTCAAGCGTTCGGCTAAGAACGAAACGAGGTCGATATATTCCCGCATCGCTCTTGCCGACCGGTACTTTTCGGAAATGGCTTCGAAGCCCGCGACGGTGGCCCTAATGTGATTGGCCAGCACTTTAGACGGTATAGAAGCAAAGAGAGTTTCTAGATCCTCCTCGCCGCCACCAAACGGCGCAACCTTATCCATTAACTGTCCGAGCAAGGAGGTTAGAAAGCTGACGAGCGGCAATCGAATATTGTTCTCCAGAATAATCCGGATTACTCCAAGCGCCGCACGTCGCAGAGCAAACGGGTCTTTACTGCCCGTCGGCTTTTCGTTGATGGCCCAAAAGCAGACTAGTGTGTCGATCTTGTCTGCAAGCGCAACAGCGATACTTACGGGGTCTGCCGGGATTAAGTCCTTCGGTCCTTGCGGCTTGTAATGATCTTCGACGGCGTGCGCGACTGCCTCAGGTTCACCTTGCGCTTCCGCATAGTATCGTCCGATCACACCTTGCAACTCCGGAAACTCGCCGACCATGTCAGTCAGCAAGTCGGTTTTGCAAATCTGTGCCGCCCGTTGGACCTCGTTATGATAGGTCGCCATACTGCCCGAATACAACCGTTGACCTATCTGTTTTTGAGGCTCGATAATCTCCGCCATTATGCGAGCGACTGACATGATCCGAGCTATTCGCTCTGCTAGCGTGCCCAACTTCTCGTGAAAGATGATATCCTTGAACCTCGGCAAGCGATCTTCGAGCCGCGTCTCCAGATCGGTATCGTAGAAGAATTTCGCGTCGGAGAGCCTCGCCCGGATCACCCGCTCATTGCCGGCGACAATCTCCTTGCCGCCGTCCTCCGCCTCGATGTTGGAAACGAGAATGAATTTGTTGACGAGCTTGGCGTGTGCGGCATCGCGCAAGACAAAACATTTCTGATTGTTGCGGATGGTGGCGCGGATCACCTCCTCGGGAATCCGCAAAAATGCTTCATCGAACGAGCCCATCAGGGCCACCGGCCATTCGACCAGTCCGGCGACCTCGGCCAGCAGGCCCTCGTCCTCGATCAACTCAAGGCCCTGCGCGAATGCAAGCTGCTTGGCTTCGGCGAGGATAATGTCGCGCCGCCGCTCGGCGTCGAGCACCACTTTGGCCTTGTCGAGTTTCTGTTGATAGTCGGCAAGCCGGCGCACCGTGAACGGCTCGGGCGCAAGAAAGCGATGGCCGCGCGTCTCGTTACCCGCCGCGATGCCGCCAACGGAGAACGGCACAATGTCGGGATCCTCGGTCTCCGGGCCGAAGGTCGCCACGATCGAATGCAGCGGGCGGACCCAGGCGAATGCACCCGGCGCTTTTGACTGCACGCCCCAGCGCATGGATTTCGGCCACGGAAATTTCCCGATCACGTCCGGCAAGATTTCGCCGATTACCTCGATCGCGCCACGGCCGGGCTTCTCGATCACGGCGACATAAAAGTCGCCCTTCTTGTCAGGCTGAACTTTCGCTTCGCCGATCGATTTCAAGCCAGCAGCCTTCAAAAATCCGGCGATGGCATTTTCCGGCGCGCCAACGCGCGGACCTTTTTTCTCTTCGCGCGCATCCGCCTGCCGCGCCGGCACGCCGTGCACCGACAGCGCCAGCCGCCGCGGCGTCACGAACGCTTTGGCGCCTTCATAGACCAGTCCCGCATCGACCAGCCGATCGGTCACCAGCTTGCGCAAATCCTCCGCCGCCCGCGCCTGCATGCGCGCGGGAATCTCCTCGGAGAACAGCTCGAGCAAAAGATCAGGCATGGCTAACTACTCCCCTCCCCCTTGTGGGGAGGGGTGGGGTGGGGGTCGAGAGGACGGCGCTCTGAATCGTTTCGAGCACGCCATCTATGTTTCCCAACACTTCGTTGTTCCAGAAACGCAACACGCGATAACCCTCCGACTCCAGGAACTCCGTTCGCTTTGCGTCGCGTTCAATCTGCAGTGCGTGTTGTCCGCCATCGATTTCAATCGCAATCTTCAACTGATAACTCGCGAAATCGACGATAAAGCCGCCCAGCCGGACCTGTCGGCGAAAATGCGTTCCAGCCAGCGGAAGCCTATGACGCAAGTGCCACCAAAGCTTCCGCTCCGCCTCGGTCGGCGAGAGACGCATGGCGCGGGCGCGCATCTGATTTGGCGGTGACACGCTCTGGTCGCGAAGCGCCCAGACACGCGGCTCATGCTCCGAGGATCGTTTCTCCGGCATTGTGAAACCTCTCGACCCCCACCCCTAGCCCCTCCCCACAAGGGGGAGGGGAATATTCACAGCGTCTTGTGGGTGCCGTCGCACATTGGTTTTTTCGAGGAGCGCTTGCAGGCGCAGAACCAGGCGTCGCCGGCGGCTTCGGGCTTATATTCGACCGGTTTGAATTCGGTCACCTTATGCGAGCCGTCGCAGAACGGCTGCTTCTTGGAGAGGCCGCACGCGCACCACCAGTAGCTCTTTCCGGCTTCGACTTCGACCTTGATTGGTTGCCGTCCGCCGATTGCAGGCATCTCGCTCATTCGGTCCTACCTCCGCCTTGTGTTGCCAGCCACGCCTCGCCGCAGGCCTTGGCGAGTTCGCGCACGCGCAGGATATAGCTCTGACGCTCGGTTACTGAAATCACGCCGCGTGCATCGAGTAGATTGAACACGTGGCTCGCCTTGATGCATTGATCATAGGCCGGCAACGCCATCAAATGACGACCGCGATTTGTCCGGTCTTTGCTTAAATCGCTGCCATCGCCCTGCCAACCGTCTTCCAGATATTTCTTACAAGCCGATTCCGCCATGCGAAACTGTTCGAACAGCATGTCAGTGTCGGCAAATTTGAAATTATGGCGTGAATATTCCTGCTCGGCTTGCAGGAAAACATCGCCATACGTGACTTTGTCCGCGCCCTCGCGGCCGTTGAAGTTGAGCGCGAAAACATTCTCCACGCCTTGCACGTACATCGCGAGCCGCTCCAGCCCATAAGTAAGCTCGCCGGAGACCGGCGCGCATTCAAAGCCGGCGACTTGCTGAAAATAGGTGAACTGCGAAACCTCCATACCGTCGCACCAGCACTCCCAGCCGAGCCCCCAGGCGCCAAGCGTCGGGCTCTCCCAATCGTCCTCGACGAAGCGGATGTCGTGGAGCTTCGGGTCGATACCGATGGCGTAGAGCGATTTGAGGTAGAGGTCCTGCAGATCGTCGGGCGATGGCTTTAAGATGACCTGCATCTGATAATAATGCTGCAAGCGGTTGGGATTTTCGCCGTAGCGGCCGTCCTTGGGCCGGCGCGAAGGCTGCACATAGGCCGCATTCCACGAATTCGGGCCGAGCGCGCGCAATGTCGTCGCCGGATGAAAGGTGCCGGCGCCGACCTCCATGTCGTAAGGCTGCAGGATGACGCAACCCCAATCCGCCCAATAGCGCTGCAGTGCCAGGATCAGGCCCTGAAACGATCGCCCGGGACGCATATACGGCGGCAAATCATCCTTCATGCGACGTTGTTGGTTGAACGACCCGTTGCGGTCAAGTCCCGCGCTTCGATGGACCGCTGATGACGATCCGCGACCCGCCCATTATGCTCGCGGCGTGGCCGTTGTGATTTCCCGATCTGACCGTCTTTGCGTCGCAAGTCTGTGCGCCGCGGCCGCTATCCTGCTGATTGCGCTGTGGCTCACTGGCGGGCTTTCCGGCGCTGTGGCGCCCGACACCGCGAGCTACTTTACACCGCTGCAAGCGGAAAATCCGTGGGGCGAGATGCGACATCCGCTCTACGGCTTGCTGGCGAGCTGGGCCGGCGGCAACGCCACTGCGCCCGGCCGTGTCGTATTGATCCAGGCCATTCTGCACGCGGCTGCGGCGCTTTTGCTCTACGCCGGCGCGCGAGTGGGCGGCATTGGCGGCATCGGCGCTTTGTGTCTCGCTCTTGCGGCGCTGCTCTCGCAGGGAAGCCTCTATCAATTGCGACTGCTGCTGCCGGAAGCGCCGGCTATCGCGGCGCTGATTCTTGCTTTTGCGGGCGTGCTGGCAGCCGCGAATTCAGTGTTTGCCTACCGCCTGTTGGTGCTGCCGATCGCCTTGGCAACGACGCTCGCCTATTTGTTGCGGCCGAGCTTCCTGCCGGCGATCTTCGTCGTGCCAGCGCTGTGGTACGTGCTGGCGCGCCGCAATGGACAGGGACGCCGCGCCGTCCGCACCGGCTTGTTGTTCTGTTTGATCGCCGCGCCGTTTTTGATTCAATCAGCGTATCGCTGGCAAACGCTCGGCGATTTCAACATTGTCTCGTTCGGCGGGTTCGCCATGTCGGCACCGGCGGCATTCATGCTGTCGCCGGAGATCGTCGCCGGCCTTCCCGAAAAAGTCCGGCCGACCGGACAAGCAATTCTGACCGCCCGGGAAGCAGCGGAAGCCGCCGGACGCGTCGCACGCACCCCGCTCAATTCCACAGGCGAGCGTTCGTTTGTTTCAGCCGCGCTCGGCTATTTCGACATCTATGCGCGCGCACATGACGACCTGCTCTGGGGCGTGATTGTCAAAGAACGCGCACCCGGCGAAAGCTGGATCGTCTTCAATCAGCGCCTGGCAAGCTTTTCCATTGCGACCTTTAAGGCGGCACCGCTTCGTTGGGCCGCGTGGGTCGCAGGCGCGACGTCGCGTCTCGTTGGCCGTATGATCGTGACCAACGCGCCCATGGTGGTCGCGCTTGCTGCATTGCTGATCTTTGGAGGGCCGGCTTTTGCGATGCGTGCGCCGTTAGGGGCTAGCGCCGCTGACCTCCCAGCGGTCTGCATCCTCACGCTTGCATGGCTCGCCGCGACTGCTCCGCTCGCTGTGCTCGTCACTATTCCGGCCACGCGCTACATCGATACTAGCGCGGTTCTGCTTCCAGCAGTTCCAGCGCTACTTGCTGCGGCGATTATCCAGGGGTGGATCCAGACCCGCGGCCCCAAAAAGCGCTAGCCGGGCCGGTACTCTCCGGAGTCCGGATCGCGCTTTAATGTCGGCAGCGCGCCGCGGTCAATCGGCTCGACGGTTGAGGTAGCGCGCACGTCGTCAAGGTCGGCATTCGCGCGGTGCACTTCTTTGACACACCAGCGCACCAACGCCGCCGCTCCCATAAACCCGAGCGCCAAGACGAATACCGGTGGCATGTCCCGAACCTCCCGTCAGAGACCGTAACGCGCCCACAACGCGCGACTTTCAAGCGCCGATATTATGTCATCGGCAAGGCCGGCCAACATCAATTCGCCGCTACTGACGCCAAAAACCCGGCGGCGAAACAGGCCGCGCTCGGCGGAAATAAGCGGGGTCAATACCTTATCGCCGAACCGTTCGCGAAGCGTTGAACGCAGGTCGCCGATGGCATCGACGAGGCCGAGGTCGAGCGCCCGCTTGCCGGTCCAATATTCGCCGGAGAACAGGTCGCTTTCCGGGCCGCGCAGCTTGTCGCCGCGCCGCGACTTCACCAGCGCGATGAAGTCATCGTGGATCTCACGCTGCAATTGCTTCAGTCGTTCGACGTCGTCGGGATTTTCCGGCAGGAAGGGATCAAGCGTGGCCTTGTGTTCGCCGGCGGTGTAGAGGCGGCGGTCGACGCCGATCTTCGCCAGCAGCTTATCGAAGCCGAACGAGCCGCCGACCACGCCGATCGAACCGACGATCGAGCTGGGATCAACGATGATCTCGTCGGCGGCGCAGGCAAGCATGTAACCGCCCGAGGCCGCGGCATCCTCGACGAACGCGATGACGGGTATGTTTTTCTCACTTGCCAGTTCGCGAATGCGACGAAAGATCAGGTGCGACTGCACCGGCGAACCGCCCGGCGAGTTGATGGCGAGCGCTACGGCTGCGGCGTTGCGCACGCCGAAGACCCGGTCGAGCATGCGCGCGATGCCCGGCAGCGTCAGACCGGGCCGCAGCGGCGACGAGAATCCGATGATGCCGGTCAGGCGCACCACCGGCACAACCGGCTGATCGCTGCGGAAGCGTCGCGGCAGGAATTCACGCAGTTTGTCCAGTACACGCATCGAAGTTCCTTCTCGCATGCCGCCGCTGATCGAAACATCGGTCATGAAATTCACATAGGCTTGCCCGGCGAAAGCCTCAAGTAACTGTTTCTTAACCCGCCGGGTTCTTTTGTTCCGTTTCGGGGGCGAACGCGGGAGCGTGCCGGCAATGAAGATTTATTTGCTGTTGATGCTGATCAGCGTGATCGTCGGCAGTTCATACTTCCCCAATCGCCGCCAACCAAAGGCAACGCCCGATCCTCTGCCGGCGAATATCTGACGGCTGAGCGCCGGCCGTCTCAGTTTTCGGCCAAAGGCAGCACGACGCCTTCGCGCAATACTCTTTCGGCTTCTGTCGTCGGCCGTCCGGCGGCGTCGGCGAGAATGAAGCCCGGCAACAATGCGAGCGGCGCTCGGCTGGCCTTAACAGCACGAATGAGCACCCGGATCGCCGCTGCGTCCGGCTTAGGATGCACCGGCAATACGGTGACCTCACCAAAGTCGGCCGCGAGTGCCGCAAGCACTTCACCAAGACCGTCCGCCCGCCAGATCAGCGTTAGCGTGCCGCCGGAATGAAGAAGCCGCGCAGCGGTGCCCAGCCACATGGCGAGTGTACCGTCCGTGGCGATGTGGGCGAGCTGACGGTCAGCGTCCGGCGAAGGGTTTTGCGCGGCATTGAATGGCGGATTCATCAACACCCGATCCGCTGAATCGGGCGCCAATTGTGCCGCGGCGAATTCCCCTGGGGCCGCGGCAACATCGAGGCAGACCGCGCGCACGCGCTCGCTGAGATTATTGCTCGCGATGTTGTCACGCGCGAGAGCCGTGAGCTTGGGATCGACCTCAACCAAGGTGACCGCGACATCCTCCACGCGACGCGCCACAGCCAACCCGGCGGCGCCCACACCTGAACCGAGATCGACCACGCGATTGCCGGGAAATGCGGCGCATGCGGCTGCAAGAAGAATCGCATCATGGCCGACGCGGTGACCCTTCAGCGGCTGGCGCAAAACAAGCCGGCCGCCAAGGACGGCGTCCTCACTCACTTTGAAAGCAGTCTCAGCCGGCATCGGCCGTTCGCCCGCATTGATGTTGTAAATTAAGGTGGCTTGTTACCATAAACTGGGGCGTTGTTGGCGCATCAGAATGGCCGTCAGGTCGAGCGCTGCCCGCATCTCGGAGGATTTATGGACGAACGGAATGGAGACGAGATCGAGCTGACCATTCTGATGCCCTGCCTCAACGAAGCGGAAACCATCGGCGTTTGTATCGATAAAGCATTTGCCTATCTGGCGCGGACCGGCATACGCGGCGAGGTGTTGGTCGCGGACAATGGTTCGACCGATAACTCACGCGCAATATCCAGTGAAAAAAATGTTCGGTGCGTGCTGGTCGAGCAGCGCGGATACGGTGCCGCGCTTCGCGCCGGTATTGCGGCAGCCCGCGGCCGTTACGTGATCATGGGTGATGCTGACGACAGCTACGACTTCGCAGATCTCGACGACTTCGTCGCCAAGCTGCGCGAGGGCTACGATCTCGTCATCGGCAACCGGTTTCGCGGCGGCATCGCGCCCGGCGCCATGCCCGTTCTGCACCGATATCTTGGCAGTCCACTCCTTGGTCTCATCGGCCGGCGTTTCTTCAACGTCGAGATCGGAGACTTCCATTGTGGGCTACGCGGCTTTGATCGCGCTCGTTTCGCCGCGCTTGGCTTGCACACCACAGGGATGGAGTTTGCGAGCGAGATGATCACCGCTGCCTCGCTGCGCAAATATTCCATTACGGAAGTGCCGGCCACGCTGAGCAAAGCTGGAAGGTCCCGGCCGCCGCATCTTCGCACCTGGCGCGATGGGTGGCGTCACTTGCGTTTCTTGCTCAGCTCGTCATCGGCGTGGCCGCAATAGCCGGTTTGTTCCGGACGACCTTAGCGGGTGTCGGGGCGAAGCTCGTTGCCAAAGCCGGCATCCGTAAGCAACCGCCGCGCGGCATCGATCTCGTCGTCGGCGACCAGAATGCGGCGGGGAAAAATACCGATCGAGCCTTCGAGCACGCTGATGTTCTGGTCGACCACCATGTGGACGATGTTCGCGCCCTTGAGCAGCGCCTCGATCGCCGAGATCAGTACTGCGTCGTTGGTACGGACAAGCTCGCGCACGCGTCAGCTCCGGCGCCGGTCTTCGCCCGGCGCGCGCAAGGCGAGATAAGCAAGGAGTTTGAGCTCGCGCCGGCCGCGCGTGACCGTGTCGAGGATCAAGCCGCACGCAATCGAGAGGAAGCCGAGCAGCATCAGCCCGGTCGAAAGCACAGCGGTCGGCAAACGCGGGACGAGGCCTTGCTGAACGTAGGTCACGACAATCGGCACCGCGAGACCGATCGATATGATGACGAGCGCGAGCCCAAATGCGCCGAACAGCGATAGCGGCCGTTCGGCGCGATAGAGTTTGAGTACCGTCCAAAGGATACGAAAGCCGTCGCTATAGGTCGAAAGTTTCGAAGCCGATCCAAGGGGCCGCGAATAGTAGGGCGTCGCGACCTCGCCGACCGGCAGTTCAAGTTCGAGCGCATGGATCGTCAGTTCGGTTTCGATCTCGAAACCGCCGGAGAGAATCGGAAACGATTTCACGAAGCGGCGCGAGAATGCTCGATAGCCGGACAGAATATCGGTGAACGAACGCCCGAACATGTGGGCGACAAAGCCGGTAAGGAGCCGGTTGCCGGTGCGGTGGCCGCGACGATAGGCCGCTGTTTCGCGATCGATCCGCGCGGCCACCACCATGTCCAGCCGTTCGTCGATGAGTTTGGCGATCATCGCCGGTGCGCTCGGTGCGTCGTAGGTGGCATCGCCGTCGACCAGCACATAGACGTCCGCTTCAACGTCATTGAACATGCGCCGCACCACATGGCCCTTGCCCTGGTAGGTCTCACGGCGAACCACGGCACCGGCACCACGGGCGGCTTCGACAGTGCCGTCGGTGGAATTGTTGTCGTAGACGTAGACGGCCGCGTCCGGCAGCGCCGCACGGAAGTCGGCGACGACTTTGGCGATGGCACGCTCTTCGTTGTAACAGGGCACCAGAACCGCAACCTGGTACGGGGTTTCGCTCATGCTCCCCGTCTGCGGTTCGTTGCTTGACATTCCTCCTCTCCATCGCCACGTCCAAAACTCGCGCTAATGTGTGGGCTAGCGCGCTTGCCGCCTCACCATAGCGTTTCTATGCTCGTGCGTCCTGCATAGAGAGGGCTCCAGTGGCCGTCGTCGTCCCGTTTGAAACTCCGGGTGGACCATCCATCGACCCTCTGGTCGAGCTTGTCACGCCCGACATGGAACGCGTCAACAGCGTTATTCTTTCGCGCACCGGCTCCGAAGTGACGATGATCCCGGAGGTCGCCAACCATCTCATCAATTCCGGTGGTAAGCGGCTCCGGCCGATGCTCACGCTGGCGCTGGCGCGACTCACCGGCTACGGCGGCGACGGCCACATCAAACTCGCCGCAGCGGTGGAATTCATGCACACGGCGACGCTCCTGCACGACGACGTGGTCGACGAGAGCGAGCTGCGTCGCGGACGGCTGGCCGCCCGGATGCTCTGGGGCAACGAGGCCAGCGTGCTGGTCGGCGATTTCCTGCTCGGCCAAGCGTTTAAAATGATGGTCGAGGTGGGAAGCCTCAAGGCGCTTGAGATTCTGTCCTCGGCCGCCGCCGTCATCGCCGAGGGCGAAGTCATGCAACTCGCCGCGGCGAAAAATACCGCAACGACCGAGGACGAGTACATCGCTGTAATCCGCGCCAAGACCGCCGAATTGTTCGCCGCCGCGTGCGAAGTCGGACCGACGCTGTCGTCGCGGGAGCGGGCCGAGCAGGCCGCCTGCCGCTCATTCGGGATGAATCTCGGCATCACATTTCAACTGGTTGACGATGTGCTCGACTATGGCGGCGCGGCGGCGAAGCTCGGCAAGAACGTCGGCGATGATTTTCGCGAAGGCAAAATCACACTGCCGGTCGTGCTCGCATTTCGCCGCGGCGGCGACGTCGAGCGCGAATTCTGGCGCCGCACGCTGGAGCGGGGCGAGGCGACCGATGCGGATCTCGAACACGCCATCGGTCTGATGACCAAACATCGCGCGCTCGAGGATACGATCGGCCGCGCGCACCATTATGGCGCGATCGCCCGCGATGCGCTCGCCCTGTTCCCCAACTCACCGATGAAATCCGCGCTCGCCGAAACCGTCGATTTCTGCGTCGCCCGGACGCACTAGTTCAGCGTCGTCGCCTTCACCCACCAATGCGGAAATTTGCTGCCTAGAGTTTTGGCCGCTTCGCGCGCCGCGGTAGCGGCGGAAAACAGCGCAAAGCAGGTCGCGCCTGAACCGGACATGCGGGCAAGCTTGCAGCCCGGGAGTCCGCGCAATGCAGTCAGCACATCGGCAATGACAGGTTGAAGCGCGACCGCCGGCGCTTCCAGATCGTTCGACTGCGTGTCGAGAACCTGCAAAAGCTGATCGCGGCTTGAAAGCTTTGCGACCTCCTCGACATCGGACACAATTACAGGGTTCGCGGCTGGCGTCCATCGCGCAAACACCGCCTTGGTCGGCAAAGCCACGCCGGGGTTGACCAGCACCGCCGGCAGATTCGGCAAGGCGAGCGGAGCCGACAACACTTCGCCGATGCCGCGCATGATGCGTGGACGCGGATCGAGGCAGACTGGCACGTCCGCGCCGGTTGCCTTGGCCGCTGCATAGAGATCAGCATCATTGCCCGCCAGGCCGTTTGCCTGCGCCAGAAGCCGAAGTGCAGCCGCGGCGTCAGCCGACCCGCCGCCCAGCCCGGCAGCAACCGGAAGCCTCTTGTCGAGCCGGAAGGCACCGAGCACCGCTTGCGGCCGACGCTGGACGAGCGCGCGCGCCGCCTTGAGGACAAGATTGTCGTCGCCCTCGCCCGCTTGCCCTGCGCTCGGGCCGCGAACCGTCAGCTTCAGTTCGCCACCACGCGCCAAACTCAGCCGGTCGCCGAAATCGGCAAACACAACGAGGCTTTCGAGGTCGTGATAGCCGTCGTCGCGGCGACGGAGTACCCGCAGCGTCAGATTGACTTTGGCCGGGGCGTTCTCGACCAGCGGGACCGGCAAGATGTTCGTTACCCGCCGTTGCCAGCCTTCTTGGGCTTGGCGGCGTCAGCCGCCGAGGACGTGTCATCCGGTAAACCAACTTTAAGTTTTTGCTCGATCTTCGGCAGATCTTCGGGCTCGGGCTGCAAGTCCTTGGCGTGGGACCATTGGAAACGCGCCTCGAGCGCCCTGCCGACCCGCCAATAAGCATCTCCGAGGTGATCGTTGATGGTCGGATCCTCGGGCTTTAGCTCAACGGCGCGATCGAGCTCCTTCACCGCTTCATCGTAATTGCCGATGCGATAATTGGCCCAACCGAGCGAGTCGACAATGTAGCCATCGTCGGGCCGCTGTTCGACGGCGCGACGGATCATTTTCATACCGTCATCGAGATTGGTGCCCTGATCGATCCAGGAGTAGCCCAGGTAATTGAGCACAAGCGGCTGATCGGGAAATAGCTCGAGCGCCTTCTTCAGATCGGCTTCGGCCTTCGGCCACTGTTTCGAGCGCTCATTACAGATGCCGCGGAAGTAAAACATCACCCAGTTTGCCTTCTCGGGCACCGCGAGATTGCCAATGGCCTTGCCGTAAACATCGGCGCATCCGGCAAAATCTTTGCGGCCACGCAAGATGTTGCCAAGCGCCATGATCGCTTCGGTATCCTTGGGATTTTCGCTGACCAGATGTTCGAGCCGCTTCTTGGCCTCGTCAGTGCGACCGAGCGTATCCAGATCGGAAGCAACCTGGATGTCCGCGTTACGGCGCAGCGGCGACGAGGGCGGAATGCGATCGTACACTTTGATCGCCAGCTCCGGCTTCTTGAGCGACTCGTAGAGATCGGCGAGCGAAAGCAGCGCCATTGCGTGCGTCGGCTGGAGATAGAGCGCAAGCTGCAAATAAACGAGCGCCAAATCTTCGCCGCCGCGGCGTCCGATCGAGGCGCCCAGTCCGTAAAGCGCTTCGGCGGCGCCGGCCTGCGCCGAGTCGGCAAGCGACGGCAATTTCTCGCCGGCCGTGATTTCCTTCATCTCTTGCAAGATCACCGGATGATCGGGAACGGCTTTGTTGAATTCCTGATAGATCTTCAGGGCATCGTCTTTGCTGGCGTTGCGCGACAGATAGCGGCCATACGCCTGAACCGTCCGCAGCGCCACGGAGTCGGCCTTGTAAGCGCGCTCATAACGCTTCCCGGCTTCCTTCTTGTTAGCTGCATCGAGAATGAGGCCGGCGTGCAGATCCTTGAAGATCGCATACCAATCCGGCCCGGTGAGCCGATCCAATGTCTCAGTAGCAGCGCGGCTGTCGCCGCTACCTGATAGCGCCCAGGCGGTGAGTAGCGCCGCCGTGAGGTCGGTAACCGGACCACGAACCGATTGGTTGAGATTCTGCCGGGCGACTGCATATTGCTTCTGCTTGAGCGCCCGCACGCCTATGACCAGGCGGGCGATCCGATCGTTGCGGTCGATCTGAATTGCACGCTCGGCAAGCCGGCCCGCTTCATCGATATCGCCTTCCCCGAGAACGGAAAGAAACGTGCGGCCAAGCACGTCAGCATTGCGCGGATCGGATTTGAGAACATTGAGATAATAAGCCGCGGCGGTGGCCGAATCGCGCTCAACGCCGGCGTGTCGTGCAGCCAGATAGCTGCCGGCCGTCGTCGCGTGCGCGAGTTCCTGGGGCGTCGGCGTCTCGGCGGCGAGGGCTGATGGCAGGCTCAAGAAGACAACGGCGCCAGCGATGGCGGCGTGCCGGGGCAGCAGCGAATGAATCACGATAGCTCCATGGACAGTCTTAAATATCGGCAATCAAGGAATCACGCGGCCGCACCCCCAACCGCAACGCGAGAATGACCCTTTTGCCACGCGCCCGCAAGGACAGCCGCTGCTTAGACCAGAAGGGAGGCAAAATCGCGGCGGCGCCAGTAGGTTAATTCGACGCGCGGCGCGGTGGGTCGGCGCCGCAGCGATCACATGTTCGGGTAATTGGGCCCGCCGCCGCCTTCTGGTGGCACCCAATTGATGTTTTGATTGGGGTCTTTGATGTCGCAGGTTTTGCAGTGGACGCAATTCTGCGCATTGATGACGTAACGCGGCTGGTCCCCGTTCTCGACCCATTCGTAGACACCGGCCGGACAATAGCGCGCCGAGGGTCCGGCATAGACGTCGTACTCGGACGTTATTTGTAACGCGGGATCGCGGACGATCAGGTGCGGCGGTTGGTCCTCCTCGTGATTGGTGTTCGATAGATAGACGGACGAGAGCCGGTCGAAGGTAAGTTTGCCATCCGGCTTCGGATAAGCGATCGGACGGCAGTCCGCCGCCGGCTTGAGCGTCGCGAAATCGGGCTTGCCGTGTTTGAGCGTACCAAGGACCGAAAAGCCGACCGTATTCGTCCACATATCAAAACCGCCGAGCGCCACACCGGCGAATGTTCCAAGCTTGGACCACAGCGGCTTGGCGTTGCGCACTCGCCAGAGATCGTGCCCGATCGGCGAGCCGCGCCACGCCGCGTCGTAGTCGACGAGTTCGTCGCGGGCGCGCCCGGCAGCGAACGCTTTAACCACGTGCTCGGCGGCGAGCATGCCGGAGAGCACTGCATTGTGGCTGCCTTTGATGCGCGGCACGTTCATGAAACCCGCGGCACAGCCAATGAGCGCACCACCGGCAAACGTGAGTTTCGGTACTGACTGCCAGCCGCCTTCGGTCAGCGCGCGGGCGCCGTAGCAAATACGCTTGCCGCCCTCGAAGGTGTCGCGGACCAGCGGATGGGTTTTGAACCGCTGGAATTCTTCGAACGGCGAGAGATACGGATTCTGGTAGTTGAGGTGGACGACGAACCCGACGGAAACAAGATTGTCGTCGTAGTGATAAAGAAACGAACCACCGCCGGTATTGTTGGCAAGCGGCCAGCCCATCGTATGCTGCACCAGCCCCTTGCGGAAATTCTGCGGGTTGACCTGCCATAGCTCCTTCAAACCGATGCCGTATTTCTGCGGCTCGGCGTTTTGGTGGAGCGCAAAACGTTCAATCAACATTTTGGAGAGGCTGCCGCGGGCGCCCTCGGCGAGGAACGTGTACTTGGCGCGCAACTCCATGCCACGGGTGAAGCTTGCCTTGTGCTCTTTATCCTTGCCGATGCCCATGTCGCCTGTGGCAACGCCTGCGACCGCGCCGTTCTCGAACAGCACCTCCGTGGCGGCAAAGCCGGGATAGATTTCGACACCGAGCGCTTCCGCCTTCCGCCCGAGATAGCGGCAGACCTCACCGAGCGACGCAATGAAATTGCCGTGATTGCTCATCAGTGGCGGCATCAACAGATTAGGGAGACGCACCGCACCGGAAGACCCAAGCACATAAAAATGGTCCGAGGTGACGGGCGTCCGCAGCGGCGTCTCTTCCTTGCGCCAGTCTGGGAGCAGCAGGTCGAGCCCGATCGGATCGATGACAGCTCCCGAGAGGATATGAGCGCCGACCTCCGAGCCCTTTTCCACCACGACGACGGACGTGTCCGGCGCGAGCTGTTTGAGCCTGATTGCAGCCGCGAGCCCCGCGGGCCCGGCGCCGACGATGACAACGTCAAACTCCATCGCCTCGCGGGCGGGAAGGTCCACTGCAGTCATGGCTTGCTCCACAGTCGAAACGAAACGCAATATTTCATGCTTTCATCCCTCGCATAGACAGAATGGATCGTCCATAAAACCAGCTCCATTATGAATTCTGCCGGCAAAAACGCACGCGACCTTGTCACCTTCTACCTCGATGCCGGGGTCGACGCCCTCATCGGCGAGGAACCGATTGACCGCTTTGCCGATGAGACCGCCCAGCCCAGTCAACCCGCTGCGCCGCGCCCTCCTTCACCAGTCCTTTCCCGCAAATTAGAGGAAAGGCCTGTTGCCGGAGCCGCCGCGCCGGTTGCCGCTGCCCCGGCCTCGCCGGAAACAGCCATCATGGCCGCGCGCGAGGCCGCCAAAAACGCGCAGACTCTCGATGAGTTGCGCGCTCTGCTCGATGCTTTCGAGGGCTGCATGTTGCGCACCACCGCCACGCAGTTGGTTTTTGCGGCCGGAAATCCGCAAGCGCGCGTGATGTTTGTCGGCGAAGCGCCTGGACGCGATGAAGACATCGCCGGAATTCCGTTCGTCGGCCGATCGGGACAATTGCTTGACCGCATGATGACCGCCATCGGTCTTGATCGGACCAGCGCCTATATCGCCAACGTCGTCCCATGGCGGCCCCCCGGCAACCGGACGCCAACGCCGCAAGAGACCGCGATCTGCCTGCCATTTATCCACCGCCAGATCGAACTCGCAAACCCCGACATCCTTGTCTGCCTTGGACAGCCGGCAACACAAACACTGCTGAAAACCAGGGAAGGCATCACCCGCACGCGCGGGCGTTGGTTCAAGTTCGATACCGGCAGCCGCGAGATCAGCGCGATAGCGACATACCATCCCGCGTTTTTGCTGCGCAGCCCGCTGCAAAAGCGGCTCGCCTGGCGGGATTTTCTGGCGCTCAAGAAAGCGCTGGACGGATAACCGCGCGTTGCCGATCAATGCGGCGCGCCGACCGCGGCCGGCCTGATCATACCCCAACCAATTAATAGGGGCGGCAGCCTGCCGCGCACCGGTCGTTCAAACGTCTGCGGCACTTCGGGAACGAGATTGGGAAATTGTGCCTTGATCTCCGGCGGGGGCGCTGGATTAGTGTCAGCCGCCGGCCACACGATCACCGCGCCCTTCTCGCCGATGTCCTGTGCCGTCACTCGCCGCGATTGCGTCGGTTCGGAAGGAAAGTACACACTCGGTCGGCTTGGCGCAGCAAGTGCCACAAGCGCCGCCGTGCGGGCGTCGCCGCTTACGACAGCAAGCGGATGGCCGGTTCGGCGTTCGAAGCTTTCGGCGAAGAAACGGCCCATAGCGGCGGCCGGCTGTGCCACTCGTAAGTCAGTACCGGTCGCCCAGGGCAGCAGAATAATCGCGACCGGAACCAAAAGCGCGGGTACCAACAACAGGCCAGTCCACGCATAGCCGAGAATGCGTTGATGACGCAGCGCGATGCTGTCACCAGCGGCAACGATGACCGCCAATCCGGATAACACCAGCAAAGGAGCTGCGCCTCCGACGGGTGTCCGCTCGCCGATCAGCGCAGCAATAATCGTCGCGAGCAGCGCAGGCACAAACGCCAGTACTCTGATGTAAGCGACGGCAATGGCAGGAACTGGCTCCCGCGTGATCGCGGGGGCCGGATTGGTTCGGGTGCGCGGCCAGCCGCTCGCGAGCACCACCATCCCCGCCAAGCCAGTGTGAGCCAGAACAAGAACACCCAGAAGCCGCAGCCAAGCTAATGTATTGGCGCCGACCATGCGCACATCGCGCAATCGCTCGAACGCCGGCGTCACCGTGCCAGCGCGTTCGAGCAAAAAAATATGGCCACAAACCGCAAAGGCCAGCAACACCAGCACGATCCTGGCATCGATCGCGCCGAGCGCCGCACGGCCGCGCTCGGTCATTGCTGTAAACAAGGCGAGCGCACCAAGAAGAACAAGCCCAGCTTCCGTGGTGAACAGGACGAGTGCCATTGCCGCGCCGAGTGCGAACCAATATCGCCGGCGGCTTTCGATCACAGCGCGCCAGTAGAACAGCAACGACGCCGCCCATAGCGCCATGGCGAGAATGGATGGGCCGAAATCCGGCGTCGGCACCGTGAACACAGAGATGCCAACCATCAGCAGCACGGCCATGAGAGCGTGGGTGGGGCCGACAATCGCGCGGCCAAGTGCAAATACGCACCAATAAGTCGCGACCAGACAGATCTGCGACAGCGTATAAACACCGAACAGTCCGCCGGCGCGGAATGCAATCTCCGCAAGCCAACAAGCAACGGCGGCGCCACGCCACCATCGACCGGAAACTCATGGCCGATGGCGAGCACCTGCGGAAGATCGCCGGGCGGCGCGGAATAGAACAGCAGCGGCACCGCGATCCACAGCAGCGCTTGCGCGAGCGTCACCAGCCAGAACAAGAGCACCGGACGCACGCGCAACGCTTCGAAATAGAGGGGGACGTAAAACATCAAGCTCCGCGCGATGCCATTCGCCGCTCATCGGCAATCCGATCCGCGAAGCCAGGCGCCTGGTGGCCTTCCCGAACGGCGGTGCCGTATAGGGCCGGATAGTTACAGAGGCAACATGTCGCCGGCGCGCTCTTCTACGTCGGCAGCGAGTTCGCCGAACGCAAGGGCTACCGGCGCAAAGGAGCGGCGGTGATGAATCGTCGGACCAAGCCGATCCAGCGCCGCAAAGTGCTCCGGTACGCTGTAACCCATGTGGCGCTCAAAGCCGTAGCCGGGGTGCGCCGCGCCGAGGCAGGTCATCAGCCGATCGCGCGTCACCTTGGCCACGATCGAAGCGGCGGCGATCGAAGCGACTAGGCCGTCGCCACCGATAACGGCCTGGCAGTCGCAACCGGCATCGATGCGATCGCGGCCGTCCACGAAAACCAGATGCGGCTTGACCGGCAAAGACGCAACCGCGCGCGCCAGCGCCCACAGCGATGCGCGCAAAATGTTGTCGCGGTCGATGCGCGCCGGCGGCGCCATCGCCACTGCGACGTGCGCCCGTGCGCAAATGCGCTCATAGAGCACCTCGCGGCGCTCCGCGGTGAGCCGTTTCGAATCATCAAGACCGCGCGGAATGTTGTTGGGATCGAGAATCACTGCGGCGGCTACCACCGGCCCGGCCAGCGGACCGCGCCCGGCTTCGTCGCAACCCGCGACCGGCCAAACGCCCCGCTTGAGCGCCGCACGCTCGCGACGAAACGTCGGGCGGACGATCTCCTCGTCGAGCGGCAGCCGAAGCGCCGCGCTCCCTTTGCGACTCATGGGGCATCATGATCACGCTCCGGCGCCATCCGCAACGCGGACGGCATGGTCAGAGGATTACGGGGAAATCCCCCGCGTCGTCACCCGAACAGACTGAGCTGCGCCGACGCCGGCCGCGGCCGAAAGTGTGCGGTCGTGGTGCAGAACTTCGTCTTGTTTAGGCCGAGGCGCTCGCAGGCAACTTCGAAACGCCGGCCGATCATCCAGGCAATGGGGCCGCTTCCCGTCATGCGCATCCCGAAGGTCGAGTCGTAATCTTTACCGCCGCGCATATCGCGAATGAGCTTGAAGACATGACGGTAGCGGTCGGGAAAATTTTCCATCAGCCATTCGCGGAAAAGGTCGCGCACCTCGAGCGGCAGGCGGAGCAGCACGTAACCGGCGTTACGCACGCCTGTTGCCGCGACCGCTTCGAGAATGCGCTCGATCTCGGCATCGTTGATCGCTGGAATTATCGGCGCGACAAGCGTTGAGGCCGGCACACCGGCCTTGACCAGTTGCTGCAGCGCGTCGAGCCGCCGCGGCGGCGTCGACGCGCGCGGTTCCATAGTGCGGGCCAGTTTTGCATCGAGCGTCGTGACCGAAATCGCCACTTTAACCAGATCGCGCTGCGCCATGCGCGCGAGGATGTCGAGGTCGCGCAGCACCAGCGCCGATTTGGTCACGATGCCGACCGGATGGCCGGCACGCTCCAGCACTTCGAGAATCCCGCGCATGATTTTGTACTGACGCTCGATCGGCTGGTACGGATCGGTGTTGGTGCCGATGGCGATGACTTTCGGCACGTAGCTGGGTGCCGCCAATTCGCGCTCGAGCAATTCCGGGGCGTCCGGCTTCATGAACAGCTTTGATTCGAAGTCGAGCCCGGGAGACAAGCCTAAGAAAGGCGTGGGTCGGCCGCGCGAAACAATAGACGCAGCCGTGCTCGCAGCCGCGATAGGGATTGATCGAGCGATCGAACGAAATGTCGGGGGAATCGTTTCGCGCGATGATTTTTCGCGTCGCGTCGACCGTAACGCTGGTCTTGAACGGCGGCAGTTCGTCGAGGCTTTGCCAGCCATCGTCGAACGCGACCCGCGCCATCGGCTCATAGCGCCCCGAAGCATTCGAGTGAGAACCGCGGCCGCGCCGGCGGCCGCCGTCGACGGCAACTCCCGGATCGCCCGCCGGCACGGAGGGCAGCGGCGCCGGCGGGCGTTTCAAAGCGGAGGATCTGGCCATGCCTGCAAAGCTATTCCGTCTGCGTGAACAAAACAAGAACAATTGTGCGTGCAAATGTGCGTGAACACCGATCGCCTGTTGGAAACCCCATCCGGACGCCGTAATCCTGCCGGGAACTATCGATCAAGCGCTGCCGGGCGATGCGATGGTAGGGGATGCTGAGCGTCATCATCGCAACACTCGATTCCGAGCGGGCGCTGGTTCCGACGCTTGCCGCGCTGGTCCCGGGTGCCACCGCGGGCGTGATCAGCGAAGTCCTGCTGGTCGACGGCGGCTCGACCGACGATACCGCGACCGTCGCCGACGTCGCCGGCTGCAATTTCATGACGGTCAAGGGACCGCTCGGCGAACGATTGAAAGCGGCTGCAGCGAAAGCGCGGGCGCCGTGGCTTTTGTTTTTGCGGCCGGGCATCATTCTCGATGCGCCCTGGGTCGGCGAGGCCCGCTATTTTACCGAGCAGCCTACGGCGAACCCACGGGCAGCCGTGTTTCACCCCGGCGCGCCGGTGCAATCGCCCTGGCGTCAGGCGTGGCTGTCGCTTGCGACCGCGCTTGGCGCCGGTCCGCGTCCGGAGCAAGGCCTCATTATCTCGAAGCAGTTCTATGCCGAGATTGGCGGTCATTCGGAGTCCGCCGCCGATCCCGAAGCCGATCTGCTACGCCGCATCGGCCGTCGCCGCATTGTGACCCTTTCGACCAGCGCATTGGCGGCACGCTAGATACTTGACTTAGTCAAGTATCTGCCCGACCTTCGTCCCATGGTCACCCGCAACAGCCGAGAGCGCGTCTCCGCGGTGCGCCGCTTCAACCGCTTCTACACGCGGCAGCTCCGCGTGCTGCGCAAGACTTACCTCGAAAGCCCCTACTCGCTCGGCGAGGCGCGGCTACTCTACGAGATCGCGCAGCGCCGCGCGCCGACCGCCACCGAAATCGTCCGCGCCCTCGATCTCGACGCCGGCTATTTAAGTCGCGTGCTGCGGAACTTCGAAAAGCGCGGACTGATCCGACGGCAAGTCTCGGCCCGCGATACACGACAAAGTCACGTTGCGCTGTCGGCGTCCGGCCGGAAAGCATTCGCCCCGCTGGAGCGGCGGTCGCAACGGGAGGCCGGGGCCACGCTCGATAAGCTTAACGCCGCCGATCAGGCGCGGCTCGTTGCCGCCATGCACACCATCGAGACGCTGCTCGGCGACCAAACAGAAGCAAAGCCGCCAAAAGCCGCGCGGATCAAACTACGTGAACCCATACCAGGTGATTTCGGCTGGATCGTGACCCGTCACGCCGAAATTTACGCACAAGAATACGGTTGGGTCGCGCCGTTCGAAGGCGTTTGCGCGCAAATCGTCGCGGATTTCGTCAACAACCACGATCGCAAGCGTGAGCGTTGCTGGATCGCCGAACTGGACGGCGAAAAAGTCGGCACCATCATGCTCGTGAAGGAACTCCGAACATGTCGCGCGCATTCGCCTGCTTTTGCTCGAACCGCAAGCGCGCGGGCTTGGTCTTGGCGCGCGGCTGGTCGATGAGTGCATCGGCTTCGCACGCCGCGCCGGCTACCAAAAAATCACGCTCTGGACTCACAGCGTGCTCACGGCGGCGCGACACATTTACCAGAAAGCCGGTTTCAAGCTCACGCGCACCGAGCGGCACAAAAGCTGGAGCAAGCCGGTCGTGAGCGAGCACTGGGATTTGGTTCTGTAACCGACGATCGCAGGAAAGACGCACTAAGCCGTCGCGCCCTTCGCCTTCGGCCGGCGCAAATGCTCGTCCAGCCGCGGCATGATCTCGACGAAGTTGCACGGCTGATAACGATTATCGAGCTGGTGCACCAAAATTTCGTCCCAGGCATCGCGGCAGGCGCCCGGCGAGCCGGGCAGGCAAAAGATGTAAGTCGAGCCGGCAAGCCCGGCGGTGGCGCGCGACTGAATCGCCGAGGTGCCGATCTTCGGAAAGCTCACCACCAGAAACAGCGCCGAGAACGCGTCCATCTTTTTCTCGAACAACGGCTCGATCGCTTCCGGCGTCACGTCGCGGCCGGTAAAGCCGGTGCCCCCGGTGGTGATGATCACGTCGACCGAGGGGTCGGCAATCCATTGTTTGACGCGGCCGCGGATCGCCTCGATATCGTCCGGCACGATGCTCCTCTCGGTGGCGAGGTGCCCGGAGGAAACGATGCGCTGCACGAGCAGCGCGCCCGACTTGTCCTCCTTGAGATTGCGCGTGTCGGATACGGTCAGCACCGCGATCTTGAGCGGCACAAACTCCCTTTTCTCATCAACGCCGGGCATCGGCAGACCTACGCAATCCAAATGACCGGCATCATACACTAGAGCGCGCT
This sequence comes from uncultured Alphaproteobacteria bacterium, assembly GCA_963841025.1. Classification (GTDB taxonomy): domain Bacteria; phylum Pseudomonadota; class Alphaproteobacteria; order Rhizobiales; family Xanthobacteraceae; genus BOG-931. The sequence continues at coordinate 202,336 of CAWJBG010000001.1, read as the reverse complement.
CGCCGACAGCGTATCGCAGGCTGAAACCTTGCCTTGGGTAAAGCCGTTCGAGAACCAGCGCTTGCGCTGTTCGGAGGTGCCGTGGGTGAACGAGTCCGGCACCACATAGCCCTGCGCCTGCTTCTCCAGCCGGTCATCGCCGATCGCCGACGCGGTTTGCAACGCCTGATCGACGTCGCCCGGATCGAGGAAGCGGTGCTTCTGCTCGGCGCGGTTCGCCCACACGCCGGCGAAGCAATCGGCCTGCAGTTCGATGCGGACTTGCAGGCGGTTCGCTTCGGTGCGGTTCGCCGACGCCTGCTGCATCTGCGTCACCCGGGGAAGAATGCCGAGCTCGTTCTGCACATGATGGCCGACCTCATGGGCGATCACATAAGCTTCGGAAAATTTGCAGGCGTTGTTGTTTGAACAGCCGCCGAACTTGTGCTGCAGATCGTCGAAGAACGAAGTGTCGAGATAAACGCGCTGGTCGCGCGGGCAATAGAACGGCCCCATCGCCGACTGCGCGAACCCGCACGGAGACTGCTCAGAGCGCGCGAACAAGCGGAGCTTCGGCGGATGATAGGTTTGCCCGCCGGCGGCGAAAATTTCCTTCCAGCGGTCCTCGGTGTCGCCGAGCACCAGCGCCACGAACTTGCCGGTCGCATCGGTCGGCGTGCCGGACGCCACAGTCGGCGCCGGGCTGGCTTGCTCGGACGGCGAGCCGCCGGTGAGAATCTGCGCGCCGTTGAGCAGCACGCTCGGATCGATGCCGAAGTACCAGCTGACCAGTCCGATAATAATAACCGTGCCGATGCCGAGACCACCCATTCCGCCGCCCGACATCCCGCCGCGCGATGCGCTCATCTCGCGATCGTCTTCGACGTTGTCGCTCGGCCGGAAATCATCGGTACGCATCGTCATTCTCCTTCAGAAATCACTGCATAAATCGCTGCGCAGGCGAGCTTGATAGAAACGTTTCGGAGCAAAAACTTGTCCGCGGCGGCGTGCAATTAACTAAGTGTTTCCCGGCATTTATTGCCTAGTTGAAGCGCGTTGCAAGTAACCTGATTTTTACCTTGCGGCGGCATGATCGGTTTTGTCGGTTGTAGGTCCCGCGTCGCCGATCTCGCGTCGCCTGAGTCAGAGTTTTAAGTCATGGTTGTGTCGCGTCGCGGGGCGTCCGTAAGGGCGCCCCGCGTGAGTTTTGAGGCCGCCGCTTCTGCGCGGATTGTAGTCGGCGATTGCGTTGCCGAAATGGCAAAGCTGCCGGCCGGCTCCGCCGATCTCGTTTTTGCCGATCCGCCCTATAATTTGCAGCTCCAGGGCGACCTCAAGCGCCCCGACGATTCCCGCGTCGACGCCGTCGACGACGACTGGGACAAATTCGCAAGCTTCGCGGACTATGACGATTTCACCCGCGCCTGGCTGACCGCTTGCCGCCGCGTGATGAAGCCGAGCGCGACGCTGTGGGTCATCGGCTCCTATCACAACATTTTTCGCGTCGGCACTGTCCTTCAGGACCTCGGCTTCTGGATCCTCAACGACATTGTCTGGCGCAAATCCAACCCGATGCCGAACTTTCGCGGCCGCCGCTTTACCAACGCGCACGAAACCCTGATCTGGGCCGCGCGCGATTCGGCGAAGCGCAACTACACCTTCAATTACGAAGCGCTCAAAGCCGGCAACGAAGACATTCAAACCCGATCCGACTGGTTCATTCCGCTTTGCACCGGCGAGGAACGGCTCAAGGACGGCGACGGCAAGAAGCTGCATCCGACGCAAAAACCCGAAGCATTGCTCGCGCGCGTGATTCTCGCCGCGTCCCGGCCCGACGATCTCGTGCTCGACCCGTTCTGCGGCACCGGCACCACCGGCGCGGTCGCGCGCCGCCTGCATCGCCGCTTCCTCGGCGTCGAGCGCCAGGCGGACTATGCGGCGGCCGCGGAGCGGCGCATCGCCGCCATCGAGCCGCTGCCGGAGCCGGCGCTCGCCTCCTTTATGACGGCGCGCGAAGCGCCGCGGGTGCCGTTCGCGGCGCTGATCGAGCGCGGCCTGGTGACGCCGGGCATCAAGCTCGTCGATGCCAAAAGGCGCCATAAGGCGCTGGTTCGCGCCGACGGCGCTGTCGCGCTCGGCGAAGCGGTCGGCTCGATCCACCGCATCGGCGCGCTGGCGCAAGGACTCGAAGCCTGCAACGGCTGGACCTTCTGGCACGTCGAAACGCCGCAAGGCTTGACCGTGATCGACACCCTGCGCGCGCAAGTGCGCGCCGAGATGGCCTAGCCGGCGATCGCGAGCGCAGTTTTGCGCCGCGCTTAATTTCTCAGCGCGCCGCCACCACCATGATCTCGACCTTATAGTCGGGCGACGCGAGCTTGGCCTCGACGGTCGCGCGCGCCGGCGCATTGCCGGGCGACACCCAGGCATCCCACACGCCGTTCATCTCGGCGAAGTTCGCCATGTCGGTGATCCAGATATTCGCGGAGAGCACTTTGCTTTTCTCGCTTCCTGCCCGGGCAAGGAAGCTGTCGATCTGGGACAGGATATTTTTGGTCTGCTCGGCGGTGCTCTTGCCTTTCGGCGCGTCGGCGACGATGCCGGCAAGATAGACGGTGTCGCCGTGGACCACGGCCTTGCTCATGCGCGGACCGGTTTCGTGACGTTCAATTTTCATCGCTGACTGTCCTTCTGTTTGAGATGTTGAGGTCTTCAATTTCACGGAATTCCCGGTCCCGTGCGGTCACTCCAACCGGGACACAGAACCTTGATCCTCGGACCGCGAGTGTGTATATATACACACTCATGCGCAGCCGGGAGGTTATCGCGGCTTTGGAAGCGGCGGGCTGGCGCGAGGTGGCCCGCAAGGGAAGTCATGTGCAATTCAAACATCCTACATTGCCGGGACGCGTCACGGTTCCTCATCCACGACGCGACATTCCGAAGGGCACACTTCGCAGCATCGAACAACAATCAACCCTCAAACTGAGATAAAACCATGCATCAGTACGTCGGTCTTATCCATAAAGAAGCGGATAGCGATTTCGGCGTGTCGTTTCCCGACTTTCCAGGAGTGATTACGGCGGGAACGTCTCTCGACGATGCGCGCGCTATGGCCGAGGAGGCCCTCACATTTCACATCGAGGGTCTGGTCGCTGACGGCGAAGCTATTCCCGAGCCGTCCAGCCTTGAAGAAATTATGGGCGATCCGGGCAACCGCGACGGCGTGGCTATCCTGGTCGCTGTGAAAACCGAAGCGCCCAAAGCGGTGCGCGTGAACGTCACATTGCCCCAAGATGTGCTCGAGCAGATCGATCGTTTCGCCGCGGCCCATGGATTTACGCGCTCCGGCTTCATCGCGCAGGCCGCGAAAAAAATTATGAAGCTGGAGGAAACCGCTTAGTGAGGCGGCGAGACTAAACGGCCTTCGGCGAAGGGCTGGAACGTCCAAAAATCCTGCTTCGGTTTTCATGCCATGCCATTACAGCAAATGATCGCCTGGATCATGCAGACGTTGCCATTCTCGCAGCGCTAGCGGAAGGGCGCGGCGTTTCAACACCACCCGCGCGCGAAATCGTTCCCGGTCCGGCCCGGTTCTTGGATAGCGCACATTCCAGCACTTTCCCGAGCGATCCAGGCAACGCCGCGAGCGCCGGCATTTTTTGTTCGCGCATGTGGTCCAGAACCGGAGAAGATCGCTGTAGCAGCGCGCCAGCGTGACCCACTTTCTGATCATGGGATTCTAGTTTTACCGCATCACGAATCGCGGCGCCGTTTGTGTGCCCTCGCCCCTTGCGGGAGAGGGCTACCCGGCATTGCAACGACAAGAATGGGCGAGGGGTCGGGCCGCAACCCCTCATCCGACCGTATTTGTTGAAAGGCCAGCGCCGCCTTCTCCCGCAAGGGGAGAAGGCACGAGCGGCAGCTTTCGCGCTTTTCTGACGCTGTCACGCTGACGTCCTCGCGGTTTTTGTTCATGGCAGTTGTTTACGGCGTGCGCAGCCGTTCTCGCGACGCCGAAGCGTCCGAGTTTTTTATTGGCGAATGGCGAATAGCGAGTGGCGAATGAAGGAAACATTCTTGCCCCATTCGCTATTCGCTACCTCGCTATTCGCCACAACAACAAAGAGGGAGGCGAAGCGCCGAAAGGCGCATGCCAACCATTGTCCGCGCAGAGCGCGGCGACGCATCCATGCGGGATGCGCCCGCCTTCCGGCGCCTCGCCGCGGCTTTGCCTTTTGGCGGGATTGCCGCCAACCGGCTTCAACTCCGGGCCGCGCTTCCTGGGACGGCGACCTGACGCGGAGCAACCCGCGTTCCCCATCCTCCAGTACAGCGAGCTCCTCGCAGGCCGGTCTTGATGCCGGCCGGGCGGTGTCCGGGTCGCCCGAGAGCGGACTGCAAATCCGCACGCAGGAACCGCACTCGCTCCGCATTCAGGAGTGCCCTCGCGAAGGCGTCCCTCAATGAGCGAGATTCGTTAGCTTAGTAGCTGAAATCGGGACAAAAGTCAATGAAAAAGCGACGTAAGGGATGCGGGACCTGACAGAAGTGGAGTGCCCTGCGTATCGGAACGGACCCTTGGACGGTTGCTCAAATCAAAGGAAACTACTTCCGAGGGAATCGCCGCCTATAGAAGGGTTTGCCATGGGTAAAATCGCGAATTTTATCGGGTTCGCTGCACTCCCTGCCGTTGTGGGTGTTTTGCTTACAATGACACCAACAACATCAGCGGAGTATGAAGCATTGCGGGCCGGATTGTGCGTCGCCGGAATTTCAAGTTGCGCAGTCGTCGCACAAGCGATCAGGCGCGAAGCCAATACGCTAGGGCACTACATTCTAGGATACGTAGTCCTGGCTACGATAATAGCTGTCGTCTTTCCCGGATTGTGGATGTGGATAAACGCCAAAGAAATAGCTTCACATCAGCTACCCCGATTTCAAGTCGCTTTTTCCGCCACCCAAAATATCAAGTTATGGGCACCATCCTTGGGCGGCAACGAAACGCTCAATTTGGATAATGTCGCAGTGTTGAGAGTCATCGGTGCTGCATCGAGCAGTCAAATAACTCTCTCGCTCGACACGGTTCCAACGCGAACTCAAGGACATGGAGATTCCTGGAAAATTGAAATTCGAAGGCGGCCAATTTCAGGTACTCGATCCTTCGAAGCAATATCTGTTTGACGCCGACAAAAACAAACGCCACGAGATCAAGATTTCAAGACCGAATTTTTATTGTTGCTCTGCAAGATATATTTCCACGGCCAGAAAAAGGCGGGAATGCGTTTGAATATATTTTCGGGATTTCTGAAAAATGAGTTAGCTCCCCACAATCATCGCGCAAAAAATATCTTCGTTATACGATTGCTATTGCGGAACCTAAATTCTGCGACGTATAGCGGCAGATATGTCCGTCGAGATCCGCATGACATGAACTGGGTTGCCGGTCACCTCGGCGGGACGCTATTCGCCTTTGGGACCTCAAGGCATTATTCACCTTCCGGCACCCATTGATCTGTCAGATAGAAGCCGTGCCGTTCAAAGCCCGCAAGAATGTCCGCCTCATTTACTCCGATTCGAGGAGCGGGATGGTCCTCGAAAATTACGATGGACTTGAATAGTCTCCACGGCCCCTGTCGGCCGGAAGATTGTTGCCGGCCGCGTCACGGGTAAAGCCGTACAAATTGCCGCCGGCACTGAAAATATGCACTCGCATGCTGCCTCCTTAATGTCAGGCAAATAGATGCCGCCGCCCGTCCGTAACCACTAATCAATTAACCGCGAATTTCAAACTGAGACACTTAACCGCTTGCTGTGGTCAAGGAAGGCGCGCCGATAAGCAATCGGGATGCCCGTCTTTCCGCCGTGACGGCGGAGAAACCTTGGTGGCTTTTGTACACGGCGCGGAGATTTCTCAAGTGGGGCAAGCGCAAGAGGAAACGAAATGCTTGAGCACGAAAAATCGCGCGGACCACGCTATCCTTTTGCCTGGCTCGCCGTGCCGCTTGGACTCATCGTTTTGTTCACGATCGGGCCAACGGTGTCGCTCCTGCTCGGCGGCGCCATCTCTGGCGTGCTCGGCTGCAATAATCCGGTCTCTGCAGCCGAGCCATGTCTGTTCCCGGGGATCGATTTTTCCGGCGCCGTAACGATGGCGATTTTGTTCGGCTTTCTCGGCGTGGTGACGATGCCGATTGGGGCTACTTTGCTCGGAATATGGTTTGTCGCCGCCGTGATCGTGACACTGGTCTGGCGGCTGTGGCGATGGCGAGCAAATGCGAACGGATAAAGAGCTATCCACTGACCCCTTTCGCGCTACCGCGTCGGCCCGTCCGCAGCAGTTTGGACCGCCGCCCTTGCTTTAGTTGCTTCAGTGTGATAACTATATGCCGTGAGAGACCCGGCCCTCGATACCCTTCTCGATCTTGACGGGCAGGCTCTCGTGGTCGATCCGGCCGGCGGCCACTGGGTCCGGTTCGTGGTAACGCGGGTGCCGGTCTCGCCGGAGAAGCCGCACGGCATCGACTACTCGCTCACGCTGCACGGCGCAAATGGTGAGCGGCTGGTCGGTTTCGACAACGCTCATCCGGTTGGCCGGCAAAAACGCGGCGAACCGCAAGACCATCGCCACCGGCAGCAGACCGTAAGGGCTTACGAATACCGTGACGCAGCAACCCTGCTCGCCGACTTCTGGGAAGCCGTGGACGCAGCGCTGCGCGAAAGAGGAGTGATCCCATGACGACACTTAAAGTCGGTATTGCCAGCTACGACGAGATGAAGGCGCGGACGATGGCCGTAGCGCGCGGCGAGCGCCGCGTCTCGTCGGGCGAGCCGAAGGTCTGGTTCACGTCGACGGAATCCTTCGCCAAAGTGCTTTCCGCCGGCAACCGCGACCTGTTGCGCGTTATCGCCGAGAAGGCACCCGGTTCACTTGACGAACTCGCGCGGATTACCGGCAAGGCCAAGTCGAACCTGTCGCGCACGCTGCGGACGATGGAAGGCTACGGCCTGGTGCGTCTTGAACGCGGAGAACGCGGCCGCATCATACCGAAGGTAACGCACGACCGCGTGGAGCTTGACCTCCCGCTTACGCTGTCACGCAAGGCAAGTTGAGCACCGATCGTTCGGGCGAGCGGGCTCCGCTCCTACGCCACCAGATGCGCGTCGATCAAATCACGCTCCGACGCAGTGGCTCACGCGGCCCGGAGATTTCTCAAGTGGCTCGTCACCCGCGCGGATGGCTCAGCAGTGGCGGTTGTTGTTCAGTCAGCACCGGGTTTGCATCAACGAAGCCGCCGTGGCCGGCGGCCGCGAAGCTCGCGATGTAGCTGCCAAGGAGCGCGACGTTGGCGCTGTGGACGCGACCGCCGTCGGCGATCGCGGGATCGGTGATGATGGTGCCACTGCCGCCGGCGCCGGAGGCGAGGTGGAACCCGGAGGTTTGGTAGTTGCCGACCAGATCGATGGTCGCAACAATTGTTCCGCCGCTGCTCACAGTTAGTACGCCACCGGCCGCGGTGCCGCTGTAGGTCTCGCTAACCGCGCCGCTGACGTACGCCACATTCGTGAGCTCGATGTATTGGCCGGAATTGGCGTGACCCGAACCGCCGAAGCCGGAAACCTTGCCCTTGAACGCGCCGTTGCCGACGGCATCAAGATCGAGACCGCCGCTGCCGGTGGCCAGGAAGCTGATCGCGGCGGTGCCGCCGGAGACAATGTCGACAATACCGTTGCCGACCTCGACGGCGCCGCCGTTGACCACGGCGCCGCCGGCGATCTGCACCAGGCTGCCCGAACCGCCGGCATCGAGCGTACCGCCGTTGCCGACGGTGCCGCTGACGATCGCGGTGCCGCCGTCGAGCGTTTCCAGAGCCGCGCCCGCGCCGACCGTGCCGCCGCTGAGCGTCAGCGTACCGCCGCTGCCGACTTCGACCAGCGCGCCGGCCGCAATGGCGCCGCCCCTGATCAGATCGCCACTGTCGCCGGCGATGATCACGCCGCCCGACGAGGTTTGCAGGGTCCCCCCGGAGATGACGGCGCCGTCGAGATCGATTTGCGCATCGGCCCCAGAGGCGCGGATGATAGCCGTGCCGGTGTCGGCGACCGTCGCGCCATTGATGTCCACCGTGGCGCCGGCGCCGAGCGCTCCGATCGTTCTGGAGTTGGCAACATTGCCGTCGATGATGAGCGTGCCGGACGCGGTTGCTTCGAGTGTGCCGGCATTGATGATCGGGCTGGCGCCGGAAACAATGAGTTGACCGGTGGCATCGATGGTGCCGCTGTTGCGCAGCGTCAGGTTTGCGCCGCCGATCGTGCCGCTGCCGGCGATCTTGTCGTTGATGTTGGTCAGCACCACAGCGCCGCCCGCAGCGCCGATCGCGCTGCCGCCGCCGCCCATGCTGACGGTACCGCTGCCGGTGAGCGTGACATTGCCGCCGAGCAGCAAGGCCGCGCCGCCCGAGAGATCGATGGCTTTGGCGTTGGTCAACGTCACGGCGCCAAGGCTGAGCGTGGCGCCGCTCGCCACGCTGATGGTGCCGTCATTGATCAGCGATCCGGAATTGGTTGCGCCCGATTGCACTTCGAAAACGCCGCCGACCGACACCAAAGCCGTGCCGCCGCTCGACACGCTGGTATCGACGGCGCTGCCGCCGGAAAGCACGATCAGTTCGCCACCGCTGCCGACGACGGCGCCGACCGCCGTGCCGCCGGACGCGACGATCTCGGTGCCGCCCTTTAAGATCGTCGTCCCGCTGTCAATGCCGTCGAAGGAAATGGTCAGCTTGCCGCCGCCAGAGACAGCGCCGCCGCTGTCGAGGCCCGCCGAGAGCACCTCCACAAGGTTGCCGCTGCCGACGCCGAACCCGCTGAACACTTCGCCCGAGCCGGCCGCGAGAATGGCGCCGAGAGGTAACGCGAGTGGCGATGCCGAGGTTGTGCTGCCGGTGAGTTCCAGGGTGGCGCCAGCGCCGAGCGTCAGGCCGGAAACGGCGCCGCCCGACTCCAGCACTTCCGTGCCGCCGGCTTTGACAATCGTGCCGCTCGCGAAGCCGCCCGACCCGATGATCTGCTCGCCGCCGCCGGAGACGGTGGCGCCGCTCGCTACGCCGAGCACCATCTGCGTGCCGGCGGAAATACGCGCGCCGCCGTCGGTGCCGCCGGAGCTGACAATTTCGGTACCGCCGCGCAAAATCGCGTCGGATTTGGCGCTGCCGCCGGAGTCTCCGATTTGTGTGCCGCCGCTGCTGATGGTCGTGTTGCTCGCGGTGCCGCCGGCTTCCACCTGCTGCGCGCCGGCGAACACCGTGTCGCCGCCGGCCACGCCGTAAACGAGCTGGGTGCCGCCGCGGATCTTTGTGCCGCCATCAGTGCCGCCCGAACTGATGCTTTCGCTGCCGCCGCTGAGCGTCGTGCCGTTGGCCGCGCCGCCCGACTCCACCACCTGCGCGCCGGCGAACACAATGGCGCCGCTGGCCAGGCCATAGTCGAACTGGGTGCCGCCGCTGATCCTTGCGCCGTCATCGGTGCCTCGCGCACTGACGGTCTCGGTGCCGCCGACGAAAATCGCCGCCGCGTCCGCGCGCCCGCCGGAAAGGATGTCGAGCGCGCCGCCGCCAGACACTGCCGTGACGCTGGCGACGCCGCCGGATTCCACGACCTGCGCGCCGCTGAATACCGTAGCGCCGTTAGCCGCGCCGTAAACGAGTTGCGTTCCGCCGCTGATCTTCGCGCTGTCGTCCGTCCCGTGGACACTGACAATTTCGCTGCCGCCGCTCTCGATCGTCGCCGCATCCGCGAGACCGCCAACGACGCCGAGCGTGCCACCACTCGAGACAATCGTGGCACTCGCTTTGCCGCCGGCCTCGACCAGCTGCGCGCCGCTGAACACCGTGCCGCTTCTCGCCAGGCCGAAGACGAACTGCGTGCCGCCGGCGATCTGCGCATCATCGTCGATGCCAAGAGCACTGACGATTTCCCTGCCGCCGCTATCAATCGTTGTCGGGTCGGCCAGTCCACCCGATAGGACCGATAGCGTGCCGCCGCTCGATATCGTGGCGTCGCTCGACGTCCCGCCCGCCAGCACGATTTCCCGCCCGCGTACGCCGGCTATGACCCCGTTCACGGCGCCGGCGACCACCACCGTGCCGCCGCCCGCGAACAGCGTGCCGGAATTGGCGATTGTCCCGGTCGCAGACAGCGTGCCGCTCAGAAGGTCGATCGATGCATTCGCGCCAATCGTGCCGCCGTTCATCGCCACCTTGGCGCCGGCGAGCGTCAGGGTGCCCGAACCGCCGACGGTTGCGTCGTTAAAGACCGCCGAATGGGTCAGCGTCAGATTGTTCGAGGGCGTCAGCGTCAGCGTAGTGCCCGGCTGTTCCCTGAAAGTGCCGGAATAGCTCAAAGCCTCGTTCAGGGTTACGGCGGTGTTGGCGCCGCTGATGATCCAGGCGGCGGTATCAATCGTGGTGCCGGCGTCGATCGCGTCGTTGCCACCGCCGCCGATGCTCAAGGCGCCTGCGCCGGAGATCGCGTCGGAAAAATTGTTGGAAAGGCCATTAAAGGCGAGGACGCCGCTCGCGACTTTGATAGTTCCAGCGTTGCCATTGAAGTCGCATGCGATCATCGTTGTTCCGGCGCCGCCGGTTTTAGCCAACGTGCCGCCGTCAAGGTTGACAGCGCCGCCGCTGGGATCGCTTGGATCGCCCAGTGCCAAGCCGTTATCCGACGTGAAATTCCATGTGCCCGCGTCGATCGTGATGGTGGTACTGGTCGAGAGAGTGACCACGCCGCTTTGGTTGATCGTGGCGTCGTTGACGGTCGTACAGGCGCCGCTCGTCATATTGATGTTGCCGAGAGCATCGGTGCTGCCGGTCCAGTAATCGATCATGCCTCCGCCGATGTAGATGCCGGAGAAGCTGTTGTTCGCTCCGTAGAAACGAAGATTGCTGCTGCCGTCGACGGAAAGCGTGCCGGTGTCGATCACGTTGACGTAGAATTCGCTGACTCCGGCGGCGGCGCCGGTTTGGACCAGCGTGCCCTTATTAATGAAACGCGATACGCCAACTGGACCGCCGCTCATAACGTCGCCAGTGACGTCGACGTTGTAAGTGCTGCCGGCGTCGTTGGTAACGGTTGCAGGACCGCTGGCGTCGCCTAGCGTCACTGGCGCGACCTGATCGACCGTCAGGTTATGCGCGATCGCTACGTTCCCGGCAAAAACATCATTCGAGAGCGTCAACGTCGCCGAAAGCAAATCGCCCGACAACACCGCGTCGCTGATGTCCAGGTTCTCGACCGTCACCGCGCCGCTATCAATAATGAAGCCAAAGCTGCCGGCGCCGTGCAGCGTAAAGTCGCCGCTGCCGCCGCTACTGCCATCGATGGTCAGTTGCACGCCTGATTGCAGGTTGATGGCGTGGAGGTTGGCGCTCTCGGTGAGGTTGGCCGCGAGGTCGATGACAAACCCGCCAGAGGTCGCGTTACTGGCCGAGGTGATATCTGCGTTGAGTTGCGCCGTTGTCGAGGCTGTCAATGTCGGCATAAACCCTTACCCCGAAACCTGTTCGCTGTGCCTGCGCCACATAACATGCGGGGCGCTGCAAATTACGGCACCGACTTGGCGTTTTAACCTTAAGCCTTGCCGCTCTAAGCCTTGCCGCTCTTCGCGGCGATCACTTGAACCAAATCGCCAACGTTGGTCATGCTGTCCAGCTCACGTGTACTAAACTGCATGTTAAAGACCTCTTGCGCGGCCATGATGATTTCGACCTGCCGGAACGAATCCAACGGGCACGTGCTCGGCCGTCAGGTCCGGCCGCATGTCGCTGAGTTTTGTAGATCCCTGCGCCGACGAATTGGCTTCGTTTTGCCAAATCGAATTCTTTAAGAGCACGCGGCCGTGGTCCCAAAGGGTGCCCGCGGGTCAATTGGGTTCGTTTTGCCAAACCGCAATTTAGACGCGTATTATATAAATAAACAACCTAAAATCCATTGCGGCATTGCGGCGTACTGAATCAATAGCGGCATCATGAAACGCGCGATGTGAAGGTCGCCGGCGGCCATCCGCTTGGGCGTACTCTGCGGTAGCGTGGAGTTCACGTGCGCCAGAACTTCGTCGAACGCAAATCGACAACATGCTTCGCCACATTGGTTCGAATGGCATGGTGGCTTTGGCCATCTGTCGATAAAGCGGTCGGGTTCGCTCATAACAACCTGCCGCTGCGTCAACCGTATGGTGTCTGCAAAATCGACGTTTGCACAATCCAAGCGACAGATCGCAGCAGTTATTGCAGCGGGCTGCGTCCTTGCTAAACTTTCGCGCGAGAGCGTAGGACATGAGCGTCAAGTTCCGCACGATTGAAGTAGACGAGGCAACAGCGGCAGCACTCCAAACACGCGCCGCAGAGCTTTGGTTTGTCGGTGCGCGAATTGCTGGCAGAGATGGCCCCTGCGTTGGCTAGCTTGTCGCCCGGGGAAATGACCGAGCTTGACCGCCAATGGCAGGTTGCTAAGGCCGGGGAAACGACTATCGCTCACGACGACGTTGTCCGCTGGCTTGATGCGTGGGGGACGCCGAGCTTTAGGGCCTGGGAAAGGCGTGAAGCTTGAATGGTCCGTGATATAGCCGATCGGCAGTTACGAGGTTGCGCCAACGCGCTGGATGCGGTCGCTGGTAGCGACCGGTTCGAGCGTGCCCTGCCGCAGCATGTAGTTCACGTGCGCCAGGACTTCGGTGAACGCAAAACCCATCTGGTGCGGATCGAGCTTGCGCGTGAACACCGAGGGCACCAGCTCGGCCGCCGATTTTGGTGCCGTACGGGCCGCCTGCAGGATGCGATCGCAGCGCGCCTGATGATGGGCGATCAGTTCGCCGGCGCGGGTGTGCAGCCCGTAAAACGGCAGATTGTGCCCCGGCAGCACCAGCACGTCGTCGGGTATATCGCTGCGCAGCGCACGCAGTGACCGCAGATAATAGCCGAGCGGGTCGCCTTCCGGATCGACAGCGATGACGCTGATGTTTGGAGAAATTTTTGCCAGCACCTGGTCGGCGGCGAAAAACAGCTTCTCGGCGCGGTTGAGCAACATGACTTCTTCCGGCGAATGCCCAGCGCCGGTGAGCACTTCGAATTCGCGATCACCGATGCGCAGCACATCGCCGGCGGAGATACGGTGATAGGTCGGCGGCAGCCCCGAGGTCATTTTGAGATAAGCGTGGCCGCTGGTGACGACGCGCTCGGTCGTCGCCGGGTCGAGCCCGTGCTCGGTATAGAAGCGGCGATAATGCGCGGCTTCGAGCGCGCCGGGATCGAGATGGATGTTCAGACTTTGCAAATATTCGGTCGCCGCCATGTAGAGCGGAACGTCGAACAGCTTCAACAAGAAACCCGCGGCACCGACATGGTCGGGGTGAAAATGTGTGGCAATGATGCGGGTCAACGGCCGCTTGCGCAGCGGCCCCTCAAGCATCAGCGGCCAGGCGAGCCTGGTGGCCTCATCGCCAAGCCCGGTGTCGACGACGGCCCAGCCATCGCCATCTTCGATGAAATAGATATTCACGTGGTCGAGCAGAAAAGGAAGCGCCAGCCGCATCCACAGGATACCGGGCGCTATCTCGATTGCGGTACCGGGCTGAGGCGGTGCCGGGTATGGGAAAACGAGCTGCGGTGGGGCAGCCGTCTCGACTTTCGAATTGATCTGCATCGGCTGTGATCGCCCGCAGTTTGGCGATTGTCAAATCGGCGCGCCAGCGGCAGGCTCAAAGGACAGCCGGCCCCAAGGCCCCAAACACCATTTCCCGGACGGCTCGGCATTGCTATCGTGCGTCAGCAATTGTTCTGGGGGCTGAACATGATCAATCGTCGCCGCGCATTCTGCGTCACTTTTATTGCATTGTCGGCTGGCTGGCTGCTGCAGCCGTCGGCGGTCAGCGCCCAGCAGGCGTTTCAGCGCTATTTTCCGTTCCTGGTCGAACTCGACGGCTGGCAAGGCAAAAAGCCGGACGGCGTCTCGATGGAAATGCCGGGCAACAGCATGACTACCGTGACCCGCGAATATCAGCGCGGGGCGGCGCGTCTCCACGCCCAGATTCTGTTCGGCGCGGTAGCACAGGGCGCACTGGCGATGACGAAGACCGGCATGAATTTCGAGACCAGTGAAGGCCGCATGAATACGTCGACGATCGACGGCATGACGGTCACGCGCACGTCCAACTTCAAGGACAAATCCGGGGCGATCCTCATCGCGCTCGGCACCAGCGGCCTGCTCAGTGTTTCGTTTAACGGAATCCCCGACGACGAAGCGCTGGCGCTCGCCAAAAAGTTCGACTGGAAAGCCATTCAGGCAGCGCAACCGAAATCCTAGCTCGACACAATTGCGCGTCTTTCGAATCTGTGCGGCCCTCAATTTACTTTTATTGATTGGCGCGGATCTTGCGTCGCGCTGCGTGAGCGGCCTTCAAAGAATCAACAAATTCGTTAACAGGGTTTCGGCGGGCGAACCTGGGCCAAAAAATGGCGCTGCCGGCCACCAAACAAATACTTGCCATGCATAATCGGGACGCCTGAACGGTTCCTGAGATGCTATGAAGCCGTGCGCCTCGCCTTTCAGCGAGGCGTTTGCATCTGCAAGCCTCGTTCAAACATGACTGTTTGGACGGGGTTTTTGTTCGCAGATCAAGGAGTGCGTCATCGTTAACAACACGAGGGACCGTTATAATGAAGTTGACGACGTTAATGGCCGCGGTTGCGGCCACGTTGGTAATTGCACAATCTGCAGAAGCACGGGAGCAACATTATCGGTATGGCGCCTACTCTCAGGCAACGCACCATGCCTACACGCACCGTGACTCGGCACCGCGTTATTTTGATTCAGCATCGCAAGAGTCCGGATATGGGGCGTCGGCTGCCGGCACCAACACCGTTCTTACCGGCGGCCATGGCGGCCGTCCGGCAGCGTGGTGCGGCTGGGCGATGCGGCAACTGGTCGGCGGTGATCCCGGCCCGGAATTCAACCTGGCGCGCAATTGGGCGCGTTGGGGACACGCCGGGCCAGCGGGGGTCGGCGCGGTCGTGGTCTGGGCGCATCACGTCGGCAAGATCGTCGGTCAGGAAAACGGCCGGTGGGTCATTCAATCCGGCAATGACGGCCACCGGATGCGCACGCGTCCGCTGCCGATCACAGGCGCCATTGCGATAAGGTGGGGCTGATCGTTCTCACTGACTTTGCCAAACGATAAAGCGGCCGCCCGGGAAACCGGGCGGCCGCTTTTGCTGTTGAGAGGCCCGTTACGCGTGCGGGTGGACCAAAAGCGGCTGCTCGGTCAGCCCCGTGCCCGCGATCACGAGGCCGCCGTGGCCGCCACCCGCAAAGCTCGCGATGTAGCTGCCGAACAGCGCGATGTTGGCGCTGTGGACCTCGCCGCCGTTGGGGACCGCCGGATCGGTGATCTCGACGGTGTTGCCGACGCCGGACTTGATGTGGAAGTTCCCCGATGAGTAGGTGCCGACCAGATCAATCGTCGCCACCACCGTGCCGCCGCTCGACACCGTGAGCGTTCCGCTGGTGTTGCCCGCGCCGGACGCGTAGCTGAGGCTGACGCTTGCGGCGGATGTGACGTTGACGAGGTCGATATACTGTCCGGAATTGGCGTGGTTTACGCCGCCAAATCCGGAGATTTTGCCCGAGTAGGCGGTCGCATCGCCGGCATGATCCGCGATTTCGAGTCCGCCGCTGCCAACGGACTGGAAGCTGACGGTTTCTTTGCCCGAAACCACGATGTCGACAATGCCGTTGCCGACTTCGACGATGCCGCCGCTGACCACAGCGCCGCTGGCGATTTCCACCAGACTGCCGGAACCGCTGGCGTAAAGCGTGCCGGCGTTGGTGACCGTGCCGCTGACGACCACGGTGCCGCTGCTCAAGGTTTCGATGGTGCCGGTGTTGTCGATGGTGCCGTGCAGCGTCAGCGTGGCGCCGCTCGATACATTGACGGTCCCGAAATTGTCGAGCGTTCCCGAAACGATCGCGCCGGACTGGACGTCGAAGACGCCGCCGGACGACACGATCGCAGTGCCGCCGCTGTCGGTCGTCGTATCAACAGCGCTGCCGCCCGACGAGACGATCTCGGTGCCGCCGCTAATAATGACACCGACCGTATCGCCGCCGGAAGATACGATTTCGGTGCCGCCTTTAAGGATGGTCGTTCCGCTGTCGACGCCGCCCGCCTCGATGGTAAGCTTGCCGCCTGAATTAACCGTCACGCCGCTCACCGTGCCGCCGGACTCGACCACGAGCACGCCGCCGGCGCGCACTGTCGACCCGGAAAGATCGGCGCCGCTAGCGACCTGCATCGTGCCGCCGCTCTCGATGGTCCAGCCGCCGCCGCCGCTTGAGACCGTCCAGATGCCGCCGGTCACATCGAGGCTGGTGAAGCCCACATATTGCGAGCCGACATCGGCGAGATCGAAGCTGGCCGCCCCGCTGCCGCCGAGTTGCAGCGTGTTGGTGCCCGACAGCGGATCGACGGAGCCGCTGATGGTGTAGCCCGCCGCCAGCGTCAGCGTATTGCCGCTGCCGGCGAACTCGATCGCGGTACCGCCGGAGGCGAGGATGCTGCCTTCGTCGAAGATGCTGACGCCGGACACTTGGGTAATGTCGATGCCGCCGGTACCCGAGATAACGCCGGCATTGAAAATGCCGCCGGTAAAGGTCTTGCCGGCAATGTCGATGACAAACGCGGCAGCCCCGCCAAGGGCCGAGCCGAAGGTGCCGATGAAGATGCCGTGGCTGGTCGCCATGATGGTGCCGGAATTGACGATCGCGCCGCTGATCGCTGCGTCATAGATGTCGATGCCCGTTTTGGCCGAGATAATGCCGCCGCTCGCGTTGGTGATGCCGCCGGAAAACGAGGGGAGGAAGTCGACCACAACGCCCTGCGATCTGGCCGCGATCTTGCCGCTGTTGTCGATGCCGCCGGAGAAGACGTCGCCTACGGCGAGGTGTATGCCGGTTTCGCCCACGGAGATCGTGCCGGTATTGCTGATCCCTCCGAAAAATGTGGAAACGTCCAAGGTGTCTACGCCAAACACGCCCGAGATGGTGCCGGCATTGCTGATGCCACCGAGGAATGTCGTAACGAAGCGCGCATCTACGCCGGCCTCGCCCGCCGAGATAGTGCCCGCATTGGTGATGCCGCCGCTGAACACGGAGGCCTGGCTGAGTTCGATGCCGGCGCCGCCTGACAGTTTACCTGAGGTGGTGTTGACGATGCCGCCGGCGAAGCTGGCAGCGCCGCTGACAAAGATGCCGGTCAGCTTCGCCGCGATCTTGCCGCTGTTGGTGATGCCGCCGCCGGAACCGGAATTGCTGAAGACCACGGCGCTCGAGATCGCAATGCCGTGAGCGTCCGTGGACGAGATCGTCCCGGCATTGCTGACGCCGCCGGCGAAGGTAGAGGAGCGGACATAGATGCCAGTCTGCTCCGCCGCGATTGTGCCGATGTTGGTGATGCCGCCGCCGGCGCTGGTATTGCCGAAGGCGGTCACGCTGAAGACGTCAATGCCGTCAGCTGTAGTCGACGTGATTGTGCCGCTGCTGGCGTTGTTGATGCCGCCGGCCACGCTAGAGGAGAATCTGACAGCGATGCCGGTCGCCTCCGCCGCAATCTTGCCGGTGTTGGTGATGCCGCCGCCGGCGCTCGTGTTACCGAAGATTGTGGCGGTCGTGATGGCAATGCCGCGATCGTCCGTGGACGAGATCGTCCCGGCATTGCTGACGCCGCCGACGAAGGTGCTGGCGAGGACATAGATGCCGGTGGCATGTGCCGCGATCGTGCCGCTATTGGTGATGCCACCACCAGCGCTGGTATTGCCGAAGATGGCGACGTTCGTCACGTCAATACCGAACTCATCCGTGGACGAGACCGTCCCGCCGCTAGCGTTGTCGATGCCGCCGGCGAAAGTGGTAGTGGCACTCACAAAGATCGCGGTCTCCTCCGCCAGGATCTTGCCGCTGTTGGTGATGCCTCCACCGGCGCTTGAATTGCCGAAGGTCGTGGCGCTGAAGACGTAAATGCCGTCTTGGGCCGCGGCAGAGATTATGCCGGCGTTGCTGATGCCGCCGGTGAACGTGGCAACGTGCTCGATCTTGATCCCGTCCTCTGCGGCCGAGAGCGTGCCGGAATTGACGATACTGCCGGCGATCGTCGACACGCTTTCCACGTCGATGGCCTGGCCGCCGCCGGCGATGATTTTGCCGCCGCTCGCGATTGTGACGCCGCCGGAAGCAACGCCGCCGGCCTCGATCGCGATGCCATCGTCGTCGGACGACGAGATCGTGCCGCCATCGACGATGCCACCGGAAAAGTTGGTAACTTGAAAAAGAGCGATGCCGTTGAAGGTAGCTGCAACCGTGCCCTGATTGGTGATGCCGCCCGTGAAGCTGGCATCGCCGGAAAGGTCGATCCCGGACTGCCGCCCGCTGACGACGCCGCCGGAGACGTTGACAATGCCGCCCGAAAAGTGCGTGGCGTCGGCGACGTAAACGGCGCCGGAGATGCCGCGACCTGAAATCTTGCCACTGTTGGTGATGCCGCCCGCGAATGTAGCAACGCTCCTGACACCGATGGCGCTTTCGGACGCCGCCGCAATCGTGCCGGCATTGCTGATGCCGCCCGCGAACGTGCCGGCGGAGATGACTGCGACGGCGGTCTCGCCCGCCGCGATCATGCCGGCATTGCGGATGCCGCCGGCGAAGGTGGTAACTCTAAAGAGATCGATGCCGCCGTTGGACGCAGAAATCTTGCCGGTGTTAGTGATGCCGCCACTGCCGTTGCTATTTCCGAAGACGGTGACGACGGAGCTGAGATCAATGCCGTTACCGCCGCTGATCCTGCCGGCGTTGTCGATGCCGCCGGCGAAGGTCGAGACGATCTCCAGCGAGATCGCGACGCCGCTGCTGGCGACGATGTTGCCGGCGCTCGCGTTGACGATGCCGCCGGACATGACGCCGATGTCGGCGATCAAGACGGCGTCCCGGCGCGCCGCCGAGACCGTGCCGCTATTGACGACGCTGCCGGAGAAGGTGCTGACATTCACGATGTCGATGGCGGTAAAAGACGCCGAGATGGTGCCGGCATTGGTTGTGCCGCCGGCGAACACCGATATAGTCGCGCTTGAAGCGATGGCGGTGGCATCGGCGGCGACGACGATGCCTTTGGCGGACTTCGCGCTGATCGAGCCGCTGTTGACGATGCTGCCGGCGAAGGTGCTGAGCGTGGCGGTGCCGGAACTGCGCGCGTCGGCGTAGACGAGGATGCCGGTACCGGTCCCGGCGATGGTGCCGGTATTGGTGATGCCGCCGGCGAAGGTCGCCAGCGTCGCGTTTGCGGTGCTCGTGGCCCTGACGCTGACTTGAATGCCGCTAAATGCCGCGATCTTGCCGCTATTGCTGATGCCTCCGGAAAATAGCCCCTGAGTGAACGAGCCGCTGCCGCTTGCGTTGACGAGGTCAAGAATGCTGTGGCCCGCCGAGATCATGCCGGCGTTGCTAATGCCACCGGTAAAGGTCGAGGTGTTTTCGATCTTGACGGGGTTGGCGTCTCCGCCCTGGATTACGCCGGTACCGGCGTTGAAGATGCCGCCCGAAAACACGCCGCCGCTCTCGACCAGGATTGCGGAGTCGACCGCAGAGATGGTGCCGCTGTTGATGATGCTGCCGGTTAGCGTTGCGAAGCCGGAGGCGAGGATGACGGCGGAGACCAGGCCGTGGGCCTTGATGAGTTCGCTGCCGCCGCTGAAGATGATTTCGCCGGCCAAACCGCCAGATTCGATGATCTGGGCGCCGGCGACCAGCGTCGAGCTGCTGACCACGCCGAAATCGAGCTGCGTGCCGCCGGAAATCTGCGCGCCGAAGTCAGTGCCGTGGGCACTGACGGTTTCGCTGCCGCCGGAAACAACCGTGCTGCTGGCGATGCCGCCGGATTCGACCACTTGCGACCCGGTGAAAGCGGTAGCGCCGCTCGCCAGCCCGTACACCAGCTGAGTACCGCCGGAAATCGAAGCGCCGTCGTCGGTGCCGCCGTGGCTGACAATCTCGGTGGCCCCGGAGTGGATAACAGCCGGATCGGCGATGCCGCCGGAGAGGACCGTGAGCGTGCCGCCGCTCGACACATTCGCGTCGTCTGAGGTGCCGCCGTTGGACACGATCTCGGTGCCGCCACCGGAGATCGTCGTGCCGCTGCCGAGGCCGCCGGAGAACACGGTCAGCTTGCCGCCGGGATCGACCGTGCCGGCGAAGGTGCCGCCGGACAGCACCTCTACCGGGTTCGCCGCGGAGACCCCGCTAGTATAGACCTCGCCTGAGCCCACGCCGACAATCGCGCCGGGTGACAACGTCGCCGAGCCGGAGCCGCCGCTGAGCACCACGACGATACCGCCGCTCGATACCGTCACGCCGCTGATGCTCGCGCCGGATTCGACGATCAACATGCCGCCCGCGCGCACTGTCGAGCCGGAAAGATCGCCGCCGCTGGTAACCTCCGCCGTGCCGCCGCTTTCAACAGTCCAGCCACCGCCGGAGCCGGTCAGCCCCCAGGTGCCGCCGACGACATTGAAGACTGTGAAGCCGCGATATTGTTCGCCCGAACCGACGGACGAGAGATCGAACGAATCCGACCCGCCGCCGCCCAGATCGATGGTGTTGGTGCCCGACAGCGGATCGACAATGCCGCTGATGGTGTAGCCGGCGCCGAGCGTCAGCGTATTGCCGCTGCCGCCGAACCCGATCGCCGTGCCGCCGGAGGCGAGGATGCTGCCATCGTCGAAAATGCTGACGCCCGACACCCGAGTAATGTCGATACCGCCCGACCCCGAGATCACGCCGGCATTGAAAATGCCGCCGGTGAAAGTCTTGCCGGTGATGGCGATGGCAAAGCCTGTCCCGGTGGTAACAATCTCGCCGCCGCCGGAGATCGCGATGCCGTGGCTCGTCGCCAAGATAGCGCCGGAATTGACGATGGCGCCGCTGATCGTTGCGTTGGTGATGGCGATGCCGGTCTTCGCCGAGATCGTGCCGGAATTAGCGATCCCGCCGGCGAAAGTCGACAGCACGGCCTGCCCGCCGGCCGAGGAAGCGCCGACGAAAATGCCCGCGGCAGCCGCCATGATCGTGCCGGTGTTGGAGACGGTGCCGGAGAAGACCGACACGACGACCGAGGGGGCGGCGTACGTGCCGTAGAATTCCGAGAATTCGATGTCGGCTCCGACGACGATGCCATCGTTGCCTGCCGAGATCGTGCCGCTATTGAGAATGCCTCCGGATAGGGTCGCCACGCTGAGTATTGCAGTACCACTGGGCGAAGGCTCCTCCCGACCGCTGATTTTGCCCCCGGCAAAAATCCCGTCGTCGCTCGCCGAGATCTTGCCTGTGTTGGTAATGCCACCCAAGATGGTTGCCACGTCTACCGTTGCGCGGCTGAAAGTGCCGGCAATCATGAGGCCGCCGGCGAAAATGCCTATTCCGCCGTTACCGCTCGCCGTGATCGTGCCGCCGTTTGTGACGCCGCCGGTGAAGGTCTCCAACTCGACGGTTCCAGTGTCAAAGGCTCGCCCAGAGAGCTGGCCTCCGGCAAAAATACCGACGCCGCCGCTGCCACCGACCGAGATCGCGCTGCTATTGGTGATGCCGCCGGCGAAGGTGGTCAGTTCAACCGCTGTCCTCACGAAGGCTTCGGCGTTAATTCCGGCTCCGGCGAAGATGCCGTCAGCGCCTGCCGAGATTGCGCCGGCATTAACAATTCCGCTGGCGAAAGTGCCGCCGTTTCGAAGATCAATGCCGATAGCGCCCGCCGAAAGCGTACCGGCGTTGCTGATGCCGCCGAGGAAGGTCGCGGTGTTTTCTACTTCGATGGCAGTATGGCCGCTGGCGATGACCTTGCCCGCGCTGCCGACTGTAATGCCGCCGGAAAAGACGCTGTCGCTGTCGAGGAATATGCCGCCGCTGCTCGCTGTGATTGCGCCGCTGTCGACGACGCCGCCGGCAAAGGTCGAGACGGATTCGACCCCGATGCCGGTGTCGGCAGCCGAAACCGTACCGATATTGGTAATGCCGCCGAGAAATGTAGTTACCCGGTTGGCCAGGATACCGGCGGTGTGTCCAACGACGGTGCCGCGGTTGACGATCCCGCCACCGATGCTGCCGTCGCCAAAAGTAGCGTCCTCGCTGGCCTTGATGCCGATCTTGAGGCTCGAAATCGTACCAGAATTGCCGATGCCGCCGGCGAAGGTGGCCCCGCTGACGACGATGATGCCGGCGCCGCCTGCGGAGATTGTGCCGGCATTGGTGATGCCGCCGAGGAATGTCGTGGCTGCAACCCCGATGCCGGAACCGAGGGCCGCGACAAGCTTGCCTTTGTTGTCGATGCCGCCGGAAAACACGCTCGTTAGGTCGACGGCGATGTCGATATGAAGGGCCGAGATCGTACCGGAATTCGTGATGCCGCCGGTAAAGGTCGAGATGTCGTGGATGTCGATGCCATCGTCGAAGACAGGTATGGTGCCGGACGCCGACAGCGTCCCGGCATTGGTGATGCCGCCGGCGAAGGTCGAAATATTTTGCACTTCAATGGCGGAACTGAAGGCAACGATTTTGCCGGCGTTGGCGACGCTGATGTCGCCGGAAAAGACGATGCTGCCACCGACAAAAATGCCTTCGTCATCGCGCGTCGATATCGTGCCGCTATCGACGATGCCGCCGGAAAAGCTCGCGACGTTTTCGACGCCAACACCGCTGTCGCCGCCCGAAACCGTGCCGACGTTGGTGATGCCGCCGGCAAATGTGGCGACTTGGTCGGCGAGAATACCGACGTTGTCCGCAACGACCCGGCCGCGGTTGACGATGCCGCCGCCGGCGCTGCTGACGCCGAAAGTAACGACGTTGCTGGCCGCGATGCCAACCTCGCCGGCCGAAATCGTGCCGGTGTTGCCAATGGCGCCGGCGAACGTCGTCAAGACAACGGTTCCGCCGATCCCGGTGCTCTCACCACCAGCGAAGATGCCGTCGCGGCTCGCCGAGATCGCGCCGGCGTTGCTGATGCCGCCAGCGAAGGTCGACAGCGTAACAGTTCCGCTCGTGCCGGCGATGCCGCCGACGAAGATGCCGGTGCCGCCGGAGATTTTGCCGGTATTGCCGATGCCGCCGGAGAACACCGACAACGTGACGGAACCGCTCGTGTTCGCGCTGCCGCCGGCGAAAATGCCGACGTTCGCCGAGATGGTGCCGGTATTGCTGATGCCGCCCGAGAACAACGAAAGCGCAGCGGTGCCGCTGTGCAGGGCCATGCCGCCGGCGAAAATGCCGTTGTGGCCTGCCGAAATGGTGCCGGTATTGCGGATGCCGCCGGCGAAGGTCGCAATGCCGGCCGAGGCATGGGCGTCCGTGACGCTGGCGCCGACGAAAATGCCGGTCCCGGCGGCCGACATCCTGCCGCTGTTGACGATGCCGCCGGCAAAGCTCGATATCGTGACCGAGCCGCTGGTTTCGGCGTTGGCGCCGACAACGATGCCGCGGCTGCCGCCGGAGATCGAGCCGCTGTTGGTGATGCCGCCGGAGAAGGCAGACAGCGTGACAGTGGCGCTGCTAGACGCTTGTCCGCCGACGAACACGCCGTCGGTGCCGGCTGAGATCGTTCCAGTATTGTGAATGCCGCCGGCAAAGGTGGATAACGCGGCGGTGCTGGCGGTGCTGGCCACTCCGCCCACGAAAATGCCATCGGCGTGGACCAAAATCGTCCCGGCATTGCTGATGCCGCCGGCGAAGCGCGAGGTCGCACTGACTTGATGTCCGGCGGCGGTGGTGCCGACGAAAATGCCATCCTGGTTTGCCGGTGAACCCGCGATCTTGCCGGTATTGGTGACGCCGCCAGAGAAAATGCCGACGGCGTCTACCTCAATGCCGCCCGAGATCGTGCCGGCATTGCTGATTTTGCCCGCAAAGGTCGAGACGTGTTCGACGAGCACGCCGGCGCCGGAGCCACCGATCATCGTGCCGCCGCTGGCAACTGTAATGCCGCCGGAAAACAGTATGTCGTTATAGACGCCGATGGCGTGGCTGCCGGCGGAAATCAGGCCGGCGGCGAAGATGTTGCCGACGAAGCTTCTGGTATTGCCGACGACCTTAATGCCGCTCCCCGCAGAAATCCTCCCGGTGTTGCTGATGCTGCCGGAGAAGACCGATACAGTGCCAACTTCGATGCCGGCCGCTTGCGAAGACGCGGCCGAGATGTTTCCGGCATTGGTGATGGTGCCGGTGAAGGTCGATACACTGCTAACTTCGATGCCGGAGCCGCTGGCGCCGCCGACGATCCTGCCGGTGCTGGCGACGAAAATATTTCCAAAAAACCCGCTGCCGCCGTTGACGAAGATGGCGCCGCCGGCGTCAGCGGCGATCGTCCCGGTATCGGTGATGCCGCCGGAGAATGAGGAAACCTGGTTGATAAAAATTCCAGTTGACCCCCCCGAGAGCGTGCCGGCATTGGTGATGCCGCCGGCGAATTGCGAGGTGTGTTCCACGATGATCGCGGTATTTGCCGTGCCGCTGTTGGCAACGATCTTGCCGCCGCTGGCGACGTGGATGCCGCCGGTGACGAAGCCGGAATTGACGATGCCGCCGGAAATAAAGCCTGAGTTGACGATGCCGCCGTTGCTGAGAAAGCCGCCGCTAGAGACCAGGATGCCGCCGGATATCGTACCGCTGCGCGCATTGACGACGCTGCCGCTACCGAACCCGCCGTCCTCGATCACGACGCCGCTTTGGATCGTGCCGGAATTCGTGATGCCGCCGCTAAACGTCGCGCCGCTGACCAGCACTTCGCCGGTCACGTGCGCAGCGGTAAAGGTTTTAGGAAATGGCCCAGTGTAAGCCACGCTTTTCTCCTACCTACGTTTGCGCTTTCAGCACTCCGGCCGGCAGCTGTTCTGAGGGGTTTTTACTCGCACCTCGGAAGGGTGCCAGAGTCCATCGCTATTGGTGCTGGAGTTGCTCGCCATTGTCCAGCCGCCGCGCACTTTATGCCTGTCATATCCCCGGCATGTGTCTTTTCGGTAACTTGGAATTGAGATTTTCGCCGTTCGATTTATTGAAGTTTCGTTTTTCTGTTGATTGGAGTTTTACGTGGCGAGGAGCGCCGTTGCGCCCGCATTGAAGACGATACGCACGATGGTAACGCGGGTCTTGTCGCGGGACAGAGCTTGGGTTGCGGTGCTGTTTTACCTCCGGCAATCCAATGAGAGTGCGGAAGGCAGCGACGCACCGTGCCTGTTATGGCCGCCGGTGGTGAGGCGCCATAAAAGTGAAATAAAATTCAGAGTCCGATATAGCGGTGCACGGCCTCAACTTCGCTGTCCATTTTCGCCGGGCTGCCGGACCAGACCGTGCGGCCCTTTTCAATGACGTAGTGGCGGTCGGCGAGCCGCCGCAGGACTTTCAAATTTCGATCGACAATGAGGATGGACTGGCCGCGCGATTTCAAAAGCGCGATGCAATTCCATATTTCACCGCGGATTACCGGCGCCAGGCCTTCGGTCGCCTCGTCGAAAATAATCAGCAGCGGGTTCGTCATCAGCGCGCGGCCGATCGCCAGCATCTGCTGCTCGCCGCCGGAGAGGGTGCGGCCGAATTGGGTCCGCCGTTCGGCGAGCCGCGGAAACAGCCGATAGATTTCCTTCAGCGTCCACATTTCGGCGCGGGCGAGCCGGTTTGCCGCCGTGGCGATCAGGTTTTCTTCCACGGTCAAGGTCGGGAAGATTTGCCGGCCTTCCGGCACCAGGCCGACGCCGCGGCGGGCAATCGTCTCCGGCATACAGTCGCCGATCGGCTTGCCGTCAAATTCGATGGTGCCCCAACGCCGCGGCAGGAGACCCATGATCGCGCGGATGGTGGTGGTTTTGCCCATGCCGTTGCGGCCAAGAAGCGTCACAAGCTCGCCCCGGCCGACGTCGAGGGAGACGTCGAACAGCACCTGACCGCGGCCATAGCTCGCCTGGAGGCCCTCGACGCGCAGCACTAGGTGTCCCCCTCGCCGAAATATGCGAGCCGCACGGCTTCGTTGTTGCGGATCTCTTCCGCCGTGCCGGTCGCCACGCACCGGCCGTTCGCCAACACCGAGATGCGGTCGGCGAGCGCAAAGACCGCATCCATGTCGTGCTCGACCAGAAGGATCGTTATCCCTCCCTTGAGGCTGCGGAGGAGTGCAATGGTGGAAGCGCATTCTGTCGCGCCCAAGCCGGCCATCGGCTCGTCGAGCAAAAGGAGTTGCGGGCTGGTTGCAAGCGCGATCGCGAGCTCAAGCTGCTTTTGCTCGCCGTGTGACATCTCACTGACAACGCTGTCAGCGCGCGCGCCGAGGCCGACGCGCGAAAGCGCGTGTAAGGCCGCTTCGCGGAGCGCCGGATCGTGACGCGCATTCGACCAAAAATGAAAGCTGTGGCCGCGCCGGGCTTGCACCGCCAGCGTTACGTTGTCGAGCGCGGTGTATTCGAGCAGAAGCTCGGTGATCTGAAATGAGCGCGCCAGGCCGGCATGAACACGTTCGGCCGTGGTCAGCGCGCCGATGTCTTTGCCCGCGAACACGATTGCACCGGCATCCGGTGCAAGCTCGCCGAACAGCTGGGAAATCAGCGTCGTTTTGCCGGCGCCGTTCGGGCCGATCACGGCATGGACTTCGCCGGCGATGACGTCGAGCGACAGCCCATCGCTCGCGGCAAGGCTGCCGAAACGTTTAGTCAGGTTGTCGATGCGCAACAGCGGCTCAGGCATCGGAGCTGCTCGCGCTGGTTCTGAACAGTGACAGCACGCCGCCCGGGGTGAATAACGCAATCAGAATCAAGAACGGGCCCAGGAAAACCTGCCAGTGCTCGGTCCAGCCGGTGAGCACGGTCTCGAGACCGATCAACATCGCTGCGCCGATCAACGGTCCAAACAAGGTCGCGCCGCCGCCAAGGATCACCATGATCATCAGATCGCCGGATTGCGACCAATGCAGCAGATCCGGACTGACGAATTTGGCAAAGTTGGCCATCAGCGCGCCGGCCAATCCGGCGCCGGCGCCGGCGATGACGAACGCTACAAGTTTGTAGCGGTAAGTCGAGATGCCGATCGCCGCGAGCCGGCGCTCGTTCTGGCGAATGCCGCCGAGCACGAGACCAAACCGCGATTGGGCGAGCCGCCAGAACAGAAAGAAGTAAACTGCCGCGACCGCAACACAGACAAAATAGAACGTCGTGTCGTTGGCCATATCGAGATTGAACAGCACATTGCGGCGGCGCACGATCAATCCGTCGTCGCCGCCATAATATTTGAGCGAGACAAACAGGAAGAAGACCATCTGCGCGAACGCGAGCGTGATCATGATGAATTGCAGGCCCGTGGTGCGCAACGAAAGTCCGCCGAGAACAAACGCAAATATCGCGCTTATCACGATGGCGGCGGGTATCGTTATCAGCAGCTGGTTGGTGCCGGGAAGGAAGCCGAGAAACGGCTCGGCGTTGCTGAAATGAAAATAGAGTATGCCGACCGCGTAAGCGCCGACGCCAAAATAAGCGGCGTGACCGAAACTGACGAGGCCGCCGTAGCCGAGAATAAGATTGAGACTGGCTGCGGCGATTGCGTAGATGACGATGCGCGTTGCCAGCGAAATTAAATCCGGGCTGCCCGCTTTGGTCGCGGCCCAAGGCAGAACCAGCGCGAACAGCGCCAGCGCAATGACGCCGCCGATACGCCACAGCATGTGCTGCCGCGATAATCTGGCGGCCGCAGCACTGTCAGCCTGGAGCACGAACCAACCCTTGCGGCCGGATCAGGAGCACCAGCGCCATGACAAGATAAATGCCCATAGAGGAAAGCCCGGCGCCCAATGCGTCGGCCTCTGAGACCGTCATGACCCGGTGCAACGCCATTGGAAGAAAGGCGCGGAGCAACGTGTCGGTAATGCCGACGACCATGGCGCCGATGAAAGCGCCGCGAATTGAGCCAACGCCACCGACCACGACAACAACAAAGGTCAAAATCAGAATCTGCTCGCCCATCCCGACCTGAACGGCGAGGAGGGGCGCGGCCAGGATGCCGCCCAAGCCGGCCAACAGCGCGCCCAAGCCGAATACCAGCGTGTAGAGGAGCCGGATGTTCACGCCGAGCGCACGCACCATGTCGCGATTGGTCGAGCCCGCGCGAACCAGCATTCCGATCCGCGTCTTGTTAATAAAGAGCGATAGCCCGACCGCGACCAGCAATCCGGCCGCGATAATCGCGACGCGATACGCCGGATAAGGCACGCCCGGAATTATTTGCACCGTGCCGGAAAGAAAACCCGGAATCGGCAGGTACAGAGGCTGCCGGCCGAACAGGATTGTTGTGCCTTCATTGACCAGAAGGATGACGCCGAATGTCGCCAGCACCTGTTGAACATGGTCGCGGGAATAAAGCCGCCGGATCACCACGAACTCGATGATCAGGCCAGCGACGGCGGCCGCGGCCAGACCGGCGAGCGCGGCGAGCACAAACGAGCCGGTACGCTCGCCGACCAGCGCAGCGCCGTAAGCGCCGATCATATAGAACGCACCATGCGCCAGATTGATGATGCGCATGACGCCAAAGATCAGCGTCAGTCCGGCCGCCAACAGAAACAGCATCACGCCGAACTGGATGCCGTTAAGCGTCTGCTCAAGCGCCAGCGTCATGGTTTTGCCGCGGGTGCTCGAGTAGCCGCGCGCGCTTAGAGCTTGCAATCCTTGGCGTAGGCGTCGCCGTGGTTCGAGAAGACCTTGCCGACGGTCTTGATGAATGGCTTGCCGTCCGCGCCCTTTTCGACGCGCATCGCGTACCAGTCCTGGATCGGATGCTGGTTGCTGCCAAATTTGAACGCGCCGCGCACGGAGTGGAAGTCGGCTTTCAGCATCGCGGTGCGGAACGCGTCGGTATCGCTCAGATTGCCGTTGACGCCTTTGAGGCCAGCGCCGATAGCAAGCGCGGTGTCATAGCCTTGGCTGGCGTAGAACGTCGGCAACCGTTCGGCGCCGAATTTCTTTTGCCATGCGGCCACGAATTTTTTGTTGGCTTCGTTGTCGAAGTCGAGATTCCACTGCGAGCTGACATTGACGCCGATGGCGGCGTTGCCAATCGCCTTGAGGATAGTGGTGTCCATCGACGGCGCTGCCACCACCATTGGAATGGTGCCGAGCAGTCCGGCCTGCTGGTATTGGCGCATGAAAGAAATGCCGAGACCGCCGGGATGGAACTGAAACACGACGTCGGGCTGGGCGGCGCGGATCTGCGCCATTTCCGGCGCATAGTCGGTCTGGTCGAGACGGGTATAGAGTTCGCCGGCGATCTCACCCTTGAAATAGCGCTTGAAGCCCGCGAGAGCGTCCTTGCCGGCTTGATAGTTGGGGGCAAGGATAAACGCCTTTTTGTAACCCAGATTGGTGGCGTTCTGGCCTGCGCTTTCGTGCAGGGTATCGTTCTGCCACGACACGACGTAGTAATTTTTGTTGCAGTCCTTGCCGGAAAAATTCGAGGGCGCGGCATTCGGGCTGACGTAAATGGCGCCGGCATCGAGAATGTCGGGGACAGTGGCACCGACGATGTTGGAGAACACGATGCCGGTCAGGAGCTTGATTTTTTCGCTCTTGAGAAACTTGTCCGCGATCTGCTTGCCCTGTCCGGGTTTGAAGCCGTCGTCCTCGACCAGCACCTGAACCGGAACGCCGCCGAGTTTTCCACCTTCCATCTCGACCGCAAGCTGAAAGCCGTCGCGGATGTCGGCGCCGAGATATCCGGCGGGTCCGCTCAAAGTCGTGATCAGCCCGATTTTGACCGGATCCTGCGCACAGACCGCAGACGCCGCCAGACTGCCAAGCGCCAAACTCAACAATGTCGATCGTAGCAACCGCATTCCCATCCTTATTTCCTTCTCACTCGGCCGGCGGTGAAATGTCGTTTGATGATCGTAGCGTTGAACGGCGCGGATGGGTAGCCGCGAATATCTTGCCGGCCACGCGGACCGCCGACATCAGCTCCGCTGTCCTACTTGCAAAAGAGACCGTCAATTGAGACGGCAGAAAAAATAAGCCCCGGCCTGGTGGGCCGGGGCTGCTCATTTGTGCCCGATCGCGGCTATTCGCCGCGACTTTATATCGTCGAACGGTCGCTAGGGGCAGATCGCGCCGATCGGGGTTCCGAAGCAAAAGCCGCCACCGTAGCCATAAAGGCCTCCGAACCCGCCATAACCGCGGTGTCCGTAGCCTCTGGCATAGTGCCCGCCGTGCCAACCGCCGCGGCCAAAACCGCCATGACCGCCTGCAAAACCGTGGCCGCCAAAGCCGCCGTGACCGCCGACGGCGTGGCCGCCGCCGCCATGGCCGCCAGCCATGGCCGGCAGCCATCGCGCCAGTCGCCATTGTTGCAGTGCCGAGTACGACGGCAATAGCGAGTGCAATCATCTTTGTTGATGAGGTTTTGGACAAGTTTTCTGACATGGCAACCGCTCCAATTGTGGGCTCGATTCGAAACAACTTCGTTGTGTTCGACATGAAAACGGTAAGTCGTTCACCGCGACGAATGTCGTGCGAGCAAGGCTGGTGAACCAAGTATTCGGGAACCTCTGCGTTCCGCGGTTTCGGATTAAATTTTCGAAATGTTTGCGCCGCAAATCAACGAATGATCCGCCTCCGCGGAGGGCGGCGTTGAGCTAAATCAATGCTGACTTCGGACAAACGGGCTTTTGCACCGGCACAACGCGGATATCCAAAACATTGGAAGCGTGGGCCGGGTAGCAGAAATGGACCAAGTCGAAATAACGTACTTTTCCGACGTGTTGTGCGTATGGGCCTATATCTCGCAAGCCCGTATGGATGCGGTCAAAGAAAAATTCGACGGCAAGGTGCGGATCAGACACCGGTTCTGCTCGGTGTTCGGTGACACGGCTGAAAAGATCAGACTAAGCTGGAAGGATAAGGGTGGGTACGAGGGATTCAATGCGCACCTGCAGCACGTCGCGGAGAAGTTTCCGCACATTTCTCTTCATCCCGATATTTGGCTGAAAACGCGACCGCCGAGTTCGGCCAGTCCGCACTTGTTTATGAAGGCGGTCCAGCAGTGGGAGCGCCAACCCGCGGCGAGCGGTGGCCAATCTGCTTCGAGCATTTTTGACCAAGTCATATGGGCGTTGCGCACCGCGTTTTTTCGCGACTGTCGCGATATTTCGCGCTGGGACGTGCAGTGCGAGATAGCCGAGGGCCTGGGCGCGGACATCGGTGCGATCGAGGAACTCATTCGCAGCGGCGTCGCGTTCGCCGGCTTGGCCACGGACTATCAAGATGCCGACAAGATGCGAATCGAAGGCAGCCCGAGCCTGGTGCTCAACGAAGGACGTCAGAAGCTTTACGGAAATGTCGGCTTTGGCCTGATCGACGCCAACATTCAGGAGCTGTTCCGGCTGCCGCGCGCCGACGACGCCAGCTGGTGCTGACCGCGCGTGTGATCGGCAAAGTCGCGCCTCGTTGATATAAATCAAAGCATCCTTTCGTCTTTTGCTCTTTCTTGTCCTTACAATTGGACAAAAAGCAAAAATTTGGAGGGAGCAATGTCTCAGATCATCGTCCTTGGCGGCGGCATCGGCGGGGTTTCCTGCGCATACGAGCTGAAGAAAGCCGTGCGCAAGGAAGACCGCGTTACGCTGGTTTCCAACAAGCCGTTCTTCCAATTCACGCCGTCGAACCCGTGGGTTGCCGTGAAATGGCGCTCCAAGGATGACATTATTATTGACCTGGCGCCGGTGCTTGCGCGCCATGGAATAGGGTTTAGCGGGGCAGGGGCAAAGCGCGTCCATCCGGATGAAAACCGGATTGAGCTGGGTGACGGCTCATCGCTCAACTACGATTTTCTCGTGGTTGCCACCGGGCCTGAACTGGCGTTCGACGAGATCGAAGGCTTCGGACCCGAGCGCAACACCAATTCGATTTGCGACGTCGACCACGCTGCCGCTGCCAACAAAAGGTGGGAGGAATTCTGCAAGAATCCGGGGCCCGTCGTCGTCGGCGGTGTCCAGGGCGCATCCTGCTTCGGTCCGGCCTACGAGTTCGCGATGATCATGGACACCGATCTCCGCAAGCGGCGGATTCGCGACAAAGTGCCGATGACGTTCATTACCGCAGAGCCTTATATCGGCCATCTCGGCGTCGGTGGGGTCGGCGATACCAAGGGCGTGCTCGAATCGGAAATGCGCCAGCGTCACATCAAATGGATCGTCAACGCCAAGGTCGACAAGGTTGATGCTGATAAGGTCCACGTAACCGAGGTCGACGAGGACGGCAAGCCAAAAAAGACCCACGAGGTGCCATTCAAGTTTTCAATGATGATTCCGGCGTTCCGGGGCATCGGCGCGGTCCGCGGCATCGAAGGGCTGACGTGTCCATTAGCTGCATGGCGGCATTATGGGCGCTACTTTTCTGTTGGCCTCAAGTCGGCTTTCGGGGCGGAGCGGACATCAACCGGCAGGCAAAACTGACCGGCTTGTTCGAAAATGGACCCGGACCGGACATCGGGCCTCAGCATCAGATCGGCGGGTTATACGGGGAATGCCGGGCCGAAATGGCATCTGTGCGGCGCCGCTTGCAGCCCGCTCGGCAAAGCTGCACCGTGCACCCCCCGCTCAACAGGAGGACACGCATGGCCGCCCCCGAAGAAATTAACGCCGACATGCTCGCGTTCTGGAACGGCAAGGGCGGCCACACGTGGGTGGCTCGGCAGGAGCACACCGACATCACGCTCACACCGGTGACGGACGCCTTGCTCGGCTTTGCTGCACCACACGCCAGCGAGCGGGTTGTTGATATCGGCTGCGGCTGCGGCGCGCCCACGCTGGAGTTTGCGCGCGCCGTCGGTCCGTCCGGCCGCGTGGTGGGGTTCGACATTTCCGGGCCGATGCTGGCTGAGGGTGAGAAGCGCGCCGGTGCCGCCGGCCTCACCAATGTCGATTGGCGGCAGGTCGATCCTGCCACCGGCGCGCTGGATGAATACGATTTGCTGACGTCGGCCTTTGGCACGATGTTCTTCGGCGACAGGGTGGCGGCCTTCACCAATATGCGCCGCGCCGCCACTCCAGATGCCCGCATGGCGATCGTGTGCTGGCGTACGCTCGCCGAAAACCCGTGGATGGAGGTGCCGATGACTGCCGTCGCTCAACACCTGCCACCACGGCCCGAGCCGGTCCCGAACGCACCCGGAATGTTCGCCTTCGCCGATCCCGAGCACGTCACTGCGGTTCTCACCGAGGCCGGCTGGGCGTCTCCGCGCTTCGAGAAGCTCGACATGGACCTCGATATCGCCGCCGGCCGAGGGCTGGAGGCGGCTGTCGTTCAGTCAACCGAAATCGGCGCCGTGAACAGTTGGCTACGCAACCAGCCGGAACAGGTCATCTCAGCCGCCGTCGCCTCTCTCCGCGACGCACTAGCGCCCTATGCAGACGGTGTGAGCGTTCGGCTGCGCGGTGCGATGTGGTTGATCAGCAGCGCGCCGGCTTGAACGAGCGATCCTCCAAACAGTTTTTTTGCCGCGTATAATGCCGAAAATGGCACGTCGCGTCGTTGTCAATCCTGCGCCCTCATGTCTGCGATGGAGTCCATAATGAACCGATCGCAGACATTGCGAGCCGGTAGCAATTGAGCCAACTGAGACATTGGCCGGTTAGTTTTGTTGTGATGCACAATGCGACGTTTCCTACAGTGGTATGGTACGCTGCACTCTCGGGCTGTGAGAGGAGCACATGAGACGACGCGATTTGCTCACGCTACTCGTCGGCGCGGGGATGTGGCCGCTCGCAGCACTCGCCCAGCAGGGTGAGCGGATGCGACGGATCGGCATTCTGCTGAATTTCGGGGCGAGCGTGGGTGAGGCGCGCAAAAAGGCGTTTACACAGGGTTTGCAGAATCTCGGCTGGACCGAAGGCGGCAACGTCCAGATTGAGGCGCGTTGGGGAGGCGATGATGCGGAT
Source organism: uncultured Alphaproteobacteria bacterium (assembly GCA_963841025.1). Lineage (GTDB taxonomy): Bacteria > Pseudomonadota > Alphaproteobacteria > Rhizobiales > Xanthobacteraceae > BOG-931. The sequence continues at coordinate 168,315 of CAWJBG010000001.1, read as the reverse complement.
CGCACTCGCCAGTACGCGGCTGAATTGGTGGCGCTAAAGCCAGATGTGATTCTGGCCTCTCCTAGTCCCAGTGTCACGGAGTTACAGCGTATCACTCGCACCACGCCAATCGTGTTCGCGAACCTAATCGACCCTGTCGGCGCCGGCTTCGTCGCCAGTTTGGCCCGGCCGGGGGGCAATACCACCGGCTTTAGCGCGTTCGAGTACAGCCTGAGCGGCAAATGGCTCGAACTTCTGAAAGAGCTTGCGCCCAACGTTACGCGTGTGGCTGTCCTGCGCGACCCGGCGGAAACCGCAGGTATCGGCCAGTTTGCCGCGATCCAAGCGATGGTGCCGCCGAGTTTAGGCCTGGAACTGAGTCCCATTGACACGCGCTATCCTGCCGAGATCGAACGCGCCATCACTGCATTTGCGATTGAACCGAATGGCGGCTTGATTGTCACGGCCAGCCCACAGGCCGTGGTGCATCGTGAAGCAATTATTTCGCTGGCAACGCGCTTCCGGCTGCCAAACGTTTACCCGTTCCGCTATTGGCCCGCGAGCGGCGGCCTCGCCTCTTACGGGCCAAATCCGATCGACGCCTACACACGCGCCGCCGCTTACGTCGATCGCATCCTTAAGGGGGCAAAACCTGCGGACTTGCCGGTGCAGGCGCCAACCAAATACGAGCTGGTCGTCAATCTCAAGACGGCGAAAGCACTTGGTCTGAATGTGTCGCGATCACTGCTCGCCACCGCCAACGAGGTGATCGAATGAGGCTGGTGTTTGCTGCACTTGCATGAGTCCGTTTGTGGCACATCGCGTCATTTCGCGGCCGTGCGGGAAACCGGCAGCTTTCGGATTTAAGCGGACATCGGCTTAATGAGTACACGGCCCAATACACACTGGTGCGGCTGGCTGGGAAAAATCAGCGGGCTGATACTCACGCGTTGAGGTGTTGATCGATCCAGTTGCGGAGCGCGCCTGCGGGCATGGCGCCACTGTGGCGCGCCAATTCCTTTCCGTGGTGGACAAGGATCATGGTTGGTATCGCCTGGATGTGATAGCGCGCCGCAAGGTTTTGCTCGGCATCGGTATCGACCTTGGCGAAGCGCAGTCGCGGCTCGAACTCCTTCGCCGCCGCCTCGAACACCGGCGCCATGGCGCGGCACGGGCCACACCACGTTGCCCAGAAGTCGATCAGCAACGGTAAATCGGCGGCGCCGGCGTGGCGGTCGAAATGGGCGGCGTCCAGATTGATCGGCCGCCCAGAAAACAGCGGCTGATGGCACTGGCCGCATTTGCCGCCCCCGCCCAACCGGTCAGGTGGTACCCGGTTGAGCTTGTGACAATGCGGACATGGAATTGTCAGCGGCGTTGCCATGAGGGTTCTCGGATCGCTTCGCTCTTCTAGATGTAAGCATTCGCCGATCAGCCGCCATATATCTGCAGCGGCGCCCGCGCGGTTTTTAAAATAGCCAGAAGCGCTTGCGGCCGCCTTCACCGGCTGCTTGGCGCTTGGATTGCGTCGGCAGCCCAGCCGCCTTCCAGGCCATGATGCCGCCGCTCAGGTGATAAGCGTCGCGGAAGCCCTTCGAGGTGAGAAGCCGCGCGTTTGAACCGGTCCGTCCGCCGCTGTGGCAATGGAAGACGGCCGTCTTGTCGCCGACCTTGCCGAAATCTTCAGCCTGGAACCGCGACAGCGGCACGAGACGCGCGCCTTCGATGTGTTCGCGGGCGTGTTCATGCGGTTCGCGAACATCGATGAGGATGGCGCTGCCGTCGTCGAGACGCTGCTTCAGCGAAATCGGATCGATTGATTTGATCTGCATCTGACTTTCTCCTGACTATGTGAAGTGCTCAGTGTGAAGATTTCCGCGGACGCTGCCGGCAATAGATCTCAGCCAGGGTCTGCATCACGCTGCCGGCAGCCTTGCTGGCCAGCCGGTAATAAATGGTCTGTGCATTCCGCCGCGTGGCGACGATGTCGGCGGCGCGGAGCTTGGCGAGATGTTGGGAAAGGGCCGATTGGGCAAGCCCGACGGCCTCAACCAGCTGGCCGACCGAGCGCTCGCCCTCGACCAATTCGCACAGGATCGCCAGCCGGCTCTCGTTGGCGAGTGCAGTCAGAAGCCGTGTCGCCTCCACTGCCTTCGCCGTCAGTTGCTTCGCGTCGTGGGCCCGCAACGTCAAGATGGCTCTCCTCAATGTGACAATCGGCGACTTTGGGGGGTCACCGGCACCGGCACCGGCACCGGCACCGGCACCGGCACCGGCACCGGCACCGGCACCGGCACGAATATATTAGCTATTGCTAATTTAGCAAGGCCTAAAATAAAGGCGTGACGCGAATTATCGCGGCGTGGCGATCAATATGCTGTCGCGGAGCCGATCTGGACGGCTCCGGCCCGGGCCTGATTTGACTGTGGAAACGGTTCGGCAGCAGCCCGACCAAGGCAGTCCGGGTGCGGTGTTACCGGAGAGGCGCCGGAAATCCGATGCCGGCCAGCGTCTAAGCGCGCCGGATGTTCAATCCAGCGTTCAGTCCAGGATCTCAGGAGGGACGGTCTGCATGGGGCCGCTGGCCAGCGTCACACTCCGTCGCGCCTCATGATAGCTCGCGATCGATTTCAGCGGAGCTTCGCGGGACCGCGAAAACAAAACTGAGCCGGCGGCTCCGAGCCAGGCCAGGTCGTCTTCCTCACAGGTCGCAGCGATTGCGAGACCGATGTTTTGCAGATGCGCGCGGCGATAACAGTATAATGCCAGCATTGCCCTGGTCTGCGGGCCGACATTTGCAACCAACTCGGACAATCCATGCTGATTGCTGCGGTAGAGAGCGCCGAGAAGTTCCTCGCTTACCGGACACGCTTCTTCTGAAGGCACGGAACGTGTTGTCAGCATCGCGAATACCCTGAAAAGTTCGGCCACCCGCAGTATTCGACACGACGCGTTAACCGAACGTAAACTTCGCCCGCCCATTTGCGGTTCCCCATTCCGCCTGACGGTTCGAAGCACTGAGCGCAACATGACTGGAATCCTGAAGACTCCGCCCGAGCGCTTTGCCGATTTGCCGGGCTTTCCGTGGCGTCCGCACAGCCGCGACGACCTGCCGGGCTTTTCTGGGTTGGCGATGTCCTATCTCGATGAGGGGCCAAGGACCGCGCCGGTGTTTCTTTGCCTGCACGGCCAGCCGACCTGGAGCTATCTTTATCGCCGGATGATCCCGCATTTCCTCGCGACCGGAAGTCGGGTTGTGGCGCCGGACTTTTTTGGTTTCGGCCGATCGGACAAGCCGGCAGAGGAAAGCGTCTATACATTCGAGCTCCATCGCAACAGCCTGCTTGCTTTTGTCCGGACGCTCGATCTGACCGAGATCACGCTCGTGGTGCAGGACTGGGGCGGTCTCCTCGGCCTGACGCTGCCGCTCGAAGAGCCACAGCGGTATTCCCGGCTGATCATCATGAACACCGCGCTGCCGACCGGCGAGGTCCCGTTGCCCAAAGGTTTTTTGGACTGGCGGGCGTTCTCGAACAGCCAGCCCGATATGGCGATCGGCCGCCTGATGGCGCGATCATGCCCGCATCTGTCGGCGGCCGAGGCGGCGGCTTATGACGCGCCTTATCCGGATGCGACCTATAAAGCGGGTGTGCGCCGATTTCCGAATCTGGTGCCGGAATTTCTCGATAGCCCGGGCGCCGCGATCGAACGCGCGGCGCGCGACTTTTGGCGTAACGACTGGCGGGGCAAAAGCGTGATGGCGATCGGCATGACCGATCCGGTGCTTGGGCCGCCGGTGATGCGCGCGCTGCATAAAGACATTCGCGGCTGTCCGCTGGCGCTCGAATTCGCCGCAGCCGGGCATTTCGTCCAGGAATGGGGCAACGAAGTTACGCCGGCCGTCCTGGCGGCGCTGCGAAGTTAAGCGATCGTGAGGCCGAAAATGAATTGGGCAAAATTTCTCCTTGCCGGCGCTCTCCTTGTCGGACTGGTTAGTGAGAGCGCCGCAGCCGAGCCGTATCTCCAGGAGGAGTTGCGCATTCCCTCTGCGCTTGCGGGTCCGCGCGGGCTCGAAGCCTTGCTGGTCCGGCCGAATGAACCGGGCCGGTATCCGCTCGCTCTGATCGCGCACGGTTCGCCGCGTTCGGCCGAGTTGCATCCGAAAATGACTCCCGCGGCGTTGCTGCCGCAGGCGATCGAATTTGCGCGGCGCGGCTGGGCGGCGGTGGTGGTGATGCGGCGCGGCTATGGCGATTCCGGCGGCGGGTCGACGGACAGCTACGGACCCTGCGCCAATCCGGACTTCGTTGCTGCAGGCACGGCCGGCGCCGCCGATCTCAAAACATCGATCGAATTTCTGGTGAAACGCCCGGACATCGACCGGTCGCGCGTGATCAGCGTCGGCGTATCAGCGGGCGGCTTTGCTACGGTCGCGCTCACCGCCGATCCGCCACCGGGTCTGGTCGCCGCCATCAGTTTTGCCGGCGGGCGCGGATCGATCCACAAGGATGAGGATTGCCACCCGGAACAGCTGATCGAAGCGTTTCGCTCCTTCGGCCAGCGATCGCGGATTCCGATGTTGTGGGTCTATGCAGAAAACGACCATTTCTTTGGACCAGCGCTGGCCCAGCAACTAAAAGGCGCGTTTACCGAAGGCGGCGGCAATGTCGAGTTCATCACGGCGCCCGCGTTCGGCCGCGATGGACACTACTTATTCTCAAAGGACGGCATTCCGATATGGAGCGGCTTGGTCGACAGGTTCTTGAAGCAGCATGATCTCAAGCTTCGCGCCACGCCTTAGCGGCTGGCTGTATCCACTGCGTCTTTGCTCTGAACACCGGTCCCATAAGTCTGAACGCTGACGGCGGCTTCAGGCGACGTGGCGCGCCGAGTCCGGGGCATCGAGTTCGGTCGTCGCGCTCACATGGGGGAGCGGCAGCAATGCAAGCGCAGCTGCCGGCGTTTTGCTCCGCCGCGCGGGCGCTGGGCGCAACGCCGCCATCACACAGAGATCTACCCAGTTGCCGCCGATGAAGGCGGCCTTCCGTAATACGCCTTCTCTTCTGAACCCGACCGCCTTGTAGGCGCTGATGGCGCGGACGTTGTGCTTGAATACGACCAGCTGCACGCGATTGAGATTGAGGTGGTTCCAGCAGAACTCGACGGCCAGCTGCAGTGCTTCTTTACCGAAGCCCTGTCCGCGATACTTTTCATCGCCGATTCTGATGCCCAGCTCGGCCGAGCGGTGCACGCTGTTGATGCCGTTGATCTGGATGTAGCCGATGATCGACGGCTCCATCGCCTTTCTGATGGCGAACACGACTCGCGTCTGGTCCTTGCCGAGACTGTCCCACCATTGCTGGTGAGCCACCACATCAACCGGGCGATAGGCGAAGTCGAGCCGCGCCGCCGCGACGTCGTTGATCCAGCAGAACAGCGGACCGAAATCCTCGGCCACCAGCGGGCCGATGGTTATGTGGTTGGCGATCAGCACGACAAAGCGCCCCACCGCGAGGTCGGCAGGCCATAGTGATTCGCGAGATTCTGTCGTGCGCTGAAGACGTTCATGTCGAACTCACGCCAAGGGTGTCGAACCAAGGATGCCGACCATGTCGCCTCGTCGTCTTTGTAGACAAACATGGTAAACGAACCCTTTCAGGAGGAGGCCTCAATGCCGAAGGTGATCTACGAAAAGGACGGACGGATCGGGCGCATCACGCTCAACCGCCCCGAAGTCATGAACGCCATCGATGATGATGTTCCCGTGGAGCTCGCCGGCTGCGTCGAGCGAGCCAATGCCGATCCGGACGTCCACGTCATCGTGCTCTCGGGCGCCGGTGAAGCATTCTGCGCCGGCTATGATCTGACTTATTACGCCGAAAGCAGCGGCGGCTCGGGCGTCATTCAGGACATGCCGTGGGATCCGATGAAGGATTACGCGTTCATGATGCGCAACACCGAGATGTTCATGAGCCTGTGGCGCTCGTATCGACCGGTGATCTGCAAGGTGCACGGTTACGCCGTGGCGGGTGGCTCCGACATCGCGCTCTGCGCGGATATGATCGTGATGAGCACCGATGCGCGCATCGGCTATATGCCGACGCGGGTGTGGGGCTGCCCGACTACGGCGATGTGGGTCTATCGGCTCGGTCCTGAGCGCGCCAAGCGGATGCTGTTTACCGGCGACAAGATCACCGGCAGCGAAGCGGAGAAACTTGGGCTTATCCTGAAGGCAGTGCCGCCCGAGAGTCTTGACGCCGAAGTTGAGGCGCTTGCCGAGCGCATCGCCACCGTGCCGGTCAACCAGCTCATGATGCAAAAGCTCGTGGTCAATCAGGCCATCGAAGCCATGGGGCTGAAGAACACCCAGCTTCTCGCCACCGTCTTTGACGGCATCACCAGGCATTCACCCGAGGGCGTCAATTTCAAGCGGCGGGCGGAGACGGTCGGATGGAAAGAAGCGGTGCGCGATCGCGATGCCGGCACGTGGGATTGGACCGAAAATCGCCCGATTAATGCGCGAAGTTGAAAAAATAATGCGTAGTGTCTTGCACGTTTTTTGGTGCAATTGGGTTCGGGCCGCGCCCCATAACCTTGCGCCCGTCCTCTATGCGCTGGCCCTGAGCGGCCTTGTTTGCGCCTGTAGCTCGAACGCAAAGAAGCCAGTACCGGGCGTCACAGCCGATGAGGTGCTTGCTGTTCAGAACCGCGTCATTGAGTGTGAATGGAAAGCGGCCAATCAATATGATGACAATCGCTACAAAACAATGGCCGAACTTGCTCAACACGTCATGGAGGCATGTGCCGCCGAACGTCTCAATGCGAGATCGGCCTTTGGCCTTTCACCGAACGATTCACGAGTCGATGCGGATGAATTGAAAGATGCACTAGAAAATATCGAAAACGCGAGAAAAAAGAGGCTGCGACCCTGACCGGTTTCCAAATACCAAGACGCTGCCGAATACTGAGATACTTCCGAATAATAACATGAGCCGGCGGCTTGCAATCGCGGGGTTGATCGTGCCGCTGGCGTTCTCGGCGGCGGAGGCGGGACCGATGATGCTGCCGGGGCTGTCACCGGAGGCGGGCTTTGCGGGCGTCTGGCGCATTATCGCGGCCAAGCCGGCGGCTTGGGCGAAGACTCGGGCGAAGCCGCGTAAACTGACCAGCAAAGATGTGCCGCTGCTCGAATTTGCGGTCGAGTTTGCCGAAGGCGAAGTCAAAGGTCCCGCGCCGCTTTCCTGCTCTAGCGCAAAATACTCATCCGGCGTGACGTATCGGGGCGAAGCGTTTGGCGGTGCGCTTGCCGGCGACAAGGATGGAACGTTGGCAAAGCGGCTCCATCTCAGCGGGCAAATTTCGACCTACCGCGTTATTTGCGGCGCCGAGGTGCGTGACTTCTATTTCGACGACAATGCCGATCTGGTGACGTTGCAGGACGACATTGTTTATACGCTCGAGCGCCCGACCGGCATGGACCCGCAGCAATACAAGATCGGATACAGCGGGCCGAGCTTTGACTGCGCCGCGGCGAAGACGACCGGAGAGCGGCTGATCTGCGCCGACGCGGCATTATCGAAGTCCGACAAGATGCTGGGCGAAGCTTACAGCGCGCTCAAGCATGAATTGTCTGCCGCAAGCTTCGCGACTTTTGTCACCGCCGAGCGAGCGTGGCTCAATTACGTGATGGACAGTTGTGGCACCCGCGTGCCGATGCCCGAGACGCCCGGCGACCGCGGCGTGATCACCGAATGTCTGTCGACCGAATTTGCCGATCGCGTCAATCAGTTCAGCGGCCTCAAGGCAGACAAGGCTGGCGCGGCGGCGCTTGAGCCGCGCATGCGGTTTCGCGCCCGCTTTGATGAGCGCATTGCCGAAAGCGACATCTATCCGTGGATGACGGGAGGACGCGGCGCAGCCGCTTTCAACGCCTTCGTGTTCAGGACGCTGATGCTGCGGCGGTGGCGAACGGACGACAAAGACGTGTTCCGGACCGACGAGGATTTTGGCGCCATGAGACGATCGGCGCGGCGGGTTTACACCGTGGCGCGTTTCGATGACCGCATCGTCAGCTTTCAGGTGTCGACCGACGATTTTGCCGGCGGCAATCACGATCTTCTCGGTCAGCGATCCTTCACCTGGGATCTGGTGCACGCCCGCTTGGTCACGCTGGACGACATATTTGTCCCGACGAGCGACTGGAAAGTCTTTGTCGCGGCGCGCTGCAAGGAAGAGCTGGGCAAACAATTCGGCGAGCGGAACGCGACCGAGCCTGACGATGCCGAGATCGCGGAGACCCTGGCCAAGGGCCGCAATTGGGTCTGGGGCGCCGATCAGGCTACCGTGATTTTCATTTTCGGCACGATAGGCGGCTTGAGCGGCGGAGAGTTTGACGTCGATATACCGCTCGCGGCGCTAAAGCCGTACATGAAGCCCGGCGCGCCGCTTCGCTGACGCGCGCGGTTGCCCTCAATTTGCGGCCGACAGAAGCCGGGTACTGTTTTCGCGCACACAATCGCGCAGCGGCAGGTAGGCCTCCTCGGCCGCTTCGTAGATACTGCGGCCATCCGCCAACGCCCGCTCTGCCGCAGCCTGCGCGTCCGCAAACGTGGTCGCTTTCTCCATGACCATGCGAAACGCTTCGGCCGCGGCCATCGGATCGCCGGAGGCGAAAAGCATGACGCGGGCCGACATCACGGAGTGCGCTTCGCAAGTGAAGCGCACCGCTTCGTAGTAGTTGGTCCAGAACTTGAGCACAGCATTCCCCCCGGATCGATGAGCCGCGATTTGATGTGACAAGAATTTTACGCTGGCGTGTAACTGCACAAATATCGCTCAAACTTTGCAAAATGCTTTTGCACGTTCCGTTAAAATTGTCTCGATTGGATTAACATCGTCCACACTATAGATCGTCAGGTCCGGGAGGAGGCGGCGTCGTGCCCTCAAACGCTTCGATCGGCGCCGCCGGCGCTTTTTGCGCCCGCCTGCGCAGGAGCGACAGCCATCGGCGCCCGAACAGCGCGAGCGTGAGCGCTCCGTAGAACGCACCGCCGACGACTGCCAGTACGACGAGTTCCGTCTCGCTGCGGAATTTCGACCAGGATGCAAATACCGAGCTGACAAGCGGCGCAGCGATCAACAGGAGGATCGTCATGGCAATACCAGCTGCGGCGAGCTTGATGAGCGAGGATTTGAGCGTCGCGTCGGCGGCGATGTGACCGGCGCGTGCGGCGAGCCACAGCACCAGGACGAAATTGATCCAGGCGCCGATCGAGGTTGCGAGCGCGAGCCCGACCTGCGCCAGCGGGCCCATCAGCGCGATCTTAAAGACGATATTGACGGCAGTGCCGACCAGCGCCGCCTTCATCGGCGTGAGCGTGTCGCCGCGGGCAAGGAAGGGCGCGACGACACTGCGAATGAGCACGAAAGGAATAAGCCCGATGGTATAAGCAACGAGCGTCATCGCAGCCGCATGCGCGTCGCCGGCAGTGAACCGGCCGCGCATGAACAGGCCGCGCATGATGGGCTCGGGCACCACCAAAAAAGCAACGATGCACGGGATCGCCAATAACAGCGCAAATTCAATGGCGCGGTTTTGCGCCGAGCGGGCGCCGGATTCATCGCCGGCTGCAATCCGATGCGTCATCTCAGGCACCAGCACGGTGCCGACAGCGATCCCGATAACGCCGATCGGCAGCTGATCGATGCGGTCGGCGTAGTAGAGTGCCGAGATCGCGCCGGTTGCCAGGAAGCTTGCGATGATGGTGTCGGCGAACAGTGCGAGTTGCGTGCCGGCGGAGCCGATCGTTGCAGGCACCAGTGCGGTGAAGAAACGGCGCACATCGGTATCGAAGCGCAGCGAGCGAAAGATTGTAAATGCGCCGGCTCGCAATGTGTCACCGCCGACCAGCATGGCTTGCAGCACGCCCGAAATCAGTACGCCCCACGCGGCTGCATAACCCGCGCCGCCGAAGAAGGCGGCAAACGCCAGCGTCGCCATCATCGAGACGTTAAGCAGGATCGGCGCGGCTGCCGCCGCCGCGAAACGATGCATCGCGTTGAGAATTCCGCCCCACAAAGTCACGAGCGTGATGAGAAGGAGGTAGGGGAAGGTGATGCGCGTCAGGCTGACGGCGAGCGCGAATTGCTCCGGCTCGTGCGAAAAACCAGGCGCCAGTAACTCGATCACCTGCGGCGTGAAGAAGAGCGCAAGCGCCAACAGCACCGCTTGGGTCGCAATCAGCAGCGTAAAGATACGATCGCCGAACAGCGCCGCCGATTGCAGTCCCCCTTGGGTGCGGATGCGCGCGTAGGCCGGAATGAAGGCCGCATTGAACGCGCCTTCGGCGAAGATGGCGCGGAAGTGGTTCGGCAGCCGGAAGGCGACAAAGAACGCGTCGGCGATCGGTCCGGCGCCGAGAATCGCCGCCAGCATGATGTCGCGGAAAAAGCCGGTCAGGCGCGAGAGCAGCGTGAAGCCGCCGACGGTGAGAATCCGCTCGATCATGCTCGCTTTTATCCTCCCGCGAGGCGCTTCGCTATGCAGGAAGATTTTGGATGCGCTAGCCCGCAAGGGCCCGGCAAACTGCCGCGATGATACGGTCCTGAACGGGCGCCTCGAGATAGGCGTGCATCGGCAGGCTGATCACTTCGTCGGCGAGCTGGTCACTTACTGGCAAGCCGCCATCCGCTATCGGGAAATCGCGATAGGCAGCCTGGCGATGCAGCGGCTTGGCGTAATAGATCGCCGTCGGGATGCCTTGAGCCTTTAGCGTGGCCGCGAGCGCGTCGCGGCGCCCTGGCGCAAGCCGGATGGTGTATTGCGCCCAAACCGAAGTCGCTTCGTTACCGACACGCGGGACGGTGGCAACCTCAGCGAGGCCCGCGGTGTAACGCTGCGCCACCGCGTTTCGCGCCACGATTTCATCCGGGAAGATTTTCAGTTTTTCCAGAAGGATCGCTGCCTGGATCGAATCAAGCCGGCCGGTGATGCCGATACGCACGGCGTCATACTTGTCGGCGCTCTCGCCGTGCACGCGCAGGCTTTTGAGCCGCACCGCCAGATCATCGTCGTCGGTGAAAATGGCGCCGCCATCGCCGTAACAGCCGAGCGGCTTGGCCGGAAAAAAGCTTGTCGCTGTCGCCGGTCCAATCGCGCCAAGTTTACGGCCGCGATAGGTGGCGCCGAAGGCTTGCGCTGCGTCGTCGAGCACCAGCAGATCGTACTTGGCGGCGATCGCGCCAATCGCGTCGTGATCCGCCGGCAGGCCGAACAGATCGACCGGAATAACTGGCGCGCGGTTTCAGCCCAAGCCGCCGAGCGGTCGTGACGGCGCGCTCGCAGCTCGCCGGATCGAGATTGAACGTGGCCGCTTCCACGTCGGCCATGACCGGGGTCGCGCCGCAGAGCGCCACCACTTCGGCCGTGGCGCAGAAAGTGAAAGTGGGACAGATGACGGCATCGCCCGGTCCGATGCCCCACGCCATCAGCACGAGGCGGAGCGCATCGGTGCCACTTGAACAGACGATGGCGTGCCGCGCGCCGCAGAATGTCGCGAGTTCAGTCTCCAGTGCCCGCACCTCGGGTCCCTGGATGAACTGGCAATGTGCCAGCACCCGGGAAACCGCATCGTCGATGGCGCGGCCGAGCCGGCGGCGCTGCGCGGCGACGTCAATGAAAGGGATCGGCCGCTCGTCGAGGCGGGCATGCTGATTCATGAAAACATCCTTGAAACTTCTCGAAAGGTCTTGGCCCGAAAGGTATTGGCTCGATCGCGGCACGACGAAAGTGGCTTAGCCGACAACGCGGCGCGGCCCTTTGCGTTGCGGCACGCTTGACTGCGCCGGGCGCGCGGTGAGGCAGCGGATTGCAATCTCAAGACTTGCCACGCCTTCCTCACCGGTCACGGCGGGTTTCCGCTGATGACGGATGGCGTCGATGAAAGCAACGAGTTCGGCGCGCAACGGCTCGGCATAGCCGACCGACAAATGCCGCATCGAGTAGCTGCCATCGGTCTGGAAGCCGAAACATTCGGTGACCTGCAGGGTCAAAAGGTCGGCGATGAGATACTTGTCACGCGTGGCGATATGGATGGTGCGCGCCTTGAACGGTGTCAGCCAGTTAGTGTTGATGTGTGCGAGCACGCCCGATGCAGTACGGAACTGCAGCAGCGCAATATCTTCCCGCTCGGCAATCGCGCTCGATAGTTGCGGCTGGATCTCGACAATCTCTGAATCGGTGAACCAGCGGATCAGGTCGATATCGTGCACCGCGAGGTCGATGACCACGCCGACGTTCGACATCCGCGGCGGGAACGGCCCGACACGGGTAATGGCGATCGACAGAATGTCCTGGTTCTTGATCGCCCGCTTGACCAACTCCACCGCCGGATTGAAGCGCTCGACATGGCCGACCATCAGCGTCACGCCGGCGCGGCGGGCAGCCGCGACGATGGCACGACCCTCCTCGACGGTCGGCGCGATCGGCTTCTCGACCATGACGTGCACGCCGCGGGAAATGCATTGCAACGCGAGGTCATGATGCAGATGCGTTGGGGCCGCGATGGTCACCGCATCGACGCCGGCCTGCAGCAATTCGTCGACGTCGCTCAAGGCGGCGCAGCTGAGAGTTCGCGCCACGTTGTCGCGTTGCTTGCGGTCAGGGTCGGCGATTCCAACAAGGCGCACGCCGGGGATATCCGCCAGCACGCGGGCATGATTGCTGCCCATGACGCCGACGCCGATGACGCCGACTTTCAATGGGCCGGCCGTTACCCCGACTGCCTCACTCATGACCCAAAGGGCTCCCCCTCGACACTACCGCCGCCCGGCACATTCCCTAGCACGGCCTGCGCGGAGTGGTCGACCCAATCCGGGCGGAAGCGTGAACACGTTTTACTTCCGAGGGTTACGAGGGGAGAAGGCTCTTTATTTGGCGCCCCGGAACGAGGCTCATGGCAAATCTGAGCGGCCGAAGGCGAACGGCAGCAGCAGCCGAATCAGCCTTGATGACCGTCCGGTGAAATTTCCCAGCGAGGCCCTAGGGGTAGCGAAAAAATATCCGCGCCGGTTCCCGGCGTGACTGAAGACACGCGGAACCGCGGTTCAGAAATTAAATCAGGCGCAAACACTACCTCTCAGCGGAAAATAAGCGTCGCGCGACCAGTGCCGTAATAGCGCGGATTGTCCACTGGATTGGCAAAATAGCCTTGATATGCGTCCTTCGGACTCTGCAGCGGCGGCCTTCCCCAGCCATTGGCTTGCCAAAGAAACTCGCGGTACTGCGTTTGCGGCGCGTTGCGAGAGATCCTGGTGTATTCGTGCGGTTGAGCTTTAGCGTGCACACGGTGACCGTGCTTTGCTGACGCGGGTCGGACTTTGCCGTCACCCGCAGTGGTGTCTGCTTTTGCCGACGCGCCCAACGCGCAAAGAAAAGCGGCCACGAAAATTGCTACCAGAGCCCCGTCAATCCTGATCGTCATGGCACATCTCCCGAGATTCTTGAGGCGATCGGTCCGTCACAACACGTCAAAGCAGAAATATTCGCCAATTGATCCGGCCGCATGACCTAGAACCTGAAACGGACACCCACAGTCGGATCGAAGTTGTTGCGAGCGAGATAGCCGTTCGAAAGACCGGCGTTTACTTGCGAGAACATCATACCGAAATAGGCGTCCCATTTCGGCAGGAACCGCCAATCGACGAGTGCAGATACGGCGTCGAATGTACCGGCGCATTGCGAGTGCGCAGTAGGATTGGCGCAGATGCCTGCTCCGCTGACATACTGGTTCTGAATATAATGGTAATAGGCTGTCGCTACGTCGATGTCTTTGCTGACGGCATACCGCGCACCCGTCCACAGCACCTGCAGGGCCTTGTCGCTGCAACCGGTACCGGTGCCGCAGCCGGCGGAGAAGGCGGTGTTGCTGATCGCCGTCATGTTGGCATAGGCGGTGCCCATCGGCAGGCCGCCGATATTGCTGAACCCGGTTACGGAATTCACAGGATCGCTCGGCGGCGCGAGTTGATACCATTCATAGCCGGCAAACAGCCGAAGCGAGCCGACACTGTATTTGGACAGCAGCATGACGCTTTGATTGTTGGAGACCGTAGCCGTCAGCGTCTGCGGCAGGAAAGGCGCTATCGGCACGCCCGCGGCGGTCGGGGCGCCGGAGAGCGACAGGTTCACGGCGTCTTTTTCCCACTTGTAGATCGTGTCGAGTGACAACAAGCCGTCGCCCCAGCCGAAATTGCCGATCGGAATGTCGCCGCCAATCTGTCCCTCATAGTCGCCGTTCGAGCCATTGTTCTCGGCGTAGCCGCCGACTTGCGCCAGCGCCCCGATCCGCAATGCGCCGATGGCGACCTTGTATTTGATCGCCGTCGTTATGCGGCAGGTTTCGGTATCGCCGGCGCCGCAATTGGAGCTGGAAAAGCCGAGCGCCGAGAAGGCATAGGAGGCCTCCATCGGATCGTAGGCAAGAACGGCGTCGAGTGTGAGTGCGTTCTGCCGGAAAAAGGTCAGGGTGCCGAGCGCGTCGTTGCTGACGCCGACGAAGCCCAGCGAATTGTAAATCTGGCCGGCGTGACTAAAGTCGTTATTCGCACTCTGCTGGTCGAGCGGCACGCCGCGGTTTTCGGCAATAGAAGCCGGCCCATTCGAGAATTGCAACGAATACGGATCAAAACTGGCTTCGAGCTGGCCGACGAAAGCCCAGCCCGGAGCGAACGGCTCATTGACCTGAACGCCAATATTCGATCGCGACAGCGCGCTTGGTGCGAGCGTCCACATCAACTCCCGGTTCATTTTCTGGACGACGTACGAACTGCCTTGAGGGAATTGCGGGTTGAACGGAGCGCCATGGGTCTGGTAGCCGCCGCCGACGTCGATCGTTCCGTAAACCTTGACCCCATACCAGGCCAGTTGGCAGCTGCTGAGAAAAAAGGCCGGGACACTGTCGCACGGGCCCGGTGCGGCAGCAGGGAGGCTCACGACCGGCGCCTTTGTTAGGATCGGCTCGTCGGCGAACGCCGTTGTCGTTGCAGCGGCGCAAACCAAAAGCATCGCCGCCGGCAACGATGCGAGCAATCCGGAGTTTTTTCATTTTAGCGCCCAACGGGTGCGGCTTGCCGCCCGGAGACGAGCTGGATGTACGCAGCATCATCCGCGTAAGTTTCCCCGCCAGCCAGAACATCGAGAAGTCCCCCAAGTGATTTCCACAGAATTGGTCGCAGAGGCGATTATTTAAGCATCAAATGTTGGTCTATAGATTTTGTCAACTAAAGGACGGCCGTTGAGGAAAATAGCCAGTTTTTCCCTCTTGAGCCGCCAGATGAACGAAGTTTACGCTACGAATTGCAGGGCCGAGCGCAAAAACTTGCTGCGATTCGTGGCCGTCGTTTTCGCAACGATCACTCGCAACCGCTAAAAATTCGCCGGCGACAGTGTACGAGCGTCAATTGCTCGCGTGTGCGGGAATTTTCTGTTGGTGTTCGTCGCAGCTATCGGTCGAGCGCCGGAACCTGGCGTGGAATTGGCAAAGCCCGGTATCGGCGCGCGCGGCCGAATAGGCCGATGACATTGCCGTCAGCCCGGGAAAGAAGCGCTCCAATGCCGCGGCGTCCGCCAGGAAATGGCGGCAGGCCGCGCAAGCGGCGTCAGAACTTTGCCCAGTAGCCATAGAACACCTGCGCGGACAGAAGGTACCCGGCGATCACGTTGACGATGGCGCCCGACGCGAACGCGAGCGCAGCGCGCCAGTTCACCGAATTCGAGCTCCGAAAATCGCGTGGTCAGGCCGATGGCGAGGAAGCAAAGCGTAAAGACAGTGCCGCGCAGGCTGCCAATCGGCCGCAGAAAGTCGGCGGTTTGATGCGGCGTGATGGTTTCGCCGAAATAGATCGAGACGATCGCTGCGGCGACGAAGAAGCCGATGACAAATTTGGGAAAGCGCCGCCAGATTTCGCCCGGATCGATGCGGCGAACCTTGCCGTTCCCTTCCCAGTAGCGAAGCGCGACGAAGGCCCAGAACAACGACCAGACGCCGATCCAGATATCGCGGCCGATCACCTTGTTCATCGTAAAGGCGCGCAACGAGCCGGCTTCGTTGCCGCTCAGACTCCCATAAACGCTTGCCGCCGCGTAACCGGCCGCGTCGGCGAATTCTGATGAACCGATCCAGGCGCCGCCGACGCCCGCCGGCAGAGCGAGCCAGTGACTGGCGTAGGGAAGAAAAAACACCATGACGATGGCGGCAATGACCACCAGCGTAACGGATGCAGCGATTTCATCCTTGCGGGCGCCAACCGAGGCGGCGACTGCAAGCGACGCGGATACCCCGCAAACCGAGCCCGCGGTGCCGAGCACCGCCGCAAAGCGGCGGTCAAGACCAAACACCCGCGTCGCCGCAAAAAAGATAATCGCAGCCGTGAGGATCGAGATGATCGCCGATTGCGTCAGCGCAATGCCGCCCGCCGATACGATCAGCGAAATCGGGAAGGTTGCCCCAAGCAGCACAATTCCGGTCTTGACGTAAAACTCCACCCGCAACGCCGCTTTCAGCCGTTCCGGAATCTTGATGGCGTTGGCGAGCGCAAGGCCGCCGATCAGCGCTAGGAGTGCCGCCTCGAGGTTATAGTAGCTCGCATCCTTCCAGCCCGCCAATATCGAGACGAACAACAGGCCGACATACATAAGCGCAAAGCTCGGCAAAAATTCGCCAAACGGCCGTCCCATCAGCCGCAGCGAGCCGCCAAATACAATCGCCAGCACGACGAACTGGGCCAAATAGTTCGGCCATAGCTTGGCGAAATGGGCGGCGATATCGCCGCTGGTCACCCACTTCATTCCAGCCGGCGAGACGCCGAGGAATTTGATGACGCCAGTGCCGAGTGCGTAATCGATCAAGCCCAACATGACGATCGCGAGGCCAACGACGACGGCCCACCAATCTTCATTGCCGATCGTGCCGAGCCGCCGTTCCGATACCGGGCCGGTCGCAACGGCCGTTGCGGTATTCATCAAGATACTCCGTCGCGTTCGCTGGATCGTCGCCGTCAAGGCAAGTCAATCTCAACGTCGTTATTGTGCAAGCGAAAATACAGGTCCCGCGATTTGAGCGAAACCGCATTTGTCCCCAAAGCAAAGGCCGATAAAGCATCCGATTCCAAAGTAGTCTGGGCGGCTAGGAAAACGTTGCGCCCCTGAAGCTGCCTCGGCCGTCAGCATCATCTAGTGGGACGAGGACGAGGAGGACGAAGAAGACGACGAGGATGAATTCATCTTGCTGCCCAAGCGGTGGCGTCGAGCGTATCGGTGCCGAGGACTGCGCTGACGCGACCGGCGGCGGCGGCAAGACCGTTGAGATCGGCGGCAGCGACACTCCACTGATGCAATTACTAGAGCACACGGTTAGTTTGGTACTACAGCTCTGCATGCACTGATTCCAGTATTGGGTTTGATTGGTGACGTTGTAATGTTGGTAACAATCCCGTTGGCACGATGCACCGTTCGTTTGGCAGCTGTTTTGGCACGGTAAAAAGCTCGCCGTGCTATTGGTTTTTGGCGCATTGATAGCGCTAGCTTGACCGGGTGAACTGTTCGCGCCAGCCGACGCAGATGAATGTGCAGCTGAACCCGACGTCGCACCTGCAGCGCCCACGTCGGCGCTGGCTGAATTTGCTGCCGCGCCTTTGTGTGGCGGAGCCGGAGGCGTGAAGATGTCCGCAAACGCCAGCCAAAAGCAGGCGATGCTGAGCCCGACTAAGAAGATCATAATTAAGATGCGCTTCACGCCTTTTCCCGACTAACGAATACCCTTGGGTCCGGGATATAATACCAGCTGGGAATTCAAATCCGATGTTTCCGGCTAGAGTGTAGGTCCTGATGCCGCAAGAAATCGAATACAAATATCTTGTGCGGCTTGATGTCTGGAAGCCCGCGGAATCCGGCGTGCTCTATCGGCAGGGCTACCTCTCAAGCGCTAAGGAACGGGTCGTTCGCATCCGAAACGTCGGCGAAAGGGCCTATTTGACCATCAAGGGCCCTGCCCATGGCATCACGCGGCTGGAATTCGAATACACCATTCCGGTCGCCGACGCCGCGACGATGCTTGATCTTTTGTGCGAACTCCCGCTGATCGAGAAAACCCGCTATCGCCAATCGTTTGGCGGAAGAATTTGGGAAATCGATGTGTTCCATGGTGACAATACCGGTCTCGTCGTCGCGGAGTTGGAAGTCGCTGATGAATCCGAACAGTTCGAGCCGCCGCCCTGGCTCGGCCGCGAAATGTCCGGCGACCCGCGTTACTTTAACTCCAACCTGGTCGGCAACCCGTACAAAAACTGGCGCGCGCAGCGCGAATAAATCACGTTTCGGAGCGGGAAACTGTTCGCGACGCTGGTGAACGCCTATCGCTTGGGGAAGAGCATATCCCTGACGTAGCGCGACGTGGGCGTCAGCCGGACACCACGCGGCTTTCGCCAGGTCGCTTTGTCGATTTCGTGCTTGTCGCCGATCGTCAGGTCACCGGAAACTTTGCCGGCGATAAAAATTGCATCATTCATTTTTCTTCCGGAATGACGGTTCTTGGCTTTGACTTCTTTCCAAAGCTTGATCCGCCCAAGCTTGAGGGTCGGGAGTTCCTCTTTGATTTCTCTGCGCAAACAGTCTTTTTCGCTCTCTCGCGCACGCCTTTGACCGCCAGGGAACATCCACAGTCGATCGCGTCTTCGCCTCACCAGAAGGATCCGGCCGCGCTTTCGTGCCACGAGCTTTGAGGACTTCGCCATTTTCCAATCGGGTTCGATCCCACAGCCTTGTTAGGTTCGGCAGGGCCACAATGTAAACCGACTGGCTCGTGATCTCCCCGATATTTTCAGCCGGGCGTGCGCCGAATAGCGCGACAATGGCGGCGCTGTTTTTCTGGCAACTCTTCGACTATTAGTACGGTATGCTCTGGCTAGGCCAAACCAGCACACTACCGCTGTTCCCAATCATTTTTGCAACGTTGAAGACCGTTCCGGTTGCAATGCGCCGCCAAGCTTTGACGGGGCGTTGACTTGAACACATCGCGCTTAGCTTTCGGCACTCTATTGGGCAATCTCGGCCTGTCGAACCGCGGCGTCGACGCGGTTGCGCGCGACGTACTGGCCGGCGTTGTTTGCGGCGTCCTGTCGCTCGCCTTCGGGCTGTCGTTTGCGGCTTTGATCTTCGGCGGGCCGCTGACGCCCTGGCTTGCCTACGGCATTGCCGCAAGCTTCATCGCGTCATCCGTCGCAATGTTTGTGGTCGCCATTGGCAGTTCGTTGCCGTTCAGCATCGCCGGGCCGGACAGTTCAACGTCGGCGGTGACCGCCTCGCTTGTCGCCGCGGTGACCCAACATCTCGTGGCGGCTGGCGCCGGCGACCGCCTCCTGGTCGCCGCCTTGATCGTGATGCCGATGAGCTGCGCGCTCACCGGGCTGCTGTTGTGTGGATTCGGCGCGGCCCGCGGCGGCCGCGCGATCCGTTTCGTGCCCTATCCGGTCATCGGCGGCTTTCTCGGCGCAACCGGCGTGTTGGTTGTGTCGGGCGCTTGCCGGGTCATTATCAATCACCCACCGACGCTTGCCGAAGCCGCGGCATTTCTCATTCCAGCCAATGCGACGAGGCTTGTCGCCGGCGCGGCCGTAGGCTTGGCGCTCCTTCTGTCACTGCGTCGGGTCCGCAATCCGGCGATCGTGCCGGGCGTGTTGACGATTTGCACTGCACTCGCCTACGCCGCGATGCTGGCAACGCATACATCATTGGCCGATGCACAAGAGAATGGCTGGATGTTCAATATCGCGGCCGGGAATGTGCTCGATCTGCCGTGGCACGGCGACGAGCTTGAGCTGTTCCCGTGGCAGCACTTGCCGGCGCTTGCCGGCGATCTGATCGCCGTGATGTTCGTTACTGCGATCAGCACTCTGCTCAATATTACCGGCATTGAATACGCGAGCCATCGCGAAGCCAATCTCGACCGTGAACTGAACACGTTAGGCATTGCCAATCTGGTTTCGGCCGCGCTCGGCGGTTATGTCAGTTGCATCTCGCTCAGCCGCACATTGCTCAATCATTCGATCGGCGCCACGAGCCGCCTTTCCGGTGTGATCGCCGCCGCAATTTGCGCGCTCGCCCTGACTGTCGATCCGGCGGTGCTTGGTTATGTGCCAAAATTCGTCCTCGGCGGTTTGCTGTTCTATCTCGGCTGCATGCTGATCTACCAATGGCTGATCAAATCCGCGCTTCGCTTGTCGCTCCTCGAATATGCCTCCCTGCTGGCGATCGCATTCATCATCGTCGAATCGGGCTTTATCGCCGGCGTGCTGTCGGGCGTGGTCATCGGCTGCGCCACGTTTGCGCTCAGCGCCAGCCGGGTGAACGCGATTAAATACAGCTTCGACGGCTCGGAAGTGCGCAGTTCACTCGATCGCGCGCCGGAGCAGTTGGCGGTGCTGGCGAAGGGCGGAACTCAAACCCAGGTCATGAGCCTGCACAGCTATCTGTTTTTCGGCTCCGCCAGCGGCCTTTATGAACACGTCAAAGCCCTGTTGGCGCGCCGGGCGGAGTGCCGCTTTCTGGTGTTCGATTTTCGGCTGGTGACTGGCATCGACTCCTCCGCGACGCATAGCTTTACCCAGATCAAACGCGCGGCCGACGAGCACGGCGCCCGGCTGGTGTTGGCCCATCTTACGCCGGAGCTGGAAAAGTCGTTCCGCGCGATTGGATTCCTCTCCGATGACATCGCCGTCGTGGCGGAACTCGACCAGGCGCTGGAAGTCTGCGAAGACGCCATTATCAATTCTGCACTGAGCGCCGGCACCAAAGCGAGGTCGCTGCAGCAATGGCTCGCCGGGCCGATCGGCGCTAGCGCGCTGACTGAGCTTCTGGTCGAGCGTTGCGTTCGCATCGACGTCGCCGCGGGCGATATTATCGCCCGGCAAGGCGATTTGGCAGACGCGATGCATTTTATTCTCGATGGCCGCATCAGCGTTCTGGTCGATACCGGGGACAATCAAATGCGTGTCCGCAGCCTCGGCGCGCATACGATTGTTGGCGAGATGGGGCTGATCAGCCGCCAGCCGCGCAGCGCCACGATCCGCGCGGAGACGCCGGGCGTGCTCTATGCGCTGAGCCTCGATGCCTACGAGCGCATCAAGGCTGAAAACCCCGCGGCTGGGCTCGCGCTGTTAAGCTACATCGTCTCCGTCATGTCCGAGCGGCTGAACTTCGCGAACCGTGTCGTCGGCGTCTTGCAGCGCTGACGGCGTCTTGCGGCGCTGACCACAAGCGCGTTCGCCCGTCTCACGCGACAACTGCACCATCAAATTTTGACAAAGCCGCCATCAGTTCCGTCAAATACCTCCCGTCGCGATCATGCTGCGAAACTTGCTGCGAGCTTATGCCCCAATCAATGCCCAGCGCCGGATCGGCCCATTTCAGCACCAACTCGTCGGTGGGACTGTAAACGTTATCGCATTTGTAGAAAAAATCGGCGCACTCCGACAGCACCAGGAAGCCGAGGGCGAAACCACATGGCGTCCGGAGCTGTCGCCGGTTCTCGTCGTTGAGTTCGACTTTCACGTAGCGGCCGAAAGTCGGACTGCCGAGGCGAACGTCGACGACAACATCAGCGACGGCGTCCGCGAGCACGGTCACCAGTTTGCGCTGTGACTTCAAGCTTCGAACGTGCAACCCGCGCAGAACGTTGCGCGCCGAGCGCGAGAGATTGTCCTGCACGAACGTCGTTGGTACGCCGTTCGTTGCGTAACGGTCCGCGTGATAGAGTTCCGTAAAAAATCCGCGGCTATCGCTGAAGACTTTTGGCTCAATGATCAGCACATCGGGGATTTCAATCTCGGTGACTTTCATCACGTTACCCCGAACCCCGGCAGGCTGAAGTCACGACCCATCCTGTTTACCTTGCATAACAAATATATTAAACAATGGCCTGTTTCCGCCTAAAATTAGCTGCCGCATGAAGCGGCGCCTGCCGGACGTCAGGCTTCCAGTTGCATAGGGCCGCCGCAGTGGGCGCGGTGTCGGTTTAGATGAAGGGCATCATTCTGGCGGGCGGAGCGGGGACCAGGCTCTATCCAGTCACGTCGGTCGTCTCAAAACAGTTGCTGCCGGTGTTCGACAAGCCGATGATTTACTACCCGCTGGCAACGTTGATGTTTGCCGGCATTCGGGACATTTTGATTATCAGCACGCCGCAGGACAAGCCGCTGTTTCAGCGGCTGTTGGGTGACGGCTCCGATTTCGGATTGCGATTTTCGTATCGTCATCAGGACGAGCCACGCGGGCTTGCCGACGCTTTTATCATTGGCGCCGATTTCGTCGGTATGGACCGGGTTGCGCTGGTTCTCGGCGACAACATTTTTTACGGTTCTGGTTTGGCTGATATGCTGGCGAGAGCGCATGCGCGCGAGGCCGGAGCGACCATCTTCGGGTACCCGGTAAAATCACCCGAACAATATGGCGTCGTGGAACTTGACGACTCTGGAACGCGCGGTGTCGATCGTGGAAAAGCCGCCACAGCCGAAATCAAACATTGCCGTCACTGGGCTTTATTTTTATGACAACGACGTTGTCGGCATGGCGGCAACGCTAAAGCCGTCGCCACGTGGCGAGTTGGAAATCACCGATTTGAACCGCGCCTACCTCGAGCGCGGGGATCTTTTCGTCGAAGTCCTTGGGCGCGGTTTTGCCTGGCTGGATACCGGCACGCATGAGTTGCTGGTCGAGGCCAGCCATTTTGTCCAGATCCTTGAACAGCGTCAGGGACTCCGCGTCGCCTGTCCTGAAGAGATCGCGCTGCGGCTCGGCTATATCGGCCTCGATCATTTCGAAAAGCTGGCGACACGATGCGCCAAAAGTAGCTACGGTCAGTATTTGTTGCGCATTCATCGCTCCTTTGCCAAAGCAATGCGGGGCCCTGATGCATGAGATTTGAAAATGCAGTTATCTTCGTAACCGGCGGCGCGGGATTTATCGGCTCAGCCGTCATCCGGCATTTGCTCGGTGGCACCGAAGCCTTTGTCGTCAACATCGACAAACTTACTTATGCCGCCTGTCTTGAACTTCGATCCCGCAGGCCGCGGGCAACCGCCGCTATCGCTTCGCGCGCGTCGACATCTGCAACGGCCCGGCGTTAAGACAATTGTTCGATCAGTATCAGCCGCACTATGTAATGAATCTTGCGGCTGAGAAGTCATGTCGATCGCTCGATCGATGGACCCACTGAATTCATCCAGACCAACGTCGTTGGCACTTTCACGTTGCTGCAAGAAGCGTTGCGGCATTGGCGCGGGCTCGATCGCCCGGCGCAAACGAGTTTCCGTTTCCACCACATCTCGACCGACGAGGTGTATGGTACGCTCGGGTCGGAAGGCCTGTTTACCGAGTTCACCGCCTATGCGCCGAATTCGCCGTATTCGGCGTCAAAGGCATCGTCGGATCATCTGGTGCGCGCCTGGCGCGAAACCTACGGATTGCCCACTATCGTCACCAATTGCTCCAACAATTACGGTCCTTATCATTTTCCCGAGAAATTAATTCCGCACGTGATCATCAAGGGCCTCGCCGACGACCCGCTGCCGGTTTACGGCGACGGCCAGAATGTGCGCGACTGGCTCTATGTTGATGACCACGCGAGGGCGCTTGCGCAAGTGGTCCTAGACGGCCGTGTCGGCGAAACCTACAACATAGGCGGCCGCAACGAGCGCTCGAACCTTACCGTTGTACGGACCATCTGCGATCTGCTCGACGAGTTCGAGCCGTCCGCTTTGGGTGCGCGTCACCGGCTCATTTCTTTTGTAACCGACCGGCCCGGGCACGACAGGCGCTACGGCATCGATGCGTCGAAGCTTGAAAACGAGCTCGGCTGGCGGCCCGCCGAGACCTTCGAGAGTGGAGTTGCCAGGACCGTGCGCTGGTATCTGGGAAATCGCCGCTGGTGGCAGGCTATTCTCGATCGCGGTTACAAGGCCGAGCGGATTGGATTGTCGGAGGAAGGCTAACGTGCGGTCCGAAAAGTACGATCGTTATCGTTCCGATGTCGGTAATGCCGGTTCCGTCACCCGACTTCGCCGCGTTCGCGATCGCTCCTGTTTCTTTCCGGCGCGGCCGTTGCCTCAGCCCACAGGCAATCACGCTTGCACTTCAACGCCTGCAACAACTTTCCGCCGGCTGGCACGAGGTCGATCCGAGCGATGAAATTCGAGAAACAGCGGCGCGATTTCTCCGTGTGCATCCACTGCGTGCCGCGGATGCCCCGCAACTGGCTGCGGCATTCGCGGCCGCAGAGCGGCGCCCAACCTCACTAGAATTGGTCACGCTCGACGACTGTCTTGCCGCCGCGGCGCGCAAGGAGGGTTTTGCAGTGCTCGATTCGACGAAAGGCGAATAGAGCCTTTGATTTGTGTCCTATCCCCTTTTCTGTTGCCGCTTTCGTAACCGGACACCCGGACCGCCGCCGTTCTCCTCGATGAACTCCACGCCGGCTGCTTCAAAAGCCCGCCGGATGACCTCAATCGTCGCGCGCCGCGGCGCGTGAGCTGCCGCTTCGAACTGACGAACGGTTACGATTCCGACCCCGGCTTCTCCAGCGAGCTCTTCTTGGCGCCAATTGAGTAGCGCGCGAGCGGCCCTGCATTGTTCGGGTGTGATCATCCCAGCCGCAGCATCGGAGATATGATTTATTTCGACAAGAGCGTTGAAAATACGTAGACAGACCATATGTGTCGTTTATAATCATTTATATCTATTTACGACATATATGGAGGCCCTATGTCAGCGAAAAGCTCTTTAAAGAAATTCGACCGGCGCTCCTTCATCGGCGGCTCGGATGCCCGGATCATCATGGGCAATGACGAAGCCGCCGTCATCCGGCTGTGGAAGGAAAAGAGGGGCGAAGTCGAGCCGGAAGATTTGTCCGGCAACCTTATCGTCCAGCTTGGGTCTGTCACTGAGGACCTCAATCGTCGCTGGTATGAGGCGAATGCTGGTGTGGTCATTATAGATGTGCAGAAACACGTGCGGCATGAGGGTCTGCGCTGGATGGCGGCAACGCTCGATGGGCGAGTGGAATCGAGCGGGGCCGTATTCGAAGCCAAGTTCATGCTGCCCTGGTACTTCTCGGAGGAGGCCGCCGCTGAGAAATACGCACCCCAGTTGCAACACAACATGTGGGTGGTCGCGGCTCGTAGGGCAGTACTTTCGGTCATTACCGGCGGTGGCAAATGGGTGGAGATCGCTACCCATGCCGATCCGCTCTATCAGCACCTGATCCTGACTGCGGAGCAAAGGTTCTGGCGCTGTGTCGAAACCGGTGAGCCCCCTGTGCTATTCGGTATCGAGCCCCCGAAACCGCGTATCGAAGCAGTCCGCATTGTCGACATGAGTTCATCCAACGCTTGGGCGGAGTTTGCCGCGGTCTTCTCGCGGACAAGGTCTGCACATCTGGAACACGAGCAGGCGAAGACAGAATTGAAGAGACTTATGCCCGAAGATGTCCAGCAGGCCATCGGCCATGGCGTCAAAGGCAAACGATCGAAGTCGGGCGCCGTCAGCTTCGACCTCCTCAAAGTGGAGGATGGACATGCAGCGCTCTAGCGGATCGATTGGCAGCCTGGCGGCGGCTCTTGCCAAGGCACAAGGTGAACTTACCAATCCGGAGAAGTCGCTGGTCGGGACCATCCGTTCGGATGATCCAGCCCGCGATGGTCACAAGACTTTTCGCTACGCCTCGCTGGCAAGCGGGCTCGACATCGTGCGCAAGGTTTTGGGCCAGCACGAGATTGCTACTATGCAAACGACCGCCATCGATCAGGCAGCCGGCATCGTAAATCTGACCACGGTACTTGCGCACGCCTCAGGGGAATGGATCGCGTCTGACTGGCCGGTC
This sequence comes from uncultured Alphaproteobacteria bacterium, assembly GCA_963841025.1. Classification (GTDB taxonomy): domain Bacteria; phylum Pseudomonadota; class Alphaproteobacteria; order Rhizobiales; family Xanthobacteraceae; genus BOG-931. Next base: position 142,408 of record CAWJBG010000001.1, on the reverse strand, counting down.
TGCGCCATTGCCGATTGCGTGGTCCCGCAGCGGATGGGAATGGCGCTGACCTATGCCCGTCGTTATGGGCTCTTTACTCTTACCGGCATTGCTGGCGAAGATGACCTCGACGCGCCGGATCTCGCAACCCCGACAAATACATCCGCCGGTAAGGAAGCGGAACATACGAAGGCCGCTGGAAACGGCAAGCTCAACGGCGACCGTGATGGCTTGGTCCACCGAGCGGCGACCCGCCGCGATCCCAAGGTGCGACCACCCAGGGAAATGCTCGAGACCAAAGCCTCGGCGGAATTGCGCGAACGTCTCATTGGCCAAATTTGCAGCCTTACCTCCAACGAGGACGCAGCGCTGTGGGCGCACCGCTCCCTTGTTGAGAAGAACAAACTAACCGTAGCTGATGCCCAGCAAGTAGAGGAAGGCTTTGAAGCCCGGCTCGCGAGCTTTGCGGCAGTGAAGATATCACCAACTATTGCGAGGCAATCCAGTCAGCAGCGAGTGAAAAGTGTAAGGGCGCCGAAGAAACGCGGGCGGCCCGTAACGATCGACAAGAGCGTGCTGACGCTCCCTGAGCCACGGCGGCTTCGTGACCGCGAGCATGTCAAGTTCGTTGCCGCTCATCCCTGCTTGATTTGCGGCCGGCGACCTTCAGATGCTCACCACCTCCGCTTCGCACAAAGTCGCGCGCTAGGACGAAAGGTCAGCGATGAGTTCACCGTACCGCTTTGCCGTGGACACCATCGCGAGGTCCATCGTTGCGGTGATGAAGTTGCTTGGTGGAAGAAAGCGGGTACCGATCCGACCATCTCCGCTCGAGCACTGTGGCTGCAAACTCATCCCCTGCCGAGACGGGGTGCAGTCGATCGTGCACCAACTCAGCATCGGCGGTCGAAGCCGGAATTACGAAACGAAGCCAATGGCGTCTCGCGCCATCCATGACGACCTTCAAACAGTTCGAAGCCAACCGGCGGAATTCATTAAAAAGCACCGGGCCGAAGACCGATACGGGAAAACGAAGCTCTCGTCGCAATGCGGTACGTCACGGGCTGACCGCAGAAACCGTTATCGCCAATCTTGAAGATGAAGAAGACTACAAGGCCTTCGAACTATCGGTGACCTCCGGTTTCGATGCGCCGACTGCCGTCGAGCGGGAATTGGTGCTGCGGTTGGCAAGCCTGCTGTGGCGACTGCGCCGCGCCACAGCAATTGAAACCGGGCTGCTACAGCTCCAAAGCGACATCATTAGAGAGCTCGAAAGTCCGCCGGAGGCACAAGAGCTAATCGACCAGTCTGCTTCGCACGGAGCATCCACCTGGAGCAATCGGCACGCTCGTGCCAACCGTCAAGCTGATCGGAACAGCAGCCTAAAACGTCTCGCCCTCACCTGCGTTGGACGGAGCGATCCGGATGGCGCTGACGAAACGCCGGACGCCCGCAAATCAGAAATCGCGCGCTGCTTTCTACGCCTCGCCAACCTTAACAACGGTGCCTTTGAACACGCTAATCGGTACCAAACGGCTCTATGGCGCCAAGTAGGCCAAATCCTACTCACGCTCGATTTCTTGCGACGAAACAGATCTGGACCTCACAACTAAAGCTCGTCGCGTGTGAAGGTAGTGAAGAAAGCATCATTCGCTACCGAATTGCGCTGTCCGCGAACATGCCCGTTCATCATCAACCGCCGGGATAAGCGGGCATGCCGCGAACAGTTGACCTGCTCCGCAACATGCGCTCGTTCATAAGGAGAGTTTGTTCCAGTTTTGCCCCTGGTCGTGGCGTGCTGCGAACTCGGTGGCGTGAGCCTGTTGAGGCTCGAGTGCGGTCGGCTGGTGTTGTAGTCAATCCTCCATTTTTCGATGATCTCGCGCGCCTCTTTGAGATTGGCGAACAGGCGCTCGTTAAGGCACTCGTCACGCAGGCGCCCATTGAAGCTCTTGATAAAACCATTCTGCATTGGTTTGCCCGGCGCGATGTAGTGCCATTCGACGCCGCGCTGCTGCTGCTGCTGACGATCATGCAAGGATAGGCGTAGTGAGGATCAAGTCGAAGCGCCTACCTCATCAAAGCGATCGCAATCCGGGCTTCGGGCGGTGTGTTTGCAAACACATGCCGGCAGCGCGCGAAGCACCAGCGCCCGGCGACTGGCACAAGCACCGCACCGGCCGACGTGTGCGATTAAGATTGCTTGGGCGGGACAGGCAGCCTTGACCAACGTGCTGTGCAGAGTAAACACGCGGGTCTTCGGGCGTCGTGCGAGTTCCTGTTATGGCAATTTGAAACCTGCTTCCATTCGGAATTCATCGATCCGACGGGCGTCACCTACGTCTCGGGCGGTGAGCGAGAGCTATCACGCGAGCGCGGGGAGCGGGGTGCTAACCGTGACCACTGCGGCACGGCGGTAGCGACCATCGATTTCGTCGGCACCCTGCTCGCCGGGGAACATCCATCTCACCTCCGGCACCAGCACCATCATCACCGATCCGGCCGTCCCTGCGGCAGCGAGGTTTATAGCGCCAACATCGCGCTGTTCGGCAGTTACATCGCAAGCTTTGCGACTGGTGGTCACGGAGGCCTGGTCATCACGAGTGTCGGGCGCACCGATCAACTGCCAATTTTGACGCCCCCCGCACGCGTGACGGCGCTAAAGCCGGCCCATTGACCCGGCGATTCCCGCCCACAGCTCACGCCGCTTCTCGCGTTGAACCGCGACACTGGCTGGCTGCATCAGATAGACCTCGAGGCAGGCACAGCCAGAACCATGACGGCCGGCCTCAACGGGACAACTGTCCTCCGCGAAACCTTGCCGGCCAAGTCGCTTCCTCGCGCCACCTCTGCAGTCGTCTAGACAGGAAGCTTTTCTCCTGCTGCCACTTTCGCTCCCGGGTCCCCCGCCGTTCTCTCCGATGAGACCTATTCTAACGGTCTCAATCTGTGATAGTAACGACACCTTTTTTTCTTATCGCGAGCAAATTCTTACCGAAATTTAATTCTTCGAGCAATTTTGTGCGAAAACTCGATCCTCAAACAAATCCAGAGACTTAGCTTAAATGCGGGAAGTGTTTGAAACGTTATAAGCCCCGCCAGACAGCCGCCGCCATTCGGGTTTGCGGCAAAGACCTCGGAGCCAAAGATGAACGAACTGGCCAACCTCCCAGCAATCCCAGCGCCCCTTGCCCTCGGCGAAGACGCCACGCTCTTCGATGAACTTCTGCGAAAAGAGATCGCGGAGTGGCGCCCGCGGACGCCGTACGAATTGCTTTTGGTCCAGCAACTTGCCGACGATCAATGGCGCCTCCTACAGCTTCGGCCCGTCCGCAAGTGGCTGCACCACGCCGCAATTGCGGACGCGGTTCATAGCCAATTGTTGGACGCTGAAGCGGCAAAATCGTTCGGCGACTTGCCGGTCGCCGACGGGCTTGAACAAATCGGTCTCCAAATCTGGAAATCGTTGCGAAAACAGGCCTTCTCTGCAGTTGCGGGGAATCCCACCGCGATCGATTTTGTCGAGAGGCAAATTGGCCCGGGCAAAATGAAATTGAGCGCTGAAACGACCACCAACCTCGTCAACCTGTTCAGGACCCAATTGCTCGCGGACCGCCTGGCGGCGGCCGCGCTTGCGCGGTGCGCACTGGCCTACAATCAGCTCCGCGCAATGAAGCGTGACGCCGAAACGCGGAATGCACCGCCGTTCGCGCGTCTTTCGCCGACGCCCGAGCAGGAAAGCCTTGCAGCGTACATCCATTCGAAGCTGACCCAACAGACCGCGACCACCGAGCGCTCGAATATTGGCGCGTCACCGCCACGCCACGATATTCCAGAATCAGCGCCCGATGTCGGGACGGTGCACGGGCCTTCTGCTGTCTCATCGAAAGTCATCGCGCCGAACTCGGGAGGTGGGGATGACGTCGCCAGCTAAAATTCTTGCCAACCGCCGCAATGCGCAGCGCAGTACTGGCCCGCGCACCGTTGAGGGAAGGGCGCGCTCAGCCCGCAATGCTTTTCAGCACGGGCTATCCCGGCCGTTACCTGTCGACGATCGCTTGGCTGCGCAAATCGAGTCGCTTGCCGACGAATACGTCGCATTGACTGGTGGCCCCCGGGAAATGGCGCGTGCGGCGGCCAAGGAGCGTTTTGGCTTGCTTCGCATTCAACAAGCTAGGGTCGCAACACTTAACAATAACAGAAAGCAGAAGTCGATTGGTGCGGCGGATGATTTATACGACGAGAATTGAAATGCGCCAGCCATCATCGATGCTTTGCCAGAATTGGTCGCATTTGACCGCTATGAACGCCGAGCACTTGCTCAATGCAAGAAAGCTTTCCGCCGTCTGGAGGCTTTCATAGATCCACGACGCGATGAGAAGCTTGCGATCACCGACCTGGCGCTTACTTTCCGACTTTTCCACTGCGAAATGCAGTTCATAACAAAACCGGGCAATGTTAAGTGGATGAAGAAGCGCCACAGTGCGATTTTGGCTGCAGTACGCTTAGCTCGGCGATACGTACTGTCCGAGAGGCCGGATGCGGCGATCGGCTTTCTCAATCGCACCCTTGGAATCGCATCCGACGCGCTATTACTTGAAGCAGTGCGAACGTGCGCACTTTTATTGAGCGATAATCCCTCGGCGCGGGAAACCCCATTATCGAACCGCGAGCGACGAGTGGACGGTGTATCTCGGGAGCGCGTGGTCCTGCGCCAATTGCAGCGACTGAGTAAGACACCTTGGACTAAGAATCAGCTCATCGACAATGTCTCGGCAATGTTCGAAGAATCTCGTTCTGAAACTGATTCCTTGGCACCCGCAGCTGGCTCGCATCGCGAGCGTTCCCGCTGAAGTCAACAAATATGAGCCTCATTATGAGGGATCACCCATCGTGTGGGGATCGCTTGGTGGTGTCAGCGGTGCGATCGGCTCGCACCCCCTGACGGCAAGACCCGGGTATCATTTGATGCCACAGCCTCTGTCGCCCTGCAAAAATGCGTTTGACGGACTTGGCGAGGGGTATGTGCTTCTCGCACTTGATGCCGTTTCGAAAGACGTTGAAGCGTTCGAGAGAATCGCCGTGGCGATTGGAATGCCTCTCAAGATCGTCGAGGCCACACGTGGGGCGGCCGAGAAAAATACGGCGCCGCACTGATTTTGATTCGTCCGGATCAATTCGTCGCCTGGATTTCGGATGGCGGATCTGTCGACGCCGCCGAGGCGCTTTCGCGCGTGATTGGCAGACCGGTCCGCTGACCTGCCTCACAGGTTACTGCGACTGAAAATCGGCAAAGCGGACGCCAGGACCGGTCAGCTCGAGCATCAGGCCGGTCAGCGCCATAGTCCGATCGCGCGTTCGGACAAAAGCCCTGAGATCACTGCAGCCCGAGACTTTGAGCGGATGCGCCGTCTTCACCGAATAGCAAATGTCGACGCCCGGCTTTGTTTGCCGTTCGCCTTCTATGCGGAATGGATGGAGCAACCGGACCCGCACGCCATCTGCACTCGCCCAAACGTCGCCGCTGCGACGACATGCTTAAGAAACTGAATGTCAGCGGCTTAAGTGCCAATGCATTGTCCCGTCCCGCGTTCCTGCGTATCGGACGGGACAGTTTCTTCTGGATCAGCGGCTCGATCTTGACGATTGCCGCGATCGAGCCGTTCGTTTGGCTCGGTCCTACTTCGACGGCCAACATACCTGGTCTCGTCGCGCGTACGATTAGGCATGTACCCGGATGTCAGAGCACCGGCTCTTCGTGATCGGGATGCAGGATCAAGTCGACGTAAGCCTGAGAGCCTGGTTCGACAGTGATTTTAACCAGCGGCGGCCGCGCAGTATCGTCAGCGCCGACATGCCGCGCAGCAAACAAACCTCTGCCGATTTCAGTTATTCGTCGCTGACTTGCACCCATTTTTGCATCCTGCTGCGAGTGCACAATTTCCACTTCATTGTCTGACGAGCGCTCGCACCTGTTAACCATAGCGCAAACTCAACCGAAACTGGTTCCCTCCCTCCATTGCGAGCAAAGCCTTGGCTGCGCGCGAGTTGGAGCATTCGGTCGGTTCAACTTAAGAATTTCCGCTTAACGCACGTGCCCTGCGCGGGCAAGCTACAATAATGCTAAGCTTAATATCTTGAACCAAAACAATAATTTACCGAAATTCAATCGAACTTTGCTCTGATGGCGAACTTTGGACAAACGTCGCCCGCGCAGTCGGGAAGCGGAAATGCAAGCTGCTCATCCGGGCCCAAACCTCCCCTGGCGGCGACGCCGAAGTCTCGTCATCGCCGCATGTGCCGCTATTGCCGCGATTATTTGCGTTTATGCGCTGGCGCTGACGCTGTTGCACCAAAACACGCTGAAGGACACCCAGACCAACCTACTTCGGCAAAGTCTCGCGCTCTCGGAAATGGCCGAGCGGACCTTGCAGTCTGTTGATCTGGTTCTGCAAAGCGTTGTTGAGAGACTTCAGCCGGAATTTTCGAGCGCAGACACAAACGAGCTTGCCGACCGCGATCACTACATCTTCCTCAAGGAGAAGATGGCGGGCCTGCCGCAGATCGACGCGCTTGGAATTATCGACGCCGACGGCAATCGGTTGAACCTCTCACGCGACTGGCCGAGCGCGAAGGCAGACCTCTCACAACGCGAATATTTCAAGGAATTGGTCGCCAACCCGAAGATCACATCATTCATCAGCGCCCCGGTCCAGGCCAACTCCAGCGGCGTATGGGTGGTCATCATCGCCCGGCCGATCTTGGCAAACGACGGCAAATTTCAAGGCATCGCATTCGCCGCCATCCGCCTGGAATATCTTGAAGACCTATTCCGCTCCACCTCGCTGGGAGAAGGTTACGCGGCGACGTTGCTGAGGCAAGATGGGACGCTGCTCGTTCGCCATCCCCGTGCGGGAACGATCGGAATGAAGACAACGGCAAGCGTGCTTCGGCCACTCGCCACCGCGCGAGCCGCGGTCTCCCGGGCGATCAGTCCGATGGACCTCCAGGCGCGCATTGTCGCCGGTCATCGGCTGCTGGATTATCCGGTCGCTGTGATCGCAACGCAGAGCGAAGCGACCGCGTTCGCAGCGTGGCGCAACACGGCGCTCACGACGGGATTTGTGGCGCTGCTCCTGATCGCCGCGGTCCTTGTCGGCGCCCGTCTGCTGGCAAGGTCGTGGAAACAGCAAGAACGGCTCGACGCCGCGCGCCACGCGGTCATCGAGGCAGATAAATCCCGTCTTTTGGCCGAAGCCGAACTCAATCGCCAACGCGACATCGCCGATCAAAGCGAGCGATTTAATGCGGCAGTCGAGAACATGTCGCAGGGGCTGTGCATGTTCGATAGCGCGAACTGCCTGGTCGTATGCAATCAGCTTTACGCCCAAATGTACATGCTGCCGGAACGCTTGCTGCAACCCGGATCGCCGCACGATCAAATCGTTGGCTATTGCGTGCGCATGGGCATTCTGGACGGCGAATGCGGCGAGCCCGCGATTCAGCGATTCGTTTCAACGTCGCAGGCCTCATCGCCGGACGAACGCAACACGACGATCAACCGGCTTGCCGGCGGTCGGCTGGTCAGGGTCATTCGGCGGCCCCTGGAGCGCGGCGGCTGGGTGGCCACGCACGAAGACATCACGGCCCAGCAGCGCGCAGACGAGGAGTTGTCCGAGACCAAACAGTTTTTGCAATCCATCATTCAGAACATTCCGATCGCGGTCGTGGTCAAAGAGGCGAAAACGGGCAAGATTTTGCTGGTCAATCGGGCGTTCGAAGCCACGTTAAACATGTCGCAGGAACAACTGATCGGCAGAACGGTATTCGATCTCTATCGGCGCGATTACGCGGAGCTGATTGCCAAAGCCGACAATGCGGTTCTGGAAACCGGCGGCGGCGTGGCTAACCACGAATATCACGTTGAAACCACCCGAGGACATCGCATTCACGTCACCAGTCGAATTGTGATCCGCGACCCGCAAGGCGATGCGAAATACCTGATCGCAGTCATTCACGACGTTACCGAACAGCGAAAGTCGGAGCAGCGCATCGCTTTCATGGCGCATCATGATGCGCTGACCGGCCTTGCCAACCGGGCGACCGTAACGCAAAAAATTGAAGAGGCTGCGGCGCGTCAGCGCCGCTGGGGCGCGCCTTTCACGGTCCTGCTTCTGGATCTCGACCGGTTCAAGCACGTCAACGACACGCTTGGCCATTCGGCTGGCGACGCGTTGTTGCGGGAAGTGGCGGGCCGCCTCAAAGCGTCCTTGCGGGAAACCGACACTCTGGCAAGGCTCGGGGGAGACGAGTTCGCCATCATCCAGGCCGGTGAAGTCGACCAAAGGGCTGCGGCGGCGACGCTGGCACAACGCGTCATAGAATTAATTGCCGAGCCATTTAGCATCGAGAGCCTAGAGTTCAACATCGGCACGAGCATCGGCATTGCTCTGGCTCCTGAGCAAGGCAGGGACCCCGATGCGCTCTTGAAGATGGCCGATATGGCGCTTTATCGCGCCAAATTTGAGGGCAGAAACGGCTATCGGTTTTTCGACCCGGCTATGGGCGCTGCCGCCAATGAACGTCTCGCGCTCGAAGGCGATCTGCGCCGTGCGCTCCGAAACAATGAGTTTCAGCTGCTCTATCAGCCGATTGTTGACGCCAAAACCATGCGGATCTGTGCCGCGGAAGCGTTGCTTCGCTGGCGCCACCCGACCAAAGGCCTAATCTATCCCGATAAATTCATTCCGCTGGCCGAAGAAACCGGACAGATCGCGCAGATCGGCGAGTGGGTCCTCAACACGGCTTGCGCCGATGCCGCCGGCTGGCCGGCCGACGTAAAGGTCGCGGTCAATCTGTCAGCAGTCCAGTTCCGCAAGACGAACTTGCCTGAAGTTGTGATCGCGGCACTCACCCAGTCCGGCCTATCGCCGAGGCGGCTGGAACTTGAAATGACCGAAACCGCGCTCATCGAGGCTGCATCGGAGTGCTTGCCGGCGTTTCAGCGATTTAAAAGCCTCGGTATCACCATCGCGCTCGACGACTTCGGCACCGGCTATTCTTCATTGAGTCAACTGACGACGTTTCCGTTCGACCGGATCAAGATCGACAAGTCCTTCACCCAAAACCTGACCAAGCGCGCCGATTGCGCTGCCATCATTTCTGCGACGCTCACGCTCGCCAACAGTCTCAACATAGCGACAACGGCCGAAGGGGTGGAAACCGCCGACCAATGCCGATTGTTACGATTGGCCGGGGTCACCTCCTTGCAAGGTTACCTCTTCAAACGGCCTGTGCCGATGACTGAGATAGAGTTTGATCGCGCCTTTGCCGATTCAAACTTGGCCAACGTCGCTTAGCGATGTCAGCTTCTCCGGAGGAGTTTTGACGCGACAAGACCCTGAGCTATACATGCCGCGGCGAAGATCCCAATGGTGGGCGACTAAGGAAATGTTGCCCGCAATAATCGCAGCCCTAACACTGGCCTGCTTTTCCGCTTTGGGCAAGGAAGCCGACCCTGATCAAACGCCATCCCTTGATGAAAACATCGCCGGACGTCCGCTCGGCGGCGGCAAGTCCGTGACGACCACGATTATCAGGCGATGCCCTGAAGGTTACGAGCTGGTCACTCGTGCCAATGGACGCCTGGGCTGCGCGAAAGGTATTGTGTCGCCCAACAACTGATGAACGCGCCACGCCGCGAATTGAGGGCCACGCCAATGCGACGCCGGGGGCGAAATTTATTCGTTCGCTCGGCGGAAATTGCGCGGCTCATCGGGGTGGCGCGCCGTGGCGAAATCAGCGTTTCTTTTTCGCGCCGCGCTTTGGCGGTTTGGGTGCCGCATTGAATATCCGGCCCGCCACCGCGTCGAGTTTTTTGAGCAGCTTCCGATCGCGCGCTTCCGGCGCGGTAATCAAGGCATTGTCGAGCGCCCGGTCGGAACCGATCGGACAGGGCTCATGCTCGCGAGGAAAGTCCCTCGCCAGCCGTGCCACCAGGCGCTTGGCCTTATCCGCATTGGCCATTAGCACTTTGATGATGTCCTGCACGGTAACCGCATCATGGTCTGGATGCCAGCAATCAAAGTCCGTCACCATGCCGACGGTCGCGTAGCAGATCTCGGCCTCGCGGGCGAGCTTGGCTTCCGGCATATTGGTCATGCCGATCACAGCGTAGCCCAGATTTTTGTAGGTGAGACTCTCGGCGAGTGTTGAGAATTGCGGCCCCTCCATGCACACATAGGTGCCGTCACGCACGACGTTGATATTTTCGGCCATGGCGGCTTCAGCTAGGTGGATGCGCAAGCGCGGCGATACCGGATGCGCCATCGATACATGGGCCACGCATCCCCGCCCGAAAAACGAACTCTCGCGCTTGTAAGTGCGGTCGACGAACTGATCGATCAGCACAAACGTGCCGGGCGGCAATTCCTCCTTGAAGGAGCCACACGCCGACAGCGAGATGAGATCGGTAACGCCGGCGCGCTTAAGAACGTCGATATTGGCGCGGTAGTTGATGTCCGAGGGCGAGTGCACATGTCCCTTGTCGTGGCGTGACAGAAATACGACGGGCAAACCCGCGATCTCACCGACACGCAACGCGGCCGACGGCTCGCCCCATGGGCTTTTGATCCTCTGCGACTTTACCTTTTCGAGGCCCGGCAAATCATAAATGCCGGACCCGCCAATGATGCCGAGTACCGCTTTGGTCATGAGCCCCGCGTCAATCCTGCTGTTTTTAATCGCCAAACTGTGCCCATTCAGATGGGCGATGTCAAAGAAGGATAAAAGCGCCGCGCAGTGTTAAAGCATAGAAATGCCGGAGAAATGGACAATCGGCCCATTGCGAATCGAGCTGCCGAAGCGCATTTCTAATTTTCGATATTAACTAGCTGCGACGTCACTGCGGGAACGAATTTCGCTTTTGCCCGTCCCGCGAAATTGTCGGCCTGCATCAAGACGCCCGCAACGAACAACCACCATACGATCACCCGCATCATTAGGCGTGCGTCGGTAATCGTTTTCGTTCTGTCTTCCCATGACCCGCACAAACCAGCCCCAGTTGTTGTCGGCCGCGATCGAGGCATGCTGAGGTTCTCAGTTGCTCGACAGGCGGGCTTTGCTCGCACCGGTTGGCGGGGCATAACAGAATTGACAATTGTAATCGCCGCCAGCCTCATTCTGGCAACCGCGCGCGCTTCGCCTACCCAGCTCGCAATTCCAGCCGAAGAGCCACAGCGGACAACGCAACAGTTTGACGGCTTTGCGACCTGCATCGCGTACTGGAAAATCGTGGGGCAATGTCTCCCGCCGGGGATGACGCAGAAAGATCAATCGCTGCTTCGCCAATCGCTCAATCGGCTTCAGTTCGCAGCTGAACAGCACCTCAGAGAGCTCGGAAAAAACGCGCGGCTTTCGGCTGTTTCCCAACAGGCGATCGTCGATCGCAAGGCCGGTCAGATATTCACTGCGATCGGAAACAATTGCCGAAATATGGAGAGCGCGGTTCGAAACTATCGCGACAAATGTGCGGCGCTATTTAAGGGCATTGCAGAATGGAAGAGAGAATGAGCGGGTGGAGCGAACGAGCGTCGCGTTTGCAACACGGCCTCGCTCAATGGAGCGTTAGCGCCGTACTTGCTCCGATCACGCGCAAAGCCGAGCGGCTCTTTCCGTCTGCGTGCTGACGCGTAACGGTCCAGGTGCGAACACGCGGCGCGCGCGGTCGAAACGCGGTAACGCTTGTCGCACTCTCTTTAGGCCGCGGCCTGGCGACTGTGCCGAGTGTAAACGGACGTTTCATTTTTCATCCCTTTGAACTGGCCGCGGATCCAGCTCCAGAGCTCTTCAATCTCCTGTGCTGCGCGGCCTTGCGGCGCGTATTCGGTCACGCCGAGGCCGGCAGCGATCGCGTCCTGAAAATCCATGCGCGCAGACAGCATCGGCTCGGCCAGCACACCGAGCCGCGTCAGGCTCTGCGCCGATTTGCTTGATCGCGAACTGCGGTAGGTCGATGGACATTGATTTAGGACGAAGGCGGCTCTGCGCTTGGCAAGAAAGACCGCACGGAAAGTTGCCGCCGTCGCCTCGACATCCAGCCGCGCCGGACGCGCCGGCAGCAGGCAAAGGTCGGCCGTCTCGCTGATGAACCGCGCGGCTCCGCTGTCGGCGCCGGCGGTGTCGAACACCGCGATCGTAAAGCCGACTTCGGCCAGTCCTTCAAGGATGGTGCGAAGCCGCGGGAGGCGCTCGGATTCGAGCGGCTCGACCATAACCTGGTTCGGCGGCTTTGCCGCTTCACGGCGCTCACCCCATCGCGCCAGCGACCCCTGAGGATCAAGGTCAAGCGCGATCACCCTTTCACCCGCACCCGCTGCCGCCACTGCCAGTGATGCAGCAAGTGTCGTTTTTCCCGCTCCGCCTTTTTGCGTGAGGAAGGCAATCGTGCGCATTACACCACCGAATGTTCAATTCCCGAGATGCCGTTGCTGCGTCCGGAATTGAGCGACGCCTGGTCATTTAGAGGAAGTTCATGGAGAGGAATAAGGCTTGAGGTTCCAAAGCCGTTCGGAATTTCAATGTCAACCGCGAGTGTCGAGACTGATTTGCCGCGGTCCATCTCGATCCGCACCCTGTCGGGCTCGAGCGAGACGTGGCGGCCGATGACCGCGAGAATCTCTTCGCGCAAGACGCCAAGGAGATCGGATTGATTCGAGGCCATCCGCTCGTGAGCGAGCAGAATTTGCAGGCGCTCGCGCGCGATCGGCGCAGAGCTGCTCCGAAAGAGGTTGAAGAGTCTCATGCCGCTTTCCGTCCGAACAGCTTGTTGAAGAAGCCGCTGCTGTCGCTGGGAACCTGCATGGGAATGGTTTCGCCCTTGAGCCGGCGCGCGGCGGCGAAATAGGCCCGGGACGCAGCGCTCAGCGCGTTATTCAGCGTTACCGGCGAGCCGAGGTTGGAAGCGCGCAGCACCTCCTGGCTCTCGGGAATAATGCCGAGAAGCGGTACCGACAGAATTTCCAGCACATCGTCGATCGACAGCATCTCGCCGGCCGCTGCACGAGCCGAATGATACCGCGTAACCAGCAGATGCTTCTCGACCCGTTCGCCCCGCTCTGCCTTCGCCGTCTTTGAGTTGAGGAGCCCGATGATGCGATCGGAGTCACGCACCGAAGAGACTTCCGGATTGGTGACGATGATCGCGGCATCGGCATAGCGCATGGCGAGCGTCGCGCCGCGCTCAATTCCGGCCGGGCTGTCGCAAATGATCCAGTCGAACTTGGTGCGCAGCTCTTCGATGACCTTGGCGACACCCTCTTCGGTCAGCGCATCCTTATCGCGCGTCTGCGAAGCGGGAAGCAGGTGGAGATTTTCCAACCGCTTGTCACGGATCAGCGCCTGCGGCAGCTTTGCCACCCCATGGATAACGTTGATCAGATCGAAGACCACACGCCGCTCCGCGCCCATCACCAGGTCGAGGTTGCGAAGGCCGACGTCGAAATCGATGACGACGACCTTCTGCCCTTCCTGTGCGAGTGCGGCGCCTAGAGCCGCCGTTGACGTTGTTTTGCCAACTCCGCCTTTGCCCGATGTGACGACCACGACCTGCGACATTGTCCTGCCTTTCGTTCCTTAGTTCATCGCCGAAATTTTGAGAGTGCCGTCCTCGAGCCAGGCCTGCACCGAACGGTGGCGCAAGCTGTCTTCGATGTCGTCGGCCGTCTTGTAGTAGGAGTTGATAGCAAGCAACTCTGCCTCGACGGCGTGACAGAAGATTCGCGCCCTGACATTGCCGGTGGCACCCGCCAATGCGCGGCCACGCAGCGAACCGTAAACGTGGATCGATCCGCCCGCGATGATTTCAGCGCCCGATCCAACCGAGCCGAGAACCGTAATGTCACCGTCCATAAAGACCACGGATTGGCCCGAGCGGACCGGATCCTCGATCAAAAGCGACGCCGGCTGTGCCTGTGGCTTCTGCGCGGCTTTAGGAGCGGCAACCGGAGTGGCAAAGACCGGCGCGCTCTTTGACGGAACTTCGAACGGCTGCGAGCCGCGGCCGCCGCGAAGGATCGGAGGAAAACCCGATTGCCACTTGGCCGGGTCGATACCTTCGACGCCGAGAACACAAATGTTCCGCTTTTCGAGATCCGCCACGAGTTCGCTGATGGCCGCGGGATTCAAATTGACCGCCGAAAGATCGAGCGCCACCGGGTGGCCCGAGAAAAAGCCCTTGGAGCGCCCCAGGGTCACGTCAAGATCGGCAAGCCAGTCCTGAAGCGGCGGCTGCGGTGCGATCGCAAACGCGGTGTAGGAGCGCGGTCGAAACATCAGCGACTGGCGTTGGCGAAGAACGCTCGACACTGTGCCTCTCCTCTTTCCGGTGATTCCGATTGGTTAATAAAGTGCGCCTGTATGGTTAATGATCCATTAACGGCTAGTAGCGCCGCAAAGACTGCATTAACCCGGGTATGAGGGTTACTGCTTAGTCGGGATGAAAAATGGGAGCGGCTGTCTGGAACGGCGCTATTCGGACCGGCTGGTCCTGGCAGCGTGAAAGTCACGATACCACTGCACAAACCGCCGGATCCCGTCTGCGAGTGTAGTGCTCGGCCGAAAACCGATGGCGCTTTCAAGATCGGAGCAATCGGCAAACGTCTCCAGCCCATCGCCGGGCTGCATCGGCAGGAATTCGCGAACCGCCGGCCGTCCGACGGCCTGCTCGATCTGCGCGACGACCTCCAACAACTCCACCGGCTGACTGTTGCCGATGTTGTAAACGCGCCATGGCGCTCGGCTGGTCGCTGGATCGGGCTCGTCGCCCGACCAAGCCGGATTGGGCGACGGCGGGCGTGGAACGAGACGCACCACGGCCTCGGTGATGTCATCGATGTAGGTGAAGTCCCGCCGCATTTTTCCGTGGTTGAAGAGGCGGACAGGATTGCCGTCCATGATCGCGGCGGTGAACAGCCACATTGCCATATCCGGACGGCCCCACGGGCCGTACACCGTGAAGAACCGCAAACCAGTTGTCGGTATCGCGAACAGATGCGCGTAAGCATGCGCCATCAATTCGTTGGCTTTCTTGGTCGCTCCGTAAAGATTGAGCGGGTGATCGACGTTGTCCGAGGTGCGAGACGGCAAGCTGGTATTGGCGCCGTACACCGACGATGAAGACGCGTACAAAAGGTGCTTGCAGCCATTATGGCGACAGCCCTCAAGTATGTTGGCAAAGCCGGTGAGATTGCTGTCGATATAGGCCTGTGGCTCGGCGAGCGAATAGCGCACGCCAACTTGCGCCGCGAGGTGAACGACGTAGGCAAACCGATGCTCGGCGAACAGCGCGGCAATACCGTTACGATCGGAAATATCGGCTCGAATAAATTGAAAGCCGTCGTACTTCGCGAGCACGGCGCGGCGCTCGTCTTTCAGGCTGGGATCATAATAGGAGTTCAGATTGTCGAGACCGACGATGCGGTGCCCGTCTTCAAGCAGCCGCCGCGCTACATGAAACCCGATGAAGCCGGCGGCTCCAGTAACCAGAACTGGCTCGTCCATGGCAATCAACCCAAAAGGGCGCGTTCAAAATGCATGCCCGCAATGCCTGCGCAAATTTCTTCAGCGACCCTACTGTACCGAGCTACTGCGCTCGAACCCCGAACGCACTCCACAATTCCACCACCGCACCAACAATGTGATAAAGGCTTGTGGCCGGCGCCGCTTCAATCACGAACTGACCGTCGGCGGCCTGATTTTCATACCACAGCCCGGAAAGCGGCGCGTCGAGGTAGCGCCACAGCGTAGCGATCGCCTGTTGCAGGCGCGCATCGCCCTCCCCTTGGTCGTCGATGACATAGGCGCGAAGACGTTCAGTCTGCGGCCATAGCCGTGCCACCGGGTCGTGAATGCGTCCATCCGACGTGATCGCATTGACGGCGACATTGCGGCCTCGATCGACGCCGCAGCGGTCGGCAAAAGCGATAAGCTTCGCCACAGCCGCTGGCCGCTCGCGGCCGGTAAGCGCGGCCCAACGGTCAAGCAAATACGCCCATTCGTAATGGTGACCCGGCTCGACGATGTCACCTTCCGGCCCGGGAAGCGGCGCCCAGCCGGTGCCAAAGCGCTCACGCAGCGCACCAGTTTCCGGTTCCATGAAGCGATCGAGACAGAGAGCAGCGATTGCGTCAGCCGATCGCCGCCAGACCGGGTCGGGATCGATCCGCAACCACGCCAGGGCGGCCTCAAGCAGATGCATGTGGGGATTGGCGCGAAGCGGCTCTTTGCCATCGCGATCCTCGTAAAATCCGCCCTCGCGATGACCGTAATCGCGGTCCAGGGTCCCGATCAGTGTGAGAGCCCGCGTTCTCCAGCCGCCCCTAGGGTCGACCGTCTGATGCGCATAGGCATACGCCAGCAGGGCAAAGGCTTGATTATAGAGATCGAACCTTTCGTCGGCGGGCGACGCATCGCGGCTCAAGGCTGCGATCACCGTGCCGTCGCTGCGGATAAATTGGCCGCGCAACGACAACAGCGCATGCGCTGCTGCTTGCCGCCACGGGCCCTCCCAGCCAAGCCGCCCGGCTTCGCAATAGCAAAACACTTGACGGGCCGCGACGCGCGAGCGTTGCGGCAGGGCGAGCGGCCTGCCGCCGAAATCGATCCGCTCGTGCCATCCCGCCGCCTGCATGATCGGCGCCAACCCGCCACCACAGCGGAAAGGCCGCGTCCAGGAGCCACCCGCGCAGCTTCTCCGCCTCTGCCGCAAACTTCCCGGAGCCGATGCCATGGCCGGTCATGGGGTGGCTAAGTGGCGCGCCGAAGCGGGCCGGGCCCGCTGGCGCCAAGCCGACCCAAGGGCGACCACGGGCCTCAAGGCTTCGCCTCACGGACCGACGCAATCGGCACGTCGATTGCGTCGACCAGGTTTGGTGAGATTTTCACAACGAAGCGCCGATCACCCAACTCCAGCGCAGCTTCCCGCTCCTTTTGACCATAGCCAGTTTCAACCAGAATGCCGCCACGCAGAGACGCGGCCCGGCCGGCAGCCAGGTCGCTTGCCCGGTCGCCAATAATCCACGAGTTGGATAGATCCAGTTGCATTCGCGTTCCGGCCTCCTGCAGCATCCCGGGATTGGGCTTGCGCCACGGGTGATCCGCCACGCGATACTCGCCTTGAGCGTCACCATGGTACGCGCAAGCCAGAACCGCGTCGAAATGCGCGCCGGCTTCGGCAAGTGCGACGCCAAGCGCTGCCTGCACCGCGGCAAAATCGCTCCAGCGATAGAACCCGCGCCCTACCCCGGACTGATTAGAAACCAGGATGACGGGTATTCCCAATCGATTGCAGCGGGCGACTGCCTGTGCGGAGCCGGCGATCATCCGCAGATCCTGCACACGAGCCAGAAAGTCCACATCCTCCACGATTACGCCGTCGCGATCGAGGAAGATTGCCGGCCGGCCGGCACAATCTGTGCCGGCGATCTCGCACCAAAGACCGGTTTCGCGGACGAGCATCATTGCATTCGAAAATAAGTTACGCGGCGGCGCCGCGCTCCTTCAGCGAAGCATGGTACATCCGCACCAGCGTGTCGCGAAATTCCGGGTTTGGCAGAGGTCCAATCAGCGCTTCAAGCCGCGCCGGCGAACCAACCAGAAAACGCGCTTCGTCGGCGCGAAAAAACGCAGGATCGCTCACCCGACGCAGCGGGTGTCCGGAAATCTCGTCCATCATGACGAGAATATCAGAAAGATGCATCGCTCGGCCGGAACAGATGTTGACCGTCGTCGGAGCGACCGGTTGGGAGACCAGCCGCGAATACGCTTCGATGACGCGTTCGATATCGGAAAAGTCGCGAAACAGATCCAAATTGCCGAGCCGAATCTCGCTTCGTTGCTCGGCGTAGTGCCGGACGATCTTGGGGGCAAGGAAGCTCGCCGTTTGACCTGGACCCGTGTAGTTGAACGGACGGGTGACGATAATCCGGAACTGGCGCGAATAGATCGCCGCGATGTCTTCGGTTGCGCGCTTACTGACGGCATAGTGGGTCTTCGGTCCGAGCGGCGCCTCTTCAGTCAATAAGCGCTCGGCGTCCGGTACCGCATAAAGCTGGCCGCTACTGGCAACGATAACGATCCGTGGCTCAAGCTTTGCGCCGGCTAGAGCCGCGAACAAGTTTGCGGTTCCGACGACGTTTGCCGAATACATTTCGCCGACCTTGCTGTGGGTTGGCGCCGCAATGCCGGCAAGATGGACAATCGCGGTTGGGCGGCTGCCGCTCAACGCCTCGGTAACAGCGTCGAAATTGCAAAGGTCGACATTGAGATCGGTGCCGTTGCCATCACCGTGGCCGAGAGTGACGACCTCGTGCCCGTCCTGGCGCAAACGCTCCGCTAACGGCCGACCCGTGAACCCGGCGCCGCCGGTGATCAACACCCGTTCAGAACGAGAACCCAATTTTGTTTCTCCGGATGTCGGCCTCGACCATCAACCGGCACAACTCATCGAGCGGCGTCTCCGCCTTCCACCGCAGCAATCGTTGCGCACGGGCGGGATTACCGATCAGTTCGTCGACCTCAGCCGGTCGAAAAAACGCTGGATTGACCTTGACCCTGACTTTGCCGGTCTTCTTGCAAACCCCTTCTTCGTCGGTGCCGCGTCCACGCCATTGAAGATCGACCCCGATGGCCGCGAAGGCCACCTCGGTAAAATCACGAACGCTCGCATTCCGGCCGGTCGCCAAGACGAACGTCTCCGGCTCGCTGTGATCCATTATCAGGGTCATGCCGTGCGTGTACTCTTTGGCAAAGCCCCAGTCTCGGCGCGCCTCGAGGTTACCGATCTCAAGCCAGTCTTGTTTGCCGAGGTGAATTCGCGCAACCGCATCGGTGATCTTTCGGGTCACAAACTCCCGTCCGCGCAGCGGCGATTCGTGGTTGAACAGGATGCCGCTGCTGGCAAAGATGCCGTGCGCTTCCCGGTAATTGACCGTAATCCAGTGAGCGAACAGTTTGGCGACGGCATACGGACTGCGCGGATGAAATGGCGTTTCTTCGTCTTGCGGAACGGCGCGAACACGGCCGTACAATTCGGAGGTCGATGCTTGATAAAACTTTATCCCGGGGTTGATGTGTCTGATCGCCTCGAGCAGATTTAATGTGCCAACACCCGTCATCTGCGCCGTCGCAATCGGTTGCTCGAATGAAGCGCCGACAAAACTTTGTGCCGCCAGATTGTACACGACATCCGGCTCGGCTTTGTCGAGCAGCCGAAGGCAGGTGCTGGCGTCGATAAGATCAAATTCGACTAATTTGAGATTTGGATGATGGAGAATCCCGAGTTCTTCCAGACGCCAGAAATTGACGGAACTGACTCTGCGAAAGGCGCCAAATACCAGGTGGTCGCGCTCCAACAATTGTTGCGCGAGGTAAGCGCCATCTTGGCCGGTTACACCGGTGATCACTGAAGTTGTCATATTGGGGATCGAAGATTGGACGAATGTGCTCGTTCAGGCCGCCGGTTTTCGCTCACGCCGGAACTGCGCCGGTGGCATAGCGAGCGAGAATTTTTGCTGATGGTCCTTGATCTACCACGCGGCCATGCGACAACCAAATCGCCGACGTGCAGTTCTCGGCAATGATATTCGGATTATGCGAGGCCAAGACCAGTATGCTCGCGGATTTGATCAAGCCCTGCAATCGTCGGCGAGCCCTCGCAGCGAAGGCCTGATCTCCGACACCGATGACCTCATCGAGCAAGATGATCTCGGGCTGTATCGATGTGCTGATCGCGAAGGCCAATCGCAACATCATGCCCTGGGAATAACACCGGATCGGCAGCTTTAGGTAATCGCCAAGCTCGGTAAACTCCGCAACATCCGGCACCAGTTGGGCGATTTCCCGATTGCTCAACCCGAGGAGGACACCTCTCATCCTGATATTCTCATACCCGGTCGCCTCGGCATCCATTCCGACATTGAGATCGGTGAGAAACCCGATCCGCCCGGCCACGTGGGTGACACCGGCGGTCGGCGGATAAATCTTGCCCATCACGCGCAGCAACGTGGTTTTGCCGGCCCCGTTTGCGCCGACAAGCGCAACTCTGGCACCGTGTTCCAAATGCAATGTCACGTGATCGAGCGCGCGGATCACCACGACGCTCTGGTCGCGACCATCGGCGACGCCGCCACCAACAGTCTGAGCCAACAATGCCGATTTAAGCGATCGCCCCCGGGAATTGTATATCGGCAGATCGACGCAGACGTCCTGTACTTTGATCGACGGCATGGCGCTTCACATCCAGTAGACGACGCGAGGCGCGTAGCGCCCCGCAAATGGAACGACCACCGCCAACCCCACGATTGCCATTATTGCACAGCTCCCCAATGCCCAGCCGCTTGGAGCCATGCCGAGGATCGGATCTCTGACGACTTCAAGCACGTTTGCGAACGGGTTCCATTTCAGCACACCAACTCCGCGGTGAACCAATTGGGCCGGCAGATACATGACCGGAGTGACGAAGAAGACAACCTGCATGACACTCGTGACGATTTGCGGGACGTCGCGATATCGCGCACAAATGACCGAAAGAAAGTATGCGACCCAAAAGGCGTTAGCGACAAACAGCGCCAATCCGACGACGAGCCAAAGAATATTGGCATTAATCCCCACATCGAACCAAAAGAAAACCAAGGGAATAATCACGACGTTATGGGCCGCGACAATCAGATTTCTCGCAATCACCCGAAAAGTAAACAACGATCGCGGCAACGGAAGTTGTCGCAGCATGCTATCAGCTTCACTGAGCGCATTGCAGCTTTCGGTAACGACGCTCGAAATGATGCCCCATATAACAAACGTCACTGCGATGTATGGCAGGTAGGTGGAAACGTCGACCGCGAACAGCCGCGCATACACAAATCCGAGCCCGCCAACCGTTGCTGCCATACTCAGTGTCAGCCAGAATTGGCCGAGACCCGAACGGCGATAGCGTCGGCGAACGTCATTCCAAGCCAGCATCGACCACATTCGCCAGCCACGTTATCCCGTCGCGGATATCGACCAAACCACCACGGAAACTCTTCATAAAGAAACCTCCAGATTGGGGTTCCTTTAAACGTCCGACGGCCACTGATCAAGGATATGCGTCATGCTCGGCCAACTCAGTGCCGAAACGGGCCCAGCTCGCAAGTTCAGCGTCAGTTGGCGCGTACATTTTCGCTTCCGCGCAAGCGGTGAAATTGCTATCTTGTGTGCGATTTCCCCTGAATTGCGAAGACCTGCGAATTGCATGGGGCGCGTCGTTTCGGCCATCCGGATACAGTGATGATTTCAGTCGTTCTCTATGGTCGAAATGACAGCTACGGCTACAATCTTCACAAAAGGGCGGCGTTAAGTTTGAATTGCATGGCCGAGGTCCTGACCGATCCGGCAGACGAGATTGTGTTCGTCGACTACAACACGCCGGACGATTTTCCAACTTTTCCCGAAGCAATACAGGACACGCTGACGAAGCGCACCCGCGAGGTATTGAGAATTTTACGGGTAAGACCGCGGGTGCATGAAAAATTCAAATCCAGGACGCATTTGCTGGCGGTCGAGCCCATCGCACGAAATGTGGCTGTGCGACGGTCCTCTCCTCACAGTCGATGGATTCTATCGACCAACAGCGGCATGATTCCAATTCCGCAACGCGACGCTTCGCTTTCGCAGATCGTGCGCAACCTTACGCCCGGATTCTATAGTGCGCCCAGAACTGAAGTTCCGGAGGCACTTTGGGAGAGCCTCGACCGGCGCAGACCGGAAGTTACCATGAGCACTGTTCGCGAGTGGGGCACAGCGTCCCGTCGCAATGAAGTCGCTCCCGGGTCCGAAGCTGTTCACGACAAAGGCGCTGCGACTTTCCAGCTCTCGCTGCGCGACGATCTGTTTGAACATCACGGATTTGACGAGGACATGTTACTCGAAGGCCACGTCGACTCGAATATGGCGGCGCGGATGCTGCTGAAATACCGCGAATTCGGCGACCTTGGATCGCACATCCACGTCTACCACTGTGATCACACGCGTCAGACGCCGCCATCCGGCGATCATCGGGGCAAAAACGATGAGACGCGGTTTGTCGCCAATGTCACCAGCGCCAAGCTCGAACGACAAGCCGAGAGCTGGGGTTGCGCTGCCGACACCATCGAAGAGATCCGTCTCGCCGCCGATCCCGCAAGCGTCTACGTGCAGACTCTGCGGGATGTGATCGGTGCTCCGCTTGCCGGCCCGCAAGTCGTTCAATACGTCGGCGAAACCTACAATCAGGTCGACTATGATCCGCGACATCTCATGCCGTTTTTGGCGGATATGTTCGTCTCCATTCCGCGAAGCTCTAACTTGGGCTGGTACGGAGCTCGAGCAGAAACGCTTTCTTTGTTCGCCCGTATTTGGGAGAAACTGGGTTTCACCGGCAAGATCCTGGTGCCACAAAGTACCAGCGAGCAAAGCGATGCGCCGGCTCTCCGCCGCGTCGCGACGGCCGAGGGGCTGCTCGAGGCGGATGTCTTTGTGCTCGATTTCGGCGGTCTGAAGCATTCTGCAAAAAAACCAGCTGAGCTGGACCCGATAAGTATTGCGTTGCGAAAAAGCTTCCGCGAAATCGTGCGCGAAGAGCGGCGTCGGCTTTCACGGCGGATTGCAAGCGCGGCGCGTGATCGCGCTCAACGCCATCAATAATCAATACGAATCCTTCGTGTGCGGGACCGTGGCGGCGGCCGCGACACCATTTAGCACCCACATGAGACACGGATTTGTGCTCCCTGAGAGCGCAGCGTGGGGAGATTGGTTGCCACAGCTTGCAATCGGGGACGCAGGCTTTCAGGTCGAAAAGGAGATCAGGAACGATCCGGCTAAGGCGGGCTCGATTGCCCATGGACCAAATAAGTACCTCGAAAAAGGCTCCTACCTACTCTCCCTCGATCTGGCGCTGTTAAGCGACGACCCCGCCCGACAGACGAGATGAGCCGTGTCTATCCATCCAGGTGACGGCTGGTAACGAGCCCATTGCCGTTCGTTTGCTGAGGCTTTGGCAACTAAAAGAGGGAGCCTACAGGTTTACGTTCCAGGTCTCTCGCAACATTGCTGACGGCGTCGAGGATATCGAGACGCGGATCTCGGCTCTGGGGCAAATCGCAATTGCGATTCGAGCGCTCACCGTCGAACCGGTTTCAGCTTCAGCCAAGCTCGAGCGAAGCGCCGTTGCTCTTTCCACGGTTCCGCTCAAACCTCTGGAGCTGCGCAAGCAGCAGGACCTATTTCCGTTTTTGCTCGTCGGCGAAATCGGGCGCCGGGTAGACGGCGAAATTCGCAACTCCGGCCGCGAGATCGGCAGTTTGGCTTATTGCCAGATCGGCGCACTCGATCCTGGCAACTACAGACTGAATTTTCAGATTGCGATACAAACCGACGACAAGAATCCGTGCGTCCACGTGATCGTGGCGCGCGGAACGCTCATCCCAGCGATCCGCGTGATGGCAGCAAATCCGCGTGAAGATGGTGAACTGGTATTCGAAGTCCCTCCTGACCTTGAGCCGAATGCCGTTTTCGATTTGACGTTCGAGGTCGTTAGTGCGGCGGATGTCATACTTCGTTCACTGACGCTTGAACCTGTCAGTGCTGCGAGCTGGTTTGCCGGTACCCCTGGTCTGCCAGCTGGAAAACTGGATCCCGTTCCTGAAAATGGGCCAGAATGCAGTTGCGGATCGCGGCGATATTTTGATCACCAACGGGCTGCCGGGATACGCATTTTTCGGCCCATATTGGACGATCCCTCCCGGACGCTATGAGTTGGTTGCATCGATAGTTCCGCCAGATTCCGAATCCGGCGGCAACGCGAACATCAAGATCGATGTCGCGGCAGCATACGGCGAGCGCCAATTGGCCGTATGCAGCTGGCGTCTCGGTCAATATCGCGGCGCGGAGGCGAAACCCGCAATCGAACTCCGCCTGCCGTTCACGGTGGCCGAAGGTCTTGCGTCAGTGCTGCCGATTGAAACGCGGCTCTATACCGAGGGTGACGTTAGTTGCCGGATCCGGTCACTAGCGGTGCGGGTCAGGACGCAAAGACTGGAGCAAGATTTATTTCCCTACCTCGTCGCCGGCGAATGCGGAATCCACACCGGCGACGAAATCAGATCGGTTGAAAACGAAATCGGATGCATCGCATACACGCCATCCATGGACATCGAGTCCGGCCACTATGGGCTGTTTCTCGATCTTGTCGATGCCGGATCAAACGGCGCCAAACCATCTTTGGAGCCATCTCTAGAGCCTTGCCTCGCCATCGAGATACTTTCGGAATTGGAAATGCCGGCAATATACACGTGCAAACCCGGCTCGAATTTTGGCGGCGATCCGGTGCTGACATTTGACGTCATCGGAAGAGAGTGCATCCGGAGCCGGCATAGAGCTGTTTATCACCGCGACAAGGCCGGCTGCAGTTTCCATTCGCGGCCTGCGCATCGCACGGATTGCGAAGGACAAAACGCAGACCCGTGCGCCCACTGCCCTTTTGGCAAACGAGCTTGCGCTTTTTGATACCGCAACGGCCAGTCTTCGCTCCAAGGGAGGCGTGATCGCGCGTGCCGGCAAGGCGGTGGCGCATATCGAATATATTCAACGCCCATTCCCGCCGGGCCGGTACGAAGCCATTCTGACGGTCGCGCGCGCCAGCGCGGACGGCACTCCCGCGGGCCAGATAACGATCAGGGGCGGCGGGAGAGTGCTCGCTACCAATCGTATTAAGTTCACATCGCAGCGGCTTGGACCCGTGCAAATCTCTCGCGGCCCATTCCGCATCTTCAACTTTGAAGTGCCGGCCAACCTGCCGCGAGGCGTGAGCGGCATTCAAATCCGTATCGAAAGCACCGGCACAGGCCCGTTCCGGATTCGCAATATCGCAGTCAAACCGAAGACCGCGGCACGCGAACTCCGCGACAAGGCCTATGCAGCCGCCGGCAGGACCCTCAAAAGAATTCAGGCAGCTCTGGGGAACACGGCGGGATGATTACGGCCCTCGCCGGCTTACCGGTCGGGAACATTCACCTTCAACTCTTCCAGCCAAACCCGGTCAAGGCCATCGGACGGCGCGCTTCCACCATCCGGATACAGCGATGATTTCGATAATTCTCTACGGCCGGAACGACAATTACGGCTACAATCTTCACAAAAGAGCTGCGTTGAGTTTGAACTGCATGGCGGAGGTTCTGACTGATCCGTCGGACGAGATCATCTTCGTTGACTACAATACGCCAGATGACTTTCCCACTTTCCCTGAAGCAATCCAGGACACACTCACCAAGCGGGCGCGCGAGGTTTTGCGAATTTTGCGTGTACGGCCGCAAGTACATGAAAGATTCAAATCAAGAACGCGCTTGCTGGCCTTGGAACCGATTGCACGAAACGTAGCTGTTCGACGCGCATCCCCTTTGAACAGGTGGGTTCTCTCGACAAACACCGACATGATCTTTGTCCCGCTGGGCGGCAGTTCGCTGACAGAGATCGCTCGCCATCTGGCGCCTGGATTCTATCACGCGCCCAGAATTGAAATCCCGGAAATACTGTGGGAGAGTTTCGACAGAAACGCTCCCACGAATATCATAAGCACGGTCCGGGAGTGGGGCAGCACGCTATATCTCAACGAAATCGTTCTTGGATCGAAATTCATTCGCTACGATGGCCCCGGGGATTTTCAGCTGTTGTTGCGTAGCGATCTGTTTGAAAATCACGGCTTTGATGAAGACATGCTGCTGGGATGGCATGTCGATTCGAATATCGCCGCACGAATGTTGTTGAAATACCCGGAGGTCGGCGATCTCGGGCGGCACGTCTATGGATATCATTGCGATCACACGCGACAGGTTACCCCGGCGCACAGCCATTTAAGGGTGCAAAACGATTGGAAGCGGTTTGTCACCAACGTCGCAGTTGCCGAGATTCCCCGACAGGCGGAGAACTGGGGTTGTGCCGATGACCCTATCGAAGAGGTGCGTCTCGCCGCAGATCCCGTGCGCGCTCTGCAGGATGCAATCAGCGACCCTCTCACACGCCTTACGTGACGAGGCGCCGCTGCTGCGGCGGAGTTACTTAGAAGGCTTCACGAAGTGCCGCGTTATCAGCTTTGAGAAGAACCCGTAACACCGGCTTTAGAGTTGGGCACGTTGGCCTTCAATTCCTCCAGCCAGACCCGGGCGTTGCCATCGGAAGGAGCACGCCAATCGCCCCGCGGCGAGAGCGAACCTCCCGATGATATCTTCGGCCCGTTCGGCACTGCCGAGCGCTTAAACTGGCTGATGGCAAAGAAGCGGAACAGAAACACCCCGAGCCAGTGCTTTATTTCATCAAGCGAATAAGAGTGCCGCTCCGCGGCGGGTATGTTTTCTGGCCACTGACCGCGATTTACGTCGGACCAGGCGTGAAACGCGAGATAGGCGATGCGTGACGGACGGAAGCCGAACCGCGTCACATAGAACAGATTAAAATCTTGAAGTTCATAGGGACCGACGATTTTTTCCGTCGATTGAATGGCGCCGGTGGCGCCGGCCGGTATCAGTTCCGGAGATATTTCCGTCGCCAATATCGTGAAAAGGACGCGCGCAGTTTCTTCGTTGACTTCGCCGGACGTGGCGACGAAGCGGATCAAGTGCTGGATCAGCGTCTTCGACACCGACGCATTGACGTTATAGTGCGACATGTGGTCGCCGACGCCATAGGTGCACCAGCCGAGCCCCAGTTCCGAAAGATCACCGGTGCCGCATACCAGCGCAGCATTGTGGTTGGCCAGGCGGAACAGATAATCCGTACGCAATCCAGCTTGGACGTTTTCAAATGTGACGTCGTAAACCGCCTCATCGCGGCTGAATGGATGCCCTAAATCGGCGAGCATCTGGCGCGCCGCCGGCCGGATGTCGATTTCTTGCGCGGTTACGCCGAGAGCGCGCATCAGCGCCCAGGCATTGGCCTTGGTGCCGTCGGAGGTAGCAAAGCCCGGCAAGGTATAGGCGAGCACATTGGAACGCGGCAGCCCGAGCCGGTCCATCACCCGGGTCGAAACGATCAGCGCCTGGGTGGAATCCAAACCGCCGGAGACGCCGATCACGACCTTTCGCATCTGCGTGGCCTGGAGCCGTTTCATCAGGCCCTGCATCTGAATATTGTAGGCCTCGTAACAGTTCTCCTTCAGTCGGACCGGGTCGGACGGCACGTAGGGAAAACGATCGACGGCACGCAGGAGCTGCAGTTCGCCCTCGGGGGCGTCGAAAGCGAACGTCACAGTGCGGAATTCCGCGGTCCGGTCTCGATTGTGGCTGACGCAATCGCCGAACGTCCCTACCCGCATGCGTTCTTGCCGAAGCAGCGCCAAGTCGACATCGGCCTCCGCCATGGTTGGCGTGGCGGAGAAGCGCTCGGTTTCTGCCAGGCAGACGCCATACTCAAAGATCGCCGCTTGGCCATCCCAGGCGAGATCGGTGGTCGATTCTCCCGGTCCGGCTGCGGAATAGGCGTAGGCGGCGATGCAGCGCGCCGACTGTGAAGCGCAAAGCAGACGGCGCGCTTCGGCCTTGCCGATGACGATATTGCTTGCGGATAGGTTGAGGAGGATTTCAGCGCCGGCGAGCGCCGCTGCGGTCGATGGCGGCTCGGGAACCCAGACATCCTCGCAAATCTCTACATGCGCCGTGAACGGCACCGAGCCGCGGGACTTAAACAGAAGATCGGTGCCAAACGGGACGGATTGCCCACCTACTTCGATTGAGGCGTTGCGCACGCCGGCGCCGGTCGCGAAGTGGCGCGCTTCATAGAACTCCCGATAGTTCGGCAGATAAGTCTTCGGAACCACCCCCAGGATCGCGCCGCGATGGATAACCGCCGCGCAGTTGAACAATTGTCCACCGTGGCGGAGCGGCGCGCCAACGACAAGAACGGGAAACAGGCCGCGCGAAGCTTCGGTAATTTCAAGGATGCCGGTTTCTACTCGGTCGAGAAGCGCATCCTGAAACAAGAGATCGTCGATGGCGTAAGCGGAAATTCCAAGCTCGGGAAAAATCATCAACGCGATTTTGCGTTCATCGCCGCGCCGCGCCAAATCGAGCGTCTGGGTGACATTAAACGCCGCGTCACCGACCTCAACGCCCGGCACGCAGGATGCGACCCGCACGAACTCATGGCCATACGGTGACCAAAAGCTCATACGCGGCCTCTACGACCGCCCATCCTCTCCACTCATTCCGCCGCGACGCGTTTGGCAGCCGCTGAAATCGTCTCCTGGTTCCCCAAGCGCACGATCTTGCAGTCGTCTGGGAACCGGGCCGGATCAAGTTGTCGCCAGCAATCGATGATGAAACGGGCGCGCCCGTCTCCAACCCATTCTGGCGAGATGGCGGCGTATTCCTCCCACGGCGTGATGATTGCGACGACGTCGGCCTGCCTTAGAGCTTCCTGGGCCGAAGCCGCCAACTTCACGGCGGCGCCGAGTACTGCCCGCGCCGGACCAAGCGCCATGGGATCGTGTGCGACTACCTCGAAGCCTTCATCTGCGAGCGCTTTCGCCAACATGACGCCCTGGGACTCCTCGATGACGGGCGTATGCGGCTTGTAGGACAAGCCGAGGACAGCGACGACGCCGGCTGGAACGAGATCCCTGATCGTTTCGGTCAGACGCTGCACTTGGCGGCGGTTGATGACGTCGGTGGCGAGCGCCAGATCGGCCTTGCCGCCTACCAGATGCGCGACGCGGCCGAACGCGATGGTGTCGCGTGGAAAGCACGGACCGCCATACCCGATCGCCGGCTTCAGATATTTCTTGCCGATGCGGGTGTCGCGACCGATGGCATCGGCGACGACTGATACGTCCGCGCCGTGCAAGCGATCGCAGATTTCGCCCAGCATGTTGGCGAAGGAGATTTTCATCGTCACGTAAGTGTTGACCGAAATCTTGGTCAACTCGGCGTTGACGAAGTTCATGCGCGCGATGTTGGCATTCGGGCCGACCACCTTGCGATAGATGCCTTCGAGAATGTCGCCGGCTTTCTTGTCGCTTTCGCCTATCAGAATGAAATCAGGATGCAGCAGCCCGTTGATGACGTCGCCGAGCGCAATGAATTCAGGATTGTAACAAAGACCGAGATCGCGCCCCACTTTGCGTCCGGACGCGTGCTCGAGCCGCTCCCGGATTGGACCGCCGACCGAGCCCGGCATGGTCGTCGAATGAATAACCACAAGGTGATAACCGGATTTCTTGGCGAGCGCGTGCCCGAGATCGTCCATCACCGACAGCACGTAGTCATTCCGAAACGCCCCGTCAGCGCCGCTCGGCGTCGGCACGATGACGGTGGTGATTTCGGTCTCGCCGATCGCCTTCGACCAGTCATTCGTTGCCGAAATGTGCGCTTTGTGTTCGGTCAACAGCTCCTGCAACCCGGGCTCTTCGACCGGCGCGATATGTTTGTTGATCTTTTCGACGAATACCGGATTAGCGTCGATGCCAACGACGTCGTAGCCCTTGGCCGCAAACACCGCCACGATCGGCGCGCCAAGCTTACCCAACCCGACAACGGAAACTTTCATCCCGGAACCCCCACCCGCAAACGCTAAATCGTGCAACGTTTTAGCCGAGCCGCCGGCGGCCACCTCCGCCCGCCCCTGCCCCATCGGCAGCGACGTATTCTCGGGCTTTTCCAGAGCGTTAATGCCCTCACCCGTCGCCGGTATAGCTCCAAGAACACACACAATCAAAGCCTAATTCAAGCCGATATTGGGCCGTTTTGCCTCGACCGCAGCAAGCGGGAGGCGCCACGCATCGGCCGCTTTGCCGGCGCGCTACATCGGAAGATACGGCAATTGGCAACGCGGAGCTTTGGCGTTAGCAAGGAACCCCGGTCCGGTGCAGCTGCGTGCTGCGTTAACGATGTCGCCAATGTCCTTCATCCCACTCGCCGAGCCCTGGATCGACGCCGCCTGCGCGCAGTCGGTCGGCAATCAGGTAGCGTCCGGATTTCTCGGACCAGGCGAGGCGACCGCGACATTTGCCCGACGGCTCGCGGGTTTGACCGGAACCGCGCACTGCACGCCGACGACGAGCGGAACCGTAGCGCTCACGGTCGCCGCCAAGGCGCTTGATCTCAAGCCCGGCGACGAGATCATCCTGCCGGCATACGGCGTGATTTCGACGATCAACGCGTTTGCCTCGTTCGGTTATGCGCCTCGCCTCGTCGATATCGATCCCGCGACCGCGTGCATTGACCCGGCGGCGCTGGCGGCGCGGCTGACGCGGCGCACCAAGGCAGTTTGTTTCGTGAATTTTTCCGGTCATACCGGTGTGCCGCTCGCCGAAGTGGCCGCATTCTGCCGCAGCAAGGGACTGCCGCTGATCGAAGATGCCGCCTGCGCGCTCGGCCATCGTCACGACGGCAAGGCCGCCGGCAGCTTCGGCACCGTTGGCTGCCTGTCGTTTAGCGTACCGAAGATCGTAACCACCGGCCAAGGCGGCGCGGTCGTGACCAACGACAAGGTGGCGGCCGACCGCGCCAACACCTTCATCGATCACGGCGACCTCGAATGGCGGCGCACCAATCTCAATCGCGGCATCGGCACCAACCTGCGCTTCAACGATGTGTTATCGTCGCTCGGTCTGGCGCAGCTGGATACGCTCACCGAGCGGCTCAAGCGCAAGCGCCAAAGCTATCACGCGCTCCGCGACGAACTCGACGGCTTTCTCTACGCCGTGCCCGGCGGCGAGGCACCGCTGCACTATATCGTCTTCAGCGACGATCCTGCGGCGCTGGTCGGCAAGCTGCGCGCGCAGGAGATCGGCGCAGCCGTCCAGTATCGCTTTCTCGCCGACCATCCGCCCTACGCGGAGCTCGATGACGGCGACTTCCTCGGCGCGCGTAGCTGGGCGCGCAGCGCAGTTTATCTGCCATTCGGTCTGGCGATGTCAGAGGACGACGCCCGCCGGGTCGGTCGTGTGGTAAAGAGCGCCGGCGTCCCGATCAAGCGTTGGCCGGGTTAGCGGGCAGAAATGCCTGAACTCCTCAAGCTTCACATCGGTTGCGGCAAGCGCTTCATTCCGGGCTTCACCCACGTCGACCAGGTCGCGTTTCCCCACGTCGATCATGTCCAGGACATCCGCCGGCTGGCGAATTTCGCCGATGAGTCCGCAAGTCTGATCTACGCCTGCCAGGTCATCGAATATTTCGACCGCGAGGAAGTGCTCGGCATCCTCTCAGAATGGCGCCGTGTGCTGGCTCCCGGCGCGGTACTGCGTCTGTCGGTGCCAAACTTCGCCGTCATCTGCCAATTGTACCAAGCGGGCCTGCCGCTCGAAAAATTTCTCGGCACCCTGTACGGACGCATCCTCGATGGCAATGACGGCTTCGTCTATCACCGCACGACCTACGACGAGCGATCCCTGCACGACCTGCTCGCCAAGCTTGGATTTGTCGACATCGCCCTATGGGATTGGCGGCAGACCGAGCACGCCGGTGTGGACGATTTTTCACAAGCCTATTATCCGCACATGGATAAGGAACACGGCCTGCTATTCAATCTCAACATGCAGGCGAAGAAGTAATTGCCCTTGAACCGCCAGGCGCTACTTTCCGATCCGGACGTTTGCGCACCAAATACTTGCAGAAGCTATTTTTCCATAGCGAGGAATATGCTTTTTCGTTCGTACGCATCCTGATGGTAAGGGGTGCATTTTTTTAGCAATGACTTAATTGCGTCATCGTACGGAAGATGCACGTCAATGCGCCTGAAACCTGCGAGTTCAAAAACTTTCACAAGAGCGGATTGCGACGGAAATAAACCAGGCTGCTGAAAGAGGAAGGATAGTTCGAGTACCTGCTCGGTCATTTCCGACTTCCAGCTATGGATGAATGCCCATCTCTTGGTGGATTCGAATATCAGCCGCGTCGCCTTGAACAAATCCGTCACTGACTGAAGCGTTCCAGCGCAGAAAACCACATCATATTTTTCATCGGGAGGCTGGAAGGCAAGAAGGTCCTGCGTGCTAAACCGTATGCGTTGATGTTCGGGTCTTATTCCGCACTGCTGGACAATCTTTGCCTGTGCGATACTTTCTGCGTCCAGATCAAATGCATCCACGGCGTCAAAGCCCATTTCCGCAAATATGAAAGAAAAAAACCCGGAAGAACAAGCTGCATCGAGACAGCGAAGCCCCTCGAAGCGCCCCACGTAGCGCCTGAACAGATCAAAAATGACTGCCGATCTGAGATTGGTGAATTCCTGCGCGCCATCGTCGTTGGTTTCAGTGACGACGCCGTGTCCCAAATCAAACGCGTAACTCCACTTCCGGCCTCCAAGACGTCTGGAGCGGGCAATAAGGTAATCGCGTCGCGGGACCTGATCGATCGGAAACGCTGACAGATCGGACAAAACGCACGATGACGGGCCGTTCTCGAAACAATTCCGAATGACGAGCGCACCGCAATCGGCGTCGGGGTCGGGCACCACAAAGACGGTACGAACTTCTTCGCCCGCCTCAATCTGCTCTTCATTCGAAACATAAGCAGAGCCGGATGCATCGACCAATCCGACACCGATCACGCCCGATGTAACTCGCAACTTTACCCGCCAGCAGGAAGCTGACTTGCCCGCTGTTGTTACATGACGGTCGACGGGCACAGTAAGGGCATAGTGCCACCGTCCATCGGGCGTTCTCAGCGCCCAACGTCCCATCCGGATTTTGGCTAAGCTCCGTGCCAGATTGACCTGTCCGCCGACCGAGCACTTCCGTTAGAGGACTCATGCGCCGGACAACTGAAAAGCGCGGCAACCGAAGCTTCACATGACCCCAAAACGCTGCAGGAATGGCTTGACCAGCGATAGGACGCCTGACGTCTGCCCAGCCAAAGGGGCTGTCAATGTGTCATCAGGTACGCGGTCGGCCGGCACGGCGTCTTGCGACGCTTCCGAACTGGCGGCCGGCTTTTTAGCGATCCCCATGCGATTTCTATATTCGGTATGGAACGCGTCCGCGTAAGCGCCGTGGAGATAGTCCTTGTTTTGCTTGTAGACGGCTTTGACCATTCCGTCCGGCATGATGAGAACATTGGAAGTCTGGGTTTGGCCCATATTGATGTGCTGGCCGCCCTGGAACCCATTGTGTCTGAGCACCTCGTCGCGCAGCTGGGACTCGGGAATAGGTTCAACGAATCCACTTTTTTGTCGATCAAAATAGCTTCCGTCCTCTGCACCGAAGCACGATGTCCTGCTGAAAGAAAGCGTTGCAATTGCAACCGATACTTCCTGCGGCCGGGCAATTGATGACCCCCTTCAAGGGCTCAAACTTATCCTCGTAAAGATTACCTACCATTCGATCGCCAATAGATGCGCAAATCTGGATATCGCCCGTTCTCACATCAACATGAAACATTTCAGACCCGGCGCGGCACCGGGCGTGAGCCGTATCCAGTCCTCCCTCCATCGCGATGACCTGACCCAGTGAAGTGAAATGACGTGTTATCGCCGCCCGTTCGTCGTCCGTATAAGCACTCGGGTATTCCGGCGAGTACATGCACGTGGGAGCGAAGCCTACGTCGATCTCTCGACAGCGCTCGGATACATGATCCAGATTCTGGATGCGCGCGGGATGGCAAATATAGCGGACAACGACGCGATGGCCTGCTGCCTTTAAAAGTTCCACTCGCTCGAAAAACTTGTCTTCTTCCAGTTCACTTTCCGGGTGTAGTGACGCGAAAATGTATTCGGTCGACGGCGCCGCACGCTCGATAAGATAGCGAAATGCCGGCACCGTCTTGCCGGTAAGCAGTGCGGTATTGAAGCAAACCCGATTTCCGTCATCTATCAATGTCTCACAGAAACGTTCGAAATTCGGCATCAGCAGCGGCTCACCGCCAGTTATGAGAAAAAGCCATTTATCGGTCGCAGTGGTTCGTTTTTTGAAAAAGGCACCCAGCACATCAATGAAACCCAAATCACGATATGGGTTCATCTGGGCCGCATCCAGCACTTTGCCGCTTTCCGCAAAATGACAGTAGCTGCACTTGTGGCTGCACGTATCAAATATCATCATCGTCATGAAACGATAATGCAATAAGCCGTGCGTCATGGGCCCCCTCTTTGCCATACTTGGTCGGAAAGATTTTTCAACTCAGAATAAGGCATTCGGTCTGCCTAAGCAATCGCGGGGAACCAACGGCAATTCCGGCCTTTTAATCGCACGATGGGTCATTTTCCGAAGTTCCAAAGCTGAGGCATTGATAAATCTCAGGACGGCGGGTCAGCCGCGGGGTTGGCGATTGCCCCGCCGCTACCGCATCGGCATTTACAGTTGTGCCCGGATACAAATCGCAAAGTAATTCGCTTGAGTTCAAACCGTGAGCGACCGTCCGCCGCGGTGTTGCGAAAGATCAGCCGCTGCGCCCCAGCGTTTGCCGGTACCGTGATCATCAAGGTCGTGGAGTCGGCGCTCGCTGCGCTCATATATTCCTGGCAGACCGGCGCGCTCAAATCTTTGCCGACCAACAGCACGCCGACGTGGCCGCGCGTCACGCGCAGTTCGATTTCGGCCGTGAAGCCGTCATCGGGCGGCTTGTTCTTGTCTTTCATTCGCGCCAGTGGCTCGGACAGATCGAACGAGGCGGCATAGCTCCACATCGCCTCTGGTGTAGAGACCTCAAGCTCGCGCGCGCTCGGAGTTAGCTTGGCGTCGCCATGCGCCTCGGCGCCCTGGCCGGACGGGAAAACATCCACGTCAAAAACCGACTGCTCCGGATCAAATGGGCGATCGGAGGAGAACTTTAGATCGAACCAGTTATACACGTCGTCGTGGAAGTTGAACGCGAGGATGGTTTCCAGAGACGCGGGAAACAGCCGTCGCCTGATCTTGGTCAGGTCGTACCACTCCACCCAAGGCGTTCGTTCGCCGTCCGTGACCTTGCCCCATTCGCCGAACGGCAGCCTGCCCTCTCGAACCCAGCGTTCGCGCGGATAGCACAACTCGATCCAACGGCCGCCGGGCTTCAGATGCGGCAGTATCCGGAGGCATTCCTTGCGGGCGAATTCAAACGGCACGTTGATCAGAGACCCGTTCGCCCAGATGACATCATAACTTCCCAGCTCGTCGAAACACCGCAACTTATCATCGATGTAGACGAAATTGGCGCGGACTCCGAGTTCGGAGCAGACCCGCTCGATGACGCGCAAGTTGGTATCGGCGATATCGCAAAACGTCCATGATTTCACCAGGCCTTCTTGCAGCCGCAGAGTGCCGTCAAAGCCAAGACCGGAACCGATTTCGAGCACGGTCTTGTCGCGCATGAATTCCTTGTAAAGGATTTGATACCAGCGGTCGGGCTCCGATTGGCGATAGAAAGAAAAATATTGCTGCCAGTTCTCCAGAAGCTTGGAGCGGTCGAGCTTGAGCAGATCGTCCGAAAAGACGCGCCCGCCCTCTTGCGGCACCTCGCGCCATTTGTCGCGAAGGGATTTGAAATCCAAATCCTGATCGCCGATACCGAAGAGCTGCCTCAGTTTACGCAACTTCCGCCTCCATCTCCGCACCAGAACAAATCCAAGTCGCTAAGGAAACGCCCCATTCCATCTCATATCCCGCTAGCATTTGAAGACGGGCCGCGCCATAGTGATGCTGCCTTGCCACGATGCCGAACTGCAGATCGGCGGCACTGAACTTCCACTTCCAAGCCTTTTACTTCCAAGCCTATGGATCAGTCGACCTTGAATTCCATGCTCGATGACCGCGTGGCCGCGGCATTCCCCGTTCTTGGGACCATTCAGTGGCTCCAGCCCCGTGTAGCAGAAGATTCCTGGTTCAATATTCTGGGTGCGCGCACGCGCCTGAACTACATTCAACCGAAGTGGTTCAACCCCTTAAAACGAATCATTCCCGACGAACAAATGTTCGAATGGATCACAATTGTGGAGACCGTTCTCGCTGCCGGCGACCGCTACGTTATGGCCGATCTCGGTGCCGGCTATGGTCGATGGCTCGTCAATGCGGCATTGCTCGCCCGCCATTTTGGACGAACTCCCTTCGTTATCGGAGTAGAGGCTGAAGATACGCATTTTCGTTGGATGAAGGAACACCTGGCCGACAACCAGATATCCGCCACTGAGCAGCGTCTTCATCATGCACCGATCACCGGCAGGCGCGAGGATGTTCCGTTTACCGTAGGCCACGCCAACGAATGGTATGGGCAGGCTGTACTGCCAAGCGCCGACTCGGGTTTTGGAAATTGGCCCAATGCCCATGTCGAAATGCGACACTCAGTCGTTCTTGAGGATGTCATCAGCGAAACGCCGATCGTTGATCTTCTCGATCTCGATATTCAGGGCATGGAAGCCGAAGTTATCTCGTCTTCGATTGGGCTTATTGACAAGCGCGTAAAGTGTCTGCACGTCGGCACGCACAGTCGTGAGATCGAAGCGACCCTGCGGCAAGTCATGAGCGCGATTGGGTGGCGTGCGCACTTTGACTATCCTGGCGCTACCAACAACTGTCCAACGGCGGCCGGGCCCATCGATTTCGGTGATGGGGTGCAATGTTGGATCAATCCGCGTTTCGCCTAGCTGTCCAGGAACGCAGCGTCCTTTGGCAGGTCCCGGCTCATGAATTGCCGGACCAACATGCATTCCATTGACGCTGATGCTCGGAACCGTCAGTGAATACGGCTGACGAATTGCACATTTTCGCCGCGAACCCGCATATCGAAGCGAGCAACTTCGATGTTCGATCCAATATCGAGAACAACAATCTCGTTCTTGTCGCCCAGGCATAATAGAAAAAGATCGCCAGCCAGGTGCTGGGCGTCGTGCAACCAACGGCTATCGACTGATCCCAATACGCGAGGAGCGCGGTCGGCGCCGATGCCGATCAGGCGCCCAGTGCAGGAATCTGAGAAATAGAGCAGATCAAGTTCGCGCGAGTAGCGCACCCCGTGGCACCCGACAAATCCAGAAACGATAACTTCGTAGCCGCCGTCCGCGGTCACGTGCCCGATATCACCCTGCGCGAGAGTGGATACCCAGAAGCCGCCGCTGCCATCCGGGTAGGCGCAGTTGAGGTGCGTGAGCTGCATATCATTGGCGATATAGTGATCATGCACGGACATTTTTTCGGTTAGATCGTAGTTGCGCCCATATCGATCGGCGGGAACCCGCCAGCGGCGCACCACACGGCGCTTCGCGAGATCAAGCACCATCAGAGCATCGGGCGCTGATGCCGAAATCACGCATTGCGCATCGTCGATTGGAAACACCATCTGCACGCCGCCGAACCAGGGATCATCGATACGCTCAAGCCGGCGTGCGCCCGCCTTGCCGTCGGCACCGACCGACGCGATAAACACACAATCATCGAAACAAATGATCAGGTCATCGCCCATTTTGCAAACATGGTTGGCCTTCAGATCACTGTCGATACACCGCGTTGCGGCAAAATGAATGCCGGTACTATCAATCGTCAGATCAAAAAGAGTGAGGCGTCCGGCGTAGGATCGGAATTCTTCTGCAGACGGCAACTGTTCGAATGGTGGCAAAGCGTCCAGTCGACCAGGCATTTGGTACCGGCTGCGTAGAAAATCCTGAGTGCAACGCTCCCAGTCCCAGACGCGGCTGGTGTGCGTCACTGCAAGCGAAAACGTCAACGCCTGAGGGCCGGCTTTTTGCGCACCGCCGAGACGCGTCAATGTCCGTCGGGCCGTCTCCGCGTCTCCGCCTGTCCGCGTGAAATGCACGGACTGCGGAACGGTGACATCCCATAGTGCGGATAAGATGGCAGCCTGACGCTCCTCGCCTGGCTCGACTGATCGCGCCTGGATTGCGTGAACGCGGGCAATCGAAGCCCCGCTGGGGCTGCCGTTGCGAAGCATCAGTTGCTTGGCCGCGCCAGGCGCGCCCATCGCAACGTAAATCTTGCGGCGCCGACCGGCCTCGATCGTTTGCTCCGCGTCCACGAAAGCCGAGCAATCGTCGACCATGCAGCCTATCCCGATCGCGCCGCGTTCGACTTCAATGTCAACGATGACACGCAGGTTGGGTTTGCGCAGTGCGGAGAGCTCACTGAGCGAAAAGCTGACTGCATAGCTCCCGTTGCCAGGTATTGTCTCGAGTAGAAACGGGCGCGATGGCGCGAGCGGCGCATGGTCATTGATCGAAACCGCTTCACCCGCATGCACGAAGGGTTGCCCGATCAAGCCGGAGCCGGTCGCGTTGACTTCAACGGGCGTCATTTCAGGTTTCCGGAACAATCTGGCGAGTTCTATTCGAACGCCACATCTAGCGCAATGAACTGCATTGTGTTAGTCGCCCGGTCTGTTGGTGTGGTCCGCTTCTTCAGTCCGCCTTGCCGACACTTGCTCTAGCTGATGGAACGTATTCGTTTGCGCGGTCCAAAAATTTCCGTCCTGCTGGTTATCAAGAATGCGATTCCACTCGTGCTCGGAACGCTTAATTCGCTCCGGGCCCAGAGTTTCAAAGACTTTGACGTCATTGTTGTCGACGGCGCATCGACTGACGGCACCCTCGAAGCGCTGCGCGAGGCCGCGCACGACTTGCCGCTGCAAATCGTGTCGGAGCCCGATCGCAGTTTGGCCGATGCATTTGCCAAAGGGCTGCGTCGCGCCGACGGCGATATCGTCGGCATGCTCTGCGCCGACGAGCGCTACTATCCGAACACGCTCGATCAAGTGGTCGCGTGGTTCGACTCAGACCCTGGCGCGGCGATGTGCGGCGGCAAGGTCGATTTCATCGACGAGCGCGACGCGATCGTCGGCAGCCATCTGACCGCACCTTTCAACCTGCCGGCCCACCTCGCCTGCGAGCTGGTACCATCGAATCTTTCGTCGTTCTTCAATCGGCGGCTGATCGGTCACGACTTTCGCTTCGATGCCGACGTAGCCGACCTGTCCCGACTATGAATATTGGGCGCGGCTTGGCTTTCGCTTTCCCGACCAAGCATTCAAACGATATGACGTCAGCGTGGCGCAAGCGTACCGCACGCGCGATTCGATGTCGTTCCGCGCCGAAAGCTTCACGCAGTTCAGTCGCGACAAGCTCGCCCACCTCGACGGGTTACTGGCCAAGGGCTACGGCCGCACCGAGCGCCCCCCGCTGCGGCCACGCTCAGCCGCCGGCATTCATATGTGGGCGGCGGAGCAGCTCGCCGTCATCGAGCCAGGCCATCCCGACATCTTGGCTCATTGCGCGGCCGCAGCAAATTATGACAAGGCCTATGAGCGGATCGCACGTTTTGTCGGCGACACTGACAATGCGCACTATGACACCGCGAACGGATGGGTGAAGCGCAACATCCTCGGTCCGCGCGCGGTTGCGCTTGCGCGCTATGCGTCCGCCATACCGTCGTCGGATTGGGATGGCGCCGCCATCGTCGGCACCGATCCGCTTACGCTGCAAACCGCGAGCGCGCCGTGGGGTTATAGCCTGAAATTCCTCCTCCCAAGCAGTACGCCGGTTCGCGGTCCGCACGATGGAGGTCAATACTGGGCGCGCTTCGACCTCGAGGTTATCAGCGGCGCAGTCGGGATCAGCCTGTACATCGAAGATCAGCTGATCGGCGAGCGGCTGTTCCGGCAGGGCGCCGGCCGCAACACCGCGCTGATCCCATTCCCAATCGAAGCGGCGCCTGATGCTCCGCTGATGGTGCGCAGCGGCGGACAGGCTTCATCGGTGGTGCGCATTCACGGCGCCGAACTGGTGTGCGATCCGGATCGGAGCACCGGCAGAGTAGCGCCGATCCAGATCGGACGCTAAGCGGCCGTCAATTTCTACGATCAGCCGTTCAACAGGCGCATCCGTTCAGACAGCTCACCCGAAAGCCAGTCGCGCACTGAGCGGTCGTCGCCCTGGCCGAGCGCCACGTAAGTACCAATTTTCTGCACCGCTGCTTGAGGCAGACACCGCCACGGATCGAGCACCCTCGTTCCCGCAGCCGCCGACCAATCAATGGCGGCAAATTCTTTCATCGGGTTGATGACAATGGCGACCCGGGAGCGGCGCAGGCAGTCTTCCGCGTTCGGCGCATAGGCGATCGCGTCGCCGAGCACTTTGCGCGCTTCGGCCGTCGCCAGCGGATCCCAGCCGATGACAGCGCGACCCTCCGCAGCGAGCCAGCCGGCAAGATCGATTCCGAACGATCGCTCGATCACCGGCGTGCCCGGCTTGTAGGACAGGCCGAGCAGGCCGACGGTCTCACCAGCTTTCGTCTCCGAGAGCACCTTGCGCAGCAAATATTGCCCGTGCTCGGCATTGATCTGGTCGATAGTCCGCGGCATCAGGCTCGGCACCCCGACCGCGTCCATGAACACCGCCAGCGCCCGGTTGTCGCGGGGCCAGCACGGTCCGCCATAGGGCACCGCACCTTTAAAGAAGCGCTGCCCCATCCGGTACGACAACGCACCCGTGATTTTATCGACGTCGGCGCCGGGAACCTCGGCGCACAGCGAGAACAGCATATTGGCGAACGACACCCGCATGGTCTCGTGAGTATTGCAGGCGATCTTTGAGATTTCCGCTTCGATCAGCTTCATGCGCACCACCGGCGCGTCGTTGCGGATCATCGAGCGGTGCACCGCCTCCAGCCGATCGCCGGATGCTTTGTCAGCCTCGCCGATCAGCGCGTAGTCCGGCGTCTCCATGCCTTTGACCACTTCGCCGAGCGCGATAAACGAAGGGTTGTAGCAATATCCAAGTCCGTCACCGATCCGCCGCCCCGAGGCCGCCTCAAGCGCGGGAATAATCGCGTGCTCGCTGGCGCCGGGGAGCACCGTGCTGGCGATGGAGATGACGTGCTCGTCGTTCTTACGCCGCAATGCAGTGCCGATTTCATCGCAGACCCGCAGCACGTACTTAAGCGAGAAGCCTCCCAGAACATTGCTTGGCGTGGGCACAATCACGATGCTCACATCGGAATCGAGCACCGCGTCCTCCGGCGAATTAGTCGCGCGTAGGCGGCTTTGATCGAGCTGCGCCATCCGCTCAGTGACGCCCGGCTCCGATGTGACATAACGGCGGGCGTTGACGGCTTCGACAATAGCCGCATTCGAGTCGCAACCGACGATGGTGTTGCCGGCGGCCCCGAGGCAGGCGGCCAGCGTATGACCGATCTTGCCAAGGCCGAAGATCGATACGTTACTTACTGCAGAATGGCTCACAGCGAGATTATCCGGCTTCCTGGTTTATGACGGCAAGCGAGATGACACCTTTTTACGCTCATTTCAAATTCGTTTGGCTTGCGCCCGCTCAGACGAAGTCGGGCCTGCTGTAACCGAGGCGCTCATAGATGCTCCACGCCGCCGGATCGACGACTCTCTTTATGGCCTCCATCTGCCACGGCTCGAACGGGCGCGGTGCATCAGCAGAGGCGCCGTGAACATTACTCCGCGGCCGCCGCACCGCCCGTCCCGCCCACTCAGCTTCGACCTCCACGTTCCCGCCCGTGAGCTCTTCGATAAATTCGGTCAGCTTGGCCGGATCGCCCGTCAGATCTTCTGAACGCCAAATCGAAGCCACGGTGTCTTCCTGAATGACGCTGTTGAGCATATTTACGCCATGCAGAACGAGGCGGTTGAGGATATTGTCCTCCGGCAGCCGCACCCCTGTGTCGACGAATTGCTGCACGTAATCCACATTCCAGCGACCTTGAATTTCGCTTCTTCGAACAGCGCCAATTGGCTTCGCAGCCGCGGCAACGGTTCGCGCACAAGGATGGCGCAATTGAAATATTCGTCCGAACTTTTCCCGCAAGTCCGGCAATTTGGTCACGCGATATTCCGTGTACATCGCCACTGGCCGTATAACCTCGCCCACTCGATGGCTAGCGCACGCAAGTATTTCCATCCGTCGATCAGTTGAACGCCTCCGATATCGTGCCAATGCAAATTTGCGGCAATGCAAGCAGAAGATCTGAGGATGAGAATTTAAGCGTCATGGCCAGCCATTCCGTCGCCGCACAGCCCCAGGAAATAACGGAAAAAACTCTCGGGAAGCCGCGTTTGACGGCAAGCTGTTCGAGGCCCTCGGCCATGGATTTGTCAAGGTCGGCAAAAAGTAATTCGAAGTCCAGTTGAGGTTCGTTGATCGGAGCGTGACTCATTGACGGCGCTTTCCAGGGTGTGTTGCCGATCTCTCTCGGTAACGGCATGCGCGGCGAGGGATTCCTAGGGCGGACGCGGGGCTATTAGAGGCGGAAAGCCCAAGGATCAAGAGGAATAGCCGAGTGACCCGGCCAATTCGGGTCGCGAAACACGCCGTTGCCGACGGCGCTCGGCGGTCTCGCAGAATGCGTCCTCGACCGAATAGATCGGCTTGAATCCCAACTCGTTCGTGATCCGCGTGCCGTCAACGCGGTAATCGCGCAGATCGGGATTCTTGTCGGTAACGACGATCTCGATCTCGGGAAAGTGCCGTTTCGCCAGCTCGACCAGATTTCGTTTCTGATAATTCTCGCCGACGACATTGAAGACACGCCGTGTCGTCGCATTAGGCGACGAATTAATAATGTGCTCGATTGCGCGCGCCGCATCGGCGATATGGAGAAACGGGCGCCATGCGTCCGGCGAAAAAATGTCGATCTTCTCTCCCTGGGCGCACTTCTTCGCCATTTCGCTCACCAAGAGATCGAAGCGCATTCGTCCCGACAGCCCGCAAATCGTCCCGAACCGCAGCACTGTACTCGCCGGTGGCGGCGCCGCAGCCAAAATAAACCGTTCGCATTCGACCTTGGCGCGCGCGTAATCGGATAGCGGATTAAGCACAGATTCCTCGGTGGCGAGTTCGCCCGGCTTGGCGACGCCGTAATTGCTGCAGGTGCTGACAAAAATCAGCCGCGCAACCTTTGCCGCCTGCGCCGCCGCGATCACCGTCTTGGTGCCGTCGACGTTGATTGACCAGGACTGCTCGCTATCGACCGCGCACGCCGGCTCTCCGACCACTGCGGCGAAATGCACGATTGTATCGATATCGGTCAACGCCGCGGCTACCTGATCGACATCGCGCACATCGCCGCGCGTGAGCTTGAAATGTCCGTCGCCATAGAACGGCAGCAGCGCCTCGGCGCCGTACACGAGCTTGTCGAAGACCGTAACCCGGTGGCCGACCCGAAGCAGATGCGCGGTTACACGCGAGCCCAAATAGCCGGCGCCGCCAGTGATCAGGATTTTCATGGAACCCTGGAAACTCGACATGCAAGGTTCGCGACCGGCATCAGCTACCACTTTTCCGGACAGCGGACGCAGGCTCCAAATAACGGTCCATCCCGCAAATGGCGCCGTAGCGCCACCATGGCCTCGCTGTTCCACGCATCGATGAACGGAACGCTGCCGTCGAGACGGATTTCTTCGTGTCCCGGTACCCGCTGCAAATAACAGCACGGGTTCATGCGATAGAACATCTCATTGATGTAGAGATTGTAGTAGACGGCTTTACAGCCGAACCTTGGCACACGTCCGAGCGGATTGGTTCCGTCGTCGAATTTGTCATAGGCGTTATGGCGCTCGAGCTTCGCCCAGTCGATCGGGAAGGATTGACCGTATCCGGGGACTTCGATCCGCGCCTCGCCGACCGAGCCTCGCGCCACGATTTGGTCGTCGCCACCGTTGAATATTGCAAGTTCCACCGGACGGCCCGGCGATTCCGCTTCCATCGAGATGACCCGGCTGTCACCGGCAGGCAGCGTCGCGGTTGCGAGGAAGACATCTTTGTCAATGTCGCGCAGTCCGAACCCAAGAACGCCCGCTTCGCAGTCGGCGTCGACCGTGACTTTTAAGGGTGTGCTGTTTTTGCTCTCCGGATGAATAACGGGCACCGCAGCGGCATGGGCGCGGGGTAATTTCGTGGTGACGACGTAGAGCCTGCCCTTGGTCCATTTGACTTCGGCGTAAGCTCCCTCGCCGGCAGCCTGGCCCCGGAATGCACCTTTTGGCCGATCATAAAGATGCTGGTTGCGAACGTGGAGATTGCGGTAGCGGGGCGCCTCTTCCCGGGAGATCACTGCCGGAGGGCTGTCGATGATGCTCTGCTGCAGAGCGGTCGAAAACAGCGGCTTGTCCCACATCGCCGGATCGGCCTGTACCGGAACCTGCGAACTTGCGATCGCGTCGATTGCGGATTTCCGCAAACGTTCGAAATCAGGATGCTCGTAAGGCGGAAGAAGATGATAGTTGAGGCCGGGCGACAAGGTGACCTGCGGCAGCAGCGAGCGAAGCCAGATTTCCGTCACGCCCAGCCGATTGCCGAGCGCAATAAAAGCAGGAATCTCGGCAAGATTCTGCTTGGTGACGACCAT
This sequence comes from uncultured Alphaproteobacteria bacterium, assembly GCA_963841025.1. Classification (GTDB taxonomy): domain Bacteria; phylum Pseudomonadota; class Alphaproteobacteria; order Rhizobiales; family Xanthobacteraceae; genus BOG-931. The sequence continues at coordinate 98,085 of CAWJBG010000001.1, read as the reverse complement.
CGTAATGTAGACGTTGTTGCCTAATGTCCCCGGAATGGTCGCCTGCCCGGTGAGGTTCGCGATCGAGTTCACGATACGGGGAAAAGCGTCACGCCCGAGGCCCATAATCTCATCGTGGACTTCGGCGGAAGCAGCGTTGAGGCTGATCGAGTACGAGCGCAGGTTGACGCCATCGAGACGGCCGCGCCACTTGTCCAGCAGCGCGCCATTGGTAATCGTATAGCAACTGGACATCGGATCGAGCATCGATTGCAGCCGATCGCACAGTTCGTCAAACCGCGGATGCGCCAGCGGCTCACCGTGGCCGACGAGGCCAATGTAAATGGCGCGACGAAGAACGGGCTCGAACGCTTCCAGCTGATCGATATCGAGAACTTTGCGCCCTTCCAGCCAGGAGGTGCAAAACGTACACCGCGCATTGCAAACGTCGGCGACCGGGAGCGAAATATTCCACGGATACGACGTCAGGGTGTCGACCCCGTGAGCAAACTCCCAGAGGCTCGTCGCAAAATTCTGCTTCACCATTCCGGCGGGCGAAAGTGCAAGAAAGTCCCGCAGCGATGCGAATTCCTTGGCGGCGGTTTCCAGGAATTCGATTTCAAGCGGAGTCGGTAGTGCAAGCGGACCCAGTCGCTCGAACAAGTCGGCGACTCTAATATTCAAATCTTCGCGTTGGCGCCGGCCGCCGGCGTCCAGGTCAACGCCGGTCGATGCGACCAGGCGCGAGTCTTCGGCAGGGGAAAACAAGCGTCCGAAATTCAGGAAAGACAGACCTGCGATTCGCTTCCCGGATCGAGTGACTGCCGAAACCTTTTCGCGGCTAAACACACCCATCAACAACCTATTGATCCAGCGGCAAATTCCGACTTAGTGCTAGTCAGGTTTCCAGAGTGGTGTCAATGGAAAAAATCCGTGCACGGGTCACCGCTCCATTAGGACTCCAGCTTCGCAGCACGATCGATTCAGCGTCCGCCGCGCTCGCAAGATTGATCTCGACCTCCACCGGCTCCGGCGTCACGTCCACCCCGCGCTCGGCCAACATGCGGGCCGCATTGGGTCGCTCGAGCACGCCAATGCCAAGTGTTCCCTCGTCCACTTGCAGGCGCACGCGAACCGTACCACGACCGGAAACGGGCTGCGGCAAGGCCAGCGGAGCACTCGCGGCATAGGCCCACTGCTGTCCAGGCGTAGCGAGGACGAGACTTCCCTTCCGCAAGGCGAGACTGCCACCGTTTTGTGCCTGCAAAGAGGCAAGCGGCAAGGTCACGCCGGGCCCGTGGATGGTTTGCGACGGATAATTGGGCGCGAACGAACGCGGGTCGGTTTGGAAACGCTCCATAAGCGCACGATAACTTTCGGCCTCCGGATGCGCCGAATATTTGACCAAGCCGTCGAGCAAGACGTCCACCTGGCGCGGCGCCTGATCGCGGGCGGCGACCAGCGCCTCAGCCGCGACGTCGGCCAGACTAAAAAGCTCGGACACGAGCGCAAGGCGAACCGCACTGTCCAGGTCACTCGGCCCATGCTTGACGATATCGCGCAAGTACAGGAACTCACCCCATGAAGTGGCGCCGTCCGCGGTGTCCGACATGAATGCATGATTGAATCGGCCTGGCAGTGCCGCTCTCGTGTAATGTTTCGGCGTGAGAGCGGCCAAATAGAACCCCTGGGTATCCATGAAAGCATCGATCTCGCGAAAAACGGCCCCTCCGCCTTCCGTCGCGAATGTCGCTTCGACGCAAACCCCCAAGGTCGCCGCAAGGCTTTTCTCGGCGCCCTGCAGCACCGCGAGATCGTGTCCGTCGGTATCCGATTTGAGAAAATCAACTTTGCTCAAACCCTGGCTTCCGCAAAATTCATCAATGGTGAATTTATTTGAGGACTTTTCCGTCCCCAGTCCGGAATTATAAACCTGACTCGCGTAGTCGAACTGCAACGACTGGTGAGCCGCTATTGCGCTGACGCGTTCAAACCATCTTTGCCTTCGCCCGGAGCGATCGGGTGCGGGCGGTCCGACGACGAAGCCGTCGAAGTAGCGGGCGCGGCCGTCGCCGTCGCGCGCTTTTAGTCTTTCGATTTCTCCAACCAGCGGATCAATGCCGTAGGCGCGGACGAAGCCGGCATACGGAGTCCAGGCCGGATCGATCCCTCCGGAACAACCGACATCGATCAGGACGAGCTGTGGAGACGCCAATCCAGACCGTCGAATCAAATCCGGGAGAACCGGAAACGGATTTGGCCGTATCATTCCACCAACTCTTTTTTCGACCTCGCCGGCGAGCGAGCGGCTGTCATGCCGTATCGCGACCGCATATTACCCGTCAACTGCATCGACCGATGTCGTTTGTGCGCGTGATTTATCGTCGAACACAATGAACTTCATCGCTACAAACGACAGCATGGGGATAATGACATCGACCGTGGCGATACCGACGCCGTAGGGCCAGCGCAGGATATCCACGATCAGGTCCGTGACTGCGACCGTGATCAGTAGGAAAATCGAATGCAGGATCACGAACTTTAGTATTTGCGCGCGCGTATTTCTATGCACCGCGAAGGTCACGTATTTGTGGCCGACAAAGGAAACAATCATTGCCGTCGCGTAGGAGACGAAGCTGATGGGAACCGGAGGTAACCGCGTGGTTTCGGCCAACGCGGCGTAAAGCGACGAATACACCAACAACGACACAATTCCGACGCCGCCGAAGCGAACGAGTCGCCAGCCCTCCGCAATCACGTCCGCCGTGCGGTTTGCCATGTTGCCGTCGTCCGGTCCAAAAGTCTGCCGGTCGCCTGCGGTTGCGCTTGCCTTCACACCGAGATGATGCAATCGCGCGCCTATTGCAACCGGGTCCTCCGATCAGCGCGGAGGATAGATCTCGAGGAACTCCTCCATGCTTTGGACGTAGTCGTTGTAATCGTACGGCTGATCGCAAAGAACGAGGAGCGTGGAGTCGCGGTCGAGATAGGTCTCGCTGTAAAAAATACCGCTTTCCATCAGGATGGCCTGGCCGCGATTGAGCTCGATCCGCCGCGTGCGTTTGCCGTCGGTCGCCTCGACCAGCACCCGCCCGCGCTGACAGATCAGGTATTGCCGGCAGCGTCGGTGCGCGTGCTGGCCACGAATTGTGTTGACCGGCACATCGTAAATGTAAAAGAGCCGGACTACGGGAAACGGGACGAATCTTTCGAACTCCGCCACGACCAGGTTACCCCGCGGATCGCGGAATGTCGGCAGGTCATCAATCTTGATGGAATCGATGTTCGGCATGGCAGCGCGGCTCACTGATAGAAAGTCCGGACCGCGTCCGCGACACGATCGATCTGCGCCTCGGAAATGGTCGAAAACATCGGCAGACTGAGAATCTCTCCCGCCATCGTCTCGGTCGTCGTGAGCGGTCCGGGTACTCTCGCGGCCGAAGCAATACCAGGCTGCACGTGCACGGGCCATGGATAGTGTCGCCCCGTCCCGATCCCCTCGGCCCGCAAATGCGCCTCGAGCGCATCGCGGCGCTGCGCCCGGACCACAAACAAATGGTACGAATGCCGATATCCGGCCTGCTCGTTTGGCGGGACCAGCGGCAGCCGGGCAAGGCGCGCCCGGTAGAGCTCCGCCGCGTTGCGGCGCCGCTCCAGGTTGGCCGCCAGATGCCCAAGCTTCAATGCCAGAATCGCAGCCTGGATCTCGTCGAGCCTGGAGCAGCGGCCATTTTCCAGTTCGGCATATTGCGGTTTGCTCCAGCCATAAGTGCGCAATAGGCGCAGCCGATCCGCGACGGCCGGATCGTCTGTAACGATGGCGCCGCCGTCGCCGATGGCGCCGAGGTTCTTGGTCGGGTAGAAGCTGAAGCAACCGACGTTGCCGAACGAGCCGACTTGCCGGCCGCCGATGGTGGCCCCCTGCGCCTGCGCGCAATCTTCGATCAATGCCAAGCCGCGGCTGTGCGCCACGTCTTTCAGCGCTGCCATGTTGGCGGGATGCCCATAGAGGTGCACCGCGATAATGGCGCGCGTGCGCGGACTGACAGCCGAGGCAGCTTGCCCAGGATCGATACAGAATGTGCGGTCGTCGACGTCGACCAGTACCGGCACGGCGCCGATCATGCGGATTGCTGCGACCGTCGGACCGGCAGTGTGGGATACCGTAATCACCTCATCGCCGGCTTCGACGCCCAGACCTAGCATCGCCAGCACCAGGGCGTCGGTTCCCGACGCTACGCCGACAGCGTGACCAACGCCGATTGATGCTGCAAGCGCCGCCTCAAAGCCGGCGACTTCGGGACCGAGAATATAGCGACCGCCGTCGACCACGCGGATCAGCGCCGCTACCATCTCGGCACGCAGGGTCTGGGCTTCACCGCGCGGGTCCGAAAGCGGGACGCCCTCTTGTTGTTTCACATCTGCTTTCATGGCTGATTTCATGGCTGTCTGCAGCGGCCCGATGCGGCCGATCTTGCCGCGGCCGGCCCGCCATCGTCAGGCATCGACGACGTCGGCGGACGCCGGAGACGCCGGACGCGTCGCCGAGTCCGCTTGGCGCGCGTCGTGTGGCGGCAATGAGGACACCACGTTGCGCACGACAGCCTGGGGCCGGCCGCCGATATGAATGAACATGCGGCCGACATATTCCCCCATGAGACCGAGGATGATCAGCTGAGCCCCAGTGAATACCAGCATCAGCACCACGATCGACGACCAGCCGGCCGAAACTGAGGGTTCCAAGAAATAGTCGACAATGACGTAGATCGCACCGAGGCCGCCGATCGAGGCGATGATCAGCCCAAGCGATATACTCAACTGCAATGGGCGCGTCGAGAAATTGATCAGGATCGTCAGCCAAAGCCTGACCAGCCTTCTGAGCGTATAATTGCTGCGTCCGGTCTTGTTCGGCAGGTGCGTGACTTCAACCGATCCGATCCGGTCGGTGATCTGAAATACCAGACCATCGACGAACGGATAAGGTCCGCCGTATTTGAGAATTTCAGTTACCAGGAAGCGGTTCATGCAACGAAACGTGGACATATACAGGCCGCGCGGCTTATCGGTGAGCCATTCGGCGATCAAGTTCGCCGATTTGCTGCCGAGGTTGCGCCATGTCGCATGCTGCTTGGTCACAAACGATGCATAGACGATGTCCAGGTTCTCGCGGCGCAGCTTGTCGAGCAGCTTTAGAATTTCGCCGGGCGGGTTTTGCAGATCGTCGTCCATGGTGACAACGTAGTCGCCGCCGGCATGGCGCAGTCCCGTCATCACCGCATTGTGCTCGCCGAAATTGCGCGAATGGCTGACGACGGTGAGCGGTACGATCGAAGTCCGCGCCAAATCCTCGCAAACCCGCCGGCTGTCATCCTTGCTGGCATCGTCGACCAGGATAATCTCCAGCGCCATTCCGAACGGCTGCCGGGTCAGCGCATCAACCAGTTCAACAATCGTGCCGGCCCCGTTGTAGACCGGGATCACCATGCTCAGAAGCTTGCGTGTCATTGCCCTTTACGCCCAATCGCGAGTACAGAACCGCCGAACGGAAGGTTAACACCATATCGCATCAGTGCAGCTTCCGGCAACGAAGCGAGTGTCAACGCAAGATTAAGCCACGCCGGCACCTCATCGACATCGCTTCGTGCCGCCGCACCCGTCAGCACCTTGCGTTTAAGCACCATGAGCGGAAACAGAACCGTGTTCCAATAGGTGCAGCGGACGATGGTAAATCCCGCTCGGCGGAGTTCATCGGTGACGCCTTTGGCGGTGTAACGACGCGCCGCGTGTACGAACACATCGTGATAAGAACGCAACCACTCATACGCGGGATTGTTGAGTACCACGATGCCGCCCGGCTTGAGCACGGAGAAAATCGCTTGCAGCATCTTGGTGGGCTCGACGTCGCGGTGATACATCACGTCGATGGCAAATACGATGTCGAAAAGCTCCGGCTTGAAAGGTGGTTCCTGGACGTCGCCGGCGACGAATTGCGCGCCGCGATTCTGACGCGCGTACTGCAACGCTGCGTTCGATTTATCGAGGCCAACCGCGGACCAGCCCGGAAATCGCTGTCGCAATTCGGCGACAAGGCCGCCGGTGCCGCAGCCGAAATCGGCGACCAGCAGATGCGGCCCACCGATGCCGGCGGAGTGAAGCGCGGCAAACAGATTTCGCCGCAAGACACCGAACCACCACAGCGTGCTCTCCTGCCGGGCCAGTCGCGTATATTCGTCGGTTTCCATTCGCTCACACGTTTATACCTCGAATCCAGACGACACGAGGCCTTAAAGCTATCGGCCATCCTGGCGGCGACCACTGACCATGGCGTCTTGCGATGCTGCAATTATTGTGACGACGAAACGCATCGACCCATGGGTGAATGATTGCGACTGAAACAGGCGCCACGGTACGCCGGTCGCCTCAGTCAACCGATCGGCTAATTCAACTACCGATCCAACGGAAGCTCCAGATATTACGGCGGCAACGTCCCGGTTTGGATGTATCGCGTCAAGGTCGGCTGTCGGTATATCCGCCACTGTTTTTATCGCAATGGATGGAGACGTGATCCATTCCATGCCCGTAGAAACCACGGGCGCCCCAAGATCGCTCGCGTCCACTCGACCCCCGCAACCCGCAGCGCCAATTTGCTCGTCCGGGTGGTACCACAGATTTATTTTATATTTTGGATTTACCTCGTGATGTAAAAATCGGCTGCTCGCGACAACGGCCTCGTAAATCGGCAACTTGGTTATACAAAGGCTCCGAAATCTCACGTAGTCTGCGTATGCAATCTCCCTGTCGGTGACCGCAAGTACGGCTGTCACGCACAGAAACAACGCTATGTTCCGAGTTTGCTGCGCGACGACTTCGCGTTTTAACAAAAAGGCCAGTCCAATCGACAAGGTCATTCCGCATACCAGAAAAAGGAACGGAGGAATCGCGGCAAAGTAGTTCTCTCCGAACGCCTGGCGGACCTGGTCTGCCACAGAGCTTGGCGCAAAGGCCTCAATCGGCTTTGCGAACAGCAAATAGACCACGAATAATATTCCGCAAACCCAGGACCACAATGCAACCTGCCCCGCCTCTGTGCCCCGTAACACCCGCACAGTCACCGCCGCCAGAGCAAAAACCATCGGAAACATCAACGGATATGCCATGTAGTTCGGCTGCAACGCCGTTTGGCCGCCGATTTGCCAAAACAGGAAGATTACGAACGCCACCACGTATCCGAGCAGGGGAGCGTTTGTGACATCCGCCCAGAAGTTGCGACGCCGAAACAGCGAGGGGACTAGGGACCCGACCGCCAACAAAAATACGCCGCCGTACAGCGCCATATCAGTTTGCCTGGCCCACCAGAAGCTTCCCCATTTCTCCCACCAGATTTGCTGATTGGGATCTAGAATTAGCTCTCTGGATCGAATGACGAGATTTTCAAAGAATAAGAATTGGCGGCCCCAACTCATGTTGATCAGGCCAAGCGCTACGGTGCATACGATCACACCGAAGCAGCTTCCAGCGATTGCCGCCGCCCACCATCGTTTGTCGTTTGTAGATCCCGGATTTTGTCCTTTGGCTACACCGACAACATGAATCGCAAGGACCGGAATGAGGTTGAGCACCAAAATGTTGGTATGCACGGCCAGCGCCAGCAGTATCCCGGCAGCAAAAAAGGCGAATGTCACGGCGGCGTTTCGTGCCGCCGCAAATCCAAGCGCTACGTAGGTGAAAATATAAAACACGCCGCCGGCCACGTCATGATAATCCCAGCCCGCCTGTTTCGGCCCCCATTGCTCGGCGCAAAAGAGGCAAAACAACGACAACAATATTGCGACGGTCCGACTGAGCAAAAACTGTCTGATCGCAAGATAGACTCCTGCGCATGACAAGAAGAAATATCCGCCATGGAGGAGTTGCGTTGCTATTGCCGGAGAAAACGCTTTGTTCAGAAAAAATCCGGACAAAATCCAAGGAAGGCGAGCAAGCTTTTTGTTAAACGGCAAGAACAGCGGATCGTCGTAGTGCAGAAAATAGCCCGTGTAGATCCACTGGTCGACGCCGCCGATGTTGTTGATAAGCCAGTCCCGGTTCAGATATGCCAACGTCAGGAAGGCCGCGCCGACAAGCAGGAGATCGCACGCGACCGTTCGAGCTTGACGTATGTGTTGACAAGATCAATCGCCTCGCAGCACCTGCGAATAACGCCATATGGGCTGGCGCTTCTGGCCGATCCGTCGCCTCACGCATGTCAGGACACGACACGTATCTTCAAGTCAGCTTCGAACAAATGCTGGCCGCACGAGGGCCGCGAGGTTTGCGAAGACAACCTTCGCGACCGGAAGCCACAGGACAAAGAATATCATCAACTCGAAGCCGGAAAGATACAGCGAGGTGTCCACCCCAACAACGCGCGAGAAACCCAATCCCGCACCGTACAACCCGTAAAATAGCAGCAGATTGACGTTGAATAGCGCGGCCAGCACGACGGCCTCGAGGAGTCTGGTGCGATCCATGGCAAGCCAGCAAATTCCGAGCACGGCCGGAACGCAGGCATGGTTCTCGTGCACGCCATACCCGAAAGTAAAATATGCCATGAAGCAAATAACTGACGTTCGCACCAGGTTCAGAAGACTCCGGTCCGATAAATAGAAATAATAAAGCGAAACCGCGTAGCAGACGTATCGTAACGCAGCGGAGACGCTCAGCAAAAAGAGATAAATCCAAGGCGCGGGGACGGGCGTATTGCGAGGAGGTGGAAGAGCGAAGGACAGACCCATTCCTAATGATCGTGAACACCAACCCATCTTGCGTGGGCACATGCGCTTCCATAAATCCCGAGAGCAACCAATTAAGGTTCATTCCTTGTCCGCTGAGTCTCGGATTATTGAAGCCGTTGACGAAGGCCTCGAGAACCCAGTGACGATAGACCAGCAGTACAATCAGCCCGACACCGATCGCCGGCACCAGGTGAGCGAGATCCGACCAGGTTGGCCGTCTGCGAACGATGTGAAGAAAAATCAGAGGCGTGAGAATGATCGGTTGCCATTTGACCAAGCAGGAGATCGCGAACAGCGCGGCTCCCGTGCCCATGTAACCCCGTGTAAAGCAGTAAATCGAAAGCAGCAGAAATATTACGCAATATACGTCAATGTACACTTCCAGACATTGCGCTGAGCACCAACGTTAAAAACATCGCGACAGCGATGCTCGATTGCCAGCTCTTTTGCAAAAAGCCGGCCACCGCGGCAGATGCCAAAGTCGAAAATATGAGCGATATTTTCAGCGCAACAAAGTCACTGATCGAAAAAATGTCGGCGACGCGAGCAAATAGGCCCAGTAGCACGAAACTCAGGGGCGGATAGTCGACATCAAGAGATTGGACGGCGACAGGATACGCAGCCAAGATGCCGTGCTCGCGGGCCAGTTTCATATAGCGCAGCCATTCAAGCCGATCGCCCGTTCCTGGCGAATGTAGAAACGCAAGACAAACCAGGAAGCCAAGAACCAGCAGCAATGCCGCTTCTAGACCGCGCCTATCGTGTCGCTGTGACAGCATGGATTTAAGTCCGACCATTGTGCGCCCCTCGCGGGGGGCTTTGGCGTTTCGATCTCATAGCCTCGCCGACCGCGCTTGCTGACACAAATTCCTAAACCGCGCCATCGCTGAAAAGAATCCGAAGTCAGTCGATCAGCCCGCTTAAGGGCACGACGCTGTCTCGACGGAAGCGGCGCAGAAAATGCAGGTGGAGTCCGAGAGCTAGGTTCCCACGCAAAAGGGGTAGCGCGCGCCCGGTCGTTATGGCAAGCAGGATCGCGGCGCCGGTCGCTGTTGGTAACCAAGAATCGCGCCATGGATCGGTCGGCAGATTGCCAGATGCTGCATACCTCTCAGATCGGCGAAACCTCAACAGCTGCGAAAGACCACCCGATGGCAAAATCGCGCCCAGCGGGCGCGCTGTATTTATGGCTGTCGTCACCGTGGCTGCACGTGTTTTTGCTGTTGTCGTCTCCGGCCCTGCTTCTGCTAGGCAACAGCGATTGGCTGTTCGACCCGGTGGGTTACCTCGACCCATGGATGTATGTCGGCTTCTTCCTGCATTATGACTACCCGACCATCCTCGCCGACGAAAAGAAGATAGCGCGGCTGCCGTGGATATTGCGCGGATTCGCTGCATACAAGTTATTCGGGCCCATCGTTGCCAGTTACGTACTGCACTGGTGCGATCTGGTCGCGCCGGCGATCGCGCTCTATTTTACCCTCAACCGGCTGTTTACACGATGGATCGGCTTTCTCGTCGCCGGCTTGATGCTGTTCTTTACGCCGCTGTTTGGGCCGGCCGGATGGGACTATCACGACAGCGGCGACGGATTCTTCTATCTGGCTTCGTTTCTTGCGCTGTCGATAGCCGCCAGCCGGCGAGAAAACAACGGCCGCCTACTTTTCGTGGCGGCAGTTCTTTTCACAATTACGATTCATATCAATATCATCTTCGTCAACCTCGCGCCGCTTTTGATCCTGCAATATTTCTGCATTCGGGGAACCTTTGACCGCCGCGATCTTGCGAGGCTCGCCACCACCGCTATAGCTGCGTTCTGCATCGTCACCGTAGTGCTCGGACTGATCAATCTCAGTGTCGGCCGGCAATTTTGGTTCTCTTCGATTCTGTTCAATCGAGTCACCTTCTTTGTCGAACACCCGTCGCGACAGGTCTGGTGGTTGCCGTGGAGCTCCGGCTGGTTGCTGCAATCGTTTGGCACCCCGCTTTGCTTGATTGCCGCATGCAGCGTTGCCGCGCTTGCCGTCCTGGCGCGGCACGGTCTGCGCGCGGCGCTGTTCGGAAATCCGGCGCTGTCGTTGCAGCTTCAGCTCCTCGTGGCAGTCGTAATCTTTGTGGCTTGGCAGGCGGATGGACAAACGGCGCTGCAACCCTGGTACATGGGCGCTCCGCTCGCCTACCCCGCGTTCTTAAGTCTCGGCGGACTTTTTTATCTCCGCTGCCGGCAAACGAATGCCAGCGCGACACTCTATGCTTCCGCTGCACTCCTGCTTCTGTTCGGCGCGGCGCTTCTGATCGGCGCAAATTTCATCGGCACTCTAAAGCCGCTGCGAGCGATTTTCGGCGAAGACCATAAGAGCATTCCGCTGTTTGCGTTTTATATTGTCGCGCTGCTTCCGCTGTTGTTTGGAAGGACGTGGCTCGCGGTCGCTTCGGCATATCTGCTCATGATCGGGAGCTTTCTGTCCCTTTACGGCTCTCAGAGTGGCGCCAGTTTCTACTCCGTTTCATACGGGCAGGGCTGCGGCATGCGGCAACGACTTTTTGTCACTGTCGAAACCGCGTCGCTTGCGCTTCGCAAACATTCCGTCGATCCGCAAAATCTCAGGCTGTGGTGGAACGACGATCACACTTTAAATAAATCGGACCCTCGATGGGGGTGCAATCTGCCGATGCAGTTCATCGCCGAGCCGATGTTTAGGACGGGATTTCTGCCGCTTGCCGGCTTTTCGCCGCGGCTCCCCAAGCTCGAAGCGCTGACGGCCGAATTGCCGCAGACTCCGGGCTCGATCCTTGCAGTGCTGGGTACCGAGGACGACAAGAACTACGCCGTGGAAACATTGCAAAAAGTAGCCGGCCCGGCAGCCGGAAGCTGGAAATTCACCGATGAAGTCCAGCCTGACTCGCAGGGCCTGCCACTCGCGCTGTATTTCTTCACACGCCAGCCCGCTCCAGCCAAGTCTGATTAGGCGTGCGCGTTGCTAAGACCGGTGACAGCTAAGACAATCGCAACGACGATGCTCATGCGCGGCGGGGAGTGCGCGCAACAATGGATCAGCTAAATCGCGAGACACCGTTTGTGCGATTCGTCGCCGAAGCACTCAAGGGCGACGGCTTTGTGCTGATCGATGTTGGTGCGGCAAACGGGATCGCAACCGCCTGGGACGCCTTTGGTAATGAACTGCGAGGGTTTGGCTTCGATCCGGATGCCCAAGAAGTTGAGCGATTGAACCGCCTGGAATCGGCGCCGCAGCTTCGTTACGTCGCGGGTTATGTCGGCTTGCCGCCTGATCATCCTTTTGCCAAGCAGAGAGCCGGCCGACCTCGGCTAGAGCGGAATCCGTGGGATAGGCTCGCCACCCAACGTTGGTCAAACATCCAATCGGCAGCCGAAAGAGGAGCGCCAATACCTCCCACTTCCAGACGTCCGATACCGATGTTCAAATCGGCCGAACGGGCCGAAGAATACTCTCCGATCATTCATCTTCCGGATTTTCTGCAATCAGCCGGAATCGCCAACGTAGACTTCATCAAGATCGACGTTGACGGACTGGATTTTGAAGTAGCACTGTCGATGGCGCAATCGTATCGGCAGTTTGCAGTCCTTGGTGTCGGCATCGAGGTCAATTTCTTCGGTTCCGATTCAGAAACCTGCAACACCTTCCACAATATCGATCGATTGCTGAAAGGCCATGATTTTGAGTTGTTTGACGTCGGCATGCGGCGTTACCCTACTCAGGATCTACCTGGTCCGAGCATCGTTGGGCATCCATATCCGGGAGACAGCGGATTCGGTCGCCCGCTTCAGGGCGATGCCTTTTACGCGCGCGATGTCTGCGCATTCGGGATGCAGGACTTTGCCAACAGCCTGACCGAAAAACAATTAGCAAAATTGGCGGCGCTATTTGCAATGTTCGGACTGCCAGATTGCGCAGCCGAGATTCTGGTGACTTTTCGCGATCGTTTGGCCGTTGCGCTCAATGTGGACCAGGGCCTGGATCTTTTGGCCGCGCAGGCGCAGGGGCCGAGCTCGCTTCATGCACTCTCCTATAATGACTATATGGCGGCGTTCGCGAACGCATCGTACAAGGCCGGCAAATAGCCGAGCGCATGAACCCGCCTAGGTTTTGCGAGCAAGACAAACCAACGTTGTACCGAAGGGCATACGGAACCTGGCGGCGATCGCTCGCGACTCCAAACCGGCGGCGCAAAGCAACAGACCGTTAATTGTTGAACCCAGGGACTCCATATCGGCGCTTTGCCCGGCGCGATCCGATTGCACGGGACGCCGCAGTCGCCGGATGAATTTCATCGCCAGCAATAGCGGAAACCCGAAGCTCGTGAAATAACTTGCGTGCTCTATCCGCAAGCCGGCGCACTCACACATCCGCGCGACATCTGTGATGCGGTACCGCCGCCGCCCCATTGCTGCGATATCCATTTGCCGGGCCAGAATTGCAAACGCTGGTTCGGTAATCAGCAAGACACCGTTGGGTCGCAGCACGCGGGCGATTTCTGCAACGACCTTGGCCTCGCTCTTGACCCAGTCATGATAGAGGACATTGAAGACAGTCACGACATCGAAAGTGCCGTCGGCAAACGGCAACGCGTTGTTCAGATCGCCTCGAATGAGCCGAGCGCGAGGCTTCTTATCGCGGGCAATCGACAGCGCGAGCGGCGAAAGATCGAAGCCGACGGCGACGGAATTCCCGAATGATTCCGATAACGGAAGATTGCCGCCGGTGCCGCAGCCCAGGTCCAGCCATCTGGACCCCTGTTGTATGGCGCAATGGCGCAACAGCCGGACGCTCAAGCCACGTCGGGAAAGGTGCCACCAATAGGTGTCCTCCCGCGCCGCAAGCATCCGGTATGTTTCCGGATGCATCAAGGCGCCCGGCTTTGCATAAACGCCCGTCGGCGCGAAACCTGCGCCAGCAAACAGACGACAACAAAAAACAGGAAGGTCACGATCGAAAATATCGCGAATCCACTTGCCAGTTCATTCATGTCGGGAGCGGATTTCCAAATCAAAAGACTGTATGCGAGCGCCGGAATCGCAAGCCATAACAACAGGCGTTCGCGCCCCCGTGCGAACTCTATGACAACCAGAGTGCGCAGCAACGCCAACGGCACGACCGAAACCAGAAGAATGCCGAGGATCGGAGGGGCACAGAGTTTGAGACCGAAGCGGCCGCCGCACAGAACATCCGCCAGCAGCCATACCAAGACGGAACCGGCGACGGTGAGCGCCAAGATAACGCCGCCGATTCTCGCCGCCACGGTGACAAAAGGTCCCTTGGATGGGTCGCTGCCAATCATCAAAGGTATCAGCATTTGCAGCAGGGGCGTAACAACAACCAAGGCCGCTTTGGGAAACACGGACGATGCTGAGTAAATACCGAGATCGACATCGCCAAGAACGAAATAACCGACCAAGACGTCGAGGTTGGAGACCAGCACCATCAAACCATATCCGATCGCCGCAGGCACCAGATCGAGCAAATGTAAATTGACTGGCGTCCAAGTCGCTGGCGTCCAGGCCGGACGTGCTCTCGCCGTTCGCCAGATCCATAGATGGAACGCTCCGAACACGACTACGGTCGACAGTACGATACCGGACAGCGCCGCCCATACGGTATCGAACAAAACGACGCCGCCGACGCACAATCCAAGCCGCAAAAACATCCAAGCCGTCGTGTAGAAGCCGAGCGGCACGGTCCGCCGCAAAGTCTGCAACAGGACGCGGCCGAGATCGACGACATAGGCGGTGTAGGCGTCCAGCACGATCAGCAGAATAATGATTGGCGAGTGCACGCCGATTTGTTTCGTCACCAGGAGAAATGAAACAAATAGCAGCCCGCTGACGACCGCGCCGACGAACAAGACGTGCCGCTCCAAGCGCAGCGTCGCCGGTATCACAGCGCCAGTCCCGGCTGTCTCCTTTGTCAACACCAAGTGTCGGGTGAGGAACGCATTGAGAATGTTCGACCCTGAATACAGAACGTTTCCAATCGTAAGGGCGACGTAAAACAAACCAAATTGGTCGGCCGCAAGCAGTTTTGCGGTAAAAAAATACACGAAGAAATTGGCGGCGAAGCCCGGAACGACAAGGCTGAGGAGAACGATGGTGCGGCGGACAATCGACTGCTGATAGCCCGCGCCGGCCCGCCGCCGGGCATATGTGAACATTTTGCGCGCTGTCGGCATTGAGCCGGACCTACTGTGGACCGAGCGGCCGCAAAGTCATGGTCAAAGCGGCGCATTGCTGGCGATGCGATATGCATTCGCCATGACCGGCAAGGCAAGCGTGGTGCCGGGTATCGACGGCAGAACCGAAGAATCGACCACAAATGTTTTCGACCAACCGAATGGCCGGCCCAGAGTATCGGTGTCGAAGGTGCCCGCCGGATGCTCCCTCATCGGAAAAGAAGACCCGCAATGGGTTCCCGAGCCGGGATTCGAGAACCTGATCATCCAGTGGCAGAACACCGTGCCAAACGACAGGCCTTTGCGAAACATGTCCTTGGCCGCCGCGCGGCCGTCGGTCAATGCTTTGTCCGAAACCAGGAGGTCCAGCTCCAGCCGATCCGCACCGGCACCGTCTTTGCGCAGACAAAGTTCGACTGCGGAGGAATGATCGGAGTGCATGCCGCACCAGGCGGCCATCATGTGGCGCAGCATTGGCCGCCAAAGGCGTCCGATGACCGGATGATCGGTTCCAGGCAAGCCCGCGGTCTGCACCATCATGCCGTTCATCGGCACGATTTGCGCGTGAAGCCAATGATCGGAAAGGCCTTCCGTCTTGGTCTCGAGAAAGACTGAAGCAAGCGTAATCGAAGGATGCTCCACCGCAGTGGGAGCACCGCGCCGGCGCAGCATGGGCAACACGAATTTCTGGCTCTCCTTGAGACGGATCGGTCGATCGTACAAATTGTGCGAGCGCAGCAACAGACGCGCAGTATTGATAGGCCCACTGGCGATAAACACCGCGTCGAAGGTCATGGAAGAGCGCTCCTGCGACCGGAGATCGACCACGTCCAGGATGACCTTGCCGCCCTGCTCCGTAATGCGGCTGACAAACACTCCGACGCGATGTCTCACCCCATTTTCCCGAGCCAGATCGGTCAGCGTCGGCAGCGTCGAATAGATGGCGTTGCGCACACAGCCGGTGAAACAATAACCACACCCATTACAGGCCAGAATTCCGTGATCGCCATCGCGCGTGTGAACCGCGAGCCGCGCCTTGCCAAAAACCGTTTGCCGGCTCAGCAGCGAAGTCTCTGCCCGCTTGAGATCCGCAAGCAAAGTCTCGCCTTGCGGTCCGGGGTCCAACGAACCGAGAGTGTCGGCGTAGGCCGGAAAGTGTTTGCCGAGGTTATCCTCGCCGCCACACAGCGGAACGTGCTGCAGGACCTTTCGGTAATATGGATCCATTTCTGAGCGCGCAACCGGCCAATCGCTCATATCGCAAGCATCCGTCGGCAAGATGGCTGCGCCCCAAATGTTCGAGAACCCGCCCTTGGCAAAAGTCGGATAAGGCACGCGCCCGGAGGCCTTGGTGTCGATATGCGCGAACGGCCGGTCTTCGGCATAAATGTAGTCGGAGCCGAAATGGATCTTCTTCGGCAGTACACCTTTGCCGTAGGTAGGATTTTCGTCGATCAGCGCAAAATCTGAAGCCGGCCACAGGTCCGGCGGCACGTCATGGAGGCGATTGACGACGGCTTGACGGCCTGCGTCAAGCGTTTCGCCGACGTCGAGGATCGTCACGGCGACGCCGCGGTCTGCTAACGCCAGGGCTGCGAAAGTTCCCGAAACGCCACTACCAATGACTGCTACGTCCATGCATTCGCTTCCCGCACGAAGGCGCGGATGCTTTCGACGTTGGCTCTGACCTGGTCGTCCCGGTATCCCGGGTAGGTCGGCAGATAGATCACGCTCTGCGACGCTTTTTCAGCGTTGGGACAGTCTCGGTAATAGGCGGCGAAGCAGGGCAGACTGGCGCAATTGCGGTGATGGCTGATTTGCACGTCGCGTAACCGCTCAGTCATGAAACGGCCGAGGCGATCTCTCTGCTCAACCTGAATCGAGTAATAAAAATAGCTGTGTGAGCCATCCTGGCGCAACGGCGGCCGCACCACCTGTGGCACATCCGCAAGGCCCTGATCATAAATAACGGCCTTGGCGATGCGCTCGCGCATTTCGGCTTCATAGTGCGGCAGCTGCGGCACGATGATCTCAGCCTGGACGCCGGCCATGCGCACGGCATAGCGCTTGGGAAAATCAGAATAGGCGACCGGATTGCTGTCCGTCTCGAGCTTGTTGTTGAAAAAGTCGATGTCGTGGAGGTAGGCGTAGCGAAACAGCCAATAGACGCCTGCGTCAAACACCAGCGGCATTGTCGCCACGTCAAACATCGCGCCCGAAATCATTTTCTTGAGCAGCGGCTGACGCGGCGCGAGTGGAAACCGCGCCAGCTCCCCGCGAATTGCATCGGCGAGCTTTTGATCCTTGACGATTACCGCACCGCCAAGAAAACCGGTGACGTTCTTCAATAGACCGAAACTGAACACCCCGGCATCGGCGATCGTGCCGGCGGGCTTGCCTTCATATCGGGCGCCGAACGCCTGCGCGGCATCTTCGATGACCGGGATACCCTTAGCCTGACAGGCATCGAGGATCGGCCGCAGATTGCACATCAAGCCATAGAAATGCGTGACCAGCACTGCGCCGATGTCGTCTTCCGTCTCGAGTAATTCGCGGACCGCATTGGCGTCGATGTTGCAGCTGCCGCCCTCCTCGATATCGGCGAATAGCGGAACGCCGCCGGCGCAAAGCACCATATTGACCACGTCGGAAATCGTGTATGGCGACAGAATAACTTTCTGCCCTTTGCGGATGAGATGCTTGAGCAGAAGGTAGATGCCGACCCGCGCCATGGGCACGGCGACGATTTCGCGCTCCGGGGCCACGCTGCGCAGTTCCTGTTCCAGTTCGCCGACACCGCCGTTGTCGTAGCCGATGCCCAGCAGCGCCGCCGGCAAACCTTTCGCGTAAGAGCCGACCGACGTGTATAGGCGCGAGCGCGGCTGGGGCGCGTTAAACAAGCGCGGCCTCTCGACGAGGCGCGTCCGCCGGCAGCTCGTGAGCCAAAACGTCCTCCCGCGCGAAGCGGTAGTAGTGGACCTTGCCTTCGAACGGCACGCCCCTCATCACGTGTTGTAATCGGCGCAGCGCCACCAGATTCCAGAAAATCTTCTTGAACATCAAGTTGCGATGCGGGCGGGATTCGCGATACTCGACCGGCACCTCCACCAGACGTTTGCAGCTTCGCATGGCGCGCAACACCAGCTCAGTATCGAACTGCCCGCGATCGAGTTCGCATTGGGCAATGATCGTCTTGAGCGATTGGCAATTGAGCAACTTCGGTCCGTGGGTATCCGTACCACTGTACTGGAACAGGACCTGCAGCACAGCGTTCAGTCCGGCACTCAGGAAGCGCCGGTACGGCTGCTGGAAATTCAGCGTTGGATCGGCGCGCTTGGAGGCGACGAACACATCGTAGCTGTCCCGATTGTTCCAAGCCCAGGTCATGAACGGCAGATCCCATTGCTCGATATCGAGCATGTAAACCCATTTCGTCGTCGCCGCGCGCAACCCCGCCTTCAGCGCGGCGCCGTAATTCGGCTCCTTCAGATTTACGACCCGGCACAATGGCCAGCGCTCGACGATTTTCCGTAGCAAAGCAGGTGTGCCGTCGGTCGACCCGTTATCGACAAAAATAAACAGCCAGTTGCCAGGGCCCAGCGCGTTGTCGAAATAGCTCGCCAGCGCTTCGGTATTCGGCATCAGGATCGACTGCTCATTGAAAATCGGAATCACTACCGAGGCCGGCAATTCGGCGTCCGTATTACGCGGCCGTCCTCCCGGTAGTTTACTCGGCATTTTTATCCTCACGTCCGGACCGAGCCCTCAATCCGAAGCCGATAGTACCAGTTGCCGAGACCAGCTGTCCTGGTTCTCCACATACCAGGTCCAGGTCGCCGCCACCCCCGTCGCAAGATCGGTCGGAGCATTATAGCCGAATTCTCGGCTTGCCTTGGTGATATTGCACCACGTGGAGTGAACCTCGCCGCCGCGCCGGGCCTCGTAACGAACATCGAAATCGCGTCCATAGACCTGCCGAAGCGCCGCGATCAGCGCATTGAGCGCCGTAGGTTTGCCGGACCCCAATTGGTAGGCGCCGGTAAGCTGCCGCTTCAGCGCCGCCTCAATGCCGACCACCAGATCGCCGACATAAAGGTAATCACGCTGCTGGGTTCCATCGCCATACACAACCAGCGGTTCCCGGCGCAGGATATTCTTGATGAAAGCCGCGACCACACTCTTCTTATGCCCGGAACGGGGGCCGTAGATATTCGAAAAGCGCAGCGTCGCACACGGAAATCCGTAAGCGCCGGCAAACGCAGAGCAATAGCCTTCAACGGCAAGCTTCGAGGCGCCGTAAGGAGACAACGGTGACGGCGCCATGTCCTCGGAGATCGGCGGCTTGACCTCGCCCAAGAGCGCGCCGCCAGTCGAGGCATTGATCAGTTTTTTGACTTTCGCCCGCCGCGCCAGTTCCAAAAGCTGGAAGGAGCCTTTCACATTGATGTCGAAGCTAGGTCGGGGATCTACGACCGAATCGATAACGCCCGATAGCGCGGCAAGATGAACGACGGCATCGACGCCACGCAAACACGCGGCAAGCGTCTCCTCGTCGGTATAGTCGCCGGAAACAACCTCGACGTCATTCGGCAGATCAAGCTCGAGTTGGCCCGCGGACAAATTGTCAAGCACCGAAGACCTGATAGCCGCCCGACTGACAGCAAATGACGGCAAAGGTTTGAGCCGATGAAGCCCGCGCCCCCGGTGATAAGAACTTTCATCGTTCCGGGCTCGCTGCCCCGATGCGTTCGGGCGTTACCAGAGCGACACGCAAGGGATCTTGGTCCTATCGCAGTTCGCGGCGTATTTCCTGGCGATTTCGGTGATTTCCTGCAGCAACCCGGAGCTGAGCGTCACCGGCTTCAGGCCAAGTCCAAGCAGGCTTCGGTTCTCGACGACGAGATCGTTCGCGTCGGCTTCCTTGCGTGGATTCGGCACGTGGGCGATCTGCGCGCCGGTCATTTCCGAGATCATCTTGGCAAGGTCGATCAGGCGGAACGTTTCCGTCATCTGGTTGAAGATGCGGACACGTTCACCGCGTTGCGGCGGATTGACGACAGCGAGCTCGACGCAACGCACCGTATCCTGGATGTTGATGAAAGCGCGGGTTTGCCCGCCGCTGCCGTGAACGCTCAGCGGATAACCGATAGCAGCCTGCATCAGGAAGCGATTGAGCACCGTGCCGTAATCGCCGTCGTAATCGAAGCGGTTGATCAACCGTTCGTCGACGACGGTTTCGGGCGTCTGCGTGCCCCAAACGATGCCCTGGTGCAAGTCGGTGACGCGGACCTTGTCGTTCTTGTTGTAGAACGCAAACAGCAGCTGATCTTGTGTCTTGGTCATGTGATAGATGCTGCCGGGGTTTACCGGGAACAGAATCTCCTGATGGATTTCGGTGCCATCTTCCGCTTCGACCTTGATCGGCAGATAGCCCTCCGGGATCTTCATGCCGGCTGCGCCGTAACCATAGACGCCCATCGTGCCGAGATGGACGATGTGCGCATCGCTCTTGGCTTCCACGACGGCAGCCAGAAGATTGTTCGTCGCATTGAGATTGTTGTTGACGGTGTAACGCTTGTGATACGACGATTTCATCGAATAAGGCGCGGCGCGCTGTTCAGCGAAATGCACGATGGCGTCCGGACGCCACTCAATAATCAGAGTCAACAGCCGATGGTAGTTGTCGGCGACGTTGAAGTTATGAAAGTCGATTTGTCTGCCGGTCAGTTCGTTCCAAGCGCGCAGGCGCTCCCCGAGCGGCCGTATTGGCGTGAGGGAAGACGCCTCCAGCTCGTTGTCGATGTTGCGGCGCGACAAATTGTCGACAATCGAAATGTCATGGCCGCCGGCAGACAGATGTAGCGCAGTCGGCCAACCGCAAAATCCGTCGCCACCCAATACGATGACCTTCATAAGCGCTACCAGTTCCCGTCGGGCGATTGGACGCCGCTGTTTGGTCCGCGAGCAGACCTAGGCGGCCGCGGCAATGTACGGACGCCCTTCCTGCCGGGCTTTCGCCTGATCGTAAATCCAGCGGTAGGTCTGCTCCATTCCCGTGCGCAGGGGGATGTTCGGCGCCCAGCCGAGCTTGGCTTTAATCAGGGTATTGTCGCTGTTACGGCCGCGCACGCCTTTCGGCGCGTCAAGCTTGTAGTTGCGCTTAAGTTTAACTTCGGCAATGTCCTCAACGATGTCGACCAGCTGATTGATGGTCACCATTTCGTCGCTGCCGATATTGAGCGGCTCTTCAATATCCGAGTGAAGGAGCTTCTGCGTACCGATCAAACAATCGTCGATATACATGAAGCTGCGCGTCTGCTCGCCGTCGCCCCAAATCTCGATTTCATGCTTGCCGGCGAGCACCGCCATAGCCACCTTTCGGGAGACCGCGGCGGGGGCTTTCTCGCGGCCGCCATCCCAGGTCCCAAACGGCCCATAAACGTTGTGATAGCGCGCCACGCGCGTCTTAATGCCGAAGTCCTCGCGGAAGTGACGGCACAGGCGCTCCCCGAATAATTTCTCCCAACCGTATCCGTCCTCGGCGTCGGCCGGATATGCGTCCGACTCCTTTAAGCGCGACCACGTCGGCGTCGGTCTGCTTGTAGCCCGGGTACACGCAAGCCGAGGACGAATAAAAGAAACGATCGACCCCATGCTTGTGGGCCGCCATCAACATATGCGTGTTGATCAACACCGAGAGCATGCACAGAGCTTTGTTGTTTTCGATGAAGCCCATGCCGCCCATATCGGCGGCGAGATTATAGACCTCGGCGACGCCCTTGGTGACCCGGTCGCAGGCATCGGTCAGCTGGAGGTCGGCAACGACATTCTCGGCCGCCGGCGATTGGAAATACCACTCGTCGACCGGCTTTTTGTCCACCGCACGTACTGGAAAGCCATTGGCGAGGAGATCGCGAACCAGTTGACCGCCGATAAAACCGCCCGCTCCAGTCACCAACGTGAACTGTGCCATCACCGTCCTCAACTCACCCAGAAAACGAGGTCACCGAATAGCTTATCTCCTTGATCGGTGTCAATTTTTGCGCGGCCCGATATTTTCGGATGACCGCCAATCCGCGGTCGTGTAATGACGGGCAAGCCAGATTTATCAGTGCGGGACCGCAATTGCGGAGAAGCGATGATGACGCCGTCGACGAGTACTCTGACCGAGGAAAGGCCTGAACCCGGCATCGGCGCGGTCGAAGCTTATTGGAACGCAAGGCCGTGCAACGTCCGGCACTCCCCTAAACCGATGGGCAGCCGCGAATATTTCGATGAAGTCGAGCAGCGGAAGCATTTCGTCGAATACCACATTCCCGGCTTCGCCCAGTTCGAGCGCTGGCGCGGCAAGCGTGTGCTCGAAGTCGGCTGCGGAATTGGAACCGCAGCGGTGAATTTTGCGCGCGGCGGGGCCGACTATACCGGGGTTGAGCTATCCACAAGCCAGCCTTGACCTCACGCGCCAGCGGTTCGACGTCTACGGCGTCAAGGGCAATTTAATCCTTTGCAATGCCGAAAGTCTGAGTGAGCACGTGGAGAAAGATCATTATGACATGGTCTACTCGTTCGGCGTGATCCACCACAGCCCTAACCAGCGCGCTATCGTCGAAGAGATCCGGAAGGTCATCCGCCCCGGCGGCGAGTTCCGGTGCATGCTCTACGCCAAGAACTCCTGGAAGGACATCATGATCGAAGCCGGCTTCGATCAACCGGAAGCGCAGCGTGGCTGCCCCTATGCGACAACTTACACGCCGGAAATGGTCCGCGATCTTTACGCGGGTCTTTTCGAGGTGACGTCGCTCGAGCAGACGCACATCTTTCCCTACGTCGTCGAGAAGTATGTCAATTACGAATACGAACTGCAGCCTTGGTTCAAGGCAATGCCGCGCGAAATGTTCGAGGCGCTCGAGCGCAGGCTCGGCTGGCATATGCTGATCGTCGCCCGGCCGATCTAGCCTTGCTTTTCTCGGCCCGGACCTAAATCACGCCAGCCAAGGCACGGTCGGGTAGCCGTATTGCTGACAAAGCTGACGCACCCGCGGGTTAATGGCGGCGAGATAAAGTAATCCTATTTGACTCGCGCAAGCGATGCGACCCGTCGCGGCATAGGACTGGAGCAGTTTCCCGTCAACAAGCATCGTCGTAATTTCCGGCTCCGGAGCAATGCCCGGCTGCGGATCAGCAATCTTATGGGCTAAGGCAAAGAAACCAAAGAACCTATTACACAGGCGCCCGACATCTGCATCACACTCGACGAGCGGCACCAGCTCAACGATGTCATAGCCGGTTTCCTCTTTGAGCTCGCGCGCAGCCGTGATTTCAGCGCTCTCGCCGGGATCGCGAAGACCTCCGGGAAACTCGATTGTCCATCGTTCAATAACCGGCCGAAATTGCCGCACTAATACGAGAGCGCCTTGCGCGGTCATGGTAAGCACCTGCACATAGTCAGCCTGACTGAGCGCATGAAACACATCGACGCTTGATTTATCTCGGGCAACCGAAATCGTTTCGAGCGTTACCCATGGCGAAAGCACGCTGCTGTCGCGTGAAATGATTTGCGGTGCACCCATTCTCGTTTCATCGACGGTCATGTCGTGATCTGTGCCTGTCGGTTAAGGGCCGGCGGCCGAAGGATTAAGTGGCGTGATGCCAAGACTTGCGACCACGAGAGTACCGTGGCCTGAATAGAACATGCGCACCTGAAAGTCGTCCGCACCGTTCGGAAGATCGACGGTTACGGCAATGTCCGCCGACGCGCCGCGCGTATCCGGGATGCTTCCCTTCGCCAAGACGCCCGTCGTCGAAACGACTTCCCATGAGCCGCTTTCGCCTTCGGCTTC
Organism: uncultured Alphaproteobacteria bacterium; assembly: GCA_963841025.1. Lineage (GTDB taxonomy): Bacteria > Pseudomonadota > Alphaproteobacteria > Rhizobiales > Xanthobacteraceae > BOG-931. The sequence goes on along the minus strand of CAWJBG010000001.1, from coordinate 74,285 downwards.
ATACTTGACGGTCACCTCGTAGCGACCCGGATTCAAGATGGCGTCAGGACCGTAAGTCAAGTAACCGGCCTGGGTGCCCTCCGGGGCCACGCGCGCGTCTGCCTTTATTGATCCAACCGAAGACGGCAACTTTGCTGCGGGCATCAACAACCGCGATCTTGGGATGTTGAAGCTGTACACGTATACATCTCGTTCAGGCCGATCGATCCGGCTTGCATGGCTCAGTATCGCGTCAGGCACGACTGAGGACGCCATGCGCGCGACTTCTGACGAGTTAGGGTTGCTAGTGGGAACAATTACGGTGCTTGGACCAATAAAACGGCCTATGCAATTCGGAAAATCCCTGCATCTCAGCCACCAAGCGCGCGGAGAGAACGAGCCGACCAGACCGATAACCACAGGCTCGTAAATCGGGTCGGTGTCGCTGAATGCGAAATAAGGCAGTTTGTCTCTTGCGATCCCTGCGACCACCCCTCGTGCCGCGTAGATTGCCGTCTCATACCGTAATGGCCACGTTATTGGCAGTGTCAGCACAGCAGCCGCCAACGCGGCGAAGGCCAGCACCATCCTGTTCCTTGTCAACCAGACTCCAATGATAAGCATTCCAAGCAAAAACCCGACGACCCACGGTGCCGCCGGGTAAATCCAACTAGCGGGCATATGATTGAGTTCGAACCGAGCGATCAATGAAACCAAAAACGGGAGGCTCGCGATCAATACAACGGAAGACCGGCTTACATTTGGCAGTATTGAGCCGATAAACATGTACGACAGCAGCAGATACGTGGTCACGTAAAGACCGTCCCGTCCTAAAAACAAGCTGACGTGAAAATAATCAAAAGCAAATAGGATGGAGTAAGTGGCAAATACGGACCACATGCAGTACGATTGAAATGGGTTCGGTCTGTATTTCCTGGCGATTTGAGCAACAATCATGACTGCGGCTGCGACCCACACCGCGATGTGCAGGGTCAGCCACCAGCCGATGCTGAATAGAAGGTCGAGCGGCAACCAAAGAGCCGGCGGAAACTTTCGGGTGTCTTTTCCGGCTGCGACTTGCTGGTCTTCGAAGAAAAAATGGGCGTTGTATAGATACATGTTCAGCAAGCCATAAATGGCCTGGCAGACCACGACGCCAAGGAGTGCATACAAAAGCAATCTAAAACATTCCTTCCGCTCCAACTCTCTAATATCGAAGATCAGAATCGCGTATCCCACTAGGGCAATTCCGAGGGGCGCGGATCCAATGTGAACTATCACCATGCTGGCGTAGAAAAAGCCGGACAACGCGGTGAAAGCATACTTGTGGCGGCTCGCGGCAGCGGCGGTGAGGGCCGCAAACGTCAAACTTCCATATGCCAGAACCCCACCATCAACGTATTGCCAGCCTACTGCGCGCATAAAGAAAAAGTCGCTGGCCATGAGCATGGTCGCCAGCAACGCCGTTGTCTTTGAGGTATGCTTGCCTATGACGTAGAACATAGAAAAGGCGCACGTGCAGTACACGAAATACGAAAGTATCAAAGATGCTATTCGTTCATTCGGAATGGCGAATATGAGGGCGGCCGGAATAATATAAGGCAACCTTGTTTCGTAGTAGTCGTTATGAAAATCATGACCCAGGTGATGCCAAAACCACTTGGCGAGTCTAATAGAACCAAGTGTCGATATCGGTAGTCTGATTCTGCCCGAATGAAGGATTGATAGCCAAGTATAGGAGTGGGATGGCCGCGATGGTAATGCTGCTCGCGTGCTCACGCAGTATGCGTCTCACCAAATCTCTCCTGCTGGCATCTCCGCAAAAAAGGACCTATAGGAGGTCGATGAACGCCGTGCAACCGCATGCCTTCGCAAGCAAAATCCGGCCAAAGCATCGCTGGAAGGATGGCCGGATGGTAATGGGTATTCGGTCGCCCGGCTGCTTGGCAAGAGCTGTCTCGATGACTGCGAAATTCGTTGATGGGGCGGGGCGAACGGTGCGATCCGCATCAATCGCAACTTGCGCGTCTTGCCCCAAAACATGATGACATTGCCGCATTCGGTAGCTCGCTCATCCTCTCTGGCGCTGACGGCGCCACGGCCGTGCGGCCGTTGCGGAAAGCGAAGAAACTGTCAGCGGTCGTACCTTGCTATAATGAATTGGACGGTCTGCCCGAACTCGTCCGCAGGCTATCGGACGCTTGCACGCACTGCGTCGCCGATGACTATGAGCTTGTCCTGGTCAATGATTGCTCGACCGATGGGACCGGGCCGAAATCCTTCGGCTAGCGGCGAAAGTCCGCCAAATCATCGGAGTCGATCTCGCGCATAACCATGGACACCAGCTCGCGCTGACCGCGGGGTTGTTCGTTGCCAGCGGCGACCGCGTTTTGATCATCGATGCAGACTTGCAGGATCCTCCGGAGGTGCTTGCGGAAATGATGGCGCAGCTGGATGCCGGCGCAGACGTGGCATACGGTCAACGCCTCCAACGAACCGGCGAGTCGTGGTTCAAGAAAGCATCCGCGGCTTTCTTCTATCGGCTGCTGCGACAGTTGGCAGATGCCCCGATACCTGCTGACACCGGCGATTTTCGTCTCATGAAGCGCCAGGTCGTCGACGTCCTTCTGTCTATGCCTGAGCAGCATCGGTTCATTCGCGGAATGGTGGCCTGGATTGGTTTTCGGCAGGTTTCGGTGCCCTATCAGCGCCATGCGCGTTTTGCCGGCAAGACCAAATATCCGTTGCGCAAAATGATCAGGTTCGCGGTCGACGCGATCACCGGCTTTTCCGCAGCGCCGTTGCGTTTAAGTCTGTACTTCAGCTTCTGGTCGGTGCTCATGGCCATCCTGATCGGCCTATATGCACTTTGGCAATGGTTTACCGGCGCCGCGATACCGGGTTGGACCAGCATCGCCATCATTGTGCTCGCTTTCGGCAGCATGCAAATGTTTTGCCTCGGCATCATGGGCGAGTATCTCGCCGAATCTTCGCAGAGCAAACAGCGACCGCTGTTTGTCATCAGAGCCATCGAACAGAATGCGCCGGCCGCAGAGGCAATCGGGGAGAGCCGTGAGTTCTCTTACTACACCTAGCAGCACTTACGACGGTGGTTTCTTTGACTACGTGTCGATCGGATCCAAGCGATCGGCAGCGATAGTCGCGCCGTTGGTCCTGAAGCATTATCGAGCGAAGACGCTCGCGGACATAGGCTGCGGTCGTGGCGCATGGCTACCCGAATGGGAACGAGCCGGTATCGCAGACTATCTTGGTATCGATGGTGACTATGTTGATCAGGACAGCCTCTTGATCCCTGGCGCTCATTTCAAAACGCAGGACCTCACCAAGCGCTTCGATATTGGACGCAAATTCGATCTCGTCGTCTCGCTCGAAGTCGGTGAGCACATCAACCCGCACGACACCGAGACCTTCGTCGACAATCTATGCGCACATGCCGACGCTATCCTGTTTTCCGCTGCCGTTCCCGGACAGGGCGGCGTCTTTCATGTTAACGAGCAGAACTATGAATTCTGGAGGGAGCGTTTCAGCGCCCGCGGCTATCGGCTGTTTGATTTTGTCCGGCCGAAGCTCCGGCTCCATCACGATGTCGAACCCTGGTACCGTTACAACAGCCTGTTCTTCGCGCGCGGTGAAGCGATCGAGCGCTTGAGCAAAGAGGCCCACTCCGCCGAAATCAGACTTGATCAACAAGTGCCGGACCACTCCCCGATGTCTCGGCGACTACGCAACGCCATCATCAGGCGGCTTCCGCATCCGATCTACCAGCAGCTTCTCGAAGCGAAACATCAATTCGTGCGCTGGCGCCACAGCTAACGAGGGCGGCGATATGCCCTGGCGAATTGTTACCATCCTGGTACTCGGCTCATGTTGCGCGGCGGCCGGGACCGTGCTGCTTAAGCTCGGTGCCACCGGGCGCACCGAACGTCTTCTGTCCTTCATCAATCCAAAAATCATCATTGGACTTGGACTATACGGTTTGGGCGCCGTGTTCTGGATCTACGGCATGTCGCGGCAAAACCTGATCAGCGTTTATCCGTTCACAATTCTGAGCTTTACGATCGTTTACCTGGTCGGGATCCTCGGGCTGGGTGAGCGTCCCTCTCGTCTCGGCTTTGTCGGCGTTGCTCTGATCTTGGCAGGCCTCTACCTTATCGTGCGAAATGCCTCGTGAGCCCGGATCAAGTTTGCTCGTGAGGAGCTCCCCCGGGCGGAGATAGCAATGCTCATGGAGTTGGCGAAAAAGGCCCTCGCGTCACCGGTCGTTTTCGATACCTATCAATCACTCATTGGTGCTCCAGAATGCCATAAGCGATTTATCCACGACATGGTGGCGCCGGTGCCGGGGGAGCGCGTTCTCGATGTCGGCTGCGGCGTCGGCGCGAGCGTGCGGTATATCCCGGACTCCGTCGACTATCTGGGAATTGACATCAGCGAAGCCTATATTTCCAGAGCAAAAGCCGACTACGGCATTCGAGGCAAATTCATCTGTGCGGACATAACAACACTCGATGCCGACATGCTCGGCACATTCGATCGCGCGTTCTGCTTTGGCGTACTCCACCACCTCTCTGACGCCATGGTCGCGGACGCCGTAAAGTTTGTGCGCCGTGCAGTCAAACCGGGCGGCATCTTTGTCAGCATCGATCCCATGTTATGTGCCGGGACAGCATGTCGTTGCCAAGCTGATCATTGACCACGACAGAGGCGAGCACATCCGCGATCCCGCCGGTTTTCAGCGAGTAATCTCCGGTCTGGGGCAGGTGCATACGGAAAATGTACAGCGATCTGCTACGAATTCCATACACGCAAATCGTTATGCGGGTGGAGTCAGGAACGCAGGAGGTCCGGTGGGCAACGCAAGGGCGTCAGGATAACCATATGGACGCGACTTTTTCAGGATTTACTCCCTGCACGGCAACCGCCGAGACGGGGAACCTTTTTCGATTTTCTCGGCACCAAGACGAAAATCGATTACCTACCCGAAAGTTGCCACTGGCTCTCCGGTAAGGTTTTTAGCTTTCCGCAACCGGGCGCGACCATTCTTCACGAATATGAAGAATGGCAGGGCGTGATGGCCGCGGTGAATGAGGCAAGCGGCTCTTTTCTCTATGCGTCGAGCTCGGAGCCGGCTGGGGACCTTGGCTTGTCTCGGCGGCCTTTGCGGCAAAGCTGCGCGGCATCTCCGATATTCGTTTGATTGGAGTAGATGCTGAAAGTGAAGATCTGGAATTCATGAAAACTCATTTTTCGGATAACGGACTGGATTACGCGCAGCACACGTTTTTTCACGCCGCCATTGGCGGGCGTGACAAATGGCGGTCACCCTTGAATCCAGGCTGGGCTCGCGTGATGTCGTTGAAGACACTACTAAAAGACTTGCCGGTCATCGATTTGATACACTGCGATATTCAATTCGCCGAAGCCGAGGCATTCGCCGCCGGCATTAAGCAAGTCACCGATCGCGTCCGACGGGTTGTTATAGGTACACATTCGAGGAAAATCGAAGATGAGTTGATAGAGACATTTCGCGCGTGGTCGTGGTTCCTCGAATACGAGACAGCTTGCAAATACCGGATCGATAATGGGCTGCCTTATCTCAATACCGACGGCGTGCAAGTCTGGCGAAACACGCGAATTGCCAAAAGGTGAACAACAGCAACCTGGTGTTTCACTGACGCATTACTTGGCGCAGCATAGTGCCCTGCGACCTACTCGCCCAAGCACTATGTTAAAGGATGTGAACTTTCGGGTGTCGAACCGCGGAGTACTTCAAGCACCTCGTCGATACCCGGCGAAGACTCCTTTGCCCGAGTGAAATTCTCGGTACCAGCACCCAGGTCAAGGCACCCGACTTTGAATTGCGGCCTACAATTCGGGGCCATCGCCTCGATCAACGCCGCCAAGTTATCCGCTACTGCTTTAGAGGTGCAAACGGCACCATCGGATTGAGCAACGACTTCGAACCAGCGGTCTTTGCCTTCTTCTCAACTCTTTGACGGAAGGGCTCGGTATCGATCCTCGAGGTAGGTCTTGAACCAGGAAGTAAACTTCTACGCCATAGGTGCGCAGCAACCGGTAGAAGTCCCGCTGCGCAACCGTTGTCTTTGGCTCCGAGCAAAGCCCAATAAAAATGTCACCTACCGAGAATTCAATAGGATCGTCTTCGAGCACATCGCCAGGACAATCGAGCATCTGAAGTGTGAACCGCCGCGCATACCGGTAACCGAAATTTGGCGCGCTGTAGACGGGTTCAACCCGGATCCCGGGCGGCGCACTCGTCAACCATTTACGCACGATGCCGCCGACTGCGGGCTTAAACTCCCTTTCCGGATCGTGCTGCACAAGTACAAAGATGATCACAAAGACCTGCCGCGCGCCGAAAGACCTCGGAGTATTGAGCGCGATCGCTTGCGAGATTCCCGTCAGCTCACGATCATCAAACGTCAAATCGATATCCGCTATCGCGGAGACCAAGGCGCTGATGTCACTTGCGGACGAAGCACTGAAACGTTCCAGGGCCTCGTGGTATTGTGCGGCGCAGGCGCTTGGCGTGTGCTTTTCAAGAATAATTTCTCGGGCGCGAGTTCCCAACGTTTTGCGTAATTCGGCATTTTTCCAAAGCGTTTCCAGCGCCTGTATTAGTTGCACGTCTGTAAAATCGTCTGGCAGCTTCCAAACGGCGTCATCCTCCAGATCGGCCATGCTGCCGTTGGCATTAACAATGGTCGTCAAACCATAATTCATGCAGTCGAATACGGCCGCTGATGTTTCGCCGCGCGAAAACGTCCGCAGCTGAACCGCAATGTCGGCGGCGGCGAGGTATTGGTGGAAAGCATCCATATCCACCCAGCCCGTGACGCGGATGTTTTCGCCCGCCCGATTGCGGCGGATGGTGGCCATTATTGCGCGGCCGTACTCACCAGCGTCGTTCTCGCCGACAAAGATGAGGTGGCAGCTTCTGTCCTTGGCCAGGCCAGATTTCAGCCAGCCATGCAGGAGGCGTTGGTTCAACTTCGGAGGACCCCAACATGCCGAACGCGCAAACAAGAAAGTCCGAAACCCCGAAGCCCAGTGCTCCGCGGGCGGCGTACTTGTCGAGGCCGATAAGCGGATTGCGCAGAAGTGGTATCTGCGCCCAATCGGAGGACTTGTCCCATACCATTGCTTCGCCAATCGCTTCGAATACGCCGAGTGAACGATGACGCCTCGCGCATGTTGGAGCACGCTCAGATTGCACGGGTAGCGATAGATGACCTCAGCGGAACTCTTGGCGTGAAAAAACTGCCGGACCGCTTCGTAACCATGAGACCAATAAAGTTCCGTCGCAAAGCTGTTGGGCGCTTCTCCAGATGCGTCCATGTACGCGATGACGCCTGACATATAAAAGTCATGCAGGACGACAACCCCTGGTATTCCCGCAAAAGGCCAAACATGTGCTGATGAAATGTTGAATTGCCGAAGTGATAGAGCACCTGGTCGTACTCATCCGCATGTGTTCTGAACCATTCGATCGTACGGATCGGAAATGCTGCGGCGATATTTGGTTTGTCGGTTCCCCCCTTCGCCAGCACCACGTCAATCTCGTAGTACTTGCTGAGCGCAGGCAAAGCTCCGTACTATAGTCGCTGATGCCGCTGCGCTCCGCGGGGAGTGGCGACAAAAACGCCAATTTCCGACGCGACGGAGCCGTAGCGATTGGACGCTGCGAGCACTGCGATGCAAGATTTTCAAGAGCAACCAGCGCGCGCTTGGCCGTGGTATCCCAATGTACTTTGCTTGCTCGTTCCATGCCATCAACGTTTGCCGGAATGGCTCGTCGGTCAAGACGTGAAGAAGTTTGGCCGCCATATCATCGACGCTTTGCGGGTCAAATAAAGCGTCTTGCCAATCCACCACTTCTGGTAGGCTCGACGTGTTGCTGCTGATTACGGCCGCTCCGCACGACATCGCCTCGAGCGCGGGCAAGCCGAAGCCTTCGTGCCATGATGGAAATACAAAGGCCGTACAAAGATTATAAAGGTCGATGAGATCTTCATCCGGGACAAATCCCGTAACAATCACGTCTTGTTTGTCGAGGCCATTCGTGTTGCGACGCGCAAAAGTCGGCGCCGATCGGCTTCCTGCACGGAACAGACAATGACGAGCTGATGTTTCTGGCGAACGTCACCCGGCAGGCGGGCGTAAGCGCGAACCAGTCCGTCCAGATTCTTGCGATGGTCGATGCCGCCGGTATACATCACGACAGAACGACTGAACCCGTAGCGTTCCTTAAGCTTGGACGACCGCGAAGCTGAAATACTATGGGGCGAGAATTGCGTACCCGCCGCCGTCGAAATGTTGACTATCGAATCCCCGTCAAGCTCAAGGTAGCGTATCCCGTCTTGACGGGACGCTTCCGATATCGACAACAGCAAATCCGCGCGACGAAGGTAGCTGACCTTTTCCAGATACCACCCTTCGACCACGGCGTCCTTCAGGTAGAGCTTGCGATAGATCAGGGGTATCGCGTCGTAGAGGATCACTGCCGTCGGAATTTTGCTGGGCCCCCTGCCGATGCTTGTCACCGCATTGTCGATGAAGCCTTCAAATAAGCTGCCGACGAGCACCACATCGGGTTTTAGATCCGCCAGAAAGTACTCGCGAATGCATTCCGCGATGGCCCGGCGCCCTTGCGGAGCGTTAACATAATCAACCGGACTTGGCGCATCCCAGACGCGGATACTTTCCTGCGGCAGGAAGTCGCGAAAGACGGCTCGTATCGGTTCGAGGGTGTCCGGAAATTGGCCGCTCAAGGCCAGGATGATTTCATGCTCGCCGCGGTTACGCGCCATAGCCTCGGCAAGCGCCAGGGTGTAGCGGCCAATACCTCGGGTACGTGAAGCCGCTGATTGCGCTCCCTGCATGTCAACGACGATGCGCATCAACGGCTCACGTTACGCTTCGCGACGGCGGCCTTAAGCTTGGTGTAGACGTCGCGAGCGGGGAGCGAAAGATCCGACGGACCTTGCACATTATAAAACGGCGCGCGGCGGCTCGCTGTGGACGCCAGCAGCATCGCTCTAATGCGTTTCTGGATGGCCGGAAACAGCCGGAGCAGTCGTCTTGCCGGCAACGCCAGGCGAGGCTCGGCAAGGACGTAACGTGCAGCCGCCACGGCCCGCCGCCGGACCGCCCGGCGCGGGCGCGACCCGGGCCGGAACAAAAGCCAAGCGAAAGAGCGATGGACGAACCAACCCCCTGCATCGCCGGCGTTAAGCAAAGCCGCGGTGATACGCCAAGATGCGGAAGCGCGCATTGCATCGAGTGCTTTGATCCGTTCCGCGAAAGTCGGCCTCAAGAGACTTTTGCCCGGCAGTAGAAACCTTTTTCGGTCGCACTCGGCAAATTTGTCATTTGGGACGATGCGGCGCAAATCCACATAGCGGCCGACCTTCGCGACTTCGCGCAGCGTGCTTTCGCCCCGGCTGGTGAGCGGTAAGTAAAAAATTCCGCGTGCGGGAAATCATTATCAGGCCCTCATCGACTTTAACATTTCGCAGAAACTTGCCTCGCATCACCAGCGTTCACTTACCAGACCGAAGACTGCGCCAATTACGAAGCATTTAATCAAGAAAGCCCGCAAAATCGGATCAGGTCAAGTCGCGCAAGTTTCGCCTGTGTCAGTGGGCGGTTTGGGATGAAGCAGCACGTTATTAGGATCAATTGCGAAGGCCCGCTGGCGGTGCAAAGCCTGGGCGTGGATTTGTTAGTACGTGGCGCGCCCCGAAGCGCCGCGGGCTTGGTGACGGCACGCTAATTTAACCGCAGGGTTTGTTATAAGGACTGTGACGCGTGCGCATCGTTTGATCTTGTTTCCAGATGGGCGGAAACCGCGGACCCTTGCGACTGTGGTTCTGCGCGACGTTTGCTATTGGACGCGTCACTTCGTGGAGTGGTCGAAACATGATCAGAAAGGGCTCCTCGCCTCACTCTCCATGCTCTAACGATTTTCCCGCCGAAACATGTTCAATCCGGCTTCACGGGATCGCTCACATGTCCAGGCCCCCAATCGGCGCCGGGTTCTGATGCCGAATACCGGCCTGTCTGCCCAGATTTCGAAGGTTCGCCAAAGGCATAGGATAGATGGACTAAGGTTCGCATCGAATTGTTTCGGATGTAACTATCTGCGCAAGCGCCGCCAAGAATCCCTTGAACGCCAAAGGTATTGTGCTACGTAGGCTCGAACTTTGCGGTAGCGACGAGCAATGGGCGCACAGCTAATTACTCCAGTAATCATGTGCGGTGGCGCCGGTACGCGCCTCTGGCCGATTTCGCGCGAAAGCATGCCCAAACAGTTCGTGTCCCTGGTCGGAGATCAGTCGACCTTTCAACAAGTCATTGCTCGCATCTCCGATCGCGCAACTTTCGGCCGGCCGATCATCATCACCAATTCCGATTTTCGCTTCATCGTCGCTGAGCAATTGCGTGAATGTGGTGTCGAAGCCGACATTGTGCTCGAGCCGATGCGCCGCGATTCTGCCCTGGCGGTCGCCGTTGCGGCGGCGCTTGCCGCCGAACGCAATCCAACTGATATCGTATTGGTCCTCGCTGCCGATCATGTATTGCGAGATTTAGAAAGTTTCGTCAAAGCTTGTCGCGAGGCGGGCACCGTCGCGGCCGAAGGCCGGATCGTTACATTCGGCATCAATGCCGCCACTCCCGCCACAAGTTACGGTTACATACGGCCCGGAGCGAAATTGAACGGCGGGACCGCGCGCGCAGTCGAAGCCTTCGTGGAAAAGCCCGATGCGCAGACTGCCGGCCGCTATGTGGCCGAGCACTATCTCTGGAACAGCGGCAACTTCGCATTCCGCGCCGACGTCATGCTGGCTGAGATCACCCGGCTGGAGCCGGAGATAGCCGCCGCCGCCAAATCGTCGGTCGATGGGCTTACGCGCGACCTGGACTTTTTGCGTCTTCCGGTCGAGCCGTTTCGCCGGGCGCCAAAAAAATCTATCGATTACGCGGTCATGGAGCGCACCACCCTTGCCGCCGTGTTGCCGATCGATTGCGGCTGGTCTGATGTCGGGAGCTGGAGCGCGGTTTGGGACATTCTTGACCACGACGCGGACGGAAACGCTTCGGCCGGCACCGTCGTATTCCACAACAGCCGAAACAGCCTGGCGCGGTCCGACGAGACCATCCTGACCGCCGTCGTTGGCGTTGAGAACGTCGTCGTGATTGCAACTCCCGATGCCGTTTTAGTCACCTCGCGTGAACAGGCGGAACAGGTCAAAGGGCTTGTCGAGAAACTTAAGGCCCAGAACCGCCAGCAGGCGGTACAACACTTACGCATTTACCGGCCCTGGGGCTATTATCAGGGCGTCGACATTGGCTCGCGCTATCAGGTCAAGCGCATCGTGGTGAAGCCCAACGCGAAACTGTCGTTGCAAAAGCACTTCCATCGGGCGGAGCATTGGGTGGTGGTCCGAGGCACCGCCGAAGTCACGGTGGGCACCGACATTCATGTCGTGCATGAAAACGAGTTGACTTACATCCCGATCGGCAGCGTTCATCGTCTCGCCAATCCCGGCAGGATACCGCTCGAACTGGTCGAGGTTCAGGTTGGCAGTTATCTCGGCGAGGACGATATCGTGCGCCTCAACGACGAGTACGGCCGCACCGAGACATAAGCCCAAGTCTCACTGAAGCCCAAGTCTCACTGAAGCCCAAGGCTTACTGGAGCCCGTGCTTTGCTAGCGTGCCGGCAGAAACGGCTGTCGCAAAGCCGGCTGGCGACGGATCTTGGCAGGCAACAACGACATCAGAACATCGCGACAGGATTGAATTGCACCGAACAGACTTCGTAGCGGTGCGGTTATTCGCCAACTGGTCGAGTGCAGTATCGTGTCAAGGGTTTTCCGAGCCACGCGCGCATCGGCCAAAGCCGCGTCGAGTGGCTGAATGACTTTCATTGCTTTGGATTTCGGCGCCTTGAGGACCCAAGCGTGCATCAGACGATCAAGGTCCGCGATCGGCACGAAGCTATCCATGGGGTCATCGGCAACGGCAACCGCACTGATGCGTCGGATCAGATAATCGTGCAACACGCGGCCGTCGGACAACAGCGCATCCGGAACGAGATACCGCTCAAGTAACCACGCTAAAGCCGCATCGTTGTTGATCGGTGCAGCAGACCCGATCGCTCCGAAGAATCCGTCGAATGTTGTCGCGTGCGCGAGACCTGCAAGATGACTTGTTGCCGGTGAACCAAGAACGCGGTTATACAATAACGCCTGATACCCGACATTCGACGACACGCTCCATACACCGTCCACGCGCGGCGCAAGAAATTGCGAAGGTGAGGAATACGAGCGGAATTGGTCCAGGAAAATCAGGTTGGGGAAATTTCTTTGCAGATATGCGAGGTTCTGTCCCGAGCCGCAGTCCTTGAGAACATGGCCCCACTCCAGGTATTCGGTGACGATCACGCCAACGTCGCGCGGCGCAGCCGACAGCACGTCCAGCAGGTACTCGAACTGGGTGCGATAACGCGACTGCCGATCAAAGGAATAATAATTCGAAACTTGCAGAGGGAGCAGCACTAACCGATCGAATTTGGCGCGGAAATCGACGGCGTGGAAGGGATCGACAGCGTCGAGCGCATAAGTATTGCGGGTGCGAAAAGCGCTTACCAGTCCGACGGCGTCATCCGTAGCGCGGTGAGTTCGCAGCCGCTGCCCGGCCTGACCCACAATCGACCGCCCGTACATGCCGAGGTGGTCGAAGAACAAGCTGAAGGGATAGGGATTTCGGGAAAACGGTCCGCTCTCGATGTGAAGCCGCAGCGCGTTCGGCCACAACGGTGCAAGAAAATCGGTCTGAATGCCAAACGAAATGATCACATCCGGGACGAAGCCGCCGACGGATCGGGCCACTTCGTCGGTGATCACTTGGAGCGCCTGGTCGTCCCCGTGGTCCCTTTCGTAAGCGGTACCGTCCAGCGCGGTGGGAAGCCTGTTCAGTGCGCTTAGAGACCGGTAGAGGGCGGTCTCATCGATTTCGGCTAAACGTATTCCTTGGAGGAGGGACCCTTGGCCTTTCTCCGCGGCGGAGCGAAACGGCCAGCTTCCGGCTACCATTATACAGTCGCAATCTGCATCGCGATGCAGCGATTGCAGCAGCTTGGCCACAATTTCGAACCAGCCGCACGCAAAGTTGGGACCGAGGGCCTGCGAGATTGGATGGATATAACCGGCAATCTTCATGGCTTGAGTTGGGCCGTCGTAGGAGCCAGGCCGCACCGGCGGCCGAATTGACGCAGTTTCACTCGGATTGGTAGGACCTCGGATCAGGATCAATCCGCCGACACGCCCCACGCGCAGCCTGACATCGCTTTGGTTAACGAGGTATTAACAACAGATTAAATCTCAGGGAGATGACAATCTGCGTAAAATGCCGCGCGGCGGCGAACCCCGGTCCAGGTCCAGCGAACCGCGGCGGCATCACCATAGGATTCGGTACATTTGCGACCGCTGATCAGACTGATTCCCTTTTTGTTCTTCGAATTGGGCCTTTTTGCGGTCTGGCGGCTCGTGCCGAGACCCCTACGCCAAGCAGTCGTAAGGCGGGTTGTTCCCAAGATCCCACACCGCAACCGTAGACTTGACCATCCGGCAGATCCCGTCGTGGTGATCGGCTTCCTGCGCAGTACCACGAGCCTGGGCTGGAATGCGCGCCAGCTTTCCGATACCGCGCGGTCGCTCAACCTGAAGGTCCACGAACTGGACGTGGCCGGGGCGTTTGCCGCCGAGCATCTAGCCGATACGAGGCTGCGCCCGGACACTCTCGGCGCGGACACAACGGAGTGCAGCGCCACGCTGCTTATCTGCATCAATCCGGATCAATTTCGCTACGCCGCGGCATTTATGCCTTCGGGCGTATTCGAAAACAAATACGTCATCGGCTGGTGCGTCTGGGAGCTGGAGCGAATTCCCGACCAATGGCTGGAGCTGCTCAATATTCTGGACGAGATTCTGGGTGCCGAGTGAATTCGTGCGACGCGCTTTCCGCTCCAGCGGTGTCTCGCTACCGTGTCGCATTGTACCACCTCAGCTCGAGCCGCCAGCCGCGGCCCTCCCGGATCGCGCGCGGTTCGGCATCGCTCCCGAGACGTTCGCGGTGCTCCTGGCCTTCAGTCTACGCTCGGGCGTCGTCCGGAAGAACCCGATGGCTGCGGTGCGGGCCTTTCTGAAGGCGTTTCCAGATAACAGCGACGTACGTTTGATCTTCAAGATCTCCGACGTCGATATCGAGGCCGCCGCCTGGGAAGATTTCCGTGCCGCCGTCGACGACGATCCACGCTTCGTGTTCGTGACGGACTTTTTGAGCGACCACGAAATGTTGTCGCTGTTCGCCAGTATCGATGTCGCGCTGTCGACCCACCGGGCCGAGGGCTATGGCATGATTCCAGCTTTGGCGATGCTTAGTGGCCGCGCAGCCGTGGCCACGGGCTGGTCGGCCAATCTCGATTTCATGACGCCGGACAATTCGATTTTGCTGCCATACCGACTCGTACCCGTCGACGACGTCGATGAACGTTACGCCATCAAAGGCACGCACTGGGCCGAAGTCGACGAAGACGCCGCAGCGGATGCGTTGCGGCGGCTTTGCGTCGATCACGCTTACCGCAACCGCCTCGCGCTTGCGGGTAAGGCCAGCGTCGAAGCTTATCTTGGGCGCCATAGACGAGATTTGCTCGACTACATGCGCAACTGGCAGGACCCTTCCCAGGCCAAGAGCTGTTAAGCCTGCGAAGAGCGGTTCAGCGGGCTTTGCGCCACAACTTAATCGAGGTAATGGAATGCGCGCCCGAGTTGACAACCGCAAGGAGTAGGCGGAGCGAGATGCGTGTTTGCCTCGATCTAAGCATCCTGAGTAGCCGACCGACCGGCATCGGATATTATGGCTATTTTCTCGGCAAAGCATTGCTTGAGCAATTTGCCGAGGCAGAGAACTATGTTGCATTCGACGGCCTGCGCTTTTCCGGATTGAACCACTTACTCGACGATTTCACGCGGCGAAGCACGATCAAGACCAACGTCAATCAGCGGCTGTGGCAAACCACTGCGGCAAACGCGACGCTGCGAAGTGCGTGGAGGCGTATAAAGGGCATCGCCTTTTCACGCGGTTTGCCACCGTGCGAACTGGTCCACGCGATCTCTTACGCACCCCCGGCACGCACTGCAGCAGCATGGGTGCCGCTTCTCACGGACTTGTCGCATCTGCGCGTTCCGCAATTTCACCCGGGAGAACGCATCCGCTGGCTTGAGGCGCAGGACGCTCGGATTGGCGAGGCGGTGCTGGTCAACACGATTTCGGATTTCACCAAGAACGAAATCGTCACCTTGCTCGGCGTAGACGCGGCCCGCATACGTGTCACCTATCCCGGCGTTAATCCCGTATTTGGCGAAACGCAGCCCGAAGACGCAGCAACACTCTCACAATTTGGCCTCACGGCGGGCCGATTTCTGTTGAGCGTCGGGGCCATCGATCCGCGCAAGAACCTCGGCACAATAGCCACGGCCTTCGCTCAATTGCCGCAATCGGTCAGACGCGACGCAGTACTCGTTTTTGTCGGGCAGCAGGGCTGGAGCCGTGTCGGCTTCCCCGCGATCGCCGCACCTCTCCGGGAGCGCGGCGAAATTCGTTTCGTCGGCTATGCTTCTACCGATCAACTACGGGCGCTCTACCAGCATACCGCGCTGTTTCTTTATCCGTCGTATTACGAAGGCTTTGGCATCCCGGTCGCGGAAGCACACTTGGCCGGAGCACCGGTTGCAATCGCCAAAGGAGCCGGCGCGCAAGAAGCTGGTTGCGGGCTCGCATTTGAGGCTGCGGCCGACGATGTGGATGGGTGGTCGCAACTCATGCGCCAGGCACTCGATGATGAGACGTTGCGAAACTCAAGGCACGGCTGGCGCGCACCACAACCGCCCGTTCGTTTACCTGGGCACGAAACGCGGACCTTACCCAGGAAATCTATGGTGAAGTCAGCCAACGCGTACACTAGCCTCGTCCGCAGTGACACCCCATCAATGCCCTTGGGATCAATCAAACGCTCCATATCCTCGCATCGGCGGAGGACCCTTCATAGAATGGGCATCATTGCTTAACTCAAGCGCATAGCTTTCGCCGCCAACCGCTCCATGCCGGTTTCGGTTGAAGGAGCTATTTGTTTAAAACAATTCATCAGGCTGGTCCCGTTTCTGCTCTTCAGGCTGGGTTTACTCGGCATTTGGCGTCGACTGCTGCCGAGACCGCTGCGACGGATTATCGTACGGCGGGTTGTCCCCCAAATTCCTGCCAGGAGACATCCACTCGCCCATCCTGTGGCGCCCGCGATCCTCGTCGGCTTCTTGCGCGGCACCATGAGCTTTGGCTGGTTTGCCCGGGAGATTTCCAATATTGCGCCAAGTGCCGATCTTGAACTCTACGAGTTCGACGTCGGGAAAGCATTTGCCGCCGAGCATCTGCCGGCGTCGTCGGAGCGTTCGCTGATTGCCCCTCCTGCCGCCGTTGAAGGCGAGGCGACGCTTATCGTCTGTGTCAATCCCGACGGACTTCGTTATGTTGCTTCTTTCTGCCCGCGGGGCTATTCGAGAATAAATACGTGATCGGCTGGTGCGCGTGGGAACTGGAGCGGATTCCGAACCAGTGGCTGACACCGCTCGACATTCTGGACGAGATCTGGGTGCCGAGTGAATTCGCGCGGCGCGCCTTCGTATCGAGCGGTGTCTCACTGCCGTGCCGCATTGTACCACCCCAGCTCGAGCCGCCGGCGGCGGCCAGCCCGGAACGCGCACGGTTCGGCATCGCTGCGGAGACGTTCGCAGTGCTTCTCGCCTTCAGTCTACGCTCGGGCGTCGTCCGCAAGAATCCGATGGCTGCAGTTCGGGCTTTCCTGAAGGCGTTCCCAAACGACAGCGACGTACGTTTGGTCTTTAAGATATCGGACGTCGATATCGAGGCCGCCGCCTGGAAGAATTTCCGCGCAGCCGCCGGCGACGATCCGCGCTTTGTATTTGTGACGGACTTTTTGAGTGACCACGAAATGTTGTCGTTGTTCGCAAGCATCGATGTCGCGCTGTCGACCCACCGGGCCGAGGGATACGGCATGATTCCCGCCCTGGCGATGCTCAGTGGTCGCGCAGCCGTGGCCACAGGCTGGTCGGCCAATCTCGATTTCATGACGCCGGACAATTCAATCCTGCTCCCGTACAAGCTCGTACCTGTCGACGACGTCGACGAACGCTACGTCATCGAAGGCATGCATTGGGCGGAAGTCGACGAAGATGCGGCGGCGGACGCGTTGCGGCGGCTCTATGTCGATCATGCTTACCGCGACCGCCTGGCGCTTGCGGGCAAGACCAGCATCGAAGCGTATCTCGCCGGCCACAGAAACGATTTGCTCGACTACATGCGCAGCTGGCGAGCACCGCTCCAGAAAAAGTCGTTATGTTGGAAAAGGGCCCGCGTTAACGCCGTCTGCACGGCGGGCCGTGATCAACTGAAAAAATCGAGTCATGTTGAAATCCGCCTGCGCTAACGTGACACCCTGTGACAGCCGGGTTCGTAATTGGGCATCTTGCAGAAACAGCTGCATAGCGTCGGCAAGTGCCGTCGCCGACACGCTCTGCGCAATAAGACCGGACTCGTGGTCCTTGATCTGCTCGCTCAAGCCGCCGACTGGAGTCGCGACGACGGGCACCCCTAGCGCATAAGCGAGAGCCACCACGCCCGATTGGCTCGCCTCGATATTCGAAAGAACGATGCAGTCGTACTGACCGACAAGCGTGGAAACTTCGCCGTAATCGAGCCATCGATTGATGACGACGGCGTCAAGTGCGCGGAGCCGCCCAGCCCATGCGCCCAGGTTACCCTCGCCGGCGACGGCGATGCGGAAGCTCTGGTTACGTGCACGCAAGAGTTCGCACGCCTCGACGAATAACGGGAGACCCTTGTAAGCCAAGAGCCTGCCAAAAAATAGAAAGCCGAGCCGATCGACCGACTTTGTCTGTCTGTCCGCCACGATAGGTCTGAGCATTGGAAGGAAGAGAACGCGAGTGCGATCCGCAAGCCGAGGGAAACGGGCGATCAACGCCGACTTGACGTAGGCGCTGAGTGTAATCACCTCGTCAGCTTTCAGGGCGTCACGAAAAAGCCAACGGTTCACAAGGGCAGTCGCATCGCCAGGATGATTTGCAGCGTCGTGCACGACAACAACATAGCGAGCGCCGCTGGCGCGAATGCCGTCGGCGATCAACGGCGTCCAGACGTGGGACATCAAAACGACGACCTGATCAATTCGATGCTTTTCAATCGCCGCCAAGAGCTGCCGGCGGATTTTTGATACCCGAAACAAATTGGTGATTGCCCCGAAACCACGGTTGAACGTATCGACAGGTAGTATGCTGGCGCCGCTGCGGCTAATTTCGCCAAACAACTCATTCTGCCGCGAAACCGAAAACAACACGTCGGCACCGGAGACCTTTGATAGCTCCAGAACGAACTCTGAAATAGCGCCTCGCCGTCCCCAATAAATGAAGAGGGTACGAGCTCTGACTGATGTCACAAACTGGACTCCAGTCTACCTGCCGTCGGGACTGCGGACCCCGATCCAAGCGTCGCGGATTTGCTGATAATGGACCATTGGATCATAGATGACGACATCGAGACCAAGCCTCTGCATCGATAACCCGCCGACGGCCGCCAACAAGGTGTAGGAGGCTATCACCCGATCGCGCTGCGCGGTGACCAGAGAAACGCGCGCATTGATGAGTTCTTGCTGGGCGTTGAGCACGTCGATTGTCGTGCGCTGGCCGACCCGCGCCTCCTGGCGCACGCCGTTGAGCGCGACCTCCGCGGCATCCACGGCCGCGATTGCCGCGACGATTTGCGACTGGGCCGCATCTCGCTGGGCCCAGCTCTGCGCCACGGTGGCGCGCGCCTGGTCGCGGTTTACGTCGACAGTGAGCCGTTGCTGTCCGAGCGTTTCCTTGGCCTGGCGAATGGCGGAATATTCAGCGCCGCCCTGGTAGATCGGGACGTTCAATTGGCCAACCACTGCAGCTTGCGTCTGCTTGATGACTTCGAACGCCGGGTTGATGCCCTGCAACGCGCTCCCGGTGACTGTCAGATTCGGATACAGTGCCCCTTCGCTGATCTTGACAGCGAGCTCGGCGGCATCGACTCCATACATCGCAGCAAGAACCGAGGGGCTTTTTTCCTCGCCCATAGTGATCGCTTTGGCGAGCACGTTCGGCGAGAGCCGGTCAACAGGGTTGCCGGGCGTGAGCCGACCCGGACTAACGCCAATCACACGCCGGTAATTTGCCCGCGAGGTCGCGGCGGTTGACTGCGCCCCGAGGAACGCAAATCTGTTAATGGCCAATCGTGCTTCGGCTTGCGCGACATCGGTGCGCGTAAGCTCGCCAATCTTGAAGCGATCGCGCGTTTGTCTGAGCTGCTCCAAAAGCACTTCGACGTTTCGGCGGTATAGATCCTGGACCGCGTCATCGTGCAACAAATTCATGTAAGCGGTCGCGGCATCGAGCAGAACCTGTTGTTCGGTGACGCGCAAGGTCTCGCGCGCGCCTTCGACCTGACTTTCCGCTTGCCGGGTGCGATTGGCGGTCTGGAAGCCGTTCATCAGTGTATAGCTGCCGTTTACGCCGAGGCTGCCGGAAGCAAACGTTTGGCCAAACGAGGTGGTGGCGGGACCCGTCGGAAGAGCCAGCGTCGAGGTCTCGGCCGAATAGTTGTAACCGCCGAGCGCGGTAACGCTCAGTTTCGGGCGATACCCCGATAAGGCCTGCGGCACATTCTCGTCAGTAGCGCGCAACGAAGCGCGCTGGGCATTGAGCGATGGGTTGTTCTGGTATGCCTGCACCAGCGCCCATTCCAACGTATCGGCGACGGCCGGCGAGCCGCAGACCCCGAACCAGACCGCCGCCGGAAGGACGACCGCAAAAGCCCCAAAGTGCTTCCACAATCTCCCTCGACCCACGAATGGTACTAAACGGAACAATCGCCACCTCAACGCCCGCACAGCGCAAACTATACCCACTCCGATTGCGATAAGCACGCTGTGGCGCAAATATCACGGGAGTCTATTCTCGAAGCCGCCCGGAGCGGCTCTTGGGCGATTTAGCCGGCTCGAAAAACGGCGCTCAGGCCGCCCGGCGGCGAAGGCCAAAGCCCGGTATGCGGCGGATGGTTTGTCTTACCTGCTCGGCGGTGATGAGCCGCGAACATTCAAATTGACGCGGCGTATCTTTGTGCCGCGGGCAACTCAGGAAATCGCTGCGGTCGAACGGAGCGAGCGGATCGTTCCAGCAGCTGTTGCAAGCATGATAATTGATGACACGGTAAGGCGTTGAGAATTCGTTGATCGGATGCGTCACACCGCTGATCAGCACCACCGGCGTACGCATCGTCCAGGCGAGCCAAGATAGTCCGCTGGTAAGGCCAATGAAAAATTCCGCGTGCTTGAGCCAACGGGCGCGTTCGAGCAGCGGCTGATCGCCGGTCAGATCTTCGGCACCCGGTGGTATGCTGGTCCAGACCAGTCCCTTGCCGTGGGTGCGCTTGAGATCGATGCACACCACCCGGTAGCCCGACTCTTTGAGGAACTGAACGATTTCAGCCCATCCGGTCGGATTATTCCAGTATTTGCTCTGTAACGTGCTTTGCACCGCGATGCAGACGTAGGGTTCCGCAATCGGCCGGGTATCGTTCGGTGGCACGATGCGCGGCGGTTCCTCTTTCGGATCGACGCCGAGGATGTAGCCGGCGGCGCGATGCAGTCCGACGCGGCGAAAATCGCAGGGCACGCAATCCTTGTGGTCGTACATCAAGCCGCCCTGATAATACACGGCGATGGTGTAGCTCGCGTAATACCGGTCCGGGATCGTCTCTTTCTCGGTAATAAAGGTGATGTCCGGGTACGAGTTGCGAAGCAGCTCGATCATCTTGCTGCTCATGGTGCAGGTCAGCCTGCAGCCATGCTGTGTTTTGAATTTGACCGCGTAGGGAAACCAACCCAGCGGATCGCCGAGCGTGTCGACCGGAAAGCGCACCAGCACATCGCGATCCGCGGCCGAATATTCATGCACGAACACGCTTTCGCCCTGCTGCCAGACTTCCAGCCGGAACCGGACATAATAGCGCTTGGTGCTGTTGACGCGTCCGGCCTTGAGCTCGGTCTCGAACAGGATATTGCCGGTGTCGAGGTCGCTTAAGCGCACGCGCCACGGATGCTCGGCCTCGGGCAACACCACGCGGCATCCATCGTTGAAATCGAACCGGATGCCTTTCGGCCCCTGCTGCGTCGGCAGCTCAGCCGTATTTGGAGCAACGCCCTCGGCCGAAACGGCCGCAGCCGGTGCGGCCGCGGCGGACAGCGGCGCAGATGCGGTTGGCGCTGTTGCCGCAGGCGGTACCGGATTGACCAATGGCGGCGGTGTGGGGTCTGAAACAGGAGTGATCGTAATCGACATGGGACGCTTGTTGGCTGGGTGCTTCGGCTTATCGTTCGCGCAAGCTATCGTGCGTGTACCGCATCAACGGCGACAATAGATACGAAATGACCGAGCGCGACCCGGTATTGATTTCAGTGGTCACCGCCATCCCGGGACCGAGAGTAGCAACTTTATCCTCGACTTGCATCTGCGTGCGATCAAGTGAAATTCGCGCGGCGTAGAGGAACTCTTGGCCTTTGGGTTCGCTTGATTCGACGTCGCTGCCTTTTGCATTGGCATTGTTGCGGTCCTGCGGAGCGTCGCGAACGATGGCGTCCCGCGACAGGCTCATGACCCGCCCGTGAATCAGTCCGTAGCGGGTGAAATTGAAGGCGTCGACCTTGATTTCGGCATCCTGACCCACGTGGACAAAGCCGATATCCCGGTTCGAAATCATGGCCTCCACTTCAAGCGAGGCGTCGGCCGGGACGAGCACCGCCAATTGCTGCGCCGGCGTCACTACCCCGCCGATAGTGTGCACCGCGAGTTGTTGCACTACGCCGTCGACCGGGGCGGTGAGCTGCTGGTACTTGCTACGCTGCTCGGCTTTTGCCAGGTCGTCGGCTAAACCGCCAGCTTTGCGTTCGGCCTCGTTGAGTTCGCCGAACAGCGTACGCTTGAATTCCGCTTCCGTTTGCGCCCGTGTTTGGACGATCGCCGCCAGTGCCGCATCGGCTTCCTGCAGCCGGCTTTTCTGCACCACCAGATCCCGCTCGTTCTCGGTGAATTGCTGGAACGCTTCCAGGTAGCTCAATCTCGAGCCCAGCTCTTTGTCGGCAAGGCTTTTGCGGATGTCGACACGCTCCTTGATGATCGGCGTCGATGCTTCGAGCTTTTGGATCGTGGCGGCTGTGGTGTCGCGCTCGGCCTCCTTCTGCGCCCGCTGGCGGTCGAGTGCGGCGATTTTCGCCCGATGCTCCTCGACCTGCTTGGCGAGGAAGGCGCGCTGCATGCTCACGAGCGCCGCGCTCGCGGCGGCAGGCGGATGAAATTCGCTTTCCGGATCGTTACTGTCGCTCAGCGCCGCACGCAGTCTGGCGATATCCAGCTGCGCGGCGGTAAGATCGGTTTTGATGTGTTCGGCCTCGGCGCCGGTAATGGTGGGATCGAGCTCGATGAGCACATCGCCCGCCTTGACGGTCTGCCCATCGCGGATGTGAATGGCGCGTACGACGCCGGTCTCGAACGGCTGTATCAGCTTGACGCGCCCGCTCGGCACGATCTTGCCGGTCGCGGTGGCGACGATGTCGATATGGCCGACAAAAGTCCAGATCAGCGCAAGAATAAACATCCCGATCAAACTGGCGCCAATGGCGCGGCCGATTGGCGACGGCGGGCTCTCGACAATCTCCAGCGCCGCCGGGAGAAATTCGATCTCGTCGTTTCGCCGTTTGTCCGATTTGGGGAACGGCACGACGTTTTTCTTCGCCGGCCGGGAAACCTCCCGCGGCAGCAGTTTAGCCAGCTTCATGGATGCTACTCATTCCACCTTGCAGCCGGTACAAGGTCGCATAACGCCCACCAGTCCTGATCAACTCGTCGTGCGTGCCGTCTTCAACAACGCGGCCGCGGTCGATCGCAATGATCCGGTCAGCCAGGCGTACCGTCGAGAGTCGGTGGGCCACGATGATGACGGTCCGGCCCTTGCAGATTTGCACCATGTTCTGCTGGATGACGCGCTCGCTCTCGTAGTCGAGCGCGCTCGTGGCCTCGTCGAAAATCAGCACCCGGGGATCGCTCATCAGCGCCCGGGCAATGGCGATGCGCTGCCTCTGGCCGCCGGAGAGGCTGGTGCCGCGCTCTCCGACCATCGTGTCATAGCCTTCCGGCAACTCCAGAATAAATTCATGCGCGCCGGCAAGCTTGGCCGCCTCGATGACCCGCTCGATCGGCAATCCCGGATCGGCGAGAGCTATGTTGTCGCGAACGGTCCGGTTGAACAGGATATTTTCCTGCAGCACGACTCCGAGCTGGCGCCGTAGCCAATTGGTGTCGACCATGGCGAGATCGACGCCGTCGACCAGGACGCGCCCGCTCTCCGGCACGTAGAGCCGCTGCACCAGCTTGGCGAGCGTGCTTTTGCCGGAGCCCGAGGCGCCAACAACGCCGATAATCTGACCCGCGGGCAAAGTGAAGTTGATGTCGTAGAGAACCTGCGGACCGTCAATGCGGTAGCGAAAGCTGACGTGTTCGAAAGTAACTTCACCGCGGATAGCCGGCAGCGCCGCGCGGCCCGCATTGTAGGTCGGCTCGGCCGGCGTATTGAGAATATCGCCGAGCCGGGCGATGGAGATGCGCGCCTGGTGAAAGTCCTGCCACATCTGGGCGAGGCGCAGCACCGGCGAACTGACACGGCCGGCGAAGATGTTGAATGCCACCAGCTCGCCGACCGTAAGATCGCCGGAGATCACCAGCTTGGCGCCGAAGTAAAGCACCACGGCGGTGACCACCTTGCTGATGAGCTGAACGCACTGGCTCGCCCAATTGCCGAGCTTGATGACACGAAAACTCGACGCGACATAGCCGGCCAGCTGTTCTTCCCAGCGCCGCTGCATTTGCGGCTCGACCGCCATCGATTTGAGCGTCTCGACGCCGGTCACGCTCTCGACGAGAAAGGCCTGGTTTTCAGCACCGCGTGCAAACTTGTCGTCGAGACGCCGGCGGAACAGCGGCGTCGCTCCCGCCGAAATGCCGATGTAAAACGGAAACGAGCAGAGCACGACAAGGGTCAGAAACGGCGAATAGATGAACATCACCGCCAGGAAGACGAAGCCAAAGAACAGATCGATGACCAGCGTGAGCGCCGAAGAGGTCAGAAAGTTGCGGATGTTCTCCAGCTCGCGCACCCGCGCCACTGAATCGCCGACCCGCCGCGCCTGGAAGTAGGCAATCGGCAGCGCCAACAAGTGACGGAACAGGCGCGCGCCCAGCTCGACGTCAATGCGGTTCGTCGTGTGCGCGAACAGATAGGTGCGCAGGATGCCGAGAATGGTTTCGAACACCGAAATGGCGACCAGCCCGATGACCAGGACATCGAGCGTCGACAGCGTGCGATTGACCAGAACCTTGTCGATGACGACCTGGAAGAACAGCGGCGAAACCAGCGCAAACAGCTGGAGGAAAAACGAGGCGATCAGCACCTCGGTGAGCAGATGACGGTATTTGTGTATGGCGCCGAGAAACCAGGTGACGTCGAAGCGGCGCGAAAGTTCGAGCAGGCCCGCGCGCGCGGCCATCAACACCAGGCGGCCGTCCCAGATCGCTTCAAATTCCGCGCGGTTCATCAGCGCCGGCCGCGGCGCCAGCGGATCCTGCACCAGGACCTGGTCTTCACCGGCCTTGCCGATAATCAGAAACCGCCCATCGCGCAGCACCGCGATGCCCGGTAACGGGGTATTGGCGAGGCGGCCCCAGGTCGACTGATAGGAGCGGGCTTTAAGGCCGAACTGTTTGGCGCATCGCAACATTTCGCCAACGCCGATGTCGTTGCCGAACTGGTGACGAATTTGCTCGGGATCGGCGCCGACGCCATGGAACCGCATCAGCAGCACCAAAGCGGCAAGGCCCGACTGGCCCGGGGTTGGACTTTCAGGTGTGACTGACAACCTGCCCCCTACGCACGCCACATCGCGCGGTTGACGACCGGCCGGCTGACGTCAATGGCCGATTGCGCCATAGTGCGAGTACCAAGTGTTCCTCACAAAGTGTTCCTCGTGCGTCCTTGCGGTCCAGCAACGGTTAATGCGCCGTTTGTGACCCTTGCATGGCGAAACGGCCGCCACCGCCTTCGCCTGCCGTGGCCAGCCTCTGTGCCACGCGCCCGCCAAGACTACAAAGACAGATTGAAAGGCAGATTAAAGGACTCCGCCGCCAATGTTAACGGATTTCGACTCCGGGCCCTCGCGGCTGCCCGCGTGACGCTGGCGTGACCCGACCGCTTAGCCGTGATGCGGGTTGGCCAAGTGCGGCGGGTCGTTCCCTTGCACCGTATCGGTGACAACAGATCCGCCGTTGATATCCGTCTTGCTGACGAAGCTTGTCGCGATGTAATTGCCGAACAGCGCAAGGTTGGCGCTGGTGCCGTTGGCAGGCGCGGCCGGCGGATCGACGATCTCGACGTCGCCGTCATAGGTGCCCCCGCTGACGGCGCTGATCACAAAGTTGGCGAACGTGTAATGGCCGTCGAGGTTGATTTCAGCCACCGCCGTGCCGCCGCTGCTCACCGTTAGCGTGCCGCTCGTCGTAGTTCCGCTATAACTGGCGCTGATCTCGCCTGGGGCGTAGACCACGCCACCAAGCACAATATCTTGCGTGGTGTTTTCGCCGTTCTGGCCGCCGAAGCTGGTGACGGTGCCGCTGTAGGCGGACGCGCTGGACGCGCTATCCGCCACGACCAGCGTGCCACTGCCGCCCGACGCGAAGGTGACGTTCTCTTTGCTGGAACCATCGATCACGACGGTGCCGCCATTGTCGACCACGGTAACGCCGCCGCTGACAGTGGCACCGCTTGTTATCTCTACAGTGCCGTTATGGCCTGCGATCAGCTTGCCATCGTTGATGACGGTGCCGCTCACCAGCAACGTGCCGCCGCCATCCGCCCTGACCACTGCGCCTTTATCAATATCATTAGTGCCGCCACTGAGCGTCAAGATAGCTCCGTTGCCTCTCACGGCGACGAATGAGCTCTCCACGATGGTCGCGCCATCGATTGTTGCCGTCGCGTCATGGCCTGAGATGATGATCGAGCCAGCTCCGACAGTCTTGAGCATACCGCCGGAGATCGTTGCACCACTCCCAATGTCAACCGACGCGTTTCCATCGGCCAGGATGACGCCTTTGCTTCCGTTGACGAGAGTGGTGACGTCCAGGTTGAGCACCGCGGTGCTGTCCGCGGTCGCCACCGCCTCCAGCGTGCCGGAATTGGTGACGGTCGCAGCGAAGAGCGTTGTAGAAGCATCGCCCTCAGTGCTCGCCGACGCCTCGATCACTCCAGTGTTGATGATCGACGCTCCCGCGCTGACAGTAACGTCAGCGTCGTTCGAACTCGCCGGCCGACGCCGCGATGTTGCCGGAGTTGACGATGTTGGTCGCGGCGGAAACAGACATCGACGCAGTCTCAGGGGGCGATAGGCTCTTCGCCGTCGACAATGCCTCGATGGTTTTGGTGTTGGTAACTGTCGCGCCGCCGTTGACGACCACGCTGGCGTTCCCGAGTGCCTCGACAGTGCCGTCATTGGAAATAGTGTCTGCGCCCCCGGAGACGGAAACGTCGGCATTGACGCCCCCCGACGCTTCGATGGTCCCGGTATTGCTGATCGATCCCGCGGTACCGCCGCCAATCGCAATAATCGTCGTTGTGGTACCAACGTTCAACGCCTCGATAGTGCCGGCATTGGTAACCGAACCGCCGAAATTAGCCGTACCGCCGCTCATAGCTTCGACGACGTTTCCCTTGCTGAACGTCGCATCGCTGCTGAATGTCAGCGTGCCGCCTCCGGCCGCCAGGAGCTTGTCGCCTGTTCCAAAGGAGGTCACGTCGCTAAGCGTCAGTGAGCCAGCGTCGAGGGAGACGATATTCGTGTCCGCTGCAACCTCTGCGCCAACAATTGTGCCAACTTCTCCAGCACCGAGGAACAGCCCGATCGCCGCGCTAACGCCCACGGTCTCCAGCGTGCCACCGGAGATCGTTGCGGTGTTAAGGTCGACGCCAGCGGTCCCGCCGTCAGCTTCCGACGCCTTCACGATGGCGTTGTCATTGATGACGGTATTCCCAAGCTGCACGAACGCCTTGCCGCCGGTCGCGAGGGCTTCGATGGCGCCGACATTGGTGGCACTATCCGCGACATCGATGTCGATCTCAGCATTGCCGCCGACACCCGCGGACGCGTTGATAGTGCCGCCATTGGTGATGGTGTCGGTATCAATCGTCGCCGACGCGGAACCGCCAGCGCTGGCGAAGGCCTCCACGGTACCGCCGCCAGCATTGCTAAAGTCGGCGGTCCCGGCAATTGTCGCGGTCGCGGAGCTTTTGCCCGTCGCGTCAATCTTCAATATGCCATGATTGTCGTTGGTGCTGTTGGCGTTGAAATCGAAGACTAAACTGGCGTCGCTATCCGCACTTGCCAGTGCCTCCACTGTGCCAGCGTTGTCGACGTTGGTGGTAGCAGAGACTACCGCGCCGGCCGAGCCAAACGCGGTCGCGGAAGCGTTAATGACGCCCTCATTCGAGATGTCGCCGGTGGTGGCAGAAAGGTCGGCCGAGGCAGTGCCGGCGCTCGCCAGCGCCTCGATGGTTTTACCCGTGTTATTGGTGACCGACCCGCCGTTCAGCAGCAGGCTGGCCTCGCTGTCGGCGCCTGCCGACGCCTTCATGATGCCGGCGTTCAGGATGTTGTTGGCGCCGTTCAGCGTCGCGCCCGCACTACTGTTCGAGGTAGCTACGGCTTCGATGGTGCTGGAATTTGCGATGTCGTTGCTGGCGCTAATTTGCAGATCGACAATGCTCAAGTCGATTGCCGATGCTTCGATGAGGCCAGTAATGGCGTTGGTCACATCGCTAGCGGAAATCTGCTCGCTGACCCCGCCATTCAAACCATTGGAGGTCGCCAGCACGTCGATGGTCTTGTCATTGATGGCTGAACCGCCAGCGCTCAGAGTCACGCTAGCGCCCGTATCACCGCTTGCCGATGCTTCGACCGTAGCGGAATTGGTGAGGTTGTTTGTGGCGTTGACAGTGACGGTGCCATCTTTTGTAGCTTCGACGAGGTCACCCGCGCTGATAGCAACATCGGTGTCGGCGCTAATCGTCAATATGCCGGGGTCTCCGGCGAGGAGCTGGTCGTCTGACGCAAGCGTCACGTCGTCGAGCGTGACCTGACCGCCGCCGAAGGCATCAATCTTGTCGAATGTGCCCAGAGTACTGCTGCTAATCGTCAGCAAACCATTGTCGCCGAGATACGTGTTGGAGATCACGCTCGCACTCGTGATCGTAGCAGTGCCGCCGCCGAACACGCCGATTTTGCCGCCGTCGGATGTTGCCAGCGTACCGCCCGTGATGTTGGCTCCGTCAATCTCGATCCGCGCGTCTCCTGAAGCATCGATATGGCCGCCGGTGTTGACGACCGTGCCGTCGAGAATCACATAAGCGTTGGTATTTGCAGAAGTCGCCAGTGCTTCGATGTGGCCGGCATTGGTGATCGTGTCGGTACCGCCGGCGCTGATCAGCACTTCCGCGAAGCCATGCTCGCCGGTCGCCGACGCAACGATCGTACCGTCATTGATAACGCTGCCGTCGATTGCGAGAAACGCGTCCGATCCTTTTGGTTTGACCGTAGCGGAATTGATGAAGACTTCGGCAGACGTGCCGGAGATGACGCCGTCCCCGACCACCGTACCGGAATTGGTGCCGCCGATTTCGAGGCCACCGCTATCGATGATCAGGACGCCGCCGAAATCGATTTTCGTCGACTTAGCGACCCCGCCCGACAAGATGGTCATTGTGCCGCCGCTGGACACAACGTCGCCGTTGTCGACCTCGCCAGCCGAAACGGTATGGGGCGCTCCCTTACTGGCCGTACCGGAGTGCAAGACTTCGACCTCGGTACCGCTGACGCCGTCGCTGACCGCCGAAAAAGCGATTCCCGACACGCTGTTTGCGATGGTCAGGTCATATTCGTTTCCGCTCACGGTGACGACAAGCATCGTGCCGCCGGAGTCGACTGCGCCCGCAACGCCTGAGAAAGCGACATTGGTCAGATCGATCACGTCGCCGCCGGTCAAGCCGTTGAGCGTCGCGCCCGCAATCAGCGAACTCCCGGTGTCGCCGATCTCAAGAATTGCGCCGCCGGCAAAATCAATGAGTCCGGTAACAGTCGCCCCTGCGCCGCTGAGAACATCGGCAGTGCCGCCGAAGCCGATGGTGATGCCGTCGGCGGTGCCGCCGCTGCTGATAACCTCGACACCACCGGCATTGACGGTCGTGGCATTAGCGGTGCCGCCGGCATCGACGAATTGGGTGCCGCCGTCGATTGCCGCGGCCGTCGCCAATGCGCCGCTTAAGACGATTTGCGAGCCGCCGCCATCGACCACCACGTCGCTGGCCTTGCCGCCGCTATCGATCGTTTGACTACCGCCATTCGAGACCGTCTCACCGGTCGCCGAACCACCCGAGATGATCACCTGTGCAGCGCCGGACCCGCCGATCACAGTGCCCGTATCCACGCCGGAGACGGTTTCCTGGGCAGAAGTTCCGACTGTTCCTCTGAGCGAAGTGCCACCCGAATCCACGACCTCGGCGCCGCCGCTGGCCACAATCGTCTCACCGGCGGTTCCGCCCGACGAGACCACCTGCGAACCGCCATTGGCGATGGTGGCAGCGCCGGCCACGCCGTCTACAAACTGCGTGCCGCCGCTATCGACTGTGGCGCCGTGATCCGTGCCGCCACCGCTGACGATCTCCCTACCGCCGCTACTGATGGTCGTGTTGGCGCCGGACCCATAGACGGTCTCTATGCCGCTTAGCGTCGTGCCGCTGGCGAGGCCGCCAAAGCTGACCGTGAGCGCGCCGCCACTATCAACCGTAGTGACGCTCACCGTGCCGCCGCCTTCGACGACGATCGCGCCACCCGAGAGTATGGTGTAACCGGAGGAGGTCTGACCGTTGCTTACGGTAACTGTCACGCCGCTGCTGACGGTATTAGCCATACGATCCCCTCCACAGACGCGCGCTGTGTATTAGCTTGTTGATGCGTGTGCGCTCCCCCCACCCACACCTTGGCCGGAAACTATACAACTTTACCGATGTTGTTAACGGTTATTAACGGCCGACTATGGCGGAAGCTTGTGCGGCTGGGATCATGGTTAACGCCGCGGCGATTTCCGCAATGCGCGCAATCGGATCAGGAATGCGGCGTGGCCAACAATGGGAGGGTTCCGATATGCACCGCGTCTGCGGGCGTGCCGGTATGGCCGCCGGGCGCAGTGACGAAGGTCGCCGCGATGTGGTTGCTGAGCAACGCGAGTTTGGCCTGGCCGATGCCGCCGGGGGGGTCGGCGGCCGTGGTCCAGCCGAGCGACTGCATTAAAGTGAGATCGCTCGAAGAAAATGCGTTCACCACGCCGGGATCGGAATAGTCGTTAAAGGCATCGTCGCCGCCGTTCGGAATATGCTTTCCGTACCAGTCGCCGAGGTCGCCATTTTTTGTGTGGTTGTTCCAGGTGCCGAGATCGGTGCCGCCATTGTTGATTGAGAAATACGCGGTGCTGCGTTTGGTGCCGGTCTTTAGATCGCGATCGCCCGGCGCCGCATAACGGAAAAGATCCATCGGCGAATAATCGCGCGGCTGCTCGTTGAGCAGCGATACGCGGCCCATATCCTCGGTGATTTCGTGCTCGACGGTGCCGACGAAATAGTATTCGCGCGATGACGGTTTGGAACCTACCGCGTAGCTGAACGGCAAGGCGTCGCTAAATCCGACATAGCTGGTCGAAACGGCCGATGTCAGACTCAAGGCCTGCGCTTCGGCCTGGCTCATCAGCAAATTACCGGCGAGCGGAGATTTCGATGGCAATGTCGAGGAACCCGGTTCGCTCTCCGACTGCAGGATCGTCCGTACCGCGCTATAGCTTTGTTCGCTGTACTGCGGCGCGTAGCTCTCGCCGAGATCATCCTTGCTCATTTTCGAGCCGTCGATCTCACCGTAGCCGACATGAATGTTGATGGTGACCGGATTGGTGAAAAGCGAATCGAAGTATTCGACGACATAGTCGACGGCCGCGACAAACCCCTTCGGGAGGCTGCTGGTGCTCTGATCGAAGGAAACGTTGATGTCCATTTGGGCCGTGCCTTTCAGTATCCGGTATCAACAAACCGCCGAGGAAACTGAACTACCGATGCCGATCGGCAATCTCCGCGATTTGCGTAAAGGGCACCAGTCAACTTCAACCGCTAACAAAAGCGTCAGCGCGTTTGGCCGAGCGATAGGGCAAAAATACGGCTTCACGGTATACAATTGCTTGCCAGGTGCGCGTTAAAATCTCCGCGTCCGACAGCCGGCATTACCCAGTGCGCGGATGCGTCAGCGGCGGGTGCTGGTTAGCCGTTTGGGTGTCTTGCGCCACCAGGGTACCGCCAAGGCCGCCGGCCGAGGTAACAAAGCCGGCCATGTAATTGCCAAACAGCGCCAGGTCCGGTGTGCCGGGCGTGCCTTTCGTCACGGCGCCGCTCGCGGAATAACCCAAGGTCTGGTGGTCCGAAGCGGTTCCCGTTTCGACACTGCCGCCGTTGACCACCGCCCCGGCCGGGTCCGTGATCTCGACCGTGCCGGCGCTCCCGGAACTGATGCGAAAGTTCCCCGATGAGTAGGTGCCGATCAGATCGATCGTCGCCACCAACACGCCGCCGCTCGACACCGTGAGCGTTCCGCTGGTGTTGCCGGGGTGGCCGGACGCGTAATTGAAGGTGATTGTTCCGCCGGAGGTGACACCGGCAAGGTCGATATATTCTTTGGTGTCGAGATGGCCTGAGCCGCCAAATCCGGAGATTTTACCCGCGTAGGCGGTCGGATCGACGCCGTTATCTGAAATTTCGAGTCCACCGCTGCCGGACAGGAAGCTGACGCTCTCGCTGCTTGCTCCCTCGACATCGACAATGCCGTTCCCGACCTCGGTGACGCCGCCGCTGACCACCGCACCAATTGCGATCTGGACCAGGCTCCCCGCGCCGCTCGCAAACAGTTCGCCGGTATTGGTGATATCGCCCGTGATGACGGCGGTGCCGCCGCTCAACGTTTCAATGGTACCGACGTTCTTGACGGCACCGCCCAACGCCAGCGTAGCGCCGCTCGACACATTGACGGCGCCGGAATTGGTCAGCGTTCCAGAATCTGCGGCGCTGGCTTTTACGTCGACGATGCCGCCGGAGGACACGATCGCTGTGCCGCCGCTGGCAATCCCCATATCGACGGTGCTGCCGCCGCGCAGCACGATCAGCTCACCGCCCCTACTTACGGACGCGCTGACAACGATGCCGCCGGACGACACGATCTCGGTGCCGCCGCTCGAAACCATGCCGCTGACGCCAGAGCCACGCGCCGACACGATCTCGGTGCCGCCCCGGGAAATCGTGGCACCAGATTCGGTGCCGCCGAACAGCACGATCTCGGTGCCGCCGCTACTGACGGTCGCGCTTAAAGCTGTTCCGGCGGACGAAACCGTTAGCGTGCCACCCTTGAGGATGGTCGTCCCGCTGTCGACGCCGCCATTTAACACCGTCAGCTTGCCGGCGGAATTGACCGAGCCGCCGCTGAACGTGCCGCCGGACAGCACCGCCTCCGGGTGGCCGCTCGTGACCGCACCGCCAGACACGGCACCGGAGCCGACGCCGATAATGGCGCCGGCTAGCATTGTCGGCGTGCCGGTGCCGCCGCTCTGCACCGCCACGATGCCGCCGCTCAAAATCGTGACGCCGCTGATCGCGCCTCCGGATTCAACGATTAGCACGCCGCGCGCGCGGACGATGGAACCGGAAAGATCCGCGCCGCTGCCCACCTCCATGGTGCCGCCGCTCTCGATCGTCCACCCGCTGCCGCCGCTCGTGACTGTCCAGAAGCCGCCAACAACGTCACGGTTGTTAAAGCCTAGATAGGTCGAGCCGACATCGGCGAGATCGAACGTCGCCGGCCCGCTGCCACCGAGTTGCAGCGTGTTCGCACCGGCAGCACTCACGGTGCCGCTGATGATGTAGCCCGCGCCCAGCGTCAGCGTATTGCCGCTGCCGTCGAACCCGATCGCCGTGCCACCGGAGGCGAGGATGCTGCCGGCATCGAAAATGCTGACGCCCGACACCCGGGTAATGTCGATGCCGCCGAAGCCGGAGATCACGCCGGAATTGACAATCCCGCCGGTGAAGGTCTTGCCGGTGATGTCGATGGCAAACGGCGTCACCGATCCAACAATCCCGCCGCCGCTCGAGATCACGATGCCGTGGCTCGTCGCCGTAATGGCACCGCTGGCGACAATCGAGCCGCTGATCGTGGTCTCGACCACGCTGATGCCGGTCGCCGCTGTGATCCTACCTGTGTTGGTGATGCCGCCGCTGCCAAAGGTACCGAAGAACTCGGCCGCAGTGACCGCAATCCCTCTCCCCTTGGTCGAGATGAGGCCGCTGTTGCCAACGCTCCCTGAGAAAGTGCCACCGAAAATATTTATTGCGATGTCTCCGGCAGAAATCGTACCGGCGTTGGTGATGCCGCCGGAAACGTTGGTATCGCCAGCAGCAAAAATACCGACAGCGCCCGCCGAGATCATACCGGCGTTGCTGATCCCGCCGTCGAAACTCGTGACTTGCCCGACCTCAATGCCGAAGCCTGAGTGCGAGCTGGCGGAAATCACGCCGCCGCTCTTGTTCGCGAATCCACCAACAAGGGTAGCAATGTTCTCGATTTCGATGCCGGTGCGCTTCGCCTCAATCTTGCCGGCGTTGGCGACGCCGCCGCCGGAATTGCTGTTACCAAAGGCGGTCACGCTGCCGACGGCAATCCCGACGGCGTTTGTCGACGAAATTGTGCCACCACTGCCGTTGCTGATCCCGCCGGCGAAGTTCGAAACATTTGCGACGTAGACGGCGGTGCCCCCCCGGAGATTTTGCCGCTGTTGCTGATGCCCCCACCAGCGCCGGCGCTGCCGAAGACGGCGATGTCGCTTATGAAAATGCCAAAGCGCGACTTGGCTGAGATACTGCCGCTGTTGTCAATGCCGCCGGCAAAGGTCGAGCCTCCAGATCATAAATGCCGAAGGCGCGGCCCGAAACCGTCCCGGCATTGCCGATGTCGCCTGCAAACGTCGCGATGTTTTCGATAGTGATGGCGCTGCCGCTGCTCGCGGCAACCTTGCCGGCGCTGCCGATGGTGATGCCGTCGGCAAAATTGCCCGCTGAATCAACGGCGATAGCGATCGCGCTGGCAGAGATCGTGCCGGTATCGGTAATTCCACCGGTGAAGGTTGACACCTCGAACGCGACGATGCCGTCGTCGCTCGGCGCCGATATCACGCCGGCATTGACGATTCCGCCCGAAAAAAGCGACAGGACACCAAGCGCAATGGCATTCCCGCCTGAGTCGACAATAGTTCCACTATTGAAGACGTTGCCGGCGAATGTAGATACAACGGACACTTCGAGGGCAGTCCAAGACTTCGCCGTGATGGCGCCGGTGTTGCTGATGCCGCCCGAGAAGACCAAACCATCCTCGGTCACAATGCCCGCGGCCTCGGAGAAAATAGCTCCGCTGTTGATGATGCCGCCGCTAAAGGTCAGCGCGGCGACCTTGATGCCCAACCCCTCCAGCCCCGAAATCGTGCCGGCATTGGTGATGCCGCCAGCAAAACTCGTCACATGCGCAATGCTGATATCTGAGAATGACGCCGTGATTTTGGCGCCACTGGCGTTGACGATGCCGCCGGAGAACAGGCTCAAGAGAGAAACGTCGATGCCTCCGCCCGAATTTGCCGAGATGGTGCCAGTGTTAGCAATTTGGCCCAGGAAAGTGCTAACGTCTCGCACCCTGATGGCGCTGTCTGCCCCCGAGATGGTGCCGATGTTGCTGATGCCGCCGGCGAAGGTCGATACGTTCTGTACGACAACGGCGCCGTCGACGCCGCTGCCGGCGGCGTTGATCTTACCCCTGTTGGTGATGCCGCTGGCGAAATTGTCGACCGAATCGATCTCGATAGCAGCCCCGTTTGCCGAGATGGTGCCGGTGTTGCCGATGCCGCTGGTGAAGCTCGAGACGCTGAAGATGTCGACGCCGCCATCTGCGGAGATCTCGCCCGCATTGCTGATGCCGCCGGTGAAAGTGGTGAGGTTGTGCACGTCGATGCCGGTGGCGCCAGAGGCGACGATCTTGCCGGCGCTCGCATTGGTGATGTTGCCGGAAAAGACGCCGCCGCTGTCGACCAGAATGGCGTCGACGCTCCCGGAAATTGTACCGGAGTTGACGACGGCGCCGGAGAATGCCGCTACGCCGGAGACCAGCACCGCGGTCTGACCCGAAACAAATCCGCCGGCGCTGACGATCACGTTGCCACCGCTGAGCAGGACGGAAATCGCGGCGCCGCTCGAGAGCACGGCGAGCGTACCGCCGGCGACGTCCGTAGCAACCCCGGTGCCGTGGGCGCTGATGATCTCGCTGCCGCCGCTGACAACGGTGTCGCTGCCGACGCCGCCAGAAGAGACACCTTGCCCGCCGCCGAAGATTACGGCGCCGCTCGCCATGCCGAATACAAGCTGCGTGCCGCCGGAGACGTCCGCGCCGTCGGCAGTGCCGTGGGCGCTGACGATCTCGGTGCCGCCCGACAGAACGGTGCTGCTGGCGACGCCGCCCGACTCCACCACCTGCGAGCCGGTGAAGGCGGTGGCGCCACTGGCCAGGCCGGAGACAAGCTGGGTACCCCCGGAAATCAGAGCGCCGTCGTCGGTACCGCCGGCGCTGACCGTCTCGGTGCCGCCGGAGTAAATCACGGTCGGATCGGCAGTGCCGCCGGACTGTACTTCGAGCGTGCCGCCGCTCGATAGATTGGCGTTGGAAGCGAGCCCGCCCGAGGAAATGATCTCGGCGCCGCCCTTGAGGATCGGCGTTGCGCTGGCGACGCCGCCGAAAGAAACAGTCAGCTTGCCGCCGGAACCGACCGTGCCGCCGAAAGTGCCGCCGGACAGCACGACCACCGCGTTGCCGCTGCTTACTCCGCCGCTATAGACCACACCGGAGCCGACCTCCGCGATGGCGCCGGCAAGAACGTCGGGAAGCCGGTGGCGCCGCCGAGCAACTCCACGGCCCCGCCGCTTGATATGGTTACACCGCTGATCGTGCCGCCGGATTCGACGATCAGCACGCCGCCCGCATGCACGAAAGAGCCGGAAAGGTCGCCACCGCTGCCGACCTCCATCGTGCCGCCGCCCTCGATGTTCCAGCCACTGCCGGAGCCGGTGACACCCCAGGTGCCGCCGAGGACCTCGTAGGTGGAGAAACCGCGATATTGCGCGCCCGAGCCGATCGAGGACAGATCGAAGCTGGCGGAGCCACTGCCGCTGAGCGCCAGCGTATTGGTGCCCGACAGCGGATCGACAATCCCGATGATGTCGTAACCGGCGCCGAGCGTCAGCGTATTGCCGCTGCCGTGGAACTCGATCGCCGTGCCACCCGCGCTGGAAGCAAGGATGCTGCCCGCATCGAATATGCTCACACCTTGCACACTGGTGATGTCGATGCCGATGGCGCCGGAAATCGTCCCGGTATTGACGATGCCGCGGCTAAAGGTGTGGCCCGTGATATCGATTGCTGTCTTGGTCTCGCCAAGAACCTCGCCGCCGGAAATCGCGATACCCTCCTTCGTCGCCGCGATGGTGCCGGAATCGACGATCCCGCCGCTGACCGTGCCGCCGCTTGCAACGAGGATGCCGAATCCCGCCGCGATCGTCCCGGTATTGACGATGCCGCCGCTTAGGGCAGAGCCGCTGCCGATATAAATTCCGGTGCCACCGTTCGCCGACAGTGTGCCGGAGTTGACGATGCCGCCGACAAACGCAAAATCCGCAGAGATGAAGATATCGCGATAGCCCGGCCCGCTGGCGACCTGGATCGTGCCGCTGTTGAAAACGTTGCCGCTGATCCCGTCCGACAAGATTCGGATGCCGTCGCCATTGCCCGCCGAGAGCATGCCGACGTTGGTGATGCCGCCGTCAAAATTCGTGACCTGGAAGAGGTCGATGGCGTAATTGCCGGCCGAGATCGTGCCGCTATTAGTGATGCCGCCGGAGGCGCCGGAACCGAAGACACCGATGCCGCTGAGATCGATGCCAAAGGTTCCGGGCTCGAAGATCTTTCCTGTGTTATCGATACCGCCCGCAAAGGTCCCGATACGGGCGAAAGATACAGCCGAACCCTCGCCGCCGGCCGAGATCATGCCGCTGTTGATGAAGCCGCCAGCGAAGGTCGAAATATTTACCAACGCGATGCCGTGGCCGCTGCCGGCCAGGATCGCGCCGCCGCTGGCGACCGAAATGCCGCCGGAAAAGACGCTGCCGCTGGAGACCAGGATGCCGTCGTGGCCCGCCGAAATCGTACCGCTATCGGCGACGCTGCCGGCGAAAGTGGAAACATCTCCGACAAAGACACCGGTACCTTGGGCCGAGATAGTGCCGGAATTGTCGACGCCGTTGCTGAAGATCGAGATCGCCAGCAACCCGCCACCGCGAACGAAGCCGCCGATCGCGATGCCGTCGTTGCCCGCCGAA
This sequence comes from uncultured Alphaproteobacteria bacterium, assembly GCA_963841025.1. Classification (GTDB taxonomy): domain Bacteria; phylum Pseudomonadota; class Alphaproteobacteria; order Rhizobiales; family Xanthobacteraceae; genus BOG-931. Next base: position 36,437 of record CAWJBG010000001.1, on the reverse strand, counting down.
ATGGAGCCGGCATTGGTGATGCCACCGGCAAAGGTCGATATCGTAACCGATCCGCTGGTGCCGGGGCGGCCGCCGACAAAGACGCCCTGGACCCCGGCCGAGATTGTGCCGCTATTGTTGATGCCGCCGGAAAAGACCGAAAGCGTAAAGGAGCCCCTGGTGGCGGACCCGGCGACGACGATGCCATTGCCGGCAGTGGCTGCAATCGTGCCGTTGTTACTGATGCCGCCGGCAAAGGTCGATATCGCGACCGACCCGCCGTCGATGCCGGTGCCACCGACGTCGATGCCCGCCGCGACGATTTTTCCCCTGTTAGTGATTCCGCCGGAGAACGCCGAAACTACAATGGAACCGCTGGCCTCGGCGACGCCGCCGACGGCGATACCGCCGCGCGAAATCGTGCCTGCATTGCTGATGCCGCCGGCAAAGGCCGCTACCGTGAGCGATCCGCCATTGGCGACGCCGCCGACAGCGATCCCTTCATTCCCGGAAATCGCGCCGGCATTGCTGATGCTGCCTGAAAACACCGATATCGTAACGGAGCCACTGCTACGGGCAATGCCGCCGACGAGGATATCTTCAGCCGCCGAGATCGTGCCGCTGTTAACGATGCTGCCGGCGAAGGTTGAAAGCGTCACCTGTCCGCTGCTAAACGCGGCGCCGCCGACGAAAACGCCGGTGCCATCCGCCAGGACGGCGCCGGTATTGCGGATGCCGCCGGCGAATGTCCCTATCGCAAACGACGCGTCGCTGCGGACATCACCGGCTACGGCGATGCCCACTGAGCCCGAAACCGTACCGCTATTGCTGATGCCGCCGGCGAAGGTCGATATCGTTACCGATCCGCTGGTTTGGCCTCCGAAGCCGACGAGGATGGCATCGAGCCCTGCTGAAATGTTGCCGGTGTTGATGATGCCGCCGGCGAAGGTCGATATCGCGAGCGATCCGTCGCCGCTGGCGGAGCCGCCGACGTCGATGCCGGCGGCTGCAATGATCTTTCCGCTATTGGCTATTCCGCCGGAAAATACCAAAATGATGCTGGAACTTCCGGCTTCGACATCGCCGCCGACCGCGATACCTGCACCTTGATGCCCTGAACTTGTAGCGATCGTACCGCTGTTGACGATGCCGCCGGAGAAATTGCCGACGCTCGATACGACGATGCCGTAACTGCCCCCTGAAATCGCGCCGGCATTGCTGATGCCGCCGGCGAAAGTCGAGATATTGTCCACCGCGACAGCGGTAAGGCCGCCGACGATGACCTTGCCGCCGCTGGCGACGGTGATGCCGTCGGAAAAGACGCTGCCTTTACTGATCAGGATGCCATCTTCCGCCGTGGCCGAGATTGTACCGCGGTCGAGGATGCCGCCGGCAAAGCTGGTGACCTCGATGACACGAAGGGCGCTTTGAGCCGCCGTTATTGCTCCAGCATTGCTGATGCCGCCGCTGAAAATGGAAACATCGTCGAGAATGACGGCGTCTGCGCCGGAAATCGTGCCGGAATTGCTGATACCACCCCCGAAGCTTCCCAGGGTAAAGGCTCCGACAGCCGTATGCACCGCCGCGATCGTGCCGGTGTTGGTAATGCCGCCGGTAAAGGTGGAAACGTCGGTTAGATAGACGCCGTATGCGCCGGAAATCTTGCCGGTATTGCTGATGCCGCCGGCAAACGTCGAGATGAAGTGGACGTAGACTTCAGTGGCCCCCGCGAGCAAGCCGCTGTTGACGATGCTGCCGGCGAAAGTATCGGCGTTGGCGATATTGATTTTTCCGGAAACAACCCCGCGGTTGGTGATGCCACCGGAGAACGCCGCCCCGGTGGGGACGAGAATGGCGGTGCCGGCCGAAACCCGGCCGCCGGCGCTGATGGTGATGTTGCCGGCGCCGGCGATCAATTCGGCGGTGGTGCCCCCCAACTCAACCACCTGCAAGCCGGCGAACAGCGTCGTGCCGCTGACGTATCCGTAATCGAGCTGGGTGCCGCCGAAAATCTGCGCACCGAGGTCGGTGCCGTGGGCGCTGACGATTTCAGTGCCGCCACTCGAAATCGTCGTCGGGTCGGCGGTGCCGCCGGACAGCACCAGCAGCGTGCCGCCGCTCGATATCGTGGTGTCGCTGGCGATGCCGCCAGCTTCCACAATCATCGTGCCGCCGCTGACAATTCTGTCGAGAGCTTCGGTCCCGCCGGAAATAATGTGCGGCGAATTCCCCTTGCTGACGGTGACGCCGCCGGGCAGCTCGGCGAGCCTGACATCGGTACCGCTCACCCCATCGCCCGACACGACGAAGCCTTCGTCCGGAAAACTCGTCGGGCTTCCCAGACCGAACGCGTACGTGGTGCCGCCCACACTGACATCGAGGAACCCACCGGAGACCGACACCGCAGCGCCGGAGGAAAAAGTGACGCCGGTCAGGTCAATGACGTCGCCTGCCGCAAACCGGCTCAGCGTCAAATTCGGGGCAAAGCCCGACACATAGGTTCCGCTGCCGCCGACCAGGAGCATACCGCCGCTACTCACAAAGGTAATCACGCCCGAAACATTGGCGCCGCTTTGCAAATCGGCGTCGCCGCCGTCGAGGGTGAGGCCGGTGTCGGTGCCGCTTGAAGTCAGCGTGGTGCCGCTCGCCACCACGAGCGTGCCGCTGTCGATGGTCCAGTCATCCTGGCCCGAACCGCTGGCCGTCCACGTGCCGCCTACGACGTTGAACGCTGCAAAGCCGGAATATTGCGGGCCAATGTCGCTGAGATCGAAGCTGGCGTCGCCGCTGCCGCCGAGCTGGAAGGTCCCGCTGCCGCCGCCCAACACGGAACCGTTGACGTCGTAGCCGGAGCCGAGCGTGAAGGCATCCGCGCCGCTGACGAACTCGACCGCCGTGCCGCCGGTGCCGATGATCTCTCCGGCATCAAACACGTTGACTGCAGACGCGCTGACCAACTCGATGCCGATCACGCCCGAAATCGCGCCGGTGTTGCTGATACCGCCGAGAAAAGCGATTGGGGCCGATATATAAATACCGGTGCGGCCGTCGATCGTGCCGGCATTGGCAATGCCGCCGGCAAAGCTCGATGTAGCGCTGATGTAAATGCCCTTGCTACCTCCGGAAATCGTGCCGGCATTGGCAATGCCGCCCGCAAACGTGCCGTCGGTGTTAAGTTGAATGCCGAAGCCGCCTCCGCCTATTGTGCCGCCGCTTTCGTTGACGATGCCGCTCGCAAAGGTCGACGTAAATTCAACCTGAACGCCACCGTTATTACCTCCCAAAATCGTTCCGTGATTGATGATGCTCCCAGCAAAGGTCGAAGTATCGTTGACGTCGATGCCGCTATTAACTGCTGTAATCAAGCCACTGTTGGTGATGCCGCCGCTGACGAAGACGTTGTCAACGTCAATTCCGACATCGCCTCCGCCGATGACGCCGCCGCTTTCGTTGACGATGCCGCCGGCAAAGCTCAAACCGGCGTGGAGGACAATGTCTTCATAGCCTCCCGTAAGCGAACCGCTGTTGGTAATACCGCCGGCAAAGGTCGAAACACCAAACTCATCGATATCGTCGGCACCTGCCGAGAGTACGCCGGTATTGGTAACGCCGCCTGCAAAGGTTGAAGAGTTTTCGACGTTGATGGCGTCGAAACCTGAAATCCTTCCGCTGTTGGTAATGCCGCCGCCGTTGCTCGTCCCGAATTGGCTGACCTCGGATACAACAACGCCGTAGTTACTGCCGGTGATCGTGCCGCCGCTTGCATTGACAATGCCGCCGGCAAAACTGTTTTCACCGCTGACATAGACGGCGGTGCCCGCGTAGATCGTGCCGGCATTGACGACGCTACCGGAAAACACACCGCCACTATCGACCAGGATGCCAAAACTCCCGGCCGATACGGAGCCGCTGTTGACGATCTGTCCGGTGAACGCCGCAACGCCGGAAACGAGCACCGCTGTTATGTTCCCCGACGCTCGCGCGCCGGCGGAGATGATTTCGGAGCCGCCACTAGCGATCAGCTCAGTGGCGGAGCCGCCGGATTCGATGACCTGGAGCCCGGCAAACAGCGTAGTGCCGGTGACGAAACCGGAATCCAATTGGACGCCGCCTGAAATCTGCGCGCCGAGGTCGGTGGCGCCGGCGCTGACGATCTCGCTGCCGCCGCTGTGGATCACGGTCGGGTCGGCGGTGCCGCCGGACAGCAAGATGAGGGTGCCCCCGCTGGCGACGACGGTATCCTGGGCGCTGCCGCCGCCGGAGACGATCTCAGTGCCGCCGCTGAGCGTGTACTGTGCGGTACCGCCTGACTCGACGATCACTTCCTGGCCACTGAGCAGAGTGCCGCTGCTCGACTGGCCGGCGGAGATGGTGACTGGGCCGCTTCCCCCGCTCAGGAGAGTAACGTCGGTGCCGGTGTGACCGTCGCCCGAGACCGCGAAGCTGTCGCCCGGGAAACTCGTCGGACTGCCAAGCCCCAGCGCATAGGTGGTTCCACCCACCGTGACGTCAAGGAAGCCGCCCGACGCTGAAGCGGTGGCGCCGGCGGAAAATGTGACATTGGCGAGATCGATGGTATCGCCGGTGGCAAGCCCGCTGATCACCAGCCCCGACATGAACGGCAACGACTTGCCGCCGACCTCGAGCGTGCCGCTGGCCGCCGCAAACGTAATCGGCCCGGAGACCGTCGTTCCGCTTTGCAGGTCTGCGGTGCCGCCGCTGATGATGAGGCCGCCGCCGCTTTGAATTGCTGTCAGTTCGGCGAAGCCGCCGGAGAAAACCGCAAGCGTACCTCCACTCGACACCGTTGCGCCGCTGAGCACACCGCCGCTCGCCACTTGCATCGTACCGGAATCGATGGTCCAGCCGCTGCCGCTACCATTTACGGTCCAGGTCGCGCCGACCACGTTCAAGGTTGCAAAGTCCTGATATTGTTGGCTCGCGCCAACCGAACTGAGATCGAAGCTGGCACTGCCGCTGCCGCCGAGATCGAGAGTGCCGGCGGTGCCGCCGTTCACTGTGCCGATGATGTCGTAACCTGACCCCAGCGTGAGCGCATTCCCCGCGTGCGCGAATTGGATCGCCGTACTGCCGGAAATTTCGCCAGTATCGAACAGGCTGACTTCCGGCGTAGAGGCCGCGGCAAATTCGACGATACCGACTCTGCCAGCAATAAATCCGGTATTGGTGATGTCGATGACGGAGGCCGCCACGTCATCGATAGAAACGCCGGTCCCGTTGTTCACGCCGGAGATCGTTCCGGTGTTGGTGATGCCAGCGTTGAATTGCCCAAAATCGTCAGAGATTGTTAGGGCTTCCCTCGCAGCGATCGTGCCGCTGTTGACGATATTGCCGCCGAACGACGCAGTGAGCTCATGGATCTCGACCCCGACGTCGGTGCCAAGGCTGCCCCCTGAAATCGTGCCGTAATTACTGACGCCGCCAGTGAAGGCGCTACCGCCGTCGACGACGACGCCTTCACCTGCGCCTACGATCATGCCGCTGTTGACGATGCCGCCGGCGAAGGATGTCACCGCCTGAATGTCGATGGCGTAGCCGGTCGCGGCGATTGTTCCGGTATTTGTTATCCCGCCGCTGGCGCCGCTGCCGAAGGCCGCGATGTTCGTGAGCTCAATGCCGAACGGTCCGGCCGAGATCGTGCTGGTGTTGGTGATGCCACCGCCGAAGGTAGCCATTTCGTTGGCGAAAATGCCGGCGACGTCCGCCGAAAGCAAACCGCTGTTGGTAATGCCGCCGGCAAAGGTCGAAAGGCTGGCAAGCGAAAAGCCGCTGCCCGCGGCGGCGACGAAGGAGCCGATATTCTCGATACCGCCGAAAAGATCGAACTGTCGGTGACATGTACGCCACCGCGCTGATGGAAGGTACCGCTGTTGACGATGCCGCCGGCGAATGTCGAGATGGAAGCTAGACTTATTCCGGTGCCGGTTGCCCCCGACATTTCGCCGAAATTGACGATGCCGCCGCTAAAATTGGAGTTGCCGTCGAGGTTGATGCCTCCTGCAAGCGACCCGCTGTTAGCGATCCCGGCGCCGCCGCCGAATATCCCGATATTGTCGAGATCGATACTCAAGTCGCCACCCGCAATCGTGCCGGTGTTGACGATGCCGCCTTCAAACGTCGAAATGTTCCGGATGTCGAACCCGTCGCCCGCCCGAATGAGTTCGCCGTTACTGATGTTCCCGGTGAAGGTCGACACCAAGTTGATAGCGACCGCCTCGCCTCCCGACATCGTGCCGTAGTTGGCGATGCCGCCGCTGAAAACCGAGACGCTGGCGATTGAAATAACGTTCCCGTTCCCGTGCGCCGAGATGACGCCGCTGTTGACGATACTGCCGGCAAAGAGCGGTGCGTTTTCCAATTCGATGGCGGTAACGGTACCGGTGCGGGCCAGGATCTCGCCGCCGCCGGCAACTGTGATGCCGCCGGAAATTATACCGGCGCTGTCGAGGATATTGCCGCCTGAGATAAAGCCGCCACTCGCGACGATGATGCCGTTCGGGCTGATTGTGCCGAAGTTGGTAACGCCCCCGTCGCTGACGACGCCGCTGATCGCCACGCCGGTGGTGTTGGTACCGCTGCTGAAGGTGCGCGGAAACGGCCCGGTGTAAGGCACTCAGCCTCCCCCGAAACATCAGCCCAGGCCCCTCGGCCCGGCGCCCTTTGGAAAAGCGCTCTACTCACCCGACGCGAGATTGATGGAAAAGGGTGCTGGAAGCGATCACGATTGTCCAGCGTCGAAACGCTTTATCCGCCGCGCGTGTCGCCGCGGTGACCAGCCGTGCTGGTTCCATCGGATGGAACGGTAAATGCTTCGGCAACGGATTGCCGACAACTACCTGGATACCGTCGGGCTACTCTCGGCCGGTCCTCGCGACCCTCCGTAAAACGCGGTACCCGCGCCCCTAGCTGTGATGCGGATGGGCGAGGTGCGATTGCTCTTTATCCTGCGCTGCCTCGCTGAACACGCCGCCGTAGCCCGCGCTTGCCGTGACGAAACCTGCCGCAATGTAGTTGGTAAACAGCGCGAGGTTACTGACGGTACCGCAGTTGACCACTGCGGTCGGGTCGGTGATTTCCACGGTGCCGCCAGCGCCGGAGGTGATGTGGAAGTTCCCCGACGAGTAGGTGCCGATCAGATCGATCGTGGCTACCAGCGTGGCGCCGCTCGACACCGTGAGCGTTCCGCTGGTGCTGCCGGAGGCATAGTGCAGGCTGATGCTTCCGCCGGAGGTAACGTCGGCGAGGTCGATATATTGTGTCATGTCGGTATGGCCGGAACCGCCGAATCCGGAGATTTTGCCCGAATATTCGGTTGTGTCGCCGGCCATATCTGCGATCTTGAGACCGCCGCCGCTGCCGGTCGCGAGGAAATGGACGCTTTCGCTGCTAGAGCCGGCGACTTCGACGGTGCCATTGCCGACTTCGACAATGCCGCCATTGACCACAGCGCCGCTCTCGATCTGCACCACGCTTCCGGACCCGCTCGCGAACAGCGTGCCGCCATTGGTGACGGTGCTGCTGACAAGCACGGTGCCGCTGCTTAGGGTCTCGACGATCGCGCCAGCGCTGATCGTGCCGCCGGACAGGGTCAGTGTGCCGCCGCTGGCGACTTCGACCAGCGCGTCGGCTGCAACGATGGCGCCCTTGATCAAATTCCCCGCACCGCTGACTGTGATGACGCCGCCCGACGAGGTTCGCAATGAGCCGCCGGAAATGGTTGCATCGACGACGTTGACATCGCCCTTTGAAGCCAGGATCACGCCGGCAGCGGTGTCGACCACCGTGCCGCTGATGTCGACTGTTCCGATGACTCCGCCTCCCGAGCCCGCTTCCAGCGTGCCGGAATTGGCGACCGTGCCGAGAACGCTCACGCTCCCGCCCATAACCGCTTCGACAATCGCACCCGCACCGACGCTGCCGCCGCTCATCGTCAGCGCGCCGTCGTCGGCCACCAGAAGCGACCCGGCCGCGACGGTGACGGCGCTGAGCGTGTTGTCGCTACCAAGGACTTCGATCTCCGCGCCAGCGGAGGTCCGCAGCGTTCCGCCTGAGATTGTGGCGTCGTTCATAACAACACGCGCGCCAGCAGCCGAGGCGAGAATTGTACCGCCGCTATTGTTGGCGGCGCCGCTTACGAACGCGACGGTGCCGCTGACCAGCGCTTCGATGGTCTTAGTGTTAGTGACGGCACCAGCGAAATAGAGTTCGCTGGCCCCGCTCATCACCTCCATCGTCCCGGAATTGGTGGCACCGGCTTCGAAGCCGATATCGCCATCCTTACCAGTGGCTTCTATCGTGGCGGTGGCGCCATTGGTCACACCGCCGCTAAAGGTCATAAACGCAGCCGGCCCGCTCGCCAGGATCATTCCGGAATTGGCAAGACTGCCGAAGGTCTCCACGAAAGCCGTGCCGGTCACCTCCAGCGTCCGGGAATTGTTGAGCGTGCCGGAAATATAAATGTCACCGGTGCCGGCCGCCTCCAGCGTGCCCGCATTGGTAATGGTGTTGCCGCCGGCGAGGGTCACGGTGCCGTTGCTCGCCAACACCGTCCCGGCATTGATCAGAGTTCCGTCGATGTCCGCTGTGCCACCGCCTTTGAGGGCGATAGTGCCGGAATTGGTGAGCGCCCCGCCGACAACGAAGGCGCCGGCGCTCACCACGATAGTGCCGAGATTAGCATCAGCGCCAGTGCCGCTCGTTGCGGTAAACGTGCCCCCGCTCGCGATCAGAAGCGTCGCCGCTTTGTCACCGATATTGAGCGCCGCGACCGTCGCCACAGCTATGCTGCTGACCGTGTAGGTGCCGGCGACGCTGATCGAAGCCTCCTGACCGGACGTCGGGGGCGAGCCCAAAGTCCAATTCGCGCCGTTCGCAAAATTGCCGCTGCTGCCGACCTTCCAGGAATCTGTATTGACGAGAAGCCCGAGGTTGGATGTCAGTAGCGAAGGCAGCTCGTTGCCGGCCGAACCGTTGATTGTGCCACTGGTCAGATCGATCCCGGTGATCTTGAGATCCGCCGTGGTTTCGCTTTCGACCGCGTAATCGAACGTCAGCGAAGTCGTGCCCGTGCCGCTGACGTAGCTCGCGGTCTGACCATCGTTGAGAGCCAGAACCGGCGCGCCGCTCACCATCACCGGCTCGCTCATCTTGAGCGTGATGGTGACGGTGCCGCCGCTCGTAACCTCCGTGCCGGACGCCGGCACGGTGGCTACCGAGGTCACCCTTGGCGCAATACCGTCGATAGTCAGGTGCAAATCCGCGGCGGAAGTGCTCAGCGTCAGGTTGGCGGCGTTGCCGGCCAAATCCTTGATCGAGGCGCCACTCGGCAGGCTCGCGCTGGTGATCTTCAGATCGGACGTATTCTGGCCACTCAATACTGCATAGTCGAACTCAAGCACGCCGCTTGCCGGATTTGACGCAGACGAATTGTACGTCGCCGTGCCACCGTCGCTGAGCTTCAGCGTCGGCGTCCCGCTCACCACAAGTGGAGAATCGCTAAGATCGAGATCAATCTCCGCCGTCCCGCCGAGTCCCAAAGTGCCGCCGCTCGACGGCGTCGTTGAGACGCTGGTGACCTTCGGCGTGTTGGTATCGACAATAAGCCCGAGGTCTTGCACAGCACCGGCGAAGTAGCCGTGATTGTGGCCTGAATTGGTCACCGACCATCCACCACCGGTGACGCCGGTCACCTGCAAATCAGCACTGTTCTGCCCCGCGCTGACCGTGTATCTGAACACCAGCATGCCGCTGGTCGGCTTCGACGCCGACGCCACGTAGGTCGCAACTCCGCCGTCGTTAAGCGTCAGTCCCGGCGTGCCGCTCACCGTCAAATGTTGCTCGTTCATGTCGAGCGTGAGCGTGACGGTTTTCCCGGCGTTGAGAGCCGCGCCGGAAGCAGGGCTGTGCGAGAAACCGCTGACGAACAGGGCGGCGCTGTGGGTGCTGAAGGTGACGTCGGTGCCGGTCGCGCCGTCGCCCAACACCAGGAACTGGGCAGCAGGCAAGGTGTTCGGCATGCCAAGCCCCAGAGCATAGCGGATTCCACCGATCGTCACGTTAAGGGAGCCGTCGGTCACCGAGGCGGTCGCGCCGCTGACAAAGGCAACATCGGTCAGATCTACCGTATCGCCGGGCGCCAAGCCGCTGATGGTGCCGGCTCCGAGAGCGGGCGTCGCGCCGCCGAGTTCAAGCGTACCGCCGCTCGTCACGAGGGTGATAGCGCCGGATACGGTTGCCCTGTTTGCAATCTCCGCCGTACCGCCGCTGGCGATAAAAATATCTGCGGCGGTGCCGCCGGCGCTCACGACCTCGACGCCGCTGCCACTGATCGTCGTGCTAGTCGCCAAACCCTGCGCGAAAATGATCTCGGAGCCGCCGCTATCGATCGACGTGCCGACGTCGGTTCCACCTCCGGAGACAAGTTCGGTTCCGCCGCTGCCGACGGTCGCACCGACCACCGTGCCGTTGTTTTGCACGACCTGGGTGCCACCGCCACCGACCATTGTGCCGCTGGCTGTACCGTCGGATTCGGCAACGGCGGTGCCGCCGCTGAGAACCACGGTGCCGCTGGCAATACCGCCCAGGGCAACGGTAAGCGTACCACCGCTGCTCAGCGTCGTTTCAATGGCCGATCCGTACACATTTTGCGTCGCACCAAAATTGACCACAGTGCCGGTCGTCGTGCCGGAGCCCTCCACATCCTGATCGCCGAATACAATTGCGCCAATAGTTTACCGCCAGAGGACACCGCCTCGTAGCCGCCGATTGTTGCGCCAGATTGGTGCCAAAGACCTGAACGAAGCCGCCGCTGTTGATCATCGTGCCGCTGGCTACGCCGCCGAGAGAACCGTAGCGGACCCGCCGCTTTCGACGATGGTACCGCTCGCGGCGCCGCCGCTTTCGACGATTTGCGTACCGCCGACCTCGACCAGCGTGGCGGTGTCGTCCCGAATACGTCCTGCTCGCCGCCGCATGGAAGTGCCGCTGACCGACGAGCCGCCTGAGACGATGACTTGCGTTCCGGATCGGTCATCAGGGTATTACTAGCGATGCCACCGGACAGAACGTACTGGTAACCCCCATCGTTGATCACTGTGCCGACGTCGGTGCCGCCGCCTGACACATATTCCAAACCGCCGCTGTCGATGGCGAGACCGCTTGCCGTGCTGCCCGAGAGCACACCGAGAGAACCACCGCTGGCACCTGCATGCTGGAAGAACCTGTCCCGACGGCACGGTGCTGCTGCTGGTAACGGGCGCCTCACCCTCAACAATCCATGTCCCCGACTGGTTGTCGCTGACGAGGCTGAAGGTTGTGGTGCTGTAATCGACGCTGGGATCAAGCTGCAGATAATAATATCCGCGCTCTCGTAGATTTGCAGCTCGCTCCCCGGTTCGGAAGTGACGGTGCCGTTGGAGTCAAAGCTTACGCCGGCAAGATCGATGATCCCGCCAGGGCCAAAATTGCTGATCGTATTCGTCGGCATGATTATGCCGTCGATCTGCAGTGTGGCGAAGCTGCCATCCTGCCCGAAATCAATCGGCGCATTACCGACGGCTGTCCGGCTGGTCAGTTCGAACGTGCCGTCATTGAGCGCGACCGTACCGTCGAAGGCATCGCCGCCGCCCATCACCAGAGTACCGCCGCCTTGAAGGGAGAGTGTGCCGGCTCCGGTGAGCGTACCCGCAAACGTGGCTCCGCCGGCGGTCAAGTCGAAGACCAGCATCCCCTCATCGTCCACGGAACCTTGCAGCACCGCACCGTCAAATTCGACGAGGCCGCCATCGATCGTCAGGCTGCCGCCGCTTTCGATGGCGGTTTGCATCCCAATCCCGGCGAGGGTCTCGGTGCCGCCATTCGTAACCGTACCGTTGACGTCCATGCCGCCGGAACTGACGATTTCAATCGCCCCATCGATTGTTCCGCTGGCCAACCCGCGAGCTCGACGATCTGCACGGCGGCGCCGCTCAGCATCGTCCCGTTGGCCGTGCCAAGAACATCCTGCTCGCCGCCGCCGCTGACCGTCGTGCTGAATGTGCTCCGCCGGCCGACACGAACTGAGTACCGCCGCTTTCGACCACGGTGGCGCTCGCGCTGCCACCATCCTGCACGCTGGTGTTGTCGGTCGCCTTGATCCCGCCGCCGAAATTCACGTATTCGATGCCGCTACCGCCGACCGTGGTGTCATTGTCACCCCGCCTAGGGCAATCAGTTCGACCCCGCCGCTGTCGATCGTCGTGCCGCTGGCAACGCCCGCGCTTTCAACGTCTTCCACGCCGCCGCTATCGATCGTGGTGGCGGTCGTCGTGCCGTAGACGTCTTGCTCGCCGCCGCTGAGCGTTATGCTCGTCACCCTGCCGCAGGGATCGACGACTTCAGCCCCGGATCGGTCACGAGCGTGCCGCTGGCGCTGCCACGGACAGAACGATCGCATGCCGCCGTCGTTGACGGTAGTGCCGGGTCGCTGCTGCCACCCGATATGTTCTCGTTACCGCCGCCGTAAATCGACAGCCCGCTTGTTACGCCGCCGGAAAACACATTGACGGCACCGCCGTTCAACACCTGCGCACGGAGTCACCGACGGTACCCGACACTGCTGCTGCAGACGACCCCCGCGCGCCGAGACATGCATAGTGTCGCATTGTTGGTCTGCTGAGGAGGCTGAAAGCGTCTCCGGCATCGTTTACTGATGTATCCAGCTCAGCGTTAGCTCCAGCTGTTCTCGATATCTGGAGGCCGCCATCCTGCCGCTGGCAGTGCCGCTGGAGGCGAAGCCCACATCGGCGAGATCGATAACGTCGCCCATGCTGAAGCCGTGATCGTGTTCGCCGGCATCGTAGTGCTCTGTTCGATGCCAAGGAACCCGCTGTCCGAGCTGAAAGTGATCGGCGTCCGCCAGCAGCCGTGGCGCTGGTCAAAACCAGTGCGGCGTCGTTAAGCGTGACTGAGTCGCTGAGTCGTTGTCGTCGTTCTCGATCGTCAGCGAAGGTCGTCGGCCTTGCACCAGCAGCGGCGGCGCGCCGGTCCCACCACAGATCGCCTGTGAAAGTATTGCTCACCGGCGAAGTCGACAATCAGCGCGCCGTCGAGGACGACGAACCCCTGCAGCGCAAAGCCATCGTCCTCGGCGACGCTGCCGCTGATCGACGATTCCAAGGTGCCGCAGCCTCAGCGTCGTGCGAACGGCACTGCCATAGACATATCGACCGCCGCCGCCGTCGATCCTTGCACCGATATCCAGGCCGTCGAACGTCACCTGTTCAACGCCGCCGCTGCTGACGACAGTGCCGCTTGCGGTGCCGAGGGCATTGACAAATAGGTAGCTGCTGCCGAGGACCGTGGTGTCGACGGCGGCACCGAGCGCGATTACGTTCTGCAAAGCGCCACCGGTCAGAACGGAGCCATGATAACCGCACCCGCGATTTGCTCGACGCCGCCAAGAACGTACGTGTGCCGCTCGCGGTACCGCCGATTTCCACCAACTGGGTGCCGCCCACTGTCCCCGTGACGCCGACCCCGCCGGCGAAGATATCGAGCAAGCCGCCACCTTCGACATTCGCTCCGGCGACAATGCCGCCAACGACGTCAAGCACGCCGCCGGTTTGTACCGTTGCACCAAGGCTGCTGCCGCCGGCAGATACAAGGTCCTGGCCGCCGCTACGGATAATCGTACCGACCGCAGCTCCGCCAAACCCGACATTATCGATGCCGCCGTCCTCGACCTGCGTGCCGGTTACCAGGCCGTGGTGGCAGTTGCATCCCGCCGGCATCGAGCGTGGTGCTGTTTGCTTGACCGCCGAACAGTACGTCCAGCGTGCCGCCATCCAGGAGCACGGGACCGGCGCTGGTTTCGGCCGTCATTGACGTAGACCGTCTGGCCGTTGCCGATGGCGTTGAGGCTTGGTGCGCCGAGCGTGACCTCGGTTCCCGCGAACGCGTCGGCGGACAGCACGAACTGCTCGCCGGAAAAATTCTGCGAGGGGTCAAACTGCAGGTAATAGGCCGCGCCCTTCTCTACAATCTGCAGGACGTTGCCGGCTTCGAGGTTGGCGACGCCGTTGGAGTTGAAATCAATACCCGGAAGATCGATGACGTCTCCAGCGCCAGAAGCCGGACAGGGTGACGGTGGGCATCGCATTGCCGTCGATTTCCAACAAACCGCCTGAGCCGAAGTCAATGGGACCGGTAACGTCGGCGCCGGCGTTCAATGCCAAAATGCCGGCCGATATTACCGTGGTCCCTTCCAGCTCGCCGCCGGAATTGACCACCACCTCGCCGCCGCTAAAGGCCAAGACGCTGCTTGCCAGCGCGCCCGCTTCGACGACCATTTCGCCGGCGCTATTGACAATGGTGCCGGCCGCGGTGCCGCCGGAAAAAACGATCTGCTCGCCGCCGAATGAGGCTCCGGTTTCGCTGGCGACACCACCGGAGAACACTTCCTGAAGCACCGCAGGCCCGCGACAAGCAGCGGCGTAGACAAAGGTGTAACTTGTAGTGCCGCCAAACAGTACTTGCTGGACGCTACCGCTGAGAATGTCCGCGGTTATCGTCGTGCCGCCCGCAAGGACCACCTGCCGCGCCCGTCGATGACGGAGGTTTAGCTGGCCAAGCCCAAAACCTGCTCTTCGCCGCGCCGCTGACCGTGGTGTATTCGTCGAAGCCACCGGAAGAGACCGGCTTCAAAGGCGCCGGTGCCGATCAGCGAGAGCGCCGACGAGGCTTCCGCCGCTCTCCACATATAAATAACTGCCGTTTCCGACCGTCGCGCTGTTGGCGACACCGTAGACAAAGAGCGTCCCGAAAGTGCCGTTGATGTAGTATCGACGGCGGTGCCGTAGTCACTTGGATCCCGCCATTGAGTACGGTCTCGTAAGCTGTACCTGCGTAGATCCATTTGTATCCGTCGCTCTCGACCACCGTGTTGTAGGTGGTGCACCGGTCGTCACCTGTTCGCCGCCGAAATCGACGACTGTTGGAACGTGGTGCCGCCGGACGAAACAACCTGGAACGCGAAGTCATCGATCGTGGTGGCGCTGGCGCTACCGCCCTACGAACGTCTTCCTGGCCAAGGCTCGACACAACGGTGCCGGTGGCAAAGCCGCCGCTCAAAACCCACTGAAAGGCCTCGCCGCCGATGACGTGGGTGTCTTCGGCAATTCCATAGACTTCGATATAGGCGCCGCCGCTGGCAAAGTTGCCATCGGATGCGACCAAGCCGATGGTCGTTGGCCAGTATCAACCTGAAGAACTTGGCCAGAAGTGGCAACGTTGGATGAGGCGGGAACAATGGTGACCAGCGTTCCTGAGCCGCCATCCAGGGCGAGCTTAAACTGGTCGCCGGTAAAATTCTGCGACGGATCGAGTTGCAGATCGTAGTTGTGGCCGTTCTCGGTGATCTGCAACACGTTGTCCGAAAGCAGCTTCCGCTGCCGCCACTGTGGAACGCTATACCGGCCAGATCGATCGAGCCGCCCAACGCGAAGCCGCTGATCGCAACGTTCGGCGTCGCCGTGCCGCCGATCGTGAGCGTGCCACCGTTCATCACAATTGGCCGGCTGACGATCGCGCCAGCGCTTAAAATCAGCGTCCCGCCATCGATCGCGGCGTAGCCATCGCTCAGCGTGCCGCCTGCTTCGATAATCTCGGTGCCACCGAATTCGATCGTCGGCTGGACAACCGCGCCATACACGTACTGGACGCCTCCGCTGTAGATGAGCACGGAGCTATCCTTGCCATAGACGGTTTCGTTGCCGCCGCTATTGAGGGTTCCAAACGAATTCGAGCCATATACGATCGCCGTGCCGCCACCGGACACCGTCGTGAAGCCGGCCGTCGCGCCTGAAAAGACGATCTGCTCCGCACCGCGGCTGACGACCGTGCCATAGGCTTGGCCACCGGAGGAAACGTACTCAAACCCGTCACTCATCGCGATCGTGTCGAGGCAACCGCCGGCACTGACGTTTTGTGTTGCCGCGCCGGCGATACCGAAGCCGCCAGTCAACGTGACTCCGGTGGCCACACCAATGTTGTGCGACGCGTTGGACGCGACATTCTGGACACCACCCGGATCAACCGTGGTGTTGCTGGCCATGCCGCCGGAGACATTCTGCGTTGCCCCGCTCTCGGTTTTGGTGCTGCTGGCAAAGCCAAACGCCAGTACGTTCTGAAAGGCGCCGAGACCGCTCACCGTCGCGGCACTGGTCGTACCGCCGCTGATGACGACCTCGACGCCGCCGCGGTTCACCGCGGCGTCAATGCTGATGCCCCCCGCCACACCGGGCGCGCCAACGTACTCGGTGCCGCCGCTGTTGGTCTCCGTGGCGTGGGCGACCGCACCTACTTGACGTAAGTCGAGCCCCCGCTGTCGACCGCCGTCCCCGTCACCGACGCCCCCGCCGAGACAACCTGTTCGCCTCGTGACAGAAGCGTCGTGCTGACCGCCTTGCCGGCAAAATGGACGAACTGCTCGCCGCCGGCTCCCACGGTGGTGTTGCTGGCCGTGCCGCTGGGATTCAATGTCTGGCTGGCGCCGGCGCCGCTCACTGTCGCGCTGGTCGCCACGGCAGCAAGAACACAAGCTGGGTGCCGCCGGCTTCGATCAGGGTGCCCTCGGCTTCGCCGTCGACTTGCTGGACGCCGCCGCTTTCTACAGCCGTGGCGCTATCAACGCCCAAAACGAACTCGAGGCCGCCGCTTGAAATCGCCGTGCCGATCGCCGTGCCGCCGGACTCAACGTCTTCGAAACCACCACGCAGTACCGTGAAGTAGGTGCGGGCGGTCAGATAAGGTCCGTAGACCGAGACGACCTGGGAGCCTCCCGCCAGGACAAGCGCGTCGCTGGCGGATCCACCGGCGATCTCCTGTGTGCCGCCGCTGAGACAGTCGCAGCATAATCAGCGGAGTAAACCAGTTCGAAGCCGGCGTTTTCTATTGTTGTGTCGCTGGCGGTACCCTGGACTTGTTGCTCGGAGATGGGTCCGGAAACCGTGGCGCTGATCGCGACGCCGCCAGGGCTGATGACCTGAAAAGCGCCCTGCCCGATGAACGTTGCACTCGCCGTCCCGCCTTTGTCGACGACCTGGCTGCCGCCGCTGAGGATTGTGGCGTGTTGGTCCAGGCCGGCGACTTCCTCGCTGCCGCCGGCGCTGATTACGGTGCCGTTCGCCTGGCCCCCCAGTTGAACGATTTGGACGGCGCCGCCAGTAACGTACTCTGCGCCTTCGATGTGGGTCCCGAATACGACGCCGCCGGCACCGACGATTTGTTGACCGAAACTGAGCGTCGTGTTTAAGGCAAAGCCTTCGCCGGCGCCGGGTGTGATCTGGAAAAGTCGGCCGCCTGATTGAACGATCTGCGTTCCGGCGCTGCCAACAAAGGCATCTAATGCCTCGCCGCCATCGACTATCTGGATCTCGACGCTGACAACGGTGGTGTGGCTGGCGGTGCCGCCGGAAAAGATTGTCTGCGAGCCGCCGGCCCAGACCACAGCATTAGTGTCAATGCCTGCCACCAGGCCGCTGCCGCCGTTGTAGTTGGTGTCAAGCGCGGTGCCGCCGGCACCCACTATGAGCGTACCGGCAGCGATAACCAGGAAACCTGCGCTAGTGGCGCCAGCGTTGATTGTATCGACCTCGCCCGGAAGCACTGCGTCGGGGTTTAGAGACCAGCCGAGGACATTCATCAGCTCGAAGTCGACGAGCGAGAGCGGAGCAATTCCGCCGCCCTGGACGCCGTAAGCGTCATTGGAAACGGGCGGCTGACCTTCAGTCCAGTCGCCCAAATCGCCGTTGCCGTTGATATTATTCCAGGTGCCGAGATTGGAGAGTCCACCGTTGAGCGAGAAGTAAGCAGTCTGATTTGTTGCGGCGCCTCCGGAGGCAAAAATGAGATCGGGCTGAGGCGCGCCATTCGCGGAGGTGAAACGGAAGAGATCAAGAAGCGTCCACGAGCCGCCGACCCCGTTGTCAGAAGATCCGGCCCATCATTGTTTCGGTGGTCTCGTGTTCAATGCCGGCAATCCCGTCAAAGTTGCCAAGGGCGGGATTAGGCGAGAACCCCGTCCCTACCCCGGGGGTGAAGGACAAGGGATCAGGCGTTAGCGGGGTGGTCGGCTGGGTTGTTACAGTGACGGGGATCCCGAAGACGGTAATGGTACTGGTAACGGTCGGCGGATAGTTTTCACCGGCGACACTGACGTAACCACTGACCGGGTTGGAGGGACTTGCCCCGCCGGCCCAAGAATGTCGGCTTCAGCGGGCGGTATATAAAAATCGTTAGCGCTGCCGGTTGTCGGATCGTTTTGCGGGAGAGCATTCCACGCCGCGGATTGCAGAGCGCTTTGCCCTGGAAGAGAAAGAAGTTCAGTGCGCAGCGTATTGTACGTGACGTGGGCGCCGACGGTTGTAGTGTTGTTCGAGGCGAGAACACCGTACGGCTGGGTATTGTATTGAAGCGTGATGTCGAGGGTGACGGGATTAGTGAAGATAAAATCGTAAAGCTGTGCGACATAATACGCCGCTGGCAGTAGCTCAACCGGCGCGCTGCTTACTCCCGTACCTGCGCTAAAATTTATTATCATGATCGCCCCACCGATGCCCCGCAGCGGTCGTCGGCCGTTCCCATGTTGGCGGTCAGCTGCCTAGCTGTATCGCCGCCGACCGGGTGCAAACCCGCTGCCGCTAAACCATTACCAACACGTCGAAGAACCAGGCACGATTGTCGACAAAACTCGAACGGACCGGCGGAGACACGAAGAACTACACTGCGCCTAAACGAAGATGCGTCGCACGCACAAAAAACGCGTCGTCCGTCGACGGCAGACGCATAGCCCACTCGTTGGCGATAGCTTTGCCAGCTTTACTCTCGTCAACTCTAAATACCTTACGCTTACTGCCTAGGCGGCGGTAGGGGCGGCTCGATAGCCGCTTCAAGCCCCCGGCTATCCGTGTGATGATTGCGATCGTCTGCCAGTTAAAGCGCGGCGCTTAGACTTTGACCGATCGGAGTAATCCATGCCCAACGCGGAAAAACCGCTCGCGAAAATCACGAACGAAGCGCGAGCGGCCTCCTCGGGCACCCGTTTCATGGTACAGAAGTACCTTTTTGCATTCGCCACGCAATTTGAAACTCGCGAGTATCTTAGAACGCAGTCGATCCCGGAAGAAGGCGACCGCGCCGCCGAGATTCTGAAGGCTTGGCAAGAGGTGCAGCCCCGCGTCCAGGCGCTTGTCGGATCTGAGGCCGGGCTTCCCGATACGATCGCCGTCGAAGATTTACCGGCCCACTTACACGATCGCGTCCGGCAAATGCTGAAGGCTTTTCAGCCGCCGATCAGTGTCGCCATGGTTGAGATCGACAAGCTCGTGGCGCCGCAGCGGAAAGTGGACTTGGATTTCATCAAGAAGCTGCACTCCGAACTGCCCGCAAAGCCAACCTTGATGACATAGCGACGCTGTGCCTGTCTTGCGAACGTCCGCTCGCTCCGATCCAGCATCTGGAAATCGGACCAAACGCCCACATTTTTAGTTCGCCAAGTAGCGATATTCGTTTCCTCGGCGGCTTCTTCAAAGCCACCTTGTCCGCTGAAGAACTTGCTTATGCCCCACCGGGCGGGATGCCGGTCGCCGCGATCGTCGGCTTCGTCGGCTATGGAGCCTCCCCGGTGAACGTGTATGCCGTCCGTCGACGCGTGGTGTTGAGCAACGGTTTCCATCGGATATACGCTTTGCGGGCTCTCGGCGTAGAAAAGGCGCCAGTGCTCGTTCAGCACACCACCAATCCGCACTTGGAATTTCCGCCGCAGTTGTTGGGCATACCTAGAGAATATCTTCCTCGGGCATCAACGCCCGGTGCTGATGAAAGATTTCTTCGAAGCTGGCTTCGCGGCGGATGTTCGAACGCAAAATCGTATTCGAGAGTCATGCGTTCAAGTAACGCCAGGGCAGCATGACGTACCAGCCTGACGATCCGCCTGCCAGGTTCTCACCCTGGACGACGACGCCAGCACCATCGGCAGGGGGCGAACAACTATTAGAATTGGTCGCACCTAACCGCTATGCGGATGCGTCAACGGCGCCTGATCGTTCGCCCCCGCTTCGGTGATCAACGTGCCGCCGTGACCGTCTGCCCCGGTGACAAAGCTTGCCGCCGCGTAACTGCCGAGAAGCGCGATGCTTGCTGTGTGGGTGCCGTCGCTGATCGTCAAAATACCGCCGGTGCCGCGCGCGTTTTCCGCATAGCCGAGCGCGAAGCCGCTGCTGGTGAAATCGTCCGGCAGGACATCGATGGCGTTTTGCGCTCCGAAGTCCTTGATCGCGCCGGTGAACGTCGCCGGTTGGTCGAGCACCAGTTTCCCGCCAGAACCCGGTGAACGTGACGTTGGCCAATCCGGCGTGTCGATCTCAAGGATTTCGCCGTTGCCGACGGAGGCCGCGGCGTTGCCGGGCTGCTGTTGTGTCACAATTGGATCGGTGATGAAGGGGTAACCGTCGAAATCACCGACCTCAAAGTTCAACTCGGTCTACGGCGTGGGGGTGCCGCCGTCGTTCGGATCAATCCGGCCAACGTAATCACCGCAAAGTTGTTTATTACGAGTTTCACCTCAAGGGAGCCGCCGCCGACACTGCTGTTGGACGGCTCGAATATCACGAAATCGCTGGAGGAATAGGTGACGTCGGGCAGGTATATGGCATCTCCTTCGGTAAACCCGTTGATCTGTCCGGAGTAAGCGCTGGTATTGGCCGGATTGTCCAAGCTCAACACCAACTCGCCCTGGGCACCTGGGAGAAAGCTGACGTCCGTGGTAGACGAGCCCAACGTGATCGTATCGATGGTGCTGCCCGAGGTGAGGCCGCTGGTGGTGACCGCTCCGCTTCCGACGAGCCTGCCGTCGAATACGGCGGCTCCCCCGCTGACAGTACCCGTCGCCGAAATCACACCGTTGCCGGCGACCTCGAGTATGCCCCCGTTGGTAACGTTGCCCATGAAAACAGTGGCCGTGGTGGCGCCACCGGATGCACCGCTCGCCAGGATCGTGCCGAAATTGATCACCGACGGCGCAAGCTCGACAAAGCCCGCGCCATCGGCACTGATGGCACCGAGATTGGTGACAGCGCCGCCGCCCTGGACGACCGTTGCGGCATCGCCAGTGGTTACGATCGCACCCGAATTGATGAGGCCGCTCCCCGTCGTCATGCTGACGACGGCATCGCTGGTCGCCTGGATTTCACCGGAATTGACAATGAAGCCGCCGACACCCATCACGACCGTGCTTTCGGCGGTCGCCGAGATCATGTCTTTGTTGGTGATGTTGTCGCTGTCGGCCAAACCTCCAAGCGTCATGAGGCTGTCGCCGGCCGCCGAGATCGTGCCGGTATTGCTGACGCTCTGCTCCATACTCAGCAGGCCGTCGTTGACGGTCCCGATTTGACCGGCGTTGCTGACATTGCCTTCGATGGCCAAATCCGCCGCGTCTTCCTCGATCAAGCCATTGGCGGCGTTGGTGACTGCCCCCTGGGCGGTGACGGCACCGCCGCTGAGCGCCTCGAACTGGCCGGTGTTCGCGATCGCGCCAAGGAGATTCATATCGCCGCCGCTGAGCGCTTCGGCTAGCCCGCCATTGGTCAACGTGCCAAAAACGACAAGGTTGTTGTCGTTCTCCGCCGCGAGCGTACCGCCGCTCGAAACCGTCACGATGTTCTCGGCGATCATGTCGCCGGTGATGGCGCCGCTGGTCGCGCCGCCCTTGACGGTCAGTGGCGTGGTGAAGATCGTTATCGGATCGGTGATCTCGAGGCTGCCGCCGGCGCCCGAATGCGTCTGGAAGTTAGCGCTGGTGTAATGGCCGACCAGGACGACGCTTGCCGATATCCCGCCGCTGGTGACGGTCAGGGTACCGCTGGTGTCGGCCGCATTGGCGGAAGTGTAGCTGAACGTCGCTCCGGCGCTGCCGATTTGGGAGAAGTCGATGTATTGCGAGATGTTTGCGCCGCTGGTGCCGCCAAAGCCCGTCACCTTGCCGGTATAGGCGGCGCCGGTTCCGTCGAGCTGCAATCCACCGCTGCCGTTGGCGAGGAAGTCGACGCTTTCGTTGCTCCCACTTTTGATTTCGACGATGCCGTTGCCGACCTCGGCGATACCGCCATTGACCACGGCGCCGCTTGCGATCTCGACCAGGCTTCCGGACCCGCTGGCGAACAGCGTGCCGCCATTGGTGACGGTGCCGCTGACAAGCACGGTGCCGCTCGACAATGTCTCGACGATCGCACCCACGCTGATCGTGCCGCCTGACAGCGTCAGTGTGCCGCCGCTGGCGACTTCGACGAGCGTGTCGGCTGCAACGATGGCGCCCTTGATCAAATTGCCGGCGCCGCTGACCGTGATGACGCCGCCCGACGAGGTCCGCAACGTGCCGCCGGAAATGGTCGCATCGACAACGTTCACATCGCCCTTTGAGGCCAGGATCACGCCGGCTGCCGTGTCCGCGACCGTGCCGCTGATGTCGACGGTCCCGATGACGCCGCCTCCCGAGCCCGCCTCCAGCGTGCCAGAATTGGCGACCGTGCCGAGAACGTTCACACTGCCGCCCATTATCGCTTCGACGATCGCACCCGCACCGATGCTGCCGCCGCTTATTGTCAGCGCGCCACCATCGGCGACGGCAAGCGACCCGGTCGCAATGGAGACGGCGCTCAGAACGCCGTCGCCAGTAAGGACTTCAAACTCCGCGCCGGCGGATGTCTGCAGCGTTCCGCCGGAGATTGTGGCGCCGTTCATGACAACGCGCGCACCGGCGGCCGAGGCGAGGATGGTGCCGCCACTATTGTTGACCGCGGCGCCTACGAACGCGACGGTGCCGCTGATCAGTGCTTCGATAGTCTTGGTGTTAGTGACGTCGCCGGCAAAATAGAGTTCGCTGGCTCCGCTCTCCGCCTCCATCGTGCCGGAATTGGCGGCGCCGGCTTCGAAGGCGATATCGCCGTCCCCTCCGGTTGCCTCGATGGTGGCCGTGGCTCCGTTGGCTACGCTGGCGCTGAATTTCATGAATGCGGCCGGCCCACTCGCCAGGATCGTTGCGGAATTGGTAAGGCTGGCGAAGGTCTCCACATAAGCGGTGCCGGTCACCTCCAGCTTACCGGAATTGCTGAGGGTGCTGGAGATATAAAGGTCGCCGCTACCGGTCGCTTCCAGCGTGCCGGCGTTGGTTATGGCGTTGCCGCCGGCCGAAATGGTGAGATTGCCCGTGGCGTCGATCGTGCCGCTGTTGTGCAAGGTAAGATCGGCGCCGCTGATCGCGCCGGCTCCCGAGATCGTGTCATTGACGTTGGTCAACGTTGCGGGAGTGCCACTGTCTGAAATAGAGGCGTCGGTCCCTCCCATCGCCACCTGGCCGCCGCCAGTGAGTGTCGCGCCGGGTGACCCGATCAGGAGCGTAGCGGAACTGCCTGCGCCCAGGTCGACCTTGACGGTGCCGCTGTTCGCGATGGTGCCGACGATGGTGAGCTTCGTGCCGTCGCTGACCTCCAGTACTGAACCAGCGGCGATCGTCCCGCCACTGAGCATGTTGCCGGTGCTGTCGTTGACCGTCTCTATCTCCGCGCCACTGCCGGATGTGCGCAATGTGCCGCCGAGAACGACAGCGTCATCGAGATCGACTTGCGCCCCACTGCCGAGCGCGGCGACAACGCCGGCGCCGAGATTGGTCACGGTGGCGTCGGCAATCTCGACGCTGGCATTAGCCCCCGCGGCTTCAATGGTCCCGGTGTTCACCGTGGGACCGGAAATCACGACAGACGAAGCCGTGGCGCCGTCGATCACACCGCTGTTGAAGTTGGTGCTGCCAAGCGTGACGGTTCCGCCGCTGCCTAGCACTGTACCGGAATTCATCAGACTTTCAGTTCCACTCGCCGCGATGCTGCCTCCATCCACCGCCTCAAGTGTTCCGAGGTTCGTGGTATTCCCACTCAGCAGTATGGTTCCGCCGCTAGTCGCCACAACGAGCGAGGCTGCCGCGATGGTGGCGTTGCTTAGTGTGTCAGTCGTGCCGCTGTCCGTGCGGATAACAGCGGCGGTGCTGCCGCTGGTTTTCAATATGCCGCCGGTAATTGTCGCGCCGTCGAGATCGACCTGCGCCCCGGTGCCCGAGGCTACGATCAGGCTAGTTGCCGTATTGCTGACGGTATCCTTTATCGTCACCGTGCCACTCGTTCCGGCTTCGATGATTGCGCCCGCGCCGAGAATCGTGCTGCCGGTGAGCGCCACCGTCCCGCCTTCCAAAGCTTGTACTTCGGCGCCGGATCCAAAGGTCACGCCGCTGAGCGTCAGCAAGCTCGATTTGTGCCAGGCGGCGACATAGGAATCCGCCGCAACGGTCGCACTCGTGACGGTCGCGGTGCCGCCGGCGAACACGCCGATGCCGCTACCGTCGAAAACGGTCGCGCTGGTGCCGCCGGACTTGATAATGGCGCTGACGCCAAACAACTCGGTCGCATGGACGGTCTGCAGGACGCCGCCAGAGACCGTGGCGCCGTCGAGACCGACAAAGGCCGATCCCGAGACCAGCAAGGTGCCGCCGGCGTTGTCGACCGTGCCGCGGAGATTCACATCGCCGACGCCACCCAGGGTCCCCGACGCTCCGATGGTGTCGGAATTGGTAATGACGCCGCTGATCGACACCAGCGCATATCCATCATCAGTCGCCGATGCCAGTACCGTGCCGGAATTTACGAAGGTAGCGGCGCTGACCAGCACTTCGGCTTCGCCAGCCCCCGCGCCAAGACCAAAATTGGGCGTGCCAACCGCGGTCGCCAGCGCCTCGATTGTGCCGGTATTGGTAACCGCACCACCGCTGACCGACGTCTGCGCTTCGTTGTCGTGCGCCGAGGCCTCGATGGTGCCGGAATTGGCGATCGTGGTGCCGCTAACGGTCATGACCGCGTTGCCAAACTGATCTTCCTCAGTGCTGCCAACGACGCTGACCGCCCCGGTTCCCGCCGCCTCCAAAGTGCCGCCGTTGGCAATGCTGGCAGCGTCGACGTTTCCCGAAACAGCCGGCGTGGCGGCTGCGATCGGACCTGCCCCGGTTGCCAAGACTTCGATGGTTTTAGCATTGGTGACGGTCCCACCGCTGACGGACAGCGACGCTTGGCTGTCAGTCCCGGTCGCGGAGCCGACGATGGTGCCGGAATTGCTGATAGTGGTTCCGACGATCGAGAGCGTAGCGCCGCCGCCACCGGTCGCCAGCGCCTCGATGGTGCCAGAGGAGGCGTTGCTGACCGTGGCACCGCTAATGTGAGCGATTGCAACACTGCCGTTTGAACCGACCGCCGACGCCAGGATAGTGCTGGAATTGGTAACCGTGCCACCGCCAATGTCTACTTCCGACCCTGCCGCATCAGTGACGAGAACGCCGTGGATAACTTCCTCGCTATAAGCGTCGATCGCCACGGCCTCGATTATTTTGGAATTGGCGATCGTGCTGCCGCTGATGGCGAGATAGGAGTCGCTGAATGCGCCAACTGCCGACGCTTCCATCGTGCCAGCATTAGTGATCGGACCGCCACTGATAATGGACAGATCAGCATTGCCAGCCGCGGTGGCGGAAGCCGCCATCGTGCCGGAATTGGTGATGGACACGGTGCCGCTGATCGTAACGTTGGCATCACCGGCAGCCGCCAACGCTTCGATCTTGCCGGAGCTAAAATTGCTGAGCGTAGCGCCGATGATATATATGTCCGCGGATTCACCCGCACTGCCCGACGCCTCGACCGTACCGGAATTGTTGAGCGTGCCGAGAATGTCGACCTCGGGAAAGCCGCCGAATGAGTTGGTCGACAAAGCTTCGATCGTCTTTGAATTCGTAACGGTGCCGGAAATGACAACGTAGCCGGCCTCGGTCGCTTCCACAGTCCCGGAATTAGTGAGGTTGCCGATGCCGACGAAGCCTTCGCTGCCGGTCGCAAGCACCATGCCGGAATTGTTGAGGACGCCGCTGCCGGTCTGCTCGATCGTGTAACCAAACTGCTCGCCGTTGTAGGGAACCGTCAGCGTGGTATCGATGAGCAGTTGCCCGTCTCCGGTCGCTTCCAGCGTGTTGGTGTTCCTGATTGCATTGGCGCCGGTCAAAATGGAAAACCTATGCACCCGAGATATTGGCGTTGACGGTGCCGCTGTTGATGAAAGTCAGTTCGCCGTCGTTGGCGCCGATCTGACCGGCGCCTGAGATGGTGTTGTTGACGTTGGTCAGCGTCGCGCCGGCGATGCCGGCGCTGATGAAATTGTTTCCGCTAGACGACAGCGCCACGCGGCCACCGCCGGAAAGCCTGACGGCGCCTTCGATATAGATCGCTGCGCCGCTACCGCCGCTCGTTCCGAGAAGATTGACAGTGCCGGCGTTGTTTGTTGCGGCGCTGAGCACAAGCTCGCCGCCATCCTCCACGTCGACGTTTCCGCCGAGTGCGACCGTCGTGCCGCTGAGCACTGCTCCTGAGTCCACGATTGCGGAGCCGCCGGCGTCAACCGTGGTGCTGCTGGCAACGCCGCCCAATTCGACAACCTGCGAGCCGGTGAAAACTGTGGCGCCACTGGCCAAACCGAAGACCTTTTGGACGCCGCCAAGAGTTTCTGCGCCTCGGTCGGTGCCGCTGGCGAAAACGGTCTCTGTGCCACCGCTGTAAATCTTGCCCAGATCGGCCAAGCCGCCGGAAGACACCAGCAGCGCCCCGCCCTTGCTGACGGTCGTGCCGCTCGCCACGCCCGTGGATTCGACAATTTCGCTGCCGCCACTCTTGAGCGTGGTGTTGCTCGACTTCCCGAAGGCATCCTGGGTACCGCCGCTATTGACGGTCGTGGTGACGGCGGTGCCGCCTGCTGCGACTTTCTGCTCACCATGGTTGTCGATGGTGGTGTTGAGCGCTGTGCCGGAATCGATCTCCGAGCCGCCGCTGCTGATGATGGTGTCGAGCACTTCGCCGCCCGAACCGATATTGACGGTACCGCCGCTGCCGATCGTTATAAGAGCCGAGACCGTGCCGCCGCTGACGACATCCAGCGTGCCGGTGCCCTCGACGAGGTAGCCCGTCGTGACCGGTATGTGGGTCGAGATGGTCGTCGTACCGCTCGAAATCATGATCGTCATCGGAAATCCTCACGTTCCTTGAAGGGCACACACTTACGGATCGACTTCGGTAACAATCACTGCTCGCGGACGAGGTCGCAGGGAGCATCTGCACACAACTCCGGTTCGTCATTCCACATGAAGAGCCGCGGCGACCCGCGTACCGCGACACTGAATATGAGCTGCAACACGTCAGGATGTGGCCCGGTGGAACGAACCACCGAGCAGCCCCAGCAGGAAATCAGCTAATCAGACAACCGGCCGACCAGCTATTCCGGCAGCCCCCACGGACTTAACCCCAAGATTAACCCCAATCTCAACAAAGAGATTGACCGAGCGCACCGCTGTTGTCCAGCGATGTGCTGATGCTATCAGGTCGCCCACGTTTTTTTGTGACGCGAAAGGCGGGACTGTTGGCTCCATACGTGGAACCGCGGCAGTGGCCTTCGGTGCGTAGCCGAATACCATCACTGCCCAAAATTTCCGCCGTGGACGAGACGCGAGTTCCGTCCGCAGCGGCCGAATGATTATTGGAATTGGTCGCAATGCTTCCGCCCCCCGAGGTATGGCTGTATCGGCGCGCGATGCGGTATGCTGGCAGGGTATGATGCAGTATTATCTGGCGTAACCGCGGGCGCGGCCTCGACGTGCGCTTCTGGCCGGTCGCGCGGGTCCGTGCTATCCAAACCTCCCATGAATGAGATCGCAAGGCAGGAAAGCGGTAACTGGATGCCGCTCGGCGAGGCGTTGACGCAGGCCGAGCGCCTTCGCGCCGAAAATCGTCTGATGGAAGCCGACGCCATGTGCAGCCGGGTTCTGGAGACCCAGCCCGATTTGGCGGTGGCGCACCATCTGCGCGGCGTTATCGCCCACCAGAACGGCAAGCTCGCCGAGGCGATCGAGCACGTGCAGAAGGCAGTGCGGCTGGCGCCCAATGTCGCGCTGTTTCACGCCAATCTCGGCGAAATGCTGAGACTCGCCGGCCGCCCCAAGCTTGCCGTCCAGGAAGCATGGCGCGCGATCGAGATCGATCCCGTCATGCCGATGGCGCTGAGCAATCTCGGCGTCGCGCTCTACGAGCTGAAAGACTACCAGGAGGCCGCACGCGCCCATCGCAAGGCGATCGCGGCCAATCCCAATTTTGCCGAAGCCCACAGCAATCTCGGCAACGCAATGCATGGGTTGCGGCAGTTCGACAAGGCGATCGTCGCCTATCGCCGCGCCATCGAACTAAAACCGAATTATGCCGAGGGTTGGGCCAATCTCGGCACCACGCTGCATCACAGCGGGCACTATGAGGAAGGCGTCGCCGCGTCGCGCCGCGCCATCGCGCTCGCGCCGCATCACGCCAACGCGCATTCCGGGCTCGGCATTCTGTTGTTGATGCGCGGCGATTACGGCGAGGGCTGGGACGAATATGAGTGGCGGCTGAAGTCGAGCGAGCGCAAGGGCCCGCGGTTTCCGGAAAATCCGTGGCAGGGCGAAAGTCTCGCCGGCAAGCATATCTACGTGCAAGCCGAGCAGGGCTTCGGCGACAGCATTCAATTCGCCCGCTATCTGCCGCTGCTGGTCGCACGCGGCGCCCGGGTGACGTTGCGGGTGCATCAGCAATTGGTGGAGTTGCTCCGCGAAAGCCTGCCCGGCATCGCCGTGTTCGGCGATCGCGGCGATCCCGGCCAATACAATTGCGATGCCGTGCTGCTCAGTCTGCCCCGGATGTTCAAGACGCGGCTCGAAACCGTCCCGGCCGACGTGCCTTATCTGCGAGCGCCGGCCGACGTTGCGGAGCGCTGGCAAAAACGGCTCGCCAAGATGGGCGGCCTCAAGGCCGGTATCGTGTGGGCCGGCAATCCGGAGCACGTCAACGACCACCGCCGCTCGATCGACATAAAATTGCTGGCGCCGGTGTTCGGCGTGCGCGGCGTCTCATTCGCGAGCCTGCAAGTCGGGCCGCGCGCCGCCGATCTGAAAAAGCTCAAAGGCGGCAAGCATCCGATCGAGGATCTTTCGCCGGCTCTCAACGATTTTGTGGAATCGGCCGGCGCCATCACGGCGCTTGATCTCGTGATCACGGTCGACACCTCGGTCGCGCATCTTGCCGGCGGGCTCGGCAAGCCGGTCTGGGTGCTGCTGCCGCACGTGACCGACTGGCGCTGGATGCTCAACCGCGAGGACAATCTTTGGTACCCGAATATGCGCCTGTTCCGGCAGCAAGCGGACGAAGACTGGGACAGCGTGATCGCGCGCGTGACCAAGGAACTCACCGCGCTCGCGCATGGCGATCAAACGGTGTTGATGCCGTTCAAGGCCGAAAATGACGCCCGTGCCGCGCAGGCCGCCGCGATCATCGCCGCCGAAGCAGCGCAGGCCGCAGCGCCGGTTGCGGTGCCGGCGCAGACGCTGAGCCCCGGCCAGGCCTTGATCCTCGCCGAGCAGAAGCGCCGCCACGGTTTTCTCGCCGACGCCGACGAATTGTCGCGCCGCGCCAGCGCTTCCGAACCGGACAATGCCGAAGCGGCGCACATGCTCGGCATCGTCGCGCACCAATCCGGCAAGCTTGCCGAGGCAATCGAGCACGTCCGCCGCGCCATCGCGATCAAGCCGGATGTGGCGCTCTATCACGCCAATCTTGGTGAGATGTGCCGGCTTGCCGGCCGCACCGACGAGGCGATTGCCGCCGGCCGCCGCGCGATCGAGCTCAATCCCGATTACGCGGGGGCGCACAGCAATCTCGGCATCGCGCTGTTCGACCAGGGCAGGTTCGATGAGGCGCTGGCGCAATACGATAGCGCCGTCGCGCTCGATCCGAACTTCGCGCAGGCGCACTCAAACCGCGGCAACGCGCTATTGCGACTCAAGCGCTTCGGCGATGCCGAGCACGCCTACCGCCGCGCGATCGAATTGCAGCCCAACTTCGCCGATGCCTGGAACAATCTCGGCACCTGCCTGCGCGAATTAAAGCGCCCGGAAGAGTCGGAGACGGTTTATCGCAAGGCGCTGGAGCTTAGCCCCAACAATCCCGACACCCTCGACAACCTGGCGCTGGCGCTCAAGGACCTTGAACGCGTCGACGAGGCCGCGGAGCTGCTGCGCCGCGCCCTGGTGATCGAGTCCCGGGTCAGCAAATTCCATCTGCACTACGGCAGTGTGCTGATCGACCAGGACAAGATCGACGAGGCGGCAGCGGCGACTGAACGGGCTCTTGCGTTGGCGCCAAACGATTCCGACGCCGTCAATCAGATGGGCCGCGTCGCCTTCGAGCGCGGCAACCTTGACGGCGCGCTAACGAACTATCGGCGCGCGCTCGAGCTCAAGCCCGACGTCGCCGACGTTTATAACAACATGGGCAACGTGCTCAAGGAACTCGGCAAACTGGACGAGGCGCAAGAGGCTTTCCTACAAGCGGTGAAGCTCGATCCCAGCATCACCGGCGTTTACGTCAACCTCGCCGATTCAATGAAGTTTACTCCCGGCAATCCGCACCTCGCCGCCATGGAGGAGCTCGCGGCCAAGACCGAAGGCTTGTCGAAGACCGACCGCATCCATCTCGACTTCGCGCTGGGCAAGGCCTACGGCGATTTACAGGATCACCGCCGCTCGTTCGCACATATGCTGGCTGGCAATACGGCCAAGCGCGCGACGCTGTCCTATGAGGAGAAATCGGCGTTCGATCTGTTCGACCGCATCGAGGCGGTGTTCACGCCGCAACTGATCGCCGCGAAATCCGGCGGCGGCGACCCCTCGGCGCTGCCGATCTTTGTTATCGGCATGCCGCGATCCGGCACCACGCTGATCGAGCAGATTATCGCCAGTCACCCGCTGGTCCACGGCGCGGGCGAATTGCAAAATATGAATGATGTAGTCCTGACCGTGCGCGGACCGGACGGCAACACCATTCGCTATCCGGACTTTGTCCCGGCACTGGAAGGCAATGCGCTCCGGCAGATCGGCGCCCATTACGTCGCCTCGGTGCGCAAACTGGTGCCGGCCGAAGCGTTTGGCGGCGACGGCAGTGCTTGCCAACGCGTGACCGACAAGATGCCGTCGAACTATTACTTTGCCGGCCTTATCCATCTGGCGCTGCCGAACGCCAAAATCATCCACTCGGTGCGCGACCCGGTCGACACCTGCCTGTCGTGCTTCTCCAAGCTGTTTTCCGCCGAGCAGAACCACACTTACGACCTTGGCGAACTCGGACGTTATCATCGGCGCTACCAGCGCCTGATGGAGCACTGGCACCGCGTGCTGCCGGCCGGCCGCATTCTCGATGTCAACTATGAGCAAGTGGTCGGGGATCTGGAAGCGCAGGCGCGGCGCATCATCGCCCATTGCGGCTTGCCCTGGGACGACCGCTGCCTGTCGTTTCACAAAACCAGCCGCCCGGTGCGCACCGCAAGCGCCACCCAGGTCCGCCGCCCGATCTACAAAAGCTCGGTCGGCCGCTGGCGGGTCTATGAGGACGAGCTCAAGCCGCTGTTGAGCGCACTCGGAGTTGCCGCGCCGCGGCGCGGGCGCAAAGCGGCCGCTGCGAAGGCCGCCGAATAAGGCCCGGCAAACGAAGCCGCAGGCGCAGAAATAAATCTTCCGCGCTTAACCGTGATGATGATGCGGAGCCACCGTCGCGTCCGCCGTTTGCGCCGCATCGGTGATGACCGTGCCGCCGTGGCCGTCGGCTGCGGTGACGAAACTCGCCGCCATGTAATTGCCAAGGAGGGCGAAGGCAGCGGTCTGGTTGCCGTTGGTGACTGTGACGGTGCCGCCAGCCGGGGTGCCGGAATAGCCGAGCGTGGTATTGGCGTTGAACGTCAGCTCCGGCAGATCGACGGCATTGCCCGCGCTGAAGTTTCTGATCGCGCCGGTGAAAGCCGCCGGATCGCTCAGCATCAGCGTGCCGTCTGAGCCGTTGAAGATGACCCTGCCGGGTTCCGGCGCGACGATGTCGAGGGTTTCATTGTTGGCGACGAAGGCCGTCGCGCTGCCCGGTGGCTGGATGGTGAGCTTAGGATCGGTGATCTCGATCGAGCCCGCGCTGCCTGAAGTGATGTCGAACATCGACGACGTATAATCACCGACGAGATCGAACTGCGCGATCTCAGCGCCGGACAGGACGGTGAGCACACCGCCGCTCAAGGGATGTGCACCATCGGGGGTGAAGACGGCGCTGACGCTGGCGCCGGAAGCGATATTCTCGAGGTCGATCGATTGCGACGTGTTCTGGCCGAACCCTGAGATCGTACCGGTGTAGGTGTTCGTGCCCGCATTCTCATACAGTTGCAGCATGCCGCTGCCGCCGGTCTGAAAGGCCACGTTTTCGTTGCTCGGACCGAACAATTCGACAATGCCGTCGCCGACTTCGGTAATGCCGCCGTTGACCACAGTGCCGCTTGTGATCTCGACGCGGCTGCTCGATGCGTCTGCGAACAACGTGCCACCGGAATTTGTCACTGTACCGACAATGAACAAAGCGCTGCCGACGGCGTCAAGAACCGCCCCGGATTCGAGCGTGCCGCCGCTCCACGTCAACGCGCCAATTGCCTCAAACAGTGAGCCGGACCCGATCGTGGCGCCGTAGACATTGTCGCCACCGCCGCCAGAGTTCTCGATCACGCCGCTTACGGTCTCAAACGTGCCGCCGGAGATGATGGCAGTTTGCAGGTTGAGGGTCGCACCACTGCCCGAGGCGAGCATGACGCCGGTGGGAGCGTTTTCCACGGTGCTGGCCAAAATCAGCGCCGAGGCGCCGCTACCCACCGCCTCGATCGTCCCGGAATTGTCGATGGTGCCTTCGACCAACAAGGAGCCGCTCGACGTCGCTTCCAGTACTCCGGAATTGGTAACCGCCCCCTCGACGGTTGCTGTGCCGCCGCTCATCGCTGTAAGCGATGCACCGGATTGGACACTGCCGCCGCTCAAGGTCAGCGTCGTGCCGCTGATGGCCTCGACCGCGACGCCGCCCGCGATATCCGCGCCAGAGATATTAGCGAAGCTACCGGAACTGAATGTCTCGAAGACCCCGTTCGCGCCGCTCAGCGTGCCACCTGAGATGGTGACATAGTTCAGCTCGATCAGAGCGCCACCCGAGGCGAAGATCAGGCCGGCACCGGAATTCGTAACCGTGCCTTGGAGTTCGACAACCGCGCCGGAGCCCAACGCCTCGATTTCGTGGTCATTGGTGACGTTCTCCGCAACGTACACTTCGGTGCCGGGGCCATTCGCCACGACCGTGCCGAAATTGGTCAGCGTGCCGTGGTCGATCAAAAGCTCCGTATCCAAGCCCGTCGCTTCCAGCGTGCCCCTATTGATAGTGGGCGCGTTGAGGTAGAGGCCGTTTCCGGAAATGGTGGCGTTGACGATGCCGCTGTTAACAAAGCCGCTGATGCCGATGAGGCCCTGGCCACTGATGGTCTGATCGTTGATCAGCGTGCCGGAGCCGTCGATCTCAGACGCACCACTGGTCAGGTCGACACTGCCACCGCCTTGCAGTGTGAGCGTGCTGTCGATCTCCAACGTCGCCGCCTGAATGAGGGTTCCCAAAACATCGATGGTACCTGCATTGCTCATTGTCGCGGCGCTGACGACGAAATCGCCATCGGTCGGTATGATGACCGTTCCGGAATTGATCAACGTACCTGAATCGAACGCTTGATAGGCACTGAGGACACCGCCGGATGACACGATCGCCGTGCCGGCGCTGACTATTGTCGGCGATTCAGCTTGACCGCCAGTCAACACAATCAGCGTGCCGCCGCTGCTGACGGTGGCAACTTCCGATGTGCCGCCGGACGACACAATTTCTGTACCACCGGACAACACGGTGGTGGAGACGGTCTCTCCGCCGGACGAAACTATCTCGGTGCCCCCCTTGTGGATCGTCGTAGCGCTGTCGAAACTTTCGTACAACGCAATGAGCTTGCCGCCGCTATCGACGGTCGTATCCTCGCCGGTGCCGAAGGCGAGCAATTCGACGGTCATGCCGCTGCTGACCGTCAAACCGCTGAGTGTCTCGCCGGGGCCCGCGGCCAGGATCACGCCGGCCGGCAGTGTCACCGGCGAGGTTGACGCCGTGCCGCCGAGGAGCTCAAGAACCGCGCCGCTGTTAAAGGTCGGAGCATGCAGCGCGCCGCCCGAATAAAGGATTTCCGTGCCGCCGGCCTTGACGATCGTATCGCTCACGGTGGCGCCGGATTCGACTACTTGAACGCCGCCGGAAAGTTGCACATTGTTGACTACGGCGCCGGAAGAGACAATCTCAGTGCCGCCGCTCAGGATCGTAGTGCCGATCGTAGTGCCTGAGAAATAGACGATCTGCGTACCACCGCCGCTGACCGTCGTGGCACTCGCCAAACCGCTGCCGCCGCGGGACGGGGCGGACCCGACATACTGCTGGCCACCGTTGAGGATCGTGGTGTTGCTCGCCGAGCCTGTTCCATCGTCTCCGACGTACTGAACGCCGCCGCTGGATACGGTGGTGTCGATCGCCACCGCACCCGAATAGGTTTCGCCGACGAACTGTGTAGCGGCATTGCCGACAATAGCGCTGATAGCCGTACCGCCGTACATCTGCTGTTCGGCGTCGGAGCCGATAACGGTATCGATGGCGGTGCCGCCGGAATAGAGATACTGGATGCCATCGTTGGTGATCCCGCTGACGACTGTAGTAGAGGCCGTGCCACCGGAATTGACATACTGCCCGCCGTCAATGATGGAGGTGCTGACCGCCAAGCCGCGGGAAATCACCTGGACGCCGCCGGAGTCGACTGTGGTGCCGGTCGCTTTGCCCCCAGGGGCCAGCAGATCCTGCTCGCCGCCGCTTCCAATGGTGGTGTTGATCGCCGTGCCGCCGGAGACCTCCTGGAGGCCGCTGTTGAGCATCGTGCCAATCGCCGCGCCGCCAGCGTCGATATTCTGGATCGAGCCGCTATCGATCGCAGCGATGGTCGCTGTGCCGCCAGCTTCGACCGTCTGCAAACCGCCAACAATCTGCGTACCGCTCGCCACGCCGAAGACGAACTGCTGTCCGCCGCCGGAAATCTGGGCGCCAAAGTCCGCGCCATGCGCGCTGACGATTTGCCTGCCGGCATTCGAAAGCGTCGTGCTACTGGCGAGGCCGGCCGATTCAATCACCTGAGTGCCACCTGACACCGTAACGCCGTCGGCGAGGCCGAACACCAGCTGGGAGCCCCCGGAAAGCTGCGCGCCGAGATCGGTACCGCGGGCGCTGACGACTTCGGAGCCGCCGGAGAGGGCCGTGGCGCTGGTGCTGCCCCCCGACTCGACCACCTGAGCGCCTGAGGAGACTACGGCGCCGCTGGCGTAGCCGTAGACCAATTGCTTGCCACCCGAGAGCTGCGCGCCGAGGTCGGTGCCGCCGGCGCTCACGATCTCGCTGCCGCCGCTGAGAATTATGGTCGGATCGGCCGATCCGCCGTGCAACACATCGAGCGTGCCGCCGCCGACGATGGTCGTGTTGCTGGCGGTGCCGCCGGAGGCGACCAGCAGCTTGCCGCCGCTATCGACGGTAAAGCCGCTGCCGCTGCCGCCTGGCAGAATTTCGACCGTCGTGCCGCCGCTGACAGTGGCGCCGCCGAGCGCTTGGTGCGGTCCGAGCGCCAGGATGACGCCGGCGGGTAGCGTCATGGGCAATGCGGCGCCGCTGACCAGTTCCAGCGTGGCGCCAGCCGACAGAGTGAGGCCACTTTCGGTGGCGCCGGAATAGAAGATTTCGGTACCGCCGGCTTTGACGATCGTGCCGCTCGCTGTTCCGCCCGAGCTGATGACTTGCACGCCGCCGCTCGATACGATCGAAGCGATGGCCCTGCCGGCCGAGTCATAATCTGGACGCCGCCGGCGAAAACCGTCGTGCCCTTGTCTGTACCCTCGACCGCGATAATTTCAACGCCGCCGCTCAGGACTGTGGCGCCGCTCATGGTCCCGCCGAGTCCGAGGAAACCAAATACGAGCCCGCTCCCGCCGTCGGAGATCGTGGTGCCGATCGCCGTTCCGCCATTGCCAAGGGTTTGGGTACCGCCGCTCAGCACCGTGGTGTGGCTCGCCACGCCGCTGTTTACATTCTGGTCGCCGTCGTTGCTGATAGTGGTGCTGGTCGCTGTCCCGCCCGCCGACACCGATTGCTCGCCGCCACTGCTGATAATTGCGCCAGTCGCCGTTCCGCCGGACGATACGAGCTCCATGCCGCCGTTGGAAATGTGCGCGCCGGCGGCCTTGCCGTGCGCGATGATGATCTCGGTGCCTCCACTCGAAACCGACGTGGCGCTGGCGACGCCGCCCGATTCCACCACCTGAGAGCCGCCGCTGAAGATTGCCG